>NZ_CP108302.1:0-5643653 GCF_045041015.1 Streptomyces sp. NBC_00019
CGCCGCCGCTACGCGGCGGCCCTCTGCGAGCGCTCCGCGCTCGCCTTTCCGGCGGCTCCGCCGCCGGCGCGGGCCACTCCGTGGCCTGGAGACCGGATCGCTCCGCGATCCGGGTGACGGAGTCCGCTCCGCGGCCTCCTTGAAGGCGCCAGCAACAAGGAGGGTTACTCATGGGCTGCTTGACGGGCTGTCAGGAGTTGCTGGCGATCCGTCACCTGAAACAGGCTGACGGTTGACGGTGCGGAACACCGTACCGCTCGGAGAAAAGAGAACCGGGTCCGATCGGGTTGAGACTCCGACCATGCCAGTCCGACCACTTCGAACCAACCCCAGCCAAGCTGGTGTGTCAAAAGGTGAGTCGAGGTAGCTTGGAACCTCAGAGCGCATACCCTTTTGTTCGGGAGGAGCAAGAGAAAGAGTCAGGGATTCAGCGGACAATTATTTCCATCATTTCCCGATTATTCGGCTGACCAACGCCAAAGAATTTAGCAGAGAAACCCCGTAGCGGGAGAGAAGAATGTCGACAGGACAGGTACTGAGGCCGCATCAGGTCGAGGCGGTCGACGGGATCCTGAGGGTCCTTCAGACGCCTGCAGACGGGCACCTGCCGGACAAGGGGCTGCGGTGCCAGTGCATCGCAGCCACCGGCTCCGGCAAGACCCTCATCGCCGCCGCCACGGCCCAGAAGCTGGGCGCGCGGCGGGTGTTGGTGCTGATGCCGACGTTGAACCTGCTCGTGCAGACCGCGGCCGCCTGGCGGCAGGGGGGTGGCCGGTCCGGGGCGATGATCGGGGCGTGCTCGCTGCCCGCCTCGGACTCTCAGGGGGTCCCTTGCACCACGGATGTGGATGAACTCCTCGCGTGGACACGGGACTTGGACACGGTGACGGTGTTCGGCACGTACGCGTCCGTCGGTGTTCTCCAGCGGGCGCACGCGGCCGGTCTTGCGGCGTGGGACCTGGTGGTGGTCGACGAGGCGCACCGCACCAGCGGGGACGGGCTGAAACCGTGGGCTGCGGTGCACGACCAGCAGAAGATCCCCGCCGCGCGACGGCTGTACATGACGGCAACGCCGCGGGTGTGGGAGGCCGGCGAGGCGCGGTTGGTGCCGCGGCTGGTGGCGAGCATGAGTGAGAACTCCCCCGTCTTCGGGCCCGTCGCCTACAAGCTCACCCTGTCCGAGGCCATCGGACGCGGCCTGATCGCGCCCTACCAGGTCGTGTGCGTCGACATCCGTGACCCGGAGTACGGGCGCCGGGAGCAGCTCGGTTCGGGCACGGAGCGGGTGCGGGGGGCGCGGCTGGCCGCGCTGCAGGCCGGCGTGCTCACCGCGGCCGCCGGGGAGAACCTGCGCAAGCTCCTCACGTTCCACTCCCGCGTCGCCGAGGCCGAGGCCATGGCCGAAGGCATCGTGGACGTCGCGACCAGGTTGTGGGAGGACGATCCGCGCACGTATCCGGACCCGAAGCGGGTGTGGGCGAACTGGCTGCACGGCGAGCATGCGCCGGCGCATCGGCGTGCGGTGTTGGAGGAGTTCGACTCCGATGTCATCGAGCACCCGGCACACGAAGACGCCGGGCCCGAGCTACTGCCCGCCGCGCTGCGCGTCCTGGCTTCGGTCAAGGTGCTGGGCGAAGGCGTCGATACGGTCGCAGACTCGATTGCATTCGGCGATGTGCGCGGCTCGATGGTCGATATCGTGCAAATGGTCGGCCGCGCACTTCGAATGCGGCCAGGGCAGGGGAAAATCGCTTCCCTGATCGTTCCGGTATTCCTCGCCGAGGACGAGAACCCCGACGACATGCTCACTTCTCCGGCGTACGGGGCCTTGGCGAAGGTCTTGGAAGCGTTGCGTGCTCACGACGCGGACACCATCGAGGCACTCGCCGACTCCCGTCCCCGCAGCGGTAGTTGGGCACAAGAGGACGCTGATGCGGACGAGGCTGGTGATGGCGAGCGCGAATTCCTGGGTGCCGTCGAGGACCTGAACGGCGGTGAGCCGGCGAATCCGGTGAGCGCGGGGGCGCGGGAGCTGCTGAAGTTCTCCAGCCCGCGCGATCCGGCGCAGCTGGCCCGGTTCGTGAGGCTGCGGGTGCTGGAACCCGAGGGCGAGTACTGGCGGCGCGGGATCGAGGCCGCGGCCCGGTACGTGAAGGAGACCAGCGCGAGGCATCTGCGCGTGCCGTACGACTTCGTCACGCCCGAGGACTGGTCCCCGGCCGGCTTCCCGCTCGGGGTGTGGCTGAAGACGCAGCGCCAGGCCAACAAGGCGGGGCGTCTGGACGGCGAGCGGGTCGCCGAGCTCGATGCGCTGGGGATGGTGTGGTCCCACCAGGACCTCGCCTTCGAAGAAGGCCTCGCCGCGGCGCGGGAATGGGCTGGTGAGCACGGGCACTTCCTGCCCCCGGTGGGTGCGGTGTGGAACGGCTACCCGGTCGGGAACTGGGCCAAGGCGCAGCGCGCCGCAGCGATGCTGGCCGACGAGATCGAGGCGCGGGGCGCGGTTGGCGAGCCGGTCGGCTCTCAGGCCGGTGCCTTGCCCGCCTCGCGACGCGAGGCGTTGGAGGAGATCGATCCCGAGTGGTGCCCGGCCTGGGACATCGGCTGGCAGCGCGCCTTCCGCCTCGTACGCATCCATGTCACGGCGGGCGGCTCGGTGCCGGGCGAGCCGGGTGACGTCGTCGTCCAGGGCGAGGATCTGGGGCGCTGGGTTAAGACACAGCGGCTTGCCTGGGATCGGCTGCCGATTGCGCAGGTGTGGCTGCTCGAGAACGTCCTCGGCCTCGAACCTGCGGGTGAGGATGAGCGCCCCGTGCGCCGGACGCAGGACGACAAGTGGATGCTCAACCTCGCCGCGGCACGCCAGTTCCACGCCCGCGAAGGACACCTGAACGTGCCGAGGAAGCACGTCGAGGAGCTGCCGGTCGCCCTCGCCGGACCCGCCGCCACCGGGCGCGAGATCACCCCCGAGGACACCGTCCTGGTCGACCTGGGCATGTGGCTCGCCAACGTACGCCGCCGCGCCGACAAACTCACCGACCAACGACGAGGCGACCTCGACGTACTCGGCATGCGCTGGTGAAGGGCCAGAAGGTGGCGAGCGCGGTGAATGGGTCTTGCAAGCGTGGCGGTGCTCGGGGTCGCGGGGTCTTCCGTGTGGTGCCGTTAGGTGGGGAGACGACATTCTCATTGATCTGTCGCCTCGCGGGCCGGTACGGGATGCCAGAGGCGGCGTTGCGCTCGGAATGGCGGTGGCACGGCTCGCGGCCCCGGCATCCGGGCGGGGGCGTGAGGGCGGATGCCGAGGTGGTACTGAATACGGCGGGGCGGCAGGTGCTGGCGGGCTTGTGCGGTGTCGACGGCGCGGTGATGACGCGAGCATTGCCCTCTTGGGCGCACGAGGATGCCGCGTTGGAGGACAAGGGCGCCGGGGAGCCGGCGGCTGTCTGGCGTGTGGGTGGTGCGGTGGCGGGGCCCGTGGCCTTCGGCTGCCGCTTGTGTGCTGCACGGCGGTCGGGTGCGCCTGTGGGGTGGGTGCGGTACGCGGCGCGGTGGGAGCGGGTGTGTGTGCGGCACGGGCGGTGGCAGCTGGATGCGGACGCCGACCAGGAGTTGGAGTATCTGGATCTGCGGAGCCTTCCGGAGGTGGTCGCGGCGCGGCGGCGGTGGGCGGGTGTGGCGCGGCGGGCGGTGCGCAGCGGGGTGGAGCCTGAGCGGGTGTTCGCGCTGGCGTATGCGGTGGTGGCCCGGTGGTGGGAGCAGGCGCTGCACTGGGAGGAGGAGAAGGTGTGGCCGCGGCGGCTGCACCAGGTCGCCGGCGGTAATGCGGGCGGGGAGCTGGAGCGGTGGCGGATCGTGGGACGCGATGCGGTCATCTTCCCCGAAGTGGTCGCTGTCGCGGACGCGTTGCTGGATCCGGTCATGGAGCAGCTGGTGTGGGTGGACAGTGGGGCGGAGCGGCCGCGGCCGCTGCCCGTCGACGGGGCGTTCTGCCGGGCTCTGGGCGAGCGTGTGGGCCGGCCGTGGCTGGGCCCGCTGGCGGCGACCGACTATGGCGGACCTTTGATCGCTTGGATGGGAGCCGTTGTACGGGCGCGCCGCGGCCATAACAGGCCTGATCCGTATGCGAAGGATCGGTGGTGGGTGCGCCAGGAGCTTCAACCCGCCACTATGGCTGGGCAGTTGCGGGTGCGGGCCAAGGAGAAGAGGGCGCCCGGTTCGGGCACGAACTGGCGTGCTGTGGTGCCTGCCGAACAGCGTTTCCTGATCACCAACCTCCTCGGTGAAGCCGAGGAGCAGGTGTTGCTCCTGCGCGGCGCGCAGGTCGGGCCGACCGCTGATGCGGCCCGGTATCTGCTGGAGACGCTGAGCCGTGGCACCGAGCTCCTCGACCGGGCGCTGATGCAGATCATGGCCGTGAGGGGCCTCGCGTTTTCCGGACAGGCTTCTGACCGTTTGTTTCACGCGGCGATTCGCAACGTCTCGTACTCGGCGTGGACTTCGCGCGGAGGGCGGTAACCCACCGCCGAATGGAGGCGTTTGCGATTGTACCAGAATTCGATGTAGCGAGTGATGTCCTGCCGGGCGTCCTCGCGGGTCAGGTAAGTCACCCTTGATACGCGCTCGTTCTTCAGGGCGCCGAAGAATGATTCGGCCATGGCGTTGTCGAAACAGATCCCGGTGCGGCCGGCAGATCTGCGGAGCCCGAAGTGGTCCAGCATCCTCCCGAACTCGGCTGACATGTAGTTACTTCCGCGATCCGAGTGAAATATCGCGTCGGCCGCGAGGTTCCTGTTCCGTGCCGCGTTACGGATCGCCCTGGATATCAGGGGGGTTTGGTAGTGGTCGTCCATCGCGTAACCGATGACTTCCTTCGTGCAGCAGTCGATGACCGTTGCGAGGTACAGCCAGCCTTCCCCGGTCGCGATATAGGTAATGTCACCGACGAGCTTCTCGCCGGGCGCATCCGCGGTGAAGTCGCGGCCGACGAGGTCCGGCACCTGGCCGGCCGCAGCCTGAGTGAGGTTGAACCTCTTCGGCTGTGGCAGGCAGGGCACCAGGCCCAGTTCGCGCATGAGGCGGCGGACCAACTCCACGCCCGCGGCGACGCCCCAGCGGTGCAGCTGGGCCTGGATGCGCCGGTGCCCATAGGTGCTGTCGGACATGTCGAAGGCTTCCTCGATGAGCAATTTCAGTTCTTCGCGCCGCTGAGCTGTCGCGGATTCCGGGCGGGATCGCCAGTCGTAGTAGCCGGATCTGGAGACGCCAAGTCGGCCGCACATGAACTCGACGCTGTATGCGCACTTCTCGGTGTCGAGCCGCATCTCGTCGATGAACTCGTACTTGCTTGCTACCGGGGATCCTTCGCGAAGTACGCTGCGGCTTTTTTCAGGAAGGTAACTTCCATCTCCAGCTCGCGGTTGCGTCGTTCGAGTTCCTTCAGGCGCGCCCGCTCGTTCACCGTCAGTTCCGCATCGGGGGCCGGTTCCTGCTGCTTCTGGTACTTCTTCACCCAGCCGCGTAGCGTCTCCGAGTTCAGCTCAAGCTCCCGGGCGACTTCGGAGATCGTCTTGCTTGACCTCAACGCGATCTGGACGGCTTCCTCGCGGAACTCCGGCGAGTACTTACTGGGTGGCGCCACTTCTTCCTCGTTTCCTTGTTCAGGACAACCCTATTGGGTGCCTGTCCGGAAACTTCGTGGCCCCTCACCGCCGCTGTGAACGCCGGAGTGGGACTGGAGGAGGTGGCCGGCTGGGCTCGGCTGTCGCCGGAGGAGGCGGCGGTGATTCTTGGGGCGTACCGGGGTGTGGACGGCCAGTAGGCCGGAGTGCTGCCGCTGCCGGGGACGGGGGCCGGGCGCTGGGTGTAGCGCATGGCGCGGTGTCGTGTGATCAGAACGCATAAAGCAGGTCCGGCGGAGCGGGAGCGCCGGTTGGGTGGGGTGGGTGATCGGCAGGAATGCGATGGGCCGGCCTGGTGACGGGCCGGGGCTGATGGATGTCGAAGCTGGGACAGAGTTCGAGGCCGTTTTCGTTGGTCCGGCGGGGCGGGCGGTGCGGCAGCAGTGGGCTGGCGCCGCGGTGACGGTGCCGTTTGAGGAGTTGGATCCGGTGTCGTCGTTCCCGGTGGTGCCGGGACGGCGGTGGGGGCCGGGGCTGTGGTGGTCGGCGACCACCGGGCGGCACGTGTTGGCGGGATCGCATGCGATGCGGGTGCAGTTGATGGTCCTCGACCGTGATCCGCGTGTGGTCGGGATGGCGGGCCGGCCGGTGCGGGTGCTGTGGCGGGATGGGCGGGGGCGGGAGCGGTCGTGGGTGCCGCAGCTCTTCGCCCGGTACGCGGACGGCACCGGCATGCTGGCCGACTGCCCCAGCCACGCCGAGGCCGGCGGGGAACGGGCGCTGCGGGCCGCGGCCGTGTTAGCGGAGGCGTGTGCGCAGGTGGGGTTCGTCTACCGGCGCTTGGAGCGGCTCGATGAGTTGGTCGAGGCCAATGTGAAGTGGCTGGCCGGCTACCGGCACCCACGAAATCGGGGACGGGCGGGACTGCTGGAGGACGTGGTTGAGGTGTTCTCGCAGCCGCGGCCGCTTGTCGAGGGGGTAGCGGCGGTTGGTGATCCGCTTGAGGTGCTTCCCGCCGCGTTCCACGCCCTGTGGGCCCACTTGTTGGTGGCGCCGCTGGATGTGGCGCTGCATGAACGTGTTCTGGTCCATGCCGTGCGGGAAGACGCTGAGGGCGCGAGGGTCCGCGGGGAGGCCAGGTGAGCGGGGTGAGGCCAGGCGGGCGGCCGGTGGTCGCGGTGGGGGCGTATGTACGGTTTCGCGGTCTGCGGTGGCAGGTCGTCGCGCTGGCCGGGCAGCAGTTTCATCTGACCGGTGAACAGGGAGCGGATGAGGTGGTGCTGGCCGGGCATCTGTTCGCCGATCCTGCCTTCGCGGTGCTGGGGGCGGAGCGGGCTCAGGCGGTGCCGCAGTGGGGGCTGTTCGAGACCGCCCCGGCCGCTGCGCGGGAGAAGGCGCTGGCCTGGCAGCGGCACATCCGGGAGGTGGAGTACGGGCGCCCCGATGGGGAGGACAGCGGCGGTCAGGTGCGGCCGGAGTACAACCCGGAGCGGTGGACGCTGGCCGAGCGGGAGCAGGCCAAGGCACGGGAGCTGACGGCGCTGGGCTTTGGTCGGGTATCGAGGTCGACAGTGCAGCGCATGCGGCTGGCCTACCGCAAGCAGGGGCTGTGGGGGCTGGTCGACCACCGCACCGCCCGCAGTCCTGGCGGCGGTGACGGGCGGCAGGACGAGCGGGTCGTTGCTGCGGTCAAGGACGTGCTGCGCGGCCAGCGGGGACGTTCCAAGGGCACCGTGAAGGCGCTGATGCCGCTGGTCGCGCAGCTTCTCAAGGACCGGCACGGGGACACGGTGGCGATGCCGGCGCAGGCCACCTTCTACCGGCTCGTCAACCAGCTCGCCCACCCAGCCGACCACCCGGGCACTGCGGTGCGCACGGCGCCGATCACGGACGACGGGCGCGCCCTCACCCCGACCGTGGCGCTGCGGCCCGGGGAGCAGGTCCAGATCGACACCACCTGCCTCGATGTCCTGGCGCTGTTCGAGGACGGCAGTGTGGGGCGCCCCGAGCTGACGATCGCTGTCGACGTGGCCACCCGGGCGGTCCTGGCGGCCGTGTTGCGCCCGGGTGGCACGCAGGCCGTGGACGCCGCCGTGCTGCTGGCCGAGATGGCTGTGCCGCACCCGGCGCGGCCGACCTGGCCCGATGCCCTGCGCTTGGCCCACAGTGCCCTGCTTCCCGGACAGCGGCTGCTGTCGCTGGACGAGCGTTTTGAAGGTGCGGCCGCACGGCCGGTGGTGGTACCGGAAACGGTCGTGGTGGACCGGGGAAAGGTGTTCCTGTCGAAGGCGTTCACGGGTGCCTGCCAAGCACTCGGGATCAGCGTGCAGGCCGCCCCGCCGTTCGCGCCGACAGCCAAGGGCATCGTGGAACGCACCTTCGGGTCGATCAACACCCTGTTCTGCCAGCACCTGCCCGGCTACACCGGCTCCAATGTCACCCGCCGCGGCAAGGATGTCGCACGTGAAGCCTGCTACAGCGTCGCGCAGCTGCAGGACCTCCTCGACGAGTGGCTCGTGCACTTCCACCATCGCCCCCACGAAGGGCTGCGGCATCCGCTCCTGCCGAAGATCGCGCTGTCCCCGAACCAGATGTGGGCGGCCCTGGTCGCCATCGCCGGATACGTGCCCGTGCCGTTGAGCGGCAGTGACTACCTGGAGCTGCTGCCGGTGCGGTGGCAGGCCATCACCGACCGCGGCATCCGCCTGCACCACCGCACCTACGACCACGACCTGCTCGGCCCCTACCGAGGCCAGACATCGGACGTGGCCGCCCGCGGCGGGAAATGGGAAGTCCACACCAACCCGCACGACGTACGCCAGATCTGGGTCCGCCTGCCCGGCCTCGGGCTGACGGAGATTCCCTGGATCCACCGTGAGCACGCCCACCGGCCGTTCAACGACCGCACCTGGCAGTACCTGCAGACGATCACCACCCGCCGCGACGGCCATGACCGCTACGAGGCAGATCTCGCCGAGGCCCTCGACCAGCTCATGCGCCGCGCCCGCGCCGGAACGGCCACCCGCGACGAGCAACACCTCCTGGCCCGTCACGCCCCCGTCCGCACTCCCCCACCACGAGCCGTTCCCGGGCCCGGCGTTCAGGAACAGGAGGAGGGCGCACCAGCCACCGCGGAGGCGGGAGGCGACAGCCTCGACGACCTCGACCAGGACACGCAGGGCGCCGCCGGGAACGAGGACGAGACCTTGGACGGTCCGGCGGTGGCCGGATACGGGCTCTACGACGCCCTGGAGGAGGCCCTCAAGTGGTGAACCACCACCGCCCCGGCACCGCCGGCACCGACACGATGGCGGGCGTGGGCAGGGGCGAAGAGAGTGTGCCCGCCGACGAGGATGCGGCGGCCGGCGGGGCGTGGCCGGTGACCACCTGGCAGGGCTGGCAGCACTTCGCCACCACCCCGCCCCTCGCACCGCCCGCCCCCGGCGACCCGGCGCGCAGCGAGGAGGAACGCCTGGCCTACCACTCCGCGTTCGTCACCGTACGCACCCCGGCCATCGACACGCTCACCACGAACGTACGGACCCTGATGATCCTGGGACGGCACCAGCAGACCACCGCCCGCCCCTCACTGATCGTCACCGGCCCGGCGGCCGCCGGGAAAACCACCGCCCTGCTCCACGTCGGCCGGGCCTGCCACCTCGCGCACAGCCACAATCACCCGCCGCCGGCGGGCTCCGCGCACCCCCAGGTGCCGGTGGCGTATGTACTGGTCCCACCTGCCGCGAGCGCGAAAGCACTCGCCACCGAGTTCGCCCGCTACCTCGGCATCCCCGTCACCACCCGCATGACCCAGGCCCAGATCACCGACGCCGTCTGCCACACCTACAACCGCGTGGGCGTCCGCCTGGTCATGATCGACGAGATCCACCGCCTCAACCCCCGCACCACCACCGGCGCCGAAACCGCAGACCTCCTCAAAGACCTCACCGAACGCATCCGGGCGACCTTCGTGTACGCGGGCATCGACGTCACCGGCACCGCTCTGTTCTCCGGAGTCCGCGGAGCCCAACTCGCCGCCCGCGCCAGCCTCGTGGAATGCGGAGCGTTCCCCGCACGCCTCGGAAAACACCAGCCGTTCAAAGAACTGATCACGGGCGTGGAAGCCGCCCTCGACCTCCGCGCACACCGGGCAGGCACCCTGGCCCGCCACGCCTCGTACCTCCATCAGCGGACCGCAGGAAGGATCGGGAGCCTGACCCGCCTCATCCGCCAAGCCGCGATCACCGCGATCCTCGACGGCACCGAACGCATCACCAAAACCAGCCTCGAGACGATCCGCCTCGACCACCTCGCCGAAACCCACCACCGCCCCACCGGCAGGAAGTAACCACCCACCAGGTGCTGAGCAGGACCAACCCCCTGGCCAGCACCAATGCAGCCGGTGCCCTTAGACGCAGAAGCCATCTGCAACAAACCCCAGAATTCTCAACAAAGTTGAGATAGCCCCTGTTCAGAGCATTACAAGCCCGCAGCGCCTTACCAACAACCCGTTCTCACCCAACCTGCAACACCCCAGCCCACCCCACACCCCGCACCCCAACCACCACCCCGCCAACGTCAACCGCCAAACTCGGCCTGCACGGCTTCAGCTTCGGACAGATCACCCTCGACCGCGTCCGCATCCCGCCACGCAACGTGCTCGGCGAGGTAGGCCAAGGGCTCGCCGTCGCCCAGTCCAGCAGCGTCCTCTACGGCCGCCCCAACCTCACCGCCCTATCCCTGGGCCTGCACGAGCAGGCCGTGGCCCTCACCGCCCGCTACCTCAGCCAGCGCCCCCGTTACACCGGCACGCTCGCCGATCTCTCCGTCGTACGCGACCGGCTCGGGCGGATGTCATCGAGGCTGATCATGGCGCGGATCCTCGCCTACCACGCTGTCGACATGCTCGACCACCACCTCGCCTGCGACGACGAACTCATCACCGCCAAAGCCCTCGGCCACGAACTCGCCGCCGAAACCGGCAACGACGCCATGCAACTCCACGCCGCCAACGGCCTGGGCACAGAACTACAGATCGGGCGCATCTGGCGCGACATGCAAACCACCTACGCCCCAGCCGGCACCGGCGAAATCCAACGCAAACGCCTCGCCGACACCCTCCTCCACCACCACACCGACACGACCGGTCCGGCCGACGAGCAACCACACCTCCCGTGGTCAGTGCTGCATGCCGCCCGCGGCCAGCCATCTGTCCCCGAACCACCCCTGCCCGTCTGACACTCCACGCTCCCGCGCACGGTCACTCCCCGTGACTCCCCACGATCGTGCGCGGACCCGTCCCACAGCCGGCCCCGCTCCGGCGCCGCCTGTGGGACACCCGGTGCGGCATCCGCAGTGGCCGCAGGTGCCGCACCGGACCCTCCGGCCAGGGAAACGACCCGGTGATCCGATCCCCGGCCGGAACCCGGTGCGGCGTACGTCCTGGGCAGACACGCGCCGCACCGGGCCCCAACTCCACAGCCCGCGGCAATCCCTCACTCCTGTCCGGCGGCCCGGATGACGACCGGGCCGGGTCGCCGGACAGGGCACACCCCCGGTGCGGGGATTCGTTCCCCCACGGCCCCCGCACCGGGCTTTCAACACGCCAGCTCCCTCCCAGCCGAAAAGGACAGACACCGTGCAGCTTGTTGCGACCCCGTTGGGAAAGCACCGCCTCATCCTGCGGCCCGGCAGCACCAAGGCCGTGCAACTCCCCCACGCCCGGTTCGAGGAGCTGCGCGCCCTGTCGCTTGCTTCTGCCTTTGTCCCCGAGTGGCTCATCCGCCCCGTCCGCGCGCAGTGGGGCGTGGATCTGGCCGGCTTAAGGGCCTGCGACGTGCTCATCATGCGTGAGGCTGGCCCGTACGAGTTCAGCCGCGCCACGTTGGAGATCAACCTCGGCTGTGACTACGACTGCGTCATGTGCTCGCTCGGCGCGAAGCGGCAATGGAGGAATTCCCGACACTCGAAGGAGGCTGATAGCCACCACCGCGCACCAGGCGACCCTCAGCCCAGAGGCAGACCCGGACCTGATCAAACGAGGTCGGCGTCCAAGCCGTGTTGCGGGTCAAGTACCGGTAGCCGACCCACTCCTGCGCCAGGCACTGACTGGCGGTCAGGAGGCCGACCACCTTCGCCCGGTGCGCCGCAGGCATCCACTCGACCAGGGCACGAGTCTCCCCTGCGTCGATGGCCTTCTCCTTCGCACCTCGTGCGAGTCCGAGCTCCAGGAGCGCGCCATAAAGTCGCTCAGTAGGCTGAACCGTTGGAAGGCCCCGCTCGCTGGCCGTCTTGGACGCGGACTTCCCCATCGAGCGCGTCTGGCGGGACATGCAGAGCACCTACGCACCCGCCGGGACCGGTGAGGTCCAGCGCCGGCGCCTCGCCGAGAACCTCCTCCAGCAGGAGGACGAGACCGGTGCGCGCACCCCGTGGTCCGTGTTGCATGCCGGGCGCTTCCAGCCCCCCATCGTCGACCAGCCAGTCGGCGTCTAGGAACTCCCGCGCACGCTCACCCCCGTGTGTCCGCAGGACCGTGCGCGGGTCCAACGTCTCACGCTCGGCACCCCCCGTGGCCGAGCGTGAGACACCGGCCCGGCGCGGGGAAGACGGTGCGGCTTCTCCTCCCCTATGAAGACGCCGCCTCCGCCCCCGCGCCGGGCGCCACCACCATCCCGCCGACCGCACAGGGAATGCCCCGTGACAGCCGTCCTGCCCGCCTTCGTCCCTCAGTTACTCAACCAGAGCAAAGACCCCACGGAGATTCCTCAGATCGACCCTTCGCACGCTGAAGGCTGGCTCAGCATGCTCGCGTCGAGGATCCTCAGCGTCCTCGACACGGGCACCTACCGGGCAGACGGCTCGTTCCTCGCCCACGGCTACGCGCATCTTCCCGTCGGGCTGCCGGACGGCCCCCTGACCTACCTTCGGGTGACGACACAGTCCGGCCTGGCGCCCTGGCCGGTACGCGCCACCTCCGTGGTCCTGACGCTCTCCGGCTCACTCGAGCTGGAGATGTACCAGGAGATGGACGACTCCCTCGCCCAATGGCCGCGCTACGCAAGCCTCTTCGGACCAGAAGAGGTGTTCGCCGTGCACGCGGAAACACTCTGCGCCACCCGAAGCAGCTCCGACGCCCTGCACCTGCTGGCCATCGAGCGGCCTGCGAAGCCTGGTGGTTCGCCACTCACCCCCGACGAATACTCCCGCGCCGCGCACCGGGCACGCGAGGTCCTCGAAGGCGTCTCACTGGCCAGTGCGGCAGGGAGGCGTCCCTGAAGACCGCAGACTCCTGGCTGCCGCAGGTCCCGTGTATGGACACGACCGACCTGGACTACGTGCAGCACGTCATGCGCAGCATTCTTGACCGGCTGGCCGCAGACCGGAACCTGCTCACCACGCTCGTCGACGAGGTCGTGCATCATCCCGCCCGCCTGGCAGCGAGCCGTGTCACGCTCCTGCTGAACCGGCTGTCGCTGTGGGAGGCCCCCGACCACAGCTTCGAAATCCGCCTCCATATGAACCCGCGGCCCGAGAACCAACTCGTACCGCACAACCACTGCTACGCGTTCGCCACACACATCCTGACGGGCGGCTACGTCCACGTAGTCCGGCGCCGCACCGACGGCTGGCAGGGCCCGTTCACCGGCGCCGACCTCCAGCCGGCCATCGTGACGATCGAACGCCCCGGTAGCTCGTACGCGCTCGATCACTTGATGGTGCACCAGGCCGCGATGACGCCCGACACCGTCACCCTCTTCATCCGCGGCCCCCGCCGAAAGACGGCCTCCCACGCCGCCGAGGAGCTCATGCCCTCCGAGCAGTCCTGGCCCGAGTCCGCCGTACCCGGCAACCAGCCCGAACAGTCACACTCCGCCACCGTCGACGAATCCCTGACGATGCGCCGCTACCTGCGAGACCGCCGAATCATCAACTGACCCCCGCCGGATTCCCCAGCCCCTACGCCGTAGCCGCCCGCCTGCGACACGACAGGCAACGGCGAACACCCCGAACGACACGAGGAGTTTGCGATGGCCGACGTACTGACGACCGATCCCCCCGCCTGGCACCACTACGACAACGGCGCCCGCGCCGTACAGGCCGGCTCCGGGCTGTGGGCCATGTCTCACAACAGCAGCGGCCAGCACATCGACTGCGTGAACGGCACTCGCCACGTGTCGCAGCGACCCTGGAATTCGCCTCACGGTGGAGCCTTCGGCGTCCTCCGGGAGACAGACACCACACAGGAGGATGCCATGCCAGCCCACCGCGCCCTGAACGCCAAACAGGAGAGAGAGGTCCGCACCCTCTACGCCCACGGCCTCAGCTCAACCGAGTTAGCCCAGCGGTACAGCGTCACGCACAAGACAATCCTCAAAGCCATCCCGCAGAGCGAGCGCCGGGTGCCGGGCGGAATCCCCCTGCGGCAGGACCTGCCGATGCACGAGATCGTGCCCCGGTACCAAAGCGGCGAGAGTGCAGCCGCCCTGGCCGACGAGTACGGGGTCAGCGCGACCACTTTGAAGACAAGGTTGCAGGACGCGGGCGCCATGAGCCCCCTCGCCCGGATCAGCACCCCTGAAGGTAACCGCGCCCTGGTCCAGGAGTACGAAAACGGGGCGACACTCGACAGTCTCTCTGCCCGCCACGGGCCGTCTCGACTCACGATAAAGCGGCTTCTGGAAGAGAACGGAGTGACGATCCGGCGGCGTGGCCCCAGAAGCAGCCGCAACCGCTGACAGGGGCCCGGCTGTGACGGAACAGCTTCTGACAGGTCATTGGGCCGGTTCGCCGTTGGCATCGATCTGAACCACTCCGGGTCTGATGGAGACGTCCTGCGAGGCGCCGTTCCTAGCGCATCAGCAGTCCCCGCATCCCCAGCCCGTAGTGCACGCGCAGCCGGTGCAGCTCCCACAGGCCCACCGCCGTGACGGAGAGCGGGGCGCCCAGGATGAACACGTACCGGATCACCGTCGGCACGCCCTCGTGGGCGCCGGTGAACATGTCGATCAGTGCCATCTCCCACGCCAACGCCATGATCAGCAGCGGCGGCACCGTCTCGTGGATGTCCGCGGTGCGGAACACGTGCTGGACGGCGAGTCCCACGCCCCAGACGACGAACGGCGTCACCCAGAAGAGGACGAAGAGGGTGAACGCGAGGATGAGGCCCTTCGTCACGGTGAAGTGGCCCTCCACGAGGGGTTCCTGGCCCTCGAAGAACCCTGAGAGCACGATGATCGGGAAGACGGAGGCCGCCGCCATCATGGCCACGATCGCGCCGAAGCACCGCCCCGCCCGGCGCAGCAGGTCCCGTCGCGCCGCCGGAGCGGCCAGGCCGTACAGGACGCCCACGACGACCGGGAGGGTCGCCGCCAGCACGAGGGCGCTGGTCCACGACTTGTCGACCTGCTCGTCCGCCGCATCGCTGAGTTTGGGGGCGAGCTTGTAGGCGTAGGACATCCACAGGAACGCGCCCACGCCGACCAGGGTCCTGATCTTCCGCATCCGCGCCACCTCAGGATCCGAGACGATGCCCGGCCGTGACGGGGTGAAGACCCTGCGCGCGGTGTGGATGGGGCCGATCCGCCGCCGCAGCCGGGTGATCGGCCCGCCCGGCGGCGGCACCGGCGGCCCCGGGTAGGGCGGCTGGGGCTGTGGCGGCACGTAGGGCTGGGGCGGATAGGGCTGAGGTGGCTGCGGCTGGTAGGGCTGGGGCGGCTGTCCGCCCGGGTTCCAGTTGCTCATCGTTCGTCCCCCGATATGCGAGTGTGCGCCACGATGGGCGCGATCGCCGAGTGTATTGAGCACGCAGGGTCCGCGCAGCTCTCGCCCCGGGCCGTGCACCGAACGGCCACAATTACGCAAGCATGCTTGCTTGTCTTCTTCGGCGCTGCCATGCCCGAGGGGAGCGTCCCGTGTCCGATCCGACGCCCGTGTTCGACAACCTGCGCGAGGAGAGCGAGGAACTCGACCGGCTGGTGGCCGAGTTGAGCGCCGAGCAGTGGGCGCTCGCCCCCCGGCGCCCGGCTGGAGCGTCGCCCGGCCCGGTCCGGCTCAGGGGCTGGGAGCCTGTGGCGGGGCGGCGGTTGCCCGGCTGCCCTGTGCTTGAGGGTAGGCAGCGGGGCACTGTCACGTTGACTGACCGGTGGGATGATCTTCTGGTTGATCAGCCTGGGAAGGGTCGGCCGTGGGGAGCGCGTCGCTGTCGTACAAGGGGCACCGGTACCCGGTCGAGGTCATCTCCCACTGTGTGTGGCTGTACCACCGCTTCCCGCTCAGCTTCCGCGAGGTCGAGGAGCTCATGCTCGAGCGCGGCGTGACCGTCTCCTACGAGACGATCCGCCGCTGGTGCGCCAAGTTCGGGCAGGCCTACGCCAACGCGCTGCGCCGCCGGCAGCCCCGGCCCGGTGACAAGTGGCACCTGGACGAGGTCTTCATCAAGATCAACGGGCGGTTGCAGTACCTGTGGCGGGCCATCGACCAGAACGGCAACGTCCTGGACATCCTGATGCAGAACCGGCGGGACAAGGCCGCGGCCAGGCGCTTCTTCCGCAGGCTGATGAAGAGGACGGGTGCGGTGCCGCGGGCGGTCGTCACCAACAAGCTCCGCTCCTACGGCGCTGCCCACCACGAGGTCATGCCCTGCGTAGAGCACCGCCAGTCGAAGTACCTGAACAACCGGGCCGAGAACAGCCACCAGCCGACCCGGCAGCGTGAACGGGCGATGAAGGGCTTCCGCTCCGTGGGCGGGGCCCAGCGGTTCCTGTCCGCGTTCAGCGGTATCTCGCCCCACTTCCGGCCCCGCCGCCATCTGATGCCCGCCCACGACTACCGAGCCGAGATGACCGTCCGCTTCACCATCTGGGAGCAGATCACCGGCGTCGCCGGCCTTGCCACCGCGGCCTGAGCGCAGACCCGGCTCCCAAGCCCACCCTGCCCCGACGCGCCGTCAGCAGTCACACAGCCAACAACGTGACAACGCCGGCGGTAGGGGTGCCGGGCATATCGCACGGGCGATCCTGATCCACCGCCTGGCCGTGGTCTCCGCGGCCGCCGCGGCCATCCTGCAAGCCGGCCTCATCCCCATCGGCGCCCTGTCCCACTGGGGCACCCCCGAGCAGCAGGCCCAGTGGCTCCCCCGCGCTGCCGACGGGACGGTGCTGCTGTCGATCGCGGTCACCGAGCCGCACACCGGCGGGCACATCGGCGGCATCGAGACGATCGCCGTCCCCACGGGGAACGACCAGTGGGTGATCAGCGGCGAGAAACTGCACATCGGCAACAGCCATCTCGCCGGCCTGCACGTCGTCGTCGCCCGCACCGCTCCGGCCGACACCACCGCCTCGAGGGCACTGACCGCATTCCTCGTCGAGCACGACCGCAAGGGGGTGAGCCTGGCCCCGCACCGGGCTCGCCTGGGCTTTGCACGGCTTCAGCGCCGGCCGCCTCATCCTGGACCGGGTACGCGTGCCCGCTACGGCGATGCTCGGCGACCTCGGTCAGGGCCTGCACGTCGCCCAGAGCAGCAGCATCGTCTACGGGCGCCCCAACCTCACCGCCCTCAGCCTCGGCCTGCACGAAGCCTTCATCTCCACCACCGCCACCTGGCTCAGCGCCCGGCCTCGCTACGGCGCCCGCCTCGCCGACGTCCCCGTCGTCCGCGACCGCCTCGGTGCCATGCAGGCACGGCTCCAGGAAGCCACCTGCACCGCCTACAGCTCGCCGCCGCCACCGGACGCGACGCCATGGAACTGCACGGAGCCCACGCACTCGACGGCGACTACCCCCTGCAACGCCTCTTCCGCGACGTCCAGCACACCTACGCCCCCGCCGGAACCGGCGAATTCCAGCGCATCCACCTCGCCAACACCGCCCTCGGCACCCCCACCACCAACTGGTCCCAGCAGATGGCCACCCCCAGCGCGACGACGAGAGGCCAGCCCGCCGCCGCATGAACTCCCGTGCACGGCACTCCTGTTACCACTCCCCTGCCGCGCACGGACCCTGCACCCCTGGCGTCGATCCCGTTCCCCCACGGCCGGCGCCAGGGGGCCCGCACCCTTGTCCCCCGGTAGGACGGTGACCGGGGGACAAGGGCTAACGCCCGGCGCTGGATGACACGTATTCCTTCCAGCGGCGGGAGTCAGCCCGGTGCCGGGCCGTCTCTCCCCCGAGCGGCCCGGCATCGCGGCCCACACTCCGGTGGCCAAGGGGACCGCTATGCACGAACTCATCACCACACCACTCGGCAAGCAGCACCTGATCCTGCGGCCTGGCAGCCCCAAAGCCCTCCAGCTACCCGCAGCCCGGTTCAATGATCGGCGCAGCGCGTGGACTCCGAGGCCCAGATGCCGTGTGCCGCCTACTGGCCACCGCCTTAGCAGGTGACGTCAGCAGGCCCGCGACCAGGGCGAGGCGTATCGGCAGGTGGCGAAGGGTGCCTACGGCGAGCTGCGGGGCGGCGGATAGCGTACGGGCATGGCGATGACGGGGAAGCGACGGGTCCTGTACCGGCAGGGCAGCGGATTCTGGCGGATGACGGCGAAGTGGGTTCTGGTCTTCGGGGCCCTGTACCTGCTGGATGGCGGGCTGCTCCGGTCGTGGGGCGACGCTGCGGTCTGGCCGATGATCGGGATCCTGCTCTGGGTGCCGTTCAGAATCGGCGTCGCCTGGTACCCGAGGAAGGACCAGCTGGTCGCGCTGACGGCGCGTGAACTGCGTGTACGGCGCAAGCGGCTGCCGATGGAGAAGGTGAACCTGCTGCACGTGGCCCGGCTGTGGCTGGAGGGGCAGTCGACCGCGGACGCCCAGCCAGTGCTGGAATGGACACGGTTCGACCGAGTGGTGTGGGTGCCGCTGCAGGACGGCCGGGCGTTCGGCGTGGAGTTTCGCGACCCGGCCGCGTTCGCCAAGGTTTTCGGCGCCTTCGCGGTCACGGCGTGCGGCGGGCCCGACATCGTCTGTGCGAGGGCCGCAGCGGCAACCTACCCGGAGCCGCGCCCGATGCGGCCCCGCCCCACCGACGACAGAGGCTCCTGGCCGGACCTCCTGGACATCTTCAACTGACAGCCGGAAACACACGGAAGGGCAGGGGCAGCGGCAGCGGCAGCGGTCCGTCAGGGGCGCGGGTGGAGGGGGCCGGCGTTGTCGACCAGCTCCCCCAGGAGGCGTTTCGCACAAACACCTCCTGCTACTCGCCGAACTTGCCAGTACACAAAAGGCCCCGCGCTCCCTGCCCGACCAGGCGTACTTGGCGATCGCCACCCTCGACGACCTGCCCAGGGCCTCCCTGAGCAGCTTGTACGGTTTCGCCGACCCTTGCCCAGGGCTCGACGGCCGCGAGGGCCGCCGGGTAGCACTCGCGCAGCAGTGAACCCCTTCGAACCTGGCGATTGCGCTGCCCAGGAGCCTTCGATAGCGCCCGGGAAACCGTGATCAGCTATCTACGCTCGGCCGAGGGCGTTGGTGTACGTCGAACCTATGCTGACAGTGCTGCAGCTGCCTTCACGGATGCTCAGTACGGTGCCATCACCAAGTCGCCGATCACCCGCAGCCCTACTTGGGCCGCAAGCCACGGTATGCGTTCGGCCTCAACTTGCTTGGCGTGGACGAACACCGTGTAGTCGGCCGCCGGCTCTTCCAGATCGAGGTCGCGGGCATGCGCGCACAGGGTGACGAACGCGCCGCGGGTGCCTCCCACTCCCAGACCTACCTCTGGAGCCTCGGGCCAGGCGTTGAAGTCCCACCGCACCGTCGCCGGGCTGTCGCCAACGGCCTTGAGAAACGGCCCCACGGTCTCGGGTGCCCCAGCCCAGCTTCGTAGCCAGATGGGCAAGTAGGCCGACGGATCATCCCCCGTGTCCGAGGCGCCGTCCCTCTCCCCTACAGCCCACCAATCGGCGTCCGGCAGCAGGGCCAGCACCTGGGAGAGAGCGCGAGTCGAGGAGATCCGCGCATCGAAATCGACTTCCAAATACCTCAGGTCGGCGATCCCCAACAGCCTCTCAACGATGCGCAACCCCTCCGAGAGGTCCGCGGTTCTCAAGATGGGCTGCGCGTAGGAGTTGGACACGACGACCAGTGTGCCACCGCATGAGCGTTGTCCACCCCGCCAGCCGGTTGCGCAGTTGAGCTGACGGTCAGCAGAAGCCCCTGGTAGATGGGTTGTCGACCAAGAATTCCCTCTCTACCAGCTGCTTCGCATGCTTGTCTACCCGTCCAGGATCGACGTGTCCAGCTCCGCTATGCGCTTCCTGTCCGCTCGGTTGCACGACCATCGCCGGCAGCGCGTCACCCGCTGGCGCCGGCTGAGCACGGGCCGCCGGGCTCTGCTCACCCTCGCCCACCTGCGGTGCGGGCACACCTCCAAACTGAGGGTGGAAACGGTTCGTTGATTCTCTGCGGGCCCGTAGCGTCAGCTCAATCCGGAATCTCTGCCTGGCCGGCATTCATCCACAGGGAAAGGAATTCGACCTCCTCAGGCGGAAGTGTGCCACGCTCCGCCATCCGGGGCACAGACCGAACGATGGGCTTCGCGCGGCGCAGATCAGAGATTCCGCGAATTGCGATCTGCCCCTCCTCTTCCCAGGTCATTCCCGCAAGTGCAGAATTTCCGCGCAAGGAGAGCATCACGAATCCAGGGCGCCCGCGAGGGCCTCCGAGAATGCCACTTTCAGTGCCTGCCCCCATGACGTCCCACACCCTGCCCAGCCGAACCCGCGCCCATCGCAGCACGGGCCATTCGTGGCCGCTCGCGATGTTTATCGAGAGTAGGAATTCTCGTCCACTCCCGACTACCCCTATTCCGTTCGCCATCTTGAACCACGCAGCATTCGCGGCATCAATTAGGTCATCTTGACCGAAATCGAAGAACTCGTCCAAAGCTCCGTCATGCTCGCCACATGCGCTAATCATCCACAGCGGATCCGGGGGAAGTGTCATAGTGGGAGCCTGAATACCCAGAAATTCCAAACCTGCCGAGGAGAGTTTTCGGCTTAGTTCCTCAGTCTCCATTTCAACTCCGATTAATACTCCAGCTGTTAGATCGTGATCTTGGTCGTGAATGGGACCGCCGCTGAGCGGCCTGCATGCGCTGAGGTGGCCGTCCCGGCAGATCACTTGCTGGGGCGGGCGATGGTGATGTCGATGGCGCCGGCGTCTGGCCCCGGCGAGTCCACTGCGACACGCACGTTGCACTCGCCGCGGTCGCCCACTCGATGCACGAAGCGGGTCAGCTGCTCGACATCGCCGACTGCGATGCGGCCATCAGGCAGCAGGAGCGAGCCGTCGAAGACTGTGGTGAAATCCGGGTCGGGCCCTTCGGCCTCCGGCGCTTGGGGCTGTGTGAAGAGACGCACTTTGATCAGTCCCCTCTGAGCTCGAACCCGAACAGCCACATGGGTGTCGCAGCTGGCCGCGGGCGCAGACTCCAGAGCGAGGGAGACTGGAACCCAGTCGGTCGCTCCCAGGTGCAGCACGGGGTGATTCACGTAGATGTCGACGCCGGCGACCTGCATGGTGCTCCTCATGCTCGCAATAGGTGCGGCCACCGTTGATCATCGGCGTGTGAAGACAAACGATCATGCAGTGGCCGCAGGTCACAGAGTAGACCCCGCTCGCTGGCAGGAGGCGTTCGTTCACTTGGGTCGAGCCCCGGCGCCGGACCGGGCGGCTGGTGCTCGGGCTGCTGTCGGACCTGCTGCGCAAGAACTGCTGGAGCATCGCCGAGTGGGCGGGGGAGACCAGCCCTTATGGCATACAGCATCTGCTGTCCCGGGCTGTCTGGGACGCCAACGCCGTCCGCGACGACGTACGTGAGTACGTTCTCGACACCTTCATGACGAAGCAGCAGTGTTGGTCGTCGACGAGACCGGCGACCTGAAGAAGGGCACCCGCACTGTCGCCGTCCAGCGCCTGTACACCGGCAGGATCGAATACGCCCAGGTCGCCGTCTACCTCGTCTACGCGGGCGAGCGGGGCAACGCGGCCGTGGACCGGGAGTTCCAGGACTGCCTCCATCTGTTGAGGGCGGCGCGGGTCGAAGCTGACGCGCGCGTGCCTGGGCCTGAGTATCGGCCGCTGCCAGGAGGCGGACGGGAGCTGAGCCACCCCGTCTTGGTCGACAGTTCCCCACTGTCGGTCTCCAAGTCCGCAATCTGGTAGCGGTGCTGGCGAGCGGACACGCCGCCTGAGAGATCCACGCTTCAGCGGTCGCGACCACACGTTCCCGAACCGCCCATACCAGTCGGCCCAGCCAGATGTCCCACGTGAACAGGCCAGCGAGTGGTGCCGACGCGACGTACTCGATGCGCAAGCCCGTTGCGCCGCCCAATGATCGACTGTGAACCTTCAGATCGACTTCGTTACTCAGCTGCAGGAAGTCGACGTCCAACTACCCAGTCACGAACGACCTCTACCACGACTTGAATACCGTCCAAGTCGTCTAGCTGTCGGTGCTCGGAATGCGCATCACCGGCCACCATGTCGATCAAGTCAAGCTCTGAACTCCCGTCCTCCCAAACAGTAACCTGACCACCCAAAGCGCCCACCTCTACGGTCCAAGAGACGGATCTGTTTGGCCAATTATCAGGAGACCGCTTGGTCGTTGACTCCGCTCCAACCAGGGACTCTTCAGACTGAATTTGCGTTACGGCCTCAAGCGTAGCGGCCAGAAGCAGGGAGCCCCTTAGCATCCGCCACCGCCCAAACGAATGTTCTTCGCTGCCGGCATACCGGGAGTGCCGCCCTTCTTAGCCAAGTAGCGCCCCATCAGCGTGTCGGCATTTGCCATCTTGTAGTCGCCAGGACGACCGCCAGGAAGTAGGGATGATTCAGGAACTTCAAATTCCACATAAATGGAACCTCGGTACGTAGGCTTGTACGCATCCGGATTCCCCGGGCTAACCACATAGGTCAAACCGCCCGCCCCCTCCTGAACCATTCCCGTCGTCAACATCTTTTGATATTCGTCTGGCGACATCCAGCGTCCCACGTTGGCCATTCCGGGACCTGGATCGCTACCGCCCGCATTGTGCACCAATACCGGCGTCTCGCCCGCGAGTACATAGTACGTGTGGAGGCCGTCGACGGTGAGGTTGCGCGTTTCCTGCCTTCGGTCGAACGAGTGGGTTGCGACAACCTCGACCACCGCGCCGGTGTTCGTACGTAGGGTCGCCCCCTTCTTCAGGTCGACCGCGTTGACCCATGCGCGTTCTGAAGGCGACCAGAACGGGTGGTGGTTCGTTGCGATGATCTCAGCAGCAGTACCGTCACTCGTCCTGACTGCTACTTCTGTGAAATCCTTATCGTCCTCAGTGAACCTCTTTCATCCTGAATAGTCGCAGGTCAGTAGTACGTGGATGGCTTGGACGGTGCGGCTGATGCGGCGGGTGGAGCAGCGTGCTCGTCGCATGATGCGCCAGGACTTGAGTCGGGCGAAGGCTCGTTCGCCGGCGGCTCGCAGGCGGGCGTGGTCGCGGTTGAACTGCTGGTAGTGCGCGGGCTGTTCGCTGTGGTGGTAGTAGGGGGTGCGGACGGTGGCGCCGGCACCCTGGTAGGCGCGGTCGGCCAGGATGAGGATCTGCCGGGTCAGGCAGGCCTGGACGATGCCGTGGGCGCGGGCGGAGGTCAGGTCGTGGGTGCGGCCGGGCGTCGCGCGGGAGAACCACAGCGGTGTGCCGTCCGGGGCTGCGACGACCTGGACGTTCATGCCGTGCTTGCGATGCTTCATCGAGTAGTACGGCTCGTCCGCCTTGATGCGGTCGGTAGGGATGAGGGTGCCGTCAACGATGACGTGGTCGCCCTCGCCGAGACCGGTGAGAGCTTCCTGGAGGCCGGGCGCCCAGGAGGACAGGATGTCCAGTGTCTCGTCGACGTAGCGCCAGGCGGTGCTCTCGGATATGCCGAAACCGGCGCCGAGCTGCGCGAACGTCTCGTTCTTACGCAGGTGGACCAGAGCGAGCAGAGCCTGTTGGAAGCAACCGAGTGCGCCAACGGGTGTTGCGTGCGCGTCGGTGTTCGTACAGCAGCCAGGCAACATGCTCGACGAGCTCGTGCGGGACGTCGAGCGTGGCAGGATACGGAACCAACAGGGCAGTGATGATGGCGTAGTGGTCCTCCGGCCGGGTCTGACCCTCAACAGGGCGGACACCCAATGGGGTTGTCGTTCAGGAGATCTGTCGGTTCGGTGCGGAGGGCCACCACGCACACGGCCGGCCGGACGTTTGTGACCTGATAGGAGCTTGGGCAAGAAGCCCCCGTCACTGCTTTGTCCGCACGCCCGACCGACGTGTGCTGTCCCCGGAAAACCTGTGAGAGGACAGCACCACCATCATGGCTGATCAGCGCCCGGACGTCTTCGGCGGAGTGGACACCCACTCCGACACCCACCATGCCGCAGTTATCGATCCTCTCGGGCGGCACCTGGCCGACCAGACCTTTCCCACCACAAGCGATGGCTACCGGGCCCTGCTGGAGTGGCTGCGTTCGCATGGCCGGGTGATCGCAGTCGGCGTGGAAGGCACCGGTTCCTACGGCACCCAGCTCTCCCGGGTTCTCACCGGCGCCGGCCTGACCGTCTTCGATGTCAACCGGCCCGACCGGCGCCTGCGCCGCCAATACGGCAAGTCCGACCCGATCGATGCCTATGCCGCTGCCCAGGCAGCCGCCTCCGGACGTGCGACCATCACTCCCAAGACCCACGACGGCGCCGCCGAGTCCCTCCGCATCCTGCACAACGCCCGAGCCTCTGCGGTCAAGGCCCGCACCCAGGCAATCAACCAGATCCGCAGCGTAATGGCCACCGCACCCGACGCCGTGCGCGCCCAGCTCCGCAACCTGGCGGCCGCGGACCTCATCGTCACCTGCGCGCGACTGCGTCCCAGCTCAGACCTGGCCAGCCCCACCACAGCCGCCAAGTTCACCTTGCGACGACTCGCTCGCCGTTACCAGGAACTGGACAACGAAATCAGCGAGTACGACTCGGAGTTGAGCGCGCTTGCCGCGCTGGCAGCACCGGGTCTGCTGGCCATTCACGGAGTCGGTCCCGAGACGGCCGCCCGGCTCCTGGCCGCTGTCGGCGACAATCCCGAACGCCTGCGTTCCGAGGCAGCATTTGCCCATCTGTGCGGTGTCGCTCCCATCCCCGCCTCCTCCGGACGCAGGGACCGCCATCGGCTCAACCGCGGAGGGAATCGCTCCGCCAACGCTGCCCTCTACCGCATCGCCGTCGTCCGCATGCAACGTGACCGCCGGACACGCGAGTACGTCGCGCGGCGCACCACCCAGGGACTGCAGAAGAAGGACATCATCCGATGCCTCAAACGCTACATAGCTCGCGAGGTCTTCAAGGCCCTCACCTGCACCGATAGCAATGAGAGAGGCCTCGCACAGGCCGCTTGACACACGATAGGAGCATCTCCTCTGGTCGCCGGTGTGCTGAGTGGAATCACCACGCCAACGACGAGGGGCCCTGTCTCGTCACCAGACCCGCTGACCAGCCCATTTCACCCGCCAGCACAGGATGAAAGAGGCTCAGTGATGATAGTAGCGAGGACAGTGCGCGCTTCTGTCTTTCCGGTTTCAGGGTCGGTGGCGATTACATTGTCGCCTACCTCGACATCCTGAATTGCCTTCACAGTCCCATCGGCCATGAGGATACGCGTTGTAGGCAGGAAGCTGTTGAAGGAGCATATGCTCGCCACCTGCTTGTTGAGCGCTTTCGCCGCCTGGTTGAGGGCCCCAGACAGGACGCCCAAAACGGCGCCTGTACCTTGATTGGCGAGAGCTTCGCTTGTGGACTCTTCATCCCCGTCCAGAGCGTCCGATGTGGCAGCGCCGGCGGCACCGGCGGCACCAAAGCACATGTACGTGGCGCCTAGTACTACAGCCGGTTGTTCACGTGACGTGACGGCAGGTGCCTCGTTGCTCCGTTCGTGGGACTGATGCTGCCGCTGGGCGTGGTGCAGACGGGCGACCTGAACGAGTTCGAGATCCGGTCGCTGGATGGGGAGTTGGAGGCGCTGTGTGCCTCGGTGGACGATGTGTTCGCGCGTCCGGCCTCGCGGGAGAACCTGCGGGCGATGGTGCGCGGGCTGCTCAGCGAGGTGCCGCGCAAGAACCTGTGGCAGCTCGCCGAGTTCGCCGGGCACCCCAATCCCGACCGGCTGCAGGGCTTTCTCGCCAAGGCGGCCTGGGACGCCGACGAGCTGCGCGATCGGGTCCGCGCCTACGCGGTCGCCGCCCTGGCCGCCGACGATGCGGTGCTGATCGCGGACGAGACCGGCGACATCAAGAAGGGCACCAAGACCGCCGGGGTGCAGCGGCAGTACACCGGCACGGCGGGCCGGATCGAGAACGCCCAGGTCAGCGTGCATCTGTCCTACGGCTCCAACCGGGGCCGCACACTCATCGACCGCGAGCTCTACCTCGGCCGCGCCTGGGCCGGTACCACCGCCGAGCACGAGCATCGCTGCGCCGAGCAGGACATCCCGCCCGAGCGGGCCACCGAGGTGGCGACCAAGCCGGAGCTGGCCCGGCGCATACTGGAGCGCGCCCTGGAGGCCGACGTGCCCTTCACCTACTTCCTTGCCGACGAGGCGTACGGGCAGTGCCGCGCGCTGCGCGCCTGGCTGGAAGAACGCCGGGTCCGCTACGTGCTGGCGATCTCCAAGAACGAGGCCGTGCCGCTGCCGGACGGCCGTACCCGGCAGGCCCGCGAGCTGTACGCTCTCGTGCCCGAGGAGACGTTCGAGCGTCGCTCGTGCGCCGGCGGCGCCAAGGGGCCACGCGAATACGACTGGGCCAGTGTCCAACTCGGCCCCACCGCCGGGGACTTCGAGCGGCATCTGCTGATCCGCCGCTCCACCGTGCCCAACAGGAAGGACAAGAAGACCGGCGCTCTGGTACGCGAGATCGCCTACTTCCTGTGCCACACCCACCCCGGCGCAACCCTGGCCGAACTGATCACGGCGGCCGGGCAGCGGTGGATGGTCGAGGAGGCGTTCCAGGCCGCCAAGGGCCAGGCCGGCCTGGACGAACACGAAGTGCGCAAGTGGTGCTCGTGGTACCGGCACACCACCGTGTGCATGCTCGCCATGGCCTTCCTCACCGCCGTCCGGAGCCGGCATATACCCGCCCAGCCGACGCCACTCGCTCCCCGAGCGTGAACGAGATCCGCCGCCTGTACGACCGGATCGTCCTCGCCCCCGCCCGCACCACCCGGACCTGGCTCGTCATGCACTGGCACCGCTGGCGCACCCGCCATCAAACCCGAGCCCGCGCCAGCCACTACAGCACGCGAACGGCCCGCGCTCACTCACCGTGAAACCACCGGCCGTCACACTAGTGGTGCCAAGCTCGCCCACCCGTGTTGTGGATGAACCGCTGCAACACCTTGAGGGTGGTCAGGTACTCCTCGTCGGAGATGCCCGCGTGCCGTTCCGCCCAGAGCTCGTCTTGAAGGGCTGCGGCCTTGTCGTAGAACGCCCTGCCCTCGGCCGTGATCCCCAGGCGTCCCTCGGCATCCTCGGTGATCCAGCCCTGGGCGATGATCGTGTCGATCTCTGACTCCATGGTTTCCGGGCCGGTGTCGAAATAGTTCCGAAGGAGGCGGGACACTTCGTCACGGGTCTTGACGGTGTCGGCGCCTGCGACCTGCGCCAGGGCCCACCACTGCGGTTGGGTGGTGCCGATCCCGGCGAGGGCAGCCCGGGTGCGGGCGATGACGGCCTTGTAGACCGCCCAACTCCAGTAGCCGATGGGCTGTTTGATCAGGTCGGTGTCGCTGTGCGAGTACTCCATGGCCGAAACCCCTGTCGTTGTCTGAGCCGCCTGGACGAGATCGACCGTAGAAACTCAACTGGACTTGAGGTCAAGGGCGTACCCGTCGACTCGTCCGAGAGGCCGCCTACTTGCTGCTCACTCACCGTGAAACCACCGGCTGTAGTACTAGCCGTGAGCGCGGCTGAGATTCCGGCACGTTCTCACCCGAGCGTCTCGCCGCCTCCCCTTCGCGTCCACTCATCCGTCAGCATCTACGCCACACCCAGTCACCAATGATGTTCGACGGGCAATCCGGCTTGGGTGTAGATCTTCTGAGGGTGCCTCGTTGGGGTGATTCGCAGAGGTTCGGGATGCGGTCGGTCGTGCTGACTTCTACCGTCGCCGGGGTCGAGCCCGCCGTGAGGCGTGCGGGTGCTGAGCGAGGGTGGGTGTGGTGTGCCGTCGTTGATGGAGGCGTTGGAGGCCAGGCGAGCTGAGGTACTGGGCCATGCCGAGCGGCTGCGTGAGCAGATCGCTGGTCTGTCCGAGGAGTTGTCTGGGGCCGAGGAACGGCTGGCGCGGTTGCAGATCGCGCGGGAGACGGTGGAGGAGGTGTTGGCCGCGCCGTCTTCGCCGGTGCCGGGCTCGGACGGCGCGGGTGGGCGTGACGGCGGGGTCGCCGTGGCGCTGTTGAAGGCCGAGTCGGAGCTGGATGTGACGGTGATGTCGCCGGAGTACCGGGAGATCATCGCCTTGTTCGCGACCTCGGGAGCGGCGATGCGCTGCAAAGAGGTCTGTCGGCAACTGGGTCTGGGGACCGAGCCGCGGCACGTCGAGGGGATGCGCTCGAAGCTGAAGCGGCTGGTGGAGCGCGGAATCCTGGCCGAGCCTTCGTCCGGGCTGTTCAAGGTCGACGGCCGAAAGCAGGGGTGGTGAGCGTGGTGAGGCCGTCCGATGGTGCGCTCGCGGAGTGTGAGGACGCTTTCGCCGCCTCGGCGGGTCTGTTCGCCGCGGCGTGTGCGGAGCTGGCGGCTCCGGAAGCTGCGGTGATGACGCACGCGCGGTTGGAGGACCTGCTGGGTGCGCGGATGCGCGAGGTCACCCGGCAGTTGTTCCAGGACCACCTGACCCTGCGGGCCAGGGACGAGGTGCGCCGTGAGGACGTCGTGGACGCTGCCGGTGCCGGGCGCTCCCGGATCGAGCGGGGCCGGCGCCGGATGCTGGCCACGGTGTTCGGCAAGGTCACCGTGGTCCGGATCGCCTACCGCGGCACCAGGGTGGCGGACCTGCACCCGGCTGACGCGGTGCTGAACCTTCCGGACGCACTGCACTCGCACGGGCTGGCCAGGCTCGCCGCGATCGAGTCCGCCCGCGGCAGCTTCGCCGATGCCTGCGAGCGGATCAACGCCGTCACCGGCTCCGGAATCGGGCACCGGCAGGTCCAGGAACTCGCCGTCGGCGCCGCAGTCGACATCGACGCGTTCTACGACGCCCTCGTGCCGGCTCCCTGCACCGGCACCACGCCGCTGATCTTGTCGGTCGACGGCAAGGGCGTGGTGATAAGACCCGAAGCACTGCGTGAGGACACCGCGAAGGCTGCGGCCGCCAAGGGCGGCAACGCGATGAAGACCCGGCTGGCGTCCGGGGAGAAGCACGGCAGGAAACGGATGGCCACCCTGGGAGCCGTCTACGATGCCGAGCCCGCGCCGCGCACGGTGGACGACATCTTCGCCGACCCCGACCGGCAGGACGACGCCGCCCACGGCGCGACGCCCGAGCGCCGCCAGGGGCCGAAGGCCCGGTCGAAGTGGTTGTGCGGCTCGGTGACCGACACCGCCGCGCAGGTGGTGTCCGCCGTGTTCGACCAGGCAGAGCACCGCGACCCCGGCCACCGCCGTTGCTGGGTCGTCCTGGTCGACGGGGCCCGCCATCAGATCGACCTCATCAAGGCCGAAGCACTACAGCGCGGCGTGGACGTCCACATCATCGTCGACCTGATCCACGTGCTCGAATATCTGTGGCGAGCAGCCTGGTGCCTGCACGACAACGGCGACGCCTCCGCCGAGACCTGGGTCGCCCGCCACGCCCGCACCCTCCTGGCCGGCGGCGTGCAGCAGACCGCCGCCGCCATCGAGGAAGCCGCCCGCACCGCCGGACTGCGTGGCGCCCAGCGCAAAGGCATCGACGAGGCCGTGAACTACCTGACCGGCAAGGCCGAACACCTGCACTACGACACCGCCCTTGAACGCGGCTGGCCGATCGCCACCGGAATCATCGAGGGAGCATGCCGGCACCTGGTCAAAGACCGCCTGGACATCACCGGCGCCCGCTGGGGCCTGTCCGGAGCTGAAGCCGTACTCAAGCTGCGCGCCGTCCGCGCCAACGGCGACTTCGACGCCTACTGGACCTGGCACCAGCAGCAGGAATTCACCCGCAACCACCAGACGCGCTACCGCGACCAGGTCATACCTACCTGATCGACAGCGCCCTCATTAGATCTGCACCCATTCGGGATCTGCCTCCATTGCCGTTGCCCCACTACACCGTCGTGCGAATCGGCTGCTCAGCAGACGTACCCGACGAGATTGCCAGCGATCTGTGGCAGATAGGCATCCCGGCCGGGCTGATCGGTTACGAGTACCAACCGCTGGGCAAGGCAGCGCTCTTGGACGGGATCGGTTTGAACGGCTTGGTCGCCTTCGGGACCAGCGGCCTGTTCGGACGGATCGGCATCGACGTGGCGTCGCGTCGCGTGGTGCACATCCCCACGCCCGCGTCCGCAACCGCCAACCACGTGAACAGGAACCTTGGCCTCTTCCACGAGTGCGTCGCGGCCACGATCGCCCGCTTCCCGTTCTACGAGGAAGGCGAGGAGGAAAGCTTCCAGGCGGCGGCGGACGAGCTGCGCGATCTCATAGCCACCCTTGATGACACCGCCCTCGCCCACAACGGGTTCTGGGAGACCCTGTGCGACGACGTAGGGATTGGCGACTACGCGAACTGGAGGGACTGAAACACCTCGGCCTCCCGCATCAGGCCCGTGGCCGGCAGGGATTCAGCAATCGTTGTCGAGCACGACGCCACCCGGGCACCGAGCCGAACCAGCGGCCCAGGTGAGCGACCTGGTCGGGGTCCGTAATGATCACCAAGCCCGCGCCCGCATCGCCACCTGCCCCTCACGCCAAAGACCCGTACAACCAGGGGACTTGAAGACGCCTGGTTTCAGCCTGCGGACGTTTCTGCCCGCGGATTCTGCGAGAAGTATTGACGCCATTCATGGGATGTCTAGCATTCTCTCGATCGGTACTTCGACCCTTGTTCGGCATATCGACCATCAGGGTTGCATCACACCGCCTCCGGACAGCCCCTGACGGGTCAGCCCGGAGTCGCTTGCTCAAGGATGACGAGGTCCTTATGCGCAGACGTAGTTTCAGCCGCAGACGCCCGTCCGCGGTGCTGGCCGCCGTGGTCGCGGCCCTGGCCGCGTTGGCGGCGCTGCTTGTCGCCGGCCCGGCTCAGGCGGCCACCACCAGCGACGTGCGCGGTGTTGATTCCGGCCGCTGTCTCGATGTGGCGGGCGTCAGCCAGACCGACGGCGCGAACGTGCATATCTGGGACTGCCACGGCGGAACCAACCAGCAGTGGACGTTGACGGACAGCGCCCAGCTGACCGTGTACGGCAACAAGTGCCTGGATGCCCGGGGCGGCGCCACCACGCCCGGGACCCCGGTGCAGATCTGGACGTGCACCGGCAGTGACAACCAGCAGTGGCGGGTGAACCCCGACGGCACGATCATCGGCGTGCGGTCCGGGCTGTGCCTGGAAGTCGCGGGCTGGGGCAAGGCCAACGGCACAGGGGTACAGCTCTGGTCGTGCCAAGGCGGCACCAACCAGAAATGGACCGGCCTGTCCGGAGCGAGCAACGCATGCGCTCTTCCGTCGACCTACCGGTGGACCTCGACCGGCCCGCTGGCGGAGCCGAAGGCGGGGTGGGCCTCGCTCAAGGACTTCACCACCGTGAAGTACAACGGCCAGCACCTCGTCTATGCCACGACGCACAACACCCTCGCCGGTAACGATGGGCGCTGGGGGCTGACGACCTTCAGCCCCTTCACGAACTGGTCCGACATGGCCACCGCCACCCAGAACACGATTCCCTTCGATGGCATCGCGCCGACGCTGTTCTACTTCGCCCCGAAGAACATCTGGGTGCTCGCCTACAACGGGGGGTGGCCGTACAGCTTCTCCTACCGCACCTCGAGCGACCCCACCAACCCCAACGGCTGGTCCGCGCAGCAGGAGCTGTTCACGGGCACCCTCCCGAAGGGGGGCCCGCTCGACGTGACCCTCATCGGCGACGACACGAACATGTACATGTTCTTCGCCAACGACGAGGGCGACATCTACCGGTCCAGCATGCCCATCGGCAACTTCCCGGGCACCTTCGGTTCGGTCACGAAGATCATGAGCGACACGGCGCTCAACCTGTTCGAGGCGCCAGAGGTCTACAAGGTCCAGGGTCAGAACCAGTACCTCATGATCGTCGAGGCCCAGAATTACACAGGGTATGGTCGCTACTTCCGCTCGTTCACGGCCACCAGCCTGGGCGGCACGTGGACACCGCAGCCGCAGGCCGACACCGTGACCAGCCCCTTCGCCGGCAGTGCCAACAGCGGCGCGACGGCCTGGACCAGGGACATCAGCCACGGCGATCTGGTTCGCACCAACCCCGACCAGACCAAGACCATCGACCCTTGCAATCTGCAGTTCCTCTACCAGGGGCGCGACCCCAGCACCGACGGCGGGGACTACGGCCTCCTGCCGTACCGGCCAGGGGTACTGACACTGCAGCGCTAGCCGGTGGCATGACGCAGGTCCCGGTGTTCCTGACGTTCGCGGGCAACGACGCACGCCGAACCGACTGAACCATGCCTCGACACACCGTCAGGCCCTACCCACCCGACAACGTGACAACGCCTCCCCGTGGCCGGCCAGTGCCTTCACTGCGAGGGGGCCGGGCATGCCCGCCCGCTGTGGGAGCGGTCGCGGACAACCGGCTACGCACAGGTTCCTCACCACACCGTTCCGCCAGTACGTCATGTGCCCGCCGATGCCAACGGGACGACACAGCAGCCGAGTTGCCGACACGAACGGCGAACAGCCCCCGCCAGATTCAGCACCCACTCGCAGAAGAGGACGACTGCATGAGAAGGCCTTGGATACTGTCCCTCATCACGCTGGTCATGGCCGCGCTCGGGATGACGGCAGCAGGTGTGGCACCTGCCTCCGCCGCCTCGAACACGCCCTTGCGGGTCATGCCGTTAGGTGACTCCATAACCTGGGGTGTGGGAAGCAGTACGGGCAACGGCTACCGGGGTCCGTTGTGGGACATGCTCGCGGCGGACGGCCATCCGCTGGACTTCGTCGGCACGTTGCGGGGCGGTTCGATGTCCGACCCCGACAACCAAGGTCACCAGGGATACAGGATCCACCAGATCTCCGAACTCGCCGACGCCTCGCTGACCCGCTACCGGCCCAACGTCGTGACGCTGATGATCGGCACCAACGACCTGGCCGGGAGCTATCAGGTCTCCACCGCCGCCGACCGGCTGAAGTCGCTGGTCAACCAGATCACCGCCGCCGTCCCCGACGCGACCGTCCTCGTGGCCTCCCTGGTCGTGTCCACCAGCGGCTCGGAGGAGCAGTACCGTGCCGCGTACAACCAGGCCATCCCCCAGATCGTGAGCGAGGCACAGTCCGCGGGCAAGCACGTCGCATACGTGGACATGAGCAGCCTGACCACGGCCGACCTGGACGACGCCCTGCATCCCAACGACGCGGGCTACCAGAAGATGGCCGACGCCTTCCACAGCGGCATCCAGTCCGCGGACAGCGCCGGGTGGCTGAGGAACCCCGCCCCCGCACGCGTGCAGTCCGACATGGGCGGTAAGTGCCTGGATGTCAGCGGCTTCGGCACCGCCGACGGGACCGCCGTCCAGATCTGGAGCTGCGGCAACAGCATCAACCAGCACTGGTCCGCCTACACCGATGGCACGCTGCGCTCCATGGGCAAGTGCCTCGAAGCCGCCGGCTTCGGCACGGCCAACGGCACCAAGGTGCAGCTCTGGGCCTGCCACGGCGGCTCCAACCAGATCTGGGAGCCCTACAACGGCGGCTACCGCAACCCCGCCTCCGGCCGCTGCCTCGACATTCCGGGCTACTCCACGACCGACGGCACACAGCTCCACCTGTGGGACTGCCACGGCGGCTCCAACCAGAAGTGGACCACTCTGACCGCAGGATGACCCCCGCTCCCGGTCCCGGGATTCGAGGGCCGCTCCTGGACCGGCTGGCATCACCACGTCACCCTGGTCACCGCCGCCCACGCGTTCCTGACCGAGCAGCGCCTGGCCCCAAAAGCCGATACAGCGGGCTCACCCTCTACCAGATCCTCGACGCCATCCGAGAATGATGTCCGACATTTCGCACCTCGGCTCCCCCTTACCCGTGAGGAAGTTGATCTCGCATGTCCTGGCTCCAACACCCCCACAGCCGCCGGAGAGTCATGGCGGTCACCGCCGGCCTGATCGCGGGCGCCACGCTGCCGGCGATGCGCGCGGCGGCGGCCACAACGGCCCAACAGGAGCAGTTCACCAACCCGGTGATCTGGCAGGACTTCGCCGACCTCGAGGTCATCCGCGTCGGCGACACGTACTACTACACCGGCTCGACCATGCACTACTCGCCGGGCGCGCCCGTCCTGCGCTCCTACGACCTGGTCAACTGGGAGTTCATCGGCCACTCGGTGCCGGTCCTGGACTTCGGCGACGCGTACGACCTCAAGGGCGGACGGGCGTACGTCGGGGGCATCTGGGCGTCCTCGATGCGCTACCGCCCCAGCGACGAGACCTTCTACTGGCTGGGCCAGATCGGCTTCCAGCGGTCGTACGTATACAGGGCCACCGACGCTGCGGGCTCCTGGACCCGGCACGCCGAGATCGGCAGCATCTACTACGACGCGGGGCTGCTCTTCGACGACGACGGCACCCCGTACGTGGCGTACGGCGCCAACGAGATCCGCGTCGCGCAGCTCTCCCCGGACATGCGCTCCGAGGTCAGGTCGGAGCATGTGCTCACCAAGCCCGCCGAGTTCGGCCTGATGGAGGGCTCCCGCTTCTACAAGATCAACGGGAACTACTACATCTTCGTCACCCGCCCGGCCGACGGCACCGCCGGGCAGTACATCTGGAAGTCCACCTCAGGCCCCTTCGGCCCGTACGAGATGCGGGAGGTGCTGTGGGACCTGTCCCGCCCGATCCCCGGTGGCGGCGTGCCGCACCAGGGCGCGCTGGTCGACACCCCGAACGGCGACTGGTACTACATGGGCTTCATCGACGCCTATCCCGGCGGCCGCGTCCCCGCCCTGGCCCCGATCACCTGGAACGCCGCCGGCTGGCCCGAGCTCCAACTCGTCGACGGCGAGTGGGGCGAGACATACCCCTACCCGGTCACCCCGCACCCGCTCCCGCCGATGACCGGCGCCGACACCTTCCAGGGGACGGCGCTGGCGCCGTACTGGGAGTGGAACCACAACCCCGACACCGCCGCGTTCACCGTCGACAACGGGCTCACCCTCAGGACCGCCACCGTCACCGACGACCTCTACAACGCCCGTAACACCCTCACCCGCCGCATCCAGGGCCCCGCCTCCACCGCGACCGTCGTGCTCGACTACTCCGGGATCGCGGACGGCGACCGGGCCGGGCTGGCGATGCTGCGCGACTCCTCCGCCTGGATCGGCGTCACACGGCAGAACGGCGTCAGCCGGCTGGTGATGTTCGACGGCCTGACCATGGACGCCCGCTGGAACACCACCGGCACCGGCACCGAGCAGGCCCACGCCGACCTCCCCACGTCCGGCAGCCGCATCTGGCTGCGCGCCACCGCCGACATCAGCCCGGGACCGGGCCGCCAGGCGACGTTCTCCTACAGCACCGACGGCGCCACCTTCACCCGGCTCGGCCCGGCCTTCACCATGACACATGCGTGGGAGTTCTTCCTGGGCTACCGCTTCGCCATCTTCAACCACGCCACCAAGGCCCTCGGCGGCAAAGTGCGGGTGGAACGCTTCGAGTTGAGCGCGTGCGCCCCGACGGCGCAGGCAGGCACTGTCGACACGAACGCCTGGTACGTCGCGGTCAACCGCAACAGCGGCAAGGCACTGGACGTGGCGGGCGCGAGCTCCGCGGACGGCGCCGCGGTCACGCAGTGGGCCCGGCACGACGGGACCAACCAGCAGTTCCAGTTCGTGGACTCCGGTGACGGCTACTACCGGTTGAAGGCGAGGCACTCCGGCAAGCTGCTGGACGTCTCCAGCTGGTCGACGGCCGACAACGCCGCCATCCACCAGTGGAGCGACCACGGTGGCGCGAACCAGCAGTTCCGGTTGGCGGACTCACCGGACGGATACGTCCGGTTGATCAACCGCAACAGCGGGAAGGCCGTCGAGGTACCGGGCTTCTCCTCCGCCGACGGGACCGGCATCGTCCAGTACTCGGACTGGGGCGGCGTGAACCAGCAGTGGAAGCTCGTCCGCGCCGGCTTCACGGGCTTGCCCTCCTGCTGACACCGCTATCCGGCTCAAGCCCACCGCAACTCCCCTTACCCGCTGGGCAAGGGGAGTATCGGTCTGCGCGCCCGAGGTCGCACGGCCGACAGCGAGGTCCGAAAAGACTTGGACCGGGCACCAGTAACTAGATGTGTGCCAGCGGGCCAGATCTCTCCGAACTTGAGTGCCTACGACGCTCACGCTCACTTTCTGCTCAGGTCACGGCTGAAAGAGGTCCGGCCCGTCGATAGGGGATGGCGTCCCGCTTCGTGGTGTTGCCGATCGACCTGGGGGCGTACCCCCCGCGGGCTGTGTCGTTGGGGATTCCGCTCCTTGCCCGGCAGGCGGGCCACCATCCAGCTCTCCCTGGTGAACGGGCAGTTCAACCAGGAGGTGCATGATGGCCTGTCCCAGCACGACTTACTTCGGCTGCTTGAGTCACTGCGTTCGGCGGGCGGACTCGAACTCGTCCGGTCCGTGGCCGAGCGGATGCTCCAGGAGCTGATCGAGGCCGAGGTGACGTCGAGGATCGGCGCGCCCGGAGCCGATCTGCCGCTTGTTTGTTTTCTGACCGCCGACGCCGGCGCGGAGGCCGACGGCCCGGCGCGTACGCCACGGGTGGGTGGCGTTGCTGCCGGGCCGTCAGTCACTCACGCGGTCTCACCTCCCGTGCAGACCCCTGCGGCGACGTCCGCGAAGCACCATCACGCCGCCGGCGGCGATGACCAGCAGGCCACCGAGGGCGCTGTATGTGACAACAGCGCTGCTCGCCCCGGTGGAAGCCAGGTCGCCGGACGTGCTGCTCGGGGTCGCCTGGCCGACGGGCGCGCCGATCCCCCCCTGCGCACGGGTGCCGGTCGTGCCGGGGGCCGAGACAACCGGCGTGACGGCGGTCGGCGTGGGGGCGGGCGTCGGATTGTCAGCACTGGCCGTCCCCGACGCGGGCTTCAGTTGAAGAGTCGTGATCGAGTACGGCGGCAGCGTCTGTGCGCCCGCCGTGCCCCGCTTCGCCGTCGTCAGGGCGGTGTCTCCCTTGGCATACGAAACGGTCGTGACCGCCCCTGCGGCCGGGGTGAATCCGGCGTACGAGAGCGACACCTGCGCCGCGTCCTTCGGGCTCTTGTTGATCAGCATGACGTTGAGCCCGCCCTTGCTGCTCCGCACCGCGTGCACGGCGACCGACGAGTTGCGCGAGGACGACTTGACCATGGTGTCGCCAGGCTTCGCCAGTGCGGTCAGCGAGCGGATGCCCCAGTAGGTGGGGAAGGGCGTGTCGCGCCGCGGTTGGCACTTCCCCCCGGCGCAGGTTCCGGCGGAAAGAATGCCCCCGTCCTGGTAGTCGGTCTGGCCGTTGACGGTGGTGGGTGCGTCGCCCGAGCCGTTGTGCAGGTTCCACCAGTCCACGTGGGTGGCACCCTGCTCGAACCAGGTCATGTAGGTGTCCGGCGCAAAGAGGGCTGCGGCCTGGCTGGTCAAGGCGGGCGAGAAGACGGTGTCGGTCTCGGTGACCGCGATCTCCACCGAAGCAGCGCGCGAGCCCGCGTACTTGGCGATCAGCGAGCGCAGCGAGGACCTGACACCGGTGATCCGGGAGGGGGTCTTCAGCAGGTCGGCCGTGGTTTTGCCGCCCGGATACCAGTGGACGATGACGAAGTCGATCGAGCGTCCCGCGATGGAGAGCACCGTGTTGTTCCAGTCGGCGGTGTCACCGGGAGCCTTCTCCGCATCCGGCCAGTAGCCGGGGGTAGTGAGCACCGCTCCGATCTTCACCTTCGGGTCCACGGCCTTCATCGCCTTCGCGTAGGCGACCAGGTTCTTCCCGTACTCCTTCGGGCTCTTGTCGGCGTGGTTGTCGGTTTCCCAGCCCTTGCCGTTGCCGTAGTGCCCGTTGCCGTAGACCTCGTTGCCGATCTCCCAGTACTTCACGCCGTAACCTTTGTCGACGTTGGCGTACTTGACCCAGTCGGCGGCCTCCTGGGGGGTGCCGGAACCGTAGTTCGCGGTCAGGATCGGCTGGGCGCCGACCTTCTTCGCGGTGGCCATGAAGCTGTCGAAGTCGGTGTTGGGTACGATCCAGCCGCCGTTGCCCATGGTGTGGGTCTTCCAGTGGAAGTCGTCCGCGCCGGAGCCGCCGGGATAGCGAAGCTGCCGAACTCCCGCACCCTTCATCAGCGATGTCACCTTGGCGTCCCCCATGCGGTCGTCGCCGACGCCCGTGTTGAGGCCGACACCACTGCTGGGCACCGTGCCCAAGGAGGTACCGGCATCCACACTGATGCCGACGGTCGCCGCGGCGTCCGCGCTGGGCGCCAAGGCGCCGACACCGGCCGAGGCGGCGAGCACCGCCACCGCCCCCGCGACAAAGCGGAGGCGCATCCGGCTACGGCGGGGCGTGCGACCCCGAGGTATCGGCTGCTCGGCGGATCTCGGGTCTTCTGATGACACGTAATGCTCCGATCGGGTGGTGACACAGAGGGCGTAGCGCCGCTGACCACGGCTCGCCCTCGTCGGTACACCCCTAAGTGGCCGCTCAGAGCGGAAAGGTTGCCGTCTCAATTATTTTTTCGCCGAGACGCGGTCGCACGGTCTCACCGGACCCGGTGAGACCGTGACCCGGTGCCTCGGTGACACGCCCGGGCTCCCTTTCCACCTCGACGGCGCGAACCATCACATGCTTCCGGCTCCACGAAAGAGAGGAACCCCGGCCGACGCGCGGCTGGGGTTCCTCAAGGCGGTGAGTATCGGTCAGCAGGTGGAGTTACCCACGGTGTAGACAGCTCGTCCACGCGGCGGCGGACCGCACCCCGTCGCGGTCACCGTGGATCAGGCGGGTCAGCGCTGCAGGGTGAGCAGGCCCGGCCGGTACGGCAGGCTCATGTAGTCGGTGTTCGGCGGGATGTCTTTGAGGAGGCCCTGGTAGAGGAACTGCAGGTTGCAGGGGTCGATGGTCATGGTCTGGTCGGGGTTGTTGCGGATCAGGTCACCGTGGCTGACGCCCTGGGCCCAGGTGGAACCGCTGTTGGCCTCGCCTGCGAAGGGGCTGCTCTCGCTGCCGGCCTGGACGGTCCACGGACCGTTGAGGCTGGTGGCGGTGAACGAGCGGAAGTAGCGGTTCGAACCCTGTGCCTCAACGATCATGAGGTACTGGTCCCGGCCCTGGACCTTGTAGACCTCCGGCGCCTCGAACAGAAGGTCCTTGTTTGTGTCGCTCATGACCGTCGTGTACGAGGAGCCGAAGCTGCTGGGGAAGTTCTCGAGCGGCATGCTCGTCCGGTAGATCTTGCCGTTGTCACCGGCGAAGAACAGGTACATGTTCTGGTTGTCGGCGATCATGGTCGCGTCGAGCGGGGCGCCGTCTTCGCCGGCGGGGAGGCTGCCGGTGAACAGCGGCTGCGGGGCGGACCAGCCGTTGGGGTTGGTGGGGTCGCTGGACGTGCTGTAGACGAACGACGGCCACTGGTACACCACCACCCAGATGTTCTTGGTTGAGAGGTAGAACAGTTCGGGCGCCACCGCGTCTCGGTTCGTCTTGGTCTGGGTGGCCGCCCCCATGTCCGACCAGTTCGTGAAGGGACTGAACCCCGTCGAGCCCCACCCACTTTGGTTGGCGGTGGTCGCGTAGACCAGGTTCTGGCCGTTGTACTTCACGGTGGCGAAGTCCTTCAGCGCGAGCTGCCCGTTCGCCGGCTGCGCCAGCGGGTCGGTCGAGGTCCACCGGTAGGTCGACGGAAGAGCACACGCGTTGCTCGCCCCGGACAGGCCGGTCCACTTCTGGTTGGTGCCGCCTTGGCACGACCAGAGCCGCACCTCCGTGCCGTTGGCCTTACCCCAGCCCGAGGCCTCCAGGCACAGCCCGGACCGCACGCCGATGATCGTGCCGTCGGGGTTCACCCGCCACTGCTGGTTCTCAGTGCCGGTGCACGTCCAGATCTGCACCGGGGTCCCGGGCGTGGTGGCGCCGCCCCGGGCATCCAGGCACTTGTTGCCGTACACGGTCAGCTGGGCGCTGTCCGTCAACGTCCACTGCTGGTTGGTTCCGCCGTGGCAGTCCCAGATATGCACGTTCGCGCCGTCGGTCTGGCTGACGCCCGCCACATCGAGACAGCGGCCGGAATCAACACCGCGCACGTCGCTGGTGGTGGCCGCCTGAGCCGGGCCGGCGACAAGCAGCGCCGCCAACGCGGCCAGGGCCGCGACCACGGCGGCCAGCACCGCGGACGGGCGTCTGCGGCTGAAACTACGTCTGCGCATAAGGACCTCGTCATCCTTGAGCAAGCGACTCCGGGCTGACCCGTCAGGGGCTGTCCGGAGGCGGTGTGATGCAACCCTGATGGTCGATATACCGAACAAGGGTCGAAGTACCGATCGAGAGAATGCTAGACATCCCATGAATGACGTCAATACTTCTCACGAAATCCGCGGCCAAAAACGTTCGCAGGCTCAAACCAGGCGGCTTCAAGTTCCGTGCCTGTACGGGTCTTTGGCTGAGGATCAGGTAGCAGTGCGGGCGCGGGCTTGGACAGGCACCGTTGCAGTACTGATTGCCGCCGCTCGCGAAAAGGTTGCCGCCCGGTCCAAGTCTTTTCGGACTCACTGCTGGCCGTGCGACCTCGGGCGCGCCCACCGAAACGCCCCTGCCCGCTGGGGAAGGGGGCGTTTCGGTGTGACCTGCCGGCAGAAGATCGCGCAGGCCCCGCGGAGTTCGGCGAAGCCGCCGTACTTCTCCCGCAGGTTCACGGAGGTCGGCATCGGGGCCGTCTTCGCGATACGGACGGTGGCCTCGCTGCCCCCTTTGGACTCGGGATCGAACGGGACGCAGGTGTGCACCTGCAGGCCTTAGGGGCGTCCAGCGGCCACGACGTGAGGATGACGGACCGCGATCGCGACCCGGTCGATGCTCATCGCCTTCTCGTTGTCGGTGAGTAGACAGGTCGATGCCCCGCCGATCGCCCGCAAAGTGGAGTCGATGCACGAGACCACCGTGGGCGGGGTCCGGTCCCAGACCGGGAGCGCCACCCGCAAGCGGGACCACACCAGCCACGCGCAGAACAACAGCGTCTCGCGCTCGCTTCTACCGCCCGGACCAGGCACTTTCGGACCCCATTCCCAGTCGCACTGCAACCAGAGACCGGGCTCGGCGATCCACGGCCGGTAAGTACGACGGTGGCCGGCCCGCCAGCCTTCCTTCGCCCGCGCGACCGCCCGCCGCGTCGTCCGCTCGTCCCCGGTCAACCCAGTAGCTGGAGGCGTTCGTGGAGCTTGTCGGCTCGCACCGTGCGCTGCGCCCGGTCGACCCACTCCTCGATCTTTGGCATGAATGGGCCGATCACGAATCTTGTGCTGTCCGCTTCTCAACTCCTAGGATCCATGCCGTCCGAAGGATCGGTTCACGTTCGATGAGTCGAACACGCCCGGCCGGAGCGCCTTTCGCATGGTGCACATGCCGGGCATGGCAGCACCCGCATCATCCGTACCAGTAAGGCTCTCCCCCACACGCCAAGTGCCGGACCTGGAAGGGTGCACCCGGCATGCGTGCGGCGAGCCCCGATCGCCTCCTGGAGCATCGTGTGACGCCTCCCGCACCATGCCCGCGCGGCCGGGCCGTCGTCCAACTCGTAGGCCGTGCCTGGGGCACGTCGTATCCCAGCCCCGTGCTGCTTCCCCCACCCCGCCAGGTCACCCCACCGACCGGCGGCGACACCTTCGACGGAACGACCGTGAAACCGAAGGGGGAACGGGACCATAATCCGGACCACGACAAGTGGTCCGTTATCAGCGGCCTGACCCTGCGCACCGCGACGGTCACCAACGACCTGTACTGGGCCCGCAATACCCTCACCCACCGGATTCAGGAACCCGCCTCCACCGCGACCATCCGGCTGGACTACGCGATGATGCGCGACGGACAGCAACTGGAGCACCACCGGCGCCGAAGTCGCGAGCGCCGGCGTCACGGGCGGTCGCATCTGGCTGCGCGCGGCCGCAGACATCCGCCCCGGCGCCTCCCGTCCGGGAACCTTCTCCCACAGCACCGACGGCACCAACGTCACCCGCCTGAGGACCGCGTTGACCACGGGAAACACCTGGCAGCCCTTCATGGGCTACCGCTTCGCCCTTTCCAACTACGCCGCGCAGGCACTCGGCGGCTTGGTGCGTATCGCACGGTTCGCGCTGACCACACCCCGAGCGCAGCGACGTTCCTCCCCCGTATCTGACCAGCTCCTCAGTCCCCGACCCGCAGCACCAGGTAGGACCACACCATGGCCAGTACCGCCGTCCACAGGCCAACGGCTCACCCGACCGCAGGGAGATCACCCGCCACCGGTACGAGACTCACCCGGGCAGCCGCCTGGGTGGTGGGCCTCCTGCTGGTGTTCGCCGTCGTGCCCGCCGCGGTGCAGCCCACCGCGGCCAGGGCCGACAACCCGATCGTGCAGCACGTCTTCACCGCCGACCCGGCCCCGCTGGTGCACAACGGACGGGTCTACTGAGGTTCCCCCGTCATACGGGAGCCGCTGATCAGCTGGTCAGCAGGGGTTGACGGGTGTTGAGGTTCGTTAGTTCGGCCGTCGCCTGCTCGGCGTAGTACTTCTCCTCGAACTCGATCGGGCTGAGGAAGCCGAGCCGTTTCTGGATGCGGCGGGAGTTATAGAAGCCGTCGATGTATTCGAAGAGCGCGAGGTTCGCCTCGGCCCTCGTGGTGAAGGTGCGGCCACGGAGGCCCTCGGTTTTGATGAGCATCCAGAGGTTCTCCGCGAGGGCGTTATCGTACGAGTCCCCGACGGAGCCCATGGATGCCTCAACTCCCGCTCGCATCAGACGGGTTGTGAGCTTGATGGATGTGTACTGACAGCCGTGGTCGGCGTGGTGGATGAGCTGCCCGGGCTCGACCTCGCGGGACGCGAGTGCGTACTCCAGGGTGGTCAGGACCAGGTCGGCGTCCGCGCGGGCGGAGGTCTCCCACGCGACCACCCGGCGGGAGAAGGCGTCCCGGATCGCAGAGAGCCACAACGGTCCCTCGCCGGTGGAGATCATCGTCAGGTCGGTGACCCACAACCGGTTCGGCGCCGGTGCGGTGAAGTCCCGGTTGACCAGGTCCGGGGCGAGGCTGGCCGTGGGATCGCGGCGCGTGAAGCCCTTCCGCCGGGGGCTGATCCCTGCGATGTCGGCCTCGCGCATCAGGCGCTCGACCCGCTTGCGGCCCACGTGGACGCCCTCGCGTTTGAGGACGGCGTGCACGCGCGGTGAGCCGTAATTGCCGCCGGACTCGGTGTGGATCTCCTTGATCCGCTCGGTCAGTTCGACGTCGCGGCGCCGCCGTTCGCACGGCTCCTTCTCCGCACGGCGCCACCGGTAGTAGGTGGAAGAGGCGATATGCAGTTCCCGCAGGACGCACTCGACTCCCAGGCGGGGATGCTCGTCAACGAGCGCCGTCACCTGGGCCGGGTCGGGTCGAGCTGCGCCGCGAAAAAAGCTGAGGCCGTCCGCAGGACGTCGTTGGCCCGCTTGAGCTGGGCGTTCTCCTTGCGCAGCGCGGCGAGCTCGGCCCGCTCGTCGGTGGTGAGACGGTCGTCGCGCTCGCCGGCATCGGCCTCGGCCTGCCGGATCCAGCCGCGCAGGGCCTCAGGATGCACACCGAGGTCGACGGCCAGCTTCTTGATCTGTGGCTTCGGCTCGGTGGTGCGATACATCTGCACCGCACGCTCACGCAACTCCAGCGAGTATTTCCTGGGGGCAGCCATGGTCATAGGTCCTCTCATGAGTCCCATCTGACCGGCTGTCAGCTTCCTCCGCATCTCGGGGGAACTTCACTACCTCTACACCGGGCACGACGAGGACGGCTCCACCTCCTCCTTCGTGATGAAGGACTGGCGTGTGTGGTCCTCCGCCGACATGGTCAACTGGACCGACCACGGCTCACCGCTCAGCCTGGCCACCTTCAGCTGGGCGTCCGCCGACGCGTGGGCGGGCCAGGCCGTCGAACGGGGCGGCAAGTTCTACTGGTATGTGCCGGTGACAGCCCGGGCGACCGGCCGGATGGCCATCGGCGTGGCGGTGTCGGACAGCCCCACCGGCCCGTTCCGGGACGCCCTCGGCCACCCGCTGATGGAGAACAGTGAGATCGACCCGACCGTCTTCATCGACGACGACGGCCAGGCCTACCTGTACTGGGGCAATCCGAACCTGTGGTACGTCAAGCTGAACGCGGACATGACGTCCTACGCAGGCAGCCCCGTCCAAATTCCGCTCACCACCGCCGGCTTCGGAACCCGCACCGACAACCCCGACCGTCCCACGCTGTACGAAGAAGCACCCTGGGTCTACAAGCGGAACGGCCTGTACTACATGGTGTATGCGGCCAGGTGCTGCTCGGAGTTCATCGCCTACTCCACGGCGCCCAGCCCGACCGGGCCGTGGACCTACCGTGGAACAGTCATGCCCGCCCAGGGCAACAGCTTCACCAACCACGCGGGCATCGTGGACTTCCAGGGCAACTCATATTTCTTCTATCACAACGGCGCCCTCCCGGGCGGCAGCGGCTTCACCCGCTCGGTCGCAGTGGAGAAGTTCTCCTACAACACTGACGGAACGATCCCGACGATCAACATGACGAACACCGGTGCACCCCAGGTCGGTGCGCTTGACCCGTACGTACGCCAGGAGGCCGAGACGATCGCCTGGGGTTCCGGGATCAAGACCGAATGGACCAGTGACGGCGGAATGAACGTCGGCTGGATCGAAAACGGCGACTCCATCAAGGTCAAGGGAGTGGCCTTCGGGCCGGGCCCGTCCTCCTACACCGCGCGCGTGGCCTCCGCCACCGACGGCGGCACCATCGAACTGCGCCTGGGCAGTCCGAGCGGGACGGTCGTGGGCCGGTGCAGTGTGCCGAACACCGGCGGCTGGCAGGCCTGGACCACGGTGACCTGCCCAGTGAGCGGCGTGACGGGGCCCCAGGACCTCTACCTGCGGTTCACCGGCGGCAACGGCTACCTGTTCAACATGAACTGGTGGCAGTTCACCCGCGCCGCGTAACCGCACCGCGCTGACTTGCTCCTCGGGCCGAAGCCCGAGGGTCTTGGCCTTCCCGTCCGAAGACTGTGCCGCGTAGCGGCACAGTCTTCGGCCCTTCTGAGCGGCAGGTCCGCGCCTGAATCTGCTGACTGCCGCGGACACGCCGGCCTCACCGAGCCGAGGGCCACTCCCCCACATGGAAGAGCTCCAACTGACCGTAGAGCTCGTCAATGTCCGACAGCTCCAGCGACAGGTTCTCAAGGACCGAGACCGCACGCACGAGTCCGTGGACATCGGCGCGCAGGAACGCGGCAGCCGAGGAGAAGACCACGGCAACGGCCCAAAGGCTGCTCGCGCCGCGCTCCCTGAAAAGGTCACGGAGCGCGTCCCAGGTACATCTACCGCTGAGCATTGTTTGGACCGGGACGGCCTGGACGTGCTGACGGCCTTCCGTAGCCGGCCTCGAGTTCCGGACGCGAAGGGTGAGGCGTCAGCGATGCGGAATGATCAGGAAACCGCTCCTGCCCCTGGCCCAAGATCAACCTGTTCGCTAAGCGTCCGTTCGCCTTCAATTCACCTGCGGCCGCCGCCCGTTGCACTCGCCGACCGCAGGCGTGACACCGTCAATCCGAGGATCACCACGATGAAGAAGCACCCCAAGCTCATAGGCGCCGCTGCCGCAGGCACGCTGGCCGTACTCGCGGTAGCCGCCCCCGCCTCCGCCTACCCCGGCCCCCACGCCGGCGACCATCGGGACACGCTGGCGGCGCCTTCCTGCGGCACGTCAGGCCCTGCTCGCCCTGACCCACCTGCGATGCGGTGACACCTACGCCCAGCTCGCCGCCGGGTTCGGCATCGGGATCGTCTACCGCTACATACGTGAAGCCGTCGAGCCCTGTCCGCCCTCGCCCCGTCCCTGGCCCAGGCGATGAGGACGATCCGGGCGAAAGCGTTCGTCATCCTCCACGGCACCCTGCTGACGATCGACCGCATCGCCGCCGACACCCCGTACTACTCCGGGAAACACAAACGCCACCGCATGAACGTCCAAGTCCTCACCGATCCGTTCGGACTGCTGCTCTGGGCCTCACCGGTACTGCCCGGCTCGACTCACCACCTGACCGCCGCACGACAGCACGGCATCATCGAAGCCCTTCGCACAGCGGATTCTCCTACCAACGCGACGATGCTCCACCCCCGGTCCCGGGGCGGCGACCAGCGTGCCGACCAACTTCTCCCCCAGCTTTGTCTCTCCATGACGGGGGACCACAGTCGGCGGCCCGTTCGGCGTCGTCCCTCCTCAGCTGTCGAAGTCGACGGTGAGCGTGTCGGAGGCAGCGAAGGTCTGGCAGGTGAGGACGTAGCCTGCGGAGACCTCGGCGGGTTCCAGGGCGTAGTTGCGGCGCATGTCGGCCCGGCCGTGGGTGACGAGGGCACGGCAGGTGCCGCAGACGCCGCCCTTGCATGCGAACGGCAGGTCGGGACGGGCCTGTTGGGCGCCGTCGAGGACGCTGCGGTGATGCGGGGCGGAGTACGTGGTGGCCCGGCCGTCGAGGACCACGGTGACCTCGCTCGTCGGGACGTCGGCCACGGCGTCGTCCCAATCGGTCGTTGTCCGGGCGGGCGGCGAGGGTGGCTCATCGTCTGCGTGGAACAGTTCCTGGTGGACGCGGTCGGCCGGGACACCGAGGCCGAAGAGGATCGCGCGGGCGTCGCGGACCATGCCGTGCGGGCCGCACAGCCACCAGTGTCCAACGTCCTGGATGTCGACGAGGGCGTCGAGCAGCGCGGCGAGCCGTCCGGAGTCGAGGCGGCCGGAGAGCAGTTCCGCTTCGCGCGGCTCCCGGGACAGGACGTGGGCGAGCTGGAAGCGGGCCGGGTACTCGTCCTTCAGGTCGGCGAGTTCGTCCGCGAACATCACGGTGCCGGTGCGCCGGTTGCCGTACAGGAGGGTGACGCGGGAGGCGCCGTCCGCGCCGAGGACCGACGCGGCGATGGACAACATCGGCGTGATGCCGGATCCGGCGGCGACGAGCACATGGTGGCCGGGTCGATCAGAGTGTCCGGCATCGGCGAGGTCAGGGGTGAAGGCGCCGGCCGGGCCCATGACTTCCAGGGTGTCTCCGGGGCGTACGCCATGGACGAGCCACGAAGAGAACAGCCCGCCCGGTACGACGCGGACGCCGATGCGGGGCGGTGTCCCGGCCGGTGCGCAGATGGAGTACGAGCGGCGCTCGTCGCGTCCGTCTATCTCTCGGCGCAGGGTGAGGCACTGGCCGGGGAGGAAGGCGAACTCCGCGGCCAGACGGTTGGGGATGTCGAAGGTGAGGGCGGCGGCGTCGGGGCACAGCGGCTCGACGGCGGCGACGCGCAGGGCGTGGAAGGCCGGACGGCGGCGGGCCCGTGCCGCGACCGGCGTACGGGGATGGGGCATCAGATGTCCTTGACGTGTGGGAAGGGGTCCAGGCAGGCGCGGCAGCGTCTGAGTGCCGTGCAGGCGGTGGCGGCGAATCGCGACATCTCCTCGGTGTCGGTCGAGGCGCAGCGGGGACAGGGCACGACGGCCGGGGCGGGGGTCAGGGTCAGCCAGGTCGGCCCCGGCGCGGAGTTCGGGTTCCGGCGTGCACCGGGTGGCGCGACGCCGTGTTCCGTCAGCTTGCGGCGGCCTTCGGCGGTGATCCATTCGGTGGTCCACGGCGGGTCGAGCACCGTGACCACGCGGACGGCGCGAAAGCCGGCCGCGCGCAGCCGGGTGGCGACCTCGGCGCGCATCTCCGCCATCGCGGGGCAGCCCGCGTAGGTGGGGGTGAGTCGCGCGACGACCGTTCCGTCCTGCTCCACCTCGATGGCGCGGAGCACGCCGAGATCCGCGACGGTCAGCATGGGCAGTTCGGGGTCGGGGACCTGGGCGGCAATGTGCCGGGCCTGTTCCTCCGCTTCCCTGCGGCGCTCGCCGGGAACCGGAATCGTCACCATGCCGCTTCCGGGTGTGCGCGGGCGACGCTCTGTAGTTCGACGAGGAGCGGCGCCAGATGCCTCGTGTGGTCCCCGCCCCGTCCGGCGCCGGGGACGGAGGAGACGGACACGGGCCCGAGCGGCAGAGCCTCGGACGGGTTCAGCCCGGCCTTCACGAGCACATCGGCGAGCAGGAGCAGGGTCCGGTCGGTGACGGTGGCGGGGTCGGCGCCGAAGCGTACCGCGGTGCGGTCGGCCAGCAGTTCGCCCAGCCAGGGTGCGATCCCGTGCAGGGCCGTTTCCATGCGGCACCGGGACTCGGCGGTCCCGTCACCGAGCCGTACGGTCCATTCGGCGGCGTAGTGGCGGTGATAGGCCAGTTCCTTCACGCTCTTCGCGGCGATGGCGGCCAGCACCGGGTCCGGCGCCCCGGTCAGCGCCTCGAACTGGGCGAGTCGCCACGAGGACGTGACCAGCAGCCGGGCGATGGTGAACGCGAAGTCGCCGCCCGGCAGTTCGGCGAGCCGTATGTTGCGGAAGTCGGCCGGGTCGCGGAAGTAGGCGTACGCGTCCTCGCCGCGGCCCGTGCCGTCGGCCCGGCCGGTCCTGGCGTACAGCAGACGGGCCTGGCCGAGCAGGTCCAGACCGATGTTGGCGAGCGCCAGTTCCTCCTCCAGCTCCGGGGCGCGGGTGCACCACTCGGCCAGCCGCTGGGCGGACACCAGGGCGTCGTCGCCCAGCGCCAGGCAGCAGGCCGCCACGTCCCCGGCGTCGACGCCGTCCGGTACCGCCTGGTCCGCGCCGTGCAGTGGGTCGGTGAAGCCGGTGCCGAACGCCCACCGCGCGTTGTCGTGGTCGACGAACAGGTCGTCCTCGCTCATCGGTGTTCTCCTTCGTGGATACCCCGGCCTTCAGGCCGGGGAGGAAACGAAGCTCCTGCGGAGCAGGGCAGGGAAAGCCGGTTCGCCGCCTGGGCGGACCGGGGTCCACCGTCCCCCGGACGACACCCGCTGCCCACACGGAAGTTGATAAAGTGTGAGACGTGACGCGGCAGGTCAAGCGGGCATTCAAGTACCGCTTCTACCCCACGAACGAGCAGGCGGCTGAGCTGTCCCGCACGTTCGGCTGTGTCCGCCTCGTCTACAACAAGGCGCTGGAGGAGCGAACACGGGCCTGGTACGGCGAGCAGCGTCGTGTCTCCTACGTGCAGTCGTCCGCCGCGTTGACGCAGTGGAAGAAGACCGGGGAACTGGCTTTTTTGGCCGAGGTGTCCTCGGTTCCGCTGCAGCAGGCGCTGCGCCATTTGCAGACGGCGTTCGGGAGCTTCTTCGCCCAGCGCGCGAAGTACCCCCGGTACAAGAGCCGGAAGAAGTCGGGTGCGTCGGCCGAGTACACCCGCAGCGCCTTCAAGTGGCGCGAGGGGAAGCTGACGCTGGCGAAGATGACGCAGCCCCTGGACGTTTGCTGGTCGCGTCCGCTGCCCGACGGAGCACAGCCCACGACAGTGACAGTGTCTCGTGACAGCGCGGGCCGCTGGTTCGTGTCCCTGCTGTGCCAGGACACCATCGCCCCGGCCCCGGCCACCACGAACGCGGTGGGCCTGGACGCCGGGATCACCTCCCTGGTGACCCTGTCCACCGGCGAGAAGATCGCCAACCCCCGGCACGAGCGGCGTGACCGTGCCCGCCTGGCGAAGGCGCAGCGGGAGCTGTCGCGGAAGGCGAAGGGTTCGGCGAACCGGGAGAAGGCCCGGTGCCGTGTCGCCCGCGTGCATGCGCGGATGGCCGACCGGCGCCGGGACTTCCTCCACAAGCTGTCGACTCGTCTCGTCCGTGAGAACCAAACGGTCGTGATCGAGGACCTCACCGTCCGCAACCTGCTGCAGAACGGCACGCTCGCGCGCGCCGTCTCGGACGCGGCCTGGACGGACCTGCGCTCCATGCTGGAGTACAAGTGCGCCTGGTACGGGCGCGAGCTCGTCGTGATCGACCGCTTCTTCCCCAGCAGCAAGCTGTGCGGGAACTGCGGGACGGTCCGCGGGAAACTGCCGCTGAACGTCCGCGAATGGACGTGCGTCTGCGGCGCGGTGCATGACCGCGACGTGAACGCGGCACGCAACATCCTGGCCGCCGGGCTGGCGGCGTCTGCCTGTGGAGACGGTGTAAGACCTCAACGGGAGTCCTCCCGGACGGGGCGGTCGTCGGTGAAGCAGGAACCCCAGCGGGCGACCGCTGGAATCCCCCGCCTCTAGGCGGGGGAGGAAGTCAAAGCCTGCTCCTGGGTCCTAGATGTGGGGGACGTCGTCGGGGATGTCGTAGAAGGTGGGGTGGCGGTAGACCTTGTCGGCGCTGGGCGCGAAGAAGGGGTCCTTCTCGCTGGGGGTGGAGGCGGCGATGGTGTCCGAGCGCACGGCCCAGATACTGACGCCCTCGTTGCGCCGGGTGTACAGGTCCCGGGCATGGGTGAGGGCCATCCGGTCGTCGGCCGCGCGCAGGGAGCCGACGTGGACGTGGTTGAGGCCGCGCTTGCCGCGGACGAACACCTCGTACAGGGGCCAGTCGCGCCTGGTCGTCCCGCTCATGCCGCCGCCCCTTCACTCGCGTTGGCTGCCTGCTTGGCCGCGTGGGCGGTGGCCGCCTCGCGCACCCAGGCGCCCTCCTCGTGCGCGGCCCGGCGTCGCGCGATCCGTTCGGCGTTGCACGGTCCGTCACCGGAGATCACCCGCTTCAACTCGTCCCAGTCGGGGGTGCCGAATTCGTGGTGCCCTCGCTCCTCGTTCCAGCGCAACTCGGGGTCGGGCAGGGTCACGCCGAGCTTCTCGGCCTGCGGGACCGTCATGTCGACGAACCGCTGCCGCAGTTCGTCGTTGGTGTGCCGCTTGATCCTCCAGGCCATGGACCGGGCCGAGTTGGGCGAGTTGTCGTCGGGAGGACCGAACATCATCAGCGATGGCCACCACCAGCGGTCGACGGCGTCCTGGACCATGGCTCGCTGTTCCTCCGTACCGCGCATCATCGTCAGCAGCAGTTCGTATCCCTGCCGCTGGTGGAAGGACTCCTCCTTGCAGACGCGGACCATGGCGCGTCCGTACGGCCCGTACGAACTCCGGCACAGGGGCACCTGGTTGCAGATCGCGGCGCCGTCGACGAACCAGCCGATCACCCCGACGTCGGCGAAGGTGCGGGTCGGGTAGTTGAAGATCGACGAGTACTTCTGGCGCCCCTCGATGAGCCGCTCGGTGAGGTCCGCGCGGTCGGCGCCGAGCGTCTCGGCGGCCGAGTACAGATACAGGCCATGCCCGGCCTCGTCCTGCACCTTCGCGAAGAGGATCGCCTTGCGGCGCAGCGACGGCGCACGCGTGATCCACTCGCCCTCCGGCTGCATACCGATGATCTCCGAGTGCGCGTGCTGGGCGATCTGCCGGATGAGCGTCTTGCGGTAGCCGTCCGGCATCCAGTCCCGGGGCTCGACGCGCTGGTCGCGGGCAATGGTGTCCTCGAAGGCCGACTCGAGGCTCCGGGGCTGCGGGGGTGCGCCGGTGGCGGCGGGTGTGTTCATGGTGTCCGTGTCCTTTCGTATTCGGTGTGTGGGTGGGTCAGTGGCCTCGGAAGGCGGGGCTGCGGCGTTCGAGGAAGGCCGCGACGGCCTCGTGGTGGTCGTCGGTGGCGCCGAGCCGCCGCTGGATCACGGCCTCGCGCTCCAGCGCCGCCGGCAGGGGCGTGGTTGCAGCGGCCCGCAGCAGTGCCTTGGTCTCCCGGTGGGCGGCGGTGGGTCCGTCGGCCAGGGAGCGGGCGAGGGCCAGCCCTTGGGCTGTGGCCGAGCCGTCCGGTACGACACGGTGGACCAGGCCCCAGTGCGAGGCGTCCCGTGCGGAGAACTGGTCGCTGAGCAGCATGAGTCCTGCGGTCCGCGAGGGGCCCAGCTGGCGGGCGAGGGCGCGGGCGACCCCGGAGTCGGAGGCCAGCCCGATGCCGGTGAAGGCGGTCCCGAAGCGAGCACTTTCACCGGCAACCCGCACGTCGGCGCAGAGGGCGATGCCGAGTCCGGCCCCTACGCAGGCTCCCTCGACGGCCACGACGAGCGGGACCGGCAGCGCGTGCAACTCCTTGACCAGCGGGTTGTACTCGTTGGGAATGTTCGCGAAGGCCGCGGCGGGTTCGGTCCGCAGCAGCCGGGCGTGTTCCCTGAGGTCCTGGCCGACGCAGAAGTGCTTGCCGCGGGCGGTGATCAGGGCCGCTCGCACGCCGCGTGCGGTGTCCGTGGTCAGGCGCCGTGCCGCCATGAGGAGTGCGCTGCGCATGTGCGCGTCGAGGGTGTTGCCGCTCGCGGGTCCGCGCAGTTCGATGACGGCCACGGCGTCGGTGACGTCGTACGCCACCCCGTACGGGGCGGAGTATCCGCCCGCCTGGGTTTCGGTGGCCGTCCCGTCGGTCAGTGCCACGAGTAGAACCCCTGACCGGCCTTGCGGCCCAGCTCGCCTCGGGCGACCTTCGCCCGCAGCAGCCCGGGCGGCGCGAACCGCTCCCCGAGCGTCGCGTGCAGGTGTTCGGCGATGGCCAGCCGTACGTCGAGACCCACGACGTCGGTGAGGCGCAGCGGCCCCATCGGGTGCCGGTAGCCCAGGCGCATGGCGGTGTCGATGGCCTCCGGGTCGGCGACCCCTTCCTCGACCATGCGGATCGCCTCCAGACCGAGGGTGAGGCCGAGGCGGCTGCTGGCGAATCCCGGGGAGTCCTGGACCACGACCTCCTGTTTGCCGAGGGCGTGCGTCCAGCCGGCCGCCGCTGTGAGGGTCTGCCCGGTGGTGTCGGGAGCGAGGATCAGTTCGATCAGCGCGGAGACGGGCACGGGGTTGAAGAAGTGCATGCCCAGGAAGCGTCCGGGCCTTTTCAGGGCCGCTGCGAGTTCGGTGACCGGTAGGGAGCTGGTGTTGGTGGCGAGCACGCACCGCTCCCCCACGGCCTGTTCGGCGGCGGCGAGCAGGCGGGCCTTGAGCGCGGCGTCCTCCGGTGCCGCCTCGACGACCAGATCGGCGTCGTGGGGCAGTCCGGCGATCGAGGTCACGATGGTGATCCGGTCCGGTACGTCATCGGCCACGGGTCCGCCGAGCCCCCCGCGCTCGGCGGCCCGCCGCAGCCCCGTGGTGATCCGGTCCAGGGCGACGGCCGCGGCCGCGCCGTCGTGCTCCACGACGACCACGGACGACCCGGCGGCCGCGAAGGACTGGGCGATACCGGCGCCCATCCGGCCGCCGCCGATCACCCCCACGACGGCGGGTGGTGCTGATGCCGAGGTCATGCCCGGCCTCCGTTCTTCTCGTTCTTCTCGTTCTTCGCCAGGAAGCGCGTCATGCGTTCCTCCTTGTCGCGGCCCTCGAACAGCACGGCCTGGGCGAGGTCGTCGGCCACCGGATGGGCACCGGGAGCGTCCGTGACGAGCTTGGTCAGGCGCAGGGCGAGTGCGGAGGATCGGGTCATGCGGTCGAGCAGGGCGTGCGCTTCGGCGGTCAACCGGTCGGCCGGTACGACGTCCATGACCAGCCCGCAGGCGAGCGCGGCAGGCGCGTCGAGCTTCCGTCCGGCGAGCAGGACCTGCTTGGCCACCGACTCGCCGAGCAGCTCCCCCAGCCGCCAGCAGGCCCCGGCGGCGGCAAGGATGCCCAGGCCCGGTTCGGGGTTGCCGAAGACGGCGTCCGGTCCGGCGATCCGGATGTCGCATGCGTACGCCAGCTCGGCGCCGCCGCCGAGCGCCCAGCCGTCCACGGCGGCCACGGTGGGCATGGGCAGCCTGCGCACCCGATCGAACAGGCGGCTGTTGATGCCCTGGAGGGCCTCGTCCCGACCGCGCCCGAGAAGTTCGGCGATGTCGGCGCCGCCGGCGAAGACTCCGTCGTGCCCGGTGAGCAACAACAGCCTGGGATCGCGCTCCAAGTCCTCGCAGACCCGGTGAAGTTCGGCGATCATGCTGCCGCTGATGGCGTTGCGGGTCTCGGGGCGGTGCGGGGTGACGACGACGCGGTCCGCCCGGGTCTCGACCAGCAGGGTGTCGTACGGGGTGCTGGTGGGCGTGCTCATACGCGCTCCACCAGCATCGACACGCCCATCCCGACGCCCACGCACATGGTCGCCAGGCCCCGGTGGCCGTCCTCGCGTTCCATCCGGCCGAGCAGGGTGAGCACGATGCGGGCGCCGGAGCAGCCCAGTGGGTGGCCGAGGGCGATGGCACCGCCGTCGGCGTTGACGCGGTCCTCGTCGACCTTCAGCCTCCGGACCACCGCCAGCACCTGGGAGGCGAACGCCTCGTTCAGCTCGACCGCGTCCAGGTCGTCGGCGCTCCAGCCCGCCCGGTCCAGTGCTTTGGCGGTGGCCGGTACCGGGCCGAGCCCCATGAGGCGGGGCTCGACCCCGGCCGAGGCGGTGGTGACGACACGGGCGCGGGGGGTCAGCCCGTACCGTTCGACCGCCGCCCCGCTCGCCACCATCAGAGCGGCCGCCCCGTCGGACAGTGGCGAGGAGTTGCCCGCGGTGACGATCCCGTCCCGGCGGAAGGAGGTGCGCAGCCCGCTCAGCCTGTCCAACGAGGTGGAGGGCCGGGGTCCCTCGTCCTGGGTCACCTCGCCGTCCTTCACCGGCACCGGGACGATCTCCCGGTCGAGCCGGCCGGCCTGCTGGGCGGCCACGGCCCGGCGGTGGCTGCGGAGCGCGTAGGCGTCCGCCTCCGGGCGTGTGATGCCGTCCAGGGCGGCGAGTTCCTCGGCGGTCTCGCCCATCGACAGGGTGGTCTCGGCGGGGAAGCGCGGGTTGGTGAAGCGCCAGCCGAGGGGGGTGTCGTGCACCTCGCCCGGTCGGGCCCAGGGAGTGCCGGGCTTGGACATCACCCAGGGAGCGCGTGTCATCGACTCCACTCCGCCCGCCACGACGAGATCGGCCTCGCCCGCCCGTATCGTCTGGGCGGCGGACGCCACGGCCGTCAGCCCGGACGCGCACAGCCGGTTCACGGTGTATCCGGGCACGGAGTGCGGCAGCCCGGCCAGCAGCGCCGCCATCCGGGCCACGTTGCGGTTGTCCTCGCCGGCCTGGTTGGCGGCACCGAGGATCACCTCGTCGACGGCCTCGGCCGGGACCCCCGAGCGCCGTACCGCCTCACCGACTACGAGAGCGGCCAGGTCGTCGGGGCGTACGGAGGCCAAAGCACCGCGGTGGCGGCCCAGCGGGGTGCGGGCTCCGTCGATCAGATAGACCTCATCAGGCATGGACGTGCTCCTCTGCGGGCGCGTGGCGGCGGGACTGGACGACTGAGAAGCGGCCGGTGACGAAGGCCGGGTCGGTGAGGGCGGCATTGGCGGCGGGGTTGGCCGCGGTGCCGTGGAAGTCGCTGAAGGCGGCGGACTGGTTGACGAAGACACCGCCGGTCAGGTTCTCGGACAGGTGGACGCCCGCTTCCAGGGCCGTGGCCTGCGCCACCTCCAGCACGGTGTCGTCAGTCGTGTACACGGAGGCGGTCAGGGCGCCGTGCCGCCGCACGGTGTCGTGCAGCAGCCTCAGGCTGTGTGCGGTGGAGTCGGTGCCGATGACGAAGGAGACCGGCCCGAACCACTCACTGGTGTACGTCTTCTCGTCCGTCTCGGCGTCGAGCCGGGCCACCAGCGGGGTGCGGACGACCGCGTCCGGGTGGTCGGGGTGGGCCAGTTCGCGGGAGGTGTGGGCGGTACGGTCCAGGTCCGCGGCCTCCGCCAGGCGCCCCAGTACCCCGGTGTTCACGATCGTGCCGAGGGTGGCCGCGGCGCGGCCGGGGTCGCCGAGCAGCTTGTCCAGGGCGGCGCCCAGGTCGGCGGTGAACTCGTCGGCAGTGCGCGGCCCTTGGTCGGTGGGGATGCCGTCGCGGGGTACGAGGATGTTCTGCGGGGTGGTGCACATCTGGCCGCTGTAGAGGGAGAGCGAGAACGCCAGGTTGCGCAGGAGCCCCGCGTAGTCGTCCGTGGAGTCGACGACGACGGTGTTGAGCCCGGACTTCTCCGTGTGTACGACGGCTTGGCGGGCGTTGGCCTCCAGCCAGTCGCCGAACTCGCTGGAGCCGGTGAAGTCCACGATGCGCACGTCGGGGTGGGTGGCCAGGACGGGCGCGGTTCGCTCCTCGGGACGCTCGGCGGCGAGCAGCACCACGTCCGGGTCGAAGCCGGCCTCCGCCAGGACCTCGCGGGCGACGCGCACGGTGATCGCCAGCGGCAGTACGGCCCGCCGGTGCGGTTTGACGATCACGGGGTTGCCGGTGACCAGGCTTGCGAAGAGCCCTGGATAGCCGTTCCAGGTGGGGAAGGTGTTGCAGGCGATCAGCACTGCCACCCCGCGTCCGACGGGGGTGAAGGTCTTGTCCATGACGAGTGGGCCGCCTCTGCGCTGCGGCTTGCTCCAGCGGGCGGTGGCCGGATGGCGCCGCTGCTCCTGCCAGGCGTACGCGACCGCTTCGAGGCCGCGGTCCTGGGCGTGCGGACCGCCTGCCTGAAAGGCCATGCCGAAGGGCTGGCCGGTGGTGTGCTGCACGGCGTGCGCGATCTCGAAGCTCGCCGCGTTCAGCCGGGCCAGGATCTCCGCCGCGACGCCGGCGCGGGTGTCCGGGCTCGCGGCGCGCCACGCCACGGCGGCGGACCTGGCCGTTGCGACGGCGGCCTCGGGCACCAGGCAGGGGTAGCTGATGCCGAGGGGGAAGCCGTAGGGGGAGATCTCGGCGGCGGGGACGGTGCCGGTCGTGGGGTGCCCTTCGAGGGGGAAGGGCCGGCCGAGGAGGCCACGGAAGGCCGCCTCGCCCACCTCGGGTGCCCCGGCTCCGTACGCGGAGGTGCTGGGCGTTTCCGGGTATGGCGACCAGTAGTCGCGGGCGGCGGCACGCTCCACCGCCTGGTGCAGCAGATCCGTATGGCGTGCGAAGAAGTCGGGGTGTGGGTCAGTGGACACGGGGGCTCCTGGCCGAACGTTCGGTAGGTCGATGGGTGCGGGGCACCCAGGTGGAGACAAGGGAAATGGGGGGCGGATCAGACGTCGGCGAGCAGGATCGCCGGGCGCTCCACGCAGTCGGCCACGAAACGCAGGAAGCCTCCGGCTACTCCCCCGTCGCAGACCCGGTGGTCGAAGCTGAGGGAGAGCTGCATGACCTTGCGGACGGCCAGCGTGCCGTCCACCACCCAGGGTTTGTCGACGATGCGGCCCGCGCCGAGCAGGGCGGCCTCCGGGTGGTTGATGATGGGCGTGGAGCCGTCCACGCCGAACACGCCGTAGTTGTTGAGGGTGAAGGTCCCGCCGGTCAGACGGTCGGGGGGCAGACTCCCGTTGCGGGCGAGCTCGGTCAACCGGGCGAGTTCGGCGGCCAGTTGTACGGTCGTCAGGCGGTGGGCGTCACGGACGACGGGGACGACCAGGCCGCGTTCGGTCTGGGCGGCGAAACCCAGGTGCACCTCACTGACGCGGACGATCTCCCGCCGCTCGGTGTCCACCGTGGAGTTCAGTTCCGGGTAGCGACAGAGGCCGGAGACGCATATGCGGGCCAGCAGGGCCAACAGCCCGATGCGGCGGCCTGGTTCGGCGGCCTCCAGCGCCGTCTTGGCCTGGAGCAGCCCGGTCGCGTCCACGTCGACCCAGGTGGTGGCGTCGGGGATCTCGGTGCGGCTGCGGGAGAGCTTGTTCGCGATGGCACCCCGTACTCCACGCAGCGGTATGCGCTCGGCACCGTCGGGGGCCCTTCGTGCCTCCGGGGCGGGAGCCGATGCCTGCCGCGCCGGGGTGTTCGGTGCGGAGACGGGTTCCGTCGGCGCCTGCGTGGCGGCCCGGAGGATGGCCTGCTCCACGTCCCGTCTCAGGACGACGCCGGCGGGACCGGACGGCGCCAGACCGGCGAGGTCGACACCGTGGTCCCGGGCCATCCTCCGTACGAGAGGCGAGATCACCCGGGGTGCGTGCGGCGTGGGGTTCTCGGCCGGGCCCTGCGGTCCTGCCGTGACCGGGGCGGGATGGCCGTCGTACGCCGGTGTTCCGACGCCGATCAGGGCCTCGACGTCAGCAGCCGCGGCACTGGCGCTTGGGGCGCTCGCGCCCCCGGACGCCTCGCCCGGGACCACCACGGCGGCGCGCCGACGGCGGCGGCGCGAAAGCGCTGGGCCGTGGCCGGTGCCGTAGCCGATCAGGACGTTGCCGGAACCGGCCTGTTCCTCCTCCCGGTAACGCTCCGCGGCCGCCTCGGCCGAAACCGACCCGCCCGGCGCCGCGGGACGGGGGCCGCCACCCGACCCCTCAGAGGCGCCGACACCGCCGGAGGGGTCCGCGCCCACCGTGATCAGCGGCTCCCCCACCGCCAGCGCCGTGCCCGCCTCCGTGTGCAGTCGCAGCACCGTGCCCGCGTACGGGACCGGTACCTCGACCGCTGCCTTGGCGGTCTCGACCTCGACGACGATCTGGTCGATCGTCACCGTGTCGCCGACCGCGACCTTCCACTCGACGATCTCGGCCTCGGCCAGTCCTTCGCCGAGGTCGGGCAGCCGGAACAGCTGCTCCCGGAGCGGTGCGGTGGTCATGCGACCGCTCCCTTCAGCAGGTGCCGGGTGTCCGGCTCGTCGGTGAGCTGGAGGCGGTCGACGGCGTCGAGGATCCGGTCGACGCCGGGCAGGTGCGCGTGCTCCAACTTCGGCGGCGGATAAGGGATGTCGAAGCCGGCGACCCTCAGGACAGGTGCGGCCAGTGAGTGGAAGCAGCGCTCCTGCACGCGTGCGGCGATCTCCGCCCCGACGCCCGCGAAGCCCTGGGCCTCCTGGACGACCAGGCAGCGCCCGGTCCGGCGCACCGATGCCGTGACCGTCTCGTCGTCGAAGGGCACCAGGGTCCGCAGGTCCACGACCTCGAGTTCGATGCCCTCGGCCGCGGCGGCTTCCGCGGCGGCCAGGGCCACCGGAACCGACGGCCCGTACGCGACGACCGTGGCGTCACGGCCCTCCCGCCGGATCGCCGCCCGCCCGAACGGCAGCACGGCGCGCCGTTCCAGGTCGGTGTCCTCCCTCGACCAGTACAGCTTCTTCGGCTCCAGGAAGACGACCGGGTCGGGGTCGGCCACGGCGTCGCGCAGCAACCAGTACGCGTCCTCGGCCGTCGCCGGGGTGACGACCTTCAGTCCCGGCGTGTGCGCGTAGTACGCCTCACTGGAGTCGCAGTGGTGCTCGACTCCGCCGATGCCACCCGCGTACGGGATGCGGATCACCATCGGCAGCGTGAGGCGTCCCCGGGTGCGGTTGCGCAGCTTGGCGACGTGCGAGGCGATCTGCTCGAAGGCGGGGTACGCGAAGGCGTCGAACTGCATTTCCACCACGGGCCGGAAGCCGCCCATCGCCATGCCGACGGCCAGTCCGACGATGCCGGCCTCGGCCAGCGGGGTGTCGAAGCACCGCTGCTCGCCGAAGTCGCGTGTCAGTCCGTCGGTGATCCGGAAGACACCGCCGAGGGGGCCGACGTCCTCGCCGAAGACGAGTACGCGCTCGTCCTCACGCAGTGCGTCGCGAAGAGCGGTGTTCAGCGCCTGCGCCATCGTGACCTTGGCCATGGCCGTCAGTCCTCCTGAGTCTGAAACGTGGTGGGTTCGTCGGCTTCGGACAGCTCGGCCGCCAACAGGGCGCGCTGTTCTCGTAGTTGCGGCGTCGGCTCGGCGTAGACGTGGTCGAAGAGCTCCAGTGGGTCGGGGACGGTTTCCGCGTTCATGCCGGCGCGCAGTTCGGCGGCCAGTGCCTCCGCCTCCTCCCTCACCGCCGCGACGTCCTCGTCGGTGAGCGCGCCACGGGCCCGCAGGTGTGCCTCCAGCCGGCTGAGCGGGTCGGCGGCCCTCCACCGCTCGACCTCCTCGTCGTCCCGGTAGCGGGTGGCGTCGTCGGCGTTGGTGTGCGCGTCCATTCGGTAGGTGTGCGCCTCGACCAGGAAGGGGCCGTGCCCGGCGCGGGCATGTTCGACGGCCGCGGTCAGCACCGCCATCACGGCGACCAGGTCGTTGCCGTCGACCTGCTCGCAGCGCACGCCGTGGCCGATTCCCTTGTACGCGAGGGCGGGCGCCGCGGTCTGCCGGGCCAGCGGCACCGAGATCGCGTACTTGTTGTTCTGGACGAAGAAGACGACCGGCGCACGGAAGACGGCAGCGAAGTTCAGCGCCTCGTGGAAGTCGCCCTCGCTGGTGGCGCCGTCCCCGACGAGAGCCATCGCCACGCCGTCCCCGCCCTTCCGGCGCAACGACTCCGCCATGCCGGTGGCGTGCAGCACCTGGGTGGCCAGCGGGGTGCACTGGGGGGCGACGCGGGTGGCGGCCGGGTCGTAGCCGCAGTGCCAGTCGCCGCGCAGCAGCGTCAGCACCTCGAGGGGGTCGATGCCGCGGGTGACCAGGGCCATGGAGTCCCGGTAGGTCGGGAAGAGCCAGTCGTCGGGGCGCAGCGCGAGCACGGCACCGACCTGACAGGCCTCCTGGCCCCGGCTGGACGGGTAGACCGCGAGCCGCCCCTGCTTGGTGAGCGCGGTCGCCTGGGTGTCGAAGCGGCGGCCCAGGACCATCCGCCGGTAGGCGTCGCGGAGGGTCTCGACCGGGGGCTCGGTGTATCCGGCCGGCACCTTGGCCACCGGAGTGCCGTCCTCGGCCACGAACCGCACCGGCGTGAGGGACGGCAGGAGGCCCTGGACCGTCTGTCGGAGGCTCTTCACGGACATGGAGGGCACTCGCTTTCTCTGGACACTTGACAGGAGAATGGTCGCCATAACGGAATATGTGTTCAATACTTCGGCCGAAGTGGCGATGAACTGCCGAATCGAGTGCACGTGGAGACCAATGTGTCCGAGGAAACCTCACCGCCGGGGTCGGTGCCCGGACGAACTGCCGTTCCGCTCGACGACATCGACCGGCAGATCCTGGCCCGGTTGCTCAGGGACGGCCGGGTCTCGGTCCGGGCGCTCGCGGAGGACGTGCACATCTCACGCGCCAACGCGTACACGCGTATCGGCCGACTGGTGGCCGAGGAGGTCATCACCGGCTTCACCGCGCAGCTCAATCCACAGCGGGCGGGACTCGGCACGAGCGCCTACGTGACGCTGACCATCGAGCAGGACGCCTGGCGTGACATCTCGCGCGAGCTACGCGACATGCCGTACGTCGAGCATGTCGCCCTCGTCACCGGCGACTTCGACGTCCTGGTGCTGGTCCGTGCACCGGACAACCTGGCGCTGCGCCGGGTCGTGCTGGAGAGCATCCAGGCGGTGCCGGGGGTGCGCTCGACCCGCACCTGGCTGGTCTTCGACGAGGTGCGGGGCCGCGGGGCCGACTGGACCGCCTGACGGGCGCCCGGGACACGACCCTCAGACGTCGAGCAGTGCGGTGGCGGAGCCGACGTCCGGCACGGGGACACGAGCCGGCTTCGCCATCAGGACCGGGGCCAGGACACCAGCCGGGGCCACCGGTTCCACATGGCGCCGGGACCGCACCACCCGGAACCGTCCCGTGACGAAGTGGGCACCCGCGGCGGGCAGGTCCGCGCCGGCCGAGGAGGGATCGGCGGGAAAGTCGTCCGCGAGGTTCTGCACCAGATGCACTCCGGCGTCCAGCGCCGCCGACTCGGCGACCGCCAGTACCAGCGGGTCGGTCGAGTGCACCGCGGCGTACGGCGCTCCGTGGCGCCCCACGGTGGAGCGGAACAGCGCAAGGCTGTGCGAGGTCGAGTCTGTGCCCACCAGGAACGAGACCGGACCCGGCCATTCCCTGGCGTAGATCCGCTCGTCCCGCGCTCCCAGCCGGACGAGCAGCGGGCTGCGCAGATCGGCGCCGGGATGGTCCGCATGGTGCAGGGGCCGGGACGCGGACAGCACCGCACCGTACTGGGCGGCCTGCGCCAGCGCGGCCCGCACCTCGTTGCCGGTGATCGCGCCCAGCAGCCTCGTCACACGTGCCGGATGCCCGAGCAGCCGGTCCACGGCCTCGCGGATGTCGGCGCCGAAATCCCTGAGGCTCCTGTGCCCCTCGTCGGTCACGATGCCCGTCGTCGGCACCAGGATGTTCTGCGGCGTGGTGCGGAACGTGCCGCTGCACAGGCACAGGGAACGGGCGAGGCCGCTCACCAGACCCCGGTAGTTCTCGGTGGAGTCGACGATCACGGTGTTCAGGCCGGTCCGGTTGGCGAACACGGTGGCCTGGCGGGCGTGTTGCTCCAGCCAGTCGGCGAACCGCGCCGAGCCTGTGAAGTCGACGATGCGCACCGCCGGGTCCGTGGCCAGCCGCCGGTGCAGCCGTTCCTCCGGTTCCGCCACCGCCAGGGTCACGATGTCCGGGGCGTGCCCGGCCTCCGCCAGCACCTGCCGCGCGACGCGAACAGTGATCGCCAGGGGCAGCACGGAGCGCGGATGCGGGGCCACGATCACGGGATTTCCGGTCACCAGGCTGGCGAACAGGCCCGGATAGCCGTTCCAGAGCGGATAGTCGGGGCAGCCGATGAGCAGCGACACTCCCCGGGGCACCAGGGTGCAGGTGCCCCGCATCGCCGGCGGTTGCCCACTGCGCCGGGGGCTCTCCCAACTCAGGTCCGCAGGGACGCGCGCCGACTCGGCGAAGGCATGGGCCACAGCCTCCAACGCGCGGTCCTGGGCGCGCGGCCCGGCGGCCCGGAACGCCGCCTCCGGCGGCTGGCCGGTGGTGTGGTGCACCGCGAGGGCCAGCTCATGACTGCGCGTGTTCAGTCGGCGCAGTATCTCCACGGCCAGCCCGGCACGTTGGTACGGCCCGGCGGCACGCCATCCGGCCGCCGCCCGCCCGGCCGCCGCCACCAGCGCCGCGGGGTCGCAGCGCGGGTAGCCGATGCCCATGCCGTACGTGCCTGTGCCGTACGGGGAGGACTCGGTGGTCACCCGGCCGAGTTCTCCGGGCTGGTCGAGGTCGAAAGGCCGTCCCAGCAGGGAGCCGAAGACCTTCCCCGCCGTTCGCGTCGACCTCATGCCCGCGTCGGCGGCATCCTGCCCGGTCGCCTCCGTGAAGGGCCGACGGCATTCACCGGCCGCGAGGGCCCGTACGGCCTCCTGCAGCAGCTCACGATGCCGCTCATAGGGACTGAGACGCATGGCCTTCAGCCTCTCCAGGCAGCGGCGAGCGCGAGCAGGGCGTCGTTCTCCTCCGGCAGACCGATGGTCACCCGGACTCCTTCACCGAGGAACGGACGGACGACGACCTTCCCGTCGAGGCAGTGCACGGCGAAGTCCGCGCTGTCGTCTCCGAGCGGCAGCCAGACGAAATTGGCCTGGGAGTGCGGCACTTCGAAACCGAGCGCGCGCAACCGCAGGGTGACGCGCGCCCGTTCGGCGACTGTGAGTGCCGCACGGCGGGCTGCCTCCGCGCGCTCCCCGACGGCGACGACGGCGGCCTCCTGGGCAAGCGCGCTGACGCTGAACGGCACTTGGGTCCTGCGTACATGGGCGGTGAGCTCCGGCGGCGCCACGCAGTAGCCGACGCGCAGTCCCGCCAGGCCGTACGCCTTGGAGAAGGTCCGCAGCACCGCCACGTTCGGCCGGTCGCCGAGCAGGGCGAGGGCGTCGGGGACCAGGGCCGGATCGGCGTACTCCCGGTAGGCCTCGTCGACGACGATCAGCACGTCGTCCGGAACCCGGTCCGCGAAGTCACTGAGCGCGCGCTCGCCGACCGCGGTGGAGGTGGGGTTGTTGGGGTTGCAGACGAAGACCAGCCGGGTCCGGCCGGTGATCGCCGTGGCCATGGCGTCGAGGTCCAGCGCGTGGTCCCGCAACGGAACCCGCACCGCCGTACCGCCGGCGACCGCCGTGAGGATGGGGTACGCCTCGAAGGACCGCCAGCCGAAGACGACCTCGTCGCCAGGGTCGACGACCGAGTGCAGCAGCTGTCCGCAGACCTCGGAGGAGCCGGCGCCCACCGCGATCCGCTCCGGCTCGACACCGTGGTGCGCGGCCAGGACCTGGACGAGTGAAGTGGCGCTCATGTCGGGGTACCGCGACACGCCCGCGGCCAGCTCCGAGAGCGTTCCGGCAACCCCGGGCAGCAGCCCGTAAGGGGATTCGTTGCTGGCCAGCACGACCGCACCGGGCAGCTTGCGGCCAGGGACGTAGGGGGGCAACTGCGCCAAGGACGAACGGACACTCACCATGCTCGACTCGCTTCTGAAGCGGTGACGTCCCGAGGCCGTACCTCGGGGCACTTGACAGGGAAAGCGTGAAGAGCGAACGACAAATGCTCAACGGTTTGGAGAATTCGGCGACGAATCGCCGAAATCATGTCGATTGCCTGGCAATCAATCTCTCGCCCAGCCCATCCGGGTCCCTGCCACGAGACGGACGGCTCGGAAGCCGCCGGACACCAGCGGCTTCCGTTGGTCACAGGTCGGACACATGAGGTTCCCGGGCCCCCGGTTGCCGGCACGGTCCGCGAAGACTGCTCCCCGCACAATCCGCGAGGTGCCCACGCCTCGCCCGCTCCGATCGAGGGAGACCATGTCCACAACCCACGTCGCACACGGGTCGTTGATCTCGTTGGCGGCGTCGCTCGCCCTGCTGACGGCCGGCTGTTCGGGAACGGCCGACGGCGCGGAGGCCGGTGGCTGCCGCGAGAACGGCGGCTGGTCGGCGAGGGACGAGGCGCGGTGGCTGCGCCCCAGTGTGTCGTTCCCTGCGGCCACGGCCGATGGGAGCGCTGCTGATGAGGCCGCGGCCGTCGTGATCCGTCCGAGCGACACGGACGACGGCGGGCCGCTGTGCGAACCGGTCACCGTGCAGGTCGAGTTCTGGGAGCTCACCGCCACGGCATCGGGGACGGACATGACGTCCGCGCTGCGCTACCAGCTGGCCACCGACGGAACCGAGGACCGGGGCATCGGCTTCCCTCCCGGCCTTTCCGCCGGGGAACGCGGCGCCTGTACCGGCGTCCTCATGGCGGCGTACGCGGGTGCGCGCCTGTCCGAGACCGAACTGCCCGAGGAGATCGGCCGCTCGGCCTCCACCGGGAGCGAGGATGTGCGGTTCAGAACCGACCGGATCGGCATGTACAGGCTGCTCCCGCCGTCGGATCCGGAAGCGTGCGACGCGGACGGAGAGCCCACGACCGCCCCGCCGATGCCATGGGGCAGCAACCATCCGTGACCGGCGCATGGTGAGCCAGGACGAAAACGGGGAAGCGCCCTGGAAGCCGTGTGGGGACGGCCGGGGGGCGGCCCAGGCGGGCCGCGGCCACCGGCCGTCCCCACATGCCCTGGCGATGTTGATTCCACTCATCGTGGTGCCCACAGTCGAACCGTCTCCACAGCACGATGATCCGTAGCAGGACGTGGCGCAGCCAGCCTTCGGTCAGGGCGGCGACGAGAACCACTGCGACGGCGCTTCCGACGAAGCCGAAGAACTGCCGGTAGGAGGGGAATCCGCCGACCATGGCCGCGTGGCTTGCGCCAGGATCGTCTTCTTCGGCGAACGCGGTACGCATGGGGTGGCTGTCGCCCTCACGCCTGGCTCGCTGCCAGGCGAAGAACCAGCGTGCGAGCACGTAGAGGACAACGTTCCCAGGAAGATCCACAACTCGGTGGCAATGCCGGGCAGTGGGCGCGCCAGTGTCATGGGCACCGCATTCGCCGGGCTCAAGGGAGTAGACGGTTCCGCGTTCGCGCCGGCGTCGACGGCGGCACCGCGCAGGCCTGAACGTACGCCGCAGACCGGGCCGGAGGTTTGCCTCTGCGGCCCGATGCCCCTCTACAGTGAAGACAAGGGGATGACCATGGATACGAACCCCGCCGCGACGCGTTCTATCGGATCGCCGACCCAGGCCAGCAGCTGACGCGCTTCGAGGAACTGCGTTCAGCATGATCTAGCCCCGGACTTCGCGGTTCACCGTTTCAGGTCTGCGGCCAGCGGGTTTGTCCGATGTCGGTGTCGAGGAGGTCGAGAAGGTGGAGTTGGACGCCGCGGGTGATCTGGACGGTGGGCGGGTCGGTGACGTTGCCGATCCGCAGGGTGAGTTCGCCGAGGTGGTAGAAGATCATGCGGCCGGTGGGGCGGACGCGGCGGTTGTCGGGGTAGAGGCCGCTCATGGTCTGCTCGGGGCCGAGTGCCCGTCTGACCTGCCGCTCGATCAGGCAGAAGACCAGCAGGGCCAGGCAGATGACCTGAATCAGGGCGGCGACGCGCCGGTTGTGCTGCACGAAGACTGGCGCGACCGCGAGCGGGCCCTTGAAGTCGTGGTATCTGCGCTCGACCGCCCCCTGGCCCTTGTAGTGGATCAGGGCCTGTCCAGCGTCCGCCTGGTCGGCGGGGACGGACGTCAGCAGTGCGTACCAGCCGTCGACAGCAGCTTCGGCCTTCAGCACGTCGGTGTCGAAGTGCCAGGCCAGGACCGGGGTGCCGTCCTCGTTATCGGTGACGGCCCAGCGCAGACAGGAGGTGACACGGCGCTTGGCGGCGATGACACCGATCCGGGCGACGATCTTCTCCCGGGTCTTGTAGTGGCGTCCGCCGGCTGCGGTGGTGAGCTTGTTCAGGTCCTGGGCGGCCTTGGCCAGGCGTCTGTCCCGGGCGGCTTGCTGGCCGGCGGCGTTCGCGGTGGAGTGGACCAGGATCCGTCGCACGGTGAGGTGAGGATCGCTCTTGCGGGGCCCGGTCAGGGTGTGGGTGTCCTCCAGCACGCGGTAGGTCTCACGCCGCTCGGTGGGCTTGCCCGCCTCCCGGTCCGGCGTCCAGTCCACGACGGTGGCCTGCGCGAGATCCAGAGCGGCATAGACCTCGTCCTTGACCTGCACGGCCGGGGCCGGGGCGATGAACTCAACCCCGGCCGCCAGCAGGGCACCGACGTTGGAGTAGGACACCAGCTTGGAGTCGGCGACCATCAGGAAGCCGCGCTCACCGGCCATGGCCCGCAGGTCCTTCATCGCGCCGACGACCTGGCTGACCTCGGCCGCACCACCGCCGAAGACCCGGGCATGGAGCGGGATGCCGCCGTCGGCCGACACCGCGAGTCCGGCCTGGACCTGCTTCAGATCGAAGCGCCGGTCCTTGGGATGCCCGTAGCCGATGACGGGGAAGTCCTCGTCCTGACCCTCAACCGGGAAGGCCCCGTGCACGGACATGCTGGTCATGTCCCAGTGCATCCGGGCCACATCGATCCCGAACTCACCGATCGCCCGTGCCCCGACCGTGCCCGCGATGTGCTCCAGGTGCGGAGCGATCGCATCCAGCGCCCGGGCCAGACGATCATCGTTGAGCAGACCGGGCTCGATCCCGAAGACCTCTTCCACCGCCCAGCACCTGGCCCAGTCCTCCACCCGCACCAGCGGCGCGGGCGAAGTCAGCCGGTTGGCCACCAACGCCTCGATCACCTGCCCGTGCGTCACCAGCGCACTCGCGCCACCAGGACATACCTCGTCGACGATCCCGGCGACATCCAGCCGGCGCAGAAACTCGGCAGCGACAGGCAGAGCGCCCAGACGCTTCTCCACCACGGACGTCACCGCCACTTCAAGACGCTGACGCTGACGGACAGACCGTGGCCGCGGGGACCGGGAAGTCATCGACACACCCGGCCTAACGCCGCCACCCCGGCCCGGGACACCCCCGGGCCGGTCACACCATACGAATCAGCGACCCGCGAAATACGGGACTAGCGAGGAACCCCGGGCGTTCACGCCCGGGAGGAATCGCTTCTCTCGGCTGCTCTGACCCGCGCGGGCGCACGGGTCTGCACTGTTGACCTCAGTCAGGACGCTTCTGGTTCGCGATGTACTCCTTCACCAGGGCGAGCGGTGCGCCGCCGCATGATGCGGCGAAGTAGGACGGAGACCAGAAGTGCTCGCCCCACAGGTACCGGCGGATGTGGCCGGGGAACTCCTGGCGCAAGCGGCGGGCGGAGACGCCCTTGAGGCTGCCGACGAGTCGGGAGATGGCGACCTTCGGTGGGTAATGCACCAGCAGGTGTACGTGATCGCGCTCGCCGTTGAACTCGCGCAGGTCCGCGCCGAAGTCCGCGCACACATCCCGCATGACCTCTTCGCAGCGCTTGAGGATGTCGTCGGTGAACGGTCCGCGCCGGTACTTGGGGGTGAAGACCAAGTGCGCATGAAGGGTGTAGACGACGCTACGGCCCCTGCGGATATCGGGGTTTGGTTCCCATCGAGGTGACATAGAGCAATGCTATATTCGTTCCCGTGAAGATCGTCGTGCAGGTGAAACTCGTGCCGGATGCCATCCAGGCGTCGGTACTCGAGTCGACCCTGCGCACGGTCAACGACGCCGCGAACTGGGTGTCGGAGGTGGCGTTCGAGCACGGTGTTCCGCGTGAGTACGAGTTGCGCAAGCACACCTACGCCGAACTCAAGGCCCGGGGCTTCGGGGCGCAGGCCGCGCAGCACACCATCAAGAAGGTGCGCGACGCCTACACCACACTCAAGGCCAACGTTCGGGCCGGGAATCTTGGGAAGGAAGGCTCCAAGCGCCGCCGTAAGGCGGAGTCCAAGCCGATCGTCTTCCGGCCCGAGGCCGCCCAGGCGTACGACGACCGGTGCCTTTCCTGGCAGTACGACCAGCAGACCGTGTCCATCTGGACCACTTCCGGACGGCTCAAGAGCGTCCGCTTTGTCTGCTCCGCCGACGCGCTCAAGACGCTCCGGGCGCACCGGCAGGGAGAGTCCGACCTCATCGAGCGTGACGGCGTCTTCTACCTGATCGCCACCTGCGAGGTACCCGAGGCCGAGCAGTACGGGCCGGACGGCTTCATCGGCGTGGACCTCGGCATCGCCAACATCGCCACCACGTCCACCGGCTACCTCGCCGCCGGGCGGGGGCTGGGCAGGTACCGCAAGCGACAGCTTGTCCTGCGTGCCAAGCTCCAGAAGAAGCGCACCAAGAGCGCCCAGCGGCGACTCAAGGCCCGTGCCCGCAAAGAGGCGCGGCACGTCGCCAACCAGAACCACATCATCTCCAAGACGATCGTGACCGAGGCTGAACGCACCGGGCGCGGCCTGTCCCTCGAAGAACTCAAGGGCATCCGCTCCCGGGTACGGCTCCGCAAGCCCCAACGGGTCGCACTCCACTCCTGGGCGTTCGCCCAGCTCGCAGACTTCATCGTCTACAAGGCCAAGCGGGCAGGCGTGCCCCTGGTCTTCGTCGATCCCGCGTACACGTCGCAGACATGCGCCGAGTGCGGCCACGTCGACAAACGCAACCGTGTCGACCAGGGGCTTTTCATCTGCCGGGGGTGCGGGGTCGTTGTCCACGCCGACCGGAATGCTTCCCACAACATCGCCGCGCGTGGCGAGAGCGTGTGGAACGCGGGGCGTGAGTCACGCGTCCCTGCCACCCGATAGGGGTGTCTGGACGGAGGAGTCCAACCCGGCAGCCAGCCGGGCACTACCTCCAAGCCCGGTCCTTCAGGGCCGGGTCAAGTTGACAGCTGCACGTCCACTTGGTCTTGGTCACCAAGTTCCGGCACGAGGTGTTCGCCGAGGCCCACTTGAGGCGTATGGAAGAGATCATGCGGTCGGTGTGTACGGACTTCGAATGCGAGCTGATGGATTTCAACGGCGAGGACAACCACGTCCACCTGCTGGTGAACTTCCCGCCCAAGATCGCCGTGACCAAACTGGTCAACTCCCTCAAGGGCCTCTCCTCCCGCCGCCTGCGCCAGGAGTTCCCCGACCTGATACGCCACTACTGGAGGGCCAACAAGCTGTGGTCCGGCTCCTACTTCGCCGGAACCGTCGGCGGCGCCCCGCTCAGCGTGGTCAGGCAGTACATCGAACAGCAGAACCGGCCCGTGTGAGCACCGTCCGGCTCCGCCGGACCTGAATCCGCGACGCTCCGCGTCGCCGCCATCGGCCGGCCGGCAGTCCGGTCGCCACGGGGGAACGTCGGCGGCACTTGACCGTTGGCCGGGTCAGATCGTCGGCCCGAATGCGACAATGTCCAGGGTGCTCAGGCGAGTCCGCGTTTGAGGATCTTGCCGGTGGGCGTCAGGGGCAGCGCGTCGACGAACTGGACGATGCGCGGGTACTTGTACGCGGCGAGGCGCTCCTTCGCCCAGGCGCCGAGCTCCTCCTCACTCGTGCCGCTCCCGGCGTTCTTCACCACGACGGCCTTGACCTCCTGGCCGTGGGAGTCGTGCGGTACGCCGATGACGGCGACGAGCGAGACGGCGGGGTGCTCCATGAGCACTTCCTCGATCTCGCGCGGGTAGACGTTGAAGCCGCCGCGGATGATCATGTCCTTGGACCGGTCGACGATGTAGTAAAAGCCGTCCTCGTCCTTGCGGGCAAGGTCGCCGGAGCGGAACCAGCCCTCCGAGATCGCCTCGGCCGTCGCCTCGGGGCGTTTGTAGTAGCCCTTCATGACGTTGTGCCCCTTGATCGCGATCTCCCCGATCTCGTCGGGGCCGCCTGTGACCTCGGTCCAGTCGTCGCGGATCAGCTTCATCTCCACGCCCGGAATGGGCACGCCGACCGATCCGACGCGGGGCTCCTCCCCGAACCGGGAGAAGGAGGCGATCGGAGAGGTCTCGGACAGCCCGTATCCCTCGAGGATCGTCACGCCGAAGCGGTCCTCGAACTGCTTGTGGATCTCGCCGGGCAGGGCTGAGCCACCGGCCGCCGCCACGCGAAGGTTCGCGGCCAGGCGGGCGACGTCGACCGTGTCGTCGAGCGCGGCGAGCAGGCCCCAGTACATCGTCGGAACGCCGGCGAAGAACGTCACGTCATGGTCGAGCATGAGACGCAGGGTCGCCGGTGCCTCGAACCTCGGCTGCATCACGATGGTGCCGCCGAAGGCGAGGGCGCCGTTCTGGATGACGGTCTGGCCGAAGGCGTGGAACAGCGGCAACGCGCACAGGTAGGTGTCGGGACGCTCGGGATCCGCGACGAACAGGTCGGTGCCGGCGAGTGCGTTGTCGTACACGTTGCGGTGCCGCAGCTCCGCGCCCTTGGGCCGGCCGGTCGTGCCGGAGGTGTAGAGGATCACCGCGGTGTCGTCCTCGTCGCGCTGGACCGTCCGGAACGTCACCGGCTGTTCGGTGACGACCGAGGCGTACGACTCCGGCGTGCCGTCCCCGGCCCACGACGCGTCGCCGTTCTCGATCAGGAAGAACTCGCTGCAGCCCTCGGTGGCCTGGAATCCCTCCCACGCGGTCTGCCCGATCGGCAGCTCCGGCGTGCCCGAGAAGGCGAAGTACGCCTTCGCATCGGAGTCGGTGAGGTGGTAGGCGACCTCGCGGGCCTTCAGCAGCACGTTCAGCGGCACGACCGCGGCTCCGGCCTTGAGGATGCCGAAGTAGATGCTGGTGAAGTGGGGCAGGTTGGGGCAGGACAGTGCGACGTTGTCACCCGGCTGAATGCCGCGCGAGACGAGCAGGTTCGCGACCCGGTTGGCCGCGGCGTCGAGGGCGGCGTAGGTGATGCGGTCGTCACCGAAGACGATCGCGGTGCGCTGCGGATAGCGGGACACGGAATCCGTCAGTACGCGTGACAAGTTGCGGGTCGGGCTGATCATCGTCGTTCTCCTGGTTCTCGAGTTGGTAGGTCACGTCTGGACGAAGCCCGGAGGCGGCACGAAGCCGTCGACTTCCCGGCCCGGCAGCGCGGCGAACTCGATGGTGGTGAGATCACCCCAGCTCGGGCCCATGCCTGCCAGACCGATGGGCAGTGCGGCACCGTCTCGGCTCCGTGGTGGCGGACATCGCCCAAGTGCTGCTGCTTGCCAGCCTGTTCGCCGCTGCCCTGTCCTTCCACGACGTACTGGCTCGCTACGGCCACTCCCTGGGACCTCGGGCCTGCTTCCGCCTGATCGCCTTGCCCCGCGACCGATGCCGTCTACGGCGTGCACGGCGGCCCTCAGCCGTGAGAGCCCGGCGTATCACGCGCTGCCGGACGCTCCAGAAGCCGGAGCGAGAATTCGAGCGCACGATCGACCCGCGGCCGGTCCCCGGACACGAGGAGGTCGAGCTGGAGGCCCCTGACCTGGGCGAGCAGGAGCGTGGCGAGTGCGGAGGCGTCCTCGGACGGCCAGCCGTCCTGCATGAGCCTTTCGATGAGAATGTCCAGCCAGTCGCCGACAAGCGACCGCGCCGAGCCACGGTCGTCTTCCGGCTTCCAGCCGTTGTACCCGACCATTTCGAACAGGAGCAGGAATTGACGCTGCTCCCGGGGCTCGCACAGCCGCGGCCACAGGGCCGTCACCAGCTCTACTGCCGACTTGGCCGCGCGCAGCTCCTCGTCGCCGGTCAGCCGGTCGGCGAGGTCGGTGCGGATCTTGTCCACGACGCTCATGATCAGCTCCTCCTTCGAGGAGAAGTGCCGCAGCAGCGTCGCGTGGGTGACTCCGAGTGCCTGGGCCAGCGGGCGCAGGGACAGGTCGGTGACGCCGTGGGCCAGGACGTATTCAGTCACCGCCGCCAGTAGCTCCGGTCTCCGGTGCTGGAAGCGCAGTGTTCGCCCGTCGACCCGTTCCGTACTCATCGCCACCGATCCTCACTCCACGCCTAGGGGACATTAAGCGTACCAAGTGGTTGTCCTAACCGAATGGTACTGCTACTTTTTCGCTCATCGGACCTGCTCGAATCCGCTATCCACGCAAGCCCCGAAGCCGGGCCGGCCACGGTCGCGCAACAGGCTCGACAGACACGGCACACCCGGGCAGTCCGCTCAGCCGGCGCTGAGCCCACTCCCCCGATGAAGCGGGCAATGGTGAGCGCCGATCTCCTCCTCATCGATCGAAGGACGACCATGACCGATCACAAGCGCCAGACCCTGGCCGATCTCAACCTCTTCACCGGGGCGCCGCAGCACGAGAACTTCTCCCGGGTGAAGGACCTGCTCGACACCCGCGAGATGGCTTCTTCGCCCAAGCCCCACGCTTGGCCGCAGGGTGTTCCGATCGCCCTGCCCGAGACCTACGAGTTCGACGGCACCGTGCGATCGGCCGAGGAGTTCATGGCCGACACCGACACGGCGGCATTGCTCGTCCTCATCGATGGCGTCACCCGGTACGAGCGCTACGCCCTGACCGGCGGACCGGACGTCCAGTGGCTGTCGATGTCGGTGGCCAAGAGCTTCCTCTCGGCGCTCATCGGGATCGCGGTCGCTGAAAGACACATCGGGAGCATCGACGAGCCGATCAGCTCCTACGTGCCGGTGCAACCCGGTTCCGCGTACGACGGCGTATCCATCAAGAACGTGCTGCGGATGTCCTCGGGCGCCCGCTGGAACGAGGACTACAACGACCCGACCTCGGACGTCTGCCTGCTCACCATGGCCGCGCTGGGCATCGGCGGAACGCTCGACGACTTCGTCGCCACCATGGTCCGCGAGAGCGAGCCAGGCACCCTCTGTCGCTACAACTCGGGCGAGACACAGGTGCTGGGAGCGCTCGTGGCACGGGCCACCGGACGTTCGGTCGCGGACTACATGCGGGAGAAGCTGGGCGAGCCCCTCGGTATGGCCGAGCCCGGCTACTGGATCGTGGACCCCGCCGGCACGGAGCTGTCCTTCGCCGGCCTCAACCTGACCGCCCGCGACTACGCGCGGCTCGGCGAGCTCTACCGCAACGGTGGCGTATGGCAGGGCCGGCAGATCATCCCGGCGGACTGGGTGCGCGACTCCGTGACCGTCGCCGCCCCTCACCTGGAGCCCGGCCGTCCCCTGGTCGGCGGGCACCACTTCGACCTGGGCTATGGCTACCAGTGGTGGATCCCGGCCGGGGACCGCGGCGAGTTCAGCGCGATCGGCGTCTACAACCAGTTCGTCTACGTCGACCCGGCCAGCAACACGACCATCGTGAAGCTGTCCGCCAACCGCAGATACGGGACGTCCAGCGAGGAGTCCACCAACCGCGAGATGGAAACAGTCGCCTTCCTGCGGGCGATCGCCCAGCACGACCACTGAACCAGCGGCCACGCAGCCGCCCGGACCGACGACAAGCGACGTGTCCGTATCAACGAACTCTCACGAAGGAAGCGCCATGACCCACGCCACCGCCTCGACTGAGCGGACGGGCACGTCCCCCTCGGCCACCCACCCCCTGTCACTCCTCGCAGCCGAGGAAATCGACGCCGCGCGGCTGGCCGCCCAGCAGGCCGGACTGACGACGGAGACCACCCGGTTCGTGTACGTCGGGCTGGAGGAGGCGCCCAAGCACGAGGTCCTCGCCCACCGCGACGGCGACGCCGTACGACGCCGGGTGAACATGATCCTCATCGACCGCGAGACTGGGGTCGCCACCGTCGCCGTAGCCGATGTCACCAGCGGCGAGGGCGGCGAGATCGTCGAGTCGAGGACCGTGGACGCGGCGGGCGAGGGGCAAGCCCCCATCCTCGACGAGGAGTTCGACGACATCGAGGCCATCCTGCTGCGCAGCGAGGAGTGGCTGAGCGCCCTCGGCAAGCGGGGCATAGACCCGGAGAAGGTGCGTGCCGTCCCGCTCTCGGCCGGGAACTTCGGCCACGAGGACGAGACGGGTCGACGGGTCTGCCGCGTGCTGGCGTTCCTCCAGCTCGACGAGGCCGACCTGCCGTGGGCCCACCCCATCGACGGCGTGTGCGCCTACGTGGACCTGACGGCCGGCGAGGTCTTCGAGGTGGTCGACAGCGCCGAACTCGCGGTGCCGATGGAGCGCGGCGAGTGGGACGCAGGGCCGCATGCGTCGCCGATGCGGACCGACCTCAAGGCCCTGGAGATCATCCAGCCCGACGGCCCGAGCTTCACCGTGGACGGCAATTTGATCAGCTGGGCAGACTGGTCGTTCCGCTTCACCTTCGATGTCCGTGAAGGACTCGTGCTGCACCAGCTCGGCTTCCGCGACGGCGGTGAGGTGCGACCCGTCGTCTATCGGGCGTCCATCCCCGAGATGGTCGTCCCGTACGGTGACCCCTCCCCCGCCCGCTACTGGATCAACTACTTCGACCAGGGCGAGTACATGTTCGGCCGCTACACCAACTCCCTGGAGCTGGGCTGCGACTGTCTCGGAGAGATCACGTACTTCGACGCCACGATCAGCGACGAGAAGGGCCGCCCCCGCATCGTCAAGAACGCGATCTGTCTGCACGAGGAGGACTACGGCGTGCTGTGGAAGCACACCGACCTCTTCAACGGCATGACCGAGACCCGCCGTTCACGGCGCCTGGTCATCTCCTTCTTCCTCACCATCGGCAACTACGACTACGGCTTCTACTGGTACCTCTACCTCGACGGCACCATCGAACTGCAGGCCAAAGCGACCGGCATCGTCTTCACCTCCGCCTACACCGGCCCGGACGGCTTCGCCACCCAGATGGCTCCCGGTCTGGGCGCCCCCTTCCACCAGCACCTGTTCTGTGCCCGCCTCGACCTGGCGGTCGACGGCCACCGCAACGCCGTCGACGAACTCGACGCCGTGGCCGTCCCGGTCAGCGACACCAACCCCCACGGCAACGCTTTCCGACAGGCCCGCACCCGGCTCACCTCGGAACTCGACGCCCGCCGCACGGCGGACAACCTTCGCTCGCGTACGTGGCTGGTCAGCAACCCCGACAAGCAGAACCGCCTGGGCGAGGACGTGGCCTACGCCCTCCACCCGGAGGGACAGCCGACCCTGCTGGCCGACCCGTCCAGCGTGATCGCCAAGCGCGGCGCCTTCGCCACTCGCCACCTGTGGGCTACGCAGTACGACCCCGCTCAGAAGTGGCCCGCCGGCGAGATCGTCAACCAGAGCCCCGGCGGTGACGGCCTGGAGTCGTTCGTCGCCGGTGACCGCCCGCTGGACGGCGAGGACGTGGTCCTGTGGCACACCTTCGGCCTCACCCACTTCCCACGCCCGGAGGACTGGCCGGTCATGCCCGTCGACTACACCGGCTTCAAGCTCAAGCCCGTCGGCTTCTTCGACCGCAATCCCGCACTCGACGCACCGCGCGGCACGACGTCGCACTGCCACGGATCGTAAGACCGTGACCGCACCCACAGGGCACGGGACCATCCGCCGGGTAGCCGCGGGCCTGACCGTGATCTCCGCCTATGTCCACGCGGCCATGCTGCGCCAGCACGTCGACCGTTTCGCCGTCGTCCTGCTGGTGCTGGCACTGACCTGCCTCGGCTGTGCGGTCATGCTGTGGCGGTCATCAGGACCAGGCAAATGGGCGGCCATGGCGATGCTCAACGTCGTGATGCTGACGACCCATGTCCTGTGGCCGGCGGTCCAGCCCGCGACGGATCACACGAACCAGCTCCAGCACCACTACCAGAGCGGCAGCCTCACGTTGATGCACGCGGCTCTCGCCTTGGCCGTCGTAGAGACGCTCCTTGCCATAGCCGGACTCTTCAGTGCACTCCTCGGGGAGCAGCGGGAAATCACCGGGAAGAACGCGGCGTCCCCAGGAGCGAGTGGAGTCGCCCAGCTCCCTCCCGGCCGCAGGGCGGTGAGCGACGGTGGTACGGAAGACCGCGAAGTTCTGAGCTTGAGCTCAGCCGAGCTGTACGGCGACGAGGGCGAGTGGTTCGCTGCTTCGTCGTGCGCGAGCCAGGATGACGGCTCCTTCCGGCGACAGGGTGGCGCGTTGTGCGGCCTCGGCGGGTGCGCTACACCGACCTGTTCGAGCCGGAGCGAGGGCTGACGCCGACACGGGCTCCGGTGCGGCGCAGAATGCGCAGGCCGGTGGCCTCTGCCTGCGGTGTGGTGAATGCGACGAGGCCGATCTGCTGATCGGGCAGAAGCCGCCAGGCGAACGGCAGGTGTGCCTGGTGTACAGCGGTCTCCACGCCGGGCAGCGGCTCCTCCTCGCCGGGGGAGTCGGCGGTCGCCGCGACGACGGCGCACGGTCCGCGTTCCGGCAGGCCCAGTTCGCGAGCCGCGTCCCACAGCGTCATGCGATCGGAGATCACACCGGAGAACAGCGCTTCGGCCAGTGCCGAGCGGCGGGCGCCACGCTGCACGGCGAGCTCGGCGCTGGTCTCCCGGAGGCGGCCGCCACCGCCTGGGCGTAGAGGCCGAACAGCTGCCAGATCTCCGCCGAGCGGGCCACCAGCTGGACGAGTTCAACCGATGGCACCGAGGCACCGTGCTGGCCGCCCAGGGCATGAACCGACTGTCCGGCAGCCGAGCCGAACTCTCCGAACTCGATTTCACCCACATCCAGGCCGCTTTCGAAGAGCGCGATCGAGGCGACGATCTCGCCGTAGCGGACCGGGGCGACCCGGGCGAGGTCACCGCCGTGCTGTGCGCCTCCAGTGACAAGCACGACGACGTGGTGAGCGTGTGCCAAGCGCCGCTGTAATACTGATACTCCGGCTGTAGATGGTGATCTCGCCGCCAGGCAGGCCCTACTCGTTTGCGCCGTGCCCCGGTGGCCACCCGATGACGCCGTCCGCTTGAACGTTGAGCAAGGACGCTCCTTCGAACCGGGCACCAGTGACGTAGGTCAGCCCGAGCGGGGGCACACCAGTGTTCACGCTTCCGAACCTGGCGCCGGTCAGATCGGTTTCGCGCAGGTCAGCACCCCGCAGATCGCATCCGGCCAGGCTGACCCCGCGCAGTGAAGCCCCGCGCAGGTCTGCGTCGCTGAAGTCACAGAACTTGAACCAACACCCATCCAAAGTGGCGTGGCGTAGATCGGCCCCGATGAACGAGCAGCGGGTGAACCGCAGCCGCGACGTGCGAGCGGAAGCCAGGTTCTGGCCGGTGAAGTCCTCACCGTTCACGGCCGCATAGCTGTGGAGCGCGGCGAGTCGTTGTCTCGCGGTCAGTGGCGTGGTCATGTGCGCCAGCGTGTCAGCCGGATCGGTGGCCGTCGCCCGGATTTCCGGCAGTTCGCCGTCCGTCAGCCGATCCCCGCCATGAGGACGGTCTCGTCCTTGCTGTCCAACCAGCGGATGTCCTTGTCGTAGGCGCAAGAACCACCGATCGGTGCAGGCCGCGATCAGAGTGTCCGTGAACAGGGCCTCGGTCAGCACGGACGGGTGGACCGGCCCAATCGTCGGAACGTAGGGCGCCTGCACCACCGGACCTAGCCAGTCCCAGCGCAATCGCATCGCTCCAGGGTACTCATCTCGTACTCGCAAGCCCGGGCCCCCACGCGATACACCAAGGCCTGAGCTCGGGTGAACCGAGCAGGTCAGTTCGGGGTGTCGCCGCCGGCCGCGCAGGAGCATGCGCTGCCCTCCATCAGTGCGTCGGCGTCCGGCTCGATGACGAGCCCAAGGAGACGTCATACCCGCTCCAGAGGCCGATGCGGCCCGCTGGGAAGCTCCGCCTTGATCGTGTCGCCAGGGCGCACCGCGCCGCCCTGCTTCACGATGCTCATGATTCCGGCCCTGGCTCAACGATGCCTACGTCAGCGCGTAGGCAGGCGAAGAACGACTCTTGTCCATCAGCGAAGTATGGGTGCAGAGAATCTTAGGAGGGGTCACGTCACGACTGCAGGGCACCGAAGGGGAACAGCAGCGCCATTACTAGGCCTTCCGGGCCAGCCCGGCCGCGATGAGATGTTCCCAGACGGTGAGTTCTCTCCTTTGACCGATGTCCCGTGGGCTATCGGTCTCATCGGGACGCCACAAGGACGCGGGAACGATCCCTGGGTCGAGGATCTCCAGGCCGTCCAGCAGGGAGGCGATCTCCGCTTCGGTGCGCCACCGACCGCGGCCGAACGTCTGCTGGAGGACCGCCTCGGCCTCCACGGTCTCCGGGTTGTTGCCCGAGCGGAAGTGGCTGATGAAGAAGTAGCTTCCCGAGGGTACGTGCTGGCGCCAGTAGCGGACGATACCGGCCGGGTCCTCGTCATCGTTGACGTGATGGAGGATGGCGCTGAGGATGACAGCCACCGGTCGAGCGAAGTCGATGAGTTCGGCGGTATCCGGGTGAGTGCGGATGCCTTCGGGATCACGCACATCGCCCGGGACGACGCGGGTGCGTTCGTTGCTCTCCAGCAGTGCCCGGCCATGAACCAGGACTTGGGGATCGTTGTCGACGTAGACCACCCGGGACTCGGGGGCGTGCCGTTGCGCGACTTGGTGAACGTTGTCTGCCGTCGGCAGGCCACTGCCCAGGTCGACGAACTGCCGAATGCCGGTGGTCCTCGCGATCTCTCTGACCGCCCGGGTCAGGGCCGCGCGGTTGGCAAAGGCAATGGCCACCGAGCCGGGCAGGTCGCGCTTGAACACGTCGCCGATCTCACGGTCCACGGCGTAGTTGTCCTTGCCACCGAGCAGGTAGTCGTAGACGCGGGCGATGCTGGGCTTGGTCGGGTCGATGGAGGAGCCTTCGTACGTCATGGCGGTCATTCTTCCCGTCAACATCACCTGCGCACCCCCGTTTTGAGCTCCTCCAGTCACTCAAGCCAGCTCCAGGCGGATCCGTGTAGTGCATCTTGGGCCAGCAGGATCCAGCGGGCGGCATGGGCTAACCGCGCACCCGGCATCCCAGATCCGCCCGCGGTGCGGCCGGGAGCGAACCGCCTGATCCAAGCTGAGATGCGGCTTCTCAGTCAGCATTGGGCCACATCTGGACAACCCACACCTCAAGGGGGTCCTCATGCGGCGGCCCTTCAGTACCCCCGAACACCTCGACCAGCGCATCCGACGCGACCTACATCTCATCCAGTACCGCAGTCACCTCATAGACGACTGCCTCGCCGAGACCGGCCTGACCATCGGACCCGCCTGATCAGCGACACGACACCACGAGTTCAACCTCAAGTAGAGGAGTTCGAGAGGTCGATGGAGAAGCAGCCGTCTGAGGGGCGCCTCAGGCCGCCATCAGCGCCGCCAGCGCGCGTTCCATTGCGGCGTTGAAGTCTTCCGGCGTCAGCGGCAGACGGGACTTGATGTCCCGACTCCACTGGTCCGCGAGGACCTCGGCGGAGCCCGCCTCAACACCGTCGAGCGCCGCGTCGGCCAGGTCCGACGGAGCGATCTTGTCCACGGGCCAGCCCGCCGCCATGTCGGTGTCGGCCAGGCCGAGGTGTACCGCTGTGACGAGCGTGCCCTGCTCGGTGAGCTCCAGGCGGACGCCGTTGGTCATGGCCCAGGCGGCGGCCTTGGTCAGGTGGTAGGCATTGGCGCCCTTGCCCCCGAACCACGACATGGCGGAGAGGACGTTGACGATCGCGCCCCCGCCGCTCCTGGCGAGCGCCGGCGCGAACTCCCGGATCATTGCCAGGTGGCCGAACATGTTGGTCTCCAGCTCGTGCCGCACCGCGTCCAGCGAACCGGTCACCAGGTCGGTCCCCGTACTGATTCCCGCGTTGTTGATGAGGAGCGAGATGTCCGGGGCGGCCGCGGCGGCGGCCCTCACGGATGCGGGATCGGTGATGTCGAGGGGCAGCACCTCGACCCCGGGCAGGTCCACGGTCTCCGGTCGGCGGGCCGTCGCGTAGACCTTGCGGGCGCCCCGTTCGAGCAGACGCTGGGCGAAGGCGCGGCCCAGGCCGCGGTTGGCTCCGGTGACAAGAGCGACGGAGTTGTTGATATCCATGGCCAGTACGCTAAAACCTGACGCTAGCGTCAGAGGCAAGTGCTGGTCGTCGGAGCCAGGGGTGAGAGGAATCACATGACTGTCGCAGCGGCCGCAGCCGAGCGGTTGATCCGCATCGGCGAGGTGGCACGAGGTGCCGGCGTCTCAGTGCGCGCCGTGCGCTACTACGAGCAGCAAGGGCTGCTCATCGCGGAGCGCAGCCCGTCGGGCCAGCGCCTGTACAGGCAGGACGCCATCCCCCTGGTCCGCTTCTTCCAGCAGATGTTCGCTGCCGGCCTCACCAGCCGAAGGATCAGCGAACTCCTGCCGTGTTGGGACGCGGGGCACACCGACGACGGGCAACGAGCCATGCTGCGAGGCGAGCGCGCGCGCATCCAAGCCAAGATCGATGACCTGCAGGCCGCCCTGGACCACCTCGACGAGGTCATCGCGATCACGGACACACACCCGTAGACGCGGTCGGCGCAAGGATCACGCTGTGACGTGTACGGACGGGCTGGCGGAGTGGATGGGCCGGGTGCGCGTGGTCATAGTGCCGGTGTCGGTACTCGTCGTGGCCTCCGCGCTGGCCGTGGCGATGTTGTGACTGTGTGTCAGATGCGACAGGGCGCGGTGAAGCGGAATCAGCCAGACGGCACCATTCAGGGGACCAGGACCCGGTGGGGCTGGGACAGTGGGAGGCGGCCGCCCCCGGGAACGAGTCGTCAAGCCTCTCCCCGGACCTCACATACGGGGAGAACGAAATGGCCGTTGACAAACGTGAATCGGTCACCGGTGCTGATGGTCTCGTCGACGGTACGGATGTCGACTGGCGCGCAGAGGGCCCCGGCGCGCGGGCGGTGCGACGCTGCCGGGGGCAGGGGCGGCATGGCGCACGCTAGCCTCTCGCAGTAGTTCCCCGACAGGTGTCAAGCGACCATCTATGCCAGGCCGGACGCGCTGACGTCGCACGGTATCCGCAGCCTTTGGGCAGGACTACGTGTGGGGTGAGGCCCCAGTTCCCGGTATCGAAGCTGTTTCCCGCTGCCGGGAAGGCCCACCATGTTCCTCCTGCTGCTCATCGTCATCGCGGTCCTGTTCGGCTTCGGCTTCCTCGATCCCATCTGGTGGGTGGCCGGGGCGGTGCTGGTCTACGGCGTCACCCGCCATGCCCGCGATCGCGGCGGCGGACGGAGCCGTAACGGCGGTGCCGACCTCGGGGACTACCGGGACTACCAGGAGCGTCGGGATCGCAGGGATCGCTGGGACCGGCGCTACAGCCGCCAGACCCGTGCGCGCCGGCGGCGCGAGGACCGCCGGGACCACGAACACCACGGGTGACCCTTGAAGTGGACCGGCAGCCACGGCTTCCGGGGCGGCTCAGTCCGCGTGTGTCGGCCAGTTGTCCCGCCGGTCCCGCGCCATCGCCGTGCGGCTGCCGATCCGGTCTCCGTCGACTCTCGGTTTCCCTGCTCTGGTGCTCGAAGAAGCGGAGCATCTCCACCGCGAACGGCATGACCAGCGTGCTGTTCTTCTCCGCGGAGACGTCCACCACGGTCTGCAGCAGGCGCAGTTGGATCGCGCCCGGAGTGTCAGCCATGGTGGCTGCGGCGTCGGCCGCGTCGACGGTGATCGTCAGATTGCCGGCAGGCGGACGCCACGCGGGGTACCCGGCCTGTTGTCCGTGGTGCGGCCGAGGTCCCGGGCTGCTGTCGAGGCTCTGCGTAGCGGTCCGGCTCAGCCGGGCAAACTCTGCGGCACGTCGCTCCGGTCTGCCCGGGTGATGCCGGTGGCGGCCAGGATCCGCTCCGCCGAGGCGGCGTTGTCGTCCTCTACGGCCATGACCATCGCGGCGTGCGCGGGGCCGATACCGGTGCCCGGCGGGATCACAAGGAACAGGAAGTGGTCCTGGTCGCCACGGGTGACGATCATGGTGTTGTCGCCCACGGCGGACCAGTCGATGCGAACCATGTGCCCGTCGACGAACAGATGGCCCGGGGACCCGTCCCAGTCGCTCGCGTCGAGACCCACGCGGGCGATGGGGCCCAGGCGGGCCGTCAGCGCGGTGAGGAGACCGGACAGCTGGCTCGTGAGGTCGCGGGTCCGCGGCCACCACGCTCCGTCGAAGGTCCCCGTGCGCCTGGCTGTCGTCTCCATGCGCAGGACCGCAGTGCCGGGAAGCACCGGCTCACTGCTGGTGTCCGCCAGAAGCCTGACGGGGTGCGTGGCGGGGAGCATAGCTACTCACTTCCCCGCCGTCCGAGTCCGGCGCCGCGGCCGGAGCCGTCCGCGTCCCCCGTCGCGGTACTCGCGGCGATGACCGGCGCCACTCGTTCCGGCACGACCGCGAGGCTCCTGCGGGGCCGACGGCGCCGGCCCCCGGACAGTCGCCCGGGAGCGGCCGTAGGGGAAAGCGGAGATGCGCTCGTCGTGCTGGGTGTTGAGCAGATGGATCAGGAGCACCCCGACAGCGACCATCGCCAGGAGCACCACCGCGGTCACGAAGGTCTCCATGGCCCTCACATCCCCTGTGCCGGATGCGGTGTCGGCAGAGCGACTGCCGGGACGCCGAGTACCGGAGCGGTGACTGCCGGGATCCGTGGACGTGAGATCGGACCGGGGGCCTCACGGCCTCCTTCGGCGTCCCAGACGGCGTCCACAGCCCGGTCGATCCCGGACACGGTGCGCAGGCGCGCAGCCTCGTCCATCAATCGGCCCGTGGGCGACATGCGCAGTGGGGCGCTCGCGGCAGCCATCAACCAGGCGGCCGAGACGGGAGTCCTCTGCGGGTCGAACACGGCAGTCGATGAGGCGCCGTCCGGCAGAGCCGGAGCCGAACCGGTGAGAGCCGACGGCATGCGGAGAGGCGGAGAAGAGGGCTGGCCTTCGAGGGCCGGCGCGTACGAAACGGTCGCAGTCATGATGCGAACCCTGCTCCGGGTCGGTCGGACCGGCCCGGCGTGATCAATCGCCGAAAACGACACAAGCATGACGGCCGGTGCACGAAATACCCTCGGTAACACCAGGCTACTCCTCCAGGCCGCCGTACGCGTCGGCCGGTCCGAGCCGCGGTCGTGCGGGCGGTGATGCAGGACTGCTACCGGGATTCATTCGCAGTGCATCGGGCTGAAGGACTCTGCTGAGAAAGGCGTGATTCGAGCAGGCGGGTGTCGTTGGTCCTCCATGGTTGTTGTGATCGTGGGAGGGTTGAGAAGGGTGTCGCTGGAGCCTCGGGCGGACGTGAGGGTGCCGGAGCTTACGGCCCGGGTGGTACGGGCCGCGTTTCCCCATGGGACGCTCGCGGTGCGGATCCGTGAGGCGTTGGGCCCGCTGTTTGAGGACGCGGCGTTCGCCGAAGCGTTTCCGGCGCGCGGGCGTCCTGCCGTGTCACCGGAGGCGTTGGCGCTGGTGTCGGTGTCGGTGTCGGTGTCGGTGTCGGTGTCGGTGTCGGTGTTGCAGTATGCGGAAGGGCTGACCGACCGGCAGGCCGCTGACCAGGTGCGAGCCCGCATGGACTGGAAGTTCCTCCTCGGCCTGGAGCTGGACGACCCGGGGTTCGACGCCAGTGTCCTGAGCCTGTTCCGCGCCCGCCTGATCGAGCACGGGCTGGAGCAGAAGACGCTGGAGCTGGTCTTGGAACGCCTGCGGGAGCTGGGGCTGCTGAAGGCGGGCGGCCGGCAGCGGACCGATTCCACGCATGTCCTGGCGGCGGTGCGGACACTGAACCGGATGGAGTTTGTCGGTGAGACGCTGCGAGCGGCGCTGGAAGCACTGGCGGTCGCGGCTCCGGCGTGGCTGTCCGCTCTGATCACAGCCGAGTGGGCCGAGCGCTACGGGCCACGCGTGGACGACTACCGCTTTCCCCAGGGCGAAGAGGTCCGGGAGGAATGGTCCCGGCAGGTCGGCGAGGACGGATTCTTCCTGATGGAAGCGGTCCACGCGCCCGCAGCGCCCTGCTGGCTGCGTGAGATCGAGGCGGTGCGGGTGCTACGGAAGGCCTGGATCCAGCAATACCACCGCGACGAGAAGGGGGTGCGCTGGTGGGAGGGCAAGGACCTTCCGCCAGTCCATCACCGGTTGTGCTCGCCCTACGACATCCACGCCCGCTGGGGGATCAAGCGCGGCTCCGGCTGGACCCGCTACAAGGCCCATCTGACCGAGACCTGCCGCCCGAGGTGCATGTCGTCGATGCTGGTTACACCACCGCCGCCCTGTTCGTCTCAGCACACGAGCGCGGCATGGAACTGCTGGGCCCGGCCCCGCACGACAGCAGTCTTCAGTCCCGGCAGAACCAGGGCTTCGCCCGCGGCGAATTCACCATCGACTGGGACACCAAAAGCGCCAACCGCCCTGGCGGACAACGGAGTTTCAAGTGGTGGGAGCAGAAACACCACCGCAACGGCACTCCGGTGATCAAGGTGTTCTTCTCCGCCGGGCACTGCGGGCCCCTGCCCGAAGCAGACACAGTGCACCAAGCCCCCGAACGGCCGCCGGGGCAGAGGGCTGACCTTCCTGCCGCGTGATCGATACGAAGCTCTCGAAGCTGCCCGCCGGGCCCAGGACACCGACGAGTGGAAGGAACGCTACGCGATCCGCGCCGGCGTCGAGGGCACAATCTCCCAGGCCGTACGTGTCACCAGACTCCGCCGCACCCGTTACCGCAACCTGCCCACAACCCGCCTCGGCCACGTCCTCGCTGCCACCGCGCTCAACATCATCCGCATCGACCGATGGCTGACCGGCACCCCACTCGGCGGCACCCGCACCTCCCGCCTCGAAGCCCTCATGCCCGCAGCCTGACAAGCCGATTCGCGGACTTCTCAGCAGAGTCCTGAAGGGCGGAGCACTGCGAATGAATCCCGGTAGCTGTGAGACTTCCGGGGCGGGTCTTGCCGGCGTGGCTGGTCCCTGACGGTGCGTCGTGCGGTGGTGAGCACGTGACCAGCGCCGAGCGCACCTTCAGTCGCAGGCAGTCGAGGATGGCGATACTTCTGTCCAAGAATTCGAACAGAGAGATGTCCGAACCGTATGGCTTCTGTTTAGGCTGAGAACCAACGCGTCGGCAGCCGTGGACCGATGGCTGGGTGACCTCCAGCAGGCCCGCGGACGGGGTACCACGCGATGGGGGACCACGTGAGTGAGAACGAGATGTCGGTGTTCGGCGTGTCCGCGACCGAAGAGGATATCTACCGTCATTTTCTGAGAAATCCGAATACACCTGTAGATGGCATCCATCTGCGTCTGCACATAGATCCGGACACCGTACGGCGCTGTCTCGGCCGACTCTGCGAACTGGGCCTGTTGCAATCCACCGGCACGGACGAGCTGATCTCTCCGACGGATCCCGAAGTGGCGCTGGCCCGGCTGGTGGACGTACGACTGCACGAGCTCCACCAGGAGCTTCAGCGCGTCACTCGGTCACGGCACGTGGTGGACGGGCTCCGTGCGGAGCTCGGTGCGCGCAGTCCCTCACCGCAGGGCATCGAGCAGTTGGAAGGCCTCTCCGAGATCCGTGACCGCATCGACGACCTGGCGTTCTTCGCCCGCGACGAGATCCTGTCCGTGGAGCCGTACACCAGCATGTCACCGGAGAACATCGAGCGGTCACGGCCACTGGACCTGCGCTGTCTGCGCCGCGGCGTACGGATCCGCAGTGTCGTGCTGCGCAAGGTCCTTCAGGATGGCCCGACCGCCGGCTACCTTCGGGAGCTGCTCTCGCACGGCGCCATGATCCGGGTCGTCGAGGACACCACGGAGCGCATCCTCGTCTACGACCGCGCGGCGGCACTGGTGCCGTTGGATCCCCAGGACACCTCGCGCGGCGCGCTGCTGGCGAACAACAACGGGATCGTTGCCAACATCATCGCCCTCTTCGAGAAAATCTGGGACGAGGCCGAGGATCTGGCGCAGGTGGACCTGACCGACGGCGACAACGTGGCTTCCGGCGTGTCCGGGACCGAGCAGCGGGTGCTCGCCCTGATGTGCTCGGTCGGCAAGGACGAGGAAGGCGCACGGGAGTTGGGGGTCTCGGTCCGCACGTACCGGCGGTACGTCGCCGATCTCATGGAGATGCTCGGTGCCGCCAGTAGGGCGCAGGCCGCGCTGCTGGCGCGCGAGCGTGGCTGGATCTGACCAGGCCCCTCCGGGTTTCATCCGACCGGGATCCCCACCGGGTCCGCTCAGTTCTCCTGGTACCAGCCGTACAGGGCCGTGTCCGCCAGTACCTCCCGCAGGGCGTGGCGGACCGTGCTCCGGTCGGTGCCGTCGGCCAGATCGATCCGCAGCCGGACCCGGTCGGGGCTGACCTCGCAGGTGCAGGACCAGGCCGCCGGGAGCAGCCCCAGCAGGCGCACCACCGTGGTCTCGCCGGAGGGGGCCGATCTGTCGCGGCGGACGGTGACGACCTCCACCGTGTCCAAAGCGGGATCGGGTGTCAGCATGTCCGCTCTCCCCTGGACGGTCCGGTGCGCGACGGGTTCAGGACATGCAGGGCGGCGGCGGCCATCGCCGCAATGCCGGTCGGCAGGGCGGTACGTATGTCGGGGGCGAATCCCGGCGAGTGGTTCGACTCCACCGGCGGGCCTCCGGCCAGGGCCGCCCGCCACTGCTTGAGGCCGGTCACGCCGAGCATCCAGTACGCCGTGCGCACTTCGTCGGTCTCGGCGGCGAACCACGGGAAGTCCTCGGTGGCTGTCGTGGCCGGCCAGTCGGCCACCCGGTGCGTGCCGAACAGATCCTCGTGCACCCGGCGTACGGCCGCCGTGGTGGCCTCGTCGGGTATCAGTACGGGCGAGCGGGCGGTGACGATGATCTCGGGGTCCTTCGGGCAGCCGGAGGCCTCGCACTCGGCCCGTACGATCCGTTCGACGGCCGCCGTCACCCGGTCCAGCGCGGCCTCGGAGAAGGCCCTTACACACAGGCTCAGTTCGGCGTCGTCCGGGATCACGTTGCCGCGCTGTCCCGCGTGGAGCGAGCCGACCGACAGCACGACCTGTTCGCCCGGCGCGGTCTCCCGGGAGACGACCGTCTGCAGGCGCAGCACGGTGGAAGCGGCGGTTGGCACCGGGTCGACCGTCAGGTGTGGGGTACCGGCGTGGCCGCCGCGTCCGTGGATGACGACGTCCATCGCGGTACTGCCGGCCATCAGCGGTCCCCGGCCGTGGGCGATCGTGCCCGCGGGCAGTGGGGCGGTGTGCTGCGCCAGGACCACCTCAGGCGTGCCGAAGTGCTCGAACAGGCCGTCCGCCAGCATCGCGCGGGCCCCGCCGAGCGTTTCCTCGGCGGGCTGGCCGATGACCAGGAGTGTGCCGCTCCAGGTGTCACGGGCGCGGGAGAGCTGCATCAGCGCCCCCGCGGCCGCGGCCATGTGCAGGTCGTGGCCGCAGGCGTGCATGACGCCGGGCACAGTGCTTTCGTACGGCAGACCGGTGCGTTCCGCGACGGGCAGCGCATCGAGTTCGGTGCGCAGCATCACCGTGGGACCGGGGCCGTTGCGCAGTACGCCCACGACACCGTGACCGCCGACGTCGCGGCTGACCACGCAGCCGTGTTGCTCCAGCCGCGCGGCGAAGCGTGCGGCGGTGCGGCTCTCGGCGCCCGAGAGCTCCGGGTGGGCGTGCAGATCGAGGTAGAGCTCGATGGCGGACCGCAGTACGTCCCGCGGGATTTCAGATGTTCCGGTCACTGTCCTCACCTCCTCATTGCCTCACTGGTCCGTTGCTCGCGAGCGTGCGGTCCGGGTGCTCCAGATCTCTGTCGGATCACTGTCAGGGGGTGTCAGCGACCTGAGAGCGGGAGCCGGGCCGATCTGACAGTGGCCGCCGTTGGAATGGGGTCATCGAAGGGGAACACCGCCGCAGCAGCCGGCGGGGCCCGCCGGACAAAGGAGAACCCCATGGCCCACAAGACGGAGCTCGCCACCCTCGCCGACGAGATCCTGGAGCTGGAGTCGGAGACCTTCGAGATCTCGGACTACTCGGACGCGGTCGAGGTCGTCCTCGCCGGTTCGACGTCCTCCTCCTCCACGTCGACCTGCTCCAGCACCACCAGCACCACCTCCTGCAGCGCCTGATCCGGCGCCTGTCTCCGATCGGCAGCCCCTTCCTCGACGGGAACCCGTCCTGGAGGGGGCTGCCGGGCGTTGCGGCACCGACAGCACGCTTGGCCCGCGGCCCAGGTGAACGCGGGCCGGAACAACGGACATCAGGGGAACGGATGAGGTACGACCTTGATGTCCGACTCCGGCAGATCGTCCGTACGCCGGCCCGCCGCCCTCAGGGCAGTCCGCAGCCTGGGCATCAGCAGAGCTCTCTGCCTGGTCCAGCCGAAGTCGAGCGGGAGCAGGCCCGGAACGATCGTACTGACCGTGTGCAGCCCCATCCGGTGCTGCTCGGGGGTCGTCTGGTCGACGGCGATGACGTCGTGTCCGGTGCGGACCAGCTCGTCCCGCAACAGCGCCAAGTCGTTGAACAGATCGCCGGTGCGCGGCCGCACGCGCTCCCAGTCCCGGTACACCTCACCGAGCGGCAGTACGGCCTCGGGCTCCAGGTACTCGCGGGCGTGCTCGGCCATCTGCGGCAGGCCGTAGAGCTGGGCGTGGTCCTTGAGGTGCAGCACCTTGGTGAAGTCCCGTGCCATGTCCTTCAGTTCGCTGTGCCGCTCGGCGACCTGGTAGGGCAGATGGGGAATGTACGTCAGCACCTCGGAGAGCGCGGAATCAACGGTTCCCTCCGGGTCGAAGCCGGCCGCCGCGCTGAAGGAGAGTGTGCCGTAACCGCCGTCACGGCGGACGGCGAGGGCGGTGACGACCGGGACGGCGAGATCCATCCGGGTGTCGAAGGCGTGCACGTCGTAGCCATGCAGAGCGGCCCGGTCGAGCATGGAGCGGACCGTGCCCCGACAGGAGCCGAGGTCGATCTCGGTGAGGCGGGCCCGGCCGTACCAGGCGAGCAGGAACGCGTCGCGCTCGATGAGTTCCAGCAGTCCGAAGAAGATCGCCTCCTCCAGACTGGCGCCGGTGGCACAGCCGTTGGAGCACTCGAAGACGAAGTTGTCGGCGTCCACGCCGGCGCTGTAGTGCGCCAGCCGGGACGGAACGAGGATCGGACGGTCGTCGCGCAACGAGTGCCCCCACACCCAGGGGATCGGCCGGTCCGGGTCGAAGGGGCTGACGAGGTGGTCCCTCGCGTAGGTCTCCGGGGCGTAGAAGCCGCACGCCGCCGGGTTCAGCGCGTGGTCCGCGAGGCGGTGATACGAGTCGACGACCGGCTCGGTGCCCCGGCGTCGGTGCGTACCGGCGTACCGCTCAAGGCCCTCGAGGTAGGCGAGAGTGCGGCTGGTGCGGTAGCTGTTGGCCTGGCCGCTCCAGGTGACGTCGTTGAGTCCGGCGTATCCGCGCACGAAGTGCGTCCCGGCGACCGGAGCGGTGGTGGTCGAGGCCGGGTTGATCCAGGTGTCCGAGCCGAGGGCGCCGCAGACCGGGTTGGCCAAGGCGGTGGTCGGCAGCGGATAGGAGTCCAGGGCCCGCAGCCGGTATCCGACCGGGTCCGGCCTGGGCGCGGACCCCAGTCGCATCCGCGCCGACTCGGCCGTGTCGGGACGCGTCGCCACGCAGGAGGGACACAGTGGTTCCGGCAGTATCGGAAAGCCGGCGGTCGCCAGGGTGACGAGATCAACCCGGGTGACCTGCGGCAGGATACGGTCGGCGACGGGGCGTTGTGCCGCGGCAACCGCACTTCGAGGTACGGCGGTCGGCGCGAGGGCACCCACGGGAGCGGCCACCGTGCGGCGTTCGCCCCCGGCGACAGCCGCCCAAGAACGGCCCCCTTCCGCAACAGCGGCTGCCGACACGGCAGTTGCGGTGGACGTCCCGGACCCCGCGACGGCAGCCGACCCGGCCGGACCAGCAACTCCGCGCCCCGCCCCGCCAAGCACCGCTCGACAGGCCGCCCAGACCGCGTCGACGGCGTAGTCCGTGAGGACCGGCCACTGCACCGCCCCCTTCGGCTCGTGGCCGAGTTCGAGGGCCTCGCGTTCGGAGCGGCTGCGCAGTCGTTGCCAGCGCATGGCGAGGCACTGGCCGCAGGCCGTGGTGCCCGGTTCGCCTCCCCACGGGCCGATCAGCGCGGCGCGGGAGGTGAGGTGGACGGTGGCCGCCGGCCGGATCGCGGCGTAGGGGTCGCGATGGCCAAAGCCCAGGGTGTCGGCGGCGCCGAGCGGCACGACCAGTGGAGCGGGCAGAGCGTGCGCCCCGCCCGTCGCACCGTACTGCGCCCCGTGGCGCGCGCTCAGCGCCCGCTGGAGCACGGCGCGCCCGCCCTCCAGCGGGGTGTTCGCGGCCAACTCCGCCAAGGCTGCCAGGGCGGGGACGGCCCCGCTGGTCACGGTGGTCGGTGTCATGACTTATCGCTCCAGCGGAAGGTCTTCAGCGCGACGGCGCACAGGATGAGGGCGAACGCGGCGAGCACTGCGCAGGCGACGGCGATGTCGCCCGTCCCGTCGGTCCCGGTGAGGGCGGCCGAGACGCCGTCGTTGAAATAGCGCAACGGCAGCACCCGGGACAGGGTCTGCATCCACTGCGGCATGGCGTCGAGCGGGAAGAACGATCCGGACAGGAACGCCATGGGAAGCATCAGGCAGTTCGCAACCGCTGCGACGGCCTCCGGAGTCCTGGCGTACGAGCCGACGACAACGCCGATGGCGAGGAACGTGGTGATGCCGAGCACGAGCACGGGCAGCGCCAGCGGCCAGCGGGCCGACAGGCTCAGCCCGAACGACGGCAGCACGGCGACGGCGACGAACAGCACCGCCTGGACCACTCCGATGGCGAGGGCCAGTACATAGCGGGAGCCGAGCACGCTCGAGGGCCGGGTCGGCGTCATCCGCACCAGCCGCAGGATGTCGTCGCGGCGCCACTGCATGAGAGTGAAGCCGACGCCGAACACCGCGGCGTTGGCGACACCCCAGGACAGCACGCCGGGGGCGATGTAGTTGATGTAGGGCTTCCCGCTCTCCTCGACCTCCTGGCCCTGGAAGATCAACCCGAAGACGATCAGGAAGAGCAGCGGGAAGGCGAAGGTGAAGAAGAGGGTGGTCTTGTCCCGGGTGTAGGCCCGGTACCCGGCCTGGCTCAGCGCCGCGTATGCGCTCATGGCGGTGTCTCCGTTTCCGGTGGTGGCTGTTGGGTGCCGAGGTGCCCGGCCGGTGAGGCCGGCCGGTGCGCCGGGTCTACGACTGGGGGGTGCCGGTGAGTTCGAGGTAGACGTCCTCGAGGCTCACCGTGCGGGTCTGTACGCCCTGGAGACCGACGAGTGCGTCGATGGCGGCCAGCACGGGGCCGGACTGCAGGGTCTCCAGCACGATGTCGTCGGCCTCCTGGACGACCCGGTCCACCCCGGGAATCGTTCGCGCGGCCTCCAGGGTCAGCCGCTCGGCGGGAACCAGCAGCCGTGTCGTGGGACTGCCCGCCGCCACCAGTCGCCTGGGGGTGTCCAGGGCGGCGATCCGGCCGTGGATCATGATGGCGACGCGGTCGCAGAGCGCCTCGGCCTCGTCCAGGTGGTGGGTCGTGTAGACGATGGTGCGGCCCGCTCGCTTGAGGTCGCGCAGCACCTCCCACAGGGCGCGGCGCGCCTGCGGGTCGAGGGCGGCGGTGGGCTCGTCGAGGAAGATCAGCTCCGGTCCGTGGACCAGCGCGGAGGCGATGGCGAGCCGCTGGCGCTGGCCGCCGGACAGGTCGTCCACCCGGTGGTCGCCCTGGTCGGTCAGCGCGACGCTCGCCAGGGCGCGTTCGGCCGCCTGTCGGTCGGTCCGGTAGAGCGCGGCCATGGTCTGCAGGTGTTCCCGCGCGGTCAGCCGCACGAAGAACGCCGAGGACTGCGTCTGCACGCCCAACCGGGGCAGCAGCGCGACGTTGCGCGGCCAGGGCTGCTCGCCGAGGACCGACACCGTGCCCAAGTCCGCCTGCCGCTGCCCCTCCATGATCTCGACCAGAGTGGTCTTGCCCGCGCCGTTCGGACCGAGCAGTCCGAAGAACTCGCCGCGTGCCACCGTCAGCGAGATGCCGTCGACGGCGTGGATGCTTCCGTAGTGCTTGTGGACGCCGTCGAGGACGACGGCCGGCCCGTCCGCGGCGGACCGGGCGGAGGCGACGGTCATGGAACTCTCCCTGGGGTTGGTGCTCGCGTCGGTCGGGGTGCTGTGCTCACGGTGTTCATGGCGTCGCGAGCAGGAAGTAGGTGAGGGACACCGCGCCCGCGACGAGCGCGCCGAGGACGAGCAGGCAGAGGAGCGGGTAGGCGGTGTACGCGATCCGGGCGCGGCGCGGGTAACCGGCCGCGAGGGCGTCGCGGCGCAGGGCCAGGCGCAGATACGCGGCGCTGGACGCCGCCAGCTCGGTCGCGCCCAGCGCCTGGCCGGCGATCTTGTATCCGTCGAGCGGCGGAAGGGGAACCAGCATGGCGAACGCCTGGATGCTGCCGAGGAACAGCAGCCCCGCCAGGGCGTCCTGGGTGGCGTCGTCCACAGGCGCCAGCAGCCAGAGTGCGCAGAACGGCAGCAGGAACAGCAGGTTCATCACGGCACCGGCCAGGGCTGTCGCGACGCGCGCCCAACGGGTGGGCAGATACAGGTAGTTGTCGACGGTGCAGTACATGATCACCGAGGGCAGCCGCCAGCGCAGGCCAATCTCCGAGACGCGGCCTTGGTAGTGCTTGGCCACCACACCGTGGGCCAGCTCGTGCAGGGCGGTGCTCAGCCACAGCAGGGCGCCTGTCGCGGTGAGCAGGACCGGGTTGGTGAACGTCTCCCGGGTGGCCAGTGCAAGTTCGCCCGCCCGCAGGACCAAGGTGGCTTCCATGACGACGACCAGGGTGAGCAGCGGCACCATCCACCAGCGGGACAGCAGGAACCCGGCCGCGTGGTGCAGTCGGCCCGCGGTCGCGTCCGCGTCGGCGACGAGCGGCAACGTGCCGCGCAGCAGCGTCCGTCCGGCCTTCGGCGCTGTGCCGCTCTGCGGTGCCTCTGGTGCCTCTGGTGCCGCGTCCCGTGCCGGGGCCGCCGCGGGTGCCCCGGCCAGCAGCCCCCGGGTGCCCAGCATCCCCAGTAGCTGCTGCCAGTTGGCGTCGGACAGTCGCCGCCCGTAGCGCCCCGCGTACTCCGCGCCGATCTCGTCCAGGCTCCGCGAGCCGTCCATCCGCGAGATCAGGAAGTGCTCCCTGGTCCCGACCTTGAAGGACTGCCCGTTCTCGGTGTTCTTGATCAGATGTACGGTCCCGTTGCCCAGCAGCAGCTCGTCGCTGACCCGTACCTCCGGCCGCAGCTCCGGGCGGTAGCGCTCCACGGAAGCAACCGATGCCTCCGGGGGGAGCCGGGTGCTCATGATTTGGCCTCCGTGGGCCTCTCGCGCAGGCAGCGGCCCAACACGTGGGAGAGGTAGGCCTCGTCCCGGATGGTGACGTGCAGCCGGTTGTTCGTCATGTGCATGTACGGGGACAGCAGGAGCGGCAGGGCCACCGCCGGATCGGTGACGGTCTCGTCCCGTTCGCCGTCCCAGGACCGGAACACGAGGTCACCGTCGGCCGCCAGCACACGGGCCCTGTCCCGCAGTTCGGCGCAGTGTTCGGCCCAACCGGCCAGGAAGGCGGGCAGTGCGCCGGGCTCGCCCCGGCCGACGGCCGCGCGGATCCCGGCGAAGCGGGCGGCCAGGTCGGGTGCCATCGCCGCGTAGTTGCTGTCGTACTCGGTAGTGCCGATGAAGCCGGTGCCGGGAAAGGCTTTGTGCCAGAACTCGTAGTAGCTGTCCAGGTAGTCGGCCAGCTCCTGATCACCCGGCAGGAAGGAGCCGGACATCACCATCATCAGCTGGGCCGCGGTACCGAGCAGGACCGTGCGCAGATGGAGGTTCTTCGTTCGCAAGGCATCGATGACCAGGTCACTGGAGTGCCGGAAGTGCCACTCGGCCAGCTCGATGCCGGCCGGGCCGCCGTACTTGCCGTACTCCGGCTCGTACCCCTCGGCGCTGCGGGAGTTGTTGCGGCGCAGCTTCATGCGCCCCTGGTCGTCCATGTAGTGGCCGCGCTCGGTGCCCGGGAACTCGATCTCGAAGAGCGTGTTGTAGAAGTCGTTGAGAAAGCCCGAGTCCACCTCGTACAGCGCGGGGCGCGCGGCGAGGAAGGCGTCGATCGCCCGCTCGGTGCGGCGGCGTACCTCCGGCCCCGCCTCGGGTGTGGCGGGTTTGAGGCGGAGCCGGACGTGCGGGCCTTCCAGCCAGTAGTTGATGAAGAAGTAGCTCGCGATCAGTCCCTCTGCCTCCAGTTCGTCCACCAGAGGGCGGACGCACTCGATGAGCAGGGGGCGCGGGTTGGCGGCGTAGAAGACGTGCGTGGCCTGCCACGCGCCGGCTCCCGAGACGATGGTGCTGGTCATGACGTGGTCCTCCGTCGGCTGGTGACGGCAGTGGCGATGTCGGTGGCAGCGGTGGACGTGCCGGTGAAGGCGGCGGTCTCCACCGCCAGTTCGGCGACATGGCGACCGCGGTGGGAGACGGCGTGCAGGCCGTCCTCGTCGGGGAGCATTTCCCTCAACACCACGCGAGCCTCCGGGCTCTTGAGCAGCGCCTCGAACGCGGTGAGCGACAGCGGGCTGTCGAAGTCGAGGTACTGCGGCTTGGCACCGGTAGCGCCGCGCGCCCCGCTGTCGGAGACCGTCACGAAGACCCGGTCGGGCAGCCGGTGCGCCCGTCGGAAGCGGTGCCAGCCGAGGAACCACTCCTCGTCCGACATTCCCGGCGCGTGCAGCGGCAGTACGGAGGCGGACGCGCTCCAGCTGCGCCGACTCAGTACGACGCTGCCGTGCCGCACGCGCGGACGCCGGGTCACTTGGTCCACGGGCTCGCTCTCCGGGACGCCGCCCCAGACGTTGAGCGGAGCCATCGAGGTCGGGGAGAGCAGCAGGAGGGTGCGCGGCAGCTCCGGCAGGGCGAGGGGCACCAGGTAGCCGAGATAGACGGGGATCACTTCACGGCCGAGCCGCAGCGAGCGCAGCACCAGCCGGTCCTCGGCCTCGTCGTGCTCGATGCAGAGGTCGTCCAGACGCAGGCAGAACTCCTCGGGCAGCGTGCCCCTCTCTCCGGGGCAGACGATCTCGTACTCGGTCAGCCGGCCGTGCAGATTCAGGTTGCTGGTGACCGGGCCCCCCGTGACCTCGGCGAACACCGCGCCCGGCGGGCACAGGCCGTCCGCGTTCTCGCGCAGCCGGTCGTCGAGCCCTTCGAAGCAGTGCGTGAACCGGCTGAAGGGGAACGACAGCCCGCCGTAGGAGCGGTTGAGGACGACCAGCGGTTCGCCGGTGTCGTGGGCGAGCTGGAGGTGGTGGCTCATGGGGGCGAACTTCGGTGCCACGTCGGCCAGTTCGCCTGCCACGTCGGCAAGGAAGGCTTCGTCGAGGACGAGTTCGTCGACACCGGCCGTACCGTCCACCCCTGCCACCCCTGCCACCCCTGCCGCCTCGTCCCACAAGGCCCGCATCCGATCCACGAAGGACTGGCGCGCGGTGTCGAGCGCCTTCAGCTGGGCCAGGCCCAGCCAGTTCTCCTCGGGCACGTACCGCCCCTGCGCGTCGAACGACGTACGCCCGGCGGTGAACGACATGTACTGATCGAAGAAGTCCTCGTGGAAGTCGTGCACGAGCTTGAGCAGGTCGTCACAGCGCCCGCCCGGACCGTAGCGGGCGAGGAAGAAGCCCTGGAACGTGATCCGCTGCGGCAGGGTCAGGTCGAAGGCGGGCAGGATCCCCTCCACCGCGCTCAGCGGTTTGGCGGCCAGCTTGGTCCAGGCGTCCAGGCCGAGCGTGACGTCCCGGCCCGCGGCGGCGTCCTCGTACAGCACGGTCTGCGGGACCCGGGCGCGTTCGGCGCCCAGCTCCTCCTGGACGGTCCGCAGCCCCTCGCGCAGCCGACGCATCAGCTCCCCGCGTTCGGCGGGGCCGGCCGCGGCGAAGCTGTCGACGCAGGCGATCGGTGCCTCGAGGCGGTCCGCCAACTGCCCGGCCCAGGGGCGGCCAAGGGCCCGCAGTGACTCCTGGAAAGCCCGCAGCGGATCAGTGTCGTGCACCTCCGTGCGCAGGCACGGCACCTGGACCATGCCCAGATCCAGGAGTGCATCCAGGTACTGCTCCACCTCGTCCGCCGGGGCGTTACGGTCGGCGGCGAGCCACGCGGACAACTCGCCGTAGCGAAGCGTCCCGCGCTCCTCGAAGAGGCCGAGCAGCCGCTCCAGGGTGCCGCTGCGGCGCAGGAAGAACAGCCGGTCCTTGACGGCGTCGAAGGTGACGGCGGTGTCGTCGTCGCCCGCGGTCACCCAGCGCCGCACATAGCGCACCCGGTCGTCGTCGCGCCCCCAGCCGGAGGCCGGCGTCACCGGTAGGTCGGCGCGGCGGACGGGGTCGGCGACCACGGCCTCGGCGAGCCGCGCCACGGCGACCACGCTGAGCCTGGGGTGGCTGGTCCACTCGTCGTCGATCCGGACCTCCAGGCCGCCGTGGCCGAACTCGCCCAGGGCGACGCCGGTGAAGGTGCTGAACGGGCTGGTCTTGCACACCGTCCGGTACAGGTACGCCAGCAGGGAGCGCTCGATCTTGCGCTGCTTCTTGCCGGGACGCTCCGGTGCCGTCGACGCGAAGGCATCGAGCTGGGCGTCCAGCGAGGGCGAGGCCAGCAGCAGGCCGCCGCGCAGCCGCTCCTCCCCCACCAGGCGGCGCAGTTCGGCGCGGCTGCGCCCGGTCTCGGCGGCGAGCAGTGCGGCGCCTTCGGCCTTAAGGCCCGCCAGCCGGTGCCGGCCGGCCAGCCAGCCGGCGAGGTGTTCACCCGCCTTCTGGTCCAGGGCGCGGACCAGAGCAAGAGCGCTGTCAGCGTCCAGCGGCAGCCGATTGTTGAACACCTCGCGGCGCAGCTTCAGCAGCCTGCGTCGCACCGCATCGTCCTCGTTCGCGCCGACGAGGGCATGCAGCAGATCGCCCACGCGCTCGCCGACGGCACGCAACTCCTCGGTCCTGGCCAGCACTTCGTCGGCCCAACGGCGGCTGTCGGGGCAGCGCAGGCTGTGCACGGTCTCGATGGGCAGTCCGGCGACCCGGATCAGGAACGGCATCGAGGGTTCCCCCCTTCCGGTACTCAACGGCTAGGCGATCTCGTACCGGAAGTCGGCCGGAGCGGGCCGCTCGTTACCGATCATCATGATCAGCAGCGGCGCCTCGCACGTGTGCTCCAGGCCGAGTTCCTCGATGTACGAGATGTTGTCGAAACCCAGCGCGACACCGCAGCCGAGCTCCAGAGCGGAGGCCGCCGTGTAGACGGCCTGGGACACGGCGCCGACGGTGGCGTTGACCAGCCGGTAGCCGCGGTCGCCCACGGTGTCGAGGACGGCGGTGGTACGGACCGTGGGCACGAGGACCGCGCCGGCCTGTTCCAGGTTGTAGTTGGACAGGAAGTAGTTCTTCTGCAGGAACTTTCCCGGCCTGCCCTCCCGGACCATCCGCAGACCACGGCTGTCGGGGTCGTACTCGTAGGCGCCGGGGGCGAGCCCCTCGACGTGGTTGACGAAGGCGTACAGCTTCGCCAGCCGGGCATCTCCCGTGTCGCCGCCGAGCCGAGCCCCGCACGTCGCGGCGGCCAGGCAGGCGGCGAGCTGATCGCCGGTGATGGGGCGCTGTGCGTCGAAACGGCCGAAGCTGCTGCGACGCCGGCGCAGCGCGCTGCGTACGTCGGTGTCCAGCGGCCGGGCGTCGGGCAGCGCGACGTGCGGCCGGGCCGGGTCCGCGGGCAAGGCGGCGGCCGGGGCGAGCACGCCGGGAGCGGGCCGCCGACTCGCGTGCCGGGCGGTGGCGGCCTGCATCTTGCGGAGGGCGTCGAAGGTGAGGACAGTCCTGGAACGCTCGACGTCCTGGTGCCGCACGGCGGCAGGAACGGGCGATGTGTTCCGTGAACTCGCCTGCGCGCCCTGCCAGTTCAGCGGGACGACCGCGAAGATGCCCTCCTGTTCGGTGCGCACGCCGAGCAGGTGGGCGAGCCGCTCTTCGTCGAACCACAGCGCCGGTTCGATGTCCAGGCCCCGCGCTCGCGCCCACATGCGCCAGGTCCCCACGACGGTGCCGGCGTCCATGCTCACGGCGTGGAAGGAGAAGCTGTTGTACTTGAAGGCGTTCTGCCAGTACTTGATGCCGAGCACCAGGTACTGGTCGGTGTCCGCGCCGGGAGCGTCCTCGCCGAGGGCCGCGCGCACCTCGCCACAGACGTCGCCGGTGAGCAGCCGGCGCATGGCGTGGTGCCGGGTCGAGTAGTGGTGCACTCCGGGCGGCAGCGGCCCGCCCGGCCCGGAGACCCAGTAGACGCTGACGGGGTACAGGCCGCCTCCGGAGGCCGTGCCGCGCGACCAGTTGGCGAGCGGGTAGGACGGCAGTGCGCTCAGGTCGGTGTTGGCTTGCACACCGAGGCGGCGGCCAATGAGTCCGTAGGAGTCGCGCAGCATGCCGGAGAGCGAGTCGAGGTCGAACAACGCCTCCCCGTACGGGACTTCGGCCAGTCCACGGTCCAGGGTCGCCTCGGCCGGACAACCGCCGTCGGGCAGCGGCACGATGTCCGTGCCGGGGTAGAACTTGGTCTTGCGCGGGCTGTCGGTCCAGTTCGGTACGAAGTCGGCCGGTGGCATCGGGACCCGGCCGCGCTGCAGGATGGCAGCGGCGTAGTCATGGGCGTACCCCATGGTGAACTCCTTGGTCACGTTCGAGGTCTGAGCTCGGTCGCACGCCCGGCCCCTCACCACGAGGGACCGGCGTCCGGGTCACGGAAAGGGATGAGGCGCCGGGTTGAAGTCGGCCGGCGCCAGATCGCGCTCGCGCAGGCCGGCCTCCCGCAGTGCGGTGCGCAGCCGCGGCATTCCGAGCGCGCGCTGGCGCGTCCAACCGAAGTCGATCGGCAGCAGACCGGGCACGATGACACCGACCGTCGTCAGCCCCAGGTCCCGCTGTTCCGGCATGGTCTGGTCGACCACGACGACGTCGAACCCGGCGTCCGTGACCGCCTCGACGCAGCGCGTCAGGTCGTCGCGGAGGTCGTCGGAGACGGGCAGCACAAAACCGTTCGCGTACAGCTCGCTCATGGAGCGTTTGGGCCGGCGGGGTGTGCCCGGTGCGCCGATCAGGAAGTGGGCGTGCTCCCCCATCTCCGGTATGCCGTACGCGAGCGGATGGTCGTGCAGCGCCTCGACCTTGGTGAAGTCGGTGGCCATGGCGCGCAGCCGTGCCTCGTCGCGTTCGGTGCGGCCCTGGAGGTTGACGGCGTCGGTGCCGATCTCGCAGAGCGCCCCGGCCAGCGCGGACTCCGGGTCGAGTCCCGCGCCCGCGCCGAAACACATGCGGCCCAGGCCACCGTCGGGGCGTACGGCGACGCCCGTGACGACGGGGATCGGGAAGGAGATCCGGGTGTCGAAGAAGCGGGCCTCGTAGCCGTACATCTCCAGCCGGTCGACCATCTGCCGGGTGGCGGGCCGGGTGCTGGTGCGGGGGTCGATCTCGGGGAGAGCCGCCTGGCCGTACCAGGTGAGCAGGAAGGCATCGCGTTCGACGACCTCCATCAGGCCCCAGTAGACGGCTTCCTCCAGACAGCCGCCGGAGGCACAGCCGTTGGAACTCTCCTGAACGAAGCGGTTCTCCAGGCCGGGCGCGTGGTAGTACGTCAGCACCTCGGGGACCAGGATCGGCCGACTGTCGCGCAGGGAGTACCCCCACACCCAGGGGATCTCGCGGTCGGGTGTGAAGGGGGCGACACGCGGGTTGGCGCGGTGGAACTCCGGCGAGTACAGCCCGCACTCCCGGGCGTCGAGGGCGTGTTCGCCGCGCGCCCGCAGTCCGGTCAGGGAGTCCCGGACGCCGGCGGCCCTGGCCCGGGCACGCATGCCCGCGTAGCGCTCCAGGCCCTCCAGTACGCCGATCCGCTCGCTCTGCCCGAAGGTGTCGGCGTGTCCGCCCCAGAACGTCTCGCGGAGGTACTCGCCCGACCGCATCGAGAAGCAGCCGATGGTGGCGGAGGTGGACAGCGACGACACGTCGTGGATGACGGAGGGGCCGAGGGATCCGCACACGGGGTTGGCGTAGGGCTCGACGGGCAGCTCGTACGCGCTGATGTCACGTATCCGGAAGGTGCCCGGTTTGTGCTTGGGGGCGGGGCGGAGGGTGAGGACCGCGGCCTGGGCGGTGTCCTGCTCACTGCGGCCGCAGTGAGGGCACTCCGGGTCGGGCACCAGCGGGTAGTGACGCACCATCAAGGTCGCCAGGTCCACGAGGTGGATGGCGGGGAACGTTCCGGTGCGCGGTCCGGTTCCCTCCAGCCGGGCGGCGATCAGCCCTGCCAGCGCGGACGCGGTGAACGGGGTGACGTACGGCGACTCGCCGGCGGCCCGGGTACCGGAGCCGAGTTCGAGTGCCTCCCGCAGCGCGATGGACCGCACAGCCTGCCAGCGCCGTGCGAGACAGCGGGCGCACGGCCGGGCGAGTGTTTCGTCCACCTCGCCGGATCCGTCCACGCCGTCGGATCCGTCCACCGTGTCGGATCCGACCGTACCCCCGGGCCGGCTCCCGCCCGGGTCCGGGAAGGGCCCGACGACGGCGTGCCGCCCGTAGAACCGCACGGGTACGGAGCCGGGCACGGCGTCCGGCGCCGCGTCGGCGAAAGCGTCGTGGACACCCAGGGGCGCCACGTCGAGCGGTGCCCCCGTTCCGTGGGCGGCAAGACCACGGCGGAGCCGTTCAGCCAGGTCCCCGCAGGAGCGCTCCAGCGGATCGGTGGTCTCAGCGGGCATCGCTGCCGCCCGTGGCTGCGGTGGTGAGCAGGATCCGGGCCGTGCTGATGCCACCCTCGGGGAGGTCGGCCGGGGTGGTGGGCACATGGAGCACGTCCCGCCCCGCGCCGCGCAGCCGCTCGAGCACCGCGTCGAACGTGGTGGCGGTGCCGTCCGCGGGAACGGAACCGCCCGTCACCGCGATCGTGCCGGGAGCGAGGTCCCGGAGCAGCGGGTCACCGGTGTCGACCGCCTCCGTGGCGTCCTCCGCGGCGAGCTGGATCTGCCCCAGCAGGTCGCGCAGCGCCGCACAGGCCGCCGCCCGGCGAGACAGGCCCGCGCCGACCGCCCAGCGCCCGCCGGTCTCGCGGGCCAGCACGACCTGGGCCGAGGAATGCGCGCCCTCGCCCAGATCGACGAGCTCCGCCTCGATGTCCAGGTTGGCCGCCGACTTGAGCAGGAAGACCAGCTCCGGGTCGGCGTCGGCGGTCACGGTGCCGGTCTGGGCGGCGCCGCGGACGGCGCGCAGCAGCGCGTCATGGGCCAGCGCCGACAGCAGTCCGCGTCCCGCCGCCTCCTCCGCCGTGCCGCCGGCACCCGTGCCCGCGGCCGTCGCCTGGTGCAGCCGGTGCCGGTTGTACGCGCCGAAGGGGCGCACGGCGGCCGCGGGCACCGCGACCGGCTCCTTGGTGAGCAGCGAGGTCGCCGTGATCCAGGCGGTGACGTCCTCCCCGGTCCAGCCGGTGCCCGCGCCCGTCGTCAGGGCGTCGGGGCCGACAGCCGCGACCGCACCGGCGCGGTCCTGCGTGGCCACGAGGGGCACCACGTGCTCCACGTACGTCTCGGCCGCCGCGTACAGCGCCCGCGTGCGCGCACCCGCGAGATGGTGCACGTCGAAAGCGGCGATCCTGCGGCTCACGCCGTGGCCCAGTGCCACCTCGACCCGGCTGATCTTCAACGGGGTCTGGGTCAGGCCCTCGTCGTCGTACCGGCTGAAGACCCCGGTGTACGGGCGGACCAGCGCGGTGCTGACCCGGTTCAGCTCGTCGACCAGCGACTGCGCCTCACGGGCCGTGTCCACGGTCGGGGTGACCGGCAGCGAGAGCCCTTCGGGCAGCTCCGCTGTGCCTTCCTCGGCGAGAAAGGCACAGCGGCGGCAGCGCGGGTGGGGCAGGACCGGCTCGGCCATGACGTCCAGCGACTCGAGATCCTGGACGAGGACCTGCCGGTCCGTCTCCGCGGGCAGCGCGCCGGTGACGATCCGGAAGACCTCGTAGCCAAGGAGGTTGCCCGACATCGCGGCGACCGGACCCAGCAGCGGACCGCCGGCGTCCGGCGCCGGGGCGACGGTACCGGCCGCGATCCCGCTCCACAGGTCGGCGGCCGCACCGGAGTCGACGTTGCCGCCGAGCCGCAGCACCGCGCAGCACAGGCAGCCGGTGGAAGCGGCGGTGGAGAGTGGACCGGTGACGGCCCGCTCGCCGAAGGTCCAGGCGGGGATCAGCGTTTTACCCTCGGGCACCTCGTCGGCGAGCAGCCGCTGGGCGCGGGCGGCGGAGTCCACACCGGTGACGACCACCACGTCGTACTCGGCGAGACGGTCCCAGACGGTGCGCTCCTCACCACCCGCGTCCGGACCGATCCGGTCGAGCCGCACCGTGCAGCCGTCCGCGCTCGCCTCGTGCGCCTCGGCCTCGACATCGGCGAAGCCGGTCGTGACGCCGATGCGCGCACAGCCGTTGCGGACCAGGCTCAACGCGCACCAGCGCGCGACGGCGTCGTCGCCGAGCACCGCGACCGGGGTGTTCCTGAATCGCGAGAACCGCTCGCTGGCGCCGTCGACGTAGTGGTCGACGTACGCGATCTGCGCGCCGAACCGCCGCGTCACGTCCGCGCCGAGCCTGGCCAAGTCGCCGTCCTCGGCCTCCGGTATGTCGCGGGCGAACCCCCGCTCGTACAGCGTCTTGACCAGTTCGGCCGCCATGGCCCGCTGGGCCGGGCCGAAACCCTGGCAGACGTCGGCCAGTCGGTGGTGCCCGGCCAGGTGCGGGACCAGCAGGGAAGCGAAGCGGTAGGCGGTACGGCCCGTGAGATGGAAGCCGCCGTCGGCGTTGTGGAAGAGAACCCCGCCCGGGGTCTCGGTGAACAGCACGTCCCGGCGGATGCGGGGCCGGGTGCCAGCGAGCGAGTCGAACCTGTCGGTCATTTCTTCGGCGATGGCTTCAGCCATGGAGGATCACACCTTCTCTGTCCGGTCTGCCGTCCGGAGCTCTGTCCGGTCGAGTTCGTTCGGGGCGTGGCCGCGTGCGTACACGCGGAGCAGGTCGTGCACCCGGTACGGGCCGGGCGGCCCTTCCTCCAGAAATCCGGCGTCCGCGAGCCGTTCCAGGACGCTCTCGGCTTCGGGGGCCGCCATCTGGAGCACCGGTGCGCAGTCCTGTGCCCGCAGCGCGTTCAGGGGCAGCCGCCCGATCCGTACGAAGGCTTCGGCCAGCCTGGGATCGATCCGGGCGAACGCTTGGCGGAGTACGTGTGCGACGGACATCCGGGGTGAGTCGGCCAACGACAGCCGGGCGAGCGGGTCCTCGGCCAGCCAGTCGACCCCGTCGGCGAGCCGCAGCCCGGGGCGGGTCAGCAGCCGGGCGGCCATGATGCGCAGGGCGAGCGGATAGTGGCCACAGGCCGCCGCGAGTCGCCGGGCCGCCTCGGGCTCGGCCTCCACGCGTTCGGCACCGAGTACGGCGAGCAGCAACCGGTAGGCGTCCTCGTCGTCGAAGGTGGAGAGCCGGTGCACCCAGCCGCCGTGTGTGGCGATCAGACTCGCGAGCCCCATCCGGCTGGTGACGATGGCGGCACCGCCAAGACGGGCCGACAGCAGAGGTCTCACCTGGTCGGCGTCGACCACGTCATCGAGGACGAGCAGCGCCGCATCACCGGGCCGACGGCCGCGCAGGGCCGCCGCCACATCCTCCGCCACCGCGGACGAACTGCGCGGCACCCCGTCCGGGTGGACCATCCTTACCAGCAGCCGACCGGCGGGGAAGCTGTCCCGCACCAGGTGGGCGACGTGGTGGGCGAGGGCCGACTTGCCGATGCCCGGCGCTCCGGACACCAGCACGGTCACGGGTTCGCCGTCGCTGTTCTCGGCCGCGGCGAGCCGGGCCACCATAGCGGTGACCTCGGCCGTCCGCCCGGTGAAGGACGGCACCCCTGGCACGGGGACCACCAGCGACGGTCCCGGCTGCGCGGCGCCCGCCCACTGTTCCGGTGCGAGCGCCCACGACTTCGGCCGTGCCTCGGCCGCGGTACCCAGGTCCTCGCCGCGCAGGACGGCCAGTTCAAGTCTCTGGAGAGCCGGGGACGGGTCCACGCCCAGCTCATCGTGCAGGTACTCCTTGACCCGCCGGTACTCCGCCAGCGCCTCGGCCTGCCGGCCGCTGCGATAGAGGGCCTCGATCAGTTGCTCGCGGAACCGCTCGTGGCCGGGGTGCTTCCGGGTCACTCCCCACAGTTCGACGAGCGCCTCGCCACAGTGGCCGAGACGCAACTGCAGGTGGTAGACGCGTTCCAAGGTCCTCAGCCGTTCCTCCTCGAGTCGGGGCACCTCGTCGCGGTGGAGCACGTCGGAGCGGACGTTGGCCAGCAGCGGCCCCTCCCACAGCGACAGCGCGTCCTTGAGGAGATGGAGTTCGGATTCCGGGGTGCGGGACGACTCCGCCCGGGCCACCCCGTCCCGAAATCCGATCAGGTCCAGGGCCCGCGGTCCGGCGGTGATCCGATAGCCGCCGGGCACCGCTTCGACGGAAGTCTCGATCACTCCGTGCCGGGTGAAGAGCTGCCGCAGCCGCAGGACGCAGGTCTGGAGCGCGGCCCGGGCAGTGACGGGCTGCTCCTCGCCCCAGATGGCCCGTTGCAGGTACTCGGCGGAGACGACCGTGTTGGCGTGCAGCAGAAGCACGGCCAGCAGGACGGTGGGTTTGGAAGGCTGGAGTACTGCGCTGTCTGAGCCGTCGGTGATGCTCAGCGGCCCGAGAATGCGAAACCGCATCGCGTCCGCCTAGTCCCAGCCGTTGACCAGTTTGCAGACCGGGGCCTCAGCGACGGGAGAGTGGCGAGCAGGCCGGTCATCCGCTTCGCCGCGGTGGGCCCGTTCCAGCGCAGCGTGGCGATCTACGGCCACGGCCTCGGCCGGCCGCTCGCAAAGGAGCTGGGCCACAAGGGCCGCAGCGACTTCCTCGAGCGGCGCCGACGCCGCGGGCCCCTCGACGTCGGACGCCGCCGCGGCCCCGCTCGAGACCAGCACCACGACGAGGGCGAACCCCAGCGCGGTGACGACCCGCGCGGGGACGGATGACTTCCTACAGGGCAGTGTCCTGGTCACGATTTCCCCCAGGGTCGGAACTCCTCACCGGATCGCTTCCGGCCAATTCGACGATGCCAGCGCGAAAGCCGCACAAGAGGAGACACCGGTGTCAGCATGCTGACAGGGGTCGGCAGCCGGGCTACAGGATCGTGACACCGCCTGACCGGAACCCGTCGCCAGGGAGGGCGGCACCCGCCCTTGACCAGGGGCACGCCCAACACAAGGGGGCCCTCGGTTCAGTTGTCCAGATGACGCCTGTGATCCGCCGCTGTCGCCGGTGGCACGTACGCCTCCGAATCGACTGGACGCGGCCTCTACCGACCTCCGAGGTGAACTGCAGTTTCCCCTTCGCCCAGGCGCCAAGCGGTCGGGCGTAGCCGCCATTGGGCCCACAGCAGCATGGCCGTGCAAAAACCTGGCGCAGGCGCAGCAGCCTTGGCGCGTCTTCCGCAGAGCCCGCTGCAGCCCCAACCGCATGACGGTCATCACCGCTGCCGTCCTCAGCCGGAACGTCAACGCTGGAAACGCTCAGTGGCTGTTTCCACAGGTGGCAATACTTCTTCCGCCCGAAGAGCGATCAGCAGCCGAAATGCGCTGCCACAGCGAGGCGAAGGAGATTAACTGGACGGGGGGTGTATGTACGGAGGGGCCTTGACCCGGAATCTTGGACACGGGCTATGCGGCTTGGGCCAGGGTAGTTGTTGTTGTGTCGAGTGCTGTCTCGTAGGCGATGGGGCTGCGTTGTCCGAGGCGGGAGTGACGGCGTCGGATGTTGTAGCGGTTGAGCCAGCCGAACGCGTCGAGGCGGGCGTCGCGTCCACTGGACCAGGTCTTGCGGCCCTGGAGCGTCTAGCGTTTGGCCCAGGCCGATACACCCAGGTCATCAGCCCTAGCCCCGAAAACGCACCGACACCCGTACCACCCCCGGGAAGCACTACGAAGCAGCGTACGCCCGCAACTAAAACAACGGCATCGCGGCTCGGCCGCCGCCTCTATCAGTTCCCGCGCGCAGTACACCGCCGAACTCAGCCGCCGCTCGAAGAGCCGACAGCGGAACTGAGCCCCTGCCATCACGGAAACGGCTGCGCCCGACGCCCCCGTGACATGGGCCTAAAGCCTTCCCGAGGGATCTCGATCGAGAGCGGCCAAGAGGCGTGGGACCAGGGGATTTGAGTCGTTCTTACGCCAGGCGACGGCGGCTCGTGTGCGAGTGGTGTTGGGCTCGATCCTGCGGAAGGCAACGCCTTTGAGGCGGATGCGGCGGATGCTTTCCGGGGCCAGTGACACACCCAGGCCGGTTTCCACCAGGGCGCAGACGGTCTGCCATTCCACGGCGTGCTGTGCCACCCGGGGCGTGAAGCCTGCCGCGATGCACAGCCCGGTGATCTGATCGTACAGCGAGGGGCCGACGGCGCGTGGCAGAAGCACAAAGGGGCAGTCCGCCAACTGCTCGACGCGGACGGCGCGTTGCGCCGCGAAGGGGTGCGCGGACGGCAGGACAGCTACAAACGGCTCGGTCAGCACGGTCGCGAATCCGAGGTCCGCGTCGTCGGTCGGCGGTTCGCGCACCAGGCCGATGTCCATCGTCCTCTCGCGCAGAGCGGCCAGTTGCGGCGTGGTGGTCATTTCCTGGATGTCCAGGTCCACGGCGGGAAACCGTTCCCGGAAGGTTCGCAGCAGGCCGGGCAGGACGGTCAGGGCGAGGGAGGCAGCGAAGCCGATCCGCAGCCGGCCGGTCCTGCCGCTGCCGACATCGCGGGCAGCGGCCAGGCCGTCCGCGAGGCCGTTGAGGGCGTGCCGGGCGGCAGGAAGGAGCTCTCGGCCTGCCGGGGTGAGGGTGATACCTCCTGGTCCGCGGCTGAACAGCGCGTGGCCGACCTTGTCCTCCAGGCGCCGGATCTGCTGGCTCAGTGGCGGCTGGGCGATGCCCAGGCGGGTGGCAGCGCGGCCGAAGTGGAGTTCCTCGGCGAGTACGACGAAGGCGTGCAGCTGCTGAAGAGGAAGTTCAGGGCGTTCCATACGCTCAGGGATATCACCCCACACCCAAAGCTGTATTAGACGTATCTGTGCTGCTCACTTAGCGTTCGGCGCATGACGGAGCGACGTTCCATCCTCAGCGGCTCGACGTTCGAAGAGCGGATCGGCTACGCCCGCGCTGTCGTCGACGGCGACTGGGTTCATGTGTCCGGGACGACCGGGTTCGACTACGCCACCATGACGATCTCCGACGACGTGGTGGAGCAGGCCGAGCAGTGCCTGCGCAACATCGAGGCCGCGCTGGCCGAGGCGACGTGCACCTTCGCCGACGTGGTACGGGTGCGCTATCTGCTGCCCGACCGGGGCGACTTCGAACCCTGCTGGCCAGTACTGCGCCGCACCTTCGGCCAGGCCCGGCCGGCCGCCACGATGCTCATGTGCGGCCTCGCCGATCCCCGCATGAAGATCGAGATCGAGGTGTACGCACGGCGGCCCACCGCGTGACCGTCCGCGCAATCGGCTCTGGTGCGACAGGGCCGTTGTGCCTGCGGACGGGTGGGGCGATCAGCCGAAAAGGCGCCGGATCCTACCGGCTCGCCCATACCCGAACCCAAGCCCTCACACGGCACCAAGAATGCCCGCTCGGACACCTTTGACCACGAGCCGTATCCCCTACGCATCCCGTTCAGGAAAGGACACCGGATCACTGTGCGCATCCTCCCTCACCAGGGCGCCGTGAGCAGTCACCCCCAAGCACCTGTCACGCCCGTCGAAGCCTATGCACCCCCCTACTACGTAGCGGTCTTCACCACGGTGCGAACCCAGACCCAGAACGACTACAGCCAGACCAACGCACGCCTGGAAGACCTGGTGATAGACCTCCCCGGGTACCTGGGGATGGACCACGCACAGACTCCCGGCGGGCTTGGCATCACCGTCAGCTACTTCCGCGACGCCGACGCCCTCACCCAGTGGCGGACCAACGCCGAGCACCGCGCGGCGCAACAGCGCGGGCGAGCCCAGTGGTACCAGAGCTACACACTGCATGTGGCAAAAGTGGAACGCAGCAACGGATTCACGCGAGCACAGGACCCGCAGAGCCCGACAGCAGGCTGACCAACCACGCCCGAACGAGTGCCCTGGCTCCCCACACCCCTGCGATGGCTCCCCTCATCCCGCTGCACGAGGCATTGGTTTCGCAAGCGAGAGCGGGCAACGTTTATCGCTGGCTTCGGGAGCACTTAACGATCAGAGCGCTCGGAAATATGGATGAGAGCCGTCAACACTGGCGCATCTCTGCCGGCGTTGGGTGACCTGTTCCGCCATCATCTGCCGGTGATCTTCGCTGATACGGTCCGATCATGCCGCGCCTGGTGGAAGTCCCTGGGTACGTACGCTTCTTGACCGCCTCGGCTGTGTCTGCGTTCGGTTCTCAGGTCACGGGACTGGCGTTGCAGGTCCTTACCGCGGTGGTGCTGAGCGCATCCGCCACGGAGGTCGGCATCGTCAATGCCGCCCGCTGGGTTCCGTATCTGCTCTTCGGGCTCATAGCCGGGGTCGTGGTGGACCGCTGGCGGCGCAAGCCGATGATGGTCGCCACGGACCTCGCAAGGGCAGTCCTGCTCGGTGCGATACCGGTGCTGTATGCGCTGGATCGGCTCAGCATCCCCGCGCTGTGCATGTTCGTCTTCGCGTTCGGGGTGCTGTCTTTGCTGTTCGAGGCGGCCAACCAGTCGTATGTGCCACAGCTGGTACCCAAAGAGCTGCTCAACGCGGGATACGCCCGTGTGCAACAGGCCGACGCGGTGGCCGGCTCGACCGGCCCGCTGATCGCCGGGGCACTGATCAAAATCATGGGAGCGCCGCTTGCCGTGCTGGTGGACGCCCTCACCTATCTGATGTCCGGCCTGCTCCTCGCCTCGGTGAAGGCACCCGACCCTGTCCCTGATCGCGGCGCACGGCGCAGCCTGGGCAGCGAGCTGCGCGAGGGCGTGGCCTGGGTCTACCGGCATCGCACGCTGGCGTCTATCGCCCTGACCTCGCACGCGATGCTCCTGTTCAACAGCATGGTGAGCACGGTCTTCGTGGTCTTCGCCCTGCAACAGCTCAAGATCGGGGAGTTCGGTCTGGGGGTCACCTACGCCTTCGCGAGTGTCGGCGTGCTACTCGGCGGTGCGCTCTCCGGGCGCGTGGCCACAAGACTGGACGTCGGCGCCACTGTGATCGCCTTCCGCCTGCTCGCCGCCGTCGGCTGGCTGCCTTTGGTCCTGGCCGAGCGTGGACCGTGGGCGCTTGCCTCCGTGTCGCTCGGCTTCTTCCTCGTATCCCTGGCCATCGGCATCGAAAGCCCGGTGGAGATGAGCTACCGCCAGGCGGTCACACCCGATCGGCTGCGCGGGCGGATGAACGCGACGATCCGCTCGATGAACTGGGGAATGGTAGCGGTGGGGGCACCACTGGGCGGAGTACTCGCCGACCAGGTCAGCTATCGCTTCGCCCTGTGGACCGGACTGTCCGGAGCAGTCATCCAGGCACTCGTACTGACGTTTTCTCCCACCCGCAGGGCCCGTACCGCCGACGAACTCGACCCCTCGACAACTGACCCGACACGGCACGGCGCACAAGCCACTGCCGGGGAAAGCAAAGACTGATCAGCTCGCGGTGGCCTTTTGGGTCTGAGCGACAAGCGGTGCCAGCTCCCACACACAAACCCACCTGCCAGCAGCCGTCACCGCCCACGACATCGAAGCGACCCGCCTGCGAGCGCTCGGGAACCGGGGTACGCCGCCGCTCAGCCGGCCCGGCAACGCGAGCGCCGAAGGGGCGGCTCGGGGCGATGAGTTCCGGGGCCCGGTGGGGTCTACCTCTGCACGAGCGAAAGCTGCACACGATTCTGTGAGGGACCTTGACCACCCACGCACTACCACCCGTCGTCGACGCCGCATCTTGGGAGCGCCAACTCGAGGCGCTGCGTACCCGGGAGAAGGCCGCGACGCGGGAGCTTGACGCCATCGCCGCCGAGCGTCGTCGCCTGCCGATGGTCGAGATGCCCGACTACACCCTGGAGGGCGAGGACGGCCCCGTTCGGCTGGCGGACGTCTTCGAAGGCAAGAGGCAACTGATCGTCTACAACCACATGTGGTTCGCCGGCAAGGAATGGCAGTGCCCGGGCTGCACGGGGTTCACCTCGCAGTACACCCGCCTGGAGTTCCTGGACAACTACGATGCGCGATTCGTCATCGTCACCCAGGGCCCGATCAAAGAGGCACTCGCCGACCAGCAGCGGGTCGGCAACCAGATGACGTGGTACTCCACTGCCAACAGCTCCTTCGGGGCCGACGTCGGTGCACCGCCCGACGCAGGATTCGCGGTCAACGTGTTCCTGCGCGACGGCGACACCGTCTATCGCACCTGGCACACCAACGGCCGGGGCACCGAACAGCTCAGTCACACCTTCCCGCTGATCGACGTCCTGCCGTACGGACGGCAGGAGGAGTGGCAGGACTCGCCCGAGGGCTGGCCTCAGTCGCCCACCTACAGCCGGTGGACGACGTCCAAAGACATCGCCGCGCTCTATGGCCCGGGCTCCGGCGGCTGAACGACCTGCATCACGGTCGGTGAGCGGGTGAACTCGGTGATGCTGCCGGTGCGCGACGGGTTGACCATCGCTCGGCGTCCCCGTAACTGCCGGAGGAGTTGCTTACGCGCTGCTCGGCAGGGCCGGCTCGCGTTCGAGCGTCTCCAGCAGCGCATGCACCGCCGTGGTGCGGCCGCGGCCCGCGCGGCGGTCGAGTTCCCGGCGCACCTGGTCGCGTTCGAGCTGCTGCGCGTGCACGGCTCGGACCTGACCGGTCTCCCCTTCAGTGACCGCTACGCCGCGCTTCAGGCGTTGTTTCTCGAGGAGGGTCTGTCGGCGCCGTGGTCGCTGTGCCCGACCACGACCGACCCGGAGCAGGCGGCCGCGTGGCTGGCCGACTATACGGCCGTCGGCATCGAGTGTCTGGTGTTCCGGCCCCTGGCAAGCAGGTATGTGCCGGGCGGGCGGGGGTGGACCAAGTACACGGCGCGGCACACCGTGGAAGCGATCGAGGGTGTGGTCACCGGCAGTCTGCGGGCGCCCACCACCGCATTGTTGGGCGCCGCTGCGACGAGAGCGGGCGCCTGCGGTACGCCGGCCGCACCACGACGTTGGGCGCGGCCGCCCGGCACGCCGTCGCCGACCAGCTGCACGCCGGGGACACCGGTCGCCCGTGGACGGGGCGCACCTTCCGTGTGGGGGTGGGGCTCGCGGGAGCAGTTGCCGGTGCACCTGGTCGTGCCCGAGGTCGCCGCCGAAGTCGCCGTCGCCAGCGCCCGGGACAGCGCCCGGACGCTGGCGCCGCCCGGTCCGGCTCACCCGTATCCGCCCCGACATGGAGCCCGGCGAGGCGCCGCTGTTCGGAGCGGCTTCCTAGCGTGGCCTGCGCAGTGGTCGTACCCCGCATGCGCAGCCGCCACAGCCGGTTGCGCGGCTGTCGTTAGTCGGTCGCCGGGTCCAGGGAAATGGGGGCGTCCTCGTTGAAGGGCACCTCATACACCACCGATACGACGCAGCAGTGCTCTGGCGCCGTATGGACGAAGCGCACGATGTGCTCCACCGAACCGTCCCGCGTGCGCGAACACCGTCCCCGAGCCACCCCCTCTCGGGACGCGGCGAGCCGGGCCGGCTTGCGGCCCCGCAGCCATGCCTCGCGGTCGGGTCCGTCCGTCACAGCGAGCCCGAGCCCGACGGGGAAGCGGCTGACCGCATACACGACGAGATCTTCTCGCCCGACCGTGGCGAAGTGCAGTCGACGGCCGGCCGGGGAGCACGCACTGCGGTCATGGAGCCGGCCACAGTGCGGACAGGGGCCGTCATCGAGGACGACGGCCCCCGGGTCGGCGTCCAGCAACTGTCCCAGGAGCAGCCGCAGTCCCGCGCGGACCATCAGGAGGCGCTCTCCTTCCGGGCCCGCCGTCTGCGCGGTGAGGCGGGCCCGTTCGTCGGGGGCAAGCCCTTCGCGCAGGGCTCGACGCTCTTCCGGCGCCAGCGTGGACAACACGAGGGTGCGCAGTGCGACGTAGCCGATCTCTCCGCCGGACCGCGCGGGGCCGAGGTCGAGCGGTGGCGCGGGCAGCGGAGTGCGCCGCTTACCCCAGCCGCCGTCGGGATTGGTCGCGGGCACGATGGGAAAGGACGCGGGCAGGGGCACGTGATCGGGCACCACGGGTTCCATCAGGTCTCTCGCTCCTTCGTGTTGGAACCAGTCAGGCGCCGGTCCGCCCGTCGACGAGCTCACGCACGACGTCGAGGTGGCCGTTATGGCGGGACGTCTCCTCAAAGAGGTGGAGGATCACCCACCGGAGATCGACGTGGCGGCCGTCGCTGATGGGACGCTTGGCCGTCGAGTCCAGGTCGTGTTCGGACACCAGGCGACGGTAGCGGGCACTCTGCTCCTCGTACTCGGCGAGAAGCAGCGGCAACGGAATGTCGACTGCTGTCCGCATCTCAAGGTCTGGATCATCATCGGTCGCCTCGGTGAGCGGCCCCGCGAGCTCCTCGCCCAGAAACTCCGTTGGACGCTCAGTGCCGGACCATGCCCGCAACAACCACCATTTCCTGGCCGGAGACCAGTCATCCTCTCCGCGGCCCGTCCCCGCTGAACTGCGCTTCGGTCACCGTCCCGGTGTCGGTGCTGTCCCGAGCTGTCCTCCCTGCGGTGGTGGAAGCGACGGCCGCGTCAGCGCCGCTGGAAGGCGCGGTTGAGGACGTCGCGGGTGACCGTCAGCCCGAGCCGGTGCCCGTGCTCGGCGGCGAAGCGGTAATGCACGCCGGCCCAGATTCGCGCCTCCTGGAGTTCGGCTGTCGCCGCCTGAAGGCTGTCGTAGTGGCGGGTCGTGCCGGAGGCGGGGCTGTACGCGGCGAACGTGAGGTTGTCACGGCCGAAGAACGACCCCAGGGCCGTCATGACCGCCGTGGTGAAGCAGGCGTGGCCCGACGGGTACTCCGGCGACGGGGCGGTGACCCGCAGCGGCGTCCAGTCCGGGTCGGGATCGGTGGCCGCGTTGCCGTCGGTGCCGGCGAGCGGAATGGCCGTCACTGGGCGCCAGAAGTTCCAGTGCCCCTTGGCCTTGTAGCAGGCGATCAGGGTGTCGGCGGAGGCCACGTACACCATGGCGAGCAGCCGGGCCGTCCGGAGGCTGCTGAGGCGGTGCGCGTCGGCGAGTTGCCGGGTGATCGACCATTCGACCATCCGGGGGTCGTCCCACCAGATCGCCGCCTCGGTCTGGTCCTGGGTGCGGACGGTGCTGGTGGCCGCGCCGAGGCTCTTGACCTCGTTCAGGTCGCGGGCCCAGGCGGCGCCGGTCAGGGCGGGCGGGGGCTTGACCCGGAAGGCGCCGGCGTCGGGGACGACGAACGGCTTCAGGTTCGGCACCCAGGCGCCGACGTTGACGTAGCCGGGCGGGGTGAGCCGGTATTGGCCCGGCTCGGTGCCGACGGTCCATGGCGCGGTGGGGTCGAAGCCGTCGTCACGGCGGCTCTCGGTCATCGCCGCGGCGGCGGCCCTGCCGACGGCCACCCCGCCGTCCTCGGCGCGGCCGTCGGGGATCGCGGCCAGCGCCTCGTCGTACCGGGCGTTCAGCGACTCGGCCTGCGCAGGGAAAAGCCACAGCAGCGTGTCGTGGGCGGCCGCGGCCACCGCCGCGGCGGTGGAGTCCCCGGGGCGGCTTCGGGGCGCGCTGATCAGGGGCTCGTACGGACGGCCGGCGACGGCGTTGACCGCGTCGTACACGGCACCCTGCACGATGGCGAAGCTGCGGGTGCTGGTGGTGGGCGACTGCTTGGCGGTGTCGTAGACGGCGGTCTGGGCGTGGATGTTCCAGGCGATGACGGGATTGCCCGGGGCGGCCTCCACGCCGCTGTGTGCCTCGGCGGTGGTGGCCGTCAGCGGGACAGTCAGGGCGAGTACGGTGAGGACCGCGATACGGCGTAACCCTCTGAATGATCCGGCGAGCGGGCGGTGTGTCACGAGACCCCCCATGGGCTTGTCGGTGACAGATTGTCCGAGCCTATTAGGCAGGGGTCAGTCTTGTCGTTACATCGACAATCATCGACAATCCGACGGCATTCACACCCGGATGTCCGTCACTCGGAGACGAATGCGCGGGCTCCTGCCGGGGGCACACGCCCGGAGCGCCCTCCGGGCGGGCCGGTCGGCCGTGGCGGCGAGGTCGGTCGCCGGGACGGAGGGCACGGGCAGGAAGTCCGGGCGCCTCTGGGCGCGGTCGGCGCGAAGCGAAGGCGGGTCTGGCAGGCCGGATGGACCACCGTCGCATCGTCGCGGCCGGACACTCCTTCGAAGGGCAGACTGCGGGCATCCTGGTGGGTCTGCGCGTCAGGGACCGTACACCGGCTTCACGAAGGACCTGTCCGACCCGCAGGTCGTGGCCAGTATCCAACTGGCCACTGCCGGCAAGGGCGGCGGCGAGCTGACCCCGTTCGCCCACGACAACCTTCCCTGGCTGCGCGATCAGGACTTCTCCCACATCACCGCCTCTGGCCTCGTCGTCGCCGGGGACAAGGACGATCTCCCGCTCTCCACCCGGGGCCCGGCCTGGACGACCGACCCCTACACCCTCCGACACGGCAACAAGAGCCTCCTGACCGTCCACGGCGGCGAGCACTTCCTGGGCGGCATCTCCGGCTACCAGGCAGCGAAGACCACCGACGAGAACCCCGACCGTGTCACCCTCGTCCAGCAGGTCACCCTCGACTATCTGCGCCACGTCACCGGAATCGACCACACTGACTGGAACCACGCCCAAACGGTCCTCGTGGGCGGCCACCCGCTGGGACACCTCGAATCCAAGTGACCTTGCCCGGCACGTCGCACGGCAGGGACCGCCAAGGCGGCCGCTTCCTGGGAACTGCCCATGTCGCCCTGGTCCTGACCGCCTGGGCGATCCTCGGGTTCCTCCTAGCGGTTCCCCTGCTGCGCCGGGTGACCAGGACACCCAGCGTCGTTCCTTGCGTACCGCCGGAGCTTTCGTACAGCTCGACCTGGTCACGCACGAACTGCGCCGGGCTCGGCTCGTACTCGCCCTTCAGTGGCATGGGCCCCTCTCAGACTGTGGTGTCGTCGTAGGCGAGGTTGTCGCCCAGTTCGCGGGAGGCCTCGGCCTGGCGAGGACTTGCTTCGCCTTGGCCTCGGCGGCCTCGATGGCGTCCGCGCCGGCGATGAAGCGCTGCAGGGGCTTGTCCTGGCCGGCGATGGTGAGGGAGATGTATGTGGTGGCGCGGGCGGCCAGGGCATCGGCCTGCCCGCCCGCTTCGGCATCCGGCACCGCGTCAAGCAGCCCATACAGCGCGTATCCCCCACGCCCCCGCCGCACAGGTTAAAGATCAAGCTGGGCAGAAATCCTTTCAGCACTGTCAGCGCCACCTGTTAGCTTCTGTGCCCTCGTGTGATCCACGAGCAGCAACCACACCCAGGGGAGGGCCAGTTGAAGCTGTCCGGGAAGACCGGCAGACGCAGAGGGACGGTGGTGGCGGTCTGCGCGGCCGCACTGTTGGCGAGCCTCACCGGCTCGGCGCACGCCGTGGACAACCTGCCGCCGAAGCAACCACTCGTCGCGGATCTCCAGTCCGGAAGCAAGCCCTGCGCAACGGGCGACGACACCGTGTACGTACCGGAACCGCCTCGGCTCAGCGCCGTACTGTACGACCCTGAAGAGGACAACCAGCCCGGTGAGGGCAACCTGCTCTCGGGCGAGTTCGAAGCCTGGTGGACGGACGCCGACGGGACGGTACAACGCCGCTCCTACACCACCATCACCCTGTCCTCGGGATCGCGGCAGTACTGGACGACGCCGAGCGACCTGCCCGCGAACACCGCCATCTCCTGGCACGTCCGCGCGAACGACGGCCACGCCACCTCCCCCTGGAGCGACGAGGGCGACGGCTCGGTCTGCTCGTTCGTCTACGACGACACGAGCCCCGAGAAGCCGACGATCAGCTCCCCCGAATACCCCACCCCGGATGAGGTGTTCTGGGTGGACGGCGTCGGCGTCTACGGCCACTTCACCGTCGACTCGCCCTCCGACGACGTGGTGTCGTACACCTACAGCTTCCTCGGCGGCCCCTACGGCACCGCCACAGCCGAGCGACCCGGCGCGGCCGTGACCATCCCCTACCTGCCCGTCACCTCCGGACCCAAGAATCTAACCGTCCGCGCCATCGACCGGTCTGGTCGCAGCAGCACACAAGCCCGGTACGACTTCAACGTGAAGTCCGGCCGAGCCGCCGTCGCCCGCTGGAAGCTGGACGACCCGGCGGGGTCCCGTTCGGCAGCCGCCGAAACGGGCACCCCCGCCCGCGCCGGCATGGGTGCCACCTTCGGAGGCCCAGCGCCGAGCGGCACCACGGCCGCCACGACGGTCGCCCTCGACGGCAGCGGTCACGGCTTCCTCACCCCGGACGCCCCGGCCACCGACATCCGCGAGACCTTCGCCGTCAGCGCCTGGGTTCGGCCGGCCGAGACCGGCCGCACCATGACGGTCGCCAGCCAGGACGCCGACGGACGCCCCGGGTTCACCCTCGGACTGCGCGCCCCGGACACCGGCCCCGCATGGTCGTTCGCCATCGCAGGAGCGCGCCTCTCCGGCGGCTCCCCCGAGACCGGCGAGTGGGCCCACCTACTGGGGCTGTACGACGCCGAGACCGGAAAGGCCCACCTGTACGTCAACGGCCACGAGGTGGGTGAAGGCGTGGCGGCGACTCCCGCCGAAGCCGCCGGCGCCTTCCAGATCGGACGCGCGCGAGGCACCACCGGATACCGCGACCGCTGGCACGGTGACGTCAGCGACGTGCGCGTCCATGACCGCGTCGTGGTGCCGAACGAGGTCAGCGAACTGGCCTGGCGCAAGCCCAACCTGCTCGGCCACTGGTCTTTGTCGAGCGCCACGGACGGTGCGAGCCCCGAGCAGTCAGACGGGACACCGCTGAAGCTTGGCGGCGGCGCCTCGATCTACCGTGACGCGGACGCCTCCTGCAGCCCGGATCTCGACCCGGACTGCCCCTACGTGCCGCCGCCGCTGGTCGGCGACGGGCATCTGACACTCGACGGCGAGAGCGGATACGCCACAACCGAAGAGCCCGTGGTGGACACCGGCGACAGCTTCACCGTCGGTGTCGTCGTACGCCTCTCCGACTCCGAACCCGCGCATCCGATGACCGTGCTCTCCCAGGCCGGGCAGCACACCGACGCCTTCAAGTTGCGCTACGACCCGGCCACCTACAGCTGGCAGTTGGTGATGCCCGAGCGGGACGAGGCCGGTGCGCCGGAGAAGGTCGTCTCCCAGATCACGGGTGCCGACGGCGGCGAGGGCTCGGGCAACCGGCTGGCCGTGGTCTACGACGATGCCACCGACACCATCAAGCTCTACCTGAACGGCTACACCAACGCCGCCGCCACGGCCAGCCTGCCCGACGGCTGGCAGAGCTCCGGCGCCTTCCAGATCGGCCGCGGCAAGGTCGGTGACGGCTGGGGCGAGTACCTGCACGGCGCCGTGGACGAGGTGCAGGCCTACGCCGGTGCTCTGCGGGACATGGACGTCCTGAGCCTCGGATGGGAAACGAACCCCTGCGTGTGCTGATCCACTCGCGCTGACCGCATGAACCCGCCCCATCGACGGTCGGCCGCAACCCAGGTTCCGGCCGACCGTTCTGCATGCCGCAGTACGGCACTCGTCCGACCGGTCGTCACCTCGCCGGCCGGAGACGGTCGTGTCAGGCGCCGTCTCGCTGTGAGAACCGGAGTGAGAAGGACCGCAGCACATCGGCCAGTTGGAGCTGGTGCCCGCGCGGGCTCGTCCTCGCCGAGGGCCGCCGCCTGGGCCTGGTCTTCAGCGTGCTACGTGGCGCCCGCGTGTTGAGCGAGGATTTCGCCGCACAGCGTGACGCAGTCGGCACACATCCACACGTCGGGGCCTCCCCCGCCTGGTGGTAGGCGTGCTCGATGCCCGGCGCGATGATGCCCAGCATGGAGTCGAGGTCCCATGCGTTCGCCGGATCACCACGCCTCACGGAAGTGCCGAACCGTGTGGCCGGCGCGTCGCCCCTGGTCGATCGATCGGCCAATCTGTCAGTCGACCGGATAGAACTGCGCGTACCAGCGGCGCAACGCCTTGATCCCCTTCTCGTGCGGAAGCAGGACAGGGCGCGCCTGGTGGATCTTGTGGTCCCAGATCCCGATCTCCTTGCGCACCTCTCCCAAAGCCGCCATGCGGAAGACGAGCTTGGCCAGGGGGGTCAGAAACGGCAGCCAGGACGGTTTGCGGATGTAGTACAGCATCCGCAGTTCGCTGGTGCGGTCGTCGACGGGAGTACTGAGTGCGACGGCGGTCACCGACAGTACGGGGCCGTGGGTACGCACCACCATGACGCCGGGCCCGTACATGAACGCGTCGAAGGTGTTGTCGATGACCCGGCCCAGCACACGGCGGGAGATGCGGCCGCGAGCCTCGGCGAACGGGCCGTCCGCCCGCCAGTCCTGGACAGGGGGTTCACTCTGGCCGTGGATGAAGTGGAAGTGGGACTCGTCGACGATGTTCTCGCGCATCTCCTGAATGTGGACGCGAGCCCGGCAGGTGTCGTCGATGGGCGCGGCGAACTCTTTCGATCCTGTCTCCGGGATCTCCGGCACCTCCCACGACGGCTCGCCCGGCCCGGCGTGGACGAAGACGAGCCCGCTGTGCTCGCGGACCGGGAACCCGTCGAGGGAGACCTTGGGAGTGCGCACCGCGAACGGGGCCTCCACGCACCGGCCGTCGGCACCGAACCGCCACCCGTGGAACGGGCACTCCACCGTGCCGTCCACGACCCTCCCGCCCGCGCCAAGATGCGCGCCGTAGTGCGGGCAGTGCGCGTCCCGTACAGCTGCCCGGCCGTCGGCTCCCCGGAAGGCGATGAGCGCCCGCCCGAAGTAGTGCAGGCTGACGACCTTGCCCGGCCTCAGTTCGCGGCTGCGCAGCACCGCGTACCAGCCGTACGGCACGGTCGGCATCGGATACTGGTCGGCTCGGGGATCGCGCGGCAGAGCGGCTAAGTTGTCATGACTGCGACGTGATGGCATGCGCAGATGCTAGGGCCTGCCTGGCAATTCTCGTCGTCGCCCAGAGGGCCGCGAGACAGACACGGGGCTTTCGTAACACGCTCGCCCGCCCCAGGTGCTCGACCTGTCCAGGGCTGGGGGGAACCTGGGGCGGGAGTTCAGGTGCCCGGGCCGCCACCGAGGGGGCCGCAACAGCGCTGGAACAGCTGGCCGTTGCCTGCGGGGAGCGGAATGTCCGTGATCTGGTCTCGGTGCAGGTCTTCGTATCCGCCTCGCTGCCAGCGTGCACTCCCCCGACAACGGCGGAGCCTCGGCAGCCTGCACCGTCACGACTCGTCTTCGTCGGCGGCCGGGACAGAAGCCACCTGAGCTGTCCACGGGAGACGCCCAGTACTCAACGCCCGGCTCGTACTGGACCAGGTGCACGGCAGACAGAGCGACACACGTGCCGGGGGCCAGGCAGTCCATACGCCGACACTCGTCGGTGTCGGCGGTCCGCAGTGGGTGATCGGGGGCCTCTCAGGGCTGCGCCCTTTCTGGTGACAACCGATCAGGCGCTTTCGATGTCCACAACGAGGATGCCGGGCTCAATTGCGATCACGAGCGCGTTACCACCGAACAGCGCGCTGGGCTGGCCCCCACAGGCACCTGCGCCTTCAAAGAGCCTTCGCAGTCCCACAGTTGCACGGTCGGCCGCCGTGGAAGGCGATGGCGCGCAGGGTTCGACCGTCGGGCGCCTTCACCGTGCACAACGCCCTGATCCAGCTGGTGTGGCCTTCGAGCAGGTGCTGTTGGGTGCCGGTGGCAAAATCCCACAGCTGCACGGTGCGGTCGTCGTGGGCGGTGACCTGCTCTGCCTATCGGTCACCCGCCCTGAGATCGTGGCCGCCATGACTTTCGCTGCTGTGCTGTTCGACGTCGACGGCGTTCTGCTCGATTCGGCTTCCGCTCATCAACGCATCTGGAATGCCTGGGCAGATCTGCGGGGCCTGGACGCGGGGACGGTGTGGCAGCAGACATTCGGCCAGCGTCCGGAGGACACGGTCCGGGACGTCGCCCCTCATGTCAACTTGACCCGGCCCTGAAGGACCGGGCTTGGAGGTAGTGCCCGGCTGGCTGCCGGGTTGGACTCCTCCGTCCAGACACCCCTATCGGGTGGCAGGGACGCGTGACTCACGCCCCGCGTTCCACACGCTCTCGCCACGGGTGGCGATGTTGTGGGAAGCATTCCGGTCGGCGTGGACAACGACCCCGCACCCCCGGCAGATGAAAAGCCCCTGGTCGACACGGTTGCGTTTGTCGACGTGACCGCACGCGGCGCATGTCTGCGACGTGTACGCGGGATCGACGAAGACCAGGGGCACGCCTGCCCGCTTGGCCTTGTAGACGATGAAGTCTGCGAGCTGGGCGAACGCCCAGGAGTGGAGTGCGACCCGTTGGGGCTTGCGGAGCCGTACCCGGGAGCGGATGCCCTTGAGTTCTTCGAGGGACAGGCCGCGCCCGGTGCGTTCAGCCTCGGTCACGATCGTCTTGGAGATGATGTGGTTCTGGTTGGCGACGTGCCGCGCCTCTTTGCGGGCACGGGCCTTGAGTCGCCGCTGGGCGCTCTTGGTGCGCTTCTTCTGGAGCTTGGCACGCAGGACAAGCTGTCGCTTGCGGTACCTGCCCAGCCCCCGCCCGGCGGCGAGGTAGCCGGTGGACGTGGTGGCGATGTTGGCGATGCCGAGGTCCACGCCGATGAAGCCGTCCGGCCCGTACTGCTCGGCCTCGGGTACCTCGCAGGTGGCGATCAGGTAGAAGACGCCGTCACGCTCGATGAGGTCGGACTCTCCCTGCCGGTGCGCCCGGAGCGTCTTGAGCGCGTCGGCGGAGCAGACAAAGCGGACGCTCTTGAGCCGTCCGGAAGTGGTCCAGATGGACACGGTCTGCTGGTCGTACTGCCAGGAAAGGCACCGGTCGTCGTACGCCTGGGCGGCCTCGGGCCGGAAGACGATCGGCTTGGACTCCGCCTTACGGCGGCGCTTGGAGCCTTCCTTCCCAAGATTCCCGGCCCGAACGTTGGCCTTGAGTGTGGTGTAGGCGTCGCGCACCTTCTTGATGGTGTGCTGCGCGGCCTGCGCCCCGAAGCCCCGGGCCTTGAGTTCGGCGTAGGTGTGCTTGCGCAACTCGTACTCACGCGGAACACCGTGCTCGAACGCCACCTCCGACACCCAGTTCGCGGCGTCGTTGACCGTGCGCAGGGTCGACTCGAGTACCGACGCCTGGATGGCATCCGGCACGAGTTTCACCTGCACGACGATCTTCACGGGAACGAATATAGCATTGCTCTATGTCACCTCGATGGGAACCAAACCCCGATATCCGCAGGGGCCGTAGCGTCGTCTACACCCTTCATGCGCACTTGGTCTTCACCCCCAAGTACCGGCGCGGACCGTTCACCGACGACATCCTCAAGCGCTGCGAAGAGGTCATGCGGGATGTGTGCGCGGACTTCGGCGCGGACCTGCGCGAGTTCAACGGCGAGCGCGATCACGTACACCTGCTGGTGCATTACCCACCGAAGGTCGCCATCTCCCGACTCGTCGGCAGCCTCAAGGGCGTCTCCGCCCGCCGCTTGCGCCAGGAGTTCCCCGGCCACATCCGCCGGTACCTGTGGGGCGAGCACTTCTGGTCTCCGTCCTACTTCGCCGCATCATGCGGCGGCGCACCGCTCGCCCTGGTGAAGGAGTACATCGCGAACCAGAAGCGTCCTGACTGAGGTCAACAGTGCAGACCCGTGCGCCCGCGCGGGTCAGAGCAGCCGAGAGAAGCGATTCCTCCCGGGCGTGAACGACTCCGTTGGGAAAGGCGCAAAGCGGTTCTCGTGCTGAGGTCATGTCGCGTGGGCAAGCCGAGCGAGGTGGGTGACGCGGGTTGCGCCGAGTGGGGTGCCGTTCAGCCAGGCGTCGACGCGCGCGATGTTGACAGCGGTGGCGGAGAGAATGTTCGCCAAGTGCGTCTTGTGCAGGCCCTGGTAGGGCGTGCGTCGCAGGCGGGTGCGGCGGACGGCCTGGGAGATGGTGCCTTCCACCCCGGCTCGCGCGTCGTAGCGCTCTTTCCACGCGTCGGTTTGCTGTTCCGCGCGTCGTTGTTCCAGGATCTGCTGCTGCTCGCGGGGCAGCAGGGTCAGGCTGCGACCCCACTTGCCGTTGGCTGCCTTGGTGCACCTCGGTCTCAGCGGACATGGGTCGCAGTCGGCGAGCGCGAAGTACACCCGGACGAGCGGAGTGCCGCTGGCTTTGCGCTGCTGGGACCAGCTGACACTGGCCGCGCCCTGCGGGCAGGTAACCCTGCGAGCGTCCCAGTCCGTTGTGAAGGCGGCCTGGGTCAGGTCTGGTGCCTGGTCATCGCGCCCGCTGTGGTGGGTGTCGATGCCGACCGGTCCGAGCAGGTCGATGCCGTGATCCTCGCGGGCGGCCAGGATGTGGGCGGCGGTGACATATCCGGCGTCCACCACATGCTCGTGCGGTGTCAGCCCCCGTTGGGCAAGACGTTGGTGGACGATAGCGGTGAGCTCAGTGTCGTTGACGGTGGCGCTCGTGGTCTCGACATTTGTGATCAGATGCGGTGCATCAGCCTCGCAGGTCTCGCTCAGGTGGACCTTGTAGCCGCACCAGCCCGACCCACGCTTGATGCCGTAGTGGGCATCGGCGTCATAGGGCGAGGACAGCCGGTCTCTGGCTGGCGGGAGGTCCTTGCCCTCCCGCCAGCGCACCCCCTTCCCGTCCCGGTGGTACTGCTCCATCCAGGCCCGGCGCAGGATGCGCACTGCGGGGACCTCCCCCAGCCAGGCCAATGCGGCCGTCTCATCGACGGCGTCCAGGAGCACGAACCCGTCCCGGCCGACCTGTTCGGCCCATTCCCGGCGGACATTTTCCCCTTTAGGGAAGCGGTAGTTGTCGATCCTGGCCCCGTAGCGCTCCACCCATGCGGTGCTGATCAACGGTGTCAGCCAGTCCGGGGCTGCTGCGGCCAGCGCCTCCAGCGCTGCCCGAAGCGTTTCACCGACGAACTCCATCCGGTTCAGCGTGCGCACCGCGGCCAGCACATGAGTGGAATCGGTGCGCTGCCGGCCACCGGCCCGCAGCAGTGCTGCATCGGACAACCGGGACAGGATCACCTCCAGGACCCGTTCCTCCAGCCCGTGCGTGATCAGGCGGGAGCGGAAGTCACCCAGGACAGTGAAGTCGAATCCCGGATCATCCAGCTCCAGCCCGAGCAGGAACTTCCAGTCCATCCTGGCCCGTACCTGGTCAGCGGCTTGCCGGTCGGACAATCCCTCCGCGTATTGCAAGACCGACACCAAGGCCAGAGCACCCGGCGAGATTGCGGGCCGACCCCGGTCAGCGAAAGCCTCAGCGAAGTCCTCGTCTGTGAACAGCGGACCAAGCACGTCCCGGATCCGGACCGCCAACGTCCCCTTGGGGAACGAGGCCCGCACCACCCGAGCCGTCAGCTCAGGCACCCCATCATCCGACCGCGACTCCAGCGACATCCCGCGCCCCTCACCCCGCCAACGACCATAGCCATCAACAAGACGAACGACACAGCCCTGCTCGAATCACGCCTTTCCCAACGGAGTCGTGAACGCCCGGGGTTCCTCGCTAGATCATGCTGAACTAACGTCCGACTTCAAAGATCATCGGATGGTGGATCATGTTGGGGTGATACGTCGCCATGAACTCACCGATTAGGAGTGAGAGTTACTCGCTCCACTGCGGCCCCAGGCGCCGACGGCCCGGCCGCGAGTGTCGGACCGGCAGGTCATCAACGGCGGTCCAACACCCTGTTCAACGTGCACCGCGACAGCCCCGAGTTCGGCCATAGCTTCCTTGCCGACGAGGCCCGCGCCGCGGCCGAAGCGATGGCGGAGCGCACGGCCTGGCGGATCTGCCGGGACAACCGCAGGTGGAGCACCTTCGGCAAGTGGACGGGCCGCGGCAAGAACGCCCAGGCGAGGGGAAGCTCTACCTGCGTGCGGTCAGGGACGTGTTCTCGGGCCGGATCGTGCGCTCTTCCATCAACTCGCGGATGAAGTCCCGCCTCGCGATAATGGTCCTTCAGTTCGCGGTCGCCCGCCGCGGACCGGTAGCCGGATGCATCGTGCATTCGGATCCCGGTCTATTCCGGCAAAAGTTCGTGTCTACTCTCGCCCTACATGGCCTGGTCGGCTTGCATAGGCCGGGTCGGCGCGGCCGAAGACAACGCGGCCATGGAAAGGTTCTTCGCGCTGCTGCAGAAGAACGTCCTGGATCGCCGACTCTGGAGAATCCGTCGTCACCGGCGAGCAGCTTGGAGAGTCCCCCGCTGCCGAGGAGCAGCGTCCCCTGGTCTCGTCGGCCGGTAGCGGATCACTCCCGCCGGAGTCTTGGCAGAGTGCCGGATCCACCCACCCGTCGAAAGCCTCCGGCAGTTCCGACGGTGTGGACTGCGAGGCATGGTCCAGACGCAGGAGCATGCCCTCGTCGCGCTGCACGGGCCCGCGCAGGTCTGTCGAGCTCTGGAAGCATCAGAGGCTCCTGGCGTCGGCCAAGAGTGGGCTCAGTCGCCGGACGCCTGCCCCCGGCGCGGTGTCTGGGGCGACATCGCCGCCTCAGCTTCGGCCTTGGCGTCGTTCACTGCGGCCGCAGCCTGCTTCTCAGCCCGGTCAGCCGCCGTCGCAGCGTCGAGTGAAACCGTCGAGCCGGCGTCGAGTTCCGGAACCCGACCTTCGTACGGCGTGGCATCGTCGGCCGTGACTGCTTCCTCGGGCTGCGCAGGTTGGGAACCGCCGACTGTCGACTGGTCACTGAACGCGCTGGTGACGGTCCGGACTGCCTCGGTCAGCTCCCCTGGGATCACCCAGAAAGTGTTGTTGTCGCTGCTCGCCAGGTGTGGGAGCGTCTCCAGATACTTGTAGGCCAAGACCTTCGGGTCGGCATTGTTGCGATGGACAGCCTGGAAGACCAGCTCCACAGCCTTGGCCTCACCGTCCGCCCGCAGGATCATGGCTTGCTGCGCGCCCTGTGCCTCCAGGATGTCCTTCTGCCTCGTGCCCTCCGCAGTGAGGATCTTGGCCTGGCGTTCCCCTTCGGCGTGCAAAATGGCCGCACGCTTGTCCCGCTCGGCCCGCATCTGCTTCTCCATCGCTTCCTTGATGGTGTTCGGCGGATCGATGGCCTTGATCTCGACGCGGTTGACCCGGATGCCCCACTTCCCAGTGGCATCGTCAAGGACGGCACGAAGCCGGGAATTGATCTCCTCACGCGAGGTGAGCGTCTCCTCCAGGTCCATGCTGCCGATGACGTTCCGCAGCGTGGTGACGGTGAGCTGATCGATGGCCTGAAGGTAGTCGGCGACCTCGTAAGCCGCCGCCCTCGGGTCAGTGATCTGGTAGTAGAGCACGGTGTCGATGTTCACCACGAGGTTGTCCTCGGTGATCACCGGCCTGGGATCGGACGAATACACCTGCTCGCGCACGTCGAGTTTGGTGTTGATACGGTCCGCCATCGGGACGACGAAGTTCAGGCCGGGTTGCAGAGTCCGGCGGTACCGACCGAACCGCTCGATGTTGTAGCGGCGTGCCTGCGGCACGATGCGCACCGTGGCAGCGACGAGGAAGACGACGACGATGGCCGCGACGAACGTGACAATGACAACCGGATCCACAGTGCCTCCATTGCTCTGCGTTCAGCCGTTCATGGCAGCAGTTCGCGCGGGTAGACGATGGCCGTGGCGCCTTCGATCTCCATGACGTCCACCAGCGCTCCCGCCGGGATCACCAGGCTCTCGTCGAGGGCACGAGCGGACCACTCCTCACCGGACAGTTTGATCAGTCCGCGGGTCGCGGTGACCTCCTGCATGACCTCGGCCCGCTTGCCGACCAGTGCATCGCTGCCCTCGCGGGTGAGGGGTTGCTGTGCCATGTGCCGCAGCGCGACAGGGCGGACCATGACCAGACCCGCCGCTGCCGCCGCCGCCAGGGCCAGGAGCTGGCCGAGAAGGCCGATCCCCACACCGGCGACCACGGCGGCGACCAGCGCGGCACCCGCGAGCAACCCCAGGACCAGTGTCAGGGTGAAAAACTCCGCGGCACCCAGAGCCGCGGCGGTGAGCAGCCATACGAACCACGGCATCGCGAATCGCCCTCCTCTTGGGGCTCTCTTTACCAAGTTACCTCCCGTAGCGCCGGGCAGACAGACACGCAGGAGACATGGTTCGCGATATTGGACGCGATTGGCCTGCCGGCAGCGTCACCCTTACCGGCTCCCGGCCGTCGCACGGCCCGATGATCGCCGACGGGTCGTCTCGGGACTGCGATGCGGATTCGTCATCGGGCGGACCGAGTGAACGCTTTCAGCGTTGCCGCTCAGGGTGAAGACACCGGCGCAGATTGACGACATGCGCTTCGGGCTCCATCAGGCTGCAGGACGCCCTTCGGCGCCGCGAGCGAGATCGGCGGCCAGCTCGCTCTGCGCGCTGCTGGGGTCGGAAGGAGCGACTCCGTGCCGCGCCGCGCCTGAGCGGACAGAATGGACCGAGCGCCAAGGTCGGTCACGCGAAACGCGGCCGCGCGAAGACCATCACCAGGAAGTGTGGAGGTGGTTCCGATCATGCCAGGCCCGAGGCGAAGTTCCGTACGCTCGCTCGACTACCTTGCTGAAGTGGGCCCGACGTTCGTCCTATCGCTGCGACGGGCCACGGTCGCCCGTTCGGGCTGGCCAACTCACCCCCGCATCCGGCCAGGCGGCGCCTCCGGTCCAGACTCCGAAGCTGATTCCCGACCGGAAGAGCACAGCGTAGAGATGTCGTATGCAGCGGCGATCCATGCCGCCGACAGATCGGGATCAGCCAAGCGCTCCCGAATGCATCGAGTGACCCGCAGCGTGGGTGTCGCCTCCAACGGCCCCTCGGTCAGACTGCAGTTGCTGTGCTGGCATGCCAGGAGAGCACGTTCGACGCCGGGTTCCACGACGCCGTCGGCGTGCACCCCTGGTGCAAATCGTCGCTGCCCGCCAAATGGGAGCAGGAGGTGAAGGCGAGGCGCGCAACGGCGTTGTCGGAACCCGGCGCAGGATCCCGCTGGAGAGCGGACTTTCGCCAAGAACGCTGACGGCACCGTGATGGAAACCGTGCCCGCGGCAGTTGACACGCCCCACGCCGTAGCCTGCACTGGTCGCCACCGATCGGGGACGCCAACTGGCCCCGATACGGGTCGGCTTAGGGAGGGAGGGACGGCATGCACGGCAACCGCCCTGCGCTGCTTCTGGTGGAGCGGGCGTGCGCAGTCATCGTCGTGTTGGGCGTGCTCTATGCAGCGTTCCTGCCGTTGATCGCTAACCATGAAGTGCTGATGATTGCGTACAGGCGCGGTGGACTCACCCCGTCGATCATCATTATCGTGGGGGCGTTTGCTGGCTGGCTCTGTCTTCGCTTGGCACGGCGACAGCGTCCACCCGTTGGGCTGGGGGTCGCAGGATTGTGCGCAGTCGCTCTCCTGGCTGTGATGTGGTGGGGAGCCCCCGGCACGGTGGAAAAGCAGGACGTCAACCCTCCTCCGGGCACCGGGCGCTTCTACGATTCGCAGCTTCCCGGCAACACTCCGGGCACAGTGACCCCGCCCAGCGCCGGACCGTAAACCCGGCACCGAGCCCTCGGCCATCGCACCGGGGCTCCCGCCTTGATCCCCAACTCCCGGAGGCACCGACCGACGGCTCGGTCATTTCTGCCGACCGAACGACGGAGGCCGCAACGACAGACGGGGGCGGGAGGACGAGGCCGGCCTGCCAGGGGTCACCGACCTCTCAGGGGTACGCCATTGCCCATGGTGCCCCGCCCGCGTGTCCGTGTGCCGGACTACGAACCAGACGTCACTGCCGGATGCCGCCCATCTCCGCGGCGAAGAGCACCGGATCGCTGTCGAACCCCCGCACCATCTCGCGGAGCCCCCATGCTCCGGCCGCGTCTCTGCTGAATTCGGCGACCGTCGCGGCCGTGGCCTGGGCGACGCTCGCGAAGTCGTCGGCCAGCAGCTGCAGGTAGCCCTGGACGACCAGCACCCCGGCACCCGCTATGTCACCGAACGTGCGACGGCCCCCGTCCTGGTGGATGGCTACCCCGACCACCACCCGCCCGTAGGCGGACGACATCCGATCGAACTCCAGCACCATCGCCTCGACGAAGCCGAACCCCATACCGGTCTCGCTGTGGCGGCCCATGTTGATGGTGCCGTCCGGCGAGCGGCTGTCGTAGTGAACGACATACACCGGCCGACCGTACGGATCGTCCGCCGAGTAGGTAGCGGCGATGATGTCGAGATGCCGAGGCGCCTCCCCGTGCGGACTCGGGTCCCACCTGAGCTTCACTTCGACCTTGCCCAGTCCCTCTCCGACACCACTCACTTGCCGCTCCCCGTCAGGCCCGTCGCGGGACGCCCCCGCATTGTCAAGTATGGGCACTGACCAGGCTTTTGATGCTTCCTTAGCTCACTTCATCCACCAACTCTTACCGCCCGTCGTGCGGGACTTTCCCGGTCATCCCGCTGGTAACCGCTGGTGTGACGTCAGTCCCAGATGGCGATCTTTGGTCTTGTATTGACGCGTTCTATACGGCACCTTTACTCGCGGAGAGCCGGGAAGCCTGGTCGGCAGCTCGGTCCGTCATGGGCCGAGGTCAGGATGATGTCGACTGAAGCGGGAGCCGATGTTCGTGCGCATCACCAAAGAGATTCTTTCCGGCCTGACTGTCGCAATCGTGGCGTTACCGCTGGCGATCGCCTTCGGCATCACCGCGACCGGCACTTCGGAGGGCGCGCTCGTCGGACTGTACGGTGCGATCTTCGCCGGATTCTTCGCGGCATTGTTCGGCGGTACGCCCGGCCAAGTGACTGGCCCCACAGGCCCCATCACCGTCGTCGCCACCGGCGTCATCGCCACGCACGGACTCGAGGGCGCGTTCCTCGCGTTCATCATCGCCGGCGCCTTCCAGATCCTGTTCGGACTGTGCAGGCTCGGATTGCTCATCCGCTACGTACCCCACCCCGTGGTCTCGGGCTTCATGGGCGGAATCGCGCTGATCATCATCCTGGGCGAAATCGACCAGGCTCAAAAGAGTTTCCTGGTGGTGGCCGCCACGATGGTACTCATGCTCGTGTCCGCACGAGTGATCAAGTCGGTTCCGGCGAGCCTGATCGCGCTCGTGATCATGACTGCGGCCCTGCGGTTCACCAACTCACTACTGCAGGACGTACGTGTCGGGCCGGTCTCGCTCAACACGGCGATTGACTACATAGGCCAGATCCCGGAGTCGATGCCTTCGCTCACCCTCCCCCAGTTCAGCGGATCCCAGCTCCTGACCCTCATCCTGCCCGCGCTCAGCATCGCGCTGCTGGGCTCGATCGATTCGCTGCTGACCTCGGTCGTCATGGACGAAATCACCGGCAACCGGCACCGCAGCAACAAGGAGCTGATCGGCCAGGGACTCGGCAATGCCGCCAGCGGGCTCTTCGGCGGTCTGGCCAGCGCCGACGCCACTGTCCGGTCCGTGGTCAATGTCCGAAGCGGTGGCCGTACGGCTCTGTCGGCGGCTGCCCATAGCGTCATTCTCCTCACCCTCGTGGTCGGGCTCGGGGCCGTGGTGCAGTACATCCCTCTCGCCGTGCTGTCAGGGATCCTGATTCTGACCGCGTTCGGCATGTTCGACTGGGCGAGCCTGCGCAAGGCGCACGTCGCTCCGAAAGGTGACGTGGTCGTGATGTTCGCGACGATGATCATCACTGTCCTCGTGGACCTGACCGCGGCGGTCGCCGTCGGCGTCGTCCTGGCACTCGTCGTTCACGGCGCTCAGTCACGGCGGCACAAGGCCTCGATCGTCCACGACGGCGCCGGCACCTACCACATTGGGGGACCGCTGTCGTTTCTGTCCGTCGACCGCGTCTTCTCGAGCCTGCGTAGCGACCTCCCGAACCTGTCGCTGAGCCTGAAGCACGTGAACTACATCGACATGTCCGGCGCGAAGGCGTTGCTGACCTTCATCGACCACTCGCACAAGTCCGGCGTCGAGCTCGGTGTCAAAGACCTGCCACCGCATGTCGAGAACCGACTCATCGCGCTGGCGGACGAAGGGCAACGTGACAAACTCACGGCCGCCGTCGACAACCGCTAGGGGTCGGCGCACCTGACAGGCCGCACCGCAGCCGGGGCCCACCCGTCTCAACGGCGACGAGGCAGCACCATGGCGGCGGCGTGAAGCGGACCCTTCACCGAGAAAAGTCTGCGTCAGCCCGCCGGGGGGTGTGCTTCAGCGGCTGACCTGCGCAAGAAGTTGTCGATCAGCCTCCGACCAGGCACCTGCGCCACTCTCCTGTCCCGGGAGAACGCCCTGTTCGACGTGATGATCGGAGCAGGGCAGCGGCGCCGTCATGGATCTTGAACTGTCCGCGCAGATCGAGAACAGCTCAGGCAGTAGCGGGATGACAGCGGCTACTCGTTCCCGCACGACGAGCAACTCGGCCCGTCCCCTTCGTACACCTCGAGGACGCGGAGCAATCCCAGCACTTCGAGGGTGGCCCGGGCCTGGGGCCCCGCGTGCGTGGCCATCACTCGTGCGCCATGCCGCGGAGCGGCGCGCAGCGCCATGAAGAACATCGCTGCGCCGTCGCTGCTGAGGTAGGTCACCTCACTCAAGTCGATCTCAAGCCGGACATGTCCCGCGCGCAGGAGCCCTTCGAGGGCTTTGCCTGTTCGGACCGCGTTCCGGGTGGTCATCTCCCCCGCGAGGTGGACGACCACTCGGTCAGGGGTGGACTCGACTCTGAACAGGCGGCCGCGGAACGGATGCAGCAGACGACTTCCCATACCGCGCAGCCGGTGATGCCCATGGTGCTGCCGTGCCGGGGAAAGGTCATCAGGCATCCGGGGCTCCAGGGCAGAGTGCGGCCAACTGCCGACCAGACTTCCCGGCACACCTGAGGACAGCGTAGACGCAGGTCATCCTGGCTGCCGCAGGAGGCGGCCGCGGGTTGCGCCGAACGGGAGCTCCGGACCTGAAATTCTGACTCCGCCACCACGACTGCCGGAATCCGGCAATGCCAGATCGTTCATTGTGCCTATTGGTGATCTGTCAAAAACGCGTCAAGGGCAGGTAGGGTTCCTTCCGGTGTGCCGGGAAGCCTGGTCGGCGAGCAGAGGATAAATCTCTCTTCCGATCGGGGGTGTCCGTCATGGTTCTGGTGGCGGTTTTCGGTGTCGCACTGCTGGTGGCGGTGCTGTTGTCAGGGCTGGCGGCCCGGACGGTGCTCTCCACGTCTTTCCTCTTCCTGGTCGGCGGCGCGCTGGTCAGTGACGGGTTCCTCGGGTGGATCCACATCACGCCGGACAGCGAGATCGTGTCCGTGACGGCCGATCTAGCGCTGTTCGCGGTGCTGTTCACCGACGGCATGCATGTCTCGCTGCCCAAACTGCGCGCCAACTGGCGGAACCCCGCCCGTGCCCTGGGTCTGGGCATGCCGCTGGCGTTTGTCTTCATGGCCCTGATCACGCACTACCTGGTGGGCCTGGACTGGACGACCTCGTTCCTGGTCGGCGCCGTACTGGCCCCGACCGACCCGGTGTTCGCCTCGGCGATCGTCGGACGCAGGGAAGTCCCGGCGAAGCTGCGGCAGTTGCTGAACGTGGAGAGCGGCATCAACGACGGGCTCGCCCTGCCGGTCGTCCTCATCCTGATCGCGGCCGCGGGTCCGACGGCCGACACGATGGAGGCATCGCCGGGGAAGATCGTCCTGGAACTCCTCCTCGGCCTGGTCTTCGGTGTCGCGCTGCCGCTGCTGGTCAGCGTCCTCGTACGCTTTCGCCTGCTGGGCGCCGAGCCGAAGCTCCAGCCGCTCCTGCCGCTGGCGAGCGGGATCATCCTGTACGCGGTCTGCCATCTCACCCACGCCAACCCGTACCTGGCGGCGTTCTCGGCGGGCGCGACACTGGTGCACGTGTCGCTGGAGGCGAAAGAGTCCTTCGAGCCGCTGGGCGAGGCACTGGCGGAGCTGGCCAAGTTCGCGGCGCTGCTGGTGTTCGGCGCGCTGCTGACCCCGCAGTTGTTCGGCGACCTGTCGTTCGGCGGCTACGTGGCGGTAGTCCTGGCCATCGTGCTGATCCGCCCCGCATCGCTGCTGATCTCCCTGCTCGGCACGACCATCTCCCGCAAGGAGAAGCTGGTGGCGGCCTGGTTCGGCCCAAAGGGCTTCGCCTCGGTGGTCTATGGCCTGCTGGTGCTGCAGTCCGGCATCCCGCAGGCCGAGGAGGCGTTCACGCTCATCGCGGTGTGTATCGCCTTCTCGATCGTCGCGCACAGCTCGACCGACGTGCCGATCGCCCGCGCCTTCGACGTCGACGAACTGGCCGGAATCCCGGAGCCGCACCAGGACACCGACGCCCGGTCCACGGAGAGGCACGCCGATGCACGCCCATGACCTGGCCCGGCCCTACCCCACTGTGTCCGCGGACGACGACGCCCGCGCTGCCGTCCGTCTGGTCGTGCGGCACCAACTGCCCGCGCTGCTGGTCCTCGACCGCGACGACTACCCGTACGCGGTGATTCCGGCCGCCCGCGTGATCCGCGCACTGCTGCCCTGGTACCTGCGGGAGAATCCGGTTCTGGCAGCCGGAGCGGATGACCGCTTCGACGAGGAGGCCCGGGAGACGATGACCGGACGGTCGGTGGCCGAGTGGCTGCCGCGAGGCCCGCTCACTCCTCCGGTCGTCGGACCGGATGCCTCGCCCGCGCAGGTCGCCGTGGTCATGGCCCGCAAGGACTCCCCGCTCGTCGCGGTCGTCGAACGCGACACCGACAAAGCCACCGTGATCGGTGCGATCACCGCGACCGCCCTGTTGGAACACTTCATCGGAGGATCGTGAACGACTGGCACAGCTGGGCCGCGATCGTCGTCTTCGTCGGTGCGTACGCCCTGATCATCAGCGAGAAGATCCACCGGGTCGCCGTGGCGCTCGGCGGCGCGGGCCTCATGCTGGCGATCAGGGCGACCGATGACCAGTCGGCGTTCTACTCCGAGCACTCCGGCGTCGATTGGAACGTCATCTTCCTGCTGATGGGCATGATGATGATCGTCGGCGTACTGAAGAAGACCGGCATGTTCGAGTACCTGGCGATCTGGTCGGTGAAACGGGCCCGTGCCAAACCCTTCCGGGTGATGGCCATGCTGGTCGTCATCACCGCGGTCGCCTCGGCCCTGCTGGACAACGTCACCACGGTCCTGCTGATCGCCCCGGTCACCCTGCTGGTGTGCGAGCGCCTCGCGCTCCCGGCAGCGCCGTTCCTGATCGCCGAGGTGATGGCCTCGAACATCGGCGGCACCGCGACCCTCGTCGGCGACCCGCCCAACATCATCATCGCCAGCCGCGCCGGCCTCACCTTCAACGACTTCCTGGTCCACCTGACCCCGATCGTGGTCATCCTGCTCATCGTCTTCGTCCTCATGTGCCGGGTGATGTTCCGCAAGTTCTTCGTCTACAACGATGACCGCGCCGCCGAGATCATGGCGCTGGAGGAACGTGAAGCCATCAAGGACCCCCGTCTGCTCATCCAGGGCCTGGTGGTACTGGCCCTGGTGGTGGTCGGCTTCGTGCTCCATCCGGTGCTGCACTACGAACCGAGCATCGTCGCCCTGCTCGGCGCCGGACTGCTCATCGCCCTCTCCACCGCGGAGACCGGCGAAGTGCTCAAAGAGGTGGAATGGCCCACCCTGGCCTTCTTCGCCGGGCTCTTCATCATGATCGGCGGCCTGATCGAGACAGGCGTGATCGGGGAGGTCTCCAAGTTCCTGGCCGACGCGATCGGTGACAACGAACTCGGTGGCTCCATGATCCTGCTGAGCGCCTCCGCCGTCCTGTCCGGCATCGTCGACAACATCCCCTACGTCGCCACCATGGCCCCCATCACCAGCGACCTCGTCCAGAACATGGGCGGCGGCGGCGACCACGTCATGTGGTGGGCCCTCGCCCTCGGAGCCGACCTGGGCGGCAACGCCACCGCGATCGGCGCCAGCGCCAACGTCGTCGTCCTGGGTATCGCCGAACGCAACCGACAGCCCATCTCCTTCTGGCAATTCACCAAGTACGGCCTGCTCGTCACCACCGTCACCGTGGCCATCGCCCTCGGCTATGTGTGGCTGCGCTACTTCGCACTCGCCTGACCTGTCGACTCCCGAACCCGCCATGGGCACCGGACGACCGGACCGGAAAGAGGTACGCACATGGGTCCATCGCTGATCGCGCCAGTGGCCGTCAGCGCCATGCTGGTGATCCGAACCGCCCTGATGGAGATCCGCCATCCGGGAAGCGCACGCCGGCAATGGGCCTTCCTCACCAACCGCCAGGCGGTCACTACCGGAGCCACGGTGGTCGTGCTTCTCTCCGCCGTCGGCTGGCGCACAGCCGGTTTCGTCTCGGCGGCATGGGCGCTGCTGGCGGGAGCCCTTGTCGCCCACTTGGTCAACCTCTCCACCGGGTCCGACACTCAAGGCAGGACGGACCGGGGCGACATGCGTCGCTGAGGCTGTGTTCCGCTCCATCGGTCTGAGGACGAACGGCAGGGATCCTGGGAGGAGGTGGTTCGGGTGGATCCGGACGGGCCGATGCCGCCACCGCTACGGGGATCTGCCGAGCAGCACCACCAGTGTCTGCGGCTCGCCGGCTTGGCCGTTCCCGACACGGGCACCCCGACCGAGATCATCCTGCTCGATCAGGGCGGCTGCCTTGTGGGACGGTTACGCTTCCGCGTCTGCCAAGGGTGCCATACAGGGCGGATATCGGACATCTGGATTGGCGACAGCTGGCAGCGCCAGGGGCTGGGACGAGAGCTCGTCCAATCCGTACTTGCCCAGCACCCGGGTTACCGGTGGAGCACGACGTTGCAGACCAGGGAAGGGCGGGCCTTCTTCACAGCGATGGCCCAGGAGACAGCGGTGGCTTTGCCCCACAGCAGCCCGTTGTGCTGCCATCTCATGGGGTGGTTCGGCCGAACAAGGCGGCGTCTGCTGGGGTGCTGACCGCCGTCGAGCGGCAGCGCCATGCGATGGCATCGCTCCACAACCTGCTTGAGCCCGAGTCGATTCGGGCCCGCATGTGCCAAGGGTTCATCTCCTGATCGTCCAACCAGCCATCCCTGCTGCGCGAGCCGTCCGTGAGGGCATCCGGTTCACGGACCGGTCTGGGCAGTCACCTACGCGCTCGCGTCGGCGGCCATTCGACGCCGGCCCCTGCCAGGATGCCTCCGTACTTAGTGAGTCGGCGCCGGGCGAGGTGCAGCCCGAGTGCCCACAGGGCGGCGAAGAACAGCCAGACGACGGCGCAGACCAGCAGGGCGCCACCTGCGAAGCCGGCCTGCGAGAGGGGGATCAGCATGACGAAGGGGATGATCACAAGCGCGATCAGGCCACGGCGACGATGGGTGCGGCTGTAGTCGACCATGATCCGCGCGTGCAGCAGATCGACGTCACGTCGGGTTTCAGTAATTGGACGCAGACGGTTTCCGCCGGGCCTCATCCCAGGCAGCTGGCCGCCCTGGAGTGCGGTCGGGTATCGCTCTGTGGTCCGAGTGGCGCGCTCGACGGCGTCCTGCGTGCGCCGGAACGCGAAGTACGGGTTGGGGCTCCCTTTCGGGGAGAGCGGCGACAACCCGACGTACTGGTAGCCGTACTGCTCAGCCACGTAAGCGAACGCCGCGAACTTCCGCCAGGACCGCTGCAGATTGCGGGCGTCGTGCCGCTCGGCGCCCTGGGACCCGTGCCGCAGCAGTGCTGCGAGTTGGGGCTGCAGGAACATATCGCCTCCTGGGTCGGGGTCATCGGCAGTACCGGGATGCCGCAGCGGTCTGATCACGATGATGGCGGAACCGCCCGCATCACGGATAGCTTCCTACCACCTGGGTAATCCGGCTTCCCAACGGTGGGAAGCGAACGGCACGCGTCCAGGGGATGCTCAGCGGGTTCGTCGAAGTACCCCAATCTCGCCTTCGATCCGGCACCCGGCAATCTCGAGACGGTGCGGTTGATGGTCTCCGCGATCGGACGGGTCAACCGGGAAAGCGGTACGGCACAAACTCAGCGTGCCCGCCATGGCGAGTATTTCGTCGCTCTCGAACTTCAAGAAGGACAACTCCGCCTCCCTCACTCCGTGCCCGGTTCACTCTTGTTCCTCAAGAACGCTGACGTTCTGCGCAGGTGTGCGGTTTCGCCAGAGGCACTCATGGGGTCCGACTGTGCTGGTCACACTTCGTTGTCCGGCCAGCCGAGCAGCCGTGCGCCGATCACCGCCGTCTGCAGGGTGTACCGATGCACCGACTCGGCCGGGTTGGCACCAGTGAGCTTGTGGATGCGCTCCAGACGGTAGGTGAAGGCCCGCACACTCAAACTCAGGCGGCGGGCCGCCTCGGCCGCGACACACCCCGAGTCGAAGTACGCGGTCAACGTCTCGACAAGCGGCGCAGCGCCCCCGCGCGCGGACTGCAACGGGCCCAAGGTGTTGCGCACCAGGTCAGCCATGGCCGACCGGTCGCGGGTCAGGACCGGGTAGACGAGCAGGTCGGCGTGGCGCAGCACCGGCTCGTCCAGGTGCAGCCGGTCGGCCAGGTCGAGAGCGTTGAGAGCCTCTTCGTAGGAATGGACGACTCCCCCAGCACCCGGGTGGGGGCGCCCGATGCCGACTTGCCCTCCGTCGGTGGCCGCATGTGCCTGCTTCGCGAAGAACGCCAGGACCTCGTCCTGCTCTCCGGGAGCGATACAGACCAGTCTCCCGTCCTTCGTCGTGATCAGGATGCGCCGCTCTCCGAACCTGCTGATCAGGGCTCGCTCCACCTGGCGGGTGATCGGATGCATGTCCTCCACCGGCTTGCCGCCCTGGGCGACGGCGACGGCGTGGGCCCGGGAAAGGAGGAGCCCGAAGCGTTCAGCGCGCTCCGACAGGCGCCCCAGGTCGCTACGGCCATACAACAGGTCATCGATGAACTCCCGGCGCACCCCTTCCTCCTGCCGTACGGCGAGCCTCTGCGCCCGTTCGTAGCCCTCGGCGAAGGCGTCGATCGCCTGCTCGACAACGACCAGCACACCATCGACGTCCGGGGCCGCGACCCTGGGCCAGGTTTCCCGGGTGACAGACAGGTGTCGGCGGACCAAGTTCCGCAGCCCGAGGCCGGCCTCGGCGGCACGTTCTCCCCGTGTGCGGAGAGAATCCAGCTCCCCCCTCGTGAGGCGGCGGCCTGTCGCACATGCCTCGGCCAGTATCTGGGCGTAGCCCTCCAGATACTCGTCGGGTACCTCGCGCCCGGTCACCCGGCCTCCTTCGTTCGTGACGCACTGCTGTCGTATGCCTAATACATGAGGGTAAAGAGTGGCAGACCCCCGCGGTGGTGCGGGAATCCGGCAGGAAACGCGCAGCAGGTTTGCTGGTGCACGGCAGTGCGGAGCCGACCGGACGACTGCCACGATGCAGTGGGCAGGGTCGGAGCAAGCCCGGTGCCGGGCTACGGAAGTACCGGCACCGGATCCTCCTCTGCCCGTATACAGGAATCCCAGGTTGAGGCCGGCGCAGCACGCGGGCCGTCCGCGTCGTAGAACAGCGCCCGATGGTGATGCCAGAGCCGCGCAGTCCTTAAAATGTTGCCATGGGCACCGGTGGGGCGAGCGCAGGCGAGATAGCGGTCCTCGACGGTGGACCGGCTGATGGCATGAAGGTGCGTGTCACCGACCGGCCGCGGGTGATCCAGGTGACCTTCCCGTGCGAAGTAGAAGGTCCTGCAGATGGGATGCGCGTGGAGGCGCTGTACCTCTACCGCCGCGTCCACGGGGTGAGCGACGAGCCTCTCCGTTACAGCTTCGACGTGACCAGCCCCTGACGGCACGGCCAGGAGACCGCGACGTAGTACGTGGCGTCACCCCACTCGCCTCATGCCGCAAAAGGTCGATATGCCATAACTTGCTTGCTTTCCTCGCGTTTCACTGGTGCGGGCGTCTGCCCGTATCCGATCTGGAAGGCAGGGAACCTATGAGACGGGCCACCCGAAATGGTGTGATCGCCCTCGCCACCGTCTCCGGTGCGATGGCGGGCGCGGCTTCGGCCTACGCCGACTCCGCGGCCAACGCGTCCGCGGCCGACTCGCCCGGACTGATCGCCGGCAACACCCTGCAGCTGCCGGTCAGCGTCCCAGTGAACGCCTGCGGAAACACCGTAAGCGTCGCAGGGCTGCTCAACCCTGCAGCGGGCAACTCCTGCGCCCAGGACAACTCCGAGCAGGACCGGGCTGGAGAATCCGGCGAGGCCATGGCGACGGTCGATGCGCAGGACTCGCCGGGTGTCCTGTCCGGGATCGGGATCCAGGCACCGGTTCATCTCCCGGTCAATATCAGCGGCAACTCCGTGAGCGTGGTCGGCGTCGGCAACCCGGTACTGGGCAACGAGTCCGCCAACGGCACCGCCGACCAGCCTCCCCACACCAATCAGCCTCCTCACCCCGATCCCTCTGTGCCCGAATCCGTCGACCAGGGCCAGCCTCCTGTCACGGGCGAGCCGCTCGAATTGCCCAGGACGCACGCAGGACCGCCATCGGCACCGCAGCCCGCACTGTCCTACCTCGCCGACACCGGCACAGACGCCACAGTCCCGGCCGCAGCCGCAAGCGCGGCACTCGTCCTCGCTGGGGCGGCCCTGCACCGGCGTTTCAACCCCACGCGGCGCTGACGACGGGCTTCCGGAGGAGGACATGGGCGGCACGACCGGAGCTGCCGGCCTGCCGTCACTCCTTCCCTCCCGCTTCCTGCGCCGCGCGTTCCGCTTCGGCGGCGCCCAGCGACTCGGTGATTTTCAAGCGCAGTTGCTCCGTGTCCTGACGGACCAGCTCCGGCACCCGGTTGTTCCACTCCCTGGCCGCGTCATCCAGCGCCTTGGCGAAGATCCCGCGTGCTCGCCGACCGACGACGGTCATGGCGGCGAGCGCGGCGCGGATGTTGGTCTCGTCGTCGCCATGGACGAGGGCTAGCGCATCGGCCTGCATGACGCCGGCCTCCGCGAGCGCCTCCTCGTCCAGAACCGGCGCCTGCACCACGCGGACGTCCGGCGCGGACTCGGAGTCAGCGGCCCGGTTGACGACCGCCTGCATCCGGGCGAGCAACGCGAGGGCCCGCGCCCGTCCGTCCGGGCCCACCCCGCCATCAGCGGTACTGGGCAGTGACGGTACGACGACGGTGACCCGCATCCGGTACAGCTCGCGCAGTTCGGCGGCCAGGCGCTCGGCGAGGGCGTCGTCGCCGCACACCACCATGTGTCCCGGCAGCGCCGGGTGCCGGACCTGGCCCGGCAGGGAGGGTACGCGCCTCATCGTGCGCCGCACCCCCTCGTAGCGATGCCGGCCCGACCGCACCGGCCTTGGCACGGGCCTGCGCACACCCGCCGGTGAACTGCCCGGCAGCCGTGGCCCACGACCGCGTACACGAGTCGCCTCATGCTTGTCCTTCCCCCGATGGCGATACCCACGAGACAGCCATGGCGAAGCGCCTGCCCCCATGACCACAACTGATCATGACGCATGAGCCGAGCCGTATCCGCCCGAACAACCGTCTCCTCGACATCATGTCCGCCGCTCTCTCGGCTCGAGAGGCCGCAGGCCGCCCGGGTACATGTGTCCGGCATCAAGAGGACGTCAAGACTGCCGGAACACGGCAATGCGATGAAGAGCCATGGCACTCCACAATGGCCCCGGTACAAACACGGCCGCGTCCTCGTGCCTGAATCAGGCAGCGGCCGAGGGTACCTGGACGCCAACGGGACATGGGGGTGAAGGATGTTGGACGTCATCGACGCTGCCGCAGGCTTCCCCACCGTCCTCTTCACCTCGGCCCTGGTGGTCTCCCTCGCCTTCTGGCTCCGGGTCCTGCTGGGCCGGGCCGGCGTGCGCGACTTCGATGCCGACGCTCCGGCACTGGCCAGGATGCTCGGAGAAGCACCGGTAGCCGTCTCGGCCTCTGTCGTGGCAGCGAGCGGCTGGCTCGTCAGCTTCGCCGGCACCGTCGTACTGGACCGGGCCGGCTGGACGGGCATCGGCTCCGCCCTGGCCCACGCCCTTGTCTTCGCGCTGTCCGCGCTTGTCGCCTGGTCGGTGACCCGCACTCTCGCCGCTCCGCTCACCAGGCTGTTCAGCCGCGAACGTGAGCCTCGACAACGGGAGTTGGCAAGCGGCGCGCCGGTCGATCCGGGCAGTAGTCGCGCTCACCGCTGAGCCGTCTGCCCGCGGTGGGCCACGTGAGCCGCGTCCTCGCCGGATCTCGCCTCCGGCCTCTCTTCCTCACACTCAACTTCCTCATGTCTGAAGGACGTACGCCATGGTTGCCATGACCGCGGGCTTCGGCGCGCTCGTCGCCGTCTGCCTGCTCGTCGTACTCGTCGTCGCCCGCTTGTTCCGCAAGGTGGAGCAGGGCAAGGCGCTGATCGTCTCCAAGATGCGCAAGGTCGATGTGACCTTCACCGGGCAGGTCGTGCTGCCGGTGCTGCACAAGGCCGAGGTGATGGACATCTCGGTGAAGACCATCGAGATCATGCGGGCCGGCAAGGAGGGACTGATCTGCCGCGACAACATCCGAGCCGACATCCGCATCTCGTTCTTCGTCAAGGTCAACAAGACCGTCGAGGACGTCATCAAGGTCGCGCAGGCCGTCGGTACGGCGCGGGCGAGCGACCGGGACACGCTGCAGGAGCTGTTCCACGCGAAGTTCTCCGAGGCGCTGAAGACCGTCGGCAAGCAGCTGGACTTCACCGACCTGTACACCAAGCGCGAGGAGCTGCGGTACCGGATCATCGAGGTCATCGGCGTCGACCTCAACGGCTACCACCTGGAGGACGCGGCGATCGACTACCTGGAGCAGACGCCGCTGACCCAGCTGGACCCGGCCAACGTCCTGGACGCCCAGGGCATCCGGAAGATCACCGAGCTGACGGCCGTGGAGCATGTGCGCACCAACGAGGCGCAGCGCACCGAGGAGAAGGAGATCACCCGGCAGAACGTCGACGCCCGCGAGGCCATCCTGGAGCTGGAGCGCCGCCAGGCCGACGCCGAGATCAAGCAGCGCCGGGAGATCGACACCGTACGGGCCCGTGAAGAGGCCGAGACGGCGCGGGTGATGGAGGAGGAGCGACTGCGCTCGCAGGGCGCGTTCCTGAGGACCGAGGAGCAGCTCGGCATCCAGCGCGAGAATCAGGCCCGCGAGGTCGCCGTCGCGCAGAAGAACCGCGAGCGCGTCATCGCCATCGAGAACGAGCGCATCGAGAAGGACCGCCTCCTCGAAGTCATCGCCCGGGAGCGGGAGACGCAGCTGACGCAGATCGCCGCGTCGAAGGAGGTCGAGGCGGAGAAGCGGGAGATCGCCGAGGTCATCCGCGAGCGGGTGGCCGTGGACCGCACGGTAGCCGAGCAGGAGGAGGCGATCAAGAAGCTGCGTGCCGTGGAGGAGGCGGAGCGCGGCCGGCAGACCGTGATCATCGCGGCCGAGGCGGAGGCGCAGGAGAAGCTGGTCAAGGACATCAAGGCCGCGGAGGCCGCCGAACAGGCCGCCGTGCACCGCGCGTCCGAGGAACTGACCCTGGCCGAGGCCCGGTTGAAGTCGGCCGATCTGGACGCGCAGGCCAAGCTGCGGCTCGCCGAGGGCATTCAGGCCGAGGCCGCCGCCGAGGGCCTGGCCGCGGTCCAGGTGCGCGACAAGGAGGCGGAGGTCATCGAGAAGGCCGGCCGTGCGGAGGCCGCAGCGGCGCAGGCCCGCATGCTGGCGGATGCCGAGGGCACCAAGGCGAAGGCGCTCGCCGAGGCAGAGGGGATCGGCGAGAAGCTGAAGGCCGAGGCAGCCGGACTGACCGAGAAGGCGGCGGCCATGGCCGCGCTGGATGCGGCGTCCCGCGGCCATGAGGAGTACCGGCTGCGTCTGGAGGCCGAGAAGGAAGTCCGGCTCGCCGGTCTGGACGTGCAGCGGCAGGTCGCCGAGGCGCAGGCCACGGTGTTGGCCACCGGCCTGGAGAACGCCGACATCAACATCGTCGGCGGGGACTCGGTCTTCTTCGACCGGCTGGTGTCCTCCATCGCGCTCGGCAAGAGTGTCGACGGCTTCATGCAGAACTCCGTGACGGCGCAGGCGCTCGCGAAGCCCTGGCTGGACGGCACGGGCAGCTTCACCGACGACCTCGGTCGCATCCTCGGCTCGGCCTCCACCGCCGACGTGCAGAACCTGACCGTCTCCGCCCTGCTGATGAAGCTGATGAAGAGCGGCGGCGCCCACGCCGGTCAGCTCCAGCAACTGCTGGACCGGGCAGGCGAACTGGGCCTTGCCGACACTCCGCTCGCCGGGGTGAACGGCAGCACGAAGGCCTGATCGACTCGCGGTCCGGAACTGCCGCACAGGGGAGGGCAGTTCCGGGCCGCGTCCTTCTCGACTTCCGGAAAGGAAGCTCATGACCACCGGTCTGGACACCGGCACGTACGAGGTGCTGCGCGACCGCCTGACCGCGCAGGCCACCGAACTCGCCCGCCGTGCCGAGGCGCTCAACGCCCGTCGCGCCGAGGAGTTCGGTGCGACGCGGCTGGAACTCGCCGGCACCGAGCGGCTGCGCACCGAGCACGCCTGTGTGCCCCGCGACATCGTCTCGGTCGGCGACGTGCTGCTCTTCGGACACAACGTCTTCCTCGGTCTCAAGCCGGAGACGGCCGTCGGCGACGTGTTCGCGCTGCACGACCGCGACCTGAACCGGCTGCCCGACGACGCCGTGCCCGGCCTGCTCGACGATCCGGCCTTCGTCCGCGACTTCGCCGCCCTCTACCGCTACTACCGCCAGACCCACCTCCTCCAACTCCGCCGCGTGGACGACAAGTTGCTGGCCGTCTTCCAGACCGGTGAGAAGGCCAGCGACATCCGGGTCCTGCGCTGGGCGCTGACCGACGGCGGTCGGGCGTCCTTTCTGGACGCGCGCGGCGACCGCGACCACGTCTTCCCGCCCTCCCACGACTTCGGGTGGACCGAGGCGACCCGCGAGGACCATGTCCTCGGCCGTCACCCGCATGTCTCCATCGACGGCGAGGTCTTCGTCGAGACGCTCGCAGCGACACTCACCCTCAAAGTCGAGAACAACACCGAGACGGGCGAGGGTATCTACGCCGAGCCGGTCGACGAGCCGCTGCAGTCCCTGGCCGACGCCGACATCGCGTACGCGCGCGTGGGCGCCCTCATCCTGCTGCGCATCCGCCCGTACAAGGAGGATGCCGACCGCCACCTGGTCTTCAACACCCTCACCAGGACGGTCGTCCGCCTCGACGGCATCGGCCAGGCCTGCCGCCGGCTGCCGGAAGACCAGGGCATCGTCTTCCCCGGCGGACACTGCCTCGCGACCGGCACATACAAGACGTTCGACGGCGTCGACAGCACGGACCTGGAGTTCGAGCGCGCCGTCCGCTCCCCGAACGGTGAGGACGTCCTCTTCGCCTTCCACGCGCGCGTGGAGGGCCGCAGCCTGCTGCTGCCGTACAACATGATCCGCAAGGAGGTCGCCACCCCGCTGTCCTGTCACGGCTGGGCGCTCCTCGACGACGGCTCCCTGATCGTGCTGCGTGCGGACAGTGACGAGCCGCAGCGCGTGCACCCCGTTCAGATGTGGCACTCCCCCTATGTCTCGGACACGCATGCCGCCGTCCAGCCCGTCGGTACCGGCCCGCTGGCCCGCGTCGGCAACGCCGACCTCGTACGCGGCATCTCCGACTGCCTGTCCATCACGCGCGCCGTGGCCGAGACGACCCCGACGAGCGAGGTGTACGACGCGCTGGCCACTGCGTGCGTCCGGGCCGTCGACTCCTACCACTGGCTGGGCGAACCCGAACTCGGCAATCTGCACGAGCCCTTGGAGCAGCTCAGGACTACCGCCGAGCAGGTGCTGGCCGAGTTCGAGACCGTCCAGGACCTCACCCGTCAGGCCGCCGACGCGCTCACCGAGGCGGCGTCCCAGGTCGCCGCGGTCGTACGGCGCCTGCGCGGCGAGGCCCCGCGCGGTGCCGCCGCCTGGGTGACCGGTCTGACCGACCTCCGGCACGCCCAGGGCCACTTGCTCACGCTCAAGGACCTGCGGTACGCGGACACCGCCCGCATCGACGAGCTCGCCGCCGACGCGGCAGCCGACCTCGCCGCCTTCGGTCAGCGGGCCGTCACGCACCTCGCCCGCGAGGACGCCTTCACCGACCGCCAAGCCGACATCGAGCAGTTCGTCACGGACGCCGAGGCGATCACCACCGTCGCCGAGGCGGGGCCCGTCGCCGCCCGCCTGGACGAACTCTCCGACCAGCTGCGCACGGTGACCGAGGTCGTCGCCGGACTCGACATCGCCGACGCCACGGTCCGTACGGCCATCCTGGAGCGGATTGCCGAGCTCCTGGGTGGTGTGAACCGGGCCCGTGCCACCCTCGAGGCCCGCCGCCGCGAGCTCCGTGACCGTGAGGGACGCGCGGAGTTCGCCGCCGAGTTCGCCCTCCTCGTCCAGGCCGTCACGGGCGCGCTCGCGGCCGCCCACAGCCCCGAGGCATGCGAGGAACACCTCGCGCGGATACTGGTGCAGTTGGAGAACCTGGAGTCCCGGTTCGCCGAGTGCGACGACTTCCTCAGCGAGCTCGCGGACAAGCGCGACGAGATCCACGAGGCGTTCTCCGCCCGCAAGCAGACCCTTGCCGACGCCCGAGCCCGTCGCGCCGAGCGCCTCGCCGACTCCGCCACACGCGTCCTGCAGACGGTCGCCCGTCGCGCCGCCACGCTCCCCGACGCGGACGCCGTCGCCACGTACTTCACCTCCGACCCGATGCCCGCCAAGGTCCGCCGTACTGCCGGTGAATTGCGTGAACTCGGCGACCAGGTAAGGGCGGAAGAGCTGGAGGGCCGTCTGAAGTCCGCTCGCCAGGAGGCGCTGCGCGCCCTGCGCGACCGCACCGACCTCTACGCGGACGACGGCCGCACCTTGCGGCTGGGCTCCCACCGTTTCGCCGTCAACACCCAGCCCCTGGACCTCACGCTGGTCCCGCACGACGACACCCTCGCCTTCGCACTCACCGGTACCGACTACCGCTCGCCGGTGACGGACCCCGCCTTCGCGGCCACCCGCCCGTACTGGGACCGCCCCCTGCCCTCGGAGTCACCGCAGGTCTACCGCGCCGAACACCTCGCCGCCCGGCTCCTCGACGAGCACGGCCCGGCGGCCCTCGCGGCAGCCGACGACCTGAGCAGCCTGGTCAGGCAGGCGGCGGAGGCGGCGTACGACGAGGGATACGAGCGCGGCGTCCACGACCACGACGCGATCCTGATCCTCACCGCGCTCCTGCGCCTGCACGAGGGCGCCGGCCCGCTGCGCCACGAACCAGCCGCCCGCGCTGCCGCCCAGATGTTCTGGGCGCACGGCACAACGGCCGAGGAGCGCGAGAGCTGGACCCGGCGCGCGCTGTCCATGGCCCGGGCGCGCGACACCTTCGGGCCGGCGCCCGCGATCAACGACCTGCGCGCCGAGCTGGCGCAATCCATCGGCGCGGACGCCGCGGCCGCCTACCTCTTCGAGGAGCTGACCTGCGGCCCCGACGGCTTCGTCGTCAGCGGTGGCACGCGTACGCTGCTCGACAAGTTCCGCCGCACGGTAGGTACGTCAGCCTATGACGACGACCTCGCCGCCCTCGACGACCTGACCGCCCGCCAGCAGTTGGTCGAGGCGTGGCTGACGTCGTACACCACCGCGACCGGTCTGGAAGTCACCTCCGGCGACCTGGCCGAGGCGGTCGCCGCCGAGCTCTGCCCAGGCCTGGTCCGCTACGAGTGCAACGCGCCGCTGACCGAGACCGTCGAGGGCGTGCTCGGTTCCCACCCGCGCATCGACGGCCGCACGCTCACGGTCCGCGTCGACGGGTTCCTCGCCCGCACAAGGCAATTCCGCACTCACGAGGTCCCTGCCCACCGCGCCTACCAGCGCCACCGCACGGCACTGGTGGCCGCCGAGCGCACCCGCCTCCGCCTGGACGAGTACCGGCCGCGGGTGATGTCCGCGTTCGTGCGCGGCAGGCTCATCGACGAGGTGTACCTGCCGCTGGTCGGCGACAGCCTCGCCAAGCAGCTCGGCGCGACCGGTGAGTCGAAGCGCACCGACACCGGCGGACTGCTCCTGTTGATCTCCCCGCCGGGCTACGGCAAGACCACACTCATGGAGTACGTCGCCGACCGGCTCGGCCTGCTCCTGGTGAAGATCAACGGGCCGGCGCTGGGCCACGCGGTCACCTCACTCGACCCGGCCGAGGCCCCGAACGCCACGGCCCGCCAAGAGGTCGAGAAGATCAACTTCGCGCTGGAGGCGGGCAACAACACCCTGCTCTGCCTGGACGACATCCAGCACACCTCGCCCGAGCTGCTCCAGAAGTTCATCCCGCTGTGCGACGCCACCCGCCGCATCGAGGGCGTCCAAAACGGCGAGCCGCGCACCTACGACCTGCGCGGCAAGCGGTTCGCCGTGTGCATGGCCGGCAATCCCTACACGGAGTCCGGCAGCCGCTTCCGCGTGCCCGACATGCTCGCCAACCGCGCCGACGTGTGGAACCTCGGGGATGTCCTGACCGGCAAGGAGGACGCCTTCGCACTGAGCTTCATCGAGAACGCCCTTGCCGCCAACCCGGTCCTCGCCCCGCTCGCCGCCCGCGACCGAGCCGACCTCGGCCTGCTCGTCCGCCTCGCCCAGGACGACGCCACGGCCCGCGCCGACCGGCTCACCCACCCGTACGCGCCCGCCGAGCTGGAGCGCATCCTTGCCGTGCTCCGCCACCTGCTGACGGCCCGGGAGACGGTCCTCGCGGTGAACGCCGCCTACATCGCCTCGGCCGCCCAATCCGATACCACCCGCACCGAGCCGCCGTTCCAACTCCAGGGCTCCTACCGCAACATGAACAAGCTCGCCCAGCGCATCCAGCCGGTCATGAACGACGCCGAACTGGCCGCGCTGATCGACGACCACTACACGTCCGAGGCCCAGACCCTCACCACCGGCGCCGAGGCCAACCTGCTGAAACTGGCCGAATTGCGCGGCGTTCTCACCACCGAACAGGCGGCACGCTGGGCCGAGGTGAAAGCAGCATCTGTGCGCGCGCAGGCTCTGGGAGGCCCGGAAGGCGACCAGCTCGCCCGGGCCATCGCCGCGCTCGGCCTGCTCGGCGATCGGATCGCCGCCGTGGAGACGGCGATCAACCGCGCCGCCGACCCGCGCCTTCTCATCGTGAACCCGACAGCCCTGCACGCGGTCCGCCCGGCGCCGGGCGCCGGGGGGCAGTGAGGTGCCCAGCACTCGTCCGGCACCGCGTCCCCACGAGGTGCCCGAAGCAGCCACGGCCCGCCGACGGGCGCGGGCCGGTGCGGGCCTGATGCTGGCGCTGTTCGTGCTGCCCTTCGCCATCGCCGGCCTGCCCCAGGCCCGCCCGGCGGTGGTGGTGGCGCTGGGGCTGGTGGCCGGTCCGCTGGGACTGCTGTTGCTCGGCGAGCTCGGCCAGGAACGCCCTCCGACGCGCCACTCGACGACCAGAATCACCGCACGGACCCTGACCGGCGTGCGGTCCGTCGACCTGAACCACCTCAGCAGCGTCCGACTGCTGACGACGTTCTCGTACGGCAGCACCTACCGCACACTTCTCGTCCGCGACGTCCACGGGGTACGGCTCGGCGTCACCTCCGCCGCCGGCCGGCGCGCCCTGCGCAAGGCGCTCGCACGCCGGACAGACGATCCGACGCGTCGGCGCCCTCAGGTGAGCCGGGCAGCCCGTGCCTACCTCCGGGCCGACAGGCCAGGTCACCTCGCCCTGCACACCACCCTCATGTTCCTCACCCAGGTGGGGGCAATCTGCGCCTACGTCCTGGCGCAACTCGAGGTCGCCGGCGTCGCATGACACGGCGACCAGGGGCCCGGCGTGTCACAACCGCAGACACAGGCCGGTGCCGTGCCTAATGTGACCCGTATGCAACGGCGCATCAACAAGCGTGCCTCCGTGAGCGGCACGCCCCGCACGGATGTCGGCCTGGCGGTCCATGACCGGTACTGGGCACGGGAGTTGCGCAGCGCGGTGCTCTGCGGCGTACTGCTCTTCGGGGCACTGGAGCTGCTCGACTGGGGGTTCGTGCGGCACACCCTCGTGCGCACCAGCTGGTGGGCCGCGCTCGCCGTGCTGCTCCTGATCATCTTGACGCCGCCGCGGGTGAGCACAGCCGACGGCGGACTCAGCGCACGCGGACTCATGACCTGCCAACGGGTGCGCACCGACCGCTTGGTGAGCGTGCATATCTCCGAAGGCGTCGCCCCACGGCTGATCCTCACAGACACGTCCGGCGGACGGCTGGTCCTGGACCCACGCGTCCTGGTCGCCAACCCGTTGCTGTGGCACCAACTGGATCAGGGCGCGCATCGGTCCCAGGAACTGGGGACACTACGGTGCGGCATGCCCTGGCTGGAACGCCTGGGACAGCGGATCGACACCGAGGTGTGCCGCGGCATCCTCCAGACCTCCGGCCTGGAGTAGATCTGCGGCCAGGGTCCCGTTACGTGGGGCTCGCCGCTCCTGCGGCACCGAGGAGTTCGTGCAGCAGATGCGAGGCCGTGATGACACCCAGCAGATGAGTACCATCCTTCGCCTTCTCCGCCACAGCCACCAGCGGGCTGCGCACCTGCGCCATCAGCGCGGCCACCTCCAGCGCGGTGTCATCCGGGTCTGCGATCGGCGGCGGGGCCGCCTTGCTGGACAAACAGTCCCCCACAGTGCGGCCCGCCAGCGCCTGGCAGAGCCGGTCGGCGTGCTTCTCGTCGACGACCGCCGCGAGCGTCGGGTCCTCGACCACGTAAGCCGGCACCAGCACCTTGACCATCTGGGAGGCGGGCAGAATCGCCTTCGGCTCTCCCCGCTCGTCGAGTACCAACAGGCCGGGCAGCCTGTGCTCGGCCATCAGGCGGGCCGCTTCCATGGCGTCGCTGTCGACGCTCACCGTTTCGTATCCGACCGCCAGGTCACGAGCGCGCACGGCGGGCTCCTCATCTACTGGAAATGTTCCCTGCCCTCAGCTTCGTACGGATCGCGGGAGCGGGCCAGGTCATCGGAACCTTTCGTGGATACCCCCGGCTTCAGCCGGGGGAGGAAACGAAACTCCTGCGGAGCAGGGCAAGGGGCTGGGATGCGCCGCCGGGGCGGATCGCAGTGCTCTGACCGGCAGGTTTGATCGCTGCCTGTGGTCTGGCTAGTTTGTGGGCGTGGCCGTGCACCCTGTGAAGCGGGCGTTCAAATACCGCTTCTATCCGAGTGATGTGCAGGCGACGGAGCTGCTGCGGACGTTTGGTTGCATGCGCAAGGTCTACAACCTGGCGCTCGCCGCCCGGACCGAGGCATGGGCACGCCAAAAGCGGTTCGACTACGACGCTACTTCGGCGATGTTGACGGCGTGGAAGAAGACGGAGGAGCTGGCGTTCCTCAACGAGGTGTCGTCGGTGCCACTGCAGCAGACGCTGCGCCCCCTGCAAAGCGCGTTCGCCCACTTCTTCGCCAAGCGGGCGAAGTACCCGCGCTTCAAGTCGCGCAAGACGTCGCGGAAGTCGGCGGAGTACACCACCAGCGGGTTCCGCTTCCGCGACGGCGCCCTGACGCTGGCGAAGATGACGGACCCGCTGGACGTTGTGTGGTCTCGGCCGCTGCCTGAGGGGGCGAAGCCGTCTACGGTGACCGTGTCGCAGGACGCGGCCGGGCGTTGGTTCGTCTCGATCCTGTGCGAGGACCCCCGTGTCGGGCCGCTTCCCGCCGCGGATGCGGTGGTCGGGATCGATGTCGGCCTGGGCCACCTACTGACCCTGTCCACGGGGGAGAAGGTCGCCAACCCCCGGCATGAGCGCCGTGACCGGGCCCGGCTGGCCAGGGCGCAGCGGGAGCTGTCCCGCAAGGCCAAGGGCTCGGCGAACCGGGAGTAGCCCCGCCGTCGGGTCCATGCGCGGATCGCCGACCGGCGCCGGGACCTGCTCCACCAGCTGACGACTCGGCTCGTGCGTGAAAATCAAACCCTCGTGATCGAGGACCTGACCGTGACCAACATGGTCAGGAACCGTCCGCTCGCCCGGGCTATTTCGGATGCGGGCTGGCGTGAGTTCCGCTCGATGCTGGAGTACAAGGCGGCCTGGTACGGGCGGGAAGTGATCGCGGTGGACCGCTACTTCCCCTCCACCAGGCTGTGCTCCGGCTGCGGCAGCCTGCGGGAGAGGATGCCGCTCAGCGTCCGTGCCTGGACGTGTGGGAACTGCGGGATGGCCCATGACCGGGACGTGAACGCGGCGAAGAACCTTCTGGCCGCCGGGCTGGCGGCGACGGTCTGTGGAGGCGGTGTAAGACCTCAACGGAGTTCTCCGGGCGGGCAGTCGGCGATGAAGCAGAAAACCCCACGGCGCGAGCCGTAGGACTCCTCCTCGTTCACGAGGAGGAGGAAGTCAACGAAGCCTGGATCGTGCTCACCGGGTGGGTACTCGCCCTGGTGATCGGCCTGCTGGCGGGTCTGGGCGCGGCGGACGCGGCGGAGCGGGCCGCCGATCGGTGGCCACGGCGGAGCCCGGCGAGAGCAAGCGCCGTCGCGGCGAGCGCAATGCCGGTCGTCGCGCGGGCCGTCGGGCGTGCCTTACGCGTTCGGGTCACCGGTTCTCCGTCTTGGCTGTGTCTGCCGAGCGACCTCGGCGCCGTCCGCTGGCGGCATCCCGTCAAGTTCCCGCGACTGAACAGCCCTTCGGTAGAACCACTCCCCCAGCCACGAGCCGCTCATCAGCCCCGCGGCGAACATCAAAAGTCCGACCTGCACGATGGCCCCGAAGAACGCAGCGTCCTGGGTATCGAGGCCACTCCGCCACAACAGCGGAACGATCAGCCCACCGGCCCAGATCACCAGCAGCGCCACGCCCCGCACGCGAATGCCCCACGGAGCGGTACGACGCCGCACCGACTTGGGCGCCCAGCCGCGCAACGACGCGATCGCCAAGGGCAGAACACATGCCGACCAGCCGGTCAGCCAAAGCCACAAGAACACCGTTCGCACTCCATATCGGAAAGCCGCCCGACAGCCGAAGAACTCGCACGACCACCCCGGCGCGACCAAGGCACCTTCGACCTCGAGCCCGGACAGCTCAGGGCCGCCCGGGCTCGCTCTGCCCCAAGTACCGCTGTCAGCCGGTGATCTCGACCTTCCCGTTGGCCTCGGCGGATGCCGTGGTCGTGGGCTGCGAACCGCTGCCCCGATGAGTGATGTTCTTCAGCAGTTCGGCGAGGTCGACTCCGGTGGTGGAGCTGAGGAGCTCGACTCCCTGGGCCACGTTGTCGGCGACAGTGCGCGACAGCTGGCTGGCGCCGTCGGTGGAGATCACCGTCATCTTGTCGATGGCGCTGAGCGGCTCGGACGCCTTGGCGACCACCTGCGGCAGCACCTCGACGAGCATCTGCAGTACGGCCGCGTCGCCGTACTGGGCGAACGCGTCGGCCTTCTTCTGCATCGCCTCGGCCTCGGCGGCACCCTTGGCACCGATGGCGGCGGCCTCGGCCTCGCCTTCCATACGGACCGCATCGGCGAGCGCGGCACGGTGTGCCTTCTCGCCTTCACCGGTCAGCCTCGACCGCTGGGCGTCCGCCTCGGCCTGCTTGACCAGGGCGATCCGGCGGGCTTCGGCCTCCTGCTCGGCCTGGTAGCGCGCGGCGTCGGCGGGCTTGCGGACCTTGGTGTCCAACTCGCGGTCGGTCAGCGCGGCCTGGCGCTCGGCGACCTTCTCCTGCTCGCTCAGGACCTCCTGGCTGCGCGCGGCCTCGGCCAGCGGACCCGCGGCAGCGGCGCGCGCGGCGGCCTCGTCGGTCTCAGCCTTGATCTCGGCCTGCTTGAGCGCGAACGTCCGCTGCGCGATCGCGATCTCCTCCTCGGCCTTCAGCCGCGCCTGCTCGGCGGCCCGCCGGGCCACCGCCTCGGCAATGTCGGCCTCCTGCTTGGCGCGCGCGGCCTCCGGCCGACCGAGGTCCTCCAGGTAGGAGCCCTCGGTGGTGATGTCCTGGATCTGGAAGGCGTCCAGCACCAGGCCCTGCCCGGACAGACTCGCCTCCGCCTCCTCGGCGACCTGCCCGGCGAAGGCCGCCCGGTCGCGGATGATGTCCTCCACTGACATCCGGCCCACGATCGCACGCAGCGCACCCGAGAGCACTTCCTGAGTGAAGCCGACGATGCCGTCCTGCTGCATCAAAAACCGCTGGGCCGCGGCCCGGATGGAGTCCTCGCTGCCACCGACCTTGACGATGGCGACGCCTTCGAGATGAGCCTTGACCCCGCGCAGCGTGACGGCACCGCGCACCGCGACCGGGATATGACGCGAGGACAGGTCGAGCGTGAACTTCTGTTGCACGAACGGCACGACGAACACGCCGCCGCCGACCACGACCTTCTGCCCGCTGTTGTCGGTGAAGATCCGGCCGGTCTCCGGATCGGTGGACTTCTTGCCGCGCCGCCCTGTGACGATGAACGCCTCACTGGGTCCGGCAACCTTGTACCGGGTGACGACGACGAGCGCCAAAAGGATGAGGAGTACGACGACTCCTACCACGGCGATGACGACTGAACTCATGGTGATTCCCCCTCAGCCTTCCCAGGGGAGGGCAGATCGATATGGGTCTTGCGGAACAGAAGGAGTGATTTCGAACCGGAGCCTGGGACGAGACAGCTCGGTTGGTCAGCGTTCGACCTGGCGTACGGCAACCGCTGTGTGCGACAGGGTCGCTTCCACCCAGACCTCGGCGCCGCGTGCCACGGCAACCGGGCTCTTCGCCGAGAGTTTCACCGGTAGGCCGGCCAAGCGAACCAACACCTCGCCGTAGCCGTCGGCCGGAATGGCGGTAACTACCGATCCGGAGATGCCGATCAGGTCGTCGTCGCGAGGAGCGGCGCCGGAACGGTCGCTCAGCAGCGCACGGCTGAGGCGATAGGTGAGCCAGCCGGTGGCGAGCCCTGCAGGCACTCCGACCGCAGTGGCACCGAGCACTCCCACCCCGGTCGTGCCCATGGCGATCGCACTGGAGAACCCGACCATGGAGACGAACCCCGCGATGACCGGAAGCGACAGCCACCCGTCGAACAGACCGTCCAGCGCGTTGACGCCTTCGAAGAGCCCCTCAAGAACACCGTCGAAGACGAGGGACAGGACGAGGAGTACAACCCCCGCGATGCCGAGACCAAGAAGCCAAGCCATAGTGTCCACCTCCTCTCCTCGCCACCACCGTGCTGGTGAACGTATGCTCGCACGCCGAGTGCGCCTGGAACATTGCCTTGTTCCGGCAATCTTTACCCGGTTTTGATGCCGTGCTCTTACCACCCCGATCCCGCAGCTCACAGCACGTTCCGGGTAGAGAATCCGGCGTATCAAACTCGCGCGGAGGTAGGCGCCGTGGGCGTGCTGGGTGTGCAGGGCGTCTGTGGTCAGCACGGTGTTCTCCAGGGCGATGGTGTCCAGCAGGGGCTGGAAGGAGGGGATTTCGTTGCTCTTGGAGGCGACCTGCCGCTGGGCCAGGACCACGCCGTGGTGGTCCATCGCGGCCAGCAGCTGGATCGCGGTGGCCGTGGTGGTACGGGAGCCGCGCACGGTCTTGCCGTCGACCGCGATCGCCCGCAACGACAGCTTCGGCGGTGGCTCGGGCAGTTGCGGCGGTGGTGTTCTGGCCTGGAGGTATGCGCCGATGGCCGCGTCGAGGGCGTCGCCGTCGACGCGTTGGAGCAGGCGGCGGACCGTGGCCGCGTGCGGCGTCGGCCGGATGCCGGTGAGCGGGTCGGCCGGGAAGCCGAGGACCCTCAGGACGGGCTGCGGGGCGTCCGCTATCCATTCGCCGATCGCGATGAGGGAGAGTGCGCCGGTCAGGACTGCGGCGGCGGCCGCACAAAGCAGCGGGAGCAAGGGATACCGCCGCCCCCGCAGGCCGCGTGGATCGGGTACCCAGATCAGGAAGCGGCGCAGGTCGGCGGCGTCCTGCTGGGTGCTGCGGAGGTTCGGGAGGGCCAGTTGTCCCAGCCTGGTAGGCGTGGGCGATGATGTTCGGGCAGGCACGGTCTCGCTCGGGTCTCATGGGTCTCGACAACCACATGATCACCAGCACCGTGCCTGCGCTGCTTCCCGGGAACCTCTCACCCTGTACCGAGACATGACGTCAAGTCATACGCAAGACCGGCGAACCGGACCGATCTCGAATACACAATGCCCCCCTCCCGGACACCACTTGGGCCGGTATTCGGTCACCAGCCGGGCACCGCGCGGCGGGCACACCTTGAGCGCTCGCTCAAGATTCCGAAGAACACAACCCGAAAGGGCCGAAGGGCCCTAGCGCCGAATCGGCCCAAGCTGTCCTCTGGTGGCATGGCAGTTTTTGGGCTGGGCCGAAAAAGCGGGTCGGTCCTTCCGGTTTCTCGGGACAATGTCCATGACATCGCTCACCGATAATCACCGCCCGGGGAGTGCGATCCCGAATGAGCGTTCCTGCCAGAATGAGCATTGCCCATCTTTGCTTGCAGTGGGTCCGGGCGGGTGGAATTCCCGTGAGGGGTGATCTTCAGTGAAGTTCGACGCCAAGTCGATTGTCTCCAGTTGTCTCCCGTTGGCTTCTGCAGCGAAGCCAACAAGCGAGACAACTGGGGAGAGTGACTCCTTCTGTGGCCAGAGCGCCACCATCTTCGTTCCGCTAAGTAACGCATCTCCCACCCTCGGAGGATATTTGCCAAGTCGCTCACCACAGTTCGACTCATGGTGGACCTGATGGCAACAGACATCGGCGACGATGATCCGTCAGTCGCGATCGGGAGTTCCGGCGATGGCATTTCAGGAGACTTCTTCTCGGTCATTGAGATCGAGGTGGGGTCGCGGTGCAACAGGAGATGCCCCTACTGCCCAGTATCACTCTTTCCCTATCCACCGGTGGCCAAGTTTATGCCACAAGAAGTGTATTCTGCAGTTCTGGCGGAACTCCAGAAACTCTCCTTTGGGGGGCGGGTATCCTATCACTTCTACAACGAACCCCTCATAAGGAAGGACCTCCATATTCTCGTGGAGAAGATGCGCACCTCCGCGCCGCAAGCTCTGCAAGTTGTGTACACAAACGGGGACTATCTGACGGATGCCAGATACCATCAGCTCCGAAAGGCCGGAGTGGACTACTTCATTGTGACACTACACAAGTCCCGCCCTTACCCGAGCCGCCCATTTCAGACGGTTAAGCAGGTCGAAGACCTCGTCCTCTCAAATCGAGGCGGAACACTAGTGCACCTCCCTGCTCCGACGGAAATGGACAGCAGAACACCTTGCTACGCTCCCCGCGACTTGTGCGTAGTGACGGTGAACGGCGATGTCGTGCTGTGCTGTGAAGACTATAAACGCGAGGAGGTTTACGGAAACGTACTGGAGACTTCTCTGTGGGAGATCTGGCACAGCGAGAGACTCGTCGAGGTGAGACGCAGGCTTGAGTCCGGACAGCGTGCGGGCGCTACATCGATCTGCGGCCGCTGCTCGAACATCGCGCATGCTCAGCCGGGAATATCAACGGTTGTGGAGCCGTTTGGACGAGTCGTCGACCTGCCAAGCCTGAAACGGGAATCTGAAGCTGCGCGCCTGCTTCCAGAAGGTCAAGACCTATCCATTGACGCAAGATTGCCCGATTGAACCGCCTGAGCTGCAGCGGCGATGGAGGGTGAATCTTCGATGCGCCCGATGGGGCGACCTGTCGCCCCATGTCAAGAATGGCGGAACGGGTAATGTCAAACATAATCGCTGCCATGCTCGGAATAATTACGGGCACATTCGTGGCAATCGGCGTTGACGTATTCCGCTACATCTATTTTGCACCCAAGCTCGTCATTGGTCTTGACAGGCCAGAAGAGGGCGCAAACTACAGCTGTCATAGCGTGGTCGTTCGCAATATAGGCCGCAGGGTCGCTATCAGTGTTCAAGGATTCGTGACCGTCGAAAATCTTTCCCCCTCTCACCTGATGCCCACCTCAGACATTAAATCGAGTGCAGACCTTGGCCTCGACCTGCAGAAGTTTGGCATCATTGGCGCCGAAACGGTCTATCTTAACTCCTGCACATTTCGCACTATATCAGACGAGCCTCTGGCATGGTCGGCGGTCGGATCCCGCAGTACAATTGATATCTATCCGAAGGCCAGTCGACTCTTGGATGTCTGTCGCTTCATAAAGTCGGAACCTCAACAGATTCACATACCTTCGATGTTTGGTTGGCAGGCGCTCTTGGCCGTCCTCAAACCTGACGTCTACTCGCTTACTATTCGTGTAGTGGCGACTACCGGGAAGGAAGCGCATCAGCGATTCCAGCTCTGCTGCAACGGGAAGGATATCTCGCTTGCACCGTTACCGGGATAATGACGGCCATCAGGACGACGAGTGGCTGGATGGCTACGTCGCTGAGTTCTTTCCAATCTGATTGCGGCCCCCAGCTGTTGGTGGCTACGGGCTGTTCGGTCGGCTGCTGTGGGCTTCGGCGGTCTTACCCAGATCTACTACGTGGGGATAGTGCACACGGGGGTTCGCTACTGGCGCGGCTGGGCCGTGACCTACGTGCCTGATGCGATATTCCGGGGACCCATTCAGCCCGGATCCACCGGCTTGGTGGCTGTGGATCCGGGCTCAGACGCGGAATGGTCGGAGGCGGTTCGGCGGTGTGGCATGGACACCGGGCAGCAGGAGCGGGAGTTGGCGAACCTGCGGGCTCTGCTCATCAGTTACAACGGCCGGAACGAAATCCCCTCCTTCCAGCCCCTGCTGGACACCATCGCCCTGGAGAACACCGTGCTGACCACAGACGCCCTGCACACCCAGCACGCCCACGGCGCCTACCTCCGCGCGCGCGGCGCCCACTACCTGGCCGTCGTCAAGAAGAATCATCCTGGTCTGTATGCGCAGGTCAGGAAGCTGCTGTGGGCCAACGTCCCGCTGGAGGACCGCACCCGCGACACGGCACACCACCGCGGGGAAATCCGCCGGCTCAAGGCCGCAGTCTTCCGCCACCTCGACTATCCCGGCGCCCGCCAGGCCATCCAAGTCGTCCGATGGCGACGGGAGCTGAGTACGGGCAAGCTCACTGTCGAGCGGGTCTACGTGATCACCAGCCTGGACATCTACGACGCCACCCCGGCCCAGCTGGCCGCCTGGATCAGAGGCCACTGGGGCATCGAGAACCTCCCGCACCACGTCCGTGACCGCACCTTCCGCGAGGACAACTCCAAGGTCCGCACCGGCCACCTGCCCCGCACCATGGCCGGCCTGCGCAACCTCGCCATCAGCGTCTTCCGCCAGAACGGCGAGACCAACATCGCCGCCGCCCTCCGCCGCACCAGCCGCGACTACCACCGCCCGCTGTCAGCCCTCGGCCTCATGTGATCAACCCGGACAGATCGCGATCATGCAATGACCCTGGGGCCTGCCGATCAATAACTCGTCGATCTTGATGGGGATTACGGGAGGGTGGGGTCGTGCCCGGCGATCGCGGCGAGTTGTTGTGCCGTGGTCACGGTGAGGGCGCCGGTCGGGATCTTGTGCCCGAGCGCGGTGAGCACGGGGGTGACCTCCTGGAGGGTCGCGCCGATTCTGCTCTTGGCCAGGCCGGTCGCCTCGGCGAGAACGGTGTTCGTCATGGACCAGCGCCGCTTGAGGAGGAAGACGACAAGCTGGTCGGAGACGGAGAGCCGTCTGCCGCCGGCGCCGGGGCCGCCGTCGGGGCGTTTCCCGGGCAGGAAGATCGGCGGGTGCTCGGCACGCCAGGCTCGGTAGCGGACGGCGAGATCGTCAAAGGCGGCGGGCTCGAGTCCGGTGAGGCTGGGGTGCCGCAGCCAGGCGGGGAGCTTGTCCCCGGTGGGAAAGCGCCCGAACTCGGTGCTGGGCGGGGGCGGTTCGGGAGCGAGTGGTTCGGGGCGCAACGTGTAGTTCCATGCGCCGTGCCACTCGTGCGGCGTCAGGGGCAGACGCTCCATGACGGTGTCGGGGACGGTGACGCCGGTGGGGTAGGCGCCGGGGTCGAGCTCGGCGTGGACGGACAGCCCGCTGCGTGTCGTGGTCGCTCCGATGGTGCTGACGACGACTTCGTGGCTGGTCAGGGGCCTGCCACGCCAGTTGATACTGATCTGCGAGAACAGCCGGTGCTCTATTTTGTTCCACTTCGATGTTCCCGGTGGAAAGTGACAGACAGTCACATCAAGGCCCGACTCATAGGCGAAATCGGCGAGTTCCTTCTTCCAGGCACGCACACGGTAGCCGTTGGAGCCTCCGGCATCGGCGGTGACCAGCAGGCGAGAAGCGTGCGGGTAGCGGCGGTGCCCCTCACCGTTCCACCAGCGGCGCAAAGTGGCCACCGCGAAGGCAGAGGTGTCCCCGTCGCAGCCCACCGACACCCAGCCGGTATCCGCGCCGATGTCGTAGATCCCGTACGGCACCGCTTTCTGGGCGCCCTTCTCGGGGAAGTCGTGCGCACGCACCTGCACCGGCTGCCCGGCGCGATGCCACTCGCGTCCGATGACCGCGTAGTTGCCCAGCGTCTCCTTCTTCTTGGCATCCACGCTGATGACCGGCTGCCCGTCGGCGAGGTACGCCGTGACCTGGTCGTTGATGTAGCGGAACTGGGCGTCCCGGTCCGGATGCCGGGCCCCCTCGGTGGTCCTCGAGGTGCCCTGCAGGGAGAAGCCCTCCGCCTTCAACAGCGTGGCCACCGTGTCCGAAGCGACCCGGTGCCCCTGGCGCGTCAGCTCGGCCGCCAGATTCCGGGTGGACTTCACCGTCCACAGCAGCGGAGATTCCGGGTCGCCGCGCTGGTCCGGCTCGACCAGCGCCAGCAACGCGGGCACCAGCCCCGGATCGGCCTCCCGCAAGGGCTTCCGCCCCGCGCCCGGTGCCCGCACCCGGCCAGCGGGCTCCTCCGCGTGCTCCAGCTCCCGCTTCCCGCGCGACACCGTGGACTCCGCCACCCCGGCCGCTCCGGCCACCATGCGGATCCCACCGTGGCCCAGAACGCGGGCCGCGGCGCCCAGCATCAGGCGCTGCTGGCGCTCATCGAGATGCGGCAGCAACAGCCCGAACGCATCCACCAACTCTGCCTTCGTCCCCTCCGACACCCCCGCATCCTACGACCCAACAGCCCACGAAAACCTAAGAGTTATTGATCGGCAGGCCCCAGGGTACGACGTCTTCACGCGGTACGCGCAAGGTGCGGGCTGACGCCCGCAGATCAAGAGTCGCGGAAGCCTCTCGCCGCGGCGGATGCGAGGCTCGCCTGAATCCGCTGCGCCAGCCCGTCCATGTACATGTACATGTCCAGATGCTGCCTGCCCTCAACATCCGCACATCCGCAACACACCGCAGGCTCTTCCGCATCGGCAGTGTCCTGCAGCGCCCCCAAGCGTCCACACAGACTTTTCGCTGCTCGGCCGCCGACAACGCGGGGGCCTTCATGGCGGTTACCGTCACCGTCGGGCTCCTGGGCTTCCCGTCGCCGGAGCTGGAACATCCGGCCAACGCGAGTGCCCAGACGGCAAGTACGGGGCCGACGGTGCGATGCAGGGTCCCCCAGCGGTTCGGTGTGCAGACCGGCACCATGAGGTGACGTGCACCTAACGTGAAGATGGCGCACCCGAGTTGTGACCCCTATCGGCGCAGTCAGCAGCTGGCACCCCAGTTACGCGCAGGTCCAGCCGCGCACTCGAGTGAGCCGGACCAGTCACCCGGACCTCTGTCAGCAGGACTCGTCGTCCTTGACCGCGAACAACGTCACCGGCGTGTCTGTGGGGTGGGTGCCGGCATCGGGCTCCTGGCTGCACACGGTCCAGTTGCGGTCATAGACCTGGAGGCGGCTCTGGCCGCTGGCGTCCTGGTCGTCCAGGACGTAGAACCCTGCGGCCTGCGCTTCGTCTTGGGCCGCCTGGAGGTCCTTGCCGACGAGGTTGGGCAACGTCGCGGACTCCGCCTCGGGAGCAGGCTCGGACTCGGCAGCACGGGCGGAGGTGTCCGCGTCCGCGGTGTCGGCGTCCGTCGTCGGATCCTTGGTTTCCTGCACGGCGCTGTCAGTCTTGCTGGAGCTGGTGTCGTCGCTGCCGTCGCAGGCGCTGAGCGTGAGCAGTGCTGCGGCGGCGAGGGCCGCGGCGATGGTGCGAGTGCGCATGTGGTGTCCCCCTACGGTGGTGCGTGATCTGAAGGAGCATCATGCGCCGCATGGATATGGTGTGGAGGTGGAGTGGCCTTCCCGTGACACGAATGAGTGCTCGCTGCGCCCATGTCCGGGCATGGCGGAACTCGCCTCACGATGCGGCAAGATCGCGCGGGAGGCAACTACGGGCGTAGTGTGGGTCGGGGCAGGCAGTAGTGCCAGTCCGCATCCTCGTGCGGCGGGCCCCCGAACATACGCAGCACGTAGGTAACCCCGTCTATCTCCCTCTGGCCCGGCGGTCGGCCGACCTCGCCGGGCTCCGCCACCACTTCACGGCCGTCTGCCGGGCCGCCTTCAACGCCGAGTCGCATCACGCGCTGATCAACGGCAGGCGTCGCGTGCGGTCACGCGGAGGCCCCGCCCAACCAGACGAGGCCTCGCACTGTGCGCGGCTACTTGACGGGCCACCGCACCGGCTCGTCCAGACCCTGCGGCGAGTACAGCACCCTCTCCGCCGCGCGCTTCAATGGCGGGCACCTCCTGCATCACATTGCCCGAGGTCAACATGAAGAACGGCGGCTCGGTGATGAAGACGGCGCACTTCGGCGCCGCCGACGGCTGGGGGGGCGATCGGTCGCTCTGGCAGGACACCGCCGACTGCGGCCCGTGCCACCCGGCCAGCGACTCACCCGGCCTCGACATTGACCTACTGCCCTCGCCGGCCGCCGGGGCTCATTGCGCCGCCACCCTCCTGGTAACGGCCCATCGCACCGCCTGCCCCCTGACCTCCCCCTGCAGACCGACGCCTTGCGCGCCGGCCGGCGAGCCGCACCGGGGAGTGAGCAGCCTGTCAGCGGTCTGCCGTTGGACCGCCTCCCGAGGATCGCGACTGGCCGCCCATGTGGTCAGGCGGCTACAGGTCAAGGACGGCGCGCAGCGCCTGGTCGACGCGGGCCATGATCTGGGCGGGTACTGTGCCGCGGTGGGTCGCCCCGTCGAAGCGCGTGGTGCGGAGCTGTTGGAGGTTGACGGCGACGGCGGTAGCTGGGATCGGGTCGCCCACCACGACGGACATGGCGGTGTCGGGGTAGCGGCCTGAGGGGTGCAGGACAATCGCGAGCACCGCGCCGTAGGCCTCCTCCAGGCCGGTCAGGGAGACGATCAGAACGTCGCGGCCGTCGGCCAGGGTCCAGATCTCGCCGCGCCTCACCGCAGGGCGTCGCCTTCGCCCGCCAGGTCGTCGCCGAGGCCGAGCGCTGCCAGCTGGCGCGCGGCGTCGAGGGTGGCCTGGCGGCGGGCGGCGCGCACCACGTAGGCGTTGAGACTCATCCCGGCCGCCTCGGCACTGGCCCGGATCGAGGGCGCGAGTTCATCCGGGATACGCAGGGTCATGTCTACGGTCATGAGCTCAGCCTAGCTACCGGGAAGTGGTGGCGTAAGGCGGTGGCATAAAACGGGGCGTGGAAGGGGTTCTGGGTGCGAGGGTATGCCGGTCCGCCGTTGGTACAGCTCCACGTTCCCGGGATCGTGTACATGCCAGCGCGGGTACTGCCTGTCGGCGCACGTACCGCTGCGGCAACGCGACCCCTCCCGCCGTCAACACGGCCTCGCGAGCCGGCACGGCGATCGGTGCGAGCGCCGATCGCGTCGGCCACGCGCCTATGCAGGCTCCGGCGGCGCACAGAGAGGACGCGTCTCAAGTGGCGTGGGCCATCGGTCACCTGCGCCGGTGGCCGCCGACCCACGTGGGCCGGCCCTCGGTGTGCATACTGTGACCGGCAGAGGGGCCGTCGTCCGACCGAACGGCGATGGGCGGGGCCGATAGGCCACGGGCCGGGCCGGACGATCAAGGAGACCAGCGATGGATGTCAAGGAAAGCTTGCGCCGCTACGGGCTTCGCCCCGTCGGCGCGGATCTCGACGAGGTCCGCGCACTCCTCAGAGAGCACACGGCGCGTGAGCGACGCGCCCAGGGCGAGGGCGACACCGAGCTGATGAGGCTCTGCTGCTTCCAGCTGTTCAACAGCGGCGACGTCGACGACGTGCTCCTGGTCTGGAGTGCGAAGCAAGCCAGCTTCGACGCAGCGTGCTCGATCGACATCGAATTCCTGCTTGGGCACGGGCTCGACGCGACGAAGGCCCACCTCTCGGCCAACCGTGCACCTGCTGCGGCGGCGGCGCTGGTTCGACTGCGCGAGCTCGAGGCGGACGGTGAATTCGAGAGCTTCTCAGTGGAGGAGCGCTCCGCCTCCTACGACCGGTACTACGGCGACTGACGATTCTGCAGCGCAGCGCCGCTCAGTCGTCCGTGATGAGGCCGGTGCCCGCAAGGCAGCTGTCGACGAAGTCCGGGCGGTACTGGATCTGCTTGAGCCTGCGCTTCACGGCCCTGGTGATCTGGCCCAGGTCGGCTGCGGCGAGGTTGCCGATGTCGCGCTTGACCAGCGACCAGATGCCCTCCTGCGGGTTCAGGTCCGGCGCGTAGGTGGGCAGCTGGAACACGGTGAGCCAGGCGGCATTCGCGGCGATGAACTCCCGCATCCCGGCGGTCAGGTGGAGGCGGACGTTGTCCCAGACCAGCACGATCGGTCCGCCGAGCTGGATGCGGGCACGCACCAAGAGGTCGCGGAGGTCCCGCCAGCCGAAGCCCTTCGGCTCGCCCTTGCGCCCGCGGTACTCGCGGCCACGGCCCGGCGGTCCAGATCCGTCTCATGGGCCAGGAGACGGGCGACGGTGGCGGCCTGGCGCAGGTCGATCGGTACCCGGAACACTGTGTGGGCTGCGAGCGGGCCCGATTCCTGGCCCATGAGGCGGACCATGCGCTCAGCCAGCGGTATCCCCCGCGTGCCGTCGCCGGGCTGCGCGTGGCCTATCAGCAGCTGTTCGACCCGGACTTTCGTCTGCTGTGGGAGTGGCACCTCGACCACCTCTCCCGCCGGTCGGCACCGTAGGCCGTCGACGTGCTCGGTGGCGAAGGCGTTGTACCAGCGGCGGAAGTAGACGCTGTCGGTGTGCAGCGCGGGCGGGACCGGCCCGCAAGGGTTTGGGCCGTGCAAGGCGGCGCGGACGGCAGCCAGGGCGTCGGAACGCTTGATGTCGCCGAAGTGCGGGTCGTCGCTGCGCCGTTCGCCGATCCAGTCGGCGAAGGCGGTGATGCCCAGGTCGCGACAGGTCGCGCGGATCGCGGCGTAGGTGCGCGCCGCCGTCCAGCTCCCTCTACGCCGTACGCCTTACAGGCCGTATCGCGCTACAGCCGGCCCGTGCCGAAAGGTGTCACTGTTCCCGTGTCTCAGCACCACCTTGCCGACCCCCGCTCGCTGTCGGCACCGCCCTACGCGCCCCGCACCACGTATCCCTCCCGCCTGGCCGCGCCGGAAGGTCCGCAACCGTCCGATCGAGGTTGCGCCGAGCCCACGCCGCGCGGAACGCGAGCCCGTGAACACAACCGGCGGCCGGCGCGGGCGTCGCCGGGCACCCAAGCGTCCCCCGTTGCTCGGCGACTATCTGGGCTATGCCGCGACCTTCGTCGGAGCCGGGCTGATCAGCGGCGCCATCGTGCACCACCCGCTCGATCCCGACCGCTACACCCTCATCGCCGTCATAGGCGCCGCCGTCTTCCTCTGCGCCACAGTCCTCAACGAATTCGTCCTCACCCGCAGCCGCCCCAGCGTCGCGAAGGTCTGCGGCGTAGTGGCTGCCTCCCTCGCACTGTCTTTCGGCATCGGCATGCTCAGTGGCGGCCTGCAACACTTCGAGGACTTTCCCGAACGGGCGGCAATGCTCATCCCGTTCGGCCTTGTCCTGTCCTTCGTCGCCTACGTGCTGCGCCACCAGCCCTCCCGATGGCGCAGCATCGCCGGTCCGGCCGGGATCCTGATGGCGGTGACGGCGGCCGTCGCCTTCGTCGGTCTGAGGGGCATCGCCCAGGAGATGGCCGCACAACCGGACGGCGACGGCCATGGCCACAGCCACGGCGACCAGCGCACAACAGAAGCGGAGCCGGACACGGGCGGGGCGGACGGACACGACCACGAACCTGGCTCCTCCGGGGGCACGTCCCATGAGACGCCGCCGAGTGCACGGCCGAGCCAGGAGCCCACGGCGACTGCCCCGTCCGAGGAGGCCGAGGACCACGGCGAAACAGGGCACAGCCACTGACGGGTGGTGCTCGCGGGAGAGGACGTGCCGGGAACTGACGGCGTCGCCACGAATCGTTACCTCGTGGCGACGCCGTCGGAAAACATCTACGGCTCGATGTCGAGCACGTCTTCCACCGCACGACGCGGCGTCCCCGGACCCTGCTCGCCGTATCCCAGGCGCAGCACCATCTGCACGAACCCCATCGCCGACCGCGGGTCGCGGACGGCCCAGCGGAGTTCCGGCCATTCGAGGGCGTGGGAGGTGAGCGAGGTTGCCAGCCCGTCCAGGGTCGCCTCGAGCAGGACTCGCTCCATTGCCTGCCCCGCCGTGAGCCAGTCCTCGGGCCGGTCGCCGGTGGTGCCCAGCAAGGCCAGATGCGGCTTGCTCTCGAAGGTGGCCACCTGGCGACCGGGCACGGCGCGTCGGCCCGCGAAGTCACGCACCGGGGCCTTTCCGTCCCGCTTGCGCGGGCCGAAGGCGTAGTCGGGGATTCCGTCGGCCGACATCGCGGCGGCGTCGGGGCCGATACGGGTCCAGCGGACAAGGTCCTCGAGCTGGCTGGGGTCCAGCGAGTCGCGTCCCTCGGCATCGTGGACCAGGTCCAGCACGGTTTCTGCGTGCCATTCGGAGGGAAAGAGCAGCCGCGCTCCTTCGCGCAGGGCAGCGCCACAGAGAGCGTCCTGTACGGCCTGGGGTATGTCCTCTTCCGAGAACGGATGGCGGCTGGTGTGCCGGCGGCGGATGGCGGGGTACAGCACGGCGAGGTCGGTCTCCGGGCGTACGGGACCGGCCAGCTCCACCGTCGCGAGTAGTTCCGGGTCCGCCGGGTCGGGCAGCAGCCGGGTGGCCGGCTCCCAGCCCGCGTGAGCGGCGCTGACACGCAGGTTGAACAGGGCCGCGCCGCAGCCGATGTGCAGGGCGCGGTTGGTGGGGTCCGCATGGGGCATGGCCCGCTCGAGGTCCGCTCGGACATGGAAGGTGCGGGCGCCGCTCAGGTAGCGGAACTTCCACGGCTGGGCGTTGTACATGGACGGTGCGGCTGCGGCGTCGCTGACGGTAGCAGTCACTGTTTCCGCGTCGAGCGGTTGTGCTGACATCAGGGGCCTCCCTCCGGGAGTCGGCCGGCCTGGCGCAACGGTGGCCCGCCTCTCCTCACGGTAGTCCCGGCGCGCCCGCACAGCTGCGCCGAACTATGGCGATAACGTCATCACTGATCCCTTAATCGAGCAAATTGCCACTTTTCTATCATTATCGAAACGGAGAAGTACACCGACGGCAGCGTCGGCTCCGAGGGCGAACAGGAGATGGCCCGTGAACTTCACCGAGCGCGAGTGGTGGACCCTCGTCCACGGCATGATCCTCGGCGCCGCATTCCTGCTCGCTTTCGCCGGCGGGCTTGCCGAGTTGTACAGCCTCAAGCCTGCCCTGATGACGCGCGTGGGAGTGGTGGAGCGGATGCGGCGGGTGCGCATCGGTGTCACCGCCATGGCGGTGGCGGCATGGGCGACTGTGATCACCGGCACTTGGGTCGTCTATCCCTGGTACCGGGAGAAGACCCCGGACAGTCCCAGGTCACAGCTGCTCGCCGATCCGGACACGGCGGACTGGCACGAGTTCGGCATGGAGTGGAAGGAGCACATCGCCTGGCTCAGCCCGATCCTGGCGACCGCCGTCGTCTTCATCGTCTGGTACTACGGCCCCGGCCTGATCCGGCACAACCGGGTCCGCCGCACCACCATCACCCTGTTCGTTCTCGCCTTCGTCTTCGCGGCGGTGGCCGGGGCATTCGGCGCCTTCATCACCAAAGTGGAACCCGTCGTGTGACCAGGTCCTGAAAGGAGGCCGCGGGCATGGAAGCCAAGAATGCGGCGACACCGTCCGGAGGCGGACGGGAAGAGGAGTTTCCCCTCAGCGAGAAGGTGGAGGGGCCGATCTCGGCAGCGATCATCGCCGCAGGCGTCGGATGCACCGCACTGGGCGTCCTCACCACGCTCGCCGAGGCCAGCACGACGGTGCACGACGGCCTGGAGTGGAGTGACTCGGTCGGTCCGCTGTCCGGCAAGACCATCCTGGCCGTGGTCGTGTGGCTGCTGGCCTGGGCCGTCCTTTATGCCGCACTGCGCAACAAGCCGTTCGAAACAGTACGGGCACTCCTCATCAGCCTCGCGCTCATCGCCCTCGGGATCCTCGGAACCTTCCCTCCGTTCTTCCAGCTCTTCGCATAGACCCTGTGCTCGTGGCCCTCAGCGGCCTCGGCATGGAGCAGACCCTGATGCCGCATTCCCCGGCGTTCAGTGCCCGACCGTGGTGGACACGGGCAGGCGTTCGCTGAACGTCTTGCCGCCGTCGCGGGATTCGTACACGCCGTCCTGTGTCGCGGCCAGGATGCGCTTGGCGTCGACGGCGGTCAGGGCCTGGAGCCGCCCGCCCGGAACGGTCCCGGTCTTCTTCCAGGTAGCGCCGGTGTCGGTGCTGCGGTGCAGGCCGTCGGCGAGGTCGACGCCGTACAGGGCATCGGTCGCGGGCCAGGACAGTGAAGCCAGGACCTGCCCGGAACCGGTGCCGAACGTCCGGCCGCCGTCGGTGCTCGCGGCGACGCCATCCTCCGTGGTCGCCAGCACGACGTCCTGGTCCTTCGGGCTGACGGTGATGTCCAGGGCGTCGAGCTCGGCTCGGTTGTCCCAGGACCTCTGGTCGGTGCTGACGCGCAGCACGCCGCGAGTGCTGTCGTAGCCGTAGACGGTGTCGTGCGCGTACTCCAGGGAGTGGAGGTCGGTGGTGCCGCCCAGTGAGAGGGTCTTCCAGGTCCTGCCGGAGTCGGTGGACTGGATCAGCCCGCGGTTGCCGTGGCCACCGCTGCCCTTGGCCGGGTGGCCGCTGCCGAGGAAGGTCTTTGGGCCGATGACGGTGAAGCCCATGTAGTCGGCCGTGTCACCGGCCCGCTCGGCGGTGCCGTTGTCGGCCACGGCGATGACGCCTTCGTGGGTGGCGACGTACAGGCGTCCGTCGGCCGGGTCGACGCCCAGGCCGTGGACGTGGCTGACGGCGAGGCTGCCGGAGCCGTCGGCCGACGCCGTGTCGGACGAGATATCGGAGCTGGGGGAACACGCGGCCAGGACAGCCGCGAGGGCGGCCCTGGTGATGGCGGTGGCCGCGCGGGAACGAATCTTCATGCTGAGGATCTCTCGGTTATTTCTCGGTGAGGCTCGAGGAGGAGTGGCGAGCAGGGCTCAGGGACGGGCGCAGCACATGCCCCCGAGCGGGTGTCGTCAGCTCTTGCCGAGGAGCTTGTTCATCTCCTCGATCTCGGCGTTCTGGGCGGTGATGATGTCGTCGGCCATCTTTTTGGCCGGCCCGTACTGGCCCTTCTCCTTCTCCGTGGTGGCCATCTCCACGGCGCCCTCGTGGTGCTCGACCATCATGGTCAGGAACATCGTGTCGAAGTCCTTGCCGGACGCGTCCATCAGCTCGTCCATGTCCTGGGTGTCCATCATCCCTGGCATGTCGGAGCTGCTGGAGTGGTCCATGCCATGGTCCATGCCCGGCATGGAGGAGGGCACGTCCTCGCCCCACGCCTTCAGCCAGCTGGACATCGTTTTGATCTCTGGGTCCTGGGCCTTCTCGATGCGCGAGGCCAGGTCCTTGACCTCGGCGGAGGACGCTTGAGTGGCGGCCATCTTCGCCATCTGGATGGCTGCTGGTGGCGCGGGATCATGCCCTGGGCGAAGGAGACGGCCTGGTCGTTGTGGGCGCCGGCGGTGTCCTCGGCACCGGCCGAGGCCGACGTCTGCGCGGCCGAGCCGCTGTCGGACCCGCCCTCGCTGCCACAGGCGGCGAGGACGAGCGAGGCGGCGACGGCCGTGGCGACGAGGCCGGCGCGACGGACGAGGGAACGAGTGCTGGTCATGCGTGAACTCCGGGATCTGCAAAGGCAGTTGGTGCGGCAGTGCCCGGGTGTTCTCGCACCCCAGACAGGCCAGGAACGATTCCGCACAGGGCTCTCCCGGCTCCGTTGTCGGGCTGTTGAGGTGGTCGACACATCCCGCGACAGCGCATCGTGACACCTACGACGTGCTGTACAGCGTCTTCGGCGCCGTCGACTTCACCGACCCGCACTCGCTGCTGCCGGCGGCAGCAGCCGCCCTGCGCCCGGGCGGCCGCCTGGTGTTCTCCACCCTGGCGCACTATCTGAGCGGCCGGCCCGCGCAGCCGGACGTCGTGGCTGCCGACATCCCGGCGCGGACCTCCGAGGGCAAGGAGACCACGATGCGCCGCTGGGTGCTTCAGGATCGCGTGTGGGTGAAGCTCCTGGACGAGGCCGGATTCACCGGCATCGACATTGACCTACTGCCCTCACGGGCCGCTGGGCCTCGCTGCGCCGCCACCCTCCTGGTCACGGCCCATCGCACTTCCTGAACCTTGACCTCCCCCTGCAGATCGACGCCCTTGCGCACGGCCGCCGGACGCAGCCAGCGCAACAGCTCGTGGTCCAGCTCGAACCATGCCAACAGGTCCTGACCGAAGCCGAACGCCAGAGAGCAGACAGGGACCGCCGCGGCCGCAACCCCGGCTTCGGCACCCTCGATCACCGCCACCGCGTCCTGACCGCCGTGCTACGCAGTCGCAACACCGTCACACTGACCCTCGCGGCCGAACTCATGGGCCGCAAACGCAACGTGCTGAGCTACCACGCCGGGAGATCCAAGCCGATGCTGGCCTTCGCCGGACCCGAGCTCGCCAGAGTTCTCGTCTTCCGTCGGACCCACCCGCCCCGCACGCTCGAAGCCTTGAAGCGCGTGATCGAGCACCACGACAACGACATCAACTCAGGCAGTAGTTAATTACGGCTCCTGAACCGCTTCCAGTTCGTCGCCGACCACCACCGCCGCTACGGCGTGAAGCGGCTGTGCACCATCCTGGGCATCGCCCGCTCCAGCTTCTACTATGGAGTCCCGCTCCGGGCCGTGGTTCAGGCGTGCGGGACGACAACCACCGGGCAGCCTGCATGATGCAGGACCGCGTGGGCGACCGGACCGGTGTGGACACCGAGACGACTGTCCCGGATCCGGCGTCCCACGACGACAAGCGACGCCCCGGAAGCGGCGCGGGACAGTTCGGTACCCGCCCTGCCTTCGACGACGGTCTCGGTGACGGCGACCTCGGGGAACTTCTCACACCACGGACGCAGCGTCGCGACCACGGCGTGTTCGCGCTCCGCGAGCAGCCCCGGGCCGGGCGGCGGGGCGACCCGGTCGGCGATCGCGTATCCCGGCGGGAAACTGAAGGTGTGGATCACGCGCAGCGCGGCACCGCAGCGCCGGGCGGTCTCGAAGGCGAACTCGATGAGCTCGTCGCAGGGTTGGCCTATGTCGAGGCCGAGGACGACGTCGCGGTACGGGGTCTCGGGAATCTCGTCGGGCGAAACACCGGCGAGGGGCGAGAAGTGCTCGCCGGCGGCGCTCTCACCCTCGCGGACCAGCACCACAGGGCGCGGTGACCTGGCGACGACCTTCGCGGACACGGAGCCGAGCAGGAACCCCGTGACACCGCTGAGCCCGCGGGACCCGAGCACCACCAGCTCTGCGCCCTCCGCCGCTGCCAGCAGGGCAGCCGCTGGGGAGTCCTTCACCTGCTGCTCTACGATCTGCAGCCCGGGGTGCGCGGCGCGGACGCTGTCCGACACCTCCGACAGGATCTGCCGAGCCCAGCTTCGCTCGGTCATGTCCATGGGCACATTGGCGGCGGGACGCGGGTGCAGCTGCCAGGCGTGCACGAGCCGCAGCGTGGCGCCACGGCGCAGGGCTTCCCGGGACGCCCAGTGAGCGGCGGCGCGGCTCTCGGGAGAAGGGTCGATCCCCGCGACTACGTGTCGGTCCACGGCCTGTGCCTCCTAGGTGTACGTGTGTCCTCCGTCAAGCCTGGTACGAACTCCAGGCGGTGCACAGGGGCCGGATGGGCCCTCTCCTTGGGCTCCACGGCCCTCCTTCCGGGCCCTGCGTCGTCGGAGCCCCGGGGGGTGCTCGTCTCCTCCCTGCCTTCGGAGCTCACGGGAGCCTCACCGGTCCGCCGGATTGGGGCCGATAGGGACACCGTCGGGGACCTTCGGCGCCTGAGTGCCGGGCCTGTCAGGAGCGACAGTGGTGATGGGAGCGGTACTGATCCCCCACAGTGCCGTTCCTCACCCACGCTGCGAACTCGACGACGGAGGCGTATCTTCATGGCCGGTAAGGACCACGGCAAGCCCACCACCCCCGACAGTTGAAGACCGTCGGAGTCATAGCCCGCGACGACATCGAGGACATCGTCGAGATCGCTGAGCCGGTCGGCGTGGTCTGCGCGATCACGCCCGTCACCAACCCCACCTCCACCACGATCTTCAAGGCCCTGATGGCACTGAAGACCCGCAACCCGGTCGTCTTCGCCTTCCACCCCTCCGCCCAGCGCTGCAGCGCGGAGGCGGCCCGCGTCGTCCGCGACGCGGCCATCGCCGCAGGGGCACCGGAGCACTGCGTGCAGTGGATCGAGACCCCCTCCCTCGAGGCGACCGACACGCTGATGCACCACCCGGGCGTCGCGCTCATCCTCGCCACCGGTGGCAACGCCATGGTCAAGGCCGCCTACTCCGCGGGAAAGCCCGCCCTCGGCGTCGGCGCCGGCAACGTCCCCGCGTACGTCCACAAGAGCGCCAAGCTGCGCCGGGCCGTCAACGACCTGGTGCTGTCCAAGTCCTTCGACAACGGCATGATCTGCGCCTCCGAACAGGCCGTCATCCTCGACTCCGAGATCTACGACGCGGCGCTCGCCGAGTTCCGCACCCTGCACGCCCACCTGGCGTCCGCCGAGGAGAAGGCGAAGCTGGAGGCGTTCCTGTTTCCCGTCGGCTCGGCGGGCAGCGGCTGCGAGCCCAAGGTCAACGCCGCGGCCGTCGGGCAGAGCCCGGTGTGGATCGCCGAGCAGGCCGGGTTCACCGTGCCTGCCGACACGTCCGTCATTCTGGTCGAGGCCGAACGGGTCGGCCCGGACGAGCCGTTGACCCGAGAGAAACTGTGCCCGGTGCTCACCGTGCTCCGCGCGGGTTCCCAGGCCCAGGGCTTCGATCTGGCCGCCGACATGGTCGCCTTCCACGGCCAGGGCCACAGCTCAGTCATCCACACCGAGGACCGCGAGCTCGCGGAAGCGTACGGCCGTCGCATGAAGACCGTACGGATCATCGTCAACTCGCCCTCCTCCCAGGGCGCCATCGGCGGCGTCTACAACAGCCTGCTGCCCTCACTGACGCTGGGCTGCGGATCCTGGGGCAGCACGTCGGTGTCCAACAACGTCACCGCCGCCCAGCTGCTGAACGTCAAGCGGGTCGGCACCCGCCACAACAACCTCCAGTGGTTCAAGGTGCCGCCGAAGATCTACTTCGAGCCGCAGGCCATCCGCTACCTGACCTCCATGCCGGACGTCCACCGCGTCACGATCGTCACCGACGCGACGATGACCCGACTCGGCTTCGTCGACCGGGTGAGCCGAGTCCTGCAACGCCGACCCGAGCCGGTGACCCTGCAGATCATCGACAACGTCGAACCCGAGCCCAGCATCTCTTCCGTCCAGCACGGCGCCCGCCTCATGCGGGACTTCCGCCCGGACACGATCATCGCGCTCGGCGGTGGCTCCCCGATGGACGCCGCGAAGGTGATGTGGCTGCTGTACGAGCACCCGGACATCGACTTCGCCGACATGCGGCAGAAGTTCTCCGACATCCGCAAGCGCGCCTTCCGCTTCCCTGTCCTGGGCAAGCGTGCCCGGCTGGTGTGCATCCCCACGACATCGGGAACCGGCGCCGAGGTCACCCCGTTCGCCGTCATCTCCGACCCCGCCACCGGCAAGAAGTACCCGCTGGCCGACTACGCCCTCACCCCCAGCGTGGCCATCGTCGACCCCCTGCTCACCGCCCAACTGCCCCCGGCCCTGGCCGCCGACAGCGGCTTCGACGCCCTCACCCACGCCATCGAGGCGTACGTCTCCGTCTACGCCAACGACTTCACCGACGGACCCGCCCTGCACGCCGTCCGCCTCATCTTCGATCACCTCGACGCAGCCGTGAACGACCGTGCGGGCAGCCCCGAGGCCCGGGAGAAGATGCACAACGCCGGCACCATCGCGGGCATGGCCTTCGGCAACGCCTTCCTCGGCATCGTCCACGCCATGTCGCACACCCTCGGCGCCACCTTCCACATCGCCCACGGTCGCACCAACGCGGTCCTGCTCCCGCACGTCATCCGCTACAACGGCACCGTGCCCACCAAGCTGACCGGCTGGCCCAAGTACGAGAGCTACCGCGCCCCGGAACGCTTCCAGGACATCGCCCGCACACTCGGCCTGCCCGCCGCCACCCCAGCACAGGGCGTGGAATCCCTGGCCTCCGCCGTGGAACGGCTCCGTGCCGCCGTGGACATCGAGCCCTCGTTCCAGGCCCTGGGCGTGGACGAGCAGAGCTACCTCACGGCCCTGCCCCAACAGGCCCTCAACGCCTACGAAGACCAGTGCGCGCCCGCCAACCCGCGCATGCCGATGCTCGACGACATGCAGAAACTGATGCGCACCGCCTACTACGGCCAGGCAGCCACAGCGGCCCAGTAGACCGCGGCTTCTGGGATCTTTCGGAACGCGGATGACGGTGACGCCGAGTTCCTGAGCCCGGGAGTGGAGGTTGGCCAGTGCGGAACCGCGTTGTCGAGCAGGCCGGTCATACGTAGCGCCGGGGTGAAGCCAAGGGATTCGGTGGTTGCTCTCCAAGTCGTCGATGACCAGGTCGTGCAGATCGCGGGCGATACGGTCGCGGACACTCATGACCAGGCAGAAGCATGACGCGCACCTTCAACGATCGGTGTCGACGCGCGTCTCTCCGCTCTGGTCGGTGGACCAGCCGTTCACGACCCCACTCGATCCCAGCCCCGACGCGGACGGCGCGCGCCGAGCCGTGCGTCGCGGCTTCGGTAGACGATGTAGGGGCGGGTCAGATAGCCCAGCGGCGCGGTGAGCATGTGGACGAGCCGGGTGAAGGGCCAGGCCGCGAACAGCAGCAGGGCACTTGCGGCGTGGAGCTGGAACAGCACCGGGGCGCCGGTCATCAGGTCCGGATCGGGCTGGAAGTAGAAGATGGAGCGGAACCACGGGGAGATGGTTTCGCGGTAGTCGTAGCCGCCGCCGACGACATTGGCAGCCACCGTCGCGGACAGGCCGAGCACGAGGGTCACCGTCAGAGAGACGTACATGGCCTTGTCGTTGCGGGTGGTGGCGGAGAAGACCGGGCCTACGGTGCGACGCCGGTAGATCAGGATGGCCAGCCCGCCGAGTGTGGCGACGCCTGCGATGGTCCCGAGGACGACCGCGCCGATGTGGTACGTGTGCTCGCTCACCCCGATCGTCTCGGTCCAGCTCTTGGGGATGACCAGACCGCCGATGTGGCCGAGGAGCACGACGAGGATTCCGAAGTGGAAGAGCGGGCTGCCGATGCGCAGCAGTCGGTTCTCGTAGAGCTGGGAGGAGCGGGTGGTCCAGCCGAACTTGTCGTAGCGGTAGCGCCAGACGTGGCCGAGGACGAACACCGCGAGGCAGACGTAGGGCAGGGCGACCCACAGGAGGTTGCCACCGGTGCCTGCCTCCGCGGCCAGGGTGTGGGGCTGCGCGGGTGCCGTCATCGGGGACCTCCTACAACGGGGTCGGGCAGGAAGACGGGGGATGCGTACGGGTCGAGTCCGACCTGCTCCTCGGGCGGGCCCTGGGCGGCCAGACGCATGACGGCTTCGCGGTCGTCGCCGGCGAGGGCGGGCAGGGTGGCGGATACGGAGTCCAGGATGTGCGCCCAGGGCGAGCTGTCGTCGTTCAGGGCCAGGCGGAGGAGTTCCAGGCCGGCGCGGTGTTCGGTGAGCAGGCGCGCTCCGGCGGCGGGGTCGGTGGCGGCGAATTCCAGGACGACGGCGAGGTGGTCGGGCAGTTCGTTGTCGGCGAGGTGCCATCCGGCCGCGGTGTAGGTCTGCTTCAGCCGTAGCAGGGCGAGGCCGCGTTTCCGGGTGTCGCCGTGTGCGTAGTAGGTCAGGTAGAGACAGCAGCGTTTGCGGTGGTCGAAGGTGGCGACGTAGGTGGCGGCCAGCTCCGTCAGTGGGGTGCGGTCGACGCGTTCGACGAAGCGCACGAGGGGATGTCCCACCGACCGCGGCTGAGTGGCGGCGACCTTGAGTGCCAGGGTGAGGCGGTCGGGGAGCTGGTCGTCGGGGTAGGCCAGCAGTAGGGACTGGGCCTGCCAGGCCATGGCGTTGCGGGCATGCGTGGCCAGGTGCTTCATGTCACGGAGCCGTTCTCGTCGTCCGCGGCCGGCGGGAAGAGGCCGGGTGGGGAGCTCTTGCCGTCCCAGTTGAGGAGGTTCACGCGGGTGGCTTTGTCGGTCGGCGTGGCCGGGGTGTCGGAGGTCTGTCGGTCGCGCAGGGCGTGGAAGTTCTCCACGGCGATGGGGGCGGCGCCGCCGGAGGTCTCGCCGAAGGGGCCGGAGCCGCCCATGCCGGGGCCGCCTTCGTAGTCGAGGCTGCACTCGGTGGCCAACTCCTCCAGTTTGTGGGCCTGTTCAGCATGGGCGGGCGGGATGACGTACCGCTCGTCGTACTTCGCCAGTGCCAGCAGTCGGTACATGTCGTAGACCTGCTCGCCGGTCATGCCGACCGCCTTGGGGATGGCTTCGTTCGGTTCGCGTCCCAAGTTGATATCGCGCATGTACGCGCGCATCGCGGCCAGCCGGTGCAGGACCATGTCGACGGGGGCCGGGTCGCCCGCGGTGAAGAGCTGGGCGAGGTAGTCGACGGGGATGCGCAGGGCGTCGACGGCGGCGAAGAGGTTGCGGTGGTGCTCGGCGTCCTGGCCGGTGTCGCGGACGGCGTCGACCACCGGGGACAACGGCGGGATGTACCAGACCATGGGCATGGTGCGGTACTCGGGATGAAGCGGCAGGGCCACCTTGTAGGTGTTGATCAGCGCGTGGATCGGGGAACGCTGCGCGGCCTCGATCCAGTCCCGCGGGATGCCCGCCTGCTCCGCCGCCCGTACGACGGCGGGGTCGTTCGGGTCGAGGAAGACCTTCCGCTGGGCCTCGTACAGGCCGGTGTCTTCGGGGGTGGAGGCGGCTTCCAGGACGCGATCGGCGTCGTAGAGGACGAGCCCGATATAGCGCAGCCGGCCCACACAGGTCTCGGAGCAGACGGTGGGCAGGCCGACCTCGACGCGGGGGAAGCAGAAGGTGCACTTCTCGGCCTTGCCGGTGCGGTGGTTGAAGTACACCTTCTTGTACGGGCAGCCCGTCACGCACATCCGCCAGCCCCGGCACTTGTCCTGGTCGACCAGGACGATGCCGTCCTCCTCCCGCTTGTAGATGGCGCCGGAGGGGCAGGAGGCCGCGCAGGACGGGTTGAGGCAGTGTTCGCAGATCCGCGGCAGGTAGAACATGAAGGTCTGCTCGAACTCGAACTTGATCTTCTCCGAGACCTCGTTCAGCAACACGTCCTGCTCGCTGGTCGCAGCCGATCCGCCGAGGTCGTCGTCCCAGTTCGCGGACCAGGAGATCTTCATGTCCTTGCCGGAGATCAGGGACTTGGGGCGGGCGACCGGGGTGTGCTCCTGGAGCGGGGCGTTGGTCAGGGTCTCGTAGTCGTAGGTCCAGGGCTCGTAGTAGTCGTCGAGGGACGGCAGCACCGGGTTGGAGAAGATCTGGATCAGCTTCTTGAACCGGCCGCCCGCCTTCAGCGCGAGGCGGCCCTTCTTGTTCAGCTCCCAGCCGCCCTTCCAGGTGTCCTGGTCCTCGTAGCGGCGGGGGTAGCCCTGGCCGGGGCGGGTCTCGACGTTGTTGAACCACACGTACTCGACGCCGGTGCGGTTGGTCCACGCCTGTTTGCAGGTGACCGAGCAGGTGTGGCAGCCGATGCACTTGTCGAGGTTCATCACCATCGCCATCTGAGCCATGACGCGCATCAGTACGTCACCTCCTGGTTGCTGCGGCGGCGGATGACGGTGACCTCGTCACGCTGGTTGCCGGTCGGGCCCAGGTAGTTGAAGGCGTAGGAGAGCTGGGCGTAGCCGCCGATCAGATGGCTGGGTTTGATCAGCAGGCGGGTCAGGGAGTTGTGGATGCCGCCGCGACGGCCCGTGGTCTCGGTGCGGGGCACGTCGATGAGGCGGTCCTGGGCATGGTGCATGTAGACCGTGCCCTCCGGCATGCGGTGCGAGACGACCGCGCGGGCGGCGACCACGCCGTTGCGGTTGACCGCCTCCACCCAGTCGTTGTCCTTCACTCCGACCTTGGCCGCGTCCTGCGTGCTCATCCAGATGGTCGGGCCGCCCCGGGACAGCGAGAGCATGAAGAGGTTGTCCTGGTACTCGGAGTGGATGGACCACTTGTTGTGCGGGGTCAGGTAGCGCACCGTCACGCCGAGCTCGCCCGTCTCGCCGATGCGGGGCTCGTCGAACAGGGCGTGCATGTTCAACGGTGGACGGTAGACGGGGAGTTGTTCGCCGAGTGCGGTGATCCAGTCGTGGTCGAGGTAGAAGTGCTGGCGGCCGGTGAGAGTGTGCCAGGGCTTGAGGCGCTCGACGTTGATGGTGAACGGGGAGTAGCGGCGTCCTCCGCTCTCGGAGCCGGACCATTCCGGTGAGGTGATGACCGGCACGGGGGCGGCCTGGGTGTCGGCGAAGGTGATCTGCTTGCCCTCGTGTTCGGCGGCCAGGTCCGCGAGTTGTGTGCCGGTGCGGGCTTCGAGGGTGTGGAAGCCCTGGGTGGCCAGGTGCCCGTTGGTGGTGCCGGACAGGGCGAGAATCGCCTCGCAGGCGTGTGTGTCACGGGCGATCGAGGGCCGCCCGTCGGCCGTGCCGCCGCGCACGGTGCCGTTCTTGTGGCGCAGGTACTCCAGCTCGCGGTCGACCTTGAACGTGACGCCCTTGGTGGTCGCTCCCAGGGTGTCCAGCAGGGGGCCGAGAGCACCCATCTTGTCGGCGACGGCGGCGTAGTCTCGTTCCACGGTCACCAGCTTCGGCATCGTGCGGCCGGGCACCGGCTCGCACTCCCCCGCTTTCCAGTCGAGGACCCGGCCGTGCGGGTTGGCCATCTCGTCCGGAGTGTCGTGCTGCAGCGCGGCGGCGACCACGTCCTTGCGGACGCCCAGGTGATCGGCGGCCTGGCGGCTGAACTCCTTGGCAATGGTGTGGAAGGCGTCCCAGTCGGTGCGGGTCTGCCACGGTGGGGCGATGGCCGGGTTGAAGGCGTGCACGAAGGGGTGCATGTCCGTGCTGGACAGGTCGTGTTTCTCGTACCAGGTCGCGGCGGGCAGGACGACGTCCGAGAACACCGTGGTGCTGGTCATGCGGAAGTCCAGGGACAGCAGCAGGTCCAGCTTGCCCTCGGGTGCCTCCTCCCGCCACACCACGTCTCGGGGGCGGGCGTCCGGTGGCGCCTCGGTCGCCCGCACCGAGTGGTCGGTGCCGAGCAGGTGCTTGAGGAAGTACTCGTTGCCCTTGGCCGAGGAGCCCAGCAGATTGGCCCGCCAGACGGTCAGCACCCGGGGGAAGTTCTCGGGTGCGTCCGGGTCCTCGCCCGCGAACCGCAACCGCCCGGCCTTCAGTTCGTCCACCACATGCTCGGCGACCGGACGGCCCGCGCTGTCGGCCTCGTCGGCCAGGTCGAGGGGGTTGCGGTCGAAGGTCGGATACGACGGCATCCAGCCCATCCGCGCCGACTGCGCGATCACATCCGCCGTGCTCTTCCCGGCGAACGGACCGCCCGTGCCCGGACCGGCCGCGGCGAGGGTGTCCGCGGAGAACGGGTCGTAGCGGAACTGGTCGGCGTGCAGGTACCAGTACGCGGTCTGGATCATCAGCCGGGCCGGGCGGTTCCAGTCGGCGGCGGTGGCGATCGCCGAGTAGCCGGTGATCGGGCGGACCTTCTCCTGCCCGACGTAGTGCGCCCAGCCACCGCCGTTGACCCCCTGACAGCCGGTCAGCGTGGTCAACGTCAAAAACGCGCGGTAGATGGTGTCGGAGTGGAACCAGTGGTTGGTACCAGCCCCCATGATGATCATCGAACGGCCACCGGACTCCTCGGCATTGGCCGCGAACTCCCGCGCGATCCGCGCCGCCTTCCCGGCCTCCACTCCGGTGATCGCCGCCTGCCAGGCCGGGGTGTACGGCTCCTCCGCATCCTCGTACGAGGACGGCCACCGACCGGGCAGTCCGTCGCGGGCCACTCCATACTGGGCCAGCAGCAGGTCGTACACCGTGGTCACCAGCCGCCCGGCGACCCGCTGAACGGGTACGCCGCGCCGCAGTAGCGCCGCGCTGCCGTCCGGGGCGTCGAAGCGGGCCAGGTCGACGGTCACCGGGGCCTCGTCGCCGCCCTCGGCGGAGAGCAACGGTTGGATGTCGCCGAGCTCGAGGTTCCACTTGCCGGCGCCGCTCTCGCCGTAACGGTCGCCGAGCGTGCCATTGGGCACCACCGGCCGGCCGGTGGCCGCGTCCAGCAGCACGGTCCGGAACTCCGCGTGCTCGGCCTCCGCATACTCGCCGCCGAGGTCGGCGGCGGTCAGGAACTTGCCCGGCGTGAAGGTGCCCGGCCGGTCCTCGGCCTCGTCGAGGGCGACCAGGAAGGGCAGATCCGTGTACTTCTTGACGTACTGGGTGAAGTACGGCGTGCTGCGGTCGACGAAGAACTCCTTGAGGATCACATGCCCCATGGCCATCGCCAGCGCGCCGTCGGTGCCGGGCTGCGCGGGAAGCCACTCGTCGGCGAACTTCACGTTGTCCGCATAGTCCGGGGACACGGCGACGACCTTCTGGCCGCGGTAGCGGGCCTCGGCCATCCAGTGCGCGTCCGGCGTGCGGGTCACGGGCACGTTCGACCCCCACATGATCAGATAGCCGGCGTCCCACCAGTCCCCCGACTCCGGTACGTCCGTCTGGTCCCCGAACACCTGCGGCGAGGCCACGGGCAGGTCCGCGTACCAGTCGTAGAAGGACAGCATCGCGCCGCCGAGCAGTGAGTAGAAGCGGGCACCGGCCGCGTGGGAGACCATCGACATCGCCGGGATCGGCGAGAAGCCGGCCAGCCGGTCCGGGCCGTGCTCCTTGATGGTGTGCACATGGGCGGCGGCGACCATCTCCACCGCCTCCTCCCAACTCGCCCGCACCAGGCCGCCCTTGCCGCGCGCGGCCTTGTAACGCCGGGCACGCTCCGGGTCGGACACGATGTCCGCCCAGGCCGCCACCGGGTCACCGAGGCGCGCCTTGGCCTCGCGATACATCTGCAGCAGCACGCCCCGCACATAGGGGTAGCGGACCCGGGTGGGCGAGTAGGTGTACCAGGAGAAGGCGGCACCGCGCGGGCAGCCGCGCGGCTCGTACTCGGGGCGATCCGGGCCGACGGACGGATAGTCGGTCTGCTGGGCCTCCCAGGTGATGATGCCGTCCTTGACGTACACCTTCCACGAGCAGGAGCCGGTGCAGTTCACCCCGTGCGTGGAGCGCACCACCTTGTCGTGCGACCAGCGGTCCCGGTAGAACTCGTCCGCCTCCCGGCCGCCGTTTCGGTACAGGGTGCGCAGGTCGTCGGAGACCTCCGCCCGGGTGAAGAACCGGCGGCTGCGCACCAGCGCCTCCACCAGATCGCCGTCCATGCCCGTCCGCGTCTGTTCCCGGCTGCTCTCCACGCTCACCGTGCCACTCCGCCCCGGGCGCCGCGGGCCCGTTCGAATTGCGATCGGTTCCGGCAGCACATGACCCTACGACCGCCGCCCCCCGGAAGGTCAACAGCCAGACCACGAACAATGCGGGGCTTGGCAGGGATCATCTGCGTGCAAGGGCGGTTCCCGGCTCCGTGTGACCATGCCGAGTCAGCAAAGCTCCGTACCCCCACTCTCGGTGAGAGAGGGTAGGGAGCCTGCGGGACTGCTGCCCTGCCGGAGGCGGACGAGGCTGCCTTTCAGGGGGCTGACCGGGACAGGGTGCTGCCCGCTGTGACGCGTGCGGCCTCGACCGCTTCCCACTCCTCCGTGCTGAGGTTGGCGAGGGCGGCCGGGAAGACGCCGTCCTGTTCCTTGAGGATGTGGTCGCGCAGCAGAGCCATCGCCTCCATCAGCCGGTCCGGCCAGGTCGGGTCCTCGGGCGTGGCACCGTCGGCGGCCTCGGCGAGCACCGCCTCGATGCGACGGTGCTCGGCCTCAAGAGCGGCGATCCGGTCGGGGAAGTCCGTGGCCAGGGCGGGGAACAGGCCCTGCTCCTCGACCTGGGTGTGCGGGCCGAGCACCCTCGCGATCTCCCGGGAGACCTCCGCCATCCGGGCAACGCTGCCGGCCTGGTGGGCCGGGCGGAGGTGGCTGATGAGGCGGACGACCTCCTCGTGCTCCTGGGTCAGTTCGTCGATGGTCTCCAGGGCCTGGCAGCCGCAGTACTCGCACATCGGTCTTCTCCCTTGTTCCCGGCCCGTCGTTCTCGTCGCTCGTCCTTACGCGGTGGTGCCTGCGGTGCGGTGCCCGTGGCGACGGCCGGTGCGCGGCTTCCGCTCGCCGCCTTCGGTTGCGGAGCGCACACCGGTGAGTGTGAAGACCAGCGCGGCGGCGGCCACGATCGCGAGCAGGGCGAGGCCGGCGGCGTATGTCCCGTACTCGCCGTACAGCGAGCCCATCACCAGCGGCGGCAGGAAGCCGCCCAGACCGCCGGCGGCGCCGACCACACCGGTGACCGAGCCGATCTGGTTGGCCGGGGTCCGCTTGGCCACCAGGGCGAAGGTCGCTCCACTGCCCGCGCCGAGCGCGGCGGCCATGGCCAGGAAGGCAATCGTGCCCACCGGTGCCAGGGCCGGGGTGAACGACTGCACGACCGCACCGGCCACGACCACGGCCAGCGAGCCGGCCAGTACCCGGACCGGGCCCAGGCGGTCGGACAGCCAGCCGCCGATCGGGCGCATCGCCACGGCGAGGAGCACGAACCCGGCCATGCGGTTGGCGGCGTCGGCCTGAGTCAGGCCGTAGCCGGTCTTGAGGTAAGTGGGCAGGTAGACGGAGAACGCGACGTAGCCACCGAAGGCGACCGCGTACAGCGCGGATGCGTGCCAGGTGATTCCCAGCCGCAGCGTCGCCGCCAGACGGCGCGCCAGCCTCTCGGTCGGCACGGTGCGGCCGGGAGCGTCGCGCAGCAGCAGGGCGGCGGTCACGGCGTACACGGCGAGCACCGCGGCGGTGATCAGGAACGGGGTGGACATACTGCTCGCGTCGACCAGCTTCACCGTGGTCAGGGCACTGATGGCGGTGCCGCCCATGCCGGCGCCGAAGACGCCGATGGCGAGGCCGCGCCGCTCGGGCGGGAACCAGGCGTTGACGAACGGCACACCGACGGCGAAGGCGGTGCCGCCGATGCCGAGGAAGAAGCCGCCGAACAGCAAGGCCGCGAGGGAGGAGTGCCCTGCCAGGCCGAGGTAGAGCACCGGCACGATGGTGGCCGCCGACACGATCGGGAACATCACCCGCCCGCCGAACCGGTCGGTCAGCGCCCCGACCGGGATGCGGCCCAGCGAGCCGACCACGACAGGCACCGCCACCAGCAGCGACTGCTCGAACGACGACAGGTCGAGGCCGTCCTTGAACCGGGGGCCGAGCGGGCTGAGCAGCGCCCACGCCCAGAAGTTCACGGCGAAACCGACGGTGGCCAGGGCCAGCATCAGCCATGCCTGGCGGGACACCGGCACACCCGACGGTGAGCTTCCGCTCTTCGGCTTCAACTCCTGGACCATGTTGTCCGTCCTTTTCCTCTTCGCAGTGGTGCTGCGAGACCGGGATCGCATGTGCACCGCGGGCCCGTTGCCCGCGGAACGCCTTCCGGTCACCACTCTTCGCATCCGGGCTCACCAAGGCATGGGGCCATGAGTCCCTACCGACAGACAGAGGGTCCCTGGGTTCGGACCCGGCGGTCCCTGCTCGCGGCCCCGTGTACCGCGTTGCCCGCGCGGCTCCCGCGCAACGAGGGCCGCTTTCGCATGGTGTGGGGTAGGGCCACTCGGCCCTACCCCCCGCACGACGACCGCGGGGACGATGGACTGATGTTCCAGAACGACGCCTTTCGCGGACTCGACCGACAGGAGTGCCTGCGCCTGCTCGCCAAGGTGCCGGTCGGCCGCGTGGTCTACACCCGGCAGGCCCTGCCCGCGGTCCTCCCCATCAACTTCTCCCTGGACACGGACTCCTCCGTCCTGCTGTCGACCTCGCCGGACTCGGACCTCGTACGCGCCGTCGACGGCGTCGTGGTCGCCTTCGAGGCGGACGAGTTCGACGCGGTGTCCCGGTCCGGCTGGAGTGTCGTCGTCACCGGCCGGGCCACCGTGGTGACCGATCCCGCCGAGCACGAGCGGCTGTCGCAGTCCGGCCCCACGTCCTGGATGCCTCTGCAGGACGCGGTGTTCGTACGGATCGAGTCGGAGCTGGTCACCGGACGCGGCCTGAAGGGAACGCACGGTTTGGAGTGAGGCACGCCGGCCGGGCTCCGGTTGGGGCTGTGCCACGTGGCCCGCGTCGTGATCTCCCGCTGCGTGCAGGGTCCGCACCGTCCGTTCGAGGCGGGTCGGCGAGGTGGCCCCAAACTGCCATGGGCAGATGCGCGTCGAGCGAGCAGAAGAGACCGTGGGCACTTCAGGCAGGCGTGACCGCCTTTCCGGCGAGACGGCGTGGGTCCGCGCGGAGCGCTCCTGAACCTGCTGAAGGAGGTCCCGCTCCACCTCTCCGTGCTGCCGTTACTGGGCCCGCTTGGCGAATCCTCGTGGTGTGACGGCACCGTCCGGGCCGTAGCCGAAGCGGATCAGCACGTGCGGATGGCACCGCTTGTGTCGTGGGAGGGCCGTCGCAGCCCGCAGGTCGGGCCATTCCATGGCCTGGTGCAGGAGCGAGGTGCGCAGCCCGTGAGCGGTCGCCGTGAGGAGTACGTACTGCAGGGCCTGACCGGCCCGCAGCCAGTCGTCCCGCCGGTCGTGGGGCGTCCACAGCAGGGCCAGCTGGACGTGGCGTTCGAACCACAGGGCCGGCAGCCGGAGGGGCGGCGGCGCGCCGGTGAAGTCCCGCATCGGCACCCGCCCGCCGGCGTCGGGCGGGCCGAGGGCGGTGACGGGAATCCCGTAGAGGGTGTCCGCTCCCGGGGCTGTGATCCATCTACGGGTTTCGGCGCTGCGCCCCGGGTGGGTGTGATTGCGTGCTTCGGCCTGGGCGGTCAGGCGCAGCAGCCGCCGTGTCCCGGCGATGTCCGGTAGGTGAAGGCGTGCCCCGGCGGCGTGCGCGGCCGACGTCATCTGCGCCACGATCGGTTCGGGCACCGGGCGGCCGGTGAACGGCCTCCGGCTCGTGCGGCGCCGTGCGATGGCCTCGTAGAGCCCAGGGGCCGCCGGCTGGTCGTCCGTGCCGAGCGGGCCGGTCAGTCGTACGACGGCCAGCAGGCCGAGGTCGTGCGGGTCCGGCAACAGCCTCACCTCCGGTCGCCGGCCCTGGTGGACGGCGGCGAGGCGGAGGTTGAAGAGCGCCGCGCCGACGGACAAGTACTGGGCACGGCGCATCGGGTCGGTCAGCGGCAGTGTCCGCTCCGGCACCGAGCGGACCTCCAGCACCTGGCTGTCGGGGTCGAAGCGAAAGCGCCAGGGCTGTGTGTTGTGGATCGACGGGGCTGATACGGCGGCCGCCAGCAGCGATTCCACGGTGACTGCGTCCAGCACTGCTTGGGTGCGCATGATGTCTCCTCCTTCTTCGTCGTGGTCCCCGGTCAAGTGGCGGGCAGGGCCGTCGCGAGCAGGACGACGCCGAGTGAGCCGACCAGGGAGACGACCGCGAGGGCGCGGGCCAGGTCGGCGCGACCCTTGGCGTGGGCGATTCCGTGTCCAGCCGCTGCGAGCATCACCAGCACGAACAGGGCGAGTTTGGTGGCCAGGGTGCGGCCGTAGCCGGGTTCGGCGAGGGAAGCCCACGTGACTCCCTTGTGCCAGGCCATGGCCCAGCCGGTGGCCAGCTGCACGGGGAGGAACACCGCTCCGGTGAGTATCCCGAACCGGCGGCCGGCTGCAGCGGTGAACGTGTCCTTGGCCTCCGGGGCGAGCAAGTGGCGGGCGAGCGGCAGGATCACCAGGGAGAGGGCCAGTTGCCCGCCGACCCAGAGGGCCGCGCCGGCCACATGTGCGAACCGCACCACGGACCACCAACCGACGGTGTCCATCAGTCGCTCACCTCCACCGTGCCGTGCGCGCCCGCCTCGGTATGGCGCATGTCGTGGTCGACGAAGGCGTAGTGGCCGGCCTCGGGGAACGTCGTCTCGACGAAGCCGCCCTGCGCCGCAGCCAGGTCCAGCACCTGTGCGCCGCCCGCATCCCCGGGCTTCAGCAGGTAGGCGCCTTCCTTGTACACGGTGTCGAAGACGGTGCCGACGACGTGGAAGGCGATGCCGTCGCTGGGACCTGCGGCGACCACCCAGAAGCGGGCTCGCTCGCCGGCCTGCACCTTCAGCGGCTGCTCGGCGTACTGGTTGGCGATGCCGTTGAACACCCAGGCGTCCGGGGTGTTCTGACGCATCTTCGTCACCTGGGCGGTGCTGCCGGGCGTGCCGAGGTAGAGCTCGGAGGAGACCAGCACGTATGCGTGGTCGACCTTCGCCAGGCCCGGCGGGTCGATGACGACGGCGCCGTACATGCCGTTGCCGATGTGCTGGAGCATCGGTGCGGTGCTGCAGTGGTACAGCCATGCCCCGGCCTTCTCGGCGCGGAACCGGTAGACCAGGCGTTCTCCGGGCTGGATCGTGCGCATGGGCCGGTCGGGGGCGAGAGAGCCGGCGTGGAAGTCGATGCCGTGGCCCATGCCCTGGTCGTCGTTGACGAGGGTGACCTCGAAGACGTCGCCGATCCTGCCGTGCAGAGTGGGCCCTGGTGCGGTGCCGCCGAAGGTCCACATCTGCTGTTTCACGCCCGGAGCGACCTCCACCGTCGTGTGGGCGGCGTGCAGTTCGACTTTGTGCACCGTCCCGCCGGGCACGGGGGCGAGGTCGGCCTCGCGTGCCTGCCAGCCGGTGGAGAAGTCGGCGGAGAGGTCCAGGCCGCCGCCGTCGGCGGCAGCCGAGGTGTGGTCCTCGTGTCCGCCGCCGTCGGTTTCCGTGGCGTCCTTCACGACGACGTCCATGGTCATCCCGGCCGCCCGGTGGCCCGGCAGGGTGCACCACGCCTCGCGGTTCTCGGTGACCGGGCCGAGGTCGAGCTCGCGGGTGTCGCCCTTGGCGAGCATCGGGGTGGCGGGTCCGTCCTCGACCTTGAGGTCGTGGCGCTGGGCGTCGGCGTTGGTGACCTTCAGCCGCAGTGCGGTGCCCGCGGCGACCTCGATCCGGGCCGGACGGATGCGCATGTCGGTCAGGGTGACGGCGACCGTGCGAATCGTTCCGCTGCCCGTACCCGCCGTCCCGGCGGCGCTCGCCCCGCCGCTGGTGTCGCCGCTGTTCGCCACGAGCACGGCCAGCACGGTCACTACGGCACCTGCGGCGGTGCCCCACAGGACGGGGCGCCGCGACACGCCAGCGCCCCGGTCCGTGTCCTGGAGGAGACCCCGGCCGCTGCGGACCATCACGCGCACCGCCAGCGCGAGGAACGCGGCCCCGGCCGCCCCGGCCAGCAGCATGCCCGCCGTGCCGACGGGGCCGGGCAGCGGAAGCGCGAGCAGAGCTATGCCGGAGTTGAGGAGGACGAGCCTTGGTACCCAGCCCCGTTCGAGTACCACCCGCAGCACGGCGCGTTCCTTGGGACCGCTGGCGAGCACGATGGGCAGCAGGTAGGTGAGAGCGCCGATGAGGACCTGCGCGACGAGACCGACGAGCAGCATCGGGACCAGGGATCCCATGTCCTCGCGGAGCTCGCCGAGCGGCCGTGCGGCCAGGAGGACCACGTCCACGACCACGCTGACGACCAGCCATCCGACAGCGGCGGCCAGCATCCACGCGGCGGCCGCCGAGATCGCGGGCCGCCGGCGCACCGTACGGGCGAACAGCTGCGCCGCGACGGTGACACCGGCCGCATAGCCGGCGGTACCGAATACTGCGGCGGGACGCCATCCGGCCGACAGCCCGGCGACCGCGATCAGCAGGCCGCCCCCGGTCAGCACCAGCACCCGGCGTGCCAGCAGGGTGGTGCGCTCGGCCATACGCACACCCAGCACGGTGGGCCACAGCATGAACAGCGTGCCCAGCACGGGCAATCCGATCCAGCCGAGAAGGGTGACGTGCACATGGGCCAGCTTCAGCCCGGTGTAGTGCTGCGGGCCGGCTTTGCCGGTGGCCAGGAGCCAGCCCAGCACGGCGCCGATGACCAGCGCCGCCGCGGCGGCCCGGTAGTAGTCGGCGATCGGGGCGAGACGTCCGCCGAGCGCGCCGCGGCCCATGCGGACCAGCACCACCAGGTGCGCGGTGATCGCGGCGATCAGCAACGCGCAGCCGGCACCGGTGAGGACCGGCAGATCGGCCCATATGCCGGTGAGGACGCCGGCGGCCCCGATGTTGACGCCGGCCAGCCGGGCGTTGCTCCACCGCCGGTCGGGCAGCGGGGCGTGGAGCATGGCGACGGCGAAGTGCTCGCTCCACACCACGATGGCGGTGGTGGCGGCGCCGAGCAGGAACAGGTGGATGGCCAGCCAGCGGGCCACCGGCAGCGTCTGCTGTGCGGTCGCCGCCAGCAGCGCGAGCACCGCCCAGGCCGCGACCACGACGTGGGCGGCCAGGTGGCGGCTGCGCAGGCCGGACGCCTTGAACCTGTTGGGCGGGCTGCCACCGCCCGCAGCCGGGTCATCGTTCTTGCTGTACACGGCGCTCCTTGCCGCCCGGGGCAGCGGTCGGACGGGGACGAACGGGCGGCTCCGTTTCAGTGCTGTCGCCCAGGGTTGCGGCCAGTTCCCGCTGGTGGGGGAAGGAGCCGGGGACGTAGCCGCACCATGGCTCCTCGGCGTACGGGTCGCCGGTGACGCCGTACGCCCTGGACCGTGAGCCGCCGCAGACCCGACGGAACTCGCACGCACCGCACCTGCCGCCCAGCCGGTCGGGGTCTCGCAGGCCGGTGAACAGCTCCGAGGTGCGGTAGATCTCCGTCAGCGGCGTCTCCCGGACGCTTCCGGCACCCAGCGGCAGGAAGCCGCTCGGGTGCACGGTGCCGGTGTGCGAGATGAAGACGAAACCGCGGCCCGCGTTGACGTCCAGGGGCGGGCGCCGTACCCGGCGTGCTCCGGCGTCCAGGCCCAGTTCGGCGGCCCGCTCACGCAACTCCCGGTACAGCGAACCGAGTTCGAGCACCGGCACGTGGTCGTCGCCGGTGGCGGCGAGGATCTGGCGCTGCAGGGCGACACGGCGGAAGTGGTGGGCCTCGGTGGTCTTGGCGGGGACGGTCAGGCCCACGTCGTAGACGAAGTTGAGGACGTCCTCCACCTCACCGGACGTCAGCACGCCGAGGCTGCGGCCACGGCCCGTGGGCACCAGGAAGAAGGCGCTCCACAGCATCGCCCCGTGCTCGGCGACCAGACGGACGATGTCGGGAAGGTCGTGCAGGTTGTGCCGGGCGACCGTGGTGTTGATCTGCACCTTCATACCGAGGGCGCGGGCCGCGTCCCAAGCGTCCAGAGTCCAGCGGTAGACCCCGGGGACGCCGCGGAAGGTGTCGTGGATTTCGGGGGTGGACCCGTCCAGGCTCAGCGAGAGCCCGACCGCGCCTGCCGCATGCAGATCCCGCAGCCGCTCCGGTGCCAGCGTGGGGGTACCGGACGGGGACACCGCGACCCGGACGCCGATCTCCTGGCCGTAGGTGATGAGTTCGGTGAGGTCGGAGCGCTGGAAGGGGTCGCCGCCGGTGATGACGAACAGCGGGGCGGGCTGCCCGAAGGCGGCCACCTGGTGGAGCAGGTCCTTCGCGGCGGCGGTGTCCAGCTCGCGCGGGTCGCGGTCGGGCACGGCCTCGGCGCGGCAGTGCACGCAGGCCAGCGGGCAGGCCCGGGTGGACTCCCAGATGACGATGAACGGCCGCTCCCCCGCGTCATGCCGCTGGTGGCGTATGGCATGGGTGGCGGTGTTCATCGCGCGGCCCTTCCCAGCGCCCTGAGGCTGTGTCCGGCCGCCCGGGAGTCAGGGCAGACGAGGCGGGCGGCCGGACGGTGACCGGGCCGGACCGTGCGCGGCACCCACCGCGAGCGACAGCGGTGGAATCGGCCTCGAGGGTGGTGGTCGACGTGGTCGTGCACGGGATACCTCCGGATCGGTCGCCGTCAGCATCCACCGGCGGCGGTGGTCGGCGCGGCGGCCGAAGGTCTTCTCCAACAGGGCCGAAAGTCCCCTTCAGGAAGGGTTCGATGAGCGGGGGGCCAGGGCGTCCGCGGTGGCCACCAGGGCGACACCGACGCCGGTCAGTGCGGCTCCCAGGCCGGTGACCAGGGTGGTGAGGTGCCAGGCCTGGTAGGCGGACATCAGTGAGGCGCGCAGGGACTGGCCCATGAACGCGGTCTGGCGCAGTTTGGAGAGCTTCTCGTCGTCGCCTCCGGCGGCGTGCAGCTCCGCGGTGATCTCCGCATACGTGCGGCCACCGGTGGCAAGGGCGAGATTGCCCTTGATGAACTCGGCGTAGGCATGGGCTTCTGGGCCGGTTTCCACACGGTGGCCGGCATAGGCGGCCAGTTCGGCGGGCAGCCCGTGCCGGGGGAAGGTGATCTTCTGGGCGGCCAGCTCGGTACGGATCTCCCTCCTGCCGCTTCGGCCGCGCAGCACCATGACCGGCCCCGCGACTGTCAGGGCTGTACCGACCGTCCCGAGCAGGGTGCCGGCCCGACGGCGTGATGCGTCCATGACGTGTTGTCCTTCTTTTCTCGGGGAATGGACGTGAGTCAGCGGTGGCTGAGCCGCAGCCGCCAGGTTTCGGGGCCGCGTTCCAGGTACTCCACGGCGAAAACACCCGGGCTGCGCTGTTCGATCTGTGCGAGCAATGGCAGCGGGTCGTGCGGGGCGACCAGCAGCATGGCGGTTCCCGCCGGGACGGCGTCGAGCGCGCCGAAGACCGTGGCATGGCGCAGGGCGTGCGGAACCTCCCGCACATCCAGTTCGGGCTCGGCCGTCTCCTCCGCGCCGCCGCAGCCGCAGGCCCCGCCGCAGCCTCCGGTCTCAGCGGTCTGCCGTTCCTGCATGTCGTGGTCTTCCTGGCCCCCCTGGGAGGGGGTGTCGTTCGCGAACCGATGGTGCATGTCCGCCAGTAGCGCGGCCAGGGAGACCTCCGGCGCCATGGCGAGCAGCGGCAGCACGAGGCCGTTCTCCTTGGCGACGTGTTCCTCGAAGAGCACCTGTAGGGCCCGGGCCTCCGGCGCCGCAGCCGCAGGGCCGGGTGCGGCGCGCAGGGCTTCCACGAGTGCCGCGAGGCAGCGGTGTTCGCCGATCAGGCTCTCGATCAGCAGGCGGGCCTCGGGCATGGCATGGGCGGCGGGGTAGAGCGCGGCTTCCTCGGCTGCGGCGTGCGGCAACAGCGAACGGTCGCAAAAGGCCACGAGCCCGGCGCGGATCCTCTCCGCTGCGCTCGGGCCGCCGTCCACGGCGGCGAGCAGCATCTTCACCCGTCCGGCCAGCTCCCCGGACAGGCGGGCATGATGCGCCTCGGCGCTTTCGAGGGCCGTGGCGTCCTCGGGAGCCGAGGCGAGGGTGAGCACGCTCATGACGGTGTCTCCTGCGGGTCTGGCCGGCTCGGCCGGCCGATGCGGGTGGGTATCCCATCCCGGGCGCTGATGCCGGGGACGAGGACGGCGCGTCCGGCCGCGACGGGCGGCCGGACGCACGACCGAACGGGCGCCACACGCTGTACGCGCTACACCTGCGGCAGCCAGGGACGGGGGAATTGGCGGCCTGGCAGGCACGGAATGCGGTCGTACAGATGGGCATCCTCGGTTCGATCAATGCCCAGCATGCAACGCCGTCGGCACCCGGCTCCCCGGCCGACCGGACCCACCACCGGGACCATTGGACCCTATTGTGACCAGCTGGATTGGGCCGGAAGGTCATCCGGCAGGGACCGCCGGCCCCAGGTGTACGGGGGTCCGCGCCACCTAGCGTTCCTGGCCATGGAGAACGATCAGAACGCACGGCGTGAGGCCCTGCGCGCCGGTGAAAGCTGGCCGCTGGCCGCCCGCAGGCTGCTCACCCGCCGCGAGGTGTCCGCCGACGGGCGTGCCGTGTTCGGCACGGGCGATCCGCAGTGGGAGGACTTCTACCGGGACCGCTGGTCGCACGACAAGGTGGTGCGCTCCACCCACGGGGTCAACTGCACCGGTTCGTGCTCGTGGATGGTCTACGTCAAGGACGGCATCATCACCTGGGAGCACCAGGCCACCGACTACCCGTCGATCGGCACGGACTGTCCCGAGTACGAGCCGCGCGGTTGCCCCCGCGGGGCCTCGTTCTCCTGGTACACCTACTCCCCCAGCCGGGTCCGCTACCCGTATGTGCGGGGCGCGTTGCTGAAGCTGTGGCGCGAGGCGCGCAAGCGGCTGGGCGACCCGGTGGCGGCCTGGGCCGAGATCACGTCCGACCCGGCGAAGGCGCGCGCCTACAAGCGGGCCCGCGGCAAGGGCGGCCTGGTGCGGGCCGACTGGGACGAGGTGAGCGAGTTGATCGCCGCCGCCCAGGTGCACACGGTCAAGGAGTACGGCCCCGACCGTGTCGCGGGCTTCTCACCCATCCCGGCGATGTCGATGGCGTCGTTCGCGGCCGGGGCACGGTTCCACTCCCTGATCGGCGGCACCCTGCTGTCGTTCTACGACTGGTACGCCGACCTGCCGATCGCCTCCCCGCAGGTCTTCGGCGACCAGACCGACGTGCCGGAGGCCGCGGACTGGTGGAACGCCGGTTACCTGATCATGTGGGGATCCAACATCCCCGTGACCCGTACGCCCGACGCACACTTCCTCACCGAAACCCGCTACAACGGCACCAAGGTGGTCGCGGTCAGCCCGGACTACGCCGACAACGTCAAGCACGCCGACGAGTGGCTCGCCCCGCACCCCGGCACGGACGGGGCGCTGGCGATGGCCATGGGCCACGTGATCCTGCGTGAGTTCCTCGTCGACCGCGACGTGCCCTACTTCCAGGACTACATGCGCAAGTTCACCGACGCGCCGTTCCTGGTGACCCTGCGCGAGCACGAGCGCGGGCTCGTCCCGGACGGGTTCCTGACCGCCGCCGATCTCGGACACGACACGGAGCACGCCGAGTCCAAGACGGTGCTCCTGGACGGGGCCACGGGCGAACCCGTGGTCCCCGGCGGCTCGCTCGGCTTCCGGTGGGGGGAAGCCGGGCGAGGCCGCTGGAATCTCGAACTGGGTGACGTCGTCCCCGAGTTGAGCCTTCTGGAGCGGGCGGAGGACACGGCCGAGATCGCGCTGCCCCGCTTCGACGAGGGCACCACGGAGGGCGGCTCGGTCATGGTGCGCGGTGTGCCGGTACGCCGGATCGGCGGCCACCTGGTCACAACGGTCTACGACCTGATGCTCGCTCAGTACGGGGTGCGGCGTCCGAATCTGCCGGGCAGCTGGCCGTCGTCGTACGAGGACGCGTCGGAGCCCTACACCCCGGCCTGGCAGGAGACGATCACCTCGGTGCCGGCGGAGCAGGCGGCGCGGATCGCCCGGGAGTTCGCCCGCAACGCGGAGCGCACCAACGGCCGTTCGATGATCGCGATGGGCGCGGGCACCAACCACTGGTTCCATTCCGACACCATCTATCGCGCTTTCCTGGCCCTGACCACGATGACCGGCTGTCAGGGCGTCAACGGCGGCGGCTGGGCGCACTATGTGGGCCAGGAGAAGGTCCGTCCGGTCACCGGCCAGCAGCACCTGTCATTCGCCTTCGACTGGCAGCGGCCCACCCGGCACATGGCGGGCACCTCGTACTGGTACCTCAACTCCGACCAGTGGCGCTACGAGGCGTTCGGGCCCGAAGAGCTGGCGTCCCCGCTCGGGGAAGGGCGGTTCAAGGGCAAGGGGTTCGCCGACTGCCTGGCGCAGGCCGTGCGCCTGGGCTGGACGCCGGGGCACCCCGGCTTCAACCGAAACCCGCTCGACCTGACGGACGAGGCGGCGCGGGCGGGCCGTCCGGTCGCGGAGCACATCGTCGAGGAACTCAAGTCGGGGCGGCTGCGGTTCGCCGTCGAGGATCCCGACGACCCGGCCAACTTCCCGCGCGTGCTGACCGTCTGGCGGGCCAACCTGCTGGGCTCCTCCGGCAAGGGCAACGAGTACTTCCTGCGCCACCTGCTCGGCACCGACGCGGCGGTTCGCTCGGAGGAGACCCCGCCCGAGCACCGGCCGAAGGAGGTGGTGTGGCGGGAGGAGGCCCCCGAGGGCAAGCTCGACCTGCTGGTCACCATGGACTTCCGGATGACCTCCACCGGTCTGCTCTCCGACGTCGTCCTGCCGGCCGCGACCTGGTACGAGAAGGACGACCTGTCCAGCACGGACATGCACCCCTTCGTGCACGCCTTCACCCCTGCCATCGCCCCGCCCTGGCAGGCTCGCACCGACTACGACACCTTCCTCACGATGGCCGACAAGTTCAGCGAACTGGCCACCGACCACCTCGGCACCCGCATCGACGTCCTCGCCGTGCCTCTGCTGCACGACACCCCGGACGAACTCGCCCAGCCGGGCAGCGTTCGGGACTGGAAGGCCGGCGAGTGCGAGCCCATCCCCGGGCGGACCATGCCGAAGCTCGTCGTCATCGAGCGGGACTACGCCGCGACCGCCCAGAAGATGCGTGCCGTCGGCCCGCTCCTTGACACCCTGGGCACCACCACCAAGGGCGTCACCGTCCACCCGAACCAGGAGATCGAGGACCTGCGGCGTCGCAACGGCACCGTCCGGGACGGAGTCGCCGCCGGACGGCCCTCGCTCGCCACCGCGAGCCACATGTGCGAGGCGATCCTCGCCCTGTCCGGCACCACCAACGGACGCCTGGCCACCGAGGGCTTCCGCGAACTGGAGCGGCAGACCGGCAGTGAGGGCCTGGTCGAGCTCGCCGCCGAGCGTGAGGCGGAGCGGATCACTTTCGCCGACACGCGCACCCAGCCCCGTTCAGTGATGACGTCGTACGAGTGGTCGGGCTCGGAGACGGGCGGCCGCCGCTACTCGCCGTTCGTCATCAACACCGAGCACAAGAAGCCCTGGCACACCCTCACCGGCCGCCAGCACTTCTTCGTCCAGCACGACTGGATCGCCGAACTGGGCGAACAACTCCCGGTCTACCGGCCTCCGTTGAACACTCCCCGGCACTACGGCGACGAGCACCTGCACGACAAGGACCGGGCGGAAGTGACAGTCCGCTACCTGACCCCGCACTCCAAGTGGTCCATCCACTCCAACTACCAGGACAACAAGTACATGCTCGATCTGTCCCGTGGCGGACCCACGATCTGGATGTCCTTGGAGGACGCCGAGAAGATCGGCGTCAAGGACAACGAGTGGATCGAGGCGTACAACCGCAACGGTGTCGTCGCCGCCCGGGCCGTGGTCACCCACCGCATGCCCGAGGGAACGGTGTACATGTACCACGCTCAGGACCGCAACGTGAACGTCCCGAAGACCGAGGTCAGCGGCCGCCGCGGCGGCATCCACAACTCCCTGACCAGGCTCCTTCTGAAGCCCACCCACCTCGCGGGCGGCTACGCCCAGTTCACCTACGCCTTCAACTACTACGGCCCGACCGGCAACCAGCGTGACGAGGTCACCGTCATCCGCCGCCGCAGCCAGCAAGTGGAGTACTGACATGCGTGTCATGGCACAGATCGCGATGGTGATGAACCTCGACAAGTGCATCGGCTGTCACACCTGCTCGGTCACCTGCAAGCAGACGTGGACCAACCGCACCGGCGTCGAGTACGCCTGGTTCAACAACGTCGAGACCAAGCCCGGCGTCGGCTACCCCCGCCGCTACGAGGACCAGGAGCAGTGGAAGGGCGGCTGGATGCTCGACAAGCGCGGGCGCCTCGTCCTGCGCTCCGGCGGACGGCTGAAGCGGCTGCTGTCGCTGTTCTCCAACCCGGATCTGCCGGGCATCGAGGACTACTACGAGCCGGTCACCTACGACTACGACAACCTGGTCAGCGCCCCCGCCGGCGAGGACATCCCCGTCGCCCGCCCCCGCTCCGTCCTCACCGGAAAGCCCACCGCCATCACCTGGGGCGCCAACTGGGAGGACGGCCTCGGCGGCGCCCCCGAGAACGCGGGCGACGACCCCAACCTGACCGGCGAGTGGGCGGAGAAGGTGAAGTTCGAGTTCGAGCAGACCTTCCTCTTCCACCTCCCACGCCTGTGCGAGCACTGCCTCAACCCGGCCTGCGTCTCCGCCTGCCCCTCGGGCGCGATGTACAAGCGGGTCGAAGACGGGATCGTCCTCGTCGACCAGGACAAGTGCCGGGGCTGGCGGATGTGCGTGACGGCGTGCCCGTACAAGAAGGTGTACGTCAACCACGCCACCGGCAAGGCCGAGAAGTGCACCTTCTGCTTCCCGCGCATCGAGGCCGGCCAACCCACCGTCTGCTCCGAGACCTGCGTCGGCCGCCTGCGCTACCTGGGCCTGCTGCTCTACGACGCCGACCGCGTCGGCGAGGCCGCCGCCACCCCCGACGAGCACGACCTCCTGGACGCCCAGCGCGGTGTCTTCCTCGACCCACACGACCCCGAAGTACGTGCGGCCGCACGGGAGTCGGGGATCCCGGACGACTGGCTGGACGCGGCCCGCCGCTCCCCGGTGTACGACCTGGTCATGCGGTACAAGGTCGCGCTGCCGCTGCACCCGGAGTACCGCACGATGCCCATGGTCTGGTACGTCCCGCCGCTCTCCCCCGTCCTGGACGCCGTAGACACGGCGGGCGGAAACCAGGACGACCCCGACCACGTCTTCGCCGCCGTCACCCGGCTGCGCATCCCGCTGGAGTACCTCGCGGAACTCTTCACCGCCGGTGACACCGACGTCGTGGCCGGCGTACTGATGAAGCTCACCGCGCTCCGCTCGTACATGCGCGAACGCACCCTCGGCGAGGCGGGCGACGAGACGGCACTCGCGGCCGTCGATCTCACCGCACGCGAGGCGGAGGACCTGCACCGGCTGCTCGCCATCGCCAAGTACCAGGACCGGTACGTCGTCCCGGCCGCCCACAAGGAGGACGCCGCCGCGCTCAGCGCGATGGAGAACCGCTGCCCGGTCGAGTCCGCCGACACCGCCGAGCCCCGCAAGGTCATGCTCGGCATCCCCACCCTGCGCCGCCGTGCGCCCGAAGCCCCCGCCGGAGGCCGTCCGTGAGCCCGCTGCCCTCCCCCAGCACCAAACGCGTGGCGGGAACCCCATCGATTCCCGCCCTCGTCCGCACCCGTGTCCGCGCGGCGGTACACCGCCCGGCTCGCCTCACCCCCGAGGAGGCCGAGGCACGCACCCTGCTGCTGCGGCTGTGCTCGCTGCTGCTGCAGTATCCGGACACCGAACTCGCCGTAGCCCGACCGGTATTGACGACCACCGTAGAGGCGCTGGCGCCCTCGCCCGCCGCCGAGCACCTGGCCGCCTTCACCTCCTGGTTCGCCGGCCAGGACCCGGAGGCGCTGGAGCGGCACTACGTCGAGATGTTCGACCTGCGCCGCAAGAGCAGCCTCTACCTCACGTACTACCTGCACGGCGACACGCGCCGCCGCGGCATGGCCCTGCTCACCCTGAACCAGCGCTACCGGGCCGCAGGCTGGGAGACCGACGGCGCTGAACTGCCCGACCACCTGCCGGTCGTGCTGGAGTTCGCCGCCCTGGTGGGGACGCGTGGCGGCGAGGCACCGCTGCGCCAGCACCGGCGCGGGCTGGAGCTGATCCACCGGGCGCTGACCGACGCCGACTCCGCCTACCGGCACGTCCTGGCCGCCCTGCTCACCCTCCTGCCGCCGCCCACCGAGGCGGACCGCGCAGCGGTGGCCCAGCTCGTCGCAGAGGGCCCACCGAACGAAGAAGTCGGCCTCGACCCCTACGGAACCTATGGAGACGGGGAGTTCGCCCCGCCGGGCACGTTCACGCCGCCGACGCCCGCCCCGCCGACCCGTGTCCCTGCCACCCCGACCAGCCGTACGGAAGACGCCCGATGAACGCCGCACACTCCCCCTTGGCCGCCGCCTCGGTGAGCAGCGCCGATCTGCTCCTGTGGGTCGCCGTCCCCTACATCTGCCTCGCGGTGTTCGCCGTCGGACACGTCTGGCGCTACCGGCACGACCAGTTCGGCTGGACCTCCCGCACCACGCAACTCCTCGAGCACCGCCGGCTGCGCTGGGGCAGCCCGCTGTTCCATCTGGGCGCCTTCATGGTGATCGCCGGGCATGTCGTGGGGCTCGCCATCCCCGACTCGTGGACCGAGGCCGTCGGCATCACCGAGCACGCCTACCACACCACGGCTGTCTGGGCGGGTTCCGTGGCGGGCATCGCCATGGTCGCGGGACTGGGCATGCTGTGCGCCCGCCGACTGCTGACCCGCACGATCCGACTCGGCACCGACCGCAGCGACAAGCTCCTCTTCCCCCTGCTCTCCGCCACCGTCCTGCTGGGGATCACCGCCACCGCCGCCCACAACGTCTTCGGGGCCGGCTACGACTACCGCTCCACCGTCTCCGTATGGTTCCGCGGCCTGTTCGTCCTCCAGCCGCAGCCGGAGGCCATCGCCGAAGCCCCGTTGCTGTTCCAGCTCCACGCCCTGACCGCCTTCCTGCTCTTCGCGGCCTGGCCGTTCACCCGGCTGGTACACGTGTGGAGCGCCCCGATCGGATACCTGGCCCGGCCCTACCTCGTCTACCGGCGACGGTCTGCGCCGACGACGGCAGCCCCGACGGCAGGGGGCCGACCCCGTCGGCGAGCCGCATGAGTCACGGCCCCTCCCTCGCACCGGACACCACGACCACCCGGCGCCAGCACACAGTGGGCGCCGGCCGCCGAACCGGATGGGTGATGACCCTCACCGGGACCGTCGGCTGGCTCGCCTCCTTTCAGCTCACCGTGGACGACTGGCGGCTGCTCCAAGACCCCGCCTACCAACCTCCCTGCAACATCTCCCCCGTCGTGAGCTGCGGCAGCGTCATGTCCAGCCCGCAGGGCAACCTGCTCGGCTTCCCCAACATGCTGCTCGGGCTGGGTGCCTTCGCCGTCGTGACCGCCCTGGGCATCGCCGTCCTCACCGGCGCGCGCCTGCACCGTCGACTGTGGCTCGCGCTGGACGCCGGGACGTTGGTGGGAGTGGTGTTCGTCCACTGGCTGATCGGGCAGTCGCTCTACGAGCTCAACAAGATCTGCCCCTACTGCGCTGTCGTCTGGGTCGTCACCATCGCCCTGTTCTGGTACGTCACCGTGCACTGCCTGGAAAGCGGAATCGTCCCCGTGCCACAGGGTGTCCTGAAGGTCGCGCGGGACACCCACTGGATGCTGCTCGGCGCCTGGTACGGAGTGATCACACTGCTCGTCCTCACCCGCTTCTGGCCGTACTGGAGCAGCCTGCTGTGACCGGCGGCCACACGCCGGAGGAATGGCGCGGATGCGTAGCGTCCCTGATTAGCTTAGTGATCCCATGTCAGACGTGGTGTCCGGTATGGGGTCTGCCCACCGTGGCGGGGTGGCGTGAGCGTGCAGGTGGAAACCCGCGCCCAGCGTCGCCCATCGCGGCCGGTGAGGTGTGCTGATCGTCGTCACGCCCTGGTTCCGGTCGGCCGCGCGGGGCAGCCGGGTCCGGTCCGTGTGAGCGTGTCCCTGCGGACGCTGGCCCGCCGGACCCGAGGGGCTGACGGGGGAGGGTGCCCTGCGTCGCCTGGGCGCGGGGCGTGCTGTCTGTTGCCGGGTGGGTCCGGTCTTGGAGCGATCCGTCCGGCTGGTCCTGGGCTCGGGGGTGATGACCGCGCCCGCTTCGAGTTTGTCGATCACTGTGCGGATGACCATGGCCCCGCTGGTGCGGTCGGTGACGGTCTTGGTCTGGTGGGTGAGGCCGCGGGCGGCGATGCGCCGCCAGGCGCCCTGGTCGCGGTCGCCCTGCCAGCCGCAGGAGCCGCACAGGGCCCACGTCCAGCCCGCTACGGTGGGCCGGTCGGGGGCCTTGCGGTGCCGCAGTGGGACGAGGCACTGCGGGCAGTGCTTCGAGGTGTTCCTCGCGGGCACGGTGACCACGGCGGTGCCCACCTCGGCGGCCAGGTGCCGCATCCGGTCCGCGATCTGCCCGCGCACGGCTTGGGAAAGCCTGGTGTTCATGGTGCGGCCCATGCCGCGGGCCTCCATCGAGCGGAGGTCCTCGACGTAGATGACCGTGGCCCCGGCGGCGAGAGCCTGATCGACAGCCCACCGTGCCGCGGCCCGGGCCAGGGCGTCGTTGAGGTTCGACCGGCGCCCGGACACGTGCCGGATCTCCTCGGCGAGAACCTGGTGCCTGGCCGTCAGGGCGTGCTGCTCGTCGTCGCCGATGAGCCGCTGGTAGTGATCGGCCTTGGCGTGCAGGTGCTCGGACAGGCGGCGCAGCCGGTGCTGCTTGGCAAGAACACCAGCCGCACGGAACATGCCCCCCGCGCCGAGGGCCGCGATCGTTCCGTCGGCGTGGAGGCGGGCGGCCCCGGCGGACAGCAGGGTGTTCAGGCCCCAGTCCACGCCGAGCGCGACCGTGTGTCCGCTGCGCCGTGTCTTGGGGGCGGCGTGGGTGTAGGCGAGGTCGGCCCGCACCCGGCCCCGGTGGATGCGCAGGGTGGGCAGGTGCAGCACCGCACCGGCGGGGACCGTCGGTGGCAGGCTGATGGGGCAGGAGATCCACGTCCAGTCCTTGTAGGACCGTGGATCCGGGCGGGTGGGCAGTTGCAGCCGCAGCAGCGCCCGGCCCGCATCGTCGGCGCGTTCGAGGGTGGCCTGCTGCCCGTCACAGGCGGACAGCAACAGCATGCGTGCGATGCGGGGCGCAGCCTCCAGCTCGAACACGTTCACCGGCATCCGGCCGTACCGCGCGACGAACGCGGTGATCTGCCGGGTACGGCCCCTGATAACGCTGGAGGGCAGATACTCCCCGCCGGGCACCGCCTCCCGCACCTGGTCCCACTCCTGCGGGGTGCGCCTGGCGGGGTCGGCGGGCCAGGTCGCGAGCACTCCGGCGGTCAGGTCGGCGCGCCACTTCGCCGCGCGCAGCGTGCGCCCGGCCGCCTCCTGGGCGATGCGCACGATGCGGTCATTGACCCGGATGCCCTCGGCCGGCCCGACCGTCCAGCCCAGGCGGCGCAGGGCCATCCAGGCGTTCGACGGCAGCGGGCGGCCCCCGGCGTCCTCACCGGCGGCCAGCACGTCCACATCGGTGGCGTTCCAGTGCCCGGCCAGCAGCGCGGCGACCATGCCCGACACCAGATCAGCAGCCCAGCCCACCCTCCCCGCCAGCGCCGCAGCGGACAGGACTTCACCGGTCTTCTCCTCCACACCCGTACGCAGCAGACCACGGGCGCACGCGGTACGGGCGGTCTCGCCCCCGGCGAGCGGCAGTTTCCGGCTCACAGACACCCCCTTCCCGCCCGCGATGCTGTCATCCGATCAACGACACTCCCCGCGGAAGGTCACGCATTCGATCCACGTACTCACATACGACCCCGACACCGAGCACACCGCATGACGCCGGCTGATGACGAATCGCTATGGATACCTAAGGAAAAACGTGAGCCTGACGTTCCATATCGACGAGACTCCTCCGCCCGAGTCGCACTCCTCGGACGGAATCGCGCACCCCTGGCTGCTCAACAGCTGACCGCAGCGCGGCGCCGGTCGTTCCGCCCGGGACCGATGGCCCCCACCTCGACCCCGGGCGGCCCTCCTCGCAGCTCCCCGTCGAAGGCCACGCTTGTCATGGGCCCGGCTCTGCGGCTGTCGCTCCGGGCCCGGACCGACCGCCACCCGCCGTTCAGCCTGGGTGAGTGGCCCGACTACCCGGCCCGGCTGGACATCACCTACCCCGAATGGCTCTCCCGGGGCCCGGTGCCGGTGAAGTGGTGGCTGCCGGCCATCCCGCACTACCTCGTCGTCGGCTTCTTCCTCGGCGGCCGGCACCGCCCTGATGACCGACACCTACCCTCCGTTCCGCCTCGACATGGGCGGCACGGAACCGAGCGAACCGGAGGTGCTGCCATGATCGCCTTTCTGGTGGCGGGGTTCCTGATCGTGCACGGACTGCTGCACCCGGGTGTCTGGACGGCGCCGAAGCAGCCGGACAAACCGTCCCCGTTCGACCCCGGGCACTCGTGGGCTCTGGCAGCCGCTCATGTCTCCCCCGCGCCGGCCAGGGCCACGGCCCTCGCGCTCGCCTGGTACACGGCCGTCGTGTACGCCGTCGCCGGCGCGGGGACGCTCGCGGGCAGCGAGTGGTGGCCCACGGCAGCCGTTGTCGGGGCAGCAACTGGTCTCGTCCTCAAGGCGATCTGGTTTGATCCGTGGCTCAGTGTCGGCGCGCTGCTGGACGTGGGCGTCATCGTGGCGGTGGCCTCCACCTGGCCCGCCTCCGCCTACTGAGCGCGAGCGCCCGACCCGGAAATCCAGAGCCCCCGACCGGATCACCGCCGGTCGGGGGCTCTGGATATCTGTGCCCCGATCACGCTGCGCCAGGCCGCCCTGTCACAGCGCCCGCAGCCCGTGCTCCCGGAACTGCTCGCGCACCCGCTCCGTCAGGTCCGGGTCCGGCGTGGGAGTGTCACGCAAGGGGAAGGTGATCCCCAGAGCGTCGTACTTGTGGGCGCCGAGTTTGTGGAACGGCAGGACGTCCACCCGGTCGACGTTGCCCAGCCCGGCGAGGAACGCGCCGAGGCCGTCGGCCGCTGCCGGGTCGTCGGTCCAGCCGGGCACGAGGACGTAGCGGATCCACACCGGGATGCCGAGCCGGTCCAGGCGGGTGGCGAAGTTGAGGGTCGGGGAGAGGTCTCCTCCGGTCAGCCTGCGGTAGGTCCGGACGTCGAACGACTTGATGTCGAGCAGGACGAGGTCGGTGTCGGCGAGCAGTTCGTCGGTGGCGCGGGCGCCGAGGACGGCTATTTCATCGGCCGCTGCCTGGCAGGGGTGGACCTGAGCGACTACGCCGCCGTCCGCCAGGCACTCGACGCCTTCGAGGCCCCCCGCAAGCCGCACACCGTCCGACAGTCCCAGCACGCCTACGCCCTCGGGCAGGTCTTCCATCACGCGCCGCGCGCTCTGCAACCGATCCGGGACGCGATCCTGGACCGCACCCCACTGATGCAGAAGCTGGTGGGTGACTCCACCCCCAGTTCGATCCTCACTCAGCTCGGTGAGATCGGCCGGGCCGAAGCCCGCTTCACCGCGCTTCTCGGCCTCGGCGAGACACACGACACCGCTTCCTGGGGGCCGCGCCCGCGCCCGGCGGGGCAGGCGCTGTCCCAGAACAGCACGCCGCCCGACGCACGCCCGGCACAGAACGCCAAGCGTTATCGGGGAGTCGAGAACAACCTCTCCTCCGCTTCGCGACCGGCGGTCAACGCATCGCTGGGATCCGCTCAGAGGCGGCCGAGCGCGGACTGGGGTTCGCCGCCGACAACTCGGCCACCAGCCGGGTCACGGGTACGCCGAGCACCACGGCGATCGAAGACAGTGTGTCCACCATGGGATTGCCCGCGCCCTGCTTCAGATTCGAGAGCGTCAGCTTCGCCAGCCTCTCCTGCCCGGCCAACTCCGCGAGGGACAAGCCCCGTTGCTCTCCGAGAAAGCCCACATTGCCGCTACCACGGCGTTTCCTCAAGACACCACCACTTCAGGCGGTCCGTCCCGTTGCCTACCCCCGTGGCTCCAGGAGGCAGGGGGCCTTGGTGAAACTATTCCGTCAGCGTGCCCATCGCACGGTCGAGCAGTACGGCCAGGGGAACGGCGCCCCCACAGGCCACCCAGCCCGTCGCGGCTGCGTCCAGACAGGCGAGCGCAGCCCCGGAAAGCGCGTTCGGCCCGACCTCCTCCGGCTGGTCGGCGCTGACGCCCAGCCGCCGGGCAATCTCCGGCTCCAGCATCGCCTGCCAGCTCAGCTGCTTCTCGAAGTGCCGGGCGCGCAGTGACGGAGTCTCCTGGAGCATGCGCAGATAACTGAGTGCCTGCTCGGGCGCCTGCTCGTTCGCCTGCGTGAGGACGTCGAACGCCCTGCGCAGCGCCTCCCAGGGTCGCTCGGTGTCGGGGCGGGCGGCGAACGCCTCCGCGATCTGACGGCCGGTCTCCTCCAAGCCCTGCAGGACCATGTCTTCTTTGGTGCCGAAGTACCGGAACAGGCTGGCACGCGACAGCCCGACCTCACCGGCGATCTGGTCGACGGTCGTCCCGTCGAATCCCTGCTCGGTGAAGAGCCGGAGCGCGACCTCGACGACTTCCTTCCGGACCGTCGCGCGCATACGCTCCCGCAGGCCGGGCGGTTTGGCTGCGGACTGGGCGGAGGTACGGGCGGAGTCGGTCATGAATAAAGAGTACAACAGCGACTCAATCTGATACTGAGCATCAGAAACCGCGGGCTCCCGGCGGCCACACTGTCCACGCCGGCCGTTCGAGTCACTCCCACGGAGCGCGTCAGCGGATGCGAGGTAAGGGTCACTTTGACCCCGGGGACCTGCTCGGCCGCACCCAGTCCGCCGTCGGGGACGGCACCGCTTACGACGAAACCCTGGGCCGCGAGCTGGGAACGTGACGGTGGCCGCAGGCCCGCTCACCGCTCCCGGCCGGGCGGACCGGCCACGCCGAGATCGGCGGCACCTGCCCCGACAGTGCGCCGGAGCCCGCCCGCGACACTTCGGGAACCGCGAGTGGCTCCTGACCACCGGGCCCGCCTTCATGTCTGCGGGCTGCCGCCGGAACCGTCCACCTCGTCACGGATCGGCTCGCGGCGTGTCGCTGTCGTGCGCTGCTCAGGCCGCGGTGCCCTCGGCCTCGGCGGAAACCGCCGCCCACTCTTCCCAAGTCTTCAGGCGCTCGGCGTAGACCTGGGGGACGAGGTGGAGGGGGGCGGTGCCGAAGAAGACCCGCAGCGGCGGGTTGTCCGCGTCGACGATCTTCAGCAGGGCCGGGCCGGTTGCGGCGGGGTCGCCGGACTTGACGTCGCCCCAGGCGGCGGCGACGGCGGCGCGCAGGTCGTCGTAGGCGGGCAGTTGTTCGGCGAAGGTGGCGGAGGAGCCGGCCCAGTCGGTTTCGAAGCCGCCGGGCTCGACGAGGGTGACGTTGATGCCGAATCCGGCGACCTCCTGGGCGAGGGCCTCGGTCAGGCCCTCCAGGGCCCACTTGGAGGCGTTGTAACCGCCCAGGTTGGGGAAGGAGACGACGCCGCCGACCGTGGAGATCTGCACGATGTGGCCGCTGCCCTGGGCCCGCAGGAGGGGCAGGGCGGCCTGGGTGACCCACAGGGCACCGTAGAAGTTGGTCTCCATCTGGCCGCGGGCCTGCTGTTCCGTCAGCTCCTCGACCGCGCCGAACAGGCCGTGTCCGGCGTTGTTGACGATCACGTCCAGGCGGCCGAAGTGCTCGTGCGCCTGCTTGACGGCCTCGAATGCGGCGGCCTTGTCGGTGACGTCCAGCTTCAGCGGCAGGACCGCCTCACCGTGGGCGGCCACCAGATCCGCCAGGGAGTCGGTGTTGCGGGCGGTGGCCGCGACCTTGTCACCACGCTCCAGGGCCGCCTGGACGAACTGACGACCGAAGCCACGCGAGGAACCGGTGACGAACCAGATCTTGCTCATGAGGACACTCCCGTTCGAAACGAACTTTCAATACGAGACTCTAGACTCGATTGATACTCAGTATCAAGTCGTTCCTCTGTAGATTCTTGAGCATGAGTAACTCATCCTTCGACACAGCTCCCGGCCAGCCCTTCGAGCCTGCGTGGCACTTGCGAGGCGATGATTCAGGCAGAGGTGACCGAGGTAGCGATCCGACTCTCTGCCACCCTGCTGCTGCCCGGCATCGGCACCCTGCACGACCTGCGACGCGCTCACTCGCCGGGCATCCGCTCCGTGCGTGTGGCACCCACTGCACCGAGGCCGACATCTCTGCCCACCACATCGCCGCGGCCCGTGAGCTGGGCATGGATGGGGCGGGCTTCCTGATGATGTGCCACTGGCCGAACCCACCGAACTGGCCCGTCGGGCCGCCTCACCATGGACGGCCTACGAGACCGCCTGTGCGCTTACCGCGACCTCCTCGACCCGGCTCCTCACCGGCGTCCAGGACATCACCACGCCCGGCGTTCGACGCCTGGGAGAACGGACAGGAAACCGGCATCTGTCTGCAAGACGCGCGTCGCACGCTGGAGTTCGCGGCGGCGACGTACGCCTCGGCCTTCCGTGGCGTCCCCGTCGCCGCGTGCGAACTGACCGACGACGACCCGTTCGCGGTCAGCATGGACGGCAGCGCCGTGCCGTGGGAACCGGTCAAAAAAACCCTCGTATGAACGCTCTTGAGATCCGCCACGACCTCGGCGCCTCAGTCACGGTCCGCGACGGCGACACCGAGCTGTTCCACGACGTGTACCAGCCGGACACCGTCCAACTGGAATCACCCAAGCCCTCCATCCACCCCCTGCGCACCCGGGCCGGCAAGGTGGTCAGCCTGTTCCGTCCCCACGACCACGTGTGGCACAAGGGCATCGCGTGGCCCCTCCCTCACGTCGGCGAGGAGAACTTCCGGGGCGGCCCCACGTACATCTACGGACGCTTCGCAGCCGGGCAATGTGGCCGCCAGCCGTACGCCCCATACAGCCGTGAGCACGGTCACCAACAGCCGTCGTCCGGGGTCGCCGCTGTCCACCGACAGCACCCGGCTCCACCGGGCCCGCGCGGCCTGGGCGCGGACCGACATCCAACTCGTATCGGGCGGTGACCACGCGATGCTCCGACGTAGCTGTCACGCCGCTTCCTTGGCGCCTGCCTCGCCGGGAGCCGAGCGGCCGAAACCGCCCACCGGAAGTCGCGCCCAGTGGCCTGGCGCACTGGCCTGCGGCTCGTCACCTCCAGATGGACCTCATCTGCCACGCCTGCATGTGGTTGAGGGTGACGGTGCCGCCTTCGGCGAAGACCTCGACGCCGGTGCTGGAGGGGTCGGGGAAGATTTGGTCGGTGATCACCGCTTCGCCGTTGCCGCCGAAGACCTCGACGGACGACCAGTCAGCGAGGATACGCAGCTTGACCTTGCCGTTCTTGGGCTTCAGAGGTGCGGTCTGGACGCCGGGGAAGGTGCTGTTGAAGTCCCCGGCGCCGGAGCGGGTGCGGTCGACGTACAGCTCCTGGGTCGTGGTGTCGTAGCCGATGACGGTCTCCTCGCCGCCTGCGCCGGTGCGCACCTTGAGGCCGAAGCGTTCGGCGTCCTTGAGGGAGAAGGTCGCCTCGATGTCGAGTGCCTTGCCCTTGGCCGCGCGGCTGATCAGCGGCTTGGAGGTGCTCTTGACCGTGACGCCTGACGCCGTCACCGGGTGCTGCTGGCGGAGGGACTCCAGGCTGCCCACCGGCTTGCTGGTCAGCCGGGTCTGGCCGTTGATCGTGCGCAGGGCCATTTCCCGCGGAACGCTCTGCGCGCTGCGCCAGGGGGAGGTGGGGATGGACTGGCCGTAGTCCCAGTTGTTCATCCAGCCGATCATGTAGCGCTTGCCGCCCGGTGCGTTCTCCCAGGACACCGCTGCGTAGTAGTCCTTGCCGTAGTCGGTCCAGTCGGCGCGCTGTACGACGGACTTGGCGGGCTTGTCAGCGGTGGTGAACTGGTCGGCCATGACGTGGCCCCAGCCGGCGGAGTTCATGTCGACGACCTGGATCTGCGCCTTCTTGCCGACGTACGGGCGCAGGTCGAAGGACGCCCAGTCCAGGCTCTCGCTGTCGGCGCCGGTGGCGCTGCGGACGACTTCGCCGTCGACGAGCAGGTTGACGGACGTCTCCTGGGAGACGCGCGGGGCCTTGGTGTCGGACAACATGATGTGGTCGACGTTGAGGTGGCCCCAGCCGCCGCTGTTGTTGTCGACGATCTTGATCTGCGCCTTCTTGCCGCCGAGTTCGCCGACGTCCCACGAGGCCCAGTTGAGTGCCTCGCCGTCCTTGCCGGTGGAGCTGCGGACGACCTGGCCGTCGACGAGGAGCTCGACGGCGGTGGGGGTGTCGGAGCCGGCCGGGTGGTTGCCGCCGCCGATGAGGAAGTTGATGTGCTTCTTGTCGATGGTGAACTCGGGCGATGTGAGTGTGCCGGTGGTCGAGTCGCCGTTCAGAAAGGTGTTGACCAGCCCGTCTCCCAGGAATCCGGAGACCTGCCCCTGGTCGGGGAGGGTGCCGGGGGCCGGCGCGGTACCGAAGGCGTCTCCGGTCTTCGTCCAGTCGCCGTAGGTGCCGCCTTCGAAGTCGGCGAGGACCGTGCCCTCGGGCGGAGTTCTGTCCATGACGGTTCCGGCCTCGTGCGGATGCCGCCCGCCACCGACCTTGAAGTTCAGGTAGGGGCTGTCCACGGTGAATTCGGGTGAGGTGAGTGTGCCGGTGGCGCCGTCACCGCCGTGGAAGCTGTTGGCGAGGCCCTTGCCGTCGAAGCCGTCGACCGTGCCCTGCCAGTCCACCGCACCGGTTGCCGGCGCCTGGCCGAACGCGGTGCCGGTGGTCGTCCAGGAACCGAAATTGGTGCCCTCGAAGTCCTGCATCACCGTGCCGGTGGGCGGGGTGTACGTGCCCTTGTCGTCGGCGGTGAACTTCTTGCCGTCGAAGTCGCCGATGAAGTACTGCGAGCCCGAACCGCCCGCGATACCACCGGGATTGATGTTGACGACCAGGACCCACTTGATGTTGTTCTTGTCTCCGTCGACCGCGAGGGGGAACAGGTCGGGGCACTCCCACACGCCGCCCGTCGCACCGGCCGGCCCGAACTCGCTCTGCAGCTTCCAGTCCTTGAGGTTTTTGGACGAGTAGAACCGCACTTTGTGCTCGGCGGACAGAGACACCGTCATCAGCCAGCTCTTGGTCGGCGCGTACCACTGGACCTTGGGGTCGCGGAAGTTGTTGGAGCCGATGTCGATGACGGGATTGCCCTGGTACTTGGTCCAGGTGCGGCCGTGGTCGGTGCTGTAGGCGAGCGACTGGGCCTGCTTGCCGCCGTTTTTGTAGGCGCTGGTGTAGATCGCCACCATGGCCGGGTTCTTCTTCGTGCCGAACCCGGTGGTGTTGTTCCAGTCGACGACCGCACTGCCGGAGAACACCATCTCCTCGTCGTCGTGCGACAAGGCGATCGGCAACTCCTCCCAGTGCGCGAGGTCGTTGCTCACCGCGTGCCCCCAGGACATGTCGCCCCAGGAGTTGCCGTTCGGGTTGTACTGGTAGAAGAGGTGGTACTCGCCCTTGTAGTAGACGAGGCCGTTGGGGTCGTTCATCCAGTTCTTCTGCGGAGTGAAGTGGAACTGGGGTCGGTAGGTCTCGGTGTACGGCGGGGTGTCGGCAGCTACGGCTGAAGGAGCCAGCGGCGCTGCGGACAGGGCGCAGACGGTCGCCGCCGCCATCATCCGTATGCGGGCATGCCGGGATATGCGTGCAGAGCTCATGGTGTCTCCTAGTCCCGCGGCTCGTCGGCGCAGCACTGACTGCGGCCCCGGCGCGGACGGACCGACAAGTGGCATCCCAGCGGCGTCGACGTCCACGCAGCCGACTGGGGTGTCAGCGACGACGAATGTCATCGATGACAGCGAGTGCCCGATTATGAAGGGCAATCCGGCCAGCGCGTCAACGGTGCGGGCGCGATTACTCCGGGACGGGTCTGCGGTCCGTCGGGCGTCGGCGGCGGCCGGCAGCCGCGCCAATGAGCTCGGCCATGGCGGGTTGGAGTCGGAAACCGCGCAGGTCAGAGCGGTGGAGTGGGTGGCAACCGGCAGGCTTCCGCGGCATCGTGCGAGACCGAGATCGGCTGCGTTAACGAGTTATTTCCGGGGTGTTGACCGGTGGGGCCTCTCGGTGCTTCACTTCCGGAACCGGTACCGAAACCGGTTCCGGGACTGCTTCCGGTACCGGTTACACGGGCCTCTGTACGATCGGACCTTCGGTGCGGGAGGGAAGTCTTCCGCCTCTGCAGGAAGGGAGGGGAGGTGACATGGGAGTCACTATCGCCGACGTGGCCACGCGGGCCGGCGTCAGCAAGACGACGGTCTCGCGCGTGCTGAACGCCAAGGGCGAGATCAGCGAGGACACCGTCTCGAAGGTCCGCAAGGCGATCTCGGAGCTCGGCTATGTGCCGAGCGCCGGGGCAGTGGGACTCGCACGCGGCACGACACAGATGATCGGCATGCTGGTCCCTGACCTGGCCTGGGTCTGGGCCGGCATAGTGCAGGCGGTCGTCGAGACCCTGGAGACCGAGGGCTTCGGACTGCGCATGCTGACCGTGAACGGCGGCGAGGAGTCACTGCGCAGACTGGGCCTGCAGGTCGCCGCCAAGTCGTTCGACGGGCTGCTGGTGATAGAGCCCGAGGGGGCCCTGGCGGCCATCACGGAACTGCACGAGGCCGGACTGCCGGTGGTGCTGATAGACGACCGCTTCCAGCGGCCGGGATTCCCCTATGTGGCCACCACCAACCGGGAGGGCGGTGAGCAGGCGGCGCGCCACCTGCTGGACCTCGGTCGCCGTCGCCCTCTGGTGGTGACCGGTCCTGAGGAGTACGGCTGTACTCAGGAACGGTTGGGCGGCTTCGTCGACGTCTATGCGCAGGCCGGGATCGAACTCGACCAACGCAGCATCATCGGCGGTGACTTCTTGTTCGACACAGCCCGGAACGCGGTCGCGGGGGCTCTCGCGGACGGCGTGGAGTTCGACGCGGTCTTCGGGCACAACGACCCCTCGGCGGCCGGCGTGCTCGCGGCCTTGCACGAGGCCGGCATCAAGATTCCGCGGGATGTCGCCGTGGTGGGGTTCGACGACGTCGAGGTGGCGTCGTACACCTATCCGGCCTTGACCACCGTCCGCCAGCCGATGCGGGAGATGGGTGAGGCAGCGGCGCGTCTGCTGCTCGACCACGTGCGCAGATCGCCCGAGGCCGCCCCCTCGCGCATCATTCCCACCAGCCTCGTGATCCGCGGCTCGACGTTAGAGCCGAGCTCGAACTGACGCGACGTCATCACGGTGCGTACGTGATGGCGCCTCGCAGCCGGGCGGTGCGTCGCCGGTGACGCACCGCCCCTCGTCTCCTTGAAACCTCGGCGGCCCACTTCGGCCTCGCCTTCCTCGCAACCATGGCGGCTGCACACGCGTTCATGCGGCACCGCCCACATGCACCCTTCCGCTCGCGCGTTCCCGATCCGGGACACCGAACGGCGCGCCTGGCCCACCCCGCCCGGCCCCTGCCCACTCCGCGTCGGATGCTCCAGCCGCGCCCTGCGGCTGACCGCCGATGCCGCTGTCACCGCAGACGGTCCCCACCCATGCGCCGGCCCATCCGGGCGTCCGCCCGCTCTCCCCCTTAGCCCCCCCGCGCCTGTATCGCTCAACGGCAAGGAGCCGCATCATGCGTATCACCACCCGTCACACTGTCAGAACCGTCCAGATCCTGTGCGTCACCGTCACGGCAGCCCTGGTGGCCACCGGCTGTGGCCGGAGCGAGGATTCCGGCGCCGGCAAGGACGCACCCGCCGAGATAGCCGCGGGCAAGGCCAAGGGGACGGTCGTCATGTGGTCCATGGGCGACCCCGACGAGGACCTGAAGGAGCTGGCCAAGAAGTTCGAGCAGGAGAACCCGGACGCGACCGTCAAGATCACAGCGGTCCCGTGGAGCGCTGCCCACGACAAACTGACCACCGCGGTCGCCGGTGGCAACACCCCGGACATGTCCATGGTCGGGAGCACCTGGATGGCCGAGATGGCCGCCATGAACGCCTTCCAGGCCACCCCGGCGTCGATCAAGTCGTCGGACTTCTACCCCGGCCAGTGGGGCACCACCAAGTACAAGGACACCTCCTACGGCGTCCCGTTCATCGCCGACACCCAAGCGATCTTCTACCGGACCGACATCACCACGAAGGCCGGCATCAAGGGCGCCCTGGCCGGCGACCGGGCCGGATACCTGAAGGACCTGGAGGCCATCCAGGCCACCGCCGGCAAGGAGAACCCCAAGCTGCGCCACGCCAGCGGGCTGGTGATGGGCTTCAACTCCTGGATCTTCTGGGTGCCGATGGTGTGGCAGCAGGGCGGTGACATCTACGACGCCAAGACCGGGAAGTTCACCTTCGACTCGCCCGAGGTCGCCAAGGCGCTGGAGTACTACGCGAGCGTCCCGAAGCAGGGCCTGGCGCCGACCGACAGGGCAGACAACGTGCAGGGCTTCAGGGACGGGCTGATCGCCGTCTACCAGGAGGGTGCGTGGGCCGGCGGCAGCTTCCACAAGGACGCCCCGGAGCTGGACGGCAAGTGGAAGACCATGCCGGTGCCGTACTCCGAGCAGCCCTCCGGGTTCGCCGGCGGCAGCGACCTGGCGGTGTTCAAGGACGCCAAGAACCCCGACGCGGCATGGAAGTTCGCCCAGTTCCTGACCGAGCCCGCCAACCTCGCGGCCTACTCCAAGGGCACCGGCAGCCTGCCCCCCGCGCCCCAGGCGTGGACGGAGGGCAAGCTGACCGAGGACGAGAACATGAAGGCGTTCGCCGAGCAGCTCGAGGTCAGCAAGGCGCCGCCGGCCATCACGACCTGGCAGCAGATCGCCGACGCCATCGACTCCGAACTGGAAAAGCTGGCCCTGGGCAAGGCCAGCGTCGCCGAGGTGCAGAAGACGCTGCAGTCCAAGGCCACCAGCATCGGCACCGGCCGATGAGCGCCGCCGCGATGAGCACCCCTCGTAGGGAGGGATGACATCCATGTCCACGAATACGCTCCCCGGGCGGGGTGACACCGGCAAGCAGAACACCGGGGGGCCGGAGCGGAGTGCCGATCGCCGACGCCTCACGTTCCGGAGCCCGGCGCGCGGCCGGCAGGCCCGGGCCGCCTGGCTCCTCGCCGGGCCCTTCCTCGCGCTGTTCGCGGCCTTCATGCTGCTGCCGGTGGTGTGGTCGCTGCTGATGAGTTTGACCGACACTCAGAGCGCCGATCTGCGCACCCCTTTCAACGTGTCGTTCGTCGGCTTCGACAACTACGTGCGGCTCTTCCAGGACGATCAGTTCTTCACTGCCCTGCGCAACACCGCCGTGTTCGTCCTGGTGGCCCTGCCCCTCACCCTGGCCGCCGGGCTCGCCGCGGCGGTCGCCCTCGACCGGGGCATCCGCCGCTTCCGGGCCGTCTTCCGGGTCGGCTTCTACCTCCCGGTGATCACCAGCATCGTGGCCGTCGCCGTGGTGTGGAAGACGCTCCTCGAACCCCGTGCGGGACTGGTGAACCTCGTCCTGGGCTGGTTCGGGATCGACGGCCCGGCCTGGCTGGCGGACACCCGCTTCGCACTGCCCGTCATGATCCTGATGGCCGTATGGCGCAACCTGGGCACCGTCATGATCATCATGCTGGCCGGGCTGCAGTCCGTGCCCCAGTCCCTGATGGAGGCGGCCGAACTCGACGGCGCCGGGCCCTGGCAGCGCTTCTGGCGCGTCACCTTCCCGCTCCTGCGTCCCGCCCTGCTGCTCACCGCTGTCACGACCGGCATCGGCTACCTGCAGTTCTTCGACGAACCGTTCGTCATGACCGACGGCGGACCGCTGGACTCCACCCTCTCGGCCACGTTGTACGCCTACAAACAGTTCGGCAACGGCAATTACGAGATGGCGTCGGCCGCCAGCTACGTCATCTTCGTCCTCATCGTGGCGCTGACCGTGCTGCAGTTCCGCGTGCTGCGAGACAAGGACTGACGACCATGAGCACCCTCTCCACCCTCCCCACGGCACAACCGGGCACGGACCGCATCCTCAAGCGTCGCCGCATCCGCCGGACCTGGGGCCAGCCCTGGCTGTATCTGCCGCTCGCCGGCGCCATGCTGCTGATGATCGCGCCGTTCCTGTGGATGCTGTCCGGGTCCTTCAAACCCGAGGCCGACATCCGCAGCGTCCCGCCCGTCCTGCTCCCCACGGCGCCCACCACCGCCAACTACGGTGAGCTGTTCAGCACGCTCGACTTCACGAGCATGTTCGCCAACTCCGTGATCGTGGCCCTCGCCGTCACCGCCGGGAACCTCATCTTCTGCTCGATGCTCGGATACGCCCTGGCGAAGCTGGAGTTCCGCGGACAGCGCGCCGTGTTCCTGCTGGTCATGGGGACGCTCATGATCCCCGGCCTGGTCACCTTCGTACCGCTGTATGTGCTGGTGTCCAACATGCAGCTGACCGGGTCCATGCTCGGGCTGATCCTGCCGTTCCTGGCCGGCCCCTTCGGGGTGTTCCTGATGCGGCAGTTCATCTCCACCCTGCCCGACGAGCTGATCGACGCCGCCCGCGTCGACGGCTGCCGCGAACTGGCCATCTTCGCGAAGATCATCCTGCCGCTGACCAAGCCGGCCCTCGCCACCCTCGGGATCATCACCTTCCTCGGCTCCTGGAACAACTTCCTGTGGCCCCTGGTCGTGGCCCAGAACGAGAGCCAGTACACCCTCCCCGTCGGCCTCGCCCTGGCCAGCAGCGGACAGTCCTTCACCCGCTTCGGCATCCTGCTCGCCGGCGCCGTGATCGTCCTGCTGCCGGTGATGATCGTCTTCCTCCTCTTCCAGCGCCAGTTCATCGCCGGCATCGCCACCACCGGCCTGAAGTGACACCCCTGCTCCCACCCCGTCGCCCCCTGCCGCACCGGTCCCGCCCGGGGCGGCGGGCAGGCAGCACGCGAGCCCCTCCGCGCAGGGCGGCAGCGTGCGCGCGACGAGGCACTCGCGTCGCCCATCAACTCTCTGATCTGTGACGACTCATCTCTTGGAGAACACCGTGGGACAGCCGGTCCACTCTGCCTTGTACCTGGATCCGGCAGCGGCCGTGGAATCGAGAACCGAGGACTTGCTGTCCCGGATGACCCTGCCGGAGAAGGTCGGGCAGTTGCTGATGCTCGACGCCCAACACGGGGACCTGGTGGACATCCTGTCGGCCAAGCTGGCCGGGTCCGTTCTGCATGTGACTCCCGAACGGATGCCCGAGGCCATGAAAATGGCCCAGCGGACACGGCTCGGCATTCCGCTGCTGACAGCCGACGACGCCATCCACGGCCACTCGTTCTGGCCCGGCGCGACCATCTTCCCGACACAGCTGGCCATGGCCTGCACCTGGGACCCCACTCTGCTCCACCGGGTGGCCCGCGCGTCCGCGACCGAAATCGCGACGACCGGAATCCACGGGACCTTCTCCCCGGTCCTGTGCATCACCCGGGACCTGCGCTGGGGCCGGATCAACGAGACGTTCGGCGAGGACCCCTTCCTGATCGGCGAACTCGGCGCGGCAATGGTGCGCGGCTACCAGGGCGAAGGCCTCAGCGACCCGACAGCCGTGCTGGCATACGCCAAGCACTTCGCGGGCTACTCCGAAACCCTGGGCGGCCGCGACGCGAGCGAAGCCGAGCTCAGCCCACGCAAGCTGCGCTCATGGTTCCTGCCCCCGTTCGAGCAGGCGGCCCGGGCCGGCTGCCGCGGCTTCATGCTCGGCTACCAGTCGATCGACGGCGTGCCCATCACCGCGAATCAGTGGCTGATCAACGATGTGCTCAAGGGCGAGTGGGGCTTCACCGGGACGCTGGTGACCGACTGGGACAACGTCGGCCGGATGGTCTACGACCAGCGCACCTGCGCCGACTACGCCGAGGCGGCGGCGGTCGCCGTCAACTCCGGGAACGACCTCATCATGGCCACGCCGCAGTTCTTCGAGGGCGCGCAGGAGGCCGTCGCCCGCGGCCTGGTCGACGAGAAACAGATCGATGACGCGGTACGGCGGGTTCTGCGGCTGAAGTTCGAGCTCGGACTCTTCGAGGACCCCCGCACCCCCGACCCCGAACGACAGGCGCAGGTGATCGGCTGCCGCACCCACGCCGACCTCAACCTCGAGACCGCCCGGCGCTCCCTGGTGCTGCTGCGCAACGAGGGGATCCTGCCCCTCGAAGGCGGGCTGACCTCGGACGGAACCGGCCGCGCCGCCAGCCAGGGCACCCCGCGGACGATCGCGGTCATCGGCCCCAACGCCGACAGCCCGGAAGCCATGCTCGGCGACTGGGCGGGCTCCACCGGCCAGGTCCCATGGATGCCCGAAGGCCATCCCCGAGAGACGACGGAGACGGTGCTCGACGGCCTTCGCGCCGTCGCACCCGCCGACTGGACCATCACGCACGCCCGCGGAGCCGACATAGCAAGCCCCGCCGCCGACCCCGGATGGTCCCTCGGGCCCGACGGCCAGCCACAGCCGGACGCTTTCACCCCCGCCCCGGTCGACCAGGCACAGCTTCGAGAAGCCACCACCGCCGCGCAGGCTGCCGACTACGCCGTCGTGGTCGTGGGAGACAGCATCGCCCTCACCGGCGAGGTGCGCTCGACGGCCACCCTCGACCTCCAAGGAGGCCAGATCGCGCTCCTGGACGCGATCGCCGCCACCGGCACACCCATGATCGTCGTACTCGCCCAGTCCAAGCCGAGCACGCTCCCAGAGTCGGCACTGAACGCAGCAGCCCTCATCGAGGCGTTCAACCCGGGCATGCGCGGCGGCCGCGCCCTCGCCGAACTCCTCCTCGGACTCATCGAACCCAGCGGCCGGCTCCCACTGTCCTTCGCACGCCACGTCGGACAGCAACCGGTCTTCTACAACCAGGTGCGAGGCCAGCACGGCAACCGCTACGCGGACCTCACCCAAGACCCCCTGTTCGCGTTCGGCGAGGGCCTCACCTACACCACCGTCACCTACTCCGACCTTGTCGTGCACGACCCGGACGTCTCGGCCGACGGCACCGTCGACGCCACGGTGCGCCTCACCAACAGCGGGGACCGTCCGGCCCTGGAAACGGTCCAGGCGTACATCAGCGACCTGACCACCAGCGTCACCTGGGCCGAGCAGGAGCTGAAGGGTTTCACCCAGGTCGAGATCCCTCCCGGCGAAAGCCTGGACGCCACCATCAACATCCCGGCCACTCACTGTTCACTCGTCACCGCGGACAACCGCCGAGTGGTCGAACCGGGTGAGTTCATGCTCCGCGTCGGCCCCAGCTCACGGCGGGAGCAGCAGCTGAGCGCGGGATTCCGCATCGGGACCTGAACCCCGTATCTGGACCTGTAGCCCGCATACGGGCTCGAAGACCCCCGCCCCGCCGGCCTGCCGCCCCGCCAAATCGAGGGCCGGCGGGGCGGGTTCCATCTGAAACACCGAAAGGCACGCGTGTGTCCACCACACCCCGCGATCCGCACCATCCCGGCGCGCACCTGCGCCCGCCCCGCAACTGGATCAACGACCCCAACGGTCTGGTCTTCCACGACGGCTACTACCACGTGTGCTACCAGTACAACCCGTCCGGAGCGACCCACGCGAACATGCACTGGGGCCACTTCCGCAGCCCCGACCTGCTGACCTGGGAGCCGCTGCCGATCGCCCTGTCCCCGACCCCCGATGGCGTGGACGCCGACGGCTGCTTCTCCGGCAACGCCGTCTCCGACGGCGACCGTCTCGTCGCCCTCTACTCCGCGCACCGCGAGGACCGCTCGTTCCAGCACCAACCGGTCACTTGCGCCGTATCCCACGACGGCGGCAACAGCTTCCGCCCGCGGGGCGAACTGCTCATCCCCGAGCTGCCCGAGGGCTGCACCATGTACCGCGACCCGTACGTCTGGCAGGACGGCGACGGCTGGCGGATGCTGGTCGGCGCCGCCCTCGGCGACGGCCGCGCCGCCGCCCTCCTGTACGACTCTCCCGACTTGGACAAGTGGACCTACCGGGGGCCTTTCGCGGCCCGCCGTCCGGAGCCCATCGGTGGCACCGACCTGCTCACGGGCGAGGGCTGGGAATGCCCCCAGTACCTCCCGGCAACAGGCGGACGCGGCGCCCTCATCGTCAGCACATGGAACAAGCCCACCGGCCCGCAGAGCGTCGCAGCCCTGATCGGCGAAGAGCACGACGGCCACTTCGAGGCCGGCCCGGCGGTACGCGCCGACTACGGCCCCGACTGCTACGCACCCGCCCTGCTGCGTGCACCGGGCAACCGGTGGCTGCTGTGGGGCTGGTCGTGGGAAGCCCGCGACGAAGCCTGGGCCGTGGCGGACGGATGGGCCGGCGTCCTCACCCTGCCCCGCGAGATCCATGTCGACGGCGACGGCACGCTGCGCCAGCAGCCCGCCGCCGAACTGCTCGCCCTGCGCGGCGAACACACCATCCACGCCGCAGGCACGACGCACGGCCCGCAGCCGGTGGACCTCGGCAGCGTGGGCCGAGCCTTCGACCTGACGGCCCGTCTGGAGCCGACCGGAAACGCCGGTCTGCGGCTGCTCACCACCCCGGACGGCTCCGAGCACCTCGACATCCGCGTCGATACCGATGCCGGCGAACTGGTCGTCGACCGCGACCACGCCTCACTGGACCCCCGGGCCCGCGGCGGCTCCTACCGGATGCCCTGCCCCACCGGTCAGCCGGTCGAGCTGCGCGTGATCGTCGACCACTCCATCGCCGAAATCTTCCTGACCACCACCGGCCAGGTCCTCACCCTGCGCTGCTACCCCACAGGGCAAGGCCCGTGGCGACTTGAGGCCCGCAGCGCACCGGGTACGCGTCTCGGCTTCGCGGTCGACGCGTGGGAGCTGCACCCGCTCGTGATCAAGGAGCCGAGCACCGGCACCGCAGAGCCGGCGCCGACGTCTCCGTAGAACCGACTCCAACCGGTCGATCCCCCACCTCGGCAATGTGTCCCACCCCCTCTCCCAAGTACTGACCAAGCAGGTCCGAAGGAGGATCTTCCATGAGCTCATACGGTCTCGGACGACGCCAGTTCCTGACCACCGCCGTCGGTGTCGCCGCCGCCTGGACCTCGGTTTCCGGGAACGCCATCGCCGCCCCGCAACTGAAGCAGGCCGCACGTGACAATTCCGTCCGTGTGTGGCTGACGGACGTATCGGCCGACAAGTGGGTCGCCGGCCAGGACGATGTGCTGTTCAAGGCGAGGAGAACGGCCAACCCGCTCACGATCAAGATCGACGACAGCGTCAAGTACCAAAAGGTCCAAGGCTTCGGTGCGGCCATGACCGACTCCTCCGCCTGGCTCATCGACAAGCTGTCCACTGCCGAGCGAACCAAGCTGATGAACAAGCTGTTCGATCCCTCGAAGGGCATCGGCCTCAGCCTGCTCCGCTCCCCGATGGGCGCCACGGATTTCAACGCGTCCGGGAACTACTCCTACAACGACATGCCCGCCGGCCAATCGGACCCGACGCTGTCCAACTTCTCCATCCAGCACGACGTGCCGTACATCATTCCGGCCTTGCGGCAGGCCCTCTCACTCAACCCGTCCATCAAGATCATGGCCAACCCGTGGAGCCCGCCAGGCTGGATGAAGACCTCCGACTCCATGATCGGAGGCACCCTCAAGAGCGACTACACCTCCGCTCTGGCCACCTACTTCGTCAAGTTCATCCACGCCTATGGCGAAGCCGGCGTGCCCATCTCCTACATTTCCCCGCAGAACGAACCCATGGGTACTCCCACCTGGCCCGGAATGTTCCTGTCCGCGTACCAGGAAGCCGAGTTGATCCAGGAAATCGGCAAGGCGTTCGAAGCCAACGGAATCTCCACGAAGATCCTGGCTTGGGACCACAACTGGGACGTGCCCTCGTATCCGGAGACGATCTTCAGCAACCCCGCAGCCTCCAAGTACACCGCGGGAACCGGATGGCACATCTACAGCGGCAACCCGAACTACCAGACGCTGGTCCACAACGACTACCCCAGCAAGGAAACCTTCATCACAGAAGCCACCGGAGGCGTTTGGCAGGACAGCGACCAGACGGCGTTCAGTGAAGCACTGGGCACGTGGATCATCAACGGCACACGCAACTGGGCGAACGGAGTGATGCTGTGGAACATCGCACTCGACCCTGATCGGGGCCCGCTCAACAGCGACACGGCTGGCATACCCATGCTTCGGGGCTTGCTCACGATCGACCCGGCCGACGGACGGGTGACCTACAACGTGGACTACCACGCCCTCGCTCACGCCAGCAGGTTCGTCAGGCCCGGAGCACGCCGGATCTACTCGAACACCTTCGGGGAAGGCAGCATAGAGAACGTCGCGTTCCAGAACCCGGACGGATCGAAGGTCCTGATCGCGCACAACACGGGAAGCGCGGCGAAAACCTTCAGCGTCGCGGACGGGACACACTCGTTCGACTACACCCTGAACGCCGGCGACGCCGTCACCTTCACGTATACCGGGCCTACACAGAACGGGCGTACCCCCGCAGCGACCAAGGTCTCGGACCCGACACACGACTTCACGTTCACGTCGGCATCCGGCCCGGTCACCGTCACGTACGACCCGGCACTGCTGCCCTACCAGAACTCCATCCGCACCGGAAACAAGCTGGTCACGTACTCCCTTCCGACCGGAGCTTCCATCCAGACGACAGGAAGGGCACTGAGCCGCAGCAAATGGACCGCCACGGCTTCCGCGCAGCCGGACTGGGGTGTGGCCGCGAACGCGATCGACGGCGACATCAACACCAGGTGGAGTCTCGGGCACGGGACGACGAGCGGCGACTGGTTCCAGATCGACCTGGGGAATCCCACGAGCTTCAATAAAATCGTCATCGACACCGGCGTGAACAACTCGTTCGACTACGTCACCAAATATCAGATCTACGTTTCGAACGACGGTGCCGATTGGGGCAGCGCGATTGCGAGCGGCAGCGGAGGCATTGGAAAGATAGCCGTCACATTGCCGACCCGAACGGCACAGCACATTCGCGTCGTCAGCACTGCGACCTCCGGCTTCTGGTGGGCCATCGGCGACATCGAGGTGTACGGGTCCGCACGTGGAACCGGCTCGATCACAGCTCCGGCAGCGGTATCGAACGGCCTCCAGCTGAAGAACTGGACCAGCAAGGAAGGGGAGCAGGTCACCGCAGTATTCAACGGGACCACCGACAGCAAGAGCTTCAAGATATCCACCGACGGGTCGTACACCTATACACTGCCGGGCGGCACCTCGGCGATGTTCACGACCAAGAAACTGTCGAGCTTCCCATCGCCGACGTTCAGCAATTTGAAGCCGGAACGAGACATGCCGCGCTCCAAGTTCACGATTCGCGGTTCTGGTTTCGGCGATGCGCAGGGGCTGGGTACGGTGTATTTCGGATCGAGCTATGCCGAAATAGACACCTGGTCGGACACGAGCATCAGCGCCTACGTTCCGAAGGGGCTTCCGGCGGGGAAGGTCACGGTTTCCGTGAAGGGAACCAGCGGAGTGGATGCAGGTGGATCTTTGTTCGACGTCATCGATCTAGGTCCTGCGCTGCCCCGGACGGGCTGGACCGCAAAGGCTTCGGACGCAAGTCAGTGGGATGCGCCCGGAAACATGCTCGATGGCAATTCCGACACTCGGTACAGCTCTGGAACAGGGCAGTACGACGGCATCTGGATCCAAGTGGACATGGGGCAGACGCAGACCTTCGACAAGATTGTGTTGGATGTCGGCGGCAGTGTCAGCGACTATGCGCGCAGCGCAGACATATACGTATCCACGGATGGAACCGACTGGACCAAGGCTTCTTCCGTAGCGGACGGCCAACGAGTCCACCTGATTTCCTTCCCCACGCAGACAGCTCGCTACATCAAGGTCGTCAACACCGGCAACGTTGCGCGTAGCTGGTGGTCAGTCGCAGAATTCAACGTCTACAACTGACCCAGGGCTGATGCGTTCTCAGGTTGTGAGATGAAGTGGCTCACGCGCGTGGGCAGGGTGTGAGCGGCAGTGGTCACGCGGACCGAACCGTACGCGGACGTATCGGCCACCGTGTACGAAGCAGGGCCAGAGCGCCCGGGTAAGTCACTCACCCCTTGGCTGTGGCCGTGCCGGTCCACATTGTCCCCAGCCGTTCGGGGGAAACGCGGGCCGCATCCGGCGCGTTTCCCGCCCCGCCGGGGCATCCCTTGGTGGAACGAAAGGGAGACATGATGCCGCTCTATCTATCGAGGTTCAGCTACACGCCGGAGACTTGGGCGAGGCTGATCGTCCACCCCGAGGACCGCGCAAAGGCCGCTCAGGCGTACATCGAGTCCGTCGGCGGGAAGCTCCACGGCTTCTGGTACGCCTTCGGCACGCACGACGGCTACAACCTGTGGGAGGCCCCCGACAACGTGTCCATGGCGGCGGTTGCGCTGGCGATTAGTGGAGGCGGCGCGCTTAGTTCGTTCGAGACGACAGTTCTCCTGACCGTCGATGAAACCATGGATGCCCTGCGCAAAGCCGAACGAATCCAGTACCGGGCGCCGGGCGCGTAGCGGTCCGGGCCGATGCATTCTCGGGTGACGAGATGAGTGGTGCGCCCAGGTGTGGTTGCCCGCCTGCCAGGCTGTCCGAACTGTGCACTCTGAAGTTCCCCCGAGATGCGGAGGAAGCTGACAGCCGGTCAGATGGGACTCATGAGAGGACCTATGACCATGGCTGCCCCCAGGAAATACTCGCTGGAGTTGCGTGAGCGTGCGGTGCAGATGTATCGCACCACCGAGCCGAAGCCACAGATCAAGAAGCTGGCCGTCGACCTCGGTGTGCATCCTGAGGCCCTGCGCGGCTGGATCCGGCAGGCCGAGGCCGATGCCGGCGAGCGCGACGACCGTCTCACCACCGACGAGCGGGCCGAGCTCGCCGCGCTGCGCAAGGAGAACGCCCAGCTCAAGCGGGCCAACGACGCCCTGCGGACGGCCTCAGCTTTTTTCGCGGCGCAGCTCGACCCGACCCGGCCCAGGTGACGGCGCTCGTTGACGAGCATCCCCGCCTGGGAGTCGAGTGCGTCCTGCGGGAACTGCATATCGCCTCTTCCACCTACTACCGGTGGCGCCGTGCGGAGAAGGAGCCGTGCGAACGGCGGCGCCGCGACGTCGAACTGACCGAGCGGATCAAGGAGATCCACACCGAGTCCGGCGGCAATTACGGCTCACCGCGCGTGCACGCCGTCCTCAAACGCGAGGGCGTCCACGTGGGCCGCAAGCGGGTCGAGCGCCTGATGCGCGAGGCCGACATCGCAGGGATCAGCCCCCGGCGGAAGGGCTTCACGCGCCGCGATCCCACGGCCAGCCTCGCCCCGGACCTGGTCAACCGGGACTTCACCGCACCGGCGCCGAACCGGTTGTGGGTCACCGACCTGACGATGATCTCCACCGGCGAGGGACCGTTGTGGCTCTCTGCGATCCGGGACGCCTTCTCCCGCCGGGTGGTCGCGTGGGAGACCTCCGCCCGCGCGGACGCCGACCTGGTCCTGACCACCCTGGAGTACGCACTCGCGTCCCGCGAGGTCGAGCCCGGGCAGCTCATCCACCACGCCGACCACGGCTGTCAGTACACATCCATCAAGCTCACAACCCGTCTGATGCGAGCGGGAGTTGAGGCATCCATGGGCTCCGTCGGGGACTCGTACGATAACGCCCTCGCGGAGAACCTCTGGATGCTCATCAAAACCGAGGGCCTCCGTGGCCGCACCTTCACCACGAGGGCCGAGGCGAACCTCGCGCTCTTCGAATACATCGACGGCTTCTATAACTCCCGCCGCATCCAGAAACGGCTCGGCTTCCTCAGCCCGATCGAGTTCGAGGAGAAGTACTACGCCGAGCAGGCGACGGCCGAACTAACGAACCTCAACACCCGTCAACCCCTGCTGACCAGCTGATCAGCGGCTCCCGTATGACGGGGGAACCTCACTCTGGCCGAGGTCCTGGACCGGGTTCCGGACCCACGCCGCGTCCGGGGCCGCCGCTACCGCATCGGCGTCCTGCTCACGCTGTGCCTGGTCGCCGTGCTCAGCGGCGCAACCTCGCTGGCCTGCATCGCGCGCTTCGCCACCAACAGCGGCCCGGGCCTGCGCCGACGTCTCGGGCTCGCAGCCCGCACGCCGGCCGCCACGACCCTGGGCCGACTGCCGGCCCGCCTGGACGGCGACGCCCTGGGCGACGCCGTGGGCGCCTGGCTCGCCCGACTTGCCACCGACCCCGTCGAGGAACCCGCGCCCGCACCGACCGGGCTGGCCGTGGACGGCAAGACTGTGCGCGGGAGCCGCACCAACGGCGCGGCCGTACACCTGCTCGCCGCCGCCCTGCACGACAGTCAGACGGTCATCGCCCAGCGACAGGCCGAGGCCAAGAGCAACGAGATCCCCGCGTTCGCCCCGCTTCTGGAGCCGCTCGATCTACGCGGCGTCGTGGTCACCGCCGACGCCATGCACACCCAGCGCGACCACGCCGAATACCCAGGATCGCTCGCTACGTTGCCGTAGGCGCCGCAGCTGTTCGCCCCGGGCGCCGCGCCGGGCAGTGCCTGCCCCTTGGCCGGGCGGGCGCGCGCCCGCCTGCTGGCTGAATACACTGGCCTGGTGAGTGAGAACCCGCCCCCGTGCCCCCAGTGCTCCAGCGCCTACACCTACGAGATGGGCGCGCTCCTGGTCTGCCCGGAGTGCGGGCACGAGTGGTCGCCCGCGTCCGGCGAGTCCACGGACGACACCGCGGGCAAGGTGATCCGGGACGCGGTCGGCAACGTGCTCGCCGATGGTGACACGGTCACGGTGATCAAGACCCTGAAGGTCAAGGGCAGCCCGACCGGGATCAAGGCGGGCACCAAGGTGCGCAACATCCGCCTCGTGGACGGCGTGGACGGCCACGACATCGACTGCAAGGTCGAGGGATTCGGCAGCATGCAGCTGAAGTCCAGCGTGGTCAAGAAGGCATGACCGGACGCCCCGAGGCCGACCGGGCGAAAGTGGGCTGACCAGCTGCCCAGCCTGAGCGGCCACCATCGCCAATTGCTGGTGCACGGCGGTCGACACCCGCTGGTGGGACTACTGGCAGACACCGCTCTGAGCCCGCGAACGACAACGCCGATACGGGAACGTCGGCGTGGCTCTCCTTCCCGGCAGATGGCGTCGGCCCTCGCGCGCCGAATCGTCGACGCCCGCGCCCGACACGACACGCGACTCACTGTCGCCGTCCCGGCGCCCCACGTCCGCCAGGCGGAACGGGGAGACGGAGGTGCTGCGGCGCACTGATCACCCGCGCCGCTTCCCGTCACCCATACACGGATCACCACAAAACGGATATCGGAATTGCGAAATTTTGCAATTGATTACATGCTGTGCTGGCTGCGTCCGTCCTGACCCGGTAGCCGCGGGCGCAGCACGTACGTGTCTGACGTGTGCCGTGTCTGCCCGCGAGGGTGGGGTCTTCGTAGGGGAAGCCGAGGAGTCGTGTCCGTTCCGCTGTACCAGGCCAAGGCAGAGTTCTTCCGAATGCTGGGGCACCCCGTACGGATACGGGTGCTGGAGCTGCTGCAGGACGGGCCGACGCCGGTGCGGGACCTGCTCGCCGCCATCGAGGTGGAGCCCTCCAGCCTGTCGCAACAGCTGGCGGTGCTGCGCCGCTCAGGGATCGTCACCTCCTCGCGCGAGGGTTCGACCGTCGTCTACGCGCTGGCCGGCGGGGACGTGGCCGACCTGATGAGGGCCGCGCGGCGGATCCTGACCGAGATGCTCGCCGGGCAGAACGAACTGCTGGCCGAGCTGCGGGAATCCGAGGTCGCCGCGCGATGAGGACGGCATTCAGCCGGGCCTGGGCCCGGATCGCAGGACTGCTGCCCGGCCGCACCGACCTGGCGGAGATGGGCCGCGACCCGCGCCGGGACCTGCTCGCCGGGCTCACCGTGGCCGTCGTGGCGCTGCCTCTCGCCCTCGGCTTCGGTGTCTCCTCCGGACTGGGAGCGGAGGCGGGCCTGGCGACCGCGGTGGTCGCGGGAGCGCTCGCCGCGCTCTTCGGCGGGTCCAACCTGCAGGTGTCCGGGCCGACCGGCGCCATGACGGTCGTCCTCGTCCCCATCGTGGGCGAGTACGGGCCGACCGGCGTCCTCACGGTCGGCGTGATGGCCGGAGTCATGCTCATCTCCCTCGCCGCGCTCAAGGCCGGGCGCTACATGCAGTATGTCCCCGCGCCCGTCGTCGAGGGCTTCACGCTGGGCATCGCCTGCGTGATCGGCCTCCAGCAGGTCCCGAACGCGCTCGGCGTGCCCAAGCCCGAGGGCGACCGGGTGCTGGTGGTGACCTGGCGAGCGATCGAGGAGTTCGCCAAGTCCCCGAACTGGACCGCCGCCGCCTTCGCCGCCGCGGTGGCCGCGGCCATGCTGACCGGGGCGCGGTGGCGGCCGACCGTCCCGTTCTCCATCCTGGCCGTCATCGCCGCGACGCTCGTGGCGCAACTGGCCCACCTGGACGCGGCGAAGCCGATCGGCGATCTGCCCGCCGGGCTGCCCGCACCCTCGTTGTCCTTCCTCGACCTCGGCCCGCTGGGCTCCCTGCTCGCCCCGGCCGTGGCGGTCGCCGCCCTGGCCGCCCTGGAGTCGCTGCTGTCCGCCTCGGTCGCAGACGGCATGACGGTCGGGCAGAAGCACGACCCCGACCGGGAACTGTTCGGCCAGGGCCTCGCCAATATCGCAGCCCCGCTGTTCGGCGGAGTCCCGGCGACCGGCGCGATCGCCCGCACCGCGGTCAACGTCCGTACCGGCGCGAGCTCCCGACTCGCCGCCCTCACCCACGCCGCGATCCTCGCCGTGATCGTCTTCGCGGCGGCACCCCTGGTCTCGAAGATCCCGCTCGCCGCGCTCGCCGGCGTCCTGCTGGCCACGGCGATCCGCATGGTCGAGGTCGGCTCGCTGAAGGCGATGGCGAAGGCGACCCGTTCCGACGCGCTGATCCTCGTCCTCACCGCCCTGGCGACACTGGCCCTGGACCTCGTGTACGCCGTGATCATCGGCCTCGCCGCCGCAGGCGCCCTCGCGCTACGGGCAGTCGCCAAGCAGGCCCGCTTCGACCAGGTGCCACTCGACCGGGGCGACCACAGCGCCGAGGAGCACGCCCTGCTCGCCGAGCACATCGTCGCCTACCGCATCGACGGGCCGCTGTTCTTCGCCGCCGCCCACCGCTTCCTGCTGGAGCTGACCGAGGTGGCCGACGTCCGCGTCGTGATCCTGCGCATGTCCAGGGTGTCGACCATGGACGCCACTGGCGCCCTGGTCCTCAAGGACGCGGTGGAGAAGCTTCGCCGTCGCGGCATCGTCGTCCTCGCCTCCGGGATACGCCCAGGCCAGCGCCAGGTCCTCGACTCCGTCGGCGCGCTGGACCTGCTGCGTCACGAGGGCCGGGAGTACGCCACCACACCCGAGGCGATCCGCGCCGCCCGCGATCGCCTGGAGACGGCCGGAGTCCTGCCCGCCGTTCCCGCCCAGCAGTCCCGGATCTCCAGCGAGGAAGCCCTGCGATGAGCACTCCCCCCGCCATCCTTCGTATGGTCGAGGTCTCCGGCGCGGAGGCCCTGTGGCTGCTGGAAGGCAGCAGTTCGGGCCGGCTCGTGTACGTCCAGCGGGATCTGGCCGTCGTACGGCCCGCCCGGCACGTGTGGGAGTACGGCCGACTGGTCGTGCGTACGCCGGTCCCCGCCGCGGCGGTGCCCGCGACGGCGACGTACCAAGTGGACGAGATCCGCGCGGTCCACGGCACCGGCTGGACGGTCACCGTCTCCGGGCCGGCCGAGGTGATAACGGGCGGCGACGAGGCGGCCCACTACCGGCGCACACTGCCCGGCTGGGCCCATGGCCCGCACGACATCCTGCTGCGGCTGCACCCCAAAACCGTCACCGGGTTCCGCCTCGCCCGTGCGGAGGCATGAGATGTCCACCCAACTCGAAGCGCTGCCCCACCGGCACGTACTCACCCTGCCCACCGAACCGGCCGCCGTACGCACAGCACGGGTGACGGCCGAGTGGGCACTGGTCGAGTGGGGGATCGGGCTGCGTCACCCCGTGGTGGACCCGGCGCTGCTGATCCTCGCCGAGCTGGTCACCAACAGCGTCCGGCACGCCGCCGTCCTTTCCCCGACGGTGACCGTGATCTATGCGGCGGGCCCGGACTGCCTGGCCTTCGCCGTCCACGACCGTCACCCCTACCAGCCACCGCTGTACCAGGCGGTCACCGGCACCGGTGCCTGCGGTCTCGGCATCGTCATGGAGCTCGTCCTCGCCGTGGGCGGCACGGCGGTGGTCCGTCCGGACGCCGACAGCCGGGGCAAGAGCATCTGGATCACCCTTCCGCTCTGAAACCTCCGAAACCTCCAAACCGCTCAAGCCAACGGGCCACACACGCAAGGAAGTTCACGACCATGACCATCGACTGGCGCTACACCGTCGAGGACGACCTCGGCGTCCTCTCCGTCGCCGGATACCTCGGCCCGGACGCGGTCCACCGCTTCTCCGGCGCGGTCGGCTGGGCCCTGGCTCGCGGCACCGGACCGGTGATCGTCGACCTGAGCGATCTGCGCAGCTGGTCGACCGAAGGGCAGCTGGCGATCGCCGATGCCGCGCGCAACCTGGCGGCGGCAGGCCGCACTCTGGAACTGGCCGCCATCCCCGCCGACGGCTCCCTCGTCCCGACCAGCGACGGCCCGCCGATCCCGGTGCACGCGGACCTGGCCGCCGCGCGGGCGGCACACGGCCTGCACGGCGCGGGACACGTGGAGCACGTGGCAGGCCGACACGAGTGGCGCACCACCGGATGGCCGACCGAAGAGCAGGCGGGCGAGTAGCCTGCGACCGGGCTCCAGGAGGAACCGGGAAGTGCTCTGGCGAACCATGCGTGCGCCGTGGACTGGGGTCTGTCCTGGGTCGGCGAGCCCGCCGCTCGTCAGCCGGGCGGTATGTCAGACCGTCAGCAGGGTGCGTACCTCGCGCGCGGACAGCGTGAAAGAAGTCGGTGAGCCGGGATCGATGGCGAGCCCAACGTCTCCCTCGGGCCAGTTCCTGGCCAGGATGCCCAGGCGAACGAGCCGGTAATCCACCACTGAGGGCAGCTCCCTGCCCAGATGTTCCTCCGACGTGAACACGGGAACCACCGGGCTGCCGCCGTGCCACGTCAGCCAGAACGTCAACGAGCCCAGGCCGTCCCGCTCGCCACCTGTGGGCACGGGAACCAGCACCGCGACATTCGCCAACTCGATCCGGGCCGCGATGCTCCAGCTGTCGCTGGCGAGTCCCCTGAGGATGTGCGCGATCACCGCAACGGGATGCACGCCACCGATCATCCCGCACCTCCCGAAACCCGCGCCGAGTACCCGGCATCCTCGTCGCGACACGGTTCCGCACGCCCCGATGTACGCCCGGGCTGCCCGGAAGCGGACGGTGGCGAAAGCTTGTGCCCCCGCATGGCGGAGCGGATCGGGGGTAGGCGTCAGCCAGTCCCGTCCGCGAGCCGACGGACTCGCGGCAGTGATGCACGCGTGACGGCAGGACAGCACGATGATGTGGATTCCCTGGGAGGTCTCCGAGTCGGTGGCGCAGCAGGCGCTGCGAGATCTGGCGGGTGCCATGGAGGACCCGACGGCGCTGGCGGCGCTGGCCGGATGCGAGGTGCTGATCCCGGTCGTCGCAGGGGTCTCCTACACGCACGGCCGTCCCGACTTCGTACACCTGCTGCTGCCCCTGGCCGAGCGCAAGGGACGGCATCCCGCGGCGCTCGTGTTCACCTCGGAGGAACGGATGACCCGAGCGCTCAGAGAAGTGCACCGCTACCGCCCCGTGATCCTGGGCCAGTTGATCGAGCACTGGCCCTTGGCCGGTGTGGGCCTGATCGTCGATGCCGGTCACCCGGATTCCCTGTGTCTTTCTCCTCGATGTGCGAAACAGCATGGTGAGGTGTCATGGCGGCCCATCGTCTGAACGTCCACCTACGCGTACGGCGCGGGCGGCGAGACGCACCTCGTGCACATCCGCACCCGTGATCCGAGACCCAGGCAGGAGTGTGCCGGTGAGCTGGTGACGCAGCTGGCCGAAGCGCCGCGCGGATGGCTCTGTGCCGACGGCGACGGCGACGGCGACGGGGCCAGTGTCATCTTTCCGGTGCGCGGGCTCGTCCGTGTCCGCGGATGACGGACAATGAGGGCGCCGGCGCCGAGCAGGTCCTCCAGGGCGGGTCGCAGACTGCCGTCCGGCCACTGCTCACCCGCGGCGAGCGGCCACGGGCTGCTCAGGCGTACCGTAGCCGCGGGCGGTGAGCCAGCCGCCGACGGCGGTGACGTTACGCAGGCAGGCGGCGACCACCCGCACCCCGGGCGGTGCAGCGGCGGCGATGGCTGCACCGTTCGTGGACGGCAGCACCAGGCGGACGACAAACGGTGCGCTGCGCAGATGGGCCGGGGAGAGCGACCACGGAGTAGCGGGCGTGACGGCATGGCGGGCGACGGCCAGCCGCGCACCCGACTGCTGCGCGTAAACCTTGGCCGCCCTCTCGGCCGCACTACGCTCGGCCGCGGTGGCGTGGCCGCCGGGCAGCCAGAACGGCAGAACCCGGGTGCCCTGCTGGACGGCGACGCTTACCGCCGTGGTGAAGGTCAGCACGTCGACGATGACCAGGCAGGCGGCCTGCGCGGCGAGGCGGCCCGCACCGGCCGGACCCCATTCGAAGCGGATCCCACTGCCGGACTGAGCGGCCCAGTCTCCCATCCCTCTGCCTCCCAGGAACCGGATGCGGTGCGGGGGTCAGCCGCGCGGGCGGTCCGGTGCCGACTGGGCAACCCTGCCGCCGAAGGACAGCTTCAGCATGCGGTCGTGGCCGCAGCGCGGACAGTGGCCGTCTGGGCCTACGGCGGTGGGACTGCACTTGAGACGGCAGGACGGGCACTTGAACCAGGTGACGCCCAGCCCCCGCAGCGGAGTAATTCTCATGCAAGTCTCCCTCACACGACGTATGGAATTGCTAATGTTAGCAATTCCTGAGGTCATCATTGCTGGATCGGACCTGCTGGGGTTCCTCGGGGCGGGTTCGGTCTGACCGGTGCCGCACGCGAGGATGGCCGTATGTGTGTGACGAATGGATGGATGCGATGTACCGACGTCCGGCCGGAGCGGCCGTGCTGCTGCGTCGGAGAGGGGACGGGCTGGTGAGCACGCCGCTGTACCAACTCAAGGCCGAGTTCTTCAAAACCCTCGGGCACCCCGCCCGCATCCGAGTCCTGGAACTGCTGAGCGAACGCGAGTACGCGGTCGCCGAGATGCTGCCCGAGGTCGGCATCGAACCCGCGCACCTCTCCCAGCAACTCGCGGTACTACGCCGGGCGAACCTGGTCATCACCCGCAAAGAGGGGTCCACCGTGTACTACTCGATGACCAACCCGCACATCGCCGAACTGCTGAGAGTCGCGCGAACCATCCTGTCAGGCGTGCTGGCCGGGCAAGCCGAACTGCTCGCCGACCTACAGGCCGCGCAGGGGGAGGCAAAACCGCCGTCGTAACGACGGCCCTTGATCGGCGGCCGTCTCCCTGGAGATGGACAGCACTCCGCAGAGCGGGAGGCGGCCGCCTTCACCAGATTGCACCACCAGGGCAAAGGATCGGGAAAGTGCCGTAACTCCATACGTGGGTGATCCTGTTGGTCGCCTGCGGACAATCCTCACCATCTCAGGGAGGGGTCATGGGCCTGTTGCGCAAGATCCGCACCACCGGACGGGTGGCCGAGCCCGCTCCACCGCGCCCGGAGGGTGACGTACCGGACAAGGCGCGGGAACTGGGCGGGTCGGTGCAGGTGCGGTGCGTGGACGCCGGCTCCTGCAACGGCTGCGAAATCGAGATCGCGGCAGCCTTCAACCCGGTCTACGACGCCGAACGGTACGGCGCCCGTCTGGTGGCCTCGCCCCGGCACGCAGACGTGGCCCTGGTGACCGGGCCCGTGACCCGGAACATGGCCGAGCCACTGCGCCGCACGGTCGCCGCGATGGGCGAGCCGCGGCTGGTGGTCGCGGTCGGGGACTGCGCGATCAACTGCGGGGAGTTCGCGGGCGGGTACGGCGTCGAGGGTGCCGTAGCCGACGTCGTACCAGTGGATCTGACCGTGCCCGGGTGCCCGCCGGAGCCGGAGGAGATCGTGGCGGCCCTGCGGAGAGTGACCGGGCGGTGAGCATGATCCCGGCCGCCCTCGCGACGGCCACCGCACTGGGCGGCGCGGGCGCGCTGGCCGGATGCGCGCTGCCGTACCGGGTGCGAATTCCCGTCGTTGGCGTCCTGACGGCGGGTGTGGGGGTGGCGGGTGGTGCGGCGGGTGTGGCTGCACTGGGCGGCAGCCGCTGGGCAGAGGGGTTCCCCGGGCTGCTGCCGCTGGCCGGGGCATATCTGACGGTGGACGCGCTGGCGGGTCTCTTCATGGCGGTGGCCGGGGCCGTGGTGGCGGCCGTCGCGGTCTACGGCATCGGCTACGCGTCCGGCCACGGCCCGCACGGGCTCGGCTCGCGTACGGCGCAGGCGGTGCTGCCGGTGTTCGCGCTCACCCTGGTCCTCGTACCGGCGGCGGCTTCGGTGTCCACGTTCCTGGTGCTGTGGGAGCTGATGGCGCTCGCCTCGCTGCTTCTCGTGCTCGCCGAGCACCGCGAGCGGGCTTCCGTGCGGCTGGCCGGGATCTGGTACGCGGTGATGACGCACCTGGGCCTGGCGCTGCTGCTCGCCGGGTTCGCGCTGTTCGCCGCACAGACCGGGGGCGAGACCTTCGCCGTGTTGCGAGCGGGCGCGCACACCGTCTCGCCGACGGTGCGAGGGCTGGTGTTCGTGCTGGTGGCGTCGGCGTTCGCGTCGAAGGCGGGAGCGGTGCCGCTGCATGCCTGGCTGCCGCGCGCGCATCCGGAGGCACCCAGTCCTGTCTCGGCATTGATGAGCGCCGCCATGGTCAACCTCGGTGTCTACGGCCTGGTCCGCACCGGTCTCGACCTGCTCGGCGGCGGGCCTGCGTGGTGGTGGCTCGGGCTGATGGCCGTCGGCGGACTGTCCGCGGTGTATGGGATCCTGCAGGCCGCGATGGCCTCCGACCTGAAGCGACTGCTCGCGTACTCGACGAGCGAGAACATGGGCCTGGTCCAGATCGGGGTGGGGGCGTCCGGGCTGTTCGCCGCCTACGGCGACCGGCCGCTGGCCGCACTGGCGCTGGCGGCAGCCCTGCTGCACGTGGTCAACCACGCGGCGTTCAAAGCCCTGTTGTTCTGCGCCGCCGGGTCGGTGCTGCGGGCCACCGGCCTGCGCGACCTCGACCGGCTGGGCGGGCTGCGCGTCCGGATGCCGGCCACCGCCGGGCTGTTCGCGCTGGCCGCTCTCGGGGCCGTGGCGCTGCCCCCGGGAAACGGGTTCATCAGTGAGTGGCTGCTGTTGCAGTCCCTGATCCACGGCCTGGCGGTGCCGGGAGTCGCGGTGGCGGTCGTGCTGCCGCTGTCGGTAGCCCTGATCGCCCTGTCGGCGGGAATCGCCGCAGCGGCGTTCGTCAAGGCGCTCGGCGTGGGCTTCTTCGCGCGGCCGCGCAGCGAGCAGGCCGCCGCGGCCAAGGAATCACCGGTGCTCATGCTCGCCGGGATGGGCCTGCTTGCCGGCCTGTGTGCGGCCCTGGCTCTGGTGCCGGGCCTGCTGGGCGATGGCCTGGACCGGTCCGTGACCGCGACCGGGCTGCCAGGCAGCGGCGCCGTCTCGGGCGGCGAACTGAAGGTGCGGCTCACGGACATCTCAGCATCGCTGTCGCCACTTTGGCTGGTGGCCGCTCTGACCGTCGCGCTCATGCTGGCCGCAGGGCTGCCCCGCCTGTACGGACATCGGCGGCGCCGGAAGGACGCCCGGCTGTGGGACTGTGGCGGCGGGGCACCGACTCCGCGCATGGCCTATACGGCGACCTCGTTCGCGGAGCCGTTGCAGCGGGTCTTCGACGATGTCGTCGCGCCCGAGCAGGACGTGGACGTCACTCCGGTGCGCGAGTCGGCGTATCTGGTGGAGCGGGTGCGCTTCCAGCACCGGATGCCCGACCGGATCGAACACCGGCTGTACGAGCCGGTGTTGCGCGCGCTGGCCGGGGCGGGGCAGGCTGCGCGGCGGCTCGCGGGCGGGAGCGTCCATCTCTACCTCGGCTACGGCTTCGCGGGCCTGGTGGTCCTGCTGTTGATTCTGGCGGTGGGCTGGTGAGTACTGAAGGGTACGCGGCCGTGGTCGGCCAGGTCGTGGTGGTCGGCGCCGGGGCGCCGCTGCTGACCGGATGGATGCGGCAGGTCCGCGCCCGCCTGGAAGGCCGGGCCGGGGCCGGGGTGCTCCAGCCCTGGCGGGACGCCCGCAAGCTGCTGCGCAAGGAACCGATCACTCCGGTGGGGACCGGTCCCGCTTTCCGTGTCGCGCCGGCGGTGCTGGTCGCTACCACGGTGGTCGCGACTGCTCTGGTGCCGCTGCTGTCCACCGAGACCCCGGTGAGCGGTCACGCGGACCTCATCGTGGTGGTGGCGCTGATCGCGCTCGGCACCTTGGCCCTCGCCCTGGCCGGACTCGACACCGGCACCGCGTTCGGCGGGATGGGCGCCTCCCGGGAGATGACGGTCGCCGCTCTGGTGGAGCCGACCATCCTGCTCTCGGTGTTCGCGCTGTCGATACCGGCCGGGACCACCAACCTGCCCGCGATCGTCCACGGCGCCGTCGACGAACCGGCCCGCCTCACCTCCCCGGCCGGCCTGCTGGCCACCGCCGCACTCGCGGTCGCCGTGCTCGCGGAGACCGGACGGATCCCGGTGGACAACCCCTCCACCCACCTCGAACTCACGATGATCCACGAGGCGATGGTGCTGGAGTACGCCGGCCCGGACCTGGCACTGGTCGAGCTCGGCGCCCAGATGCGGCTCACCCTGCTGCTCGGGCTGCTGTCCTCACTGTTCGTGCCGTGGGGCATCGCCACCAGCGCCTCGTGGACGGCGCTCGTGGTGGCCCTTGTCCTGTTCGCGGCGAAGGTCACGCTGCTGGGCGCCGTGCTGGCGGCGGCCGAGGTGTTCTGGGCCAAGGTGCGGCTGTTCCGGGTGCCCGAACTGCTCGCCGGGTCCTTCCTGCTGGCCCTGCTCGCGGTGACCGCCTCCTACTTCCTGAGCGGAACGTCATGAGCGAGGGCCTGTACACCCAACTCCTGGACCTGGCCTGCGGGGCCTTCCTGCTGGCCGCCGTGATCGTGCTGTGGCGGCGCGAACTGACCGCGATCGTGCGGGTCTTCGCCCTGCAGGGCCTCGCCCTCGGCGTGATCGCCGTAGTGCTCGGCGCACACGAGGAACGGTGGGACCTGATCGTCATCGGCGTCGGCATCGGGGTGCTGAGGGCGGGGGCCCTGCCGTATCTGATGCGCCGCGCCCTGACCGCACTCACCGCCGACCATACGTACAGCGAGGAGGTGCGCGAGACGCAGCCGCTGGTCAACGTCGCCGCCTCGCTGCTGACCGCGGCCCTGTTGACGCTGCTGGCCTACGTGGTGGCCCAGCCCCTGACCGAGCTGAACCCGACCCCCGCCACCCGTGCCCTGCCGGTCGGCCTCGCCGTCGTCCTCATCGGCTTCTTCGTCCTGGTCACCCGGCGCCGGGCGCTCGCCCAGGTGGTCGGCTTCCTGCTGCTGGACAACGGCATCACCGCCACCGCCTTCCTGGCCACCTCCGGCGTGCCGCTGATCGTCGAACTCGGCGTCTCCTTCGACGTGGTGCTCGCGGTCCTGGTGCTGCAGATCCTCACCACCCGGATGCGGGCGGCGTTCGGCACCACCGACATCGACGACCTGCGGGAGCTGCACGACTGATGAGCCCTACCGCTTCCGCGCTGCTGCTCACCGCGCCCGCGGCCGTGCCGCTGGCCCTCGCCGGGGTATACGCCCTGACGGGACTGCGCACGCGCCGACCCGCACCCGTCACCGTGCCCGCGGCACATGGTTCGGTCTCCGTCCTGGTGGCGGAGGCACCCGAGCCCGAACCACCGACGGCCTGGGCCGGGCTCCTCTCCCCCGCAGTGATCCTGCTGTGCGCAAGCCTGCTGGCGGCGGACGTCATCGACGACGGCCCGGTGGCGGTGTACTCCGGGCTGCTGCGCGCCGACGCGCTGACCGCCTGGATGCTGCTGGTCATCGGCACCGTCGCGCTCGTCGCCTGCGCCTCGGCCCCGGCCTACCTCGCAGGCGAGAGGGCCACCGGCCGCACAGCGGCGCGCTACCACTCACTCGTCCACGGCTTCCTCGCCGCCATGAGCCTGGCCGTGCTCACCGCCAACCTCGGCGTGCTGTGGGTCGCGATCGAAGCCACCACCATCGTCACCGCCTTCCTCGTCGGCCACCGCCACACCCGTACGTCGGTGGAGGCCGCCTGGAAATACGTGGTGATCTGCTCGGCCGGGATCGCGCTCGCCTTCCTCGGCACGGTCCTCCTCTACTACGCGGCCCGGCAGGCCGGCATCGCCGAGGCGTGGGCACTGGACTGGCCCACCCTCGTCGCCCGCGCCGACCGCCTCGACCCGGCGGTCACCCGCCTCGGCATCACCCTCGTCGTCCTCGGCTACGGCGCCAAAGCCGGCCTGGTGCCGCTGCATGCCTGGCTGCCCGACGCCCACAGCCAGGCCCCCGCCCCGGTCTCCGCGTTGATGTCCGGGGTGCTGCTGTCGGTCGCCTTCGCCGCGATCCTGCGCTACCGGGTCATCGCCGACGCGGCCCTCGGCCCGGACTTCACCCGGGTCCTGCTGGCCGGGATCGCCCTGCTCACCCTCGTGTTGGCCGCCGGACTGCTGCTGGCCCAGCGCGACTACAAACGGATGCTCGCCTACTCGTCCATGGAGCACATGAGCCTGATCACCCTGGCCGCAGCGATCGGCAGCCCCCTCGCCCTGTCCGCCGCACTGCTGCACATCGGAGGGCACGGGCTCGCCAAGTCCGTCGCCTTCTGCGCCTCCGGGCACCTCCTCCGCCTCACCGGTACGACGCGGATCGGACGGGTACGCGGCCTGCTCACCAGGGCTCCCCTGCTGGGAGGCGCGTTCGGCCTCGCGGTCGTCGCCCTGCTCGGCTTCCCACCCTTCAGCCTCTTCGCCTCCGAACTGGGCATCGCCCGGGCCGGGTTCGCCGCGGGAGCGGGCCTGGGCTGGGCCACGGCGGGGGCACTGCTGCTGGTGCTCGTCGCCTTCGCGGCCATCGTCGCCCGCACCGCCCGGATGCTGCTCGGCCCCGCACCCGCACCGGCGGAGCCCGACAGCGCCGCGACTCTCGCCACCTGGCCCCTCACCCTGGGCCTGGCCGCCTGCGCCGCGCTCGGCATCACCACCGGACCGCTCACCGACCTGCTGGACGCCGCCGCCCAGGCGATCGGAGGCCACTGACGCCATGCGCAAGACGTACCAGATCAGCCCCGCCACCCTGCCCCAGCACGCCGAGGACCTGCTCACCAGCGGCCACCGACTCGCTCTGGTCGCCGCGCACACCGACGAGCCCGGACCGCGGGTGATGTACCTGTTCGTGGCCGGCCCACCCGATGCGCGGGTGGAGCTCCACATCCGCCTCCACCCGGACCACCCCGAGGTGCCCAGCCTGGCCCATCTCTCCTTCCCTGCGGGCCGGTTCGAGCGCGAGATGCGGGACCTGTTCGGCATCGTCCCCCTCGACCACCCACTGCCCCGCCGTCTCGTACGCCACTTCCACTGGCCGCGCGGCTGGTACCCCATGCGGCCCGACGCCGGACCACCACCGACCTTCGGCGAACAGGAAGGCCCGTACCCCTTCCTGGAAGTGGAAGGCGACGGCGTCTACGAGATCCCGGTCGGCCCGGTGCACGCCGGCCTGATCGAACCCGGCCACTTCCGCTTCTCCGTCGTCGGCGAGACCATCCTCAAACTCAAGGCCCGCCTCTGGTTCGTCCACAAGGGCGTGGAGAAACTCTTCCAGGGCCGCTCGATCGCCGCCGGACTCCCGCTCGCCGAACGCATCAGCGGCGACACCGCCGTCGGCCACGCCCTCGCCTACTGCCTGGCCGTCGAGGAGGCCACCGCCACCGAGGTTCCCGCCGAGGCCCAGCGCGCCCGCGCGATGCTCCTGGAACTGGAGCGGATCCACAACCACATCGCCGACCTCGGCATGCTCTGCAACGACGTCGGCCACGGCGTCCTCAACGCCCACGCCCAGCGCGTGCGCGAACAACTCCTGCGCCTCAACAAGGAGATCACCGGCCACCGACTGCTGCGCGGCGGCGTCGTCCCCGGTGGCACGGCACTCCAGGCTCTGCCCGATCCCGCCCGTATGAAGGCGATCGGCACGGACATTCGCGAGATCACCGACCTCGCCCTCGGCCACTCCACCGTGCGCGACCGCTTCACCGGCACCGCGATCCTCCATACCGACGCCGCCCGGACCATCGGCTGCCTCGGCTACGTCGCCCGCGCCAGCGGCATTGCCGCCGACGCCCGCATCGCCCACCCCTTCACGCCCTACGGCACCCGGCTCGACGTGCCCCTCCATGGCACCGGCGACGTGCTGGCCCGCTTCCTGGTGCGCGCGGAGGAGATCGACACGTCGCTGGCCCTGATCGAGTACTTCGCCGAAGGGCTGTCCGCTCCCCGCGCCGTACTCGGCCCGTCTGCCGTGCCCGGTGCGGGCCCCGGCACCGGCGTGGGTCTGGTCGAGGGCTGGCGCGGCACCATCGCCACCCGCGTCGAACTCGCCCCCGACGGCACCCTGGCCCGCGTCAAGCCGGTCGACCCGTCCTTCTTCAACTGGCCTGCCCTGCCGGTGGCGTTGACGGACACGATCGTCCCGGACTTCCCGCTGACCAACAAGAGCTTCAACCTCTCCTACGCGGGCAACGATCTCTGACGACCTCAGATGGCCGCCTGCACCAGGGCGTGCAGGTGCTCGTCGCGCCATCCGTCCTCGTGCGGCAGGCGAGGTACCGCCTCACCTTCGGCAACGGTCGCAGCAGCACCAGCCCCACGCCCACCAGACGCCCGCCCTCGTCGAACCAGCCCAGACTCTCCGTCCGTCAGTCCGGCTTCACGTCCCCTCACGAGGGAACCTGCATGTGGCTCACCGAGGGCAGGGTCTTGACGAAGCCCAGAGGTTCCTCGTGGGTGATCGCCTCTAGGCGAAAGCGCATGCGCTGCACTCCTTCGTTCAACGCACAAGCCTACTGAGGGGTACTGCGTGTCCAGGGTTCCGGGGCAAGCGGCGGCGGGTGCGACGCGGGAGGTACAGGCAGGAACGAGACCATCGGGGGGATGACGTCAGGTACTCGGGACACCGGAAACCGGATTCCGCGCCAGCCGGTAACCGCTGACGATCTCCGGCCGGATACGCACCACCTGCTCCATCTCCGCATCGATCCAAGGCATGAGCAGTCCCTGGTAGCGGGCCAGTTCGGCGGCACCGGTCACGCGGGTCGCCGTGCCAGTGACCACGACACTCCACCCGGTCCGCGTCACCGGGTCGATCTCGTCGGCCTCGTACGCCACCACCTCGGACAGCAGCGCACGCCGCAGCAGCGCCGACCCGCCGTGTGTACGGACGATGATGTCGCCCTCGGCCAGGACGTGATTGACCGGCCTGATCGCGGGAAGCGCCTGCTCCGTGAAGGCGATCCGCCCCAACTGCACGGTGCCCAGTAGCCGGAGGGCTTCATCGCGGCTCACCTCGAACATGCGCGCCAAGGGCGCAGGTCCGGAGGACACGAGGTTCACGAGCGCTCTCCCTCCACGGCCATGCGCCGGGCGTCGGCGGGCCAGAACACCTCGACGTCGACGCCGCACGCGCGGGCATAAGCCACCAGATGGGCCGTCGCGTCCTCACTGTTCGACGGCGAGCCGTCCCACACCGCCAGCAGTCGGCCACAGGAACGCAGCAGACTCTCGTCCGCGGCTATGCAGGCATCGCGGTCTGCTGGGTCGTACTCCAGCAGCCGCACCTGCTCCGACAGCAGCAGCAACTCACCGGCGGCCCTGCGGTCGCACGCGTCCAGCACCTCCGGCACCCCGTTCTTCGACGGCAGGACGGTCACCAGAGCAAGCCCGGCGGCGCGCGCGGCCCGCCCGAAGACGATCGGCAGCCCCTGCCCGGCCCGCACCAGCCCTGCCTTGCCGGCCCGTACGAACTCGGCCAGCCGCCAGTACAGCTCCTCCTCCATCATCGCCAACGTGGGCGCGGTGAGATCGGGATGCCCCACAACAGCGATCACTTCCGGCGACCCTCTCTCCACACGTGCACATCCCAACAACTAGCAAATTGAAGAAGTCTTCAATCGAGCACAGGGTAGCCGCCCGTGCCACGACCGCGTCCAGGGCCGATCGGCCCTTCCCAAACGGCCGCCACGCTACTTATTGGCGTGCCCGCCCAGATAGAACAGCAGGTATACGAACCCGGCGACCAGGTGGGTGCCGAAGATGTAGATGCCGGCGCGCAGCGCCACGCCACGCTCCTTCTGATCCTCGGCGTCCCGGGGCTTGCGCTTCTTGGCATCGCTCACCGCTTCATTCCCTTCCTCAGTCCTGCCGCGTTTGTCTACAGCGGAATCTCGAACCGGACGAGGACGACCTTGCCGCCGTGCTCCACGGCCGACTCGGCGCTCAACTCCCCGTCGTAGTCAGCGGCCAGTTCGGCCACCATCCGCAGTCCGGCACCCATGCCTTCGAGCGTGAGATCCGGCAGCCGCGGCTCGGTGTCCGCGACGCTGACGACCAGCGTGTCGTCGGCGACCGTTATCCCCACATCCGCCAGGGGCGAGTGCGGGGCATGCCGCAGCACGTTCGTGACCAGCTCGCTGACCACCAGCAGCACCGCGTCCACGAAGGAGGACCCCTGGGCGACACCGGCCTGGGCAAAGTGCCCGGCCACACTCTCGCGGGCCTCCCGTACCGCGTCGGGCCCCATCTGCACCGAGACTATGTGTCGCCGCGCCGGCGGCAGAACGTGCTCGACCTGCGCGACGGGTCTGCCCCGATGCCACGGCATCCGGAAGCGGCGGGGGCCGCCGGTCACAGGGCCGACTCCGTTCCACGCAGCTCGGCCAGCAGGTCCTGCCGTCCGGCCAACAACATGGACAGGATCCGCCTGGCTGCGGCCATCAGCTCGGCCACATCGCCGCCGGCCAGCTCGTAGACCACCGTCGACCCGGTACGGGTGGCCGTGACAATCCCGGAGCGGCGCAGCACCGCCAGCTGCTGCGACAGGTTCGACGGCTCGACCTCGATCGCCGCGAGCAGGTCGCGCACCGGCTTCGGGCCGTCCTGCAGCAACTCCAGGACCCGGATGCGCACCGGGTGGCCGAGCATCCGGAAGAACTCGGCCTTCGCCTCGTACAGCGGAACCAACGTCCTCATCACCCCTCGTCCGCCGCCACGTCCGCGCCGGCGTCGATGCCGTGCCGTCGCGCCACCCGCAGCGCGTCGTCCAGCTCGTCCTGCGCCACGGCCACCTCGTAGGCGTCCTCAGCCTCCAGGGCCGCCGACAGTGCGGTACGCGCCGTGCACACCCGCTCCAGTACGGCCTCGGTGAAACCGCCCACCCGAGGACCACCTCCCCTATGATCTGGCTGACATGGCAACTAGCGAATTGAAGAACTCTTCAAGAGTAGTGGACGGCCGGTCCGCCCAACGTCCCTCGGTCGGCGCCGGCCACCATCATTGGCGAGCGGACTCCCGACTGGACGACCTCAGTACCCGAAATGCCCCGGTCCACGGGCCGCGGCCTGGTCCAGTCTCCACAAGTGGAGCCGGGCACGTCGGGCAGAACGAGTGATAGCGCTGGAGCCATACGTCATAGCGGCTCCCACGGTTCCGGTTCGAGCAGCTGCGGCGAGACTGTCCCATCGAGGTGACTCCCGCACGCCCCCGCCGCAGGCAGGGACGCTGGATCTGTGTGGCCTGTGTGCCGGCCTCGCCCTGGTGGGCTGTCTCTGGACTCGCTCGACCTCCCGGCAGGGTGCCGAACACTGATCGATTTTGCGAACTCATTGCGAATCCGAAAGATTCTGCGGGACCCCGTATCCGTACTCCCGTACGTGCGGGACCCCGAACCGGAGCAGGAGACACGGTGCTCGTTTCACGCAAAGCAGCGGGAACTCTCTTCGTCGGCGGCGCGCTCGCCCTCACCCTCGGCGCCCTCCTCTACCCCGCAATACTCGGAGTCCAGAAGGTCACCAGCGCGCCCGACCGGGTCATCGCCCACCCGGCCACCGGACCGCTCACGGAAGCCGACCGCGACTTCGTCGTCCAGGTGCGCGCGGCCGGATTATGGGAGTACCCCGTCGGTCAGATGGCATTACAGAAGGGCACGACCAGGGCGGTCAAGACTGCCGGGGAGCACCTGATCGACGGGCATGCCTCGCTGGACGCCGCCTGCCGCGGAGTCGCCGGCGAGCTGGCCATCACGCTGCCCGACCAGCCGTCGCCGCAACAGCAGGGCTTCGTGGCCCAGTTGAACGTGGACAGCGGCAAGCAGTTCGACGCCGACATGGCCACCATCCTGCGCGCGACGAACGGCCAGCTCCTCCCCACGATCGCGAACGTCCGCACCACCACGAAGAACTCACTGATCCGCGCCCTGGCCGACCAGGTCAACGACACCGTCCTGGACCACATCACGGTCATGGAGAACACCGGCCTGGTCGACTTCGACCAGGCCGTCTTCCGGCAAACCACGCCGCCCAAGCTCCCGGCCCGGGACACGACCCCGCCACCCCCGGTCGCGGGCCAGCCGCAGGTCGTCCTCACCCCGCAGGCGAAGAGCACGGTCTCGCCGAGTCCGTCGGTGCGGTGAAGGCGCAGGCCAAACGTCCTGCGCCCGCCAGGCAGTCGTGTCCAGCCCTCGTCTCCCGCCGTCCTCCAGTGGCCAACGGCTGATCAGCGCCTCTCCAACGTAACCGCATACTTCTCACAGGCCGCCGACAGCGAGCAGAGCAGGCCACTGGCCCGACCAAAGGCGCCGCCCCACCCCTTTAGGGCGGCCCCCTACGCTGCCAACTCATCCGCACCCAAGGGCCAATTGCCCTTGGGTGCAGATCTAATGAGGGCGCTGTCGATCAGGTAGGTATGACCTGGTCGCGGTAGCGCGTCTGGTGGTTGCGGGTGAATTCCTGCTGCTGGTGCCAGGTCCAGTAGGCGTCGAAGTCGCCGTTGGCGCGGACGGCGCGCAGCTTGAGTACGGCTTCAGCTCCGGACAGGCCCCAGCGGGCGCCGGTGATGTCCAGGCGGTCTTTGACCAGGTGCCGGCATGCTCCCTCGATGATTCCGGTGGCGATCGGCCAGCCGCGTTCAAGGGCGGTGTCGTAGTGCAGGTGTTCGGCCTTGCCGGTCAGGTAGTTCACGGCCTCGTCGATGCCTTTGCGCTGGGCGCCACGCAGTCCGGCGGTGCGGGCGGCTTCCTCGATGGCGGCGGCGGTCTGCTGCACGCCGCCGGCCAGGAGGGTGCGGGCGTGGCGGGCGACCCAGGTCTCGGCGGAGGCGTCGCCGTTGTCGTGCAGGCACCAGGCTGCTCGCCACAGATATTCGAGCACGTGGATCAGGTCGACGATGATGTGGACGTCCACGCCGCGCTGTAGTGCTTCGGCCTTGATGAGGTCGATCTGATGGCGGGCCCCGTCGACCAGGACGACCCAGCAACGGCGGTGGCCGGGGTCGCGGTGCTCTGCCTGGTCGAACACGGCGGACACCACCTGCGCGGCGGTGTCGGTCACCGAGCCGCACAACCACTTCGACCGGGCCTTCGGCCCCTGGCGGCGCTCGGGCGTCGCGCCGTGGGCGGCGTCGTCCTGCCGGTCGGGGTCGGCGAAGATGTCGTCCACCGTGCGCGGCGCGGGCTCGGCATCGTAGACGGCTCCCAGGGTGGCCATCCGTTTCCTGCCGTGCTTCTCCCCGGACGCCAGCCGGGTCTTCATCGCGTTGCCGCCCTTGGCGGCCGCAGCCTTCGCGGTGTCCTCACGCAGTGCTTCGGGTCTTATCACCACGCCCTTGCCGTCGACCGACAAGATCAGCGGCGTGGTGCCGGTGCAGGGAGCCGGCACGAGGGCGTCGTAGAACGCGTCGATGTCGACTGCGGCGCCGACGGCGAGTTCCTGGACCTGCCGGTGCCCGATTCCGGAGCCGGTGACGGCGTTGATCCGCTCGCAGGCATCGGCGAAGCTGCCGCGGGCGGACTCGATCGCGGCGAGCCTGGCCAGCCCGTGCGAGTGCAGTGCGTCCGGAAGGTTCAGCACCGCGTCAGCCGGGTGCAGGTCCGCCACCCTGGTGCCGCGGTAGGCGATCCGGACCACGGTGACCTTGCCGAACACCGTGGCCAGCATCCGGCGCCGGCCCCGCTCGATCCGGGAGCGCCCGGCACCGGCAGCGTCCACGACGTCCTCACGGCGCACCTCGTCCCTGGCCCGCAGGGTCAGGTGGTCCTGGAACAACTGCCGGGTGACCTCGCGCATCCGCGCACCCAGCAGGTCCTCCAACCGCGCGTGCGTCATCACCGCAGCTTCCGGAGCCGCCAGCTCCGCACACGCCGCGGCGAACAGACCCGCCGAGGCGGCGAAAGCGTCCTCACACTCCGCGAGCGCACCATCGGACGGCCTCACCACGCTCACCACCCCTGCTTTCGGCCGTCGACCTTGAACAGCCCGGACGAAGGCTCGGCCAGGATTCCGCGCTCCACCAGCCGCTTCAGCTTCGAGCGCATCCCCTCGACGTGCCGCGGCTCGGTCCCCAGACCCAGTTGCCGACAGACCTCTTTGCAGCGCATCGCCGCTCCCGAGGTCGCGAACAAGGCGATGATCTCCCGGTACTCCGGCGACATCACCGTCACATCCAGCTCCGACTCGGCCTTCAACAGCGCCACGGCGACCCCGCCGTCACGCCCACCCGCGCCGTCCGAGCCCGGCACCGGCGAAGACGGCGCGGCCAACACCTCCTCCACCGTCTCCCGCGCGATCTGCAACCGCGCCAGCCGTTCCTCGGCCCCAGACAACTCCTCGGACAGACCAGCGATCTGCTCACGCAGCCGCTCGGCATGGCCCAGTACCTCAGCTCGCCTGGCCTCCAACGCCTCCATCAACGACGGCACACCACACCCACCCTCGCTCAGCACCCGCACGCCTCACGGCGGGCTCGACCCCGGCGACGGTAGAAGTCAGCACGACCGACCGCATCCCGAACCTCTGCGAATCACCCCAACGAGGCACCCTCAGAAGATCTACACCCATCGGTGAAGGCCCGCCAAAGCGGCACGCCGAGGAACTCCCGGTCCGCCAGGACCAGTTCGCCGGACTGACAGGAGCGTGGCAGGCGGCCCACCAGGGTGACTTCACCGGTGCGGCAGCCGGCCAGTTCCGCATCCAGGACCAGGTGGGTGCCCACCTCGATCAGACAGGCCATCCGCACCTGAGGAAAGGAGGACTTGTCGTGGCCACGGCTGTTCCCGGGACGGCCGAAGGCGGCCTCATTCGCCACACTGTCGGCCACGTCCCAGCAGGTGCCGTCCACTGCCAGCAGCCGCAGCCCTCGCCAGAAGCAACCCGAGTGGTCTCCGTGCCCATCGGCTTCGCGGTCGTGGCAAACAGCACCCGCAGCGGCTCCGATCCCAGCCGCTGGCGAGCCCGAAACAGCGACGACTTCGCAGGGATGCGCCACTCACCCAACAGGCCCTGGCTCCGCAGGCCCTCGACCAGATGCCGCATCACCTCCAGATACGGAGCCGGCGAGAACAGGGCAAGGGCGAGCACGAAATACACCACCAATCGGGCCGGCAGCAGACGTCTGCGCTGCTCGCCACGACCGCAAGCGGCCACCACACGATCCACCAACCCAGGCCGATACACCCAGGTCAGCAGCCCCAGCCCCGATAACTCGCCGACATCCGCAGACACCCGCACCACCCCCGGGAAGCACTACGCAGCAGCGTACGCCCGCAGACTAAAACAACAGCATTGCACCTAAGGGCTGTCCCGTAACTGACGGGTCCCCCTTGCCGATCCCGGATCGGACCGTGTCGGTGGCTGGTGCCAGAATCGACGGGTGCTGATCAAGGGATACGACGTCAGCCCGTTGGTGGCGGGCGAGTCACTGCTGGCCCGCCCGGGCTTCTGGTCGAACTACCTTCTGTCGATGTGTAGCGACGGGGGGTGTGCTGAGCGGCCGGTTCCAGAGTGGTTCGGTGAGGACGGCGCCGATGTCGATGCCCTGTCCGAGGTCCTCTTCGATCCCGAACGCTGGCCGGTGTTCAGGGTGCCGGCAGAAGACGGCCCCGGAGCTGTGGTGATCTACCGCAACCTGGATGGCGACTACGGCACCGACTACCTCCTCACCCATCCCGGCAGAAGCTGCGCCGAGCAGATCGCCAGCTGGGACGTCGACTTCTCGGGCACTGGGCTGACATGGCGTGAACTGATCCGGATTGCTGACAGCCCGTCCTTTGCGGCCGATGGCGTCCAGGACACTGCCATCCGCTTCCTGCTGCTGCTTCCCCTCCTCACCGACCCGGACATGCCGGATACAGCATCGGCAAGGCTTATGGCCGCTTTGGCCGTGGTCGGCGCGCCCCAAGACACCGCCTCCATCGCGGCGGAGCACCTGCTGGCCCACCTCACGAGGAGATCCCGACACGACCCCACCTGGGCGTCTCCGCTGAGCGGCAGCTGAGAGGCAGGTCGGTCGCCAGTCCCTCTATGAAATGATCTTGGTGTGGCTGGTGTGATCACGGCGTCGGAGCCGTCCTAATCCGGTGATAGCGGCAACATCGAGGAACGTGCGGCGCGAGGGCGCGGATCCGGTGCCCAAGGGCCGGCCGTGGAGCCTGCCGTTGGAGGACCGCGTGCTGCTGGTCGCCGCGTACTGGCGGACGAACCTGACACTGCGCCAACTGGCGACGATCTGATCGAGGCCGCCGACGAGAAGCAGCTGAACAAGACGATCGCCCGCTACGGGCGCGTCGACCTTCGGCGGCTGGACCCAGACGTTTACGGATCCTCGCCTCTGCGCGGCGATCGTCAACCGGCTGACCTTCAACGGCACCATCATCGAGACCGGAACCGACTCCTACCGCCTCGCGAGCACCCGAGCCCGGGCCGAAGAACCCGCTTGAGGGTTCTGAGCTGTCTCTTCCATAGTTGCGGACTGCAATCAGGCAGGACGTTATCTACAGGAGGGCATGCACTGATGCGCACTCTTTACGTCGTCACCCATCCGGAGGCGACGCACCACGTCGAAGGAGTCGTCGGCGGATGGCATGACTCGCAGTTGACGCCCGCTGGCGTCCGTGCAGCGGTCTCCATCGCCCAGGCGTTGCGGGCCCAGATCCCGGACGGCGCCGAGACGGAGCTGTTCTCCTCGGATCTGCAGCGCACCCTGCGGACGGCCGAGGAGGTGGCCGGACTGTTCGGTGTGAAGCCGATTGTGGATCGCAGGCTGCGGGAGAAGTCCTACGGTGAGGCAGGGGGAAAGCCGCAGGAGTGGCTGGACCGGCGCTTCATCCCACCGCCCGCTGTCGGGGAGCGAATGGACCACGACGAGGGCGTGGAGGGTTCCGAGACCAAGGCTGCGTGGGCGCAGCGCATCTATGCGGCCATGGACGGGATCCTGCAGAACCGTTGCGAGCACCAGATCATCGTGACGCACGGCGGTTCACTGACATTCGTCGTGGCGTCCTGGATCAAGATGCCGATCGAGTCGGCCGGCTATGCCAGTTTCCGGGCGCCCTCCGGCAGCATCACCACGCTCCGCGAAGATGACTTCTTCCACAACCGCCAAGTCGTCAGCCTCGGTGACACCCGTCATCTCGACTCCGCCATAGCTGGCTGACCTCAGCCTGACCCGCCTCGACGGCCCGCCGCCCGTGAGGGCGGCGGGCCTTCCCATGCACTGACGTCATTTCTCGTGATCCCGTCGACCTCCACCTGCTGCCCCACGCCCGGTCTGCTGCGCCGGCTGCGTCCGGCGCGAGCGCGGAGGCCCGCCGACGCGCAACACGAAGAGCACGGCGCCCCGATCCCCCGAGGCGCACCCTCACCCGTCCCCGCGGGAAACGGCCAGTGGGTGATCAGCGGCGAGAAACTCCACATCGGCAACAGCCACCTCGCCGGCCTCCACGTCGTCGTCGCACGCACCGCACCGGCCGACACCACCGCCTCGAGGGCCCTGACCGCCTTCCTCGTCGAACACGCCCGCAAGGGCGTGAGCCTGGCCCCGCACCAGGCCCGCCTCGGCCTGCACGGCTTCAGCGCCGGCCGCCTCATCCTGGACCGGGTACGCGTGCCCGCCACGGCCATCCTCGGCGAACTCGGCCAGGGCCTGCACGTCGCGCAGAGCAGCAGCATCGTCTACGGGCGCCCCAACCTCACCGCCCTCAGCCTCGGCCTGCACGAAGCCTTCGTCGCCACCACCGCCACCTGGCTGCAAGCGCGGCCACGCTACGGCGCCCACCTCGCCGACCTCCCCGTCGTCCGCGACCGCCTCGGCGCCATGCAGGCCCGCCTGCACCACGCCACCTGCACCGCCTACCACGCCGTCCACCTCCTCGACCAAGGAGCTGCCTGCGACAGCGTGCTGATCGGCGCCAAACACACCGGGCAGGAACTCGCCGCCGCCACCGGGCGCGACGCCATGGAACTACACGGGGCCCACGCCCTCGACGGCGACTACCTGCTTCCCGGGCGCCGGGCATGACGTACACCTGGACCAGCCGCGGGCCCTGTACGAAGCGATCGGGTCATTCCACAAGACACTCGCCTCAACGACGCCGCCGCGGCCGCTCCATGCCAGAGCATGAACGGCCATGGAACAACAGGAGACCTGCCCCCCGGCGGAGGAAGCGCCCACGCTCAAGGTCAGCATCGTGGTGCCGGTGTACAACGCGGGCCGGTACATCGATCTCTGCTCGCCGTCGCTCCTCCATCAGACCCTCGGTGAGGACGCGTACGAGATCGTCTACGTCGACGACGGCTCGACCGACGACTCCGCGCAGCGCCTCGGCCGACTGGCGGCAGAGCACCCGCACGTACGCGTGGTCCACCAGGAGAACTCCGGCTGGCCCGGCAAACCCCGCAACGTCGGGGTCCGGCTGGCCCGCGGCGAGTACGTCCAGTTCGTCGACCAGGACGACGAGTTGACCCCCGAGGCCCTCGAACACCTCCACCGCATGGCCGTCCGCAACGGCTCCGACATCGTGCTGGGCAAGGTCATCGGCACCATGCAGGGCCCCAGCAACGTCTTCAGATGCAATGTGGAGCGCTGCACGGTCGAGGACGCGCCCCTCTTCGAGAGCCTCACCCCGCACAAGATGTTCCGCCGCGACTTCCTCCTCAGCGAGGGGATCACCTTCCCCGAGGGACCGGTACGCCTGGAGGACCAGCTCTTCATGGTCCGCGCCTACCTGCGCGCCAAAACGGTCTCCATCCTCGGCGACCACCCCTGCTACGTATGGAAGCGCCGCGACGACGGCGGCAACACCAGCAGCCGCGCCGCCACCCCCGAGGACTACTACGGCCACCTCCGCACAGTCGTCGACGCCATCAAGCAGGACACCCGGCCGGGTCCCCTGCAAGACCACCTGCTCCGCCGCTCCTACCGCGTCGAACTCCTGCGCCCGGTCGGCGAACCCCGCGTCCTCCAACGCACCGGCAAGGCCCTCGAGCGCTACTTCACCGTCGTACGCCGCATGGCCCTCGACGCCTACCCGCCCGGCGTACGCGACGGCCTCCCCGCCCTCACCAGGCTCCGAGCACACCTGCTGGAGGAAGGCCACCTCGACTCCCTCGTCGAACTCGCCCGCCGCACCAAGGACCTCAAGCCTGAGCTCACGGTCGACGACATCCACTGGTACGCCGACAAACTCCACATCACCACCACATTCGGCATGAGCCACCCCGACGGCCGGCCCCTCGCCCTCATCGAACGCTACGGCCGCCTGCTCCTCGACCCCGACCTGCTGGCCGGCATCAAGGGGGCCGAGGACTGGGAGGCCCCCCACCCCCTCAGCCACGCCCACGCCGAGATCCTCGTGCACGACACGCCCCGCAACCTGTGGTGGTTCCCGCCCGCCGACCTGTCCCCGCGCACCCAGCCTCTGGGCCCCGGCCGCCACCGCGTCATCCTCACCGGAGACACGGTCATCGACCCGGTCACTCTGAGCGGCGGCCACCCGATGCCACCCGGCCCCCACCTGGTCTGGGCAAACGCCCAACTCCTGGGGGTGGGTCGCCGAGCCCGGCTGAGCCCACCCGACGACGGCCCCAACGCCGCCGGCCTCCGCCTTACCGCGGCGCGGACCGGCACACCACCCCGCCTGGTGACCCCGGGCTGGACCGGCCCAACCAGCCAACTCTGCCTGTACGCAGGCCACCCGACCCAGACCACCTTCCCGCACAGCCTCCTCCTTCGCACCACCTCCTCCCCAACCCTCCGCCGAGCGGTCCGCACCCTCCTCGACCACCTCCCCCCGGACGTACGCCACCGCGCGACGAAGCTGGCACGCGAGGCGGATCCTTGGAGCGGGGCTTGACGAGGGGAGGCGGGTGAGCGGACGGTTCGGCCGGGTCGAGGTACCGCGCCGGACGCGGATTACGTCCGGGGCCTGCTGGGGCCCGGTCGGCCGCACGAACAGCTGGCAGCTGGCTGAATGCGCCGGTCACAACGGCCCGTACGGGCTGCAGCACCTGCTGTCGCGGAGCAGATGGGACCCCGACGAACTCCGGGACGACGTGCAGGAGTACGTGGCCCAGCGGCTCGGCGCCCCGGACGGGGTCCTACTGATCTCGCCGGATTGTTGTCGGGTAGTGGGTGCGGCGTCCGTCAGTGCACCGGACAACGATGTGGACAACAGTGAGCGATGGAGCAAGTAGCCGGGCGGAAGTGATCAGTCCAACAGCGGCAGCGACGGACGCCGTTCCGCGGAGAGCCCCGACCACTCAGGTTCCGGCCACTTGGGAAGGTCGGCAGAGTCCCCACCGTAGGCGAGCACGGTCTGCGAGGCGAGGTCGCAGCAGGCTTGGATGAAGCCTTCAGCGCCCATGAGGCGCATCGAGTGCGGCCCGCCGCTCTTCAGGGCAGGGCTTGCGCAAGTTCCCGGGATCGCCCAACTGGCGTGAGGAGGCTGCGGGTTGGGGTGGATGACAGAGCGGACACGGGATCCGTGATCATTCAGGTGTCTAAGCCAAGTGATCAAGAGGGTTCCCGTGTCCGCTGTCTCATCTTCCCCGATTCCTGCCGTGTTGGCCAAGTTGGGTCCGCTCCATCCGGACGGCATGTCTGACCTGCGGCTCTTCCTGGAGGCGGTGCCCGATCCGCGCTCCCGTCGGGGCCGCTGGTACTCGCTGACCTCGATTCTGCTGGTCTGCGCGGCCGCCGCGGTCTCGGGAGCCCGGACCATCGACGAACTCGCCGAGTGGGGCGCCCGCGCCGACGCAGGACTGCTCGCCACGCTGGGCGTGCGCCGTCACCTGCTGCGCAGGAGGTCTCTAGCCACAAGCAACTGTTGCTGGGATTTCAGTGACTGTGGGTGGCTGTACGTTTACTCGTTGATGATCGATGAACTTGAGGTGGAAGCCGGTCCGTTGGCGCGGTGGCAGGTGCATTGGTGCGACCCGCGGCGGGAGCTGTCGTGGTACGCGGCCGATCCGCTGCTGGCGGGCCTGCCGACGCTGGCGGAGTGGGCGCACGCGCACGGCACGCAGAGCGGACAGCCGGTGCTGCTGCGGGCCGATGGTTGGTCGGTGCCGGAGGTCAACGGGTTCTTCGCCTCGGCGCGGATGCGCAACGCGAGCGCGGGCACGCGGAGGAAGTACGCCTTCGCAGTAGCCGTCTGGCTGGGGTTCCTTGACGCGGCGGGCCGGGCCTGGCACGACGCCGACGAAGAGGACGTCGCCGGGTTCAAGTTCTGGCGGATGACCGACGAAGCCAACGTCCGGCGCGTGGCCGGCGGGACGGTGCTGGACGACCTGGTCGCGATCAGCGCGTTCTACCGCTGGGCCGGGTCCCGGTTCGGAGTGAGCGATCCGGTGGCCCGGCGGCAGGTTCCCGGCCCTGATCCGGGCACGAGTACGGAGTCGTTCGAGGCTGGGCCGCATATCGTGCGCGGCAAGGACGTGAAGTGGCTGGACCCGGCCGGCTACGCCCGCTGGGTCGACGTCGGGCTGCGCGGACTGGACCTGCGCGGTCAGGAGATCGACGGGTGGCGCGGGCGAAACAGCCAGCGTGACTGCGCGTTCGTCGACGGGCTCTACGGCACCGGGCTGCGGCTGAGTGAGTGGGCCAGCGTCCTGCGTCTGGAGCTGCCCGCCGATGACGAGACCCGCACCTACTACACCTGCCGCCTGTCAGCGGCCTGCGCCAAGGGTGGACGCGGGCGCCGGTTCTGGATGCCGCGCAGTGTGCTGGCCGACGTACTGGCCTACGAGGAGGGCGAACGCGCCGCGGCGGTCCGCCGAGCCCAGCGTGCCTGCCGCTACGAGCGGCTGCCGCGGTTGCTGTTGGTCGAGCGCAGGACCCGCAACCGGCGGCTGGAGATGCGCGACACCGACGGCCGCCAGGTGGCCGCGTCGCTGGACTCGCTGGACCCCGGCGCCCGCAAGAGGCTGTTCCGCCGGACCGCTGCCGGACTGGAACCGCTGGCGATCTGGCTGAACGAGGACGGCCTGCCGCGCGAGGCGCACGGCTGGCAGCACACCTTCGACACGGGCAACGAGCGGGTCGCCCGCGCTGGACTGACCTCGTTTGAGGCAAACGCACACATGATGCGGCACTCGTTCGCGCTGCGCTGGTACTCGGTCGGCCGACTGCTCTACGAGCGGCAGGTCGCGCACCTGAACGCTGAGGAGGTACGCGACTTCCGCGCCCGGTTCGGCGACACCTGGTATCTGGTCAAGACGCTGCTGGGGCACGCCGACGTGACCACCACCATGGATACCTACCTGGAGCCCTTCCGCGACCTGGACGTCTCGCTGTTGATCGAGCACGCTCACGGTTTTGCGCTGTCGGCTCTGATGGCGTCGATGTTCGCCGGGCACCCACAGGTGCTGTCCGACCCGCTCGCCGGACAGCCGTCATGACCCGCGCTGCGGGGCGCCCGGCTGCGCTGCCGAAACCGGGATACCAGGCGCCGCGACGGTTGTTCCTCGACGACGGGCAGTGCCTGGTGCGTTTCTTCCCGGAGCGCGGCGGCCCGCCGGTCGACTACGATTTCGCCGCCTTCCCCATCGCCCGCGAGCTGGTGGTGTGGCTGGCGACCGCGTTCGCCGGGTCGACCGCCCCGGCCGGGCGGCGCCGGACGACCTCCTCGGCCACGAGCGCCTTCGGCTTGCTGCGCCGATTCGCACACCACCTGGCCTCGCTGAACCGCCCGCCAGCCCATCCGGCGCAGCTTCGAGCCGCCCACCTGGAGAGCTTTCAGATGGCCGGACTGGGCACGCCGAACCTGAACCGGGAGCTGCCGACGCTGCGCTCGGTGCTGCGGTTCGCACCCGAGGGCGCCGGGCAGGACTTCTTGGCGCGGCTGGCCAGCAAGGGCCTGGAGCGCAACTCCACGCCCGCCGCCAGCTACACCACGGCCGAGTTCGACCGCATCACCACCACCGCGCGCTCCCAGTTGCGGCGGGCCGCCGACCGAATCTTCGCCGGGCGGGAACTGCTGGCCCGCTGGCGGGCCGGACAGATCGACGCCGAAGCGGATCCGCGAACCTGGCAGCACGGCGAGCTGCTGGACTACGTGGAGCGCCACGGCGACGTCCCGCGCAGGGACACCCGCTGGGGCCGGCAGCCCGACTACTGCGTCCGCCCGTTCGGGGCGGGCCGGCTGATGGCGGACCTGCACCTGACCTTCTCCGACGTCGGCGCGGCCGGCGTGCTGCTGCTCTGCCTGACCGGGCAGAACTACAGCACGATCTCCACAGCCACGGCGACGCACCACCGCGCCGACGGGCACACCGGGACCACCGCAACTGCGGTGGTGGACCTGGTGAAGCCGCGCCGCGGCCGGGACCGCGCACACATGCCGACCGCGTTTTCCTCCAGCGCGCCCGGCGGGCCGGGCGGCAGCCCTCACCGGCAGTTCGATCTGCACACGCCGTTCGGGGTCTACGCGCTGCTGGTCGATCTGGCCGGTGCGGCGCGGGCGCACGTCGGAACGGATCTGCTCCTGGTCTTCTTCTGTTCCAAGGGCGTCGAGAAGGCTCGCGGGTTTCGTACCGGCCTGCCCAATGCGATCCTGGCCAGCTGGAGCCGTGGCGCGAACCTGCGCGCCGACGCCCTTGGCGAGGACGGTCTTCCGATTCCGCTGGTGGTCGACAGCCGACGGTTGCGGATGAGCTGGCTGGAGCGCCACCAGCAGCCGGTCGCGCACACGGAACGGACGCTGGCGAACGAGTATCTGGCTCGCAATCGCGGCAACCTCGCCGGGTACCAGAAGGTCGTCGCGGCCGTGCTGGAGGAGCAGTTGGCCGGCGCGAGGGCCGCGCAGGTCATGCGGGTGCTGACGGCCGTCGACGTCGCCGAGGCCCGGCAGAGGCCCGAGGCCGTCGCCAGGCGCCACGGCCTGGACCCGGCCACCCTGAGCAAGCTGCTGGCCGGGGAACTGGACACCGTGCTGGGAGGGTGCACCGACCACCTGGCCGGCCCGCACAGCCCGGCGGGCGAGCCCTGCCGAGCCTCGTTCCTGCTCTGCCTGTCCTGCCCGTGCGCCCGCGCGACTCCGGCGCACCTGCCGGTGCTGATCGCCGTCCACGAGGGGCTGCAGGCCCGCAAGCAGGAGATGACGCCTCTGCGCTGGGCCGAACGGTTCGCCGGGCCCGTCGCGCAATTGGCCGATCTGCTCGCCAGCTTCCCCACCGCGACGATCGCCACGACCCGCACCGAGATCACCGCCGAGCAGCGCGCCCTGGTCGAGCGGTTCCTGACCCGAGGACTCGACCTGACATGATCCTCCCGGACACGGCCCCGGCCACATCTGCGGCTCTGCTGCCCGAGCCAGGCACACTCGTACTGCTCAACCGGCCGTTGCGCCCCGGAACCGACCCCAGCACCCTGTCGGTATTCGCTGACCAGCGCTGGCGCCTTTCGCCCGCCGTCTTCGAGGGCCATACCACCGCGTTCTCGATCGACTTCAGCCCGATCGCCGCGCCGTTCCTGCATACGGTCAAGACGCTCACCTGGCTGCTGCTCAACCACACCAGCGCCGGCGTCTCCACCTTCTACTTCCGCCCGCGCACGTTGGCGATCACCACGATCACCTGCACGTTCCGGAACCTGCGGCTGTTCACCGACTGGCTTCACCAGTGCGGCCGGACCTGTTTCGGCGAGGTGTCCCTGGCTGACCTCGACGACTACGCCGCGCACGTCAAAGCGGCCGAGGCCAGCCATGCCCAGCGCGAAGACCGGCTCTCGATCGTGAACCGGGTGTGGTCCTACCGGGACCTGCTGCCCGAGGACGACCGGCTGCCGCAGACACCGCCCTGGCGCGGCGAGCGCATCCAGGACATCCTCCAGCAGCGGCGCACCATCCGCGAAGAGAACCGAACCCCCCGCATCCACCCCGAGACGATGTCCGTGCTGCTGGCCTGGGCCCTGCGGTTCGTCGAGACGTTCGCCGAGGACATCACCGCGGCCTTCGACGAGTACCTCGTGCTCAGCGAGCGCAGCGGCCGCAGCCGCATGGGCCGGGACATTCCCCCACCGCGGCGCCCGAAGGGCGCGCTGACCGACGACCTGCGCGTCCTGCTGAACGGCTACCGCGAGCGGGGACGTCCGCTTCCTGGCATCCGTGACAACGACGGCATGCTCCGGGTCAACCTCTCGCATCTGGGAAAGGTGCTCGACACGGCCCGCGGCGCGCTGAACGCCCCCAGCAACCGAGCCGTCTTCGCCGAGATGGGACTGCCCGTCATCGAGGGCGCACCGCTGGACGCGCCGGTCACCGGGCGGTTGGACGGCCGGCCCTGGCACGACGCGGCCATCGACTACACCGAGGCCGGTCCGCTGGCCCGGCACCTGAGCACGGCCTGCTTCATCGTGATCAGCTACCTGTCAGGGATGCGGGCAGGCGAAGTCCTCAGCCTTGAACGCGGCTGCGTCGAACGAGACCACGCCCACGGCCTGGTCCTCCTGCGCGGCAGACACTGGAAAGGCGTCCGCGACGCTGCCGGCGACAAGATGCCCGAGGGCGAGATCCGGGCCGATCCGTGGGTCGTCACCGAGGCCGTCGCTACCGCCGTCGCCGTCCTGGAACGGCTGCACACGAGCACCTGGCTGTTCCCGGCGACGATGTTCACCGACGGCCGCGACAGCGCGACCATCCTCCGCAGCCGCGTCGGCGGCTCCCGGTCGGAGACCCGGATCAACCACGACATCGCCGAGTTCCTGGCCTGGGTCGAGACCTACTGCACCGAGCACGGCCGCAGCGACCACATCCCGCCCGACCCGGTCCACCCGGTCATCTACACCGGGCGCCTGCGCCGCACCCTGGCCTGGTTCATCGTCCGCCGACCGCGAGGTCTGGTCGCCGCCGCCATCCAATACGGACATCTCCGCGTCCAGATGACCCTCGGCTACGCCGGAAGCTACGCCTCGGGCTTCCCCGACGACCTCGCGTTCGAGGACTGGCTGGCCCGACTGGACACCCTCGCCGACGCACACGAGCGCCTACGTGAAGGCGAGCAGGTCAGCGGCCCAGCAGCCGAGACCTACCGGCACCGCGTCCAGGCCGCCACGCGCTTCGCCGGCCGAGTCCTGCGTACCAAACGGCACGCCAACGCCATGCTCACCAACCCCGACCTGCAGATCTTCCCCGGCAAGGGCATGACCTGCGTCCTGGACCCCAAGAGGGCAGCCTGCCGCCTGCGCAGCGAGGAGGACGGCACCCGCCGCACCCCCGACCTCGACGACTGCCGCCCGAACTGCGTCAACATCGCCCGGACCGATCGCGACATCGAACACGTCCACGTCCAGATCGAACGGCTACGGCCGCTCGTCGACGACCCGCTGGCTCCCGCCTTCCGCCACGCCCGCGAACAGCACGAACTCGACCGCCTGGAACGCATCGTCACCGCCCACGACCACACCGGAGAACCCCACGATGGCCACTGACCGCGACGCCGAACGCGACGCCATCACCGCAGCGATCCAGCGGCTGCTCGACGGCCGTCCAACCCGGTCCACGGGGGCGCTCACCACGCTGCAACTCGCCGCCGAGGCAGGCGTCAAGCGCTGGGTCCTCACGCACAAGCACGTCGACCTGAAAGAAGAATTCACCCGCCGAAAGTCCGAGGCAAACGGCATCCCGCCCGCGTTCCAGCATCTGCACGCCCGCGTAGTAGACGCCGAAGCCGCCGCCCGCACACTGCGGGAAGACAACGGCCGGCTCCGCGAGCGCGTCGCCGTCTATGCCCAGGTCATCCACGAACTCCGCACCGAGCTGGACCGGCGCACCGACAACAGCACCCAGCCCAGCCCCGTCCGGAGCCTCCCCACCAGCATCACCTGACGCGCGAGGCGGTCGCGGCGCTGACCCTTTCCCAAGCCTGGTACGTGTCACAAGAACTGCGATGCGTGTCTGGGATGGGGAACTCCGTCGACCGCATCAGCCGGTCGAGTGCTACTGGCCCGGCCGCTCGGGCTCCATCCGGAAGCAGACCAAGCGGGTCTTGGCGGCGGCCGTGCGCAGCTCGTCGTCGGTGGGCTGCCGGTCGCCTGGGAGGCCGAGCATCAGGCCCTTGGCGGCCTTGGGCCCTTTGCGCCGGCCGAACTCAGCCAGCAGGGCGGCGACTTCCTCAGGGTCCTCGACGACCGTCGGGACGGCGCCGTGGTCCTGGCCCCGGATGCGCAGCCGGACGGCGGACCCTTGGCGCATGCTGGGGATCCAGCCGAGCCGGGAGGACATGGCGAGCACCGTGCCGGGATCCCAGTCGAAGTAGCCGATGGGGACCGTGAATTCGCGGCCCGTCCTGTGCCCGTTGTACGTGAGGAGCATCAGGCGTCCGCTCAGCGGCTTGTGGAAGCGGGAGGCGAGCAGCGGCCGTACGACCTTGTTGGCGGCTCTAAAGATCTTCACCATGGGTGGCCTGGTCGCGTTCGCCGCGGGTGTGCCGGAGGTGCTCACCGGATGCCGCCGGGGGCGGTGTGGACGATCTCGGCCTGGTCGCGCTTGGTGTAGGCGTCCCAGTAGTGCTCGGCGATGGTCTCGGGCTCGGTGCCGGGACCGCTGCCGATGAACACCCCGATGGCCACGTGCGCGGCGTGCACTCCGCGCTCGGCGAGGTCGATGCCCAGGGCCATGGCGTAGTTGCGCAGGGCCGCCGCCGCGACGCCGATGCTGCCGAACGCGCCGCCGCTCGGCCGGATGGAGGAGGCGCCCGTGGAGAACAGCAGGGTGCCACTGCCGCGTTCGACCATGGCGGGCAGCACCTGACGGACCGCGGCGACCGCTCCGTACAGGTAGTAGTCGAGCTGCTTGTGGAGGTCCTGCGCCGTGGCGTCGACGGCGGCGGCGCCGGCGAACGTGGGGTCGGCGGGTGAGTACTCCAGTACGTCGACGGCCCCGAACCGGTCGGCGACCGCGGCGAGCGCCGACTGCAGCGAGTCGGGACGCGTCACGTCCGCGGCGAAGCCCGCGGCCTCGATGCCCTCCTGGGCGAGCCGCGCGGCGAGCGCGTCGAGCTTGTCCTGGGTCCGGGAGACCAGGGCGACCTGGAAACCCTCCCTTCCGAAGCGGCGGGCGATGGACAGGCCCAGGCCGGGGCCTGCTCCGATGACGGCGATGACGGGCATGGGTGGTGCTCCTGTGGTCGGACGGGCTGGACGGATGAGGGGCACCTCCCGCCCCGACAGCGGTCGGGACTGAAAGTCGAGGGCAGCCTCATGTTCTTGGATCGTAGCAGAGAAAATGAGGCATCCCTCCGGTTGGTAGGCTGAGGGGCATGGCCATCGACCCTCCGTCCGCCTCCGCCGGGAACCCGGCCCCTGTCCGCCCCCTGCGGCGCGACGCGCAGCGCAATCGCGAGGCCCTGCTCACCGCGGCCCGCTCCTGCTTCGCCGAGCAGGGCCTGGAGGCCCCCCTGGAGCAGGTGGCCAGGCGGGCCGGGCTGGCCATCGGCACGCTGTACCGGCACTTCCCCACCCGGCTGGACCTGGTGCAGGCGACCTTCGCCGGGAAGCTGGCCCTCTGGCGGGAGGCCGCCGAGAAGGCCGTCACCATGGATGACGCCTGGGCGGGGCTGTGCCATTTTCTGGAGACCATGTGCGAACTCCAGTCACAGGACCGGGGGTTCAACGATCTGGCCTCCATGCGGTTGCCGGAGAGCGCCTGCCTTGCGGGCGCCCAGACCCGCATCCGTGAACTCGGTGTACACATCGTCGAGCGTGCGCAGGAGCAGGGCAGCCTGCGCCCCGACCTCACCCCCGAGGACCTTGCCTTCGTCATCTGGTCGCACAGCCGCGTCACCGAGGCCACCCACGCCATCGCCCCGGACGCCTGGCGCCGCCACCTTTACCTTCTGCTCGACGGCTTCCGAACCGACCGCGCCCACCCGCTGCCGGCGCCGCCGCTCACCGAGGAGCAGCTGTACCGCGCCATGATCGGCCTCGGCGGAAACGGGGCCTGCGGCGCCTGACCGTCGGGACGCGTCGTTGTCTCAAGGCGCCGCGGGGAGCCCCTTCCCGGCGACCAGGCCGAGCCGGTACGTGTTCCGTCCCCGCGCCGCGGAGTTCGCGGAGGCGTTTGGTGACCTCCGCGCGCACCAGCGACACGGCGCGCTCGAAGGCCGCCTCGTCGGCGAAGCATGCGCACATCCAGACCACGTCCGGGTCCTCGCTGCTGACATGCATCAGGTAGAGCAGCCACGAAGCCACGCTCTACAAAGACCGCAACACAGTCGAGCGCGCCATCAACAAGCTCAAGGAAGGGCGGAGGCTGGCCACCCGCCACGACAAGACACTTCCTCAGCGGCGCACGGAAGCCCGGTCGGCGTCACGCCGAGGAGGCGGCAAGGGCCCGCGCGCTGCTGAAGGCAGCGGGCGTTGACCAGTCCTGTTGGCGAAGGAGGTCCAGCAGGGCGGTTTCGGCTGGCCCCGGGTCGTGACGCACGCCGACCAGGACCCGTTCGGAGAGGGCGGGGGCCAGCGGCCTGGCCAGCTGGGTATAGGGGGGCGGGACGGTGGAGGCGGGGACCATGGTCACACCCAGGCCATGCGCGACCAGTTGTACCGCCGTGGCGATCTGAGAGGCGCGTGCCACGGTCGAGGGAGTGATCCCGACGCGCCTGAGAACCTGGCCGATCTGTTCGTCCAGGAGGCCGCCACGGGTGAACCGCACCCAGCCCTCGCCGGCCAGGTCCTCCAGTCGTACGGAGTCTGCCCGGTGCAGGGGGTGTTGGGGAGGAAGGATCACGGCATACGGCTCCTCGCCCAGTTCGTGGACGTCGTAGCCGCACTCGGGTGCGAGGTGGTGGTACAGCACCAGATCGACCGTACCCAAGTGGTCGAGGTGTTCCATCTCCACCGGCGTGGGTTCTTCCACGAGAGTCACATGAAGGCGCGGATGGATGCACCGCAACTCTCCCAGGGCGGCGGCAAGCTGGTTGGTCGCCAGGCCGGTTGAGGCGACCACGAGGATTTCGCCCGTCAGATCGCCTCCGCTGGCACGTGCCGCGGCGCGGGCTCGGCGGGCGGCGCTCACGGCGATCTCGGCCTCTTTGAGGAAGGCCCGCCCGGCGACGGTCACCGCGACTCCGCGCGGGATCCGGGTGAAGATGCGGACGCCGAGATCCTTCTCCAGCGCCGCGACCTGATGGGAGACCGTGGGCTGGGCGACGCCGAGCCGGGCGGCGGCCGCAGTGACAGAGCCCTCTTCGGCCATGGCCAAGGCGTATTCGTACTGGCGCAGGTTCATCGGTTTCTCCTCACGTGACCCATAGAAGCATTCTATAGCAGGTAAGCAAATGAACTATTTGCTTCTATGGATAGTCACTCATACCGTGATGCTCATGGCGCGGTCAACACGAGGAATTTCCCGGTGCCGCCGTTCTGAGGAGAAAGCCATGGGACAGAAATCGAAAATCACGGACAGTGAAATTCAGGAGCTTGTTGACAAAGCTGCGGAACTCGTTCCCCGGCTGGCTGAAATCGGCAACCGCTCGGACAGCCTGAGTGAGGACCCGACGGAGGCGATGAAGCTGCTCAATGAAGCCGGCTTCTGGCGTCTGCAGGTCCCGGCCGCATACGGCGGGTACAGCGACGGCAGCGTCGCGTTCGGCCTGGAGGCCCTGTACAAGATCTATCTGTCTATCGGTCGAGGAGACGCCGCCGTCCTGCTCAACACCGTCGTCGGCTCCGTCGTCCTGGCCGAGCTCTTCAGCAGCGATCTTCCCGAAGCGACCAAGCGTCAGGTGGCAGAGGACATCGCCACCGGCCGGAGGTTCCGCTTCGTCGCGTCCGCCTCCGAGACCGGTGTCGCCACCGGCCCGACCACCGCGCGCAAGGTCGACGGCGGCGTGCTGGTCAAGGGCACCAAGTCCTTCAACAGCAACAGCGGCAGCGCGGCCGAGGGCTACGCAAGCGTCTCCGCCCAACTGGAGGGCTCGACGTCCCTGGTCACCGCCCTGATCCCGCTCGACGCCCTGGCCGTTCGCCTCCACGGCGACTGGGACGTCATGGGCATGCGCGGCACCCAGAGCCAGCGCATCACCTACGACGACGTCTTCGTCCCCGACGGCTGGTACACCGTCCAGGCCACGCGCGACCCCCTGCTGTTCCCCGTGGCACAGGCCGGCCAGGCGATCATCGTTCTCGGCCCTGCCTACGGGGCACTGGACGCGGCGATCGACTACGTCAGGGCCTCCACCACTCCCACCGTGAAGATCTACGACTCGATCCAGACCGACCCGTTCGTCCGCCGGCGCATAGGCGAGTTCCGCATCAAGCTGGACGCGGCCCGAGCCCTGCTGATGGAACTCGTCCGTGCCGTGGAGAACGCCGACGACAAAACCGAGATCGCCCAGCTCATGATCGACGCGCTCTCCGCCAAGACCGCCGCGACCAGCATCGCCGTCGAGGTCGCGTCCGGGATCGTCGACCTCACCGGGACCCGCAGCGCCGCCGCCAAGTACAACATCGACCGTTTCTGGCGCAACATCCGCACCTTCTCCCAGCACGACCCCAAGGTCGATGCGGCACAGTACTTCGTCGGCGGCTACCACCTGGCCGGAGAAGTCCCCGGCATGGAGGTCTACGTCCGTGTCTGACAGGCTCGCCGGCAATGACCGCCTCGCCCAGCGCGGTACAAGAAGAGAAACTCCCATGACCGCACCCGACGACCTCGAACTCGCCGGACGCTTCCGGGAGGCCATGGCCTCATTTCCCAGCGGCGTCACCATCGTGACCACGGTGGATGAGGACGGACGCCCCTGGGGGTTCACCGCGAGCGCCTTCTCCTCGGTCTCGGCCGAACCGCCGCTCGTCCTGGTGTGCCTGTCCCGGACCGCCGAGTGCCACCCGGTGTTCGAGCGCTCCACGCACTGGACCATCAACATCCTCAACGACGGCCACCAACCGCTCGCCCGCCGGTTCGCGACCCGCGGCGCGGACAAGTTCGCCGGCGACGAGTTCCACCTCGACCCCGAGGGCGTGCCCTACCTACCCGACGCGTCGGCGCGCCTGCACGTCTCCGCATACGACCGTCACGTCTCCGGCGACCACACCATCCTGGTGGGACGCGTGCACGACGTCCGACTCGGACAGGACCCGGCGACCGTCTACTTCCAACGCGGCTTCCACGCACTGGCCGGCTGAGTCCGTCCTTCCGGCGAGCCAACCATCCAGGGGCCGCACACTGACACCAGGTGTGCGGCCTCGGCCCGAGAACGGCCGACCGCGGGTGCCGGCTCCTGCAGCGGCCTGCTTTGTCGGCGAGTCACTGTGCAGCCGGTGGCCTGTGCACCACCGCTCCTGGCGTACTCGGCGTCCGCATGCGGGCGATGCACCGGGCAGGACGGGCGGTAGCCCCAGCAGGCGCCGCAGTCGAAGTTCTCCAGCTCGACCTGGGACCGGCCATCCGCGCGGAGCGGCGTGAAGGTGTAGCAGTCGCGGACTTCGGTGATCCGGCCGGCGCGGGAATCGAAGGCGTACTACTCGCGTCGCGCAGGAATCCGCCGAGCCTGGTCTTGTGGCGAGTTCCTTCCTGTCCATGGACGACCGCGGCCGAGCACGTGCCGGAGATGTTCGACTCCGATCTGCATGGGCGACGCTCCGGTCGAGAACGTCGTCGAGGCGTTCGTCCGGGACATCGAGGGCTACGCCAAGTTCGGCATCGAGACGGTGATGCTGGGTCCGCGCACGGGTGAGCAGGCGGCCTGGATCGAGCAGTTCGTGGCCACGGCGGTGCGGCGCGCGGCCGAGCTGGGCTGAGACCGGGGAACCGGAAAGAGCGAGCGAGCTGAGGCCGGGAACCGGAAGAAGGGCCGGAGCCTATGCGGCTTCGGCCCTCGATCATGCGTACATCGATCAGGCGGCGGTGGACGCGGCCTCGCCGTGGATCAGACCGATGACCTCGACCAGCTGCGTGGCGACCTCGGCATCGTCGGAGGGGTGCGTCTCGGCGAAACGGACCACGGAACCGGCGATGGACGGCTTGGCGTCCTCCAGCACCCTGGCGCCGGCGATGCCCGCCGCCTTGTGGGCCGCGCCCTGCGCCCAGAGGCCGCCGAACTGGCCGCGCTCAACGAGTGGGCGACTCTGTCGGGGATCTTGGAATTCTCAGGCGGAAGGGCATGGTGATCGGGCAGGCTCGGCTTGGTTTCGCAGGTCGTGCGTCTTCTCCGAGGTGAGCCGGTGTCCCTTCGCCCCCGTTGTGGTGAACAAGTGCCCTCCGCGACCGCGCGGGTGGCGCGGGCGAGTAATCCCCGTGGCACGACGGCGATGTGGGTGCGGGACCGGCTGGACGGGCTGTGGCACGACGAGGACTTCGACGCCTGGTATCCGCGGGACGGACGGCCCGGGCTGTCGCCGGCCCAACTCGCCACGGTGAGCGTGCTGCAGTTCCTGCTGAACCTCTCCGACCGGCAGGCGGCGGAGGCGGTGCGCTGCCGGATCGACTTCAAGTACGCCCTCGCGCTGGATCTCGAAGATCCCGGCTTTCATCACAGCGTGCTTTCCGACTTCCGCGACCGGCTGGCCCAGGACGACCGCGCCGACGCTCTCCTCGATCTGGCACTTGCCCGGTTGCAGGAAGCCGGGTTGGTCAAGGCGCGGGGCCGGCAGCGTACCGACTCCACCTATTTACGGGCCGCGGTTCGTGAACTGACGCGGCTGGAGCTGGTGCTGGAAGCAGTTCGAGCTGCTCTGGAGGAGTGCGCCCGCACCTCGCCCGAGATCCTCGACGGTCTTGTGACCGAGGACTGGGCGCTGCGCTACGGGCGGCAGGTCCGTCTGGTCAGCCAGCCCAGCCATCCGGCCGCCCGGCTCAAACAGGCCGGCGCCGACGCCGCCGACCTCCTCGACCGGATCCACAGCCAGCGTCCGGGAGCGGCGCCGGGGCCTGCGGCGGAGGCGCTGCGGCAGATCATGGTGCAGCACTTCCTCATCGACGCCCGCGGCCGACTGCGCCCACGGACGGAGAAGGACGGTCTGCCACCCACCGGGCGGCGCCTGGAGTCTCCTTACGACCTCGAGGCCCGCTACGTCCGCCGCGGTCACCGCACCTGGACCGGCTATCTCGCTCACGCCACCGAGACCTGCGACGAGGGCAGCGTCAACGTCATCACGGACGTGGCCACCACCGCCCCCACCGGCGACAGCGTCGCCCTTCCCGGCATCCACACCCGGCTCAAGCGACGCCGACTACTCCCCGCCCAGCACCTGGTCGACGGCGGCTACACCTCCGTCACGCTGATGGACACCGCCGCCCGCACCCACCACATCGAGGTCATCGGACCGGTCTCGCCCGATAACTCCTGGCAGCGCAAGGCCGGTACCGGCTTCTCCCGCGAGGACTTCACCGTCGACTTCGACCGTCGCCAGGTCACCTGCCCAGGCGGAAAGGTCAGCGGAAACTGGACCGAGCCGCCCGCCCAGGCGCCCTACACGGTCGTGCCGTTCGACACCCGGCACTGCAGCCCGTGCCCCCACCGCGCCTCATGCACCCGCTCCAACGACCCACGCAAGGGACGCACCGTCTACTTCCTCCCCCGTCGTCTCCACGACCTCCAGGCCCAGAACCGCGCCGACCAACAAGACCCGCAGTGGCAGCGGCTCTACGCCTCCCGTTCTGGGGTCGAAGGCACCATGAACGAGCTGGTCAACGGACACCGGATGCGCCGCTGCCGCTACCACGGCGTGGCCAAGGCCCACGTCCAGCACGTCCTGACCGCGATCGCCGTCAACATCGAACGCCTCAGCACCCAGGAGCCAGAAGACTCCAACTACCGGCCCCGACCACCGACGGCGTTCCAGCAGTACCTCGACGACCACGAACTGCCCCGCCCCCGCTGGTGGCGCCAAGGACAGTGATCAAGGAAAACCAAGATCCCCGACAGAGTCGCTCATGCCTCGACACACCGTCAGGCCCTACCCACCCAACAACGTGACAGCGCCGGCAGTCGCAGTGGCAGGCCGAGATGGCCGACATCCTCGCCCGACGCGCCGGAGTGGAGCCCGACGCCGACCTGAGCCCCGCACTTGCCGCCGGTGTCGCCCTCAGCGCGTTCCAGACCGCCCTGCGCCGCTGGGTGGACAGCGACGGCACCAAGGCCATGGACGAGCTGGTCGACCAGGCTTTCGCGATGATCACCCCGGCCCTCGACCTCAGCACAGACCCGAACTGAACCCGCCCTCGGCCCGGCCGGTGTCGGCCCCTGTGCCGAGGCCGAGCGCCTCCAGCCGCTGCACTGCGCAACTCCTGCATGCCGGCGCTCCGTCGGGAGGGCATCGGCAACCGTCGGCTCGTGAGGGCCGCACCCGGTCGGGCCGTGCCCGCAGCGGGACGCGCACTCCGTCCTGTGCCGCGTCCGCGCCCGCACGAGGATCCGCTTGCCCCTTGGGAAGCGGTCTCACAGGGTATGGGCATGCGGTGTCCGGTCCCGATGTGTGGGCCGGGCACCGCATGGGTGGCTGGGTCAGACGGCCGACCAGCCGTTGTCGACGGGGAGCACGGCGCCGCTGATGTTGCTCGCCGCGTCCGAGGCGAGGAACACGATGGCCGCGGCGACTTCCTCCGCCGCCGCTACGCGGCCCACGTTCGTTTGGTAGCGGCCTACGATCGAGGCGCCGTCGCCGTCGAAGGTGACGGTGTCGGTGATGTGGGTCCGGGTGCCGCCGGGGGCGATGGCGTTGACGCGGATGCCGCGGTCCCGGTACATGATCGCGGTCGACTTCGTCAGGCCGATGATGCCGTGCTTGGAGACGGTGTACGCGGTGCCGGCGGCGCTGCCGCGCAGAGCCGCCTCCGAGGCCGTGTTGACGATGGCGCCGTTGCCGCGGGCCAGCATGTGGGGCAGGGCGGCGCGGGTGAGCAGGAACGGGGCGGTCAGGTTGATGCGGATGATCCGCTCCCATTCCGTGTCGCTCACGTCGGCGGTGGCGGTCATGGTGTCCATGATTCCGGCGTTGTTGACGAGCACGCCGAGGTTGCCGAAGGACTCGACGGCGGTGGTGATCACTTCGTCGACCGTGCCCTGGTCGCTGAGGTCGCCGACGACCGTGCGGGCGGTGCCGCCGTTCGTCTCGATCTCCTTGGCGACGGCCTCGGCGCCGACGGGATTGATGTCCGCGACAAGGACTCTGGCCCCCAGGTTCGCGAACCGCAGCGCGGTGGCGCGTCCGATGCCGGATCCGGCGCCGGTGACGACGACGCCCCGCCCTTCGAAGTCGGTGGTGTCAGTCATGCTGCCGCTCCTTCCAGGAGGGATGTCGCCTGGCTCCAGGGGGTGCTGGCGGCGATGGCCTGCTGCCAGGGGCGGGTGGTCTTGGGCGGCATGCCGACTGCCAGGACGCCGGTGAGACGGTCGCCGGTGCGGTAGACGGCGGTGAACTTGCGTTCTTCCAGGCTGCCTTCGGCGATCAGCATCTCGTCGTGGCTGCGCAGGTGACCGTAGGCGCGGATCTTCAGGTCGTACTGGTCGGACCAGAAGTAGGGGACGGGCGCGAAGGGCCGCTGGGCGCCCAGGAGGTTGCGGGCGGCGGCCATGCCCTGCTCGGCGGCGTTCGTACGGTGCTCGATGCGCATCGACGTGCCGAAGAGCGGGTTGTGCCAGCGGGCCACGTCGCCCGCGCCGTACACGCCGGGTGCGGCGGCGCAGAACTCGTCGCAGACCAGCCCGTCTTCGAGGGGGAGGCCGCTGCCGGTCAGCCATTCGGTGTTGGGCCGGGAGCCGACGGCCACCAGCACCGTGTCGGCCTCGACCACGCTGCCGTCGTCGAGGCGGACGCCGCCGGGGACGACCTCGCTGACCCCGGTCCCGGTGCGCAGGTCCACGCCGTGGTCGAGGTGGGCCTGGGAGAGCATGCGGCCGATGTCCTCGCCGACCGCGTGGGCCAGCGGGACGGGCGCGGGTTCCAGGAGGGTCACGTGGGTGCCCAGGCCGGCCGCCACCGACGCGGCCTCGGCGCCGAGGAATCCGGCGCCGACCACGGCCAGTGTGCGGCCGGGGCCGAGGCGGTCCTTCAGGGCGAGGGCGTCGTCCAGGGTGCGCAGGACGTGGGCCGGTGCGCCGGGCAGGCGCCGGGGGCGCACTCCGGTGGCCACGATCAGTCCGTCGTACGGCACCTCCGTACCGTCGGCGAGCAGCACGGTGCCCTCGGCGACACTCGCGCCGATGGCCTCGCGGCCGTAACGGGTGTCCAGGTCAAGGGCGTCGAGGTCGGCCGGAGTCCGCAGTGGCAGTCGGTCGGGGGGCCAGGCGCCGGAGAGGATCTCCTTCGACAGGGGCGGGCGGTCGTAGGGAGCGGCGGGTTCGTCGCCGATGAGGGTGAGGGGGCCGGTGTGGCCCTCCCGGCGGAGGGTTTCGGCGGCGGCGAGTCCGGCCGCGGAGGCGCCGACGATGACCACGCGGCCGGCCGGGGTCGCGCTCACGACTCCTCCAGGCGGATGGCGGCCGCGGGGCAGACGGTGGCGGATTCGCGGACGGCGTCGTGGAGTTCGGCCGGCGGGTTGTCGTCGAGGAGGACGACCATGCCGTCCTCGTCGCGCTGGTCGAAGACGTCGGGGGCGAGCAGTACGCACTGGCCCGACGCGACGCACTTGGGGACGTCGACTTCTACATGCATGACGTTTCTTCCCTGCTCTCGGTGGGGGGGATCGGGTGGTTGCGGTCACCAGGTGACGGGCAGTTCGCGGACGCCGTAGACGGCGGTGGCCTGCTTGAAGGCGATCTCCTCCATCGGTACGGCGATCTTCAGGTCGGGAAGTCGGCGGAAGACTTCGGGCAGGACGATCTGGAGTTCGGCGCGGGCCAGCGGCTGGCCCAGGCACTGGTGGATGCCGTAGCCGAAGGCCAGGTGCTGGCGGACGTTGGCACGCTCCAGGTCCAGGTCGTCGGGGTTCGTGAAGAACTCCGGGTCGCGGTTGGCGACGTTGACGGGAATGATCACGCCCTCGCCCGCGTGGATGGTCACGCCGCCGATGGTGACGTCGTCGATGGCGGTGCGGCGCAGTCCGCCGTGCACGATGGACAGGTAGCGCAGGAGTTCCTCCACCGCGCTCGCGACCTGGTCCGGTCCGCCGAGGATGTGCGGGATCTGGTCGGGGTGGTTGAGGAGGGTGATGGTGCTCAGCGCGATCATGTTCGCCGTCGTCTCATGCCCGGCGAACAGCAGGAAGGCGCTCAGGTCGGCGGCGTCCTGGTCGGTGATGACGCCCTCGTCCACCTGTGCGGCGAGCCGGGTGACCACGTCGTCGCCGGGGGTGGCGCGCTTGGTCTGCACGAGGCGCAGCAGATACTCGCCGAGGTTGGCGAACGCCCGGGCGGCCTCCTCTCCCGTGGCGTTCAGGTCTACGAGGGTCTTCGACTGCTCCTGGAAGAACGGGTGTTCCTCGTAGGGGACGCCGAGCAGTTCGCAGATGACCAGGGAGGGCAGCGGCAGCGCGAAGTGCTCCACGAAGTCGGCGGGGCCGCTCAGCTCACTCAGGTCGGTGAGGAGTTCGTCGGTCAGGCGGGCGATGGCCGGGCGCAGCGCGTCGACGCGCTTGACCATGAACTCGCGGGTCAGGGTGCGCCGCATCGCCGCGTGGATGGGGTCGTCGTAGTTCTGGAAGAAGCCGCGCGGGGCCGGCTGCTCATCTTCCTTGAAGTTGGGTGCGCCAGGGTGCGTCGGGTCGGTGCTGAACGCCGGGCTGCCCAGTACCGCCCGGGCGTCCTCCCAGCGGGTCACCAGCCACGGAGTGAGGCGCCCCTCCCACAGGGAGACACGCGTGACGGGCTGTTCCTCACGCAGCCGCTCATACAGCGGAGGGGGGTCCAGGGGAGCGTCCTGCGGGCGGGTGAGCGTGAACGCGGGGACGGTCGGCAATGAGGTCATGGCTGTGCCTTTCCAACATTGGCTAACGCTGTTAGTCGAAGCATTGTTAGACTAACAGTGTTAATCGAGGAATCGTCAAGCCCCCACGTCGGACCTGACGAAGCGCCGACCGTTGAAGGCGGGGCGCACGAGGGTCGGTAGGCTGCTGCGGGCAGCGAGGAGGAGGCCATGAAGTCGCAGGTCAAGCGGGTGCCCAATGTGCGGGGCGAGGGCGAGCGGCTGCGGCAGGAGATCCTCGACGCGGCGACCCGCATCCTGGAGGAGACGGGCCGCGAGGACGCGCTCTCCCTGCGCGGAGTCGCCCGCGAGGTCGGCATCTCCGCGCCCAGCGTCTACCGGCACTTCAAGGACAAGGCCGACCTGGTCTCCACCGTCCTCGACGCCACCTACCGCGCACTGGCCGTCGCGATGAGGGAGGCCGGCGAGTCGGCCGCCGCCGCAGGCGCGGACCCGTGGGCGCGCGCGCGGGCCACCGTCACGGCCTACCGCAGGTTCGCCATCGACAAGCCCCGCCGCTACCGACTGATGTTCAGCCTGGAATACGAGCCCCAGCACCATCCCTCCGCCGACCACCCCATCGGCACCGTGCTCCAGGCGTGGACCGATACGGCCGACGCCTACCTCACCGAAGCAGCCCCCGACCGTCGGGCGGAGGCGCAGGACTTGGGCATCCACCTGTGGACCGCCCTGCACGGCCAGCTCGTCCTGTGGCGTACCCTGCCGAGCCCCGTCGCCGGCAGCGAAGACGTCCTGATCGAGCTGGAGGAGTCCCTGCTGCGACGCCTGCTCCCGGCACCGGAGGCTCCGAGCCCTACTGAGTGACAGGCCAGGAACACTCCCTGCTCCCGGAAGACACGCGGGAGCGCCCGATCACTCGTTGAGCGCGGCCAGTTCGGCGGCGTCTGGGCGCAGAACGCGACCCGCAAGGCCGCGGGCATCGTCGGCGCCAGGGTGCTGGAGGACGCCAAGCCGTCCATCGCCGGTTCCGTGGTCCGTTTCGCCGAGACGCACCCCTCCGACGATGCCGAGGTCGCCACGCAGCTGGTCGAGGTCATCGGTCTGATCCACGGCGAGGCCGCGTCCGGCGCCGCCTGATCGATGTACGCATGATGGAGGGCCGAACCCTAGAAACCGCCCATGGGCTCCGGCCCTTCTTCCGGTTCCCGGCCTCAGCCCGGCTCGCTCTTTCCCGTGACTGAGCTGCGTGCGAGAACGTGCTGCTGTTCGAACCTGTCCCGGTCCGCCGAACAGGGCCGCTACAGGTGCACCGGCTGCGGGCACGGCTGAGACCGGTACTCGGCGGGATATTGGAAGCAACAGCTCGCAATAGGCGAGAGAACTGGCGGCATGCACCGTCCAGGTCGGCCATCGGGAGGGTCCTCGAGCGTCTCGACACCAACGCACTCGACGCGGCCGTGGGAGCCTGGCTCGCTCACCGCCATACCGCCGCAGCCCCGGGCAGGCGACGGGTGATCGCCGTGGACGGCAAGGCACTGCGCGGCTCCGCCCGCCTGGACCAGCCCCGCCGGCACCTGCTGTCCGCCGTCACCCACGGCTGCCCGGTCACCCTCGCCCAGGCTGAGGTTGGGTCCAAGACCAACGAGACACGGCACTTCCAGCCCCTGCTTGCACCGCTCGACCTGGACGGAGACGTGCTCACCTTCGACGCGCTGCACTCCGTGAAGGCCAATGTCACCTGGCTGGCCGAGACCAAGAAGGCGCACTACGTAGCCGTGATCAAGCCCAATCAGCCCACCGCCTGGGCCCAACTGGACGGACTGGACTGGCATGCGGTGGCCATCCAGCACACCGCCTCGAACAAGGGACACGGCCGTCGCGAGTCCCGCTCGATCAAGACTCTCGCCATCGCCGACAACCTTGGCGGCATCGCCTTCCCCCACGCGAAGCTCGCCCTCCGCGTCCACCGCCGCCGCAAAGAGACCGGCAGGAAGGAGACCCGCGAGACCGTCTATGCGGTCACCAGCCTCGACGCCCACCAGGCGAAACCGGCCGAACTCGCCTCTCACCTGCGCGGACACTGGACCGTGGAAGCCCAGCACCACATCCGCGACCGTACCTTCGCCGAAGACGCCTCCACTGTCCACGCCGGCAACGCACCCCGCGTCATGGCCACCCTCCGCAACCTCGCGATCGGAGCCCTCAAAGCCCTCGGCGCGACCAACATCGCGAAGACCACCCGCGCCATCCGCGACCAACCCGAACGAGCCCTCCCCATCCTGGGCATCACCTACAAGCCCGACCCCAACGGAACTTGATCAAGCCCTGTCACCTTGGGGCTCGCGCCCTTTAGGCGATCCCGTGGTACGTCTTCGCTGTACGTATCGAGCGCGACGTAGGCCGCCCACTCATCTCCTTGACCGCCCTCGCTGGGCGGTGTCCGTCACCGTGGAGGCTGCCCGGCCGGGACAATCAAGGTCGGGCACGGTGTGGCGTCGGTATCAGGCGTCATTCCGACGGGTGGGTCTTTACACCACAGGAGATTGGACTTCAGGCAATCCAGCTTTGGCCATATCGCGCGGGCCTTGCGACGCACCGTCTCGGACGCCTCCGGGCGGTCATCGCTTTCCGGACATGCTGTTGTCCCCTTCGGCTTTCACCTCCAGGTAAGCCCGGTGGCCCAGGAATGTTCCTCCAAATTCCTCCCGAGTGAGTCGGGGATACAACGAAGCGCCTCACGGCGCACTTGTCCCACACCAGCACGATGTTGCCGCCGAGCTGCTGGTGGGCGGCGTCCAGCAGCAAGGCGAAGTCCCTCTCCCGAGAACCCTTCTTCGCGGGAGTACGGGCCTTCCCCATGCTCAGTCGCGTCCGTCAGGGTGCCCAGGTGGCGGGCGCTCCTTGGTCAGGGGTGGGGATGATGGTGGCGGTTGCCGGTGCGGCGGGGTGCCGCATGGCGGTGATCGGGACGGCGCCCGGCTCAGTGGGCGGACTGGTGAAGAGGCGGTGTTCCAACCCTGCGCTATTCGGTGTGCGTGGTTGATTGTCAGGGGTGACGCGCCGCGAACGCTCTTGGGAGGATCAGGAGCGCGTACGCCACCGGGTGAGTTCACCAAGGCGGGGGCGCGGGATCTGCGATCCGGGTCACATTTCCTGCAACGGGGCTGTCACCGTTCGTACGCACCGGCGAAGCCTCGGGCGTTCAGGCGCCGGTGTGGAGGTAAGCGGCCCACAGGAAGGGGACTTTCGCGCGGTCCAGCGTGCCCGGCAGGTCGTGGCCGTCGCGCAGGTCGCGTACCGCCTGGTGGAGTGCCCAGGCCGAACGGCCGGTGTCCAGTGCTCCGGTGGGGGTGCGCAGGTGGGTGTAGAAGGCGTCGGCGACGGCGGCGGCGGTCTGGTCCCTGATCTCCCACAGGGTGCCCACCACATGGGGGAACCCGGCGAGTTGGAAGGCGGAGGTCAGGTGGATGGACTCTTCGAGCAATTCGGCGTTGCTGACGGCCGCGGTGCGACAGGCCGACAGGTAGGCCAGCTGGGCGTGGTCGAGGCGGACGGGGGCGAGACCGGCGACGGTGAACGGGTCGGACGCGTGGTCGTGGAGCAGGAGCAGGCTCCGGGAGGGGTCGGCGGGGTGGCTGGCGCCGTGGCAGGCGAAGTGCGCGATCGGACAGTCGGGCAGGTGGCGCAGAACGGCGGCCTTGGTGGGCAGGTCCGTGGCGGGTCCGTCCGGTTCCGTGGGGTCGGGCTCACGAAGCAGGACGGCACCCGGCAGGTGCCGGCGCAGCAGTTCCGCCTCGGCCGCCACGTAAGGAAGGCGGCCGAGGCCGGGCACGCCGGGAGTGGTGGGCATGGCGACGATCAGGCCCCGGGCGAGCGCGTCGGGGGACAGGACCCGACCGCCACTGGTGCGGCGGGCGTGGCGCAGGGCGCGGACGGTCGGCGTGTAGGAGGAGACCACCCGGTCCATGACGGTACGTCGGCACGCGTCGTCGGCGGGATCGGTGTGGTGGCCTGCGGCGTGCAACGGCAGCAGCCCCAGCGCTCCACCCGGCACCCACCACACCCGCGGCCAGTCGGCCTCCGCCGACGGCCGCCGGTGATGGTCCAGCAGGTCGAGCACGGGTCCTGTCGCGTTGTCCCACAGCCATTCCAGGACTGCTGTCATGTCGTCCTGCGCCGCGCGCCGGAGAGCGGCGCTCGCACCCGTGGAGGCAGTGGCCAGTGCCTGGTGGAAGGTGATGATCTGCTCGTTCAGGGTTGGGACGGTGATGCCGGGGAGTTCCAGGTGGGTGATGCCGTCGTGGGTGAGTACCAGGGCGTCGCTGCGGAAGTGGCTGATGTTGAACACCACGACCGGGCCCTGGGCGGCCTCGGCGAGGAGTTCCTCGACGCTGGGCGGTAGGGCGAACGAGCCGAACCCGTCGAGCGCGCGGATCTCGCTCAGGGTCCGGGCGAGATCGCGGACCAGGTCGTGCCGGTCGGGGGCAGCGCCGTGCTCCTGGTGTGCCGCGAGTGTGGCCGTGTCCAGGAGCGCGTCGAGGGGGGAGTCGCCGGCGGGCTGGTCCAGGTGGTCGCGCAGGCGTACGAACCGTGCGGCCAGGTCCGGGTGGCGGCCCTTCAGGTCGGTGATGTCGTCACGGGTGTCCAGCGCCTGGCTGTAGAGGACCGCCCGCCCCGCCTCCAGCAACCGCACTGCTCTGGCGCCCCGTTCGTGCCGGCCCGTTCGTGGATCGGCCAGGGCAAGACCTGCGGCATGCGCGGCGAGACCGGCGAACTCACCGAGTGCGTGCTGCTGATCGCCCCGCCCCAGCTGCCGTGCGGCCAGCTCGGGCAGCAGCAGCACCGCGGCCTCCGCTGCGTCGGCCGCCCGCCCCGTGTCCGACATGGCCAGCAGCGCGGCCACGGCACTTCCCGCTTTGACGCGGACCGTCGGGGTTGCCGTAGCCGATTCGTACGCTTCGGTGTACGCGGCCACAGCTCCGTCGAGATCCGCCCCGTTCCCGGTGCGCTCGGACCTGGTCCACAGCGCGGTACCCAGGTTGGACAGGCCTGTGGCGCGTTCTGGTTGGTCGTCGGGGGCGGCTGCTGTCGCGGCTCGGAGGCGGTCGATGGCTTCGTCCAGATCCGTCTCCTCCTCGGTCCGCTTGAACCGCGACATCAACGCGACCGCGAGGTTGGACTGGTATTTGGCGTGTTCCGGCTGTTCGACCGCGGTGGCCGCTACTGCGGCTCGGAGGTGGTCGACGGCCTCGTCCAAGGCCGCCCGGTCTCCCGTGCGCTCGTACCCGGCCAGCAGCGCATGCCCCAGATTGGACAGGTGCTGCGCTCGGATGACGTGGCCGTCGGGAGTGGCTTCCATCGCCTTCCGTTGACCAGTGATGGCCTCGTCCAGGTCTGCCGGGTTTCCGGTGCGGTCGAATCGCGACAGCAACGAGGTTCCGAGGTTGGACTGGTATTTGGCGTGTTCCGGGTGTTCGACGGGGGTGGCCGCCACTGCGGCTCGGAGGCGGTCGACGGCCTCGTCCAAGGCCGCGCGGTCCCCAGTGCGGCCGAATCGTGCCTGCAGGGCGGCCGCGAGGTTGGACAGGTGCCGCGCCCGATCGGGGTGGTCGTCCGGGGTGGCCTTCACCGCCTTCCGTTCAACAGTGATGGCCTCGTCCAGGTCCGTTACGTCCCCGGTCCGTTCGAATCCGGCCCGTAGCGCCTGCCCAAGGTTGGACAGGAGCAAACGGCGCTGGGGATGGTTGTCGGGGGTGGCCGCCACTGCGGTCCTGAGACCGCGGATCGCCTCGTCCAGGTCCGCCTGGTTCCCGGTGCGCCCGAAACGCGCCTGCAGGATTACCGCGAGGTTGGACAGCCGTAGCGTCCGGTCGGGGTGGTCGTCCGGGGCGGCTTCCACCGCCTCCCGCTCAACGGTGACGGCCTCTTCCAGGTCCCTCGCGTCCCCGGTCCGCTCGTATCTGGCTCGCAGCGCCTGCCCGAGGTTGGACAGGCTCCTGGCCCGGTTGGGATGGTCGTCGGGGGTGGTGTCCACGGCCTTCCGCAGGACAGTGATGGCCTCGTCCAGGTCCACCTGGTTTCCGGCGCGGTCGAACCGCGACTGCAGTGCGACTCCCAGGTTGGACAGGTAGCCGGCCTGGTCGGGGTGTTCGTTGGGGGTGGCGGCTACCGCCTCCCGTTCAAAAGCGATGGCATCGTTGATGTCCACCGGGTTCCCGGCGTGGTCGAACCGGGACTGCAACGCGGTTCCGAGGTTGGACAGGTACCCCGCCCTGTCGGGGTGGTCGTCGGGGACGGCGGCCACCGCGCTACGGAGGCCGTCGATGGCTTCGTCCATGTCCGCCCGGTCCCCGGCGAGGTCGAACCGCGACTGCAAAGCGACTGCGAGGTTGGACAGGTACCCCGCCCGGTTGCGGTGATCGTCAGGGACAGCGGCCACCACGCTACGGAGGCCGTCGATGGCTTCGTCCAGGTCCGCCCGGTCCCCGGTGCGCCCGAACCGTGCCATCAACGCGATGGCGACCTTGGCCAGGTAACTCGGCCGGTCGGGGTGGTCGGCGGGAAGAGTGCTCAGCGCCTCCCGCGCGGCAACGACAGCTTCGTCGGAACCTGCCTGGTTCCCGGTGCGTTCGAACCGCGCCTGCAACGCGTCCGCGAGGTTGGACACGTACGTGGCGCGTTCCGCGTGGTTGTCGGGGGTGGCCGCCACCGCGCTCTGAAGACTGTGGATGGCTTCGTCCAGGTCCGCCCGGTCTCCGGTCCGTTCGAACCGTTCCATCAACGCGACCCCGAGGTTGGACAGGTACAGAGGGCGCCTCGGGTGGTCGGTGGGGACGGCGTCCGCCGCCTCCCGCTCGACGGTGATGGCCTGGTCCAGGTCCACCTGGTCCCCGAAGCGCCCGAACCTGGTCCTCAGCACGGTCCCCAGGTTGGACAGGTACGTCGCGCGATCGGGGTGGCCGACGGGGGCGGCCTCCACCGCGCTCCGGAGACTGTGGACGGCTTCGTCCAGGTCCGCCCGGTCCCCGGTCTGCTGGAACCGCGGCACCAGCGCGATCCCGAGGTTGGACAGATACCCCGCCCGATCGGGGCCGTCGGCAGGGATGGACTTCACCGTGGCCCTGAGGTGGTCGACGGCCTCGTCCAGGTCCGCCCGGTCGCCGGCTCGCGTGAACCGCACGCGAAGCGCGTCTCCCAGGAGGGACAGACAGTTCATTCGCTGCGGGTCGTCGGCGGGAAAGGCCCTGAGCGCGTCTCGTGCCACGACGATGGCTTCGTCCAGGTCCGTACGGTCCCCGGTCCGCTCGAACCGCGTACGCAGCGCGCCCCCCATGTAGGACTGGTACACCGGACGCTGGGGGAAGCCGGGTGGGGTGGCGCTCACCACGCGTTCCCACAGGTGCACCGCGGCGGAGAGCACGTCCGGGTCGGTCGACCTCGTGGCTCGCTGGAACAGTTCGACCGCGTGCGGTGCCGCGTGCCCCGCGACGAACGGCAGCACGCCTTCCGGCAGGCCCTTGGCGCCGTCGAGGAAGCACGGAACGAACGCCGCCACCGCGGCCATCAGATCCGTGTGGTTGACGCCGGGGGGGAGCGCGGAGCACCGGTTCCAGTGGAACCAGCCGAGCGCGTACCAGGCCGTGACGTCGCTGTCCCCGCTCTTGTCGGCGGTACGAAGGAGTGCGGCGAGCCGCTGAGCGTCGGCGAGGGCCTGTGGCTCCATCACTGCGGAAGGGTCGCCCGTCTCGGCCAGCCGTCCCAGCCGTGCCCACACCGCGGCCAACAACTCGTCGCGCACCCCACGCCCCCCTGTCAGTACCCCGCTCCGCGGCCACGCCCTACCAGGTACGTGGGGGTGAACCGGCATAACGCCCGTTGCTTGGTGCAACAATCCGATGGGATGTCAGACTAGTCGGCCGTGGCGCGGGACCGCGGCCGAACCAGTTCTACGGGGGGTCCATGGCCGACGAACGAGGGCACACGGCGGGGCGGTTGGCCGCGGTGTGTGGGCACCTGGACGAGATCCGCAGGGATCTGCGGTCGGTGCCCGGCGGTGACGACGGCCCGGTGGAACGGGTACTGGCAGCCGTACGGGACGGGGCCGACGTGGCAGGCGCGTTAGACGGGCTGCACGCGGTATTGCAGGCCGCCGGCGATCCATGGGGGTTGGACGGCTACGCCGACGACGGATCCGGCCTGCGGGGGATATGGCCGGACGGAATCGCGAGGCCGAGCCCGGGTGAGCACGTGTATCTGTGTCCCGCCGACCGGTGCACGCGTTCCTGGTGGCCGCGGCGGGCCACCGAACCGGTGCCGGAGTGTGGGATGAGCGGCGCCGCCCTGCGCAGGAAACGGCTCTGACCCGGTGGGCGGGCTGTTGACGGAGGTGGGCAAGAGACTCGCCGAGAAGTGGGTGTCCCTGCTCGTCCTGCCCGGCGCCCTCTACCTCGCCGTCGCCACCGCCGCCGTCGCCCTCGGTCACACCCACCCGTTCGACCTGTCCCGCGTCACCGACCGGATCACCGCCTGGGCCAACCATTCGGCCGCGACCAGGGGCGGCGGCCAGGTGGTACTGCTGGTGGCGGTGCTGGCAGGCGCAGCGGTGGCGGGACTTGCCGCGCAGGCCCTCGGCTCCCTGCTGGAACGGCTCTGGCTGGCCGCCGACTGGCCCGCCTGGCCACGCCCTGCCCGCCGACTCGCCGCCCGGCGCACGGCCCGCAGGCGTCGGGCGTGGATCGCCGCCGCCCTAACCTGGCACCGGCGTCGCGACGAAGACATCCGCTCCCTGGCCCGTAGGAACCCCGCCGATCCCGCCGCCCGGCAGGCCGCGGAACGCGCCATGACGCGCATCGCGTTCGAAGAACCCATGCGTCCCACCTGGAGCGGCGACCGCCTCAACGCGGCGGCGGTGCGAATCGAACGCGACCAGGGCCTCGACCTGGCCACCGTATGGCCGCACCTGTGGCTCGCACTCCCCGAGGGGCCCCGCAGCGAGGTCACCGCCGCCCGCCAGGCCCTCACCCGCGCGACCACGCTGGCCGCCTGGGCCCTCCTCTACCTGCCCCTCACCGTCCAGTGGTGGCCGGCCGCCCTGGTCGCCTGCGTACTCGCCCTCACCGCTCGGGCCCGTACGCGCGCGGCCGCCGACGCGTACGCCCTGTTGCTGGAAGCCGCCACCCGTCTGCACGCCCGCGACCTGGCAGGACACCTGGGCCTTGACACCACCACCCCCCTCACCCCCGAGGCGGCCGACACCCTCACTCGGTATCTGGCGCCCACCCCTCCCCCGCCGCCGGACGGGAGTGACGGTTGAGCGATCAGCTCAGCGGGGGAGGTCCATGGTTCTTGCGGTGCAGAATCAGCGGACGCCAGGCCCCGCCGGATCCATCCGGCGGGGCCTGGCGTTGATCTGTTCGCCGTCAGTCGCGAGCAGGTTCTTACCCGCGCACGTCGGTGGCCTGGACGGCTGCGAGGTAGTCCGTCCAGCTGTCCTGAGCGAACCGAGCCCACCTGTGGGCGCTGCTTGCGCTGACGCCGAAGAGGTCACTGATCACGATGGGAGGAAGGTCAGCCACGGCTTCGAGCATGGCGGTGTTGCGGGCGCTGATGACTTCCAGGCCGTGTTTTCGCAGCTTGTTCACGATCCTCTGGGCCGTGATCGGACGGTGGGCGGGCACGCCCGGAAACAAGTAGGTAAGGCGACCGTCCTGTGGCGGCCGGAGCATTGAGCGGACCGTCGGTCGTGCGATCTGTTCCTCGATGAGCAGTGCCAGTTTGGGCGGCAGGAGGACGGGGTTGCGTTCGATGGTGAGGTAGGCGTCGTCCCCAGTGCGTTCGAACCGGTCAGTGGTCAGTTCGACCAGGCGGACGACGGGCAGGGCGTAGAGCCCGATCAAAGCGCCCGCGATGCGAACGGCGAGGGGGAGTTGGTCGTCGTTCAGGCAGCGTTTCAGTTGCTCGTTCAGCGCGGTTTCGGTGATGAACTGGGTTGGGAGACCGGTTCGCTCTGCCGTGAGGGCCATCGTCCTGTTAAGTCGTCGGGCCCCGGCCCATCGGATGAAGGCTCCGATCGACCTTCGGCGTGTGGCATGAGTGGTGAGCCAGAGGTCCAGGTCCTCCTGGCCGGCTGCGGCCAGGTCGAGCTGTTTCTCATCGAGCCAGTTCGGGAAGTCGATCGCGGCGCGGATGTCCCTGCGATCGCTGGTGGCGGCGTTGGTGGTGTACCGGCCGCGGGATGACCGGCGTCGTGCGTCGCGGATGATGTGCCACTCGGCGAAAGGACGGATGATCTTCATCTGATGCTGCGGAAGTCGCGCCAGGACATCGGCAGACCACAGTTCCAGACGGGCGAGGTTCTCGTTTCGCTCCGGCAGGACGCCGGTCGCCACCAAGAGCTTCCGGAAGTGATGGGTCGTGTTGTAGTCCTGGGACAGGGCGTCCAGAGACGCGTGGGTGATCTCCGTGTTCTGGGACATGAGCTCGGCGAGGATCTTCGGGCCGGAGCTGGTCCGAAGCCAGGTCAGCACGGACCGTGGATGGTCGGCCGAGGCGAGTGCGTCCGCGAGCGGACGGAGGGCCGGCGGGACGGGGCCGTTCCCTTGCGCGAGGAGTTGGTGCACGCGGTCACCGACCGCGCATCGGAGGCAGAGTCCGTCCGCGTAGATGTCGCCGGGAAAGCCGCAACGACTGCAGCTGTAGGTGATGTCCGTGCCGCAGCAGGGTCCGCAGAGATCGCCTCCGTCGTCAGCGCAGCCGATCAGGACCTGGGTGGTCTGGCATCGTGAGCACGGTGCGGGGTTCCGCCTGCGCCGAGTGAAGCATGTGTCACAGACCGGGCCGATGGGCCAGTTGGCCCGCACGTCACGCTCGCGGCCGCAGTCGGCGCACGGAGCGAGCGTGCGCGGTCGGCAGGCGTCGCAGTGGAGGGCGCCTTGTCGCTCCCTCACGCGGAAGACACGCGCCTGACGGTTGCAGACGCTGCACACCCCAAGCGGCCCCGTGTTGCAGTTCTGGCAGAGATCGGGCTGTCCGTCGACGGCACGGACTCTGATCCGCTGGATGCTGCCGCAGCCTCCGCAGAGTCGAGGCGGGGGCGCGTAACAGCTGTTGCAGACCGGTCCATCCTCGGTGTTGGCCTGGGCCGGTCGGAGCTTTCCGCATCGGATCCATTTCCGCTTCGGCTTCGGAGCGCAGGACTGACACAGTGCCGTGCCGTCCTCGCGCCGGCTCTTTGGCAACTTGCGCTGTCCGCAGCCGGCGCACTCCTGCCAGGACAGGGAGGAGTCCCTGCTGTAACAACGCCTGCAGATCGGCCCCTCCTCGAGTCGGCGGACGATGACGCCGTCCTGTCCGCAGCGGGCGCACTGCCGAAGCTCGGTGCGGCTCACGCACCACCCGCAGCAGCGGCCCTGGGGGGTCGGGCGGGAGAGTTCCCGGTCGCTGCGGCCGCAGATGGCGCAGGACAACTGGGTGACCGCCTCCCCGAACCCCTCGGCATCCAGCTGACGCAGGAGCCGGTCCAGCGCGGCCGGACAGTGGGGCGAGGGGGTGAGCGCGTCACCGCGTTCGGCGAAGTGTCGGGCCAGCTCGCGTGCGGGTATCGGGCCCCATGCCTTCGCTCGCTCAAGAACGGCCTGAGCCGCCTGCTCGGTCAGTTCCGGAATCCGTTGCTGGACGTGACCGATGATGCTGGCCCTGGCCTCCGCGAGGTCCCGCTGATTTCTCTGCTTTTGGTTCACGGCTTCCCGGGGCGGCGAACGACGGCTCGGCGCGGTGTGATCGGGGTGGGGTCGGCGTCGCCGACGACCTTGGGGAGCTGGGTGTTGACGGCCTCCGGCTTGATCAGGTCGTTCGGGGTGCACTGGAGGATGTCGCAGAGCGCAACGAGGGTGTCCATGCTCATCCGCTGGGGCGGTTGGGTCACCAACCGGTAGACCTGTTCGCGAGAAAGGGTGACGCCTCGCTCAGCCAGCAGCGGCACCAGGTCGGAGGTCTGGAACATCTCCTGTTCGGCCATCAGCTTTCGCAGGTGCCACTGATAGCCCATCTTCTTGATCATGTCGTCACGTCCCAGTCGTCGCCCAGCCGGTTCTTCAGTGATGCTTCCAGCAGCTTGTTACGGAACTCGTTCGAGACCCCCATGTAGATCGCCGTGGTGGACGCGTGCGAGTGTCCGACCTGTTCCTGGACGAACCGGGCGGGGTAGCCGAACTCGGTCAGGTGCGTGATGTAGCTGTGGCGGAGGCAGTGCAGATCCAGATCCTCGTCCAGGTCGGCCGCCTTGCGGGCGGCGACGAACGCCTCATTGATCGACCGGGGCGACAGCCGCCCGCACCGCTCCGTCATCCAGAGCGCCGGGTGTCGCCCGGGCGAGAACTGCGGGCGTATCTCAGTCACCCACTGATCCAGCACGTCGACGCACCAGTCCATCTCCGGAACGGTCAGCACCGTCCGCCGCTTCGGAGGCGAGCCCTTCTGGGCCTTGCCGAAGCGCACCATCGCACTGCCGTAGTTGCGGAACTGCGGGGCCTTTCGGTTGCGCCGCAGGTCGACCAGGTCGAGCCGGGAGGACTCCGTGCGGCGCGTCCCGTAGGCGTAGATCGTCTTGAGCACGGCAGCGTCGCACAGAGCACAGAGGGCGCCCTTGCGGCCCTGGCCGCGGATCTTGCTCGGCCGCGCGTCGGCAGCGTCGAACAGGGCTTGTATCTCGTCGTAGTCCAGCGGTCGGCGGCGCGGGTCGCCCTCGTACTCGACCGTATGGAGGACTGAGTTGCCCTCGTGGAAGACATGCTGCGGCACCTCGCCGAACCGCTCCGAGCAGGCGTGCAGCCAGCCGTAACGGGAGTCGAGGAGGTACTCCAGGAACAGGCCGATCGTTACCTCGTAGCTGCGGGCGGTCGACATCTGGATCGGCGTGCTGCCGCTTCGCAGGTGCGCTATGAACGCCTCGCCGTCCGCTGGCGTCCACTGCCAGGGGTACTGGCCCGTGAACTCCTCCAACCGCTCGATCAACCGGAGCCGCGGGTCGATCGTCGACGACTTCAGAAACCGAGCTGACTGTTGCCTCGCCCACCCCTCCTTCATCGCGTCGAACACCGCTGGCGCCGGGTCGAGATGGATGACGTTGCGGGCCAGGACAAGGTGCGCTGAACCGGGTGCTTGCATGCTCACCCGCCTGTTGTATCAAACGCAACAATGATGAGTCTATGTGCTAGCGTGCAGGTCAGGGCTTGATCGACTCGGCGGGCCCCTTCGGGGCCCGCCTCGCCGACCAGCCGAAATGGCCTTCCGGGCTCCGCGCGGAGTGTTGCATCAGATGCAATTCATCCTGTTTCACTGGTGGAGTGTCGGTATTCGAGAGTTGCAGTATTTGCCCGCAGGGTAAGCAGCCCCGCAACCGGCCCAGTCACGTCAGCGGTGACAAGGCGTACAGCTCTCGCCGCCAGGCGCTATCGCCGCCTACCTGCTCTCCACGTCGAAGGCTCCGACCCCGCGACCGTCGGAAGGGCCATCACCACTCTGGCTGTCCCCGACCGTCTGCCCGATCGGCCATGGGGCAACCGGGCCCGCTGGCGTTCAACAACCCGTCGACCGGCTGATCATCTCCCCGCACGGGGCCGTACTGTTCGGCGTCGGCACAATCGATGCCCGGGCGCCGCTGCCAGCCATCCGGTGATCGCCGGACGCACTGCCCGTGCCGGCGGCGCCCTACAAAACGTTGTCCAGCGTCAGGTTGAGCTCGGCAATCCGCCACTCACCGTCGGACTGACGCAGGCCGAACGTATAGACCCCGGTCGAGATGATCTGGATGCTCTCGCCGGTGTTCCTCGTCTGCAGCAGGTAGGCCCGCACCTCGGCGGTGGCGGCGTCCACCGTCGTGACCACGACATTGCTCAAGTGGTGCCGTGTTCTTCCGGTCTGGGCCGTGTGTCCGGCACGGATGAAGTCGAGCACCGCCGTGCGTCCGGAGACCGGGCCGAGCGCCCTTTGCCCAGGCATCGTGAAGGTCCAGGTGGTGTCCTCGGCCAGGACCGCTTCCAGCTCGGGCACATTCAGCTCGTCCAGGGCGTGGGCGTAGCGCGCCACCGCCTGCTGGAGTTCGGCGATCACGAGACCACCGTCAGCACGATCTTGCCTTGGATGTGGCCCTGCGCGGCGCGCGTGTGTGCGCTAGCCGCTTCGGACAGCGGGTAGGTGCTGTCCACCCCGACCTGGAGCTTGCCCTCGTCGAACAGGCGCCCGATCTCGGCGAGCTGGGGGCCGTTGGAACGCACCTGAATGTTCGAGACGGTGATGCCCAGACGCGCCGTCTCTTCCGGGTCGTACTCGGCGAAGAACACCGGAAGCATGGTGCCGCCGCGCTTGAGCACGCTCAGGAAGTGTGAGCTGTCCGGGCCACCGACGGTGTCGATCACCAGGTCGACGCCGCTGATCACGTCCGCGGCCCGCGTCGTGGTGTAGTCGATGAACTCATCGGCGCCGATCTTGCGCAGGAACTGCTCGTGCCGGCCCGAGGCCACCGCGATGACGTGTGCCCCCTTCCACTTCGCCAGCTGCACCGCGAAGTGGCCCACTCCACCGGCTGCCCCGTTGACCAGCACGGTCATCCCCGGCGTTATCGGCACCGGCCGGTGCACCTGGCCGGTGAAGGGAGACGGCACGTCGTGGCCGAGATCAACCAGGTACTGCCAGGCCGTCAGCACGGCCATCGGTGCCCCGGCCGCCTGCACGTGGTCGATACCGGCCGGCTTGTGAGCCAGCTCCGAAGCCGGTGCGGCCACGTACTCGGCGTATGTCCGGCCGTCGAATCCGGGGAACCGCAGCATGCCGAAGACCTCGTCACCGGCGGCGAACCCCCGCACGTCCGGAGCGACCGCCTGGACCACGCCCGACATGTCCGTTCCGGGGATCAGGGGGAACTCCAGCGCCGGCCTCATCTCGGCCGGCATGACCTTCATCCCCTCACGCAGGTACCAGTCCGGCGGGTTGATGCCCGCCGCGTGGACCCGGACGAGCACCTCGCCCGGGCCGATCTCGGGGACCGGCACCTCGTCGTACTGCAGAACTTCCGGCCCGCCTGCTTCGTGGAACTGAATCGCCTTCATCGCGTCGCTTTCTCGGGGAGACGTTGCTCCTTCAGTCAAGATCCAGGACGGCACGGCCGTCCAAGACCGGTTCGGCAACCTCGTCATTCCGAAACGGCATGACACGTACGCTGCAAGGGTGAACGATCTCGGACAGGACCTGGAACTGCGGCTGGTGCGCTACTTCACCGTGGTGGCGGCGCACCAGCACTTCGGCCGGGCCGCCGCCGACCTGCACGTGGCCCAGCCGGCGCTGAGCCGCCAGATCCAACGGCTCGAGAAATATCTCGGCACACGACTGCTGGACCGCACCCCCCAGGGCACCCGGCTCACTCCGGCCGGCCAGACATTCCTCCCCCGGGCCCAAGCCCTGCTGCAGGCCGCCCACCGGGCCGAGCTGGCCGTGCGCGAACAAACCCAGACCGAACGAATCGCCATCGGCTACCTCGAAGACCTCGTGATCACTGCCGCCGTACGGGAACTGCGCCGCCGTCACCCGGACGCCGAGATCGCCACCCGGTATCTGAGCTGCCGCGACGTCGGATCGCTGTCCGACAAGCGCGTCGACGCCCTGATCGCGCGAGCCCCGCTGCCGCTCGCCGACGACGCCGTGTTCACCACCCCGCTGTACGAGGAGCCCCGGATGCTCGTGGTCCCGCACGGCCATCCCTTGGCCGACCGCGCGTCGGTGACCGCGGAAGAACTGGCCGGCGAAACGGCGGCGCCGTGCGCGTTCGAGACCGCGGACTGGACTTCCTACCGCATCCTCGGGGCCGACATGCCGTCGATCGAGAGCTACGAGGACAAGCTCGAACTCGTCGCGAGTGGCAGAGCGATCGCCGTACTACCGGTCGGAGATCGGCGCAGCTCACTACGTCCTGACCTCGTCACCGTCCCGATCGAGGGCGCACCCCCCAGCAGGGTCGTCCTGGTCAGCCGCAAGGGCGACCCGAATCCGATGATCAGGAATCTCCGGCTGGCGGCCAAGGCCGTCCTGACTGCCCCGCCATCCTGACCGGGAGCAGGCCGGGCGATGACCATGGCTGGCAGGCATCGTCCAGCCTGAGGGGTACAACCCAAAGCGCGGCGTCGACTTCGCCCCAACGCGCGAGCAGGACGCGACCACGGCAGGTTCGACCAGGCTGCCCGACCCGGCCCCGGCCAGGGCCCCTCAAGCGGGGCGCGACCGCTGCCGATGCCGAAGAGCGCCCCCGGAGTCCGCCTGCTCGTTGGTGCACTCAGACGAGTACGCGGACACCCGTCAGATCGCGCGCCCGGCCGTGGACTTCTAGACGACTGGTCTACTTTGGTGCTACGGTTCTTGCATGCCAGTCGCCACGCGCACCACGGACACCCGTCGGATCATCCTCGATACCGCCCAGCGGATCATGGCCCGCAAGGGTTACTCGGCTGTCGGTATCAATGAGGTGCTCGCGGAGGCCGGCGTACCGAAGGGGTCCTTCTATCACTACTTCGCCTCGAAGGACGCCTTCGGTGAAGCGATCCTGAAGAGCTACTTCGCGGACTACCTCACGGACATGGACGGCATTCTCGCCCGCTCCGGCCAGTCGTCGGCCGAGCGACTGATGGCCTACTGGCAGCAGTGGCGGGAGACGCAGAGCATCGAGGACTGCCAGGGCAAGTGCCTGGCCGTGAAACTCGGCGCCGAGGTCGCGGACTTGTCCGAGTCGATGCGCCTGGTCCTGAAGGAAGGCACGAGCGCCATCGTCGACCGCATCGAGCGGACGATCGCCAGCGGCCTGGAGGACGGCTCTCTCTCGGTCGACGGTGAAGCCCGCGATGTCGCACAGGCCCTGTACGACATGTGGCTCGGCGCCAGCGTCATGGCCAAGATCCACCGCAGTCTGGCCCCGCTCGACACCGTCACAGCGACAACCCGCAGGCTTCTGCACCTGTAGAAGGCCCGCGCCTCATGCCCGGTCCGGTCATGGGGAACCCAGTTTCAGCGTTACTAGTAGACTGGTCTAATCACACAAGGAGTGTGTCATGAAGGTTCTGATCGTCCTCACCTCGCACGACGAGCTGGGAAACACCGGCCACAAGACCGGCTTCTGGCTCGAGGAGCTGGCGGCTCCGTACTACCGCTTCAAGGAGGCCGGCTGGGAGATCACCCTCGCCTCTCCGAAGGGCGGACAGCCGCCGCTGGACCCCAAGAGCAACGAACCCGGCTTCCAGACCGACGACACCCGGCGCTTCGAGGCCGACCCCGAGGCGACCAACGCACTGGCCAACACCGTGCGCCTCGACGCGGTCTCGGCCGGAGACTTCGACACGGTCTTCTACCCCGGCGGACACGGACCACTGTGGGACCTGGCCGAGGACACCGTCTCCGCGCGGCTGATCGAAACCACTCTCCGCTCCGGCAAGCCGGTGGGACTCGTGTGCCACGCACCCGGCGTCCTGCGCCACACCGTCAACGAGGACGGCACCCCGCTGGTCTCGGGTAAGAAGGTCACCGGATTCGCCAACTCCGAGGAGGAGGCCGTCCAGCTCACCGACGTCGTCCCCTTCCTGGTCGAGGACGAACTCACCAAGCTCGGTGGCCTCTACTCCAAGACCGGCGACTGGCAGCCCTACGTCCTGCAGGACGGTCTGCTGATCACCGGGCAGAACCCGGCGTCCTCGGCTCCCGCAGCCGACGCCCTGATCGAGTTGGTCAACAAGGGCGGCGTGTGAGCGCCTACGTGGTCATGCTCCGTGAGCGCGTGACCGAACCGGCCGAGCTGGCCCTCTACGCCAGCTCGGCCCGGGCGGCACGGGCAGGCCACGAGGTGACACCCCTCGTCGGGTACGGGGCGATCGAAACCCTGGAGGGTGCGCCGTTCGACGGTGTGCTGATCCATCGCTTCCCGAGCGTTGAGGACGCGCGGGCCTGGTACGAGAGCCCGGCCTACCGCGCTGCCCCACCGCCGGGCCGGTGCGGACTACCGCGTGTTCATCGTCGAAGGAGTCGACGACACCCAGGCCCGCTGAGACGACAAGGTGTCCGTCTGCACCGCACTCCGACGCAGACGGACACCGTCCGGGCCGCAGGCGCCACACCGGTCAGCGGCGACCTGATCGCCGACGCGAACTCGCCGCCCGGACGGCCATGACGCAGTCGTCGTCTTCCCCGGCGGCAGCCACGGCACGGGAGCGGACCGGACCGGACCACACTCATCGACGGCCGTGGCCCGCAGAAGGCCGCCGACGCAGCCCACTCGGCGCCCGCAACGGCTTCGGTCTGTCAGAAGACCCGAGGCGGGGAGCCCGCGGTCAACGCCGTGCCCCAGATGTCAGGCACCCAGCCTTCAACTCTACTGAGCCCACCGGCGGGCCGCGGAGGGTCTCGGCGGCGATGCCGCCGCGGACCTGGCGCCGACGATGCCGCCGCCCGATCCGGCCGCACCGTGCCAGGCACTTCCAGAAAGGCCCCTTCCGTGACTCTCACCCTCGAACAGCCTCCTGTCGAACATCGGGTTCTCGGACCCGCTCCTGGGCCATCGCGGTCCAGGGAGCCGCAGCGCTGGCCGCCAGCAACGGGGTCGGCCGCTTCGTCTACACCCCGATCCTGCCGTTGATGCACGACCAGGCCGGCCTCTCGGCCACGAGCGGGGCGAACCTGGCGACAGCCAACTACGTCGGCTACCTGGCCGGCAGCTTCGCACCCCGACTGGTCCGCTCCCGCCTGGTGATGCGTGCCTCGTTGACTTCCTCCTCCTCGTGAACGAGGAGGAGTCCTACGGCTCGCGCCGTGGGGTTTTCTGCTTCATCGCCGACTGCCCGCCCGGAGAACTCCGTTGAGGTCTTACACCGGCTCCACAGACCGTCGCCGCCAGCCCGGCGGCCAGAAGGTTCTTCGCCGCGTTCACGTCCCGGTCATGGGCCCTCCCGCAGGTCCCGCACGTCCAGGCACGGACGCTGAGCGGCATCTTTTCCCGCAGGCTGCCGCAGGCGGAGCACAGTCTGGTGGAGGGGAAGTAGCGGTCCACCGCGATGACTTCCCGCCCGTACCAGGCCGCTTTGTACTCGAGCAGGCAGCGGAACTCCCGCCAGCCCGCATCCGCAATGGCCCGGGCGAGCGGCCGGTTTTTGACCATGTTGGTCACGGTCAGGTCCTCGATCACGAGCGTTTGATTTTCACGCACGAGCCGATTCGTCAGTTGGTGGAGCAAGTCGCGGCGCCGGTCAGCGATCCGCGCATGGACCCTGGCGACGCGACGGCGGGCCTTGTCCCGGTTCGCCGAGCCCTTGGCCTTGCGGGACGACTCCCGCTGCGCCTTCGCCAGCCGGGCCCGGTCACGGCGCTCATGCCGGGGGTTGGCGACCTTCTCCCCGGTGGACAGGGTCAACAGGTGGCCCAGACCGACATCGATGCCGATGGCCGCGTCCGTGGCGGGAAGCGGCTTCACGCTGGGGTCTTCGCACAGGATCGAGACGAACCAGCGCCCGGCCGGGTCCTGGGACACGGTCACCGTGGACGGCTTCGCCCCCTCAGGGAGCGGCCGGGACCACACGATGTCCAGCGGGTCCGTCATCTTCGCCAGTGTCAGGGCGCCGTTGCGGAAGCGGAACCCGCTGGTGGTGTATTCGGCCGACTTCCGCGATGTCTTGCGCGATTTGAAGCGCGGGTACTTCGCGCGCTTGGCGAAGAAGTGGGTGAACGCGCTCTGCAGGTGCCGCAGCGTCTGCTGCAGCGGCACCGACGACACCTCGTTGAGGAAGGCCAGTTCCTCGGTCTTCTTCCACGCCGTCAACATCGCCGAGGTCTGGTGGTAGTTGACCCGCTCCTGCCGTGCCCACGCCTCACTACGGGCGGCGAGCGCCAGGTTGTAGACCTTGCGGACACAACCGAACGTCCGCGCCAGCTCCGCCGACTGCACATCACTCGGATAGAAGCGGTACTTGAACGCCCGCTTCACAGGGTGCACGGCCACACCCACAACCTAGCCAGACCGCAGGCAGCGATCAAACGTACCGGTCAGGGCACTGTGATCCGCCCTGGCGGCGAATTCCAGCTCCTTACCCTGCTCCGCAGGAGTTTCGTTTCCTCCCCCGGCTGAAGCCGGGGGTATCCACGAAAGATTCCGATGACCGAGGACGAACCGGGCCGGGCGCAGCACAGCGCGTCGCGCGGTATCCGCAGGGCGCAAGACGGCGTCACCATGAATCGGGATGCCTGGCGGGGTGACGGATGTTGTGCTGTGCCTGCCTCCGGCGCGGCGGCCAAGGCCGAGGACGCATGCGGGTACCTGGCCGGTGCGACTGCTGCCGAATGATCGGGTACGCCGTCAGGTGCGCGGATGGGTCTCGTACATGCGTACCGCGACGACGAGACCGGAGGCGGCGGTGAGGGCGGCGACGGCCCAGATGGCGGTGGTGAGGCCGTAGGCGTCAGCGAGGATTCCCGCGACCAGCGCGCCGACGGCGAAGCCGCCGTCGCGCCACAGGCGGTAGACGCCGACGGCGCGGGCACGCCAGGCGGGGTGGGCGACGTCGCCGATGACGGCGAGCAGGGTTGGGTAGACCAGCGCGGTGCCGATGCCGAGCAGCACCTGGGCCGCGGCCCACATGCCGAAGGTCGTCCCCGCCGCGACGAGGGCGATGGCGGCCGCCTGCAGCAGCATGCCCGTGGTGATGAGGTGTTTGCGTCCGATGTGGTCGGACCACCAGCCGGTGAGCATCTGGCCCGCGCCCCATACGGCGGGGTAGAGGGCGGCGAGGATGCCGATCTGGGCGATGGACAGGCCGTGGGAGGCGAAGAGCAGGGGGAAGATGCCCCAGGCGAGGGCGTCGTTGAGGTTGTTGACCAGGCCGGCCTGGCTGGCGGCAGACAGGGCCTTGTCGTGGAGGCTGGTGAGGCGGGCGATCTGGCTGGTGGTCAACTCGGCTTCCGAGCCTGGTCGTTTGGGGTGTTGTGCGGCCTCGGCGCGGGCGTGTTCGCGGGTCTCGCGGACCGCGAGGGTGGACAGGCCCAGGGCCAGGACGACATAGGCGGCGCCGAGGAGGAACGGTTCGGGGCGCAGTCCGGCGTGTTCGGCGATGGCGCCGGTGGCCATGGCGGTGGCGGCGACGGCTCCGTAGCCGGCGGCCTCGTTGAAGCCCATGGCCAGGCCGCGGCGCTGCGGGCCCGCCAGGTCGATCTTCATGATGACGGTGGTGGACCAGGTCAGGCCCTGGTTGACGCCGAGCAGGACGTTGGCGGCGATGATCCAGCCCCAGGTCGGGCCCCAGGCGAGCATGGCGGGCACTGGCAGGGCGATCAGCCAGCCGGCGATCAGGACCGGTTTGCGGCCGTAGCGGTCCGACCATGTGCCTGCGAAGAAGTTGGTGATGGCCTTGGTGGTGCCGAAGGCCAGGATGTAGGTGAGGGCGGCGGTGTAGGCCGACAGATGGAAGACGTCATCGGCGAGCAGCGGCAGAACGGTGCGTTCCTGGCCGAGCATGCCGCCGACCAGGGCGTTGACCGCGACGAGCAGGGTGAACTGGGCGAGGTTGGCGCGTAGTCCGAGCCGTATGCCGCCGGGGGTTTCCGTGGCGGTCACGCGCCTGCCTCCAGCGTGCGGCCGGTGGCCTTGGCCCAGTCGGCCGGTCCGCCGTCCAGGACGGCGAGGTCGTCGTGTCCGGCCCGTTGGAGGAGGCTGGCGGCGGTCATGGCGCGCTCGCCGTGCCCGCAGGCGACCACGGCTCCGGCCGGTGCTTCGCCGGCGTGTCCGGTGAGGTCGCCGAGTTCGATGTGGATCGCGTCCGCGATGTGTCCGGTGACGTGCTCGGCACGCTGCCGGATGTCGAGGACCGGGCGGTCGGCGATGCGGTCGGCGGTGAGCAGGTCGATGGTCTGCTGCTTGCCGCCGTCCGCCTGCCAAGCGGTCCAGTCCAGGTGTCCGGCCGGCCGCTCGTATCCGATCTTCAGGGCCTGCCAGGTGAGTTCGGCGAGGTCCTGGTCGGGAGCGGTGACGAACACGAGGGGGGTGGCGTCGGGCAGCAGCCAGCCGAGCCAGGTGGCGAACTGGTCGCGCAGCGGGATGGAGATCGCGCCGGGCATGTGGCCGTGGGCGAAGTCCGTGACGGGTCGTACGTCGATGATCTGGGCGCCTTCGCCCAGCAGTTGGTGCGTCTCGGCCGCCGAGAGCGTGGCGAGGGTGGGGGCGCTGTCGAGGACGGCGGGGCCGCGTCGGTTGATCTCGCCCAGGCGGTCGAAGTAGGCGGGGTAGGAGCCGAGGCTGCCGAGCAGTTGCCGTACGAAGGTGTCCTCGTCCGGTGCGGCGAGCAGGGCGTTGGCCCTCTTCTGGGCGCCGATGGTGGTGGTGCGTTCGGCGCCTGGTGGGGCGGAGCAGAAGGAGCCGGCGCCGTGGGTGGGCCATACGGCGGTCGTGTCCGGCAGTTGGGTCAGGCGCCGTAGTGAGTGGTACTGGGCTCGGGCGAGTTCGTCCGCGCGCCCGGGGCCGAGCAGGTCGGTGCGGGCGGCGGAGCCGACGATGAGGGATCCGCCGGTGAAGACGCCCAGCTCGCGCGTGCCGTCCAGGAGGAGGAAGGACAGGTGCTCGTCGGTGTGTCCGGGGGTGGCCAGGGCCCGCAGGGTCAGCCCGCCCAGGTCGGTCTCGTCGCCGTCGGCGAGTGCGGTGTGCGGGAACGCGCGGTGTCCGGCGGCGGAGGCCAGGACGGTCGCGCCGTCGTCGGCGGCGAGTTGGAGCGCGCCGGTGAGGAAGTCGGCGTGCAGGTGGGTGTCGGCGGCGTAGGCGACCCTCAGCCCGCGCCGCTCGGCGGCGGCGCGCAGGGTGCGCAGGTCCCGGCTCGCGTCCACCGCCAGAGCGCGTCCGTCGCCCAGGTCGACGAGGTAGGCGCTGTTGCCCAGCCCCTCGTCGACCAGCGGTATCAGGTGATCGTCGGCGAAGCGCATCAGGGCCTCCTGGTGTCACGGTAGGTGCTGGGTGGTCCTAGCGCCCACCTACAGATACAATATTCCATGGATCTATGGAGGATGCCATGGGAGACCCCGCACGCAAGTCGGCGCTGTACGACGCCTTCGCCCACACCGGTAAAGCGCTGAGCAGCGGGAAGCGTCTGGAACTGCTCGATCTGCTGGCCCAGGGCGAGCGCACCGTCGACGCCCTCGCCAAGGCGGCCGGACTGAACCTGACCACCGCCTCCGCGCACCTGCAGACCCTCAAGCAGGCCGGGCTGGTGGCCACCCGCCGCGAGGGCGTACGCATCCACTACCGGCTGGCCGGCGACGACGTCGCCGTCCTGTACGCCCTGCTGCGCCGGGTCGCCCAGACCCACCAGGCGGGAGTCGAGGCCGCCCGCACCGCCTACCTCGGCGACCACCAGCCGGAGGGAGTCGGGCGCGAGGAACTGCTGACCCGCGCGCAGGCGGGCGAGGTCGTCGTCCTGGACGTGCGCCCGGCCGAGGAGTACACGGCCGGGCACATCCCCGGCGCCATCTCCATCCCGGTCGAGCAACTCGCCGACCGCATCGCCGAGTTGCCCGCCGACACCGAGGTCGTCGCCTACTGCCGCGGCGAGTACTGCGTCCTGGCCCACGAGGCCGTACGGCTGCTCAACGCACGCGGGCGGCGAGCCGTGCGGCTGTCCGACGGCATGCTGGAGTGGCGCCTCGCCGACCTGCCCGTGGCCACCGAAGAAGCCGCGTGATCCCCGCCCACCCGGGACTGCGGGGCGGGCCCGTCTACCTGGACTACAACGCCACCACTCCCGTCGACCCCCGGGTGGTCGACGCCATGCTGCCCCACCTGGGGCATCACTTCGGCAACCCCTCCAGCAGCCATTCCTACGGCGATCAGCCCCGCCATGCGCTCGAACAGGCACGCGCGCAGGTCGCGGCCCTGATCGGGGCCCGGCCCGACGAGATCGTCTTCAGCGGCTCCGGCTCCGAGGCCGACAACCTCGCCCTGCGCGGCGCCGTGCTGAGGGCCAAGGCCGACCGCCCCCATGTGATCACCCAGGTCACCGAGCACCCGGCCATCCTGGAGACCTGCCACGCCCTGGAACGCCTCCATGACACCGAGGTGACGTACCTGCCCGTGGACGGCGACGGCCTGGTCGACCCGGCGGCGCTCGCTGCCGCCCTCACCGAACGCACCATCCTTGTCTCGGTCATGGCCGCCAATAACGAGACCGGCGCCCTCCAGCCCGTCGCCGAACTGGCCCGCATCACCCGCGCCCACGGTGCGCTCTTCCACTGCGACGCCGCCCAGGCGGCCGGGAAGATCCCTTTGGACGTACGGGAGTCGGGTGTCGACCTGCTGACGATCGTCGGCCACAAGATGTACGCCCCGAAGGGCATCGCCGCCCTGTACGTCCGCCAAGGTGTCGCCCTCGAACCGCTGATCTACGGCGGCGGCCAGGAACGCGGCCTGCGCTCCGGCACCGAGAACGTCGCCCTCGCCGCCGGCCTGGGTGCCGCCGCCCAACTCGCCGCGGAGGAGCTGGTCGACGGCGGCTCACAGCGCATCGCCGCACTGCGCGAGCGCCTCCACACCGGCCTCACCGCCCGGCTCCCCGGCTGTATCCATCTGAACGGTCCCGTCGAACCGCGCCTGCCCAACACGCTCAACTTCAGCATCGACGGCATCCGCGGTCACGAACTCCTCGATGCCGTACCCGAGATCGCCGCTTCCACCGGCTCGGCCTGCCACAGCGGCGAGCACCGGCCCTCACCGGTACTGAGCGCCATGGGCGTGCCCGAGACCCGCAGTCTTGCCGCTCTCCGCCTGTCCCTCGGCCGCTGGACCACTGCCGACGACATCGACCGGACCGTCGAGCTGCTCGAGCGGGCGGTGAACTGACGGCCGCAGAGACGGCCGGAGAAAAGCATGGAGGGCGAACTGCCCCGCCATCTATGCAGCATCGCCCAGATCCTGCCGCGATGACGACAGCTTCCGTTCCGGCAGCGGACATCACCGTCGATGGCACGGGCCTGCTGTGCGTGACGCTCCTGCTCCGGCTGCGTGACCGCATCCAGCATGCGCCGCCGGGTGCGATCGTCCACATCATCGCCACCGACCCGGCGGCCCCGCTCGACCTGCCCGCCTGATGCCACGTGACCGGCCACACCTGCCTTGGCCCCGCCCCAGCCCACGACCAGCCGGTGTACGCACTGAGACTGGCCGCCGACGCCCGCCTCACCCGCGCCGACGCGCCATGGCACTCTGCCGCGGAGGGCCACTGACCTGGCCGCGGCGGGGCCCCACGACGATGGGTTCTGGACTTAGAGCGGCACCAGTGTCATAGCCCTCGGCCTGTGCGGGATGGTGACCACCTGGCAGCAAGACGCGAACTTCGGACGCGTCCTCGCCGCGTACGGCGGATTCTTCGGTGCCGGATCGATCGCCTGGGGCGTGGTCGCCGATGCCTACCGGCCCGACCCCTTCGACATCGTCGGCACCCCTGTGCGTCTCGCCGCGACTGCGGCTTTGGAGTTCAGTCGCCGACCGGGCGTGCGGCCTCGATGACGCCGTGGATGGCGTTGCTGATCCGGTCCGCTGCGGCATCGGGGTCCGGCTGTCCGGCGTCCAGCCAGCCGATGACGGCCTCGATGGTGAATACGGGAATCACGCGCGCCGCCCAGTCCAGCCAGGGTCCGGCGGGCAGGAGTGCGGCGAGGTTGCGCTGCGCGACCTCGGCCGAAGCCGCGGCGAGACTGTCGATGAGGTCGCGGAACTCCGGCTCCCGGGCGGCGTGATGGAACAGCAGCCGGAAGGCGTCGGGGTCGGCCGCCGCGGCACGGACCAGGGCGGGAACCGAGTTCTCGTCGAAGTTGTCGCTGCCCACGTTTCCCGCGAGCCGGGCGCAGGCTCGGTCCAGGACCGCTCGGTACATGTCGGCCTTGGACTCGAAGTGCCGGTAGAGCATCACCCGGGTGATGCCCGCCTCGGCGGCGACGTCATCAAGGCCGGTGCCGGCAAAGCCGGCGCGTGCGAACGCCCGGGTGGCGGCATCCAGGATCTGCTCACGCCGCTCGGCCCGCCGCATCCGCTTCACCGGCTCGACGCCATCGGAGTCCGCTCGCTCTGCCACCCCATCCTCCTCTTGTTTACGCACGAGTATACAAGTACGTTTGTTTACATCAGAGTATACAAATGATCATCTACAGGAGCTCCGTGCCTCCCCAGCTGCCCTTCGAACAGACCGGTCCCTTGCAGGTCCCGCCGCTGCTGCGCGAGTTACAGGCCCAGGGAGCCGTCCACAAGATCCGCACCCGCGTCGGCGACGACGCCTGGCTGGTCACCGGATACGACGAGGTGCGCCAGCTCCTTGACGACGCCCGACTCGGCCGCTCCCACCCCTGCCCGGAAACCGCCGCCCGCTCCAACGAATCGGCCCTCTTCGGCGGACCGCTGGGCAACTATGCGACCGAGCAGGCCGACCACGTCCGCATGCGCTCCCTGCTCCAACCGCACTTCACCCCAGGGCGCATGCGCGCCTTCCGCCCTCGCGTGGAAGCCCTCACCGCCGAACTTCTCGACCAGCTGGCACACCAGGACCAGCCGGCCGACCTCGTCACAGCCCTCGCGCTGCCGCTGCCGATCCTGGTCATCTGCGAACTGCTCGGCGTGCCCTACGAAGACCGAGCCCGGTTCCGCACCTGGACGCAGGCCGCCGCCGACGTGCTCGACCGGACACGCTCCGAGCAGGGGCTGGGCGAACTGTTCCAGTACGGAAAGGAGCTGGTGGCACACAAGCACCGAGCGCCTGGTGACGACGTGATCTCACGTCTATGCGCAACCGAAGGAGTCGGTGACGACGAGATCGCCATGCTCTCGATGGCCCTGCTGTTCGCCGGCCATGAGACCACCGTCGTCCAGATCGGCCTCGGCGCACTGCTGCTGCTCTCCCACCCGGACCAGTGGCAGGCGATGGCGGAATCCCCCGACCGGATCCCAGATGCTGTCGAAGAAATCCTGCGAGCCCCTGGCAAAGGCGGCGGAGGCATACCCCGCTACGCCCGCACAGACTTCGACATCGGCGGCGTCACCATCCAAGCCGGGGACCTCGTGATGCTGGACAACGGCGCCGCCAACCACGACCCCGCCGTCTTTCCCGACCCCGACCGCTTCGACATCCCACGCCGCGCCGCCTCCCACCTCACGTTCGGACACGGTGCGCGCTACTGCATCGGCGCACCCCTGGCCCGCATCGAGCTGCAGGTCGCCCTCGCACAGCTCGTTCAGCGCTTCCCCACGATGCGGCTCGCCGTACCGGTCGAGGAGCTGACCGTCCGCAGCGAGGTGCTGACGGGCGGCCTCGTCAACCTGCCCGTGGCCTGGTGATCGACATGAACCGCCCCGTCTTCGCGCGGCTGTACCCCCACATGAGCAAAGCCATGGAACAAGCAGGCATGGCCGAACACCGCCGCACCCACCTCGCTGGACTCACCGGCGAGGTCATCGAGATCGGTGCAGGGGACGGTGCGAACTTCACCCACTACCCGCCAACCGTCACCCGCGTACTGGCCGTCGAACCCGAACCACACCTGAGACGACTCGCTGAAGCCGCCGCCCAGCAGGCGCCCGTTTCGATCCATGTCGCCGCCGGCAGTGCTGAAAGGCTCTCCGTTCCCGGTAAGAGCTTCGATGCCGCGGTGTTCTCGTTCGTGCTGTGCACGGTCCCCGATCCCAACGCGGCCCTCGACGAAGCCCTCCGCGTACTCAAACCAGGGGGACAACTCCGTTTCCTGGAACACATCCGCGCCGATACCTCCGGCCTCATCCGAGTTCAGCGCCTACTGGACGCCACCGTCTGGCCGCTCCTCGTCGGCGGTTGCCACACCGGCCGCGACACTCAACAAGCCATCACACGGGCGGGATTCATCATCGAGCACCTCGACCGCTTCTTCTTCCCTGAGGCGCGGACTCCTGTCTCCTTCCACATACTGGGAACAGCATCCCGAGACTCGAGGTCGAAGTAGGCCGCAGGATCAAGTTCGTTGTCCCGGCCCCAGCACGAGACCGCTCGCTAATGTCCTGCGCCGGAGATCCGTCGGCAGAGGCGGGTGAGGGAGTCGAGGATTTTCTTCGGCTGTTTTGGTCCAGATGAACGGCTTGGGGTCTTCGTTCCAGTGCTTGACCCAGGTCCGGATGTCGGCTTCGAGGGCCTGGATGTTCTTGTGTGCGCCGCGGCGGATCATCTGGTGGACGAGGTAGCCGAACCAGCGCTCGACCTGGTTGATCCAGGAGGAGCCGGTCGGGGTGAAGTGCAGCTCGAACCGCGGGTGTTTGGCCAGCCAGGCCTTGATCGCCGGTGTTTTGTGGGTGCCGTAGTTGTCGACGATCAGGTGGACCTGCAGGTGCGCCGGCACCGCTTTGTCGATCCGGATCAGGAACTTCTTGAACTCCACGGCCCGGTGGCGTCGGTGCAGGGCCGTGATGACCTCGCCGGTGGCGACGTCGAAGGCGGCGAACAAGGTGGTCAGGCCGTTGCGGACGTAGTCGTGGGTGCGCCGCTCGGGCATGCCCGGCATTATCGGCAGCACCGGCTGGGACCGGTCCAGGGCCTGGATCTGTGACTTCGTGCGCCACGAGGCGCTGTGGGATCGAGCGGAGGTGAGAGGACTCCGCCGTCGTGCTGTCGCAGCAGCATGGCGAAGCTGGGGGCAGTTCGAGCCGGGAGATGCCGGTAAGGACGGAAAGCAGCCCCGACAACGACGGGACGCGCTGGCACTGCCAGACGGCGCGGGTCCGGCAAGCGAGACGGAAAGGTGCACGTGAGGAACCGGCGTGTAAAGCCCCTTAAGAGGACGTTCCGGTTGAAGACGGGATAGTTCACGGGTTGTGCCAAGTTATGGGCGTTTCTCCGGTTGCTCGTTTCGCAAGGTTGGAGATCATCGCGAGGCGGATCATGCTCTCGGAGTGAGCGGGTTTGGTCTCGTAGTCCCGGGCGAGGCGACGGTGCATCATGATCCAACCGAAACTTCGCTCCACTACCCACCTTCGCGGAATCACGGAAAACCCTTTGACCTGGGCGTTCCTGGGGACGACGTCGACATCGATACCGAGGGCGGCGCCGTGCTCGATGGCCTGGGTCTTGTAGCCGGTGTCGACCCATGCCTTGGTGATCGTGGGGTGGTCGGCGGCGATCCGGGTGAGGAGCTGTTTGCCGGCCTCGTTGTCGGAGACGCTGGCTGCGGTCACGATGACCAGCAGTAACAGGCCGAGGGTGTCGACGACGATGCTGCGTTTGCGGCCCACGATGTCTTCTTGCCGGCGTCGGTGCCCTGGGTGTCGGTGGGGACGCTGGTGGCGGTCTTCACGCTCTGTGCGTCGAGAACGCAGGCGGTGGGCTCGGCGGTGCGTCCTGCCTGCTCACGGACCATTCGGTGCAGGCGGACGCCGAGTTTCTCGATGGTGCCGTCGGCGGTCCATGCGCTGAAGTAGCTGAACACGGTGGTGTGCGGCGGGAAGTCGTGCGGCAGGTAGCGCCAGGGGACGCCGGTCCGATTGAGGAAGAGGATCGCGTTCATCACTTCTCGCAGGTCAGTGACCTTGCCGCCGAGGTGGAGCGAGGTCTTCTGTCGCTCGGCCCGCCAGGCCGTCAAGGTCGGCTCGATCAACTCCCAGCGGGCGTCGGACAGATCACTCAGGTACGGCTTGCGCTGCTGCGAAGTGGCCATGGGGATACTCATGCACGGGGCTCCCGATCGGGCATATCGCTCGATCGGGCGAGGCAAAAGCCAAATTCAGGTGCTTATTCGAACCGGACAGGAGCTCTCGTTACCAACTAGGGTGAAACGCAAGATCAGGTGCGTCGCGACCGAAGAGACATACCTCCCGTTCAGCCTGTACACGCTGATTCCCGGCATGCGCCAACCGCCGTAAACCACCGCATAGATGACACGAACGTCCTCTGAACTCCTGGTAGTGCTCGGGCTGTTCGTTGTGGTGGTAATAGGGGGTGCGGACAGTGGCGCCGGCACCCTGGTAGGCCCGGTCCGCGAGGACGAGGATCTGTCGAGTCAGGCACGCTTGGATGATGCCGTGGGCACGGGCCGCGGTGAGGTCATGGGTACGTCCCGGTGTCGCGCGTGAGAACCACAGCGGTGTGCCGTCCGGGGCCGCGATGACCTGCACGTTCATGCCGTGCTTGCGGTGCTTCTGTGAGTAGTAGGGCTCATCCGCCTTGATGCGGTCGGTCGGAATGAGCGTCCCGTCGACGATGACGAAGTCCCCCTCGCCCAACCCGACCAGGGCCTCGTGCAGGCCCGGCGCCCAGGCGGCCAAAACCTCAAGCGTCTCGTCGACGTAGCGCCAGGCCGTCGCCTCCGACACCCCGAACCCGGCGCCGACCTGTGCGAACGTCTCGTTCTTCCGCAGGTGGGCCAGTGTCAGCAGGGCCTGCTTGAAGCAGCTCAACTTCCGCCATGGTGAGCGAAGTTCACGCCTTCGGGTGTAGACGAGCCAGGAGACATGCTCGACCAGCTCGTACGGGACGTCGAGCATGGAAGGATACGGAACCAACGAAGCCCCCCGGCCGTCGGCGTGTTGAGTGAGATCACCACACCAACGACGAGGGGCTTCGCCACGTCACCACCACGCTGACCAGCCTGTTTCACTCCTCAGACCCCAGGATGAAAGAGGTTCACTCATCAGGCCCCACCACTCTCGCCCTCTGCGAAAGGGCTTGCAACGCCTCGAGGCTCTCGTCCAAAACCCTCGTGCCTCTAAGACGGACATCCTCCAATGCTGGCATCCCTAGCAATGGCTCAGCGGTCTGGACTGCCCCCGAGTTGATGATCCTAAGTTCCCTCAGGGCCGATAGCCCAGAAAGATCGGCCAGGCTCAAAGGCTCGGAGATTTGCGTCTCCCGTGGCCCGATCAGCCACAATCGCAGCAAATCCTGAAGCGGCCTGAGGGGTTCCAGGCTCTCCACCTGGAGTTCCAACAATTCTGCTTCGATTAGCGAGCGACAGCTTTCCATTCCACGCAGGTCGACTGCGCTACCAAGCCCTTCCAACTTCAACCACTCCAGATTCGGGACACCCGATAGGAACCGCAAATCAGGCCGAGTGAAAGACCAAAGGGTTAGAGCGCGGAGCCGTGTGAGTCCGGAGAGGTCAAGGACGCCTGGACGATCATCCACACCAAGCGATTCAAGAGTGTCACTCGAGGTCACCGGTACCGGAGTTCGGCTTCTTGTCAAGAGAACTAGCTCAACAACATCCGGCAAGCTGAATGCCCGTGAGTCGTCACGCACAGCACCGTTCACTTCCACATACTTGAGACCTGGCAGTTCCGTAAGGAAGTCCAAATGATCAAGCTCCACCCCGCGCTGCACGCGAAGGTAGATACCGTCACATCGCCCCTCGATAAAGGACCTCAGCAAGTCGTCAAATTCTACACTTCCCTGAACATCCCAGATCAGGGTGTTAAAGTCCGCCCTCATCAGCCCTCATTCCTTCGATTCAACAGTGTCCCGCCACCCACTCCGCCAAGGCCGTCAATTGCCACTTGTTCCGCCTGGCGTATTTCCGTCCAAGACTTTCCTGACATGTCCCGCGTGGCCACAAAAGCCACATCGTCGTACGTGTACCCCGCCTGGTAAACTGCCGCCTCTTTGTCCGTGAATGCCTTGTGAAGGCGCTTATGGACTGTACTGGTTGGGAGCTTTCCAGCTGACCCAACATACGCCCTGCCATCCTTCATGGTGATGATATAGATGCCGCGAAAATCTGGAGCCACGCCATAATTGAAAGTTGGACATCCTGAGTTGTGTACCAGGACGGGCGTATCGCCAGCCAGGACATAGTATGTGTGGAGGTCGTCGACAGTGAGGTTGTACGTCGTCGCATGCTTTGTGTAGGCCCGGTTCGCGGTGACGATGACGGTGGTGCCGTCGTCGGTGAGCAGGGTCATGCCGGGACCGAGGTCGCCGGTCTCGATCCAGTCGTCCTCAGAAGGTGACCAGAACGGGTGCTCGTTCGTGGCCGTCAGTTTTTCGATGCCGTCGTCTGTTGCGATGGACAGCTCATTGAAGTGCTTGTCGTCCTCGGTGATGATCAGCCGGGTGACCTCTCGGGTTCCCGTTTCACCGGTTTCAGGGTCGGTGGCTTGGACTTTGTCACCGGGTTCGACGTCCTCGATGTCCTTGGTGGTGCCGTCTGCCATGAGGACGTCGGTTCCGGCCAGGAAGCACTTCGTGCAGGTTCCGGATTTTGAGAGGCGCCCGCCTATCAGACGACCCGTGCCTGTCCCCAAGGCCATGACGAATTCCTCGCCTAGCTCTTCCGTCCGTTCCCAGACGCGGGCGTCTTTCGCGCATGCGTCTGTGTGAATCAGGCAGTAGGTAGCAGCAATCTTCTTGGCCCCCGCCACGTCATCCGGGTGTTCGAGCAGATGGGCATAGGCGTTGCTGCAGGCAAGACGCCCGAAGCAAACTGTTTCCGGCTTACCAAATACGTTGGTCTGGGGATACCAGTAGCCGACGGCGTTTGAATTCTGGTTACTTCCCATGAGGCCGAATTGCCCGCGCAGATCGTCTGCGTCGTTCGAAGAGGGAGTGTTCTCCTTGACCGATTCCTCTGCCACGTTGTCGTCCACGCCGTCGCCGTCGCAGTCGTTCGTGGAACACCCACTGGTACTACAGCCGTGACTCGCGATCTCGCTTGTCGCGGGTGGCGTAGTGGCAGCGTTGTGCGCGTGCTTGGTGGGTTCGGCGCCAGCGTGACTGGATGATCACGATCGCCGGTGGTGGCGGTGTGGTGGCCCAGACGAGCCGGTTGAGCAGGCGGCGGATCTCCTCGGCGGTGTAGCGGATCAGCTTTTCAACGCGGCCCGACGGGCCCCCTTTTCGGGCGCCTGGGCAGGGTCGGCCGGTGCGGGCAACAGGTGGTGTCCGTCGGGTTCCTGGAGGTGGCGGCTGCGGGTGTCAGTGATCGTGAGGAAGGCGAGGGCGGCCATGGAAAGGGTGATGTGGCGGTGCCAGGCGTCCCAGGTGCGGACCTCATAGTGGTCCAGGCCGCAGTCGGACTTCGCGGTCTCGAAGCAGTCCTCGATTCCCCAGCGCAGGCCCATCACGCGGACGATCTCGCCGATCGGGGTGCCGGCTTTGGCGTGCACGGCGAAGTAGGCGATCTGTGTGGGGTCGGTGATCGAGCGTCGCACCAGCAGCAGGTGGACATGGCCGCGTCGGGGGCCGCCTTCGGCGCCGCCGGGCCAGGTGACGTCGGCCAGTGCCCAGTCGTAGGAGCGCAGACCCTTGGCTCCCACGCCGCAGGAGCGGCGTTCGAAGATCAGCGGGATACCGGCGGCCAGCTTGTCCACGCGCAGAGGCCCGGTGCCGTGGGTGGACACCGTCTCGTCCACCGGGACGGCCATGACATAGGGGATGCGGCGGCGCTCCAGTGCGCCACGGAGCTTGCGGTCCTGGCCGTAGGCGCTGTCGGCGGCTACCCAGCCGAAGGGCACTTTGGCCCGGCGGCACCGCTCGACCATGCGCCGGCCCAGTTCCGGTTTGGTCACCACTGCCTTCGCGCGCGCTCGGGGAATGTGCTGGGTGCGGCAGCGGCCGGCGTCGGCGCACCAGGCGGCGGGCAGGTACAACTCGCGGTCGATCAACGCGCGTCCAGTGTCGGTGGCGTACGCGCAGAACACCGCGACCTGGCAGTTCTCGATCTGGCCGGTGATCCCGGCGTACTGCGGGGCCACCCCGGCCGACATCCGGCCCTTCTTCAGGAACGCCGTCTCATCCAGTACCAGCACCCCGTCCGGCCGGGCCAGGAACTGGACGACGAACGACCGCAGGGCGTCACGGAGTTGATCCGCGCACCAAGTCGAGCGGGCCAGGAACCACTGGACCCGGTCCGGACTCGAGTGCCCGACATGCTCGGCGATCTGCCACCCGTTCTTGCGCTCGACCGGCGCCACCAGCGCCTTCACATAGGCCATCGCCATCCGACGCGGCTCGACCCGCCCGAAGACACCCGCCAAAGAGGCGAAGAAGTCATCGAACCAGCCCGCCCACACCTGCACCGCCCGCTCCGTACTCACGGACAGGTCAACGCATCACACGGCTACCGGACACGGACACGAGTCACGGCTGTAGTACTGGAGGTGTTCATCCGAGTCAGGCCGGACGGGTCGGCGTAGTTGATGGGGTCGTTGCCGCTGTAGCTGTAAGCGGAGAGATTCTGTGGGTCGTGCGGGGTGCTGAGGGGGTCGGGGCTGAGGAAGCGGCCGAGTTCGGGGTCGTAGGCGCGGGCGCCGAGGAGGGACAGGCCGGTGCTGGTGTCTTCGGTTTTGCCGAGGAAGCCGTTGTCGGTTCCGGTGGGCAGGGTGCCGTTGCGTTCGTTGCCGAAGGGTGTGTAGCGGCGGCGGGTGGCGGTGCCGGTGGTGGCGTCGACGGCGAGTTGGGTGGAGGCCTGGGTGTCACCCATGAGGTAGGTGACCTTGCCGTTGGTGGCAGTGGTGCCTTCGGTGGTGCGCATGGCCACGGTCGTGTCGCCGCTGGTGTAGTAGCGGGTCGCGGTGACCGTGATGCCGTCGGTGGTGCGCAGTTCCATGCCGCCGATGGATGCCACGGTTTCCTGGGGGGTGGTGCGGACCAGGAGGTTGCCGTCGGCGTCGTAGGCGTAGCGGGTCAGTTCGCTGCCGCCGGATGTGGTGGTCTTGACCGTTCCGATCTGGCCGAGCGGGTTCCAGGTGTAGTCGCTGGTCTTCCCGGGTGCGACGCGCTTGACCATCTGGCCGTTGTTGTCGTAGGTGAGGTTCTCGGTCGCGGTGGTGGTGCCCGCGCTGATGGTGTTGATCTTGCGGACGCCGTGTGGCTGGGCGGCGTTCTCCTTGGTCCAGGTGCCGGCGTCGTCGTAGCCGGGGTAGAGGTAGTCGCGGGTGGTCTCCGTGTGGGCAGAGTCGAGCTCGGTGACGGACTGCAGGTTGCCCATGCGGTCGTAGTTGTAGTCCGTCTCGTAGGGGTCCTGGCCGGTGAAGTCGGAGACGGTGTAGGTGGAGCAGCCGCTGACCTCGGCGCGGGTGTAGGAGGTGATCAGGCGGGCCTGGTCGTCGTAGCGGAAGCACTGCGACTGTGCGGTCTGGCCGCTTGCCTGTTCCCGTATGCTGACGATCTTGCCGTCGTTGTCGTGGGTGTAGAGGTCCTGCTGCTTTTCGGTGGTGATCACGCCGGCGTTGACGGTGGTGGTGATGCCCCGCAGCCACCGTGTGCCGCCTGCGTAGTAGTAGCTGTAGCTGCGCTGAGCGGTGACGTCGCTGGTGGTGGTGCCGGACGGGCCATAGGTGCGGTCGGTCAGCAGGCCATACGCGTCGTAGCCGGTGCCTCTGATGTAGGTCTGCCAGGGCGAGGTCAGGGTCTTGGAGCGACCGTAGGCGTCGTAGCTGTTGGTGACGGTCTCTTCGTCAAGGCCGCCGGCCTTGGGGTAGGTGACCGAGGTGATGTGGTCGGCGGCGTCGTAGGTGTAGCGGGTGGTGTGGTCGCCGGCCAGCCCGGTGACGGCGGCGGGAATGCTGACGGTGGTGCTCAGCGCGCGGCCGCGGTCGTCGAAGCTGCCGGTCTTGGTGGTGTAGAGGTTGCCGTTGGTGTCCCGGCTGGTCATTGACGTGATCTGGCCCTTGCCGCCGGTGACACCGTCCCAGTACCAGGAAGCCAGTTCGGTGCTGCCGCTGGACACCGAGGCCTTGCGACCCAGGTTGTCGTAGCCGAAGGTCAGAACGGTCGAGCTGCCGGGCAGGGGGTGGTTGTAGTTGCTGGTGACGGTGACGATGCGGCCGTTGGCGTCGTAGGTGGTGTCACTGCGGCCCGCGTCCGGGTCGAGGGTTCTGGTGCGCTGGCCGGCCCAGTCGTAGGTGTAGCTGGTGGTGTTGCCGCGCGAGTCGGTGATCTTTGAGAGGGCGCCCTTGGCCGTGTAGTCGTACAGCGTGGTGAAGCTGGCGGCGCCGTTGTACTCGACGACCTTGGACGTCTGCCCGTACACGTCGGTGTAGGTGTCGACCGGCTTGGCGGCGGCCGGGGTGACGGTGGTGTAGTCGCCGTGATAGGCGGTCAGCACCTTGCCTTGGTTGGACGCACGGCTGGTGGTGCCGTCATTCCACAGGATCTGCGACATGGTGGTGCGGCCGGCCCAGTCCAGGGTCAGGTCGGTGTAGGAGGGCAGGTCCTCCACCTTCGGGCTGACCGGGCCTCCCGTGCCTGCGGTGCCCTGGTTACGGAAGACCGCCGAGGTGCCGGTGACATTGCCGGAGGTGTCGTAGCGGGTGACGGCCACCTGCCGGTTCGGTACCTCCGCTCCCGTAGTGGTGTCCACGCCGTCCGGGATCGGAGCCTGCGCTTCCCGGGCACGGCCCAGGCCGTCGGCGTAGGCGTAGGAGGACAGGTAGGTGGTGCCGGACTGCAGGGTGTGGCTGGCCACCCGGGGGAAGCCGTCGACCGAGTCCGGGACACCACCGCTGTTGGTGGAGGTGGGGATGCTGTAGCTGAACTTCAGCGACGGCGAGGAGCCGGTCTCGGTCGGCCTCCACACCTCGGTGGAGCGGCCCGCAGCATCCAGAGTGATCTTGGTGAGCTTTCCGTTGGCGTCCTTCGTCTGATACGGCACGCCCCAGAAGCGCGACGTCCACACCGTGGAGGTCAGGGCCGGGCGCAGGTCGGTGACGGCGTTGCCGGGCTTGGGGGTGGTGGTGGTGACACCGTCGACGGGCCAGGTGTTGGCCGGACTGTAGGTGGTGGTGGTGCGGTTGCGGTCCGCGTCCTCGGTCCAGATCACCCGGCCCGCGTCGTCGTAGCCGGCCTTGGCCTTGACGAAGTCGGTGGTACTGGCGCTGGCGTAGGTGCGGGTCTCGGTGGGGTTGCCGTCGACGGGCTTGTTGCCGGCCACGTCGGCGGCGTTGTCGAAGAGGGTGGCGGTGTAGCCGTCCTGGTTGCCGCTCGCACGGTCCGCGCAGCCGGCCGCATAGAGGCGGGACTCATCGGCCAGGACGGTCCAGCGCTGGATGCTGGTGCCGTCGTACAGGTCGTCGTTGTAGGCGCGGCCGTAGGTGGTGCAGCGGTTGTCGGCGATGCCGGCTTCGCCCTGGTCGTCGGTGCGCAGCGGCAGGCCGTAGGTGCCTGAGGCGGGTTCGGCGGAGTCGTATTCGTTCTGGACGATGTGGGTGCGCCAGCCGGTGGAGATCTTGGTGAGGGTGGTGGTCTCGTCCTCGCGGACGAAGCGGGCGTCGGGCAGGCCCTCGTACTGGGCGGTGTTGTGGTCCCAGTAGTGGTGGAAGACCCGTTGCTGGGAGTTGCCGGTGTCGTCGCGCTGGGAGGTTTCGATGGTCTTGCCCTGGAGCCAGGGCGAGTCGGTGTAGGCGGTGCCTTCACCGTCGTAGACCTTCACCGAGCGGGTGTCGGAAGTGTCCTTGGAGGTGCGGTCGCCGTCCAGGCCGCGGTAGAGCCAGTGGAAGGTGGAGTGCTTCACCGCCCCGGTGCCCGCGGTGACCTCGACGCGCTGGTAACCGCGCCACTCCGACCAGGACTCGTCCTCATCCGCAGTGAGCGGGTCGTTGGTGAAGCGCCAGGCGGCGCCGCCCTGGTAGTCGTAGGTGGTGGTCATCTCCGGGGCGCCGTCCTGGCTTTCGGTCACCGTCGGATCGACGGTGACCTTCGTGACCAGGAACTTCTTGAACCAGCCGGACTTCGCGGTGGTCTCGCCCTCGGGCGTCCACTTCTGCCAGAAACAGTCCTTCGTGTTCGACGCCTGCGTGGGCAGATCATCGATACTGCACGGGTTGGGTGAGCCGTAGGACACGGTGGTGGTCGCGCCCAGATCACCGTGGACGGTGTTCACGCGGCGGAAGTTCAGCTCGGTGGAACCGACCTTGTTGTCCAGGTCGACACCGTTGAAGTTGATCACCGGCAGGACGATGTCCGTTCCGTTGCCGTAGGTCTTGCGCTGGACGTAGTCCAGCCACAGCGTCTTACCGATCGTCTCGGCCGGGTCGGGCAGGCCGTGCTTGGTCTGGTACTGCTGCACCAGATCCCAGCCGTCCATCGTCGTCTTGAGGGCGAACGTCTTGATGTCCCACAGCATGTCCTTGCTGAAGAACGTCGGATAGTACGTCTTGCCCGCGCAGTTGTAGTCCGCCGACGTACCGTCGCACAGCAGGTCGACGGGGACGTCGGGGTAGGAGCCGGGGGTGGCTTTGATCGACGGGCAGGCGTCCACCGTGTCGCGCAGCGGGTCGGTCTCCGTCATGCGCTCCGTGCACCGGCCCGCATGGGTGAGTTCGACCTTGCCGGTCGGCTTGGAGCCGGTGATCTGGGCCGGCCAGCCGTACTCGATCGTCTTCAGATAGCCGCTCGCGGTGTAGGAGCGGGCCTGGTCGACATCGGCGACGGAGCGGTAGTAGTTGGTCTCCCTGTCGTAGAAGTAGGCCGACTCCACCTCGTTCGCGTCGATCGTGCGGTCCAGGCTCCACCGCCAGGCCTGCGTACACGGCACCGGGAACTGCGCATGGCACGGCTCGCCCGTGTTGTTGCCGACCACGGGGACGGTGAACACGGAGGAGGTCGTGGCGCTGGTGCGCTCGGAGCGGCCCCAGCCGAAGTAGTAGCGCTTGCCGTCCTGGGTAGAGATCACCCAGTACTCGTCGTCCGCACCGTGCCCCCCGGTCAGGTGCTGCACCCGCCAGCCCGGATCGTTCTGCAGGTGGTAGGAACCGGTGCCGGTGTTGTCCTGCACCAGCGTCGAGGAGACACCGTTGAGGTTGATGACATAGACCGCGCCGTCGGCCTCTCCGGCGGTGTTGGGCGAGTCCCAGCACAAGTCACCGATGGAGGACAGGCCGTCCTGGGTGCAGTTGCGGTAGCGCCGCTCGATGAAGCCGACATTCAGGTCCCAGCCCATGCCGACCCAGGACGCCTGATTGTTCGACGCCGAGGTCCGCCCGTCCACCGCCTGCGAGTTGTACGACATCGCCAGGGACGGAGCCGACCCCATCGCCGGAGCAGGCAAGCTGACGGGCAGGCTGTACGAGAACGCACCCGACCCGGTCGCCACCTCCCACGACCCGGTCGGCGACAGGGTGGAGGCGCGGTAGTCGCCCTTGTCCGACGACGAACCGGTACCCAGCAGGAAGGCCGAGCCCGAATCCGCGCCCAGCTGCGTGGACAGACTACTGTTATCGGGCTCGGCCGTCACCGTCGCCGTCAGCGTGCCCGCCGCGGTGTCGTTGTCGGCGGGGACGAACTCACGCTCCGTGCAGCCTTCCACCTCCGGGGTCTGCAACGCACACACCGGAACCTTCACCAGCCGCAGCCGGGACGCGAAATCACCACCGAAGGCGTACTCGAAACCCGAGTAGTCGATCGCCACCTGCACCAGGCCCGGCGAGGCCACACCGTCGGTGCGGGTCACCTGCACACCCAGCCCCACACCACCGGCCGGAGCAATCTCCGCACGGTCCAGCACCCGCACATCCACCTGCTCCGGCGACACCAACTCCGCAGCCGGCTCAACCGGATCGGCCGGGGAGCTGGGTTCACCGGAGGCCGACTCCGACGGCTGCGCCGAAGCATCCGCGCCCGGCTCGCCGGTGGCGGAAGCAGTCGCCTCCGGGCCCGCCGTCTCCGCCGCCGCGGCGTCCGCAGCGTCTGCGGTGGCGGTGTCTGACGGCGTGGGAGAGGTGTCGTCGGCGGCCAGCCTGGTGTCGGTCAGCTGGGCGGCAGCACCCTCCCCTTCGGGGTCGGGTGCGGGGGCCACCTCGACCACCTCGGCGACCTCGGTGCCCGCGTCCCCGGCCGTCTCGCTCGGGGTGACCGACGGCTGCGGGGTGACCGTACCCGGCTCCCCCGGCTCAGCTTGCGACAGATCAACCGTCGCCTCGGCCGCCTCGGGCCAGCTCGGCTCCGGCAGCGCCTTCCCGGCCTCCTCCGCCTGCTGCGCCGGAACCGTCCCCAGCGACTGCGAAGGCACCAACGGCGTTGAATCCTCCGGCGTCGCCGCCGCCGCAGGCGGCGTCACCACCGATGTGGTCGACAACAGACCGGCCAACACCGCGCCCGCCAACGACACGGACAACCAACGCGCACGCCGAGCAGCCACCCGAACCCCCCACACAACCCCCGCGCACCAAACGGCCAGGAGCCACGAACCGATGAACAACAAAAAGGGACTGGCCAGCGCCCAAGCAGAACCGGTCATGCTCCCCAGCACGAAGAACCCGGCCCAACCAGAAAGTTGATCAGTGAAGCAGGACAGTAACTCCCATGAACAACCCGTGAACAGAGGACCAAACGGACACACTCCACCCCCCGAAGTGACCTTTATCACAACCTTATAACTGCAGGTCAGAGACCTTACAACGGGACCGAACCGGGCCTATCCGGCGAAGAAGCAAGGGATCTGGAACGCCTTGGCCGCACGCCGTCGGGTGCGCCGAGGTGATGCGGCATCAAGCCAAAGAGGCCCAAGCTCCGTTGGCCGTCTTCCGGGATCGGTGCGTCGCCCATATCCTCGTGCGCCGGTGGTTACCTACGGTAAGGGGCAGCGATGGGCGGCACCACACGCAGAGGGTTCCTGGGTTCGGCCGCGGCCGCCGGCGGCGGGGTCGCCCTCGCGACCCCCCAACGGGCCGCGGCCCGGAACAGCGCCGCCGCACAGACCGTGGCCGTACTGGGCGGAGGCGTCGCAGGACTCACGGCCGCCCACGAACTCGCCGAACGCGGCTTCCGGGTCACGGTCTACGAACGCAAGGCGCTGGGCGGCAAGGCCCGCAGCATGGACGTACCGGACAGCGCCACGGGCGGCCGCGGGCCCCTGCCCGGGGAGCACGGCTTCCGCTTCATCCCCGGCATCTACCACAACCTGCCCGACACCATGCGGCGCATCCCCTTCCCCGGCAACCCGGGCGGTGTCCACGACAACCTCGTCGCCCCCAAGGAGATGCTGTTCGCCCGGTCGGGCGGCCGCGAGGACATCCGGATCCCGCTTCCGTGGCCCGGCAACACCCCGGCCGAACTCACCCCCGACGAGATCCGCCGCGCCCTCACCTCGGTCCTGGACACCGCCTTCAACCTCCCCCTCCACGAGGCCCTCTACTTCGCCAACCGCTTCCTGGTCTTCCTCACCAGCTGCGATGAACGCCGCGACGAGACCTGGGAGCAGATGCCGTGGTGGGAGTTCGTACGGGCCGGACGGATGTCGTACGACTACCAGCGGATCCTCGCCATTGGCATCACCCGCAACATCGTGGCCACCAAGGCGGAAGAGGCCAGCACCCGTACCGTCGCCACCCTGCTGGAGGCCTTCGCCTTCAACCTCCTCGGGCGGGGCGCGGACGGACCGCTGGACCGGATCCTCAACGCGCCCACCAACGAGGCCTGGATCGACCCCTGGGTGACGTACCTGAAGTCGCTCGGGGTCGAGTTCCACATCGGCTGGACCGTACGGGACCTGATCCTGGACACGGGCCGGATCGCCGGCGCCGTCGTGGAGGACCCGGGTGGTGCCCGCCGGACTGTCACCGCCGACCACTACATCTCGGCCATGCCGGTCGAGCACGCGCGCCGCACCTGGAACTCCGCCGTGCGCGCCGCCGATCCCCAACTGGCCGAGTGCGACCGGCTGGAGACGGACTGGATGACCGGCATCCAGTTCTATCTGACCGAACGTACGCCGATACTGCACGGCCACCTCGACCTCATCGACTCCCCCTGGTCGCTGACCGCGATCGCCCAGGCCCAGCACTGGCCGGGCCACGACTTCCCTGCCGACTTCGGCGACGGCACGGTCGCGGACTGTCTGTCCGTGGACGTCTCCGAGTGGGACCAGCCGGGCATCCTGTACGGCAAGACCGCCAAGCAGTGCACCCGCGCCGAAGTCGCCCGCGAGGTGTGGGCGCAGTTGAAGGCGGCGCTCAATGACAGCGGCCGTACGGTCCTGAAGGACTCCGTGCTCCACTCCTGGTTCCTCGATCCCGCTGTCGACGGCCTCGGCACTCCGAACCCGGTCAACGAGGAGCAGTTGCTCATCCATCCGACAGGGACCTTCCACCACCGTCCGCGATCGGCTACGAAGATCCCCAACCTCTTCCTGTCCGGCGACTATGTGGCCGTGCCCATCGATCTGGCCACCATGGAAGGCGCCAACACCTCGGCCCGGCAGGCCGTCAACGCCCTGCTGGACGGGATCAGTTCGGCCGCGGAACGCTGCACCGTCACCCCGCTGTACCGGGCCCCCGAGTTCGAGCGGATCAAACGCCACGACCGCACCCGTTACCTCCTTCGACTGCCGAATCTCTTCGACGTCGGTTGACAGCAATGCTGAACCCGCCCCCGGCGACGGGGATCCCTGGGCTCTCCCGATGCTCCGGCGAATCAGCGCCTGTTACCTGGGACCGCGGGCGAGCTCCTCGCCATGTGTGGCGGGTCCTACGGGTGTATCAGCTGGGGCGTTTGAGGCGGTCGGCGAGCTGGCATTCGGGACGCCAACACGGGCCTTTCCTGCATCCCTCGCGCACGTGACGGCGGGTGGGGCGCTCCCGGCCCTGCCGGGGGACGTCGTCGTCCAGGGCGAGGACCTCGGAGTGCGGATCGCCGGGCAGGTGGCCGGGTGGGACCGGCTCGTGCCCGTCCAGCAGTACCTGATGGAGCCCGTCGGTGTGGATCCCGAGGCCGAGGGCGTGGCGGTGGTGCCGCCACGGCGTTCGGGCGGCCAACCCTTGCGGCCGCCCGTCAGTTCCACGCCCGGGAAGGGCACTTGCAGCTGGCGCGCAAGCACGGCGAGGCCGTCGACGGCGAGGAGATCAAGCTGGGGTCTTTCCTGGACAACACACGGCGCCGTGCGGCCAAGCTGCCGGCAGAGCGGCGTGCGGATCTCGATGTCCTCGGCATGCGCTGGTAAACGGGGCTGCCCCGGCGTCACATTCAGCCGGGATTACGACATAACCAAGGCGCAGACCATCAGAACGCGAGGCCCGGACCACGGTGGTCCGGGTCTCGCCCTGATTGCCGGCCAGCCCTGTGAGCGTTCACGGATTTCCCCACGATCGCGGCCTTGAGCGTCACGCAATTCCCCAGACCGAGGTCCCCTCGCGATGGGGTGCTCCTTCGTGGCCGTTTGATCGGAGCGTGTTGAGGGCAACCACGAGTTCGAAACCCCACTCGGACGAACGAAGGGCTCCACCCTGGCGGTGGAGCCCTTCGTCATGTCGTCATGCCGGCGGACTTCTGGGCTCGTACCGCGAGCTCGGGGCATGCGCGGCCGTCACTCAGCGCAGCGTGAGCACGCTCCGGACGCCTGAGTGGTCGGAGGGCCACAGGCCTGACGGGGTGCGGTCGGCCTGTGTGTGGCCCACCAGGTTGGCCGTCAGCGCGGTGACGCTGCCGCGGAAGAGCACGTAATCGATGCGCTGGCTGAGGGTGGAGGTGGGGTTGCGCAGGTCGGGGGCCTGGCAGCAGGTGAAGCCGGGCTCGCGCCCGCGGGTTGCGGTCCAGGCATCGGTGAAGCCGGCGGCCAGCAGGCGGTTGTAGGTCTGGGTATCGGTCCCCGGTGTTGCGCCGACTCCGCCGGCGGCCGAGTTGAGGTCGCTGAGAAGGACGGTGGGAAGTGCGGTGTCCAGCGGGCCGTCGAGCAGCTCGACGGCCTGCGCCTCCTGGACGGTGCGGGAGAGGGGGTCCAGATGGGTGGTGACCACCCGAGCTGTGTGCCCGCGCAGGGTGGCATCGGCAGCGACCCAGCCGCTCAGGAACCGGAGGGGGGCGTTGGGCGGGCAGCCCAGCACCGGGCTGCAGAGGGGCACGTGGTTCTGGAACTGCGCCGACTGTGCGTTGGCCACGGAGAAGACACGCGCGGGCAGGTCGGTGCGGGCCAGGAGTGCGTTGCGGTCGGTGAGCCGGATGTCCTGCAGGCCGGCGGGCGTGGACCGCGGTGCCTCGAAGTCGCTGAGCTCTACGGTGGCCACGGCTCTGTAGTGCTCGCCCCGGGCGGCGAGCTTGTCGAGAAGGATCCGCAGGACGTCGTACTCGACGTGGGTGGCGCTGCCCGGTCCGGCGGGGGTCTGGCTGCGCCAGAGCACGGCTTCCTGCAGGCCCACCAGGTGGGGGTCGCTGTCGGCGATCTCGTCGGCCAGCGCCTCGGCGCGCTCGGGGAAGTTCGTCGCCTGGACGTTCGCGTACGCCGCGGTCACCGCGGCGACGAGCGCCTGGGGGCTGGTGGCGGAGAGGACGGGCGTGAGGTCGGCACCCTGGTAGACGTTGCGGGTCATGACCCGCAACGTGGCAGGGTGCTCGGCGGCCGAGGCCGTGGCGAGTGACCCGGGTGTGAGAAGCAGAAGCGTGCCCAGAGCGGCTGTGAGCCAACGGTGAATCATCCAGGCAGACCTTTCGGTGAAGAGCGGGTGAAAGCCCGCGTCTTCGGCGAAATCTAAGGTGGCCAGCGGGACGTGGCGATCCGGGTGTGGGCCGTCCGGCCGACGCACTTCGCACGCGAATCGGGTGAGTGTTCAACTGCGGCCGCCGGGCCACACACGCCTCACTTGCGCGCCACGACGCCGAGCGAGGGTCTGGCATGACCCTGGACTTTGCCGACGGGCGGCCAAGAAGGGCTGCTCCGATCCGCTAGGGAACTTGTGCTGACGAAGCGCCTCCGGGATCCCCATGGGGAAGTGCTTGAACTTCCGATGGGGAATATCGTGAACGTCCACAAGCCCCGAGCGCCCGCCTTGGCGGCGGGCGGCCATACAGCGTCAGCCGTCGGACGCTCGTTGCACCGTTCGGTCAATGAAGCGCGGGTGTAGCTCTTCTCCGGTGAGTCCTTTTTGGGCTCGATCGTTGCTGATCGCGGTGGTTTGCCGGATCGTCGTGCCCAGGGTTCGGGTTCTTGGGGGCGTCGATGGTGTCGTGGTTGGAGGAGTTGGAGCGGCGCGAGGCTGGTGCGCGGGCTCGGATCTCGGAACTGCGTGGTCAGATCAATGAGTTGGCGGGGCAGCTGGCCGAGCAGGAAGCCGTGGTTTCCCGGTTGGAGATCACCCGGGAGACGATGACCGAGATCCTGTCCGGGGACGGGCCGGTCACCGGACCGGATGCGGAGATGGAGCCGGAAGGCGAGGCCGGGGCGCCTGAGGAACCAGCGGCGGAAGCGGACCGGTTCGAGGCCGGCTCGCCGGTCGGGGTGCGGCTGGTGCCGTCGTGGACGGACCAGTTGGGGGCGGAGGCGCTGCCGGATGCGTACGCGGACATCGTGGAGGTGCTCGCCGACGCGGTGCATCCGATGCGGGCGCATCAGCTGTGCTCCGTGTTGGGTTTGTCGACGGACAAGAGCAAGGTGGAAGGGTTCCGGTCGAAGCTGAAGCGGCTGAGCGGGCGGGGTTGGATCGCCGAGGTGTCGCCGGGTCTGTTCGCTTCGCGGGATACGGCGCCGCCGGGGCGTGCGCCGGGGCGCGGCAACGACTCCGTGGTGTCGCCTCGCGCCGGTGAGCGGGAGGGCTCTCGCGCCTAGCGTCGAGGGTGACGAAACCATTCGATGCCCCGGAACGAGAGCCCGATGGAAGACTACGAGCATGCCGCGATGGCTGACCCGTTTGCCAGCGCGGTTTCTTTCTTCACTCAGCTGATCTGCGATCTCTCCGGCCCCGCCGTACTGGCCCTGCCCCATCAGGACGTGGAGGAGATGGCCGCGGCGCGGGGCCGGGAGCTGGCCCGGCTGCTGCTGCAGGCCCACCTTGACCTGCGCGCCCGCCACGAGGAGGCGGAACTGACCGTGCTGGATCCATGCGCCCGTGCAGCCCTCGCCGGCGGACGCACCCGGCTGGAGCGCGGGCATCACCGCGAACTGGCCACCATCATCGGGACGGTGAGGGTCACCCGGTGCGCGCTCAGGTCGCCGGGCCAGGCCAACTGCTATCCGGCCGACGCGGTGCTCGGCCTGCCGCACGAGCGGCACAGCCTGGGAGTGCGCAAGCTGGCCGTGCTCGAGGCGGTGCGCGGCTCGTATGACACCGCGATGGAGGCGATCACCCGCTGCTGCGGGAAGGTCGTGGGCAAACGCCAGGTCGAACACCTGGTGCAGGCAGCGGCGGTGGACGTGGCCGCGTTCTACGCCACGCGCACCCCGGTGCCGCAGAACGCATCCACGCTGCTGGTGCTGTCCGCGGACGGCAAGGGGATCATCATGCGGCCGGGCCATCTGCGCGAGGCCACCCGCAAGGCAGCCGAGCGTGCCAAGCGGACCTTCCGCACCCGCCTGGCCGTCGGGGAGAAGACGGGACGCAAGCGGATGGCGACCCTGGCCGCCGTCTACGACGCCGACCCGGCCGTGCGCCGCCCGCACGACATCATCGCCCCGCCCGGCGGCCGCAGCACCGCCCGCATCCCGCGCCCCGGTCCCAAAGCCCAGGCCAAGTGGCTGACAGGATCGGTCGAGCACGATCCCGAGCACGTCATCGCCGCCGCCTTCGACCAGGCCCAGGCCCGTGACCCGCAGCACCGCAGGTGCTGGGTGGTCCTCGTCGACGGCGCCCGCCACCAACTCGACCTGATCCAGGCCGAGGCCGAGCGCCGCGGCGTGAACATCCACATCGTCCTCGACCTGGTCCACGTGATCGAGAAACTCTGGGCCGCGGCCCGCTGCTTCCACGCTCCCGCCGATCCGGCTGCCGAGGACTGGATCGCCGTCAAGGCCGCCCGTGTCCTGCACGGATGCGGCCAACAGGCCGCCGACGAGATCCGCGCCGAAGCCGACCACCGCAAGCTGACAGGTGATCAACGGACGGCCGCCGACAAAGCCTGCCAATACCTCAACAACAACGCCGACTTCGTCCACTACGACCGGGCACTCGCCGCCGGCTGGCCCATCGCCAGCGGCGTCATCGAAGGCGCAGCCCGCCACCTCATCGCCGACCGACTCGACATAACCGGCAGCAGATGGAGCGTCCCAGGCGCCGAGGCACTCCTCAACCTCCGCGCCGTCATCAGCAACGACGACTTCCCGGCGTACTGGAACTTCCACGTCCAGGCCGAACGCAGGCGCCTACATCCCGCCGCCGACCAGGCCGACTACAAACTCACCGCCTGAGCAACGACCTCACCGGAGAAGAGCTACACCCATGAAGCGCACCGCAAGATCCCGGCCGCCGTGGACAACACCAGCCGCCGCGCGGCCAACCTGTCAGCACAACGGCGCGCGGCACTCGACGCGTTGGGAATGCCTGGTGGACGGTGCGGAAGTGGCTGGTGGCAGGGTCACTCCCCTGCCCCAGAACTCTCCGGTTTCCCGCCCAACAACTCCAGCCACCTGGCTGTCCTCCGGGTGTCAGGGTGGCTCTCACCCAACACCCGACGCTGCACCTCCAACGTCTCCTCCCCCGATACCACCGCATCCTCCGCCCGACCCACATCCGCCAGATGGAAGGCCAGTTTGGACGCTGTGAGCAGCGTGGCCGGATGCTCCGCCCCCAGCACCCGACGCTGCACCTCCAACGTCTCCTCCCCCAGCACCACCGCCTCCTCCACCCGGCCCACAGCCGCCAACCAAACGGCCAGGTTGTATGCCGTGCGCAGCGTGTCCGGATGCTCCGCCCCCAACACCCGACGCTGCACCTCCAACGTCTCCTCCTCCCACATCAACGCCTCCTCCACCCGACCCACAGCCCCCAGCCGGATAGCCAGGTTCGACGCTGCGCGCAGCGTGGCCGGATGCACCGCCCCCCGCATCCGACGGAGCGTCTGCAGAGTCTGCTCGTCCAGGGCGAGGGCTTCCTCGTGCCGTCCCAGCGCCCACAGCCGGACGGCAAGGCTGTGGGCGCTGGCCAGGGTGTTGGGGTGGTCGTCGCCGTGGAGGCGTCGGCGGCGGGTGAGGGTGTCTTCGTCCAGGGCACGGGCGCGTTCATGATCCTGGGTGTCGGCGTAGGCGCGAGCCAGGTGGTGGGCGGCCCACAGGGTGTCGTCGTGATCGGCGCCCAGTTGCTGCAGGCAGCTGTCATACAACGGTTGCAGGTGTTCGCGGGCCGGGCGGGCCTGTCCGCGCTCCATCAGATACCAGCACGCCGACGCCACCACCTCCCGGCCCCAGCTGGTGGTGAGCCGGGCGGGGTCGAGGGCCAGGGCGTGCGGGAGCAGGACCTGCCAGGCCGGCCAGGACCGCGGCTCGCCCAGGTTGGCGGGGCTGGCTGCGGTCAGGAGTGCTTCGGCATCAGCCCTCGCCTGGTCGTGCTCCTGGTCGGTCATCTGCCCCCTGAGTATCTCCTGGGTGAGGCGGTGCAGTTGCAGGGTGCCGTCCTCGACGCGGGCCAGCCCGTGCCGGGCGACCGCCTCCACCACCCCCACCGCCCCCAACCGCGAACCCACCGTCTCCTTCAGGAGGGTGGAGGCCTGCTCGGGAAGGTGGCCGGCGCAGGTGGCCAGGGGGAAGGGTTCGGGTGCCAGCAGGACCAGCGCATCCACCACCGCAGCCGCTCCCGGATGGTCGGTGGCCAGGCGGGTGCGGGTCAGGCGGACCTGCGCAGCCAGCGCGGTCGGATAGCCAGGCGGGTGGCTCTGAGTCATCACCTGAACCAGGTTCGCTGCCAGCTCCTCCCTCAGACCCGCCGCCGACAACCCCCGGGGCAACAGCGCCGCCGCCTGCGCCAGCGCGAGCGGCAGATCGTCCAGCGTGGCGGCGATGGAGTCGGCGTCCATGTCGGTGACGACGGCGCCCTGAGCGCGCAGCAACGCCACCGACTCGGTACGGGAGAGGGTGTCGATGTCCAGGGGGACGGCGTGGGTGTGCCAGTGCGGGTTGCGGGACGTGATCAGTACGTGGCCCGGACCGCCGGGCAGGAACGGGGCGAGCGCGTCGGGGTCTTCGGCGTTGTCGAACACCAGCAGCCAGCGTGAACGTGTGCGCAGTTCGGCGAGCAGGGCGGAGACCGCGTCGGCGGACGGTGTGCCCGCGGGCGCGGCACCGGTGTGGAGCGCGAGCGCGGCGAGCTGGTCGGGGATGAGCGTGGGGTCTTCCGATGCCACCCACCACACCAGCTCGTACTCGCCGGCGAACCGGTGCGCGTACTCGATCGCCAGCTGCGTTTTGCCGACCCCACCCCGGCCGTGCAGGGCCTGCACTGCCACCCGGCTGTCCGCCGCCAGGGCCTGGCGCAACTGGACCAGGAGGGCGTCGCGGCCAGTGAAGGACGCGTTGCGGGCAGGCAGGTTCCACACTCGCGGTAGCGAGCCCGGCAGACGCGGGCTACTGGCGCCCACCTGCCGCAACACCCCGCCACGGTCTGGGGCGGGTCCGGGGAAGGGCGGCTTGATGGTCGGCCGGGACGGGCCGTTGACCGCCTCCAGCAACACCCTCCGCGCCTCCTCCGGGATCAGACCGAACAGATCCCGGCTCAGCAGCGGACGCAGGATCGCGGGAGCCTCCACCTCGGCCACCCGGACCGGGGTGATCTTCTCCCGCATCGCCACCATCGCGGTCCACTCCGGCGTCGTGAACCGCTCCGGCTCGAAATACGCCGGGGAGAACAACGCCAGCAGCCGGCCGCGCTCGAGGGCGGCGTTCATCTTCATCACGAAGTTGTCGCCCGCACCCCAGTCCCAGTAATCCAGCTCCACCTGGTGCCCGGCGTCCAGGAGCTGCCAGGCGATCCACTCCGCCCACGCCCGGTCCGCACCCGCATGACTAATGAACCATGGTCGGTCCGACGTACCGTCAGATGCCTTGCCGAACCCGTCGATCACGCTCATCGTGTCCCCCGAAACCACACTCCGTGCTGCGTTCCAGCGTATGGGGCGGAAGCCAGCCGGGACCTGGTCTTCACGGTCCTCCGTCCACGGCGGGGGCCGACTAGCCCACGGCACCAGATCCGAAACCAGCGTGGCCGGCCGTGGCGACGGACCCGATGCCGCTGCGGGGAAGACGGGCGGAACGCGGCGCCAGCGCGGGGCCGGTGGCCGGAGGCTCGCCTGAGGGAAGCAGGGCGCTGCCCCTGCTCGCCGGAAGGGTGATCTCCGGCATCCCAAACAAGATCAAATCTCCAACGGAACCTGCACCAAGATGTCCTGCGCGTTTGCACGACTTGTCACGCCTATCTCTCACGCAATGTCGCCTCACCGCCGCTACTTCCCTGCTCAGCCAGCTACATCACGTGACACACAAACAAGAGAAATCTTGGACAGCAGGGCGAGAGATAACAGTCTCGTATGCCGGGGAGCTGTCCGAAAGCCGCATGGAAGCGCTCAACGAGATCGACCCCAGATGGGCACCGGATGGGAGATCGCCTGGCAGCGCGCGTATCGGTTGGCGCTCGCGCACGTGCAGGCCGGCGGGGCGCTCCCGGCCGCGCCGGGGCACGTCGTCGTCCAGGGCGAGGATCTCGGGGTGTGGATCGCCGGACAGACGGCCGGGTGGGACCGGCTCGTGCCCGTCCAGGAGTACCTGCTGGAGACGATCGGCGTGGACCCCGAGGGCCAGGCCGTGGCGGTAGTGCCGGCACGGCGCTCCCAGGGCGACCGGTGGGCGGCCAACCTTGCCGCCGCACGCCAGTTCCACGCCCGCGAAGGACACCTGAATGTGCCCCGCAAACACCTCGAAACGATCACCTCAGGCGAGGGAGACGGCAGCCAGGAGCCGGGCGTGAAACTTGGGGGGTTCATCGACAACACCCGCCGCAGGGCCGCGAAGCTGAGCGCTGAACGCCGTGATGCCCTCAACGCGTTGGGGATGCGCTGGTAGCAGCTGAGAGCGCTGATCACTCCTCGACGCCAGGGCCCTCCGCCTCCTCACCCAACTGTTCCAAAAAGCCGACGGTGGCCAGGGTGGCGGGGTGATCCTCACCCAGCACCCGCCGCCGACGGGCCAACGTCTCCTCACCCAGCACCCGCGCCTCTCCCGTCAGCCCCACATTCGCCAGATCGATGACCAGGTTGTAGGCGGTGGTCAGGGTGTTGGGGTGGTCCTCACCCAGCACCCGCCGCCGCCGCTCAAACGTCTCCTCACCCAGCACCCGCGCCTCCTCCGTCAGCCCCAGCGCCGCCAGGTCAGCAGCCAGGTTGGAGGCGGTGTTCAGGGTGTCGGGGTGGTCCTCACCCAGCACCCGCCGCTGACGGGCCAACGTCTCCTCACCCAGCACCCGCGCCTCCTCCGTCAGCCCCAGCTCCCCCAGCCGGATGGCCAAGTTGGAGGCAGTGAGCAGGGCGTCCGGGTGGTCCTCACCCAGCACCCGCCGCTGACGGGCCAACGTCTCCTCACCCAGCACCCGCGCCTCCTCCGTCAGCCCCAGCTCCCCCAGCCGGATGGCCAAGTTATAGGCGGTGCGCAGGGCGTCCGGGTGGTCCTCACCCAGGAGACGGCGGCGGCGCTGGAGGATGTCCTCGTCCAAGGCCCGGGCCTCCTCCGTCAGCCCCAGCTCCGACAGCCGGTTGGCCAGGTTGAAGGCAGCGGTCAGAGTGTTGGGGTGGTCCTCGCCCAGCACCCGCCGCTGACGGGCCAACGTCTCCTCACCCAGCACCCGCGCCTCCTCCGTCAGCCCCAGCGCCGCCAACAAGACGGTCAGGTTGGTGGCAGTGGTCAGGGCGTCCGGGTGGTCCTCACCCAGCACCCGCCGCTGCCGGGCCAACGTCTCCTCACCCAGAACCCGCGCCTCCTCCATCAGCCCCAGCGCCGCCAGCCTGAGGGCCAGGTTGGATGCGGTGGTCAGGGTGTGGGGGTGGTCCTCGCCCAACAGGTGGCGTCGGCGTTGGAGGGTGTCCTCGTCCAAGGCACGACCTCGCTCATGGTTCTGGGTGTCGCCGTGGGCGCGGGCGAGGTAGTGGGCGGTCCACAGCGTGTCCTCGTGGTCCGGGCCGAGTTCCCGGGACCAGATGTCGTACAGCTGTTGGAGGCGGTCGCGGGCGGGGTGGGCCTGGCCCCGGTCCATCAGGTACCAGCATGCGTTGCGGACCCTATCCCGTGCCGCCGTGGTGGTGATGTGGGCCGGGTCCACCACGAGGAGGTGGGGCAGGAGTACCCGCCAGGCCGGCCATGCCGCGGGATCGCCGGCGGCTCCGGGTGCGGCTGCGGTCAGGAGGGCTTCGGCGTCCCGTTGGGCCTGCTGGTGTTGGTCGGGGGTGAGCTGGTCGGCCAGCACGCGCTGGGTGAGGCGGTGGAGTTGGAGGGTGCCGTCCTGGGCGCGGGCCAGGCTGTGGCGGGTGAGGGCGTGCAGGGCGGGACGGGCGGTCAGCGGGCTGGCCAAGGCGCCCGTGAGGGGGGTGGAGGCGTGGTCGGGGAGGTGGCCGGCGCAGGTGGTGACGGGGAAGGGCTCGGGAGCCAGCAGGGCCAGCGCAGACAGCAGGGCGGCAGCGCCGGGGTGGTCGGTGTGCAGGCGGCTGGTGGTGAGGTGGATCTGCGCGGCCAGCGAGACCGGATAGCCGTCGGGGCGGCCGTGGGCCAGGACCGCGGCTGTGCTCTTGGCCAGTTCGGCGCTCAGATCGGCCGCGGACAGGCCGTCAGCGAGGAGGGCGGCACTCTGGGCGAGGGCGAGCGGTAGATCGTCCAGGCTGTGGGCCAGGTGGTCGGCGGCGGCCGTATCCAGGACAGCGCCGTGCGCGTGAAGCAGAGCGACCGACTCGGCGCGGGTGAAAAAATCGACATTCAGCGGGATCGCGTGGGCGCGCCAGTGCGGGTTGCGGGAAGTGATCAGCACATGGCCGCCACCGCCCGGCAGATAGCCGGTCAGGGCGGTGGGGTCTTCGAGGTTGTCGAACACCAGCAGCCACCGCGACCTCGTGCGCAGCTCGCCGAGCAGGGCGTCCACCGCATCGGCGGGCGGTGTACCAGGGGGTGCGGCACCGATCCGGGTGGCGAGTTGGGCGAGCTGGTCGGGGATGAGTGCGGGGTCTTCGGCCGGGATCCACCAGGCCAGCTCGTACTCGCCGGCGAAACGGTGCGCGTACTCGGTAGCGAGCTGCGTCTTGCCGACTCCACCCCGTCCGTGAAGAGCCTGAACGGCCACCCGTCCGCCAGCCGCGAGGGTCTGGCGCAGTTCGACGAGGAGGGAGTCGCGGCCGGTGAAGGACGGGTTGCGGGCGGGCAGGTTCCACACCCGCGGTAGCGTGCCTGGCAGCCGCGGCCCACTGCCGCCCAGCTGACGCAGCGCCCCCGATCCCGGGAAGGCCCCGCGGGTGGTGGGGCGGGCCGGGCCTGCGACGGCCTCCAGGAGCACCCGGCGGGCGGCTTCCTCGTCCAGGCCGAACAGGTCGCGGGTGATCAGGGGACGCAGGATCGCCGGGGCGACGGTATCGGCGACACGGACCGGGGTGATCTTCTCCCGCATCGCGAGCATCGCGGTCCATTCCGGGGTGGTGAACCGCTCCAGCTCGAAGTAGGCCGGCGAGAACAGGGCCAGGAAGCGGCCGTGCTCCAGCGCGGTGTTCATCTTCACGACGAAGTTGTCGCCCGCAGCCCAGTCCCAGCAGTCCAACTCCACCTGCAGGCCGGCATCGATCAGCTGCCAGGCGATCCACTCCGCCCACGCCCGATCCGCACCCGCATGACTGACAAACCACATACCACCCGACGTGTCGTCAGATGCTGTGCCGGACGCCTCGATCGCGCTCACCGTGTCCCCCGAAACCACGCTCCCGTACTACGACCCAGCGTATGACTGGGGCGCCGACCTGGACGTGGTCTTCGCGGTACCCGCCCCAACGCCCGTGCGGGCGGCTGCTCCCCACGGCACCGGATCCGAGACCAGCGTGGCTGGCCGTGGCGGCGGATCCGGTGCCGCTGCGGAGAGGGTCTGGCGGAACGTGGCGGGCTTGTCTGGGGTGGTGGCCAGGGCCCGTCTTAGCTTGGTGTTTAACCTCGGCCGTTCACCTGACCCGCTGATCTTGGTTCGTTCCTGGGACAGCAGGGCGGCCGTTCTTCACGCTTCGAGGTGTCGAGCAACGTCGCGTGAAGGAACGGCCGCTGGTGAAGAGTCTCGCCGCTGAACAGTCCGCTGACGCCGCGTTGGGTGTCCTGTCCCACTTTCGTGTCGAGTTCTACGACTGCTGCCTCTACACGCGGGCGGATGCGCTCTTCGAGCTCACCGACGCGGTGCTGTGCTCGGACGGCCCGGTCACCTCGCTGGTCGAGTTGACGCTGACGGCCGAGCACCGGCGCGGGCACGGGGCGATGTACGACGCCATCAACCACGGCTGGCTGGAACCGCGCCGCCTACGCAGGCTGCTGGCCTCCACGCCGCTGCCACGAGCCGCCGACGGGCGGATCGTGCTCGCGGTGGACGTGAGCAACTGGCTGCGACCCGACGCCCCCACCAGCCCGGAGCTGCTGTTCTGCCACGTCTACGGACGGGGCCGCAGCGCGGATCAGTTCATCCCCGGCTGGCCCTACTCCTTCGTCGCCGCACTGGAGACGGGACGCACGTCCTGGACGGCCGTGCTGGACGCGATCCGGCTGGGACCGGCCGACGATGCCACCGCGGTGACCGCCACCCAGCTGCGCGAGGTGGTCACCCGGCTGGTACATGCCGGGCAGTGGCGGCCGGGCGACGCGGACATCCTCGTCGTCATGGACACCGGCTACGACGTCACCCGCCTCGCCTACGTCCTGGCCGACCTGCCCGTCGAGCTGATCGGCCGGCTCCGCTCGGACCGCGTCATGCTCCGCGACGCCGGCCCACGCCGCTCCACCCCACGCGGCGGACAGCCCCGCAAGCACGGCGGCGTCCTCACCTTCTCCAAGCCGGCCTCCTGGCACACTCCCGACCAGGCCACGACCTGCGACACCACCCGCTACGGCCAGGCCGAAGCCCTCGCCTGGGACCGGATGCACCCCCGCTTGCAGGCCCGTGGCCCCTGGCTCGACCACTGCGGTGAACTCCCTTTAATCCACGGCACGTTGATCCGGCTGAAGGTCGACCACCTGCCCGGCGACCGCGACCCCAAGCCGGTGTGGCTGTGGTCCTCGCGCACCGGAATGACCGGACAGGACGTCGACCAGCGGTGGCAGGCGTTCCTCCGCAGATTCGATCTTGAACACACCTTCCGGCTGTTCAAACAGACCCTGGGCTGGACCGTCCCCAAGGTCCGCGATCCACACACGGCCGACCTGTGGACCTGGCTGATCATCGCCGCCCACACCCAACTCCGCCTCGCCCGGCCCCTCGCCGAGGACCTCCGCCGACCCTGGGAACGGCCCGCCGAGCCGCGCCGACTTACCCCCGCCCGGGTCCGCCGGGGGTTTCGCCACCTCCGCGCGAAGACCGCCCGTCCCGCCGACGTGCCCAGACCCTCCAAGCCCGGCCCCGGACGCCCACCCGGCTCGAAGAACCGCAGGCCAGCCCCACGTCACGAGCCCGGGAAGACCCTGAAACGAATCGAAACCCTCACCGAACACGTCCGCCTGAAACAGCAGCGAGGTTAATGATCAAGTCAGTCCAGCGTTGGCGCGCCCGGTGGGGCTTGCTTGTAGTGATGCTGGCTATGGCGACGCGTTTTGGGACCACCGAGGCGCCTCGAATCGGCCCCAATCTGTGAAGATCGCCGCCAGCGAAGACGGCTTGAAAACAGTCCTACTTGGCCCGACGAGCCGGTCACGGGCGGGGCCGATGCAGGTCGCCTCGGAGCGGGCTTCACATTTCGGGGCCTGCTGGAATCGCCTCGGTGGGGCCGGAAGAAGTCGCCCTTGCCAGCAGAGGGTGGGCACGGTTCCCAGGACGAACAAGATCGGCAACGCCAGCGTCCAGCGGTACGAGCAGATCGTGGAGAAGCTGCGCGATGACGTCGCAAAGTTGTCGAACCAACAACCCGAGCACCCCAACCCTCCGCACTCCGCGGTGACCCGCGCCTTCGCTGCGAGCCACGGATCTGACCGACCCGTAGGGCGACTTCTCGTGGTCCCAGCGGTAGCAGCAGTCGAGCTCAACAAGGTCACGGCTGTAAACCAGAGGCGGTCTCGTCCGCCGCCTTGCCCGTACTCCGGTGTTCGCGGCGGCCGTTCCCTTGTGGGTCAAACGACCGGCACACTCAGCGGCCGAGCCGGGCTACTGTGCCCGCTGTACGGGGCTGACAGGGGCTTCCGGCATCAGATTCGAGGCGAGCGATCCTGCCGCCTCGGTGTCTGGAAACTCAGGAAGGGTTCTCATGAGGGTCAAGCGTGTGCGCCGGGTCGGCACCACCGGCGCGTTGGTCGCCGCGACGCTCGGCGCGTCGATCGTCCTCACTCCGTCGTCGGCATCCGCATCAGGCACATGGGATTGCCACGGCACCCAGGTCAAGCGCTGCACCATGATCTGGTGGGACCCGGACGCGGACACCTTCCGGGCACGGGCGAAGATCACCGACGCCGACGGTGGCGGCAACTACGGAGTCAAGGTCAACAACGTGAGGCTCCAGCGCTACACGTCCTCCACTGGCTGGGTGACGGTGCGCCAAGCAGACGATAACGACAGTTGGCATGCCATCAGCGACCTGGCCGGCACCAGCACCATCGACCCGTGCAGCGGGCCACCGAATAGTTTCCGCGCGGTGGCGGCGTTCTACTGGAGGGGCGCGGGCTCCGGCTCGGAGACCTGGCATCCCAACTCGGCGACGAGCCGCGACTGCTGACCCACACCCGATGGTCCGTCCCGCACTCCTCGGTACGGGGCGGACCATTTCGCTTGCGGTCGTTAGGGTCGCGGGCATGATCCGCGCGGTTGAGTCCCATCCGTTGCTCAGCTTCTTCGTCGACGCAGGCGTGCGCACTCCCGGCAGGACGGCGGCCCTCCGTCCCAGGACTTGGTGCACACCCGTACTCCGCCCAGCAGGGCGTGGGCGTGGACCGGGTGCCGGCAGATCCGGCACCGGCTGACCGAGGCGGCCCGGCGCATGTGCCGGGCGGCGCGGCGGGCGGCCTCCATCTCCGCGAACATGTCGACGGGGTCACGCGAGAGTCGCGCCAGCACCTCGTTGACGACTGCGACCCAACTCCACCTGACAGCCACCATTTTGCGACGTTTAGGTAGCTTTACCCTTTTGGTCAAACAGATAACTGAATGAGGAAGATCGTGGTAGAGAAAGCTTCCGCCGGAGCGTCGGATGTCGTGGTCACCGGACTCGGAGCGGTCACGCCCCTGGGCGCCAACGTCACCTCCAGCTGGCAGGGCATGCTGGAAGGCCGGTCAGGAGCCCGGGTTTTGAACGAACCGTGGGCCCATGAGTTGCCGGTGCGGATCGCCGCACCCGCGGCCGTGGACCCCGCGGCAGCCCTCCCGCCCGCGCAGGCGCGCCGGATGGACCGCGTCACGCAGCTGGCGCTGATGGCCGTACACGAAGCCTGGGCGGACGCCGGCCTCGATACCGCTACGGAGCTGGACACCGAGCGGCTCTCGGTCGCGGTCTCCTCCACCATCGGCGTAGAGACCATGCTCGCTGCGCATCAGACGCTCCAGACCAAGGGCTGGAAGCACATGTCGCCCTACGCGGTGCCGTCCCTGCTGCCCAACAGCTCGGCGGCGCAGATAGCCATCCAGTACGGCGCCCAGGGCAGTGCCCATACGCCGGTGAGCGCCTGTGCCTCGGGGACCGAGGCCATCGGGCTGGCGGCGGACATGATTCGCTTGGGCCGGGCCGACGTCGTGATCGCCGGCGGCGCCGAGGCGCCGATCCACCCGTTCGGCCTGGGCGGGTTCGCCGCCATGCGTGCCCTTTCCCGACGTAACGACGACCCGCAGGGTGCCTCCCGCCCTTTCGCCAAGAGCCGGGACGGTTTCCTGCTCGGCGAGGGCGCGGGCATCGTGATCCTTGAGTCGCAGGCCCATGCCCGCGCCCGCGGTGCCCGGGTCTACGGCCGGATCCTCGGTATCGGAATGTCTGTCGACGGGCACCGCATCGCCCAGCCGCAGCCCGAGGGACTCGGTGCGGCCAAAGCCATCACCCGGGCGCTCGCCGACGCCGGCCTGTCGGTCACCGACATCGCCCATGTCAACGCCCACGCCACCTCCACACCGGCCGGAGACCTCGCCGAAGCCCGCGCCCTACATCGTGTGTGCGGCGCCCACACCGACCAGATCGCCGTCTCGGCTCCCAAGTCCATGATCGGACACCTGCAGAGCGGCTCCGGCCCCGTCGAGGCGATCACCACCCTGCTGGCCCTCTACCACCGCGTCGTGCCCCCGACCCTCAACGCAGAAGAGACCGACGACGCAATCGGCTTGGACATAGTGACCGGATCACCGCGCCAACTTCCTCAAGGACCACTGGCGGCCCTGAGCAACTCTTTCGGCTTCGGCGGCCATAACGCCACCTTGGTCCTCGCTTCCTGAACGGCCTCGCCCGCGGGTGATAGATCTGCCTGCGCCGCTACCTGCTGCCGTTCCGGATCTACCACCTGTGGGCCGAGCAACGCCTGCGCACCCAGACACCCTCTCTGGATGCCGTTGCACAGGAATGTGCTGCGCAGGGGATCACGGCGCAGCACAACAGGCCCATCACCACCACCTACATCGCCGACCAGGTCGACGACTTCGAACGGCGCTGGCAGGCCCTCACCCGCCACCACGCGCAGACCAAACAGTAGAAGCTGGCCAGTTGATCACCCCAGCCGCCTCTGCCGGGACCGCACCCCGGGATTCCGCGCAGCCACTTGGCGAACCGTCGCTGGACCGGATCTATTGATCGTGGGGCGGCTCGCTGAGTGCGTGGACGAGTCGATTGACGACTTCACCGGCAGTGAAGTCCCATCCGGTCAGGCGCTGTCCGCTCCAGTTGATCCCTACCCGCAAGCCGTCCCTGGCGAGGTCCGGCAAGGCCGCCCTTCGCCAATGATCCAGCGGCATGGAAACCGCACGAAATTGAGGACCCCACAGCTGAGCGGCTCGCTGTGCGCGGGTCTGTGACGACCAGTAGGGAAAGGCTGGCTGTCCGGAAGTGGAGAGCGGGGCGGGACTGCCGTCGTCGTCTCGCACCCACCACACGGTGCGAGTCCGGGCGACCTCCCGGAAGAAGCCCGCTGCGTGAGCCCCACTGTTGCTCACTCACATCCTCCTGGACCGTCCGAACATGAGCACCGGTTGATCATTGTGCAGCTGAGGCCCTGAACCGACGAGAGGGGCCCATGCGCGGCTGTGCATCGATCCGGACACCGGCCTGACGCTCTGGCTGCGGTCGATCGCGAGCGACGGCCGTCTTGCCGCGCGTTTGTGCCGCCTGCGGCTGGCCGCGCAGTTCCCGGTGGCGCTGAAGGTACGTGAACCGGGTGGACGCGCCCCAGGAGGGCGTTGTCCGGCCGCGCTTGGTTCGGCCTTCTCCGGGCCCGTGGGCGGTCGTGCTCCTTGGCGTACTTGACCAGGTACTTGGCGCGGTCGTACGACAGTCGACCGTGGCTGGTGTGAGGCAGAGGCCGACGCCCCGCGTGGGCGAGGCCGCGTAGCGGCAACAGTTGACCCTGACGCAGGGGCAACCTCTCAGCATGGTCGGCATGACGACGAGAACCAGTGCGATTGAGGTCGCCGGGCTACGCAAGTCGTACGGCGGCCACGAGGTGGTCGCCGGAGTCGACCTGAGCGTCCCCGTAGGCACCGTCTACGCCCTGCTCGGGCCCAACGGGGCGGGCAAGACCACCACAGTGCGGATCCTGTCCACATTGCTGCCCGCAGATGCGGGTGAGGCTCGGGTCGCCGGCTACGACATACGCCGTGAGGCAGACCAGGTGCGTGCGTCGATCGGAGTGACCGGGCAGTTCTCCGCCGTGGACGAGTTACTGACCGGGCGGGAGAATCTGCGGCTGATGGCCGACCTCGGCCACCTCGACCGGCGCCATGCGCAGAGCGTGGCAGAGCAGCTGCTGGAGCGGTTCCACCTGGCTGATGCCGCCGACCGGCGCGCGGTGACGTACTCGGGCGGTATGAAGCGGCGGCTGGACCTGGCGATGACCCTGGTGGCCGGGCCGCGGCTGATCTTTCTGGACGAGCCGACCACCGGTCTCGACCCGCGCAGCCGCCGTGACCTGTGGGGGATCGTGCGGGAGCTGGTGGCCGACGGGGCGACCGTCTTCCTCACCACCCAGTACCTGGAGGAGGCCGACCAGCTGGCCAACCGGATCGGTGTGCTCGACGGGGGCCGGCTGGTCGCCGAGGGCACCGCGGCCGAGCTGAAGCGGCTGGTCCCCGGCGGTCATGTCCAGCTCCAGGCCGCCGACAGCGAACGGCTGACCGAGTTGGCGCGCCGGTTCCCCGAGGCGACCCCGAACACCGCGGCGCTCACCCTGACCCTGCCGCACGACGGCAGCCTCACCACGCTGCGACGGCTGTTGGCCGGGATCGACGACAACGCGGTCACCGGGCTCGCCGTGCACACCGCCGACCTGGATGACGTGTTCCTGGCTCTGACCGACCACTCCACCGCCGACGAGTCCCCCGAGGAGGTGCCGGCATGAATAGCGCGACGTATGCCGTCCGCGATTCGGCGACCATGCTGCGCCGCAACCTGAAGCACATGGCCCGGTACCCGTCGCAGACGCTGATGCTGATCGGCCTGCCGCTGCTGTTCCTGCTGCTGTTCGTCTACGTCTTCGGCGCCACGATGGGTGCCGGTCTGTCCGGAGCCCCGGCGGGGGACCGCGGCGCCTACCTGACGTTCATCACTCCCGGGATCTTGGTGATGGCGGTGTCGAGCGTGTCCATCAGCACCGCGGTCTCGGTCGCCACCGACATGACAGGCGGAATCATCGACCGGTTCCGGACCATGCCGATCGCCAAGGTGTCAGTGCTCACCGGCCATGTGCTGGGCGCGATGGTCCAGACTGCGCTGGCCCTCGCCACGGTCTTCGGGGTGGCGTTCCTGCTCGGTCTGGAGAGTGCCGCTTCGGCGATGCAGTGGTTGGGCCTTGCCGGGCTGCTCGCGCTGCTGTCGTTCGCGATGACCTGGTTCACCGTGGCGCTGGGGTTGGCCAGCCCCACCCCGGAGGCCGCGAGTAACTGGCCGATGATCTTCATCATGCTGCCGTTCGTGGGCAGCGGATTCGTGCCGGTGGAGTCGATGCCGACCGGGCTGCGGTGGTTCGCCGAGTACCAGCCGTTCACGCCGATCATGAACGCTTTCCGCGGTCTGCTGGCCGGGGCGCCCGATGGTTCCGACGTGCTCTGGGCCATCGGCTGTTGTGAGGTGATCGGGCTGGTCGGCTACCTCTGGTCGCGGCGTCTCTACCGGACCCGGGCTGCGCACTAGGAGACTGGTCTGATGCTGACGATCGGCGAGCTGGCGTCGTATGCCGGAGTGACGGTGCGCGCGGTGCGGCACTATCACGCCAAGGGTCTGCTGCCTGAGCCGGAGCGGGACCACTCGGGCTATCGGAGGTATGGCGCCGGCGCCGTGGTCGAGTTGGTCAAGATCCGGACCCTGGCCGAGGCCGGGGTGCCGCTGGCGCGCGTGCGAGAGTTGCTGCAGGCCGATGCGGAGGAGTTCGCCGCGGCAGTCGCCGATATCGACAAGCGGCTGCGGGCGGAGATCCGGGAGCGGCAGCGGCACCGCGAGCGGATCGCCCGCCTCGCCGCCGGAGACAGCCTGGCACTGCCCCAGGAGGTGGTCGAGTACCTTGACCGGCTGCGGGCGCTCGGGGTCGACGAACGGATCGTCCAGGTCGAGCGCGACGGCTGGATCCCGCTGGCCGCGCGCTCACCCGAGCGAGTCCCGGAGTGGATGGCACGCAAGCGAGAACAGATCACCGACCCGCAGATCACCGACTTCTATCTCACCCTGAGCAAAGCTCTCGACCGCACCGACGACGACCCACGACTGGAGGAACTGGCCGACAAGCTGGCCACCTACATCACGCAGATGGCCGACGACCAGGGCGAGTTCTACGTCGACGACACCGGCATCGAGTCACCGTTCGCCGAGCTGCTGGACACCCATGTGTTCGACACCCTGCCGCCGGCCCGTCGGCTGATCGAACTGTTGACGAAGCGAGGCTGGACCGGCTGGACCAAGCTTAAGCGCGTGAACCCAGCACGGGGCGCGGCCGGAACACGGCAGACAGACGCTGCAGTGCGGCGTTTCCAGAGTGAGTCGTGACCGCGAGCGGGGGCGGTGCTGGGCAGGGGGCTGGCGACGGTTTCAAGGCTGATGCCGATGCAGATGGCCAGGCTGGGTTTCCTTACGAGACCGGCCCTGCCTGAGGCGGGGCCAGATCGCCGGCGTCGAGCGGGCCGAAATCTCGAAGTCCGGTACCGCCAGCCGCTTCGACCGGGCCGGGACGGCCACTCGTGTGTGCCCATTCATCCATGCGGAGAAGGCGAACTATCCGATCGTTCTGCCGTGCCGGGTAGTCAGCGCGCACATCATCAGCGGCGCAACAGGCATGCCGGGGCCGGTCGTACGCGCCCCGGCTGCATGAATGACCTCCGAGCGAGCCGTTCATGCAGCCAGAAGCGTGTCAGGGCTGTCCGTCGGCAGCGGGGAGGCCCACTCCGCCCAGGACAGCGACGTCCGTGCGGTGCGGTGGGGTCGACAGCAGCGCGAGGACTTCTGCGGGGCCGGGACCGTCGGTGGACGGCGGAGCGGCAAGAGCGGCCTGCGCACTGGCGTCGTCCCGCCAGACCTCGGTGACGTGCACCGTGTCCGGGTCTGCCGTGCCCTGGCTGATCAGGTAGATCTCACAGGCAGGGAAGCCGTGCAGCCTTTCCGCGACCCTCAGCAGGACAGCGGCGAGTTCGCCGCCCTTGCCCGGATGCGCGGTCATGGTCATCGGAATCTTTCGTGGATACCCCCGGCTTTAGCCGGGGGAGGAAGCGAAACTCCTGCGGAGCAGGGGATGGAGCTGGGATGCGCCTCAAGGGTGGATCGCAGTGCCCTGACCGGCACGTTTGATCGCTACCTGCGGTCTGGCTAAGTTGTGGCCGTGGCCGTGAACCGTGTGAAGCGGGCGTTCAGGTACCGCTTCTATCCGAGTGATGTGCAGGCGGCGGAGCTGTTGCGGACGTTCGGTTGCGTCCGCAAGGTCTACAACCTGGCGCTCGCCGCCCGTACCGAGGCGTGGGCACGCCAGGAGCGGGTCAACTACCACGCCACCTCCGCGATGCTGACGGCGTGGAAGAAGACCGAGGAGCTGGCGTTCCTCAACGAGGTGTCCTCGGTGCCGCTGCAGCAGACGCTGCGGCACCTGCAGAACGCGTTCACCCATTTCTTCGCCAAGCGGGCGAAGTACCCGCGCTTCAAATCCCGCAAGAGGTCGCGGAAGTCGGCGGAGTACACCACCAGCGGATTCCGTATCCGCAACGGCCGGCTGACCTTGGCGAAGATGACGGACCCGCTGGACATCGTGTGGTCCCGGCCGCTCCCTGCGGGGGCGAAGCCGTCCACGGTGACCGTCTCCCAGGACGCGGCCGGGCGCTGGTTCGTCTCGATCCTGTGCGAAGACCCCGGTATCGAGCCGCTTCCCGCCACCGACGCGGCGGTCGGTATCGATGTCGGCCTCAACCATCTCCTCACTCTGTCCACCGGGGAGAAGATCGCCAACCCCCGGCATGAGCGCCGTGACCGGGCCCGGCTGGCCAAGGCGCAGCGGGAGCTGTCCCGCAAGGCCAAGGGCTCGGCGAACCGGGACAAGGCCCGCCGTCGCGTCGCCAGGATCCATGCGCGGATCGCCGACCGGCGCCGGGACCTGCTCCACCAGCTGACGACTCGGCTCGTGCGTGAAAATCAAACGCTCGTGATCGAGGACCTGACCGTGACCAACATGGTCAAAAACCGTCCGCTCGCCCGCGCCATTGCGGATGCGGGCTGGCGTGAATTCCGCTCAATGCTGGAGTACAAGGCCGCCTGGTACGCGCGGGAAGTGATCACCGTAGACCGCTTCTTCCCCTCCACCAGGCTGTGTTCCGGTTGCGGCAGCGTGCGGGAGAGGATGCCACTCAGCGTCCGTATCTGGACGTGCGGGAACTGCGGGATGGCCCATGACCGGGACGTGAACGCGGCGAACAACCTTCTGGCCGCCGGGCTGGCGGTTTCTGTCTGTGGAGCCGGTGTAAGACCTCAACGGAGTTCTCCGGGCGGGCAGTCGGCGATGAAACAGAAAACCCCACGGCGCGAGCCGTAGGAATCCTCCTCGCTCACGAGGAGGAGGAAGTCAACAGTCTGCCGATCATGTTCAGACCAGGGTGGTGATGCAGAACGGGTGGCCGGCGGGGTCCAGCAGAACCCGCCACCGGTCGGGCTGGGGCTGGGTCGGGGGCTCGACAGCACCCAGGGCCAGCAGGTGAGCCTGCGCGGACTCCAGGTCGTCGACGCCCAGTTCGATGTGTGCCTGCTTCTCCTGGGATGGGTCCGGCCAGGTGGGACGCCTGTAGTCGGTCAGCCGGTTGAACCCCAGTCCGGCAGAGCCCTCCTGGCCGAGCAGGATGAAGTCGTCGCTGGAGTAGGCGACGGGCAGGCCGAGGGCTTGCCCGTAGAAGCGGGCCATTTCGGCGGGATCCGGGCAGTCGAAGGTGACGGCCGCGTAGCGGATCGCGGGTGCGGTCGTGTTTCCAGTAGTCATGAGGAAGACGCTATGACGGGACCAGGACAGATTCGGTCCTGGTCATGCGGGAGACTTCAGAGGTGATCAGCACTTCCGCCCGTCTCCTGCGACTGGTCTCGCTACTGTCCGCACGACCGTCGTGGACCTGCGGCGAGCTGGCCGACCACATGGCAGTCACCGAGCGCACGGTGCGGCGGGACATCGCCAGGCTCCGGGAACTCGGCTACGGAGTCGAGTCCGACCCCGGACCATGGGGCGGTTACCGCCTCCGCGCCGGAGCCCGGGTGCCACCGTTGATCCTCGATGACGAGGAGGCACTCGCCGTGGCCGTCGGGCTGCGCGAGGCCGCCCTCAGCGGCGTCCTCGGCGGCAACCAGGCCGCGCTGTCCGCGCTGCTGAAACTGCGTCAGGTTCTGCCGCGCCGGATCGCGGACAGGCTGGGCGAAATGGACGCCGCCTTTGTTCACACCACAAGGCCCGACGCGCCGCAGATCGCGCCCGGCATGCTGCTGGAATTGGCCGGCGCGTGTCGCCGGGGCGAGCGTTGCCGCCTGTCGTACCGCGATCGGGAGGGGAACGCCACGCTCCGGGATGTCGACCCGTACCGCCTGGTGCACACGGGACGCCGTTGGTACTTCGTCGCCCGGGACGTGACGCGGGACGAGTGGCGTACCTTCCGGGCCGACAGAGTTGGTCAGATACAGCCGACCGGGCGCCCAGTGGAGCTCATCGACCCACCCGACCCGGCCGTGCTTGTTTCCCACTCCATCGCGACCGGGGCCTACCCGCTCTACGTGACGATCCGCCTCCCGCTGCCCATGGACCAGGCGCTGCGGCTGATCCCACAGACGGTCGGTACCCATCGCCCGGAAGGTCCCGACGCCACGATCGTCGACATCGGCGGCCCCGACGCGGACGGGCTCGCCAAATACCTCCTCAGCCTGGCCACACCACTACGGGTCCTGTCACCGGACGACGTACGGGAAGCTCTGCTGCGCCGCACCCGGGAACTGATCGAGGACAACGTGAACGACCAGCCCCGGTAGAGAGGCATTACGCAAGGCAGTCCCCGGCAGCGAGGGAAGGCGCGGGCGAGGCCGGTCCAGCCGCCCTGTTGACACTGCTCTCCCCCGACGCCCCACCGGGTCAAATGACCGTCTCGGGCCCGCGCTTGGAAGGGGACAAGCTCAGTCAAAGCGGCGTCCTGGCTGCCGCTGGACCGACCGGGCCGGGGCAGTGATCGGGCCGATCACATCCCGATGCAGCGCGTCGCGCACGGTCGCGGGCCCCTCCCCGGGTTCACAGGGCGTGGTGCAGCCAGCGCTGGAGGACGGTGCTGACGTCTGCCGGCAGGGCGCTGAGCTGGTCGATGACCGCGCGGTCTTCCGGCATCGGGGGGATACCGGCGGCGGTGAGCGTCGCATTCAGGGCAAGACGCCGCTCATCGCGCGGGTCGAGGATCCAGTTGAGGCGTTCGGCGGGGTTGGGCGGCGGCAGGAAGTAGTCCAGGTCGTCGCAGGCCTGGTCGGGAGCCGGCCAGGTGTTGTCATGGGAGTCCGGCGCGGCGTAGGGGTCGGCGTAGGCGCAGGAACTGAGGTCTTCGTTGTTCCAGGGGGTCATCTCTGTCTCCCAGCGGGTGTTGTGCGGATTACTGGTCCAGAGCTCCGCGAGGCCTGCTTCGGTTGCGGCTGCGGCCCGACGTCACACTGCTGGCGTCATCGGCGGCTGATCACCTTGTGTGACCAGCCGACGGCCGTCTGCGCCACGCTTTCGGTGGCGCGGGTGCGTCGTGTGTGCCGCGTACGCCGTGGTGTGCGCTGGCTGCGGCCGGTTGCGTGTGGGCGGATGCTGCGGGCATCGCCCATCTGAGTCGCGAGAGCAGAGTCAAGCTTGGAGAGCATCTGATCAAGAAGCCTGCGGGTCGGCCGCCTTTGCTGCCCCTTTGTTGGCGGTTGGCCCGCTGGTTCTTCGGTTCGGGGATGGTGTGCTTGATCTGGCGTCGTCGCAGGTAGCGACAGTTGCTATGGGAGGAGTGCGCCTTCTCGCCTCCGAGATGGTCGGGCCGCGTGCGTGGATGCCCGCCGCCGAGTCGGGCAACACGGATGCGTTCCATGACCGGGATGACTTGCGGAGCGTCGCCCCACTGGCCCGGAGTGATCAGCAGGGCCAGCGGGCGGCGCCCACCCTCACCGGCGAGGTGGATCTTGCAGGTCAGGCCGCCCCGGGAGCGTCCGAGTCCCTCGGCGGGGCGGTGCTGCCGGGGTGTGCGTCTTTCCCCGGCGCTCGAGGCGGTTTCCTACGAGCGCCGGGGGCGTGCTGATGGGGCCGGCAGGAGGCCGAATCGACGCCCACCATCGACCATTCGTACGCTGTCCTCCATGGACCGGAACGCGCAGGTAGATCCCGCCGTGGCACCCCAGTGCGCAGTCGGTACAGGATCCCGTTGATGACCTTGCGGTGACCGGCCCACCGGTCGCCGCGCTGATGCTCGCGCCAGCGCACCGTGGCCAGACAGATCAGGCCGACGTTCGGGGTGTGCGAGCAGGTGGCTCACCAGCACCCCCTGATGGACTCATGACGATTCGCGTACGACGAGCTCAGTGGGAAGCGTGACGCGCCGACGCGGCCTCTTGGGATCGCCGATCTCTTCCAGAAGGATGTGTCCGATCATGGCGCCGATCTCCTCGACGGGCTGACGCACGGTGCTGAGGGGTGGATTGGTGTGCCGGGCGATGATGGAGTCGTCGAATCCGACCACGGCCACGTCGTCGGGGACACTCCTCCCCTGCCTGCGCAGCTCCGCCAGAGCCCCCGCCGCCATGACGTCCGAGGCGACGAACAAGGCGTCGAGCTCGGGAACCCGTTCAAGGAGTGAACGCATCGCCGCCTCGCCGCCTTCCTCGGTGAAGTCGGCCGAGGCCACGAGTCGGTCCGTGGCCTGGTGGCCCGCCTTCTCGAGGGCCTCACGCCATCCCTGGAGCCTGCTGCGCGCTACGTCCATGTCAAGCGGTCCGCTGATGGTGGCGACGGTGCGCCGCCCCCGCGCGAGCAGGTGGTTGACGGCCGTCGCGGCTCCGCCCGTGTTGTCGGAGTGCACGTGGCTGAGCGACTCGTCGGGGGAACGGCGTCCGGCGAGCACCGTGGGCAGTCCCATGTCCTCGAGCAGCCCCGGCAGCGGGTCGTGCTCGTGGACAGAGACCAGGAGCACCCCGTCGACACGCCGTTCCGCGACGGACTCGGTGAGCTGGTCCCGCTCGGCCTGGTCGCGGACAAGCACCAGTTGGAGCTGTGTGCGGGTCTCCGCGAGGGCGGTGCTGACACCGCGGATGACCGCCGAGAAGTAGGGCTCGGAGCCCAGTCTGCTCTCCGACTCGGGGATCACCAGGGCCACGGAGTTCGTCCGGCTCGTCACCAGCCCCCTGGCAACCGAGTTCGGGACGTAGTTGAGTTCGGCGATGGCGGCGAGCACGGCGGCCCTCGCCTTATCGCTGACGAGCTCGGAGCCGTTGATGACTCGTGAAACCGTGGTGCGTCCGACGCCGGCGCGCGCGGCCACGGTAATGATGGTCGGGCGTTGCCTCTCCCCCATGACGCCTCCCTCGCTCGGCGATGCCTGGACGGCTTTCACCTGCGCATTGTGCCAGATCTGAGGAGAGCGCCCGCGCGGCCCGGGTGCGGGCTCGCGACATCTTTCGGCAACGAAGTGGATTCAACTTCTTGACAGACGCCTTTCGTGGCGGCCAGGCTGCGGGCTCTTGAGTGGGTACGTTCCCACCGTCGATTGGGAACGTACCCACCGGACAAATCGTGCCTGCGGGGCGGACCGCGGGGCGCGAACTCCGGTGCGTCAGCGCCGCCGCTAGGAGGACGAAATGAACAAGTTCCGAAGGACGTTGCGTACGAAAGCCGTGGCCGCTGTGTCCCTCGCGTCGGCTCTCGGCCTGGTCGTGGGCTGCGGGGGCAGCGACGGAGGGACCGGTGGAGGCAAGAAGGACGGCAAGGTCACCATCACCATGGGGCTCTTCGGCGTCATGGGCTTCAAGGAGACCGGTCTGCTCGACAAGTACATGAAGGAACACCCGGACGTCATCATCAAGGCGGACGTCGCGGGCGATGAACAGACGTACTACACCGCCCTGCAGACCCACTTGGCCGCAGGCAGCGGACTCAAGGACATCCAGGGCATAGAAATTGGTCGGGCCAAGGAACTGTCCGACACCCAGAAGGACAAGTTCGTCGATCTGGCCGGCGTGGCCGGGACGGACCACTTCCTTCCATGGAAGCAGAGCCAGGTCACCGCCGCCGACAAGAAGGTCATCGGCCTCGGCACCGACATCGGCCCCATGGCGGTCTGCTACCGCAAGGACCTCTTCGAGCAGGCCGGACTGCCCACCGACCGCGACGAGGTCGCCAAGCTGTGGGAGGGCGACTGGTCGAAGTACGTCGACGCGGGCAAGCGGTTCAAGCAGGACTCGAAGGACGACAAGGTCGCCTTCATGGACAGCTCCAGCGGGCTGTTCAACGCCATGATCTACGGCAACTCCCAGCAGTTCTACGACAAGCAGGGCGAGCTGATCTACGCCACCAACCCTGTCGTGAAGGACGCGTGGAAGCTGGCCTCCGAAGCGGCCACGTCCGATCTGACCGCCAAACTCCGCCAGTTCCAGCCCGGTTGGGACCCCGGCCTGGCCAACAGCACCTTCGCCAGCACCGTCTGCCCGGCATGGATGCTCGCGCACATCAGCGAGAAGGCGGGACCGAAGAACAAGGGCAAGTGGGACGTCGCCAAGGCACCCAAGGGCGCCAACTGGGGCGGATCGTTCCTCGGTGTGATGGAGAAGAGCCCCGTCAAGAAGGAAGCGCAGGACCTCGTCGCCTGGCTCACCGCCCCCGAGCAGCAGGCCTACCTCTTCGAGAAGATCGGCAACTTCCCCTCGTCGCAGACCGCGTTGGAGATGCCCGCAGTCGTCGATGCCACGTCGGACTACTTCAATGGCGCGCCCATCGGAAAGATCTTCGGCGCCGCGGCCCAGGAGATCCCCGACGAGCAGGTGCTCGGCCGCAAGGACGGCACCATCAAGGACATCTTCTCGCAGGGTCTGACCTTGATCGAGGCCCAGAACAAGAGCCCGAACGACGCGTGGAAGACCACTGACGAGCGCATCGAGAAGGCCGCCGGCTGACCTGGGGCCCTTGCCCGCCGCCGCCCGGCGCCCCACGCACGGCCCCCATGGGTCGCCGGGCCCCTGCCCGCCTCTCCCCCTCCAGGAAGGACGCCTTCCGGTGGCCATCTCCACCTCGACACCCCCCGACGGTGCGCCCGGCATCGGCGCGGAGCGTCAGCGGCGCCGCACGCTGCTGCACCGCCTCGACGTCCGGGGCGCCCCGTACGCCTTCGTCGCCCCGTTCTTCATCGTGTTCGCCGCCTTCAGCTTCTACCCGCTCATCTACACCTCGTGGATCTCGCTGCACCGCGTCGAACTGTCGACCCTGAACCTCATGGAGTGGGTCGGCTTCGACAACTACACGGCGCTGTGGGACGACGACCGATTCTGGAACGCGCTGCTCAACACCTTCACCATCGGCGTCCTGTCGACCGTGCCCCAGCTGCTGATGGCGCTCGGACTGGCGCACCTGCTCAACTACCAGCTGCGCGGCTCGACGTTCTTCCGCGTCGCCGCCCTGACGCCGTACGCCACGTCGGTCGGCGCCGCTGCCCTCGTGTTCACAATGCTCTTCGAACGTGACTTCGGCATGATCAACTGGATGTTGAGCCTCGTCGGTGTCGACAACCTCGACTGGGAGAACAACAAGTGGGCCGCGCAGACAGCGATTTCCTCCATCGTGATCTGGCGCTGGACCGGCTACAACGCGCTGCTCTACCTCGCGGCGATGCAGGCGATCCCGCGCGACCGCTACGAGGCCGCAGCCATCGACGGCGCCTCACGGTGGCAACAGTTCCTGAAGGTCACCGTTCCCGGCATCCGTTCCACCATCGTGTTCACCATCGTCCTGTCCACGATCGGCGCCACGCAGCTCTTCGGTGAGCCCCTGATCTTCGGCCAGGGCCCGAACGGCATCACGGGAGGAGCCGACAACCAGTACCAGACGCTGGGTCTGCTGCTGTACGAGGAGGGCTGGAAGAACTACCAGATGGGCCGCGCCGCCACGGTCGCCTGGGCGATGTTCCTGCTGCTCATTCTCGTGTTCGTCGTCCAACGAATCGTCAAGCGCGTCATCACGCGCAGGACCTGACCGGGAGATCTCCATGACCACAGACAGCATCCCGGTCCAGACGACGGACGCACGCCCCGGGACCGAGCGGAAAACCCGCAAGGCCACCCCGCCCGGCAAACGGAGCCGGCAACTGTTCCGGCATCCGGGCGCCGGACGCCAGCACCACGCGGGTCCCGTCGCCTACATCCTGCTGGCAATCGCGGCGCTGTTCTCGCTCTTCCCGCTCTACTGGACGATGGTGGCGGCCTCGACCGACAACACGCGCGTCACCCAGACGCCTCCGCCGTTCCTGCCCGGCCCCCATCTCCTGGAGAACCTCGGCAAGGCCTGGCAGGACGCCGCGCTGGGCAAGGCCATGCTCAACAGCCTGATCGTGGCCGGCGTGATCGCCCTGTCCACGGTCCTGTTCGCCACCCTCGCCGGCTTCGCGTTCGCCAAACTCCGCTTCAAGGGCCGCAACATCCTGTTGATGCTCGTCATCGGCACGATGATGGTGCCGCCCCAACTGGGCGTCGTACCGCTGTTCATGATGATGACGGAACTGGGCTGGGGCCAGAAGCTGCCCGCCGTCATCTTCCCCACCCTCGTCAGCGCCGTCGGCGTGTTCTTCATGCGGCAGTACCTGTCCGAAGCGCTGCCCGACGAACTCGTCGAGGCCGGACGGGTGGACGGTGCGCACTCCCTACGCATCTTCTGGAGCATCGTGCTGCCGATCGCCCGGCCTCCCATGGCCGTACTGTTCATGATCACGTTCGTGCACGCCTGGAACGACTTCTTCTGGCCCTTCATCGTGCTCGACATGACCAATCCGACGGTGCCCGTCGCCCTCACCCAGCTCAGCGCGGGATACGTGCGCGACCAGTCGCTGATCATGGCGGGCGCGCTGCTGGGCACGCTGCCACTGCTCGCCCTCTTCATCGTCTTCGGCCGTCAGATCGTCGGCGGAATCATGCAGGGAGCGGTCAAGGGATGACTGCCGTGCCGACCCCCCGCTGCCGCGGCCCCTCGACGCCCCCACCCCGCTTCGCCTCCCCCTCCCCGCAAGCCACCTGGAAGGACCCCCGTGAGCACCGCAACCCGACGCGTCGCGCCCGCCCCGCAGAACATCGCCGTCCGCACCTTTCCGCAGGGATTCACCTGGGGCACTGCGACCGCCGCGTACCAGATCGAGGGTGCCGCCTCCGCCGACGGACGCACACCTTCGATCTGGGACACCTACTCACACACGCCCGGCAAGGTGCGCAACGGTGACACCGGCGACGTCGCCACCGACCACTACCACCGCTGGCGCGAGGACGTCGACATCATGGCCGACCTCGGAGTGAGCGCCTACCGGTTCTCCCTGTCGTGGTCACGCGTGCAGCCGACCGGCCGCGGCCCGGCCGTCGAAAAGGGGCTCGACTTCTATCGCGCCCTGACCGACGCACTGCTGGAAAAGGGCATCGAACCGGTCGTCACGCTGTACCACTGGGACCTGCCGCAGGAGTTGGAGGACGCCGGCGGCTGGCCGGAGCGCGCCACCGCCGACCGGTTCGCCGACTACGCGGCCCTGGCGGCACATGCGCTGGGAGACCGGGTGAAAACCTGGATCACCCTCAACGAGCCCTGGTGCAGCGCCTTCCTCGGATACGGCTCAGGCGTCCATGCGCCCGGGCGCACCGACCCAGTCGCGGCCCTGCGCGCGGCGCACCATCTCAACCTCGCCCACGGCAAGGCCGTACAGGCCCTGCGCGCCGAACTGCCCGCCCGCGCTCAGGCGTCCATCACGCTCAATATTCATCATGTCCGCGCGCTGACCGAGGCAGCCGAGAACGTCGACGCGGCCCGGCGGATCGACGCACTGGCCAATCGTGTCTTCACCGGCCCGCTGCTGGAAGGCCAATACCCCCAGGACCTTTTCCAGGACACGGCGAGTCTGACCGACTGGTCCTTCGTACGGGACGGCGACACCGCCACCATCCACCAGCCGCTGGACTTCCTGGGCGTCAACTACTACACGCCGACGCTCGTCTCCGCGGCCACCGGCGAGGCCAGCCATGGTTCCGACGGCCACGGCGCGAGCGAGCACAGCCCCTGGCCGGGCGCCGACAACGTCGCCTTCCACCGGCCGCCGGGCAGCACCACCGCGATGGGCTGGGCGGTCGACCCCAGCGGTCTGTACGACCTGCTGACGCGACTCGATACAGATTTCCCCACGATGCCTCTGGTGATCACCGAGAACGGGGCCGCGTTCGACGACTACGTGAACCCGGAAGGCGAGGTAGCCGACCCCGAACGCATCGCCTACCTCCACGGCCACCTGTCAGCCGTGCACCGGGCGATCGTGGCCGGCGTCGACGTCCGGGGCTACTTCCTGTGGTCTCTGCTGGACAACTTCGAGTGGGGTTACGGCTACAGCAAGCGCTTCGGTGCCGTCTACGTCGACTACCCGACCGGCAAACGCATCCCCAAGTCCAGCGCGCGGTGGTACGCCGACGTGGTCCGCACCCACCGCCTGCCGCAGGAGAGCGGCGGGAATCGGTGAGCGCGGGGAGAGCCGCATGACCGCCCGATGCACTCAAGGCCTCGCCACCGGTCCCACGGCGACGGCTTCACGGTCGGGCCTGCACCTGATTCGGTCAGCGGCTTCTCCCCCAACCGTCGCCACGCAGGGGGGAGTTGTCTAACCTCTTGCTCGCGTAACCGAGTTTCCGCTCTGGCCACGAACTCGTGCGTACCGCCGCAGGAATCGCAGCGGATCAGGGTCTGCCGCCCGCATCGATACCGCTTGGGCAGCTGGGCCAGGGCCATTCGCGTGGCCTCGATGTGATCGGCAGCGGTGTTGCTCCCGGCATTCCCCGGCCGCAGCACCTCAGCCACCAGCTCCCCGCTCCCACCCGGGCCGTGGCCGACGAACGCCATCAGCCGGGGATGGCCATACGTCGTCTTCCAGCTCGCGGCGGCGTCCTGCTCGTCGGAGCGCGCGATCCCGTCCCGGGCTGGGAGGCGGCACGGGCCCGGACTGCAGTCCTTCGGTCCAGGAGGCCCCTCACCCCTCCCCTGGCCGCGAACGTACCGGCCACCAAGAACACGTGAACCGGGCAATTGCCCGCAACACCGGGTGAACCGCTGAAGGCCGAGCCTCGGAACGCCGTCCCAGGCGTCCTTCGCCGTTGGTCAGTCGATGAGGGTGCTGCGGTGCGCGACGGCCCCCTTCGCGAGCGACCAGCTGATGTGCCCGTGCTGGAACCGACTGGAGCGACTGTCTCCCGTGCCTACCTCGTCGCCCGCCGGATAGCCGAGGAAACTGCCCTCCCAACCCATGTTTGACCACAGGTCGCGGATGGCTCCGTGGACCTCGTGGGCGCCGGTCTGCGGGGTCCAGTAGATTGAGCCACCCTGGAAGTGGTTGAAGCGTCCGACGCTGTCTGGGCACCCCAGCTCGTCCGTCGCGGGATATCCCATGAGTCCGCTGGATCCTCCAAGTTGGGCGTACTTCACCCGGATGTCCCCGTGAACCTCGTGCGCCCCCGTGTCCGGCGACCAGTAGATGGATCCGTGCTCGAAGTCGCGCGACGTGCCGCGCCCGTCAGGGTTCGGCCCTTCATGGCTTCCGGCACCCGCGTCGAACGGGGAGCCGATCCACGGAACCTGGGCCCGCTTGTCGTCGATTGCAGTCATCTTGTCCTCCATATCGCGATGACGGGGCAGCGGACCGTCCACCGGCAGCAGGTCGAAGAAGCGGTGCTCAGCGGCGGACTCGTATGCGGCTCGCTACCCCTTCATGGGATCCACGGGACGCCTCCTCAACCGACTGCAGGAGGTGAGGCTTACCAGCACACATAGACGGGCCACGCCCCTGTCCCGACAGCACGGGCCAACAGTTGCAGGTGAGCCTGTGTTCGTTCGCGCAAGCGCCGGCTCATCGGTGTTGCCAGCAAGTACGCACCGGCACTTTCACTCCCATGGACCTTTTAACACGCTAGGACCGAACGACCTTGATCGCATTCTGCGGCAATGGGAACAACAGCGGAGAATTCCTCATGCCCTATTCCTCTATCGATCATGAGGCAGACGCTGTGTGTCGCGCCGTATGGGCGCCGGGTTCCAGCTGCCTCATCGCGCACTGGAACCTGTTCGGCGACCTGGGTCGCGGCCGCCCGGATCGCCTCGGCAGACGCACTCGCGCGGTCACGGGACACGATCTCCAGGCGGTGAACGTCTCGGCGGCACCATCTGGCAGCACGTCGACGACACGGCCGTTCTCGATGTCGATCAGGACAGTGCCGTAGACATGACCGCGCTTGAGAGCGAAGTCGTCGACGACCAACAGGCGGGGACTTCGCTCCGGCGGCTCGGCAGGCAGCCGACGCACCCGGTCGAGCAGGGTGTTGGAGCAGACGCGGCAGTGCACCATGGCTGCCAGCCGGGCGCCGGCCGTCCGGCGAGGAAGCGTCCGATCGCGGTGAGCATGTCTTGCTGCAGCTGGCTGCGGCGACCGTGCCGGAAATTGAGCACATCCACCTGCTCCACGAAGGTCCTTCGCGGGCAGGACGGCAGTTCGCACCGGAACCGTCGGACGGTCAGATGGATCGTCGTGGACCCCGAGGCGCTGATACGGAGGCCGCCGCCTTCGGCTCGTATGTCTTCTATCGCGACGCCCGCCAGGTGCGGCATGGCCGCCGTCAGGCGGGAGGACGAGGGCGCCTGGGGATCTCAGCGACACTGAGATCCCCCTTGTCTCGCACCGGTCTTGGCTCTGCGATCGGCAACTACGAGGGTCCGCGCAAAAATGGCCTGATGGTGCGGACGAGTTCCTCGGGTTGATCCCACTGGGGCGTGTGTGTGCCCGGGGTCTGCACTACCTCGACCGCGAGTCGGGCGGCGAGCCAGGCAGCGGCCTCGTCGAAGAAATCCGCTGATTCCTGGCTGACCAGGACCTGGGTAGGGGTGGTGATGCCGGCGAGCGTCGCGTCGTCAGGGCGGTAGGACTCGAAGGTGCCCATCTCGACGTTGAAGAGGGTCTCCCCGTTTGAGGCCATCCTGTGGCGCAGGTCCGGGTCCAGGCGATCCCAGTTGTCGTCGCCCGCGGCGAATCGGATGAAGTGCTCTACGGCTTCCTGAGGCCCCCCAGCAGCCATGCCCGCTTCGACGACCGACCCCACAACGGCCTGGACCTCGCCTGGGTTCTCCAGGACTGAGACGAGGATGGGCTCGTGCAGGACGGCGCGGCTGACGACGCCAGGGTGGCGGATGAGCAGGTCGAGGGCAGTGATCCCCCCGTAGCTGTTGCCGAACACGGCGGCGGGAGCAAGCGCGAGCGCGGTGAGAAGTGCTGCGGCGTCGTCGGCCTGCTCAACTACAGAGGTGGTCTCCCACCCGCTGGGGCGGGGGCTGCGGGAGTTGCCGCGCCTGTCGTAGGTGACCACGGTGAATTCGTCGGACCAAGGATTTTCGACAAGCCCCATCGCCTGGGCTGCCATCACCTTGATGACCAGGCGTCTCACCTGGCCCGCTCCTGCAAGAGCGTGGCCCTGACCTCGAGCCCGTCAGCGCAATTGGGGTCATCGGAATCCTTTTCGTGGATACCCCTGGCTTCAGCCGGGGGAGGAATCGAAGCTCCTGCGGAGCAGGGGATGGTGCTGGGATGCGCTGCCAGGGCGGATAGCAGTGCCCTGACCGGCACGTTTGATCGCTACCCGCGGTCTGGCTAAGTTGTGGGCGTGGCCGTGAACCCTGTGAAGCGGGCGTTCAAATACCGCTTCTATCCGAGTGATGTGCAGGCGGCGGAGCTGTTGCGGACGTTCGGTTGCGTGCGCAAGGTCTACAACCTGGCGCTCGCCGCCCGGACTGAGGCGTGGGCGCGGCAGGAGCGGGTCAACTACCACGCCACCTCGGCGATGTTGACGGCGTGGAAGAAGACCGGGGAGCTGGCGTTCCTCAACGAGGTGTCGTCGGTGCCGTTGCAGCAGACGTTGCGGCACCTGCAGAGTGCGTTCACCCACTTCTTCGCCAAGCGGGCGAAGTACCCGCGTTTCAAGTCGCGGAAGAGGTCGCGGAAGTCGGCGGAGTACACCAGCAGCGGATTCCGTATCCGGGACGGCGCCCTGACGCTGGCGAAGATGGCGGCTCCGCTGGACGTCGTGTGGTCCCGGCCGCTCCCTGAGGGGGCGGCGCCGTCCACGGTGACCGTGTCGCAGGACGCGGCCGGGCGCTGGTTCGTCTCGATCCTGTGCGAAGACCCGTCCGTGAAGCCACTTCCCGCCACGGACGCAGCGGTCGGCATCGATGTCGGTCTGGACCACCTGCTGACCCTCTCCACCGGGGAGAAGGTCGCCAACCCCCGCCATGAGCGCCGTGACCGGGCCCGGCTGGCCAAGGCGCAGCGGGAGCTGTCCCGCAAGGCCAAGGGCTCGGCGAACCGGGACAAGGCCCGCCGTCGGGTCGCCAGGATCCATGCGAGGATCGCCGACCGGCGCCGGGACCTGCTCCACCAGCTGACGACTCGGCTCGTGCGTGAAAATCAAACCCTCGTGATCGAGGACCTGACCGTGACCAACATGGTCAGGAACCGTCCGCTCGCCCGGGCTATTTCGGATGCGGGCTGGCGTGAGTTCCGCTCGATGCTGGAGTACAAGGCCGCCTGGTACGGGCGGGAAGTGATCGCGGTGGACCGCTACTTCCCCTCCACCAGGCTGTGCTCCGCCTGCGACACCCTGCAGGAGAGGCTGCCGCTCAACGTCCGTACCTGGACGTGCGAGACCTGCGGGATGGCCCATGACCGGGACGTGAACGCGGCGAACAACCTCCTGGCCGCCGGGCTGGCGGCGACGGTCTGTGGAGCCGGTGTAAGACCTCAACGGAGTTCTCCGGGCGGGCAGTCGGCGATGAAACAGAAAACCCCACGGCGCGAGCCGTAGGAATCCTCCTCGTTCACGAGGAGGAGGAAGTCAATCAGCAGCCTCAGCGCAGTACGTACGCGACCAAGGAGACAGGCTCTGAGCCTTCGTTGAGGCCTCGGACCGTCCACGAGCTGGGCGACTCGAACGTTGCCTGGATGTAGCGCTCAGCCTCGGCCCGAAAACCGCGGGGGAAGGTGTCGTAGCCTCCGCCTGTGGCGACCTTTCCCGCAGGACAGGCTGCAACTGCAAACCCAGACTCGCCCGGGGCGATCGTGACCCCGTCGCCTGAGTACTGCTGCCTGCCCTTCGACCCCCCTCCGCCTTCAGGGGCCGTCGCCTGCGCGCTTTGACCGCAGTTGACAGGCTGGGTCCCGGTGAAAGTGTTCCCCTGGCCGACGTGCCCCGACGGGAAGCACGCGACCGTGACTGACGGAAGACCGAGGAGCGCCAGCAGCGAGTCGTCATCCGCATGGGCGCTACCGGAACCAAGGCCGATCAGGACTGCGGCGACTATCGTCCCCGTCGTGCTGATCCTCTTTATGAGATTCACCCTGGCGTCCTCGCGTTCGTTTCTTGCACTAGACCGAAAGGATGTCGAGCCGACTTCAGTCGGAGGCCCATACGGTTGGCGACACCACGGCCTTGCACCCATTGGCAGCAACAGGTCGCGCTCACAACCCTCGGCCGGACCCGCGGGGTGTCTCGCCCGGAGAGGTTCCCTGTCCTGTCCGGGCACCCGCAGCAGATCCTGAACACCGCGGACGCCGTCGCATGGTGCACGGCCAGGTCGTATGACCGGTACGTTCTGGCACCCCGGGGAGCAGGCTCCGGGTACGAACACCTGCGGCGCAGCGCCAGCATCACGACGGTCGTTCAGAGCTAGCGCGCCTTTCAGACCTGCTTGAGCCACCACCAGTTGACCCGACGACTCGGCAACGCCGTGTACACCATCGGCTGCATCGAACGGTGTCGGTGATGGTCGCTGCCTGGGTGTTGCTCAAGCGGTGGGTACGGACGGTGAGCTGGTTCTCGCCGCAGGTCTGGCGACGGCCCGGGGGATCCGACGTCGGCGAGTGTGGTGCGGGCCCGGTCGGCGTCGACGAGGGCGGCCGTGGTGTCAGATGCCGAGGCGTTCCGCGATGCCGCCCAGCACGCAGTCGAGGCCGAACTCGAACGCCCAAGTGTGGTCGTCCTTGCGCGCCGCCTCCGCGCCGTAACGCTCGTAGGTCGGGTAACGGCCCGTGCTCATCAGGTAGCTCATCTGCGGAGCGAGCGCCTGACGGGTCTCGTCACCGCCGGCCCAGCCGTGCCGCTCCTGATACTCGCGCAGGACGATCTCGGCCTGGGTCGAGCCGTGCACATAGGAGTTGACGGTGCGGAAGGCGGCCATCATCGAGTCGGCGTCCAGGTCGCACGCGGCGAGCGCAGCCAATTGCCGTTCGGCCACGGCCATCCGCGACGGCGTGAGCGAGATCAGCGGAATGGATCCCATCCATGGGTGCGCCAACATCAACTCCCGTGTCTGCAGGGCGAAGGAGCGCAGCACCTCCCGCCAGCTGGCGGCATCGTCCGGCGCGGCCAGCTGCCGGGAGACCCGGTCGACCATGAGCGCCCAGAGGTCGTCCTTGCCTGCCACATGCCGGTAGGCCGCCATGGGGGCGACGCCGAGTTTCGTGGCGAGACGGCGCATGGTGACGGCGGCGGCGCCTTCCTCGTCGGCGATCTCGACCGCGACGGCGGCGATCCGCTCCAGGCTCAGCGAGGCCCGGGGTGCTGAGGCGGGCCGCTCCATGCGCTCCCAGAGAGAGGGCTCCACGACCTTGCTCTCGTCCTGCTTCCGCGCCGCCATGGCACAGCTCCTCTTCATCGATGTCGCGTACAGCGTATCTCTAGTAGACGGCGTACACATCAATGTGTACGTTGTACTCACCAAGATACGACGTACACAACCAGGGGGTCCGCCATGCCTGCCACCACCGCGCCACTGCGCGTCGCCGTACTCGTCGGCTCCACCCGCGAGGGCCGCTTCGGGCCCGTCGTGACCAAGTGGCTCAGCGGCCACCTCGAGCAGCGCCACGACATGAGCGCCGATGTCGTCGACCTCGCGGAGATCCCGCTGCCGACGGTGTTCCCGGCCTTCGGCCAGCAGCCGCCGCCCGGTACCGAGCAGGCGCTTGCCCTCGTGACGCCGCGGCTCGCCGCCGCCGATGCGTTCGTGTTCGTCACGCCCGAGTACAACCACAGCTATCCGGCACCCCTCAAGAACGCCATCGACTGGCACAACGAGCAGTGGCACGGCAAGCCGGTCGCGTTCGTCTCGTACGGGGGCCTGTCGGGCGGTCTGCGCGCGGTGGAGCATCTGCGGGTCGTCATGGCCGAGCTGAATGCCACGACCATCCGCAACACGGTCAGCTTCCACGAAGCCTGGAGCCGATTCGACGAGTCCGGCGCCGTCAAGGACCCGGCCGCCGACACCGCCGCGAAGGCGCTGCTCGATCAACTGGCCTGGTGGGGCCACGCCTTGCGTACCGCCAAGGCCCTTCATTCGTACGTCGCCTGAGCCGGCCCCGCAACCGTGACGGACTTCCTGAAGCAACGTAGGAACGAACAGCATCCCGGAACCACCACACCCGACGAGACCGATGCCCCGCCTTCCCGACTCGTCATCCTCGGCCTGCTGCTCGGCATCGTGCTCGCCACACTCGACGGCACCGTCGTCGGCACCGCCCTGCCCACCATCGTCGGCGACCTGGGCGGTCTCGACCAACTGTCCTGGGTGCTCACCGCGTATCTGCTCACCATGGCCGTCTCCACACCGATATGGGGCAAGCTCGGCGATCTGTACGGCCGCAAGGGCAGCTACCTCGCGTCCATCACGGTCTTCCTCGTCGGCTCCGTACTGTGCGGACTCGCCCAGGACATGGGGCAGTTGATCGCCTTCCGCGCACTCCAGGGCCTCGGCGCCGGCGGCCTGTTCGTGGGAGCTCTCTCACTCATCGGCACGCTGCTCGCTCCGGCGGAGGCCGGGCGGGCCCAGTCCCTCATCGGGGTGCTGCTGCCCGCCGCGACGATCGGCGGGCCGCTGGTCGGCGGCTTCCTCACCGACCAGTGGGACTGGCGATGGGTGTTCTACGTCAATGTGCCGGTCGGCGTCATGGCACTCGCCCTCATCGGCTTCGGGGTGCGACTACGCGGCGAACGCGTCAGGGCGCGGATCGACCTGGCCGGCGCGGGGCTGCTGACCGTCGCGATCCTCGCCCTGACACTGCTCGCGAGCTGGGCAGGGACGACGTACGCCTGGACATCACCGCAGATCATCGGGCTCGGCCTGGTGTTCGCGGCGACGCTCGCCGCCTTCGTGCGCGTGGAGCGGCGCGCCCCGGAGCCGGTGATCCCGCCCCGGCTGTTCCGCGACCGCAACTTCACGGTGGCGCAGGTCCTGAGCTTCGTCACGGGTGCGGCCATGCTGGCGGCGGCGAGCTATCTGCCGCAGTACATGCAGTTCGTGCAGGACATGTCGTCCACGGAGAGCGGTCTGCTGCTCATCCCGCTGATGCTCGGCATGATCGGCGCGCAGCTCGCCATCGGGCGGCGGGTGAGCGACGGCGGCCGCTACCGCCACTACCCGATCGCGGGCGGCGCGCTGGCCACAGTTGGCGCCCTGGCCCTGCTGACGCTCCGCACCAGCACGACCGCGGGTCTGGCCTCCGGTCTGACGTTCGTGCTCGGCGTGGGTATCGGCTGCCTGATGCAGCCGACAATGCTGATCACGATGAACAGCGCCGAACCGCGCGACATGGGCGCGGCCAGCGGCACCCAGACACTGCTGCGCACCATCGGTGGCTCGCTCGGCACCGCAGTCCTCGGTTCCGTCTATACGAACCGTCTCGCCGCCGCCGTCACGGACCGGCTCGGCGCCGACGGGCAGCGACTGACCGACGGGGAGCTCACTCCCGCGCTGCTGCGGGACCTGCCGGGCCCGGTCCAGGACGCGTTCCGGGCCGGCGTCGTCGACGGACTGCACGGTGTCGCGCTCGGCACGGCGGCACTGTGCGCCGTGACGTTCGCGGTGTCCTGGCTGATCCGGGAGGTCCCGCTGCGGGGCAGAAACTCTTCCTGAGGGTCACCCCCGCAGACAGGAGCAAGACCCGCCCCCTGAAGCGGGTGTCGCAGGTTCGACATCTAACTGCCTCACCCACTGCGGGCGAAGCGTCCAGGTCGCAGGGAGACGACGGCGCCCGGGAAGGCCCCCGGCGCGACAAGGAACCGTCATGGCGATGCCCCGTCTCGCCCGGCCCCTGTTGGGCCGAGTCTTTCAGCAGCTCTCGAGCGTCAACATCCTGGACATGCGGACGCGACCACTTGCCATCGACCAACGACCGCTCTATGGTCGTACGAACGTAAGGCATACGAACGTACGACATACAGATGTACGTCAAAACCAAGGGCGCTCGTGATGGCGACAACTCGGCCGGTGGCACTCGTGACAGGTGCGTCCACCGGTATCGGACAGGCGGCCGCCCTAGCGCTCGCCGCGGCGGGTTTCGAGACGGTGGGGACGAGCCGGAAGACGTCCGGAGCCGACCGTCGCGACGGCGTGACGTTCCTCGCCCTCGACGTGGGCAGCGACGATTCAGTCGCCGCCGCGGTCGACCAGGTGATCGAGCAGTTCGGGCGGATCGACATCCTGGTCAACAACGCGGGCATCGGCTCCTCGGGCGCCGCCGAGGAGAACTCCCTCGCGCAGGCCCAGCGCCTCTTCGACATCAACGTCTTCGGTGTGATGCGCATGACCAAGGCCGTTCTCCCGCACATGCGCGCCCAGGGAAGCGGTCGCATCATCAACATCTCGTCCGTCCTCGGGTTCCTCCCCGCGCCCTACGTGGCCACCTACTCGGCGCCCAAGCACGCGCTCGAGGGGTACACCGAATCCCTGGACCACGAGATCCGCGAACAAGGCGTCCGGGCGCTCATCGTCCAGCCGGGCGGTACCAAATCCTCGTTCGAGGCGAACACCGTCGAGCCCGACATGCCCATGCACATCTACGCGGAGCAGCGGCACATCGCCGACAAGCTGGCGCTGGCGGTCAACGAGGACGGCGACGACCCCGCCATCGTCGCGAAGGCCATCGTCGCGGCCGCCACCGACTCCAAGCCGAAGGTCCGGTACACCGCCGGCCGCAGCGCCCGCCTCCTCCGCGCGCCGACGGTACGGCCCTGGCGAGAAGGACCGCGCCGCGCTGAAGGACGTCCTGGCCCGCTGGCCCGAACGCACTGGACACCGCCGCGGCACATGTCCGCGCTTCGGCGAAATCCTGGGCGCCTGACTCGGCGCCCACGCTCCCCACTTGAATCGGCGCCGTCGACGTCAGCCAACTGCCCGGCCTTACCAGCTTCGCGCTCCAACTGCGCCGCGACCTCGGCGCGGTGAACTGCATCTCAAAGATCAATGACAGCTCTACGAGCGAGCCAGATGCGAACTGGTCCGCAGAACGATCCTGCTTCAATCACACTCGGCGGCCCGGACTGGCCATACTCAGACCGGAGTTGAGTACATCGGCTCATACCCCATGCCTGCTGCTCGGCCAGTATTGGTGCAACGGCGCAGCCCAGTACGCCGGTTCACTCCACCTGATTCGAATAGGGGAATTCCTCGTGTCTCGACGTGTCGTTCTGTCCGTGGCCGCAGGTGTCGCCGTCCTCGGAGGTGCCGGAGCCTACGCCCTCGCCTACGCCGGAGAGCAGCCTCCCGCCATCGCGCACAGCGCTGCCCGCTACATCACCCCCGACGGAGACCGCGGCGGCTCGTTGACCTTCACCACTGACGTCACCGCATCCTCCGGCGTCAAGGACGTGAAGGTCCTGGCCTGGCCGGCGAACTCGTCCTTCGCCAAGCAGGGGCTGACCGCCAAGGACATGGCCACCGTCGAGTCGGCCCTCTGCAAGCCCTCCGGTGGGGACACCGTGCACTGCACCTACAAGGTCGCCGTCACCCGCGACGAAGCCGACACCTCCCCGCGTGGTCTGTGGCACGTCGCCGTCCTGGCCACCGCCAAGGACGGCGACACGACGCTGGACACCAAGGCGGCCGACTTCACCGTTGGCTGACCCAAACGCGGAGAATGCAGGACCTGGCCTTGCACTGAGGAGAGGCTTCCTCGGGTCAGGCGTAAGGGTGATTCTGCTTCTTCGTGGAAGCGACCCGCTCCAGCCGCGGCGGTTGTCGCCAGTAGCCAGCCAGTTGCGATAAGGACGACCGCAATCCATTGCATGGCACCGAACGAGCTGTGGACGCGTTCTTGGCTGAGGTCGACAAGCGGTAGGAGCAGATCGAGGCTGTAGTGGGAGGCCAGGTGCTGTAGAGCGTGGAGCAGACGGCCAGGAGGCAGGTCAGGAGCCATACGGCCCGCAGTGGGCGATATCCGTAACCGACGGCCGCGTCCGGCACAAGACTCCACATCCCGGGCTGGCACCGCCAGAGTCGACCGCATGCCGCGCTGCTTGGCGACCAGGGCGGTCCGGGCGTCGGCTTCCCGGCCGTGCCGCCGACCGATGAGGAAGTCCCAGATTGGGCTATGGGAACGCAACATGACCACCGCAAACTGCGGTTCTTTGATCAACGACTCCGACCATCCGGATGTCATCCGAGTATCGGGGTGGCCCTCACCTACCCGCCGCCACCGTTCTAGCGTCTGCTCACCCAGCGCCAACCCCTACTCCACCCGGCCCACCGTCCCCAGAGCAGCAGCCAGGTTGCGCGTCGTACGCAGCGTGCGTGTCCAGGTGATCCACACCCACCATAAGACGCTCCACCTCCAGCCTCTCCTTCCCCAACACCACGGTGTCCCCCACCCGACCCGCGAGGCTTCACCTCTCTCTCAGCCCAACTGGCCAGACTCGACCGCAGGTTGGTAAAGGCTCCCTACGTTGTTCTGCGGGACGCGGTGATCCCTTCGTATGGTTCACCCACCAAGGGATGCCGGGTGTGGTTGAAAAGGCTCTGTCGTTTGTGGCTCTCAGACGTCATCCGCTTATCGCTAAGACCGACCTTGGCTTTCAGCCACCAAAACCTCAATAATTGAAGATTCTAGCGGGAATTTCCCTTGAGTTGCGCATCGACCTCAGCGGACGTTCAATGGGAAATGAGGTATCTACCAAGGAGGATGCACCCATGGTAGACGTCGACGGCGATGTTGCAGTTAGTGGATCGTCTTGGTATCAGCGCACGAATGCGCATGTGGCGCACCTCCAAGGACAGTTGAACAAGTTTGAAGAGCAACGCAAGGCCGATGCGCTCGGAATATCACGTGATGACGCAGAAATCGTAGCCAAAGCGAATTCCCATCTCGATGCGGCTCGAAATGCGTTGCGTGGATCCATGTGGAAACACTTTACAGGCGCATCAGCAGACAGGGCTCTGGCAAATGTCCACGAGGCCGAGGTAGCTCTACTTCGCATAGCCCCAGAAGATGAACTTCGCAATAAGGGTTTTTATGCCCTGACGCATGCCAAACTTCATCTCAGACACGACGACGTATGCTTGCAGCAACTGAGGGAAGTGCTGCTCAGTCGCGAGCGAAAAGCATTCGGCCGAGGCCGCAACCGTAAGACAGTTGACGCTACCTTTAGAGAGTTGGCAGCGATCACACTGCATGCCGCCTACCAGGCTGAAGAAGCAGAGAGGGCGAGAGTTCGCAGCTTTACACAAATAGTCGTAGTTGCCGCTGTAGCCCTTTGGACTATCGTGATCCTTCTAGGAATCTGGGGGATATTTTCTCCAGATGTTGCTGGCCGCTTCTGCTTTCCTCCAGAAAAAGGAGTTGCAGGCTCCGAGCGAGTCTGCCCCCTAGGAAGCACGCCAAAAGGAGCGAGCATCTTCTTCCTCGAATTTATCGGCCTCTTTGCGGCGGCGCTGGCGGGTGCAGTTTCACTAAAAGTAGTCAAGGGAACTGCAGGTCCCTACCATGTAGCAACAGGGTTGATAATTCTTCGACTTCCAGTTGGAGCCCTTACTGCCGTCGCTGGAATACTACTTATGAGTGGCGAATTTTTCCCTGGCCTGACTAGATTGGACACTTCAACTCAAGTGGCCGCATGGGCCTTCGCTTTTGGAATTCTGCAAGAATCTGTCACTCGTGCGGTAGACCGGCAAGGCCAGTCTCTGCTCGACAATGTAAGAGGGCCGGGACCGAAAGCGGTAGCCGAAGACGAACGAAATCACGCAAATCGCGAACGAGTAAAGACCGAAAAGAAGAGGTGATGTGACTCGAAAGGAATGGACACTGGGCGTTCTCCAACCCGCCGCAAGGGTTGGGAAGTTGGACTGACAGACAGACGAAGCCTCTGGTGGAGATAAACTTCCTCGGTCGAGAATCCACTTACCAGAGGCTTCACCTCTTTGTCAGCCCAACTACCCAGACTCTGCAACAGGTTGGCTAACGGCCTTGGGAGCGATTGAGATGGGGACGTGCGGGCGTGATCGAGCGGCTGGCGGGAGGAGCAGCAGTGGGTTTGCCGGACGAGACCCCGGCCTTCACCCTCGGGTACTGACGAAACTGCTCAGCGAAGCCCTCGGTGCGCACGGCAGTTCGGTCGTTTATCCGGCCCGGCCGCACGAAGCCGCTGAACAGGGTGCGGCCCCTCTCACGTCAGTGGGTGAGCACCTCCGTGTTCTGGCAGGCGACCAGGCGCCATCGCCCGTCCTCCTTGGCCATCACGTAGAGCGGGGTGCCCGCGTTCCCGATCGGCTCCCCTTCCAGCGTCCAGTACTGCGCATGTGCCTTGACCGCGGCGACGTCGGGGCGGATGAACAGCACATCCACCACCTCGTACGTGGCTGTTGAGTCCTTCATGGCGCCAGGCAGCACCTGGTGCGTGAAGGACGAGATCTCATCGCGGCCGGCGAGGTACTTGCCGTGGCCCGTCGTCCAGATCGCGTCGGCCCGGAAGAGGCCGACGAACTCCTCGGGCAACTCCTTCTGCTGGGAGTGCTCGAGCGTGGCGATCACCTGCTTGATCGCTTCAATCTCGGATTGCTGCGTCTCCTGATCAATGACTGTCGTCTCCATGCCGATCATCATCGAACCTCAACTGGACTTGAGATCAAGGCCCAACTCAGGATCAATCGAGCCCCAGTTCGTCAGTCCCAGGTTGGCCAGATCGATCGCCGCCTCTCAGCGAGCCACGACCGCTGCATCATCACCGTTCTCATTGCTGGGAAGTTCGCCTACCGGGGATCACTGCGGACAGCAGTCCAGACACCGTCTCGGCGTACATGGCCGGCTCCCCGCCCAATCCGTCGTCGCCACCAGGGCGGGCCGGACCGTCCGCGGGCAGCTGACCTCGGCGGGAGAGCGCTGAGTTCGGGACAGTTACCGCCCCCGGACGGTGTAGGTCAGGTGCGTCACCCTCTTGGAGGGTTCCGTGCGGACTGGCTCCAGGGCCACGCGGCCCGCGTCCACGCCCTCGAACAAGCGGATTCCGGAGCCGAACAGCACGGGTGAGAGCGCGATCGAGAACTCGTCGACGAGGCCGGCGTTCACGTACTCCAGGATCGTTGCGCCGCCACCCGCGATGCGGACGTCTCGGTCGCCGGCGGCCTCGCGGGCCTGGTCGAGCGCGGTCTCTATGCCGTCGTTGACGAAGTGGAACGTGGTCCCGCCCAGCCGCTCCCAGGGGTCACGCTTCTCGTGTGTCACGACGAAGACCGGCGTGTGGAACGGCGCCTCCTCGGGCCACGCCTGCTCGCCGGCGTCGAACATGCGCTTGCCCATCACGCTCGCGCCGGTGCGCTCGAACGTCTCCCGCACGATGTCGTTGTCGCGCCCTTCCTCGCCGCCCTCGCCAAGTTTCAGGTTCTCCCGGAAGAACCGCTGCGGGAATATCCACCGCTGCAGCTCCATCCACCGCTGCCCCATCAATTCCTCGGGGGCCTCGGGCGCGATGAACCCGTCCAGCGACATCGACACGCTAAAGAACACCTTCCCAGCCATCAGTCCTCCACTCCCTTCCGAACGATCTCGCTGACGTAGCCAGCCAGGTTGCTCAGGGTCTGCTGGCCGCCCTCGATCGCGTGGTATTTCTCGACCGCCTCGTCGCGCAGCTCCTTGGTGGGGAACACTGTGCGCATCTCGATCCGGGTCGCCGCACCGTCGGGCTCGAACGTCAGGACCGACTCGAAGGCGTTCGGGTCGTCGCGGGACTCACCGTGGAGAAACTCGATCCGCTCCGGCGGGGCGAGCTCGGTCCAGGAGATCCACTCCTGGTAGTCCGTGCCGTCCGGTCCGTGCATCACGAAGTCCCATTCCCCGCCGACGCGGAACTCGAACGCCCGCGTGGTGGTGGTGAATCCCTCCGGTCCCCACCACTGCGACAGGTGCCGCACCTCGGTGAACGCCGCGAACACCAGCTCCCGCGGGGCGTCGATAACCCGGGAGATCACGATCTCGCGGCCGGCTGTCGCCGACGGCGCCGGCGTTCCATGTTCTGTCGCGCTCATCAGCTACTCCTCTTGGCTTGTCTGTTTCAGGTCCTGCACGTATGCGTCGAGCCGGCCGAAGCTCTCGTTCCAGAACCGCTCGAACCCGCCGGTCCACTCGTGAACCGGTCGTAGCCCGCGGGCGTCAAGGCCGTACAGGCGCTGCTTGCCCGCCCCGCGAACCCGCACCAGCCCGACCTCGCGGAGCACCCGTAGGTGTTTGGACGCCCCCGGCTGGGTCATCCCCAGCTCCTGGGCCAGCTCGGTCACCGGGCGCTCACCCGCCCGCAGCAGCAGCAGGATCTCTCGGCGCTGCGGCTCGGCGATCGCGTTGAAGACGTCCGATGTCGTCGCTGCTCGTGCCATGGCAGCCATCATATGCCCATATCGGCATGCGTAAAGCCGGGACGAATCAAGCAGGTACTTTCACGTCCGGCCTGGCGACTTCGACCAGAGCGCGCCAAGGCTCATTCGGCGGGTCCAGCCAGGCCTGGTCGGCGCCCGCAGCGTGCGTCGCCGACTTGGAGCCCCTGCGCGGAACCGACCCGCCACTGAGCGGCCTTCCCGAAGCTCCGACCGTACGCCAGGCCACCACCTGATTCACCCGCACCCGACAGCCAGACCAGCAAGAAGACCACCGCCACAAGCAACTCCTCCATCTCTGACCGGAGTTGGCCGACACCGTCGCTCACGTCCGCGAGGTCTCCAAGATCATGGACCAGCTGGACAACATACGCCGATGGCCTAGCTGGATCGACAGCGCCGAACACGCCGAACCCACAGCCTCGGCCGCCGACGGCCCACACGGAACGCGACCCTTCGGTGGAACGAGGCCGGAGGTCAGCCCGTTACCGTCCGGTACGGCCGGGCCCCTCCCAACTGTCTCGCCGGAAGACTCCGGCGGTATCTCGACCCGAGCCCAGCGACCACCCGCCCGGCCCTGAACGCCCTCCTCAGCTCTCCACTCTTCGAGTGTCAAGGGAGGTGAGCGTTCCTGACCTCTTGCACAATTCGCTCATGCAGCCGCTGCCGGTTCCCTGCCCCTCTCACCTCATCCCGGACGCCAGTGGCACGAGGCGTTCCACCAGACGTACCGGCAGGCCATGGCAGACGGCGCCGTGTTCGTCGCCATCGAATCCCACGGTCCACAGTGGACCGTGAAGGCCGACACGCTCACCGCGAGCCCTGGACACTTTGTCGACGATACTGTGAACGACGCTGTCCGGGCCGCGATCACTCGCTTGGTCAACCACCGCGAGGTCGGTTCGGACGCCTCACAGGGCCGGTCTACTTCATGATCCACAACGTGTCGAGCGAGGAACGGGCCCGTGAGCTCGCGGCCGCACTCCACGCCGCCCTCCACGGCGGCCTGGAACCGCTCAACCGCGCCATCCCTCCACGTCCTGACCTGAACACCCAGCAGTCCTGACGAGCTGACCCTGCGCCTCCCATGTCATAACCGGATCAGGAACAGGCACTGACCTTGTTCTTTATGGTCTGGCCTACTTTGAAGGTTGGCCGTATTGGATCTCGCCTTCGAAGGCTCGTTCGACACAATGGTCGTGTGACGAATAATGGGGACGCCGGAGCACCGTCTATCAGCACAGGTTTGGTTGTAGGCATGCTGATCGGCATCGGAGTCGGGCTTGTGCTCGGGCTGGTTGTTTTCGACAACCTGGCGATCGGCCTGGTGCTCGGCAGTGGCGCAGGCGGAGTCCTCGGTATCGCTTTCCCCGCGGCGCGGCGCTCGCAGCGCCAGTCCTCATGAGGCCTCCACGAGGCAACTCAGTTCGGAGTGTTGCGCTCGGGCTGCCCAGGGCTGTCGTCGGAGTTTCCTGACGGTGCCGCAGCTTTGGCTTGTCCCTACGAGCCTGTGCTCGAACAGCATCTCCGAACATGATCGCCCGTACGGAGATTCTGGGGACGTGAACACGGCCTTCGCCTGATCCTGTGCTCCGACCAAAGAGGCACTTGACCAGTACGAAGGCCGTGGGAGATTGAGTCTGCTTCACCATGATGCCCAGCGTGAGCCGTTCGCGGTGGCGTCACACTTCCGGGACGATTTCTACGCATGTTTGAGCGCCCGGCGTGACGAACTGTTCGAGCTGACCGACGCGTTGTTGTGCGCGGACGGGCCGGTGAGGACGCCAGTGGATCTGACGCTGCTGGCTGAGCACCGCCGTGGACACGGCGCCTTGTACGACGCCCTCAACCGCGGCCGGATCGACGCCGGTCGGCTGCGGCGGACGCTGGCCGCGCTGCCCCAGCCGAAGGCGGCCGACGGGCGGCTCGTGCTAGCCGTGGACGTGTCCAACTGGCTGCGGCCAGACGCCGAGTGCAGCGCGGAGCGGCTGTTCTGCCACACCTACGGCCGCAGTAAGGATCAGCACCTGATGATTCCCGGCTGGCCGTACTCGTTCGTCGCCGCCCTCGAATCCGGCCGCACCTCCTGGTGCCAGCTGCTGGACGCGGTCCGCCTCGGGCCCGCCGACGACGTCGCAGAGGTCACCGCCGTCCAGGTCCGCCGCGTGGTTCAGGACCTGATCGCGGGCGGACAGTGGCGTCAGGGCGACGCGGACATCCTCATCGTGTTCGACGCGGGATACGACGCCCCGCGCATGGCCCACCTCCTGCACGGGCTGCCTGTCGAGGTGCTCGGCCGGATGCGGTCGGACCGGGTGATGCGCAAGCCCGTCCCCGTGCCGTGGATCTCACCGCCGCAGGGCGGTCGGCCCCCGAAGCACGGCAAGGAGTTCCGCTTCGCCAAACCGGAGTCCTGGGGCGAGCCGGACACGGCCACCACGCAGGTCACCGACCGCTACGGCACCGCGCAGACGATGGCCTGGGACCGGATCCACCCCCGGCTCACCACCCGTTCGGCCTGGATCGGACATGCCGGTGAACTCCCCATCCTTGAGGGGACGTTGATCCGCCTCCAGGTCGACCACCTGCCCGGCGGCGGAGACCCGCTGCCGGTCTGGCTGTGGTCCTCGAAGACTGGGATGACCGGCCAGGACGTCGATCTGCGCTGGCAGGCATTCCTGCGCAGATTCGACCTGGAGCACACCTTCCGCATGATCAAGCAGACGCTCGGCTGGACCCGTCCGAAGGTCCGTACGCCTGAGGCAGCGGATCGCTGGACGTGGCTGGTCATCACCGCCCACACCCAACTCCGGCTCACCCGCCCCCTCGCCGAGGACCTCCGCCGCCCCTGGGAGAAGCCCGCAGAGCCCGGCCGGCTCACCCCGGCCAGGGTCCGCCGCGGGTTCAGAAACCTCCGCCCCGCCCTGAGCTGCCCCGCCCGTGCGCCCAAACCGACCCGGCCAGGCCCTGGCAGACCGCTCGGCTCCAAGAACCGGCGGCCCGCCACCCGCTACGACGTGGGCAAAACCGTGAAACGACCCGAGACGATCACCAAACGAGACCAGGCCAGACCATAAAGAACAAGCTGACCGATCATCTCGCTGACACGGCCTCAATCCCCGTGCCAGGGTGCGATGATCGGATTCGGCAGACGAGGGGGCTTCCGTGGAAGCACAGATGTGGGACGCACTGGTCAAGGTGGCGAAGAGCGCCTACACCGACGGCCTGGGCGAGGGCGCAGTGCCGCGCCCGCTCATCATGCCGCTCGTAGGCGGCGAGCTGGTCGGGATGATCTGGGTCCGCCCTCTCAAGGTCGGCGAGGACTCACTCACCGGGATCGCGCAGCTCTCGAACATTGCCGCGGCGGCCCGCGCGGACGAGGTCGTCCTCACGTGGGAGACCCACGACGTCGCCACTGCCTGCGAGCTGCCCATCGTCGGCCCGGCCCCGTGCCTGAACATGGTCCTCGCCACCCCCGACCAGCATGTGCTGCACCAGTTCCCCTACACCGAACAAGTTCTGTCCCGCAGCCCCGAGGGCTGGGCATCGGTCGCCCCCGACTGGCTGCCGACCCCCGCGCCGCAGCCCGGCGCCGAGCTCGTGCCACCGATTCAAGCCGCAGTGAACTACGCCTTCACTCCGATCGAGCTGAACCACCCCGACCCGTTCGGCGTCACCGTCGTACTGATGGAAGAGGACGGCTACCGGGTGCGCCTGACCGAAGCGTTCACCCGCTGATCCGGCGTGGCATTACGAGCCATCGACGAGGACGCGCCCCGCCGGCTCCGGGATGCGTACGAGCACGTCGTCAAGCACCTGGGTGAGCCAGATGATGAAGCTGACGACTCTCCGCCTGCTGCCAATGTCAACGGCGCGCTCCACTGAGACAGCCCCTTTCGGGTGACCCAAGCCCGCTTTCCCGCAAGGGGGAGCCGCCTGCGGGCCCGGCCTTCGTCTTTGCCGCGTTTTCCGCATCGGGGCGCACCCCCGCTCGCCTCCAGGCCACGAGGCCGCCCCCGCGCGAGGACGCGTCCAGGAGGGGAAAGACGCGGACCCTCGCGCCAGCGGCCGCCTTCATCGCCGACCCAGGGCGGCGGCCGCCACTTGCCGGCGATCCCGCTGCTGTCTTCGTCGAACCGGCCGATCCTGACGATGCCGTCCCCGTGGCCGACATCGCCGTGGGAGAAGAAGAGGCTTGATCAGTGGGTACGGACCGCAGTCTGACGCGCCCATGCGCCGGGGGTGGTCGCCAGCGCCGCGGGGCCACCCCCGACCCCGCGATCAGAAGTGGGTCTCCGGGTCACAGCATCCCTCGCGCCGCAGTTGGCGGCTCACGTCCAGCCACTCCTCGGCCGACGGCGCGCTGGAGGAACTCGGGGCGTCGAAGGCGTCGACCAGGTCCGCCTGCTCGAAGAGCACGCCGCCGCGCAGCACTGCCACGGTGTTGATCAGGGTGTCGAAGTCGGTGAAAGGGTCGCCGTCCACCACGGTGAGGTCGGCGAGCTTTCCCTCCTCAAGGGTGCCCAGGTCCGCGTCTGCGCCGAAGACGCGGGCGGGCAGCAGTGTGGCGGTGCGCAGCGCTTCGGCCGGTGAGAGGCCGGCGCGGTGCAGTGCGCGCAGGGCGAGGTGCAGGTGCAGCCCGACGGGGACGAGTGGCTGGTCCGTGCCCAGGGCGAGGTGTCCCCCGCCTGCCAGGATGCGTCGGTAGATGGCCAGCTCCCGGTCCAGCGTGGCTAGTTGGGCGGCTGTCGGCGGCTGCCCGGCCTGCTGTTGGACGAGCGCGGTGTCCCACGGTGGCATGAGGGTCCTGACGCGCGGGTCCCGCGCGAGCGCGGGGTCGGCGCCCAGCAGGGGCAGCGCGGTGAACGGAGTGGCGACGAGGTGGAAGCCGGCCCTGGTGTAGATCTCCTCGACGTCTTGGTGGGCCCGGCCCGTGGCGCTGGTCGCGTGGCCGAACTCCAGCCGTTGCGTGGCCTGCAGATGGGTCGTCAGGTCGTGGCCGAGCTGTACGCCCGGGGAACAGAGGTGACTTCCGCTGCGCACGCCCAGCCGGTGGTGTGCGAAGTCGGCGGCCTCCTTCATCACCCAGCCCGGGGCGCGTACGTACGTCTTCACGAAGTCCCAGTCCAGCGCGGCCCCTCGCGCCAGCGAGCGGCGCAGGCCCTCGCGAGTGCGGTGGGCGCGGCCCATGCTGTAGGCGACGCGCGCGCCGTCGAGCAGTTCGCCGGTGGCCAGCAGCCGGGGCCCGGCGAGGGCACCGGCGGCGACCGCCTCGCGGATACGGGCCTGTTCGTAGGCGAAACCGCCCAGCGAGACGGCCGTCGTGATGCCGTACGCGAGTTGGAGCGCGGTCTGGCGGCCGCCGTAGGTGGTCTGCCAGGGGTGGGTGTGCGCATCCCACAGGCCCGGGATCACGGTGCGGTCGCTGGCGTCGACCCGCCGTACGGCCGGGCGGCCGGCCCGGTGGGGGGAGAGCGCCGCGATACGGCCGTCGCGGATCACAACATCGATGTCCTCGTGGATGTCCGGCCCTGTGCCGTCCCAGAAGAGGCCCGCGTGCACGACGGTGTCGGCCGGCCGCGGTCTGCGGTAGTCCAGCGGGACATGGACGCTACGGGCCTTGCCACTGCCGATGTCAACCAGGCGCAGGGTGCCCGCGGAGAGGTAGAGCAGAGTGCGGGCGTCCGCGGACCAGGACGGGTGGTCGGCGGGTTCGGTGGTGAGCGGGCGAGGCTCCCCGTCGGGAACGCCGTCGGGGCGGACCGGCAGGAGCCACAGCGCCGACTCGGCGACGACGGCCATCCAGCGGCCGTCCGGGGACCAGACCGGGCCGGAGTCGTAGCGGTCGGAGAGCGAGGTGTGCGGGGCGAGGGCATGCAGGGCGGACTTGCCGGTGGAGCTGTCGACGACCCGGATGAGGTTGTAGCCCTCGCGGAAGCGCTGGTTGAGCCGGTTACGGTCGCACAGTGCGACATACCGACCGTCGGGAGACCAGCTGGGGCGGCCGGGCAGCCCACCCGCGCCGAGCGGTGCGGCCAGGATCCGTTCGCTGCCGTCGGGCAGATCGCGCACCACCAGGTTGCCGGACATATCCAGACAAGCCAGCCGCATACCGTCGGGCGAGAGGGCGGGAAACACCCGGCCGCCCTCGGCGAGCACGGTCTCCGCGCCGGAGTCGAGGTCGCGGCGCCTTACGGCGAACAAGCCGTCGCGGTCGTCGGCGTACACCAGGGCCGTCCCGTCGGGTGTCCATGTAGGTGCTGACACGTACCGCGTGGCGGGCGCTTGGAAGACCTTGTGAGGCGCGCGGCCGCCGGAGGTGGCGGCGGTCCACAGCGCGTTGAGCGCGGCGAAGGCGACGCTGCGGCCGTCCGGGGACAGGGCGGGCAGGTGCAGCGCGCGGACGGGACGGGTGCCGGAGCCCTCGAAGTCGTACACCTTGCCCCGGTAGCGGGGCCGGTCCACGGGCATCGTGGCCGTGAACGGGATCTCCTCGCCGTCACCCGGCGCGGCCGGGTCGACCAGGCGGAAGTGCCCGTCGACCGTGAGCAGCAGCCGCTCGCCGTCCACCCAGCGGGGCGGCGCCGGGAGGAGGTCGCCCTCGACGGCGACCGGCTGCCCGTCCACCACAAGGGTGCTGGAGGCGGCGGGCTGGGCCGTGGTGCGCAGGTAGGCAAGACGGCCTACGGGCGAGACGGCGGGAGTCATGAGCTGGGCGCCGGAATCGTCGGTGAGCTCGGTAGCAACCGGGCCCGTGCCGTCGGCGGCCACCGAGGCGACGGTGTTCGCGCGAAGGGCGCCCGTCCCGGTGACAGCGGCACGCACGAACAGCACCCGCTCGCCGTCGGGCGCCCAAGTCGGATCGAAGTCCTCCCAGGCACCGCCCTGATCCGGGCCCTGCTGCCCGGGGCGCCCGGTGAGCCGGGTCAGCGTGCCGGTGCGCACGTCAAGGACCCAGATGCGGTACGGGGAGCCCGTCACCGTGTCGCCGCCGCGCTCGGACGCGAACGCGATCCGGGTGCCGTCCGGCGACCAGACCGGACCGCGGTCGTCCCACGGCCCGTCGGTCAGCTGCCGCGGTCCGGTGCCGTCGGGCCGCAGGGTCCACAGATGGAAACCGCCGCCGCGGTAGGCGCATACGACGAGACTGCGGCCGTCGGGTGAGAACTGCGGGCGGGTGGGTTCGAGGCCGGGAGGGGTCAGCGCGACGGCGGTGCCTCCGCGCCGCGGCACGGACCACAGCACGTTCTGGATCTCGGCGACAAGCCGGTCACCGGAGGGGGCGAGGGTGGCGGAACCGCCTGTGGCGGCGGTTAAGGAGAGGTTTGTCGTACGGGACGCCGCGAGCGCGGCCGGCGCGTCGACGACGGCGGCTGCCGCGGCAACAGCGGTGGCGGTGGCGGTGGTCTGGAGGAATCTGCGGCGGGAAAGCGGCACAGAACGGGGGAAGTCTGCGGCGAACGGGGTGTCTTCGATGCTCAAGGAAGCTCCCGGTGCACGTGGGGGTTGACCGGACAGAAGCGGCAGCTGAGGGGCAACATACGGGGCGGAGCCCGACCGAGGGCCCCGCCCCGTGCGGTTCTCGGCAGGTCTTCACGGGCCGGCGCCGCGAGGACCGCCGTACTGGTCAGCGCTTCTTGTACGCCGCGGTGACCTCGACCTCGACGAGCCAGCCCTTGACGGCCAGGGACGCGACCTCCATCGTGGCCCGCGCCGGCCGGGCCTTGCTGGCGAGCAACGGCGGTTTCGGGGCGGAGGTGCCCATGGGTACCGGCACGACCTGATGCGTGGCCAGGTCGATGTTGGCGAAATACTGCCGGTACGCGCGGTTCCAGCCCGCATAGTCGGCGGTCTCGGCGCCGGGCGCCTTCATCAGGTAGCACTTCATCGTGATGACGTCGGCCGGGGTGAGCCCCGCGGTCTCCAGGTTGGTCCTGATATTGCGCAGCACGACGAGCGCCTGCGCCTCGGTGATCGTGACGCCTTGGGCGCCCTCGGTGAGGGACGGGTCGGTGTAGCGCTCCGGAGTCCCGTCCGGCGCCGACGGGTTGAGGGCGGAGGGGCCGAGACCGCTGCTCTGGTACACGGCCACTTCTGCGCCGGTCGCCACCCCGTTCGCGATCGCTGGGTTGGACTGGCCGTCGGGCAGCAGGACACGCACCTCCTTCGGGCCGGGCCACCAGCCCCGGGCGTCGGCGAGCGCTGTGCCGCCCGTGAGGAGCGAGGCGGTCAGGGCTGTACCGATGACAACCCTCGTACGCCGCTTCATGCTGCCATCACCCTCTCGTGGATGTCGGTCACGACCTTGCGGGCCGAACTGAACGCGCCGTGCTGCCAGGCGATGACGTGGCTGAGCCAGTCCCCGGCGAAGTACACGTGCCCTGCGGGCTGGTTGAGGAGCGTGTACTCGGGTCCGTTCTGCGAGGGCCAGCCCACCCAGCCGGCCTCGATGTACGGGGTGCGGTGCCAGGCCACGCTGAAGGCGTGGTCGAGTTCGGTGCGGTACTTCTCTCCGTGGATCTTCACCCCGCGGCTCACTGCCCGCGCCACGCGCTCCTCGTGTGGCAGGGTGCTGTAGGCAAGGGCGTTGGCGCCGAAGTTGTAGTAGCCGATGAGGGTGCCGCGCCGGCCGAAGTAGTCGTACGACGGGTACCAGATGGTGGCCAGGTCGGCGTCGGTGGGCGTGATCCCGCCGTAGATGTGCTCGTCGGTCTCCCACCAGCGGCTGCGGTACTCCAGGCCCACCTTGCCGACGGGTGTCGGACTCGGGTATTTCAGCGCGCTGGTGACGTCCGTGCCGAGGTTGTGCTTGATGCGGGCCATGACCATGGGCGGTACGGCGGCCACGACGAAGTCGGCGTGCCGGGTGCGGGTACGGCCGCGGGCGTCCTTGTAGGTGACCTCGGCGCCGTCCGGCAGGTTCCTGACCTCCAGCGCCTCGGCGCCGTAGGTGATGCGGTCCCGGCCGATCGCCTCGGCCAGGGCGTACGGGATGGCGTCCATGCCTCCCACCGGCTGGAACATGAGCATGGCCTGGTCGTAGCCGAACTCGAAGGAGAAGCGCTGGCCGACACCGCTGGCGATGACCTCCGACAGCGAGGGCACCGGCCCCAGCACCTTGCCCTCCTCGAAGGCGGCGCCGGGCTCCACGGAGTAGCCCCGACGGTCGGAGCCGGTGTAGGCGTAGCCGTCCGCCTTGCCCTTGATGGCCCCGAAGTTCTGGAGGAAGGCGATCAGCCGCTCCTTGTCGGCGGCGGTGAGCCGCGCGTCCAGGGCGCCCTGGTCGGTGGCCTTGGCGAGCAGTTCGGAGACATAACCGTAGACGTCGGCCTTCGCGGTGCGCCAGCGCATCGGCTGTCCCGCGAGGGCGGCGCTGTTCTCTTGGTAGATGTAGGCGTTGGCGTTCTGGTTGGTGAACACCTCGACGGGGACGCCCAGTTCACGGCAGTACTCGAGCGTCACGTGCGACTGGGGCAGCCGGGCGGGTCCGGCGTTCATGTACTGCCCCTTGGAGAACGACGCGGTCTGTTTGCGCCCGTCCAGATCGGTCAGCGAAGTACCCCCGCGCACCGTCCAGTTGCGGCCGCCGGGCCGGTCCTTGGCCTCCAGGATCCGACAGTCGTAGCCGGCCTTGCCAAGTTCGTACGCGGTGGCCAGGCCCGCGATGCCACCGCCGAGCACCAGGACCTTCCTCGCACCGCGCCCGCTGAGCGCGAAGTCACTCTTGCGCGGCGCCCGGTACTCCGCAGCCCGCACCTCCGGCACCGGCGCGAGGCCCAGCGCGCCCATCGCCGAGTACAGCACCCCCGCACCACCCGAGACCCCGACGGAACGCAGGAAGTCCCGCCGAGATGCCATGGATCTCTCCGCAGCCATCCGCTCCTCCTCACCCGCGCCCGCGACCCGGACGCGACATCCGATCAACCCGGCCTTGTGGGGGGCGAGTTGTTGATGTGACCGGCAGTGCCCTACGAGTCTTCGTCAGGAGCGTTACAGCGCCATGCCGATGACGTATCCGTGGCATGAGCATGCGAGGCGCTCGGGACGCGCGGCGCCAGATCACCGTCCTGACCGAGCGGCCGAGCCCTGCGGACAACCGCGCCGGCGAGGCAGCCGCCTCGAACGACGGCGGACCCTGCGTGCGGTGGCGACGGAAACTCGGGGGCGGATACGTCTCAGCAGGCCTGCGGATTCAGGACATTGGACTAACGGACTGAATGCGCCGCTCGCCGCTTCATTCATGAAGTCCGCGTGGCTGACTGGCTCGCCGAGAACGGACTTCCGGCCGTTCGCACGCTGCCCGGTCGAGCAGTCGCTAGAGGCCGCGGGTCGCCCAGTGACAACCGTGCCCGGCACAAGTGCCTTGCCGTCCTGACGCCGGCCAGTGATTCTGGGCAGGTGCCAGGACAGGGAAAAAGAAGACGGCGGCAAGAGGACGCACGGCAGCGGCTTGCTGCTCGCCACACGCCGGACGCGGGACAGTGGGAAGTGGTCGTTGAGACTCGGGACCAGACGGAGATGCGTACGCGGTTGCGCCGCCTTCGGGAGGCAGGAGTCGACGAATCGATGATCCGGATCGACACGCTGTGCGGGCGCCTGACGCTGCCGACCACCTACCGGCTGAGCCGTTTCGTGACAGGACCCGCGCGGGAGTCCGAGCACGAGCACTCTGATCATTGATTTTGTGGCAGGCCGAGGTGAGTTGACGGATGCGACGTGGGAGCGAATAGAGCCCCTGTTGCCACGCGTGGATGGGCGTGGCCGTCCGTGGCGTGATCACCGGCAGGTGGTCAGCGGGGGCTGTGGCGGCTGCGGACCGGGGCTCCGTGGCGCGGTCTGCCCGAGCGCTACGGCCCCTGGCAGACCGCCTACGAGCGGTTCGCCAACCGGTAGACGGACGGGACCTGGGCGAAACTGATGGAACACGTCCAGGACCGCGGTCGCGCATCTCCACCCAGTCCACCACTGGGGCATTGAACCCTCCCGAGGTGGCCAAAGGCGAGTCTGCATGCGCCACTCAGTCATGACAGCCGCCTCGGAACGACCCGCCGGACATACCGCAAAAGCACATGGAGACGGCGGTATTGCCTATGTGCTGAGAGGTTACAGAGGCGCCAACTCCACCCTGCCTGCGAATCGGCCACCCACTTGATCGGCGAGCCAATGGACGCGGGCGATCTGGTCGCCGTTCCGATTCCGGACATGCACGTGGACGGTGTGGTCCTGCGACGGCTCGTCCTGGTAGAGGTCCGGGAATTCACTGTCAGCGTGAGGTAAGCGTACTTCTGCGAGATCGCCTCCAGTCCCGCTTCGGGAACCGCGGGCCATGCGTTGAGATCCCATCGAACAGCCGCGGGATCTGGCCCCAGAGCAGCGATGAAGGGCTCAGCACGGTCTAGCGGACGACCCCAGTCGAACACTCGGATCGGCAGGCAGTCTGCTGGGTTGTCGCCGGCCTCCGACGAACCGTGCGCCTCACCAGCCGCCGCCCGCCACTCGAGGTCGGGCAGTACGTGACGTACTTGCGCCAGGACATCCGGCGACCTGATCACGGCTTCGAAGTCGACCTCTCCCTGACCAATGTCTGCCATGCCCAGCAAGGCACGCACCGCACGTATCGCTTCATCGGAATCTTTCGTGGATACCCCCGGCTTCAGCCGGGGGAGGAAACGAAACACCTGCCGGAGCAGGGCACAGAGGTGGGATGCGCCGCCAGGGCGGATCCCAGTGCCCTGACCGGCAGGTTTGATCGCTCCCTGCGGTCTGGCTAGGTTGTGGGCGTGGCCGTGCACCCTGCGAAGCGGGCGTTCAAATACCGCTTCTATCCGAGTGATACGCAGGCAGCGGAGCTGGCGCGGACGTTCGGTTGCGTCCGCAAGGTCTACAACCTGGCACTCGCCGCCCGTACCGAGGCATGGGCACAGCAGGAGCGGGTCAACTACAACGCCACCTCCACGATGCTGACGGCGTGGAAGAAGACCGAGGAGCTGGCCTTCCTCAACGAGGTGTCCTCGGTGCCGCTGCAGCAGACGCTCCGGCACCTGCAGAGCGCGTTCACCCACTTCTTCGCCAAGCGCGCGAAGTACCCGCGCTTCAAGTCGCGGAAGACGTCGCGGAAGTCGGCGGAGTACACCACCAGCGGGTTCCGTATCCGGGATGGCCGGCTGACCTTGGCGAAGATGACGGACCCGCTGGACATCGTGTGGTCCCGGCCGCTGCCCGAAGGAGCAAAGCCGTCCACGGTGACCGTGTCCCAGGACCCGGCCGGACGCTGGTTCGTCTCGATCCTGTGCGAAGACCCGGCTGTGAAGCCGCTTCCCGCCACAGACGCGGCGGTCGGCATCGACGTCGGTCTGGACCACCTGCTGACCCTCTCCACCGGGGAGAAAATCGCCAACCCTCGGCATGAGCGCCGTGACCGGGCCCGATTGGCCAAGGCGCAGCGGGAGCTGTCCCGCAAGGCCAAGGGCGAGGGAGCCAACCGCCGTAAAGCCCGGCGCAAGGTCGCCAGGATCCATGCGCGGATCGCCGACCGGCGCCGGGACCTGCTCCACCAGCTGACGACTCGGCTCGTGCGTGACAATCAAACGCTCGTGATCGAGGACCTGACCGTACGCAACATGGTCAAGAACCACACGCTCGCCCGGGCCATTGCGGACGCGGGCTGGCGCGAGTTCCGCTCGATGCTGGAGTACAAGGCCGCCTGGTACGGGCGGGAAGTGATCGCGGTGGACCGCTACTTCCCCTCCACCAGGCTGTGCTCCGTGTGCGGCAGCGTGCGGGAGAGGATGCCGCTCAGCGTCCGTGCCTGGACGTGCGGGAACTGCGGGATAGCCCATGACCGGGACGTGAACGCGGCGAAGAACCTTCTGGCCGCCGGGCTGGCGGCGACGGTCTGTGGAGCCGGTGTAAGATCTCAACGGAGTTCTCCGGGCGGGCAGTCGGCGACGAAGCAGAAACCCCCACGGCGCGAGCCGTAGGAATCCTCCTCGTTCACGAGGAGGAGGAAGTCAACCCGGAACCATAAGACGGCACTCACAGACCCGCCCGAGCGGGTTCTGACCTACCTCGCATTTGTCAGGACCGGACGAGTGGCCGCTGAGGTCCGGCTCTCTTCGCGGACGGCCGGGCTTCAGGCTCCCGTCGGCACCGCTCTCTCGAAGAAGGTCTCCAGGGCCACGGTCGCCTGGGTGCCGCTGACACCCTCGATTTCGTACAACCGGCGCAATACATCCTGGAGTTGCTCGGTCGTCCCGGTCCTGACCTTGACCAGGACCGATGCACTGCCCGCGATGACATGGGCCTCCTGCAACTCGGGGATCGCCGCGAAGCGCTCGCCGGAGTCGCCCATCCAGGCCGATGAGTCGACCATGACGAAGGCCAACACCCCACTGCCGACCGCGGCGGGGTCCACCTCGACCGTCGTACGCCGGATCACCCCCGACTCGCGCAACTTGCGCACCCGCTCATGGGCGGCGCCCGCGGAGAGCCCGACCGCCTTGCCCAGAGCGGCGTACGCCTGCGCGGCGTCCTCCTGCAGCAGGTTCAGCAACTTCCGGTCCACATCATCCACGACGCTCTCCTCCGAACCAGTTCCACCCCATACCCTGGATTGAGCATATGACATCCTGCAATACTCCTATCGCGCAGGATGAACTTCAGAGCATGCACCTCAGGACGAATGAAGGAGAACGGACATGGCCACCGGCCGTCCCGCCCTGTACGAAGTACTCGACGACAGGTTCCGTACGGAGAAGTGCACCGCGGGTGATCTACAACTGGAGACGCTCCACGTGGGCTCCCGCTGGGCGGAGGGGCCGCTGTACATACCGGCCTGGCGCCAGCTGATCTGGAGCGACATCCCGAACGACCGGATGCTGCGCTGGGACGAGGCAACCGGCGCGGTCAGCGTCTTCCGCTCACCGGCGGGCTACTCCAACGGCAACACCCTGGACCGCGAAGGCCGTCTGATCACGTGTGAGCAGGGCAACCGCCGGGTCACCCGCACCGAGCACGACGGCTCGGTGACCGTGCTCGCCGACCGCTACCGGGGCAAGCGGCTCAACAGCCCGAACGACGCGGCCGTGAAGTCCGACGGCTCCATCTGGTTCTCGGACCCGGACTTCGGGATCACCAGCGACTATGAGGGCCATCGCACCGACAGTGAGATCGGAGCCAACAACATCTACCGGATCGACCCCGATACCGGCGAGGTGCGGCTCGCGGCCGACGGCTTCGGCGCCCCCAACGGCCTGGTCTTCTCACTCGACGAGAGCGAGCTGTACGTCTCCGACACCCGGGCCGGCCAGATCCGGGCCTTCGAGGTACGCACGGACGGCACCCTCTCCGACGGCAAGGTCTTCGCCGAGAACAACGGCGCGGGCGGCGGCCGCTTCGACAACATCCGCTTCGACGACCGGGGCCACCTGTGGACCGCGGCCATGGACGACGGAGTGCACTGCTACGCCCCGGACGGCACCCTCCTGGGCCGCATTCTGGTGCCCAACACGGTCTCCAACATCCGCTTCGGCGGCCCGAAGAAGAACCGCCTCTTCATCACGGCGAACGACACGCTCTACTCGCTGGTCATGGGAGTCAAGGAGGCGCCGCGACGGTCTGTGGAGGCGGTGTAAGACCTCAACGGAGTTCTCCGGGCGGGCAGTCGGCGATGAAACAGAAAACCCCACGGCGCGAGCCGTAGGACTCCCCCTCGTTCACGAGGAGGAGGAAGCGAATTGATCTCCTCTGTAGTCGCAACCGATGCAGCGATTCCAACGGCGAGATGTCGTCACCGCGGTTGCTGCTGTTACCCGACCGGAGCGCTCACATCTCCTGCTCCAGATGCCGTGACGGCCAAGAGCTCCCCGAGTCAGCGCCTCGAACCGTAGACGGCGCCAGGGACGTCGCGGCCCTGACAAATTGTCAGGGTGTGGCGTTCGAGGCTGGCCTGCGCTGCGGCCCCTGTGTTCCCTGGCAGAAGGGCCGACTTACCACAAGCTCCTCTCCGAACGCGACCAGTTCCAGCACAACGACGCCTCCGCCTTGGCGGGCAGCTCGACCAGATCGGCGCCGTCGAGCTCACCATCAGGGTCCGTGAACTCAACCAGGACGAAGCCGAGTTGGAGGCACTCCTCGGCACCAAGACCGCCGAGGCCGAGGGCCTCGTACGCTAGGGTGACCGAGCTCGAAGGCGAGCCCCGCCGCCCGCACCAGCCTCCGTCAGATGTTCCAAAGCCAGAGCAATGGAGTCGCGTCGTCCACGTGGCTACCCGGCAGCCGTCGCCTGCCCGGACAAGCGCGACGGTCTTCCACACCCTCAGCGTCCACTGAGGCGGAAGGGGGTCCACCAGTCGGTGGACGCGAAGTTCAACCAGTCGCTGCTGTCGGCGCCGCACCGGTGACGAAGAGCATGGCTGCCATGAAGAATCTTCCCGTACGCATGGCTCGTTGGAGCGCCGTCCACCCCTGGCGGGGCATCGTCGGCTGGTTCGTGTTCGTCGTCCTGTGCCTCGCTCTCGGCATCTCCGTGGGCACCAACGCGGCGACCACCGAGGACTTCCGCATCGGCGAGGCGGGACGCGGCGAAGCGATCGCCGCGGAAGGCGGGTTGCAGCAGCGCCCCGTCGAACACGTCCTGATCACCGCGAAGCCGGGCACCGGAAAGCTCGACATCGCCGCGGCCGACTCAGCCGCCGCCGACGTCGCCGCCCTGATGCGCAAGCTGCCCGAGGTGCTCACCGTCACCGACCCGGTACGCGCCGCGGACAACACGGCGGTGCGGGTCACCGTCACCATGAAGGGCCCGGAGCTGGAGGGCAAGGAGCACGTCGACCCGCTGCTCGAGCAGACCGCGGCCGTACAGAAGGCCAACCCCGGGCTGCGCGTCGAGGAGACCGGATCGCCTTCCATCAGCAAGGGAGTCGACAAGCTGCGCGGTGACGACCTCGCGCGCACCGAGATGATCGCCCTGCCGGTCACCCTCATCACCCTGCTGCTGGTCTTCAGCTCCGTGGCGATGGCTCTCGTACCGCTGCTGCTCGCCCTGTCCTCGATCGCCGCGGCCGTCGGCCTGACCATGGTTGCCTCGCACGTCTTCCCCGACAACGGCATCAGCACCAACGTCATCCTGCTCATCGGCCTCGCGGTCGGCGTCGACTACACGCTCTTCTACCTCAAGCGCGAACGTGAGGAACGAGCCCGCGGGGGTGGCAAGCTGAGCCCGCAGGCCGTCGTCGAACTCGCCGCCGCCACGTCCGGCCGGGCCGTTGTCGTCTCCGGCCTCGCGGTCGCCGTCTCCAGCGCCACCCTCTACCTCGCCGACGACGTCATCTTCTCGTCCATCGCCACCGGCGCGATCCTCGTCACCCTCGTGGCCGTCGTCAGCTCCCTGACCGTGCTGCCCGCCCTCCTCGCCAAACTGGGCATGCGCGCCGAACGCCGTGCCGAGCGCCGGGCGGCCCGCGGGCTCGCGCCGAAGACGCAGAAGACGCACCAGGCCGGACCCGGCCGCCTGACCGCCGCGGTGCTGCGCCCCGTCGCCAAACACCCCGTCGCCACCCTCACCGTCACTGTCGTCGCCCTGCTCGCCCTCGCCGCCCCGGTCCTCGGCCTCAAGCTCACCGACATGGGCCGCGAGACACACTCCCGCTCCATCGAAGCCATGCAGGTCTACGACCGACTCAACGCGGCCTACCCGGAGCTGAAGTCCATGCACCAGGTCGTCGTACGCGCCGACGCCGACCGTTCGCCCGAGGTGACCGCCGCCCTGCGCGAACTCGCCGCCGGCGTCAAGGACGACCCGCGTCTGAGCGGCACGTCCCGGCTGACCATATCGCCCGACAAGCGGATCAGCATGCTCCAGCTTCAGGTCCCGCACTACGTCAGCAGCGACGAGGCCCAGTCCTCGCTCAAGGACATCCGCGCCACGTACCTCCCTCAGACCGTCGGCCAGGTGAAGGGTGCCGAGTCCGCGGTGACCGGTGACGTCGCCCGCTACGCCGACTACCCGGCCCACCAGGAACAGAAGCTGCCGCTCATCATCGGGGCGCTGCTCCTGGTGACCTTCGCCATGACCGTCTGGGCGTTCCGCTCCGTGGTCCTCGGCCTGGTCGGCATCCTTCTCAACCTCCTGTCCGCCGCCGCCTCGCTCGGCGTCCTCGTCATGGTCTTCCAGCACACCTGGGCCGAAGGCCTGGTCGACTTCACCTCCACCGGTTCGATCGGCACCCGTGTCCCGCTGTTCCTCTTCGTGATCCTGTTCGGCCTGTCGATGGACTACCAGGTCTTCGTGATCAGCCGGATCCGGGAGGCCGCCCTGCGCGGAGTCCCGACCCGCAAGGCCGTGATCGAGGGCATCGGCAGCTCGGCGGGCGTGGTGACCAGCGCGGCCGCGGTCATGGTCACGGTCTTCGCCAGCTTCGCGGCCCTGCACCTGATCGAGATGAAGCAGATCGGCTTCAGCCTCGCGGTCGCCGTCCTTCTGGACGCCTTCGTCATCCGCATGCTGGTCCTGCCGTCCCTGATGCTCCTGCTCGGCGAGGCCAACTGGTGGCCCTCGCGCGGAGTGCGCCGCGCCCGCCGCACCGAACAGGCCCCCCGCCCCCTGGAATCGGTAAGCTGATCAACTCGACCGCCGGGCCCTCAACTCCCTTACGAACGAGGTGAATCAGCGTGACTCAGTGGCAGCAGCAGCCGGGCGACCGGCTTACCCCGGACCGTATCCGTCGCTGGAACTCGGCAGGCTGGATCCTGTTCGGCCTGCTGCCCCCGGCCATCGCCGTGCTCGACGCGTCGCCGGCCCGCAGGTACTGGATGCTCGGCCTGCTCGCCCTGATCGCGCTGTGTCACACCGTCGTTCTCACCCGGCCGGACAACCCCCTCCTGCGTCCCCGTACCTACCTCGCCGTCCTCGCGCTCGTCCTGGGCGCGACGGCCTACCTTCTCGACGGCGGGGCCGCCTTCTACGTGGTGTCCCTGCCGCAGTTCTGGCTCTTCACCCGCGCCCCGCGGGACGCGATCACGCTCAGCGGGGCCGGCGCGGCCCTCACCGTGTTCGGTAGCACGCTCGGCCAGGGCTGGAGCCCTCAGTTCCTGACGGGGAACGTGGTGTTCACCGTTGTCGGCTATGCCGCAGGGGTGGGGCTGGGGCTGTGGGTGCACCGCTTCGTGGGTCAGAGCAACGAGCGACAGGAGCAACTGACTGCAGAACTGGCCGTTACCCAGGAGGAGTTGGCGGCTGCGTATCAGCGGCAGGGGGCGGCCGAAGAGCGTGAGCGGCTCGCCCGGGAGATCCACGACACCCTCGCTCAGGGCTTCGCCTCCATCGTGGTGCTCGCGGAGGCCGCTCGCGCTGCCACCGCCACTGACCCCGTACGCTGCGCCGAGCAGCTCACCTCCATCGAGCAGACCGCGCGCGAGAACCTGGCCGAGGCCCGGGTGCTCGTCGGCTCCGCCCCCGAGAGCGGCGTCGCGGCCGGCTCGCTGGCCACCACCCTGCGCAGAATCCTGGATCGTTTCGTCCAGGACACCGGTCTCACCGTCGCCGCCGAACTGCCCGATGTGGACCTGGACCAGCGCACCCGCGTCGCCCTGCTGCGCTGCACGCAGGAGTCCCTCGCCAACGTGCGCAAACACTCGGGCGCCTCCACCGTCGGCGTCGTCCTCACCGAACTCGCGGGCGGTGTCGAGCTGGAGATCACTGACGACGGCTGTGGCTTCGTCGTCGAGGACTCCCATGGTTTCGGCCTCGACGGCATGCGCCGGCGGCTGGCCGAACTCGACGGTGAACTCGCCCTCACCAGCTCCCTCGGGGACGGCACCCGTGTCCTCGCCCGCCTTCCCACACATAGTCAGGACTGACCGTGACCGACACCGCGTACGACCGGATCCGCGTGGTCGTGGTCGACGACCACGCCGTGATGCGCGCCGGAGTCATCGCCCTGCTGGCCGACGAGCCCACGATAGAGATCGTCGGCGAAGCGAACGACGGCCGCGAAGGCGTCGACCTCGTCGAGCGGCTCGCCCCCGACGTGGCCCTCCTCGACCTGCGCATGCCGGTGCTCGACGGCGTGGCCGCCACCACCGAGATCGTCGCCCTGCCGCTGGCCACCCGGGTGCTGATCCTCACCACGTACGACACGGACGTCGAGATCGAACGAGCCGTGGAGGCCGGCGCCGTCGGCTACCTCCTCAAGGACACCACCCGCGAGCAACTCGCCGACGCCATCCGCTCGGCGGCGCGCGGTGAGACGGTCCTCGCGCCCAAGGTCGCGGAGCGTCTCGTGGCCCGGATGCGCCGCCCTGAGCCGGTCGCGCTCACGGCCCGCGAGCGGGACGTGCTGAGGGCGGTCGCCGACGGCCTGTCCAATGCCGAGATCGGCCGTCGTCTGGTCATCGGCGAGGCCACGGTGAAGACACACCTTCTGCGGGTCTTCGCGAAACTCGACGTCAGCGACCGCACTCGCGCTGTCGTCGTCGCCCTGGAACGCGGACTCCTCGCGCACTCCTGAGACCCGATTGTCGACCCGGTCGCCTCCGCCCCGGCCATCTCCCGGCTGATCGACGCCCTCGCCGCCTCCGGCGACAAAGCCCTGCAGGCCATCCGGTCCGCACGGTCCGAAGTCTGCTGCCATGCCTGGTCGTTGGCCGGCAAGGACACCCCGGACGCCGACGACCGGGCTCTCGTCGATCTCTACTCGGGGACGCGGGGCATGCGCTCAGGCCATCGGCTTGCGCGTCGCGGTTGACGGTGTTCAGGGCCAGCCAGAGGGGCGGCGCACATAGCCCAGCGGTAGCGGGATCCGCTCATCGTCCCTTCGGCGCTGACGCGCACGGGCCCGGCGAGATGCTCGCGGGGCCCGTGCGGTTTGGATCACTGGTTCACCAGTCGAGGGGAACAGGTGCCGGTGTCAGCTCCTGGTCCACTGCTGGTTGCTGCTTGCGTTGCAGTACCAGACGTCGACCGCCGTGCCGTTGCCGGTGCCGCCGCCGGCTGCGTCCAGGCAGAGCTCCGGGTTGGCGACGCTGGTCACCGTGAGGTCCGCGTTCAGGTTCCACTGCTGTGCCGCCGCGCCGGTGCAGTCGGTGATGACCACGGGGTTGCCCGCCGTCGCTCCGGTGCCTCCCACCGTCATGCACTTGTTGCCGTAGACGGTGAGTTGTTTGTCCGCGTTCCAGTTCCAGGACTGGTTGCCGCCGTCGTTGCAGTCCCAGAGGTCGAGTTGGGTGCCGTTGGTCGTACTGAAGCCGGGCACGTCCACGCAGCGGTCGGAGCCCACTCCGCGCAGGACCTCGCCGGGAGGCGCGGGCGGCAGGTCGTTGACGGGCGGGGTCTTGCCGAAGCCGTAGCCCCAGCGCAGCTGCGCGACTCCGCTGGCGTTGTTGTCCACCAGGTTGCCCGCGGCGTCCAGCGACTCGATCGAGTAGGCGTCGCCGAACCTCAGCCCCGGCCAGTACACCAGTCCCATCCCCTTGCTGCGGGCGGTGTTGGTGACGGCCGCGAGATACGACGTGTAGATGTTGCCGTCCCACGCGCCGTAGTTCAGACCGGTGGTCATCGGGGAGCCGGCCTCGTCGATGATGGTCCGGCCGGCGTAGCTGCCGATCCGGGCCTCGAGGTCGGCGACCCAGTCCGCCTGCTGGGTGTGGCTGGCCCAGAAGCCGTAGAAGTGCAGCGACAGCAGCGTTCCCCGCAGTGCGCGGGCCGCGCCGACACCGGTGACGTTGTCGTTGTAGCCGGTACCGCTGATCACGACACGGCCGCGCGGGACGTCCTTGTGCTGGGCGAGCCATCCGCTGGTGACGGACACCCACTGATCCAGGGTGTAGCCGTGCGGCTCGTTCATGGGCTCGAAGTAGACCCGCGGGTTGTGCTTGTACTCCCGCACCACGGTGTTCCACATCTTCTTCCAGGCGGCCGTGTCGTCAACCAGCCCGTCCTTGCTGGTGTCGGCCTCCCAGTAGCTGACGATGACCTTGTCACCGTAGGCCGTGGCCGCGTCGATCGTCGCCCGGTACGACTTCCACCAGTTGGTGCCCACGGTTGCCGGGTTGATCGGCAGTCGCAGCGTGTTGGCGCCCAGGTTCTTCTTGAAGCCGCGCACCATGTGGCCCGTGGTGCGGTACACGGTGCGGTAGTCGTCGGTCACCGACAGCCCGCTGGGCACCACCGCGTCACTGGCGTAGTTGTCCCGCGGGTCTGCCCAGTTCACCCCGCGGAAGTCACTGGTAGCGCCCTTCGCCACGGGCTTCGCCGGCGCGTACGAGGCGGCTGACGTCTCGGTGACCGACTGCGCGAGGGCGGGGGCAGGGGCGGTCAGGAACATGAGTGTCGCGCCGAAGCCGGCCGTGAGCACACCGGCCAGTCTTCTCGACCTCGTCGAGGTCTTGGTCATGTCGTCTCCAGTGACGGGGATCGCGGAGGGCGGAGTGCGGGTTCGTCACCTGAGCCGAGGCAGTGATGAACCAGGGTCCGGATACAGACACTTGCACCCCTGTAAACCGGCCATGGTTACGTAACCATTGCTCGGACATTCGCACGACGCCCGCACTGGTGACAAGCCCCGTGACGTTTCCGAAACACGACAGACCTTTTTCACCGGACCCAGAACGGTTCACTGGTTGTTGGACTCGAAGGCGGCCGTTCGGCGGGCCGCCGGCGGGCAGGGCGGTGACATGCTTCGGGCTGCCGCAACCGGTCGGCAGCTCCCCCGCACCGCAGCAGGTGTGCGAGGGATGCGCCACTGGGGTGGGCGAAGAGAGGCCGGCGTTCACACGCACCGGCGAGCGCCGTCGCCGCGTTCGTCACCGCCTCAGCGGCCGGTGACCGGACGCCCTACGGCCCCGCGCCCGCGGCCCGCATCCGTCACTTCGACCGAGACCGGGGGCGTCGGCGGGTGGGGGTGGGGCAGGCAGGCCGAAGCGGAGGACTGACCGGCGGCGTCTTCCAGCAGCTCTACGACGGCCTGCGACTGCCTGATTACTGGCCGAGGACGGATCCGAAGTAGGCGTTGTCCGGCGATGCGCCGAGTGCGGCGGCACCGAACGACCAGGAACCGCTGGTCGTCACGCCCGACGCCGTGCCGTCGAGCACCCAGGCGAAGCCTGCGGAGTCGTTCTCGTAGGGAGCCGTGGTGACGAGTTCGGCGTGGCCGTCGCGGTCGGAGTCGACCAGCCGCGTCTGCGCACCGAAGCGGTCCCCCGCCTCGGCCGCACCCGGCACGCCGGCGGTGTTCTGGTTGAAGTTCTGCGAGCCGGCCGTCCCCAGTCCCCGTGCCGAACCACGCAGGAGCCAGGCCGCACCCGCGTCCGCCAGGTCGCCGATGCTCTCGCCCGGGGAGCCGATCGCCAGGTCGAGGTAGCCGTCGCCGTTGACGTCGCCGAGGCTGAGGTCGCCACCGAACTGATCGCCGACTTCGGCACTGCCGCCAAGGCCGCCCCTGCCCTGCTCGAAGACCTGATCCGGCGTCTGGGGGTCGGAGCCGAACAGGCCGTCCGGGCTGCCGTAGCGCACGGAGACACTGCCCGAGGACAGGTCCCACTCGCCGTGCTCCAGGGTGCGCGGGTCACCCAGCACGAGGTCGGGGTATCCGTCCTTGTTGATGTCACCGGAGGCGCCCACCGAACCTCCGCCGAAGGAGCGGTCCAGGTCCAGTCCGTCCGCGGAGCCGCGCAACAGCACCGAGTGGCTCTCCACGATCTCCAGGCTCGGCTGGGTGCCGGTGACCACGAGATCGGCATAGCCGTCCTTGTCGTAGTCGGCGCCGGTCAGACCGCTGGGCCGGAAGCCGTCCTGACTGGGCAGACCGTAGAGCTGCTCGGGATTCTGCGGTGTGCGGGAGGCGCTGAAGTCGTGCACGTAGACGGAATCCTCCGCGTTGACGTGGGCCAGTTCCGGGCGTCCGTCGGCGTCGACGTCGGCGGCGGTGAGCCCGCTGCCGTAGGACTCCCTGGCGCTGGGCGCGCCCAGGGTGTTGCTCTCCAGCCACGAACTCGTGCCGGTCAGCCCGCGGGCCGAGCCCCACAGGACCGTGACGCTGCCCGCGTCGACGGCGTCCCCGATGTCCTCGCCGGGTACTCCCACGGCCAGATCGGCATATCCGTCACCGTCGAGGTCCGCGGACGTGACGGCCGCGCCGAAGGCGTCATAGGCTTCCGGGCTGCCGGGCACCCCTGCCGAACTCTGCGTCAGGACCACTCTTTTGGCGGTGTCGATGCCATGGGACGAGCCGTAAAGAACGGAGACGAACCCGGCTCCCGGCTTGCCACCCACCGTCGCGGCGGGTGCCGCGGTCACCAGATCCGCATAGCCATCGCCGTTGAAGTCGTCGTGGGCCACCGTGGTGGCGCGCTGGCCGCCCTCCGCCGCCCAGGCGGGCCCGCCTGCGATCGCGGTGCCGGTGATGCTGAGCAGGGCTAACGCCAGGAAAGCGGCGCGTGTGGAGCGCATGAAGATCCCCCTTGTGTCGCTGCGTCGTTGCCGCAGCCTCATGAACCGGGCAGCACACCGAGCCGGTCACGCACGGCATACCGCCCTCGCGGCAGATGAGACCCAAGAACCTCAACAGAAGTTGTACGCCCAGCGGTTACCGCCGAGTCCTGTGGCACGTCTGTGACGGTGGCCACGGATTCGTGACACACCCTGATGCCACTCACGACAGCGGCAGCCTCGCCACGGAGCACGAGGGATTCAGACCGTGTCCTCCACGGTCGGAATTCCCTGACGGATTTCTCAGCCAGCGGGTTCGACGCGGTGGTTTCCACGGCCGCGGACGACTTCGGCACGTCCGCTGATGCTGCTGTTCGGCCTCGCCGAGCAGGCCGCCATGCGCTGCATCAGCGCCGCCCGCCCCGAACGAACCGCCAAGCTGCGCAGGTCGGCCGCCTGGTTCAGCCCTGGAGGGTGGCGAGCCAGTCGGTCAGCAGGCGGTTGACCTCGTCGGGGCGCTCCTGCTGGATCCAGTGGCCGCAGCCGTCCAGGAGGTGGGAGGCCGAGAGGCCGGGGAGGGTGGTGGGGTAGGCGTCGATGGCGTCGGACATCCAGGTGGTGGAGGCGTCCAGGGCGCCGCCGATGAACAGGGACGGCTGCTTGATCGGGGCTCCGCGGTGCGGGGCGAGGTCTTCCCAGTCGCGGTCCATGTTGCGGTAGCGGTTGAGCGCGCCGGTGATCCCTGTGCGCTCGAACTCCCCGGCGTAGACGTCGAGGTCATCCTCGCTCAGCCAGGCCGGGAGAACCCTCGTGGGAAAACGGTCGCGCAGCCGGCCGCCGCCGCGGGCGACGAAGTGCGGGTCATGCTCGCCCTGTTCGGGCATGGTGTCGGCGGACAGGGCCGCGTAGAAGCCCGCGAGCCAGCCCCGGACATCGGGCTCGATCTCCGCCTCGGCGCGGCCGGGCTCTTGGAAGTAGGAGACGTAGAACTCCTGCTCGGGGCCGCCGATCTGGCCGAAGATGTCGGTGGGGCGGGGGCCGCCGGGCGGCGCGTAGGGAACGCTCAGCAGGCCGACGGCACGGAAGACCTCGGGGTGGAGCAGGGCGGACGCGGCGGCGATGGTGGAGCCCCAGTCGTGGCCGATGACCACCGCGTTCTCCTCGCCGAGGGCGCGCACGACGGCGACGTTGTCCTCCACCAGGTCGAGCATCCGGTAGGCGTCGGTCGCCGTCGGCTTGGAGGAGCGGCCATGGCCGCGCACGTCGATCGCCACCGCCCGGTAGCCGGCCGCGGCAAGGGCCGGGAGCTGGCGGCGCCAGGAGTACCAGGACTCAGGAAAGCCGTGCACGAGCAGGACCAGCGGGCCGGTGCCCTGCTCGACCAGGTGCAGGCGCCCGGCCGGGGCTGCGACGGTGCGGTGGCAGAGCTCGGCGGTCGGCTCGGGCTGCATGGGCTTCTCCTCGATTCGCGGGCGGACGCGGCCACCCATCGATCATGCGGCGCGGCACCCGCCCGACGCGATCGTCCTTGCCCTTCTGGCAAACTCGCAGGACAGAGCGGTGGAACGGCTGGGCAAGGACGGCGAGAAGGAGCGGGAGAGGTGGCAGTCGACGACGTGGGCGGCACGCTGGCCGCGATGGGAGCCCGGTTGCGGATCGCGCGCGAGGACCACGGCGCGACGCTCGCCGGTGTCAGCTGCGCGACCGGCATCTCACCCAGCACGCTGTCCCGGATCGAGACCGGCCGGCGCAAGCCCACTCTGGAGGTGCTGCTGCAGCTGTCGAAGGAGTACGGCCTCTCCTTGGACGAACTGGCCGGCACCGCACCCGCGGCCGAGCCGCGGGCTGCGGCGCCCCTGAGCTTCGGCGACGACAAGGCGGTGCTGCCGTTGACCCGGTACGTCGGCGGCCTGCACGCCCACAAGCACGTCCTGCCCGCCGTCGAGAGCCCGCCCGCGCGGCCGCGGCAGTTCTCCCACGAGGGCTACGAGTGGCTGTGCGTGCTGTACGGGCGGCTGTGGCTCGCACTCGGCGACGACGACCTCATCCTGACTGCCGGGGACGCCATCGAGTTCGACACCCGCACCCCGCACGGGGTGGCGAACGCCGGCTCCGGCGGGCCTGTTGAGTACCTGATCATGTTCGGCCCCCAGGGCGAGCGACTACGCTTGCGCACCCCTCCGGCCCCCGGCCACCCGAACCGCCGGCCCTGCGCACGGTAGGGGACCACCCCGCGACCCGACCGGCGCACCGCCGGCACTGCCCGCAAAGAGCAAGGCCGTGCTCGTCGCCCGCCCTTTCGGCCTGACCAGCCGCCGCCAGCTGAGCATCCCGCTTCCCCAGTAGTGATTCGCGGGCATTTTGGACTGGTGCGTGGACAGGCGCGGCACTACCGCCTGGCCCGGGCCAGAGCCCGCGCCGAGCGGGCCGCCACGTCCTGAAGCCCGCGCCCGAGAACAACTGGCGCTGACGGGCTGGTATCTCAACGGAAGCTGTCGGCGTTCTCCGCGGCCCACTGCTGGAACCCTCTGGCCGGAAGCCCGGTGACCCGTGCAACTGTGTCGCGCACCTTCAGCAGTTCGTCATTGACGTCGCCGCCCGTGACGTCGAGGACCGCCTCCGCCGCCTCGGCCCCGAAGACCGCGGCCATCTGAGCGTGAGCCTCCTGCCGGCTGATCTCCTTGAAGGGCACATCCCGACCGAGTGCTGCGGCGATGGCCTCGACCTGCTGCCGGGCCGTCACCGGCTCCGGGCCGGTCAGGGCGTACGTGCGTCCCTGGTGACCGGGCTCGGTCAGCGCGACTCGCGCCACCGAGGCGATGTCCGCGGGGTGGATCGTGGGCAGCCCGGTGTCCGCGTACGGCGCACGCACCACTTCACCGCCGCGGATCGACGCCGCCCACATCAGCGCGTTCGAGGCGAACTGCGTAGGCCGCAATATCGTCCAGGCCATACCGCTGTCCTGAAGCAGCCGCTCCACTGCCAGGTTCTCGCCGGCCGGACCCAGGCGCGAATGGGTCTGGACCGTGATGGACGACACCAGCACCACATGCTCCACACCCGCCAGTCTGGCGGCGTCAAGGATGTCGGCATCCGGACCCAGACGCGACACCAGGAACAGCGAGCGCACCCCGTCCAGAGCGAGCTTGAATGACTGCGGCTCCGCAAAATCACCCTCAACAGCCTCGACCCCCGCAGGGAACGCGGCCCGCGCGGCGTCGCGGGTGAATCCCCTCAGCAACCCCGCACCGCCTCCACGCAACTCGCCCAGCAGTGCACTTCCTATGTTCCCGGTGGCACCGGTCACGAGGATCATCAGCGTGTTCTCCCGTCGTCAGATGATCAACTCGAAGACACGCTAGAAACTCAACCGCACTTCAGGTCAAGGGAAGTCCCCGGCCCTCCCCGCACGCCCGAGTGCCATCGCCACGCGAGGACGCCCTCACCAACCAGCCGGCCTCGGAACGGACTGAACGGACCGACATGCCGCCGCGTACGCACGGCACGTAAAGGGGCGGACGAGTCGGTGCCGCCGGTGGGACGGGGCGGGGAGTTGGTCCCACCGGCGGCTGCTCAGGAAGGCCTGCGCAATGGTGTCCGCGTCAGCCTGTGTGCCCGTGCGTCAGAACGCGGGGATGGCGGCCGCCGCCCTGCTGTCGGCGTTCCGGGCCTTGTTGATGTTGCTCTGGAGGTTGCCGGTCAGCGGGAAGTTGGCGCTGCCCCACTTGGAGTTCCACAGCTGGTCGCGCGGTGTCTTGTCCATGTTCTCCATGGTGACCAGGGCCGGGCGGTCCCAGCCTCCGTCGCCCCACGCCTCCGGGGCCTCGCCCCACGCGGCGAAGCGGAACGCGTGCGTGCTCGCGCCGTCCTTGTGGTAGACGATCTCGACGCGGTTGTAGCTCGACTCGCCGTTCAGCCGGCCCATCGGCACCTCGTTGATCGGGTGGGTGCTGTAGCCGCCGTGCCGGGAGGCGGACAGGAAGCGGGGGCTCTCCTCGCCCTGCTTCTGGAAGACCACGACGGACTCCCAGTCGTGACGGTGTCCGAAGGCGTCGGCGCCGTTCAGCGTCTGGTCTTTCTCGAAGTAGAGCGCGTAGACGTACGCGCACCAGCCGTCCTTGCACCAGCTCTGCGAGTAGGTGTTGGCCTTGCCGAGGTGGTTGGTCCGGCAGCCGCCGGTGATCGTCCCGGTGTTGTCCAGACCGCCGTTGAGCTTTCCGCTCGCGTCGACGGCCGCCGCGGGGAAGCAGCTGTCCGAGTCGTAGTCGAAGAGCGGCATGTACTTGTTCTGGTAGGTGCTCGCGTTCCACGGCAGCGGGGTGAGGATGGCGGCGGACGCGCTCGTCGAGACGCCGACGGTCAGCGCGCCGGCGCTGAGCGCGACAAGGACCGCTCGGCCGAGACGGGACGTTCTGCGGTGGTGCGTGGATGCCTTGAACATTGCGGGTGCTCTCCACTGGGTCGTGCCGGGAACACGGCTCGGTCGTGCCGTCGTCCGGCGTGGCGGGACCGAGACTGGCAGCCGGAAAGTTGACTGGCACCCCTTTCATCAGGCCGTTCAATTCCGTCGTCCGGAGTTCGCCTTCGCCGCTCCGACTGTTTTCGGATGTTTTCGTTGTGAACAGGTATGGCCCGCGACCCGTTTTCCCCTGTGATGTGACTCCTGTGATGTGACTCCTGTGCTGTACGGGGATGGGGAGGGTGGAGCTCATGGGGCGTCCCGAGAGACCTGTGGACCCGCAGGCCGGTCCGGTGCAGCGGTTCGCCCATGAGCTGCGGGACTTGCGGCGGACGGCGGGCGGACCCTCGTACCGGCGGATGGCCGAGGCGGCCGGGTTCTCCGCGGCGACGCTGTCCGAGGCGGCGCGCGGGGAGCGACTGCCGTCGCTCGCGGTGGTCCAGGGGTATGTGCGGGCGTGCGGGGGCGACCCGGGTGAGTGGGAACCGCGCTGGAAGGACGCCGAGGCGGAGGCCGCGTCCGCCGCCCGCGACGAGGACGGGGCGGCCGCGGCGCCCTACCGAGGGCTGGCGCCCTTCGATTGGGACGACCGGGAGTTGTTCTTCGGGCGGGACCACTTGGTCGGCGAGCTGGTGCGGCTGGTGCGGGAGCACAGGTTCGCGGTGGTGTTCGGGGCGTCGGGGAGCGGGAAGTCGTCGCTGCTGCGGGCCGGGCTGATACCCCGCCTCCAGCAGGAAAGCGCCGACCGGGAACGGAACTCCGCCCCAAGCGCCCCTCTCGCGGCGGACTCCCCCGGCTCGCCTGACGCCCCGGACTCTTCTGTCGCGCCTGCCGAGGTGCGGGTGTTCACGCCCGGGGAGCGGCCCGCCGAGACGTACGGGCACCTGCTGGTCCCGAACGAGGGGGACCCGGAGAGCTGGGTGGTCGTCGACCAGTTCGAGGAGGTCTTCACCCTCTGCCACGACCGCGCCGAGCGGACCCGGTTCGTCGACCTCCTGCTGGCCGCCCGGAACCCGGACAGCCGGTTGCGTGTACTCGTGTCCGTACGGGCCGACTTCTACGCCCGCTGCGCCGAGCAGCGGGGACTCGCGGACGCGCTCGACGGTGCCGGGCTGCTGGTCGGGGCCATGACGGCGGACGAGCTGCGGGAGGCGGTGACCCGGCCGGCGGCGGCCATCGGGCTCCTGGTCGAACGGGAACTTACCGCGCGGATCGTCGAGGAGGTCCTCGACCGGCCGGGCGCGCTGCCGATGCTGTCGCATGTGCTGCTGGAGACCTGGCGGCGACGCCGGGGCCGGCTACTGACGCTGGCCGCGTACGAGGCGGCGGGCGGGGTGCGCGGGGCGATCGCGGCGAGCGCGGAGGAGGTGTACGGGCAGCTGACCCCCGAACAGGCGCGCAGCGCCCGCCAGTTGTTGGTGCGGATGGTCGAACCGGGGCAGGGCGGCTCCGACACCCGGCGCCCGCTGACCCGGGCCGAACTGGCCGAACCGACCGACGTCCATGCGCCCGTGGTGGTGGAACGCCTGGCCCGGGCCCGGCTCCTCACCGCCGACGAGGACGGCGTCCAGCTCGCCCACGAGGCGCTGATCACCTGCTGGCCGAGGCTGCGCGACTGGATCGAGGAGGACCGGGAGTGGCTGGGCCACCACCGGCGGCTGGCCGAGGAGACGCGGCTCTGGCTGGAGCACGACCGCGACCCGGGTGCGCTGATCCGGGGCAGCAGGCTGGCCCGCGCCGAGGACCTGTTCGCCGGTGAACCGACCGGGCAACGGGGCCCTCTCACCCCGCCCGAGCGGGAGTTCCTCGACGCGGCATTCGCGGCCCGCGCGGCGCAGGTCCGGGCCGCCGCCCATGCCGCCCGCCGTACCCGCGGTCTCGTCGGCGCGCTGTCCGCCCTCCTGGCGTTGGCCCTGATGGGCGGGCTGGCCGCCTGGCACCTGGGCGTGGACAACACACGGCATCACACCGACACCGCCGCGCGCCGGGTCGCCGACCTCGCCGACGCGACGCGCACGACCGATCCGCGCACCGCGATGCTGCTGGGCGTCGCCGCCTGGCGCGTCTCACCGCTGCCGGAGGCCCGCCGGGCGCTGCTCGGTTCCCTCGCCCAGGTGGAACACGCCGTCTTCACCGACCCGGCGCCGGGCGACGGCCCGAAGCGTTTCCTCGCCGGCTCCGGCCGCACGCTGCTCAGCGTCGAAGGTCGTACCTGGCGGACCTGGGACGTGGTCACGGGCCGCCGTACCGCTTCCGGCCGGCTCCCCGCCGCCAAGGTGCTCGCGGCCGGCCCCGACGCCCGGCTCCTCGCGCTCGCCGGAGCCGACGGCATCCGCCTGTGGGACACGGCCACCGGCCGCTGGACCGGCGACCCGCGCCCCCTCCCCGCCACCTCCGTCATCGACATCGCGGAGGGCGGCTACGTCGTGAGCGGCACCGGCCACGACCGGGTGAGCCTGCGGTCCGTCACCGGCGGTGGCGTGCTGTTCGGGGGCCGGGTGGCGGGCGGCCCGGTCACTCCGGCCGTGAGCGCAAACGGCCGCCTGGTCGCCGTCTGCCCGGCGGGCGGGTCCCCGCGAGTCTGGGACATCGCCGGCCACCGCATCCGTCCCGGCCCCTGGGAACGGACCCGCGGCCTGTGCGCCGAGGCGCAAGCGACCGCCCTCGTGTTCGGCGCCGACGGCGCCCGGCTCGCCGCGCTCTCGGCGTCCGGTGTGACCGTATGGAACACGGCGTCCGCCCGCGAGGTCGCCCACCTCGACGAACCGGGCGCGGAACAGGCCGCGTTCACCCCGGACGGCACCTTCCTGGCGACCGCCACCGGCGCGGAGATCCGGGTGTGGCGCCTGTCGGACCCGGCGGCCCCCGTGTTCCGCCACCGCGTCAACAACCAGCACCTGTACGGCCTTTCCTGGGACCCCGCCCGCCGGACCGCCCTGCGCTACCTCGAAGGCGGCGCCGTCCACTGCCTGGAACTGGGCAGGGCGGTCACGCCGGCCTGGCGCCCGCACCCGATGACGGCCGTACGCATCAGCCCCGACGGCCGCACCTACGCGACCGCCCAACTCGTCGACGCCCGCTACCGTTTCGAACTCCGGGCCACCTCCGACGGCCGCCTCCTGCGCACGCTCCCCGCCCCGCCCCCGCCCGTGTCGGCCGCCCCCTCCGACCCGGTGGTCCCGGCACACACGGTGGCCCTCCTCGCGTTCAGCCCCGACGGCAAGGCGCTCTCGTACGGAGTCTCGGTGCCCGGCCCGGACGTGGCCTCCCAGCGCTTCACGGTCTGGGACCTGACCCGTGACCGGCTCCGGGCAACCCTGCAACTCGCGACGCCCGAGTCTGCCGCCCCGGTGGCCGCCCTGGCGTTGGGACCGGGCGGCGGCGCCCTGTACACGGCCCGCCTGCCCGTCCCCGGCAAGCCGGTCGACGAGGTGTGGAACACCGAAACCGGCCGCCGCGCGACCGTCCTTACCGGCCTGACCAGCACCCATCTGGCCGTCCACCCCGACGGCAGCCTCCTCGTCGGCGACAACCGCACCGCGGATCTGCGCGCGGGGAAGGTCACCGGCAAGGGGCTCGTCCAGGGCGAACAGATCAGCGCCCTCGCCTTCGCAGCCGACGGTTCACGCCTCGCGGCGGGCGACCTGACCGGACGGGTCGCCCTGTGGGACGGGGAGTTGAACGACCGTACGGGCATTCTGCGCAACGTCTTCCCCGCTCCCCTGGGCGAGGTACCGGAAGCGGTGAGCGCGCTGGCGGTCAGCCCGGACGGCGCAACCCTGGCCGTCGGGGGCACCACGGGCACACTCCAGCTCTGGGACATCGCCACCCAACAGCCCCTGGGCGGCCCGCTGACCACCCCGGGCGAGATGATCAACTCGCTCGCCTTCACCGCCGACAGCACCACCCTGTACGCGGGCAGCGCCCACGTCCCCCTCCAGCGGTACGCGGTCGACCCCGAACGGGCGGCCACCCAGGTGTGCGCCCGGGCGGGCACAGGGGCGAACCTCTCGCGGGAGCAGTGGCGGACGTATGTGCCGGAGGTGGCGTACAGGAGGGTGTGCGTCCAGGCCATGTAGGGCCAGCCGCCGCGTGGCCCTTCACTCGACGCGGATCGGATCATTTGCGACGGACATCCAGAGAGGGGCTGCCGGCACATTGACGGGTACGCCCGGCCGTCCGCGCGGCCCGGGGCCCGCTCGCCTGCCTGCCTGCCTGCCTGCCTGCCTGCCTGCCGTCATCGAACCGGCGCTCCTGTCCCGGTTCAGGGCCCTGGACCGGCCGCCGGTATCGGCGGTACCGTTGATACCATGACGCATCCGAAAGCCATGAGCCTGCGCTTCCCCGACCCCGCTCAGCATGCCGCGATCGAAGCCGCCGCGAAGCAGGCGGGCGTCAGCCTGCAGGAGTACATCCTGTCCGCCGCCTACGACCGCGCCACCGCCGTGGAGAACGCCTTCCTCGACGCCTTCCGTGCCTCGATGGCCCACAGCGCAGCCGCGTTCGCCGAGGAGAGCAGCACCGTCGATCCCAGTGCGCAGCAGCGCGCAGCCGAGCTCCAGGCGCGCCACGAGCTCGACGGGCGGCAGCCGGGCCGGGGCCACGCCGCGTGACCCAGAACAAACCGCTTCACCCGCTCGATGTGGCCTTCCTGCTCCATGCCGCCGAGCTCCTGCCGGGCGACCCGCAGGTGGATGACTACGGCCCGCTGTATGCGGCCGTCGCCCGGGTCAACGCACGCGCCCTGGAACACGACGTCTACGGCTCCCTGCACCTCAGAGCCGCAGCACTCCTTCAGACACTGGTGCGGCTGCCCTGCCTGGAGCACTCCAACGAGGCCTTCGCCTGGCACGCAGCCGAGGCGTACCTGGCACTGAACGGATGCCGGCTCGAATACCCGCCCAAAGAAGCGGTAGCCCTGGTACGGGATACAGCCACCGGCACCGCCGGAGTCGGCCTCATCGGCCGTCAACTACGCGCCTGGAGCATCTCCTGACCCGCCGCCCGCAACCGCCCACGCGACGAAAACGCCGCAGACAGGCGCATGAGCGGGCGTGCGGCACAGCCCGCAGCACGTACAGCGCGGACAAACCCGGAAACAGGACCGGCCGGCCGATCGCGCACACCCCGCCCGACGCACCGACGTGCGACACGTCAGATGCTGATGGGACAACGGCGGTGGAAACCCGCACCCACAAGACGCTCGAAGGCGTCATGCGCATCCCCCGGCACGTCCTGCTCGACGGCGAAGCCAAGCCCTGGGTACTGATCACCTGGCTTCGTTCGCGAGAACGAGCCCTGGTCCACCGCGTGTGGCCGTGTGACTCTCGGTCAGCCGATCCTTCCACCTCTTACGGGCCGCCCCACGATTGATCGCGGGGCGGCCGCGACATGACGAAGGCCGCGACTTCCGGTCCATCGAAGTGTGTAGTGCGCATCTCATCCGGCAGGTTGAGGTTGCGCCCCCGCGTCCCTGCCTAGGGTTGTGGGCGAGCAACAGCCCTGGGCGCCAGGGACGAAGCGACCTCAAGGAGATCAGCCACCGTGGCTCCCGCCTCGAAGAACATCGTCGAGGGCGCAGCCTGCGCCGTCATCGGAGTTGCGATGCGCTTCTTCACCGAGGATGTTCACATTCCCGTCTTTACGCTCACGAAGGTGGGCGTGGTGCTGATCGCCATCGGTGGCATACAGCTGCTTTACGGCGTGTACCAGGCGGTGAGCGCGCGGAGTGTGGAGTAACGGACGGCCGGGCAGCTGCATACCGCTTGGACCGGGCTGCATGCCCTTACGAGTTGCCTCGCGATTGATCTTGGTCGCAGGTGGGGACATGGCGAAGGCCGCGTGAGTTGTCTGGGGTGTGATGCTCAGTCAGGCCCGCGCGGCCATGTCCCATTCTGCCTGCTGTGGCCTGTCGGAGGAGCACCTGGGTGAGTTGGCCTCCGAGCTCGGCGCGCGCTGGGAGGCGCGGTGCGAGTCTGGACCGCACGACCGACGCGGGGGTTCCCGTCGCCGGGAGGCGGGGCCGCACCAAAGTACGGACTGGCCTTCGTCGACCGGCTGCTGGGACACTGGTGCACCTGCGGACCGGGCTCACCCGCCAGGCCCATGGGAGTGGTCTACGAGGTGAGCTCGTCCACCATCGGCCCCGCGATCGGTAAGATCCGTCCGCTGCTCGCCGAGCGCAGCTTCGCCGTCCCGGACCATCCTGGACTGCGGCTGCGCACGCTGGAGGACGCGTTCGCCTACGCCGAAGACGAAAACGTCACCCTGCGGATTGACGGGATGGAGACCCAGGTCCGCCGTCCGAGGGCGGGCAGACCTGGCCGGCGCGCGTTCGTGTCGGACAAGCGGAAGCAGAACACATCAAGACGACCACGAACAGTGACGGGCACGGGCGCACCGTGTGGTCGGGGGCAGTGCGGCCGGGCCGGATGCACGACCAGACCGCGGTGCGCACCGAGGGCACCGCCAAGCACTTCCGCCGGCACCCCACGGTCAAAGCGGAGGTCGACGACGGCTATTGGGGGCTGGCCAACGAGTTCCCGGGCCAGGGCTCGCCCGGCCGAAGAAGCCGAAGAGGGCCGATGACGAAGCGCCGTTGACCGAACGGTATGGCTGGTGCGAGATGAAGCGCCTCCAGTCCTCGCGAACGCCGAGCATCGCCAGTGGCGTCCGCTTCAGCGGTACACCAGACACCGGGAGACCTACGGCGAAACCCACGGCGGCGTCGCAGGGCTGATCTCCGACCGCGCCGCCCGCAGGCCCACCCGGCACAAGCCAAGCACCGAACTCGTGCCCGTCTGCCAGGCGGCCTGCTGAATTACGCATCAACCGAACCGCCAGGCCAACACACCCCAACATCAATCGCGGGACAGCCCTTTAGCCAGTCAACCCAGCAGTGCAGCCGTGAACATCTCGCGGTGAGCCACCAGCCACTCCTGGATGCGGTCCCAACGCCGCCAACCACCGTGCTCGGCCAGCGCCTGGAGGTAAACAGGGTCACCGTCGGCCACTCGATCAGCAACGAAGGCCCGGCAGGATGCGGTGGCCTGTTCGATGACGCCAGGCAGTTCAGCGCGCTCCTGCGGAGAGAGGCCGTAGCCGTCGGCGAGGATCCGCAGTCGTGCCGGGGCGTCCAGCCCCGCGGGATACAGAACTGTCGCGGACGTGGGATCGAGCATGGGAACCCAGTAGCGGGCGGTCATGGCAACGTCCCACACCGCTCGGCCGGGGGCCGCCAAGTCGAAATCGATCAGGGCTGCGGCATGGCCATCGCGGAAGACGACGTTCTCCGGGCACACGTCGTTGTGGCACAGCATCGTTCCTCCCGCCGGATCGGCCAGGGACCGTGGCCACTCCACGCGTGCATCAACCGCGATCGCCACGCTGGCCTCGTGCAGACGCCGCAGCAGGCTGCCCACCGACCGCAACGCGGTCTCGGTCATCACCCAGCGCGCAAACGGCGGTAGAGCAACGTCGCCGGGGACGAAGGTCAGCTGCTCCCGGCCGTCAGCGGTCAGACGGATCGGCCTCGGAGCCGCGTCGAACCCCTGCTCTGCGAGCGCAAGAAGATGGACATGGAGGGCGCGCGCCGTGCGCGGCGCCGGGCGCTCCACCAGGGCACCGTGGCGGAAGACCGCGCCCACGTTCACCATGCCGCCGACCAGCGCTTCGCCCTCTGCCGTCTCGCCCTCAGCCGCCATGTCGATCACGCTACCGCCAGGTCGGCCGAGTGGGGGACGGTCCCGAAATGTGCTTCAAACTAGGTCACTCACCTGGGCATTCACCGGACGCTGAGCCGGCCTTCGTCTGATCATGTGCTCCGACCAAGGATGCACGTGACCTTGACTTCCTCCTCCTCGTGAACGAGGAGGATTCCAACGGCTCGCGCCGTGGGGTTTTCTGCTTCGTCACCGACTGCCCGCCCGGAGAACTCCGTTGAGGTCTTACACCGGCTCCACAGACAGACGCCGCCAGCCCGGCGGCCAGAAGGTTCTTCGCCGCGTTCACGTCCCGGTCATGGGCTATCCCGCAGGTCCCACACGTCCAGACACGGACGCTGAGCGGCAGCCTCTCCCGCACACTGCCGCAGCCGGAGCACAATCGAGAGGAGGGGAAGAACCGGTCCACCGCAATCACTTCCCGCCCGTACCAGGCAGCTTTGTACTCCAGCAGGCAGCGGAACTCACGCCAGCCCGCATCCGAAATAGCCCGGGCAAGCGGACGGTTCTTGACCATGTTGGTCACGGTCAGGTCCTCGATCACGAGCGTTTGATTGTCACGCACGAGCCGAGTCGTCAACTGGTGAAGCAGATCCCGGCGCCGGTCGGCGATCCGCGCATGGATCCTGGCGACCCGACGGCGGGCTTTGCGGCGGTTGACTCCCTCGCCCTTGGCCTTGCGGGACAGCTCCCGCTGCGCCTTCGCCAGCCGGGCCCGGTCACGGCGCTCATGCCGGGGATTGGCGACCTTCTCCCCCGTGGACAGGGTCAACAGGTGGTCCAGACCGACGTCAATGCCGACCACCGCGTCCGTGGCGGGAAGCGGCTTGGGTGCAGATCTAATGAGGGCGCTGTCGATCAGGTAGGTATGACCTGGTCGCGGTAGCGCGTCTGGTGGTTGCGGGTGAATTCCTGCTGCTGGTGCCAGGTCCAGTAGGCGTCGAAGTCGCCGTTGGCGCGGACGGCGCGCAGCTTGAGTACGGCTTCAGCTCCGGACAGGCCCCAGCGGGCGCCGGTGATGTCCAGGCGGTCTTTGACCAGGTGCCGGCATGCTCCCTCGATGATTCCGGTGGCGATCGGCCAGCCGCGTTCAAGGGCGGTGTCGTAGTGCAGGTGTTCGGCCTTGCCGGTCAGGTAGTTCACGGCCTCGTCGATGCCTTTGCGCTGGGCGCCACGCAGTCCGGCGGTGCGGGCGGCTTCCTCGATGGCGGCGGCGGTCTGCTGCACGCCGCCGGCCAGGAGGGTGCGGGCGTGGCGGGCGACCCAGGTCTCGGCGGAGGCGTCGCCGTTGTCGTGCAGGCACCAGGCTGCTCGCCACAGATATTCGAGCACGTGGATCAGGTCGACGATGATGTGGACGTCCACGCCGCGCTGTAGTGCTTCGGCCTTGATGAGGTCGATCTGATGGCGGGCCCCGTCGACCAGGACGACCCAGCAACGGCGGTGGCCGGGGTCGCGGTGCTCTGCCTGGTCGAACACGGCGGACACCACCTGCGCGGCGGTGTCGGTCACCGAGCCGCACAACCACTTCGACCGGGCCTTCGGCCCCTGGCGGCGCTCGGGCGTCGCGCCGTGGGCGGCGTCGTCCTGCCGGTCGGGGTCGGCGAAGATGTCGTCCACCGTGCGCGGCGCGGGCTCGGCATCGTAGACGGCTCCCAGGGTGGCCATCCGTTTCCTGCCGTGCTTCTCCCCGGACGCCAGCCGGGTCTTCATCGCGTTGCCGCCCTTGGCGGCCGCAGCCTTCGCGGTGTCCTCACGCAGTGCTTCGGGTCTTATCACCACGCCCTTGCCGTCGACCGACAAGATCAGCGGCGTGGTGCCGGTGCAGGGAGCCGGCACGAGGGCGTCGTAGAACGCGTCGATGTCGACTGCGGCGCCGACGGCGAGTTCCTGGACCTGCCGGTGCCCGATTCCGGAGCCGGTGACGGCGTTGATCCGCTCGCAGGCATCGGCGAAGCTGCCGCGGGCGGACTCGATCGCGGCGAGCCTGGCCAGCCCGTGCGAGTGCAGTGCGTCCGGAAGGTTCAGCACCGCGTCAGCCGGGTGCAGGTCCGCCACCCTGGTGCCGCGGTAGGCGATCCGGACCACGGTGACCTTGCCGAACACCGTGGCCAGCATCCGGCGCCGGCCCCGCTCGATCCGGGAGCGCCCGGCACCGGCAGCGTCCACGACGTCCTCACGGCGCACCTCGTCCCTGGCCCGCAGGGTCAGGTGGTCCTGGAACAACTGCCGGGTGACCTCGCGCATCCGCGCACCCAGCAGGTCCTCCAACCGCGCGTGCGTCATCACCGCAGCTTCCGGAGCCGCCAGCTCCGCACACGCCGCGGCGAACAGACCCGCCGAGGCGGCGAAAGCGTCCTCACACTCCGCGAGCGCACCATCGGACGGCCTCACCACGCTCACCACCCCTGCTTTCGGCCGTCGACCTTGAACAGCCCGGACGAAGGCTCGGCCAGGATTCCGCGCTCCACCAGCCGCTTCAGCTTCGAGCGCATCCCCTCGACGTGCCGCGGCTCGGTCCCCAGACCCAGTTGCCGACAGACCTCTTTGCAGCGCATCGCCGCTCCCGAGGTCGCGAACAAGGCGATGATCTCCCGGTACTCCGGCGACATCACCGTCACATCCAGCTCCGACTCGGCCTTCAACAGCGCCACGGCGACCCCGCCGTCACGCCCACCCGCGCCGTCCGAGCCCGGCACCGGCGAAGACGGCGCGGCCAACACCTCCTCCACCGTCTCCCGCGCGATCTGCAACCGCGCCAGCCGTTCCTCGGCCCCAGACAACTCCTCGGACAGACCAGCGATCTGCTCACGCAGCCGCTCGGCATGGCCCAGTACCTCAGCTCGCCTGGCCTCCAACGCCTCCATCAACGACGGCACACCACACCCACCCTCGCTCAGCACCCGCACGCCTCACGGCGGGCTCGACCCCGGCGACGGTAGAAGTCAGCACGACCGACCGCATCCCGAACCTCTGCGAATCACCCCAACGAGGCACCCTCAGAAGATCTACACCCAAGCGGCTTCACGGACGGGTCTTCGCACAGGATCGAGACGAACCAGCGCCCGGCCGCGTCCTGGGACACGGTCACCGTGGACGGCTGCGCTCCCTCGGGCAGCGGCCGGGACCACACGATGTCCAGCGAGTCCGCCATCTTCGCCAGCGTCAGCCGGCCGTCCCGGATACGGAATCCGCTGCTGGTGTACTCCGCCGACTTCCGCGACCTCTTCCGCGACTTGAAGCGCGGGTACTTCGCGCGCTTGGCGAAGAAGTGGGTGAACGCGCTCTGCAGGTGCCGCAGCGTCTGCTGCAGCGGCACCGACGACACCTCGTTGAGGAAGGCCAGCTCCTCGGTCTTCTTCCACGCCGTCAGCATCGCGGAGGTGGCGTTGTAGTTGACCCTCTCCTGGCGTTCCCACGCTTCGGTACGGGCGGCGAGCGCCAGGTTGTAGACCTTGCGCACGCAACCGAACGTCCGCAACAGCTCCGCCGCCTGCACATCACTCGGATAGAAGCGGTATTTGAACGCCCGCTTCACAGGGTGCACGGCCACGCCCACAACCTAGCCAGACCACAGGCAGCGATCAAACCTGCCGGTCAGGGCACTGTGATCCGCCCTTGAGGCGCATCCCAGCTCTGTGCCCTGCTCCGCAGGAGTTTCGTTTTCCTCCCCCGGCTGAAGCCGGGGGTATCCACGAAAGAGTCCGATAAAAGCTGGCTCGCGCCCCGCCCCCTGCCTCAGAATCCTCGGCGTGGCAGACACGGGACCTACCGAAGAAGACACACCGGACGGGCTGTTGGGCTGGTGCCTGGTGGCCAACGTGGTGCGAGAGACCGCGCACGGCGAGAGCGGGCTCGACATCCAGCGCGGCACGAAGCACTTCCCCGTAGGCGCCCTGCGGTGGATCCCGCGCTTGCGCTGGGACCCCGGCCACTGCCGCTGGCCTGCGGTGGGCCGACACCGAGGCAACGGCCGCCGGTACATCAACATGGTCGTGCGCACGCAGGACCTGGAGAACTTCCGGGTCAAGGGTGTCTACAGCGAAGGTCTCGTCCGCAGTCTCAACGGCTACCTGCACGACCCGGCCGCCCACGGACGCTGCAAAACCCGTGGCCCCGTGAGTGGGCACAGAACTGGGCGGACAGCTGGAACCAGCCCCGCGAGCCGGTCCGTATCGACGGCCACTCCCACCCTCAGATTACTGTTCCCAACCCGCCACCGGCAGAGCTCCAGGTCGAGGGTGAAACCCTGCATCTCGCTCACTACGGCACCAGAGGAGTCCACTACAGCCGCAGACCCCCTCCCGTGGAGTGGACGCCCGAGCCCTGAGCGGAACTCTCGAACGTGCCCGCGGGGAAGTCGACGCCGTCGGTGGGGAATTGCGTGACGTTCCACAGCGGGGTGGCGGTGGTCAGGGCCGGGCTGCCACGGCTGCCGCGGCCGCGGCCAGCATGCGGTGCAGGACGGGGACGGGGATCGCCGGATTGGTGACCGCCGCACTTGCCGTGTCGCGGTCGTGCAGCAGCCCGGCAAGGACGCGGGCCGGCAGCCGCGGATTGCGCATCGCGGTCCCGCGGACGTGGGCTGTTGGGTCGTTCACAAGCCGCACCGCGTCCGCCGGTGACAGCCGGGGGTCCTCGGCCGCGCGGCGGCGCACCTCGGCTTCGGGATCGCGGGCGAGACGTGCGACGTCGGCAGGCGTGGACTGCGGATCGTCCAGGGCCAGGCGGCGCATTCGCCCGTCGGGGTCGCCGGCGTAGCGCAGCAGGTCCGTGTGGGGGAAGTTGGGGTGGCTGCGGGGGCGGCCGGGGTGGGTGAAGCTGCCGTCCCACCAGCGCCAGACCTCCAGCAGCATCTCGGCCGGTGCGTCATCGCACGATTCGGCGAGGAACAGGCGGACCGTCCGGTCCTCGTCCCGCGCCAGACGCTCCACGACGTCCGGTGGAAGATGCCGGGCACGGGCCACGCTTCGGCGGATGAGCGGATGGGACGATTCGGCGAGGCGGCGCATCGCGTCGGCGTCAGTGTGCAGGCTCTCGACCCAGGGCAGCGTGCGCGACATCGACGTCGGGTCGAAGTCGTGGCGCACCGCGGCACGTTGCTCCTCGTTGAGGTCGGGCCGCAGTGCCACTGCCGAGCGGATGTCGTCGTAGGGGTCCTGCGCCAGGACGGCAACGCCGTGGGCACTGAGCCGCGGGTTGAGCGCCAGCGCTCGACGTCCCTCCGCATCCTGGTCCCGGACCAGCTCCGCCTCCAGCTCGGGCGAGAGACGGCACTGTTCGAGGGCGCGCCGGGGCGCGGGCAGCGCGGCAAAGACCTCGCGAGGCATGGGGACGCCGGTGTGGTGGGCGAGCAGCGCCGCCGTACGGACCGCGTCGTCGGTGTCGGCCAGCAGTCGCGCCCGCAGCGGCGCGGCAAGGTCTTCCCACCGGGCGCAGGCAGTGCCCCGCACTCGGGGTTCGGCGTCGGTCACGAGGCTGGGCAGGTGGTGTGCGGGGAGCCCGGGGAGTTCGGCGGCCTGAGCGCGGGATGGGCCGGCGAGGAGGTCGTCGTACAGGTCCCCTGGGAGTTCGACGCCCCAGGCGCAGGCATGCTCGGCCCAGAGCACGCGCCGGCTCGGTGACGGTTCGGCGCGGACCAGGCGTACCCACTGATCGGGCGTGAGCTTGGGCCGGAAGGTGTCCGCAGGCCTCGAGCGCACCTGCGGATCGGGATGCGCCACGGCGGCGTCGAGTACGGCGTGCCGGTCGCATCCGTGCAAGAAGCCCACCTCCACGTCCAGCAGCCGGATCAGCAGCTCGTCCGGCGCGGCCGGATTGGACCCGATCCCCTCCGCCCAGTGCAAAGGCCATGCTGGCCGGCCGGGCACCGCCGCCCACACCTCGGCCCGCTCGGCCTCGGTCTCGCGCCCGGCGGCCGCGGCGGCCTCCTCCAGCCGCTCCGGCAGTCGGTCGAGGGCCGTCATCCGAGGCCCGTCCGCGCCGGGCACCTCCGCCAGCAGCACCTGCCCGTCGAGGGAGAGCGCCACGAACCCGGGGCCGCCGCTCAGCCCCGGCACGCCGCCCCCTTCGTAGCGGACCCGGGTCCACCAGGAGTCGTTGCCGCCGATCCGATATCCCAGGACCGCCACCAGGAACTCGCCGTCGGCTGCTGCAACGCGGCGCCACCACGCGGCGTCGAGAGCTTCCCGGACCGCGCCGTCCGGCGCCGCGATCCCCCGCGCGATCCGCCAGCCGGCCTCCGGCGACAACAGGCTGCCCGGGAGCACGTCCTCAACGACCGTCAGTCCGGCGCGTAGGAGCAGTTCGGTGAGTCCCGCTCGGTGTGGCACGCGGTCATGATCCCCGCCGGCCCGCAGTGGGACAAGGCCCTCAGCCCAGGCGCAACCGGCCCTCACCGGTGCACACGTCATTGGCTGCGGTGCCGCTGAGGGCCCGGCACACGATCCGTGAGCCGTCACCGTGCGTTGCCGTTCCTCGGCCTACTACGGCTGACCACAAGGCGCTCTGGCAGCGACGGCTAGGCTTTCCGGATGCCATCGGTGAGCATGCGTCATGCAGTTCGCGCGATCATCCTCGACGAAGACGACCGCATCCTCCTGTGCCGTTTTACGATCCCGGACCCGGCGGGGACAGTCGTGTGGGCGGCACCCGGCGGAGGAATCGAACCAGACGAGACGCCGCTAGGCGCGCTACGTCGCGAAGTGCGCGAAGAGGTAGGTCTCAGGATCGAGGCAGACCCGCCGCATGTGTGGCATCAGGAAGTCGTGGCGCCAGGTCACGCCCCCGGATACGACGGCGTGATCAATGACTACTTCCTCGTGCGCACGGTGCTGTTCGAGCCTCGCGGGGAGCTGTCTGACGACCAACTCGCGGCTGAGCACATCAGCGAGCTCAAGTGGTGGTCCCTGCCAGACGTCTCCGGCTATCACGGCCCTGATCTCTTCTCCCCCCGCGACCTTGCCGGACTGCTGCGCACGTTGATCACCTCAGGGACCCCGGCACGACCGGTGCCACTCGGCCTGTGAACGACGAACCGCCCTCTCACGCCTTGCGGGCCCGGCCGTATCTCTGCAGATCCATTGGCGACGGAGTCGTTCCCGCCTATCGCGGCCCCGACGGTTCGGCCGGCCGGATCGGCGGAGCCTTGGCATTCTTTGCGGCGACTGCCGCGACGGTTGCCAGGTCTTCGCCCGAGAAGCCGGCGCGGCTCAGCACTGCCAGAGATTTGTTCGTCGCCAGCGTGCACAACGCCAGCTCTGCCGCCTCCTGCTCACCGGCCCCCGCCGCCAGCAACGCCAGCTCCAGCCTCGCCCGCAAACCGTCGATCATGGCGCGGACCATCGCCTGGCCCTCCGCGTCAAGCGCCGGGAACTGCGTTGCCGACACCGTGAGCAGGCAGCCGTCCGGGACCGTCGGGTCGGCGATACGGTTCAGGGCGACCTGCAGGAAGTCGGCCACAACGGCGCTCGGGCTCGAGTGGGGGCCGGACAGTGCCTGCTCGTACAGCGGGTGGTAGGTCTGCGCGTACCGTTGGAGGCTTTTGCGGAAGAGGGCGCTCTTGTCGCCGAAGGTTCCGTAGAGCGAACCCCGGCCCAGGCCCGTGCCCTCGACCAGGCGATCGATCGAGGCCTCCGAATAACCCCAGCGCCAGAAGACGTGCATCGCACGTCGTAGCGCCTCGTCCACGTCGAATTGCTTGCGGCCTGCCATGGTCCGTCAGCCTACACATCTTGTACCGATCATTCAAAGATGGGTATGGTCGCCAGCATGACAACCCTGAGTTCGCTGCGGCTGCCTGACGGATTCCTTGACGTCTTCACCAGCCGGCTCATGGAGGTGAACGGACTGCGGCTGCACGCGGTCACCGGCGGAAACGGCCCGGCGCTGCTGCTGATCGGCGGGTGGCCCCAGACCTGGTACGCCTGGCGGGAGGTGATGCCCGCACTCGCCCGCCAGCACACCGTCGTCGCCGTCGACTCGCGCGGCGCCGGGCTCTCCGACAAGCCCGACGACGGGTACGACGCCGGCACACTGTCCGCCGATCTGGTCGCGTTGATGGCCGCGTTCGGGCACGACCGTTTCGACGTGGTCGGCCACGACATCGGCACGTGGACCGGATACGCCCTCGCCGCCGATCACCCCGCGCGGGTGGACCGGCTCGCCATCCTCGAAGCACTGATCCCCGGACTCACGCCGTCCCCGCCGTTCTTCGGCCCGGCCGCGGTCAACCTGAAGCTCTGGCAGTTCGGCTTCAACCAGCTCACCGACCTCAACGAGGAACTGGTCCAGGGACGGGAGCGGCTCTTCTTCGGCTGGCAATTCGCCACCAAGGCCGCCACCCCGGACGCGATACCCGCGTACGCCGTCGACGTCTACGTCGACGCGATCACCGCGGATCCTCGCGCGCTGCGGGCGAGCTTCGCGTACTACCAGGCACTGGACGAGACGATCGCGCAGAACGAGCAGCGCAGCAAGACCCGACTGAAGCTGCCGGTGCTCGCCCTCGGCGGCGCGCTGTGGAGCGGCGCGACTACCGCCCAGACGATGCGGCTGGCGGCCGACGACGTCACCGGGGTCGTCCTCGACGACTGCGGCCACTACCCGGCCGAGGAGCAGCCAGCGCGGTTTGTCGAGATCCTGGAGGACTTCCTCGCGACCAACCGGTAGCAGGCACGCCACACAGCTGAACTTCGCGAACGACAGGCGGAGCTTCACAAACTCCGCTACGCCGTCGAGCAGGCCTTCGCCCTCCTCCACCAGTTCAAACGCCTCGCCATCCGAAACGCCTCGCCATTTGGTGATGTGCGGCGGAACGAGGCGTCGCAGTCCGGGCAACGCGAGGCATCGGTAACGGGCGAGAAAGAGGGCTGGCCTTGCAGCAGCGAAACGGGGCAGCAGCACTGCATGAAGCCGCAACCGCGTTTCACGTTGGCCGCGACCACTCTTGATGCACCAGACGCCCATGAGCTGGCGCAGTTCTACCAGGACCTGCTCGGGTGGCCGATACGGAAGGAGGAAGCCAGCTGGGTTGAGATCGCTCCGCCCGATGGCAGTGCCGGGTTGTCGTTCCAGACAGAGCCGCTCTTCACACATCCGCAGTGGCCTTCTACGCGGTCGGAGCAGCAGATGATGATGCATCTGGACATCGAGGTGAATGATCTGTCACCAGCTGTCGAGCGTGCCCTTGCCCTGGGTGCGACTGTGGCGGACTTCCAGCCTCAGGTACTACAGCCGTGACTCGCGATCTCGCTTGTCGCGGGTGGCGTAGTGGCAGCGTTGTGCGCGTGCTTGGTGGGTTCGGCGCCAGCGTGACTGGATGATCACGATCGCCGGTGGTGGCGGTGTGGTGGCCCAGACGAGCCGGTTGAGCAGGCGGCGGATCTCCTCGGCGGTGTAGCGGATCAGCTTTTCAACGCGGCCCGACGGGCCCCCTTTTCGGGCGCCTGGGCAGGGTCGGCCGGTGCGGGCAACAGGTGGTGTCCGTCGGGTTCCTGGAGGTGGCGGCTGCGGGTGTCAGTGATCGTGAGGAAGGCGAGGGCGGCCATGGAAAGGGTGATGTGGCGGTGCCAGGCGTCCCAGGTGCGGACCTCATAGTGGTCCAGGCCGCAGTCGGACTTCGCGGTCTCGAAGCAGTCCTCGATTCCCCAGCGCAGGCCCATCACGCGGACGATCTCGCCGATCGGGGTGCCGGCTTTGGCGTGCACGGCGAAGTAGGCGATCTGTGTGGGGTCGGTGATCGAGCGTCGCACCAGCAGCAGGTGGACATGGCCGCGTCGGGGGCCGCCTTCGGCGCCGCCGGGCCAGGTGACGTCGGCCAGTGCCCAGTCGTAGGAGCGCAGACCCTTGGCTCCCACGCCGCAGGAGCGGCGTTCGAAGATCAGCGGGATACCGGCGGCCAGCTTGTCCACGCGCAGAGGCCCGGTGCCGTGGGTGGACACCGTCTCGTCCACCGGGACGGCCATGACATAGGGGATGCGGCGGCGCTCCAGTGCGCCACGGAGCTTGCGGTCCTGGCCGTAGGCGCTGTCGGCGGCTACCCAGCCGAAGGGCACTTTGGCCCGGCGGCACCGCTCGACCATGCGCCGGCCCAGTTCCGGTTTGGTCACCACTGCCTTCGCGCGCGCTCGGGGAATGTGCTGGGTGCGGCAGCGGCCGGCGTCGGCGCACCAGGCGGCGGGCAGGTACAACTCGCGGTCGATCAACGCGCGTCCAGTGTCGGTGGCGTACGCGCAGAACACCGCGACCTGGCAGTTCTCGATCTGGCCGGTGATCCCGGCGTACTGCGGGGCCACCCCGGCCGACATCCGGCCCTTCTTCAGGAACGCCGTCTCATCCAGTACCAGCACCCCGTCCGGCCGGGCCAGGAACTGGACGACGAACGACCGCAGGGCGTCACGGAGTTGATCCGCGCACCAAGTCGAGCGGGCCAGGAACCACTGGACCCGGTCCGGACTCGAGTGCCCGACATGCTCGGCGATCTGCCACCCGTTCTTGCGCTCGACCGGCGCCACCAGCGCCTTCACATAGGCCATCGCCATCCGACGCGGCTCGACCCGCCCGAAGACACCCGCCAAAGAGGCGAAGAAGTCATCGAACCAGCCCGCCCACACCTGCACCGCCCGCTCCGTACTCACGGACAGGTCAACGCATCACACGGCTACCGGACACGGACACGAGTCACGGCTGTAGTACAGGATGATGTCCGCGTCCTGTGCGACCCGGCGGGCCACCCGTTCTGCCTCTTCGTGCGCACCGCATCGAGTGCCTGACAGATTGGGTCAGGTGGTGAGTCTGCGGTAATTGATGAGGGCTGCGGCAATGGCGAGGAAGTGCTCGGCCTTGCGTTCATAACGGCGGTGCAGGCGTCGGCATCCAGCCAGGACACCGTCCTCTCCACGACCCAGCGATGGCGACCCAGCCGCTGCGAGGACTCGATGCCTTTGCGGGCGATGCGACGACGGATGCCCCGCTTGCGCAGCCAACGACGCACGTGGTCGTAGTCGTATCCCTGGTCGGCGTGGAGCCTGGCCGGCCGACGACGACCCGGGCCGCGCCGGGAGCGGATCGGCGGGATCCCGCCCACCAGTGGCTTCAGCCCGAGGCTGTCGTGCATGTTGGCGCCGGAGATACCCAGCGACAGAGGCATACCGTTCCGGTCCGTGATCAGGTGAATCCTCGATCCGCACTTGCCGCGGTCGGTCGGATTCGGTTCCGGTCAGCGGCCCCCCTTTTTACGGCTCTGAGGCTGACGGAGTCGATCGCGCACACCGCGACCAGTCCAGCTCACCCCGGGCGCCGAGCTCGTCCAGGAGGATGCGATGGAGCCTGGCCCAGACCCGGTCCCGGCTCCACTGCGCGAAATGCCGGTAGACCAGAATTGAGATCGAGGAGTGGAAGTGTCTCGCGGAATTGATCGAGAATACCTTTGACCACTTCAACGGGATGATGATTTTCATCATCCTGGAAGCGGCCGCGCGACGATGTCGATTCTCACTGTACGTTAACATCGCCTCCGCCCCCGAGCTCAATGCCTTCACCATTGCTGTGGCCGTGTGCCCACTGTTGGCGCTGCTGTTGTCAGTCGGACTGTTCAATCGCGCTTTGAAACGGCATCGCTTCCAAGCTGCCACATTTCATAGTTCCCACATTCTGCCGTGATCTCGGCCGTCGCCTGAGCCGCGGCGAAGAAGTCATCGACCACTGGCGAGGTGCGCGATGCCGCCACCGCGAGGCACACCTGTTCGGGTGCCAGATCCGGGATGGGCACATAGATGACGTCCGGATGCGAGTAGAACACGGACGCTGAACGGGCCAGGAACGAGATGCCCCGGCCGGCCGCGACATGCTCGAGCGTCTCGTCCACCCCTCGCACCAGGTACCCGGCGTTAGGGTGCGGGCACCTGGTGGGCTGCGTGCTCGGGTCGGCATGCCAGAGCAGCGGTTCGCCGGCCAGGTCGGCCTCGGTGACCTCCTCCTTGCCGGCCAACCGGTGGCCGGCGGGCAGCACCGCCACCCGCGGCTCGGTGTACAGCGGGGTGACGCGCAGGCCGGTCTCATCGATGGGCAGCCGCACATAGCCGACGTCGATGCGGCCGTCGAGCAGCATCGGGGCCTGGTCGTCCCCTTCGATCCGCTGCACGTCCACGACCACGTCCGGGTGCCGGGCCTCGAACGCCCGCGCCGCCGGGATGACCGGGATGCCGGCGCGGAAGCCGACCATCAGCCGCCGGCTGCCGCGGGCGGCCAGGGACACCCGGCGGCGGACCGCGTGCGCGGAGGCAAGCAGCGGACCGGCGTCGGACAGCAGTTGTCGGCCCGCGTCGGTCAGCGCGACGCCGTGGCGATCCCTGGTGAACAGCGAGGCGCCGAGATCCTGCTCAAGCGCGCGGATCTGCCGGCTGAGCACCGGCTGCGCGATGTGGAGCTCATCGGCGGCGCGGCTGAAGTGCAACTGGTCGGCCACGGCGGCGAAGTAACGCAATTTGCGCAGGTCCAGATCCATCGCGTCTCCCGGTCCGGTGATGCCTTCAGGGTATCACCACGGTTAAAAGAGGTCTTGGACACCCACTCAGGCCAATGGCAACCTGAATAGGTACCTATTGGGGCCGAGAGCGAATTCGGCACAAGAATTCGGCATCGGAACGCGATAGCAGGACTCAGACCCAAAATGAGCACAATATTTCGGATACCCATCAATTCAACGGAGCGATCATGGGAAAGCTCGATGGCAAGGTAGCGGTGATCACCGGTGGATCCACCGGCATGGCACTGGCCGGCGCCAAACTGTTCGTCGAGGAAGGAGCGCACGTCTTCATCCAGGCCCGACGGCAGGAAGCACTGGACGACGCCGTCAAGCTGATCGGCCGCAACGTCACCGCCGTCCAGGGTGACGCGGCCGAACTGGACGACCTGGACCGCTTGTACGACACCGTCAAGCGGGAAAAGGGCTCGATCGACGTGCTGTGGGCCAGCGCCGGGATGGGCGAACCCGCCGCCCTCGGCGAGATCACCGAGGAACAGTTCCACCGCGCCTTCTGGCTCAACGCGCGCGGCACCCTGTTCACCGTGCAGAAGGCACTGCCGCTGTTCAACGACAACGGCTCGATCTTCATGACCGGATCCAACGCCTCCCTCGGTGCCTTCCCCGGTTGGAGCTTGTACGCGGGAAGCAGAGCCGTTCAGCAGGCCTGGGCCCGCGTCTGGCTCAACGAACTGCGCGACCGCAAGATCCGGGTCAACGTCCTGACCCCTGGCCAGGTCGCCACCGCCAAACAGGAAGAACTGTTCGACGAGGCAACCAGGGCCGCATTCGAGTCCCTCATCCCCCGCGGAAAGATGGGCCGCCCCGAAGAAATCGCCACCGTCGCCCTGTTCCTCGCCTCCGACGACTCCAGCTACGTCAACGGCCTGGAACTGATCACCGACGGCGGCACCACCGCCATCTGAACCACACCAGGAATGCCGCGGGCACCCCCCACAACAACCCGGTCGCCACAACGAACTCATCTCGCACGCGGACATCCGCAACACGCCGAAGTGTTGCGCGGGCTCCGAATTCGCGTGCCGACGAGCCGGAAGCGCCGGGAAAGGCACGGCAGTTGACCCAGAAGCGTCGCGGCCAACGTCGTGCGCCTGACCTGGCACGAGCGAGACAGAGCGACACCTCAAGAACAGGAAGAGAGCACACCTCATGAGCAGCATCACCCTTATCGGTACGGGGAACATGGCCCGTACCATCGGCACGCTCGCGGTGGCGGGCGGCAACACCGTCGAGGTCATGGGACGCGATCAGTCCAAGGCCGACGCCCTGGCCAAGACTCTGGGCGGCGGCGCGACGACGGGCAAGTGGGGCGCCGTCCCGGCCGGGGACATCGTCATCACGGCCCTGTTGTACGACGGCGTCGTTCCGGTCGTCGCCGAGTACGCAGACGCCCTCGCGGGCAAGGTCATCGTCGACATCAGCAACCCCTTCAACGCCACGTTCGACGGACTGGCCCACAGCGAGGAGACCTCGATCGCGCAGGAAGTCGCCAAGGTGGCCCCGGCCGGCGCCAGCGTGGTGAAGGCGTTCAACACCATTTTCCGTAATGTCCTGGAGAAGGGCCGGCCCAACGTCTTCATCGCTGGCGACGATGCGCAGGCCAAGACGGACGTGGCGGCATTCATCGAGAGCCTCGGGCTGCGCCCGCTGGACATCGGCGGCCTGAAAATGGCGCACTGGCTCGAAGGAATGGGCCTGGTCACGGTGAGCCTCGCCGGCAACGGGGTTGGCCACTGGGACTTCGCCCTCGGCATCAACGAATTCACCGGCTGAGCCCCCGGGGCCGAGCAGTCGGCGAACAGCGCGCCGTGCGCCCTGACCACGGCTGATGGATCACCGACCCGCTGATGTCGAATATCAACGTTGGCGAACGATCCTGCCCGAGGAAACCCTCGCGATGAAGCTCGGTTTCGTGATTCCCCTTCTCGGGCCCGCCATCAGCGGCGCCCCCTGAACCGCTCCGGGATCGGTGGAGCCTCCGGACTGTCCCGAGTTGGGGCTGGAGTTGGACCGTGTCCACCGCCGGCGACGAGGCGCAGGCAAAAACACGCGCGCGGCGTTCTCCGAGAGCCTGGAACTGCGCCCGATGGACACCGGGCAGCTGACACTGGCGCGGACGCTAAAGAACGTCACCCTCTTGCAGCTGGGCCTCGTCGCCCACTCCGTCAAGCACCCCAACTTCTTCCTCGGCGTCAGCATTCTCAGCTGACCGCACCCGCACCACCACTTCTCGCGCCACATCACGCCAGCCGATCTACGGCACGAGGAGAACAGACCCTCCACCTACTCTCACCAGGAGCAGCAGCATGCGCGTTTTCGTCACTGGCGGGACCGGCCATACCGGTTCGTACATCATCCCCGAGCTCATCACCGCCGGACATGAGGTCACCGGCCTGGCCCGGTCCGACACGGCCGCGGCGGCGGTGTCCGCGCTCGGCGCGAAGGTGCGTCGCGGCGACCTCGAGGACCTCGATGGACTCAAGGATGCGGCTGCGGACTCCGACGGCGTCATCCACGTCGCGCACAGGCAAGACCTGCTTCCCTCCGGCGGGATCGACGCCGTGGCCGCCGCGGAGCTCCCGATCATGCTCGCGTACGGCGAGGCACTGGCGGGAACCGGAAAGCCACTGGTCACGGCGGGGAGCATCGGCTCGCCAGGGAACCTGGGCCGACCGGCCACCGAGGAGGACCCAGCCCTTCCCGGCGGCGATGAGTACCAGGGCACCCTGCGGGTTCGCAACGTCGTGGAAACCGCCGTGATCGGCCTCGCTGAGCAGGGAGTACGGTCTTCGGTCGTGCGGATTGCCAACATCGCGCACAGCACGACCGATCGTGCCGGCTTCCTCGTGCAGCTGATCGCGCTCGCGAAGGCAAAGGGTTTCGTCGGCTACCCCGGAGACGGCGCGAACCTGTGGAACGCCGTGCACATCCGCGATGCCGCCTCCTTGTTCCGCTTGGCGCTGGAGAAGGGACCGGCCGGCAAACACTGGCACGCGGTTGGCGACGGGGCCATCCCCCTCCGCGAGATCGCCGAGGCCATTGCCAGCCGTCTGGGCCTGCCCGCCGTCAGCGTTCCCGCGGACGTACTGATGGTGCCGGGATACTTCGGGTTCCTCGCGAACATCGTCACGCAGAACTACCCGGCGTCCAACCTCATCACCCGCCGGACCCTCGGCTGGGAACCCGCTCAGCCCGGCCTGCTCGCCGATCTGGACAACGGCCACTACTTCTCCGCCAGCTGACGGCAGGGACCCGAATCACAACGAGTCCGGCACATGACAAGGGTTCGGCTCTTCTGGAGGGACGCGGAGACTGTGACGGCTGCGGGATTCACCTGACATCCAGACGCGACACCGGCTCGACCAGCAGACCAAGCAGGGGCAGCACTGCCACGCGATCCATGACGGCGTCAAGGCCACGCTCTCGCAGAACGTCCAGGCCCACGGTCTGCGACGTTCCCGCGAGCGCGGCCTCGCCCAGCACGTGCTCTCCACCTCTCCCGGCCATGCCGCTTGTGCGCCGCCTCGCAACACCAGCCCGCCGGCAGCTCATTCAGACCTCCACAGAGACCTGGACCTGCGCATCCTTCGAGCTCAAACGAGCGGCGGCCGCTGAGCGACCGATACCGGAGTACGGTGGCGTTACCGAGCGCACCTCGCACGCCGTCATCCATTTCGGCGTCGCCCTCGGGGAACGGCAATGCCGGAGCACTTCGCGTCCGGTCGGAAATGAGCCGCCCCACATGAGTCTGATGAGCCTCGGAGTACTCGCCTCCTCCCACAAGGAGAACGAGTTCCGACTGCCGCTGCACCCCCACCATCTCCACCGGATCACCCCGGCCATACGCGAGAGGATCTTCCTCGAACAGGGCTACGGCGAACGGTTCGGCGTCGCCGACGACGCCCTGCGACCACTCGTCGCCGGCCTGCGCTCCCGCGAGCAACTCCTCGCCGAGAGCGACATCGTCCTGCTGCCCAAACCGATGCACGACGACATCGCCGAGCTGCGCGAGGGCCAGGTGCTGTGGGGATGGCCGCACTGCGTGCAGGACGAGAAGATGACCCAGATCGGCATCGACAATCGGCTGACCCTGATCGCCTGGGAAGCCATGAACCACTGGACCTCCACGGGCGCCTTCAGCGTCCATGTGTTCCACAAGAACAACGAGCTCGCCGGCTACTGCTCGGTGCTGCACGCCCTCCAGCTCGGCGGGCTGACCGGTAGTTACGGGCGCCGCCTGCGGGCGGTGGTCATCAGCTTCGGCGCCACGGCGCGCGGAGCGGTCACGGGCCTGGGCGCCATGGGAGTCTCCGACGTCACCGTGCTGACCCAACGTGCCGCGGCAGCGGTGGCGTCACCGATGCCCTCGGTCGTGATGGGTCACTTCGAGGAGCAGGAGGGCGATCCGTCGCGCCTGCAGGCCGTCACCGCGGCCGGTTCCCAGCCCCTCGCGGAGTATCTGGCCGGGTTCGACATCATCGTCAACTGTGTCCTGCAGGACACCGACGCGCCGCTCATGTTCGTCACCGACGAGGAACTCGCCCTCTTCCGGCCGGGAACCTTCTTCATCGACGTTGCCTGCGACGAGGACATGGGCTTCGCATGGGCCCGCCCGACCACGTTCGGCGAGCCCATGCTCTCGGTGGGATCCGGCTGCCACTACTACGCGGTGGATCACAGCCCGTCCCACCTGTGGAACTCCGCCACCTGGGAAATTAGCGAGGCGCTCCTTCCCTACCTGCACAAGGTCATGAGCGGCCCCACGGCATGGGACACCGACACCACCATCAAAAAGGCCATCGAGATCCGCGACGGCGTCGTCCAGAACCCAAAGATCCTCTCCTTCCAACACCGCTCAGCCACCTACCCCCACTCCCCCGAGGCCCCGACGACCCGGCTGACGTAACAGACAGATTGAGAGGCGCCCGATATCACCGGCTCACGTCTCCACCTGGTTTTCGGTGATGGCGGAGTGATCTTGGTGAGGCCGGCATCTCCATCCTCGGCATCCTCCCCGCGGAAGACTTCCACCGCCCGCTACGACGATCCGATCGCGGTTGTGCCCCTCTCCCGCCAGGTGCCTGACGCTGTGCGGTGATCCAGGTAGCGAGAACGAGTGCCGGGTCGGTCTGCCGCGGGGCACCGATCGAGAGGAGTCATGCGCCGCGTCGCGGACACCCGCGACTGGGACGCGGACACCACAGCCGAGCATGAGCACTCAGTCGTGCCCGGGTCGCGATGCTCGCCTGGAAGCGGAAGGGAAAGACGAGTCGGATGGGCACGTTGACGGGATGGGAACGGACTCTGGAGCGGGTCGAGGAAGCGCTGCTGGCGCAGATCTTCCCGAAGGAACCGGTCGAGGTGGTCGACGCGCTGCGGCGTGAGTGCGACAGCCAAGCCGTGGTGTGCAGTCGGAGCCGGGTAGTGGTGCCGAACGCTTACGACGTGGAGCTCGCCGAGCACGTCCATGACGAGCTGAGCCGTAGCGGCGTCGGCGTAGGGCAGGCCCTCACCGACAGGCTGGCGGGGCACGGCGAGAAGAAGGGGTACGAATGGGCGGGGCCATTGGTCGTGCACGTCACCAGGTCCTGCGACGTCCCCAACCGGCGGTACCGCGTGACGAGCAGGGTCATGCCTCACGTCAGGGCCGATGGGTTCCAGTTGCGCTGACGGGCCGTCGCCGGCGTTCACACGAAACAGGCGGTGCGGATTGTGGAGATGATCCGGCGTACAGATGCCCCGAACGTGAACAGGCCAGGGCTCCCATTCGACGCCTGAACGCCTCAGCCCTCTGCGTCCCTTCTTGGAGGGTACTGGTGCCGCTAGGCCTCGCCGACGTTGTCCTTGCGACGTCGAGCTGGTGCACGACCCGCATCGTGCGGCCGCACTGCGCGATCACCGCCAGCACCCCTGCGACCTACAATCGCGAGAACTCGCTGGTGCACCTCGCGGACTGGAAGCGATGGACTGCTGAGCAGCGCACCGACGCAGCCTACGGGTTCGCGGTCGGTGCGGGCCGTACCGTCAAGGGCCCCTACATCGCCTACTTCGACTACGGCCGCGGCTGAACGGTGCGCCGAACGACGCCGCCCGCGCCACACGAGCGGTACTGGTGCCATGGCCACGCCCCAAAACTGCATCCTGGTCGCCGGCGACCACCTCGTCGTACGCGACGGGCTGACCGCCCTCCTGGCGACTCAGCCGGACCTCACCGTGATCGGCGAGGCCGCATCCCCGAGCGGCTTGCCGCCGAGTACGGGTTCTGTTCAGTCGGGCCCGCGCAGCCTCACATCCGGGATCTCAGCACGTCGACCTCACAGCCTGGCGCGAAGGGGTCGAAGCCGTGCTCGGTCAGCCAGCGAACTATCAGCAGGCTTCGCAACGACCACCACGCGCGGATCACGTCGAGGTCGACGTCGGTGCCATAGCCGGCGATGACGTCGTCGAGGTGCTCCTCGTGTCCGAGCGTGAAGGTGGCGAGGTCGTGCAGGGCATCACCCTGGCCCGCCTCGGACCAGTCGATGATGCCGGTGACCTCGTCGCCGTCGACGAAGACGTGCGCGATCTGCAGGTCGCCGTGTGTGAACGCCGGAGTCCACGGCCGGAGTGCGGCCTCGGCGACCTGGCGGTTGCGGGTGACCAGGTCGGCGGGCAGGACGCCGTTCGTCACGAGCAACTCGCACTCGTCGTCGAGTTCCGCCGTCAGCGCGACGATGCTCCGGCCGGCCTGGCCGGGCCGGGGCGGCAGGGGCGCTTCGTGCAGCTTCCGGATGGCGGCGCCCGCCGCGGCCCACGCCGCCGGCGACCCGGTCGACGGCCCCCCGAGTCTCCCGAGCGTGGTCCCCGGGAGTGCGGCGATCGCGAGCACGGGCGGCTTGCACCACAGGACCTCCGGGGTCGGGACCGGCGCGAGGGACATCGCCTCGACCTCGGCATCGATGCGCGCCCGATCGGCGTCCACCTTCAGGAACACGTCGCCGACGCGCAGAGTCGTGCGCTCGGAATGGGCGACGACGACTTCGACCTCATCCATGGGCGACCAGTATCCCGGGGACGATCGCCGACGTCGCCCGGTTTGTCGCGTGCGACTGCGCGGCTGACCGCGTCCCGCCACCCGGCGGCCTCGTGCACGACACCGACCTCTGACCAGATCAAGCCCACCACTCCTGTTAGGGAGTGGAGTCCTCGCAACGACTGGGCCGTCACCGTAGGACCGTAGAGCGCACCATGGCCTGGCTCGCCGGCTGCCGCAGGCTCTGCGGGGCACCTTCAAGTGCCCCGGGCATGGAACGCCTTCGCCGCTCCCGCAGGTCGGCCGCCCACTTGTCGTCCTGCGTGCCTTCGCCGGCCGCTCCTCCTCGGTGGCAGGGGCTAGGGAGAACGGGGTGCAGCCGGACGGGGGACGCAGCTGCCACGGTACGAGGGCGTGCGGGAGGTGGCTACTGATCTTGAATTCGTGATGTCGTGCGTGAGCAGTCCGATGTGGTTGTCTCCATGCGCGGCCACGTCCGTCGTCATAGATTTGTCCCGCGCCGCCGACAGCCGCGGATCGTCGTGTACTGGCCGTCCGCGCACGGCGGCCGGAGGATCACGGCGAGCCGCCACGGCTGTAAGAAGGCACTCCGCGTGCGCCCTCGAGGATGGCGCCCGCCAGCTTCGCGCCAGACATCTTTGCCCCGGTCAAGTCTGCGTTGCTCAGGTCTGCATGGGTCAGGTCCGCGCCGCGCAGGTCGGCGCCGGTCAGGTCCGCGTCAGTCAGGTCCGCGTCGATCAGGACCACGCCGCGCAGGTCTGCGGCGCTCAGGTTCGCGCCGATCAGGGACGCGCGGGTCAAGTCGGCGCTCGAGTCGGCCTCGCTGGTTTCGTTGGTTTCTTCGGCCCTGCTCAGGTGCGCGTTGTGAAGGTTCGCTCCGCCGAGTTCCGCGCCGGTCATGACGGCCGCGCCCAAGCGCGCGTTGGTCAAATTGGCGCCTCCGAGAAATGCATGCCGGAGGTCCGTGTCCTGCAGGTTCACGTCGGACATGTTCGCGTTGTCGAGGGACGCGCCGAAGAGGTCGAAATTCTCGAGGCCTGCGTGTCGGAGGTCCGCGCCGGTGAGGAACGCGAAGCGGAAGGTGCTGCGCCTGCGCATGCCGCCTTCTGTGAGGCCCACTTCGCGCTCCAGGCCGCGCAGATCGACGCTGCTCAGGTCAACTCGGTACAGCGGCTTCCCGTCCTGGGTCACCTCCCGGTCTGCGGACCGGTTGCCCAGCACGGAAACCACAGCCGCCACGTCGGTAGGGGGTCTGTACTCCTCTGCCGGCTTGAAGCCATTGTCCGGAACGGGCGCGTGCTGGCGTACGAACGCGGACAGCACCGAGACGACAGTGCGCTGATCCCTGGAGGAGTCCTGCATGATGCGTTGCAGGGCGTAGATGCCCCCGAGGCGCACATCCAACGATGCTGATCCCAGGTTGGTGATCGCGGTGTTGAACCGGGTGGTGATCTGCCCCTGCTCGGAGATCTGCAGGTCTTTGTTGGTCTGCCCTACCGACATCCACGTGAACAGCAGGGCGACCAGTGCAGCCAGCCCCGGCAGCGTGGACGCCGCGAGTGCCACCCACGTCAGTCGGCTGATACCGGTGTCGCGGCCCGGCCCGATGGGGCGGCTGCGTTGCCGTCGATGATCCCTGGCGGCCCGTCGACGGGCGATCCGGCGGAGTTGCGCGGCGGCAGAGGGCTCAATCATCCCCTCATGACATACCAGGAAGCAGTGCCCAATTCTCCGCCACGCTGTCGTAGCACTGGATCAGGACTTTCCGGAGGTGGTCGTAGAGGAAGAGTCGGTGTCCATGGTCACCCTGCGCAGCCCCGACGTCCTGCCGGTCGATTGGACTGCGGACACCATCGGCGGCACTGGTCCGGGCCATTCCGCGCTCAGCGTTCCCCCAGCCACTCCCCTCAAGCACCTGATCGTTCCTCTGTCCGGCCCAGCCCCGGGTCGCTGAGGTTCGCGCGCGAACCTAGCGTCTTCCACCAGGGCCGGACGTCAGCCGGACGACCGGCTGACCACCCAGGGCCTTCGGTCAGGAGGAGGGCAATGAGCGGGGTCCCGAAGAGGGGCAGCGAACAAGAACCTGCCCCGACGCACGAAGAGATCCAGGCCAGGATCGGAAAGCGCCTGGACGACGTTGCCAAGATCCTGGCCGGCGCCCTCGTCGCCGTTGCCGGAGTCATGACCCTGCTTGGCCTCAGCAGCGACGTCGTGTTCGTTGCCCTCAACAACGAGTCGTGGCCCATCTATGTGGCCTCGCTCTGCGCCATCCTCGCCATCGTGTGCAGCATTGTGGCTCTGCTCGTTCACCCCACACGGCTGGGCAACCTGTGGGAGACCGTGGTCCTCATTTTCGGGGTGATCTTCTACATGGTGGCTCTGGGCGTGGCGGTTATCGGCGCGGCCAAGGCTGCTGGGGGAAACGGGCGGCCGACCATCACCAACATCAAAGTCGACGGCCCCCGGTCCCATCTGAAATTGAGTTTCGATGTTCATGCCGACGGCGTCGAGACAGGAGCCAGCATCGAGGTGTATGTAAATGCCGTAAGAGCCGACTTGTCCGAGCCTGTCCACGACTCGGTCGACGCCTACTCAAGTGAGCTCAGACCCAACGACAAGGGCGTGGTCGAGCAGCGGGTCAGTATGCCGATGTCCCTTCCACCACAGGCCGCTGGCATCAGCATCGAGGCCCTCAACGCGGGCGACGGAACCCAGGACGAGTGTGGATCGCTCGCACAGCGCGGGCCGACGTGCGCGAGGTTCCGGGTTCCCTGACAAACGGTGACCGCCCTTGAATGTGCGATGTCGTCATGGTGGAGCGGGTCGCAGTCCGGTGCCGGTGAGGCAGCCGTCGAGTGCGTCGTTGCGGTATTGGAGTTTACGTAGGCCCTGCCGGACGGCGGTGATGAGGTCTTCGGGGTCGGCGAACGCGCGGTTGGCCAGGGTTGTGCGGCGGAGGATGGACCACATTCCTTCGACCGGGTTGAGGTCGGGTGCGTAGGAGGGCAGCTGGTAGACGGTGAGCCAGTCGTGGGCGGCGATGTAGCGGTGCATCCCTGCTGCCACGTGGGTGTTGAGGGTGAGGTAGGCCGCCGGCGAGGTGCCCGTGGATCGGGTCCTTTTCCGTCGGCCCCCTCCCGAACCGTGCAGGCGGCTTTGACCGCACACGGCTCTCCAGTGATTACTTCCGGGGAAGAGCTGAGCCTCGTCCTGCATGAATGTTGTGGTGGCAGGCTGAGCAGACCACCAGGGTCTTGCGTCGCCGTGTTGCCATCAGGGTCATCCATGGCGGTCGATCTGGCCGACCGGGCCTGTTGAGATCGGCGAGTTTCCGCAGGTGGTGGACTTGAAGTCCCTTTCCTGCGCCGCAGATTTCGCATTTCCCGGCCAGGAGCCGATGGATCAGCTCGTTGCCGGGACTGGCCATGGTCGGTCGTCGGTCGGTCAGGACGGCGGTGCGCTTGCGGATGAGTGGGACCCCGCCGAAGCGGTCGATCAGTGGTTTCCTTCCCGCGTCGCGCTGCACCACGGCCTCGAAGCAGATCCGGGGGCCGACCGGAGTGCTGATGGTCGCCTTGAAGGCGCGGGCCATCGCCGGGACGGTGGATCGGTGCTTCGCGGCCAGGGTCTTGAGCATCGATGTCTCCATGACCCAGTGCAGCGTGTTCAGGCGAAATACATCCTGAGCGAGAAGGTAGTACTGGACGAACCCTCGGTATTCGGCTCCGTACTTCCCGACGATGGTGAAATCGCTGTCGTGGAAGAGCTGGCCGCGTGCCGCTGGGCTCCCGTTTCTCATGTAGCGGGCGCATCGTTCACGGATCACTGAGTTGGGCACATACAGACCCATGACGCCGTTGACCGCACGGCGTCCGCGAGTGAGTTTCGTGTCCTCGTGCTGAGCCCGTATTTCATAGCCAAGGAACCTTGCCGCCTGGCTGGTGGCATGGGTGATCAGTGTCTTGGACTCCGAGAGTTCCAGCTTGAGTTCATCGTGCAGGAACTGCTGGATCCGCGACTTGATCTCCTTGGCCTCGTGTTTGGGCCCGGCGAAGCCGAGCAGCCAGTCGTCGCAATACCGCACGTACTTCAGGCGTCGAAACCCCGGGTCGTTCGGGTCGCCGCTCGGCAGCCTGCGGCGCTGCTGTTTCAGCGACTTCACCGATTCCAGGTCACCGCGTCGTTCGGCCTTCTCAATCTGGGATTTGTTGGCCAGGTAGGCCGGGTTCTTGCGACGGGGGCCGCCCCGGTTGTATTCGGGCAGCAGATCTTGTTCAACAAACTGGTCGAGCTGGTCCAGGTAGATGTTCGACAAGATCGGGGATGCCGTGCCGCCCTGTGGGGCGCCGCTGTGAGGTTCCCCCGTCATACGGGAGCCGCTGATCAGCTGGTCAGCAGGGGTTGACGGGTGTTGAGGTTCGTTAGTTCGGCCGTCGCCTGCTCGGCGTAGTACTTCTCCTCGAACTCGATCGGGCTGAGGAAGCCGAGCCGTTTCTGGATGCGGCGGGAGTTATAGAAGCCGTCGATGTATTCGAAGAGCGCGAGGTTCGCCTCGGCCCTCGTGGTGAAGGTGCGGCCACGGAGGCCCTCGGTTTTGATGAGCATCCAGAGGTTCTCCGCGAGGGCGTTATCGTACGAGTCCCCGACGGAGCCCATGGATGCCTCAACTCCCGCTCGCATCAGACGGGTTGTGAGCTTGATGGATGTGTACTGACAGCCGTGGTCGGCGTGGTGGATGAGCTGCCCGGGCTCGACCTCGCGGGACGCGAGTGCGTACTCCAGGGTGGTCAGGACCAGGTCGGCGTCCGCGCGGGCGGAGGTCTCCCACGCGACCACCCGGCGGGAGAAGGCGTCCCGGATCGCAGAGAGCCACAACGGTCCCTCGCCGGTGGAGATCATCGTCAGGTCGGTGACCCACAACCGGTTCGGCGCCGGTGCGGTGAAGTCCCGGTTGACCAGGTCCGGGGCGAGGCTGGCCGTGGGATCGCGGCGCGTGAAGCCCTTCCGCCGGGGGCTGATCCCTGCGATGTCGGCCTCGCGCATCAGGCGCTCGACCCGCTTGCGGCCCACGTGGACGCCCTCGCGTTTGAGGACGGCGTGCACGCGCGGTGAGCCGTAATTGCCGCCGGACTCGGTGTGGATCTCCTTGATCCGCTCGGTCAGTTCGACGTCGCGGCGCCGCCGTTCGCACGGCTCCTTCTCCGCACGGCGCCACCGGTAGTAGGTGGAAGAGGCGATATGCAGTTCCCGCAGGACGCACTCGACTCCCAGGCGGGGATGCTCGTCAACGAGCGCCGTCACCTGGGCCGGGTCGGGTCGAGCTGCGCCGCGAAAAAAGCTGAGGCCGTCCGCAGGACGTCGTTGGCCCGCTTGAGCTGGGCGTTCTCCTTGCGCAGCGCGGCGAGCTCGGCCCGCTCGTCGGTGGTGAGACGGTCGTCGCGCTCGCCGGCATCGGCCTCGGCCTGCCGGATCCAGCCGCGCAGGGCCTCAGGATGCACACCGAGGTCGACGGCCAGCTTCTTGATCTGTGGCTTCGGCTCGGTGGTGCGATACATCTGCACCGCACGCTCACGCAACTCCAGCGAGTATTTCCTGGGGGCAGCCATGGTCATAGGTCCTCTCATGAGTCCCATCTGACCGGCTGTCAGCTTCCTCCGCATCTCGGGGGAACTTCACTGCGACGGAGGATGAGGGAAGAGAGGGGGCTGCGTGGTGAAGTGTGGGCCTCTGATAACTCCGACAGCAGGGAGCATTCCTTCTGATGACCACACAGCCCGCACGCCCTGAACGCAGCGGTCGCGAGACCGCCTCGGTGATGCATGTCTTGCCGTTCAAGCCTTCTCTCGTCAAAGCGGTGTTCAGGGACGTGACCCCGATGCACGTCTCTCGGTCGGCCGCGTGGGCCGCCGCGTCGGTGACACGGACAGTGCTGACGGAGATCATCGACGGCGCGAGGAGAGAGGCGGCGGCGGAGGCCCGGAAGAAGCTGATTCCCGGGGACCTTCTCTCGGCGATCGACCGGAACGTCGAGCTCGAGGTGGGGACCAAGTGGTACGACCACAGCCCGACGTTTCATGGCCTGACCGGTGTCCTGTACGACGCCGAGGGCGTCATCGTGCCTTCTCGTAAGCGCAGCAGGTCACGCAAACCGAGTGCTGTGGTCGGCGCCCACAGGTTCGAGGCTGGGGTCAAGAAGCTGCTGCGGAGCCAGAGGGCGACGGCCGTCCCAGCGATGGTCCGCGACCTGGACGGAATCGCGAGCGTGTTCCTGACGGACCTCGCCCTGGACGCGGCCATGGTCGTCCGCGAGGGCGGGGTCAAACGCTTCGGTACGGTCACCCTGGAGATGTCGGGCGAACCGGCCCCACCCCCGTTCCTCAAGGATTCCCTCCGGGCCCGGCCCACCCGCAGGGGGGACGGGCGGACCATCGGCAGGGACGACATCCTGGCCGCCACCACGATTCAGTTGTTCGGCGGCAACCTCAGGCAGCGAGCCCTCACCGAAGCACGCAAGGCGTCACAGAACACTTCGGTCGGTTGAGCGGGTGCGACCAATATCGCTGCCTGCACTCTCATCTGCTCCTCACCGATGCACCTCCCGGCGGCGTCATGATGGGCGCGGGCGCTGGTGGAGCCCGCACTGACCAGGGGCAAGTCTGTCTTCCTCTGGCGGGCGGCCTCGGCGGTCACGCCTTCCAGCAGTGCGGTGCAGACGCCGCGTCCCTAACGGCCCGGAAGCGGCCGTAGACCGTGGACCACAGGCCGAACTCGCCCGGCATCTCCCGCCACTGCCTACAGGTAGGGAACCGCCAGATCACTCCCACGAACTGCTCCCGCAACCGTCCGGGGTACGGGCCGTACTCGCCGATCGGCAGAGAACGGCTCGATCAACTTCCACTGCTTGTCGGTGAGTTGGCGGCCTGACGCGAACCCGTGGCGCTGAATCGAATGCGTCCCCGCCTCGACGCGAACCCTTGACGCTGAACCGTTTCATTGCTTCTCTCAAGAGGCTGCCTATGGGAGCGCTCCCACCCTCACGCCGAAAGGGATCCCGTGCAGACCACCCCCCACGTCACCTCTTTACGCCGCCTCGCCTGTACCCTCCCTGCGCTCGTCACGGCCGTTCTCGTCGCCTGCCTGCTGTCCTGGACGGGGAGTTCCCCCGCCCAGGCCGCGACGGGTGACGGCTCGGTCTCCGACCCCAACATCGTCTACGTCGGGCGCTGGGACACCAGCGCCGGCACGGCGGCGGTGCCCTCCTGGACCGGTGCCTACCTGCAGACGGCCTTCACCGGCACCACGGTGAAGGTCAAGGCGAGAGAAGCGGTCAACCTGTACGCCAGCATCGACGGCGGCCCCGACGTCTTCCACCCCGGGGTGCGCGGCACGGTGAACCTCACTCCCCAGCCGTTGTCCGCCGGCACCCACACCCTGCGCATTTCGTACCGCTCCGGCGACACCGTCTTCCAGGGCCTGGTGCTGGATCCCGGTGCGCGCACGCTCGCGCCGAACGCCCCGTCCCGGCTCGTCGAGTTCGTCGGTGACTCCATCACCGCGGGCGCGCTCACGGACCGGCTCGCACTGGACTCGTACGCCTGGAAGACCGGCGAGCAACTGGGGGCGCGCCACACCCAGATCGCCCGTTCCGGCTACTGCCTCGTCGCCCAGTCCGGATGCACGGGCCTGAGCACGCAGTTCTTCAGGACGGCGAGCACGGGCAGCCAGAAGTGGGATTTCTCCCGCTATCGGGCGGACGCCGTCGTCATCAACCTGGGCACCAACGACATCGGCCACGGAGTGACCGGCGCCGCCTTCCAGTCGGCGTACACCAAGTTCCTCGCCGACCTGCGCGCCACCTACCCGAACGCGCGTCTCTTCGCCGTGCAGACGCTCAAGAAGCGCTATGTCAACGAGACCAGGGCGGCCGTCACCGCCCGCACCAACGCCGGTGACAGCGGGGTTCACTACGTCGACACCACGGGCTGGCTGACCGACGGCACCGACTACGAGGACGGCAACGGGCATCCCAACGAGGCGGGCCACACCAAGTTCGCGAACCGCCTCGCCCCCGTCATCGCCGCCCGACTCGGCAACCCCACGTCCACTCTGGCGGCCGCTCCCGGGCAACCCGGCGACCCCAACATCAAGTTCGTGGGCCGCTGGGACACCGGGACCTCCACCGCCTACACCCCGTACTGGGCGGGCGCCTACTACAGGGTCGGCTTCACCGGCCGGACCGTCCAGCTCAAGCAGCGCGGGACGATCGACTTCTGGGCGAGGATCGACAACGGCCCGGTGAAGTTCTACGACGACGTCAAGGGAACGGTGAACCTGACCCCCTCCCCGCTGTCCGCCGGCAACCACACCCTTCAGGTCAACTACCAGGTGGTCGCCGGTTCCTACCGGGGTGACGCCGTCTTTCAGGGACTGGTCCTCGACAGCGGCGCCACCACGTTCGCTCCGTCGGCGCCCGGCAAGCTGATCGAGTTCGTCGGCGACTCGATCACGGTGGGGACGACGTCGTCGCAGAACGCCCGCACCGCGTACGGCTGGCTGATCGGGGAACGACTCGGCACCGAGCACACCCAAATCGCCCAGGGCGGCGCCTGTCTGGTCGCCGCGGCGGACGGATGCGTCGGCCTGGAGCGACAGTTCACCAAGCTCAACCCGAACGCGGCCACCCCCGACTGGGACTTCTCCCGCTACCAGGCGAACGCGGTCGTCATCAACCTCGGCACCAACGACGTGGGCCACGCAGTCAGCTCCGCGCAGTTCCAGACGGCGTACACCAGCCTGCTGCGCAAGGTCCGCGCCGCGTACCCACAGGCGTGGATCTTCGCGTTGGAGACCTTCCGCGGCCGGTACGTCCCGCAGACCCAGGCGGCGGTCGAGGCGGCCGTCGACGGCGGCGACTCCCGGGTCTCCTTCGTCGACACCACCGGCTGGCTGGGTTCGGGCGACCTGACGGACTCGGTCCACCCCAACGACCAGGGGCACCGCGTCATCGCGGACCGGCTGGCACCGGTCATCGCGGCGCGGATCGGTATGTGAGGGAGGGCCGGGGCCGGCGGACCGCGACGCGCAGGCGCGCGCCTCCACTGCCTGCGCGGGCGCCCGGCCCCGGCCCTGGCGGCGAGATCGCCGCACTCCTCTCCCGTCCCCATCACCGGCCCAGTGCGTTCTCCAACTGCTTCTTGGTCATCGAGGAACGGCCCTGGATGTTGCGCTTCTTGGCCGCGTTGTACAACTGATCCTTGGTCGGACCCTCCGCACCGCTGTGCGAGCGCTGCCCACCACGCTGGGACGCCGACTTCGGGTCACGCGTCGAAGTCTTGCTGGCGGTCTTCGACTCACCCGACCTGGCCCGCTCCTTGTTGACGGTCCGAGAGGCGATCTCCTTGGCCCTCTTCGACGACTCGCCACGGTCCTCGGCACTCTTCTTGACATGCTCGTACTGGCGCTCCCGCTTGGAACTCGATCCGGCCGGCATGATGCTTCTCCCTTCTCATATGAACTGCGGTGAGCCGTCTTCATCGGCTTCACCGCTCAGCGACGGGCCTTCGGATCGGATCACGGGTGTTCGGTCTGCTGGTCCGGAGGCACGCCCCCGCCGCGCCCACCCTCCTTGTCACCCTTGTCCGTGCCGTGAGCACGGCCACCCTTGGCCTCGGTCTCCCGTGCCTTGATTTCGCCGCTCTCCTGCGGTGTGCCGCCGCCCTTCTCGCTGTGCCGCTGCTCCGGCTGCTGCGGATTCGACATCTGCGGGCTCCCCTGTTCACGTCGGAGGTCATTTCCGACCGACGAGTTCCCCCAGCCGCCCGCCCGAAGCGTGCGCCCCACGCATCCCTCCGCCCCTGGGGCCGCCCTCCTGGAACTGCACCGCCGTCAGGAAGGCCCTGCCTCATCGCTGAGCCGGAGCCACCCCGTGAACGTGGCGCCCACCGGGTTTACGCGGAAGGCTCTGGGCACTCGTGCTGCGGCTGAACGGCCGTGGGACCGAGGCCGCGGACACGGTGGGACCCGTGCCTGCGGCCTCAACCTGCCTGCGCTGCCATCGGGAACTCCGATGCACCCGGCTACCCGCTGGCAGCTGTTGCTTGCGTCCCGCACCGCGGGCGTCACCTGCCGCGGTACGGGCCGAGGTTTCCCTCCTGTGGGCGCCATGGCGCCCTCCGCGTGCGTGTCGGATTGCCCGGCTCCCGCAAAGCTAACAACGTCAGGAACAACAACCGGAAAAAGGACACATCCGACCAGAAAGCAGGATGCGCGCATGCCCGGCAGTGAGAGCGAGAATCCGGCAATCCCCTCCCCCAGCCCCACGGCGAGCCGGCCCCGGACGAACCGGGACTGGTGGCCGAATCAGCTGGACCTTCAGATTCTCCATCAGCATTCATCGCGTTCGAATCCGATGGACGAGGGCTTCGACTACGCCAAGGAGTTCGCGACCCTCGACGTGGAAACGCTGAAACGCGATGTCTTCGAGGTGATGACCACCTCGCAGGACTGGTGGCCGGCCGACTACGGTCACTACGGTCCACTCTTCATCCGTATGAGCTGGCATTCCGCGGGAACGTACCGAACGGCGGACGGCCGGGGCGGTGGTGGTAGCGGCGCGCAGCGGTTCGCTCCGCTGAACAGCTGGCCGGACAACGCGAGCCTGGACAAGGCGCGCCGTCTGCTGTGGCCGGTCAAGCAGAAGTATGGGCAGAAGATCTCCTGGGCGGACCTCCTGGTCTTCGCCGGGAACTGCGCCATGGAGTCCATGGGGTTCAAGACGTTCGGGTTCGGTTTCGGGCGGGAGGACCAGTGGGAACCCGAGGAGATCTTCTGGGGGCCCGAGGACACCTGGCTCGGGGATGAGCGCTACAGCGGGGATCGGGAACTTGCCGGTCCGTTCGGTGCTGTGCAGATGGGGCTGATCTACGTCAACCCGGAAGGCCCCAATGGCACCCCGGATCCGCTGGCTGCCGCCACAGACATCCGTGAGACGTTCGGGCGGATGGCGATGAACGACGAGGAGACGGTGGCGCTCATCGCCGGCGGCCATACATTCGGCAAGTGCCACGGGGCGGTCGACCCCAACTGCATCGGGCCCGAGCCCGAAGCTGCCCCCATCGAGCAGCAGGGCCTGGGCTGGCGGAACACCTGCAGCAGCGGAGTCGGCGGCGACGCGCTCACCAGCGGGCTCGAAGGGGCATGGACGCATGAGCCGACGAAATGGGACAACGGGTTCCTGGACAACCTGTTCGGCTACGACTGGGAACTCACGACGAGCCCGGCCGGTGCCCACCAGTGGACTCCCACCGACCCCTCAGCTCGGGACAGCGTGCCCGATGCTCATGATCCGTCCAGGCGGCACGCCCCCATCATGCTGACGACGGATCTCGCGCTGAAGTTGGACCCGGTCTACGGGCCGATTGCCCAGCGCTTCCACGAGAACCCGGACCAGTTCGCGCTGGCCTTCGCCAAGGCGTGGTTCAAACTCCTGCACCGCGACATGGGTCCCCGCTCGCGCTACCTCGGCCCGTGGATTCCCGAGCCGCAGCTTTGGCAGGACCCGGTCCCCCCGGTCGACCACGACCTGATCACCGACACGGACATGGCCGCTCTCAAGGGAACCATCCTCGCCTCCGGCCTGTCCGTCTCCCAGCTCGTCACCACCGCCTGGGCTTCGGCCGCCAGCTTCCGCGGCACCGACCAGCGCGGCGGCGCCAACGGGGCACGGATCCGGCTCGCACCGCAGAAGGACTGGGAGGTCAACGACCTCCCCGAAGTGACCGAGACGGTGCGTGCACTCGAGCAGATCCAGCAGGACTTCAACGGCTCACAGACCGGCCAGACGCGGGTTTCCCTCGCCGACCTGATCGTCCTGGGCGGCTGCGCGGCCGTCGAGAAGTCCGCGGCCGACGCTGGGCACGACCTGGCCGTCCCCTTCACACCGGGGCGCTCGGACGCCACGCAGGAACAGACCGACGTGGAGTCGTTCGCCGTACTCGAACCCAAGGCGGACGCGTTTCGCAACTACCTCAAGGCGGGTGAGAAGCTCGCCCCCGAAACCCTCCTGCTCGACCGCGCGAACATGCTGAACCTCACCGCCCCCGAAATGACCGTCCTGATCGGCGGCATGCGAGCCCTCGACACCGCCTACAGGGACTCCGCACACGGCGCTCTCACTGACCGGCCCGGGGCCCTGACCAACGACTTCTTCATCAACCTCCTCGACATGCGCACGCAATGGTCCACGTCGGCCACGGACGAGAACGTGTACGAAGGCCGGGACCGGGACACGGGCGAGGTGAAGTGGACCGCGACCGCCGTCGACCTCATCTTCGGCTCGCACTCCCAACTCCGCGCCCTCAGCGAGGTCTACGCCTCCCGTGACGCCGACGCGAAGTTCGTACGGGACTTCGCTGCCGCCTGGGACAAGGTGATGAACCTCGACCGGTACGACGTCCGCCGCTGAGTGAGATCCAGGGCGAGCCCCTCGGTCAGGAGCCCCTGAGCTCTTGGCCGGGTGGGCCCCGGGGCTCTCTCCGGGATGCCCGGACCCTGGAGCGGGCTCGGGTTACGAACACTGCGCTGGGACTTGGGGCTCTGATCCGTGAGCCGGAGCTCGGAGCCCTGGACCTTCAAAGCCCCGGAGGTCCACAAGCAGCGTGCCAGAGTCCGAGACACGCGCCCCGTGCACACGCTGGACGGGCAGGCGCACCACGTCCGCAAGGAGAAGTGCCTCTCGCTGCTCACCGGTCCTGAGGCGGTCAGTGGTCTGGGGGAATGCGTCACCGCGATGTGGGACGAAGCCGTGGCATCGCGGCCCGGCCGACCGTCGGTCGTACTGTTCGACGAAACTGGCCGCATCCTCCCCAGGGCGTTTGCCGGTGGACCGGAATCTCCCTCGACGACGCCGGGCAGGTGGCCCGGGATCCGGCTGCCATGGTTGACGGCTTCGGCACGCCGGGGCCACGCCACTGGCGGGCGCGTTGTGAACCACGTACGCGAGGGGGCCGCTCCAGCGCCGACCGGGTCGGTGCTGAACGCGGTGAGCCGATACGGGGGCGCCGACGGCCGACTCCTCGACCGGCACACCGCTGCAGTCGCAGTGTGCTGGTTCGTCTCATGCGCCGTCGCGCGCCACCGGCCGCAGGGAGACGGGACGCATCAGTAGGCGGCCGGGCGGGACTGTGTCCTCATCGCGGGCAGACCCCGGGGTGCGCAGCAGGGACACCCCTCGTGGGCCCACCACACGCCTTGGGGGGCGCCACGAGCCGGACAGAGCCAGCAGCAGCCGTCCCGCGCCGGCGGGGACGATCCGTGTGACGACCGCGTGCGGGAGAGGGCGGATCGCGCGGGAAAGGTCTCGACGAGTTCGAGTTCGAGTTCGAGTTCGAGTTCGCTGCAGTACGACGCGGCCAGTGCGGTACTCGACGAGGGCGAAGGCGAGCATGCCGTAGAAGCGCTCGACGCACGCGATGGCCCGCCGCCGGTAAAGACACGGCCGCTGAAGACGCCGCTGAGCTCGACGCCGCGAGGTCGGGTCGCCGGGCGTCGAAGCGGATCTCACCGCTCAGCCCGCACATGCGGCGCCACCTTCCTTGCGTACTTCGTCGGTCACACTCCGATAGGGGACTCCCGGCCCGCGCCCCGGACGGGATGGCTGGACATGGGAAACCCCTTCCGTGACGTCGAGGAAGGCTGCGCGTGGCGGCGCGGATCAACGGGCGATGGACTCCGGCGCCCCGGAGGTGGTGGAGGCGCCCGCCGGGCCCGTGGTGGGGTGCATGGTCTTTTTGCGGCTGTGGGCGGATGTCCGGCGGTCCCTGCGTTCGCCGCGGGTCTCGGCGATCAGCACATCGACACAGGCCAGCAGGTCCTCTTCCTGGGCCACGTGACGGATGCGCCGAGCGGCGCTGCCTTCCGCCAGGGCCCACCTGGTCAGCGCGTCGACGGTCTGCCAGTCGCCGTGGGCTTCGAGCGCGGGACGCAGACGGGTGACAAGCTTGCGCACGACTCGTGCGGCAGATGCCTCCCGACGGGTCTCGGGGTCCACCAACGTCCCCTCCAGCCCGGATCGCGCGGCTCGCCAGGATGCGCCGCGCAACCACTCGTGGTGGCCGTTGCAGGCCGCCGGACCGGCCCCCAGATGGTCGCAGGCGTCAGTCACCAGGGCACGGAACAGCCCGGCGACGAGGACTACGGTCTCCACGCGCGGACACGCGTCACAGATGCGCAGTTCCAGCGTGGGCAGATGGGCGGAGGGCCGTACGTCGAAGTAGATCATCCCCGGATCGCTGATGATCCCGGCCTGGACGAGCTCGTCGACGGCGGCGTCGTACTCGGCCGCGTCGGCGTAGCAACCCACCGGACCCGCGCTCGGCCAGCGCTGCCACACCAGCGTGCGCCAGCTGGCGTAGCCGGTGTCGACCCCCTGCCAGAAGGGCGAACTCGCGGACAGCGCCAACAGCACCGGCAGCCACGGGGAGATCGCGCACATGACGCCCACCGCCGTGTTGCGGTCGGGTACGTCCACGTGGACCTGTGCGCTGCAGATGACCTGCTCGTCGGCCACCTTGCGGTACTCCTCGGCCATACGGCGATAGCGCGCGTCGGCGGTGGGAGGCCCAGAGGCGGCGGGCGCCAGCGGCGCCGTGCCCGCGGCCACCACGGCCAGTCCCAGCGAGGAGGCGGCCGCGTCAAGCCTGCGTCTGGTGTGAGAGAGGTCGGTGTACAGGCTCTCCAGCGAGGCGTGCACCCCACTGTTCGACTCCACGGTGCACCGGTGCAGCTCCGCGGTGAAGCTTCGTCTCGGAAGCCGTCGCAGTACATGCTCGGCGCGCGGTACGAGCAGCCCGCTCTCCACCTCCAATAGATGGAACTCCTCCTCCACTCCCATGTGTACGTTCACGTCACTCCTAGCGGTCTGACCCGAACCTCCGCACGTCTCTGCAAACGTGCCCTCGAGGGGCGGACGCGGCGGCTGTGATGACGATCCCCAAGTGCCCAGAGCGGCGATAACTAAGCGCCCATCTGAAATAGCTGCTTCACAGATGAGCGGGGAGTCGTCCTCGTGGGTCGCCGGCCGGCCGCCTTCTGCCCGCGAAGGGGAGTGAACCCCGGCAATTCCGCGTCCGCGCCCCTCGGAACGGACTAGCCGGCCTCCTGCTCTTCGCTGTGCTGCCGGTCCCTGCGCGCTGTAGGTCTATGACCGAGGCCGCCGCGGAAGCACAACGGACGACGAGGTGGAGGCTCCCGGAGGTGACGACCTACCAAGGGCCGAACGTTGCAGCGCACGCACTGCCTGCAACGCCTGGGCAGGGCACCCCCCTCCCCGGCGGCCGCCGCCCCGGCAGCTGTTGCCCGAAGAGTCTGGTTCAGCGGATCACGAACGTCATCGCGCTTCGAGCAGGCAGCAGGACAGTGAAGGAGCCGTTCGACATGCCGCTCGTACCCTGGGACGCGACGTTTCTGCTCGCGTCGGTCAGCCACGAAGCGACACTGGAACCGGAGGCGCCGGCCAGGGTGAACTGCTGGCTCACCGCAGCGGATCCCTTGTTGATGGCGACGACGACCGTGGAGCCGCCGCCACGGTACGCGGAGACGTAGACGTTCGTCGCCGGATTCGCCGTCGCTCCGATCCGCACATACCCGGGTCGGACGAACCTGGCGAAGTGCGCCATGGCGGCGCCGCGCTTGCTGATCTTGCCGTCCTCGCGCATGGGGCCGTAACTGCGCCGGATGTACCACCAGATGTAGGCCTGGAACTCGGCGTCCACCAGGGCCCGGTGGATATGCTCCCCGACGTCGAGCGCCTGGGGCCAGAGGTCCGCCGAATCCGAGCTGTTGGGGTAGTAGACCTCGGTCATCCAGAGTTCCTTGCCCGCACCCTTCTGCTTGAAGAGGGGATAGGGGAAGTTCGCGAACGGCGTGCCGTAGAGGTGTGCCCCTATGACGTCCACGTTGGCGAGCGCAGCCGGGTCGTTGAGGATCGGGTCCGACATGTTCTTCAGGTACTGGAAGGACTCCGGCGCGATGACCCTGGTGCCGATGGAGCCGGCGTTCTCGCGCAGGAACCGGACCATTTCGGCGGGGGTCCACCACGTCCAGTCATGCGCGTAATCGGGCTCGTTCTGCACCGATATGCCGTACAGATTCACTCCGTTGTTCCGGAGGTAGGTGTTGAAGTCGTTCAGGTGCTGGGCGTAGGCGCCGTACATGTCGTACCTGAGACGTCGCGCGTCGGTCTGGCTGCCGCGGACGAAGGTCTCGACCATGGACGCGGGCGGATTCCAAGGTGAGGCGATGACGGCGGCCCCTCGTTCGACCGCACGCTGCGCCGTCGCCAGATCGCGGTTCCACGCCGCCCGGTCCTCGGGCACGGGGATCCTCAGCACAGAGAACCCCAGCTGCCCGTCGCCGGTCCCGAATGCCATGTCCCGCTGAGCCGCCGTGAGGTCGCCGATCCAGGCCGAGTGGGTCATGCCGCCGAAGCCACGGATCGTCTGCCGGGTCGCCGACGCATCGATGACCGCCGTGGCAGCGACCGCCGCGGCCCCGGCTTCGGAGGCTCGGGCGACCGACGCCGTGGCGGGGAGGACGGGCAGGGCTCCCATCGTTGCCAGGACGGTCCTCCGGCTCGGCGATCTCCGGTCCCCGCTCAGGGACTCTTTCCGACTCTGTGCCATGGCTCCTCCGTTGGCCGCAGGTTCTGCTCCGGACCTTCGAGGCCTTCGCCGGCCCGCAGGTACGGACTAAGTGGGAGCGCTCCCACTCGCATGGATGACTGCACACGTGCCGTTTTCGACGGAAGGTTGTACTGGAACGTCGCCCCGACACCGCTCAGCGGCTCACCGGGGCGCCCATGCCGTTCGACATTCTGAACGATGTCCAAGTGGCGGACCTGACGAAAGTTAACGATGCCCGTCACCGAGGTCAAGCCCTTCGACGCTTCGACTCCGGACCAGGCGACCGGCCCGACAGCGAACGATGGCTACACGCTGCCGTCGCCCGCACCGAACAAGATTGCGTGACCAGCACTGTCGCGGTCCGAACGCGCCTGGACGAGGTGCCGCCCGCCACTCGGATGCCCTGAATTGCGACGGGCACCCGTCTGAACTCCCAGATGCCGTGCCGCGATCGGGACACAGGGACCACCGGCTCACCCCTGCCGGGAGTGGACAGGACTGTTGGCAACCTCGTCCGGGCAACGGCGGTGCGAAGCGTCGCCGCCATGGTCACGCAGCCAGTCAGCGGTGGCCAGCGCCAGCGAGGCGGCCATGCCGACGAGGGCCACGCCGAGCGCGGTGACCAGTGCCGTGCGGTAGTGATCGGTGCCGCCCAGGACGAGGTAATAGATGCCGGGCAGAACCGCGGTACCCACAGCCGCCCCGAGACGCTGGCCGGTCTGCAGGGCACCGCCCGCAGCCCCTGCCATGCGGACGGGCACGTCCCGCAGGGTCATGGTGATGTTCGGGGAGACCACGAAGCCCCCGCCGATGCCCGCGACGAACAGAGCCGGTGCGGCCACCCAGGGCGCCACATCGTCCGCCACTAGCCACAGCAGCAGCGATGCGCCACCCATACCGACGACGACGGCGCTCAGCCCGCACACCGTAAGCAGGCGACCGAAACGGTCCACGAGCCGGCCCGCCACCACCGCGGCAGCGGCGGAGCCGAGGGCGAAGGGGGTGACCGCCAGCCCGGACTCCAACGCAGTGAAGTCGAGCCCACCCTGGTAGAAGAGCGCGAAAACGAGCCACACCCCGCTGAAGCCGATGAAGTACAGCGTGCCGACGCCGCACCGACCGCGTAGCCCCGCACCGTGGTGAACAGGCGCGGATCCAGCAAGGGCTGGGCGTCACGAGCGACCAGGCGGAACTGACGCCGGGTGAAGAGCGCGAGCAGCACCGCGCCCACCGGGAAGAGCCACCACAGTCGTCCGATGCCGCCGGCGTCCGCCGGCACCAGCGGGTACATGACCGCCAGCACGCCCAGGCCGAGCGGCGCGATACCGGCAACGTCCACCGAGCCGCGGCCGGAGCGCTCGACGCGTGGCAACAGGCGCAGACCGAGCAGGACGGCGAGGACCCCGATCGGCACGTTGACAAAGAAGATCCACCGCCAGCCGTCGGAGCCGTCGGCAAGTGCGAGGATGGCGCCGCCGGTGAGCGGTCCGGCGGAGGAGGAGATGTGCTCCCACGCCTCGTCGGCGGGCGCTGGGGGCGACCATCAGCATGGTGACGAAGCCCTGCTCGAAGAAGGTGTACTCCAGCACGCTGTAACCCAGAGGCCCGGATGCGTCTCGGGCCATCAGGACCACACTCTGTTCGCACCAGCGCCGGATGCTGTCCCGTCGTGCGTGGTCGCCTGCTGCCACGACGGAATCGATCTTGGCTAACGCGGCCCAGTCCGATGGATCCGCGCGGTCCACTTGAAGCCCGCTGAGGTTCTCGACATCCATGGGGTGCATCGTGGCAGCGTATGAGCGGTTGGCGCTCGCCCGGAACGCCGTGATGCCCTCGACGCATTGGGGATGCGCTGGCCACCCAGCAGGAGATCCCGACGACTCACCCCCCTCTGCCCCGGCGTTCTCCTGCTTCTCCCGCAGCGACTCCAGCCGTCCAACTACCTTCTGGGTGTCGTCGTGGTCCTCACCCAACACCCGACGGCGCCTCTCCAGCGTCTTCTCGTCCAGGGCGAGAGCTTCCTCGTGCCGCCCGAGCCAACTCGGCGTCCCCCGCTGTCCGTAGTCGATTTTTGCGTTATGACCAGGGCAGAACCAGGGCGCCCCAGGCGACGACCGGGCCGAGGGCGACGATTCCGCCGGTGTAGCCGATGACCTGGCGGTAGAAGCGGCGGGTGTCCACCCCACGGGCGTTGCTGAGGACGAGTGCTCCGTTGGTCGAGAAGGGAGAGGTGTCGACGATCGTCGTGGAGACGGCGAGCGCGGCGATGAGTCCGGCGGCGCTGAGGTGGCTGGAGAGCAGCAGCGGTACGGCGATGGGGATGATCGCTGTGAGAATCGCGGTGGAGGAGGCGAAGGCGGAGGTGATGGCGACGGTGAAGCACAGCAGCAGGGCGACGACGGCCGGGGCGCCAAGACCCGCGGCGTGTGCGGAGATCTCCTCGATGATGCCGGCCTTCTCCAGCATCGCGATGTACGTCATCATGCCCGCGACCAGAAGCAGGGTGGACCAGCTGACGCCGTCCACGGCCTTCTCCTGCCGCTTCATGTCCACCAGGGCCAGCAGCGCGCCGGCAGCCAGCGCGAGGAAACCGATCTCCAAGTGGAAGCCGAGCGCTCCGACCACGAGGGCCACCAGACAGGCGAGGGTGAGCCATTGCCGCCAGTCGGGCCTGCCGGAGACGGCGAGGTCCTCGTCGTCGGCTGCCTCCGTCACGCCCTCGGCCAGAGGGGCCGGACGCTTGGCGAGGAGGGCGTAGGTGAGGATCGAGAGCACCAGGTTGATCAGGAAGCTGGCGCTGAACAGCGCCACGGCGGAGACGTGCAGATCGGCCTGGTCGACGAGGCCGAGCACCAGGGCACCGGAGACGGCCAGCGGGGAGAACGCGCCCGCGTGCCCGCCGCTGATCACCATCATGCCGACGACCAGCGGGTTGAGCTTGTAGCGGTAGGCGAAGTTCATGCCGATCGGCGCGAGGATCGCGACCGCAGCCGGGGTGAAGGTACCGAACGCCGTCAGCAGGGCGGCCACCAGGAACAGCACCCAGGGGATCAGCGCGACCTTGCCGCGTACCAGCCTCACCCCGGCGGCGACGAGCCAGTCGATGGTGCCGTTGCGGCGGGCGACGGAGAACAGGTACGTGACCCCGACGATGGTGACGAAGAGCTTCGCCGGGAACCCCTCGAAGATCTCGTCCTCGGTGAGGCCGAGTGAGGCGGTCCCGACCGCGAAGGTGGCGACGAAGGCGAGGATGCCCAGGTTGATCGGCAGCATGGTGCCGACCACGAACATCACCAACAGGGCGCCTATGGAGATCACTTCAGCAGACATCTTTGTCCTTGGTGCGGTGGGGACGGGGTGGCGCGCCGCGAGGGCGCGAGGGTGTCCCGGTCCGGGCGGCGGGGAGCCGGCGTGACCGAGGTGTGGTGCCTCGTGGTTCAGGCAGCTTGCGGGGTGCCTGCTTGCGGTACGTAGATGCGGGCGTCGGCGAGCAGACGAGCGGCACGCTGCACGGTGACCCGGTACGGCAGGCCCTCCTTTACCTCGGTGCAGCGGACCCCGACGACGCCGGCGGGCGTGCCGAGGCGCAGCCATTCGTCGGTCGGGCCGCCCGTGGTCCGGGAGACCACGGAGCCCTCCACCAGTCCGGCCGCCGCGACGGCGACGGCAGAGGTCAGGCCGATCGCGGGGTGCGGGGCGTTCATGGTGAGCATGCGTACCGACACGTCGTAGTCCTGGGCACCGATCCGTTCACCGAGGGTGGTGGTGTACGGCACCGGCGGGCCGACCAGGCCCACCTTCGGTACCGCGTCGCCAGGTTCCTCGCCCGGCTGGAGCAGCCCCATCAGAGGTGCGGCGGTATGGCGAACGGTGCGCAGCCAAGGGACGTCCGCGCTCATCCGCTCCAGTGACTCGGCGCCGGTGCGCCCGGCGCTGGCGGCGTCGACGAGGACGACCGGAGCTCCTGCGGTCACCATGCTCACGCGTACCGGCTCGGCGGCGCCGACCCGCAGGTCCTGGGCGGGCCGGCCGGTGGGAAGCAGAAGAGTGGTGGTAGCGGCGGGGTCGCGGAAGGTGAGGCCGACCGCGACCCCGCCGGCACGGGTGCCGGGTACCGTCTGGCGGCCGAAGTGGCGCACCACGCCACCGGAGGTGTCGACGATCCCTTCGAGGACCGCGCCGGTATTGATGTTGCGCATCACCACGCGCGTACCGTCGCCGGTGACCGGTACCAGGCCTTTGGCCACCGCGTACAGGGCAACGCCGGTGGCGCAGTTGCCGCAGTTGCTCGTCCACTCCACCGAGCCCGTCCCGATGCCGACTTGAGCGAACAGGTAGTCGACGTCGATGCCAGGCTCGGGTGAGGCGCTGACCACGGCCGCTTTCGAGGTGGTGGGGGTCGCGCCGCCCACCCCGTCCAACTCCACGGGGTCGGTGGCGCCGTACGCGGCGACGAGCAGCCTTTCGAGGTCGCCACGGTCGGCAGGGACATCGACCTGGTTGAACAGCCAGCACTTGCTTGTGCCGCCACGCACCAGGGTCGCGGGAATGTGCACGTCTGAGGCTCTTCCTGGATCAACGGAGGGAGGGAAAGGGCCGAGGCGGCGGATACCGGCGCATTGCGAGCCGGTGCACCGCTCGGCGACTGCGGAGACCTTCCCAGAGGCGTGACTTCGGAACAATCGCAGTTCGCTTCACCTGGGTTTAGCTCAGCTAAAGTCGTCGCCATGCTCAACGTCCGCCGCCTCCTCCTGCTCACCGAGGCCACCGAACGCGGTTCACTCACCGCCGCGGCGGAGGCCCTCGGGATGACCACCTCCGCTGCCTCCCAGCAGATGTCCCTGTTGGAGCAGGAGGCAGGCCAGCCCCTCATCGAGCGACTGCCACGCGGTATCCGCCCCACCCCGGCAGGAGCCGCGCTGGCCGAACGCGGTCATGCCATCCGCCGGGAACTCCGTGCCGCCCAGGCCGACCTGGACTCCTTCACCGCCCTCGACCAGGGCACCTTGCGCCTCGGTTCCTTCCCCACGGCGAGCGCGTCCCTCCTGCCGCTGGCGCTCACGCGTTTCCGGCGTCGCCACACCGGCATCCGCATCGAGGTACGCGCCGGAGTCCTCGCGGAACTCAGGGAGATGCTGCACACCGGCGAGGTGGACCAAGGGCTGCTCTGGGACTACGAATGGAACCGCCTCGACGATCCGGCGCTCGCCCTCACCCACCTGCTGGACGACCCGACGGTGCTGGTCGTCCCCGCCGACTCACCCCTGCGCACACATCCCTCGGTGCGCCTCGGCGACCTCGCCGACCAGGAGTGGATCATCCGCGCCGACAACCACCCCGTCGCCGACGTCCTGCGCCGAAGCTGTCGCCAGGCGGGATTCGAGCCGCGCATCGCCTACTCCTCGCACGACTACCAGGAAGCGCAGGCCATGGTCGCCGCGGGTCTCGGTATCGCGCTCGCACCGCGCCTGGCCCTCACCAGCCGACGCAGCGACGTACGCCTCCTGCCGTTCGCCTCCGACGTCCCGGCCCCCACCCGCCGCATCCTCCTCGCCCGCGCCGCGGCACGCCCCGCCACCCCACCCGTCCAGGCGATGGCCCGCGTCCTGCGCACGGTGGCACAGCGATTCACCGCCCCGGACCTGCATCGCGCTCAACTGGGAGCGGTCCGACGGGGCTGACGGCGCGGCCACGGGCCGCGCCCTCAAGCAACGGTGCACACAAGTTGAGACAGACGACGACGTGCTGCGCCCCGCGTCGGCCGCGAACGGCATGCGGGACGCCGAGCTCGAACTCGACCTGGTCGACGGGCGCATCCGCTGGTGTCCGGTGGAGGGACTCGCCGGTCCTCGCCCTGCCGGGATGCCCGCTCGGTCGCCGGTCGCCTGACGCGGGCGGGCTCGCCTTCCGGCGAGCCCGCCCTGCCGGCTCCCTGCTGAAGCCGGATCTGTGTCATGCCGTCAGCGCTGCAGCGTCAGCAGACCCGGGCGGTAGGGCAGGAGACCGTAGTCGCCGCCTGAGCTGGGGCTACGTCCCTGGTAGAGCAACTGCAGATTGCAGGGATCGACGGTCATGGTCTGGTCGGCACTGGTGCGGATCAGTTCGCCATGGCTGATGTCGTTGGTCCAGGTGGCGCCGCTGTTGGCCTTGCCGGCGAAGGGATTGCTCTCGGTCGCGGCCTGGGGTGTCCATGAGCCGTTCAGACTGGTGGCCGTGAACGAGCGGAAGTAGCGGCCCTGCGAGCCGATTGCCTCGACGATCATGAGGTAGCGGTTCTGGCCCTGGAGCTTGTAGACCTGCGGGGCTTCGAACAGGTTGTTCGTCGTATCGCTCATGATCGTCGTGTACGACGAGCCGAAGTTGCCCGGGAAGTTCCCTATCGGCATGCTGGCCCGGTAGATCTTGCCGTTGTCACCGGCGAAGAACAGGTACATGTTCGTGCCGTCAGCGATGAGCGTCTGGTCGATGGGTCCGGTTCCGGAGCCGGTGATGCTTCCGGTGAAGAGCGTCTGCTGGGATGACCAGCCATTCGGGTTGGTGGGGTCGCTCGACGTCCGGTAGGAGAAGGCGGTCCCTCCCCACTGGTAGGCGAGCACCCAGATGTTCTTCGGCGCGAAGTAGAACAGCGTGGGCGCGACGGTGGAGGATGACATCGTGTTCTGGCTGGCCGAGGCCATCTCCGACCAATTGGTGAACAGGCCGAAGTTCATCGAACCCCAACTCGTCCCCGTGTCGTGCGTGGTCGCATAGACGAGTTGCCTGCCGTTGTAGGGAACGACGGTGAAGTCCTTGAGCGAGACCCACCCAGACTTGGGCTGGGCCAGCGCCCCCGTTGATGTCCAGCGGTATGTCGACGGAAGATCGCACGTGCCGGGGGTGTCGGCGCCGACCTTGACGAGCTGCCACTGCTGGTTGGTGCCGCTCCAGTCGTCGTACTGGACGATGTTCGCGTTGTCGGCGGTGGAGGCGCCCTGCACTTCGAGGGCCTTGTTGCTGTGGCGCGAGATGAGCCTCACGTAGCCGTCCGAGCTGTCGGCCAGCCGCCACTGCTGGTTGGTGGCGTTCAGGTCGGTCCACTGGACGATCGAGCCGCCGTTCGCGGTGGACCAGTTGTAGAGGTCCAGCACCTTGCCCGAGTGGCGGGATTTGATGCGGTAGTAGCCGCCCCCGGAATCGACGAACTGCCACTGCTGCTGGGCCTGATCGTTCCTGGACCACTGGGTGATGCGGGCGCCGTCGTTGGTCGCCATGTTGTAGACATCCAGGGCTTTGCCACTGTTGCGGTTGACCAGCACATATGAGGCGTTGGGGTCTACGGTCGCCGCGCTGGCGGGCTGGGCGCCGAGGAAGGTGGCCAAAAGCAGCAAAGGCGCGAGAACGGCGAGTAGGCGTCTGAGAGGGACCGGGGACGGGTGGCGAAACCGCATCAGAAGGCCTCCTGAGGGGCGGGGTGAGGTGACGTCGATGAACCGGGAGCGGCCGTATCGAGGGCAAGACAGGCTCGAAACTTTCGAAGAGATTCCCGAACCTTGACGGCACAAGCTAGGAATGCGGAGCCCTCCGGTCAAGGCTTGTCGCCGATCTGACTACAAACAGCTCCTCCCCTGCCGGCAGGGCAAGCTGTCGCACCAAAGAGCCACTCTGGAAGTTCGCGGTACGGCTCGCCGCCCCGAAGGCCTGTACGGAGGAGCGAAGTCGGGTCAGCGGGGTCCGCACAACCGCCCAGGTCCGGACCCGTGCCCCTATGCCGACAGCGATGCCGGAGCCTTGGCCGAGCGGGGTGACCGGCACCGAAAGTTGCGGTAACCAAACGGAAACTTTCTCCGTGTCGAGTATTGACGATTCACCGTCAATCCCTCAATCATCCCTTCACTGGGTGACCGGACGTGGTTCGAGATGTCGAACCGCGTCGGCCCCGAGCACACCTGTGGCTTCACGGAAGAACCCCGCACACCGCAGATACCGCGCATCAGACCACCGCACCACCCTGTTCCGTCTCGGTGAGGTTCGCACCAACACATCCAGGCTCTGCGTGCCATGGGAGAGGTACGCGACGGTCCCCGGCTGAACCGCGGCGGAGCCCGTGCCTGTGAAACAGCGCCACCCCCGCCCTGCCTCACCCGACGGCGGACCGGGCGCCGTCCCATGACCGCCGCGCCCGGTAATTCCGTGTAGCCCGGGTTCCGGCCCGCCCCGTCGCTCTGCCGAGCCGGAGCGGCCGACACCTTCCCCGAGCTTCAGCCATTCCGCAATTACTGCCTTGGAGGAACAGCCATGGGCTTGTACGCCCTTCCCAGACCCGATCTCCGCCTGAAGATCCGCGGCCTGCTGCTGGCACTGATCGCCGGCATCCTCGGCACGGTCGCCGCACTGGTCGCGCCACCGTCCGCACACGCCGCCGAGAGCACGCTGGGCGCCGCAGCCGCGCAGAGCGGCCGCTACTTCGGCACCGCCATCGCCTCGGGCAGACTGGGCGACTCGGCGTACACGACCATCGCTGGACGTGAGTTCAACTCGGTGACGGCCGAGAACGAAATGAAGATCGACGCCACCGAACCGCAGCGCGGCCAGTTCAACTTCACCGCCGGTGACCGCGTCTACAACTGGGCGGTGCAGAACGGCAAGCAGGTACGCGGGCACACCCTGGCCTGGCACTCCCAGCAGCCCGGCTGGATGCAGAGCCTCAGCGGCAGCACCCTGCGCCAGGCGATGATCGGCCACATCAACGGCGTGATGGGCCACTACAAGGGCAAGATCGCCCAGTGGGACGTCGTGAACGAGGCGTTCGCCGACGGCAGTTCGGGAGCCCGGCGCGACTCCAACCTCCAGCGCACCGGCAACGACTGGATCGAGGTCGCCTTCCGCACCGCGCGCGCCGCCGACCCGGCCGCCAAGCTCTGCTACAACGACTACAACGTCGAGAACTGGACCTGGGCCAAAACCCAGGCCATGTACGCCATGGTCCGGGACTTCAAGCAGCGCGGCGTGCCGATCGACTGCGTCGGCTTCCAGTCGCACTTCAACAGCGGCAGCCCCTACAACAGCAACTTCCGCACCACCCTGCAGAACTTCGCCGCCCTCGGCGTCGACGTGGCCATCACCGAACTCGACATCCAGGGCGCCTCGGCCACGACCTACGCCAACGTGACCAACGACTGCCTGGCCGTCCCGCGCTGTCTCGGCATCACCGTCTGGGGTGTGCGCGACACCGACTCCTGGCGAGCGCAGGACACGCCGCTGCTGTTCAACGGCGACGGCAGCAAGAAGCCCGCCTACACCGCCGTCCTCAGCGCACTCAACGGCGGCTCCACCACGCCCCCTTCGGATTCCGGACAGATCAAGGGCGTCGGGTCGGGCCGCTGCCTGGACGTGCCCAGCAGCAGCACCACCGACGGGACCCAGCTCAACCTGTGGGACTGCAACAACGGCACCAACCAGCAGTGGACGTACACCGCCGCCGGTGAGCTCAGGGTCTACGGCAACAAGTGCCTGGACGCCGGCGGCACCGGCAACGGCACCAAAGTCCAGATCTACAGCTGCTGGGGCGCCGACAACCAGAAATGGCGCCTCAACTCCGACGGATCCATCGTCGGCGTCCAGTCCGGCCTGTGCCTCGACGCCGTCGCAAGCGGCACCGCCAACGGCACCCTGATCCAGCTCTACTCCTGCTCGAACGGCAGCAACCAACGCTGGACCCGCACCTGATGGGACCTGCCACAAACGAAAGGGCGAGTCGATGAAGACCCATGGTGCGGCCTCCCCCGCCCCTCCACCCAGACACCGCTGGTGGTCCCGGATCGCCGCCGTGGTGGCGGCGACCCTCGCGATCGGCATGCTCACAGCGGTGCATCCGGCGCCCGCCGAGGCGGCGACGGTGGACACCAACGCCTGGTACGTCTTAGTCAATCGCAACAGCGGCAAGGCGCTGGACGTCTCTGGCACGTCCACCGCCGACGGCGCGCGGGTCAGCCAGTGGACGCGCAACGACGCAGCCAACCAGCAGTGGCAGTTCGTGGACTCGGGCGACGGCTTCTACCGCCTCAAGGCCCGGCATTCGGGCAAGGTTCTCGACGTGGCCGGCGCTTCGACCGCAGACGGTGCCGCGATCCAGCAGTGGGCCGACCACAACGGGGCCAACCAGCAGTTCCGCCTGGCCGACTCCGACGCGGGCCACGTCCGACTCATCAACCGCACCAGCAGCAAGGCGGTGGAGGTGCAGGGCGCCTCCACCGCCGATGGCGGCAACGTCGTCCAGTACTCCGACTGGAGCGGCGCCAACCAGCAATGGCAGATGATCAAGCTGTCGTCCGGTGGAGCCGGTGGATGCGGCAGCGCCCCGACGCTGGCGAGCGGTACGCACACGATCCAGAGCGGCGGCAAGAGCCGCAGCTTCATCCTCCGAGTTCCCGCCAACTACGAGAACAGCCGCCCCTATCGGCTGATCTTCGCGTTCCACTGGCGGGGCGGAACCGCCGGCGAAGTCGCCTCGGGCGGCACGAGCGGGAACGCCTGGTCCTACTACGGCCAACAGGAACAGTCGAACAACAGCGCAATCCTCGTCGCCCCCCAGGGCCTCGGCAACGGCTGGGCCAATTCGGGCGGTGAGGACATCACCTTCGTCGACGACATGATCCGGCGCATCGAGGGCGGCCTCTGTGTCAACCCGGCACAGCGTTTCGCCACGGGCTTCAGCTGGGGCGGCGGTATGAGCTACGCGCTCGCATGCAGCCGGGCGAACGCCTTCAGGGCCGTCGCGGTCATGTCCGGCGCTCAGATCAGCGGGTGCAGCGGCGGCACCCAGCCCATCGCCTACTTCGGAATCCACGGCATCAGCGACAACGTCCTCAACATCGGGCAAGGACGGTCCCTGCGCGACAAGTTCGTCGCCAACAACGGCTGCGCCGCCCAAAGCCCGCGCGAGCCCGCGCCGGGCAGCCGAACGCACATCACCACCACTTACTCGGGCTGCCGTGCCGGATACCCGGTCCAATGGGCCGCGTTCGACGGCGGCCACATACCCGGTCCGGTCGACGGCTCCTCCGGCGAAAGCGGCGTCACCACCTGGACCAAGGCAGAGATCTGGAGGTTCTTCGCACAGTTCCAGTGACACGCCCGCGCCTGACGCCGCTCAAGTACGGCGTCCAACCGCACTCGGCTGTCCCCCGACCGGACCGCCCGAGAAGGAGGCGCGTTGCACAACCCGCGCGTGGGTCACGGCCTGTGCCGTGACCCACGCCGATGTCATCTCACCGACATCACCACACACCAGGGAGGTGCCGCGGATCGGCAGTGATCCGTCACCGCCGGTGCTACCAGGTCACGCCGCCGGTCCTCGCAGCTGCCTGACTGTCGGGGCACGCATATTCATGTTCGGCCCGCCTCCCGCGCCGCTACCCGACAAGGTAGCCGTTCGCGGCAGCCGGTTCACCGAGCCGGCAGTGGTCCCGGTCGCCCACTCGCGGACCGCACCACATCGCGATCACCGCGGGTCGGGCGGGTCAGCGCTGCAGAGTGAGGAGGCCCGGCCGGTACGGCAGTTGCAGGTAGCCGGTGTTCGGCGGCGTGTTGGTGGCGTAGCCCTGGTAGAGGAACTGCAGGTTGCAGGGGTCGATGGTCATGGTCTGGTCGGGGTTGTTGCGGACCAGGTCACCGTGGCTGATGCCGTTGGTCCAGGTGGCACCGCTGTTGGCCTTGCCCGCGAAGGGGTTGCTTTCGGTGGCGGCCTGGGGGGTCCACGAACCGTTCAGGCTGGAGGCCGTGAACGAGCGGAAGAAGCGATCCTCATTGGCACCCCGAGCCTCAACGATCATGAGGTACTGGTTCTGGCCCTGGACCTTGTAGACCTCCGGCGCCTCGAACAGGTTTTTCACCGTGTCGCTCATGACCGTCGTGTACGACGAGCCGAAGCTGGCCGGGAAGTTCCCGAGCGGCATGGTCGACCTGTAGATCTTGCCGTTGTCATCGGCGAAGAACAGGTACATGTTCTGGTCGTCGGCGATCATGGTCGGGTCGATCGGGGTGCCTCCCGAGCCTTCGGGGAGGCTGCCGGTGAACAGCGGCTGCGGGGCGGACCAGCCGTTGGGGTTGGTGGGGTCGCTGGACGTGCGGTAGGCGAAGGGCCAGTTGGTACCCCACCCATTTGAGGCCAGCACCCAGATGTTCTTGGTTGAGAGATAGAACAGTTTGGGCGCCACCGTGAGCTGGTTCATCCCGGTCTGGGTGGCCGTCGCCATGTCCGACCAGTTCGTGAAGGGACTGAACCCCATCGAGCCCCACGACGATCCGTTGGAGGTGGTCCCGTAGACCAGGTGCTTGCCGTTGTACGTCACGGTGGTGAAGTCCTTCAGCGCGACCTGCCCGTTCGCCGGCTGCGCCAGCGGACCCGTCGAGGTCCACCGGTACGTCGACGGAAGAGCACACGTACTGCCGGTCCCGGACAGGCCGGTCCACTTCTGGTTGGTGCCGCCGTGGCACGACCAGAGCTGTACGGCGGTGCCGTTGGCCGTACCGCCGCCCGAGACGTCCAGGCACAGCCCGGACTGCACGCCGACGATCGTGCTGTCGGAGTTCACCCGCCACTGCTGGTTCGCACCGCCGTTGCAGGTGTAGATCCGCACCGGGGTCCCGGACGTTGCGCCGCCCGGGACATCCAGGCATTTGTTGCCGTACACGGTCAGTTGGTTGCTGTCCGTCGACGTCCACTGCTGGTTGGTTCCGCCGTGGCAGTCCCAGATGTGCACGTTCGCGCCGTCGGTCTGGCTGAAGCCCGCCACATCGAGACACCGGCCCGAGGCAACACCGCGCACGTCGCTGGTGGTGGCCGCCTGAGCCGGGACGGCGACGAGCAGCGCCGCCAACGCGGCCAGGGCCGCAACCGCGGCGGCGAGCACCGCCGACGGATGTCTGCGGCTGAAACTACGTCTGCGCATATGGACCTCGTCATCCTCGAGCAAGCGGCTCCGGTTTGCCCCGTCCAGGGCTGTCCGGATGTCGGGTGCGGCCCTAGGTGTTCGTCATCACGAACAAGGGTCGACGTGTCGATCAGGATCATAGGGTTCCGATGATCAGCGTCAATACCTCGCGCATAATTCGCGAGACGGGACAGTCGCAGGACCAGGCGGCCTCAAGTTCCTTTGTTGTACGGGCCTTTGGCGTGAATAGCCGACCCGAAGGGCCGTCCCCTCTGGGCTTCACCAGCCCTGGCCGGCGCTGTCCACGACGTCCGGGCCGCACGCGAGCACGGCATCATCAACGCTCTCGCCCAGGCCGGCATCACCTGCTGGGCGGACAAGTGCTACCAGGGCGCAGGCGGCACAGTCCGCCCCCTACCGCGGCCGATGGAACAGCCCGTCCGCCGGACAACAGGCCGTCAACCGGTTGTCCCAAGCGTTGCAGGACACCGCAGCGGGCAGCGTCACGTCCGCGCTGTCGAACCGAAAGGAAGGAGCTCGCCGGAGCGCAGGTGTTCCCTCAGCCACTGCTCGGTGTTGCTCACGTGCAGCAGCGCGGCGGCCTGGCTGAGGGCGGAGTCACGGGCGGACAGGGCATGGAAGATCGCCTCGTGCTCGGCGAGAGTGCGGCCCGCGGCCTTGTCGTCGACCAGACCGCGCCAGATGCGGGCGCGCAGGGTGCGGCCGGAGATCCCTTCCAGGAGGGTGAGGAGGGTCTCGTTGCCCGTGGCCGATACGACGGCGCGGTGGAAGGCGGCGTCGTGGGCGTTGAGCTGTTCGACGTCGTCGCGGGCCTCCCGCATGGCGTCCAAGTGCCGCTTCACTTCGGCCAGTTGGGCGTCGGAAATTCGGAGGGCGGCAAGTGCCGTGGCCATTGGTTCGAGGAGCCGCCGTACCTCCATGAGGTCCTGCAGCGCGACCGAGTCGCCCTGGAGCAGTTCCACCGCGCCGCCGAGCCCCTCCAGCAGCAGGCTCGGCTGGAGGCTGGTCACATACGTGCCGTCGCCCCGCCGGACCTCCAGGACCCGAGCGACGGCCAGCGCCTTGACCGCTTCGCGGGCGAGGTTGCGGGACAGTCCCAGCTGAGCGGCCAGGTCCGGCTCCGGTGGGAGCTTCGACCCCGGAGGCAGGGCACCGGTCTGGATCAGCTCACGGATCTCCTCAATGGCCTTGTCCGTCAGAGACACCGCTCATCCCTCCCCCACCGTGCCCCGTGAGCACGTTCGACCTGATCAACCCCTGAGCGCGGCGATCGTCCCAGTGACCGTCCGGGATGTACTGATCATGCAGTTCCACGTTTCGTCCGACCTGGTCCGGAGGCCCAATGCCGAGAGTACGTCGATGATAAGGCGATGCGTGTGCCGGAAGGCGATCACGGCGATGGCCCGAGCAGGGGCGCCCAGAGCCGACCGGGCATCCCGGCAGCCGTACTTCATGCCTTCGGTCGGCGGACCGGTCGCGGGAGAGCAGTCCCGAGTTGAGCTCCCCCACCGCCACCACGTTCGTTGATCCCGGCCGAGGGCGCCTCTCTCAGGGTCGCCTCCCGCACTTCCGCCTCGGACAGAGGTCATGCACCACGACGCCGACCAGCCGACCGGGCCACAGATCGACCTCGCAGGCACGCTCGGCATCGTCCGACCGACCCAGAGGCTGGCACGGCAGTTGGGGTCGCCGACGCCCAGCGGATCGACGAACTGTCGGCGCCGCCCTGAAGAATCAAGTCCTCGACAAGCCAACCCGCCGCAAAAACATGCCATGTTTGCGTGGTCGCAATGCACTCCACATAGAGACAACTCCGACAACTATCCCGACACCATGGGCACTTTCATCCCTGCACGCTAGTTGACATCCCATGGCGGCATGGCCCACCTTCATCCGTGGCCCTGCATTCCCCCTGCCCCCCTTCCGTACCAGGGATGTGTCCATGCCGAGCTCGATCAACAGACGCCAGCTCCTGGCCTCCGCAACCTGCGTGGCCACGGCGGCCGTCTCCGGAGGCGTGGTCGGTGCCGGTGCCGCCCAGGCGGCTCCCCGCGCGTACACGCCGGACTGGGACTCGGTCGACCAGCACCCGCCGGCTCCGGAGTGGTTCCAGGACGCCAAGTTCGGGATCTACTTCCACTGGGGCGCCTTCAGCGTTCCCGCCTACGACAACGAGTGGTACCCGCGCAACATGTACCAGGCCGGCAGCAACGCGAACCGGCACCACATCGCGACCTACGGCCAGCCGTCGGCATGGCCGTACCACTACTTCATCGACGGGGCGAAGGACCTCGCGGGCAACACCGTGAAGTTCGCGCCGAAGCTGAAGTCGGCCGGCGGGAAGTTCGACCCCGAGGAGTGGGTTCAGCTGTTCGTCGACGCCGGCGCCAGGTTCGCCGGCCCGGTCGCCGAACACCATGACGGCTTCTCCATGTGGGACAGCCAGGCCAACGAGTGGAACTCGGTGAACAAGGGCCCGGGTCTCGACCTGCTGCGGCTGTTCTCCACGGCCATCCGCGCCAAGGGTCTCAAGCTGCTGGTGGCCATGCACAACGCGTACAACTTCACCGGCTTCTACGAACACGCCCCCGCCCAGACGGACGCCAGTCTCAAGAAGCTCTACGGGCAGCTGGGTTCGACCGCGGAGAACCAGCTCTGGTACGACAAGCTCAAGGAGGTCATCGACCACGCGCAGCCCGACATCCTGTGGCAGGACTTCAACCTGGACGCCGTCGACGAGCAACAGCTCCTGAACTTCCTGGCGTACTACTACAACCAGGCCGACAGCTGGGGCCGTGAAGTCGTCGCCACCTACAAGGACGGCATGCACGCCAAGGGCGCGGTCTTCGACTACGAACGCGGCGGCCCGGCCGACCTCACCACCCCGTACTGGCTGACCGACGACAGCATCTCCAGCAGCAGTTGGTGCTACACGCAGGGCATCGGCTACTACAGCGTCCAGCAGATGCTGCACTCGTTCCTCGACCGGGTCAGCAAGAACGGGAACGTGCTGCTCAACATCGCGCCGATGGCCGACGGCACCATCCCCCAGGCCCAGAAGGACATCCTGCTCGGTATCGGCGACCACCTCCGGCGCTTCGGCGAGTCGGTGTACGCGACCCGGGCCTGGACGGCGTACGGCGAGGGCCCGACGAAGATGGGCGGCGGCTCCTTCACCAGTCCGACCGCCGGCACACCGCAGGACATCCGCTTCACGCGCACCAAGGCCGACGACGTCCTGTACGCGACCGTCCTGGGCTGGCCCGGCAGCTCGCTGACGATCAAGACCCTGGCCTCGGACCGGATCGATCTCTCCTCGCTGACGTCGGCGAAGCTCCTCGGCACCACCGCGGGCACCTACATCGATCTGCCCACGCCGACGCAGAGCGCCTCCGGCCTCACCGTCACCCTGCCGTCCTCGGCGCCGTACAGCGCGGGCGCCTTCGCCCTGAAGCTGACCTTCTCCGGCACGATCCCGGCCCTGCGGCCGTCCACCGGCGCCACCGCCTTCACGGACGTCAACTACACCGGCAGCGCCGCCGTCCTCCCCCTCGGCGACTACACCGCGGCCGACCTGACCGCAGCCGGGCCAGGCCCGCGCACCCTCTCCTCCCTCCGGCCGGCTCCCGGCTACCAGGTGATCGGCTACTCCGGGGACAACTACACCGGCACCGCCTGGACCTTCACCGCCGACAACCCCGACCTTCGTGTCACCGGCAACAACGACCGGATCACCTCGCTGAAGGTCCAGTTCAACCCGGCGACGTACTTCCGGATCACCAACGTCACCAACGGACTCGCCCTGGACAGCGGTGGCGACGTGGCCTCCGGCTCCAACCTCAAGCAATGGACCTCGGGCGCCAGCACCAACCTGCAGTGGCAGGCAGTGGCGGTCGGCGGCGGCTACTACAGGCTGGTCAACCGCACCAACGGCATGGTCGCCGACGGCTGGGGAGCCACCGCCGACGGCTCGGCCGCCCGGCAGGCCGCCTGGAACGGTGGCAGCAACCAGCAGTGGACGATCACCCACCGCGGCAGCGGCCGGTACTCCATCGCCAACCGCACCACCGGACTGGTCCTCGACGGAGGCGGCAACGTCGGCTCCGGCTCCGTCACCAAGCAGTGGACCTACGACACCAGCACCAACCTGCTGTGGACCTTCACCGCACTGTGACCGACCGAGCCCACTGCCGCTGGCGTGGCGGCGCACATCCGTGCCGTGCGCACCGGACCCGCGCCGGTTGCACGATGTTCGGCTTCAGCGCAATACCGCAGAAGAGCAGCCGTTCTCCATGGATGCCGGCGCCGTCGACGGAAATGGAGGAACCGCACTCGGTGCCAGGGCGGCTGCCGCAGGCCGCTGGACGTGGCCGCACGCGCCGCGCGCCCTGGACGTCGCCCAGTCGGTGGCAGGGCTTCTGTGCGTGGTGGTGTCGGGCTGGACCCGGGACCGTATCGGGTGCGGAAGGGCGCCAACGCGTGCCCCGGATGCGCCTCGTCGCCGCCTCGGGCGTACCGGACAGCGGCTCCCTCGTGGGCATCCGAGGGCCTCGGCACGGACGCGGACCGACCGCGGCCGCTGACAACGCACCCTCGCGCAGAGGACCTGCAACAGCAACGTCGACCAACGGTTCGGAATCTCAACGCGACTGAGCCCTGCCTCGGGGCGCGTGCCGGGTAGACACTCCACACCCAGCGAACGGATCCCGAGCAACGAGAGGTGACATGCATACGACAACTAGTGCGCCGTGGTGGGGACGCGGGAGGCGTGCGGGAGTCCTGGCCGCGGTGACTGCCTTACTGGCGGCGCTGGTCACGGGACTGGGCGCCGCGGGGACGGCGCAGGCGGCAACCGTGGATACGAGTGCGTCATACGTGCTGGTCAACCGGGGCAGCGGCAAGGCCGTCGAGGTCCAGAACGCCTCCACCGCGGACGGCGCCAAGGTCGTGCAGTTCACCGACCGGGGCGGAGCCAACCAACAGTGGCAACTGGTCCGCGCGACAGGAGTGCTGGCACAGGCGCACACCGCGGGGCGGGTCAAGGACGCCGGAAACACCGTGCAGTTCAGCTGGCCCGGCGTGTACTTCGAGGGCCGCGTCAGCGGCACCGGCGTGGGCATCGTGCTCAACGACTCGGCCGCCGACTACGACGTCCAGATCGACGGAACCACCGTCGCCACACTCGTCACACCCGGCAACACCACGCACTGGATCAACGGCCTGTCGAACAGCACACACACCGTCCGACTCGTCAAACGCAACGACACCCCCTGGGACACCAGCGCCTTCGGAGGCTTCGTCGCCGCGCCCGGCGGTGCCGTACTGAGCAAACCGGCCGCCCGCAACCGCCAGATCGAGTTCATCGGTGACTCCCTCACGGTGGGCTACGGCAACCTCTCGACCTCGCGCACCTGCACCTCGGACCAGCTCAAGCGGAACACCAACTCCGACGTGAGTTACGGCGCCCTCACCGCCCGACAGCTGAACGCCGACTACCAGATCAACGGCTACTCGGGCCTCGGCATGGTGCGCAACTACAACGGAGGCAGGTCGGACGTCACGTACCGGACCTTCTACGACCGTGCCCTGCTCAACGTGTCGGGCGACGTCTGGCAGAACCCGGGCGCCTGGCGCCCCCAGGTCGTGGTGATCAACCTCGGCACCAACGACTTCTCGACCGCCGTCAACCCCGGTGAGCCGTGGACCCCGGAGAGCCTCGCGGCCGGCTACCGCAGCGCCTACGGCGACTTCATCCAGAAGCTGCGCACGCGCTACGGGGCCGACACGACCATCGTGGCGGTGGGTGCCGGCCAGTACTCCGCCCATGTCCAGCAGGTGGTCAAGGCGCGCAACGACGCCGGCGACAGCCGCGTCCGCCACTGGTTGCTCGACGACTCGGGCCTGGACTTCCTCGGCTGCGACTGGCATTACTCGGCTCGCGACGACCGGCTCATCGCCGACCGGCTCACCTCGTTCATCGGCGGTCTGCCGACACGCTGGTGAAGACCCCGCCCGCCCACGAGCGCCACGGATCCGGCTACGTGACATCCGACTCTTGATGTGGTGCGGCTCGCCCTCGAAGGTTGTCAGCCTTGACCTTGCCGCATTCTTCACCCACGCCGTTCTGTCAGCACGTCAGTCGGCCGCCGACGCCGACGGGAAGGCGCTACGGCCGCACTGCTGCGGAACGGCGTTCAGCCCTGTTGATCGAGCAATCACTCGCAGAAGAGGACTCCTGCATGAGAAGACCTTGGCTTCTCCCCCTGATCGCACTCGTCGCTGCCGTGCTCGGGATGACGGCGGCTGGTGTGACCCCTGCATCCGCCGCCTCGACCACGCCTTTGCGGGTGATGCCGTTGGGCGACTCGATAACGTGGGGTGTGGGAAGCAGTACGGGCAACGGCTACCGGGCTCCGTTGTGGAACAGGCTTGCGGCAGACGGCCATCCGCTGGACTTCGTGGGCACGGGGCGGGCCGGTTCGATGTCCGACCCCGACAATGAAGGTCACTCCGGATACAAGATCCATCAGATCGCCGCGCTCGCCGACGCCTCGCTGACCCGCTACCGGCCCAACGTCGTGACGCTGATGATCGGCACCAACGACCTCAACGAGAGCTACCAGGTTTCCACCGCCACCGCCCGGCTGAAGTCGCTGGTCAACCAGATCGCCGCCGCCGCTCCCGACGCGACCGTCCTCGTGGCCTCCCTGGTCGTGTCCACCAGCGGCTCGGAAGAGCAGTACCGTGCCGCGTACAACCAGGCCATCCCCCAAATCGTGAGTGAGGCACAGGCCGCGGGCAAGCGCGTCGCATACGTGGACATGAGCAGCCTGACCACGGCCGACCTGGCCGACACGCTGCATCCCAACGACTCGGGCTACCAGAAGATGGCCGACGCCTTCCACCGCGGCATCCAGTCCGCGGACAACGCCGGATGGCTGAGGAACCCCGCCCCCGCCCCCGCACGTGTGCAGTCCGACCTGGGCGGCAAGTGCCTGGACGTCAACGGCGCCGGCACCACCGACGGGACCGCCGTTCAGATCTGGAGCTGCGGCGGCGGCGCCAACCAGGTCTGGTCCGCCTACACCGACGGCACCCTGCGCTCTATGGGCAAGTGCCTCGACGCCGCCGGCGGGGGTACCGCCAACGGGACCAAGGTGCAGATCTGGGCCTGCCACGGCGGCGCCCAGCAAGTCTGGCAGCCCTACAACGGCGGCTACCGCAACCCCGCCTCCGGCCGCTGCCTCGACATTCCGAGCTTCTCCACGACCGACGGCATACAGCTCCAGCTGTGGGACTGCCACGGCGGCTCCAACCAGAAGTGGACCACTCTGACTGCCGGTTGACCCGCGCTCCCGGGACCCGAGCATCGCCGCGTCACCGCCAGAGTGGCCATGAGGTCTCCGGTGTCTGGTTCTTCTTGGTCGAAGAACCCTTGCCGGAGACCTCACTCCTTCCCGATCAGGTCACGCCGCCGCTCAGCTCACTCCGGCACACGCCCTAGCCGCGCTTGGGCCAGATGGGGCCCTGATCGGTCCAGATGACACCCTTGTTCCGGCAGAGGCAGAAGGGGTGGCCGATGGGGTCGGTGTAGACACGGAAGCCGTAGCCGTCGGGGTCGGTGCAGTCCCGCTGCAGGGTCGCGCCGAAGGCCAGGACGCGGCGCTGTTCGGCCTCGATGTCGTCGACTTCGAAGTCGATGTGGAACTGCTTGGGGTGCTCGCCGTCGGGCCACTGCGGGGCGCGGTAGTCCTCCACCTGGATGAAGGCCAGTTCGATCTCGCCGAACTGGATACCGGCCCAGTTCTCGTTACTGTCCTCCTTGACCGGGAGCCCCATCACCTCGGAGTAGAAGGCTGCCAGCTTCATCGTGTCCGGGCAATCGATGATGAAGTCGGTTAGTCGTAGCATCCCGTGATCTTGCCACAAGATCAAATGAGCCGGGCTGTGAGGCAGGCAGGCCCTAGTTCGCCACGATGCGCCATCGGTTGTCGGCAGTGCCATTGTCCGAGTCCTGGACTGCGAACGCGCCGACAGTGGCGGAGTTGTCGGCGATGGCGAGCAACTTGCCGCTGTGCGCGTTGCGGATCTTGTAGGTCCCGTCTCCTTGGTCGAGAAGCGTCCATTTGTGGTCGGCGGTGCCGGTGTCCGACCACTGCAGTACGGTCGCGCCGTCTGCCGTGGACATGTCCTGGACGCCGAGCACCTTGCCGGTGTGGGCGTTGCGGAAGCGGACCGCGTTTCCGTCGGTGACCATTTGCCAGTTGTGGTCGGCGGTGCCCGAGTCGGTCCACTGCAGAGCGCGGGCGCCGTCGGCCGTGGACATGTTCAGGATGCCCAGCACGAGACCGCTGCCCACGTTGGCGAGACGGACGGTGCTGCTGCTGGTGTTCCAGTAGACGGTGTAGTTGTGGCCGTGGGCGTCGTGGAACGGGCCCAGGTTGACGGTGGAGCCGTTCGCGGTGGCAGTGAAGGCGAGCGCACTGCTGCTGGTCCGTGTGATGGAGGACGTGTTCAGCGACGGGAGGGCGCTGAGCGAGGAGTTCCCGTAGTTGCCGGACAGCACCACCGGTCCGTAGGTGATCGCGGCGACGTTCGCGTTGTCGTTGGCCGCTCGCATGACGATCCGCATGGGCAGGCGGACGGTGACCGTGTCGCCGGAGGTCCAGGAGCGGGTCAAGGTGGCGTAGCTGCCGGGCGTGGTGGTGATGTTCTGCGCCGTGCCGTTGACGCTGACGGTGGCCCCGGTGGTCCAGCCCGGGATGCGGATGCGCATCGCCCAGGTGCCGCTGACGTTGCCGGTGACCTGCAGGGTCGTGGTGTCGCTGTTGGGGTACGACGTGGTCTGGGTGACCGTGATTCCGCGCTCTGACCAGTTGAGCACCGAGGGCACGAACAGGTTCACGATCAGCGTATTGTCGCTGCGGAAGTAGATGGAGTCCATCAGCCTGGTGTGCATCTCCAGGCCCGTGCCCTGACAGCACCAGAAGGTGCCGTAGTCGGTGCTCCAGGTGCCGCCGCCCCACGCCGGGCCCACACCGCGCCGGCCTCCCGGAGTGAGCGGGGTGAAGTAGGTGACGTGGCCGTGGTTGTCGGCCGGGTTCTGCTGCCCGATCATCTGGTTCAACCACGCCCGCTCGTAATAGTCGAACAGCGCGACCCGGTTCGGGTCCAGCGCGTACAACTCCCGTGTGAGGGTGAGCATGTTGAAGGTGTTGCAGCTCTCGCACGTGTCCTGGTTCAGGTAGCCGGCGATGGCGTTCGGGGCGCGGAAATGCTCTGCCTGGCTGTTGCCGCCGATGGCATAGGTGTGCGTGCTGACGCAGATGTTCCAGGCGTTGGTGGCGATGTCCCGGTAGCGGGTGGTGCCGGTGGCCTTGTACTCCCGGGCGGCCCCGATCCACTTGGGGACCTGGGTGTTGGCGTGCAGTCCGCTCAGCTGGTCCTGGTTCGACGCCAGCGGGTCGAACACCGCGGCGTGATCGAACCGCCGGGCGGCGGTGAGCCACCGCGCGTCGCCTGTCTGCTGGTAGAGATCGGTCAGTACGGTGTTCATGCCGCCGAACTCGGTTTGCAGCATGGCCTGCATCTGCTGGCCGCTCAGCCGGCCGGTGCGCCAGTCCACCCATCCCGCCAGGGCGAGCAGCACGTCACGGGCTTGTGTGCTGCCGATGTGGCGCCACACGTCCAGCAGGCCGACGAGGGTCTTGTGGATGGTGTAGTACGGCACGTTGCCGTTGGACAGAGTCCGCTGTTCGAGAGCGGTGAAGTCGGACTCGGGATAGCCGGAGAGATACCCGGCGTTGAAACCGGCGGCGCTGTTGTTGGCCTGGCACTTGGCCAACTCCGCAACCATGTAGGTTGCCTTGTCCCGGCAGGCCGTGTCCCCAGTCACGGCGTACAGCTGCGCCCATGCCGTGAGGAAGTGCCCCTGCACATGGGTGCGGAAGGGGAACGTCGGCTCGTCCCAGCCGCCGTTGGCAGCCGCGCCGTTGGTGGACAGTCGGTGGTTGGCGCGGAAGTTGTACAGCAGCCGGTCGACGTCGACGAACCGCAGGTAGTTCCGCGTACGGTCCTGGTTGTCCAGCCACCGGCTTGCGGTGAGCCGGACCTGGCCGAGTTCGAAGGGGTGCGCGGAGACCCCGATGTCAGCCCTCGCCGGGGGAATCGCGGCTCGGGCGGGCGAGCTGCCGAAGAGGGTTCCGGTGGCAGAGGCGGCGGCGGTGACCCCGGCTGCTTGCAGGAGGCGCCGTCTACTGACGGAGGAAGACATCTTGCACCCTTTCCGTGACGGGAGAGCGATTGCTTGGTCGTTGGTGCGCTGGGTCCCATGTCCGGCGGTCGGGGATCCTTGTCGGGCATGGGACGGCTCGCGCACTGGTTGCTGCGCGCGGGCGAAACGGCTCAGGTGAGCGAGGCCATGGGGTCAACAATTGGTGCCGGTGACGTCGAAAAAGCCGCGGTAGCGCCAGTCGACGGGCGAGCAGTACGGACCCACCTTGACCCCGGCCGAGCGACGTAGCCGTTGTGGTGACGGGTAGTCAGCATCGCGCGCTTCGCTCCAAAGTCGTTCGCCAACTGCGCCCAGGCCGCCGGGTTGTAGGCGCCCGCGGCAGTGGGCGGCGGCCGCCGCCGCGTACGCGGGTGAGGGTGAGCATGATTCCGGCACTGTGGTTCGCCCTGTGCGATCGCCTGACCCCGGCCCGGAGTTGGCGACTACGGGCAAGGCGGCATCGCGGCCCGGCCAGTGGGTCCGGAGCCCATGAGGGCCTCGGATCTATCGACCCGCTCCACTGATACATAGGATGGATTAACGGATACGAACGCCGCCCTGTCTAGCCACGCAACACAACTCCTTGCACTCTGCCGGACGGCTGCCCGATCAGCACCCTAGAAATCGAGCCACACATAGGATGTATCGAGACAAGGTGCGAGGAGTACGGGATCAGGTCAGCTCGAAGTGCTGACGGGGGGGGACCCAATGGTCCGTCGTGCCTGTTCGCTCCCGTCGGCCCTGAACGCCCGCCTCAAGCCCAGTGCTCCGCCGAGCGGCGGAGGAAGGTTTCGTGGGCGGCCCGCGCCAGGTGCCCATTCGGCTGCTGATCGGCAGCAGAACAGCGCGGGTCCCCCAGACGCGCCGACGGCCGGATCGTACGAGTGCGACCACGCGAACCGCAGGCCCTGAAGCCTGACTATCGAAGCGCTTCGACGATGCATCTCCTCTCGCAAGCTGTCAATGGCCTTGCAGAAGGAAGTGTCTCGCGATAGGGGCCCTTGTTTCACACGAAAGTCGTCCGTTACCTTGCGCTTGGAAGTGAAGCGCTTCGACAGCACACCGGAAGCCCTCCGCCTGCGGGTCGGTGGTCCTGTGTCCGGAGCAGCTCGTCGAGCAACACGCACCCGCCCCCACCACCGTCTCCGGCCCCGCACAGGAACTGGGCCGCGTCGCGGTCGAGCAGATGATCGGCTGGCCGAACGCCGCCCTACCGGGCGAACGGCCCGACTGAGCACGACTCGACCCCCCCGCACCCGAGGAACCGTTATGACGACTCACAGCATCACCGACCGCCTGGGTGGCCTGGCCTTCGGCGGGGACTACAACCCCGAGCAGTGGGACGAGCCGGTGTGGAAGGAGGACGACGAGCTGATGCGCAGGGCCAGAGTCAACCTGGCCACCGTCGGCGTCTTCTCCTGGGCGCTGCTGGAACCCGAGGAAGGCCGCTACGACTTCGCCTGGCTGGACGCCCACATCGAACGCCTGCACGCGAATGGCGTGGCCGTCGACCTGGCCACCCCCACCGCCTCCCCGCCGCCCTGGTTCACCCTGGCCCACCCGGACGCGCTGATGGTCCAGCCCGACGGCACCCGTCTCATCCACGGCAGCCGGGACACGTACTGCCTCACCGCACCCGCCTACCGGGACGCCGCCCGCCGCATCGCCGAGGCGCTCGCCGAACGCTACGGCGACCATCCCACCCTCGCGCTGTGGCACGTGCACAACGAGTACGCCACCCTGTGCCACTGCGAGCACACCGCGGCCTCCTTCCGGGTATGGCTGCGTGCCCGCCATGGCTCGCTGGACGTCCTCAACGAGGCGTGGGGAACGGCCTTCTGGAGTCAGCGCTACACCTCCTGGGAACAGGTGCTGCCACCGCGTGCGACAAACTGGCACAAGAACCCCGGCCAGGACCTGGACTTCCGCCGCTTCTGGGCCGACGAGGTCACCGCCGCCTTCTGCGAGCAGCGTGACGCGATCCGCGTGCACAGCGACCGGCCGGTGACCACCAACCTGATGCTGCCCGCGTACCAGAACACCGACGTGTGGGCGCTGGCCCGGGAACTCGACGTGGTCACCATCGACCAGTACCCCGGCGCCCCCGGCCTGGCCGCAGCCGCCGATGTCGCCTTCCACGCGGATCGCGCCCGCTCCCTGGGCGGCGGCCGGCCCTGGCTGCTGATGGAGCAGGGCACCAGCACTGTCTACGACGGCGACCGGGTCCTCGCCAAGGACCCCGGTGACATCCTGCGCCACACCCTCGGCCACATCGCCCGCGGCTCGGAGGGCGCCCTCTTCTTCCAGTGGCGCCAATCCCGGGCCGGCGCCGAGACCTGGCACTCGGCGATGGTGCCGCACGCGGGACCCGACAGCCGGATCTTCCGCGAGGTCACAGAGACCGGGGAGGCCGTCGCCCGCCTCGGTGAGCTGGCGGGATCGACAGTGTCCGCGTCGGTTGCGGTCCTGCACGACCCGGACGCCTGGTGGGCGCTCGGCGTGGACGGCCTGCCCTCCTGCGAGCTCGATTACCACGCGACCCTCGGCCGGGCACACCGCACGCTGTGGGACGCCGGCGTCACGGTCGACTTCGCCCACCCCGACCACGAGTTGAGCCGCTACCCGCTCGTCGTCGCACCGGCCCTGTTCCTCCTCTCCGACTCGGCGGCCGAGAATCTGCGCCGTTACGTCGACGGCGGCGGGACGCTCCTCGTCCAGCACGCGAGCGGATACGTCGACGAGCGCCTCCACGCCCGCCTCGGCGGCTACCCGGCCGCTCCCCTGCGCGAGGCACTGGGCATCCGCGTCGAGGAGTACCGGCCACTGCGGCGCGGCGAGCGGATGACCCTGTCCGACGGAACACAGGGCACCGCCTGGAGCGAGTCCCTGCACACCGAGGGCGCCCAGACGCTCGCCGCCTACACCCACGGGATGCTCACCGGCAGCCCGGCACTGACCCGGCACCGTTTCGGCACCGGGCAGGGCTGGTACCTCTCGACCCAACTCGACGACGCCGGATACGGCGCCCTGGTCGCCCGGCTGCTCGACGAGGCCGGAGCGGGCCCCGAGATGCCGGGCCTGCCCCCGCAGGTCGAGGCAGTCACCCGACGCACCCCGGACGGCCGCCGCTGGCGCTTCCTGATCAATCACCGCGCTGAACCCGTGTCCTTGCCGGAGCCCGCCCACGACCTGCTCACCGACGCCCTCGCCCACGAACTGCCGCCCGGTGGTTGCGCGGTGCTGCGCGGGCACTGACCTCGAAAGGGCCTACATGACCAAGGAACAAGGGACCGTCCGCTGGGGTCACGAGGCCCTTCACCTCGAGATCGTCCTCGACGGCGACGGCAGCCCGCGCCTCACGCACCTCGGGCTGCCCGGCGAAGCGCAGCGCATCCCCGGTGCCTCCCTGCCTCTGGTGGAGGTGACGGCCGCGGGTCACGGCCGTGGCTGGTCAGGCAACCGCCTCGTGGACAGCGATCTCGGCGGGCGTCTGCGCCACCGGGCCCACCGCGCGACCCGAGACGGCGACTGGCACACACTGACCGTGCACCTCCAGGATCCACAAACCGGGCTGGTCGCGGAGGTGACCTACCGATCACCGGACGACGTGCCGGTGCTCCGCAGCGAGGTGACCCTGCGCAACGAGGGGCAGACCACGCTGCACCTGGAGTCGGTCAGTTCGCTCGCGGTGGGCTGCCTCACCCCGCAGGACCCGGCAGCCATCGACGCCGCGGACCTGCTCTGGGCGGACAACGACTGGCTCACCGAATGCCGCTGGCAACGACAGCCGATGCGCCGGACCACACCGGTCCACAGCGGACGCGTGAGCAACGGGCACGGCAAAGCCGGCCTCATCCTGAACGGACAGCGCACCTGGTCCAGCTGCGGACACCTCCCCATGGGCGGCCTGACGGACCGGCGTACCGGCCGTACGTGGGTGTGGCAGATCGAGCACAACGGCGGGGGCTGGCGCTGGGAATGCGAGGAGCACGACAGGGCGGCCTACGCGGCACTGTTCGGACCCACCGACACCCACCACAGCTGGCGGCACTCCCTTGAACCCGGCGCCGCCTTCCGCACCGTACCCGCCGCGCTCGCCTTCAGCGACGACGGCGGCCCCGACGCCGCATTCGCCGCGCTGACCCGCTACCGCCGCGCCCGGCGCCGGCCGCACACCGACCACCAGGGCCTGCCCGTCATCTTCAACGACTACATGAACTGCCTGATGGGCGACCCCACGACCGAGAAGCTGCTGCCGCACATCGACGCGGCGGCCGACGCGGGCGCGGAGTACTTCGTCATCGACGCCGGCTGGTACGACGGCGAGAACGACGGCTGGTGGGACAGCGTCGGCGCCTGGGAGGCCTCTGCCTCCCGCTTCCCCGGGGAACGCGGGCTCCACGAGGTGCTGGACCGGATCCGGGAGCGCGGCATGGTGCCCGGGCTTTGGCTTGAGCCGGAGGTGGTCGGCGTCCGCAGCCCCATGGCCAAGTCCCTTCCCGACGAGGCGTTCTTCCGCCGCGACGGCGTCCGCGTCACGGAGAACGGCCGGCACCACCTGGACCTGCGCCACCCGGCCGCCCGCGCCCACCTGGACCAGGTCGTGGACCGCCTGGTCGGCGAGTGGGGCGTCGGCTACCTCAAGCTCGACCACAACATCGACCCCGGCTCCGGCACCAGCGCCCACCCCGGCGAGACCCCGGGCGCCGGACTGCTCGGCCACAACCGGGCGCATCTCGACTGGCTCGACGGCATCCTGGACCGCTATCCGCATCTGGTGGTGGAGAACTGCGCCTCCGGCGGCATGCGCTGGGACGACGCCCTGCTGTCCCGGATGCAGCTGCAGTCCACCAGCGATCAGCAGAACCTCCACCTCTACGCGCCCATCGCGGCTTCCGCGCCCACGGCCGTCCCCCCGGAGCAGGGCGCCGTGTGGGCCTACCCGCAGCCGGAGGACTCCCTCGACGAGGTGGCCTTCACCATGACCAACGCGCTCCTCGGCCGGATCCATCTGTCCGGCCGCATTCCCGAACTCGAACCGGAGGCCCGCGCCCTGGTCCATGAGGCGGTAGCGGCGTACAAGGCCATCCGTGCCGACCTGCCGCACGCCGTGCCGTCCTGGCCACTGGGCCTTCCCGCCTGGGACGACCCCTGGATCGCCCTGGCCCTGCACACTCCGGCCACCACCTACCTCACCGCCTGGCGCCGCCCCGGAACCGACGCCACGGCGACGCTTCACCTGCCCCACCTGCGGGACACCGCCGCACGCGTCGACCTGCTCTACCCCTCGGCCAACCGGGCCGTCCCCGCTTGGAGGCCCGACACGGCCGAGCTGAGCCTGACCCTGCCCACCGCGCCGTCCGCCGTCCTGCTCCGCCTCACCCCCGCAGGCCCCGGCGCTCCCTGACCCACCGCCCGCATCACGAACCGACGAGAGGACCTATCGGGTGCCCCCTCTGCACCAGCCCGACGCACGCGCCACGAACCCCGTGATCCCCGGCTTCCACCCCGACCCCAGTGTCTGCCGCGTCGGCGACGACTACTACCTCGCCTGCTCCAGCTTCGAGTACTTCCCCGGCGTACCCCTCTTCCACAGCCGTGACCTGGTGCACTGGACACCGATCGGCCACGCGCTGGACCGGCCGGAGCAACTGCGTCTGGCGGACGCTTCGTCCTCCGGCGGGATCTACGCCCCCACCCTGCGCCACCACGACGGCCGCTTCTGGCTGATCGTCACCAACTGCAGCGAGGGCGGCGGCAATCTGATCGTCACGGCCACCGACCCCGCCGGACCGTGGTCGGACCCCATCTGGGCACCCGGTGTCCCCGGCATCGATCCCGACCTGGTCTGGGACGAGGACGGCACCTGCTGGTGCACGGTGGCCGGAGTCTCACAGGTCCGTATCGACCCGTCCACCGGGCAGACGTACGGCACACCGCACAGCCTCTGGTCCGGCGGGCCCGGCGCCAAAGCACCGGAGGCCCCGCACCTGTACCGGATCGGCGACTACTGGTACCTGCTCATCGCCGAGGGCGGCACCGAGCGCTGCCACGGCGTCTCGATCGCCCGCGGCCGTACGCCCGCCGGCCCGTTCGAACCGTGCCCGGACAACCCGGTCCTCACCCACCGCGGCACCGACCACCCTGTCCAGAACACCGGGCACGCCGACCTGGTCCAGGGCCCCGACGGCTCCTGGTGGATGGTGCTGCTCGGCGTCCGACCGGGTGGCGGCACACCGGGCTGGCACGTGCTCGGGCGGGAGACCTTCCTGGCCCCCGTGACGTGGGTGGACGACTGGCCGGTCGTCGGCGAGGTCGCCCTGGACCTGCCCGAGCTCCCGTGGCCGCTCTCCCCCGGCCCTGTCGAAGAGCAGCGAGACGATTTCGAACTCGCCGAACTGCGACCGTCCTGGATCTCCCTGCGCGACCGGCCCGCCGAACACTGCACCACCAAGGAGCGTCCCGGATGGCTGACGCTCCGCGCGCGGGGCAGTTCCCTGGACGAACCCGACGTGGTGTTCACCGGCAGGCGCCAGCAGCATGCCACGTGCCGGGCAAGAACTCTGGTCGATGCCACGGACGGCAGCGGCGGCCTCGCCGTCCGGCTCGACGAACGGCACCATTACGCGATCGAGGTGTCCGGCACGCAGGTCCAAGTGACCGCGCGCGTCGGCTCGTTGCGGACGGTCGTCGCCACGCAGCCCGTGCCCGCCGGGCCGGTGATCCTCGCCGTCACGATCACGGCCCCGCCGCCTCCGCACGGACCGTGCACCGGACCCGACGTCGTCTCCCTCGGCGTCGAGCAGCCCGACGGCACGTTCACCGAACTCGCGACCCTCGACGGCCGCTACCTGTCGACCGAGGTCGCCGGCGGCTTCACCGGCCGGGTCATCGGCATGTACGCCGCGCGAGACACCGTCCACTTCGACTGGTTCGGCTACGAGCCCCTCAAGCACTGAACCGACCGAACAGACACCGACCGAAAGGAACGACACACGTGAAGCTGAGACGGCAACCCGCACACCACCGCGGCCGCGGCCCAGGCCGCCTGGCCGCTCTGCTGCTGACCCTGGTCGTCATGTTGGGCCTGACCGGCGGCACCGCGCTGGCCGCGCCCGACGGCACGAATCAGGCGCCACCGTCGGCGATCAGAGTTCCGGCTTCCGCCAAGGACGCCGTCGCACAGATGCAGCCCAGCTGGAACCTGGGCAACACCCTGGACGCCATACCCAATGAGGATTCCTGGGGCAACGGGCAGACCAGCAAAGCGACGTTCGAGAAGATCGCCAAGGACGGGTTCCGCAGCGTCCGCATCCCGGTGACCTGGAGCGATCACCAGTCCACCACCGCGCCCTACGCTATCGACGCCACCTACATGGCCCGCGTCAAGCAGCTCGCCGACTGGGCGCAGGACAGCGGCCTGTACGTCGTGCTCAACGTCCACCACGACTCGTGGATGTGGGTCTCGAAGATGACCACCGACCACGACAACGTAGTCGCCCGCTTCAACTCCACCTGGAGGCAGATCGCCGCGGCGTTCCGCAACGAGCCGCGCTCCCTGCTCTTCGAGGGCATCAACGAACCGCAGTTCGACAACGCCACGCCCGCGCAGAAGACCGAGTTCCTGAGCGAGCTTCAGCTCTCCTTCCACTCGATCGTCCGCTCCTCGGGCGGCGCGAACACGAACCGCATGTTGTCGCTGACCACGCAGTTCGGCAGTGGCGAACAGGCCCTCATGGACGACCTGTACAAGACGATCTCCTCGCTGAACGACCGTCAGCTCGTGGCGCAGGTGCACTTCTACAGCTGGTACCCGTTCAGCGTGAACGTCGCGGGCGGCACCCACTACGACGACGTCGCGCAGAAGAACCTGGAGGACTCCTTCGCCGCCATGCACCGCACGTTCGTCGCCAAGGGCATCCCGCTCTACATCGGCGAGTACGGTCTGCTCGAATACCCCAATCACTTCCACCCCTCCCGCGTCGAGCGCGGCGAGGCGCTGAAGTACTACGAGCACGTGGGCTACGGGGCGCGCAGGTACGGCATCACCACCGCCCTGTGGGACCCGTTCTCGTATCTGAACCGCGACACCCTCGAGTGGCGTGACCCGGCCCTGTTCGCCGCGATCAAGTCGAGCTGGACCACCCGCTCGGGCACGGCCTCCTTCGACAAGGTCTTCGTGCCGAAGTCCAGCCCGGTCACCGCCAAGTCGCTCACCCTCAACCTCAACGGCACCTCGTTGCGAGGGGTGTGGCAGGGCGAGACCCGACTGCTCCCGGGACGGGACTACACCGTCTCCGGCACCACGCTGACCTTCACCGCCAAGGCGCTGACCCACCTGGTCGGCAACCGCGCATACGGCGTCAACTCGACGCTCCAGGCCCGGTTCACCAGTGGGGTGCCCTGGAACATCGACATCGTCACCAACGACGTTCCGGTGCTGTCGGACGCCACCGGCACCACCGAATCGTTCACCGTTCCCACCCAGTACCGGGGCAACGACCTGGCCACGATGCACGCCACGTACGCCGACGGCAGCAACGCCGGCCCGACCGACTGGACTCCGTACCAGGAGTTCAACAAGGCGTTCTCGCCCGACTACCCGAACGGCACGATCATCCTGACCCCCGAGTTCCTCAAGACACTCCGCGACGGGGAACCGGCGACGCTGGTCTTCCACCCCTACAGCGGAGCCAAGGTGACCTACCACGTCACCAGGTCCGGAAATTCGGTCACCGGCACGGTCTCCTGACCGGCCACTCCTTCAGCCTGGCCGCCCGCTCCCCCGGGCGGCCAGGCTGAAGAGGAGAGCCTCGACGCCGCGCAGTGTATGAACGGCACACCGGCTCCGCCGAGGGCACGAGGGCGGCTACGACGCGATGGCCGTGACCCTCGCCCGTATCCTCGACGAGCGTCCGGGCACCACGGGCTTCGTCGTCGCGGTCTGCCCCGACCAGGTCGCCACCCAGGCCTCCGTGCGGCTGACCTCGGTCGCCATCCCCGCACAGGACATGGGCCGGCACGCCGTGGAACGCCTGGTGGCCAAGCTGGAAGGCCGCGGCAAGGACGAAGTCGTCCTCATCGCACCCGCGTTGACCGTCCGCACGAGGACACGCGGAAACAAGCGCTCAGCAAGCCAGTCGGCGACGGAAAAGCAGCGGCGAGAGGTGGCCGGGCCAGCCCCACCGAGCATCGTCATCGCCGACCGGGCTACCCGCGTGTCGGACCGAGCCCTGGGCCAGGGAGCCCGAGCACCGTGAGCGCTCGGGGCGACGCCCTCTCCCGAGTCCCTCAGCTGTCGGCCTGCGCCTTGCGGAAAGGATCCGCGACCTCGGCGCCTTGTCGCGCTCCGCATCCGCGATGTACTTCTCCAGGCGCAGCGCGTTGCCCAAGCACGCCTCCACGTACCAGACGAGATTGCAGTCCTTGTCCGGCGTACCCGTGATGCCGCCGGTCTCTGTGCTGCTGGTCGTGCGAGCCTCCTCCGACTTCGCGGGCCCTCGCCCTTCGGAGGCAGCCCGGGTACCCGCCCCACCCCCGCACAAACCCCCGGCCCAGCCCCGCGCACCTCCCCGGCGTGCCGGAAGGTGTGGACGGGGTCAGCCTGGATACGTGAACGCAAGAACCTGGATCCATCCGAAAGGTATGTGCGCCATGGGAAGCCCGAACGACGACGTCATGGGTGACGAGGTCTACCAGCCCCAAGGCACCGACGACCGTGAGGACGAGGGCGTCCTGGACCCGGAGGACACCCTCAGCGACCGGGGCAGCGACCCCTACGAGGAAGGCTGGTCACCCCCCGAGCGTCCGCTCGCCGTGGAGCATCAGGGCACCACCGCTCGTGAGCAGCACGAGGGCGAGAGTCTGGACCAGAGGCTGGCCGAGGAGCGTACGGATCCGGCGCTGGAGGAGCTCGACGCGGACGACCGCGTAGGGGATCTCCCGGGCGGGCAGGGGGAGCCGCTGGACGCCGAGGTGGGTGCCGACCGCGCGGGCCGCCTCGTGGCTCCGGACGAAGGCGCGCACGAGGACGCCGAGAAGGACATGATCGCCGAAGACGTCGGCATCGACGGCGGCGCGGCCTCCGCGGAAGAGGCTGCCGTCCACCGCGTCCCGGACGAGGACGACACATTGCCGTAGCTCTCGCGCCCCCTTTTTCCGAACGACGTGTCCCAACGGCCTTTACGTACGGGAGGTCTTCATGAATTCCGACGTCGCGCGCGGTACCTCCGCCTCACCCGTCAGCCACCACTCGGACGTCACGCTGCGGGTGAACGGCAAACCGCACACGCTCACCGTCGACCACCGTTCCGTTCTGCTGGACGTGCTGCGTGAGGACCTCGACCTCATCGGCGCCAAAAAGGGCTGTGACCACGGCCAGTGAGGCGCATGCACGGTCCTGGTCGACGGCCGCCGTGCCAACAGTTGCCTGCTGCCCGCCGTCGCCCTCGACGGCGGCGACATCACCACCGTCGAAGGACTCTCGGGGGAGGGCGAGGAACTCCATCCGCTCCAGCGCGCCTTCCTGGACCGCGACGCCTTTCAGTGCGGCTACTGCACCCCAGGACAGATCTGCAGCGCCCTGGGCGCGGTCACCGAGGCGGCGGCCGGCCATCCCTCCCACGTCACCGACCCCGCCGTCCCCTCCGGGCAGCCCGTACCGCTGGGCGCGGACGAGATCCGCGAGCGGCTCAGCGGCAACCTCTGCCGCTGCGGCGCCTACCCGCACATCGTCGAAGCCGTCCAGGACGTGATCCCGTGAAGCCCTTCGGATACATACGCGCGGGCAGCGCCGAGGAGGCGGCCGACGCGTACGCCTCGCATCCCGGCGCGCGGTATCTCAGCGGCGGCACCAATCTCGTCGATCTGATGAAGCTCGGCGTGGAAGAGCCGGCCACCCTCGTCGACGTCAGCCGACTGCCCCTGGACTCGGTGGAGGAACTGCCCGACGGCGGGCTGCGGATCGGGGCCACCGTCCGCAACAGCGACCTCGCGGCCCACCCCCTGGTCCGTGACCGCTACCCGGTGCTCTCACAGGCACTGCTCGCAGGCGCCTCCGGGCAACTGCGCAACATCGCCACCACGGGCGGCAACCTTCTCCAGCGCACCCGCTGCCCCTATTTCCAGGACACCGGCAAACCCTGCAACAAACGCGAGCCCGGCAGCGGCTGCGGCGCCCGGAACGGCGTCCATCGTGACCACGCGGTGCTCGGGCATTCCCCGCAGTGCATCGCCACGCACCCCTCCGACATGGCCGTAGCCCTGTCCGCCCTCGACGCACGCGTCGAGCTGTACGGGACCGACGGCGAACGCTCCGTCCCCGCCGCCGAGTTCCACCGGCTGCCCGGTGACCACCCCGAGCGTGACACCGAGATCCGCCCCGGCGAACTCATCACCGCAGTCGTCCTACCAGCCGCCGCAGCCGGGCTGCCGTCCCTCTACCGCAAGGCCCGCGACCGCGCCTCGTACGCCTTCGCCCTCGCCTCCGTCGCCGCGGTCCTGCACACCGGCGACGGCGTCGTCCAACACGCCGGGATCGCTTTCGGCGCGCTGGCCCACCGGCCCTGGCGCGCCCGGCGCGCGGAGGAAGCCCTGCTGGGCGCCGCGCCCACGGCCGCCGCCTTCGAGCGTGCCGTGGACCTCGAACTCGCCGCCGCCCAGCCCCTGCGCGACAACGCATACAAAGTGCGTCTGGCCCGCAATCTCGCCCTCGACGTCCTGACCAGGCTGGCGCCGCCGACCAACACCTGACAGCCGCCTCGCCACTGGCAGCCCCAGGAGGACTCCATGGCCGACACCGACACCGCACTGGGCGCGCCCGCCGAGCGCCGGGAGGGCCGTGACAAGGTCACCGGCCTGGCCCGCTATGCCGCCGAACCCACCGTCTCCGGCCGGGTGCACGCGTGGCCCGTGGCTGCCGCCGTCGCCTGTGGTTCGGTCCGCGCGATCGACACCAGCGAGGCCCTGCGGCTCCCCGAGGTCCTGAGCGTACTCACCCACGAGAACGCTCCCCGGCTCGCCGACCCCCGACGACCCCACACTCGCCGTCCTGCAGAACTCCCGGGTACCGCACCGCGGTTGGCCGGTCGCCCTGGTGGTCGCCGAGACGCTGGAAGCGGCCCGGTCCGGTGCCGCGGCGGTGCGTGTCGAGTACGCCGCACAGGACCACGACGTGACTCTCACCGAGAACCATCCGGGAGCGTACGTCCCCGAGGAGGCCAACGGTGGCTACCAGCCACCGCGTCACACCGCTGGACGTTCCCAGCCCCTCCTGGATGCGCGCGCCCGGCGAGGCACCCGGCATGTACGCCCTGGAGTCGGCCATGGACGAACTCGCCGTGGCACTCAGGATGGACCCCGTCGAACTGCGCATCGCGAACGAGCCGGACACCGAACCGGACAGCGACAAACCGTTCAGCAGCCGGCATCTGGTCGAGTGTCTGCGTGAGGGCGCCCGGCGCTTCGACTGGTCGCACCGGGATCCGCGGCCGGGCACCCGTTCCGCGGGCCCCCTGCTGCTGGGATCGGGGGTGGCGGCCGCCATGTATCCCGTGCTGATCCAGCCCTCCACCGCGACCGCTCAAGCGCGGCCGGACGGAAGCTTCGTCGTGCGGGTCAACGCGACCGACATCGGCACCGGTGCCCGCACGGTCCTCGCGCAGGTCGCCGCCGACGCCCTCGGCGTCCCGCTGGAACGGGTCCGTACCGAGATCGGGAACAGCGACCTGCCCTCGGCTTCACTGGCCGGCGGTTCCTCGGGCACCGCCTCATGGGGCTGGGCGGTCCACGAGGCGTGCACACGGTTGCGCGCCGTTCTCGCGGAACACACGGGCTCCCTGCCCGAGCCGGGTCTCACCGCGAGCGCCGACACGGAAGGCAGCGCGGACGCCGACAGCGACTACTCGCGGCACGCCTTCGGCGCCCACTTCGCCGAGGTCACCGTCGACACGGTCACCGGGGAGGTCCGGGTCCGCCGCCTGCTGGGCGTGTACGCGGCAGGGCACATACTCAACGCCCGTACCGCCCGCTCCCAGTTCATCGGCGGCATGACGATGGGCCTGGGCATGGCCCTGACCGAGGGCAGCACCATGGACGCCGCGTTCGGTGACTTCACCGAGGCAGACCTGGCCGCCTACCACCTACCCGCCCATGCCGACGTGCCCGCCGTCGAGGCCCACTGGATCGACGAGGACGATCCCCACCTCAACCCGATGGGCAGCAAGGGCATCGGCGAGATCGGGATCGTCGGTACGGCGGCGGCCATCGGCAACGCCGTCCACCACGCCACCGGTGTCCGGTACCGGGAGCTTCCCCTGACACCGGACCGCGTGCTGGCCGGCCTCCCGTAGTTCCGTTCACTTCGGTGCCGGACTCGGCTTCAGCGCTCGCTCGCTCGCGGTGGCGGATGTCACTGGTTCCGCGCGGCAGGCCCCGGTGCGGCGGCGAGGACGCGGACGTCCCAGGCACCGAGCCGCACGGGCTCACCGGCCGGGACCGCGCTGGCGTCCAGGGCGTCGGTCAGGTCCACCGGTGCCTGGGCGGTGGCAGGCTGCCAGCTCCAGTTGTGGACGACGTGGACGCGCCGGCCGTCGGGGGCGGTGCCGGTGGCGACGGTGACCGAGTTGGGCAGGTCCTGCCAGCCGCTGCGCGGGGAGGGCGCGAGCCACGTGGCGAGCGCGCGGGCCAGACTGCGGCCGGGCACGGTGCCCACGCACGTGACGCGGCCCGCGCCGTGTCGGCGGGTGGTGACGGCGGGCCAGCGCCCGAAGTGCGGGTGGTCGTACTCGGCCAGGACATCGGCGTCCTCGACGGCCAGGCCCTCCACCCAACGGGTGGCCACCGCGTCGGCGGGCAGCTGGAGCGGGCTGTGGGGTGCGGCGCGCAGCGGCAGGTCGGCGTGCAGGTTGCTGAACTCGTCGTACCGGACGCCGGCGGCCCGGACCAGTCGTGCCGGCGTCACCTCGTGGCGTGCCCGCGCCTCATGGTCGCCGTAGCCGGTGCGGGGACCGAGGACGAGGTGGCCGCCCGCCTCCGCGTAGGCGCCGAGCCAGTCCAGCGTCGCGTCGTCGGCCACGTACAGCCCTGGTGCGATGAGCACGGGGTGCAGCTCGGCCGCCGACTCCGGTGCCATGCCTGGGCATTCGCCGCGCGGGTCGTGCAACTGACGGGTGTGCAGGATGCGTACCTGGCGTCCAGCCTCGAACGCGCCCCGGTAGAACGGGTCGAAGATGCCCTCGTAAGCACCTCCGTCCGGACCGCCGTCGGAAGTCGCGAGCGGCGGGTACTTGCGCATCAGCCACTTGCTCGGCGCCGAGTACACCATCGCGATGTCGGCGTCCGGTGTGATCCCGGCGACCAGGTCTCCTGCCCGCTCGAATTCCGCTCCCAGGCGGGCGAGTTCACCGTAGACGCGGCCCGGCCGTCCGCTGTGCGGGAGGATCCCGCCCCAGTACGTCTCGGTGCCGAAGTGCAGCGTGTGCCAGTGCCAGTACTCGATCATGCGGGCCCCGCGCGCGACCAGCGCCCACGCGGCCTGCCGCCACTGCCCGTCGAAGGCGGGCCGGTTGTCGGAGGTGCCGCCGATGGCCTGGGCGTTGGTCTCCGTGATCAGGAACGGCTCCTGTCGCGAGGAGTAGATCCGGTCGGCGCTGTGGTGCAGCGCCCACGCCCCGTACGCCATCCACTGCTGCGGCAGCTTCTCGCGCGGCGGCTCGGGCATCGTGAGGCTGTCCTGCATGTCGTAGTACGGGTTGCCCGCGGTGACGTCCAGGCTGTCGGTGAGCTCGTCGTCCTCCAGGCCGGGAGAGCCGTAGGCCAGGCACGTGGTGACGAATTGGCCTGGCCGCGCGTACTCGCGCACGATGTCGGCCTGCCATTTGATGAACTCGGTGGTCTGCCGCGCCTCGAACGCCTGCCAGGCCAGGTCGTACTGGGGCTGGGCATTGCCCTCCGGCTTCCACAGGTCCGCCCAGGTGCTCAGCCGGTGCGACCAGTAGGTCAGTCCCCACTCGTGGTTGAGGTTCTCCACGTCGCCGTAGCGCTGCCGCAGATCGTCCACGAACCGCTGGAAGACGCCGTGGTTGTGCGCGATCCGCGTGCCGGGCTCGTTGTCCACCTGGAAGCCGATGACGGCGGGGTGCGAGGCGTACCGGGCGGCGATCCGGCGGATGACGCGCTCCGCGTGGAAGCGGAACGCGGGGTGGGTGTAGTCCACCTCCTGACGGCCGCCCCACGCGGCGGGCTTTCCGTTCGCGTCCTCGGAGGCTATCTCCGGGTACTGCCGGGCGAGCCAGGGCGGCACCGCGTACGTCGGCGTACCGAGAACCACGGAGATGCCGCGCTCGTGGGCGGCGTCGAGGACGGGCTGCAGCCAGTCCAGTTCGAACCGGCCGTTCTCCGGTTCCCAGGTGGACCAGACCGACTCGCCGACGCGGATGACGGTGAACTTCGCTTCCGCCATGAGATCGAGGTCGGCCTTGAGCCGCTCGTACGGCTGGTACTCGTGGTAGTAGGCGGCGCCGAACAGGACGCGCGCGGGCAGATCAGCAGTCATGGCGAAGCCCCTGAGAGACGTGTGGATCCCGGCGGCCGGGACGAGGACGCTGAGCAGTCGAAGCGCTTCAATCGATGATGAAGCTAATGAGGAATTTCGGACCGAACAAGGGGGCCGCAGTCAAGGAAGCCCTCTTCCTTGCCAGGGATTGACATGACATCTTGGACGGTGACAGCGTCGAAGCGCTTCACCAACTGACCCTTCTCCTCCTTGTGGAGGTATCCCTCCGTGGGTGCTTTCCTCCCCGCAGGCTTCCGCTTCGGAGCCGCGACCGCCGCCTACCAGATCGAGGGGGCCCACGACCAGGACGGCCGCGGCCCTTCCATCTGGGACACCTTCAGCCACACCCCTGGCCGCACCCTCGGCGGCGCCACCGGCGACACCGCCTGCGACCACTACCACCGCTACCGCGAGGACATCGGCCTGCTGCGCGGGCTGGGCGTCGACGGCTACCGGTTCTCGATCGCCTGGCCCCGCCTGCTGCCGGAGGGCACCGGGCCGGTCAACGCCAAGGGCCTGGACTTCTACGACCGGTTGATCGACGAGCTGCTGGCCGCCGGTGTCGCACCCGCCGTCACGCTCTATCACTGGGACCTGCCCCAGGCCCTGGAAGACCGCGGTGGCTGGCGCGTCAGGGAGACCGCCGAGGCCTTCGCGCAGTACGCGGCCCTCGCCGCCGAGCGCTACGGGGACCGGGTGGAACGCTGGATCACCCTCAACGAGCCCTACTGCTCCGCCTTCGTCGGCTACGCCGAAGGGCGGCACGCACCCGGCGCCCAAGAGGGCAGCGGCGCACTGGCCGCCGCTCACCACCTGCTGGTCGCCCACGGCCTCGCCGTACGCGCACTGCGCGCCGCGGGCGCCCGGGAGATCGGAATCACCCTCAACCTCGACCGCATCCACGCCGCCTCCGACCGGCCCGAGGACCGCGCCGCCCTGCGTCGTGCAGAGACCCTGCACAACGACATCTGGACGGAACCGCTCCTCGCCGACCGTTACCCCCTGCATGAGGCCGAGACCTGGGCGGGGTTCGCCGACGGCCCCTGGCGGCTGCCCGGCGACCTGGACCTGATCGGCGCCCCGCTGGACTTCCTGGGCATCAACTTCTACCGGCCCCTCACCGTGACCGATGCGCCCCATCAGGTGGCCGACCCCGCCAAGCGCACCGCCGTGGACGTGGGCGTGGCCGAACTGGACCCGTACGGCACCCGGCACACCACCATGGGCTGGCCGGTCGTTCCGTCCGCGTTCACGGAACTCCTCCGTGAACTGCACGCCCACTACCCGCAGTTGCCGCCGATCTGGATCACCGAGAACGGCTCCGCGGAGGCCGACACGGTCTCCCCCGACGGCCACGTCCACGACGCCGATCGCATCCGCTACCTGTCCGACCACCTCGCCGCCGTGTCCGACGCCATCGCCGCCGGCGTCGACGTACGCGGCTACTACGCCTGGTCGCTGCTCGACAACTTCGAGTGGGCGCGCGGCTACGACCAGCGCTTCGGCCTGGTCCACATCGACTACGACACCCAGGACCGCACCCCCAAGGACAGCTACCACTGGTACCGGGGCCTGATCACCGCGCACCGCGCGCGCAGGGAGGAACCCGCCCCATGAAGTTCACGGACGGTTACTGGCTGATGCGTCCGGGCTGCACCGCCCGCTATGCGGCCGAGGTCGCCGACGTCCGCGCCGACGACCACCGGCTGATCCTGTACGCACCCGTCAAACACGTGAGCCGGCGTGGGCAGACCCTCAACAGCCCGCTGCTGACCGTCGAGTGCTGGTCCCCGGCCGAGGGGATCATCGGCGTACGGACCACCCACCATGCCGGATCGGTGCGCCGAGGACCGGAGTTCACGCTGTCCGGTGCCGATACCGAGGCCGGCAAGGTGCACCAGGACGGCGCGGTACGGGAACTGACCTCCGGCGAACTGACGCTGCGGGTGGATACGGAGCAGCCGTGGCGGCTGGAGTTCACCGCCGGCGGACGCGTCCTGACCTCCGCCGGCGAACGCGGCACCGGTTTCGTCACCGACGCCGAGGGCAGTCACCACATGGTCGGCCAACTCACCCTGGACGTGGGCGAACTGGTCTACGGGCTGGGTGAGCGATTCACCCCGTTCGTCAAGAACGGGCAGGCGGTGGACATCTGGCAGGCCGACGGCGGCACCAGCAGCGAACAGGCGTACAAGAACATCCCGTTCCACCTGACCAACCGTGGATACGGCGTCTTTGTGAACCATCCCGGCAAGGTCAGTTACGAGGTCGGCTCGGAGAGCGTCGGACAGGTCCAGTTCAGCGTCGAGGACCAGTCGCTGGAGTACTTCATCATGTACGGCCCGACCCCGAAGCAGGTCCTGGAGCGCTACACCGCGCTCACCGGCCGCCCGGCGCTGCCGCCCGCCTGGGCACTGGGCCTGTGGCTGACCACGTCGTTCACGACCGACTACGACGAGGCCACGGTGGGCCGTTTCATCGACGGCATGGCCGAACGCGGCATCCCGCTGAGCGTCTTCCACTTCGACTGCTTCTGGATGCGCGGCTACCAGTGGTGCGACTTCGCCTGGGACTCCGACACCTTCCCCGACCCGGCCGGCATGCTCAGCAGACTCCGGCAGCAGGGGCTGCGGATCTCCGTCTGGATCAATCCGTACATCGCACAGAAGTCGATGCTGTTCGAGGAGGGCATGCGCGAGGGCTACCTGGTGCGGCGCGCGGACGGCAGCGTGTGGCAGTGGGATCTGTGGCAGCCCGGCATGGCCCTCGTGGACTTCACCAACCCGGCCGCGCGCGACTGGTACACCGGCAAACTCAAGACGCTGCTCGACCAGGGCGTGGACTGCTTCAAGACGGACTTCGGCGAGCGCATCCCCACCAACGTCGTCTGGCACGACGGCTCCGACCCCGAGCGGATGCACAACTACTACACCCACCTGTTCAACCAGGCCGTCTTCGATCTGCTGCGCGCCGAGCGAGGCGAGGGCGAGGCGCTGCTGTTCGCGCGCTCCGCCACGGCGGGCGGCCAGCAGTACCCGGTCCACTGGGGCGGCGACTGCGAGTCCCACTTCAGAGCAATGGCCGAGTCGCTGCGTGGCGGACTCTCTCTCGGCCTGTCCGGCTTCGGTTTCTGGAGCCATGACATCGGCGGCTTCGAGGGCACCCCGACCCCGGCCGTGTTCAAGCGCTGGGTGCAGTTCGGGCTGCTCTCCTCCCACAGCCGCCTGCACGGCAGCAAGTCGTACCGCGTGCCGTGGGACTACGGCGAGGAAGCCGTCGACGTCACCCGCGAGTTCACCCTGCTCAAGCACCGCCTCGCCCCGTACCTCCAGCGTGCCGCGCAGCAAGCGCACACCACCGGTGTCCCGGTGATGCGCGCCATGGTGCTGGAGTTCCCCGACGACCCGGCCACCGCCACCGTCGACCGGCAGTACATGCTCGGCGACGACCTGCTCGTCGCCCCGGTCTTCACGGACGACGGCACAGTCGAGTACTACGTACCGGAAGGCACCTGGACCAATGTGCTGACGGGTGCTCAGGTCACTGGTCCCCGTTGGGCCCGTGAGCAGCACGGCTTCCACACCCTGCCGCTGCTGGCCCGCCCGGACTCGGTCATCGCGCTGGGCGCCGACGACCAGCACCCGGTCTCCGCCTGGGCGGACGGCGTCGAACTGCGGGTGCATGCCTTCGCCGACGGCGCCGAGCGAACCGTGGTGATCCCCAGCACCGACGGCGCCGGTGAGACGGCGTGCTTCCACCTGCGCCGCCGCGGCGACCGCCTGCATGTGACCACCGACAGTCCGCACGCGTGGCAACTGCGGATCGGCGGCCCGAACGCCACCGCGCACACCCGGCCCGCCGGCACATCGGAGGCCGACCTGCCGTATCCGGCCTGAACCCGACAGCCAGGGGCGGGGTCCCTGCGGGGCCCGTCCTCGGCCCGCTGCCTCGGCGCGCCAGGCCGCAACCGGGGGCGGCCAAGTGGTCGGCTCCGGTACTCCTTCGGGGGTTGATCATGCTGCGAGTGCAGCCAGCGGCGACTGCTGGAGGCGCTGCGCACCGGCTGAGCGCCCAGGGCTCGGGTCAGACCCTAAAGGACTTCCGGAGCCGACCACTACGTCAAAGAAGTTTTGGATCTCACGGCAACCCTATGCAGTCCCTGTGACCACAAGGAGGCGGATTCGATCATCGCGATGATCGGGTCCGCTCTTCCTCTGGTGAACGGCTGCAAGGAGAACACCCCCCATGAGAAACCCCACGAACGGCGGGCGGCACCGTCGGCGGTGGACCGCGACCGGCTTGGTCCTCGGTGTGCCGGCCATCCTGGTGCCGTATCTGCTGTTCGCGCAGGAGGACTCGCAGGCTGCGACGGTCGACGGTGACGCCTACTACCGGCTGGTGTCGGCACGCAGTGGCAAGGTGCTGGACGTCAATGGGTACTCCACGGCCGACGGGACCCGGATCCAGCAGTGGACCGACCAGAACACCGCCAACCAGCAGTGGCGGCTCAAGCCCGCCGGCGGCGGCTACTACGAGCTGGTGAACCGCACCAGCGGCAAGGTGCTGGGTATCACGGGCAATTCGACCGCGAAGTCGGCCGCCGCCGAGCAGCAGACCGACAGCTCGGCCACGTCTCAGGAGTGGCGGGTCGATGAGGTGGGCAGTTCGGGTGCCGTGACCCTCACCTCCCGCAGGAGTGGCCAGGTTCTGAGTGTCTCGGGTGGTTCGGCGGCCGAGGGCGCGGCGGTCGTCCAGGCTCCCGGCGCGGGTGGTGCCGGGCAGCAGTGGAAGCTGGTGAAGGTGGCCGGGAGCGGGACCTCCGGGGACGGCGGGGTGCAAACGGCGGCTGCGAGTTCGTCGTATGTGTGGAAGAACGCCCAGGTCGTGGGCGGGGGTTATGTCACCGGGCTGGTGTTCAACCCGCGGGAGAAGGGGCTGTTGTACGCGCGCACCGACATGGGTGGCGCCTATCGCTGGGACACCGGGGCCGAGCAGTGGATCCCGCTGACCGACTGGTTGGGCGAGAAGGACTGGAACCTGCTGGGCATCGACGCGCTGGCCACCGACCCCGTCGACCCCAAGCGGCTCTACCTCGCGGCGGGCACCTACACCAACGACTGGGCCGGGAACGGCGCGATCCTGCGCTCCACCGACCGGGGCCGCACCTTCAAGCGCACCGAACTCCCCTTCAAACTGGGCGGCAACGAGGACGGCCGCGGGGCCGGCGAGCGGCTCATGATCGATCCGTCGGACCACCGCACGCTGCTGCTGGGCACCCGCAAGAACGGCCTGTGGCGCAGCAAGGACTACGGGGTGACATGGAGTCAGGTCTCGTCCTTCCCCGTCCATGACGGGGCGAGCAGCGGCGGAGGCATCTCCTTCGTGACGTACGGCCCGGCCGACAGCAGGACGATCTACGTCGGCGTCGCCGACAAGTCCACCTCCCTGTACCGCTCCACCGACGGCGGCAGCACCTGGCAGGCCGTTCCCGGGCAGCCCACCGGCCAGATGCCGCAGCACGGCGTGCTCTCCGGTGACGGCTCGCTGTACCTGACGTACACCGACGCCCTCGGCCCCAACGGCGTGACGGCCGGTTCGGTGTGGAAGTACGCGCCGGCCCGCGGGATATGGAAGAACGTCTCTCCGTCCCAGGGCGGATACGGGTTCTCCGGTCTGGCCGTCGACCCGCGCAAGCCGTCCACGGTGATGGTCACCACCCTCGACCGCTGGTGGCCCGAGGACGAGATCTACCGCAGCACCGACGGCGGTACGACCTGGAAGGCGCTGTCCGAGAAGTCGGTGCGCAACGCCTCAGGCGCTCCTTACGTCGGCACCCACACCGGGCACTGGATGACCGCCCTGGCCATCGACCCCTTCGACTCCGGGCACGTGCTGTACGGCACCGGCAACGGCATCTGGCGCAGCAAGGACGCAGGCGCCTCCGACAGCGGCGGCACCAGCCACTGGATCGCAGGAGCCCGCGGCCTTGAGGAGACCGCGCTGATGGACGCGATCGCCCCTCCGGGCGGCGCCACCGTCATCACCGCCATGGGCGACCAGGGTGGTTTCCGTCACGACGACCTGACCAAGGTGCCCGCCGGGCGGCTGAAGAACCCGCTGATGGCCAACAGCACCGACATCGACTTCGCCCAGTCCAAGCCGTCGACGATGGTCCGCGTCAGCAAGGGCGGCGAGCAGGACGGCGCCTACTCCACCGACGGCGGCCGCACCTGGCGCGGCTTCAAGGCGGAGCCGGTGGCCGGCGCCCACAGCGGGCGCATCGCGCTCGCCGCGGACGGCTCCACCATCGTGTGGACCGAGACCGGCCAGGCCCCGTACCGCTCGACCGACAAGGGGGCGAGCTGGTCACGGATCGGCACACTGGGCACCGATGCCGTGGTGGTCGCCGACCGTGCTTCGGCGAAGGCCTTCTACTCGCTGTCCGGCGGCACGCTCTACGCCAGCACCGACGGCGGCGCGACCTTCACCGCGCGGGCCGGCAACCTGCCCAACGGCCGGCTCACGGCCGTCCCCGGTGTCGCCGGAGACCTGTGGATCGCCGACGACACCAAGGGGCTGCTGCACTCCACCAACGGCGGCCGCACCTTCACCACGCTCAAAACGGTGCAGTCCGCCTCCGCCCTCGGCTTCGGCAAGGCCAAACCGGGCACCTCGTACCAGGCCCAGTACCTGATCGGCACCGTCAAGAACATCACCGGAGTCTTCCGCTCCACCGACAAGGGCGCCACCTGGCTCCGCATCAACGACAAGGCCCACCAGTGGGGCAGCATCGGCGGCGTCGGTGTCATCACCGGCGACCCCGACACTTTCGGCCGCGTCTACGTCGGCACGAACGGCCGCGGCCTCCAGTACGGCACCCCGTCGTCCTGACGCCTAGCCGACCCCCGGGCACAACAGTCGGCGATCGACAGCCGACGGCCCCGCCCCGGCCGCACGACCTCACAGAGGCGTCGCGGTCGGGGCCGGACGGCGCAATCAGTACACCGTGTCGAGCGCGGAGCGGGCTCGTGAGCTCGGTGTTGATACATCAATCTGGCTTGATGTATTTTCGATGTATGGGATCCCGATCCGAGGATGCGACCGTCGCGCCGCCGGAGTTCGTCCGGCTGGCAGCGCATCCGCTGCGCTGGCGGCTTCTGACAGAACTCGGCGACGGCGACTTGCGGGTCCGTGAACTGGTGGAACGCGTCGGGGAACCGCAGAACCTGGTCTCGTACCACCTGCGACTGCTACGCAGCGGTGGGCTGGTCACGACCAGGCGCAGCAGCTTCGACGGTCGGGACAGCTATTACCGCCTGGACCTGGAGCATTGCGCCGAGGCGCTGGCAGCCAGCGGTGCCGCCCTGCACCCGGCGTTGCGCCAGGCCCCCTCACCGCCGCCTCGTCCGGTGATCCGGGCGCGGGCACGCCGTGTTGCGGTGCTCTTCGTGTGCACCGGCAACAGCGCCCGCTCGCCGATCGCTGCAGCGCTGCTGCGCCACCACACCGCCGGCCGCGTCACTGCGGCCAGCGCCGGCACCATTCCCAAGCCGCAGGTGCACCCGCACGCTGTCCGGGTGCTGCGCGAGTCGTTCGGCATCGATCTGTCCGGTCGCCGTACCCAGCACGTGGACGACCTGGTCGGCCGCCGCTTCGACCACGTGATCACCTTGTGCGACAAAGCCCGTGAAGTCTGCCCGGAGTTCGGCTCGCGGCACCTCCACTGGAGCATGGCCGACCCGGGCGCCGGCGGTGACACCGGCCAGACCGGCTACGCGGCCTTTCAGCACACGGCGGCAGACATCGACGCCCGCATCAAGTACCTGATGCCGGTCCTGAACACCCCCGAGACCGTTACGAGGTCCGAGCCATGACCACTCGCGACGAATACGTCAGTGTCCGCTACCTCGTCGATGACGTGCAGGCCGCCATCGACTTCTACACCGCCCATCTCGGTTTCACGTTGCACTCCAGCGCCGTCCCTGCCTTCGCCGACGTGATCCGTGGCCGGCTGCGGCTGTTGCTGTCGGGCGCGGCGAGTTCGGGCGCCCGTGCCACCCCGAAGGAGCTTGCCGTCGCGGGCGGCAATCGCATCCACCTCACCTACGACGACCTCGATGCCGAGATCGCTCGGCTGCACAGCGCCGGTGTCTCCTTCCGCAGCGAGGTCGTCGCCGGTCCCGGCGGACGCCAGATCCTGCTGACCGACCCGGCGGGCAACCTCATCGAGCTGTTCCAGCCCGCCCGCCGGCCGACCCCGCCGGCCAGTCCCGACCAGGCGCGAAGCTGACCGCTCGGCGTAGAGGCGTGCTGGGCGCGTCGGCAAGGAGTGCAGTGCATGACCAGTGAGGCGATGGCGGATGCCGCGGACGGCGAGCGGGAGCGGGGGGCGCCGCGGGTGGGACTGGGGGTGATCGCTCGCGAGTGGGGCCGGATCGGCTGTATCGGCTTCGGCGGGCCCCCGACCCACATCGCACTGCTGCGGCAGCTGTGCGTCCAGCGCCGGGGGTGGATATCGGCCTCGGAGTTCGAGGACGGGATCGCGGCGACGAATCTCCTGCCAGGACCGGCCTCCACCCAGCTGGCGATCCTCACCGCATGGCGACTGCGCGGCACGCCCGGAGCGCTGGTCGGCGGGGTGTGTTTCATCGTGCCGGGACTGGTGCTGATCCTGGCACTGGCCGCGCTGTTTTTGGCTGGGGATCCGCCGCTGTGGGTACTCGGGGCCGCAGCCGGAGCAGGGGCCGCGGTGGCGGCGGTCGCGGTGCAGGCGGCGGGAGCCCTGGTACCAGCCAGCTGGAAGCGGGCCGGCGATCGACGCGCGGCGCGGGCACGGTGGGTCGGCTACGCGCTGGCGGGCGGTGCGGCGGCCGCGCTGGCGGGCCCGTGGCTGGTGATCGTGCTGGTGGCCGTCGGCCTGGTGGAGATGGGCGTGCGCACCAGCCCCGCCGTGTCGCGTCCCAGGGGCGGAGCAGCCTGGCCGGTGCCGCTCGCCCTCGCGGCACCGGCGGCAGGTGGGCTGGGTGCGCTGGCGTGGGTGGCGTTCAAGGTCGGGGCGCTGTCATACGGCGGCGGCTTCGTGATCATCCCGTTGATGCAGGCGGACGCGGTGGACCGCTACCACTGGATGAGCGACGGGCAGTTCCTCAACGCGGTCGCACTCGGCCAGATCACCCCTGGGCCGGTGGTGCAGACGGTGGCCGTGGTCGGTTACGCCGCTGCCGGGCTCGGCGGCGGGCTGCTGGCCGCCGCGGCGGCCTTCGCGCCGTCGTTCCTCCTGGTGATCCTCGGCGGCTCCCGGTTCGATCGGCTGCGCAGCAGTGCGGCGGTGCAGGGCTTCTTCGCCGGTGCCGGGCCGGCAGTGATCGGTGCGATCGCCGGATCCGCGATCCCTCTCGCCCTCGTGCTGCAGCACGCCTGGCAGTTCGGTGTGCTGGCCGCAACGGCCGTCTGGCTGCTGGGTCTGCAGCGGGGAGTGGTGAGCGCACTGCTGGGGGCTGGCGCGCTCGGGATCGTAGCCGCGCTGGCCGGCTGGCCGGTCACCTGACCCGTCCCCGCCACCGAGAAGTCGGGTACCGCTGCCCGGCTGTCAGCGGTTGCGCGGGGTAACCAGGCCGGATTCGTAGGCGAGGACGACGAGTTGGGCCCGGTCACGGGTGTGGAGTTTGGTCATGGCCCGGTTGATGTGGGTCTTGGCGGTCATCGGGCTGATCACCATGTGGTCAGCGATCTGGTCGTTGGACAGTCCCTGTGCGGCCAGGGCGACCGCTTCGCGTTCCCGGCTGGTCAGCTCCTCCAGTGCGGCGCCGGTGGTGGGGAGGGGTTGGGTGACGTACCGGTGGATCAGCTTGCGGGTGATGGACGGGGCGAGCAGAGCGTCGCCGCGGGCGGCTACCCGTACGGCGTGCAGGAGGTCCTCCGGCACGATGTCCTTGACGAGGAATCCGGCGGCGCCGGCGCGCAGTGCTTCGAGGATGTACTCGTCCATGCCGTAGTTGGTCAGCATGACGACGTGTACGCCGGTCAGGGCCGGGTCCGCGGCGATGCGCCGGGTCGTCTCGATGCCGTCCATGACCGGCATCTGGATGTCGATGAGCGCGACGTCGGGCAGGTGCTCCTTGAGGAGTACCAAACCCGCTTCGCCGTCGGCGGCTTCGGCCACTACCTCGATGTCGTCCTCGAGGTCGAGCAGTGCACGGAAGCCGCTGCGGATGAGCGGCTGGTCGTCGACCAGCAGGACACGGATCACGATGCTCGCTCCACGGGGAGTTCGGCCTGGACGGTGAATCCGTGCCCGGTGCGTGGTTGGGCGCGCAGCCGGCCTCCAAGGGCTGTGATGCGTTCGCGCATGCCGAGCAGCCCGAGGCCGGGGGCGGGGGCGTCATCGGGGGTGGCCTTGCCGTCGTCGTCGACCTGGACGGCAAGCGCGTCGGGCCGGTACTCGATCCGGACCGCTGCGGTGGTGGCACAGGCGTGCCGGGCGGTGTTGGTCAGTGCCTCCTGGACGATGCGGTAGGCGGTGCGGCCCACCGCGGCCGGCACGTCGTGCCGTTGCCCTTCGATCGTCAGCGTCGCGTCCAGGCCCATCGAACGGGCGCGCTCCACCAGTTGCGGCACGTGCTCGAGGCTCTGGGGCGGGCTCGTGTCGTCGTCGCGCAGGGCCTCCAGAGTCGCGCGGAGCTCCCTGGTCGCCTCCCGCCCGGCCGTCTGGATCGCCAGCAGCGCCTCGGGCACCTGCTCGCCGCGCCTGCGGGCTACGTGGACGGCGACCTCGGACTGCACCTTGATGATCGAAATCTGGTGCGTGAGCGCATCGTGCAGCTCCCGCGCGATGTGCAGCCGCTCCTCGTCTGCGCGGCGCCGAGCGGTCTCCTCCCGGGTGCGCTCAGCTTCGTCCGCCCGCCGCTCGGCCTGCCGCAGGGCCTCCCCGGCGGCAAAGGCGGCGATCAGCCAGGCGATCTCCAGCACGTTCCGGGCCTGTGCGAACGCCTCGCGCGCCGGCCCGTCGCGGAAGACCAGCGCTGTGAGAGGCAGGACGACGAGGAGGGACACGGATACCGCCACCGTCAGGGCACGGTGCCCGGCTCGCACGGCGGCGTACACCGCGACCAGGTACGAGACAGCGAGCACCTCGAACCCGGCCGCCTCGTACCCAACCGCACACAGCCCGGTCACGGCCAGGACGGCAATCGGCGCCCTACGACGTGCGACCAGCGCCAGACCGCCGGCCGCCAACAGCACGGCGCCGAGCAACTCGCGCTCCCCCGCCGGGTGCTGCCCGGACAACCCGGTCCCCAGCAGCAGTGCCGCCACGCTGACGGCAATTGCCCAGTCCATGGCACCGGCCGGCAGACGAATACGCCCTGTGTCCATGCGGGCACCCTAGCCCGAGGCCGCAGCGGGCGAGTCCCGCCCGCGGACGAGCGGCCGACTACCGCACCCGCAGTACCTGAACGACGCTTGCCGCATCCGCTGTACGGGGCTGCGGCATGGGCGGCAGCGCGAAGTGACTGCAGCCGCCGGATGACTGGCAGGACGGTCGGCAGGCACGCTCATGGCACAGCGAAACCTCGGAATTCACCCCGACCTAAGGAGGAGAGTGGCATGAGTGCAGCAGATGCCCTGATGGTGGCCGCCGAGGGCGGAGTCATCGGCGACGGCCGGACCGGGGCCAACCTGGCCCTCGGGGTAGGGCTGATCGGCGTGGCCATCGGCTGGCTGGCCCAGACCCGCCTCGCCGGCCGTATCAGCACCGGCAACGTGCGCACCGGCGCCATGTCCGCCATGGTCGTCGGACTGATCGGCACAGCCCTCGCGGCGCTGCATCTGGCCACTTCCAGCGGTGGCCCCGGTACCGGCAACGGGATAGTGGGAGCCATCGCGGCCATCCCATTGGGGCTGATCGCCATGGCCATCGGCCGGCGTGCTCTCGCACGCTCCCGACGCACTGAGCAGACCGCCGACCGCTTCGACCACGAGCGGGAGTTCGGGTCCACCTCATAAGATCGTGTCCTACGTGGTGAGGCGGAGGAGTCGCTTGTTGCAGCAGAGCAGCGGCAAGCCCGAGGAAGGCCAGGCGGTTGCGGGAATGACGCTCGTAGCGGGGGCTCAGTCTGCAGTAGCCGGACAGCTATGACGTTGTGCGCTAATCGTTCGCTGGATTCGGTGCCCTGCGGGCGATGCGCACTCCGATCTGCTGGCCGCGCAGCCATTCCCGCAGCCCAGGATCACCCGCGCCTCGGTGCCCAGCATGCACTCACCAGAGCCAGGCTTCGCCAGCAGAGGACTGCAAGATGAGCAGCAAAGCCGAGCGGGGCCAGGCCAGGGTCCCGGTGCAGTACCACCAGTTCGACATCAGTGATGAGGACGGCCCGACCGGCCCCGACCTGAACCGCGGCCACAACGGACTGGTACGGGTCACTGACGGCGTCATCGTCGTCATGACCGGCATCCACACCGGCGACGTCGACGTCACGGTCACCCTCCATCAAACCGAGCCGGCGCCCGACAGGGGTACTTGGCGCGAGATGGTGGAGGTCTCCGCGCACTCCGCATCCGGCGACCTCATGGTTCGCGGCACGATGGACGACTTGGACGAAGAACTCCCCGTCCTGTCGTTCAACGGCCCCGGTCACTACCGGCTGCGGGTTCACGCCCGCGGACGGGACACCGCCGTCGACCTGACCCCAGACGGGGTCACCGAGTGGTATCTCATCCAGGCCTGGCCGGCGCCCGCCCAGGAGGTGCGGGTGCTCCGCCAGACCGACGCCTACGGAGCGTCAGTTCGCGCACGCTGAACCGTAAAAAACGGCCAGAGTTTCCCGGTCTCCCTCGATCATCGCCATACCCTCGCAGAGCAGGCGTCCACGGTCCATGCATCCCGCCAACTCCCGGACCCGCGTGGTGAACTGACACGCCGCCACTCCGTCAACCGACCCCTGCGGTGTATCCGGCCGGCCCGCGACGCGAGCGCGGAAGAAGTCCGGCAGACTGACGACTGGCGGCAAGCGTGACTCTCGTGCCGGTTTCCCAGAGGGGCGTGCCGCTCCCGTTACCGCGGCTCGGCGGGCGGGAGCGGCCATCGGCCTCGCTCGCCGCGTCAGGCGGCGCAGCCGACGTTCGTGAGGTACTCGTACTGCCCCCGCTGCGAACTGGAGTCCCGCCTGCCGACGCGCAAGCACGCTCCATCGAGCAACACGGACCGTGAACCTTCGACGGCCCCAGGGCGGGTAGATCAGCGCAGTCCGGCGAAGAGGTCGTTCTCGGGCACGGCCGCGCCGGTGGTGTCCTGGACGCGTACGAAGGTCTCGACGCCCATCAACTCGGTGAACCTCTCCTGGCCCATCTTGAGGAAGAAGATGTTCTCGCCCTGGCTGGCGTGCGCGGCCAGAGCATTGAACTTCTGGCCGCCGAACGCGGTGGTGTCCACCCAGGTGGTGATCTCCTCGTCGGGGAGCCCGATCTCGGCCATTGCGTCGGCCTCAGCAGGATCCGACTCCGGTACGTCCACACCGAACTCGCGCATGGTCTCCCCGAACCGCTGCATCGCTGAGCGGGGCGCCGTCGTCCAGTACACCTTCGGTGTCGGCACGGTCATCGCCAGTGCCGCCATCGTGATGCGGTTGGCCTGGATGTGGTCGGGGTGACCGTAGAAGCCGTTCTCGTCGTAAGTGACGACCACATCGGGTCGGTAGCACCGAAAGAGTTCCGCGAGTCGGGCGGCGCCCTCCTCGACGGGTGTCTGCCAGAAGGATCCTGGCGCGTCGTTGGTCGGCCAGCCCATCATTCCGGAGTCGGCGTAGTCCAGCATCTCAAGATGACTGATCTTCAGGATGTCGCAGCTTGCCTCGAGTTCCTGCCGCCGCATCAGGGCGACGGCCGCCGGATCATGCCCGGGATCGCCCGGCTTGACACCCCCCGGTCCGTCGCCGCAACTGCCGTCGGTACACGTCACGAGGACCGTGCGCATGCCCTCCGCCGCGTACCGCGCGAGGACACCGCCCGTCCCGGTTGCCTCATCGTCGGGGTGGGCATGCACAGCCATGAGCGTCAACGGCCGGTCGTTCATGAAACAGTCCTCCTGTGTGAAAAGCCTCGGTCCGAGTCCGCGGCAGGCGTGTATGAGGGCACCCAGATATCGAGTGACCGGGCATACCACGGACCAAGGGCCGGAACGCGTTGGAGCGAACCAGCTTTTCCCTGATCCCCGCCCGCGCGATGCCGGTCCCTCGGCTGGTGCAACAGTGCTGTCCGACTCGGCTGTTCCCGCCACGCAAGGGAAAACGCCCGAGTCTTGGACCTCCGCCCCGTGGGCTTCGCTTCCGGACTTGTTCGTTAGTCTTTACGAGTTTGTCGGCTCATTGCGCCGGCCCCAGCCCTTGGCGCGTGGGTACACGGATTGGAGCCCGCCCGATCAACCGAGGCGTTTGGTGACATTTAGGCACGAAGCGTTTTCCATCCTCAAGCTGAGCCGGCCTACTGCCCGGCAGAAAGCGTCTCCCACCGGCCGCGGTAGGAACACGGACTGCGCCTGCGGCACCCCTGGCAGCCCTTGTCGGCCCAGCAGTTGACGCCGGCCTCGGCGAGCGTGTCGATGATGCCGTGCTCGCGGGCCGCACGGACGTCGTGGACGGCCCCGGGCAGGGCCGGCGAGACCCACAGCAGGTAGCCGGAAGGATCTGCGATCACCTGCACGTTCATCCCGAACGGGTAAACAAGTACGTGAAGCCTCTGGTAGGGCCAGACTTCTTGGGCGAATCCCCATCCACCGGGGGCACCATCCCTGTGTCAGGCCGACTCGCAAGCTGCCGAAGCAGGATGAAAACGCTCCCCGGCTACCGGTCTGGCGCATGCGAACCCCGACATCATGGGCTGGTCGTCCTGAGGGGTGCGCTGCTGCGCCCTTGGTGTCGACCGCTGAGCTCGGCGTCGAGTGTCTCCTGAGCCACGCGCATGGCCTCGGCATATACGGGGTCCTGCAGCCGCTTCCACATCTCGCCCTCAGAGACGTCCTCAACGCAGCTGACCACCCACCAGATGTTTCCGAAGGGGTCTTTGATACGCCCTCCGCGCTGTCCGAAGGCGTCGCCGGCCAGGGTAGTGACGACTTGACCGCCAGCTGCGACGGCTTGTGAGAACGCCTCGTCCGCATCGGCGACGAACACGCGCAGCAGGCTCGGCATGGTGGGCCAGTCCGCGTGTCGGTCGAAGGCCAACACGACGGTGTCGCCGACTCGGATCTCACCGTGCCCGATCGAGCCGTCCTCGGTTGACACCCGCCCGAGCTCCTCACCCCCGAACGCCTGGGCTACAAAGTCGAGGAAGGCCCCCGTGTCGTCGGTGACGACCCAGGGCGCAACGGTGGTGTAGCCCTCTGGCGCGGCGCTGGTCTGCTCGGGCATCGCGGTCCTTTCGCTGACGTTGGTGGCAGGCAGCGAATATAGGCGCGAGTTAGGTCAGTTTCTGTCCTAAACAGCGGTGAGCTTGAGTCGCAACCAGTGCTGTCTCACTCTCTTGCTCTTGCCAGAACCCGCCATGGACCTCTGACCCCGTCAGCCTGAGGTGGGAAATCCGTGCACGGGCTGACAGCCACTCCCGATCAACCCTCGTCCGGGTAGCCCCACTCCAAGTCGATGCGGGCCTCGGGCGCCGTGGCACGGATCGCCTTGGTCACGTCGGACTCAAACTGCTCGGACCACTTTGCGAACCCGCTGATGATGATCGCCCCGTGTTCGCTGCTCGTCAGGACCTTGGGTGGGTCATGAAAGACGCCGACGTACATCCACGATTCGATCCCGTGGTCCTTGAAGACCTCTTCCACTGTCACCCCCACCGCGTCGGCTTCCTCGGCGGAGGCGAGATTCGTGATGTCCAGGTAGAGATGGATGTTCACAGACATGTGCCCCACCTAAAGGGCTCGGAGGTGCGCAGAGTCGACCACGCAGCGGGACCGGTTCAGCCATGAGACGGCATTCAGTTCAGCCAAGAGGACGACACGTCGACCACGAACGCCATGGCAGACACAATTTCCACCTGCACCGGCTACCGCAACCCCCTCATCGGTGATGCGGCTGATCGGTGTCGTGGCATGGGTCAGCAACTCGCCGAGGCCGGCAGGTCACCGTACTCGTTGCCCTTGAGGTAGACGGCGCTGACGTAGCCGTCGGCGAGCTTCACCCAGACCCTGTTGGTGAAGCCGTAGTCGCTGACCGGCTCACCGAACTCCCAGCAGTGGGCGCCGCGCGACTCACCCGCCGCCACGGTACCCACCGTGGGGAACGCACGGGCCGGCCCCGTGCGGACGTTGACGGTCTCGTACGGCACGACCGCATACGGCGCGGCCATGACGCGAGCGGCACCCTGCTCGCCTGCGGCGGACGCAACAGCGGTCCCCGCGGTGAGCGGGCCGAGCAGAGCGAGCGCCCCGGCGCCCACGAGCGCGGCCCTGGCGAAGATGTGAGTGGTCATGGCGGGTTCCCCCTGAACGGTGTGGCTGACGCTCAGAACTGTAGGGAGCCCGGGGACAGCGCGGACCCTGACAGTTGTCAGGGTCGCGGTGGGACGAGAGGGAAACTGGCGAGGGATACCGCGTAGGCGGAGGCTGGAACTCTCGATACGGCCGAACGCAGTGGGCGAGCCTGTGGGATGCCGCACGGCTCGTCGTCGGTCAACCGTTCGACAAGGCTCGCCATGCTCACCACGACGACTTGCACCGACGAAGGGGGACGACGTCCCGGGGATCTCGTCGAGGTCCCCGGGAAGCGCCGCCACTCCGAGACCGTGTGCTCAGGGCGCGTCGATAAGGGTGCGACCGTCAGTGAGTACGAGCGAGGCGACGCCGCTTGCGTATGCGGACTGCACGCGGGAGCGCTCGGTCGTGTTGGGTACGGCGTTGGTGCAGGCCGTGCCGGCGCTCGACCCCGACATCAGTTGTGAGCAGGGGCCGGGTTTGGTGTCCGGCAGGCCGAGGCTGTGACCCAGCTCGTGGGCGGCGATCCGCGTCTTGTCGTAGCCCTGGCTCACGGCCTGACTTCCGAGCTCGACGCGGACCTGACGGCCCGGACGAACGGGGCCGAGCGTGGCCTGCGGCCAGCCCGTGGTGGCGACGATCACGATTTCGGCCGCAGTGCCAGATGCCGCTTCCACCAGTTTGACGTTGCTCACGTTCGCGTTCCATGAGGCGACTCCGGCCGCGATCGCGGACTCCCAGCCTCCGGCGCGGCTGTCGTCGTAGCGAAGGGTCACCACTGCCGCCTGTGCGCTGGGTTGTTCGCCCGCAGGGGCGGCAGTCGCGGCGCTCGCCATGGCGAGGATGAGCGCCGCGGCGGAAGTGCCTGCCTTGAGCCATGTGCCGAGGGGCATTTCTGCTCCTTATCCGTGGGGGGATTCCGGCCCCGGCGGGGCCGGGTACGCGAAGGAGCGGCACGAGTGTCCGGTGGGGCCGGACGCATCGTCGACCGCCCCTCCGGGGCCTTGCGATGGTATGCCCCACAAGCCCTGTAGGTCATGTACCTGCCAGGCCTATTTTTCCGTCATCACCACATCCTGAAGGGAAGTTGGGCGGCGCCCCGCCAAGGCTTCCGCCCTCAACCCAGACGCGGCCTCGACCAGAAACGGGCTTAACGCTGCGCTTCGCGCGCCGGAATCGGCGCGGCCGACTGCCGCCACTCTCGCCTGAGCAACCCGAAGACCCACGAGTCGGACACATCGCCGTTCACGACGCAGTCCTCCCGCAACGTCCCTTCACGCACGAACCCGACCTTCTCCAGGACCCGGGCAGATGCCACGTTGCGCGTATCGGCCTCCGCCTGAACCCGATTCAGGTCCAGTGTGTCGAATGCCCACTCAAGCAGGGCGTGCGCCGCCTCCGTCGCGTAGCCGTGGCCCCACATCGTCTCGGCGAGGCAGTAGCCCAACGACGCGCTGCGGTAGTCCGGGTTCCACTCGGCCAGAACGCACCAGCCGACGAAGGCCCCGTCAGAAGCACGGTCGATGGCCATCCGCGCCCCGGTGCCTTCGTCCGCCATCGTCCGGCACATCGCGATGAAACGCTCGGCGCGGGCCCGGTCGGTCCACGGCGGGGAGTCCCAGTAGCGCATCACGTAGGTGCTGCTGTGCAGCGCGAACAGGGGATCCGCGTCGGCGTCGGTGAAGGGCCGCAGCCGCAGGCGAGCAGTGTGCAGTACGGGGGTGGCCAAAGTCATGCGCACCATCTTGTGTCCTCATGGGGCGGACAGAACACCGAATATCCGATCACGGTCCGGCCTCACGACCAAGGCGCCGCCTACCAGCAGATCGTGCACGCCTTCAACCAGCACCCCCGACCGGACATTCACGTGCGGCACTCGACGAGTACTCATCAAGTAGGCGTCCAGACGTCGGGCCCGCCGCTGCGCCACTCAATCAGCGAGGACCGGACGACGTCCATCTCGTCCCAGTCCTGCAGCCCGGCCTCCTGAACGAGCGCGGCGATGTCGATAACGCTGTAGGCGATGCCAACGAAGTGGTCATCGATCCGCACACGTCGGCCTCCGTCCGCGGTGGGCGGGTAGACGACGACGGGGTGATCGGTAGCCATGATGCCACCCTGCACGCGAAACGACTGAGACGCATGGTGTGGTGCGCCAGCCGCGTGGCCGCCAAAGGCAGGTGCAGGTTCTCCGCTCCCCCGTCATTCGGCGAGGCCGTGACGCGAGACCACGGCGAAGAAGACGTCAGGCAGGCCGCCGCGCGCAATTGCGCCGATTTGCGCCGTTAGGGCCCAACAGGAGCGCCACAAGCACGGTGCCGCGCGTAGACCGACGTGGCCAGGTGTACAGGGATGGACATACTCAAGAAGGCGGCGTGTCCTGGCTGGGACGAGTGGGTCGTGGGACAAGGCTGTGACCGACCGGTCGTCGCTTGGTGCGAGGATTCTTGGGAGGTTCCACCGGATGCTTGTGCTCGGACGTTCGCAGGTCGAGGCCCTCATCGACATGGGCTCACTGATCGACGCCTTGGCTCCGGCCATGGTGGACCTCAGCGCGGGCCGCGCCTCGGCACCGGACCGGATCGCAGCGCTTGTGCCCGAACAAGAGGGCTTCCTTGCGGCGATGCCGGGATACGTGCCGTCGACCGGTGTCCTCATGACCAAGCTGGTCTCCCTCTTCCCGCGTAACGCCGCAACGCCGCTGCCGACCCATCAAGCGGTCATCGTCGTGTTCGATCCTTCCACCGGGGAGCCGACCGCACTGCTGGACGGTTCGGCCATCACCGCAGCGCGGACCGGTGCCTGCTCGGCGCTGTCGGCGCGGCTGCTGGCGCGTGAGGACGCAACGGTGCTGGCCGTCCTGGGCACCGGAGTACAGGCCCGTTCCCACGCCCGCGCGATGTGCCGCGTCCGCCCCATCCGCGAGGTGCGCATCGTCGGCCGCAACCCGGCAAAAGCGACCGCCCTCGCCGCGGAGCTCTCCTCCGAACTGGACGCCAGCGTACGGGCGATGACGCCCATTGAGGCGCTCAACGGCGCCCACATCGCCGCAGCGACCACCCATGCCCTCGAACCGGTGATCCGCCGCCCCTGGCTGACGGACGGGGTACACATCACCTCGGTCGGCTTCAACCCGGCCGGCCGTGAAATCGACGACGCCACCATCGCCGACTCGCTGGTGTGCGTCGAATCGCGGCAAGCCGCCCTGGCTCCCTTCCCCGCGGGCAGCAACGACCTGCTGGCACCCATCCGACACGGCGTCATCAAAGCCGAGCACATCCACGCCGAGCTGGGCGAACTCGTCTCCGGTATCAAACCGGGCCGCACCTCACCCGACCAGATCACCTTGTACAAATCAGTAGGGGTGGCGGTCCAAGACGCCGTCGCCGCCGCACTGGTCGTCACCGCCGCCCATGAACAATCGGTGGGCACAGAAATCGCCTTGGCGTAGCGTCGACATCGCAACGCCCATCACGGCCCAGAGCGTCCACGCGAGGTGCCGACGAGCCCTCGGCTCCGCCGCCAAGGTCACGTCAGCGGTGCAGTTCGACGGCAAGCCTGGCGGCCGGAAAGGAATTGGCCACCCAAAGCCCAACAGCTCAGCCCTGCACAGCCTGGGCGATGTCCTGCGGGTCCAGACCGGTGAGCTGCGCGATACGCGCCGCGGGAACCCCGGACGTGAGCGCCCGGTGGACCAGGGACTGCCAGTCGTGGGTGGTATCGCGGAAGTTGAGCAGCTCGGACTCCATGTCCGTCACAGATTGCGGCGCGCAGGCGTGCTCCACCCGCACGGTCTCCTCCTGCGTCAGGGGCACCGGCAGCCGCTCCGCGTCCTCGGGAATGAGCACCTCGGCTCCAACCGGGACGATCCTGACGCACTCGGAGGATGCAGGAACCCCGTGGGCCCCAAGCCATCCCCGCACCGCAGGAGTCTCCACGCACTCCAGGTCGCCGACAGCGGCCAGGGCCGCACCCAGGCGCGGATGGCGCTCGGGGAGAACGAACAACAAGGCATCGTCGGCCATGGCCTTGGCACCCACCTTCGCAACGAAGCGTGAACACGATGGTGATGCCAATACCCGCGGGAGGCACTTCGACCCAAGGACATCGCCAACTCCCCTGCGCGGATGGCCAGACCGACGGCATGTACGCACACCACAGTCCAGGCAGGGGCCACGGACAGGGCGAGCGCCCGTCGCACTGTCAAGTCGGTTCGGAGCATTGCCCGGCTAGAAATCCTCGCGAACCCGCATGCCCCCGGCGTCACCAGAGAGGCTGGTGGTCGCCGTGTACTACCGCACGGACCTGTCGATGCGGCAACTCGGCCCGACAACGCTGGAGACCGCTGCTTGCGCTCGAGTCCGTCTCCCGCTCGGCCCCGTTGGCGCCGATCGGTGGTGGATCGTGGATGGATGCTGCCTTGGTCCCGGTCCGCGACCGGCGCCTGGCCGCGCCCAGCCGAAGCTACCGGCTCTCCGCGAACGTTCAGGTCATCGTGGTGCGGACACACGGCTGATGATCGCCGCGGCCTGTCCGGTGCCGGGCACCATCACGGACGCGCACGCCTGGCGGGCCCCCGGGCTGAGTGAGCACTGCCAGGGAGTGACCCTGCTCGGCGACGGCGCCAATCTCCACTGCGGTCTGGGGCGATGCCACACCGCAGACGCCCGGGCCGGGCTCTACTGCCTGGTGAGGAGGACGATATCGCCGAGCACCGTAAGGTCCGCGCCCATGTGGAAAACGTCATCGGCGGCATCAAGGCGACGGCCTCGACATCACACTCCAGGCCGTCGCCCCTATGCACGGCCTCCGCTCGCATCATGAGCAGAGACAGTCGCGGTCACACATCCTGATCTGCCCCAACACGGCCTTATGCAACACCCTTGCGAAGAAGCTCAGTGTTCGCAGAGGGAGAATTCGCGTTCGTAGAGCTGTTCGTTGTGCTCGTCGACGAAGAACTTGCGTTCTTGCATGAGCTGGTCGCGGTACTCGTTGGCCTGTTCAAGGGTCATGGTCGAGGAGTCGGACCAAGGTTGCTGCGGTGGCACATCGGATGTCGAGACGATCTTTTCCGACGGATCCACCAGGAAGAACACGAGAATCTTGCGATATCCCGGGCGGGTTGGGTCCGTGAGGCGGAATGAGCCGACGCGGTGTTGCAGGATGTTCGGGAAGGCAAGGCAGCGTCCCGCCGGGGTCGATGCCGATCCGAGTACCTGGTTCAGTGCCTCTTCGTTCTCCAAGCCGTAGACCTCACGCAGACCGTTGTCGTCGTTCTGTTCGTAGCTCGGGTCGTCGAGTGCCGCCCGGAAACTCAGGTGACTTTCGGTGATGTTCTCGCTGTCCCAGTAGTAGATGCCGGTCGAAACAATCCGCTCGTTCATCATCCCCTCGACATGCCAGGAACCGCCGGGGTACTCAGGCTTGTCCGGGGTGAGATGAATAGCGGCAATCTTGACGATGACCTGGAGAGAGCGGCCACGCAGGTCGACTCGGTCGGACCCGTCGGGTATCTCGGGCGGGGTGAAGGCGGGGGCATCTGGGATGACCGGGCGGCGGTTTTCCCACCAGGAATCCTGGGCTTCTTCCCATACTCGGAGGGCTTCGGCGTACGCCTCATCCTCGCTATAGGAGGACTTGTTCGGGTATTCCGGCTCCGAGTCGTACCACCCGTACGGATCGGCCTCGATCCGCAGCGGTCGTGGATGCCGCAGGTCGGTCAGCACGTTCTCCCAGAGCGGGCGGAAGCGAGCGAACAAGTCTGGTAGCACGGAGACCAGTTCGCGATGCGTCTCAGGATGCACGTTGTTGACGTACGAACGGAAAGCGACCGCACCGTCGTCACTGACGTCCACGTCGGTCGGCAGCCACTGGAACTTCTCCGAGAATTCGTACTTTGAGTATGGGTCCGTCGGATTGCGCCAAGCCCGCTCGGGTGCACCGCTCACCTCTCTCACCAGGCAAAACAGTGAGGGATGAACCAGGTCCAGTACGAGGCCGTCGGATCCGGGATGCCAGTCGAGTTCTGCTTCGGGGACCTGCTCCAGAGCCCGCACCGCCTCGCGCAGCCGCAATCTGAGCTTGTCGTCAACAAGGGTGTCCGACTGCCACACTCCATCGACGGCGGACACCTCGATGCCGGTTCGTGTGTCTCGCAGCGCGGCGTAATGACGAAGTTCGGACAGCACGTACTGCACCTGTGCTTCGGTGAGACCCTGGGCGATCGCTTCTCGCGTCCACCTGGCGACGATGTCGGCGTCGTTCATCTTGTCGAGCCACCGCGGCTTCGCCCGAATCTGTGAGCTGCACTCCATCATCTGAAGTTCCCTCAGTGTTCGAGGTGTTGCGAACGCTATGGACCGGGAAGCGTGAAAGGGCAGCGGAAAAGCGGACAGCTCAGTCAATTCTCTGTGTCTTCCCAGTAGGTGAGTGGTGGCCGGAAGGATACTGGAGGGGACTGACACGAGGAGATGGCCACTGTCGCCACTGATCCCGTAGCCAGGACGGCTCACGCACGCCGGAAGGAAAGCCTGGCGGGTGAGCGGGTGGGCGGGTGCTCGCGGGCAGCAGTACAGGGCCGCCTCCCTCTCGCCATCCTCCATGGTCAGCCTGCGCGACGGCCTGACCCCGACGGTCGCCCAGCACACGGACCCTGCGGCAGCAAGAGTCTTTCGTCCCGTCACCCGCCCTGCCTGGCGGCGCCGTGGCTACGGCGGACGCGGGCCTGGTTGCGTCGTCGCCAGGTGGTTCAGCTCAACGGCGCGCAGGTCGTCGCGGACCTGATTGGCATCCGCCTAGTGATCAACGGAGGTGTCGCTACTCGAGCGACACCGCATCCAGAGGTCTCCCCCGTCCGGCCGGTAGCGTTCTCCGTCGTCCAACCGCACCTCACCCATGATGGGCCGTATCGCGGGGCGGTTCGTCCGGGTGGAACCACGGTGCAGGGCACGGGCGTTCGCGCTCGGAATGCTGCCGGACCTACCGCGCAAGAACTGCCGGACGTTCGCCGACCATGCAGCAATGCGGCCCCGCACGGTCTGCAGCACCCGCCCTCGCCGCCCGCATGATCTGCCACGCCCTGGAGGCCGGCGTCAGCGCGTCCTGGGTGGTCGGCGATGAGGTCTTACGAATGGGCCCTGGCCGACATCGCCGACGACCGGTCCGGCCATCACCAACTGCTTGTCCGCCCGCCACCGGCGCACCGGCGAACTCCCCTTCTACCGCTGCTACTCGGCGGCTCGGATACCACTGTCCACCCTGGTTCGGGTCGCCGGGCGCAGATGCACGGCCGAGGAGACCTTTCAGTCCGGCAACGGCCTGGCCGGACTGGACGAACACCCGGGCCAGACGCTGGACGTCCAGGACCGCTGCCTGCAACGAGATCCAGCGCCTGTTCACCGCGCTCGTCGTGCCCCGCGTCCATGGTGCGGCCCACCGGCTCGACTGGTCCCACTGGCGACTTCGCCACCAGGCTCGATCCCAGGCCAGCCACTATCAGCGACAAGCCACTCAGGCACGAAGACCGCGATCTACAGTTGAAGTGCTAACCGACTGCGGCCGTCACTGGCCATGCCCCGCGGCCCAACAAATCGAGGACTAGCGCCGCGATGTTCCATGCGTCGTCCTCGCCGCGGTGATGGCGTCCCTCGAGCGGCAGCCCGGCGATCTGTAGAGCATGGTCCATACCGGGCTTCTTCCGCAGCCCGTACGCCGCGGCAAATACGGCCTTGGCGTTGGTATGGGTGCGTTCCGTTGGATAGCCGAACGGGTAGGCCACCCCGTCGGCCTGACTCTGTCGAGCAAATTGCCGACGGTCGTACTCGCCCCAGCTCGCCCAGGGGCGCTTCCCGGCCTCGTATTCCTCGACGAGGATCCGGCATGCCTCGGCGAAGGTGACGCCCCGTTCCACCTCGGCTTGCGTCAGTCCGGTCAGTTCAGTGCAGAAGTTACTCACCGCCGACCGGACAGGGCGGACCAGGACACGGTGCCGGGACACGCGGCGCCGTGCCGATACGTCCACGACGGTGAGACCGATCTCGATGATCTCGTTCACGGAGCCAGGCGGCGGCTGCCCATCCCAGCAGGTGGCCTCCACATCAATGACGTTCAACAGCGACGATTCATGGGGCATGGGGCCGAGGGTAGAGATGCGCGCCCGGTTCCGGCACCTCGTTTTCTCCACGTCCACACCGTCGCTGCCAACGCGACCTCTTCGAGCCGGGCCTCGCGCCTTGACCTGAACCAGGAGCGCGCCCTAATGCGGCAAGGCTTCGGCGACGATCGCCAAGGGCAACTACTTCACCAATGGTTGCGGATTCTCGTGACGCGCGAGGCAGAGGGACGTCGCAAGCGGGGCCCGCCCTCCTACAACCTGCCGCGTGCCGCCGGCGGCATGCCCCAGATCCGTCCGGGGCAGCAGCCGCTGCGCGGTGACCCTGGCCCGTTCAGGGCCGTACATCGACGAAGTCGCCGGCTGCTTTGGCGGGCCCGGTGGTGGCCGAGCCGGTGAAGTTCCAGCGCCAGTAGCCGTCCTTGACTGCTTTGACGGTGGTGCGCAGGTTGCCCGTACTGCTGGTGTTCACCGTGGCCACCGTGGTGTAGGTGCTGCTGCCCTTGGGGCGGAACTGCAGTTTCACTGCCCGGCCCGCATATCCCGCATACCTGTAGGTGTCCCAGTTGGCCCGCACCAGCTTGCCGGTGACGGTGATCTGCGCGCCCTTGGCGACCGGTTCCGGTGCCGCGTTGACTGTCAGCTGCGCAGCCCGCTTGAGGGAGAACGACGCTACGCCGGGGGAATAGGTGGAATCGCCGTCGTTGGCGTCGACCAAGGAGTCCACCGACCAGGTTCCCGCGTTGGCGTTGGCCAGGTCCACGGGGTCGTCGCTGCCGGGAGCCGGGTGGGCGTTGACGGTGAACACCGTCGTGCAGTCCGTGGCGGTCTCGCAGAACGCGTCGGTGGTGTAGAAACCGCCGTGCGGTCCTTTCAGGTCCACATCGACAAAGGACAGCCCGGAGTCATCCGATCCGGTGACCGTGACCGGGAACGCCACGTTGTGCGTGATCCCCACGATGACGTCATGCCCGGAGTTGATGACGGCACCGCTGACCACCGGCTCACTGCGTTCGGACGCGGCTTCAGCCGAAGCTCCCGCTCCCACCAGCACCACGGCGACGGCTCCCACAACGGCTCCGCGCCGTGCCGCGTTCCGGACGGGCTTGCGCCACGAGGGGTGCGTGGCGCGGGCGGGCGAGGAGACCTCGCGCTCGCCGAGTTGTCTCTGGCCCATCGGTGCGACGTAACGGCTCATGATTCCTCCACGGGCAACGCGCCATGGCCCAACCGCGCACCGAACGACGGCAGTTGGCGGCAGGCACAGCAAGCTGGTGTATGTCGCCTTCTACGACTACCGAACTGGCCCGATCGTTGCCCTGGATCGGAACCCGTACTCCGCCTTTCTGCGCAGTGCCCGATCCTGTCCGTGTACGCAGACTTGGCGGATCAGGAAGGCCAACGGCCGCATCAGATCGTGTGCCGGGACGGAGGGACGTGCAACGCGTCCTGGCCTCTGTAGGGCGCGTCCCCGCTGTCTGAACGGCACCATGCGAATCCTCAAGCCTCTCCAGCCGGGCATCGGCCGGCTGGAGAGGCCGCTGTCGGCGGAGGAGGCCGAGGCGCTTGCCCGTCAGGCCGCGGAGTTGGACGTCACCGTCAACACGCTGGTCGGGGCAGGTGGGCCTTGATACTGGCGGGGCTGCGAGTCAAGATCTCCCCCACCCGATCGGGCCGGGGTCGGCTCCTGGTCGGCTTGACGGTTCCGGGCCTGTCAGCCGGTCGACGGGTCCCGGAAAACGGGGTCGTCCGGACGGAAAGGCACCTCCAGCGCCACCGATACGACACAGTCGTATTCCGGCGCCGTATCGACGAAGCGCAAGATGTACTCCACCGAACTGTCCCGCGGAGGGGAGCACCGTCCCCGCGCCACGGACTGCCCTTGCGCGGCGAGCCGGGCCGGCCCGCGGGCCCGCAGCCATGCTTTGCGTCCAGGTCCGTCGGGCACGCCGAGCCCGAGCCCGACGGGGAAGCGACAGATTGCGTACACGATGAGATCGCCTCGCCCGACAGCGGCGAAGTGCAGTCGGCGGTCGGCCGGGGAGCTCGCGGTGAGGTCATGGGGCCGGCCGCAGTGCGGACAGGGGCCGTCAGCGAGGACGACGGCCCCTGGGTCGGCGTCCAACATCTGCCCGAGGAGGAGCCGCAGCCCCGCGCGGGCCATGAGGAGGCGACCTCCTTCAGCGTCCGCCATCTCCGCTGCAAAGTGGGCTCGTTCCTCGGGGGCGAGCCTTTCGCGCAGGGCTCGACGATCTTCCGACGACAGCGTCGACACCACGAACGCCCGCAGGGCGAGGGGTAGGACGCCCAGGTGGCGGGCGTTGGCGCTGCGCCACCGGAGGTAGGTGTGCAGGGCACGGGTCTGCACGGTGTGGTTGAGGTAGTTCGAGTTGGTGATGGTGAGCTGTCGCAACGGTTCGAAGCGGGCTTCGACCGAGTTCGCCCACGAGGCGTAGATCGGGTGAAGCACAGCTCGACCTTGTGTTTCTGCGCCCAGCGCCGGATGTCGGCGCCTTTGTTCGCGGACAGGTTGTCCAGGATCACGTAGATACGACCGAGGCCAACAGCATCATGGCCCTCCGGTAGCGCACCGAACTCGTCCTGCCCCGGCGCACGATCTGCTGCAGCTTCTACCCCTCCTGATCGGTCAGTCTGCGCACACGGACGGGCTCGGCCGCCGCACCCCCTGCGGTCAGATCGGACGTCGCCCCGCATCCATCCGCCGCGACCACCAAACCGGCGAGCCTCTGCGGTCACACCACTCGCAAGGGGGCCCTGCCGACTCACCGGACAGGACCTGCCCTACGCCTCGCCCCAGGCCCAACTCCTCCGTCGAACCGCCCGACCTGATCGCCACGGAGCACTCCCCCGGCGCTGCGCCTGCCGGGCCGAGCCCGTATACGGCTCGGCTATGCGGACTGGTGCTGCTGCCGAGCCCGGCGGCAGAGTGTCCGGTTATCACCGCTCCGCCGTAAATGCATGGACTGAGAGCCTTGTTCGACGGGACACTGCCCGCTTCCTCACCCCCGGGAGTGTGATGGGCACCTCTGACACGTACGGCTCCGCGCCAGGTAGGAGCGCGGTCCTGCTGGCGCTGCGCCACTACAACCGTGAACTCCTGCGCTTACGGTGGCTGGCACTGCCCGCACTGCTGCTGCCGGCCCTGGGCAACATCGGCATCCGCTACATCGCCCCCTTGCTGATCGCCAAGCTGGCGGGGCAGGCCGCCACGGACGGCGGCCTCACCCTCGACTCCGCGTCGCCGTACGTGCTGGGCTTCGGGGTGACGCTGCTGCTCTCCGAGGCCGTGTGGCGGGTCGGGCAGCACTGTCTGAACCGGGTGGCAGCGCTCGGCATGGAGCACCTCTACGTCGACGGCATGGACGAACTCCTGGCCAAGGACGCGGCGTTCTTCCACGACAACTTCGCCGGCTCCCTCACCAAGCGGGTCCTGAGTTACGGCAAGCGTTTCGAGGACTTCATCGACACGATGACGTACCGGATCGTCGGCAGTCTGGTGCCGTTGCTGTTCGGTGCCGCGGTGCTGTGGACCTACTCGCCGATGCTGGTCGTAGGCCTGCTCGTGATGATGGCACTGACCCTGGTGGCCGCGACCCCGCTGATCCGGCGCCGGCAACGGCTGGTCAACGAACGGGAGGCGGCGATCGCCCGCGTCTCCGGCCATGTCGCCGACAGCCTCATGAACATGGAGACCATCCGGGCGTTCGCGGCCGAACGGCGGGAAGGAGCCGAGCACCGCAGCCGTGTCGCGGAGTCCCGACGGCTGACGCTGAGGTCGTGGGACTACGGCAACCTGCGCGTCGACACCGTGATCGCGCCGCTGTCCGTCGCCACCAATGTGCTGGGGCTGGTGGTGGCGATCGCCTTCGGCGGTCCGGGGCTGGGGGTGGAGGGGGTTGTTGTCGCCTTCACCTACTACTCCCAGGCGACCGAGATCATGTTCGAGTTCAATCAGATCTACCGGCGCCTCGAAAGCTCGATGACCGAGGCGGCGCAGTTCACTGAGCTGCTGCTGGATCCGCCCACCGTGCTCGACCCGCCGACGCCGGAGCCGCTCGCGCCGCGTGACTCCGGTGTCCGCTTCGACAAGGTCACGTTCGCCCACGCAGGCGCGGCACCGATCTTCGAAGGGCTCGACCTGGACGTTCCGGCGGGTGCGCGGATCGGGCTGGTCGGCCGGTCCGGCGGCGGCAAGACCACCCTGACCCGCCTCCTGCTGCGGATGTCGGACGTCGACGGCGGACGCATCCTGATCGGCGGCCAGGACATCAGCCGGCTGCGCCAGACCGACCTGCGGTCGCTGATCGCCTACGTCCCCCAGGAACCCGCCATGTTCCACCGCCCGCTGCGGGACAACATCGCCTTCGCCCGGCCCGGCGCGTCGGACGAGGAGATCCTCGCGGCAGCCGAGGCGGCGCACGTCACGGAGTTCGCCGAGCAGCTCCCCGACGGCTTCAGGACGCTGGTGGGCGAGCGCGGCGTGAAGCTCTCGGGCGGCCAGCGCCAGCGTGTTGCCCTGGCCCGCGCCATCCTGCGGGACGCACCGGTCCTGCTGCTCGACGAAGCGACCAGCGCCCTGGACTCGGAGAGCGAGATCCTCGTCCAGGACGCGCTGTGGCGGCTGATGAAGGGGCGCACGGCGCTCGTGGTCGCACACCGGCTGAGCACCGTCGCGGGCATGGACCGTCTCGTCGTATTGGACCGCGGGAGCGTCGTCGAACAGGGCTCCCACGAAGAGCTGCTCACGGCACAGGGCGCCTACGCCAGGCTCTGGCAGCACCAGTCGGGCGGCTTCCTCGGCGAGAGCGACCAGAAGAACTCCGCCTGCCCGGACCAGGCGACCGGCCCAACGCCGCACGCTGGCCCTACGTTGCCGTCGCCCGCAGGGACCAAGACCGTGTGACCAGCACTGCCCCGGGTCAGGTCGCTGCCCGCCGGCCGAGCGGGACGTGCGGCAGTCGGCGCAGCACGTTGTCGCGCGGCATCCCCAGGCGGCCGCAGGCATGGCACCAGTCATCGGGGTCGACCGCTGGACAGAGCAACACGGCGTGGTCGGGACGCAGCTGTTGGCCGGCCACTTCCCAGCCGAGGTGAGCCAGTTGGCAGAACGTCGACAGGTCGGCAGGGCAGAAGGTGGCGTCGCGCACGAGCCCGGGGGCGCGACCCGCTGGTGATCGTCCGGTGGCGTTTGGTCGATCAAGTGCGGTCGTGCAGCGTGATCTGGTAGCCGTCGGGGTCGGCGAAGGTGAAGGTCCGGCCGAAGGGACCGTCGATCGGTGCGGAGACGATGGTGTGGCCGTCGGCGGCGAGCGCGTCGTGGATGGCCTGGACGTCGGTGGCGTGGAGCCAGATCGCGGCACCGATGCCGGGCTGAGCGACGGATGCGAGGTCGGTGCCGGGAATGACGTCGCGCAGGGCGAACGCGATCGGCTTCGTCTCGAAGACGACGGCGTGCGGCGGTCCGGCCGGCGAGCGGACGAGGCCCAGGTACTCCTCGTAGAACGCCTGCGAAACGTCGAGGTCGCGCACTTGGAGCGAGATGAAGTCGGGTCCGGTGGCGGGCATGATGACACTCCTTGTTTGCATGTCAGTTTTCTGACACGCAGGAACGTATGTCAGAATACTGACATGAGTCAAGAAGGTGTCGGCGTCGACCTGGAGACGTCACTGGGCTACCTGCTCAAGGAAGCCTCGAGCGCCCTCCGCGCGGCCATGGAGGAAGTGCTGCGGCCGCTCGGGATGAGCGTGACACACTACTCCTGCCTCGAGCTGCTGGCGCAACGACCGGGCTTGTCGAACTCCGAGCTCGCGCGGGGCGCGTTCGTGACACGGCAGACGATGAACGTGCTGCTCCAGGCCCTGGAACGAGACGGCTACGTGACCAGGCCTGCGGAGGCACCCGTCGGGAAGGCCCTTCCCACGCGGCTCACGCCTCGCGGCCGGCGAAGCCTCGTCGAGGCGAGCGCGGCCGTCCGGTCCGTCGAGGCCAGAATGCTGGCCGACCTGACCGAGACCGAGCAGTCAGAGGCGTTCCGGATCCTGCACAGCATGATCCATTCCCTGCGCGGTGACAACGAGAGCGCATAGCTCGCTCCGCGGCGCACGTCACATTGCGCCCGGACAGGAGTGCAACCGAGCCTCAAATCCGTGTCGGCGACCGCGTGTGGGCGGGGTGAGGTCCTGACTTACGGTGCCTACGGTGTTCGGGACGTGGTGATGTCTGGCGTCCCAACCAACCGTAGGCAGTCGCTCTTCCGGTATCAGGTGTCGATGCTGCGGCCTGTGGGGTAGCCGATCTCAGCCATGTCCTTTGCCAGGGCATCCATCTCCACCTCCGGGTTCAAAGCCGCAACCACCTCGCTCGTCAAAGGACGCAGTGCAAACACGTGCTGAACGGCTGCGAGGGGCACCGGGATTTCGTAGTAGTCCTCGGCGTAGCCCTGGAATGCTTCCGGAGCCCGGTCGGCCAGGAGTCGGAACAGGTACTCGGAGCCATCCGGATCGCCGGCACCGTCGTCGGGAAACTCGATCGTCCCCGCCTTCCAAGCCCCATCGCCCCGTTCTCGCCACGCGCAGGCGGTCACGGACGGCATTCCGTCCTCGTCTGCGAACGCGGGCTCTTCGACGCAGGAACGGAAGATGTCCGGGACGTCGTCCAGGACGCCTGGCCACGGCCCGTCGTTGGCGTAGGGGCTCATAGGCGACTCGTGCGCGAAGCCACGGATGTAGGCGCCAACGTCCGAGAAGACGATGGAGAACTCGTCGCCTGATCCGTTGCGCATCGAGGCCATCTCTTCTCCGGCGGACCAGTGCGCGTCGAAGGAGTAGTGCCGATCGGCCCATTCCGGGCTGAGTATCGCTTCCAGCATCGCCATCGAACGGCAGTGATCGCGAAGCGCGGAGATCTCGGGCAGCCGCTGGGCAACATGGTGAATGGTCATGTGTGCATCCAACATCAGGGGTCTGACACTCACGGCGGCGCGGAGTGTCGAGCGACGCGACGCGGAGCGGGGCTTCCTGGTCCCGGTGCGTCACCGACCACACGTACACCAGCGGCAGCGTGCCCAACCGCATCTCCCCCACTGGTGGGTGCAAAGCACCGGGTGCGCCGCGAACAGCTGGCTCACCTGACCGAGCCCGCTCGCGTCCGACAAGCAGCGCCACCCTGCCGGTCGGGCCGCCCGCTCGACACCCACCCGTCGCGACGGATCGCCTTCTCTGGTTGCGCAACGCCCCTCGGGCGGCCGGCTGTTACACCGTGTCCGCCCATTTCCGGATGAGCGCGCCTCACTGGACGGGCGGACGCCGACCGCTTCCGGGTCGGTGTACATGCCCGCGTACGCCTACGCGATGACGTGATCCGGGGTGCCGAGCATGGTACGGATGTGAGCGGTACGCAGACCGAGCGGGGCCTGGGCGGAGAAGGCCCCGGCGACGAAGTCGGCCGCCGCACGCGACCCCTGCTCCTGGTACTCGGCCAACCGGCCCGGAATCTCGTCCACTTCTGCGCCGTGCGCGCCGTGAGCCGGGTCGAGCGCGACGACCGAGCGCACGAGTTCAGGGTGCCGGACGGCGAGTGCGTTGACCACCTGGCCGCCCATCGAATGGCCGACGGCCACCGCCGGGCCGCAGTGGAGGGTCTCGACCAGCGCGGCCAGGTCGTCCGCCATCTCCAGCGGTGTGTTGCCCTGTGCCGGCACCTCGGAGCGGCCGTGGCCGCGCAGGTCGGGCACGATCACGCGGAAGCGGTCGGCCAGGGACTCGGCGTGGGGCGACCATTCGCGTCCGTCGCCGCCCCAGCCGTGGACCAGCAGCAGGGCGGGGCCGTCGGCGGGCCCCAGGCCCGTGCAGAACAGGCGGATGCGGCCGAGGTCGATCACTCGTGTCCCCTCCGGTATGTGGCGTACGCGAAGTCCGCGTGCGGGCCCTCGATCGAGGACGAAGTGGCCAGGTGGTTGGGTGGGCCTCCGGCCCCCGGCTTAGGTGTCGACCACGGTGAAGGGGAGGTGGAGGAAGCCGTCCTCGTACGACAGTCCGGACGCCGAGATGCCTTCGGAGTCCCGCACACCGGTCAGATCGAGCAGTCGCCGGTTCTCCAACACTCCTTCCAGCGCTCGCCAGTTGACCAGGTCCCGCGAGCGGTGGCCGCGGACGTCGGGGTACTGCTCGAAGGTCAAGGGGGTTGCGGATCGCGTGGGGCCGTTCGGAACTCAGAGGGAGAACAGGAGGGTGCCGAAGCCCGGGTGGTCGCACTGGGCGGCGGCGCCCTCGGGCCGCAGTCGGTCCGCCACTTGGGCGGTGTACGGAGCTGCCTTGCCCGCCCGCTTGACGTAGTGGTTGTACGCGATCTCGTAGATGGGCCGGAACGTGCCCCGGCCGTCGGAGGAAGCGGCGGACCAGTGGCAGTTACATCGGCCGAACGCGGCGTCGTACGGGACGGTGTTGCCGAGGTTGTACTTCGCCGTGTATTCGTAGCCGGACAGCAACAGCGAGCCGGAGGCGCCGTACAGGTCGAGGCCCTGGATCCAGCCGGTCTGGCAGATCTCGGCCAGGGAGCCGAGGATCAGCTGGGTGTGGGCCTGGTCGCGGCCGGACTCGCAGCACTGGCCGGTGCCGGACTGGATCAACTTCGTCAGTCCACAGCAGCTGTTGGTGTAGAAGGCGTTGTAGGCGTCGTTGAACAGGGTGAGGTTGTTGCAGGCGACCACGATCTGGAGCATGCCTTTGAGGCCCATCAGGCCGTAGCCGCCGTCGCCGTAGATGTTGATGAGTGGAACGAAGATGGCCCGACTGGCGGCATGGGGACCCGGCGAAGCTTCGGGAGCACCTCGAATGGCCGGTCGGAGGCGTCCTTGGAGCAGTTCAGCACGGCTACTGGCATCCGACGTGGGGGCAGCAGCCCGCGGATGCGGATGAAGCCCACCACAAAGCTACGCTGATGCCGGCCCAGGTACCGAAGCTCGTGCCCGTGTACGCGCACCGTTTCCTGCCTGCCGGTCACGGCTCCCACGGGCACCCAGTCATGTCCATCTGGGGCACTGACATCATCTATTACGGCGCTGACTTGGCCGACTACATCAACCACGAATTCGACGACTTCAGCGCGCATACCCCTGACAGCTGGAACCCCAGAGCCACTGTGGCCTTTTGGCAGGACTTCCTGGAGTAGCCTCTCCGGATCGGGAGACACGGGCTCGGGCAGCGCGCCGTCATTGCAGCCTGGTGATCACTGGCACGCCTTGTTCGGCATGCACATCTCGCAGGAACCGTCCGAGATCGTGACCGCTGACGCGGATCCGGTCGGGCGTGCCGACCCGGTGGGCGTCGAAGGCGCCTCAGCGGAACTGGGCCGCCGGCCCGGCAGACCCACCGCCCGACGCTTGCGCGGCTTCCTCAGGAGCGCCTTGATCCAGCGCTGGATGTCCGAGGCGGCAGGGTGTCCCGGTCGAGGTGGACGCGCGCTGTGGACGGGTGCTGGTGTCGATGCGGCGCCTCGGGCCAAAGGTTCCTGCTCTTGACAGGGACCGACATACAGGCGTCGAAGTAGTGCAGGAATCGAAGCCGGCCAGCCACTCTGCCGAACTGCGGGGCTGGCGGCACCACAAGTGCGGCGCTGGGCCCCTGCGCGGGCGTACCGGAGCGGGAACGGAACGTGCCGGGCCCTGACGATGTCGGCCGTTTGCCGGGCGGCGCCCCACGGAGACGCCCAGTGAGGCGCAGCCCGTCCTCGGTCAGCCGTCTTGGCCCTGCGGTCCGACGAACTGCATGTCCAGGTGAAGCTTGACGACATCGCCGAGGAGTCCGGCGCCGAAGTCCAGTCCGAAGTCGCTGCGCCGGATCTCACCCGTCGCCTCGAACCCGGCGTGCTTCCTCTGGTCCACAGGGTGGTCCACCACCCCACCGAACTCGACGGCGAGCGTGACCGGGCAGGTCACGTCCCCGATGGTCAGATCCCCCGCCATCGTCCAGTCCTCGCCCTCTCCGGACACCCGAGTCGAGCGGAACGCCATCGTCGGCCGCTTCTCCACATCGAGCAGCTCGGCGGAGCGGGTGTGCGCATCGCGGTCGGAGTTGCCGGTGTCGATGGAGGCGAGAGCGATCTCGGCGCTCACCCGCACGTCGTCGAGGGTCTCACCGACGTACAGCCCGGTCTTGAACTCGGTGAACCGGCCCCGCACCTTGGCGATCCCGAGGTGGCGGATGGTGAAGTTGACCGCAGAGTGAAACGGATCGAGTTCCCAGTAGCCCGGGGAGAGCGGCAGCGCGTCGACGGAAACGGCGGTGATGTTCGCGGAGTTGTCATTGCTCATGGCTTCATCGTGCGAGCCCCGAGGCGGGTAAGGGAGGCCGGGCGAATGGTGGTAGTGGCAGGGCCATCCTCCGCGACGACACGCGTTGTACGGTTCGACAGGTGAACGACAACGAGTTGGGCACCTTCCTGCGAGCCCGCCGTGAGGCTGTCACCCCCGCCGAGGTGGGTTTGCCCGCGGGCCTGCGCCGCCGTACGCCGGGGCTTCGCCGGGCCGAGCTCGCCACGCTCGCCGACATCAGCGTCGAGTACCTCACCCGGCTCGAACAGGGCCGCGACCGCAACCCCTCGCCCCAGGTCCTCAGCGCCCTCGGCGACGCGCTGCGTCTGTCGCACGCGGACCGTCTCCTGTTGCACCGGCTGGCCAAGGATCACGGCGATGCCAAGGCGGTGTGTCAGTCGATCACCGTGCCGCCGGCACGCACGGTGCGCCCCACCTTCCAGGCGCTTCTCGACCGCCTGGAGCCCGCACCGGCTGTCCTGCTCAACTGGATCGGTGACATCGTGGCCTGCACCCAGGGCTATGAGCGGTACGCCCGCCCGCTCGGCCTGCTCGACGGCGAGCCGCCCAACATGATGCGGTATCTGTTCACCGATGCCCGGGCACGCGCGGTGTACCCGGGATGGGACAGGATGGCCGACGAGCAGGTCGCCCACCTGCGCAACGAGGCCTCGCCGCACGACCCGTATGTAGCCGCCCTGTCCGAGGAGTTGACCGCGACGGTGGGAGCGACGTTCAGCGACCGACTCGCCGTTCCGGCCCTGCCCACCCGATTCGGGACCGAGCTCGTCGACCACCCCGAGGTGGGCCGCCTCCGCCTGTCGTACGAGACGCTCGCGCTCTCGGACGAGGGCCAGCGCCTCGTCGTGCACTTCCCGGCCGACGAGGCCACGGCCACCGCGCTCGACCGTCTCAACGGCCGCAGGCCCGGAGCACTGCGAGCGGTGAGCGGCTGACGGCGACGGGGTAGCCCCGGTCGGCCCGATCCCTTCGCCAGCTGTCACGCCGCTCCGTCATTCACCCGGCTCGTCAGCTTGCCGAGTTACTACCCCCCGCCTTGCCGCCGACCGGAGGAAGAAGGGCTCCGGCGGCGGTCGGCCCGTCGGCCACGACGCCGGTCTCTGCAAGGAGGGGAACACCGTCCAGCGCCTGCCCAACAAGCTCGAGGCCTGGGAAGGTATCGCCACCGATACGACAAGGCCCCGGACTACTACCTCTCGGGCCTCCACCTGCGCGCCTCGATGATCTGGATCAAAGACAGCACCAACAGCGCCGGCAGAAACGCCCAGAAGGCGCGAGGACTGGCCCGCGCCGTCGGCCGACCAAGCCGACCTGGCGTGCTTCAGCCGCGTGTTCAGGTGATGGCCGAGTAGGGGGTTCAGGCGCTCGGCCAGGTGCTGAGGGCCTGATCGGCGACGCGGTGCATGTCTTCTCGGCTGGCGCCGCCGGCGGCCTGCACGGCGAGGCCCTGCCCGACGGTGTTCACATAGCGGGCGAGGGTTTCCGGGTCGGCGGTGGGGGGCAGGTCGCCCTCGGCCTGGGCCTGTTCGAACCGTTTCCGCAGGGCGGCTACTCCGGCCTCGCGGCGTTCGGCCAGGTCGCGGCGGACCGGTTCGCTTTCCGGGCCGGCTGCCAGCGCGGACTGCACCAGCAGGCAGCCGCGCGGGCAGCCGGGGGTGGTGTGGGCGTCCACGGCTCCATGCAGCATCGCTTCGGCCACCTGCCGGGCGGTGGGCAGCTCAAGAGCCGGGGCCACGAAGGCTCCGGGGCCTTCCACATAGCGGTCGACAGCCTTGCGGAACAGCTCCTCCTTGTTGCCGAAGGCGGCGTAGATGCTGCGCCGGTTGATCCCCATGGCCTCGGTCAGCGCGGCGAGCGAGGCGCCCTCGTAGCCCTCGGCCCAAAACAGCCGCATCGCCACGTCCAGCGCCTCGTCGGTGTCGAAGGACCGGGGCCGTCCCGTGCTGGGCATCGAAGCCTCCTTGAGAAAAGTTCGCCGCTACGGAAGGAATCCCGTGGTTGCTCAGGTTAGTGTCATCGTGGTTATAGTAACCGAACGGTTCGGTTCGTAAGTGAAGTGTTGAAGAAATCGGAGACCCCTATGAGCCCCCAGCTCGCCCCCAACACCAACCAGTCAGGCGTACGTCCGCTCGACGGCAAAACCGCCTTGGTCACGGGCGGGTCCCGGGGTATCGGTGCTGCGATCGTGCGCCGTCTGACCGCGGACGGCGCCCAGGTCGCCTTCACCTATGCCAGCGCCAAGGAACAGGCCGACGCCGTGGCCGAGGCGACGGGAGCCCTGGCCGTGCAGGCGGACAACGCGGACCACGAAGCCGTCCGGGCCGCAGTCAGCCGCACCGCAAAGCACTTCGGCGGACTGGACATCCTCGTCAACAACGCGGGCGTCGCCCACATCGCGCCGATCGAGGACTTCCCGCTGGAGGAGTTCGACCGGCTCATCGCGGTCAACGTCCGGGGCGTGTTCAGTGCCGTCCAGGCCGCCACTCCCCACCTCGGCCAGGGCGGTCGCATCATCACCATCGGCAGCGTCATCGTCGACCGCGTCCCCTTCCCCGGCGCCAGCGTCTACGCCCTGACCAAGGCCGCCGTCGCCGGTCTCACCCGCGGCCTGGCCCGCGAACTCGGTCCGCACGGCATCACCGTCAACAACGTGCAGCCCGGCCCCACCGCTACGGACATGACCCCTGACTCCGGACCGTACGCGGAAGCCCTGAAGCAGCTCATGCCGCTCGACCACTTCGCCGAGCCCGCCGACATCGCCAGCGCCGTCGCCTATCTCGCCGGCCCCGAAGCCCACTTCATCACCGGCACCAGTTGGAACGTCGACGGCGGCATCGCTGTCTGACCGCCCACCCCAGGCGGCCGCAAGCAGGCGCGGTCCACCGGCCTCCAGCCGCACTGCCGTGCACGACGACACCCCCTGTCACAAAGGACGTACCACCATCATGAACGCCTTCGCCAAAGCCTCCACGACCGCCGCAGCCGTCGAGTCGGAGGAGCCGCTCAGCCCTGGCTACGACGCGGCGACCAAGGACGACGCCGAGTTCAACAAGCACTTCCGGCACGGCTTCACCACCATCGACGACGTGCAGATGCACTACGTCATCGGCGGCGACGGGCCACAGGTCATGGTGCTGCTGCACGGCTGGCCGCAGAGCTGGTACGAGTACCGCCAGATCATGCCCTCGCTGCTGCCCGGCCGCACCGTCATCGCCGTCGACCTGCCGGGCCTGGGCGACTCGACCGGAAACCCGGCCTCCAGGGCCAAGACGGTCCTGGCCACCTACGTCCACAAGCTGCTCGACCACCTCGGTCACCGCGAGAACGTGCAGGTCGTCGCCCACGACTTCGGCGTCAGCGTCGCCTACCCGCTGGCCGCCCAGTACCGCGAGCAGGTGTCGGGGCTGTTCCTCATGGACTACGGCCTGACCGGCAAGAACCTGAAGTTCGCCGCCATCGAGTCGATGTTCTGGCACTTCTCCTTCAACAAGCAGCGTCCCCTCGCGGAGCAACTGGTCACCGGCCGGGTCGAGACCTTCCTCACCCACTTCTTCCAGGGGATGAGGACCGCCGGCGAGAACATCTCCGCCGACGAACTGGCCGAGTTCGTCCGGCTGTACTCCCGCCCCCAGGTCCTGCACGCCGGCTTCGAGCTCTACCGGACCGAGACCCAGGACGAGGCCGACAACACCAAGCTGCAGGAGATCCCGCTGACCATCCCGGTCCGCATGATCACCCAGGCCGGCCTCGCCGACATGGTCCTGGCGCCCCTCCAGGACGCCGCCCCCGACGCCACCTCCGCCGACGTCCCCGGCGCCGGGCACTTCCTCCTCCACGAAGCACCCGACCGCGTCCTGACCGAGATCAACGCCTTCTACCCCACCCCCACCTCCTGACCAGGGAGCACCACATGACTTCCGTCCCGTCCGCCGGAAAGCTCGCGCGGTCCCTGGACGGCGACTTCGAAAACCGACACACCGAGGTGAGAGGAAAACCCCTCGTGAACAGCAAAGCCACTTCCGCCCGCGATGTTCCTACTCGCGTATTCGCCGCCTTCGACGCGGGCGATATCGATGCGCTGGACACCCTGGTCTCGCCCGACCTCATCGACCACAACCTGCCCCCAGGGGCTCCCTCGGCGATCGAGGGGATGAAGGGCATGGTCGCTGCCATGCGCGACGGGTTCACCAACCCTCACCACGAGATCGTCTACCAGGCCGAAACGGACGACGGCTGGGTCGTCTCCCAGTGGGTGATCACAGCGACCCACACCGGTCCTTGGTTCGGACTGCCCGCGACCGGCCGTGACGTGACCTGCTCCGGCATCGATCTGGCGCGGGTGGTCGACGACAGGATCGTCGAGATCCGGCACGTCGAGGAACTGCTGCAACTCCAGATGCAGATGCAGCTCACCGGCTGAGGCAGCAGCAAGGATCATCGGCGCGGCGTGAGCTGACCAGACAACGACCACGGCGAAGAGTCGAAGTTGATCGCCCCATCGCCCCTTCGCCGGAGGTTCTCATGGCTCACGCTGTTGCCCGTTGGCCTTGAAGGCCGTCTGACGACATTCGGAGTAGGTAACGCCATTGACATGGTGCAGGGAAGGATCAAATCGGTCCCACGCACCATCACCGGCCAGGAGCCCAAAGTGCCGCGCCGATTGCGCCCGTAAAGGCCGTGTGGTCGGGGCTCGGCGCTGAGCCCGAGCCGTAACAAGGGACCTGAGTTCAGGACGCATTGCCGCACAGTGCGGCCGAGAAAACCGAGGAAAGAGATGGCGAGCAAAGAACCGGACCCCACGAACTTCAGCGTGGTGAACACCCTGCTGACCGCGATCGAGAAGGGCGACCTGGACCAGGTGCGCCGCTGCTTCGCGCCCAGCGCGCTCACCTGGCACAACTTCGACGAGATCGAGCAGGACGTCCATGCCATGGCTGCGATGCTCGGTCACCTCTGCGCCCACTCGACGAGCCGGAGCTACGAGGACCGACGTATCACGACAGTCGGCTCGCAGGCCTTCCTGCAGTACACGCTGACCGCGGCGCTCCACTCCGGAGACCACTTCCGGATGCCGGCAATGATGCGGCTGGAGATCGACTCCGACGGGCTCGTGGCACGGATCGAGGAGTACTTCGACTCGCGCGTGCTCGACAGCCTCGCCTAGGCCTCGTGACGGCCTCCGCGTACAGGGCGAACGAGAGCGTGTTCCCGAGGGTCAGAAGCTCGCCCGACTCGCCACTGGCACACCAAAGGACGGCCCTGATCGGCTCGACACGTGTGGTGAGCGCCGTCGGCGGATGGGTGCCGGCACCCCCAGCCTGACCCCGAGCGCGGTGACGGCCAGCGCCAGCGCCATCAGCACGAAGACGTCGGCCAACAGCCCTAGCCCCATGCGCAGTTGTACACGACGTCGGGTACCAACCGATCGCCCACAGCTGCCTTCGATCAGCGGTTGCCGCTACGGCAGCGCGACCGCTGCCGCCCGGCTCTCGCCGGCGAGGACCAGGGACATAGTGGCGGGCCAGGTTGTCCAGGGGTTCAGGCTTCGACGACCGGCGTGGTGACCGACGCGGCAGCGGTGAAGCGCGGCAGTGCAGCGGCGCCGATCGCGAGGAGGGCGACGATGCCCATGTGCACGTACTCGACTCCGGCGAAGGCGTGCGCGACGCCGTGCGGTGCGAGGCCGATGTAGAGGGTGCCGAGCGTGGCCACCCCGAGGGCGAGTCCGCTCTGCTGCAGGGTGATCAGCGCGCCGCTGCCGATGCCGCCGAGGTGGGCGGGGACGTCGGCGAGGACGCTGCGGAACAGGCCGGCGAACAGCATCGACTGCCCGGCCCCGGCCAGAGCGAGCGGCAGGGCCATGGCCCACAGGCTGACGTGTGGCCACTTCACAAGCAGTACCGTCACCAGGCTGACCAGGCCGGCGAGTTGGACGACGGCCCCGGCAGACAGGGCTGCCCTGCCGAAGCGAGTGAGGAGGCGGGGTGCGAGCAGGGAGCCGGCGAAGAAGAGCAGGGCCATCGGCAGGATCGCCAGACCGCCGTGCAGGGCGTCGGCGTGCAGGCCGTTCTGGATGGTGAGCGCGAAGACGAACATGAACGCGCCGAAGCCGATACTGAAGGCGAACACCATGACCAGGCCGCGGGACATCGACGGCAGGCGCAGCAGCGACGGCGGCAGCAGCGGGACCTCACCGCGCCGCTCGGCGCGCGTCTCGACAACGTAGGTGGCAACTCCTAGCACGACCGCGGCGGCGAGCAGCAGCCAGGTCCACCACGGCCAGCCCAGGGAGTGGCCCTCCGTGAGGGGGACGAGCAGGGCGGTCAGGGTGGCGGCGAAGAGTACGGTGCCGGGCAGGTCGATGCCGACGGGGTGGTGCGAGCGGGTGTCGGGCACTATCCGGGCCGCGACGATCAGCACGATCACGCCGATGGGCACGTTGACCAGAAAGATCGGCCGCCACGAGGTGCCGGCGATGTCGGCGCTGACCAGCAGGCCGCCCACCAGCTGACCGACCACGGCGGCGATGCCGGAGACGGCCCCGTACAGGGCCACGGCACGGGACTTGCGCTCCCCTTCGAGGACCTGGTGGAAGGTCGCCAGCACCTGGGGGACGAGCAGAGCGGCGGTGGCGCCCTGGACGATACGGGCGGCGATCAGCGCACCGACGCCGGGGGCGACACCGCAGGCCAGCGACGCCAGTACGAAGCCCACGAGGGCGCCGAGGAAGACGCGGCGGCGGCCGTAGCGGTCGCCCAGCCGGCCGCCGAGGACGAGCAGGGTCGCGTACGCCACTCCGTACCCGGCGATCACCAACTCCAGCGCGGACGCCGAGGCGTGCAGGGAAGCGTCGATGCTGGGCAGGGCGACATTGGTGATGAAGAAGTCCATGATCGGCAGGAATGCACCCGCGAGCAGGATGAGCACTCCGGCCGGGTGCAGTCCGCCAGCGCGAGCCACAGCGAAGGGCGAGAGCGCGGTCGCCCTGGCCTGTGAGGAGGGGGTGGTTGTCGTCACGACGACTCCAGACGAGCAGATGTTATGTACTCATAACTATGAGCACATAAGGAGTATGCCCTCATAACTAATTGGCGGCAACCCCGTACCCTGAAGCCGTGACGGAGGACCGAGGACGCCAGAACCCCACAGCAGGGACGGACCACGAGGACCGGTGGGCCGAGCTGGCCGACCTCGTGCTGATCATCAGCAGGGAGATCCAGTTCCGCCGCTACACGGACGAGCAGGCCGTCCACCTGTCGCAGTCCGAAGGCATGGTGATGCGCTACCTCAAGAGCGACCCCGCAGCACCGCCCAGCCGGATCGCGGACGCGACCGGTCTGCAGCGCACCAACCTGTCCACCGTCCTGCGCGGGCTCGAACAGAAGGGGTTCATCGAGCGGCACGCCCACTCGGGCGACGGTCGCGGAGTGACGGTCCACTCCACCGAGCGCGGGCGCAGCAACGCCGCCCTCGTACGACAGGAATGGGCCACGACCGTCTCCGAAGCCGCCCACCACGACTCCGAAAACCTCGACGCCGCCCTCGCTCTGCTCAGGGCCGTGGAACACGGACTCACCAGGACACGACCACAGACCCGAACCTGACGTCGCGCGACAGGAACCGACCGGGCGACCACCGCCGCGTGAGGCCGGCGCAGTCGACAGCGATCCTCTATCGGCGAGCCGGTCCAGGGCGCCCGGTCGGAGCACGACCTCCTGTTCCTCACGGGCCGCAGGTCGTTGGCTCGGTATCAGCCAAGCTCCAGGTGAGTACCTGGCTGCCGCTCTCGCGTGAATCCCCCACAGGCATGTCACCGCATGCACTGCGCGCGCTGGGTCAGTGCTCCAGGGCGCGGTCATCGCCCCGGCCACCGGGGCCGCAGCCACGCGGTTCCCCCGCAACCTTGACCATGCGCAACGCCACCTGAACGAGTCCGTCGGTGCGGTGGGCTTGGTGGGGTGCGGGCCGCGTGGAATCGGTCATCGGCCCGGACGAAGACCGGCTTCAGATGCTTCTCCGGCAGCGCGGTCGGCAGGTCCTCCCAGTCGATGACGTGGGAGACGACTTTCTCGGGGGCAACCTTGCCAGAGGCGGCGAGTTCGAGGGCGTCGGGGATGTGGGCACGGACGTTGTCGCGGGCGATGCGCAGAGTGACGCCGGTGAGGTACATGTCGAGCAGGGGCAGCTCGCCGGGGCGGAAATGGTTTCCCGCCGATTCGCAGATCCCTTCCGGAGTCAGGGACTTGACGGTCAGCGCGAGCTGGTCGACGCGGCCGGTGGCCTCGACGGCGATGTCGTAGCCCTGCGGGATCGGCTCCAGGGTTTCGGCGGTGGCGGCCCCGAAGGCGCGAGCCAAGGCGCGGTGTTCGGGGTCGGGGTCGACGTAGAGCACCTCGGAGGCGTCAAGGGCGCGGGCGATGTCGCAGACGTACAGGCCGATGCTGCCGCGGGCGACGACCAGGACGCGTGCTCCGGGGCGGTCCTTGAGGTGGGGGGGCGACCAGGCGCCAGGCCAGGGACCAGTTGTCGCTTGCCGAGGCCATGGCGACCGGGTCCAGGCCGGCCGGTAGCGGGACCACCATGGCGTCGGCGTAGGGCACGCGGACCAGGTCGGAGAAGAGCCCGCCCCAGTTGCCGCCAATCGGTGCGCCGTACATCGCCATGTAGGGGACGGCGGTGCAGTGCGCGGTCAGCCCGGCCCGGCAGCGCTCGCAGGTGCCGCAGTTGATGGACCAGGGGACGACGACCAGGTCGCCGGGGGCGACGGTGGTCACGGCGTCGCCGGTATCGACGACCCGGGCTACGCACTCGTGACCGAGGGCGAAGGGTGGGTCGATGAAGCCGTGACCGGCCAGGATGGAGGAGTCCACGTCGCAGGATGTGGCGGCCACCGGGGCGACGATCGCCTGTCCGTCGGACTGAAGTTTCGGGTCGGGTGCCTCGCGCCACTCGACGGTGCGCCGGGCGACGTAGGTCAGTTCACGCATCGGTGGGCTGTCCCTTCGCCAGTGCCACCAGGTCGGCGTAGCGGATGACGGAGCCGCCCGCGCCCCATGTGCCGTCGGGCTGCTCGTGCACGAGCACCCACACCCGCAGGGCGTCGTTCTGGCCGAGGCCGGCTGCGGCCAGGACGCTCTTCGTCGCCTCCTCGACCAGGCCCGCTTTACGGCGCTCGGACAGGGCTCCTTGCGGGACGGTGACCTCCACCAGGAAGCGGGGCGCGTCGTCCTCGGCGGTGATCTGGGCGCCGTCCGGCAGGTCGACGAGGTAACTCCACGCCTGGCCACGGAAGAACGCCGTGTCGGGTGCGTTCTCCCAGCGCAGCAGTACGGCCGCGAGGTCACGTTGGATGCTCTGACGGCCTAGTTCGGTCAGGGCGGCGGCCGGGGCCGTGAGGCGGATCATCGGCATGGGCATACCTCTCTTCGTTTCGTTCGACTCTTCGCTCGACGACGCAGTCCTATGACAGTCGTTATAAGCGACGGACACGCTAGACTATGACGGTCGTTATATCCAGTGGGGTCAGAAGGGATCGTGTACGTGACCAAGCCCAGCCCGGCGGCGCGCGAGCGGATTGTGGCCGGTGCGGCCGACATGATCAGTCGGCGCGGTCTGAACGCGACGAGCATCCGAGAGATGGCCAAGCACTCCAGGACGCCGCTCGGCTCGACGTACCACTACTTCCCTGAAGGCAAGCAGCAGTTGGCCACCGAGGCCGTCCGCTATACGGGTGAGTGGGTCGCGCGCCGTCTACGCAAGGAGCTGGAGGCGGGGCCGGTCGCCGGGCTACAGGCGTTCCTCGCCCTGTGGCGCAAGATCGTCGTCGATAGTGATTTCAGGGCGGGCTGTCCGGTACTCGCCGTCTCCATCGAGGAGCCGCCTACTGACGAGACGCCCCCCGCCGTGGTAGCCGCCGCCGACGTCTTCACCGCATGGGAGAGCCTGCTGTCCGCCTCGCTGCGCGAGCATGGCGCCGAGCGCGAACAGGCAGCCCAGCTCGCCACTCTCGTCGTCGCGGCCGTGGAGGGAACCGTGGCCATGTGCCGCGCCAAGCGCAGCATCGAGCCCCTCGACCGCACTGCGGAACAACTGCAGGCGCTGATCCTCGCCACGATCAAGGGCTGAGCCGCCCCGCGCTCGACACCCCGGACTTCAGACGCCCAGCGCGGCGCGGACGGCCTTGGCCCTCTCCTCCGTGAACACCCCGCCGTCGAGGAGCGGGAGGGCGGACAGTACGCCCCCGGACGAGCCCCAGCTGCCCTCGTCGATCACGCGGAAGTTGACCCACCATGCCGGTGACGGCTTCTCCAGTCCGCAGGCCGCCGCCAGAGCGGCCAGGACGCGCTCGATGACCTGCGCTCGTATGTCCGGCTGCCAGGCGGCGTCCATGACCGCGATGTCGATCACCATTACGTCGAGATCCTGGTCGGCGTCCGAAAGCAGCCGCCCACCGATCGCCATCATGTCCCGCTCACGTTCGACGAAGTGCACCTGGAACCCGACGCGGGCGGCCGGAGCCGGCTGCCCCACTTCGGGCACCAGTACCGCGTCCGTCAGCGTCTCGGCCAGCTCACGGCGCTGCTCCAGACCCAGGCGCCCCTTCGGAGCGTTCACGGTAATGATCGTCACAACATCCTCCTATGACAGTCGTTATAAACACGGGGCGCCAGCAGGTTACACCCGTCTATAACGACTGTCATAGCCGGCGGTGTGGGCGCTCAGTCGGAGATCACGGCCGTGCGGTGGATCCACTCGCTGCCCTGAGCCGCTGTGTGCATGAAGGCGGGCACGTCCGCACGACTGATCGTCGGGTTGCCCTTCATCGGCAGCCGGTCATCCGCCCGGTAGGTGCCCTTGGCGGGGCCGTGGGTCAGCCTGGTCGGGTACACCACGGTTCCGGTCGCAACCGGTACACGCGGCCGGTCCTGCCCGGGATCGCGCGGAGATCACCACCGCATCCTCGGACTCCTCGACCGAACCGAACTCCGCAGCGGTCGCCAATGACGGTGCCGGTCATGCAGACCGACGCATCGTTGTGGGAGACGCGGGTGGTCAACGGGATCGGCGAGGCGGATAGCCCAGGTCTCCGTTGTATGTAGTGTGCGGAAATGACAAGAGGCGAGCGACTCGCGGACCAGTTGGACCGGCACTGGCAGAAGAACCTGCGGCCGCGGCTGCACGGTCTTGCCGATGAGGAGTACTTCTGGGAGCCGGTGCGCGGCTGCTGGAGCATCCGCCCACGTGGCACGTCGGCCGCACCGATGTCGGCAGGTTCGGGGGAATGGACGATGGACTCCGCGTCCCCTGCCCCGGTGCCGGCGCCGGTGACCACGATTGCCTGGCGGCTGGCGCACATCATCGTCTCCTGCCTGGGCTATCGGGTCGGATGGCACTTCGGCGGCCAGGACGTCGACTCCCAGACATTCGCCTATGCGGGGACCGCTGACGAGGCGCTAAAGCAGCTCGATGAGATGTACGGGAGGTGGAACGCGGGGGTCCGCGAGCTCTCGGACGCTGACCTGGAGAATCCACCCACGGTGGGTCCCGAGCGGTTTCCCATGGAGGGCATCGTCCTGCACGTCAACAGGGAGCTGATTCATCACGGCGCCGAGATTTCCCTGCTGCGCGACCTCTACCGCTGGCAGGACGGAGTCGTACCGCGCCGAATATGACTTTCCGGCAACCGGCGATCGAGCTTCGGAAACCTACGTGGACTCCGTGCCGCTCCGTGGCAGCGAGCTTCAGAGAAGCTGGGCCCTCTTGAAGTAGCTGGTCAGGGTGGTGGCTTGAGGGTGCTTCCCGACTTCACGGACGTCATGTTCCGACCGCTGTGGACGTCGTGGGATTCCTCCTGGGCACCGTCGGCCTCGACGACGCATTTCGGCACCGCGCCCGCTCCCCGCTCCCCGCTTCCGGGGAGTCCCTCCGCCGGCAGCACGGGCACTGCGGCGCGCCAGCTCACCTGTACGCCGTGAGCCGCTCCACCATCCGCGCCGCCGACGGCTGGGCGCCGTGCAGGTGGTTCGTACCCACTGATCCTCGGACCGGCTGTGTTGTCAGTGGCTCGAGATACGATCACGGCCTCGATGGGCCGGACGGAGATCGTGAGGGACTCGCGGCCATGGGGGGTGGGTCGCACAGGCCCCGGCATCCAGCTCGGGACTGGAGGTATCTTGCCGTAACCCCGCCCCCCTACTTCCTTGCAACATCGGAGCCTCCTAATCCAGTGATAGCGACAGCCTCGAGGAACGTGCGTCCCAACCGGGCTGTTCGAGCGGTGAACATCCCTGGTGGCAGGCATGGTCCACGACCTGGACCGTCCCCGGCCGATCCTGACCGCTCCCCCACTCCGGCCGACCCCTGCCGCCGGGGTGAGTCGGGGAGCCCAAGTCCGCCGCCGATACATCGAGGCCAGGATCGGCACAGCCGTCGACGCGAGCCGCTGGGATACCGTCGCCACTCCACAAATGTTGCCGCCGATCAACTCACCTGGCTCGTCTATCAGTCGGGGGTCTCGCCCGAGTCGGCGGGCTGGGAGTCGTTGTCCGGGGCGGACCGCTCGATGTCGTCGTTGGTCGCGGCCCAGCTGGCCAGCAGGTTCAGGGCGTCCTGCGAGGGGGATGCGGGCTCGGCGGTGTAGGTGAGGAGGAACTGGCTGGGGCCGTCGGGGAGCGGGAAGGTTTCGAAGGGCAGGTCGAGGTCGCCGACGACCGGGGGGTGGAGGAGCTTCACGCCGGTGGTGTGCATCCGGACGCTGTGGGCGGCCCAGCGGCGGCGGAATTCCTCGCTGCGGGTGGACAGTTCCCCGATCAGGTCCGTCAGCCGTCGGTCGTAGAGGTCGCGGCCGGCCTCGGCGCGCAGCATGGCGACGGTGTCGTTGGCGACTTCGTCCCAGTGGCGGAAGAACTCGGTCGCGTGCGGGCTGAGAAAGACGAACCGGGCGTTGTTCGGCGGCCGTACGGGGTCGGCGTAGACGAGGGAGAACAGGGCGCGCCCGAGGTGGTTGGCGGCCAGGATGTCCCCGCGTCCGCTGAGGATGAACGCGGGTGTTCCGGCCATCGAGTCGAGGACGCGCTGCACCGCGGGCCGGACCCGGTGCTGGGCCGGGCGGCGGCGTGGCGGACGGGTCGTGCCGGCGCCGCGCAGGAGGTCGAGCAGGTGGATGCGTTCGGCCTCGTCGAGCTGAAGTGCTTGAGCGATGCCTTCGATGACGCTCTCGGAGACGCCGGTGGCGTTGCCGCGCTCCAGCCGGGCGGAGGACTCGACGACGCCGAGTCGATCCGCACCATCCGCCGGGCCCTGGACCTCGGGGTCACCCACATCGACACCGCCGAGATCTACGGCCCCTTCCACAGCGAGAACCTCGTCGGCAAGGCCATCAAGGGCCGCCGCGACGACGTCGTGGTGGCAACGAAGTTCGGCCTCGTCTCCCACGCCGGCGACGGCCCCGGCGTGATCGACAGCAGCCCCGCCAACGTGAAGACCGCGGTCGAAGGCTCGCTCCTGCGGCTCGGCACCGACCACATCGACCTCTACTACCAACACCGAGTCGACCCGAACACGCCCATCGAGGAGACCATCGGCGCGCTGGCCGAGCTGGTCGCCGACGGCAAGATACGCCACATCGGACTCTCGGAGGCCGGCCCCGACACGATCCGCCGGGCACACGCCGTGCATCCGGTGGCCGCACTGCAGACCGAATACTCGCTGTGGACCCGCGACGTCGAGGCCGAGATCCTCCCGCTGCTGCGCGAGCTCGGCATCGGATTCGTCCCCTACTCCCCCCTCGGCCACGGCCTGCTGACCGGGCAGATCCGCACCGTCAACGACTTCACCGACGACGACTGGCGCAAGACCAACCCGCGCTTCACCGGCGAGAACTTCCAGCGCAACCTGCGCATCGTCAACGAAGTGCGGGCCATCGGCGCCGAAATCCGAGCGACCCCGGCACAGACCGCGCTGGCCTGGCTGCTGACCCGCGGCAACGACATCGCCCCCATCCCCGGAACCCGGCGGGTCTCGCGCGTCGAAGAGAACACCGCCGCCGACGCCATCGAACTCAGCGCCGCTCAGCTCGACCGCCTGAACACCCTCACACCGGCCGCGGGCGAACGCCACGACGAGGCGAACATGGCCAGCATCGACCGCTGACCGTCGGCGCCGCCGCGCCCGGCTCCGCCCACGTTCCTGGACTTCGCGAAGGACTGACGCCCCAGCGAAGGTCCTGACCCCTCACACCCGGCCAACCTGCGTCCATTCCCCCATTTCACTGATCACTGAAGAGGCTTCTCGTTATGTCCAAGGTTCTCCTTGTCGTAGGTCACCCCGACCTGTCCCAGTCGAAGGCCAACGCGGCGCTCGTGGACGCCGTCCGCGATCTGGCCCATGTCACCGTGCACGACCTCTACGCCGCCTACCCCGACTTCCAGATCGACGTCGACGCCGAGCAGGCGCTGCTCGCCGAGCACGATGTGATCGTCTTCCAGCACCCGGTGTTCTGGTACAACACCACGCCCCTGTTCAAGCAGTGGCAGGACAAGGTCTTCACCCTTGGCTGGGCCTTCACCATCGACGGCTCTGCCTCACAGCTGGCCGGCAAGAAGGCCGTCGTCGCCGTCACCGCGGGCGTCCCCGCCGAGCGCTACACCCCCGAAGGCACCAACAAGGCCACCATCGAGACCCTCCTCAGCAACTGGCACGCGACCCTGCGGCTGTGCCAGTTCGACATCCAGCCGATGGTCAAGCTGTACGGCACCGCCTTCGGCCTCTCCGAAAACGACCTGACCGCTGCCGCCAAGCAGTACAACGAACTGCTCGCCTCCTTCGCCGCCTGACCTTCGCCGGATCGGCGCCAAGGCGTCTGTACGGTCAACGCCCCTGTCTCACATTCGGCAAGTGTGAGACAGGGCCAATTCAACGGCTGGTCTTGGTTGTTGAGTGGTCAGTTGTTGCTCGGGGTCAGGCGGCCTTCGAAGGCGATCTGGAATGCGTTCAGGGGTGCCTTCCAGCGCGTGGCCCAGCGTTTGCGGCCCTCGTCGACCGGGTCCAGTTTCAACTGTGCTCAGAGCCTTCGATGGACACCATGGGCAGTTTCCGGGCCAGCGGCGCAGGCAGCCACCAGGCCCATTTGCCGAGCATCTGCATGACGGCGGGGACGATGAGGCACCGGATGACCACGGCGTCGAGAAGGATCGCGACGGCCAGGCCGAGCCCGAACTGCTGGAGCATGCGGTCGGAACTGAGGACGAACGCCCCGAAGACAAACATCATGATGGCCGCGGCCGCAGTGAAGACCTTGCCGGTGGAAGCGAGTCCTTCGAGCACGGATTGCGCAGGGTCCTTGGTGCGCATCCACTCTTCGTGGATGCGCGAGATCAGAAAGACCTCGTAGTCCATGGAGAGCCCGAAGACGATCGCGAAGATCAGCGCGGGGATGAACGCTTCGATGGGGCCCGGCTGCGCTCCGAACCAGCCGTGCTGGAACACCAGGGTGATCACGCCGAGGGCGGCGGAGATGGACAGCAGGTTCAGGACGGCGGCCTTGACGGGGATCCAGACGGACCGGAAGACCAACAGGAGCAGGAGCGAGGAGACGCCGACGACGACGGCGACGAACACCGGCAGCCGGTCGGCGAGAGTCTCAGAGACGTCCTGGGAGGCAGCCGTGGCGCCACCGACCAGGACGTCGGCGCCGGTGCTGTGCTCCAGGGCCGGGGCCACGTCGTCACGCAGGTGGTGGACGAGGTCCACTGTCCCGTCGGCCTGTGGAGAGGTCGTCGGGTAGACGAAGACGGTGGACAGGGCGCCGTCCTCGGAAGGCATCGCGGGGCTGGCTTCGGCGACGCCGTCGGTGGTGGCGAGCTTGGCCTGGACGGTCTTGCCGACTTCCTCATCCCCCGTGACCAAGACGATGAGCGGTCCGTTGAAGCCGGGGCCGAAGCCCTCGGCGAGCAGGTCGTACGCGTGCCGGGAGGTGGTCTCCTCGGGGTCGTTGCCGGAGTCGGCGAAGCCCAGGCGCATGCCCAGTGCCGGTGCGGACAGGGCCACGAGCGCGATCACGCCGACCAGCAGGGTGGGGATCGGGCGTCGCTGCACGACGCGTGCCATGGCGCGCCAGCGGTTGCCTTCGGTCTTGCCCTTCTGGGTGGCCTTGGTCTGCTGCTTGAACACATGGCGCTGGATGCGCCTGCCGAACAGCGCCAGCAGGGCGGGCAGCAGCACCAGGGAGGCGGCCATGGTGATCAGGACGGTGATGGCCACCGCGAGGGCGATGCCCTGCAGTGAGCCGAGTCCGAGGGCAACCAGGCCGAGCAGGGCGACGATGACCGTGCAGCCGGCGAAGAACACGGTGCGGCCGGCGGAGTCGAGGGCCTTGCGGCCGGCCTCCGCGGGCTGGGCACCGGCCAGGAGTTCGTGGCGGTAGCGGTAGAAGATCAGCAGGGCGTAGTCGACGCCGACGCCGAGACCGACCAGCATCAGGATGGGCGGGGTGAAGTCGGCGACGGTGAAGATGTGCGAGGCCAGGGCGATCAGGCCGATGGCGCCGCCGACCGCGAACAGTGCGGTGATCAGCGGCAGTGATGCCGCCAGCAGCGAACCGAACAGCAGCACCAGGATGACCAGGGCGGCCACGATCCCGGCGAGTTCGGCGGTCGGGCCCGCCTTGTCCTCCGCGTTGCGCGCAGCCTCGCCGCCCACTTCGACCTGGAGGTGCTCGGTGGCGATGCTCTGCGCGGTGTCGATGATCTTGGCGACGTCCTGCTTGGGGACGTCTTCGGCCTTGCCGTCCAGCGTGACGGACGCGTAGGCGATCGTCCCGTCCCTGGACACCGCGGAGGCGTCGGCGAAGGGGCTCCGTACGTCGGCGACCCCCGCCATCTGCTTCACGTCGGCAAGCATCGGCGCGACGCTGTCCTGGGCGCCCTCGATGCCGGCCGTGTCCTTGAAGACAATCTCGACGCTGTCGCCCGCCTGGTCGCTGCCATGCTTCTTGAACAGGTCGGTGGCCGCCTGGGAATCGGTGCCCGGCAGCGAGAAGTCGTTCCTGTACGCGGAGCCGACAGCGGTGGAGCCCAGGGTGATGACGGCCACCACAGCCACCCAGAGCAGGAGGGCGGCCCAGCGATGGCGCTGCGCCCAGCCTGCCAGGACACCGAACCGTCCGACGGGCGCAGACGCGGCGCCCTGTGGCGCAGGCGGGGCAAGGGACGCGGCGGAGCCGCGGGGGGAAGACATGATGCCTACCTCGGATTCGAGCGAGTGTTGCCTGGGGTCATCGCCACGCCCACGACCGCTCCGGCAAGTCCGGGTACACCGAGCGCCAGCCAGGCGAACGCACCACTGACCGTGATCGAGAACGTTTCAGCTGCGGTGACCAGCACAATTCCGGCAGCGGCACCCACGAGTGCGCCGACGAAGGCAGCACTGATCCGGGTGGGAGTCAGAGACGACGACATGCCCTCGATCGTGCTCGCGCACCCCGGATGCGGGCGTCGGCCTGCGGCTGACAGTCGGCCTGCACCAGCAGTGGGAGGCGACGGCCGGGACGTACACCAGCAGATGTACGTCCCGGCTGCCGCGTACTTCTCCAGCACGCACTCTCGACGCGAATGAGGACATACATCCCGAGGCCCCGTCGCGCCGAAGGCAGAATGAAGCAATGCCGCATCTCGACGTCACCCGCCTCCGCCTGCCCAGTGGGCCGCGTGCCGACCTGGCGCTCGCCGCGGTCGTGCTGGTGCTGGCGGGGGTGGCTGAGGGGCAGCGGCTGGGCGCTAACTGGGGCGCGACCACATCGACGCTCGTCTCCTGGCTCCTGGCGGTAGCGGTGTGTGCCGCGCTACCGATGCGCCGCCGCCACGCGGTGGTGGTGGGCTGGTTCACCGTGCTCGGCACCGGTGTCTACTACCTGCTGAGCACGGTCGACGGTCCGCTCGTCGTGATCCCGATCGCCGCGCTGTACGCGCTGGCGGCGCAGGGACGGATCCAGACATCGGTCGCCATGGCCGCGGTGATGGTCATCGGGATGGGCGCGGGCGCTCTGGCCGGCACCGGTGATGTCAACGGCACGGCGGTGTTCATGCTGACCGGCTGGCTGGTCGCGGTGGTGGCGCTGGGCGCGATGCGTCACGGCCGGGTCGCCTACGCCGAGGAGGCGGCAAGGCTGCGCGCCACGCAGGAACGGCTGCGCATCGCCCGTGAACTGCACGACGTGATCGGCCACAACATGTCGATGATCCACGTGCAGGCGTCCTCCGCGCTGCACCGGCTGCACAAGGACCCCGTCCAGGCACAAGAGGCACTGGCTGCCATCAAACAGGGCAGCAAGGAGGGTCTGCAGGAACTGCGTGCCACCCTTGGCGTACTGCGCCAGGTCGACGAAGAAGCACCCACCGCGCCCTCACCGGGGCTGTCCAGGATCGACGATCTGGTCTCCTCAGCGGCTCGGGCGGGCCTGGAGGTGCGCATTGAGCAGAGCGGAACCCTCACCGGGCTGCCGGCAGCGGTGGATCTCGCCGCATATCGCATCGTGCAGGAATCACTGACCAACGCCGTCAAGCACAGCGGCGCCCGGCACGTCGTCATCCGTCTCCACAGCGGGGACCGGGAACTGACGCTCAGCGTCCAGGACGACGGCCAGGGCGTGGCTCGCGCCGGTCAGACGGGCGGCAGCGGGATCGCGGGCATGAAGGAGCGGGCGCGCGCACTGGGCGGAACGCTGAGCGCCGAGCGAGACAGCGCGGGCGGGTTCGTCGTCCGCGGCCAGCTACCGTACTCAGACCACCACAAGCTGATCGGCGGAGCAGTTGATGATCAGGATCGTGCTGGCGGATGACCAGCGGCTCGTGCGCGCGGGAATCCGCGGCATCCTCGACGACGAGGACGATCTGCATGTGGTCGCCGAGGCCGCCGACGGACAGGCCACCCTCGCCGCCTGCCGCGAACTCCAGCCCGACGTGGTGCTGATGGACATCCGCATGCCGGGCATGGACGGGCTCGAAGCCGCTCGCCACATTGCCGACGACGAGCAACTGGCGGCAGTAAAGGTGGTCATGCTGACGACCTTCGACCTCGACGAATACGTATACGGAGCCCTGCGGGCCGGCGCCACCGGCTTCCTCGTCAAGGACACCGAACCAGCCGAACTCCTGCACGCGGTGCGCGTCGCAGCCCGAGGGGACGCACTGATCAGCCCCTCCATCACTCGTCGGCTCATCACCGAATTCGCCAACCGCCCGGGCAACACCCGGGAGCCCGACGACCGCCTTCATGCCCTGACCAGCCGCGAACGTGAAGTCATGCAGCTGATCGCCGCCGGACGCACCAACAACGAAATCGCCGCACAACTGGTGGTCTCCCCGCTGACCGCGAAGACCCACGTCAGCCGCATCATGGCCAAACTCGGCGCCCGCGACAGGTCCCAAGTCGTCGTCATGGCCTATGAGTACCGCATGGTCAACCCCGGTTGGCTCACGGACTGAGTCCCCGACTGCCGCCAGCATCTGGTACCCGCGCCAGCCGCGCAGACGTCACCTGTTTCAGGTCCACCGCTCGTCTCGCACGGCCAGAACTGGCGGGTTCCTCCACGGGAGTGACACTGACCGCCCGGGCCGCGGCGTGAGACACCGATCCCAGCTGCTGGGCATGGCTTCGACGAAGGACCAGCTGGCCGCAAGGCGCACTGTCGTGCCGGGAAGAGTGCCCGTGCCGCACTTGGGGAGAAGCGCGACCTCCCCGGGCCGCGACGGCGCCGATGGGGGCGGAGACACCTGCCCGCCCGGGCGCCGCACCCGTGTCGTACGACGGGACCCACCTGCATCGCACGCTGCCCCTGCGGTGACCGGGGCGCCCGGCGTCGCACCGTGACTCGCATCGACCGGGCAGGCAGTGGATCATTCCGGCGGACTCCCCGGTAACGTGAGGGTATGAGCCATCCGCACCCAGAACTCAAAGCCGCCCCTCCACTGCCCGACGGCGGACTGAGGGTGACCGCCCTGGGGGGCCTGGGCGAAATCGGCCGGAACATGACCGTCTTCGAGCATGCCGGCAAACTGCTGATCGTGGACTGCGGGGTGCTTTTCCCGGAGGAGAACCAGCCCGGCGTGGATGTGATCCTGCCCGACTTCACCTCGATCCGGGACCGCCTCGACGACATCGTGGCCGTCGTGCTCACCCATGGCCACGAGGACCACATCGGCGGTGTGCCCTACCTGCTGCGGGAGCGGGCGGACATTCCGGTCGTCGGCTCCAAGCTCACCCTCGCCTTCATCGAGGCCAAGCTCAAGGAACACAGGATCACCCCGCGCACGGTGCGCGTGCGAGAGGGCGACCGGCGCGGCTTCGGTCCCTTCGACTGCGAGTTCGTGGCCGTCAACCACTCCATCCCGGATGGTCTCGCGGTGGCGATCCGCACCGGCGCCGGGCTGGTGCTGCACACCGGTGACTTCAAGATGGACCAGTTCCCCCTGGACGACCGGATCACCGACCTGCGCGCCTTCGCCCGGCTCGGCGAGGAGGGCGTGGACCTGTTCCTCACCGACTCCACCAACGCCGAGGTTCCCGGCTTCACCACCTCCGAGCGCGAACTCAACCCCGCGATCGAGCAGGTGATGCGGACCGCCCCGCGGCGGGTCATCGTCTCCAGCTTCGCCAGCCATGTGCACCGCATCCAGCAGGTCCTGGACGCCGCCCACCAGCACGGCCGCAAGGTGGCCTTCGTGGGCCGCTCCATGGTCCGCAACATGGGCATCGCCCGTGACCTGGGCTACCTCAAGGTCCCGTCCAACCTGATCGTGAACACCAAGGAGCTGGAGAAGCTCCCCGACCACAAGATCACCCTGGTGTGCACCGGCTCCCAGGGCGAGCCGATGGCCGCCCTGTCCCGGATGGCCAACCGCGACCACCAGATCCGCATCGGCAAGGGCGACACCGTCCTGCTCGCCAGCTCCCTCATCCCCGGCAACGAGAACGCCATCTACCGGGTGATCAACGGCCTGACCCGGTGGGGCGCCAACGTCGTCCACAAGGGCAACGCGAAGGTGCACGTCTCCGGCCACGCCAGCGCCGGCGAGCTCGTCTACTGCTACAACATCGTCCGCCCCCGCAACGTCATGCCCGTGCACGGCGAGTTCCGTCACCTGCGGGCCAACGCCGACCTCGCCATCCGCACCGGCGTCGACCCCGACCGGGTCGTCATCGCGGAGGACGGTGTCGTCGTCGACCTCGTCGACGGCCGCGCCTCCATCACCGGCAAGGTACCCGCCGGCAACGTCTACGTGGACGGCATGGAAGTCGGCGGCGCCACCGAAGCGTCCCTCAAGGACCGCGTCACCCTCGCCGAGGAGGGCGTCATCACGGTCGTGGCCATCGTCGACGCCGACACCGGCGCCCTGGCCGAGGCCCCCGACTTCCTGGCCCGTGGCTTCGTCCACGACGACACCACCTTCGAGCCGGTCATCCCCGTCATCGAAAAGACTCTGGCCACCGCCGCCCAGGAAGGCGTGGGCGACGCCCACCAGCTCGAACAGCTCATCGCCCGCGCCGTGGCCAACTGGGCGTTCCGCGCCTACCGCCGCAGGCCGCTGATCATCCCCGTCATCATCGACGCCTGACCGAGCCGCCGCACCAACTCCCCGCTCTCACACCCGGGCGGAGCATGCGTCGCCACACCGGCAACAGCCCCCGTGCATCCACGCACGTCAGAAAGGTGAACGGATGAGCCTGCGCTTCGAGGAGATCGACTGGCAACCGACGCCGATCGGCGAGATCAGTCTGCGCAGGCGCCGCCACCCGGTCTCGGGAGACGACGTGTACGAGGTGAAACTCGGCGATGAGTTCCTGATGTCCAGTCTCTTCACCGCCGGCGAGGTCGCGCTCACGGAACTCGGCCTGGCCAAGCTGCCGGACACCGAACTGGACGTCGCTGTCGGCGGACTCGGGCTCGGCTACACCGCCCAGGCGGCCCTGGACGATCCCCGGGTGCGCTCACTGACCGTGATCGACGCGCTCGCCGAAGTCATCGACTGGCACCAGCGGCACCTGGTGCCCCTGGGAGCCCGGCTGACGTCGGACGCCCGCTGCCGCTTGGTGCACGGCGACTTCTTCGCGCTGGCCGCCGACCCCCGCGGCCTGGACCCGAACGAGCCGGGCCGTCACTTCCACGCCATCCTGCTGGACGTCGACCACTCACCACGCCATGTCCTCCACCCCCGCCACGCGGACCTCTACCAGCCTGCCGGGCTCCGCGCTCTCGCAGATCACCTGCACCCCGGCGGGGTATTCGCCCTGTGGTCGAACGACCCGCCGGACGAGGACTTCACCTCCACTCTCACGGACGTCTTCACACAGGCAGCGGCCCATGTCGTCAACTTCGACAACCCCCTGCAAGGCGGCACCTCGGCCAACACCATCTACCTCGCCAACACAGCACCGGACACACCGTAGGACGACGGCTCGACGGGAGCCGGAGGGGCGGCGCGCCCGCTCACGTACAGCAGAACAGCCGTTTCCAGGTGGGTAGCCCAGCACCTGCGAGACGGACTCCGGGACGCCGGCCGACCAGGACACTCGTACCGAGTCCGTGACTGAAGGCGAGCAGGCGTACGGCCTCGACGCTCGCCTCCGTGCGTGCGTCGATGGCACCAACCGTCTGTGCCTGCCGCAGCAGAACGGCGAGTTGGACCTCCAGGCGTTCCGGCCCTTCCGCGAAGGACTCGGCCGCGAGTTCGAGGGTCACCGCCAGGATCGCGCACAAGGTCCACAGGATGGGCAGGGCGCGGCTCGCCTCGTCGGGTGGGGATCTAGCACTTGATCGGGTGGAGGTGGTTGTCCTTGCCGTTGAATTTTCACCAGATCGCACTCGCCGTCCGCACACCCCGACCGCTTGCTCTTCTCCATGCGTGTCAGATGGGTCTCGGTGAACCCCTTGTGCCGGGATTCGGTGACGAGGACCGAGTGGACAGGCTGCACAAAAAGACAGTGCCGACGATTTCTGATGTTCTGCATCTCACCGATCACGCAAATATGTAGCGTGGCCGTCATGCAGCTTCGGTACGGCTTTCGCCTGTACCCGGACACCGTCCAGGCCGCCGCTCTGGCGAGGGCGTTCGGGTGCGCCCGCGTCGTGTTCAACGATGTGGTGCGCGCCCGTGAGGACGCCCGCAAAGCGGGTGCGGCGTTCCCGACGGCGGGCGAGCTGTCCCGGAAGCTGATCACCGAGGCGAAGCAGACCGTGGAGCGGTGCTGGCTGGCTGAGGTCTCCGCGGTGGTGCTCCAGCAGTCCCTACGCGATGCCGAGACCGCATACAAAAACTTCTTCGCCTCCCTCAAGGGCGAGCGCAGGGGGCCGAAGTTGCGTGCACCCCGCTTCAAGTCCCGCAAGGACAGCCGTCAGTCGATCCGCTTCACCGCGAACGCCCGCTGGTCCATCACCGACTCAGGGAAGCTGAACCTTCCCAAAATCGGGGCGGTGAAGGTGAAATGGTCCCGCGCCCTGCCCACCACCCCGACGTCGGTCACCGTCCTAAAGGACGCGGCCGGACGGTACTTCGCCTCCTTCGTCATCGACACCGACCCCCGTGCTGACGCCGCCCGGATGCCCGACACCGACCAGACGGTCGGCATCGACCTGGGCCTGACCCACTTCGCGGTCCTCTCCGACGGGACAAAGATCGACTCCCCGCGGTTCCTGCGCCGCGCGGAGAAGAAACTGAAGAAGGCCCAGCGGGAGATGTCCCGTAAACAGAAGGGCAGCCGGAACCGGGAAAAGGCCCGCCTCAAGGTCGCCCGCGCCCACGCACAAGTGGCCGACGCCCGCCGTGAGTTCCACCACCAGCTCTCCACGAAGCTGATTCGCGACAACCAAGCGATCGGCGTGGAGGACCTGGCGGTCAAAGGACTGGCGCGCACCGGGCTGGCCAAGAGTGTGCATGACGCCGGATGGTCGGCGTTCGTTCACATGCTGGAGTACAAGGCCGCCCGGTACGGGCGCGCCCTGGTGAAGATCGGCAGGTTCGAGCCGACCAGTCAGGTCTGCTCGGAGTGTGGGGTCAGGGACGGGCCCAAGCCCCTGCACATCAGGGAGTGGACCTGTGCTGCCTGCGGAGCGGTCCACGACCGGGACCACAATGCCGCGAAGAATGTGAAAACGGCCGCCGGACTGGCGGTCGAAGCCTGTGGAGCGCAGGTAAGACCAGGACCCGTCCTGGCACAGCGCAGCGAAGCAGGAAGCCACGGATTCTCCCCCGAACCCTGTGCCGCGTAGCGGCACAGCAACGACGGAAGAGAAGGCCAGAATCCTCAGGCTTCAGCCCGAGGAGCAAGTCAATGGGGTGTGTCGCTGGGCTCTAGCTGTGTGATCGGCGTCCCGCTTATTGCCGCTGAGGCCCGGGTCCGGGCAGCGGTGCTGGGCCTGGCCGGTGCTGAGGTGTCAACCGAGACCGCCGCGCGGATTACCGTCCCCGTGGAATTCCTCGTGCAGTGGGACGATGAGCGAGTGCCACGGCCCCAGAACCTGGCACTGTTCGACGCCTTCGCCTCAACCGAGAAGACGCTGCACGCCAACCCCGGCAAGCACGGTGAGGTCCCGGCATTCGAAATGGACAGCACGCTACGTTTCTTCGCCCGCCACCTTGGCTGATACCGCCACCTGTACTCCGTGACGCGCGCATCGCCAGGGCCAACGCCGCCTGACGCGGCGCCAGGACGGGCTCAACGACTGCTCACGCTGCTACTCCACCCGGAGCCCGGCGATGGCGGCCTCGAAGGGGAGTGTAAATCTAACGGCGGATCCGACGATCATGGGAGAGACGTCAAGTGACTGATACCGCCGTGGAGTTGGAGACCGTGGAACCTGTCGAGAGTGGCCCGTCCGGGCAGCCCGTGTCTGACGAGCAACTGGTCGCGATGCTGGTGGAACGGGCCCGGTCGGAGGGGCTGCAGCTGACCGGTCAGGGCGGGCTGCTGCAGCAGTTGACCAAGCGGGTCCTGGAATCTGCTCTGGAAGGTGAGATCACCGATCACCTCGGCTATGAACGCCACGATGCTGTCGGCCGGGGCAGCGGCAACTCCCGCAACGGGAGTCGGGCCAAGACCGTGCTGACCGACGTCGGGCCGGTGGAAGTGAAGGTGCCTCGCGACACTGCCGGCAGTTTCGAGCCGCAGATCGTCAAGAAGCGACAGCGGCGCCTGACCGGCATCGACGAGATGGTGCTCTCCTTGTCCGCGAAGGGCCTCACGCACGGGGAGATATCGGCTCATCTCGCCGAGGTGTACGGCGCCGAGGTGTCCAAGCAGCGCCCGGTGCGTTGCGGCGAGCTCATTGGCCCGGGTGGTCTTCCCGGCTCCGGGGAGCCCGACCATCAGGAGCAGGGTGGCGACACCCGGGGCCTGCGTGACAACGGGTCCGGCTGCATGCGGGCATGGGAACGGGAGCGGGTTTTCGTGCTGTGAATCGAAACGCTGCGGCTGAGACATGTCTCCCCTGATCAGGCAGGATGGCCCGGCAGCACAGAACAAGGTGTGTGACTGCCGGCAGAACACTGATCCGGCGGTACATCAGCAAAGGGCCGTGGTTACGGCAACCTCGGGTACCGCCGCTAAGCGGCGGTACGGGTAGTCATAGCAGCGCAGCAGCACATGCTCGCACCATAGCCCACCCGGACGTCAGAACGATCTGGATGTTCTCTACGGCCGAGGAGATCACGGCGAGGGACAGTTCGATCTGGGCCACCCGGCGTGGGATGTCGAGTTCGCAGAACATGCCGCGCGCGGTCAGAGAGGACTGGCGAGCGGACCGAGGATCGCGACCTGATTCCGCTGCGCATCGGCGAGCAGGACGAGCGGGCGGCCGCACCTCACCGACCGCGAGACGCACGAGAGGCGCGCGTTGCGGTTCCTTCAGAGGCCACCACCGATACGCCGTTCTCCAGCGGCGCACCACAAAGAGCCGCGCCGTATGGGTCCTCACCAGCAATCACAGATCAAGCGTCACGAGCGTCATTTCCGCGTCAAGATGCCGCCCGTGACGCCCACACCGTGACTCACGCGGGCGCGGCGTGGAGTTCGCGCACCAGCTGCGGGGTGAGCAGTTCGCCGGCGCGGTCGGCGAGGACGGCCATTTCGTAGCCGACCAGGCCGACGTCGCACCCTTCGGCGGCGAGGACGCCGAGGCAGCTGCCGTCGCGGATGCGGCCGACCATGAGGAAACCGCCGAACATTTCGATCATGACGAGCTTCATGCCGCGGAAACCGTGTGTCGTCGCCGCGTTCTGGGCGAGGCTGGTGATGCCGGAGACGATGGCGGCGAGATGGTCGGCGCGGTCTCGGCCGAGTGTGTCCGACGCAGCCATGAGCAGGCCGTCGGAGGAGACGGCGACGGCGTCGGTGACACCGTCGGTGGTGCGAGCGAACTCCGAGATGAGCCAGCCGAAACTCTGGACGGCGGTGGTCACGATGACGCTCCTTGTGTGGGTCGGGCCTCGGCACGGGCGACACCTGCTCTGAAGCCGTTGAGCAGGGAGGAGACAGCGGGTCGGGCAGGCGGGGGTGAGGGGTCTTCCACGGGGGCGAGCAGTCGGCCGGGGAGGGCAAGGAGTGCGGACAAGCCGCCGCCCGGAGTGTCGAAGAGGTGGACCTGGGCGCCTTCACCCAGGCGGTGGGCGAGCCGGCCGACGACGAGGTGGCCGAGGAACCGCGTGGGCGCGGCGAGGAGGGCCTCCTGCCCGGGATCGCTGATGCGGGCGTTGGCGCGTTCCTTGTCGGCCTCGGGCATGCCGACGCCGTGGTCGACGACGGCGAAGCTGTACGTGTCGTCCTCGGTGTCGTACCAGCCGTGCACCTCGACCGGTTCGGTCGGTGGGGAGAAGGTCAGCCCGTTCTCGATGAGTTCGGCGAGGAGGTGGGCGACATCGGCGACGGCGTGCCCGCGTACTCGCACCGGCTCCACGGTCGAGATCAGGACCCGCCGGTACTGCTCCACCTCGGCGACGGCGGACTGGACGACTTCCAGGCCGTCGGCGGGTGCTGCCGTGGGCCGCGGCGGATTCTGCCCGGCCAGGACCAGCAGGCTTTCGGCGTTGCGCCGCATACGGGTGGCGAGGTGGTCGAGTTCGAAGAGCTCGGCGAGGGCGTCCGGGTCGAGTTCCTTGCGTTCCAGGCGGGTGATGAGGCCGAGCTGGCGACGCACGAGGTTCTGGTTGCGGCGGCCGAGATTGGCGAGTGATTCGGTGGTGTTGCGGCGCAGGCCGGCCTGCTGGGCGGCCAGGTGGAGGGCGGTGTTTTCCACCTGGTGCAGGGATGCGGCGACCTCGGCGATCTCCGCAGTCCCGCCCAGTTGCCGTGCATCGGAGTTGGCCGGGGCATCGGCCGGCTGGAGGAACTCCCCCTGGTCGTGCGGGGATTGCTGGATCCGGGCGACGGCCTCGGGCAGCCGGCGTCGAGCCACGTCGTGGGCGGCCTCGGCGAGCGCGCCGAGCGGGCGAGTGAGGGAACGCGAGGCGAAGGCGGCGAATCCTACGACGAGGGCGGCCATGAGCGTTCCGGCGGCGAGATAGGCGGCGAGGGCCAGCTCGGCGTCGTGGCTGAGCCGGTCGGCCCGGTCCCGAACGTCGTCACCGACTAACTGCTGGACGGTGTACAGGTCATCGACGAGTACGGTCATCGCATCCCACCAGGTGCCGGCATCGACGTGCAGCGCTGAGCCGTCGGCGGCGCCCTCCGCCTGTTTCTCGTAGGCGGCGGCGCGTTGGGCGTCCTGGGTTGCGAAGGCGTTCTTCAGAGCGGCGCGCTGGGGTGCGGTGGCGACCTGCCGGAAGCGGGCTTGGGCGGCGACGCGTGTGGCGCGTACATCGCTGAAGTCGAGGTATGCGTGGCCGCGGAAGGCGCCTTGGGCGAACACTCCGTTGAGGAGTCCGCGTTCGAGAGCGACGGACTCCTTGGCCGCGGCCAGCTCCCTCAACGCCGCCAGACTGTCGCGCAGTTGACGGTCGGCACCCGTCGCGGTCTCCGCCACCGGATCGACGGCGTTGAGGGCATCGACGGCGCGTGTGTAGAAGGTGAGGGCCGCGGCGGGGTCGGCGGTGCCGCCGTCGGCAGCGGCGCGGATGTCGGCCAGGCGCCGCAGGTGCCGCTGGATGACATCCTCGACCGCGCTTTCGGGGCGCATTGCGCGCAGCGCCGTGTCAACGCGCTTGCGGGTAGCGGCGAGTGATGTGCGGAACTCCTCCTCACCGCCCAACAGGCCGTTGGTCAGGCCGCGTTCGCGTTGCAGCTGGTGCACCAGGGCCTGGATGCGCAGGCTGAGGCCGACCTCGGCACGGGTCGTCCGTGCATCGCCGAGGGCCTCGGCGCGGCCGGCCACGGCGAGACCGGCGACCGCCAGCAGCAGGCAGACGGGGACCGTGATGACCACCGCCACACGGCCTCTGATACTGCGCCAGCCCGGCATCGGCCGGCGATCCAGAGACGTTCCGCCACCGTGGCGGCGCCCTGAACCACCCCTGCCGAAAGTGCCCTTGCCGACTTCGCCGAGCAGCGGCCGTACTGGCCTCCACAATCTCATAGTCACGAAGTTAGTCCGACCGCGGTAGCCGCCGGTTTCCGACCTGTTAGACCGCGTGGGAACTTCAGTTGCGCCGCCCTCACAGCGCGGGCTCAGAGACTGTGACCGCGCAGGACACGACAGGTGGACGGGCTGCCCAGGCGGGAACATCATGCCCTTGGGCTTCTTGTAGCCGGTGATGAGCGCTGGGAGTCGCGGTGGGCGTGGTCAGCTGGTGGTCTTCCGGTTCCCAAAGGGCTGCCGCGTCATTCCTCGGCCGGGGCGGCGGCTCGGGGAAGGCGTAGCTGGAAGCATGCTCCGAGGGTTCGGGGGGTGAGGGTGAGGGTGCCTCGGTGGCGGTGGGCCAGGTCGCGGGCGATGGCGAGGCCCAGGCCGGTGCCGCCGTGGTCGCGGGAGCGGGCGTCGTCGAGCCGGACGAAGCGTTCGAAGATGCGCTCGGCGTCCTCGGTGGGCACGCCCGGTCCGTCGTCGTGCACCGTGAGGACGACCCAGTCGTCCTGGTTTCGGATGGTGATCTGGATGCGGTGTGCGGCGTGGCGGGCGGCGTTGTCGATGAGGTTGCGCAGCAGCCGTTCGTATTCGTCGGGGTTTCCGTGTGCGAGCGCAGGCTCGGTGCTGTCGCAGGTGAGGGTCAACGGTCGTTCGGTGAGGGGGTATTGCTCGGTCAGCCGGGAGGCGAGCGCTGTCAGGTCGACGGTTTCGGGGCCGGCTATGGGGGTGCGGGTGTCGAGGCGGGCGAGGAGCAGCAGGTCTTCGGTGAGGGCCTGGAGGCGGCGGGTCTGTCGTGCGGCGGTGGTGGCCGCGGCGGGCCAGTCGGTGCGTTCCGGGTAGGCGAGCGCGACTTCCAGGCTGGCCAGCAGTGTGGTGAGGGGGCTGCGCAGTTCGTGGGCGGCGTCCGCGACGAAGCGGCGTTGCTGGGTGGCGGCGTTGTCGAGGCGTTGGAGGGTGGAGTTGATGGTGGTGGCCAGGGCGGTGATCTCGTGTCCCGTGGCGGGGACGGTGACGCGTTCGCGGGGATCGCTCGCGGTGACCGAGGCGGTGAGGACACGGATGGCTTCGACCGGCCGCAGCGCGATGCGGACGGCGAAGTAGGCGACGGCGGCGATCAGTACGAGGCTGACGAGCCCGGCCCGCAGCAGCAGGCGGTCGGTGGCCTTGGTGATTGTCGAGGCGATGTCCTCGGCTGCGTGCGGGAGCACCACCACATAGACCCGCAGCTGGGCGTCGGCGGCGACACCCAGAGCGGCGACTCTGTCGCTGCTCAGTTCATCGGCCCTGACATCGTCGTACATGACCGGGTAGGTCCCACCGTCCTTGCCGAAACGGTCCCCGGGCTTGGAGTCGTGGCGCGCCGGTATGCGCATGGGACGGGTCGTATAGCCCCAGGTTGCCCCGTCATCCGGTGGGGCGGGCAACTCGGCTTTCGGTGGGGCGGGCAGCACATGGCGGGTGCCGGGATCGAACTCCTCCATGCCTCCGCCGTAGGCGACAGCGGCGCGGCGGCCGGTCGCGACGACCTCGTACGGCACAGTGCTTCGGCGAACGGGAACCGCACCCTCCTTCAGCTGCTCGACGAGAGCCAAGAGCTGTTCCTGCGCCTGCCCTTCGGCGATCTGCGTGCTCTCGCGGTAGACGTCGCGGTGTACCCACCAGCCGATGCTCACCAGGATGACGGCGGCGGCTGATGCGGCGGCCAGGGCGGTGCGGGCTCGTACCGAACGCGGCCACCAGCGGCGTCGCGGCTCAGTCGCGTTCACGGTCGTCCACCAGCCGGTAGCCGGTACCCCGTACGGTCTGCAGGGACTGCCGGTCAAACGCGGCGTCCACCTTCTTGCGCAGTGCGCTGACGCGCGCCTCCACCAGGTTGGGATCCAGGGCTTCGTCGGGCCACGCGTGATAGAGCAGATCCGATTTGGAGACCGCCTGGCCCGCTCGGCGGGCGAGCAACTCCAGCACGGCGAACTCCCGGGGTGTGAGATCCACCCGGGCCCCGGCCCGGCGGCAGACCCGGCCGGCGACATCCAACGAGAGGTCGCCCACGGCCAGGACGGGCGGGGCGACCGCGGCGGCCCGTCTGACCAGGGCCCGCAGCCGTGCGACGAGCACCATGTAGGAGAAGGGTTTGGCCAGGTAGTCGTCGGCCCCCGTGTCCAGGGCCTCTGCCTGATCCCAGTCCCCGTCCTTGGCGGTGAGTACGAGGATGGGGGTCGCGTTGCCCTCCCGTCGCAGCTGGGCGCAGACCTTGTAGCCGTTGAGTCCGGGCAGCATCAAGTCCAGTACGACAAGGGCGTATTCGCCGGTCCGGGCCATCCACAGTCCCTGCCGGCCGTCATGGGCGAGGTCGACGCTGTAGCCCTCGGCGGTCAGACCGGTGTGCAGGGTGTGGGCAAGGTCCACCTCGTCTTCGACCACCAGGATGCGCATGCGGTGCAGCCTCGCACAGCGCCTGCCCGCCTTCCTGATCGGCCGGTCAGGTTGGATCAGCATCCGGTCAACGAGGTCCCGGCACGCTGGCGGAGTTTCTTCGCCACTGCTGAAAGGCCCTGTCGCCGATGTCCGTTGATGAACGTGGCCCCGCCGTGGCCAGGCCGGTTTCCCCTCCCGTACCCGCCCGTCGACCATCACCGGGCCCGGCCAAAGCCGTTGTCGTCATCGCGCCCTTGGCGCTGACCATCGCTCTGGGGCTCTGGGGTATCCGCAGGAAGAACACCATGTGGGGGGACGAGTCCGTCACCTATCAGCTCGCGCACCGCGATCTTTCGCAGATTTGGCTCACCGTCCAGCATGTTGATCTGGTCCATGCCCTCTACTACGCCGTGATGCACGAGCTCTTCGGCCTCTTCGGCCCAGGGCTGCTGACGTTGCGGTTGCCGTCTGTGCTGGCCATGTCCGTGGCGGCGAGCGGAATCGGGCTTCTGGCGCTACGCCTGGCGGGACCCCGTGCCGGGCTGCTGGCCGGCTTGGTGTTTCCGCTCCTTCCCCAGGTGCAGAAGTTCGCCCAGGAAGGCCGCTCGTACGCCATGGTGTGCGCCCTGGTCACCTGGGCCACCTATGCGCTCGTGGTCAGCGTCCCGCAGCGCGCCCGGTGGCGGTGGGCGGTCTATGGCTCCACCATGCTGCTGGCCTGTCTGCTCCATGAGTTCGCGGTCCTCGCCCTGGTTGCACACGGCGTCACACTGGTCGTCTCCCGTGTTCCACGACCGGTGCTGACGGCGTGGAGCGTGGCTGCCGCAGGCGTTGTGGCCGGGCTGTTGCCGCTGGCGATCTGCAGTGCGGGCCAGTCGGGGCAGGTGTCCTGGATCGACGGACCAGTGCGGCTTCGCTATCTCCTGATTGTGGCGGTCGTGGGTGTGGCGTGTGCCCGAGCACCCCTGGGAGTGAGGGGGCCCGTGCGGCTTTCCGCGCTGGCTGTGCCGATTCTTGTGCTTCCAGGGCTTCTGCTGCTGACCGCCTCCCTGGTCAAGCCCCTTTTCGTCGACCGGTATGTGCTCTACAGCAATATCGGAATCGCCTTGCTGCTGGGAGCCTGGATGGATTATTTCCTCCGGCGACAGCAGTCTTCTCGCAACGCGTGGATCGCGGCGGTTGCCGTACTGGCCGCGCTCGTCCCGCCGAGCCTGTCGCTGAGGACGCCCCAGAGCCGGAGCAATGACGTCACTGCCATCGGCGCCGCCATACGCAAGGAAGGCCGCCCCGGCGACGGGCTGCTCTATCTCGCCGGCCAGCACCGGATCTGGATTGCGGCCATCCCCGAGGACACCCGTTTTCTGACAGATCTCGCCCTGGCACAGGATGCCGTTTCGTCGAACACGCTTGGAGGTGTCGAGCTTCCCGCCCAGGAAATTGCGGCACGCATGCTGGAATTCGACCGGATCGTCGCGGTCCGGGCGCCGGGTGCGCACTCGCCGACCAACCCGCGGGAGGAAGCGAAAACGAGCACCCTGCGGCGCCACTTCCGCGAGTACGGAACAACCCGCGCCCACGGGGCGCGAGTCACCGTCTATGTCCGAGACCACGACCGGTCCCCGAAGGCCGGTCCTGGATCCAACAGCTCGGGCGCGAGCGGTGGGGTGATGAGGTGACCGCGACTGGCCCCGGCCCGGTCGGCACCACCGCCGCCACACTGTCTCGACCCGGAAGCCACGGACCTTGACTTGCCGGTCGCTGCTGCCGTGGGAGGCTGCGGCTGTTCTCCCGGCCACCAAACCATGTCCGGTATGCCCCATTAGGGCCTGTGTAGCCTGACTCCGTTCCGGTCAGCGGTGCCGGCGTGAGTGGTCGATGGGTCGGAGGGCACACGAGCTGTGACGATATGCTCACGCGGTGGGCCGGAATCCCGTCGCGCTGCCGTCGGGGCTGCCGGAGGGTGGGGAAAACGCCGGTCCGGGCGAGCACAGGACCAGGGGGGCGATGAGGTGCGGCAGGCAGGCGTGCTCGATGTCGGGTGCCACAGTGCACTGCTGACGGTGGTGCGGCGGCGCCCGGGTGCTGTGCTGGAGCCGGTGTTCTCCCGCAAGGTGCGGCTGAGTCTGAGCGATGCCCTCGACCGCAAGGGGCGGCTGGACCATGCCGGCGTGAAAAGCATCGAGCGGGCAGTGGCCGAGGCCGTCGCCGCAAACCCTGCTCTGCGCGGACCGGAAGTGTTCGCGTTCGCCACCTCCGTCATCCGGGACGCCCCCAACCGGGACGCGATCATCGCGAGTGTGGCTCGCACCACTGGCACCCGCCTGCGCGTGCTGACCGGCGAGGAGGAGGCGCGGCTGGCCTACGTGGCCGCCCGCCACTGGGCGGGCCCGGTGGCCGGCCCCCTGCTCGTCCTGGACATCGGCGGCGGCACCGTGGAGATCGCCGCCGGCACCGGAGACCAGCCCCACACGGTGTACTCGCTGCCGCTGGGCGCGCGCAGGATCACCCGGGACTGGCTGCCCGGTGGCGCCGCACCGTCCCAACGCCGCCTGGCCGAGATCCGGAAGTTCCTGCGTCAGTCCCTGGCAGCCGTTCCCGGCCTGCCGCAGGCCGAACCGGGCGGGCGGGTACTGGCCTGCTCCAAGACCTTCGAACAGCTCGCCCGGCTCGCCGCAGCACGGGGCACGGCGCCTCGAGCCGGGCGGCAGCTGGCCCTGCCTCAACTGCGCGCTTCGGTCACCCTGCTGGCTGGGGCGAAGCCGTCCCGCCGTAGCAAGCTGCCGGGCATCTCCCGGCACCGCGCTGAACAATCCCTGGCCGGAGCCCTGATCGCTCAAGCCCTCATGGAAGCCTGCGGGGTCACGAGCGTCGAGATCAGCCCCTGGTCCACCCGGGAAGGACTGCTGCTCGAACGCCTCGGTGTGTCCCACCCGGCAGTCGGCCGCCTCGCCGGCTGAGCCCTCCGGATGTCGAAAGCGTCGGCATCCGGACCATCACCGTGGCCGGCATGAACGGGCACGAGTCACCGCAGATGCAGGTCCTCGTTCGCCCGACGGCACGGGTCACGCGCAATCAGTCGGGGCCGTTCCAGTCGAACGGGAAGTGCTTGCTGGACTTGCCGCTGCGGTCCCAGTTGAAGCCGAAGGCATCGGCCTGGTCCGTCGTGGCGCGGCCCCACGTGGCGATCTGGCCCGGGCCGACCTCGGCACCGCCGGCGTTGTGGACCTGCACCCGCGCCCCGGCGGGCGTGGTGGGACCGGCCAGGGCCTCCGCGCGGGCGGTGACCCGGCCAGGGACCTCGACGCTCCACGAGCCCAGGTCGTCGTCGATCTCGACGATGACGGGGGCGACTTCCATGCCGCGCACCTCGAAGGGGGCGAGCTCGCTGAACTCCTTCGGCCAGCCTCCTACCGCACCGCTGAAGATCGTGCCGAGCGCGGCGCGCTGCTGCTCATCGGCGCGCTCGTCGACGAAGAAGGCCGCATACGAGTCGGTGGCGGCGCCCGCCCAGATGTTGCCGGTGAAGGACCCGAGCATCAGGAAGTTCAGCCCGTCGAGCCGGATGTCCCCGAACCGGCCCTCGCGTATGTGCCAGACGAGCACTCCCTCGCAGTCGCCCTCGGTCGGGGGCTGGGCGAAGGTGCAGGGGCACGGTATGGCGCACTTACAGGTGTCGAACCAGTCGCCGACCAGGCGCCAGGCCGGGCTGGTGGTTGCTTCGGTCATCTCACTGACCTCCTCCTCCCCCGTTACCGCAAGGCTCTGGGATCGGCGAGGCTGTCCCGCACAGAGCCCGCGCCCACAACGGCGTAGCGGCCTCATCTCCAGCATGCGCCTGCCCGGCCAGGAAATCCCAGCCCTGCGCAGGGTCGCCGCCTCACCGCACACCGCCCCCGGCCCGGACCAGACCCAGGTACTGGACTGAGCTGAGCAGATCAAGACCGGCAAGCAGCTGCCCTGCCGGTCTGACGGACAGCCCGTCGGCCGCCGCACGGAACCGGTCCGGGCACCCCCTTCCGCTTTTGGGCCCTCCGATTCTGTGCTCTGCTGGAGATGTCCTCGCAGTACTCGCCACGCTTCCCGGCGTTGCGCAGCCCCGCAGCTGCGCGGGCCGCTGCACTGATCGGGCAGCGGGCGGCCTCGGGAGGCGTGCCATGGCCCATCTCCGGTTCGCCCCGCCGGTGCCCACCCGGCCGGGGGTGCTGCTGGCGAGGCGAGATCTCGCTCTCGGCTGGGTCGTCCTGGTGTTGATCGCCGCTCTGGCCTGGCTGCTCACGGTCGCCCAGTCCCGCGACATGGGGATGGAGCCGGGCACCATGGGCCTGGCGCTCCCGTTGTTCCTCCTCTTGTGGGTGGTCATGATGGCGGCGATGATGCTGCCGTCGCTGGCGCCCGTCGCCCTCACCTGGGTGCAGGCGATCCGCCGTACCACCGAAGGCCACGCACGGGCCCTGCGCATCGCCGAGTTCGTCGGCGGTTACCTGCTCACCTGGACCGGGTTCGGGCTGCTCGTGTACGGGGCCCTGGCCGCGACCGGGCGTCTCGTCGACAGCGACCCGGATGCGGGCCGCTGGATCGGTGCGGGCGCGTTCCTGCTCGCGGGCCTGCAGCAGTTCGGCCCGCTGAAACGGGTCTGTCTGCGGCACTGCCGCAACCCCATGTTCCAGCTGCTGCGGTACGCACGCTTCCGACCGTGGGCGAAGGACCTGCGGGTCGGCGCGCACCATGGGCTCTACTGCGTCGGCTGCTGCTGGGGCCTGATGATCGTGCTGATCCCCCTTGGTGTCATGAACGTGGCCGCAATGGCGGGACTGGCGACCGTGATCTTCCTGGAGAAGCTGTGGCGGGGAGGCCCCTGGCTCAGCTGGGCGGTCGGCCTCGCCTTCCTCGTCCTGGCCGCGCTCGCGCCGTTCCAAGACTGGCTGCTGCCGGGCTTGGAGATGTCCGATCCGTCGATGGACGAGATGGACAAGATGGTCGACCGGAGTCGCTGACCGGTCGTCGTTCGGCCCGCCAGGCGGCCCGGCGGCAGCTGAGGAAGCCGGCACTCGCGCTACAGAACGGTGCGACGAAATTCACGGCGCCGCGTATGGCCGTGGCCGCACCGGTGTCCCCGGTTGCGATGACGGTGCCCTGGTTGACCAGCTTCGAAGCAGTCACCAGTGTCACTCGCGTCGGCCCCGGCATGCCGTCCGAGGCTGAACCCGTTTTGCAGAACCGCGGAAAACATCACGGGGGACATCGACATCAGTTTCGGGCGAGCTGTTCGACTCGGTGGTGGATGTGCTCCACGTGGTGCTCGGATTCGGGCTTCATCAGCACGCTGCGGAGGATGCGGGCACTGTCCGCGTCCGCGGTGACTTCGGGGTGGCGTGCGGTGAACGCCTCGCGGTCGGCTCTCAGGGTGCTCAGGAACACCGGGTCGGGGCTCGTCATGCCGTCCTCCAGGATGCGGGCGGAGGCCGTGTCGATGCCGGTCAGGGTGGCGGGGTCGACCACGGGGAAGTAGCTGACGATGTCCAGTTCCGGCTGCTGATAGAGCTCCAGGTGGTCGGAGGCGGTGATCAGTTGTGCCCACTTCGTGGCGGCCCGGCGGCCCGCCGCCAGCACCCGGCCCAGACCGTCGGCGGTGGGCGGCAGGAGCTGGAGGGTGAGCCACAGCGCGGCGGCCGATGCGCCGGCGCGTGAGCATTCCAGGCTGATCTCGCCGAGGTGGAGCTCGCTGGAGGTGAAGTAGGTGTACGGCGAGTCGTGGAGGTAGAAGCGGCCGACGTCCGGGTCGCGGAAGAGGACGGCGCCGCAGCCGTAGGGCTGGAGCCCGTGTTTGTGCGGGTCGACGACGATCGAGTCGCACTGGGCGATCGCCCGCCACGGCTCGGGCGGGAGCCCTTCGGGTCCGTCGGCGCCGGCCAGCAGCGTGAAGAAGCCTCCGTAGGCGGCGTCGACGTGCAGGCGTACGCCGTAACGCTCTCTGAGGTGCAGGGCGTCATGGATCGGGTCGACGGCCCCCAGGCCGGTGGTTCCGGCGGTCAGTACGACTGTGCCCACCCGGCCGCTGCGCAGCAGGTCCGCCAGCGCGTCGAGGTCCATGCGTCCTCTGTTGTCCGTCGGGACCGCGTAGCCCTCCATCCCCAGCACGCGGCACATACGGCCGTGGGTGTAGTGGGCGTCCGCGCTGTATGCGACACCTCGACCCGGGTGGAGTTCGCGGGCGACGAAGAGGGCTTCGAGGTTGGCGATCGTGCCGCTGGTGGTGAGGTGGCCGAGGTGGGTGTCGTAGCCGAACATGGCGGCCAGCTGGGCAACGGCCTCGCGTTCCATCCGGGCCGTGGCGGGGCCGCCGTCCAGGGCGTGGTTGTTGGGGTTGATCAGCATGGCGGTGAGGTAGCCGGCCACCGCGGCGGGGTGTGGGGGCTTGAGCATCTGTCCCACGTAACTCGGGTGGAAGAAGGGGTAGTTGTCCCTCAGTCTCCCGGTGAACTCCTCGAAGGCGGCGGCGAAGCGGTCGTCGTCGACCTGGAGGGAGGGGTGCGGCTGATAGGGGCCGAAGGTGTCGGCCCAGTCCTGTATCGCGTGGGTGGCTCGGCCGAGCCAGTGCTGCAGGTCCATGGAGGCCCCTCTCTCCGATATGGCCGACGGGATGGCGTCCACCATAGGATTTGATTGAGCAGTCAGCAATTGACTGCTCAGTAATTGAGACATCAGTAGGTGATGTGGCACTAAACTCGGAGGCCAGGACCGTCGAGGATGGGGGAACCCGGACAGGTGAATGCCGCGACCCGGCGGGGCGACCAGGCCGCCCGTGCCGCCAACACCCAGCTAGTTCACGATTTCGGGCTGCTGATCAAAGCCGCGACCCGCCTGGAGCAGCGGATCGACGCCGCCCTGCGACGGGAGTGCGGGATCAGCCACACGATGCTCGAGGTCCTCATCGGACTGTGCCGAGAGCCGGGCGAGGAGGTCTCCCAGCGCCGGCTCGCCGACGACCTCATCCTCACCAGCAGCGGTACCACCCGGCTGATCGACCGCATGGAAGAGGCCGGTCTGGTCCGCCGCGTCCCGTCACCGGAGGACCGCAGAAGCATCCTGGTGGAGCCGACCGATCACGGCCGAACCGTCTTCCTTCAGGCCGCGGCCGTTCACTCTCACGTCGTCGAGCGGCACTTCGTCACGCCCGTGGGCCGTGACGACTACCCACGGCTGACCGGCGCGCTGAGCGACATCAACGAGTCGCTGCGCGGCGCTACCGACTGACATCGCGCGCCCGGCGAAAAACCGTCCCGGCTGACCGCCCGGGCGAGACCGACCACGGTGACCTGCGCTCCCGTCCGCGTACGTCCTGGTCAGGCGGATATGACGGCAGGCGGCCACGGCCGGCGGTCGGACCGCTCTGGCTGCTGCTGCCAGACGTACCAACGGCGGTGGTACCTGCCGGAGTCGTCCCAGCAGCGGGGGCTCGTTGTATCGCGCCGCGTCCGGCACGCTGGATCTCGTGCCGCGCCGTCGGCCCAGGAGAGTGCGGCGGCCGGGAGTCGAACACGATCGGCCGCCGCACTCTCCTGGGCCGACGGTCCGACTCCTCCACCGCGGCGCCCGCCCTGCGGTGCCGCGTCACCACCTGTATGTGCGCTGTCGCATCCTCCCGAAGACGGCCGTGATGCCCGTACGCATGCCGATTCGCGCACACGACGATGGTTGGTGACGCTGCCCGTCTGCCGTCGACCAAGACAGTGGGCATGTCCATCGCCCCCGAGTCCGCAGCCCCCTGCCTGACGCCGGCGGTCCGGCTGGACGGCGCCGAGGTCACCCTCATCGAGGGCCTGGCCAAGGGCGACCAACTCCACCCGCTGCAACAGGCGTTCATCGACCAGGACGGCTCCGCGGAGGAGATCCGGGAGTTCATGAGCGGCGACATCTGCCCCTGCGGCTGCTACGTGAAGATCGTGCGCGCGGTCGAGCAGACCGCCACCCGTGGGAAATGAGGTCCGGCCCCATGCAGCCTGCGGGCCCGGGGCCTCACAGTCAGCGCGTGGTCGTATGCGTCTCGGCGGCATCCCAGGGGCTCCTGATCAGACAAGAACTCCGCTGCGCTCGGCGAGGCCGCGCAGCTCCATCGATGTCGCCCCAGAGACCAGCAGGCTGGAGATGGTCAACCACGGCCACTCGCGCACACTCCCCCTGCCCGCCACGTACGTCATCGACCCCGACGGCACCATCCGCTGGGCGTTCGTCGACACGGACTACACGGCCCGCGCCGAACCGTCGGACATCCTCGCCGCACTGGACGAGCTGAGCCGAACCCACGACTCTGGGGCCCGGGCCCGAGTGACCGTGAACCTCCGTCAGGCGCGCGCCAGTTCAGCCGCTCCGAAGGAGACGTCGAAACGGTCGCACCAGATGCTGACGCTGGTATAGCGGGACAGGTCCACGTCATCGGGCACGGTGTAGTTCTGACTGCCCTTGTTCCCCTTGAGCTTGCCGAGACTGACATACTCCCCGTCGTCGAACACCCGCCAGCCGTCCCGCCCCTCCTTCACCGGCGCGTCGGTCAACCACACCCGCAGGTCCGGGCCGTTGCTCGTGTCGAGCTGCTCCAACCGGACGACGTGCGTGCCGTCGGCGAGCCGTACCAGCTTCACCATGCCCGAGGTGGCGTGCTCATGGCTGAGCAGTTCGCCGCTCGCCAGCATCCGCGGCCCCGCAGCCGCGGAGTCGCTGGCGGAGGGCGCGACTGCGGGAGGCCCGGAGCCGACCACGGCACCGGGCAGCGCCTCGTCCACCGTCTTGTCCTGCCACAGCTTCCACGGCTGGAACCAGTACAGCCCGAACCCCACCGCGGCGACGGCCACCACGAGGCCACCGATGAACAGCCGCCCACGCAGGACCTTTTGCGTCCGCCCCATTACCGCCTCGCCTCCCGCAAGCTTCCTGTCACTGCCCATTCAACGCAACGCTCGGCCCTCGGACGGCCCGCGAACGATGACGGAAGTCTTACGCCCGGACGGAAGCGGGCCTCACTCAAAACGCACTGTCCGAGTGCCGCCTCGGCTCCAGGCGGAGTCCCGTCGCGTCGTCGTGGAACTACTCGTCAGTGATCTGGCGCTGCTGGTGCTCCGGCACCGCACCTCGCTGCTCGGTCTCTGCCCAGGACATTCCCTCAGCGACTGGCGGACGTCGCGGCCAGGACACCGGCAATGACAGAGATCCCGGCAAGGAGTCCAAAGAGCGCTGGATAGCCGCCGAGTTCGCCCGCGAGGGCTGCTCCCGCGAAGGGAGCCAGTGCGGAGGCGATGGTGACGGGTGCGGCCAGGAGGCCGGAGAGGCGGCCGTAATGCCTGGTCCCCCAGCGGTCACTGACCGCTGTGGCCTGGAGGAGGGTGAGGTTGCCTCGGACCATGCCCGCTGTGACCGCCAGGAGGAGCAGGAGGGCGTACGGCCCTGATACGACGGCGAGCGCTGCGGTTGTTGCGCCGCCTGCCGTGATCAGAGTGACCGTGCGGGTGGTGACGCCGGTGCGGCGGGCAAGGGCGGAATACAGTGTGCGGCCCAGCGTCTGGCCGGCGCCGCCGAGGCCGAGCGCCCAGGCCGCCGCGGTGGGGCTCGCGCCGCGTTCGGTCAGGAGCGGAACCAGGGCGATGACGACGGCGTACATCGCGAAGCCGTTCAGTGTCAGCGCGGCGGCGAGCAGGAGGAAGGGGCGGCTGCGGGCAACCGATCGGCTGCCGTCGGTCTGTCCGGTGGGGTGCGCGGGGGCCGGCGGCCAGGGGGCTCGCAGGCCGAGGGCATGGGCCGGGATGGTGACCGTGGCGAGGATCAGCGCCAGGATGGCGTACGTGGTGCGCCAGCTGAGGTGTTCGGCGAGGGCCGCCGTCAGGGGTGCGAAGACGGTCGAGGCGAGGCCCCCGGCGAGCGTGACGATGGTGAGTGCGCGGACGCGGTCCTCTCCCCACCAGCGGGTGAGTGCGGCGAAGGCCGGCTGGTAGAAGGTGGCCGCCATGGACAGTCCCGCGAGCAGCCAGGCCAGGGTGAAGACGGTCAGGTTAGGTGCGTACGCGAGGGCCAGCACCGCGGCGACGCCGAGGACGGATCCGAGGGTCATCACGGCACGTGGGCCTCGACGGTCAAGGACGCGACCGACGGGTACCCCGGCGAGCGCGGAGACGATCAGTGCGGCGGAGAAGGCTCCGGTGGTGGCGGTCGTCGACCAGCCGGTGTCGGCCGTGATGCGGGCGTTGAGGACCGGGAAGGCGTAATAGACGATGCCCCAGCTGGTGATCTGACTGGCGCAGAGGGCGGGCAGGGCGGCGCGAGGCCGCGACCGGTCTCCCGTTCCGGTCGCGGCCTCGCTGGTGTGAAGGTCGGTCATCGGCGGATCAGCAACAGCCGCCCGCAGCGACAGGTTCCTTCGCGCCGCTGGTGTCGGCCGTCGTCGGGTCGGCGCAACAGGTGCTGCCCTGCTGCTTGGCCAGGGAGTCGGCGTCGGCCTTGACGACGTACACCTCCCAGGGCTCCTGGCCGGGGCCGTGGACCCAGACCTTGTCCTGGAGGGCGTAGCAGCAGGTGGTGTCGTTCTCGACGTCGGTGGCCAGGCCGGCATCGCTCAGCCGGGTGGTGGCGGCGTGGACGGCCTCGGTGCTGTCGACCTCTACGCCGAGATGGTCCATGCGGGTCGCCTCGTCCGGGGTGCCTTCGATCAGGACGAGCTTGAGCGGTGGCTCGGCGATGGCGAAGTTGGCGTAGCCGTCGCGGAGTTTGGTGGGTTCGGTGCCGAAGAGCTTGCTGTAGAAGGCGATGGACGCGTCGAGATCCGGGACGCGGAGGGCGAGTTGTACACGGGATGTCATGGCGAACCTCCTGGTGTGGGTGCGGGTTCAGCAGCCGCCGGACGTGGAGGCCGGGGCACCGGTGCCGATCTGGAGCGTGGTGGGGGCGGCGCAGCATCCGCCGCCGGACTGCTCGGCAGTCCCCGGCCCGTCGAACAGGCCCGCGCCGCCGCAGACTCCGGTCTCCGGCAGGGTCAACTCGACACGCTCGGCGGCCTCTTGGTCACCGGCGATCGCGGCGGTGATGGAACGGACCTGCTCGTAGCCGGTCATGGCGAGGAAGGTGGGGGCGCGGCCGTAGGACTTCATGCCGACCAGGTAGACGTCCTGCTCGGGGTGGGAGAGCTCGTTCACGCCGTGCGGGTAGACGGTGCCGCAGGAGTGCACGTTCGGGTCGATCAACGGCGCCAGGGCCGTCGGTGCCTGGAGGCGCTCGTCCAGACCGAGACGGAGCTCGGAGAGGAAGGAGAGGTCCGGGCGGAAGCCGGTCAGGACGATGACCTCATCGATGGGGTCCGTGCGGCGGCCGCCCTCGGCGATCAGGACGAGCTGGTTGCCGTCGCGTTCGACAACCTGGGTACGGAAACCGGTGACCGCGCTCGCGTGGCCGGCCTCGACGGCGGCCTTGGCGCGCAGGCCCAGGGCGCCGCGTGCCGGGAGTTGGTCGGCCTCGCCGCCGCCGTAAGTGTTCGAGCCGATGGCGCGTCGCAGGATCCACACCGCGTGCGTCCCGTCCTCCTCCTTCGCGAGGTCGGCGAGGAGAGCGAGGGCGGTGAACGCGGAGACACCGGAGCCGACGACGGCGGTGCGCTTACCCGCGTAACGGGCGCGTACGGCCGGGTCGTTGAGGTCCGGGACACGGTAGGAGATGCGGTCGGCGGCGACCTTCTCGCCGAGGGCGGGCAGGCCGTCGGCGCCCACCGGGGAGGGCGTGGTCCAGGTGCCGGAGGCGTCGATGACGGCGCGGGCGGTGAGGCGTTCCTCGCGGCCGTCCGAGGTCTCGATGTGCACGGTGAAGGGCTGCTCGTCGCGGCCCGCGTCGACGATGCGGTCACGGCCGGCGCGGGCGACGCCGGTCACCCGGGCGCCGTAGCGGACCGTGTCGCCGAGGGCATCGGCGAGCGGCTGGAGGTAGTGCTCGGCCCAGTCGCCGCCGGTCGGGTAGGCGGCGGAGTCGGGGCGAACCCAGCCGGTCGGGGCCAGGAGCTTCTCCGCGGCCGGGTCGACGAGCTCGCCCCATGTGGAGAACAGACGGACGTGCGACCACTCCCGCACGGCGCTGCCCGCGGTCGGGCCGGCCTCCAGGACCAGGGGGTCCAGGCCGCGCTCGAGCAGGTGGGCGGCGGCGGCCAGGCCGATCGGTCCGGCGCCGATGACCACGACGGGCAGACGGTCGATGGCGGGCACGCCGTTGATGGACACAGCCACTGGATTCCCCTTTACTTCGACATCCGTCGATCTCTTACGCTGCCAAGCATGGCACCTGTATCGATAGGCGTCAACATAGACATTCATCGAATCCGGAGGGGCGTACGGAACGCGCGGATGCAGCCGCGACCGAGGCAGACCAATCCGGACTGGCCGCGGCGCATGCCCTGCGCAGGCAACGGATGGTGCCGGTCGTTCCGGAGGCGTCCGATCTGCCCACCGCATCGTGGCTGCACCACTACGACCGAGAACGAGGGCGAGGTAGGCGGCGAAGGGGTTGCGAACCCCGCGGATCGCCCCGAGCAGCGAACCCAGCAGGCCGCCGGCGGAGTAGGCGGCGTGGACGCGGCTCATGCCCGACGCGACCCGGGTCAGCCCCGCCAACAGCAGTCGCGCCGAACTGCCGCGCTGGATGACGACCCCGCCCAGCGCGAAGCCGTCGACCATCCCCAGCGGGAACGCCTCGACCAGCATCCCCAGCACCGTTGCACTGGCCCCGCCGTGCGCGGCCAGGCCGGGAAGCGCCGAAACGATCAGGCTGCACCCGACCGCGTCCAGCGCGCCTCGCCCCAGCAGCAGGACATAGACCGCACCCCAACACACCGACGCCCGTTCCGTCTGGTCGGTGCCGGTGCTCACGGCTCGCCGCGCGGGCGCTCTCGCGCCGCACTGCCTTCACTGCGGGCCGGCGCGGGGCGCCCCATGACGACATCGGCCGCCGAGGGGAAGGCGTGGACGCACTCCTCGTTCAGCCGGTACCAGCTGGAAGCACCCTTTCGCTCCACCTGCACGAAGCCCACCTCCGCCAGCCCCTTGAGGTGGTGCGAGACCGTCGACTGCCCCACCTCCACGGCCTCGACGATCCGCCCCACGGTCATGGGCTCACCGCCGCGCGCCAGCAGCGTCACGATCTGAATGCGCGTGGGGTCGGCCAGCGCCTTGAACCAGCTCGCGTAACGCTCGGCCTCGGAACGTTCCAGAAAGTCTTTCATCGATAATCGACGATAGTCGATGCGAGAGGCACGCGATAGCCCTACCCCTCGCCGACTGGTTCGACATGTGTCAACATAGATACATGTCGAACACGAAGGTGCTGCCGCTGCTGGAACCCGAGGCCGTGGTGCCGTGCTGCCCACCGCTCACCGAGCGACCTCTGACCGCCGACGAGGCCGAGAAGACGGCCCTGATGTTCAAGGCGCTCGGAGACCCGGTGCGGCTGCGGCTGTTCTCCGCAGTGGCCTCACATGAGGGCGGCGAGGCGTGCGTGTGCGACATCTCCGACGTCGGGGTTTCCCAGCCGACCGTCTCCCACCACCTGAAGAAGCTCAAGGAGGCCGGCCTGCTCACCTCCGAGCGGCGCGGTACGTGGGTGTACTACCGCGTCGAGCCGTCCGTGGTGGCCGCGATGGGGAGGATGCTCAGCTCCCTGGGCTGAGCCCACCGCACGGGAAGCGGGTGAAAGCGATGGACGAGGCGTCGGTGGACCGGCAGCTGGTCCACGACGAACTGGAAGCGGCCCGTACGGCATTCCACGAGCTTCTCGACGCCGCCACCGACGCCGACCTGCGCCGGCCCACCGACGGCACCCGGTGGACCAACGAGCAACTGTTGTTCCACATGCTCTTCGGCTACATCCTGGTGAAGCCGCTGCTCGTCCTGATGCGATTCTTCGGACGACTGCCGCGCGGTGCGAGCCGGGCCTTCGCCCGTGTCCTCGACGCAGGCACTCGGCCCTTCGACGTCGTGAACTACCTCGGCCCGCTCGGTGGCGCGAGGATGTTCGGACGCCGCGGCCTGGGCGCGGCATTCGACCGCGTCATCGCCGGGCTGCACCGGCGGCTCGACGCCGAGCAGGAGGCCCAATTCTCGCTGGGCATGCACTACCCGACGCGCTGGGACCCGTTCTTCCGGGACGTCATGACGACCGCGGACCTGTACCGGTACCCGACCCGGCACTTCGAGTTCCACCGTCGCCAACTCACCCTGCCTGCCGGTCCGCAAGCAGCGCGCTGATCTCGCGGGCCGCTTCGCGGGCTGGGCGGCCGACGCCGATGAGGGTGGCCGAGGCAGGCCCGGTCCAGTCGCCGTAGCCGAGCAGGTGCAGTCGCGGCTCGTCGACCGCACGGGTGCCCTCGGTGGCGATGTGCCCGCGTCGACCTCGGAGTTGGAGCGGGGCCAGGTGGGACAGGGCCGGGCGGAATCCCGTGCACCAGATGATCGCATCGGCGTCGGCACGGGTGCCGTCGGACCACTCGACTCCGCCGGGGAGGAGCCTGGTGAACATCGGGCTCGCCTTGAGCAGGCCCCGATCGCGGGCCTCGCGCACAGGCGGCACGGCGACGATGTCGCCCAGTGACGCGACGCCGCCTGAGTCCGTGCGACCCTCGTCGAGGGCGCGGCGGCGGGCGGTGGCCGCGTCGAAGAGGGCGCGGCCGTCGATGTCGTCGGCCAGGTAGCGGGGCGGGCGTTGAGTGACCCAGGTCAGCTCGGTGTCGTACGCCAGATCGGCGGCGATCTGAGCGCCGGAGTTGCCGCCGCCGACAACCACGACGCGCTGCCCCGCGAAGTCGTGCGGGCTGCGGTACTCCACCGTGTGCAGCTGGCGCCCCCCGAAGAGCCCCCTGCCTGGAACGGCAGGGAGGAAAGGGCGCCACCATGTGCCGGTCGCACTGATCACCGCGCGGGCGCGCCAGGTGCCGGAGCCGGTCTCCACGCGCAGGAGTTCACCGTCCCGGTGCACTCCGGCCACCCGCACCGGTCGCTCGATCGGCAGCTCGTAACGCTTCTCGTAGTCCCCCAGATACGCCACCACATGCTCTGCGTCCGGGTACTCCTCCCCCGCCTGCGGCGGCATGAGCCGGCCTGGCAGCGAGGAGAAGGCCGCAGGCGAGAAGAGGTGCAGCGAGTCCCACGTGTGCTGCCAGGCACCCCCCGCCGCCGCCTGGGCATCGAGGATGACGAAGTCCACGCCGAGGCGGCGCAGATGGTAACCGGCGGCGAGGCCGGACTGGCCGCCGCCGACCACCACCACCTGCGTTTTACGGGTCATTCAGCGGACCGGCCGCGCACGAAGATGAGCGCCACCAGTGCCAGACCGACGACCCCGCCCACGAGTTGGGCGCCGATGAAGCCCAGCAGCGACCCCGGCGCGATGCCCGCGAACGTGTCGCTGAATGTACGGCCGATGGTCACCGCCGGGTTGGCGAAGGACGTGGAGGACGTGAACCAGTAGGCGGCGCCGATGTACGAGGCCACGGCCACCGGCGCGAACCGGAGCTGGTTCGTGCGGGCGAGGCCGAAGATCAGCAGGATGAGCCCGGCGGTGGCCACCACCTCGCCCAGCAGCAGATGACCGGCCGAGCGGTCGTGAGTGGACCACTCCACCAAAGGCTTGCCGAACATCGCGTCCGCCAGGATGGCGCCCGCGATCGCGCCGACGATCTGCGCGGGGACGTACACCGCGACCTCGCGGGCCGTGACACCGTCGCCGCCGTGTCGGGCCGTCCACCACTCGGCCAGTGTGACGACGGGGTTGAAGTGCGCTCCGGACACCGGCCCGAGCAGCAGGATCAGAATGCCGAGGCCGAAGACGGTGGCGATCGAGTTCGCCAGCAACTGGACCCCGACATCCTGCGTGAGCTCGGTGGCCTGGATGCCGGAGCCGACCACGACGGCGACGAGGAGGGCGGTGCCGAGCAGTTCGGCCGCGGCCCGGGACGTCAGCGGGGTACGGGGTGGCGTGGCGCCCGGCGCGGGTTGTGGCTCGCCGTCTATGGCGGCCTCCCCGGCTCTGTCGTGCTCGGTGGCCTCGGTGGCGGTCAACAGGACTCCTTCAGTGCGTTCGCCGTAGCGACGGTGATCAGGGGCAGGACCGCTTGACGTTGTTCTCGGCGGTGGCGCGCGCGGTCTCCGCCAGGTCGGCGAACTGGCCCGCGAGGGTGGCGATGACGTCGGGCTTGAGCCGGTAGTAGGTGAACCGGCCGCAGGGCTCGGTCTCCACGACCCCTGCCTCGCGCAGCACCTTCAGATGGTTGGAGAGGTTGGTCTGCTTGGCCCCCGTCTCCTCGATCAGGTGCATGCTGCAGAGCGTCTCCTTGGCGAGCAGGGTGACGATCTGGAGGCGGAGCGGGTCCGCGAGAACCCGCATCAGATCAGTGTCGACTGACGTCATCATGGGCTGATACTCTCACATCACTTCGGGCTGATACCAGTCCGGGCTGAACCCTGGGACCCACATCCCCACACCCGTGGGGCCCACGCCCCGAAGGGGTTTCCCATGACCGCATCCCCGCTCCCCGTCCTGCCCGACGAACGCCTCGCCTCCGGCATCGCGAGCCTGGCCCTGCGCTACCGCGGGCACTTCTCGCCGGAGACCATCCAGCGCCTCGTCAACGACTCCTACGAGCGCCTCGCCGAGCACGCCCGCGTCCACACCCACCTGATCGTGCTGACCGAGCACCTTGCCACCGAGCGACTCGACGCGCTCGCCCACATCCAGAGCGCCCCGGGCAGCGGCCTGCCCCGCGTGCTGTTCGTGTGCAGCCACAACGCCGGCCGCTCCCAGATGGCCGCCGCCCTCCTCACCCACCGCGCCCACGCCCACGTCACCGTCTCCTCCGCGGGCACGCACCCTGCCGCCGAAGTCGAGCCGGTCGTCGCGCAGGTGCTCACCGAGGCCGGTGTGGTGCTCACGGAGGCCTTTCCGAAGCCGCTGACCGACGAGGTGGTGCAGGCCGCCGACATCGTCATCACGATGGGCTGCGGGGATGCCTGCCCGATCGTGCCCGGCCGCCGCTACCTGGACTGGCCCGTCACCGACCCCGAGGGCGCCCCGATCGCCGTCGTGCGCGGCATCCGCGACGAGATCGACGCCCACATCACCGAACTGCTCAACTCGCTGCCGAGCGCCTGAACCCCGTACACCCCGTACTCCTCGCACTCCTCGCGCTAAGGAAGAACCCATGTCCTCCAGCCCGCTCGCCTCCGTGCTGTTCGTCTGCGTCCACAACGCCGGGCGCTCCCAGATGGCCGCCGGTTTCCTGACCCACCTCGCGGGCGACCGGATCGAGGTCCGCTCCGCCGGCTCCATCCCCGGCGACCAGGTCAACCCGTCCGCGGTCGAGGCGATGAAGGAGATCGGCGTCGACATCTCCGCAGCCGAGCCGAAGATCCTGACCACCGAGGCCGTTCAGGCGTCCGACTACGTCATCACCATGGGCTGCGGCGACGCCTGCCCGATCTTCCCCGGCAAGACGTACCTCGACTGGGCCCTGGAGGACCCGGCAGGCAAGGGCGTCGAGGCCGTCCGCCCGATCCGGGACGAGATCAAGACGCGCATCGAGGCCCTGATCGCCGAGATCGACGCGAAGCAGGAGGCGTGATCCCAGTGACCGACGGAACCGGCAGGACCGACGCGGCCGACAGTGACGGCATACGTGACGTCATCGTCATCGGCTCCGGTCCCGCCGGATACACCGCCGCCCTCTACACCGCCCGCGCCGAGCTCAGGCCCCTCGTATTCGGCGGCGCGATCTTTGTCGGCGGCGCGCTCACCACGACCACCGAGGTCGAGAACTTCCCTGGCTTCCCCGAAGGCATCGACGGCCCGGTCCTCATGGAGAACATGCGGGCCCAGGCGATGCGCTTCGGCGCCGAGATGATCGACGACGACATCGTCGAGGTCGACCTCACCGTCGACATCAAGACCGTCACCGACACCGCAGGCACGGTGCACCGCGCGAAGACCGTGATCGTCGCGACCGGCTCCGGCTACCGCAAGCTCGGCCTGCCACGCGAGGACGAACTGTCCGGCCGGGGCGTGTCCTGGTGCGCGACCTGCGACGGCTTCTTCTTCCGCGACCGCGACATCGTGGTCGTCGGCGGCGGCGACACCGCCATGGAGGAGGCCACCTTCCTGACCCGCTTCGCCCGCTCGGTGACCGTCGTCCACCGCCGCTCCACCCTGCGCGCCTCCCAGGTCATGCAGAACCGCGCCTTCGCCGACGACAAAATCTCCTTCGCCTTCGACAGTGAGATCGCGGAGATCAAGGAAATGGACGGCAAACTCGCCGGAGTCGTACTGCGCGACGTCTTCACCGGCAAGACCCGCGACCTGGACGTGACCGGCCTGTTCATCGCGATCGGCCACAACCCGCGCACCGAACCCTTCACCGGCCAGCTGGAGTTGGACGACGCCGGCTACCTGAAGGTGCAGTCGCCGTCGACCCGCACGAACATCCCGGGGGTCTTCGGCGCCGGCGACGTCGTCGACCACACCTACCGCCAGGCCATCACCGCCGCCGCCAGCGGCTGCCAGGCCGCCCTCGAGGCCGAGCGCCACCTCGCAGCTCTCGCCGACAACACAGACACCACCCCCGCGACTGCAGATCTCGACCTCGAGAGCGCCGTCAGCTGAGCACCAACACTTGCCCCGGCAGAGAGCACACTCTGCCGGGGCAAAGTGCTGCCCTGTTTCGGGCGCAGGCCTGTCCGGTCACGGACTGGGGCTCGCCGAGACGCATGAGTCAACATTCATATGGACATGGGATTCATTTTCATCTAGCGTTTCCGGTGTCAGCGATTCGGCACCCGTGCTGGAGGTGAACCCGGTGTGAGCGCCCCCACCGTCGGACAGCGACCGACCCGTCAGCGGTCGGCTCTCGTGCAAGCCCTCGCGAACTGCTGTGACTTCGTCTCCGCACAGGACCTGCACGCCCGTATGACCGGCGACGGAACGCGGATCGGGCTGACCACCGTGTACCGCGCGCTGCGCGCCCTGGAAGCCGCGGGCGAGGTCGACGTCGCCCAAGCCGCGGCCGGGGAACGGCTTTACCGCTGGCGGCCCGGCACCGGGCACCGCCACTACCTGATCTGCCGCGCCTGCGGCTTCAACCGGCCGGTGGAGGCCGAGGTCGTCGAGGAGTGGGCCGGACGGATCGCCGCCGACTCCGGATTCGCCGGAGTGGAGCACATCGTCGAACTCACCGGCGTCTGCACCGACTGCCAACCCGCCACGAACTGAGGAGAACCGCCGCCATGCCCTTGGCATTCGGGCCGGGACATCCCGCGACACCCAGCCCCCACCTGCGCAAACTGAAAGAGACCGTGCGCATCCTGCTGGACCTCGACGAGGACACCGCCGTCGTGATCCGCCAGCTCGCCTGCACCGAACCGGGCTGCCCGCCCCTGGAGACGGTCGTCGCCGCCCTGCCCATGAACGGCCCGGCCCGCCGCTGGACCCTGCACCAGCCCACCGACGACATCACCGAGGACGACCTCAGGGCCGCCCTGCTCACCACCGCACCCGAAGGAGCCCACCCCGCATGAGCACCCCCGCCCCGACCGACGGCCGCGTCCCCGTCACCGTCCTCACCGGCTTCCTCGGCTCCGGGAAGACCACCCTCCTCAACCGCATCCTCACCGAGCACCACGGTCTGCGTATCGCCGTCATCGAGAACGAGTTCGGCGAGATCGGCATCGACGACGCCCTCGTCCTCGACGCCGAGGAAGAAATCTTCGAGATGAACAACGGCTGCATCTGCTGCACCGTCCGAGGAGACCTCATCCGCATCCTGGGCGCCCTGATGCGGCGTCGCGAGAAGTTCGACCACATCCTCATCGAGACCACCGGCCTCGCCGACCCCGCGCCCGTCGCCCAGACCTTCTTCATGGACGACGAGATCGCCGCCCAACTGCGCCTGGACGCCATCGTCACCCTCGTCGACGCCGCCCACGTCCTCCAGCACCTGGACGAGGTCAAACCGGAAGGCGTGGAGAACGAGGCCGTCGAACAGATCGCCTTCGCCGACCGGATCGTGCTCAACAAGACCGACCTCGTGGACGAGGCCGCGCTCGAGGAGGTCGAGTCTCGGATCCGCGCCATCAACGCGCCCGTGCAGATCCTTCGCGCCAAGCACGCCGAGGTCGCCCTCCAACAGATCCTCGACGTCGGCGCCTTCGACCTGGACCGGGTCCTGAAGGACGACCCGTCCTTCCTCACCGACACCGAGCACCAGCACGACACCACCGTCACCTCGGTCGGCATCGAACTGGCGGGCGAGGTCGACGAACGCCGCCTCAACGCCTGGCTCAGCACCCTGCTGCGCACCAAGGGCGCCGACATCTTCCGCTCCAAGGGCATCCTCGCGATCGCAGGGTCCAACAGGCAGTACGTCTTCCAGGGCGTCCACATGCTGCTGATGGGCGAGCAGGGCGCCCAGTGGCGGACCGACGAACCGCGCCGCAACCGGCTCGTCTTCATCGGCCGCAACCTCGACCGCGACGAGCTGGAGCGCGACTTCGCCGACTGCCTGGTCATGGCGGGGGCCGCCGCGTGAGCATCGCAACAGCCGACCACGCACTGTCCCCCGCCTGGGAAATCAGTGTCGACGACGCGCCCGCCTCGCTCAGCGCGCGCGGCGACCTCGTGGCCGTCGCCGGTGCCGAAGGGACCGTACGGGTCCTGGACGCGGCAATGGGCGCCGAGATGGGAGCGCTCGAGCTGCCGAGCGGCGCCCTGAAGGTCGAGCTCGCCCCCACCGCCGTGCGCTTGGCGGTCACCGGACCCACACGCTGTGAACCGCTCGGTGCTCCGGCCGGTGAACCGCCCCTGCACCCTGGTCGTGTGCCGAGGCTGCTGCTGCGGCAACCCGCGCAAGTACCCCGGCACCGACCACACCTGGCAGCTGGACCGGCTGCGGGCCGGGGCCGCCGAGCACGGCTTCCAGGTCCGTACGACGGACTGCCTCGGCCCCTGCGACCAGGCCAACGTCATCGTCGTCCAGCCCTCCACCGCAGGACGCAGAGCCGGTGGCCGGGCCATCTGGATCGGCTTCGCCATGGACGACGCCTGCACGGACGACCTGCTCATCTGGGCCGCCGACGGCGGACCGGGTGTCGCGGTACCGCCACCCACGCTGGAGTTGCAGTTCGTCGCTCCACCGCGCGAGGCCCGGTCGCGTGCACGCCGCTGAGCCCGAGTCGGGAGGCGGCCGCGACACCATCGCGGCCGCCCGTCTCGATGAGGCCACAGCATCCTCCGTGGCCACCACGCTCCAGGCCCTGGCGACCCCGTCCCGGCTGCTGATCCTCACGACGCTGCGCCACGCCGCGTATTCGGTCACCGAGCTCGCCACCGCCATCGGCATGGAACAGTCCGCCGTCTCCCACCAGCTACGGCTGCTGCGCGCCCTGGACCACCACATCGAGCATCTACGCCCGGCATCCGCGACCCGGGCTAGCTCAGGCGCAGGCCCTCGCGGAGAACGTCGAGAAGGCCGGTGTGAACGCCGAGTACTCGATCGCCGTACGCCAGCTGCCGGACACGAAGGAGCTGGCGTTCAAGCCACTGCAGTCCTACAGCGACGGGCGTGCCGGCCGCTGGATCGAGCTGGACGAGAACGGCGAGTGGCCGCCGAGTCATCTCGGTGGCCAAGGGCCCGCGCAGGTCAGTCGTGCGGAGCCTTCCCGCTCACCCGGTGGTCGGCGTGGCTGAGCGCCTCGACGACCAGGCGCCGCAGATGCCCGTCGCTGAGCCGGTAGTAGATGTGGCGCCCGTCGCGACGGGTGTCCACGAGTCCGGCAAGCCGCAGCTTGGCCAGGTGCTGGCTGACCGCCGTGCGTGAGGCGTCGATCCGCTCGGTGAGCGAGCCGACGTCCGACTCACCCTGCGCCAGCAGCCACAGCAGATGGAGTCGGGTGGCGTCCGAGAGCATCGCGAACACCCCGGCGGCCTCGGCGAGCCGCACGCTGTCCAGGGCACGCAAATGCGCATCGGCCGCAGGTGAGACGGAGTGGCTTTCAGGCATGGGCTCAGCCTAGAGCCACCGGGAAGCCGGCCACTTCCAGCCTTCATGTGCGCAGGTGCGCACATGAAGGCTACACTTGTCGGAACCGAGTCGAACCCGACCCTCCAGCCGCGCCCAGGGAGCCGCCCGCATGCTCGCCGTGCTGCGCAACCGCACCTACCGCCACCTCTTCGCCGCCCAGGTCATCGCCCTCGTCGGCACCGGACTGGCGACGGTGGCCCTCGGCCTGCTCGCGTATGACATCGCGGGCGCCGACGCCGGTTCGGTGCTCGGTACCGCGCTCGCGATCAAGATGGTGGCGTACGTCGCGATAGCCCCGGCCGTCGGCGCGATCGCCGACCGGCTGCCGCGCCGGGCCCTGATGGTGGGCGCCGATCTCACCCGCGGCGGAGTCGCGCTGTTCCTGCCGTTCGTGGACCAGGTCTGGCAGGTGTACGTCCTGGTCTTCCTCCTCCAGTCGGCCTCGGCGGCGTTCACACCGACGTTCCAGGCAGTCATCCCGGACGTACTCCCGGAGGAACGGGACTACACACGGGCGCTGTCGATGTCCCGGCTCGCGTACGACCTGGAGAGCCTGTTCTCCCCCGCCCTCGCGGCCGCGCTGTTGTCGGTGATCACCTACAACTGGCTGTTCACGGGGACGATGCTCGGCTTCCTCGCCTCGGCGGCGCTGGTGGTCTCGGCGGTACTCCCCAAGCCCGCCCCGGCAGCCCCACGCACCGGCCGTGCGCACGCCAAGGCGACGGCCGGCACGCGGCTCTTCTTCTCCGTCCCGCAACTCCGTGCGCTGCTTGCCCTCAACCTCGCGGTCGCCGCCGCGAGCGCGATGGTGACCGTCAACTCCGTCGTGTATGTCCGCGACGTCCTGGGGCTGTCGGCGGGCGCCGTGGCCCTCGCGCTCGGCGCATACGGCGCCGGGTCGATGGTCGTGGCGCTCGTCCTGCCGCGCGCGCTGGACAGGGTCTCCGACCGGACGGTGATGCTGCGCGGCGCCCTGCCGCTCACCGCCGTCTTCGCCGGGCTCGGCGCCATCACGGCCGTGCGGGACGGAGGTTGGCGCTGGCCCGCGCTCCTGGTCGTCTGGGCCGCGTTCGGTGCGGCGTGCTCGATGGTTCTCACCCCGGCCGGGCGGCTCATCCGCCGCTCGGCGCCGGCCGAACAGCGTACGGCGGCGTTCGCGGCGCAGTTCTCCCTCTCACACGGCTGCTGGCTGCTGACGTATCCGCTGGCCGGCTGGCTCGGGATGGCGGGCGGTCTCCAGTGGGCGGTCGTCGCCCTGGGTTCGATCGCGCTGGGCGCTTCGCTGCTTGCGGTGCGGCTGTGGCCGACGCGGGCCGCACACGTCCACGCCGACCTGCCGGTCGGACACCCCCACCTGCGGGATGCCCGGCGGGTCCGGGCGGGCTGGCGGCACAGCCACGCCGGTCTCACCGACACGCTGCACGCACACATGTGACGAGGGGCTCCTCCGGGTCACGCTCAGCCCTCCAGGACCCGCCGCACCCGCCGGGACGGCCCGAACTCGTACAGCTCCAGGATCGCGGGCGGTTCGGCGAGGCCCGGCCCACCGGAACGGACCCACGCGGCGATGTCGGCCGTCGCATCGGGGTCGTTGACCAGCCCCAGCCAGACCGGTCGGCCTCCCGCGGCCCGCCCTTCGGGCGAGGGCTGGACAACGATGACGTTGGCCTGCTCGCACGCGTCCAGGCAGTTCACCGCCCGGACCTGCGCGACAGACCCGAACTCCACCTTCAGCTGCGCGAGTTGATCGGCGTGGTCGACGCCGGGGACCTTGGCCGTGCCGCAGCAGCAGCCCCGGCAGACGGTGACCGTGCACCGGGGTGCCGCCTCTGCGGCGGCCTTCGCAGTCTTACGGCGGCTCATCCGGCGGCAGCCCGCAGCCAGGCCGACTCCCGCAGCAGCCGCAGCCCGTTGAGGCCGACGATGACGGTGGAACCCTCGTGCCCGGCGACGCCGAGCGGCAGCGGAAGGTGACCGACGAGATCCCAGATCACCAGGCCGGTGATGAAGACCCCGGCGATGACGAGGTTCTGCACGACGAGCGTACGGGCCCGGCGCGACAGAGCGATCACCGCGGGGACGGTGGCGAGTTCGTCGCGGACGATCACCACGTCGGCGGTCTCCAGTGCCAGGTCGGAGCCCGCCCGACCCATGGCGACCCCGGTGTGTGCGGCGGCCAGCGCCGGGGCGTCGTTGACGCCGTCGCCGACGACCATCACCCGGCGCCCGCCGCCCTCCACCTCCCGGACCGCCTGCACCTTGTGCTCCGGCAGCAGCCCGGCCCGCACGTCCTCGATGCCGACCTCGGCGGCCAGGCGGGCGGCCGCACGAGGGTTGTCGCCGGTCAGCAGGAGGGGTGCGGTGCCGGTGAGGGTGGCGAGCGATGCCACGGTCTCCCGCGCGTCGGGGCGGAGGCGGTCGGCGATGCCGAAGACACCGGCCGGGACACCGTCCAGGGTGATCAGCACCGCGGTCCGACCGTCCTCCTCCAACTCGCCGGCGAGTACGGCCGCGCGGGCGGAGTCGGCACTGGCGGTTCCGCTCAGCAGCCGGGCCGGGGCGCCGACGGCGACCACGTGGCCGTCGACAGTGGCCGTCACTCCCACTCCGGGCGTGGAGGTGAAGTCCTCCGCCGGCGCGAGGGCGAGCCCCCGGTCGCGGGCCGCGGTCACCACGGCCCTGGCCAGCGGGTGTTCGCTCGGGTTCTCCGCAGCCGCCGCGAGCGCCAGCAGCTCACCCTCGTCCAGTCCGGATCCCGGGAACGGCCGTATGTCGGTGACCCGCGGGGTGCCCTCGGTCAGCGTGCCCGTCTTGTCCAGCGCCACAGCGTCGACCTGCCCGAGCCGCTCCATCACCACGGCCGACTTGACCAGCACGCCGTGGCGGCCGGCATTGGCGATGGCCGACAGGAGCGGCGGCATCGTCGCCAGAACCACCGCGCAGGGCGATGCCACGATCATGAACGTCATCGCCCGCAGCAGCGAGTCCGTGAGGTCCGCACCGAAAGCGAGCGGCACGAGGAACACCGCCAGGGTCGCCGCCACCATGCCGAGCGAATAGCGCTGTTCGACCTTCTCGATGAAGAGCTGGGTCGGCGCCTTGGTCTCGGACGCCTCCTCCACCATCCGCACGATCCGGGCGATCACCGTGTCGGAGGCGTCCCGCTCGACCCGTACCCGCAGCGCGCCGGTGCCGTTGAGGGTTCCGGCGAAGACCTCGTCGCCCTTCTCCTTGGTCACGGGGAGCGGTTCACCGGTGATGGTGGCCTGGTCGACGTCGCTCGCCCCGTCGAGGACGCGGCCGTCGGCGCCGATGCGTTCGCCGGGGCGTACGAGGATCGTGTCGCCGACGGACAGGCTCTCGACCGCGACGGTCGCCTCATTGCCGTTGTCCTCGACGCGGGTGGCGGTCGCCGGGGCCAGGTCGAGCAGACCGCGCACCGAGTCGGCGGTCCGGGCGGTGGCGAGCGCTTCCAGGGCGCCGGACGTAGCGAAGATCACGATCAGCAGGGCGCCCTCCATGACCTGCCCGATCGCGGCGGCCCCGAGCGCGGCGACGATCATCAGGAGGTCGACGTCGAGCGTCTTCTCCTTCAAGGCCTTCAGCCCCTCCCAGCCGGGCCCCCAGCCGCCGGTCGCGTACGACAACGCGTACAGCGAACCCCACGTCCAGGCCGGAGCACCGGTCAGCTGGAGAGGCAGTGCGAGCAGGAAGAGGGCGGTGGCGGCGGCCGCCCAGCGCGCCTCGGGCAGGGCGAGGACCCGGGTGCGGCGCCCGGAGGCGTCGCTGCGGCGCGGGGGCGCGGCCGGGTCGACCGCGGGCGGAGTGAGGGTGGAGGTCATCGGAGCGGAAGTCCTTCACGACGGCATGACGAAGTACCGGCAGCCGGAACATCCGGCGCCACTCACTCCACCGTACAGGACCACATGAAGACCCATTCATACGTTCATGGACGTCTCTCCGTAGGATGTGGGCCATGGGCCACGGAGCTGACGCCAAGACCACCGCCACCGCACGCGAACGCCTGGAGACCGTGGGCGCCGCCGACGTGGCCGCCACACTCCAGGCCCTCGCCACCCCCTCCCGGCTGCGGATCCTCGCCCGCCTCCAGGAGGGCCCCTGCGCGGCCACCGAACTCGCCGACGCCGTCGGCATGGAACAGTCCGCCTGCTCCCACCAACTGCGCCTGCTGCGCAACCTCGGCCTGGTCATCGGCGAACGCCGGGGCCGCTCGGTCATCTACGCCCTGTACGACAACCACGTCGCCGAACTCCTGGAGCAGGCCCTCTACCACGTCGAACACCTGCGCCTCGGCCTGCGCGACACGACGACAAAGACCCCGGCGGAGGTCGCCGGGGCCCACTGAGCCTCACCCCGGCACAGCCACCAGCCGTAGCGGTCGGCGAGCGTGCCGCCGATCTCGGATGAACCGGCCGGCATCGGGTAGCCCGGACGAAGGGCCAACTCGGAGGTGAAGCTCCATGCCCGCTACGACACGACGCGAGGCCTGCGCGATGGCGGCCATCCTTGCGCTGGTGCTCACCAGTTCCTGCGACAGTGGCGGCGATGGCGGCAAGGGCGCGCCGCAGACGAGCCGCCCGGCTGCCACCGCCTCCTCCTCACCGACCGAGGCCGGCACCTCGCCGTCGGTCTCGGAGTCCGCCGTCCCGACCGACACGGCACCGGAGGACCGGGAGCAGGCCGAGCAGGGCATCAGGGATGCCTGGCAGGTCTTCTTCGCCCCGGATTCCTCCCTCACCGAGCGCAGCGAGGTCGTCGAGAGCGGCGACGAGAACGCCCTGATGATCGACAACCTCTTCCGCGACCCCCTCGGCAGCAAGCTCCGCGCCGACGTGACCTCGGTGTCGTACACCTCCGACTTGAACGCCGATGTCGCTTACACGCTCACCCGCGATGGCCGACGACTCGACACCCGGGGCCCGGGAGCGGCCGTCCTTCAGGACGACGCCTGGAAGATCGCGCTACGTACGGTCTGTGACCTCACGCGACACGCGAAGGACGCCCCCGAGGCACCGAGCTGCGACGAACCGTCCGCCCTACCCCGCTGAGGCGCAGTGTGCCGTCACGGCAGGAATCCACCAGTAAGCAGCAGGGCGGCGCGCAGCGTCCGCTACGACAGCGCCAGTGCTGCGCTGCCCCGCCCGCACGACGACCACCGGCACCACACGCGGCACCCTGCCGCGATGGCACGGGGCAAAGAGCGTGCCCGCGTCACCGTCCGACCGGAATTGACTACTCGGGGCGCACCCCCTGCACGTACCGCAGCCACGGCCGCACGTCCCCGCACCCCCGCACCTCGAAGCCCGCGTCCGCGATGAGCCCGTCGAGCAGGTCCACGCGGTAGTCGGCCATGACGTGTCCGGTGGTCGCGGCGATGACGTGCCGTACGGGCCGGGTGCGCGGCGCCCGGAAGTCGGCGACCAGCAGCCGCCCGCCGGGGCGCAGCACCCTGTACATCTCGCGGAGGGCTGCGGGGCGCAGGTCTTCGGGCAGATGATGTACGGCGAGACAGCTGACGACGACGTCGAAGGAGCCGTCCGCCGCACTGAGCGCCTCGCCGACCCCCGTCTCGTACGAGCAGTGCGCCTCGCGTGTCCTGCCTCGGGCGTACTCGACGACCTCGGTGGCCGGGTCGATGCCGAGCGCCGCGCCGGTGGGGCCGACGGCCTTCGCCATGCGCCGGGTCAGATAGCCGGTGCCGCACCCGACATCGAGGACCCGGTCGCCGGGGCGGGCGCCGCTGAGCCGGGCCAGGCGGCTGTAGGCCCACGGCCGCAGGCCGCCGAAGCAGACGGCACCGCAGAGTTCGTAGCCGCGGGGGTGGGCGATGGTCACGCCCTCGGTGTCGGGGTGGGGATGTCCGTGTTGGAGAAGTTGTCCGAGATTCCTCACGACGAAGCTCCTTACTTAGTCATGACTAAGTACATGTTTCGAGCTTAGTCGCGACTAAGTAAGAGCGGCAAGAGGCCGTACGATGCCGGTGTGAGCGAGTCGACGAAGCGGGTACGGCTGACTCCCGCCCAGCGCCGGGAGTCGATCCTGACCGCTGCCACGGAGGTCTTCGCCGAGACCGGCTACCAGCGCACGAAGGTCTCCGTCATCGCGGCCCGCGTCGGCGTGAGCGAACCGGTGGTCTTCCAGAACTTCGGCACCAAGGCCGCGCTGTACCAGGCGGTCCTGGACCGGGCGGTGTCCCATGTCTGCACAACGCTCACCGAGGCAGTGGCGGCCGGCCAGTCCGTCACCGATCTGCTGACCGGGTTCCTGGAGCCGGGCCACATGGCCCGCTTCCACTCCCGTGGGTCGCTCGGCTTCCTCTTCGCGGACGCGTTCGCCCTGAGCGGCGAGCCGGAACTGCAGGAGGCGGTCCGGGCCGCGCACCAGCGATTCGCCGACACCTTCGCCGAGCTGGTCCGCGCGGGACAGCGGGAGGGCACTCTACGCACCGACCTCGACCCGCACGCCGCCGCCTGGTGGCTGCTGTCCCTGCTGCACGCCCGAACCTTCCGGGCAGCCTTCATGCCGGAACAGCCCGGACTGGAGGGCCAGTTGGTGGCCATGACGCTGGACACGCTGACCGGCCACTAGGCCGGCTGGAATCCCGATTTCAGGTCGGTCCCGTCAGCGCCGCTGTCAGGCCGAGAGCGAAGCACAGGGCCACCATGTTGACGCGCGGGTCAGAGCGCTGCGATCCGCCCTGGCAGGGATCGGGGACGCAGGTCGGTCCAGTGGGCTTCGACGTATTCCAGGCAAGCCTCTCGGGTGTTCTCCTCGAAGGCGACCGTCCACCCGCCGGGCACCTCCGCGAAAGCCGGCCAGAGGGAGTGCTGGCCCTCGTCGTTCACCAGGACGCGGAAACGGCCTTCGTTGTCGTCGAAGGGGTTGGTGCTCATACTCGGCGCCTCCTCAGAAACGTCAACATTAGGTTAGCCTGACCTAATTGCCAGCAGCTTAGCTGTCGCCGTTTCCCTCTCACAAGGAGACGTTCATGCGCCCGGTCGCAGCCGACATGGAGAACCCCTTCGCCGCGTTCGGACGGCCTGGCAAACCCGGCACCGACGAGTTCTGGGCGGCGGCAGGAACACCTGCGTCGGTGCCTGCTGACGACGGCGGTTGGACCACCCTGTTCCTGTGGCGAGGCTCGGAAGCGGCGAGCATCGACTTCGAGAGCTGGTCGACGCCGGTTCCCCTGCGCCGTTGGGGCGACACGGACTGCTGGTACGCCGAGGTGCGCATGCCCGCGAGGCTGCGGGTGACCTATCAGTTCCTCGCGGGTGACGCGGCGTACGCCGACCCGTTCAACCCGGTCGGCGCGGGCGGTGACCGGTCCATCGCCGCGACCCCGGACGCCCCGGACCAGCCGCACTGGCCCGTCATCGGCGCCACCGACGTCCTGCCACTCCCCCGCAATCGGATCCGCTGGGCCAGTGAACGACTCGGCGGGCGACGCACCGTAGCAGTCCATCCGGCGGGCGCCGGTGGACCGGTGGTCCTGCTGCTCGACGGAGACGACTGGCTGTACCTGCACCCGGCCATGACCGCGTTCGACTCGGCCGTCGCCAGTGGCGAGATGCCCCCGGTCACGCTCGTCTTCCTGCCGGCCAAGGACAGGGCGGCCGAGTTCGGGTGCCGGCCCGTGCTGTGGGAGGCGATCCGGGACGAACTGCTGCCGCTGGTCGCGGAGTCCGGCGTACCCGCCGACCCAGAGCGGCTGGTGGTCGCCGGGCAGAGCCTCGGCGGGCTCAGCGCGCTGTACGCGGCACTGGACTTCCCGGACCTGGTGTCCCGTGTCGCCTGCCAGTCGGGGTCGTTCTGGTGGACGCCCGACGCCATGGACCTGCCGGACCCGATGAGCGGCCCGGTCGGCGGCAGCATCGCCGCGCGTCTGCGGGAGCATCCCCGACTGTCCGGTCTGCGGATCGCGTTCGACGTCGGGGAGCACGAGACAGGGATGCTGCCCCACTGCGAACTCACCGAGTCCCTCGCCGAACAGGCTGGTGCGACCGTACGGGTCTCCCGGTCGGCCGCGGGCCACGACCGGGCGGGCTGGCGGCACGCCCTGCTCAGGGATGTCGCCTGGGCACTCGGTTAGCGGTCGGGTCACCGGGCCACGGCCAGGCAGTAACCCTCGTCGGTGGCCAGGAGGTTGCGATGCGTGTCCTCTGCGGTGATGACCCCGTCGTCCAGGACGAGGACGCGGTCGGCGACGTCCAGGAGGGCCGGACTGCTCGTGAGCACGATCGTGGTGCGGCCCCTGCGCAGTTTCGCGACGTTGCGCGCGATGAGCTGTTCGGTGACCGCGTCGACGGCTGTCGTCGGATCGTGCAGCACGAGGATGTCGGTGTCGGCGGCCAACGCCCTGGCCAGGGACAGCCGTTGGCGCTGTCCCCCCGACAGGTTCGCGCCACGGTCGCGGACCGGGTGGTCGAGACCCTCGCGGTGCAGGGCGACGACGTCGGTCAGCAGGGACGCCTCGACCGCCTCGGCAACCGTCCGGCTGGTGCCCGAGGGGTCGATGTTCGTGCGGAGGCTGCCCGCGAAGATCTCCCCGTCGTACGGGTTCACCAGCAGGTGCTCTCGTACCGCCTCGATCGACAACTCCGCGAGGTCCTGTCCGCTGACCCGGACGACACCCTCGTACGCATCGGGCGAGACGTTCACGGCCAGGATGGACGCGAGGTCTGCCGCCGCACGCGGCTCGTAGGCGGCGATCGCCACGAACTCCCCTGCGGCCACCTGGAACTTCAGTTTGCGCAGGGTTCCGTGCCGGACGCCGTCGATCTCCACGTCCCCGCCCGCAGCCGGACGTTCCGGCCCAGGGGTCGCGACCGGCGGCGCGGTCAGCACCAGCGCCATCCGCTCGGCCGACGCGCGCGCGATCATCACGTACTTCGGCATCTCGGAGAACAGCCTGAGCGGTTCCATGATGAACTGCGCCAGCCCCACGGCCATGACGAGTTCCCCGATGCTGATCTGACCGTCGAAGGCCAGCCAGCCCGCCGTCAAGGTCACGGCACCGGCGAGGACCGCGTTCAGGGCCAATGAGGCGCCCGCGTATGCACCGTTGATCCTGGCGACGGCGATGGCCTGGTGCCTCGCCTCCGTGCTGACCTTCCGGTAGGACCGGAACGCCGCGTGGTTGCCGCCGAAGCCGTGCAGCGGGCGCAGGCCGGTGATCAGGTCGGCGACCTTCGCGCCCGCCCGCGCCACCCGGGCCTGCTGCTCCTGGGTGCTGGAGCCGATCCGCTTGGACAGCACACTGAGGATCGACATGATCGCGGCGGTTCCCACGATCACCAGCAGGCCGAGCCGGAGGTCGGCCAGGCCCAGCGCGACGGCCGCGACGGCCACCGCGACCAGCGAGCTGATGAGCAGGGGCACCACCTCGATGATGTCGGCGGTCTGGTCGGCATCCTCGGTGGCGATGGTCAGCACCTCGCCGGACTTCAGTTCGGTGTCCCTGGCCACCGGCTGGAGTCCGCAGGCAGCGACCTCCACCCGCCAGCGGTGCGCCTCGGTCGTGTTGGCCTTCTGCAGGATGCGCATCCCGAACCGCCACGACAGCGACACGGTCGTGATGATCACGGCCAGCACGGCGATCGACAGGCCGAGCGAGCCGAGGCTCCGGTCTCTCAGCGTGTGCTCGACGATCAGGCCGAGTGCGATGGGGAAGGCCGTCTCGCCCGCCTGGTACAGGCCCATGAGCACGGTGCCCCAGACCATGGCGGCGCGGTTGCGCCGCAGGGCGGTGCGGAGGATGTCGGACCCCGGGCGGGGCCGCTGCGTGTCAGGAGTGGTCATCGAGGTGGCGGGCAATCGCTTCCGGGGTGCGCAGGGTGAACAGGTCTCGGATAGTGAGTACGGGACCGTACTCACGGCGGAGCAGCCCGGTCAGCCGAACCGCCAGCATGGAATGCCCTCCCAGGGCCATGAAGTCGCTCACCGCGCTCACCTCGTCGTCGTCCAGGTCCAGTGCCTCGGCGAAGTACTCGCACACCACGGTCTCGGTCTCGGTCTCCGGGCCCCGCTCCCCCGCCGTGGTCAGCGCGCCGAGGGGCTTGGCCTCCGGCAACGCCTTCGTGTCAGCCTTCCCGTTCACCGTCAGCGGGATGCTGTCGACCTGGGCGTAGTGCGTCGGGCGCAGGAAGTCCGGCAGCCCGGCGCCCACTTGTGCGGCGACCGTCGCCAACTCCGCTCCATCCAGCACCAAATAGGCGGCCAGCCGGTACGCGCCGTCCACCTGCGGGTCGGGCTGGGCGACCGCGGCGACGAAGCGCACCGCCTGGTGCGCCGCGAACACGGCCTCGACCTCGCCGAGTTCGACCCGGTGGCCCCGGATCTTGACCTGCTGATCGGTGCGGCCCAGGTACATCAGGTTGCCGTCGGGCCGCCGTATCACCAGGTCGCCGGTGCGGTACATGCGCTCGCCGGGTGCGCCGAAGGGGCATGCGACGAAGCGGTGCGCGGTCTGGGCGGACTGGCCGAGATAGCCGCGTGCGATGCCGATGCCCGACACGTACAGCTCCCCGGGGACTCCGTCCGGCAGCGGTCGCAGCCACGGATCCAGCACGTAGACGTCCGTGTTGTCGATCGCTACGCCCACGACCGGGTCCTGGCACTCGAAGGTGCCGACGCCGAGGGTGTTGATCGTGTACTCGGTGGGTCCGTACAGGTTGTAGCCGACAGTCCCCTCGGTCTCGGCGAGCCGCTGCCACAGGGTCGGGGTGACCGCCTCGCCGCCGAGGAGCACCAGGGGCGGCCGTCGCTCCGGATCGTCCAACAGGCCCTCGGCGACCAGCTGTTGCGCGTAGGTCGGCGTCACGTTGATGACGTCGATGCCGTGCTCCAGGCAGTACTCGACCAGCCGGGGCGCGTCACGGCGCAGCTCCTCGTCACAGATGTGCACTTCGTGCCCGTCGGCGAGCCACAGCAGCTCCTCCCAGGACATGTCGAACGCGAACGACACGGTGTGCGCGATCCGGAAGACCCGGTGCCCGTGCTCCGCCAGCACCGGTTCGAAGACGCGGCGCTGGTGGTTGATCAGCATGTTGGTGAGCCCGGCGTACTCGGTCACCACACCCTTGGGTTTGCCGGTCGATCCTGAGGTGTAGATCGTGTACGCGGGGTGCCGCAGCCGGTCAGGATCGTCGGGCGCGAACGTCACGAACGGCTCTGCCTCCGGCAGCGGACGGTCGAGCTCCATCAGTTCGCCCGTCAGACGGGGCGACACAGAGCTCACGGTGAGGATCACGTCCGGGCCGGCGTCCTCGACGATCACGGCGATCCGCTCGTCCGGGTGATCCAACTCCAGCGGCACATACGCGGCGCCGACACGCAGGACGGCGAACAGCGCCACGATCGAGTCGAGGGAGCGCGGGACCGCGAGACCCACGGTCGTCTCGGGGCCGATACCGCGCCCGGCCAGCACCCCCGCCACCGCACGGCTGCGGTCCCGGAGCTCCGCGAAGGTCATGGTGGAACCATGGGCGACAAGCGCGATCCGCTCCGGGTCGCGATCCGCCGCCTGGTCGAACCGGTCGACGACAGTGTCCGTGCCGACGTCCGTACGCTCGCCCGGCGAGGGCTCCGGCCCCAACCCCCGCAGCGCGCCCACCGGTCCGGTCGCCCGCGCCAGATCCTCGAGTACACGCAGGTAGCCGTCGAGGAGACACCGGGCGTTGTCGGTGTCGTCGTCGCGGTACTCCAGCTTGACCGTGAGCCGGTCGCCGGGCGTGACGACCCAGGTGAACGGATAGTGGGTGGAGTCGTCGGCCTTCACCGAGGTGATGCCGTGCTTGGCGTTCATCTCGGCGAAGGCGTCCATGTCCAGGAAGTTCTGGAGCACGAACAGGTTGTCGAACAAGGTGTCGTGCCCGCTGGCCCGCTGGATCTCGCCGAGCCCCAGGTGCTCATGCTCCATCGCCTCGACCCTGGCCGCCTGCACGGCCGCCAGGTACTCCCGGACCGTGTCGTCCGGCCGGGCGCGTGTCCACATCGGCACGGTGTTGAGCAGCACGCCGACGATTCCGTCCAGCCCTTCGTCTTCCCGGCCGGAGACGGTCACACCGAACACGGCGTCACTGCGGCCCGTGAGAGCGCCCAGCAAGAGACCGAACCCGCCGGTCAGCACCGAGTTCAGCGTGACGCCGTGCGCTTTGGCCGCTTCCCGCAGCAGGTCCGACTGCTCGGTGGAGAGCGTGTGTACAAGGGCGCTCGGCAGGTCGTCCGAGAGGGATGGTGCCGGACCGGCGAGCAGCGTCGGGCCGGGGACGCCCGCCAGGTGCTCCGCCCAGAAGCGTTCCGCTACGGCGGCGTCCTTGGCGTCGAGTGCCCGGGCGTGCTCCTCGAAGCTCGGCGTGGCCGGGGTCGGATCGAGCAGGTCGCCCGTCAGGACGGCCTGATAGGCGTCGAACAGATCCCGCAGCACGATCTCGCGGGACCAGCCGTCCCACAGCAGCAGGTGGTAGCTGAGCAGCAGGCCGTCGCGGTCGTCGGGACGGCGCACCACGGTCATCCGGATCAGCGGTGGCTCACCGGGGTCGAATCCGGTGTCGCGGTCCCGGGCGCGCAGGGCTTCGACCTCCGCGTCCGTGGACAGCGCGATGGTACGGACAGGGACGCGGCGCCCCGCCTTGAGGACCTGGACAGGGCTTCCGTCGTCGTCGGTGGTGAAGCCGGCGCCCACGACCGGGTGCCGAGCGATCACGTGCGCCATCGCCTCGGCGAGCGCGTCGGTGTCCAGGCGCCGGTCGAAGGTGAACCAGCTCTGCGCGACGTAGTGTCCGGCCGTGCCCGCCATCTGTGCCTGGAAGTACAGGCCGCGCTGGAGCGGGGTGACCGGTGCCGTGCGCTCGGCCGTCGCGGAGGCGTCCGCGACGGCGTGCAGTGCGCTGAGCCAGTGCTCGGTGATCTCGTCGCCGATGCCCTCGGCGAGGGTGAAGGCCGCGTGCAGGCCTCCGGTGGCCTCGTCCAGCCACGCGTTGACCTCTACGGCGTACGGGCTGCTCTGTTCGCCGCCGGTGATGTGCAGTGCCTGGGACTCGCTGCCTCGGCCGAGGTAGTTGAACAGCACCTGCGGGCGTGCGTGCAGCAGCGGAGCCGTCTGCGGGTGGAGGTACTTCAGCTGGCCGTAGGCGACGTGCGCGCGCTCGTCCGGCTGGCGTTCGGCGATCTCGTGGGCGGCCACGACGGGATCGGTGTGCGCGGCGATCCGTACGGGCGCGATGGAGGTGAACCAGCCGACCGTACGGGTGTAGTCGTGGTGTTCGAGGACCGGGACCCGGCCGTGTCGTTCCAGGTCGATCGCGAGGTCGGTGGGCATCGGCTGGATCCGTGTCAGTGCGGTGCGCAGGGCGCCGCACAGCAGCTCGGTGAGGCCGACTCCGAGGGCGGCGGGTGCGGTACGGGTTACGCGGTCGCTCGCTTCGGGTGGGAGTACGACCGTGGTCTCGCGCAGGCCGTCGACCGTGGGCAGCAGCGCGGGAGCTTGCAGGGTGGTGATCCAGTGCCCGAGGTCGTCGGTCGCGTGGGTGCACTGGAGCGTCAGTGCTTCGGCGTACTCGGCATAGGACGTGGTCGGCGGCGCCAAGGGCTCCCCGCGCAGGGCGGTGGTCAGGTCGTCGAGGAGGACCAGCCAGGACACCGAGTCGACGGCGAGGTGGTGGACGGTGACGACCAGGGTCCGGCTCGTCTCCAGCCAGGAGAACGCGATGACGTCTCCCGCCTCGGGGTCGAGGCGGCCTGCGGCCTCGTTCGCCGCCGTCGTCGCGTCGGTCGTGTGCGGTCGTACGACGGTGACCGCGCGGGCCGGTTCGGTGCGCAGGGCCCAGATGCCGTGCTCGACGCGCAGCCGCAGCCGCAGCACCGGGTGCGCGGCCACGATGGCGTTCGCGGCGCGTTCAACGTCGGCGAAGCCGGTGCCCTCGGGGGCGAATAGCGTCCTGGCCTGGGCGAATAGGGCTAGCGATCCGTCCAGCTCGCGCTGGCGCAGGATGATCGGCGTCGGCGTCAGCGGTCCGTCCTCGCGGCGGACGGGGACGGGCGCGGCGGGCTGCGGTGCGTGGGTGCCCAGGTTCTCGGCCAGCGCGCGCGGCGTCCGGCGCAGAAAGACGTCCCGAGGCGCGATCGGCAGACCGAGGGCCCTGGCCCGGTTCACGACGGTGATGGCGACGATGCTGTCGCCCCCGGCTCGGAAGAAGTCGGTGTCGCCGTCCGCGGCGCAACCGGGCAGTGTCTCGGCGAAGATGTCGACGAGCGCGGCGAGCGCGGAATCACTCCCGGCCACCGGGGTGTCGTCCTGTGCGGCCTGCTGGATGAGGGCCTTGCGGTCCAGCTTGCCGTTGACCGTCAGCGGCAGTGCGTCCACCGACAGCACCCGGCCCGGCACCATGTGCACGGGCAGCTTGGCGGACAGCAGCTCAGTGAAGGCATCAGGAACCCTGCCCACGACATGCGCGACCAGGTGGTCGCCGCCGTCCGCCACGGTGACGGCCGTGTCCACCACGCCGTCCAGGTCCCTGATCGCCGACTCCACCTCGCCCAACTCGATCCGGAACCCCTTGAGTTGGACTTGGTCATCGGCACGCCCGACGAACTCCAGCTCGCCGTCGAGCGTACGGCGGGCAAGATCACCCGTGTGATACATGCGGGACCCGTCACCCGCGAACGGATCCGCCACGAACCGGCCCGCGGTGAGCCCCTGCCTGCCCAGGTAGCCGAGCGACACCTGGTCGCCGGCGACGTAGATGGCACCCACCCGGCCCGGCGGCACCGGCCGGAGCCGGTCGTCGAGCAGGTGCGTGACCAGACCCGGGATCGGGCCGCCGATCGGGCTGGCGTCGTCGCCGAGTGCGAAGTCGCCGTCGGTCAGCACCCGGTGGGTGACGTGGACCGTGGTCTCGGTGATGCCGTACATGTTGACCAGCTCGGGCGAACCGGTGCCGTACCTCTCGGCCCAGCCGCGCAGCCGCCCGAGGTCCAGCGCCTCGCCGCCGAAGATGATCCGGCGCAGTGCGGTGAGGGGCTCGTCGGCCTGCCGGTCGGCCTCGATGAACTGGTAGAACGCCGACGGAGTCTGGTTGAGCACGGTCACCCCGCGCTCGCTGACCAGCCGGTGGAAGTCGACCGGGGACCGGGTCAGCCCGTACTCCGGCACCAGCAGCTCACCGCCGTACGCCAGCGCGCCCCACAGCTCCCAGACCGCGAAGTCGAAGGAGAAGGAGTGGAACTGGACCCACACGTCGTGCGGTCCGAAGTCCATGTCGGGCTGGGTGTTGGCGAGCAGCGTCACCACGCTGGAGTGCGGGACGACGACGCCCTTGGGTTTCCCGGTCGACCCGGACGTGTAGATCACGTACGCGGCGTCGTGCCAGCTCACCTCGGGCGCGGCGGTCTCCGCCGACGGCAACTCGTCTCCCTGCACCAGCACCAGGGCCGGCACACCCGCCCTGGCCAGCAGCTCGGTGAAGCGGTCGCGCTGCTCACGGTCCACGAGGACGACCTGCGGAGCGGCGTCAGCGAGGATGTACTCCAGCCGTTCGTCCGGGTACGCCAGATCCAGCGGTACGTACGCGCCGCCGGCGCTGACGATCGCGACCAGGGCGACGACCTGCTCGACGGAACGCGGGACGGCGACGGCGACCCGTTTGCCCGGCGCGACACCGGCCGCGCGCAGGGCCGAGGCCAACTCGTTCTTCGTGTCGGCCAGTTCGCCGTAGGTGAGGGAACGGGTGCCACCTTCCAGGCCGCACTGCGTGACGGCGGTGGCCGCCGGGTCACGCTGGGCGGCGGCGTCGAACAGCGCGCCCAGGGTCGTCGGAGTGATCCGCTCGGGAGGCCGGGCATTCTTGGTCGCGAGGTCGTCGATCAGGGCGTCCGGCCGGGTGAGAAGGCCGGTGAGGGTCCGGGTGAAGGTGTGCAGGACCGCCTGGGCCGTCGTCTCTCGCAGCAGCTCGCCGTCATAGATCAGGTTGAAGCGGGGACGGCCGTCGAGCGCGCGCTCCACCACCAGCGTCAACGGGTAGTGCGGAGCACCCTCGTTCACGACGTCGGTGATGACCAGCGTGTCACCGGGCCGCCGCAGGGCGTCCACGTCGGTCGCCACGTCGAACACCACCAGGGTGTCGAACAGCGAGCCGGAGCCGGCCTGGCGGCCCGTCCTCGCCAGCGAGACGTGCTGGTGCGGCAGCACGGCACTCTGGTGTTCGCGCACCGAGGCGAGCAGGTCGCGCGCGGTGGTGTCGGCGGCCCAACGCGCGCGCACGGGGATCGTGTTGATGAACAGACCCACCAAGTTCTCGATGCCCGGCACCTCGGCGTCCCGCCCGGAGACCGTGGAGCCGAACACCACATCTCTGCCGTGCAGGAGGGAGCCCAGCGTGAGTGCCCAGGCGCTGTGCACGGCCACGCTCAGCGGCACGTCGGCTGTGCGGGCGGCCGCGTCGATGTCGCCCTCCGGCGCCACGGCCGTGTCGGCGAATCGCTCGGACGGGGTGTGCCCCTCGGCGACCAGCGAGGGGCCGGGCAGATCGGCGAGTTGCTCGCGCCAAACGCCGTCGCTCTCGTCGTCGTCGCGTCCGGCGAGCCAGCGCACGTAGTCGGGGAAGCCGCCGACCGGGAACACGGTCCCCGGCGCGTGGTACTCGGCCAGCAGCGCGCGGAGCATCGGCGGCACCGACCAGCCGTCGGCGAGGATGTGGTGCACGGTCTGCACCAGGACGCTGCGGCCGGAGCCGGCGCGGATGAGCGTGTACCGCATCAGCGGGCCCGTGGCGAGGTCGAACCCGGCGCGTCGGTCCCGCTCGGCGAGCTCGCGAAGTTCGGTGTCGGTGATGCCGGGCCGGTCCAGCGTGGTGAAGGGCGCCTCCACGCCGCTCTCCAGTACGGAGACGACGCGGCCGTCGGCGAGGGACACGAACCGCGCGGCCAGGTTCGGGTACAGCGTGAGCAGACGGGTGGCCGCCGCCGCGAGCCGGCCCGCGTCCACCTCGCCGTCCAGGGTGAGCAGTTGCTGCTCGACGTAGGCGCCCGCCGAGTCGTCGTCGAAGACGGAGTGGAAGTACAGGCCCTCCTGCAACGGGGTCAGCGGCAGGATGTCCCGCAGATCCGGGCCGTCCAGGTCGTCGACGTCGGCCTGGGTGAGCGGTACCAGGGCGAAGTCGCTGGGCGAGTGGCCGCCCCGCTCGAGCGCGGCCAGTCCGGCCAGTCCGGCCAGTGCCACCCGGAAGTAGTCGCCGAGGGTCACGATGTCCTCGTCGGTGAACATGCCGTCGGGCCAGGAGATGTTGGTGACGAGTTCGTACCCGCCGGTGGCGGCGGGCTCGGCAATGGCGTTGAACTCCAAGGGCCGCGGCAGACACATCTCCGGGTCGCGCCGCTCGCCCAGCTGACCTGTGCTGCCCGCGAGTTGCCACTCGCCGGCGGCGCCCGCGTCATAGCGGCCCAGGTAGTTGAAGAGCACCTGCGGTGCGGGCGCGGCGAACTCGCAGTGGGTGAGGTAGCGCAGGGCGCCATAGGAGACGCCGTTGTCCGGCACCTGGGCGAGGTTCTCCTTGACCGCCTTGAGCGCGGTGGTCAGATAGTCGGGCGCCGTGAAGTCGGCTGCGGCCCCGGGATCCACGACCACCGGGAACAGGGTGGTGAACCAGCCCACGGTCCGCGACAGTTCCGGCTCGAAGCCGACGGAGCCCGCCACGAACCGTGCCTCGCGGCCGTGGCCCTCGAGCTCGATGTGCGCGAACGTCTGCTCCTGCCCGAGGTCGCGGCGCCACCGGGCGAGAGCGACGGCGAGCGCGGTCAGGAGTACGTCGTTGACGCCCGCGTGGAACTTCGCGGGGATCTCGCCCAGCAGCGCGCCCGTGACCTCCGGGCCGACCGTGATGGTCCGTATCCGCTCCCGCGCGACGGTGTCGGCCGCGGACAGCGCGCGCCTGCCCACCGGTTGGTCCGCTCCTGGCAGGTCACGCCGGTAGTAGGAGCTGTCCGCGTCGAACGCGGTGCGCTCCAGCAACCGTGTCCAGCGCCGGAACGACGTGCCCACCGCGGGCAGCTCGATCGGTGTGCCCGAGGTGAACTGCCGCCAGGCGGTGGCCAGGTCCTCCATCAGGACCCGCCAGGACACACCGTCGATCACCACGTGATGGGCGACCAGGACCAGTTGCCGTGCCTCGCGGCGCCAGACGGCCCGCAGCATCACACCGTCCACCGGGTCCAGACCGTCGGTGGCGAGCGCGACGCACTCGTCGAGCGGCCGGTCGCTCTCCCGCCAGGCCACGGTGGCCTCGCCGGCCTCGGGTATGTCGAAGCTCCAGTGGTCCCCGCGCACCAGTTTGGCGCGCAACATGTCGTGGTGCCGGACCAGGGCGGTGAGGATCGCGTCGAGGGCGTCGGCGGTCAGGTCGGCCGGGGTGTTCAGCACGACCGACTGGACGAAGCCGTCGATGGCGTCCGTCGTCTCGCCGAGCCACCGCACGATGGGTGATCCCACGACGGGACCGGTCGCGACATCGCGGGGGTCCGCCGCGGCGGCCTCCTGGCGGCTCGCCACCGCCGCCAGTGTCCCCACGGTGCTGTTGGCGAAGATCTGCCGTGTCGTGACATGGAGTCCCGCATCGCGGAGCGCGCCGAGCAGCGAGATCGCCAGGATGCTGTCGCCGCCGAGTTGGAAGAAGTCCTGGTCGACACCGACCTCGTCCAGCCGCAGCACCGCCGCGACCGCCGCGCACACCGCGCGCTCGTTCTCGGTGGTGGGCCGGACGAACGAGCCCGTCGTCAGCACGGGTTCCGGCAACGCGTTGCGGTCGAGCTTGCCGTTCGCGGTGAGCGGGAACTCCGTCATCACCACGATGTGGGCGGGCACCATGTACTCCACCATGTGCGCGGCGGCCCACGCCTTGACCTCGTCTGCCCGCAGCTCCTGGCTTGCGGCGGCCGGGATCACGTACCCCACCAGGTAGGTGCCGCCCGCCGCGTTCTTCTTCGCGACGACACAGGTATGGCGTACGCCGGGATGCTCCGCGAGACCGACCTCGACGTCTTCGATCTCCAGCCGCATACCGCGGATCTTGATCTGGTTGTCGGCGCGGCCGAGGAAGTCCAGCGACCCGTCCGGAGCGAACCGCGCGAGGTCACCGGTCCGGTACAGCCGGGACCCGTCGTTCGCGAACGGGTTCGCGACGAACCGGGAAGCCGTCAGGCCGGGCGCGTTCACGTACCCGCGTCCCAGGAGGAACCCGCCCACGTAGAGTTCGCCGCCGACCCCGGCCGGGACCGGGCGCAACTCGTCATCGAGCACGTACAGCTGGGTGTTGGGGTTGGCCTTGCCGATCGACGTCGACAGGCGTTCCGCCGCGCCCCGGTAGATGACGTGCGAGACGCCGATCGTCGTCTCGGCCGGGCCGTAGCCGTGGTACATGGGGATGTCGAGCTGGGTGCGGAACCGCTCGTACAGTTCCGGCGTCAGCACCTCGCCGCCGCACCACACATGGCGCAGGCTGTCCAGCTTCCCGGAGTCGCCCGCGATCTCCAGCAGCACGTCCAGCATCGACGACACCAGGTAGGTGAAGGTGACGCGCTGCTCGGCGATGACGCCGAGCAGGTGGTGCGGGTCGCGTTCGCCGGCGGGCCGCAGGACGACCAGCCGGGCGCCTGACACCAGCGGCAGGAAGATCTCGTTGATGGAGATGTCGAAGGACAACGGCGCCTTGAACAGCGACGCGTCGTCGTGGCCGAAGCCCAGGATCTCGTGGACCTGCCACAGCAGCCGCTCGCTGATCGCCTCGTGCCGGATCATCGCGCCCTTGGGCCGCCCGGTGGAACCGGACGTGAAGATGACGTAGGCCAGGGCGTCGCCGAGGAGGGTGACCTCGGGCCCCTCGACGGGATAGGAGTCGAACCGCCAGTCGTCCAGGTCGACGGCCACGGCTTCCGGTTCGTCCGGGGTGTGCTCGCCCGACTCGTTGAACTGGACCACGACCCGGGCGTCCTCGATGACGACGGCTCTGCGTGCGGCCGGCCACTGCGGATCGAGCGGCACGAACGCGCCCCCGGCCTGGAGCACGGCGAGCAGCCCGATCACCATGTCGGCGGAGCGCCCCAGCGAGATGCCGACGACCTGTTCGGCGGTGAGTCCGCGCTCGACCAGATGATGGGCCAACTGACCGGAGAGTTCGGCGGTCTGGCGATACGTCAGTGATCGGTGCTCGTCGACGACGGCGACCGCGTCCGGCCTGGTGCGCACCTGCTCACGGAACATCTCCACAATCGTCGGGCGCACCCGGTCGGCCCGAGTGTCGTTCCACTCGGCCAGGGCTTCGAGCCGCGCTGCCACACTGGACGGGCCGATGGTCCCGACGGGCCGGTCCGGGAAGTCGGCCAGATCATCCAGCGCGAGCTGCGCGTCGGCCACCTGGACCCCGTCCGGAACGCCGATGCTCCGGCCCTCCGCTCCGACCTCCCAACCCCCGGGGCCGTCACCGCCGTTGTCGACCCAGCCGAGGACTTCGGTGAACAAGGTGCCGGGGGTGAGATCGATGCCGTCGGGGCCGAGCCCCGTCGCCCAGTACGCCAGTCCGATGGCGCACGCCTCGGTGATGGTCCGGTCGGAATGGTCGCCGGTTCGGCGGCGTACGTCGGCCAGTTGCTCGGGGGACAGCAGTACGTGACGAGCGCTCGGATCGGTCATCGAAGACTCCGCGTTCCTTTCACCGTACGAAGGTCGGCCCAACTCACATCCGGGGGGGTGCTCAACTGCCCTCTCGCCAGGCCCGCCACAGCCGTGCGTACCGGCCGTCCAGAGCCACCAGTTCCTCGTGTGTCCCCTGTTCCACGACGCGTCCCGCGTCCAGGACCGCGATCCGGTCCGCGGCCATCGCCTGGGTGAGCCGGTGGGCCACGAGCAGGGTGGTGCGGCCGGAGCAGGCGGCCACCACCGCGCGCTCCAGTTCGGCGGCGCCCGCGCTGCCTGCCTCGGCGGTGGACTCGTCGAGCACTACTACCGGCGTCTTCGCCAACACCAGCCGGGCCAGAGCGACTTGGGCGACCTTGGTGACGTCGAGGCGCTCGCCGCCCTCCCCCACCAGGGTCTTCAGCCCGTCGGGCAGGGCGTCGACCCATGCATCGGCGCCGACCGTGCGCAGCGCGTCCGTCAGCTCGGCGTCGGTCGCCTCCGGGGCGGCCAGTCTCAGGTCGTCGGCGAGCGGGCCGGAGAACACATGCGTCTCCTGGGTCAGGATGCTCACCAGGGCCCGTGCCCCGGCCTCGTCCAGAGCGGCGAGGTCGGTCGACCCGATGCGCACCGATCCGGCCTGCGGGGTCCCGATGCCGGCGATCAGTGCGGCCAGCGTCGTCTTGCCCGCGCCGGTCGCTCCCACCAAGGCGAGCGAACTCCCGGCGGGGATCGAGAGAGTGACGTCTTTGAGAACCGGCTCCTCGGTGTCGGGGTAGCTGAAGGTCAGGCTCTCCACCGTCACCGGATAGGAGCCGACTCCCGCTGCCGACACGGCCGTATCGCCCACCAGCCGCTCCTCCGCCGCCTCCCCCAGCACTCCGACCAGCCGGGTCAGGCTCGCACCCGATTTCTGCGCCTCGTCGAAGGTGAACATGATGGCGCCCAGTGGAACGAACAGCCGGTGGAAGAGCAGCGGGGCGGCGGACACCTCGCCGAGGGTCGCCGCGTCGGCCTCCAGCAGGGCGTATCCGACGACGAGGAGGAGGACAAGGCCGATGAACTCGGCGCGGTTCTCCCGGCCGACGAACCGGCCGAAGAACCGGAAGACGTCGATGCCGAGATTGCGCACCCGCCACGACTCTGCGGTGACCTTCTCGCGGAAGGCTTCCTCCAGGCGGTAGGCCCGGACCGTGTCGATCCCGTCCAGGCCGCTGATCAGTGCCTGGGCGCGGTCGGACTGGGCCGCCCGCTGCTGCTGGTAGAGCGGGGCGGACCTGGGGAGGTACCAGCGCAGGGCGAGTGCGTACGCGGGCAGCGCGCCGGCGCCTGCCAGGCCGAGCCGCCAGTCCAGCCCGAACATGCCGACCGTGGCGATGACCACCAGCACGCCCGCCGAGAACACCGTCGGGATGGCCATGCGGATGCCCTTGGAGATGACGGCCACATCGTCGCCGACCCGGGAGAGCACGTCCCCGCGCCCGACCTGCTCGATGCGGGCGCTCGGCATCCCGAGCACCGCGCGGACGGCGCCTTCGCGCAGCCGCGCGAGCAGGTCGGCGCCGAGCCGTCCGATCAGGTAGGTGGACACCGCGGTGGCGGCCGCGCCCAACAGGGCGGCGGCCACCGTCAACGCCCCGATCGTGACCAGGACCGAGCGCGATTCGCCCTCGACCACCCCGTCGACCACCCGGCCGAGCAGAAGGACGGGGAGTACCTGGAGTGCGGCGCCCGCCACCGTGGTGAGCACGGTGGCGACCGCCGGCCAGGGCACTTCACGGCAGTGGGCGGTGACCCATCGGGTGGCCTCGCGTCCGGTCGCCGTGTGCAGCTTCGCCGGGGCGACGCGCGTGTCGGTGCTGCTCACACCTACTCGGCCGCCGACTTCACGAGCTCGTCGATGGCGTACGGCATGGAGAGCAGGGTGCCCTGGGAGATGGCCGCGCCGATCGCCGGGCCCTCACTGTCCAGGAGGTAGGACACGTTTCCCTTCTTCACGGCGTCCAGGTTGGCGAACAGCTTGAACTTCTTCAAAGCCTCCGTGTCCGCCTTGTCGTTGATGACGAAGATGTGGTCGACGTCGACCAGGTCGATGCGCTCCGGGGAGAGCTTGGTGTAGAAGCTGCCGTCCGCGACCTTGTCGATCTCGGTCTGGTACGGGAAGCCGATGCCTGACACCAGTCGGCCTCGGACGTCGGTGGAGGTGAACGGCGCCACCGAGTCCTCGTACCAGGACAGCACGACGGCCTTCTGGTCGGCGAATTCGGGGTGTGCCTTCTTGGCCGCGTCCAGCTGCCCCTGGATGTCCGCGATCATCTTCTCGCCCTCCTCGGCCTTTCCGAGGGCCGTGGCGATCTGCAGGGCGTTGTCCTGCCAGGGCGCGCTGAACGGCTCCTTCTCGGCCTTGGTTCGGCCTACCGTCGGAGCGATCTTGGAGAGCTTGTCGTAGGCGGTCTGATCGACCTCGGAGTAGACCGCGATGATCAGATCCGGGCGCAGGGCGGCGATCTTCTCGAAGTTGGGGCCGGAGTCACCGTTTTTCATGATGACCTCGGGCTTGGTGTCACCCCACTTGTCCTTCGTCCAGGGCCACTGGGTGTTGACGTCGGGGCTCTGACCGGCCGGGTTGGGGTACTGGTCGGTCATGCCGACAGGCTTGATGCCGAAGGCCAGGACGGTCTGGTCGTCGGTGTAGCCGACGGTGACGACCCGCTCGGGCGTCTTGGTGACCGTCGTGGATCCGAACGCGTGCTCCACAGTGACCGGGAACGCGCCGGCTGCGGTGGTCGAGGTGTTGTCGCTCGCCTTGTCCGCCGAGTCGGACGAGTCGTCGCCGCAGCCCGCGAGAAGGCCGACGCCGAGGGCCGCGGCGGACAGCACCGCCGCCAACCGCCCCCAGGGCTTCCTGCGCGTCGTTCTGTGGAGGAGCATCCGTAATCCCCTTGCTTTCATGCTGTCCGCTACACCCCCGTATAAGGGCAGGCAAACCTTAGCGTGAGCGGATGAGGTAAGCCTAGCCTAACTTCTCCAACTTTATAGTGATCTACGGGAGTTGAACGTTGACGCGGCCGATCGGCACAATCAGCGGCCGGTCGCCCACCGGATCGTCGATCACCTGGGCTCGCAGCCCGAACGCCTCGTGCAGCAGCTCGGCGGTGATCACGTCACGCGGGTCTCCCTGGGCGAGGATCTCCCCCTCCCTCATCACGATGAGGTTGTCGCTGTAGCGCGTGGCCAGGTTGAGGTCGTGCAGCACCATGACGACGGTGCACCCCGACGTGTGCAGGTCGTTCACCAGGTCGAGTACGTCGATGGCGTGCGCCAGATCCAGGTAGGTGGTCGGCTCGTCCAGGAGCAGCAGGTCGGTGCCCTGGGCCAGGGTCATGGAGATCCAGACGCGCTGGCGTTGGCCGCCGGACAGCTCGTCCACCGGGCGGTCGGCAAGGTCGGCCACACCGGTCATGACCAGCGCACGTTCCACGACGCCGGCGTCGTCCGAGGACCATTGCCGCAGCCAACTCTGATGCGGATGACGGCCCCTGGCGACGAGGTCGGCGACCGTCAGCCCGTCCGGCGCGACGGGCGCCTGCGGCAGCAGGCCGAGCTTCTTCGCCACCTCCCTGGTCCTGAGCCTGGCGATGTCGTCGCCGTCGAGGACGACTGTCCCCCTGGCAGGCTTGAGCAGGCGCGACAGGGTGCGCAACAGGGTTGATTTCCCGCAGCCGTTGGGGCCGATGATCGTGGTGACCAACCCCGACGGGATCGCCACGTCGAGATCGTCGATGACCGTCCTGTCGCCGTACCCGACCGTGACGCCTCTGGCCTCCAGTCGTGAGGTGCCGACGACCTCGGACTTGATCTCGGTGATGTCCTGAGCGACCACAATGCCCCCTCCTCTTACGCTTCCTGACGTCTGCACCGGCTATCTGAGGTTTGCCCGCACCAGCAGATAGACAAGGAAAGGGCCACCGATCGCGGCCGTGACCACGCCGACCGGCAGGCTGACCGGCAGTACCGCCCGTGCGACCAGATCCGAGCCGATCAGCAGCAACGCCCCCACCAGGCCGGAGGCCACCATCGGCGGCGTCGGATACCTCGCCAGCCGCATCGCCACCTGCGGCGCCACCAGCGCGACGAACGGCACCGGGCCGGCCGCGCTCACCGCCGCGCCGGCCAGCAGGACCGCACACAGCAGCATGACCGCCCTGACAGCCGAGAAGCGCACGCCCAGCCCGGCCGCGACCTCGTCGCCCAGGTGCAGGGGCTGGAACTGGAACGCGACGCAGGCCACGACGACCAGCAGGGCGAGCGTGCACCACGACGCCACCCGGACCTCGCCCCAGGACCGGTTGTCCAGCGAGCCGATCAGCCATGCCTGGGACCGGGCCACGTCCCTGATGTCGGCCGTGGCCAACAGCCACGTCGTGATCGCCTGGGTCACCGCGGTCACCGAGATGCCGATGAGGATGAGCCGGAAGCCGTCGATGCCGCGCCGCCACGCCAGCAGATACACCAGCAGCCCTGTGCCCAGACCGCCCATGAGCGCCGCCGCGGACAGCCCCACGGAGTCCGTGATCGCGGCGGCGGTCCCGCCCGACACGGTCACCAGGAAGACCGCGACCACACTGGCGCCCCCGGTGATCCCCAGGACGTCCGGGCTGGCCAGCGGATTGCGCGCGATGGACTGGGTGATGGCCCCGGACACCCCGAGCGCGATGCCCACGACAAGTCCGGCCAGGGCCCGCGGCATCCGCAGATCCATGATCACGAACTCGTCGACCTGCTCCCCCCGCCCCACAATCGTGGCCATCACCCGGGACAGACCGATGGGGAAGTCCCCCACGCCGATGGACAAGCAGAACAACAGGAAGGTCGCCACAGCCAGCAGGAGCGTGACGAGCACCAGCCAGGGCCGCCAGACGAACGACACCCCCCTGAACCGCACGCCCGGCAGCACAGACGGTTTCGTCTCCGCCCCGATCAGCTTCACGTCTGCCCCACTCATGCGTTCTTGAGCTTTCCGCGCCAGACCAGAGCCGCGAAGAACGGGGCTCCGAGAAGGGAGACGACCACGCCCGCGTCCAACTCTCCCGGCCGCACCACCAGACGCCCCACGATGTCGCAGACCAACAGGACGATGGCGCCGAGCAGACCCGCGTACGGCACCAGCCAGCGATAGTCCGGCCCCGTCAGATACCGGGCCACATGGGCCACCATGAGCCCGAGGAACGCGATGGGACCGCACGCGGCCGTCGCCGCTCCCGCCAGCAGCGTGATGGCGGCGATGCCGACGGTCCGGCTCAGGGCGATGTTCACTCCCAGACCCCGCGCCACGTCGTCACCCAGGTTGAGCAGATTGATGGCGGGCAGTGTGATCAGCGCCAGCACCAGCCCCACCGCGATGAATCCGGTCACCGGCCAGATGACATCGAACCCGACACCGGCCAACGAGCCCGCGTTCCAGTACCGCAGCGCGTTCAACGCCGCCTGGTCCGAGAGCGAGATCGCTGTCGTCATCGCCGCCAGGAACACGGCGATCCCCTGTCCGGCCAGGGCGAGCGTCAGCGGATTGCCGGCTCCCCGGCCGATGCTGGCCAGCCCGAACACGACCACACCGGAGACCGCCGCCCCGAGGAAGGCGAACCAGACGTACTGGAACGGGTCGGTGAACCCGAACACGGCGATCACCGTCACCACGGCGAACGAGGCGCCGGCATTCACCCCCAACAGGCCCGTGTCCGCGATCGGGTTGCGCGTGTACCCCTGGATCAGGGCACCGCCGACGCCCAGGGCGACGCCCGCCACGATCGCGAGCACCGTCCGGGGCACCCTGACGGTCTCCACGATGAGCCTGATCTCGGTCAGCCGCCGGTCGGACTCCGGCGCCGCGAAGAGCCCGTGCCACACCTCGGCCGGGCTCAACGCGCGCGCCCCGACGGCCAACGACACCACGCCTGCGATCACCAGGACCATCACAAGCATGCCCAGGCCCACAACCCGCCGCCGACGGACGGAAGTTGTGCCTGATGTACCCCTGGACGCGGGGCGCTCGACTGCAGTCGTGCCCATGTCGACGTACGTTATCCCCTGCTCGATGACTAGCGGGCGGCGCTGCCGGTTCCGTCGGCGACCGTGCGGGCCTCGTCCGAAGCAGACTTGAGCCCTCGATCCAGGAGCGAGTCCAGGATCTCGCCGACCCGGATGGCGGTGTTGGACAACAGGGACGAGGTGATGCCGTGGATGTGCTCCGTGCCGCCCTGCAGATAGATGCCGCAGCGCAGTTCGGGGTCCGTGGCAATGCGATAGTCACGTTCGGCACGGACGCGGCCCTCGTCGTCGCGGAGGCAGCGGTCGGCGACCTCGCCGAGGAGGCCGAGGGGGTCGGCGGGGAGGTAGCCGGTGGCGAAGACCACCAGATCCGCGTCGAGGAGGGTCTCCTCGCCGTTGACGAGGGACGTGACCGTGGCCCGAACCCTGTCCGGTGTCTCCTTGAGGTCGCTGAGCCGGGAAACATTGAGGAAGCGGAGCCTCTCGGTACCGAGGACTTTCTCCTGGTACATCCGCCGGTAGAGGTCGTCGATCAGATCCATGTCCACCACGGAGTAGTTGGTGTTGCCGTGGTAGTCGATCAGTTGACGTTTGACGTGCTCGGGCGCGGCGAAGTACTCGTCGACCGCCTCGGGGTCGAAGATCCGGTTGGCGAAGCTGCTGTCATCGGCGGGGCTGTAGCCGTAGCGGGAGAAGACCGCGCAGACCTCGGCCTCGGGGAAACGGCGGTGCAGATAGGCGACGTTCTCGGCGGCACTCTGACCGGCTCCGACGACGACGAACCGGGTGGGCGAGGGCGAGGTGACCGCCTCCAACTCATCGACTCTGGTCAGCAGTTCGGAGTTGTGCCAGACACGGTCGCCGCGGTCCACACCATCCGGCATGCGGGGACGCAGCCCGGTACCGATGACGAGGTTGCGGGCGCGGTGAACCACGAGCCCTTCCCCCGAACGGACCGTCACTTCCAGGTATTCCACGGCTTCGTCACGGATCACGGGCGCGACACCGACGACCTCGTGACCGTAGGAGACCATGTCCTCGACCTGGGCCGCGGCCCACTCGAAGTAGTCGTGGAACTCGACCCGCAGCGGGAAGAGGTTCTTGTGGTTGATGAAGTCGATCAGCCGCCCTTTGCTCTTTAAGTAGCAGAGGAAGCTGAACTCACTGGTCGGATTCCGAAGCGTCACCAGGTCCTTGAGAAAGGACACCTGCATGGTCGCGTCGTCGAGGAGCATGCCGCGGTGCCACCCGAAGCTCGGCTGCTGCTCGAAGAAGTGAGCGGTGATCGACTCCTGCCTGTCGGCACCTGCGTTGTGCTCGCTGAGCGCAATCGCCATGGCCACATTGGAAGGTCCGAAGCCGATGCCGATGAGGTCGTGAACCGGTGTTGCGTCACCAGGAAGAACCCGTGACATGTCTCTCCCATCGTGCGGGGCAGTCGCCTGTCAGGCGTGAGGAAGGACGGAAAATCAGGCACGCTGACGGAGCGCCAAACCGGGAACTTAGGTGAGCCTAAGCTAAACCTGTGAGGCTGTCGATAGGACCGAACGAGCAACGAGGTGTCAAAAATCGCTCAACTGTCCGTTCATACACACCCGTTGTGCACTAAGGCAAGCCTTGCTTTACTTCTCTCGGTCAATCCCTGCTCTGAGGAGGAAGCCCATGCGGGTCGTCATGTTCGGTTACCAGACCTGGGGGCACCGGACCCTGCAAGCCCTCCTGGACTCCGAACACGACGTGGTCCTGGTCGTGACGCACCCCAAGAGCGAGCATGCGTACGAGAAGATCTGGAGCGACTCCGTCGCCGACCTGGCCGAAGAGCACGGCGTCCCGGTGGTGATCCGCAACCGCCCGGACGACGACGAGCTGTTCGAGCGCCTCAAGGAGGCCGACCCGGACGTCATCGTGGCCAACAACTGGCGGACCTGGATCCCTCCGCACATTTTCGGCCTCCCACACCACGGCACCCTGAACGTGCACGACTCGCTGCTGCCGAAGTACGCCGGCTTCTCCCCGCTGATCTGGGCCCTGATCAACGGCGAGCCCGAAGTGGGCGTCACCGCGCACATGATGGACGACGAACTCGACGCGGGCGACATCGTCCGCCAGGAGTCGGTGCCGGTCGAACCGACGGACACCGCGACCGATCTCTTCCACAAGACCGTCGCCCTCATCGCACCGGTCACCATCGGCGCACTCGACCTCATCGCCGCCGGCCAGACGGAGTTCACCCCGCAGGACCGTTCCCAGGCCAGCTTCTTCCACAAGAGGTCCATCGAGGACAGCCGCATCGACTGGACCTGGCCTGCGCAGGACCTTCAGCGTCTGGTCCGCGCCCAGTCCGAGCCGTACCCCAGCACCTTCACCTTCCACAAGGGCAAACGACTCGAGATCCTCGCCGCCGTGGTCTCCGAGGGCCTCTACGGCGGCACCCCCGGCCGCATCTTCTATCGCGAGGGCGACGGCGTGGTGATCGTCGCCGGTGCCGACGCCCGCACCGGCCGCAATCACGGCCTGGCCATCACGCGCGTACGCACGGAAGACGGGCGGGAGTTGGGCGCGACCGAGTACTTCACCTCCATGGGCGGCTACCTCACCAGCCACGCCTGAGTCACCGCGGACCGGGCACCTGCTCTGCCTCGCCCTTCCCTGATCGCAAGTCGGCCATTCAAGCGGGAGAAGGGGGAAGGGCCGTGAAGCACTCCGGCGACGACACTGGCGCAGCTCAAGGTCAGTCCGGTGCCAGATTCGCCCTCCGCATCGGCTGGCTCAGCCGGGAGCAGCCCTCGCGGCGCTCCGGGCCACGGGTGGCGAGCACACATTGCCCGGCTCCGCCGGACCAGTGCGGCGACGCTCCGCGCCGCCATCACTTGCACCTCTCCGTGGAACGCATGGAGGGGCCCGGGTGCCGTACTGGCACCCGGGCCCCGAAGGGACTGCTACACCATCTGCCGGCCCTGATACTGCGCCGGCCCTCTGTTTCCGCACACCCACCTGGGAGAGGGGGAATGCGGGGATCGCGGTTGCGTGACCGGAGACCACCTCACTATCGATGTCCTGCGGTACCCGGGCTCTGCCACTCCGCCCGGGCGATCCTGATGGCGCGAGGCTCCTCCGTTCTTCCCTCTTGATCAACTACTCACCGAACGGGACAGCGTACTGCTGGTACTGCGTGGTGCTCTGCCCTGCTGGTGATGCGAACTACTGGTGACCTGAGTAAGCGCCACTCTTCGGCAGCCAGCCCCGTCGCCCTTTCTACGTCTGCTCTGGCTTAGAACCCCACTGCCGAACCTCCCGGTGCGCGCGCCCGCAGCCGACGCCTTCACCGAGGTACTGCTCTCTTGCCTTCACTGCTGGGTACTGCGAACTGCACTTATCAGTACTGCACTTGCGTGAACTGCGGTCCTGCTCATGGCGGCCCCTGATCACTGCGGGCCACCCGGTCCGGTCGTCAGTCCCGTCGCCGTCCTGCAACAACCCTGGCTTCGGAACTCCACCACCGCACCGTCCTGCGTACTGCACTAGCGGCTACTGCTGCCCGGCAGTTCATCTCTGCCGGGCCCTGCTTGATCTCGGTTACGAGAGAAACCGTAACCACCACACCACCCAATGTCTACTCTCGTCGATGCAGATTTCTGCATGTTCAGCAGCGAGACAACCGACCTCGAGTAGTGATGGGGGGGTGGGAACAAGGCGTTCTCGGGACTCGTGACCAACGCACTGCGCCACGGCGGCGGTACCTGCACTCTGGACCTGGCCTCACACCCGGGCAGCGCCGAGGTAGCCGCACGTGACCGCGGTCCGCAGCCTCCACGCATACGCGCTCCCGACCTGCGAATACACTTCACCCATGTCGAAGCATGATGAACTGCTCGTCGCCATCGCCGCCCTGGTGGAGTCCGGGCAGAGCAATCAGATGTCCCTGACCGTCGTCACCGGTGGCGCTGTCATCACCGGTCGGCTGGCTCCTGAAACAGCGTGGCGCCAGCGTGTCTCGGAGGTCCTGACGGACTCCACCCGCCTGGGAGAGTTCTCCGTCATCTTCGATACCGCCGCGGAGAAGAAGAACGGGCCGCCCACGCATCTGCACTTCCACGTCGCCCGCATCCTGCAGGGCACGGTGGGGATCCCGGAAACCGGCGGGATGTACCGCGTCGCGATCGAGGACATCAACGCCTGGACCGTGGGCGACTTCAGCTATTCCGATCACTGAGCAACCAGACCACCGGCGTTGAACAGCAGTGGGGCCCACCGGCGTGCGCCGGTGGGCCCCACTGCTGTTCAACGCCGGTGTGCGCTTGTTCCCTCGGTCAGACGGATACGGGGCTACCGAGCATCGCGGAAGCTTTCTGAACCGCATCTAGGGCGCGGACGGGTGCGACCTCGGGGAGGGTGCGGCACGTGAAGCCGAGCTGGGCCATGGCGCGGAGGACTTCGGCTGCGCTGAAGTCACGGCGGTCCTGACGGGTGATGACCTGGCCGACTTGCTTGACGGGGTAAAGGCGGCGGCCGACGATCACAGATTCGCCGGTTCCCGGCTCGGGCTTGATGCCCTTCATCGATTCCAGCACGCCGCTCTTGGTGAGTTCAAAGGGGAAGCGGGCGATGACGCAGCGCATGTGACCTCACAGGAGAGAAGAAGGGGGATGGTCCGACCAGGGTGAGGCGGTTCAGCGGGAGAGGGCGAGGACGCCCAGGGCGCGGCCTTGCTCGTCGACCACCGGCACGGCACCGAGCCGGAGCAAGCGCATCGTGTGCTCGGCTTCGGCCGCAGCGGTCACGGGCGACACGGAGGACCCGTGGTCGCAGAGGATGTCGCGCAGGCGGACGCGGTCCGTGGAAGCGGAGCTGTCGCGGACGGCGGTGAGTTCGGTCTGGGTGACCAGGCCGGCGCACTGACCGTCCAGGTCGCAGACGACCAGCCGACCCGTGCGGGCGGCGTCCATGACGGAAAGCGCCACCTCGACGCTCATGTCGTCACAGACCTGCGGTCCGCCCGCCTCCATGACGTCAACCACCGTCCCACGCGTGAGGTCGGAGCTCGCCGGACGGGACTGCATCTGGACCAGCGTCACAAGGTGCCTCCTGCAGAGATGCGTCAGCTTCCTGATCACGAAGGTTTAGGCCACCACGTTACGGCACATATCAAAGAATTCCCGCAGCGATGAGCAGAACAGAGAATTACAGATCTGGACCGGAAATAGAAAATAGCTCCAGTCGGCGAAAATATACGCCGGGTGCCGGTGCAGAAATGAGTGACGCGAGAGGCAAGTAGAACCTGGACGATGACCGCGGTGCAGCTCATTCAGGACGCGCATGCACCCCTGAAGGGCGAGCCGCGTTGTCCCGCAGGTGAAACCACTGCGGGAAATGCGTGCAGCTGGGGCCCGCACCCCGAAGGATGCGGGCCCCAGCTACGAAGTGTGCGTCAGCGTCAGGCCGGAACGATGTTCTCGGCCTGCGGGCCCTTCTGGCCCTGCGTGACGTCGAAGCTGACCTTCTGGCCTTCCTGAAGCTCGCGGAAGCCTTGAGCGGCAATGTTCGAGTAGTGGGCGAACACGTCAGCGCCGCCACCGTCCTGCTCGATGAAGCCGAAGCCCTTTTCCGCGTTGAACCACTTCACGGTACCAGTAGCCATGTCATATCTCCTTTGGGGCAGTACATGGAATCCGCACTGCGCGGACACCGTGTCGCCGCGATGATTGCCCCGCCCGGAATGACCGGAAATACAAAAGTGCTTCCGCTCGGTAAGAACCGAGGCAGGGCACTTGGAGTTTCGGGAACCACAACTGCAACAACTGAGATCGACAGTAGCACGCCGCAACGACCTGCGTACGTCGAACAATTCCGCTCCGGACGTGGCTGCAATAACTCTCACTGCACGGCCCGTAAGACTCTCCCGTCACCAGTGCAGATATTGGCGCACAGCGCGGCGAAGGAAGCCTCACTGTCCAGCCGTTCCCGGTTGCCTCCCACCGCGATCAGCAAAGCGACGGCCTCACCTGGGCGGACACGGGGCGTCACGTCGCTGAGGTCCTACGCGAGCGCACCGACCATGTTGATGGCGGCGGCTGTCATGGCGTCGCGGAACGTCTGCGGGGCCGCGGTGTCGGACGTTGGGCGGTGGTGGGCTGCGTGGTGGTGGTCACGCCCGGGCCGGCTGCGTGAGGCGCGGGTCGAGGCCGTACTGCTCGTGGGCGCCGAGGTTCTCGCGCAGGGTGGGGCCCTCGTAGTCGTCGTGGAACAGGCCGCGTTCCTGCAGGATGGGGACGACCTGGTCGACGAAGGCGTCGAAGCCGTCGTGGTAACTGTCGATGGCGATCGAGAAGCCGTCGCAGGCCCCTGCCTCGAACCACTGCTGCATGTGGTCGGCCACGTCAGCGGCGGTGCCGGCGACCACCGGGTGGTAGTCGATGACGCCGTGGGCGAGCACGTCGCGCAGACTCCAGCCTTGCTGGGCCACTTCGAGGGCGCGGACGGAGCGCGGGTCGTGCGGGCTGGGTATGGCGTCGGCGAGCTGGTCCGCGGTCAGCGGCTCGTCGAGCTGGGCGGGGCCGAGCGGGAGGCCGATCATGGCGCCGAGGTAGGCGACGCGTTGGTTCAGGTCGACGACCTCGTCCAGGAAGCGTCGCCGTTCCAGGGCGGCCTGGTGGGAGGGGGCGAGGGTCGGCATGAAGCCGACGAGCATCTTCACCTCGTCCGGGTCGCGTCCGGCGCGCTTGGCGGCGTCCCGCAGGGCCTGGCGCTGGGCCCGGGCGTCCTCGATGGTGTACGGGTTGGCGTAAACGCCGCTGGCGTAACGGCCCGCGAGTTCCAGGCCGTAAGTGCCGCCGCCCGCCTGGAAGATGACCGGCTGGCCCTGCTCGGACGGGGGGATGGGCAGCGGGCCGCGGGAGGCGGCGTGCTTGCCCTGCAGGTTGACGGGCTGGATCTTGTCCATGTCGGCGAAGCGTTTGCCGTCGACGTCGAGAAGCCAGGCGTCCTTCTCCCAGCTGCCCCACAGCCCCTGCACGATCTGGATGACCTCGTGGGCCCGCTCGTACTTCTCCGCGCGCGGCGGGATCGTCGCGCCGAAGTTCGCCGCGGCGGCGGGGGCCGAGGTGGTCACCGCGTTCCAGCCGGCCCGGCCGTGACTGATCACGTCCAGGGCCTTGAACTGGCGGGCGAGGTTGTAAGGCTCGGTGAACGTAGTGGAGGCGGTGGTGACCAGGCCGATCCGCTCGGTCTCGCGCGCGAGAACGGTCAGGGTCAGCAGCGGGTCGATCATGTGGTGCGGGGCATGGTGGTCGAGGTCGACGTCCAGGACCGGGGTGTCGGCGATGAACAGCAGCTGGATCTTGCCGCGCTCGGCGGCCTGCGCGTAGCGCACGAACTGGTCCATGTCCGTGTAGCTGTGCAGGTTCGCACCCGGCAGCCGCCAGGCCCCGGGTGCAGCCCCGTATCCGCCGCTGAACTGCATGCCCAGGACCATCTGTCGGCTTGTCACGGTTACTTCTCCAGACCAGGCGATGAAAAACGGAGAATGCCTCCGTCGCAGTCACCGCCACGGCGGCCGCGGCACAACGCAGCACGGCGGGCCAGGCGACGAGGCAACCGACGCAAGGGCCGGGCTCGGGATGCACCTTTGCGGGTACCGACAGGCAGGCGGATGCTCGCAGGCAGCGGCATGCCGAGACTGCGGGCTGCAGCGGGGGGACTGTGCGATCTCGTGTTCGTCGTGTGGGTTCGTGGCGTGCTGGCGCTGTCGCTCTCGTTCGGTTGCGTGCATGAGAGCGGCGTCGGGTGGTTCAGCGGTGGGCGGCGCGGTTCATCTCGACGACGTCGTCGACGGTGGGGTTGGCGCCGAGGGCGGCGAAGCGTTCCGGGAGGCTGTCGCGGACGGCCGCATCCTTGGCGCGGTCGGCGGCGGCCAGGGCCGACGGGAGCTCGTCGAGGGTCAGTTCGGTGCAGTAGGCGGGGCTGTTGGGCTGCTGACGCCAGGAGTCGGCCAGCGTGCCGACGTCGTAGGGGTCGAAGCCGGTGTCGTCCACCAGGCTCATGGCCACCTTCCGCGCCTGATCGCTGTCGCCGGCGACGGGGATGGCGAGGCGGCCGGGCGTTCCGGCCGGGACGCCCTTGGTCCGCTGGGTTTCGGCCAGCGCGGCGTTCCACGCCTTGACCACGGGGCGGCCGAGCAGTTCGGCGGTGTACACGCTCTCCACCTGGCCGTTGTCCACCGCCTCGATCGGCTCGCTGAGCATGCCGGGGTAGTAGTTCGCGGTGTCGATGACCACCGTCTCGACGGGGACCGACGCGAACAGGTCCGCCAGCTGGTCCGCCACCCCGAACGGGATCGACAGGACGATGACCTCCCGGCCCTGGACGGCGTCGGCGAGGTCCACCGCGCGGGCCCCGGACTCCAGCACCTCCGCCCGGACGCCCTCGGGCCCGCGGACGGCCACCTGGACGTCGTGACCCGCCGCGCTCAGCTTGGCGGCAAGGTTTCCGCCGATGGCACCGGCACCTATGACAGTGATTTTCATGATTTGTTCCTTGCAAGGTTGCGCCGCCCCTGAGGGCAGCGCGATGTGATGGCCGTGTGGTGGTGCTGACTGGCGTTGCGAGGGTCGGGGCGGGGTGTCTGGCGGTTTACGCCTAGGTGTCCCGCTCGCGGTAGCCGCTCGCGATGAGCGTGCGGAGCCGGTCGAGCGACTCCTCCTCAGTACCGGTGCCCTTGATCCAGGCAACGGAGCAGGCGGCGAGGAACAGGTCGTTCCCCCGCACCGACGCGCGCACGCGCCCCGCGAGCTGTGCGGCTCGCACGTACTGATCGGTGGCGGAGATGAGGATGTCGCAGGGAATCGTGAGCGGGTTGTCCGGCTCCTGCGCCCGGGCCGCGGCCATGAGCGGGTCCGGCAGCCCGCTGAAGGCGCTGAAGTACTCCTCCATCGCCCGCAGCCACTGCTCCAGCGCCTCGGCCGGGTCGCCGAGCTGATCGATGTCCGCCTGGCGGGCCACCAGCTCCTCGGAGCGCGTCTGGAGCACGGCCGCCAGCAGCGCTTCCCGGGTGGGGAAGTGCCGGTACAGGGTGCCCGGCCCGACGCCCGCCTCCTTGGCCACCGCCTCGAGGGAGGTGCCGACCCCGTGCTGCAGGAAGTGACGCTGCGCGGTTTCCAGGAGGGCCGTTCGGTTGCGCTGAACGTCCGCGCGGGGCCTGCGTCCTCGCTGCTCGCTGGCGCTCATGTGCCCTCCTGTCTGCCGTGATCCTGCGGCCGCATCAAAGCGGATGCTGCCTCCGTATGCCTTCGAGAGTAAAACGGAGGCGGCGTCCGGTCAAACCGGCGGCCCGATCACGAAGAGGAAGCGCCTGGGCCGTGACGCCGCTGAGCGCCTGGCCATCCCCGAGCACCTGTGCCACCACGACATCCCGCTCGAGCTGCTCACCGACCCCCGCCAAGGCGTCTCCGACCCTCCCGGACACGGCACCGTCCTCCTCGCGTCCTTCGGCGGCATGGCCGAGTCCGAGCGCAAGTACATCCGCGAGAAGCCCCTCGAGCGCCAAACCGCCGTCCGCGAGCACGGCCACCACGGCGAGCGGACCGAGGGCATCGACGATGGCATGGCCGCGTACACGCGAAACCCCTCCCCGGCCCAGGACATCAGGGGGTGAGCTGCTGGTGCCCTATGACGGAGAGCAGTTCGAGTTTGCTGTGGCTCTCCGTGCCGGGGCGAGTGGTCAACACCACCAGAGCCTGAGCGCGGTTCTCGGTGAACAGGACCTGAGCGTCGACATCGATGCGGCCGAGTTCGGGATGGAGGATCGTCTTGCAGTCCTCGAAGCGTTGAGCGACCTCTTGAAGTTCCCACATGCGGACGAACTCGGGGCTGTGCTCCTGGAGTTCGGCGAGGATCCGGGCGGCTCGGGGGGTGTCGCTGCCGGCTGTCAGCGCGGCCCGCAGGCGTGCTGCCTGGGCACGGCCATGGAGTTCGCGGGCCTCCTCGGGAACCATCAGGCGCTCGGCGGGGTCCATGAACCAGCGGTAGTAGCCGCTGCTGGCCAGACCGGTGTGGCGGGTCTGGTCGCCGAGCAGCGCGACGGCCAAGGGGTTCATCGCGAGAGTGTCGAGCAGGTCGGTCTGCACTAGGGCCGGGGTGTCGTCCAGGCGGTCCAGAACCCGCATCAGCGGCGGGTTGACATGTTCGGAGCGGTGGAAGCGGGCCGGGGCGTTGTGGCCGATGAGCACGAAGAGATGGTCACGCTCGTCCAGGGACAGCCGCAGTGCCCGGGCGAGAGCCGCGGTGATCTGGACGGAGGGCTGCGGAGCACGCTGCTGCTCCAGCCGGACGTAGTAGTCGGTGGACATGCCGGCGAGCTGCGCGACCTCCTCGCGGCGCAGCCCCTGCGTGCGCCTGCGCGGCCCCCCGACCAGCCCGACATCGCGGGGCCGCAGCGTCTCACGCCGGTGGCGCAGGAATGCCGCCAGTTCCTTCTTGTCCATTCCCCCATCCTCGCCGCATCCCGCCCGCCTATCCAGAGACCGCCGATCCGTGGATGAGCGCTCCTCTCCCGCCCGCGTGAAGCTGCTCAGGGGGCCGACGCCGAAGGCACCCCCAACGGTGGTGCGCCACAGGCCGCCGGTATGGAAGACGGCATGCGGCGACGGTCCCCCGTCGACGACGTCCAACGAGCCTCGTCGCCCAACCCGGCCGACACGACGATGTTCGCCGTGTCGGCCGGGGCCTTCGCGTGCCCCTCGGCACTCGCGACGGAGCCGGTCGCCTCCAGTGCGACGCCCGGAGCGAAGCCGAAGATGCTTCCCAGGTCGGTCAGCTACTGCTGATCATGGCGAGGATGTCGTCGTAGGAGCCGTTGGCCACCGCGTCGCGGATGAAACTGGCGCGCTCGACGACAAGCTCCTTCGCATCGGGCTTCTCACGCAGCAGGTCGAGGGTCTCGGTGAGGAAGTCGTCCAACGGCATGGACTGGTCGCTGTCCTGCTGGCCCAGCAGGGTCGTGCGCACGCCCGGCGGGACCACCTCTATCACCTGGACACCGGCGTCAGCACCGGCGAGCTGGATGCGCAGGCTCTCGGAGAAGGAGTGCAGCGCGGCCTTGGTCGCGCTGTAGGTCGGGGTGCTCTGGTACGGGACGAACGCCAGCGCGGAGGTGACGTTCATGACGACCGCGTCGTCCTTGCCCACCAGCAACGGCAGGAAGGCGTACGTCATCCGGATCGTGCCGAGCAGATTGACCGTCACGTGATCCTCGGAGACCGAGAGTTCGGCCGGGTCGAGGAGATTCTCCCGCAGCATGATGCCGGCATTGTTGACCAGCACGTTCAGCCCCGGGTGGCTCACCGCCACGGTCTCACGGGCCCGCGCGATCGAGTCGGGGTCCGCGACATCGAGGACGAGGGCGTCGATGCCCGGGTGCTCGGCCGTGATCTCGTCGAGGAGTTCCTTGCGCCGGCCGGCGACGACCACCTTGTTGCCGGCCTCGTGCAGACGCAGGGCCAGACCGAGGCCGATGCCCGAGGTTCCGCCAGTGATCAGGATCGTGTTGCCGGTCATCTTCATCGGGTCTTGCTCCTTCGGTACGGCGGGCCGGTGAGCGCCCGCAGCCTCGACCGTAGAAGCGCCCTCGCTGGGGCGGGAGAGGAAGGTTTATCCATGGATCGGCGGTCTCTGGCTGAGCCGTAGAAGGCGCCACAGCCGCCCGGACCAATCCTCATCACGGCCCTGAGGTCGCGACGGACAGTCGGCGCTGGCACATACGTACACGGATTACGTACTCCTACCGATGTGCCCCAGACATCTGTGCCGTTTCCTTGCGCTCATGACGACACCGAGCGTGAAGGCGCCGATGCCGAGGAATGTCCGGCTGGCGGTGGTGGGGGTATGGGTCCAGGCCCTGCTGAACCTGGCGGCGGGCGCCCTGTTGCTGGCCGTGGTGAACAACGCGGCGGATCATGGTCAGGACGAAGGGGCAGGCCTGCTCCGGTTCGTGGCGGTGCTGTCGCTGCTGATCGCGGGGGCGCTCCTGCTGTGCGGCGTTTTCGCGGGCAAGCGGTCGAACGGGATACGGGTCACGGTCATCGTCATCGAGGTGCTGAGCCTGCTGAGCGGTGTGGTGGGCCTGCTGAAGGGGGGCGGCGCCTCGGTTCTCCCGGGCATCGCCTTCGCGCTCGGCATGCTGCGGGGCTTCAGCTCCGCGGAAGCCCGGAACTGGTTCGGCCGGTGAGGTACATGCCGAGGCGCATACCCGAGGCGAAAGACTCCGTCGTACCTGTCGTCGCGGCCCTCGCCGTGGCCGTCCTGTTCACCGGGGGTTGTTCCAGCGCCGACGGCACGTCCCTTTCCGGGGACCCGTCCGAGAGCGCGACGGTGGCGTCCGAGTCGCCGAGCGTTTCGCCGACCCCGTCCCTCACTCCCCCGTATCCGACCGCGGCGTCCGGCTGCCACGACAACAAGGGGTGGACGGCCCAGGAATCCAGAGACTGGGTTCGGCTCGTCTTCGACACGCCCAAGGAGAACTACGAGGACGACAAGGTGAGGGTGGTCAGCCTGCCGGGGTACAACGGCCCGCTCTGCCGCAAGATCACCGTGCAGGTCGAGTTCTGGAAGCTCGTGTACGGCGTCGCGGACGGCGCCGACGGGGAACGCCTGTCGGACGGAACGAAACCCGTCTACTACTTCGACATCCGCCGGGTGAAACGCATCGAACTCCATGCCGACGCGAGCAACGAGCGGAAGATCGCCCTGCCCACGTCCCTCTACGCGACCGACCGCAGCTTCTGCGAAGGCGCCCTCCTCTCGATCACCGTGGGCAAGCCGCTGACGAGCAAGGAACTGCCCAAGGAGATCGCGGTCGGCGCAGACGAGGACCTCTGGGGGCGTACCAACGTGGACTTCCGGTCGAAGCGAGTCGCCGACTACGAACTGTCCGAGCCCTCGGCACCGCAGGTGTGCAGCCCGGACGGCAAGCCCACCGCCGACCCGGCCGATATACCCACACCGGGCTCCCAGCCGACAGACCTCTACCCGACGGACCTCTACCCATCGCCCGACATCAGCTTCGACATCGACGACGTCCTGCGCTCTCCCAAGCCCTGAGCCTCTTGGGCGGGAAGCCGAGCGTGCACCGACCTCTTCACCACATCAACAGGCCCTGTCGCAAAGACAGTTCGGCAGGGCCGCCCGACCTCACCTTGGGGAATCACATGCGCATACGCGCTGCTGCCACTGTCCTTTCCGGCGCCGTCGTACTCTCGGCGTTCGTTCTTCCGGGTGCCGCCCAGGCGGCGGAGCACCCCGGGGCGGCGACGGATCTCTTCGCCTTCACCTCGCAGAGCGTTCAGCCGAGAGACGCGCTGGGCGGCACCACCTTCACGGACGGGGTCGTCAACGCCGGCAAGGACATCGTTCTCGGCGTCACCGGCAAGAAGGCTGTTCCCGTCACGTTCACCGCCTTCGACGTGGAAGGCGTAGCCATCACCCAGGCGTTCCTGTGGCAGGGCACCGACAGTTCGAGCACGGACACCATCACCGGCGGCCTGGAGTCGGACGACTACCCCACCTGCACGGAGACGCCGGTCCAGGGCGGCTACAGCTACAGCTGCAAGACGGTCTTCACCATCGACCCCGCGGTCGCCTTCAAGGACGGCAACGGCACCGCGGGCACCTGGAAACTCTTCCTGGGCGCCTACGACCTCTACGCGAACGCCAGTTACGACGACGACGTCGCCAGAACCAAGATCAAGCGCGCTGCCAAGCTGACCGCAAACGCCTCCCCGGAGCCGGTGAAGAAGGGCAAGACCATCACGGTCACCGGCAAGCTGAGCCGCGCGAACTGGACCACGGGCAAGTACGCGGGATACGCGACCCAGCCGGTGCAGTTGCAGTTCCGCAAGAAGGGCAGCAGCACCTACACCACGCTCAAGACGGTCAAGACGAGCAGCACCGGCACCCTGAGCACCACCACCAAGGCCGGCTCCGACGGCTACTACCGCTTCGCGTTCGCCGGCACCACCACGACCGGCACCGCGAAGGCGACCGGCGACTTCGTCGACGTCAAGTAGGCCGCTACCCCACCGAGACCACGGTCGCCGGGCTGCAGAGGCCCACTGATCACCGCCGAGGGGGCACCCGGGTCAGGCTCAGTCCTGCTCCGCGCGGGTGTCCCCGAAACGGCTCCCGGCGCGCCGACGGGCCATCAGCGTGGCCAGGGCAGTACGCGAGGAGACCCCGGTTTTGCGGAAGGCGCGCGAGACATGGGTCTCGACTGTGCGCCGGCTGACGTAGAGCCGGTCCGCGATGGCCTGGCTGGTGAGCCCCTGCGCGACCAGCTCGGCTATCTCCAGCTCCCGGACGGTCAAGGTGGCCAGCCGTTCGATGAGTTCGGCGCGGCCCGGGGAGCCGTACAAAGCCTCGGAGCCGCCGCCGGGCGGACGGGTGACGTCGGCGAGGCCGACCAGCTGGTCGCCCGAGTCGGGCGCCACGACTGCACATCACACTCGACGCAAGAAATAAATGGACCGGGATTCCCACTTATCTTGATCAATGAGCAGGAATACCCGGCGCGCCCCCGGATGACGCGCCCCTGACTGATCAGGAGGCTGCCGTGACCCAGTCCGCAGCCCTTCGGGACGGCATATCCCTGCAGTCGAGCGCGTCGAGGAAGAAGACCGAACGCGTCGTGCCGCTGTGGGAAGCGGCCAGGACGAGGCGCCTGAGGAGCATGGCGCACGATGGCGGGGCGACCCGGTGAGTTGCGTCGCCGCCTGCGGTCTTCGCAGCCGCGGCTCCCGGCGCGCTCCGGTTGTCAGCCGGACCGCGTCGAAGGAGGCGCACGTCCGGCGGAGCCTGCGGCGCACGATGGCGGGTCTGGCGGTGACGCTGCTCGTGTATTCCGGCCTCCTAGCCGTGTCCGTCCGTGAGGAGGAACCCTTCGTCAAGGCCGGCTGGACGTCATCCGCCGCCGAAGGTCTGCGCACCTATGGAACCGCCGCAGTGGCTGGAGGAGCGGCGTTCGTCCACGAAGTGGCACAGACGCTGACCTGGATCCTCGCCCTCGCCCCGCTGCCCCTGGCGGTGCTGAGTCTGCTCTGGCTGGCCCGGCGGGATCAGCAGGCCTATCTGCGCCTGGCCATCGCGTTGTTGTTGTCCGGCACGGCCGGGCTCGCTGTCCTCGCCGTGGTGCGGGGATGGCCGGTGCGTGAGGCCTCCTTGTTCGATGACTACCTGGCGCTGCCCGGCGCATCCGCGGGCTGGTACGTGCTGATGGTGCTCGTGGTGTTCACCACCACCACGAAGACCTGGCCGCGGGTGACCGTACTGCTCACCGCGCTGACCGCGACAGCGGCGGGAACGTCGACCGGGGGCAGCCCCTGGCTCGCAGCGCTGCCGGCCGTGACCGTACCCCTTCTGGCGTGGTTCGCCGCAGGACACCTCCGGCGCGAAAGCCGCCAACCTGGCCCGTGCCGCCGTGGCGGGGTTGCCTGTGCTGCCGGGGTTCGTGCTGGTGCCCGCCGACCGCGCGCCCTGGGCGGCCACCGGGGAGGACGCGGTGCGCTCCGCGTGGCGGGCGCCGGCCGGAGCGGAGGAACGGCCGCTGGTCGTATGTACCTCCTCCGCGCACCAGGACACCGAGGGCGGACAAACCGCTTGCCGGGATCACCGGCTGCGGCTGAAGGACTCGAACAAGGCTGGGGAGGACGAAGGGCTGGAACTGCGTTGTCGGCGATGCGGCTCCAGCCGCTTTGGACAGGGGGCCGAAACAACGGACTGCCGTGCCTGAGTGGCTGTCGGCCGTCGCCTTGGTGCCGCTCCCCCAAGTGCCTTTCAGCGCACCGGATATGAGCGCACCCCGGGCCTTCGGTACCGTCCGCATTCCGGGATCGCAGGGCTTCGAGGCGTCAGCCGCAGCGGGTTGAGGACTATGCTGCTGTATGGACGTCCCAGACCCCGACGGCTTGTCGTTGCTCGATACAGATGGCTGCGGGGAGCGGACCTTTCGTCCGTCACCCGGCGCATCCCTGGAGGGAACTGGGTGGGTCCGCTGTCCTGTCGTACAAGCTGCAGGGCCGGCCATCGCTCCGCCTCCGTCGAATGTACGCGCCTACCGGGAGTGCGCCGAGAGAGCCGGGAACACCGGCGTCACCGCGTGCACCGCCGGATGGTCTTGTGAACTGAGGCGTCATGCCCTTCCCCCAGCTCACCGTCTACCGACATGTTCGACGGAACCGGGCGCTGGTCACTCTGGCTGGTGAGATCGATCTGGAATCGGTCCTGTTGGTGCGCACGGCACTGGCGCGGTGCCTGCGCGACGGCATCCGCTCCGTCGATGTCGATCTCACCTCCGTCACCTTCTGCGACTGCGCCGGCCTCAACGCCTTCCTCTACGCCGCGCAGCAGACCGCCGAGTCAGGCGGGACCCTGCGACTGCACCACCCGCCACCGACACTGGGCCGGATACTCGACCTCACCGGCTGCGGGCCCCTGCTCCTCGGCCCGCCGCTCGGGCCTCGGGCACCTCTCGTCGGGGCCGTCCCCACCCCAACCGCCCAGGCCACGCCGCACCGGCCCGTGCCGCTGGGCTCTGTCGTCTCGGGTGATGCGCGATGACGGCCCGGTCGGAGCGGGGCCGGCAACGAGCGCCCTGCGGCAGCGAGTCGGCCACCATGGACGCAAACGGCCTGGTGGGAGGCGTGTTCCGGTCCCCGGTGCGCAGTGACGGCTTCTGGTGGCTCGGGTTCGACGGGGCGCTGCCGCGCGGTATCGAGCGGCTCACCGAGTCGGGTGGAGTCTTCGCGATCACCGACGTCCTGGTCCGCCCGCACCCGCAGGACCGGGACGTGGCCCGCCGGTTGCAGGAGCGGCTGCTGACCGACCAGCATGCGGCGCTCGGCGCCACCCTGGTGGACCGGTTCGATCACCAGGCCCTCGCCGCGCTCCGCTCCTGGGGATGGCTGGACGTGGGAGAGATCTGGAGGCCGGTCAAAGCCACACTGCTCCGGATGCTGGTCCTTCAGGTCGGGGAACGAACCCCGGCTCGGTCGGCAGGACGTGCGCACGGTGCCTGGACATGGTGGCCGGGATGAGGTCCGACAGCCGCTCGGCGCGGATCCAGGCGCTGGTCGCCACGCAGGCGGCGCGACGCGGTGCCCGGGTCGGTGTGGTGGACGTGTGCACCGCGGCCGTGGCCGCGCTCCCGGTCGGCGGGGCCGGACTGTCGGCGATGTCCCGGACCACGGCGAGCCATCCGCTGTGCAGCACCGACACCATCAGTGAGCAGTTGGAGGAGTTGCAGCTCATGCTGGGCGAGGGGCCGTGTGTGGATGCTTTCACCCATGGCTCGGCCGTCCTGACGCCCGATCTGCTGACCGGTGCGCTGCAGGATCGCTGGGTCGTGTTCGCGGATGCGGCCCTGGAAGCCGGGGCACGCGCGGTCTTCGCGCTCCCCCTGCAGATGGGGGCGATCAGCCCGGGAGTCCTGGACCTGTACGCCGACGTGCCGACCGTGCTGGACGCCGAGGAACTGGCGGACGCGCTGGCCTTCGCCGATCTCGCGACGCTGCTCCTGCTCGACGCGCGGATCGAGGAGACGGGCGCGCCGGCCGGCGGAGCGTCGTCGGACCGCGGCTTCGAGGATCTGGGCGCGTACCGGGCGGAGATCGACCAGGCGACCGGCATCCTCACCGTCCAGCTCGGTGTCGGCATCGACGAGGCCTTCGTCCGGCTGCGCGCCTACGCCTTCGTGCAGGGACGCCGGCTCGCCGACGTGGCCGCCGACGTGGTGGCCCGCCGGCTCCGTTTCTCCCCGGACTCGGAACCCCGACGGACCGAAGAGGAGTCCTGATGCACCGGTGCCATCCCACTGACGCGCCCATACCTCCCGCCGCTTCCCGGCGGGCCCAGTCTCCATCGAGGGTGACACGATGAATCAGCAGCTCCTGGCCAAGACCTTCGTCGAGCTGGCGGACAACCTGGTCGCCGACTTCGATCTGATCGACTTCCTGCGCCTGCTCACCGACCGCTGTGTAGGGCTGCTCGGCGCGAGTGCCGCCGGGGTGCTGCTCGCGGACCGGGACGGCGAACTGCGGGTGATGGCCGCCTCCGACGAACAGGTACGGCTGCTGGAACTCTTCCAGCTCCAGAACGACGAGGGCCCCTGCCTGGAGTGCTTCCGCACCGGCACCCCCGTGATCGTCCCCGACCTGACCCGGGAGGCCGCCCGCTGGCCGCGCTTCGTCACAGCTGCCCACCGCGGCGGCTTCGGGGCGGTCCAGGCGCTGCCCATGCGCCTGCGGGACGAGGTCGTCGGCGCCCTGAACCTCTTCCGCGCCGCCCCCGGGCCCTTCGACCCGGCGGGCACACTCGTCGCCCAGGCCCTGGCCGACGTCGCCACCATCAGCCTCCTGCAACAACGCACCGCTCACCGCAGCAACATCCTCAACGAGCAGCTGCAGACCGCACTGAACAGCCGCGTACTGATCGAACAGGCCAAGGGCAAACTCGCCGAACGCCAGGGCATCGACATGGAACGGGCGTTCACCGCGCTGCGTGGTTACGCCCGCGCGCACAACCGTCGCCTGTCCGACCTGGCCCGCGCCTTCATCGACGACTCCGAACCCCTCCCCGGCCTGGGGTCCTGAGCCACTGGGCGCCACAGTCGGCGCGCCGCCGACCGCGGCCCCCGCACCGGGGTTCGCGGTCCGTACGGCCGCCGCCACGGTGCGGCGGCGGCCGTACGTGGCGCGAGGCTGGGAGGCCCCCCTCCACCGTGTCCTCGCGCGCTGTCCTCCGTGGCGGCGGGATTCGATGAGAACACCCCGTCTGGAAATGCCGGGAGGACGGAGGCTGGAGCCGCGCATTGCGACGATGCGGCTCCGGCCGGGCCTGGTTTCCGACTCGGGGGCAGGGAGCCTGGTGGGGAAGACCTGCTGGTACCTGACACGGTCGCGGTGCCGCCTTCCCTGCGTGGAGCGTAGAGCAGATACATGCGAAGCGGAACAGGGCCGTTCGCAGGCGCCGCCCGTGCACCCAGGACGTCGTCACGCGGGACTTCTCGGAACGCGCGGGTCGGCCGTCACCTGGTCGTGCAGGCGGCCACAGGTGCGGGTGATCAGACGGGAGACGTACATCTGGGAGATACCGAGCTGCAGGCCGATGCGGGCCTGCGTCATCTCGCAGAAGAACCTCATGTACAGGATCTGGCGTTCGCGTTCGGGCAGGGCCCGCAGCAGGGGTCGTAGCGCCTCACGGTCGATCACCAGGTCGAAGCCGGGCTCCATGCGGCCCAGGGTGTCGGTCAGCGGGTGACCGTCCGTGGAGCGGCCGGGCAGGGCGTCCAGGGACTGGGCGGTGAAGCTCTCCAGCGCCCCCTGGCCCAGCAGTACGTCCGCCTCGGTCAGTCCCGTGTGCGCGGCGATCTCGTGGACGGCGGGTGCCGATCCGCCCGGCGAAGCGCTCAGTTCACGGTCGGCGGAGCGGACCTGGCCACGCAGCTCCTGTACGCGCCGCGGCACATGCACGATCCAGAGTTCGTCACGGAAGTGCCGCTTCACCTCGCCGAGGATCGTCGGAATGGCAAAGCTCGGGAAGGCGGTGCCCAGACCCGGGTCGAAGCGGGACACCGCCTTTACCAGGCCCAGTTGGGCGACCTGCTGGAGGTCCTCGAAGCTCTCACCGCGATGGCGGAAGCGCCGGGCCAGCCGTACGGCCATCGGCATCCAGGCGCACACCACGTCCTGGCGCAGCGCGGACCGCTCCGGGCCGTCCGGCAGCGCGGCGATACGGCGGAAGGCCGCGTCGGTGTCCGGTGCGTCGGCGTAGCGGTGCGCGCTGCGTGGGCTCTGCGTGCGTACGTACGGCATGGGCACGTTGCTCCCTGATCGGTGGCGTCACTCACCGTGGGAGCCGGCAGACCGCAACACACAGGGGAGCAGCGAGAACCGCTCCCACGGGGGTGCCTCCGGTCTGAAGCACCGCGGACGGGTTCCCGGACAGCCCGCTTTCAAACAGGCTTCCGCATCCCGACCGCGGCTGCCCACGGAGGGCATACGGCACCATCGTTCAGCTGCCTGCGCCCCAGCGGCCCCGTGCTCCCGACGGGCCCCGGGACGGCGCCGATCCGGGGCTATGCTGCTGTGGACGTCCCGGCCCCAGGCGCCGCACCGCCCGTCGGCCACGACGGCACTCCCGTACAACTCCCGGTCTTCTGAACCGAGGCGCCCCATGAGCAGCCCGCGGCACCCGCACGAACCCCAAGGCTCGGAGCGTCCCGTCCTGGACACGGTGCGGTTGCGCCGGCTGAACCGCTGGCAGGCCGAAGGCATGCGGGAGGACCTCGCGGATCTGTACGTGGAGTCGTCCGTCACCCCGCCCGGCGAAGAGTTCCGTGACCGACAGGAGTTCCTGCGCCGGCTGGAGCACGACGTACAACTGCCGGGGTTCGACATGCTGGTCGCCGAGGCGGAGGGCCTGACCGGCTGTGTCTCAGGGGTTCCCGTGCCGCGCGACGGCTCCTGGTGGGAGGGGTTCGACGGGCCGATGCCGCAGAACCTGGAGCAACTGACCGCCTCCGGGCATGTCTTCGCGATCCTCGAGACCGTCGTCCATCCGCACCGGCACGCCCACGGGCTCGCCCGCCGGCTCCAGGAGCGTCTGCTCGCCGACCACCAGTCCTCGCTCGGCGTCACCTTGGTGGATCGGTCCGCCGGATCGGTCCGCGCCGCCTACAAGGACCGGGGCTGGCAGGAGGCGGGACGGATCCAGCGCATGCCCGGCCCGACGACCCTCCAGGTGATGGTTCTTCCGCTCGGCGAGCGCACGGAGGACCATCCGGACGGCCTCACCCACAACGACCGCACCCAACGGCCCGAATAGCCACCCGCACCGGCCGGCCGCGACCGAGGCGTGGAGGAGCGGGTGGATCTGTCTCCCGAGCAGGAGGCGCGGCGGATCGCCGCGGTGCGTCGTTACGACATCCTGGACACCCCGCCCGACGGTGCCTTCGACCGGATCGCCGCGCTGGCCGCCCGCCTGTTCGACGCTCCGGCCGCCACGGTGACGATCGTGGACACCGACCGGGTCTGGTTCAAGGCCGTGTACGGCCTGGCGGGGGTCACACAGATCGGCCGGGACCCGGGTCTGTGCACCTCGGCGATCCTCGCCGGCGGCCCTCTGGTCGTGCCCGACACCCTCGACGACCCGGTCGCCCGCGCCCACTGTCTGGTGACCGGTCCGGCCCGGGTGCGCTTCTACGCCGCGGCCCCGATCACCACCGGCGACGGCCACCGGCTGGGCACCGTGGACGTCCTGGACACCAGACCGCGCCGCGTCACACCGGACCAGGCCACCGCCCTGACCGACCTGGCCGCGCTGGTGATGGACGAACTCGAACTGCGGCTGTCCGCGCTGCGCATGCTCCGTGTGGAGCGGGAACTGGTGGAGGTCGAGCACGCGGCACGCCGACGCGCCGAGCGGGACCGGTCGGAGATCGCCGCGTACGCATCCACCCTGCAACGCACCCTGCTGCCCCCGGCACTGCCGGAAGTGCCCGGACTGGAAGCCGCCTGCCACTACAGCACCGCCTCGGTCCACGACGTCGGCGGCGACTTCTACGACGTCTTCCCGCTCGGCGCCGAGCGGTGGGCGTTCTTCCTCGGTGACGTCAGCGGCCGGGGCGCACCCGCCGCCGCGCTCACCTCGCTGATCCGCTACACCCTGCGCACCACTGCCCTGCTGGAGCGCGACCCGTGTGCCGTACTGCGGGCGCTGAACTCCGAACTGCTGTCGGCATCGTCCGACGGCACCGGTTTCTGCACTCTGGTCTTCGGCACCCTCGCCCCCGAGCCCACGGGCGGTTTCGTCCTCACCCTGGCCGGCGGCGGCCATCTCCCGGCCCACCATCTGCGCCCCGCCCGGCGCGACGGGTCCGACCGGGCGGCCGCCCGCACCGAGCCGGTGAGCCTGGCCGGAGGGATGCTCGTCGGCGCGCTGCGCCACGCGGACTTCGTCTCCCGAGCCGTTCGACTCCTGCCCGGCGAGGCGCTCTTCCTCTACAGCAACGGACTCACCGAGGCCCGCACCGCCCGAGGCGCCCGGTTCGGCGAGAGCGGCCTGGCCGCCCACCTCACCCACCATGCCGCCACGAACCGGGCCCTCGGGGCCGCCGCGATCATCAGCGACCTCACCTCGCTGCTGGACACCTTCCCCGCGGGACCCGCCGACGACGTCGCGCTCCTCGCCCTCAGCGCGACCTCGGCGACACCCGTCACGGCACCCTCCGGCGCTTCGGGCACCGCGCACACCAGCCTGCCCTTTCCGCTGCCCGACAGCGCGTGACCTGGACGAAGGCACCGGAGGATTGAGTGCACAGCTCCCCGTGCCGTCCGGCGGACGCGCACTCCGTCACCCGCGGTCCGCCGCGTGAAGGCGCCGCAGCTCCCGGCGCAGCTCCCGCTGTATCGGTTCCGGGAGCGTCTCGTCCCGTGTGGTGGCGACCAGGGCGGCGGCCACGTCCCGCAGCTTGATGTTGCAGTGCTGCGACACGCCCACCAGCAGATCCCACGCCCGCTCGCTGGAACACGGCGCCAGGACCATCACCATGCCGCGTGCCTGGTCGATCACCGCCCGGCCGGCCAGCGCCCGCCGCAGCTGATCGTTCTCGGCGCGCAGTGCCTCGACGTCCTGACCGACCGCATTCCCTGTCAGCGCCCCGGCCGCCAAATGCCATCCGTCCTCTGGGAGCATGGTCGTGCGATGCATGGCACGCACCCTCTCCACGATCTCGGCACGTCCGGGCCTGGCCGAAGCCGCCCCGGAGCCTCTGGATGTCGGACAACTTCATCGGTCAACCGCGGCGTTCATGGTCGCGGCGGTCCTCACGCCGCCAGCGCGCCCGGTTCCGTCGGCTGTAGCGACGGTTCCAGCGGTCCTGACGGTCCCGGCTGTTCTCGTAGTCCCGGTAATCCGTGAGATCGGAACCGTCGCCGCGGATCCAGCCTCCCCCTCGATCGCGGCCGTGGCGGGTGGCGCCGTAGGCCAACACGGCTGCGGCCACCCACCAGAGAGGGCTGAGGAAGCCGAGGCCGAACAAGACCACGATGAGGACGAGAAGCGATACGAACACGGCGGGCCTCCCCGGAGCAGAACAAGGCATCACTGCCGGGGGCCGGGGCCTGTGCGCACAGCGTAGCTCTCCCCAGAGGTCGCGGACAGCGGCCCACGTCAGCGTCTTCCGCTGGGAACGGATGGCCACTTGCCGTCTGTTCAGGGGGTGTGGCGAGGGCTAGCGTGCGCGGTACGGCCCGAGCCCCCGGCAGCGTCGATCACCTCTCGCGTCCCTTCGAGGGCGCACCTGCGCATCGGTGCCGGAACCTGCCGCGTCCGCCAACGGGCCGCTCCTGCACTCGCCGTCGCTACGCGATCCCGGCGCAGCCTCGATGCGCTCCATGCGGGCACCCTTCTGCTGCCCGCCGCCGCATCCCACAACAGGCGGTACACATGTACGCGCTGATCGTGCCAGCTTCGGTCCCCTTCGTCCTGCTCGCCACCGTGATGGGCCTGTCCTGGTGGGAGGACCACATCCTGCCGGCGGCGCCGGCCGAACCCGTCGACACTCCCGCCGAGGCTTTGTCTGTCCCGGCGGTCCCTGCCCAGCCCGCAGAACTCCCCAGTGCCGACTCCGCGTTGACAAGGGAAGTCGCCACGCATTGACTGACAGCACGGCGTAGGCCATGCCGCTCCGGATCACTCGGGCGACGCATTCCACCTTTCTGCTTCGCCCGGACCCCGCGGAATCAGGAAATCCCCGCGATCTGGAGGCCCGGCGATGTTCTGGATTCTTCCCTTCTGCTGATCCGACACAGAGCAGTCGTGAGCGTTGGACAGACGATCAAGTACAAGACACAGCAATTCAAGGGTCGGATCACCGAACGCATCGGCCGGACCACCCGCAACCAGCGACTACAGCGCGAAGGCAGGACCGACCGTGCCTCCGGAAGCCTGAAGCAGGCCGGAGACAAGGCCAAGGAAGCTTTCAGGCGCTGACCACATGCGCCCCGGGTGGTACCCACGTCGATTCGACACCACCCGGCTGGCCTCAATGCTCAATGGGCCGACGGGAATTGACGGACACCTCCTCGACCTCGGACGCGGGCGCGGGCTGATGCGGTGCTCCGGCCCCGAGTACGCCCTTGCTGTCGCCCGCCACGACGGCGCGAGCACTACGGTCCTCAATGGGCTGCTGTCCAGGAGCAGTTCGTCCGATCACCGCAGCACGCCGCACCGAACAGCCGACCGACCCGGCCCTTCCTTCCGACCCCGGCGGTCGGTGCTGACGTACAGCCCCGCAGCTGCCGCCGCGCAGACCGCACGGCCCTCACCAGCACGACGGTGTGGGGCTACGACGGCACCAGCGCCGGCTCTCCGTGGAGCGGGTCCCCCGTCTTCTCGGCGCCTGCCCGTCGGCTCGTTCTCAATATGCGCCACGCGCGGGCGCGACGCGGAGATTCCCGGATTAACCTGGGAGGACACAGGGCGTACCGGCCCGGATCGACGGCTCGGGAGGCAGGCCATGATCCATGCAGCCGATATCCGCGAGTGGCGCAACTGTAGCGTCGTCGATCCGAAGGGCCACAAGATCGGCATATTCGAAGCGGTCTACGTCGACACCGCCACCGACGAACCGGCCATGGCCACGGTTCGCACCGGGCTCCCCACCCGCCACCGCCTGGCCTTCGTACCCCTCGACGAGGTGACCCTCGGGCCCGGCTACGTCAAGGTCTCCTACGCCAAGGCGCTGGTGAAAAAGGCGCCTTCGCTCGGCGTGGACGACATCCTGCCCGTCGAGTCGGAGGAAGCGATCTTCCAGCACTACGACATGCCCTACCGGACGGGCGCAGGCGGCGAGCGGCAACTCGCGCGCCGCTGACCGTCCGGCGCTCAGCCGCCCAAGGCCCCAGGGAGGTGTTCGCGTCATGGCTCTCTTGCTGTTTCTCGTTCTGGTCGCTGTCGTGCTGGGAATCATCGGGGTCGCAGCGGATGGGCTGAGCTACCTGCTGATCATCGGCATCGTGGTCCTCGTGGCCGCGCTGGCTCTCACCGCCGCGCGCTGGTCCCAGCGCTCCCGTCGTCGCCCCGTCCGATAGCACCGGCAGCCCGCACCACTCTCTTGCACCTTCGCTCTCGATTCCGTCAGGAACCGACCGGGGGCGACACTTTCGACCGCCCTCGTGGATGCCTGGAGAAAGGCCGATCGGCCGATTCCTGCGGGCAGTAGGCTCGTCATACGGCCCACCCGTGGCCCCGGCCCTCTCCGTGCTGTCCAGTTCCGCGCAACAGAGGCCCTGCGCAAGGCGAAATCCACGCCGGTGACGGAGGGGATGGGGTACGTGAAGTCGCGTCCCGACCTGTGCGACGAGTTTCGGCAGCGGGCGGCTGCTCCTCGTCGTAGATCTGCGCGGTGTCCCGTTCATGGACGGGAGCGCGCTGGATCCGCTGTGCGCGGCGTGGGAGGACTGTCATGGGCGGCTCGGGTGGATGCGGGTCGTGCACCACCGGCCAGGCGCGAGTCTCGTGTTCCGGGCCGGCGGACTGCAGGACCGTTTCCCGCGGTACGCGAGCACCGAGGACGCCTGGCAGGGCGTACCCGCGGACCGTGCGGGGGCGCACCCGGCCCGCGTGATGTACGGCGGAAGCCGACGGCGCCCCGCCCTGAAGTCCCGCAGTCGGCGCGGGCGGAGACCGGTGATCAGCGATGGCATGGCCGAGGTCCTGCGGTCGCTGAGCCTGGGCGAAGTAGGCGGTCCCATTCCGAGCTGAGCGCGCGGTTCGAGGAGCTTCGGTTCACGCCGGGTGAGGGCCCGGGTCCGTACACGACCCGCACGGGCTCGCCCGTCGCCGATCCGGGTCGGGGAACTGACCGCGTCGTGCGACGGGGGTCGGCGGCTGAGTGATCAGCAGTACTCGGGCGCAACCGCTCTGACATCCGTGCTGACCAGCGCTTTCGTGGACGGCGGCTCACGTGGCGGGGACGGGCGCATTCCCGGGTTCGGCATTTCCCTGGAGCCGCCGGCGGGGCTGCGCCGCGCGGTCGTGCACCAGAGCACGGGGATGATCAGTGTCCATGGAGGAGGGCCTCCTGCGGCTGCGCGCCCACGCGTACAGCGGTGGGCGCCTCCTCGGCGAGATCGCGGCGGACGTGGTTGCCCGCAGGCTGCGCTTCAACGACGACTTCGACGACGATGGGGACGGGCCGTACTCGCCCGACGGTGGAACGGGGTGAGTGCCATGGCCCGCGAGCGACGTCTGGCCGAGAGCTTCGTGGAGGTCGCGGACTCCCTCGTCGAGGACTTCGACGTCATCGACCTGCTGCACCGGCTGTCCGCGCGCTGCCTGGAGCTGCTCGACGTGTCGGCGGCCGGGACCCTGCTCGCCGACACGCAGGGCGAACTGCAGATCGTCGCCGCCTCGGACGAGCACGCCCGCCTGCTGGAACTCTTCGCGCTCCAGCACGACCAGGGCCCGTCCGTCGAGTGTTACCGCACCGGCGCCGCCCGCACCAACATCGACCTGGCGCGGCCGGAGTCGGCCACCGACTGGCCGCGCTTCGCCGCCCGCGCCCGCGAAACGGGGCACGCGGCCACCCACGCCATCCCGCTGCGCCTGCGCAACCGCGTCGTCGGCACCCTCCATCTCTGCCAGAACACTCCGCGGAAGCTCGGCGAGGACGACATCGCGCTCGCCCAGGCACTCGCCGACGTGGCCACGATCGCGATCCTTCAGCAGCGCACGCTGGAGCAGTCGTACGTCGAGAACAACCGGCTGGAGAACGCGCTGACCTCCCGCATCCTGGTCGAGCAGGTCAACGGCGTCCTGGCGGAGCGCTGGAGCACCTCCGTCGACGACGCCTTCGATGCGTTCCGGTCGTACGCCCGCGCCCGTCACCTGCGCCTGTCGGAGCTCGCCGCGCAGATCATCGCGGGCGACTTCGACACCGCGGTCATCCCGGCCCCCGCGACGGCCGAGCTCCGGGATCACCACAGCTGACCGCCGTCACGTCCTCGGCGCGGCCCATCCGGTGCCGGTGTCGATGAGGATCTGCTCGGCCTGCGTGAGGTTGTCGGCGCGTACCGCTTCGGCCATCGCGGCGCGGGCCGTGTCCGGTGCCGTCTGCGGCGGGACCACGAGGAGGGAGAAGTGGTCCGCCTCGCCCCGGGTGACCAGGACGGTGTCGTCGCCGACCGGGAAGGAGTCGATGCGGACGACCCGGTCCTCGATGACCAGCCGGGTCGGCAGCGCGTCCCAGGCTGCGGCGTCCAGGCCGACCCGTGTGATCGGACCCAGGTAGTCGGTGAGCGCGGTGATCAGGGCGGGAAGCTCCGTGGAGATGTCACGGGAGCGCGGCCACCACGCTCCGTCGAGAAGGCCCCGGCGGTCGTGCGTCGTCTCCAGCCGTACGACGGCCGTCCCGGGTTTCACGGCTTGGTGGACGGAGTCCGGCAGGAGCCGGGTCACCCGCGGGGAACCGGAGTCGGACATGACGCTCGCCTGTCTGCGAGAGATATGAAGTGACTTCCTCGTTTCACGGTACTCCGCGGACCCGCAGCGGCCGGAACGCTCGCTGGTCACACACGGCGACCGCGGGTCACGCCGGAGCAGGGGGAAAGATCCGGTCCGTGGTTCCGTGCCCAAGGGGAACGACCAGCGGTCCGTCCGGCCTCTTCGAGGAGTAGCGTCAAGGCATCGGGAGTACTTCGTGCACCGGCCCCGTTGCCGGTGTCGTTCCTGGTGAGCAACGACACCGGACAACTGCTCACGCGCAGAGGTCCGGGGACGGGTTCGCACGATGTCCGCGACCACCGACCTTCTCCTGCCGCGCGCCGTGCCCTTCAGGGCACCGACCGCGCGTCTCGCCCTCAAACCCGTGAACCCTTCTCCGAGCCGTGTCGAACTGGACGGCGCGTGGTGGCCCCGCTCACGTGACCTGACCCACGAACTCCCCGCGCTGGCCGACGTGCTGGACCCGCTGTGGGGACGGATCACCCGTATCGCCGTCAACCCCCGCTACTGGCCGGTGATTCCGCCCAGGATCTACGTCAACGGCCATGTGGTGAGGGTCGGTTGGTTCACCACGGAGCTGGATCCGCACAAGATCCTGCTGCTGTCCGGTACGTCGGGCCGCTGGGACCTCCTGGTGGTTCCCCCGGAGACCACCGCCCCCTCGGCTGCCCGGCTGATGGCCGTGGCAGGCGCGAGCACCGCCCCGCGGTCGACAGCGACCGCTCTCATGGCGGCGGAACAAGCCGACCACGCCTCCTAGCCGTGCGACGCCGATGCCGGACGGCCCAGCCGGCCGGCGGCGGGGGTGTGACTGCCTGCGTCACCGCTCCGGTCGTGACCAGGCGGCCCGGATCACGTGGCCACCGCGTCGACACGGACCGGCAGCACGGTGCGGGGCCGTGCGACTCCGGAACACACGGCGAAGATTCCGCCGACCCACCCCGCCCGGAGCCCGCGAGAACCCACCCACCGGACAACAGCGAGGCCGGCATGACCGTTTCACGGACCGTCAGGAACCAGACGTAGACGATGAGGGGCAGGGTCACCGAAGAGCTCGGCCGGGTCACCCGCAACAGGCGACTGCGACGCCGGGGCAGGACCGACCGGGACTCCGTAAGCCTGAAACAGGCCGTCGAGAAGACCGAGGACGCCTTCAGGCGGAACGGAAGCACTCGATGATGTACGACCAGACGCGCGCCCGGAGCCCACGGGCCAAGCCCTGCGCCCCGCCGAGCGCCGCAGGCCGGGCCCGGAACCGCTGCTCCCGTCGGACGGACAGGACAAGATCCTCCAGCGCCTCCGGCACGCCCTCACACCTTCGCCGACACCCCACGCGAGGCGCTGGAAGAGGCCGAGAGCGCCTACGACGAAGCCACCGCCCAGCTCGCAAACGCCCTCGCGGAACGGCGGCGTGTCCTGCGCGCCGGGTGGCAGGACCAGGATCCCGACACACAGTCCGACGATCTCCGGCTCGCACTGCGGCAGTACCGGGAGATCACCCAGCGACTGCTCCACCTCTGGACGGCCACTGCTCCGCGCTGTTCCGGTGCGCGGAGTAGTGTGGACACTACCCAGGGCATTTCGCACACCGGCTTCCACGCCGGGTCGTCCTCGGCGAGAGATGAAACCCGGGCTGCCGCAGAGGTGGCCCGGAGACGGGTCGGCATCATGTCGGCGACCTTGTACCCCACCCTGCCGCATCCCGTGCCCGTCGCAGCCCCGGACGTACGTCTCGCCCTGAAGAGCGAAGGCGCCTCCCATGGCCTCCTGGACGGTGCCTGGTGGCCCCGTTCCCGGGATCTGCTTCGCGAACTGCCCGCACTGACCGACGTGTTGGACCCTTTGTGGGGCCGCATCACCCGTATCGCCGTCAACCCGGAGCACTGGCCGGTCATCCCCCGCGAGGTTCCCGTGCACGGCCACGTCGTCAGGGTCGGCTGGTTCACCCCGGAGATCGACCCGCACAAGCTGTTGCTCCTCTCCTACGGCACCGGCCGCTGGGACCTGCTGATCATCCCGCCGGAGACCGGGGCGGAACCGGCGGCCCGGCTGATGGCCGCCGCGTCCGACCGCGACGGCCCGCCTCTGACCGCGAGCGCGCTCATCGCCGCGGACGAGGCCCGGCACGGCGTCTCCGCGGTGGCCGTCCCGGAACAGCCCGGTCCGCCCAGTCGCCTGATCGTCGGCATGTGAGGCGGCAGCCATGAACACCTTCCTGACGGCCACCGCCTTCATCGTCCTCATCGCAGCGGCGGCATACGTGATCCACCGGCTCAACCTCCAGCAGACCGACAGAATCGCCCTGTACCGGTACAGCGCCGCCCTGCCCGTCCGCCGCGGACGCGGCACGCCGCAGCACCACAGGTGACAGGAGCCCGACGGGCCAACGATCCGAGGCGTCATGACTCTTCCGCAGCTGAACATCTACCGGCACGACCGGGGCACACGAGCGCTGATCACCCTGGCCGGTGAGATCGACCCGGCCACCGCGCCCCAGGTGCAGGCCGCGCTGGAGCAGTGCCTGTATGACGGCATCACCGTCATCGACATCGACCTGACCACCGTCGGCCTCTGTGACGGCAGCGGCCTGAGCGTCTTCCTCGACGCGTCGCGGCACGCCGCCGAGGCCCGTGCGTCCCTGCAGCTGCACCACCCCTCCCCGCAGACCGCACGGCTCCTCGCGGACACCGGCTCCGATCGGGTGCTCCTCTCTCGGCCGCATTGAAAGAGCTGTTCAACCAGCCTTCTTGCGTGAGCGATGCGTGAGCGGACGGTGCGGCACCGTTCACGACGGAACAGAGCACACGTCGCGCCAAATGTGCCATGCCCTGGTTCCGGAGGACTCCTGCTCCCATCGGCGCCAAGTGCGGCTGGTGGACCTGGCCAAGAAGACCGAGCGGGCATTCGGCGGCCCCCAGGACATGGAGTTCGGATTCGACGCCGCCGGGAAGCTGTGGCTGTTCCAGGCCCGGCCTATCACCGCGATGGCGGCCCGGCCCTTGCGCGGAGCGCGCTTGCTGGACCCCGGTCCGGTCGCCGAGACGCTGCCCGGGGTGCTCCAGCTGCTGGAGAACCTGTGAGTGGCCCCGATGCCCCACAGCCTCACCCTCGCCCCCGACATCGCCGGTGGTGACCATCGTGGACGGACGGGCCGCCGCCGATCTGCAACTGCTGGGCGCCATCCCATCCGCCCACCCGGTCCTGGACTTCATCAACCCGGCACCGGGGGCCCGCCGGGCGGGCGCGTCCGCCTGGCGGATCGGACGGCTGCGTTCCGCGCTCCCACTGCTGGCCGTCGACCTGATGGCGAACGTGGACCGGCAGCCGGCCGACTTTCCGCCGCCTGGCGACATGCTCAGCGGCCAACTCCTTGACGCCATCGCGTGGGGTCGGCAGGTGCTCTCTTCGCTGCACGCCCAGGAGTACCTGGCTGGCGCACTGCTCGGCGCGGGCAGCGGCGCCACCGCGGCGGGCGAAGCGCTCGCCGAACTGATGGAAGGCCGCAGGAGGGGCCTGAGCGACGAGCAGCTCCTGGAACGCCACCCCGTTCTGCTGGCCCTGCTGCCGCCGACCCTCGGCGACCGCCCGCCGCTGCCGCAACGGACCGGATCGCTCTGCGGGTCGGCGCCGGTGAGTGCGGGTTCGGGTCTTCCCCACTGGTGCTGCTGCGCTGGAAGGAACTGGTCGAGGCGGCGGACGGCAGGGGGTTGCCGGCCGACCTCGCCGAGCGGGAGCCCCGGTTCCCGCGTACCTGACGGCGATCCGGCCCGTGACCGCTGCCGCGAGGTCGAGGTCGTGCGCGGTGACGACCTCCTCCTATGCGTAGTGCCGGTAGATCGCTGACGCCCCGCACGCCGGCTTCCCACGCCCGCCACCTCGATCATGGAGGTGAGGCGTATCTCAACGCCGTTGTCCTTCGCTCCCCCACGGAGGCGACAGGGCGTGGAGGCGGATCACGAGGGAGAACTGATGTGGGCGATCGTCGTCGACTCAGCGCCCCCCGGACGGACGCGAACGGGCAGGGACGCCCAGGAGCGCAGGGTGTTGTTGAGGTGTCGGCGCGGGTTCGCGGTGAGTTCGATGTGCGCGACGCGACGAGCGAGGGCGGTCAGCAGGGCCTCGGCCTCCAGACGGGCGACGTGCAGGCCGACGCACTGGTGGATGCCCATGCCGAAGCCGACATGCCCGGACGGGTCGCGGGTGAGGTCGAAGCGATCGGGATCGTCCCAGCGGTCGGGGTCGCGGTTGGCCGCGCCGAGGAACATCAGGATCTTCGTGCCCTCCGGGACGACGGTGCCGGCAATGGTCACATCGGTGGTGGCGGTACGGAAGAACGTCTGCACCGGCGACTGCCAGCGCACCGCCTCGTCGAAGGCGACCCGTACCAACTCCGGCCGCTCCCGCAGTCGTTGCCACTGTTCGGGATGGGTGGCGAAGGCGTACAGGCAGGCCGCCAGCCCGTGCACGGTGGTGTCGACGCCGGCGGTGAGCAGGGAGCGCACCACCAGGGGCGCCTGCACGTGAGTCAGGTCCCCGCGGTCGGCGGCGGCCCAGATCCTCGCCCCGAACCCGTCCTCGGCCAGTGCCGCGCGGGCGCACTGGGCCCTCACCCACGCCGACAGCTCGGCCACTCGGTGGGCGTCGGCCTTCACCAGGTCATTGACGGGTCCGAAGGAGTTGAAGGCGAGGTGCCGAGCCAGGACGCGAGGTCGAGCAGTCCCACCTCGTCCTGAGGGGCGAGGTGCACCCGCTCGCCATGGGCGGCCGTCAGCTCTTCGTGGAAGGCCATGGAGGCCCGGGTTCGTCCGCCATAGAGCAACTGCCACTCCGCGCCCAGCAGTTCGGCCTGTTGGACCATCGACAGCAGCGGGGTGATGCCGACGCCGCCCGCGATGAACAGGTACCTCTCCGAGGGCGCCAGCGGGAAGTGGTTGCGCGGTCCGCCGACACCGATCCGGTCGCCCGGGCGCAGTGTGTCGTGGACGAACGCCGATCCGCCGCGTCCGTGCGGCTCGCGCAGGACGGCGATCCGGTAGGTGTAGGCGTCCCACCGGTTCCCGCACAACGAGTAGTGCCGCATCGTCCCGCCGGGCAGCACGACTTCGATGTGGGAGCCGGGAGTCCAGTCCGGCAGCCGCGCGCCCGCCGGATGCGCGAGGTCCAGTGCGACCACGCCCTCGGCCACGGTCTCCTTGGCGGAGATTTCCAGAGTCACGACCACGTCGTCGCCTCCCGTCATCGGATTGCGGGAAGCATGCGCGGAAGTGAGTGGGAGGCCCGAGGGGACTCTCATTCAATGAGAGACGAAGGTGCGGGATTCCTCAGCCGGGCAGGCCGCGAGCCGTCAGGGCCCGGGAGACGCCGCGCGCCGCGGTCCGCACCACGGGTACGACGGAGGCCGCCGCGGCCTCGTTCGGGACGATCACCGACAACGCGGCCACCACCTCCCCCTGCCGTCCACGGACCGGGGCGGCGATGCCGAGGGCGTCCTCGTGCACATATCCCGGGCAGAACGCGTAACCCTGGCGCCGGACGGCCGCCAGGGTGGAGCGCAGCGCGGTGGGGGTGGTGATGGTGTGCGGCGTGTACGCCTTCAAGGGTCCGGTGAGGATGCGTTCCTGGAGTGCGACGGGACCGTGCGCGAGCAGTACCAGGCCACTCGACGACACATGCAGCGGCAACCTGCCCGCGATCCGGGTGAAGTTGATGATCGCTCCCGGCGCCGAGAGCCGTTCGAGGAACAGCACCTCCTCGCCCTCCAGCACGGCGAGTTGGACGTGGTGCCCCACCACGTCGTGCACGCCCTCCAGGAAGGGCATCGCCGTGTCCCGCAGCGACAGGGTGGGCGATGCCCGCGTCCCGAGCTCCCACAGCCGCATGCCGACCCGCACCCGGCGGTCGGCGTCCCGTGCCAGGAAACCGTGCGTGACCAGTTCGGCCACCAACCGCGACGCGGTCGCCAGGTGCAGTCCCGTGCGTCGGGAGATCTCGGAGACGGTGAGAGCCGGCTCCTCGGGTGTGAACACCTCAAGGATCCGCACCGCCCGAGACAGAACTGACTCACCCATCCGTGGTGTCCTCCCACAGACATGATCGGCTCAGGGACCTCGCAGGTCCATGTCCGCAGACACATGGACAGGGACGATCTCGCACCTCACCGAGGAGAGCTTCGACGACCGCTTCGTCCACGGCGTCGACCTGACCCTGAGTCGAGCACCGCAAGCGGACTCCAGCCCCCAGGTCAGTCGTTGCCCGCGCTCGACTCCGGTGCCGCACCGCCCGCCGGGCCGGCACGGAGCATGGCCTTGTAGAGGGCGTCATGCTCAGGCGAGGCGGGCAGGGGGCCGCGGCCCGGGGCCTCGAAGGACTGGACGAACAGGGCGACGACGCGGCGCCATGCGTCGGGGGCGGCGCCGCTGGTGGCGTTGACCACGCCGGCGTTCGCCATGTGCAGCAGCACGAGGTCCGAGGAGTCGAAGTCCTCGCGCAGCCGGCCCGCCGCCTTGGCCCGGCCGATGAGCTCCACCATCCCCTCGTAGGCCTCGTTGCGGCGGCGCTCCAGGGCCTTGGCAGTGGGGAAGGTCGTGGTCAGGACGTCGGCGAAGCCAGAGTCTGCGGCCTGCATCGCACAGGCGGTCTCGATGTACCCGACGAATCCGTGCCAGGGATCGGGGTCGTCCAGCCCGGCGGCGACCGCGTTGGCGTAGGCGTCCATGCGGTCGAAGAAGACCGCGTCGACCAGCTCCGCCTTCGTGGGGAAGCGGCGGAACATCGTGGCGATCCCCACCCCCGCCTCACGGGCCACCGAGGCCATCGAGGCACCCAGACCGTCTCGCGCGAACACCACACGCGCTGCGGCGATGATCCGCTCCCGGTTGCGCTCGGCATCGCTGCGCAACGGCTGAGCAGCGGGGACGTCGGAGTGCTGGGCGCCTGGGTTCATACCGGTCATCCTAGCAACCGGATTGCCCTATCCATTTTTGGTGGTACGGTTACAGCACTGAACCGGATAGGCCTATCCGGAAATTGATTCGGATAGACCTATCCGAATACTTGCTTGCTTCGACCAGCTTTACGAAAGGATCGCTGTGACCAGCATCGCCATCATCGGAGCCGGCCCTCAGATGGGCATGGCCATCGCCCGCACCTTCGGCTCCCAGGGCTTCGACGTCGCCCTCATCTCCCGCAACCGCGCCAAGCTCGACGGCCTCGTCGCCACTCTCGCCGCCGAGGGCATCACGGCCGCCGCGTTCCCCGCGGACGTACTCGACCATGACGCGCTCAGCCAGGCGCTCAAGGATGCCGCCGCCAGGTTCGGTGGCATCGACGTCCTGGAGTACTCCCCGCTCGCCATGGAATCCACCGTGCTGGCCACTCCGGCCGAGAGCGACCCCTCCCACATCCAGCACGAGATCGAGGTCCAGCTGTACGGGGCCATGGCCGCGACCAAGGCGGTCCTGCCCGCGATGCGCGAGGCCGGCGCGGGCACCCTGCTCTACACAACCGGCGCCGGCTCCCTCGACCCGCTGCCGATGGTCGGCAACGTCAACGCCGCCGCGGCGGCGCTGCGCAACTGGGTGGTCAACCTGCACAAGGAGCTGGACGGCACCGGAATCCAGGCCGCTCACATCGCCATCGACGTGGCGCTCGGCGGCGGCTCGATCGACCCCACACTCAAGGCGGCCACGCCCGAGGAGGTTTCCTCCGTCTACTGGGAGCTGCACACCACCAAGCGCGACCAGGGCGAGATCGTCTACAGGGGCTGAACTTCAGCCCCTGGAACCGCAGCACAGCCTCTCCCGCCTTTGCCGGAGCCGGATCGCGCCACCGCGCTTCCTGTCGCCCTGCCGCGGCGGCGCGATCCAGGGAAGGGTCCATCAAGGACCGAGGCCGGGATCACACCAAGTCCGGGCTACTCCGGTTTGCGGACCATGAAGCTGGCGATCGTTCCCTTCGCCCCTTCGTCGAGCGCTTGCACCAGTCGCGCGGTGACAACGAGCCCAGCCTGTTCCAGCAGTTCGGAGATGCGATCCGCCGGCAGCCGATAGGACTCGAAGGGCGCCGATCGGTCGCCATAGGCAAGGGTCCGACGCAGGTGCTCGCCCTTCCCCACCCGGCAGACAAGCATCAGGTGGCCCCCCGGCGCCAGGGTGCGGTGGAACTCGGCGAACACGACCGGCAACAACTCCGGCGGCGTGTGGTGAGTGGAGTAGTAGGCCAGAATGCCGCCGAGATCGTGGTCGCCGATCTCCAACGCGGTCATGGAGCCCACGGCAAACCGCAGGTCCGGGTAGGCCTCCCGGGCCAGTTCGATCATCTTCGGGGACACATCGATACCGAATGCCGAGAGCCCCAGTCCAGTCAGGTGCGCTGTCACCTTCCCGGGACCGCACCCCACGTCCGCGACCGGCCCGTCCCCTGTTGCCTGTACGAGTTCGGCGAACGCGGCGAGCATCGCGCGCGACAGCGGATCCAGTTCGGCGGGGGCCTTGACGCTTGCTGCGTAGTCGGCCGCCACGGTGTCGTACGACTCCCGGACCGCGGCGAGGTAGACGGTGTCAGTCACCCCGCAAACCTAGTGGCAGGTTCACCGAGGGCACATGGGAATCTGCCACCCCTTGACCGCGAGGCTTCGGGAAAATCTCAGTTGATCCGAACCCTGGCCTATGAATACTGGCTGTTGTCTCAGTAGTTCTGGTCTGCTTCCAGCGTTTCGCGTTGGACTAGGGGAAGGGCCTGCGCGAATCACCATGCACGATGACCAAGTGGACGTGACCGCCGACATTGTTGCGACCTTGATCCAAGAACAGTTCCCTCAGTGGAGCGGCAAGGCAATCCGACACCTGTCATCGACCGGGACAGTCAACGCCATCTTCCGCATCGGCACCGACCTCTCTGCGCGTTTCCCGCTGCGTCTAGCCGATGCTGCCGAGGCGCTGGCGGTTCTGGAACAGGAAGCCCAGGCCGGCGCGGAGCTGGCACAGGTGTCTCGGATCCCCGTCCCGGAACCCGTCGCCCTGGGAAAGCCTGGCGCGGGTTACCCCATGCCGTGGTCGGTCCAGACATGGCTGCCGGGAACGGTCGCCTCGGAGGCCGACCCGAGTGGGTCCGACGCTTTCGCCGAGGACCTCGCGGCCTTCATCGCAGGCCTGCGGGGCGCTGACACGCGGGGGCGGCTTTTCAACGGCGACAACCGTGGCGGCGTTCTCGCTCACCACGACGATTGGATGGCGGAGTGCTTCGAGGAGAGCAAGGGGCTGCTCGACGTGCCCCGGCTGCGCCAACTGTGGAGCCACTTTCGGGAGTTGCCACGCACGGATGCCGACGTGATGAACCATGGTGACTTGATTCCCGGCAATGTACTCGTCGAGGGAGACCGCCTCAGCGGCGTACTCGACACCGGCGGCTTCGGCCCGGCCGACCCCGCGCTGGATCTGGTCAGCGCCTGGCACCTGTTGCAGCCAGGCCCGCGGGACGTGCTCCGGCGGACACTGGACTGTGACGATCTGGAGTGGGAGCGCGGCAAGGCCTGGGCGTTCGAACAGGCGATGGGTGTGGTCTGGTACTACGTCGAGAGCAATCCGACGATGAGCAGAATGGGGCGCCGCACACTCGACCGCATTCTGGATTCGATGGAGTCCATGGTGTGATGTCCCACCCCGATCGTAGGGCGAGACGGGACACCCTTCGCCTGCCTCACCGGTCGGGTGCGCAGACCACACCGGGACTACGACGCGGCAGGTGGCCGCGCCGCGGGGATGACTCCAGCTCATGGTTTCGCCAGCTCGGCCCGGATCTGAGGGAGCACCTTCGTGCCGAGCAGTTCGATGGCGTGCAGGAAGTCACGCTGGGGCATGCCGCCGACGTCCATCTGAAGGATCTGGCGGGTGTGGCCGAGCAGTCCGTGCAGGTGGAGGATGCGGTCGGCGATCTCGTCGGGGCTGCCGGCGAAGACCATGCCGCCGGGTTCGACGGCCGCAGCCCGGTCGGCGCGTGAGGGGGCGGGGCGGCCCAGTTCGGCCATGCCCTCGGCCATCATGCGGTGCTCGTACTCCAGGTAGGTCGAGCGGGCCTGCGCGCCGGACTCGGCGACGAAGCCGTGCACTGCGACGGCGATGTCGGCCCGCTCGGCGGGGTGGCCGGCCTCGGCCCAGGCGGCGCGGTAGGCGTGCCCGTAGCGCGCCCAGTGCTCCGGGGTGCCGCCGAGGATGCCGAGGAACATCGGCAGACCCAACTCGACGGCTCGGTACACCGAGTCCGGGCTGCCGCCGGTGCCCAGCCAGATCCTCAGCGGCTCCTCGGGGCGGGGGAAGACAGTGACACCCTCCAACGGCCGTCTGCGGTGGGGGCCGTTCCAGGTGACGCTCTCGCCGGCGTTAACCGCCATCAGCAGGGCGAGCTTGGAGGCGTACAGCATGTCGTAGTCGCGCTCGTCGTGGTCGAACAGCGGGAACATGATCGTCGACGAGCCGCGTCCGGCGACCAGTTCGATGCGTCCCGGAGCCAGGGACTCGGCGGTCGCGAGCTGTTGGAACACCCGGATCGGGTCATCGGTCGACAGGACGGTGACCGCGGTGCTGAGCTTGATCCGGTGGGTGGCGGCCGCGGCGGCGTTGACCACGGAGGTGGGTGAGGACAGCGGCATCGCCCGCATGTGGTGCTCGCCGACCCCGAAGAAGTCCAGGCCCACCTCGTCGGCGAGCTTGATGGCCTCCAGCACATCGCGCAGGGCCTGGGCGGTGGGGCCGCGGCTGCCATCCGCGAGACGCGGGGTATTACCGAAGGAGTAGACGCCGAGTTCGAAGGTCATGGTGGGGTCCTGGCCTCAGTTGCTGATGGCGGGCATGGCACGCCGGTAGCGGTCGTCGGTGAGTTGCGAGACGAGGAACGCGGCGATGTCGGCGCGGCTCATGGCGGAGGCGACCTTGTCGTGGCCGAGGAATCCCGAGCGGATGCGGGCGGTGGCGGGCTTGTCGGTGGGGTTGGTGATGCGGGCGATGGTGTAGTCGAGATCCGAGCCGGTGACGGCCTCGGTCAAGCCCTTCAACTCGGCCAGCGCGTTGGGGAACATCAGCCCGGCCGCGACGGGCAGTACCTTGTGCTTCCAGTGCGGCTTGTCCCGCGGATCGGCCAGTGAGGGCGTGGCCAGGCCGATGAACCGGTCGACCTTCTGAGCCCGCATGGTCTGCACGATGGTGCGGGTGCCGTCGGTCACCTGGGTGCCGGTCATGGACCGTTTCAGAGACGGTCCGAGCGCGCTGATGACCGCCTCGGCACCACTGACGGCCTGCTCGACGGCCTCACGGTCGGACAACTGCCCGGTGACAACCGTGAGTTGAGAGTGGGTGAGGTCGAGCTTGGCCGGGGTGCGAACCAGGGCGGTGACCGGATGGCCGCCGTCCAGGAGCTGCTGGACGACCAGGCGGCCGATGCCGCCGGTCGCGCCGAAGACAGTGACACGCATCAGGTGGTTCCTCGTGGTGGCGTTCGGAAGATTGGGGGCAGGACGGAGAGGGTCAGAAGCTGTACGGCCCGAAGCGGCCCCATGCCACCAGCGCGGCCAGGATCAGCAGGACGGCGTTGAAGGCGATCCCGGCGGGTTCCTTGCGACGGGCGTGGGTGATCGCGGCCAGCACCATCACCACGACCAGACCGGTCGCGGCCAGCGGGGTCAGCACGGGGGCGATGTCGGTCGCCGCGGGAAGGACCAGGCCGAGAGCGGCGGCGAACTCCACGATCCCGATGAAGCGGACGGTGCCCTGGGAGAAGTCGGCCGTCCAGGGCAACTGGCCGACCAGCTTCTCCTTGGGCTGGGTCGACTTCATCACGCCGCCCATGGCGAACATGGCGGCCAGCACGGCCTGGACTATCCACAAGAAGACGTTCACGTACGGATTCCTTCGGGGAGGGGACGGGGTAGGGAGGGGGCGATTGCCCCCTCCCTGGAGCGGGATGGACCGGCCGGTCAGGTCAGGCTTTGAAGACGGCCTCGGAGCGGTCGCGGCTTTCGTGCAGGTCCCAGTACAGGGGGGCGATCTGTTCGGGTGTGGCCGTCGGGAAGCCCTCCGGGCCGCCGTCGCCGATCCACACGCTGATCGCCACGTGCGCGGCATGGACACCGCTGCCGGACAGCTCCTTGCCCAGGTTGATCACCCAGTTGCGCAGGGCCGCGCCGGCGGCGTTGACGTTGCCGAGCATGGGGACGGGATCCACCGAACCGCCGCCGGTGGTGAAGAGCAGGGTGCCGGCGCCCGCCTCACGCATGGCGGGCAGCACGGCTTGGGTGGCGGCTACGGCGCCGTAGAAGATGTACTCGATCTGCGGCTGCAAATTGTCCACCGTGGACTCCGAGGGAGCGGCCAGGGTGGCGCCGGGCGACGGGTACTGCGGGGCCGGCGAGTATTCCAGTACGTCGATGCTGCCGAAGCGAGCCTTCACGGCGTCCAGGGCGGAGGCCAAGGAGTCCCGTTCCAGGACGTCGGCGGGAAACGCCTCGGCGGTGATGCCTTGCTGGCCGAGCTGGTCGACCAGGGTCTGAAGCTTCTCCTTGGTGCGGGAGATCAGGGCGACGTCGAAGCCGCGGCCGCCGAAGGTGCGGGCGATGGCCAGGCCCATGCCGGGGCCGGCGCCGACGATGGCAATGGTGGGCACAGTGGTTCCTCTTTCCGTTGGCCGTGGGTCAGGAGCAGGAGACGGCGATCTTGCCCGGGGTCCCGGCGAAGGCGGCGAACGCCTGCGTGGCCTGCTCCAGCGGGTAGGTGGCGGTGACCGGCACTCGCAGCGCACCGGCGGCGACCTGCTCGGCCAGGGAGGTCAGGATCTTGGCATCGGGGCTGCCCATGATCGTGTGGACGGTGACGTCGTGGCCCTTGACGTCGTCCTGGCTCAGTCCGATGACGGAGGCGAGCTGTCCGCCCGGCCGCAGCAGAGCGGCCAGCGCCGCACCGTCGCCCGCCAGGTGCAGTACCGCGTCCACACCGTCAGGGGCGATCGCGCGGACCTGAGCCTGAAGGTCACCGGTGAAGTCGACGACGTGGACCGCGGCGTCGGTCAGGCCGGTGACGAAGTCGGTCTGCGCGCCGGGCCGGGCGGTCGCGATCACCGTCGCGCCACGGGCGGCAGCGAGCTGCACCGCCAGCGCGCCCACCCCACCGGAGGCCCCCGAGATCAGCACGGTCTCGCCCTCGGCCAGAGCCACCGCGTCCAGGCTCACCAGGGCGGTCGCCCCGGCGACGCCCAGCGCGCCCGCGTCCCCCGTCGTCACGCCCGCGGGGATGCGGGCGACTCCGTGTCCGGCGGGCACGGTGACGTACTGGGCCAGCGACCCGGCGCCCAGGAACGGCTTCATCACGACACCGAAGACCGCGTCACCGACGCCGAAACCCTCCGCGCCCTCCCTCAGTGCCTCGACGGTGCCGGCGAAGTCCTGGCCGAGTACCAGCGGGAACCGGTGCTCCATCATCCCCTGTACGTAGCCAGCCATGACGGCGATGTCGAAGCCGTTCAGCGAGGCGGCGGCCACCTTGACCAGCAGTTCCCCGGCCTCCGGGCGAGGCGTGTCCACCTCGGTCACGTCCGGGGTGGAGGGGACGGATTCGAGCGTGACAGCGCGCATAAAAACAACCTCTCGATTAAGTGGGCCGTGCGGCCCACTTTCATGGCAGCCCACCGTACACGAGAACCGGGCCACCCGTTCCACTTCGGTAGAGTGGGGGTATGACCTCGCCACCTTCCGACCAGACGCCGTGCCCGCAGCCCGGTACGGGACTGCGCGCCGACGCCGAACGCAACCGCGACCGCATCCTGGCCGCCGCCCGCCGCCTCTACGCCACCGAAGGGCTCAGCGTCTCCATGGCCTCCGTCGCCCGCGAGGCAGGCGTCGGCAAGGCCACGCTCGGCCGACGCTTCGCCACCCGGGAAGAACTCGTCAACGCGGTCTTCGCCGACCGCATGGACGCCTACGCCGAGGCCGTCACCGAGGCACTCGCCGACCCCGACCCCTGGCACGGCTTCATCGGCTACCTCCACGCCATCTGCGCCATGCAGGCCGCCGACCGCGGTTTCGCCGACGTCCTCACCATGGCCTTCCCCGCCGCCAAGAACCTGGAGACCCGCCGCGCCGAGGCATACAACCGGCTGCTGGAACTCATCACCCACGCCAAGGACACCGGGCACCTGCGCGACGACTTCACCCACCAGGACGTCGTCATCCTGCTCATCGCCAACGCCGGAGTCGTCACCGCCACCGGCGAAGACGCCCCCGACACCTGGCGCCGCCTCGTCGGCCACATGATCCGCTCCTACGCCACGCCCGGCGCACCGATCCCCCCACTGCCCGAGGCCCCTAGGCCCTCCGCTCTCTACCGAGCCATGGTCCGCCTGTCACGAGCCGACCCGTGCCCCAGCTAGAACGGCGGCCTTGGCCCGCGGTAGGCGTTCGCGCCATGACGAACCTCTGTCGCCTACGCGCACCGCTCTGCTCCGCCACAGCAGGCTCGGAGCGGCCCATGGCCCGGACAGCTTCCTATGCGGCGAGGAGGGTGCCAGCTCGGGCCACGGACCGGCGCCGGCTCCTCGCCGAGATCCGCGTCAGGCTCCGGGGTGCAGCCCGAGCGAGCCCGGCGACGGGTCGCGCTTGACCTCGCCGAAGCACAGGGCGAAGGTCTGCTTCCAGCGCTCGACGGCGGCGCGGTCGGCCATGAAGCGGGGGAAGCCGTCGAGGTTGGCGTTGAGGTACTGCCGGATGGGCTTCAGACCCGTCGGTGGGGTGACGGCCCGCTGCGGAAGCGGCTCACCGGTACCCATCGGCTGACGACGGCCCGTTGCACCACATGGCATCCGCACCCGGGCGGCAGCCTCCTTCACCGTCCCGAGCTCCACTTCCCCATCCACGGCTGCGCCCCCTCCACTCGCCCCTGCATCACCGTACCGATCATGCAGGGCGCGACCGGCAGAGCGGAATCGGATCGCCCAGCCGAGTGGCAGCACCCCGCGGGCCCTGCGGATCGCCGGACGGGTGGGTCCATCGCGGGCAGCGTCGAGCAGTCCGACGCCACCCCCGACGAGCGAACTGAGCCTCAGCCCGACCGCGGTGCCCCCGTCGCCCCGCCGATCTCAGCCCACCCCGACGCCTGGGGGCGCGGCACCCACGCCAACTGCCTTGCAGGCCATGCGACTCGGATCACATCGTGCGCATCGAGCACGATAACGACTCGGTGACCGAGTTCGCCCGCCGGCGCGGTGTTCCCGCCGTCCTCGGTGAAGGCGTCGTCGGATACACCCCGCTCCTGACCCGCTTCGAGGAGGACGCCGTCGGCAAGGACATCGCGGAGTTCGTCGTCGACCGCTGCCTCGCCGCCGGTTTCCACGGCGTCGTCCTGACCTCCAACGCGGCCCCGCACCACCCCATGTGGCACACCGACGGAGACTGGATGCGGCGGGTCAACTCCCGTATCACCGCGGCCTGAACGGACCTCGAAGGCGGCCCGCAGCTTCTCCTCGCGTCGCTGCTGCATCGCCCCGCACGTCAATACGTCGGCGGGTCAGCCAAGGCCGTCGGCTCCCACGGTCACGGCGGACTCGTCGATGCCACCGGTACGTCTCGTGGTCAGGGTCCCACTCCTTGCGGATCGAGCCGAACAGGTCTGCGGCGCGCAGGACTTGGTGGGATTCGTGGGTGGCGACGCCGAGGTGGTGCAGGTGGGGTCCGACGCCGCCGGCGAAGGCGACGTCGTGGACGGTCTGTTTGCGGTACATCCAGGCCGCGTACCGCTCGAATGCCCGGTCGGCGTCGTCAGGCGTTGAGTGCCGTGCGCAGGGTGGTCGCCATCAGATCGATGGCTTCCCTTCCGGCCTCGACCGGGCCGGTGTGGGTGAAGTAGTGGTCGACGCCCTCGAAGACACGATGGGTGACTGCAACGCCTGCAGCCTCCAGGGCCTTGGCGTACGCGTCGCCCTCGTCGCGCAGGCGGTCGTTCTCCGCGGTGATGACCAGGGCGGCAGGGAGTCCGGCGAGGTCATCGGCCAGCCCGGGCGAGACGAGCGGATGGGCGCGGTCGGCGGGGTCCTGGACGTAGGCTGCGGTGAAGGTCCGCATGAGCTGGGGGCTGAGCAGTGGTTTGGCGATGAGGGACTGCTTGGTGGCGGGGTCGGCCAGCTGGTCCAGCGGTGCCGAGTCGATGATCTGGAGCCGGGGCGAGAAGGTGCCGCGGTCCCGGGCCAGGCGGCAGACCGCGGCGGTCAGGTTGGCACCGGCGCTGTGTCCGCCTACGGCGAGGCGGGAACCGTCCCAGCCTCCCGCGGGGCCGTTCGCAGCGACCCAGGCGGCGACGTCGTATGCCTGAGTGACGGGAACAGGGAACTGCCGCTGCGGGGCCACGGCGTAATCGACATTGATGACCACGCAGCCGGCCGTGGCCGCTATGTAGCGGCAGATGTGGTCGTCCTGCTCGGGGCGGCCGACCACGAAACCGCCGCCGTGGAAGTTGATGTACACGGGAGCGGGCGCTTCGGTGCCCGCGGGCGGGCGGTAGACGGTACAGGCCACCGGTCCGGCGCCGGTCTCCACCCGGAGGGCCTCGGTGAGCTTCGGAATATCGGTGAAGCGCAAGTCCTTGTGCACGCGGGCCATCACACGACCCAGTAGCAGCTGGATCCCTCTGGCCTGGAGTTTGGCGCTGAACGGCATGACCTGATCACCCATCGCTACAAAGTTAAAGTAACAGGATTCCTGATAATGGAGCCTCGCTCCTCATTGCGCAATGGGCAATGCGCAATGAGGAGGCAGGAGCGTGATCGGGCCAAAAAACGGGCCGCAGCCGGCGCGCGTACTCCACAACCTCGTCGCGGAAGACCTCCGCGTCGGCCACGTCGACGAACGTAGGCGACGTGTTCTACGCCTTGAGCCCCGAAGGCGTGCCGCGGCTTGCACGCTCTAGATCTGCGGGAGCACCTCACCGGCGATGAGTTCCAGGTGGTCCAGGTCATCGAAGTCGATCAGCCGCAGATGGATACGGCTCGCACCGATCGCGGCGAACTCACCGAGTCGCTCCACGAGTTGGGCCGCGGATCCGATCACCGCATCCTCCGGCGGCAGCGCGCTCTTGGCGTGCAGTGGGGCAGCCCGCCGTTGCGCGTCCGCGTCGGTACGGCCGATGGCTGCCACGACACCGGCCGAGAGCACCAGTGGTGGCCGACCGGTGCCGGCCCGCCCGGTCCGGTCGCACGCCTCGGCGACTCGTCGGTACGCCCGGGCAGTCTCCGCCACCGACTTGAAGGGCATGTTGAACTCGTCGGCGTACCGGGCTGCCAGCTCCGGGGTGCGCTTGGGGCCGCGGCCCCCGACGATGATCGGCGGCCCCGGCACCTGCACGGGCTTCGGGAGGGCGGGTGCGTCGACGAGCTGGTAGTGGTCGCCGTGGTAGCTGAAGCTCTCGCCGACCGGTGTCCGCCACAAACCGGTGATCACCGCCAGCTGCTCCTCCAGCCGATCGAAGCGCTCCGGGGCGGGCGGGAACGGGATGCCGTACGAGGTGTGTTCCCGTTCGTACCATCCCGCGCCGAGGCCCAGCTCGATCCGCCCCCCGCTCATCCGGTCGACCTGCGCCACCATCACGGCGAGCGGTCCCGGCAGCCGGAAGGTGACTGAGGTGACCAGGGTGCCCAGCCGGATCCTGGAGGTCTCCCGGGCGAGCGCGCCGAGCGTGAGCCAGGCGTCGGTGGGGCCGGGCAGGCCGGAATCGGCACCCATCGTCTGATAGTGATCGGCCCGGAAGAAGCCCTCGAATCCGCCGGCCTCGACGAGTTGCGCGAAGCGCCGCTGGTCCTCGTAGTCGGCGCCGCGGTGGGGCTCGGTGAAGACGCAGATCCGCAGGCTCATCGCCGCTCCGTTTCGGCCGTCCTGGATATGTCCCGTTCCATCAGCAGCTCGTGCAGATCGGCGCTGCACCGGGCCACTTCGCCCAGGTGCTCGGTTCGGCCCAGCGTCCTCGGCCGGGGTATGGCGATGTCGACGATCTTGCGGATCCGGCCCGGGCGCGGGGTGAGCACCACGACGCGGTCGGCGAGCAGCACGGCCTCGTCGATCGAGTGCGTGACGAAGACGACTGTGGACGAGTTCTCGAGGTGGATGCGCTGCAGCTCCACGGCGAGGTCCGCGCGGGTCAGCGCGTCGAGTGCGGAGAACGGCTCGTCCATGAGCAGCATCCGCGGCTCGCCCATCAGCGATCGGCACAGCGCGACACGCTGCTGCATACCGCCGGACAGTTCGTGCGGCCGGTGCTTCTCGAAGCCGTTCAGTCCGGCCGTCTCCAACAGCCGGTACGCCCGCTCGCGGTGCTTCGCCTTGTTCCAGCCGAAGATCTCCACGGGCAGCAGGACGTTGTCGAGGACGGACCGCCAGGGCAGCAGTGCCGGCCGCTGGAACAGCATGGCGACATCCCGCCGGGCTCCGGTGACTCGCTCGCCGCCGATGGTGATCTCGCCCTCGGTGACCGGCAGGAGACCCGCGATCAGCCGGAGCAGCGTGGACTTGCCGCACCCGGACCGGCCCACCACCGCCACGAACTCACCCTCGGCGATGTGAAGGCCGATGTCCTGGAGTGCCACCGTCGAACCGGACCGGCTGGTGAAGCTCCGGGACACACCGGTGAGTCCGATCATCCGGCGGTCTCCCCATCCCCTGGCAATCGTCATGCCGGCCGGGTCCTATCGCCCGATCAGGCTACCCGCAGCAGGCCGATCGACGGTACCCGTTGTCCTGCCGATGCATGCCTCAGGGCCACACAGCTGGCCCACAACTACCCATCCCTCGTACGCTGTTGTCCGCACCACGTGTCATGCCCTCGGCAGTTCCGTGACGCCGTTCCGTCTCGTCTGTCTCGACGCCCCTCCGCCGGCGCGTTCGGCGGTCGGAAAGGACAACACTGTGCGCATGATCAGGTTCGCCCGTACGGTCGCCGCGGTAGCCCTGACCACGGCGCTCGCGCTGGTGGCGGGGTGCGGCGGCTCGGATTCCGACGCGGATACCGGTGAGGACGGCAAGGCACTGAAGAAGGTGACCTACCTGACCTCCTTCGGCAGCTTCGGCCGGGACTCGTACGCCTGGGTCGCGAAGGACAAGGGGTACTTCAAAGAGGCCGGCTTCGACGTGAGGATCAGGCCTGGCCAGGGGACCGGCGGTGTGATTCCGGCCATCGTGAGTGGCCAGGCGCAGTTCGGCCCCATCGACCTGACGGGAGGGCTGCTGCACATGGGCAACGGTCAGGCGAAGGACTTCGTCGCGGTGGCCGCCATCCAGCAGCGCACCATGGCCGCGATCGCCACCACCGAGGGCAACGGCATCGCCACACCCAAGGACCTCGAGGGCAAACGGCTCGCCGACACACCCGGCTCCGTCGTGCGCAACCTCTTCCCGACGTACGCCCGACTGGCCGGCGTGGACGCCGACAAGGTGACCTGGGTCAACGGCGAGGCGCAGACCCTGATGGGCACGCTCGCCGGCGGCTCGGTGGACGGCATCGGCCAGTTCGTGGTGGGCAAGCCGACCGTTGAGGCGGTGACGAAGAAGAAGGCCGTGCTGCTGCCGTACGGCGACGTGATCCCCGACCTGTACGGAAACGTGCTGATCACGTCGACGAAGATCGCCGAGCAGGATCCGGAGATGGTGCGGCGGTTCACGGCCGCGCTGCTGAAGGGCTTGGAGTACAGCCTCGCCCACTCGAAGGAAGCCTCCGAGATCCTGAAGCGGAACGTGGACGCCACGAATCCGACCGCTGCGGCAGCCGAGTTGGAGTTGATGGCCGCGTACGTCGCACCGAAGGACGGTTCCGGCACGGCGATCGGAACGCTGGACTCCGGGCGGGTGGCGAAGAGCATCAAGATTCTGGAGGACGCGGGCGCGCTGCCGAAAGGAATGACTCCTGAGCAGATCATCGACTTCGACCTGGTGCCGAAAGCCTGACCGCGCCGCGCTGGAGAGGAACCGCGCGTGGAGAAGGACGGGATGACCGAACTCTCGAGGCCGCAGCAGTCCCCCACGGCGGGCCCCGAGCCTGTGCCCGTGCCACGAGTCGGTCCGCTCCGCAGGACTGGCGTCGGCGTCGTGCTGCTGCCCATGGCCGGGCTGCTGGTCGCGCTCGGCGTGTGGTGGCTTCTCACGTCGGTCCTGGAGGTGATCCACCCGGCAGTACTGCCTCCGCCAGGTGCCGTGCTCTCGGCGTTCACCGCAACCCCGGCCCTGTTCCTGGAACACACCGGCGACACCACGGTGGAGACGGTTGTCGGGTTCGCTCTCTCCAGCGCCTGCGGAGTTCTGATCGGACTGTCGCTGGCCGCCTCGCGGGTACTGGAGCGAATGTTCACGCCGCTGCTGGTCGCCGTCAACGCGGTTCCGAAGATCGCGCTCGGGCCCCTGCTGGTGGGGGCGCTCGGCTGGGGGCAGAAGCCGGTCCTGACCATGGTCTTCCTGCTCTGCTTCTTCCCGATCGTGCTGTCCACCGCAACCGGCCTCACCTCGACCCCCGCGGACCTGGCCGAGTTGGCGCGCTCACTGGATGCCTCTCGCTGGCAGGCCTTCCGGAAGATACGGTTGCCCGCCGCGCTGCCGCAGATCTTCGTCGGGTTGAAGGTGGCCATGCCTCTCGCCGCGATCGGTGCGGTCATCGGCGAGTTCCAGGCCGGTGAGGCCGGGCTGGGCTATCTGATCGTGCAAGCCGGTGGGGTGGGCGACACCGCCACCGCCTGGGCCGCGATCATCCTGATCGGGTTGATGAGCATCCTTCTCTACTTTGCCTTGGTGTTGTTGGAACGGTTCGCGCTGCCCTGGGTCAGGGACACCACCTCGCACGGATGAGGACCCGGTCGATGACACCCACCGGCACCTGATGGGACGACGAGGATTGACGGCCGGCCTGAGTTGTTGTGGCGCCTTCGCGGCAGGCGTCACAACAAGTCGGGTGCAGTCTCCTGGGCGGGCTCCTTGGATGCCGGGTGAGCTGGGGCGTCGGCCGGGGCGGCGGCACGCAGCGCCGCTTCGACCCGGCGGTTGCTGGTCATGGATGCCGTGACGGCCGTCATCGCCAGGAGGAGGCCGGCGGCGGCGTAGAGCGGGGTGCGGATGTCGTAGGTGGTGGCCAGCCAGCCGCCGAGGAAGGCCCCGATGGGGGCAGCACACATGGCCAGCATGCGGGAGGTGGAGGCAACCCGGCCCATGAGGTGGGCGGGGACGATCGCTTGCCGGAGGGAGGGCGCGAGCACCATCGTGGCGCCCATGCCGGCCCCGCAGACGGCGAGCGCCAGCCCGGCCACGTACGGGTTCGGGGCGGCGGCCAGGCCCAGGATGGCGAGCCCTTCGACGGCGGCCGTGCAGGTCAGTGCGGTGCCGGTGCCGAGTCGTCGGCCGAGGTAGGAGGCGATGCCCGCCCCGAGCAGACCGCCGGTGGCCTCCGCCGTGAGGAGCAGGCCGAAGCCGTAGGTGTCGATGCCGAGGCGGTCGTGCGCGAAGAGGGCGAGGACGGTCTCCACGGCGAGGAAGGAGACGTTGCCGACCGCCGGGCGGAGCGCGAGTCCGAGCAGCACCCGGTCCCGGAAGACGTACGAGGCCCCAGCCCGCGCTTGCCGAAGCAGCGACTCGCGGACCTCCGGCACGGGCCGGGGCATGGCGGGCAGCGTACGGACGAGCAGCGCGGAGAACAGGAACGACACCGCGTCGGCGAGCAGCGGAACCGCCCGGCCGAGCGCGAGCAGGGCACTGCCCGCAGGCGGCCCCGCGAAACCGGACATGGCGGTCTGGGCTCCGCGCAGGCGGGAGTTGGCGCGCTCGAGGAGCGCGGGGTCGCGGCGGAGCAGATCCGGCAGGTAGGCCGTGGCGGCCGTGTCGAAGAAGAGCCCGCCGAGGCCGAGCAGGAAGGCGACGGCCGCGAGCAGCGCAATGCTCAGCACGTCGAGTGCGGCTGCCGCCGCCGGTATCGCGAGCAGCGCCGCACGCGCGGCGTCCGCGACCCACATCGTGCGTCGGCGGTCCCAGCGGTCCACCAGCGCACCGCCGAGCACCCCGAAGAGCAGCCACGGCAGCGTCCCGGCGGCCGTGACGACGGCGAGCGCCATCGGATCCCGCGTCAGCGTCAACGCGATCAGCGGCAGCGCGGCATGTGACACCCCGTCACCGAGCGAGGAGATCGTCTGCGCGGTCCACAGCCGTCCGAAGCCGGTCGGCAACTTCCCAAAGCCTGAGGTCACTTGGCGTCCCCTTCAGCCTGCTGGCGCGGTGCTGGGTGGAACAGTGCGAAGACGAGTGACGCGTCCGGCAGCGACGGATCGGACAGCTCCCGGTACTCGTCCGCCAGTGCCTGCAGCCGCGCCCCCAGCTGCGCGAACTGCTCCTCGGTGAGCCGCAGATGCGCCATCCGTACGTGCCGCTCGCCGTCCGCCGGCGACGCCTCCAGGTCGGCCACCGCATGGCGCATCAGCAGATCCGGCCCGCCCTCGCCCGAATCCGGCAGCTCGATCGACCGCGCGGCCATCGCGTAGTACCGCTCGGTGACCCCCCGCACCTTCCGTGTCCGTACCACCTTCACCAGGCCGGCCCGCTCCAGCAGCCGTACGTGATAGCTGGAGCTCCCCTTCGCAAGGCCCACCCGCTCGGCGATCTGCGTGATCGTCGCGGGCTCGAATCGGAGCGCGGCCATGATCCGGTGGCGCGTGAGATTGGAGACGGCGCGCAGCTGTTCGTCAGTGGTGACGTGAAACGTCTCGGGAAGGTCATCGGTAGGCATGCGGGCAATGGTCAACGATTCTTGACCATTGCGCAAGGGGATTCCAGGGGCCTTCCAGAATCTGCCGTCCGGCGCCCGAGACCTTCCGCCAAAGCCCCCCAACCGCGCTGTCGTTCCAGGGCCATGACGACCACTCATGATCCGGCGCGCGACGCGGACACGCTCGTTGCCGAGCCGCACTTGCGTAACCTCGGCGATGTCGGGACTGTCGCCCCTCACGCCCCTCGCCCCCTTCACGGCGGGACTGACGGATTCCCGGCACGACTATTCATGCTTTTCTGAATTCAGGATTCCCTGTATCCTCGCGGCATGCTGACCGTTGCCTCCGACATCGGCGTGCTGGCCCGTTTCGGCCGCGCGCTCGCCGATCCCATCCGCTGCCGGATCCTGCTCGTGCTGCGCCAGGCCCCGGCCTACCCGGCCGACCTCGCCGACCAGCTCGGCGTCTCCCGCACCCGGCTCTCCAACCACCTGGCCTGTCTGCGCGACTGCGGCCTGGTCGTCACCGTGCCCGACGGCCGGCGCACCCGCTACGAACTCGCCGACGAACGCCTCGGCCACGCCCTGGACCACCTGCGCGCCGCAGTGGTCGCGGTGGAGGCGGACAAGACCTGCCCCGACGCGGACACGGACGGCTGCTGCTGATGACCGCGATATCCCTCGGTCCCTCCCTGGCCCGCCGCGAGACGCTCGCCCGGCGGATACGGCTGCTGGTCACCGCGACGATCGCCTACAACGTCATCGAGGCCGTCGCGGCCCTGACCGCGGGCACGATCGCCTCGTCCACCGCGCTGATCGGCTTCGGCCTGGACTCCGTCATCGAGGTCTCCTCCGCCGCCGCGGTCGCCTGGCAGTTCTCCGCCCGCGACCACGCGGTCCGAGAAGCCCGGGAGCACACGACGCTACGGATCATCTCGGTCTCCTTCTTCGTGCTCGCCGCATACGTGGCCATCGACGCCGTCCGCGCGCTGACCGGCACCGGCGAGGCAGAGCGTTCCCTGCCGGGCATCGTGCTCGCCGCCCTCTCCCTGGCGGTGATGCCGTTCCTGTCCGCTGCCCAGCGGCGCACCGGGCAGGAACTCGGCTCCGCCTCCGCCGTCGCCGACTCCAAGCAGACCCTGCTGTGCACCTACCTCTCGGCCGTGCTCCTGGCCGGCCTGGTCCTCAACGCCACCCTCGGCTGGTCCTGGGCCGACCCCATCGCCGCCCTCGCCATCGCCGCCCTCGCCGTCAAGGAAGGCCGCGACGCCTGGCAGGGCAAAGGCTGCTGCGCCCCGGCAACGGCACCCGCGGCCGCGGCCGCCCCGCCTAACGACGACGCGGACGCGTGCGGCTGCGGGCCGGGCTGCGCCTGCTGCTCATGAACATCTCGTTGCAGACCGCCCTCAGCACCGTCCAGGGCACTGATACTGGTCAGGCAATCGACCAGCAGGGGCAACGGTGGACTGGACATGGGCGGGAGGGCTGGCCGTTGGCCTGTTGATCGCGACCGTGACGGCCCCGGTCGGTGTGTCCGGAGCAGTGTTCCTCCTCCCCATCCAGCTGAGCGTCTTCGGCGTGCCCAATCCCGCGGTCACCCCGACCAACCTGCTGTACAACGTCGTCGCCGGACCAGGAGCTCTGTGGCGCTACCGCCGCGACGGGGCCCTGCGCGGCGATCTCGCCCGGCGCCTGGTCCTGGGCACCCTGCCCGGCGTCGTCCTCGGTGCCGCCATCCGCGTCTTCGCCCTCCCCGGCCCGAGCGTCTTCCGGCTCCTGATCGCCGCCCTGCTGCTGCCGCTCGGCCTGTGGCTGTGCCTGCGCGCCCTCACCCCCGCTCGTCACCGGCCGCCGCCCGCAGGCGAGTTGAGCCCACGCACACTCACCGGCCTCGCCCTGGCGGTCGGAGTGGTCGGCGGCATCTACGGCATCGGCGGCGGCTCCCTCCTCGGACCGATCCTCGCCGGGCGCGGCCTGCCCGTCGCCCGCGTCGCCCCGGCCGCACTCGCCGCCACGTTCGCCACCTCCCTCGTCGGCGCCGCCGCCTACGCGCTGCTCTCCCTCGTCAGCTCCGGAGACGTCGCCCCCAACTGGTGGCTCGGACTCGCCTGCGGCACCGGCGGACTGATCGGCGGCTACCTCGGCGCCCGCCTCCAACCCCGTCTGCCCGAACGAGCCCTACGGCTCCTGCTCGGCGCACTCGCCGCAGGCCTTGGCGCCCTGTACACCGCCCAGACCCTGGACTGATTCCGATCCAGGGTCGGCCCACCCGCCATCTCCGAACTTACGCCGCGAGCGGGGTTCTTCCTCGCGGGTCCCGGCTTCTTCCGTCATGTAGGGCATGCCGCGACTCACCGGAGCATCGACCTCGACCACCCGAACAGGGGTGATCATGCAAGGCCGCAACCACCACACGGTCCAGGACGGCCCGCCGGGCAGAGCGGTACGGCGCGCGATCGCAGTCTCAGCAGGCCGAGAACGACGGAACACTCCACGCCTGCCAGAGTCGGCAGCTGGCCAGGGACGCGCCCCTGCCGCGACGTTGAGTCGTGGAGAGATCCCGGCCGACCCGTCAGGCTCTCCGATCCGGATCGTTGTCGGCCCGCTCCTTCGGCCCAAAAGCCTGGCCAGCCCGGCCTGGGACAAGTGCACACCGACCCCCGGCTGGAGCCGCATCGCCGACAACACGGCTCCAGCCTCTGCCCTCCGGTGCCGGGGCAACTCCCGCAGCGCCGACGTCGGAGGCCATCCCGCGCGAGGACCGTTGCGAGGGGGAGCACAGTCCTCGCACTTCGCCCGCCGCCGCATGAGCGGCGGCGGCCGGATGCTGGAAGCCTCCCACTACGGCCGCGCCATGTCTGCCATGCCGACAAACCGGGTCCTGCTTCCCCGGCCCGCTCCAGTGCCGCTCAGGGATCGGGCCAGCGCGAAGGCTGCACAGCAGAGGCGACCGCGGCGGTACTGGTCACCCTGGTGGTCGGGGCTCCGCCCCGTTCACCACCTGGGCGGCCATGCGCAGGCAGATCCCAGGGAGTTCGGGGGCGTTGTGGATCCAGTCCTCGGTGTCGACGCCGGCCACCACCCCGGCCGTCCACAAGGTCGCCAGCAGGCGGGTGGCCAGATCGCGCTCCGCGCCCGTGGCCGAGGGAGCCTGGCGGCGGACGGCGACGGTCGCATACTCGAATAGGGACGGCTCCAGCAGCCACCGAATCCCGGCCCCGTCAAAACGGGCCCCACCAGCCGCTCAGTTGAACTCCGGCAGCACCGCCAAAGCGACCACCGTGAGTTCGTCCCGCAGGGCCAACAGGGCGGGGCCGTCAGCCGCCAGAACGAAGTGCTTCAGCAGCAGGGGGAAGTCCGGATCGCCATCACGAAGAGCCCGGACGACCGCTTCCGCAGTGACGAGTCGACGTTCCCCGTACGGAAAAGCAGATCCGCTCTCCATAGCCACACACCTCGACGGACATCCTGCACGGTCTTGCTGTCACGGGCCCACAGCACTGCGGGACGGGATGCAGGTGGTCAGCTCCGCACGGCCGAACAGCAGGGCGTAGCCGGCGGGGAGTTGGGCGAGGATTCGGCTGAGGAGTTCCTCGCCGGCGAGCTGTGCCACGATGCGCAGGACGGCAGCCCGCTGGGAGTTGGAGCAGTATGCGGCCAGTCAGCTCCTCGCCCGCCGCATCGGCGGCCACGCTGAGCACGGCGCTCACGTCCCAGGCGGCGGTCCGTTCGGTTGCTCCCTCGATCCATGCAGCGGTGGCCCTCACGAACCGCTCGGGGGACAGCGGCTCGCGCGCCTGGAGCGGATTGACCAGCACGAGGGCCAGCTCCTCCGGCAGCCGGGCGGCCAGTTCCGCCCTCACCTCGCCCACCACGTGCGCACCCAGGAGCGCCAACACTGTGCGGGCCACCCGCGCGGCTTCCTCGGTGCTCTCGTATCCGCCGCGTTCCTTGACCTGGTCAAGGAACGCCTGCCATCGCATCACCATTGCTGCTCCCTTGCCTGCCTGCTGTACGGCGGCGAGCGGAGGACGGGGCCGCTCACGGGGAGGCCGTCCCCGTCCTCCGGTGCGACCGGAAGGGGACTCAGCCGCTGATCTCCTTGCGCGAAGACCCGCCGCCGATGGCGATCTTGCGGGGCTTGGCGCGCTCGGCGATCGGGATACGCAGGGTCAGCACCCCTGCGTCGTAATCCGCCTTGATGTGCTCGGTGTCCAGGCTGTCGGCGAGTACGACCTGGCGGGAGAAGACGCCCAGCGGCCGCTCGGAGAGCTCCATCTGCACGTCGTCCGCCTTGGTGACGGGACGGCGCTCGGCCTTGACGGTCAGCATGTTCCGCTCGACGTCGATGTCGATCGCGTCCGCGGCCACACCGGGCACATCGAAGGCCATCACGTACTCCTCGCCCTCGCGGTAGGCGTCCATCGGCATCGCCGACGGCCGCGACCAGGTGCCGTTCGTGTTCAGGAGCTGCTGGGTGAGCCGGTCGAGCTCGCGGAAAGGGTCGGTACGCATCAACATCGTCAAACACCTCCAGCATTCGGGTCGGGCACTGTGCCAATGCGTTTACCTGCCATCGTTGTAACATGTCATCCAAGTGATGACAAGTTCTCTGTCGTCGAGGCGACGACAGCAGTGTGGAGGCCCGATGACCAGGGACGATCAGCCCATCCCCCACTCCCGCGGCCTCTCACCGGCGTCGTTTCTCGCCGCCGCGGCAGCGCTGGACACGATCCACGAGGCCCTGCACACCGCCCAGGCCACGCAGGACGACACGCTCCCTGAGCCCGATCAGAGCAGTTCCGAGCAGGCACTCGCCGTGCTCCTGCTGCTGCGCGAGGCACGCGAGCAACTCGCCGAGTGGGAGCCAGGCCTGATCGAAGCCGCACGGGAGGCGGGCGCCAGCTGGGCCGACCTCGCCCACCCTCTCGGCGTCTCCAGCCGCCAGGCTGCCGAACGCCGCTACCTGCGCGTCCGCCCCGGAACGCCGGGGTCAACAGGCGAGCAGCGAGTGACAGCCACCCGCGACCGCCGCGCCGCCGACCGCACCGTCACCGCCTGGGCCCGCGCCAACGCCGCCACCCTGCGCCAGCTCGCCGGCCAGATCACCGCACTCACCGACCTCCCCACCGCCGCCCGGACCCCGCTGGCCGCACTCACCGCAGCCCTAGCCGACAACGATCCGGCCGCCCTCGTCGCCCCCCTGACGGACGCGCACCCGTACCTGACAGGCCACCCCGGCCTCGCCGCACGCGTCGACGACCTCACCCACCACAACGACCGACTCCGTCGACGCAGCGAAGACCAGCGCCGAAACCGCGCCTGACCCCCACCGCAGACCTGTCCCGGAGCGACCTCGCTACGGACCGCCGTACGGCAACGCGCGCCCTCAGTGGGACCGCCTGGTCCGGCGCTGCCCTACTCGAACCCACCGCACGCGCGTTCCGCGCCTGGGACCACCGCGTCGGCGAAGGCCTGCGCCGCAAGGCCGTCGTCGGACAGCTCAACAAAGAGGCCGACCACCTGACGAGCAAAGTGCTCGGGTCAGGTGGTGAGGCCTGCGTCGCGGGCCAGGAGGGCGGCTTGGACGCGGTTGGTGACCTCCAGCGCGGTCAGGATGCGGCTCACGTGGGCCTTGACGGTGCTCTCGCGCATGGCGAGACGGGTGGCGATGTCCGCGTTGGTGTCGCCCTGGGCGAGCAGAGCGAGTACGTCGCGTTCGCGAGGGGTGAGCCGCTCCAAGCGGGCCTGGGCTGCGATGACTTGGGGCTGGTTGGTGGCGTGGTAACGGTCGATGAGGCGGCGGGCCGCGCTTGGGTGGAGCATGGCCGAGCCGGCGGCCACCAGGTGGACGGCGCGCAGTATTTCGGCGGGGTCGGTGTCCTTGAGCAGGAACCCGTCGGCTCCGGCGGCAAGCGCGTCGTAGACGTATTCGTCGAGGTCGAAAGTGATCAGGGTGATCACCCTGGGCGGGTGGGTGAGGGCCCGTAGCCGGGCGGTGGCGGTGATGCCGTCCATGCGGGGCATGCGTACGTCGACGAGGGCGATGTCGATGCGGTGCGCGGTGGCCTGCTCGATGGCCTGCAGGCCGTCGGCAGCCTGGGCGACCACTTCGATGCCCTGGTCGCCGTCGAGGAGGTCGGTCAGGCCGAGGCGGACCAGGGGATCGTCGTCGACGATCATGGCGCGGATCATGTGGGGGAGCCGTTCTGCTCGATGCCGACGGGGTGGGGGATGTGGGCGGCCACGCGCCAGGTGCCCGCGCCGGCCGGGTCCGGCGTTGAGGTGGCCGCCGAGAGTGGTGACGCGTTCGCGCAGGCCGACGAGTCCGTAGCCGCTGCCGACGGTGTCCGTGCGGGGAGTGCCACGAGGGTTGGTGACTTCGACGAGGGTGGCGGGCGGCCGGTAGTCGATGCGTACGGTCACCGGAGCACCGTCGGCGTATTTTCGGGCGTTGGTCAGTGCTTCCTGGACGACGCGGTGCACGGCTAGGCGGTGGGTGGTGGGAGCCTGTTCGGGAAGACCGTCGGTGGTCAGCTGGACGTGCTGGCCGGCGGCGCGGGCCTCGTCCGCCAGTTCCGCTACGTCCCTCATCACCGGCGTGAGCCCCGCGTCGGCCGGCGCGGCGTCGGGGTCGCGCAGCACTCCGAGAACGTCGCGCAGATCGGTGAGTGCTTCGACGGACGCCGTGCGCAGCAGACCGAGTCGTTCGACGACCGGTGCGGGCAGCGTGTCGCCCTTGGTGGCCAGCACGCCGGTGTGCAGCGCGATCAGGCTCAGGCGATGGGCCAGGACGTCGTGCATCTCGGCGGAGATACGGGACCGTTCCGCGATGCGAGCCGCTTCCTCCCGTAGCTGTGACTCGACGCGCAGATGCTCCATGTCGGCGGCCAGCGCCTGGATCAGCCCCCGCCGGTTGCCGAGCCACAGTCCGAGGACGACGGCGAGGAGCAGCACGAACAGCGCGGACACATACCGTTGCTCGGCCCACACCCGGGTCGCCGGGCAGCCGAGCAGATTGGCGCCCAGCGCGACGGCGGCGCAGCCCACCGCCACCCGCATCCGGCGGGCCACCGCCAGATCGAACATGACGACACACAGCAGCGGCACCGTGAGCCATCCCCACCACCGCGGTGACCGCGGTGACCAGGAAGGGCGCGAGAGACCATCTCAGCCGCGGCACGAGCAAGGCCACCGCGCACACCACCGCGGAGGCGATGACCGGCACCAGGTAGCGACCGCCGCTGATCGACGCACCGTTCAGCGCGGCGGCCAGCGCAAAGACCGCGACGAGTCCTGCACGTCCGGCGGCCGCTGCCGCCTTGAGGCCTTGCTCCCGCTCACCTTCGTGATCCTAGACAGACTCCTGCTCCCTTCCATCCGACGATCGGCGCCGCCTACCCCCTACTTTCGTAGGGGTACGCCGCCGCAAGACGGCGGATTCGATGCCGGACGCGGCTTTCTAGCGTCAATTCCATGAACGACTGGACCACCTCCCACGACCGTGTCCTGGCGCAGCGCAATGCCGAAGGCTGGATGTTCCTGATCGAGGCAGCCCGCGATCTGCGCACCACGGGTGCCATAGCCCCCAGCGGCAAGGCCCTGGCGCGGGTGCTCACCGACCCGGTACGGGCTCATTCGCCAGGGTCAGCGTGCCTGCCGTGCGCACCGCGGCTCTGGCCGTCGCCGCCCAGGCCGACCACGACCCCGACAGCGCGAGGGCACTGGTCCGCATCGGCGAGGACCGCCACACCGACTTCAACAAACTGCTGGAACCCGCGGGCATCCAGATCAGCGACGACGAGTTCACCCTGCTCTACGGACCCGTCCTCGCCCGGCTCTTCCTCGACCGTGGCCAGGTCACCGACGCCTTCATCGACGCCGTCGTGGCCCAGTGGCTCACCATGCTGGGTCGCGGATGAGGTGCAAGCCGCAGTGACTGCCATCACAGACGTCGTGTGTCGAGAACATGGCGCCAGCTCCGTCCCAGGGACACGAGCGGCCACGACGGGCCGCGTGCCACCAGAAAGGACCGTCGTCATGGCTGTCGCCGATGACCTTGACCACGCCACCGACTCGCAATGGGACTGGGTCGCCGAGCAGACTCGTACGTATCTGGCCTCGGGCGGCACCGAAGGGCACGAGTCGAACGGTGTCTACACGCTCCTGCTCGCCACCACCGGACGCAGGACCGGCATCCCGCGCCGCACATGCCTGATCTACGGCACCGCGGACGAGGACTTCGTCGTCGTCGCCTCCAAAGGCGGTGCCGACGAGGATCCGGCGTGGTTCAAGAACCTCCAGGCGGACCCGAGCGTCGGGGTGCAGGTCGGCGGCCGCCGGTTCACCGCGCGCGCCCGGGTCGCGTCCCCGGCCGAACGTGAGGTCCTGTGGCCCCAGATGGCGCGCATCTTCCCGCTGTACGACGAGTACGCACAGAAGACCAGCCGCGAAATCCCGATCGTCCTGCTCACTCCGCAGGACTGCCCCTGACTCAAGGGTGGGGCGGGCACCTCGTCACCGGGCGCCCCCGGGTCAGTCCTTCATGGCTTCGGTAAAGAACTCCGGTGGCGCCTGCAGGTCGTGGGCGCGGAACAGGACGGCGTGCTCGACGCCCATGGCCTTGCCGCTCATCGCGGCGAACATCGGGATGAAGTCCGCGGGAGCGGGGTGGTCCGGGAGCGCGGCCAGGTACGCAGCGTGCGCCTCGAGCGAGGCGACACCGCGGCGCAGCGGCTCACCCGTGATCTCGACGCCGTGGGTCGCACCGGAGCCGGCGAGGCCGGGGATGAGGAGCCAGCGCACGGAGTGCGCTTCGAGGTCCTCCTCGTCGACCTGCTCCGGGAAGACCCACCGGTTGCCCGCGTCGCGCACCGCGTCGAGCGTCGCGAGCCCGGCCGCGCGGTGGTCGGCCTGGTCGAAGCCGAAGGGCGTCTCGATGTCGTAACCGCTGCCGAGTACGACGTCGGGCTTGAACCTGCGGATCTCCCGGCAGATGTCCCGGCGCAGGTCGAGGCCGTGGACGAGCACGCCGTCCGGATGTTCGAGGACGGTCAGGTGCTTGACGCCGACCACAGCGCAGGCGGCCTGCTGCTCGGCGACACGCAGGCGCGCGGTCTCCTCGGGAGGATTCGGCATGCCTGCCTCACCGCGGGTGAGCAGGAGATAACCGACCTCGATGCCGCGCGCGGTCCAGCGGGCGACGACCGCGGACGTGCCGTACTCCATGTCGTCCGGGTGCGCGACGACGCAGAGCACGCGCCGGAAGGACTCCTCGGGCAGGGCAGGCAGTGTCATGTCGCCCATCCTTCTCCTTCTGGAGGAATGAGTCCACGGGGTGCCGGTGCGCTGCTGTGAGTGCGGGGACCCGGCACAAGACCCGGGCCGACACCCCTGCCTGGCGCTTGCCGCCGAGCCGTTCCAGGCCCGTTCGCCACCGGGGCGATCGCCGAATTGGGCAGTGGCATGACAATGCGCCGATGCCGGGCCCGCAGCGCGGTCCCGGCCGACGTCGGTCACCGGATCGGGCAAGGTCGGGTCAGGTCAGGTCACCGGATCGAGGAAAGTCAACACCGAAGCGTCTTCCTCGATCAGCGGGACGAGCACCGCGTTGAACGGACCGCCGTACGGCGCCTTCAAGTGCGCTTGGAAGGCGTCCTCGTCGCGGTACACCTCGAAGATCCAGAAGGCGCGTGGGTTCGCCGACCTGGTGTAGACGTCGAAGGCGATGTTGCCTTCTTCCTCGCGCACCTTCTCGGCGTACTCCAGGAGCAGGCGGGATACCTCCTCCTGCGTTCCCTCGCGGGCGGTGAACTCGGCGAGCAGGGTCTTGTTCACGGTGTGGTGTCCTCCGTGGTCGAAGTCGGTCGGGGAAATCCGGGATCAGCCGGCGTCAGTCGCGGTAGGAGTCGAGGTGCCAGACGACGGCCTGGTCCAGCTTCACCGAGCCGTTCTCGGCGAAGATCTGCACTCCCTGGCTGGCGGGGTCGGGGAAGATCTGGTCGGTGATGACGGCCTCGCCGCTGCCGCCGAAGACCTCGACGGACGACCAGTCGACGAGGATCCGCAGCTTCACCTTGCCGTTCTTCGCCTTCAGAGGCGCGGTCTGGACGCCGGGGAAGGTGCTGTTGAAGTCGACAGCGCCGGAGTGGGCGCGGTCGACATACAGCTCCTGTGTCGTGGCGTCGTAGCCGATGACGGTCTCCTCTCCCCCGGCACCGGTGCGCACCTTCAGGCCGAACCGAGCGGCGTCCTTGAGGGAGAAGGTCGCCTCGATGTCGAGGGCCTTGCCCTGGGCCGCGGGGCCGATCAGGGTCTTGGAGGTGTTCTTCACGGTGACGCCCGCCGCGGTCGCCGGGCGCTTGTGCCGCAGGGACGTCACGCTGTCCACGGGCCGGCTGGTCAGCCGGATGCGGCCGTCGACCGTACGCAGGGTCATCTCCCGGGGGATGCTCTGCGCACCGCGCCAGGGCGTGGTGGGGACCGCGCCGCTGTAGTCCCAGTTGTTCATCCAGCCGATCATGTACCGCTTGCCGTCCGGCACGCCCTCCCAGGACACCGCCGCGTAGTAGTCCTTGCCGTAGTCGGCCCAGTCGGCGCGCTGGACGACGGACTTCGCGGCCGTGTCGGCGGCGGTGAACCGGTCGGCGAGGAGATGGCCCCAGCCGGCGGTGTTCATGTCGACGATCTGGATCTGCGCCTCCTTGCCGGCGTAGGAGCGCATGTCGAAGGAGGCCCAGTCCAGGGTCTCGCTGTTGGAGCCGGTGGCGCTTTGGACGACCTTGCCGTCGACGATCAGGTTGACGGACGTCTCCTGGGAGACAGGCCGGGCCTGGGCGTCGGAGAGCATGATGTGGTCGACGTTGAGGTGACCCCAGCCGCCGCTGTTGTCGTCGACGATCTTGATCTGTGCCTTCTTGCCGGCGAGGTCCTTGACGTCCCAGGAGGCCCAGTTGAGTGCCTCGCCATCGCGTCCGGTGGCGCTGCGGACCACCTTGCCGTCGACGAGCAGTTCGACCGCGGTCGGGTTGTCGGAGCCGGCCGGGTGATTGCCGCCGCCCACCAGGAAGTTGACGTAGTCCTTGTCGACGGTGAACTCGGGCGAAGTGAGGGTGCCGGTCGTGGTGTCGCCGTCCAGGAAGCTGTTGACCAGGCCGTCGCCCAGGAATCCGGAGACTTCCTGCTGGTTGTTGAGGGTGCCGGTGGCCGGTGCGGTACCGAAGGCGTCCCCGGTCGTCGTCCAGTCGCCGTAGGTGCCGCCCTCGAAGTCGGCGAGGACCGTGCCCGCGGGCGGATCTCCCTGCTCCATGACGGTGCCGTCCACGTGCGGGTGCCGACCGCCGCCGACCTTGAAGTTCAGGTACTTGCCGTCGACGGTGAAGGAGGGCGAGGTCAGGGTGCCGGTGGTGGCGTCACCCGAGTGGAAGCTGTTGGCGAGACCCTTGCCGTCGAAGCCGTCGACCGTGCCCTGACCGTCCACGGCCCCGGCCGCCGGCGCCTGGCCGAACGCGGTGCCCGTGGTCGTCCACGTACCGAAGTCGCTGCCCTCGAAGTCCTGCATCACCATGCCGGTGGGCGGGGTGTACGCGCCCTTGTCGTCGGCGGTGAACTTCTTGCCGTCGAAGTCGCCGACGAAGTACTGAGCAGCCGAACCGCCCGCGATACCACCGGGGTTGATGTTGACGACCAGAACCCACTTGATCTTCTTCTTGTCACCGTCGACCGCGAGGGGAAACAGATCCGGGCACTCCCACACCCCGCCCGTCGCACCCGCCGGCCCGAACTCGCTCTGCAGCTTCCAGTCCTTGAGGTTCTTGGACGAGTAGAAGCGCACCTTGTGCTCGGCGGACATCGACACCGTCATCAGCCAGCTCTTCGTCGGCGCGTACCACTGGACCTTGGGGTCGCGGAAGTCCTTGGAGCCGATGTCGATGACGGGATTGCCCTGGTACTTCGTCCAGGTACGGCCGCGGTCGGTGCTGTAGGCGAGCGACTGCGCCTGGACGCCCGTGGCCTTGTTGGAGCTGGTGTAGATCGCCACCATGGCCGGGTTCTTCTTCGTGCCGAACCCGGTGGTGTTGTCCCGGTCGACGACCGCACTGCCGGAGAACACCATCTCGTTGTCGTCGTGCGACAGGGCGAGCGGCAGTTCCTTCCAGTGCACGAGGTCCTTGCTCACCGCGTGCCCCCAGGACATGTCGCCCCACGAGTTGCCGCCCGGGTTGTACTGGTAGAAGAGGTGGTACTCGCCCTTGAAGTACACGAGACCGTTGGGGTCGTTCATCCAGTTCTTGTCCGGAGTGAAGTGGAACTGGGGGCGGTAGGTCTCGGAGTGCGACGGGGTGTCGGCGGCGACGGCCTGGGGGGCGAGCGGGGCCGCCGACAGGGCGCAGACGGTCGCCACCGCCGCGATCATCCGTATGCGGGCATGCCGGGATACACGTCCAGAGCTCAAGGTGTCTCCTGTGGTGCGGCCGTCCGCGCAATGACGCCTGCTGCCCGGCGCGGGTCCGGCGAAAAGTGACGCCCTTGTCGACGCCGTCGTCCACGGCATTGGCAAGGGGTGTCATCGTTGACTTGTGTCATCGATGACAGCGAGTGGCCCGATGATGGGGGCAATCCGGCCGGTGCGTCAACGGTGCGGCTGCGATGTCCTGTTGAGCGGTATGCCCGCCCGTCATGCGCGGTCGGCCGTGGCGGTCTGCGTCAGTTGGCTCTGCCACGGTGGGTTGGGGCCGGCGACCGAGCAGGTCAGGGCCGCGACGCGGGTGCCGAAGCGGCAGGCTGCCTCGACATCGCCGAGACGCAGGTCCGTCAGCCGGCCACCCAGAAGCCCACGGGCGCCGAGGTGGTGCAGCAGGCCGGCGGTGAAGGAGTCCCCGGCACCGACCGTGTCGACGACCTGCGTGGCCACCGCGGGCACCTGCACCCGTTCCCCGTCGAGTGAGGCCAGGGCGCCGTCGGCACCGCGCGTGATCACGACGAGCCGCGCCCCTGCCGCGTGCCAGGTGTCGCATGCCTGCTCGGGCGGTGTTCCGGGCAGCAGGAGCTCCAGGTCGTCCTCGCTCAGCCGCAGCACGTCCGCGAGGCCGCACCAGTGCGCCAGCCGGGCGCGGTAGACCTCGGGACGCACCAGGAGCGGTCGGACGTTGGGGTCGATGCTGATGGTGGCCCGGGAGGCGGCTGCGGCCAGGAAGTCCTCCACCACCCCCGCTCCGGGGTCCTTGACCAGGGCCAGTGATCCGGTGTGCACGCAGGCGGTGTCGGCCAGGTCCACCCCGGCCAGTTCCGCATCCGTCCACTGCCAGTCCGCGGTGGCCTGCGCGTGGAAGGAGAACGTGGCCTGCCCCTGGGCGTCCAGCTCGGCCACGGCCAGCGTGCTGGGCTCGGCGGCGTCCACGGCGCATGAGAGGTCGACGCCGGACGCTTCCAGGTGGGTCCGGAACAGGCGGCCGAACACGTCGCCGGACAGCCGTGCGAGGAAGCGGGCCGGGGTTCCCAGCCGGGCCAGGGCCACTGCCGTGTTGGCGGGTCCGCCGCCCGGCAGCACCCGCAGGGCGAGCTCGTCACGGGTGGGTGCGGGTTCGGTGAACGCGTCGGCGACGCACTCACCCAGGACGGTGATCTGGCGCGGGCTCATGGGCTGCTCCCTCTCGGAACTCTGGGAACGCGCGGACAGAAACGGGCACGTCGCGGGCGTTCGCCGAACCGCTTCGGACGGCGACGGTCACGACCGTTGCCGATTTGTGACGGGCACAAGGCATTGACGTTGCCCGGAAGCGGAGTCCATCATCCTGGCCAAGCAGTGTCAACGATGACATAAGTCAACGATGACACTTCGGGACGGCATGCCCGATGCCGGCCGCTCGCCCGCGATCCCGCAGGAGTTGTTCATGTCACGCATCTCTCGTCTGCCGTCCTCCTTGCTCAGAGTCGCCGCTTGCACGGGTGTCGCGGCGCTCACCCTGACCGCCTGTGGATCCGGATCCGGATCGGACTCCGCGAGCTCGGGTTCGGGCACCGTCAAGGTCGGTCTGATCACGAAGACCGACACCAACCCGTTCTTCGTGAAGATGAAGGAGGGCGCGGAGAAGGCCGCCAAGGAGAACGGGGTCGAACTGTCCACCGCCGCAGGCAAGTTCGACGGGGACAACGCCGGTCAGGTCACCGCCATCGAGAACATGGTCGCCGCCGGAGTGAAGGGCATCCTGATCACGCCGAGCGACTCCAAGGCGATCGTGCCGGCGATCGAGAAGGCCAAGGCCAAGGGTGTCCTGGTCATCGCCCTGGACACCCCGACCGAGCCGGAGAGCGCCGTCGACGCCCTCTTCGCCACCGACAACGTCAAGGCGGGCGAGCTGATCGGCGAGTACGCCAAGGCCGCCATGAAGGGCAAGACCGCGAAGATAGCCGCCCTCGACCTCGCGCCGGGCGTCTCCGTCGGCGTCCAGCGGCACGAAGGCTTCCTGAAGGGCTTCGGCGCCACCGAAAAGGACGTCGCCTGCGCCCAGGACACCGGCGGCGACCAGGCCAAGGGCCAGACGGCGATGGAGAACTGCCTCCAGAAGGAGCCGGACATCAACGTCGTATACACGATCAACGAGCCGGCCGCGCTGGGCGCGTACACCGCGCTCAAGGCCAAGGGCCGGGAGAAGGACGTGCTGATCGTCTCCGTCGACGGCGGCTGCACCGGCACCCAGGCCGTCAAGGACGGCAAGATCGCCGCGACCTCGCAGCAGTACCCGCTGAAGATGGCCGCCGAGGGCGTCAAGGCGGTCGCGACGTACGCCAAGGACGGCAAGAAGGCGTCCGGTTACACCGACACCGGCGTCACCCTGATCACCGACAAGGCACAGGACGGCGTCACGTCCAAGGACACCGCCTACGGCCTGGAGAACTGCTGGGGCTGAGCCGGCCCCTGAGGACCGTACGACTCCGCCTGTCCTCTCAGCGGGGCGGCCGCCCCTTCCTCCCTGACCGGGGGGCGGCCGCCCGCTTGTCCGCATCTCCTGCGGCCGGAGGGGACAACGACTTCTGTCTTTCGACAAGGACTTCGCATGACAGCCACGACCACACCCCCGGACACGTCCTCGCCGTACGCCGACCTCAAAGCACCGACCACGGCCCGCCGACTGCTCACGGCACCGACCACCGGCCCGCTGGCCGCCCTCCTGCTGGCCTGTGTCTTCTTCTCGGTCTCGACCGACCAGTTCCTCACCGGCGGGAACTTCTCCCTGATCGTGCAGCAGGTCATGGTCGTCGGCACCCTCGCCATCGGCCAGACCCTGATCATCCTCACCGCGGGCATCGACCTGTCCTGCGGTGCGGTGATGGCGTTCGGCAGCATCGTGATCGCCAAGATGGCGGCAGAGGGCTCCCTGCCCCCGCTGGTCGCGATCGCGCTGGGCCTGGTCGTCTGCGGCGGCTTCGGACTGCTCAACGGGACACTGGTGCAGAAGATCCCGCTGCCGCCGTTCATCGTCACCCTCGGCATGCTCAACGTGGCGTTCGCGCTGACGCACATCTACTCCGAAGAGCAGACGGTCACCAACCTGCCGGGCCCGCTGACGGCCCTCGGTGAGACCTTCCCGCTCGGCCACACCGACATCACCTACGGATCCCTGGTCACCATCGCCCTGTTCCTCCTCCTCGCCTACGCGCTGAGCAACACCGGCTGGGGCCGGCACGTCTACGCCCTGGGCAACAGCCCGGAAGCGGCCCGGCTGAACGGCATCCGCACCTCCCGGCTGACCATCGGCGTCTACACCGTGGCCGGCATCCTCTACGGCATCGCCGCCCTGCTGCTCATCTCCCGCACCGGCGTCGGCGACCCGCAGGCAGGACAGACCGACAACCTCGACAGCATCACCGCCGTGGTCCTCGGCGGCACCAGCCTCTTCGGCGGCCGCGGCTCGGTGCTGGGCACGTTCATCGGCGTCCTCATCGTCGGCGTCTTCCGCAACGGCCTGCAGCTGATGGGCGTCGCCTCCATCTACCAGACCCTGATCACCGGCGTCCTGGTGATCCTCGCGGTGACCGTCGACCAGATCTCCCGGAAGAAGGCCCGATGACCGCCACCGGCAACCCCACCCCTGTCCTGCAGGCCCGCGGTCTGGTCAAGCGCTACGGCCACGTCACCGCCATCGACGGCGCCGACTTCGACCTGCTGCCCGGCGAGGTCCTCGCCGTCATCGGCGACAACGGCGCCGGAAAGACCAGCCTCATCAAGGCCCTCACCGGCGCGGTGACCCCCGACGCGGGCGAGATACGGCTCAACGGCAAACCCATCAGCTTCTCCGGCCCGCAGAGCGCCCGCGCCCACGGCATCGAGACCGTGTATCAGGACCTCGCGGTGGCGGCCTCCATGGACATCGCCTCCAATGTGTTCCTCGGCCGCGAACTGCGCCGCCCCGGCATCCTCGGCAGCACCTTCCGCATGCTCGACAAGAAGCGCATGCGTCAGGAGGCCGCCGAGCACATGGCCGACCTGAAGATCGGCCTGCGCTCACTCACCCAGTCGGTCGAGACGCTCTCCGGCGGACAGCGGCAGGCCGTCGCGGTCGCCCGCGCCGTCGCCTGGGCCCGCTCCGTCGTCGTCATGGACGAACCCACCGCCGCCCTCGGCGTCAAGGAGTCCGGCCAGGTCCTCGACCTCATCCGCCGGGTTCGCGACAAGGGCATGCCGGTCGTCCTGATCAGCCACAACATGCCCCACGTCTTCGAGATCGCCGACCGGATCCACGTCCACCGCCTGGGCAGGCGCGCGGCCGTGATCAAGCCCTCCGACTACTCCATGGCGGAGGTCGTCGCCATCATGACCGGCGCGCTCACCGTCGACGAGGCCGGAGGTACTGTCGTGGCGGATTCCAAGGCCGCGAAGGCCGCGGGAGTCCAGGCCAACTGAAGCACTCACAGGTTCCGGCCGAGGCCGCGGCCGGACCGACGAGCACAGGAGACTGTTTCCTCCATGGCAGCGAACCGCCGCCCGACCCTGGCAGACGTCGCCCGAGAAGTGGGCGTCAGCGCCAAGACCGTCTCCCGCGTCCTCAACGAGGACGGACCCGCCTCCGCCGAGACCAGGGAACAGGTACTCGCCGCCGTCGCCAAGCTCGGCTTCCAGCCGAACCTCATGGCCCGCAACATCCGCGTCGGCGGTCCGGACACCACCATCGGCCTGGTCATCCCCGACCTCGCCAACCCCTTCTTCGGAGCCGTGGCCCGCGCCATAGAGGATGTCGTCGGCGAACGCGGACTGACCCTGCTCATGGGCTCCTCCGCGGACGACCCCGAACGTGAACGTGCCCTGACGGACAAGTTCCTCGCCCGGCGCGTCAGCATCCTCATCGTCGTGCCGTCCGTCGGCGCCGACCACTCCCACCTCAAGTCGCACCGCACGGCAGGACTGCCCATCGTCTTCCTCGACCGACCGGGAGTCGGCCTGCCCGCCGACAGCATCGTCAGTTCCAACCGCGCGGGGGCCCAGGACGGCATCGCCCACCTCATCGCCCACGGACACCACCGCATCGGCTTCGTCGGCGACCTGCCCGTCAAGCTGTACACCCGCCGCGAACGCCTCGCCGGATACCGCGCCGCCCTGCAGGAAGCCGACATCCCCTACGACCGCTCGCTCGTCGCCAACGCCCACGACCAGCCGGGCGCCCAGGCCGCGACCGCCCAACTCCTCGACCTGGCCGATCCCCCTACCGCCCTGTTCGCCGGCAACAACATCATGGCGCTCGGCATCGTCGCCGAACTCGCACGCAGCAAGCGCAAGGACGTGGCAGTCGTCGCCTTCGACGACGTATCACTCGCCGAGGCCCTCGAACCGGCCCTGACCGTCGTCGCCCAGGACCCCGAAGAACTCGGCCGCAGCGCCGCGGCCACCGCCCTGGCCCGCCTCGACGGCGACCGCTCCCGCGCTCGCACCATCTCCGTTCCCACCCGGCTGATCATCCGAGGCTCGGGAGAGCAACCCGCGCCCCAGCCGTAAGAGAGCGTCTGATCAACGTTCAGGCTGTTCTCCCCGATTCATCGGTGACGGCCAGGATCAGGCCGAGCGTGTCCGTGTCCACGTGACACCCGTGCGGTTGTCGTAGAGGGTGGCGTTCACGATCGGGGAGGGTTCGCCGCCGCGGGCGTTCGTAGCTGTCATCCGTGGGCTCCAGGCTCCGGGATACGCTGCTCGGATCCCCCTGACTGGAGGTCATCTGAGTGTTCCCCGCACGGGCACTGACCGTTGCTCCGTTGGCCCTGGTGATTCTCTCCCTGTCCGGCTGCTCTTCCCACTGGGGCTGTACCGACACGACGGCGGAACGCGGTAAGGCCGGTGTCAGGGTAGAGGTCGTCGACACGTCGGAGCGGCCTCTCGGCATCACCGCCGAGGTCGTCGACTGGCGCCTTGAGCCCCACCCGCAGGTGCCCTCCCAAGGCGACCAAGTCCACTTCCACTACCGCTTCAACGGCGCCGACGAGGTGGACGGCCCTGCGGTGGACGCCTGCGCGGTCGACAAGGAACGCGTGGCGTTGCTCTGTCAGACGGTCTATTCCTCTGATGCGTTCGGGCCGGGCGGTAGCCACACGGGCGACGACTGGCTCGCCGTCGAGCATCCTGAACAGGTGGCCGGAGTGCTCTTGGTTCCCATTGACTTCCTCCTCCTCGTGAACGAGGAGGATTCCTACGGCTCGCGCCGTGGGGTTTTCTGCTTCACCGCCGACTGCCCGCCCGGAGTGCTCCGTTGAGGTCTAACACCGGCTCCACAGACAGAAACCGCCAGCCCGGCGGCCAGAAGGTTGTTCGCCGCGTTCACGTCCCGGTCATGGGCCGCCCCGCAGGCCCCGCACATCCAGGTACGGACGCTCAGGGGCAGCCTCTCTCGCACAGTGCCGCAGCCGGAGCACATCCTGGTGGAGGGGAAGAAGCGGTCCACCGCGATCACTTCCCGCCCGTACCAGGCCGCCTTGTACTCCAGCAGGCAGCGGAACTCCCGCCAGCCCGCATCCGAAATAGCCCGGGCAAGCGGACGGTTCTTGACCATGTTGGTCACGGTCAGGTCCTCGATCACGAGCGTTTGATTGTCACGCACGAGCCGAGTCGTCAGCTGGTGGAGCAGATCCCGGCGCCGGTCAGCGATCCGCGCATGGACCCTGGCGACGCGACGACGGGCCTTGTCCCGGTTCGCCGAACCCTTGGCCTTGCGGGACAACTCCCGCTGCGCCTTCGCCAGCCGGGCCCGGTCACGGCGCTCATGCCGGGGGTTGGCGACCTTCTCCCCCGTGGACAGGGTCAACAGGTGGTCCAGACCGACGTCAATGCCGACCGCCGCGTCCGTGGCGGGAAGCGGCTTCACAGCCGGGTCTTCGCACAGGATCGAGACGAACCAGCGCCCGGCCGCGTCCTGCGACACGGTCACCGTGGACGGCTTTGCTCCTTCGGGCAGCGGCCGGGACCACACGACATCCAGCGAGTCCGCCATCTTCGCCAAAGTCAGCCGACCATCCCGGATACGGAACCCGCTGCTGGTGTACTCCGCCGACTTCCGCGACCTCTTCCGCGACTTGAAACGCGGGTACTTCGCCCGCTTCGCGAAGAAGTGGGCGAACGCACTCTGCAGATGCCGCAGCGTCTGCTGCAACGGCACCGACGACACCTCGTTGAGGAACGCCAGCTCCCCGGTCTTCTTCCACGCCGTCAACATCGCCGAGGTGGCGTGGTAGTTGACCCGCTCCTTGCGTGCCCACGCCTCGGTACGGGCGGCGAGCGCCAGGTTGTAGACCTTGCGGACGCAACCGAACGTCCGCAACAGCTCCGCCGCCTGCACATCACTCGGATAGAAGCGGTACCTGAACGCCCGCTTCGCATGGTGCACGGCCACACCCACAACCTAGCCAGACCGAAGGTAGCGATCAAACGTGCCGGTCAGGGCACTGTGATCCGCCCCGGCGGCGCATCCCAGCTCCATGCCCTGCTCCGCAGGAGTTTCGTTTCCTCCCCCGGCTGAAGCCAGGGGTATCCACGAAAGATTCCGATGACCAGTCCTACGACAGGCGAACCTGCGAGCAGGACATCAAGGATGGCGGCGGGATGCATCCTCCAGTACAGGCCAGCGTGGGGGACCAACTGTAAGCCGTTGTCAGTTGGTTCAGGCGGTGGCGTATGAAGGTCGCGGCGATGGCGGTGAAAGCCAGGCAGTGTTCCGGCTTGCGCTCGTAAGCTCGCGTTTGCGTCGTTCGTGTTCCTTCAGGCGCCCCCGCTGATTCTCCGACAGTGCCGCATCGTGAGCCGGTTCCTGCTGCTTCTGGTGCCTTTCGCTATCTGGACGGCTTCCTCAGAACTGCCACCGGCTGTCGGGTGGACCGCATGACCGACGCCTTCAGCCGACCGCCCCTCGGCGAGTGCTGGGTAGCAAGGGCGCCGGAGCAACTACCTGCCGGTGGTCACGAACGCGACTCTTCAGCCAGAGGACCCAGCGCGGCACGCGTCACGCCTCCGGGCCAGGAACTGGCGGATGCAGTGGACAGTTCAGATCTGGTGGTGCGGCCCGGTACGGGGCGAAGGCCGCGTCTGCAGCATCTCGGTAGGGACGCCGGGACATCCGGGTAACGAGCTGCCACATGGCGCGTTCCTCGGCCAGTCGCTGAGGCAGTACGAGCCCGAGCGCGTCGGCCAGTGGCTTGCGGCCCAAGTTCACCATGGCCCGCACTGCGGCGGCCCACTCATCGGTGGCATAGACCGCAGAGCGGTACCACAGGGGGATGAGTGCACACAGCACGATGCCCGTGACGATCAACAGGGTCCGCTCGGCCTCGGCAGATGTCAGAGCCAGAAGAGCAAAGGCCGCCACAACCCCGTTTCCGTATAGCAACGCCACGAAGAAGTCCACGCTGGTACGTGCCGTTTCCACCTGGCGGCGCGCCTGCACGGGGGCGACGGCACTCAGTTCGTTCCAAAGCACCTGAGAATCGAGGCCGAAGCGATTGTGGCCGTACTCTTCGAACCGACGGATCGCATTGCCGAGCCGCGTCGGGGCAAGCTGGTCGTGGTCCGCCGGATAGCGGGCCAACTGCTCGTTGAGGAGCGCGCGCTGTACCGGAGTGCGACCGTCCGGGTGAGCGATCAGAGCGGCGATCCCTTCTTTGCGGGCCCGCTGTCGCCCACATCCACGCTCGAATGCTCTGCGCGGCCACAGCAGATACCCCTCCAGGATTCGGTAGAGGGGGGTCTGCAGGGCATTTAGTACGAAGCCGAGGAGAACGGCGGCACACAGGAGCAGCAAAGCAGTCTGACTGGCCGTGTCGGGCCATACACGCTCGATGGCTGCGGTCCGCCGCAAGCTTGGGGCGACAGCAAGGAAGAAGACCGCGAGATTGAGCGCGGTGGGCAGCACCCAGCCGACGACCAATGCCCACCCGCCCCCGAGGACACCCTTGGCGATGTCACCCACGGATCAGGACTCCTGCGGCCAGTCGTCGTCCGGATCATTCTCCGGTCCGGGAGACGTGTGTCCGACGGGGTGCTGTCCTATGCCGTCCTCGAAGCCGTGGACGCCTGGGTGGAAGTTCCAACCGCCGGACTCGTCGCGTACGAACTCCCCGACGGTCGCCGCCGTCGCCCCGAGGACACCGCCGAAGTCGTCCTCGGCCAGGACGGTGTAACCCACCCGGATCCGCAGGCCCGGGTTGGGCACGCTGATAAAAGTGCGGCGCTCCGAGTGCTGCTGGATGACGACACCGACCACTACGCGCGCATACCGGCCATCCAGCCGGTCGAGTTCCAGCGTCATGACCTCGTCCCAGCCGAAGCCCTTGCCGTCCCTGCTGTCCCGGTTGAGATAAATGCCGCCGTCGGGGGAACGACTGTCGAAGCGCACCACATACGCGGGCTCACCGGACAGATCACCTGCAAGATACGTGGCGGCGACGATATCCAGATTGGCGGACGGCTGCCCCGTCGGGCTCGGATCCCACTTCAGCGCGACTTCGGCCTTGCCGATCCCCTTGTTGAGGCCGTTCACCAGACTTCCCCTTCCCCGTGCGCTGCAGCCCCGAACTGCTGGACGTACAAGGCCGGTTGCCCATCCTGCCACGCACGCGTACGTGTGCCGCGGGGGACCTGGTAGTCACTCGCGATGTCTCTCTCGTGGGTGCGGATCGGCTCTGGCGTGACCGCGGAAATGACGCTGCGCACAAAAGACCGCGATGACAAGGGCCCGTCGCGAAACAGCGGACGGCGGAAATGATGCCAGCATGACCGCCAACGACAACGACGAGCTCAAACGCCTGCGGCGCGAGAACGCGCGGCTGGGGGAGGGCAACGAGACCCACCGGGAAGCGGCCGCCCATTTTGCGCGGGAACTGAACAGGCCGTGCGGCCAGGGCAGCGCGGCGGCCGCCATCGTGCTGGACAAGCCCTCCATCCACCACGCCCGGCTCTTCAAGGGGGGCGACGCCGGGAGCTAGTCGGCGTCGGGATCCATCAGTGCCACCTCCCGTCCAGATCACCGGGGTTGAACCGCATCGAGTTCGTGTGGCGTTCAGTCCAATACAGGACATGCCCGCCCGCGCCTACACCACCGAGCAACTGCACGACGCCGTCGACCGCGCCCTCACACGAGGAGCCGCTGCGATGGCACCAACCACAACCCAAGTACTCAAGATCGCTTAGCTGCTGCGATGACGAATCGGGCCGGACAGCCCCCGTCGTGGAACTCCTAAGGTCCCCGGGACGGCCGAACTCGGTCCGGGTGGACATCGCTGCCGCTACGCCCGTCCGGTTCATCTGCGTGGGGCATGCGGAGGTAACCCTGGTCCGACCGCGCGTTGTCCGGCTGCTTCGTGGCGACGGGTCCGCTTGCCGGCCAAGGCACGCGGCCCGTCAGGGCGTGGGAGGGGGTCAGCTGCATCTCATCCCACAGGAGCCGTGCGTACCGGTCGACTTGTCTGCAGGCCTCCACGATGTTGCCTTCTGCCAGGTGGACTTCGACCAACGCGACGCGGGCCGACTCCTGCAGGGGCTCTGCGGTGATGGCCGTGTAGGCGGCGTTGAGGGCCGGGACGAACCGACCGAGTCGGCGCAGCCGGTGGGACAGTGCGACGAGAGCGTGGATCCGCACTTGACGGATGCGCTCTCGTTCCACGATCAGCCATTCCTCCTCCCAGTCCGGCAGGAGGTCCGCGACCAGGCCTGTGGTCGCCGTGTCGTCCGGTGCGAGATCGCCGTCCTCGTTGAGCAGCCTTGCGGCCTGGCACAGGCTGCGTTCGACGTCGACTTCGACGAGTGCGTCGAGGTACACGTGCGCACGGTCGGCGTGCACGAGTCGGTCGTCGGCCTGTCGGATCCGCCAGATCGCCGTGCGCAGGCTCGCCTGGGCACGTGGGCGCGGACCGTCGCACCAGAGCTGCTCGGCCAACGCCGTGCGGTGCTGCGTCATCCCGGACGGGCGCGACAGTGCCAGGAACGCCACCACCCGCTGGGCGTGGGCCGGGAGTACGACTTCGTGGTGCCCGATGTCGAGCCGGAAGCCGTTGAGGAGGTGAACCAGCATGGGAGCGGAGCAGGCTGCGGAATCGGGCCAGGGAGGGTGCGGCATGTGCACCTCCTCCGCGTAGTTCGCGGACTCTATCCTCGCACCGTGTGAGGGAGCGTCAATCCGTCGTCGCCTCCTACATGTTGATGGAAGCGAGACGGGCCGTTCGGATACTCGCGGCCATGGAATCCCAGCCGTGGCGCGTCGTCGTCGTACGGGCTTGGCTGCACGACGGCAAGGTGGTCGCCGTGCTGCTGGTGGGGGCCGAGCCGGGGTCGCCCGGGCCCGTGCGGCGCATCGCGGCAGGCTCGGCGGAGGAGGCCTGTGCCGTCCTCGCCACCGTCCTTGGGGAGTTGACGGCGGATCCCACGGATGCGGAGACGACCGATTGACGCGATGCGCTACGGACGTCCCGCACCCTGTTGCCCACCTCCGCATCGGAGGACAAGGAGGCAGGGCGATGGACGTGTTGGCCACGAGCCCGACCGCACCCGAACTGCAATCCCCGTTCGCGGGCTTCGCCGGTTTGTCGGCGGACCCGGCCGATGCGGGGGAACGTCCACAGCAGGCGAGCGGTGTGGTGCTCGACTCGCCGTTCGGCTCGGGACTGCACACCGAGGAGGCCGACGCGGGCGAAGACGTGCTCACCGAACTCCTCGGCGAGCTTGCCGACGACGAGTTCGAAGACGCCGTGGCTCAGCTGGTGGATGATGCTGCCGCAGCGCACCTGCAGGGTGAGACCGCGTGGTCGGTCAAGGAGGGTTCCCAGGCAGGGTTGCAGAGCTGGGCCGAGTCGCTGGCTGAGCAGTCCGATCGGCTGCTCGACGGAGTCACCGCCCGCCTGGAGCACGAGGACCTCACCGCCATGCCGGCGCGCGACCTCGACGCGCTGCTGGAGTCGTTGGCCCCGGCCCTGGATCCGGTCGGGTCGCGCGAGGTCGTGTTCGAGCAGTTCCTGGGGGGTCTGCTGAAGAAGGCGGGCAGCCTGGTGAAGGGCGTCGTCAAGATCGCGAAGAAGGGGATCAGCGTAGTCTCGAAGATTCTTCCGATTGGGATTCTGCTCAAGAAGCTCGGTGGTCTCGTCCGGCCGCTGCTCGCGCGGGTGATCAAATCGGCGATGAACCGCTTGCCCGCCTCCGTGCGGCCCATCGCGGAACAGATCGCGAAGAAGCTGGGCGTCGCCGGTGGTGCGGGCGCGGCCAACGCCCCCGCCGGCGCGACCGGTACCAGTGATGCAGAGCCGTCGGCCGCGTCCCAGTTGGCAGGCGAGTTCGACCGCAATGTGGTCGGTCTGCTGCTGGCGCCCGACGAGATCGCGGCGGACAGCGTGCTCGCGGAGGCGGCATCCGATGCCGAGGCCGACGCGCCCGACCCGATCGGCGAACTCGACGCGGCCCGACGCGAACTGGGCCGACGGCTCACCGAACTCCCCGCGGGCTCCTACCCGAAGCCGGAGATCCAGCAGTTCCTGCCTGTCGTGATGGCGGCACTGCCGTTGATCAAGCTCGGCCTCAAGATCATTGGTCGGCAGCGGGTCGTCGACTTCATCGCCGAGCGCATCGCCGACCTGCTGCGCACCATGGTCGGACCCGGCCCCGCCAAGCAGATCGCCCGCCCGATCGTCGACGTCGGCATGAAGCTCATCGGCCTCGAAGTCCCACCGGAGGCCGAGACCGACGTCGCCGGGGAGGCGCTGGCCACCACCGTGGAGACGACGGCACGCCGAGCACTCGCACTGCCCGCCGCGGTGCAGGACGACCGGCTGCTCCTCGACGCCGCTGTGCAGCAGTTCTTCGCCGAAGCCGCCGCCGCCCACCTCCCCGGCCGGCTGCTGCGCGCCGACCTGCCCGAGCGGGAGTCGGAACACGAGAGCGGGGTGTGGGTGCTGATGCCGCGGGCGGCCGCCCCCCGCTACCGCTTCCTCAAGTACACACGGCCGTTCGAGATCCAGGTCAGCAGGCAGGTGGCGCGCGCGGTGCCGTGGTCCGACGGCGGGACGCTGGAGTCGCACCTGCTCGACCGCGGTGTACGGCACTGGCCCACGACCGCCGAAGCCCACCTCTACGAGATGCTTCCCGGCGGCCACCTCGGGCACCTCCGCCACGACGACACCCTCCGCGAGGGTGCCGGGACAGCGGAAGGCATCGCCGAGGAAGTGACCCCGCTCACCCCCGAGATCGCAGGACTGCTGCTCGGCGAGCCAGGCCTGGGCCGGTCCGCACCCGAGTCCAGGCACGGCGGGCCGACGGCCCGGCCAGGCGCGGCTCCCGGCCGCCGGTTCGTCCGGCTGCGGCCCAAGGGCCCCGCGGCAGGCCGTATGGCAGGCCGTGCTGCCGGGCCACGTGCACGGGTCGGTGTGCATCTGGACTCCGCCGCCACTCCGCCGCGGCTCAGGGTCGCCCTGCGGCTGAGCGAACGGCAGGCCCAGGAGATGCTGGACCTGCTGACCAGGGCTGAGGGACCGGACCTGCCCGGCGCACTGCGCAAGGTCCAGCAGGTGCACCAGCGCTCTCTCGTACCCCGGTTGACCGACCAACTGATGAAACGTTCCGTGCTGCCGGACGCCACCGCCGCGCGGGCGGCCGCGGAGCAGGTGTCGACGGCCGTCGACACCGGGCTCTCCGCGATGCTCCAGGGCCAGACGGCACAGCTCACCGCAGCGGTCCGCGATCCGGCCCAGGGCCTCACGATCAAGCTGGTGTTCGACGGCATCACGAAGGAGAGCCTGCGGGGCACGCCGCCCGAGCCGACCGTCACGGTGACTCCCGGCTGGCGCTCCGGTGGCTGAGCCGGGAGGTGACGTCCTCGCCGCACAGCTGGCGGCGGAGCTGCGGCACTGGCAACGGGCCGCCCACGAACTCACCGACCTCGACCTGGTCGCCGCGCCACGGGCCTGGGCCGCTCTCGAGTCCTACCTCGGCACCAGCGTCCGCGCCGGGCTGACCCGCTCCGCCCAGGCGGTGGCCACCCGCGCGGACCAGCTCGCGGCGCAGTTGCCCGGCGCCACGGCCCCGGACGACCTGGCCCGACTCAGGGACCGGGTGCTGGCTCTGCGTCAGTCCTATGTCCGCGCCGAGACGGTGATCGACTTCTTCGGTGACGCTGTCGGCACGCGTACCAATCCCCGTCTGGCGCAGCTCCTGCGCGGTCTGGACCTGCTCGCCGTCGATGCCATGGACCGCATCCTCGGGCCACTCGGCGTTCCGGTTCCTGCGGTGCTGGTCTACCTCGACAAGGGCCTCGGAGCATCGATCCTGCGTGCCGGGATACGGTTGTGGGATGCGTCGCTCTCCCCCGCCGCCGCCATCAAGATCACCCGGCACAACGTGCTGCGGCCCACGTCCCTGATCCACGAGGCCGGCCATCAGATCACGCACCTGACCAACTGGACCGACGAACTCGCCACCGCCCTGCACGAAGCGCTGGTGCCCGCCTCACCGATCGCCGCGGAGGCCTGGCGCAGCTGGGCGAGCGAAGTGGCCGCCGACGTCGTCGCGTTCGTCCTCACCGGCTACGCGCCCGTGCCGGCGCTGGCCGACGTCGTGGACGGCACCACCGCCGCCGTGTACCGGATGCCACCGGGCGATCCGCACCCGATGGGCCTGCTGCGGGTCGCTTTCAACGCCGCACTCTGCCGGTACTGGTACGGCGCCGGGGCGTGGGACGACCTGGCGCGCATCTGGTTGTACCGCCATCCCGTGCATGCCGCGCCGCCGGAGTCCGCGCTCGTTGCACGGGCGACGTTGCCTCTTCTCCCGGAGATCGTCCGGGTGTGTACGGAGCGGCCGATGCGGGCCTTCGGTGGTCGGCCTCTCTCGGCGCTGGCCGACCCGCGCCGGGTGGCGCCCGCCGAGCTGCGCAGGCTCGCCGACGGGGCCGGGGCTGCGCTGTACACCTCGAGCTATCTGCAACGGCTCGAACCCATGCGGATCCTGGCTTGGACCGTACTCCGGTCGCAGCGCCCCGATGACAACGCCGATCGCGACCTGGAGACATGGCTGCGCCGCCTCGGCACTGACCATGCGACCGCCGCGGCCTGACCAGGGAGAACAACCATGACGCAACCTCCGACACCGCCACCGGACCCGCAACCCACGACGGCCGAGGCCCCGCCACGCAAGGCAGCTGCGCGCAAGCCGGCGACTCCCAAGGCACCAGCTGCCGCGGCACCGCAACCTCAACCGCAACCGGCGGCGTCGTCATCCGACGTCGTCAATGCAATCTCGGCACTGACCACGTTCCTGCGCAACGGCTCCCAGAAAGAGGACCCGCAGGCGTTCAGCCCCGCGCAGCTCAATATCCAGCGTGACTTCCGGGACCTGCTGGCCGGGCTCGGGCGCGGCAGTTCGGATCCGCCCGGCAAGATCGTGCGCCCGGTGCTGTCGAACGGGCTCCTGGAACTCGGTGCGCCGCTCCCCGACGAAGCGGTCAGCATCGGAGGGTTCCATCGCACCGGCACCAAGATCGGCCCGGTGTGGCGCGTCAAGGTGGCCGAGGCCACCAAGTACCCCGGCGACCCGACCCACCTGCGCCACAAAGACATCGTGGTCGACCGCGTCGTACGGCTGCGTGCGTTCGACGCAAGCGGGCGGCGGATCCTGACGGGCGTCCCGAAGATCGCCGACACCCCGTCCCGGCCCACCTCCTGAGGAGACCACCATGTTCCGCACGCTCGCGCGCCTGCTGGCCGATTCGGGATTCGACACCAACGAATTCTTCAGGATCCATCCACTGCAGCTCAGCCGCTGGCTGGAGGAGGCATGGGCCGAGGGCGGCCAGGCCGACTGGCCGGGTTTCGAGACCTCCCCGGCGGGTGTCACCCCGGAAGTCGTGGCCCGCCTTCAATTGCCCGGAGAAGTGAACGGCGGGCTGCTCGACGCCCTGCGTTCCGGAATCGCGATCCCCGGTCAGTTCTCTCCGGCGCCTGCCACAGGCATCGACACCGGCGCCGCACTGCCGTGGGACCACCTGATCTACGCCTTCCTGGTCGAGAGCACCGGCGTCGCGGAGATCCTGCGGGAAGTCGTCCGCCGCTACGTGGTCGGCGAGACGCTCGAAGCCGCCAACGACACGACCTACAGCTGGGTCCGGGCCACCGAGGAACTGTTCTTCCGCGACCCCCCGCTGTTCTCCATCACCGGCACCACCAGCACGCTACGACCGGACCCACTGGTCAACCGTCGCAACGCCTACTGGCGGATGTTCGGGATGGACCTGCCGCACGCGCCGCCCGGAATCCCGGGCCAGCCTTGGAAGACCGATGTCGGAGCGTCGGCGAACGTTCGCTTCGGCGAGGTGTGGATCGAGCTCTTGCGCCAGGTGTGGCTCGCGTTCGTGAACGACAGCAACGCGGTCGGCGCCAACCCCACCGACGCCTCGTACATCGCATACCTGTGCCAGACGCTCTCGGAAATGATGGGGATGCGCCGACGGGCCGGGATGCTCGCCCGGGAGGAGTTCGGCCACGTCGTCACCATGAGCTGGTTCCACCTCCTGCTGGAGACCGAGAACAACGTCGTGGGCGACCTTCAGGCCGGTGCAGGTACTGGCGGAAACGCCGCGGACCGCCTCGCCCGGATCGCGCAACGGGTGGGCATCACACCCCCGCGCCGGGCCCGTGAACTGTTCGAGCTCGCCGACCTGGTCTCGCCGGTGATGATGTTCATCGAGGTCGGCCGGTTCAACACGCCCAGCGATGCCGAGTTGCTGTTCCGCAGCGGCTCCCCGCAACCGGTGGTGCGCGACACGATGAACCGCATCATCGATCTGTGGCAGTCCGCGACGGGGGTGTCGATCAAGGAATCGGGAGTCCGGGTGGTCAACGGCTCATCCCCGTCCTCCGCACAGCCCGTGCGGCTGCCGAGCGCTCATCTGCCCGCGGCACCCGACACCGCGCAGAGCAGCACGAACGGGTCCGCACCCGTGCGGCTTTGAGTCGACCCACATCCCTTGAGACCGGGAGGCGACGATGACTCGCCCGCAGAGCTGGGACTGGACCGAGTCCCGCACCGCCGATCCACCGTCCTTCGCACAGCAGCCCCCGAACTGGGTCGCCCAGGAAGTGTTCCGGTCGGCCGAACAGAGCGCCGGCAATGGGGAGTCGGAGTCGGGCCCCGAGATGTCTCTGGCCGAGTTCGCCGCCGAAGCGCGCGACGACACATTCGCTCCGGAGATCTCGGACGAGACCGAGTCCGGGGAAGTGGAACTGGCCGAGTGGGAACTGGCCGGAACCCCAGTCCAGGACGAGGCGTTCCCGTCCGGACTGGTCCTGATACCGGCCGCGGGCGCCACCGCCAAGGAAGCGGAACACTGGGATCCCAACGCCACCGGACTCCCGCTCTACGCCACCGGCCCCAGCGTCCGACCACAGAAGCTCTCCCCCAACTTCACCGTCGGCGAACTCGTGAGCAGCGGCGGGACGGCCGCCGACGTCGCCAGGATCTCTCCCGCGCTGGTGCGTTGCCTGCAGGCGCTGCGCGACCGGCTGGGCAAGTCCGTCACGATCAGCTCCGGGTACCGGTCCTGGGCCCGCAACGTGGCCGTGTACCGCGCTCGAGGCGCCACCCCGACCCGCAGCCGGCACTGCAGTGGTCAGGCCGCCGACATCAGCGTGGCGGGAATGTCAGGACTCGACCTGGCCAAGGCCGCGTTGGACGCGTGCGGCCGGGACATCGCGGTCGGGATCGGCGCCGCCTACGCCCACATCGACGTCCGTGGCAGCTGGGCCCGCTGGTCCTACGCCTCAGGGGACGGGGCGAAACGCGACCTCGCCGCGATCGACGCTCACCGCAGCGGGCTGGGCGCCACCCCTCCCCCGACGGCCGGCTCGCCCTACATCCCCGCCCCTGGCGGCGTTCCGGTCGGCAGCGCCCCCGCCACCGGGTCGTTGCGGGCCAGGATCGCTCAGTTCGCCGAACAAGAGCGGAGCCGATGGGGAAACGGGACCCGAGTCGAAACCGAACCGGCGATGACGGCGACACTGCAGGACTATTACCGCACAGGCGTCGGGATCACTGTCGCGGCATCGGACCTGCAGAGCAGTGCGTGGCAAGGCGGCCATCCATGGAGCGCGGTCTTCATCAGCTGGGTGATGCGTCAGGCCGGCGCAGGCAGCGACTTCGCCTACAGCACCGCACACCGCGAGTACGTCAGCGCCGCCAAACGCAACGCCGAGACGGCAAACACCGCCAACCCCTTCTGGACCTACGCGGTCGAGAAGATCGTCCCCGAGGTGGGCGACCTGGTCTGCGCCGATCGGGACAGCGGCGGCGGGTGCGGCGGTGTCACCTACGCGACGATCGACAACGGCACGGCGTGGTCGACGCACTGTGACGTCGTCACCGCCGTGGACCGGACCGGACGAACCCTCACCGCCGTCGGCGGCAACGTCAGCCAATCAGTGAAGGCCAAGACGATCGCGATCGACGCGCAGGGTTTCGTGGTGCCCCAGCAATCAGGGCAGACCTGCCGGTACTTCGCCATCCTCAAGGTCCGCGACGGCACGCCCCCCGCGCCCCAACAGGAGGCGGGACCGGCCGTATTGGCTACCTTGCTCGACCCCGACGGCACAGCCCGCGCGGTCCGCCTCAACACCTCCTACGCCACAGCTCTGCGCTGGGGCGAGCACCTCCACGCCATCACCCGGCTCATCGCAGCACCCGGATCGACCCCGTCCGACGCCGCCTTCGCCCATGCCGTGGCCGTATGGCAGCGCGGCCGAGGACTGACACCCGACGGAGCCGTCGGACCTGACTCCTGGATCGAAATGGCAAAGATGATCAACCGCTGACGACGGCCGAACACGATGGGGCATCGAACGAGCGCCCCGATCTCCCCTTGCATGTTCTATGCCATATCCCATAAGTTACCGGCAGGTAGCCTGCTCGGCGGGCCATCTCGTCGTTGGGAGGGTGCTGGGCAAGTGAGTCGGCGCAAGAGTGACAGCCGTGACCGAATGATCCTCAGTGCCGCTGCTCTGCTGCGTGAACACGGGGCGAGCGCGACCAGCATCGACCGGGTACTCGCACACAGCGGAGCCCCTCGAGGCTCGGTGTACCACCACTTCCCCGGCGGGCGGACACAGCTCATCGACGAGGCGGTGACACTGGCGGGAGACTTCATCGCCGGCCTCATCGACGCCGCCATGGAGGCGGACGACCCCGTCGAGGCCGTCGACGCGTTCTTCGCGCTGTGGCGCGACCGGCTCGTGGAGAGCGACTTCAGGGCCGGCTGTCCGATCGTGGCGGTGGCCGTCGAGACCAACGACGACGCACCCCAGCTCGCTCTCTCGGCCGCCGCCGTCTTCGCCCGCTGGCAGGAGGCTCTCGCAGCCCTGTTCGTCCGCCACGGCCTGACCGAGGAACGCAGCCGCCGACTGGGCGCCTTCATCATCGCCGCGGTCGAAGGCGCGGTGATCATGTGCCGGGCCGAGCAGAGCACCGCCCCGATCGAGGCAGCCGCCGCCGAGATCCACGACCTGCTCCTCTACACCCTGCGCGACCGTCCCGGGGCCGCCGAACCAAAGCCCCGGCCGTAGCCCAAAGCCACCTCACCCCGTCAGTTCAGCCCGAAGGAGTCACCATGCCCTCGCTCGAGCGCCACGACAACGTCTTCGTCCTCGACCTCGGAGACGGCGAGAACCGTTTCCACCCCGACTGGCTCGCTGCCGTCGGCGCAGCGCTCGACGAGGTGGAGAAGTCGGATGGGCCCCGCGCCCTGGTCACCGCCGCCACCGGCAAGTTCTACTCCAACGGGCTCGACCTGGACTGGGTGTTCGCCCACGCCGACCAGCACCAGGACTACGTCGTCTCCGTCCAGGAGTTGTTCGCGCGCATACTGTCGCTGCCGGTCATCACGGTGGCCGCGCTGCAGGGACACACCTTCGCCGCCGGCGCGATGTTCTCCCTCGCCCACGACTTCCGCGTGATGCGCTCCGACCGCGGCTACTGGTGCCTACCCGAAGCTGACATCAACATCCCCTTCACCCCCGGCATGGCCGCCCTCATCCAGTCACGGCTGACGCCGCAGACCGCCCACGAGGCCATGCTCACCGCCCGCCGCTACGGCGGCTCCGATGCCGCCGCCGTCGGCATCGTCGACCAGGCGGTCAGCGAGGACGCCGTGCGCTCCACCGCCCTCGAGATCGCCCAGGCGCAGGTGGCCAAGGCCGGCGACACCCTCGGCACCATCAAGGCCCGCATGTACGCCTCGGCGCTGGCCACCCTGCGCGACACCGCCAACCCGCTCGGCTGACCTGCGCCTCACCGACCGCACCACCCATGACCTGGGCTGGGCCCGGGGGCGCGGGTTGCGCCACCCGCCCACCGTATGAGGAGACGGCGCCGATGACCGCCGGCGCCCCCTGGCACACACACGTCCCCGCCCGCATCCGGGCCAGGCCATCGGCGAGCTCACGCAGGGTCCGGTCACGGGCTTCGCGACCGGCTTGGTGCGTATCAGCGTGGTGGGGTCACCGCGGCGGGTCGGCCAACGGGGTTCGCCGCGCCGCCGACTGGCACTGCCGCCCGCTGTGCATCTTGCCAACTGCCGTCTGCATACGGCCGAGTCCTGCTGAGGTCACTGCTTCGCCAACGTCGGCGGTCGGGGCGTGAGCCGCTCCATCACGGCGTGGGCGGTCGCGGTGAGGCGGGTCGCGGCCGATCGCCCCTCCGGGAGCCAGGCCAACACGAGCTGGGTGGGCGGGTATCCATGGACAGGCACTACCCGTACGGATTTGCCGAGGCGGTCGCGGATGCTTTCGCCGATGACGATCACGAGTTGTCCGAGTGCGACGCGGTCGACCATGATGTCCAGCGCCTCGTTGGGCAGTTGCGCCGCATAACCTGGGAGCGCCTCGACCTCGGCGAGGGTCAGATACGGGCGCTCGGCCAGGACGTGGTCCGCCGGAAGCAGGACAACCGGCTCCTCCGGGCCGAGCTCCATCAGCTCGAGGCCGGGGGTGGCAACCGTCTGGCACATGAGGGCGACGTCCGCGGTGCCGTCGCGAAGGGCGCCGATCTCGTCGTAGGTGAACACGACGTCGGCGTGCACGCCGTCCGGGCCCTGCGGGCCGGCGGCGAGCAGGGCGGGCAGGATGCCGGGGCCGGAGGCGGGGCGTGTCGCGATGGTGACCCGTTGCCCGGCGGCTTTGCGCGCCTTGCGGACGGCGGTGCCTATGGCCGCCAGGATCGTGCGGCACTCGGCCAGGAAGACCTCGCCCGCGGTGGTCAGCCTCACCTGCCGTGTGGTGCGTTCCAGCAGCGGGACGCCCACCCGCCTCTCCAGGTGGGCGATGGCCCGGGACAGCGGTGGCTGGGTGATGCCGAGGCTCTCCGCGGCCTGGCTGAAGTGCAGCGTCTCGGCCACGGCCACGGCCACGAAGTAGGCGAGTTCCCGGGTCTCGAGCTGATTCATGCTTCCAGGGTATTACCTGATGCTCAGACAGTCATTGTTCCGCCGTAGAAGCCCTGGTCAGCTTGGTTGTGCGCCCCTGGCCCCGGCCGGATGGGGTGCTTGCGCCGTGCTGACCCGCACGCATCACGAGAGGCAGAGCTGTGAGAGCCGTTCAGTACCAGAGCTTCGGCGGACCCGAGGTCCTTGAAGTCGTCGATGTTCCGGATCCGAAGATGTTCGCCGATCTCGTTCTGGTGAGGATCGAGGCATCGGCCCTCAATCCGGCGGATCTGGCATTCCAGGGCGGACACGCGGATCCGCTCGTGGACTCTCTCTTCCCGGTGACCCCCGGATGGGACCTAGCCGGGGTCATTGAGCAGACCGGAGCCGCGGCGGCGGGATTCCGGCCGGGCGACGAGGTGATCGGCTTCGTTCGCGACAAGGCCATGCACTACGGCACCTACGCCGAGAAGATCTCGGCCGAGCCGCGCCAGCTGGTGCGCAAGCCTAGGAACCTGAGCTGGGCCCAGGCCGCCGGACTGCCGGTCGCCGGGCTGACCGCCTATCAGTCCGTCGTGCACAGCCTCGAGGTGAGTGCCGGCGACACCGTACTGGTGCACGGCGCTGCGGGCGGCGTCGGACACCTCGCCGTCCAGATCGCCGTGGCGCGCGGCGCACAGGTGATCGGGACGGGCTCCGAGGCCAGCCACGCGTTCATCGAATCCCTGGGCGCGACGCCGGTGCGCTACGGCGACGAACTCGTCGAGCAGGTACGCAAGATCGCCCCGGACGGGGTCGACGCGATCCTCGACACCGCGGGACGCGGCTCCCTGGCCACGACGCACGCCATCGCCGCCCTCGGGGCGCGGGTCGCCTCCATCACGCGGTCCACCGCCGAATACCCGGGGACCATCGACGTCTTCCTCCACCTCGACGGCGACGACCTGACCCGGCTGGTGGAGCTCGCCGAGGAGGGCAAGCTCACGGTGCACGTCGGCCGGACCTTCCCCCTCGCCCAGGCCGCGGAGGCCCAGCAGCTGCTGGCCGGCGGCCACGCCCGGGGCAAGATCATCCTCGAAAACCGCGTGGAGGCCTGAGAAACATGGACACCAATCCCGTCATCACCACGGTCACCGACATCACCGCTTCCCCCGAGGAGGTGTGGAAGGTCCTGACCGACTTCGCCGGATACGCGCAGTGGCACCCCGACCTGAGCTTCGTCGATGTTCCCGCCGAAGTCCTGCCAGGAACCGTGCTGCGGGCCCGTCTGTCCAACGGATCCGAGATCGACGGGGAGTACGACTTCACGGTCCTGCACTACGAGGCACCGCGACGGCTTGCCTGGGAGGGCGGCATCCCCGGCGTCGTCACGGGGGACCATTCCTTCCTCCTCGACCCCCATGACGGTGGGACGCGATACACGGAATCCGAGGTGTTCACCGGCCCGGCCGCCGTGGAAACCGTGGAACCCAACCGGGCCAAAATGGAGGAGAGTTCCGCAACCTACGGCAGGGCCCTGAAGGAACGACTCGAATCCGGCCGCTGACGACCCCGCGCAGCCCACACTCCGGACACCCAGCCGCGCTCAAGAACACGTCCATGTCCGCGCCCGCAGACCGCAGTTGCACACCCGCCACGGTCTGCGGGCGCCGACGGGGTGCGCCCAAAGACGAAGACCATCACCACAAGGAAGATCAATGAACGACACGCTCGGCATCATCGGCAGCGGCAACATCGGAAGCGTGGTCGCCCGCCTGGCCGTCGACGCGGGGATCGACGTGGTGCTCAGCAACTCGCGTAATCCCGAGACCCTGCGCGCGCTCACCGACCGTCTCGGCCCCCGGGCGCACGCGGCAACTCCCGCGGAAGCCGCCGCAGCCGGCGACTAAACGGTCATCGCCGTCCCCTTCAGCGCCGTACCCCACCTGCCCGCGGACGCCCGGACCGGGAAGATCGTCATCGACGCCAACAACCACTACCGCTTGCGGGACGGCGTCATCGCCGAACTGGAAACGGGCGGCCTGACCGCAGGAGAGCTGTTCCAGCGGTACGTGCCGGGGGCTCGGACGGTCAAGACGTTCAACACCATCTACTTCGAACACCTCCTCTCCCTCGCCCGCCCCGCCGGGTCCCCCGACCGCAGCGCGCTGCCCATCTCCGGCGACGACGACGCGGCCAAGGAGTCCGTCACCACTCTGCTCGACCGCCTCGGCTACGACACCGTCGACGCCGGCATCACGACGCAGAGCTGGCGCATCCAGGAAGGCAGCCCCGCCTACGTCCTCCCCTACCTGTCCGACCCCCGACTGCCCTGGCCTCGGGACCCGGGAAAGCCGGCCGATGTCAAGGAGATTCGTACCGCCCTGGAACAGGCACGCAACAGGCCCTGACACGGCGCGGCACCGGATGGCGATGCTGGGAGAGGCCTAAAGGGTGCGGCCACGGAGAGCGGACACGTGCCGTCATCTCTCGGTTCTGGCAACGCCCAGGGTCCCACGGTGGGAGCCTGAGGACGCCCTGCGGGATGAGGGTGCGATGGCGCCACCGAAGTCCAAGGTCGATCTGTACTCAGCGAGCAGAAGCCTTCCAGGCAGGAGCCCATTCGATGCCCCGAGAAATCATCTCCACCCCCGAAGCGCCGGAATATCCCGGCTACAGCCAGGCGGTCAAGGTCGGCAACACGATCTACGTGGCGGGAACAGTCGGAGTCGACGTGGCGACCGGTGAGCTCGCAGGACCCACGATCCAGGAGCAGACCCGCCAGTCCTTGCTCAACTGCCAAGCGATCCTGCGCGTCGGCAGCGCCGAGCTGAGCGACGCCGTCATGGTCCACACCCTGCTCATGCGACCCGAAGACGCCGACGGCGTCATCGAGGTCTTCGACGAGTTCTTCCCCGACGTAAGGCCGCCGCGGTGCGTGAGCAAGCTGGGTGTCGACCGGCCAGGGATCCTGGTGTCGATTGCCATGGTGGCCGTCACCGACTAGGCATAGCGCACGCTGGATGCCGCTCCGATTTCAGCGTGTCGAAGCCGGGTCAGGTCTTGGCGTAGGCGGTCGGCGGGACTTGAGGGCTTGGCAGACCGCCCACCGAATACGGCGGCCTGCCAAGCCCTTGCCTGGCGAACTCGGCGGAATCCGCTGGTGATTGCGGTCAGAGGCCGATGTCGGTCAGCCACCGTCCGGTGGTGCGGGGGGTGATGCCGAGCAGTTTCTGGGCGGAGTTCTCGGGTGTGATCGAGCGGTCCGGCAGCGTGCTCATGGCCGCGTAGGCTCCGGCGACGTCGGCGGCGGCGCCCTCGCCGATCAGGGGTGAGACGAAGTCGCGGAACTGCTCGGGGGTGATCTGCTCGAAAGCCACGTCCTTGACGAAGTGCGCGCCGAACGCCTCGGCCAGGTCCGGTCCGGTGATCGCCGGGTCCTGGCCGACGGAGACCATGCCGCTGACGTCCGGGCGGTCGAACAGGGCGACGGCGGCGTCGGCGATGTCCAGGTGCGAAGCCCAGGAGGCAGGGAAGTCAGAACGGATCGGGTAGGGCAGGACACCTCGCTCGCGGACCGCGTCGATGACGTAGGGCATGAGCAGGTTCTCCAGGTAGAACGTGGGCGTGATCACCGCATGGGACACCCCGGTGTCCGTCAGGCCGCTGACCAGCGCTGCGGCCGCGCCGCCGGTTTCGGGGCCGATCGGGGCACCACTGGTGGAGAACACCACTCGGGCCGGGCGGGCCGCGCGGACGGCGGCGACGATGTTGCGCGCGTAGGTCTGGCGGTCCTCTTCGGAGACCACGGGCAGGTGGACGAACACTCCGTCAGCGCCGCGGTATGCCTCGGTCAGTTCCGCGGTGGAGCCGTAGCCGGCGGCTATGACGCGCTGCGCGCCGTCCACGACGACGTCGGCGTTTCGGGTCAGAGCGGTCACGGACTTGCCCGCGGCGGCGAGAGCGGCAACGACGGGGGCACCCTGGGCGCCGGTGGCGCCATGAATCACGTAGGTCATGGCACCCATTAGTGCATGCGATGCACCAGTTACATCAACTGCACTAATGGAGTACGGTCGACAATGTGACCGATCCCTGTCTCCCCGAGTGCGGCGTCGCCCGGTTCCTCGCTCTGCTCAACGGCCCGTGGGCCACCCTGATCGTGCGCGAACTGCTGCACGGCCCCCACCGCTTCAACCAGCTGCGCGAGGCCCTGCCCGGCATCAGCCCGCACACGCTGACCGGCCGGCTGCGCCAGTTCGAGCGGCACGGCATCGTCACCCGCACGACCTTCGCGGAGATCCCGCCGCGCGTCGAGTACGCGCTGACCCCGCTCGGCGAGGGGCTGCGCGATGTCCTGGAGGCCATGGGAACCTGGGCCATGGCGGTGCCGGATCCCAAGGCGGACGTCACCGCCTGACGTAAGGCCCCGCCCGCTGGCGCGGACGCGGTCACGTCGAGGATGCGAGCCTCCGTCGCAGGGCGTCGTTGTCGTCGTGGTGGACGACCTCCTCGAAGCGCAGGAGCAGACCGTGCCTGCCCAGCAGCTCCGCCACTATCGCGTCGAGCTGTTCACGATGCTCCTTCGTCTGCGCCTGGACGTATGCCTCGCGGACGTCTTCGGGCTCGCCGGCGAGAACTTGGTCCATGCGCTCACGGATGTACCGCTTGAGGTTGATGTGTTCCATGAACACATCGCTGACGCCCGCGTCGACCAGCCGGCCGAAGAGGTCGTCCAGGAGCTCGGGCTGGGTGGCGAAGTGGGGCAGGAGCGGGCCGACGAAGGCGTAGGTGGGGATGCCTGCCTCGGTGAGCTCGGCCAGGGTGCGCAGGCGGCGGGAGGCAAGTGGGGCGCGCACCTCCAGCCAGCGGCTGACCTTGTCGTCGGTGGTGGTCACGGTGATGCCGACCTCGGCGCGGGGCAGGCTGGTGAGCAGGTCGATGTCGCGGGTGACGACAGGTGACTTGGTGAGGATGCGGACCAGGCCCGGGTACTCGACCGTCTTGAGCTCGCGCAGGATGCCGCGGGTGAGCCGGTACTTCGTCTCGTGACCCTGGTACGGGTCGGTGACCGAGCTGAGGAGCATCGTGCCCCGCCGCTTGTGCTCCGGCATCTTCGCCAGTTCCTTGCGGGCGAGCTCGACCGCGTTCGTCTTCACGTACAGGTAGTCGCCCCACTCCTTGACCGACCGGCCGAACTGGCGCCCGGCGAAGCTGGCGAAGCAGTAGGCACAGCCCAGCACGCAGCCGGTGTAGGGGTTGATGACGTAGTCGTTCGACGGGGTCTTCGACTTCTGGATCAGGGTTTTCGCCTGGATCTCGACCGGTTCCACGAGCGCTTCCTTCCTACTGACCCGACCGTCCGCGTCCGGGACGTCGGGTTCTTCTGCTGTCCAAGGGGCGGCCGGCTCATGATCACCGAACCCACATCCATGGAACAATAATCTATGGAAGTTGCTTCCATGGAATGTAAATGGTTTGCTGGACGCAGGCCGGTCCAGAGAGCCAAATTTGTCCCTTTATGGGGTATGAGGAGTGAGTGTCATGACCGTTCCCGCCTTCAACTCGGTCGCCTGGTTCGAGTTCGGCACCGACCAGCCGGAGGAGGTCAAGGAGTTCTACGGCGAGCTCTTCGACTGGAAATACGTCCTCAACGCCAACACCCCCGGCGTGACCTACCACTCCGTCATGACACCGGGCGCCCCGCAGCCGACCGGCGGCGTGTGGGAGTCGCAGGGCGCCTTCCCCAACTACGCGATCTTCTACGTCCACGTCCAAGACGTCGCCGAGACCGTCAAGCGCAGCCAGAGGCTCGGCGCCAAGGTCCTCATGGAGCCGGTCACCGACTCCGCGGGCTTCACCTTCGCCCGGCTGCGGGACACCGCCGGCAACCACTTCGGCGTGTTCTCCGCACCTGCCGCCTGACAGGTTCCGCAGGTCCGCGTCCTCGCTGTTCACCGAAGCCGGCCTCGCCGACCGCCTCGACTTCGCCCGCCAGCCACCTACCACCGCACAACAGCCCCAAGGAGCAAACGACATGACCAGCGCGAACATCGACATCGCCCGCACCTACTTCCAGGCCGTCCAGACCGGAGACATGAGCGCTCTCGGCGGACTCCTCGACGCCGACATCGTCTGGCACCAGCCCGGCGCCAACCAGTTCTCCGGCGAGCACAAGGGACAGGCCGCCGTCTTCCAGATGCTCGGCAGCATGATGGAGACCAGCCAGGGCACCTTCGCCATCGACAAGGTTCACGCCCTCATGGGCAACGGCGACCTGGTCACCGCCACCATCCACTTCACAGGCCGCCACGGCGACACCTCGATGAGCATGGACGGCGTCGACCTCCTGCGCATCGAGAACGGCAAGATCACCGAGATGTGGCTCTTCTCCGCCGATCCGGCCGCCGAGGACGCCTTCTGGGGCTAGAACGCGCGGTGCCCGAGGCCGACTTGGCCTCGGGCACCCATGAGTCGATCCGTACGCACACGAAAGGCCCCGCATGCGGAAGATGACCGAGCAGCAGTGGCGTGCGTTCGTCACCCACGGCACCCGCACCGGCAAGCTGTCCACCGTCCGCGCCGACGGCAGCCCCCACGTGACACCGGTCTGGTTCCTCCTCGACGGCGACGACATCGTGCTCACCACCGAGAGGAACGGGGTCAAGGGCCGCAACCTCGCCCGTGACGGACGGTTCGTCCTCTGCGTCGACGAGGACCGGCCACCGTACGCGTTCGTCCTGCTCCAAGGACGCGCAGATATCTCCGAGGACCCCGACGACATGCTGCGCTGGGGCGGCCTCCTCGGCGCCCGTTACATGGGCGACGATCGCGCCGTGGAGTACGGCGCACGCAATGGCGGCCCCGGAAACCTCCTCGTCCATGGCCGCATAGACAAAGTCATCGCGTTCGACGGCATCGCCGACTGACGGTGGGCTGATGGGGCGGGGGCGGGGCGGGTGAACTCGGTCTCCGGCACAGCGGCCTGTCAGCTCACGGGCGCTGCGCAGCCGGCGTGGCTCACAACGCCGACCGGCCGGGCTGCTTCGGCGCCCGCATGCCCGGTACCGGCGTCTGGCCGGCGGCCTTCCGCTCCGCGTCCAGGGCCCGTCCGGCTGCCCGCAACGTGCTGAGGACCGCCGTCACCTCGCACACGGACTCCTCCGGAATCACCGACCCGATCCGCAGTTCCAGTTCATCCTCGAAGACCTTCAGCGCCCCGTCCACCAGCTTGCGCCCCTCAGGCGTCAACTCGACGATCGAGGAACGGCGGTCGTTCGGATTGGCCCGCCGCTCGCACAGACCCGCCGTCTCCAGACGGTCGACCACCTTGCTCGTGCCGCCCACCGTGATCGAGAACTCCTCCGCGATGTCCTGGATCCGCCGCCCGGGTCGACGCAACAGCAGGTGCAGCACTTCGAACGAGGTCAACGGCAAGTCGTACTCGGCCCGCAACCGCCCCTCGATACCGCTCCACAGCTCGATCTCCAGCGAGACCAGCTGCCGGTACAGCAGCTTCAGGTCAGCCATCACTCATCTTCCGGAGAATTATCTTCCATGGATGGTTAATTGTAGGTCATCAGCGTCGGGTCGGGCAGCGCGAACACGGTCGCCGACCACGCCCGCAACGCGCCGAGCCGGGCGACGCCCCGCTCCCCTTCTACCGTCGAGCCGGCCGCAGCGAAGCGGAATGTCCCGCACAGCACCCACTGGCGTTGACGGCCGCCCGTCCAAGCGTGGCCTGGGACCAGCCGGCGCCCACCGCGCACCCCTCGTCGCCCGCCGAAACCGACCGGCACCGGTTCTGCGTTTGACGTCAGCCCGACACGGGGCTGCACTGGATTCATAGACGCTGCGGCGACTCCGTTCTAAGGAGAGCAGCGATGACAACCATGGCGAGTTTCAACCTCCTCCAGCCGTACAAGATCGCCGAGGAGACGTTCGTCATCCCGTGGGCCCTTGAGGCCCCGCCGGTCGGCCACTTCCCGATGAACTCGATGGTGATCCGGGGAACCGAACCGGTCCTCGTGGACACCGGGGCGCCCGCAGTGCGCTCCCAGTGGCTGGAGGCAGCCTGGTCCGTCGTGGATCCCCTGGACGTGCGGTGGATCTTCCTCACCCACGACGACCGCGACCACGCCGGCAACCTCCTGGCGGTCCTGGCGGAATGCCCGAACGCGACCCTGCTGACCACATGGTTCTCCATCGGCCGCATGGCCGATGAGTGGGAGATTCCCATCAACCGATGCCGCTTCATGACGGACGGCGACACGATCGACGTGGGCGATCGCACACTGGTCGCCAAGCGGCCACCCCTGTACGACAACCCAACAACCCGAGCCCTCTTCGATTCGAAGGCCAACGTCCTGTGGGCCGTCGACACCTTCGCCACGAACGTGCCGACCCCTGTGCCCGAAATGGCGGCGCTGTCGCCAGACGAGTTCCGCGACGGCCAGCTCTTCGGCGGACGCCTGGTCTCCCCCTGGGTCGCCCTGCTGGACCCCCAAAAATTCGGGTCGGTCGTCACCGGCTTCCAACATCTGAACGCCGAGGTCATCGCCGGCTGCCACTGCCCGGTCCTCCGCGGAGCCCAGATCCCCGAGGCGTACGACCTCCTCCGCCAGCTCCCCGGAATCCCACCGTGGGAAGAGTTCACCCAGGCCGACCTGGACCAGTGGATGGCGATGGCCGAGAGCTCGGTTCCGCCGGAGCAGCCGCGGCCGTCGGGGACGTGAGCGGCGCTGCCGCGCGGCGTTGGATCGGCTGCACTCCGGCGCCTACGACCAGAAGTCGGCCGCTCGGCCAGAGCCGGTCTCCTTGGTGAAGTGGCCTCCCCGTCGAACGGAAGATCCGGCGCCCCGAGGGAACCGCTCGACTACGGTCGCCGGGGAGGTAAGCGCGTGTCCTGGCCATCCGTGATCATTCTTGTCCCCGCGGAGCGACGCCCGTCGCTCGAAGGGCGAATCCGTTCCCTCGAGCTCGTGCCGGATCCCGTGACGGGCGACGAAAAGCTGCACCAGCACGGGTACTCGTACTACATCGACCTCTCAGGTGGGATCCTGGCGGACTACGAGCCGGAGGAGGTCGAGCAGCTGAGGCCCCGGATCGGCGAACCGTACGCGGTCTACGTGTCCTGCCAGTCCATGGACGCGGCCCGGACCTTCCTCCGCGACGTCCTGCCCGGTGTCGACGGTCTTGTCGACACCAACCACTACGACATCCTTCAAGTGAGTGAGTTCCTCACACTGGTGGACCGTCACCCCGCACGGCAGGCCGGGGCCGCCGACCCGGAAAAGCTGGGCGAGCAACTCTCGCTGCTCTTCGACGGCGCGGCCGCACGCGGCACCGCACTCAACGACACCCGCACCGGCGCCTGCGCGCGATCCATCGCAGAGAGTTGTGGCCTGCTCGACCCGGCCGCAGACCTGGAGTGGACGAGGCGGGTGTACTACGCCCTCATCGGCGAGGTTCTCCACGGGCCCGGCGCGGACCAGGATCCGGACGCTCAGGACCCGGACGCGCTGGCCACGCGCATCGTCGACACATTGCTGCACGGCGCGGGTCGTCGCGGCTGAGTCACGCCCACTCGACGGGACGCCGGGCAAGGCTACCGGCCACCAGAAGCGTCAAGGCCTCGACTTCGACTGACGCACCGGACAATGGACAGGCCGAGCCCTCCCCGCGACCGCGAGGCGTCCATCATCACCAAGTGGGCCGTCGCGCACCCGAACGTATGGCGGCAGGCCCCCTTGGCAGCTCGATGACGCGAAACCGACCCGAGCACCAGGGGGCCCATGCCGCACCACTACATGTTGATCATGTGGCCGGCGAGGCCGTGGACGGCTTCCTTGACTGCCTCGCCCAGCGTGGGGTGGGCATGGACGTTGCGGGCGACCTCGTGGACCGTGAGGTCCCACTGCTGGGCCAGGGTCAGCTCGGGCAGAAGTTCGGTGACGTCGGGGCCGATGAGGTGGCCGCCGAGGAGCTCACCGTACTTGGCGTCGCTGATCAGCTTCACGAACCCGGTCGCATCGCCCAGGCCGTGGGCCTTGGCGTTCGCGGTGAACGGGAACTTGGCCACCTGGACGTCGTACCCCTTCTCTCTCGCCTGCGCCTCGGTGTAGCCGAAGCTGGCGATCTGGGGCTGGCAGAAGGTGGACCGCGGGATCATCACGTAGTCCAACTCCATCGTCTCCGCGCCCGCGAGCGTCTCCGCGGCGACCACGCCCATCGCCTCGGCGGCGTGTGCCAGCATCAGCTTCGCGGTGACGTCACCGATGGCGTAGATGTGCGGGACGGAGGTGCGGCACCGCCCGTCGACGTCGATCGCGCCGCGCTCGGTGACCGCCACGCCCGTGTTCTCCAGGCCGTAACCGGTGACGTTCGGGGCGAAGCCGATCGCCTGGAGGACCTTGTCGGCCTCCAGGACCTGCTGGGTGCCGTCCTTGCCGGTGACCGTGACCCGCACCTGCGGACCGGACTCGTCGATCGACTCGACGCGGGTCGACGTCAGTACGTCGATGCCCAACTTGCGGTACTGCTTGGCGAGTTCGGCGGACACCTCGGTGTCCTCCAGCGGCGCGATCCGGTCCAGGAACTCGACGACGGTCACCTTCACGCCGTAGTTGTGCAGGACATAGGCGAACTCGATGCCGATGGCACCGGCGCCCGCGATCACGATCGACTGCGGCAGGTCCTCGGCGAGGATCTGCTCCTCGAACGTCACCACACGCGACGTACGGCGGGTACCGGGCAGCAGCTTCGGGGTCGCCCCGGCGGCGATGATGCAGTGGTCGAAGCCGATGGTGCGGGTGTTGCCGTCATAGTCGGCCACCTGAAGGGTGTGGGCGTCCAGGAACGTGCCCCGCCCGCTGACTTCCGTGATCTTGTTCTTCTTCATCAGATAGTGGACGCCCTTGACCCGGCCGTCCGCGACCTTGCGGCTACGGCGGAACGCCTCCCCGTAGTCGAAGGAGACCTGCCCGTCGACCTTGATGCCGAAGGTCTTCGCCTCGCGGGTGAAGACGTACGCGAGTTCGGCGTTGCGCAACAGGGCCTTGGTGGGGATACAGCCCACGTTCAGACAGACGCCGCCCCAGTACTTCTCCTCGACGACCGCGACGCGCTTCCCCAGTTGAGCGGCCCGGATGGCGGCAACGTATCCGCCGGGGCCCGCGCCGAGTACCACGACGTCGAAGCGCTCACCCTGCTCATCCATGGACGGTTCCTTTCCGCTGGGACGGCCGACTACCCCGCGAGGGACCGACGCGCTCCCGATCGAACAACCTGTTCCTGCTCACCGACTCAGCAGCGGCGGCTCGTGCCATCGCGTGCCGCAAGGAGACCACCGGAGAGAGAACGGCGACCACATGGTCACCAGCTCGGCGGCAGTCACCCAGACGCTCGCTTCAGCACCCCGATGCCGTGATCTATGCCCACGCAGCAATCATTGACGGCGGGACGACACCTCGTCGACTTCGCGTACTCCGGCCACGGTGACACCGAGCCTGAGGCTGTCCAGCCCGAAGGCCGCCGCGTGGACTGCGCCCCACGCCAGGAGAGAGCCCGCCAGGTCGCCACGCCCTCGGCCCTGGAGGAGCAGTACCGGCACATCATTGACGCCGCGGCCCGGCCACCGATCGAACAGCTGCCGACCGTGCTGGCCGAACGCGGTGACCCGCAACCAGACGTTCCCGTCGCCACCGTCGCGCCGAGGCCGACAGGAAAGAGGCCCCGACCATGACGTTCCGTGCGCTCGGTCTGCTGATGTCGGGGCTGGCGGCGGACGGTGTCAGCACCCATGGCTGAGGTCGGCCGACGCCTCGCGATCGCCCTCCTCGACCGGGGCCGGCCGTGTTGCTACCGTCCGGCCTCGTCCTCGATGTCACGGACCAGACCGATGGCCCGGCCCAGGGTGGCGAGCCGGGCGTCGAGGGTCTCGCCGGCGGGATAGAAGCGGACGGTGTCGACACCGGCGTCGCGCCACACACGCAGCCGCTCGCGCACCATGTCCTCGGTTCCGATCAGAGTGGTCGCCAGCACCATCTCGTCGGTGACCAGAGCGGTCGCGCCGTCCCGGTCGCCGGCCTGCCAACGCGTGCGGACCTCGGCCGCCACTTCAGCCCAACCCTGGCGGCTGTAGGCGTTGTTGTAGAAGTTCGTGGTCGCGGAGCCCATGCCGCCGAGGCTGAAGGCCAGTTCCTTCTTGCGTCCGGCCACCATCTGACGCAGCGCGTCCTCGTCGTCCGCGAAGGCGACTTCGGCGCCCTGGCAGATGTCGAGGTCGGCGCGGGCGCGACCGGCGGCGGCCAGGCCCTGGTCCAAGTGGTCGAAGTACGCCTCCTTGGCGCCCTCGGGCACGAAACTGGTGCCCAGCCAGCCGTCGGCGATCTCACCGGTCAGGTGCAGCATCTTCGGTGAGAGAGTGGCGAGGTAGATCGGAATGTCATGTTCGGCGCGCATCGACAGTCGCATGGGTTTCACCTCCCGGCCCGGCAGCGGAATGCTGAACTCCCGCCCGGAGTAGGAGACTTTGCCGCCCGAGGCGGCCTGGCGCACGATTTCGACGGTCTCCCGCATCCGTGACAGCGGCCGGTCGAAGGGCACTCCGTGCAGTCCTTCGATCACCTGTGGCCCCGAGGGGCCCAGTCCGAGGAGGAAGCGCCCCTGGGAGATCTGCGAGAGCGTGATCGCGGCGCGGGCGATGGCCATCGGTGTGCGGGTGCCGAGCTGGATGATTCCGGACCCGAGGAGCATGCGCTCGGTCTTCGCGGCGAGGTAGCCCAGCGGCGAGGGCGCCTCGGAGCCCCAGGCCTCCGCGACCCAGCAGATGTCCAGACCGAGCTTCTCCGCCTCGGTGACGTAGTCGACGATCTCCCGCCAGTCGCCACCGGAGGCTTCGATCGTGGTGGAGGTACGCATCACAGGCTCGCCTCGCTCGCGGTCGAGGCGCCCTCGGCCAGCTTCTTGATCGCTTCGAGGGTGACGGTCATGCCGGCCTCGAACTCCCGCATGCGTACGAAGACGATCTTCTGTTCCTTGTCCGGCATGCGGTCGATGGCGAAGGAGAGGCCCGAGCGGGCCGGTCCCATCTGCATCCATTCGCGCAGCAGGGTGCCGCCGTCCTGCGGCTCCAGCGTGAACCGCCAGATCGCCGTCGGGTTGAGCGGATCCTCGACCGCCCAGGCGAACTTCCTCCACGGCTCGTACTCCACGATGTGGGACGTGGTGGCCCACTCTCCGAGCGACTCGTGCTTGCTGCGGCCGATGAATCGGGCTCCCACGGCGGGGCCGGTTCTGCCGTCCAGCCATTCGACGGACTGCAGCTCCGAACTCATACGCGGCATCAACTCGACGTCGGAGGCCAGCGCCCACACTCGCCCCGGCGGAGCGGCGATCCAGGTGTGGACCTCAACCGTCGGCTTGTCCGCATATCGCGCGCCCGTCCACTCCACGGTCCCGTGGCCTCCCTGCCTCATCCGAGAACTCTCATGACCAGATCTGACCAGTAAAGTTGCGTAGATAGACTCACATGTCAAGGGCACACACAGGCCCGACCCAGCCATCGGGTCAGTCCGCGAAACGCTCCCGTACGTCCGGCCGATCGGCCAGGTGCGGCGGATAACCGGGCCCCATCCGGGGGCGAGTGTTCTCCGCGGTCATCGGCTCGCCACAGGAGGCACACACCACCTCGGCATGGGTCTCCTGCCCGCACACCTCGTGCAGCATGGCCACCGGCGGGCCCGCTTCACCGGCCAGCCAGCGGTCCCCCCACCGGTTCATCACCAGCAGGACGTCGTAGAAGTCGCGGCCCTTCTCGGTGAGCACGTAGTCGTGGCGAACCGGCTCCGTCTGGTACGGCCGCTTCTCCAGCAGCCCCTCCTCCACGAGCCGGCGCAGCCGGTCCGTCAGCGTATTGCGAGCGATTCCCAGCGATTCCTGGAACGCGTCGAACCGCCGGATCCCGTAGAACGCCTCACGCAGCACCAAGGGCGTCCACCAGTCCCCCAGCAGGTCCATGGTCCGGGCGATCGAGCAGGGCCACTGCGCAAAGGATGTCCGCCTCATGACCCAAGCATAGGTTCGTCCAGTCATGAGACCCAGCAGGTGGATCGGCAGCAGTTCATGCATGCGACCCCTTGCACTCTCTAAATAACGAAGTTATGTTGCCGTCATGAAACGTGACTTGCTGGGCAGAAGGCTGGTTGTCACCGGAGCCGCACGCGGTATCGGCGAGAAGGTGGCCCGTCTGGCCGCCGCCCGAGGCGCTCAGGTGACCCTGATCGGACTCGAGCCGGATCGCCTCCGTGACCTCGCCCGCGATCTGGGCCCCACCGCCTTCTGGCGTGAGGCCGATGTACGCGACGGCACCGCACTCCGGTCGGCGATCGACGAGGCCGCGGAGGTCATGGGCGACATCGATCTCGTCGTCGCCAACGCCGGTGTCGTGGCGTACGGGACGGTACGGCAGACCGACGAGGCGTCGTTCGAGCGGGTCCTGGACATCAATCTGAACGGTGCCTTCCGCACCCTCAAGTACGCGACACCCCATCTGGAGCGCAGCCGGGGCCACGTACTGGTCGTGGCGTCCGCGCTGTCCTTCATGCCGCTGGCCGCGATGGCCTCGTACGGGGCGAGCAAGGCCGCGGCCGAGCTGCTCGCGCTGACCTACCGCCAGGAGGTGGCACACCTCGGGGTCACGGTGGGCCTGGTCCACCCCTCCTGGATCGACACGGACCTCGTCCGGGGCGCCGAGACGGACCTCCCTTCGTTCCAGAGCCTGCGCAAGCGGCTGCCCTACCCGGGCAACGTCACCACGAGCTCCGAGCGGGCGGCCGCCGCAATCGTCGACGGACTCGCGCGCCGCCGCAGCCGCGTGTACGTCCCGCGCGCCGTCGCCGTGGCCAACTGGGCGAAGGCCGCGCTGAATTCACCACTGGCCTGGCCCTGGGCGAGGCGCTTCGCGGCCCGTGCGGTTCCATCCCTGGAACGGGAGGTCGCGGCACTGGGCAGGCATGACCAGCTCACGCCGGGCAGCGAATCCCCCGCTGTTGAGCGCAGGTCGTCCTAGCCGCGTACGGGGCAATCCTCGACTGCGCGGCCTGTCACCGGTCGTGAGCGATCGACTCGTAAAGGCGCGCGCCGGCCTCGTGCGAGGCCTCGGCACGTTCCCGCTCGTCCCCCAACCCGACCGAGAAGTTCACGCCCATCGGCAGCATGACCTCGACCACGGCGTCCTCGAACTCGACGAAGTGCTCGGCCAACTCGAGGGTGATGTATCCGTGGACCAGACTCCACAACTGGGCGGCTACGACCTCGGGTTCCTGCTGCTCGACCCTGCCGGAGTCCACGAGCCGGGCGCACGCCGCGGTGATCTCGGCGTGGGCTTCGCGGAAGGCCGGCGAATGCCCACTGAAGCGAAGGTCCGCGTCCGACAGCGGCCGGTACGTCGCACGAGTGGACAGCCCGAACATCAGGTCGTAGAGGTGCGGGTTCTCGCGCGCCACGCGGCGGCAGGTCAAGGCCATGGCAAAGAGGTCCGCGATCGGGTCCTCCGTCACCGGCACTTGCGCGAACGCCGCGCCGAGCTCCTTGAACCCTTGGTCGGCGACGGCTCGCATCAGTTCGGGGATGCCGCCGAAGTGGCTGTACACCACCATCGTCGAGAGTCCGCTCGCGGACGCCACCGTACGCGCCTTGACGGCTGACGGACCCTGTTCGGCCAGCAGGCCGATGGCGGCCCGAACCAGCCGCTCCGGTGCGTCGTCGAGCCTCGCCCGCCCTGCCATATCTCTCGCGCCTCCACCGTTGACACACCTGAAATAACTTGGTTATCTGACTCGTCACGGCAATAGTACACATCACGAGTGACGTGCCGTATCGGACATGGGCGCCCACCCCTCGACGCGCCCACACGCGCTGCGCCCACGCACAGTTCCTGGCGCCGGCAGCCCTCCCCCGCACGCTTTCCACTCCCCCATGAACTCAGCCCGGGAGCACAATCCATGCCATACAAAGACCAAGGCCATCTGGAGATCGAGGACCGCGGAGCCGTCCTCATCGTCCGGCTCGACGGCGGCCCCCACCATGTGTTCGGCCTCGACATCGCCAACCAGCTGGACGAGCTCGTGGACAGGGTCGACCGGGATCCCGGCATCCGGGCCGTCGTCTTCACCGGGGCGCACCCCGAGCGGTTCGTCAGCCATGCCGCGGTCCAGTGGCTGCAGGAAGAAGGCGCCGCCAGCCCCACCGTGGGCCGACGGGGTGCCTCCGCCGTCGCACGCGTGGCCCGAGGCGCCGACCGGGCTCGCGTTCTGAAGCCCGTGGTGAACAGGACCCCGATGCGGGGAGCCGCCCAACTCGACCCTTCCGCAACGAGGTGGCGGCACGGGTCATACTGGGCACTGACGGTCGAGCCGCAGGTGTCGTACACCGCCCTGCTGCCGGCGCTGATCGTCTGCGGAATCGGCATGGGGATGTTCTTCGCGCCCAGCGCGAACCTCGTCATGAGCACGGTTCGCCCGGAGGAGCAGGGCATCGCCTCCGGCGCCAACAACGCCATCCGTGAGGTCGGCGGCGCCATCGGCGGCGCATCGCTGGCAGCCGTCTTCTCCGCCCAGGGCGGCTACGGTTCCGCCTCGCTGTTCGTGGACGGGCTGGTCCCGGCGCTCTGGGTCGGTGCCGGTGCAGTCGCCCTGGCGGCGGCCCTGGCGCTCCTGATGCCCCGACAGCGCAAGGCCGACGGCCCGGCCCCCGCCCTCTCGGGTGGCACTCCGGCCGGCGCCCCGGCCATATGAAGCCCGTACCGAGGGGCGGCCCGGCCGGTTACGGCGGGGCCGCCCCTCGGTCTGTCCTGCCGTCCGGGCTCGTGCGCCATGCGGGTTCGTCACATCGTGGTCGCGGGCCCCTCGGGTCGGCGCTCGACCGGCTGAGGGGCACCGCCTCCGTCACCGTGAGGGGATCACCGGTTCGTCCTGCCGGCCAGGAAAGGCCGCAGGTGCGCCAACAGCGCCTCCGGTTGCTCCTCCGGGATGAAGTGGCCGCACTCCGGGATCTCGGCACCGGTGACGTCGTCCGCGTAGCCACGCCAGATCTCCAGTGTCGGCAGGCGGGCAGGGAGTCCCACGGAACCCCACAGCGCCAGCAGCGGCATGCTGAGGCGGCGGCCTTCGGCGGCGTCGATGTCGTCGAGCGCGGTGTCCTCCTCCACGGCGCGGTAGTCGTCGAGGCTCGCGCGCAGGGCACCCGGGCGTGAGAACGCACGGACGTAGCCGTCGACCGCGTCGGCTGTCAGGCCGTGGCGGTTGTAGGTCCACCGCTCGAAGAAGTACTCGAGATACCCGCGGATGTCGTGCCCCACCAGGCGCTCGGGCAGATCGGGCTGCATGTGGAACAGCCAGTGCCAGTACCCGGCGGCGAGCGAGGCGTCCAGGCGCCGGAACATCTCCCGGGTGGGAACCATGTCGAGCACGGCCAGCCGCTCCACCTGGTCCGGGCGGTCCAGCGCCCAGCGGTGCCCCACGCGAGCGCCGCGGTCGTGGCCCACGACCATGGCCCGCTCGAAGCCGAGCGCCTCGACGAGGCCTGCCATGTCGGCGGCCATACGCCGCTTGTCGTAACCATGGGTGGGCTTGTCGCTGAGACCGTATCCGCGGAGGTCCGGCGTCACAACGGTGTGGTCGGCTGCGAGATCCGCCAGTACCGGCCGCCAGCATTCGGAGCTCTGCGGCCAGCCGTGGAGCAGGACGAGCAGGGGTCCGGACCCGGCTCGGACGTAGTGCAGGCGGACCCCGTCCACCTGCGTCACTCCGGTCTTCACTGTCGGCTGTCCCATGGCCGGGCCCTCCTGACATGACATGAGCAACCGTCTCAGACGGTTGGCTGGCGGGCAGAACAGAGACGTGGCAACGGACGACTTGACGGGCTGGCTCCGAGAGGCGCTTCTCCTCGCCCCCGGGGCCACCGAGCCCGCCACGGCAGCCGCTCTCCACTCCGCCCGACAGCTGCGCGAGAGCGCCGACCGGGCCGTTCTGGCGGTCGCCGACGGCCGACTGCCCGCATCCGGCGACGTGACGCCGCTCAACCGATCGGCAGCGGCGGCTCCCAGACCCGCCCTGCAACTCGCCGTCACCGACGACGGCTTGGAAGCCGCCGGCACGACGACGCTCGCGCCGACCCCACACCCGCGCCGGCCTCATCGCCCACGACGCCGTCGAGCTGCTTCTGTCCCCCGAGATCCGGCGCGTATGCGTCTGCGGGGCGGATCGCTGCGCACTGCGCTCCCCGGCCCGCAACCGCCGCTGGTGCTCCATGTCCCGCTGCGGAAACCGCACCAAGGTCCGCCGCTATCAGGCCCGTTCACGACAGAGCGGCGGGCCGACGGGAGGCTGACGGAGGAGTCCTCAGCTCACTCGGACGACCTCATACGAAAGGCTGGGCCGGGGACGCTCTCGATGTCCTGCGCTTGCACCGGGTGGCCCAGTTCGCAGCGGATCTGGACATCGACGTGCGCGCCGCACTCGCGGTGTCGCGCCACTACCGCCGGCCCCTCCGGGTCGGCGCGGTAACGGTCGCCCCACTGCAGCAGCCCCATCACGGCCGGCACCAGATCCATGCCCTTCGGGGTGATCACGTACTTCGGCCGGCTCCGCGAACCGGGCTCCTTGTACGTCTCGGTCGCCAGGATCCCTTCCTCCACCAGCATCCGAAGCCGCGTCGCGAGGAGGTTGCGAGGACAGCCGAGGACACGTTCGAAGTCGTTGAAGCGGGACGAGCCGTACCAGACCTCGCGCAGGATCAGGATCGTCCACTTCTCGCCCACGATCTCGAGAGTCCGGGCGATCGAGCAGTTGGACGTGTCCCGGTCGAGTCGGGGGTTCATGCCTGTGTCTTGAAGAACTTCGGTCCACGCATCCATGGGAGCAATTCTAACCGATTTAAGTTTACTTTCAGATACTCAGCCAGCGCGTCCTCCCTGAGGGCGAAGATCAGTCGCAGGCGCTACCCAGGGCCGTAGCGCGACCGCTACGGCCCGGAGGCCGTCAGAACATCGCGTTATCGTCGGCGGAGGCCTCCGGCACGGTCTGCACGGCGTACCCGGCAAGAGCCAGTACGCCGCGACCAAGGCCGCCCTGCCCGCGCTCGCACGCTCCTGGGCCGCGGAACTGGCCGTACGTGGCATCACCGTCAACGTGATCGCCCCCGGCCCGACCGATACGCCGATGCTGTCCGACCCCGGCCGCGCCCGCACGCCCCCGGCCCACCCGCCCCTCGGTCGGTTCGTCTCTCCCGACGAGGTCGCCGGCCTGACGGCGTTCCTCCTCGGCCCGGACGGCGGTGCGATCACCGGGCAGCGACTCGTCCAGTGCGCCGGGGCCTCGCTCTGACATCTGCGCGCCGGGCGCCTCACAAGTCACCAAGGGGGTTCAGCCTGCGGAGTCATCCCTGAGGGGCGGGCACCGGGAAGAGCATGCAGCTACTGGTGGCGTGGGCCAGCAGCCGGTCCGTCGCGTCGACCAACTGGGCCTGGGCGAGGGCGGTTTGGCGGCCCTTGTTGATGACCGTGCCGATGGCACGCACCGGGCCCGTGTCCACGGTGATCCGCCGCAGGAACTTCACCGTCAGGTCCAGCGAGGTGTACGCCACGCCCTGCGGGAGAGTGGACTGGACGGCGCACCCCGCCGCCGAGTCGAGCAGGGTGGCGAATATGCCGCCGTGCACGCTGCCGATCGGGTTGTAGTGCTCCTCCCCCGGCGTCAGCGAGAACACCGCCCTGCCGGGCTCCACCTCGTCCAGGGCGAAGTCGATGGTGTAATTGACCGGCGGCCCCGGCAGCCGCCCCGCCATCAGCTCACGCAGGAAGTCGATGCCGGCCATGCGCCCGGCGGCCTCCGCCAAGATCGCGGGATCGTCCCATTGATACGTACGCGTTCGCCCCACGGTCCAGTGCCCTTCCCTCTGCCCCAGCTGACTTTTTCAAATGAAGCTAGACTTTTGCGCACCTGACTGTCAATGCCGAAGCCAGAGCTTTACGATGGCCGCATGGAGTGGCTTGAGGCGAGCACCGAGAACTGCCCCGTCCAGCGCGCGCTCGACGTGATCGGGGAGAAATGGACGCTGCTGATCCTGCGTGACGCCGTCAACGGCGTCCGCCGCTTCGACGACTTCCACCGCCACATCGGCCTGTCGGAGGCCGTACTCAGCGACCGCCTCCGCAAGCTGACCTCGGCCGGCATCCTCAAGACCGTCCCCTACCAGGAACCCGGCAGCCGCTCCCGCAACGAATACCGCCTGACCCGCAAGGGCTGGGACCTGTGGCCCGTCCTGATGGCACTGACCCAGTGGGGCGAGGCACACACCCTCGGCCCCGAGGGGCCACTACTGGACGTCCGCCACACCGATTGCGACGCCCCGGTCCGCGTCGTCGTCGAATGCTCCGCGGACCACACCACCCTCACCCCCCGGGAAGTCACCGCCCGGCTGGGACCGGGCGCCCGCCTCCGGTCGTGAACCATCGGCCTCGCGGTCGCAGGCCAAACAGCGGGGAGACATCAGCCGAGTGCCGTGTACCTACAAGTACCAGCTCACCGGTACGGGCGAAGCCTTCGCCGAGGTGCCGTCTCTTCGCCGGACCTCAGCTGGGCGCGGAGATCTGACCCCGGGGTGAACGGACGACTGTGGAGCCAGGCTCGGACGTTCCCTGTCCCGCGCTGAGCCCGTCCAGCAGGAGGTCCCCGAGCTCGGGGAACGCGTCACCGGCGGTCAGCCCCGCCCCCTCCAGGAGGATCCCCGACTGAACCGCATCGATGGTGACTGCTACGACCTGGGCGGCGAAGTGCCCGTTGAGCGCGCGGGAAACGCCGGTCTGTACGCCCTCCTCGATCAGTTCGTGGACCCGGCGCGCGGCTGCGGCGGAGTTCTTGCGATAGATCTGCGCCGTCGGCTCGCAACCGACCATGTCGTCGTAGAAGGCGTGGGAATGGGCCCGTCAGGGACCGGTATGGGTGGGGTTCGTCAGGCGGTGTGGGCGGGGTAGCCGGCGTAGCCGATCTCGTCTGTCACGGCGGCGGCGACCTCGACGGCGAGGTGGATGCGGTTGGTGAGTCAGCCGCCGGTCCTGTTCGACCGGACCAGCTTCTGATCGGTACGCGGATGGCGTCTCAGTCGGGCTGTTCGGCATCCAGGAGTGCGAGAGCGTTGCGGATGCCCTGTTCCAGGAGTTGGTCGGCGAGGTGGCGGTCGGTGAGGGCGCGGGAGAGTTGCAGGGTTCCGGCCATCATGCCGAGGAGGCTGAGTGACTTCAGTCGTGCCGAGGGCGGGTCATGGGGGGCCAGGCGGGCGGCGAAGCCGTCGACGAGGACCAGTGCACCGTCGGTGTATGCCTGCCGGGTGGGGTCGGTGGAGCGTGCGATCTCGTCGAGGAGGGCGGCGTTCGGGCAGCCGTCCTCGACGGTGTCGCGCTGCTCGGGTGAGAAGTACCAGCGGATCATCTGTTCGAGGCCGGCCCGGCCGGGTGCCGCCTGCGCGACGATGTTCGCGTGCTGGGCGCGCATCTGGTCGGCGACCGCGGTGGCGATGAGGTCGTCCTTGGAGTCGAAGTAGGCGTAGAAGGTGCCGCCGGTCAGGCCCGCGTCCTTCATGAGCGTGGCGACCCCGGAGCCGTCGATGCCGTCCCGCTTGAGCCGGCGGCCGGCCGTCGCGATGATCCGCTGCCGGGTCTCCTGCTTGTGTTCTTTCGCGTACCGCACGAGGAGTTCCTCCGTCGCAGCCGGAGCTTGCGCGCCCCGGCTGCCGCTGGTCAGTTGGGCAGGCGGTTGTTCTTGCGGATCTGCTTGTCGAACGTTCCGGCGGGGACGAGGCGGCGGGCGGTGGTGACGCGTGAGGCCAGCGGGCCGGCGCTGTAGCGCAGCTTCGGCTTCTTGTCGGTGGCCGCGGTGACGATCACTTTGGCGACGACGGCGGGGTCGTCGCCGTCCTTCATCGCCTCCGCCATGACCTCGTCGAAGATGCGCCGTCGCTCGGCGTACAGCGGCAGCGGGGTGTCAGGCTGCGCGGCGTTGGTGTCGAAGCTGGTCTTCGTGTAGGCGGGCTGGACGATCAGGACCCGGACGCCGTGCTCGCGGACCTCGTGGTCCAGCGACTCGGAGTAGCCCTCGATGGCGTGCTTCGACGCGACGTAGAGGGCCATGTAGGGCTGGGGTGCGATCCCGAGGACCGACGAGATGTTGATGACGCGTCCGCCACCCTGGACGCGCATGTGCGGCAGGACGGCCTTCGTCATACGGATGACACCGAGGACGTTGATGTTCAGGACGTTCTGGGCCTGGGCGACGGAGTTCTCCTCAACGGCGCCCGCCGAGCCGATGCCGGCGTTGTTGACCAGGACGTCGATGCGGCCGAACCGGTCGATCACCTCTCCGACCGCGGCGGTGGCCGAGTCGTCACTGCCGACGTCGAGGTCGAGGTACGTCACTCCGGCGGGCGGGAAGAGTCCGGAGGTCTTGCGGCCGGTTCCGATCACCTCGTAACCCGCCTCGACGAAGGCGCGGGCCGTCTCCTTGCCGATCCCCGATGAGGCACCTGTCACGAGCACCACCGGCCGAGTTGTCGCCATCACGATCTCCCTTGACTTTAAATTACGTTCGTATGTCTTACGTTCATACGACCATATGCTCCTCGTTGGCCGATGGCAAGAGGTCACCCCCGGCGATTCGAGAAAGACCTTCTGCGCACACACGGGCGTGGGCCAGACGCTGATGCCGCAAGTGAACAACCCGGAGCGCAGGGAGCGGAACCGGGTAATGGGATGCTGCGGCGACCAGCGCCCCGTCCAGGCACACCGGCGCCCCGGCGAGTGCTTCCTCGTCGGGGAGGATCACCTCAATCGGTGGCGGTTCCGGCTCGGGGAACCTTGAGGCGCGCGTGAGGGATTTGCCCCCGTGAGGTTGCCGCTCACTCCTGGTAGTGCGGGAGGATCTCGCCGTTCTTGACGTAGGTGAGGGCGGCGGTGACGTCGTAGGCGTGGATCGCGGAGACCAGCGGGGCCAGCTGGTCGGACAGGTCCTGGATCACGTTGCCGGCGAAGAAGGCGTCCCGTGTTGCGGTGTCGGTGAAACCGAGGATGAGGGAGGCGTGGAAGCGCTGGTCGTGGGGGTTGTCGTGGGCGACGTTCGGGGTGTCCCAGAGCTTTTCGACCCAGGGCAGGAACGTCTGCGTGCGCAGTTCCTTCAGCACTCCGGTGCCGACGAGTGCGGGGACGAGCTGCTTCTTGACGAACTTCCGGAACTCACCCGCGCCGGTCTCGTCTCTGCGGCGCAGGTAGACCAGGACGCGGGCACCGACCTTCTCTTCCGGGCCTGCGACGTCGTACCAGCGCGATGAGTTCGGCGGGCCGGCGTAGAGCAGAGTGCGGCGGAACACGTTGATCTCATCCGCGTAGGCCAGCTTCGTCTGCTTGCGCCCCTGCGAAGGCGCAAGCGCCGATCGGAAGGTGACTTCCGCGACGCCGTCGATCTTCCGGTCGGCGGGGATCGAGGTCTCCACTCCGTCGGTCGCCGGCCACCGGCCCGGGTTGTGCTCGGCGAGGTGGATCTGGCGGTACTCCTCCAGACCCGGGGTGGCGGAGATGATCCCTGAGTGCGGGCCCTTCCAGTAGTCCATGCCGGTCTGGCGGGGCTGGTCGGTGCGCACCCACAACAGGATCGAGGAGGTGAAGTGCTTCGTCACGTCCAGTTGCACGGCGGCCGGTGGCACGCTCATCGTGTTGCCCTTTTCTTCCTGTTCAGGCGGTGGTTATCGGGCGAGGAACTCGACCGCGACCGGGGCGAACTCCTCGTAGTACTGGAAGATGCCGCCATGACCGGAGTCGGGGTAGATGATCAGCTCGCTGTCCTTGATGCGCCGGTGCAGATCCTCGGAGAGGACCGAGGGGACCATGCGGTCGTTGTCGCCGTTGGCGATCAGCGTGGGATGGGTGATCTTCGACAGGTCGTCGGGGGTGGAGCGTCCCCAATTCTTGATCGCCTTCAGCTGCGTGCGGCGCCGCCGAAGTGCCTGGCGAACTGATCGCGATCGAACCGACCATGCGGGCTTGAGCGGCCAGGTCGCCTCAGTGACGGCGGTGCGCTCGGCGAATGGGCCTATGCGGTCGCCGATGACGGTGCCCGCGACGCCGTTACCGAGGACCAGGCGGCGGCTCGTCGGGCAGGGCCTGCTTTGAACTCATCTGCGTGGCCCTTCTCGCCCAGCGGGTTGAGCCCGGCGCCTCAACCCGCACGGGCCGGTCGCGCTCTCCCACAACGGGCTCGACGCTGCTGGAGCTGCCCGACCCGCAGCCGACGTGCCGCTGCGGGCGCGGAAGGTGTGCGAGGCGATGGACATGGAGATCGAGACCGAGCAGGGCTTCTTCACCCAGCCGCGGCCGTAGCCGCCCGGCGACGCTGCGGCCGGCCCGCCTGCCCCTTCCGCAGGGGTGAAGCAGGCATCAGCTCACGTATCCCTGTCAGGACTGCAACTGGGCGAAGAGCGTCGCCAGGTCGATGAGGCCCCAGTGCTCGATGAGCTTCCCGTCGGCCACCTTGAACATGCGCAGCTCCAGCACCTTGATCGATCGGCCGGTGGCGGAAGTGCCGTTGAAGGGCCCGGTGTTCGTGCCGGTGAGGATGAAGCTGATCGAGAACCAGTCGTCCTCGGCGACCACACGGACCGGCGTGGCGGCGAAGTCGGGGACCGCTTCGAGGAACGACGCCAGCACCGCGCGGGTCTCCTCGACGCCGGTGGTGGTGCCGTCGGCGGCATGGGAGCGGAAATCCGGCGCGTACAGAGCGAACAGGGCGTCGAGGTCACGCAGATTGACGCGCCTCACGTACTCATCGGCAAGCTGGTGCAGGTCGGCGGTGGACGTTCGGGTCTCAGCGTTCGAGGAAGACACGTGCTTCTCCAACATGGATGGCGGGAGCGGCTCCGCCCCGGTGACGGAGGCCGAGAGGCAGAGAGGCAGAGCCATTTGGGCATACCGGCCCGCGAAGACCGGTATGGCAGGGGTTCGTTCAGGCGCAGGGAGTAGGGCTCGTCAGGCGGAGAGGGTGGCGTAGTCGGTGTAGCCGGCCTCGCCGCCGCCGTAGAACGTGGCGGGGTCAGGGTTGTTCAGCGGCGCGCCGGTGCGCACGCGCTCGGCCAGGTCGGGGTTGGCGAGTGCCATCACGCCGACGGTGACGACGTCGGCCAGGCCGTCTTCGATGTCCTTGGCGCGGGTCGCGATGTCGGTGCCGGCCCGGTTGAGGACCAGCGCGGCCGGCCACAACTTGCGGAGGGTGTGCAGGAGTTCGTCGTCGCCACCGTGCCCGATGTGCAGGTAGGCGAGGTTGAGCGGCGCGAGGGCGCGCACGAGTGCCGGGTACAGCTCGTGGGTGTCGCTCTCCGCGATGTCGTTGAACGGGTTGCCGGGAGAGATCCGGAAGCCGGTGCGGCCGGCGCCGACCTCCTCGGCCACAGCGGTCGCGACCTCGACGGCGAAGCGGATGCGGTTTTCGATGGAGCCGCCGTAACTGTCGGTGCGCTGGTTGGTGTTGTCGGCGAGGAACTGGTGCAGGAGGTAGCCGTTGGCGCCGTGGATCTCGACTCCGTCGGCGCCGGCCGCGATGGCGGCTGCGGCGGCACGGCGGAAGTCGTCGACCGTGGCGGCGACCTCCTCGGTGGACAGTTCGCGCGGTACCGGCATCTGCTGGAGCCCCGAGGCGGTGAACATGGTGCCCGCCGGCTGGACCGGCGAGGGAGCGACCGGCTGCCGGTGGTGAGGGGTGTTGTCGGGGTGGGACATCCGTCCGGCGTGCATGAGCTGGATGACGATGCGTCCGTCGGCCTTGTGCACGGCGTCGGTGACCTTGCGCCAGCCGGCGATGTGCTCCTCGGTGTAGATGCCCGGGGTCACCGGGTAGCCCTGACCGTCGGCGGAGGGCTGAGTGCCCTCGGTGATGATGAGCGCGTGGGAGGCCCGCTGGGCGTAGTACTCGGCGTTCAGCTCGGTCGGTACACCTTCCGGCGTGGACCGGTTCCGCGTCATCGGGGCCATCGCCAGCCGGTGCGGCAGGGGGATCTCGCCGGCGACGATCGGGTTCCACAGGGCGTTCGACATGGATGTTTCCTCAAATAAAGGGTGCGAGATAAAGGGGTGAATGAGCGGCGGGGTCATGGGCTGCCCCGCGGGTCGCGCGTATGCGGTGACCGGCCTGATGGGCTCGGTGGCCTTCACGTGGAAGGCAGACCGCGTGGAGGGGCGATCGACGGTGCGGACGGGCTTGCCGTGCACACGGCCGCCGCTATTGCAGTGCTGGCCCCGGCTCTTTGCACAGGGAGAGGGCGCCGAGCGCTCAGTCTTCCCCGGGTGCCGGAGGGCGCATCGGTCGTGTGTGGCATCTGTTGTGCGGTTGCCATAGAGGAGACGCCCGCACCAGAGCCACAGCGGCTGTCAGACGCGGTAGCGAGCGGCCGGGACCTTCTGCGACAGGTTCGGGACGAGCGCCTGACGCGCCTTCTCGAACGCCTCCCAGTCACTGATCTCCGGCAGCGACGGGATGGTGACGGGCTCCCCGGCGTCGAGGCCGGCGAGCGCCGCGTCGACGGCGTCGTCCGCGCTCATGATCCACTCGTCGGGGAACGCCTCAAGGTCGGCGCCGGAGCCGTCCCAGAACTCCGTGCGGACGGCGCCCGGCAGCACGGCCTGCACGACGATCGGGCTCTCGGCGAGTTCCTGCTGCAGGGCCTGGGTGAATGTCAGCACGTAGCTCTTGGTGCCGCTGTAGACGGCGCTGACGGGCAGGATGTTGAGAGCCAAGGCGGAGGAGACGTTCACCACGGTGCCGCGCCCGCGGCCCGTCAGGCCCGGCAGAACCGCGGTGGTCAGCCTGGTCAGCGAGGTCACGTTGAGGTTGATCAGCGCCTCGGAGGCCGCCGCGTCGGAGACTGCCAGCGGCGTGAACAGCCCTCCGCCGGCATTGTTGATCAGCACCTCGATGCTCTCATCGGTCCGCAGACGCTCCTCGACCACGGAGATCTGCGCCGCATCGGTGAGATCGGCGGTGACGACGTCCACCGCGCGGCCCGTGCGGCCGCGGATGTCCGCCGCCAGGGTCTCCAGCCGCACAGTGTTCCGGGCCACCAGGATCAGGTCGTAGCCCCGGTCGGCAAGCCGGTGCGCGTAGGCGGTACCCAGGCCGGCGGACGCGCCGGTGACGACGGCGGTCTTGTTCTGCGTGGTCATGGGGTGGATCTCATTTCTGGTGACGGATGAGGGGCCGAAGCGTCGACCCTGCTTTAGATTACGATAGGTATCTAAAGGCGTTCAGTCAACAGCCCGCGATACCGGCGGTCACCGCCCACGGCCACAGACCGCTCGACGGGCACACGGGACTACAGGGACGGCGGCCGCTCACATTGGGATGGCGGGCTCCTCGGGCGCATGGCCACCATGGACGGTTTCGCGTAATGCCCTCGGGGCGAGTGCACGGGCATGTCGAGCACGACGCAAGCGGCCTGCGGAGAACAGGACCCGCCTGTCGCCAAAGGGGCTGAACAGGCTCCGTCGGCCGCTGCGCATGCGCTCGACGGGATCTTGCGTCGGCGTCTTCTTCGCAACCGCACCCCGGAGCGGATGCGTCAAAGGGCGAGATGCCGCTTGTGGTTCGGATGTGCACCCAAGAGCTCCTCACCTTGCAACAACGGGAAGGAGCCGTACGGCAAGAGGCCGCTGCGAGCGCCGCGACAGGCCGCCCAGCACTTCGCATATGATAGATGCACTTAACTATCTAACGTGGGCAGGTGACTGATGAGTCGCGTTTCGCAAGCACAAGCACTCGAGAACCGCAGGCGCGCGGTCGCCGCGGCCTCCCAGCTCTTCCGGGAGCGCGGCGTGAACGGCATCAGCGTCGCCGATCTGATGAAGTCCATCGGGCTGACCACGGGCGGCTTCTACAAGCAGTTCCCCTCCAAGGAGGCCCTGGTGGCCGAGGCGGCCCAAGCCGCTTTCGGGGACCTCGACGCACTCCTGGCGTCGTTCGACGCGGCCCACGGCGATCACGACACCGCGCGCGGCGCCCTCGTCGACTTCTACCTGTCGGACGAGCACCGTGACCAGCCCGGTACCGGTTGTCCCACCGCGGGATTCGCCGGGGACGTGGCTCGGGAGCCCACCGCCGGTGAGGTGCGCGAAACGTACGCAGCCGGAGTCGAGGAATTCGCCGCATGGATGTCCACCGAGGTCAATGACGGCCTTCCCATGGTGGCCACGCTGGTCGGCGCGATCCTGCTGGCCCGGGCCACGGCAGGTACAGAGCTGTCGGAGAAGATCCTGGAGTCGACCCACAAAGCCCTGACCGCACCACACGAGTCTCGACCCGCATCCTGAACACGGACGGCGCGACGGCTGGGGTCCAACACCGGGTGGTCAAGGGCTTGTTGGGCCCATCAAGGACGTTGGCTCCCGCGCGTCGGTAAGGACGTACTGCCCGTAACCGATCTCATGGAGCCAGCCTGCCGGCACCGCGAGCATCGCCACCGATGCCACAGTCACGTCGGCGCCGATCGCCCAGGACGCCGTCGATCCGCTCCGCTCCGCCGAAATCCGGCCCGCACGCGCCTGCGGCGCCGGCATGTGCACCACGCCCTTCCCGGACCACTCCCCCGCCCACAACCGCCGCTGGCGCTCCATGCTCCGCTGCGACAACCGGCACCAAGGCCCGCCCCTGCCCGGACTCGTGCCAGACCGAGTGGGCACACCCCGGCGGACTGAGCCACCACGAGCTCCCGACGCAGCCGCACTCAGTTCACTTGGCGGGCCTCATACGAAATGCAGGCCCGGGGACGCTCTCGATGTCTTCCGTCTGCACGGCGTGGCCCCGTTCGCAGCGGATCTGGGCGTCGACGTGCGCGCCGCATCCGCGGTGTCGCGTCAGTACGGCCGGGCCCTCCGGGTCGGCGCGGTAACGGTCGCCCCACTGCAGGAGCCCCATCACGGCCGGGACCAGATCCATACCCTTGGGCGTGATCACGTACTTCGGGCGGCTCCGTGAGCCCGGTTCCTTGTACGTATCGGTGGCCAGGATCCCTTCCTCCACGAGCGTCCGGAGCCGCGCTGCGAGGAGATTGCGAGGGCAGCCGAGGACGCGTTCGAAGTCGCTGAAGCGGGACAAGCCGTACCAGACCTCGCGCAGGATCAGGATCGTCCACCTCTCACCCACGACTTCGAGGGTCCGGGCAATCGAGCAGTTCGACATGTCCCGGTCGAGACGGGGTCCATGCCGACGTCCTGAAGAGCTTCGGTCCTCATATCCATGAGGGCGACCCTAACTCTCCTGAGTTTACTTTTCTATACTCAGCTAGTAGCGTCGTAGCCATCAGCACATCAACCCGGCCGCACGCGAAAACGGGCGCGCAGGGGGACCTGCGCGAAGAATCACCCCGACCACCGGAACACCCACAGACAAGGGCCGCCGCCATGAAGGCATTTATCGTCGAGAAGTACGGCAAGGACGGCGCACGCGCCGCGGAGGTACCCGAGCCCACCGTCGGGGACCGTGACGTCCTGGTCAGGGTGAGTGCCGCCAGCATCAACCCGCTGGACAAAATGGTCCGGAACGGGGAGTTCAAGCAACTCCTGAAGTACAAGCGCCCGTTCGTGCTCGGCCATGACGTGGCCGGCGTCGTGACACGGGTCGGCTCCGCCGTACATGGCCTCAAAGTCGGCGACGAGGTCTACGCCCGTCCGCGCGACCTACGGATCGGAGGCTTCGCGGAGTTCATCGCGATCGACATGGACGACGTCGCGCCCAAGCCGGCCTCGCTCACTCTCCAAGAGGCGGCAGCAGTGCCGCTGGTGGCCTTGGCCGCCTGGCAGGCTCTCGTCGACCGTGGCCACGTGAAGCCGGGTCAGAAGGTGCTCATCCACGCCGGTGCCGGCGGCCTCGGCTCGACGGTCATCCAGCTCGCCAAACACCTCGGCGCCACAGTGGCGACAACCGCGAACACTGAATCCGAGAAGTTGGTCAGGAGCCTCGGCGCCGACGTCGTCGTCGACTACACCAAGGAAGACTTCTCCAAGGTGCTGTCCGACTACGACCTGGTGCTGGACGCCCTGGGCGGAGCGAACCTCGAGAAGTCGCTGACCGTGCTGAAGCCCGGCGGCCTGGCCATCAGTGTCGTCGGCCCGCCCGACGCCGGCTTCGCCAAGCAGCTCGGCGCCCCCTCCTTCCTGGGCCTGGTCATGAACACCCTCAGTCGCAAGATCCGTAAGCAGGCGAAGGCACTGGGCGTGCGCTACGAGTTCTTCTTCATGCAGGCCAGCGGCTCCCAGCTGCGCAAACTCAGCGCCCTCTACGACAGCGGAAAGCTCCGCCCGGTCATCGACAGCACCTTCCCGTTCGACCAGACGCTCGAGGCGATGGCCCACGTCGAGCAGGGCCGCACCAAGGCCGGCAAGGTCGTGGTCTCGATGGTGCCCGAGAACGACTGAGACCATCCCGGCCCCAGAGACGTCGGACAATCCGTCCCTCGCGCCCGCGTGAGCCCCCAGCCAGAGAGACATGGGTCCCGGGTCGGGCAAGACCCATCGGCGGCTCGCAGCGCTCGACGCTCATGACGGACGTACGCCTGACCGACAGCGCCTTCCGCTCCCGCTTCCCTGAACAACCTGGTCGGCGGGGGCGCGCTCACGTCTCGTCGAAGCGCCCCTCCTGCACGATCAGCCCCCTGCACGCGGCAATGCCCTGCATACGGCGAACCTGCTCAGGACGGCAGCGTCCCTCCGCCGAGCGACGCACGCTGCCAGTGGGGAGTGCGGTCCTTGTCGACCAGGGCCGCGCGGACGCCCTCCAGGAAGTCCGGCGTCCGGATGGTCGTGCGTGCGAGGGCGAATTCGGTGTCGAGGCACTCGCGCAACGTCTGCTGCCTGCCCCGCGCCAGCAGGGCGTGAGTGATCTCCAGGCTCTGCGGCGAGGCGGACTCCAGAGCGGTCAACGCGTCTGCCGCCCAAGGGGTGTCGAGGTGGCGCAGGCGCTTCTCCATCTCGCCGAGGCTGGGCGCACCGAACGCCCAGTCCACGTCCCCGCGTGCCTCCGCCAGCCTGCTGCCCGCCACCGGGGAACGGCCGGCGAGGCGGTTCAGGACCACGTCCACCGGTTCGCCGGGGCTGTCGGCCAGGGCGTCCCCGACCGCGTCGAGTCCTTCCGCGGGGACGAAGTGCGTGGCCAGCCCCGTGTACAGGGCGTCGGCCGCGTCGAGCCGGTGCCCCGTCAGTCCCAGGTACATGCCGATCGCACCGGGCAGCCTCGGCAGAAAGTAGCTGGCCCCGATGTCCGGGAAGAACCCGATCCCGGTCTCGGGCATCGCCAGCACCGCGCGCTCGGTGACGACGCGGAAGGTGCCGTGGATGGACAAGCCGAGGCCGCCGCCCATGCACACACCGTCGATGAGCGACACGACCGGCACGGGATATTCGGCGATCCGGGCGTTGAGCCGGTACTCGGAGGCGAAGAACCGCTCGCTGGCCTCGGCATCGCCGGCGAGGCTGTGCTCGCGGATCGTGCGGATGTCTCCGCCGGCGCAGAACGCCTTCGTGCTGGTGCTTGCGAGCACGACAGCGGACAGCGGTGTGTGCTCCCACGCGGCGAGCGCTTGGTCGATGGCGACGACCATGTCTGTCGTCAGGGCGTTGAGCGCCTTGGGCCGGTTCAGAAGGATCCGGCCGACGCCCCGGTGGACGTCGGCGAGGATGTCGGCCGCAGCGGTATCAGTCATCGGTCGTCAACTCGCCGTCCGCGCGGACCGGCTGTCGTGGCCATCAGGGTTTTTCCTCACTCGTCGGCTGTCAGGCGTAGATCTGCGCGTAGAGATCCTGGATCTCGTCCACGGTGGGTACGACGGGGTTGTTGGCGGGGGATCCGGACGCGAGCGCCTGCTGGGCCATGAGGGGCAACAGGCCGAGCCACTCGTCCTTGTCGATGCCGTGGGCTTGAGGGGTGGGCACCTCAAGATCCTTGCACAGGGCTCGGAGCGCCTCCACGAGCCGGTCGGCGGCCAAGGCGTTGCTGTCGCCGACGGTGGCGGCTCCGAGGGCGCGGGCGCAGTCGGCGTACCGGCTCTCGGCAGCGGGCACGGAGAACGCGGTCACCGCGGGGAAGAGCATCGCGTTCGACAGTCCGTGGGCGACGTGGAAGTGAGCGCCGATCGGGCGGCTCATGCCGTGCACCAGCGCCACGCTGGAGTTGGAGAAGGCGATGCCGGCCTGGGTCGCGGCGAGCATCATCGCCTCGCGAGCCTCTAGGTCTCCCCCGTCGGCGTAGACGCGGCGCAGGTGGCGGCCGATGGTCCGGATCGCGTTCAGGGCTAGGCCGTCGGAGAACGGATTGGCCTTGCGGCTCACGTACGCCTCGACGGCATGAGTGAGCGCGTCGACGCCGGTGTCCGCGGTCAGCCGGGCCGGCATCGACAGGGTCAGCTCGAAGTCGACGACGGCGGCGACCGGCAGGAACGCCGGCCCCGGACAGAGCATCTTCTCGTCCGTGGCGCTGTCGGTGATGATCGTGAACTGGGTGGCCTCCGAACCGCTGCCCGCGGTCGTCGGGACCGCGATCACCGGAAGCGCCGGGCCGAGGCTGGTGCGCGGGGCCTTGTAGTCCCGCATCCGGCCGCCCTGAACGCCCAGCAGGCCGAGGGCCTTGGCGGTGTCCATCGGACTGCCCCCGCCGAACCCGATCACCGAGTCCGCCCCGTGGTCCCGCAGCACCGCCAGGCCCCCGTCGAGCGAGTCGGTCGTCGGATCCGGGACAGTGCCGGCGAACAGGCGCGGCTGCACTCCGGCATCCCTCAGCGTCGCCATCAGCCGTTCCGCCGCACCGGTTCCGGCGAGGAACGCGTCCGTCACCAGCAGCGGGCGGCGCAGACCCAGCCCGGCGACGACGTCACCCAGTTCGCCGACGGCACCGCCGCCGACGCGCAGGATCCGCGGGAGGGAAAGGCTGGCAACCATGACGGCCCTTTCGGCAGCAACGGCGGGACATGTCGCGCCCACTGCCCCGACTCTGCGGCCTCGCACCGTGTGCAAACAACCACCAATGGCGCACACCCCGTGTGCAGAAACGCAGATACGGTCGGACCGTGCGCCCTCACTCTCCGGACGAGAACCCCGCTCCGCAGCCAGCCGGCTCCCCTCGCTCCGTCGATCCGCGCAGACTCCGCGCGGATGATCTGCGCTACCTGCTCGCACTGTCCCGCACCGGACGCCTGGTGACAGCCGCCGACGCGCTCGGCGTGGACCACACCACCGTGTCACGCCGTATCGCCGCGCTGGAGAAGAGCATCGGCGTGCGCCTCATCGAGCGCGGCACGGAGGGATGGACGCTGACGGACATCGGACGAGCCGTCTCGGAGAACGCGCGGGCGATCGAGGAGGCCGTCGACCGCGTCGTCGTCACCGTGGCGGGCCAGGACTCGCCGTCCCTGCACGGCACGGTGCGCGTCAGCGCGCCCGACGGCTTCGGCACCGCCTTCGCCACACCCGCCCTCGTACGGGTGCGCCGCCAACACCCTCAGCTCCAGGTCGAACTCATCACCGCGACACGGCAGCTCGCCCTGCGCCCGTCCGGCTTCGATCTGGCCCTCGTCATCGGCGTTCCCTCCAGCAGCCGCCTGGTGACCGAGCACCTCACCGACTACACGCTGGGGCTCTACGCGTCCGACGACTACCTCACCAGGTACGGCCGGCCGGAGACGGTGGCCGAGCTGCGCGAACACCCGCTCATCTTCTACATCGAGTCGATGCTGCAGGTCGGCGACCTCGACATCGAACGCCACCTGCCCGGGATGAGCCCGGCCTTCTCCTCCACGAACGTCTTCGCCCAGCTCGAAGCCACCCGGCAGGGGGCCGGCATCGGCGTCCTGCCGGCCTTCCTGACCCAGCGGACGCAACTGCGCCGACTGCTCCCCGACGAGATCGACATCCAGCTCCCCATCACCCTGGCCGTGCGCCGCGAGGCCGTGACGCACCCTGCCGTACGTGCCATCTGGACCGCTCTGCGGCATGAGGTCGCCGAGCGGTCCGACGACCTCATGCCGGAGTGAACGCCGGGGAGTTTCCGGTGCGGTGAGGGCCTGCCGATCTCGCTGCGGCCCGCCGCCCGTGCCGGGGCGTCGTTCTCGGCAGCGGTCCGGAGGAGAGCCATCTCCCTCTGAGTTTACTTTTCTATACTCAGCGCGTAGCGTCATGACCAGCACATCAACCCGGCTCCACGCGGAAAGCGGGCGTGGCAGCAACCTGTGAAGGAGCACCACCATGGGAGCAAGCCCAGAGGCACAGCAGTTCGCGGACTTCCTCGAGAGCGTGAGCGCGAAGTCGTCGACGCCCGGCCTCGACCTGGCCGTGATCCGCGACATCGTCGACTCGAACCACAAGGCGTCGACCGAACCGGAAGGCGTCACCTACGCCGAGGTCGACGCGGACGGCGTCCCCGCCCTGTGGGCCATCCCCGAGGGCGCCGACCCCGACAAGGCGCTGCTCCACTTCCACTTCGGCGGATCCGTCACCGCCTCGATGCACTCCGACCGCAAGGCCGCCGGCCACATCGCGAAGGCGGCCGGAGCCCGCTCCCTCGTCGTGGACTTCCGCCTGGCGCCCGAGCACCCCCACCCCGCGCAGCTCGACGACGCGGAGACCGCCTACCGGTGGCTGCTCTCGCAGGGCTACGAGCCGCGGAACATCGGCAGCACCGGCCACTCGATCGGAGGCACCCTCGCGGTGCTGCTGCCGCTGCGTCTGCTCGCGAAGGGCGAGGCGACGCCGGGCGCGATCGTCAGCGTCTCGCCGTGGACCGACCTCACCATCCAGAACGCGTCGGTCGACGAGAACGAAGACAACGACAAGATGCTCAGCCGCGCCACCCTCGAACTCTTCCGAGGAGCCTGGCTGCAGGACCCCGCGATCGACTTCGCCGACCCCCGGGTCAGCATCGCCAACGCCGACCTGACCGGCCTGCCGCCCACGATCGTCTACTACGGCGCGTACGAGACGCTCGCCGACGACGGCGCCGAACTCGGGCGCCGGCTCGCCGACTTCAAGGTCACCTCCGAGGTCCACTCGGTGCCCGAGGGGCAGCACTCGTTCGTCCTGGGCGCAGGCCGCGTGCCCGAGGTGGACGAGGCGATCAGGGTGATGGGGCAGTGGCTCCGCAAGCACCTCGGCGCCTGACCGGCAGAACCGCTCGTTGACTGGTCTCAGCTGTTCCGCTTCACCCCGTCGGTGGCACGCGGTATTCGTGTCCCACACCGCTCTGTACGCTGCCGCCGTCGTCCGACCTCAAGGCAGCAGACCCCGAAGCCACAAAGGAGTGCGCGATGGGAACGTACGAGGATGTCTTCCGCGCCAGTACCGAGGACCCCGAGAGCTTCTGGCTGAAGGCGGCGGAGGGCATCGACTGGCATGTCGCTCCGAGCCGCGCCCTGGACTCCTCGGGCGCGCCGTTCTACCGCTGGTTTCCCGACGGGCGGCTCAACGTCTGTTTCAACGCGCTCGACCGGCACGTGGAAGCCGGCCGCGGCGAACAACCCGCGCTCGTCTACGACTCCCCCGTGACCGATACCCGTCGCACGTACACCTACGCGCAGCTGACGGACGAGGTGGCGGCCTTCGCCGGGGCGCTCGCACAGCTCGGTGTGGGACACGGCGACCGCGTGGTGATCTACATGCCGATGGTTCCCGAGGCCGTCGTCGCAATGCTGGCCTGCGCGCGTATCGGCGCGGTCCACTCGGTCGTCTTCGGCGGGTTCGCACCGCGCGAACTCGCCCTGCGCATCGACGACGCGGCCCCCAAAGTGGTCGTCTCCGCCTCCTGCGGCATCGAGGGCAAGCGCGTCATCGCCTACAAGCCCCTGCTCGACCGGGCGATCGAACTCGCCGCCCACAAGCCGGAGAAGAGCGTGATCCTGCAACGCCCGCAGGAACCGGCCGAGTTGGGACCCGACGATCTCGACTGGAACGACCTGGTCGCCACCGCGCCACCGGCCGACTGCGTTCCCGTCGCCGCGACCGATCCGCTCTACATCCTCTACACGTCCGGAACGACCGGGAAACCCAAGGGAGTCGTGCGTGACTGCGGCGGCTACGCGGTCGCCCTGCACTGGTCCATGGGAGCCGTCTACGACGTGGGACCGGGCGAGACGATGTTCACCGGCTCCGATGTCGGCTGGGTCGTCGGGCACTCGTACATCGTCTACGCGCCTCTGCTGGTCGGCGCGACGACGGTCCTGTACGAGGGCAAGCCGGTCGGCACTCCGGACGCGGGTCAGTTCTGGCGGGTCGCCGCCGATTACGGCGTGAAGACCATGTTCACGGCCCCCACCGCCTTCCGGGCCATCCGCAAGGAGGACCCGAGGGGCATCCTCAGCACCGGTTACGACCTCTCCGGCCTGCGCTACCTCTTCCTCGCCGGCGAGCGCCTCGACCCGGAGACCTACCACTGGGCGGGAGCGCTCCTCGACGTCCCGGTGATCGACCACTGGTGGCAGACCGAGACCGGCTGGCCCATCGTCGCCAACCCCGTGGGCATCGCGGCCGCTCCCCTCAAACCCGGCTCCCCCACGCGTCCGCTGCCCGGCTGGGACGTCCGTGTCCTCGACGCCTCGGGCGAGCCGGTGCCCGCGGGTGTCGACGGCGCGATCGTCGTGAGGCTCCCCCTGCCACCCGGCGCGCTCCCCACTCTCTGGAACGACGACGACCGCTACATCGCCTCCTATCTCTCCGCCTACGACGGCTACTACCTCACCGGTGACAGCGGCCACATCGACGACGACGGCTACGTCTTCGTCATGGGCCGCACCGACGACGTCATCAACGTCGCCGGCCACCGCCTGTCCACCGGCAGCATGGAAGAGGCCCTGGCCGCCCATCCCGACGTCGCCGAATGTGCCGTCATCGGCGTCGCCGACACCCTGAAGGGACAGGTGCCGCGCGGGTTCGTCGTCCTCAAAGCCGGCAGCACACGCGAACCGAGCGAGGTGGAGGCCGAACTCGTCCAGCTCGTACGCGAGCGCATCGGCGCCGTCGCCTCCCTCAAGGAGGTCGCGGTCGTGGCCGCCCTGCCCAAGACCCGCTCGGGAAAGATCTTGCGCAAGACGATGCGCGGCATCGCCGACGGCCACGACGAGCCCATCCCCTCCACGGTGGACGATCCCTCCGTCATCGAGGACTTGCGCCCCGTTCTCCGTCGTACGGACCGCACTCCATGAGCACCGCCTGACGGCCACGCCGCGGTGGCGAGGTGGCGCGTTCCACCCGACGCGCCCCCGGGAGCGCCGCAGCCGGCCAGGAGTTCATGGCGCAGTGACTCACACCTGCCGAGGGCCGGTTCGGGCATGAATCGAGCCCACGCGATGACTATACATTTCGTATAGCGCTTGCTAGCGTCCACGTCATTACGAAGGCGTCGCCGAGCGGTCAACGTGTGCTCACCACGGGAGCGGCGCGCCGACGACGATCTCGAAGTCCCGCCCCTCGGCCCCGAATTCGGGTTCGCCGCACTGAACGTGGACGCGGACACACCCCATGACTGAAGACGAGGCATCCGCATGACTGCATACGAACTCGCCGACAAGGTCGTACTCATCACCGGCGGCACGGGCGGGCTGGGCACCGCGACGGCTCGGGCTCTCCTGGCCCGCGGCGCACGGGTCGGCATCGTGGATCTGCATCCCGACACGCCGGAGATCGCCGCACGCATCGCACCGTCCGGCGTCACCGGCTTCACTGCGGACGTCTGCGACCGGGACGCGCTCGACGCTGCCGTGGCCCACATCTGCGAGCGGTTCGGGCGGGTCGACGTCGTGATCGCGAACGCCGGGATCATGGGGCGTGGCTCCACGCTGCGCACCATGCCCGCTCCCGCGATCGACAAGGTGCTGGCCGTCAACGTCAACGGTGCCATCAACACCGTGAACGCGGCGATGAAGCAGATCGTCGCCAACCAGGGTCAGGTCGTGCTGATCAGTTCGATGTTCGCCTTCGTCAACGGCATGGGGCCATTCCCTACGCCATGAGCAAGGCTGCGGTGGAGCAGCTCGGACGCGGACTCCGCGTGGAACTCGCACCGCACGGCGCTTCCGCCACCACCGTCTACTTCTCGCTGATCCAGACGGACATGATCAGAAACGGCGTCGACGAGGACCCGACGATCGGCAAGCTCCTGGCCAGGACAACTCCGCGACCGCTGCTCAAGCGCCTCGCACCGGACCAGGCCGCTCACGCCATCGCGCATGCCATCGAGCACCGTTCACCCCGCGTGCTCCGGCCGGCCCGCTGGACACCGCTGTCCGTCCTGCGAGGGATGATCAACCCGGCGATCGACGCGCGTCTGGCCGGCGATCGCAAAGTACGCGCACTGCTCGGCGAGCTCGAAGGACGTGGAGTGCGCTAGCAGCCGTCGTAGGAGGGCCAGGGCGAAGGTAACGCCTTGGCCCTCGCGTTGGCCGGTCAGTACACGTCAGTAGAGTGGAACGCATGGGAGCGGTACGCAGATACGGGCAGGCCTGCCCAGTCGCCACGGCGATGGATGTGCTGGGCGAGCGGTGGACCGTACTCATCCTCCGCGAGCTGTTGCTGGGCCCGAAGCGGTTCACCGAGATCCTCGGTCGCATGCCGTCGATCGGTCCGAATCGCCTCACCGACCGGCTTCGCACGCTGCATTCGATCGGCGTCGTCTCCAAAGCCGAGCCGACACCGGAGTACGCCCTGACCGAGTTCGGCGAAGGGCTGCGAACCCCGATCATCGGGCTCGGACTGTGGGGCCTGGGCCTGATGAGCAGCGGTGTCGACTCCTCGACGGCCCGTCCGGACATGGTGGCGCTGTGCATGACCGAGGCGGCGGATCCCGGTCGCCTGGCCGACCTCGCGCTTGAGTGCGACGTCGATGCCGGCGAGAGGTTCTCCATGTCCGTCAGCGACGGAGTCCTCCAGGTCCGGTCCGGACCGTCCCGCGCGTCGTCTCCCTCGACAATCGTCTGCGACGCGGGAACCTTCATCGAGCTGTCCCTCGGGAGCGAGACGCCGTCCGCCGCCGTCAGCTCCGGCCGCCTCGCGACAGGTGGCGACAGCGCGGCGGTCAGTCGTCTCTTCGAGGTCTTCGCGGACGCGGCTCGACGGCATATCGCGGTTCAGCCGGCCCCCTTGGCGACCTGATCTGTTGCTCCGCCTGGCCAGGGGGCCGGGTGGGGCCTCAGGCTCCGCGCTTGCGGCGGAAGGACGTGCTGCCGTTTCGCCGGATCATCGAGACGGTGGTGGCGAGACGCCCGCGGCGCAGGTCGGGTTCGAGGCCCGCGCCCAGTCGATGCAGTTGGTCGGCGTGCCAGCTCAGATCGAGCACACCGTCAAGCGCCTTGAGGTCGGCGACCTTGCCGAGGACACGGCGCATCCCGAAGCGCAGCTGATGCGCGACGACCGCGTCGGCCCGTCCCGTCAGGATCACGTCCGCGGCGTCGGGCGTCGTGGCGGTGGGCCGGCCCATGCCGACCACGTCGCACTCACCCGTGGCGACGGCGTCCTCCATCGCGGTGCGGGAGCGGAAGCCGCCCGTGACCGCCAACGGGACATCGCCGACCAGGGCGCGCACTGTGCGCGCGTACTCCAGGAAATAGGCCTCGCGGGCGCGTGTCGACGCCGCCGCGGAGCCCGACATCGCCGGCGACTCGTAATTGCCGCCGCTGACCTCGATCAGGTCGAGTCCTTCCTTCGCCAGAGCCGCGACGACGGAGCGGGACTCCTCCTCGGTGAATCCACCGCGCTGGAAGTCGGCCGAGTTGAGCTTGACGGCTACGGCGAAGCCGGGCGACACCCGGGACCGTATGCGGCGCACGATCTCGAGGACGAAGCGCATCCGGCGCTCGGGGTCGCCGCCCCATTCGTCGTCGCGACGGTTCGACAGCGGGGAGAGGAACTGGTTGACCAGGTAGCCGTGGGCTCCGTGGACCTGTACCCCGGCGAAGCCGGCCGTCTCGCACACCTGCGCCGCGGTCGCGAACCGCTCGATGATGTCCTCGATCTCCGCGGGCGTCAGCTCGCGGGGCTTGGTGGCGCCGGGCAGGTTGAGCGTGATCGGGCTGGGCGCGACCGGTGTGTGTCCGAGCGCGAGCATGTTGGCCTGGCGGCCGGGATGGTTGAGCTGTACCCAGGTCGGGATGCCGGCGTCCTTGGTCGCCGCGGCCCATCGGGTGAGCGCGGGGAGGTCGCGGTCGTCCTCGATGGCGACGTTGCCCGGCTCGCCGAGTTGGGTGCGGTCGACCATGACGTTGCCGGTGATGATCAGCCCGTACCCGCCCCGGCTCCAGGTCCGGTAGAGCTGTTCGAGGCGATGGTCGGGGGCGTTGCGCTTGTCGGCGAGCGCTTCGCTGAGTGCGGACTTCATGATCCGGTTGGGTAGCACCTGGCCGTTGGGCAGGGTCAGGTGGCCGTGCAGGTGGGTCATGGGTGGATTTCCTTCGGTCGGTGCAGGCGCGCGGGCGTGAGGTGACGGGGGATGCCGATCGCGCCCCCGGGGTTCGCGGGGGCGTCGCGGTCAGGCGAGTTCACGCTTGAGGATCTTGCCGGTGGACGTCAGGGGCAGCGCGTCGACGAACTGGACGATGCGCGGGTACTTGTACGCGGCGAGGCGCTCCTTCGCCCAGGCGCCGAGCTCCTCCTCACTCGTGCCACTGGCGGCGTTCTTCACCACGACGGCCTTGACCTCCTCGCCGTGGGAGTCGTGTGGTACGCCGATGACGGCGACGAGCGAGACCGCGGGATGCTCCATGAGCACTTCCTCGATCTCGCGCGGATAGACGTTGAAGCCACCCCGGATGATCATGTCCTTGGACCGGTCGACGATGTAGTAGAAGCCGTCCTCGTCCTTGCGGGCAAGGTCGCCGGAGCGGAACCAGCCCTCCGAGATCGCCTCGGCCGTCGCCTCGGGGCGTTTGTAGTAGCCCTTCATGACGTTGTGCCCCTTGATCGCGATCTCCCCGATCTCGTCGGGGCCGCCTGTGACCTCGGTCCAGTCGTCGCGGATGAGCTTCATCTCCACGCCCGGAATGGGCACGCCGATCGATCCGACGCGGGGTGCCTCGCCGAAGGGGGAGAAGGAGGCGATCGGGGAGGTCTCGGACAGTCCGTATCCCTCGAGGATCGTCACGCCGAAGCGGTCCTCGAACTGCTTGTGGATCTCGGCGGGCAGGGCTGAGCCACCGGCCGCCGCCACGCGAAGGTTCGCGGCCAGGCGGGCGACGTCGACCGTGTCGTCGAGCGCGGCGAGAAGGCCCCAGTACATCGTCGGAACGCCGGCGAAGAACGTCACGTCATGGTCGAGCATGAGACGCAGGGTCGCCGGTGCCTCGAACCTCGGCTGCATCACGATGGTGCCGCCGAAGGCGAGGGCGCCGTTCTGGATGACGGTCTGGCCGAAGGCGTGGATCAGCGGCAACGCGCACAGGTAGGTGTCGGGGTGCTCCGGGTCGGAGGCGAACAGGTCGGTGCCGGCGAGTGCGTTGTCGTACACGTTGCGGTGCCGCAGCTCCGCGCCCTTGGGGTGGCCGGTCGTGCCGGAGGTGTAGAGGACCACCGCGGTGTCGTCCTCGTCGCGGTCCACCGTCCGGAACGTCACCGGCTGCTCGGCTACGACCGAGGCGTACGACTCCGGCGTGCCGTCCCCGGACCCTGGCGCACCGCCGTTCTCGATCAGGAAGAACTCGGTGCACTCCGTGCTCGCCTGGAACCCCTCCCATGCGGCCTGTCCGATCGGCAGCTCCAGCGTGCCCTCGAAGGCGAAGTACGCCTTCGCGTCGGAGTCGGTGAGGTGGTAGGCGACCTCGCGGGCCTTCAGCAGCACGTTCAGCGGCACGACCGCGGCTCCGGCCTTGAGGATCCCGAAGTAGATGCTGGAGAAGTGCGGCAGGTTGGGGCAGGACAGCGCGACCTTGTCACCTGGCCGGATGCCGCGCGAGACGAGCAGGTTGGCGACCCGGTTGGCCGCGGCGTCGAGGGCGGCGTAGGTGACGCGGTCGTCGCCGAAGACGATCGCGGTGCGCTGCGGGTAGCGGGACGCGGAATCCGTCAGCAGTCGTGACACGTTGCGGCTCGGGTTTGGCATCGTCGTTTTCCTTGACTCTCGGGGCGGCCGGTCGGGGGTCTAGACGAAGGCCGGAGGCGGCAGGAAGCCGTCCACTTCGCGGCCCAGCAGCGCGGCGAACTCGATGGTGGTGAGATCGCCGCCGCTCGGCCCCATGGCCTGCACGCCGACGGGCAGTCCACTCCTGCTCCTGCACACCGGGATGGTCGTCGCCGGACCGCCGGAAACGTTGGCGACGGCGTTCCACTTGACCTGGTCCCAGTAGGGGCGGCGCACGCCGTCGACCTCGAAGGGCCGCCCGAACCGGTCGATCAGCTTGTTGTGGTGGACGGGGGCGGCCGTCGGGGTGACCGGCATGAGGACGACGTCGAAGTCCTGGAAGAACTCGAACCATCGCTGCCGGAGCTCGTTGCGCACCGCGTGGGCCAGCTGCCAGCGATAGTGCGACTGGAAGGTTCCGAGCAGGGCGGGACCGGCGTCGCCGCGCGGGTGCTGGACGAGCCGGGCCAGCAGCGCGGCGTTGGGGGCAGGTGTGAGGCCGGTGCGGTCGTAGGACAACGCGCCGTAGAGCAGGGGCAGGAATGCCTTGCGGTGATTGGCCGCTATGTCGACCGGGAGGCTCGGGGGCTGGACGGTGACCTTCGCGCCGGCCGCTCGCAGCACGGTGACCGCGTCGTCCATGGCGGCCGCGACGTCGCTGTCGACCGGACAGGCGGGATCCTCGCTCCAGACGGCGACCCGGAAGTCGGCGAGCTTGGTCGCTCGTGGCGGCGCGAGCGTGTAGCTGAAGCCACCGTCGTAGTCGGACGTTCCGGTCGTTGCCCGCAGGATCGGGACGAGGTCACGGGCGTCGCGGACCTGTGCGCCGCCGCAGGCCATGTCGGGGTTCGTCCATCGTCCTGTGCCCGGGCCGCCGGGAACGTGTCCGATCAGGGAAGTCGACCGCCAGGTCGACTTGTGCCCGTACAGACCGTTGAAGTGGGACGGGATCCTGGTCGATCCGCCGATCTCCGAGCCGAAGTCGAAGGCCGTGAGACCCGCGGCGGTGGCGACGGCGCCGCCTCCGGCGGACCCGCCCGAGGTGCGGGTGGTGTCCCACGGGTTGGACGAGGGACCGAACACCGGATTGTCGGCCTGGACGTCCTGGTTGCCCGGCGGCATGTTGCTCTTCCCCATGATCACGGCACCGGCCGCGCGGAGCCGCTTGACCGCCTCGGCGTCCTGGTCGGGGACGTAGTCCTTGAGGTCCGTGCGCCCGCAGACGGTGCGCATCCCGGCTGTCTCGAAGCTGTCCTTGACCGTGATCGGCACGCCGTGCAGCGGACCGAGGTCCTGCCCCGCCGCCCGCGCGGCGTCCGCTTCCCGGGCCTCGCGACGGGCGCGCTCGGGATCGAGGGTCACCACCGCGTTCAGCACGGGGTTGTGGGTGGCGATCCGCTCGAGGTAGAGCTCGACCAGCTCCCGGCTCGAGATCTCACCCGCGGCCAGCGCGCGTGACTGCTCCACGGCGGACTGGAAGGGAACGTCGCTCACGGCACGCCTCATCTCTGACGGTGGCCGACGAAATTGAATGTCGACCATAATATTACGCACGTCAGACCATAGATTAGGATGGAGTGCGAGGCAATGGCCCCGCGGAGCGAATGGAGGAACCCTGTGGCGCGCTACGCCAAGGAGCACAAGCAGGTGACTCGGCAACGGATCATCGAGACGGCCGGCCACCGGTTCAAGCAGGACGGCATCGACGGCTCGGGCATCTCCACGCTGATGTCGGATGCCGGGCTCACCAACGGAGCGTTCTACGCCCACTTCGAGTCCAAGGACGACCTCGTGGCCAACGTCGTCGCAGGCGAACTGCGCACACAGGTCGAAGCGTTCGGCACGTTGCGGCCCGGCCGCGCGGGACTTGAGGACCTCGTTCACCAGTACCTGTCGCCCGAGCACCGGGACCACCCCGGCCTCGGATGCCCCTCCGCCGCCTTGCTCGACGAGATCGGCCGCTGTGGGGACGGGACCAAGCAGGCCTACACCGACGGCGCGAAGGCCATCGTGGAAGAGATCGCCGCCCGCCTGACACCCGAGGACCCGCAGTCCGCCCGCGGCACGGCCATCGGGCTCTACACCATGATGGTGGGGACCTTGCAACTGGCCCGCGCCCTCTCCGACCGCAAGTTCGCCGACGAGGTCCTTGAGCAGGGAATTGTCACCGCCCAGGCGCTCATGCGCTGAGCGGGCGGTCAAACTGCGGCCAGAGGTCTACCGGCTCCGCCGCGCCCTGCGAGGACGTCGAGTCCGGGCGCGGCGATGCCCCTGCGCGCCCCCGAGTCCGACGACGCCCGGCCGCCCGCGGAGTGGCTGGACGGGCTTTTCCGCCCCGCCCTCGAACATCGCGGATACCGACCTGATCAGCTAGCCGGGCCGCGAGCGCAGCCGGGCCGAACTGGCGCCTGCGGACAGCACAACCGCCGACACCGCAAGGCCCGTTGGCGCCCCAAGCACGACCTGGGCGACTTGAACTTGGACGGGCTGGCGGGCTTGCGGGCTTGCGGGCTTGCGGGCTTGCGGGCTTGCGGGCTTGCGGGCTTGCGGGCTTGCGGGCTTGCGGGCTGGAAGATCCTCCGAGGCTCGTCCGCCTCGATGACGAGGGCGTGCACCACGCCGGTCTCGACATCGCCGGGTGACCGGAAAGCAAGTAGGTCGCCCAATCGGAGCAGGTGCCTCGAGCCGGTCCCCCAAGGGTGTCACGGCTCCGAGGCAACGCCCGCGGCTCAAGCGAGCACCACTCACCGCACTTACTGCCGCTCTAGGAACTCGAGAGCCGTCTCCACGAACTGCCGATGGAACTGGAAGATGCCGCCGTGCCCGGCGTCGGGGTAAATCTCCAACTCGGCGTTCGGCAGTCGCCGCGCCAGGTCGTGCGAGTTCTGCGACGGAACCATTCGGTCGCTCTCGCCGTTCGCGACCAGCACAGGCTGCCGGATGACGGAGAGATCTTGGAGCCGCTCCAGCCCCCAGCGGTGGATGGCCTTGAGCTGGTTGCTGTACGAGATGGGGGAGATCGCCTTGTCCCGGTCCTGGGTGCGTTCCTTGAGCCGGGCCAGGAACTCCTTCCCGGCCCGGCGCCCGCCCGCGGTGCGGGTGAAGAAGAGGAACTGCTTCGGGTCCTGAAGGGTGGACAGCGCTCGCACGGTGTCGAGATGGGACAACCAGGTCACGTTCTTGATGCCCTCGCCTCCCGCGGGCCCGGTGCCTGTGAGGATCAGCCTGCGGACGAGGTCGGGGTCGGTCTGCGCGATCACCTGGGCGATCATGCCGCCCATCGAGAAGCCATGGATATCGACCTGCTCGAACCCGAGCGCCCGGATGAAGGTGACGGCGTCCTTCGCCATCGCCGCGATGGTGCGCGGCGTCGTACCAGAAGAAGCGCCCACACCCCGGTTGTCGAACGTGATGACCCGGCGCTTGGCGGCGATGCCGTCGACGACCCGGGGATCCCAGTTGTCGAGAACCGCGGAGAGGTGGGTGAGGAAGACCACCGGGACGTCGGACCGGGGACCGAGCTCGCGATAGGCGAAGGTCACTCCCCCGGCGGTGAGGGTGCGGGTCGGCGCGTTCTTGTACGAGGTCACGATGTCCCCTCGTACTTCTTGTGCGTCATTCACGGTCGTGCCCTTCGGCGTGGGGTCCCTGCGAGCGCACCGGCCCCTCCTCCATGGAAGGGGAAGGCTCGGCGCAGGTACCTGGGTCTGCCGATTGCGACTGCAGTCGGCAGGGTCGACGATCGAAGGCCGTGGGAGCTGGAGGTCGAGTCCCTCAGCGTTGCGCCAACGATTAGAGTATGACCGTAATTCTAAGAACCTGCAAGGTGGCCCGCTGCTCGGGACTGTGTCGATACGGGCCGCGCATCGGCTCTGCCAGCACGTCTCGACTCGCCACCTGGACGGTCGCGGAGCGGGCATGGACGGCGTCGATGATCTCCGACGGCTCGGAGGCACAGCCGCACGCCCATGCCACGGGAGACGGGCCGGACACCCGCCCCCGATGAGCCAACAACCCGCTGCGCCAATGGTCTTGGCGCCCTCACTACCCTCATCAAGACCGATCGACCACTGCAGCTCCCTGGCGCGGGAGCCGACGGCGGGCGAAGTGCGCCGGTGAACAGCCCGAGTATCGCTGTTCCGGGGAATCCGGAGCCCGACGGATACCGGCATCCAGAACGGTGAAAGAGGAGGCCGCGGCGGCCGGCCAACCCGTCGTGCGCGCGATTGCCGACGAGTGACGGGCCCAGGCTGTCGGCGTACCAGCTCATGTGCAGAGCGGAGTGCCGGCTCATGTGCAGAGGTAGGCAGGTGTTGAGCGGACATGCGAATCTGGTCCGCGGTGAAGGGGTGGTGGTGTGGCGGACGTTCCTGCGAATGCGGCTCGCCAGGCTTTTTTGAGGACGCTCGAGAAGGGGCAGGTCCGCAAAGGAACCGTCTCATCGGTCAGTGATGTCGATGCCCACGTTGATCTTGGCGGGTTCGACGGGCTGCTGCGGGCCCCCGAGGTGTCATGGCAACGTCGCGAGGTGCCATTGGACCAGGTGCTGCGAGTGGGACAGGACGTGACTGTCACGGTCCTGGACGTGGACGCCGATCGGGACTGGCTCACCGTCTCCTTGAAGTCTCTTCAGGATGATCCGTTCCGTGAGTTCGCTCGGACGCATCTTGGACACGTGGTTCCGGGCAAGGTGACCAAAGTGGCTTCGATCGGAGTCTTCGTTCGTGTCCACGATTGCGTCGAAGGGTTGCTGCCGGCCTCGGAGCTGCCTGAGCAGGACGGAGGCGATCAGTCTCCGGCCATCGGTGACGTGCTGGTGGTCGAGGTCGCCGATATCAACCTGGACAGGCACCGGGTCGAGCTGCTGTTGCGGGACGGGGGCTGACCGCGGCGAAGAGCTTGTTCTTGAGCCTGTACCTGCGTTTGTAGATCAGCTTGTACGCCGACACAGGCCCGCCGAATCACGTCCAGCACGCGAGCCCCACGCCGTCGATTGCTGGATCGACCTGGATCAACCGCCTCAAGGGTCACCGGGCGTGGCCACGAGATGCGGCAAGCTTGCCGCTCGCTACGAGGTGACCGTGCTGTTGGCGGTCCTCAACAAGTGGCTGTGACGGTAGGTTTCGCCGTCGGCCTCAGTCTGTCGGTGCCGGCACGGCGCAGGCGTCGGCGATAGCTTTCGCGTCCCAGTAGAACGGACGGACCTCGGTGATCCGCCCGTCCTTGACCGTGATCGCCTGCAAAATGGGGAAGGTGAGTTCACGGCCGGTCGCGCGAGCGCGAGCGCGGACCCGTGTGAGCACAACCGCAGTCTCACCGGTGGCAAGAAACTCCTGCTCCACCATGTCGAACGACTCCCACACCTCTCCCATCATGAGGAAGAACTGCGTCATGCCGTTGTGCCCACGCCAAGTGCCGCCGTAGGGCAGGGCATCTGCTTGATGCAGCTCGACATCCGGCGCAAAGAAGGGGGCGAGCAGATCGAACGAAGCCTCGCCAGGGCCTCCCGCCGCCAGGTACTCCGCCTCAGCCGCATACATGCCGGTGAGAACTGCTGCTGACTCCGTAGTGGATGACATCGTCATGACGCCAGCATGAGCGCCACAGCAGGACCTTGCTGGCGGCGGTCAGACATCGTCGTGCTGCACGATCGGCACTTCCGCAGCACGCCCGAACGGATCCAGCGCTCACACCACGGGCGGACCCGTCACCGGCCCCATCAGCGGTCCGGCCTCCCGGCCGACCAACAGGGGCACTGGCTGACCACAGACGTCGAGTGGTTCCGGCGGCGGAAGTCCTCACCTGTCGGCGGCTACGGCACTGAGTCTCGCCGACCCGGCACGTCCCCTAGGCGGCGAGGAAGTCGGCCACCTGCTTGGTGAAGGCCTTGGCGTACTGGAACAGGAACGCGTGGCCGGCGCCGGTGTAGAGCACGAGCGTTGCGTCAGCGAGGTGCTGGACCGCGACATAGGAGTTATGGGCGGGGATCATCACGTCGTCGAGGCCGTTGGCGTAGAGGACCGGCTGCTTGATGGCCTCCAGTTCCGCGACCATCTGGTCGAAGGGGGCCGCCAGGAGGGTGGCCGCCGCGGTGAGCATGCCCAGGGCCGCCGTCTCGGAGACGGCGGGGCCGCCGCCTGCGAGCCGGGTCGAGACATGAGCGAAGTGTTCGTGCCCAGCAGCACGGGCCGTTTCCGTCTCGGGGTAGAACAGGTACAGCATGTCCTCCAGGTCGGCATCGGGCTTGGCCATGATGCCGAGCACCTTCTCACTGAAGGCCGGAGCGTCAGGCACCCAGCCGGCCGGGCCACTGCCCGCCACAACGAGCTTGCGCACCAGCTCGGGGCGCCGTACGGCCACGCGCTGGGCGACGATGCCGCCCAGGGACCAGCCGAGCAGGTCGGCCTGCGCGAGGCCGAGTGCGTCGATGAACTCGATGGCACCCTCGGCGAATCCTTCGAGGGAGTCGCGCGGCTCGCCGTCGGTGTAGCCGACGCCGACATTGTCGAACAGGATCACGTCGCGGTCGGCGGCCAGGAGGTCCAGGAACTCCGGGTCCCACCAGTCGATGGTGCCGCGGAAGCGGTTCAGCAGGACCAGAGGGACGCCGCCCTGCGGACCCATCCGCCGGTAGGTGAACCGTGCGGAGGGACCCTCGACGGTGAGGTCCTCGACCTTGTCTGCCAGATACGTACTCATGATGGCCTTCTCTTGTTGGCGGGTCTGTCTGTGCGGCATCTCACGGGTCTGCCCGAGCAGCGCCCCGAAGACGTGTTGGGACTGCGGGACGGGGTTCTCCACGCCGACGCCCGGCGTGCTGAGCCGACGCTGTCGACCGGGTCGGAGATCCGCCCGGAACGGCGGAAGATCAGCCGCCCAACTGACGGCATTCACGTCTTCCAACTTTTAACTTACGCTCATAATACTATGCAGTAGGTGCACCGGGCGCAATGAGGCCCTCGCATCCAGCTACTGCCAGCCACCGCGCTTCGAGGTGGACCCGAGCAGATGTCGAGGTGGACAGCCCCACAGGTAAGCAAAGGAGCGTGTCGTGCGATACGGGAACGAGCACAAGCAGGCGACCAGGCAGCGGATCATCGAAACGGCCGGCCGCCGGTTCAAGCAGGACGGCATCGACGCCTCGGGCGTCTCGACACTCATGAAGGACGCGGGACTGACCAACGGCGCCTTCTACACGCACTTCACATCGAAGGACGACCTGGTGGCCACCACGGTCACCGACCAGCTACAGGCGCAGAACGCGAGCATTGTCACGCAGGCAGCACCCGGCCGCGCCGGGCTCGAACAGATAGTGCGGTGGTACCTGTCCACCTGGCACCGCGACAGCCCCGGCGACGGCTGCCCCTCCGCCGCCCTGCTCGACGAAATCGCACGCTGCACAGACCCGACCAAGCAGGCTTACACCGGCGGCGTACTACTTGTCATCGACGGCATAGCCGCCCGCATGGCACCTGGCGAACCGCTCGCGGTTCGCACCAGGACGCTCAGCGCCTACGCCATGATGGCCGGGACGCTGCAGCTCTCCCGAGCCCTCGCCTACCGGCAACTCTCCGATGCGCTCCTCGAGCAGGGCATCCACAACGCCCTCGCGCTGCTGGGCGTCGAACAAGAGCACTCCAGGACCACGAACTGACACGCCTGACCGCACCCCGAGTGAGACCTCGGGAGTCACAGCCGCAGCGGCGGCCCCGAACCCGCCGATCAGCACCACGTCCACCCTTGCGGTCCGCCGACCGACGACTTAGCATTACGAGCGTAATCTAATGACTCTCGCCCTCGACCCGCACGCGGACCGACGTCAACACCCGCTGCACGGGACAAGGTCGCCCAGAAGATCCGTCGGCCAACGGCGAACGTCGGCCCAACACCCGGCACGCATCACCTGCACTCGCCCCACGAATCGGCATCATCAAGCAGTCGCGAGTCACCGCACACCACCCGAAAGCTCGGCATAGCCAACACCCCTGTCCGCTGGGGGACGAGATGTGGAGACGACAATGAGGGCCTTCACGGTAGAGCGCTACGGCGACAAGGCCGGCGTGCGTGCCGCCGAGGTGCCGGTCCGGAGGTGGGCGCGGACGACGTGCTGGTCCTGATCCGGGCCGCGAGCATCAACCCGCTCGACCGCATGATCCGGGACGGCGAGATGAAGACGATTCTGCCGTACCGGGTTCCGTTCGTCCTCGGCAACGACCTTGCCGGGGTCGTGGTCGAAGTGGGCGCGGCCGTTACCCGGTACGCAGTGGGGGACGAGGTCTTTGCACGCCCCGACAAGAACCGGATCGGCACGTTCGCCGAACTCATCGCCGTGCACCAGGACGACGTGGCGCCCTTGCCGGCCACGCTCACCATGGAAGAGGCGGCGTCCCTCCCCCTGGTCGCACTGACCTCGTGGCAGGCGCTGGTGGAGCGGGCGCGCATTCAGCCGGGGCAGAGGGTTCTCATCCACGCGGGTTCCGGCGGCCTGGGCACCATCGCCATCCAGCTGGCGAAGCAGCTCGGTGCACACGTGGCGACCACCACGAGCACGGCCAACGTCGACCTGGTGAAGCGTCTGGGCGCGGACGTCGTCGTCGACTACAAGAAGCAGTCGTTCGAGACGGTGCTGCACGACTATGACCTGGTCCTGGACTCGCTCGGCGGCGAGACGCTCGAGAAGTCCCTTGACGTCCTCAAGCCCGGCGGCAAGGTCATCAGTGTCGCGGGCCCTCCCGACCCCGCCCTCGCCAGGGAACTGGGGGCGAACCCGATCATCCGGCTGGCGATGTCCGCGCTGAGTTACCGGACGCGGCGACGCGCCCGGCGGCGCAACGTGACGTACTCATTCCTTTTCATGAGGGCCAGCGGAGACCAACTGCGCAAGCTCACCCCTCTCATCGAGGCCGGCAGGATCCGGCCCGTCGTCGACACCGTGTTCCCGTTCGAGTCGACCCGCGAAGCACTCGCGTACGCCGAAGCGGGGCGCGCGAAGGCCGGCAAGGTCGTCGTCAGGATGACGTGACGGACCACTCCCCCGCTCATCAATCAGGTCTTCCACGAGCGCGGACGACAGCGTCCGCCGCGACGAGAAGCGCCGTCGAACCCGCTACAGAAGGCCCTGGACATGACCACACCACGGAATTCCCCGTCCCCCTCGACGTCGTCCTACAAGAACGCGCCGACGCGTGCCGTGTCCGTTCGCGGCGAGGACTTCGTCTACCGGGAGCTCGGGCCCCAGGAGGGCGTGCCGCTCATCCTCCTGATTCACCTGGCCGGGGTCCTGGACAACTGGGACCCGCGCGTCGTTGACGGACTCGCCGCGCAACGTCGGGTCATCACCTTCGACAACCGCGGCGTGGGCGGCTCGAGTGGCTCCACGCCGGCCACCATCGAGGCGATGGCGCGCGACGCTGTGCTGTTCATCCGAGCCCTCGGATTCGACCAGGTCGATGTGTTCGGCCTGTCGATGGGCGGCTTCATCGCACAGGTCATCGCGGAGAAGGAACCGCGCCTCGTCCGCAAGGTCATCCTCGCCGGCACGGGGCCCGCCGGAGGCCCCGGCATCGACAAGGTCCCGGCACTCACCATCCAGGCCACGCTCAAGGGTGCCCTGACCCGCCAGGACCCCAAGCTCTCCCTCTTCTTCACCGCAACCGCAGGCGGCAGGCAGGCCGGACGAGCTTTCCTGGAACGGCTGAAGGAGCGCACGCACAACCGCGGCAAAGCCATCTCGGTGACGTCGATCCGCGCCCAGTTGAAGGCCATCAAGCAGCGGGGACGCCAGGCGCCGTCGGACCTGTCGAAGATTCACCAACCGGTCCTCGTGGCAAACGGTGAGGACGACCGGGTGGTGCCCAGCCGGAACACACTCGACCTGGCCGCACGCCTCCCCCGGGAGCGAACTCGTCCCTCCTTTCCCGGATGCCGGGCACGGGGGAATCTTCCAGTACCACGATCAATTCGTGGCAAATGCGCTCGACTTCCTCGCATCTTGAGGAACAGTGCCCTGCCCAAAGATCGGCGGCCGGTTGGAGCCTATTTCCAGTGCGGATCCCTGCCGGTCCGGGCCAGCAGCCGCTCGAATGCCGACGCCCCTTCGGCCTCCGGCACGGGCTCCCCGAACACACCCATCGTCCTGGCCGTCGGCGCCAGCTCGTCCACCGCGCCGGACAGTTCCGTCACTACCGCCTCGTTGGCACCCGGGTAGTCCTGGCCTGTCGCCCGCGCCAGGTCCCACACATGCACGGTCAGATCGAGCAGCGCCATCGAGCCGACCAGCCGCGCGGGCATGTTCATCGCGCCGGTCGTCCCTTCCTCGGCGCCTGGCGTGGACCAGGCCGCCACCAGCCGGTCCGCCTCGTCCGTGAGCCGCTCACGCCACTCGGGGTTCCCGGTGATCCGGTCGGGCGTCTGACCGAAGTCCGACGCCTCCTTCACGGCCAGCTGCTGGAACTGCACGATGACCTGAAAGAGGTGATTGACCAGCGCCTTCACGTCGTACTCGGCACAGGGCGTGGGGGCGGACAGAGCCGCGTCCGGGATGCCCCGGAGCACCGGAACCGCCCTCTTGCACGCCATGCCCAGCAGCTCACCGATGCCGTACGTCTCCACAGGGTTCGTGTCCATGCATCGACCCTAGGTACATCCACCGCTGCCCTCTTGAAGAAACGCGACATACGATCCGGTCATGGCCGAACCCCGCCGCGATACCCGCGGGATCGTCGACCCGTCCGGGCTGCTGACCCGCGTGCGGTTCCGCCGCCACGAGCCCGCCGAGCCGCTGCGCCGCTACGTCGAGTGGTACTGGCTCATCGACTGGGACCTGCCCTCGCCGTACGCCTCCCATGTCGTTCCACACCCCTCCATCCACCTCACCTTCCAGTGGGAAGAGGACCAAGGCCCGCCCTGCGGCGAGGTCACGGGCGTCGCGCTCGGCCTGTACACCCGCAAACTGACCGGGCGGGGCCGGGTGTGCGGCGTGAAGTTCCGGCCCGGTGCCTTCCGCCCCTATGCACCGCAGGTACCGGTCTCGCACTGGACCGGCCGCGTGCTGGCCGCCGAGGACGTGTTCCCGCAGATCACCGAGGACACCGCCCGGTCGGTCGTCACTCCCGCCGACGACCACGCCCGCGTCGCCGCCCTCGACACCTTCCTGCTCTCCCTCGACCCGGCCCCCGATCCCCAGGCCGACCTCGCCCGGGACCTCGTCCAGCGCATCCACGCGGACCGCACGGTGCGCCGCGTCAGCGATTTCGCCCGCACCCAGGGCCTCTCCGTGCGGGCGCTGCAACGGCTCTTCTCCGCCCACGTCGGCGTCAGCCCCAAATGGGTCATTCTGCGCTACCGCATCCACGAGGCCCTGGAAGTGGCCGGCACCCGCAACGACATCGACTGGGCCGCCCTCGCCGCCGACCTCGGCTACGCCGACCAGGCCCACCTCGTACGGGACTTCACGGCCACCGTGGGCGTCACACCGACCGCCTACGCTCAGGCCGCACGCTAGTTACGGCGCGGTGGGTACGCGGACGGAGTGTTGGCGGAGTCATCGCATCGTGTCGCTGGTCGGGCCGTCACGGTCGCCAGCGGAGGAAGGGTCCGCCAGCTATCTGACGGACCCTCACGCGCAGTCAATCACGGAGGGCTACAGGGGTAGTTGTTGCCGGTGCCCAGCACGATGGAGTTGATCGGGCTCAGATTCTCGACGTTTCCGTACGGCGCGGCGAAGATGATCGTTTCGCCTCTGCCGGTGCCGTTGTAGCCGGTGCACAGCTCCACCCAGGCGCCACCGTACTGGTTGTTCACCACGTAGTGGTCGCCGTACTGGTTGCTGAGGTTATGCGGACCATAGGCCCAGTAGACTCCGCCGCTTTGGATACCCGAGTTCGGGTCGGCGTCGTTGTAGAGGCACACGGCTCCGTACGGGCATCCGTAGTAGCTGGCGCTGGAACTCGCGGACGCGGGCCCGGCAGCAACGGCCACGACCGACCCCGCCACCGCGACGGCCGAAACCGCCAACCTCATGAGTTTGCTGAGAATCGCAGGTACCCCCTTGAAAATGAGGCGAGCGGAAACGCTCGCTCTGATCTGTGAACGAACAGCCCAGCGACAGCAGGACGCACCCGTCGATCGCTGGGGACGCATCAGTTCCGTTGCTCCTGCGGGTATCGAGGCGGAAGTGTGGACAGGCGGTGCGCAGCACAACCTAGAGGGCCACCCACCCCAACGGTCCCTGACACATGTCAGGGGCCGTGTGCTGGCAGGATCGCTTCGTGGATGTTTCCGAGAGCATGGCCGGCTGGACCGACTGGGACGGCGCTGCCTTCATGGTGGGCCGTTCGCTGGGGATCTTCGGCAGGTCCGAAACGTTCACCCAGGTCAAGTGGGTGTTCTGGACGGACAATCCGGTCGGGAACGCACTGCATGAGGTGCTCCAGCAGTTGGTCGCAGCAGGAGTGCTGGAACGCCGGGAGGAACCGGACGAGCAGTTCCGATGGATCGGCCCGTGATGTCAGGCCACTCCAGCGGACGGCTCTCCTTGCGTGGTGGGGGCTCGAGTTGATGACTTCGGGCGGTCCTGACGCGATCACACTGCGCGCCATCGCCCGCGAGATGGGCATGACCGCCAACGCCGTCTACGGATACTTCGCCACGCGCGACAACCTGGTCACCACGCTGATCAACGACGTGTACACCGCGCTGGCCGACACCGTGGAATCCGCCTGGGAAGCCGCACCGCCCCAGCACCCGGCCGCCCGCATCCAGGCCTGGGCCCGCACGTTCCGCGGCTGGGCCCTGGCCCGCCCCGAGGGCTTCCTTCTCATCTACGGCGGCGACCCCGTTCCCGGCTACCGACCGCCGGAAGGCGGCGCCGCCCCGGACGCCGCCCACCGCGTCTGCACCGGCATCACCGCACTGGCGCCGGCAGCCTGGCCACACGCCGAACACCACTACACGGACAGCGACTTCACCTGGTCCGACGTCGACGCTGGCCTCCTCGACAAAGTCCCCCGCGGCCTTACGGCCACCTCCAGACCCAGACCCTCAACCCGGACAAACTCTTCACCGAAGAACTGGCCCAGCTCATCCGGACCCTGGATATCCCTTCGCAGCAGTAGAAAGCCCCGCGAAAAAAGCGAGCCGCAGCCGCCCCACGCCACACAGCACTCCACTGGGTCGCCTACGCCAGGCGCAACTGCGACATCAGGCACCGCACTTGGCCGACCTCGCGGCCTCGCCCGTGTCCGCATCCCGCGCGCGCACCCTGGCGGATGGGGTGTCACCGCGATGGACGATGACGACTGCTGCGAGGCCGACGGCCAGGCCGAGGGCGGTCTGCGGACCGAACATCTCGCCGAACATGAGGGCTCCCCAGACTGCCGTGACCGGGGCCATGAGGAACATGAGCGTGTTGACCTTGGTGACTCCAGAGCGCCTCAGGATGAGCCAGTACAGCCCGTATCCGCCGAAGGTCGACAAGGCTACGAGCCAGATGATCGCGGCCCAGAAGGAGAGTTCAGCGGGCGGCTTCGCGGCTCCGATGCTCACGGCCAGTGCCGTGAAGATGACGGCACTGGTAGCGCAGTGGACGGTCAGGGACACGGCGGGCGCGACTCGCGTACGGGAGCGGCTTTCGAGGAACGTGGCCGCCACCAGCGAGAACATGCCGAGGAAGGGGATGAGATAGGCCCACCAGGCCACACCGGTGCCGACCGCGGCATCGGCCAGGGTGACGATGGCGACGCCGCTCACCCCCAGGCACAGGCCGAGCCACTGCTTGTGTGAGACGTATCGACGCAACAACGGTCCGGCGAGGGCTCCGGCGACGAGGGGCTGGACGCCGTCGATCAGCGCTGTGGTGCCGCTGGAGACCCCGAGTTGGATCGCGTAGTAGACGGTGAGCAGATAGCCGCTCTGCGACAGCATGCCGATCATGGCCTGCCGGGCCACATCCCGCACCGCGAGGTCCCGCCACGACGTTCTGGAGACGGTGGCAACGACGATCAGGATGACGGCCAAGGGCAGGAACCGCCACATCAGGATCGTGATCGCAGACGCACTGCCCGCGCCGAGCTTGGCTCCGATGAACCCGGAACTCCAGCAGATCACGAAGGCGATCGAGAGCAGGAAGTTCACGTCTCACCCTCCACTAAACAGATCGGTATACTCAGCTACCCACTATACAGATCGGTATAGTATTGAGGCATGGGCACTATTGAGGGGCCGCGACGGGTCACGATGACGCCTGCCGCACGGCGCGTCCTGGAGGCCGCCGCGAGGCTGTTCTACGAGCGCGGCATCCATGCCGTCGGGGTGGACCTGATCGCCGACGAGGCTGGCGTGACGAAGAAGACCCTCTACGACCGGTTCGGTTCCAAGGAGCAGATCGTCGTGGAGTACCTCGCGGATCGTGATGAACGCTGGCGGGCCTTCCTCGCCCAGCACCTCGACGCCGTACAGCCGGTGTCGGCAGCGCGCGTCCTGGCCGTCTTCGATGCCTCACGCGCGTGGTCGGAGCAGAACAGCCCCAAGGGGTGCAGCATGGTCAACGCCCACGCCGAGATCAGCGATCCGTCCCACCCGGCCTACGCGATCATCACCGGGCAGAAGCAGTGGATGCTCGCCCTGTTCACCGACCTCGCCGAGGGCATCACCCCGGACGGGGCCGACCATCTGGGCCGGACGCTCATGCTGCTTCACGAAGGAGCGCTCGTCGCCCACGGCCTGAACATCCTCGCCGACCCCATCAGCCATGCCCGCGAGCAGGCGCAAGCTCTCGTTGCCGCCGCTGGGGACCCCGCGGCGAAGCGGTGAGGTGACACCCGAGAGATCGCTTCCGTGAGCCGGAGACAGCCATGCCTCTGATCCGTTCCGGTCACATCCGGGAGGCCTCGTCCTGGACACTGGGATTCGCCGCCGTTCCCCGGACGGTCGGGTGGCGGTACAGCTCCCGGAGCCGTATGGACGGCAGGCCGCAGGCCCGCAGAGCGGCACCGATGCGGACAGCGGACAGGGAGTTGCCGCCGCGCTCGAAGAAGTCGTCGTCCGGGCCGACGGGCAAGCCCAGCACGTCGCTCCAGATCTCCTTCAGGCTTGCGACGAGGTCGTCGTCGGTGACAGCGGCCGGGGCCGCGGCCCGCTCGGATGGGCGTAGGGCGGCGGGCGCGGGGAGCCGCGACGGGTCGAGTTTGCCGTTGGCCGTCAACGGAAGCGCGTCCAGCGCGGTGACGGTGGCGGGGAGCATGCACTCGGGCAGGATGCCGGCGGCCCGCTCGCGGACCCGGGCGGGGTCTCCCCGGGCGACAGGGTGACGTATCGATCCTGTACGGCTCCAGTTCTCGGGCAGGGATCACAACCCAAATACTCATGAGCGCTCAGGAGGTGAGCGTGGTGACCACCCGGTTGACCATGTCCTCGTTCGTGGTCAACGGGGTCGGGGTGTAGGACAGGACGAAGCGGAGACGGAGGTCGAGGGTGGAGAACACGCGGGTGCGGTAGCCGTACATCTCGCCGGTCTTTCCCCAGAACGTCATGCCGTTCACCGTGGCCGTCTGCAGGCCCATGCTGTAGCGAGCGGGGCTGCCGTCCTTCCACATGCGAACGTCGGCCGGAGGCAGGGTGACGAGCTTGTCCAGCGCCCGGGGCGGCAGCAAGACGCCGGAGAACAAGGCCTGTTGGAAAGCGAAGAGATCGTCGACGGTGGAGACCAGTTCGCCCTCCCCCCAGGTGCTTGACGGGTTGTAGACGGTGACGTCGCGCAGGGAGCCGTCGGTCATCCGCAGGTAGCCGTGCACCTGCGGACCGTGCAGCCGGGGGTCGTCGCCCGGTGTCAGCGTGCGCGTGAGGCCGAGGGGTCGCAGGACGCGAGAGCCGATCGCCTCGCCGTAGCGCTGTCCCGTCAGCTTCTCGATGAGAAGGGCGAGGAGTACGTAGTTGATGCCCCGGTACTCCTGCTTGGTGCCCGGACGGAACTTCAGCGGGCCGTGTGTCACGGTCCGCACCCACTCGTGCGGTGTCCAGCGGTCGAACCGGTGCCGAAGGACGGCCTCCGGCGTGCTCGTGTCGGGGATGCCCTGATGGTCGGGGATTCCGCTGGTGTGGTTGAGGAGCTGGGTGACGGTGATGCGAGCGAAGTCGGACGGGAGCAGCCCCGGCAGGTAACGCCCGATCGGTGCGTTCAGCTCCACGCGGCCCTCTGTCCACAACTGGAGCACAACCGTGGCCACGAAGGCCTTGGTGACGCTGCCTGCGCGGAACTTGTCGTCGGGGCGTGCGGCACGCCCGGCGGTGAGGTCGGCAAGGCCCGCGGTGCCGTACCAGTGGTCCGTGCCGTGGGCGGCACGCAGTTGCGCAGAGGTGGCCGGCGGGTGGGAGAGGTCGGAGATCGCCGCCTGTAAGGCGCCTGTGTCCAACTCCCCGGGCCTGGCGGAGTCCGCCTCCGCCCGGGAAGCCGCACTTCCGGCCGCGACCAGCACTGCACCGGCCACGGCACCACGGGCCAGGGAACGTCGGGAGATCGACTGAGAGTCCATGGAGCTCATGCTGCCGACGGCCCCACACCCGGGTCATCCGGGATGTCCCCCACGTATCCCTGACCCCACCGGCGCCTGTCCGTGCGGGACGTGCAAGCGTGGAATCCCTCGCAGCTCACCAACCGTGAGCAGGCCAGTCTCCTGCGGCCACGCTTCCACACGATCATCGCCCAGCCCAATCTCAGTGAGGCACCGGTTCTTCAGAGGCGGGCAGTGGTTTGGCGGTCGGCGGGGCCAGCGCGCGGATGGAGGGGGTGGCGACCATGGCAAGGGTGGCGAGGAGGATGAGCGCGGCGGCCGCGTAGAGGGTGGCATGGAGGCCGAGGAGGACTACGGCGGGCCCGGCGGTGAACTGGGCGAGCGGGATCGCGAGGTAGGAGCCGAGGTCGTCGTAGGCGTAGACACGGGCAAGGCGGTCCTCGGGGATCTGCTCGTTGAGGGTCGAGTACCAGGCGACGCCGGCCTGCTCGACGCCCACGCCCGCCACGAAGTTGGCCGCGACCAGCAGCCAGGTGTACGGGGCGAGGGCGAGCAGCAGCGGAATCGTCGCCGTCAGGCCCATGAGCGCGCAGCCGACCAGGATCGCGCGCCGGGGCTGCCATCTCAGCGACAGTACGCCGCCGGCGACGGCGCCGAGCGAGCCCGCGGCGACGGCCAGACCCCAGCCGGTGCGGCCGATCCCGGTGGTGTCGGCGACGGCCGGGCCGAGGACGGTGAACGAGGCGGTGAGGCCGGCGTTGAGGAAGCAGAAGGCCACCACGATCACCCACACCCAGCTGCGGGAAGTGAACTCCTGCCAGCCGACGCGCAGTTCATGCACCAGGCCGGGGCTGGGCGCGGGCGGCGCGACCTGGACGCGGACCAGCGCGAAGGACGCGGCGGCGAGCGCGAAGCTGAGCGCGTCGACGGCCAGGCCCCAGCCTGGGCCGACCGCGGCGACCAGTAGGCCTCCCAGCGAGGCGCCCACGATCACCGCGCTGCTGCCCGCGATCCGGGAGAGCGCGAGGGCGGCGCGCCGGGACTCGGCCGGCACGGTCTGGGGCAGCAGGGCCTGGGCGGCGGGCTGGTAGCAGGAACCTGACGCCCCGTTGACCGCGGCGAGCACCATGAGCAGGGGGACGGCGGCGCTGTGGGTGAGGACCAGGGTCGCGATCACCGCCTGACTCACGGCGCTGACCGCGCTGCTGCCGACCAGCAGGGGGCCGCGCGGCAGCCGGTCCGCCAGCACCCCGCCGTACAGCAGGAAAAGAATGCCGGTGAGAGAGTGGGCGCCGACCACCAACCCGAGCGAGCCGACCGAGCCAGTGGCGTCGAGCACGGCGAACGCCAGGGCGATCGGCGCCACCCCGTTGCCCAGCAGGTTGGCCGTCGTCCCGATGAACAGGTGACGGAACGGGCGGTGGCGGAGAGGCGCCAAGGCGGCAGACATGCGCCTGATCGTCGGAGCTGGGCGGCGCGCCCGTCAACGGGTTATCGGACTGGTGAGGCATCCCCTGGTTTGTCCCGCCCGACGGCGAACCCGAACTTCGGGTACGCGATCACCCGTTACAGGTCGCCGTGTCTCAACACAGCGCTTAGGCGAAGTACCGCGCTCAGGCCCATGCCCACCCATGACACCCCTGGCTAGAGTCACCGCCGGTCCATCCGCTGCCGTCGGGAAGAGAGCTCATGAGCGTCGACCCGATCGAGACGAACCGGCTGAGCGCACCGCCCGGGCAGGCGGAGGCTGGTGAGCGGCGTGTCATCGCTCTCGTCTACCTGGCGGGCGTGTCGGCGGCCGTCGCGCTGGGGCGGTTCATTCCGCTGGAGGCGCAGGTCAGGGACGCCTTCGGGCTCTCGCTGACAGCGTTCGGCTGGCTCGTTTCCGGTGTCACCGTGGTCGCGGCGTGTCTGGCCGTCCCGACCGGGTTGTGGGTCTCGCGGCATGATCTGGGTGGGGTCCTGTCCGCCGGGCTGGGAGTCATGCTGCTGGGCGGGCTGCTGGAGGTCGCGGCTCCAGTGGCGTTCGTGCTGTACGGCGCCCGGGTGCTGGAGGGGGCGGGGTATCTGGCGGTGGTCGTCACGGGGCCGCTGATCCTGTCGTCACGGTGCGGGCCCGCGACGCAGCGCGGGGCGCTGGCTCTGTGGAGCACGTTCGTCCCTGTGGGCATGGCATTCGCCTCAGCCATCGGGGCGCTCGGCGGCGCGGTGGAATGGCGGGTGGCCGGGGCACTGACGCTGTTACCCGCTGTGGCCGCCCTCGCCGGTGCCCTGGGGTGGCTGACCGGTGTCCGGGGCCGGGCGGACGAGCAATACGTCGGTCACAGCACGGGGTTCGGGCCCGTGCTCCAGCTCTCGTTGTCCTTCGCTCTCCTCGCGCTGCTCGGGGTGACGGCGGTGGCCCTGCTGCCGAACCTCGCCGCGTACAGGGGTGTGCCCTCGGCGGTCGGCGGTGTGACCGCCGCCGTGGTGTCGCTGGCCGCGGTGCCCGGTGGGCTGCTGGCGGGGCTGTTGCTGGGCCGGGGTGTCGGGCCGCGTGCACTGGCCATGGCCGTACTCGCCATGCCGTGCACCGCGGTGGTGATGTACCAGGTCGCGGCCTGGGCCGTCATCGCCGTCGGTGCGGCCGTGATGCAGTTCGCGGGTGGTCTGGTCCTCGCCGTGCTGCACGCGAGCGTGCCGTCCGTCGCCCGCTCGCCGCACGAACTGGGGCGTGGTTATGGCCTGTTGAATCAGGCGGGCAGTGCGGGCACGCTGCTGGGCCCGCCCGCCTTCGGCTTCGCCGTCACGTGGTCCGGCTGGGCGTCGGCGACCGTGCTGGTCACCGCGGTCGCCTTGGGCGGTCTGGCTCTCTTCCTGGTGGCGACCAGGCGTCCGGGACCGTCGGCACGGTGAACCCGGACTGGTAGGCGAAGACGACGAGTTGGGCGCGGTCGCGCAGGGCGAGCTTCTCGCGCAGGTGGTAGACGTGCGAGCGTACGGTCGCCTCCTGCAGCGTCAGTTTGGCGGCGATGTCCGCGTCCGACAGACCGGCCGCCACCAGCAGCAGAATCTCGCGCTCGCGCGGGGTCAGTGACTGCAGGCCCTGCTGGGCCGCGGCGACGGGCTGGGCGTTGCGCCAGTAGAGCCAGTCGATCAGGCGCCGGGTGACCCGGCCGCTGGTCGCGGCCTCGCCCGCGACGAGGGCGCGCACCGCGCGGATCACCTCCTCGGACGGGGTGTCCTTGAGCAGATATCCGTACGCGCCCGCCTCCAGCGCTTTCATGACGGTCGCGTCGTCGACCTGCGTGGTGAACACGAGGACCTCGGGGCGCGGTGCCGGCCACGCCGGGCCCGTGACCTCGGCGGCGACCTCCAGGCCGGAGCGCCTGGCCAGGCGGATGTCGGTGATCAGTACGTCGGGCGTGTGCTGCCGGGTCAGGGCGAGTGCCTCCGTGCCGTCTCCGGTGGTCGCGACGACGTCGATGTCCGGCTCGCGGCTCAGCGCGCCGGCCAGTCCGTCGCGCACCACGGGCAGTTCGTCGCAGATCAGCACCCGGGTCGTCACGCGCCAACGGTAGCGGCGCGTGACGACCTGCGGGTCAGGGGGTGGGAGTCCGTCGTGGGAGGCGCACGGCCAGCGTGGCCGCGAAATCCTCGGCGCGGGCCAGCTGGGTGCGCAGATCGGCGACGCGCTGCTGGGCAGCCTGCTCGAAGCCGCGGATCCGCTCCAGCAGCTCCTCGCGCTCCCCGGGCGGCAGTTCCTCGCCGGAGTCGAGGCGGTCGGTGGCGTCGAGGAGGGCGCCCATCTCGTCAAGCGTGAAGCCGAGCGGCTTCATACGGCGGATGACCATCAAGCGGGCGACGTCGGACTCGGTGTACAGGCGGAAACCGCCCTGCGAGCGCGCGGAGGGGATGACGAGGCCGGCGTCCTCGTAATGCCGAATGGTGCGCAGCGACAGCTCGGTCCGCGCGGCGACCTCACCGATCTGCATGTGCTCGCTGCTCACGCGGGGACCTTCCTCGTCTCTCAACTGCGGCCGCGGGCGACCCGCACCGATCTCTACCCTAACGTTAGGGTAGAGTTCCCGTGACGTTGGATCGGCTGCCTGCCGTGTCCGTTCCCATGGTGCGGGATGCCGCTCCGTGACCGTCAGCCGTGTCGGGGCCGACGAAGCCCCCGGCGAAGACCGTGGTCCGCAGGAGAGAGCGTGCGCATGTCCGTGATGCCCGGCGTGGCCGCTGCCTGCCCGCCGTGACTCTTCGCTCCCAGCCGGCACCCGGTGCCCTCGTGGGTCGCTCGGCTGCTGCCCCCTGACTTCGGTCCGCGCGCTCGCGGACTTCATGGAGGACCGCCCCGGTGCTCCACGCCCTTCTGCGTGCCCGCTGTGATGCCGGGTGTGCCTGAGCACGACAGGTTCCTCTCGTCTTGTCTTCCTCCGTACTGTCCGCGGCCGCGTGGTTGCGCGGCTCCCGGCGCCCGACCTGGCTGTCCGACCCGAAGGTGCTGCGCACCGAGGTGCTGGCCGGTCTCGTGGTCGCCCTGGCGCTGATCCCGGAGGCGATCTCCTTCTCGATCATCGCCGGCGTCGACCCGGCCATCGGCCTGTTCGCCTCGTTCACGATGGCCGTGACCATCGCCGTCGTCGGCGGCCGGCCGGCCATGATCTCCGCGGCCACCGGCGCCGTCGCCCTGGTCATCGCCCCGCTGAACCGCGAGCACGGCTTCGGCTATCTCGTCGCGGCCGTCATCCTGGCCGGCGTCCTCCAGATCGTCCTGGGTGCGCTCGGGGTGGCCAAGCTGATGCGGTTCGTGCCGCGCAGCGTGATGGTCGGCTTCGTCAACTCCCTCGCCATCCTCATCTTCATGGCGCAGGTGCCGGAGATGACGAACGTGCCCTGGCCGGTCTATCCGCTGATCGCGGCGGGCCTGGCGCTGATGGTGTTCTTCCCGAAGGTCACCAAGGTGATCCCCGCGCCGCTGGTGTCGATCGTGATCCTCACGGTTGTCACGGTCGCCGCCGGCATCGCGGTGCCGGCCGTGGGCGACAAGGGCGACCTGCCGTCCTCCCTGCCCGTGCCCGGCCTACCGGACGTGCCCTTCACCCTCGACACCCTCACCACCATCGCCCCCTACGCGCTCGCCATGGCCCTGGTCGGACTCATGGAGTCGCTGATGACCGCCAAGCTGGTCGACGACATCACCGACACCCACTCCTCCAAGACCCGCGAGTCCATCGGCCAGGGCATCGCCAACATCGTCACCGGCTTCTTCGGCGGCATGGGCGGCTGCGCGATGATCGGCCAGACGATGATCAACGTACGGGTGTCCGGAGCCCGCACCCGGTTGTCGACGTTCCTGGCGGGCGCGCTCCTGATGGTGCTGTGCGTCGTCTTCGGACCGGTCGTCTCCGACATCCCCATGGCCGCGCTCGTCGCGGTGATGGTCATGGTGTCGGTCGCCACCTTCGACTGGCACTCCATCGCCCCGAAGACCCTCAAGCGGATGCCCGCCGGGGAGATCACCGTCATGGCCGTGACCGTCGCCTGCGTCGTCGCCACGCACAACCTCGCCATCGGCGTCGTCGTCGGCTCGATCACCGCGATGATCATCTTCGCCAAGCGCGTCGCCCACCTCGCCGAGGTCACCGCCGTCACCGACCCCGACGGCGGCACGGTCGTCTACCGGGTCACCGGCGAGCTGTTCTTCGCCTCCTCCAACGACCTCGTCGGCCAGTTCGGCTACGCCACCGACCCCGACAAGGTCGTCATCGACCTCTCCGCCGCCCACATCTGGGACGCCTCCTCCGTCTCCGCCCTCGACGCCATCGAGACCAAGTACGCCCAGCGCGGCAAGTCCGTCGAGATCATCGGCCTCAACGAACCCAGCGCCCGGATCCACCGCAGACTCAGCGGCGAACTCGCCAGCCACTGACCGACGTAGACACACGAGGGCCGCGGAGACCCCACTCTCCGCGGCCCCTTCCTCCGCTTGCCGCACGCAGGTTCGGGAAAGTCCGGGCCCACGACGCCGCGCCAGGGGCCTCGTCAGTGCACGACGGCGCCCGGCGATCCGACCCCATGAGCAAGTCGTGTTCGCCGGGCGCCCGTTCAGTGGTCCGCTCCATCCCTGGGCCGGGCCACCCGGACCCGGGGCATGGAGTCGGTCATGCGGAACCCTCCAGGGCGGCACGCCAGACAGGGCTGTCGACGTAGTGGTTGTCGAAGCGCTCCGATGACTCGGCGATCTCCTTCGGGTCAGCCTCGCCGCGCATCACCCGGCTGAGCAGGCGCAGGTAGTCGAACCTGCCCATACCGGGGGTGAAGACGAACAGGACGTCTGCTTCACAGCCCGGGGCGGCCGCGAAGGCGTGCGGGGTGTGGGGCGGCACCGCGAGGAAGTCGCCCGCGTTCAGGAGGGTGATCTCCTCGCCCACCAGCACCTGCAGAGACCCGCTGATCACGAAGAACAGTTCCGTTGCCCGGGTGTGGAAGTGGGCCGGCGCCCCTGCCGCGCCCTTCGCGAAGGTGGACCGGTAGCTCGTGAACCCGCCTGCGGTGCCGTCCGAGTCGGCCAGAAGGGTCATCACACTGCTCGGGTCGGAGCAGGTCTCAGCATCTGCGTGACGGGTCAGCACTGCCGCAGACGTGGTGTCGGTCGCGGACATGGCAGGCGTCTTCTCGTTCATGATCATGCTCCTGGGATCTCGATGTGGTTTTCATGCGGGTGGGAGAGGTCGGGCCGGGTGTTTCAGGCGCCCAGCGTGATCAGGGTCGCGATCGCCGGGCCGAAGGCGCCGCCCAGCTGGTAGCAGAGGTTGAACAGCCCGATCGCCATGGGGCGCTGGGCGGCCGGCGCGGCCTGGATGGCGTACACCGCGAGCGTCGCCTGGCCCGCGCTCGTCGCGAAGACTGCCAGCGTCGCGACGATCAGGAGCAGCGGCGCCCAGGGGGTCAGTACCGCGGTGAGCGGGGCCAGCGCTCCGATCGTGAGCAGGATCGTCAGCACCCGCGGGCGGCTCATCCGGGCGGAGGCCGCGGCCAGCACGATGGAGAGCGCCGAGCCCGCGAGGAGGGCGGCCATCTGGCCGGTGCCGATCGTGGAGGTCGACCAGCCGGTACGGTCGCCGAGCAGCTGCGGGATGGTGAAGAGCAGTGTGAAGTACGAGGTCGCGAGGGTGCAGGCGAGCAGCGCGGAGAGGACGAACGTCCGGCTGCGCAGCAGTGCTGCCGGGACGAAGCCCGCGGGGTTGGACCGGATGTGCAGGGCCAGCAGCGCGGCCATCACCAAGGAGGCGGCCACCGCCGGGAACGGGTAGCGCGGTACGAGCACCAGGGCCGTCGCCATCAGCACCAGCAGGGCGGCACCCCGGCCGTCGAAGGGGGTGCTCGGTCGCGGTGGGCGCGGTGCGGCTTGGCGCATGATCGCCGGCAGGGCGAGGAGCGCGACCGCCCCGACGGCCAGGGACACCCGCCAGGAGGCCATGCCCGCGATCGTCGAGCCGAGCAGCGGCCCGGCCGCGCCCAGCACCCCGAAGCCCGCTGTGATCACGCCCATCCGGCGGACCGAGCCCGCCAGGCTCATCGCCGCGGTGACCAGACCCGCGCCGCCCACCGCCTGGGCCGCCCGGCCCGCCATCGCCAGCGGCAGCCAGGGCGCCACGGCGACGATCGCGGTGCCGGCCACGATCAGGGCCGCGCTCAGCCGGAGCACGCTGTGCAACCCGCGGCGGCGCAGTAAGCCGGCCATCAACGGGGTGCCGACGGCCAGGGCCCAGGCGAACACCGTGACGAGCCACGTCGCCGAAGCCGTGTGGATGCCGAGCGAGTCGGCCATGTCGGGAAGGATCAACACCGGGGCATTGGCGCTCGCGGCGAGCGGGGTGGCCAGCAACGCCAGCCATCCGGCAGGGACTTGGCGCGGCGCCTGCGGGGCAGCGGGGGGCGGGGTCTGCGCGGCGGGGCGAAGAACGAGCTCTGACATCGGGGGTGCTCCTGTCGTTCAACCTTGATAATCTCAACGTTGAGATAAAAGCAGCCCGACTCCTTCAACGTCAAGCCTCTTAACGTTGAAAGAGTTTTCATGGGGAGGAGCAGCGGAGATGAGCGATGCCGTGGACGCGATCATCGGCCAGTGGGCCAAGGAGCGCCCCGATGTGGTGGAGGACCTCTGGCCGGTAGAACTCTTCGCGCGGATCCAGCGGCTGGCCCGAGTGATCGACAAGACCGCCAAGGCGTCAGCCGCCGCACACGGAGTGGAACATGGCGAGTTCGACGTGCTCACCACACTGCAGCGCTCCGGGCCTCCCTACGCCCTCACCGCCGGGGCCTTCCTCAAGGCGTCCATGGTGACCTCCGGCGCAATCACCAACCGCATCGACAAGATGGAGGCCAAGGGCCTGGTCGAGCGAGTACGCGAAGGCGACGACCGACGCACCGTCAAGATCCGCCTCACCACGCACGGACACGAGGTCACCCGGGCCGCCTTCGCCGACCATCTGGCGAACTACGCACAACTGCTCGCCGGCGTGGACCGCGACCTGGTCGACAAGACCGCCGAGGGCCTCCGGCAGATGCTGGAGGCCCTCGGTGACACCGCCATCAAGTGACAGGCCGTCCGTCCGACGGCCGACTCCCGCAGTCCGGCCACGCTGTCCGGGTCCGGGTACGCACACGGCGGGCCAGATGTGACGGACCACGGCAGAGGATCGCCCGCGTACCGAACGTGCCCGGGCGATCCGGCATCGGGACGCGCGGGCCGGGATGACACACAGCCCGGTCCTCGCACACAGGCCACCGTCCGCGCCGCCGACGTCGAACCGACAAGCACGGCCGCACCCCATACACCCTCATCACTCCCGAAGGCACCGCACTGATCCGTCTCCAGCTCATCGGCGACATCCGGGTCCCCAGGTCTCGGGGGCGTTCCGGTAGGCAGCTCAGGTCACACGGGCCTGCGCCCCGAGGTGGAGTCAATGGCCGCCTGCACCGCTTCCAGCAGCGCGGCAAGGCCATCGGCCTGCTCCCATTCCGCGGCCGAGTACTCCCGGATCGTGCCCCCGCCCTTGACTTGGCCATGCCCGATCTCCACAGTGCGCTCCCCCTTCCGGTCGGGACCGGTGACGCGGAGGTCCAGGTGCCGTATGCGGAAGCGGGCAGGGAGAATGCCGAAGATCTCCAGTATCCGCCCGTCGAACGAGTAGATATCGCAGCCGACCGTGCCCATGATCTCGTCGTTCATGGGAGGAACCACATGCACGGGATCAGCCGGAGCCAGGCCACTGCCGCGGCGGAGCGGCCCGCCCACGGGGGCAGTGGCGGGCCGGGGCGCAGGGCGGTGCGTGCGGCGGGCAACAGACCCGCCCGCCGCTCCACACCGTGGTCACGGTGCCCACACAGCTGCCGGTCTTGCCCCACCGGCGGCGGCCACGCGGCGCGGGCGGGGTCACGGCGCCTTCCGGTAAAGGGTTCAAGAGGTCCTGGAGTCGCTGCTGTTCGGTGTCGTCCGCGTACGTCGCGCTCCGGTGCGCGGGGCACGACGGACGCGATCCCGTCCCAGTACAGAAGGGCCTGGTGCAGGATCTCCTTGGGCGGGTTGACCGTCGGATGGTAGAGAAGGACCGCCATCGCTCCCCCTGAATCCGCGTCGGCGTCCACGCCGCCAGTCAGAGGACAACGGCAGCGACGCCGGGGCGTGACAGGGAGAGGAGTTGTCCGGTTACGTCCCGCGCTGTGCCTCAGCTGGTGAGCAGCCGATTCGTCTGCGATGGCCTCGCACCGGCAATCGGTGTCGACAATGCGACAGGGCTCGCGGCGTGCGATAGATGTGATCGCCTGACGGAGGAGGCCCCGGACGTGCAACCCTCCGAGATCGGCAAGAGTCTAGCGACCGAAGGACTGTTCCCCCGGAAGACACCGTCCGTCCAGCTGTGCCCCAACAGAGGATCTCCCCATGCCAATAGCCCCGCACAACCGTCGCGCCTGCCGTGCCGCTGTCGCCGCCTTCGGCGCTGCCGGCCTGATCGCGCTGGGCGCGGCTCCCGCTGCCTACGGCGATGAACCCGCACCCGAATTGGTCGTTGGAGGCATCAAGGCGATCGATGGCGTGAAGCCGGGGAACAGCTTCGATCTGCCGGTCACCGTGGCGAACAAGAGCACCACAGCCGCTGAGAAGGTCTGGGTCACCTACTACGTCACCCGAGGACTCGACTTCGCGGAGGTTCCGTCCAACTGCCTGGTACAACACGTCCGGCCCTACGACGAGATGCCCGAGAGATGGACAGCGGCGTGCGCGTTCGACCAGGCGGTTGAGCCGGGCGTCGTCTATACACCCGAGAAGCTTCTGCGTGTGACGACACTGGACCGCGCGCTCAACGAGGAGCTGCGCGTGCGTGTCGGGGACGTCGAGCCCGGGGTCGACGACAACGGCACTGATCCGGTGGCGGGAACCGCACCGGCGGTGAAACTGGTCGAGGGACAGGCCGGGGGCGAGGGGTCCGCTGGAGTTGTCACTGTCCCCGTCACCGCGGTCAACACGGCCGACTACCAGGTGACGGGTGCCGCGTTGAAGGGGAGCGTCGGTGAGACGGTGACGATGAAGGCGACCTTCACCAACGCCGGGCCCGCCTGGGTTCAGCCCAGGGAAGGGGATCAGTCCGTCCAGGTCATCATCACACCTCCCGCCGGAACGTCCGTCGTCAAGCGCGGCCAGTTCTGCCGAGCGGAGGGCAAGACGTATGTCTGCGGCATGCGGTCGCTCTATGAGGGCAGCGGAGAGACCTACACCTTCGAGCTGAAGATCGACAAGCGGGTGGCGGGCGCCAAGGGCTCGGTGGCGCTGAGCACGGAAGCGCGGCCGTTCGACCCCGACAAGGACAACGACAAGGCCGACATCACGCTGGACGTCACGGGCGGGGAGTCGGCCTCCCCGACGGACAGCTCAGCCCCTGGTTCGAACAGCTCGACTGGCGGATCGTCGTCGACCGGCGGCAACGGGACGACGCCGAACGGTGGCTACCTGGCAGAGACCGGCTCCTCGACGCTGCCGATCACGGGCGCGGCTGCAGCGGCAGTGGTCACGGGTACGGCCACGCTCCTCATCGTGCGCCGCCGCCGGACCCAGGGTGCGAGCTGACGACCGTCCGACGCGAGCGGTGGTACCCGGCCGGGCCCCCTGAACCGAGACCCCGGCCGGCTGAGGGGCAGCACCAACCGCCGTAGCGAAGGGAGAGCGCCCCTGCGTCGAACGCCTCAGCGTTGCAGGAGAATCCTTGGCCCGGCGGGATGTTCTTCGGCCTAGGATCTCGATCATGTTCAGATCAGGGGTGGGGTTCCTTGCGTTGTTCGGGCTCGGCTGGTGGCTGCTGGGCTCGAGCGCATTCGACGGGTTGACGCGGCAGGTTCTGATCGCAGTCGGCTGTGCCGTCATGGTGGCGCTGATGCTTTCCGCGCGCCGCTTCCTTCCCTCGTCGGCAGGGGGACCATTCCCCATCGACCGACGTCGGCGGTTCAACCAGATCAACGGACTCCAGTGGCTGTTGATCATCGTGGTCGTCGCAGTCTGCCGCCAGATCGGCGTGCCGGTGCTCGTTCCCCCACTGGTCGCGGTCGTGGTCGGGCTTCACTTCCTGCCGCTGGCAGCGGTGTTCGAGCAGCCTCGACTGCGCATACCGGCCGCCTTGTTGATCGCTTCCGGCACGGCGGGCTTGATCGTCTGGCTTACGGACGTCCCCGACGAAACCGTTCGCCTTGTCGTGGGCCTTACTTCTGGGCTCTCTCTGTGGGGCATGGCGATGTGGACAGTGGCAGGAACGGCGTCCGCTGCCGGGCAAGGAGCAGGAATCAGGGGATCTGGCGGCGCGTGAAAGGCACCATGTCCAGAACGCACAAGGCTCCCGTGCCGTTGAGGGAGATGTTCGAAGTCTCAACCCATCGGCGCTGGACCCTTGTTGGTCCCTCACCCTGCCGCACTTGACCTGCCCCATGCGCTCATCGAGTGGCTCGCTATGTTCATCGTCACCAGCGAAGGTGACTGCCTCTGCAAGCTCCCGCCGCACCAACGTGCCCTGGTCGCTCTGGTGTACCCGCATACGAGCGATGAGGGCCGCGACGACGACATCGCGCGGGAGACGGTCGCGCGTACCGGCGCGAGCGTCATGGGCAAGCGCATGCTCGACCTCGGCGGGCCGACATGGCCTGAGGAGGCGCCCTTCCACACCTCGGTCTTCGTCGTGACGCCGCACCCACTTGTTCTTGTTCGTCGATGTTGGACGGGTCCAACATCGCGCTGGAACCGGTCCGCTCGGAGCCGTCGTCACGGGTGACGCACCTGACCTACGCCGCGCACCGACGCTAGAGCAGGCCACCACGGCCAACTGCGTAGCCCCTTCGTGTCGCCGTCAGGCCGGCTGCACGGTCGGCTCGGCGACCTCCGCACTCACGGGCGGAGGTTACACGCGCTCAGCTGGTCAACGTTCCCTGGTGGAAGTACATCCGCCAGCCCGTCTCCGTCAGGCGCCACAACGAACTCCGCCATGCCCGGCGGCCCTGGTTGTCCGCGAAGTACGTGAGATGGACGACGCCCGGAGCAAGCACGGCACCGGACATTTCACTGACCTCGACAGGAGACTCCGCAGACACCGAGCCGGCACTCGTGACCGTGACGATCGACTCCACGTCCCATCGGCGCCCAGAAGCGCCGATCTCGGTGAACTCCGGATCCAGAAGCTCCAGGACATGGGCCGGAGAAGCACGTACCTCAGGGTCGAGAAGCCGCAACTCCCCGTCGACGGCTGCTTGCACGGCCTGCTCACTCTCATCCACCACACAGGAACCCTACGGACAAGCCTGACCAGGACACAGCGAATTCTTCACGCGACGCGGACACAGCACGGAGATACCGCCAAGACGCCCGGTCATCTCTGGACGGACGAGGGCCAACTGGCCCCGGAACTCGTACGCAGGTCCGCGTCCGTAGATGCGCCTTGACCCAGAATCTTGGCCACGGACGAGGACGGCCGGGTGCCGTACGAGGAGATGTACCAGCGCCAGTGCACAGCGCGCTCGCTCACGCCGTATCCGCACATCTGGTTCACAAGTCGAGTAAAGAGAACGCGGGGCTTGTCCCTCTTCGGGTGTGACGGCCGCTTCCGGGGTGGGAGCGCGAGGGCCGTGACGCAGAGGGGACGGGCGGGATGGATCTCATGTCGATGGTGCTGATGGTGCTGGGCGTGTTGCTGCCGAGCTTGGTGGATCTAGTGCGGAGTGTGGCTGACCGCAACCGTGCGGCGGCCCAGCGCATCCGTGCTTCCGGGGAGGCCGAAGTGGTGCGGGCCAAGCTCGGTCGGGGTGGTTCGAGTGGTGCGGGGACGGGATGTGGGGCCGATGTCTGAGCGGGAGAAGGCCGTTGACCTAGAGCAAGTGTTCGAGCGCTACTACGGCGAGATGGTGAGCTATGCCCGCAGGTGGTTGCGTGAGGCCGGGGTGCCGGGGTTCTACGAGGAAGCCGAGGACATCGTCCAGGGAGCGTTCGCGAAGGCCTGCCGGAATCCGGAACGCATCAGCCAGCCGCGTGCCTATCTCTACCAGGTGATCAAGAACCAACTGAAGGAGCACGAGGAGCGGACCCAACGTGCTGAACGGGCAGCTCAGTTGGACGCGCCGCCTGCGGTGGCGGGCGTCGACGAGGTGGTCGTGGAGATCTGTGATGTGCAACGTGCCCTGGCCGGGCTGCCCCTGCAGCAGCGTACGGCGGTCTATGCGGCGAAGGCACTGGCGTTCACGCAGGCCGAGGTCGCCGAGGTCATGGGCAGGCGCCCGGGGACTGTCGCCGTCCATATCGCGCGGGCCGTACAGGTACTCAGGGCCACGCTGGTGACGACCGCAGCGGTGGCAGCCGTGCTGCTGTGCCTGGGAGCCACGGCGGGGCTCCGGTTCATCAGCGCCGCGTCCCGGCAGAGGCAGCAGCTACCCGATCCGGGAGAGTTGCTGCACTGGGGTGGGCTCGTGCCGTGGCTGGCGGTCGCCGGGGCCGCGAGCACCATGGCCATGAGCTTTTCGCTCTACCGGATCCGTCCCGACGCCGCAGGCCAACAGCGCCCGGACTTCACGACGATGGGGCTCCTGCTGCTCCGTGTGCCGAACTTCCTGTGCAGCTTCCTCGTGATCCTCCTGCCTGCCTCCCTCCTGGGCCAGTTCTCCTTCGTGGTGCTTGTACTGTGGCTGGCCAGCGGCGCGCTGATGTTCCACCGCGCCACCGAAGACCTCATCGCCCGGTATCTGCTGCGGCTGCGTCGCCCGACCCCGCAAGAACTGGCCCGGCTGGATCCGGTATGGAGGGAAGTAGCCGCCCGAGCCGGCCTGAAGTACGAGGCCTACACGCTGTGGGTGGAGGACAGCGACCAGCTCAATGCGGTCTCCGCAGGCGGCCACATCCTCGGCGTCACCCGCGCCGCCCTCCACCGGCTCGACGACACCGAGCTGGCCGCCGTCCTCGCCCACGAACTGGGCCACCATGCCGGCGGGCATGCCTGGTCGTCACTGCTCGGCTACTGGTACGCCCTGCCCGGACACTTCGTGTGGTACATCCTGCGCACGGTTGCGGCCGTCCTGTTCGCGGTGGCCCGCGTGTTCGGCGTCCTCGGCACCGCCGCCGTCCTGCTGCTCTTCGGTGGCCTCGCCTGGTGCGCGCTCCTGGTTCTCTACGGGCTGCCAGTCCTGATGCTCGCCGTGCCGTACGCGCTCGCGGCTGTCGGGCGTCGCGCCGAGCTGAACGCCGACCTGTTCGCCGCCTCGCTCGGCTTCGGCCCCGTCCTGACCAACGTCCTCCAGCGGCTACACCGTCAAGAAGAGCAAGAACAGGGCGCTTCCACCAGGAGCCCCGCCCCGCGTCGACTCGCTCGGGTCCTCGCCCCGCATCCGGACTACGACACCCGGCTGGAGCTGCTGAAGCCGTACCACGACGCAAGCCTCCTCCCCCCTGTGGGCCAGAGGTGAGCGACCGGTTCAGGCAGCGAACGCGATGTTGGTGACGTGCTCGTACTGACCCGCGGTGAACCCGGTTTTCTCACCTCCCTCCGGGTCGGGTACGTCCTGGCCGTCGCCGAGGTAGCGGACGAGCCTGTCCACGCGGTCCTCGTCGCGGCCGGCCATATGACCCCACTGATCGAAGACGCGCTCGCCCAGCTCGACCTGAAGCCCCCAGGAGGTGAGCGGCCTGGCAGTACCGTCCGCGTATGAACCAGCTCCCCTGCACCTTGGAAGCCCTGGTCGTACGCACTGACTTTTCCGCGGACGGTGCCTGGGACGCGCTGCGGGCGGCACTGCATTCACCCACCAAGGAGGGCTTCCTGCCCAACGTCGCGCTCGTCAACGACCGACGGTACGAGGGCTTGACGAGCCACCAGGTCCTCGACCTGATCCCTCCGGACTACCAACATCCCCTTCTTGTCCTGGCCGACTCCACCGCTGTCGCCTCGAGCGAGCTGCCGCTCCTCGTGATCTATCTGTGGGGTGAGCGTCCGCGTTGCGTCCGTGTGGTGGCAGCCGAGCTGTGGAGCATCGAGAACAACCTCTCCGGCGCCAACATGGACTTCGAGGACTTCGCCCGTGCCGTCGACAACGACGGAGTTCTCCGCGGGTTCTGAGTCACTGGCCGCCAGGCGGTGTCAGGCTGCGGAGCCAAGGGGCGTCCGCCCTATCGGATACCTCTCTCACTACGAATGTGGGTCCGTTGCCTGCGCTGGGCGGCGAGTAGTACGTCGGCGTCACCCCAGCGCCGGCAAGCGTGTCCCCCTTCCGGTCAGGCCAACCCGAACCTCTCGGCGTGCACCTGTCGCGCGGGGACGCGCAGGTCTCGCAGGCCGGCCAGGACGGCCGCGGTCATGGCCGGCGGCCCGCAGACGTAGACGTCGCGCATGGTGATGTCGGGGACCAGCTGGTGCAGGCTGCCCGCGCCGAACGGAGGGACGCCGCCGTCGCCGGTCCGGCCAGTGAGCAGGTGCAGGCGCCCGCCCCGCAGGGCCAACAGGCGGCGCACCTCGTTCAGCAGGACGGCGTCGGCCTCACTGCGCACCCGGTACAGCACGACGACGTCGCCGCTCGCCTGCTCCTCGAGCATGGCCCGCACCGGCGTGATCCCCACGCCGCCGGCGATCAGCAGGGCGCCCGGCCGGGTCCGGTGCAACGAGGTGAACGCGCCGTAGGGCCCCTCGACGTAGGCGCGGCTGCCGACGGGGAGGTTGCGCAGGCCGGCGCTGGCGCTGCCTACGGCCTTCGCCGTGAGGCGCAGGCCGCGCCCGTCGGGCGCCGCCGAGAGCGAGAAGGGGTTGGCGAGCCACCAGTGGTTGTGGCCGGGGAAGCGCCAGATGCAGAACTGCCCCGCCCGGGCCGGGAGTTTGTCGAGGTGTCGACCGGTGACGTACACGGAGACCACGTCGTGCGATTCCGGCACCACGGCCGTCACGCTGAACCGGTGGTAGGCGTTGCGCCACAGCGGCACGACAAGGCGCCCGGTCAGCAGCGCGCCGAAGGCGAACAGCCACAGGATCCACCAGTAGGCCGTGGCGAACGCTGAGGACGTGAACGTCGTCGTCTCCTGCAACTGGTGCACGAACGCCAGACCCAAGGCCACGTAGAGCAGCAGGTGCAGACCGTGCCAGACCTCGTACCGCAGCCGCCTGCGCAGGGACCGGGTGGAGAACACGCCGATCACGACGATGACGGTCGCGGCGAGCATGCCCAACAGGGAGGCGGGCACCCCGCTCAGCGCGACAAACGTCTTCGCCATGGAGGTGTCGTCGAGTGTCGCGAAGCCGAGGACCACGAGCGTCGCGTGGGTCAGGACGGTCCACAGCAGGGTGAAGCCGACCCAGCGATGCCACACCGTGAGCCGGTCCATCCCGATACGGCGGTCCAGCCACGGCAGCCGGGCCACGAGAAGCAGTTGCAGCAGCATCAGCAGAGCCGCGTGCAGTCCGAAGAACTTGGCGACCGTGAGCACCTCGTTCTTGCCCGAGCCGGCGCTGATGAACAGCGCTTCGACGATCACCACGTTGGCGATGACGAATGTCCACATCGCCCAGCGTGCCGCGTCCACCGGAAGCACAGTGCCTGTTCGCACCGTATGACTCTCCGCCACCATGGTTGCCCCTCACTCCCCCGTGGGCCGCGGTACGCGTGCGACCCGTGTGCACAAACCCCATGAAGACCGAGGAATTTGGCTGGATACGCACCCCGATCGCGTAAGAATACGGCCGGTGGGCCAGTTCCGTTCATGCTGGAACCTTCCTATCTGACCGCCAATCGGCGCATTCGACGGTTCGTTCGCTCAGGCAGTGCTCTGGCTTCGCCTTGCCCTCCGAATCACTGCACGTCAGCAAGCCGCCCGGGAAACCGATCGGCGGCGACGGGCAGGCCGACGACGCGTACACCGCCGTCCGGCAGCTACCTCAGGACTAAGCGTCCCTCCGGTCACAGGCGCCCCGCGACCAGCAATGGAATCGTCCTACCGACTCAAAGGCCTGGGTCGCCCTCGCCGGGTAGGCCGCGCAGGATCACCGCGATGGCATCCGCCGCCCCGTCCGCTTCGTGCACCTGTCCGTCGGCGAACTGCACGCGGTAGCGGCCGTTCCCGATCGGCATGGCCCGCGGCAAGTCATGGCAGATGGGCGGCGCGGCCCGGCGGCTGAAGGTGAGCCAGTACATGCTGCGCCCTGGCGACAGGGCCCGAAGCCGCGGCTGTGCGAAGGCGGCCTCGACGAGTTCGTGCAGCGCTGCGTCCTGAGTACGCGCGGCGGCCTCGCGCAGTCGGCGCCACCGCACCGGTATCGCCTCGCCGCGCTCATGAGCCTCGGCCAGCTCCCAGGTCCGCAGGAAGGGCCACTGCGTGACGAGTTCACGCACCCGAGGCCCCTGCAGCCAGGAGTGCATCGCCCCGACGACCTCGGACAGGGTCTGGGTGCTGCCGGAGGCCATCTGGATCTCACCGGCCCAACAGTCGACGGAGAAGCTGCGCGTCCTGCTGACCATCAGGACATTCACCGAGCGACCCTCGGCCTCCGCCCGCGCGGCCACATAGCGCCAGCCCGGTGAGGACGTCAGCTCGACCGCAAGCCCGTGGCCCGCGTGATCAGCCACTGCCTGCAGGGCACTCTGCAGGCTCCCCGCCTGGACGACCTCGGGATAGAGCGTCGCGTACTCGTCCATGGGATCGTTCGGCACTGCGCCGGGAAGCTGCTCGGACATGCGGTCGAGTCTGCCAGGCCGGCGCGCCGCCGCACGTCACTGCCTGGGGTCGGCAACGCAGCGGGCCCCAACGAGCAGCACCGTCCAGGCCGTAACAGTCAGCAGCCCGCCCGCGAGGAAGGCGGTACGCGCCTCGTCGAACGACAGGATCAGTCCGCCGAGCGCGGCGCCCGCCGCGATGCCGGCGTTGTAGGCGCCGGAGTTCGCCGCGAGTGCGATGTCGGTACGGCCCGGTGCGCAATGCAGCATCGCGTTCTGGGTGGCCATGAACACCGGCCCGAGCGCACCGCCCATCAGCACCAGAAAGACCACCACCGCGACCTGGTGGGCGCCGGCTGCGTACAGGCCGAGCATGCCCACTCCCTGGGTCGCCAGCGCGGCCACCAGACTGGACACGACCAGCGCGGCCAGGACCCCTGTGAGCACATGACGTCGCGGGACGGCTCGTACGGCGTGGGCGAGCGGCACGGATGCCACGGCCACCGTCACGCCGTATCCAGTGACCAGGAAGCCGACCGCCGGCAAAGACACCCCCAGGCTTTCGGAGATGAGCTCCAGGAGGCCGACGGGCAGGTTCTCCGCCGTATTGAAGGTGAACGCGGCCAGCATCAGGCCCCCGAGCACAGCCGGCCCGTGCCATGGAGCTGGTTGCGTCGCAGCCTTCCGGTTCCGACCTGGCCTCGCCCGTCGGTCCAGCTCCGTGGCACCGTCCATGGACCTACCTCACCGAGCTCCCCCATCCCGCCGCAACCGCAGCGTCAGCGGCGGGACATGTAGAGGTCGAGGGCCTTGTGCAGCACCTTGCTGAGCGGGAAGTCCCACTCGCCGAGGTACTCGACGGCCTCGCCGCCGGTGCCGACCTTGAACCGCAACAGCCCCAGCAGGTGGTTGCCCTCCTCCAGGGTGTCGGTGATGCCGCGGAAGTCGTAGACGCCGGCGCCGAGCGCATGGGCGTCGCTCATCATCCGCCACTGGATGGCGTTGTTCGGCTGGACCTCGCGCTTGTGGCTGGTGGAGGCGCCGTAGGAGTACCAGACGTGCTCGCCCACGGTCAGCATCGTGGCCGCCGCGAGCACCTCGCCCTCGTGCTGGGCGAGGTAGAGGCGCATGCGGTCAGGGTCCTCAGCTGTCAACGCGGTCCACATGCGCTGGAAGTAGGCCAACGGGCGGGGAATGAACCGGTCCCGCTCGGCGGTCTCCACATAGATCTCGTAGAAGGCGGGCAGGTCCTCGTATTCGCCCTTGACGACCTTGACGCCGGCCTTCTCCGCCTTCTTGATATTGCGGCGCCACTGCTGGTTCAGCCCCTGATGGACCTCCTCCAACGACCTCCCTGCGAAAGGTACTTGGAAGACGTAGCGCGGCTGGCCCGCGGCGAAGCCGTCCTCGCCTCCGGGCTCGGTCTGCTGCCAGCCCATCCGGCGCAGCCGGTCGGCGAGGTCGAAGGCGCGCGGCTCGTGCACGGTCGCTTCCACGTCCCGCAGTCGCCCCGCCTGCGGGTCGGCGATCGCCGCCTTGACCGCCTCGGCACTCCAGCGGCGGGCCACCACGGGCGGCCCCATCTTCACCGAGAACGCACCCTGCTCCTTCAGGTACGCGAGCATCGGCTCGAGCCACCGCTCCAGATCCGGCGCAGCCCAGTCGATGACCGGCCCCTCGGGCAGGTAGGCGAGGTACCGCTTCAGCTTCGGCAACGGCCTCAGCAGTACCAGTCCCGCACCGACGAGACGGTTACTCTCGTCGAACCAGCCCAGGCTCTCCGCCCGCCAGTCCGGCTTCACATCACCCCACGAGGGAACCTGCATGTGACTGACCGCAGGCCGGGCCCGGACGTAGGCCAGATGATCCTCACGGGTGATCGCCTTCAGGCGAAAGCTCACGCGGCGCTCCTTTACTCGATGCACAAGCGTCTCTGATCAGCTAAGCGAACCTATGTGAACCGTAAGGTCTGGCACGGGTTCTGCCCACCGTGGTGGGGCAGCATGAGCGTGGAGGTGGAATCCTGCGCCGAGTGCTGCTCCGCGTGGCCGGTGGCCGGTGGCGGGTGTGCTGATCGTGGTCACGCCCTGGTACCGGTGGGCTGCCCGAGGCAGCCGCCGCCGGTCCGTTGGTGCGTGTCCCTCCGGACGCTGGCCGGCGCGCCCCGAAGGCCGTACCGGGGAGGGAACCTCACGTCGCCTGGGCATGAGGTGGTTGGTTCGCGGCCGGGTGGGACCGGTCTTCGACCGGTCCGTCCGGCTGGTCTTCAAGGCGGCCGTGATGACGGCCTTGGCCTCCAAAGTGTCCGCCACCGTGCGGATCATCATGGTGGCGCTGGCGCGGTCCACGACGGTCTTGGTCTGGTGGGCGAGGCCGCGTGCGGCGATCCGCCGCCAGGCGCCCTGGTCGCGGTCGCCCTGCCAACCACACTCACGGCTGCGGCAGATGCCCCACTTCCAGCCCGACACGGTGGGCCGGTCGGGTGCCTTGCGGTGCCTGAGTGGCGTGAGGCAGTGCGGGCAGTGCTTCGAGGTATTCCTCGGCGGCACCGTCACGACCGCAATGCCGGCCTCGGCTGCCAGGTGCCGCATACGGTTGCCGATCTGCCCGCGCACGGTCTGGGACATGCGCGTGTTCTGGGTGCGGCCCATGCCCCCGGCTTCCATCGACCCAAGGTCCTCCACATAGATGACCGTGGCCCCGACCGCGGCGGCCTGATCGACGGCCCCCGTCCAACGCCCACTGACGAAGCGTCATTGGGTGGATCCCGAGACGCTTCGCAGCCTTGGACATGCGCAGCAACTCCATACACACGACGATACATGCACAACACTAGGGATACCTAAAGAAGTTGCTGAGCCTACTGAGGCGTACGGCACGTCCAGGTGCTTCGTGCACACGCTCGTCGTGCCGAAGCACGCCGAGTACGACGGTCAGTGCACCATCTGAGGAGGCGGCTTCGCGTGACGGAGCCGAACAGTTCAGCTCCGCAGGCTGCACGGCCCGGACGTGGGGAGTCGCCCGAGACCTACAGCCGGACGGCCACCGCGAACGGGGGGAGAAGTGCGCCTGGATTGCCGCCGGGGAAGGCCCCGGAGTCAACGCAGCGGGCGGCTTCCCTCGTACCATGGGCGCCGTGCGCGGCCGGATCCCGGGTGGGCGCTCGAGCGCGCGGCGCGGCCCGGAACGGCTGACCTGGCTGGCGCGTCTCGAACGGTTCGTACACGCTCCGCTCTCCGACGAGACCTCCCGCCGGGGTCCCGGGCCTGCGCGTCGCCGCTCAATCAGGCGTGGCGTCGGAGCTGCTCACAGCCGCGCCGCTGGACGGCACGGACGACGCCGAACCACTGGAACTGGAACTGAGGCCGGCGCTGGCGCTGGGACCGGAGCTGGTGTCCGACGCCGTGCTCGCCGGCGCGGCAGAGGCAGAGCCTGCCGTCTGTGGCGCCGTACCACTGGACGCACCCGGGGTGGGTACCTGGCTGTCGGCGGGACCGGGGGTACCGGCCGAGCCGCCGCCCACCGAGACCCCCCTGCCCGGCTCATTCTTGACCACGGCCGCCACCGGCTTGCCCACGATCAGTTCCAGCGCAGTCACCGTGACCATCGCCAGGGCAAACACCAAGCCCGTAGCCAGGGTGTACTTCCTCCATCCGATGGATCTGCGGACGGAGCCACCACGGTAGGTGGTGACCGACTCGCCTCCGGGATTCGCGGAGGCTCCTGTCGTCCCGCCGCGCTCGCCATCCGGGCCACCGGATCCCAAGGGCGGCCGGACGTCGCCAGCCTCGGCGTCGGCTAGTGTCCCGAAGGCCTCCCGGGCGTCTGCGCGGTGTGCCGCCCGCTCCTCGCCCGGCGTCCGCGGCACTCCCACGGGCGGTACCCGGCTGCGGATCCCCTCGCCTGTCCGCCGGAAAGCATGCGAGAAGACCGCCGCGCCGGTGGTCGCGCTGGCACTGACCACAGCGGCGCCGATGATCGTCCCGGTCACCCCCAGCAGCGATGCCAGCACGGCGCCCGCCACGGTCGCGAGCGCGCTCGCGACTACCTGCACCAGAGTCAGGTCGAGGACCTTGCGCCTGGGCGCCCGCGCTTGCCTGAGATTCCCCATCGATGTCCCTTGATAGTTTCGCAGCCCGACAGCCGTCGGCGCCGTGACCATCGGCGCGACGGCGGACAGCATGGAAATCCGGGCGAAACCTCGCAGGCCACAGTGTGAGGGCCGGACCTGCCCGGCTCGCGCTGGGACACGACGCCGATGTGTCTGCGGGACGAGGCCGTCGGCGCCCTGAGCCGGGACAGCGTGCGAACTCGGCCGGCTCAGCAGGACGAGGTCAGGTCCTGTTGACCCGACCGGCCACCGCGTGACCGATCAGTAGGTAGACCACAGCCGGCAGGCCGTAGTCGACCACGGTGCGCCAGTTGTCCGAGTGAATGGTGAACAGATCCCGCGACCAGCCCGACAGCCAGTTCGCCGCGTCGTGGACCCAGGAGACCGTGCTGTTGGTGGTGTTGGCGTCGAACAGGTAAAGGGCGATCCACAGGATCAGAATCAGTGCCGCGATGTCCGCGATGATGGAGATGACCGTCCCCGCGGGGCTTCCGCCGTAGCGCCTGGACATGTCCAACGACTTGCCCTGCCAGTGGAGTTGAAACCTCTCCGCTCCGGCTTAGGACACCGTTTCGCGGGCGGCGTCGACGGGTTGGGGCGCAGGAAGAAACGCCGAGAAGAGTCACCCCGGCTACAGCGACCAAGAGCAGTGGCCCCGCAGGTGCCTGTGTCGTCCGTAGACGGTCATCGGTGCGCCAGTTACCTTTCGCCGGCCGTACCGGGCCGGTAGAGCAGTCCATGCGCCGGCAGCGCGAATCACGGCCTGCCCCTTCCGGACGGCTCGGCCGCCGGTGCCGAGTCGCACGCTCGGTCCTCCGCGTAGAGCCGGCGCAGCGCATGCCGCAGCGCATGCCGCAGCGCATGCCGCATCAGCCGCGAGAGCGGCTCACCCTCCCAGGCGGCGACCACGGCCGCGGACACGTCCGGGAGGCTGGCGTTGCACTGTCGCGAGATGTCCACCAGCAGGTTTCTGGCCGGCCCACGGCGGCAGGGGGCCAGGATCATCACCATGCCGCACGCCTGATCGATGACCATACGGCCGGCCAGTGCCCGCCGCAGCTGATCGATCTCGGCACGCAGCTTCGCGGCATCCCGGCCCCTTGCGTTCTCCGCCCACTCCTCAGCCGCCTCATCCCACCAGTTCTCCGGGAGCAAGGTTGTGCGATGCATGGCATCCACCTCTCCACGATCTTCACGCGTCCGGTGCGGCGAAAGCCGCCCCGAAGCCTCCGAGCGTCGGGCAACTTCACTGCTCACCCGCGTCGTTCGCGGTCCCGACGGTCCTCGCGCCGCCAACGCGCCCGGTTCTGCCGGCTGTAACGGCGGGCCCAGCGGTCCTGACGGTCCCGGCGGTTCTCATAGTCCCGGTAGTCCCCGAGATCGGAACCGTCGCCGCGGATCCAGCCTCCCCCGCGATCGCGGCCGTGCCGAGTGCCACTGAAGACCAGCACGGCCGCGGCCACCCACCACAGAGGGTTGAGAAAGCCCAGGCCGAACAGGACCACGACGAGAACGAGAAGCAGAACGAACACGGCGGGCCTCCCCGGAGCGGAACAGAACATCACCGCCGGGGGCCAGGGCCTGTACCGACAGCGTAGTCCTCCCCAGAGATTGCGGACAGCGGCCCACGTCGCGTCTTCCGCCGGGGCCGGATGGCCACTTGCCGTCTGTCCAGAGAACGCGGTGACGGCTACCGAGCGTCCCCGCCCCCCGGCCGGGGATGTCCTCCCAGCCGCGGATCCTGGCCGCGAGCCGGCTCGGGGGCGCGTGCAACGGGGCACGTCGATCTGGAAGTGGGACTCGGTCGGGCGGCGGAAGCGGGCGGATCGCGATCGCGGTCCCCGAAGCGTGGTTGGTCGCGCAACCCTTCAGCTTGCCGTTCGCGGGGCGGCAACCGATCGCCTCTCCCGCGATGAGCGTGTCGATCTCGTAGTGGTGGCGGATGACATGGACAAGCACGGTGGCCGCCTCACCAAGGCGCCGGGCCACGGAAACCGAACCGCCCGGTACCTGACGGGTCCAGATGGTTCCCGAGGCGTCGAACTGCGGTTCCATCGGCAGCCGCTGGTGCTGGTGCTGGTGCTGGTGGGGTGTATACGCGGCGCGTCTTCGGCGCCCGCGCGGACGCGGATGCCGGGGAGGAGGCCGCGAGGGTCCCGGGACCCTCCGCTGCGGTCAGGCCGAGACCGGTGCGCAGTACGCAACGGCGCGGCGGGTGCGGGGATGAGAGGGAGATGCCGGTCCTGTCTGAGAGCGAGGGTGCCATGGGCGGCGATCGGTGCGTCACAGGCCGCGCAGGGGCGCGTTGTACTTTTCGAGGACCCGGTGGAGGCCGAACATGGCCGTGCCGTAGCCGTGGGCTCGTCCCTCGGTGCCGTTGCAGCGGACCAGCGTGAGGCGGGTGCGCTCCTCGACGGTGACCATGGACCTCCTCCTCGTTCACGAGGAGGAGGAAGTCAATGTGCAGGTGCTGCCACACGTTCCACCGATCGTTCTCGTTGGCGATCTTCTAGGCTGGCGCGGTGACTGATGAGCAGGAGCGGGTGGAGCCGTCGGGAGTGTGGGCCACGGCGGTGAGGGTGGCCAGGGTGCGGGCGCTGGAGAGCGAGCGGGAGAACGCGCTGTTCCGCGACCCACTTGCACGGGCCTTCGCCGCCGCCGGCGGCCTGTGGCCCTCCTCGCCGCCGACCGGTGACGAGGCCGCGCGACGCCGCCGGCTGGCTGTGTCGTTCTCCATCGTCATCAGGACGAAGTTCCTCGACGACCTGTTGCAGCAGGCCTCCGCGTCCGGGGTCCGGCAGGTCGTGCTGCTCGGCGCCGGCATGGACAGCCGGGCCTTCCGCATGGACTGGCCCGAGGGCACCCGGCTCTTCGAGGTGGACACCGCTGCGCCACTGGACTTCAAGGGTTCGGTGCTGCGCCAGGAGCGGGCCGTCGCACGCTGCGAGCGGATCACCGTCGCGGTGGATCTGCGTGAGGACTGGCCAGGCGCGCTGGCCGCCGCGGGGCACGACCCGACGGTGCCGACCGTGTGGATCGCCGAAGGACTGCTGATCTATCTGCCCGAGGACGCGGTGGAGTTGCTGCTGGCCCGGATCAGCGCGCGGTCGGCGCCAGGCAGTCGGATGGGGCTGACGTTGGGCTCGCGTGGCGTGATCGAGCGCTTCGGCGCGGACGCCGAGCCGGGATCGGCGGCTTCCATGTGGGTCTCGGAGATGCCCGACGACCCTGTGGTCTGGCTGGCCGGGCACGGCTGGGAGGCTGACAGCCACACCCTGCGCGAGCGGGCTGCCGCCTACGGCCGCCCGATCAGCACCCCGCCGCAGCACGAGGAGCGACCCGGCGGACTGATCTCGGCGATCCGCCGGTAGAGCGCCTGCCGGTTCCCCAGAAGATCGATGCCAAGGGCCTGATGAGTGGGACCAGGCTCATGCGCGGCCAGCCGGTCATGCGCGCTGGCCGCCTCGAGGGCGCACGGCCCGTGCCGCGCGCATGCTGCGTGGGCTGCGAGAATCGCTGTTCTGTTGCCGGAGCACGGTGATAGACACCCGGAGTGGAAAAGACTCTGGAGTTGCCCGATCTGCTACGGCTGATCGACGAACGGTCGACCGCCTTCCGCGCCGCGGTCGCCTCCGCGCCCAGCCTCGACGTGCAGGTGCCGACCTGCCCCGAGTGGACGCTGTTCGATCTGGTGCAGCATCTGGGCGAGGGGCGCCGCAAGTGGGCCGCCATCGTCGCGGCAGGGCCTGCCGACGCTCCCCCGGCCAAGTCCGTATGGGGCGCTCCGGCTGTGCCTCGGGAGCGCGGGGCCTTGCTGGACTGGTGGGCCGCGTCGGCGCAGCAACTGCTGGAGGCGCTGCGGGAGTCCGGCCCGGATCGCGGCTGCTGGACGTGGTGGGATACGTCGCAGTCGCCGCAGACCGCCCGTGGCGCAGCTCGGCACCAGCTCCAGGAGATCGCGCTGCACACCTATGACGCCCAGATCACCGTGGGTGCCCCGCAGCCGCTGCCGGACGAGGTGGCACTCGACGGTGTCGAGGAGTTCCTGTCCACCTGTTGTGCAACGACGAGCGCCTGGCCGCACGAGCCTGCTGCCGTTGACTACCACGCCACCGAGGGCCGCTCCTGGCGCCTGACGCTCTCAGCTGACGGCGCACGGACCGCCCGCCTTCCCGAACCCGGCACAACTCCCGCCACCCCGGCCGACGCATCCCTCCGAGGCACGGCCGGTGAGCTGGTGCTGGCCCTGTACGGCCGCATTCCGGTGGACTCCCTGAAGGCCGACGGCGACCGGCGTATTTTCGACCAGCTCCTGGCCTGGGACCCGGATGAGTACCACGTCGTACGCCCCGAGGACATGCCTCCCGCGAACGGCTGCACCCATGGCTCAGCATGAGACCCGTAGGCGGCGAAGGCAGAGCAGGCTGCAGGCCAGTTCGAGTAGGCCCTGGTGGGGGTCGGCTCATCGTTCTTAGCGGAAGCCGTGGGCGACGCCGCGTCAGGCGATCATCGGTTTGATGCCGCGCTTCCGGTGGCGGTGTCGTGGTCCGCGATGACGCCGGGGAGGCGGTGGCCGAGGCGGACCAGGTGGGCGGCGAGGATGTCGGCCTCCTCGAGGGTCAGCGAGGTGAGGTACAGGCGGCGGGGCGGGGTGCGGAAAAGGGCCGCACGGACCTCGCCCGCCCGCTCCAGCAGGCCGAAGACGGGGGCGTCGGCGCCGTACGCGACCGCCCCGCTCGTATGCAGTGCCTCGGTCACTGTCAGCGGGACGGTGTGCAGGGCAGGGCGCGAGCGCAGAAAGTCTCCGGCTCGGGCAAGAAAGCCGTCAAGGTCTTCGGTGAGGTGCCAGCCATCCGGATGCATGCCTCATGATCCCGCAGCACGTGGAGGTCGGGAGCAGTCCGCCATCCCGAGGTGGGATCGTGAGCGGCCCAGTCGAAGATGTTCTTTGCCAGGGAAGCTAGTGGCTGCAGGTCATGACTCTGCCACCGACCAACTTCACTGTCATAGGACAACCGTGTACCCCGCCCCGCTGGTCGCGTTCCGCCTGGCGCCCTCGCACGGACCCGCGGCCGTGGCCTGCGGCTGTCGACACGTGGATCGAGGCAGACTCGTGCACGACCGATGAAATCAGCACCTTGGTCCGGTCGTACCGAACTACGACCCCCGCGCGAAGGGACTGCGCCCATGAAACTGACGACCGTCACGAACGTCTCCGTCGACGGAGTGACGCAGGGACATCGACGGATTGATGCAGGGACCCGGAGCGAAGCCGACGCGCCGGACGAGGACGGCAGTGGCGGATTCGAGCGCTTCGGATGGGCCCCACCGCTGCTCGACGACGAGGCCTCGACGTTCATCAGCGGGGCCTTCCAGCGCGCCGACGCGTTTCTGTTCGGCCGACGGACCTACGAGATCTTCGCCGGCTCCTGGGGAGCAGGCATGGATCAGGGAAACCCCGTCGGAGACGCGTTGAACGCACGGCCCAAGTACGTCGCCTCGAACACGCTCACCGACCCGCAATGGGCGGGCACGACCGTCCTGTCCGGTGACGTCGCGGGCGCCGTCGGCGAGTTGCGAGCCGAGCCGGGCGGTGAGCTGCAGGTGTGGGGCAGCGGCAGCTTGATCCGCTGGCTGCTCGACCACCGGCTGGTCGACGAGATCGTGCTGCTCACCTACCCCGTGGTCGTCGGCCAGGGCACGCGGCTCTTCCCCGCCACCGGCCCGGACACAGGACTCGAGCTGGTCGACCTGCAGTCCACCCCGAACGGGCTGACGATCCAGACCTACCGCACCACCGGTCGCCCGTGGTACGAGACGGCCATGACCTGAAGCAGGTAGGAGTCCGGGCCCATCCGGACCAGCAACTTCACCGACGCAGTGGTCGCCCGTACACCGGGGCGATCAAGCCTTGAAACGCACCGGGCATGCCCGACGGCTATGGCATATCGATTGGGCGTGTGTTGGCCGGAGTGAACCGCCACGACTCCCCGCTCCTGGTCCCAACGCTCGACCTGTTGAGCGGCATTGCGATACGCCTCCAACCCCATGATCAGCTGGGGGTGAGCCGGATCGAGCTATAGCAAAGCGTCAAACCCAGCGTCGTGGTCGGGCCGTTGCGGGGTTCTACAAGATCTCGACAGCCCCGGGCGGAACCGGTCCCTCGCCCGCGTAGGTGTCGCCCAGTGGCGCCGACGGCGCGTCGTCCTCGGCGAGCGTCAGGCTGGGCCAGGGCCCGGCGAGGGTGGCGTCGTCCAGGGTGATGCCGAGGTGGTTCAGTACGAGGGCCACCGCAGGTGCCATCCCGGCATCCTCGCGTTCGTGCGCGGCGAGCGCCGTTTCCACCCGATCCCACCAGGGGCCGAGCGGTTCGGACCGGGTGTGCTCCATGCCGGGCTCGAAGTACTCGACACACTCGCCGTCACGCCAGTACTGGAAGACGTCGATCCCGTCGGTCGTCGCCAGGCTGTATGTCTCGGTGCCACGGGACAACTCCGCGAGCGCCTCTCTCCCAAAGCCGATGCCACCTTCCTCCTCGACGCAGAACGCCCATTCACCGATCCTCCCGGACCGCAGCAGCGAGACCATCCCGTCACCGGAGTCGTCCGAGACCAGGTCCGAGGCCGTGTCCCAGTCGAGCAGGCGTGCCTGGTCCGGGTCGGCCCCGTACCGGGTGAAGACCTCCTCGGGGCTCAGGTCGCGGATAAAGGTGACGCACATCCAGGCCACCGCCCAGCGGAGTGAATCCGTGTCCGCGTCTGACCTCATGCCTTGACTCCCTCGTTCGCCTCGGTGGCGCTCACCGGACCGCCCTGCACGCCGTGTTCCTGGCCATGCAGGCTCATGCTGCCTAATGATCTCGGAGGCTATTGCAGCAGGATCAACTTGCGGAGCAGTTCGAATCCACCCCGTCCGCACAGCTGCCACTTGATCCTGCTGATTGCGGTGCTCCGGGCCTGCTCCCGCCAGTAGGCGGGCTGGATAAGGGAGTTGAGGGTGCCGGGGTGGTCCGGTCCCGGGACGCGCAGCCCTCGGTCAATTGTGTCGCATGGTGTTGAGGGTGTCGGGATACTTCCTCGGTGACCTTTGCTGCACTGCCTCAACCGCTTCGTCCTCGTGCTCTGAGGCCCGGAGATCTCGTCGTTATCGCGTCACTGTCCGGGCCGCTCCATGCCGTGTACGAGCCCGACCTCGAGCAGGCGGTGGTCGTGCTCGAGCGGATGGGATTTCGCGTGCGTCGGGCACCGCTGCTCGAAGCGGGGCGGCATCGTTGGTGGAGCGCGGCTCGGCCGGCGGAGATTGCCGAGGAGTTCAATGGGCTGCTGCGTGATCCTGAGGTGCGCGCGATCATCGCGCATGACGGTGGCCAGACCGTGCTCGGGTATCTCGACCTGATCGACGTCGAGGCGATCGTGGCCGACCCCAAGCCGATCCTCGGCTACAGCGACATCTCCCTGTTGCATCTGGTGCTCTACGCGCGCACGGGTCTGGTCGGCTTCCACACCGACCTGGCCACCCCTGGACTCGGCGGGCACTGGCGCCGCGTTCCCGCTGCACGCACGGCGGAACTGGAGAAGCTCTACTCGACGCTGCTTACCGATACGGAGCCGATCGGTGCGCTGCCGGCCACCCCGACGTGGGAGTGCTGGCGTGCCGGTCGCGCCGAAGGCCGCCTGATCGGCGGGGTGATCAATCGCATCGTGCTGGCGCAGGCGACGCCTTACGCGCTGCCGCTCGAACGGTTCGACGGCGCGGTGCTGTTCTGGGAGGAGACGGGCGGCCAGGCCGCCTATGTGTGGAGCTATCTCCAGGTACTGCGCCACGCCGGCATCCTCGATCGGATCTCCGGCATGGTCGTGGGCATTCCGCACGCGATCGACGGACTCGACTCGCCCGACGCGTCACCGACCCTGCGCGAGATCGTCCTCGACGTCCTCGGCGACCGTGACATCCCGGTCCTGGGCAACGTCGAGTTCGGACACGCCGGCCCGAATCTGCCGATGCCCGTCGGCATCCGCGTCGCTCTCGACGCGCAGCAGAGGAGTCTGTCGCTGCTCGAACCGGCAGTACGCCCGCTCACGGCGACCGCAGCGGGCGGCTGAGCAACGCGGATCTGCTCAAGGAGAAGGTCGTACTCCCTTGGTACGCCGACTCCTGCCTCCTGGAGGGCATCCTGCGGGTGCCGTGGCCAGTGCACATGGACGGGGTGATCGGCCCGGTCCCCGGTCCGTGGTCCGGCTGGCGTCATGACCGGTCAGCCCGCGATCGAGTCCAGCTGCTCCGCCGCCGGGCGCAGGGCCCACAGGTCGCCGCCCGGCGGTTCCTGGAGCAGGGGGACCGCGCGCCGGGCCCTGCTGTCTCCGGCGTCGGCGGCCGCGTGCACCACGTCGGTGGCCGCGTACCGGTGGAAGTCCAGCTCCGGATGTGGCCAGGGGGCCGTGGCCGTCGCCGCGGGCAGCAGGTAGTCCACCGCTTTGAACAGGATCTGTCCGTCGGGGCCCCGGTAGGCCCACAGATCCACTCCGACGTGCCGTCCGATGTCGGCGAGCCGGGTGTAGGCCACCAGGTCGAAGGTGGAGTAGTGCCAGCTCCTGGTCCGGGCCAGTTCCTGGGGCTGGCTGCCGTCGGCGGCGATCTGCGGTGCGAGGCGCCGGGCGCGGGCGTCCAGCACGGTTCGGCGGGCGAGGCCCTTGTCGCCGGTCGCGTGGGCGAGGCCGGCGAGCAGCAGGTCGTAGAAGGTGCCGTGGTTGTTGGTGGCCGCGGCCTCCTGGACGCCGAAGTCGCTGTGCGCGAGCCAGTCGAGGAAGTCGGTGTTCCATCGCGTCATGGCGGTGCGGTCCGTTCGGCTCCAGCCCGGTGCGCCGGTTTCCAGCAGGGCGATGGCGTCGAGGACGGCGGTGTAGGACTGGGAGAAGTCGATGATGCCGATGGCCCGGCCGTCGTGTTTGCAGGGGATGAACTGCGCGTGGTCCAGGTTCGGGTTCATCCGGGTAGCCGGGTCCAGGAACCAGGTGCGCAGCACCTGCCCGGCCTTCTCGGCGTAGCGCCGGTCGCCGGTGTAGTACCAGGCGAGGGAGAGGTCGTAGGCGGAGTCGAAGGTCTTCTCGACGTCTTGGCGGTCGGTGCCGGAGTCGACCTCGGGGTTGCGCTCGCCGTCGCGTTGGACGTACGGGCAGCCCCAGGGGTTGTCGGTGGTGGGGGCTTGGCTGGGCCACCAGTAGGGGGCCTGGCTGAGGTAGTCGTGGACGTCGCCGCCGGGCGCGGGGCGGGGCTTGTCGACGACCGTCCAGGGGCCCTGGTCCAGCCATCGGTCGGCGCGGGCCGTCAACGCGACCACGGCGCGCCGGAGTTGCCGGTCCCCGTGGTCCAGGCGCAGCTTGGTCTGCTGGATCCGGGCGCCGTCCAGGACCACCGTGTGCGGGACGCGCGGCGTGCTGTGAGCGGCCACCGGCGCCGAGAGGCCGGTGGTGCAGGCGGCGAGGACCGCGACGAGGAGGCAGAGGCGGGAGCGCATGCTCATCGTCGGCTCTCGTCCCGGTCGGTGGGCGCGAGTCGGCGTTGGGCCTCGTACAGGTTCGGCGGCCGGACGGCGTGCGGGCTGCCGTACAGCTCCAGGCGCGTGTGCAGGTCGCCCGTGAAGTCGGGTACGTCGGTCTGGTCGAACTCCTCGACCTCGTCGATGCCGACGGTCGCGGAGTAGGGGGCCAGTCCGTCGATCCGCACCAGGCCCGCGCGGCGGTTGGTGACGCGGATGTTCCAGTGGGCGAAGCGGGCGCCGAACAGCGGCCCTGCGCTCGCGTCCCCGCCGTGCCGGCCGGTGTTGTTGACGGTGATGTCGGTGCGGACGTTGGCGAAGGGCAGGCCGCGGTGGCTGTCGAAGGTGCCCATCCTCGTCTCGCCGCGCGACCAGACGTTGTACGACGACAGCCCCTCGACGTTGATGCCGTGCAGTTGCGTGTTGGCTGGGGCCGGGGTGGTGCGCTCCTCGATGGTGAAGTCCTCGACGAGGTTGTCGTGCGAGCCCTCGCGGCAGAAGTAGGGGTGATGGGAGCCGCGGCCCGTGACCCTCGTGCGGCGCAGGGTGCACGCGGAGGCGGCCACCAGTCCGAAGCCGTTGTCGACGTGGCGGACCGTGACGTCGTCCACCCAGCAGTCGTAGGCGCACTGCAGGACGACGCCGTTGTAGCCGGTGTCGAGCAGATGCGGCTGCTGCGGGGTCTGCACGGCCTCCAGGGTCAGACCCTCCACCCCCGCGCCCGTCAACGCCTCTGCGTGGGTGGTCAGTTGCGGGTTCCACTCCGGGCGCAGGTCCAGCGGGAGCGGCCGTTCGAGGGTGACCCTGCGGCCGCGGACGCGGGTGATGCGTACGGGCCATTCGTAGGGGACGTACGACGTCAGTTTCGTCTTGTCGTCCCAGACGTAGCCCTGGGGTCCGGGGCCGCCGCCGCACATGTGCTCCAGCAGGGTGTGGTCGGCGTCGTCGGACAGCCGCAGCAGGACCAGGGCGCCGGGGCGCAGCGACGATGTGTCGGCGGCCGTCACCGTCCAGGAGCCTTGGCGGGCCGGGTCCAGCGCGGTGAGCGGGCGCCATTCGTCGCGGCGGTTGCCCGTCCAGCCCTCGAAGGGCCACGCGCGGGCCCGGATGGCGGCGACGAGGGAGGTCCAGCGGGCTTCGGGGGCCAGCCAGATCAGGCCGCCCGCCCAGGACCAGGAGGACTTGTCGCCGCCGTAGCGGGAGCCGTACACCCCGATGAGTTCGGTGAGGCTCTTGGTCGCGCGGAGTGTGGTGCGGCCGCTGCCGGCGCCGCGGAGGACCACGTCGCAGTGGCCGAGACGGATCACGTCGTCGATGCGGAATGTGCCCGGTGGGACGGTGACCGTGCCACCGCCGGCCCGACCGGCAGCGGCGATGGCACGGTTGATCGCGGGTGCGCAGTCGGTCGTGCCGTCCGCCACGGCGCCGAAGTCGCGGACGTCGGCGACGACCCGGTGGCGCGGGAGGCGGCTCACCCCGCCGCGACAGCCTGCCCGCCCGACGAAGGGGATCTGCGGATGGGTGAAGGGTGTGTGGGTGAACTCGCCCCACAGACGCGGTACTTGGGTCGTCGTGCCGGCTCCGGTGCCGGTCGCTGCCGCGGCGTGGGCGCCGGCCGTCACGGTCCCGGCTCCTGCCGCCACCGCGACGGCGCCGCCCAGCAGGGTTCGCCTTGTCAGGCGCATGACATTTCGAGGGTCTTCGGTGCCCGTTCTCGCATTCCCCATGTCCGTCCGCCCTTCCATGCGTTTTCATGGATGTGAACGAGGTTCAAGTCCGTGTCGAGCGGTGAGCATGCCACGCGCCCCATGCCCGCGAAAGAGGTCGCGCACAGGTTTCTGGTACAGACCTGACGCGGGATCGGCCCAGCCGGCCAAGGCGGGCGACAACGGAATGGAACCGTCCCGCAACCTGGTCGGCTCGTTCAGCTGACGTCCGAAGGGCGTCAGACGTCAGATCTCCGTCCGTGTCTCGCGCGTGCGGTATTCGCTCGGGCTGATGCCGTGTTCCTTCTTGAACGCGTTGCTGAAGGCGAAGGCGTTGGCGAAGCCGACGCGGTCGGCCACCACAGCGAGCGTCGTGTCGGGCTCACGCAGCAGGTCGGCGGCGAGCGCCAGGCGATGTTGCCGCAAATAGGTCATAGGCGGTTGTCCGGCCAGGGCGTTGAAGCGCCGGGCGAGGTGGGCTCGTGACACGCCGGCTTTCGCCGCGAGTGCGGGCAGAGTCCACGGGTGAGCAGGGTCGGCGTGCAACAGGCGCAGTGCGGGGCCGACGACGGGGTCGCTGTGGGCCCGGTACCAGGTGGGGAGTTGGGCGCCGGGACGGGTGAACCAGGCACGCAGGGCTGTGATCAGCAGCAGGTCCATCGTCCGGTCCAGCAGGATCCGCTGCCCGGGTTCCTCGCGGGTGATCTCTTCGAAGGTCGAGCGACTGACCGGACAGCTCCCCACGGACGCCTCGATGACGGCCAGCGGTGGCAGGGCCGCGAGCAGCCTTCCAGGCATGGCGCTGTCCATGGTGTAAAGGCCGTTGATCAGAAGGGTGCGGTCCGGCTCTGCGGCGTTCCAGGCGCCCTCGTCCGGGAGCCGAGCGGGAAGCAGCTCTTCGCCCTGTGAGGTCGTGCAGCGACCTCCGGTCCGGACCACCACGTCCGGTTCCGTGGCCGGATCGTCCCCGATCACATACGGCGCACCCCCACACAGCACCGCCACATCACCTGGGCCGAGCCGGACCGGGGCGCCGCCCTCGGGAGTGATCCAGACGGAGCCGTGCACAAGAACCGCGAGGGCCAGCGGTGAGCCGTCCTCGAAGCGCGCCGCTCAGGGACCGGTCACGGAGGACTGGTTGAAGAGCGCGCCACTGCTGCGGACCCCGTTCAGGAGATCGGTCAGCGGATCGATGCCGGTCAGTCCCGAGGGATCCATGCTGGTCAGCGTAGACGAACGCGTATGGACATCGCCGAGGTGGCGGTCGCCGCCCTCACCCGACGGGCACGCGGGGTGGCACTACGAGCTCAGCGGACCACGGTTGATGACCTTCGGGGACGCGGTCGGGGAGATCGCCCGGGGCATCGGCCGTGACATCCGCTATGTGGCTCTGAGCCCGGAGGCGTACGCGGACGAGCAGCGCGCGCAGGGCGTGCCCGAGGAATGGGTGCAGCTGTCGATCGGCCTGTACGAGCACGTCCGCTCCGGCAGCCTTGCCTCCCTCGGCGACGGCGTCCAGCGTTCGTTGGGCCGCGCACCCCGGGACTTCTCCGACTACGTCAAGGCCGCTGCCCGGGAGGAAGTCTGGAACGCCTGACCTTCTCAAACACCGGCGCCCCGTCCCGCGAACTGGCCCGGCACGAGGGGCGATTGGCCACGTGGCTCCGTGAGTAGCCTCCGCGCTCCGACGTCGTAGAACTCTGTGGGCCGGGCCGGTCCGATCATGATGGTGACCTCCTGACCGGCCCTACGTCACCCTCGAGGTCTCCAGCCGCGCCCGCCTGACCGCGGCCGAAATCTCACATCACACCCGGTAGCACTGGGCCGTTGAGAACCTCGAGCATCAGCCCACTGACACCGTCTGACGCGAAGACGACCCGCAGGCCTATCTCGGCAACTTCGAATGCCCTATCCCCCTACCCTGCGAGCGTGTCCAGGATTTCTGCGACCGGGATGGGATCCAGAGGGCCGACGTGTGACGCCCCGGGAAAATCGTGCACGCGGAAGCTGTTGCCGGGCGTGAACGCGTCGGCTTCCGCGATCATTCTGTCCTGGAGTGCGGTGGCGATCGTCCGGTCCCTGCCGAAACGCAGGTAGGTGCGGGGAATGCGTCCCCAGCTACCAGCCCGGCCGACCACTCGGCCCGCATAGGCGGCGATGGGCTCGTCGGTCTGCATGCCGGCCAGTAACCGGCGGAATTCGGCGTCGGGATAGTCCGCGCAGATCATCTCCTTCAGAAGGGCCAACTCACGGCTGTCACCTGTCCGGAAGTTCAGTCGTAGTACACCGAGCCGGTCCGGGTCACCCACCGTCAGCTCGACCGGGCTGACGGCGTTCGCGTTCTCGGGTGCCGCCGTGCAGGCGTCCGCAGTGGGCAGGACGCGGCTGGGACAGAAGGCCGCCATGTAGCAAATGTGGTGAAGCAGATGCGGGACGGCATTGCCAACACGGCTGACCGATACGCCGCCCAGGCTGTGCCCGACCAGCACCACCGGGCCGTTCCGTGCCGCCCGCCGCACGGTGCTCGTGACGCGCGCCTCGTAGTCCTCCAGCCCGAGGCCCTTCAGCGGGGAAGGCTCGGCCGCCATCGCTTTGAGGTCCTGCCGCTGATACGACTCCGGCACGAAAGCCTCCGCGCCATGCCGTGGCTGGTCCACCATGACGACGCGGTGACCGCGCAGCGTCAGCTCCCGTGCGATCGGTATCCAGAACGCGCCGGCGCTGTGGGTACCGTGCACCAGCACGTAGGTGGTGAGCCCGCGACGCGGGTTCGCTGCGGCCGGCGAGGTTCCGAGCCCGGTGGCCAGTGCCATACCCCCCACCGCGAGTCCCAGCCCACGCAATGCCGTCCGCCTCGTGGCACCTGTTCGCTCTTCGTTCGTCTCATCCATCATGAGCACGACGCTATGAACGGCCCGCTCGACCCGCCAGCGGTCCAGCACCACCACAGGGGTGGACCCAGCACCACCTTTCAATGCAGCCGTTCCTCGTGGTCTGGAAGACGAGTTCACAGCCTCCCGGATTGCGGTATGTGTTCAGTGAAATCAGAGCAGGCAAATCAACGCGTGAGCGTGAGTTTCTTCACCACTAACACTCGCGAAGCGATCTTTCGACAAGGCCCCTGCCAGCGACAAGCGGGGGCTAAGTTCCATTCCGTCCCGAGGGCAGGATATCCAACGGACGCGGCGCTTGACAAAGTGCCGTCCTCTCTGGGCATCCCAATCCGGCGTTCCCGGAAATGGATTTGACATTCCAGGGATATCCCTGGTCCTGGTAAAGCATTTTCCCGCGCCCCTTCGCCTCTTCCCTTTGGAGCTTTGCCTTGTCTGCCGACAGCACGACCACTACCGCTCGCCTTCGGCGGCCCGCTGCTGCTCGGCGGCAAAGCAGCCATGAGTACCCCACCGCGCTCGCAGTCGACGCGCCGGTCCGAACTCCCACAACTGACCCGATGTGCAGCGCATCCGGTGACCCGTACGCCGGTGAGAGGTCAGGTGCCCTCGATCACCGCCTTGACGGGTGTGCCGATCTCGACAGTGCGGCTCACCGTGCAGAGCCGGTCGTGGGAAGCCTTGACCGCCCGGGGAAGAACGATCCGCGCCCGCTCCGCGCCTTCACCCTCCGGGAAGTCGACGGAGAACGTGACCACCAGGTCGGTCATCCGGTTACCGAGCTCGTCGCCGACCTTGTTCCCCGTCACCTCGACAGAGAACTTGACCGGCTCCGCGTGACGGCTGGTCGCTACATCGACGTCCACGGCCGTGCAGCCTCCGATCGCGGCGAGCAACAGCTCCACCGGCGTGAAAACGGCATCCCCCTCAGCTTCGGAACCGGTACCGAAGCTGATCGTGCTGCCACGCGCGTTCGTCGCGGTGAAGTGGCCGATGCTGGTTCGCTCGACGGTGACGGAGCGCAGGGAGTTGTCGGTCATGCCGTCGAGACTATCCGGGCTGCGGGAAGCCAGGAGGAGGCGGTGAAGCGAGTCGGATTCTCCCTGATGACCTTCTGATCGAACTGATCGCACTTCGCCCGCTGCCGACGGCATGGGGGTGACGGTCTCGCGGCGAGGGATTGTGCCCTGGCAGAGAAATCGCCGGACGTCGAGGCGGCCGCGCCCCCGCCGTAAGCCGAGGCAAGGCGGGCGCCCAGCGCCTCCGGCATCCCGGCCGGTCCCAGGCACCTGAGCAACTCGTATGAGCCACACCTGTCGGCGCATCCGCAGAACAGGGTCCGTACCGCTGATCGGATCGCCTCGCGGGTCATCGCGGCGTTCCCGCGGCCCCGTTCAACGTGGCGTGTGACGCCCGGACACCACCCGGCATCACGGTCTGACCGCGGCGGGACCCGGATCGTGGGCCCGTTCGGGCGGGCGGAGCCCCCGGGCGGCCGCTCGCGCCTGCCTGCTCGGGTTGCTGTCAGGTGCTGAGCGGAAGAAGTGCCGGCAGCCGGCCATGCTGCCCGGCCCGGGCCACGCGGCTGTCTCCCCAACAGCCTGCTCCATCCGGCCTTCGGGGCCCACTCCCCGCCTCAGTGCCCGCCAGCATCACCCGGCCAGTGCCGGGCCTCCATTGGCCAGTTGAGTACGCATGGCCTTTCCCAGTAGAAGTGGCCCGCGCTCCTGCACGTGCTCTACGTCGAGATCAACAGTCGGCCCGAGCGTGAACTCCCCCAGACACTCCGCCAGTTCCCGGACGCTCCGGACAAACCCGGCCTCGCCGTCGGCATCCGGCACTGCCTCGACGCAGTGCCGTGGTGAGCCCTGCGGCACCCCGCCGCTGCTCGATCAGCGTGGCGCAATGTCGCTCATTGGTCCGATAAACCGGATTCGACTGATTGTCACCGCTTCGAAGGAAGCCGCTGGGATCTTCGGGCGAGGCGGCTCAACTGACCCTTACCGTCCTGCAGGTGGATGGATCACCGGAGTCCTCCCACCCCATTGCCGATCCTCCCTGTCTCAATACCGGCGCACACCTGTGCGCCGGCCGCCCGACCACGCAAGGAGTAGCCCACCCCGATGACCGTGGACAGCAGCCCGGAAACCCAGGCCGCACCAGCCGCGCCCGTGCCGCAGCAGTCCCTGAGTACCGCCGCCGCACGCAACCTCACCACCACCACGAAGTCCGCCCCGCAGATGCAGGAGATCACCTCCCGCTGGTTGCTGCGGATGCTCCCCTGGGTCGAGACCAACGGCGGTGCCTACCGGGTCAACCGACGGTTGCGTCATACCGTCGGCGACGGGCGCATCGAGTTCGTGCAGGAAGGCTCCACGGTCCGTGTGATCCCCCGCGAACTCGGTGAACTGGCCCTGCTGCGGGACTTCGAGGACCTGGACGCCCTCACCGCCCTCGCCGAGCGCTGCACACAGCGCGACTTCGCTGTCGGCGAGGTCATCGTCGAGCGCAGCAGCCCGGCGGACCGGATCCATCTGATCGCCCACGGACGCATCAGCCAGCGCGGCGAGGGCAAGTACGGCGGAGAGATCGCCATCGCGGTGCTCGCGGACGGCGACCACTTCGGTGAGAACGCCCTGCTCGACTCCGACGCCCGCTATGACTACACGGCCACCGCCGAGACCTCCGGCACCCTCCTCACCCTCTCCCGTAGCGACTTCGCCGCCGTGCAGGACTCCGCGCCCCTTCTCCGAGCCCACATCACCGAGTTCAGTTCCGCCACGCGACGACGGCAGAACAAGCACGGTGAGGCCGAGATCGCCATGTCGGCCGGCCATGTGGGCGAGGCCGATCTGCCGAGCGCCTTCGTCGATTACGAGCTCAAGCCACGTGAGTACGAACTCTCCGTCGCACAGACCATTTTGAGGATCCACACTCGGGTCTGCGACCTCTACAACGGCCCGATGAACCAGACCGAGGAGCAACTCCGCCTGACCATCGAGGCGTTGCGCGAGCGCCAGGAGCACGAGCTCATCAACAACCGTGAGTTCGGGCTGCTGCACAACGCCGACTTCAAGCAGCGCATCCAGACGCATTCCGGCCCGCCGACCCCGGACGACATGGACGATCTGCTGTGCCGCCGCCGCGGCACCAAGTTCTTCCTCGCCCACCCGAGGACGATCGCCGCGATCGGGCGCGGCTTCAACGCCTGCGGGCTCTACCCGGACCACGTCGATCTCGGCGGGCAGTCGGTCCCGGCCTGGCGTGGGGTCCCGATCCTGCCGTGCAACAAGATCCCGATCAGCAAGGAGCAGACCAGCTCCATCATCGCCATGCGCACGGGAGAGAAGAACCAAGGGGTCATCGGCCTGTGGCAGACAGAGCTGCCGGACGAGGTCGAGCCGGGGCTCTCAGCGCGGTTCATGGGCATCAACGAGCAGGCGGTCATCTCCTATCTCGTCAGCACGTACTACTCCGCCGCGGTGCTCCTACCCGACGCGCTCGGCGTGATGGAGAACGTACAGATCGCCCGCGGACGCAGCTGAGGGCATGCCACGCGGAACGGGCTGACGTCCCCGTCCACGCCGTACGTGCGCCCACGCCACCGCAGTAAGGAGTGAGTAGCAGATGCCCGATTCCGGGCCCCTTGGGCCGTCCATCCCTGGGCAGCGGTCGAAGGCGACCACCACCGAGCCGGACGTCCCCACGCCGGCGGTCCCCGATCTTCCGATCGCGGCGGCAGCCTTTGGCCTCGCGGCACTACCGCGTCCGCCGATCGCTCCGCCGCCCCCTCCCCCGCCCGCCACCGGCGCGCTGCCTGCCACGCCGTCCGTCCCCGCCACAGAGCCGTCCCTTCAGCGGGTCCTGGGCGGACCGACGGGTCTGGGTACGACCTCGCTGTCCCTGGCGGGCACTTCGCAGCCGACGAGCACACCGTCGCCACCTCCTCAGCATCCGCCGGTCGCGTCCGCCGAAGCGGCCGCACCTCCCGTAGCCGATCCGGTTCTTCAGCGGGTCCTGGGCGGGCCGACCGGCCTGGGCACGGCCTCGCTGTCCCTGGCCCAGGCTCCGCAGCGGCTGCTGCCTGAACCCGTCCCGGTGCTCCCGGTGGCCACGCCACCCGCCGAGGGCCAGGCCGTTCCCGGCCTGTACCACCACCCGGTCCCGGAGCCCGACCCGGTACGTGTCGAGGAGGTGAGTTCCCGGATCAAGCGCTGGGCCGAGGACGAAGTCCAGCTCTACCCCGAGGAGTGGGAAGGCCAGTTCGACGGCTTCTCGGTCGGGCGGTACATGGTCGGCTGCCACCCCGACGCTCCCACGGTCGATCACCTGATGATCGCCACTCGGCTGATGGTCGCGGAGAATGCCGTCGACGACTGCTACTGCGAGGACCACGGCGGCTCGCCCGTCGGCCTCGGCGGACGCCTTCTCCTGGCTCACACCGCCCTCGATCCGCTCCACACCACCCCGGAGTACGCGCCGGCGTGGGAGGAGTCGCTCGGCTCGGACCCTCCGCGGCGCGCCTACCGCAGCGCGATGGACTACTTCATCCGCATGGCCACGCCCTCCCAGATCGACCGCTACCGCCACGACATGGCCCGGCTGCATCTGGGCTACCTGGCCGAGGCCGCCTGGGCCGAGACCGATCACGTCCCTGAGGTGTGGGAGTACCTGGCGATGCGCCAGTTCAACAACTTCCGCCCCTGCCCCACCATCACCGACACCATCGGAGGCTATGAGCTCCCAGCGGACCTGCACGCGCGGCCCGAGATGCAGCGGGTCATCGCTCTGGCCGGGAACGCGACCACCATCGTCAACGACCTGTACTCCTACACCAAGGAACTCGCCGGCCCCGGCCGCCACCTGAACCTGCCGGTGGTGATCTCCGAACGCGAACAGCTCTCGGACCGCGACGGCTATCTCAAGGCGGTCGAGGTCCACAACGAACTCATGCACGCCTTCGAGGCGGCAGCGACCGACCTCGCCGCGGCCTGCCCCCTGCCCACCGTGGTGCGCTTCCTCAAGGGCGTGGCCGCGTGGGTCGACGGCAACCACGACTGGCACCGCAGCAACACCTACCGATACAGCCTGCCCGCCTTCTGGTAAGGAACGGACACCTCTGTGACCACAGAAATCACCCCCACCGTCTCCGCGACGATCCCGGCCCCGGCGACCCCCTACCAAGGGGACATCGCCCGGTACTGGAACAACGAGGCGCGGCCGGTGAACCTGCGCCTCGGTGACGTGGACGGGCTCTACCACCACCACTACGGCATCGGCGCCGTTGACCACTCCGCGCTCGGCGACCCGGAGCACAGCGCATACGAGAAGAAGCTGATCGCCGAGCTGCACCGGCTCGAGTCCGCACAGGCCGAGTTCCTCCTGGGCCACCTCGGCCCCATCACGCCCGAGGACACTCTCGTCGATGCCGGCTGCGGGCGTGGCGGATCCATGGTCATGGCCCATCAGCGCTTCGGCTGCAAAGTCGAGGGCGTCACCCTGTCCTCCGCGCAGGCCGAATTCGGCAACGGGCGAGCACAGGAGCTTCGTATCCAGGAGCATGTGCGCTCCCGGGTGTGCAACATGCTCGACACCCCCTTCGACAAGGGCAGTGTCACCGCCTCGTGGAACAACGAGTCGACCATGTACGTCGACCTGCACGACCTGTTCGCCGAGCACTCCCGCTTCCTCAAGGTGGGCGGTCGGTACGTGACCATCACCGGCTGCTGGAATCCCCGCTACGGCCAGCCCTCCAAGTGGGTCTCCCAGATCAACGCCCACTTCGAGTGCAACATCCACTCCCGTCGTGAATATCTGCGGGCCATGGCCGACAACCGGCTCGTGCCGCAGACCGTGATCGACCTGACCCCCGACACGCTGCCGTACTGGGAGTTGCGGGCCACATCCTCACTGGTCACCGGCATCGAGGAGGCGTTCATCGAGTCGTACCGGGACGGCTCCTTCCAGTATGTGCTGATCGCCGCCGACCGCGTCTGACCGGGTGGCGGCCCCCTGAGGGCCGCCACGTCTGGGTCCCGGTGCCCGGTACGAGACATGGCTTCTGACAGGTGAAGTGGGCGCATCTCGCCTGCAGTTCGGCATGTCGACGTCCAGGGGGCCGGTTGCCAGGTTGATCGCGCTCAGCGAGAACGGTCGAACTAGCAGATATAGTGATGCAATTGAGTGAAATTGGTCAAAGCGACATAGGGAGCCGCATAAGCCGTCGCACGCTCCTTCGGACCGGCTCAGGAATCGCCGCCGCCGCAAGCGGCGGCTCTTCCTTGTTGACGGCACAAACGGCGCACGCGGTCGTCGACCCTTCGCAGCACTTCGTATTCGAGGGCGACGGCGACGATCCCGTCCTGCGGAAAACGCTCGCTCCACCAGCCCTACTGGGCGATGCAGTCCTTGCTGGGCTCCATGGCTCTGCACTCGTTCGACCATGGCTCTTCGATCGGGGTCCAGCCGGATACGTCCGGGTCCCCCTACATCTGGCTCGCCTGCGACTACCGGAGCCTGACCCCCGGCACGGACCCCAACAGCCACACGATCTGCCGCATCAAGTACCAGGACGGCGGAGTGCTCGACTACCACACCAGTGCCGGCATCACGGAATTCAAGGTCGGCCTATCCGATTTCCTGGACTGCCCAAGACTGTCGATCGATCTCCTCGACATGAACCAGACCGGCGGGCAGTACAACCAGAAGTTCCCAACGAACGCGGGTAACTCACTGCCCGGGCGCGAACCTCAGGGAATGGCGATCTGGCGGACTTCCAGCGGCCCGCGGCTCACGTTCGGCTTCTCCAGCAAGATCGCCGTCGACCCTGACGAGTTCCAGGCGCCCGTCTTCTACAAGAGCGACCTCGCCGGGTAAACAGCTCTACGACCCGGCCCTCACTGCGTATTCGCCCGGAGAGGGCCGGCTCCCTCGTGTCCCATCGAGTGGTCCGGCGTGGTGAACACCAGCAGGATGGCACCGCGGCAGCTGAATCGCTCCGGGGCGGTCCAGCGCCTCCCACCTCTCCCCGGAGCCGTCCAGTGAGCTACCGTGCGGAACAACTATCTCCGTCCGAACGTACTATCTCAACACCAAGCAGCTGTGCAGCTACATGGTCCCAGTCCGCGTGCCATGTACGCCATCCGCCCAGGAACTCGCTTGCCGCAGGTACTTGGGCAGGGAGTTCAAGGAGAGGTCAACACATGTCCGAGCACACCAGCACCTCCACGGAACTAACGTCTCAGTACACCGCCCAGGTAACCACCGACCTTGAGCACAACCTCAAAGAGCAGGAACGCATCCACCAGGAAATCGCTGCCCTGCAGGAGCAGTTGACCACCTTGCAGCATGACCACGCGGTACTCGTGAGCATGCACCAAGCGCTCGGCCTCACTGTGCCCACCGTCGAAGCCGCACCCGCCCCTGCACCAGCAGCTCCTGCCAAAAAGGCCAAGTCCCGCCGGGCTCCCCAGCCCAAGAAGGGCACCACCGCCAAAGCCTCCGCCTCAGCCACCACGAAGGCCGAAACCAAGTCGGCGGAGCCCACACTGGTCAGCTTGATCCGCGACCACCTCGCCGCACAGAGCGAACCCCGCTCCACGGCCGAGATCGCCGACACGATGGGCCAAACCCACCCTGACCGCGGCATCAAGGCCACCGTGGTGCGGACCACTCTTGAAGGACTCGTGGCCAAGGGCCTGGTTCAGCGCGTCAAGCAGGGTAGTTCCGTCTACTACACCGCCTCCGACGCGGCACAGCCCGCCGAGGAACAGGCGTCGACGGACGCGCAGACCGACACCGCCTCATAGCCAGCCCGGACGCCGGCGGCGTGCGCCCGAGGGGGCGCACGCGCCGACACCCTGCGGGAGGTCTCCACATCTGATTCGCGTACGCAGCTCCCAGGCATCCTCCGGCCCCGGGTCCTGCACCGCTACGGAGCGATGCCGACGCCGTCGATCCGGCTCCAGTTCTTCTCCTGCTGAGCTGTCATGGCCGGCCACGACAGTCCTGCCGGCCGGGGCTGAACACGGGAGGCGTACGGCAGAGGGTGGAAGTCGGTGTCGTAGAAGCATCCCGTGCCGTAGGTGCGGTCGTAGGAGGCACACGAGGATGCAACGGACTGCGCGGTGGGCCTCTTTCCTGTGCGCACCCAGGCGGCCAGCGCGGCAATGGAGTTGGCGTACTCGGCGTTGCTCAGTTCACTGTGCTCGTGCTCTGTGGTGAAGGTCTGCACGAGGTTCTTCTCCCGGTGGGCGCCATCGAGGCTCGCCCGGTACGCGGCCTCATGCTCGACGAAGGCGGTGGGGTCGTCGATGGCGTGCAGAGTGAGTACGGGAATCGAGACCCGACCGGTGAGATCGCTGTCGTAGGACAGGGCGCGCCGGGCCGCGGGATCGGCGGAGAAGCGTTCGACACCTTCGTTCAGTGCCTTGTCGTCGTGTGAACCGGTGTACCGCACCCCGTCGTTACTGAACGGATTTCGATCGCCGAGCCGGTTGTGCACGATGTCGCGGAAGGTGAACACGGAGAAGCGCAGGTGTGATTCCAGCGTCCGCTCCGGGATGCGGGTGACCGCGAGGATGTCATCGAGGTTGCGTTGCTGCACGGGGGTGCGCTCCTGCGGCGTCGACGCGTATCCCGTGCATTCCTGGAGGCGGGCCCGCAGCCCTGCCGTGGTCAGGGTCGATGTGGGACGCAGTCCCTGCCACAACGGGTACTGGGGCTCACTGGGGCGGGGAAGGTTCTGGCAGTAGTACTGATAGACCACCCGCAGGTCGACGCGGTAGTCATAACCGCGTGAGCCGCCACCCAGCACTCCGTTGGTGAGCAGAGCACCGTCATAGGAGCCCTGCTTGCCGTACACCTCCACGACCTTGGCAGCGACGTTCCCGCCCCAGGACTGACCGTGTACGAAGGTGCGCTGGGGCTTGCCGAACTCGTCCACGAAGAGCCGACGCACATTCTCCGTGTCGGCGGCAGCCATACGGGTTCCGTAGCCCCCGCGTCGATAGGACGAGCCCGCCCAGGCATACCCCTGGTCCACCATCACCGACCAGCGTCCCAGGTCGCCGAGGCTTCGCTCGGGGTCCGACCCTTCACCCAGGTCGGGACCGCCATGAGCGTGAACGACGAGCGAGCCGTTCCACCGCTTGGGCACAGCGATCGCGTAGAACGCTCCGTTGGCGTCCTGGCCGGTGTAACAGGTGGCCTTCTCCTCCAGGCTCACCGGGCATGAGATCGGTGCGGGCGGCGGCTCACTGGCCGCCTGGACCGGGCTGATGGCACTGAGTGACCCGGCGACCATGCCTGCGATACATGCGGTCAGCGTCACTCCGCGTCGTGCGCGGGACCAGAGGCGGGGAGGGGGAAACGTGGTCCGACCCGAGCGATTCACAGCAAGGCTCCCGGAACTCAGTGGCGCACCATCGCGCCGAGCGGTGCGATGTTAGAAACGCATGCGCTGGTGCACTACGAGTCGCTCGATTCTGTTCATAGTGTGCGCACGCCAGACCAGACGACCCGACAAGGAGAAGCCGGACGAGCGGGTGCCGGCCGACAGCACGAAGGTCGCAAGGCCTGCCCCGGTGTCTGCGCGGCATGCCATCATCCGGCTCCATGGATGGACATTCGCTGCCGCCCGCTTGGCTGGAGTTGTGGGTGAGCAGGGTCTCGGGCGCCTTGGCCGTCATGGCAGACGAGTTCGAGCACCGGCACGGCTTTCCCCCGGGCACCAATCAGGTCCGGCGAGCCGACCGCGGCGATCAGGCCGCGGCTCACGCGCTGGCCCAACTGGACCACGCCCCGGCCGACTTGGTGACCTTCTACGACAGCATCGCCGACGTCACCTGGGGAGACGTCGGCAACGGGTACTTCATCCATCCAGTACCCGACGTCCTTCTGTGCCTCGAGGAGTACGGCGCCGTGCCGCTCGGCACGGGGCAGGACGCCTGCGGCCTGGTCATCGGCTCCAACGGTGGGGGCCAGTCCTATGTCACCGACCCCGACGGGGCGGTCCATCGAACGCGAACGGCATCGCTGGACGCACCGGAACTCGACAGAGTCGCCGATGACCTGCGGCACTTTCTGCAACTGCTGGAACAATCCCTGACACGGTTCCTCGCCAGCGGCGAGCCAGGACACCTCTAGGAGTGCTCACCAACCTTCGTCGTGATGGGTGGTGGGTGGTTTTCAGGACGGCTTCAGCTCGGTGCGTGGGTCGATGGCCCAGTGGTTGCTTCGCAGCACTCGGTCCGCGAACGTGACGTCCCGTTCGGTGACGAAGCGGAAACCGAGGGACCGGCAGATTCCGTTCGAGGCCGCGTTGCCCGTTCCCGGAAACGCATGCACCACGCCCCAACGCTCCTCATCCCGAGCCTGTTCAAGCAGAGTTCGTGCCGCGCGCTTGCCCAGGCCACGGCCCTGGAAATGCGGCAGAACCATCCACCCGATCTCCGACATGGGCCCGTCGTCGGTGTCGTGGGACCAGATGGTCACCGACCCGGCCACCATGTCGGGAGTGCCCGGATCAGGAATGATCATCTTGATCCAGCAGAGGTCGGTCGCGGCCTCAGCAGCATCTCGACGCACCTTGTCGGGTATGCCTTCCCTGGGCAACGGGCCCCCGAGATCGCCCATCATGACCGGGTCGCACCGCATCCGGACATAGGCGTCGACGTCGTCCGGGGTGACATTGCGCAACTGCACGAAATCCTCCTGAACAGCGGTTGGTGTTGAGGGCGCTACCGGTCCCTGGCGAGACGGCGGAGTTCGGCGAAGAGGCCGCCGGCCTGGACGAGGTCCTCGTACGTACCCTCTTCGACGACTCGTCCCTTGTCCATGACAAGAATGTGGTCGGCGAGGCGGGTGTTCTCCAACTGGTGGGTGACCACAATCGTCATGTGGTGCGGGGCCAGGCGCCTGATCCGGGTGAACATCGCGTGCTCGCCGCGGGCGTCCATCTGCGAGGTGGGCTCGTCCAGGATCATCAGCGGCGTCTGCCGGTACAGCGCGCGGCCGCACACGAGTCGCTGCCACTGGCCTCCCGACAGTTCGGCGCCTCCCCACAGTTCGCGGGAGAGCAGGGTGTCGAGTTGGTGAGGCAGCTTCTCGATCTCCTCGCGCATGCCGACGGCGTCAATGGCGTCCCACACCGGTCGGTCGTCGTGGGTTCGGGGCTGGCCCAGGGTGATGTTCTCGCGGGCCCGCAGTGGCCAGCACGCGAAGTTCTGTGGCACCAGGGAGGTACGGCTCCACACGGCGTTGGGATCGGCGTCGGCCAGGTCGATGTCGTCCCAACGCACGCGTCCCTTGTCGGCGAGCACGATCCCGGTGATGAGCCTGGTCAGGGTCGACTTGCCGGAGCCGTTCGCGCCCACGACGGCGAGGATCTCGCCACGGCGGAGGGTGAGCGAGACCCCGTCGACGGCCGGTTCCTCCCGGCCGGGGTAGCGGTAGACGGCCTCCTCGATCCGGATCTCGTCGACGCGCTCCGGGATGGTCGACTTGCCACGCTTCGGGGCGCGTTGGTGGGCCAGGTCGAGGAAGGCCTGCATGTCGGCGAGGTAGAGCGAGGTGTGGAAGAGGGCGGCGCCGTTGATGACGACCTGGGAGAGCGCGGCCACAGTGGACTGGACGGCGACCACGGCGGTGGCGGCGACGGGCAGGGCGATGCGGCCGGTGATGGCCAGTCCCGCGAGGGTGGCCCAGGTGCACAGCAGGAAGAAGCCACCCAGGGCGCTGGTGGACAGCTGGATGCGCAGCATGTGCGGGGCTGCTTGGAGGGTGCGCTGGTCGATGCGGTCGGACAGGGCCCGGTACCAGTAGATCTGGTAGCCGGTCATGCCGTTGGCGCGGATCTCGTCGCCGTAGCGGGCGTGGGTGGCCCACGACCGCATCATCGCGCGCACGTTGCGATCGCCCAGGTTGAGAAAGTGCGTCCGGTAGTCCACACGGGCCGAGAGCACGGCTCCGACACCGGCGGGCAGCACGGCCAGGACGAGCACCGGCAGCATCAGCGGGTGCAGCGCGGTGATGACCCCGGCCGCGGCGATCATCCGGATCAGCGCGGACATGAACCGCTGCGCGTCCTGCACCATCAGGCGGGTGCGGGTGACGCCGATCTCCGCGGCTTCCTGCTGGTCGGCGAACCCGTCCAGGCCGTACGCGGATGACTCCACCCGCAGCACGGCGGCGACGAGCGCAACATCGGCCTCGGTGGTCAGCAGCGGAGTGATGCGCCCGTCCGCGTACGAGGACAGCAGACTGCACACTCGGCCCACTCCGGCGGCCAACGTCACCATGACCAGGGCTGGTACGGCGCCGTGCAGGCGTTCGGCCACGGTGCCGGTACCGAGGATGTGTGTCATCGCGCGGGCGGTGGAGGCCAGGACGACCGCGGCGGCGATACCTGTGAGCGCCTGGCACACGAGGAGCAGTGCGGAGCCTCTCCTGTCGACGGCCCACGCCTTGCGGGTGGTGTGGGCCAGCACGGAGGGCAGTCGTCGGCACATCGCCCAGAAACTGGCGCCTTCCAGCGGGTTCTTGCCGAACTTTCCCCCGTAACTGAGAGTCGCCGGTGCTGGAGGGGGCGGTGTGTCGGGGGTTGCGGTCGAGGCGTCAGTCACTGTCACCTGATCCCTCCGTAGAGGTGGGTGCCGCGTCCGGGTGATTCGGCAGTGCACGGCATAACGACGCCGACCAGGATTCGAACGCGCTCGATTCCAGTCGCCGTGGAGCCCTTGGGGCGCACGGCATCGCACGTCTGAGTGCCGCGATGAAGCCCTCGATGACTGGCTCAAGTTGGCCGAATCGCCGAGCCTTGAAACTCCTGCAACTGCCTCGCCAAATCCCCGTCCTGGCCTCTCCGTTCCCCAAAAGCCGAAGATCAACTGATCGGCGCAGCAGTGAATCGATTCGCCGGGTGAACGGTGCCACCGTTGATCAAAACGGCTGCTCTGAGCTGCGAGCCTGGGCGCATCGACAACGGATCGGCAGGCACCTGGCGCCTCGGCCCGATCCCTCTATGTTCTGGAGCTCTCTATGCGTACTCGTCGTGTCATGACCGGCCTTCTTGGTTCCGCCGGCCTCCTCCTCGCCTCATTCGGCGCGGTCACCGCGAGCGCCGGTCCGGCCGCAGCGGATCCCTGTGGCTTCTACGAAACCGCCTCCGACGCCTACTACAACCACTGCACCTCGGACGGCTCGCGCATCATCATCGAGATCGATGACTGGGGGCCGAACAGCGAGCAGTGTGTGGGACCGGGCGTGACCTGGATCGGTTCCAGTTCCGATGTCGCCGGCGCGTGGTACACGGGCCGCACCTGCTGATCGAAAACGGACCGGACCGCCGCCCAGATCCCGAGGATCTGGGCGGCGGTGTGCTGCCGGTGCGTGTCAGGGTGTCAGCTGCCAGCGCGCGATGTACCCGACGTCGATGGACGCCCGGTCCTGCACGCGCAGTTTCCAGGTGCCGTTGAGCGGTTGCGCGGAGGCGTCGACCGTGAAGGTCTGGTCGACGTTGTCGGCTGAACCGCCCGTGCGGTTGAGCAGGGAGTAGACGGTGCCGTTCGGGCCGACGAGGTCGACGGTGAGGTCACCGCGGTAGGTGTGGACGATGTTGACGTAGACCGTGGTGGTCGCGGACGCGTTCCCGTCGCGGGCGGTGATGGTCACCGGTGACTCGACGGCGGCGCCGTTGTCGGGGATGTCCACGCGGGTGGCGTTGGCGTAGACGTAGGCGATCTGCCAGGTGAAGGTGTCCGCCGCGGTCGCCCCGGTGCCGTCGGTCACGGTGATCGTGACGTCGCTGGTACCGAGGGCGGTGGGTGTGCCGCTGATCAGACCGCTCGGGCTGATGCTGAGGCCGTCGGGCAGGCCGGAGGCCTCGTAGGTCAGGGCGGCGCCGGTGTTGGTGGTGTAGGCGTCCAGTTGGAGGCTGACGGTCTGGTTGACGCCGCTGATCTGGTCGGCGGTCGGGGCGAGGTTGACGCCGAGGGCGATGCGGTTGCCGACGTTTGTCGCGGCCCAGGCGTCGGCGACGGCGAGGTAGGTGGGGCTGTAGGCGCCGAACAGGTCGGCGGTGGCCGACAGGGTGGCGGTGCGGGCGCCGGCGTAGTTGGTCGTCGAGGTCATGTACGTCGTCAGCGCGCGGTACCAGATGGCGGCGGCGTTCTGGATGCCGATGCCGGTGACGGCCCGGCCGTCGTACGTCGGGCTGTCGTAGTCCACTCCATTGACGGTCTTGGCGCCGCTGCCCTCGGAGAGCAGGTAGAAGAAGTGGTTGGCGGGGCCGGATGAGTAGTGGACGTCGATGCCGCCCAGGGTGGAGCTCCAGTTGTCGCGGGAGTCGCCGTCCTTCGAGGGCTTGTCCATGTAGCGCAGCGGGGTGCCGTCACCGTTGATGTCGATCTTCTCGCCGACGAGGTAGTCGCCGGGGTCGGCCGGGAGGCTCTCGGAGAACTCGACGGCGGCGGCGAAGATGTCGGAGGTCGCCTCGTTGAGGCCGCCGGACTCGCCCGAGTAGACCAGGCCCGCGGTGGCGGCGGTGACGCCGTGGCTCATCTCGTGGGCGGCCACGTCGAGCGCGGTCAGCGGGTGGGTGTTGGCCGAGCCGTCGCCGTACGTCATGCAGAAGCAGGAGTCCTGCCAGAAGGCGTTGACGTAGTTGTTGCCGTAGTGGGCGCGGCTGTAGGCGGCGACACCGTCATTGCGGATGCCGTTGCGGCCGAAGTTCTCCTTGTAGTAGTCCCAGGTGGCCGCGGCGCCGAAGGCCACGTCGACACCGGCGGTCTGACGGTTGGACGGCTGGCCGTCACCCCAGACATCGTTGTCGTCCGTGAACAGGGTGCCGGTGCCCGAGGTGCCCTGGTTGAGGTCGTACGTCTTCTGCCCTGCGCGGTCGGGGTCGACGAGCTGGTACGTCGACCCGGACAGGGTGCTGCCCAGCGGGACTTCGCCGGCGTACTGGCCTGTGCCGGAGCCGGTGTGGACCTGCTCGGCGGCCTGGAGCTGCTTGCCGCTGGCGGCGTCGGTGACGATCTGGAGTTCGCTGGGGGTGCCGTCCTCCTGGACGCCTTCGACGACGGTTTCCCAGGCCAGCACGGGCTTGCCACTGCCGGCCCAGACCACCAGGCGAGGCGCCTGCTCCGTCTCGGAACCCTTGACCTCGGCGTTCTTCGAGGCGGTGAGGGCCTTGGCGGCGGCACCCGCGGCCGTGATCTTCGGGCTGAGCGAAGGCACCTGGAGGCGGGCCGCGTTCGCCTTGGTGACAGTTGTACGACCGCTCTTGTCGTGGACGACCAGGTCACCGCCTAGGACGGTCAGCCCGGAGTAGGTGCGCTCGTAGCGGGTGTGCGTGGTGCCGTCGGCGTCCTTGATGACGTCCTTGACGACGAGCTTCTCCTTGCCGCCGAGGCCGATCCGCTGCGCCGTGCCGGCCGCTGCGGACCGGGCGCTCTCGATCAGGGCGGTGCGGCGGGCGGGCGTCAGGGAAGGCTGGGCGGCGCCGGCCCGGGGGGTGGCGGTGATCTTCGTGAGGCCCGGGTCCGCCGGGGCCGCGGCGGCGAAGTCGGGGGCGGCCAGGGCGAGCAGGGACCCTACGGCCGTGAGGGCGAGGGCGGTGGCGCGTCTGCGCCGTACAAGAGCGCGGTGTCGCAGGGGCAACGAGTTCTCCTTCGAAACGACGGCCAGCCCGTGATGGGGGCCGCGGACGAGACGGAGCGGCGGGGTACGCCGGTCCGGAGCGCTGCACGGCAGGCGGGTGGAAGGAGGCGGGGGGTGGTGGTTGGCGGTTGCTCCGCGTGGTGATTCCGTCAAGGAACGGTGAACTTCCGCAGAAGGGTGGCACTGCGTGCACAGTTTTGTCATGCGAATGCCAAAGCAACGGCTGGAATTGACCATGACGATCAGGCAAATCAGCACAGACGGCGCCGGTTTTCAGCCTCACCTTGGACACGGGCAAGGTGCAGCCGAAGACGCTTGGGTTCCCGGCGGCCAGAGACCGCATCGCCCTCTGAGACCCCAGGCCGGGCGCCCGTCTCGCATTGCCGCGATTGACAGATCATCTGCACCGTTGGTAGGACCTTGGATCAACGTCGCGTGCGCCCGGCGAAGAGACCGTCGAGGGCATGGAGGCGTCGAAGCCACGGAACTGCCTTGACCACATCACACGGGCGCCTGACAGCCTTCGGCAACCAGTTGATCGAAGTACACCTCTGGCTCCGCGAGGAGCTCTCAGCACTGCGTCAGGACGTCGACTCCTATCTCTCCGACGGCACCCGAGTCCGCGACCTGCGGACCCACTGCCTGACCTTCTGCTCGGCACTGGACCGGCACCACAACGGCGAGAACGACTTCGCGTTCATCGAGATCGCCGAACAGTTCCCCGAACTGAGCCCTGTGCTGGAGGAGTTGCGGCGCGACCACCGGCTGGTGGACGACTCCGTACAACGGCTCGAGAGGCTCGTCGGCGCACTGGACCGGAAGTCGGACCCCACCGAATTCCGGCGCGAGTTGGACAGCCTCGCCGCGCTCATCGAGACGCACTTCACCTATGAGGAAAAACGGATCGTCTCGGCGCTCAACGCGCTGAAGGTGCCGGGTTGGGAGCACACCCGACCCACCTTCCTGCTCACCGACGACGAGGAGAGCTGACCGGCCACGGTCCGCTCCCTGATGGCTCGTCACAGGCCTGGCGAGCCGCAACAGTTCACGCGTCAGGCCTGGCACCGCACCCACCCCTTCGGATATGTCATGTCTCTGCCACAACACCCGCAGTGCCGGAGTGAAAGGAACCACCGTGCACATGCGCCCCCTGCGCGCCCTGTGCGGCACCGCCGCGCTCGCCCTCACCCTGCCCGTCCTGTCCCCTGGTCAGGCCGCGGCAGCCGTCCCCACCAGCTCGGTCTACCTCCAGAACTACGCGACCGGCCTGAACGCGGCCGACAGCGGCGGTACGGTCGTCGCGCACAATCCCAAGGGGACCGAGGACCACCAGCAGTGGACCCCGGTCGCGGTCAGCGGCGGCTACCGGCTGCAGAACGCCGACGAGTCCGGTACCTGTCTCGGCCGCAACGGCACCTCCGCGGTGACTACGGCCTGCGGCGCGGACGGCACCACCTGGACGATCACCGCGGCCGCGGGCAGTACGTACACCGTCTCCGTCCCCGGCACCTCGCAGTACCTCACCACCTCGTCCTCGGACTCCGCCGCCGTACAGCTCGGATCGTCGGGCGACCTGGCCCGCTGGTACCTGACTCCGACCGCCTACGCCACCACGCCCGCGTCGGCGGACACCCGCACCCTGGACCAGGTCACCTTCCTGACCTCGCACAACGCCTTCGCCAACGGGGCCGACGGCAACTTCGCCTCGTTCCCGGTCAACCTGTTCCCCAACCAGAACCACGGCATCAGCCGACAACTGAGCGACGGTGTACGCGGCTTCATGCTGGACGCCTACACCGTCTCGGGCCGGGCCGTGCTGTGCCACAACAGTTGCGACGGCGTCGGCAGCCCCGTGCCACTCGCCACCGACCTCCAGCGCATGGTCGACTTCCTCAAGGCGAACCCGGGCCAGTTCGTCACCGTATTCCTGGAGGACTACGCCTCCTCCGACGTCCTGAAGTCCTCGCTCGCCTCGGTCAACGGGCTGTACGACGTGCTGTACCGGCCCGACCAGGAGGGCGTGGCCACCAACGGCTGGCCCACCATGGCCGACCTGGCCGCCCACGGCAAGCAGCTGCTGATCTTCAGCGACCGCACCCGCACGAGCGACAGCGCGAACGGCTGGACCATCCGGGACACCTTCGGAGTGATGTATCAGCGCGAGTGGACCGTGGAGAACTACTGGTCCATGGGCGGCGGGATCGGCGACTCCGACTGGTCCTGTTACAGCCGCTGGGGCACCGGCAGACCGCTGACTACCGACTCGTCCGCCTTCCATCCCCTGTTTGTCATGAACCACTTCCGCGACTACACCATCACCGCCACCGCCACGACGGACAACGGCAAACTCCTCAACCGGGCCCAGAACTTCTGCACACCCGCCGCCCGCAAGAAGCCCACCTACCTGGCCGTGGACCGCTACGAGCTGGGCTCCCCCACCCCGCTCAGCGCGGTCAACACCCTCAACACCTACATCCTCACGCCAGGCCAGTGACCGACACCCGCCCCGCCGAGCGCGGGGCGGGACGTCCCATGTTTCCCCCCGTGCACACCAATTGACGGGTCATCGTGCGCATGACAGTCTCGTGATGGGAGCGCTCCCAACCCCCGCAAACACCCCATCAGGAGCCGCTCATGCATGCCTTCACCTCGTTACGGCACCACGGCAGGCCCCTCGCAGTCGCCCTGCTGACGAGCTCACTCGTCCTCGGCGGCCTGCTGACCGCCCCCACCGCCGCCGCGGCGACCAGCGCCGTGCGCGTCAACCAGGTCGGCTACCTGCCCGACGGCCCCAAGCGCGCCACCGTCGTCACCACGTCGACGCAGTCGCTCACCTGGCAGCTGCGCAACGCCTCCGGCACCGTGGTCTCGTCCGGCTCCACGACCCCGCGCGGCGCGGACACGCCCTCCGGCCAGTCCGTCCAGGTGGCCGACTTCTCCTCGTACCAGGCCACGGGCTCGGGCTACGTCCTGACGGTGGACGGCAGCAACAGCGACCCGTTCGACATCCGCGCGAACCTCTACGACGGGCTGCGCTCGGACGCGATGGCGTTCTTCTACCACCAGCGGAGCGGTATCGCCATCGACGCCTCTCTGGTGGGCTCCGCCTATGCCCATCCGGCCGGGCACCTCGGCGTCGCGCCGAACAAGGGCGACACCTCCGTCCCCTGCCAGTCCGGGGTCTGCGACTACACCCAGGACGTCAGAGGCGGCTGGTACGACGCCGGCGACCAGGGCAAGTACGTGGTCAACGGCGGCATTTCCGCCTGGCTGGTCGTCAACTCCTTCGAGCGGGCCAAGCGTGCGGGCAAGGACGCCGACCTGGGCGACTCGACGCTGCGCGTGCCCGAGCGCGGCAACGGCACCCCGGACGTCCTGGACGAGGCACGCTGGGAACTGGACTTCCTGATGCGGATGCAGGTACCCGCAGGCAAGCCGTACGCGGGCATGGCTTTCCACAAGATCCACGACGCGAACTGGACCGCCATCCCTACGCGCCCGGAGCAGGACGCCCAACAGCGCGAGCTGCACCGCCCGTCCACCGCGGCGACCCTCAACCTCGCGGCGAGCGCCGCCCAGTGCGCCCGGGTCTTCCGCCCGTACGACGCGGCCTACGCCGACCGCTGTCTGGCGGCCGCCCGCCGGGCCTGGACCGCTGCCCAGGCCAACCCCGCGATGTACGCGCCGGATTCCGACAGCACCGGCGGCGGGGCCTACGGCGACGCCCGGGTCACGGACGAGTTCTACTGGGCCGCCGCCGAGCTGTACGCGACGACCGGCGAGAGCGCCTACCGGGACGCCGTGACGTCCTCGTCCTGGCACACCTCCGCCGACGCCTTCACCTCCTACGGCTTCGGCTGGGCCGAGACGGCCGCCCTGGGGCGGCTCACCCTGGCCACCGTCCCCAACGGACTGCCCGCCTCCGACCTGGCGCGCATCCGCACTTCGGTGACGTCGGCCGCCGACGGCCATCTGTCCAGGATGGCCGCGCAAGGCTACGCCGTACCCATCCCGGCGGACGGGTACTTCTGGGGCTCCAACAGCGAGGTCGCCGACAATGCGATCGTCATGGCCGTCGCCGGGGAGCTGACCGGCAACGGGCGCTACCGCACCGGCGTGTTGGAGACGATGGACTACCTGCTCGGCCGTAACGCCATCGGCCAGTCCTACGTCACCGGTTACGGCGAGAAGGACTCCCGCAACCAGCACCACCGCTTCTGGGCGCACCAGGCGGACGCCTCGCTGCCCAACCCTCCGGCGGGTTCACTCGCGGGCGGCCCCAACGACGACCTGCAGGACCCGGTGGCGCTGGAGAAGCTGGCCGGTTGCGCGTCGGCCGCATGCTATATCGACGACATCGGCTCGTACTCCACCAACGAAGTGGCCGTCAACTGGAACGCCCCGCTGGCCTGGCTCGCCGCCTACGCCGCCGAACGGACGTCAACCGGCGGTGAGCAGCCTGCCGGCGCCTGCGCGGTGACGTACAAGGTGGACAACGCCTGGAGCGACGGCTTCACGGCGACCGTGACCGTAAAGAACACGGGCCAATCCGCCATCGACGGATGGAAGTTGACCTGGAGTTACCCGGGCAGCCAGCGTGTCACCAGCGCCTGGAACGCGGCAGTCACCCAGAGCGGGACCGCGGTCGTGGCCCAGAACACCGACTGGAACCGGGCGATCGCACCCGGCGCGACAGCGAGCTTCGGCGTCCAGGGGTCCCTCAGCGGGAGCAACCCCTCTCCTGCGGCCTTCGCCCTGAACGGAAGCGCCTGCGACTGACCACGGCTGACCGGCGGGGCTGAGGACCGGCCCCGCCTACAGCCACAAGCCGACGCCACACCGCCAAGCCTTAAGGCCAACGGCGGCTGTGCCGCGATCGGTTGTGCTCAGTAGGGAAGGACGCGCCCCGAGGGCGTCCGGCGGTCGATCTCGAGGTTCCGCGGCGCGCTGGGCCGACGGCTGACATGGACGCGAACCCGGGCCTGACGATTCATGACACCTCCGCGTGCTGCGCGTCCGCTGCGGAATCTGGCCCCGCACCGGCTGCCTTCACCCTCGCCGACGCGCTGGTGAAGGACATCGTGCCCAGCGGGCGAGCGATCATGCACCCGGGGCACTGGCAGGAATCACGCCGGAGACGGGAAGCACGCTCGTCGAACTCGAGTGCTGATAGCTTCACGCCCGTGATCGTGTATCCGCTGTGGCATGTAGGCCACCAGAACGAAGCCGGCGCCGACGGCTCGACAGTGCACGTCGATGAGAACGGCGTGTTCTGTGACGAGTCGGACGGCGACGACGTCAAGCTGCTCGGTTTCTACTCAACCCTTGAACGGGTTGAAGAGCGTGTACGTCAGGCTCGGCTGCTGCCGGGTTTCCGTGATGAACCGGAGTGCTTCTACTTCGACCCCTACGAGCTCGATGAGGACTGTTGGACCGAGGGCTTCGTTCGCGTTCTACCGGGCGAATAGGGCAGAGGGCCGAGGTCACCCTCGTGCCCCGCGGTGCGTGCGCGACTCCAGGAGCTCCACGATGAGGTCGGGCTGTCCTACGAACGGGGAGTGGCCCGTCTGCCACTCGTGCACCTCGGTGCAGCGAGTGGCCATCTTGCGCTGCAGGACCGGGTCGATGGCCCGGTCCTGCGCGCAGACGACATAGGTGGAGGGCGTGCGCTTCCAGCTGTGGCGCTCGGGGACTCCTCGCCCGCAGCCGGGGGCTTGCGCACGCAGGAGGCCTACCGCCCAGGCGGCGAGAGGTTCGGGACAGTCGCCGTAGAGGGTGTCGACAGCCCGGTCGGGGCGCAGGCTCGTCGAGCCGTCGGGCTCAAGGTGGATCGCGTCCTGTAGTTGCGGGGACGCCCCACCCAGACCGGCCGCACTCTCGCCGACGTCCAGCACGAAGGCCGCCAGATAGATCAAGTGTCCCGCTCCGCGTACCCCGGTGATCACTGATCCGCCGTAGGAGTGACCGAGCACGATCGGAGGCTCGTGCAGCGAGTCGATCACTGCCTGGACCGCTGCTGTGTCGTCGCGCAACGAGCCCCGGTGGAGCTCGGGAACGACAACGTCCGTTCCTGTGCTCCGCAGGCGTTCTGCCACCACCGCGAAGTGCTCGGGACGGTGGTACAGGCCGTGAACGAGCACCACGGCGGCCAATTCGCCCGCCTCCTCAGGTCGATGTCAGGCCAGTGATCCTGGCTCCGGACCACTATGTGCGTTTGTGGAGCTCGATGGCGAGGGGTGTGGCGGTGAACATGGAGGAGTAGGTGCCCACGGCGACGCCGATGAGCAGGGCGAGAGCGAAGTCGGTGAGGGAGTCGCCGCCGAGGACGGCCAGGGCGGTCAGGATGAAGGCGGCGCCCATCCCGGTGTTGATCGTGCGGGGCAGGGTCTGCACAAGGGCTCGATTGGCGACCGCCGCGAAGGGCGCTTCGCGGTCACGCCGACTCAAATCCCTGATGCGGTCGAAGACGACGACCGAGTCGTTGACCGAGTATCCGATCACGGTGAGCAGCGCGGCGAGGAAGACACCGTCGATGGGCTTTCCGAGCCAGGCGAAGACGCCGGTGAGGATGATGACGTCGTGGGCGAGGGCGGTGACCGCGGAGGCGCCGAACAGCCAGCGGAAACGAGCCGCGAGGTACAGGAGTTGGGCGCCGAGGGCGACGGCGAGAGCGATGAGTGCGCCTTGGCGCAGTTCCTTGCCGAGGCTGGGGCCGATGGCCTCGTCGCGGAGTGTGTCGGCGTCGTCGGTCAGTGTGCCGATGGTCTCGGTGACGGCGGCCGCTTGGGCGTTCGACAACTGGTCGGTGCGGACGGTGAGTTGGTGGTCGCCCGAGCTCTGGACGACGGCGCGGGGGAACCCGGCGTCGGCGAGTGCGCTGCGGGCCCGGTCCGGGTCGACAGGGGTGGCGGTGGTGTACTCGATGAGGCGGCCTCCGGTGAATTCGACTCCGAAGTCCAGTCCCCGCACGGCGATCCCGGAACCGGCCAGGACCAGGACTGCGGCGGAGGCGGCCAACCATCGACGGGGGCGGCGCATCAGCTGGGGGTCGGTGCGCGTGAGGCGGTCACGGACTGTTCCGGCGTGGGCGATGCCCGTCAGATGAGGGCGGCGGCGGAGCCAGGGCCGGGAGGCGGCGTGGTCAGCGAGGGCACGAGTGATCACCAAGGCGCTGAACATGGAGACGAGGACGCCGATGCCCAGGGTGACGCCGAAGCCGCGTACGGGTCCGGAAGCAAGGAAGAACAGCAGGCCCGCAGCGATCAAGGTGGTGATGTTGGAGTCGGCGATCGCGCTGAAGGCGCCCCGGAAACCGGCGGCCAGCGAGGAGCGCGGGCTGGGCCGGCTGCGGGAGGCGTACTCTTCGCGGGCGCGTTCGAAGACGAGGACGTTGGCATCGACGGCCATGCCGATGGCCAGGACGAACCCCGCAAGACCCGGGAGGGTGAGGGTGGCTCCCAGGGCTGCCAGGACGGCGTAGGAGATCAGGCCGTAGCAGGCCAGCGCCACGGTGGCCAGGGCCCCCATGAGCCGGTAGACGGCGGTGATGAACAGGGCGGTCAGCGTGGTGCCGACGGCGGCGGCCCAGGCGCTGGCGGTGATGGCCTGCGCGCCCAGGGTGGGGCCGACGGTGCGCTGCTCGACCGTCTCGACGGGTACGGGCAGAGCGCCGCCGTTGATGAGCAGGGCCAGTTCCTTGGCCTCGTCGGCGCCGAAGGATCCGGTGATCTGGGTGGAGCCGCCGCGGATGCCCGAGCCGCAGCCCACCGAGGGTTCCACCTGCGGCGAAGAAATGATCTTGTCGTCCAGGACGATGGCGAGCCTTCGGGACGGGTCCCCCGCGGGGTGGCAGGCGGCCTGGCCGGTCAGGCGGGCCCATCCGTCATCGCCGGCCCGCTGGAAGTCGACGGTGACCTGCCATCCGGCGCCGCTCTGCGGATCGAAGCGGGCAGCGGCTTCTTCGACGTCCTTGCCGGTCATGGCAGCAGCCTCAAGGCGCAGGAGGCGGCCTGACTCGTCGGGCAGAACCTGCTGGCGGTGCCGCTTGGACAGCGGCTTGTCCTTGTCGTCGGCGTCGGCGGCCGCGCCGAGGACTTGGTGGAAGGTGAGCTGAGCGGTGCGGCCGAGTACGTCCGCGGCCGTGGCCGGGTCCTGTACGCCGGGCAGTTCGACGATGATCCGGTTGTCGCCGGAACGCGCGAGTGTGGGTTCCGCGACGCCGAGCGCGTCGATACGCCCGCGCAGTACCTCCAGAGTGCGGTCGGTGGCCTCGCTGTCGGCGTCAGCGGCGGCGGTCGGGCGGGTTTCCAGGACGATCTGCGTACCTCCGCGTAGATCAAGTCCGAGGTGGACGGGCACGGTGAGAGCGACGAACAGCGACAGGGCGACAGCGGCGAGGGCGAGCAGCCCTCGTATGCGCAGGGCGCGGGTCAACAGGGGCCTCCGGCAGGCATACCGCGGCCAGGGAGACCGGCTGCGGTCATCGGAAAGGAAGAGAGGGGTTCAGATGCCTGGGAGTGGGGGTGGTGCCCGGTCCTGATGCCGGTCCAGCAGGTGCGGGTGGCAGGGCAGGCGCACCGCCCGCGCGTCGCCACAGGCGGACCATGGCGGGCCGCAGGGCCGACTGTGGTCGGCCAGGACCGCGCTGAGGGGCGCCGCCAGCCGGTCGGCAGGGATATCGCGAGCGCTGCGGACCGGGGTGGTGCAGACGGCGGAGTGGCCGTCATCCGCCTTCGGGCCGTCCACCTGCACAGCTCCGGAGACCGGCGCGGCGCTGTTCGGCGCGTGCAGGTGCGGGCTGCCGTACGACAGCGGGTGGAGCCAGGCGGTGAGAACGACGAGCAGGACAGCGATGATGACCGATGCCGGTCCCAGGCCGCCCGTGCGGGGGACGGTGCGCAAGGTGCGTGCCATGCGCCGTCCCCTTTCGTCGTGTCGGTGGTGGCTGGTCGTGAACGGGGCTGCCCGGGGTCAGGGGTCGATCAGGTCGCGCATGCCGAGTTCGTGCAGCAGGTTCGCCCGGTGACGGTGGACGGTCTCGATGCTGATGACAAGCATCTCAGCGATCTCCTTGGAGGAGTAGCCCTCGGCGACGACCTTGAGCACCTCCTCTTCCCGGGGGGTGAGGTTCTGCTCGGGTGGTTTGTCGCCGTGGCGGACGCGGTCGAGGTAGGTGCGGATGAGGGCGCTGACCCCGCCCGGGTAGAGGAAGGGCTCGTCGTGCATGGCGGCCCGGCAGGCGGCGACCAGGTCGCGGTCGGCCACCGACTTCAGTACGTATCCGCTGGCGCCGGCCTTCAGGGCCTGGAAGAAGTACTGCTCGTTGTCGTGCATGGTCAGCATCAGCACGCGCAGGTCCGGCTTGAGCGCGAGCAGCTCGCGGGTGGCAAGGGCCCCTCCGCCTCGTCCGCGGCCCGCTTCAGCCCCAGCAGGATCGCCGTCATGCTCTGACCGACCTCGTCGTGGAGCTCCTGGGCGATACGGCGTCGCTCGGCCTCCTGCGCGAGCAGCGCGCGGGCGCTGGAGGCAGCCCGTTCGAGTTCCAGCCTCTCCAGCATGGCGTTGAAGGTACGGATCAACTCGGCGATCCCACCGCGGCCGTGTTCCGGCAGCCGTTACCCCGGGTGCAGTAGGTCGACGGTGGTCATCAGCCGGGTGAGCCGGTCCAGGGGGCAAGTCCGATCCGCAGCAGGGCCGCTTCGGCGATCAGCATGACCACCAGGCCGGCCACCAGGATCACCGCTTCGGTCAGCAGGACCGGAACGGAAACGGTCACCGGAGCCCACAGCAGCAATGCGGTCGCGGCCCCCAGCACCACGGCATTGAAAGCGAAGATCCGCCAGAACAGCGACACCGCGATGACGCCTTCCTCTCCGTGACACGGCTTGGTCTCTCGTATCGGTCGCCGCGTACTCGGCATGCGTTGCAGCCATTGCTCTGGACCGTCTTGTCGCCAGCTTGCCCAGGCTCGGCCGTTTCGTCGATGGGCTCCGATACCCATTTCCGCCTTGCGCTCCGACCACGCCGTCGTGAGGCCCCGGGTGACCGCAGATGGGTGTCGCGCCCGATGGGTTTCGGGCGGCGCATCGGCCACGGTGAAGGTGTGGCCCAACCCCGTGTCCGCCGGGCCACTCAGGGCTGGGCCTGCCCCCCCGGCAGGCCCAGTTCCATAGGCCACCCCTCTCGCCGAAGGAAGGACCTGGCATGTCGCTCGACACTCGCCGGACCGAACCCTGGCTTGAGCGTCTGACAGCGCACGAGGCACGCCAACGCCTCGAGAACGAGCGGAGCACCCGGCTGACACAGCTGCAGGCCATCGACGAGGCCGGCCAGGCCGCGACGGAACCGTTGCTGTCGGCGCAGAAGGACACCATCACGCGGGTACTCAAGGAGGTCGAGGCCGCCTTCACCCGTGTCCAGGACGGCAGTTACGGCATCTGCCGGGGCTGCTCCACGGCCATAGCGGTCGAGCGCCTGGAAATCCTGCCCTACACGCGGTAGTGCGTCCCCTGCCAAAGCGAGGCCGTCTGACCACCGCCCATCCAGCCCGCTCTCCCGCCCGACCCAAGGGGTGAAGTGGTGAACCAACAGATCACCGGCGACCGCGCGACGATTCTGCCGATCGATGACCTGGCTGCCCTGCGGGAACACCTGCTGGAGCAGCGCCTGTTCCGCAAGGCCCAGCTCCAGCAGCTCGCCGGTGTCACGGCGACCTTCTCCTGCTCGGCGAGGATCTCCTGCTCCCGGGCCGCCTCGGCCAGCGGCCCCGCGGCCTCGTCGGTCTCGGCCTTGATCTCGGCCTGCTTGAGGTAGAAGGTGCGCTGGGCAACCGCGATCTCCTCCTCGGCCTTCAGCCGGGCCTGCTCGGCGGCCCGCCGGGCCACGGCCTCGGCGATGTCCGCCTCCTGCTTGGCACGGGCGGCCTCCGGCCGACCGAGGTCCTCCAGGTAGGAGCCCTCGGTGGTGATGTCCTGTATCTGGAAGGCGTCCAGCACCAGGCCCTGCCCGGACAGGCTCGCCTCCGCCTCTTCCGCGACCTGTCCGGCGAAGGCCGCCCGGTCACGGATGACGTCCTCCACCGACATCCGCCCCACGATGGCGCGCAGCGCACCCGACAGCACTTCCTGAGTGAAGCCGACGATGCCGTCCTGCTGCATCAAGAAGCGCTGTGCGGCGGCCCGGATGGAGTCCTCGGTGCCACCGACCTTGACGATCGCGACGCCGTCCAGATTCGCCTTGATGGAAGAATCAGCGGTCCACCGGACGGACCGCGACCGACGTGGCGGACAGCGGCCCCTCCACCCACACCTCGACGCCCCGCGTCACCGGGCCCGCGCTGCGGGCGGCGAACTTGATGGGCTGACCGGCGAGTTGGAGCAGGACCTCGCCGTAACCGTCCACCGGGATGGCTGTGACCACATTGCCCGATGTACCGACGAGGTCGTTCCCGGGCTGTCCAGTACGCCGTCGAAGACCAGCGACAGGGCGAGCAGCACTACCCCCGTGATGCCGAGTCCGAGAAACCAGGCCATGTGTGCCGTCCCCCTCTCACCCGTCGCTGATCTCCGGCTTGACGAGATCCTCACACGGGCTGACGGCTCGCTTCATTGCCGTGATTCGGCAGTCTTTACGCGCTCTTGATGCCGGACCCGGCCCAAGCAGTGGCCACGGCCGCCGGGACCGCGCCCGGCGGCCGTAGGGGATCACATGTCGGTGGCGTCCACGACCGCACCGAGGTCGACGAACTTGAAGCCGGTCGCCGTACGCGTGCCGCCCTCGCCGTCCGGCACCTCGGGTGTCTCCTGACCGTCTTGGACGACGAGGAGGCCGTGCGGATAGCGGTCGCCCAGTGGGGCGTTCAGGACGGCCGCTCCGTCGCACTCCTCCACGCTGTCGAGGGTCGGCGAGGCCGCGGCGATCCGGAAGCCGCCCTCGTACTCGTTGGCTTCGCTCACCTCGCGGTCGTACAGGGCGAAGGTGTTGTCGCCTTGACCGGAGGCAAGCAAGTAGCCGTCTCCGTCGGATTCTTGATAGAGCGTCAATCCCTCGACGTCGGCCGAAAGGCGTGTGCCGCCGTATCCGGGGTCGGCGCCCGGCGTGCACTCCTCGCTCTCCTCGTCGTACGTCCCCGGCACGCCGTACTCCTTGACCTTGTCCACCAGGACCGGCCTGCCGGTGAGGTCCGCGCGCAGCCGCCAGATGCCCACGTCCTCCTGGCCGGCGTAGAGCGTGCCGGTGGCCGGGTCGACGACCATGCCCTCGATCTGCGGGAGTTCGCCGGGCTCAAGGCAGGGGGTCCAGGAGGTGCCGTTCGGGAGACGGAAGGAGGACGGGAGATCGAGGGTGCGGACCTTGCGGTAGCCGACGGTGCCGCCTGGGGCCGGGACGAGTTCGAGCAGCGCCAGGCGGGTGCGTTCGCGCCGGCTGGCCAGGGCGTACGACCGTCCCGTGGTCGCGTCCTTCCAGGTGGCCAGGCCGTACGCGGTGCGCTGGTCGTTGATCTCGGCCTGGTCGGCGGAGAAGACGGGCGCGGCGGCCGGGTCGGTGATGTCGGTCAGGGGGCCGCCGGCGCGGGAGGGGTCGATGCGGTAGATCCGCAGGCGGTCGTTGCCGCGATCACTCACGACCGCCACGTCGGCCCGCCCGGTCGAGGTGCGCAGGCCGGAGACGAGGTCGACGTTGTTGAAGCGGCCCGGGGCGTCGTCCTCGGTGGGCGGCTTGGGGGCGGGCAGCGACTGCACGAGGCGGGCGTCCAGGTCGTAGACCCGCAGGCCGCCTTCCTTGGCGGTGGCCACGACGAGGCTGCGTCCGGGGTGTGTGGGGTTGCGCCAGATCGCGGGGTCGTCGGCATCGGAGTTGCCGCCGGCCTCGTCGTCGTAGAGTGCGGCGGTCTCGCTCGTGGCGGTCACCGTCGGCAGGTCCGCCGCAGTTACGGGGGACGCTGCGAGGAGGGTGGCCAGCGCGGCGATGGCCGCCGCTCTTCGTGCGGTGCGGTGCGTCGTTCTCACGGGCGCTTCCTTACCGTCGAGAGTGCCATGGACATGCAGATCCTGCGGGCGGAAGTTTGCGCACAGAAGACCGTCACCTGTCCATCAGCCACAGGCCGTACGGCAGTAGGCCGGCTGAAGTTGGCCGGAAGGCCACCCGACAGGAGCATGACCTGGCCCTCCGGGCATTTCGGTCGGGTGTCAGTGGTGTCTGGGACGGTGTGCGTCGTGGATGAACTCGTGGAACGCGTCGATGCTCAGGACCGAGTGCTGGGAGTGGTCAGCCGGAGGGAGGCTGTCCGGGAGGGCTGGCTGCACCGGGTCGGCGTGGTGGTGTGCCGCGATGGGCAAGGTCGCTTTCTCGTCCATCGGCGTGCCGAGCACCTGTCCCGTTTCCCAGGGCACTACGAACTCGGTGTCGGGGGCGCCGCGGGAGTCGGCGAGTCCTATGAGCAGGCGGCTGCCCGCGAGCTCAGTGAGGAGCTGGGGGCGCGGGCGACAGTGTGCCCTCGGTTCAAGTTCCTCAACCGGGGCGGGCTCAGCCCTCACTGGCTCGGGGTGTGCGATGCCGTGCTTCCGGAGATCGGCGCCCCCGACCCGGGAGAGGTGGCCTGGCACGGGTGGCTGACCGAGTCCGAGCTGCGGCGGACTCTGCAGCGGTGGACCTTCACTCCTGACAGTCAGGAGATTTTCGATCGGTACCTTGCATGCCGCGCTGACCCGGCGTTTTCGCGGAGAGGGTGTTCGTGAGCTGAGTCAGAGGAAGGAAGGCCATCGCTGACGGCTAGTCCCGTTCGATGCCACATAAGGCACGCATCGCAAGTGGTCTTCAGGGCTGCCTTATGTGCTCCACCGTCTGCTCCTCCTGCACAGTCACCGTGCCGCTCGCCGCCGCGCTCACACCGGCCAGGAACGCGACGGCCGTTGCGGCGACCGCGAGCAGCAAGCGCGGGCGGCGTCGCCGTACGGGCGGTTGCGGGGCCGGTGTGGGGAAAGGCCGTGCGCCCATTACGAGTTCGCGGCGGGCGGCCACCCATTGCCGGGTGTCTTCGGCGTCGAGGCCGCAGGCGATGAGGAAGGCGACGAGAACGGCCTCACGGGGGAGGCGATCCCGACGGAGCATGGTCGCCGCCGTCGAGTACGGGAGTACCTCGCCCTCCGCGTCCGCCGCGCGCTCCAACTCCCGGTAGCTGAGGCCCGACCAGGCCTTGAGTCGGCGCAACTCGGCCATGAACGCGGCCTCTCCGGCGGTGGGGGTCGGCACGGGCGGGGGCGTCATAAGGGTGTCCCTCCGATTGGGTGGGCGACACTGACCTGCGCGTACAGGAACTCGCACAAGCTCGCACAGCCCTTGTGTTGAAGGGGCGCGGGAGCGGCGGTCAGCCTCGGCCTCACATCTGTCGTCGTCGTTGTCTTGGAGGCATGCGTGGCTCGTCCCGGTTCCCTCGTGCTGTTGCTCGTGCTCGCCCTCGTCGGGTGCTCGGATGTCCACACCGTGGCCGGAACAGGGGCCGGCGGCGGGAAAGAGGCAGCGGCCTCGGCGCGGGATCCGATCGACCCGGCCGTCGAACGCTTCCTCGATGAGGCGCTTCCCAAGGGGCCCGGCATCACCGTGGCCACCGCCCGAGGGGACGAGCTCACGCACTGTGCGGGGCGCGGACTGTCCGATCATGCCGCGAAGACCCCCGCGTCCTGCGACACCGTGTACGACGTCATGTCGATCACGAAGCAGTTCACCGCCGCGGCGATCCTGAAGCTGGAGATGAACGGCAAGCTCCAGGTCAGCGACCCGATCGGCATGCATCTCGGGCTCGTACCCGAGGACAAGAAGAGCATCACCCTGCACCAGCTCCTCACCCACACGGCGGGCCTGCCCCAGTCGCTCGGCGACGACTACGACCCGCTGACGCGCGCGCAGATGCTGGCCCAGGCGATGAAGGCCCCACTCCAATCGGGCCCCGGCAAGGAATTTCACTACTCGAACCTCGGCTACAGCCTGCTCTCCGCGATCGTCGAGAAGGTCTCCGGGCAGAGCTACGAACAGTTCCTCGCTCAGCACCTGTTCCGACCCGCCGGGATGACCCGCACCGGTTACGTGCTGCCTGACTGGAAGCGCGCGCAGGTCGCCGTCGAGTACGACCGGAACGGACGCCCGCAGGGACGGCCGATGGACCACCCGTGGGCGCCCGACGGGCCGTACTGGAATCTGCGCGGCAACGGCGGCATGCTCACGACCGCCCGGGACATGTTCCGTTGGCACCGCGCCCTCACCGGCGAGACCGTCCTGTCCGCTGCCGCGAAACTGAAGCTGTTCGCGCCGCACGTGCGGGTACCCGAGGTGGACGGCGCCTACGGATACGGCTGGGTCGTCATCGACTCCGACGATGACCGGTTCGCTTGGCACGACGGGGGCAACGACTGGTCTCTGGCGACCGTCGCGGAGTTCCGCCGCGACGAGACGATGGTGTTCTGGGTGAGCAACCACGCCTACCGCAAAGGGAAGTGGAACCTTGAGGACGATCACGTCGAGCTGACACAAGACATCGCCGACCGGATACGGCACCCCGCCCCCTGATGCCATCGGGTCGTCGGCAGGAGGTGGGCGGCGCGAGAAGCCGGGACGTCGTCTCGTTGGCACGGTCAGGCGCCCGCCCAGGCCGGCACGATCGTGGCCAGGGCGAACGCCACCACCGTGGCTGGGCGTGTCAGCGGCGGACCAGGACCGCGTGCGTGACGGTCGGGGAGCCGACCAACTCGGCCACCCGGTAGCCGTCGATCCCCTCCCCCAGATTCTCGAGCAGCCGCTCCCCACGTCCGATGAGCATCGGCGCGATCACCAAGTGGAGCTCGTCGATCAGCCTGGCGCGCAGATACTGCTGGATGACAGCCGCGCCCCCGCCGATCCGGACGTCTTTGCCGTCCGCGGCGTCGAACGCGCGCTGCAGCACCGTCTCCACCGGCTCGTCGGTGAAGTGAAAGGCCGTTCCGCCGGCCATCTCCAGCGTCGGCCGTAGATGGTGAGTGTGCACGAAGACGTCGTGGTGGTAGGGCGGATTGTCGCCCCACCAGCCCTTCCAGGACTCGTCCTCCCACGGCCCGCGCTGCGGCCCGAACATGTTCCGCCCCATGATCGTGGCGCCGGTGTTCTTGTCGCCGCGGACGAAGTAGTCGACATCGATTCCGGTCTTGCCCGCGGCGGAGTCCTCCATCGCGGAGACGAACCAGCTGTGCAGCTCGTCGCCCCAGCCGACGCCGTCACCGAAGGGGGCGTCCAGTCGCTGGTTCGTGCCGGCAACGAAGCCGTCGAGGGAGATCGTCACGTTGTGTACCCGGACCTTGGGCATGGCCTTCACCTCTCGTGTTGATGACCTTCTCTCACCCCTGCGTCGAACACAGCCTGCCTGGATCGACATCTGTGCGCACATTTTCTTTCGGCGGACCCTACCGCTGCCCCGCGCACAGCTCCGGCACCGAGCGTTCAACTCCGCCGGAGTGCAGCCCGGTTGGGGTGCGCCGGTGAGAACCCGGGATGCTGATGAGCTGCCTGATCTCGCTGGCCGGTGTGAACGTGGTGCTGGGGCTGGCCCGGCTGTGGCGGCGGTCGGTGGAGGCACGGATGGTCCGGCAAGGGCGGGCCTGGCCGGGGTTCGACGCCTACCAAGCGGAGCTGCTGAGCGCCGCCGAACCGTTGTGCTCGACCAACTACCCACATAGGCGAGATCGGCCGCGACCCCGGATTCCCGGCCGCCGGCAACACCTGACATCCCCTCGAAGACCCGCAGGTGCCCATCACCGTTCAAGAACTGGCCCTGCCCGCGAAGATCTCGTAGACCTTCCCGACGGCGCCGGGGGACGCCAACCGGGCCTTCGCCGTGACGCCGCGGCGTTGGTAAATCGCCGTCCCCTGGATGGCGTAGGCTGTGCGTACCGACGCGGGGTGGAGCAGCTCGGTAGCTCGCTGGGCTCATAACCCAGAGGTCGCAGGTTCAAATCCTGTCCCCGCTACCAGTGATCCGGCCTCTTCCTTTCTGGAAGGGGCCGGAGTCGTATCTGGCCGTGTCTGCGGGGGCTGACGCCGCAGTCGGACTTCGCGGTAAGTCAGTTCTCGCGGGCCGGAGTGTGCCCGGTTGCGAGGCGCTTTTGCCCCTCGGACACGGGCAGGACCGCCAGTACGGTGTCCGCGATGTTCCGCAGCGTCTCCGGGTCCAGGCCGGCCTTGCCTACCGCCTCGATACCTCGGACCACCGTCAGCAGCAGTGCCGCCAACCGCTGCGGATCCGCAGTGCTGTCGATGTCGCCGTGGCGCTGTGCGGCGCTGATCTCCGTCCGCAGCAGGGTCAGCAGCGCCGTCATGGTCTCGGCCGACCGCCCGGCGACCGTCGGATCGTGCTCGGCCATTTCCGCCGCGCCCTTGGCCAACAGGCACCCGCGGCGCTCGGTGTCGGAGGCGGTGTTCTCCGCCATTAGGTGCACGTACCCCGACAGCCGGGCCAGGGCCTCTGCGTCCGGGCCACCTGCCAGCCGCCCTTCGGCCACCTCGACGACTGCGGTGCACCAGTCGCCGAACACACGGTGGAACAGCTTGCCCTTGTCGCCGAATGCGCCGTACAGGCTGCCCTTGCCCAGGCCTGTCGCCTGGGCGATGTCGTCCATCCGGGTTCCTGCATAGCCCGTCGCCCAGAACTGTTCCCGGGCCCTCTCCAGGACTTGGCGTTCGTCGAATGCGCGTGGTCTCGCCATGGTCTGAGCCTATCCATTCTTGACTCGATCGTCCATTACTGCCTACGTTATGGACGATCCATTCCACAACTGAAGGGGTTCGACATGCCAGGCGTGCTGCAGGACAAGGTGGCCGTGATCACCGGAGGGACCAGCGGTATCGGGCTGGCCATCGCCCACCGCTTCGTACGTGAGGGCGCGCGAGTCTTCGTGACCGGCCGGGACATCGACCGCCTCGAAGCGGCAGTCAAGGAGATGGGGCCCGCGGCCACCGGCGTACGATCCGACGTCTCGGTCCTGGCCGACCTGGACGCCCTCTACGCACGGGTCCGCGAGGAGGCCGGGCACATCGACGTGCTGGTGGCCAACGCGGGAATCGTCGCGGACGCCGCGCTCGGCACCCACACCGAGGCGAACGTCGACCTGACGCTCGCCGTCAACGTCAAGGGCCCGCTGTTCACCGTTCAGAAGGCGCTTCCGCTGCTGGCGGAGAACGCCTCCATCCTGGTCATCGGATCGAGCAACAGCGTGCGGCCCAATGAGCAACTCGAGGTCTACAGCGCCTCGAAGGCGGCGGTGAGCAACCTCGTACACAACTGGGCCCGGCAGTCGCGGGAGCGCCGGTTCCGGGTCAACGTGCTCAGCCCGGGACCCACGCGCACCCCTGGCCTGCTGGGCGCCGCGGGGCCGGAAGTCGACCGGTTCGCCGAGGCCGTCGTGCCACTGGGGCGGCTGGCCGACGCCGAGGAAATCGCCGAGGCCGCCCTCTTCCTCGCTTCGGACGCCTCGTCGTTCGTCACCGGCGCCGAACTCTTCGCCGACGGCGGCTATACCCGGGCCTGAACGACGGCCGGTGGTGCGCATCCGGTTCCCTCGAAGCGGCGGGGCGCACTCCCGGCCGCGCGGGTGCGTTGTACGAGGCCCAGGCCGCCCGAAGCAACGAGATCGTGGCCGCGGCCTCTTCGGATGACTACTGCTCCGCCACCCCGACTACCGGCGGGGCACACGGTGGGCCGTTGCGGTCAGGCGGCGTAGTGCGGCATGGGCGGGTGGGCCCCAGGTGGGCTTGCCGCCGGGGCGGCCGTGGGCGCCGGCGTCCGTGATGTGGAGGCAGGCGAGGGCGCTCAGCACTGGCCGGCCGCGGGCGCGGCGCAGGGTCGCGGCGTCCGGGGTTGGCTGGTAGGTGTCGTAGAAGCGGTCGGCGGCGCCGTCGGGCAGGAGTATCCACGGGGCGGCGAGGTCGCAGGCTGGATCGCCGGCGAAGAGGTCGCCGAAATCGATCACGCCGCAGATGGTGCCGTCGGCGGTGAGAACGCTGGCCGGGTGCAGGTCGCCTTGGAGCCACAGGTCCGGACCCGTCCAGTGGGGGGCTGCTAGGGCTCTTCCCAGACCGTGCGGACGGCGTCCGGGTCGGGGATCAGCCCCAGCTCGGTGGCCGAGGTGAACATCCTGGCGAACCCCTCGGCATGGTCGGCCAATGGCCCGCCGCGGTCGCGGTCGGCGGGCGCCCCGGTGGGCGCGGGTCGGTGCAGAGCCGTCAGGAAGGCGGCCAAGGTGTCGGCAGCCTCCGCGGCGCGGGTGGCGGGGGCGCGGTCGGCGGGCTCGCCCGGCACCCAGGTGGTGACGATCCAGGGCCGCGGAAATCGCGCGGAGGGCTCACCGAGGCGCTGCGGGACAGGGACCGGCAGTGGAAGGTGCGGGGTGAGCGCCGGCAGCCAGGTGTGCTCCTTGCGCAGCAGGTCGTCCGCGAACTGTGTGGCCCAGGGCAGCCGGACGGCGAGGTCGTCACCGAGGCGCCACAGCTGGTTGTCCCACCCCCGTGCCCCGAGCTTCAGGGGGGTGATCGGATCGGCCAGGTCAGGGTGCTCCGGCGCCGTTCCGCTGCCTCGGTACAGTGGCGGCGGACGAGAGAAGAGATCCTCCGATGGACTCCCGCATATCGCGCATACGTTCCAAGCTGGCGAAGGTCCCGTACCAGGCGCAGCGCAGCCATTCGGCGGGCGCCGAGCGTCACGGGTTTCGCGTCGGCCCGCGTATCAGTTCCGCGCAGGTGGACGCTTTCGAGGGCGAACACCACATCGAATTGCCGTCGGCCTACCGAAAGTTCCTGGTCGAGCTTGGGGGCAGCGGTGCCGGCCCCTTCTGCGGTCTGCTTCCGCTGGAGGAGTGCAGGCTGTACACCATGGACCGGCAGCCGCCGGACGGCGCCCCGCGGGGATTCCATCACGTGAGCCATCCGGACGCGCTGCGTGGAGACCTGTTCCTCCACATCGTCGAGATGGGCGGCACCGACCTGTGCCTCATCGGCGTGACCGGTCCCCTCACCGGCCGCATCCTCATCGGCAACGCGGACGGCTTCTGGCCACCGAACGTCTCCTCGGCCCCCGACTTCCTCTCCTGGTACGAACGTTGGCTGGACCACATGCGGGAGGGCAAGGACAACTCCGCTCTGGGACTCGCCTCCCCGGCGACCGTGGCAAGCGCCCCCTGGGGCCCCCGGGCCAGGGCTCCAGTCACGCAAACGCTGTGACCGGGGCCCCGGGATCAGTTGTCGCGGAGGGTGCCGGCCGCCGCTAGTTCCGGTACCGGAAGACGATCCGGCCGCGCGTCAGGTCGTACGGCGGGAGTTCCACCAGTACTCGGTCTTCCAGCATGATCTTGATGTAGTTCTTGCGGATCTTCCCGCTGATGTGCGCGAGCACCTGGTGGCCGTTCTCGAGCTCCACGGTGAACATGGCGCTGCGCAGACACTCGATGACCTTGCCCTCGACTTCGATGACGTTCTTGTTCTTCGTCATCGCACCAGCTCCAGGTTGCTGCTCATCGGCCGGGCGCCGATGCCCTCGAACAGCGCCGAGGCTGCGTGGTTGAACTCCTGGACTTCGGTCCAGGTCTCAGCGAACCCGGAACGGTGCAGCGTCCCCAGCGCGTGAGCCAGCAGCACCCGCCCGATACCGCGGCGCTGCTCGTCGGCCCGGACCGCGATCAGCCCGATGCGCGGCCGGATCACCGTCACCACCCGGATCAGACCCAGGTAGCGGTCCGGCGCCGCGGCCACCGCGTACTTCGACGGGTCGACGATGGTGTCGCCCTCGGGGCGCGGAATCACCTCCGCGGCCATCGACTGCCACCCGACGGTCGCCTCGACCTCGTCACGGATCGCGCGGTCCACCGCCCTCAGCATTTCCTCGTCCGCCTGACCGGCGGGCACGATCGTCACGCCCGGCGGCGGCAGGACGTCGTCGAGCCCTGTGACCTGTGGGTCGGTCGGCACGACGTACTCCCACTCGCGGCGCCGGATCGTGAAACCGGCCCGCCGCCATCCGGCCATGAGTTCGACATCGGCTTCGTCGACCACGGTGTACAGCGGCGCGGGCAGTTGCGTCAGCATCGCCTCGGCGAGGCGGTCGAAGGCGGCGTCGTGCCAGGCGTCGATGCTGACGAACAAACGTCCGTCGGGCCGGTGCACCGCATACCCTCGGCCGACCACCAGGTCGTCATCCAGTGCGTGCCATTGCCTGTCCGCGACGCGCGTGATCATCACCGCGTTCTCGCCCAGGCCGGAGGTGAAAGGCTTTGTGTTCATCGGAGTCTCCCTCCAGGAGTGCCTCGATCTCAGGCGCTCCTGGCGACACCGAACGTCAGCCGCCGGACCGTGACGGATTGAGGGAGCACCCACGGGTAACTGTGTTCACGGGGCTCACCTCCATACGACGACTTCACGGTCCACCGCGAAACTAGCAGTGGGGTGCGGGGTCGCTCAAAGCCTTTTCCACAAGCTCGCGCCGCGGCCATGATCCGGTCTTCTCGAGGCGAGTGCTCGACCGCCCTCCGCGGTCAGGCGTACCCGCGGTCATGAACTGTCGGCCACGGATGTCACCGTGGCGTACGAGGGCGTGGATGTCGTGCATGGCGCGGCGTTGGCGCTGCGGCCCGGCGAAGTGACCGTTCTGTGGGACCGAACGGGAGCGGGAAGTCGACGCTTCTGCATACGCTCGCGCGACTTCAGCGGCCTCGGTCCGCCACGCTCGTGATCGACGCGGACGTCGACGGCCTCGCCCTGGCCTCCCGTGAGTTCTCGCGTCATGTCGCCCTGTTGACGCAGGGGCGCCCCACTCCCGGTGGGCTGACCGTGCGGGACGTGGTCGAGTTCGGCCGCTACCCGTACCGAGGCCGCTGGGGCAGGACGGATCCGGACGGCCGGGCGGCGGTGGACCGCGCGCTCGCCATGACGGGCGTCATGGAACTCGAAGGGCGTGGCGTCGAGCACCTGTCCGGAGGGCAGCTCCAGCGCGTGTGGCTCGCCTCCTGTCTGGCCCAGGAGACCGGCGTACTCCTTCTCGACGAGCCGACGACCTACCTCGACCTGCGCTGCCAGATCGAGCTTCTCGACCTGATCCGCGACCTGGCGGACGAGCACGGGATCGCCGTCGGGGCCGTCCTGCACGACCTGGACCAGGCCGCGGCCGTCGGCGACCGGATCGTGCTGCTCCACGAAGGGCGGGTCATCGCCGAGGGCCTGCCCGAAGACGTACTGACACCGCGGCGGCTGTCCGACACGTACGGCATCCGCGTCGAAGTCGACACCGACCCCGTCACGGGCCGGCTGCGCACCCGCGCGGTCGGCCGGCACCAGACGCGAAGCGAATGGCTCACCACACCCTCATGAGACGCCTGTTGATGACCGCGGCGGCCGCCACCGCCGCGGCCCTCGCCCTGACCGCCTGCGGCACGACCGAGCCGGCCGCCGATAGCTCCGACAGGACCTCAACGGCCGAGCGCCTTGCGCAGGCCGCTCCGCGACGCGTCGGCCCATGCGGCCGGCAACTCCCGTTCGCGCCGGTCGGCCACGGCTTGCTCCTGTCCGTACAACAGACCCCAGACGAAACCGGTTTCGCCGGCCGCGTGGGCTGCCAGGGCCATCTTCCGCAGGGCGTCCCGTGCCACGACGCTGTCCTGGTGGTCCCCGAGCACCTTCTGGACAGCCTTGACCCGCTTGCCGAGACGCTTGGCGGGCTTTCCGATGGCGTCCCGCGCCGGCTCCGTGGCGTACCGCGTCCCTTTGGCCGCCTTGCGAGCCTCGTGAAGGGCAGTGTCGCGATCCGTGCCCGGCGAGAGGTCCAGCGCGTGTGTCATGCGGGCGGACAGCCGGCCGTACTCCTTCACAATGGCCTTGGCCGTGACCTTCTTCGGTTTCCGGGCGGCCTTGGCGCGTAGCGGGGGTCGTTCCGTGAGTGTTGCCAGAGAGTCCAGAAGGGCCAGGTAGCGGTCTGAGTTCAGGGCATCGAGAGTGCGCCGTCGGGCCTCGGAACTCTTGTCGGCGTCCCAGATCTGCAGCCGTGCCGAGACGGGCCCGAAGGCCAACTCTTCAGGCACCGCCCCGATCTTCGAGCTCAGCCGTTCCAGAAGGACCTCATGGTCGCGTTCCGCGCCCAGCTCACCGCCCAGCCACTTGAGCTCCTTGCGGACCGGATCGGTGGTCTTCCGGTCCAGGACCGGACGGTAGGAACGCAGGACGCTGCGCAGCCGACGGGCGGCGACGCGCATCTTGTGCACGGAGTCGGGCACGTCACGCCGTACCGCGGGGTCCAGCGTCACCATGGTGCGGATCTGTTCCGCCACATAATCGAGGACCGCTTCGCCGGCGGATCCGCGGGCTACGACCTCTGCGGCGGGTTCGTCCGGCACACGGGGCGCTCCCACCGCCGTCTCCTCCAGAGCCCGGGCCAGCTTGGACGGGGAGTCGGCGCGGTCCACGCCGCTCTTGCGCAGCGTCTTGTCCACGACGTCCAAAAGGGCCGGGTCGGTGTCCGGTGCGAGCTCGACCTCCATCTCGGTCCAGGAGGCGGCCCGTGTGCCGGTGGCGAGCAGTGCGTCGGCACGGACCGCGTCGATGCTCAGCTCGGCGAGGACCTTGTCCTGTGAACCGACGAGCTGACGCACACCACGAGTGGAACGAATCCGGACGACCGGCCGCAGATCCGCCCCCCGGGTACGGGAAAGAGCCAGGTCGCGCAGCGTGTCCGGAAGGGTGTCGGAGAGCGGGGCCCTGACCTCTTCCCGGCTGTCTCCCGACAGTGGCAGCTTGAGATGCCAGCCCGCGTCCGTCCCGCCCGTCCTTCTGCGGAGCGTGACCGAGGCGCCGGCCAGACGCAGGTCGCCGGTGTCGTAGTACACGGCGTCCAAATCCTCGGTGCCCTGGTCCACGGCGGACACGATCCCGCCCACACCGGCGAGGTCGGGCAGCCAGGTCGTGTCGTCGGCCGACGGGGCCTCGTACTTTCGCTCTGTTTCCTGCTGCGACTCGGTCATGTCCTACGCGTACACGTCTGGGCGCGGAACAAACACCGCAGGTCCACCCATTCCCGGGGCCCGAAAATGAGCTCTGGAACCGAGACCGGGCGCCCGCACGCCCGGGAGCCGCAGCCGAGCGGGGCTTCGCTCTGCTCTCCGCCAAGTGCCTCGCGCCGCCATTCAGCGCAGCAGCGCGTGCCGGGCGTGAACCGCGTTCCTAGGGTCACGGTGACGACCACCATCCCGAAGGAGATAGTCATGGGCATACGCATCACCGGTGTCCTCGCAGCAACGGCCCTTCTCACCGCTGGCCCGCTCGGCGGCCTCGCGCACGCTCAAACCGACCTGGACTGCAGTGACTTCGCCTACCAGGAGGACGCGCAGGCGGAGTTCGACCGCGACCTCAACGACCCGTACCGGCTGGACGAGGACCAGGGGCCGGATGACGGCATCGCCTGCGAGATCCTCCCCCTCAGGAGCACCGCGGCCCCAGCGACAGTCACCGCTCTCCCCACCCGCGGCGTCCAGGGCGGCGTCGGAGGCGGCACAGGGCCCGCCGACTTCGAGCTGGTGCTCGGCGTCGGCCTTGTCCTCGGGGCCGTTGCACTGGCAGGCGTGTACACAGTCCGGCGGCGCCGAGACTCCGACGGTCCACGAAACACCTGACCACCTCGGGAGAGGCAGGGTCTGTGGTCCTTGGTTGGCCGGTCCTGCGCACCGTCATCCGGCGCCAAGGAGATGTGTGCCGCCCCCACCGTCCGTCCGGCCAAGGGATCTGTATCGTCCGCTCCGATGTCCTGGGTCCGCAGATCAGCGGCTCGTACGAGGAGGGGCACCCTGGCCGAGCATCGGCAGGGAACCGTGTCACCGCCCGCTTCGGCTACATGGAGACACCGGACGTACCAGTGGCGACCGAGGTCGGGTCCACCGTAGATGCCTCCTACACCTCGATGTGAGCAGCCAGACGCGTTGGATGTGCCCTTGCGTTCACAAGGCGGAGGAACGCTCCGCGGTGACCGCCGGCTCCAATCGACGCACGCGGAACCGGTCGCGTCGCAGCAACGGGCGTTCGACGAGGGCGTACGAGACGAGGGCCGCCACGACCGTCGTCGCGAGGCCGGCGGGAAGCAGCTGGTCGCCGTGGACGCCGAGGTCGGAGAGCAGCCGGATGACGGGGTAGTGCCAGAGGTACATCCCATAGCTGAGGTTGCGTCCGACCCAGGTCGGCGCGGACGTCGACAGCAGACGGGAGGGCCATGACCGCGGGCACAGATCAAGCGCGGCCACCACCGTGGCCGACACCACGGCGGTGGCCAGGAACCCGACCGTGTACCAGACAGGGTTCCATCCGCTCGCTCCGGTGATCGGGATCTGCCAGGCGATCAGCCCCAGCAGTGCGAGCGCGGGCCAGCACAGCCGTCCCGCCCAGCGGCGCAGCTGCGCCAGTCGGGGGTCGTCCGCGCGCAGGCGGGCAAGGACGACGGCCAGCAGAGCCCCCACGAGGAGCTGGTCGGCGCGGGTGTCGGGGCCGTTGTAGATGCGGTGCGCCGCCGTGGGGTCCCAGAGCACCGTCCGCCAGATCACCGGCAGCACGCACAGCGCCGCGACCCAGCCCAGCACTGTCCGCGCCGCCGCGTGTCGTAGCAGTACGAGCAGCAGGATCGGCCAGGCCAGATAGAACTGCTCCTCCACCCCCAGGGACCAGGTGTGGGCAAGTGAGGTGGTGACGTCCGAGTACGGCCCGGGCTCCCCCGCCCGTACGAGATTGATAACCGAGGTCGCGGCCAGCGCCGCCGCCACCCACGCACCGTCGAACAGCGGCAGCGGAAGCGCCACGGACAGCAGAGCGGTGACCGCGCACATCGCCAGCATGGCCGGCCCCAGCCGCCGCCACCGCCGCCGGTAGAACGCCCCCAGGCCGATGCGACCGGTACGGGCGTACTCGGCGACCAACAGCCGGGTGATGACGAAACCGCTGAGCGTGAAGAAGACGTCGACGCCCACCGACCCTCCGGGCACCAGGTCCGGCTCCACGTGATAGACGATCACCAGCACCACGGCGACCGTCCGCAGTCCGTCCAGCCCTGCCACCCGCCCACCACGCAGCGCCGACGAAAAGCCTCGCCCCGCATGTCTGCGCGGTTGAGCCGATGAGGGGGCGGGCGGAGGCGCCGCTCGCACACCCAGGCTCTGTTCCGTGGCCTCGTCCACCGTGCTCGAATGGGGGGTGCTCATAACGGCCGCGTCTGCCCAGGCGCAGCGGGATCACACAATTTCTCATCCTCCCCTCATGCTCGGTGCCGCTTTGGAAGGGTCGGGGCGGCGTCCGGTCGCAAGGGGGCGTGGGTGAGACTTGCCCGGTGGCACGTACAGACGAGATCGCTCAGGGCGCACCGAACGCATCTGCATCCGACACGGCGCCGAACCCCCAGCCTCCACCCGGGCAAGCCCCTGGGCAGGTTGCGCGGATGCCGCGCTGGCTGCCGCGCGCCATGGTGCTCGCACTCGCCCTTGTCGCCGTGTTCCAACTGGCCGACTGGGCCTTTCACCAACTCCTCGGCCTGCTGATCAACATCCTCATCGCGTTCTTCCTCGCCCTCGCCATCGAGCCCGCGGTGAGCCGAATGGCCGCACGGGGAGTGCGCAGAGGACTGGCCGCATTCCTGGTCTTCCTCGGCCTCGTGGTCGTGACGGCCGGCTTCGTCACGCTGCTCGGCTCCATGCTCGCCGAGCAGGTCATCAAGATCGTCGAGGACTTCCCGGCCTACCTCGACTCCGTCATCAACTGGATCAACACACACTTCAACACCCAGCTGAGGCGCGTGGACGTCCAGGAGGGTCTGCTCCGCTCCGACTGGCTGCGCAACTACGTGCAGAACGGCGCCACCGGTGTCCTGGACGTCTCCGCCCAGGTCGTCGGAGGACTCTTCCAGCTGCTGACGATCACTCTGTTCGCGTTCTACTTCGCCGCCGACGGCCCCCGACTGCGCCGCGCGCTGTGCTCCGTCCTGCCGCCCTCCAAACAGGCCGAAGTGCTGCGCGCCTGGGAAATCGCCGTCGACAAGACCGGCGGCTACATCTACTCACGCGGCCTGATGGCGCTCGTCTCGGGCATAGCGCACTACATCCTGCTGGAGACGTTGGGCGTTCCCTACGCGCCGGTGCTCGCCGTGTGGGTGGGCCTGGTCTCGCAGTTCATACCCACCATCGGCACCTATCTCGCGGGCGCCCTGCCCATGCTCATCGCCTTCACGGTCGACCCCTGGTACGCGCTGTGGGTTCTGGTCTTCGTCGTGATCTACCAGCAGTTCGAGAACTATCTCCTGCAGCCCAAACTGACCGCCAGAACCGTCGACATCCACCCGGCGATCGCTTTCGGTTCGGTCATCGCCGGCACCGCTCTCCTCGGAGCCGCCGGCGCCCTGATCTCCATCCCCGCGGTCGCCACGCTCCAGGCGTTCCTCGGGGCGTACGTGAAGCGCTACGACGTCACGGACGACCCTCGCGTCGACGGCCACCGGCGCGAGGGCTCCGGCGGGAGCGTCGGTCGGCGCGTCGGGAGATGGCCGAGGCAAAGGACCGGAGAGCCGGAGCCGGCCGACTCGGCAGAGCACGCGCCAGAGGCGGACGGCGAGAAGCTCCCGGGCGGTGAGCCTTCGTCCACCGTCGACAGTGCCTGTCCGTGATCGCTGTCGTCCGGCCGACCGGCCAGGAACCGCCGTCGAGGAGGGCCGGGGCCTGTCCTCGACGAGCGGCATCCTGACCGGCACGCCGTCACCGGCTACCGTCTGATGCCGGCCTGACGGCCTGGCCTCACTTCAGGTGCCGGCCGAAGAACCGGTTCGCGTCCTCCCCCTCGAACCAGGGGGTGCCGGTGTGTCCGCCCATGTTGGCGTGCAGGGTCTTCTCCTTGGTGCCGAAGGCGTCGAACAGGTCCAGGGCGCGCTGCCGGGGGTTGCCTTCGTCGTCCCACTGCAGCAGGAGCAGCAGCGGAATGGTGACCTGCCGGGCCTCCTCGCGCTGCGCGCGGGGCACGAAACCCCCGGCGAAGAATCCGGCGACGGCGATGCGCGGTTCGACGACCGCCAGCCGGATACCGAGGGCCATCCACCCCGAGTACCCGACCGGGCCGCCGATCTCGGGCAGCGTCAGGAGGGCGTCCAGAGTCGTCCGCCATTCCGGGACCGCGTTTTCGACCAGCGGGCCGACGAGGGACTCGAAGATCTCGTCGACCGGCTCGCCGGCCTGCATCGCCCGGCGCAGGTCGGTGCGGGCCTGCTCGTCGGCGATGGAACGGGGCCGGTCGCCGCACCCGGCGGCGTCGATGGTGGCCACCGCGTAGCCGTGCGCCGCGGTGTGCCGGCCCCGGGCCACCAGCCGGGCTTGGCTCTTGGGCAGGCCGTTGTTGTGGGCCATCAGGATCAGCGGGACCGGTGCGGCGGATTCAGGTGTCCACAGGGTGCCGGGAATGTCGCCGAGGGTGAATTCGCGTTCGAGGACGCCGTCGTCGAGGCGCTGCTCGGAAGTGAATCGCATGGTCGTGCCTTTCGGGAATGCGCTTGAACGGCGCTCCCGGACGACCTATCGCCCGACCGCGACCCCGGAGGGGAGCACCCATGTCGATACTGCGTTCACGGGTACCACCTCCTCGTCTCTGGCACGGCCTCCGCGAAGGTAGCAGCGGTCGCCGCGGTCCGCCAACGGGTTTTCGCGAGTCGTCGCCTCCCCCGTGTTCGGGGCCGGTTCACCTGGTCAGGATGGCGCCGCTCATGAAGGAGTCGCCGTCGTCGTCGACCAGATAGTGCCAGCCGCCGACGGTCAGGTGGGTGCCGGAGGACACCACGGAGCTTACGCCGAGGGGGAATTGCGGGTCGTTCTCCGGCAGGTCGAGCGAACGCCAGCCCGCGGCGGGCGTCCAGGTCAGGCCGACGGCCGCGTCGTCGTTGCCGCCCACGACGGCGAGTCCGCCGTGCGGCCGAAGAGTCACGGCCTGCAGAGAGTAGGTGCCGACGGGCAGCGGCACCTGGGTCCACGAGGTTCCGTCCCAGTGCTGGGCCAGCCCTGCCGGGCGCTGCTTGTCGGTGTCCCGGGACCATCCCACGGCCCAGACGTCCGTGGGTGTGCGGGCGGCGATGTCGAAGAGGACCGCGGAGTCGGGGAACACCGGCGTGGGCGTCCGTGTCCACTGACGGCCGTCCCAGTGCACGGCGAGGGACTGACCGGTGTCGTAGTCCATGCCGGTTATCCATACGTCGTTCGGCGCGACCTCCTCGACCTGGTTGAGGCCCCAGTTCGCCGAACCCGGTATCTGCACGGAACGCCACCGGCGGCCGTCCCAGTGTTGTACGACCGGGATGTGCTCGTAGGTGTCCTGCACGTAGCCCTGTCCTACCGCCCAGGCGTCCTGGCCGGAGGCCGCACTCACCGACAGCAGGCTGGCTTCGACCGTCCCGTCAGGCAGACCCGTGCTGGAGGTCAGTTGCCAGGCGCCCGCCACATGGCGCCCGACCAGGACGCCTTGGCTGTTCGTTCCCTGGTCCCCGACGAAGAACGCCGAGCCGTCGGGGCCGGTGGAGATGTCGTTGATTCTGCTGTTCCACGCGTCGGCGCCCGGGAGCACTGTCTGCTTCCATGCCCCGCCTCGGGTGAGGTCGCGCTCGTACATGGCAGGCGTGAACCGGATCGTGCCGTCCTCGGAATTCTCGTCGATCACGGCGCCGCCGGCCCAGGTCCTGGACGGGCTCGGCTGAGCCACGCTCATCACCGAGACCTTGCCCGTCGACGCCTCCGCCCACGCCCCGCCAGCTGTCGGGCCGGCCACGGCGGTTCCGCTGATGACCAGCGTGATCGCCCCAACTCCTGCCAGTTGCCCGGCGATCCTGCGCTTGACCGTCACGTCGCTCACTCCCATCGCGGAGGAACTGTTCCCCCGTACCTATCAATGCGGTGGGGTGTGCTTCTTGTTGCACTCTCGTCAGGCTCCGTGGCGTGCGGTGCCGTTCCCCAGGTCGATGACGAGGCGGATGACGAGTTCGTCGTCGACGACGCGGGTGCGTTCGCCGATGATCTGGTTGAGGTGGCGGACGCCGGGCTCCAGGGTCAGGACGTGGGTGAGGAGCGGGTCGGCGGTCGTGTCGGTGCGCAGGGCTTGGGCGGCGGCGAGGAGTTGGGGGTTGGTGACGCCGCGGTTGCCGCTGAGGGTGAGGCTCAGGCCGGGGCGGGTGAAGGTGGTGGTGGCCGGGGGCCAGGGGCCGCCGGTGTTGGCGCGGCGGACGCCGTCGAGGTCGACGCCGGGCAGCAGGGGGGTGGTGGCGCGGGGCGGGACGCCGCCGAGGGGGTGGATGGCGACCAGGCGTTCGCCGAGGGCGGTGACGGCGGCTTCGACGGCGGGGACGGTGCCGCCGCGATGGGTGGTGACGAGGAGCGCGGCGGTTCCGGTGACGTGCCGGTCGAGGGGGTCGGTGTCAAGGACGCTCACCGCGTGAGGGGCGTGGGTCTGGGTCCATTTGAGGCCGGCTTCTGTGCGGTGGACCACGACGACACGGACCGTGGGGAAGAGGAAGCGGGGCGCGAGAAGGGCGGCGAGATTGCCGGTCAGTCCGTCGCCGTGGACGACGAGGGTGTCGGGGGCCGAGGTGGCCAGGCAGGCGAGGGCGTAGCGGACGACGGCGAACGGCTCGACGAGGGTGGCGCGGGCGGCGGGGAGGTCTTCGGGGAGGTGGGAGACGAGGCCGCCGCGGACGGCCGAGGCGCCGATGAGGACGCGTTGCTGGAAGAGGCCCGGCACGTTGTGGCCGAGGAGGAAGGACGGGTCGGCGGGGTGGGTGGGATTGACGAGCACCCGGTCGTCGGGGGCAAAGCCGTCGGTGCCGGTTCCGGCGGCGACGACCCGTGCGGCGCCCTCGTGCCCGACGACGGGTGAGGGGTCGTCGCGGTCACCGCGCAGGATCTGGATGTCGGTGCCGCACAGGCTCACGTGCTCGGGTGCGAGCAGGAGTTCACCCTCGCCGGGGTCCGGGGTGGGGACCTCTTCGATGCGGCAGGTGGTGCCGTGGCGGACGATCGCGCGGTGGGTGGCCGTGGCCGGCATGGGGTCCTTCCCGGTGGGGGGCGGTTGAAGGGGGCTGGTCTCAGTGTTTGGTGACGGTCAGTGCGCCGTGGGCGAGCGCGACGGCGCCCGCCAGGGGATCCACCTCGCCGGGGCGGCAGAGCCGCAGACCGTCTCCGGGCCGGCCGGTGTCGCGGTCGGCATAGCTGCGTACTTCGCTGACCTGGCGGACCAGTTCGGCGCGGTAGGCCTCGCCGAGGCCTTCCGCGTAGCCGCCGCCGATGCCGATGAGGCCGATACGGGGGTCCAGACAGCGCACGGTGCGCACGAGTTCGGCGACGGGTTCCACGACGGTGGTGAGCAGCCGGAGGGCCGCGGGGTCCCCGGTCCGTAGCCGGGCAGGGAGGGTGTCGCGGATGTCCTCCGGGTGTTCGATGCCGAGCGCGGCCGCGACGTGCGGCAGGGCGGGTCCGGCGGCCAGGGCGGCGACGTGGCCGGTGCCGCCGCAGGGGCAGGTCAGCGCGCGGACGGCCGCGGGTGCGCTGGAGACGGCCGGGAGGTGACCGACCTCGCCCTGCATGCCATGGGCGTCGACCGGGACGCAGTGTTCGGTGAGGTCGGCGGTGCGCAGGGCGATGCCACTGCTCACCGTGAGGTAGACGGCCCGCCGGTGGTGGGGGCGGGCGAACTGCTCGACGAAGCTCGCGAGGCCGGCGGTGACGTCGTTGAACAGGTGCCAGCTGACGTCCGGGCGGCGGGCGGTGAGCAGCGCGCGGAGCGGGACCGGCCGGTCCGGGCCACCGCCCCACAGCGGGCCCGAGCCGTGCAGTACGCCCCGCTCCTCGTCCATGGCGGCCCCGCAGGACATCGCCACCCGCGCGTCCGCCGGCACCGTGTCGGCCAGGGTCTCGATCAGCTGCTCGAGGAGTGCTGCCGGATCCTCGCCGGGCCGGTTGAGGATGCTGGGCGCGGGGAGCCGGACGGTCTCGCCTGACCCGGTCCGCATCCGCAGCCAGGTCCCTCCGAGGTCGACGGCGACCTGGGTACGTACCTGGTCGTCGCGGTCCTGGACGACGGCCCGTGTGCTCACAGCCGTATCCCCTCTGCCGGTTCGGCGTGTGCCCGGGGCTGCCTGATCTCCAGGCGGATACGGCCGTTGCTCACGTGGGCGGTGACGGCGGTCAGGTCGTCGACGCGGTACGGGGCCGGTTCGGCGGCGGGGGCGGCGACGGCGACGGGGGTGCCGCCGGAGCGGTGGGCGGCGAGCAGTCCGGGGGCGGAGTCCTCGAAGAGGAGGCAGTCGGCGATGTCCACGTCGAGGAGGCGGGCAGCGGCACGGAAGCCCTCGGGGTCGGGTTTGCCGGCCCGGACGTCGTCGGCGCAGACGGCGACCGCAGGCAGGGGCAGTCCGGCGGCGGTGAGGCGGCGTTCGGTCATGGTGCGGGAGGCGGAGGTGACGACGGCCCAGGTGCGCTCAGGCAGGGAGGTGAGCAGCCGTCGGGCGCCCGGGATCTCGGTGACGGTGTCGGCGGTGGCCTCCTCGCGTTCCCGGATCCAGGCGACTTCGGCGCCGACGATGGAGAGGTCGGCTGCGGGGAGGAGCCCGGCGACGATGTCGTGGGCGGTGCGGCCGGGCAGCGCGGCGATCACGGTGGCGGGGTCGAGGCGGTGGCGGGTGGCGAACGCCCGCCAGACGCGGTCGATGGAGTCGGCGGAGTCGACCAGGGTGCCGTCCATGTCGAAGAGCAGGGCGCGGGCCGTCACGGCGCGTAGGGCGGTCATCCGATCTCCAGGGTGTGTGCGGCGAGCCGGATCAGTTCGAGGTCTTCCTTCCAGTGCCTGCGCAGACGCTGGTCGCCGGGGTCGGTGTCGAGGACCACGTGGTCGGCGCCGAGGTCGCGCAGGAAGGCGATGTCGGCGCGGATCTGGTCGGGTGTGCCGTAGCCGAGCGGGCGGGAGTCGGGGTCGGCGGGGGTGGTGGTGGGCAGGAAGAAGATCCTCGGGGCGAACTGCTTGCCGTCCGCGAGGGCCCCGGCGGCCTGGCCGCACAGCTGCCGGCTGGGGTGGAGCGGGTGCCAGGCGGTACCGATGCGGTTGACGCGTTCCAGGGCGCGCGGTCCGTTGCCGCCGATCCACAGCGGCGGGTGCGGGTCCTGTACGGGCCTCGGTGCGGTGTGCACCCGGTGGCCGCGGTGGGTGACGGTGTCGGAGGTCCATGCCTCGACCAGGACGTCCAGGGTGTGGTCGGTGAGGGCGCCGCGTCTGCGGAAGTCCACGCCCAGGACGTCGAAGGCGCGCGGGGCCCAGCCGACGCCGACACCGACGACGAGGCGGCCGCCGCTGAGTCGGTCGATGGTGGCGGTGGCCCGGGCGAGCGCGATCGGGTGGCGGTGGGAGGCGATGAGGACACCCGCGCCGAGACGGATGGTCTCGGTCTGCCCGGCCAGCCAGGAGAGGGTGGCGAGGCTCTCGTGGAACGGGGCGGGCGAGCGCCGGTGGGCGTCGTCGGTGAGGGCGAGGTGGTCGGAGACCAGGACGGTGTCGAAGCCCAGCTGTTCGGCCTCGCGGGTCCAGGCGAGCATGCCCTCGGGCGTCATCTGGGGGCCGAAGTTGGGCAGGTTGATGCCGAATTTCATGTGGTCACCGGCCCCGGGAGAGTGAGCCCGAAGGCGGCGTGGCGCGCTGTGCCGGCGGGCTGGGGTCGGGCGTGGAGTTCGAGCAGGTTGCCGCCGAGGCGGTCCACGGAGCGCGGCGGTTGCCGGTCGGGGACACCGTGCTCGAAGAGTTCGAGGTTGAGGGCGTCGTCGACGACGACCATGGCCATCGCCGAGATGCCCTCGACGTCGAGGTCGAACTGGCGGCGCATGAAGGCCCGGTCGGCGGCGATCTCGGTGCGCAGGACGACCCGTGCCCGGTGGTGGGTGACGAGGTGGTCGATGGTGGCGTCGAGGCTGTGGACGCTGTAGCCGGTGTGGTCCAGGCCGAGCAGGGTGGGCAGGGGCGCGTCGTCGGCCGGCCGCTGGTCGTGGTGGAGGCGTTCGGCGGTGGTGTCGGCGTATCCGGGGGTGTCGGGCCACTGCTGCAGTTCGAAGAGGGTGCCCCAGGGGGAACGGAAGTAGATCCAGCGGTTTCCGCGGATCGGGCCCTCGGGGATGGTGATGATGTCGCCCAGGACGTCGACGCCGGGGAGCTGCTCCAGGTGGGCGACGGCCGCCTCGATGTCGCCGACGCGGAGGCAGAGGTGGTTGGTGCCGATGTCGACCAGGCGGGGCGGGGCGTCGGGGGTGCCGGCGGGCGTGGTGGGTACGAGGCGAACCTCGATGCCGGGAGAGAAGGAGACGACTCCGGCGCCGCCGTCCCGGTCGACGGCCGAGGGCCCGGCCAGTTCCGCGAGGAAGGCGGTGGCCTCCTCGACGTCGGGCACCGCCACCGTGATCCGGTGGGCCGGCGGGCGGGTGCCGGGGGGCGGGGTCAGGGAGGTGTCTTGGGCCGTGGTCATGAGCGGGTTCCTTCGGGGTGCGGGGTCGGATCGACGGCCCGGGTGCGGCAGGGACCGGCGACCGGCCCCGGGGTCGGACCGGTGGCCGACGGCGAGTGGCGGCCGGCGGCCGGGGGTGAGGGTCTGCCCATGGCCGTGGCCGGTTCCTGGACGGTGACCGGACATGTGGCCGGCCTCGGGTGCGGGTGGGTCACGGCAGGAGCAGGACCTTGCCACGCAGGCCGCCCGCGCTGAAGTCGTGGTGGGCGCGGGCGGCGTCGGCGAGCGGGTAGCGGCGGCCGGTCGGCACCGTGAGGCGGCCGGCGGTGATCAGGCCGCTCAGGGTCTGGAGCTGGTCGCCGTTCTCGTCGACGTAGCTCTTGCCGGGAGTGATGCCGCGCTCGGGGGCGGGCTGGGGGTTGTCGTCGATGGCGACGAACTGGCCGCCGTGGGCGACCGCGCGGATCGCCGCGGCCACACCCGCGGTGTCGACTACAGCCGTGTGGGTGGCGTCGGGGAGATCCGCGGGCCGGGTGTGGACGGTGCCGACGCCGAGGCCTCGCAGGGATTCGGTGTCGGCGGTCCGGGCCAGGGCGTCGACCGGGTGTCCGTCGGCGAGCAGCAGCTGGACGGCGATCCGGCCGACCGCGCCGGCGGCGCCGGTGACGAGCACCGGTGCGCCGGGCGGCAGCGTGAGCTTGGCCAGGGTCTGGACGGCGGTCAGTCCGGCGAGCGGGAGCGCTGCGGCATCCGGCAGCGGCAGGCCGGCCGGGGCGGGAGCGAAGAGGCGTGCGTCGGCGGTGACTTGTTCGGCATAGGTGCCGTAGCGGTGGGCCGGCTGGGCGATCATGCCGATGACCTGGTCGCCCACGGTGAACCGGGTGACCTCGCTGCCGGTCTCGGTGACGACGCCGGAGACGTCCCAGCCGGGCACGGACGGGTAGGTGAGGTTCAGGGTGAGGAAGCCGGAGCGGGTCTTGAGGTCGACCGGGTTCACGGCGGCCGCGGTGACGGTGACGCGGATGTCCTGCGGTCCGACGGGCAGTTCGGGTACCTCGTCGAAGGCCAGGACGTCGGGGTCGCCGGTGCGGTGGAAGGTGATGGCTTTCATGCTGGCGAGTTCTCCCTCGGAGCAATGGTGGTGAAGGCGTGGCGGGCGTTGGCCTCCGCCGCGGTCAGGGCGAGTCCGCCGTCGGCGAGGACCGAGGTGCCGGTGAGGTAGCCGGAGTGGGGTCCGGCGAGATAGGCGATGAGCGAGGCGATCTCCTCGGCTCCGGCCGGGCGGCCGAGCGGGATGTCGGGGCGGGAGATCGACCGGTAGGTGGCCTCGTCCTGGATGCCGTTCATGGCAGTGGCGGTCTCACCGGGGGCGACGGAGTTGACCCTGATGCCGTACCGGCCGAACTCCAGGGCGAGCACCTTGGTGATCATGCCCAGGGCGGCCTTGCTGGCGCAGTAGAGCGCGCCGCCGGTGATGGGGACGGTCTCGTGGACGGAGGTGACATTGACGATGCTGCCCCGGACGCCGCCTCGGATCATGTGGTGGCCCACCGCGGAGGCGAGCGTCATGGGGGCGAGGGCGTTGATCGCGAACACCTCGTCGGCCCGCTTCAGTTCCAGGGCGTCGGCGGCGCTGCGGTCGTTGATGCCGGCGTTGTTGACCAGGCAGTCGATACGCCCGGCCCGCTCGACGGCGGCCATGCAGCTGTCGACCGCGGCCTCCGGGTCGCGCAGATCGGCCCGGACCGGGACGCACTGGCCGCCGGTGGTGCGCCGCAGTTCCTCGGCGAGCTGGCGGATCCGGTCCTCGCCGGTGGCGTAGCCGAGAAGCAGCCGGTGGCCGGGGCCGGCCAGTGCTCGGGCGGTGGCCCGGCCGATACCGCTGCTGGCGCCGGTGATCAGCGTGGTGTGGAGGTCAGGCAACACTCAGCACCACCTTGGGCCGGGTCCGGCCGTGCTGGAGCACGTCGAAGGCGCGGGCGACCTCGGCGAGCGGTATCACCTGGTCGACGAGACCGGCGCCGAGTTCGTCGACGAGGGCGACGGCGCGGGCGTAGTGGTCGACGCCGTGCCGGACTCCGGCGATGCGCAGACCGTCCAGGGTGATCCGGGCGGGGTCGACGGTCTCGGGCTGTGCGGGGACGCCGACCAGGAGGCACAGGCCGCCGGGGCGCAGCCGGTCGAGCGCGGCGGTGAGGGTGCCGGGGGCACCGGAGCACTCCAGGACGAGGTCGTAGCCGGTGGGGGCGTCGTCGGTGCGGGTGACCCGGTTGCGGAAGCTGCCGGCCGGAAGGTGGCCGACGGTGCCGGGCTCGGCGATGTCGACGGTCACCGGGTACCGGGCGAGGACGGCGGCGGCGAGGCTGCCCATGGTGCCCGCGCCGACGACCAGGATCTGGTCCCCGGGCCGCAGGTCGGCCGCGTGGACCGCCTCCAGGACGGTGACCAGGGGTTCGACCAGGACGTGCTCCGGGCGTGGGTGCTCCGTGCCGGGGCCGAAGGGGACCAGGGCGTGGCGGGGCATGACCAGGTACTCGGCGGCGGCGCCGGTCCAGCCGTACAGGCCGACCTCGCGCAGCTCGGTGCACAGGTTGCGGTGGCCGGCGGCGCAGGAGCGGCAGGACTGGCAGGGGATCATGGTGGAGCCGGTGACCACCTCGCCGTGGCGCAGTCCGGTGACGCCGGGGCCGTACTCCTCGACGGTGCCGGCCCATTCGTGGCCGAACCGGTGCGGGAAGGTGGCCCGCCCGTCGGCGAGGTAGGCGGAGGTTCCGTGCAGGAGCTCCAGGTCACTGCCGCACAGGCCGACGTAGGCGATCCTGACCAGGACCTCGCCGGGTCCGGCGGCCGGACGGGTGGTCTCCACCAGGGTCGCGGTGTGCGGTTTGTCGATGACGGCGGCCCGCATCAACGGCCCTCACCTGCTGCCAGGGTGCGGCGGGTGCCCAGGACAAGGGCGAGGACGGCTGCGAGGGCGAGACCGGCTCCGACCGCGGGCAGTGTGGCCAGCGATGCGCCGAGCGAGAGGGTGGCCGAGCCGATCCAGGCGCCGGCGGCGTTGGCGAGCTGGAAGCCCGCGATGTTGACGGTGGCCGCGAGGTTGGGGGCCTCACTCGCCGCGCTGATCAGCTTGGAGGCCAGCGGCGGGATGATCGAGAAGCCCGCGGCGCCGAGGACGAAGAGCCAGGGTGCGGTGAACCAGGTGCTCGAGCCGAAGAGCGCCAGCAGGCCGAGGGCGACGGTGAGAGCGCCGAGCGCGACGAGCAGGGTGCGGTCGATGGAGCGGTCGGCGAAGTGTCCGCCGAGCTGGTTGCCGACCACCGAGCCGATGCCGAAGACGAAGAGGAGCAGGGTGACGTGGCCGGCCGAGAAGCCGGTGTAGTCACGGAGGAAGGGCGCGATGTAGGTGAAGACGACGAACAGGGCGGCCTGGCTGAGCGCGGTCAGCGTGAGCGCGGCCCACACCGCTGGGCGGGTGAAGACGGTGAGTTCGGCAGAGATCGATCCGGCCGGGCGGGCGGGGGCGCGCCGGGTGACGGCCACCAGACCCACGGTGACCAGGGTCTGGAAGACCGCGACCACCACGAAGGAGGTCCGCCAGCCGAACTCGCCGCCGATCAGGGTGCCGAGCGGTACGCCGAGCACGGTGGCCAGGTTCAGACCGAGGGAGACCCGGGCGATCACCCGGCCCTGGAACTCCGGCGGCACCATCGAGGTGGCGAGGACCAGGCACAGGGCGAAGAAGGTGGCGTGCGGCAGCGCCGTGACGATCCGGAAGACGACCAGGAGCACGAAGCTGTTCGCCAGTGCCGTGCCGAGGGTGCCGATGACGAAGACCGCCATGGAGCCGATGATCAGGGCGGTGCGCGGCACGCGGGTGGTGACGATGGTGAGCAGCGGACCGCCGATCATCACGGTGACCGCGTAGACGGTCACCAGGAGGCCGGCGGTGGCGTCGGACACGTGGACGTCGCCCGCGATGTCCGGCAGGACGCCGGCCACGAGGTACTCGACGGTGCCGACGCCGAAGACGGCGAGCAGCATCCATAAGACGGCGGCGTTGGTGCCCGTCGCTGGTACGGGCGTTGGCGTCTCGGTGCTGGTGGTGGCGGTCAACGGACGCTCCCCTTCTTCTCGTTCGTGTCGGTGGTGGGTGCGGGCGCGCCGGTGTACTCCACGACGGCGCAGCCCCAGGTGAATCCGACGCCTATGCCGGTGAGCAGCAGTCGGTCGCCCGGGGTGAGGGCACCGGAGCGGCGCAGCAGGTCGAGGCCGACGATCGGGTCGGCGGCGCCGGTGTGCCCGATCTCCCAGCCGCGTTCGGCCAGCGTCTGGTCGGCGTCGATCTTCAGCGGGCCGAAGCACTGTTTGCGCAGCAGGATCCGGCCGAAGTTCGGCACCAGCCAGTGGGCGATGTCGGAGTGGGCGGTGTCGGCGTCGGCGAGTGCGGTCTCGGCGCAGCGTGACAGCGCGGCGGTGTTGCGGGTCCAGAACTCCTCGGTGCTGCGGGTCTCGGCGAAGGCGGCGACCCGCTGACGCAGGTCGATGGGGGCGCTGGAGCCGTAGTACGGCATCGCCATCGAATCGTTGCCGCGGTGCATCCGCTCGAGCAGCGGGTCGCTGACCACGGAGGTGGACAGGACCCGGAACGGGCCGCCGTCGTGACCGAGGACCAGGGCACCCGCGCCGTCGCCGTACACGAGTCCGCTGTCGGAGGCCCAGCGGTCGAAGAGCGGCAGTTGCCAGGCGTCGGAGGCGGTGACCATGCCCTTGCCGGAGCCCGCGCACCAGCGGCCGACGAGTTCCATGCCGACGACGGCACCCGCGCAGGCGGTGCGTATCTCGATCGGTATGCATTCCTCTATGCCGAGCTCGCTCTGCAGATAGGCGCCGCAGTTCCAGCCCTCCAGGCCGTTGTGCAGCACCACCGCATGGACCAGGACATCGATGTCAGCCGGGTCGGTCCCGGCGTCCGTGAGCGCGGAGTGTCCGGCGGCCGCCGCCATCTCGGGGGCGCTCTCGCCGCGTTCGGGGCGGGCCACGGCGGCCGACACCTGTCCGGTCTTGCGGTGTTCGACCTGGCTGTACCGTCCCGCGGCCACCATCTCGGCGGCGAACTCACGCTCTTGGGGCAGATAGGAGCCGAAGCCCTCGATGTAGAGGCTCTCCCACTTCACGCTGCCTCACCGGCCCCGACGAGTCCCGCGGCCGGTGCGAAGTTCTGCCCGGTTCGTCGTCGTGCGGTGTCGAGTTCCTTGAGCGCGGTGTCGAGTTCCTCGGGGGTGACGTCGTTGACGAATCGGTGGTGGCCGATGCCGACCGGAAGCGGCAGCCGCTGCTGCCCGTCGCGGTGGCGCACCGTGTCGGCGAGTGCGCCGTCCAGGATTCCCGGACGGGCCAGGACCTCGGTCCACAGCGGCAGTCCCAGCCGGTCCATCAGCGCCAGTACGCGCTGGGACTGGTGCTCGGTGACATCGCCGCGCATCCGCCCCATCACGGTGGTGAGCGCCATGTCGACGGTGACCGCCTCACCGTGCAGCAGCTCCGGCAGCGCCTCCATCTCGATGGTGGGGCTGAAGGTGTGCCCGTAGTCGACGCACCGTTCCAGGCACTGTTCCCACAGATTGGGCTGGAGTTCTTCCAGCATCAGGTGGATGGCCTCGGAGACGACCCGGCGGGCCGCCGTCCCCAGGGCGGGAGTGCTGCCCTGGAAGCGGTCCTCGATCAGCAGCGGCCCGAAGTCCTCGAGAAGATCGAAGAGTTCCGCCGACTTGATCAGCGCCACCTTGAGGATCTCCGCCAGCCCGTTGGAGAGGTGACGCGCATCGAGGGTGCTCAGGAAGGAGCGGTCCACGAAGGTCGCCACGGCCGGTGCGTAGGTACCGAGCCGGTTCTTGCCCTGCCCGTAGTTGACCCCGGTCTTCACGCCGACCCCGGCGTCGACCAGGCCCACCAGGGTGGTGGGTATCCGTATGTAGGGGGTGCCGCGCCGGTACAGGCTGGCGGCGAGTCCGACGACGTCGAGGAGGACGCCGCCGCCGATGGCGATCACCGGTTCGCGCCTGCGGTCGATGCCGAAGTCGTTCATCGCGTCGACCACGTCCGTCACCAGGCTCCACCGCTTGACGCTCTCGTCCGCGCTTACGGGAAGGAGGGTGACCGCGATGCCGTGATGGTCGAAGTAGCGGGTGATGCGCTCCCCGTGGAGTTCCTGAACGGTGGAGTCGATCACGACGAGACGACGGTCGCCGGGTCGCAGCGCGGCGTCCGCGCACCCCGATAACAGCAGGGTGCTGTCGGTGTCGAACAGGCCGGACGCCTCGACGACGTGGTACCGGACCTGTTTGACGGCCTCCACGGTCCAGGTCGGGGAGGCGGAGTGACGGCGGGTCAGGCCATCGGTGTAAGACGCACTGTTGTGCATGTGGAGTCCTCACGCTGTGCAGGCATGGTGCGTCGTGGGCGGCGACCACTCTGTCGCCGCGCCTCGCTGCGCATGAAGGTGCGGCGAGGAACCACGCCTGTTCGGCGTACCGGTTCCCCCACCGGCTCGGCGACACTATCATTCGTTTATCGATCGCTACATGAATAATGGATCACACCGGCGTGAAGCCGCGCTTCGGCCCGCGCCCGCGAGAGAGCACGCTCACCGACGACGACGTGGGAGCACCTGATGGCAGGCGTACGCGGCCAGGGCCGTAAGTTCGATCTCGAAGACGCCCTGGAGAAGGCCATGTTGGCCTTCTGGCGGCACGGTTACGACGGCGCCTCCGTCGCCACCCTCACCCGGGAGATGGGGATCAATCCCCCCAGCCTGTATGCGGCATTCGGCAGCAAGGAGGGCCTCTTCTTCGCCGCCGTCGAGTTCTACAACAACGGCAGAGGCAGCTTCATGCAGCGCGCCTTCGACGAGGAGGACCACGCCCCCGCCCTGATCCGGCGCCTGCTGTACGAGGCGGCCGACACCTACACCCTCACCGACGGCCCCGGCGGCTGTCTGATCATCGGCTCCGCCACCCGCGTCTCCGACGCCGCCCAGGAAGTCGCCGACCGCCTCCGCGATCTCCGCAACGCCAACATCGACCGACTGGAGGAGCACATCAGAGCCGACATCGACGCGGGCACCCTCCCGGCCCGCACCGACGCCCGCGCGGTCGCCGAGTTCACCGGGGTGGTCGTTCAGGGCATGTCGCACCGGGCCCGGGACGGCGCGACGACCGAGGCGCTACGGGCGGTCGCGGGGACGGCGTGGAAGTCGGTCCGGATGCTGCTGGGCGAGACGTAAGGATCAAGGGGAATCGCTTGCCGCCACGCTGCCGTGAATACCCGGATCTCCATGTTCCGTTTCCTTCTCCGAAAAGACCCCGGAATATCAGGTGCCCACCCTCGAACTCCATGCACTCGGAACAATGTCCGGAGGGCGGGCCAGAAGCACTGCGAACCGGCCAACCCCCCTTCCCCCTGGGCGTATTGGACCAGCTCAGGGGCACTCACGTCGCAAGCCGACAGCACGTCGGAGGAAGTCGGCCATCGTGAGGAGAGAGAGGGCATTCATGCGGAGCAGAAGGGTGAAGGCGTCCGCGCTGGGAACAGCCGTCATCATGGGGAGCGTCGTACTGACGGCCTGTGGGGACAGCGATTCGAAGGACGACAGGCCCGCGGCAACGGCGAGTGCGAGCGGCGGCGCCCAGGAGCAGAGCACGGCTGCCGTGCGCAGCGCCTACGACAAGACCCGCCCGGCCCAATGCTGCCGGGCCCGCGGCGCCTGGGCCGTCCTCGGCTGGCCAGAGGTCCCGTCGGCGGTTGCCGCGAGCCGGTGGCCGAAGGGATCCGAAGCGTCGGCGGAGCGCCGCCGGCCCCGGCGCGTGGACGCGGCGGTCCGGAGCGACCCGAGGAACCCGGCGCCCGCACGGAGACTGCGGCTCCGGCGGCGTGTGGCCTTTGTCAGGACGACGGCACGGCACACCTGCAATCGCGCAGCGAGCGGCACTCTCCGGCCGAAGCTCAGCGCACTGTGGGTGGTGCCGTGCTCTCCCGGACCATCAGACGCGTCGGCACAAGCGTCGTGCCGTGCGTCGCGTCGTCGTGGCGCATCTTCCGCAGGACCGCCTGGACACAGAGGCGGCCGACCTCGGCGAAGTCCTGATGGACCGTCGTGAGGGGCGGCAGGAAGGACGACGCCTCGGCGATGTCGTCGAAGCCGATGACGCTGACGTCCTCGGGGACGCGCCGGCCGCGTTCGTGCAGGGCGCGCAGCAGGCCCAGGGCCATCTGGTCATTGGCCGTGAAGACCGCCGTGCAGTCCTCCTGCGCGGCCAGCTCCAGGCCCGCCCGGTAGCCGGACTCCGCCGACCAGTCGCCGCGCACCAGGGGCGGTATCCGTCGGCCCGCGCGGGTGAGCGTGGCCTGCCAGGCATCGGTACGGCGCTGGGCGGCGTAGGAGCCCTCGGGACCCGCGAGGTGCCAGACCGTGTCGTGGCCGAGCCCGAGCAGATGCTGGACGGCCGCGCGCGTGCCGCCGACCTGGTCGGTGTCGACGACCGTGTACCGCTCCCCCGCGTCGGAGTCGGCGACGACCACCTGGACGCGGGGCGGCATGTTGATGGTGGCCGCGTCCAGGAGGTGTACCTCCATGATGACGATCACCGCGTCGACGGCGAGTTCCCCCAGACGGGAGAAGGCGCCGCGCACCTCGTCCTGGGTGGGGACGGCGACCGGCAGCAGGGTCACCGCGTACCCCTCGGCCGCCGCGGCGGTGGCGATCGCCTCCAGGGTGCGGACGTTGCCGGTCGTGGAGAGGGAGAAGGTGATGACGCCCAGGGTGCGGAACTCGCCGCGTTTCAGGGCGCGGGCGGCGCTGTTGGGGCGGTAGCCCAGCTCCCGCATGGCGGCGAGGACCTGACGGCGTGTCTCCTCGTTAACGCCCGCGTAGCCGTTCGACACGCGCGAGACGGTCTGGGAGGACACCCCGGCCAGCCGTGCCACATCGGCCATCGAGACCGAGGGGCGGGCCGGTCCGTGTGAGCGCGGGCGGCCGGTCACCGCAGGTGAGGCCGCCTGCGTCGGCGTGTCGTGCGTCGCGTCCATTTTCTACCCCCTGCCTCTCCTTGCATCGCTTTGATCACGATCCTCCGGGGAGGCCCTTGACCTGTGTCAGCGGAGGCGTGTAGACATGCCGCCATCGGATGTTTACGTAAACATAACAGCTCAGGTCTCTTTTTTTGCTGCTTGATGTTTGCGTAAACATCTCGGCCGCGCCACACGGGGAAATCTGCGGGCGCGGGTTCCATGAGTGGACGAGCGAGGAACGATCATGACAACGCTGCAACCGCCGGCCGCCGCCGCGCCGCGCCCGGCACCGCCTCCGGCAAAACGGGACCGACGCTCCTGGACGGGGTGGGGGTTCATCGGCCCGTTCGTGGCGGTCTTCGCACTCGTCTTCCTCGCGCCCATCGCGTACTCGATCTACCTGAGTCTCTTCCGCAACCAGCTGATCGGCGGCAACCACTTCGTCGGCCTGGACAACTACACGCAGGCCTTCAAGGACGACCAGTTCTGGTCGGCCGTCGGCCGGGTGGGGCTCTTCCTGGCGATCCAGGTGCCGATCATGCTGGGCATCGCCCTGCTGGTGGCGCTGGCGCTGGACAGCGGCCGGCTCTACGGCAAGAGCTTCTTCCGGATCACGATCTTCCTGCCGTACGCCGTGCCCGCCGTGGTCGCCACCCTGATGTGGGGCTTCATGTACGGCACCAAGTACGGCCTGGTGGGCGACATCAACGAGTCGTTCGGCGTCACGCTGCCCAATCTGCTCTCCCCCGACTGGGTCCTGGCCTCCATCGGCAACATCGTGACGTGGGAGTTCGTCGGCTACAACATGCTGATCTTCTACTCGGCGCTGCGGGTCGTCCCGAACTCTCTGTACGAGGCGGCGGAGATCGACGGTGCCGGTCAGTGGCGGGTGATCACCTCGATCAAGCTCCCCGCGATCCGGGGCGCGATCGTCATCGCCACGATCTTCTCGATCATCGGCAGCTTCCAGCTCTTCAACGAGCCGAGCATCCTGCGCCCGCTGGCGCCCAACGCCATCACCACCGACTACACGCCGAACTTCTACACGTACTCGCTGTCCTTCGCCGGCCAGCAGCACAACTACTCCGCGACGGTCGCCATCATCATGGGCCTGCTCACGATGGTGGTCGCCTACGTCGTGCAGCTGCGCGGCATGCGCAAGGGAGCGTGACCCGATGAGCACCCCTGTCACCACCGCCTCCCCCGCCAAGAGCAGCAGCCCTCCCCGGCTGCGGACCCCGCGTAAGCACGCCCCGGACAAGCAGCGGCGCAGTGTGCTGATGACGGTGCTGATGGCCCTCATGGTCCTCTACACCGTGGTGCCGCTGATCTGGCTGGTCATCAACTCCACCAAGACCCAGGCCGGTCTGGGCGACTCCAACGGTCTGTGGTTCGCCCACGACTTCGCCCTGTGGGACAACATCCGGGACACCTTCACCTACCACGACGGCATCTTCGGCCGCTGGCTGCTCAACACCCTGCTGTACGTGGTGCTCGGCGCGGGCGGCGCGACCCTGCTGGCGGTGCTGGGCGGCTACGCACTGGCGAAGTTCGACTTCCCCGGCAAGCGTGCGATCTTCGCCGTCGTCATCGGCGCGGTGGCCGTGCCGGGCACGGCGCTCGCGGTGCCGACCTTCCTGATGTTCAGCAAGATGGGGCTCACCGACACCCCGTGGGCGGTGATCATCCCGTCGCTGGTGTCGCCGTTCGGTCTCTATCTGATGTGGGTGTTCGCCGCCGAGGCGATCCCCACCGAGCTGCTGGAAGCGGCCCGGATGGACGGGGCGAGCGAGGTGCGGACCTTCTTCCAGGTCGCGTTGCCGCTGCTGGCCCCGGGGATCGTGACCGTGCTGCTGTTCACCACGGTCGCCACCTGGAACAACTACTTCCTCCCGCTGATCATGCTCAAGGACCCGGACTGGTACCCGCTGACGCTGGGTCTGAGCGCCTGGAGCAACCAGGCGCAGACCATCGGCGGTGACGTCATCTTCAACCTGGTGATCACGGGCTCCCTGCTCACGATCATCCCGCTGATCGCCGCCTTCCTGTTCCTCCAGAAGTACTGGCAGTCCGGCCTCGCCGCCGGAAGCGTCAAGGAGTGACGCGGACGGCGCCCACAAGCCCCCCAATTGAGCAACACCAGCACCACCTCCACCCTCACCTGTCCCACCCACGCAGAAGTGGAAGCACCTCCATGCGCAGAACAACGAGCCGCATCCTGCGCGGCATCGCCCTCATCTCCACCCTCGCCCTGGGCGCCACCGCCTGCGGCAGCTCGGACGACGACTCCGACACGAAGGCCGTCTCCGCCGGGGACATCAAGGCAGCCCTGGAAAAGGGCGGCGACATCACGGTCTGGGCCTGGGAGCCCACCCTGAAGACCGTGGCCGCCGACTTCCAGAAGAAGTACCCGAAGGTCAAGGTCAACCTGGTCAGCGAGCGCTCCGGCGACAAGCACTACACCGCGCTGTCCAACGCGATCTCGGCCGGCAAGGGCGTCCCGGACGTCGCCCAGGTCGAGTACTTCGCGCTCGGCCAGTACTCCCTGACCAAGGGCCTGACCGACCTGGCCCCCTACGGCGCCGACAAGCTCGCCTCGAAGTACACGCCCGGTCCGTGGAACGCGGTCAGCGACGGCGACAAGGTCTACGGCCTGCCGATGGACTCGGGCCCGATGGCGCTGTTCTACAACAAGAAGGTCTTCGACAAGTACAAGATCGCCGTCCCGACCACCTGGGACGAGTACCTGGACGCGGCCCGCAAGCTCCACAAGGCCGACCCGAAGGCGTACATCACCAGCGACACCGGTGACGCGGGCTTCACCACCTCCATGCTGTGGCAGGCCGGTTCGCGCCCCTACAAGGTCGACGGCACCAAGGTCGGCATCAACTTCGACGACGCCGGCGCCAAGAAGTTCGAGACGGTCTGGCAGAAGCTGATCGACGAGAAGCTGCTCGCCCCGGTCAACGGCTGGACCGACGACTGGTACAAGGGCCTCGGCGACGGCACCATCGCCACCCTGCCCACCGGCGCCTGGATGCCCGCCAACTTCTCCACCGGCGTCCCGAACGCCAAGGGCCAGTGGCGCGCGGCGGCGATGCCCGCCTGGACCAAGGGCGACAAGGCGAGCGCGGAGAACGGCGGCAGCTCGCTGGCGGTCCCGGCACTGAGCAAGAACAAGGAACTCGCCTACGCCTTCACCGAGTACGCCAACTCCGGTGACGGTGTCGCCACCCGTGTCTCCGAGGGCGCCTTCCCCGCCACCAAGGCGGAGCTGGAGTCGGCCGACTTCCAGAGCAAGAAGTTCGACTACTTCGGCGGCCAGGAAGCCAACAAGATCTTCGCCGAGTCCGCCGCGAACGTGGCGAGCGACTGGTCCTACCTCCCGTTCCAGCCGTACGCGAACTCCATCTTCAACGACACGGTCGGCAAGGCCTACGTCTCCAGCACCACGCTGGCGGACGGGCTGAAGGCCTGGCAGGACGCGTCGGTCAAGTACGGCGAGGAGCAGGGCTTCACCATCGACAAGTAGCCCGCACCACAGCTCGAACGCCGGGCGGCGCGGCACCTCGCCGCGCCGCCCCGCGCATCACCTTCGGAAGGACCGCCATGATCTCCACCCTCCACTCCCGCAGACGCGGGGCGGACGGTGACCTCACCCCGCGTCTCGCCTTCGGCGCCGACTACAACCCCGAGCAGTGGCCCCGGGAGGTGTGGAAGGAGGACGTCCGGCTGATGCAGGAGGCCGGTGTCACCGTCGTCTCGGTGGCGATCTTCTCGTGGGCACGCCTGCAGCCGGGCCCCGACGAGTGGGACTTCGGCTGGCTCGACGAGGTCATGGACCTGCTGCACGCCGGCGGCATAGGCGTCGATCTGGCGACCGCCACCGCCTCCCCGCCGCCGTGGCTGACCACGGCCCACCCGGAGATCCTGCCGGTCACCGCGACCGGCGAGACTCTGTGGCCGGGCGCCCGCCAGCACTGGCGCCCCACCTCCCCCGTCTTCCGCGAGCACGCCCTGCGTCTGGTCCGCGAGATGGCGACCCGCTACGCCGACCATCCGGCGCTGGTCGCCTGGCACGTCTCCAACGAGCTGGGCTGCCACAACATCTACGACTTCTCCGACGACGCGGCCCGCTCCTTCCGCGACTGGCTGCGGGCTCGCTACGGCACGCTGGAGGCCCTCAACCACGCCTGGGGCACGGCGTTCTGGTCACAGCGCTACAGCGACTGGCAGCAGATCCTGCCCCCGCGTCTGGCCGCCTCGCACCCGAATCCGACCCAGCAGCTGGACTTCAAGCGCTTCTCCTCCGACGCCCTGAAGGACTACCTGCGCGCGGAGCGGGACCTGCTCAAGGGCGTCACCCCGGACGTCCCGGTCACCACCAACTTCATGGTGATGGGCGAGACCAAGGGCATGGACTACGCGGACTGGGCCGAGGAGATCGACTTCGTCTCCAACGACCACTACGTCCTCCCCGGCCCGCAGTCGCGCGACGAACTGTCCTTCTCCGCGAACCTCACCAGCGGCATCGCGGGCGGCCGGCCCTGGTTCCTGATGGAACACTCCACCAGCGCCGTCAACTGGCAGCCGGTGAACGTGGCGAAGCGGCCCGGCGAGCTGGCCCGGGACTCACTGCTGCACGTGGCGCACGGCGCCGACGCCGTCTGCTACTTCCAGTGGCGCCAGTCGGCGGCCGGCGCCGAGAAGTACCACTCGGCGATGGTCCCGCACGCCGGGGCCGACAGTGAGCTGTTCCGCGCGGTGGCCGAGCTCGGCGCCACCCTCAAGACCCTGGCCCCGGTGGCCGGTTCGACCCGGGAGAGCGCGAAGGTCGGGATCGTCTTCGACTGGGACTCCTGGTGGGCGAGCGAGCAGGACTCCCACCCCACCTCGCTGCTCAACTACCGCCAGGAAGGCCTGGACTGGTACTCGGCGCTCCTCGAACTCGGCGTGCGCGCCGACCTCATCACCACCAAGAGCGACTTCGCGCGCTACGACGTGCTGATCGCGCCCGTCCTGCACGTGGTCCCGGCGGAGCTCGCCAAGGAGCTGACCCGCTACACCGAGCAGGGCGGCCACCTGGTCACGACCTACTTCTCCGGCGTGGTCGACCAGAACGACCACATCTGGCTCGGCGGCTACCCCGGTGCCCTGCGCGAGCTGCTCGGCATCCGCGTCGAGGAGTTCGGCCCGCTGCTCGCCGAGGAGTCGGTGTCCCTGGACGACGGCTCGACCGGCACCCTGTGGACCGACCGCATCACCCTGGCCGACGAGCGCACCGAGGTCCTCGCCCGCTACGACTCCGGCAACCAGGCCGGACGGCCGGCCGTGACCCGGCGGACGACGGCCGCCGGTTCGGCGTCCTACGTCTCCACGCGCCTCGGTGTCGCGGGGCTCACCTCGCTGCTGCCGCGTCTCCTCGAGCCGGCCGGCGTGACGAGCGAACTCCCCGCCGAGGCGCGCGGACGCGTCGAACTGGCCGTCCGCAGCAACCCCGAGGCGACGTTCCTGTTCCTGGTGAACCGGACCGACGACACGGTGCCGCTGCCCGGGTTCACCGGCGACGTGCTGTACGGCACGGCCGCCGACGACGGGCTGGTCCTGGGGCCGCGCGAGGTCGCCGTGGTGCGCCGACCGCCGGTCTGACCCACTCCCCCACCTCTGTCTCCCCGGGCGGCACATGGCCCGCCCGGGGGCACCCCTTCCCGTACCACCGGCGGGAGGGACCACCGCAGCGTTTCCACCTATGAAGCTGGGAGCACACGATGGCAGGACTCACCCGCAGCAGACGGCTTCTCGGGGCCGCGTCGATGACCGCGCTGGCGACCGGAGCGGCACTGCTCTCCGTCCCCGCGCCGCTCGCGCAGGCCGACACGGTCACCGCGTCGGTCACCGTCCAGCCCGATCCGTCGTACAAGCAGGACAAGTTCGAGGGCTGGGGCACCAGCCTGGTCTGGTTCGCGAACGCCACCGGCGACTACCCCAAGGAGATCCGCGAGAAGCTCGCCGATCTGCTCTTCGGTGACGACGGTCTGGCGCTGAACATCGCGCGCTACAACATCGGCGGCGGCAACGCCCCCGACGTGAAGGACTACCTGCGTGCCGGTGGTGCGGTCGAGGGCTGGTGGAAGGCACCTCAGGGCACGACCCGTACCGACACCGACTGGTGGAGCGCCGACGATTCCGCCGACTGGAACGGCAAGGCGGACGCCACACAGCGCTGGTGGGTCGATCGCATCAAGAAGGACATCACCCACTGGGAGACGTTCTCGAACTCTCCGCCGTGGTTCATGACCGAGAGCGGCTATGTCTCGGGCGGGTTCAACGCCAACGCCGAGCAGCTGAAGGAGAGTTCGGTCGACGACTTCGCCGCCTACGTCGCCGGGGTGACGAAGCGGCTGGAGAAGTCCGAGGGCATCAAGGTCGACACGGTCGACCCGTTCAACGAGCCGAACACCGGTTACTGGGGCACCCGTCTGGACGCGAACGGCGAGCCGGTGGGCGGTCGTCAGGAGGGTGCGCACATCGGGCCGGCGATGCAGGAGAAGGTGCTGGCCGCGCTGGCTCCGGCGCTGAAGAAGGCCAAGGTCAAGGCCGACATATCGGCGATGGACGAGACCAACCCCGGCCTGTTCGCGACCAACTGGAACTCCTACTCACAGGCGTCCAAGGACCTCGTCGACCAGATGAACGTCCACACCTACGGCACCGGTCAGCGCACCACGGTCCGTGACCTGGCCAAGGTGTCCGACAAGCCGCTGTGGATGAGCGAGGTCGAGGGCGACTGGGGCGACGGGCAGAGCTTCACCGACATGCGCCCCGGGCTGGGCCTGGCGCAGCAGATGGTGAACGACCTGCGCGAACTGGAGCCCACGGCCTGGGTGTTCTGGCAGCCGGTCGAGGACTACGACAACATGAAGCCGGGCGGCGAGTCCGCCAAGGGCGGCAACTGGGGTTCCATCCAGCTGCCGTTCAGCTGCACCTCGGCCGACACCCTCAAGTCCTGCCCGATCTACACGAACACGAAGTTCGACACGGCCCGCAACTTCACACACTTCATCAAGCCCGGCGACAGCCTGGTCAAGGTGGACGACACCTCCAGCGCCGCCGCGGTGACGAAGGACGGCAAGGGTGCCACGCTGGTCCACGTCAACTCCACGACCGCGCCGCGCGCGGTGACGATCGACCTGTCGAAGTTCGGGAAGATCAAGCGTGACGCGACCGTCACCCCGACCGTCACCGACGCCGCCGGCAAGCTCGTGAAGCAGGCCCCGGTCCGGGTCGTCGACGGCAAGGCGACGTTCACCGTCCCCGCGCAGTCCGTGACCTCGTTCGCCGTCAAGGGCGTCTCCGGTGTCGCGAAGGACGCGAGCCTGTTCAGCAAGGGCAAGTCCTACACCCTGACCGGTGTGCAGAGCGGCAAGGCGGTGACCGTCGGCGCGAACGGCACGAGCCTGGCCATCAACTCGGCCAACGGCACGGTCGCGCAGGAGTGGCGGCTGGAGGCGAAGTACGGCAAGAAGGGCAGCAACCGTGCGCGCTACGTCTTCGCCAACCCGGCCGAGGACAAGCGGCTCGCCGTGCGGAACAACGTGCCGGTGATCGAGGCCGACACGGGTGAGCGGGACCCGGCGACCGAGTGGATCCTGTCGACCACGGGCGACGGCACATGGACGCTGGTGAACCAGGCGACCGGGCGGCTGCTGGAGGTCGGCGGCCAGGCGACGAACGAGGGCGCGGCCGTCACGACGTGGCAGGCCAACTCCGGTTCCAACCAGCGGTGGCGGATCACCGAGGCCGGCTGACCAACACCTTCAGACCGCGAACAGTTCGCACAGACGCTCGGCCGGGGTCTCCCGGCCGAGCGTCTTGCGTGGTCGGCCGCAGAGGCCGGCGACTTCGCACTCCTGTCTCACCCCGTGGCGGGCGTGGCTGACGTCGCAGAAGGTGACCGCGGTGAGATCGACGTCGACGGTGCGGATGCCGTCGTGTACGCATGCGGTCAGTGCGGAGCGCAAGAGCGGGGCGGTGGCCAAGTCGATCTCCCCGGCGAGGGTGATCAGGGCGCGGGTGTCGCGGTCATGGCGGTAGACGTTCAGCTGGGCAGAGCGCACGGCCCCTCCGTCGGGAGTCCCTGTTCGGGCAGCGTCACGCGGCCGGGATCACTCCTTTGCCTTGCGGTTACGGCGCCTGGCGCGGAGCCTCGCGTGGGCCTTCCGCGGCACCGGCGAGGCCGGTCCCTGGACGGGCATCCCGGAGCGGCCGTAGTGGAAGGCGGAAACGCCGTCGCTGTGCTGCGAGTTGAGCAGGTGGATGAGGAGCACCCCGAGGACGATCATCGCCACGATCACGGCCACGGTCACGAACATCTCCATCGCCCTCACCACCCCGTCGACTGATGCGGCAGCCCGGCGGCTACGGCCGGGATCCGTGGACGTACGGCCGGGTCGCGGGCCTCGTGTCCGCCTTCGGAGTCCCAGACCGCTTGCACGGTCCGGTCGTCCTCGTACACCGTCCGCAGGCTCGCGGCCTCCTCCATCAACCGGCTGGCGGTCGATGTGCGCAGCGGGTCGCTCGCGGCGGCCATCAGCCAGGCGGCCGAGACGGCGGATGTCTGCGGCGGGATCACCAGGAGGTTCCAGCGGCCCATGCGGTACGAGAGCAGCAGCAGTTCGTTCGGGTCCTGCTCGTTCACGAACCAGCCCACCTTCACCACATGCCCGGCGACGGGCACCTTGCGCGGGATGACCGGCCAGTGGGTGGGGTTCACCGTGACCCGGGTGATCCGCCCCCACAACGGGTCCAGTACCGCGGTCAGAGAGGGGAGTTCCGCCCCGAGATCGCGGCAGCGGGGCCACCAGGCGCCGTCCAGCAGAGCCGGTGCGGAACCGGCGGGAGCCAGCGACAGACGCAGAGGGAGCGAGGAGGAAACGGAGGACAGGTCATCGGCTTCGAGTGTCGGCGAGGAGGAGACGGTCGCAATCATGACGCGGACCCTGCCCCGGGCCGGCTACGACCGGCCCGGCGTATTCGATCGCCGAAAACGACACGGCGTGGAAGCCGGTGCGCGAAATATCCTCGGTACCTTCAGCCTACTCCCCGGACGGGCCGAACGGACCGGCCCGGGGACCGGAACAGCTGACCGCCCTGCGTCTCCGATGCCGAACAGTCACGGCTGACCGGCGACCGCGGCCGCCATGAGCGGTTCCGCGGCCGCCTCGGTCGTGTCCGGAGGCACGACGAGCAGGTCCCAGCGCCCCCGGCCTGGGGCGAGCAGGACGATGGTGTGCGGGGCGGACACCGTGAGAGACCTGCGCAGCCGTACGACCTGGTTGAAGACCAGCATCCGGCCGGGCACAGCGGACCATGCCGCTCCGTTGACCGTGGCGCTGGTGATGTGACCCCACGCGCGGGGCAGCCCTGCGAGCAGCTGGGGAAGTTCGGCGAGCAGGTCGTACGAACGGGGCCACCACGCTCCGTCGATGGGCCGGGGCATACCTCCGCGAGGTGCCAGGCGCAGGCGCAGGACGGGAAGGGAGGGTAGCGGGGACTGCAGTGCGGTGGTCATGAGATCTCCTGCCAACTGCCTTGCGCGGGCGAGTGGTCGATGTCAGGCACGGCGGGCGGCCACTCGATCCGGACTCGGCCAGCGCACGTCGTGCACCCATCCGAGCCGTTCGAAGAGGCGGATGACGGCGGCCGACGGGTCGATCTGACCGCGGTCGACGCCGTGCCGGGCGCTGGTGGGGTCGGCGTGATGGAGGTTGTGCCAGCTCTCGCCGAAGGAAAGCAGGGCGAGCGGCCACAGGTTGGTGGCCCGGTCGTGGCGCCGGGTGCGGAACGGGCGCTCACCGATCATGTGGCAGAGGGAGTTGACGCTCCAGGTGACGTGGTGGAGGAGCGCTATGCGGATGAATCCCGCCCACAGCAGGGCCGTCAGCGCGTGCACCCAGGTCCCGCCGATGAGCCAGCCGGCACCGAACGGCAGGGCGAGGGTGAGCGCGCACAGCACCGGGAAGGCGCGGTCGACGGCGCGGATGTCGCGGTCGGCCAGGAGGTCGGGGGCGTAACGCTCCGGCGGCGTACGGTCGTTGCGGAACAGCCAGCCGACGTGCGCGTGCAGCAGCCCTCGCAACTGTCCGCGCAGATGCGTGCCGTAGCGGTACGGGGAGTGCGGGTCACCGGGCCGGTCGGTGAAGGCGTGGTGGCGGCGGTGAGTGGCGACCCAGCCGATGACGTCGCCCTGGAAACTCATCGAACCGGCCACCGCGAGTGCGATCCGCACGGGACGGTTCGCCCGGTAGCCGCCGTGGGTGAGGCCACGGTGGAAGCCGACCGTGACTCCGAGGCCCGTGATCATGTAGAGGACCAGCGCGAGGACGATGTCCGCGGGATGGATGAGGCTCCCCCACAGCAGCCAGCCGGCCAGGCCGAGCGCCACGAACGGCAGCACGACGATCAACGCCGTCACCGAGACGTACAGCCGCTCCCCGCCGTCGCGCGCGGGCGCCGGACCGTCCAGTGGAAAGGGGGACGCCCCGTCGTAGCCCTGGGGCGGCGGGGCGGTGTCCGGCGGGGCCGTCGGAACAGGCGTGGTGGGGCTGGGTGACATGGAAGGGGCTCCTTGACCTCTACGAAGGCCGCTGGGACGGAGGTGCGGCCGGGGTCACGGGCTGCCCCTGATGGGTGGGTGACGTGCTCAGGACGACCTGTCGGGTAGGCACGAAACACCCTCGTTCCCCCCAAGGTACTCCCCTCCTGGACGGAAGGGTCCTGGCCTGCGCATGCCGGAGACCTCCGCCAGGGCGCGCCCGCACCCTCACCGCGTTGACACGGACCCTCGCCGGACGTTGACTGGCAGTACGGCGCAGGCGGTGCCCCGACACGACGGAAGCGGTACACACGACGATGTACGACCAGACACGCGCCCAACAGCCCGCGGACCAAACCCCGGGCCGCGCCGGACGCCGCACCCCGGGCCCGGAGCCCCTGCTCCCGGCGGACAGGCGGGAAGAGATCGTCCGGCGTCTCGGACACGCCGTCAACACCTTCGCGGACACCCCGCGCGAGGCGCTCGACGAGGCCGAGGCCGCCTTCGACGAGGCCACCGCCCAGCTCGTCCAGGCCCTTGCGGAGCAACGAGAGGCCCTCCGTGCCGACTGGCAGAACCGGGACCCCGAGACGGACTCCACCGAACTCCGGCTCGCACTGAGGCAGTACCGGGAGATCACCCAGCGGTTGCTGCGCGCGTAGGCGTCCACCGGGTCGTCCACGCCCCCCGGATGAGGGCGTCTGGACGGCCCGCCCCGCCGTCCCGTCGGGGCGGAGTAGCGTGAGCGGAACCGGGAGTTCTTCGTACGTCGGCTCTCCGTCGGCGTCGTTCTCGGCGCACCACGACACCGGGCCGTCGCATCGCTGCCCGGGGACAGGGACCGCGACATGGACGCGCCCACCGGTCAACGCGCCGCGCCCGACCGGGCCTTCCCCGCCCCCCTTCGGCTCACCCTGCGCCCACCGACCTTTCCGCACGGCCCGGTGAGCGGCGCCTGGTGGCCCCGTTCCGACGATCTGCCGGCCGAACTCCCCGCTCTCATCCAGGCGTTCGACACCTCGCGGGGACGTGTCACGCGGCTGACCGCACACCGTGACACGTGGACTCAGGCGCCGTGCGACCTGCCCGTCGTCGGACGCACGGTGAAGGCCGCCTGGCTCACGTCCGGGTTCGACCCGCACACCATCCGGCTCTTCGCCTACGGCGTCGGTCACTGGGACCTGCTGGTCGTCCCGCCCGGGACCGAGGCGTCCGCGGCCGCACGGCTGATGGCTGCCGCGGCCGATCCCGCGCTCCGCCGTACCGCGACCGCGCTCCTGGCGGACGAGGACGGCAGCCCCTCGGCACCAGGCGCCTCATCCCCGGGCCGAGGAGCCCGACGCGCCGGTTCCCGGTTGGCGATCACCCGCACAGGGCATCACGCAAGGACAGGCCCGGCCGGGCCGGACATGCGCGGCCCGGCATGCGGCCACGGGGACCGGTCGTCCACGGAGGGGAAGTGATCCGCCATGCGTACGCGTCGGCGTACCCATCGGCGTTCCGTACGAGTCGAGTTCCTACTGCCCGACCAGGCCGAATCGGCGGGCCGGGCGCGGAGGTTGACCGCGCGCTTCCTGGCCCGGCCCGGCCTCGGGGTGACGGGGCTCGACGCCTCACACATCGACGACGCGACGCTCGTCGTCTCCGAGCTGGTCACCAATGCCACCCGGCACGGTGGCGCCTGCCGCCTGTGTCTGCAGATCTCCGACACCGGGGTGACCGTCGAGGTCTACGACGGCAGCACCGGCCGGCCACGCGTGCGACCGCTGACGGCCTGGGGCGAGAGCGGACGAGGTCTCGCCATGGTGCGGTGTCTGGCGGAGCGTCTCGATGTGGATCCGGTCGGCGGGGGTGGGAACAGGGTGCGCGCGGTGCTGTCCCTCTGAGCGGTGTGCGTCCGGAGCCTGACCGCGCTGTCGCCGCCGCGCGGCCGGGAAGGGCCGTGCGGCGGCGATTTCATGGCCAGGCGGGTGAACCCGGCGTTCCAGGTGTCAGGAGGTGTGCGGGCAGTTGCCGCGGGACTCGGTGATCGTGAGACTGACGGCCGGCAGCGGGCACAGGAACTGCTCGTAGCGGGTGTCGTTGTCGATGAACCGCTTCAGCCAGGCGATGCTGTACTTCGCGATCGTCGTGTTGGACGTGTTCGGCGTGAAGTGGGTCGCACCCCGCAGTTCGAGGTAGGCGCGGTCGGTGGCGGAGGGCAGGCTCGCGTAGAACGGCTCGGAGTGCGTCGCCACGGGCGCGATGGTGTCCCCGTCGGCGCCGACGACAAGGGTGGGAGTCGTGATCTCCGGCCAGGTCTTGTCCAGGTTCCAACCGGTCAACGGGATGGCGGCCTGCAGCGAGGGGCGGGACTTGGCCGCTTCGAGGGTGCCGCCGCCGCCCATGGAGTGGCCCATCACTCCCAGGCGCCCGGCGTCGACGCGGCCGCGGACCGTGCTGCGGTCCACCAGGTAGTCCAGTGCGGCCAGCAACTGCGTGCCGCGGCTGCCCGGTTGGTCGGAGGTGGTCAGGGTGTCGATCGTGAAGACGACGAAGCCCTGGGAGGCGAGGCGCGGGCCGAGCCAGGCGATCGAGGACTGATAGGCGGTGAACCCCGGTGACACCGCGACCGCGCCGAACGTGCCGTCGGCGGTGCTCGTCGGGTAGTAGATGGTGCCTCCGCCGAAGCCGCTCACGGCGAGTCGCGACACGCTGGTCTCCGAGACGGCGTAGGGACCCCGACTGGCCTCGATGCTCGCCGTGGTGGGAGCGGGGCCCCGCTCGTACGGGTTCTCGGCCGCCTGGGCTCCACCGGTCAGCGAGGTCAGCAGGCCGATGAGCGCGGCGGCCGTGGCGACGCCGGAGGAGAGGCGCCCGAAACGGCGGCGTCGGTGGTGGCGGTGCGGGGTGTGCGCGGGACGGGAGGTCTCTGGGTCGTCACTCATGGCGGCTCCTTCGAGGGTGAGGGTTCCGGCGCCCTCGGGCCAGGCATCGTCCGCCGCGCGAAGGGCGTCGTACCCGAGGACGTGACACGAGTCATCCGGCGGGGAACAACGTAGGGGCTGACTAAAAGTCAGTCATCAGTGGAATCACCAGTCATGCCACAGGCCACTCACCCGCACCGCGTCGCACCGTGGAGATCGCCGGTCACAGCGGTGTACGGACATCAGGTCGGTTCCGGCCCCGTCCGGTCCTGGTCCTCGCCGACGTTCGCCAGCAGATGGGCGAGGCCGGTGCGCGACCGGACACCCACCTGCGCGAACACGTTGCGCAGGTGGTACTCGACGGTCCGGATGCTGATGGACAGCTCCGCGGCGATCTCCTTGTTCGTCGCCCCGCGCGCCACATCCCGTGCGATGCGCACCTGCTGCGGGGTGAGCGAGGACAGCACCCCCGCCTCGCCGGTCCCGGTCACCTCGCCGGCCGCCCGCAGCTCCGCGCCGGCCCGCCCGGCCCACAACACCGCACCGCAGCGTTCGAAACCCATCAGCGCATCACGCAACTGCGTGCGTGCCTCGGTGGGCCGGCGCCGACGACGCAGCCACATGCCGAAGGCCAGATGGGTGCGCGCGTGTTCATACGGACCCGGTGCCTGCTCATGGTGAGCGAGCGCGCTGCGGTACAGCTCCTCGCTCCGGTCCGCGGGCGCGACGAGAGCGCGGCAGCGCGCCAACTGCGCCGGAGCCTGCGGGTCGGCGCCGAGATCCGCCCAGACGGCGAACAGGTCGACCATCTCCGCCGCGTCGAGGACCCGGTCGGACAGGACACAGGCTTCGACGAAGCACGGCACGGCAAGGAACCACAGCCCGAAGTGGCCCTGCCGGGCGCCGGGTTGGACCAGGGGAGCCAGCCGGGCGGCCGCCCGCTCGACCTTGCCCGCCCCCAGTTCCGCCCGCGCCTGAGCCCATTCGGCGAGAAACGCGGCCTGGGCCAGCCCATGCGGTTGCGCGACGGCCAGGACGTCCGCGATCCGTGCACGGACGGTGGGCAGGTCACCCGCGATCGACATCACGAGTGCGCGCACGGCCGACAGGTCGGCGGCGACATTGCGCTGACCGAGTCTCTGCGCGAGTGCCAGCCCTTCCTCCGCGTGGGCACGGGCCTGGGGGTGGCGGCCCTCCCGCAGCTCCGCGTAGGCGAGGTGCGCCATGATGCCCGGAACCGTGACCTCCGCTCCGGCGGAGCGCGCGGACGCCAGGGCGAGGCTCAGGAGCCGGCGCGCGGTGGGGAGCCGCCCCAGAAGGAGGGCCACCTCGCCGGCCTCACGGAGCTCGCTCGTCTCCGCCCGGGTCGTGACCTGGTACAACCGGGGCTCCAGGACCGCGACGGCACGTCGGAAGTCCCCTTCCACCATCGCGCTCATGCCGATGCGGTGGGACCTCCAAGCGGCCTCGGGGCATCCCTCGGCACAGAGCGTGGACTCGCTGCCGGCACCGCAGACGCGGCAGGGGCCCACCGTGAAGACACGTCGGTAGCTGTCGCGGTCACCGGCCGCCCAGGCCGCCGATGCCGCTGCCAGCAGGGCGCGGCGAGCCAGCGGCGGGTCCGTCTCACGCAGCTCCGCGGCGGCACGGAGCAGCGCCGAGCAGGCATCCGCCACCGGGCCGTCGCGCAACAGTTCACGACCGTGCGCGAGGGCACGGTGGGACGCCGTGTCGGTGCGGGCCGAAGAGATGCCGCGAGTCTCGTCGTTCACACGCATCACCGCTTCCAGGGCGTCGGCCGGAGCCCAAAGAATGGCCAACAACGGCTCACCCGTCGACCGTCGGCGCGACATTCCGTGGCCCCCGCACAGAGTGAGCCGCGTCGCATCGGCATGGGTGAGACTTGCTATGCAACGAGTTGCATAGAACGATCGGCGTCATGGCGCTCGAACACGCGATCTTGGTGTCGCTCCTGGAGAAACCGGGATCCGGCTATGAGCTGGCCCGGCGTTTCGAGCGGTCCATCGGATATTTCTGGACGGCGACCCACCAGCAGATCTACCGCGTCCTCAAGCGCATGGAGAACGACGGCTGGGTGGACGTCCGGGACGTCCCGCAGCAAGGCCGGCCGGACAAGAAGGAGTACTCCGTCGCCGACCTCGGCCGGGCCGCGCTGTCCTCGTGGCTGCACGATCCGATCGAGCCGGACAGCGTCCGCCACGACATGGCAGTGAAGATCCGGGGCGCCGCCTTCGACGACCCCACCGCCCTGATCCGCGAGGTGGAGCGACACCGGCAGGCGCACCAAGCCCGGCTGGAGCACTATCTCGCGGGCGAGGAGCGGGACTTCACAGGGCCCGAGGCGAACGCCGCCGCGCCGCAGGCACCGCTCGACGCGGAGCGAGAGCTCCAGCACGTCGTCCTGCGCGGCGGCATCGCGTACGAGCGCATGATGATCGACTGGCTGGAGGACGTGCTGACCACGCTGGCCCGGTTCACTCCGGGCCGCTGACGTCGCCGCGCCCGCCGACCGCACCTCCGCTCCCCTCCGGCCGCCCCACCTCATGATTCCCATCCGTCCGCCCGCCGAAAGAGGCCCTCATCATGGCTGACCAACTGCTCTTCAACCCGCGCACTTACGACCCCGCGCACTTCGACCCCGAGACACGCCGCCTGCTGCGTGCCACCGTCGACTGGTTCGAGGAGCGCGGGAAGCGGCAGCTGATCGAGGACTACCGGACCCGGGCCTGGCTCGGAGACTTCCTCGCCTTCGCCGCGAAGGAGAACCTGTTCGCCACGTTCCTGACGCCGTCGTCCGCCGCACCGGAAGGAGCCCCGGACAAGCGGTGGGACACCGCCCGTATCGCCGCGCTCAACGAGATCCTCGGCTTCTACGGCCTGGACTACTGGTACGCCTGGCAGGTCACCATCCTCGGCCTCGGCCCGGTCTGGCAGAGCGAGAACACCGCGGCCCGCGACCGCGCCGCGGAACTTCTCGCCCAGGGAGAGGTCTTCGCGTTCGGCCTGTCCGAGAAGACCCACGGCGCCGACATCTACTCCACCGACATGCTCCTCACGCCCGACGGCGACGGCGGCGGCTTCCGCGCCACCGGCTCCAAGTACTACATCGGCAACGGCAACGCCGCCGGACTCGTCTCCGTCTTCGGGCGCCGTACCGACGTCGAGGGCCCCGACGGCTACGTGTTCTTCGCAGCCGACAGCCGTCACCCGAACTACCACCTGGTCAAGAACGTCGTCGACTCGTCCAAGTTCGTCAGCGAGTTCCGCCTGGAGGGCTACCCCGTCACGGCTGAGGACGTCCTGCACACCGGCCGCGCCGCCTTCGACGCCGCCCTCAACACCGTCAACGTCGGCAAGTTCAACCTGTGCACGGCCTCCATCGGCATCTGCGAACACGCGATGTACGAGGCCGTCACCCACGCCCACAACCGTGTCCTCTACGGCCGCCCCGTCACCGCCTTCCCGCACGTGCGCCGCGAGCTGACCGACGCGTACGTCCGGCTCGTCGGCATGAAGCTGTTCAGCGACCGCGCCGTCGACTACTTCCGCTCCGCCGGCCCCGACGACCGCCGCTACCTGCTCTTCAACCCGATGACGAAGATGAAGGTGACCACGGAGGGCGAGAAGGTCATCGACCTGATGTGGGACGTGATCGCCGCCAAGGGCTTCGAGAAGGACAACTACTTCGGCCAGGCGGCCGTGGAGATCCGCGGCCTGCCGAAGCTGGAGGGCACGGTCCACGTCAACCTGGCGCTGATCCTGAAGTTCATGCGCAGCCACCTCCTCGACCCGGCCGACTACCCGAGCGTGCCGACCCGCCTCGACGCGGCCGACGACGACTTCCTGTTCCGGCAGGGTCCGGCCCGCGGCCTGGGCTCGGTGCGCTTCCACGACTGGCGCCCGGCCTTCGACGCGTACGCGCATCTGCCCAACGTCGCCCGCCTGCGCGAACAGGCCGACGCGCTCTGCGAGTTCGTCGCCACGGCCGGCCCCGACGCGGAGCAGAGCCGCGACCTCGACCTCGTCCTCTCCATCGGCCAGCTCTTCGCGCTCGTCGTGCACGGCGAGCTCGTCCTGGAGCAGGCCGCCCTGACCGGACTCGACGAGGACGTGCTCGACGAACTCTTCGCCGTCCTCGTACGGGACTTCTCCGGGCACGCCGTCGAACTGCACGGCAAGGACTCCGCGACCGAAGAGCAGCAGGAGTGGGCCCTGAGCTCGGTCCGCCGTCCGGTCGTCGACCCGGCACGCACGGAGCGAGTCTGGCAGCGGGTCGAGGCGCTGTCCGGCGCGTACGAGATGGCCCCGTAGCCGCGCCGCACACCTCACCGGTGGCCGGGCTCCGCATGAGCCCGGCCACCTGCAGACGAACGAGGCCTTCGGCCGTACCCCGGTCATCGCGTGCGCAGGCCGGCACTCACCGGACGGGTGCGTCGCAGGTGACGTCCGTGGCCGGGAGGCGGCCGGTGGCGAGATAGGCGTTGACCGTGGCGTCGACGCACGGGGTGCCGTAGACGCCGAACACCGCGTGCTGGTCGGCTCCGCGCAGGGTGACCAGACGCGAGGAGGGCCACGTCCGACGCACCGTTGTGGCGCCCTCGTAGGTGGTGCGCGGGTCCCCGGTGGCGTTGACGAGCAGGGCCGGGAGGTCGTCCCGGATGGTCGTCGGGCGCTCGCGGGGCGGGTCCCAGAAGGTGCAGGGGCTGAGGTTGTGCGTGACGGGCCCGAGCAGCGGGTCCTTCGCGCGGGCCCGCTGGACGTCACGCCAGTAGACCTCCGGGTCCCCAGGGGCGGCGGCGTCCCCGCACAGGATCGCGGACTGGACGCTGCCGTAGTGGGAGTCGGTGCCGGTCAGCTCGAACTCGAGGACCTCGGCGAGCCATGGAGAAGGGGTGACCGGGTGCCGGTCCGCCGCGCGCAGCAGGTCCCGCATCCCCTGTGCGAAGTCCCCGTAGGCAGCGTCGTTGTCCTGCGAGAGGCCGTTGAAGACGACGAGGGGCATCACGTGCTCGTCCACCGCGTAGTCACCGAGCCGCAGCGGGGTACGGGCCGCGGCTGCCTGGACACGGTCCACGGCCGCCAGCACCGCGCCACGGGTACGGCCCAGACCGTACGTCGTGTCCCGGGCGGCGGCCCACGAGGCCCAGCCCTCCAGCGCGTGGCGGTTGGCCTTCTCGGTGCCCCGCAACAGCCGGGGACCGTAGCGGGCCGGGTCCAGGACACCGTCCAGGACGACCCGGTCGGTGCGGCGAGGGAACATCGTGGCGTACACCTCGCCGAGGTAACTGCCGTACGAATACCCGAGATAGGAGATCCGCCGCTCGCCGAGCGCGGCGCGGATGACGTCCATGTCGCGCACGGTGTTACGGGTGGTGACGAACGGCAGCACATCGCCCTCGTGCCGCCGGCAGAGCTGGGCGAGATCCTTGGAGAAGGCCGCCACGCGGTCGAACCCGGCGCGGTCGACGCCCGCGCTGCGGAACGCGGAGCCGGTCGGCCACTTGCAGTCCAGCGGGGTGCTCCGGCCCACGAAACGGGGGTCCACCCCCACCACGTCGTACCGCGCCGCGACGCCCTGCATCGCCTTGCTCACCCACGGCGGGTCGCCGAGCGTCTGCCCGCCGGGGCCGCCGCCGTTGAGCAGCAGCGGGCCGACGCGGCGGGCGGTGTCGGTGGCGCGGATCCGGGAGATCGCGACGGTGATCGTACGGCCGTCCGGGGCACCGTAGTCCAACGGCACCGTCACGTCGGCGCACCGGGCGCCCGCCTGCTCCAGTTCCTTGCCGGTCGCGTCGTCCGGGCCGAGCACACAGCTCTTCCAGTCGAGGCGCTGGTGGTGGTAGCGGGCGAGGGGGTCGGAGGCCGCCTGGGCCGGGAGGGCCGTCACGGGTAACGCGGCCACGGCGAGCGTGGTGACGGCCAGGACCAGGACGGCCCTTCTCCCCATTCCCGAAGCGCCCTGCGGTACTTGAGGCACTTGCGGTGGCCGCGGTGCGCGGGCTGTCCGGATCACTGCTGGTTCCCCTCTGTCAGTGCTGTCGGTTCTGTCGTGTCAGAAGCTATGCACGCGCCTCAGCGGGGTCACTCGGGCTGGCGGCCGATTCGCGGTGGGGACAGCATCAGCTCGGAACAGGGGGCATGCCCCCTAAGATCGTGGGGCCGTCGATCTTGGCGAGGCCCAGCGGGAAAGGCCGGAGACCCTGGCCGGTGGGCCCATGGCGGACACGACGCAGTATCCGGACCGTGCGAGGAGAGAATGGCTCCGACCACCCGACTCGCTGGAGCGCCATGAACACGGTCCGATCGACGCACGTCACGGAGCCTGGCGGCTCCGACAAACGGGCGCGCACTCTGGCCAGACTCGCCCTGCTGTGTGTGGCGGGTGCCGTAGCGTCCGTGGTGGCGGGCGCGGGCCAACTGCCGATACTGCTGCTGGGCCTTGGCGGGCTGGGAGTGGCCGGCGCGGGTCTGTGGTGGGCGCTTGCGCACCGGGGTCTGGCGCGTGTGTGCGGCGCTCTCCTGGCCGTGGGTGCTCCGGTGGGCGTGCTCGTCCTGTACGCCGTCTCAGGTCTGTGGCTCGTCGCGGTGGCGGCACTGGGGGCGTGGGTGGCGGCGCTGGCCTGCGCCAGGAGCGCGTTGCGCCGTCGGCGCAGACCGCACGGCATGCGCTCGCGTTCCGTCCGGCCGCCCAGCCGACCGGTGCTGATCATGAATCCGCGTTCCGGAGGCGGGAAGGTAGGCCAGCACGGACTGGTGGAGCGGGCGGAGGCGCTCGGCGCCCGCGTCATTCTGCTCGACCTCGACACCCGCCCCGATCCGGCGGCGCTCGCCCGCCAGGCCGTCGAGGACGGCGCGGATCTGCTCGGTGTGGCCGGTGGCGACGGCACACAGGCCCTGGTGGCGGAAGTGGCCGCCGCACACGACGTACCGTTCATGGTCCTGGCCGCCGGCACCCGCAACCACTTCGCGATGGACCTGGGCCTGGACCGCGCCGACCCCGCCGCTGGCCTGGACGCACTGTCCGACGGTGTGGAACTCCGCATCGATCTGGGCGACGTGGCCGGGCTGCCGTTCGTCAACACGGTCTCCTTCGGGGCGTACGCCGAGATCGTGCAGAGCCCCGAATACCGCGACGCCAAGACGATCACCGCCCTCGACCAGCTGCCGGACCTGCTGCTCGGCGAGGCCGCGGCGAAGCTGGAGGCCCAGGCCGACGGCGACCGACTACCGGTACCGCAGGCCCTGTTGGTGAGCAACAACCCCTACGCGCGGGCCGACCCGCTCGGCGCCGGGCGCAGAGAACGTCTCGACGCCGGCCGACTCGGTGTGCTCGCCGTCCGGATCGAGGGCGCCGCCCAGGCCGCCGAACTGGCGTTGCGGGGCGAACGGGCCAGCGGCATCACCTCGCTGACCGCACGTCAGGTGACCGTCACGGCCGACACCGACCTCGTCGCCGTGGCCGTCGACGGTGAGGCGCTCACCCTGCCCCCGCCGGTCGTGTGCACGGTCCGTCCCGGTGTCCTGCGGGTCCGGGTGCCCCGTCACCGGCCCGGCGCGTCCTACACGGCTCCGTCCGTGGACTGGCGGCACATCCTCCACCTCGCCCTCGACCGAACTCCCCCAACCACCCGCACGACGCAGGAGCAGAGTGATGTCTGACCGCCCGCAGCGCCACGACGGCGCCCCCCGAGCACTGTTGCGTGATCTCGCCGCCCTCGACCAGGCGTTGTACGAGGCCGTGAAGGTCACCGACACTCCGACCCTGGACCACGCCCTGCGGCGGCTGTCCGCGGCGGCAAACCACTCCAAGATCTCCTTCGCGGTCGCCGGGCTTCTGGCGCTGTGGCCCGGTCGGCCCCGCCGTGCCGCGGCCCTGGGCGTCGCGGCCATCGGCGTCGCCTCGGCCGGGGCGAACCTGCTCGGCAAACAGCTGGTACGCCGGCCCCGGCCGCACCGGGCCGAGGACTCGCCCTTTCCCGGACGGCACGTGCCCATGCCCGCGTCGGCTTCCTTCCCCTCCGGCCACACCGCCTCGGCGGTCGCCTTCGCGGCCGCCGTGGGCCCTGCTCTCCCCGCCGCCACTCTTCCGCTGGGCCTGCTCGCCTGTGCCGTCGGCTACTCCCGGGTCCACACCGGCGTGCACTACCCCGGCGACGTGATCGCCGGCGCCGTGCTCGGCACCGGCGCGGCGGCCGTCATCCTCGCCGCGTCCGGCTGGGACGGCCCTCGCCGGCTCCGCCTGCCCTGATTCCGGCACGCCGCCGCGCTCAGGAGAGCGCGGAAGGCGGGGCATCGCCCTCGGCCTCACACCCCGTCGACATCGCGCAGTTGGGCGCGAGCGGTGATGCCGAGCTTGGGGAAGATCTTGTGCAGGTGGAAGCCGATGGTGCGCGGTGAGAGGTAGAGCCGGGCACCGATCTCGCGGTTGGTCAGACCCTCGGCCGCCAGGCGGGCGATCTGCAGCTCTTGGGGTGTCAGGTCGCCGGCGACGTCGGGTGCGGCGGGTGGCGTCACGGTCACGCCCGCGGCGCGGAGTTCCGCGGTGGCCCGCTCGGTCCAGGGGCGTGCGCCCAGTCGTTCGAAGGTCTCGAGGGCGGTGACCAGCAGGGGGCGTGCCTCGGCGGAGCGCCGGCGGCGGCGCAGCCACTCGGCGAAGTCGAGGTGGGCCAGGGCGTGTTCGAAGGGCCAGCTCGCGGCCGCCGGGTCGCCGGTCGCCGCGCGGAAGTGCGGCTCGGCGGCCTCGGGTTCGCTCAGCAGGGCACAGGCGCGGTGCACGATCGCGGCCAGCCGGGCGGAGCGCGGCCGTTCAAGGGCGCGGTCCGCGGCGTCGAGCACGGTGCGGGCGTCGTCCGTCCGGCCGGCGCGGACGGCTGCGGCGGCGAGATCGGCGAGGTGGTAGAGGGAGGCGTGGTAGTGGACGGGGGCCGGGCGGGCGTCGTCGGTGAAGGTACGGCGCAGGTGGCCGTACGCCGACTCGTGGTCGCCCTCCGCCTGGGCTGCCAGCGCCAGCGCGTGGCGGTGACGTACGTACAGGCTGCGGGCCTTGCGCAGGTCCCTGCCGCGGACGGCGTCCCGCACCTGGGCGCGCGCACCGGCGTGATCGCCGCGGGCGGCTCGTACGGTGGCCTGCAGCAGTGGTGATCCGACGCTGACGTTGTCGGCGCCGGCCTCCGTCGCCGTCCAGAAGGCGTTCTCGGCGGCTCCCAGGGCCGCGTCCCATGCTCCGCTCTCGAAGTACGCGAGCGCCAGAGCCTGTGCGACGGTGCAGTTGACGCCGGCGGTTGCGGCCTGTCGCAGGTGGTCCATGGCCTGACCGAGGAGACGGACGGCCTCGTCGGTCTCGTCCAGGATCCAGGCCGCGCCGCCGAGCGTGACGAGTCCGGACAGCGTGCGGTCCGAGTCGTCCGGCAGGAAGTCGACCGCATGGGTCAGGTTCTTCAGCGCCTGGGGCCGGTCCGTGAACGGATGGGCCGCCGCCCGTGGCCAGACGCGGTCGCTCTCGTTCGGCTGCGATGCGATCAGGCCGTCGATCCGCTGGATCTCGTGCCGGTAGCGGGGATCACCCGAGTTGTACGCCGGGGTTGCGGCCGTGCCCAGGGCGCTCAGGGCGAGGGCCGGAGCCGGGGTGGCCATCGATTCCGCGACCGGAAGCAGATGGGCCACGGCATCGTCGTGCCGCAGCGTCACCGCGAGGGACCAGCCGGCGCGCAAGGAGGCCTCGGCGAGGAGTTGGGGGTCGTCGGTCAGCGTGGTGACGCGGCCCGCGATCTCCCCCACCCACTGCGGATGCCCCGCGTACATGGCCGACTCGGCCGCGGCGAGCAGGCGGCGGGCGCGTTCCGGCGGGTCGGGGGTGAGTTCCGCGGCGCGTTCCAGGGCGGTCGCCGCGGCCGCGTGTCCGCCGCGGTGCTGGAAGCGTCGCGCGCTCTCGGCCAGCACGCGGGCGATGTCCTCGTCCGGGCCGAGAGCGGCCGCGGCGAGGTGCCAGGCGCGGCGGTCGGGTTCTCGGGCGAGGGCGGCGGCGAGGGTGAGGTGGGCTTCGCGGCGTTCGGCGAAGGAGGCGGCCTGGTGGACGGCGGAGCGCACCAGGGGGTGGCGCAGCCGTACCTGGCCGCCCTCGACACGCACCAGCCCCGCCTGCTCGGCGGGTTCCCACACTTCCGGTCCCCCCACGTCCGGGAGGTCCGACAGTCGTGAGGTGCCCGCGGCCGCCGCCAGCAGCAGGGCTCGTCGGGTCGCTGGTGGCAGTGCGGGCAGGTCGGCGGCGAACAGTCGCTCGAGACGGGCGGTCAGAGGCAGCGAATCGACGGCGGCGAGGTCGCGGCCACCTGGATCCCGGGCGAAGGCTCGGGTGAGCTCGATCAGGGCGAGGGGATTTCCCGCCGCCTGCTCGAGGATCTGCGCGCGTATCCGGCCGAGCGGCGGCGTCGGCTGCGCGTCCAGCAACAGCCCGGCGGCGGCCCGGTCCAGCGGACCGGCCGTCAGATGCGGGAAGTCGCGGTCGAAGCGCGCCGGCACGGCTTCGTCGCGTGCCGCCAGCAGCAGGGCGGCGCGCTCCCCGTCGAGTCGCCGGGCGACGAAGGCCAGCACGTCCAGCGAGCCCATGTCCAGCCACTGGGCGTCGTCGACGGCGATCAGGAGCGGGCGCTGTCGCGCGGTCTCCAGGAGCAGCGTCAGCACCGCCGTCCTGATCGACAGCGGGTCGGACGCGGTCGTCGCGTCGGCCGTCTCCATGCCCAGCGCGTGGCGCAGGGCATCGCGCTGACGGGCGGGAAGCCGCTCGATTCCACTCAGCACGGGGTACAGCAGCTGATGCATCCCGGCGAAGCCGAGATCCCGCTCGCCCTCGCAGCCCCGTACCCGCAGCACACGCAGGCCGCGCTCCATGGCCTGCGCGGCGGCCCGGTCCACCAGGGTGCTCTTGCCCGCTCCGGGCTCTCCGGTGAGCACGAGCACGCGAGGTCCGTCGCCGTCGAGCGCGTCGATCAGGCGCGTGATCCGCGACAGTTCACGGTCCCGACCCAGGGGCAAGGGGGTGCGCTCCTGCCCGACCTCGACGTCACCGAGGCCGCCCGAGCCACCGAATTCCATGAAGTACCGCTCCCACCCGCCGCCGTTCGCGTCTCATTTTGCCAGCTCGGCGTCGCACGACCGGTCACATGACAGAAGCACCGGCCGTCTCCTCGCTGACAGGATCCGACCATCGGGCGCATCGCAGAAGACTGCCCGGATCGCCGAGGGTGCCGGTCCGGTAGTCGGACGTCCGGCAGCCGGTCCACTGGAGGGCCGCATCGCGGGGACGGCGACACGGATCGGCCGCCCGGCCTCTCCCGGTGTGCGCTGCTGGACCGGTACCGGTGAACTGATTCCGGCGTCCTGTTCGAGGCGCCCGCAGCACTCATCAAGAACCTGAGGAGAACGACATGTCTGACGCCGTGGAACCGGTCCAGCCGGTGCTGGAGCCGGCGGCAGCCGCCTTCGCGGAGGCGACCGCGAACCCGCCGTACCTCTTCGATCTCGGCCCGGTCGAGGGCCGTAAGACGGTCGACGAGGTGCAGTCCGGGGACATCGCCAAGCCCGCCGTCGACGAGGAGTGGATCACCGTGTCCGGCGGACCCACCGGCAGCGTCCGCGCCCGGATCGTCCGCCCGGCCGGCGCCCAGGGCACCCTCCCCGTGATCCTCTACATCCACGGCGCCGGCTGGGTCTTCGGCAACGCCCACACCCACGACCGCCTGGTACGCGAACTCGCCGTCGGCGCCAACGCCGCGGTCGTCTTCCCCGAGTACGACCTCTCGCCCGAGGCCCGCTACCCGGTCGCCATCGAACAGAACTACACCGTCGCCCAGTGGATCGTGCAGGAAGGCGCGTCCAAGGACCTGGACGCCTCCCGGATCGCCGTCGCCGGGGACTCCGTCGGCGGCAACATGGCCGCCGCACTCACCCTGATGGCCAAGCAGCGCGGGGATGTCCCCCTGGTCCAGCAGGTGCTCTTCTACCCGGTCACCGACGCCGCCTTCGACACCGCCTCCTACCACCAGTTCGCCACCGGCTACTTCCTGCGCCGCGACGCCATGCAGTGGTTCTGGAACCAGTACACGACCGACGACGCCGAACGCGCCCAGATCACCGCGTCCCCGCTGCGGGCCACCACCGAGCAGCTCACCGGCCTGCCCCCGGCCCTGGTCATCACCGGCGAGGCCGACGTCCTGCGCGACGAGGGCGAGGCCTACGCCAGCAAGCTCCGCGAGGCCGGCGTCCCCGTCACCGCCGTCCGCTACCAGGGCATCATCCACGACTTCGTCATGCTCAACGCCCTGCGCGAAACCCACGCCGCCCACGCCGCGATCAACCAGGCCATCGACACCCTGCGCACCACGCTGCACGGCTGATCCGACAAGGAGATCCCCACATGTCCACCACTCCCACCGTTCTGCTCGTGCACGGCGCCTTCGCGGACGCCGGCAGCTGGGCCGGGGTCATCGAAGAGCTCCAGAGCCACGGCATCCCCGTGATCGCGCCCCCCAACCCGCTGCGCGGCCTCGCGTCGGACTCCGCCTACGTCGCCTCCCTGGCCTCCCAGATCGACGGCCCGGTCGTCCTCGTCGGCCACTCCTACGGCGGCGCGGTCATCACCGTGGCCGGTGACACGGAGAACGTGGTCGGCCTGGTCTACGTGGCGGCCTACGTCCTCCAAGAGGGCGAGAGCCTCGGCGAGTTGCAGGGGCGCTTCCCGCTCTCCCCGCTCGTGAGCAACCTCAAGCAGTGGACGTACCCGGTCCCGGGCGGCGACCCGGCTGTCGAGGTCACCATCTCCGAGGACGCCTTCCCGGCGGTGTTCGCCGCCGACGTGCCCGCGGAGGTCACCAAGGTGCTCGCGGCGGCCCAACGCCCTCTGGCCGCAGCGGCGTTCGAGGAGACCGCGCCCGTGGCCGCGTGGCAGACCAAGCCGTCCTGGGCGCTGGTCGCCGGCGCGGACGAGGCGATCAATCCCGAGGTCGAGCGCTTCGGCGCCAAGCGGGCGGGGGCCACGATCGTCGAGTCGGAGGGCGCTTCGCACGCCGTGGCGGTCTCGCGGCCCAAGGAGGTCGCCGACCTGATCCGTGAGGCGGTCCGCGCGACGGGCTGACGGCACGCGGACCGCGCGGCGCGGCCGGACAACCGTACGGTTGTCCGGCCGCGCCGATCCGACCACCCTGCGCCGCGGTCGTCATCGAGAACCCGGACCCCGACTTTCAGCGGCGTTCGGGCAGGTCCGACTCGGCCGGCAACAGGGACGACCCGAACTTCGCGGCCGGCTTCTTGCCGCAGAACGCGGCCTCGAGCGTGCCGCCGAGCGCGGTGTTGGCGGATCCCTTGTTGGAGGTGTTGGCCATCGCGGAGAGGCTGCGCCGGCCGTCGGCGGTCGCGAAGGCGTAGGTGTAGAACCCCTGCACGGTGCCGGTGTGGCCGTAGATCTGCGTACCGCAGGACAGGTCGTAGCGGCGCAGACCGAGGCCGTAGAAGCGGGTGTTGGTGGTGTCGGTCGGCGTGACGGTGGTCATCGCCTCCAGCATCCGCGGCGACAGCAGCCTGCCCTTCATCAGCGCGGTCACGAAGGTGTTGAGGTCCGCCGGGCTGGAGATGATCGCCCCGGCCGACTGCGCCCAGGAGACGGTCTGCTCGGTGGAGTCCACCAGCGGCGCGCCGGCCTCGTCGGGGTGCAGATAGCCGTGTACGTGGAGCCCGGCGATGCGGACGTCGGGGTGCACGTACGAGGTGTTGCGCAGCCCGAGCGGCCCGATGATGCGGCGTTGGTACTCCTTGGCGACCGGCTTCCCGGTGATCTTCTCGATGAGCATGCCGACTACCACGAAGTTCGTGTTGGAGTACTTGTAGGCGACGCCGGGCTCGGTGGTGCGGGGCTCGCTCAGCGAGAGGTCCACCAGTTCCTGGTAGCTGAAGACCCGATTGCGTACGGCCTCGAAGCCGGGCACGGTGTGCTCGAACATCGCGTCGGTGTAGTCCGCGAGCCCGCTGCGGTGGGTCATGAGGTGCCGCACCGTGATCCGGTCGTCGGGCAGCAGTCCGGGAAGGTACCGGTTCACCGGCGCGTCGAGCTCCAGTTTCCGCTCCTGGACGAGTTGGAGCAGCACCACACTGGAGAAGGTCTTGCTGACGCTTCCGATACGGAAGCGTGCGCGGACGTCCATGGCGGCGCCCGACTCCCGGTCGCGCACTCCCACGGTCCGGGCCTGGACACCGTCGGGGCCGGTGAACCGGGCCATCGCTCCCGGTGCGCCCTCGGCCATGGCGGCGTTCAGCGCGGCGACCACACCTTCCATGTCTGGTGCGGGCGTGGTCGCCTTGGTGGCGCCGGGGGCGGCGGGCGCGGCTTGGGCGGTGGTGGCGGGTACGACACCGGCGGCGAGCGCGGCGATCAGGGTGGCGCCTGCGGCCAGCCGCCGGCGGTTGTTCAACGTCACGTCAGTTCCTCGAGTCGAAGGGTGCGGCACAGGGAGGCGGGAGCGGGAGGCCGTATCAGGCACGGCACTGTTCGACCTGCTGCTTCCACACGTCCGGGCTACCGCTGTTGAGGTACCAGTCGTTGACGTAGCCACCGCGGCTGTTGGGGAGCTCGACCCTCATCCAGTAGCGGTAGTCGGGGTTGTCGTAGGCGCCGTCGCCCGTCGTCCAGCAGTCCAGACCGACCTCGTTGCCGTTGTACATACGGCTGTACGCCTGCTCGATCGGGCCGTAACCGTAGCCCGGGCCGGTGCGCACCAGGAGCCAGGAGCCCGGGTCGATGCCGGTGACCGTGGTGCAGGGGATGATGGAACCCGACCTCTCGCACGGGTAGGTCGCGGCGTTCGCCGGTGTGGCCGTGGCCATCATCGTCGCGACGGTGGCGAAAACGGTCGCGAAGCCGAGAATCTTGCGGCGTACGGAGCTCATGAGGTTCCCCCTCTTCCTTCTCTTCGTTGTCCGGGTCTTCAGCACTGCGGAATCCGCTGTTGCCACACCGCGGGGCTGCCGGTGTCGAGGTACCAGTCGTTGACGAAGCCGGAGCGCACCCCGGTGTCGATCCGCATCCAGTAGCGGTAGTTCGGGTTGTCCGTCGCCCCGTCGCCCGTGGTCCAGCAGTCCAGGCCCACTTCTTCCCCGTTGTCCAGGCGCCCGTACGGCACGTCGGCGTAGGCGTATCCGGGGCCGGTGCGCATCTGCAGCCAGGAGCCCGCGTCGATTCCCGTGACGTACGCGCAGACCGCCCGGTCCCCCGAGACACGGCAGTCGTGGACGGCTGCCTCGGCGGGAGTGACGAGCGTCAGCGTGGCGGCGAAGGCCGTCAGCACGGCGAACAGCCCCGTGCCGGCACGGCGTCCAAGAGACATACAAGTGCCCCGTTTCTCTTGCGTGTTCTGCGCGGGGGCACAGCGATGTGCGCGGTTGGTCAGCCGCCACCGTCCCCCCGTGGTCGGACACAGTCTGTTCAAAGCCGGCAGCCCGACCCAGCATTTCGAGCGGCTTCAAAACGTGTCCCCGTCGGCGTCTTTGCTCAGGTTGTTCGAAACCTTTACTCGAACCCGTGCGTCCCAAGGGGTGGTGGTACGTCAATGGGGGAGTGTTCATGGCCCGGTTCTCCGAGTTGTGTCTGGGGCCGCTGGAAACAGTGCCGGTGTCGGTCGTGGCGCAGCCCGGCGTCACCTTGATGTCGCTCGTCGCGGATGCGCTCGGCGGACGTTCCCAGGGCGTGCACCCCACGTGGCGGCGCGCGCTGCGCTCGGCGGTGCCCGAGGGGGCGGAGACGGTGCTGCGGCCGCTGTTCACGCGTGAGTACTCGATGGTCCCCGACTGCCTCACCCCCACGGCACCACTGTGGGAGACCGATCTCTCGGTCCAGCTCGACCGTCTGGCGGAGGTCTCGCCCCATCTGCTGCTGCAGGAGCTGGAGACGGACTTCGGGGGGACGGTCCCCCGGCAGTGGCAGTCGGTCGTCGACCGGCCGAGAGCCTTCATCCACACGTACGCGGCCATTCTCGGCGCCTTGTGGGAGGCCTTCGGGCCGATCTGGGCGCGGGCCGGCTCCCTGCTGGCCCGGGAGACCGAGCGGGTGGGTGTGGCGGTCGTCAGCAGCGCCCTGCCGCTCGTCATGAGCGGGCTCGGGCCCAAGATCCGCTTTGCCGGGCAGACGCTGTACGTGCCCGATCCGCACCCCGAGACGTTCGAGCGGGGTGCCCGCCGTGTGGTGCTGGTGCCCATCGTGTCGGGCAACGGAGCCTCGGTCTTCAGCTTCGACCGGTCCGACGCCGTGTGGTTCGGCTATCCCGTGCCCGGCCTGAACACGCTGTGGACCGCTCGGAAGGCCACCGCCGAAAGGGACCCGCTCAAGCTCGTGGTGGGCTCCCTGCGGGCGGGGATCCTGCGCGAGCTGGTCCGCCCGTGCACCATGGGCACCCTGGCCTCCGCGCTCAACTGCACGCCGGCGACCGTGACTTACCACTGCGGTCAACTGGAGGCGGCCGGCCTCCTCAGCCGGGAGCGCCGAGGGCAGCACGTGGTGGCCCGGCGTACGACGTCAGGTGCAACACTCGTCAACCTGCTGTCGGGCTGAGCCCACAGCCCGCGAGCGCCACCCTGACATTCGTCAGGACCGCCGACCCCACTCCCCTTTCTAGGGTTCGAGTCGTCTTCCAGTCCCCGGCCGTGCTGCGGGGCACCCTCCACAGACAGGAAGAGACGGCTCTCATGCGCCTTGACAGTGTCCGCATCACTCTGACGAAGAGCGTCCACGTCGATCGGCAGATCGCCCTCGGCAAGATCAGCGGCCGGACCCGGCCGGGCCCTTCACCGTCCGGTCCGCAGGACGGAGCCTGACCGGCCCCGCTTACCGGCGTTCACGACGAAAGGCATCACATGCGCAGACTCCTGCACGGCGCCGCCGCGCTCGCCCTCAGACCGGTCAGCTCGATCAATCCCAGGGAGCACTACCTGTGAAGCGCCCTCTTCTCGCTGCCGCCGCCGCGCTCCTGCTGATCGGCGGCGTGGCAGGCTCCGCCGCCGCCGATGCCCCGGCCGGGCAGCCGGTGCGCCCCGCCGCCGCGTCCGTCGAGGTGCCCTCCGGCGTCAGCGCCGGGGTCGCCGTCTTCGACCGGCAGACCGGCACCTTCACCGAGCAACTCAACTCGAGCACCCGCTTCCGGTCCGCCTCGATCGTCAAGCTGCTGATGGCGCTGGACTACCTGTGGGACCGAGACCCCGACTACACCGTGCCCGCCGCCGACCGGGCATGGCTGGAGCCGATGCTGCGCAGCAGCAACGACAACGCCGCCAACAACTACTGGTCGGACCACGGCGGTACGGCGATCATCACCCGCATGGTGAAGAACCTCGAGCTCAAGGACACGGCAGTGCCGCCCGCCGGGAAGGAGGGCTTCTGGGGCTACACCGCGCTCTCCGCCCGCGACACGGTGACGATCTACCGCTACCTCCTGGACTCGGCGCCCGCCCCGGTGCGCACCTTCGTGATGGACAACCTGCGTCAGTCCACCCGCTGCGCCTCGGACAAGTTCGACCAGCACTTCGGCGTCGCCGGGGCGTTCGCGAAGCCGTGGGCGGTGAAGCAGGGCTGGGCGGGAACCTCCTACGAAAAGGGCACCTGCGGCACGCCGACCACCGCCTCCGCGACCGCGACGGGTGCATCGAGTCCGGCTCCGGCCGCCGCCGCGGACGTGGACGTGGACCTGACCCGGCCCGCCCTGCACAGCACGGGCACCGTGGGCGCCGGTGACCGGTCCATCGTGGCCGTGTTCACGCTGCATCCCGTCGGCACGTCGTACGGGAAGGCGTACACGGACATCGGCCGACTGACCCGCTCCCTGAACGTTCCCGGAGCCACCCGGCCCGCGGGATGGTGGTACGGCACATGGAGCGACCATGTGAACGTCCGCCCCAACCCGAACACGGGCAACGCGCCCATCACCCAACTCCCCGCAGGCGTCGAGGTGTTGGTGGGCTGCCAGGCGAGGGGCGAGAAGGTCAACGTACCGCCGTACAGCAATGACTGGTGGGCGTACCTCCCCCAGTACAACGGCTGGATCTCCAACATCTACATCAACTCGCCCGACAACAAGATGCCGGACGTCAAGGACTGCTGAACGGCCTTGAGCGACAGCTCCGCTCCCTCACCGCTCGTAGTCGGCGAGGTAGCGGAGCACTTTCTCGACGTGGGGCCGCACGCGTTCGGGGACGCCGCCCTCCGTGATGACCGTGCGGTCGCTCGTGCGGTAGCCGGCCGCCATCAGCGCGGGAAGATCCTTGGTCGGCATGTTGTTCTTCTTGAACTGCTGGTCGAGCCAGCACACATACAGCGACATCGTGGAGATCGCGTCCTGGGGCGACCAGTACTCCTTGTCGCCGTCGCCGTCACCGTCGACCGCCCAGGCCCGGAACACCGACGGCGTCCACATGGCGATGCCGAACTCCTCGCTCTTCGGGCGGGACGCGTCCGCGTCGAAACCACTCTCCGCCTTGATCATGGCGGCGAGGAACGCGGGCGTGACCTCCGCGTCGGTGCAGCGGTGGGCGGCCTTCACGATGATCGGTCGCAGTGCCTTGGGTACGTCGGAGTCCTCCGGGATCTCCCCGGCGGCCGGACTGTGCGCGCCGGTGACGACGGCCGGTGTACGGCGCCCCTGATCGTCATCGTCGTTTCCTGCGCCTCCGCCGCCCCCGAGCAGCGCGGCCCCGCCGATGGCGGCGGCCGACACCGCGGCCAGCGCCACGGCGGCGACCGGCAGCAGGCGGCGCCGGCCACGCGGGCTCGCCAGCTGCTCGATCCGGGCGGACAGGCTCGCGGCGGTGTGGCGCAGCCGGCCGGCATGATCGGGTGCCAGACAGTCCTCGATGAGTCGGCGCCAGTTCTCGTCGAGTCCGGCATCCAGACGCAGTGGCGCGGTGCCCCGGGCGTAGGCCTGCGCGGCGAGCGAGCGGGCCCGAGCGGTGGCACCGGGGAACGGGTGGAGGCCACCGGTGAGCACCTGGTGGGCCAGGATGCCGAAGGCCCAGATGTCGGCGGTCGGCCGCACCATCGTCCCGTCCGCCCCGGTGCGCTGGGACCACCACTCGGGCGGCACATGATCGAGCGTGCCGAGCGGCGGCACATAGGCGTGGGTGCCCTCGAGTTCGGTGGCCAGACCGAAGTCGGCGAGCCAGACCGCGCCGTCCGCGCCCAGCAGCACGTTGGCGGGCTTGAGGTCGCCATGCACCCAACCGGCCCCGTGCATATGGGAAAGACCGGCGGCGACGCCGCGCAGGACCCGCACGGCCTCCGGGATCGGACGGCCTGTCGCGGCAGCGTCCAGCACCTGACGCACACTGGCCTCGGCGCGGTCCATGACGAGCGCGATGGCACCGTCCAGCGTGGGCAGGTCCGGCGCGTCCACGGTGCACACGGCATGCGTCCGTACGAGGTGGGGGTGGTCCGCCTCGGCGCTGAACCGCACCTCGCGCGCGACCAGTTCGCCGAGCGCGGCACGCTGACCGGGTGCCAGGGCGCCCGTCGGCAGCACCTTCACCGCCGCGATCGTGCCGTCGGCGACCGCGCGGGCCTCGTACACGGTCCCCCAGCCGCCCGACCCGATGACGGCGTCCAACTCCCAGCCCTCGATACGGAATCCCGCCGGCAGACGCGGCGTTTCGAGAGCGCCCTCTTCGGCACCTGACGAGCTCATGCGCCGCTCTCCTGCGGGACGGGCCGTCTGCGGGACGGCAACAGGGCGAGGTGTTCCTCGCGGACCAGGCCGAAGCGCAGGGCGAGGGAGGCCAGCCGGGCACGCTTGGCGCCGGTGCGGCCGTTGCCGTCCGCTCCGGGCTCCTCGCCCAGGTCCAGGCGTAGTTTGGCGAAGGCCAGATAGTCGATGTGGTAGTTCACCGCGGAGCGGGTCAGACCACGACAGCTCTCCAGCGGGCGAAGCCGCTCCGCGATGTCCCCCGCGCCCGGCAGCGCACCGTCCGAAGGGTCGCGCAGTCGCGGCTCACACAGGGCCACCAGCACCAGGAAGTACTTCGCCGTCGCATCGAGCGCGTAGGGATGCACGGTCAACTCCCCTGCGCCGGGCGAGGACCGCTTGTCCAGATAGGCGTGCTGCGGGGCGAACACCTTGAAGTCGACGGTCCCGCTCATCGCGGGCAGGACCACCCGGGAGAACTCGAAGGGCACCGGCGCTCCCAGCCGACCGGGCGCGACGGTGATGTACTCGCCGGCACCCTCCAGGTTCTCGACCGCGTACGCGGTGTCACGGCTGAAGTTCGACAGCCGCCAGTAGTCCTCGGCCGCCTCCAGCCGCCCCGCCCGCCGCGAGATTCCGGGGTCGGGCAGCACGATGGCGACCTCCCGGCCGCCGGGCAGTCCGCGCCCGAAGTCGGCCACGTCGCCCGGTCCCATGTGCAGCAACTCGGGCCCGACGACGCCGACTTCGCCCGGCCGTGACGGACCGGGCGGCTGCACAATGATCGTTTCCATACCGACTTTCCCCCGATGTGGTCGCCAGGATTGTAAGAGGCGGTTCCGCTTTCCGCCGACCCGGCGTCTCCACGCGGGGCAGCAGGGAGCGTCTGTCGGTCACAGTCGCCACTGCGCCGCCTCGTCCTCCGCAGCCGACCCACCCCGCAAAGCCAGTGACGTGAAGGCTTCAATGGAGCGTTCGCCACAGCCTGCGGGCTTCTGGTCAAAAGCCGCAGAGGTGACATCGTTGTCCATGCCCGGCACCGCAAGCGGGCCGATTCCAGGGGTGAGAGCGCGAAGCACGCCCACTAGGACGATCGGCCGATCCTCTCGGTTCCCCGTGTCCGATGCGCTGTCGACGGGCACGGTGACCGGGCCGCCGTCGACGGCTACGTTCTTCGAGTAGCAGCGACCGAGATGGACTGCGGAGCGGACACGGGGGCCAACGATGAAGCCACGATGGGGACTTGGAGCGGCGGTGACCGTCGGGACGGCGGCACTGCTGCTCGCGGGTTGCGCCAATCCGACGGACTACACCGAGATCGTCACGTTCACCGACGAGCACGGCCGCGTGTGCACCGCGGCGGTCGTCGTCGACCAGGATCAGAGCGAGGGCGACGACTACGAGATCTCCAGCCTCGACTGTGACTACCCGCCGGAGGGTCACACGCCCGGACCCACCAGCTACTCCCCCATGCCCGAGCGGGACAGCGACTAGCGGGTGACGGCCGCCGGCTCCAGGGCGATCGCGCACACCGCCCCGGGGCCGCCCTCACCTGGCGCCCTGGTAGCGGGCCAGCTCCCACGGGTCGTGCGCGCAGAAGGTCTCGACCTCGTCGCCATGGTCACGGACCAGCTCACGCAGCCGGGCCTGAGTACCCAGCCGCAGGTCGCGGTGCACCTGGGAGCCGGTCTGGACGAAGTCCAGCACGGGGTGGGGCTCCTTCACGTCCTCCATTTCGCGGTGGTAGTAGTAGGCGTCCCCGCAGTGCAGGAGCCACCGGTCGCCGGTGCGCACGGCAACCCCGGTGTGACCGGCGGTGTGACCACCCAGGGGGACGAGTCGGAACTGCGGCGACAGACCCCTCATCGGCACAGCGGTGAAGCCGAACCAGGGTTCGCCCGGCTCGAGGTCGTAGGCGACCCAGCGAGGTTCGTGTGCCCAGTGAGCCGGGCGGTAGCGGAAGCTGGGCGCTTCCGCGCGCGCCGCATCGAGTTCGTCGGCGAGTACGTGGACCCGGGCGTCGGGGAAGTCGGGAAGGCCGCCGCAGTGGTCCACATCCAGGTGGGTCACGATGATGTGGCGTACGTCGGAGGGCGCGTATCCCAGCCGGGCGACCTGCCGGACGGCCGTCTCCTCCTCGTCGAGCGTGGGCTGTGCCATCGTGACCCACTCGGCGCCGAGCGTGCCGGCCGGGTCACGGACGTCGGCCAGACCCAGGCCGGTCTCGACGAGGACCAGGCCCTCGGCATCGGTCTCGATCAGCAGGCAGTGGTTCACCGCGGGTGCGGGCTGCGGACCGTCGTAGGTGGCCTCGATGGTGCGCACCGAGCCGCAGTTCAGGTGATGGATCTTCATGGCGACTAGGCTGCGACTTGAACCGCGGTTCAAGTCAAGGAGGCTTCGATGGACACGTCGTTGTTGGACATCGCCGAGGTCGCGAAGCGGTCCGACCTGGCGCCGTCGGCACTGCGGTTCTACGAGAAGAAGGGCCTGATCGCCGCCGCCGGACGCAACGGTCTGCGCCGCACCTACCACCCGGACGTCCTGGAACGCCTGACGCTGATCACCTGCGCACGCAGCGCCGGATTCTCCATCGCCGAGATCAGCCGCTTCCTGCTGGCTCGCCCCTCCGACGCGGACCTGCGCACACGCATGACGGCCAAGGCGCACACCCTCGACGAACAGATCAGCCGGCTCACCCGACTCCGCGACAGCCTGCGGCATGCGGCGGTCTGCGACCACGAGCCGATCGTCGACTGTCCGGACTTCAAGCGGGCCGTCGGGAACGTGGCCACGCGCCCGAGACGGAGTGGGGACGACACGCGGCGAACCCGTTCACCTGGCCAACACCGTGCCGGCCAGGGCGACATGGACGGCCGTGCCGCCGAGGATGCTGAGCAGGGCGTTGCGGCGCCACAGGTGCAGGCCGACGGTGACGGCAAGGGCCGCGAGCGCAGACAGTAGGCGACCAGGATCAGCATGACGCCGGCGGGCATACGGGTGCCGAGGAACTGGACGGCCGCGCTCACACGCAGCGGGGCGAGCGCGGCGAACGGCAGGGCGCGCAAGGCCCAGGTGACGGCGGCGGCGAGGACAGCGGCGACGGCGTGGACGGTGTCAGACACGGCCCGGCCTCCTGGCGGACAGGAAATGGCGGGCGAGGAGCCCTGCGGTGAACAGGGCGAAGGCGGTCAGGAGCATCTGTCCCGGGAAGAGCAGCCGGGCGGCTACGGCGCTGAGCAGGGCGAGTGCGGGGGTGGGCAGGTCGTTGCGCAGGTCCTTGAGGGCGTCGAGGGCGAGGACGGTGAACAGGGCGGTCAGGGCGAAGTCCAGGCCGGTGACGCTGTCCGGGACGAGGGGGGAACCGAGCAGAGCTCCGGCGGTCGCGCTGCCGGCCCAGTACAGGTGCATGAGGAGCTGCAGCCACAGGATGCGCCGACTCCACCCTCAACTGTCTGTCCCGTTCACAGTGCTACCCGAACCTGTACTCGCGTGCTAGACACGGGAGTTCGCCGGTGATCTGGGGAGGCTGCTTTCGTGAGGCGTGAGGATCGGGTTCGTGCAGCGGCCTGAACGTGTCGCTGTCGTGGGCGTGGGCGTCCTGGGAGCCGCCGTGGGCTGGAACCTGTCCCGGCGCGGCGCCGAAGTGGTGTTCATCGACGCAGGCCAGCCGGGCGAGGGCGCCACCAACTGGTCCTTCTCGTGGGTCAACGCCAGTAACAAGACCGTGAGCAGGTCCTACTTCGACCTGAACGTCGCGGGCATGGCGGCCCACCGTGATCTGGCCAAGGCCATCGGACCGGACTCGTGGTGGTATCCCAGCGGCCACCTGCGCTGGGCGGACGAACCCGCGGCGCAGGCGCAGTTCCTCAAAACGGCAGAGCTGCTGGCCAGTTGGGGCTATCGGGTCGAGGAATACACGGGGGCCGATGTGCGCCGCCGCCTCGAACCTGCCGTCACGATGCCCGGTGAGGCTCGGGTGCTGTTCTACCCCGACGAGGCCTGGGTGCACGGCCGTCATCTCGTCCGCCGCCTGGTCCACCAGGCGGTGGCATCCGGCGCCGAGCTCCGCTCCGGCACCTCGGTCCGTGACATCGGCACGGGCGCCGACGGAAGTATCCGGACCGTCGCTCTGTCCGATGGGAGCTCCCTCGACGTCGACGCCGTCGTGAACGCGGCAGGCCCCAGCGCCTCTCACGTCGCCGGGCTCATCGCACGGCACCTGCCGATGCGCGCAGAACCCGGCGTCGTCACCCGGATCAGCTGTGCCCCAGTCCCGATCCACCGGGCCATGCACGCACCTCACATCGAGATCCGCCCCGACGGAGACGCCTCGGTGGTCCTGCACAGCCGCGAGATCGACGCCCTCATCGACACCGGCGAAGAGACCGACCAACTCGCACGCCTGCTCCACGAATCGGCCCGGCACGTCGTCCCCGACCTCGGCGACTCCCCCATCGCGCAGGCACGGATAGCCCACCGGCCCATCCCCGCCGACGGATTCCCCTCCGTAGGAGCGGTCCCGTCCGTGCCGGGCTACTACGAGGCCGTCACCCACAGCGGCATCACCCTCGGACCGGTCATCGGCAGACTCCTCGCCTCAGAGATCCTCACCGGGAAGAGAGACGCACTGCTCGCGGACTTCCGCCCGCAGCGGTTCCCGCCGTGACAACGCGGGCGGACGCGGCCCCGCGACTTCATTCGGCGCGCTGCCCGACCCGCAGGACGGTCAGGTAGCGGCGTGATGCTCGGTCGCCCATTCGCGTGCGGATGCGTTCGGCGATGGCGTCGAGCAGGGGCTCACGGACGTCGGAGTCGAGTTTGCGATACAGCGACTGCGAGCGGAGGTGATCGGCAAAGCCGTCCCCGTCGAACCACTGAACGGTGGGGTACCAGCGCACGATCGTCGGGCCGAACATTTCTCCGGGATCGCCGACCAGGCCCCAGCCCTCGTCGGTGGCGCGCACCTCGTCCTCCAGCGGCGGATGCCCCCAGTCGGGGTTCCCGGGGCAGAACTGCTCATGGAGGTCGGCGGTCTCGGCGTAGACCTCCGGCTCGTCCTGCCTGCGGACGACGATGTTGCCGAGCAGCGCCGTCCAGCCTCCGGGGTGGAGTACGTCGTGCGCTCTCGGCCAGCCGATCGACGGGTCGACCCAGTGCCACGACGACGCGGCTACGAGGGCATCGAAGCGTCGGCCGCGGTCGTCCCACTCCTCGAAGGTCGACGTCTCGACCTCGACGTTCCGGAGTGCGGCGAGCCGCCGGCGAGCGAGCGCGGCCATGTCTGCGCCGGGCTCGACGGCGGTCACCGAGCATACGAGTGCTGCCAGTGAGCGCGTCGCCTGACCGGTGCCGCAGCCCACCTCCAGCACCGTCGACTGTGTGTCCAGGCCGGTGATGGCGGCAAGGTCCGCGAACAGCTCGTCGGGGTAGCCCGGGCGGACCCGGTCGTAGAGCTCCGGCACGTCGTTGAACACTCGGCCGAGGTCGCGTTGGTTCGGGTGCGTCTGCGGATCATCAGTCACGAATGCACAAGCTATGAGACCCGTGCGCGAGGACGCCACTGGTTAAGCAACAGCAGCGGCCACTGACGCGCTGCCCCCGGCGGTTCGGGCAAGAACGCCCCGTGAGCCCCGCACCGCGAGACATGCGACTGTCTCGGCAGGCACTCACGCCGGATCCGGCAGGTTCATCAGCGCGAGCTTGGCCGGGTCGGTCGCGACCGTGATTGGGGTGTCGACGGTCAGTTCCACCTCGGGGTCCAGTAGCCGCAACAACTCCTCGAAGTCGCCGCGGCGAGCCGCCGCCAGGAAGGCTCGGACCACCTCTCGCTGTTCCCTTCCGACGCCGGTCGGCCGCTCCATCGCCTGCACCTTCCTGCGGGCGCGACTGGCGAGCATCTTGGTTGCGGCGGTGGATTTGCCGAGGATCTGACCGATCTCGTCGAACGGCACCGCGAACAGGTCGTGCAGCACGAACGCCAGCCGCTCGCTCGGACCGAGCGACTCCAGGACGACGAGGAGCGCGAGTCCGACCGAGTCGGCGAGTACCGCGTCGTCCTCGGGGGCGGGATGCTCGTCGAGCGTCACCACGAACTCGTGCAGGCTGTCGTCGTAGGGCGCCTCCGGGCGGGTCTGACGCGATCGCAGGACATCGAGGCTGATCCGGCCGACCACCGTGGTCAGCCACCCGGCGAGGTTGTGGATGGTCGCCGTGTCCTGGCGGGAAAGGCGCAGCCAAGCCTCCTGGACCACGTCCTCGGCATCGGCGTGCGACCCGAGCATGCGGTGGGCGACCGCCCGAAGCCGGTCGCCCTGGGCCTCGAACATCGCGGCCATCGGGTCCGTCGGGCTGGTGTCGGACATGTTGTTACCTTCCTCGGCGCTGCTCCGTCATGGGTGATGACGTGCCCGAAGGGGCGCAGGTAACCTTGCGTCTTCGCCTCGGTCGAGTCGGCGAAGAAGGCCGGTGAGACGGAGGAGCGGCTGCACAACGTGGTCGCGTGGCGCGAGACGCCGTTCTACACCGAGGAGGAGCGGGCGGCCCTCGCTCTGGCCGAGTCCGCCACCCGGCTCCAGGACGGCGCACCGGGCGTGACCGACGAGGTCTGGGACGCCGCCGCCGGCCACTTCAGCGAGGAGCAACTGGGGGCGATCACCCTGGAGATCGCGATGCCCAACTTCTTCAACCGGGTCAACCGCACGACCCGAGAGCAGGCCGGCAAGACCTGGTGAGGCGGGCAGCGGGGGGACCTTGAAGCACCGCTCGCCGGTTGCCGGTTGCCGGTTGCCGACGCAGATTGGACTTTCGGCAGTGTCGGACCGCTCCCGATGTCCGTACCGTCACCTCCGTGGACAGCATGGTGATCAACAGTGGGGCCGGAACGGCCTTGTACCGACAGCCCCTTGCCCCCGGGGGCCTTCTGACGGCGGGCGCGATGACGGCTGCCGGTCTGAGCATGGTGAACCTGTGGTGGGCCGTCCCCGCTGCCGTCGCCGCGTTCCTGGCCGGGCGACGGCCCGGACGGATGGCACCGACCGTGCTCGCTCTGGTCGGGCTTCTCTCGGCCGGGGTGGTGGCGCTGTCCGTCGTGCCCGCTTGGCTGTCATTGGCGGGCCGGTTCGTGACCGTCGTGGTGGTCGCCATGATGGTGCCCTGGTTCGCGGGCCGGTTCTGGTGTCACTATCAGCAGCTTGTCCAGGCCGGTTGGGAGCGCGCGGGGCAGCTGCAACGCGAGCAGGAGTTGGTGCTCGAGCGGGCCCGGCTGCGCGAGCGGGCACGTATCGCGCAGGACATGCATGACGTACTGGGCCATGACCTCAGCCTGATCGCCCTGTCGGCCGGCGCCCTCAAGCTCGCGCCTGACCTGGCAGAACAGCATCGAAAGGCGGCAGGTGACATCAGGGCCAGGGCGGCGGCCTCGGTGGAGCGTCTCGGCGAGGTGATCGGTGTTTTGCGTGAGGAGGGCGTCGACACGCCGCCGGACCCTGACGGCGCCAGTCTTGCAGGCCTGATCGCAGAGGCCTCCGCGGCCGGGCTCGCTGTGAAGCTCCGCACCGACGGCACGGCGGACGACCTGCCACCGGTGGTCGAGCGAGCGGTTCATAGGGTCGTGCAGGAAGCGCTGACCAATGTCGCCAAGCACGCGCCCGGCGCGACGGTGACCGTCCAAGTGACGCATAAGGCAACGGAGTCGGAGGTCGTCGTGGAGAACGGGCCGCCATCGTCCGCGGTCGACCCGCATCCCCGGCCCCGGAGCGGCGGGCATGATCTCATCGGTCTCGACGAACGGGTGCGACTGGCCGGCGGGTCGTTCGACCATGGTCCGCGCGACGGGGGCTATGCCGTCGGCGCACGGCTCCCGCACGCGCCGTCGTCAGCGTCAACGCGGCTCCTTGCACCCGCGGTCTCTCGGGCTGACGAGGAGTTGCCGCAGGAGCATCGCCGTGCCCGGCGCCGGGCCGGCCGGACCCTGGTGGCTGCGGTCATGGTGCCGCTGGTGGCGGGAGCGGTGCTGAGCGGAGCGCTCACGGGGTGGGAGATGCTCTCGGCGTCCCGATCGGTCCTGGAACCTGGTGACTTCGCGCGTCTGCGAGTGGGGCAAGATCGCTCCGAGGTGGAGCGTTTCCTCCCCGCGCGGCAGACGAACCACCGACCGCCGACGGCCGAGCCGACAGGAGACGGCACAACGTGCGAGTACTACGCCATAACGGCCGACCGGTTCGACGACCGGTCCGGCGACGCGTACCGGCTCTGCTTCCGGGACGGCATCCTGGTGTCCCGGGACACTCTCACCCCGTGAGGGTCCGATGATCCGGGTGCTGATCGCCGACGACGAGCCGATGATCCGGGCGGGAGTACGCGCCGTTCTCGCCTCGGATCCGGGCATCGAGGTCGTCGCCGAGGCAGGTGACGGACGCGAGGCCGTGGAGCTGACCCGGCGTCACCGCCCCGGGGTGGCTGTGCTGGACATCCGTATGCCGGGGATGAACGGCATCGACGCGGCAGCGGAGATCCGCAGCACCTCGCCCGGCACGGGCGTGGTCATGCTGACGACGTTCGGTGAGGACGACTACATCCTGCGGGCCCTGGGTGGTGGCGCTGCCGGCTTCCTGATCAAGTCGGGCGAACCCGAGGAACTGATCACCGGGATCCGGGCGGTTGCCGACGGTGCCGCCTACCTGTCACCGAAGGTCGCGGCCCGGGTCGTCGCGCACCTTGCCGCGACGGGCGCGGGCGCTCTGGCCGGCCGGCGCGCCGTCGCCCGCGCCCGGGTCGACTCCCTGACCGCCCGGGAACGGGAGGTACTGGCCTTCCTCGGCAGCGGCCTGTCCAACGGGCAGATCGCCCGGCGGCTGCACGTGGTGGAGGGGACCGTGAAGGCCCATGTGAGTTCCCTTCTGGGAAGGCTGGGCGTCGACAACCGGGCCGCTGCCGCGGTCGTCGCCCACGAGGCCGGGATCGTGCCCCCGCCGAACCAGCCGTGATGCCGCCCGCTGCGCCGACGGCAGGAACATCAGCAGTACGGCCATCACCACCGTGGCGCCACACATCGCGCCGGCGAGCACATCGTGCGGGTAGTGCACCCCCACCATCACACGCAGCAACGCGGCGACCCCGGCCAGCGACAGCGTGACCGCGGCAAGGCGCGGCCGTAGCACGCCCAGGCCGACGGCCATCCCGGCGGCCAGGGTGGCGTGGTTGCTCGGGAAGGACCAGTCCCCCGCGCCGGGGCACTCCGCGACGAGGCCGACCCCGGTGCGCAGCGCACGGCACGGTCGCTCCTCGTCCACCACCAGCTTCACGGCCTCGCTCACCGCGTAGGCCGCGACGGTGCCGAGCCCGGTCAACACGGATCCGGCGACCCCTCGCGCATCTCTGCGACGCATTGCTGTCCACCACGTCCAGGCCAGCAGCATTCCCAGAATCACCAGCGTGCCCTCGGTGGCTGCTTCCAGGAGGGGGCCCAGCCACGACGGCGCGTCCGCCACCGCCCGCGTCACCGACCGGTACCCGGACGCCGATGCCCCACCCGTGACCTGGACGGCACCGGCGTCACCCAGCCCACCCGGCGAGAGCCAGACGACCGCACCCGCCCCCGCACCCAGGACGCCCCAAGCCCCAAGCAGCCGACCAGCTCTGATGTTCCGTCGCGGTTCTTGTTCCATGGGTCCTGAACGTAGAAGCGCGGACAGCCACGAACCCGAGCCGAACGGCAACAGCGACCCCTGCCGATCGTCAGGGTTGACAGCTCCGCCGACACCAGCAGCGGCTGCGCGCGACAGACCTCACCGAAGGTATTTCAATGGAAGGGTGAGCACTCTGCGATGGATTGCCGCAGCCGGGCTGACGACGCTGCTGGGCGCCATGGCACCGGGACCTTCTCCGCCCCCGGCCCAGCCTCCGCCCCAGCTCGACGACGCAGAGGTCCAGCGCGCCGTGGACCAGCTCGACGGAGTGGTCCGGGCGGCCATGAAGCGCACGGGGACACCCGGCGTGGCCGTCGCCGTCGTCCACGACGGCAAGGTCATCCACCTGAAGGGCTACGGCGTACGCAAGGCCGACGAGAAAGCAGCTGTCGACGCCGACACCGTCTTCCAGCTCGCCTCCGTCTCGAAGCCGATCGCCTCCACCGTGGTCTCCGGAGCGGTGGGCGTCGAGGGCTGGGGCGAGCCCGTCGCCCCGAACGTGCCGGACTTCCGCCTCAAGGACCCATGGGTCACCTCACACGTGACGGTCGCCGACCTCTTCTCGCACCGAAGTGGCCTCCCCGACCACGCCGGCGACCTCCTCGAAGACCTCGGCTACGACCGCGCGTACATCCTGTCCCACCTGCGCTACGAGCCGCTCGCGCCGTTCCGCGCCAGCTACGCCTACACCAACTTCGGCCTGACGGCCGCCGCCCAGGCCGTCGCGGACGAGAAGGGCGTCTCCTGGGAGAAGCTCGCCGCCGACACCCTCTACAAGCCGGCCGGCATGAACTCCACCAGCTCCCTCTTCGAGGACTACGCGAAGGCCGCCGACCGCGCCTGGGGCCACGTCAAGACGGCCGACGGCGACTGGAAGGCGGAGCTCGTACGGGATCCGGACGCACAGTCCCCCGCGGGCGGCGTCAGTTCTTCTGCCCGGGACATGGCGACGTGGCTGCAGCTTCAGCTCGCTGACGGCAAGCTCGACGGCAAGCAGATCATCGACGCCGAGGCCCTGGAGCGCACCCACTGGCCCGAGTCCGTCGCCTCCCCACCCCACGCCCCGGCCGGCCGGACCGGCTTCTACGGCCTTGGCTGGAACGTCAGTTACGACGACGAGGGTCGGCTCAGGCTGTCGCACACGGGAGCGTTCGCGTCGGGCGCGCACACCAACGTCACGATGCTGCCCGGCGAGCAGCTCGGCATCGTCGTCCTGACCAACACCTCACCGGTCGGGGTCGCCGACGCCGTCGCCCTCGACTTCTTCGACATCGCGCAGGAAGGCAAGATCAGTCGGGACTGGATACCCCTCGTGGACTCGGTGTACCAGCAGCAGGAGGACGCGGGCCGGTCCAAGACCGACTACGCCCACCCGCCCTCCGATGCCGCGCCCGCGAAGGCTGCCGACACCTACACCGGCACGTACGACAGCGACTACTACGGTCGGGCCCAGGTCGTCGCCGACGACAGCGGTGCTCTCACGCTCCGTCTGGGGCCCGAGCCCCAGTCGTACCGGCTCACGCACTACGACGGCGACACGTTCAGCTTCGAGACCGCGGGCGAAAACGCGGTCGGCCCGACCGGGGTCTCCTTCGCCCCGAACGGGAAGTCCTTCACCGTCGAATACCTCGACAGCGAGGGACTGGGCACCTTCACCCGTACCGACGCCACGGCCAGGTGACAGTGCGCCCATCAGCGGGGAGTTAATCAGGTCACAATCGGTCGTGTTTTCCTGCGACTTGGGGGCACCCGGACGGCAAGTAGACGACGAGCCCCCGACGAAGGGACGGTCACCTTGCTGGCCATCATTTCCGCAATCCTGTTCTTCGTCGCTTTCCTGATCAACGCGGCCGAGATCTCCACCAACGACGCTTTCAGCTCAACCAACGTGATGCTGCTCGGGCTCACCGCCCTGGCCCTGCATCTCGCGGGTATCGGCACCGGATGGCCCGCACGAGGCGGCCGCAGGCGCTGATTTTCCACCGACCTGAGCCTACTGACGGTGATGCTCTGACCGCATGGCTTGCACCTGTCCGAGCAGTGGTGCGAGCACCGTGCGCAGTTCGTCGAGTCGGCGGTAGTGGAGGGCAGCCATTCCTGCGTCCCGGGCGGCCGTGACGTTGATGGCTGTGTCGTCGATGAACAGGCATCGGCCGGCCGGGGCCCCGACGCGTTCGGCAGCGATCCGGTAGACCCGGGGATCCGGCTTCGCCACGCCGATGCGGGCGGTGTTCACCACCGTGTCCGCCACGGCATCCAGTCCCTGGCGGGCGAGGTCCTCCTCCAGTCGGGTGGTTCCGTTGGAGACCAGGGCCACCGAGGCGACGGTCCGGACCTGGCTGAGCAGGGCGACCAGTTCGCGGTCCACTGTCGGGACAAGTGCCGACCAGGCAGCCACGGCGGCGCGGGCACGGTCCCGGGATCCGCAGGTCCTGGCAAGGTCGACGGCCACGGCGGACCGCCATTGTTCATCCGTGAGCGCCCCAGTTACGGCCGGGTGGACGCGAGCAGGCGCGAAAGCCGCGGCGGCAAGGGCACCGGAAGGCAGTCCGTGACGGTGCTCGATCCCGTCGTGAGCGGGCCAGTGGCGCAGTACGCCATCGACGTCGACGAGCACGGCCGCGTACGAAGTGCCAGTGCTGGACTGCCAGTTCTTGGTCATGCTCGCAGTCTGCTCTGCCGCGCCGCACCAGGAACCTGGCGTCGGCAACCGAGGAAGGCGCCATGACACGCCGCCGGATGGGCTATCGAGACCATTCGCGGACTATTGGGTCATAGCGTGCAGAATATGATGAAACTTCATATCGCCTACCTGGCGTGCGCGACAGCGATCACCGGGGTGGGGCTCGCTGCCGCTCCTCCCGCTGCTGCAGACCACCAGATGACCCACGTGGTCTTTCCGGGGGAGTCGATCCAGACGGCGGTGGACGCCGCCGATCCAGGAGACACCGTCCTCCTGACCCCCGGCACCTACCGCCAGAGCGTCAAGGTGACTACGCCCGACCTCACCCTGCGCGGCATGGGCCGCAGCACCGTCCTCAAGCCGGCCACGACCAAGGCTGCCGACAGCTGTGGCGAGGGCGGCAACGGCATCTGCGTGGGCGGGAAGAAGGACAAGAACGTCAAGGGCGTCACCGTCGCCTCCCTGACCGTGACGGGCTTCGCCAAGGCCGGAGTGTTCTCGGTGGGAACCGACGGACTGACCGTGCAGAACGTGACCGCGGTGAAGAACGGGGTCTGGGGCATCGCTCAGGAACGTTCGGTCCGCAGTGTGTTCCGCAAGAACACCGCCCGGAACAACGGCGACGCCGGCCTGTTCCTCGCGAACACGGTCGGGTCCGACGAGGGCGCCGCGGACACCGAAGGAACGGTGGTCGAACGCAACCTCCTGGAAGGCAATCGAGTCGGCCTCACCGTCCGGCGGCTGCGAAACCTCACCGTCGCGCACAACCAAGTCATCGGCAACTGCGCGGGCGTCTTCGTCGTGGGCGACGAGAACGCGCCGAGGGCCGGCGCCCTGACCGTGCGCGACAACCGCGTCGCGCGGAACAACAAGTCCTGCCCGAAGACCGCGCGGCTCGAGGCTCTGCAGGGCTCCGGCATCGTGCTGACCGGAGCCGAGGACACGCTGGTGACGAGGAACCGGGTCACGGGCAACGCCGGCCCTTCCTCGCTGTCGGGCGGCATCGTCCTGTTCAAGAGCTTCGTGGGCGCCACCAGCGAGCGGAACCGGATCACCGACAACGTGCTGAAGGACAACGCCCCGGCGGACCTCGTCAACACCGACACCGGCGAGGGCAACACCTTCCAGGGCAACTCCTGCCGGGCGTCCAAGCCCGCGGGACTGTGCTGACGGCCGTGGAGTCGCTCATGAACTCGAAGAAGAAAGGCGGCACATGACGACTGCGCAGACCACCAAGACGTCACCGGCCACCCAGCCCGCACAGGCCGCACCGCCGCCGTCCATGCGGCTCAGGGAGCTCGTGTTCGGTGCGGCGTGTGCGGCCGCCCTCCGCGCGGCCACTCGGCTGCGGGTCGCCGACGCCCTCGGTGACAGCCCGCTGGCCGTGGAGGACCTCGCGGCCGCGGTGAAGACCGAACCCAAGCCCCTACGACGGCTGCTGCGCGCCCTGTCCTGCTACGGCATCTTCGCCGAGCGGCCGGACGGGACGTTCACACACACCGACATGTCCCGGCTGCTGCGCGAGGACGATCCGCACAGCCTGCGCGACATCGCGCTGTGGTGCACCGAGCCGTGGACCTGGGACGCGTGGCCGAGGCTGGACGAGGCGGTGCGCTCCGGCCGTAACGTCGTAGAGGATCTGTACGGCAAGGAGTTCTTCCCCTACCTCAACGAGGACGCCCCCGAATCGGCCGACGTCTTCAACCGTGCCATGACGACCTCCAGCGTGCAGTCCGCGCGGGACGTCGCCCAGTTCCTCGATCTGTCGGGGGCCACGTCGGTCGCCGACATCGGCGGTGGCCAGGGGCATGTGGTGGCGAGTCTGCTGGAGAAGTACCCCTCGCTCCACGGCACTCTGCTCGACCTGCCGCGCGTGGTGGACAACGCCGACCCACGGCTGCGGGCGGGAGGCGCACTCGCGGACCGGATGCGCCTCGTGCCCGGTGACTGCCGTACGGCCGTCCCGGTCCGGGCCGATGTCTACGTCATCAAGAACATCCTGGAGTGGGACGACGACAGCACGACCCGCACGCTGCGCAACGTCATCGAGGCGGGCGGTCCCGGATCGCGGGTCGTGGTCATCGAGAACCTCGTCGACGACACGCCCTCCATGCGGTTCAGCACCGCCATGGACCTGCTGCTGCTCCTCAACGTGGGCGGCGCCAAGCACACCACCGCCAGCATGGCGGGCAGGCTGACGGAGGCGGGCCTGGTCATCGACGACGTCAGCCCGGTCAATCCCTATCTGCACGCGTTCGACTGCACCGTCCCCGGGTGACCACGTCCCCTGGGCAGCTCCCGCACGAACCGCCGGTCGCCGGGCACGCGAGGATTGCGTGCCCGGCGACCGGCGGTTCGTGCGGGTGGTTCAGGAGGCGGCGTCGCGCTCCCAGGTGTAGAAGCAGCGCGCCATCGCGTCCTTCGGTGAACGCCAGGTCGCCGGGTCGTACGCGGTGACGTACGCCGACAGCCGTTCACTGATGTCCCGGAACTCGGGGCGACCGGCCGCCTTCGCGATGGCGGGCCCGGGGTCCCGCTCCGACTCGATGAGGTGCAGGTACACGTCGTCGAACTGGAAGAGGCTGCGCCGGGCGACTCCCACGAGGTGCGGCAGTTCCCCCCGGTCCGACTCATCGAACACCTTGGCGATGTCGAGGGCCGACTCCGGTGCCATGCGGGCGACGATCAGGGTTTGGTGCATCGTCCTGTCCTCCGTCCCGGTCAGTCGGAGAGCATCGGCGCGGGCCGGCGTTCCGTCGCGGCCTGCTCGATGCGGTCCCGGATCAGGGCCATCTGGACCTTGGAGTTGCGGTTGATGTTGTCCGTCATCCAGTCGTCGTCGACCGGTGCGTCCGGCTTCATCGCGAAGTCCTGGGTCCACACCATGCGGGTGCCTTCGCGTACCTCTTCGTACTCCCACACGATGTTCATGTAGGCGAAGGGTCCGGTCTCCACGCGGCGGGCCCGCACGCTGAGCGTGTCTCGGTCCGGCTCGCGCTCCGAGACCCAGCTCCACACCTTGCCGTTGTCGTCGGGGTGCATGGTCAGCCGGAAGGTGGTCCTGTTCCCCTCCTGGGAGAGGATCTCGGCGGAGGCGTACTCGCTGAACAGCTGCGGCCAGTTCGCCACGTCGTTGGTCAGGTCCCAGACCAGGTCGAGCGGCGCGGCGATGGTGACCTCGTTCTGCGTGTGCCCGGCCATGTCAGGCACCCGCCAGAAGCGCGCTGTTGACGAGATCGAGGAACTGCCGGGGGTTCTTGCTCTTCTCGGCGTCGGGAGGCATGGGTGTGCCGTACCGGTTCTCCAGCTCGCCCACGATGCCGAGCAGCGCGAGGGAGTCGATGCCGAAGGCGTCGAAGCCGGTGTCGTACCGCTGCTGGAGTTCCTCCGGGGAGACGGTGACTCCGGCGGACTTCTTCATGAGCTCGGCGAGCTCCTCCACGGTGATTCGGTCACTCATGCGGTTTCTCTCCCTGCTTCGTGTCGGGTGCTGTGTGATGGATGCTCGCGATGCCTCGTCACGAGGCGTCGCCGGCGCCGAGCCGTAGCACGAGCGCCGAGTTCGACCCCATGAGTCCTCGGCTGAGGACCAGCGCCGTGCGCAGTTCGGCGGCGCGGGCACGGGAGGTCACGAGGTCGAGTTCGTGGCAGATGTCGAAGACGTTGGGGGTGGGCGGAATCAGACCGTGTTCCAGCGCGAGCACCGCCGCGGCGACGTCCAGAACGGGCGCCGCCGAGTAGCTCCGGCCGATGGCCGTCTTCGGCGCCGTGACGGGGACGCGACTGCCGTGCGCGCCCAGGGCGTCCGCGATCGCCAGTGCCTCGGCCCGGTCCGCCTCCGGTACGCCGAGGGCATCGGCGAAGACCACGTCGATCTCCTCGGGGGCGCAGCCGGCCTCGTCCAGGGCGCCCCGGATGGCCTGGGCCAGCCCTTCCCGGGACTGCTCCCAGCGGGAGGCGCCGGTGAACGTCGCCGCGTAGCCCGCCAGGGTGGCCCGCACGGGCGCACCCCGTCGACGGGCCGAGGTCTCGGCTTCCACGACGAGCATGGCGCCGCCCTCGGCGGGCACGAATCCGCAGGCCGAGGCGGTGAACGGGCGGTAGGCGCGCTCCGGGTCGTCGACGGCGCTCAGCTCCTCGTAGCCGAGCTGGCAGACCATCGAGTAGGGAGCCAGTGGCGCCTCGGTCGCACCGGCCACCATCACGTCGGTGCCGCGCCGCACGGCCCGCGCCGCATGCGCCAGGGCGTCGAGGCCGCCGGCCTCGTCGGCGGCGACCACACCGCAAGGGCCCTTGAAGCCGCGGCGGATGGAGATCTGGCCGGTGCTCGCGGCGTAGAACCAGGCGATGGACTGGTACGGCCCGACGAAGCGACTGCCCTTGTCCCACAGCTGCTGCAGCTCCCGCTGCCCGAACTCGCCGCCACCGGAACCGGCCGCGGTGACCACGCCCACGGAGAACGGCGCGGCGTCCGTCTCGGTCCGGTCGAGGCCGGCGTCGTCGAGCGCCTGGTCGGCCGCGGCCATCGCGAAGTGTGTGAACCGGTCGGTCTGGACGAGGTAGCGCTCCTCGACCACGGTCGGCGGATCGAAGTCCCGGACCTCACCGGCCACTCGTAGCGGCAGGTGCCCGCATCCTTCCCGGGTGATCCGGTCCAGGACGCTGATGCCCTCCCTGGTCGACTTCCAGAAGGTCTCGGTGCTGGTTCCGTTGGGCGCGACCAGTCCGATTCCGGTGATGGCCGCGCGCCGAGGATGCGGTTCGCTCATCGTGTCTTCTCCCTCGGCAGGTTCATGATCACCGCGGACTGGAAGCCGCCGAACCCGCTGCCCACGGAGAGCACACTGTTCAGTCTTCGCTCGCGGGCGACGCGCGGGACGTAGTCCAGGTCGCACTCGGGGTCCGGGGTCTCGTAGTTCGCGGTGGGCGGGACAACCTGGTGGGTCAGGGCCAGCGCACAGGCCACGACCTCGATCGCGCCGATCGCGCCGAGCGAATGGCCCACCATGGACTTGATGGAGCTCATGGGCGTGTCATAGGCGTGCGCGCCCAGGACGCGTTTGACCGCGGCCGTCTCGTGCCGGTCGTTCTGCTGGGTGCCCGATCCGTGCGCGTTGACGTAGTCGATCGCCGTGGCGTCGAGCCGGGCCTGGTCGAGGGCGTCCTCGATGGCCCGGGCCATCTCCAGGCCGTCGGTGGTCAGACCGGTCATGTGGTAGGCGTTGCCGAAGGTGGCGTAGCCGCTGATCTCGCAGTACACGTGCGCGCCGCGGGCCAGCGCGTGTTCCAGCTCCTCCAGGACGAGTACCGCGCCGCCCTCCCCCATGACGAACCCGTTGCGGTCGGCGTCGAAGGGCCGTGAGGCGTGGGCCGGGTCGTCGTTGTTCGGAGAGGTGGCCTTGATCGCGTCGAAGCAGGCCATGGTGATCGGTGAGATCGGCGAGTCCGAGGCGCCGGTGATGCACACGTCGGCCCTGCCCTCCTCGATCGCGTGGAAGGCGTACCCGACCGCGTCGAGTCCCGAGGTGCAGCCGGTGGAGACGGTCTGCACCGGCCCGCGTGCCTCGAACCGCTCCGCCACCGCCGAGGCGAGTGTGCTGGGCGAGAACGCCCGGTGCAGATGCGGGCGGGACTCCCGGTGGTCCACGTCCCAGCGCTTGCCGCGCTCGCTGACCAGTACGTAGTCGTTCTCCAGCCGGGTGGTGCCGCCGACCGCGGTGCCCAGGGAGACCCCGACGCGCCACGGGTTCTCCGCCGCGAGGTCGAGGCCGGAGTCCCGTACGGCCTCCTCCCCGGCGACCAGGGCGAACTGGATGTACCGGTCGCACCGTGCGATCTGCTCCGCGTCCAGCCCGTGGGCCACCGGGTCGAAGTCGCACTCGGCGGCGATCCGCGAACGCAGCCCGGACGGGTCGAAGAACGTGATGCCCCGTGTCGCCGTACGCCCGTTGGACAGGAGATCCCAGAACGCCGGTATGCCGATGCCGTCCGGAGCGACGATGCCCAGGCCAGTGACCGCCACGCGCCTCGTCATGAACGGACCTGAGATCGCTCGGCCGTCCGTCCCGCACCCCCGTGGGCCGCCTCCACCACGATCGGTACGCCGTCGGCGTCCTCGGTGTCGACATGGCCGAGCGGCGGGCTCGGGGCGAGCGGGCCGAGGTGGAAGACCATGCGGGCCTCCACCTTGCCGACGTTGCGGAAGCGGTGGCGCATGTGAGTGGGGATCAGGAGCCCCTGCTCGGGCTGCAGCGGGTGAGGCTCACCGTCCAGGTCCACCTCCAGTTGCCCGCACAGGACGTAGATGAACTCCTCGGAGTACGGGTGGTAGTGCTCGGCGATGCGGTCGCCGGGCTGGATGATGGCCACGCCCATGAAGCCGCTGGTCGAGCCGACGGTGGTGGGGGTGAGCAGGGCACGCAGGTCGCCACCGCGCCGAGTGTTGGGCTCGACCTCGCTGACATCCACGATTCCGGGATGGCGGTTGTTCACGACGTTCCTCCGAACATGTGCAGCATCGACAGGGGGCGTGGCCGTCACGGCCCAGGTGCCGGCAGTCAGGCGTCGGGCGCGCGACGGTCGGTGACGAGTTCCATGCGCGAGACCGTGAGGAGGCGAGCGGGGGCGCCGTCCTTCAGCGCCGGAGCGTCCGCTCCGAGGGCTCCGCCGTCCAGGAGTTCCGTCAGCTCGGCCGCCTGGGTGCGATCCGTGAGACCGAACACGGGACTCGGGTCGGTGTCGAGGCCGCCGCGCACGTCGACCAGCCGTACAACGACGTCGTCGCGCTGGAAGATCGTGCTGCGCAGCACCGGGCCGTGCGGATCGTCCGCCGCGGCCTCGTCCTGGCGGGCGAGCAACTCGGCCAGCCGCATGCCGCAACCCTCACGGGCCGGGTAGTACAGCGCGTGCCGCACCGCGTCCGGACTCTCCTGGCCTGCCGTCACATGGTGTACGGCGGGCAGCGCCGCCCGGGTGAAGAAGACCCGGGCGGACTCGGGGTCGTCGAGGTCCCTGTCCTGCTCCAGATAGGGGTTGATGGCCTCCTCGACGGCCCGCACCTCGGGCTGCCTGGCGACGTGGCGCAGCGCGGCGAGCAGGTCGCCCCGCACCTCGATGGCCCGGACCACCCGGTTGCCGTGCATGAACAGGGAGGTGCGGCACAGTTGGGTGGTGTCGTCGACCCGCGGCTCCGGTGACGTGTACCCGGCCAGGATCTTGGCCACCTTCTTCTCGCTGCCGGGCTTGACCGTGAAGGTGAGCGCGTGGCGGATCAGCCCGTCGCCGATCCTCGGTGCCACCTGGAGGCGACGCGTGCCGGGCTCGGTCTCCGCCGCCGGACCGCCGGTCTCGCGGACGATGTGGAAGCGAAGCGACCTGGTGTCGCGGACGCAGCTGTGCAGTGGCTCCACCATCCGCACGTGTTCCTCGCTGTTCACCCAGGTGAGGAAGGGCGGGGCGCTTTCCCACTCACTCGTGATGAGCCATTGGGAGGGATTCTCGATGGACTGGCACAGCTGGTCGCTGACATGCCCGGGGACGGACGCGACTTGGTTGCACAGCTGCTCGTACGCCTCCAGGAACTGCTGCTGGGCACCGTCGTAGACGTCCACCAGCAGGACTACGCGAAGCGGGGAGCCGTCGAACACTGACTGGGAGACGCGTTGCGCCGCCTGTCGCATGAGAGTTTCCGGAACACGTTCGGACGTGGTGGTCATTCTGCGCACATCTCCTTCGCGAGGGCAGAAGCGGACGGATCTCAGCCACGTCGATGAGACGCCGACGTGCCTCGATCTCCTCGATCCTGATCCCGCTCCCACAGGCGCGCGACTCGTATGCCACTGCCCGGGTGACCGACCGCCAGGGAAGGCAGGGCCGACTCAGACGAGGTGAGCGAAGACCACCAGGTTGTCCGTGTAGTCCCTGACCGTGCGGTCGTAGTCACCCGCACAGGTGATGAGCCGGACCTGTGCCTGGGCCGTGTCGGCGTACACGCGCCGGCTGGGGAAGTTCTCCTTGTCGAACGTCTCCACGCTGTCGACCACGAAGGACGCTTTGCGCCCGTCGGCTCGTCTGACGTGGAAGACGTCCCCCTTCTCCAGTTCGCCGAGGTCCGCGAAGACGGCCGCCGACGTCGCCGTGTCGACGTGCCCGGCGATGATCGACGTGCCCGCCTCTCCGGGGGACGCTCCCTTGGCGTGCCAGCCGACGAGGTTGGTGTCGGCGGCCGGGGGCGGCTCGAGCTGTCCTGTGCGGCCGATGGCGAGTTCCATGAAAGGGGCGTCGACGGAGATCTTCGGAATGAGCAGGCGTACGGGCCTCGATCGCGGCAGATGCTTCGCCGCGGGCTGTGCGGCCGGCGGAGCCGCCGCGGCGGTGTGAGCGGGCCGCGACGGGCGGGGGGCGTCGGACGACGCGGTGTCGGACGCGGTGTCATTGCCGCCGAGCAGGCTGATGGCCAGCACCAGGGCGGCCACGGCGCCGATCACCATCACCTTGGTACGGGAAGGGTTGTCTGCGGGGGACGGGGGAACTGCCATCGGACACCACCTCACCAGGGCACGGCAGCAAATCGGACGAGGGACGGAGCACGGGGAAAGCCGGCGGGGCCGCCACGCTGCACGGGCGTGGCGGCCACAGCGGCTATCGCATCCGGCATGGGTCAGGCCACGCTTCCGGCGGTCTTCTTGCGGCGCACCGAGTACAGACCGGTTCCGAGCACCGCCAGGACGGCCAGCCCACCCGCGGTCACGGCAGGCGAGGCCAACGCGCCGCCTCCGGTGTGCATTCCGCCGCTGGGCTTCTCCTCCTTGCTCCAGGAGTCGCCGCCGTCCTCCTTGCTCCAGGAGTCGCCGCCGTCCTCCTTGTTCCAGGAGTCCTCGTCCTGCTTCCCGCTACCGGAGTCCTTGCCCTGCTCCTTGTCCTTGTAGGTCTCCGGGTCGAACTTGGGGTCCTTCGCGGTGTCCGAGCCGTCCGCGTTCACCGCGGTCAGGGCCCCACCACCGGTGTGCATGCCACCGCGCGGCGAGTCCTGGCTGCTGTCCTTGCCGTGCTCCTTGCCGTGCTCCTTGTCGTGCTCCTTGTCGTGGTCCTTGCTGTAGGAGGAGTCCGTGTGGTCCTCCCAGTCGTTCCCGGCCGCATAGGCGCCGGGAGCGCCGAGGACGAGGACGGTCGAAGCCGCCGCGGTGGCCAGGAGCATGCGAGCAGAGTGCATCTGACGTTCCCTCCGTCGGGGGACGGACAGCTGGCACTTCGTCAGCTGATGTGACCCGCCCTCGACGTGATCCACCGTCAGTCAGCTGACCTCCCGTCACAACTCAGGACGATCACACGGGTGAACCCGCACAGATCCCGGCGGAACGAAGTCACGACCGCGTGACACGGCCGGCCGACCCCGTCGAGGGGTCGGCCGGCCGTGTCTTCCGAGGTCAGACCGCTGCCAGCAGCGTGGTCAGGACATGGCGCAGTGCCGACTCGGCGTCCGGGTCCGGCCCTGCGGACCGCCAGGCCACGAACCCGTCGGGCCGGACAAGTACGGCGCCGCCGCGCGCCGTTCCATGGACGGCCGACCAGTCCGTGTCGCCCTCGGGCGTCAGCTCGGCATCGGAAGCGCTGCCCACCCGGTACGAACTCAGTGGGACGGACATGTCTTCGGCGAGCCGAATGGCGGCCTCGTGCCAGCCACTCGGGTCATCCGCGTCGCTGAGCAGCACGAACGACCGTTCGTAGAGATCCAACGTGGAGATCCGCTCACCTCGGTGACGTACCGCCAAGTGGGGAGCCCTGCTGCCGGGTTCACCGGACAGATCGAAGCGTTCCGGTACGACCGGAGCCGCGGGGTCGGTGCCGACGACGGCGCCCTGCGGATAGCGGTAGCCCAGGACCACGTTGAGGATGCCGCGCTGCGGGCCACCTCCACCGCCGCCACCGCCCATGCCGGGCGGCGGGGCGAACCCGGGGTGGCTGTGCTCGACCGAGCGTGCGGCGGCGCGGGCACTGGTCGCCTCGGCCACCGGGCGCCGCTCGGCGTCGTAGGTGTCCAGCAGCCCCTCCCCCGCCCATCCGCCGAGCACCGCGGCCAGCTTCCACGCGAGGTTGTGCGCGTCCTGGATGCCGGTGTTGGAGCCGAAGGCCCCGGTGGGGGACATCTCGTGGGCCGAGTCACCGGCCAGGAAGACCCGTCCGGTCCGGTAGCTGCGGGCGACCCGCTGGGCGGCGTTCCACGGAGCCTTGCCGGTGACCTGCACGTCGAGATCGGCCACTCCGACCGCGCGCCGGATGTGCTCGGCACACCGCTCGTCGGTGAACTCCTCCAGGGTCTCGCCGCGTTCCGGGTGCCAGGGAGCGTGGAAGACCCAGTTCTCCTGGTTGTCCACGGGCAGCAGCGCGCCGTCGGCCTCCGGGTCCGTCAGATAGCAGACGATGAAGCGGCGGTCGCCCACGACATCGGCGAGTCGGCGGGACCGGAAGGTGATGCTGACGTTGCTGAACAGGTCACCAGGACCGCTCTGGGCGATGCCGAGTTGCTCGCGAACGGGGCTGCGGGGGCCGTCCGCCGCGACGAGGTAGTCCGCGCGGATGGTGGTGTGCTCGCCCGTCTCCCGGCTCTTGACCACCGCGGTGACGCCGGAGGGGTCACTGTCGAACGACAGCAGTTCGGTCCCGTACCGCAGATCACCGCCGAGCCGCTCGGCGTGCTCGAACAGCACCGGCTCCAGGTCGTTCTGACTGCACAGACACCACGAGCTGGGGCTGAAGCGGGCCAGCGCGCCACCCGCGTCGATCTCCTTGAAGAGCCACTCGCCCGCTTCGCCGACCAGAGTGGGCGTCTGCAGGATCCCGTGGTTGTCGTCCAGTGTGGCGGCGGCCTCCCGGATCCCCGGCTCGATGCCGGCCGCCCGGAACAGCTCCATCGTTCGGACGTTGTTGCCGCGCCCACGAGGGTGAATGGAAGTGCCGGCATGGCGCTCCACCAGCGTGTGCCGTACCCCCAACCGGCCCAGGAACAGCGAGGTCGACAGGCCGACGAGGGAACCGCCGACAATGAGGACCGGGACCTGGTGAGTCGTGTGGTTGGCTTGATCGTCTGTTTGATTCATGGCTCGCCTCCAGCGCGTCGTGTCCGTCGACTCGGCCGGGTACGGCCGCGAGCCTCATCCATGCCCCGCGCTGCGATCACAGGCCCAAGCTTCACCCACTCAACTCGCCCGGTTCGCCGAGTCGGCGGACACATACACGGACCGGGACCTGACGTGCCGTGAGGACGCCCTGCTCACCGGCGATCTGACGGGGCCGATGGTGTTCGGTACGGAAGCCGCGGCGACCTACCGCCTGGGCGGTGGCCGCTCAGGACGACTCGAACGACCGATATCAGCCGACAGGAACGGGGCGTCAGGCCGGGCGGACCGCGCCCTTGATCGCGGACTGGCCGGCGAAGAACACCGACTCCTCACGGATGGTCGCTCCCGGGCCCGGGGCGTGAACCATCATGCCGTCCCCGCTCCAGATGCCCACGTGGCTGAGATCGTCGTGGAAGAAGACCAGGTCTCCGACCCGGACGTCGGCGAGAGAGATCTGCACCCCCATTCCCGACTGTGCTTGGACGGTCCGGGGCAGCGTGACGCCCGCGGCCTTCCACGCGGCCTGGGTGAGACCGGGCGCGTCGTACGATCCCGGCCCGACCGCGCCCCATACACAGGGCCGACCGATCTGCGCGCGAGCGAAGGCGATCACTCGTTCGGCCTGGGTGCTGTGGCCCGGGTCCGCCGACAGCCAGGATCCGCCGTAGGCAGCGGACGCGAGGGGGGTGGAGGGAGCTTCGGGTGCCGTGTAGGTGACCGGTGCCGTCGGGGCGGCGGCCACTGGCGGTGCGGCGTAGGCGTAGGCGGGTGCGGCGGCCGTCTCGATGGGCGCTGCCGGGGCAGGGGCCGCCAAGGCGAACGCAGGGGCGGTCGGCAGGCCGGCGCCATAGGTCGCGGTGGTCACGTCGGCCGGTGGGCCGGCGGTGTAGGCAGCGGTGGGATCGGCCGGCAGAGCCATGGCATACGTTGCGGTCGCGTCGGTCGCGGGACCGGCACCGTACGTCTCCGCTCCGAGCGCGGGAAGCTCCGCCTGGTAGGTACCCACAGTGGGGTCTGGGGCGATTGGCCATGTCGCGGTGGGCTCCGGGGCGGTCGCCGAGGCCGGCTGGTACAGCGGCCACGCCGCCCCGTCGCCGCCGAGGACCGGCTGCGCTCCGGTGTGCCAGGCGCTCTCGTCCACCCTCGGCTCGCTTGCCGCGGCCGGCTCGACGGGTTGGGCGGGCAGCTCCGGAAGGAGTCCTGCGGTCGGTGCCTGAGCTGATCCGCCGGTCAACTCCCGTACAGCGCCCGTGGGCGCCTTGGGCGCTTCGAGGGCGAGGGGTTGCGCGGGACGTTCCGTCGGGCGTGCGGGTCGTGCCTGCTGGGGCGCGCGGTCGGGACGGGCGGGCATCCTTCTCTCCGGCTGCGATACCGGCACGGTCGGGCCCAGCTTGGCGCGTGCGGCGTCGAACCACTGCCGGGCAAGGGCTCCGACCGCGGGCTGCATGTCGTCCTCGGACCGGTCGCGGCCGCCCGCACCCCGCTGGCGCGGGATCGCGGCGGCGCGGGTCGCGTTGAAGGTGCCTGTGTCGCTCTCGGCCCGGTCGTAGAGGCTGTCGATCTTGCGCCGGACCTCGTCGCGGCTCGGCCCCTCGCCCTCCCTTGGAGCAAGGGAGTTGTCCCTGCCCGAGAAGGGGGTCACTTCGGGGGGCGAGGTTCGTTCCGGCGCCATGGAAACGGCACTCCTTCCGTACGAGAGTGCACGAGACCACCTAGCGGAGGGAGTCGTGCAGACAGTAACCAACTTAGCCAACTTGTGAGCCTTCCGTGAAGATCGAAGCACTAAATGCCCGATATGCTTCTGTGACCTTCGCCCCTCCAATTCCTCCCTCACTGCGATCCCCTGAGCGGCTGTCAGCTGCCGCACCCGTTCAGGACAGACACCGGATCTTTGGACGCGCCCCAGCCCTACAGTGACGACATGAGCCATGACTCCGAGGCACCTGTCACGCCCGTCCAGGCCTTCGAACCCCCCTACTACGTGGCTGTCTTCACTACGGTGCGAACCCAGGACATGAGCGGCTACAGCGACACCGCCGCACGCATGGAAGACCTGGTCAAGGAAGTCCCGGGATACCTGGGGATGGACCAGGCCCATACCCCTGGCGGGCTGTCCATCACCGTCGGATACTTCCGCGACGCCGACGCCCTCACCCAGTGGCGAACCAACTCCGAGCACCGCGCGGCGCAAAAGCGCGGGCGCGCCGAGTGGTACCAGAGCTACAGCCTGCATGTGGCCAAAGTGGAACGGAGCCACGCGTTCACGCAGGCGGAAGGCACACAGGGCCCGACACCGATGATCGTCCGCCCGGGATCAGGTTCATGAACGTCGTTTTGCCGGACCGGCAACAAGAGTGGCAGCCATGGGCGCGGTCCGAGACCGTGGGCTCGTGACCGACAACATCGCAGCAGGACCACACACCGACGGATACCTCGGAGACCCCGCCGTGCGGGCAGAGTGGGACCACCGTTACGCCGACCGACAACAGCTGTGGAGCGGCCGGCCCAACGGTGCGCTCGTGGCCGAGGTCGCCGGCCTCACTCCCGGGCGCGTGCTCGACATCGGCTGCGGCGAAGGCGCGGACGCCGTCTGGCTCGCCCGCGGCGGATGGGACGTGACCGCGCTCGAGGTCTCCGGCGTGGCACTGGAGCGGGCGGCCGGGCACGCCCGGGACGCCGGCGTCGCCATTCACTGGGTCCACGCCACACTCACCGAGGCAGCGCTCCCGCCGGCCTCCTTCGATCTGGTCTCCGCGCAGTACCCGGCACTGCTGCGCACCCCTGACGCCGCCGCCGAGCGGGCACTGCTCGCCGCCGTCGCACCCGGCGGCGTACTGCTGCTCGTGCACCACGCGGGGATGGACACCCAGCACGCTGACGACGGCGGCTTCGACCCGGCCGACTATGTCTGGCCCTCGATGGTCGCCGATCTCCTTGACGACGACTGGGAAATCGAGGTGGACGAGCAACGGCCGCGCGTAGCGCCCGACGGCGGCGCCGGCGCGCACCACACCGACGACCTGGTACTGCGCGTACGCCGACTGCGCTGAGATCCTCGCTCACCAGCAGGAGCATCAGACGGGGCGACCGGCATGACTGTCAGACGATGGCGTGCTGCGCGACATGGCACAGCAGCAGGCATACGTCGTCGTCGCGTTCGGAGTCGCCCAGGAGCGGGTCCAGAACGCGGTCCGCCGAGCCGTCCAGGTCCTCCAGTTCCGCGGGTCCGAACGCCGCGAGTGCGTCCGCGAGGCGGGCGATGCCCGGATCGATTCCCTGAGCGCGGCGTTCGACGAGGCCGTCGGTGTAGAGGGCCAGGGTCGAGCCGGGCGGGAGGTGGACGGTGTGGTCTTCGATCTGCTGGTTCAGTGGGATGCCCAGCATCGCGCCGGGCTTGGCGTCCAGCGTGTGGACCTGGCCGTCGGGAGTCCGCAGCACCGGCGGCGGGTGACCTGCGGCCGCCCAGGTCAGGGTGGGCTCGTCGGGGTGGAAGCGGGCGATGACGGCGGTGGCGTACAGCGCCCATCAGCCGGGCCGCCGCCACCGTCTTCATCAGGTGCTGGGCCACGAACGAGTCCACGGTGGGGACGCCGGTGATGTCGAGGATCGCGAAGCGGGCGTGCTGGTCGACGATGGCCTCCAGCAGCGTCTCCATGACGACCTGGCTGCGCGCGCTGTCCAGCGTGCCGATCAGCGGTACGCCCACGACGCCGTCCCACAGCTTGATCACGGGGGTGGCCACCTTGAGCAGCTGGAGCTGTTGCCGCTCGATGAGTGCCTGTCCCTCGGACAGCGCCGTGTCCAGCACAACCAGCCGCAGTGTCCCCATCAGCACGGTGAGCGCGGTCGTGCACTCGCGTACCTGCTCGGCGGCTGTCTCCGGAAACTCCTCGACGAGGAAGTCGGCGACGGGCGGGCGCAGGGCGTCCACCTCTGCCGACACCTGGGCCATGGTGATCCCGGCGCGGGAACGCGCGGCGGCCATGCGGGCCAACTGCTCGCGCACGACCGCGAATCCGGTGGCATCCGTGTCGTACACCCGGTCCGATTCGGCGACTTGGGCCAACGCCTCGATCACTGTCCGGGCCGCCTCCACAGCCTCGTCCCGCGAGAGGGTGAACACGCTGCGGAACAGCGGCTCGTCGGCCCAGCGCTGGGCGATCCGTTCGCGATGGCGGTACAGGAAGTCCCCGACCACCTGCGCCGACGAACCTCGCCGTACTGCCGCTTCGTGCTCCGGCACCTGCTCTCACCTCATCCGAGTAGTGCGCTCGCGTGACCCGCGGTGGCCGAAGTCCGGCCGCAGGTGACGCAAACTGTTGCCGAACGACAACTGTAACGATTCTGTTCCGTGACAGGTGTCCGGGGTCGGCCGGCCCGCTAGGGCGTCGGCTGCCTGCCGAACCAGTCGAGACAGACCACCAACGCGTCGTCGTCCGGCTCCGGGCGGCCGCGATGCCCCCTCAGTTCCCGCAGCACCGCGGCCGGTACGTCGGCGGCCGGCAACAGCCGCGTGGCCGTGATGGCCCGCGCGAGAGCGTGATCGCCGTACGGTTCGCCACCCGGCGCAGGGACCATGTGCACCCCGTCGCTGACGAACAGGAGACGGTCGCCCGGGTGCAACTGGTAGTCCTGCGCCACGTAGTCGGTTTCCTCGAACATGCCGAGCGGAAGCTGTGCCTCGAGGTCGACGGAGGTCACGGTCCCGTCCCGCATGCGCAGCATCCGGGGCGAGCCGGCGTCGACGATCTGTACGCGCCCGGTGCCCAGTTCGAGATCCACGAGCAGGACGGACAGATACGCCTCGCCCCGGTACTGGGCGTAGACGGCCTGGTCGGCGAGGGCCGCCTGGTCCGCGATGGGGATGCCCGCCCGCCGTGCGTTGCGCAAGGCGTTGATCCCGAGGTTGGTCAGCAGGGACGCCTCGATCCCCTCACCCATGCCGTTGGTGACGTAGAGCAGGAGACGGTCGGCCGACACCGACCAGTCGAAGTTGTCGCCGAAGATCGCGTAGGCGGGCTCCAGTTGGGCGCCGAGCGCGTACTGCGGTCCCGCGCAGGACCGGGCCGGGAGCAGCTGCCACTGCATCTCCGCGGCGAGCGTGAGCCGCTCCTTGCGCCGGGCCCGCTGATAGAGGTCGGTGTCGCGTTCTGCCACCACCACCTCGTGCCCCAGGACCTGGGCCACCGCGGCCAGTTCGGCCAGTTCGTCGTCGGGCCGCGTGCCGGGCGGCAGCATGACCGACAGCACCCCCAGCCGGTCGCCGCGCACGGTGACGGGGAGGTGCACGTGCGTCCGCCCACCCTCGCCCTGGGACACGAACGGCTCCTGCGCCCCGAAGGAGCGACCGGCCGCACTGCCGTGCACCGGCAGTGTCCGCGACGGACCTGCCGTCGCGGACACGGGCTGCAGCACGGTCGACCCGTAGTCGACCAGGAGCAGGTCCACGCTCTCGGCGCCGTACTGCCCGCACAACACGTCGCGGACGGTCGTCGGCAGCTGGTGCGGAGCCGCGGAGCGCAGGGCGCGCTCGGCGGCCACGAATCTGTTCACGTTGTCGGTCATGTCATTCCGTGCGAGGGCGCGCCGCCGCGTCTGCACCGTGACGACGGCTGCGCCCGTTCCTTCCGAACCATGCCCGCTGTCGCGCATCGTGCGCCGGGGCGGGCTGACAGGGCGGGGTAAGACTGAGAAGGTGTCGGGGTGACGATCTCGCACCCTCGCCCGCGGCCCCAGGAGGTCGCGCGCGTGACCTCCGAGGCGGCCGAACTGCTCGAAGTTCTGTGGGGCCGGGCCTCGACGGCGCCGGTCTCCGCCTCGCAGCTGCGGGTTCTGTTCGTCCTGGAACACAACGAAGGCATCAACCTGCGCACGCTCGCCGACGCGCTGGGCTCCACGCCTCCGTCGACCAGCCGGCTGTGCGACCGGCTGCAGGCCGTGGGGTTCGTGGAGCGCAGGGCCGCCATCGCGAGCCGGCGGGAGCTGGAGCTGTACCTGAGCCGACGCGGACGGGCCTTCCTCACCGACCTGCGCGCTCGTCGGGAGAGCGCCGTGCAGTCCGTGCTCGAGCAGATGCCGACTTCCCAGCGATCCGCGCTGCTGAAGGGACTTGAGGCGTTCTGCGCCGCCGCGGCTGCACAGATCCACGAGGACGGCGAGTCCGCCGCCCGTAGCGCCTGACGCCACTTCATCCCCGACCCCTCCCGCGCGTGCGAGCTCACTCTCTTGCCTTGGCTTCATAGTTTTCAAACGGCAACTGTTGTCACGAGTGCGGCTGGTCGACGAGGGTGAGCGCCTCCTCGACGCTCCCCGACACCGGAACCGTGATGCTGACACCGGTCAGATCCAGAATCCGTCGTACCGCGGGCGGGGGCGAGATGATGTGGACGCTGCCGGGCAGCTCTCGGGCCTCCTGGTAGACGCGGAGGATGATGTTCATGCCGGACGAGTCCATGAACGGCACCTGCGAGAGATCGAGCAGGAAGTGCCGTCGGCCGTGGTGCAGTTGGTTGGCCAGATGGTGCTGGAACTCGGTCGCGGTGTCGACGTCCAAATAGCCCTGCACCGTGATCAGGGCCACATCCTCACGGAGCAGGCCGACCTCGACGGACAGGGGGTTCTGGGCAACGGACACATTTACCTCCAACAACAGCGTGTACAACGGCCAGGGCTGATGACCTTCTCGCCTGCGGGTCGCAATGCCCGCCGCGGATGCGCGATTACCCCTGAACGCGCACGTCATGCACCGCGCCCGCACGGGCCGTTCGACGTGTGGGGCGCCACGTGACACGGTGGAGGGAGCCCAGCGGCCGCTCACCGGCCACCAACCCCCACGGAAAAGGGGCCCGCAGAATGGGCACTCACATCTCCCTGAGTCCCGGCGGTCACGCCGCCACGCTGACCGTGGACAACGACATCGACGACCGTGCGCGGTCCGCCATCGAGAGCGCGGCGACCCAACTGCCGCCTTCCGTACGTCAACTCACCCTCGACCTCGCCGACGTCGGCTTCGTGGACTCGGCTCTCCTCCATCTCGTCCTCACGATCGACCGGTCCGTCACCGACCGCGGCGGTCTTCTGAGGATCGTCGGCCTACGCCCGCAGCCGCGCCGGGTGCTCACACTCGCAGCCGACCTGTGCCCCGAGGGCCGCTGGGAGGCCTACCTCACCTCTCCCGGGCTGAATTGACGCCACCCTTGAGTGGTCGCACCCACGTGCTCCCCGGATGGGCATGCCTGACCGAGATCCTGGGAGCCGCCGCCCCCGCGACGGCCAGCGCCGCCAGATAGCCGTCCGGCACCGGCAGGTCGCGCACCGACCAGACGCCGCGGATCTGCCCGGACGGATCGCGGACGACGTCGGCGTCTGTGTCTGTGTCGGGGCACACCGGCAGGCTCAGGCCCTGAGTGAGGCGCGCGCCGGCGGCCTTGACCACTGCCTCCTTGCGGGTCCACAGCCGCAGGAAGCGCTCGGCGCGTTCCGTGGGGCCCGCGGCCGCCGCCACGAAACGGGCGTCGGACGCGGGGAAGAAGCGCTCGGCGAACGGCTCGACCGACAGGCCCGGCCGCAGCCGATCCACATCGACCCCGACCTCGGCGTGCCGGGTCACCGCCACCAGAGCGAGCTCACCGGAATGGGAAAGGTTGAACCGCAGACCGGGACTGTCCGCGAGCCGTGGTTTGCCATGACGTCCCCGCTCCAGGCGCAGTTCCTCGGGAGGGACGTCGAGGTAGCCGGACAGAATCCGCCGCAACGCGCCATGCGCGACGACGAAACGCCTGCGGTCGGCCGCGAAACGACAGCGGCCGGCATGCTCGGCCTCCCGCCCCGACAGACCCCGGGACAGCGCCGCCACCGTGGCCGACGGCGCGTCCAGCGGCACCGTCCAGACGTCCACCCTGGGCTCGTCCATGTCAGAGCCGGCTCGCCGGTACGAGGCCGGCGTCAGTCACGGCGGAGACTTCCCTGGACCAGGCCCGTGAACAGGTTGAGCTTCTGGATGTTGCCGGTTCCCTCCATGAACTCCACGCCGCGGGCGTCCCGGGCGAGCTTGTCCAGCAGGGGGTGGTCCAGCCGGGCGCCGGGGCCGAAGCAGGCGAGCGCTTCGAGCGTTGCCTCCTCGGCGAGGCGCGAGGCACGTGCCTTCGCCGCGGACGCCAGGTAGCCGGCCGCCGGTTCGTTGTCGTCGACGGCGATCGCCGAGCGCCAGATGAGCTGCCGGAGCTCCGTCAGACGGAGGGCGAGACGGTCGAGCCGGTGACGTTCGGCCGTGTTCAGGGTGCGGCGGTTGTCCAGGACGTACTCGTAGGCGGCCCGCGCGATGCCCAGGCCGAACGCGGCGACACCGGGGCGGAGCCGGTTCAGGCCTTGCACCGCGCTCCACATGCCCCGCTGGGTGGCCCGCAGATGCCTGCCGAGCACCTGGTCGGCAGGCACACGGACGTCGTCGAGGGTGACGGCGGTGAGGCGCAGGCCGCGCAGCCCGATGGTTTCCAGGGGCTCGGCGGTGAGCCCGGCGGCCGAGGTCTCGATGAGGACCGCGGTCACGCCGAGCGGCCCTGGACGGGTGCGGGCGAAGACGATGCCCAGGTCGGCGCGGGCCGCGTTGCCGATGTAGCGCTTGGCCCCCCGGAGCACGAAGTGGTGGTCGCCGTCCGGGGTGAGTGTGGTGCTCATCGCCCCCGCGTCCGAGCCGCGGTCCGGTTCGGTCAGGGCGAAAAAGGTCCAGGTGGGCTTCTCCATGATCCGGCTGTAGAACCACTTCTTCTGCTGCTCGTCGCCCATGGCATCGACCAGCACACCCGACATCACCGGCCCCGGTGACGCCAGCAGCATGCCGGCGTCACCGACCGCCGCCTCCTCGGCGAGGACGACCCGCTCCAGGGTTCCGGTGCCGTAGAAGCGATGCCCGTCGATGACCACCGGGTCGGGATTGAACTCGGGCGGCACCGTCATCCTGGTCAGGTACGACACGATGGCCACGTCCAGATGGCGGTGGATCGCGTCCGGGTCCTGGTCGAGTTCCAGGGCGAGGGGCTTGAGTTCCTGCGCCCACGCGCGGGCCTGGCGCTGGAACGCCAGTGTCCTGTCGTCCAGCTCGATCATGCCGCTCCCCCATGCTCCCCGGCGCGGGCCGGGCCGAAGTAGACGTCGGCGATCAGCTCTGACACCCGGGCCACCTGGCCCGGCCCGTCCGCCAGGAAGCTCACGGCACCGAGCAGCCGCAGCAACATCCGGTCGGTCTCGGTGATCTGGGCGTTCAGGCCAGCCAGGACGCCGTCGTCGAGGTCGCCCGGCGTGGCGCCGGCCAGCATGGTCTCGATCTCCAACTGCTCGATCACCACCTCCGCGACGCCGCCCTTGACCATCTGCTGGTGGAGCAGCTTCGCGTCGCCGACGGTACGGCCGCCGAGATGAGCGAGCACGGCATCGAGCAGCCGCTCCGAGACGCCGAAGCGCAGACAGGTCACACCCAACGCCCATGCCGTCCAAGGGGTCCCGCTTAGTGGTTCGGCTGGGCTCCGCGTCGCGATGATGGTGCCGTCCTCCACCGTGATGGTCGCCATGACGTCCTCGGTGTCAGCACCGGCCATGCCTGCGGCCGCCACCACGTGTCCGCCCGGGCCGCGGGGCGGCGTGCCGTCGCAGACGGTCTCGCACAGCAGGGACAGCGCCGAGACGAGACCGTCGTGGCGGGCGGTCCGCCGGTACCGCATCCATTCGCCGGTAGCGGCCGTACGGCCGCTCATGTCCCCTCCTCCAGATCCAGTGTGCTCACGCACAAGTACCGCAGCGTGCTGTCGTATTCGGCTACGACAAGGCGGCGCGGCCCGTCTCCCGCGTACTCGGGGAGTACGTCGGCCAGGGCCGACCAGGGGCCGGTGCACGGACGGCCCGGCGGCGCGGGGCGCACGTCGAGTCCCGGCCCGAACTCTTCGGCGTCGAGGCCCTGACCGGTGATGAGCGTGGTGGGCCGGCCCGCGCCGCCGCCGTCCGGCTCGTTCAGCACCGCGTCGAGCGTCGCGCGGACCTCCTCCCGCGCGACGCCGGTGAGTTGCCGCGTCACCGGTTCGCCCGCGCGGCCCTCGGGGCCGAAGAGCAGCGCCACCGCGCAGTCCTGCCGGGGCACGTCATGCGCCCCCGGGGTGTCGTACAGGAAGGCCCGCTGATCGAGCAGGACGACCAGGGCGTGCCGGAACGCGTCGGCGTCGGCGTACTCCGAGACCAGACGCAGGGCCGTGAACCCGGTGGCGGTCCCCTGGTCCGAGAGGTTGAAGGCCAGTGGGTCGCCGGGCAGCGCATCGGCCAGGAAGCAGGATGTGGAGCGGCGCGGATCGGCGTCCGGGGCGGTGTGGGCGACGAGCACCAGATCCAGGGGCTCCTCCAGCGGGGGCAGGTCGGCGAGGAGTTCCTGGGTCATCTCGATGAAGGTGTTGCGCTCGCCCCGCTCCAGAAGCTCCGGGCGGAACTCCACCGAGTACGGACGCACGAGGTCGGCCTGCATCCGGCTCAGGCTCGGCTCCAGCGGATCGGGCAGGAAGGGCCTGCCACCGGAGAAGGTCCGGCTGACCAGGCGCGACAGGCGCAGCGGCGCCCGCCGGGCAGGCGCCGCTGCGTCGACCGGGCCTGGGGGCGTGGTGAGGTACATCGGCGGTCAGGCCCCGGCCTGCTCGCCGGCCTGCTCCCGGACGAGCGCGGCCAGCGACCCGACGGTCTCGAAGTGGTGCTGCTCGAGATCGTCGGTGTCGAACTCCATTCCGAGCTCCTCCTCGATCGTCATCAGCAGCCCGAGCACGGTCGTGGAGTCCAGGCCGAGTTCGTCGAACAGCCGACTGTTCTCGGTGATGGTGGCGGCGTCGACCTGCATCGCCTTGGCGAGCGAGTCGGCGATCGTGGCGACGGCCCGGCCGTACAGGTCAGCGGTGTCGGCGTCCGGTGTGGTGTGCTCCATCGTTCACCTCTCGTGTCTCGTGTTGTTGGGGGGGGTCAGGGGGAGACGTCGGCCGCGTCGTTCGCGGTCGGGTCGTAGAGTCGCTGTCGCAGCAGGAGGTCGTCGGGTCTGTCCCGCTCCCGGACCAGGTGGCACCGCCCCTCGTGGACCAGCACCTCGGCCGGGTAGCCGTGGCTGAGGAACAGCCCCGGTGAGGCAGTTGGGCCGTAGGCCCCGGAGCGGTGCACGCCGATCAGGTCGCCGGGCCGTACCGGTGGCAGGGAGACCTTCTTGCCGATCGTGTCGTTGGGGGTGCAGAGCGGCCCGGTGACGTTCCACTCTTCGGTCGGCGGCTCGTCGAGCCGGTTGAGCACCGCCATGGGGAAGTTGCGCTTGACGAACGAGCCGATGCCGACGGCCGCCATGTGGTGGTGGGTGCCGCCGTCGGCGACCGCGAACCGCTCCCCCATCGAGGTCTTGGTGTAGCGGACGCTCATCACGTAGGTGCCGGCCTCGGCGGTGAGGTAGCGGCCCAGCTCCATGATCAGCCTGGTGCCGGGGTGCCGGGCGGTGAAGTCCTCGATGACGGGGTTGAGCCCGTCGGTCAGCACCTTGGCGTCCAGGTCGCTCTCGCCGGCGAAATAGGCGACGCCCAGACCGCCGCCCACGTCGACCATCCGCAGGTCGAGGTGCAACGCGGCCGACAGTCGCTCTGCCAGAGCGAGGATGCGGGTGGTGTTCTCGATGACGACGTTCTCGTCGAGGATCCGGGTGCCCATGTAAACCTGCACCCCCATCAGGTCAACGTCGGGAAACTGCTTCACCAGGTCGGTCCGGGCGAACAACTCCTCCTCGTCGATGCCGAACTGGCGCGGCTTGCCGCCCATCGCCAGCCCGGAGCGCTTGACCGCGAAGCGCGGGTTGACGCGCAGCGCGACCGGCGCCCGCACCCCCCGGTCCCGGGCCAGCTCGTCCACCAGAGCCACCTCGGGAAGGGACTCGCAGACGATGGCGTGGATCCCGGTGTCCAGGCAGGCGGCCAGCTCCTGCCGGCTCTTGCCCGGGCCGAGGAAGATCACCTGTTCCGGTGGCACACCGGCCCGGCGTGCGGTCGTCAGTTCCACCAGTGACGAGACCTCGGCCCGGGCGCCGAACGAGTGCAGCAGCGCACAGACCGAGATGTTCGGGTTGGCCTTGAGCGAGTAGAAGATCTCCATGGCCGGGTGCAGCCGGCCGCGCAGCCCGTGGAACCGGTCCCGCAGCACCGTCCCGTCGTAGACGAACAACGGGGTGTCATATCGCCGGGCCAGCTCGGACACCGGCACGCCCTGCACCTGGAACTCACGTGTCATCCTCGTCCCTCTCCCCTGGTGCTCTCCGCGACGGCGGCCAGCCTGCGGCCGATCTCGTCGTCCAGTGCCGCAGTCCGGTCCGCCGAGTCGGCGACGACGACCCCGTGGAGACGCCCGTCGAAGTGCGCCCCCGGGGCCGGTTCTCCGGGCGACGCGGCCGCGTTGACGGTGGCGTAGTTGTTGATCAGCAGCCCGGTGCCCCGGGCGGGGTCGAACAACAGGTCCGCCACGGCGCGGCGGAGCGACCCGAACGGCAGCGGCGCGCCGAGCCGTAGGGGATATCTGCGCACCAGCGCCGTGCTCCCGGTCCCGATGAAGGCTTCCTGGATCGATGCCTGGTACGTGGACATGTTGTGGCGCGCGTTGATCTCGACCAGCGGGTAGAGGCCGCCGTCGGGATCGATCATCGCGTCGACGCCGACGACCCCGAAGTACCCGTCGTCGGCCAGCCGCCCGCCCAGCAGGTGGGAGACCTCCGTCAGTTGGGCCGTCTGCCGCTCCGTGAGCCGCGCCGGGATCCGATGGCCCAGGTGCACCCCACCCTCGGTCAGAGCCTCCTTGACGAAGTCGACGTGCACGCTGCCGTCCCGGCCGACGGTGAACTGGTAGTTGAGGTCGGCGCGCTTGGCCACCCACTCCTCCACCACCAGGCCGACCCGGTCGTTCCCGGCCTTCCGCGCCCGGCTGAGGATCATGCGGTGCAGCCGGTCCAGGCGGCGTTCGTCCTCGACCACCTCGATGCCCTTGCCCGAGACGCCGAAGGCGTCCTTGAGGACGACCCGGCGGCCGTCGGCGAGCAGCGCGCGGGCGGCCTCGACCGCCGCGTCGAGTTCGGCCAGGCCGGCGCAACTCCAGCCGCGGGACTGCCGGATGCCCAGTTCGTCGGCCAGCCGCCGGCTGTAGATCTTGCTGTTGACCGCCTTGCAGATCGCCGCCGGCGGGGCGGCCAGCGGGATCCCGGCGCGTTCGGCCAGCCGCTCCTCCAACTCACTGACCCCGTGCGCGCAGACGACGCCACCGCGAGCACCGAGCCTGCCCAGCTCGCGCAGGACCGGCCGGTCCTCCAGCGCGTCCTGGGTGACGGTGCTGCGCGGGTCCTGGCGCTCCACCACGAGCATGCCCGGCAGATCGAACCCGAGTTCCTCCAGGTGGCTCAGATAGTCGGCGTCAGGTCTTTCCTTCAGTACGACGTGGTCACCCTTGCCGGCGAGCAGCAGGGCGAACTCGTCCATCCGGTTGACGATGACGTTCCCCGAGCCGAACCCGAGCCTCGGCAGCCCCATCTCGCCGCGGGCCCACTGGTCCTCGACCTCGAAGTTGCCGAGGAACACCAGTTCCGCCTCACGGGTCCCGGTCAGGGCCGCTTTCAGGCGGCTGGTGAAATTCCCGGTCATCTCGTCCACCCCCCTTTCAGTGCTCGAAGAGCATCGCCGAGAAGGTCGAGCCGAGACCGACCGTGGCGAGCAGATAGCGGTCCCCCGGGCGCAGCCGGCCCAGATCGAGGGCGGTCCGGTAGTTGATGAAGGGATCCGCGGAGAAGCAGTGTCCGGTGACCGGCACGTTGTCCAGGAAGAAGCGCTCCAGCGGGAGCCCGAGATGTTTGGCGAGCCGCGTCCACGACAGCCGGCTGACGTTGTGCGGGAAGATCATGGTGAGGTCGTCCAGTGTCAGCCCTGCCTTCCCGACCGCCGCCAGCATGACCTCGGCCAGCGCCTCGATGTAGATCCGCTGGTACTCGACGGACAACTCGTGGGTGAGCGACAGGCAGTCGTAGAAACGGCCGTGGGTGCGGGCGGCGTAGCTCAGCATCCGGTCCCGGTCGTCGTGGGTCCCGACGAGCACCGCGGCCGCGCCCTCGCCATTGATGGCCGTGCCCGGCACCATCTGTGCGGCCCGGGTGAAGGTCTTCTCGCCGGTGAGGACCAACGCCAGCGCGTCCGGATCACCGGCGCTCGCCAGCAGCTTGCCGACCAGGTCCACCGCCAACAGCCCTGAGGCGCAGGCGTGGTGGGTCACCGCGAACGCCGTGGCGTGCCCGAGCCCGAGCGTGTCACGCACCTCGTGTACGGGGTTGACCGGATGGGGAACGACGATCGGCATGGTCCGCGCCTGGACCACGTACCGCACCCGCTCCTCCCTGCCGCGCAGTGCGTCGAGCTTGCCCGCGGCGGCCAGCAGTAGATCGGTGTGCGTGCCGCCGGGCTCGCGGCGGACCTCCGCCAGGCCGTGGTAGCGCCGGTAGACCTTCATCTCCGAGGCGCTGAGGCCCAGTTCGTCGCTCAGCTCTTCGATGGGTATCCGCCGCGACGGCAGATAGGCCGCCACCTCCTCCAGCGACGTCATCCGTTCTCCCCCGCCGGGGAGGCCTGGGCGAGCGTTTCCTCCAGGTGTCGCGTCAGGGCGTCGATCGTCGGGTGGTCCCAGGCCACGGTCGGCTCCAGAACCAGCCCGAGGTGGTCCTCGATGTCGCCGCAGAGGGTCAGCGCGTAGACCGAGTCGAGACCGTAGGTCGTCAGCGTGGCGGTGGTGTCGATGTCGGCGACGTCGAGTTGTACGTAGTGGGCGACCCGTGTGCGCAGCCAACTCCGCAGTTCGGTGTCCGACGGAGCAGACAGAGCTGACGGGGCCGATTCGGGGCTGTTCATCTCATTCTCCTTGTCATCGATGGCGGCGGCTTGTCATCAATGGCGGCGCTGTCCGGGCAGGCGCCGGTTCGACAAGCCGAACCCGCGGCGGTCGCGGTGCCGGGAAAGGACCTCCGCCGACAGCCGTTCGGTGACGTGCCCGGGCCGCTGCCCGGGGTCGCGGCCCATCCGTTCGGCGATCCGGCCCAGCGCCGCGACGGCCCAGCGGGCATCGCCGAGGAACGCGTCGTGCCGCTCCCGGTTGTGGAGCCAGATGTTCACGCAGGAGATCGCCGCGAGCACCGCGGCGTAGCGCGCCGCCAGCCGCAGTGCCTCGGGCCGGGCGGCGACGGTGAGGTCCCCGGGGGCCAGGGCGGCGCATTCCCGTCGGACGTCGGCCTGTTCGGCCGCGATGACGAGAACCAACCGGCGCAGCTCGCTGTCCAGTTCAGAGGAGTCGAGGGCCGCTGAGAGCGAGGCGTTGAGGCTGTCCCGGCCGCCCGAGCTGATCGACAGCCGCTCGAAGGGCAGCGGCGGCAGGTCCGCGCCGAGGTGGAACACCCCGGCGGGCGGCTGGGTGTCGTCCAGCCACCCCTTGCGGGCCAGCCGAGGGAGTTGCGGCAGCACGGTGCTGAGGCAGGCCACGCGCGCGGTGTGGCCGAAGCCCGCCGGCGCCAGGTCGCGCAGGTGCTTCTGGAAGATTCCGTAGCCGCCGTCGCGGATGTAGAACTGAGCGCCCAGTACCCGCGACAGCGCGTCCATGGCGTCCATGAGGAGGGTGGTCACGAAGTACTTGGCGGCCGAGGCGTACAGGCTGGTCTCGCCGGGGAGTAGATGCACCGAGCGTGCGGTCACGGTGGCAAGGCAGTCGCAGATCAGCAGATCGGTGAAGGCGTCGGCGAGGATCGCGCCGATGTGCGGCATGCCGGCCAGCGAACGCCCGTACAGGACGCGCTCGTCGGCGAACCGGGCGGCGACGTCGAGGCCGGTCTCCAGGATGCCCACGGTCATCGCCGGCAGCGCGGTGCGGGTGATCTGGAAGGAGCGCAGCGCCGTCTCCATGCCGAGCCCGGGCGCGCCCAGCGCCGCGTCCGCCGGGATCGGGCAGTCCCGGAACTCCAGTCCGCCGAGCTGGACCCCGCGCATCCCCGCGCTGGGAAAACGCGGCAGGTGGACGGGCGCGCCTTCGGGCAGGTCCGCCTTCTCCACGAACAGCTGCGAGTGGCTCCGGCTGCCCGGCGCGGCCGACGTGCGCGCGAAGAGCACCATGGCCTCGGCGCGTTGGGCATTGGCGATCACTTCCTTGCGCCCGTTGAGCCGTAGCCGCCCGTCGTCGCCCGGCAGCGCCGAGAAATCGGCCCGCGCGACATCGTTGCCGTGCGCCAGCTCGTGGTATCCGGAGACGGCTCGGCCACCCGCCAGCAGCACCTCGGCCATCCTGCGGCGCTGCCGCGCGTCGCCCGCGGCCCAGACGTTGACCGCGGGGATGAGGCTGGCGGCTCCGTATCCGAGGCCCAGGCAGGGGTCGTGGCGGAAGACCGTCCGCATCACCTCGATGAGGTGGTCGAGCCGGGTCAGCCGTCCGCCGAGCTCGGGCGGGACGAATTCGGCGTTCAACCGGTAGTCGTCCAGCAGCCGTTCGCCCGCGGCAAGCATCTCGCCCGCCTCGTCGGCCGCCAGCACCGCGGCGTGGCCGGTCGGATTGCCCGGATCCCAGGGGTCGCCGAACCGGCGTTCAAGGTCGTCGACGGAGGCGGCCGCTGGGTCGTCCGGTCGGGCGATGCCCGCGGGGGCGTCACGCGCCCGGGTCTTGTCGATCACGAGGTGACCACCGAGGTCGGAGGAGCGGTGGGACGACCGGCTGCACGAGCGTCGAAGAGCCGGTCGAACACCTCGCCGTCGGTCGGCCGTCCCGGCGGGCGCACCGACCGCAGCACGTGGGTGAGGACCGCCTCCAGCCACAACAGGTCCTCGCCGGGTGTGCGGTTGTGCAGCCACACGCTGAGGGCGGCCGCACCCGCGAAGCACTGCTCGTAGCGGCGCGCCAACGCGAAGGCCTCCGGCCGTATTTCCTGGGAGGCGGGCGGGCTCAGCGCCAGCTCGCCATGGAGCCGGTCGCAGCTGTCGGTGAGCTCCTCGGCGAGCTCGGCCACGCGTGCGGGCGCCTGGCCTGCGGTCGCCAGCGCACGCAGTTCACCGCTCGCGGTGCGCAGGCTCTGCGTGAAGCTGCACCCGCCGCGCGCCAGCAGGCTCAGCCGGTCGAGCCGGGCCGGGGGCGGCGGGGCCGACAGGTCGGCGGCGCGGGCGACGGCCTCCTCGTCGGCGGTGCCCTCCTGATGACCGCGGACCAGCACCGGGAAGTGGTTGATCAGGACGTGCTGGTTGACGAAGGTGCTGCCGTCGAAGATGCCGACCACCCGGTGGTCGCGTTCCAGCTTCTGGAACGCGCCGTGCTCGTGGACCTCGGTGAGGAACGCGCGGGCGCCCAACAGCTCGCCGCAGGCGGCGATCAGCTCGTCGACGCGGGTCGGGACGTACGACTTGGCCACCGCGGAGATGACGGTCATCTCCTGCGGCAGGGTGTGCACACTACGGGCCGCAAGCACGCTCACGATCTCGGCGGCGTAGAGCGCCGCGTACGCCTCTCCGAGTACGCGGCGTACGTGCGGCAACTCGATCAGCCGGCGGCCGTAGAGCTCGCGCCCTGCGGTGAACTCCTCGGCCAGCCGCACCGCCTGGTCGGCGGCGCCGAGCGACAGGGCCGTACAGGCGGTCCGGGTGAGCTGCAGCGCCTTGAGCACGATCTCCAGGCCTGCGCCCTGTTCGCCGATCAGCGCGTCGGCCGGGAACGGGCAGTCGTCCAGCGCGATCCCGCTGATGTCGGCGCCCCGGATGCCGTGCGTGGGCACCTTGGGCAGCGGCCGCCAGCGGTCCGCCGGGAGCCGTCGTTTGTCGGCGAGCAGCAGGCTGAAGCCGCGTGGCCCGCCCTCCGGCCGGGTGCGGACGAGAAGGCAGAGCAGCGTGCCGCGGGTGGCGTTGTTGATCAGCCATTTCTCGCCGTGCACGCGGAAGCCGCCGGGTTCCGGCGTGGCGGTCATTTCGCCGGCGAGCAGGTCGCTGCCGTGGCCGCGCTCGGTCAGGCCCCATGACACCGGCGCCCCCGCGATGATGTCGGCGCCGAGTTCGCGTGCCTGCTCCGGACGGCCCGCCAGCCACATGCAGACGCCCCCGAGGAACGTCTTGCCGTGCCCGATCGCCACGGTCAGGTCGCGGCCGGCCACCGCCCGCAGCGCCGCGGCGAGTTCGTCGTAGCGGGTCAGCGCGCCGCCGAACTCGGCGGGCACGTACAGGCGCGGCAGCCCCATGCGGTCGAGCTCCCGGCAGCTGTCGGCGGGGAACCGCTCGTCGCGGTCCAGCTCGGCGTTGCGGGCGTAGGAGAGGGGTGACGCGGGGTCGGTCGGATCACCGAGCGCCCGGTCGAAGCCGTCGAGGTCGACCCGGCCGGTGTCCATGAGCAGGTCGGTCACCGTCACGAGGCGTCACCGCCCGCCGCGTCGCCGAGCCGGGCGCGGACGGCCGGCGACAGCTCCGCATGCAGGATCTCCAGCTCGCCGCCGAGAAACCGCCGGCGCAGCAGCCGACGCTGAATCTTGCCGCTGGTGGTCCGCGAGACCGTGCCGGGAGGGACGAGCACGACGTTGTGGGCGGGCACCCCGACCTCCCGGGTGAGGCGGTCGCGGACACCGGCGACGGCGCGGGCCAGCTCGTCCGGCTCCACCTGGCGGGCCCGGTACTCGCGGACGACCACGACCTCCTCCTCGGGCACCGGCACCGAGAAGGCCGCACCGACCCCGCCTTCCAGAGCCGGGTGGGCCTGGCGCGTCGCCGCCTCCAGGTCCTGCGGGTAGAGGTTGCGGCCGCGGACGATGATCAGCTCCTTGCTGCGGCCCGTGACGTACAGCTCGCCCTCGTGCAGGATCCCCAGGTCACCGGTGCGCAGGAAGCCGCTCTCCCCGTCGGGCGTGACGGCGTCGAAGACGCGCCGGGTCTCCTCGGGCCGTCCCCAGTAGCCCCGGGCCACGTTCGGACCGCGCACCCAGATCTCGCCGACCCGGCCGTCCGGCAGCGCCCGGCCCGCGTCGGCGTCGATGATCCGGACGTCGAGGTACTGGGCGGGGCCGCTGCTGACGATGCGGTGCAGGGGCGCGTCGGAGGCCGGGGGCAGCAGCTCGCCGCGCTCGAACGCGGCGGCGTCCACCTCGGTGATCACGGCGCGGCGGGCGGGCCGGTCGCCGCAGACGACCAGGGTCGTCTCGGCCATGCCGTAGCCGGGGAGCATCGCCTCGGGTCGGAGCCCGGCGGCGGCGAATCGCCGGGTGAACGCCTCGACGGTGGCGGCCTGGACGGGCTCGGCGCCGTTGACCGCGCACCGCCAGCGCGAGAGGTCCAGGTGGGCCAGTTCCTCGTCGGTGATCCGCTGGAGGCACAGGTCGTAGGCGAAGTTCGGGGCGGGAGAGAAGTCGATGCCGTGCCGGTCGATCAGCGTCAACCAGGTGTGCGGGCGCTTGAGGAAGGCGATCGGCGGCATCAGCACGCTGCGACCGCCCAGGACGAGGGGTGTGAGGAGCAGCCCGATCAGCCCGAAGTCGTGGTAGAGCGGCAGCCAGCCGCCCACCGGGCGGTCGGCGCTCATACCGGCGATCGCCGCGAGGATCTCGGCGTTGGCCAGCAGGTTGGCATGGTCGACCATGACGCCCTTGGGGGCGGCGGTGGACCCCGAGGTGTACTGGAGGAAGGCCAGAGCGTGCGGGTCGGCCGGTGGCGGCCGCCACCGGTCCGCCGCGGGCAGCTCGTGCGCGGCGGAGTCGGGTGCGAGCACGGTCACGCCCTGGAGTTCCTGCTCCTTGGCCCAGGACGCGAGCGCTTCCAGGTCCGTCCCCTCGGCCAGGGCGCCGACCGCTCCCGCGTCGCGGGCGATCGCGGCGAGCCGGCCGGCCTGCTTGCGCTGCGGGCCGTCGGGCGGTGGCGCGGGCACCGGGACCATGCCCGCGTACATGCAGCCCAGGAGGGACCGCGCGAACCCCGGCCCGGAGGGATGCAGTACCAACAGGCGGTCGCCGACAGCGAACCGTTCCTGCAAGAGCGCGGCGACCCGGCGGGCGGCACGATCGAGCTCCCCGTACGTCATGGTCTCGTCGGCCTCGGCGCGGAGCGGATCCGCGCTGAAGATCAGGGCGGTCCGGTCACCGTGCTCGTCCGCCCTCGCACGCATGAGTTCGACGAAGGTCCTGTGCTCGTGCATGCAGTGTCAGCCTCCATCGGCGGGACGGTCTCGACGGCGGAACGGCGGGCGACCGAGCGTCACCCAGGGGGCAGCTCCCTCCACACCGGCCTGCGAGAGCGACCCATGTGACGCAAGGGACAGATGGGGCTGGCCATTGCCCCACCCTAAAGGTCATTCCGGCGCCGCCGGATGAGTAATTGGCAAGACTTGCTGGCGAGTTGAGGCTCAAGCCGCTGCGGATCGTTCGATAAGAGGGCCGTTCGGTACTCCTCGGCAAAAGGGTGGGCAGAATGCGACAAGGCGAGCCGGGTATCTGCTGAGGTGAGCACGGCACAGGTTCTGACCTGGTCGGGACAGGGCTGTTCCTCGAAGGCGCAGAAAGGGTGCTTTGACCACATGACCGCACAGCATGGTCGTACGGCCGACAGGGCAACGATCGCGCCCCCCGGTGACGACCGCGTCGGCGGCCCGGGAGTACGCGCGGTCGGTCGTACGGCAGCGATGGGACTCGGCGTCCCGCACGGCACGCGAAGAAGTCGATCAGCGTGCTGGTCCCGCTGCGTGCCCGGCCATAACGCCCTCACCAGGGAAGAAAGACGTGTATGTCCTTCCCGTCGTCCTTCGTGACGACGCTGACCTGGCTGCACAGGGTATGGATCAGATACCAGCCGACCCCGCCGTCTCTGTCGCGTCGGAAGGGCCGCGGGGCCGGGGGTGTGCTGCTTGTGTCGTGGACGACGACATGCACGCCGTCGAAGGTCCTGCGGAGTCGGACCTCGAAGGGGCCCGGTGCGTACTGGACCGCGTTCGCGGCCAGTTCCGTGACGACCAGGAGGATGTCGTCCCAGTGTTCCGGCGCGGCCGGCGGTGTCACCCGCGCGAGGCCGTCCAGGAACTGCTCCGCGTCGAGGCGGGCGTCCGTGACGTCGTGCAGCTCGCCCGGGTAGCGTGTGGCCCGCTCCCGGACGGTCCCGGAGGCCGCACTCCGGTCCCGACTGTGCTCGGTTGTCATCTCGCCTTCCCCCGCTCGGAGCCGCGCCACCGCCTGACCGGCTCACTGGTCCCTGTGGTCCCTTGGTTTCCCACGGGGGTGCGGGCTACGCGTACCGCGAGCGGCCGGCCCGCCGTGGCGTGCCCGCGGATTCGGACGACGGGCCGGGTGTTGCGGGTCACGACGTGGCTGACGGGCCCGTGCGGATGACGGCTTGGTCGCCGTGGGGGCCGAACAGGTGCAGGATCTCCACTGCGTTCGCATCGGCGGGGCCGAACCAGTGCGGTTCGCTGGTGTCGAACTCGGCCACCTCGCCCGGGTGGACGGTGAACTCGCGTTCTCCCAGGATGAGACGGAGTTCGCCGGCGAGCACGTAGAGCCACTCGTAGCCGGCGTGGGTCACGAGTTTCGGTTCACGGTGGGCGAGCACCTGCTTGAAGACCTGGACCCTGCCCGGGTACTGCGTCAGGGGCACGAGGACGCTTCCGCGCTCCCTGCGACGGGGTTTCAGGTGAACGCGTGGGTCACCGGTGGCTGGAGCCGCCACCAGTTGGTCGAGCGCGACGCGGTGCGTTCGCGCGAGCGGGATGAGCAGGTCGAGTGTCGGGCGCCGCTTGCCTGACTCCAAGCGCGACAGCGTGCTCAGAGAGATCCCGGTGTCCTCCGCGAGTGCCTCGAGCGTGAGTCCGCGGTCGCGTCGCAGTGCTCGCAGCCGTGGCCCGATGCTGTCGAGTATCTCCACGAGTTCGGCGTCCATGGGGTCCATGGGGTCCATTTTGCAGTCTTCGCAAATCTGCTGGGCCGGTGCTGTCACCTGATCCGAACATGGGCCGCCAGACGACCCCGTACGGAAGGTGGACCCGTGACCGCGACAATCTTGGCTGCCCGACCCGCATTGAGCGCACGTCGACGTTGGACGGTGCTGGCCGTCTGTGCGCTGAGCATGTTCCTCGTCGGCCTCGACACCACCATCGTCAACGTGGGCCTGCCCGTGATCGGCCGCGGCCTGAGCGTGGGCACCCGCGGTCTGGAATGGGTCGTGGATGCCTACACCGTGGTCCTGGCCAGCCTCCTCATCTCCTCCGGCGCCCTCGCGGATCGCTTCGGCCGACGTCGTGTGTTCCAGTGCGGACTGATCGTCTTCGGCGCTGCGTCACTGGCATGCGCGGTTGCTCCGTCGCTCGGATTCCTCGTCATGGCACGGGCCGTCCAGGGCGTCGGCGCCTCGATGCTGAGCCCCGTGGCCCTGGCGATCGTGGTGAACGCGATGCCCGATCCACGGGAGCGAGCCCGGGCGATCGGCGTGTGGGCGTCGGTCTTCGGGCTCAGCATGGCGGCGGGCCCGGTGACCGGCGGGTGGCTCATCGCCACGTTCGGCTGGCGATCGGTGTTCTGGATCAACGCACCGATCATCGTCGCCGCCCTCATCCTGGTGGCGGTGCTCGTACCCGAGTCACACGGACAGCGCGCCCGGCGGCTGGATCTGCCCGGCCAGGCACTCCTCGCGGTGGCTCTGTGCGTCTCGGTCGGTGTCCTCATCGAAGGACCCCGCATCGGTTGGGCCTCGCCCGTGGCGATGGCCGGCTACGCCCTGATCGTGGTTGCCACGGCCGGGTTCACATGGGTCGAGCTGCACCGGCGCGAGCCGTTGATGGATCTCGGGCTCTTCCGGCGACCGCCGTTCGCTTCGGCGGTCCTGGGCGCCATGGCAGTGTTCGCCGCGCTCAACGTGACTCTCCTGCTCAGCACGTTCTATCTCCAGCACGCCCGCGGATGGACGCCGCTCGCGTCAGGCATGGCGACCCTGCCCATGGCGCTCGGGGCCACTCTGTGCGCGCCGTGGTCCGGCAACCTGGTGGCGCTTCTCGGACCACGACGTCCGCTCGTCCTCGCGGGCGGGTTCACCGCCGCCGGTGGCCTGTGCATGGTGAATATCGGTCAGGACACGAGCGTCCTGCTGATCCTGCCGGCCCACCTGCTCATCGGCATCGGGTTCGGCTTCGCCAACGCACCCATCACCAACACCGCGGTCAGCGGTCTGCCGCCATCCCGCGCCGGCGTGGCCGGGGCCATCACCTCCACCGCACGCCAGGTCGGCTCAGCGGTCGGTATCGCTGCCGCAGGGGGTCTGGTCTCAGGCGTCAGCCCCGCCGACCTCGCCCAGGCGACCCGTCCCGGATGGCTGCTCGTGACCGCCTGCGGCCTGTTCCTCCTCGTCGTGGCTCGAGCCGCGCACGACTCCGAGAAGGCGTCACCGACGCCCTGACGCCGTACCGCTAGGTCACCCGGATGCCCACGACGCATGTGTCGTCGTCCGTGTCGGACCTGCTGTGGGTGAGCAGACGGTCCAACTGCTGTTCAAGAGTGGGCTGCAGGGTGCGAGCGGTCCTCAGCAGATGGGCCAGCGACTCCTCCACGGAACGGTCACGGCGTTCGATCAGGCCGTCCGTGTACATCAACAGGGTGTCCTCGGCGGCCAGTTGCATCTCGTGTTCCTGGTACGTCGCCTCGGGCACGGCGCCGAGCAGCAGACCCTTGACCAAGGGCAGCGTCGTCGCCTCGCTGCCGCGCACCAGGACCGGCGGCAGATGCCCTGCCCTGGCCCAGCGCAGGTTGCGGCGGTCGGGATCGTAGAGACCGCAGACCGCCGTGGCGGTGACGGCCCCGCTCAGGTGGTGGGCCACCATGTTGAGCCAGGACAGCAGCTGGCCCGGCCCGGCACCGGTGACGGCGAGCCCGCGCAGCGCGTTGCGCAGGACGACCATGCTGGTGGCCGCCTCGATGCCGTGTCCGGCGACGTCCCCCACGCACAGCAGCACCAGCCCGGAGGGCAACACGACGGCGTCATACCAGTCGCCGCCGACCAACTGCTCCGTCTCGGCGGGCCGGTAGCGCACCGCCACGCGCAGCCCGGGTGCCTCGAGCGGTGCCTGCGCCGGCGGCATGATGGCGTGCTGCAACTGCAGGGTCAGACGGTGGCGTTCACTGGCCTGCTGCTCGGTGTGGGCGAGCTGGTCTCGGGTGGCCGCGAGCGCCACCTCCGTCCAGTGGTGAGCGGAGATGTCCTGGTAGGCGCCCCGTACGAGATGCAGGCGGCTGTCGGAGTCGAGGACCGGCTCGGCCGCCACCCGCAGATGCCGGGTCACGCCGTCGGGCCGCAGCAACCGGAAGGCGGTGGAGGCCGGCCGGTGGTGGTGCAGGAGGGTGCGCAGGAACCGGCCGATGGCGACCGCGTCGTCCGGGTGGGCGTGGGCGGGCAGACCCTCCAGCGAGATGGGTCCACTGGAGACCGGCTGGCCGTAGAGGTGGTAGAGCTGGCTGTTCCAGGTGATCTCACCGGTCAGGAGGTTCTCCTCGAAACCGCCGATGCGACCCAGCCGTTGGGCGTGCTGGAGCAGGTTCGCCAGGCGCGCCGTCTCGTCCTCTATCCGCCAGATGAGCAGCACACTTCCCCCGTGCCTGCTGATGCTGACGTCGGCGACCGCCGCCAGCGGCACGTCGTCCAGCAACTCGGTGAGCCGCATGCGGTGGGCGCGAAAAGGCTCCCCCGTGGCGTGGACGCGTTCGACCTGCTCGAACAGTCCGCTCTCACCGGCGGCCATCGGGTACGCCTCCAGCAGGAGGGCCCCGCCCACCACGCCCCGCGGCCGGCCCGCGGGGTCCAGAAAGCGGGCGTTGACATGCTGGATACGGAAGTCGACGAGTTCCCCCGCGGCATCCACGTGCGGGACGAGGACCAGGGCGGGGTCATGGAGCCCGTCGGCCAGGTCCATCAACTCGGCGGCGTCGGGCAGGACTCGGGGTCCCAGGGCGCCGTCGTCGCCGTACCGCGGGTCGTACGACTCCAGGGTGTGCGAGCACAGCTCCGCCAGAGCCTCGATCTGCCGGACGATCTGCGGGGGCTGGGGCTCCAGCCGGGTGGGCCAGACGATCTCCAGGACACCGTGGATGCGGCCCGCGGTGCCGGCCGGCACCGCGACCCGGCCGCCATCGGGGTGCTGATGCCGGCCGACGGAGGGCAGACCCGTGTCGGACAGACGGCCGATCCACTGGCCCGTCCGTTCCGAGAGACCCCGGCGCGCCACGGTCGCCACGCCCGGCGGCACGTACCGCCAGCGCCCTGCTTCCGCGGGGGAGAATCCGGCGCTGCCCGCGAGGGTGAGCGAACCGTCGGAGCCCAGGGCCCAGATGGCCACGGCCACCGCGCCCAGCGGGGTCAGTGCGTGGGCCAGCAGGGAGTCGGCGACGCTCTGCGCGTCCTGTGCGGCCAGTGCGGCACTCTCCGCGGACCGCAGTCCCACAGCGGCCGAGCACTGTTCCGGCGTACCGAGCGCGACGGTCCGGCCCGCCGCGGCCGCGAGGAAGGCGGTCGTCACTTCGGAGAGCCGGTCCCGCGAGGCCTGGTTGATCACCTCGACGGCGAACTCGAGCGGAGTCACACCCGCCTGTCCGGTCAGCTCGGCCAGCTGCCGAGCGGCCTGCGCCGGCCCGCACCCCAGACGCTCGACGAGGATGCCCTTGGCCAGTTCGATCAGGGCGCGTCCGTCCGCCTCCGCCTGCGCCGCGCGGACCTCCCGGCGCAGCCGCTCCACGGTCGCCGCGAGCCGGCCGACGGGCGTCTGGCCGGCGGCGACGTCCTCGCCGTCGGCCCCGGCCCCTGTCGGGTCCGCGCCGCTGCGGGCTCCGGGCAGCGAGGTGGAGCCCTGGCCGTGGGATGGAGCAGGGCCGGTCGCCGGGTCGTCGGCGCCTGCCGGATCGGGCGGCTGGTGAAGTCGGCTCACGATGGGGCTGTTCCTCGGCTCGAACGTCCAGGGACGACCATTGGTCGGCGGGTACACACGGCGGCGTGACCTTCCGTCATGCGAGCAGCCGGCGTCGTACGCGGCCGATGAGGTCGTTGGCGTCGACGGGCTTGGTGACGTAGTCGTTCGCGCCCGAGGCGAGGCTCTTCTCCTGGTCGCCCGGCATGGCCTTCGCGGTGACGGCGATGATGGGCAGGTTCGCGTACTGGGGCATCCGGCGGATCTCCGCGGTGGCGGCGTACCCGTCCAGCTCCGGCATCATCACGTCCATCAGCACCAGGGAGACTTCCGGGTGGGCGAGCAGCATCTCGATGCCCTTGCGGCCGTTGTCGGCGTGCAGAACCTGGAAGCCGTGCAACTCCAGCACCCCGCTCAGCGCGAAGAGGTTGCGCGCGTCGTCGTCGACCACGAGGACGGTACGGCCCCGGAAGGAGTCGTCCACCACCTGCTGGGCCGGCTGCGGGGACTCCTCCGTGTGCACGAGGGCCAGGACGTCGCCCGGTTCCTCCGCGGACAGGTGCAGCGTGATGTGTTCGCGCAGCTCGTCCAGGCTGGAGAGGAAGTCCAGCGGACGGCCGCCCGCACGGGAGCGCAGCGTCTGTTCCTGTGTCAGGTCCAGCCGGTGGCTGGTGTGGACGAGCACGGGCACGCTGGCCAGCGCCGGGTCGCCCTGCATGGCTTCCAGCAGCTGCACCCCCTCCTCGTCCGGCATGCCGAGCTCCAGCACGACGCAGTGGCAGGGTTCGGCGGCCAGCGTGCCGGCTGCCTCCTGGGCGCCGACGGCGGTGATGATGTCGATCGTCCCGCGCGGGTCGTCCGAGTCCGGCGCGAGGTCGGCGACGGCGCGCTCGGCGACAAGGGTGAGCAGACCGCGCAGCCGCTCCTCGACCACGAGCAGGCGGCGCCTGCGCCGCTCGGGCGCCGCGGGGGAAGCGGGCGGTGCCTCGGAGGCGTCGGCATCGTGCGGCGCTTCCAGCGGCCGGCCGCCGCCGAGCACTTCCTCGAAGTCGGCGTGGGCGACGGGCAGATAGAGCGTGAAGGTGCTGCCCTGGTCGGGTGTGCTGTCGACGGTGACGGCCCCGCCGAGCAGATGGGCGATCTCCCTGGTGATCGACAGACCCAGCCCGGTGCCGCCGTACTTGCGGCTGGTGGTCCCGTCCGCCTGCTGGAACGCCCCGAAGATCGTCTCCAGCTGCTGCTGCGGAATCCCGATACCGGTGTCCTTCACCCGGAAGGCCACGACCGGGCCACCGCGAAGGACACCCAGGGGCACCTCCCGATCCGCGGCGGGTTCGATACGCAGTTCCACACCGCCCTGCTCGGTGAACTTCACCGCGTTGGACAGCAGGTTGCGCAGGATCTGACGCAGCCGGGAGTCGTCGGTGAGCAGGTCGGCGGGGGTGCCCGGCGCGGTGGCCACGGCGAAGTCCAGGCTCTTCTGCGTCGTCATCGGCCGGAACGTCGCCTCGACGTACTCCAGCAGTTTGCGCAGCGGGACGCGTTCGGGGGCGACGTCCATCTTTCCGGCCTCGACCTTCGACAGGTCGAGGATGTCGTTGATCAGCTGCAGCAGGTCCGAGCCCGCCGAGTGGATGATGCCCGCGTACTCGACCTGCTTGTGGGTGAGGTTGCGCGAGGGGTTCTGGGCGAGCAACTGGGCCAGGATCAGCAGGCTGTTGAGCGGGGTGCGCAGCTCGTGGCTCATGTTCGCCAGGAACTCCGACTTGTACTTGGACGCCAGCGCCAGCTGCTGGGCGCGGGTCTCCAGTTCCTGTCGTGCCTGCTCGATCTCCAGGTTCTTGGCCTCGATGTCGCGGTTCTGCGAGGCCAGCAGCGAGGCCTTCTCCTCCAGCTCGGCGTTGGAACGCTGCAGTTCCTCCTGCTGGATCTGCAACTCCTGGGACCGGGACTGGAGTTCGCCGGTCAGACGCTGGGACTCGTCGAGCAGCTCGTCGGTACGGGCGTTGGCCACGATGGTGTTGAGGTTGACGCCGATGGTCGGCGTCAACTGGGTCAGGAAGTCCTGGTGGATCTGGGTGAAGCGGGTGACGGAGGCCAGCTCGATGACCCCGAGGACCTGGTCCTCGACCACGATCGGCAGCACCACCAAGGCACTGGGCACCGTCTGTCCGAGGCCGGAGGAGATGGTGACATAGCCCGGCGGCAGCTCCTCCACGGTGATGGCGCGGTGGTTGCGGGCGGCCTGCCCGACCAGCGAGCGCCCCACGGGGATACGGACGGGCCGCTCGGCGTCGTCGGGGTAGCCGTACGAGCCCACCAGCCGCAGCTCGTGACCGCGCTCGGTGTCCTCGGCCAGGTAGAAGGCGCCGTACTGGGCGGTGACGAGCGGCGCAAGCTCGTCCATGATCAGCTCGGCGACGACGGGCAGCTCCCGGTGGCCCTGCATCAGGCTGGAGATCCGGGCGAGGTTGGTCTTGAGCCAGTCCTGCTCCTGGTTGGCCCGGGTGGTCTCGCGCAGGGACTCCACCATGGAGTTGATGTTGTCCTTGAGCTCGGCGACCTCGCCGGAGGCCTCCACGGTGATCGAGCGGGTCAGGTCGCCCTCGGCGACGGCGCTCGCGACCTCGGCGATCGCACGCACCTGCCGGGTGAGGTTCCCGGCGAGTTCGTTGACGTTCTCCGTCAGCCGCTTCCAGGTTCCCTCGACACCCTCCACCTCGGCCTGGCCGCCCAGCCGGCCCTCACTGCCCACCTCACGGGCGACACGGGTGACCTCGGCGGCGAACGACGACAACTGGTCGACCATCGTGTTGATGGTGGTCTTCAGCTCCAGGATCTCGCCCCGGGCGTCGACGTCGATCTTCTTCGACAGATCGCCGTTGGCCACGGCAGTCGTCACCAGAGCGATGTTGCGGACCTGGCCGGTGAGGTTGTTGGCCATGGAGTTGACGTTGTCCGTCAGGTCCTTCCACGTGCCGGCCACGTTCGGCACGTGCGCCTGTCCCCCGAGCCGCCCCTCGGTGCCGACCTCGCGGGCGACCCGGGTGACCTCGTCGGCGAACGCGGACAGGGTGTCGACCATGGTGTTGATGACGTCGGCCAGGGCGGCGACCTCGCCCTTGGCCTCGACGGTGATCTTCTGCGACAAGTCTCCGCGCGCGACGGCGGTGGCCACCTGGGCGATCGAGCGGACCTGACCGGTCAGGTTCGACGCCATCACGTTGACGTTGTCCGTCAGGTCCTTCCAGGTCCCCGACACACCCCGGACGATCGCCTGGCCCCCGAGATTGCCCTAGGTGCCGACCTCTCGGGCGACACGGGTGGCTTCGTCGGCGAACGCGGACAGCTGATCGACCATCGTGTTGATGGTGTTCTTCAGCTCAAGGATCTCACCCCGGGCATCCACCGTGATCTTCTGAGACAGATCCCCCTGCGCCACCGCGGTGGCCACCTGGGCGACATTGCGGACCTGGGAAGTCAGGTTGCCCGCCATGAAGTTCACGGAGTCCGTGAGATCGCGCCAGGTGCCCTTGACGCCCTTCACATCCGCCTGCCCGCCCAGCCGGCCTTCGGTGCCGACCTCTCGGGCGACGCGGGTGACCTCGTCGGCGAACGCGGACAGCTGATCGACCATCGTGTTGACGGTCTCCTTGAGTTGCAGGATCTCGCCGCGCGCGGGCACGTCGATCTTCTGCGACAGGTCGCCCTTGGCCACCGCGGTCGCCACCTGGGCGATGTCGCGCACCTGCGTGGTCAGGTTCCCGGCCATGGCGTTGACCGAGTCGGTCAGGTCGGCCCAGGTGCCCGAGACTCCCGGAACCTCCGCCTGGCCGCCCAGGGTGCCCTCGGTGCCCACCTCGCGTGCCACGCGGGTGACTTCGGAGGTGAAGAGGGACAACTGGTCGACCATGCCGTTGAAGACCGTGGCGATGTCGCCGAGCAGGCCCTCGCCGTCGGACGGCAGCCGGGTGCCGAAGTCACCGTCACGGACGGCGGTCAGGCCGGCCAGCAGCTGCCGTAGCTCCTGCTCGCCCGGGGCCCGTTCCGCGGCCTCGATCGTCTTGCCGGTCATCCGCACCCTCGTTCCGCTCCCCAAGAGCCCTCACCCCGAGGACTCGGAACCGCGCCAGGCCGTGAAGGGCCCTGCCCATCGCCCGCGTTTCCGGTGTTCACGGAGTGCGCACGATATGGAAATGCGGTGAAGGCTAACGCAGTTGTCGGGCGACAACCAAAGCCTGGCGCAAGCCACCCGCTTGCTCGAAAAAGGCCGTACGGAAGTGGCATGACCGAGCTGTCCAGGGGCACTCGGCAGAGTTCGACGCCGACAACGGCGGTCATTGCGCGAGGGCATCCCGGACAGTCGGATAACAGGCGACGAGGGTGTCGAGCCCCACGAGCTGCACCGTGCGCAGCACGGCGCCCCGCACTCCCACGAGCCGTAGCCATCCCTGCACGGCCTGCGTGGCCTGATACGTGGCGACCAGGGCGTTGACCCCGCTGGAGTCCATGAACGTCACCCGGCTCAGATCGACGACGACCCGCTGCCCGGCGGCCGCGTCCGCCGCGGGCACGACCCGGGTGAGCGCCGTCACGCTCTGGTAGTCCACTTCGCCGTAGAGGCTGAGGACGGTGACGCCCTCGACGTCGGACCGGACCACGGACAGCCGGCCGTGACCCACTGCTTCCTGGTTGTCTGCCACTCGTATCCTCTGCACGCTCGGGGGCTGAGCCACGTCTCCGTTTTTGCCAACGTTGCCCCGCTCCCCCGCCCGCGATGCGCGCAGATCAGCCATTCATAGACTCGCGACACAGGAGTGATACCGGATTTACCGGGTATTCGCGCGCTCATGAACGGGGTATTGCAGATCGTCGGCAGGGAACCTGTCCCGCGCGAGGAGTGTTCCCGGATGCCGGATGACGCACCTGCCGAGATGACCGTGGCCCTGGACGGGGCCGTCGGCTGTATCGCCGACGCGAGGACCAGTGCGGCCGAGTTCCTGACACGGGCCCAGCGCGACCATGGCCTACCGGTGTCGGCACGCACCATGGACCTGGCGCAGCTGGTGGTGAGCGAGCTGGTCACGAACTCGCTCAAATACGCGCCCGGGCCGGTCATGCTGCAGTTGCGCATCACCGGCGACTCGGTGGAGATCACCGTGTGGGACACCGACCCGACCCTCCCGACGGCCCGGAGCGCCGACGCCGGACGGGTGGGCCAGCACGGTCTGGAGATCGTGATGGCCGTGGTCCAGGGCTTCGAGGCGCACCGCGAGCCCGTCGGCAAGCGGATCACCGGTCGGCTCGCGCTGCTCGACGATCCGCTGCGCGAGTTCGACGGCTGAAACGGCTCTCACACCCACAACAGACGGACGCGCTCCTCACCCCCGGAGGCAGGTCGCCAATGCGTCTGCATCCAGGCGAGACCGAGGCCGTCGGCTGGCGGGTGGTGCCCCTGCTCGACGCCGTCGGGCAGCTGCGCGACGCATCACCCGCCGTCACCGGACGTCCGCGGGTGATCGCGATCGACGGCCGGGGCGGCGCCGGCAAGACGACCCTGGCCGAGCGGCTGCGCAGGGGCGAACCCGAATCCGCCGTCGTACACACGGACGACATCGCCTGGAACCACGCCTGCTTCGACTGGGGCGCCGTACTCGTCGAGAACATCCTGCAGCCCTTGCACCGGGGGGAGTCTGTGGACTTCCGCCCTGATGCCTGGGTCGCCCACGGCCGACCCGGATCGATCACCGTCCCCGCCGGTGCGGACTTCATCTGGGTCGAGGGCACCGGCATCATCCGCGAAGAGCTGGCGCCATGGTTGGACGCCTCGGTGTGGATGCAGGGTGACCTCGATGAGCAGAGGCGTCTGTTGGCCATCCGCGACGGCGACTCCCCCGTGCAGCGGGAACATGTGGCGGCCTGGCTGCTGGAGGAACTGCCGTTCCTGTTGTGCGAACAGCCCTGGGCCCGAGCCACCTTGATCGTCGGCGGCCCGCCACGGCTGGACCACGACCCGGGCACCGAACTGGTCGTAGCCCCGCCGGCCAGGCCCTAGGACGGCGACAATTCCTTCACGGCCCTGGTCCGGGGTCCGGATGGACGGCCGATTCGATACCCGCGCGGGCCGCTTCCAGCTGGGCGGCGAACGCGATGCCCAGAAAGAGCGCAACAGCGGTGAGGTTGGCCCACAGCAGCAGGGCGATGAACGCGGTGAGCGGACCGTACACCGCTCCGAAGGCACCGCTTCCTTCGACATACAGGGCGAGCAGCCAGGTGGCCGACACCCACAGCAGGAGGTGCACGGCCGACCCGAACGCCAGCCAGGTGTAGCCGGGTTGGCGCCGGCGCGGCGACCAGCGGAAGATCACGGCGGAGGCGACCCAAGCCAGTACGAGCCCCACGGGGATGCAGAGCACACCCCACCAGTAGGCCCCGTTCCCCTCCCAGCCAGCGGTGTCCGCCACCGCGTCGCCCACCGCCCGGCCGGTGACCAGTACGACGAAACCCAGCATCAGGGGCAGGCCGGCGGCGAACGCGAGAGCGATCGCCCGCGCGTACTTGTGCAGGAAGGGGCGGTCCCGCTCGATGCCGTAGATACGGTTCGCGCCACGCTCGATCTGGCCCATGGCCGAGGCGAGGTTCAACAACGCGAAGCCCGTGCCGAGCCACAGGGCGAGGGTGCTCCAGACGTCGCCGTGCGCGGTGCGCCGTGCCCCGTCGATGGCGTCCTCGACGATCTCGGCACTGGCACCGGGCACGATCCGCCCGAGCGTGAGCTCGATGACCCGGCCCAGGCTCTCCGTGTGCACCGTCGTGGCCAGCCCGACCAGCGCCACGGTGCACGGAACCAGCCCGAGCACCACCTGAAAGGCGAGGGCCCGCGCGTTGCTGAAGCCGTCGGCGTAGCGGAACCGGGCGATGGAGTCCGTCAGCAGCCGCAGGCTCCCGTAGTGACGCAGGGCGGTGAACGCCTCGTCCCCGGAGAGCTCCTCCCCGATCATGTCCCGGGTCTGCGGGACATGGACAGCGGTACCCATGGCGTGGACGCTCCTCGTCGTACGGCGGCTCTGTGCCCCAGCGCACCGTAGCCCCTCGCTCCCACCTCGCACGCGCGGGGCCCGAGTACCGGACCGGACCGCCGCGGGCAGGGGACGGTGGGGCGGGATCGCGGTGATGGCGGCTGGGCCTCAGCCACTCATGCGGCGCTTCCCTCTTCGCGTCCCGCCCTCGCCGGAGTGTGGGCCAGCGTCACCCGACAGGTGGTCTTCGACGGATCGGTGACGGGTTCGCCCCATGCGATACGCCCGCCCGAGCGCAGTTCCTCGCACACGTCGGTCGGCAGAGCGACGTAGCAACCGCCCCTGCCGGTGGCGGAGTCGACGGGGCGCCAGTAGCCGTAACGGATCCGTCCGCCCGCGTGGACGGTGACGAAGACGGGCGTGCGGGAGTCGGACACGATACGCAGCACGTCGGCCGCGAGGGCGTCGGGTGGCGTCGTGGATCTGGGCGGGTGCAGAAGGGAGGCTGCCCTCAGGCGGGTGAAGTCCGGACGTGCCGTCCGTCCGGCAGGGTCGCTTTCGCTGCGGTGCGGGGCGTGGGAGGGGGTCGGGGGCATCGGTGCAGCCTTTCCAGGGCGGAGGAACGGACACCGTTCGCCTCGTTCAGGTCCAATGTTGATCTTGCTGGTCCGCATTCTGGCGCCTGCCACTGACAGTGCGGCCCTGCGGCCCGATGGCCGGCGACGTACCGCCCTCGGAGGCTCGCTCGCCCCGGGCCCCGTACCGTCGGTTCAGTGGCGCCGTCCCCGCAGCCTGTCGAGCAGCCGCTGAGCCTGGGCTCGGCGGCGTGGATCGGCAGAGGCACGCCGCACCTGCTCCGCGGCACGTCGTCCCTGCGGGCTCCTGCTGAACTGCTTGATCTTGGCCAAGATGCCTGGCACGGCTGTCCTCCTCGGACGGTCAGTGACAACTCCCCTCAGTGACAAGGAGTTCGTACGGACGCGGTTACCCCGACCCGGCCCCCTCACCCCTGCCGCCGAGGGACAGGACCGGATCTCCCCCGCGAGCGAGTGGTCGCGGGCATGGCGCGGGACGCCCAGGACATCATCCGCTTCGACGCGGGCGCAGTCGGCTCGGTCGCCCCGCTGACCGTGCCATTCCTTCTACGGATCGCCGTCGACGCATCACCGCGCCGGCTGCCCCGAGTTCGTAACCAAGGAACGGTAGTAGCCGCCTCGAACTCCTCGGGTCGTTCGTGTCCCGGCGTCGCGGAACTGGGCGATGAGGACCCGGACGAAGCCGGGCTGGAGGGAGGTGGACAGCCGGGCGTGCTCCGCGGCGTCCGGCGAAGATTCCATCGCCGTGAACGCGCCGCGAGGTCATGGCTGAACGGGCGGCGAAGCCGGTGCCGAACAGACGCCCCTCGGGAGCGCGGTCACAGCGCCTGGCTCAGTCGGGCACAGGTTGGCCGCGTCCCGGACACTCGAGTTGAGCCCCTGTCCGGCGAAGGGCGGCATCATGTGCGCCGCGTCGCCGAGCAGGAAGCAGCGGCCGTCGCGCAGCCGCTCGGCCAGCAGGGCGTGGAAGGTGTAGGCGACCGAGCGCTCGACCTGTTCCGGGGTGATGTCCCGATGCGGGCGCAGCAAGTCCCGTACCAGGCCGAAGGGCACCGCGCCGCCGGGGGCGCACTCGCCCTGGCCCAACCGGAACTCGTATCGGCACCGCCCCGCACGCCCGGGCACGATGACGAGGGGCCGGTCAGGATCGCCGACGTGCATGCCGTAACCCTCGTCGTGCGGATCCTTGAGCGTGTCCACGACGAGCCAGACGTCGTCGGGACAGCTGCGTCCGCGCATCGGGACGGACAGTTGCTCCCGCACGGTACTGCGGCCTCCGTCGCACCCCAGGACGTAGGCGGCCTCGATCTGCTGCGTCACTGCGTCACCGTCCTCGTCGGCGGATGCCAGGGTGGCCCACACGCGGTCGGGATACTGGCTCAGTTCCACGAGGCGGGTCCCGAAGCGAATGTCGACGTGCGGGAAGCGGTCGAGAGCGGAGCGCAGGACGCGCTCGAGATCGGGCTGGGCGAACGGATTCTTGAACGGGTGCCCGTATCGCCGCTTTCCGGTGCCGCGGGCATGGACGAGCGGTCGACCGCCGACTCCGTAGTACCTGGCACCCGTCCCCGGCACGATGATCGGGTAGGCGGCTTCGTCCAGGTCGGCCAGTTGCAGTGTGCGCAGCGACTCGTCGTCCAGGCTGATCGCCTTCGCGTCGTCGCTCGTGGTCGCGTGACGCTCGACGACCAGGACGCGCACCCCGAGCGCGCCCAGGAGATTGGCCGCGGTCAGCCCGACCGGTCCCGCGCCGACGACGAGCACCAGTGGCGTCGCGCCGGAGGACGCCGGGGGCGGTATGGCCGTGGAGGGACCCTTCGGAAGTGTGGGCTGGACGTGCAGTCGTTCCGCCTGGGAGGACCTGCCAGGTCCTGGTCGAAGGGAGTCAGGCATCTTCGCCAGGTCCGACCCAGAATCCGGCGGCCCAGACCAGCAGTACTCGCCTTGTCTCCTTTATCAGGACCGCTGCAGTGTTTATCGAGACAGTAGGTCGAGGTTCCGCCTCTCGACAACCCCTGATCTCAGCGCGACAGGTGGCGGCACAACGCGCAACGAGGGCCGTCGACAGAACCCACCGTCAGCGCCGCCCCGCCTCGGACGAAAAAGACGGCTCCGCCCCGGTGACGCATGTCGGGGCGGAGCCATCAGGGCGCGCTATGCCAAGAAGGCGACTCTCACATTCCTCGTCACGAGCGGCGCGCGCGGCCCGCCATGAACACCGCCCCGGCTCCGATGGCGACCACCAGAGCCGCACCTCCCGCGATCAGACCGACGGGCGCGCTGGAACCGGTCTCGGCCAGTGGCGGCGTGCTGTCGCTGGGCGTCGGCTGCGGGGTGGCGGGCGGCGTCGACTCCAGCGGAGGGACGTCAGGTGTCGTGGGAGGCGTCGAAGACGGGTTGGGGGTGGTCGGCGGGGCGGTCGTGCCGGTGGGCGGAGTGCTGTCCGCGGGGGTCGTGGGAGTGCTCGGCGTCGTCGGCTCCGACGGGGACGGGCTGGGGGTGTCGGGCGTGCTGGGTGTGCACGCCTTCTCACCTCCGTTCCACGCCGCTATCAGGTGATAGGGGGTGACGACGCCGTCCGGCTCGTAGGGTGCCGGCCCGTGCCCTTCACCCGTACCGCCGTCGTAGGTGACGTCGTCGCCGTACAGGTCGATCTGGCCGTAGCAGTCGGGCGCCTTCACGCTCAGCTTCTGCCAGGACTGCTTGGTGTCGTCCGTGCCCGCGATGTCGGCGGCAGTGAGGTAGACAGTGGCTTTGTCGACCAGCGTCTGACGACCGGAGGCGTACCAGTCGGGCCCTTCGGTGGTGTATTCGGCGAGGGAGACGGGGTACTTGCAGCCGTCACCGACGGTCTGGCCGGGAGCGAGTCGGACCTCGACGGTTCCGGGGGCGGTCTTCCAGAGGTAGAGCCCGCCCTGGGAGGTCCAGTCGGCACCGACGACGTTCCCGTCGGCGCCAACGATGCGGTACTGCACCGTGGCGGACTCACACCCGCCGGAGGGTGTTGCGCTGGCCACGCCGGCTCCGAAAACCGGGATGGCGGCAAAAACGGTTACTGCGAGCGCGGGCAGACTTCTGAGATGTTGCGAACGCGACAAGGTGAGCCTCTGCGGAGATGAAGGTGTGGGAGGTGGCAGTGTGCGAGCGGTGGGCGTACGCCGGGGGGGACGTTCGAAGGCGTGCGCGATCAGACCGCTCGCGTCACTTCGCTCGCTGCAGACGCAGCGAAGCGAGCTGCATTCTTGCGACCTTTCACAACTCCCGTCAATCCTTCACCAGTTCGCCACGATCTTCCTTGCGCACAAGGAGTCCATATCGCCACAGTGCACCCGTGATGCGCTACGCCTCTCCAGTGGTTCCGGTCCACCGAGGCGTTCGACGTCGTACTGCACCTCGAAGTAGAGCCCTTCCGCCGAACGCAAGCGGTCAGACCCGTCGGACGAACTGCTCACCGCCCGTGCCGCCGTGGCACTTTCGACGGCCTGGGTATCGCGCTCGCGGTGATCGTCCAGGGCTGCTCCGCCGGCTTCCTGGCCCAACTCGCCACCACCGTGGCCGCGTCGGCCGTCACACCGGCCACCGACCAGGCCTTTTCGCACCCCGCCGCGGAACGGACCGGCCGCTATGACGCTCCCCTGCTGCACCGGCGGTTGGTCATCCTCCGGGTGCGCGGGATCAGCGGGGTTCCTGGCCGGAGTCGGCTGCGGGCAGGACCAGGCGGAAGGTGCAGCCGCGGCCTGGGGTCGTGTCGAGTTCGAGGCGGCCGCCGTGGCCCTCGGCGATGGTCGCGGCGATGGCGAGGCCGAGGCCGCTGCCGCCGTGGAGGCGGGAGCGGGCGGAGTCGGCGCGGTAGAAGCGCTCGAAGACGAGCTCGGCGTCGACGGGTTCGAGGCCCGGTCCATCGTCCGCCACCTCGATCACGCTGATCGGGAGGCGCTTCGGGAGGGCCGGTGAGGCGCTGGTGCGCCCGGGTCTGTCGGTGCCGCCGGCTTCGGGCCCCGCCTCGGTCCCGCCGACGCGGACGTGGACCCGGGTGCCCTCCGGGGTGTGGATACGGGCATTGGAGAGGAGGTTCTCAAGGATCTGGCGCAGCCGGTTCGGGTCACCGACGGTCTCCGCGACGTCGAGCTTCTGGGCCCCGGTGGGATCGGCCGGGGTGTGCAACGGGCCGAGGTCGACGGGGTGGGACGCGCTGCGGACGGCTGCCGCGCTGACGGCGTCGGCCGCGAGGGACAGCAGGTCGACCCGTTCCCTCAGGTAGGAGGGCTCCTTGTCCAGGGTGGCCAGCAGCTGAAGGTCGTCGACGAGCAGGCTCATGCGCTCCGCGTTCTGCACGATGAAGCGGTTGGCGTCGTGCAGTTCCCGCGCCGAGCGTTGCTCCGGGCGCAGGGCGAGTTGGGCGTAGCCCTGGATGGCGGTGAGGGGGGTGCGCAGTTCGTGTCCCGCGTCGGCGACGAACCGGCGCAGCCGGGCCTCGGAGGCCTCACGGGCCAGCAGCGCCCTCTGGAGGCGGTCGAGCATGGAGTTCAGGACCCGGCCGAGCCGTCCGATCTCGGTGCGCGGATCGGTGTCGGGCAGGCGCAGGTTGAGCCGGCCCGCGGTGATGTCCTGGGCGGTGCTTTCCATTCTGGTCAGGGGCAACAGACCCAGCCGGACCACCCACCGGCCCAGCGCGAGCAGCGCGATGATCGTGACGGCCAGCAGGACCGCGCTCAGCCACAGGATCTTCGAGGTGGCGCCGTCGGCGGTGTCGAGCGGCAGTGTGACCACCGCGGTCATGCCGTCCGGGCCGGGATTGAGCATCACTCGCCAGCGGCCGTCACCGCTCACGGCGGGCACGGTCTCCGGATGCCCGTCCCGCAGGCCGAGGCCCTGGACGTCATCGGCCAGCTGAGGTCCTGGCTTCGCCTCGGAGCCGAGGGAGTCGTTCAGAAGGTGCCCGGAGGCGTCGTAGAAGTAGATGTGGAAATCCGAGGGCAGCATGTCCGGGCGTTCCCCGGGCGCCGGGAGTGTTCCGGCGAGGGCGTCGTAGAAGGCCGGTGCCGGGGGGTGGAACTCGACGAGCTGCTCGTCGACGCGGTCCAGGAGCCAGGATCGCAGCACCACGTAGCCGATGGTCTGGGAGGCCAGGACGGCCGCGGTGGCGAGGACGGTGACGCCGAGGACGAGGCGTCGTCTCAAGGATCCGGGCGGCCGGGTCAGGAGGTGGATCACTGCTCCGGCGCCCCTCCGTGGTCGCGGGGAAGACGGAGGCTGTAGCCGACCCCGCGCACGGTCTGGATGAGCGGCGGATCGAAGCGGTCGATCTTCTTGCGCAGGTAGCGGACGTACGTCTCGATGATCCGGACGTCGCCCGCGAAGTCGTAGCTCCAGACGTGGTCGAGAATCTGGATCTTGCTCACCACCTGCCCGGCGTTCGCCAGGAGATAGGCCAGGAGCTTGAATTCGGTGGGTGACAGCGCGATGTACTCCCCCGCGCGATGCACCTCGTGGGCGCCCTCGTCGAGTTCCAGGTCGGCGTAGCTCAGGACGCTCGGCAACACCTGCCCCGTGATGGCCGGCGCCGTGCGGCGCAGGATGGCCTCGATGCGCAGCAGCACCTCCTCGATGTCGAACGGTTTGGAGACATAGTCGTCCCCGCCGACACGCAGTCCGCTGATGCGGTCGTCGGTGCCGGTGCGGGCGGTCAGGAACAGGATCGGACACTCGTTGCCTGCCGCCCGCAGTCTGCGGGTCACTTCGAAGCCGTCCAGGTCGGGCAGCATCACGTCGAGCAGCACCAGGTGCGGTTCCAGGCGTTCGACCTCCAGGAGGGCCGACTGTCCGGTGTCGGTGCTGCTCACCTCGTATCCGGTCAGGCGAAGCGTCGCCTCCAGCAGGGTGCGGATGCTGGGCTCGTCCTCGACCACGAGGAGCCGGTATCCGGGCGTCGCCGCTGCGGGCTGCTCGGTCATGACGTCTGCTGATCCGTTCTGCCGTGTGGCGGCGCTTGCTCCGGCCCGGGTTACTTGGCGGCACAGTCGTAGAGCACGTCGCCTCCCATGAGTCCCGTCGCACCGTCGTCGTCCGCCTGGGAAGAGGTGCCGCCGTACGACGACTCCGGAACCTTCGTGCAGTTGTCGGCGATCCAGTCGGAGCGCTGCTCGGCGTATCCGCCTGACATCCCCGGCCGGCCGCCACCGCTGGTGTCGGAACCCAGGATGTAGCGTAGTTCGCCGTTCTTGGTCCACTCCTTCAACTGGGCCACCGACGGCGCGTTGTCGCTGTTCGTGAAGCCGCCCATGCCGATGACGGTCTCGTCGGTGCCCAGGATGAAGCCGCTGGCGGACAGAGCACCGCCCTCGACGGCGAGCTTGATGCGTGCGTCGGGTGCGTGCTCGACGGCGTACTTGAGGATCTTGCGCTGGTCGGCGGTGAGTTCCCCGCTGCCGAGACCGCCGCGCCCGCCCGGGGCACTTCCCGAGCCGGCACCGGGCATGCCGTTCGCTCCTCCCGTGGGCAGGCCGGAAGGCATCCCTGAAGGCATTCCGGAAGGCATTCCGGAAGGCATCCCGCCGGACGAGGGTTCATCGGGTCGGCCCGATGACCCGTCGGCGCCGGGGAGTCCCGGCATGTTCGACGGCATCCCGGACGGCATGCCCGACGGAACGCCTCCGCCGTTCCCGCTCTGCCGCGGCATGCCGCCACCTCCGCCGAAACCGAGCGTCTGCGGACCGGCCGTCGGGTTGGAGCCGCCCATGCTGGTCGAGCCGGGCACGCTCACCGCCCAGGCACCCGGGGCCACCAGAACCGACGCCACCGCCGCACCCACGGCAGCCGCCAGCAGCCGGCCGCGCCGTCGGGAGAGCACCAGCAGGACGACCGCGGCACAGCCCACGAGCAGCACCGGCCACACCAGCCAGCCGTTCCAGTCGGGCTCACGGCGGATCAGCACCACCGCCCAGACCACGCTCACCGCGACGCCCGCCACGCCGGCCAGGGGCGCCCAGCGCAGACCCGCACGGTGCACGCGGACCAGGGCGGCCGTCAGCCCGCCGCACAGCGCGCCGATGGCGGGCGCGAGTTGAGTGGTGTAGTAGGGGTGGAAGATGCCCTTCTGCGACGAATACACGGCGGCACAGACCACCAGCCAGGTTCCCCACAACAGCCAGCCGGAGGCCGGCAGCAGCGCCGAGGCGGGCAGCTTCCCGCGTCGGTGCAGTACTCCCATGGCAACGGCGACGACCATGGCCACGGCGCACAGCGGCAGCAGCCAGCTGATCTGACCGCCCACCTGCGTGTCGAACATCCGGGTCAGGCCGTACTCACCGCCGAACCCGCCGGCGAACCCGCCTCCGCCGCCCATGCCCTGAGGTGCTCCGTCACTGGAGCCGAAGACCCGCCCCAGTCCGTTGTAGCCGATCACGAGGTCCCAGGCCGAGCCGTCCTCGCTGCCTCCGATGTAGGGGCGGTCGCCCGGCCACAGGGCGACCATGGCGACCCACCACAAGGAGGACGCCGCCAGGATGGCTCCCGCGCCCAGCAGACGCCGCACTCGCGGTATCCAGGCGCCGCTTCCTCCCACGAGCCAGGCGACGGCGAACGCGGGGATGACCATCCAGGCGGCGAGCATTTTGGTGAGGAATCCGCACCCGATCAGGAAGCCGCTCGCGCACAGCCACCAGGTCGCGGCCCTGCCCTCGGCCTGCAGCGCGCGCGTGAGCGCGTACGCCGCGGACACCAGCAGCAGGACCAGCAGGGTGTCGGGGTTGTTGTCCCGGTTGATGGCCACGGTGATGGGCGTGAGGGTGAGGACCAGGGCGGCGACCAGCGCCGCGCCCTCCCCCGCCCAGCGGCGCACGGTGCGGTGCAGCACCAGCACCGTGGCCACTCCTTCGAGCACCTGCGGCAGGATCAGGGCCCACCCGTGCATGCCGAAGATCTTGCTGCTGATCACCTGCGGCCACAGCGCGGCCGGCGGCTTGTCGACCGTGACCACGCCGGCCGGGTCGAAGGAGCCGAAGAGGAAGTCGGTCCAGCTCTGCCCCATCGACTTCACGGCCGCCGAGTAGTAGCTGTTGCCCCAGCCCAGGGAGCCCAGTGCCCATCCGTACAGGACTGCCGAGAGCACCAGGACGGCTCCGAGTGCAGCGGGTGCCGCCCAGGTGGGCAGCGCGCGGGCGGACGTGTGCCTCCCGGTGTCCGCCGAAGCCGCCGGTTCGGACGTGATGTGCGCGTAGTTGCTCATGTCTGGTTTCGCTCTCGTCAGCTGGTACGGCTGCGGGGGCCGGCGAAGACGGCCAGGCGCAGGACGGCGAAGCGGACGCCGGTGACGGCGACGGACGCCACGGCGAGGACCGCGGTCTCGGCGGCCGGTGTGGCGCCGGGGTCGAGCCACTTGAACCACAGCACCGCCCCGGAGGTGACCAAGTACCCGAGGGCGAACAGGCCTCCGGCACCGAGGTGGGCACGGGCGGGCGGGGTGGTGGAGTACCGGAAGGTGAGGCGCCGGTTCGCCTCGGTGTTGAGGACGGTCAGGACGAACAGCGAGACGAGGTTGGCGACGGCAGGCGTCCACCAGCCGCGCAACAGCCAGTACAGCAGTGCCTGTCCGACCGTGGAGACGACGCCGATCGCGAGGAAGCAGCCGACCTCCCACGAGAGCACGCCGCGTCGCGTGGCGGGTGCGAGGACGGCGTCGGGGTGCTCGGCGGCCGGTGCGGGGCGAGGTCGTACGGCGACGCGGGCGCCGCCGGAGGCCTTGAGGCGCGCCATGCGCCACAGGCCCCGCAGGTCGTCGGTGGCGGTGCTCACCACATCCACCCGGGTGTCGACGTCCTCGACCCAGTCGACCGGCACCTCGTGCACGCGCAGTCCGTTGTGCTCGGCGAGCAGGAGCAGCTCGGTGTCGAAGAACCACGCGTCGTCGCGGGTCACCTTGAGCAGCGGCCGGAGCACCTCCGTGCGGGCCGCCTTGAACCCGCACTGGGCGTCGGTGAAGCGGACGCCGTGGGTGAGCCGGATGATGCCGTTGTAGCAGCGGGAGACGAACTCGCGGCGCGGCCCGCGCACCGTACGCGCGCCGGGTGCCAGCCGGGAGCCGATGGCGAGGTCGGAGTGGCCGCTGGCCAGCGGGGCGACCAACGGGAGCAGCCCGTCGAGACCGGTGGACAGGTCCACGTCCATGTACGCCACGATGTCCGCGTCGCTGGAGCCCCAGACGGTGCGCAGGGCCAGCCCGCGCCCCTTACGGTCCAGGTGGACGACGCCCACCCCGGGCAGTTCGTCGGCGAGGCGGCGGGCGGTGGCGAGGGTGTCGTCGGTGCTGGCGTTGTCGGCGACCGTGATCCGCCAGGGGAAGGGGAAACCCTCGGACAGACGTGCGTGGAGGGTGTGCAGGCACCCGGGCAGGGCGCGTTCCTCGTTGTAGACCGGCACGACGATGTCCACCGTCGCGGTACCGGCGTCCGGGAGAAGTGAGCGGTCGACGGGCTGGAACGGGGTCGGCCGCTCCATGCGGGCGGCGTTGTCGGTGAGGTGGGGGGTGGGAGTCATGGCTTCCTCAGGCATGAGGGGACGGCAGACTGCGGCTCACAGGCCCTGGTCCAGGGCCGCGGCCTCACTGTTGCCGTCCCGCCTGTGGGGGTGGGGGGAGAATACCGAGAACTGACGGGGAGTCAGATCTATGGCCGAAAGCGCTCCCACGACTCACTGTGGACTCGGCCGTATCACGGCGTTGCGGAGTTCGCCGACGCCTCTGATCACACTGGTCACCTGTGTTCTTGGCCGAGGGTGCTCCTCGCGTTCCTGGCTGGTACCCGTTCCGGTCGGCGTTCCGGTCGTGATCAGATCGCCGGGCAGCAGGGTGACGGATCTGCTGACGTGCGCGATGACGGTGGCGACGTCGAAGAGCAGTTCCGAGGTGCTCGCCTTCTGCCGGACGCGCCCGTCGACGAGACAGTTCATCGTCAGGCCGCGAGCACCGATCGGTACATCGTCGGTGGTGACCAGGGCGGGCCCCACCACGGTCGCGACAGCCGTCGACGGGATGTCCTGCGGGCCGTTGCCCACAGCGACGTCGTTGACCACGGTGTAGCCCGCGACATGCCCCAGGGCCGTTCGGGCCGTCACATCCCGGGCCCTTCGCCCGATCACCACGCCCAACTCCACGCCCCAGAACACGTCCTGCCCCTCGGCCGGCACGCGGATGTCGTCCTCGGCACCGACGACCACATGCCCGCCGTTCCGCAGGGAGAACTCCGGCGCGGCAGGGACGGGACACCCCAACTCCCGCACGCGAACCGCATGGTTGGGGCCGACGGCAACCATCTTGCCCGGCCGGACGATCAGCGGCGCATAGGAAATGTCGTCCAGCCTGTGACGCTCACCGGTATCGGCACCGGCCCGCTCCCACCAGTCGCCGCCGGACGCGATCAGCGCCCCGACATCCGGATACGGCAGCAGCACGCAGTGCTTCTTCTGCAGACGCGCGGCGGCCGTACGGTTCTGTCCCAGGCGTACGGTGCTGAGCTTCACCGGCGAGACTCCTCTTCGGTAGTGCTGAGAACGTGTCAGGCAAGGGTCATCCGCCGGCGCCTCCAGCCTGGGCGGACAGCAGCAACGGACGGGCCCGGCCTTCGAGATGCTCGGTGGATGTGCCGGTGGGCCGGTACGGCAGAAGCAGGCGGAAGGTGCAGCCGTCGCCCGGCCGGGTGTCGAGCTCCAGACGCCCGCCGTTGGCCTCCGCGGCACTGGACGCGATCGCCAGCCCCAGACCGGAACCGGCCGCGGACTGCTGAGCGGAACCGGCGCGATAGAAGCGTTCGAACACGCGCTGGGCGTCCGTTGCCGGGAGGCCGGTCCCGTCATCGGTCACCTCGATGGCACAGACAGGTGTTCCGGGGGCAAGTGGAGGATTGGCGCTGGTACGGCCCTCCCCGTCCGTGCCCTGGCCGTTCGGGCGGATACGGAGGGTGCCGACGCGCACCCTGACATGTGTCCCGGGTGGGGTGTGGACGCACGCGTTGGTGAGCAGGTTGAACAGGATCTGCGTCAGCTGATGAGGATCACCGAGGGCATCGACGACATCGAGCTCGGCTTCATGGGGATCGCCCTCGGTGTCGGTGAGGGCACCCAGGCCTATGCGGCGGTCGGGGTACTGCACGGCGACGGCGGCGATGCTGTCCGCGGCCAGGGACAGCAGGTCGACCGGCTGCCACTGCGTCGCGGGCACGTCACCCAGCTTGGCCAGCTGGGACAGACTGTCGACGAGGCGGCTCATCCGTTCCGCGTTCCGCACGATCAGCTGCTGCGCCTCATGGCGTCGTTCCGGTCTCATCTCCGGTTCCTGTACGAGGAGTTCGGCGAAGCCCTGCAAGGAGGTGAGCGGGGTGCGCAGTTCATGGCCGGCGTCCGCCAGAAAGTGACGCAGGCGCTGTTCGGATGCCTCTGCGCGGTGCAACGCGGTCCGCAGTCGGTCGAGCATGGTGTTCAGAGCTCGACTGAGGTGGCCGACCTCGGTGACCACGTGCCGGTCCGGCACGCACAGCTCCAACTCGCCGTCGGCGATGCGCCGGGCGGTGCGCTCGACCCCGACCAGCGGACGCAGGCCCAGGCGCACGACGAGGCTGCCGAAGAGGATGACACCGACGGCGACGGCCACCCCGACGGCCAGGCTGAACCACAGCATCCTGACGGTCGCGGCGTCCACCTCTTGCAGAGGCAGAGCCACCACCACCCGCGTGCCGTCCTCACCGGATCGGGCGATCACCCGCCAGGCACTGCCGCCGTCGGTCGAGGCGAGCGTGGCGGGCCGGCCGTCGTGCAGGCCGAGGGCCGACTCCGACGAGGGCAACCGCGGCCCGGCACCGCCCTCTTCACCACCCAGGGACCTGGCCAGCCGGTGTCCGTCAGTGTCGTAGAAGTACACCCGGTAGTCCGAGGGAAGGATGTCGCTGTTCCCGCCGGGCGCCCCCGCGGGCGCCCGTCCGTCAAGGATGTCCTGGCCCGCCTCGGCCACCGGCTGGAAACGGCTGAGCCGCCCGTCGACCTGGTCCGTGAGCCAGGTGTGGAGCACGACGAGCCCCGCCGCCTGGCAGAGCAGCACCGCCGAGGTGGCCAGCAGCGTGGCGCCGAGCACCAACCGTGCCCGCAGAGAGCGCGGTTGCAGTCTCCGCAGCCGCTGCCTCACAACGCCGCCGCTCCCGGTCCGGGACGGGCGGCTCGCAGACAGTAACCGACCCCCCGGATCGTCTGGATGAGCTGGGGCTCGAACCGGTCGATCTTGCGCCGCAGATTGCGTACGTACGTGTCGACGATCCGCGCGTCCCCCGCGAAGTCGTAGTGCCAGACCTCGGACAGGATCTCCTTCTTGCCCACCACCCGTTCCGGCTGCGCCAGCAGACAGACCAGCAGCCGGAACTCGGTGGGCGACAGCTGAATCGGCAGGCCCGCCCGCGACACCTCGTGCGTCTGCTCGTCCAGCACCAGATCGGCGTACCGCAAGGGCGGCCGCCTGGCCCCGCCACCCGGTGGCATGTCACTGCGCCGCAGGATGGCACGGATGCGCAGCAGCACCTCTTGTACGTGAAAAGGCTTGGTGACGTAGTCGTCCCCGCCGGCGCTGAGGCCGATGATGCGGTCCTCCACGTCGGTACGAGCCGTCAGGAACAGCACAGGTGTGTAGACACCCTCCGCACGCAGGTGCCGGGTCACCGCGAAGCCGTCGATGTCGGGGAGACCCACGTCCAGCAGGATCAGGTCCGGCTGGCGGCGGCCCGCCTCGAACATGGCCGTCCGGCCGGTGTCGGCGGTGTGCACCGCGTATCCGGCTGCGTGCAGAGCGGACGTGAGCAGGGTGCGGATGCTGGGGTCGTCCTCGACCACTAGCACGTTGTGTCTGGGCGGCGCGGGCGCCGGCGGCGCGACGGGCATGGCGTTTCCTTCACTGGTGCGGGGTCGGATTCGACCGAACGCCCCGGACGGTGTCCCTCGGGGGAAGGAACTGCCGTCCGGGGCGCCGGAAATCAGCCGGTCACCTCCTTGTTCTTGCTCAGCGCCGCGGTGCGCTCGGTGACCGTCGTGCGCAGCTTCTCGACGGCGGAGTCCAGCTCCTTCCCGTCGGCACCGGCCTTCCCCGCCTGTTCGGCGATGCTGTTCAGCGCCTTCAGGGCCTTCCCGGAGCCGTAGAACTTCTCGTACAGCTCCTTGTAGGCCTTCTTGTAGACGGGATCGAAGGCGTCCGAGTCCAGGAAGCGTTCCTTGAGGGGGTGGCCCATCATGCTGCCGAACCCGCCACCGTCTCCCTCGCCGCCCTGACCGCCTTGGCCGTCCTGACCGCCTTGGCCGTCCTGACCGCCTTGGCCGTCCTGACCGCCCGGCATGCCTGAAGGCATTCCCGACGGCATTCCCTCCGGCAGGTCTTCGGGCATCCCCGACGGCATTCCCTCCGGCATCCCGGACGGCATTCCCGAGGGTGGGTTCTGCGTCCCCTGGCCGCCTGTGGTCGCACCACCTGCGCCCTGACCGCCTTGGTCGCCCTGCCCGTCGGCAGCGCCGCCGCCACCGAGAGCGCCGCCCATGCCCATGTCGTCGTCCGGGCCCGACGCCGCGTCCCCGCTGAAGGTGAGGTTGTAGTCCCACCCGAGGACCGAGAACTTCTTGGTGTCCAGGTCGTACCACAAGAGGTAGTTCTTGCCCGGTCCGGCCATGTCGTCGAAGTTCATCAGCAGGTTCTGCGCCGCGACGTACGTGGCCAGCGACTCGACGTCCACGTGCTGGTCGAGCTCCTTCTCGAACTCCTCGTCCGATGCCTCGTCGGCCCACTTGATGAGCTTCATGACCGGCTCCAGGTCCTGGCTGCCGACCTTGTTGAGTTGTTCGAACGATTCCTCGTAGTCGGTGGGGTCGTCGCCCTTGTACTCGAAGCTGCCGCCGGCCCGCGCCTTGTACAGGACTCCGTTGCCATCACCGATGGACTCGGCGTACTCCGTGTCCGGGCTCTCGACCATCAACCGGGTGGCGGCCGGACGGTTGTTGACCTTCACCGACGTGAAGGCGTACCGCTCGCTCTTCTGGCCGGTGGTCTCCGTCAGGTTCAGCGAGAGCGCCTCGTTCACCGGTACCTGGCCGTTGCTGCCGGGACGCAGCGATATCTCACGCTCGCCCTGGTAGGCACGGCCCTCGACGTACTCGTCGGTCTTGATGAGCCAGGGCAGTTCCTCGGGCTTCTTCTCGGAGAGGTTGTACTGCGTGATCCCGCCCATGGCGCCACCGGCTCCGCCGGGACCGCCGCCGTTGTCCTGGCCGCGGTCCCGGCCCCCGGTCCCGTCGTCCTGCGACGGGACCGGGTCGCCCTGCGCGGCTCCGGCAGGCATGGTCCGGCCGCCACCGGCCATGCCCTGACCGCTGCCGCGCAGGGACATCAGGGTGGAGTTCCCTTTCAGACGGATCCCGACGTCCTCGAGATACACGCCGTCGACGGTGAGGTCGGCCTCGATGTACTCCTTGGTGCCGTCCTCCCGGAACTCCTTCATCATCTTGTCGAACTCGGTCTGGTCGTACTCGAGTTGGACGGAGTGGGACACGGACGTGTCGTACAGATCGATCGTGCCCTGTACGTCGTCCGTGATCGCGTCGGCCTCCACGACGGAGGACGAGGTGACATACGGCGATATGCGGGCGTCGCCGAAGAAATAGACCATCGTCGCCAGACCCGCGCACAGGGCCGCGGCCGGCTTCCAGTGGTGCCGCAACCGTACGGGGACACGGTCCCGCAGACGCCGCGGCCTGCGTACCGTCGCGCCGTCGCTCATCACAGGTCAGTGGTGTCGTAACCGGTCAGGACGGTCACCCGCTGGCCTGAGGTACGTTCCTGCAGCGCGTTCACCAGGTCGCTGGGTTCGGTGCCCTTCTTCATGCGCACTGTGTAGAACACCTCGGTCAGTGCCCCGCCACGGATCGTCTCCGTGCTCACCAGCTCGAACTCACTGGTGTAGCGGATGAGGACATCGCGGATGTCCGACGAGTAGTCCTCGCCGGCCGGCACCTGGACCTTGACGACCTGGCGCTGGACGTTGAGCGCGAACCAGTTGAACTTGAACATCACGATGATGACGGCGCAGATGACCACCGCGGCGACGGCGGCGAGGGTGTAGAAACGGGCGCCTGCGGCCATGCCCACGGCCATGGCCAGGAAGATGAAGCCGACGTCCCTGGTCTCCTTGACCGCGTTCCGGAACCGGACCACGGACAGTGCGCCGACCAGGGAGAACGCGCGGGCCAGGTTGGACCCGACGACCAGCATGATCAGCGCGACGATCATGCCGACGATGACGAGGGTCTGTACGTAGGACTGGCTGTAGGAGACGTTGCGGTGCGTGTACCGGTACACGTAACCGATCATCGTGCTCAGGATGAACGACAGCGCCATGGCCACGACCACGTCGGTGACGCTGAACGTACCGCTGAGTTCCTGCAGATCGAAGTTCACTGTGCTCCTGCTTTCAAGGGCGCATCGGGCGCCGACCGCTGCTGGGGCAGCGACTGTTCGGTGGGGTTGGGCGGCGGACAGTCCGCCTCGTTGACGTGGAAGACGGACCGGGGTGCCAGCCCGAACGCCTCGACGGACTGCACGTATTTGGAGACCCGGATGAGGTTGAGGTTCCGGCGTGCCGCGAGGTCCGTGATCCAGTGCGGGGTGCGCTCGTTGACCTTGATCTCCATCACCGACATGTGGGGTGGGATGGTGAACCGGTTCTCGGGCGTGGCGATGCCGAAGTGGAAGTCCCGGTCCCGGCCGCGGATACGCCGGTCGAAGGTCACCCGCAGTCCGGTGTCGGCGTCGCGGCCGACCAGGGCCTCGCGCTGGTAGCCGGTGATCGCGGTGGGCTGGAGGTTGAGCCGTACGACCAGTTCGAGCACCTCGTGGATGAAGGCACGTTCCTGGGGTGAGTGCTCCACCAGCTCACGGCCGTCGCACAGCCGGCGGGCGGTGCCGTAAGGGAGAGTGATGCGGCGTTTCTGCGTGACCCGGTTGACGCGCTGCTTGATCTCCACGCAGACCGGGGACTCGTCCGTGACGCCGTCCAGGTCCCCGTAGTGGCGGATGCGCAGCTTGCGCCGGAACTTCAGTCCCTCGATCTTCTCCCAGTAGAACCGCAGCTGCGGGGTGTCGTAGTACAGGCTCCAGACGCCGTAGCCTCCGACCGGGCTGTTCAGGTCACGGTCCATGCGCTCGGCCAGCTCGTCCCGGATCTCGGCCGCCTCCTCGACCGGCACGAGGTACTTCAGCTCGAACCGGTTGAACGCGTGCAGCCTGCTGGCCACGTGCAACGGCTGCTCCCCCGCCGGGTCCTGGTCCTCCTCCCGGCTCGGGGACTTCCGCCATGTGGTCACCGGTAGCACCACCATGCGCCTCCTTCGTCGTACGGCCCGGTCGGGCGACACCGCACACGAAACCGGCGTGACGTGAGAAGCCGCTGAGAATTGCGGGGTAATTCCAGGAGTATTTGAGGTGTCCGGAAAATGAACCGGCCGAGAACGGGATCAGCCGGGATCCGTCCCTCGGCAGGGCCGAGGGACGGATCCCGGCGATCACGCACCGCGTCAGCAGGTCATGACAGCGGCGGGTACGCGTTCTGGACCAGCTGCTGGAACTGGGCGGAGAACCAGCGTCCGGCCAGCGGCGAGTTCGGCAGCGCGCCCGTGGGGTTGTTGCCGTTGCGGGGGTTGCCGCCGTAGGTCGGGTCGCACATCCGGTCGAAGCCCTTGCCCTCGTCGTTGGGAATGGCGGCGCTGTTGCCGTCCGACTCCCCGGGCGGCTTGACCCACACATAGGCGTCTATACCGGCGGCCGGAGCCGCGGTCGGCCGTTCGCCGATGCCCGCGCCGCTCTGGTTGCACCAGTTGCCGGCGTGGATGCGCCGGTCGATACGGCTGGCGTCGACGTAGCCGTCCACGGTGGTCTGCGTTCCGGGACCGGTGGGCCGGGCGGAGCCGCCCCAGCCGTTGCGCGAGGTGTCGATCAGCATGCCGAGCCCGGAGTCGAACCCGGCCGCGACGAGCTTGTCACGCAGTGCCTGGGCGAAGGACTGCTCGTCCACGTACTGGTTCCAGTCCACCCACTTCGACTGACGTACGGTCTGACCGTTCACCGTGTCGGTGACCTTGAGATACGGCTCCTTGGTGGGGCTGTAGTTCGCGGTGTTGACGATGAAACCGGCCACGTCGTTGACGCTCGCCCCGTTGGACGTCGCGACCTTGTGGAACTGCTGGACCGCGGGACCGAGGTTGCTGTCCCAGCCGAGCCAGCCGTGGTGGGCGGCGTCGATGTAGTTGTAGACGTTGGGGATGGCACCCAGCTTGTCGAGGGCGTAGCCGACGCCCTTCTCGTAGTTGCCGTTGGCCTTCATGGTCACGCAGGCGTCGGTGGTGGTGGGTGTGCCGCCGGCGTTGGTGACCAGGTTGGGCAGCGAGTCGGGCTCGATGACCGTGGCGATCCGCAGGCCCGCGTACTTGGATTCGGACAGGATCGACGCGATGGGGTCGATGTACTGGGACTTGTACTTGTCGAGGTCGTTGGGCCCGAGCTCGCCGTTGGAGGCGAGGGCGGCACAGTCGCGGCCGGGCAGGTCGTAGATGACGACCTGGATGACGAGGTCGCCGGAGCCCTTCTGCTTCAGTGCCTCGTCGAGGTGCGCGCGCAGGCCCATGCCGCCGTTGACGCCGTTGATGGCGACGATGCGGTCGAGCCAGACGGCGGTGGGCTGGTCGGCGATCTTGCTGCCGCCCGGTTCGGCGGCGGCCTTGGCGGACCACTCGGGGTTCACGTACACCTTGGCGCCGGTGTAGGGGTTGTTGGCCTTGCCTGAGGGGGTGCCGGGGTCGGTCGGTCCTGGGTCCGTCGGTCCCGGATCAGTGGGTCCCGGGTCGGTGGGGCCGCCGCCGACGTTGCAGGCGACGCCGTCGAGCGTGAACGTGGCGGGCACGCTGTTGGTGCCGCTGGAGGAGCCGTTGAAGCCGAAACTGACCGAACCGCCGCTCGCGAGCGTGCCGTTGTAGCTCTCGTTGGCGGGTGTGACTCATGAGTGCGGGTTTCCCTCTCTCGGTGTGGACTTACGGGTGGAGGCCGCGCGAGCGGTCGCGCGGGTCGACGGCCTACGCGGAGGCAGTGCCGTCGTAGGCGGAGATCAAGGAAGGAGCAGACGAGCAGCCCTGCGCGTGCCAGGTCTGTCCGGGCAGGACGAACTCACGGTCGTCGCGCCACGTCACTCCCGGGCGACAAGGGAGTGCGATCAGGCGACTGCATCGAACTCCCCGGCAGCAAAGGGCACTTGGGCCACGCCTGGGCAAGCGTGGAGTTCCGGTGGCCCGGTGAGCCGAGCGGGTGCTTCATGCCGTACGTCTCGCTGCGGACCGCCAGGACCTCGGCGGTGCGGCAGACAGAGCGGCGCTGACTAAAAGTACTGAATGCGGGGGGTGTCTCATGAGCGAGTCCTCACAGCTTGGCGCGCCGCTACGGACGCGTCGAGTGATGGAAGCGCTCCCACTGGTGAGGAGGAAGCTAGCGCCAGCCGACGAGCTTTCATAGGGCCCTTGCGAAACTTTTCGCTCCTGTCGGCCCAGTTCGAACTTTGAACTCCCCAACATCTTGACGGCACTTGCCTCAATCCCCACGATGGGAGCGCTCCCACTGGATTCAGGCTTTGGTATCTCTCCGTGAGTCGCATGACGCAAGGAGGAACGGACTACAGCCGGTTCAACGACAGCGTCTACGTGCCGAGCGGCTGGACCGGCACGATGCCCAACGTCGAGGCCATCAACTCGTCCTCGACGTTCTCCTCGATCCGGTCCCTCTACAAGAACGACCCGGCCTGGTCGAAGATCGAGGCCTACCTCAAGGGCGGCGCCGCGCCCGTCTTCACCTATCACCGGTTCTGGGCCCAGGCGGACATCGCCCTGGCCATGGGCTCGTACGCGGAACTCCTCGAGTAGCCCCCGGGGTTCCGCGTACACGACCCGTCACACGGCGACGGGTCACCCGGCCGGGCGGCCCCACACCCCCCAGGGGCCGCCCGGCCCTCTCCCGCGAGTGCGGCAAGACGCGGCGGAACGGGAGCGCTCCCAACCATTGGGGGCAGAACAACCCTCTGTGACCACGCCCCTGGTGAAGTCGTGTGCTCGATCCCCTCCGGCCGGTAAGATCGGTGATCTCTTGGGGGAGGTGGCATGGGCAGACGGCGTCCGGAGGCACCGACGCTGGAGGAGGTGGCTGCCCACGCGCAGGTGGGGCGGGGCACGGTCTCCCGCGTCATCAACAACGCCGCGGGCGTGAAGGAGTCGACACGCCGGGCCGTACAGCGGGCCATCGACGAACTGGGATACGTGCCCAATCTCGCGGCCCGTTCCCTGGCCGGGCGGCGAGCCGACGCCGTCGCCCTGGTCATGACGGAGCCGGACTGGCGGCAGTTCGCGGAGCCCTTCTTCTCCGAGATCGTCACCTCGCTCGGGGACGCCCTGACAGACACCGGAATACAGCTGCTGCTGACCCTGGTCCGCTCGGACGCCGAGCGCCAGCGCTTCCTCGAGTACGCGCGCGGCGGCCGGGTCGACGGCGTCCTGCTGATGTCCGTGCACGCCGGCGATCCGCTGCCGGACATGCTCGCCGAGGCCCGGTTGCCGACCGTGCTGCTGGGGCGCCGCTCCGGTGACGAGTACGTCAGTTACGTCGACGTGGACAACGTCGGCGGAGCCCGCAGCGCCGTCTCCCACCTGCTGCGGCGGGGCCGCCGGGTCATCGCCACCATCACCGGGCCGCTCGACCTGCACGCCGCCCAGTGCCGACTGCGCGGCTACGAAGAGGCCCTGGCACTGGCGGGTCTGAAGGTCGAGAAGACCCGTGCCGCCGAAAGCGACTTCACGGCGGAGAGCGGACACCGGGCCATGACCGAGCTCATCGAACGGCATCCGGACATCGACGGCGTCCTCGCCGCGTCGGACACCACAGCGGCGGGAGCGCTGGAGGCCCTGCGCGAGGCCGGACGCCGGGTGCCCGAGGATGTCGCCGTGATCGGCTTCGACGACTTTCCGCTGGCGCAGCGGACGGAACCACGCCTGACCACGGTGCGTCAGCCGATCGACGAGATCGGGCGGGCCATGATCCGACTGCTCCTGGAGGAGATGGAAGAGGGCGCCGTGGCCTGGCGTCACGTCATCCTTCGTACCGAGCTGGTGGTCCGCGAGTCGACCTGATCGTCGCCCGCACAAGCGCCATGGGCGCGCTCCCGGAACCGGCGCGCCCTGTCTCGCGAGACCTGTCTGACCTGCAACTCCCAAATCGGTTCGACGTGTTCCTGTCGGCAACCTTGTCATGGACCTGAACCATCCCTACAGTCCTGCCCGAACCCAGGATTGGGAGCGCTCCCATTCACAAGGTCGTGGGAACACTTCCCCGTTCCCCCCTCCCCCTGAAGAGGATCCGCATGCGTCCATCACCGCACCATGCCCGCCGCGCGCGTGGCCTGCTCGGCGCGCTGCTCACCTCGCTCGTCTCGCTCGCCGCGCTTCTGACCACCACCCCGGTCGCGCAGGCCGACACCACGATCTGCCAACCCTTCGGCACGACGACCATCCAGGGTCGCTACGTGGTGCAGAACAACCGCTGGGGCACCAGCGCCACGCAGTGCATCACGGCGACCGACTCGGGGTTCAGGATCACCCAGGCCGACGGATCCGTCCCCACGAACGGTGCTCCGAAGTCCTACCCGTCCGTCTACAACGGCTGCCACTACACCAACTGTTCGCCCGGCACCAACCTTCCCGCTCAGCTCAGCACCATCTCCAGCGCGCCCAGCGGCATCTCCTACGGTTTCGTCAACGACGCGGCGTACAACGCCTCGTACGACATCTGGCTCGACCCCACGCCCCGCACCGACGGCGTGAACCGGACCGAGATCATGATCTGGTTCAACAAGGTCGGCTCCATCCAGCCCATCGGTTCCCCGGTCGGCAACGCCAACGTGGGCGGGCGCGACTGGCAGGTGTGGTCCGGCAACAACGGCGGGAACGACGTGCTGTCGTTCGTCGCGCCGTCGGCGATCAGCAGCTGGAACTTCGACGTCATGGACTTCGCCCGGCAGGCCGTCTCCCGCGGACTCGCCCAGAACAACTGGTACCTGACGAGTGTTCAGGCGGGCTTCGAGCCCTGGCAGAACGGCGCGGGCCTCGCCGTGAATTCGTTCTCCTCCACCGTCAACAAGGGCGGCTCCTCCGGTGACCCGGGCACCCCCGGAGGCTCCACGGCCTGCAAGGTGGCGTACGCGGCGAGCGCCTGGCAGGGCGGTTTCACCGCCGACGTCACCATCACCAACACCGGCGCCTCTGCCGTCAGCGGCTGGAAGCTCGGGTTCACCCTCCCCTCCGGGCAGCAGATCACCAGTGCCTGGAACGCGAACCTCTCCGGGTCCTCAGGAGCGGTCACAGCGAGCAACGTGTCCCACAACGGCGAGCTGACGGCCGGCGGCCAGGCGACCTTCGGGTTCCAGGGCACCTCCAGCGGCACCTTCACCAAGCCCTCCGGCTTCAACCTGAACGGCACCGCCTGCACCACCGCGTGACCCACGTTCCCCCTCCGGGGCCCGCCCGCTTCCTCCACGCCGAACGGCGGGCCCCGGGGGGTCATACAGAGCTCTCTCCCCTTGGGACCCTCCCCCCCGGATGACGCATACGTCGTCGGCCGGGGGTTTTCGTGTCCATGGCAGCTTGGACAGTTCCGCCCCGGGCAGCCGCCCCTCACCCAGGTCGCCACCGGCACCTGGGCCGGCAACCGCAAGACCAAGCTGGTCGAGTGACCCAACCGGAACGTAGGCTTCGTACGGATCCAGGTCGACGCAGCCACCGGCGGCTACGCCAACATCAGCGGTGTCCGGCTCGGCGGCCGGTCGGTCAAGCCGGCGCTGGCCTCCGCCACCCTCCCGCGCGAACGGCGGAACCGCCGGCATCTGGGGAGACGCCGGCGCCCCCAACAGCACTGGGCCGTCACACCCAGCGGCGACGGACACTACTTCCTCGTCAACCGCTACAGCGGGCTCTCCCTCGCCGTCGACGACGGCAGCACCGCCGACGGGGCCGCCATCGAGCAACAGCCGTACGCCTCGCAGACGCACCAGCAATGGCAGATCGTCCCCTCCTGACCCCACCCGCACACAGAACCGAGAGCCCGACAAAACACCCGCCCACCCTTCGACACCATCAGACATTCAACCGCAAACCGAACATGCGCAATGACCCGGAGCGATCACGCCTGCGGATCAGTCACCGATCCGCAGGCGTGGCCCCGCCTCGCCTCCCAGCTCCACAGATTGAGGTATGTCATGCATGGGTCCGATCTGCGTCGGCGTGCCGTTCTCGCCGGGACCGCGGCCGCAGCCGCGCTCGCCGGTCTCCCGTCTCTCCAGGACCGTGCCCGGGCCGCGGAATCCACGATCGGGACCACACCGGTGGCGAACCCGGCCGATCCCGCGGTCCTGTACACGCGTTCGACACCGGCACGGGAAACCTGTTCGCCAGCACCGACAAGGGTCTGACCTTCACGGCCCGGGCCACCGGACTCCCCTCCGGTGACGCCGGGTACAAGCTGGCCGCGGCACCGGGACGCTCCGGGGACCTGTGGCTCAGCGCCAAGAACAACGGGCTGTTCCGGTCCACCGACTGCGGCAGGACCTTCTCGAAGGTCGACGGCTGCGAGGCCTCGTACACGCTCGGCTTCGGCGCGGCGGCCAACGGCGCCTCCTGTCCCGCGATCTACCACGTGGCCACCGTGAACGGTGTCACCGCCGTCCACCGCTCCGACGACATCGCGAGGACCTGGTTGCGCATCAACGACGGCCAGCACCAGTGGGGTTGGATCGGTGAGGCCATCACCGGGGACCCGCGGGTCCCCGGCCATGTCTACCTGGCCACCAACGGCCGTGGCATCCAGTTCGGTCGGTCGGCCTGACACACCGGCACCGGATCAGTGCCGGGCGAACTGGACTCCCGTCGACTGCACCACGTCCGGCCGCAAGGCGACGCCGTTGATGGTCAGTTGTTCTCCGTAGATGTCGGTGAGCCGGATCGCCTTGCCGCATCCGCTGCCGTTGGGAGAGAGGAAGTAGTTGTAGTCGGTGCGGGTCAGTTGGCGCCAGCCGCCACCGGTGCTGACCTCCAGCCGGGCGATCGGGTTGCGGTGCCCGATGGCCTGGATGCCGCACCAGTAGGGGCTGGATCCGATCTTGTAGCGGATCGAGATCGTGCCCGCCGAGCTGGGGCTCACCAGGCTCCAGGTGATGGCGATCCGGCCGGTCGAGACAGGGGCCAGCTTGGCGAAGGCCTGTTCGCTGAGGTCGAGTTGCCCCGGCGCACAGGGCAGAGGACATTCGTTGGTGATCCGGACCGTGACGGTGGCACCGTTCGCCGCGCGAACGAGTATGTGTGCCCCGCAGGCCTGGGACGTCTCGTAGTCGGTGGTGTTCATCGCCGCGATCATCATGTCGCTGCTCGGCCCGTACGAGCAGGCGCCGTCCCCGACCCCGGCCTTGTAGACGGTGGCGACTCCCGGGTAGGTGACGTTGCCGCGGATCCGCCCGGCCAAGGACGACGTGCCAGGGACCTTCTGCGGGGATGACGGTGACGACGCCGCCGACGGGGACGCGGAGGCCTTCGGCTTCTTGGACTTCGACTTCTTGGCCTTGGGCGAGGCGGACGCCGCGGACGGGGAAGGCGTGACGGACTTCTTCCCGGCCGGCGACGACGGCAGGCCGGACTCCTCGGAGTTGGCGACGGCCGTGGCCGCGGCCCGCGCGGCATCCCCCTTGCGGTCCGGCTGCATCACGATGGCCAGGCAGACAAGGAGACCTGCGACGACCAGCCCCGTGGTCGTACCCACCATCAGCCGGCGTCTGTGTCTGCGCTGCCGCGCGGCCTGGCGTGTTTCTTGCATGTCCATCCGTTCGAAGAGCGTGTCGCTTGCACTGCTCAGTGGTCACAGGCGCCGGAAAGGTTGCCGGATTTTTCGATCGGTTTTCGATCGCGTCGGCTACGCGTCCTCCACCACGACGATGTCGAGAGTCCTGGGGCCGTGCACGCCCTCGACACGGTCCAGTTCGATGTCGCTGGTGGCCGAGGGGCCGGAGATCAGCGTCAGCGGGCGGTAGGGGTCGAGCAGCCGCAGTGCCTCGGGTACGTCGGGAGCGATCTGGTCCGCCCGGACCACACAGATGTGCTGGTCCGGAAGCAGGGTCAGGACCCGCCGCCCCTGACCCGGACCGTGGTCGAGGGTCACGGTGCCGGTGACCGCGATGGCGGTGGCGACGGTGGTGACCACGGCGTCCGCGGCATCGAGTTGTCCGACCGTCAGCGGCGGGACGTCCGTCAGCAGGGACCAGGGCCCCTCCGGAACCAGGTCCTCGGGGAGCCCGGGCGGCACCACCAGGGAGCGTGCTCCGGTGCGGGCCAGGGCGCGACCGACGGCCGCCGCGACATCGGCCGGCGGAACACGGACCACCGTGGCGCGGTACTCGGCGGCACGCTCGGCGAACAGCCCGACGACGTCCGGTCCCGCGTGGTCGGCGCGGTGACCGGGTGAAAGGGGTACGTCGTCAGGGCGCTCCGAACCTGGAACGCCGGACAGCGCTCCTCGAATCGCGCTCAGGACGCTCTCGCGGCCGTTCGTCATCGTCCCTTCCCTTCCGCCGTCGTACGGCTGTCCTCGCTGCTGGGTGGTCGGGTACGGCGCCACCAGGCGCGCAGGGACTCTCGGGCCGGCGCCGGGGTGTCCCGGGTGCCGGACCAACGGGCGAACGGACCGGGCAGGGCACCGATCCGGCCGTCGCGGGCCACCAGTCGGGCTCCCTGTGCGGCCAGGCGCTGCACGACGGCCAGCCGCCGCGGTGAGCCCAGAACCGCACCAGCGGCCTTCATGGCGAGCGCCTCGGACGTGGGGAACAGCCGGTCCCGGCGCTTGGCCTCCACGGCCTCGGCGCGCAGATGGACCAGCACCTCGGGAATGTTGATCTTCACGGGGCAGGCGTCGTAGCAAGCTCCGCACAGGGTCGAGGCGAACGGCAGCGAGGCCGCGTTCTCGATGCCGACGAGCTGCGGGGTCAGGACGGCTCCGATGGGCCCTGGGTAGACCGAACCGTAGGCATGGCCCCCCGTCCGCTCGTACACCGGGCAGACGTTGAGGCACGCCGAGCAGCGGATGCAGGCGAGGGCCTGGCGGCCCACCTCGTCGGCGAGGGTGGCGGTGCGGCCGTTGTCGAGCAGCACCAGATGGAAGTTCCGCGGTCCGTCGCCTTCGGTGACCCCGGTCCACAGCGAGGTGTACGGGTTCATCCGCTCGCCGGTCGACGAGCGGGGCAGGAGCTGGAGGAACACGTCGAGGTCGGCGAAGGTCGGCAGGACCTTCTCGATGCCCATGACGGTGATCAGGGTCTCCGGCAGGGTGAGGCACATCCGCCCGTTGCCCTCCGACTCCACGACCACCACCGTGCCGGTGTCGGCGGCCGCGAAGTTGGCGCCGGAGACGGCGACCTTGGCCCGCAGGAACTTCTCCCGCAGGTGGAGCCGGGCCGCCTCGGCGAGGTCGCGGGGGTCGTCGGTGAGGTTCTCCGGGGCGGGCCTGCCCCACTCCCCCATCTCCCGGCGGAAGATCTCCCGGATCTCGGAGCGGCCGCGGTGGATGGCCGGCACGAGGATGTGCGAGGGGCGGTCGTCGCCCAACTGCACGATGAGTTCCGCGAGATCGGTCTCGTAGGCACGGATGCCCGCGTCCGCGAGCGCCTCGTTGAGGCCGATCTCCTGGGTCGCCATCGACTTGACCTTGACGACTTCGTCCTCGCCGGTCGCCTGCACCAGGGCGGTCACGATGCGGTTGGCCTCGGCCGCGTCGGCCGCCCAGTGAACCACTCCCCCCGCGGCGGTCACCGCCTTCTCCAGGCGCAGAAGGTGGTGGTCGAGGTGGCGGAGGGTGCGCCGCTTGATCGTCGCGGCTGTCTCCCGCAGTTCCTCCCAGTCCTCCAGTTCGGCGGCGACCGCCAGCCGCTTGTCCCGGATGGTGCCGGTCGCGCGGCGCAGGTTGGCCCGCAGCCGGGTGTCGGCGAGCGCGGTGCGCGCCGCCTCGGGGAAGGCCGGGGTGCCCAGCCATACGACGTTGTCGGCACCGCTCACCGTACGTCCCCTTCCGTGGCGGCCAGGATCTCGGCCAGGTGCATCGTGCCGACGCCGGTACGGAGCCGGGACAGGCCGCCGCCGATGTGGGTCAGGCAGGAGTTGTCGCCCGCGGACAAGAACTCGGCGCCGGTGTCCAGGACATGGCGCATCTTGTCGGCCAGCATCGCGTTGGACACGTCCGCGTTCTTCAGCGCGAAGGTGCCGCCGAAGCCGCAGCAGGACTCGGCGGCGGGCAGTTCCACCAGGTCGATGCCCTTCACCGCGCGCAGCAGTTGGAGCGGCCGGTCGCCGACCCGCAGCATGCGCAAGGAGTGGCAGGTCGGGTGGTAGGTGACGCGGTGCGGGAAGTACGCGCCGACATCGGTGACACCGAGGACGTCGACCAGGAGTTCCGACAGCTCGTAGACCGTCGGCACCACCTGTTCGACCGCCTCGGCGAGAGTGTCGTCGCCGTACTGAGCGGCCACCACACGATGGTGGTCGCGCACCATGCCCGCACAGGACCCGGAGGGGGCCACGACGGCGTCGTAGCCCGCGAAGACCTCGGCGAAACGGCGCACCATGGGCAGCGTCTCGGGGCGGTAGCCGGTGTTGAAGTGCATCTGGCCGCAGCAGGTCTGGCCCTGCGGGAACTCCACGGTGTGGCCGAGGCGTTCCAGCAGCTCGGTCACCGCGCGACCGGTGCGGGGGAACATCGTGTCGTTGAAGCAGGTGATGAAGAGGGCTATGCGCATGGGGTTTCCTGGTGCGGGGCCGGCGGTGCGGGGACGGACAGGTCGTAGGTCCGCACGGCCGTGCGGGTGAAGACGTCGTGGCTCTCGGCCGACCCGAGCCCGGCCGTCAACTCGCGTGCGGCGGCGATCACTTCGGCGTAGGTGGCGGTGTGCCGGCAGACGGGCCGGTCACAGGTGCCACACCACCGGCAGCGAGGCGTCCCCGCCCCGCGCGGAGTAGTCGTGGACGACGTCGAGCAGGTCGGCCATCCGGGCCTGCCAGGCGATGTTGACGGGCAGCCGGTCGAGTTCGGCGATCATCGCCTGGTAGTCCTCGACCTCCAGCACATGGAACAGGTCCGTGCCGCTGCGCCAGATCGTCCATTCGCTCGCCCCCGCGGCGTGGATGGCGGCGGTCAGTTCCTCGGGCACCTCCTGGTGCGCGGCCTCGTACTCCTCGATGCGGTCGGCGCGGACCTTGGTGTGCAGGGCGACCTTCATGACGGCTCCTTCGACGGCATGGCTTGCTCGGTCGGGGTGGCCGCGGGGACGGGGATGCCCGGGTCCAGCAGGCCCTCGGCGCGCAGTTCGTCCCACAGCGCGTCCGGGATCGGGCGGGTCAGCTGTTCCACCGTGTCGTGCACCTCGTGCGGGGAACGCGCGCCGGTCAGGACGCTCGCGACCGCGGGATGACCGAACGGAAAGCGCAGCGCGGCGGCACGCAGCGGCACGCCGTGGCGTTCGCAGACCGCCAGCAGCCGCAGCGCGCGGTCGAGCACCGGCTGCGGTGCGGGTGCGTAGTCGTACGTGGCGCCGGGCCGGGGGGTCGTCAGGAGACCGGAGTTGAACACCCCTCCGATGACCACGCTCCGGCCGCGGGCTGCCGCCTCCGGAAGCAGCTCGGTGAGCCCGTCCTGTTCCAGAAGGGTGTAGCGGCCGGCCAGCAGCACCACGTCGATGTCGGTCTCCCGGACGAACCGGGCGGGCAGCGCGGACTGGTTCATCCCGATGCCGATCGCTCCGATCACTCCTTCGGCGCGCAGCCGCTCCAGCGCCGGATACGCCTCGCGCAGCGCCTGCTCGGCGTGGTCGTCCGGGTCGTGCAGCAGGGCCACGTCGACGTGGTCGACGCCGAGGCGTTCCAGGCTGGCCTCCAGGGAGCGCAGCACTCCGTCGGCGCTGAAGTCCCAGACCCGGTGGTGGGTGGCCGAGACGGCGAAGCCGTGGGCGAGGTCGTCGCAGGCGCCGCTGTCCGGGTGCGGCACGAGGAGCCGGCCCACCTTGGTGGAGAGGGTGTAGGTGTCGCGAGGGCGGTCGCGCAGGGCGGCGCCGAGCCGTCGTTCCGACCGGCCGAGACCGTAGTGGGGCGCGGTGTCGAAGGTGCGGATGCCGGCGTCCCAGGCCGCGTCCACCGTGGCGTGGGCGGTCTCGTCGGTGACCGGGTGGAAGAGGTTGCCGAGGGCGGCACAGCCCAGCGCCAGTTCCGAGACCGGTACGGTGCTGCCGCCCAACCTGGTGGTTCTCACGACCGGTCCACCGGGCGCAGCCTCAGGCCCTGCATGCCGCCGTCCACCGCGAGCGCGGTGCCGGTGACGGACGCCGCTGCCGGACTCGCCAAGTAGACGATGGCGGCGGCGACTTCGTCCGCGGTCACCAGACGGCCCATCGGCTGGCGGGCGTTGAGGGCTGCGCGCTCCGCCTCCGGGTCGTCGGCTGCGTCCAGCAGCCGGGACACCCAGGGAGTGTCGGCGGTGCCGGGATTGACACAGTTGACGCGGACGCCCTCACGGACGTGGTCGGCGGCCATCGCCAGCGTGAGCGAGAGCACGGCGCCCTTGCTGGCCGAGTACAGGGCACGCTGCGGCAGTCCCGCGGTGGCCGCGATGGAGCAGGTGTTGACGACGGACGCAGTGCCCGGACGGGCAGTGGCAGCGCGACGCAGATGGGGCAGAGCGGCGCGGGTGGTGCGGACGATGCCGAGGACATTGACGTCCAGGACGCGATGCCACTGCTCGTCGTCGTTGTCCTCGACGGTGCCGGCTGCCCCGATGCCCGCGTTGTTGACGAGGATGTCGATGCCGCCGAGCCGTGTCGCCGCCTCGTCCACGGCGGCGCGCACGGAGACGTCGTCGCCGACGTCGGCCTTGAAGCCGAGCAGCGGCTCGCCGGCGCCGTCCGGATCGAGGTCGAGGACGGCCACCGCCGCACCCTGCGCCGCCAGTGCGCGGGCCGTGGCGAGCCCGATGCCGGACGCGCCCCCGGTGACGACGGCCCTGAGTCCGGTCAGACCGGTCATGACACCTCCTCCTGAGCGGCACGGTCGGCGACCCAGAACGTGCCGTCCGGGTAGCGGTACTCGGCGATGGACTCCTGCCGCATGGTGGCCGAGAAGCCCGGGGTGAGCGGCGCGGTGTAGTGGCCGTCGCGGATGACCACGGGCGCGGTGAAGTGCTGGTGGAGGTGGTCGACGTACTCGATCACACGGTTCTCGGTGGTGCCGGACAGCGTGAGGTAGTCGAACATCGACAGGTGCTGCACCAGCTCGCACAGGCCGACGCCACCCGCGTGCGGGCAGACGGGCACGCCGAACTTGGCGGCGAGCAGCAGGATCGCAAGGTTCTCGTTGACCCCGCCGACGCGCGCCGCGTCGATCTGGAGGACGTCGATGGCGCCGGCCTGGAGGAGCTGCTTGAAGACGATGCGGTTCTGCACGTGCTCGCCGGTGGCGACCTTCACGGGGGCGACCGCCTGCCGTACGGAGGCGTGGCCGAGGATGTCGTCGGGGCTGGTGGGCTCCTCGATCCAGTACGGGTCGAACTCGGCGAGCGCTTTGGTCCACTCGATCGCCTCGTCCACGTTCCATCGCTGGTTGGCGTCGATGGCGATGCGGATGTCGTCGCCGACGGCGGCGCGGGCGGTGCGCAGGCGCCGGATGTCGTCGTCGACGTCGGCGCCGACCTTGAGCTTGATCTGGGTGAAGCCGTCGGCGACGGCCTGCTTGGCCAGCCGGGTGAGCTTGTCGTCGGAGTAGCCGAGCCAGCCCGGTGAGGTGGTGTAGCCCGGGTAGCCGCGCTCCAGCAGCACCGCCTCACGCTCGGCAAGCCCTGTGCGGCCCTCGCGCAGGAGGGTGAGGGCGTCCTGGGGCGTGAGGGCGTCGGCGATGTAGCGGAAGTCGACCTGGGAGACCAGCCACTCCGGGGCGGCGTGCGCGAGCAGCTGCCACAGCGGCTTGCCCTCCCGCTTGGCGGCCAGGTCCCACACCGCGTTGACCACGGCGCCGATCGCCATGTGCATCACGCCCTTCTCGGGACCGAGCCAGCGCAGCTGGCTGTCGCCGATCAGGTCGCGGCTGAGTGAGCCGGGGTCGGCACACAGCTCCTCGACGGAACGGCCCATGAGATGGGGCCGCAGTGCGTCGATCGCGGCGACCTGGACGTCGTTGCCACGTCCGATGGTGAAGGTGAAACCGTGGCCTTCGTGTCCGTCGTCGGCGTCGGTGCTCAGCACCACATAGGCGGCGGAGTAGTCGGGATCCGGGTTCATCGCGTCGGAGCCGTCCAGTTCCCGGGAGGTGGGGAAACGGACGTCGTAGGTGTCGACGGCGATGATCCGTGCGGGTGTTGCAGTCAAGGTCGTGCTGCCTTTCACGCTTGGGCGAAGGTCTGGCGCTGGCTGCCGAGGCCGTCGACGGAGAGCTCGACGGTGTCGCCGGGGCGCAGGTAGGGAGTGCCGGGAAGACCCAGGGCCACGCCCGCTGGCGTACCCGTGTTGATCACGTCGCCGGGTTCCAGGACCAGGTACTGGCTCAGGTACGACACGATGTGGTGGACCGCGAAGATCATGTCGCTGGTGTGGCCGTCCTGCCGCTTCACGCCGTTGACGCTCAGATGCAGCCCGAGACTCTGCGGGTCGCCGACCTCGTCGGCGGTGACCAGCCAGGGGCCGAGCGGGTTGAAGGTCTCGCAGGACTTGCCCAGGTCCCACTGCGACGAGTACTCCAGCTGGAACTCGCGCTCCGAGACGTCATGGCTGATCGCGTACCCGGCGATGACGTCACGTGCGGCCTGAGGTCCTTCGAGGTAGCGGGCCCGCTGTCCGATGACGACCGCCAGCTCGACCTCCCAGTCGGTCTTGGCCGAGCCGCGGGGGATCAGTACCTCGTCGTACGGGCCGACGACCGTGCTCGGATCCTTCATGAACACCACCGGGCGCGCCGGGATCGCCGCGCCGGTCTCGGCGGCGTGGTCGCGGTAGTTCAGCCCGACGCAGATGACCTTGCCGGGGCGGGTGACGGGGGCGCCCACCCGCAGGCCGTCCTGATCGAGCTCGGGCAGTTGTCCCGCCGTGACGGCCGCACGGGCCCGGTCGACTCCCCCGGAGGCGAGGAAGACGCCGTCGATGTCCGGGGTCACGGAGGACAGGTTCAGCAGCCGGCCGTCTTCGGTGCGGACGGCGGGCCGTTCCTGACCGGGGGCGCCGACTCGTAGCAGTTTCACTGGGGAGCTCCCTTGCCATGCGGGATTCATCTGAGGGGTGATCGGCCGTAGAGCCGGGGCCGCCCGCCGTGCGGTGAGCCGGACCGTCCGGGGTCTCACTCATCCGCATCGACAGTCATCGGATGTATGGCGGCACGGTGACCTTAGATGCAGAGATCCGCACCTGACAAGGATTCCTCGGATGTATTTCCTCGGTGATGCCGAACAAGCACCCCTCAAGGCGGATTTTCCATGGTCACGCCTGGCCTACGAAGTCGACGCGCTCCCCGCCATCCGATGAATCCACAGTCGAGCCGCAAGGGTCACCTCCCCTGATCAGAGCGCGCTGAGCAGGCTTACCCCTGGCCGACCCGGACAGAAAAGTCCCCTCGCGGCGGCCTCTCCCGTCGGCTCAGCCGCCCCCGTTTCCGAATTGTGAGCTGCCACAGCGCGTCGCCCGCCCCCTAAGACGATCACGAATACGCAGGTAGGAGGGCTGTCGATGCGATACCGCAGGAGCGGGACGACGCCTCGCCGCCCCGCGGAGTGATGTCCCGCAAATCTCTCGCGGCGAACTCTTGTCAATGTCGGCAATGCCGTCGTAACGTCCTCGACGTCCGGGATACATCGGAGGAATGGTTCGCATCGCCCAGTGCGTCTGTTCGGCTCGCATCCGTGCGCCGCTTCGCCTCCGCCTCCTCGGCCCCCTGACCGACCCTCACTTCCGACCCTGTCGGGCATGATCCGCGCATTTCCGCTCCGGATCGGCACCTGCCCGTCCGGCCTCGCCCGTCCCCCGCAGGCAGGTACACCCCCTCCCACCGTCGCCCTGCGGCCCCGCGCCCCTGGCTAAGGAGAGAACACGGCCATGAAGCTCGCTCGCACCCGCTCCACCGCTGCAGCCGCCACCGCCGTCCTCGCGGTACTGGCCCTCGCCACCGCGTGCAACCGCGAGGGCACCGATTCGGTCGCCTCGGACGGCGGGAAGCCCGCCATCGGCGTCGACCTGCCGCGCTCCGACTCCGACTTCTGGAACTCCTACGCGCAGTACATCGACAAGGACATCAAGGCCGACGGCATCAAGGCCCTGCCGATCAGCAACTCCCAGAACGACGTCACCAAGCTGGTCGCCAACGTGCAGGTGTTCCAGAACACCGGTGCCAAGGCCGTCGTCATGGCCCCGCAGGACACCGGCGCCATCGCCTCCACCCTCGACACCCTCGCGTCGAAGAAGATCCCCGTGGTCAGCGTCGACACCAGACCCGACAAGGGCGATGTCTACATGGTGGTCCGTGCCGACAACCGGGCCTACGGCACCAAGGCCTGCGAGTTCCTCGGCAAGCAGCTGGGCGGCAAGGGCAAGGTCGCCGAGTTCCAGGGCGCGCTGGACTCGATCAACGGACGCGACCGCTCCGAGGCCTTCGCGCAGTGCATGAAGACGAAGTTCCCGAAGATCAAGGTGTTCGAGCTGCCCACCGACTGGAAGGGCGACGTGGCCTCCGCCAAGCTGCAGAGCCTGCTCGCCCAGCACCCGGACCTGAACGGCATCTACATGCAGGCCGGCGGCGTCTTCCTGCAGCCGACCCTGGCCCTGTTGGAGCAGAAGGGCCTGCTCAAGCCCGCCGGGGAGAAGGGCCACATCAGCATCGTCTCCAACGACGGCATCCCGCAGGAGTTCGACGCCATCCGCAAGGGCCAGATCGACGCCACCATCTCCCAGCCCGCCGACCTCTACGCCAAGTACGCGCTGTACTACGCCAAGGCCGCGGCCGAGGGCAAGACCTTCCAGCCGGGCAAGACCGACCACGACTCCACCATCATCAAGCTGTCCAACGGCCTGGAGGACCAGCTGCCCGCGCCCCTGGTCACCAAGGACAACGTCGACGACAAGTCGCTGTGGGGCAACAACGTCGGCTGACGGCCGACAGTTTCCGCCCGCCGCGTCGGGGACGGGCATCCCCCGTCTCCGACGCTCCCCCTCACCCCACTCCGGGTGCACACCCGCGCCCCTCGGCCCCAGCCTCCGCACACGAAGGACGGTATCCACCATGGCGGACACCGCGACCGCCCCGGCGACCGGCCCCGGCACCCCGGCCCCGGTGGCCGAGGCGACCGGCATCAGCAAACGATTCGGCGCGACCGTCGCACTGCGCGACGCTCGCATCACCGTCGCCCCGGGCGAGTCGCACGCCCTGGTCGGACGCAACGGCGCCGGCAAGTCGACGCTCGTGTCCATCCTCACCGGCCTCCAGCAACCCGACACCGGAACCCTGCGTTTCTCCGGGGAGCCGGCGCCCGCCTTCGGCGACATCGACGCCTGGCGCTCCCGGGTCGCCTGCGTCTATCAGCGCTCCACCGTCATCGGTGACCTGACCGTCGCCGAGAACCTCTTCCTGAACCGGCAGAGCGGCGGGGCGGTGCAGCCCATCCGCTGGAAGCAACTGCGCCGACGTGCCGAGGAGTTGCTCGGCGAGTACGGCGTGGCCGTCGACCCCACCGCGCGGGCCAAGGAACTCACCGTCGAACAGCGGCAGTTCGTCGAGATCGCCCGCGCCCTGTCCTTCGGCGCGCGCTTCATCATCCTCGACGAGCCGACCGCCAAACTCGACGCCCGCGGCATCGACCGGCTGTTCGGCAAACTCCACGACCTCCAGCGTCAGGGTGTCGCCTTCCTCTTCATCTCCCACCACCTGCAAGAGGTCTACGACCTCTGCACCACCGTCACGGTCTACCGCGACGCGGGCCACATCCTCACCGCGCCCGTCGCCGAACTCGGCCACCAGGCACTGGTGGAGGCCATGACCGGCGAGTCCCACTCCACGGTCGCCGCCACCGTCGGCGAACGTCCCGCCTCGCGGTCCCACGCCACGGAACTGCTGGCGATCGACGGCCTGACACTGCCCGGCGTCTGCGAGGAGATCTCCCTCTCGGTCCGCTCCGGCGAGGTCATCGGGCTCGCCGGCGCCACAGCCAGCGGCAATGTGCAGGTGGGTGAGGCCATCGCCGGTCTGCACCGCGCCAAGGACGGACGGATCACCGTCGGCGACAGGACCGTGCGCACCGGCAGCGTGCCGTCCGCGCTCGCCGCCGGAGTCGGTCTGGTCCCCGAGGACCGTCACCTCCAGGGACTGGTGAACAACCGCAGCGTGGCGGAGAACGCGACGCTGACCGTCACCGCCCAGCTGGGCCCGTTCGGCACGGTGCTGCCCTCCCGCACCAAAGCGTTCGCCGGGCGCATGATCCGGGACCTCGACATCAAGACCCCGGGAGCCGCCACCCCGGTCTCCGCCCTCTCCGGCGGCAACCAGCAGAAGGTCGTCGTCGCCCGCGCCCTGGCCACCGACCCGCACGTGCTGGTCGCCATCCGCCCCACCAACGGCGTGGACGTCAAGTCCAAGGAGTTCCTCCTGGGCCGCATCCGGCAGGTCGCGGACAACGGCAAGGCCGCGCTGATCGTCTCCGACGAACTGGACGACCTCAGGGTCTGCGACCGGGTCGTCGTCATGTTCCACGGACGCATGGTCGCCGAGTTCGACCACGGCTGGAAGGACGAGGACCTCGTCGCCGCCATCGAGGGGGTCTCCGGCGACACGACCCCCGCCAGCACGTTCCCCGTATCCGCCTCATCCGGCGCAGACGAGCACGGAAGGTAGTCATGTCCGCCACCACAGATCTCACCGAGCCCGCAGTGAGCACGGCTGAGCCGACCCCCGCGCACACCAGGCGCCGCCGGGTCGACCTCGGACGCTTCCGTGAACTGTCCCTGGTCCCGGCGATCCTCGTCCTGGGCCTGATCGGGTTCATCGTCTCGCCGGCCTTCCTCACCGCCGACAACCTCATCGGCGTGCTCCAGCAGTCCACCGAGCTGAGCCTGCTCGTCCTCGCCACGACCTTCATCCTGATCGCCGGACGGATGGACCTGTCCCTGGAGTCCACCATCGGCGTGGCCCCCGTCATCGCCGTGTGGCTCGTCCTGCCGAGCAGCGGCGGCCGGTTCAACGGGCTCGGCCTCCTGCCCGAATGGACGGCCGTCCCGCTCTGCCTGCTGGTCGGCGCGCTGATCGGCGCCGTCAACGGCTTCCTCATCCTCAAGCTGCGCCTCAACGGCTTCATCGTCACCCTCGGCGCCCTGACCATGCTCCGCGGTCTGCAAGTCGCCCTCTCCGAGGGCCAGTCCATCGTCGAGCTGCCCGCCTCCTTCACCTACCTGGGCAAGGCGTCCTGGCTGGGCGTACCCGCCGCCGTCTGGGTGTGCGCGCTGCTCTTCGCCATCGGTGGCAGTGCGCTGGCGTGGCTCCGGCACGGCCGGGCGCTGTACGCGATCGGCGGCAACCCGGAGGCGGCCCGCACCGCGGGCATCCGCGTCGACCGCATCGTGTGGATCGTCCTGATCCTCGGCAGTGTCCTCGCCGCGTTCGCCGGCATCCTCTACAGCGGCCACTACGGCTCCATCTCCGCCACCCAGGGCAGCGGCTGGATCTTCCAGGTCTTCGCGGCGACCGTCATCGGCGGCGTCAGCCTCAACGGCGGCAAGGGCTCCGTGTTCGGCGCGCTCACCGGTGTGCTGACCCTCCAACTGGTCGTGAACGTCATGACCTTGGCGGGGGTCCCCCCGCTGTGGAACCAGTTCCTCAACGGCGCCATCATCATCGTCGCCCTGATCATCTCCCGCTTCGCTTCCGGCGAGAAGCAGGAATAGCCACGTACCGGTGGGCGGCTCCGCCCGCCCCGGGCCCCACCCTGCGGAGCCGCCCACCGGCACATCCCCCACTCAGAGAGGCACCCCCGTGGCACTCACGGACGAGGCGATCGACAAGATCAAGGCGATGATCGTCGCCGGTGAACTCGCGCCCGGCTCCCGGCTGCCCAAGGAGGAGGTCCTCGCAGGACAGCTCGGCCTGTCCCGGAACTCCCTGCGCGAAGCCGTCCGAGCACTGACGGCCATGCGGATCCTGATCACCCGGCAGGGCGACGGCACGTACGTCTCCAGCCTGGAACCCCATCTGCTGCTGGAAAGCCTCTCCTTCGCCGCCGACGTGTCCCAGGGCCACACGGCTCTGCAGCTGCTCCAGGTACGACGCCTGCTCGAACCGCAGGCGACAGGGCTGGCCGCCACGCTGCTGAAGCCGAAGGACCTCCAGGAACTGCGCAGCATCCTCGACCGCTCCCGGACCGTCACCACCGTGGAGGAGTTCGTCGCCCACGACATCGCCTTCCACCTCCGGATAGTCGAAGCCGTCGGCAACCCCGTGCTGTCGATGCTGCTGCAGGTGCTCTCCACCCGCACCCAGCGCGTCCGTATCGTCCGCGGCAGCCAGGCCGGTCACGCCCTGAACAGCGCCCACGAGGACCACGAGCAGATCCTCAGCGCGCTCGAGTCACGCGACGCCCTCCTCGCCGTCTCCGCGGCGACCGTCCACATCACGGCCGTCGAGCAGTGGCTCGCCGGCAGTCTGACCGACAACCCGATACGAGCGATCGCCGACTGACCCCGCTCCCCTCCGCACCCGCCGCCATCCGGTCTCCCCCTCCCACGCACCGACCGGGTGGCGGCGGGCCATGCCCATGGCCCGATGGGGAAGGCGCCGCCAGGTACGCGGTGGTCAGCCGACTCGCGCGGACTCCTTGGGCTCTCCCTCGGGGACTTTCTGAAGACGTGTGCCCTCGACGTCGAGGGCGGGCAGGACGCCGTCGATCACGGACCTGGCGGGCCATGCCGGTGCGGACCCATTCCTCCCGCATCCCGGAGACCGGGAACACCTCGTAGTCCATCGCGATTCCGAAGAGCACTCCGATCAGGATGATCGGCAGGAAGCTGACCTACGCCGAACGCAACCACACGCTCGGCCCCCTGAAGACCGACTCGGTCGGGACGGTCAGAGAGATCGAGCCCTTCAAGCGCCGCGTCGACACGGGCACCGGGTGCGCCCCGCTCCAGAACGTGACCAACGTCTTCGAGTTCCGGCCGATGCAGAGCGGGGACGGCCGGGAGACGACGGAGATGATCTACCAGGTCGAGTACACCATCGGGCTGGGACCGCTGGGGGACCTGCTCAACCGCATCCAGGAACCGGCGATGCGGTCCGCGATGCGCACCTCCATGACCAACCTCGACAGGTTGCTCCGTTCGCTGAGCCCGGACTCGCGCTCACCTCAAGCTGCCCATGTCCGCGTCCCCGCCGGAGGCGAGCGTCCCGGCCAACTCGGCTGTACGGGCGCTTGCTTCAGCCTCCCCGCACGCGACGGAGCTCCCGTCGACAGGTCATTACGGCGGACTGCCTGTCGACGGGAGCTCCGCGCCCCGTTACTTCATACCCCTGACCATCCGGCCGTGGATCAAGCCCCGAACGTCCACATCAGGTTGGTGCTCTGCTGCCATGTCCACTGCTTGGCCGCGGCCCCTTCGGCGACCATGCCGCCGCCGTCGAGGACCAGTCCCGTGCTGCGGTTGGCGATCGAGTACCGGCCGTTGCCGCGGTCGGTGATCTGCCACTGCTGGTTGGGGCCGCCGTTCCAGGGGGCCTGCCGGGCCGGGTCGCCGTTGCCGGTGGCGCCCCAGCCGTCGGCGGCCATGCCGTTGCCGCGGTTGACGAGCCGGTAATAGCCGTTTCCGAGTTCGATCGCCTGCCACTGGACGTTGGCGTGGTCTATCGGCTCCCACTGCTTCAGGTTCGAGCCGCTGGACGCACTGCCGCCGCTGTCCAGTACCAGGCCGCTCGTGACGTTGCCCAGGCGGAAGTACGTGGCCGGGTTGAACGTCACCTTCAGCGAGGCGATGGCGTCGTTGTTGCCGGTCACCCGAAGGTCGGCGGCGTTCGAGGTGAACGTCCAGGCGGTGCCGGTGAAGTTGTCGCCGGAGTAGCCCGTGACCTGGAAGCCGTCGGGCACCAGGATGGAGGAGGCCGCGGCGGGGCCCAGACCGGCGGCGGACAGCTGGGAGGAGGTGTAACCGCCCAGCTGCAGAACGCCGCGGGTGCCTTGGTAGTCGACGTTCTGGAACACCGTCGGTGAGACCGTCGTAGGCATGCCCTGGACCTCGACGCACACCACGGGGAGGGTGGCGTTCGGCGCGGTGGCCGGCACGGAGACGTTGATCTGGTCGGTGACGGTGTACGAGAGCGAGACCGAGGGGTTGTTCAACAGATAGACGCGGCTGATCGTGTTGTCGATCCTCGGGATCCGCAGCTGGCCGTTCGTGGGCCAGGTGAAGACATGGGCGAAGAGCTTGCCGCTCTTCTTGGTGACCATCCCCCATGCGGGTTCGCCGGCGAACGGGCTGCCGCTGGTGCCGTGAATGCTGTCGCTGTGCGTCGACATCCATGTGGCCAGGCCGTTCAGGACGGTCTGGGTTCCCGCGGTGACCGAACCATCGCCCTTGGGACCGATGTTCAACAGAAGGTTGCCGTCCCGGGAGACCACCGTGACGAGCTCTTGGACGATGTCCTTGACGGATCTGTAGGAGTTCTCACGCGACGCGTTGTAACCCCAGGCGCCGTTCATGGTGGCGCACCGCTCCCACACCCGGCTCATCGGCTCGCTGGGTATCCCGAACTCCGCGACCGCGTAGTCACCGAGACGGTGGTCCCGCTTGACCCGTTCGTTGACGATGAGGTTGGGCTTGCGGGCGATCAGCCAGTTGTAGAGGTCGACGCCGTCCGATGACAGCCACCAGTCCTCCAGGGTGGGGCTGGAGGACTCGTCGAACCAGTCGCCGTCGAACCACAGCAGCGCCGGGTCGTAGCGGTCCAGCAGTTCCTGAAGCTGCGCCTTCATGTCGGCGATGTAGCCCGTGCGGGCGGCCTGCGACGACATCGTCGTGAGGCCGCTGTCGTGGCGGTCGGTCTGAGAAGGGTGGTTCCAGTCGAGGATCGAGTAGTACAGGCCGAACCTGATCCCGCGGCTCTCGCACTCGGTCTTCAGGCTCATGAGCGGGTCGGTCTGGATGCCGCCGAAGTCGCGCAGGTTGTACAGCTTGGTGCCGGTGGCGTCCTTGAAGCCCGCGACGTCGGAGTTCCACATCGCGTAGCCCTCGTGGTGCTTGGACGTGATCACGAGGTACTTCATGCCGGCGTTCTTGGCCAGCTCGGCGATCTGGGCGGCGTTGAACTGGCTCGGGTTGAAGTTCTGGGTGACCTGGGTCTGGTAGTTCGCCTTGCTCCACTGCGAGTTGGTGAACGCCCACTCGCCCTGGCCGAGCTGCGAGTACGACCCGTAGTGGATGAACATCCCGAACCGGGCCTGGTACCACCAGTCCATCTTCGAGGGGACGGTGTACGCCTCGGCGGTGGCGGGCCACAGGGCCTGCGGCAGCCCGAAGGCCGCCACTCCTCCGGCAAGGGCGGCGGCCTTCATCAGAGAGCGTCTGCTGAGGGGAGCTGAGGACATGGTGCGGCTCCATGTGTCAGGGGGAGGAAGGCAGGGCGCTACGAGCGGAACGTCAGTCCTGGGACCCTGCTCCGCGTTGAGCCAAGAAGATACATCGGATGGATTTATATGGGTGCGCCGGTAGCCGCGTCTAGGTGCAGGACGAAATTCCCTGACAGAAGGCGTTGGTGGGGGGATTCCCAGAGAGGGCGGGATCAATGAGGGGCAGCCACGCTGGCGAGGACATCCCATACATCGGATCTATCCTTAGGTGGTCTCCCGTACGCTCCTCACGTGCACGAAGGCGAAATGGCGGGCGGCGACCAGGAGAAGAGCGGCCAGGACGGCCGGTGCCGCGTAGGCGAGTCGGAACTGGCCGGTGGAGCCGAGGAGTCCGCTCACCGCGCCGCCGGTGATGACACCGACGTAGTTGAAGAGGTTCAGACGTGCCAGGACCGCCTCGGAGGCGGCGGGGCGCAGCCGCGCGGCGGAGGCCAGACACAGCGGAGCCAGGACGGACACTCCCAGCCCCACAGCCCCGGCCGCGAGCACGGCGAAGGGCCAGCTCGGCGCGGCGGCCATGCCGATCAGGGCGCTCGCGACGAGCAGGGCCGCGGTGCGGACGACGGCAACCGCTCCGAACCGTTGCACGAGACGGTCGGTGGCGGCGCGACCGGCGACCGTGCCGGCCTGGTAGGCCGCGTACGCCAGCGGCGCGACCGTGAGGGACGCGGCGAGGGTCTGGCACAGGTAGACCGACGACCAGGCCGAGACCGTGGAGTCGACGACGTAGACGACGAGGAGGACCAGGCCGAAGGGGATGAGCCGGATCCACAGGCGGCGCCCCAGCGGCGGCTGCGCGACGGTGTCCGACGGTCCCGTGCCGGAGGTGGGGAGAGCATGTGTGCGGATACAGCCGGCGAGGAGCACCACGATCCCGGCCTGCACACTCAGGCCGACGCCTACCGGCCACTCCAGCCGGGCGGCCCCGGCGGTGAGCAGTGCCGCGACCACACCGCCCACACTCCATGCCGTGTAGAAGGAGCCGAAGATGCTGCGGCCGTAGGCGCGTTCGATCGCCGCAGCCCGGGTGTTGGCCCCGACATCGAGGGCACCGACAGCGAGTCCGAAGAGGATGTACGCGCAGATGGCGGTCGCTTCGTCAGGGGCCCACCCGATCAGCACCAGCGCGACCGCGGCCGTCAGCACCGCCCCGCGCATCGTGGCCACGGGACCGGCGCGACGGATCGCGGCCAGACCCAGGAAGCTGCCACCCCCTGCCATCAATGCCACCGCGACCAACAGGGCGGTCGTCAGGAGCGGAGCCAGTTTCAGGTGTTCGGTGACAGCGGGGACGGTCGTGTACACGGCGGCGACGGACACCCCTTGCGCGGCGAACGCGAAGGTCGCGCCCCTCCGGGCACCGGTCCTGGAGACCGGATGGCCGGCCGTCACCCGTACTGGAGCATGAGAGGTCATGATGCCGTCGCGCCTTCAATTCCTGTGTGCGCTGAGGTGAACAGTCGAGAACCAGGTGGTCGAATGCCGTGTGGGTCGTGGGGGTGGCCGAAACCCTAACCAGGCACGGAAGACAGACTCAGGACGCCAGGGGCCGTACAGGGGACTTCGGGGGCCAGTCAGGTCGACCGGTGACGCCCGCTGCTTACGGTGGTCGCCGAGGAGAAGGTGAGTGCGATGTCCATGGCCCCCAACCCGGCAGACCCGCCCGGCACCAGTCGCAGCACGTCGGCGACGATCCAGCCGAACATCCTGCGCTATCTCGTCGTGGTCGCCGACGAGCGCGGTGTCGATCTGCGGCCCCTGCTGAAGCAGATGGGCCTCGACGAGACCGTCATGCGCTCCGCCGCACTGCGGGTGTCGTACCGCCAGGGCAGCGCGGTGATCCGCCGTGCGCTGGAGCTCACCGGGGACGAGCGCCTGGGGCTGAGGGTCGGCGCGGCGCAGCACCTGACCGCGTGGGGCCTGCTCGGCTTCGCCCTGATGGCCGACGAGACGCTCCAGCACGCCATCGAGACCGGGGTGAAGTACCAGAACCTGTCCGGGGCAATGGTGGTGTGGTCGGCCGGTGTGGGTCAGGAGGACGACGCCTTCGTGCTGCGCGCCGATCTTCCCGATCCCGCCATGGACCCGGCGGTGGCGTCCTTCCTGAGCGAGGAGGCGTTCGCCTCCGTGGTCACCCTGTCGCGGCTGGCCGTCGACCCGGCCTTCGCGCCACGGGCAGTGGAGTTCTCCTTTCCTCCGCCGCGCCAACTCGACCTGTACAGCGCCCTGTTCCGCTGTCCGGTCCGCTTCGGCGCCCCCGCGAACCGGATGATCATCGACGCGGCGTGGGCCCGTGCCCGGATGCCCGGCCGGGATCCGGTGGGCTACGCGTCGACGCTGGAGATGCTCGACGAGCAGATGGCTTCCCGTCGTGACCAGCAGGACCTGCTGGAGGTACTGGAGATCTCCGTCGCGCAGAGCCTGCCGGTGGTGCCCTCGTTCGGTGAGCAGGCGCGGCGGCATGCGACGAGCGAGCGGACGCTGCGCCGCCGGCTGGCCGACTGCGGCACGACGTACGAGGCACTCGTGGAGGGGGTGCGCCGGGAGCGCGTCGAGCAGCTGTTGCTCCGCCCGGAACTGACCCTGCGCGACATCGCCCGCCGGGCGGGGTTCTCCGACGAACGGGCGCTGCGCCGCGCGGTACGCCGCTGGCACGGGGCCTCCCCTGTTGAGCTGCGGGAGCGGATGCGTACCGCTCGCCTTTGAGGCCGAGGTCAGCGGGTGCGGATCCAGATCGTCTTCTCCCGGGTCCACTGGTCGAAGGCGTCGGTGGACTTCTCCGCGCCGCCGAATCCCGACTGCTTCCAGCCGCCGAAAGGTGTGCTGATGTCACCCTCGCTGTAGGCGTTGACGGAGACCACGCCGGCCTCGATGCCGCGGGCCAGTCGCAGCGCGGTGTCCAGATCGCGGGTCCACACCGAGGCGGCGAGGCCGTACTCGGTGGCGTTGGCCCTGCGGACCGCCTCGTCCTCGGAGGTGAAGGTCTCGACGGTGACGACGGGGCCGAAGAGCTCCTTGGTGAGGACGTCGCTGCCGTCGGGGGCCCGGGTGATCACGGTGGGTGGATGGTAGGCGCCGCGCTCGGGCAGACCATGGGGCAGTCCCCCGGTGTGGATCCGGGCTCCGCCGGCCCGGGCGGCCTCCACGGCTCCCGCGACCCGGTCGAGGGCGGCTCGGTTGATCAGCGGCCCTACCTGCGTGCTCGGGTCGGCAGGATCGCCGATGACGAGCTCCCTCGCTGCGGCTGTGAACCGCTCCAGAACCTCCTCGGCGATGGCGTAGTGCACCAGGACCCGGGAGCCGGCCGTGCAGTTCTGCCCCATGGTCAGGAACGCGGCCTCGATCATGTTGTCGATCAGCTCGTCGCCGTAGGAGAGCGCGTCGGCCATCAGCACCTGGGGGCTCTTGCCGCCCATCTCCAGCGATACGCGCTTGAAGTTGCTCTCGGCGGCGTCCTTGAGGATGCGGCGGCCGGTCGCGGTGGACCCGGTGAAGGAGAGCGCCCCCACGAGGGGGTCACGGGCGAGGGCCGCCCCGGCTTCCTGGCCGTACCCGGGCAGCACCGTGAGCACTCCGTCGGGCAGACCGGCCTCGGCTGCGAGCGCGGCCAGGTGCAGGGCCGAGCGCGGGGTCGCCTCGGCGGGCTTGACCAGCAGACAGTTGCCGGCGGCCAGGGCCGGTCCGACCTTCCAGGCGGTCATGGCCAGCGGGTAGTTCCACGGCAGGATCGCCGCGACGACCCCGACCGGTTCGCGGCTCATGAGACCGAGACCGTCGGGCCCGCCCGGCGTGATGCGGCCGAAGACCTTGTCGGCCGCCTCGGCGAACCAGCGGATCGACTCGATCGCGCCCGGTACGTCGCCCGTACGGCACTCCGTGATGGGCTTGCCCGCGTCCTCGCTGTCCAGCCGGGCGAGGATCTCCGCGTCGCGTTCCATGAGGTCGGCGAGTCGCAGCAGCACCGCACCGCGCTCCCTGACCGGCAGCCGCGACCACACCCGGGCGTCGTGGACCTGCCGGGCCTGCTCGGCAGCCTTGGCGACGTCGTCGGCGCTCGCGGCGGGAAGGGTGGTGATGGGTTCGCCGGTGGCGGGGTTGACGACGTGCAGCATCTCGTTCGTGGTCATGCTTCCTCCACCAGTTCCCAGCGTCCGTCGGTACGGCGGGCGAGTCCGCGTCGGCGGAGGTCCTCCAGATAGCGGGCCATGCCGCGGTCACCGCGTTTGCGGAACAGCGGGAAGACGCGGGGCAGCAGGTTCGGCATGAGCATCGCGAACCGCACCAGACGGGACTCGCCGGCCCGCGGGTAGGCCTCCAGTCGCGGCTTGTCCAGGAGGCTCACCACGGCCGCGACGACGTCGGCGGGCTGCTGCGGGGGATCCTGGAACTGCATGGAGTTCCCGCCGTCCACGGCCTCCTGGCGCAACATCCGGGTGTCGGTCGCCGACGGCAGCACCGACCCCGCCAGGATTCCCTTGCTCCTCAGGTCGAGCCCGATGGCGAGCATCGCGCCGCGCAGCCCGAACTTGGAAGCGGTGTAGATCGGGGTCTCGCCCAGCGGGAAGACCCCTCCGAGGGAAACCGTGGTGACCACCCGGGCGTCCCGGGAAGCCATCAGCAGAGGAAGGGCGATCCGGGTCGCGATCAGCGGTGAGGTCAGGTTGAGGGTGATCTCCCGCTCGATGCTCTCGACACTGCGGACGTCGAAGCGTTCGGCGCTCGTCATGCCCACGTTGTTGACGAGTACGTCGAGCCCGCCGTGGTCCTCGGCGACCACCTCGAACAACCGCTCCACCTGGGCGCGGTCCGTCAGGTCACAGCCGATGCCCGTGTGCCCGGCGCCCGGCAGGTCCGCGGCCACCCTCATGGCGCGGACCGCGTCGATGTCGACGACGACGCAGCGGGCGCCGCCGGAGGCGAAGCGACGGCACAGCGCGCTGCCGATGCCGCCCGCTCCACCGGTCACCACGATGACCTTGTCGGTGAAATCGAACGCGCTCACGCCGTCGCCGCCGCGGGGCGAAGGGAGCGCACAGGCGGCGGCTGGCCCTCGGTGCGCCAGCCCATCTCGCGCGCGACCTTGCCCAGGTACTTCACGAAGGCCCCGCTGTCGACGTAGCCGGTGTGGCGCGGCGAGTCGACGAACTTCAGCCCGCCGGACAGATCCGGGCGGTCGGCGCGGATCCTCTGGGTGAACCTCTCCGCGTTCGACCGCCGGTGCCGCACGTCGTGGAGGTACCCGGCGATCAGCTGCGCCTGCGCGTCGAAGAGCTGGTAGGCACCGGAGTTGGTCTCGACGAAGCCGATACCGAACAGGCCCTCGTGCTCACGCGAGAACGACGACAGATACAGGTCGGGGTGCTGTTCGTCGCCGAAGTACTGCTGCGCGACCGGCACTTTGTGGACGTAGCCGGTAGCGAGCAGGACGAGGTCGAAGTCGTCGCTCGTGCCGTCGGTGAAGTGCACGGTCCGGCCCTCGGTGCGGGCGATCCCGGGCTTCGCGGTGATGTCGCCGTGCTGGAGGTGGTGGATCAGCATCGAGTTGACGGCAGGGTGGGTCTCGAACAGCTTGTGGTCCGGCTTCGGCAGCCCCAGCCGCGTCGGGTCCCCGTTGATGATCCGCAGGAGGGCGCCGAAGACCCGCTGCGCCAGCCACATCGGCAGATGCGGCCCGCTGTTGGCGATGGTGTCCACCGGCCGGCCGAAGAGGTGCTTGGGGATGAACCAGTATCCGCGCCGCATGCTGATCACCGCGTGGTCCGCGGACCGGGCCGCGTCGCACGCGATGTCGCATCCGGAGTTGCCCGCGCCCACGACCAGGACCCGCTTGCCCCGCAGTTCCTCCGCGCTGCGGTAACCGACGGTGTGCCGGACCTCTCCGCTGAACTCCCCCGGAAGCTCCGGGATGTTGGGGTGCCACTGCGAGCCCGTGCACACGACGACCTGACCGTGCGTGCTCTCCCGCCCGTCGGCCCGGGTGACCGTCCAGGTGCCGTCGGCGTTCTTCTGGACGCCTTCGACCTCGGTGCCGAACTCGATGCGGTCCGTCAGCCCGTAGGCGTCGGCGAAGGACGTCAGGTACGACAGGATCTGCCGGTGGGGCGGGTAGTCCGCGAAGTGGTCGGGCATCGGGAAGCCGCCGAAGCCCGACAGGGTCCTGCTGGAAATGAAGTGGGCCGACTCGTACATCGGGCCGCCAGGATTGTCGATGTCCCAGATGCCGCCGGGCCCGGTGTGCCGCTCCAGATGTGTGTACGGGAGATTCCGCTCCGCCAGGGCCCTGGCGACCGCCAGCCCGGCAGGCCCCGCCCCGATCACACACGTATCAAACTGGCTTTCCTTCACGGGCCTGCCTCCTCGTTCGTCCCGCTTCACGGGCGTTGGAGGAAACGTATGCACCCGCCGTTCAGCGGGAACTGACCCGCGCGGCCAGGGACCGGACCTCAGCGGCCGCGCGACCACGGCATCCGGCTCGGCACGAAGGAAGGGCTGTACCGCGCCGTCATGGAGCAGCTCACGCAGGATCTGATCGCACAGGTCGAGCAGGCCGCTCCGGCCGACGCCGGATTCGAGGAGACGGCCGGCACCCTGGCCGCCGCGCTGTGGCGAACGGTGCGGGAGCAGCCCGCCAACCATCAGCTCCTCACAGAGCTGACCATGTTCGCGCTCCGCTCCCCCGCCCTGAGCGAGGCCCTCGAGAGCCACTGCCGGAGCGTGACCGAAGTGACGGCGAGGCTGGTGGCCGAGGCGGCCGAGCGCACCGGCCGGCCTCTTGCCCAGCCTGCGGAGACGATCGCGCGGTTCTTCCTGGCCGGCTTCGACGGGCTCACCATGCAGCACCTCTCCCTCCCCGACGAGGAGGCCGAGCGCACCTGTCTCCAGGCCTTCGTGTCGGCCGTGGTGGCCATGGCCGGCGGGCGGCTGGATCTGGTGTCCCTGCCCGCGAGCCGATCGGGGCCGGGCGCACTCGCACGCGGTCGGCGGCGCACTTCAACAGCGTGCCGAAGTGCGCCGCCGGAACAGATGGTCATGCGGGCGCGACCGAGGTGGGACCCGTCGGTCCCGGTCTGTACGGCTCGCCGGCCGCTATGCGGCGCCACCTACTCCCGTGACAGCACAGGCCGTGCCGTTGAGGGTGTACGCGTCCGGCGAGGCGGTGTTGCCGGTGTGACTGGCCTGGAAGCCGATGTCGACGGACGCGCCGGGGGCGATGGTCGCGTTGTGGGACGCGTTCACGGCCGTCACCCGGCCGGAGGCGGGCGAGTAGGCGGCGTTCCAGCCGGAGGTGACGGTCTGGCCGGCGGGCAGGGTGAAGCCCAGGGACCAGCCGTCGATCGCGGTGGTGCCGGTGTTGGTGAGGGTGATGCTCGCGGTCAGACCGGAGTTCCAGGCGCTGACGGTGTCGCCGACCTGGCAGCTCGCGGTGCCGGGCGTCGGGGTGGAGGTCTGGAACTGGGTGAAGAACTTCCACACCTCCGCCGGCAGCCAGGTCCTGGAGCCGCTGTCACCGGCGGCCCCGTCCTGCGGAGCGGCGATGTGCCCCTCGTCGAACGCGGCCCAGGCGACCAGATGGCCGGCCGAGCACCCCGAGTAGGTGGTGATCCGGTGCGTCAGGCTGCCCTGCGCCGGTTCGGGCGGATTCTGCGCGGTGCAGCCGTTGTTCCTGACGAACCTGTCCCGCAGGGTCCGTCCCCCGGAGATGCCGAGGACGTTGTCCCTGAGGCCGTGCACCCCGAGGTAGGCGATGGGCTGGGTGCCGCCGCTGCAGCCGCTGAGCAGCCCGCCGCTCTGGATCGCGACCGCGCGGAAGACGGTCGCCCGGGAACAGGCCAGCGCGTACGACATGGCCGCGCCGTAGCTGAAGCCCAGGGCGAAGCGCTGCGTCGTGTCGACGCACAGATCCGACTCGATCCGCTTGATGATGTCGTCGACGAGCGTGATGTCTTCCCCGCCGGTGTTGGCCCACCCGTTGTTGAGGCCCTGGGGTGCGACGAAGATGGTGCTGTTGTTCGCCAGCCGCTGGAGCCCGTAGTAGGCCCAGGTGCCCGTCTCCACGGTGCGGCCGGTCGCGACGTCGGTGGCGGTGCCGCTCAGCCAGTGGAACCCGAAGACGAGCCGGTACGCGCGGTTCTGGTCGTAGCCGTCCGGGATCCGCAGGATGAAGGACCGGCTCTTGCCGTTGCTCTGGATCGTGTACGTACCGCTCGTCAGGGTGGGGGCCTTGCCGCATCCGGCGGTCGGGGCGGCGGCCGGGAGCGCGGTGTTCGCGTCGGGTCCGCTGCCCAGTGCGGTGCCTCCCGTGGCCAGAACGAGCAGTACCGCCACCACGGCGCCCCATAAGTGGAATCTCGCCCTTGTCCTGGTCCTCATGCAACTCCCCTTCGCTGTTGGATCATCGCCCTGTTCACAGCCGGCTCCACTTCTGGCCGGCCCTGCCGTCGCAGGTCCACAGGACCAGTGCGGTGCCGTTGGCGGTGCCGGCCCGGTCGGTGTCGAGGCAGAGTCCGGAGTGGACGTTGCGGACCGACCCGTCGGAGCCGATGGTCCATTTCTGGTTGTTCTGGCCGTTGCAGGTCCAGGTGATGACCCGGGTGCCGTTGGCGGTGCCCTGGTTGTAGGCGTCGAGGCACTTGTCGCCGAAGACGCGGATCTCGCCGCCCGCCCACGTGGTCCACAGCTGGTTGGCGGCCGTGTGGCAGTCCCAGAGCAGTACGGTGGCCCCGGCGGCCGTGGAGGCGTTGTCCACGTCCATGCAGCGGCCGGAGCCGTTGCCGCGCAGCCGCGAGGTGGTGGCGGCCGACGGACTGCCGCCGGTCACCCGGAACACGGCCACACCGTGCGCGGGGACGCTCGCCGAGATCTGCCCGGACGTGCTCGACGTGCCGCCCGACCACAGATCCGTGAGGGTGAACGACCCGCCCGACAGACCGACTTGAGCCGCTGTCGTGCTGACCGTCGCGGCGCCGCTGCCCCGGTTGAACAGGCCCACCGCCACCGAACCGTCGGACAGGGGCTTGGCGAACACCTCGGTGTTGCCGTCGTCGCGGACCCGGCGCCCGCCCGCGCCGAGCGCATCCTGGTTCACCGCCAGCAGACGCGGGTTGCGCAGGATCGCGCTCACGTCGGCGGACATGGTGCGGATGTCGTTGCCGGCCATGAGCGGGGCGGAGAGAAGTGCCCACAGGGCGAAGTGGGATCGGGACTCGGTCAGTGACAGGCCGGGGCGGCCGACGACGAGCATGTCGGGGTCGTTCCAGTGGCCCGGGCCCGACTGCGCCGCCAGCGGCGCGGTGATGTCCAGGACGTTGCCGACGCCCATCGGGTAGCTGTTGGTGTTGCCGTTCTGCCAGATGTCGAGCAGGTCCTCGGTCGTCCGCCACAGATCGGCGACCTCGCCCCAGTTGTACGTGGCGCCGGTGATGGCGTGCAGGCTGTTCGGGTTGATGCTGTAGACGATGGGCCGTCCGGTGGCACGCAGGGCGTCGCGCATGAGCGTGAACCGCGCGACCTGTTCGTCACGGGTACCGCTGGAGGAGCACCAGTCGTACTTGAGGTAGTCGACGCCCCAGGAGGCGAACGTGGTGGCGTCCTGGACCTCGTGTCCCCTGCTGCCCGTGGACCCCGGGTAGCCGCCTGTGGCCTGTGCGCAGGTGCGTTCGCCCGGCACCTGGTAGATGCCGAACTTCAGGCCCTTGCCGTGGATGTAGTCCCCGAGTGCCTTCATTCCGCTCGGGAACTTGGCCGGGTCGGCCCGCAGGTTGCCCGCCGTGTCGCGCTGCGGGTCGAACCAGCAGTCGTCGACCACCACGTACCGGTAACCGGCGTCCCGCATACCCGAGGACACCATCGCGTCGGCGGCCTCGCGGACCCGTGCCTCCGTGACCCCGCATCCGAAGCTGTTCCAGCTGTTCCAGCCCAGCGGCGGAGTGAGGGCCGGGCTGCCGGGCGCGGCGGAGGCGGTGGAGTGGACCGAGGCCGTGAGGGACGCGGTGACCGTCAGTGCGGCGGCCGCGAACAGATGGAGAAGGCGTCTGCCCGATGGTCTGAGCACCCTGGGCTCCTTTCAGCGCAGGCAAGGGCGCCGGACAAGGGATGACCGACGCGCGGGAGAGGCGTGTGACATGTCTATGACATTCACATCGGCGTCCGAAATTTCGGTCCACTTTCGGATCGCCGACCCCAGGGAGACTAGAGGGAGTTCTGGGCATGTCAACACCAATCGGCCGGTCAACCGATTCCCTCAGGCGCGTCGACAGCAGACACCGAGACCTGCGCCCCGACTCGTCGACGATCGAGCACAGCCGAATGCGAAAGATTTCGACGTCTGGATCGAATCATGCGAGATGTATTGACGGGAGCTGTAGGCCTCGCAATCATCCCGGTTGCTCGATGAGTCGATTGGCGTTCGTCATACCGAACCTCGCGGGACCGATCTACCCCCACAGCGCTCCCTCACAGAGAGATCGACACATGGATATGTCATGCCCTGATCAACCTCTGGGGCGTCGCCGAGTGCTGGCCACCGCCACCGGCCTGGTTACCGCTGCCCTGCTTCCGGCCACCCCCGCCCGGGCGGCCGCCGCGGCGTTCACGAACCCGGTGATCTGGCAGGACTTCGCGGACATCGACATCATCCGCGTCGGCGCCACCTACTACGCCTCGGCCTCGACGATGCACTACTCGCCCGGGGCGCCCGTCCTGCGGTCGTACGACCTGGTGAACTGGGAGATCGCCGGCCACTCGGTGCCCGTGCTCGACTTCGGCACCAAGTACGACCTGAACGGCGCCCGTGGCTACGTCCGGGGCATCTGGGCGTCGTCGCTGGCCTACCGGCCGAGCAACGCGACCTTCTACTGGCTCGGCCAGATCGACTTCGCCAGGACGTACATCTACACGGCCACCGCCGTCGAGGGGCCGTGGAACAGGCTGACGACGATCAGCACGCCGTACTACGACGCAGGGCTGCTCGTCGACAGCGACGACACCCTGTACGTGGCGTACGGGAACACCACCATCAGCGTGGCCCAGCTCTCGCCCGACGGCCGCAACCAGGTCCGCACGCAACAGGTGTTCACGACGCCGTCGAGTGTCGGCACCCTCGAGGGTGCCCGCTTCTACAAGATCAACGGGCAGTACTACATCTTCCTGACCCGCCCCGCGAACGGCCAGTACATCCTCAAGTCGTCGGGCGGCCCCTTCGGTCCCTACACGATGCGGCAGGTCCTCCTCGACCTGCGCGGGCCGATCGCCGGCGGTGGAGTCCCGCACCAGGGCGGGCTGGTGCAGACGCAGAGCGGTGCCTGGTACTACATGGCCTTCGTGGACGCCTACCCCGGCGGCCGGGTGCCCGCCCTGGCGCCGGTCACCTGGACCGCGGACGGCTGGCCCGTCGTGCAACTCGTGAACGGCGCGTGGGGCACCTCGTACCCCAGCCCTGCCCTGCCCGCTCCACCCCGCCAGGTCACCCCGATGATCGGCGTCGACACGTTCGACGGCACACGCCTCAAGCCGCGATGGGAGTGGAACCACAACCCGGACAACACCAAGTGGTCGGTCGACAACGGACTGACGCTGCGGACCGCCACCGTCACCAACGACCTGTACTGGGCCCGCAACACGCTCACGCACCGCATCCAGGGCCCCACCTCGACCGCCACGGTCCAGCTCGACTTCTCGGCGATGCGCGACGGCGACCGGGCCGGACTCGCGCTGCTGCGTGACTCCTCCGCCTGGATCGGCATCAAGCGCGACGCAGGCGCGACACGGGTGGTGATGGTCAACGGGCTGACCATGGACGGCAACTGGAACACCACCGGTACGGGCACGGAAGTCGCGAGTGCGACCACGTCCGGCAGCCGCATCTGGCTGCGCGCGAGCGCGGACATCCGCCCCGGCGCGGCACGCCCCGGAACCTTCTCCTACAGCACCGACGGCACCAACTTCACCCGCCTGGGCCCCGCCTTCTCCATGGGCAACGACTGGCGGTTCTTCATGGGCTACCGGTTCGCCCTCTTCAACCACGCCACCCAGGCACTCGGCGGCGCGGTCCGCGTCCCGCGATTCGAGCTGGCCACGCCCTGAACGATCGGAGGATCGCACAACCCACCCCCCACCCCAACCGTACGAGGAGAACCATGAACCCGCTGAAACGGCTCGGCCGTCGCCGAGCCTCGGTGTTATCCCTGCTGGCCGTCGCCGCCCTGGTGGCGCCAGAGGCGGCAACCGCTGCGCCCGATGCCGTCCGGGCCTCCACACTCGGCGCCCAAGCCGCCCAGTCCGGACGGTACTTCGGCACCGCGGTGGCCGCCGGAAAGCTCGGCGACGGCACGTACACCGGGATTTTGGACCGCGAGTTCAACCAGGTCACACCCGAGAACGAGATGAAGTGGGACACCACCGAGCGATCTCGCGGCTCGTTCAACTTCGGCCCAGCCGACCAGATCGTCAACCGCGCGACGGCCCGCGGTCAGCGCGTGCGCGGCCACACCCTGGTATGGCACTCCCAACTGCCCAGCTGGGTCAGCTCCATCACCGACGCGAACACCCTGCGCAGCGTGATGAACAACCACATCACCACCGTGGCGAACCACTACAAGGGCCGGATCCACTCATGGGACGTCGTCAACGAGGCCTTCGCCGACGGCGGTAGCGGCCAGCACCGCCCTTCGGTGTTCCAGAACCTGCTCGGCAACGGCTTCATCGAACAGGCCTTCCGCACCGCACGGTCGGCCGACCCGGCGGCCAAGCTCTGCTACAACGACTACAACATCGAGAACTGGAGCGACGCGAAGACCCAGGGCGTCTACCGCATGGTGCGCGACTTCAAGTCGCGCGGGGTGCCCATCGACTGCGTCGGCTTCCAGGCGCACTTCGGCACGGGCGGCCCGCCCGCCGGCTTCCAGACCACGCTGTCGAACTTCGCCGCCCTCGGCGTGGACGTACAGATCACCGAACTGGACATCGCCCAGGCACCGTCCACCGCGTACGCGAACACGGTGCGGGCCTGCATGAACGTGTCGCGCTGCACCGGCATCACCGTCTGGGGCATCCGCGACAGCGACTCCTGGCGCAGTGGCGAGAACCCGCTGCTGTTCGACCGGAACGGCAACAAGAAGGCGGCGTACCAGTCGGCGCTGACCGCGATGGGCGGCTCTGCCGCCGCACAGAGCACGACCGCCCTGTCGGCCAAGTCCTCCGCCGCCCTCCCCTCTCGCTTCTCGTGGAGTTCCAGCGGGGCCCTGATCGGGCCGAAACCGGACTCGACCCACAACATCGCGGCGGTCAAGGACCCGTCGGTCGTGTACTACAACGGCAAGTACCACGTGTTCGCGAGCACCGCGAGCTCCGCCGGGTACAACCTCGTGTACCTGAGCTTCTCCGACTGGTCGCAGGCGGGCTCCGCCACGCACCACTACCTGGACCGCACCGCCATCGGCACCGGGTACCGGGCCGCGCCCCAGGTCTTCTACAACACCTCGCAGCGCCTGTGGTACCTCGTCTACCAGACCGGCAACGCGTCCTACTCGACCAACCCCGACATCAGCAACCCCAACGGGTGGAGTGCGCCGCGCAACTTCTACTCGTCGATGCCGGACATCATCAGGCAGAACATCGGCAACGGCTACTGGGTCGACATGTGGGTGATCTGCGACAGCGCCAACTGCTACCTGTTCTCCTCCGACGACAACGGGCACCTCTACCGCTCCCAGACGACCGTCGGCCAGTTCCCGAACGGGTTCACCAACACCGTGATCGTGGCCCAGGACTCCAACAAGTACGCCCTGTGGGAAGCGAGCAACGTCTACAAGGTGCAGGGCTCCAACCAGTACCTGCTCCTGGTCGAGGCCATCGGCTCGGACGGCCGACGCTACTTCCGCTCCTGGACGACGAGCAGCCTCGCCGGGTCGTGGACACCGCTGGCCGCCTCCGAGAGCAACCCGTTCGCCAAGGCGAGCAACGTGACCTTCCCCTCCGGATCCTGGACCAGGGACATCAGCCACGGCGAGATGATCCGCGCCGGCTACGACCAGACACTGACCATCCCCTCGTGCCGGCTCCAGTACCTGTACCAAGGCATGAACCCCAACGCGAGCGGCGACTACAACAACCTGCCGTGGCGACTGGGCCTGCTCACCCAGACCAACTCGACCTGCTGACCGGCTGACCGGCTGACGACGTGTGCCCCGCCGCTTGTGCGGGGCCCACGTCCTGCCTGGGCCACCGGGCCACGGATATTCTCTGGCGATGTCGAATCGTTCAGTGACAGCGGGAGTCGCTCTCGCCGGTGTGATGGCGCACTGCGGCGGAAGCCCGGTCCGCGCCGTGGAGTACCTGGTGGGGGCGATAGCCTCCGCGCCGGCGGCCCCGGAGCCCTATGCGGCCCTCGCCGAGTTGTGGCGTGAGCGGCGCTCCGAGCTGAAGGAGGGTCTCGAAAGGGACGGCTCCTTGAGCGCTGTGTTGGCGCAGGCGTACTTCCTCTTCCTCGACGGGGCCATGGACGACGCGGTGATGACCCTCGGCTCGGTCACGGGGGTGCGGCCGGACGTGGCGTGGGGCGCTGCCCCGTGGTTCGGCGATGCGCGCCTTCTCGGCGCGGTGAGTGCCCAGGCGCTGGCCGAGGCGTGTCTGCGGACATTGGACTATGGCCGCGACCTGGACTCCGACGAGATGCGTGAGCGGTTCGCACCCTGGTTCCATGCCCTCGACGTCGTGTCCGAGCGCAGTCCCGTGCCGGAGTCGCTGGCCTCCATGGCCCGGCTGCCTCGGGCCTGCGGTCGCCATGAGCTGTCGTTCGCGCTGTGCGACCGCGCCGATGCCGTCGACCGGGTGATGTGGACCGAGGTCACCCGAGCGGGCACCTGGCGTGCGATGGGTGACCTGGACCAGGCCGCGACCGCCTTCGCACGTGCCCTGGCCCTGGAGCCCGACAACTGGTCGCTCCACCTGGACCTTGCGGACCTGCGTGCTGAGCAGGGCGACTTCGCCGCGGCCGTGAGCCACGCCGAACAGGGCCTGGCACACGCTCCGGACGAAGTCTCCCTACGCGCGGCACGTGCCGCCTACCGCTCCCGTCTGACCGGCTCGTCCGAGAACCTGCGGGACCTGATCGCCATCGCGCCGGGACTCACGAACACCTCCTACCGCGACCTGCTGATCGACTACGCGTGCGCGGGGCCGGGACTGCCCGGCGCACTCGTGGCCGAGGCCCGCCGCACCCGCGAGCGCTGAACACACCCCAGCCGCGGAGGAAAAGCAGTACATGCGGCTCACGAAGGAGCGCTACTGTGCGCGTGTGTCTACGGTGAATCGTTGGTATTGGCGCTTTCCGCCGGCTCCGGGTGGAGCCGGGGGTCGCGTGCGCTGACCAACCATTCACCCGGAGCCAGCAGGGCAGAGACGGACCGTCTCTGCCCTTCGTCGTTACGGCGGGCCGGCCCGGGTGTGGAAGACACGAACCGAACCGGACCCGCCTTGTACAAGGACGGGAACCTCCCCGATGACCACACCGACCGGCGCCTCACCCCAGACCAACGATCTTCGCGTCACCGGCTTCCAGCCCCTCATCCCCCCTGCCGCCCTCCGCGGCGAGCTTCCACTGGGTTCGACCCGCGCAGCCTTGGTGGAGAGCAGTCGCCGCGCCGTCAACGCGGTGCTGACCGGTGAGGACGATCGGCTCCTCCTGGTCGTCGGCCCGTGCTCGGTGCACGACCCGGCCGCAGCCAGGGACTACGCACACAGACTGGCGGCAGCGGTCACCCCGCTCAGTGACGACCTGTGCGTGGTGATGCGCGTGTGCTTCGAGAAGCCGCGTACGACCGTCGGTTGGAAGGGCCTGATCAACGACCCGCACCTGGACGGCACCCATGACGTGGAGCTGGGGTTGCGCATGGCCCGTCAGGTCCTGCTCGACGTGCTCGACGCGGGACTGCCGGTGGGGTGTGAGTTCCTGGAGCCGACCGGCCCGCAGTACATCTCCGACGCGGTGACATGGGGTGCCATCGGCGCGCGCACGCCGGAGAGCCAGGTGCACCGTCAGCTCGCCTCGGGTCTGTCGATGCCCGTCGGGTTCAAGAACGCGACGGACGGGGATGTGACGGTGGCGATCGACGGTTGCCGGGCCTCGGCCGGCAACCACGTCTTCTTCGGCATCGACGACCAAGGGCACGCCTCCATCGTCTCGACCAGCGGAAATCCCGACTGCCACGTCATCCTGCGGGGCGGACGCGGCGGCCCGAACCACGGCCCCGAGGACGTCCGCGACGCCATCGCCCTCCTCGCGAAGTCCGGACTCGAATCGGCTGGGGCGAGACCGAGCAACTCCTCGGTGAGCTGGCGGCCGCCGTGCGCCGCCGACGCGCAGGCCGCAACTGACCCGGGTTTCCTTGGGGGACGGAGTCTCCCGTCCCCCAAGGAAACGGGCCACGCAGCAAGGCGTTCAGCGCTCGGTGCCGGTCCGCTCGGCGGGCGGCCATCCTGCCGTGGCCGCCTCCTTCCTCACCCGGGCACGGTCGAGCAGCCACACGGCCAGCCCCGTCACCATGGCCGCCGCTCCCGCGTACACCGGCAGCCACCGGGTCGTCGTGGCCGCCAGGCAGTCGGCGACGGCAGCATGACTCCGGGCGTCCCGCACGTAGGCGACTGCGGCACTGTCGAGGCCGCCCAGGTTCGCCATGTCGGCCTGCGCCCGGATGCCCGTGTACCTGCCCAGCTCAGAGCATCCGTCACGAGTGCCAGGCATCGGAAACAACCACGACCAGCGCTGCAGCGCGGGAGCCAGCGCGATCGCGACGCACAGGCCCACGACCATCGAATACGCCGTCAGACTCCACAGGTACGCAGACCGCAGACCGGGCATCCACGTCGGTGGCCGGCAGAAGGCGAAGATCACCGCAAGCAGCGTCACCCCGATGTACGCGGCGAACCACTCCCACGACCCCTGAGCGAGGGCGAACGTCAGCACCGCGGCCAGGCCGATGCCGATGACCCCCGCCTGACCGGGAACGTCACGGCCCGGTCCGGTGGCGGCCGGCGCCGGGACTTCTTCAGGACTGGGATCGACCACGGCCTCTCCTGGTTCGCGGGCCATCAGCATCCGGGCCCCTCACGCCATTCGCCCGACACCATGCCGGACCGGCCCGAAGACCCATCCGGTCGGCGGCAGCGCACCAGGTGATCGCGCTGCCGGTACGCCCACGCCGTCCGCCTCGATGTTCCGCGGGACGCCCCCGTCCCGCCCCCGCCCTTGTCACCCACGGACTATCCACGGCCCCGCGGGACTCATCTCCCCCAAACAGAAGGCCGATTGACGCGGTCCGCCCCCGCGGCGCTGCCATATTCGGTAGCCACTTCGGAGGTGGCCATGACACTTGAGGTGGAGACATTCAGGGCGAGGCCGGTGGTGGAGAGGGAGGCCGACCGGGTGCCCGACCCGATCGCCGAACGATCCGCGGACCGAACCGTCGATCGCATCACCGCACTGGAGAGCCGCCGAATGCGAGCGGTCACCGCGCACGGGCCCAGGAGACGTGGGGAGTACGGCGCCCGGGAGCGGATCGATCTGCTGCTGGACGCGGGCTCGTTCACCGAGACGGGCCTGTTCGTACGCGCCCGGCCCACCGGTGACGGCACCGGGCGCCCGTACGGCGACGGGGTGATCACCGGGTACGGCACGATCGACAACCGAGCCGTCTGTGTCTTCGCGCAGGACGCCACGGTCTTCGGCGGCAGCATGGGCGAGGCCTTCGGGCAGAAGACGCTCGCGCTGATGGACCTCGCTCTGAAGACCGGCTGTCCGGTCATCGGCCTCAACGACGGCGGTGGCGCCCGTATCCAGGAGGGTGTCACCTCGCTCGCCCTCTACGCCGAGCTGGTGCGCCGCAACGTACAGGCGTCCGGGGTGATCCCGCAGATCTCGGTCGTCCTGGGCCCGTGCGCCGGCGGGGCCGCGTACTCACCGGCCATCACCGACTTCACCGTGATGGTGGACGGTGCCTCGCACATGTTCGTCACCGGTCCCGACGTCATCGAGACGGTCACCGGCGAACGCACCAGCGCCGAGGAACTGGGCGGCGCCCGCACCAGCAACACCCTCAACGGCAACGCCCACTTCCTCGCCGCCGACGAGGTGAACGCCCTCGACACCGTGCGCGACCTGCTGTCGTACCTGCCCGCCAACAACCTGGACCGGCCCCCGCAGTACGCGCCGGGGGCCGCACCCGCCGGGCTGTGCCTCGACACGGTGGTGCCGGACCGGCTCGGGCAGGCCTACGACATGCGCGACATCCTGCGCGCGGTCGTCGACGACGGCGAACTCCTGGAGGTGCAGGAGCTGTTCGCGCCGAACATCATCTGCGCGCTGGCCCTCGTCGACGGCGGTGCCGTCGGAGTCGTCGCCAACCAGCCGCTGCACGCCGCCGGGGTCCTCGACATCGACGCCTCCGAGAAGGCCGCACGGTTCGTACGGTTCTGCGACGCGTTCGGCATCCCCCTGCTGACCTTCGCCGACGTCCCGGGCTATCTCTCCGGAGTCCGCCAGGAGCAGGCCGGCATCATCCGGCGCGGCGCCAAACTCCTGTACGCGTACGCCGAGGCGACCGTCCCCAAGGTCACGGTGGTGGTGCGCAAGGCGTACGGCGGCGGGTACGCGGTGATGGGCTCCAAGCACCTGGGCGCCGACATCAACCTCGCCTGGCCCACCGCCCGCATCGCCGTCATGGGCGCCGAGGGCGCGGTGGGCGTCCTGCATCGCCGTGAACTCGCCGCCGCGGCCGACCCCGAGGCGTTGCGCGCCCGTCTCGTCACCGCGTACGAGAGCACGTACGGCACCCCGTACCTCGCTGCCGAGCGCGGCTACATCGATGCCGTCATCGCCCCGCGCGACACCCGCGCCCACATCTGCCGTGCTCTGCGCGCCCTGCGCGGCAAGCGGGCACCGATGCCGGAACGCCGCCACGGCAACATCCCGCTCTGACCGCTAGCCGTCCCCGCGACGTGAGGAGCCCATGCCCGATGGACAGCCGCCGCCCCCCGCTCGCGCCCGTGTTCCGGAGTCTGCCGGAGTACGTCCGGCACTGGGCCGAGACCACCCCCGACCGCCGGGCGTTCACCTTCGTCGACCATCCCGCGCCGCACTCGCGCGGCGTCCACCGCACGCTGACCTGGCGCCGACTGGACCTGCGGATGCGGGCCGTGGCCGCCCGGCTCGCCGCTGAGGCGGAGCCCGGGGAGCGTGTCGCGGTGCTGTGTCCCCAAGGGACGGACTACATCACCGCCTTTCTCGGGGCGCTGGCCGCCGGCCTGGTCGCCGTACCGCTGTATCCACCCGGGCTGCCCGGACAGGGCGACCGGCTGTCGGCAGTACTGGCCGACGCACGCCCGGCGGTCGTCGTGACGACAAGTCATGCCCTGGCCGAGGTACGCGAGTTGTGCGAGGGCCGGGACGTGAAGGTCGTCGCCGGGGACCAAGTCCCCGACGCCGCCGGCGGCGACTGGCAGCCCGGCACCCTCGACGCCGACGCGGTCGCGTACCTCCAGTACACGTCCGGCTCGACCCGCACCCCGGCGGGTGTGGAGATCACCCATGCCAATGTCGTCGCCAACGCCCGCCAGGCACTGTCCGCCTACGGTGCCGACGTGCATCCGGTGACCTGTGTGGGCTGGCTGCCGCTGTACCACGACATGGGACTCGTGCTGAGTGTCGCGGCACCGGTGGTGCGAGGGCTGTTGTCCGTACTCATGGATCCAGTGGCGTTCCTGCACGAACCCGTACGCTGGCTACGGCTGCTGGCCGCGCACCCGCGCGCGTTGAGCGCGGCGCCCAACTTCGCCTACGACTACTGCGCGTCGACGGTCACCGAGGCGCAGAAGGCCGACCTGCGACTGGACGGCATCTTCGCCCTGATCAACGGAAGCGAGCCGGTCCGCGCCGGCACGGCCGACCGTTTCCACGCCGCGTTCGCCGCCCAGGGACTCCTCCCGGAGACACACTGTCCGTCCTACGGGCTGGCCGAGGCGACCGTGTTCGTCAGTGCCGCCCGCCCCTGGCAGCCGTTGCGCAGATTCGCGCTCGACCGCGACGCCCTGGCTACCGGGAAGGCCCTGCCCGCGCGGCCCGACGATCCGAGGGCCGTACTGCTGACCGGCTGCGGAGCTCCGGCGGGCCAGCGCGTGCGGATCGCCGACCCGGTGTCGCGGGAGGCACTGGCGGAGGGCGAGGTCGGCGAGATCTGGGTGCAGGGCCCCAACGTGGGGCGGGGATACCGGAACCAGGAGCCCCAGACCCTGCGCGTCTTCGGCGCCGTACTCGCCGATGTCGCGGCCGGGCCGGGCAAGTGGCTGCGCACCGGCGATCTGGGGACGGTCCTGGACGGGCAGTTGATCGTCACCGGGCGGCTGAAGGACCTCATCGTCGTCGACGGACGCAACCACTACCCGCAGGACGTCGAGGCCACGGCACAGGACGCCCATCCGGCCGTACGACGCGACCGGCTCGCCGCGTTCGGCGTACCGGGCAGCTCCGGGGAACGGGTGGTCGTCGTCGCGGAGCACGCACGGGCCGTGCCCCTCTCCGACATCGACGTACCGGCCCTCGTGCGGACCGTACGCGCGGCCGTCTCCGCCCGGCACGGGCTGCGGCTCTCCGGCGTGGTTCTCGTCCCGCCGGGCACCGTGCCCCGTACATCCAGCGGAAAGGTGTCCCGGGCGCTGACCCGCGAGCGCTATCTGGCGGGTGCCTACGCGGCGGAGGTCGCGGGATGAGGGGCGCGAGCGAGCGAGAAGGCAACCTGCGCCGCCTGGTCGCCGAAGGAGAGGGCGAAGAACGCGCGTTGCGTCGGCTCATCGCCGAGCAGGTGGCCGGCTGGAGCGGGATCGCGGTCGGGGACGTGCCGATGGACCAGCCGCTCGCGGATCTCGGGATGGCCTCGCGGGACGCGGTCGTGCTGGCCGGGGAGTTGTCCCGGGCCACGGGCCTCGACCTGCCGGCGACGTTGCTGTGGGAGGCGTCCACGGGCGACGCGCTGGTGGCGCGTGTGTGCGGTGCCGCGGCGGACATCGCTCCGGCGGAGGGCGCGGCTTCCCCGCACACGGCTCCCGCACCCGAGCCCGGCGAGCCGATCGCGGTCGTCGGGATCGGCTGCCGGCTGCCCGGGGGTGTGCACGGCCCGGACGAGTACTGGCGGTTGCTGCGCGAGGGCGTCGACGCGATCCTGCGGGTCCCGGAGGACCGGTGGCGGGACTTCACGCCGTACCCGCCCGCCGACGCGCTCCCGTACGGCGGCTACCTGGACGACATCGCCGGGTTCGACGCGGACTTCTTCCACATCACACCGCGCGAGGCCGCGGTGATGGACCCACAGCAGCGGATCCTGCTGGAGGTCGTCCAGGAGACCCTCGACCACGCCGCCGTCCCGGCCGCGTCCCTCGCCGGTACCGCTACGGGTGTCTTCGTCGGGGTCTCGGCTCCCGAGTACGGCCAGCTCACCGGTGCCGACCCGGAGGCCGTCGACCCGTGGGCCCCGGCGGGCGGGGCGCTGAGCGTGGCGGCGGGCCGTCTGGCGTACTGCCTGGACACGCGCGGGCCGAGCATGGCCGTCGACACCGCGTGCTCGTCATCGCTGGTCGCCGTGCACCACGCGTGTGTCAGCCTGCGCACGGGCGAGAGCGACCGGGCGATCGCCGCGGGGGTCAATCTGCTGCTCTCCCCCACGGTCACCGTCGCGTTCCGGCGGGCGGGCGCGCTCGCGCCGGACGGGCGGTGCAAGCCGTTCTCGGCGGCGGCCGACGGCATCGGCCGCGGCGAGGGCTGCGCGGCGGTGCTGCTGAAGCGGCTGTCCGACGCCGAGCGGGACGGCGACCGCGTCCTGGCCGTCATCCGCGCCACCGCCGTCAACTCCGACGGCCGCTCCAACGGCCTCCTGGCCCCCAACCCGGCCGCCCAGCAAGCCCTCTTGACGACCGCCTACGTGCGAGCCGGACTCGCCCCCGCACGCATCGACCACGTCGAGGCACACGGCACCGGCACCCCGCTCGGCGACCCCATCGAGGCGGGCGCGCTCGGCGCCGTGCTCGGCACGGGCCGCGACCCCGACCAGCCGCTGCTCCTGGGCTCGGTCAAGGGCAACCTCGGTCACCTGGAGTCCGCCGCGGGCATCGCCGGCCTGGTGAAGACGGTGCTCGCCCTCCACCACGACCTGATCCCGCCCTCGCTGCACTGTGCCGAAGGCAGCGCCCTGGACGACGACGTACGACTGCGAGTCGTGACCGAGGCCGAGCCATGGCCCCGGTACGGCGGTACCGCCACCGCCGGGGTCTCCGGATTCGGGTTCGGCGGCACCAACGCCCACGCCGTGCTGGAGGAATGGCGACCCGGCGCCCTCCTCCCGCTCCCTGCCGACGAACCCCCTGCCCGCCTCCACCTCCTGTCCGACGCCGACACCGCACGCGTCCGTGACACCGCCGGCCGGCTGGCGGACTGGCTCGGCACGCCCGAGGCAGCCGCCACGCACCCCGCAGACCTGGCCCGCACGCTCGCCGGACGGACAGGGCGGGGCTCGGTGCGAGCCGCGATCGTCGCCGGTGACCGAGCCGAACTGGCCGACGGGTTGGGCGCGTTGGCGGCAGGACGACCGCACGCGCGGGTCATGACGGGTGACCGGGATCTCGTCGGGCGCGGCCCGGTGTGGGTGTTCTCCGGGTACGGCAGCCAGTGGGCCGGCATGGGGCGGCGGTTGTTGGACGAGGAACCCGACTTCGCCGCGGCCGTGGAGAAACTGGACGCGCAGCTGGCCCCCGAGTGCGGGTTCTCCCTCTGCGACCACCTGGCTTCCGGCGGCGGCCTCGACCGGCTGGAGATCGCTCAACCCGTGCTCTTCGGAGTCCAGTTGGCTCTCGCCGAGCTGTGGCGGGCGCACGGCGTCGAGCCGGTCGCCGTCATCGGCCACTCCCTGGGCGAGGTGGCCGCCGCGGTGTGCGCGGGCGCGCTGGAGGTGTCGGACGCGGCACGCGTCGTCGCCGTACGGGCCCGGCTGCTCAGCGGACTGCGCGGTGGGGCGATGGCGGTGGTCGACCTCGACGACGGCGAACTCGACGCTCTGGAACGGGACTTCCCCGGTGTCCACGTCGCCGTGCATTCCTCCCCCCGCCAGAAGGTGGTCACCGGGGAGGAGGCCGCGGTGGCCCGGCTCGTGCGTCGGCTTGAGGGAGAAGGGCGGGCCGCGCGTGCGATGCGCGTGGTCGGGGCGGGGCACTCCCCTCAAGTGGAGCCACTGCTGGCGGAGTTGGCCGACTCCCTGGCGGACATCCGAGGTGGCCGCCCCCGAATCCCCGTCTACTCCACCGTGTTGGACGACCCGCGAGGCGACTGTGTCTTCGACGCCGCACATTGGGTCGCGAACCTGCGGCGGCCCGTACGCCTCGACCAGGCCGTCTCCGCGGCCGCCGCCGACGGCCACACCGCCTTCGTCGAACTGTCCCCCCACCCCGTTCTCACCCGAGCCATCACCGACAACGCGCCGGGTGCCCTGGCCCTCGGCACCCTCCACCGCGACGCCGACGCCTCCGCCGACTTCCTGACACAACTCGGCACCCTCCACACCGCCGGGTTGCGCCTACCGCTGCCGCCCGGCCGAGTCATCGACCTGCCCCTGCCTCGCTGGCGGCACGTGCGGCATTGGTGGACGGACGGGCGGGCGGGGGGCTCGGCCACGGGTTCGGCGAGGACGCGGTCAGCAGGGGGCCACCTCTCCAAGGGGGACCGCGTGGCGCCTGAGGCGGGCGGGCATCTGGTGGAAAGGGGTCGCGTGGCGGAGGACGCCTCGGTCTCCGACCGCCTCTGCCACCACATCGCCGCCGTCACCGGGCACCCGCCGACTCGTATCACCCCCACCACCGCCTTCGCCGAACTGGGCCTGGACTCCCTGATGGCCGTCCGCATCCGCACCGCCCTGGAACGCGAGTTCGACATCGAACTGCCCCTGCGCGACCTGCTGGGCGCCACCACCGTCGAGGACACGGCGACCCGCATCCAACAGGCGCTGCCGGGGAACGCATCGGCGGCCGAAGGCGTCCACGCGCCCCCGACAAAGCCGACCAGCGAGCACTCCCCGCTCCCACCTCTGCTCACCTCCGGCCCCCATCCCCCGCTCCACCCCCTCCACCTCACGGGCTCTCACCCCCCGCTCTTCCTCGTCCACGCCGCCGGTGGCACGACCGACGTCTACCGGCACCTCGTCGAACGCCTCGGCGGGGAGCGGCCGGTGTACGGGCTCGAGCGGCTCGCAGAGATCCGTTCGGTCGGCGAGAAGGCGCGTCGGTACGCCGAGACGGTGGCCGCCGCGCACCCCGACGGGCCCTGTCTGCTGGGCGGTTGGTCGTTCGGCGGGTTCGTCGCACAGGAGACGGCGCGGCAGCTCACGGAGGCCGGGCGGGACGTGGAGCTGGTGGTGCTCATCGACTCCGTACGACCGCTGCCTCGGACGGAGGGCACGGAGGCCGACCGCATCCGCGCCCACTTCACCGGCTTCGCCCGCCATGTCGCCGAGACCTACGGTGTCCAACTACGGCTGGCATACGACGAGTTGGTCGCGAAGCAGGACGACGGCGAGCGCATCGACACCGTACTGCGGACCCTGCGCGAGGCGGCCGACCTGCCGCGCGCCGCCCTCGAGCACCAGCGGTCCTCCTATCTGGACCTGCGGATCGGCGAGGCCCACCGGCCGGGCCGCTACGACGGGCCAGTGGTCCTCTACCGGGCCACCGAACCGGCCCCGCACACCGTGCGCGACCCGGCGTACGAACGGGACGACGCATCGCTCGGCTGGGACGAGGTGTGCCCGGATCTGTCCGTCGTCCGGGTCACGGGCCACCATCTGTCGCTCCTCGACCCGCCGCACGTCGATGAGATCGCCGCCCATCTGCGGTGGGAGCTCGCGAAGGACCGCCACTGAATCCGATCCGAGGAGAGCCGCTATGCCCGACCGCACCACCGCATCGTCCCGGGGTACCGCCGAAGTGTCCGCCGGCACCGCCGGAATGTCCCGACGCGCCGTCACCAGAGCGGCCGCCGCCACCGGTCTGGCCGCCCTCTTCGGCGCCGCGGCCACCGGCACCGCCGCGGCCACCGGCACCGCCGCGGCGACCACACGCCGGGCAGCCGCCGCTCCCAGCGTCACCCAGCTCGGCCCCCGCACCTTCGATGTCTCCCTTCCCTCCACCGCCCTGGGCCGCAGCGCCCCGGTGCGGCTTGTGCTCCCCTCCTCGTTCGCCACACAACCGGGCCGCACATACCCCGTGCTGTACCTCCTCCACGGTGCCCACGACGACTACACGTCCTGGACCCGGGAGACGGACATCGTGGCGTTCACGGAGGGGCGGGAGCTGATCGTGGCGATGCCGGACGCCGGGCCCACCGGCATCCCCACCGCCTGGCGCAACGGCCCGGACTACGAGACCTTCCAGCTCACCGAGGTCCCCGCGCTGCTGGCCCGGGACTACCGGGCGTCCGCGGTCCGGGTCGTCGCCGGGGTCTCCACCGGCGGCTATGGGGCGATGGCCCACGCTGCGCGGCATCCGGGAACGTTCGCGGCGGCGGCCTCGTACAGCGGCATCCTCGACACCACGGCCCCCGGCGTGCCCAGCCTGATGGACGCCATCGTGGCCCGCGAGAACCTGGCGCCGCTGTCCCTGTGGGGCAACCCGATCCTGAACCTGCTCACCTGGCGGGACTTCAACCCGCGGGCACGCGCGGCAGGGCTGCGCGGCACCGCGCTGTACGTGTCCAGCGGCAGCGGGGTGGTGGGCGGGAGCGGCGACTGGCTGCCGGAGGCGCTGGAGAGCGCGCTGTGGCCGTCGGCGCACGCCTTCACCGACACCCTCGCGTGGCTGCGCGTCCCGGTGACGACTCACTACTACGCGGGAGGCGGGCACAGCTGGACCTACTGGAAGCGGGAGTTCGGCGCATCATGGCCGATGCTCGCCGGTGCCCTGGGGGTGCCGGCGTGAGGCCGGTGCCGTCGGGGCACGGAACGGAGCGCAGGGGACGTACGTCCAACCCAGGACTTGTCCCTCGCCCCACGGGCACCAGCCCACGGGTGAGCCGCTTCCGGGTGAAAGGAGGGTCCGCCGTGGCTGCCCCCACACCGCCGCCCGGCGTACCGGACGGCCCGCGCGCCGCCCCGGTGCCCCCCGAATTGGCCAAGGTGCTGCGCGACCAGTTGGAGGCCGTCGCCGACGAGGTGGAGGAGGAGGTACGCAGACAGGTCCCGGAGTACGCCCGGCCGGGAACGTACGGCACGCACCTGAGATCCGGGGTCGTACAGGCACTGACCCTGTTCGTCGACCACATCGCCGATCCGCACGGCCAGGGCGCCGCCATCACCGCCACGTACTACGAACTCGGGCGCGGCGAGGCCATGGAAGGGCGTGGTCTGGACGCGTTGCAGTCCGCGTTACGGATCGGCGGTCTGCACGCCTGGCGGCTGATGGGCCGTACCGCGGAGGAACTCGGACTGGACTCCTCGGTGGTCTCCACTCTGGGTGAACTCGCTTTCCAGACGGTGCACGAGGTCGCCGAGGCGGCCGCCGCCGGATACGCGGAGGCACGGCTGCGCAGCACGGACGAGCTGGAGCGGCGTCGCCGACGGCTGCTCGACCTGCTGCTGGGCGAGGGGCCGGTGGCCCCGGAGGCGGTGCAGGATCTGGCGCACGGCGCCCGGTGGTCGGTGCCGAGACAGGTCGCGGTGGTCGCGCTCGCGTCGTCCCCGGACCAGCGGGAGGCGGATCGGCCGTTGGCAGCCGCGGGGGCGCTGGTGGACATGGACTCCCGGCCGCCGCGGATGCTGGTGCCCGACCCGGACGGTTCCGGCCGTTTCGGCGGCCGGGCGTTCACGCTCGCGCTGCGCGGCCGGCCCGCCGCGATCGGACCGACGGTCCCGCTCGACGAGGCCGCCCGTTCGCTGCACTGGGCGACCCGGGCCCTCGGTCTGATGGGGCGCGGCATCCTCCCCCGGCAGGGCGTGGTGCGCTGCGCCGACCATCTGTCGACGCTGCTGCTGCACGCCGACGAACCGATGCTCGCCCAGCTCCAGTTGCGGGTGCTGAGACCGCTGGACGCGGTCGCGGAGGGGCCGCGCGGCCGGCTCGCCGAGACGCTCCTGGCGTGGCTGCTGAGCGGCAGCAACGTGCCCGACGTCGCCGCCCGCCTCCACGTCCACCCGCAGACGGTGCGTTACCGCCTGCGGCAGTTGGAGAAGCTCTTCGGCGACGCCCTGCACGACCCGGGCGCCCGCCTGGACCTGATCCTCGCCCTGCGTGCGGAGGCACTGCGGGACGACGCCACGTTCACCGCCTAGGTAAGCCGGCTGACGCCCTCTCAGCGATCGGTCGGCTGACGCACCACGCGGTGGCGGAGGTAGACGAATTTCTCGTTGAAGGTGCGGGTCTCGACGAGTTCGAGATCCACCCGGCGCTCGTCCCGGGGAAAGAACGGGATGCCACCGCCGACCAGCACCGGGTAGACCACGGCCCGGTACTCGTCGATCAGCCCCGCCGCGGCCGCCTCGGCGGCGAGAGTCGCGCCGCCGATCGCGATGTCGCCCTCCCCCGGCTCGGCGCGCAGTCGCTCGATCTCCTCCGCGACGCCGCCGGAGGCCAGGCGGGCATGGCCCTGCACCTCCGACAGCGTGGTGGAGAACACCACCTTGGGCAGCGGATTCCAGAGCGCGGCCCACTCGAGCTCGGCCTCGTCGAGCGACCCGTCCTGGTTGGCGGTCTCCCAGTACAGCATCGTCTCGTACAGCCGCCGCCCCATCAGATGGACGCCGACCTCCCGGATCTCGTCGATCCAGAAGCGAAAGACATCCGGGTCGGGCGCCGACCAGTCGAAGCTGCCGTCCGGCCCGACGATGTATCCGTCGAGTGAGACGTTCATCGAATAAGTCACGCTGCGCGTCACATGTCCTCCTGGGAAGCAGGGTTTCACCGTACGACTGCCGGAGGCCGCCAAACTCATCGCGACTCGCGGGATTACCTGGGTCGAGCCCCTCACGAGATCATGTCACTGAGAAACCCTTACTCACCTCGGCACAAAAAGACAAGGAATTCCTGAATTCCCGTCCATCACACCCGGTCCGACAACGCGAATACGTTCGGGACGTCCTTTCCACAGGCGCTCCACGCGCCCCACCCTCAAAGGATCCCCATGCGTATCCGCTTGTGTCTCGCCGCTCTCTCGCTGGCCGGCGGGGCCGGACTGGCCACCGTCTCGGCCCCCACGGCCACCGCCGCTGCCTGCACGGACATCGACGTCGTCGCGGCTCGCGGCACGTTCGAACCCGGCACACTGGGCTTCATCGTCGGCGACCCGGTGTATTCCGCGCTGCAGAAGAAAATCACCGGCAAATCACTGTCCAGCTACAAGGTGAACTATCCCGCGGACCTTTCCCTCACCTCGGCCGCGCAGGGCAACACGGACCTGGTGAACCATGTCAGGAGCCAGGCCGCTTCCTGCCCGAACCAGCGTTTCATTCTCGTCGGCTATTCGCAGGGCGCGAACGTCGTCGACAACTCCATCGGCATCAGCAGCGCCGGCGCGGTCGTCGGCAGCCCCATCGTGGCCACGATCCCCACGGCGCTCGAACCGAAGGTCGCCGCGGTGCTGCTGTTCGGCAACCCGATCCGCGCCATCGGCAAGAGCGTCACCGGCACCTACCAGAGCCGCACCATCGACTTCTGCGCGGCCGGCGACCCGGTCTGCGAGAACGGCGGTGACGACGTGGGCGCCCACCTCGGCTACACCGCGAACGCAGACGCGGCGGCCACCTTCGCCGCGACCAAGGTGTGAATTCCGCACGGCGTGCCCGGGAGACGGATCCCGGGCACGCCGTGGCGTCCTTGACCTACCGGACGGTGAGGTAGGCCCGCTCGACGGTCTGGACCAGGGTGTTGCCGTCACGGTCGGTCAGCTCGGCCCGCAGCGAGACGGTGCCCGGCTCGGCGGGGTGCTTGAGCGACAGTCGGTTGCCTTGCTCATGTTGACGACATCGGCGCCTTCGGCGACCGCCCACTCCATGCCCGCGATGATGTCGGAGTCCCAGCCGAAGCCCGCGTCGTCCAGGACCTTGCCGGCGAGGATGCGCGCGCCGGGCGCGACACCCTTGTACCTGCCCTGCGACTTGGCACCCGTACCGGCGATGGTGGAGGCCACATAGGTGCCGTGACCGTTGCGGTCCACACTGTCCTCGGAGTCGGAGAAGTTGCGTTCGGTGATCTCCTGGCCCGCGAGGTCGGGGTGGGTCTCGTCGACGCCGGTGTCCAGCACGGCGACCTTGACGCCCGTCCCGTCGAACCCGGCCTCCCACGCCGTCGGCGCACCGATCTGGGGCACGCTCCGGTCCAGGTCCGCCTGACGCTTGCCGTCCAGCCAGACCTTCTCGATCTTCTTCACCGCCGGTGAGCCGGCCAGCCGCGCGGTGCCCCCGCCGCCTTCGCCACCGTCGGTGAAGGTGTCCCAGAACGCGGAACCACCGCGCCTGTCGGCCCGCAACGCGACGCCGTTGACGCTGTCCAGCGTCTGGCTCACACGGGCCCGAGCGTCACGGAAGGCGCTCGCGGCGGGTGTCTCGTCCCCGCCGTAGGTCACGATCAGCGGCAGGTCCGACCGGCTCTCGTCGTCGTATCCGTATGCGAGCAGCTGGGTGATGTCGAACAGCCGCCGGTCCAGCTTGCCTTGGGCCACCGGCAGTGCCGCGTCGCCGGGCGTGACGTAGGTGTGCCCGTCGACCTTCCGGACCGAGAACGAAGCGCCCTCGCGTCCCTCGGCCCGCTCGATCCCGGTGACCGAGCCGTCCTTGGCGACCGTCACCCGGTCACCGGTGATCAGCGTCACCGTCCGGATGCCTTTCCCGCGCTCCGAAGAGTCCGGGGAGGCCGCGGCGGCCCGGCCCACGCCGGGAACCACGGTCGCGGCCAGTACGACGGCCATAACCGTCACCGCCGGCGGGGCCGCCGTACGTAAGTGTCTGTTGGGGGGTGTGGGTATGCGCATTGCCTGTCTCTCGTCTCGGGCGTCACGGAAACGATCACGCCCTACGAGGCTCCAACCGGCTTGTGACCGGGCCTGGACCAGCCGATAACGGAACGGCAACGGCGGCCTGGATCACGGGCCTTGCACGATCCACCCCTTGACCGCGACCGACTGGCCTCCCTGGCCGGGGTCCCGCGCGAACTCCGTCAGGTTCGTGGAGACGGGTTCGGGACGGCCGTTGTTCTGGGTGGGCGCGGCGGTCAGCACGTCGAGGTGCTGGTAGCCGTCGGCGACCACGGGGTCCAGGTCCGTCGGGACGCGGCCCGCCAGCAGTCCGTCGCCCGCGAGCACGGTGAGCGTCGGGTTGGCGGTGAGCCCGTCCGGATGGACGACGAGGCGCTTCACCTGGGGTGAAGTGGCCAGTTGGAGGTCGGTGACCAGCTTGGTCGGGAAGTACTGCTCGGTGAAGTCCAGCGGCTGCTCGGCCATGCTGCGGGCCAGTTCCCTGATGTCGGTGACCTCCTTGCCCGCGTCGGTGAACGGAGTCCCGTCGGCCGACCGGTACCCGGGGTCGTCGGGGTCGCCGACGCGGTCGTAGTTCCGCCAGGTGTAGAGCGGCCCGCCCGGCTGGTCGGGGATGGCCTTGTACTCGCTGCCGAACAGCGCCGGTTGTTCCTCGCTTCCGTTGGCGACGGGGAAGTTCTTGTCGACGACGGGCCCGCCGTCGAAGAAGCCCACGCTGCTCTGAAGGAACGCCAGCGGTACGGAGTGATCGTCCATCAGCGCGCCGAGGATCGCCTCGTTGGTGAGCCGGAAGTCCTTCACCGCGGGGGATCCGCCGAGGAAGGTGGCGGTGTCCTCGGAGAACAGGAAGCGGTTGGTCACCTCGATGTTGGTGTTGGCGGGCAGATAGCGCGGCAGATCGGTCTCGCCGTCCGGATCCTGCAGCGCGCCCATGCCGGTGATGGCCAGCAGGGTCATCGTCTCCGGGTTGAGAAGCACCGGTGCGGACAGTGTGCGGGACAGCACTCCGCTGTCGAGCCCGGCCTGGACCACGCCGTAACCGAGGCCCACGTCCGGCAGGTTGGTGTCGTCCGGGATGCTGCCGCTCAGATCGGCGAGCGAGGTGGAGACGGTGGTGTCGAGCGCGAAGTAGCCGGTGCACTGGTTGTGTCCGGCGTCCGCCGTGGTGGCCCGGTCTCCGTCGAAGTCGGCCGTCGCGAAGTACCCGGTGATCACACCACCCAGCGAGTGCCCGCCGCACAACACCTTCTGCTTGCGCAGCTGTTGGTCGGGCAGCTCGGCGGTGAGCAGGTCGTACTGGTCGCGGACGGTCCGCTCGATGCCGAGTTTCGCCATCCACCCCAGGTCGCCGTTGCCGACGTAACCGTCGAAGGTGCGGCCCTCGACCTGCTTGTCCCGGTAGTAGTAGTCGACGGCCGTGTGTTGGTCGCCGGAGGCCACTCCGGTGCGGTCCTCCAGACAGTTGGAGCGCCGGTCCAGTGCCCAGAACTCGATGTGCCGCCCCTTTTCGGCGGCGCGGGCCACGGTGTTGCGGGCGACGCTGTCGAAGGCTCCGGCGCCTTCCAGGATTCCCGGCTGGGCAACGAGGATCCGGTCGGCGTCGGCCGAGTCGGCCGGTCCGTCGGCGGCCCGGTAACGCAGATACGACAGCCAGTCGCACGCCGCCGGCCGCGCCCCGAACGACGCCGGCAGCGGCGCCCTCACCCGCACCAACGTCTCGGTCACACCACCGACCGGACTCGTCGACACCACGGCCGTCTCGGTCCGCGCGTCCTCGCCCCGGGCTTCCGGGGCGGCCCCGGTGAACGCCCCGACGGTCAGCAGCACCGCCAGCGCGACACTCCGCGGCGCCCCAAGGGTCATTACTCTGCTGCGACTCGTGTTCATGCTGGGACGGTAGGACCGCGAAACCGGCCCCACCGACCCTTGCTCACAACATCGCAGCGCCGGCCGACACCTTTGTCACCAGGAACCAACTCCGTCTGGTGCAGCTTGAGTTACAGCGACCCTGGTTCGGCGCCGGTGGGCTCGGGCGTGCCCCGGGGCTGCTGAGGACGGAGGCGATCGCGTCCAGTCAACGCTGCCCGCATCCTCGCCGAACTCCAGGAACGCAGCCCTGAGTTCGTCCGCCTGCTGGAACTGCTCTCCGTCATAGGCCACCAGGAGCTCACTCCCTGACCCGCTCCGGCGAAGGCGTCATGGCCGTCAGCCGGCCCACCGGCGGAGCCGGGGCGCGAGCACGGTGTGCACCGCCTCGGCCGCGTTGCTCGCGGCGGATCCGCCCTCGCTGTCGGATTCCGGCTCCAACACGCGCTGGATCTCCAGGAGCAGTTGGTGTCCGGGGCGACCCCGAGTTCGGGCAGCACCCTGGCCGCCATGCTGTTCTCCGCCCGCAGCATCGCCTCGAGCAGGTGGTGGCTGGCGACCGGTGCGCCGGTCGGCCACGGGCTGGGCGCGACTCCTGCGATCCTTCCAGTGACGCCGGCACCGCGGTACGGACCCTACTGATCGGGTTAATCCGAGCTGGAGCTCTTCGAGCAACTGGACGAGACACCCTGCATCGACCAGCTTGAGATGCGGCTGGCCGCGCTGGAGCGCAGGTGACCGGCGCGAGCGGCACCACCGGACGGGTCCGGCCGGATCAGACGTGCGCGAGGAGGCGGTCCAGCGGCCGGGGGACCCGTTCGAGGTCCAGGTGCGCGACAAGTGCCTGCGCGTAGAGGGCCTTACGGCCGCTGTGTGTACCCATGAAGCGCCGTAGCTGGTGCTCCACGGGCCGTTCCCGCTGTGCCGGCTGCCCCTGGAAGGTGTGGAAGGGGCGCGTCTCGCCCTGGGCCTCGATCACCTGACGCACGCCCTCGGCCCCGAGAGCACGGATCAACTCGTCCTCCAGGTCGGCGACGCACACGTGGAACCCGAGCGCCTCCAGCCCGGCCTGCGAGAGACCGGAGCCGAGCCCGACCCGTCCCAGATGACGCCGGAAGTGCCGTTCCTCGCCGATGTCGCAGAGACCGGCCAGCGGCAGTCCGAGCCCCGTGGGACCGCACACGTCCAGGAAGCGCCCGATGTTCGTCGCACCTCCCAGCGGTACGACCGCGACGCCCTCCGCATCCAGGTCGCGGCCGTGGCGCGTGGCCAGCGCTTCCAGCGCGACCTGATCGCTGTTCCCCTCGACGAGGACGATCGTCCGCACGCCGCCGGCCAGTTCCCTGGCCGCCGCGGCGGCTTCATCCGCCCCTGCCCCGCCTGCCGCCCACGCCACCGCAGCCCGACGGAATCGCCCCAACTCGTCCACGAGACCTCGCTTCCCGCCGCCATCGTGACACGGACGAGATCCCGTACGCACACGGCTTTCCGCGGCCGATGACTCAAGAAGTCAGCAGGTGTGAGCGACTCGGCAGGCCGCTCCCCGCCGCTGCTGCGGTTGCCTGATTGCCCGTCAACCGCCTGCAGGCGTCGGCAGGTTGGACCCGTCGGCAGTGTGTGGCGGTTCACGGAAGCCTCAAACGAACTGGCGGCGGGTGAGGCGGGTGAGAGTGACCCCGTTGGGGAAGGCGGTGCGCTCTGCGACGTCGAAGAAGGTGGGGGCGAAAGCGCCGTCGAACAGCGAGATGCCGGTACCGGCAACGACCGGATAGGTCTTGATCAGCAATTCGTCGATCTCGGGTAACAGGCTGCCCGCGAGCCGGCCGCCTCCGCAGAGCCAGACATCCAGGCCAGCGCCCACTTCGCCCTTGAGCTCGCGGACGATAGCGAGCGGGTCGCTCGGCACGACGGTGACGGCTGGGTCCGTGTCCGACTCGAGGGTGCTGGACACGACGTACTGGCGCAGGTGCGCGTACGGGTTGGTGATCCCGTGGTCGAGGGAGAGGCGGTATGTACCGCGGCCCATGACGACCGTGTCGAAGCGGCGGTTGGGCATGTCGGCGACGCCGACGGCAGCGCGGTATGCGGTCGGGACGGTGTCGGGGTACAGCGCGTTCATCCAGGCCGCGTAGGCGGCGGCCTGCTCTTCGTCGCCCTGCGGAAAGAAGTCGAACTCGTCGGTGGGACCGGCGATGCGGCCGTCGAGCGAGACGCCGATGTAGTACACGAGCTTTCGCACTGCGATCCCCCACACGTAGTACTCTATCTATAGTGGTTTGAACGTAGTACTACATCTGGAGTGGTGTCAATGGTGCGACGCAACGACCAACGGCGTGCGGCCCTCGTCGACGCGGCGATCGAGGTACTGGCCCGCGAAGGCGCACGCGGCCTGACTTTCCGGGCCGTGGACGCCGCGGCAACCGTCCCCGCCGGCACGGCCTCCAACTACTTCGCCAACCGCGACGACCTGTTCACCCAGGCCGGCGCCCGCGTCTACGAGCGACTCCAGCCCGACGAGGCCACCATTGCCCGCCACCAGGCGGCCGGCCGCGACCGGGAGACCTACGTCGAGCTGATGCGCGAGCTCGTCGGCCGCATCGCCTCCTTCCGCACCGGTTACCTCGCTCTGCTGGAACTCCGCCTCGAGGCCACCCGCCGCCCCCAACTGCGCAAAGTCCTCACCGAGCGGGTCCGGGCCGACGTCGAGGGCAACATCGCCTATCACGAGGCTTCCGGGCTTCCCGGCGACGCCACCGCCGTCAAGCTGCTCATGCTGACGCTGAACTGGCTGATCGTCGAGCAGCTCACCCTGCCGGACGTCTTCACGGAAGCAGAGCGTGAGCAACTGGTGATGGCCGCGGTGGAGCGCATCGTGGCGGCAGAGTAGACGGCTCTGACCCACGTGTGATGCTGGCGCCATGACCGATCAAGGCGAGATTGCCATCGTCCGCTACCCGGACCGGGCCGCTTCCGTCGAGGACGGCCTGGCCGCATTGCTGGCGTCCTACCACCTGCGGACGGAGGCCGAGAAGGGCGAGGCCGTTGCCGACGTGGACGGGCTGCCGGAACGCTACCGGGCGGAGATCTCCAACCCACGGACCGCGTTCGGCAACGATGACGTACTGATCGCCCTGAGCGGGGACACCCCTGTGGGCTGTTTGGTGGTGACCGCCCCCGTAGACGGGCAGTCGGAGGTCAAAAGACTGTGGACGGACCCGGCGTTCCGGGGCCGGGGCATTGCGTCCCGCCTGCTCGACGCCGCGCTCGCGCACGCTGCGGAAAGCGGCGTGGGCACCGTGCGACTGTCGGTGTGGAAATGGCGGACCGGGGCCATCGCCCTGTACGAACGCTTCGGCTTCACCGTCACCGAGTCATGGGACGAGCGGGATCAGCTGGTGTGCATGCAGCGCGCCGTGTGACACACCGCTGCACTCACCCGTCGCCGATCTCGTAGCGCCTACAACCCGCCCGCTACCTTCCCCCCATGGAACGGGCCATCATCCTGAGCAGCCTCGCCGCGAGCGGAACCGACACCGCCCCGCAGCGACTCACCGAACTTGCCGCCGAACTCGGCATACCGGCCGCCGACCTTCTCGTTGTCGCGGGCCATCCGGTGCCGTCGGAACTCCTGCCGCCGGAGCGCGACGCCAGGGTCCTCAGAGAGTTCGCCTACCGCGTCAGCCACTGCGACCACTCGCGGCTCGCCGCGCTGGAGGCTTTCGTCCGCTCGCTGCCTCGCGTCACCGCCCCGGGACCATTCGTGCAGCCGACGTGGCCAGGCCGCCGTCCCGCCGAGACCAGGTTCGCCACCGTGCTCGGTGCGCTGATCCGCAATCGCGGCTTCGGCATCCGCGAACTGCCGTTCATGGGACTGTCCCTCAGCACGCTGTACGGAATGGTGTGGCGCTGCGACCCGAGTCCGCACCGCCGACAGCAACTGTCCGCCGTAGCAGGTCCGCTGGGCTGGACGCTGCCTGATCTCTTCGCGGTCGCCGAGGAGCCGTACTCGGAGGAAATCCGCCCGATGCTGCACTGCCACCACCTCGGGCGGGTCTTCGCGGCGGCCGTCCCCTTGACCACCGCTCAGCTCATCGAGACCGCGAGGGAAGCGGACCGCCTGAGCGTGCGGGAGGACCACGGCGCGTGGCAGCCCGTCTCGGAGGGCTTCGCCGAGGAGTGCCCGGACTTCCTCTGACAGCAAGGGCCGAGCCGGAGGGGGTCAGGTACCGGTCGGCGGCGGTGCGAGTTCCGCAGCGACCGCGACGGCGATCTCGACGGCTCGGCCGGCGAGTGGTGAGTGGGTACGTCCGGCCCGCCAGTGCAGGTAGATCTCCCGTGGCGGCAGGGACGGCTGCAGCTCATGGACGCGGAGCCTGTGGTCGGACGGGACGTCGGCGCCGTGGATGGCGAGCCAGGGCAGCACCGCCGATCCCAGGCCGGCTCGCACCATCGACAACAGGGTGTCGTTGACCGCGGTGCGAAACACGACGCGCGGACGGGCGCCGCTTCGGGCGACCGCCTGCTCCATCTCGGGCTGGTCGCAGGTCAGCGGCCAGGCCACCATCGGCTCCCCGTCGAGCCGCTCCAGCGGGACCGGGCCCTCGGGGAAGGTGCCGGCGCCTGCCACCAGCAGGTACGGGTCGTCGAGCAGCTTGAGCCGCTCGACATCGCCGTCGATGCGGCCGTCGTAGAACAGCAGATCGAGGTCGCCGATCTGCGGCTGCTCCGGCTCCTCCTCGGACAACCTGATGTCGCAGCCGGGGTAGTCGTCCCGCAGCCGTCGTACGACCGACGGCAGGATCACATTGGACACGCTCTGGAACGTACCGATGTCGATCCGGCCGCCTCCCGCCTTGAACCGGTCCACGGCATCGGCCAACGCGTCGGCCTTCGCCAGCAGTTCGCGGCCCTGGTCCAGGACCACGGAGCCCAACGGAGTGAGCCGCACCGGCTTGGGACCGCCCGGCCGGTCGAACACCGGGCCGCCCACGGCCTTCTCCAACGCGGCCACCTGTTGGCTCACCGTCGACTGGGTGTACCCGAGACGGGCGGCCGCCCTCCCGAACGAGCCCTCCTCGACGATGGCGGCCATCGCCGCCAGGTGGCGCAGCTCGACGTTCATCACGCGTTCCAGCGTAGCGAGACCCATCGTTGTATGCGATTGATTCAATCGAAAATCATCGCTTTTCACGATGCTTTTCGAGGCCTAGCGTTCCAGACATGACCTCACATGAATCTCACGGCGAACGGCTCCTCGACATCGACGGCGCCGAGTTGTGTGTCGAGACCTTCGGGGACCGCACTCACCCCGCGATCGTGCTGGTCGCCGGATCGGCCGCCTCGATGCTGTGGTGGGACGCCGAGCTGTGCGAACGGATCGCCGTCCAAGGCCGGTTCGTGGTCCGGTACGACCATCGGGACACCGGTCGCTCGACCTCCTACCCGCCGGGACGGCCGACGTACTCGTTCACCGACCTGACCCAGGACGTGCTCGGCATCCAGGACGCTCTGGGCATCGAGCGCGCCCATGTGGTCTGTCAGTCGATGTTCGGCGGGACCGGACTCATCCTCGGGGTGGACCATCCCGATCGGGTCGCGTCACTGACGTTCGTCTCGAGCTCCACCGGCGCCGACGACCTGCCGCCGCCGTCGAGCGACCTGGCCATGCCGGCCGAGCCGGACACCTCCGACGCGGCCGCGGTCGTCGCGTACGTGGTCGCCGGCGCGAAGGCGTACGCCGGTGGCTCACCGTACTTCGACGAGGCCGCGATCCGGACCCTGGTCGAACAGGACGTGGCGCGCGCCAGGAACTACGCGTCGACTCTGGTCAACCACTTCGCCATCGAGCTCGACGGGCCGGTGCGAGGAGGTTTCGGCGACATCGCGGCGCCGACGCTCGTGGTGCACGGCGACCACGACCCGCTGCTGCCGCTGCCGCACGGCAAGGCGTTGCGTGACGCGGTTCCCGGTGCGGAGCTGCTGGTCCTGGAGGGGGCCGGACATGACCTGCCGAAGGCCGTGTGGGACGACTTCGTGTCGGCCCTGGTGCGGCACACGCAGGGAGGCCATTCATGAAGCGGCTGCGCTCGGCACTCTGGCTGCCGCTCTTCGACGACCTCGCCGACCCGCGAGTGGTCGCACGCCTCGCCGCCGACGCGGAGGAAGCCGGGTGGGACGGCTGCTTCGTGTGGGATCAGCTGTGCTGGCGGGCACCGGTCCGACAGGTCGCCGACCCCTGGATCGCGCTGGCGGCGATCGCGACCGCGACCGAGCGGCTGCGGCTCGGCCCGATGGTGACGCCACTCGCCCGCCGACGGCCGGCCAAGGTCGCCCGGGAGACCGCGACGCTGGATCGGCTCAGCGAGGGCCGCCTCACCCTCGGCGTCGGCCTCGGCAGCGACCGCTTCGCCGGCGAACTGTCCAGGACCGGGGAGCAACTCGACGACCGACTGCGCGGAAGGATGCTCGACGAGTCCTTGGCGATCCTGGCCGCCGCCTGGTCCGGCGAGCCGGTGCACCACCGCGGCGAGCACTACACGGTCGAGGACATCACGTTCCTTCCGCGGCCGGTCCAGCTGCCCGGCGTACCGGCGTGGGCCGCCGGGTTCCCGGGCAACCTCAAACCGGTCCACCGGGCCGCCCGGCTCGACGGCTTCTTCCCTGCCAATCTCGAGCACCCGGACCAGCTCGCCGAGGTCGTCGCCACCCTCACCGCACTGCGCCATGGTCAGATGGCCTCGTACGACATCGCCGTCAGTCTCCCGCTCGGTATCGACCCCGAGCCGTACGCGAAGGCCGGCGCGACGTGGTGGCTGCCGGAGTTCGACCCGGGCGTAGGGCTCGACGCCGTGCGGGGCGTGCTCCGCGACGGCCCCGCGGCGTGAGGAGGCAGTCGTGTTGTTCGACTACGACTCGGAGCTGGCCCGCTATCACGAGCGGCTGCGGCAGGCCCTCGACATCCGACCCGGCGATCGTGTCCTCGACATCGGCTGTGGCACCGGCCAGACCACCAGGGACGCGGCCAGAGCCGCGGCACCGGGTGCTGCGCTCGGCATCGACGTCTCGGGCCCGATGCTGGCGCGGGCCCGTCAACAGGCCGAGAGGGAAGGGCTCCGCAATACCGGTTTCGTGCAGGCCGACGCCCAGACCCATGCCTTTGCGCCGGAGGAGTTCAGTCTGGCCATGAGCCGGTTCGGCACGATGTTCTTCTCCGACCCGGCCCTCGCGTTCGCCAACATCGGACATGCGCTGCGTCCGGGTGCGCGCTTGGTGCAGCTGGTCTGGCAGGCCGCCGACCTTCAGGACTGGCATGCCGCGATCCGGGCAGCGCTCTCTCCCGGGCATCCGCCCTCGCTGTCGGTCCCAAAGGCCGACGACCCGTTCACACTGGCCGATCCGCACGTCGTGGCCGACGCACTGACCACGGCTGGCTTCACAGCGGTCGACGTCGCCGACGTACGCGAGCCCGTGTACTACGGCCCGAACACCGAGCGCGCGCTCGCCGGCGTACTCCAGCTCCGGATGGCGAAGGAATGGCTCACCGATCTGGATGCCCCGTCCGCCGAGCGCGCACTCGACCGGCTTCACGCGACTCTCGACGCACACGACACCGGCGACGGCGTCTGGTTCGACTCCCGCGCGTGGCTGGTCACCGCACACCGACGTTGACCACCTGGCTGCTGCACACCGACCCGCCCGCTCGCACCAGTGCACTCCCACGAATGAGAGCGGCGGTGGCACCCGTGGCGATGCGCATCGCCACGGGTGCCACTGCCGTTCTTCACCTGCGCTACGCCGGCTGCTTCCGCGGCATGCCGCGCGGCCCGCGTACGTCGGCGAACCCCTACTCGTCGATCACCGAGCCGAAGTGAGCGCCGTGAGCGTTGCCGCCGAGAGCGGCAGCTCCGTAGGACCTCGAACCGTCGGCGAGCAGCCCACTCCCGCTTGCGGGCAGGATCCACACCGCGCCGTCGCCCGCGTTCTCCTCGGGCGCGGCAGCGACGAGCTCGGCCCTGCCGTCGCCGTCCGTGTCCACCAGCCGCACCTGGGCGCCCCACCCGTCGCCCGACTCGGCAGCACCGGGGATCTTGGGGGTGTTCTGGTCGAAGTACTGGGAGCCGGTGCCCGTCAGCCCTGCCTGCGAGCCACGCAACAACGACACCGCACCTGCGGCGGCTTCACCGTCCGCGTCCTCGCCGGGCGCGCCGACAGCCACGTCGGCGCAGCCGTCACCGTCGACATCGGCCACCGACAGCTCGTTGCCCCAGGAGTCGTCGAGCTCCCCCGCGCCGGGCACGCCAGGCGAGTTCTGCGACCACCACTGCGGGGCGGTACCGGGGCCCTCGGTTCCGGAAGGCCCGTCCTCGCCGCCGTAGTAGACGCCGACCAGGCCGCCGGCCGCGTCGTCTGCGGTCTCGTCCACGCCGCCGAGTTGGCCGACGGCGAGGTCGTCGTAGCCGTCGCCGTCGAGGTCGCCGGTGGCGACCGCCTGCCCGAAGCGGTCGCCGGTCTCGGAGGTTCCGGGCACGCCCTTGGACGACTGGCTGATGAGCTCGACCCGGCCCTTGGGCACGGTGGTGTTGGTGCCGATGCCGTTGGGCGCGCCGTACTGCACGTTGACGTACCCGGCACCCTCCCGGCCGTCGACCGTGCCGCCCGGGACGCCGGTGACGAGGTCGGTGTAGCCGTCGCCGTTGAAGTCACTGTTGCGGTCGGCGGCGGAAGTGCCGCCGGGAATGCCCGCGTACGCGGTGGGCGCGGCCAGGATGCCCGCTCCCGCCAGCAGCAGGAACGAGGCGGCTGCGACGGCGGCCGAGCCTGCGGTACGGCGGGTGGTGCGCGCGGTGGTGCTCATGTCTGGTTCCCGCGTGGAAGATTGACGATGTGTCAGTCAGGTGGTCTGGCCTGACGCGGAGTTCGACACGGGTGGCCCGGCACAAGTTGTGGGGCCGAGGTGGGCTGTGACACACCGGAGACATCTGTTGCGGAGCACTCACACATGGCCGTCTCACTGGCCGCTCTCGAGAGTGCACGAGCGACTGACACGGCGAAGCCGCCCGCCTGTTCCCCCGTGGCGGGCGGCTCCTGGCCTTCGGTGTTCAGAGATCAAAATCGGCGGCGGCAACGTAAGCATCCTGGGCCGCTGGACGACACCGGCCAAGGGCCGGCGGCGGGATTCGAACCCGCGTCGCTCTCTTGAGAGGAGAAGTAGCCGCAACCTCCGCACCTGAACGACACCCACCCTAGGGCGGGCTCCCTGCCGGGGCACCTCATTTTCTGGTGGAAGGGGCAGCCAGACCGTGGTCCCGCGCGTCGAGACGCAGGAGCAGTCAGCCCTGTGTACGGGGGCGCAGAGTCACGCGATAGCTCTCCCCGCCATAGAGGGACTCGTAGCGGATCTCCAGGTGCAGGCGCCGAGTTATCAGGTCCAGGAACTCGGCATGAGCCTGTGGATCGTAGGCGTCCACGCTCAGCAGGAACTCCTCGTAGCTGGTGGCGATGGTCTGCGTCTCGGTGAACGTCACCGCGTAGGGCCATACGGCGAGGCCGTCACGGGCTCTGTCCGCGCCGGCCTTGTTCCAGGCGCCGACGACCTCGCCGTCGACCGTCAGGGTGCTGCTGATGATGACGGCTGGGCCCAGACCGGAGTTGATGAGCCTGATCCCCGCCTTTTGCCCCTCGGACATCCCCCGTTGCAACTGGAGTATGGGCCGCACCGAGTAGCGGTTGTGCTGCCGGGTCGCGCGTACCTCGTACACCGAGACGGCGAGCGACGCCACGGCGATCACCACGGCACACGCCGCGACGACTATCTCCGAGTCCATTACGGACTGCCCCCTTCCACCAGGCTCTGAGCCGCACTGCGCGACGGCAGCATCTCAACACGCACTGGCATCGATCACCACAGGCCTCACACTGATGGCATGGGAAAGCCACAGACGGTCGATGAGTACATCGAGGGCTTCGCGGAGCAGGCTCGCGAGGTGCTTGAGCAGGTGCGGGCGCTGGCCCTCGATGCGGTGCCCGCGGCGAGCGAGGCGATCAAATGGGGCCACGCCGCGTGGGTCCACCCGTCCGGGACCATCCTGTTCATGCTCAGCGGTCACGCGAAGCACGCGAACGTCGTGTTCACCCCCAGCACTCGAGAGGCGTTCGACGCCGAACTCTCCGGCTTCGGTACGGGCAAGGGCTCGATCAAACTCCCGTACGGCCGGCCCGTGCCGGACGACCTGCTGCGCCGGATGATCGCGTTCCGTGTCCGTGAGCACGAGGACGACGGCGTGCTGTGGATGTGACGGCCGGGTCCGACGGGACCGGGCCGGGCCGTTCGCCCGAATCCGTCACCACGACGTGGGGCCGGTTTCCCGGAGGACACCGACCCCACCACGCGGATGTCGTTGACGTCATCCGATCCGCCAGGGGCGGAGCTTCTCGGGGTTTCGCACCGCCCAGATACGCCTGATCCGGTCGCCCACGATCTCGAACGCGAACACGGTCGCGAACTTGCCGTCCTGCCGCGCCACCAAGCCGGGCAGGCCGTTGACCGTGTACTCCAGGAACGTCGTGCGCTCGCCCGAGAGACGGGCGATCTCGGCGTAGGCATGTGCGATCTGCTCACCGCCACACCCCGGCACGATCCTCCTCGACGGCGACACCGCGACCGGCCGCGCCTACGTCCAGGAACTCGCGCGTGCCCTCGACGGACGCCAGGGGCTGAACGACTGGAGCGGGCAGCTGCCGCTCTGCGTGCCAACGGCTTCGCCGCCGAGATCCTCGACGACGCCACGGCCGCGCGCATCCGCGTCAAGGACCTGGTTCCCGAGGGCGCCAGTGTGTTCACCGGAGCCGGCGAGACCCTGCGACTCTCCGGTGTCGACGAGGACATCAGCACCGGCGACCGGTACGACGCCATCAGGCCGCGCGTCCTGAGGTTCGACCGTGCCACCGGCGCCGACGAGATCCGCAAGCTGGTCGCCAGCCCCGAGTTCGTCGTCAACAGCGTCGCTGCCGCCGCCGAGACCGGCTCCCTCGTTCTCGCCTCGGGCAGCGGCAGCCAGCTCCCCGCCAACGTGGGCGGCGCCGCCCACGCGGTCTGGATCGTCGGCGGGCAGAAGGTGGTGCCCGACCTGAGCACGTGTATGGAGTGCCCAGCGCCTCAACCGGCTGCTCATCCTCAACGCGGAACTCCATCCGGGGCGCGGCACCGTGCTGCTTCTGCGAGAGGCCATCGGGTACTGAACCGGCTCAGGGACCGTTTGACTCGGGCTGAGGCTGTCAGTGTCAGGAAGACAACGCCGTTCCTGAACCGTTGACTGCGACGGCGCGGTCGCCGTGTGGCGTTCGGCGCGTGGCCGGCCCAGGCTTGTTCGGACGAGGGAAAGCGGTGACCACACGATGAAAGCGGTGCGGTTCCACGAGTACGGCGGGATCGATGTGCTGCGGGTGGAGGAGGTGGAGCGGCCGGCACCCGGCCCCGGACAGGTGCTGGTCGAGGTCCGCGCGGCCGGGATCCAGCCCGGCGAGGTGATGATCCGCGAAGGCGCGCGACACGGACGCTGGCCGGCCACGTTCCCCTCCGGGCAGGGCAGCGATCTGGCCGGTGTCGTAGCGGAGGTCGGCCCGCAGGTGCGCGGCTTCGCGGTGGGCGACGAGGTGTTGGGCTTCACCCATGGCAGGGCGAGCCATGCGGAGTTCGTCGTGGTCGACGACGTGGACGTGGTCTCGCGGCCACAGGGACTGTCGTGGGACGTGGCCGGGTCGTTGTACGTGGCCGGCACGACCGCGTATGCCTGCGTGTTCGCGGTGGATCCCGGGCCGACGGACACGGTCGTGGTGTCCGGTGCGGCGGGCGGTGTCGGGTCTCTTGCCGTGCAGCTCGCGCGACACCGCGGCGCCACCGTGATCGGGCTGGCGGGCGAGGGGAACCATGCCTGGCTGAAGGAGCGCGGTGTCGTCCCGGTCGCGTACGGGGAGGGCGTGGCCGAACGGATCCGGGAGGCCTGCGGCGGAGACGTCGACGCGTTCATCGATACGTTCGGCGACGGTTACGTGGACCTGGCGGTGGAGCTGGGTGTGCGGCCCGAGCGGATCAACACCATCCGCGACTGGCAGGCCGCGGCCAGGGTCGGGGCGCGGACCTACGGCGAAGGCGCGGCGGCGTGCGCGGTCGTGGTGGGCGAGCTGGCCCGGCTTGCCGCGCGTGGGGAACTGGAGGTGCGGATCGCCCGCAGCTACCCGCTGGAGGGGGTGCGAGACGCGTTCCGCGAGCTGGAACAGGGGCACAGCCCCGGCAAGATCGTGCTCCGCCCGTAGCCGGCGTTCGCGCTGGTGCCCCGTCGCACACGGGCCGGGCGCCGTCGTCGCCGCGGCGTACACAACGCCGCGGCGACGCAGGAGCAGGCCGGTCCTCGGACCCGAGGGCCGGCCTTCAGTACTAGGCGGGGGTGATGTTCTCCGCCTGCGGGCCCTTCTGGCCCTGGGTGATGTCGAAGGTCACCGCCTGGCCTTCCTGGAGCTCACGGAAGCCGGAGGCGTTGATGTTGGAGTAGTGAGCGAAGACGTCCGGTCCGCCGCCGTCCTGGGCGATGAAGCCGAAGCCCTTCTCCGCGTTGAACCACTTGACGGTTCCGCTGGCCATGCTGGTACCTCTCAGTAGACGTCAGGACCGCACCGCGCGGTCCTGGAGGTGATCGCCCTGGTCCGGTACTGCACAGCAAAGCGCCCGCGCCTAAGCGCGGGCAGGTACTGCGAACCACGACAGCTGGCAGTGACGCTACACCGCGGAAAGGACGATCACCAGAGAGCAACAACCGTGAACCACACGAGACCGGCGAGAAGGCCTACCCAAACCCCGACCGACCCGCCCCAACCGCCTGAACAGCCCGAAGAGCGTCGATCGTCGTCAGCGGCCGAGCGCCGGAATCGCCGATCACCGGCACACACGGGTTGAGGCGAGACGGTTCGTCTTGTTATGGTGGGGGCATGGCTTTCCTTTTCTTCGTCTGAGTCCGGGCACGGCCGATGCCGCCGTTTCTGCTGCCCGTAGACCCCTCGTCCGACCAGGGAAAGCCAAATGCGCAACCGCGCCCCCCATGCCGCCGTACCCACCACCCCCACCGACGTGGCACAGCTGTCCGTCAAGGACGTCACCAAGTCCTACGGCACCCGCACCGTTCTCGACCAGGTCTCCTTCACCGTCCGACCGAGTGAGAAGGCCGCTGTCATCGGCGAGAACGGATCCGGGAAGTCCACCCTGCTGCGGCTGCTGGCCACGGCCGAGGCGCCGGACGCCGGCGAGATCACCGTCAGCTTCCCCGGCGGCATCGGGCACCTCGCCCAGACCCTCGAACTCGACCCCAACTGCGCGGTGCAGGACGCTGTCGACCTCGCTCTGGCCGAACTGCGCGACATGGAGCGCCGGTTGCGCTCGGCGGAGGAGCGTCTGGGTGAGGCGTCGAAGGACGAACTCGCCGCGTACGGCGAGCTGCTGACCGCATACGAGCAACGCGGCGGATACGAGGCGGACACCCGCGTGGACGCCGCGATGCACGGGCTCGGGCTCGCCGGGATCACCCGTGACCGCATGCTCGGCACGCTCTCCGGCGGCGAGCAGTCGCGGCTCGCGCTGGCCTGTGTGCTGGCCGCGGCCCCCGAGCTGCTGCTCCTCGACGAGCCGACGAACCATCTTGACGCGGCGGCCGTGCGCTGGCTCGAGGAGCACCTGCGCGCGCACCGCGGCACCGTCGTCGCGGTCACCCACGACCGCGGCTTCCTGGAACGCGTCGCCACCACGATCCTCGCGGTCGACCGGGATACGCACACGGTGCGCCGGTACGGCGACGGCTGGGCCGGCTACCGCGCCGCGAAGGCCGCCGCCCGGCGCCGCGCCGCGCAGGAACACGCGGACTGGGTCGAGGAAGTGGCCCGTGGCGAGGAACTGCTCGAGGCCGCCGGGAAGCGGCTGGCCACCACCGGCAAGGATCCGCGGCAGGGCTTCGGCAAGCACCGCCGCTCGCACGAGGCGAAGCTCGGCGGTCAGGTGCGATCCGTCCGGGAGCGGCTCGGCCACCTGCGGCGCAACCCGGTGGCAGCGCCGCCGGAACCGCTGCGATTCACGGCGACCCTGTCGGCAGCGGGCGGTGCGCGTCGGGTGGACGGGCCGTCGCCGAGCGCTCCGCTGTCCTCGCCCGCGAGATGTCCCCTTGCCGAGCTCGACGGCGTACGTGTGGGTGCGCGGCTGAGTCTGGACGGACGGGTGTCGATCGAGCCCGGGCAGCGGCTGTTGGTCACGGGCGAGAACGGAGCGGGCAAGACGACGCTGCTGCGTGTCCTGGCGGGCGACCTGGAGCCGGATGCGGGCGTGGCACGGCGTCCGGCTCTGATCGGATACCTGGCGCAGGAGTTGCCCGCGCACTCCACGCGACTCCCCCTGCTCGCCGCCTTCGCGGCCGGGAGGCCCGGGCTGCCGCAGGAGTACGCCGATCAGCTGCTGACGCTGGGGCTGTTCCGTGAGGAGGATCTGGACGTGCCGGTCGCGGCGCTGTCCGCGGGACAGCAACGCCGCTTGCAGATCGCGCGGTTGGTGACCCGGCCCGCGGATCTTCTCGTCCTCGACGAGCCGACCAACCACGTCGCGCTCGACCTGGTCGAGGACCTGGAGGCGGCGCTCGCTTCGTACCCGGGAGCGGTGGTCGCGGTCTCGCACGACCGCGGCTTCCGTGAGCGCTTCCCGGGCGACCGACTGGAGCTGCGCGGCGGCCGCAGGTGCTGATCTGCCCGGATCGGCACCTGCGGAAGATCCCCGCATGCCGGGGGGAGTTCAAGGAGCGATGAGTCTCGCCCAGGTTGGCAGTCTCCATCTCCACCACCCGATCAAGCGCACTCAGGGAGAGCATCATGACCGCCACCTACACCGTCGACGTCTTCTCCACCCTCGACGGCTACGGCTCCTACAACAGCGACGGCGACTGGGGCGGCTACTGGGGCAAGCAAGGTGCCGAGTTCCTCGACCGCCGTCTCGCCGTGTACAGCGAGGCGCAGCGGCTGGTCCTCGGGGCGAACACCTTTCGGCTGTTCTCGCAGATTCTGGGCCCGAGCAGTGAGGAGTCCGAGGTGAGTGACCCCGTGAACACCCGGATGAGGAACCTGCCGACCACCGTGGTGTCGACGACGCTCGAAGGACCCCTTCGCTGGCCGGACGCGACCCTCGTCAGCGGTGACGCCGTCGACGTCGTCGCCCGGCTCAAGGAGGAGTCCGAGGTGCCGTTGCGCTCGCACGGCAGTCTGTCGATGAACCGGGCGCTGATGGCCGCCGGTCTCGTCGACCGTGTCCAGGTGACGCTCTTTCCCGTGATCAGCGGTCAGACCGGGGCAAGTCCGATCTTCCAGGGCGCGGCCGATTTCGACCTCGAACTGATCGAGAGCCGGATCCTCGACGGGCACATCCAGGAGCTCATCTACCGGCCCACCCTGCACGCCTGAGTCCACCCGGCAGGCCGGCCCCCCACCCGAACCGAGCCGGGGCCGGGGGCCGGCCTGCGGGATCTGGTGCATCGTCAACGGCCCATACACGGCAGGCTTGTTGACCGCGATTCAACCCGGAGGGGTGGCCTCCGGCAGTGCGGTTGACGGTGATAGCATTCCGCCGTCTGCGACCTTGATCCACTTTTGCTCAGGCCTTGAACCTGAACGCAGTGAGTTCGCCCAAATCAGCCGTGCAGTCCCCCTGGACGGGTTGCGGATCCTTGCGAGCTGTATTTGTCGACGCCTGCATGCCACGCACCGGGAAAGGTTTCCATGACTCAAGACGTGCTTCTTTGGTGCCTGGTTGCGATAGCGGTGATAGCCGTAGCCGCCGTCGTGGCACTCGTGCTCCGAAGCAGAGGCCTGACGAGGAGGAAGAGGGAGTCCGAGACCGCGCTGGAGGCGCGGCTGCAGTTCAGCCAAGATGAACTGGGCCGCACGCAAAGCGAGTTGTCCAGGATGCGGAACGAGCAGGACGGTGTCATCCGGGAGGCGGAGCAGGCCGCCGAGGAGAACACCAAGGCGGTCCTCAAGGGCGCCGCGCGCTTCCTACAGAGCCTCGCGGCCGAGCAGACGACGCTGCTGGACGGGGTCCAGCGCGAGTACGGCGGCCACGCGGTCCTGTCCGATCTGATGGACATCACCCACGCCAACGCCCAGATGGCCCGCAAGGCCCAGGGTATCGCGGTCATGTGCGGTGCCCCTCTGGGGCGTCGCAACCAGCCTGCCAGCGTCTACGACGTCGTCCGCAGCGCCCAGAGCCAGATCCGCAACTTCCAGCGGGTCGAGATCATGCAGCCGAGCGGCATCGCGCTGAAGGCCTCCGCCGTCGCGCCGGTCGCCCTGGCCGTCGCGGAACTGCTCGACAACGCCGCCAGCTTCTCCCAGGCGGACGCCCCGATCGAGGTCACGTTCCGGCAGGCCCAGAAGAACCTGTGCATCGTCATCGACGACGCCGGCGTCGGCATGGGCGACGAGGAGCGTCAGCGGGCGAGCGCTCTGCTGTCCGGCGACGACCTCCCCCGGCTGTCCCAGCTGGGCACCCAGCCGAAGTTCGGCTTCCCCGTCGTCGGTCTGATCGCCCGCCAGCACGGCTTCAAGGTGGACGTCACAGGCGTCTCCCGATACGGCGGCGTGCGCGCCGTCGTCCTGCTGCCCGAGGAGCTGTGGACCATGGAGGAGGCCCTGCCGCCGGCCACCGAGGCGCCCGTGAGCAGCATCCGGCCGGTGTCGGTGGAGACCGCCCGTACGGCCGGCGGCCTGCCCAAGCGCGGAGCCCGCACGTCGCCCACCGGCAACTCCGGCACGGAGCAGCCGGCCAGGCGAACTGTCCGACGCGGCGCCGGCAGCCTGGCCGCTCTCCAGCGCGGCACACAGACCGCGCGCGATGTGGCCGCTCTGGACACCCCCACACCCGGAGGGTCTGACAACGCATGAGTACGACAGACCTGTCGTGGATGGTCCAGGACATCGTGGACAACGTGCCCAGGGCACGGCACGCCGTGGTGCTGTCCGCGGACGGCATTCCGCGCGGGGCCACGGACGGCCTGACCGGCCAGGACGTGCGCACCATCTCCGCGGCCATGGCCGGGATGCAGTCGCTCAGCCGGGCCACCGCCCACTTCGCCGGGACCTCGCAGGACCGGGCGTGGATTCAGACCGTGATCGAGTTCCAGCACGGCTGGGTGTTCCTGATCGGGGCCGGCCAGGGCGCCTATCTGGCTGCCGCCGCGGAGCCCGACGTGGACATGGAGCAGCTCAGCTTCCGTATGAACCGGCTGGTCGCCCGGCTGGGCAACAACCTCACCGCCCCGCCGCGGGTGAACACCCGTGACGCGGAGCAGTACGGGGACAACGCCGAGGCACTGCGCGACGAGGCGGACAGGTCTGTCACCGTTCTCGGCGAACTGGACAAGGCCGTGGCTTCGGTACCGGGCGCCCTGCACGCCCTGCTGCTAGGTGCGAACGGTCTGCCGCGCGGGGCCAGCACGGGGATCGGCAGGGACCTCGCGGACACCATCTCGGCGGCCATGACGGGCATCCACGCCTACAGCCGGGCCACCGCGCCGTTCGCGGGCGGAGCGCACGACGACGAGTGGAGCCAGACGGTCATCGAGTTCCAGCACGGCTGGATCTTCCTGATCGCGGCCGGCGACGGCGACTTCCTGGCGGCGGCGGCCGAGCACGACTGCGACATCGAGGACTTCACCGCACATCTGAGTGACGCGATGCCCGCGCTCATCTCGCGGACGGTCGCGCAGGGAGAGAGGGCCAGCGATGCATGACGACCCGTCCAGTGAGCTCGAGCTGACGGCCCCCTTAGTCCCCCTCTTCATCGTCGCGGGGGGACGCGCACTGCCCCGTGACAGCGAGTACGAGCACACCACGATGATCACGGCCCAGGAGGGTGCCTCGACCGCGACCCGCACCCTGGCTCCGGAATCCCGAACGGTCATGGACCTGATCGCGGACGGCTACCTCTCGGTCGCCGAGGTCGCCGCCCACACACGGCTGCCCCTGGGCATCGTGCGCATCTTGCTGGCTCAGATGGCCGAGGACGGCCTCATTCATGTGCGTAACCCGGTGCCGCACGCCGAACGCCATGACCCCGTCCTGCTCACCGCCGTGCTCGACGGCCTGATGCGAATTCGAACCGGAGCGTAACCACCTTGTATCTGGATCCCGACGTCTCCCGCTCCGTGAAAGTCCTGGTCGTGGGCCACTTCGCGGTCGGGAAGACCACATACATCGGAAGCGTCTCCGAGATCGAGCCGCTGCAGACCGAAGAGGAGATAACCGAGGCCAGTGAGGGCCTCGACGACCTCTCCGAGACCCCGGACAAGACGACCACGACCGTGGCGATGGACTTCGGGCGGCTGACCCTCAGCGAGGACCTGGTCCTCTACATCTTCGGAACCCCCGGGCAGGAACGGTTCAAGCAGATGTGGGAGGGCCTGTCGCGGGGAGCGCTGGGCGCACTGGTCCTGGTGGACCCCGAGCGGCTGGAGGAGACCTTCCCGATCCTGGACCTGGTCGAAGCCTTCGGACTGCCCTACGTCATCGGTGTCAACACCTTCGACGGCAAGAACCACTTCCCCCTGTCCGAAGTGTGCGAGGCACTCAACATCTCCGAGGAGACACCGGTCATCGACTGCGACGTCCGTGACCAGGACTCCTCGATGCAGGCCCTCATCACACTCGTGAAGCACCTCTTGTCCTCACTCGGCTAGGAGCCCACTATGCAACAGCCCTTCGAGTCGACCGGGATACCGGCCGGTTGCCCCGCACACGGCAACGTCGCGATGTACGGGCCCGACTTCGGCTCCGACCCTGAGCGCACCTACGACCAGCTGCGCTCGACGGGCCCCAGCACCCCCGTCGACATCGCGCCGGACGTCGAGGTCGAGCTGGTGACCAGCTACGACGCGAGCCTGTACATCCTGCAGAACCCGACCCTGTTCGTGCGGGACTCGCGCCGCTGGAACGCCCTCAACGAAGGGCGGGTACCGCAGGACAGCCCGGCCCTGCCCATGATGGGCTACCGTCCCAACGCCCTGTTCAGCGACGGCGCCGCGCACGCCCGGCTGCGGCAGGCGGTCACGGACAGCCTCGCCACTGTCGACCAGGGCCGGCTCGTCAGGCTGACCCAGCAGTCGGCCGACTATCTGATCAGCCGTTTCAGCTCCGAGGCCCTCGGTCAGGCCGAGCTGATGGCCGCCTACGCCCAGCCGCTGCCCCTGCTGGTCTTCGGCGACCTGTTCGGCTGCCCCCCGGAACTCGGCGACCGCGTCATCGCCGGGATCACCGGCATCTTCCAGGGCACCCCGGGTGCCGACGAGATCCTGGGCGGCGCGCTCGCCGAACTGATCGCCCTCAAGCGCCGGGAGCCCGGTGAGGACCTCACCACCCGGCTGATGGTGCACTCCGCCCGGCTGACCGACGAGGAGGTGCTGCACCAGCTCGTGACCCTGCTCTCCGGCGGCACCGCGCCCCTGTCGGCCTCGATCGGCACCAGCGCCGCGCTGTACCTCAGCGACGACTGGCCGAGCGGCCTGCCCGCCGAGGACGCGGTCGTGAAGACCTTGTGGAACTACGCCCCGATCGCCAACTACGCGGCCCACTACCCCACCCAGGACGTCGAGTTGGGGGGCCGGACCCTGCGGGCGGGCGACCCGGTCCTGATCTCCTTCGCGGCGGCCAACACCGACCCCAAGCTGACCGAGCACCGTGAACAGCTCAGCTCCAAGGCCCATCTCGCCTTCGGTGCCGGCCCGCACGCGTGCCCGGCCAAGGACCCGGCGTTCATGATCGCGGCCACCGCCGTGGAGTCCCTGCTCAACCGGCTGCCCGATGTCGAGTTGCGCGTTCCCTTCAAGGAACTCGCCTGGGTGGCGACGCCGTGGAGCCGCTCGCTGGTCACCGTGCCCATCCGGTACACCCCCCGCACCGTGGCACCCGCGGCCCGGACCCGGCCCGCGGCACCGTCCTCGGTTCAGGCGGCGCACTCGACCGCGACCGTCCCGCAGCCCGCCCCGGCAGGCCGGGCGTCCCACGCCGCACCCCGCCCCAAGGGCGGTCTGTTCAGCCGCTTCCGGGCCTGGGTGAATGGCGAGTGACGTAAGTAACCCTACGAGAACACTGTGTTATTGGATGCTTCAAGCATCCCACGGGTACGGATGGCGGCTGGCAGAAAGGAGCCGTCATCGTGGGAAGTCTCGCGACTCCGTCCTCGGACCGTCGGGCGACCATTTCCCTGTTCTCCCGTCTTCGGACGGCCGAAGGACAGGCCGACCCGTTCCCCATCTACGCGGAGCTCAGGGCGCGCGGCGAAGTCAGCCCCGCGCCCTGGGGCGGTTTACTCGTCAGCAGCTACGCAACCTGTGAGCAGGTGCTCCGCAGCGGTACCTGGCTCGAACCGGACACCGCATGGCGAGAGCAGCAGGGCGCACGCACCCGCTGGAGCGCCCCCTCCTCCCGGGAGATCAGCCGTACCCTGCCCGCCCTCAACCCTCCGGAGCACACCCGAGTACGCCGGTCGGCGGGCACCTTCGACCGCAGCACCATCGACCAGATCGGTCGCCGGGTGAGTCACGTGGTCGACCGGCTCCTCGACTCGCTCGACGAACGCCTGCGTGCGGGAGAGGCCGACTTCGCGGCGCTGGTGAGCGAGGAACTGCCCGTCGCCACCATCGGCGACTGGCTCGGGCTGCCGAGCGCCGACTGGCCCCGCCTGCGTGAACTGACCCACGACCAGGTCTTCACCCAGGAGCTCCTCCCCAATGCCAGCCAACTGGCCCGTTCCGACGCCGCCATGGCCGAACTGCGCACCTACTTCCTCGGTCTGGTGCGCGAACGGCGAAAACGTCCGGGGGACGACCCCGTCTCCCAGTGGATACGCACCTGGGACGAACTCGAACCGGACCAGGACAAGGCCGACGAGGCGGTCTACTTCCTCGCGCTGTTCGTCCTGCTGGCGGCCCTGGAAACCACGGCGACCCTGCTGTCGACGATGACGCTCCTGCTGGTCGAGGACCCCGACCGCTGGAGTCTGCTCGCCCAACAGCCGGACCTCGTGCCGTCGTTCGTGGAGGAGTCCTTGCGCTACGACCCTCCCACCCATGTGATCAGCCGCATCGCGGCCCAGGACACGATCCTGGACGACACCGAGGTCGGTGCGGGCGAGATGGTCCACCTCCTCGTGGGCGCCGCCCACCGCGACCCCACCCGGTTCGCCGATCCCGACTCGTTCGACCCACGGCGCAACCCGAGCCACCTGGCCTTCAGTTGGGGCATCCACTACTGCCTCGGAGCGCCGCTGGCCCGGCTGGAAGCACAGACCCTGCTCCGCCAAATGATCACCCGTCTGCCGAGACTCACCCTGGCCCGCCGCCCCGCGTCGGCCCCCCGGGTGGCGTTCAGGCGCCTGCTGAACCTGGATGTAACACTGGCATGAACCCGCCAACCGTCCCCGCTCCCGTGTCCGCCCTCGCCTCCGACCGGGAACCCGCGCACACCCCCGACCCCTCCCCCCTACCCCCTCCCCTGGCCCTCAGTCGAACCGGACCCGTCCTCCATGTCCGGCTCAACCCCTCCGCACAGGACGACGTCCTGAGCGCCGCCGTCCTGGACGCACTCCTCGCCGTCCTCGACGACCTCCACGACCAGCCCGACATCCGCATCCTGGTGCTCTCCTCCCTGGGCAACGACTTCTGCCTGGGAGCCGACCGCCGGGAGTACCAGGACGCCCTGGCCACCGACCCCACCGGGGCCACCCTGCGACGTATCGCGGACAAGGCCCACCGCGTGTGCCAGGCGCTGGAAGACACCCACGCCGTCACCATCGCCCGGCTCCACGGCAAGGTCATCGGCGCCGGCCTCGCGCTCGCCGCCTACTGCGACCTCCGCGCGGGCGCGGACACCAGCCGCTTCCGCATGCCGGAGGTCGGCATCGGGCTCGCACCCGCCTGGGGCGGCGCCATGGGCCGTCTGATCACCGAGGCCGGCGCCGCCCGGATCCGTGAACTCATGCTCACCTGCGACGACTTCGACGCCCACACCGCCCATCGCCTCGGCCTTCTGCACAAGGTCGCCCCGCTCGACGAGTTGGACGACACCATCACCACCTGGACCAAACCCCTCTCACGGCGCTCCCCTCAGGCCCTCGTGCTGACCAAACGGATGCTCACCGGCTACGCCAGAGCCGCCCGTACCGCCGACACCACTCTGCTGGACTCCCATCTCCTCGCCGCCCAACTGGCCCAGCCCCGCTGACCGACCCTCAAAGTCCCCCGTTCACGGTGAGTTCGGCACCCAATGCGAAGAACTCACCGTGAACGGGGTGCAGTCCAGCCCGCGCACCCCCGCCAGTGATCTGGTGCGACTAGCACATGGCCCCGAACGACGGACGCGGCGTCATCCGATCGGGCCACGCCGCGACCAGCCCGTACCACCCGCGTACGCGGGCACGTTGCACGGACATGAATTGCACCGCCACCACCGGACGCCTCGTCCTGGACGACCAGGCCCGGCACGCCCCGCACGCCGATCCCGCTCCGCCGCCTCATGCGGACCCGCCCATCTATGCCGCGCTCGTCAGGGAGTGGCGGGCCGACGGCCGGACACTTCCGGGTACGCGGGATCCGCAGTGGATGCTGCTGATGGCCCTGAGCCCCGCTGTCACGGGACAGCTCACCACCCCGCCCGACCCGGGCCACTGGGAGCGCGCAGGTGTCCTGACCGGCGCGTCCGGTGCCGACCTGGCGTCCGCACACTGACGGCGGCGCACGATGGTGTGCGGATCGCCGCGCCGGGTTCCCCGCGGCAACGAACCGGTGTCACACGGTCCGGCCGCCGCCCCGGGCGGGTGGTCCGGGGACCGATGCCCCACAGGCGGGACAGCGCCGCTTGGTCCGTTCCTGGGCGGCCAGCCGTCCGAGTGCCAGTTGCAGGGCCAGTTCCACCGCCGCGGGCACGAACAGCGCCCCGCTGCCGTCGGGCGGCACCAGCCAGCGCAGCCGTCCGGCCGCTCGGTGCGGGGCGGGCACCGCGACCCATGCGCCCTTGCCCGCATAGCGGATGCCCGAGCCTATCCAGCGGCCCTCGGGGTCCGGCGGCAGGAAGAAGGCCACCCGGCGGGCGGCGGTGTCCACCAGCGCCGGCCCGGGCGGCTGCGGGATGCCCAGCAGAGCCTCCAGGGCCGGTACGGCCAACTCCTCCGGCACGCTCAGCACATCCCAGAACCGGCCACAGCCCAACACCGCGGTCCCGCCTTCACTGTGCCACTGTCTTTTGCACTCCCGCGGGTCGGTGGCTGCTGCCGACAGCCATTCAACGGCCTTCCGAGAGACGGTTCGCATGCTGTCCTCCGGGATCCATTTGCCCGCGCAAGCGGGACGTGCTCCCCCACATCCGGGATGGCCGGACCCGGCACATTCATGCTGGTAGATATTTCTACTGAGCGGAAGGGGTGGCGAACCGTGGCGATTACCTTCGCCATGTTCACTTCTGGAACGGGTGTTCTCCCACGTCGGCCCACCACCTCAGGACCATGAGCGTTCTGGCGTCCTGGGCACGACTCCGCCAGACCTGGCGGAACAAGCACCCCTTCAAGAAAGATCCGCTGGCGCCCCTCGTGCAAACCGCACGACGGCTTCAATACGGCGCCGGCCTACAAGCAGACGAGTGCTGCACCGACGCCGTGTCCGACCGCGGCGATGCCCCGCGCTGAGCAGAGCCCAGGATGCTCAGTCGAGACAGAACTCGTTGCCCTCGACGTCCTGCATCACGATGCACGACTCGTTGACGCCATCGGCACGCAGCAGTTGCACGCGAGTCGCGCCGAGCGCAAGGAGTCGTGTGCACTCGGCTTCGAGAGTGGCGAGGCGCTCCTCACCCACGAGCCCCGTGCCGACTCGCACATCGAGATGCACCCGGTTCTTGACGACCTTGCCTTCGGGGACGCGCTGGAAGTACAGCCGCGGACCCACACCCGAAGGATCACCACAGGCGAACGACGCGCCCTGCCGCTCCGGCGGCAGAGACCGGTCGAAGTCGCCCCACGTGGCAAACCCCTCCGGCGGCGGCGGTACGACGTACCCCAGCACCTCACACCAAAAGCGAGCCACACGCTCGGGTTCTGCACAGTCGAAGGTGACTTGGAACTTCTTGATCGCTGACATCGGCGCACGATAGCAGGGGGTCTGTGCCGGTCTTCCGCCGCAGATGGTCCCCTGCCGGACTCACGCCGGGTAAGGGGTCACCTCGCGTGCCGACTTGAGGGCGCCCGCCCACCAGGCCAGCTGGTCGAGCAGTGTCTTGGCGTACCCGGGGGTCTCGGGGTCGAGCGGGCGGCCGTCGTGCCATGCAGTGAAGTAGTTGGGGAAGGCGAGGCCGTCGCGGATCGTCACCGCGTGCAGTTCGGTCAGCACGTTCTCCAGGTGCAGGATCGCGTGGCGGCCGCCCGCCGCGCCGCCGTAGCTGACGAAGGCGACAGGCTTGGCCGTCCACTGGGTGAAGTGCCAGTCGATGGCGGCCTTCAGAGGGGCGGGGTAGCTGTGGTTGTACTCGGGTGTGACGACGACGAACGCGTCCGCGCTCTCCAGCGCCGTGGTCAGTGGCTGCATCCCGGCCGGGCGAGGGTAGTCGTCACCGGCGTACTTCGGCGATGCCGCGGGCAGGGACAGCGGGATCTCGACGTCGGCCAGATCGACGACATCGACGTCGAAACCCCCGTGCAGATCGGCCTGTTCGGCGAACCAGGAGGCCACCACCGGGCCGAACCGTCCCTCGCGGACGCTCGCGACGATGACCACCAGCTTGTGCGTGTTGTTGTCCATGCCCACCACCATCGGGTCGGCCCTCAGCGACAGCCAGGCCGAGCTCAGGCTGGCCCCCGCAGGGCCACCCTCAACTCACCGCGACCCGTCCCGCCCGTCCTATCCTCAAAGCATGGGTACGCCGTTGGGAGACTTCATCCGGAGCAAGCGCGACAGTGTCCAGCCCGAGACACTCGGCCTGCCGGACCGAGGCCGCCGCCGCTCACCGGGGCTCCGCCGCACGGACCTCGCGGCGCGTGCCGGCATCAGCGTCGAATATCTGACCCGCATCGAGCAGGGCCGTGACCGCAATCCCTCGGTGGCGGTCGTCAACGCTGTCGCCGACGCCCTCAGCCTCTCCCCCTCCGAGCGCGCCCACCTGCGCTATCTCACGAAGATCTCAGGCGGAGAATGCACCGCGCACGCGCGACCCGCACCCCCGCCCCGGCACGTGCGAGACACCGTTCGGCAGACACTCCGCCTCCTCGAACCGGGCATCGCCGTGGTGACCAACCGGCTGGGTGACATCCTCGCCCACACCCCCGCGTACGAGTCGGTGACGAACGGCAGCGGACTGCTCGACGCCGAAGCCCCGAACCTCACCCGCTATGTCTTCACCGACTCCCGCGCCCGCAGGTTCTTCGCCGACTGGGACGACATCGCCGACGAGCAGGCCTTCGACCTGTGGCTCGCCCCCTCCGCGGCGAGCTCCGAGTGGTTCACCACACAACTCGCACCCCTCGCCGGCCCCGATCTGACCCACCGCCTGAACCGGCACGTCGTTCCGCAGCGCGGAGTCCTCCGGGTCAACCATCCAACCGGATGCGAGCTGCGGCTGCTGCGGGAAACCCTCGAACTCCCGGCGGATGACCAGCAGTTGACCATCCTTCTCCCCGCGGATGACGAGACCGCCGCAGCCGTCGAAGAACTCCACCACCGACGCCGACAGCACAGCACTCTCCGGGCCATCTCCTGACCTGTGCCGAGCGAGACCCGCTGCCACTCCGGGCGGGATGTGGTGGAGACTGAGCCCATGCGTTACGACCCCGGCGGAGTCCTGTTCATAGCACTCGGCCTCCTTCTCGTCGCCGCCGGCTCCCTCTGGCGTGGGCGAGTCCTGCGCCCTTTCTCGGCGAAACGGGCCCAGGCGTCCGTGACCCGGGACCGTTCCAGGAACCTGCTGCGTGCCGCGGACATGGCGATCGCCGAGGCCCGCCGCCAGGCCACACCGGGCGAGCCGGCCATCATCACCGTCGGGGACGTGCACAAGGTGGCGTGCCGGCATTACGGATACGCCTCCGTGGAACGCGAAGAGGCAGCTGCGGCCCTACGCCTGCGCTTCGAGGCCGCGGACTGCCGGAGGGACTGCATGACCGACGCTTTCAGCTGACCGCCTCCTCGCCCGACAGCCGTACCTTCCTGGGAAATGAAGTACAGCATGCACATCCTGGAAGACCCGTCCGAGCTCTCACTGCGCGCACAGGAATTCCTGGATCGGACAGGCCGGCGTGAGCGCCCCGCCCGGTTCGGGCTGCCGATGGAGTTCTGGCAAGTGCACGATCATGCGGGGAAACTCGTCCCCGCCCCGATGGATCTCCTCATCCGATGCGAGGGATTCGAGCAGAAGTTCGCAGGTCTGCGTTACGAGGTACGCCGTAGCCTGGTCGTGGACGGGGAGCGGTACGAGTCCGTGCGGAGGTGGGGGTACGACCACCTCGGCATGAAGACTCGTGCATGGCAGGACCCCGGAAGAGGCGGCTGGTACTTCGAATGGACCGGCGAGCGGGTGTCGAAGCCGTGCCGGGACCTGATCCACACCGACGGCAGTGTGGGCACCGACGTCGACGGCAGCAGTCCCTACCTCCCCGTCGCACCGTCCCTCCTGCACCTGATCGAATCACATGCCCTCACCGACACCGTCGCGTCGTGGGAGCCATGGCCCGTGGGCACGCTCGCGGCCTCGGCCATCGCGCGCCTCGACGGCCTGCTGGAAGTGCCCCAAGCCTCATGGAGTTCCTGGCGGTGGCGGCTGTCCGACGCCGTTGCCGTCATGGACCACGACACCTGGGACCGCGCGAACCCGCGCCGCCTGACGCACATCTGGTCGCGCGGACAAGCCGGCCACCGCCAAGTGCGGGCGCTCATGGACTGATTGCGGCTGGTCCAGGTGTGGCGCCGCACCTGCTCGCGTGGCACCCTGACGACTGTGATCATCAGGGTGAGTGAGGCACGCGTCCGTCCTGAACGTTTCGACGCGTTCCACGACATGATCGTCTCCGCGGTACGTGAGTTTCCCGGCCGCTACCCCGGGCTGATGGACCACGAGGTGCTCCTCGCGCCGCCCCACTCGCTGCTGTACGTCAGTCGCTGGCGCAGCGAGGAGGATCTGGTCCACTACGCCGGCGAGCACTGGCGTGACCAGCCCGTGGTGCTGCCGGGCGAGGACGAGTACCTCGTCGCACCGCTTCAGGTGCGGCACTTCACGCTCGCAGCGCTGAGCTGATCCGGCCGCTGGAACCCGTTGCCTTCGCACTCAGTCGGCGCGCGGCGGCAGATCCAGATGGTCGCGCAGGGTGGTGCCCCGGTATTCGGTGCGGTAGACACCTCGGCTCTGGAGTTCCGGTACCAGCTTGTCGACGATGTCGGTGACCGAGGACGGGAGCAGGTGCGGCACGATGTTGAATCCGTCGACGGTTCGGGTGGTGACGTAGCGGGTCCATTCGTCGGCGACGGCCGACGGCGTGCCGGTGAACGCCGGGTGGCCCGGTGCCACTTCCAGCACCAACTGCCGTATCGACAGGCCCCGTTCGGACGCCAGTTCGCGCCACTTGCGGATCAGGGCCGCCTTGCCGGTGCGGTGCGCGATCGAGATCGTGCCGCGTGAGGGGTCGAGTTCGTCCTCGCTGGGCTCGATGTCGGGCAGCGGTCCGTCCGGGTCGTAGGCGGACAGGTCGATGCCCCAGTACTGCTCCAGGCAGGCGATCGCCCGGGGCCCGTTGATCTGTTCGCCGCGCACCCAGCGGGCCTTCTCCTCCGCCTCCGACGGTGTGTCGCCGAGGACGACGCTCGCGCCCGGCAGGATCCGCAGCGAGTCCGGGGAGCGGCCGTGCCGGGCCAGCCGGTCGCGCAGGTCGGCGGCGTAGGCGACGGCCTTGCCGTACTCGGTGTTGGCGGAGAAGACGACGTCCGCGTGACGGGCGGCGAGTTCGCGGCCGCCGTCGGAGTCTCCGGCCTGGAACAGCACCGGCCTGCCCTGGGGGCCGGCCGGGACGGTGGCGGTCGCGCGGAACCGGACCAGGTCGGTGTCGCGCTCCACCGGCCGGGAGGACGACCACAGTTCCTTCGCGGGGTCGACGAACTGTCCCGCACGGTCGTAGCGGCGTTCGTGTTCCAGCCAGCCGCCGTGCCGGAAGTCGGCTCCGGTCCAGGCGTTGTCGGGTGGTCACGATGTTCCAGCCGGCCCGGCCCCCGGTCAGCAGGTCGAGGCCGGCCAGGCGGCGCGCGAGGTCGGCCGGGTAGTTGTAGGTGGTGTTCTGGGTGGCCACCAGGCCGATCCGTTCGGTAACGGCGGACAGCTGGGTGACGGCGTCGGGGCGGCCTGCGACGTCGAGGGCGAAGATCCTTCCCCGGTTCTCCCGCACTCGCAGTCCCTCGCCGAGGAAGAAGGCGTCGAAGAGCCCCCGCTCCAGGGTTTGTACCACGTCGACGGAGGTCTCGATGGCGGTGTGCGAGGGGGCGTCGGGGTCGGTCCAGATCAGCTGGGGTCCCACTCCGGTGAAGAACAGGCCGAGGTGGAGCTGGGGTCGGGAGGACGGTTCGGTCATGGCGGTCACCTCAGGCGTTCGTGGTCGCGGCGGCGAATCGGCCGGCGGGGCGGGGCAGGCCGAGCGTGGTGTGCAGCGTGTCGCCGGGGTTGGGCGGGTGGTGAAGGCCGGCGGCGGCCAGGGCGGGCAGGACCCGGTCGGCCAGGACGGGCAGGTCGTCGGCGAGGACGGCGGGGTGCAGCCGTATGCCGTCGACGGACCGGGCGAGTTCGGTGAGGAGTCCGGTCAGCGATTCCGGGGAGCCGAGCACCCCCTTGCCTGGTGACACGACTAGGAGAGACCCCTCCGTGACAGCACTTCCGGATTTCAGAACCTCCCGATGGGCGCCCCTCGCCGCCCTCCTGACGACCAGTGTTCTGCTGACCGCCTGCGGATCGGGCAGCACCGGCTCCGGCAGCGGAAGCAGTCGGCCGCAGTCCGGCGGCACCTTGACCTTCGCGGTGGGTTCTGACGCCGGCTGCGTGGACCCGCAGCAGGTCGGCAGCAACGAAAGCATCTACTCGGTACGTCAGACCGTGGACTCCCTGACCGACCAGAACCCCGAGACCGGCAAGATCGTGCCGTGGCTGGCCAAGAGCTGGGACATCAACGCCGACGCGACGGAGTTCACGTTCCATCTGCGCTCGGGTGTCACCTTCAGCGACGGCTCCGAGTTGACCGCGCAGGTGGTCAAGGACAACTTCGACGCGGTCCCGAAGCTCGGCGCGTTGGGCGTCCTCGCCCAGGGCTATCTGAGCAGCGTCAAGAGCACCGCCGCGGTGGACCCGCTCACCGTCAAGGTGACCTTCAAGGAGCCCAACGCGCAGTTCCTCCAGGCGACTTCAACCCACTCGCTGGGCATCGAGTCGTCGGCGAGCGTGAAGAAGACCCCGCAGCAGAAGTGCAGCGACGGTGTGGTCGGGACCGGACCGTTCGTACTGAAGCAGTACGTGCAGAACCAGTCGATCACCCTGGCCAATCGCACCGGCTACGACTGGGGCTCCTCGCTGTGGTCCAAGAAGGGCGAGGCCTACCTGGACAAGCTGGTGTTCAAGGTGGTGCCCGAGGCGGGGGTGCGGGCCGGAAGCCTCCAGTCCGGCCAGGTGGACGCGATCAGCAGCGTCGGCAAGGCCAACGAGGCGGCGCTCAAGGGCGGCCAGGTCACCCTCCTGCGCCGGGCCGACCCCGGTGTGGTGTTCGGGCTGGGCATCAACAACTCGCGGCTCCCGTCAAGGACGCGAAGGTGCGCCGGGCGATCCTCGCCGCCGTCGACCGCAAGCAGATCGCCGACACGGTGTTCCCGACCGGCACCAAGCCGGCGACCAGCGTCCTGGCGCACACCACGCCCGACTACACCGATCTCTCCTCGGACCTCGTCTTCGATGCGGCCGAGGCCAAGTCCCTGCTGGACGAGGCCGGTTGGAAGGCCGACGGCGACGGCGTCCGCGTCAAGGACGGCAAGAAGCTGAGCCTGGCCATCAGCTGGTTCCCCAACGCGGCCACCAACCAGCCCGCACTGGAGCTGGTCCAGCAGCAGCTGAAGGACGTCCGGATCGACGTGGCGCTCAAGCAGGGCCAGGTCAGCCAGTTCGCCACCACACTCCAGGGCGGCGACTTCGACCTGGTGTGGGGCAACCTGACCCGCTCCGACCCGGACATCCTGCGCAGCTCCTTCTCCACGCAACTGGCCCCACCTACACCGGCTGGAACACTCGCGCGCCCGGTCAGGGCCACGGCGCGCTGCACGAGTTCAGCGGCTCCACGTTCCCCTTCGCCGCGACGGAGGACGAACGCCTGATCACCGGCGACCCCCGTCCGAGCGTCCAGAGACGCCATCGGGACGCGGCCGAGTGCACCGCCGCGATCAGGGCCGCCGCCGAAGACCTCGCGGCGCGCCGGTTCCTCCTCGCCGAGGACGTCGAACGGGCGGTCGCGACGGCGGCGAACTGGTCGGCTCCGCGCCATCGCTTCGAGCTGCCGTGACCGGCCGGGATGAATCGGTGGCGCACTCCTCCGTTCGAGTGGTGCGTTCACGCCCCCGGTCGTAGCGTCGGAACTGGGACATCTGTCGGCGGGCGGCAGCGGGGAGCGGCTATGCGTATGCGCGCACTCACGACGGCGGTCACGCTCTGCGCGGTCGCCTCCTTGGCCACCGCGGCAGGCACGCCGCCCGCGGCCCGGTCCGTCCCGGCACCGGCCGCGCAGATCGCACAGCAGCCCACCGTTCTTCCGGTCCTCGTCGACTGCTTCTGGCACCCGCACATACGTCCGACCGATTTCATGCTCGCCTGCGGTGACGGCAACAGTCGCCTGACCTCGCTGCACTGGTCGCAGTGGGGTACGGGTTCGGCGCGGGCGAAGGGCGTGAACTGGGTCAACGACTGCAAGCCGTACTGCGCGGCAGGCCGCTTCCACGCCTACCCGGTGACCGTACGGCTCGACCACCCACAGCCCTGGAAGAAGCGGCCCCAGCTCTCGCACTACTCCCGGATCACGCTCGAGTACACGGACGGGCGGCCCGAGCGGTACGCGCAGACCGTGTCCTATCCGCTCTGGGACTGAGCCGCCCACTCCCCCTACGGAGCGGCGGTGACCTGCTCGGTCTGCGCGCCCGACGACGTGATCACCTCGGAGCGTCGGCCGCCCCGGTCCATGACACCGCCCATGAACGCCAGTCCCAGCCCGGCCACGCCAAGGGCCGCGCCGACCAGGGCCGGCGAGGTCCAGCCCCAGCCCGCGGAGATGGCGAGGCCGCCGAGCCAGGCGCCGCCCGCGTTGGCCAGATTGAAGGCGGAGTGGTTGGAGGCCGCGGCCATGGTCGGAGCGTCCTTCGCCTTGGCCATCAGCAGCATCTGGACGGGCGTGGTGATGAGGGCGCCCATCGCGCCGATGAGGGTGATCGTCACCAGGGCGGGCACGGTGCTGTGGACGGCGAAGTAGAACACCACGAGTGCCGAGGTCAGCAGGGCGAGCCCCGCGTACAGCGTCGGCCGCAGGGCGCGGTCCGTGAGCGGGCCCGCGACCAGGGTGCCGAGCGTCATGCCGACGCCGTAGAGCGCGAGGACCAGCGTCGTCGAGGAGTCGGACAGGCCCGTCACGTTGGTCAGCATGGGCACCAGGTAGCTGTAGACGGCGAAGAACCCGCCGAATCCCACGATCGCGGTGGCCAGGCCGATGACCACCTGCTTGTTGCCCATCGCGCGCAGCTCGCGCCCGACGCCGGACTGCTCGCCGCGGGGCTGGTGGGGGACGAAGACGGCCAGCGCGGCGAGAGCGACGAGTCCGATGACGGCCACCGCGACGTAGGCGGACCGCCAGCCGAGCTGCTGACCGAGCGCCGTACCGGCCGGGACGCCGACGATGTTGGCGACGGTCAGTCCGAGGAACATCTTCGACACCGCGCGTGCGGCCCGGTCGGGCGCTACCAGCCGGGACGCCACGACCGCGCCCACACCGAACAGCGCTCCGTGGGGCAGACCGGCCAGGAAACGTGCGGCGAAGAGCAGACCGAAGTCGGGGGCGAGCGCGGACGCGACGTTGCCGATGACGAACAGCCCGGACAGGAGCAGCAGCAGCCGCTTGTGGGGTATGCGCGCGCCGATGCCCGTCAGCACGGGGGCACCGACGACGACACCGAGCGCGTAGGCGGAGACGATATTGCCCGCTTGCGGCACGGACACCCCGATCCCGTCAGCGATCTGGGGCAGCAGTCCCATCGTGGCGAACTCGGTCGTGCCGATGCCGAAGGCGACAACAGCCAGGGCCAGGAGAGCCAGTGGCATGGCGCAGGTGAACCTTTCAGAGGCGGTGCAAGAGAATCGAGGGAGCGGGGCGGGACCACGATGGTGCGGCTCCCGGGCCCGGCATCATTGCCCGGCGTCCCCCAGGGCATGGTGAGCCCATAACGATTGCAGCAGCGGCGCGGAACGAGGAATTCCAAGATCCCGCCCCACTCTCCATGATCCATGTCACATCGATACGGCGGTCCTCCCCCGTCGGCCGTACGAGGCACCACGCGGCGCACTGAGCCACCACCACCCGGACCTTGCGCCGCCCAGTGCATCCGTGCGCCCGGCCGCTTGGCCGGTTCCCGACCGCCGATCGAGCATTCGTTCGGCTCGCGGGGTATCCCTCCGGAATCGGCGCAAGCAGATGCAGGGGGGCTGACACTGTGGCACGCCCGTCATGGACGTCCGAGCCGGCCGAGGAACAGCGCCACCGAAAACGGGACACGGTACGCCGACTGCGCGCCCAGGGCCGCTATGGACCCAGGTTCCGCGATGTCCTGCCCGCGTTCGCCGTCCTGGCGGTGGCGGTGTGCACGGTCGTAGCCGGCCTTGTCGTGGGTTCCCGCGCCGCCGGGATCGTCGTCCCGGTCACCGGCGTACTCCTCCTGGCGGTCGTCCTCGTCATCGGGTTCAGGCGCCGCCGCCCGGACGCTCGACGCCGCCGCGGCCACTACACCCCGCAGGAACTGTTCGACCTCGACATCCAGGGCCTGGCCCTGGCGGTGGCACGGATGCTGCGCCGCGACCAGTGGAGGGTTCGGCTGTTACCCGCACCGGACCGGCCACGCCTGTGCGCCCGGCATCCGGACGGCCGCCGACTCGACGTGGCCTTCCGTCCGGTCGCGGAGCCGTTACCCGACGAGGCCCTCCCCCACGCCCACACCCACCGGGAGGACCCGGACTCACTTCTCCACCTGGTCGTACACCGAGGCACCTTCCAGGCCCGAGACATCCGATGGGCACTACGCGAAGGCAACACCTTCCTGCTGGACAACCTGGCGTTGGAACGCTGGGCAGACGGTGCACAACTCGACGAACTGCTCCCCAGGGAACACTGACTTCAACGGCATTGGCACGACCTACGCAGGGTCCAGGTCGGCCTGCAGCGGTTTGTGGTCCGAGTACCGGCTGGGGTGCACGCGGTGCGTGAGCGAGGTGATGCCCCGCAGGAAGACGTAGTCGAACTTGCTCTGCCAGTCAGTGGTCGGCTCGCAGACACCCATGGACGAGGGACGGCACTGCGGGTCGGTGTCCATGGCCAGCGCCCAGATCGGGGACAGCTCGGGAGCGTCCGGCACGGCGTTGAAGTCGCCGAGGACGATGGCACGGTCATGGCGGGCGATTTCCTTGGCGAGTACGCCGACCTGCTCCGCCCGAACCTCTTCCTGCCGTCGTTGAGCAAGGTGCGTGTTGAAGACCCGGACAGCCTTGCCGCCCACCCTGGTGGTGACGGCCATGTAGCCGCGGTCCTCGGATCCGCCGTCGGGGTACTCCACGCTGACGCGATCCGTCATCGGAGCCGCCGACAGAAGCGCCTGACCGTAGCCTCCCGGATTCCACGGCGCTCCCCCGCAGCGGCCCCAGTTCTGCAGAACCGACCCGTACTCGACGTGGTAGACCAGCCCGAAAAGGCTCTCCAGATAGTCGCGGATCTTCTTCACGTCAGGCGCGCACGCCTCCTGCACGGCAATGACCTGCGGCGCGTACTCGGCGATCTCCGCCGCCCGATCGACGTTGCTCTCCTCGCACGGGTTGCACAGATTCCACGTCATCACCCGGTTCGCAACGACCTTCTTGACCGCACCGGCAGACACCGACTTGCCGAAGAGAGCACTGCCCACCGCACCGTGGCCGACGAGCGCCCCACAAGCCACGATCACCGCGCCGGCGAACAACCGCGTGCCCCTACCGAACACGGACGCCTCCCCAATGTGGACACACACAGCACTGACGGCCTCATGTACGAGGCTATGACACGAAGTCGTCAACAACCCATGCTTCTGCCCCGACTCGAAACCGTGACATCAGATGGCAGGATGCTCCGATGTCCACCTCACCCCTGATGGAACCGTGGCTGCGGGGCGTGGCAGCCAACTCGTCCGCGCCGTCCGAGGTGTTGCTGCGGCTGCTGGACACGACAGCAAGCACAGCCTGGACGGTCCTGTGCGAGCAGCGTGAGCTGCCCGCTGACGTCGTCGACGCGGTGATCGCGCATCCGCGGCGGGAGATCCGCAGAGCGCTCGCTCGTAACCGTCATGTCGCTCCCACACAGCGCGGTCGACTGGTCGACGATGCCGACGCACGCGTACGCGGTTCCCTCGCCGGGGGTCCTCGCCCGCGGTTCGGCAGGGTCGAAGCACTGCCTGACGACGTCTTGGAGACCTTGCTGACAGCGCAGGACGCCCCCGGCGCCGCTCCGTTCCTCTCGGCCACCGAGATCGGGGAGGAGCTGGGATTCTCCGGACAGATCCCGTCGTCCTTCCGTCGCAGGATGGCCGGCCACACGAACCCCGGACTGCGGGCTCTGGCAGCGCGGCTGTGGACGTGGCTCAGCCCAGCTCAACGCGCGGACCTGCTGGCAGACCCGGATCCCGCGGTGCGCGACGCCGCACGCGATCACAGCCGAAGTCTGGATCCTGCGGCGATGGAGGCCGATCTGCCGGACCCGGACTGCCACCACCGAAGGGTCCTGCTCACCAATTACGCCGTCTCCCGCACCGTGGTCGATGCGTGCCTCGCCGAGGATCGAAACCTCTGGGGTCTGGCTCACAATCCGTACACGCCCGCCGATGCCGTACTGCGGCTTGCACGCCACCGTGATCCCAGGATTCGTGAACGCATCGCCAGCAGGGCCGACCTCGATCCCTCGACACTGGCGGAACTGTCCCAGGACACCAACGAGACGGTGCGGATGCGGGCGCGGATCCAGACGCTGCCGCGCACCTGGGAGCAGCGCGATGCCATCGACCGAGTTGCCCAGCGCTCCGCCGAGGATGTCGGGCCGGTCGCCGAGATGTTCCTGGAGCCGGACACCGGCTGGTACAGCACCTGCGCGAGGTCCGAGCATCCGCTGCTGCGCCGAGTCGCCGCGACCTGCCCCGGACTTCCCGAGGCACTCGTGGACCTCCTGGCGGACGACCCCGATACGGACGTACGGCACCTGCTCGCCTACAACCACCCGCTCGCGTCCGCCAGGACGGTTCTCGACGCCTTCATCGCCACGCCCCGGCAGCGCCCGTACCTGTTGACACTGCCGCAACTGCCCCGGACCGGTCTGGAGGACTTCCTCGGTCACGAGGATCCGGAGGTACGAGCACGGGCGGCCGCCGACACAACACTGCGGCAGCCGCCCGTCCACTTGCTCACCGATCCCGACGCCCGTGTCCGCCTGGCCGCCGCAGGCAACCCTCTTCTGCCGGCCGAACTCGTCTCGACGCTGCTGCAAGGGCCGGAAACCGCGGAAGGAGCCGCGGCCAACCCGAGCCTCTCTACGGAGCGCCTCCACGAACTGCTCGACCTCTGCGGGCTGCCCGCAGCGGACGCGCCATAGCCTGATGGCTGCGTGGCACGGCCGCCGGAGACGGGATGCCGCCCCGGCGCCCGGTCAGCCGGCGGCGAGGAGCTCCAGCGTGTCGATCACGCGGTTGGAGAAGCCCCACTCGTTGTCGTACCAGGCGACCACCTTGACGTGGCGGCCGTCGACGCGGGTGAGGGCCGAGTCGAAGATCGACGAGGCGGGGTTGCCCACGATGTCGGACGACACGAGCGGGTCCTCCGAGTACTCGAGGACGCCGGCGAGCGGTCCCTCCGCGGCGGTGCGGTACGCCGCGAGTACGTCGTCGCGGGTCACGTCGCGGGCGACGGTCGTGTTGAGTTCGACGATCGAGCCCACCGGCACCGGTACGCGGATCGAGTCGCCCGACAGCTTGCCTTCGAGGTTCGGCAGCACCAGGCCGATCGCCTTGGCGGCGCCGGTCGTGGTGGGCACGATGTTGACGCCGGCGGCCCGGGCGCGACGGGCGTCGCGGTGCGGACCGTCCTGGAGGTTCTGCTCCTGCGTGTAGGCGTGCACCGTCGTCATGAACCCGTGCTCGATACCGGCGAGGTCGTCGAGCACCTTGGCCAGCGGCGCGAGCGCGTTGGTGGTGCAGGAGGCGTTCGAGACGATCGTGTGCACGGCCGGGTCGTAGGAGTCGCTGTTGACCCCGAACGCGAGCGTGACGTCGGCGCCGTCCGACGGCGCGCTGACGAGCACCTTCTTCGCGCCCGCGTCGAGGTGCGCGCCGGCGGCCTTGGCCGAGGTGAAGCGGCCGGTGGCCTCCAGGACGATGTCCACGCCGAGTTCGGCCCACGGCAGCTGTGCCGGTTCGCGCTCGGCCGTCACCGTGATGCGACGGCCGTCGACGACGAGGGCGTTCCCGTCGACGGTCACCGGTCGACCGAGCCGGCCTGCGGTGCTGTCGTAGGCGAGCAGCCGGGCGAGCGTGGCGGGCTCCGTGAGGTCGTTGACGGCGACGATCTCGAGGGCGCTGTCGCGTTCGAGCAGTGCGCGCAGCACATTGCGTCCGATGCGGCCGAATCCGTTGATGGCGATGCGAGTCATGAGTGGTGTCCCTTCCCTTCACCACCAGGCTCGCTCGCGGCGCCTGTCGCTGACAGTGGCGAGATCGCCATGGTTCAAAAGGATCCCGCCATACGGCGCCGGGCGAGATTACTCACCCCGGGTGAAGGTGCGCCGGTACTCGCTCGGTGTGGTGCCGAGGATGCGCTGGAAGTGCAGGCGCAGGTTCGCGCCGGTACCGAGGCCGACGTCGGTGGCGATCTGTTCGACGCTGCGCTGCGACCGCTCGAGCAGTTCGCGGGCCAGATCGATGCGGGCGCGCATCACCCACTGCATCGGCGTGTAGCCGGTCTCCTCGACGAAGCGCCGGGAGAACGTGCGTGCCGAGACCCCGGCCTCCCGCGCCAGTATCTCGAGGGTGAGCGGCTCACCGAGCCGGTGCAGCGCCCACTCGCGGGTGGCGCCGAAGCGCTCGCCGAGCGGCTCGGGGACGCTGCGCGGCACGTACTGGGCCTGGCCGCCGCTGCGGTAGGGGGCCGCGACCAGTCGGCGGGCCGCGTGGTTCGAGGCGGCCACCCCGAGGTCGCCGCGCAGGATGTGCAGACACAGGTCGATGCCGGAGGCGGCGCCGGCCGAGGTGAGCACGCTGCCCTCGTCGACGAAGAGCACGTTCTCGTCGACCTGGACGAGCGGATGCCTGGCCATGAGTGCCCGCGTGTAGTGCCAGTGCGTCGTGGCGCGTCTGCCGTCGAGCAGCCCCGTCGCGGCGAGTGCGAAGGCACCCGTCGAGATGGCGGCGAGCCGCGCGCCCCGGGCGTGGGCGGCGATCAGGGCGTCGACGACACCCTGCGGCGGGTCGTCACGGTCCGGGAACCGGTAGCCGGGGACGAAGACGATGTCGGCCCACGCGAGTGCGTCGAGGCCGTGATCGACGTGGTACGACAGGCCGTCGCCGCCGGTCACGAGGCCGGGCGTCGCGCCGCACACCCGCACCTCGTACGGCATGCTCGCGCGCGTCGTGAAGACCTGCGCGGGAATGCCGACATCGAGCGGCTTCGCACCCTCGAGCACGAGGACGGCGACGCGGTGAAGGCGGGAGGTCGGCACGGGCAAGAGGTTACGTGGGGTGTGACGTCGATTCGCCCATCGAATGGACCGGACAGACGAAGGTGAGCGGCTCCGGCCGGTCGGGCGGTTGCGAGTCTTCTCAGAGGGCCGGTTCAGGCCGGTGGATGCCACGCGGTCGGTAGCCGAGTGCGTCGGAGACACCGGCCAGGTCGGCGAGGTACCAGATGATGGCGAGCCACATCTCCGTACCCTGCAAGCCGGGTCGGGTGTGCCGATCGCCCGCGGTGGTGGGGTGCGGGGCGCGGAAGGCGAACCCTTCGCCGTCCACCCAGTGCTGGAGCTCGTCTGCCAGCAACTGCCGTGCCACGGAGACCACTTCGTCCGCGCGATACCCGGTGGCGCGGGTCAGCCACAGCGGATGGGCGATGTCCAGGATGTTGCAGGCGGTCTGCCTGTCGCGGCGGATGTAGCGGTCGTCGCGGGCGTGCCGGAGCACGGAGTCGATGGTCCGCTCGGGGTGGGGCACGGGCAGTCCGTACTGTGCGAACGTGCCGCGACTGGCGCGGTAGAAGCCGTTGACGACCCGCATCAGGCCGTCGGTGGCACTGGGTTCACCCCACAGGCCCGAGTGCGGGTCGATGTGGGTGAGCAGCCAGCCGAACAGGGCGTCGAGCGCTCCGGACCGTTCGCGGACTCCCTGACGGCGGTTCCACATGACGGCGGTACCCAGGGTGTCGACCCAGTCGCCGCTGTACCAGGGGTCCTCCCGCCAGGGCAGGGTCTCCAGGTGCTCGACGACGTCACCGGCGCTCAGCGCGGCGACGCTGTGCAGGGGGTGGGCGAACTCGCTGCCCAGCAGATCGAGCGCGTAGCAGATGCAAAGGCACGGAAAAGGCGGGCCCGGTTCTGATGGCCACTAGGTTCGGACCATGACGATCACGTATGAGTGGCGGGGCGACGTGGACAACTCGGCTCTCAACGAGCTGCATGCCGAAGGGTTCGGTTATCCGGTCGGGCAGACGGACTGGCGCGCCAGACTTCACCGTCACAGCCTCGGCTGGGTCTGCGCCTGGGAAGGCGATCGTCTGGTCGGGTTCGTCAACGTCGCCTGGGACGGCGGAGTCCATGCGTTCGTTCTGGATACGGTCGTGGCTCAGCGCAATCGTTCGCACGGGGTGGGAGCCGCGCTGATCAAGGCAGCTGCCGAGGGAAGCCGTGCCGCGGGGTGTGAGTGGCTGCATGTCGACTTCGAGGAGCACCTGCGGTCGTTCTACTTCGAGGCGTGTGGCTTCAGGGAGACGACAGCAGGGTTGATCGCCCTGTGACCCCGTAACCCTGCGTCTCCCGCTCCCTCGCGACGTGCACGGCTCTCTCGAAGATGCCGAGCGTCAGCCTTCGGTCGCGCGGGACATGGCTTCGGCGATCATGCGGGCGGCGAAGTCACGGTTGTCCGTGAGCCGGTTGATGTGCTCCGCGAGCAACAGGGCTGTTGCTTCCAGGGAGTTCATCTCGTCCTTCGTCCAGTCTCCGTACTGCTTGCGCCACAGGCTGGGGCTGAGTCCGGTGCCTGCCGCGACGACCAGGCCGGCCATGGTGGGGATGACCTCCGGACGGATGCTCTTGGGCATCATGCGCAGCGAGGCCACGAGGCCGGGCACCACGCACTCGATGACGTCCTTGCCGTGGTCCTCGTAGGCCATCCGCAGCCAGCGCATGAACATGTAGATGAGCGTGCAGGCGCCGTCCACCAGGTCATCGGCGTCCTTGGGGGCCAGTGACGCGGTGAACTGCTCGGTCAGCTGCTGCTGTAGGGGATCGGTCTCGGCCCCATCGCCGTACATGGCCTTCAGCCGGGAGTCGATCATCATGAGCGCTGCGCCCACATCGCCGGCGGGAGCGTACTGGGGGTCGCAGGGCGATGACACAGGATTCCTCCTCGGCCCACCGGGGGGCAACGCAGCGTGCCAGTACGGTAACCCAACGAAGAGGCGGCGGTCGATGCGCATCCATGTCCACTGGTGCGTGACCACGAGCCCTTTTCTCGCAAAGCATGGCGGCTGGATGCCAGAAATATCCGGCCAGAAGCTTCGCCATACGGAGGCGCCGCATCAGATTGTGGTGGGGAATGTCAGGTTCTGCGTGGGCCATAGATAAACCACCACGGCTAAACTTGACTTTTCCGCCTATTCCCAACGGGGGTGGGATCATGGCGAGTTATCCTGATCGCTCCGATCCCCAGCTTACGTTCATCCACCCGGCGCACCTGCACGGCTCCCCTCTCCGCCTGTCCGGCGCTCGATCAGTTCTGGGCCGAGATCCCGGCTGTGACATACGGATAGATGATCCGTATGTGAGCGGCAGACACGCCACGCTGAGTCGTTCCGGAGCGAACGTGGTCCTGGAAGACCTCGGTTCCGCCAACGGCACCCTGGTGAACGACCGCCCTGTTCACTCTCCACGGATGCTGCGCGACGGTGACGTGCTCACATTCGGGAGCGTGAGCATCCGATACGAATGGCACGAAAGTACTCCGGAGAGGCGTGCGGTCGTTCAGGGGACGGTTCTGATGCCGGCTGTGAACCGTGCTCCTCGATTCGATGTGGGTCAGCAGCATGGCGCGCACATCAACAATGTCGGCGGGCACCAGTACATCGATCAAAGACAGGAGAGTTTTCTCCGGCAGGTCGCCGCAGCTCGCACGAGAGCTCGAAGGATCGTGCTGTTCGGGTTCGTGCTGTTCTTGAGCGGATTCGCCGTCTTCGCATATGGAGTTCTGCGGTTCATGGGCCGTATTGGTGAGCCCATACCCGATGATCCCAATGACTGGCCTGAGCCGGGGGACATGCTCGGCACGGATATCAACGGCATTCCGGTGTTCCTTCTCGGCTGGGCAGCCGCACTCGTCGGCATGGTCCTGCTGGTGACCGGGCTGGTGATGCACATCATCGCTGCATCCCGTCAACGCTCGTTCGACGCGGCCTCACGCCGCTACTGAAGCACGCGAGAGGCTCCTCAGTGACCTTCAACATCGGCAGCCAACAGGGCAACATCAATAACGTCGCCGGCGACCAGACCATCCACGGCGGCCAGCACGGAGAGTTCACGGCGGCTACGGACCCGCGGGCCATGCTCGGTCTGCTGCGCTCGGAGCTCGATCGCCTTGGCCTCCCGCCCAATGTCGCGAGGCAGGTGAACGGTGAGGTCGCTTCCATCAGTGCCGAAATCGGCTCCCCCTCTCCGGATCGAACCACAGTGGCCCAGCGCTTGGTACAGATCGTCAGACTGGTGACGACGGCGGGTGCTGTTGTCTCCGCCGGCGGGGCACTCGCCGGAGTGCTGTCGTCGTTCGCGGGCTGGTTGGGTCCGCTCGGTGATTCCGTCCTTCACGCCATCGCACGCTAGATCTCCCGGTCGGCTCGGCCGCAGCCCGGTCCGTTCTCCGGCCGGCCGGACCTAGAAGAGGCCCGCTCGCCCGTGCTGAGTGAGGTTGTCGAGGATCTCGCGCAGCCACGGGGTGCGCACGGCCGGCAGTCGGGCCAGGGTGTGCTGGAACGCTCGCGGGTCGGCCCGGAACAGGTGGCGGGGGCGCTGCATGGGCAGGTCGTCGCGGAGGACGCCGTAGGGCAGGCTGCCCGACGCAGGGACGGGCAGGTCCGGCTCGGGGAAGACCAGCCACAGCCATACGCCGAACGGCAGCGGCACCGGGTACGCCGAGGTGGCCCTGTCCGGGGCCCAGGTCTCCCCCGTCCGGGGATGGACGGGTACGAGGAGGATGTCGGCGCCCGCGTCAGGGGTGGGCAGTCCCGGGCCGGCGAGGTCGGCGCGCCGCACCGGCGGACCCGCGGGCAGCAGGGTGTCGAGGGCGCGTTGGAGGACTTCGCTGGTGAGTCCGTCCGGGACGGTCACTCGTAGGCCCTCCGAAGCCACCAACAAGTGGGCGAGCGCCTGCCCGACCGCCGCCTCCCACTGTGGGTTCCATGACCACCAGCGGTTCGATCCCAGTCGTGATCCCCATGTGGTGATCGGCGCGAACGGGGGCGTTCCCTCGCCTTCCGCCATCAGCTCCGCCCAGGAAAGCGGTGTGGCGTCGTCGACGGGGAGGCGCCGCACGGCGTCCGGGGCGAGCCACACCGTCTGCCACAGCGAGCAGTCGTCGATCCGGGTCGCCACGAGCAGGCCGCACACCTCGCAGGCCATGTTGGGGCCGTCGGCTCCGTCGAGCCCGCAGCAGTAGCCGCCGCCGCGTCTCTCCGGGGCCAGCACGGTGCCGCGGGTGTCTCCGGGGGCGATGACGATCGCCCCCGGCGGGGCGTCGGACAGGACGGGGACGGGCGCGTAGATGCCCCGGGCCGCCGCCTCGTCCGGATCGATCTCCTCCCACGTCCGCCACGGCGGCCCCCAGGGCTCCGGATCCACGGCGAACGTGCCCGGCTCCATGAGCACCGGCAGCTGGAGCCCGTTCCCGAACTGCTGATGGGCGTGGGCCGGCAGGGGGACTTCGGACAGCAGGGTGGTCACTCTGGCCCCGCACCCCGCACACACAAAGACGAACAAATATCCTCCGCTTGAGAAACAGGGGCATCCTCGCAGCTGACCGTCGCACGTCCAACGTGACTCCCCCCACCCCGCCTTCCCATTACGTTCCGTGTCGGCGGATGATCGGGAATGTAACGATCGAGAACCTGGAGAGGCAGAAACCTCATGGATGACCGCTTCGACGTCGTCGTGCTCGGCGCCGGCCCCGGCGGCTATGTCGCCGCAATCCGCGCCGCCCAACTGGGCAAGCGTGTCGCGGTGGTGGAGGAGAAGTACTGGGGCGGGGTCTGTCTGAACGTCGGTTGCATCCCGACCAAGGCGCTGCTGCGCAACGCGGAGCTCGCCCACATCTTCACCCGCGAGGCCAAGACCTTCGGCATCAAGGCCGAGGGACAGGTGACGTTCGACTACGGCGAGGCGTTCCGGCGCAGCCGCCGTGTGGCCGACGGCCGCGTCAAGGGCGTCCACTACCTGATGAAGAAGAACAAGATCACCGAACTCGACGGCCGGGGCACCTTCCTGGACGCCAACACGCTGCAGGTCGCCCTGAGCGACGGGACGACCCGCACCATCGGCTTCGACAACTGCGTCATCGCCACCGGCGCCACCCCGAAGCTGCTGCCGGGCACCCGGCGCAGCGACCGCGTGGTCACGTTCGAGGAGCAGATCCTCGCCGAGGATCTGCCGGGCTCGGTCGTCATCGCGGGCGCGGGCGCCATCGGCATCGAGTTCGCCTACGTGCTGCACAACTACGCCGTGAAGGTCACCGTCGTCGAGTTCCTCGACCGAGTCGCCCCGCTGGAGGACGAGGAGGTCTCCGCCGAACTCGCCAAGCAGTACCGCAAGCTCGGCATCGACGTACTCACCTCCACCCGGGTGGAGTCGATCGACGAGTCCGGCCCGAAGGTACGCGTCACCGTCACCGGCAAGGACGGGGCCCAGCAGGTGCTGGAGGCGGACAAGGTCCTGCAGGCCATCGGATTCGCGCCGAACGTCACCGGCTACGGCCTGGAGAACACCGGCGTGGCACTCACCGAGCGGGGCGCGATCGACGTCGACGGCCGCGGCCGCACCTCCGTGCCGCACCTCTACGCCATCGGCGACGTCACCGCGAAGCTGATGCTCGCGCACACCGCCGAGGCGATGGGAGTGGTCGCCGCCGAGACGATCGCCGACGCGGAGACGATGGAACTGGACTATGTGATGATCCCGCGGGCCACCTACTGCCAGCCGCAGATCGCGAGCTTCGGCTGGACCGAGGCCCAGGCCCGCGCGAAGGGCTTCGACGTCAAGGTCGCCAAGTTCCCGTTCACCGCCAATGGCAAGGCGCACGGCCTGGGCGACTCCACCGGTTTCGTCAAGGTCATCAGCGACGCGACGCACGGCGAGCTCCTCGGCGCCCACATGATCGGCCCGGACGTCACAGAGCTCCTTCCCGAGCTGACCCTGGCCCAGCAGTGGGACCTGACGGTCCACGAGATCGCCCGCAACGTCCATGCCCACCCGACCCTCGGCGAGGCGGTGAAGGAAGCGGTGCACGGCCTGGCCGGACACATGATCAACTTCTGATCCGGCGCCGGACCGGGCCGGGCCGCGCGCCCTGTCCGGTCCCCGCCGCCGGGTCGGTCCGTGCGGACGGCCCGGGTACTCAAGGGGCTGATAGTGGGCCCTGCTCGAACAGCCGTATCAGTCAGCCGGATATCCTGCGGCGAGGCAACACACGCTCACCAGTCGCGCGTCTGACGGGGAGGAAGCATGAGGACAGTTCAGGTCGTGCCCGGCCTGTCCGTGGACGAGGAGCTCTTCGACGCCGCCGTCCATGGGCTCGAACAGTTCGCGCCGTCCGAGTCGCTCACCTGGGAGGACTTCACCTCCGAGGATCGGTGGCTGCTCGTGCCCGACCCCGACGGCCGCGGCTACAAGGCCGAGTTGGTGCTGCGCCGGGAGGAGGACGCCACGGTCAAGGTGAACCTGTGGATGGCGCCCGACCTGCGCGACGGTGCGAAGCCGCAGCCCCACAACCATCCGTGGGAGTTCACCGCGCACATCCTCGCGGGCGGGTACACCGAGCAGCGCTACGAGCTGGTCGACGGCCAGGTCGTCACCGAGACCCAGGTGCATGAGGCGGGCGGGACGAATCACATGCCCCTCAGCTCTTTTCACGAGGTGACGCACATTCAGGTGCCGGGCCGGACACTGACGTTGATGGTGTGCGGGGCGGGACGGCAGGGCGAGTGGGGATACCTCGACCCGGGCACCGGCGAGGTGGAACCCAACCGGCCCGACCCCGGCTTCCGGGAGCGCCTGGTCGCCCTCAATCCGCGGATGCGCTGACCCGTACGCCCGGGCTCGTCACCCGAGCACAGCGAGCAGCGGTGCCGCGGGCAGAGCGTGGCGTGTGTCGCCGTAGGGGCCCGTGGTCGTGGTGGCGGTGAGGAGGGAGTTCAGGACGGCTTCCTCCACTGCGTCCAGAAGGGCGCTGAAGAGGGGGTCGAGGGTGTCGTCGGGGACCACGGCGGGGCCGGCGGGTGTGCCCAGGGGGCGGGTGCCGAAGGCCAGGCCGTAGTCGCCGCTGCCGTGGCTGTATGCGGCGCCGACCCTGGCCAGGGCGTAGACGGCGCGTCGGGCGAGCCTGGTCAGTTGGCGGGCGTCCAGGGGTGCGTCGGTCGCGGTCACGATCATGCAGGAGCCGGTGTCGGGGACGGGGCCTGCGGTGGGCAGGCCGACGTCGGCGGGGGTGATCGTGCGGCCGTGGACGCGCAGCGTGCCGCCGAAGTTGGCCTGGACGAGGACGCCCAGGGTCACCTCTCGGCCCGCCAGCGGGAGACGGCGCGAGGAGGTGCCGATGCCGGCCTTGAAGCCGAGCGCGGTGAGCCCCGTGCCGGCACCGACGCAGCCCTCGGGCACCGGGCCCCTGTGGGCGGTCTCGAGTGCGGAGCGGACGTGTTCCTCGTGGACCGGGCGCGAGCGGATGTCGGACAGGAGGCCGTCGTTGCACTCCCCCACCACGGGGTTCAGGCTCCGCGCACCGGCTGTCCCGGGCTGTTCCAGCAGCCAGCCGACCAAGGCGTCCGCGACCCGGAAGGCGGACAGCGTCGAGGTGAGCAGTACGGGGGTCTCCAGCGCGCCGAGTTCGGCGACTTGAGTGCTGCCCAGCAGCTTGCCGTAGCCGTTGCCCGCGAACACGCCGGCCGGCAGCGGGCTTGCGGGGCCCACACCGTCAGGGACGATCGCGGTGACACCACTGTGCACGCGCGGCGCATCGATCAGTGTGGTGTGCCCTACGCGAATGCCGGGCACGTCCGTGAAAGTGTTGTGCGGTCCCGTAGGCACGTCACCGACGCCCAGACCGAGTTCCCGGGCCCGGCGAGGAGCTTCGGGTGAGGGCGAGGACAGGGGTGGGTCAGGCATGCGCATGATCGGCACAGTAGCCAAAGCATCGTATGACGTGGGTAGCCGCTCATCCGGCTGCGGCCCCGGTGTCCCCGGGCATCGGAGCGCGTCATGACCGAGCCCGGGCCCACGCAACACGACCCCGCTGCCGGCGAGCCCCACCGGACGGATCCCCTCGCCCGGCTCACCCTGGAGCAGCTGCGGCGGCGCACCAGCATGAAGTGGCGTACCCATCCCGAGGACGTACTCCCGTTGTGGGTGGCGGAGATGGACGTGCCGCTCGCCGCGCCCATCGTCGAGGCGCTGCACTCGGCGCTCGACCTCGGCGACACCGGATATCCCTTCGGGACCGCCTACGCCGAGGCCCTCGCCGCTTTCGCTCACGAACGGTGGCGATGGGACGGGCTGCGCGTCGAGCACACCGCGATCGTGCCCGACGTGATGATGGGCATCGTCGAAGTGCTGCGGCTGATCACCGATCCCGGCGACGCGGTCGTGGTGTGCCCGCCGGTCTATCCGCCCTTCTACGCGTTCGTCGGCCACGACGCCCGTGAGGTCGTCGAGGCTCGCCTCGGTCCGGACCTGCGGGTCGATCCGGAGGCGCTGGAGGATGCCTTCGTACGGGCTCGGCGCGGGGGCCGTCGGGCCGCGTTCCTGATGAGCAACCCGCACAATCCGACCGGTGTCGTCCACACCCGCCAGGAGCTGGAGGCTGTCGCGGCGCTGGCCCGCAGGCATGGTGTGCGGGTGGTGTCCGACGAGATCCACGCTCCTCTGGTGTTGCCGGGCGCCACGTTCACCCCGTTTCTGAGCGTGCCCGGTGCCGAGAACGCGTTCATGCTGGCCTCGGCCTCCAAGGCGTGGAACCTCGCGGGTCTCAAGGCCGCCGTGGCCGTCGCCGGTCCCGAGGCCGCCGACGAACTCCGGCTCCTGCCGGAGGAGGTCGGCCACGGCCCCAGCCATCTTGGAGTGATGGCCCACACGGCGGCCTTCCGCGAGGGCGGGGACTGGCTCGACGAACTGCTGCTCGGGCTCGACGCCAACCGGCGCCTGCTGGGTGAACTGATCGCAGAGCACCTTCCCGACGTGCTGTATCGCCGCCCCGAGGGCACCTATCTGGCCTGGCTGGACTGCCGGCGGCTGGGGCTGCACGGTGATCACGGCACCGATGGGCCCGGTGTGGTGAGCGACGTCGCCGGACCCGCGAGGATGTTCCTCGACAAGGCCAGGGTCGCCCTCAGCTCGGGACACGTCTTCGGCTCCGGCGGCGAGGGACACGTACGCCTCAACTTCGCGACGTCGCCGGCCATCCTGCGCGAAGCACTGGCCCGCATGGGGCAGGCGGTACGCGACCTCTAGGTACACGACCGCCGGAAGCCGGCGGTGGGGCGCTCGAAAACCAGTGGCACAGCACCGAGTTGCGTCATTACGGTGCTGGCGAACCGAGTCGTCTGGGTAAGGACGTGCCGTTGTACACCGTGTGAGACCTCCCGAGAGCTGATCTGTCGCGCGTCGCGCATGTGCGCCGCGCTTCTTTTTGCTGCGGACTTCTCACTGAAACCGGTGTACTTCTGTGCTCGATAACTGGGTGGTCATGCCCACCTGCCTGCCGCTCGTTCTCCGCCGTTGCCACACGTGCGCGTCCGAGACCTTCCGGGCGAGCGGCAAGTTTCGCGTCAACGCCCATCACAAGCTCATCGACGCCTGGCTCCTGGTGCTCTGCACCTCCTGCGGGGACACCGCGAAGCTCACGGTCCTGGAGCGGGTCAACGTGCGCTCCGTACGACCTGAAATGCTGGACCGGCTGCATGACAACGACCTCGGCCTGACGGCCGAACTGCTTCAGCATCCGGTCGTCCAGCGCCGCAATCGCATCGCCCTCGACTGGGGCGACGCCTGGCGCCTCGACACCGGCGGATCGGATCACCTGGACCATGAGGTGCTCGACGTCTCGGTGCGCTTCGCGGCGCGGATCCCTGTCCGGCCGGTGCGACTGATCGCCGAGGGCTGCGGTCTTTCGCGGGCCGAGGTCGAGCGACTGATCGGGGAGGGGAGAGTCGTGTCGGCGGTCCGGCTGAGCGGCAAGCTCTCCGGCGACTTCACCTTCACCCTGAAGCGCTGACTCGAGGCCTCCTCGGGACCTGGGGCCCGTCCGGCAAGATCCGCCGGGCGGGCCCTGGGGGCCGCGCCCATGAGCCCGCGGCACGCGCCGGTTCCCGTCAGGACCCCTTGTCGATACGTCCTGACAAACCTATTGACATCACCAGTGGGGCGTTTCATAGTACGACGCAACTAGAGCGCGCTAGTAACGCGCTCTAGTACCCCTACAGCGGCACCCACCCTCCAATGCCGCACCCCTCACACCAAGATCCGCATCCCACTTCCACCCTGATCAGCACAGCGAGGTGCAAGGGACATGCACAGACACCACCGAGCCGCCACTCTGACCGCCACGGTTCTCGTCGGCGCCCTGTTCGCGACCGGCTGCTCCAGCAGTTCCGGTGGCAAGAAGTCCGAGGAAGGCGACGCGGCGGCCCCCGCGGGCAAGGCCAACACACCGCGCATGACCGTGGCCATGGTCACCCACGCCTCCCCCGGCGACACCTTCTGGGACCTCGTCCGCAAGGGCGCCCAGGCCGCGGCCGCCAAGGACAACATCAAGCTCGTCTACTCCAGCGACCCCAGCGCCGGAACCCAGGCCAACCTCGTCCAGAACGCCATCGACCAGAAGGTCGACGGCATCGCCCTCACCGCGGCCAAGCCCGACGCCCTCAAGGACGTCATCGCCAAGGCCAAGGCGGCCGGCATCCCCGTCGTCGGCTTCAACTCCGGCGTCGACAACTGGAAAGACCTCGGCATGCTCGAGTACTTCGGGCAGGACGAGAACATCGCCGGTCAGGCCTTCGGTGAACGCCTCGACCAACTCGGCGCCAAATACGCCCTGTGCGTCATCCAGGAACAGGGCCAGGTCGCCCTGGAAGCCCGCTGCGCCGGCCTGAAGAAGGGCTTCAGCGGCAAGACCGACACGCTCTACGTCAACGGCACCGACATGCCGTCCGTGAAGTCCACCATCACCGCCAAGCTCAGGGCCGACTCCTCCATCGACCAGGTCGTCACCCTCGGCGCGCCCATCGCGCTGACCGCGGTGCAGTCCCTGTCCGACGCCGGCAGCAAGGCCAGGATCGCCACCTTCGACCTCAACAAGGACCTCGTCAAGGCCGTCCAGGAAGGCACCGTCGAGTTCGCCGTCGACCAGCAGCCCTACCTCCAGGGCTACCTCGCCGTCGACTCACTGTGGCTCTACAAGAACAACGGCAACTTCAGCGGGGGCGGCACCGCACCCGTCCTCACCGGACCGGCGTTCATCACCAAGGACAACGCCGACGCCGTCGCCGAGTTCGCCGCGAAGGGCACCCGGTGATGAGCGTGACCCAGCATGCCGGGCCGGCGGTGACCACACCGCCGGCCCCCGGCCCGAAAGGGACCGACGGCCGGACCGCTCAACGACCCCTGGCGTTGCGTCTGTTGGCCTGCCCCGTAGAGGCGCCCCGGAAATCGGGGCGCCGAATCGGGGCCGTGCTCGGCAGACTCCTGGCATGTCCACAGAGTTGAGCGGAATGATCGAGTGCAGGCCCTTGGCGCGGATCTGGGGTGAGGATGACGAGGACGCCGTATGGCACTCCGCCATCGACCTCTTTCTCCTCAACACCGGCAACGCCTATGACGCTCTCGCCTGCCTCTTCGGTGTCCGCAATTCGTTCGGGTTCCGGCCGCTGGCCGCGGATCGTGGGCTGCCGGAGGACGCCTCGGACGGACTCCGGGACTCGTTCCGTGCGTGGGAAGGGCCGGACGGCGCGTACGGAACGACCTGGATCAGCTGGGCCGAGCTGTCGGCCGCCGACTGGGAGGAGACCGACGCGTCCGGCAGGCGCAGCCGCAGCGCCGTTGCCGGGGCGGGGACCCACTGGGCGCCGGTCTGGGATGTGATGCGGACGCTGGGCGCGCTGCATGGGCCGGAGCATGTGCGCCTCGTGGTGTGGTTCGCCTGAGCCCGCAGGGAGGCGCTCAGTGTCGACGTGCCTGGCGCGCGGCGACAGCCATGACCAGTACGGCGATCAGGGTGATCCCGGCGCCGACGTAGAGCGGTGCGGTGTAGCCGAGCCCCGCGGTGATGGCCAGCCCTCCGAGCCAGGCGCCGAGGGCGTTGCCGATGTTGGACGCGGAGACGTTGGCGCTGGCGGCCAGTGCCGCGCCGTGGGCGACGTCGGTGACGCGGGTGATCATGCCGGGCACGGCGGCGAACCCGAACAGGCCCATCAGGAACACCAGGAGGACCGACGCGGTGGGGCTGGTGGCGAGGAGGCCGAACGCGGCCAGGGTGACGGTGAGTCCGAGCAGGGCGAGGACCAGGGCGTGGTCCCGGTCCCGGTCGGCCGCGCGTCCGCCGATCAGGTTCCCGACGACCAGGCCGACGCCGTACACCATCAGCAGCCAGGCGACATCGCCCGAGGAGAAGCCGCCGACCTCGGTGAAGGTGTAGGCGATGTAGCTGAACGCGCCGAACATGCCGCCGTAGCCGAGGCCGGTGGCGGTCAGGGTCAGCCAGACCTGCCAGGAGCGGAACGCACGGAACTGTGCGCGCAGACCGTCGGCCGGTGTCCTTGCGGGGTGGCCGGTTTGGGTGGGGACGAGGGCTGCGATTCCCGTCAGTGCCAGTACGCCGATCGCGGTGACCGCCCAGAAAGCCGCCCGCCAGCCCCAGCGTTCGCCGACGAGCGCGCCGAACGGCACGCCCAGCACGTTCGCCAGGGTCAGCCCGGCGAACATCACCGCCACCGCGCGGGATTTGCGCTCCGGCGCCACCAGACTGCGAGCGACCAGGGAGCCGATTCCGAAGAACGAACCGTGGCACAACGCCGCCACGACCCTGCCGAGCAGCATCACCTGATAGTTCGGCGCGAGCGCGGACAGCAGGTTGCCGATGACGAACAACGCCACCAGGCCGACCAGGACCTGTTTGCGGGGCAGCCGTGTCGTGGCCGCGGTCAGCGCGATGGCGCCGATCGCGACGCTCAACGCGTATCCGGAGATCAGCCAGCCTGCTGCCGCTTCCGATACGGCGAGACTCGACGCGACCTGGGGCAGCAGTCCGGCGATCAGGAACTCGGTCAGTCCGATGCCGAAGCCGCCGAGTGCCAGCGCGATGAGCCCACTTGGCATGCGTCGGCGTTCGAGGGGGCGGTCGTGCAGAACGGGGTGGGGGTTGGCGGCTCTCATCTGTCCGTCGTCGCCTTGTCGGATTCGCGCATGCGTCGACCCTCACGCGTGGGCGGCTGATCCGTCCATGGACAAAGATCTACGGCACTTGGATGAAAGTGCGGCGCGGTGCGGCCTCTTACTCTCCTCGCATCCAGGCGCGGGTTCCGAACGAGGTGCAGGCTCTGGATGCCACCGCGGCCGCGGCGCGTAGGGCCTCGGTGAAGTGCTGTGAGGTCAAGTGGCCCTGGAGTGCGAGGTGGTGGGTGAGGGCTCCGTGCAGGACGTCTCCCGCGCCGAGCGTGTCCGTCACGGGGACCGTCGGAACGTCCACTGTGCCGCTGTCGTCGGGGCCGAGCCAGACGATGGGTTCTGCGCCTTGGGTGACTGCCGACCAGCGGACACCGTGCTCCTGGAGGAAGCGCAGGGTTTCGGTGGGTGTGGTCGTGCCGAGTGGGTGGAAGTCCGCCGAGCAGACGGCCACGTCGATCGAGGGCAGCAGGTTCTCCATGCCGTCCTTCCAGCTGCCCGCGTCGAGGACGGTCGGGCGGCCGATTGCTCGTGCGGTGTGGGCGGCGGACACGGCGAGTTCCATGTGGTGGCCGTCGAACTCGACGATGTCGCAGGCTGCCACGAGCGTGTCGAGGTCGTCGGGTGGGGTGACGCGGTGGCCCGTCGCGTTGGTCGAGGCGACGGCGCGTTCTCCGGTGGACGCGGTGACCATGATGGAGGAGACGGCCGGGGGCTCGGTCGCCTCGGGCGTCAGGTCCGACACGGTGACGCCGAGTCGGTGCAGGTCGGTTGCGGCGCCGAGGCCCAGTGGATGGGAGCCGATCGCGGTGAGCAGGCGGGCCGCGCCGCCGAGGTGGCTGAAGGCCACGGCCGCGTTCGCCGCCGGGCCGCCTGCGGCGATGGTCTGCCGGCGCGACGTCAGTTTCTCGTTGGAGGCGGGTGCGTGGTCCACGAGTTGGATGACGTCGAGGGTGCACAGGCCGATGAACAGGCCCTCAGGGCGTCGGGGCATTGCCGGTTCCCTCACGCGAGACTCCTGCCGACGGTGCGTGGGGTCAGTGTACGAAGCGAGAGGAACCGTCGAGCGTAGCCGTAGCCGTAGCCAGTTACAAGGCAGCTCCCGGCCGTGCGCCCACGGTGCGCATGGAAGAGTGAGCGCGACTCGGTGGTGTTCGGTAGGGAGATCGGGAAGGCTCGCGCGCATGGTTTCGGTAGTGCAGAACGTGGCGATCGACTGTGCGGACGCCTATGAACTGGCCCGGTTCTGGAGCGGTGTGACAGGCCGTCCGCTGCATCCGGAGGACGGGCCGGGGGCCCGGGAGACTCAGGTGATGCTGGCGGAGGGCCCGGTGTTGTACTTCAACCAGGTGCCCGAGCCCAAGACGATCAAGAACCGCATCCATCTGTGTCTGCGTCCTGAGACCTCCCGCGATGAGGAAGTGGACCGGCTCCTGGGCCTCGGTGCCACCTTCGTCGCCGATCACCGGAATCCCGATGGGTCTGGCTGGGCGATCCTCGCCGATCCCGAAGGCAACGAATTCTGTGTTCTGCGCAGCGAGTCCGACCGAGCGACCATGAATTCCTGAGGCGGCGCTCGGTGGATCAGTCCTCGGACAGGAGCCAGCCGATGCGCAGTTCCTCGGCACCCGGGCGGAACGTCCGCATGAGCTCGGCGCGTTCGGGGTCGTTCTCGGGGAGGCTGTCGGCGAGGAGGGCCTGCGCGGCGATTGTCTGGGGCCGGGCGCCGAGCGCGGCGCGCAGATGGAGCGAGCGGCGCAGCATCGCGATCCGCTCGGCGGGCTCCTTGTGCGGTGCGAGGTGGCGGATGATGTAGGACTCGAAGTAGCCGTCGCCGTGCTTGGTCGCGATCTCGAGAGCTGTCTCGTAGAGCGGGAGGGCGCCGGCCGTGTCCTCGTCGATGTTGTCCAGCAGGACCGCCCAGTGGTACTCGGCCCAGGCGCGCTGCTTCTCGTCGCCGCTCTCGACCGCCGCGCGGTAGCCGGCCTCGGCCGCGGCGCGGTCGTCGGGACGGGCGTCGCGCTGGAACAGCAGGCGGCTGTAGGCCAGTCGCGCCGTGAGCAAGTGCGCGGTCGATGATGCGGGATCGAGCGCCGCGACCGCCTTCTCGGCCTCCTCGTGACCCTCGATCCGGAAGAACCAGCGGTCGACGGCGATCTCGGCGCGCAGTTCGGGATCGGTGTCCGGGTCCAGGGCGGCGAGCGCGGCGTCCCATTCCCCGAGCAGGTGCAGACGGCGGGCCACGTAGGTGTCGTCGGATAACATGGCGCCTACATTAAGAAGCGTCGATGTAGGTGGTCAAGTGCAATACGGTGACTACATTGGGAACGTGACACGGCTGGCCGTCGAGCTGGCCAATACCGGAACCCTCGACCAGCACGGCGAACTGGTCGCCGCGTTCTTCGCGGAGCACGAGATCACTCCGCCGCCGGGCGGTGACTATGGCGAGCTGCCCGACCTCGTGCGCACGGCCCTGGCGCAGTCGGTCGACGGCACAGCCCCCGACGCCGTGCACCGTCTGCTGCGCGACTATCCGCCGGACATGCACCTGTCCGACCATGACGGCCTCGGCGGCTGGCACATCCACTTCAGCCGCAACGGCACCCCGGCCCAGCGCTGGGTCGGACAGCTGATCGCCGCCAAGCTCGCCCTGGTCGTGGCCGGGGATCCGGCGGTGACGCTGGGGCGGTGCGCCGCGGCCGGGTGCGACAACTACTTCGTGGACCAGTCGCGGAACCGCACACGCCGGTTCTGCTCCAACGCGTGCGCGAGCCGGACGACCGTCGCGGCTCATCGGGCCCGGGCGGCGAAGAACTCCTAGACACAACTAGCTTTGGTAGAACTGGTGGTGAGGGAGTGTCAGGTTGGCGGATCGAGCAACTGCGCGGCCAGGCCAACCCCTACCAGGCCAGTGGCGATGAGCAGCCCGTTCGCCACGATCACCCCGCCGATCAGGATGGCCGTCGCGACGGCCAGGGACCACCAGGCCCCCGTGCGCCGGAACTCACGGGGGCGACGCGGGCGTCCGATGCTCATCGCCCTGGCGAACAGGGGATCGTCACATGCGCAGCGTGCTTCGAGCGCGACCAGACGCTCGTCCTCGGATCGGGGCATGCCTTCTCCTTCGCGCCATGCGCTGTGCGGGGCTGGGGAGAGCGGTTGGCTGGACACACGATGAGCGTGGTCAGAGATACGTCCCGGCTCGCGCTGCCCGGCTCTCTATGCATTCTCCCTAACAGGTGGCCCCTGCAAACAAGTGTCGGCCAAGGGTTGGCGGCCCGGCCTCCGAGAACCCATGAACGCCAGGGCGCGGGCCAGTAGTTCGGAGCGTCCGGCGACGACCGGGCCCAGGACCGCGAGCACCAGGACGTATCCGGCGATGAACGGAGCGAGGCGGTCGTCGAGGCCCGCGCTGGTCGCCATCGCGGCCAGGATCAGGGCGAACTCCCCGCGGGCGACCAGGGTGGTGGCGATCTCCGCGGCGCGCTCGGGACCGTAGCCGTACAGGCGTGCCACGAGGAGTCCCGCGACGATGTTCATGACCACGGTCAGTGCCGCCGCCGCGGCCACCGGTCCGGCGACGCTCGCGACGACGCCGGGGTCGATGGCCAGTCCGAAGGCGAAGAAGAAGATGGCCGCGAAGGCGTCTCGCAAGGGGTGCACGAGTCGGCGGATCCGGGCGGCGGAAGGGGTGCCGGCGAGGATGAGTCCGACCATGAAGGCGCCGATGGCGTCGGCGACGCCCAGGACCTCGGAGATACCGGCCACGAGAACCGCCGCACCGAGGAAGCTGATCACGAGCAGTTCGTTGTCGCGTACCGCGATCAGACGTCCGACCAGCCGGGTTCCGTAGCGGGCCGCGGCGGCCAGGGCCAGCAGGAAGCCGAATGCCTTGCCCGCCTGCCACAGCACGTCCGCGACACCTTGGGCGCCGCCGATGACCGGTTGAAGTGCCGCGAGATACAGGGCGAGGAAGATGTCCTCCACCACGATGACGCCCAGGATGAGGCGTGTCTCGGGGCGGCCGAGACGGCCCAGGTCGATGAGGATCTTGGTGCCGATCGCGGACGAGGAGATGCCCAGCACGCCGGCCAGCACCAGCGCCTCCCGGGTGCCCCATCCCAGGGCGAACCCGAAGCCCAGCCCCGCGCCGACGTTCAGCACCAGGTAGATGCCGCCTGCCGCCAGGAGCCGCCTGCCGCCGCTCCTGAGGTCGTCGAGGTGGAACTCCAGGCCCAGGTAGAACAGCAGAAGTACCAGGCCCAGTGCGGAGAGCATCTCGAAGTCGTGGGCGTCCTGGACCAGCACGATGCCGGGTGTGTGCGGGCCGAGCAGGATGCCGGCCAGCATGAACAGGGGGATGGTCGGAAGTCCGATCCTGCCGCCGAGGCGGGCGAGGAGGGCGGCCGCGAGGAAGGCGCCACCCATGGCCAGGAGGGTGTCAGCGTGCCCCACGGGTCACCTCCTTCGGCTGCGCGAGAGGTCGGGGTGGCTGCATCTGACGGGGATGGATACAAGTACTCCTTGTGGTGCGTGGCTGCCGACGTCTTCAGGGCGGCGCCGCGGCCGGGTGTCACCACCGGCTCGATCGGCGTCGTCTCCACGCTGACACGGCCCCCACACCCGCCACCATCGGTGTCAGCACTCATTTCGGCAGGTGCCGACGCCCGTCACGTCAGCGGACCGCTGCCCGCCGACCGGTTCTCGTCGGTGGCGGGCAGCGGGTCTGCGCGGTTTCGCGCGGCGGCCGAGGCGTGGCCGGCGACAGTCGTCGGCGTCGGCCCGGGAGTGCCTGACGGCTGATCAGGCCAGCGGGCCCAGGACGTCCTGGGACTCGATGAGCCCCTGGTCGCTGGGGGCCTTGCCGTCGCCGAAGACGCGGGCGGCCTGGCGGGCCCGGAACTCGAGATGGGCTTCGGCGGGCTTGGCGTATCCGTAGCGGGCGCGGGCTTCCGCCGGGGTCAGTACTTCCTCGTTGCGGGGCGGGATGCCCAGCCTGATCGGGGCGACCACCGGGACCGTGGAGGGCGACAGCAGGCCCAACAGCCGCAGTTCCACCTTGGGGTTGAGGTGGGCGAGGGCGAAGGACACCTTCATGACGGGCACGATGAGGAGGTCGAGCAGGCGGGACTGTCTGATCCCCGCCATCTCGCGCATCCAGCGCGGCATGGTGGCGATCGTGGCGATCCGCTGCGCCTTCGCGACGGCCAGACTCACCGGCTTCGCCCACAGCGGCACCGGCGGCAGTACGAGCTCGGTCCGCAGGAGGTGGTTCATTGCCTGGCGCGCGATCGGGCTGGCGGACAGCCGGGGGCGCATCTCCTCGAAGTACGCCCGTATCCCGTCACGGGTGCGGGGGACGTCGTCCGGGGAGCACGTCTGGAGCTCCGCGGCGAGCGCACATGCCTCCCAGTACTCCTTCTCCTCCTGCGCGGTGAGCTTGCCGGGACCGTACTTCTCGTACGCGTAGAGGATCGAGTGCCAGCCGGTGAGCTGGATCCACAGCTGGGAGGCCGGGTCGTTGGCGTCGTACGTCCCGCCGCCGTACGGCAGCTCGCCGATCGCCTTGGAGTGGACCTTGACCAGGATGTCCGCGGCCTTGGACACCTCCCGCGAACCGGCGAAGGCCACCATCGCGAAGTACCGCAGGGTCCGGTCGTAGCGCGTACGGGCGCGCTGGTAGATGCCCTGGGTCCCGTGCACGGCGGCCACCAGCGGCGGGTCGAGCTCCTCCACCACCACGGCCCGCTGGAAACCCACGGTCGGCGCGGTCGGATAGCTCCAGACCTTCCACACCACCGAGCCGGGGCCGAAGAAGCCGTAGTCCTCGTGCGGTTGGACCTCGCTGCGCTTGAACCTCGTCATGGAGCCGCTCCCTGTGTGTCCGCGGCGTGGACCGCGACTCGATTACGACACCGCTGTCGTAAATTAAGACACGGGTGTCGTAAACTGCCAAGGTGTCAGCGTCCACGAATTCACCGGACAGGCCCCGCAGGCGACGGCCCTACGCCCCGCGCGTGCCGATCGAGGAACGCCGCGAGCAACTGCTCGACGCGGCCCTGGCCGTCATCGTCAGCGACGGCTACGACCGGATCTCCATCGACGCCATCGCCAAGCGGGCCGGTGTCGCCCGGTCGGTGGTCTACGGTGCCTTCGAGAATCTCGACGCCCTGCTGACCGCGCTGCTCGACCGGCAGCAGGCCCGCGCCTTCGAACGGCTGCTCAGGACCGTTCCGGACGCCGACGTGCTGCACGACCCGGCAGCGTTCGCCTCCGAAGCGGTGCGCCGGATGGCCGACATGCTCCACCAGGACCCGGACACCTGGCGGTTGATCCTGCTGCCGCCGGGCAACATGCCGACCGTCGTCCGCGACCGTATCGAGGCGGACCGGGAGCGGTTCCGGCTGCTGGTCGAGAAGTGGCTCTCCCTCGCCCTGACCGACCGGAGTGATCCGGGGCTCGACGCACAGGTCCTCGCCCACGCCCTCGTCGCCTGTGCGGAACACTTCGGCCGCGTCGCGCTCACCGAACCCGAGAAGTTCGACCTGCCACGGCTGATGGGCCAAGTGCGGGTGATCCTCGGCGCGTTGTGGCCGACGCGCTGACAGCCGTGGCTCGTCTTCAGTGCGCGGCGAACTGGACCCCGGTCGGCTGCACGGCCTCCGCACGCAGTGCGATCCCGTCGACCGTCAGCTGCTCGCCGTAGATGTCGGTGATCCTGATCGATCCGCCGCACCCGCTGCCCTGCTCGGAGAGGAAGTAGTTGTACTCGGTACGGGCCAGTCGGGTCCAGCCACTGCCCGTGCGCACCTCCAGGCGGGCCAGCGGATTGCGGTGGCCGCTGGCCTGGATGCCGCACCAGTAGCGCGTGGAGCCCGTCTTGTAGCGGATCGAGATCTTCTCGGACGTGGCGGGGCTGAGCAGAGTCCAGGTGATCGGGATCTGGCCGCGCGAGGGAGCGGCGAGCTTGGCGAAGGCCTGGGGGCTGAGGTCGAGTTGCCCGGGCGCGCAGGGCAGCGGGCACTCGTTGGTGATCCGGACCGTCACGGAGGCACCACCGGCGCGCACGAGGACATACGCTCCGCAGGCCTGGGAGGTCTCGTAGTCGGTGTGGTTCATCGCCGCGGTCATGGTGTCGTCGGTGGGACCGTAGGAGCAGGCGCCGTCACCGTTGCCGGTGTCGTAGAAGGTGGCCACCCCTTCGTAGGTGGTCCCGGGGCGGATCCGTCCGGCCAGTGATCCCACCGCGGCGGCTGTCTGCCGGGGGCTGGTGGTCGAGGGCCGGGCCTTCGGGGTGCTCGCGGTCGGCGACGGCGTGGTGGAGGGCTTGGCCTTCGTGGCCGTCGCCGTCGCCTTCGGGGATGGCGAGGAGGGCGTCGGGCCCGGTGTCGTGGGCGTCGCGCTCGACTCGGCGCCCACCGCGGATGCGGTGGTCTCGTGCCCGTCGTCGGGGACGAAGGCCACGATCAGGGAGGCGACGAGCGCGACGGTCGCCACGACGATCGAGGAGAGCACCCAGGTGCCCCGCCGAGCGGGGCGACGACGGTGTGAAGAGGACGACGCCACGGATGAGGTCCTTTACGTGGTTCGGGAGCACGCGTGCTGTGTGCAAGGCCCGGTGAAGAGAGCCTCCGACCCCTCAGTGGCCGCCGGAACCGAAAAGGTTGCCGCCCGTGTCGAAGAAATGCGCCGTCAGCGCAGATCGAGTCGCATCAGGATCCGTGGATGGCCGGCCAGCACGGACGTGGTGTCGGCGGCGTGCACGAATCCGGCACGCTCGAAGTTCCCGCGGATACCGGCGTACGCCATCGTCAGATCGACCCGGGCGTCACCGTTGTCCAGGGGATACGCCTCGATCACCGGTGCGCCGTGCTAGCGGGCGAAGTCGACGGCTCCGGTGATGAGGGCGTGCGAGATCCCCTGCTTGCGATGCCCGGGGCGCACGCGGATGCACCACAGCGACCACACCGGCAGGTCGTCCAGGTGGGGGATCTTCCGGTTGCGGGCGAAGGAGGTCTCCGAGCGCGGCGCCACAGCGGCCCAGCCGACGGGGTCGTCACCGTCGTAGGCGAGCACCCCCGGAGGGAGCTCTGCGCGGCACAGCCCGGCGACGTACTCTCCGCGGGCCGGACCGCGCAGCTCGCTGTTGAGCCTGGAGGGAATCCGGTAGCTCAGGCACCAGCAGACGTTGGCGGTGGGCGACTTCGGTCCGAGCACCGCACTGACGTCCTCGAAGACCGAAGCCGGGCGTACCTCGATGGGCATGGCCGCCACGATGCCACGGGGTCGGCGACATCGCCGACACCGACGTGCGCGCCGCACACGCATGCGATTTACCCTAGCGTGGTGATCATGGCGCACTGGGAACTGCGGTCGGCGTCGACGGCCGACGTCGAGGTGATCGTCGAGCTGCGTGCCGTGGTGATGCGGCCGGACCTGGAACGGCTCGGGCGCTACGACGGGCAGCGGGTACGGCAGCGGCTGCGGGACAGCTTCGTCCCCGAGTACGCCTGGATCATCGAGGTGGACGGCGCGTTCGCCGGTTGCGTGGCACTGCGGCCCGCCGAGGACGCCCACTGGCTGGAACACTTCTTCGTGGCGCCGCACCTTCAGGGGAGCGGTGTCGGCTCGGGCGTCCTGCGGGAGCTGCTGGAGCGGTGCGACCGCGACGGCCTGTTGGTCCGGTTGAACGTGCTCCAGGGCAGCGCGGCCCGACGGCTGTACGAGCGGCACGGGTTCACCACCGAGTCGGAGGACCCGGTCGACGTGTTCATGGTGCGCAAGCCGGCATACGGCCTGGGCGGCGGTTGATCACGCCGGGGTTCTGCGGGGCGGACGGAGGCCAGGAGTAGTGCGCGAGGAAGGTGACGGGCCCGGGGCTGTGGCCGCGCGGCTGACCGGGCGTGCGGTGGTGGCACGGCGGCGGTTGACCGGTGTGGTCACCGAAGTCGCGCTGGACGGTGGGCCGGTGGTCGTCAAGGAGGCCGGGAGTGCAAGGGCCGCGCGCGCCGAGGCCGCCGGGCTGGGGTGGCTGGCCGATGCGGGGGCGGTGCGGGTGCCGGTCGTTCACGGCCTTGATCGGCAGTGGTTGGTGACCGGTTGGGTGGCGGAGGGGCGGCCCAGTGCCGGGGCCGCGGTGCGGTTCGGCCGTGAGCTCGCCGGGCTGCATGCCGCTGGTGCGGCGGCGTTCGGGGCGCCACCTCCCGGTGGTGATTCCGAGGCGTACATCGGGCTCGCCCCGATGCGGAATGTGCCGGGAAGCGACTGGCCCCGCTGGTACGCCGAGCACCGGGTGCTGCCCTATCTTCGTCAGGCCGTCGACCGTGGCACCGTGCTGCGCGACGAGGCGGTCGTGGTGGAGCGGGTCTGCGAGCGCCTGGCCGACCTCGCCGGGCCGCGTGAGGTACCTGCGCGGCTGCACGGGGATCTGTGGAGCGGCAATGTGCTGTGGGGTGCCGACGGCCATGTGTGGTTGATCGATCCGGCGGCACACGGCGGGCATCGCGAAACCGACCTCGCCATGCTTCAGCTCTTCGGCTGTCCCCATCTCACGGAGGTGCTGGAGGGCTACCAGGACGCCACACCCCTCGCCGCCGGTTGGCAGCAGCGCGTCGGCCTGCACCAGCTCTTCCCGCTCCTGGTCCACGCCGTGCTCTTCGGCCGCTCCTACGCCGAACAGGCCCTGGGCACGGCACGGCAGCTCCTGGCCGAGGCCGGCCACTGAGCTGCTGGCGTGCCTTACGGTGGGGCGCCATGAGAGTGCTGATCATCGGCGGGAGCGGGTTTCTGGGAACGGAGCTCGTGCGTCGGGCCACGGCCGCGGGCCGGGAGACGGCCGCGACGTACCAGTCCCGCCCCGGCGGCACCCCCGGAGCCTCGTGGCACCACGTCGACCTTCGTGTCCCCCAATGGATCGACGAGGTTCTGACCTCGGTCGCCCCCGACGTCGTCATCAACGCGACGAGTGGACAGAGCGACTGGGCGGTCACGGCCGACGGCTCGATCCGCGTGGCGATGGCCGCCGCGCGTCGCGGTTGCCGTCTGGTGCATGTCTCCAGCGACGCGGTGTTCTCCGGGTCCCGGATTCACTACGGCGAGAGCTGCCTGCCCGATCCGGTCACCCCGTATGGTGCGGCGAAGGCCGCCGCCGAGAGCGCGGTGCGGCTCCTGGCGCCGGCCGCCGCGGTCGCTCGCACCTCGTTGATCATCGGAAACGGCGGATCCGCGCACGAGCGCATGGTGCACGGCCTGGCGACGGGCACCGACGACGGCGTCCTGTTCACCGACACCATCCGCTGCCCGGTGCACGTCGAGGATCTCGCCTCCGCCCTGCTGGAACTCGCGGCATCCGACCGGCCCGGCATCTTCCACCTCGCCGGACCGGACGCCCTCAGCCGCCACGAACTCGGGGTCCTCATCGCCCGCCGCGACGGCCTCGACCCGACCCGACTGCCCGCTGGACGCCGAACCGACAGCCGCACACCCGGCGCCCTCGACGTCCGCCTCGACAGCACCGCCACACAGAGGCGCATCACCACACGCCTGCGCGGCGCCCGCGAGTTCCTTCGCACGGGGCACGGCCGGCACCCCGGCGACCGAGGGTAGGGTCCCCCGGGTGACGACGGTCCCCTCCCCCACCAGGCTGATCGTGCTGCGCGGAAACAGTGCGAGCGGGAAGAGCTCGGTGGCCGCGGGGCTGCGCGAGCGCTACGGCAGAGGCATCGCCCTGGTCAGTCAGGACACACTGCGCCGCGATGTGCTGCGCGAACGTGACGTCCCCGGCGCCGCGAACATCGGCCTGATCGATCTGACCGTGCGGCACGCCCTGGAACACGGTTTTCACACGGTGCTGGAAGGCATCCTGTACGTCGCCCACTACGGCGACATGCTCGCCGGACTCCTCACCGACTACGGTGACCGCGCGCACTGCTTCTACCTGGACGTCCCCTTCGAGGAGACCCTGTCCCGGCACGCCACCAAGCCCATCGCCGACACCGTCGGCAAGGACGAACTCCGGTCGTGGTACCGGGCGTTGGACCTGCTGCCCGGCGGTGTCGAGACGGTGATCCCGGCGGGCAGCACGCTGGACGCGACGGTCGGGCAGGTGCTGGATGTCCTCGGTGTCAGGTGTGCGCCTCCGGCGCCGCCGTGAGGTCCGCGAAGTCGGCCAGCATGGACGAGGTTCGTGGCTCGAGGCCCGTGAACTCCCGGAAGGCGTCCGCCGCTTGGTGGACGAGCATCCCGCCACCGTGCAGGGCGCGGCATCCGCGGCTGCGTGCGGCGCGCAGCAAGGGCGTCTCCAGCGGGCGGTAGACGAGGTCGGCCACCCACAGGCCGTCGTGGAGTGCGGAGACGGGCAGCGGGGTGCCGGGGTGGGCCGCCATGCCGACGGGGGTGGCGTTGATGACGCCGTCGGCGCCCGCCAGTTCCGCTTCGAGGTGTTCGGGGAGGCAGGCTTCGGCTCGTTCGCCTCCGGCGTCCTGGTTGAGTGCCTTGACCAGGGTGTGGGCGCGTTCGGTGAGGGTGTCCACGACGGTGAGGCGGGCGACGCCGAGGTCGAGCAGGGCGAAGGCGACGGCGGCGCCGGCTCCTCCGGCGCCGAGCTGGATCACATGCCGCAGGGGTGCGTCGGGCAGCCCGCGGGTGAAGGCCGCGCCGAAGCCGGTGATGTCGGTGTTGTGGCCGACCGCGCGGCCTTCGGAGGTGAAGACGACCGTGTTGACCGCGCCGAGGCGGGCGGCCGGCGCCGTCAGTTCGTCGAGCTGCGCGGCGATGAGCTGCTTGCAGGGGTGGGTGACGTTCAGTCCGTTGAAGCCGCAGTCCCGGGCGGCGTACGTGATGCGCCAGACGTCCTCGGCGGGCAGCGCGAGCGTTTCGATGTCGAGGAGCCGGTAGAGGTAGCGCACGCCGTGCCGGTCGGCCTCGCGCTGGTGGAGTTCGGGGCTGAGCGAGCGGCCGATGCCCGATCCGACAAGGCCGACGAGATACGAGTCCTGGGTCACGGCCGCTCCCGCAGTAATGTACGAACCAGTCCGTTATCTCTACCAACTCGCATGGCTGCGGGGAAGTCCCTTCACAGGCCCAGGTACACCTCCCTGACCCGGGGGTCGTGACGGAGCTCATCGGAGGGGCCGTTCATGGCCACCTCCCCGTTCTCCATGACCAGGCAGTGGCTGGTGGCGCCGAAGGTGAGCTTCGCGTTCTGCTCGACGAGCAGCAGGCTGAGCCCCTCCCCCCGCAGGGTCAGCAGGACGTCGAGGATGCTGCCGACGAGTTTGGGTGACAGGCCCATCGAGGGTTCGTCCAGGACGAGCAGACGGGGGCGGGTCATCAGGGCCCGGCCGATGGCGAGCATCTGCTGTTCGCCGCCGGACAGGGCACCCGCGAGCCGGTCGCGCATTCCGGCGAGGGCGGGGAACAGGGTGTGGATCTGGTCGAGTTGGCCGTACGTCTCCTTGTCCCAGGCGCGCGAGTACGCGCCGAGCATCAGGTTCTTCTCCACGGGGAGTCCGGGGAAGACATGGCGACCCTCGGGGACGTATCCGATGCCGAGGCGGACCATGTCCCGGGCTCGCACTTTGGTGAGGTCACGCTCGCCCAGGCGGATGCGGCCGCCACTGCGGGGCACAAGTCCCATGAGTGCCTTGAGCGTTGAGGTCTTGCCGGCTCCGTTGGCGCCGATGATCCCGACCGACTCACCGGGAGCGACGGTGAAGCCGATGGAGCGTACGGCTCGCACGCCGCCGTAGTGGACGCTGAGGTCCTCCACGGTGAGGCGTTCGGCCTCGCCCGCCCTGCTGACGCTCATGAGGTGGTCTCCTCGGCGGGGGCCGGGCGCGGAGCCGGCAGTTCGGTGCTCAGGCCGAGTTCGGACAGGTCGGAGTCGCCGAGGTAGGCCTCGATGACCTCGGGCGCGGCGACGACCTCGCCGGGGGTGCCCTCGGCGATGACCTTGCCGCTGGACAGAACGGTGACCTTCTCGCACAGGGACATGACCAGGCCCATGTTGTGCTCGATGAGGACGACGGTGGTCCCGCTGTCCCTGATCGAGCGGACGATACGGACCAGTTGCTGGACCTCTTCGCCGTTGAGCCCTGCGGCCGGTTCGTCGAGCAGGAGCAGACGGGGGCGGGCGGCCATGGCCCGGGCGATCTCGATACGGCGTTGGATGCCGTACGGCAGGGCGGCGGGGGCCGCTTCGGCGAAGTCGGCGAGGCCGTAGCGGTCGAGGAGCTGCTGGGCCTCGGCGCGCAGCCGGCGTTCGCGGCGCAGGACGCCGGGCTGCCACACGGCGTACTGCCAGATGGTGCGGGTGCGGGTGCGGTCGAGGGCGACCAGGATGTTCTCCCGCACGGTGAGTTGACCGAAGAGCCGGAGGTTCTGGAAGGTGCGGGCCACTCCGGCCAGCGACAGGACGTAGGGGCGGGCCGTGGTGGTGTCGGCGTCGGCGAAGCGGACCGTGCCGGACGTGGCGCGGTAGAAGCCGCTGATGACGTTGAACAGGGTGGTCTTTCCCGACCCGTTGGGGCCGACGACTCCTCTGATCTCCCCCGCCCTGACCGTCAGGGTCACCTCGTCGAGAGCGCGCAGTCCGCGGAACTGTTTGGTGATGTCCTGGACGGCGAGGAGGGTCTGGTCCTTGGCCGGCCGGGGTCCCGGCGGGTACGGGGTGAAGGGGCGCAGTTCGGCCCGGGTGTCACCACTGCCGAAGCGTCGGTGGTAGAGGTCCCGCAGGCGGGCGGGGATGCCGGCCAGGCCGGTGGGCGCGAAGACCACCATGAGGACGACGACCACGCCGTAGCCGAGTTGGGCGTAGGCGGAGAAGTCCGAGAGCCATTCGCGGATCAGGGTGAGGCCGACGGCGCCGACCACGCAGCCGACCAGCGAACGCCGGCCGCCGATGATGACCATGGCCAGCAGGATGAACATGTTGCCGATGGAGAAGGTCTCGGGTGCGACGTATCGGATGAGTCCGGCGTAGAGGACGCCCGCCAGGCCGCCGTAGAGGCTGGCGAGGACGAAGGCCGTCATGCGCAGCAGCGGGATCTCCGCGCCCATGGCGCCGGCGGCGAGGGCGTCGTCGCGCATGGCGCGCAGTCGGCGGCCCAGTGAGGTGTGGACGACGAACAGGCCGAAGACGAGTCCCGCGCCGAAGACGACGACTTCCAGGTAGTAGTAGAGGTACTCGCTGGACAGGTCCAGGCCGGGCAGGGTGGGTACGGGGACGCCGGAGATGCCGTCGGCGCCGCCGGTGACGTCGGCGTTGGTGATCCAGTTGATGAAGCCCAGCGCCAGGCCGAGGGTGACGATGCCGAGGTAGTGGGACTGCATGCGCAGGGCGGGGATGCCGACGAAGAGGCCGGTGGCGGCGGTGGCCAGGACGGCGAGGACGGCGGCGACCCAGAAGCCGTATCCGTTGTCGGTGGTGAGGATCGCGACGACGTAGGCGCCCACGCCGAAGAAGGCGACCTGGGCGAGGTTGATCTGGCCGGAGATGCCCATGGCCAGACCCATGCCGATGGCGAGCAGGGCGTAGATGAGGGCGATGTCGACGACGTGGATGGTGTAGCTGCCCAGGCCGTACGGCAGGGCCCAGGCGGCGACGACCAGTGCGGCCACGGCGGCGAGGCGGGACTTCATGCGCGGCTGACCGTCCTTTCGCCGAAGATCCCCATGGGCCGGATCATGATCGCCACGGTGAAGACGAGGAAGGTGGCGAGGACCGAGTAGCCCTGGAAGTGGCCGGCGGTGTAGGAGTCGAGGACGCCGATGGCGATGCCGCCGACGACGGCTCCGTGGATGGAGCCGAAGCCGCCGAGCATGGCCGCGGCGAAGCCCTTGATGCCCAGGGCCCCGCCGAGGGAGGCGTCCACGTAGAGCATGGGGCCGACCAGACCGCCGGCGAGGGCGGCCAGGCCTGCTCCGATGGCGAACGCGAGGGCGTTGCTGCGGCCCACGTTGATCCCGACCGCGGTGGCGGCTTCGTGGTCCATGGCGACGGCCTGCATGGCCACGCCCCGTTTGGTGCGGGACAGGAAGAAGCCGAGGCCCACGACGGCGAGCGCGGCGACCGCCATCACCAGCAGGTCGTACGTGCGCACCCGCACCCCGAAGAGGTCCAGCGGCGCGGTCCGCACCGGGGAGGGCATGGCTCGCCCCGTACTCCCCCAGATGAGGATGGCCACCGCCTGCAGGACGATCCCGAAGCCGATCGTGCCGATCAGCATCAGGTCGAAGTCCTTGTTCTCCAGCGGCCTCAGGACGCGTTCGATGACCAGGCCGATCGCGCCGGTGATGACGATGGAGACGACCATGGCGAGCGCGAAGGGCAGGTGCGAGGTGAGGTAGAAGGTGGAGGCCGCGTACGCGCCGATCATGGCGATGTCGGCGTGGGCGAAGTTGACCAGGCCCATCGTCCGGTACACCAGCGAGAAGCCCATGGCGACCAGGGCGTAGACGGCGCCGAGGCTCAGGCCGCCGACCAGTGTCTGAAGGGTCTCCTGCACGACGGTCTCACTTCTCCTCTACGAGCTTGCCGTCGCGGATGACGCCGATGCTGGTCTCGGTGATCCCGACGCCGTTCTCGCCGTACCGGAACCGGCCCAGCAGTCCGTCGTAGCGCGTGGCCCGGATGGCGTCGGCGAGTTCCTTGCCGGTGGCGACCTTGCTGGACTTCAGGGCGGTGAGCAGGATGTTGGCGCCGTCGTAGGCCTTGGCGCCGTGCAGTTCGGCCTCCTCGCCGTAGGCGGCCTGGTAGGCGGCGGCGAACTTCTGGGCGGCGGGGCTGCTGTCGTTGCTGAGGTAGGGCGAGCTGACGATGGTGCCCTCGACGGCGGCCGTGCCGGCGGTGTCGATGAAGACGGGTGTGCCCTGCGGGGCGGCGCCGGCGAAGGGGGCGGTGATGCCCAGGTCGCGGGCCTGCTTGACGATGAGCCCTGCCTCGACCTCTTCGGAGCCGATGAAGACGACCTGTGGCTTCTTGGAGCGGATCGCGGTGAGCGCGGCGCTGAAGTCCTTCTGGTCGGTGGTCACCACCTGGTCGGTGAGCGCCTTGACCCCGAGGTCGCCCGCGGCCTTGGTGAAGGCGTCATGCTCGCCCTTGCCGAAGGATCCGTTGTTGGTGATCACCGCGATCCGCTGGTAGCCCTTGTCCTGGATCAGGTACTTGGCCAGCGTGGTGTCGTAGGTCGTGCTGGTGGGCCCGTTGAGGAAGAGGAACTCGCTCTTCTGCTCGACCAGCGCGTCCGCCTGGCCCGAGGTGATGTTGGGGATCTCGGACTGCTTCAGGACGGGTGCCATGGCGATGGTGACCGCACTCTCCGCGGTGCCGATCATGGCGATGTACTTCTCGCTGGCTATCTTGCGGGCGAGGTTGGTGCCTGTGGTGGGGTCGCCCTGGTCGTCGAAGGACTTGATCTGGATCTTGCGTCCGTCGATGCCGCCCTTCTTGTTCCACTCGTCGACGGCGAGCTTGGCGCCCTTCCACTCCCAGTCGCCCAGGGAGGACAGCTGGCCGCTGCGGGCGTCCACGACGGCGATCTTGATGGGGCCGGAGTCGGACTTGGCGTCGTCGCTGTCGTCACCGGGGGCGCTGCAGGCGGCCAGAGCCGCGGCCAGGGCGACGGCGCCGACGAGCATGGTGCGTGGGGCCGAAGGCCTCGGGGAGCGGGACATTGCGGTCACCTCATGGAAGACGTGTGGTGGGTGAAGAGGTGTGGGGGAGGTCGAAGCGGCTTGCTGAGCAGGTCAGTTGGCGCCGTCGGGGAATCTGCCGGCGTAGATGTCCTTGATGTTCCAGTGGCCGGGCGTAGGCACCGGCTCGTTGACCATCGGTACGTCGAGTACCGCGGGACGGCGTCGGGCGAGGGCGTCGCGGAGGGCCTTGGCCAGGTCGCCGGGTGCGGCGATGGCGTAGCCGTCGGCCCCGCAGGTCTCGCCGTAGCCCGCGAAGTCGGGGCTGTACGGCCGTCCCTGCGCGTCGGTGAACTCGCAGCCGTAGGACCGGCCGAAGGCCGAGGCCTGGAGGTCGGCAATGGTGCCGTGGGCGCGGTTGTTCATGACGACGAAGAGCACGGGCGCGCCCTGTTCCACGGCCATGGGTACGGCGGGCAGTTGGGCGCTCATGCCGCCGTCGCCGATCAGGGCGACCACGGCCCGGTCGGGCTCGGCGATCTGGACGCCGACGGCCGCGGCCGGTCCGAATCCCATGGTGGAGGCGCCGCCGGGGGTGATGAAGCGGCCCTCGGCGGGGAGTTCGTAGCACTGGGCGACGCCGTTCTTGTTCCAGCCGACGTCCGTCACCAGCACCGCGTCAGCGGGCAGGGCGTCGCGCAGGTCGGCCAGGATGCGCTGGGGGCGGAGCGGGAAGTCGTCGCTGCGGCCGGCTTCCCGGGCGGCGGAGAAGACCGTGTGGCGGGCTTCGGCGATGGCCTCGCGCAGTCCGGGCCGGGTCACCGTCCGGGGTCGTCGGGTGCGCACCGCCGCGGTGATGGCGTCGAGTGCGAGTCCCGCGTCGGCCACCGCGCCGATCTCGACGGGGTAGTTGCGGCCGATCTCCGCCGGGTCGAGGTCGATCTGGATCAGCCGGCTAGGCGGGAAGTTCCAGGTGTGGGCGCTCTCCCAGGAGCTGGCGTCGGTCTCCGCGAACCGGGTGCCCAGGGCCAGGACGACATCGGCGCCCTTGGTGTGCCGGTGGGTGCTGTCCAGTCCCCAGAAGCCGGGCATGCCCAGCAGCAGCGGGTGCCGGTCGGGCACGATGCCCTTGCCCATCAGGGAGTGGGCGAGCGGGATGTCGAGATGCTCGGCGAGTTCCGACAGGGCTGCGCGGGCCCGGGGTTCACGGATACCGCCGCCGAAGTAGATCAGCGGGCGTTCGGCTTCGGTGAGCGCCTCGGCGATGCGGGCCGCGCTCGCCTCGTCCAGTCCGGGGCGGCTCACGTGGACGGGCAACGGATGCGCACCGTCGTAGGGCTCGATCCGACGGCTGAACAGGTCCATGGGGACGTTGATCAGGACCGCTCCGGGACGGCCGCTGGTCGCGGTCCAGAAGGCGCGCTCGGTGATCCGGGCCAGGTCGCGCACGTGCTGGACCTGCCAGGTCCGTTTGCAGAACGGCCGGTAGATCGCGCTCTGGTCGGCGTCCGCGTGGAGGTTGACCTCCTGGTGGGGGTGGCGGCCGGAGTAGTAGGAGGGGATGTCGCCGGTGATCACGACCAGGGGGATGGAGTCCAGGGCGGCGGTGGCGACGCCGGTGACCGCGTTCATCATGCCGGGGCCGACATGGGTGAGCAGGACGCCGGGGCGGCCGGTGGCGCGGGCGTAGCCGTCGGCGGCGTGGGCGGCGGCCTGTTCGTGGCGGGCGATGACGAACTCGATGGGGCTGGGGCCGAGGGCGTCGAGGAGGGCGATGTTGGTGTGCCCGCAGGTGCCGAAGACGTATTCGACGCCGTAGGAGGCGAGTTGGGCAACGAGGGCCTCGGCCGCGGTCGTCACTGACCCTCCCCGGGCAGCTCTCGGCGATCGCCCCAGACGGACAGACCGCGCAGGACGAGTGTCTTGACGACGGTGAAGTCGTCGATGAGCCAGCGGGGAGCCTCGCGGCCGAAGCCGGAGTCCTTCACCCCGCCGAACGGGACGTGGTCGAGGCGGAAGTTGGAGGATCCGTTGACGATGAGGCCGCCGACCTCCAGGCGCCGCCAGGCGGTGAGGATGCGGCCGATGTCGTGGGTGAACAGGCCTGCCTGGAGTCCGTAGCGGCTCGCGTTGCACTGTTCGACGACGGTGTCGAAGTCGTCGTACGGCAGCACGGCCACGAGGGCGCCGAAGACCTCGTGGACGACGACCGAGGCGGTGGGCGGCGGGTCGGCGACGATGGTCGGTGCGGCCGTTGCGCCGTCGCGGGTGCCGCCGCGGACGATGGTGGCGCCCATGTCCTTGGCTTCCTTCGTCCACGCGACCACGCGCTCGGCGGCCTGCTCGTCGACCATGGAGCCGACGTCGGTGGTGTCCTCGAAGGGGTCGCCGACGACGAGTGCGTCCACGGCCGCGGTGAGGGCGTCGAGGAAGTCGGCGCAGCGGCTGCGGTGCACGTAGACGCGCTGGACGGAGATGCAGCTCTGGCCGGAGTTGCTGTAGCCGGTGCGGGCGCAGACCGCGGCGGCCGCTGCGGGGTCGGCGTCCTCGCAGACGATCGTGGCCGCGTTGCCGCCGAGTTCGAGGGCGAGGCGTTTGGCGCCCGCGGCGCGGGCCACGGCGGTGCCGGTGGTGGCGCTGCCGGTGAAGCTGATGACGTCGACCTGTTCGGAGGCGCACAGTACGGCGCCGATGTCGCCGAAGCCGTGCAGGAGTTGGACCGCCTGGTGGGGCATGCCGCTGTCCAGGAGCAGGGCGACGACGGCGGCGGAGGTGGCCGGGGCCTGCGGGGGCGCCTTGACGAGGGTCGTGTTGCCGGCGGCGAAGGCGGCGCCGAGTTTGTGGGCGAGGAGGTTGGCCGGGGCGTTGAACGGGGTGATGGCGAGGGCGACGCCGGCCGGTGCGCGGTAGGTGAAGGCGGTGTTGCCGATGCCCGTGGACCAGCCGGCCACCGGGAGGGTCTCGCCGTCGATCCGGCGGGCCTCGGCGGCGCACACGGCGAAGGTGGAGGCCACGCGGTCGATCTCGGTGCGGCTGTCCTTGAGCGGTTTTCCCAGTTCCAGGGCGAGGAGGCGGGCGAGTGGGTCGCGGTGGGCCCGGGCCGCTCGGGAGGCGGTCTCCAGTATGTCGGCGCGTGCGGCGGGGGCGAGGTCCGCGATCTGTGGGGCGTAGGCGCGGGCCTTGGTGAGGGCGAGGTCGATCTCGGTGGGGGTCGCGGTCGGGGTTCGGCTGACCGTGCGGCGCAGGTAGGGGCCGGTGCGTTCCAGGAGCGGGCCCTCGCCGCCCCACGAGCCTGAGACGAAAGGGAGCACCTCGACGACGTCGGTTCCGCCGGCCGCCTTCAGGAGGTCTTGCAGCATCACACCTCCAAAAACCATCTGGTGGTTTTCGTGGACTGCTGTGCGGACTGGCGTGTAACGTACGGGCGCCGGGAGTCCGTGGCAAGAGGCCGCGCGAAAGGAAGTCGCGACCGGCGGTTCTCCCGGGAACCCGGACTGGTGGAAGCTGTCGCCCCAGGTGCCGGTGCCCGTACGGCGGGCAGGTCCGGCGCGTTTCCCCGAGCCGTGAAGGAGAGACCGTGGACGCGGAGCAAGGCCAGGGCGGCGTACGCAGTGTGCGCCGGGCGCTGGACATCCTGTCGCTGCTGACCGAGGATCAGCCCACCGTTCCGCTGCGGGACATGGTCGAGGCCACCGGACTGCCGAAGACCACCGTGGTGCGGCTGGTGCAGACCCTGGAGCAGTACGGGCTGCTGTGGGCCACGCCCGCCGGTTACTCGGCCGGACCCGGGCTGTGGCGCTGGGCCCATCTCGCCCACACCAGCTGGGAGTTGCCGCCGGACACACAGAAACTGCTGCGGGATCTGGCCGACCGGCGCGGTGAGACGGCGAACCTGATGATCCGCCGTGACATCCACCGTGTCTGTGTGGCCCAGCAGGAGAGCCCACAGCCGCTGCGGCACGTGGTGCGGGTCGGTGATGAACTGCCCCTGTGGGCGGGCGCTTCGTCCAAGGTGCTCCTCATCGGGGCGACCGACGGTCTGCTCCAGCGGGTCGCAGCCGCCTCGCCGCACGGGGTGGCACATGTCGAGCAGCTGCGGCAGTGGGCCGAGGAGGCCACGACACGCGGCTACGCGATCAGCCACGGCGAGCGTGACGTTGGCCTGACGGCGGTCGCCGTGCCCATCACGACCCACTCGGGCGTGGTGGTCGCCTCGCTCTCGCTCAGCGGCCCCTCCGCGCGCATCCCGGACCGCGTGACCAAGGACTTCGCGCACGACCTGACACAGGTGGCCGCGCGCATCGCCTCCCAGGGTTTCGACCACCCCCTGGGGCCGCGCGGCTGACGAACACGCCGGCAACCGGCGCCGTGCGCGGCGCCCGGAAGGAGACGTCCCATGCACGTCCGCCCGCTCGACGGCATCCGCGTTCTGGACCTCACGAACGTGCTGGCCGGGCCCTACTGCAGCTACCAACTCATGCTCCTGGGCGCCGAAGTGGTCAAGATCGAGCGACCCGGGCAAGGCGATCTCGCGCGCAGTCTCGGCCCCGATCCCGCGTTGAACCGCGACGGCATCGGGGCCTCCTTCCTGGCCCAGAACGCGGGCAAGAAATCTCTTGAACTCGACCTCAAGGACCCCGCCGACCAGGCCTGCTTCGAGACCCTCCTGGGCGGCGCCGACGTCCTGCTGGAGAACTTCCGGGCGGGCGTCCTGGCCCGGATGGGCTACGACACGGACCGGCTCGGCCGGATCAACGAACGCCTCGTCTACTGCTCCATCTCCGGCTTCGGTCACACCGGCCCGATGAGCGACGCCCCCGCCTACGACCAGATCGTCCAGGGCCTGACCGGAATGATGAGCATCACCGGCACCCCCGACACGGCGCCCCAGCGGGTCGGCTTCCCGATCTGCGACACCACGGGAGGCCTGATGGCCGCCCTCGCCATCAGCGCGGCTCTTCTGCACCGCGAACGCACCGGACAGGGCAGCCGGTTGGACGTCTCCATGCTGGAGGTGTCCCTGTCGGCGATGGGCTGGGCCGTGTCGAACTATCTCGTCAGCGGAGTCCCGCCCAGGCCCCTGGGCGACCAGAACGCCACCGCGGCTCCCTCCGGGACCTTCCACACCCTCGACGGGCCCCTGAACATCGCCGCCAATCAGCAGCGCCAGTTCGAGACCCTCTGCCACCTGGTGGGCTCACCCGAACTCGTCACCGATCCGCGCTTCAGCGAGCGGGAACAGCGCAAGACCCATCGCGCCGAGCTCAACGCCGCCCTCGACGCGGCCCTGTCGACCAAGCCGGCGGCCGCGTGGGAGAGCGAGCTCAACGCGGCCGGAGTGCCCGCCGCCCGCGTGCTGACCGTGCCACAGGCCCTGGAACAACCGCAGTTGGACCACCGCCGCTTCGTCGCCGAACTGGAGCACCCCGGACGCGCCGGGGAACCGTTGCGGGTGGTGGGCAGCGGCGTGCTCTTCGACGGGGAGGCGTTCGCACCCCTGACCAGTCCCCCGCTGCTCGGCGAGCACAACCACGAACGGCAACGTCTGGCCCGCCGTTGGGCGTCCGAGGCCGCCGAGGAGGCGGCCGCGTCATGAGCGCCGACGAGAGCGCGCAGTGGTGGGCCACCGCCATCAGCCACATCGAACCCGGCAGCATCGAGCTCCGCGACCGCCCCGTCCAGTCCCTGATCGGCTCCGTCGGCCTGGTGGACGTCATCTGGCTGCTCCTGCGCGGCGACCTGCCCGGCGCCCGCGAGTCGGCCCTGCTGGAGGCCGCTCTCGTCGCCGGCGTGGACCACGGCCCGCAGGCCCCCTCGATCGCCGCCACCCGCATGGCCGCCACCTGCGGAATCGGCCTCAACAACGCGATCGCCACCGGCGTCAACATGCTCGGCGACTCGCACGGCGGTGCCGGGCAGCAGTGCGTGGAGCTACTGGAGGACATCCGCAACCGCCGTGCGAGCGAGGGCAGTTGGGCGGACGCGGCTCGCGCGGTCATGGCCGAGTGGCAACAGCGCTCCCGCTATCTGCCCGGCTTCGGACACCGCTTCCACCCGGTCGACCCGCGCCGCGACCCGCTGATCGGCCTGGTCCGCCAGGCGGTCGAGGACGGGATCGTCCACGGCGACCACCTCAACGCCGCCCTGGCCGTGGAGGAAGCACTGCTGCGACATCCCCGTCCCGTGCCCATGAACATCGACGGCGCCACCGCCGTCATCTACGCCGAACTGGGCTTTCCCGCGCCGCTCGCCCGCGGTCTGTTCGTCCTCAGCCGTTCCGTGGGCCTACTCGCCCACGCCTGGGAGGAAATGGGGCAGGGCCGCCGGAACAAGGGCCCGATCCCGCGCAGCGTGCTGCCCGCCCGCCTCGACGACTGAACAAGTCGTGCTACACCCCCTTGCCACACTCGGGGCCCATCTCTAACGTATCGGCAACCGCACTACGGGTTCTGAAAACCGTACAGCGGACCACGAGCCGCAGCGCTCCTCCCTCCCCCACTGCCTGACCCACTTCATGCCTGCAGGTGCATGCCACGAAAGAGGGATCATGGACAGACGCAGCTTTCTCACGTCGACGACCTTCGGGACGGCGGGCACCGTCGCCCTGCTCGGCACGTCCGTCGCCCAAGCAGCCGAGAACTCCGGCGAGTTGGCGCTCCCCGTGCCGTCCCAGTCACACCGGGCCACCGCCAAGGACTACCCCAAGGCGGGCGGCAACCTCGGCAACCACAGCTACTCGTCGCTGAAGCAGATCACCACGACCAACGTCCGCACGCTGCGCGGGGCTTGGCACCTCAACCTGGAGGGCGGGTCCACCTCGGCCCATCAGCAGTGCGCGGTCATCGCGCAGGACGGCATCCTCTACGCCGTCACGACCCAGCAGAACGTCTTCGCCGTCGACGGCCGTACGGGAGCCGTCCGCTGGAAGACCGACGTCGGCACCGAGACCACCAACATGCGCGGCGTCGCCCTGGGGCAGGGGCTCGCCTTCACCATCTCCGGCGCCAACGTCGTCCACGCCCTGGACCAGAAGACCGGTGCCGTGGTCTGGACCCGCGAGCTGCTCGTCGAGGACCAGGGCGACCCCGGCTGCGACCCCGAGAGCGGTCAGTGCGGGGGCAGTTCGGGCGGTCTGGCCGGTGCGGTCGTCTACTGGGACGGCCTGATCTACATCGGCACCGAGGGCAGCACCGCCGGAGCCCGCGGCCGCGGATACGCGATCGAGGCAGCGACCGGGGAACTCGCCTGGACGTTCTGGGGCACCCCGGGCCCCGGCGAGTACGGCCACGACACCTGGGCGGGCGACTCCTGGAAGAACGGCGGCGCGGTGTGCTGGATCCACCCTGCCATCGACCCCGAACTCGGCCTGGTCTACTGGACGTTCGGCAACCCCTACCCCCGCACCGACGGCTCCTCACGCGCCGGCGACAACCTGTTCTCCAACTGCCTGGTCGCCATCGACGCCAAGACGGGCGAACGGCGCTGGCACTTCCAGTCCGTCCACCACGACATCTGGGACTACGACAACGTCATGTCCCCCGTCCTGGCGGACCTGTTGATCGACGGGCGGAAGCGCCGGGTCGTCGTCTACGGCAGCAAGACCGGCATGTACTACATCCTCGACCGCGTCACGGGAAAGCCCGTCCACGGGATGGAGGAGCGCGCCGTACCGCAGCACGCGCTCCAGAAGACCGCCCCCACCCAGCCCTTCCCCGGCGGCGAGCCCTTCGTCGAGAGCGAGCCCCGCCTGGACAAGGCCACCCGGCCGGTCCCCTTCTATCCCACCGGCGGGATCTACGAGGTCTTCTGGGACCGCGCCACCATCCTCTTCCCCGGTGCGGGCGGCGGCGCCGACTGGGCCTTCCCCTCCTTCAGCCACCGCACGGGCCTCGTCTACGTCGGCTACGGCCTGATCAACTCGGCCTACTCCAACACTCGCGGCGGACGCGTCAACACCGCCCGCCCGCTGGGCGAGTACTTCGCCGGAGGTCTCGCCGCGGTCGACCCGCGCACCAACACCGTGGCCTGGCGCCGCGAGGGCGACTGGTCCCTCGCGCACGGCAACGGCGTACTGAGCACCGCCGGGGGCCTGTTGTTCCAGGGCCGTCCCGACGGTGTCCTCACCGCCCTCGACGACCGTGACGGCCGGCAGCTGTGGAGCTGGCAGTGCGGCGCCGGGGTGAACACCAGCCCGCTGACGTACGAGATCGACGGAGAGCAGTACGTCGCCGTCCTGGCCGGCGGCAACTGGCTGCCGTATCCCGACATCCCCAAAGGGGACAGCCTGTGGGCGTTCAAGCTCGGCGGCACCGTCGGACCGGCCGCCGCCCCCACCCCTCCCTCGCGCCGCAACCAGATCCGCGTCGCCGCGGTGACCGGCGACACCGTCACCCTGGGCCGCGTGTGGAACAGCGCGACCCAGGCGCCGGGGACGACGGAGAACCTCGTGGCCCAGAACGCCATGGCGCCCCAGCACCTGCGTGTCCCGGCCGGCACGACCGTCACCTTCACCAACCCGGCGGACAACAGGTCCGCGCACGGCGCCGTGTCGTTCTTCGAGGCCGAGTTCGACACCGGGCTGCTCATGCCGGGCCAGTCGTACACGCACACCTTCGAGACACCCGGCGAGTACTTCTACAACGACCCGATCGCACCCCAGAGCACCGGAAAGATCGTCGTGAGCTGAGGAAGGGCAGTCGACCATGACATCGAGAGCCAGATTCGCAGCACTGGGCGTCGCGCTGAGCGCCCTCGTGGCCACCGCCACCGTCAGCTTCGCCCAGGGCCGGGTGGGCCACGGCGCACAGGAACTGGGCGACCCCGACTACGGCGTGTGCCGGGGCACGAACCCCCGCTGCTACCACGACTGGGGCAACTTCGACGCCGCCCAGGGTTACCGGATCCTGCTCTACACACGTACCGCGGGCCCCCGCCACGCCAACCTCGGACCGGCCCTGTCCACCGGACTCAACCCGCCGCTCACCACCGCGAACGTCGTCCAGAACGCGATCGTCGAGATGGGCGCGGACAACGGCTTCCGGGTCGACTACACCGAGGACGTCACCCAACTGGCGTCCCCGGCGACCCTGTTCCGATACAACGCGGTCGTCTTCTTCTCCACGAGCCGCGACACACTCGACGACGCCGCGCAGACCTCGCTGCGCCAGTACGTCCGGGGCGGCGGGGGTTTCGTCGGCATCCACAACGCCTTCGGTACGGAGTACAACTGGCCTTGGTACGAGGGCCTGTTGGGCGGAGCGAACTTCTACGACCACGGGCCGGTGCAACCGGGCACCGTACGCGTGGTGGGCCGCAAGGACGCCTCGACCGCCTCGCTGCCGTCGGCCTGGACCTTCACCGACGAGTGGTACAACCTGATCCCGGCCCCCTCGAAGGTCCGTGTCCTGGCCGAGGTCGACGAGAGCACCCTCGCCGAGGGTGTGGCCGGCAACTACCACCACCCCGGGCACGGCAAGGACCATCCGGTCGCCTGGTGCCAGTACTACGACGGCGGCCGCGCCTGGCTCACCACCCTCGGCCATGACGCGCGGGCGTTCTCCACCGACGGTTCCTACGCCGGTGCCGCCGAGTTCCAGAGGCTGATTCTCGGCGGCATCGAGTCGGCGATGGGGAAGCGCGCCTTCTGCGGGGAGTGACGCCGGCCCTCTTGTCGAGGTGAACGTCGACACAGAGCTCCAGTTCAGGAGCGCTCACCGCTACACCATGTAGCCGCCGCGGCGCGTAATTAGACATCCTGTCAAATTACCGAACCGTAACCTGCGCGGTGCTACCACGAGTAACTTACTCGCAGGTAAGGTCCTGGCGAACCACTTCAGTGCGGCATGGACCGGCCCGTGGGACGGCCGCGTTCCCGTGCCGGTTTCACCTGTGCACCTCTCTGCCAGCCGCTTCCACAGGAGGTTCGCCATGCCCGCACGCAGTCGGCTCATGGCCGCAGCAGTCACCGCTGCCGCCTGCCTCGGAGCCCAGGCCCTCTCGGACACCGCCGCCGTGGCGGCGGACGAGGTCGTCTCCCGAGGCGTCACCATCCCGGCGTTCTACAGCCCGCCCACCACCCTGCCCGCCGCCAACGGCACCCTCATCCGCACCGAGCCCCTGCCACTGGCCCTCAGCCTGCCGGGCCTGGACGGACCGCTCCCCGGCACCGCGACCCGCCTGATGTACAAGTCCACGGACTCGAACGGCCGGCCGGTGGCCGTCACCGGCGCCTACATCGAACCCGCCGCCGCTTGGCAGGGCGACGGACCACGCCCCCTGGTCGCGGTGGCACCCGGCACCATGGGACAGGGCGACCAGTGCGCCGCGTCCATGGGCCTGGAGCACCCGCTGAACCTCAACGGCCAGACCGTGTCCGTCGGTTACGAGGATCTGGCGATCTACCGCCTTCTCGCGAAGGGCATAGCCGTGGTCGTCACCGACTACGCCGGCCTCGGCGCGACCGACCGGCTGCACACCTACGTCAACCGGGTCGACGAGGGGCACGCGGTGCTGGACGCCGTCCGCGCCGCCCGCTCGGTCGGCGGGGCCTCCATCACCTCCGCCTCCCGGGTGGGACTGTTCGGATACAGCCAGGGCGGCGGAGCGACCGCCTCGGCGGCCGAACTGCAGTCCTCCTACGCCCCCGACGTCACGCTCGCCGGGACCTACGCGGGCGCGCCGCCCGCCGATCTGACCTCGGTCACCAAGGCCATCGACGGCAGCGAACTCGCCGGCGCGCTGGGCTGGTCGCTCAACGGCTTCCTCCAGTCCGACCCGTCCCTGAAGCCCATCGCCGAGGCGCATCTCAACGCGGCGGGCAAGACGGCCCTCTCCGACCTGTCGACCATGTGCGTCGGGGACGCCCTCTTCGGCTATGGCTACGCGAAGAGCACCAAGTGGACGACCGACGGACGGTCCATCAGCGACATCATCGCCGCGACGCCCGCGCTGCAGGCGTTCCTGGACAGCCAGCGCATCGGGACGCTCAAACCGTCCGGCCCCGTGCGTCTGGCGACGGGCCTCAGCGACAACCTCGTCCCGCACGGACAGGCACGCCAACTCGCCGTCGACTGGTGCAAGAAGGGCGCCGACGTCACGTACAAGGGCGTCGTCCTGCCCAATGTCGGCAGCGCGCTGCTCAACCACTTCGCTCCACTGCTCACCGACCAGGGCGACGCCATCTCCTGGCTGACCGACCGGCTGTCGGGCAAGAAGGCCGCCTCCAACTGCTGGAGCATGCCCGCACAGCTCTGACCGGTCGACCGCACTCACGCCGGCTGCAGATAGCGGGCCAGCAGGTCGTCCAGGGTCACCATGCCCGTGAGGCTGCCCGTCTCGTCCCGGACGACCGCCAGGGAGGCACGGTTGCGGCGCAGGAGCTCGATCGCGTCCGCGACCGTGGTCTCCTGCGTCACCTCCGGTACGGGTCTGGCCAGAGCGCGGGCGTCGGCGACCCTGGATCGGGCCCGGGCCACCAAGGCGTCGCGGGCATGGACGGAACCGAGGACGGCGCCCGCGTCCCGTACCAGCAGGCGCGTGCGGTCATGGTCGGTGGCCAGGCGCAGGATGTCGTCGATGCCCGCGTCACCGTCGACCGAGGTGATCTCCCCGGCCGGGATCTGGAGTTCTCCGACGGGCGTCTCGGGCTCGACGAGCGAGCGGGTGAGCAGCTCCGAGTCGCTCTCGCTGATCAGACCGAGGCGTTCGGACTCCTCGACCAGGTGGGTGAGTTGTTCCCGGTTGTGGACCGAGGCGAGTTCGTCGCGCGGGGTGACCCGGCACAGCCGTACGAGCGCGTTGCTCATCCGGTTGAGCACCGCGATCAGCGGGCGTACCGCCTTCACCACGGCGCGGAAGGGCGGGGCGAGGAGCATCGCGGAGCGTTCGGGGTGGGCGATGGCCCAGGACTTGGGGGCCATCTCGCCGAGCACCATGTGCAGGAACACCACGACGACCATCGCGAAGACGAACGCGATGCCGTAGCTGAGGGCACTGGGCAGGCCCAGGTCGTGCAGGAGCGGGTCGAGTTCGTGGGAGATGGCCGGCTTGGAGACCGAGCCCAGGCCCAGGGTGCAGACGGTGATGCCGAGTTGGGCGCCGGCCAGCATCAGCGACAGCTCCCGCATGCCGGCCAGGGCCGCCTTGGCGCCGCGCTGCCCCTGCGCGACGGCCTTCTCCATGCGGTGCCGTTTGGCGGCGACCAGGGCGAACTCGGCGGCGACGAAGAATCCGCTGCCGATCAGCAGCAGCACGGTGACGAAGAGCGCCATCGGGAAGCTCATGCCTGCTCCTCCTCCACCCTCTGGATCCGGGCTCGGTCCGGCACGTGCCGGTCGAGCGTGCGTACGTCGATCAACGCGCGTCCTCCGTCGAGGAGTTCGACGGTGAGCCGGTCGCCGATGGCCGGGAAGCGGCCCAGGCGGTCCACGATCAGACCGGCCACGGTGTCGTAGTCGTCCTCCTCGGGCAGTTCGATGCCGGTGGCGTCGGCGATCTCGTCGAGGCGGCGGCCGGCGTCCACCAGCCAGCCCTCGCCGTCGGGGACGGCGACCTCGATGACGGTGTCGGTCTCGTCGGCGATGTCTCCGACCAGTTCCTCCGCGATGTCCTCGTAGGTGACGATGCCGGCGAGACCGCCGTGCTCGTCCAGGACGACCGCGAACTCGTCGTCCCGCTCGCGCATCTGCTCGACGGCGTCCGGCAGCGGGAGGGTGTCGGGCAGCAGCAGCGGACGGCGGGCCACCGCCCCCGCGGTGGTGGTGGCCAGGGTCGCGGCGGGCAGGCGCATCAGCTCGCGTACGCCGACGACGCCGGGGACGTCATCGGGGTGGTCGCCGAGGACGGGGTAGGTGGAGTGGCCGTGCTTGGCGATCAGGTCGACGGCCTCGGCGGCGGTGGCGTCCTTGCGGACGAAGACGGCGTCCACGCGCGGGACCATCACCTCGTCGAGGGTGCGCTCGGAGAACTCCAGGGCGTGGTCGATGAGTTCGGCGGTCTCCTTGGGCAGTTCGCCCTGTTCGTGGGACTCGCCGATGAGGTGGCCGAGTTCCTCCAGGGTGGCGCCGTGGTGGAGTTCCTCGACGGGTTCGATGCCGGCCTTGCGCAGCAGCCGGTTGGCGGCGCCGTCGAAGATCCGCACGAGGGGGCCGACGACCTTGAGGTACGCCAGGGTGGAGGCGGCCAGGGACTTGGCCAGGCGCTCCGGGACGGCGATGGCGAGGTTCTTGGGGGCGAGCTCGCCCAGCACCATCTGGACGACGGTGGCCAGGACGAAGGCGAGGACGACGGAGATGCCGCCGACGGCGCCCTCGGGGATGCCGATGCCGGTCAGCGCGGGCTCGAGCAGTGCGGAGACGGACGGCTCGGCGATGAAGCCGACGATCAGGCCGGTGACGGTGATGCCGAGCTGGGCGCCGGACAGCATGAACGACAGCCGCTCCAGCACCGTCAGGGCGCGGGCGGCCTTCCGGTCGCCCGCCTCGGCCTCACGGGCGAGGGCGAGCCGGTCCGCGGAGACGTAGGCGAACTCCTGGGCCACGAAGTAGCCGGTGCCGGCGGTGAGGACGAAGACGGCCAGCAGGCCGAGCAGGGCGTTCACGACACTCATCGGCGTGTCGATCGAGAGTGGGCGCCCCGTCGCGTGCCGTGCTCAGGAAGGACCTGGCGGGGTGGTCGGGGACGGTGCCCCGGGGAGTCCGTCATGGTGGCGGACACGTCTTGCTCCTTCAGTCGGTGTGCGGTGCGTGAACGAACGCGGCGGGAGTGGAGTTCCTTCCGGATCGGCGGAACTTATCAGCTCGGCCGCTAGTTTCTACGTTGCTGTAGATATTAAGGGGTGCCGAATCGCCGTCGGAGCGGGTCGGGCCCCGACCGACCTTTTGGAGTAGTCATGGCCCTGTGGGACCGGTTCAAGGAGTCCGCGTCGACGATGCAGACCCAGCTCGTGGCGAAGGAGAACGACCTCAAGAGCGGCGCCTTCCGCGACGCGAGCATGGCCATGTGCGCGCTGGTCGCCGCCGCTGGGGGTACCTCCCACGCCCTTTAGGCAGTGGGGGAGGCACGGTCGATCCCTCCGAGCGGCAGCGGGTGGCCCAGCTGATCGCCACCAACGAGGTGCTGCAGAACTTCGACGCCATGGACCTCCAGCGCCGCTTCGACGACAACATCAACAAGCTGACCGCCGACTTCGCCTTCGGCAAGGTGAGCGTGCTCCAGGAGATCGGCAAGGCCAAGAAGAAGCCCGCCGAGGCGCGTGCCGTGGTTCAGATCGGCATCGTCATCGGCGGGGCCGACGGCGACTTCGACAAGAGCGAGCAGACCGTCGTACGCGAGGCGTGTTTCGCACTCGACCTGCCGCCGCACGAGTTCGACCTCTGAGCGAGGACGGCACACACGGCGGCGCCGTCACAACGGCGTCGCCGCGCGCAGGATGACGATCATCGTCACCGCGGAGTTGGCGGACGACAGCGCGGAGAGCGCCGTACCCGCGGCGGCCGCCCAGGCCGCCATACCGACCGCGGTGAACATCGAGGGCCAGCCGCGACCGCCGGGAGCGGGCGCCAGCAGGGCCGCCACCCGCCGGGGCACCGGGCCGGGCAGGGCGAAGCCCGCGAGCGTCGGCACGGGAGTGCCGCGGGAGACCAGCGCCGCCCTGCCGATCGCGCGTGCCACGGTGTGGCGGTCGCCGACGACGCGGGCCGCCTCCTCGTCCGCCCAGCGCTCCGTCGTGTACACGACCGCCGTACGCAGCGGACGCAGAAAGGGGTTGGCGCGCGCCGCCAGCTGGGCGACGAGCAGGAACCGGTGGTGACGGGCGGCCAGATGCACCCGCTCATGGGCGAACAGGGCGCGCCGCTCGGCGGGCCGGAGAGCGGACAGCAGGGCCGTGGTCACCACGATGCGGCCACGGGTCCCGCCGGGCAGGGCGTACGCGTACGGCGCGTCGTCGGGCAGGATCACGACCTCCGTGCCGGGCAGGCCGGCCAGCGCCCGGTGGGCGCGACGCCGTACCTGCGCGTGCCGCCACAGCGCCCGCCCGCACAGCACCGCGACGGCCATCAGGGCCGGGATGGCCGCCTTGCCGGCCACCTCGTCGTAGGGGACGGCCTCGCGCACCTCGGGGTCCGACCAGCCGTCGGGCAGGGGGTTGCCCGGCAGCTGCGCCGTGCCGACCACCATCAGCAGCCCCAGACAGACCGTGCTGCACAGCGCCATCACTCCGGCCACGCCCGTCAGCAGGCGGGTGGCGATGCGTGGATGCAGACGCTGTTCGGCGAGCCGCGCGATCGGCCAGGCCGTCAAGGGCAGCACCAGCGGAAGGAAGACGAACACCCCCATGAGAAGTCAGTGTTCCCTTTCGCCCTCGGCCTCTTCGCCCGCGTCGCTTTCGCCCTCCATCTGCCCCAGCAGGTCGCGCAGAAGCTTCTCGTCGTCCGGATCGAGCGAGGTGACGAAGCTGGCGAGGACCGCCTCGCGGTCGCTCTCGCCGTCCAGCAGCTTGCGCATCTTGTGGGCCGCCAGCCCGGCCTGGTCCGACACCGGAGTCCAGACGAAGGACCGGCCCGAGCGCTCCCGGGTCACCGCGGCCTTGGCCAGCAGCCGGGTCAAGATCGTGATCACCGTCGTATAGGCGAGGCCCGCGCCGAGCCGCTCCCGCACCCAGCCCGCCGTCGCCGGACCGTCGGCCTCGCGCAGGACCGACAGAACCTGCGCCTCCAGCTCGCCCTGCCCCCGTCGCCGGGGCCTTCGGTGATCCGTCACGTCCTGTCTCCCTTCCGCTGCCACGCACTTCACAGGCGGTCCATGGTAAGGACACCGGGCGGCTCCGCGCGGTCGGACAGGGGTACGCTGCCCGCCTGGCCGAGATCGCCTCCGACTCGGCGACACCGTCTGATCCGGAGGGATCCTCATGTTCGGACTGAGCGAGCTCGTCATCCTTCTCCTCGTCGTCATCGCCGTCCTGGCGGCGAAGAAGCTCCCCGAACTGACCCGCTCGGCGGGCAAGTCGGCGCGCATCCTCAAGGCGGAGAAGGATGCCGTGGACGACGGCCCGACCGAGGAACGAGCGGACCCCGAGGTGATTCAGGGCGAGATCGTCACGCCTCGCCCCCAGGACGACGACACGGCTCGGTCATGAGAACAGGGTGTTCAGGTCGGGCTTCTTGTCGCCGAACAGGCCGTCCTTCTCGCTGAGCGCGGCCAGCTTCTCCAGGGAGGCCATGTCGACCTCGGCCGGCCAACTGGGGAGGATGAGGTTCTTCAGGACATCGCCGCTGATCTTGGTGTAGGTCGTGAGGATCTGGCGGGCCTCGTCGGGGTGGGCGGAGGCGTACTCGAGCGACTCCGTCATGGCTTCGGTGAACTTCTTCACCAGGTCCGGGTTCTGCTGCGCGAACTGTGCCGAGGTGAAGTACGTCGCCACGGTGAGCTTGGGGTCCGTCTCGGCGAACGGTGAGGCCACGACGCGGGCGCCCTGCGCCTTGGCGACCGTCTGCGCGGGTTCGCCCATCCAGGCGGCGTCCACCCGGCCGTCGTCCACGGCGGCGGGCATCTGGTCGAACGGGATCTCGACGAACTTGACCTTGGAGGGGTCACCGCCGGCCTGGCGCACCGACTCGCGCACCGTGGTGTCGCCGATGTTCTGCAGGGTGTTCACGGCCACCGTCCGTCCGGCGAGGTCCTTGGCCGTCTTGAGGGGGCTGTCCTTCTTCACCATCACGGCGGTGACGTCGCCGCCGACCTTGCCGTTGGAGGCCGCCCCGTTGACCACGGACTTGACCGGAACGCCCTTGACCTGGGCGACCATCAGCGAGGTCGTGTTGCTGAACCCGAACTTGAACTGCCCGCTCACCACACCGGGGACGATCGCGGCGCCGCCCTGGGCGGGGACCATCTCCAGCTTGATGCCACGGCTGCTGAAGAAGCCCTTCTCCTGCCCCAGATAGAGCGGGGCGACGTCGACGATCGGAATGATGCCGACCTTGACCGTCGTGGTCTTGCCACCTCCCGAGGATGACGAGTCGCTGCTGCCCGAGTCCGAGGATCCGCATCCGGCCACGGCGACGAGAGTGATCAGCGCTGCACCGAACCCGAGTATGCGCCTTCGCATGGGCTCCTCCTGGGGGAAGGGGTGGGGGAAGAGACCACGGCTGTCCTGGTGCGGCTCGACCAGCCCGGCTTATTTGTGCATTTTCGCGACGGCCGCAATCTACACGCCACACTTCGCACTGTCAGTACTCTGGACAAGGCTCCGTCCACGATGCGCGGTCACCGCCCGGACAGTACGGTGCTGGCATGGTCGGCGAGAAGGCGGAGAAACTGCCGCGCAAGGTGTACGAGAAGGAACTGCTGCGCCTGCAGACGGAGTTGGTGAAGCTGCAGGAGTGGGTGCGGGCCACGGGGACCCGGCTGGTCGTCGTCTTCGAGGGGCGGGACGCGGCGGGCAAGGGCGGCACCATCCAACGGGTCTCCGAGCATCTCAACCCGCGCGTGGCACGGATCGCGGCACTGCCCAAGCCGACCGAGCGCGAGCGCGGTCAGTGGTACTTCCAGCGCTACGTCGAGCATCTGCCGGCCGCCGGCGAGATCGTGCTGTTCGACCGGTCCTGGTACAACCGGGCCGGGGTCGAGCACGTGATGGGCTTCTGCACCAAGGAGGAGCACCAGCTCTTCCTGCGCCAGTGCCCCGTCTTCGAGCGGATGCTCGTGGAGGACGGCATCCTGCTGCGCAAGTACTGGTTCTCGGTGAGCGACACCGAGCAGCAGGAACGCTTCCGACGCCGGCTGGAGGATCCGCTGCGGCGCTGGAAGCTGTCTCCGATGGACCTGGAGTCGATCACCCGCTGGGAGGCGTACTCGCGGGCCAAGGACGACATGCTGGTGCACACCGACATCACCGAGTCCCCGTGGTACGTGGTGGAGAGCGACGACAAGCGCCGTGCCCGGCTCAACACGATCGCCCATCTGCTGAGCTCGGTGCCCTACGACGAGGTGCCACCGCCGGTGCTGGAGCTGCCCGACCGCCCGGGATCGACCGGCTATCAGCGCACGCCGCGCGATCTGCAGACCTATGTCCCCGATCACGCGGCACGCCTGTGACGCACGCCGGGTGGGGCTATGCCGTCGTCAGGGGCAGCGCGGTGAAGGTGTGCCCCTCCCACAGCCGGCGTGAGGCCTCCTCCGGGTAGGCGGCGACCGTGGGTTCGGTGTCGAGGAGCCGGACGAGGCGATGGTCGGGATCGTAGGCGGGCCAGCCCGGGTCGCCCGTCGTGGCGAACGCGGTCCAGGAAGACCGGATGTGGGTGGAGAGGGTCTCGGGCGAGGGGGTGGGTCCGATCAGCATGGTGCCGAGACCGTTACCGTCGAACACGCCGAAGGTCAGGGGTACGTCCAGCCCGTGACAGGCGCCGAGTGCGCCGCCGTTCGCGGGGGCCGACCAGGTGAGGTCGTAGACGTGCGCCCGGCCGCCGCCGGCCACCTGCGCCTGGGCCAGACGCAGTGAGGGCATACGGAAAACTAATCCACCTGGAGAACATAGGACACCCCCTCACCTCGTAAAGGCCTCCACCCGGCGCATCACGTCGCGGCAGAAAGCTCCCACTCCTCCCCCGTCGTCGATGAACTGGTTCGGCTTGACGCAGAAGGTCGTGAACCCCGCCTCCAGCTGTTCCGGGATCGACGCGAGAGCTGCGCCCAGGTCCGCCGGAGACCGATCGTCGGGGAACACGGCCTGGGTGCCGCCGATCATCTCCAGGTCGGCGGCGTCCCGGCCGGCCGCGGTCATGGCCTCCTCGAGGGCCCGCAAGTCCTGCGGGGCGGGGCGGCCCAGCGGATGGAAGCCGTGACCGTACTCGACGAGTCTGCGCAGGACGGGGCCGTGCAGACGCTGTCCGCCGAACCACAGGCGGGGGCCGTCGGGGCGGTGGGCCTTGGGTTCGAAGTAGACGTCCCGGAAGGGGTAGTGCTCGCTCTCGTGGGAGATCGGGGACGGACCCCACGCCTTCGCCCACACCTCCAGGTGTTCGTCCAGCAGACGCCCGCGGCGGCCGAAGGGGACACCGAGCGCGTCGTACTCGTCCTTGCTCCAGCTGACCGTCGGCTGCACCAGCAGCCGCCCCTCGCTGATCAGGTCGAGGGTGCCCAACTCCCTTGCCATCAGCAGGGGATGGCGCAGCGGTGCGAGGACGGCCGCGGCGGCCAGCCGCAGGCGCTCGGTGACGGAGGCGATGGCGGACAGCAGGAGCAGGGAGTTGGGCCAGGGGGTGTACGGGTCCTGGTTGCCCGGGAGTGCGTAGTCGCGTGGGTTGCCCATGATCCCGTCGGCGGCCGCGTCCGGGCCGAGCACGATGTGTTCGCTGACCATGACCGCGTCGAAGCCGGCGTCCTCGGCCTCCCGGGCCCAGCGGACGGCGGCGGGCAGGTCGGCCCGGCCACCGGTGAGGGTCCAGTTCTCGCTGGGGACGAGCAGCATGCGGGGCGCGGCGCTCATCGCACACCCCGCTCGTGGACCACGCGCCCGTCGAACACCGTCAGGTCCACCTGTACGTCCGTGATGTCGTGCGGGTCCAGATCCAGCAGCGGCCGGTCCAGGACGCACAGGTCGGCGACCTTGCCGACCTCGATCGACCCCTTCCAGTCCTCGGCGAAGTCCTGGCGGGCCGGGTTGATCGTGTACGCGCGCAGGGCGTCGGGGAGCGGTACGCACTGCTCGGGGCCGCTGGCCCGGCCGCTGGCCTTGGACTCCCGGAGCATCATCGCGGCGACCCCCTGACGCCAGTCGGGTTCCGTGATCGGTGCGTCGGAGCTGGCGCAGACCGTGACCCCGGCTTCGAGGGCGGAGCGCACGGGCCACTGGTAGGCGGAACGTTCGGGACCGACAACCTCGTCCATCAGGTCGGAGACGGTCCACTTGATGCCGGGGTTCATGTTGACGCCGTAGCCGCGCGCGGCGAGCTTGGCGAGGCTCGCGGGGCCGACGAAGTCACCGTGGATGACGTAGTGCCGCGCCTCCGGGCGGGGCGCCGCCTCGTGCGCGGCGACGAAGGCGTCGACGACCTCGTCGATGGCCCGGTCGCCGGTGACGTGCACGCCGAGCTGGTAGCCGGCCTCGTGCGCGACCAGGATCATCTCGCGTAGTTCGCCGGCCTGGAGGGCGGGGGTGTCGCCGTGCACGCACAGGGCGCCGTGGCCACCGTCCGCGTAGGGCTCGGTCATCCAGGCCGTACGGTTCGGCGGGACCCCGTCGGCGAAGATCTTGACGCCGATCGCCCGCAGGAGCCGCTCGTCCGCGGAGGCGGGGTGTCGCAGTTCGGCCAGTCCCTTGCGTACGTCGTCGGCGGAGCCGCCCATGGGGGCGGGCAGCAGGAGGACACTGATCCGGGCGTCCAGGGCGTTCTCCTCGGCGAGTTGGGCGTACGCCGTCCAGTTGTCGGTGCTCAGTCCGCCGAACAGCGAGGTCGTGCCGCCGGCGCCGAGGCCGGGCTCGGTGTAGCTGGTGATGCCGCGGGTGTGGAGTTCACGGATCACGCCCGTGATGGCCTCGCGGCGCTGGGCCACGGTGGGGCTGGGCAGCTCGGCCTGGACGAGCCGCTGGGCCGTCTCGCGCAGGACGCCGGTGGGCTCACCGTTCGGGTCGCGGTCGATGACACCGCCCGCCGGTTCCACGCTGTGCGCGTCGATGCGACAGCCGCGCAGTGCCTCGCTGTTGACCCACACCATGTGCGAGGAGAAGTCCGTCAGACAGACCGGGTTGTCCGGCGCGACCGCGTCCAGGTCCCGGCGGTGCGGGAAGCGGCGCGGATCCGCGAGGCACTCCGCGAGATAGCCCGGGTCCCAGCCCAGTCCGACGATCCACTCACCGGGCCGGGCCTCGCCCACCGCCTGCCCCACCACGGCGACGATGTCGGCGATCGACCCGACCGCCGGATGGCCGACATCGAGGGCGAACGACGGCTTCGTCAGCCCGTACGCCGCCCCGTGCAGATGGGAGTCCTTGATGCCGGGCAGGACGGTCCGGCCGCCGAGTTCGACGATCCGGGTGCCGGGGCCGGCCAGGGCGCGCATCTCGGCGTCGCTCCCGACGGCCACGATGTCCCGCCCGTGTACGGCCACACCTTCGGCCACGGCGAAGTCGCCGTCGACGGTGATGACTTGACCGTCCGTCAGGATGAGGGTGGGGGTGCTGTCGCTCACGCGATTCCTCTCGGAGATTCGGAGATGTGGGGTGGGTGTCACCGCGTCGCCCGCGGTCCGAAGCAGGCCAGGGCGGCGCCTGCCACCAGGGCGGTGCCCTGCGCCATCTGCTGCCAGAAGGTCGGCACGTTCAACAGGGTCAGCCCGTTCTGCAGGCTGCCGAGGAAGAGCACGCCGAGGAGTACGCCGAAAATGGAGCCCGATCCGCCGGTGAGCACGACTCCGCCGAGCAACACGGCGGTGAGCACCGTCAGTTCGAATCCGGCGCCGGAGGTGCCGGCGACCGCACTGTCCAGGACCGATGCCTTGATGGCCCCGGCAAGGGCCGCGGCGCCCCCGGTGACGACGAACAACGCGAACGGCATCCGGCGGACATCGATCCCGGAGAGGTAGGCGGCCTCCCGGTTGACCCCGATGGCGAAGACATGCCGCCCGCCCGGGGTGACCGCCAGGAACAACGCGCCCGCCACCAGCACGAGCCCGGCGAGGACGACCGGCGCGTCGATCCCGGCGATCCGTGATCCGCCGAGCCAGGCGAACCCGCTCCCGAAGCTGCTCAGCGGCAGCGGGAAGAGCTGCTGGGCCAGTCCGCGCACCGCGGTGAGCATGCCGAGCGTCACGATGAACGCCGACAGGCCCAGGTAGCAGCACAGGATGCCGTTCACCGCACCCACCGCCGCGCCCACGGCCAGCGCACCGAGCAGGGCGACGACCGGTGACTGGTGGTGCTGACCGGCGAGCCAGCCTCCCACGAGCCCGCCCAGGGCGAGGGTGGAGCCGACGGACAGGTCGAGGTAGCCGCTGACGACGAGCAGCGCGAGAGGTACGGCCACGATGGCGAGGGTGGCCGCGTCGGTGGCGATCCCGCGCAGGTTGCCCGCGTCGAGGAAACTGCCGGTGGTGAGCTGGAAGACCAGCACCATGACGATCAGGACGACGAGGAGCGGGTGCCGCCGTGCGGTGTTCAGGCCGCTGCCCGCGAGGGTCCGTCGCGAACGGCAGGCGGTCCTGGTCTCCGGGACGTCCACGGAACTGCCGTACGGTCTGAGTCCGCGCGAACTGGAGGTGCTCACCCGGGCCGCGAGGGGCCAGACGAACCAGGCCATCGCCCAGGCGCTGTTCCTGTCACCGCGGACCGTGCACAGTCATATCGAGCACCTCCTGCGCAAGACCGGCTGCGCCTCGCGGGCCGAGGCCACGGCCCTGTGTGTACGTGACGGAGTCCTCCGGCCCACGTCGGACGACGTGGAGCACTTCGTCGAGACCGGCGCCTTCACGGGCCGTGGCTCGAGATCGCCGCGCTGACCGTGGCGACGCGGCGCGCCAGATCGGCGGCGGGGATGTCGATGAGCTCGTAGCCGAAGGCGTGGTAGCTCTCTTCGTGGACCTTCTCGAACTCCAGCGACTCCGCGAAGCTGATCCGGCGGGCACTGGTGGGTTCACAGAAGCCCAGGTTGCGGACGAAGAACACCTGAGGCTCGTAGATCCCCTCGGCCGTGATCCGTTCGATCTCCGCGGTCAGCGACGCCGGCACCGGCCGCCCCAGGTACCGGGCGAGGGCATGGGCGCACACCGGCGAACGGTCGTACACCTGGACGGAGTTGGCCGCGGCGGCTGCCAACTGCCGCCGCCGCTGCAGCTCGACGATCTCCTCGATGAAGGATGCCCGAGTCCACGGCTCGTCCTCGCCGCGGGCCTGGGCCTCTGCGATGACCGCGGTCGCCGCCTCCTCGACGACCGCGTGTCCGAGGTCGGCGAGGCCGTGCAGGATCGACGTCTTGCCCGCGCCCGGCGTGCCGGTGAGAACGTAACGGCGCATGATTCGGAGGCCTCTCGTGCGTGGTGGAAGGGGTGGGGCGGTGACGGAGGCGGTTCCTCGACGGCTCAGATGCCGGAGACGCCCGTCATGCCCAGGGCACGCAGCAGGTCCAGTCTGCCCGCGTCACTCGTGCCGGTGGCCGCAGTGTAGGTGACCACGCGCAGGTCGGCACCGGGAACGAGGAGGACGTCGCAGTCGAGCAGGATGTCGCCGACCTCCGGATGGCGGACCGTCTTCTGTTCGGAGGCGTGCGGGGTCGCGGTGGCGGTGGCCCAGAGGTGGGCGAAGACGGCGGACCGCGCTCGCAGTTCCCCTACCAGGGTGGCAAGTTCGGTGTCCGCGGGGTAGCGGGACGCCGCGTCCTTGAGATCGCCGACGATCGAGGCCGCGAAGGCCTCCGGGCCCCCGCGGAGAGGATCGGGCGCAGGGCGGCGTGGCCCGGGCCGTCGCCGAACAGGGCGCGGGCGAGGTTGCGTTCGGCGGGTGCGACGGCGGCGGGGTCGCCGTGCAGGGCGCTCCACATCACGTTCCACCACACCAGCGTCCAGTCGGCCGCGAACACACCGATCGGTACGTCCCCGAGGCGCGCGGCGAGCCGTTGGACGCCCGGCGGCACATGGCCGGAGACCGTCCCGTCCTGCGGTGGCAGCAGCCCGGCGCCGCGGTAGAGCTGGTCGCGCCCGGTGCGCGAGAGCTGCAGGGCGCGTGCGAGGGCGCCGACGATCTGTGGCGAGGGGTTTCTGGCACGTCCCTGCTCCAGGCGCAGGAGGTAGTCGACGGAGAGGCCGGCCAGTTGCGCCAGTTCCTCGCGGCGCAGTCCCGGCGCTCGGCGGCCGGGTGTCGCGGTGAACCCGGCGTCGGCCGGGGAGAGGCGGTCACGCCAGGTGTGCAGGAGGGTGGCGAAGTCGGGCCGGGGGTCTGGCATGGGTTCATTAACGCGGGCGCCTTCGCCCGGTTCGCGATGCGACGGATCCTGCCGGCGGCGACCCTCACACCGTTCGCGACCGGCCTCGGCGAGGCGGGGCGGCACCTGGCCGACGCGGCGCTCGGCGAGACGCCGGCATCGAGCGGGGAGTACGTCGATCGCGGTCGTGTCGCGCGCTCGTCGCCGGAGTCGTACGACCCCGAGCGCGAAGCCGAGTTGTGGGAGGCGGTGGAGCGGTTCACTCGCCGGGCCGACTGACGGGCGTGGCCGGGAACGGGGTGCCCCAGGCCTCCTCCTCCAGTTCAAGTCCGTTGGCCAGGTGGCTGATCGTGCGGTACCAGCCGGTCAGCACGAGGAACTCGAGGAGTTGGGCGTCCTCGTAGTGGACGCGCAGGGCGTCCCAGGCGGGCTGTGAGAGGCGCGCGGTGTCGTGCAGTTCGTCGACGGCGGCGAGCAGCGCGGCGTGGCGCGGCGGCCAGGAGGTCTTCGCGGTGGGGTCGGTCTCCGTGGTCGCCCGGATCTGCTCCTCGGTCAGTCCCGCCTGCCGGGCCAGGGAGGCGGCGTGCACGCCCCACTCGTAGGCGCAGCCGGCGCGTGCGGTGACGCGGGCGATGACGATCTCGCGGTCCGTCGCGGGGAGCAGCCCGTGGCCGAGGAGTCCGGAGCCCAGGACGAACATCCGGGAGGTCAGTTCCGGGTTGCGGTGCAGGACACGGAACAGGGTGAGCGGCTCGTGCGGCGCGTCCGGGGGCATCCAGCGGCGCAGTGACTGGTCGATGGCGGCGGGGTAGGGCGGGTGGAGCGGTTCTATGCGCGGCATACGGCACCCTCCTGCTTCGATTTTCGAATCAGTATGCTGCTTTCAAAACCGAAGCACAAGGAGTGGGGCATGGGGTCAGACACGGAGTCCGCGACGCCGCGGCCAGGTGTGCCGGTACGCGGGTCCACGTCGGGCCGCCCCGTCATGGCGGCACTGGATCTGCTCGGCCGACGCTGGGCACTGCGCATCCTCTGGGAGCTGCACCAGAGCCCCGCGGGCTTCCGCGAGCTTCAGCGGCGGTGCGAGCGCATGTCCTCCAGCGTGCTCAGCACCCGCCTCGGCGAACTGACCGAGGCCCGTCTCCTCGCCCTGCACGACGACGCGTATCGCCTCACCCCGCTCGGTGAGGATCTCGTCGAGGCCCTGAGTCCGCTGACCGCGTGGAGTGCGCGGTGGGCGGGAGAGACGGGGGGCGAGGTGGCGGCGGGGTGAGCGCGGCAGTCGGCTCCTGAAGTCACTGGACCGGTTCGCGGCGGCAATGAGCAGCGGCTTCACCAGAGCGATCGTCACCGGGACACGTCCGGACTCCCCGTCGCGATGAGTTCCGGCCCCGTCGCGAGTCTGTTCCGGTGAGCGTCGAGAGACGTCGTACGACGCTGCCCGGGACTAGACACCACGGAGGACACCATGACGACCACGCCCGGCAACACGAGCAGCAACCTCCCCGGGAAGCCACCAATCGTCGACCTCAAGACCTGGGAGGCGGCGCGTGAGGAGTTGCTGGTCCGCGAAAAGGCGCACACCCGTGAGGGGGACGCGATCGCCGCGGCCCGACGGCGGCTGCCGATGGTCGAGTTCGACGGGGCGGTCGAGGTCGTGGGCGCCGACGGGCCGGTCCCGTTCCTCGAGCTGTTCCAGGGGCGCGACGAGCTCGTGGTCTACAAGCACATGTGGTACGACGGCGCGCCGCACCAGGGTCAGTGCGAGGGCTGCACCACCACGGCCTGGCATCTGCAGGACGCCGTGTACCTCAACGCCCGCGACGTCTCGTTCGCGATCCTGACCACGGGACCGTGGGACGAGGTGGCCTCCTACGTCGAGTTCATGGGGTACACCCAGCCCTGGTACTCGGTGCGGGACGTGGACGGGCCGGCCGGCGGGGACATGGGGTACCTCACCAGTTTCCTGCGCGACGGCGACCGTGTGTTCCTCACCTACTCCACGACGGGCCGTGGCAACGAGCGGGCCAGCACCGCCCTGGGCCTGCTCGACATGACGCCGTACGGCCGCGGCGAGGCCTGGGAGGACAACCCGGAGGGATGGCCCGAGGGGCGCGGCCCTTGCTGGTCCTGGCGCTCGGACGCCGACGGGAACCCCACCTGGGGCCCGACCGGTCGCCCCGTGGCGCAGTGGACCCGCCCCGGCGCGGCCCCCGTGGAGACCCTCGGCCGACAGGGGCACCACCACTGACGCACCCGGGTCACCGCACACGTCGACCGGCGAGGGCAGCGCCCCCGCCGGTCGGCCAGGTGTCCGGTCAGGCGGTCGTGCAGGTGCTCCCGCTGAGGGTGAACGCGGTCGGGGCCGCGTTGGTCGCACCCTTGGTGCCGATGAAGCCGACGGTGACCGAGCCGGCGGCGGGGATGGTGGAGGTGTAGGACGCGGGGCTGACGCTCACCGCGGCGCCGGTCTGGGTGGGGGTGCCTCCCCACATGTTGGAGACGGTCTGACCGTTGGCGAAGGAGAAGCCGAGGGTCCAGCCGTTGACGACGGCCGTCCCGGTGTTGCGGATGGTGATCTCGCCCTGGAATCCGCCCTGCCACTCCCCGACGACGCGATAGCCGACGGAGCAGGTGCCGGCGGGTGTGTCGTCCGTCGTCACGTTCACCGTGGCCGAACGGGACGAGCGGTTGCCGGCCGCGTCACGGGCGTAGACGGCGAAGCTGTACGCCGTCTCGGCCGTGAGGCCCGAGACCGTGACGGAGTTGGTGGTGGAGGCGGCGACCTTCGTCTCCGTGCTGCCGCTCACCCGCACGACGTCGTAGCCGGCGACGCCCACGTTGTCGGTCGAGGCGGTCCAGGACAGGGTCGTGGAGGTTGCGGTCACCGCGGAGGCGGTGGGGGTGCCGGGGGCCGTCGGCGCCTGAGTGTCGCCCGGGTTGCTGCCGCCGAAGACGGTGGCTTCCTTCGACGTCTGGGCGATGCCGTTGACGCCGTTGAAGATGCGCTGGCCCCAGGCGCTCAACTGGCTGGGGTCGAAGCCGATCGACAGGTCGAGGATCGGGTCGGTGTTGCCGCTCCAGGACCAGGCGAGATAGCCGAGGTCGAGCTGCTCGGCGGTGGCCAGCATGGTGTCCTCGTCCGGATCGCCCCACTGGTCGGCAGGGCCGCCGAACTCGCCGATGACGAGAGGGAGTTTGGCGGTGACGAAGGCGTTGAGGTAGTCGGTGATCTCCGCCGCCGTGTCGAAGACGCTGTACATGTGGATCGAGAAGATCAGGTTGCCGGTGGTGTCTGCGGCGTACACGGACTGGGCGTTGGCGCGCATGACGCCCTGCCAGTCCTGGCCCCAGTTGGGCGCGTCCACCATGATCGTGTGCTCGAAGCCGGCGGCGCGCAGCTTCTTGATCGCGGCGGTGGTGGGGGCGGTCCAGCCGGCGGGATCGGTGTTGCCCCAGGGCTCGTTGCCGATGTTGATGATGATGTAGTTCTCTTCGCCGGCGAGCACGTTCTTGAGGCCGATCCAGTAGTCGGCCGCCTGGTCGAGGGTGCCGGCCGCGGCCTCCTCGCCGTATCCGGTGGTGTCGTGCACCTCCAGGACGCAGATGAGCTTGTTGGCCTTGCACTGGCTGACAACGTTGGCAACGTCCGCGGCGCTGTTCGCGGTCCAGCGGTGACCGTCGGCGAGGACGACGCGGACGGTGTTGGCGCCGAGCGCCTTCACGTCGGCCAGGGACTGCGTCTCGTTCGGGTACCAGGTGTGGGCGTGGTTGACGCCGCGCATCACGAAGTCGTTGCCGTTGCCTTCGACCAGCCTGCCGTTGCTGATGTGCAGGCCGGTGGCCTGGGTGCCCGGTGGTTCGGCCTGGGCCAGGGCCGCGGCCGGGCACAGGGCGCCTACGACGACGAGTCCGAGGAGGACGGTCACCAGGCGCGCCAAGAGGCTCTTTCTTGTCGTGCTTCTTGTTCTTCTCACTGCGACTCCAGGGAGTGAGCGCCAAGAAACTCAGGCTCGGAAGAGGGGGATGGGAGCGCTCCCATGTAGCCACTATGCCAAGTACACGTCAATAGAAAGCGCATACACGGCTGCAATACGCTCCGACTGTCGACACCATCGGGAATGACGAACACCCTCACCCTTGACCACGCCACAGTGTCGACACTAGGAATGGAGGGCGAGCCGCGGCTCGCCAAGTGACCACCACCCAGGCGACGTTCCTCAGGAGGCGGCCGCACCCCGCTTCCGCGCGGGCTTGCGGCTGCGGGCCGCGTCCTGCTCCAGCTGCTCCTCCACCGCCCGCAGCGCCCGGGCGGTCGCCCCCGCGATCAGCGCCGACGCCAGCTCCCCGTCCCGCTCCTCGCAGGCCTGCAACAGGCGTTCCTGGTCGTCGATGCTGTAGGCGAGGCGCCCGGCACGGGTCAGGCCGAGGTGGCGCAGCATCAGGGTGCGCAGCGCGAGCGAGTCCAGGATCTGCTTCAGGGTGGCGTTGCCGACGACCTCGGTCATGCGCTCCTGGAGCTGGACGTGGGCCCAGAAGTAGGCGTCCACGTCCCCGGAGTCGGCGACCTTGCGCATACGTTCCACCCGGCCCCGCAGCTCCGCCAGTTCGGCGTCGGTGGCCCGCTGGACCAGCAGGCCCGCGAGCATCGCCAGGAGCTGTCGCCTGACCTGGTAGATGTCCCGGATGTCCTGGAGGGAGGGCGCGGCGACCCGGGGCCTGCGGCGGGCCTTCATCTCGACCAGGCCCTCCTGCTCGAGGAGCATCAGCGCCTCGCGGACGGGCGTACGGCTGGTGTCGAACCGGCGGGACAGCTCGACGCTGTTGAGGTCCTGCCCCGGTTCGAGGCGCCCCTCGATGATGCCCCCGCCGACCCATTCGGCGATCTGCGCGACCAGCGGCTCACGCCGGTCCCGCAACCGCAGCAGACGCTCCAGCACCAGGTGCGTGTCCTGATCGGTCATGCGACGACTCTCCCTGCCTGCGTCGGCTCAAAGCCGATTCAACGGTGTCGACACTATCAACATCCCCTGCAATCCCTTCCGGCCATGCCTGTCCATCTGTCGACAGGCAAACGCTCAATGGAAGACCCATGTTTCGAGCCGGTGGGGTACTACAGCACGCTCGGCCCTCCAACTGCGGCTCTTCACCCCGTGATCAGGAGCAGCAACCGGTGTCGAGGCGGCAGAAGCACGACGCCTCGATCGGTACGTCCGCCAGCGCGACGGCGATCTTCAGCTGCTGCGCCACGATCCGCGCTTCGCCCAGCTTGCCGAGCCGCACGAGGCACTCGTGGAACCCGTGCAGGGCCCACACGTTGTTCGGGTGCTGCACCGCGCGCGGCAGGGTGTCGTCGAGCCCGAGGTCGGCGCGGTAGACCGCCTCGGCCTCCGCGACACGTCCCTGTTCCAGGAGCAGGGCGCCGTAGGCGTGCCGGGTGGGCTGCATCCACCCCCACGGCTCGTCGTAGGGGAGGTTGTCGTCGAGGTCGATGGACCGCTCCAGCGCGGCGAACGCGGCGTCGAAGTCGCCCTTGCGGTAGTCGAGTTCACCGTCGAGCATCGCGGAGGCGATGGCGAGGACGTCGGCGCAGGTGTTGTTGAACAGCATGCGCGTCTCCGGCACCCGGGCCACCGCCTCGTGGAACACGACGCGCTCGGCCTCGGCCTCGGCGATCCGGCCGGTGGCGGACAGGGCGACGCCACGGGCGTAGTGCAGCATCGCGGTCGTCACGCTGTACAGCTCCGGATCGGCGGGCAGGGGCAGTTGGAGGATGTCGGCCCAGCGGCCGAAGCGGATCAGCACATGCACCCGCATGGCGAGGAAGCCCTCCAGCCAGTCGGCCATGGGCGGGCTCTGCACGCGCAGCAGTTCCTCCGGGACGGAGGCCTCCAGCTGGGCGGCGGTGTCCAGGGCGGTCCGGGACTGGCCGAGGAACATCGCGCCGTAGATCTTGAAGTGGTAGTTGTGCGACCGGTACAGGGTGTAGAAGTTCATGGCTCCGGCCCGGGCGTGGAACTTCTCGTCGGCGACGATCGCGGCGCTGTTGTCCGACACGACCCGCCGGTAGTCGCCGCACAGCACATCCAGGTGCGTGGGCATGTGCTGCAGATGACCGGCGTCGGGGACCAGTCCGCGCAGCCGGTCGGCGACGGGCAGCGCGGCCTCGGGCGTCGGGGACATCTCCATCAGGTGGATATAGAGGTGCAGCACTCCTGGATGGTGTGCGCCGGCGTCCGTCGCGAGCACGCGGTCGAGCACCGCCTTGGCCTCCAGGGTGCGGGATCCTTCCTCCGGCTCACCGCTCCTGAGGTTCCACAGCTGCCAAGGCGTCAGGTTCATCAGGGCGTCGGCGTACAGGGTGGCGATGTCCAGGTCGTCGGGAGCGAGTTCGTGGACGGCGCGCATGGCGTCGGCGTACGGCGCGTTCCACACGGAGCAGTCCTCGACGGCCTTCGCCTGAGGGTAGCGGGCGCGCAGCGCGCCGATCAGGGCCCGCTCGACGGGCGTGGCACCGGCCTGCGCCTTCTCGTGCGCCAGTTCCACCGCGGCGTGGGTGCGCTCGACGGTCCGTACGAGGTCCTCTCCGTCGAAGAACTCCCACGGCTTGTTGTAGTTGGGCCCGAGCGCGTACGCGATGCCCCAGTACGCCATGGCACAGTCGGGGTCGGCCTGGACGGCGGCCTCGAAGCAGGCGACGGCTTCCTCGTGGTGGAAGGCGTACGTCCACACGAGACCGCGGTCGAACCACAGCTGGGCCTCGGGGGACGAGGTCGTCACGGTACGGCCGTGAGTGCCGAGGTCGTAGTAGTCCATGCGCTTCCCCCGAACACGAGCCGGTCTGAGAACGGCGACGTTACCGGGTGTCTTGTTCCCGACACACCGGAGAATGGGGACAAACGAGCAACCGGACAGAGCGCATGCGGCGCCCGCCGCGCGAAATTCCGTTGCACGCTCCCCCGCCCCCCAGCACTCTGGCCCTCATGTCCTACGTCCTGCGCCCGGCCCTGCTCGCCGACGCCCCCGCGATCACCGAACTGCTCAACACCGTCGACGAGATCGAGATCGGCCGGCGCGAGACCGACCTGCACACCGTCGAGGCGGATCTCAAGCGGCCCGACATCGACCTGGAGCGCGACTCCTGGCTGGCCTTCGACGGGGACCTGCTGGTGGCGTACGGGCTGCTGTGGGACGACTCCGGGGACGAGCGCGTCGACATCGACCACTACGTGCTTCCCGACCACCAGCCGGCCGGCGAACTGCTCCTGGACCCGATGCAGACCAGGGCCCTCGACAAGGCCCGGGCCAACGGCGCGGCGAAGGCCGTGGTCCATCTGCATCTCAACACCGAGCCCACGCTCGACACAGCGCTGATCAAGGCGCGGGGCTGGCAGGTCGTACGCCGCTACCACGTGCTGCGACGCCCCCTGGACCCGGCGCGCGACCTCGCCCCAGAGCCGCCCGCCGGGGTACGGATACGCCCGTGCACGACGGATGCCGACCGTGAGCGCGTCCACCGGCTCTACCAGGCCGGTTTCGCCGAGCACTTCGACTTCCAGCCGCGCACGTACGAGCAGTGGCTGCACGACGTCGACGCCGAACTCCTCGACTGGTCGCTGGTCTGGATCGTCAGCACAGAGGAGTCGGGGGACGCCGGGTTCCTGATCTCCCGGGACGACCGGGAGGCTATGGGATGGATCCGCAGCATCGGAGTGCTGCGCGAGGCCCGTGGCCGGGGTCTGGGCGCACTGCTGCTGCGGCATGCCTTCGCCGCGTTCGCCGGGCGGGGGCGGGATACGGTGGGGCTGGGCGTCGACACGGCCAACGCCACCGGCGCTCCCGAGCTGTACGGACGTAACGGATTGACGCTTCATTTCGCCGTCGACACCTGGGAAGCGGTACTGAACTGAGCAGCGCAGCGAGCGGGTCCTCACCCAGGGCGTTCTACGACGACCTGGCCGCCGACTACCACCTGATGTTCCCCGACTGGGATGCGAGCATGGCGCGCCAGGCGGCGGCGCTCGACGCGCTCGTCGAGCACCGGCTGGGAGCGGGGCCGCGGCGCGTCCTGGACTGTTCCTGCGGGATCGGCACGCAGGCGATCGGGCTGGCCCGAGCCGGTCACCGGGTCGTCGGCAGCGACCTCAGTCCGCGTGCCGCCGCCCGCGCCGGGACCGAGGCGGCCGCGCGGGGCGTCGGGCTTGCGACGGCAGCCGGGGACATGCGCCGGCTGCCGTTCGCTTCCTCCGTCTTCGACGTCGTCGTCTGCGCCGACAACTCGCTCCCGCATCTGCTCTCCGCACCGGACGTCGCAGCGGCGCTCGGCAGCATGCGGAGGGTGCTGCGCGACGGCGGACTGCTGGTGCTCACCCTGCGGGACTACGACGAGATCCGCCGGACCAGACCCCTCTCGACACCACCCCAGGTCAGCCAGACCCCCGACGGCCGGGTGATCACGCTCCAGCTGTGGCACTGGCACGAGGACGGCGAGCGCTACGACCTGGAGCACTTCCAGCTCATCCCCGCCGGGGACGACTGGACGGTCCGACGACGCCGGACCACCTACTGGGCCCTGTCCCGCCCGCAGTTGACGCACCTCATGACCGAGGCGGGCTTCGCCGACATCGTCTGGCACGCGCCGGAGACCACCGGGTACTACCAGCCCGTCGTGACGTGTCAGGAGCGGTGGGCCAGGACGTAGGCGCGGCGGGTCTCCACCTCGTGGGCGTAGTACGTGCGTTGCAGGCTCATCTCCACGGCGAATCCAGCCGTCTCCAGCTGCTCGGCGATGCGCGTCGGGTCGAGGAAGCGGAAGTCGACGTCCACCTTGTGCCCCCACCACTCGTCCAGGTGCCGGATCTCCTCGCCGATGTGGAAGGAGAGGAGGGCGAGGCCCGAAGGACGCAGGACGCGTGCCATCTCCTCGAAGGCGCGGTGAAGTTCATCGGGGTCGAGGTGGATGATCGTGTAAAAGGCGACCACCGCACCGAACTCGGCCTCTTTCGCGGGCAGTTCCAGTAGATCGCCCTCGCGGAACTCCACCTGCGGGAAGCGGCGCCCGCCCGCCACGAGCATGCCCGGGGACAGGTCGATCCCGACCGTGTGCGCACCCTTCTCGGCGAGCCAGGCCGCCACGTGTCCGGGCCCGCAGCCCAGGTCGCCGATCGTGGTGCCCGGTTCGGTCTGTTCCAGCAAGGCGGCGAGCAACGCCTTGTCCAGGGGCTTGTGGTCGAGTTCCGCGTGGAGGCGGGTCGCGTACTCCTCCGCCACGGTGTCGTAGCTGCGGCGTACCGAGTCGTGGTGTGCGTGATCGCCCATGCGGTCCAGCATGCCATTCCGGGCTTCGTGGGCGACTTAAGTGAACGGTTAACCAGCCGTTGACACCCGTCGGCGCCGAGCGCCCAACGGGCCGGACACGGCGGCCTTCGCGGCGCGGTCGTCCTCGTCGCCTCCGACGGCTGGGACGGGGACCCTCCGCAACGCCTCGCCGCCGAGGGCCCGGCTGCGGCGCCGCGCGCACCTGGTGATCTGGCTCAACCCGCGCGCGGGACTACCCGGATTCACCCCTCGCACCACGACGATGACAGCGGCCCTGCCGTACGTCGACCTGCTGCTGCCGGCCGGCAGCTTCGCCGAACTGTCGCGCGTCCCGGGCGAGATCGCACGCCGAGGGACCGGCCGTCGGGGGCTCCGGTGCCCGTGACACTGTGTGCGCCATGGAACAGACGGAGGTGCGTGGACATGCCCTGCCCGCGCGCTTGATCACGCTGCTGCGGGAGGGCCGGTGGCAGCATCCCGGCGATGCGGAGCTGGCGCGACTGATCCCGTGGTTCGAGGACCCGCTCGACTTCTTGAAGAGCACGAAGGAGATGGAGCGGGAGTCTCGGCCGATGGACCTGTTCGCCGACGATCCGGTGTCCTACGAACTCTTCCGCCAGGTACGCGGCAGCACCCGGCCGGCTCCCGTGGAACTGCCCTGGCTGGACATCGAACAGGCGCTGCTCATCGCGGTCAACCGCAGGGCCGGTGACGACGTGGCCCTCGCGCTGGACTACCGGACCGACCCCGCCGATCCCCGTGTCGTGGGCAGCGACTTCTGGACGAACCCCCGGCAGTGCGCCTGGCGGGAAGTGGCTCCTGCCTTCTCCTCCTTCGCCGATGCCCTGGGCCTCTAACTCCACAACGTCACATGGATCGCCGGCCGGAACCGCCCCGCCGTCACCCCTGCTCCCCTGCTCCCCTGCTCCCCTGCTCCCCTGCTCCCCTGCTCCCCTGCTCCCCTGCTCCCCGCAGCATCGCCTGGGTGGCGCGGGGTGTGGTGACGAGGCGGCGTAGTTCCGCGGCGGCTTCGGTCGTCAGGAGCGTGCCGAAGCGCTGGGGGTCGTGGACGCTCAGCTCGACGTCCAGATCGTCGGCACGGCGGGCGAACAGTTCGATCAGCCCGGGCGCGGCATGCTCGGCGAAGAGGCTGGACGCGGCGATGCGTAACTGGCGGCGGCCGGAGCCTGCCCGGCGTACCTCCAGGATCGTGCGGTCCTGGAGTCCCAGGAGTTCGGCGGCGCGGCTGGCCAGCCGTAAGCCGCCGGGGGTGAAGACGAGTTGGCCGGACATGCGGGTGAAGAGGCGGTCGCCGAGTTCCCGGCGCAGATGCGCGATGTGCATCGAGATCGCCGCCTCGCTCACCGCCAGACCGGCCACGGCGGCCTTCACCGACCCGAGGCGCACGGTCGCCGAGAAGGCCCGTAGTTGTGCCGGGGTCAACGAGAACCTCCCGCGCTCACCACGGGTGACCGTCCACCTGTGACCTGGAGCTCAAATTGGCGCACCAGTTCGCCGAGGGCTACGGCCGCGCGGTGACACCTGATCTCGATGACCGGCCCCGCCCTCGTCCGCCGCGGCGCTAGCGTGGGACCCCATGATCGTATGGCTCAACGGCACCCACGGCGCGGGCAAGACGACTGGTCGCCGTGGCGGCCGCTCGGCGTCGAGACCGCCTGCCACCCCTCCTCGACTACACCGGCGGCACTCTGGTGATCCCCATGACCGTCCTGGTCGAGCAGTACTGACGCGAGATCAGCACGGGCCTCGCCCGACACGCCATCCCGGTACGGCACTTCGTCCTCCACGCCGACCAGGCCGCCCGCACGTGGCTGCACGCCGAGGCCGAGGTCGTCGGCACCACGCACATCACGCCCGCCGAGGCCGCCCTGCGGATCGCGGAGGCGGTCAAGAGCTGAGGGTCAGCCCATGAGCCCGGCGGCCAGGGTCGCGCCCAGCTCCCAGCAGACCTCGGTGTCGGACTTGGCGGGCTCTCCGGTGACCGTCACGGCGTCCGCCGCCCGGCGCCAGCCGAGGCCCGTGGTGATCGACTCGATGCCCCGCACCGCTCCGGTGACGTCGCTGCCGCCGTGCACGTAGTAGCCGAAGGGCCGGCCCCGCGTCTCGTCCAGGCACGGGTAGTAGACCTGGTCGAAGAAGTGCTTGAGGGCACCGGACATGTAGCCGAGGTTCGCCGGGGTGCCCAGCAGATAGCCGTCGGCGGCCAGTACGTCGGAGGCGGTGGCCGCCAGTGCGGCCCGCCGGACGACCTGGACGTCCTCGATCTCCGGGGCCGTGGCGCCGGACACGACGGCTTCCAGCATCGCCTGGCAGTTGGGCGAGGGGGTGTGATGCACGATCAGCAAGGTAGCCACACCCCGAACCCTGCCGTCGGCCCGGCGTCGCACGCAAACGCGGCGGCTACTTCTTCACCTCACCGGTGAAGATGGAGGTCTCCGACTCGTAGTCGGGTGCCACCTCGATCTGGAGGAAGTTCTCACCCTTGGGAAGCTCGCATCCCCAGGGCACGGAGAGGGACCGGCCGGCGAGGATGCTGGTGTCGGGCAGTCCGTCGAGTCCGTCGTCGTAGATGGCCTCGCCCTCCTTGCCTTCGTCGCCGTAGGCGCAGTTGACCGTCATCATGCTCGCGTCGACCTTCTTGTCGGACCGGTTGACGATCTTGATCGTGAACTTGGCGTACGGGGTGTTCTCGGGCGCCGCGTAGTCGCTGGAGACCGCGCGGGAGAACTTGGACAGGCTGATCTCCACGTCGTTGTCGTAGACGATCGTGTCGTCGAACCCGTAGGAGTCCTCGCCCGCTTCCTCCGCGGTCGCTTCCTCGGTGGGCTCGTCGGAGTCGGTGTCCGCCACCGTGTCACCGGAGTCGGCCGGGACCGTCCTGGTGACGGTGACGGTCGGTGCCGCCTCGGCCTCGCCGTCGCCGCCGACTCTCGCGGTGACGACGGCGGCGAGGACCGCGGCCACCACCGCGGCCGCGGCGGCGACGAGGACCGTGGTGGTCCTGTTCGGGCGCTGAGGCGGCTGCGGCGGCGGCAGATAGCCGGGCGCGGGCGGCGGAGTGTAGCCCGGCATGGGCGGCGGTGTGCTGTCGTGGCTCATGGTCCCCCCAGGGATGGTGCTGTTGAGTGCTCAATGATCACCCGCGGGGGCACTTATGTGGAATTCTCGTAATGAAACTGTGCTGATGGCGCGAGCGGTTACTCCGTGCGCAAGGCCGTCGCCGTGCGGGCCTTGGCCGCCCAGCCCGCCGGAAGCAGCGCGCCCAGTACGGCGATGCCGACCCCGGCCAGACCCAGCAGGACCAGTTCGAGGGCGTCGTACACCTCCAGGACCGACGGCGGCAGCCCGGTGCCCGCGGCCTCCGCCATCTCCGGCAGCACGAAGCCGTGCAGGGCGAATCCGGCCGGCACCCCGACGAGTCCGCCGAGAATGCCGATCCCGGCCACCGAGGCGAGCACGAGGCTCACGGTCTGCCGCGGCGTCATACCGAGCGCCTTGCACACCCCCAGGTCGTGGACGCGCTCGCGGGTGTCGAGGACCACGGAGTTGAGGACCCCGAGTCCGGCCACGGAGATGAGCATGAGGGTCAGGAGCGCGGCCATCGCGTTCAGGACGATGAGGAGGTTGTCCTGCTCGGAGACGGAGTTGGCGAAGGCGTCGGCCCCAAGAGGCTCTACTGCCGCGGCGAGTGCCTCGGCGTACTCGGTCGGGGAGACGCCCTCCTTCACATCGACCCGGAACTCGGTGGGCTCGACGGCCGGGAAGTCGGCGATGTCCGCGTGGATCTCCAGCGTGTCGTCTGAGGTGTCGAAGGCTTCGCCCACGATCCGCATGGTGGCCGTGTCCTTGCCGGCGGTCACCCGCACGGTGTCGCCGATCTCCGTGCCGGTGGTCTCGAGGAAGTGGGAGGAGACGATGACCTGGCCGGGGCCGGTGATCCAGTGGCCGGAGATCATGGCGTAGCTGCCGGAGCTCGAGTCACCGTCGTAGAGGGTGACCCGGACGGTGCCGGAGACTCCGGACACCGTGGCTTCCTCCTGGGCCACGCCGTAGTACAGGGCGGTGCCCGACTGTGCCTTGATGGCGGCGCTCACCTTCGCCGGGTCGGCCCGTGTGGGGGCGGGGGCGTTCGGTGCGGGGACGTGTTCGCCCTTGGCGATGGTGGGACCGCCCGCGAAGACGCTCACGTCGTTGCGGCTCTCGGGGTCCCCGGCCGCCGCCACTTCGTTCAGTGACGAGGTCAGCCCCAGCGCGAAGGTCGCCGCGACCGTGCCGAAGGCCACGGCGAGGAGCATCGCGAGGGTACGGACCGGGTGGGCGAAGGGGCTCGCCAGACCGTAGGTCACCGCGCGGGGCAGCGGCAGCCGGCCCGCCGCCCGGTGTGCCCACTGGCCGCGTCCCGTCCGGGGTGCCCGGCCGACGGCGATGGCCTCCACGGTCCGCAGCCGTCCGGCCCGCAGCGCGGGGACCAGCGCCGCGATCCCGACGACGAGCAGGGCGACGGCAGCCACCAGGACGTCCACCCACCAGGCGACCGTCAGCGAGACCGTGCCGTAGACCGTCTCGGTGTCCTCCAGGAGCGGCAGAGCCATGAGGTTGCCCAGGACGACACCCAGCGCGATACCGGCGCCGGCCGGGAGGAGTGCCTGGGCGACGTAGGCGCGGACGACTTCGCGCGGAGTGAAGCCGATGGCCTTGAGGATGCCGATCCTGCGCAGGCTGGTCCCGACCGCGCCGCTGATCACGCTGCCGACGATGATCACCGACATGACGATGCCGAGCACGCCGAAGGCGATGAGGAACGGGATCGTCGGGGCGGCGTTCTGGTCGGCGGCGCGCTTGGTGTCCAGGTAGGACTGGCTGCCGAGAAGCGCACCGGACGGCACGGCGGCTGCGAGCTGCTTCCGGTCGGCGGCGATCTGGCTCTTGGTGCCGGCGGAGTCGAAGCGGTAGAGCATCTGGCTCGTGGCCGGGGTGTCCTTCGACCCGAGTGCCTGCACCTGGGCGGGGGTCGCCCAGGCGTCGGCGGTCTTGCCGACGGACAGGGCGAATCCGACGATGGTGAGCGTCGGGCTGTTGTCGGCGTCCGAGGTCTTGAGGGTGGAGCCCAGCTTGAAGGCGGGGCCCTCGAACGACTCCGAGAGTGCGATCTCACCGGTCTTCGTCGGCCACCGGCCCGACTTGAGGTCCAGTCGCTCCACGTCGCTGTCCGGGTCGGACCGGCCGACCAGCGTCATCGCCGGTGTCTTGCGCCCCTGGTCGTCCACCCCGTGGATCGTCGTGGAGGGGTAGGGCCCCGCGGTCCCGGCGACGCCGTCCAGCGTGCCCGTGGCCGTCAGCTGGGCCGTGCTCACCTTGGCGGGGTCGAACTCCGCGGTGAGATGGGCCCCGTTCTGCCGGGAGAAGGCGCGGTCGAAGGGGGCGTTGGTGGCGACCATGAGCGAGCCGGCGACCACCGCCGAGGCCACGGCCATCATCGTGGCCAGGGCGATCACCACGGTCTGCACCCGGCGCCGGCCGACCCCGGACCGTACGACCCGCCCGAGGGCGCTCATCGCACGGCCTCCGTCCGGGTGTCGAGGGCGAGGTGGCCGTCGACCAGGTGGATCGTGCGGCTCGCGCACGCCTCGGCGAGGGCCGGGTCGTGGGTGACGAGCACGATGGTCTGCCCGCCGCGGTGCAGGTCGACCAGCAGCTCCCGGACGTCCGCGCCCGAGGCGCTGTCCAGGGCGCCGGTCGGCTCGTCGGCGAGCAGCAGCGCCGGCCGGTTGACCAACGCCCGGGCCACCGCGACCCGTTGACGCTCGCCGCCGGAGAGCCGGCCGGGGTAGGCGCCGGCGTGCTTCTGGATGCCCAGCACCTCCATGAGCTCCCCGGCCCGGGTGGCCGCCTTGCGCCGGGAGGTGCCGGTCAGCTGGGCGGGCAGCTGGATGTTGTCGGCGACGGTGAGATCGTCGAGCAGGTTGAAGAACTGGAAGACCATGCCGATCTGTTCGCGGCGGAACCGGGCCAGCGCGTGCTCGCCCATCCGGTCGACCTGCTGTCCGGCCACGGTCACGGTGCCCGTGGTGGGCTTGTCGAGGCCCGCGACGAGGTTCAGCAGGGTGGACTTGCCGCTGCCGGAGGGGCCGGTGACGGCGAGGGCCTCGCCCTGGGCGACACCGAGGTCGATCGGTCCGAGCGCGGGTGCGCCGGCACTGTCGTAGCGCTTTGCCACGCCCGTCAGTTCGATCACATGAGTCATGGAGTCGGTCCTCGCGTCGAAGGGGTTCAGGCTCAGCGAAGGTAGGGGCGCGGGCTCGTTCGCCGCGTCGCCCGGGGCACCGACATGGGGCCCTTCCCGCGGAGGACCCGATCGCGGGGTCATCCCTGCGAAGTACGCCCCGAGGACGGTTCGTCGGCCTCACAGGCGGACGCGTCCGCGTCGGCACGGGCCCCACAATGTGCCGATGGAGACCGTGAACCGTTGGCTGCGTCAGGTGCGTGCCGCCGTGCGGCCGGAGCCGAGGCGTACCCCGCTGTCGCGGCGTGCGCTCAGTGCCGACGTCGTACTGGCGGTGCTGCTGACCGTGGTCGCGCTGCTGGTGGCGGCGCGCTATCCCGGCGACGGGCCGGCCAGCCTGGGCAACGTGAGGTACGGGGCCCCGGACGCGCCCTCTCCTCCCGTGCCACCGGAACCGCGGTTCATCCCGGAAGAGGAGTACTCCACGCCCTGGCCGCTGATCGTCCTGTCGGCGCTGCCTCTTGCCGTCCGGCGCAGGTTCCCGCTCGCCGCGTTCGCGGTGCTGATGACCGCGGTGCTGGCCATCGGCGACGACGCCTCCTGGATCAACGTGCTGACCTGTGTCATCGCCGCGTACAGCGCCGTCATGCACAGCCGGCACCGGACGGTGGCGACGGCGGCGATGGTCTTCGCGGCGGTGCTGGCCGGCTTCGCCTTCCGGGAGACGGAGCCCATCCTGCCGGGGTGGTCGAGCCCTGCGGTGGTCCTGCTGATCGCGGGGGTGACGGCCGGTCTCGTCCGCTACTGGCGACGGCGTCTGTCGGCCGACCGCGAGCGGCTCGCGCAGTTCCAGCGGGACCAGGAGGAGGCGATGCACCGGGCCGTGGAGGAGGAACGGGCCCGCATAGCCGCCGAGTTGCACGACGTCGTGACCCACAATGTGAGCGTGATGGTCATTCAGGCGGGGGCGGCGCGCAAGGTGATGGACGTGGCGCCGCAGCGGTCGAAGGAAGCGCTGCTGGCGGTCGAGGCGGGCGGCCGGGCCGCGATGGCCGAACTGCGCCATGTGATGGGCCTGTTGGCCGCCCCGGACGCGGAGCAGCCCGATGCCCTGGAACCCCAGCCCGGCCTCGCGCAGCTCGACGCGCTGATCGTGCGGGTGCGCGCCGCCGGGACTCCGGTGGGCGTCGCGGTCTCGCTCCCACCCGACCCGTTGCCGCCAGGGATCGATCTGACGGCGTACCGCGTCGTGCAGGAGGCGCTGACCAACACGATCAAACACGCGCCGGGCGCGGAAGCCTCGGTCGCGATCGGCTACGCCGAGGAGGTCCTCCAGATCGAGGTCATCGACACCGGAGCCGTCCGTGACGCCCCGCAGACGGAGGGGAACGGCCGGGGGCTGATCGGGCTGCGAGAGCGACTCGCGGTCTACGGCGGCGAGTTGACCGCCGGTCCGACCCTCGCCGGCGGCTATCGCGTCCGGGCCCTCATCCCGTGGCGGACGGCATGAGCGGGCCGGAGCTGCGCGCCGTCATCGCCGACGACCAAGCCCTCGTACGGACCGGCTTCGGGATGATCCTCGCCGCGGACGGCATCGAGGTCACCGCCGAGGCCGCCGACGGGGCGGAGGCGGTCGACGCGGTCCGCCGCACCCGGCCGGACGTGGTCCTCATGGACATCCGGATGCCGGGGATGGACGGGATCGAGGCGACGCGCCGCATTCTCACGGAGGAGGGCGCGGACGGCCCCCGGGTCATCATCCTCACCACGTACGACCTCGACCACTACGTGTACGCCGCGCTCACCGCCGGCGCCAGCGGCTTCCTGCTCAAGGACGTCACCCCGGAGCATCTGGTGGCCTCCGTACGACTGGTGCAGTCCGGGGACGCGCTGCTCGCGCCGGCGATCACCCGCCGGCTGATCGAGCGCTTCGCGCACCGCGAGGAGGCCCGTCCGGCTCCCGGCCTGCACCGTGACCTCTCCGGCCTGACACCGCGCGAGATGGAGGTGCTCCGGCTGCTGGCGACGGGTCTGAGCAACGCCGAGCTCGCCGACCGGCTCTTCCTCAGCCCGACCACGGTCAAGACCCACGTCGGCCGCATCCTGTCGAAGCTGGATCTGCGCGACCGGGTCCAGGCGGTCGTCCTGGCGTACGAGACCGGGCTGATCACTCCGGGCGGGACGGACTGAAAACCGGAGGACGTCCCCGGCACCGCCGGTTACCGTTGATCCATGGAGGTCATCGAGCACACCCACACCGCAGCCGCGCGAGCGACCAGCTCCCCGGCTGCCGACGCCTGACCTCACCCCTCCCCCGGCGGCCGGAAACGGACCGCCGGTGCAGTGCGCCTTCTTCTTCTCTGTCCCGCGGTTCTTTCCGGTCCCCCGACCCGAAGGAACACCGCCATGAACACGGACCGGATCCTGCGCACCTTCACGGACTTCTACGTCGAGCGCGGACACCACCTCATCACCGGCAGCACCCTGCTGCCGCCGCCGTCGGACCCGGTGCTGTTCACCACGTCCGGCATGCACCCCCTCACCCCGTACCTGGAAGGCCGCCCGCACCCTCGGGGCCGGCGCCTGGTCAACGTCCAGCGCTGTCTGCGCACCACCGACCTCGACGAGATCGGCGACTCCACGCATCTGACGGTCTTCGAGATGCTGGGCTCCTGGTCGCTCGGCGACTACGGCCATTCGCAGAGCCTGCGCTGGGGACACGAGCTGCTGCACGACGGATTCGGCATCCCGGACGGGCAGTTGTACGTCACGGTCTTCGGCGGGGACGACCAGGTCGGCCCCGACACCGAATCCCTGTGCACCTGGGGGGAGTTGGGGATGCCCGTGGAACAGACCCGCGAGGACAACTGGTGGTCCAACGGCCCCGTCGGCCCGTGCGGACCCGACTCAGAGATCTTCCTCTGGACCGGCGACACCCCACCGGAGGGCACCCCCACCACCGACCCGCGCTGGGTCGAGGTCTGGAACCACGTCAGCATGCGCTACCGCCGCCACGAGGACGGCAGCCTCTCCCCGCTGTCGCAGCCCTCCATCGACACGGGCATGGGTCTGGAACGCCTCGTGACCGTGCTCCAGGGCCACGACTCGGTCTACGACACCGACCTGTTCGAGCCCTGGACGCGTCTGCTTCCGCCGCTGTGGGACCTGGACGGGACGCCGTCGCTACGGCTGGTCTGCGACCATCTGCGGTCCGGCATCGTCGTCATCGGCGACGGCGTCCGGCCGTCCAACACGGGCCGCGGCTATGTCCTGCGGCGCCTGGCCCGCCGTGTCCTCACCACCCTCTGGCAGCACGACCCCACCCGCACCCTGTCCGACCTGCCGCCGGAACTCGTCGAGCACACCCTGGACCACTTCCGCCTGTCCGGCGACACCACCCCGGTCCTCAAGGTGCTCCTGGACGAGGAGCGCCGCTTCGGCAAGCTCCTGGAACAGGGCCGGCGGATCCTCTCCCGCCCGCAGTACCAAGGGGAGTTGGGCGACGAGGACTACCACTACCTCCATGACACCCACGGCCTGCCCCGCGATCTCGTCGTCGGGCTGCAGGGCCTGCGCCGATAGACTCCCCCGCTCATGGACATGATCACCGTCCCGGCCGGGCGGGTCACGCTGTCGGACCGCAGGACGCAGCGCAGTTGGGCGGTCGAGGTCGCGGCCTGCGGACTCGCGGCGCACCCCGTCACCCAGGCACTGTACGAGCAGGTCACCGGTCTGCGTCCCACCGCGGCCGACGGGGAGCGGCTGCCGGTCGAGGGCGTCTCGTGGTGGGACGCGGTCGGTTTCTGCAACGCCCTGTCCGAACGCGAGGGGCTGAAGCCCGCCTACCGTCTCGCCTCCGGCGGTGATCACGTCGACTGGGACGCCTCGGCCGACGGCTACCGGCTGCCGACCGAGGCGGAGTGGGAGCACGCGTGCCGCGCCGGGACGACCGGCCCGCGCTACGGCCCTCTGGACGACATCGCGTGGTACCGCGGCAACTCGGACGAGCGGATCCGCGAGGTGGGCGGCAAACGACCCAACGCGTGGGGGCTGCACGACACCCTCGGCAACGTGTGGGAGTGGTGCTGGGACGTGTACGACGCCGAGGTCTACGGCAGCTACCGGGTACTGCGCGGCGGTGGCTGGTTCGACGAGCACTGGAGCTGCCGGGCCTCCGTGCGGCGCCGCAGTCATCCCACGTTCCGGGTGGACGACGTGGGGTTCCGCGTGGCCCGGTCGGGTCAGGGCCGGGGCCCCATGTCCTGAACGCTCTCAGGCGATGAGCGCCTGGTCCGGCGACCCCAGCCGCTCCAGGAGCCGGGCGTGGTGCAGCTCGGCCACGGGCGCGACCAGGTCGGGGTGGCGCAGCAGGGCCGCCGCCCGCCGGTCGTGCTCGTCCGGGGCGAGCAGGCGCCGGAACTCGAAGGGCGTCCCGGCCGTGTGGTCGCCCTCCCCCACCGCGGCCACGGCGAGGCGGGCCAGTTCCGGGTCGGTCAGCAGACAGGCGGCCCAGCTCGCGACGACCTCGTCCACCCAGGTGCGCCAGGCCTCGCCGTCGGCACTGTCGTGCCGGTCCGCGCCGGTGATCCAGTCGAGTCGTGCGGCACCGCCGGGTCCCGCCATCTCGACCAGCGCGGCATCCATCGACGTGGGGTGGCGCAGCCATGCCGCGACCGTGACGGCCTGCCGGGCCTGCACCTCGCACAGGGCCGAGGCCAGGGCGCCGCCGGAGGCGGGGAAGGCGCACGTCAGCCACTGGGCGGTGGCCGCGATGACCGGGGAGAGAGCTGCTTGCACTGGCGAACCGTCCGAACCGCTGCTTGGGGGGAGTGCGGAAACGGTAGCCCGTGGAGTGGGTCCGTGGGGGAAGTTGTGACCTCGGTGAAATCTCCGATCCATGTCTTGACATACCCCGGTAACGATTCTTAGCTTGGGCGATCATTTAGATTCGTGAAGCCAGTTCACGGATATGAACGGAGAATGTTCATGGGCGATCGCCGACGAAGTCGCCGCCTGGCCGCCGTGCTCGCCGTCACGGCGCTGGCGTTCGGAACGGCCGCCTGCGGCTCCGGTTCCGACAGCGCCGGCGGCGGAGACCCGAACACGCTCGAGGTGTGGACCCGCAGCAACCCGGATCCGGCCGCCACCTATGAGCGGGTCTTCGCCGCCTTCACCAAGAAGACCGGCATAAAGATCGACTACCAGCCGGTCATCAACTTCGACCAGCAGCTGCAGAGCCGCGCGTCCACCAAGGACCTGCCGGACGTCATGATCAACGACACGGCGCTGATGGGCAGTTACCAGAGCCAGGGCCTGCTCAAGCCCGTCACCCCCGCCTCCATCGCGGGCAGCGACCAGATCACCGACAAGACCTGGTCCTCCACCGTCGGCATCGACGGCAGGCACTACGGCATCCCGTACTCGCGCCAGGCACAGACCCTGATGATCCGCACGGACTGGCTCAAGAAGCTCGGCCTGAAGGCGCCCACGACCTGGCAGCAACTCCTCACCGTCGCCAAGGCGTTCGCCACCCGTGACCCGGACGGCGACGGCAAGGCCGACACCTACGGCATGGTCGTCCCCGGCAGCGCCCAGAACGGCTACGCCGCCTGGTGGGGCGCCAGCTTCCTCTGGCAGGGCGGCGCCCAGATCATCAAGGCGGACGGCAAGGGCACCTACACCCCCGCCATGGACTCGACGGCCGCCGTGAACACCGTGACCTGGATGAAGGACAACCTCTTCTGCGGTGACAACGCTGTCATCCAGCCCGGCGCCGTCACCGCGGTCACCGGCACCGCCACCAACTTCCAGAACGGCAACGCCGGGATGTACCTCACCGGCCCCTACAACATCGCCACCTTCGACACGACCCTCGGCAAGGACAAGTACGAGGTGGTCCCGGCCCCCGCGGGCCCGGCCGGCGACGACGTGCTGGCCGACGGCGAGAACATCTACTTCGGCGCCAAGACCGGCAAGACGAAGCAGGAGCAGGCGCTGGCCGCGTTCCTGATCTCGCCGCAGGGCCAGCAGCTCGCCATGACCGGCAAGAACCAGCCCGTCGTCCGCATCCCCGTCAACTCCACGCTGGACGCGGCCGAGGTGCGCAACGACCCCCGCTGGAGCGTGGTGCAGAAGGCGTACGAGGACGCCTCGCAGCAGTTCCCCAACGCACCCGACTTCGCCCCCATCAAACAGGACACCGCCGACAGCCTGAACGCCGTCTTCACCTACTGCGGCAGTGATGTGCGCTCCCAGCTGGGGGAGCTCAACGAGACCCTCGCCGGCGACCTCAAGGACCAGGACCTGTTGAAATGACCGCTACCGTGACCACCCCCGCGGCGCGCAGAGTCTTCGGCGCGATCAGCAAGAAGGCCGTCATCCCGTGGCTGTTCCTGGCGCCGGGTCTGCTGCTCGCCCTCGTCTTCAAGTTCTGGCCGATGGCCAAGGGCGTCTGGCTCAGCTTCCACGACGTACGCCCCTTCCTCGGCGACAAGTGGACCGGCCTCGACAACTACACCCGGGTCCTGAGCGACCACCGCTTCCAGGACGCCATCGGGCACACCCTGGTCCTCGGCATCGGCCAGTCGCTCGGCGCGATCCTCCTCGGCTTCGTCCTCGCCCTGCTCCTCGAAGGCCAGGCACGCTCACTGAAGTTCATCCGTACCGCGGTCTTCCTGCCTGCCGTCACCGCGACCGCGGTCGTCGGTGAGCTGTGGCGGCTGATGTACTACCCGACCTCCGACGGCCTCCTCAACAGCGGCCTCCATCTGCTCGGGCTCGGGCCCGTTCAGTACCTCGACGACCCGAACCTCGCCCTGTACTCGACGATGGTCATGGGCATCTGGATCTGGGCCCCGTACAACATGGTGATCATCCTCGCCGGCCTAGCCGGAGTGGACCGCACGCTGTACGAGGCCGCGGCGATGGACGGCGTCTCGCTCTGGCAGCGGCTGCGCCACGTCACCCTGCCCGCGATCCGTCCCGCACTCAGCATCGTCCTCACGCTCGCCGCGATCCGCGGACTGCGCGTGTTCACCGAGGTCTACGTCCTCACCGGCGGCGGCCCCGCCGGATCCACCGAGGTCTGGATGACCCGCGCCTACACCCTCGGCTTCACCCGCAACGACATCGGCGGCGCCTCCGCGGCCTCGGTCGTGCTGCTCTGCGTGACGCTGCTGCTCACCGTCACGGTCAACCACTTCCGCAAGAGGGGAGACGTGCGATGAGCGCCCCCGTCATCGAGCCCGTCCGTCCGGTCGCCGCGAAGCCACCGTCCCGGAGATCCTCCAAGCCCCAGCGCACCACGCCGGCCCGCTTCGACACCGCACTCGGCTGGAACGACAAGCCGGGACTGGCCTGGACCCTGCGGATCCTGCTCTGCGCGATAGCCCTGGGCATCTTCGCCGCCCCGTTCCTGACCATCTTCTCGGGTGCCTTCAGCACCAACCCCAGCGGCTCCTCGCTGTCGTTCCTGCCGCACGACGGCACGCTGCTCAACTTCAAGGTGGCGGGCGAGCGCGGCATCTGGGACTACCTCGGCAACTCCCTCGTCATCGCGGGCGGCGGACTGCTGCTCCAGCTGGTGGTGTGCACGCTCGCCGCGTATGCGCTGGCCCGGCACCGGTTCCGCGGCCAGGCGCTGATCATGATGCTGTTCATGATGACGCTGATGCTCCCCGAGGAGGTCATCGCGATCCCGCTGTCGCTGGTCCTCGGAGATGTCCCGGTGGTCCACCTGGACCTCAAGGGCACGGTGTGGGGCGTCATCCTGCCGCTGGGCGCCTGGGGCTTCTCGGTGATGATGCTGACCGAGTTCATGAAGGACATCCCCACCGAGATCGAGGAAGCGGCCCGTCTCGACGGCGTCGGCGAGCTGCGCATGCTCTGGCAGGTCGTCCTGCCGCTGTGCAAGCCCGCGCTCGGCGTGGCCGGCGTGCTCGGCTTCATCATGATCTGGGACCAGTACCTGCTGCCCCTGATCGCCTCCAAGGACCCCACCGATTACACGGTCACCGTCGCCCTGTCCATCCTGCGCACCGACCCCGAGGTCGGCTCCGGGGTGGTGCTGGCCGGTGCGGTCATCGCCCTCATCCCCAGCCTGATCGTCTATCTGCTCCTCCAGCGCTCGCTGGTCACCGGCATCGCCGCCGGCGCCACCAAGGGCTGAGCACACCGTAGTTACGAGGGAGACATGAAGTTCCAAGGAGTGCTGTTCTTCCCGGTCACGCCGTTCGCCCCGGACGGCTCGCTGGACGAGGAACGGCTCGCGCGGCACATCGAGGCCGGAGTCACAGCGGGCGCGGGCGGCGTGTTCGTCGCCTGCGGCACCGGTGAGTTCCACGCGCTGACCGCCGACGAGCTGGAGCGGGCGACCCGGGTCGCGGTCGAGACGACCGCGGGCCGCGTGCCCGTCCTGGCCGCGGCGGGCGGACCGACACCGGTCGCCCGCGACCACGCCGTCCGCGTGGCACGGGCCGGCGCCGACGGCATCCTGCTGCTGCCGCCCTACCTGGTGACGGCACCGCAGCAGGGCCTGGTGCGCTACGTCGAGGAGGTCACCGCCGTCACCGACCTCCCGATGATCTTCTACCAGCGCGGCACGGCCCGTCTGACGGAGACGACGGCCGCCGAGATCGCCGCGCTGCCCAAGGTCGCCGGCCTCAAGGACGGCCTCGGCGACATCGAGCGGATGCACCGCATCGTCCGCGCGGTGCGCGCCCTGCCGGACGGGCAGGACTTCCAGTTCTTCAACGGCCTTCCCACGGCCGAGATGACCGCGCCCGCCTACCAGGGCATCGGTGTCGGCCTGTACTCCTCGGCGGTGTTCGCCTTCGCCCCCGAGATCGCCCTGGCCTTCCACCGGGCGCTCGCCGAGGGCGACGAGGCGCTGCTGTCGACGCTCCTGGACGAGTTCTACGGCCCGCTCGTCGCACTCCGCGACGAGGTACCCGGATACGCCGTGGCCCTGGTCAAGGCGGGCGTGACGCTGCGCGGCCTGGACGTGGGCGGCGTGCGGGCCCCGCTCCTGGACCCCACCCCGGAACACGTGGCCCGCCTCGCGAAACTCATCGACCACGGCCTGGAGGTGGTCGGCGCATGAACCCCACCAGGATCAGGGAACTGATCGTCACCCCGATCGCCTTCCGTGACCCGCCGCTGCTCAACTCCAACGGCGTCCACGAGCCCCTCGCCCTGCGGATCATCCTCCAACTCGTCCTGGAGAACGGCACGGTGGGCCTGGGCGAGTCCCCCGGCGGAACGGCCCGCCTGGCACGCCTCGAGGCGGCCGCGCAGGTGGTCCCCGGCATGGACGTCTTCGACACGACGGCCGTCTCGGCGGCGATCGACGCCGATCTCCTCCCCACCGTCCCCAGCTCCCACGAACGCGGCTGGACCACCTCGGCCGTGGAGGTCGCCTGCCTCGACGCCCAGGGCAAGCTGCTGGGCCGCCCGGTCAGCGACCTGCTGGGCGGGAAGGTCCGGGACGCGGTGCCCTTCGCCGCGTACCTCTTCTACAAGTGGGCCGAACACCCCGCCCTCGACGGACGGGTGGCGATCGGCGACGACTGGGGCGAGGCCCTGGACCCGGCCGGGATCGTGGAACAGGCCCGGCTGATGCAGGAGCGGTACGGCTTCCGTTCCTTCAAGCTCAAGGGCGGTGTCTTCCCTCCCGACGAGGAGATCGCCGCGATCAAGGCACTGGCCGAGGCCTTCCCCGGCCAGCCGCTGCGCCTGGACCCCAACACGGCCTGGACGGTGCAGACATCGCGGTACGTCGCCCGTGAACTGGACGGCGTACTGGAGTACCTGGAGGACCCGACGAGGGGAATCGAGGGCATGGCCGAGGTGGCCGAGGACTGCCCTCTCCCCCTGGCGACCAACATGTGCGTGATCGCCTGGGAGCACCTGAAGCCCGCGATCGAGCAGAACGCGATCCAGGTGCTCCTCACCGACCACCACTACTGGGGCGGTCTGCGCCGCACCCGCGAACTGGCGGCCGTCTGCGAGGCGTTCGGACTCGCCCTCTCCATGCACTCCAACTCCCACCTCGGCATCAGCCTGGCCGCCATGACCCACGTCGCCGCGGCCATCCCCAACCTCGACCACTCCTGCGACACCCACTACCCGTGGAACTTCGCCGACGACGTGATCGTCCCCGGCGTCCTGGAACTGCGCGACGGCCACGTCAAGGTCCCCACCGGCCCCGGTCTGGGCGTCGAGCTGAACCACGACGCCCTCGACCGGCTCCACCACCTGTACCTGGACTCCGGCGTGCGCTCCCGCGACGACACCGGATACATGCAACGCTTCGACCCGTCCTACGAGTTGAAGCTGCCACGCTGGTGATCAGCGCCGCTCCTGGAGGCGGGCGAAGAGTGGTTCCGTCTCCGGGAGGGTGCCGTCGACGGGGGTCACCCGGCGTTTGACGTGCTCCGCCGCGCCGGGGATGAAGGGCCGTAGCTCGTCGGCCAGAGCGCGGCATGCCGTGACCAGTGCGGCGAGCACCGCGTCGAGGCGTTCGGCGGCGTCGGTGTTGCCGTGCCGTTCCGCTCTGGCCAGTTCCCAGGGGCGGGTCGCGTCGATGCAGCGGTTGGCCTCCTCCACGATGTCCCAGGCCGCGTCGGCGGCCCGGCGGAAGTCGAAGTCGGCCAGCGCGGCGTCGATGCGGCCGGGTGCCTCACGGCATACGTCCAGCAGCGTCGCCACGGGGAACCGGTCGGTCCCCGGTGAGGGCACGGACCCGCCGCGGTAGCGGTGGATCATCGTCACGATCCGGTGGACCAGGTTGCCCAGGCCACCGGCGAAGTCGGCGTCGGCGCGGGCGATCAGCCGCTCGGTGGTGAAGTCGGCGTCCCCGACCCGGGGGACGTCGCGCAGCAGCCACCAGCGGACGGCGTCCGTGCCGTAGCCGGCGGCCAGTGAGACGGGGTCGACGGCCGTCCCGTTTCCCGACTTGCTGATCTTCCGCCCGCCGACCGTCAGATAGTCGTGGACGAGGATGTCGGTGGGCAGCGGCAGACCCGCCGACAGCAGCATGGCCGGCCAGTACACGGCGTGGAACCGCACGACGCCCTTGCCGACGAGGTGGATACGGCGGTCCCCGGCCGCCCACCACTGCGCGTAGGCGGGGTCGTCGGTGCCGTAGCCGAGGCTGGTGACGTAGTTGCCCAGGGCGTCCCACCACACGTAGACGACCTGCTCGGGGTCGCCGGGGACGGGGATGCCCCAGCCGCGGGCGCGGGTGTGGGAGCGGGAGACGGAGAAGTCGTGCAGGCCGCCGGCGATGAGCGCGAGGACCTCGTTGCGGCGAGCGGCGGGCTCGATGCGCAGGGTGCCGTCGGTGATCAGCGCGTGGAGGCGGTCGGCATACCGGGACAGCCGGAAGAACCAGTTCTCCTCCGCGACGAGCTGGGGTTCGGTGCCGTGCTCGCCGCATCTGCCGTCGACGAGTTCGTCGGGCGTGTAGAACTGCTCGCAGCCGACGCAGTACAGCCCCTCGTACTGCTTGCGGTACAGATCACCCGTCTCCGCGCAGCGCCGCCACAGTCGCTCCACGCCAGTGCGGTGGCGGGGGTCGCTGCTGGTGCGGATGAAGTCGTCCAGCGACAACGCCAGCGGGTCGCGCAGCGCGGCGAACGCGTCGGCGTTGCGGTCGACGAACTCCCGCACGTCGACGCCCTCGGCCTCCGCGGCGAGAACGTTCTTCAGGGAGTTGTCGTCCGTCCCGCTCAACAGCCGCACCTGCCCGCCGCGCTGCCGGAGGTGCCGGAGGTGCCGGGCCAGCGTGTCCGCCTGCACGAGCTCCAGGGCGAAGCCCAGGTGCGGCCGGGCATTGACGTACGGAATGGTCGTGGTGATGTAGTGCCGTGGTCCGGTCATCGGTCCTCCTACCGGCAACGGGACCAGATCCGCACCACGCGCAAAGGCCCCGTTCCGGGGGCCTCGGTATCGGTGCGCGTGCGCGCTCAGCAGCCCCGGTGCGGGGGCATCATGCGGTGCTGAGGCGTAGGCGTGATCATGGGATCGAGGGTAGCAACGGGGTCCGTCGCCGGGCATCCGGTTTTACGGACAGCCTGGTTCGCTAAGGTCGGGCGCCATGACGGTTCAACTGTGCGTGTTGCTCTGGGCCCGGCCGGGCGCCGCCGCCGCGCTGGCCGCGTACGAGGACAAGGTGCTGTCCCTGCTGGGCGAGCACGGCGGGCGGGTGGTGCAGCGGGCCCGTGCCGACGGAAGCGACGGCCGCCCCGACGAGATCCAGTTGATCGAGTTCGCCACGCAGGACGGGTACGACGGGTTCATGACGGATGGGCGCCGCACCGCCCTCGCGGACGAGCGGGACGCCGCCGTCGCGCGCACCGACCTCTACCCCGTCGAGCTGAGCCGGGCGTAGAAGTGGTCGCGGACCCGGTGCAGCCAAGCCTCCACCGCCGCCTCGTCGGGGTGGTCCGGCAACACCGTGCGGGTCTCGTCGAACGCCGTCTCGTAGTACGCGAGCAGAGGACGGGCCACTGAGGCGTCGGCGGCGACCCGTTCGCCGAACTCCCGGTACTCCTCGGGGTTTTCGACGCGGATCGTGAGGTGGCCGGTGGCGTACAGTTCCAGGCCCTGGTGGCACAGTCGCTTGAGGTGCCGGGCGTGCTTGGAGGTGCGTTTGCGGGTCTCCGCGGAGGAGGAGCGGTCGGCCCGGCTCTCGAGACGGCGGAACTGCTGGGTGGCGTAGCCGAGATAGGCGTCCCGGACCCGCTTCGCGCTCAGGAACGACGTGCGCAGGCCGATCAGTTCGTCGCCGAGCGGAGTGCGCACTTCGTACAACTCCGTTGGCAGCCAGGCGAGTTCCATGGCGGTGGGGTTGCCGCCCAGAGCGAGCCGGCACCACTTCGCGGCCTCGTGCAGGGTACGGTCCGGGGCCGTGCTGACGTGGGACTCCTTCGGCCCGTGGAGGCCGTGCAGGGACTCGGTGGGTGCGGCGAACATGCCGAGGCGGTCCACGTCGGAGCCTTCATGGGCGAGGCCGTAGGCGGTGGAGCCGACGATGCCGGACAGCAGTACGTTCGGGACGGTCACGTCGGCCACCTTTCGGATCGGGGGTGTGGCGCTCCATTGTGCTGACCTGCACGGATGCGGTCACTCGGTTTTTCTCCGATGCCCGGTCGGCGAAGGCACCTCCCGGGTACGGCCTGTCGGTGGCCTCCGCTAATGTGTGCGCCCTGAACCGAGGGGAGACATCGAAGTGCTGGTCAGGGCGGGGAATGCAGGGCGTCGGATGGCTTACGTGGCCTTGCTGGCGGGGGTGTTGGCGGGCTGTTCGGAGGCCGCCGACGACAAGAAGGACGCGAAGACGTCCGCGAGTGCGTCGGCGAGCGCCGGGCAGGCCGCCGAGAGCGGCGACAGCATCGGGGCGGCCGGCTCAGCGTGCGAGCTGCCCGTGAGTTTCGACCTCGCCAAGGACTGGGAGGCGGAGGCCATCGACTCCGCGGCCGCCCAGGACAAGGCCTCGCCGACCGATTCCGGCGGTCTCGAGGACGAGATCTCCGAGGAGGTCCTCGACTCCCTCCTCCGCCAGGGTCCGGTCGCCGCCGCGTGCGAGGTCGACGCCAAGCCGGCCGGCTACATCGGCTTCCTGCGGATCTGGACCGGCGAGCCCGGCGACGACGACGCACGCACCGTGCTGGAGGAGTTCGTCGCGGCCGAGGACGACTCCAGCAAGGCGAAGTACAGCTCCTTCAAGTCGGGCGAGCTCGCCGGTGTCGAGGTGGAGTACGTCGTCACGAGCGAGCTCCTGGACGAGACGAAGAAGGAGAGTGCCTTCGCCGTCACCACCCCGGACGGCCCCGTCGTCGTGCACCTCGGCGGTATGGACACCGAGGAGCACGAGAAGATGGCCCCGGCGTTCGAACTGGCGAAGAAGACCCTCCAGAAGGTCTGACAGACGGCCTGAGCCGTTCCGGTGCGGCGGACGGGTCCGCCGCACCGGAACGTTGGCATCACACCATGGTCAGGACGCCGTACAGGATCCGAGGACGGGCGCCGCGGTGCTGCCGTTCTTCATGACCGTGAAGCCGAAGCTCGTCGACGCGCCGGCCGCCAGGCTGCCGTTGCCGTTCGGCTTCATGGTCATCACGTTGCCGCTGCTGTCCCAGGTGGGCGTGCCGTTCCAGGTCGAGGAGACCTTCTGCGGGGACGTCAGGGTGACGGTCGTGGTCCAGGTACTGATCGCGGCGCTGCCCGCGGTGATGGTCACCTTGCCGTTGAAGCGGTCGCTCCACTCCTCCTGCTTGCTGTAGGAGACGGTGCAGGCGGCACTACCGCCACCGCCGCCCGAGCCGGTGCCGCCGAGGGCTGTCAGTGCGGCCGTGTAGGCGGCCTTCTTGGCGTAGTTGCCGTCGAAGAGCAGCGGTGTGCCGCTGGCGCGCCAGGAGTACTTGTCGGTGACGCCCCACACGGTGATGCCGGTGCAGCGGGAGACGGCCAGGCAGGCCTTGACGACGTTGCTGTAGCTAGTGGCCTGGGCCGTGCCGGAGCCTTCGATGTCCAGCTCGGTGATCTGCACGTCGACGCCGAGGTCGGCGAAGCGCTGCAGATTGGCCTGGTAGTCGGAGGGCACCGGGGAGTCGCTGTTGAAGTGGGACTGGAAGCCCACGCAGTCGAGGGGCACCCCGCGCGCCTTGAAGTCCTTGACCAGGTTGTAGACGGCGGTGCTCTTCGCGTTGACGCCGTCGGTGTTGTAGTCGTTGTAGCAGAGCTTGGCCGCCGGGTCCGCGGCGCGGGCCGTGCGGAATGCCTCCTCGATGAAGCCGTTGCCGAGCTTGTCCTGGAAGGGTGAGCTGCGCCGGGCGCCGCTGCTGCCGTCCTGGAAGGCCTCGTTGACCACGTCCCAGGAGTGGATCTTGCCCTTGTAGTGGGTCATGACCTGGGTGATGTGGTTGTTCATCGCCGTCCTGAGGTCGGCGGCGGCGAGGCCGGATACCCAGCCGGGCAGCTGGGAGTGCCACACCAGCGTGTGGCCGCGGACCTTCATCCCCTTGCTCTGTGCGTGGCTGACGATCTGGTCGGCGGACGTGTAGGTGAACGAGTTGCGGGTGCTCTCGACCGCGTCCCATTTCATCTCGTTCTCGGGCGTGACCGAGTTGAATTCGGTGTCGAGCGTGGAGACGTACGCGGATTCGCCCAGGTGGTTCGCGGCGACCGCGGCCCCGAAGTAGCGGCCCTTCTCGGCCGCGGCCGTACCGAGGGTGCTCGCGGCGTCGGCGGTTCCCGACAGGGCGGTGACGCCTGCTGCCGCGAGCAGGCTCGCCATGCCGAGAACCAGTGCCTTGCGGGGCAGGAGAATGGATCTGCGGGTAACCATCTCACTCCGTCCGTTCGAAAGTTTCGGTATGATTCCGGAATCGCGCCGAGACCCTACGAGCGGCGCATCACACCGTCAACAGGCCGCACATCAACTCTCGCCAGTTGACCTATGACGCCCCAGTTCCCATCCAACATTCGATCGCCGCACCGAATGTTTCGAAAATTGATATCGGGACAAGGTGCAACCTTTTCTTCAACCGTGTTGTCTCATCAGATATCAGGCACATGAACACCCCGGGGGACATCATGAGACGCAGCAGAACAACCTGGGCCACCGTCGCTCTCATGGGTGCGACGCTCGGCGTGGCCGCGGTACCCGCCCAGGCCGCCACCACCTGCCCCACCGGCTGGGGCAGCATCGACAAGACCCAGGCGGTCAGCACGACGGAATCGGTGACGAACGCACGGACCGGCAGGCACGCCTGCTACGACCGTCTGGTCGTGGACGTTCCGGGCGCGGCGAAGGCCGGCCTCGGCTATTCCGTCCGGTACGTCGACCGACTCCACCAGGACGGATCGGGCCGGCTGATACCGGTCGCCGGCGGCGCCGTCCTCGAAGTACGGGTGGCCGCACCCGCCTACGACGTCGATACCGGCGCCCCGACCTATCCCGGACGGGTGGCCCGCCCCCTGCCGGGCGTCGACCTCGACGGGTACCGCACCTTCAGGGACACCCGATTCGCCGGCAGCTTCGAAGGAGACACACAGTTCGGCCTCGGCGTCCGCGCCCGGCTCCCGTTCCGGGTCCTGCGGGTGGACGACCGGGTCGTGGTGGACGTGGCCCACTCCTGGAGCGCCAAGTCCTGACACCTCTGCCGGGTCGGCTCCGTCACACCGCGACGGCACCGGCCCCGGCGCCCCGGCGTACATCTGCCCCGTGCAGTGTCCGCCACCGTCGTCCGGGCGCCAGAGCCCGGCGGGGACGACTCCCGGCTTGCTCCGGCAGTGCCCGGAAGCAGACCTCGATCCGGCTGCGGCTCCGCAGCCGGAACCCCGACTCGGCGCCCGCCCGGATGCCCGTGCGGAAACGGCCGGGCCTGCCCCGTGCGAGTCCCGCCGACGCCGCTATTCCCCCGTGTAGGCCCCGACCGTCGCCGCCGTCGTGGCCGTCACCGTCTCCGGATCGGCTCCCGAGGCGGCATAGGCGGCGCCCCACTCCTCGCCGGACCGTTTGAAGAACTCCTTGGCCTCGGCCGTGCCCTGCCAGGCCTCGGACTCCTCCCGGCTCATCCCGCGTCCCGCGAGGTGCATGCCGAGACCGAGGGCGATGCTGTCCCAGCCGATTCCGACCGCGCCGGGCCCGAACTGGTTCCAGAACTCCTCCGGCACCACGGCCACGTGCTCCACCTCGAACACCGTCCGCCCCTCGCCGTCCGGCGTGAGCCGCACCTCGACCTCGCTGAAGCCCGGGTCCGGCCCGTACAACCAGCTCACCCGCAGCCGCTCCGGCTCCACGCACTCGAGGATCTCGCCCCCGGCATGGCCCTCCAGCTGATAGCGCCCGCCGAGCCGGAACTCCCCGGTGACCGGCAGGAACCACCGCCCGATCCGCTCGGGGGAGGTCACCGCGCCCCAGACCTCGGCGATCTCGGCGTCATAGCTGCGCCGTAGCAGCACCGCATGAGCCTCCGCCTCCTCGACCTTGCGGGTGCCGACCTCCCGGTGTCCACGGTCGATCTGGTCGACGATCTCGCTCATCCCCGCTCACTTCCTCTCTCGGCGCGATGCCTCGCCCCGGACGGCGTACCTGGGGCCACGCTCGCACAAAGGGACCGGGATCGCCTGATCCCGGGCGGGCGGCGTCAGCTACGGCGTTTTGTGCGGCTGATGCTCGCGGAGCGCGTCACGCGCCGAACCACGCACGGGCGAGCCCGGACAGGGTCCCTTCGGCGGGGCCCTCCAACTCCCTCAGGTACCAGGGCAGGTTGCTGTACACGTGCAGCAGTGTGTAGGCGAGGGCGTGGGACGGATCGACGCCGCTTCCGTACGCCGCGGTGAGCCGGGCGAGCAGGTGGGGGTCTCCTCGGGTGACGAACAGGCCCACGCCCACGAAGTCGTAGCCGGCGTCCCCGATCATGGCGGGCTCGAAGTCGAAGAGGCCGGTCAGGCGCCAGCCGTCGGGGTCGACCAGGAAGTGCTGCTGCATGACCTCGGTGTGCAGCAGCGAGCGCCGTGGGGTGCGGGGCAGCGGGACCGAGGCGAGGAAGTCGGGGATCTGCTCCAGCCAGGTGTCCGGCAGTCCGTGGCCGCGCTGCCGGGCCACGGCGTTCGCGCGCTGCCGGTCGAGGAAGGCACCCCAGTCGCCGGGCCCGAGGACGTCCTCGAGCGGGGCCGGGTCGAGCGAGTGGAGTACGGCGAGGGTTTCGCCGATCTCGGTGACGAGGCGTTCCCGGTCGGGCCGCGGGATGCGGTCCCAGGCCCGGGCGAGGTTCTCGCCGCTCAGCCGGGACATCAGGACGTACTGCCAGCCGTTCTCGTACGGCCCGAAGTCGTCCACCCCGGGCGTCGGTACGGGGAGCAGCCCGTGCAGATGGGACAGGACACGGCCTTCGGCGATGCCGTCCCGGGCGGCGGAGGTGGGGAAGAGCTTGAGGACCCGGTTCTCCCCCACCGCGTAGACCGGTTGTGAGCCGTCCGGGAAGCGGGTCAGGGGCGCGTCGCCGAGTCCGAGGCGGGCGCAGAGGTCCTCCGCGCCGGCCCGCATCAGCTTCTCGTCCTCGACGACCGCGTCCCACTCTTCGTCGGTCTCCACCACGGGCAGCATGATCGCGACCGTAGGCCGGGCGGTGGCGGCGGGGCAAACGGTTTTGGACATGCGGAACGCCCGGCCGGACACCCCCGGCCGAGCGCCCTGCGAACCTGCGGTCAGCCGCCGTTCAGCCGCGCGCGCAGCAGCCCCTTGCCGATTTCGGCACCCTTGCGGCTGTCCGCCTGCGCCTTGCGGAACAGATCCGCGACCTGGGTGTCCTTGTTCCGTTCGGCGTCCTGGATGTACGTCTCGAGGCGCAGCGCGTTGCTCAGACACGCCTCCACGTACCAGATGAGGTTGTAGTCCTTGTCCGGCGTACCGGTCACGCCGCCGGTCTCCGTGCTGCTGGTCATACGGGCCTCCTCCAGCGGTTGTCGTTGCGGTGCCGTCCGGGTACCCGTCCCACGCCGGTCAATCAGCCGACGTCCCACAAGAACCGGTGTGTGTGGATGCCGAAGTACGGGAACGAGCGGACCTCTTGGACCCCCTCGACGTTGCGTACGACGTCGTTGACGAAGTCCAGCAGGTCCCGGGGGCCGGGGGCGACCACCTCGACGAACAGGTCGAAGCCGCCGGAGGTCAGCACCGAGTAGACGACCTCGTCACGCCGGGCGAGTTCGTCGGCGACGGTCCGCGGGTCGCCGTCCACGCCGATGCCGAGCAGGGCCATCGCCTGGCCGCCCATGGCCATCGGGTCGGTGACACCGACGACCTGAACCGCCTTGGAGTCCAGGAGCCGTTGCAGGCGCTGCCGTGCGGCCGAGGCGGACAGGCCGACCTTGGGGCCGAGGTCGGCGTAGGCGATCCGGCCGTCGGTCTGGAGCTCGCGCAGGATGGCCCGGTCGATCTCGTCCACGTGCTTCCTTTCGGGGTCTGTCATCCGGCCAGTTCGGCCAGGGCGGCGGCGAAGACCTCGGTGTGGGTGTCCACGTCCGCCTCGGTGGTGTCCGGGCACATCAGCGCCATGCTGTGGAAGGGCGTCAGGAGGATGCCACGGTTGGCGAGGTGGACGTGCAGGAAGTCCTCCAGCTCGGCGTCACCGGCCGCCTCGGACTCGGTGCCGGTACGGGGCGCCGGGGAGGCGAAGCGGTACTCGGTGCGGGCGCCGAGCCTGCTCACCGACCAGGGCAGTGCGTGGGCGTCGATGCCCGCCCGGACGCCGGCCTCGAACCGCTCGGACAGCTTCGCCATCCGGCCGAACGCCTCGTCCGTCAGGACGTGTTCGAGCGTGGCGCGCATCGCAGCGACCGAGAGGGCGTTGCCCGCAAGGGTGCCGCCGACGCCGCCCATGTCGACGAGGTCGAGGTCGTCGCGGCCGAGGAGGCGGTCCGCGAGCTCGGCGGACAGTCCGTACGCGCCGGCCGGGATGCCGCCGCCGATCGCCTTGCCGACGGTCAGCATGTCGGGCGCAAGACCGCCCTCGTCACCGGAGCCGCCTCCGGCATCGGTCTCGCGACCGCCCGCCGGCTGGGCGCGGGCGGTGCGAACGTCGTCATCGCCGACCACAACGCCGAGGGCGCGGAGCAGGCCCCCGCCGCACTGCGGGCCGACGGCATCGAGGCCGCCGCGGTCGAGGTCGACGTGACCCGCCCGGACTCCGTCGAGGCGGCCGTCGCCTTCGCCGTCGACACCTACGGCGGCCTGGACCTGGCCGTGAACAACGCCGGTATCGGCGGCCCGAGCGCGCCCACGGGCGAGTACGACATCGAGGCCTACGACCGTGTCGTGCGCACCAACCTCGACGGCGTCTTCTACTCCCTGCGCTTCGAACTGCCCGCCATCGAGGCGACCGGCCGGGGTGGCGCGATCGTCAACGTGGCGTCGATCCTCGGCTCCGTCGGCTTCGCCGGCTCCCCCGCCTACGTCGCCGCCAAGCACGGCGTGGTCGGCCTGACCAAGACCACGGCCGCCGAGTACGCCGCGAAGGGCATCCGGGTCAACGCGGTGGGCCCCGGCTTCATCGAGACGCCCCTGCTCCAGGGCATGGACCAGGCCGCGTACGACGGACTGGTGGGCCTGCACCCGGCGGGCCGTCTCGGCCGCGCCGAGGAGGTCGCCGAGCTGATCGTCTTCCTGCTCTCCGAGCGCGCCTCGTTCGTGGCCGGCAGCTACCACCTGGTCGACGGCGCCTACACCGCCGTCTGACCGCAGAAGGGAGTCCCGTCATGAAGGCACTTCAGTACCGCACCATCGGCGCACCGCCCGAGGTGGTCACCGTCCCCGAACCCGGGCCCGGACAGGTCCTGTTGAAGGTCACCGCCGCCGGTGTGTGCCACTCCGACATCGCCGTGATGAGCTGGCCGGCCGAGGGGTTCCCGTACGAGCTTCCGCTCACCCTCGGCCATGAGGGCGTGGGCACGGTCGCCGCGCTGGGCGCGGGAGTGACCGGGGTGCGCGAGGGCGACTCGGTCGCCGTGTACGGGCCGTGGGGCTGCGGGGCCTGCGCCAAGTGCGTGGAGGGCAAGGAGAATTACTGTCTGCGCGCCGACGAGCTGGGAATCCGCCCGCCGGGGCTCGGCGCGCCGGGGGCCATGGCCGAGTACCTGCTCGTGGACGACCCCCGGCATCTGGTGCCGCTGGACGGGCTCGATCCGGTCGCCGCGGTGCCGCTCACGGACGCCGGGCTGACGCCGTACCACGCGATCAAGCGGTCGCTGCCCAAGCTGGTGCCCGGGTCGACCGCGGTGGTGATCGGTACGGGCGGGCTCGGGCACGTCGCCATCCAGTTGCTGCGCGCGCTGACGCCGGCCCGGGTGATCGCGCTGGACGTCAGCGAGGACAAGCTGCGGCTGGCCCGTGAGGTCGGGGCGCACGAGGCGGTCCTGTCGGACGCGTGGGCCGCGGAAGCGGTGCGCGGGCTCACCGGCGGTCTCGGTGCGGAGGCGGTGTTCGACTTCGTCGGCGCCGAGCCCACCGCGCGGACATCGGGAGCCGTCGCGGCGGTCGAGGGCGACGTGAGCATCGTCGGGATCGGTGGCGGGGCGCTGCCCGTCGGGTTCGGGCTGCTGCCCTTCGAGGTGTCGGTCAGCGCGCCGTACTGGGGCAGCCGGGGCGAGCTGATCGAGGTGCTGGCGCTGGCCCGGGCCGGCGCGGTGTCGGTGCACACCGAGACGTTCTCGCTGGACGAGGCTCCGCTCGCCTACGAGCGGCTGCACGCCGGGAAGATAGACGGGCGTGCGGTGATTGTGCCGCACGGCTGATCCGAGCGCCGGGGAAGGCGTCAACTCACCTTCCCCACGCGGCATTTCAGACAGTCGACGCAGAAGTGAACAGAGAGCGTTCGGTTTCGGAGCGAAGTCTCGATCAACCGTGCGAGAGGGGTCGGCGACGGTGTGTACTGTGCTGCGAGCGCCTAGCCACCGGCACTCGGACTCACCCCTGCCCGACTTCCCCTGGAAACCGATTCGATGATCGAATTACCGGACCTGGCCGTCGGCGGTCTCGCCGTCGGCACACTGTCCGCGCTCGCCCTCGGCGGCGGTCTGCTGCGCTCACGGCGTCAACTGACCCGGCAGCGCGCCGAGACGGACGCCCTGCGCTCCCGACTCGACGGCGCGCTGCAGACGTTGACGGCCGAGGTCGAGCACCTGGCGGCACAGCGCGTACCCGCCGCCGCCCGGCAGCTCGCCCACCCGCACGTGGCGGTCCCGGGCCCGCTCCAGCCGCACACCGCGGGAACGCCCCTGGGTATCGCCCTGGAAGGCGTGCTGCTGGGGCTGCGCGCCGAGCTCTCCGCACAGCGCACCCGTATCGACGCGGCCGCGCAGGCCGGGATGCGCGGCGCCACCCGGGAGATCCAGGCGGCCCTCTACCGCTTGCAGGATGCCCTGCGCCAGCTGCAACAGCGCTACGACGACCCTGAGTTGGCGCAGACCCTCTTCCAGCTGGACCACGAGAACGAGCAGTCGCTGCGCCGGGCGCAGGTCGCCGCCGTGGTGTGCGGGGCCTGGGTGGGGCTCGCGCGCGAGGAGTCGCACCTGGTGGACGCGGTGACCGGCGGACAGTCACGGCTCGCGGGCTACCACCGGGTCAAGGTCCACAACCATCTGGAGACGGGCACCGCCCTGGTCTCGCACGCCGTCGAGCCGGTCGCCATCATCGTCGCCGAGCTCCTCGACAACGCGCTGCGCCACTCCGCGCCCGACACCGACGTCGTGGTCAACCTGGAGCATGTCCATCACGGCGTCTGCGTCACCGTCGACGACTCGGGCGTGGGCATGACCCAGGACGAACGGGCCCACGCCCAGCGGACGGTGGCCGGTACCGAGCCGATCCTCCTCACCGGCCTCGGCGATCCGCCCCGCATGGGCCTCGCCGCGATCGGCCAGCTCACCCGGCAGTTCGATCTGGGCGTCGACCTCTCCTCGCCGTCCCCGTACGGCGGGGTACGCGCGGTGCTGAGAGTCGAGAGTCATCTCCTCAGCCGTATCGACCCCGTCGAGCAGCCACCGGCGGTCAGCACGCCGCGCTCGACGCGCAAGGCCGCGGCGGAGGCGTCCCACGGCTACGGCACCGACGACGCCGCCGCCATCACCGGGCACCACGACGAGCTGCCGCAACGCCGCCGCCGTACCCGCGCCGCCGCTCCGAAGGCATCCGCGGCCGAGCAAGTGGCACGCAGTCCCGAGGACGCCGCCGCCGCGCTCGGCGCCCTGCAGTCCGGCACCGCCGCGGCCCGCGCGGACGGTGCCGTCACCGACGTACCGACGAACGAGACCGACTACGAGGGGGGACCGGCTCGATGACCAGCCGCGACGCAGGCGACACGGCATGGGTACTGGAACCGATCCTCGAGGTGCCGCATGTCGTGGCCGCCGTCCTGCTCACCCGGGACGGCTTGGTCACGGGGTACACGGACGCGCTGTCCCGGCCCTCGGCCGAGCGGGTGGCCGCGATCACCAGCACCGTGCAGGGGGCGTGCCGGACCGCCGCGGCCGCGTTCGCCGACCGGGACCGGGCCGAGATACGGCAGATCGTCATCGAGTCGGACCACGGGTACGTCCTCATCGTGCCGACCGACCACGGCACCTGTGTGGCCGCGTACGGAAACGGCGAGGTGCGTCTGGACCTGCTCGCGCACCGCGTGCACTCGCAGGTGGCACGGCTGGGCGAGAAGGCGATGGCCACCGCACCCCGAGGGAGCGACGACGGCGCTCCGGCATGACCGGCCGCCCCCTGGTCCCGGCGTATCTGTCCACCGGCGGCACCGCCCGCCCCAGCCGCCCGCACCTGGAACGGCTGTCGGTCCTCACCGCCAACGGCACACCGACGCCGGTCGATCTCCCGGCCGCCGAACTGGCCCTCCTGGACGCCCTGGAGGAGGGCTCACTGACGGTGGTGGAGGCCGCCGCCCTGCTCCGGCTCCCGGTCTCCGCCGTCCGTGTCCTGGCCGGCGCCCTCCTCGACCGGGACCTGGTGCTGTCCCGCGCCCCGGTCCCGCCCGCCGAACGGTTCGACCCCGACCTGCTGAAGAGAGTGGCCGATGGCCTCCGCGCCCTCAAGCACAGCTAGCAGCGCCCCCGGCCCACCCGGCCGCGTCCATCTGCCGGACACCGCCCGCGATCTGGTGAAGATCCTGGTCACGGGCCCCTTCGGCGTGGGCAAGACGACCCTGATCGACTCGGTGTCCGAGATCGCGCCACTGCACACCGAGGAACAGCTCACCGAGGCGTCCGCGCAGGTGGACGACCTGGAGGGGGTGCGGGACAAGTCGACGACCACCGTCGCCATCGACTTCGGGCGGATCAGCCTGGCGGGCGGCGTCGTCCTGTACCTGTTCGGCACCCCCGGACAGGAACGGTTCCGGTCCTTGTGGGACGACATCGCCTACGGCGCGCTGGGCGCCCTCGTCCTGGTCGACAGCCGTCGGATCGACGCCTCCTTCGACGTGCTCGGCCTGGTGGAGGAGACCGGGCTGCCGTACACGGTCGCCTTCAACGCCTTCCCGGACGCGCCGAGCCACCACACCGAGGAACAGCTGCGTGCCGCCCTGGACCTGGAGCCGGGCACACCGATGGTCACCTGTGACGCACGGGACGCGAACTCCTCGATCGACGCACTGCTCACGCTGGTCCAGCACCTCATCGACCGCCACCCCTCGGAGAGCCGGTGACCACCTACCCCCCTGCCCGCCAGGACTTCTCCCGCTCCGCACCTGTGCGGCTGTGGGAGGACGGTTTCGCCCTCGACCCATACCGCTACTACGACGACCTGCGGGCCCAGGGCCCGGTCGGCTGGGCGGAGTTGGCGCCGGGCGTGCCGGCGTACGTCGTCACCGACCGGCGGGCCGCGCTGGAACTGCTGCACGACGCGGAGACGTTCTCGCACGACCCGCGGCCGTGGGAGTCGACGGTCGCCGACGACTCCCCCGTGCTCGGCATGATGCGCTGGCGGCCCAACTCCCTGTTCGCGGACGGCACCGCCCATGCCCGCTACCGCACCACGCTGATCGACACCTTCGACCTGGTCGAGCCGCACGACCTGCGGGCCCGTGTGCACCGGGCGGTGCATCTGCTGGTGAGCCGGATCGGCCCGAAGGGCGAGGCCGATCTGGTGGGCGAGTTCGCCCGGCCGCTGATGGCGCTGGTCTTCAACAGCCTCTTCGGGCTGCCCGACAGCCAGAGCGAGCGGCTCAACCAGGCGCTCGGCAAGATGATGGAGGGCGGCGCACAGGCGGCCGCGGGCGAGGCGGAGTTCGGCGGCTACGTACTGGAGTTGATCGCGGCCAAGGCACAGCGGCGCGGCGACGACCTGCCGAGCCATCTCCTGGACCACCCGGCGGGGCTCACCCCGGAGGAGGTCACCTGGCAGGTGTTCCTCACCCTCGGCGCCGGCCACGAACCGACCGCGAACCTGGTGTCCAACGCGCTGTCCCGCATCCTCGGCAACCCGCTCTACTACTCCACGCTCACCAGCGGCGCCCGCCCGGTGATGGACGCCGTGGTCGAAGTGCTGCACCACGAGACCCCGCTCGCGAACTACGGCGTCCACTACGCTCGTCGGCCGATGACCTTCCATGGAACGTGGATCAGAGCAGCGGTGCCGGTCGTGGTGTCGTACGGGGCGCTCGCGTACTTCGCCGAGCAGGAGGTCGTCGACGGCCGCCACCCCAAGGACGCCTCCCACCTGTCCTGGTCGGCGGGCCCGCACGCCTGCCCGGTCAAGCAGCACACGCTGCTCATCGCCACCGAGGCCATCGAGCGGCTCACCCAGTGGCTGCCCGACCTCGAACCCGTGCTGCCGCGCGAGCGACTCTCCTGGCGGCCGGGCCCGTTCCACCGTTCGCTGACGGCGCTGCCCGTCAGGTTCAGCCCTCGCTCCCCCGATCAGCCAGGAGATCCGTCGTGACCGTGACCGACCGCATCGACCGCTTTGTCATCGACCCGTTCGGATCCGACATCGCGGCCGAGTGCGCCCGGCTGCGCGCCTTCGGCCCGATCGTCCCCGTCGAACTGCCCGGCGGCATCCCCGCCTGGGCGCCCACGGGCTACGACACCCTCAAGGAACTGATCCTCGACCCGCGGGTCAGCAAGGATCCGCGGCTGCACTGGCGGCTCTGGCCCGAGCTCGGCGAACACCCCTCGTGGGGCTGGGTCCTCGGCTGGATCGGCGTGGTCAACATGCTCTCCACCTACGGCACCGACCACACGCGGCTGCGCAAGCTGGTGGCGCCGAGCTTCACCCACCGGCGCACCGAGACGATGCGCCCCCGGGTGGAGGCGATCACCGCGGAGCTGCTCGACGCGGTGGCGGCGGACGACGCCGAGGTGGTCGACCTGCGGGCGGCCCTCGCCCATGCCCTGCCCATGCGGATCATCTGCGAACTCTTCGGAGTCCCCGACGAGTTGGTGCCCGACACCGCGCGGATGATAGCGGCCATCATGGACACCTCCGACCCGACTCCGGAGCACGCGGCGTTCGTGCAGCAGCAGATCGGCACGGTGCTGCCCGCGCTGATCGCCCACCGCAGCGCACACCCCGGCGACGACCTGACCACCGAGCTGATCCGGGTGCGGGACGAGGACGGCGACCGGCTCAGCGACGAGGAGCTGCTGTACACGCTGCTGCTGGTCATCGGCGCCGGCTTCGAGACGACCGTCAATCTCATCGGCAACGCGATCGTCGCCCTGCTGCGGGATCCCGGGCAGCTGGCCGCGGTGCGGTCCGGGCGGATCGGCTGGGACGCCGTCGTCGACGAGACGCTGCGGCTGCAGCCCTCCATCGCCTCGCTGCCGTTGCGGTTCGCGGTCAGCGACCTCGAGGTCGGCGATGTCACCGTCCCGGCCGGCGACGCCATCATCACGACCTTCGCCGCCGCCGGGCTCGATCCCGCCCACTACGGACCGGACGCGCACACTTTCGACGCCGCGCGCGGGGCGGACGATCATCTGGCGTTCGGGATCGGCGTGCACCGGTGCATCGGCGCACCGCTCGCCCGGGTGGAGGCCCTGACGGCGCTGCCGGCCCTCTTCGACCGCTTCCCCGACCTGCGCCTCGCGGTCGGGGAGGAGGAGCTGCGGCAGGTGCCGTCGTTCATCGCGTTCGGCTGGCAGGAGGTGCCGGTGCGGCCGCACGGCTGACGCCGCGAGCAGGGGCAGGACCGGTCCCCCGTTCCGGTCGTGCCCCTGCGGCCCGTCGAACTTACGTGAACAGCAGAGCGGTTGTGAACCGCAGCGGTGCCCGATGCGGGGCCCGGAGGACTCACCTGTGCACAGGTGAGTCCGAATGGCGCGTTTTCTATGCTGCCAACCGGGGCGGTTCCAGCTCTCCCGTCGCCAGATGGGCCAGGACGACCTCGTAGAGATCGCTGCCCGCGGCCAGAAGTTGCCGTTCCAGGACGGGCTCCGCACTGCGGACGTGCTCGCGCACCGTCTGCGCGTGCACACCGAGTGTCTGCGCGGTCCGCTCGGAGTTCCCGCCGACGGCGATCCAGGTGCGCAGGGTGCGGCGCAGATCGCGGGCGTCCGGGTCGAGACGGCCCAGCAGGTCCAGGGCCCAGGTGCGCAGAGCGGGCCCGGACAGCACCTCCCCGAGCGGGACGGGCCCGGACCGCTCCCTGCCGGGTCCCTGTTCCATGCCTGCCTGGGTGTTCAGTGCCAGGTGGACCAGGGCGCGGACGGTGAGGTCGGAGAAGTCCGTGCCGAGCAGGCCCTCCACCCGCTCCATGCGGGCGCGCACGGTGTTGCGGCTGACGCCCAGGACCTTGGCCGCGCTCACGGCGGTGAACTCCAGGCCGAGCCGGGTGGTGGCGAGGAGTTCACCATGGGTGTGGCGGGCCAGTACGTCGAGCGGGCGCAGCAGGTCCGCGGTCCAGCCGTGCAGGAGCGCCGGGTCCATGAGGCGTTCGGGGTGGGTGCGCTCGGCGTAGACCGCGGCGTTGTCGGGCCGGAAGTGCGCGACGGCGAGGGCGCTGACGGCCTGTCCGTAGGCGGTGGCGGTCCGGGCCAGGGTCTGGCGGGAGCTGCCGCCGATGAAGGTGTCGGGGCGCCCTTCGACCAGCGAGCGCAGCTCCCGGGCGGCGGTCTCGTCGGGGGCCACGACGATCACGTGCTGGTCCACGGCCGGGCAGCGCACGACCAGGGCCTGCTCCTCGGTGGCGGCCACGCACTCCTCGGCCAGCCGGTCGCGCTCCTCGGCGGTGCCTTCCACTACGTAGACGCACGCGGAGTCCGTGTCGAGCAGCCCGGGCCACAGGCCCGCGGCGACGCGGCGCGCGGAGACGATGTCCTCCACCATCAGCAGCTGCAGGATCGCCAGCCGCAGGTCGGCGGTGGCCCGTGCCAGCCGGAGTCCGGCGGCGGTCGTCTCGCGCGCCCTGAGCAGGAGTTCGACGACCTGGCCGGTGTGCGTCAGCATGTCGGCGGCCCGCCGGTCGAACGGCGCGGGCCGGGACACGGCCAGCACACACGCCGTCGCGGAGTGCGGCTGCTCCACCCTGACCAGGCGCTGGTGGCGTCCCTCGCCCTCCCAGGCGGCGGAGGCGATCCGGCCGGCGACGATCTCGGCGACCAGGTCCTCGTCGAGCGGGACACGGGTTCCGGCGAGAAGGGCACCGCCGGCGTCCTGCAGGGCGGCCGTCCCGTCGACGCTGTCGGCGAGCCAGGCGACGACCCGGCGGACGTCCCGTCCGGTGGGCCGCAGATGGTCGAGCAGCTCCTCCGCCCACGGCGCGCCGGTGCCCTTCACCCGACCGTCCTCTCCGCCAGCCACGGCACCCGTCTCCTCGTCCCTCGCATCGCCCTCGGCACAGTCGTCCGGACGTTACCTCACCGATGGCCAGGGGTCTTCCCGCTCCGGACGGCGGGACGAGCGGCCCCGGCGACCGGGCCTGCGTTGCCGCCGCCCTCGGACGGCATAAGCTCGGCGGATGGCGAAGTACTTCGACGTGCACCCCGACAACCCCCAGCCGCGCACCATCTCCCAGGTCGCCGACAGCATCCGCGACGGGGCGCTCATCGCGTATCCGACGGACTCCTGCTACGCGCTCGGCTGCAAGCTGGGCAGCCGTGACGGCATCGACCGGATCCGGACGATCCGCAAGCTGGACGACCGGCACCACTTCACCCTCGTCTGCCAGGACTTCGCGCAGCTCGGCCAGTTCGTACGGGTCGACAACGACGTGTTCCGCGCGATCAAGGCGTCGACGCCGGGCAGCTACACCTTCATCCTCCCGGCGACGAGGGAGGTGCCGCGCATGCTGCAGCACCCCAAGAAGAAGACGGTCGGTGTGCGCATCCCCGACCACGTCGTCACGCACGCCCTGCTCACCGAGCTCGGGGAGCCGCTGCTGTCCAGCACGCTGCTGCTGCCCGACGAGGACGAGCCGATGACCCAGGGCTGGGAGATCAAGGACCGGCTCGACCATGTGCTGGACGCGGTCGTGGACTCCGGCGAGTGCGGGACCGAGCCGACGACGGTCATCGACTTCTCGAACGGCGAGGCGGAGATCATCCGGCACGGGGCGGGGGACACGACCCGGTTCGAATAGGGCCCAGGGGGTGCCGCAACGCAGTTGGATGGCGGGTGAAACCATATCGACGGCCCCACCTTCCCGGGCCGGCGAACTGCTCGCCGTCCCTTGCGCAGAGAGGCAGCCCCCATGACCTCCGTACAGGGAACATCCGTCGACATCCGCACCGAGGACGGCGTCGCCGACGCCTACCTCGTCCATCCCGGCGACGGACTCCCCCACCCGGGCGTCCTGCTCTACCAGGACGCCTTCGGCCTGCGCCCGCACCTGAAGTCGATGGCCGACCGGCTCGCCGGGGCCGGTCACACGGTGCTCGTCCCCAATGTCTTCTACCGTCACGGGCGCTCACCGGTCTTCGAGCTGCCCGAGTTCATCGACACCGACAGCCGGCCCGACCTCTGGGACAGCATCGGCCCGGTCATGCAGACCCTGACCCCCGAACTCGCGAAGCGCGATGCCGGCGCCTACCTGGGGTGGCTGGCCGAGAGTCCGTTCGTGGCCGACGGCCCGGTGGCGCTGACCGGCTACTGCATGGGCGCCCGGCTCTCCCTGCTCACCGCGGGCACCTATCCGGACCGGGTCGCGGCCGCGGCCGGTTTCCACGGCGGCCGGCTCGCGACCGACGCCCCGGACAGCCCGCACCTGGTGGCCGAACACATCACCGCCGAGCTGTACTTCGGCCACGCCGACGAGGACCCCTCGCTGCCGCCGGAGCAGATCCAGCTCCTGGAGGACACCCTCGTCAAGGCGGGCGTACGGCACCGCTGCGAGGTCTACCCGGGCGCGCACCACGGCTTCACCCAGGCCGACACCGCCGCGTACCACCGCGAGGCCGACGAGCGGCACTGGGCGGCGCTGCTGGACCTGTTGAAGCGCACCTTCTGAAGCACGCGTTCCGGACCGGAGGGCGGCACGGCAGGCATGTCCTGAGTGCCGCCCTTCCGCGATCTTCACGGACATCCGAGTTCTGTCGATGTCATTGACATGCCCGCGTCGCGGCGCAACGCTGAGAGCGCTCTCAGAACAGGTACGGACCAATCCCCCCATCCACATCCCCCCACACGGAGGTGGAGAGTGCTCGGACGACTCAGGCACCAACTCCTCGCCACGGCCGCGGCGGCCACCCTGCTCGGCGGGCTGCTCGCGCTCGGAGCGTCGCAGCCCGCCAGCGGCGCGGTGCCGGCCACGATCCCCCTGAAGCTGACCAACAACTCCGGCCGAAGCGACGCCGTCTACGTCTACAACCTCGGCACCAACCTCGCGACGGGCCAGCAGGGTTGGGCCGATGCGAACGGCACGTTCCACGCCTGGCCCGCGGGCGGCAACCCGCCCACGCCCGCCCCGGACGCCTCCATCCCCGGCCCGGCCGCCGGGCAGTCCAAGACGATCCGGATGCCCAAGTTCTCGGGCCGCGTCTACTTCTCCTACGGCCAGAAGCTCGACTTCCGGCTGACCACCGGCGGCCTGGTGCAGCCGGCCGTGCAGAATCCGAGCGACCCGAACCGCAACATCCTCTTCAACTGGTCGGAGTACACGCTCAACGACTCGGGCCTGTGGCTCAACAGCACCCAGGTCGACATGTTCTCCGCCCCCTACGCGGTGGGCGTCCAGCGGTCCGACGGCACCACGATCAACACGGGGCACCTCAAGTCCGGTGGCTACAACGCGGTTCTCAACGCTCTGCGTGGCCAGTCGGGCGGCTGGGCGGGCCTGGTCCAGAGCCGCCCGGACGGCACGGTGCTGCGCGCGCTCTCCCCCGCCTATGGCCTGGAGACCGGAGCACTGCCCGCCTCCGTCCTGGACGACTACATCAACCGCGTCTGGCAGAAGTACGCCACGACAACGCTCACGGTGACCCCGTTCACCGACCAGCCGAACACCAAGTACTTCGGCCGGGTCTCCGGCGGCGTCATGAACTTCACGAACTCCGCCGGTGCGACCGTCACCAGCTTCCAGAAGCCGGACGCGTCCAGCGTCTTCGGCTGCCACAAGCTCCTCGACGCCCCGAACGACCAGGTCCGCGGACCGATCTCCCGCACGCTCTGCGCGGGCTTCAACCGCTCCACGCTCCTCACCAACCCCAACCAGCCGGACGCCTCGTCGGCGGCCTTCTACCAGGACGCGGTGACCAACCACTACGCCCGTGTCATCCACGACCGGATGGCCGACGGCAAGGCCTACGCGTTCGCCTTCGACGACGTCGGCAACCACGAGTCCCTCGTGCACGACGGGAACCCGCAACAGGCCTACCTCACGCTCGACCCGTTGAGCTGACCCCTAAAGAACCCTGAAGAAAGCACAGTTGACGCTCCGACAGTTCGGCGGTGACCGCGGTCCCCACCGGCTGATGACCGGCGCCCGCCATGAGACACACCTCGTGCGGGCGCCCGGCCGCGTGCAGTCCCTGGCGTCGGCGAGGCCGTGGATCAGCAGGAGGGGGCGGGTCCGAACAGATCGCCGTAGGCCGCCCGTTCCCAGTCCGTCTAGGGTGCGAGGCATGAGCTCGCAGACATATCTCTCCGAAGTGTTCTCCCTGGACGGCCGGGTCGCCGTGGTGACCGGGGGCAGTTCCGGCATCGGGCGGGCGATCGCCGGGGCGCTCGCTCGCGCCGGGGCGAGTGTCGTGGTCGTGGCGCGCAAGGAGGCGGAACTGGTCGCCACGGTCGACGAGTTGACCGCGGCGGGCTGCCGGGCGGCGTGGGTGAGCGGCGACCTGAGCACCCGTGCCGGGGTGCGTGCGGCGGCGGAGCAGGTGGCGGAGGTGTTCGGGGAACCCGACATTCTCGTCAACAGCGCCGGGATCAATCTGCGGCCGCCGATGGGTGAGCTGGGCGAGGACGTGTGGGACACCACGATGGCGGTGAACCTGGAGGCTCCGTTCCTGCTGGGCCAGCGGTTCGGGCCCGGCATGGCCGAGCGGGGTTTCGGGCGGATCATCCACGTCACGTCGCAGCAGGCGCACCGGGCGTTCGTGCAGAGCGGCGCCTACGGGGTCTCCAAGGGGGCACTGGAGTCGCTGGCTCGTTCACAGGCCGAGGCGTGGTCGCCGTACGGCGTCACCTGCAACACGCTCGTGCCGGGTTTCGTGATGACGCCGCTCAACGCGCGGCTGGCGTCCGACCCCGAGAAGGTGGCGGAGCTGGCCGCGCGCACGATGGTCGGGCGCAACGGTCTGGCCGAGGACTTCGCGGGTGCGGCGGTGTTCCTGGCGAGCGGTGCCTCGGCGTACGTCACGGGGCAGGCGCTCTTCATCGACGGCGGGCTGTCGGTGCACTGAGCCTCCCATGCCGCCGTGCGGGAGCGTTGAGCCCCCGCACGGCGGGTCCGGCTGGGGCCTGTCCGGCGGATCAGGCCTTAGATACCGAAGGGTGCCGCGTAGCGGACCGTGCCGCTGGGCAGCGGATGTGCCGCGTCGAGGGCGAGGGCCATCATGGCCTCGTCCGGGACGTCGAGGGTGATGCGGATACCGTGTGCCGAGGCCCGGGTGAAGCCGAAGCGCGGGTAGTACGGCGGGTGTCCGAGGACGGTGACGAAGCGCTCGCCCCGCTTCCCGGCCGCCTCGAGTGCGGCCCGGATGGCCGCTGACCCGGCACCGGTGTTCTGGTACTCGGGCAGTACGGCGACGGGTCCCAGGCACAGGGCCGGGGTGTCGTCGATGTGGCAGCGGGTCATCAGCGCGTGGCCGACGACCTTGCCGTCCTGGTCGGTGACGACGAGGGACAGGCCCTCGATCCAGGCGGTGTCGGTGCGAAGGGCCTCGACCAGATCGGCCTCCAGCGGGGTGTCGAAGGCCGCCAGGTCGATCTCGCGGATGGCGGGGATGTCGGCGCCGGTCTCGGCGCGCGTGATCCAGTCGGTGCGCATGCTCATGACGGGACAGGGATCCGTTTCATGGTGGTGTTCGTGTGGGTGACGCCTCGCGAGCTCACGCTCCCGGCGAGGTAGCTCCGGTGGAGGTCAGACCGTCGCCCGGAACGTGAGGAAGGTCCGGGCGCTGCGCACGGCAGTGACCTTGAGCGCGGTCATCGACCTCGCCTCCCCGTATTCCTCGACTCGGGCACACACGAACGCGAACGAGCCTACCGCTTGCGGCGCAGGCTCGCGGAGAGATGGTGCTGCAGGGGTTGGCCGACCGCCGCGAGGTCGTGGACGAAGGTGAGCGTGTCGTCGTCGGTCAGGGTGTAGCGGCGGCGGGTGGCGGTGACGTCCTTGGCCGTGGGGGTGAGGGCGACGTCGTGGGTGGAGAGGTCGACGGCGCCGTCCGCCGCCTGCCCTACCGCGATCTCCGCGATGCCGGTCGGCTGGGTGATCAGCGCCTCCACCCTGCCGTCGGGCTGAAGTCGCCACCAGCCGCTCTCCCGAGCCGCCGGCCGCAGGGGTGCCCCGTCGCCGTCGAGCAGCCAGGCCCTGGCGTCGTAGCGGAGGAAGGGGCGCCCGTCGTGGCTGAACGTGACCTCCTGCGCGTACGTGAAGTCCTCGGCGAGCGTGGGATATCCGCCTTGGCCCCGCCCCTGCCACGTCCCCAAGAGACCGAGCACGGGTGCGAGCAGTGCGTGCGGAACGGGCGCCTCGTCAAGGCTGTGGCCGTCGGGGTACGGGATGTCCATGTGCGCTCCTGAGATCGTGCCGATGCCGGCTGAGAGCCTAGGCCGCTCACCCTCGCCATCTCGTCCCTGCGCGCCGAAACCCGGGTGCGTCGCCTTCCGCCGCGCCCGAGACCGGACCACTCCACTCGACATCAGGGTGCTCACACAGGTCGGAGACCGCACGCCGGACGTCCAAGGTCGCCGCTCCCCGAGTCCACCGCCGACCGAGTCGTTCATGGCCGGATCTCGTCACTGAGTGACCAAAGTGAACCTGTGATAGTTCAGAGTTCACTGGTTACTGGCGGTAAACGCTTGCTTTACCCGGTCCTTACCCGTAGACCTTGCTCCATCAGCAGCCGTGACTCTGGGGGGAGTTGGCTTATGGAAGGCACGGTTGACGGGTTTCGCTATGGCGTCGTGACGCCGGTGGCGGCCTATCTCATGGCCTGTCTGGGAGGGGCGCTGGGGCTGCGCTGCATCGTCCGGTCCCTGCTCAACGACCAGTCGTGGAAACCCGGTTGGCTGGCGCTGGGCGCCGCGTCGATCGGTTGCGGTATCTGGACGATGCACTTCATCGCCATGATCGGCTTCCAGGTCGAGGAGACAAGGATCCGCTACGACGTGGGCCTGACCCTCCTCAGCCTCGCAGTGGCGGTCATCGTGGTCGGCATCGGTGTGTTCATCGTCGGCTACCGCGGCGCCGGCACCGCCAACCTGGCGCTGGCGGGCACGGTCACCGGACTCGGCGTGGCCGCGATGCACTACCTGGGCATGTACGCGATGCGGCTCAACGGCGCCGTCAGCTACGACGTGTCGACCGTCGCCCTGTCCGTCCTGATCGCCATCGTCGCCGCCAGCGCGGCACTGTGGGCCGCCGTCACCATCCGGGGGTTCATGACGAGTCTCGGGGCCAGTCTCATCATGGGCGTGGCCGTGTCCGGTATGCACTACACGGCGATGGCCGCGGTCAGCGTCCATGTGCACGGCACGACCGGCGGCACCTGGGACGGCGAATCGACCTCCTCGCTGCTCCTGCCGATGCTGCTGGGACCGGTCATCTTCCTCGTACTCGCCGGCGTGGTCGTGATGTTCGACCCCCTGCTCGTCATGGGCGACAGCAACTGGAACCGCCCCACCTCCCGCCGGCGACCCGCCAAGGAGCCCGCCGAGGAACCGGCCGCACCACGGCACAGCTCGGCCTTCGACCCGCCCGCGGCACGCCTGCACGCCCGACAGCACCCGTACGAGGCGTCGCAGCGCACCGGCGAGTGGTGATCGGCACCACAGGTCAACAGCCGCCCACCCCAGGGACGTTCACGAGCGCCAGAACCCTCCCCCTGCTCGGCCTCCGCTAGATCATTGTTACGGTGCACCGGTGTCTGACTCATCACGCGATACCGCCGAGGGCGCCGGCTGGGGCACCGCAGAACCCGGCGCGTACGAACGGCTGATGCCGTCCAAGGTCGAGAAGCTCTCGTGGCTCGACCCGCGGACCCTGTGGGCGGCCCGCAACGGCGTGCTGGCCTCCTGGTTCGGGGACCCCACCGGCCGTACCCGCAGCCGTTGGGTGGCCCAGCGGGCGGCGGCCGGAGCGCCCGCGGACAAGGTGATCCGGCGGGACGACCCGGACCGGTTCTCCTTCATGGTGATCGGCGACACCGGAGAGGGCGACGCGCCCCAGTACGCCGTCGTGCCCGGTTTCCTGAAGGTCAGTCAGGACACCCGTTTCTCCGTCGTCGCCAGTGACGTGATCTACCCGGTGGGCAGCGCCGACGACTACGACACGAAGTTCTTCCGCCCGTACCAGGACTACCCGGCGCCGATCTACGCGATACCGGGCAACCACGACTGGTACGAGGACCTCGGCGCGTTCATGCGCGTCTTCTGCGCCGACACCCCGCCACTCACCCCCGAGCCCGGGCCGCGCCCCCTCGGCCGGGCCTGGCTGCGCTCCCTGCTCTGGCACCGTCCGAGCCCGCACGACGGACAACGCCTCAACCAGGCACGGCAGTTGCGCTCCGCGACCGGCCAACAGGCGGCCCAGCCCGGCCCGTACTGGGCGATCGACGCCGGGCCCGTGCGGATCATAGGCATCGACACCGGACTGCTGGGGACGATCGACGCCGAGCAGGGCGCCTGGCTCCGCGAGGTGTCCCAGGGGCCGCGCCCGAAGATCCTCATCACCGGCTCGCCCCTGTACGTGGACGGTGAGCACCACCCGTGCCCCATCGACGGGGGCGGCACGGTCGACGACATCGTCCGCGACCCGGGGCACCACTACGTCGCGGCGATAGGCGGCGACATCCACAACTACCAGCGCTACCCCGTCGACGTGGACGGCCGCACCATCCAGTACGTCGTCTCGGGCGGTGGCGGTGCCTTCATGCACGCCACCCACACCATCCCGCGCGTGGCCGTCGCGAACGTCACGGAGCAGGACTTCCGCTGCTATCCGCTGCGCGGCGACTCCCTCGCCTTCTACAGCACCCTCTACGGGCGCCGACTGCGGCTGCGCCGCTTCTTCACCCTCACCGAGGCCGACGCGGCGGCCGTGATCGCCGAGCGCCTGGGCATCCCCCTGACCCGCTCCCCGGGCCGGCCCGCCCGCGTCACCTTCCGCACCCGTCTGGTCGCCAGTCTCCTTGGGGCGGGTGGCCGCCCCGACCGCACCTCGCGGTTCCGGCTCCCGGTCCGCAAGATCTACACACAGCTGTTCTCCCCCAGCTCCGCGACCTACAGCCCGCCGTTCTTCAAGTGCTTCCTGCGCCTGGACGTCACCCCGGAGGCGATCCGACTGCGCTGCCACGCGGCCACGGGCAATCGCCGCCAGGAGTTGGACCCGCCGGTCGAGGACGAGGTCACCATCCCCCTGATCTGATCGCGGTGGCGGGGAACATCGCAGGCCAGGATCAAGTTGCCACAGCTGTACGACGTCGATCGGTGCTCACCTGGAGGAGCCGGTGCCCCCCACCTCTCGCCCGTTGCGCAAGCTGGGCTTCCTGACCATCGGTCTCTTCGACGACGCGGATCCGCGCCGCGGCCACGAGTCCACGCTGGAGATCATCGAGCTGGGCGAGCGGCTCGGCTTCGACAGCGCCTGGCTGCGCCACCGGCACCTCCAGTACGGCATCTCCTCCCCGGTCGCCGTCATGGCGGCGGCCTCGCAGTGCACGAGCCGTATCGAACTCGGCACCGCGGTCATCCCGCTCGGCTGGGAGAACCCGCTGCGGCTGGCCGAGGACCTGGCGACGGTCGACCTCCTGTCCGGCGGCCGGATCAACCCGGGCGTGAGCGTGGGCCCGCCGATGCACTACGACCAGGTCAAGGACGCGCTCTACCCGGACACCGCCGACGTCGAGGACTTCTCCTACGAGCGGGTGCGGCGGCTGCTGGACCTCGTGCGCGGCAAGCCGGCGACCGACTTCAGCGGCGTCGAGGGCTTCGAAGTGTTCTCCGATCGGGTGCAGCCGCACTCCCCCGGCCTGGGCCGGCGGCTCTGGTACGGCGGCGGCAGCCTGAGTTCGGCGCGCTGGGCCGGCGAGCACGGCATGAACTTCCTGACCAGCAGCGTCGTCAAGGCCGAAAACCCGCAGGAGACAACGGACTTCGCCCAGATCCAGCTCTCCCACATCCGGGCCTTCCGTGACCACCACCCCGACGGCGAGGCCGCTCGCGTCTCCCAGGGCCTGGTCGTCATCCCCACCGACTCGGCCACACCCGAACAGCGCGCGCGGTACGAGGAGTACGCGGCGAAGCGCATCCCTCGCACCACGTCACCGCAGGGTCCGGCCCGTCTGATGTTCGCGCCGGACATCGTCGGCACCTCGGCCGAGATCGCCGAACGGCTGCACGCGCACGTCGCGTTCCGCGAGGTCGACGAGGTCGCGTTCGCGCTGCCTTTCACCTTCGACCACGAGGACTACGTGCAGATCCTCACGGACATGGCCACGCGGCTCGGTCCGGCACTCGGCTGGCAGCCGTCCGCCTGACGCGGGCCCGTCCAGGATGCGGCGCCCGGCCGGCCGGCACGGCGGCAGGGCGCCGCGCGGGCGGCGTCCACCCTTCCGGAATCCCCTACTCCGTCGGCGCCGGCACCCACCACACCAACGCGGTCCCGCCGTCCGGCAAGCGGCTCAACTCCAGTTCCCCGCCCAGCTGCTGGGCCCGCTCCGCCATGTTCCGCAACCCGCTGCGGCGGCCCTCGGACGGGATGCCGACGCCGTTGTCGGAGACGGTGAGGCGCACGTGGTGGGAGTCCTCCGTGAGCGCGACGTCGGCGCGATCGGCCCGCGCGTGCCGGGCGATGTTGGTGAGCGCCTCGGAGAGCACGGCCACCACGTGGTCGGCGATCTCGCGCGACACCTGGGTGTCCAGCAGCCCCTCCATCCGCACGCTGGGCGCGAAGCCCAGCACCGGCGCCGACTCGCCCACGATCCGCATCGCACGTGCCCGCAGACCGGAGCCGCCGACGCCCCCGCGCGCCCGCAGACCGAAGATCGTCGACCTGATGATCTTGATGGTCTCGTCGAGATCGTCCACCGCGCGCACCACGCGCTCGGAGGCCTCGGGGTGATCGATGAAGCGGCCCGCGCTCTGCAGGGTCATGCCCGTGGCGAACAGCCGCTGGATCGCCAGGTCGTGCAGGTCCCGGGCGATCCGGTCGCGGTCCTGGAGCACCGCGACCTCCTCGGCGTCCGCGCGCCGCTCCGCCAGCTCGATCGCGACCGCCGCCTGTGCGGCGAAGCCCTTCAGCGGCTCGATCTCCTTGCCGGAGAACACCGCCCGGCCCCGCTCACGGACCAGCAGGACGACACCCCGGACAGCCCCCGGGTCAGTCCCGATGGGGACCGCCACGGCCGGGCCGAGCCCGGCGAAGCCGTCGGGCCCTGACGACATCCGCTCGTCGTGGGACACGTCGCCGCTGGTGACCGGGGTGCCGGCGGCGAAGGCCTCACCGATGAGGCTGCCCTTGCCGGGCACCACCAGACCCCGGTGTGCGTCCGCGTCCGTCCCGACCGCGAGTTCCAGGACGAGGGCGTCGGTGTCCGCCATCGGCACCGCGACCACGGCCAGTGCCGCACCCGTGATCTCGCGGGCCCGGTCGGCGATCAGCCGCAGGACCTCGCCCTGCTCACCGCCCGACATCAGCGTGTGGGTGATCTCCGCGTTCGCCCGGAGCCAGCGCTCCCGTAGCCGGGATTCCTCGTACAGGCGGGCGTTGTCGATGGCGACCCCGGCCGCCACGGCCAGCGTCGACGTCACCGAGACGTCCTCCTCGTCGAACTGCGCCGCGCCCCGCTTCTCGGTGAGATAGAGATTGCCGAAGACCTGGTCGCGCACCCGGATGGGAACGCCGAGGAAGGTGTTCATCGGCGGGTGGTTGGGCGGGAAGCCGTACGACGCCGCATGCTCGGAGATCTTCGCCAGGCGCAGCGGCTCGGGATGGCGGATCAGCTCCCCGAGGATGCCGTGCCCCTCCGGGAACGGGCCGATCCGGGCGATCTGCTCCTCGGTCACCCCGACCGTGTGGAAGGCCGACAGCCGCCTGCCGTCCGGGCCGATCACTCCCAGCGCGGCGTACTCCGCGTCGACCAGCACCGCGGCGGCCTCGACGATGCTGTGCAGCGCCTGCTCCAGGTCCAGTTCCCGGCCGACGGAGAGCACCGCCTCCAGCAGGCTGTGCACCCGGTCGCGGGTGCCGCGGGCCGCGTCGAGCCGGGCCTGGAGCTCCTCCAGCAGTTCGTCCAGCCTCAACTGGGGCAACCGTACACGGGCCTCCCGGGACTCTTCGGGGCCTCCCACCTGCGTCTCCTCCGATCCCTGGGCCGCACGGACGCCGCCCGCTCCGGTACTGCTCACGGTATCGGCCCCACATGCGTGACGGCACGGGAACGGGGGTGGTGACATCGGGCCCGGTGACCGCCCGCCGTGGGGCCGAACGGCCCCGGCCGTGAACCGGTCGGTCCCGCCCGGGAGCGGAGAACCGGGACCTTCGTCCCCGATCACGGTGCCGATGGTCCCTCGCCCTCCCCGCACCACCCCGAAGAGGCCGATATGCCGGATTTCCTCTTGCTATACAGGGGCTGCCGCCGCGCGATCAGCGGCCGCCGGTTCCCGCTTTCCCCCGTCCCGTCCCAGCCCTGGGAGGCTTCATGCTGTCCGCCGAGTCCACCGCCGCCGTGAAGGCCACACTGCCCGCCGTGGCCGGGGCGCTCGACGAGATCACCACCCGGTTCTACGCCACGATGTTCCGCGACCGGCCCGAGTTGCTGGACGGGATGTTCAACCGTGGCAACCAGGCCGACGGCACCCAACAGCGGGCACTGGCCGGCTCGATCGCCGGCTTCGCCGCCGCCCTCGTCAACGACCCCGACACCAGGCCGGACGCCCTGCTGGCGAGGATCGCCCACAAGCACACCGCGGTCGGGGTCACCGACGCCCACTACACGATCGTCCACAAGTACCTCTTCGGCGCGATAGCCGAGGTCCTCGGCGACGCGGTCACCCCGCAGGTGGCCGAGGCCTGGGACGAGGTCTACTGGCTGATGGCCGGTGCCCTCATCGCCCAGGAGGCCCGCCTCTACCAGGAGGCGGGGGTGACGCCGGGCGAGATCTGGCGGCCGTGGGCCGTCGTCGAGCGCCACGAGGAGACCACGGACGTGACCTCGTTCCTGCTGCGTCCCGCCGACGGCCGCCCCGCGCCGGCGGCGAAGGCGGGACAGTACGTCAGCGTCCGGATGCGCATGCCGGACGGCGTGCACCAGGTGCGCCAGTACAGCCTGTCCGCGGACGCCGGCGGCGACCTGCGCCGCATCACGGTCAAGCGGGTCGCGGGGACGGACGCGACCCCGGACGGCGAGGTGTCGAATCTGCTGTACCGCACCGTGCGGCCCGGGGACGAGCTGACCGTCTCCGCGCCCTGCGGCGACGTCTCCCTCGACGAGGCCGACACACCGCTGGTCCTCGTCTCCGCCGGCATCGGCTGCACACCCATGGTCGGCATGCTCGCCCACCTCGCCGAAACCGGCTCCACCCGCCCCGTCCTCGTCCTGCACGCGGACACCGCCCCGGCCGCACACGCCCTGCGCGCCGAGACGCGCGAGCTGGCGGACCGGCTACCGCAAGCGGCGACCGAGTTCTGGTACGAGCGGCCCGCCCCCGCCGAACCCGACGCGCACACCGGCCTGATGGACCTCACCGGCCTGGACGTGCCGACCGACGCCACCGTCTACCTGTGCGGCCCACTGCCCTTCATGCGCACGATCCGTACCCAGCTGCTGAGCCTCGGCATCCCCGCACACCACATCCACTACGAGGTGTTCGGCCCGGACCTGTGGCTGCCTGACACGGCCTGACCACCTGTCCGGCCCTCGGTCCTCAGCTTTCGCCCCCTGGACCGAATCGCAGCGGCTCCGGTGCCCGGGCACCGGAGCCGCTGCGATGAGGACTCCTCACCTCCGACGCTCTGTCAACTCCCCCGCCACACGCGCTGCCCACGCCTCGATCCGGGCGAAGTCCCGGAAGTCCCCGCCCTTTCCGGAGCGGAGGATCATCCGGGCGACGAACCCCTTCGCGCCTTCTTCCAGACAGCCGCCGAAGGTGACGTGCTCGTCGGCGTCCAGCCGTGTCATGGCGCGTTGCACACCGGGCACGGGCGGGATGTCCCGCTCGGCGGCCGATGCGTCGAGCGGTCCGCTGCTGAAGAACCGGAGCGGTCGTTCGGCGAGGGCCCTGCGGTGCCGCCGGACGAAGCGGCGGGCGTCCTTGTGCCAGCGTCCGGCGTACAGGCTGCCCCCGATCACGACGGCGTCGTACTGTTCGACGCCGGCCACCGATCGGGCGGGCCGGGCCTCGGCGGTCAGCCCTTCCTTGCAGAGCACTTCGGCGATGGTCTCGGCGATCCGGGCGGTGGAGCCGTTCGTCGTCCCGTAGGCCACCAGTACCTTGCCCGTCATGGTGGTCCACCTCCTCTCACATCCTGTGCGGCCGGTCCTCGGCCGCGCCCACCCGTTCGGGCACGATGGCGACCGGGCAGGCGGAGTGGTGCAGTACTCCATGGGCCACCCGACCCAGTTGGAGCCCGAAGTGGCGGTGATGGCGCCGGGCTCCGATGACCAGAAGGTCGGCGTCGCGCGAGGCGTTCACCAGTGCGGTCCGGGTGTGGCCCTCGACGGTACGGCGGTGCAGCTCGACATCGGCCGGGGCGTCCTGGAGTGCCGCTTCGAGTTCCTCGGCCGCCCGCTGTTCGTGCAGCCTGGCGGGCTCTCCGGCGAGCAGCGGATGGTCGGTGGTTTCGTGCGTGGGGCACCGCCAGGCCCGTACGGCGTCCACCGGCACCCCGCGTCGCCGAGCCTCGTCGCAGGCGAAGCCCACCGCCGCCGAGCCCGCCGCCTTCTCCGCGACCCCGACGACGATACGACCGCGCATGCCGGTCCGGGCCTGGTTGTCATGGCTGCCCCGCACGATGATCATCGGGCAGTGTGCGTGACCCGCCACGGTCAAGCTCACGGAACCCAGCAGAGCCTCGGCGATCCCACTGCGGCCTCGGGTGCCCGTCACCAGCAGGGAGGCGCTCCTGCTCTCCCTCACCAGCACGTACTCGGGCTCCTCGGCCAGCACCTCGGTGGAGATCTTCAGGTCGGGTCGGCGACCGTGGGCGCGACGGGCCGCCGCCCCGACGATGTCCTCGGCCCGCAACCGCTCATACGGCTCGCCCGGGTCCTCGGCGAGCCGGGCACCCTCGTATCGCTCCCACAGCGAGGCGTACACGAGGCGCAGCGGCGCCCCGCGTCGGACGGCCTCATCGGCAGCCCAGTCGACCGCGCGCAGGCTGGGCTCGGAGCCGTCCACCCCGACGACGACCGGCAGATCCATCGCCCTCACCTTCCCGTACCGAGGTCGAGGACGATGCGGGCCTCGACGTCTCCGCGCCGTATCGCGTCCATGGACTCGCCGACCGACGTCGGCGGGCGGGTCTGCTGGTTCACTCGGGTGCGTCCGGCCACTTGCACGCCGAGGGCTTCTGCGACCGCTGCCTTCATGGCTACTGCTCCTCAGGAGTGGGGGACGACGGCGACGGGGGCGGCGGAGTGGTGCAGGACGGTATGCGCGACTGGGCCGATGTGGGCGCCGAACGTGCTGCGGCGGATACGGCGGCCGACGACGACCAGGGAGGCCTCGCGGGCGGCGTCGACGAGATGGTTGCCGGGGGTGCCGTAGCGGGACTCCTCGGTGACCTCGACGTCCGGGTGCTTCTTGCGCCATGGCGCAAGGACCTCGGTCAGCGCGGTGGTCTCGCGTCGGGCCAGTTCTCCGTGGAGTTCGAGGTCCGAGGCGAGCCCGTAGGCGTAGTACGGGGGCGGGTTCCAGCCGTGGACGACCCGCAGGGATGTGCCACGGCGAGCCGCCGCGGCGAACGCGAACCCGATCAGCTCCTCGTCAGGGCTCTCGATGCCGAGGCCGAGGACGACGGGCCGGAAAGCGGTCGCGGCGGACGGGATGCCGACGGGATCCATCTCGTGCTCGTCGGAGGCCTGCTCACCGGCCCGGACCAGGACGACCGGCCGCTCGGCGTGTGCCACGGCCGACAGCCCGACCGAGCCGACCATGAACCCGCCGATCCCGCTCAGCCCGCGCGAGCCCAGCACCAGCAGCTCGGCGTCCTTCGCCGCGCTCGCCAGGACGTCCGCGGGGTGACCGGACAGCTGCTCGGTGGTCACATCGAGGCCGGGGTGGCGCAGCCGGAGGCCCGCGGCCGCCTCACGCGGGATCCGCTCGGTCCAGTGCGCCTGCGTCTCCGCGGAGGGGCGCGGTGCCTGCGCCATAGGCTCCGGTACGGGCTCCCAGACGTGGACCAGCTTCAGCGGCAGGCCGAGCAACCGTGCCTCGCGCGCCGCCCATTCGGCCGCGGCGCGGCTCTCGGCCGAGCCGTCCAGACCGACGGTGATCGTGCGGGTCATGAGGTCCACCTTCCGAATCCGCTGCATCGGGTCCTGATGCGAGCGTCGTCCTCAGCTGAGGCTCCCGGCAGGGGCCGCATGTCCCCACCCGGGGCCGACCGGCCCAGACCGGTGCCGAACGCGCGAGCCCGTCGCGCCCCTCCCCCGGTCAGGACGACCGCGTAGACGAGGTGGTACTCCGCGAACCGTCGGAGAGGTGCTGGGCGGGCGGCCAAGTGGAAGGTCGACTCCATCGGTCCGGCGGCCACTCCGCCGAGGAAGCCCTCGGCGGAGTGGCCGCCGTCGATCCAGTCCTTGCCGGACCGGGTGGCCTGGCCGAGGCCGAAGGTCACCCTGTCCACAGGGCCTGTCCGGGTGCATGATCAGGTTCGGCACACCACCGGTGGATCCTGTGTCGGACGGAGAGAGGCGGCCCATGTCCCGGAGCGCGGGCGGACACGTTCCGGGCTGGCGCCGTACGGTGCCCGGTCTCGGACCACTGATCGGCTATCGACGTATCTGGCTGCGGGGCGATCTGCTGGCCGGCGTCACCGTGGCCGCGTATCTGGTGCCGCAGGTCATGGCGTACGCGGGCGTCGCCGGACTGCCGCCGGTCGCCGGGCTGTGGGCGATCCTGCCCGCCCTCGGCGTGTACGCGCTCCTCGGTTCCTCGCGGCTGCTCTCGGTCGGCCCCGAGTCCACGACCGCGCTGATGACCGCCACCGTGGTCGCCCCACTGGCGGCCGGCGCCCCCGGGCGCTACGCGACCCTGGCGGCCACCCTCGCGATCACGGTCGGCCTCCTGTGCCTGGTGGCACGGGCGGTGCGGCTGGGCTTCCTCGCCGACCTGCTCTCCCGGCCGGTCCTGATCGGCTACCTGGCGGGCGTCGCGCTGATCATGATCGTGGACCAGCTGCCGAAACTCACCGGCGCGGGGGCGGCAGGAACCAGGTTCTTCCCCCAACTGTGGTCCTTCGCGGGGAACTTGCCCGACGCCCATCTGCCCACAGTGGTTCTCTCGGCCGCCGTGCTCGCGTTCCTCTTCGCGGCGGCCAAGTATCTCCGCGCCGTGCCCGCTCCCCTGCTCGCCGTGGTCCTGGGCACGGCGGCCGTGGTGGTGTTCGACCTCGACGACCGGTACGGCGTCAAGGTGATCGGCGAGGTCCCGTCGGGCCTGCCCGGCCTCGCGTGGCCGGACTGGAGCGAGGTGCCGCATCTCGTCCTGCCCGCCCTCGGTGTGCTCCTGGTCGCGTACACCGACTTCATCCTCACCGCGCGGGCGTTCGCCGGACGCGAGGAGGGCAAGGGCCCCGGCCTTGACGCCGACCAGGAGTTCGCGGCGCTGGGCGCGGCCAACCTCGGCGCGGGCTTCCTGCACGGCTTCCCCGTCAGCAGCAGCGCCAGCCGCACCGCGCTCGCCTCCTCGGCGGGCGCCCGCAGTCAGGCGTACTCCCTGGTCGCCGGCGTCGTGGTCCTCGCCGTCCTGCTGTTCCTCAGCCCCTTGCTCGCCCGCACGCCGTCCGCCGTGCTCGGCGCCCTCGTCGTGTACGCCGCCGTCCGCATGATCGACCTCACGGGCTTCCGCCGCCTGGCGTCCTTCCGCCGCCGTGAACTCCTGCTCGCCCTCGGCTGTCTGGCCGGCGTGCTCACCCTCGGCATCCTCTATGGCGTGCTCGTCGCCGTCGGTCTGTCGGTGGCGGAGCTGCTGGTCCGGGTGGCCCGTCCGCACGACGCCGTCGAAGGCCTGGTGCCCGGCATCGCGGGCATGCACGACATCGACGACTACCCGCAGGCCCGCACGATTCCCGGACTGCTGGTCTACCGCTACGACTCCCCGCTGTTCTTCGCCAACGCCGAGGACTTCCGCCGCCGCGCCCTGGCCGCCGTCGACGAACAGACCCGGCCCGTCCGCTGGTTCGTCCTCAACACCGAGGCCAACGTGGAGGTCGACATCACCGCACTCGACGCGGTCGACGAACTGCGCCGCGAACTCGCCGTGCGCGGGCTCGTGTTCGCCCTGGCCCGGGTCAAGCAGGATCTGCTGGACGACCTGGAGGCGTACGGCCTCACGGACTCCGTCGGCACCGACCACATCTTCCCCACCCTTCCGACGGCGGTGGCCGCTTACCGGCAGTGGAGCGAGGCGAACCCCGAGGAGAGCACGTCGAGGTAGCGGCGACGGGGCGCTGCGGGGCCCCAGGCCGGGTGGCCTGGTCGAGGGGCCGGGTGGCCCATGGCCCGCCATCGCCGACGGGCGGAGGCTGGACATGGCAGTTCCCACACCCGTCGGGAGGCACGCCGTGACCACCATCACCCCCACGCCCAGCATGCTGCGGGCCCTGCCCGCCGAGCACCGGCAGCGGCTCATGCGCGTCGCCCGCGAAGTCTCGTTCCCGCAAGGAACACGTCTGTTCGAGGAGGGCGGCAAGGCGGACCGGTTCTGGATCATCCGCACGGGCACGGTCGAGCTCGACATGCACGTGCCCGGCCGGAGCGCGGCCGTGATCGAGAGCCTGCGGCACAACGAACTCGTCGGCTGGTCCTGGCTGTTCACCCCGCATGCCTGGCACCTGGGCGCCACGGCGACGACGCCGGTGCGGGCGTACGAGTTCGACGCCACAGCCGTCCGCATGATGTGCCAGGAGGACCCGGCCATGGGCCACACCATCGCTCAGTGGGTCGGCGACGTACTCGCCCACCGACTGCGCTCCGCCCGGGTCCGACTGCTGGACCTCTACGCCCCGTACGGCGCCGGCAGCGCTGTGTGACCGCGTCCGCGCCCCGTGCCGAGAAGGAGTCGAGATCCGATCACCCCGATGGCCCCGCCGAGAGTCTCCGAGCCGACTGGGGCCGGACGGCCCTAGTGCATCCGGTCCCGGCGAGCAATGATCGTCGAGACGGACAGCCCGCGATCCGTCCACCGTCGGGGAACGAGGGGTCGTCATGACCGAGGCACACACCTTCAGCGAACAGGACCCCATCCGTGTGTTCCTGCTGGACGACCACGAGGTCGTACGACGGGGTCTGACCGACCTTCTCGACTTCGAGCCGGACATCTCGGTCGTCGGCGACGCGGGCACCGTCGAGCACGCACTCGCGCGCGGTCCGGCGCTGCGCCCGCACGTCGCCGTGCTCGACGTACGGCTCCCCGACGGCGACGGCATCTCGGTCTGCCGGGAGCTGCGCAGCCAGATGCCGGAACTGGCCTGTCTGATGCTGACCTCGTTCGACGACGAGGACGCCCTGCTCGACGCGATCATGGCCGGGGCCTCGGGCTATGTCCTCAAGCAGATCCGGGGCTCCGACCTGGTCTCGGCCGTGCGAACGGTCGCCTCGGGCCAGTCCATGCTGGACCCCGCGACCACGGCCCGGCTGATGCGCTCGCTGCGCGCCGACCCCGCCGAGACCCCGGGCATGTCCCCCGAGCTGACGAGCCTGTCCCCGCGCGAGCGGGACATCCTCGCCCTGATCGGGGAGGGGCTCACCAACCGCGAGATCGGCAAGAAGCTCTACCTGTCGGAGAAGACCGTCAAGAACCACATCAGCCGACTGCTGGCCAAGCTGGGCGTCCAGCGGCGCGTCCAGGCGGCCGTGATCGCCTCCCACTTGGACCGGCCGAACCCCGGCGAGCGCCCCGGAAGGTGAGCCCCGGCGGGGCCGCCCGGAACACGCCTGCCGACGCCTGCCCACGCCTCACCAGCGTCCGACCTCGGTGCCGACGATCGGCTCCGACGGCTTGCCGTTCACTCCCACCGGGACGTCCCCGGCGAGCATCACCCGGTGCATGGTCCGTGGGAAGCCGAGGTGGGCGTTGTCGCCGGGGGCGAGGTGGATGGTGGCACGGTTGTCCCAGAAGGCCACGCTGCCCGGCTCCCAGCGGAAGCGGACGGTGTACTCGGGCCGGACGGCCTGCTCCAGGAGCATGTCCAGGATCGCGGTGCTCTCGGCTCGGGAGATGTCGGCGATCTGCTCGACGTAGTAGCCGTTGACGTAGAGGATCCGCTCCCCCGTCTCCGGGTGGCGGCGCACCAGCGGGTGCAGCGAGGCGACCTGGTGGTCCAGCAGATGGCGGACGTAGGAGTCGTCACCGGGACGGGACTGATAGCCGACGCCCAGCCGGTGTTCCACCCGCAGTCCGTCCACGAACTCCCGTACCGGCGCGGAGAGTCCGGCGTACGCGGCGGCCAGGTTGGACCAGGTCGTGTCGCCGCCGTACGGCGGTACGGTCTCGGCCCGCAGGATCGTCGCGGCCGGCGGGTCGATACGGGCGCCGTGGTCGCAGTGCCAGCCGCGCAGCAGGGTGTGCCGGCGCCGCTGGAGCCACTCGTCGTGCTCCATGCCGAACTTGCCGCCCAGTTCGAGCCGGTCGGCGGTCGTCTCCACCTCGGGAAAGCCCGGCGGCGAGGCACTGCCCCGCTTCCGCAGCACCACCGGCTCGCCGAACCGGCGCGCGAACGCCACATGCCCGGCGTGATCCAGCCGCTGCTCCCGGAAGAACACCACCTTCCAGCGCAGCACGGCCGACCGGATCGCGGCGACCACGGCGTCGTCGAGCTCCCCGGCGAGGTCGACGCCCGTGATCTCCGCCCCGATGTGCCCGGCGACCGGTTTCACCTCGATCCCCGGGATGTGCTCCGCCTCCGCCGTGCCCGTGTTCGTCGTCATCCGTACTCCGTTGGTCGTCCGCGGCCGCTCCCTGAAGATCGTGTCAGCGATCACGGGTCCTGGCGACAGGGCCTCTCCAGGATCACGTCCACCAGCTCGGCCACGGGACGGCCACCCGTGTCGATGCGGCACAGGCCGTGCGCGTCGACCGACTCCACCATCAGCTGCTGATAACGCACGCTGCGGGCAAGGAACTTGTCCACCGGGTGCCGCCGCTCCTCCTCCCGCGCGGACTCCCGCACGCGCGCACCGAGCACCGCGTCGTCCGCGGTGAGCCAGACGGCCTCGGTGCGCGGAACGCTCAGCCCCGCGACCCGGTTTGGCCAGAGCGCGGAGCCCTCCAACACGAGCCCCGGCCCGTCGCCCTTCGCCCGTTCGGTGATCAGCTCCTCTATGCGCGGCCACAGGCGCTCGTAGTGGTCGAGCACCGAGCGGATCAGCTCGTCGACGGCGAGCGTCTCGTAGTGCTCGACGACATGCGGAGGTACTTTCCCCCATGGTCGCCCCGGATGCCGGGCCAGCAGGTCCGTCGAGCGGTACGTGAACCCGAGCCGCTCCGCGACCGCCTGGGCCACGGTCGACTTGCCTGCGTGGGAGGTTCCCCCGATCAGCACTACGCGCACATCACCGACCCTAGACACCCTTCGGCGCGGTACGCCGGTGAATGGGCCCGCCGGGCGTGTGCCAGCCCCTCACACGGCGAACTCCCGTATCAGCACGTCCCGGAAGACCGCCGTCCCGTCGATCGTGAAGAGTGCGAGACCGGTGTCGATCAGATAGGGGAAGACCTCCGAGGAGTGCACGTACCGGCCGTCGTCCACGAACATCTCGACGGACGTCCGGTCGACCAGGATCCGTAGCTTCACGGTGCGGGCGCCCGGGTCGAAGGGGCTGTGGCTCTCCTGCCAGCGGCCGGAGGCATCCGGGTTCACCGTGGTGCGGCGGTTGAGGAAGGCGTAGTCGGCGTAGATCCCGGCGTCGACGTGCCGGCCACCGTCGGCCGAACGGCGCAACTGGACGCCCGCTCCGGTGAGTTGGTCCCAGGTGATCTGGCAGCTCAGCTCGTAGGCCGTTCCCGTGTAGTCCAGGAGGCGGGTGCCGCTCACCTCCAGGTCGCCCAGGCTCACCGTCCGCGACACATAGGAGTCCAGCGCGGCCACCGGCCGTGAGGCCAGGTAGTACCCGCCGGAGGACGCGCGCTTCAAGGTGACCTCGCGGACGATCGAGTCGGTGCCGTTGAAGCCGTCGGAGTCGATCGTGGGCGTGGTGTTCGCGTAGTCCCAGTGGTTCAGCCAGCCGATCGCGTACCGGGCGGCCGGGTCGAGGGTGCCGTTGGCGTCCCGCTTCTCGAAGGTGACGGCCGCGTACCAGTCCCAGCCGTGGTCGAGCCACTGCGGATCTGAAGCCTCGGGGGTGAAGGTGGTCCCGTCGAAGGCACCCGTCCAGTAGGCGTATGTGCTCGGCAGCCCGGAGCCCTTGCCGTTGGCGCTCACTCCCAGCACCCACTTCCAGGCGCCGTCCTCCGCCCGGATGCGGAACAGGTCCGGGCACTCCAGGACCCCGATGCCGTCCTTGACGAAGCCGCTCACGTAGCTCCACGACTTCAGGTCGGTGGAGTGGTAGAAGCCCACCTTGTTGTTCTCGGCGAGCGTCATCACCCACCGGCCGCGCTCCTCGTCACGGATCACCTTGGGGTCGCGGAAGTCCCGGACCCCGGGGTTGGGCAGCACGGGGTCGGTGCCGTGGTTCGTGAACGTACGGCCGCCGTCGGTCGAGTAGTACAGGTACTGCGCCTGCGTGACGTCGTCGGGCGCCATGGTGGCGATGACGATCACCGCGCCCGCGCCGAAGCCCGCCGTGTTGTCGTTGTCGACCACTGCCGAGCCGGACCAGACGTCGCCGCCCGGGGTGGTGTCCTTCGGCACGGCGATCCCGCGGTCGGTGAAGGAAACCAGGTCGGTACTGGTGGCGAGGCGCCAAGCGGTGCCCGAGGTGGTACCGCCGGTGAAGTAGTCCGCGTTGTACAGGTAGTAGTAGTGGTACTCGCCGTCGATCCACACCGGTCGCTGCGGATCGTTCTTCCACTGGTCGGGGACCGTGAAGTGGTACGCGGCGCGGTAGCTCGCGCACGCGGCGGTCGCCTTGGGCTTCGCGGCAGCCGGAGCGGCGGCGACCGGCAGCAGCACGGCCGCCGCGCCGGCCGTGGACCCCGCGAACAGCGCTCTCCTGGACAACCCACGCATCACACATCGTTCCTCTCGTCCGAAACGGCGGCTCATGGGTCCAGGACTCTGAGACCTAACTCGTTAAAGGTCAAGGGGTGCACGACTCTTGACAGCACCGTGCGCCACTTCCCATCATCTGGGGCGTCAACCCTGAACTAACACGAGTTAGGCCCTTGGATGACCGACTCGCACCTCACCCGCCGCACGCTGCTGCGGTACGGCGCCTACGGCGCGGGCACCGCCGCGCTCGCCGGTACCGCCGCCAGTTGGGACCGGCTCACCGGAGCCGACATCCCCGGACGCGACGACGGCTCGCTCGTCGTCGCCACGCTCGGCCCCGCCTACGGACCGGAGGCCGTGCGCACCCTCACCGAGGGTTTCCGACAGATCCACCCCGACATCAAGCTCCGGATCAACGCCGTGCAGGCCGTCGACTGGTCGGACTTCTTCGCGAAGATCCTCACCCAGATCGCGGCGGGCACCGCGCCCGATCTCGTGTACGTCGCCACCGAGGGCGTGCAGTTGTTCGCACAGCGCCTCGGGGTCCCGCTGGACGACTGGGTGAAGCGGGACGCCGAGGAGCTGCGCGAGTACTTCGCCGACGTCCACCCCTCGCTGGTGGAGTCGATGATGTACGAGGGGAGCCTCTACCAGCTGCCGGTCGAGTTCAACGCCGCCGACATGTACCTCAGCGACCAGGTGCTCAAGCGGGCGGGCGCGGACTTCCCGGCCCCCGACTGGACCCGCGACGACTTCACCGCCCTGCTGCGGGACATGAAGAAGTCCAGCGGCTCCCAGTTCACTCCGTACTTCTGGACGAACCGGCTGTGGGGCGGTGTGGTGCCGTGGCTCTTCGCCAACGGCACCAATCTGCTCACCGAGTCCAAGGCGCCCGGCGGCAAGTGGCTGTGGGACTCCTTCTACCCCGCCGCCGAGCGGCAGGGGCGCGGGGGCGGATTCCGGTGGACGACCCCGCAGGCCACTCATGAGCGGGTGGAAGAGACGTACGACTATCTCGCCTCCCTCATCCAGGAGGACCTGTGCAGCCGGCCCGAGGGCGGCAACGGCCAGAACCTGATCGGTGTGTTCTCCACCGGCCGGGTCGGCGTCACGCCCGCCGGCGGTTTCTGGGCGGGCGGTCTGCATCTGGCGGGCATGGCGCCCGACAGCTTCGACGTGCAGTACTTCCCGCGCTGGCGAACTCAGCGCATGCAGTTCGGCGCCGCCGGCTACGCGCTGCTGCGCACCTCGAAGCGCAAAGACGAGGCCTGGGAGTTCATCAAGTACGCCGCCCGCAGGGACACCCTGATGCGGCTGTTCGAGACCAACCAGACCACCCCCGCCCGCCGTTCGATGCTCACCGCGGAGCGCTACCAGGAGATCGGCCCGAAGCACTGGCAGGTCTTCTACGACACCCTCGACAAGTTCCCCGACACCGGGCCCATCCCCGCCCCGCCGCAGGTGGCCGAGGTCGAGCAGGTACTGCTCAAGCACACCGGCACCGCGCTGGCCTCCCGGCGTGCGGTGGCCCCCGCGCTGCGCCGGATGCAGGGCGATCTGGAGAAGGCCATGGAGCGTGACGTATGACGAGCACTCAGACACCCGCGCCGGTCAAGGAGTTCACCTCGCCCGCGACCGCCTCGCGGCCCTCGGCGCGCGACCGCGGCACCCGGCTGCTGGCCACGCTCTTCCTGGCGCCCACGATCGTCGGCATCGTCGTCTTCACCGTCGTGCCGATCGTCGGCTCGGTGATACTGAGCCTGTTCCACTGGAACGTGATCGACGACCCGAGCTTCGCCGGGGCCGCCAACTACCGTGAGGTGTTCGGCGATTCGACCGTATTGGTCTCCTTCCGCAACACGCTCGTGTTCATGGTGTTCGCGGTCGCGCTGCAACTGCTGATCGCCCTGGTCCTGGCGCTCGCGGTCAACGGGCGGATGCCGGTGTGGCTGCGGTCGGTGTTCCGCTCGGCGTTCTTCTTCCCGCTGGTGCTGTCCGCCGCCTCGATCTCGGTGGTGATGAAGTACCTGTTCAACCAGGACTTCGGGGTCGTGAACTGGCTGCTGGGGACGGTCGGGATCGCTCCGGTGCCGTGGCTGACCTCGGAGAACGCGGCGATGACGACGGTCGTCCTGGTCTATGTCTGGCAGCAGTTCGGGTTCTCCTTCCTCCTGTTCGTCGGGGGCCTCAACAACATCCCCAAGGAGATCCACGAGGCCTCCTCCCTCGACGGCGCGACCGGCCTGCGCAAGCACCTGAACATCACCCTGCCCCTGCTCTCCCCCACCCTCCTGGTCGCGTCGGTGGTCGGGATCATCAACGCCCTCCAGGTCTTCGAACAGCCCTACGTCCTCACCAACGGCGGTCCCGGTGACTCCACCCGGACCGTGGTGATGGTCATCTACGAGAGCGCCTTCGAACAGCTGCGCTTCGGTGAGGCCTCTGCGGTGGGTGTGCTGCTGTTCGTGCTGATCATGGCGGTCACCGCCCTCCAGTTCCGGCTCAGCCGGCGTTTCGTCCACTACCAGTGAGCCGAGTGACCTCCATGAGCCAAGCGACCCTGAATCTGAGCCGTGCCCGCCACTCGCTCGCCCCCTGGGCGCGGATCGCCGCCCTCGCCGTGTGCGCCCTGCTGACCCTCGGCCCGGTGATCTGGACCGTCTCCACATCCCTGCGCACCCCGGCCGAGTCCTTCGATCTTCCGCCGAAGATCATCCCGACGAACCCGACGGCGGAGTCGTACCGCGGGGTCTTCGACCAGATCGACGTCTGGCTGCTGGCGCTCAACTCCACGCTCGTGACCGCGCTGATCGCCGTCGGCCAGATGATCACGGCCGGTCTTGCCGGATACGCCTTCGCACGCCTCGAATTCCGGTTCAAGAAGCCGCTGTTCGGCCTGGTGCTGGCCACCATGATGGTGCCGTTGCAGGTGACCATCGTGCCGGTGTTCCTGGTGCTGAAGTCGATGAGCCTGACCGACACCCTGCTTGGGCTGATCATCCCGGCCTTCCCGACTGCGTTCGGCACCTTCCTGATGCGCCAGTACTTCCTCGGCATGCCGAAGGACCTGGGCGAGGCGGCGATGCTGGACGGCTGCGGGCCCTGGCGGATCTTCCGGTCCGTGTACGCGCCGCTGGCCGCGCCCGGCCTGGCGATCGTCGGCGTGCTGGCCTTCAACTACCACTGGAACGAGTTCTTCCGACCCTTGATCCTGGAGACCTCCGGCCAGAACTACACCCTCCCGCTGGGTCTGGTCTCCCTCCAGGGCAACCTCGGCACCGGCTCCATCTCGGTGGTGCTCGCCGGTGTCGTGCTCTCCATGCTTCCCGCCGTCGCCGTGTTCCTCGTCGGCCAGCGCCCTCTGCGCGAGGGCATCACCTCCGCAGGAGTCAACCGTTGAGCCACACCCCCGACGCCCCCCGGTTCAGGGTCCGTCCGCCCGCGAACTGGGTCAACGACCCCAATGGGCCGTTCCGTTGGCGGAACCGCTACCACCTGTTCTTCCAGCACAACCCGGATGCCCCGGTCCACGCGAACGTCCACTGGGGCCATGTCTCCAGCCCCGATCTCGCCGACTGGGAGCATCATCCGGTCGCCCTCACCCCGACCCCGGGCGGCCCCGACGAGGCGGGCTGCTGGTCGGGGTGCGTGGTCGACGACGAGGGTGTGCCGACCGCCGTCTACACCGGCGTCGACCGGCACCATACCGGGCTCGGCTCGATCTGTCTGGCACGTGCGCTGGTGCCTCAGGACGAGACCCTGACCGACTGGAAGCCGCTGCCCGCACCGGTGGTGACGGGCCCGCCGGCCGGCCTGGACGTGGTGATGTTCCGCGACCCGTTCGTGTTCCGCAGCAACGGCCGACGGTGGGCGCTGGTCGGCGCGGGGCACGCCGACGGGACTCCGTCGGTGCTCGTCTACGCCTGCGACGATCTGACCGACTGGCGGTTCGCCGGGGTGCTGCTCGACGGCAGCGACCCGGTCGCGGTGGACGTGTTCGGGGACAAGGCCGTCGGCTGGGAGTGCCCTCAGCTGTATGCGACGGCGAGCGGGGAGTGGATGCTCGTGGTGTCGCTGTGGGACGGGGATCCGTGCTCCACCGGATATCTGACGGGTCGTCTCCAACCCGGCGGGGACGGTGAGTTGCGTTTCGTGACGCGCGCCGGCGGTCGGCTGGACCACGGACGTGACTTCTACGCGCCCGCCGTACTCCAGGAACCGGACCGGGCGTTGATGTGGGGCTGGTCCTGGGAGGCCCGCGAGCAGAGCGAGGTGGATCGCGCCGGGTGGGCCGGGGTCCTCAGCGCACCGAGGGTCGTCGATGTCCATCCGGACGGCGTCCTGAGCGTCGTACCGGCTCCGGAGCTCGAACTGCTGCGTGCGGCCGAGCCGTTCACCACGGCACCGGACCGTCCCACGACGCTGCCGGACGCGTACGACCTGACCGTGACCGCATCGACTCGCACCACCGTGCGTCTGCTGCGGTCCGCCTTCGGCGCACGGCTGACGGTCCTGCTCGACCCGGACGAGGGGACGGTGACGCTCGACCGCGCGGACTGGCCGCGGGCACGGCCGGACGGCTCGGCGCCGATCGTGGTACGGGCGCCCGCCACAGAGGTGCGGATCCTCGTCGACGGCTCGCTGTTCGAACTGTTCGTCGACGGCCGGGCCACGGTGACCGAGCGGGTCTACCGGCGGCCGGACGATGTGCCCGAGCTCGTCGTCACGGGCACCGGGGCCACGGTCACCGGCTGGGAGCTGGTCCCACCGACGCACGACTGATCACCGGGCAGGCGAGGCGCCGTACCGTCGCGGGCGAGGTCCTGCCGGTGTCGATGGAGTCGAGGAGGAGCCGTGCGGCGGCCTCGCCCATCGCCCGGTGGGGCAGCGCGACCGTGGTCAGGGCCGGGGTGAGGTACGCGGCCATGTGTTCCTGGTCGTCGTAGCCCACCACCGACAGCTCCTCGGGGACGGCGATGCCGAGCCGGGTCGCGGCGTGCAGGACGCCTGCCGCGACCCGGTCGTTGTAGCAGAAGATCCCGGTGGGTCGCCGGTCGGCGGCGATGCCGTCGAGGACACGCAGTGCGCCCTCGTACCCGCTGTTGATCTCTCCTCCGCTGCGCACCACCCACTCCTTGGGGACGGTGATGCCCTCGGCGCGCAGAGCGTCCCGGAAGCCACGCAGCCGGTCGGCGGAGGCCATGTCGTCCTGGCCGCCCACCATGGCGACCCTGCGGTGCCCCTCGTCCAGCAGCAGCCGGGCCGCCGTACGGCCTCCGGCGCGCTCGGCGGGGATGACGGCGGGCAGCGAGTCGTCCTCGGGGACGCAGTTGGCAAGGACGGAGTGGATGCGGTGCAGGCCCTCGGGGACGCGGACCCGGCGCAGGGACATGGCCGCGTAGATGATGCCGTCCACACGCCGGTCGAGGAGCTCGGCGACGGCCGCGTCCTCCTTGGCGGGGTCGCCGCCGGAGTCGACGGTCAGAACGAGGTGCTCGCTGTCCCAGGCGGTCTCCATCGCGCCGCGCAACAGGCGGCCCGCGAAGGGAGAGGTGGCGATCTCGTCGGTGACCAGGCCGATCACGGCCGTGCGACGGCGGCGCAGACCCCGGGCGACGGGGTCGGGGCGGTATCCGAGCCGGTCGGCGGCCTGCCGGATGCGTTCCTGGGTGGCCGGCGAGAGATTGCCCTCGGCGCGGCCGTTGAACACGAAGGAGACCGCGGTGTGGGAGACCCCTGCGAGCCGGGCGACGTCCTTCGACGTGGGACGTCCGCCCGGCTGCCGGTTCTGCTCGGTGCCGCCCATGCCGTCCGCCGCCTTCATCCCCCACCCGTCCGGTTGATCACGACTCACCTTATCCGCGAGGCTGGGGGGACGACACGGTCGAGGGAAAAGGTCCAACAGTGATCGACAGCCCGGTACACACGCTCAACGACGGTACGACGTTCCCGGCCATCGGTCTGGGCACCTGGCCCATGGACGACGCGGAGGCGGAGCGGGCGGTGGCGCAGGCCCTGCGGCTCGGCTACCGCCTGGTCGACACGGCGACGAACTACGGCAACGAGGCCGGAGTGGGCCTCGGTGTCACCCGCAGCGGTGTCCCCCGCGAGGAGATCGTCGTCGCGACGAAACTCCCGGGCCGGCACCACGGCTACGAGGAGACCCTGACCTCCTTCGAGGAGTCCCGCCGCCGACTCGGCCTGGACCACGTGGACCTCTACCTCATCCACTGGCCGCTCCCCCGCGTCGACAAGTACATCGACTCCTGGCGGGCCATGATCAAGCTCCGCGAGGAGGGTCTGGTCCGCTCCATCGGCGTCTCCAACTTCACGGCGGAGCACCTCGAGCGGTTGGAGAAGGAGACCGGGGTCCTGCCCGCCGTCAACCAGATCGAGCTGCACCCCTTCCTCCGGCAGGACGAGCTGCGCGCCTTCCACACCGCCAAGGGCATCCGCACCGAGAGCTGGAGCCCACTGGCCCCCGGCTCCACGCTGCTGGAGGATCCCGTCGTCGCCGCGGTCGCCGAGGCCCACGGGGTGACGCCGGGGCAGGCCGTCCTGCGCTGGCACACACAGCTCGGCTCGGTTCCGATCCCGAAGTCGTCGAACCCCGACCGGCAGCGCGCCAACCTGGAGATCTTCGGCTTCGAGCTCGGACCCGACCAGATGGCGGCGATCGCCGACCGGGCCCAGGAGCGCCGGGGCGGGGATCCGGAGGTGCACGAGGAGTTCTGAGTTCTGCCGATTCCGGCCCCAACTACCGATCTCTGCCTCTATGTTCACTGCGGAACATCATCGATCTTCCGCAAACGTCAGGAGGCCCCGTATGCGCACCTCGCTTCGCGTCGGCATAACCGGGGCGGTGGCCGCGGCCGCCGCCCTCACCTGTGGCACCACCGCCCAGGCGACCCCGCCGGGCCCCGGCGTCACGGCAAAACTGATCAGCCAGGTCACCGTCGGGGGCACCGACTACACCGTCAGAGAGATCACCGTTCCGCCCGGCCAGGCCACCGGCTGGCACTACCACGGCGGTCCCGTGTACGGGTACGTGAAGCAGGGCACGCTCAGCCACTACCACTCCGACTGCGCCAGTGACGGGGTCTATCCGAAGGGCACCGTCGTCCGGGAGCCGGGCGGGCCGAGCGACGTCCATCTCGGCCGGAACCTGGGCGACACTCCGCTCGTCCTCGAGGTGCTGTACGTACTGCCGCACGGATCGGCTTTCTCCGAGGACGTGCCGAACCCCGGCTGCGACTTCGAGTGATCAGTGCGGGGGCAGCGGCTGTTCGGCCCAGATCGTCTTGCCGGCGCCGGTCTGTCTGCTGCCCCAGCGCTGGGTGAGCTGGGCGACCAGCAGCAGTCCGCGACCGCCCTCGTCGTAGGCGTGGGCGCGGCGCAGATGCGGCGAGGTGGAACTGCCGTCGGAGACCTCGCAGATGAGGGTGCGGTCGCGGATCAGCCGGAGCTGGATGGGCGGGGCTCCGTAGCGGATGGCGTTGGTGACCAGTTCGCTGACGACGAGTTCGGTGACGAAGCCGGCCTCGTCCAGGCCCCATGTGGTGAGTTGCTCGGTGGCGGCCTGGCGGGCGTCGGCCACCCGGGCGGGGTCGGGTGTGATGTCCCAGGTGGCGACCCGGTCGGCGCCGAGGGCGCGGGTTCGGGCCAGCAGCAGGGCCACGTCGTCGCTCGGCTCCTCCGGGAGCACGGCTTTCAGCACCGTGTCACAGAGGGCCTCGAGAGAGCTGGCGCGTGCGGTGAGGGCACGGCAGAGCTCACCGGTGGCGTGGTCGATGTCGCGGTCGCGGTCCTCGATGAGGCCGTCGGTGTACAGGGCGACGACGGCGCCCTCGGGCAGTTCCACCTCAGTGGCCTCGAAGGGCAGTCCGCCGACGCCGAGCGGGGGTCCCGCGGACATGGGGACGAGCTCCGCGCTGCCGTCGGGCAGGACGAGGGCGGGCGGCGGGTGACCGGCGGCGGCGAGGGTGAGGCGGCGCGACACGGGGTCGTAGACGGCGTAGAGGCAGGTCGCGCCGAGTTCGGCGATGTCGTCGTCGCTGTCGTAGGCCGCCAGGTGGGTGACCAGGTCGTCGAGGTGCGTGAGGAGTTCGTCGGGCGGCAGGTCCACGTCGGCGAGGGTGCGGACGGCCGTGCAGAGGCGGCCCATCGTCGCCGAGGAGGCGATGCCGTGCCCGACGACGTCGCCGACGACGAGGGCGACGCGGCTGCCGGAGAGCGGGATGACATCGAACCAGTCGCCGCCGACGCCGGCGAGGGAGCCGCAGGGCAGATAGCGGTGGGCGACCTCGACGGCGGCCTGCCCGGTCAGCCCGCGGGGCAGCAGGCTGTGCTGGAGGGCGAGCGCGGTCGTGCGCTCACGGGCGAAGCGGCGCGAGTTGTCGATACAGACGGCGGCGCGACTGGCGAGTTCCTCGGCGAGGGCGGCGTCGTCCTGGACGTAGGGGTCCGAGGGGCCGATACGGACGGCCACGGCGACACCCAGCGTGATGCCGCGGGCCCTGAGGGGTACGGCCAGCATCGAGTGGGTGCCCTCCCGGTAGGGCCGGCCCTTGGGGGCGCGGGCGTTGCGCTCGCGGACCCAGCGGTCGAAAGACGGTTCGCCGGCCCGGCTGAGCACGGCCCGGCCCTCGCGCAGGGCCCGCGCGGGCGACGAGTACGGGGGGTAGACGTCCAGCGCGCCGAGGTGGACGGCGGCCTCCGGGGTGCCCTCGTGGGCGGAGCCGTGGGCGACGCGGCGCAGGACGACGTCCTGGGGCATGGCGCTGGGCGGTTCGTCCGGGCCGAGGACCCATTCGAGGAGGTCGACGCTGGTGAAGTCGGCGAACCGGGGGACCACGAGCGACACCAGTTCCTCGGCGGTGCGGACCACGTCGAGGGTGGTGCCGATGGCGTCCGCGGCCTCGTTCAGCAGGGCCAGGCGCTGGCGGGCCCAGTGCTGCGCGGTGCTGTCGAAGGCGGCCAGGGCGACCCCGACCACGTCGTCGACGCCGTTGCGGACCGGCCACATCTCGATGTTCCAGGCGTGGTAGCGGCTGCCGGACGGGGCGCGCGTGTGGCTCTCGTAGTGGATGGGCTCGCCGGTCTCGGCGACGTGCCGCAGATGCCAGTTGAAGCCCCGGCTGTGCTCGGCGTCCTCCACGGTCTCCGGGAAGAACCGGCCGAGCAGGGCCTCCTCCGGCACCCCCATCACCTGGCAGGCGACGGAGTTGAGCCGCAGATAACGCTGCTGCGGATCGAAGACCGACATGGACATGGAGGCCTGCTGGAAGGCCTGCCCGGCGAGGGTCGGCTCCGCCCCGCCGGGCTGCTCCGCGGTGATCACGAACCCGCCGGGTGAGCCGTCCGGGCCCAGCACCTCGCACGCCCGCAGCGGGAGGGCGACGGGGGTGCCGTCCCGGTGCCGCAGGACGACGGTGCCGGTCCGGGCCGCCAGGACGTCGGGCGACGGGTCCTCGGCGAGCAGCTCACGCACCGGGAGTCCCACGGCCTCCTCGGCCGGGTATCCGGTCAGCCGCCGGGCACCGTCGCTCCACCCCGTCACCATGCCGCGCACGTCGATGATCGCCGCGGCCGAGGCGTGCTCCATATCGTCCAGGATGGTCCCTTTGCCGCACCGCAACAACCTCGGTACGGCTACCAGGACTCGTACGTCACTTGCGGTGGTCGCGCAGAGCGGCGAGGGCCCGGTCGGCGTGGGTGTTCATCCGCAGCTCGCTGCGGACGACCTCCAGGACGGTGCGGTCCTGCGCTATGACGAAGGTGACCCGCTTGGTCGGGGCCAGCGAGAACCCGCGGTTCACCCCGAACCGCTCCCGGATCGCCCCGTCGGCGTCGGACAGCAGCGGCATGCCGAGCGTGTGCTTGCCGGAGAACTCCTGCTGACGCTCCACGGAGTCGCCGCTGATGCCGACGGGGCGGGCGCCGACGGCCTCGAACTCGGCCGCCAGATCACGGAAGTGACAGGCCTCGGCGGTGCAGCCGGCGGTCAGTGCCGCGGGGTAGAAGAACAGGACGATCGGCCCGTCGGCGAGCAGCGAGGTCAGGCTGCGCGGGGTGCCGGTCTCGTCGGGCAGTTCGAAGTCCTCGATCTTGTCGCCGACGTCTATGCGCGCGCTCATGCCTGACCCTCCGTGTTCCGTGCGACGTTGCGGGCCCACAGGACGAGGGGCACCTGAAGCGGCAGCCGTGCGATCGCGGCGGCCTTCTGCGGGGTGGGGCGGTGGCGCCAGTCCACGGCCATCTTCACGTTCGCCGGGAAGACCCCGACGAAGAAGGCGGCTGAGGCCAGGGCGGCGGCCTTGCGGGTGCGGGGCGCCACGAGACCGGCCGCCAGCGCGAACTCGGCGACGCCGCTCGCGTAGGTCCAGGTCCTGGGCGATCCCGGCAGGAACTTCGGGATGGTCGCGTCGAACGAGCGCGGCGCGGCGAAGTGGGTGACCCCTACGCCGGCCAGCAGACCGGCCAGCAGCAGGGGTGAGCGTTGGGACCGGGGCACGGTTCCTCCTAGGGGCTTGCCGCGCGATATTACTGCACGGTACAAGCAGGTCGTGCGGCGGCCTCTTCACCTACGGGGAAAGGCGGTTGTGAGTCCCGGGTGTATGTCCGAACGAGCGGCGGAAGACCTCGATGAACGCGCTCGTGGACGACCAGCCGCAGCGGTGGGCGACAGTGGTGACGGGTGCTCCGTCGGCCAGCATCCGCAGGGCGTGGTAGAGGCGTGACTGGGTGCGCCACTGCGGGAAGGTCATGCCGAACTCGCTGCGGAAGAGCCGGCTGAGGGTGCGTTCGCTCGCCCCGGTCACGGTGCCGAGGGCGGCCAGGGTGCGTGGGTCGGCGGGGTCTGCGTGCAGGATCTCGCAGACCGCGGTCAGGCGCGGGTCGGTGGCGGTGGGCAGGTGCAGGGGCTGCTGGGGCGAGGCGCGCAGCTGGTCGCGGAGGACGGCGAGCAGACGGTGGCGTTCGGAGCTGTCGTCGTCGGGGGCCCGGGTGTAGGCGACGATCAGTTCGCGCAGGAGCGGTCCTACGGCGAGAACGGTGGGGGCGTCCAGGCCGAGCGGGTTGTCGTCGGCGGGCAGACCCACCAGGTGCAGGTCGAGGTGGCCGTGGGCGCGGTGGGCGTGGACGGTGCCCGCGGGGACCCAGATGGCTCGGTTGCCGGGGGCGAACCAGGTGCCGGCGTCGGTGGTGACGGCCAGGACTCCGGAGCCGGCGTAGACGATCTGGTGGTCGTCGTGCCGGTGCGCGTCGATGCGTTCCCCGGCGGCCAGGCTCTGGGCACGGGTCGGGGCCTTCGGCGTATGGCGGATGTCCGGCACAAGTAGGCAGTTTATCGAAAGCGCGCCAGACCCCGCTCTCGCGACGATCTCGGTATGACCGCGATACGCCATCTGTCCTTGGGACACGCCTGCGTCGACGTCTATCAGGGGGCGGTGGCCGCCCTGGTGCCGTACTTCGTCGCCGAGCGCGCCTACACCTACGCCGCCGCCTCGGGCGTCGTCCTCGCCGCGTCCTTGCTGTCGTCCGTCGTGCAGCCGCTGTTCGGGGCGCTCACCGACCGGTGGGCGATGCCGTGGCTGCTGCCGCTGAGCGCACTCACCGCCGGGGCCGGGGTGGCGCTGAGCGGGGTCACCGACTCGTACGCGCTGACCCTCGCCGCGGTCGCCGTGTCCGGGGTCGGGGTCGCCGCCTACCATCCGGAGGCCGCCCGGGCGGCCCGCGCCGCGGCGGGCGGCAGCCACACGGCGATGGGCTGGTTCGCCCTGGGCGGCAACCTCGGCTTCGCCGCGGCACCGCTGCTCGTCATGGCCGTGGTCGGGACCGGCGCTCTGGGCGCCTCTCCCCTGCTGATCGTCCCCGCCCTCGCGGGAGCGGTTCTGTGCGCGGCGGCGGTCCGCGCGGCCGGACGCCGTTCCGTGTCCGGCGGTACGTCCGCCGGTGCCGGCCGCGACGACTGGCCGTCGTTCCTGCGGCTGTCGGGGGCGATCGTCTGCCGGTCGGTCGTGTTCGTCGGGCTGAGCGCGTTCGTCTCGCTGTACGTCCGTGAGCGCACCGGGGGCGGGGAGATGGCCGGCACGGTCGCGCTGTGCGTGCTCTACGCCGGGGGTGCGGTGGGCACGGTGGCCGGAGGGCGGCTCGCGGACCGGTACGGGCGGCTGACGGTCGTGCGCCGGTCGTACGTGCTGACCGTCCTGGCCGTCGCGGGGCTGGTGCTCGTGCCGGGACCGCTCGTCCATGCGTTCGTCGCGCTCACGTCGGCGGGCCTGTATGTGCCGTTCTCGCTGCATGTCACGCTCGGCCAGGACTATCTGCCGCGGCGGGTCGGTACGGCGAGCGGTGTCACGCTGGGGCTGACGGTGAGCGTCGGCGGGCTGGCCGCGCCCGCCCTGGGGGCACTCGCCGACGCCACGTCCCTGCACATCGCGCTGCTCCCGCTCGTCGCCCTGCCCGCGGTGGGCCGGCTCCTGATGTGCGGGCTGCGCGAACCCGGCGCCGGGGATCAGACGGTGGTCGCCGGCTCCGTGTCGTCGTCGACGGCGTAGGCCAGGAAGTCGTCGACCATGCGGTGGAAGAGGGTGGCCAGCTGCCCCAGCTCCTCCGGCGCCCACTCGGACAGGGCGAGCTGCATGCCGCGCGCGCCGGCGTCCCGGACCCGGTCGATGGCCTGCCGGCCCGCCTCGGTGAGCTCGATGCGCTGGGCGCGGCGGTCGTCGGGGTCCGGGACCCGGGTGACGTACCCGGTCTTCTGGAGTTGCTGCACGGTACGGGTCACGTGCGAGGCCTCCACGCCGAGCCTGTTGGCCAACTCCCCCGGGCGCAGCGGCTCGGAGTCGGCGACCTGGCGCAGCAGTGCCACGGCGGCCCGGTCCAGCGGCACTCCGGCCAGGGCCATCAGCCGGTCGTGCTGCCGGGCGCGCGTGCTCAGGTACGTGATGCGCGTCAGCGCCCGCTCGATCTCGATCACTTGCGGAGACGCGGGGCCGTCGGGGAGCGATGGGGTGGCCATGCAAGCCACTTTACCATCTTGTTGCGTAACTCAAGTAATCTACTGCGTGCGTATTACGCGGACTGCTGCGCCGATCGTTCGGTCTCGCTCCATGCCGCGCCGGTCACGATCGACTGTCGCCACTGCCGGATCACCTTGGGCGGCATGCCGACCGCGAGGGCGCCGCTCACACGGTCGCCGGCGCGATACACGGCGACGAACCGCCGTTCGGCCAAGTCGCCCTCCACCACGGCGACTTCGTCGTGGCCGCGCAGGAAGCCGTACGCCTGGATCTTCATGTCGTACTGGTCGGACCAGAAGTACGGCACCGGCGCGAACGGCTTGCGCGCCTCGGGGTCGAGGAGGTTGCGAGCGGCCGCCATGCCCTGTTCGGCGGCGTGGGTGCGGTGCTCGATCCGCATCGACGTCCCGAACAGCGGGTTGTACCAGCGGGCGACGTCACCGGCCGCGTACACGTTCCGCGCGGCCTCGCAGTACTCGTCGCAGATCACTCCGTCGCCGACCGGCAGACCGCTGCCGTCGAGCCACTCGGTGTTGGGCAGCGAACCGACGGCCACCAGCACCTCGTCGGCCTCGACCACTTCACCGCTCGCGAGCCGCACCCCGTCCTCGGTCACCTCGGTGACCGTGACCCCGCAGCGCAGCTCCACGCCCCGCTCGAGATGTGCCTGCGAGAGCACCTGCCCGACCTCCGTGCCGACGGCGTGCGCCAGCGGCACCGGGGCGGGTTCGAGCAGGGTCACCTCGGCGCCGAGGCGCCAGGCCACCGCGGCGGCCTCCGCGCCGAGGAATCCGGCGCCGACCACGACCAGCCGCAGCCCCGGACCCAGCCGGTCGCGCAGGGTCAGGGCGTCGTCCAGGGTTCGCAGTACATGTGCGCCCTCGCCGGGGAGCCGGCGCGGCCGGACGCCGGTGGCCAGGATCAGTCCGTCGTACGGCACCGTCGAGCCGTCGGCGAGCCGCACCGTGCGCTCGGTGAGTTCGAGGCCGGTCGCGCGGACACCGAGGCGCAGGTCCAGGCCGAGCGCGGTCAGGTCCGCGGGCGTGCGCAGGTCCAGCCGCTCGGGCTGCCACTCGCCGGACAGCAGCTGCTTGGACAGCGGCGGGCGGTCGTACGGCGCAAGGGGTTCGTCGCCGACGAGGGTGAGCGGGCCGTCGTAGCCCTCGCGGCGGAGCGTCTCGGCCGCCGCGAGTCCGGCGGCCGAGGCTCCGACGACGACGATCCGGTTCACTGCTGGACCAGTCGGATCGCGGCTGCCGGGCAGACCGCGACGGCTTCCTTGACGTCGTCGACGAGTTCGTCGCCGACCTCCTCCGCCAGCAGGATCGCGATGCCGTCGTCGTCCTGGTCGAAGACGTCCATCGCGGCGAGCACGCACTGCCCCGAGGCGACGCACTTGTCGGCTTCCAGCTCCACCTTCACGGGATTGCCCTTCTTGTCGCGTGTTGCTTGTTCGTTCGCGGGACGCGGAGCCGTCACCAGGCCACCGGCAGTTCGTGGACGCCGTAGATGAACGCGTCGTGCTTGAACTTCACGTCCTGGACGTCGCAGGCGAGCCTGAGGGTGGGGATGCGCTTGTAGAGGGTGCCGTAGACGACCTGGAGCTCCATGCGGGCCAGGGGCTGGCCGAGGCACTGGTGGATGCCGAAGCCGAAGGCGACGTGGCGGCGGGCGTCCCGGGTGATGTCGAGGCGGTCGGGGTCCTCGAAGGCCTCGGGGTCGCGGTTGCCGATCTCGTTCACCACGATGACGCCCTCGCCGGCCTTGATGACCTCTCCGGCGATCTCGATGTCCTCCGTGACCGCGCGGCGGCGCCCCTGGTGGGTGATGTTCAGGTAGCGCAGCAGTTCCTCGACGGCCGAGGCCACCAGTTTGGGGTCGTCGCTCTCGCGCAGAAGGGCCAGCTGGTCGGGGTGCTCCAGGAGGGCCGCGGTGCCGAGCGCGATCATGTTCGCGGTGGTCTCGTGTCCGGCGATCAGCAGGAGCAGCGCCATCTCCGTGGCCTGCTGATGGTCGAGTTCGCCCGTGGTGATCCGTCCGGCGATGCTCGACAGCAGGTCGTCCCTGGGTTCGGCGAGCCGCTTGCCGATCATCGTGGCCAGGTAGCCGGCGATCTCCCGGGTCGCGACATTGCGCTGCTCGGGTGTCGCGGCGCTGCTGACCATCGTCTTGGTGTGGGACTGGAACATCTCGTGGTCCTCGTAAGGCACCCCGAGCAGTTCGCAGATCACCAGCGAGGGGATGGGCAGGGCGAACGCCTCGACGAGGTCGACCGGTTGCGGGCCCGCGAGGAGGTCGTCGATCAGGCCGTCCACGATCCGCTGCACGGCGGGCCTGAGGGCCTCGACCTTCTTGATGGCGAAGGGCGCCGTCACCAGCCGGCGCAGCCTGGCGTGTTCGGGGTCGTCCATCATGATGAAGCTGAGCTTGCCCTCGCTGCCCTCGGAGCTGGCCTTGGGCGGGAAGCCGGGGCGGTCGATGTCCGAGCTGGCCCTGGCGTCACCCAGCAGGGCGCGCTGCTCGGCGTAGCGGGTCACGAGCCACGGTTCGCTGCCGTCCCACAGCCGCACCTTCGCCAACGGCCCCTGGTCCTGGAGCTCTTTGAGGCCGGGCGGCGGGTCGAAGGGGCAGCGGGCGGCCCGCGGCATGGGGAACTCGGGAACAGCCGGTGCGTCGGCCATGGTTCTCCTCGGTGGTGGGGGGCTCCGGTCGAGAGTCGGAGCGCCGGGGGGGAGGGGTGAGGCCTCGATGAGCACATGCAAACAGACGGGCCTGACGGGCACCGGTCAGTTCCCTGACAGAAAGCTGACGTGACCCAGATCACACACCGAACCCATGCCGAATCGGTTCACAACTCACGTTCGCCCGCCACGAGTTGACCATGTCGAGCAGCGGCGCGAGCGAACGACGACCCCCCTGCCGACTCTGCGAAGAACGAGCGTTCCCGGCGTTTGCTACCGCGCCTCAGGCCTCCGCCTCGGCCCGTCCCAGCCAGTAGCCGAAGCCCCGCCGGGTGTGGATCAGCGCCGGGGCGTTCCGGTCCACCTTGCGCCGCAGCCGGGACACGAGCTGCTCGATGGCGTTGTCCCCTCGTAAGTCGCCCCAGACGTACCGGCTGATCTGGTCCTTGGACAGCACACGGTGGGCGTTGACCAGGAGATGGCGCAGCAGCCGGTACTCCGCGGGCGTGAGGTCCAGTGCCAGCGTTCCGCGCCGCGCCTGACAGAGGGCGTCGTCGAGCACCAGGTCGCCGTAGCGCGGTCCACCCTGGTGAAGTCGGACCGGACCCGGGCCGCGCAGCAACACCTGCATCCTGGCCAGGACTTCGGCCACCCGGAACGGTTTGGTGACGTAGTCCCTCTCGCCCAGGCCGAGTTCGGGCAGGAGGCTGCCCAACGAGTCGTCCGCGGTGAGGAACAGGACCGGCGGTCGGTGTGTGACGGGCGGCAGGCGCCGACGGCCGAGGTCGGGCACGTCGGGCAGCGTCGTGTCGAGGAGGACGAGGTCGTAGCGGTGCCCCGCGGCCCGCGTCAGCGCCTCGGTCCCGGTGCCGACGACGGAGGTGCGGTAGCCCGCCAACTCCAGGGTGGTGGAGAGCAGTTCGGTCACCTCCGGTCCACCGACGACCAGCACGTGCTGCCCGGAGCCACGCGCGAGCGCGGGCCTCTCACCGCTCACGCGCGGGCTGTTCCTTCCCCTGTGTCACCGGTGCCAGCCAGATGCCGACGACCGCGTCGGCGAGCCCGGTGGCGTAGTCGTGCCAACTGGAGCGCGCGGTGGGCCGGTGCTCGGCGAGGGCGCGCTCCCGTTCGGCGGGCAGGTGGACGAGCAGATGGCGTGCCATGTCGCCGCGTTCGGCACGGACCTCGGGGGGCAGTGCGGGCAGGCACCGGTGCATTCCGTCGACGATCTGCCGCAGGGACGGGGAGGCCAGGGACTCCTCCACCATGATCCGGTGCAGTGCCGGGTCGGTCATCACCTGCGCGCAGAACCGCGCGAACCAGGTGGGGCCGCCCAGGGCCGCGAGGTGCTCCGGGACCGGGCGGACCAGACAGTCCACCCAGTCCCGCAGGTCCGTGGAGTCGCCGATCCCCGCCAGCAGCCGGGCGCGGATCTCCTCGATGCGCTCGGCGTGCGTGCGGACGATGGCGCGGACGAGGTCGGCCTTGGTGCCGAAGTGGTAGCCGACCGCGGCGTTGTTGCCCTGCCCTGCGGCCTCGCTGACCTGGCGGTTGGAGACGGCGTAGACCCCGCGCTCGGCGAACAGCCGTTCGGCCGCGGTCAGGATCAGCTCCCGGGTCGCGCTGACCTGTTCCGCCCGTACCGCCCTGCCTGCCGCCATCATCACCATCGCACCGGGACTTCCCTCAGCCCTCCGACGGCCAGCCCCTCGAGCCGTCGCAGGTCCTCCGCCGCTACGGCGAGTTCCAAGGACGGAAGCCTACGCAACAGCACGTCGAGGACCGTGATCCAACCAAGTCAAGCAGTTGACTTAAGATCGTGGAACCCCGCTCGACCGTGCTCATTCCCGGGGACGCCGTGGGCAGGGCCGTGTACTGCGTACCCAGTAGCCGCGATTGCCGACGAGCGGCACCACCGACCGGAGAGCGGCGATGAGCACCCCCTGGCAGCGATACGCGGACGACCACGCCCGCACCGTCGACACGATGACGGCCGCGCTGCTGTTCGCGTGCTTCCTGTTCGGCAGCGAGATCAACTTCCCGCAGGTGAAGCAACTGCCGGACTCGGTGGGCCCCACGATCGCCCTGGCCACCGCCGCCTGCGGCTCCCTCTTCTGGCAGCGCACCCGCCCCCGGGCCGTGGTCGTGGTGACGGCGGTGTGCACCGCCGCCGCCTCCGCGCTGGGCATGCTGCTCACACCGCTCCTGATGGCCCCGCTCATGCTGGCGCTGTACCGGCTGGCCGTGCACACCGGCCGCCGAGCCGCACGGTTCGCCTTCCTCGTCGCCCATCATCTGGCCCTGGCCAACGCCCAGGCGGGCACGGCGGCCCATCTGTCACGCACCCACCCCGATCAGGTGCACCGGATCCTCACCGAGCTCGCCGGTACGACGTCGGCGGCGCTGCGCGAGACGAAGGCGACCGTGGGCCTGCTGCGCCAGCGGGACGACCCCGACGCGCCCCTCGCCCCCAGCCCGGGCATCGCCCGGCTCGACGAACTGACGGCCTCGTTCGAGGCGGTGGGGCTTCCCGTCCGGGTCGACATCGAGGGCACGCCCCGGCCGCTGTCGCCGGGCGTGGACCTGACGGCGTACCGCATCGTGCAGGAGGCGCTGACCAATGTGACCAAGCACGCCGCGGCCAGGACGGCGTATGTGCGCCTCGGGTACGCCACCGACCATCTGACGATCACCGTCACCGACGACGGCACCTCGACCGCCGCCGCGGAACCGGGGCAGGGCTTCGGTCTGATCGGCATGCGGGAGCGGGCCCGGTCCATGGGCGGCGCGCTCAGGGCCGGGCACCGTGTCGAGGGCGGCTTCGAGGTGACGACCCGGCTGCCGCTGTACCCGATCGCTCCGGACCCGGAAGAACGGAACCCATGACCATCCGCGTACTGCTCGCCGACGACCAGGCCAATGCTGCGGGCCACCTTCCGGATCCTGATCGACTCCTGCGAGGACATGGAGGTGGTCGCCGAGGCGGCCGACGGCTCCGAGGCCGTCTCCCTCGCCCGCGTCCACCGCCCGGACCTCGTCCTGATGGACATCCGGATGCCGGGCACCGACGGCCTGGCCGCCACGGCCGCCATCTGCGCCGACCCGGACCTGGCCGACACCCGGGTGCTGATCCTGACGACGTTCGAGATCGACGAGTACGTCGCCCAGGCGCTGCGGGCCGGGGCGAGCGGCTTCCTCGGCAAGGACGTCACCGCCGACGTGCTGCTGGCCGGGGTACGGACGGTGGCCTCGGGCGAGTCCCTCCTGTCCCCCGTCGCCACCCGCACGGTGATCGCCCGCTTCCTGGCCGCGCCCGCACGGGGCGCCCGCCTCGCGGTGCCGGGGGACCTCGTGGCGCTGACCGCGCGCGAGCGTGAGGTGATGGCGTGGGTGGCCGAGGGCCACTCCAACGAGGAGATCGCCCAGAAGCTCTTCGTCAGCCCGCTGACGGTGCGCACCCATGTGCACCGCGCCATGACGAAGCTGGGCGCCCGGGACCGCGCGCAACTCGTCGTCATCGCCTACCAGTCGGGGCTCGTACAGGCGCCCTGAGAGGTCAGGTCCCGGCGAGCGTCTCCAGCCACTGCTGCAACAGGCCGGACTCGGCCGGGGTGAAGGACTCGTGCGGCTCCGCGCGCAGCCGGGCCGCGAGGGTGGCGGCCGCGACGGGCACTCCGTCCCCCTGTGCGGGCCCGGCGGGGCGCGTCAGGGAATCGATCACCGCGTCCCGCAGGCGGGCCGAGAATCCCGGATCCGGGTACTGCTCCGGTCTGCTGAGCATCGACAGGGACGCGCCGACGTTGGCGGACATGATGATCTGCGTGGCCAGGACGGGTGGGACGGTGAGCCGGCCGGCCGCCGCGCAGCGTTCGAGGATCGCGTGCAGCAGGGCGTGCGCCTCGCTCGCGGCGGCGGGCGGGACCGTCAGCTCGGGCGAGTACATCAGGCGGTAGTGATGGGGGTGCTCCAGCGCGAACTGCATGTGGTTGTCCCAGCCGCTCTTCAGATCCGCGACGGGATCCTCGCCGGGCCGGGCCGCGCGCTTGGAGGCGAGGTACTGCTCGAATCCCCGGTCCACCACAGCGGCAAGCAGCCCGGCCTTGTCGCCGAACAGCCGGTAGAGCATCGGCGCGCCCACGCCGGCCGCCTCGCACACGGCACGTGTGGAGACTTCGGCGGCCGGGGCCGTGGCCAGCAGTTCCGCGGCGGCTTCCAGGATCTTTTCCCTCGCGTCCATGCCTGCACGGTACGACATTCGTAGCGCTGATACGAGCCGGGGAATACCAGCGCTACGAAACCGTGTTATCGTCGTTACGTGATGCACGTAGCGTCGCTAACACAAGGAGCGGACATGACCACACAGCAGCGCGTCGCGATCGTCACCGGAGGATCGCGCGGCATCGGACGCCAGGCCGCCCAGCAGCTGGCCGCCGACGGGTTCGCCGTCCTCGTGGGATACGCGGGCAACAAGGACGCGGCCGACGAGGTCGTGCGCGCCATCGAGGCCACCGGGGGCTCCGCCGTCGCCGCCCGCGCGGACGTCGGCGACGAGGCCCAGGTGGCCGCCCTGTTCGACCTGGCGGAGGAGACGTACGGCGGGGTGGACGCCGTGGTGCACGCGGCGGGGCGGATGCTGCTGGCACCCGTCGCGGAGCTCGATCTCGACGAGCTCGACGCCCTGTACCGCACCAACATCCGCGGCACGTTCGCCGTCGGCCAGCAGGCCGCCCGCCGACTGCGTCCGGGCGGGGCGCTGGTGAACTTCTCCAGCTCGGTCGTCGGCCTCGCCTTCCCGACCTACGGCGCGTACGCCGCGAGCAAGGGGGCGGTCGAGGCGCTGACGCTGGTCCTCGCCCGGGAGCTGCGGGGCCGTGACGTCACCGTCAACGTGGTCGCGCCCGGCCCGACCGCCACCGACCTCTTCCTCGACGGCAAGGACGAGGAGACCGTCGCCCGGCTGGCCGCCCAGCCGCCGCTGGAGCGCCTCGGAACACCGCAGGACATCGCCTCCGTGGTCTCCTTCCTGGTCGGTCCGGGCGGGCACTGGGTCAATGGGCAGGTGCTGCGGGCCAACGGCGGGATCATCTGAGGGTTCCGACCGGGCCGACGGGGCCGAGTGGCCCTTGAGGTGCCCCTGCCCTCGCCCGGGACACCGCCGTTCAGGGGAAACCGCCCTCACGCGCGCGTGACGACACCGGGGCCCGTCGACAACTGACCCGTGAGCCTCCCCCTGATCCCGCCCATGCTCGCCACCTCCGGCACCCTGCCGTCGGCCACTCAGGACGCGCACTGGGCCTACGAAACCAAGCAGGACGGCCAGCGCGTCGTGCTGTACCTCGCCGGGGACGGAAGCGTGCTGCTGCGCGCCCGTTCCGGGGAGGACATCACCGCCGCCTATCCCGAACTGGGGGCACTCGGCAGCACGCTCGGCACGCTGCCCGCCGTACTGGACGGCGAGGTCCTGGCGCTCGACGAACAGGGGCGTGCCGACTTCCAGTTGCTCCAGTCCCGCATGGGGCTGGTCCACGCCCCGGGCAAGGCCGCGCGGAAGGCCGCCGAAGTCCCCGTCCATCTGGTGCTGTTCGACGTGATGCATCTGGCGGGGCGCTCCCTGACCGCACTCCCCTATGTCCGACGGCGCGGACAGCTGGAGGAACTGGGTCTGGACGGACCGTTCTGGTCGACCCCGGGCGCCATCGTCGGACACGGTCGACAGGCGCTGGAGGCCACCCGCGACCACGGCCTCGAGGGCCTGGTCTGCAAGCGGCTCGACTCGGTGTACGAGCCCGGGGTGCGCTCCCGCGCCTGGATCAAGATCCGCAACATGCGCAGCGAGGACGTCATCGTCGGCGGCTGGCTGCCCGGCAAGGGACGGCTGACGGGCCTGCCGGGCGCCGTGCTGGTCGGACAGCGCACCGCCGGACGCCTTCGGTACGTCGGCAACGTGGGCACCGGCTGGAGCGAGACCGAACGGACCCGACTCGCCGCCCTCCTCGGGGCCGCGGCGACGGACGTGTGCCCCTTCGACACCCCGCCGCCGGTCTCGGGCTCGCACTGGGTCCTGCCCCGGCTGGTCGGCGAGGTCCGCTACAGCACCCGCACCCGGGCGGGACTGCTGCGCCAGCCGTCCTGGCTCCGGCTGCGCCCGGAGCTCGCGCCGGAGGAGTCGGCAGCCGACCTTCCGGACGACCTTGTCTGACATCCCGAACAAGATCCCACTGTTCGGACGGTTGTTACCAGAGAGTCGCTTACGACATCTTGGCGCGGACATGAAAAGTCGGGAAGCTGAACCTCCCATTCCCCCACAGCCGTTGGGCTGCGCCCGGAACATGAGGAGGACGCAGTGTCGTCTCCGTCGTTCAAGAAGCATCGCGCGAGATGGTTCACCGGCCTGGCCGGCGCAGCCACCCTGGTCGTCGCCTTCCCGAGCGCCGCCTTCGCCGCCCCGCCCACGGCCCTGCCGACCAACGCCGAGTCGGCCGAGTACACCTACCAGCCGGCCTTCGACTACGACACCGACGGCTGCTACCCCACGCCCGCCATCGGCCCCGACGGCACGGTCAACGGCGGTCTGAACCCGACGGGTTCGCTCAGCGGCGAGTGCCACGACCTCTCGGACCTGAACAACACCAACTCGTACTCGCGCTACAAGTGCAACAACGGCTGGTGCGCCTACATGTACGGCCTGTACTTCGAGAAGGACCAGGCCCTGGCGAACAGCAGCATCGGCGGGCACCGGCACGACTGGGAGCACGTCGTGATCTGGGTGCAGAACGGCACCATCCAGTACGTCTCGACGTCCGCCCACGGCTCGTACACGACGACAGCGCCCTCCGGCGTCCGCTTCGACGGCACCCACGCGAAGATCGTTTACCACAAGGACGGCGCCAGTACCCACGCCTTCCGGCTGGCCAACTCCAATGACGAGCCGCCGGAGAACGCCAAGGGCACCTGGCAGTACCCGCCGCTGGTCGGCTGGAACGGCTACCCGTCGGGCGTTCGCGACAAGCTGGTCGCGTACGACTTCGGCAGCGCCAACTTCGCCCTGAAGGACGCGAACTTCGCCTCCGACCTGTCGAAGGCCAAGCCGTCGGGGATCTCGTTCGACCCCAACGCCTGATCCGGCGCGCATCGGGCGCGGGACCTAGGACCCGTGCACCCCGCGGCTTCCGTCCCGCGCCCGATCCCGGCACCCGCACATGAGGCATAGCGTCCGGCTCATGGACGACAGCGACACGAGCGGACAGCTCGAAGAAGCCCTGGAACGCCTCCACGCCTCCGGCCCCGAACGCAACGGCTGGCTGTCCAACCACGCCCCCATGGTCGTCGAGGCGCTCGCCGCCCACGGGCAGGCGGGGGCCGTGCATCACTGGGTGGACCTCTACCGGGACAAGCTGGAGGACTTCCCCGACCGCGTGGCCCCCGTCACCGACGACAACTGGCCCCAGGCGCTGGGCGATCCACGCCGGATCGCGGACTGGACCGACCATTTCTCCCGCACGCTGGCCGAGCGCCCGTGGCGGGACGTCCTCGCCGAGTGGTGGCCGCGCCTGCTGCCCGGTCTGTACGGCGGCGCCACCCACACCGTCATACGGGTCGGCCACGCCGTACGCGCCCTGGAAACCGGTGAGAACGCGCCCCGGACCACCGAACTCGCCCACGCGCTGGGCTACTGGGCGGCCCGGCACCAGCCGGTGACCGGCGTCGCCGTACTGCCGGGCGCGACGACCGCCATGGAGTCCCTGGACGCCGTACCCCCGATCGACCCGGGCCACATGGGGTTCCGCAAGCGCCTCGCCGCCGTGCAGCGACTGCCCGCATGGGCGGACGAGGTGACCGACCCCGACACGGCCCGCGCACGACTGACCGAACTCGTCCACGCCGCCACCCACCGCTACGCCACCCACGGCCACGGCGAGCCCACCATGCTCGTGCACGCCGCCACCGCGCCCAACGCCGTGCTGCGCGCCCTGGATTCGCTGCCCCGGGAGCTGTGGGCGCCGAGCCTGCACGCGGCATGGAGCGCGTCCGCGGCGGTCACCGCGATGTACACGCCCGCGGAGGCCGTCGAGTACACGCCACCCGCCCGGCTCACCGCCGAGGAGGTCATGGAGCGTGCCCTCGCCCACGGCGACGAGCACGTCATCAAGCTGACCGACACGGCTCTGGACGTCGGCGACGAACTGGCACTCGCCGCGGCACTGCGCTCGGTCGAGATGAGTGCTCCGCTCGTCGGATAAACGTGTGGATCACCGCTCCCGGCCGTCGCTAGGGTGCGCGCATGGACGAAGAGGAGGCCTGGGTCAACGCACGGATACTGTTCCAGGCGTTGCGCGACCACGACGGTGCGGATGTGTACACCGGCGTGGTGGAACCCTGGCTCGCCCGGGCCCGGCTCGCCTACCGCGAGGCGCTCACCACGGGCGTGGAGCTGCTGGTCGCGACGGCGGTGGAAGGACCGGACGAGCGCTGCGGCGACCTGCTGTGGGAGCTGTACGCGCTCAGCCGGGTCAGCGATGTGCTGCTGACCGGCTTCCAGCCGGCCGGTGAGCACGCCGGCGTCTGGCCCGCGGTGTCGAGGACCGAGTATCTCGGGCTCTTCACCGGCCTGGGCCTGACACCGTTCGAGGAGAGCGACGTCTTCGACCCGTTCCTGCACGAGATCGTCGAGGTCGAGCAGGCCGAGGACCCGGACGAGCCCGTGCGGATCACCGATGTCGTGTGGCCCGGACTGTGGTTCGGGTCCCTGCTGTTCTCCCGGGCCGGGGTGCGGGTGCGCGCGGGCGTCCGGCACGCCGAGCGCGGCGTGGCGGACCGTTCCCCGCTCTACTGGACCTATCTGCGCCGGCACCGGCCCACCGTGGACCTGTCGCAGGGCTGGGGGTCCAACTCCCAGTGGCGCACGGACTTCCGGGTGGACCTGAGAAACGCATCCGGTGACGAGGTCAACGCCTGCGGGCGCGAGGACGTCGACGCCGAGGACTGGACCGCCCGCGGGCTGTCCCCGGAGGAACGGCGTGAACTGCTGCGTCACCGCTGTCTGGTGCGCACGCCGGCCCACGAAGGCGCGGCGGGTGAGGAGTTCTTCCCCTTCGACTGGCGCATGTGAAGCGCGGTACTGCACAGCCGCTCGACCGCGAGGGTCTATCGTGTCCGCATGCCCGTGCCCGAACTGATCCGTATCGTCTCCCGCGACTCGCCCATGGCGCTCGCCCAAGTGGAGCGTGTCCGCGCCGAGTTGACCGCGCTGCACCCCGGGGTGCGCACCGAGGTCGTGCCGGTGAAGACGACCGGCGACAAGTGGATGGGCGACCTGTCGAAGGTCGAGGGCAAGGGCGCCTTCACCAAGGAGGTCGACGCCGCACTGCTGGCCGGGCAGGCCGACCTCGCGGTGCACTGCGTGAAGGACGTACCCGCCGACCGGCCGCTCCCGGCGGGGACGACGTTCGCCGCGTTCCTCAAGCGGGACGACATCCGCGACGCCCTGATCCATCCGGGTGGACTCACCCTGGACGAGCTTCCGGCCGGTACCCGCATCGGGACCTCCTCGGTGCGCCGGGTCGCGCAACTGGCGGCCACCCATCCGGAGTTGGAGTGCGTGCCGTTCCGCGGCAACGCCAACCGGCGGCTGGCCAAGCTCGCGGCCGGAGAGGCGGACGCGCTGCTGCTCGCGGTGTCGGGCCTCGAGCGCATCGGCCGCGAGGACGTGATCAGCGAGGTCCTCTCCCCCGAGACGATGATGCCGCCGATCGGCGCGGGCGTCCTGGCCCTGCAGTGCCGTGAGGGCGACACCGAGGTGATCGACGCGGTCAGCGGGCTCGGCGATCCGGACACCCACCGTGAGGCCACCGCGGAGCGCATGTTCCTGCATGTGCTGCAGGGCCACTGCAACAGCCCGATCGCCGGGTACGCGCGCGTGGACCACGGGGGCGAACTGTCCCTGCGTGCCTGTGTGTTCACCCCGGACGGCAAGACCCGGCTGAACGCCCACGAGTGGGCGGGCCGGCTCGACCCGGCCACGCTGGGCACCTCGGTCGCGGTGGCACTGCTGCGTCAGGGAGCCCGCGAGATCATCGACGGCATCCCGCACTGAGGCGACATCCGCACTGATGCCGCAACGGGCACCGACCGTCAGGCGGTGCCCTCTTCGGCCTGGTCCCGCAGGAAGTTGCTCACCTGGTGGGCCAGGCCCTCCCGGCCGGCCGCCGCCTGGACGGCGCCTTCCTGCAGACCGATGCCGCCCGCCCACAGCCGGCGGTCGGCCCAGTCGTCGTCGACCCGCAGCTGGATCTGCACGTCGACCAGGCTCAGGGACGCCTCGGGGCCGGCCGCGTAGAGCACGGCGGTGGCCCGGCGCAGCGGGTAGACGTCGAAGCCCTCGATGAACTGCGAGTTGCGCCAGTCGATGAACGCGCTCTCGCCGTCGGGGCCGACCCGGACATCGATCTGGCCGTCCTCCAGGTGGATGGTGGAGTTCCGGCCGCCGCGGTTCTCGACGGTCACACGGACAGTGAAGTACGTGAGCCCCTCGGCGGCGTCGTCCCGGCCGCGTGGTGGCTCGGAGGCCTCCAGCCCGTGGACGCGGACACGCAGGCCGGCATGCTCGTCGTACTCCTGCCAGTCCCCGACCACGTTCGGCTCGTACACAATCCACCTCTTGTCCCTCAGAGAGCTGCTTCCTATCTGTGTGCTCAGTGCACTGTCAAATGAGCGGAATGCGCTGTGGCCAGCGGGTTCACCCCCTTTGATCAGTGATCAAGCCGTGCGCAGGAAGAACTCGCCGACGGGGGGCGCACTGCGCCCGGCGGGCGTGCCGCACATCACGTCCATGAGCATGATCAGCGCGCGAGACGGCCGAGCAGCGACGAGGCCGCGGCGATGCCCAGTGCGGCGGCAACGAACAGCACCGCGAAGTCGAGCGCGAGATGGTCGGGCGTGCCGAGGAGAAGGCCGCGCAGGGCGTCCACTTGATAGCTGAGCGGGTTGACCTTGCTGACGGCCTGGAGCCAGCCGGGCATGACGGACAGCGGGTAGAGGGCGTTGGAGCCGAAGAACAGCGGCATGGTGATCGCCTGGCCGAAGCCCATCAGGCGGTCGCGGCTGAGGACGATGCCGGCAATGGTCATGGACAGGCAGGAGAAGAAGGCGGATCCGAGGACGACGACGGCCGCGACGCCGAGCAGTTTGAGCGGGTTCCAGGTCAGGGCGACGCCGAGGACGGCGGCGATGAGGATCACGACGACGGTCTGGACCAGGGACTTCACCCCGGCCGCGAACGCCTTCCCGGTGATCAGTGCCGAGCGCGGGGTCGGGGTCACGAGGAGCTTGTTGAGGATGCCGGCGTCCCGTTCCCAGATGATCTGGATGCCGTAGAAGATGGCGATGAACATCGCGGACTGGGCGATGATGCCCGGTGCCAGATAGTCGATGTAGGGGATGCCGTCGGTGGGGATCGCCTTGATCCGGGTGAAGGTCTGGCCGAAGATCAGCAGCCACAGGGCGGGTTGGACGGCCCGGGTGTAGAGCTCGGTGCGGTCGTGGCGCAGCTTCTGCAGTTCGACGGTGCACATCGCGCCGACCCGGGCGGGGACCAGCCGCCAGCCCGCGCGGGGCTGCGGCGGCTTCAGCAGCAGACCGATGCGGTCAGCCGACACGGCCTGCGGTGCGGCGGGTGCTTCGGACATCGCGGAAGTCTCCTGACTGGTCGTCGAGTCCACTGCCGGCGATGTCGCGGAAGACGTCCTCCAGCGTGGGCAGCGGGTCGGTGGCCCGGGCGCCCCGGCGCTCACCGAGTCCCCGGCGCAGCTCCTGCGACGTACCGAGGGCGCGGATGCGGCCGCGGTGCATGAGGCCGACCCGGTCGCAGTACTGGTCGGCCTCGTCCATGTAGTGGGTGGTGACCAGCACGGTCATGCCGGTGGCCGCGCGGACGGCGTTGATGTGCTCCCACACACCGGTCCGGGCGATCGGGTCGAGTCCGATGGTCGGCTCGTCGAGGATCAGCAGACGGGGCGCGCTGACCAGTGCCTGGGCGAGTTCGAGGCGGCGGACCATGCCGCCGGAGTAGGTCTTGGCGAGCCGGTCGGCGGCGTCGGTGAGGTCGACGGCGTCCAGGGCCTGGGCGACGCGGGCGGCGCGCTCGTGGCGGGACACGTCGAAGACACGGGCGAACAGGGCGACGTTCTCGCGGCCGGTCAGGCCCTGGTCGGCGGAGAGTTGCTGCGGCACGTAGCCGAGCAGCCGCCGTACGGCCATCCGGTCCCCGGCGGTGTCGTGCCCGAAGACATGGACCATGCCCGCCGGTACCGGCAGGAGCGTGGTCATGCAGCGGATCGCCGTGGTCTTCCCGGCGCCGTTGGGCCCGAGCAGTCCGAAGACCTCGCCCTCGGCCACGGTGAGGTCGAGCCCGTCGACGGCGTTGGTGTCACCGAAGGCGTACACGAGTCCGGTGCAGGTGACGGCGTCCTGTGTCACGGTTCCTCCCCCAGGTTGTCGGCCAGGCGGCGCAGGGCCGGGATCGCCGCCGCCAGGGTTTCCAGGTCGGCCTCGTCGAGCCGGGCCACCTGGTGTCGTACGAGGTCGGCGCGGCGTTTGCGCCACTCGCCGAGCCGCGCCTCGGCCGCGGGAGTCGGCATCAGACGGGCGGCACGCCGGTCGGCCGGGTCGGTCTCCCGGACCAGGTAGCCCTGCCGGGCCAGCTGGTTGACGAGCGTCGACACCGAATTGCCCGCCAGATAGAGCTCCCTGGCGGCGTCCGAGATGCCGATCCCGGGCCGGTCCACGACCAGCCGCAGCAGTTCGACCTCGGCGCCGCGCAACTGCGGTGCGGGCATCTCGCGGCGCAACCGGCGCCGGATCAGCCGCTGGACGCCGACGAGCGCGTCGGCGAGCTCTTCCGGGAAGGTCTCCTGTTCCACGCCGCCGAGATTACCTCTGTAGCAGAGGTAATGGACCCAAGGAACGGTCAAGGTCTCTCACGCTGAGAATGCGAACTTCGGTCCGTGCAGCATTCTGAGTGAATTGTCCTGAATTGTTTAGGATCTCCTCCACTGGGCATTTGCTTGTCAGTGCTTCGGACAGGAGGCACGTCCGTGGGAGCCGTCCCCGGTGCCCTCCGTCAGGTCCGAGCGCGTGGCTCCCATGGTGTCTGTCACCCAGCACCGTTGAGGGAGGTGCGCGCGATGCGCGTCACCACCAGAACGAAGCAACATCCGCACGACGACGCCCCCGACACCGCCGCTTCCTTCGAACGCCTCGCCACCCTGCCCGAGGGCCCGGAACGCAAGGCGCTCCGGGACGAGCTGGTCGAGCTGTGGCTGCCGATGGCCGAGCGGATAGCGGTCCGCTTCAAGGGCCGCGGCGAGTCCCTGGAGGATCTGTACCAGGTGGCCGCCCTGGGCCTGGTGAAGGCCGTCGACCACTACGACCCCGCGCGCGGCCACGCCTTCGAGGCGTACGCCGTGCCGACCGTGACCGGCGAGATCAAACGGCACTTCCGCGACCACATGTGGACGCTGCACGTACCGCGCCGGGTCCAGGATCTGCGCAACCGGGTGCGCGCCGCCCTCAAGGAGCTGTCACAGACCACGGCGGGGCGGGCCCCCACCGTCGCCGAGATCGCCGAGTGCGCCCAGCTCAGCGAGGACGAGGTGCGCTCCGGCATGGAGGCCCTGGAGTGCTTCTCGGCGCTGTCGCTGGAAGCGGAGATGCCCGGCACCGACGGGTACGCCCTGGGGGACGCGCTCGGCGCCCCCGACCCCCGCTTCGACGTCGTCGTGGACCGCGTCGCCGTGGGCCCCTGTCTGCGGGCCCTGCCCGAGCGCGAGCAGACCATCCTCTATCTGCGGTTCTTCCAGGGCATGACGCAGAGCCGCATAGCCGAGGAGCTGGGCATCTCCCAGATGCACGTCTCCCGTCTCCTCAGCGGCTGCTTCGACCGGATCCGTGAGGAGCTGCTGGCCGAGGTCCGCTGACGCCGGAAGGTCACTCAGACGACGCCTCCGGGATCTGCGCCGGTCCGTGGCGGTCGAGAGCCGCCTCCAGCTCGGCGTGGATCTCCGGGGGCAGGTCCCCGTTCCGTCCCCAGATCAGTATCAGATCGGCGACATTGCGCAGCTTGATGTTGGTGCGCTGGGAGACGTCCTTCAGTACGACCCAGCCCTGGTCCGGGGTCACCCGTCCGAGCGCCACCATCATGCCGATCGCCTGGTCCACGACGGCGTGCGAGGCGACGGCCTCCTTCAGCTGCTCGACCTCTTCCTGCAGCTCGAAAATGCGGCCCGCCTCGCCACCGGCGTCATCCTGTCCCGCGCTCATACCACCATCCTGCTCACTCGAGCGGCCCAGTGCCACCGGGCGCACACCACTCGTTTCGGCCACGTCCGCCGGGTACTCGACAGGCGCCCGGCACGGTTCCGGTTGGACACTGGTAGAGGACCGGTGGCTGCCGGCCGGCGAGACCAGGACGCGACTGACATGAACCAGGACACCAGACGACCCGGTGGCACGACGGACGTCGTCTCCACGCACGCCGTGTTCGGCGCCCCCTGCTGGGTGAGCCTGACCACCCGGGACCAGGAGGCCGCCGAGGCGTTCTACACCGCTGTCCTCGGCTGGGAATGGCGCCCGGCCAAGCTCGGCGACCGGTTCCGGATGGCCGTGGTGGACGAGACGCCGGTGGCCGGAATCGCCGCGGTCGCCACGATGTGGCAGATGGCGGTGGCGTGGACGCCGTACTTCGCCGTGCGCAGCGCGGACGAGGCCGTGGCACGGGTGCAGGAACGGGGCGGCACCGCCGCCGTCGGGCCGCTCTCCTTCCCGCCCGGGCGGGCGGCGCTGCTGGCCGACCGGGACGGGGCGACCTTCGGGATCTGGGAGGGGGAGCTCGTCGCCAACTGGGGGAAATGGCGCCGCGCGGCCCCGACCTTCATCACACTGCACACACGCGACGCCTTCGACGCCGCCATCTTCTACGGCGAGATCCTCGACTGGGCGTCGGACCGTCCCGGCTGCTGCGAGGTCCGCTACGAGGGCGGCGAGGTCGTGCTGCGCAGCGAGGGCGACATCGTGGCCCGTATCGAGTCGGGCGCGCTGGACGCGGCTCCCGACCCCACCATTCGGCCGCACTGGCAGGTGCACTTCGCCGTCTCGGACGTCGGTGCCTGCGCCCGGGCCGCGGAGGAACACGGGGGGAGTGTCCTGTCGAAGGGCGGCGACGAGGCCGTGCTGCGCGATCCCGACGGCGCCCGGTTCACGGTGACGGCGCGCCGCGTGCACTGAGCCCGGCCGGCGCGCTCGCCACCTTCCTACTGGTTCCTACCCCTACTGGCCTGCGGCGGGCCGCGGCGGGTTCGCCGGGGGCCGTGACAGCAGGACCAGGCTGCGGGGCTCGACCGTCAGAGTCGAGTCCGCCTTGTGTTCCGTCTCGTCGGGGGCCGCCTTCGGCTCCGCGGTGTCGATCAGGGTCATCCAGCGCTCGCCGTACGCCGGTTCCGGCAGCCGGAAGACGACCGGCTCCCAGTAGCCGTTGAGCAGGAGCAGGAAGGAGTCGTCCAGCACGGGCCGGCCGCAGGGGTCCGGTTCGGCGATGGCGTCACCGTTCAGGAAGACCCCGACGGAGTGCGCGTCGGAGCGCAGCCAGTCCCCGTCGGTCATCTCGCGCGCGTCCGGCGCGAACCACACGAGGTCGGACAGCGGCTGACCCGCGTACGTCACGGTCTCCCCGCGGAAGAAGCGCCGGCGGCGCAGCACGGGGTGGGCGGCGCGCAGTCCGATGACGTACCGGGTGAAGTCGGCGAGGTCGCGCTGCTCGCCGGTCAGCCGCCAGTCGATCCAGGAGACGTCGTTGTCCTGGCAGTAGGCGTTGTTGTTGCCGCGCTGGGTGCGGCCGAGTTCGTCACCGTGACAGAGCATGGGGATGCCCTGCGAGAGCAGGAGCGTGGCCAGGAAGTTGCGCTGCTGGCGGGCGCGCAGCTCCAGCACGGACGCGTCGTCGGTCTCGCCCTCCGCACCGCAGTTCCAGGACCGGTTGTCCCTCTCGCCGTCCCGGTTGCCCTCGCCGTTGGCCTCGTTGTGCTTGTCGTTGTACGAGACGAGGTCGCGCAGGGTGAAGCCGTCGTGCGCGGTCACGAAGTTCACGCTGGCCCGCGGTCGGCGCCGGCTGTGCTGGTAGAGGTCGGAGGAGCCGGTCAGCCGGGAGGCGAAGTCGCCGAGCGTGTGTTCGCCGCCGCGCCAGAAGTCCCGCACGGTGTCCCGGTACTTGCCGTTCCACTCCGACCACAGGGGCGGGAAGTTGCCCACCTGGTAGCCGCCCTCGCCCACGTCCCACGGTTCCGCGATCAGCTTGACGCGGCTGATCACCGGGTCCTGCTGGATCAGGTCGAAGAACGCCGAGAGCCGGTCCACCTCGTGGAACTGCCGGGCCAGTGTGGCCGCGAGGTCGAAGCGAAAGCCGTCGACGTGCATCTCGGTGACCCAGTAACGCAGCGAGTCCATGATCAGCTGGAGCACGTAGGGGTGCCGCATCAGCAGGCTGTTCCCGGTGCCGGTGGTGTCGTAGTAGTGCCCCCAGTCACCGTCCACCAGCCGGTAGTAGGAGGCGTTGTCGATGCCTCGGAAGGAGAGCGTCGGCCCCCTCTCGTTGCCCTCGGCGGTGTGGTTGTAGACGACGTCCAGGATCACTTCGAGGCCGGCCGCGTGCAGTGTCCGCACCATCGACTTGAACTCGTTGACCTGCTGACCGCGGGTGCCCCGGGCGGCATAGGCGTTGTGCGGGGCGAAGAAGCCGATCGTGTTGTAGCCCCAGTAGTTGGACAGGCCGCGGCCCTGCAGCACACCGTCCTGCACGAACTGGTGCACCGGCATCAGCTCGACGGCCGTCACACCGAGGGACGTCAGATGCTCGACGACCGCGGGGTGGGCCAACCCGGCGTAGGTGCCGCGGAGTTCGGCCGGGACGTCGGGATGGGTGCGGGTCAGACCGCGGACGTGGGCCTCGTAGATGACGGTGTCGGCGTAGGAGCGTCGGGGCGGGCGGTCCTCGCCCCAGTCGAAGAACGGGTCGGTGACCACACCGAGCATGGTGTGTCCGGCGCTGTCGGCGGCCGGGTCGTACAGCGCGGGATGATCGTCCACCTGCCCGTCCACCGCCCGGCTGTACGGATCGAGCAGCAGCTTCGCCGGGTTGCAGCGGTGGCCGAGCTCCGGGTGCCAGGGCCCGTGCACGCGATAGCCGTAGCGCTGCCCCGGCCCGATCCCGGGCAGGTAGCAGTGCCATACGAAGCCGTCGACCTCGGCAAGGGGAACGCTGCGATGGCTGCCGTCGTCCTCGACGAGGACGAGTTCGACGCACTCGGCGACCTCGCTGAACAGCGCGAAGTTGGTGCCCTGCCCGTCGAAGGCGGCACCCAACGGGTAGGGGTGCCCGCTCCAGACGGGCACCCCTGCCTTGCGACGGCGCTCTGCGGTCACCGGGCGTCCTCCAGCACGCCGCCCACGACCGGCTCCTCGCGGGGCACCTGAAGCACCTCGCGCACGCTCGGCACCGGCGCCGTCGGCACCAGCGGCACACGTCCGCCGGCCCTGGCGCGCTGCGAGAACCAGATGACCTTGCTGCCGGTGTCCGTGGCGCAGCACCCCCAGCCGTCGCTCATCGCGGCGATGTGCTCCAGACATCCGCGCAGATCCTGGTCCGGGCGCAGATCGCGGTCGTTGTCGCCGACGGCCGTGATGAGGTGCTGGCCGTTCCACCACATCTCGATCGAGGTGAACTTGTCGGTCGCGTGCTCGTCGATGGCCTTCAGCAGCAGTTCGGCACCGCGGCAGACAGGCTCGACCAGGATGTCGAGGTCCCAGTACCGGAGGTGAGCGGCCAGAATCCGGCTGACCTGGCCGACCCGTTCCGGGGTGACTTCCACATCGAGGTGGTAGTAGCGGGGCACTGCGGTCTTCATCGTCGTTGGCTCCTCACCGGCGAAGCTCCAGCTCCTCCTCGTCCCGGCGGGACAAGCCCCGAACGCGGAGCGTGAGCAGTGATCGCTTCTGAGTCACCTCAACTGTGGGAGTGCTACGCCATTCGTGCAACACGAGCGACCACCGAGATGGTTGAAGACCCAACAAGACGCTGCGTCGTCGCCCGTGCACCATGAGTGAAACTCTCCATGGAAGGTGAACGGCGCCATGCTGCTACCGGCCAAGGCCGAAGTCGCCCGGCAACTGCGGCGTTACCGGGCCCGGGAACGCGTGATGCTGGCTTCCCCCGCCGATCGCGGGGCGCGGGCATCCTTCGAGGACTCGGGCTACACCCTCTGCGTCCTCATGGGGAAGCGCTGTGCGCGGGAGGCCGCGGACGCCGCGGAACGCTATCTGCGGACGAACCCCGTCTCCTATCTCAGCGAGCAGGACGAGCAGGTGTGCACGACCGCCTCGGCCAGGCGGGGTCCGCCGGTGAGGCTCCTGCGTACCCCCGCGGGGAGGTAGTCCCTTCCGGCGCAGCTTCGATCCCCGGCCGGGCCACGGGCCCGGCCTCGAGCACGGCGGAGGTGAGCCCCATGAGTGCCAGCACCACCATCGGCCGCATCCCGGTACGGGACGTCCAGCCGCTCGTCGACGGCGGCCGGAGTCCGGCCAAGGCGGTCGTCGGGGAAACGTTCCAGGTGACCGCCACGGTGTTCCGCGAGGGCCATGACGCGGTCGCCGCCAACGTCGTGCTCACCGATCCCGAGGGCAGCCCGGGTCCCTGGACGCCGATGCGTGAACTGGCTCCCGGCAGCGACCGCTGGGGCGCCGATGTCACCCCCGACGCCCTGGGCCACTGGACTTTTCACGTGGAGGCCTGGAGCGACCCGATCGCCACCTGGCGCCACAACGCCGGCATCAAGATCCCGGCCGGCATCGACGTCGGCCTGGTGCTGGAAGAGGGCGCCGACCTCTACTTCCGGGCGGCGGCCGGGGTGCCGGACGAAGCGGGACGCGGACTGGTGCTGGCCGCCGCGGAGGCGCTGCGCGGGGATTCGCTGTCGATCTCGGCGCGGCTGGCGGGGGCGTTGACGCCTGAAGTGGACGCGGTGCTGGCGCGGTATCCGCTACGGGATCTGGTGACGGTCTCGGAGGTGCTGCCGCTGCTGGTGGAGCGGGAGCGGGCGCTGTACGGGGCCTGGTACGAGTTCTTCCCGCGGTCCGAGGGCACGCCGGAGCACCCGCACGGCACTTTCCGGACGGCCGCGCGGCGGTTCGGGGCGATCGCGGCGATGGGGTTCGATGTCGTGTATCTGCCGCCGATCCATCCGATCGGGTCGACCTTCCGCAAGGGCCCGAACAACACCCTGTCGGCCGCTTCGGAGGACGTCGGGGTGCCGTGGGCGATCGGCTCTCCGGAGGGCGGGCACGACGCGATCCATCCGGATCTGGGGACGATCGAGGACTTCGACCGGTTCGTGTCCGAGGCCCGCAGGCACGATCTTGAGATCGCTCTGGACTTCGCCCTGCAGTGTTCCCCCGACCATCCGTGGGTGCAGAAGCATCCGGAGTGGTTCCACCACCGCCCGGACGGCACCATCGCCTACGCGGAGAACCCGCCGAAGAAGTACCAGGACATCTACCCGATCGCCTTCGACGCCGACATGGACGGCCTGATCGCGGAGACGCTGCGGGTGCTGCGGTACTGGATGGACCACGGCGTGCGGATCTTCCGGGTCGACAACCCGCACACCAAACCGGTCGTCTTCTGGCAGCGGGTGATCGCGGACATCAACGCCGGCGACCCGGACGTGATCTTCCTGGCCGAGGCGTTCACCCGCCCGGCCATGATGCACGCCCTGGGACAGATCGGCTTCCAGCAGTCCTACACCTACTTCACCTGGCGCAACACCAAGGAAGAACTCACCGAGTACCTCACCGAGCTGTCCGGTGAGGCGGCCGCCTACATGCGGCCCAACTTCTTCGCCAACACCCCCGACATCCTGCACGCCTACCTCCAGCAGGGCGGCCGGCCCGCCTTCGAGATCCGCGCGGTCCTGGCCGCCACCCTCTCCCCCACCTGGGGCATCTACAGCGGCTACGAACTGTGCGAGAACACCCCCCTGCGCACCGGCAGCGAGGAATACCTCGACTCGGAGAAGTACCAACTCCGCCACCGCGACTGGGAGACAGCCGACAGCATCACCCCCCTGATCACACGGTTGAACACGATCCGTCGGGGCCACCCGGCCCTGCAGCAGCTCAGGAACATCCACTTCCACCACACCGACAACGACGCGGTGATCGCGTACAGCAAGCGCACCGGCCCGGACGCGGTTCTGGTGGTCGTCAACCTCGACCCTCATCACACCCAGGAGGCCACGGTCTCGTTGGACATGCCGCAACTCGGCCTGGACGGGAACCCGTCCATGTCCGTGCACGACGAACTGACGGGTGAGACCTACCGCTGGGGCCGGACCAACTATGTGCGCCTCGAACCCGGTCGGGCGCCCGCGCACGTGCTCCATGTCCAGCCATCGGCATCCGAGACCGGAGGGGCAAGAGCGTCATGACCGTCAACGAGCCCGTCCACGACACCTTCGAGGACACTCCCGCGAAGGACCGGGACCCCGACTGGTTCAAGCGTGCCGTCTTCTACGAGGTGCTCGTCCGCTCCTTCCAGGACAGCAACGGCGACGGCGTCGGCGACCTCAAGGGCCTCACCGCCAAACTCGACTACCTGCAATGGCTGGGCGTCGACTGCCTGTGGCTGCCGCCCTTCTTCAAGTCCCCCTTGCGTGACGGCGGATACGACGTCTCCGACTACACCGCCGTCCTGCCCGAGTTCGGCGACCTCGCCGACTTCGTGGAATTCGTCGACGCCGCCCACCAGCGCGGCATGCGCGTCATCATCGACTTCGTCATGAACCACACCAGCGACCAGCACCCGTGGTTCCAGGAGTCCCGCAAGGACCCCGACGGCCCCTACGGCGACTACTACATGTGGGCCGACGACGACAAGCAATACGCCGACGCCCGCATCATCTTCGTCGACGCCGAAGCCTCCAACTGGACCTACGACCCGGTGCGTAAGCAGTACTTCTTCCACCGCTTCTTCTCCCACCAGCCGGACCTCAACTACGAGAACCCGGCGGTCCAGGAGGAAATCCTGGCCGCCCTTCGCTTCTGGCTGGACCTGGGAATCGACGGCTTCCGCCTCGACGCCGTCCCCTATCTGTACGCGGCCGAGGGCACGAACTGCGAGAACCTCCCCGCCAGCCATGACTTCCTCAAGCGGGTGCGCCGCGAGATCGACCTGATGTACCCGGACACGGTGCTGCTGGCGGAGGCCAACCAGTGGCCCGAGGACGTCGTCGACTACTTCGGCGACTACCAGTCCGGCGGCGACGAATGCCACATGGCCTTCCACTTCCCCGTCATGCCCCGCATCTTCATGGCCGTGCGCCGGGAATCGCGCTACCCCGTCTCGGAAATCCTCGCCAAGACCCCCGCCATCCCGTCCAGCTGCCAGTGGGGCATCTTCCTGCGCAACCACGACGAGCTGACCCTGGAGATGGTCACCGACGAGGAACGCGACTACATGTGGGCCGAATACGCCAAAGACCCCCGCATGCGCGCCAACATCGGCATCAGGCGGCGGCTCGCCACCCTGCTCGACAACGACCGCAACCAGATCGAGCTGTTCACCGCACTCCTGCTCTCCCTGCCCGGCTCGCCGATCCTCTACTACGGCGACGAGATCGGCATGGGCGACAACATCTGGCTCGGCGACCGCGACGCCGTCCGCACCCCCATGCAGTGGACACCCGACCGCAACGCAGGATTTTCGTCCTGCGACCCCGGACGGCTCTATCTGCCGACCATCATGGACCCGGTCTACGGCTACCAGGTCACCAACGTCGAGGCGTCCATGTCGTCGCCCTCCTCGCTGCTGCACTGGACCCGCCGCATGATCGAGATCCGCAAACAGAACCCCGCCTTCGGCCTCGGCTCCTACACCGAACTCCAGTCGTCCAACCCCGCCGTCATCGCGTTCCTGCGCGAGTACGAGGACGACCTCGTCCTGTGCGTGCACAACTTCTCCCGCTTCGCACAGCCCACCGAACTCGATCTCCGTGCTTTCGACGGACGCCACCCCGTGGAACTCATCGGCGGGGTGCGGTTCCCCGCCATCGGTGAACTGCCGTACCTGCTGACGCTGGCAGGGCACGGCTTCTACTGGTTCCGGCTCTCCCGAGTCGCATCCCGCATCGGCCGCCGACCTTGAACGTCCGCCGGTGAAAGGAGGCGTCACCATGCCGAAGACCGCATTCCCCCACCCGGGCAGCACGACCGCCCCCGGGCCCATGGCCTCGCTCGCCGGGCTGCTGCGCGAGTGGCTGCCCCGGCAGCGCTGGTTCGCGGGCAAGGACCGGCCCGTCTCGGACCTCTCGCTGCTGTCCATGACGGAGCTGTTCCCGGGCTGTCTGCACCTGCTGGTGCAGACCGGACACGCGGCCGTCCCCGGTGGCGGCACCGCCGCGACCGGCGACTGCTACCAGTTGCTGCTCGGCGTACGCAAGCACCTGTCGCCGCGTCTCGGCCGGGCCCTCATCGGGCGGGCGGAGGAAGGGCCGCTGGCCGGTCTGACGGTCTACGACGCGCTCCAGGACTCGCGGGTCGCGCAGCTGCTCCTGGAGCGGCTGCGGCACCCCGGCACGGCGGGCCCCCTGTGTTTCGAGGCCGACCCGTCCGCGTCCGTGCCCGCGGGGCTCGTGCCGCGCATGCTGGACGCCGAGCAGTCCAACACCTCGCTGGTGTACGGGGACTCGTTCATCCTCAAGGTCTTCCGGCGTATCCAGCCCGGCGTCAACCCCGACCTGGAGGTGCCGGGCGCACTGGCCGGGCAGGGGTGCCGTCGGGTGCCCGCGCCGGTCGCCTGGTTCCGCACGACGCAGCCGCAGGAGGCGACGCTCGGCGTGCTCCAGCCCTTCCTGCCCGATGCGTCCGACGGCTGGACACTGGCTCTGCAGTCCCTTGCCTCCGGCGACGACTTCACGGCGAAGGCCCACGAGCTGGGACGGGCCACGGCGGAGGTGCACCTCGCGCTGGCCTCGGCCTTCCCGGCCCTGGCACACGCCGAGAACGCCCGGACGGCGGCCGCGATGACCGAGCGGCTCGACGCCGCCGCGCACTGCGTACCCGCGCTCCAGCCGTACGTCCCCGCGCTGCAGACCGCGTTCGCCGCCCTCATCACCTGTGATCCCGGTCCGCCCGCCCAGCGCATCCACGGTGATCTGCACCTGGGGCAGGTGCTGCGGGCCGGCCGCGAGTGGTTCGTGATCGACTTCGAGGGTGAGCCGTCCCGTCCCCTCGCCGAGCGCCGCAGCACCCACTCCCCCGTGCGGGACATCGCCGGCATGCTGCGCTCCTTCGACTACGCCGCCCGCCAGCGCCGCCCCTGGCGTCCGGAGTGGGCGCGCCGCTGCCGTGAGGCCTACTGCGCGGGGTATGCCTCGCTCGCCGGGTGGGACCCGCGCAAGAAGCACGGCCTGCTGCGCGCCTACGAGACGGACCGCGCCGTGTACGAAGTCCTGTACGAGGCCCGGCACCGCCCCGACTGGCTGCCCGTGCCGATGGCGGCGATCGAACGTCTCGCCGTGAGAGGAGCCTGAAGCCATGGCACTGCGCGACACCACACCTCCCGAGGCCGGCGGTCCACTCCCCTGCCGTGCCGCACCTCCCCTGGACCCCGCCGACCGCACGCGGTTGCTGTCGGGCGCCCATCACGACCCGCACTCCGTGCTCGGCGCCCACCCGGTGCCGGGCGGGATCGCCTTCCGGACGCTGCGTCCCTTCGCCCGTGCCGTGAACGTGGTCGTCGAGGGCGAGCGCAGCAGACTCTCGTCCGAGGGCGACGGCCTCTTCTCCGGCGTACTCCCGCTGGAGGCGATTCCCCCGTACACCCTGCTGGTCTCCTACGAGGACGACGACGAGCAGGAGGTGCACGACCCGTACCACTTCCTGCCCGCCCTCGGTGACGTCGACCTGCATCTCATCCGTGAGGGCCGGCACGAGGAGCTGTGGAAGGCGCTCGGTGCCGAGCCCATGACCCACGAGGGTGTGACCGGCACCCGCTTCACGGTGTGGGCGCCCAACGCGCAGGGTGTGCGGGTCGCCGGGGAGTTCACCTGCTGGGACGGGACGGCGTTCCCGATGCGGTCCCTCGGCGCGTCCGGGGTGTGGGAGCTGTTCCTGCCGGGCATCGGCGAGGGCGCACGGTACAAGTTCGAGATCACGTCCCGCTCCGGCGACCGCTTCCTCAAGGCCGACCCGATGGCACGCCGTACCGAGGTACCGCCCGCGACGGCGTCCGTGGTGACGGCCTCCCGCTACGAGTGGGGCGACCAGGAGTGGCTGGCGCGGCGCGGGGACGTGCCGGTCCACGAGGCTCCCTTCTCGGTGTACGAGGTCCATCTGCCCTCCTGGCGAATGGGACTGACGTACCGTCAACTCGCTGAACAGCTCCCGGCGTACGTCAAGGACCTCGGCTTCACCCACGTCGAGCTCATGCCGGTCGCCGAGCACCCCTTCGGCGGCTCCTGGGGCTACCAGGTCACCGGGTTCTACGCGCCGACCTCGCGGCTGGGCTCGCCGGACGACTTCCGGTATCTGGTGGACGCCCTGCACCGGGCCGGTCTCGGCGTGATCATGGACTGGGTTCCGGCTCATTTCCCCAAGGACGACTGGGCGTTGGGGCGGTTCGACGGGGAGCCGTTGTACGAGCCGGGAGACTGGCGGCGGGCCGAGCATCCGGACTGGGGGACGTACGAGTTCGACTTCGGTCGGGTGGAGGTGCGCAACTTCCTGGTCGCCAACGCCGTCTACTGGTGCGAGGAGTTCCACATCGACGGGCTGCGGGTGGACGCGGTCGCCTCGATGCTCTACCTCGACTACTCGCGCGACTCCGGTCAGTGGACGCCCAATGTGTTCGGCGGGCGCGAGGATCTGGACGCGATGGCGTTCCTCCAGGAGATGAACGCGACGGTGTACCGGCGGGTGCCGGGGGTCATGACGATCGCCGAGGAGTCCACCGCATGGGGCGGGGTGACGCGGCCCACGGAGAGCGGTGGTCTGGGTTTCGGTCTGAAGTGGAACATGGGCTGGATGCACGACTCCCTGGGCTATATCCAGCACGAGCCGGTCCACCGCAAGTACCACCACCACGAGATGACCTTCTCCATGGTGTACGCCTACAGCGAGAACTTCGTCCTGCCGATCTCCCACGACGAGGTCGTCCACGGCAAGCAGTCGCTGGTGTCGAAGATGCCCGGCGACTGGTGGCAGCAACGCGCCACCCACCGCGCCTACCTCGGCTTCATGTGGGCCCACCCGGGCAAACAACTCCTCTTCATGGGCCAGGAGTTCGCCCAAGGTGCGGAGTGGTCGGAGGCCGACGGCCCGGACTGGTGGCTCCTCGACCCCGACTACGGCGCCGAGCCCGATCACCGCGGGGTGCGGGACCTGGTCCGCGACCTCAATACCGTCTACCGTGCGACGCCCGCTCTGTGGCAGCGGGACACGGAGCCCGACGGCTTCCGGTGGATCGTGGGAGACGCGGCCGACGACAACGTCTTCGCCTTCCTGCGCCTCGACGCCGAAGGAACCCCCCTCCTCGCCGTCTCGAACTTCTCCCCCGTCGTCCGCCACGACTACCAGCTGGGCATCCCGGGGGACGTCCCCGCCTGGCAGGAGGTCCTCAACACCGACGCGGAACGCTACGGCGGCGGTGCCGTCACCACCTGTCCCGACCCGGTGAAACCGGAGGACGGTGTCGTACGGCTCACGCTGCCGCCGCTGGCAACCGTGTGGCTGTCGCCCGTGTGATCAGTCGTCTCCTGGGCAGTCGGGGCGTACGACCTCGTTGTGGCGGCAGAAGGGCGGCTTCACGTGCGCACCGTCGGAGTGGAGGAGGAACTCCTCCTGGTCGCCCCGGAGACCGGCGAACCACGAGCGCTGTCGGCCGCGGTGCTCGCCCGTGCCGCGCACGACGGCCCGAACGGTGGCGTCTTCGAGAAGGAGCTCCACAACCAGATGCTCGAGTTCGCCACCCATCCCCAGTCGGAGATGGCGGAACTCGCCGCGGAGATCGTCCGCTGTCGCAAGGAGGCGGCCCGGCACGCCGGGGAGATCGGCTGTGCCGTCGCCGCGCTCGCGTCGTCGCCGCTGCCGGTCAGCCCCTCGGTCGGCGTGGGGCGCCGCTATCAGTGGATGGCGGAGCAGTACGGCATCACCAGCAACGATCTCGTCCTGGGATGTCATGTCCATGTATCCGTCGAGTCCGATGACGAGGGCGTCGGTGCGATCGACCAGATGCAGCCCTGGCTGCCGGTGCTGGCGGCGCTGAGTGCCAACTCCCCGTTCTGGCAGGGTGAGGACACGCGGTACAGCAGTTATCGCAGTCGGGTGTGGCAGCGGTGGCCGTCGACCGGTCCGACCGAGGTGTTCGGCTCGGCCGAGTGCTATCACCGGCGGGTGGCGGACATGGTGGCGACCGGTGTCATCCTCGACGAGGCCATGGTCTACTTCGACGCGCGGCTGTCCCGGCGGTATCCGACGGTGGAGCTCCGGGTCGCGGACGTCTGTCTGCACGCGTCCACCGCCGCGCTCATCGCCACCCTCGCCCGCGGCCTCGTCGAGACATCGGCGCGTGAGTGGCGCGCGGGCCGAAGGCCGTCGGGACACAGTGTGAGCCTGCTGCGGCTGGCCGCCTGGCGGGCCGCCCGGTCGGGCCTGACGGAGGAGCTGCTGCATCCGGCGACCATGCGACGGCTGCCCGCGGAGACGGTCGTACGGGCACTTCTCGACCACGTCGGCGACGCACTGGCCGAGACCGGCGACCTCGAGCGGGCGCAGGAAGGCTGTGCCGAGTTGTTGCGGCGCGGGAACGGCGCGCGCGTCCAGCGGGAGCTGCTGGCGCGGACCGGGAGCCTGCGGGAGGTCGTCACGGAGTGCGTGCGCCACACGCAGGAGTAGAACGGTCTCCGGGTACCGGCCTCTCCGAGATCATCACGTCGGACCTAGTTGTCGAATACCTGCATCGAACGCGCTCACCTCGGCTAGATTCGGGCACCGCCGATAACAGTTCTCATCGGTGGAGTCACACCCCGTACACATCAGGAGCAGCGCATGCGCGACCTCGCCCTCGCTCCCCCGTCCGTCTCGCCGCTGACGGGCGGACTCGCCGACACAGTCTTCGAGACGGCCGCCCGCAACCCCACCCAGCCGATGCTCGCGCGCCGCCCCGACCCCTCCGCCACGACCTGGGAGGAGGTGACCGCCGTGGAGGTGCGGGACGAAGTCGTCGACCTCGCCAAGGGCCTGGTCGCCTCCGGGATCGCCCCCGGAAACCGCGTGGCGATCATGGCGCGCACCCGGTACGAGTGGACGGTTCTCAGCCATGCGCTGTGGGCCGTCGGCGCCGAGGTCGTGCCCATCTATCCCACGTCGTCACGCGATCAGGTCGCCTGGATCCTGCAGGACGCGGACTGTGTCGGTGTGATCGTCGAGGACGAGCAGAGCGTGATGACGGTCGGCTCGGTGTGCGCTTCGCTGCCGCGGCTGCGCCACGTCTGGCAGTTGGACGACGGGTCACTGGAACAGCTCGTGAAGCGGGGCGAGTTCATCCCGTTCACCACGGTCGAGTCGCTGCGTCGCATCGTGATGCCGGACTCCACCGCGGCCGTCGTCTACACCTCCGGCACCACGGGTCGGCCGCTGGGCTGCGCGGTGAGCCACCGAGGTCTGGCGAGCGCCTGCGACATCCTGCTGGAGGGGTGGGGCCACACGGTCGTGCCGCCGGGCGGGCAGGGCTCGGTCCTCGCCTTCCTGCCCTTCTCCCATGTGTACGGCCTGCTGGTGCAGAGCCTGTGCATCCGCGGCAGTCTGGTGATGGCCCACGAGCCCGATCTGAGCTCCGAGACATTGTCGGCGTCCCTGCTCTCGTTCCGGCCCACCTACTTCTGCGGCGTGCCCTCGCTCTTCGAGAAGATCTACAAGAACTTTCTGCGGATGGCCCAACAGGCGGGCCGCGGCGCCCTGTTCGAGCGGGCCGCGGAGACGGCACGGGACTTCGCGGCGGCCGTCGAACGCCATCGGCTGGGACTGGGACCGGGTCCCGGCCTGGATCTGCGGCTCCAGCACGCGCTGTACGAGCGGACGGTGTACCGCAGGCTGCGGGCCGCGCTGGGGGGCCGCGTGCTCCGCGCGGCCTCGGGCGGGTCACCGCTGGGCCGCGAACTCTGTCTGTTCTACGAGGGCATCGGCCTCTACGTGAACGACGCCTACGGGCTGACGGAGACGAGCGGCGGCATCACGGCACAGCCCGTGGGCCGGGAGAAGTCGGGCACGGTCGGCCGGGCCCTGCCGGGCACGGACATCCGGCTGGCCGAAGACGGGGAGATCCTGGTGCACGGTCCTTCGGTGTTCCAGGGATACGTCAACGACGAGGCGGCCACCCGGGCCGCGCTGGGCAGCGGATGGCTGGCCACGGGCGACCTCGGGCAGCTGGACCCCGAGGGGTATCTCACGATCACCGGCCGCAAGAAGGACGTCATCATCACCAGTGGCGGCAAGAGCGTGGCTCCGGCCTTCCTGGAGCAGCGGCTGCGTATGCATCCGCTCATCCATCAGGCGGTCCTCGTGGGTGACAACCGGCCCTGTGTGGGTGCCTTGATCACACTGGACCCGGAGTTCCTCGCCCACTGGCGCGGCGGACTCGCGCTGCCGGGTGACGCACCGAGCCGGGAGGCGCGCGAGGAGAACGCGCTGCGGGAGGAGATCGGGCGCGCGGTGGCCGCGGCGAACAGTTCCGTCTCCCGTTCGGAGTCCATCCGTGTGTTCCGGGTTCTGCCGGAACCCTTCGACCGCACCAGCACGCTGCTCACACCGTCGATGAAGCTGCGCCGGGACGCGATCGTCGAGCACTACGCGTTCGAGATCGACGCGATGTACCAGGCACGCTCGCCCGCCCCGCGACAGCAGATGACCGAGGAGGTCACGGGCTGGGACGACTCGGACAACGTGTTCCGGTGACCCGGTTTCGGGTCCCGGGAGTCCGATTGACCTCAGCGCCCCCGGGAACTCGCAGAAGTGGCGCCCACGAAGAGCGCCGTAAGCACTGGCACACGAACCAGGCAGGAAGCACCATTGGCCTCCGTGGAGATCCCGAGTCGCACCACGAGCTTTGCGGGCGAGCCGCAGAGCGTCACGGCTGCGCGGATCGCCGCGGACGAGTTCCTGTACGGGCTCGCACAAGCCTCGCCACCCGCGACGCCCGAGCACTGGGACGACATCCTGCTCGTCGTCACGGAGCTGGCCGCCAACGCAGTCCAGTACGCCCCGGGCCGTTTCGACCTGTCCATGCGCCGCACCTTCGACGGCGTCCATGTGACCCTCCACGACACGAATCCCACCCCGCCGGCCCCGCGTTCCTTTCACCCGAGCACCGGCGGTGGCGGTGTCGGCTGGCATCTGATCCACGCCCTGTGCGACCAGGTGAGCGTGGTAACGGAGAGCAGCAGCAAGGACGTGCACGTGTTTCTGCCCTGGTGAGACACACGACATTCACTCCCAGCCGGTGCGCGGGCGCACCCTGACGGGCATGGTGGTGCACGACGCGTTCGTCTGCCTGCCGCACCCGGCTGGCGGAACGGCTTGAGGCACGGTGAGATCGATGTTGCGAAGCGGAGATCCAGGGCAGGCGAACGGCGTCCGACTCGGACCGCCGGAGCCGCAGAAGGGAAGAAAGACCGTGACACGACCCAGGATCCTGGTGGTTGGCGCAGGCTTCGCCGGCGTGGAATGCGTGCGCCGGCTGGAACGCAAACTCGCCCGCGACGAGGCCGACGTCACGTTGGTGACGCCGTTCGCCTACCAGCTCTATCTTCCTCTGCTCCCCCAGGTCGCCTCCGGGGTACTGACCCCGCAGTCGATCGCCGTCTCCCTGCGCCGCAGCAAGAAGTACCGCACCAAGATCATCCCGGGCGGTGCCATCGGCGTGGACCTCAAGTCCAAGGTCTGCGTCATCCGCACCATCACCGACGAGATCGTCGACGAGCCGTACGACTACATCGTGCTGGCCCCCGGCAGCATCACCCGCACCTTCGACATCCCCGGCCTCACCGACCACGCGTTCGGCATGAAGACCCTCGCCGAGGCCGCCTACGTCCGTGACCACGTCATCGCGCAGCTCGACCTCGCCGATGCGAGCGACGACGAGGCCGAACGTGCCTCGCGGCTGCAGTTCGTGGTCGTCGGCGGCGGCTACGCGGGCACCGAGACCGCGGCCTGTCTGCAGAAGCTCACCCACGCCGCCGTCAAGCGTTACCCGCGCATCGACCCGGGGCTCATCAAGTGGCACCTGATCGACATCGCGCCGAAGCTGATGCCCGAGCTGGGCGACAAGCTGGGCAGCTCCGCGCAGCGCATCCTCACCAAGCGCGGCATCGAGATCTCGCTGGGCACGTCCATCGCCAAGGCGGGCCCGGAGGAGGTCACCTTCACCGACGGCCGGGTGGTCCCCACCCGCACCCTGATCTGGACCGCCGGCGTGGTCGCGAGCCCGCTCATCGCGACGCTCGGCGCGGAGACGGTCCGAGGGAGGCTCGCGGTCACCGCCGACATGAACCTGCCGGGCCACGACGGGGTGTTCGCGCTCGGTGACTCCGCCGCTGTGCCCGACAAGGCCAAGGACGAGGAGGGCGCGATCTGCCCGCCCACGGCCCAGCACGCGATGCGGCAGGGCAAGCACGTCGCCGACAACGTCATCGCCACCCTGCGGGGGCAGTCGACGACGCCGTACAGCCACAAGGACCTCGGACTCGTCGTCGACCTCGGCGGCACGGACGCCGTGTCCAAGCCGCTCGGCATCGAACTGCGCGGCCTGCCCGCCCAGTTCGCGGCCCGCGGCTACCACTGGGCGGCGCTGCGCACCAACGTCGCCAAGGTGCGCGTCGCGACCAACTGGACGCTCAACGCCCTCGCGGGCGACGACTTCGTGCGCACCGGCTTCCAGGCCCGCAAGGCCGCCAAGCTCCACGACTTCGAGTACACCAACTCGTATCTGACGCCGGAGCAGGTCCAGGCGCATGTCGAGGGGTCGGACCGTCAGGAGTAGTCCGCCCGGGGTGCGGGAGGTACATCGTCCGGGGCGGGCGCGGCTGCGGGATGTGGTGGCCGCGTCCGACCCCGGACTGCTGCGGCTGGCGGCCGGGCTGCGGACGGTGGGCGCCATCGCGCTCGCGCTGGCCGTGCTCGGGCTGTTGCGGGCCGAGGTGTCCCATCTGGTGGCGGGGGCGATCGCGGCCATGGTCGCCACCTTCGCCATCCGGGAGAAACAGCGCGCCCGGCAGGCCGTCACCCTCGCGCTGGGCCTTCCGGTGGCGCTGGCCGCCGTCACCCTCGCCGCCCTGCTGCGCTCCCATGTGGTGGCCGGTGACCTGTTCTTCGTTGCGTTGATCTTCTGCGCCGTCTACGGGCGCCGGTACGGCGACCGGGGCACCGCGCTCGGACTGATCGGGTTCCAGGTCTACTTCGCCTCCCTGTTCGTCGGCGCGACCGTCTCCGCGCTGCCACAGCTCTACGGCACTCTCGTCGTCGCCTTCCTGGCCAGTGCCGTCGCGCGCTTCGCGCTCGTGCCCGAGACGCCCGCGGGGATGCTGGAGCGGCTGCGGGAAGCCTTCCGGGCCCGGCTGGCCCAGCTGGTGGCGACGCAGCTGGAACTGCTGGACGCGGCGGGGCCGGAGGAGGTGGAGAAGGCCCTGGAGCATGTGCGCGACGGCACGGCCCGGCTGCACGAGACGGCACTGATGATCCAGGGCCGGCTGGAGGAGGGGACCGCCGACGCGGCGGTGGCGCGGCTCGTGCAGCGGCGCGTCGCGGACGCCGAGGTCGCCGCCGAGCGGCTCGGCCTGTTGCTGCTGACCGCGCGCAGCGCGGAGCGGGCGGACACACTGACCCTGCATCTGCCGGGTGCGCCCGTTCCGCGGGCCGGGAGGCTGCCCGTACGGGAAGAGGCGAAGGAAACCGTGCGGCGCGACCTGGAGGCGCTGCGGCTGCTCGTCCTGCGGCCGGTCTCCACACAGCCCGGCACGGGACTCTCGCATGTGCGCAACCGGCTGCTGGGCTACCGGGACGAGGAGAACCTGCCGGCCGCACCACCGGCCGTCCAGGACGTCTTCCGGGGCATCGGTGAGGCGGCCCGCGCGGTGCTGGGGCTGCGGATCGCTCTCGACGGGCCGCAGGACGAGTCCGACGACAGTCCGGCCACCACCCGCTCGCGCGAGGAACTGGACGCCGAGGACGCGGCCATCGACGCCGGTGAGGAGCCTGCCGAGGAGGCGCCGGCGGGGTTGCGGCGGCCCACGACACGGGCGGCCGTGCAGGTCGCGGTGGGGTCGTCGCTGGCCATCGTGGGCGGTGAGCTGCTGTCCAGTCAGCGCTGGTACTGGGCGGTGCTGACCTGCTGGATCGTGTTCATCAACACCGCCTCCACGGGCGAGATCCTGGTCAAGGGCTACCGGCGGCTCCTGGGCACCGTGCTCGGGGTGGTGGCCGGCATCGGGCTGGCGGGGCTGGTCGGCCACCACACCTGGACGGCGTTCGCGGTGGTGCTGGTCTGCGTCTTTTTAATGTTCTATACAGCGCCCCTGTCGTACACGCTGATGTCGTTCTTCGTCACCGCCGCGCTGGGCGTGCTGTACACCCTGTTGCACACGTACAGCCTGTCGGTGCTGGTGCTGCGGGTGGAGGAGACGGCGCTCGGCGCGGCCTGCGGGGTCCTCGCGGCGGCGCTGGTGCTGCCGGTGCGCACGGACCGCCGTACGAACGACCTTCTGGTCGAGGTGCTGGACCGGCTCGCGGACGTCACCGAGACGGCGGTGGACCAGCTCAGCGGCGGGCCTCCGGCCGAGCTCCTCGACAAGGCCCGTGACCTGGACCAGGCGCTGGCCGACCTGCGGGCCGCCACCCAGCCGCTCACCCACCCCGTCACCCCGCTGCGGGCCCGGCGGGACACCGCGCGGTACGTCGTCGCGCTGCTGGAGACCTGTGCGTATCACGCGCGTTCCCTGGCCGCGACGGCCGAGCTGTTGCCCACGCACCCGTCGATCGCGGCGGATCCCCGGCTCCGTGGGGCGGGGCGGCGCATCCTGAGCAACATCGGTGCGACCGCGGCACACGTGGCGGACGAGCGGTCCACCGACGAGGTCGAGACGGGGCCGAGCATCGCCTCCATGCTGGAGTCCGCCGTCCCCGGGTCTCCGCGCTTCGGCCGGGTCACCGACCGGGTGCTGCGGCATCTCCAGCGGCTGGACGAGGGTGTGGTGGGGCTGGCCCGGCCGCTGCGGGTACCGGTGGCGCGGCCGAAGGGCTGACGCCGGGGCGGCTCACACCCTGCGCCAGCGTGCCATCGCGAAGGAGAACAGGCCGAACAGCACCAGGCCGACCGCCACCAGGGCCAGCAGCCAGGGGCCGAGCGGGGTCTCGGCGAAGGAGCGGAGCGTGTCGTCCAGGCCCTTCGCCTTGTCGGGTTCGTAGTCGACGGCGGCCCGTACGGCGAAGGCACCGGCGGCCGCGAACACCAGCCCGCGGGCCGCGCCGCCGCCCACCCCGGTCACGTCCACCAGCCGCCGCATCCGCGGCGACATCTCGCCGAGCTTGAACTTGTCGCGGTAGGAGCGCATGACGGCCCGGGCCGCGAGCCACACACCGGCGACGGCGATCCCCGCGCCGGCCACACCGACGATCCACTGCCCGGCGGGCATGTCCAGCACCTTCGCCGTGACGTCCTTGGACTGCTTGTCGCCCGATCCGCTGCCACCGCCGCTCGACCCCGAGCCCACCGTGAACGACAGCACGGAGTAGGCGACGAACGCGTAGAACACGAACCGGGCCAGCGCCAGCAGGCGCTTCTTCGCCTTGCGTCCGTCCGGGCCGACCGAGCCGAACAGCACCTCCGACAGCCGCCACAGCGCCATGCAGACCAGACCGATGGCGAGGGCCCACAGCAGGACGGCACCGAAGGGCTTGTCCGACAGCTCGGCGAGCGCGCCGCCGCGGTCCGCCTGGCGTTTCCCGTCGCCGAAGGCGATCTGCAGGGCCAGCAGGCCGACCAGCAGATAGATCACGCCGCGTGCGGCGAGTCCCGCCCGGGCTGCACCCTCCGTCGCAGAACGGCGGGTCGAACGCCGGACCCCGATCCGGCCGGTCCGTGCGGTGACAGTCGGGTTCATCTGGACCTCCCGCACTCCGAATGCCCCGGTCACGGCCATGCACACCCCACGGGCCTACGGCTGGGCGCTTCCGTTGCCCAGGGCGTGCAGGTACTCCAGGGCGTCCAGGACCACCGTGCGCTCGTGCCAGGCGATCCATCGGCCGGCCTGCGCGCCCACCACTTCCAGCACCTTGAGCTGCGCCGCAGTCAGGTCCCCGATGGTGTGGTCGAGGTGGGCCGAGACCATGCCCACACAGATGCCGGACGAGTTGGTCAGCGGCACGCTGTGACAGGCCAGGCTGCCCTCCGCGAGGATCGCCTCGCGGGCGGATGTGGCGAAGACCGGATCCGTCTCGACGTCGTGCACGGTGACCTGGGCGACGTCGCGTGCGGCCTGCGCACAGGCCGTGCCGTGCTCGCCGACATGGCCGAAGAAGTCGACGAAGTCCGCTGTGTGTCCGGTGTGCGCCTCGATGCGCAGGCCGCCCCTGACCCGGTCGACGAGCTGGACGTTCCCCATGTCCGTGCCGACCACGGCGAGCGTCTGGCTCAGTACGGCCTTCAGGACGGCGCTGCGGTTGCCGGGCCCGACCTGCCGTGCCGCCGGGAAGTTCAAGGGTGGCTGTGCGAGCCGGGCGCGCCGCGGGAACCACAGCGCTTCCCGGGCGTCCGGGCGCGGGGCGGACAGCAGGATCTCGGCCAGGGTGCGCATCTTGACGTTGTAGCGCTGGGACGCCAGCCGCATCAGCGTGAACGCCCTGTCCGCGTCGGACAGGGCATACCGCTCACGCAGCATGCCCTGTGCCTCCGCGATCAGGGCGTGGGCGCGGGCCCGGGCGCGCAGATCGCGCACCTCGGCCCGCAACCGTCGGTACTCGTCGTGGTCCGCTCCGTCGTCTGCGGCTGTCTGTCCGGGGACTGTCATAGGGCTCCTCAGTTCCTGTTCGCCGGAACAGACACGTGCCCGGATACGACCCGGTCACTCAGGCGCCGGCGCGTTCTCCCAGCGCCTCGGCGCGCACACGGGCGCAACTGCGGCTGATGAGACGGGAGACGTGCATCTGGGAGATGCCGAGCTGGTCGGCGATGCGGCTCTGTGTCATGTCCTCGAAGAAGCGCATGTAGAGGATGGCGCGATCACGTTCGGGCAGCCGGCGCAGACCCGCCTTGGCGGATTCCCGGTCCACCACGGTGTCGTACGAGGCATCGGCCGTGCCCAGGGTGTCGACGAGGCTGTATCCGTCCTCGTCGGAGGAGAGTTCGGCGTCCAGGGACAGCGTGCTGAAGCTCTCCAGCGCCTCCAGTCCCGTGGCGACCTCGTCCTCGGTCAGGCCCGTGTGGGCGGCGAGGTCGGCGACAGCGGGTTCGGCACTGCCCGGCGTCTGGGTCAGCTCGCGGCGGGCGACCCGCACCTTGTTGCGGAGTTCCTGCACCCGGCGGGGCACCCGCAGGGCCCACATGCGGTCGCGGAAGTGGCGCTTGACCTCGCCCGTGATGGTCGGCACCGCGTAGCTCTCGAAGGCGCCGCGCTCCGGGTCGAAGCGGTCGACCGCCTTCACCAGACCCAGGGCCGCCACCTGTCGCAGGTCCTCGATGGACTCGCCGCGCTCGCGGAAACGGCCGGCGATGCGGTGGGCCATGGGCAGCCAGGCGGTGACGAGTTCGTCGCGTACGGCCTCCCGCTCGGAGCCTTCCTCCAGGACGGCCAGGCGGGCGAAGAGCCCCGCGGTGTCGGGAGCGTCGTCGTGGCGCCGTCGGGCGGCCGTGGTGGTGGGGGCGTCGGGACGGCTTGTCGACATGTCGATTGGCATGCGGAATCGCTCCTGAACGGTGGTTTCAGGGAATTGCCGCGGGAACGGGCCGCCGACCGGACACCGGACGTGGGCCTTGCAGCAGCCATGTCGCTCCCGCTGACGCGCCTCCGGTCCGAAGCACGAAACTGCGTCTGCCCTCACCCCGGGGGACCAAACTCCGCTTCACCCCGGAAGATCGGCCGACTGTCAGGACAGGGGCACGACCGCGGTGATGCACTTGCCTCCGGAGGGCAGGTCGGTGACCCGTACATCGCGTGCCAGTCGGCACACGATGGGCCAGCCGAGCCCGCCGATTCGGCGGCGCCCGTGCGGGTCGAAGGGTTCCGCGGCCACGGGGAGCGCGTCGCTGCGGTCGCTCACCGAGACCCGTACGCCGGGCTCGCCCACATCGACGCGGAAGTCGGTGACTCCGCCGCCGTGCAGGATCGCGTTGGTGGTGAGCTCCGAGGCGACGAGCAGGGCGTCTCCCAGGGCTTCGCGGTCACAGCTCGTGTGGGTGACGCGGCAGCGTTCGGCCACGGCACGCTCGACGGCGCGGCGCGCTTCTGCCGGTTGGCACGGTCGTCGGCGCCGCTCGACAGATTCGGTCCTGTGCTTCTCGCACATCCCGGGGCTCCCTGAATCGGTGGGGGGCAGACCAGGGCGCTCGCGGACAACACGGCATTCCCGTCTGGCGGCAGCGGATCCGTCACACTCCGCGAGCACCGCAGGTCTCTATCCCTTCGGCTCACCTCTCGGAGCCGCATCAAACCTCGTGGACACGGGCCATCCGAAGTCATATGCGGGGTACCCGGGTGTCATGACGGATGTCGTGGATGCGGATGAACTTTTGCGGCGCATGCAGCGTGCCCGGGCCTGTGCCCTGGAGGAGGAGCGTGCCTGGCGGTCCCGCAGCGACGCCCTGCGGCCGAGCGACCCGGAGGGCTCGCGCGACGCGGCCGTGCGGACGCTGGCCTACGAGGCGGTGCTCAGGGTGCTGGACGAGATCCTGACGCCGGGCAGGCAGCCCGGGACGGCCGAGCGCTCCGATTGACGGCCGCGGTCCCGGGAACCCGGCTCGCCATGACTGTGGATCACACCAGGGCACCGGTGCTCGAAGCGCTGGACGACTACCACCGCCAGGGCCGGCTTTCCTTCACCCCGCCCGGACACAAACAGGCCCGGGGCGCCGATCCGGCGGTGCGGGAGGTCCTGGGCGACGCGGTGTTCCTCGGTGACGTCCTGGCGTCGGGCGGTCTCGACGACCGGCTGACCCGGGGCCGGGTGCTGGAGCGCGCCGAGGAGCTGATGGCCGACGCCGTGCACGCGGAGCACACGTTCTTCACCACGTGCGGCAGCTCCCTTTCGGTCAAGGCGGCGATGCTGGCCGTGGCGGGACCGCACGAGAAGCTGCTGATCGGGCGGGACGGGCACAAGTCGGTCGTCTCCGGGTTGATCCTCTCGGGCATCGAGCCCGTGTGGGTCGAGCCGCGCTGGGACGCCGAGCGGCACCTGGCGCATCCGCCGTCCGCCGCCGAGTTCGACAAGGCGTTCACCGACCATCCCGACGCGAAGGGCGCCCTGGTCACCAGCCCGACCCCGTACGGCAGTTGCGCCGACCTGGGGTCCGTCGCCGAGGTGTGCCACCGGTACGGGCGCCCGCTGATCGTGGACGAGGCCTGGGGTGCGCATCTGCCCTTCCACCCCGATCTGCCGTCTTGGGCGATGGACGCGGGCGCCGACATCTGTGTGACCAGCATCCACAAGATGGGCAGCGGCCTCGAACAGGGCTCGGTCTTCCATCTGCGGGGCGATCACGTGCCGCCCGAACTGCTGCGGCTGCGCGCGGATCTGCTGGGCACCACCAGCCCGTCGGTGCTGATCTACGCCGGACTCGACGGCTGGCGACGGCAGATGGCCCTGCGCGGCAAGGAACTCATGGGTGCCGCACTGGATCTCGCCGCAGAGGTCCGGGCCGCCGTGGAGGAGATCGAGGGGCTGCACGTCGAGGACCGGGACGACTTCTGCGGTCCCGGACTCGCGGACGACTTCGACCCGCTCCCCGTCGTCATCGACCTCGACGGCCTCGGTATCACCGGATTCCAGGCGGCGGACTGGCTGCGTGCGCACCGGCAGATCGACGCGCACCTCACCGACCACCGCCGGATCGGCACGCAGATCACCCACGGCGACGACGAGCGCACGGCCCACCAACTCCTCGCCGCGCTGCGGGACCTGGCACGGGCCGCGCCCGAGCTGCCCCCGGCTCCCCGGGTGGAGGTGCCGCCGCCGTCCGAGCTGCGGATGGCACAGGCCGTCCTGCCGCGCGACGCGTTCTTCGGCCCCACCGAGGATGTGCCGGTACGGGAGGCTGCCGGGCGGGTCGCGGCGGAGATGGTCACGCCGTACCCGCCCGGGATCCCGGCCGTCCTGCCCGGTGAGCGGCTCACCGAGCCCGTGGTGCGCTATCTGACGACCGGACTGGCCGCGGGGATGAACCTGCCCGACCCGAGCGACCCCGGCCTGGAGACGATCAGGGTGCTGGCGGCGGACCGGGCTGACACGGAGTGAAACGGGTCACGTGCCCGGCTTTCGTATACGCAAAATGCTCCGAGATGGTTTACGGTTCATTCATAGGTCGTCATGGAGTCGACGGTATACGTCCTTCATAGATCACCTCTCATACGGCCCTGGCTGGCCTCCCCCGTCCAGCCAGGGCTTTTTTCATGCCCGCGTGACGACAGCACCGGAAGTGCACGCCGCCGAGGTGCCCTGGTCGTCCGCAGCAGCTGAAATGGGCGTAGGGAAAGCACCGGAACCGAACCGTCGGCGAGGAGCCCCGCGTCATGACCAAAGCGACGAAACTGCTGACCGCCCTGCCCCCGCCCCAGCGGGCCCGCCTGATGGCCCTGGCCCAGGAGGTCTCCTTCGCCGAGGACACCCGGATCTTCGAGCCAGGGGGGACGGCCGACCGCTTCTGGGTCATCCGCTCGGGCGCGGTCTCCCTCGACCAGGAGGTGACGTCCCTGCAACGGGTGACCGTGGCCAGTCTCGGCTCGGGCGATCTGCTCGGCTGGTCGTGGCTGTTCCCGCCGCACCAGTGGGACTTCGGCGCGGTGGCCTTCAGCCCCGTGCGGGCCTACGAGTTCGACGCGGCGGCGGTGCTCGGTCTGTGCGAGGAGGATCCCCAGCTCGGGATGATCCTGGTGCGCAGCGTCGCCGAGATCCTGGCGTACCGGCTGGAGACGACCCGGGGCAAGCTGCTGGAGCAGTACTCGATCTCCCGGCGCGCCCGCTGACGGCTCAGACGCGGTAGCGGCGCAGCGCCGGTACGGCGGCGGCCAGGCCCAGCATCACGGCCACGACGAGGAGACCGCCGCCCGCGACGGCCGCGCGTGGCCCGAAGGCCGAGCCGGCGGTGCCGTGCAGGACATCGGCCAGGCGCGGTCCGCCCGCGACGACGACGGTGAAGACACCCTGCATACGGCCGCGCATCTCGTCGGTGGCGGCGGACAGCAGGATCGCCCCGCGGAAGACCATGGAGACCATGTCGGCCACCCCTGCCAGGGCGAGGAACGCGACCGCGAGCCAGAGACTGTCGCTCAGCCCGAAGCCGGTGATGGCGGCGCCCCACGCGACGACGGCGCCGATGACCATCCAGCCGTGCCGGCGGGCCCGGGAGAAGGTGCCGGAGAGCAGTCCGCCGAGGACGGCGCCGATGGGGATCGCCGCGAACAGCAGACCGAGGGCGAGACCTTCGCCGTAGGGCGCGTAGGTCTCCGAGGCCAGCTGCGGGAACAGGGCGCGCGGCATGCCGAGGACCATCGCGATGATGTCGGCGAGGAAGGACAGCAGCAGCACCTTGTGCAGGGAGATGTACCGGAACCCGGCCGCGATCTCGCGCACTCCCGCGCGGCGCTTGGTCTGCGACGCCAGCGGCGGCAGCGCGGGCAGCTTGTAGACCGCCCACACCGTGACGCACAGCGCCAGGGCGTCGATGAGGTAGAGCTCCGGCAGGCCGATGACCGGGATCAGGGCGCCCGCCAGGAGCGGGCCGACCACCTGTCCGGTCTGCATGACGGTCGAGCCGAGGGCGTTGGCGGCGGTCAGCTCGTCCGCGGGCACGAGCCGGGCGATGGAGGCGTTGCGGGCCGGTGCGTTCAGGCCCCAGAACGCCTGCTGCATCGCGAGCAGGACCATCAGCACGGCCACGGACTCCAGGCCGGTGACGGCCTGTATCCAGAAGAGCAGCGAGGTGACGGCGATCCCGGTGTTGGTGACGAGGAGCAGCTTGCGGCGGTCCACGCTGTCGGCGATCGCACCGCCCCACAGCGCGAACACCATGAGCGGCAGCAGTCCGGCGAGGCTCGCGTAGCCGACCCACGCGGACGAGCCAGTTATGTCGTAGATCTGCTTGGGCACCGCGACCGCGGTGAGCTGGCTGCCGACGGCCGTGACGATGGTCGACGTCCACAGCCGGCGGTAGGCCGGGCGACGCAGCGGACGGGTGTCCATCGCGAACCGGCGCCAGCCGCGCCGGGCGGGCTCCTCCGTGGGGTCTGTCGACTGCTCTTCGGTGCTGCTCTCGCTCGTGTCCACGGGCTTCCTGGTTGGTCGTTACATCTTTCGGAACCAGGGTTCACTATGGCAGCTCAGTCCGAGCGTGCGGGACCCGCAATCCCAGCTTGCGGACGGGGTGTTGCTCAGGCCCCGGCGATCAGCATCCCGCCCATGGTGATCATCGTCGCGGCGACCAGCCCGTCCAGGACGCGCCAGGCCATGGGCCTGGCCAGGAAGCGGCCCAGCAGTCGGGCGCCGAAGCCCAGTGCCGCGAACCAGCACAGGCTGGCGAGCACGGCGCCGAGCCCGAAGGTCCAGCGCAGTGCGCCGCGGTCGGCGGCGACGGAGCCGAGCAGAAACACGGTGTCGAGATAGACGTGCGGGTTGAGCCAGGTCAGTGCCAGACAGGTCAGGACGGCCCGCTTGCGGGAGCCCGCCGCCTCGCCTTCCGTGCGCAGGGCAGTGCCGGCCGGCCGAAACACCCGGCGGGCGGCGAGGGCGCCGTAGCAGAGCAGGAAGACGCCGCCGATCCAGCCGACCGCGGTCAGCGCGTCCGGCCACGCCACCACCACCGCTCCCAGTCCGCCGACGCCCAGGGCGATCAGGGCCGCGTCCGAGAGGGCGCAGATGCCGACGACGGCGAGGACGGAGTCGCGACGGACACCCTGGCGCAGGACGAAGGCGTTCTGGGCGCCGATGGCGACGATGAGCGAGAGGCCGGTGCCGAATCCGGCGGCAGCGGCGGCGAGCGAAGCGGTCATGGCGTCGACGCTAGGTGGGCGGCGACCTGGAGTACAGCTAAAGATTCTTACGTATCATTAGCGCTCGTGATGACAGAGCTTCCCCTCGACCAGGTGCGGACCCTGCTGGCGGTGGTCGACGAGGGCACCTTCGACGCGGCTGCCGCGGCCCTGCATCTGACGCCGTCGGCGGTGAGTCAGCGGGTCAAGGCCCTGGAGCAGCGCACCGGCCGGGTGCTGCTGGTGCGTACGAAGCCGGTGCGGCCCACCGAGTCGGGCGAGGTGATCGTGCGGTTCGCGCGGCAGCTGGCGCGACTGGAGCGGGACGCGCGGGCCGAGCTGGGCATGAGCGCGGTCGGGGAGTCGACGCGGGTGTCGATCGCGGTCAACGCCGACTCGCTGGCGACGTGGTTCCTCCCGGCGCTGAACCGCGTTCCGGACGGCTTCCGGCTCACCTTCGAGCTGCACCGCGAGGACGAGGAGCACACGGCGACACTGCTGCGGGAGGGGCTCGTGATGGCGGCGGTGACCTCCTCGCCGGACGCCGTGTCGGGCTGTTCCGTGCGCCCGTTGGGGCGGATGCGGTACTTCGCCGTGGCGAGCCCGGAGTTCGTCGACCGGTGGCTCGACGGTCCGCTGCGGGACGCGCTGGCGGAGGCGCCCTCGGTGGCCTTCGACCGCCGTGACTCCTACCAGGACCGCTTCGTACGGAGCCTGCGCCGGGGCCGGGGCGGCGCGAGTCCCGCCCGCCACTACGTCCCCACCTCGGAGGGCTTCGTGGCGGCCGTCGCGCTGGGCCTGGGCTGGGGCATGGTCCCCGACGTCCAGGCCGAGCCCCTCCTGGCCACGGGCCGGCTGGTCCACCTCGCGCCCGACCGCCCGGTGGACGCACCCCTGTACTGGCAGCAGTGGAAGCTGGACTCGCCCGCGCTGGCGACCGTGGCCGAGGCGGTGGCCGCCGCGGCGGCCGAGGCACTCACCTCCTAGGCGAGTCAACCTCACACCTCCGAGGTGCCGCGCGACCTGGTCCCGGAGTCACCGTGGTGACTCAACGGGAGGAGAACACCATGCTCACCAGGACCAAAGCATCACTCGCCGCCCTGCTCGCCGTACCGGCCCTCACCCTCGGCTTCGCCGGCGAGGCGCAGGCCGACGGCTACTGCGGGGCCGGCCGCGTCTGCATGTGGGAGGACGGCAACTACGAGGGCAGCAGGTACGTCGGTGTCGTCGCGGGCGGTCCGTACGACATCGACGGCTGGAACGGCGACAACGAGATCAGCAGCATCGACAACGCCTCCGACGACTACATCGTGATGTACGACAACGACGACCTCACCGGCTTCCTCGGCTGTGTCCAGCCGCACCAGCGCATCCCCGAGCTGTGGCGCAACGACGAGATGGAGAGCTTCATCGCCCGCTCGTTCTGCTGAGCAGCGCGGCCAGTTGGGCCTCGGCGCTGTCCAGGAGCATCTCCAGCGCCGTCGGATAGGCGCTGTCCACCATGCGCCCCGCCAACAGGGGTGCCGCCTCCGCGATCCGGGGATGCGTGGTGCGGGGCAGGTGGGCGTAGGTCGAGCTCCACATGTCCTCGTCGGCGTGGAGCGCGGCGCTGGGCAGGGCCAGGGAGGCGGCGTCGAGGGCGGCGAAGGCCAGGGTCTGGTCGATGAAGGCGTGGTAGATGCGCACCGTGTCCGCCAGCGGGAAGCCGGCGGTGCGCAGCACGTCGAGGACCGCCTCGTCGGCGGCGAGTTCGTTGGGCCGCCCGGTGACCCGGTTCGTGGTCAGCACGGCGGCCTGCGGATGGGCGAGGTACGCGGCGTGGAGGCGCAGCCCGACCGCGCGCAGGTCCGCCCGCCACCGCCCCGTCGGCTCCCAGCCCCGCAGGGCCTGTCCGATCAGGGCGTCGCCGATCGCCAGGGTCAGGTCGTCCATGCCGCGGAAGTAGCGGTACAGGGTGCTGGGGTCGGCGTCCAGGGCCAGGCCCAGGCGGCGGGCGGTGAGCCCGGTGCTGCCGTGTTCGCGCAGCATCCGCAGCGCGGTCTCGACGATCAGCGCCTCGGACAGCACGGTGCCGCTCTTGGTGGGGCGGCGCCGGCGCCGCTTCTCCTCGGGTACGACCGCTTTCGGCATGCCGCTCCTCCTTATGCCAACGCCATTGACCTTATGTGAGCGGACGGCGTTGTATCTCCGTCAGGGGCCCCACCGACGTCTTGGACCTTCGACCGACGGAGTACTTGTCATGCGTGTACTGCTCGTGGGAGCCGGTGGAGTGGGCACCGCCATCACCCGGATCGCGGCCCGGCGGCCGTTCTTCGAGGCGATGGTGGTGGCGGACTACGACCTGGCCCGCGCCGAGGCCGCAGTGGCGGCGCTCGGCGCCGAGGGAGCCCGCTTCCGGGCCGAGCGCGTCGACGCGAGCGACGAGGCGGCCGTGGCGGCGCTCCTGGAGCGGCACGCGTGCGACGTCCTCCTCAACGCGACCGACCCCCGCTTCGTGATGCCGCTGTTCCGGGCGGCCCGCGCGGCCGAGGCGACGTATGTCGACATGGCGATGTCGCTGTCGCGACCGCACCCCGAGCGCCCCTACGACGAGTGCGGGGTCAAGCTCGGCGACGCCCAGTTCGAGGAGGCGATCGGCTGGGAGAAGGCGGGGGTGCTGGCGCTCGTCGGCATGGGGGTGGAGCCGGGTCTGTCGGACGTCTTCGCCCGCTACGCGGCCGATGAACTCTTCGACGAGATCGAGGAGATCGGCATCCGCGACGGTGCGAACCTCACCGTGGACGGCTACGACTTCGCGCCGTCCTTCAGCATCTGGACCACCATCGAGGAGTGCCTCAACCCGCCCGTGGTCTACGAGGAGGACCGCGGCTGGTTCACCACCGAACCGTTCAGCGAGCCCGAGGTGTTCGACTTTCCCGAGGGCATCGGCCCGGTGGAGTGCGTGAACGTCGAGCACGAGGAGGTGCTGCTCGTTCCCCGCTGGGTCGACGCCAAGCGTGTCACCTTCAAGTACGGCCTGGGCGAGGAGTTCATCCAGACGCTGAGGACGCTGCACCTGCTGGGTCTGGACCGGACGGAGCCGGTCACCGTGCCGAGCGCGAGCGGACCGGTCCGGGTCTCGCCCCGGGACGTGGTCGCCGCCTGTCTCCCCGACCCGGCGACGCTGGGCGAGCTCATGCACGGCAAGACCTGCGCGGGCACCTGGGTGAAGGGCGTCAAGGACGGGGCGCCGCGCGAGGTGTACCTGTACCACGTGGTCGACAACCAGTGGTCCATGGCGGAGTACGGCTGCCAGGCGGTGGTGTGGCAGACGGCGATCAACCCGGTCGTCGCCCTCGAACTCCTCGCCACGGGCGCCTGGTCGGGCTCGGGCGTCCTCGGCCCGGAGGCCTTCCCCGCCGGCCCCTTCCTCGATCTGCTGACCGCGTACGGCTCCCCGTGGGGGCTGCGCGAGCAGTGAGCCCGGATTTACCGGACATCCGTTGTTTCACTCATGCATCGACAGGTGACCCGAAAGCGAGTAAGCCATCCGCGAGGGCACGGACGACTTCGAGCGCAGGTGACATCGATGGAAAACTGGCGAGACCATGCCGTATGCCGCCACGAGGACCCCGACCTCTTCTTCCCGATCGGAAACACCGGCCCGGCACTGGTGCAGACGGAACAGGCGAAGGCGATCTGTCATCGCTGTCCCGTGCGGGAACAGTGCCTGGAGTGGGCCATGGCCACCGGGCAGGCGATCGGTGTCTGGGGCGGAACGAGCGAGGCCGAACGACGCTCACTGCAACGGCGCCGGGCCAGGGCCGGGCGCACCTCCGGCTAGTACCGGCACCCGGAGGGTGAAGACACTGCCCGCGCCGGGTTCGCTCGTCGCCTGAGCCGTGCCGCCGTGCGCGGCGACCAGGTGGCGGACGATCGGCAGACCGAGCCCGCTGCCGCCGGTACGGCGGCTGCGGGACTTCTCGGCTCGCCAGAACCTGTCGAAGACTTGCGGTAGATCATCGGCCGCGATCCCGCTGCCGGTGTCGGCGACTTCGAGGACGACATCGTCACCCTCGCACCGTGCCGCGAGGGTGACGGTCCCGTCCGCGGGCGTGTGCCGAAGAGCGTTGGAGACGAGGTTGCCGAGCGCCTGCCGCATCCGCACCGGGTCGGCGTCCAGCCACGGCGTGCCCTCCGTCTCGGTGCGCAGGGTGACGCCCGCCGTGTCCGCGGCCACCCGGTACGCCGCGGCGACCTGACCGATCAACTCGTCGGCACGGACGGGCTCCCGGTGCAGCCGCAGCGTGTCCGCGTCGGCGGCGGCGAGGTCCTGGAGGTCGTCGATGACTCGCTGGAGGACCAGGGCCTCCTCGTGCAGCGACGCGAGCAGTTCCGGGTCCGGAGCCACGACCCCGTCCTTGGTGACCTCCAGCCAGCCGCGGATGTTGGTGAGCGGACTGCGCAGTTCATGGGCGATGTCGCTGACCATGGCCTTGCGCTGCGCTTCCAGCCGTTCCCGGCGTTCGGTGAGGTCGTTGAAGGCCGCGGCGAGGATGCCGGTCTCGTCCCGCGTGGTCACGGGCACCCGCACATGCAGCTCCGGCGGCTGCTGGGCCGCCGCGGTCAGCGCGCGCAGCGGCCGGACGAGCCGCGTGGCGACGAGGGCGGTCACGGCGACGGTGACGGCGAGCACGAGCCCGGCGACACCGACGACCTTGGCCTTGTTGGCCGGTGACATGTCGAACCGCACGGCGGTCCGGTCCCCGCCGCCCAGGAACAGCTCGGCGGTCGGCGCGACATAGGGGTCGAGCTGGGCGCGGCGCGCACTGTCGACGCAGTTCTGCGCGGTGCGGGCGGCCTCCGACCCGGGCTCCACGTCGGTCTTTCCCACCTGATAGCGGCCGCCCACGCCCCGGTCCGTGCCGTCGAGGGAGATGAACAGCGGCGCGACCAACTTCAGGTCCTGCCCGCCCAGGCAGCCGCGGGCATGTTCCATCAGGTCCGCGAGGGCCTTCTCCTCACCGGCGGTCGGGGTGTTGAGCTTCCCGTCGGCGCACTCGAGGGGCGTCTCGACGTCTTCGCTCAGGAACGGGCGGCCGCTCGGCATCCTGACGATGCTGGTCTCGATGCCGTTACGGGCGAAGCACTGTTGCCGCACCACGGCCAGCTTTCCCAGCCTGGCCCGCTCCCCGGCCGTCAGCCGGTACGGCCCCACCACCCGCGGATCGATGCCGCTGCGCTGCGCCCCGCGCTCGGTGTAGGTGTCGGTGCGCAGGGGGTCGACGGTGGCCGCGGCGCGCGGCGGCAGGGAGGTGCCGGGCGGCGCCGAGTCGACGAGGGTCCGGCGGTCGGTGGTGGTCAGGGCGATACGCCGGCCCGTCCTCTCGGACAGCGTGCGGACGACCGACCCGACGCCCCGCCAGTCCCGGTGCGTTGCCGCATACCCGCTCAGCCGGGCCAGGACGTCCATGTCCTCGGCGAGGACCTGGCCCTGTTCCTCCCGCAGCGCACGGGTGGTGGTCTCCACCGCCAGCCAGGCGGTCGCGGCCACCGAGCACACGGCGATGAGCACGGAGGTGATCAGCAGCCGCACCGAGAGGCGCTTGCGCAGGGGTATGCGGCGGCTCATCCGCGGCCGCCGCTGAGCTTGTAGCCGACGCCGAACACGGTCAGCAGCCGGACCGGCCTGCGCGGATCCGTCTCGGTCTTGCGCCGCAGGTTCATGATGTGGACGTCCACGGCCCGCTCGGTGGACGACCGGTCGATGCCACGGGTGCACTCCAGCAACTGCCGCCGGGAGAACACCCGCTCGGGTTCGGCGGCCATGGCGAGCAGGATCGCGAACTCGGCGGGCGTGCACTCCACTTCCTCGCCCTCGCACCGCACCTCGTGCCGTACGGGATCGACCTGCAGCCCCGCGGCCCGTACGACGCCCGCGGTGCGTCCGCTGCGCCGCAGAACCGTACGGATCCGGGCCATCAGCTCACGAGGGCTGTAGGGCTTGGTCATGTAGTCGTCGGCGCCCACGTCCAGGCCGAGCAGCACGTCGTCCTCGGAGGAGCGGGCGGTGAGCATGAGCACCGGGGTGTCGTCCACCCGCCGCAGCGCCCGGCACACACCGAGGCCGTCGACCACGGGCAGCATCAGGTCCAGCACGACCAGGTCGGGTCTCAGCCGTCGCACCGCGTCGAGGGCGGCGCCGCCGTCGTGGACCACGGTGGCGGTGTGGCCCTCCGCCAGCAGGGAGCGGCGTATGAGTTCGGCCTGCATCTCGTCGTCCTCGGCGACCAGCACATGTGCGCACACCTGGCGGATCCTAAGCCGCTCAGCGGGCCAGGGAGTCGGCGTCGCCCATGACGACGACCGGACGCCGGGCCGGGTCCAGGGCCAGGAGGAGCTCCTTCATGTGCTTCTCGGCGAGGCTGACACAGCCCTGGGTGGGCCCGTCGTGGTCGACGTGCAGCCATATCCCGCCGCCGCGGCCCGCGCCGAGCGGGCGGGTCCAGTCGAGGGGTGAAGTCCCGGGCTCGCGGTTGTAGTTGATCGCGATCACATAGTCGAAGGAGCCCGCCAGGGGTTCGCCCTCGAAGCCGGTGCCGGTCGCGGTGAAGCCGGTGCCGTGGTCGTACGGCAGCCGGGTGCCGGGGTCGCGGAGCCGTCCGCCGGCGTCGGTGAGGCCGAAGACGCCGATGGGTGAGCGCAGGTCGCCTGCACGGTGGTGGTCGCTCCAGCCGCGCAGCGCGTTGTGCGCGGGCCAACGGTCGCCGGCCTCCCACCCGTCGTCGGTGCGCGCGTACAGGACGACGGTGGACCGCGAGGAGTTCTTGCCGCGTCCGGTGACGACGACGGCCTGGCGGGTGTCGTCCGGCACCTTCGCCCACGTCTTCGGCCCCAGCCCGGGCAGTTGCTGCGGGGCGACCTCCAGGGAGATCGGCGGCACTGGCCGGATCGACGTGGTGGCCGGCGGCCGCCGCTCGGGGGTCGCCACCGCCCCTGCCCCGCACCCGGTGAGCACGAGGGAGGCGGCCAACAGCGCGACAGGCGGTCTGCGTGTGATCATGCGTCGACCCTCGCCGACACTTGTTTGGAACTCGTCAGGTTCTAGGGTGCGGCCGGCTTGCCCTGCTGGTACACCCACGTCCGGAACAGACCGTCCAGGTCCTTGCCGGACTCGCGCTCCGCCAGGCGCACGAGCTGGGCGGTCGTCCCGTGTCCGTCCCGGTGCTCGCCGGCCCAGGCCCGCAGGATCCGGAAGAACACCCGGTCCCCCACGGCCTTGCGGAGTTGGTGCAGGGCCATCGCGCCACGGGCGTAGACGGGCGTACCGAAGATGTTCGCGCCGCTGCCCGGGTCACCGGGCGGGAACTCCCACAGCCCGTCGCTCGCCGGCCGGGCGTACAGCGCGTCGAAGGACTTCTGCGCGCTGTCGCCGCCGTGCTGTTCGGCGTAGAGCCACTCGGCGTAGGTCGCGAAGCCCTCGTTGAGCCAGATGTCCTTCCACGAGGTCAGGCTGACGGAGTCGCCGAACCACTGGTGGGCGCTCTCGTGGACGAGGGTGCTCAGGTCGGGGGCCCGGTCGTAGACGGGCCGGGTCTGTGTCTCCAGCGCGTACCCGACGTTCGGGGCCCGGTCGACGATCGAGCCGGCGGCCTTGAACGGGTAGGGCCCGAAGAGCTTGCTCTCCCACGCCAGGACGGACGGCAGCTTCTTCAGGACCGGTGCGGCGGCGTCGGCCTCGCGCGGGTCGACGGCGTTGTAGACCTGGATGCCGTCGCGAGTCGAGTACCGCTCCACCGTGAACTTCCCGACCGTCGCCGTGGCCAGATAGGCGGCCATGGGCTCGGACTGGCGCCAGCGGAACGTGGTCTGCCCGTGGGCGGTCGCCTGCCCCAGGAACACGCCGTTGGCGACGGCGGTGCGGCCCTTGGGGACGGTGATCGTGAAGTCGTACGACGACTTGTCCTTGGGGTGGTTGTTCGCGGGGAACCAGGTCATCGCGCCCTGCGGCTCCCCCGCGACGAAGGTTCCGTCGTCCGTGGGGATCCAGCCGTCGAGGGAGCCGTCCGGGTCGGTGACCGGGGCCGGCTTGCCGTTGTAGGTGACGGTGACGCGGAACCACTGCCCCTTGTGCAGGGTCTTGCGCGGGGTGACGACGAGTTCCTGGCCGTCGCGGCTGAAGGCGGCCTTGTCACGGCCGACGGTCAGGCTCGTGACCTTCAGCCCGTTCAGGTCGAGGTCGAAGCGGCTGAGCTTCTGGGTGGCGCGGGCGTAGAGGACGGCCTTGCCGTCGAGGTGGCGGCTGTCCGTGTCGTAGCGGAGGGTCAGGTCGTAGTGGCCGACGTGGTAACCGCCGTTGCCGGCCAGCGGGAAGTACGGGTCACCGGCGCCGGACGAGCCGGTCGACGGGGGTGCGGCCGCCCCGAGCAGCGCCACCAGGGCGACGGGGACGGTTCCGAGGACGACGGTGCGTCTGACGGCCTGAGGCACGTGCGCTCCTGCGGTTGGCGGGTGGCGGGTGGCAGACGGCTTCACACTAAAGGTGATCTCGGAGGAACTCACCCTTGAGCCGGTCAAGACGTGCCGCTCCCCGAAGTACGCTCCCGGCACGTCACCACCCCTGTGGAAGGGCCCCGCCATGAGCGTTCGTGTGCGCCGCGTCTACGAGTCGCCCGAGCCGGAGGACGGCGTACGCGTCCTGGTCGACCGGCTGTGGCCGCGCGGCCTGTCCAAGGAGGCCGCGCGGGTGGACGAGTGGCCCAAGGCCATGACCCCGTCGACCGGGCTGCGCCGCTGGTACCACGCGGGTGAGGGGTCCTACGAGGAGTTCGCCGGGCGTTACGAGGCGGAGCTGGCCGCACCCGAGGCGGCCGAACTCCTGGACCACGTGCGCGAGCTGGCCCGCAAGGGGCCCCTCACGCTGCTGACGGCCGCGAAGGCTCCCGGGGAGAGCCACGCGGCCGTACTCGCACGCCTGCTGGACTGAGCGGCTCTCAGCCGGTGCGCCTCACGCGGTCTGCTGCGCCGCCGCCCGGCCCGCCACCCGCCCGGAGAACAGGCAGCCGCCGAGGAAGGTGCCCTCCAGCGCGTTGTAGCCGTGCACGCCGCCGCCGCCGAAGCCGGCCACCTCACCCGCCGCGTACAGTCCGCCGATCGGGTTGCCGTCGGCGCCCAGGGCGCGGGAGTCCAGGTCGGTCTGGATGCCGCCGAGGGTCTTGCGGGTCAGGACGTGCAGCTTGACGCCGATCAGCGGGCCGGCGTCCGCGTCGAGGATGCGGTGCGGGGTGGCGACCCGGCCGAGCTTGTCGCCGATGTAGCGGCGGGCGTTGCGGATGCCCTGGACCTGGGCGTCCTTGCTGTACGGGTTGGCGATCTGGAGGTCACGGGCCTCGATCTGGCGGCGCACCGTGGCCGCGTCGAGGAGCGGCTTGTCCGTCAGGGCGTTCATCTTCTCGACGAGCTGCTCCAGGTCCGGCGCGGTCACGAAGTCCGCCCCGTTGCGCAGGAACGCGTCGACCGGCCCCGGGGCCCCCTTGCCCAGCACCCGCTCCTTGAGGAACCCGATCCGGTCCTTGGCGGTGATGTCGGGGTTCTGCTCGGAGCCCGACAGCGCGAACTCCTTCTCGATGATCTTCTGGGTGAGGATGAACCAGGAGTGGTCGTAGCCGGCGATGTCCTCGGTGGTGCGCAGGTACTTCAGGGTGCCGAGGGTGTCGTAGCCGGGCAGACACGGGTCGGGCAGCCGGCGGCCCAGGGCGTCGAACCACATGGAGGACGGTCCGGGCAGGATCCGGATGCCGTGGCCGGGCCAGATCGGGTCCCAGTTCTGCACGCCCTCGGTGTAGTGCCACATGCGGTCGCGGTTGACCAGGCGTACGCCCGCCTCCGCGCTGATGTCGAGCATGCGCCCGTCGACGTACGCGGGGACGCCGGTGACCATCTCGGTGGGCGGGGTGCCGAGGCGCTCGGGCCAGTAGCGGCGGACGATGTCGTGGTCGGCGCCGATGCCGCCGCTGGTGACGACGACGGCCTGGGCGGTGAGTTCGAAGTCGCCGACGCGGTCGCGGTTGGACTTCACGCCCCGTGCCGAGTTGTCCTCGGCGAGGACGGTGCCGCGCACACCGCGCGCCTGCCCGTCCTCGACGACGAGTCCGTCGACCTGGTGGCGGTAGTAGAAGGTGAGCAGCCCGTCGCGGGCGGCCTGCTTGGCATAGTTGACGAACGGCTCCACGACGCCCGTGCCGGTGCCCCACGAGACGTGGAAGCGCGGCACGGAGTTGCCGTGCCCGTGTGCGCGCAGGTCACCGCGTTCGGCCCAGCCGACGGTCGGCAGGAACTTGATGCCGTGCCCCTCCAGCCAGGACCGCTTCTCCCCCGCCGCGAACTCGACGTAGGCGCGTGCCCAGCGCACCGCCCAGGAGTCCTCGTCGTCCTCGCGGTCGAACTGGGCGCTGCCCTGCCAGTCGTTCCAGGCCAGGTCGAAGGAGTCCTTGATGCCGAGGCGCCGCTGCTCCGGGGAGTCGACGAGGAAGAGCCCGCCGAAGGACCAGAAGGCCTGACCGCCGAGGTTGGCGGCGTTCTCCTGGTCGACCAGCGCGACCCTGCGGCCCCGGCTGGTCAGTTCATGCGCCGCGACCAGGCCCGCGAGCCCCGCTCCGACGACAATGACGTCGGCATCCATGGCGACCGTCCCTTCCTCATACGGTGGTGTCGCTGCCGTCGGTCAGCAGCGCGGTGAGCAGTTGGCCGAGCCAGGCGCGGGCCCGCTCGAGGTCCCGGTCCAGCAGCAGTTGGGTGGTGACCCCGTCGTACGCGGCGACGACGGCGTGGGCGGCCCCGTCGAGGTCGCCGAGGACGGCGGGCAGCGCGGTGTGGCCCTGCGCCCGGGCCAGCCGCTCGGCGACCGCCCGGCGCAGCCGCTCCCGGTGCTCCAGCAGGGTCTGCGCGACGGCCGGTTCCCGGGCGGCGTACACCAGGAAGTCGGTCTTCACCAGGAGCCAGTCCCGGTCCAGGAGCAGCACCTCGGTGACGCGGTCCACGGCGGCGGGCACGTCGAGGTCGGGTCCGTCCAGGGCCAGCGCGCCGGAGACCTGGTCGGCGATCAGGCCCGCCCGCTGCCGGTAGAGGGCGAAGAAGAGCTCGTCCAGGCTGTCGAAGTTCGAGTAGAAGGCGCCGCGGCTGTAGCCGGCGGCCTCGCAGACCTCCTCGATGGAGACCCGCCCGAAGCCCTTGGCGGCGAAGACCGAGAACGCGGCGTCCAGGAGGTTGGCGCGCGTGCGGACCCGGCGCTTGGTCACGCGCTTGGTCGTGCCCTCCAGTGCCATGTCCGGCCCTCCGTTCGATACGGGAATGTATCCGATACAACGATGTATCGACAGAGCCGGGTTTGGAGACACCACCACACGATGGGAACAAATTTTCGAATAGGGAGTACGCTGGATCCATGACCACGCACCTCCAGGCCTCCCTCTTCGACCAGACCGACGAGCTCCGCCTCGGCCCGCTCGACGCGATCCGGCGGACCGCGCTCGGACACGGTGCCTGGATCGACGTACTCCCTGGCTGGCTCGGCGGCTCCGACGCGCTGTTCGAACAGCTCGCCTCCGAGGTTCCGTGGCGGGCCGAACGCCGGACGATGTACGACCAGGTCGTCGACGTACCGCGGCTGCTGGCGTTCTACGGCGTGGACGACGTACTGCCGCACCCGGTGCTGACCCGGGCCCGCGAGGCGCTCACCGCGCACTATGCCGAGGAGCTGGGCGAGCCGTTCACCACGGCCGGGCTCTGCTTCTACCGCGACGGCCGGGACAGCGTCGCCTGGCACGGCGACCGGATCGGCCGGGGCGCCCGCGAGGACACCATGGTCGCCATTCTCTCCGTCGGCGCACCCCGCGACCTGTTGCTGCGTCCGATGCGCGGCGGCGACACCGTGCGCCGCCCGCTGGGCCACGGCGACCTGATCGTGATGGGCGGCTCCTGCCAGCGGACCTGGGAGCACTCCGTACCGAAGACCACGCGCGCCGCGGGACCGCGCATCAGCGTCCAGTTCCGCCCGCACGGCGTGCACTGAGGCAGAGAGGCGGCTGCTTCGGAAGCACGCAGGGGGCTGCCTCCGGCGGACGGCGCCGGAGGCAGCCCTTCCGCTGGGCGAGGGCCCGTCCCGCCGCACGCGCGTGACGCGGTTCCTGTTCTGGATGCAGTTCACCGGAGGCGGTCGCGGCGGTGCTGATCACGCACGCCCACAACGACCATCTGGGTTCGGCCGAGTACCTGCGCGCCACGTACGGCACGCCCGTGTACCTCCGTGACGACGAAGTGCCGCATGCCCGCCGGGAGTTCCTGCACCAGGTGACCGTCGGTGACGTGGTGAGGAACGGCCGGCGGCCGGGTGTCCTGCCGTGGGCGCTGCGCGCGATCCGCTCCGGAGGCAAGGCACACGTCCCGGTCACCGATCCGGAGGTGTTCCCCTCCAAGGGCGCGCTCGACCTGCCGGGCCGACCGGTCCCCGTGCACACGCCGGGACACACCGACGGACACGCCGCCTTCCACCTTCCGGACTCCGGCGTACTGATCTCCGGTGACGCCCTGGTGAGCGGCCACCCGACCTCGCGGGTCAAGGGCCCTCAGCTGCTGCCGGACATGTTCCACCACGAGCGCGCCCGTGCCGTGGCCTCGCTGGACGTCCTCGCCGCCCTGGAGGGTGACCTCCTGCTCCCGGGCCATGGTCCGGCGCACCGCGGTCCGGTCCGTGAAGCGGCACTTCAGGCCAGGGAGCGCGCCCTCTAAGGTGAGGTGACGATCACCCGCGAGGCGAGGACGAACGGCCCATGGCACTGCAGATCAGCGCGACGAACCCGGAGCACCCCGCGCTCCTGCTGGAGCTGCCCTGGGACGTGCCCCTGGAGGAGTGGCCGGAAGAGGTCCTGGTCCCGCTCCCGCGCGGCATATCCCGGCACATCGTGCGCTACGCCCGCGCCGGCGACGAGGTGATCGCCGTCAAGGAGCTCGCCGCAAGACCCGCCCTCAACGAGTACGACATGCTCCGCGACCTCGACCGGCTCGCCATCCCCTCCGTGGATCCCCTGGCCGTGGTCACCGGCCGCACCGACCAGGACGGCAAACCGCTGGAGTCCGTCCTGGTCACCCGCCATCTGGGCGGCTCGATGCCGTACCGGTCGATGTTCGAGACGACGATGCGGCCGGCGACCATGCACCGCCTCATGGACGCCCTGGCCGTCCTGCTCGTACGACTGCACCTGGCCGGGTTCGCCTGGGGCGACTGCTCTCTGTCCAACACCCTCTTCCGCCGGGATGCGGGCGCCTACGCCGCCTATCTCGTCGACGCCGAGACCGGCGAACTGCACCCCCAGCTCAGCAACGGCCAGCGCGAGTACGACCTCGACCTCGCCCGCGTGAACATCAGCGGCGAACTCCTCGACCTGGAGGCCTCCGGGGCGCTGCACCCCTCCGTCGACCCGATCGAGTTCGGCATGGAGATCTGCGCGCGCTACCGCGGCCTGTGGGAGGAGCTGACCCGCACGTCCGTCTATCCGGCGGGCAAGTACCACTACATCGAGCGCCGGATCCGCCGTCTCAACGAGCTCGGTTTCGACGTGGCCGAGATGCAGATCGAGCACGCGGCCAACGGTGACACGGTCACCTTCGTGCCCAAGGTCGTGGACGCCGGCCACCACCAGCGCCAGCTGCTGCGGCTGACGGGCCTGGACACCGAGGAGAACCAGGCCCGGCGGCTGCTGAACGACCTGGAGAGCTGGATGGCCACCCAGGACGACTACGCCCCGGGCGACCCCCTCGGCGCCCGCCCCGAGGTCCTCGCCCACCGCTGGGTGCGGGACGTCTTCCGCCCGACCGTGCGCGCGGTGCCGCTCGAACAGCGCGGGTCGATGGACGCGGCCGAGATCTACCACGAGTTGCTCGAACACCGCTGGTACCTGTCGGAGCGGGCGCAGCACGACATCGGCCTGGACACGGCGGTCGAGGACTACATCGAGAACGTCCTGCCCAAGGCGCGGGAGACGCTCCAGCCCACCGTCGAGAACTGACTCAGACGGGCGGGACGACCGCCACCGGGCACTCCGCGTGATGCAGCACGCCGTGGGCGACGGAGCCGATCCGGGCGCCCACGGCGGTGCGGTGGGCGCGCCGACCGACGACCATCAGCTGGGCCCGCCCCGCCACCGACAGCAGCACCTGTCCCGCACTGCCCATCTCGACGTGCTCCACCACCGGGACGTCGGGGAACTGTTCCCGCAACGGCTCCAGTGCGGCCCCCAGCGCCTGCTTCTCACGCGGCTCCAGACCCCCGGCCTCGTCGAGCAGCTTCAGGGAGCCGGGGCTGTAGGCGAACACCGGCGGCAGGGTCCAGGCCCGTACGACACGCACCGCCGCCCCGCGCGACGCGGCGGTCTCGAACGCGAACCGCAGGGCGGCGGCGCTGTCCTCCGGCTCACCCTGCTGGCCTACGACGACCTCGCGGCCTGCGGCCTCCGCGGAGGGCTGGTCCCCGGCGCGTACGAGCACGACAGGCCGCGCGGTCTCGGCGATCACCTGCTGTCCGACGGAGCCGAGCAGGAACCCTACGACCGGCCCGTGGCCGCGCGAGCCGAGCACCAGCATCTCGGCGTCCGCCGCCGCGTCGACCAGCGTCTCGACGGTGCCGCCCTCCAGGACGTCGGTGGTCACGGTGAGCCCCGGGTACCGACCGGTGACGGCCCGGGTCGCCTCGGACACCGTCTCCCGCACCCACCCGGCCTGTGTGTCCGGGGTGGCCACCTCGACGGCGTCGTACGCCTCGAACCGCCATGCCTGCACCACCCGCAACGCCAGGTCCCGGCGGACCGCCTCCCGGGCCGCCCAGTCCAGTGCGGCCAGACTCTCCTCGGATCCGTCCACCGCTGCGGTGATCGGGCGCGTCATAGGGCTGCCTCCCTGCGTCGTCGTCACGTCGTCCATCAGCCCAAGTCTTCACTACGCTGCCGCCATGAGCCTGGAATGGGAACAAGTGAACGTGGATGCTCACGACGCGGAGACCCTGGGCCGCTGGTGGGCCGAGGCGCTCGGCTGGGTGGTGGTCAACGACTGCGCTGAGGAGTTCGAGATCCGGCCGGAGCAGGACCGGCTGCCGGGCCTGCTCTTCGTCCCGGTTCCCGAGGGCAAGACGATCAAGAACCGCCTCCACCTCGACTTCCGCCCCGCCGACCAGGCCGCCGAGGTCGCCCGCCTCCTGGCACTCGGCGCCCGGCACGCGGATGTCGGCCAGGGCGAGCAGTCCTGGGTGGTGCTCGAGGACCCCGAGGGCAACGAGTTCTGCGTACTCCGCGGCCACGGGCCGCGAACCTGAGCGGACCGGGACTTTCGAACATACGATGGGCCGCAGTCGCAGCCGAACTCTCGGGGTGGGAGACGTATGGCACAGGCCGCCGAATCAGCGCGGACCGTCATCCTGACCGTGGACGACGACCCGGGGGTCTCCCGTGCCGTCGCCCGGGATCTACGGCGACGCTACGGCGAGTCGTACCGGATCGTGCGCGCGGAGTCCGGTGAGTCCGCGCTGGAGGCGCTGCGCGAGCTGAAGCTGCGCGGGGACCTGGTGGCGGTGATCCTGGCCGACTACCGGATGCCGCAGATGAACGGCATCGAGTTCCTGGAGCAGGCCCTCGACGTGTATCCGGGCGCGCGCCGGGTGCTGCTGACGGCGTACGCGGACACCAACGCGGCGATCGACGCGATCAACGTCGTGGATCTGGACCACTATCTGCTCAAGCCGTGGGACCCGCCGGAGGAGAAGCTCTACCCGGTCCTGGACGACCTCCTTGAGGCCTGGCGGTGCAGCGAGTACCGTCCGGTGCCCGCCACCAAGGTCGTCGGGCACCGCTGGTCGGCGCGCTCCTCGGACGTGCGGGAGTTCCTGGCCCGCAACCAGGTGCCGTACCGCTGGTACTCGACCGAGGAGCCCGAGGGACAGCGGCTGCTGGCCGCCGCGGGCCAGGACGGACAGCGGCTGCCGGTGGTCATCACCCCGGACGGCACTCCCCTGGTCGAGCCCGAGGCACCCGATCTGGCCGCGCACGTGGGTCTGGCCACGACGCCCACCGCGGACTTCTACGACCTCGTCGTCATCGGCGGCGGCCCGGCCGGGCTCGGGGCCGCGGTGTACGGCGCCTCGGAGGGGCTGCGGACCGTCCTCGTGGAGCGGTCCGCGACCGGCGGGCAGGCGGGGCAGAGCTCACGCATCGAGAACTACCTGGGCTTCCCCGACGGTGTGTCGGGCGCCCAGCTCACCGAACGGGCCCGGCGGCAGGCGGCCAAGTTCGGCGCCGAGATCCTCACCGCCCGTGAAGTGGCCGGCCTGGAGGTGAACGGGGCGGCCCGGACCGTGCGGTTCTCGGACGGCTCCGCGGTCGCCGCGCACAGCGTGATCCTGGCGACCGGTGTGTCGTACCGGCAGCTGGAGGCGCCGGGCTGCACCGACCTGACCGGATGCGGGGTGTACTACGGCTCGGCGCTGACCGAGGCGTCCTCCTGCCAGGGACAGGACATCTACATCGTGGGCGGCGCCAACTCCGCGGGGCAGGCGGCGATGTACCTGTCCCGGGGCGCCAAGTCGGTGACCCTGCTGGTGCGCGGCGCCGACCTGTCGGCGTCGATGTCGCACTACCTGATCCAGCAGATCAGCGACGCCCCCAACATCTCGGTACGCGCGCGTACCGTCGTCGACTCCGCCCATGGCTCCGACCATCTGGAGCAGCTCACCCTGCGCGATGTGGACACCGGGGAGACCGAACTCGTCGACGCGCAGTGGATGTTCGTGTTCATCGGCGCGGCCCCGCTGACCGGCTGGCTGGACGGCACGGTGCTGCGCGACGACCACGGGTTCATCCTGGCCGGGCCCGACCTGACCGCCGACGGACGGCCGCCGGCGGACTGGGAGCTGGACCGGCCGCCGTACCACCTGGAGACCAACGTCCCCGGCGTGTTCGTGGCGGGAGACGCCCGCGCCGAGTCCGCCAAGCGGGTCGCGTCCGCCGTCGGAGAGGGAGCCATGGCCGTGATGCTCGTCCACCGGTATCTGGAGCAGTCATGAGCGGGCAGCTCGTGCCGTGCAGCCCCGCGGAGATCGGGGCGCTGTTCCTGTTCGAGAAGCTGTCCCCCGAACAGCTGGGGCAGTTGTGCAGTTCCGGTCGGGTGGAGAAGTTCGAACCCGGGCCCGTCTACACCGAGGGCGAGCCCGCCACCTGCTTCTACGTGATGATCGAGGGCACGGTCGTGCTCTCCCGCCGGGTCGGCGGCGACGACGTGGAGGTCACGCGGACCTCGCAGAGCGGGGTGTACGCGGGGTCCATGCAGGCCTACCTCGGGGACCGGGTGCGGCAGGACTACAAGAACTCCATGCGGGTCACGGAGCCGACGCGGTTCTTCGTGCTGCCCAGTGAGAAGTTCTCGGACTTCATGCAGGAGTGGTTCCCGATGGCGGTCCACCTGCTGGAGGGGCTGTTCTTCGGCTCGCAGAGCACCCAGCGGGCCATCGGCCAGCGCGAACGGCTCCTCGCGCTCGGCTCGTTGTCCGCCGGCCTCACCCACGAGCTCAACAACCCTGCGGCCGCCGCCGTACGGGCCACCGCGACCCTGCGGGAGCGTGTGGGCAAGATGCGGCACAAGCTCGCCGTCATCGCCCAGGGGAACTACGCCCCCGAGGTCATGGCGAACCTCATCGACATCCAGGACCGCACCGCCGAACGCGTCGCCAAGGCACCGACGTTGAGCCCGCTGGAGGCCTCGGACCGCGAGGACGCGGTCACCGACTGGCTGGACGACCACGACATCCAGAACGGCTGGCGGCTCGCTCCCACCTTCGTGCAGGCCGGTCTCGACGTGGACTGGCTGGACCAGGTCGCCGCGGCCGTGGACGGGGACCTCCTGCCCAACGCGATCGGCTGGCTCAACTACACCGTCGAGACCGAGCTGTTGATGGACGAGATCAACGACTCCACCAACCGCATCTCCCACCTCGTCGACGCCGCCAAGCAGTACTCGCAGCTCGACCGGGCACCGTTCCAGAACGCCGATGTGCACGAACTCCTGGACAGCACCCTGCTGATGCTGTCCGGCAAGATCGGACAGCGGATCAAGGTCGTCAAGGAGTACGACCGGACGCTCCCGAAGATCCCCGCGTACCCCGCGGAACTCAACCAGGTGTGGACCAACGTGATCGACAACGCGGTCGCCGCGATCAACAGTGCGGGCGGGGAAGGCACCTTGACCGTGCGGACGGCGCTCGATCATGAGCGGCTGCTGGTGGAGTTCCGGGACACGGGGCCGGGGGTGCCGAAGGAGATCCGCAGCCGGATCTTCGATCCGTTCTTCACCACGAAGCCGGTGGGTGAGGGGACGGGGCTCGGTCTCGACATCTCGTGGCGGATCGTGGTGAACAAGCATCACGGGACGCTTCAGGTGGAGTCCCGGCCGGGGGACACGCGGTTCCAGGTGCTGCTTCCGCTCACCGCCGCGGAGAGTGACACGAGCGAGGAGTGGGAATGACCGAGATCCAGGGACTCGACGCCGACGTGCCGCCGAGCGGGAACGGGTGCGTCGAGTGCGATGCCGCGGGCGGGTGGTGGTTCCATCTGCGACGGTGTGCGCAGTGCGGACATGTGGGGTGCTGCGACTCCTCGCCCGCGAAGCACGCCACGGCACACTTCCAGGAGACCGGGCATCCGTTGGTGCAGAGCTTCGAGCCGGGTGAGAAGTGGTACTGGAACTTCTCGACCAAGGAGATGTTCGAGTCCGGGCCCTCGCTCGCGGCACCGGACAGTCATCCGGTGGATCAGCCGGCGCCGGGTCCGCAGGGACGGGTTCCGGCGGATTGGGCGAAGACGTTGCGGGGCTAATTGGCTCGGGGGCTTCTGTGCTTTGGTGACAGGATGTGTTTGTGCCTCCGACCTCCTTCTCTTCTCCGCTCATCGGCCGTGCCGACGAACTCGCCCGGCTCGACGGTGTGCTGTCGCGTGCCCGCGGCGGTGAAGCGCGTGCCGTACTGATCGCCGGGGACGCCGGAGTCGGCAAGACGCGGCTCCTCGGCGAAGCCTCCGAGCGGGCCGCCCGTGCCGGGATGACCGTGCTCACCGGGCACTGTGTGGACCTCGGTGACGTCGGACTGCCGTATCTGCCGTTCACCGAGATCCTGGGGATCCTCGCCTCCGACGAGCGGTTCGCTCCCGTGCTCTCGGGGCATCCGGTGGCCGGGCGGCTGCTGGGGGGCGAGGGCGACGGCGGACGGTTGCAGCTGTTCGAGGGCATGGCGGGGCTGCTGGCCGATCTGGCCGATGTCGCACCGCTGTTGCTGGTGCTGGAGGATCTGCACTGGGCCGACCAGTCCTCGCGGGACCTGCTGAGGTTCCTGCTCAGCCGGGGCATCCTGCAGCGGTCGGCGGGCGGGGCGCCCACCCATCGGCTGGCGGTCCTCGCGTCGTACCGGGCCGACGATCTGCATCGGCGTCATCCGCTGCGGCCGTTGCTCGCCGAACTCGTACGGCTGCCCGCTGTGGAGCGGCTGGAACTGCGGCCGCTGGGCGACGCCGAGGTGACACGGCTCGTGCAGGCGCTCCAGGACCGGCCGTTGCCGGACGCCACGGTCCGGGGCATCGTGGCACGGGCCGAGGGCAACGCCTTCTACGCCGAGGAACTGGTCGCGGCCACGGACACCGAGATGGGCGGGGTGCCGAGCGGGCTGGCCGACGTGCTGCTCATCCGCTTCGAGCAGCTCTCGGAGACCGCCCAGCAGGTGCTGCGTACCGCTGCCGTCGCCGGGCGCCGTGTCGAGCACGCACTGCTGCGGGACGCGGTCCGGCTTCCCGAGGACGAGCTGGAGTCGGCGCTGCGGGAGGCCGTCGGGCGGCAGCTCCTGGTGCCCGGGGACGGGGACACGTACTCCTTCCGGCACGCTCTGGCCCGGGAGGCCGTCTACGCCGATCTGCTCCCGGGTGAACGGGCCCGGCTGCACGGCGCGTTCGCCCGCCTGCTGGCCGGCCACGGGCACCGGGCCGAGTCCGCCGCCGAGCGTGCCCACCACTACCGTGAGAGCCATGACCTGGCCGAGGCGCTGGCCGCCTCGCTGGAGGCCGCGGACCACGCCCAGCGGGTCGGCGCACCCGCCGAGGAGCTGCGGCACCTCGAGACGGCCCTGGACCTGTGGTCGGCGGTGGAACCGGCCGCCCGCCCCTCCGACGAGCGGGTCACGCTCACCCTGCGCGCCTCCGCGGCGGCCGCGCACGCCGGTGAGCTGCACCGCGCGGTCTCCCTCACCCGGGCCGCGCTGGCCGGTACCGACCAGGACGCCGACTCCGAACTCGCCGCCCGCGTCCGCTACACGCTCGCCGGGAACCTGATCGACGTCGACAACCTCACCGCGGCGTTCCAGTACAGCAGCGAGGCGCTCGCCCTCATCCCGGCCGATCCGCCGTCGCGGACCTGGGTGTGGGCAGCCGCCACCCATGTCATGGCGGCCCGTCATGTCGGCGAGAACGAGACCGCGCTCCGGGTCGCCCGCGAGGCCCTGCGCGTCGCCGAGCAACTGGACGCGAAGGACGCCCGTGCGGACCTGATCATTTCCCTCGCCGCCCTCGAGAGCGGCGGCCGCGGCACCCCGGAGGGCCGCGGACGCATCAGTGAGGCCAGGGAGTTGGCCCACGCCGCGGGCAACGCGCCCGTGGAGATGCGCGCGCTGTTCAATCTCGCCATCGGCTCCTACGAGACCGGCGACCTCGAGGAGTCGCTCCCCCTGCTGGCCGAGGGCCTGGACCGGGCCCGCCGGGCCGGGCTGCTGTCCTCGGCCTACCCGCGGGCGATGCGCCATCTCCAGCTCGTGGTGCTGTACACGCTGGGCCGCTGGGACGAGTGCCTGCGCGCGGTGTCCGGCAGGGCCGAACTGCCCGCGCTCAGTGGGTACGCGGCCGGACCCGCGCTCTATGTCGCCCTCGCGCGCGGTGACTTCACGGCCGCCGACCGGGCCCGTGCCCTCCTCCAGGGACCCTTCGACTGGATGGCCACGCTCGTCGCGGGCATCGCGCTGACCGAGGCGGCGGCACTGCGCGGTGACGCCGAGGCCGCCGTGGAGCAGCTTCGGTCGACGGTCAAGGCCCTCACCGACGACGCGGGCACACGTCCCGACGTCACGGTCCGGCTCGCCGCCCGGGCACTGTCCGCGGTCGCCGACACGGCTGCCGGGCTGCGCCTCACCGGCGACGAGGCGGGCGCGGGACGGTGGAAGGCCACGGCGGACGAACTGGTGGAACTGGCCCGGCACACGGCCGCGCGCGGGGAGGACGGCACTCCGCAGGGGCCGGAGGGACAGGCGTGGCTGGCGCGCGCCGAGGCGGAGTGGGCCCGGGCGGTGACCGGGCCGGATATGGCGGCCTGGGAGAAGACGGTCGCCGCGTTCGACTTCGGTGACACCTACGAGCATGCGCGCTGCCAACTCCGGTACGCGGAGGCCCTGTTGGTGGGCGAGCGCCGCGAGGAGGCGGCCGTCGAGGCCGGTGCGGCGCGGGAGACGGCCGTACGGCTCGGGGCCACACTCCTGCTGGAGGAGGCGGACACGCTGATACGCCGGGGCCGGCTGTCGGCGGCAGCGAAGAACCCGGACGGCCCCTCGCCCCTGACCGCCCGCGAGCAGGACGTGCTGCGCCTCCTCGCTCTGGGCCGCAGCAACCGGCAGATCGGCGAGGAGTTGTTCATCAGCGGCAAGACGGCGAGCGTGCACGTCTCCAACATCCTGGCCAAGCTGGGCGCCGCGAGCCGTACCGAGGCGGTGGCCGTCGCCTATCGGGAAGGCCTGATCGCCCCGGAGTGATCAACGGTCCGGGCAGTCGAGGCTCCGCAGGTCGACGGCGTCCGCCATGGCCTGCATCCCCTTGTCGTTGGGGTGGATGTGGTCCCCGCCGTCCAGGGCGGGGAGCATCCGCTCCTGGTCGTAGGGGCTGCGCAGGATCCGGTCGAAGTCGGTGACCGCGTCGAACTCGCCGCTGTTCCTGATGAACGCGTTGACCTCCTGGCGTACGGCTTCGGCGGCCGGGTCCCACTCCGACCAGCCCTTGAAGGGCGCGACGGTGGCGCCGACCACGCACGTGCCGGCCGCGTGCGCCCGGTCGACGATCTCCCGGTAGCCGTCGATCAGGTCCTGGGCGGTGACGCCGGTGTGGGCCTTGATGTCGTTGACGCCCTCGAAGAGGAACACGGTCCGCACGCCGGGCTGGGAGAGCACGTCCCGGTCCAGCCGGTTCAGGGCGCTCTGCCCGGCGCCGTCCGCCAGCACCTTGTTGCCGGAGATCCCCTCGTTGGCCACGCCCTTGACCGCGTTCTGCGACTTCTGGAGCCGACGGGCCAGGTAGTCGGGCCAGCGGCGGTTGACGTCGGTCGTGGACTGCCAGCCGTCGGTGATGGAGTCTCCGAGCGCGACCACGGCACCGGCGTCGGCGCGCACCGACACCGCGTCCAGGTAGAACCAGGACCCGATGGTCTCGGTCCAGTGCGCACCGCCCTCCTCGGCGGTGTGGTCGCCCTGGGTGGCGTACGACGTCTGCATGGCCATCCAGTGGCCGGTGAGCGGGCCCGCCGCGTCCGGCGAGTGGACGCTGACCACCAGGTCGGTCCCGGCGGCCAGCTTGCCCGGTAGCGGGTCGCTGTACGCCGTGGCGCCGGGCGGGACGGTGACGGACGTCGAACCGTCGAAGGTGAGCCGGCGGTTGGTGCGGCGGACGAGTTCGGGACCCTCCTTCTGGATGCCCGCGTAGACACTGTCGAAGGTCACCGGTCGGTCGCCGAAGGCATTGGAGAGCCGGATGCGCGGGTCACGGCCGGCGACGCTGGTGTGCACGACCATGCGGTAGCCGCGGTCGGCGACCGCCTCACCGATGCGGTCGGCGCTCGCGCCCCAGGTGACGACCCCGTCGGGCGGGCTCTGGACGGCGGCTCGCGCCGGTGCGGCCTGAAGGACGGCCGCCATGAGCGTGACGACCAGCAGCCGGACGGTCCGGGCGGGGCGGCCCTTCATCGGTCGAGGTCCTTGAGCGTCACGGACGCACCGGGCTTCAGTGCCACGGTCCGGGAGGTCCCGGCGTACGCGACCGTCGTGGTGCGGCCGCCGATGCTGCGGATGCGTGCCTCGGTCGGTTTCCCATCCCTCCACCGTAGATCGACGACGAAACCGCCGCGCGCACCGGCCCCGGTGAGAGATCCGGAGGCGGCCCACGCGTCCGGGAGGGCCGGGAGGAGTTCGAGGTGGCCCGGGCGCGAGTACAGCAGCATCTCGATCATCGCGGCCGGGGTGCCGAAGTTGCCGTCGATCTGGAAGATGCCGCGACCCTGTTCCACCTCGTAGATGTCGAAGAGGTTGAAGGCGGTGCCGTTGCCGCCGTCGGTCGAGGGACGGAGGTTGTTGACGACCAGCTGGTAGGCGTTGTCCGCGTTCTTGAGCCGGGCCCAGCACAGGCTCCGCCAGGCGTTCGCCCAGCCGAAGCTCTCCATGCCGCGCGCGGTGAGCAGGGCCGTGGCGCCCTCGACGAGGGCGGCGGGGGTGGAGCCGTCGGGCCGGATCCGGTCGCCGGGGAAGAGGCCGACGAGCGGGGACAGATGCCGGTGAGTGGTCTCGCCGAGGTTGTCGGGGGACATCCACTCCTCCAGCCAGCCCGTGGTGGGGCTGACCTGCGGCAGATACAGCCGCTTGCGAAGACCGGCGATCGTGTCGGCGAAGCCGGTGTCCTTCTTCAACTCCGCCGCCGCGGCGCAGTAGTTGCCGAAGAGCGACCGGACGAGCTCCTGGGCGTAGGTGATGCCCTTGGCGTCGAGCGGCCCGTGCTCGGGCGACCAGTCGCTGTCCGCGATGAGCACCTCCTGGGAGGTGCCCGGGAGGGTGGTGGTGAGCAGTCGGGCCTCCCAGAACTCGCAGGCGCCCTTGAGCAGCGGGTAGATCTTCTCCAGATGGGAGCGGCGCCCGGTGAATTCGTAGTGCTCCCAGAGGGAGTCGCACAGCCAGGCGTTGCCCGCCGGATGCCACCACCAGCCCATCCCGCCATGGAGGTTGGTGGAGATGGCGACGGTCCAGCCGGCGATCTTTCCGGTCGAGTTGAGGTAGCGGTTGCGCGGGTCGTTGAAGAGGGTCCGGGTCAGTTCGGTCCAGGACGGGAGCTGGTCGACGCAGTAGTCCGTGAAGGCGTCGAAGCATTCGGACAGTCCGGCCCGGTCGGCCATCCAGTAGTTCATCTGGAGGTTGATGTCGGTGTGGTAGTCGCCCATCCAGTCCGGGTCGTTGCCGTCGAGCCACAGCCCCTGGAGGTTGAGGGGCAGACTGCCGCGTGAGCCCGCGATCATCAGATACCGGCCGAACTGCAGGTACTGGGCCTCCAGTTCGGGGTCGGGCACGCCGTCCCGGGCGCGCGCCCGGATCCGCTCCCAGGTGTCGAGGGAGCGCTGCTCCTCGGATGACGTGCCGAGGGCGACGTCGAGCTGCCCGAACAGGGCACGGTGGTCGGCGACATGGGTGCGCAGCAGGGTGTCCGCCGTGTGGCGGGCGGCGGCCCGGACCTTGGTGCGGGCCAGCTTCTCGGGGTGGAGGGACGGGTCCCGGTAGTGGGTGGCGGCGTCGGGCGCGTAGTTGGTGCCACCGCTGAGGACCACGGTGAGGTCCTTGCAGCGGGCGAAGGCGATGCCCGAGCCGCCGGCGGTGACCGTGCCACCGGCGCCGTACGCCGTCACGGCGGCCCCGTAGCGCAGCCCGTTCGCGAAGGCCGCCCCGAACGACACCGAGCTCCCCTCGCCGTGCGTCCCCTCCAGCGCCACCGTGCCGGAGTACCGGCCGCCTCCGCTCTGGGAGAAGTGCAGGACGATCACGTCGTCGGTCCGGCTGGCGAAGATCTGCCGCCGGTACGTCACTCCGGAGCGGACGTACGACGTGGTGATCACGCCTCGGTCGAGGTCGAGGGTGCGGCGGTAGCCGGAGACGGCGGACAGGTCGTGGTCGGGGATGTCGACGGCGAGCCGGGCGAGCAGGGTGAAGGAGCCGAAATCCTGTCGGCCGTACGGGAATTGGCCGTCCGCGTCGAGCGTGTCGTTGAGACCGCCGGTCCACATCGTGGCGTCGGTGACGAGAAGGAGTTCGCGGCCGGGGTCGTTGCTCGCGAGGGCGCCGAGACGGCCGTTGCCGATGGGCAGGCCCTGTTCGATCATCGAGTGCTCGTCGGCGGGGGCCTGCCACCAGAGCTCGTCGTGTGCGGCGGTGTCGTACGAGGCCTCGGGCCGCCGCGGTGCGGCCGAGGCGGTGAAGGCGGGGAGCGTGGCGAGGGCTCCGGTCGCGGTGGCGAGGGCGAGGAGGGTGCGTCTGGACGGTTCGGGGGTCATGGCGGCTCCTGGAGGGTCGTTCAGGACGACTTCGGTACGTCGATCCGGTCGATGTCCGGTGCGTAGCCCGTGCCGCTGTCGAAGGTGATCGTGTTGGAGCCGGCCTTGAGCGTCACGGGCACGTACACGCTGGACACGGTCCCCCAGTCGCCGGTGGCGGGGAGCTTGTGGCGGGTGGCGCCGCCACCGTTCGCCGAGACGTCCACCGAGCGGGCGTCGCCGCTGATGTACGAGACCTTGATCTGGTAGGTGCCCGCCCGGGCGACGACGACGTCGTTGAAGGTCAGCTTGGAGCCGAGGTACAAGTTGCCGACCTTCTTTCCGTCGGAGCAGGCGGAGCAGTCGGCGACGGAGGCGTTGCCGCCGAGGGTGTTCGTGGTGGACTCGGCCTCGATGCCCGTCCAGGTGAGCCGGTCCCCGCGCGGGGTGACCGTGAACAGACGTGAGCCGTGCGCCGGTAGGGCCTGGGTGATCCTGTTCTTGTAGGTGCCGAGGCTCTCGTGGTTCCAGAGGTCCCGGACGGCCGCCTTTCCGGTGAAGCCGAGGGTCGCCCAGTCGGCGGTGACGGCGGCGGGGGCGTCGGCGAGGTTGAACAGGGCGACGGTGTAGGTGCCGTCGGGGTTCTTCGCGGCCCACACCTGCTGGGGGTCGGACGGGGTGACCGGGTGCGCGGGCGGGGCGACGCCCTGGTTGAGGGCGATGACCTCGCGGTTGGTCAGCAGGGACAGGCCGTAGGAGTCGAGGCGGGTGAGGTCGTCGCCGGTGTAGAGGGGCGACTTGGCGATGGCCCACAGGGTGGCGTAGCTCTGCCGTTCCGCCTTGGTGAGACCGTCCATCTCGCCGTTGCCGATGTCGAGGGAGTCGAGGTCGTTCCAGCCGCCCGGACCGGCGTGCCGGGTCCAGGCGGGGGTGTCGTCCCAGCGGTCGTCTACGGAGTTCTCCCAGCTGACGAGGGTGTTGCAGTAGCACTCGACGTCGGTGTCGACGCGCCAGCCCTGGGAGTACTTCTTCCAGTCCTCGGCGTGGCCGATGTCGAGGGACCAGGACAGTTCGAAGTGGATCGGGCGGCCGGTGGCGGCGATCGCCTTGTTCCAAGCGGCCACGTCGGCAACGTTGTCGTACTGGTCGCCGCTCTTGCCGGAGCCGGGGCCCACGCCGTCGAGTTTGAGGAAGTCGTAGCCCCAGTCGGCGATCAACCGGGCCTGGGAGTCAATGTACTTCGCGGTGCAGGGGCGGGAGAAGTCGAGTTTGTAGGAGCTGTCCCAGCCGTTGGTGGTGCGCAGGTCGCCGTAGACGATGTCGGCGGTGGTGCAGCCGTCGGCGTTCCAGATCGGCGTCCTGCCCTCGCCGTAGGCCCCCTTCTCCAGGCCGGCCGGCAGGTAGATGCCGGCCTTGAGGCCCTTGGCGTGGATGCGGTCGGCGACGGCCTTCATGCCGCTGGGGAAGCGGACCGGGTCGGCCTTCTGGCGCCCGTACTGGTCGAACCCGGACTTCCAGGTCTTGTCCATCCACCAGCCGGCGTCGATGTTGACGTACTCGTAGCCGAACTTCTTGAGCTTGGCGGCCATCGCGTCGCTCTGCTTGAGGACGTTGGCCTCGGTGAGGTAGCTGTAGTCGCCGTCCGGGTTGAGGCCGGGGTACTTGGACGACTGCATGCTCCAGCTGGTCCAGCCCATGTAGGGCTTGGCGGCGAGGGCGGGGGCGGAGGTCTCGGCGCCGGCCGTCGGTGCGACGGTGACGGCACCGGCGGCGAGAGCCAGGACCACGAGGGCTCTGAGGGTGCGTGCGGGCATGACGGAGTACGAGGATGACCGCATGGGTCGTACCTCCTGGGTCGTGGGAGTTATACGTCGGCTCGGACGAAGGACTGGATCGCGGTGGCCGCGGCCCCGCGGGCCCACTCCTCGAAGGGCAGTGGGCGGGTGAGGACATCGCACTGTGCGGCGGAGCCGAAGGCGGCCGCGACGAACGCGTCGCGGATCTGTTCGGCGAACAGGTCGTAGGCGGCGAGCCCCTCGCCGGAGATGATCACGCGTTCGGGACCGAGGAGGTTGGCGACGGTGGCGATGCCGCGGCCGATCGCCTCGCCGGCCCGTGCGTACACCTCTCGGGCTCCGGCGACGCCGCGGCGGGCCAGGGTCAACGCCTCGGCCGCGTCGGCGATTTCGACGCCGGTGATCTCCCGGATCCGGCGGACGATCGCGGCCTCCCCCGCGATCGCCTCCACGCAACCGCGGTTGCCGCAGTGACACAGGGGGCCGTTCGGGTCGACGGTCACATGGCCGATCTCGCCGGCCACGCCGTGGGCCCCGGCGACCACCCGGCCGTGCACCACGAGGCCGCAGCCGATGCCCGCGCCGACGGTCACCACGGCGAAGTCGGACAGGCCCGCGCCGGCGCCGAACCACTGCTCGGCGACGGTGAGGGCGCGCACGTCGTTGTCGACGGTGACCGGCAACCCGGTGGTCAGAGCGGCGAGTTCGGCGAGGGGTACGTCGCGCCAGTCGAGGAACGGCGAGTAGCGGACGGTGCCTTCGGTCCGGTCCACGTCTCCGGAGACGGCGACGCCGAGGCCCAGTACCGGGACGCCGTCCGCCTCGGTCAGCAGGTCCTGGACCAGGCCCGCGACGGACGCCAGCACCGCCTTGGCCGCACGGTCGGGAAGCGGCACATGGCGGGCGACGCGGATGCGGCAGCACAGGTCGGTGAGGACGCCGATGATCTCGTCGCCGGTCACCTTGACGCCGATGAACAGGGCGCGTCCGCCGTCGACCCGCACCAGGTTCGCGGGCCGCCCGAGTGCGGGGCGGGCCTCGTCGTCCGCACCCTCCACCAGGTATCCGGCCTCGATGAGGGGCCGGACCGCCTTGGTGACGGCGGCCGCGGACAGACCCACCCGACGGGCCACCTCCAGTCGGGCGAGCGGGCCTTGGGACAGGACGGTGGTGAACACCTGCGAGGCGGCGGGGGTGTTCACGGGGAACGTCTCGGCGCGGGAGATCGGGCGCATGGCCGGGAACTTAGAGGGGTTCTTTTCCGTCGTCAATAAAAGAAGCAGGATTCGTCTGTGACCGGGCTGTCAGTGCCGGTAGGCACAATCGCCCCATGACGACGATCAATTGGGCCGAGCTGACCCACGCGTACGGCAGCGCGGAGGACATCCCGGGGCTCTTCGCGCAGCTCGGCGGCCCCGACGACGGCAAGGTGTGGAACGACCTGTGGTCCGCGCTGTGCCATCAGGGGTCGGTGTACGAGGCGAGCTGGGCGGCGATGCCGGTCCTCGCGGACATCGCGCTGGGCCGGGCGCCCGGCGAGCCGCTTCAGGCGGTGCTGATGGCCGGGCTGATCACGACGGACCCGGACCCCGCCCGCCGCGAGCGCTGCGCCCATGAGATCGAGGAACTGCTCGGCGTCGCACGCGGACTGTTCGCCGCGAGGGACCTTGAGATGGGCGACTTCGTCTATCTCCAGATGGCCATCCTGGCCTTCGAGGAAGCCGGCGTGTGGGCCGCGGCGCTGGAGGGACTGCTCAACGAGGAGTACGAGCTGGAGTGCCCCGCGTGCGAGGACGGCCTCTTCGTCGCCTTCGGTTCCTACGGCCACTTCTCCGTGGCGGGCGACTATGTCACCGGCCCGGGAGCGGAGGACGAGGAGGGCCGGGCGCGGCTCGTGCCCACGGCTCCGGAACGGCTCGAGGGGATCGGCGCCCGTCTGCACCGGGAGGCCGTGGAGGCGGGCCGGGACGAGGTCGCGCTCGCCCTGACGTATGTCTTCGGCAGGGCCCACTGCCCCTCCTGCGACGCCGGGTTCGGTGTGTCCGACGAGGTGGAGAGACAGTGGGCCTGACAGTGTCGTGTGCCGTCAGTGCCGGGCGGCCGGGGTGTTGGCCGCGGTCACGTTGACGGCGGCCCAGGACCGGTTCACCGCCTTGTACTCGGTGCTGCCCGCCCCGTAGAGGTCCTTCGCCGCTTTCAGGGTCGCCTTGCGGGCGTCGTGGAAGTCGGTGGTGGAGACCATGTAGCGGGTCAGGGCGCGGTAGTAGACCGCCGTGGCCTTGGCGCGTCCGATGCCCTTCGCGGGCAGTCCGTCGACGGTCGGCGAGTCGTAGGTGACGCTGCCGATCTTCTTACGGCCGCTGCCCTCGGCGAGCAGGTAGTACGCGTGCGAGGAGACGCCGGAGCCGGCGTGGACCTCGGCGTCGTAGACGGCCGGTGACCAGTAGTCGATGGCGCCTTCGAGCACGTCCAGGGAGGGCTTGTCGAGGCGGCGCAGGAACTTCTGGTCCAGGCCGAGCTTCTCGCCGAGCAGGTAGTTCGGCGGGTTCTTCGGGTTGTTGGCGCTGAACTCGACGTTCGAGCCGAAGATGTCGGCCAGCGACTCGTTGAGGGAGCCGGCCTCGCCGTACTGGTTGCCGTCCGCGTCCACGCGGGTGGGCTCCAGTCGGGCGGTGGCGTCCACGACACCGTGGGTGAGCTCGTGGCCGGTGACGTCGAGGACGACGAGCGGCTTCTTGAACATGTCGCCGTCGCCGTCGCCGTACAGCATGCAGCCGCAGGCCGGGTCCCAGAACGCGTTGGCCACCTTGTTGCCGAAGTGGACCATCGCCTTGGCGCCCTTGGAGTTGTTGGCGATGCCCTTGCGGCCGAAGGTCTTCTTGTAGAAGTCCAGGGTCTTGGTGATGCCGTACTGGGCGTCGACGGCGGCGCTGGCACGGTTGGAGACGGTGCCGTTGCCCCACTTGTTCGTGGTGCTGGTGAACTTCTTGCCGCGGGCGAAGTTCTCCAGTTCCTGGCCCTTCGCGTCCCGGGTCTCGGTGCCCCAGCGGTTGGGGTCCTTGAGGACGTAGCTGCGGCTGGCCGTCTTCGTGGTGGTCAGCGTGACCTTGCCGGCGAAGAGGGAGTTGCCGGTGCCCGAGGCGGTCGCCGCGAGGGCGTCGGCCTGCGGGGCGGTACCGGTGGCCGGGTCCAGCTTCTCGCCGCGCTCGCGCAGGGTATCGATGAGCTGGGGCGAGAGGAACTCGTCGCTGTCCGGCGTGTTGCTGCGTACCTTGCCGGTGACGGCGTCGACGACGACCGTGCGGGAGCCGCCCGCCTCGGCGGTGGCGCTGCCGGTGACCCGCACCTGGTAGGCGAGGGCCGAGGCACCGTCACGGGCGTCGACGACGAGTTCCGCCGGGCCGGCGTCACCCTTGGCGACTGCGGCGGCGCGCTCCTGGGCCTGCTGGGCCGTCAGCCGGGCGCGCGCGGTCTTGGGCTCGACGGAGTGGTCGGCCGCGCGGGTGACGCCCGCGTAGGCCAGCCGCTCGGTGAGGTGGACGACGAGATCGCCGCCGAGGACCGGCATGCCGCGATGGGCCCGGACGAACCGGACGTGCCGGGCGCCCTCCGGGTCGATCAGCACATCCTGGGCCCGGAGTTCGTCGCCCGGGGCGACACCGGTGGCCGAGATGTGGGCGAACGCGGCGGCGCGGGCCGCCTCGACGACGGACGTGGCCGTGACGGCCGGGGACTTCCCCGGCTGCCCCGTGGACGGGTCGGCGAAGGCCGTGCCCGCGAGCCCCGTGGCGGCCGTCGTCACCGCGACGGCGACGGCCAGGCTGCGTATATGGGGTCTACGCACTATTGAGGGTTCCTTCGTGCGAAGGCGGCCGGGATCACCAACCGCCCTGGGTCATGGCGCGGTTGCGCGCCATGGGGGCTGGTCGGGCCCCGGACGAAACCCTTACGGATGAGTCATGTACATGTAAAGCCTGAATAGTCGCTTTTCCAACACTTCATGGCAATACTTTGCGAATCCGCAGCGCTCAGTGAGCAACGAGTGACCAACTGTGCGTCGGCTGTGGAGATGTGACGGGGTGCGAGGAGGTTGCCCGGCGTGCGTGTGATCGATCTCGCATCGAGGAGAAACGGGAGAACACTCGGATGACATCAGCAACGCTGCGCAGGGCGACGGTCTCGGGCGCGGTCCTGCTGTCCCTGCTCGCGGTCCCGGCCCACGCCACGGCCGACGAGAGCGACACAGTCCCGACGAACGCCGCGGCCCTGCCCCAGCCCGACATCACAGGGCTGCGCGGCGTGCTGCGCACCGCCCTGCGGCAGGGCGCGCCCGGCGCGATGGCACGGATCGACGACGGCGACACCGTCCACCGGATGGTCACCGGTCTCGCCGACCGCAAGACCCGACGGACCATCAGCACCCTCGACCGGTTCCGCATCGGCAGCGTCACCAAGACCTTCTCCGCCGTGGTGCTGCTGCAGCTGCGCGACGAGAAGAAGCTCAAGCTCAACGCCTCGGTCAACCGCTATCTGCCCGGCCTGCTGCCCGACGACCGCATCACCGTGCGGCACGTCCTGAGCCATCGCAGCGGTCTGTACGACTACACCAACGACATGTTCGCGAGGTCGGTCCCGGGCTTCGAGGCCGTCCGCACCAAGGTCTTCACCTACCGCCAGCTGGTGGACCGCTCACTGCGACACGCCCGCACCAACAGCCCCGGCGCCGCCTACTCGTACTCCAACACCAACTTCGTGGTCGCCGGCATGCTCATCGAGAAGCTGACCGGCCACTCCGTGGGGACCGCCTACCAGAGCCGCATCATCGAGCCGCTCCAACTGCGCGACACGCTGTACGTGCACCCCTCCACGAAGATCCCCGGCCGCCACACCCGCGGCTACATGACGTCGGACACGGCCGGTGCGGCGCCGATCGACGCGACTCGGCAGACGACGTCCTGGGCGCAGAGCGCGGGAGCACTCATCTCCACCGCCGGGGACCTCAACACCTTCCTGTCGGCACTGCTCGGCGGAGAGCTGACCTCCGCCAGGAGCCTGGAGCAGATGCAGCGGTGGTGGAAGGTCAACAGCACCACGGCGTACGGCCTCGGCCTGCGCCGCCGCACCCTGTCGTGCGGGACGTCGGTGTACGGCCACACGGGCGCCGTCCAGGGCTACTACACGTACGCGTTCACGTCGAAGGACGGCAGGCGCAGCCTCAGCGCGCTCGCCAACACCTCCAACAACGGGACGGTGCTCAACACGATGATGGGCACCCTGGAGTCGGCCTTCTGCGGCAAGCGGGCGGCGACGGTCCGAGGATCGGCGCACGTCGAGCGGCACGAGGACGTCGCCCCCGGCGTCGCGCTGGACTGACCGGGCGGGAACCCCGGTGACCGGGCGCACGTTCTTCGGACACCCCCCACCGGGTTCCGTACGACGACACCAGGACGGCGCGATGACCGAGTTGGTCCCCGGGGGCAATCTGCCCCTCCCGGGCGGTGCCGTGACCGTCCGGGTGTCCGGTCCCTTCGATGTGTCCGCCCTCATCACCGACGACAGCGGCAGGGTCCGGGGCGACGGCGACTTCGTGTTCTACAACCAGCCCGCCGCCCCGGGAGCCCGGCTCTCCGGCGACACCCTGAACCTCGACCCGGCGCGACTGCGCGCCGGCGCCACACGGATCACGGTCGCCGTCACCCCCGCCGACCCCGGCACTCCCCTGGGCCGCCTGCCCGCACCCACGCTCCACCTCACCGGCCCGGGCGGCCGCGCACTCGCCCGGTTCGCCCCGCCACGCCCCCGCCAGGAGACGGTGCTGCTGCTCGCGGAGATCTACCGGCGCGGCACCGGCTGGAAGCTGCGCGCACTGGGACAGGGATACGCCGACGGCCTGGCGGGGCTGGCACGGGACTTCGGGGTGGATGTCATCGAGGAGCCGAGCCCGGCCTCCACGCCGCCCATGGCCTCCGCGCCGCCCATGGCCTCATCGACGCCCGTGCCCCCGCCGATGCCCTCGCGGCCGCCCGTGGCCCCACGCACGCCCCCGAGCCCCGTCGCGCTGCACAGGCCCTCCCCCGCCCCCGACGCCTTCCTCACCCTGGTCAACTCCGCCCGCGCCGCCGCCGGTTCCCCGCCCGTCTGCCCCGACGCCCGCCTCACCTCCGCCGCCCAGGCCCACGCCTCCGCGATGGCCGCGGCCCGAAGCCTCGGCGTCCAGGGCGCGGACGGCATCTCCGTCTACCAGCGACTCACCGCCACCGGGTACGCGTACGTCACCGTCGGCGAACACCTCGTCTCCGGCCCGCGCACCCCCGCCGAGTTCGTCGACTACTGTCTGCGCACCACCCAGCCCCGCCAGACCCTCAGCGACCCGGCCTTCACCCACGCGGGTCTGGCCCACGCCTCCGACGGCCGCACCGGCGACACCTACTGGACGGCGCTGTGGGCCAGGCCCCTCACACCGGGCGACCTGAGCCGTACGGCGTCCGAGGTCGTCGACCTCACCAACCGCGAGCGCGCCCGCCACGGCCTGCCTCCCCTGGCCGTCGACCCCTTCTTCACCACCGCCGCACAGGCCCACAGCGCCGACATGATCGCTCGCGCCTTCTACTCCCACACCTCGCCGGACGGCAGCCGGCCCTGGGACCGGGCGGCCGCCGCGGGATCGAGGCGGCGCTCGATCGGCGAGAACATCGCCTGCGGACAGCGGTCCCCCGCCGAAGTCGTGGAGGGCTGGATGAACAGCCCGGGCCATCGCGCCAACATCCTCAAACCCGACTTCACCCACATCGGGATCGGCTTCGCGGGCGGCGGCTCTTCGGGCACGTACTGGACACAGCTCTTCGGCGCCTGAACCGACACGCCGGTGGGCCCCATGGCGGAACGGAAACGTCCGGGACACCATGCCCCCATGAAGGGTGACCTCTTTTCCAGTGAGCACATGGTCCAGCCGGCCACGACGCCGGGCATGGCCGTCGAGAACGCGAAGTGCATCAGGTACACGGTGAACGGCGAGATGCTGGCCCGGCAGGGGGCGATGATCGCCTACCGCGGCAACCTCCAGTTCGAGCGCAAGGGCCAGGGCGTCGGCGGCATGCTGAAGCGCGCGGTCACCGGTGAGGGACTGCCGCTGATGACCGTGCGCGGCCAGGGCGAGGCCTGGTTCGCGCACGAGGCACAGAACTGCTTCGTCGTCGAGGTCGACCCGGGCGTCGAGTTCACCGTCAACGGCCGCAACGTCCTGTGCTTCGACGCCTCGTTGTCGTACCGGATCTCCACGGTGAAGGGCGCGGGCATCTCGGGCGGCGGTCTGTTCAACAGCGTCTTCACGGGCAGTGGCAGGCTGGGGCTGGTGTGCGAGGGCAACCCGCTGGTGATCCCCGTCTCGCAGCAGTACCCGGTGTACGTCGACACGGACGCGGTCGTGGGCTGGACCGCCGGCCTGCAGACCTCGCTGCACCGTTCGCAGTCCATCGGGTCGATGCTGCGCGGCGGGTCGGGCGAGGCCGTGCAGCTGATGCTCCAGGGCCAGGGGTACGTCGTCGTACGGCCGAGCGAGGCGACACCGCAGAAGGCGCAACAGCACTGAGCCGATCACCCCACCGCCCGAAACCGTGTTGACCGGCGCCCCGCACCGCGCCAGGGTCGAAGCGGTGCGGATCGTCCGTGCCGGAAGGGTGAGTGTCTTGATCGGGATCTCCGACATCGAAGCCGCGGCCGAGCGGATCGCGGCACACGTCGTCCGCACCCCGACCGTGCCGAGCCCCGGGCTGTCCGCGCTGCTCGGCGCCCCGGTCACCGCCAAGCTCGAACTCCTCCAGCGCACCGGTTCGTTCAAGGTGCGCGGCGCGACGGCGAAGCTGCTCTCGCTCACCGAGGCCGAGCGGGCCGCCGGAGTCGTGGCGGTCAGCGGCGGCAACCACGGCATCGCCCTCGCGGTGATGGCCGCGGCGCTCGATGTGAAGGCCACCGTCGTCATGCCGCGCTCGGCGCCCGCCCATGCCGTGGAGATCGCCAAGGACGCCGGTGCGTCGGTGCGGGTCACCGACGACATGGACGGCGCGTTCTCGCTGGTGACACGGTTGCGGGACGAGGGCCTGACCCTGGTCCACCCCTTCGACGATCCGCTCGTGATCGCCGGGCAGGGAACCGTGGGACTGGAGTTCGCCGAGGACGCCGGTGAACTCACCGACGTCCTCGTCAGCATCGGGGGCGGCGGGCTGATCGCCGGTGTCGCGGCTGCGCTGCGCGCCCGGCGCCCGGGTCTGCGGATCTGGGGTGTGGAGACCGAGGGTGCCCAGGCCATGTCCGAGGCGCTGGCCGCGGGCGGTCCGGTGCCGGTCGCGCTGTCGTCGATCGTGTCCACGCTCAGCGCGCCGTCCGTGTCGCAACTGACGTACGACCATGTGTCGGCCCTGGTCGACGAGGTCCTCGTGGTCACCGACCGGGAAGCGGTGCAGGGCTCGCTGCAGCTCGCCGATCACGCCAAGGTGTGGGCCGAGCCCGCCGCCGGCTGTCTGCTGCCCGCGGCCCGGCGGGTGCTTCAGCGGGCGGGCGACGGCGCCCGGCTGGGGCTGGTGGTGTGCGGGGGCAACGCGACGACCGGAGATGTCAAAACCTGGGCAGAACGTTTCGAATTGCTCTGACCATTCGTCAAATCCCTTCCCATGACAGCCCATCAGGAAAAGCACCCCGCTTTCCGCTGAACGCACCCCGTCACGCCCCCCGTACCTGTGGGAAAGGTGAGAGACAGGTTCAGCAAGGGATGACCATGGTCAAGGCGCACGTCTCCACACACGAGTTGGTGGCCGGAAGGTACCGGCTCCTGGAGGTCCTCCACCGCGAAACGAACCGCGTCTGCTGGTACGGGGAGGACGTCGAGGCCGGCCGGCCGTGTCTGCTCACACAGATCGGGCTGCCACCGGATCCGGACGGCGAGAGCTCGCGCCGCGCGATCGCCCGCGTCATCCGGATGTCCGAGACCATGGGGCGGCTCTGCCCGGGCCGGCTCGCCTCGGTCGTCGACGCCGTCGAGGAGTACGGCACCCTGTGGACCGTCACCGAGTGGATCGAGGGCACCCCGCTGGGCGAAGTCCTGGAAAGGGAAGGCACGTTCAACTACGTGCGGGCGGCCCGTATCGGCCTGGAACTGCTCGACGTGCTGGAGGCCGGGCACGGCGAGGGCATCACCCACGGCGAGCTCAGCCCCGGCCAGGTGTTCGTACGGGACAAGGGCCCCGTCGTGGTCACCGGCTTCGGCCTGACCGGCGCGACGCTCGCACCCCGGGTCAGCGCACCGTCGTACGCCTCCCCGGAACAGGCCCGCGACGAGCGCATCGGGCCGGCCGCGGACCTGTGGGCGCTCGGCGCGATGCTGTACACGATGGTCGAGGGCCGCCCGCCCTTCCGGGACCGGGACAGCCCGGAGACCACGCTGAAGGGCGTGGACCGGCTGCCGTTGCGCAGCCCGGTGCGGGCCGGGCCGCTCACCCAGACCGTGCAGGGGCTGCTCCGGAAGAACTCCAGGGAGCGGCTGAACCGCCAGGTGGTCCGTGAGGCGCTCGTCCGTGTCGTCTCCGAGGACCCCGACGCGGCCCTGGCATCGGCCCCCCGGCCCCGGCTGCGCGGTCTCACTTCCGGTGGACCGGGCTGGAGCCGGCGCACCATGGCCGCCGGCACCGCGCTGGCCGTCGTCACCGTCGCGGTGGCGGTCGTCGCCGTGGCCCGTGAACTGCCCGGCGGTTCGGACGACTCCGCGACCGACGCGGCCACGCCCAGGCCGTCCGCCTCGGCCACCGCCTCCGTCCCCGCCGCACAGCCCAGCCAGGCGCCCGCCCCGACGCCGACGGCTCCGAGTCCGACGCCCACACCTACGCCGACGCCCACTCCTACGAGCGCCTCGCCGGCGGCTCCGCAACCGGAGTTCCAGCGCTACACCTCACCGCAGGGCTTCTCCGTCTCCCTCCCCGAGGGCTGGGAGGCACTGAGCACGACGAAGCAGGACGATCTGGCGTACCGGGTCGTCCTCGGCGCGGAGGGCGACCCGCGCACGCTCGCGGTCACCTACAGCACGCGCGTGGGCGACGATCCGGTCGCCGTCTGGCGGGACGACGTCGAACCGAGGCTTCAGCAGTCGGGCGACTACCAGCGGATCGGGGAGATCCGCGCGACCACGTACCAGGGCCGTGAGGCCGCCGACCTGGAGTGGCTCGCCACCGTCGACGGCACCCGCGTGCACACCCTGGGCCGTGGCTTCCTCCTCGGCTCGGGCGAGGGATTCTCGCTGCGCTGGACCACCCCGGCGTCCGACTGGGACGACGACGCCAACCAGCAGACCCTGGACACGATCCTGCGGACGTTCCGCGTGCCCTCAGGCTGAGTCGCGGGGTGCGCGCATCGCGCGGACACGGGAGCTGTGCAGCGGCTGGGTGCGCCACCGCGCGGTGAACGTCCGGTCCGTGAGCGAGCAGGTCAGGTCGACGTGGTGCGGGGTCTCCAGGAGGGCCACATCCAGGGCGAGGGTGGCCGGGCCGCTCCATCCTCCGCTCACGGCCGCGGGGACCGGTCCGTCGGTGACGGTCCAGCCCGGCTCTCCGAACCGCAACTCCAGCCGGTGGCCGTCCTCGACGAGGGTCAGCCGCCGGCCCTCCGCGTCGACCTCGACCGCCGTCAGCTTGGGAAGTCCCTCGCAGACTCCGCCGTGCGGTGTGAACGCGACGGCCTGCTCGGGCGGTGCGGGCTTGCCCGCCGCCGGCGGCAGCGCGAGCCGGGACATCCGCTCGGCCAGCGCGACATCCTCCTCCTCGCGGCCGGGCAGCGGGCCGGCGCCGAACGCCGGCAGCAGATGGCTCCAGACCAGGTCCAGCACCTTCTGCATCTCATTGGTGGCCCCGGTGATCGCGACCACCGCGTCCTGCTCGGGCAGCACGAGGCAGTACTGCCCGTACGCGCCGTCCCCGCGGTAGCCGTGCCGGGACATCCAGAACTGGAAGCCGTACCCCTGCGCCCAGTCGGTCCACGTGCCGCCCCCGTTGACGATGTGCGACCGCGTCGCCTCGGCGACCCACTCCTGCGACAGCAGCCGCTCGCCCTCCCACACGCCGCCCTGGAGATACAGCTGGCCGAGCCGGGCGATCGCGTCGGTGGTGGCGTGCAGTCCGCTGTAGCCCAGCTCGCGTCCGGTCCGGCCGCGCAGCCACGCCACGTCTCCGATCCCGAGGGGATCGAGGAGGCGCGGGCGCAGATACTCGGTCAGCGGCAGGCCGGTCACCCGCTGGACGATCGCCGCGAGGGTGTAGGTGGCGGGCTGGTTGTAGGCGAAGACCGTGCCCGGGTCGCGGTCCGGCGGCAGCAGCAGGAAGCCGCGCACCGGCTCCTCGCGGTCCGTCGCCAGCGCCCGGTCGTGGGTCTCGGCCTCATGACCGCTGGCCATCGTCGTGACGTGCCGGACGAGCATCGCGCGGCTGCGCGGGTCGGTGATGTCGGCGTCGAACTCCGGGAAGTACGAGATCACCGGGTCGTCGAGCCGGAGCAGGCCCTCGGCGACGGCGAAGGCGGCGGCCGTCGCGGTGAAACTCTTGCTCAGCGAGTACAGGAGATGGGGACGGTCGGCGGTGTACGGCGCCCACCATCCGGACGCCACGACCTTGCCGTGGCGCAGGACCATCAGACTGTGCGGCTCGATGTCCGGGGCGGATTCGAGGGCGTCGAGCAGGGCCTGCACGCCGGTCGCGTCGATGCCTTCGGCGGACGGGGTGCTCGTGGGCAAGGGGCGAACACTCATACGACCATCCTCTCCCGGCGATCACGTCATGATCCAGACGCCCGCGAGCCGTTTTCCGTCCCGAAGCCCGGGGACTCGCCCCTTATGGTGCAAATCGGATACACGATGATGACCGAACAGGCCGGGCCCCGTGAGCTCGTCGACCATGTGGTGCGGGCCGAGGAGGTGGGCTTCGACTTCTCGGTGACCTCGGACCACTACTTTCCGTGGCTGCGCGCACAGGGTCACTCGCCGTACGCCTGGAGTGTGCTGGGCGCCGCCGCGCAGGCGACCTCACGCATCCCGCTGATGACGTACGTGACATGTCCGACGTTCCGCTACCACCCGGCCGTCGTGGCGCAGAAGGCGGCGACGATGCAGTTGCTCTCCGAGGGCCGGTTCCGGCTGGGGCTCGGCTCGGGAGAGAATCTCAACGAGCATGTGGTGGGCGGCGGTTGGCCGTCCGCGGACGTGCGCCACGAGATGCTGGAGGAGGCGGTCGAGATCATCCGGGCGCTCTTCCGGGGCGGACATGTGAACCATCGCGGGACGCACTTCGACGTGGAGTCCGCCCGGCTGTGGGATCTGCCCGACGAACCGCCGCTCCTGGGCATCGCCGTCTCCGGTGAGCAGTCCTGCGCCCTCGCGGGCCGGCTCGCAGACCTGGTGATCGCGACCGAGCCCAAGGCCGGCCTCCTCGACGCCTTCGACCGCAACGGCGGCACCGGCAAGCCACGCGTCGGCCAACTGCCGGTCAGCTACGACCCCGACCGGGACACCGCCGAGAAGCGCGCCCACGCGCAGTTCCGCTGGTTCGGCGGCGGCTGGAAGGTCAACTCGGAGCTGCCGCATCCCGATTCGTTCGAAGGGGCCACGCAGTTCGTGACACCTGACGACGTCGCCGCCTCCATCCCGTGCGGCGACGACCCGGACGACTTCGTCGAGGCCGTACGTCCCTACGCGGAGGCCGGGTTCACCGAGATCGCCCTGGTGCAGATCGGCGGCGAGTCGCAGCCGGCGTATCTGGACTGGGCGGAGAAGACGCTGCTGCCCGCGCTCCACGACGCCCTGGACCACTAGACACACAGGGGTTGCCAAAGCATCGCCAATGGGTGGATATAGGCTGCCTCCCTGCACTCGCGCAGTTCGACCGGCCCCCACCCAGGAGAGTCACCCGTGACCCTAGCGATCGCCCCGTCCGAGACGTCCTCCGCACCCCTGTCCGACCTCGTGGCGCGGGACGCCCGTGAGTTCGGCGCCTACGCGCGGACCGGAGGCTGGGCCTTCGGGCTGATGGTGGCACGCAGCGTACGGCCCGGCGGCCAGGGCGCGGACGAGACGCCGAAGGTGTCCGCGAAGGAGTTCGCCGAGCTCGGCGGCTGCTCCGCCGATCGTGTCATGCGCTACTACAAGTCGTGGGACCGGGCGGCCGACGACGGTCTCGTCCCGCACTTCGAGGCGCTCGCACCGGGCCAGGAGGTGGAGCTGCCGGACTCCGACGTGTGGCTGACCTACTACGTCTCCCGCAGCAGTGCCGCCTCCGAACGCGGCACCGCCATCGCCGAGGCCGCCGAGGCCGAGGGTATCCGGCCCACGAAGGCCCTGGAGGTCGCCGAGAACCCCACCGCGCTGCGCGCCGCGATCCTCGCCGACCCCTCCACCGCCCGGGCCGCCCGCCAGGCGCTCCTGGACCGGGTGCGCGAAGACCCCGACCTGCAGGCCGAGTTGGCCCGTGACGTCGTGCGCACCGACGACCTCAAGAAGGCCGTCGCCACCGAGAGCAGGTCCGCCGACCGCATCGGCTACGTCCGCCAGATCGCCGAGTCGGGCCAGATCAAGACCCCCGCCGGACAGACCGTCGACGCACCCGCCGACCTCCGCCAGGAGGCCGAGCGGCACCTCTCCCTCCTCGACGAGCTGAACGAGGACGAGGACACCGGCGAGTGGGCCACCGAGGCCTACGGCACCATGAAGACCCTCGTCGTCGAGGCCGTGGAGGCCGATCCCGAACTCCGTGTCCAGGAACGGCGGACGAAGTTCTACAGCAGCCTCCAGAAGGCGACGAAGGTGTTCGAGGAACTGACCTTCGACGACGCACAGGATTTCTACGAGGACGACATGGTCCAGCAGCTCGAGGAGTTGCAGCAGGCCATCGGCGCGTGCATCACGTCCCTGCGCGACGCTCGGGGGAATCAGCCTCACGAGTGAGCATTTCGTGCGTGAGAGGGGTACTTGAGGGCAGCACCGCGTCCGTTCTTTCCGGAGGCCCTCACGTGAACTTCTCGACGCACAAGACCTTGGTCGTACAGCTCCAGGCGGGCGACACGGATCGTTTCCCCGTGCTCGCCCACCTGGACTACGACGCCTCCGACCCGTTCGCCGTCACGGTGGTGTTCAGCCACGACGGCCGGGTGCTCGCCCGATGGCGCCTCGACCGCGAGATGCTCGCCCAGGGGCTGACCGGGCCGGTCGGACTGGGCGACGTACGTCTGCGCCCCGTGTCCTCGGGCGCGGGCAAAGAGCTGCGCATGGAGCTCCTCGGCGACGCCCGGCCCGGCGGCGGAAGACATCACGCCGTGGTGTTCGTGTGGGCCCCGACGGTCGCCGCGTTCCTGAGCCGGACCTACGAGGTGGTGCTGCCGGGGCAGGAGGAGGTCGAGGTCGACGACTTCCTCGCGGAGGTCATCGCACGGGGCTGAACTGAGTAGCCGTACTCATGCCTCTCCCCCGCCCCCGCCCCACGATGGGGCTCCTACGACAAGGAGCCCCGAAATGACAGCAGTTCGCCGCCGTCTGCCCACCCTGCTGGCCGGGGTCGTGGTCGTGGGAGTGGCCCTCTCCGCCTGGGGTGCGCAGGACCGCACGACCTGGTTCCTGGAGACGGTGTGGGTGCTGGTCGGGCTGCCGCTGATCGTGCTGACCCGGCGGCGCTTCCCGCTGACCGATCTGCTGTGCTGTCTGCTGGCCGCCCATGCGCTGGTGCTGGTGATCGGCGGCCACTACACGTACGCGGAGGTGCCGTTCGGCAACTGGCTGCGCGACGAGCTGGGCCTGGAGCGCAATCCGTACGACCGGTTCGGCCACCTCATGCAGGGGTTCGTGCCGGTCTTGCTGGTGCGGGAGCTGCTCAGCCGGACCTCGCCGCTGCGGGGCAGTCGCTGGCTGGCGCCGCTGACAGTGTGCGCGTGTCTGGCCTTCAGTGCCGTCTTCGAGATGCTGGAGTGGCTGGCCGCGGTGCTCGGGGGTCAGGCGGCGGACGCCTTCCTGGCCACGCAGGGCGATGTGTGGGACACCCAGTGGGACATGTTCTGCGCCCTGGTCGGCGCCACCGTCTCGGTGCTGCTGCTGAGCCGCCCGCACGACCGGCAGCTGGCCGCGCGGGCCTTCACTCCGTCGTATAGCGGCGCCGGATCCACAGCGGCAGCAGGAACCAGCACACCAGGTACCACGCGACCACTGCGCTGACCAGCCACGGCACGTAGGGGTCGTGGGTGGCGACCCGCAGGATCAGCAGGAGTGAGGCGGCCGTGGTGGCGAGCAGCAGCACCAGGCCGACGAAGGTCAGCCGGGCCGCCCACAGCACCGCGCGGGGTTTGATGCGGCGCCCGGACACCAGGCGGTGCAGGGACACCGGCCCGATGAGGGCACCGGTGGCGGTGGCGCCGAGGACGACCGTCACGATGTAGATCGTCTGTTCGGTGTCGCCGAGGTCGGCATACTTCGGTGTGAAGACGACGGTCAGCAGGAAGCCGAACAGGATCTGCACGCCCATCTGAGCGACACGGATCTCCTGCATGAGCTCGGCCCACATACGGTCGGCTCGCTCGTCCTCGGTCTCGTCGCGTCCCGTTCGTCTCTCCGCAGCCTGCACCATGCGGGACGGGTAACCCGGCGTCTGATCGTTCAAACAGCCGGGCTCCCGTCCCCATGGACTACCAGCGGTTCTCGACCTGGTCCTTGATCCGCCCCTCGTAGAGGTCCCGGATCGCGGTGAGCGTCTTCTCGGACAGCTCCGGCAGCGCGGCGGCGGCCGCATTGGCGCGGGCCTGCTCGGGGTTGCGGGCGCCGGGGATCACGGTGGTCACGCCGGGCTGCTGGATGATCCAGCGCAGTGCCAGCTGGGCCGGAGTGTATCCCTCGGGGGCGAGGGCGGAGAACTCGGCGGCCGCCTCCACGCCGGTCGCGTAGTCGACGCCGGAGAAGGTCTCGCCGACGTCGAAGGACTCGCCGTGCCGGTTGTAGGTGCGGTGGTCGTTCTCGGGGAAGACCGTGTCCTTGGTGTACTTGCCGGACAGCAGACCGGAGGCCAGGGGCACCCGGACGATGATACCGACGCCCGCCTCCTGCGCCGCGGGGAGCACCCGCTGAAGCGGCTTCATGCGGAACGCGTTGAAGATGATCTGCACGCTGGCCACGCCCGGCCGGGCGATCGCGGTCAGGGCTTCCTCGCAGGTCTCCACACTGACGCCGTACGCGGCGATGCGCTCCTCCTCGACGAGGGTGTCCAGCGCGTCGTACACCGCGTCCGTCGAGTAGACCGGCGTGGGCGGGCAGTGCAGCTGGACGAGGTCGAGGCGGTCGACGCCGAGGTTGCGGCGGGAACGGTCGTTCCAGGCACGGAAGTTGTCGAGGACGTAGTTCTCCGGGATCTGGTCGACCCTGCGGCCCATCTTCGTGGCGACCAGGACGTGCAGGTCGGGCCGGCTCCGCAGGAACGTGGCGATGGTCTGCTCGCTGCGGCCGTCGCCGTACACGTCGGCGGTGTCGAAGAAGGTCACGCCCGACTCGGCGGCGGCCTCCAGTACCGAAAGGGCTTCCTTGTCGTCGACGTCTCCCCAGTCGGCACCCAGCTGCCATGTACCGAGACCGACGACGGATGCGTGCTGACCCGACCTACCGAAAGTGCGCTCGTCCATGGCGTCAGTCTGTCATCCGTCACCTCTGTGCGCGGAACGGGCTCCTCCGGAGGCTCCCCTGTGAATCATTCACTCACACGAGTGAATGAACTCGATGAGCAAGCGCTCTCTGTCAGCAGGTCCCTAGCTTGACCCCCGTGACCCACAACTGGACCCGCAGAAGCTTTCTCCTCAGCGCCGCCGCCCTGACCCTCGTGCCGGCCGATCCGGCCGTCGCCGCGCAGGAACTGCCCGGCTTCCCGGACGAGGTGGCGCTCTACCGCTCGGCGTACCGGAACTGGGTCGGCGAGATCACCGCCGCCGGGCTGTGGGCCTGTGCGCCGTCCGACGGGGACCAGGTGGCCGCCGTCGTCAACTGGGCCTGGCAGAACGGCTGGCGGGTGCGCGCCCGGGGCTTCTCGCACGGCTGGTCACCGCTGACGATCACCGAGGGCACCTCGCCGGACGCACCCGTGCTACTCGTCGACACGACCGCGCACCTCACCGATCTGGCCCTGGAGTCCGCCGACGCAGTGCGCGCCGGCGCCGGCGCCTCGATGGAGTCCCTGCTGACCTTCCTGGAGGGACACGGCCTCGGTGTGACGGCCGCGCCCGCGCCCGGCGACCTCACCCTCGGCGGCGCCCTGGCGATCGACGCGCACGGCAGCGCCGTCCCCGCACAGGGCGAGCGGCGGCTGCCGGGCCAGACGTACGGCTCGCTGAGCAACCGGGTGCTGTCGGTCACCGCGGTCGTGTGGGACGAGGGCACCGGGGCCTACGTCCTGCGGACCTTCGCACGGGACGAGGCGGACGCCGCCGCGCTGCTGACCCATCTCGGGCGGACCTTCGTCACGGAGGTCGTCCTGCGGGTCGGCGCGAACGTGAACCTGCGCTGTGTCAGCCGTATGGACATCCCGGCAGGTGAGCTCTTCGCCGCCCCCGGCAGCGACGGACGCACCCTCGCGAGCTACCTGGACGAGGCCGGGCGCGTCGAGGCGATCTGGTTCGCCTTCACCGAGTTCCCGTGGTTCAAGGTGTGGAGCGTCGAGCCGACGAAGCCGCTCACCTCGCGCCGCGTGACGTCGCCGTACAACTACCCCTTCTCCGACAACGTCCCGACCCTGGTGGCGGACCTCGCCGGGCGGATGGTCTCGGACGCGGCCTGGTATCTGGCACCGGTGCTCGGGAACGCGCAGTACGACACGGCCGCGCTCGGGCTCGTGGCGACGCTGTCCGCCGACATCTGGGGGCCGTCCAAGAACACGCTGCTCTACGTCAGGCCCACCACCCTGCGGATCAACGCCAACGGCTACGCGGTGCTCACCTCCCGGGACCAGGTGCAGCGTGTCGTGGCCGAGTTCACCGCCTTCTACCGCGAACGGCTCACGGCGTACGCGGCCCTGGGACGCTTCCCGGTCAACGGCTCGGTGGAGATCCGTGTGACGGGCCTGGACGACCCGGCCGACGCCGAACTCGTCGGCGCCCGCGCCCCGTTGCTCTCCGCGCTGCGGCCGGACAGCGAGCACCCGCAGTGGGACACCGCCGTCTGGCTGGACGTGCTGACGCTGCCGGGGACCCCGTACGCGGAGGCCTTCCTGCGTGAGCTGGAGCAGTTCCTGCTGGACAGCCACGACGGCACGGACGCCCTGACCCGCGTCGAGTGGTCCAAGGGCTGGGCCTACACGGACGACTCGGTGTGGGACGACGAGCAGGTGCTCGGCACGGCGGTGCCCGCGTCCCTCGGCGACGGCGTCTGGGAGCAGGCGGCCGGCATCCTGGACCGTCTCGACCCGCACGGCGTGTACGGCAACGCCTTCCTGGACCGGCTGTTCGGCTAGGGCGTGAGCTGGGCCTGCACCACGGGTGCGTACCGCTCGACGATGGTGTCGAGCGTGCTCGCCCTGAGATGGGTCCCTCGGGCGATGCCGTACATCACGCCGAGGCCGAGAAGGGTGCCCACGGCGAGTTCGGCGCGCAGTCCGGTGTCGGGGCCGGTGAGACGTTCGGCGAGGCGTTCGGTGACCTGGGCGCGGAAGTTGGCGCGCAGGATGTCGCCCTGTTCGCCGTGCAGGGGGGCGAAGGCGATGCGCAGCAGGGGGTCGGCGCCGCGCTCGCTCTGGCTCTCCAGGACGTGCCGGACCATGTGCCGGCCCAGCTCTTGCAGGGGTGCGTCCAGCAGGGCTTCCGCGTCGGTCTCGAAGGACATGACGCGGGCGAAGAGGGCGTCCTTGTTGCCGAAGTACTTCAGGATCAACGGCGGGCTCACACCGGCGCGTTCGGCGACCGCCTTCAGGGTGATGTCGGCGTGGGCGTGGCGGGCCAGGAGGTAGCGGGCCGACCTGAGGATGGCCGCCTTGGTCGCCTCGGCGTCCCGGCGGGCGGACGTGGAGGCGGTCGGTGGGGTGCTCACGGCACTCATGCTCCCTCCATCACCCCCTTGCGGGCTCCCCGGGCCCTGCGTGTTCCGCCGGCCTCCGGGTCGGCGGGGATGCACAGTGCGGTCGCGCACGCCGCCAGGGCGACCGCACCCGCGACGCCGAAGGCCAGCAGATAGCCGTCCAGGGCGGGTACGGGAACACCGCCGACCAGGCTGGTGTGGCGGACCAGGACCGCGGCGACGGCGGCACTCGACACCGCCTGCCCGATCGTGCGCATCAGGACGTTGACGCCGTTGGCGGAGGCGGTCTGGCCTGCCGGGACGGCGTGCAGGATGAGGGTGGGCAGCGCCGAGTAGGCCAGGGTGGTGCCGGTGCCCACGACCGCCGCACCGACCATGATCATCCACAGGTCGTGGCTGTCGGCGATGCGCACTACGTACCCGGCCGCGATGACCAACGCCCCGAGGGCGAGCGTGACGCGCGGTCCGCGGGAGGCGGAGATCCGCGCCGAGACCGGCGAGAACAGCAGCATGATGAAACCGCCCGGGAGCAGCACCAGACCGGTCTGGACGATCGACAGCCCGAGCCCGTACCCCGTGGCCCGGGGCGCCTGCACGAGCTGGGCCGTGACGAGGGAGTTGGCGTAGAACGCGAACCCGGTCAGCAGTGCGGCCACATGCGAGAGCCCGACCCGCGGCTTCGACACCAGCCGCAGATCGACCAGCGGTCTTTCGGTCCGCAACTGCTGCCACCACCACAGGGCCAGTACGACGACGGCCGCACCGAAGAGTCCCAGGATCCGCGCGCTGTCCCACCCCCACTGCCCGCCCTGCGACACCCCGAGCAGCAGGCTGACGAGCCCGGCGGCCAGGCCGAGGGTGCCCGGCACGTCGAACCGGCCGGGCTCCCGCACCGGCGACTCCCGTACCGCCCACCAGACCGAGGTGACGCCGACCGCGCCCAGGCCGGCGGTCACCCAGAACATGGCGTGCCAGTTCGCGTACTGCACGATGACCGCCGCGAGCGGCAGGCCCAGCGCGGCGCCGATGCCCACGGTCGAGCTCATCAGCGCCACCGCGTTGCCCCGGCGTTCCGGGGGCAGTTCGTCGCGCAGGATGCTGATGGCCAGCGGTACGACGGCGGAGGCGGCGCCCGAGAGGGCGCGGGCGGCGATGAGCACCCGGATGTCGGAGGACAGGGCGCACAGCACCGAGCCGACGGTCATCAGGCCGAGCGCCGCCATGAGCACCCTGCGCTTGCCGTACATGTCGCCGGCCCGGCCGAGGACCGGGGTGAGGACGGCGCCGGCGAGCAGGGTCGCGGTGACCATCCAGGAGACGGCGCCGGGTGAGGCACCGGTCAGCCGCGGCAGGTCCGGCAGCAGCGGGACGACCACGGTCTGCATGACGGCCATGAGGATGCCGCCGAACGCCAGCACCGGGACCGTCAGCCGTTCCCGCAGGGGCCGGGGTATCGCGGCGGGCTCGTCCATAGGCACTCCAGCGGAAAATGCGGGTGAATGGCAATTCACCATAGCTGGTGAATTGCCATTCACCCAAGAGAAAAGGCCGCTACTTCCGCTCGCCCAGGGCCCGGGTGTGGGCGCTGCGCGCGATCTTCGGACCCAGCCAGCGCTTGAGCCGGCGCAGCGCTTCGAGCTGCCCCGCGGCCTTGTCGAGCCGGTAGTACAGCTGGGGCGGGACGTAGGGCAGCAGGGGCGAGTGGCGCTGGCCGAGCAGGGCGAACATCTGCTGCGGGGGCAGATGGATGTAGCGCGGGAGGTTCTCGTACCACTGGGCGCTGTAGCGGGCGGCGCTCTGGACGGAGAGGAGCTCGGCCTTGCGCTGCCGCTCGTAGCGGGCGAGGGCCTGCGGGAGGTCGGTGTGCTCACGGAGCGCTGCGGCCAGGGCGATGGCGTCCTCGAGGGCGAGGGTGGTGCCGGCACCGATGGAGTAGTGGGTGCTGTGGGCGGCGTCGCCGATGAGGACGAGGTTGTCGCGGGACCAGGTGCGGTTGGTGAGGGTGCGGAAGTTGAGCCACTGGGCGCTGCCGTCGGCACCGGAGCGGCCGATGAGGGAGTGGCCGTCCAGGACGTCGGCGAAGAGCTTCTCCAGCAGGGTCAGGCCCTCGGCCTCGTCCGCTCCGTCGAGGCCGAGGCCTGACCAGGTCTCCGGGGCGCATTCGATGACGCAGGTGCTGCGGTCGGGGCCGAAGCCGTAGCCGTAGCACCAGATCCAGCCGTGGTCGGTCTCGACGAAGGCGAAGGTGAAGGCGTCGAAGACCTTGGTGGTGCCGAGCCAGGCGTAGTGGTTGCGGCCTGCCCTGACCTCGGTGCCGAAGTGGTCGGCGTGGGCGGTGCGCAGCGCGCTGTGGACGCCGTCGCCGGCCACGATCAGGTCGGCGTCGGGCAGGTTCTCCGGGGTGATCCCGTGCTCGAACTCCAGCCGTACACCGAGCTCCCGGGCGCGGGCGGCGAGGAGCTCCAGGAAGCGGTGGCGGCCGATGCCGTGCCCTTCGTCGCCGCGGTGGCGGGTCGTCAGGTCCCGTACATGGGCGACGCCGTCGTTCCAGCGGACCGAGTGCTCCTCGACGGCCCGCGCGGTCTCGGGGTCGCGCTCGTGGAGCTTGTCGAGCAGACCACGCCAGTAGGTCACGCCCCAGCCGTAGGTCGAGCCCTCCGGATTGCGCTCGTAGACGGTGATGTCGTGGGACGGGTCCTGCCGTTTCAGCAGGATCGACAGATACAGGCCGGCGGGCCCGCCACCGACGCAGGCGACCTTCACGCGCACCCCAGGAATTACTCAAAGCGGTCAATTGACGACGCAGAGTAGCAGGCGATTGCGCCAGTTCCTCCAGGTGAGCCAGGCCACCGACGGCACACCCGTCCGCCAAGGACCGCCCAAAACACGGCCTCCGGCGAAAGGAATTGCCCGTTCCGGCGCTGCACGGGCCCCGCCGAAGCAAGATCATCTTCGTTCAACGTTGCACGACATGTTGGTAATTGTCCGGATCGTAGCCAACCGGTCCCGGGGGATTTCTCCCGCTCTCCACCGGCCCGATAGGCATGCGGAGTCGCCCACCACCGGAAGGACTCCCATGCCCGAACTGACCCGACGCCGCGCACTCACCGCCGCGGCCGCCCTCGCCACCACGGTCGCCGTCGCACCCCGAGCCGCCGCCCACGACCACTCCCCCGAGGCCTTCGACGAGGTCTACAAGGGCCGCCGCATCCAGGGCCACCCCGCCGCCGCGGGCGGTCACCACCACGGCACCGGATACGCCGTGTTCGTCGACGGCGCGGAACTGCACGTGATGCGGAACGCCGACGGCACCTGGATCAGCGTCGTCAGCCACTACGACCCGGTACCGACGCCGAAGGCCGCCGCACGGGCCGCCGTCGACGAGCTGCGGGGCGCACGACTCGTCCCGTTCCCCGCCAACTGACCTGCCCCGCACGCACCTTGGAGTACCGCACATGACCGTCCGCAAGAACCAGGCGAGCCTGAGCACCGACGAGAAGCGGCGCTTCGTCGCCGCCGTCCTGGAGCTCAAGCGCAGCGGCCGCTACGACGCCTTCGTCACCACGCACAACGCCTTCATCATGTCCGACACCGACAACAGCGAACGTACGGGCCACCGTTCACCGTCGTTCCTGCCCTGGCACCGCAGATACCTCCTCGAGTTCGAGCGGGCCCTGCAGTCGGTGGACGCGTCGGTGGCGCTCCCGTACTGGGACTGGTCCACCGACCGCTCCCCGCGCGCCTCGCTGTGGGCGCCGGACTTCCTCGGCGGCACCGGCCGCAGCCGGGACGGCCAGGTGATGGACGGACCGTTCGCCACGGCGGCCGGCAACTGGCCCATATCCGTGCGGGTGGACGCCCGTACGTTCCTGCGCCGCTCGCTCGGCGGATCCGTGCGCGAACTGCCGACACGGGCGGAGGTCGACTCCGTGCTGGCCATGTCGACGTACGACATGGCGCCCTGGAACAGCGCCTCGGACGGCTTCCGCAACCACCTGGAAGGGTGGCGCGGGGTCAATCTGCACAACCGGGTCCATGTCTGGGTCGGCGGCCAGATGGCGACCGGGGTCTCCCCCAACGACCCGGTGTTCTGGCTGCACCACGCCTATGTCGACAAGCTGTGGGCCGAGTGGCAGCGCAGGCACCCGGACTCGGGGTATCTGCCCGCCGCCGGGACGCGGGACGTGGTCGACCTGGACGAGACGATGAAGCCGTGGAACGACGTACGCCCGGCGGACCTGCTGGACCACCGGGCGCACTACACGTTCGACACGGACTGATCAGGCGTCCGCCGTACGGCACTCCGGGTGGCCCCAGCCCTGCGCGTTCTTCGCGATGTCCACGCCTGCCGCGTAGGGGCGGCCGCACAGACAGCGGCCGGGGAACTTGGCCTTGATGGTGCGAGACCCCGAGGACGCCGAGGCGGCCGGACCGCCGCTCCGCCGGGGCGACTTGGCCTTGGCGGGGCGGGAGGCCTTCGGGGTGTCGGGCGAGGGCGGCGGCTCGGGCGAGCCGAGGTCGGTGCCCGCGGGCTCCTGGACCACGGCGGCCTGGCTGGCGGCGCGGTCCGCGAAGTCGTTGAGGGGGTCGCCGTCGACCTGGTGGGCGGGGACGTAGCGGAAGTCGACCTTGCGGCCGTCGAGCAGTTCGTCGATACGGACGACCAGGTCCTGGTTGGCGACCGGCTTGCCGGCGGCCGTCTTCCAGCCGTTGCGCTTCCAGCCGGGCAGCCAGGTGGTGACGGCCTTCATGGCGTACTGGGAGTCCATCCGGATCTCCAGCGGCACGTCCGGCTCGACCGCCGTCAACAGGCGTTCCAGCGCGGTGAGTTCCGCGACGTTGTTGGTGGCCTTGCCGAGCGGCCCCGCCTCCCAGCGGGCCGGGGTCTCCGTGTCGTCCGCGACGACCCAGGCCCAGCCGGCCGGTCCGGGGTTTCCCTTCGAAGCGCCGTCGCAAGCGGCCACCACACGTTCACGCATGGGCCCGATCATGCCACGGAGGGGCGGGGCGCCCGGCCACCGGTCCTCAGACCTCCGAGATCTTCGGCATCTCGCCCTCGGTCGTGCTCAGGTCGATCACCGAGAAGCTCGCGCCCTGCGGGTCGCTCAGCGCGGCGAACCGGCCGAAGGGGCTGGACATCGGCCCGAAGCGCAGGATGCCACCGAGCTTGGTGGCCTTGGCGACGGCGTCGTCGCAGTCGGGCACGGCGAAGTAGACGTTGACGTACGACGGGACCTCGGGCGGGAAGTCGTCCGTCATCTTCATCCGGCCGAGGACGGTGTTCTCGCCGATGTCGAAGATGCGGAAGTCGACCCCGTCGTCCTCCATCTGCTTCGCGCGGTACGGGAAGACCGCCGTGAGGAAGTCGCCGTCTTCGCGGGCTCACGGGTGAACACCTCCGCCCAGGCGTACGCCCCCGGCTCGCCGATCGCCTCGAAGCCCTCGTGCTGTCCGGCCTGCCAGACGCCGAGGACGGCGCCGCTGGGGTCGCGGGCCAGGCACATGGTGCCGAAGTCGCCGACCGCCATGGGCTCCATCAGTACTTCGCCGCCGTTCTCACGGATCTTGCCGGCCGTGGCAGCGGCGTCCGGGCTCGCCAGATAGAGGCACCACTGCGAGGGGCCCTCCTCCTGGCCCGGCATGGGCGGGACGACGGCGGCGACGGCCTTGCCGTCCGAGTACGCCTGCGTGTAGTTGCCGTACTCCGACGACGCCTCGCCGAAGGTCCAGCCGAGGACGTCGCCGTAGAAGCTCTTGGCTCCCTCGACGTCACTGAACATCGCATCGGCCCAACAGGGGGTTCCCTCAGGTTGTACGGCCATGGCTGCGGCCCTCTCCGGTTCGGTGGTCGGTCCGGTTTCTCACGCTAGTCACCCCGCCGCCGGGTCGCGCGCCGAACGGTTCGGTCCGTTTCGGACGGGAAAGGGGGCCGTCACGGAAAGGGGGACGGTATGACGGGTGGTGCGATGCGGGCGTGGTCCGTGGTGCGGCCGGGGCCCGAGGTCGTCGGTGCGGTGATGCGTGCGACGGGCGGTTATGCCGTGGGCGACCGGGTGGGCGTCGCCTGGCTGCGCCGGACCGACGGGAGCTGCCCCTACTGCCTGCGCGGGGCCGAGAACCTGTGCCCGGCCTCCCGGTACACGGGCTGGGACGCCGACGGCGGTTACGCGGAGTACACGACCTTGCCCGACGCCTTCGCCCACCGGCTGCCGGACGGCCGCTGTTGTGCGCGGGCATCATCGGCTACCGCGCGCCCGCCGGGCGGACGACTTGGGCTGTACGGGTTCGGCGGCAGCGCCCATCTGTGCGCCCAGGTCGCGCTCGCCGAGGGTGCCACCGTGCACCTGCTCACCCGCGGGGAGGCGGCACGGCGGCCGGCGCTCGACCTGGGCGCCGCCTCCGCACAGGACGCGTACGCCCCGCCGCCCGAGCCCCTGGACAGCGCGATCCTGTTCGCCCCGGTCGGCGATCCGGTCCCGGTGGCACTGCGCGCCCTCGAACACACGCGAGGACGCCCGGGAGTTTCTGGCGCTCGCCGCCCGCTACAGCGTGCGGGCGATCACCCACACGTATCCGCTGTCACGGACCGGCCAGGCGCTGCGGGATCTCAAGGCCGGCCGTTTCGACGGGGCGGCCGTACTGGTGCGGTGAGCGCGGACACCGCCTCGGCCAGGGTGGCGAATGGATTCAGCACGTCCGCTGTGCCGTTCGCGCACAGCAACCGCAGCTGGCCGGTGTCACACAGAAGGGCGAATCCGCACCCCGCCTCGATGACGCGGCGCCGGAAACGCAGCACCACGTTGAGGCCGGCGGAGTCGATGAAGGAGACCGGGCGCAGGTCGACGGCATAGCCCGGGGCGGCCACCGCCGCCAGGGAGTCGAACCAGAGGCTCAGGTGGGCGGCGGTGGCCAGATCGATGTCGCCGTGCAGTTCGGCGACCAGCAGTCCGGTCTCCGTACGCAGCAGCGCGTGCTCGCCGGCGGGGGGCCAGGAGGCCGAGCCGACGAGCTCCAGAATGGTGTCGTGCAAGCCGTCCGTCCCCGTTCCGTACCTGCCGCGTGTTCCGGCACGGGCGCGTGCGGTGACTTCGTCATCCCCGCACCGCAGGCACCCGCGCCGGAACTCCCCCTTGGCGGCTCCCCCTTGAACCGTGGGCCTTTACTGTTCTACCTTCGCCACATGGTCGGGGCATCAACGCCCGCTCGTCGGTTGCACAACGAGCGGACGGCAGTTGGGCCAGGTGATGCGGAATGCGTCCGCACCTCGCCCTGATCGAGGACGACTCCGATTTCGCACTGATGTGCCGTTCCTATCTGGAACGCGCGGGCTTCACCGTCACCTGGGCCATGGACGCCCGCGCCGGCAAGGCCGCCTTGCACGAGGGCGGCGTCGATCTGGCCGTCCTCGACCTGGGCCTTCCCGACGGCAGTGGCCTGGAACTGTTGCGGGCGCTGCGCTCCACGAGCCGCCTTCCGGTCATCGTGGTCACCGGCCGCGGTGCGGAGGCCGACCGGGTGGCGGGACTGGAGATCGGCGCCGACGACTACCTCGTCAAACCGTTCTCGCAGCGCGAGCTGGTGGCCCGGATCCGCGCGGTACTGCGCCGCTCGCAGCCGCCGGAGACTCCGACCGTGCTCCGGATCGGCTCCCTGCGCGTCGACACGGCCGCCCGCCAGGCCTCCTCCGAGGGCTTTCTGCTGACGCTGCCGCCCAAGGAGTACGCCCTGCTGGAGCTGCTGGCCGCCGCGCCCGGCCGGGTCTTCTCGGCGGAACAGCTCCTCGAGCGGATCTGGGGCGCCTCCTGGCAGCAGCCCGCGACCGTGGTCGAGCACGTCTACCGGCTGCGCGGCAAGCTCGCCCGGCTGCCCGCGCCCGCCCCTCGGATCACCACCGTCCGCGGCTACGGCTACCGACTCGACCCCTGAGAGCGACGCATGGCCGACGCCCCGGACTTCCGGCGCCTGTTCGACGCCGTCCTGTCCCCCCTGCTGGTCCTCACCCCCGACTTCACCATCGTCGAGGTCAACCGCGCGTATCTCATGGCCACCCGCACCGAACGCGCCATCGTCGGGCGCCCCATCTTCGCCGTGTTCCCCGACAACCCCGACGATCCGTCGGCCGACGGCGTCGCCAATCTGCGCCGCTCCCTGGAAGCGGTGGTCGCCACCGGTCGTACCGACACCATGGCGCTCCAGCGCTACGACATCCCCACGGAGGACGGCGGCTTCGCCGAGCGCTACTGGAGTCCGGTGAACTCGCCCGTCCTGGACTCCGAGGGTGAGCTGTCGTACATCATCCACCGGGTCGAGGACGTCACGGAGTTCGTGCATGTGCGCCACGTGGGGCGGGAGCAGCAGCGGATGGCCGCCGAGGCGCAGATGCGCGCGGAGGGCATGGAGATCGATCTGTTCGTCCGGGCCCGGGAGATCCGCGAGGTCAACGAGCAGCTCCAGCTGGCCAACGCCGAACTGGACGCGGTGGGGCGGCGGTTGCGGGAGGAGCAGGAGGCCAAGGACCGGTTCATCGCGACGCTCTCGCACGAGCTGCGCAACCCGCTCGCGGCGGCCACCGCGGCCACCGAGCTGCTGGCCCTCGACATGCCCGAGGGCCATCCGGCGCTGTCCGTGCTGGAACGGCAGCTGGGCACGCTGGTGCGGATGAGCAACGACCTGCTGGACGGCACGCGAGCGGTGACGGGGCGGCTGGAGCTGGTGCGGGAGCGGGTCGACATCCGGTCCGTCGTCGAGGGGGCATGTGCCGACATCCGCCATCTGTTCGGGCACGAGGGACGCAAGCTCGACGTCGGTGTGCCGGGCGAACCGGTGATCGTGGACGGCGACCGGCTGCGGCTGGCGCAGGTGCTGACCAACCTGCTGTCGAACGCGCTCAAGTACACATCGCCGGGCGGGCACACCGAGGTCGCCCTGGGCGTCGAGGGCGACCGGGCCCGGCTCACCGTGCGGGACGACGGGATCGGTTTTCGGCCCGGCCAGGCCGAGGACCTGTTCGGGGTGTTCATGCGGGCGGCTCCGGCCGGGCCCGACACACCGGAGGGGCTGGGGCTGGGCCTCGCGGTCGCCCGCACCGTGGTGGAGCTGCACGGGGGCCGTGTCTCCGCGCACAGCGAAGGGCCGGGCCGGGGCGCCGAGTTCACCGTGGCGGTGCCGATCGCCGACTCCGGCGCGCCCGAACCGGCACGACCGGTGGTGGTCCGTCCGGCCAGGCGGCAGCTGTCCATCCTGATCGTGGAGGACAACGCGGATCTCGCCCTCACCTACCGCACCCTGCTCCAGCGGCAGGGCCACCACGTCACGGCGGTGCACACCGGCACGGACGCGCTCACCGCCACCGAGGGCCGCCTCTTCGACGTCGTGCTCTGCGACCTCGGTCTGCCCGACATCGACGGCTACACGGTCGCCCGCACGATCAGGACCCGGCCGCACGGCGAGCAGCTGCGGCTGATCGCGGTCTCCGGTTTCAGCCAGGGCAGCGACCGCACCAGATCCCGGGCGGCCGGTTTCGACGCGCATCTGACCAAGCCGTTGCCGTTGAACGATCTCATCGACCTCCTGGAGCGCTTCGACGAGCCGTGACCGGCACACGTCTTCCGCCCTGTGCCCCGCTGTGCTTGCCTGGGGAGCCGTTTTCGGTGTCCGGGGCGGGAGTTGCTGCATGCGGAAGCCGTGGATCGTGGGAATGCTGCTGGCCGGAGTGCTGCTCGGAGCGTGCTCGGACCCGGCGTCCGGGCCCGAGGCGGCCCCGTCCTCCGTCGCGCCTCCGAAGCCGGCCGGCACGACGCAACAGCAGGCCGCCGGCACTCCCGGTGTCCCGGAGAAGGCTCCGGTGGTGCTGTATCTCGGGGACTCGCTGGCGATGGAGTCCCAGAAGGTGGTCGGGCAGGAGCTCCGCCGGGACCTGCGTGCCGAGTACACGGGCAAGCCGTACTCCGGGACGACGGTGTGCGACTACCTGGAGGGCACCGGCGCCAAGTCCCTCGTACCGGACCGCGACAAGGCGGCCGCCCTGGTGCGCTCGCTGCGGCCGGACTTCGTGGTGCTCCAGTTCTGGGGCAACGCGTGGGGCTACACGTGGTGCATGGACGGCATCACCCACGCCGAGGCGCCGGCGACGTACTTCAAGCGGTACCGGGCCGACATGGCCCGTCTGACCGAGCAGATCGCGACGGCGGGCGGCGCCCATCGGCCCCGGATCGTGTGGGTGGCGCAGGGCCCGGACCCGATCACCCCCGACCGGGTCCGGCGCGTGAACGAGCTCTACGCCCGGCAGGCCGCCGCCTCGGGCGACCTCGTCGCCGACGCGGGAGCCAAGGTGAGTGCGGCCGGGGCCCGCTACACCTGGGCCCAGTACCTGCCGTGCACCGCCTACGAGCGCGAGCACTCCGCGTACTGCACCCAGCCGGGCCGGGACCGGACCGCCCTCCACCTCGACAAGGACTATCTGCACTTCTGTCTGGCGCCCACCACGTCCACGCCGAAGCCCTGCCCGGTCCGCTCCCCCGGCATCCTGCGGATCGCGCGGGAGATCACCCGGGTGATCGGCCGGACGCCCGTCGACTGAGCCTCACTCGCCCGCGTAGGCCCTCTCCAGGGCTGCGATGTCGAACTTGCCCATCGCCATGAACGCCTCGGTCACGCGGGCCGCCTTCGCCGGGTCCGGGTCGGTGACCATGGTGTCCAGCGTGTCGGGGACGACCTGCCAGGACAGTCCGTACTTGTCCTTGAGCCAGCCACAGGGGCCGGGCTCGCCGCCGCCCTCGAGGAGCTTGGCCCAGTAGTAGTCGATCTCCTCCTGGTTCTCGCAGAAGATCATGAAGGAGGTCGCCTCGGTGAACTTGAACTGAGGGCCGCCGTTGAGCCCGAGGAACCTGTGGCCGTTGGCCGTGAACTCGACGGTCATCACAGTGCCCGCAGGCTGCATCGCGCCCTCGGGGTAGCGCGCGACCTTGCCGACACTGGAGTTCTTGAAGACCGAGACGTAGAAGTGGGCGGCCTCCTCGGCCTGGCCGTCGAACCAGAGACACGTGGTGAAACCGTCGGTTGCCATGAGTACCTCCTGGGCGTGCGGATCGCTGTCACCTGTGTCGACCGATCCTCGCCGCGAAACTCATCGGTCGCGTGGCCGGTTAATCCAGGTGGCCCGTACACCGTTCGGAACTAGCATCCGGGTCATGACGTCTTCGCCCGCCGACACCGGCCTTCACACCTTCCGCATCGACATACCGCAGGCCGACCTGGACGACCTCCACGACCGCCTCGACCGGGTCCGGTGGCCCGACGAGCTGCCCGGGGTGGGCTGGGCGTACGGCGTGCCGGAGGGGTATCTGCGCGAGCTGGTGCGGTACTGGCGGCACGAGTACGACTGGCGGGCGGCGGAGGCGCGGCTGAACGAGTGGCCGCAGTTCACGACCGAGATCGACGGCGCCCATGTGCACTTCGCGCACATCCGCTCCCCCGAGCCCGATGCCACCCCGCTGATCATCACCCATGGCTGGCCGGGGTCGATCGTCGAATTCCTCGACGTCGTCGGCCCGTTGACGGATCCGGCCGCGCACGGCGGCGATCCCGCCGACGCCTTCCATCTCGTGGTGCCGAGCATCCCCGGCTTCGGGTTCTCCGGGCCGACCCGGGAGACCGGCTGGGAGGCGTGCCGGATCGCCGACACATGGGTCGAGCTGATGACACGCCTCGGCTACGAGCGGTTCGGCGCCCAGGGCGGCGACTGGGGCGCGGGCATCTCCCGCGAGCTGGGCCGTGTCCATCCCGACCGGGTGATCGGCATCCACCTCAATCTGCTGCCCGGCGCGCAGGCGGCCACGGAACCGACCGAGGAGGAGCTTGAGGCACTGAGCTCCGAGGAGCGGGAGCGGACCCTGCTCTCGTGGCGCAAGTGGGACGCGTGGTTCCGCGACGGAGTGGGCTACTTCCATCTCCAGTCCACCCGGCCGCAGACCCTCTCGTACGCGCTCACCGACTCGCCGGTCGGCCAACTCGCCTGGATCGTCGAGAAGTTCCAGGAGTGGACGGACTCCGAGGAACTGCCCGAGGAGGCCGTCGACAGGGACCTGATGCTCACCAACGTGATGCTGTACTGGCTGACCGGCACCGCGGGCTCCTCCGCCCGGGTCTACTACGAGCGCGCCCACGCCAAGGGCGACCGGATCGCCGCCCAGCACAAGCCCTCGACCGCCCCGACCGCGGTGGCCTCCTTCCCCGGCGACCCGCAGATCCCGCTGCGCCACAAGGCCGAGCGCACCGAGAACATCGTGCGCTGGACCGAGCTCGACCGGGGCGGCCACTTCGCCGCGATGGAGGAGCCTGACCTGCTGGTGGACGACGTACGGGCCTTCTTCCGGCAGCTGCGCGAGAAGGGCTGAGACCTGCGGTGAAAGCGGCGCTCTGCCCTCGGCGAATCTGCCGCGGGCAGAGAACGGGCTGAAGGGCGTCGCCCGAGGTCAAGAGTGGAGTCGACGGCATCCCCGCCACCACGAGGAGAACCGATGACTCCACTCACCACGCTCGCCCCGCGGGCGGAGGAGGGCGACACCGCGCCCTCCCGCTTCGACGACCAGTTGGCCGCCCAGCTGCTCGGACAGCGGATCGTCCTGCTCGGCACGCAGGTCGACGAGGTCTCCGCGAACCGGGTCTGCTCCCAGCTGCTGATCCTGTCCGCGGAGGACCCGCGCACCGACATCAGCCTGTACATCAACAGCCCGGGCGGCTCGGTGTACGCGGGCCTCGCCATCTACGACACGATGCGGCTCATCCCCAACGACGTGTCGACGCTCGCCATGGGATTCGCGGCGAGCATGGGCCAGTTCCTGCTCTGCGGGGGCGCGCCCGGCAAGCGGTACGCCCTGCCGAACGCGCGGATCATGATGCACCAGGGGTCGGCGGGCATCGGCGGGACCACGGCCGACATCGAGATCCAGGCGGAGAACCTGGACCACAGCAAGCGGACCATGGAAAGGCTGCTCGCCGAGAACACCGGCCAGACGCCGGAGACCATCGCCCGGGACGGCGACCGCGACCGCTGGTACACGGCCGAGCAGGCCAGGCAGTACGGAATGGTGGACCAGGTCGTGGAGTCGCTCGCCGACGTCCGCCCGGCCGCCTCGAAGCGACGGATGGGGCTGTGACATGGGGAACTACACGATTCCGTACGTCGTCGAGCGGACCGCGAACGGTGAGCGGTCCTCGGACGTCTTCAGCCGGCTGCTGTCGGAGCGGATCATCTTCCTCGGCACCGAGATCGACGACGGGGTGGCCAACGTCATCATCGCGCAACTCCTCCATCTGGAGTCGTCGGCACCGGACAACGAGATCGCGATCTACATCAACTCCCCCGGCGGCTCGTTCACTTCGCTCATGGCGATCTACGACACGATGACGTACGTGCAGGCGCCCATCTCGACGTTCTGCGTCGGACAGGCGGCCTCCACGGCGGCCGTTCTGCTGGCCGGAGGGGACCCCGGGCGGCGGTTCGTGCTGGAGCACGCGCGGGTGCTGCTCGGTCAGCCGGCCAGCGGCGGCAGCCGGGGCGCGATCTCCGATCTCGCCCTCCAGGCCAAGGAGATGATGCGGATCCGCTCCCAGGTCGAGGAGGTACTGGCCCGCCACACCCACCACGACGTGGAGACGCTGCGCGCGGACATGGACCGCGACAAGGTGTTCACCGCCGAGGAGGCGGTGGCCTACGGGCTGGCGGACGAGGTGGTGAGCCGGCGCCTCGTGGGGGTGTGAGGCGCCGGGTTCCGCTCAGGCGGCCAGGCAGAGCCCGTCGTACGACGAACCGGGCGCCGCCCTGCGGCTGCCGACCGAGTGCCGGCTGGTGATCCGGACGAGTTCGCCCTGGGCCCGTCCGAGCAGGTCTCCGAGACCCAGTCCGAGGGCGTGGGCGGCAGCCGCGAGGACCTCCGACGAGGCCTCCTTGCGGCCCCGCTCCACCTCGGAGAGGTACGGCATGGAGATGCGTGCCTCGTCGGCCACGTCCTTCAACGTGCGTTCCTGGGCGAGCCGTTCACGGCGCAGGACGTCGCCGACCAGGTCACGCAGCAAGGGCTCCTTGGGGGGCGGTGCGGCGGCAGGGCGGGCGGTCCCCGGGCGCAGGGGGATGACGCGGGCTTGGTTCGTCGCTTCTTCGCTCACCTCTTCAGCCTAGAAGCCGTGGACCACAGCGGAAGGGATCAGCATTCCGCTCTGGGTGGAATCACCGGAGCCGGAGGCTGCACGCCGTCCGAGACCATGTCGGCCGTATCGGCATGCGCCGTCACGGAACGGGTAGGCGCTGAAGAGACTGTCCGCGGGCAACCCGCTGGTCAGCGGCGGACATACGCATACGTCGTCGCAATGCGGGTACCCGAGGGGCCGCGAAGCACAGTTTCGGAAAACAACCGAGGCTGAAGAGGCTGACGTCAAGCCATGACTTGCGTGGGAGAGGTACATGGACACCGCCGTGATCCGGTCGGAGGGACAGGTCGTGGAGAAGACCGCCGGGACCAGCACGGGTGAGACATCACTGCCAGGAGTCGTGGACCCCCGGAGCGTGGCTCCGCGTGACGCACGGGAGCTGTCGCGCCAGTTCTTCCAGCGCCTGACCGAGGTCGAGGAAGGCACGCACGAATACCAGTACGCGCGCAACACGCTCATCGAGATGAACATGTCCCTCGTGCGCTTCGCCGCCGGCCGATTCCGCGGCCGCGGCGACGACATGGAGGACATCGTCCAGACCGGCATGATCGGCCTGATCAAGGCCATCGACCGGTTCGACCTGACACGGGAGGTCGAGTTCACCTCCTTCGCCCTGCCGTACATCGTCGGCGAGATCAAGCGGTTCTTCCGTGACACCACCTGGGCCGTGCACGTGCCGCGCAGGCTCCAGGAGCTGCGGGTCGAGCTGGCCAAGGCACGTGAGGAGCTGGCCAGCAGGCTGGACCGGGAGCCGACGGTGGCCGAGCTCGCCACCCTGATGAACATCGGCGAGTCCGAGGTGATCGAGGCGCAGATCGCCGCGAACGGCTACAACTCCTCGTCGCTCGACGCCGCGCTCACCGGCGACGGGCCCGAGAACGGCGAGTCGGTCCTGGCCGACTTCATCGGCGTGGAGGAGGACGGACTGCGCCTCGTCGAGGACTTCCAGTCGCTCGCCCCACTGATGGCCGAACTCAGCGAGCGCGACCGGCAGATCCTTCATCTGCGGTTCGTGGAGGAGGCCACCCAGGCGGAGATCGGTGAACAGCTGGGCTGCTCGCAGATGCATGTGTCCCGGCTGATCAAGCGGATCATCACCCGGTTGCGCACGGGCATGCTGGGCGAGCTGGGCTGCGCCTGAGACGCCTGAGACGAGAGGTGACCGCCGGAGGTGACTCCGGCGGTCATTCCGTCTCGAGTCGCAGGACGGCGCTCACTCTCTTGCCGACCGGCACCCGTTCCGCGCTGACCTCGGCCGCCAGCGCGTGCACGATCTCCAGACCGTGCCGGCCGACCCGCTCCGGGTCCTTGGGGAAGCGCAGGGGCAGCGCCGCGCTGCTGTCGTAGACGGACACGGTGACGACCACGTCCGTGCCCTCCAGGTCGAGGATGTACGGCCCGTTGCTGTGCCGGTCCGCGTTGGTGACCAGCTCGCTCACCACCAGAAGCACCTCGCCGTCGGCCCGGTCGCCGATCTCGGCGCACCACTCGGTCCTGAGCTGCTCGAGGAAGTGCGCGGCGAAGTTGCGGGCCTCGGCGATGCATCCCGGTTCACCGGTGAAGTGGGCCGCCCGCCGTAGTGGATCCACGGGCACGTCGAAACCAGTCGGTATCACTGCCCCGTCCAGGTGCTCGATCATGCGTTTCTCTCTCGGAAGCCGGACTGGCCGGACGCCTGCTGCACCAGTGCTCGTACCCCGAGCGCGGCTCCGCAGTCCCCATAACGGGTCGTGTCGGTCACATGGTTGGTGACGTCACCGCGGACCCGGGGCACTGTACGCGGACCCCGATTCTGTCGGCGTGTCGAATGCCAGTGGGGGCTGAGGCACGGAGGTGTCCGCGGACGGCTCCTCCTCTTCGGTCGTCTCCGAGTCCGACGTGGGTGGCTCGGGGCCCGGCGGCGACGAGGACGGGGCGGTCGACGTGGGCGGGCACGGTGTCGCTGTCGCCTGGTCGCCGGGAGTGTCCGTGGGCGTTCCGGAGGGAGTGTCCGAAGGAGTGCCGGTGGCGGTGGAGAGGCACGGCTCCGGGGAGGAGGGCGAGGTCGGTGTCGTGGGCGCGGTCGGCGTGATCACACTCGCGGACGGGGAGGCCGGGTTCACCGGCGGCTCGGTCGGCTTGTCCTTGTGGGCCGTGTCGCCGCGGTGGCGGGCGATCCAGTCGTCGGAGTCGTGGTCGTAGATCACGAAGATGTTGATGACGGTCACCGAGGGCGCGACCACCACGACGTTCGAGGGCCGGTAGGACGACCAGGTGTCGCCGGTCCGCTTCGGGGTGCTCTGCTGGGCGACCGGCGGAGTCAGGGGGTTGCCGCACGCGCAGCGCACGCGGGGGACGCCGCGGTCGTCGACGAGGACGGCGGTGCCGGACTGGAGGACGGCCTGGTAGCCGGTGGCGTGTCCGTCCCGGTAGCCGTGGTTGGTGACGCGGGTGTCCATGCGCAGCTGGACCGGGGTGAGCGAGCGCAGGTAGGCGGGGACGCCGGACGGCTGGACCCCGGCGACCGAGGCGAAGGCCTGGTTGACCGGCGGGTCCGCCTGGAGGGCCTTGATCTGGCGCTCCACGTCGCAGCTGGCGACGTTGCGGGTGCCGCCGTAGAGACCGGGCGCGCTGCCGTCGACGCCGCGTACCGCGTTCGCGGAGGCCGACTCGGTGGCCGGGGAGGCGGAGGCGGGCGCGGCGGAGCTGTTGGTCGCCGTCGACCCGGTGAAGGGGTCGGGTCCGCTCTTGCCGGCGGCCTGGAGGAAGACCTCACTGTTCCCGCTCTTGCCGGAGCCGCCGTCGGGGCGGGTGAGGACAAGGCCCAGGACCACGGCGGCCGCGACCGCGCCGGCGAGCAGGGCGATACGGGGCACGGAACGCCACCAGGGGCGGTGCGGTTCCGGGGAGGGCGCTCCCCCGCTGCTGCCCGGGGGCTGCGAGGGCGGCCCCGAAGGCGGCTGGGAAGGGCCCGACAGCGGACCCGAGGGCGGTCCTGTGGGCCGGCCGGAGGACGGCGGTTCGACGCTCACGAGCCCTTCTTCCCGACGTGGAACTCCTGCGGCTTTTGATCCTTTACTCCGCTTTTATCCACGACTCTTACATTGTGTGCTCCGGTGCCCTGCCGCTCGCAAGCCGACGCGGACGGCCCTCTCGGCGGGCGGGGCACCCCGGGCCCTGCTTAGCGTGGCAGGGTGAGCCCGCGAACCCGCTCCGACCAGGCCCTTGCCCCGCACGGCTGGGTACAGGCCCTCCTCACGGCCCTGTCCGGACTGATCGCCATGGGCGTCACCGCGACCCTGGGACTGTGGGCGGCCGGGGCGACGGACCTCCCCGACGGCGCGTTCCCCCGGGTCGTGGCGGCGACGGTGGTCACCGCGGTCGGCGGCACGATCGAGCTCTCCGGGAACGCCGGTGGACTGGCCGACACCCAGGCGGGGCTTACCGTGATCCCGCTGTCCGTCACGCTCGTCGGGGCGCTGGTAATCGCCGCGGGCTTCCTGCGGCCGCTGCGGCACCGGGCGGTCGCGGGCGGCGGGGAACTGGCCGGCTGGGCCGCCAGGGTCGCCGTGCTGTGGCTGCTCGCGCTGCTCGCCCTGGCCCTCGGCGCCCGGCAGACCTTCCAGCTCTCTCTCGGTGACTCCACGCTCTCCGACCTGGGCGACGTGTTCGGTGTCTCGCCGGAGGTCGGCTTCGAGACGGACCTGGCCCCGACACTGTTCTTCGGTCTGCTGTGGCTGGCCGGTGTCCTGGTGCTGGCCCTGCTGGTCTCGCGCGGCGCGCCGCTCCCGGCCCGGCTGCTGCGCTTCCAGGCGACGGTACGGCCGGCGGCGTACGCGATGGTGGTCCTGCTCCTGGCCTACGTGGCCCTGGGCATCCTCATCGCCGTCGTCGTGGCGGTCACGCGCGGGCAGGCGTCGGCGACCCTCGCCGTGATCCTGCTCGGCATGCCGAACCTGGTGTGGCTGACGCTCACGATCGGCCTGGGCGCCACCTGGAACGGCCGGGTGGAAGGCCCCTTCGGACTGCCGATGCCGCATGTCCTCGACGAGGTGCTGCGCGGTTCGGACACCGCCACGCTGAATCTGCGCACGCTGGCCGAGTACGACGGCCGGGTGTGGTGGCTCGCCGCCGTGGACGCGGTCCTGCTGCTGGCCGCCGCGTTCCTGATGGCGGCGCGCTCCCCGGCCCGGATGCGCGCCTGGCAGCACGCCCTGCACATGGCGGTCGCGCTCGCGCTCACGGTGCTGATGATCTGCCTCGTCGGCCGGATCTCCGCGCACTACGGCCTGTCCGTCCTCGGCATCGGCGACCTCGGCGGCGATCTCGACGGGGAGCTCTTCCTCGAGCCCGAGCTATGGACCGCCGTCGGTCTCGCCGCACTGTGGGGGCTCGTCACCGGCTTCCTGGGCGCGCTCCTCGCCCGTCCGGTGCGGCGGACCGGCGAGGCGAAAACGGCTGGGACCACCGGCTCCGGGCGTGACAGTGTGCGGCCATGACGCTGCCGCTCGAAGACCGCCTGGCCATCACCGAGTTGATCTCCCTGCACGGCCATCTGGTCGACGACGGGCAACTCGACCGCTTCGAGGAGGTGTTCACCTCCGACGTCGTCTACGACCTCTCCGACTACGGACAGGGCGAGGTCACCGGCGTCCCCGCGCTACGGGAGGCCGCACTGACCCTGGGCTCGGCGAATCCCGTCGCGCACCACGTCACCAACGTGGTGATCGGCGAGGCGCCGGACGGCCAAGTGCTCGTCCGGTCCAAAGGGTTGGGCATCATGGCCGACGGCTCGTGCGGGTCGGTGACGTACGAGGACACGGTCGTCCGTGTCGGCACCGGCTGGCGGGTGTCGCACCGCAAGGTGTCGCCGCGGCGGGTGCCGCTGAGCGGAACTAGCCGCCCCTGAACACCGGTTGGGCCCACGGCGGCGGCCGCTTCGGGCCCTCCCGCGACGTCTCCACGACCTTCAGGTCGACCTCCGTCGGCGCGTGGGCGCCGAAACGGTCACCGGTCGTGGCCGCGCGCAGGGCCGCGACGAAGCCGAGGCAGGTGTCGTAGCGGGCGTCGGGGCTCTTGGCGAGGCCGCGCGCGAACACGGCGTCGACGTCCGGGGCGAGGTCGGGGCGGGACTCGGTCAGCGGGGGCGGATCGTCGTACTGGTGGGCCCACAGCAGGGCCATGTCGTCGTCGCGGCGGAAGGGCGGGCGGCCGGCGAGGGATTCGTAGACGACGCAGGCGAAGCCGTACACGTCGCAGCGTCCGTCGACCGGCTTGCCGGAGATCTGCTCCGGTGCCACGTAGTCCAGGGTGCCCACGAACTGGCCGACCGTGGTGAAGCCGGTCAGGGACAGCGACTTCTTGGTCAGGCCGAAGTCGGTGAGGTAGGCGTGTTCGGGGTGGTCGCTGTCGGTGCCGCGGGCGACCAGGATGTTCCCGGGCTTCACGTCCCGGTGGACGAGCCCGTGCTCGTGGGCGGCGTCCAGCGCCGAGGCGACCTGGGCGGCGATGCGCAGGGCTACGGCGGGCGCCAACGGGCCCTGGCGGTCCAGGAGATGACGCAGGTCGCTGCCTTCGACGTAGCGCATCGCGATGTACAGGACGCCGTCCGTCTCGCCCGCCTCGAAGACGGGCACGATGTGCGGGTGGTCGATCGCGGCGGCGGCCCGGGACTCGTGGGTGAAGCGGCGGCGGAAGGTGTCGTTGCGCGCGAGTTCGGGGGCGAGGAGCTTGAGCGCAACCGTGCGGTCCAGCCGCAGGTCGCGGGCGCGGTAGACGACGGCCATGCCACCGCGGCCGATCTCGCGCTCGATGCGGTAGCCGGCGACCTGCCGGCCGATCAGCTCGGAGGGCCGGCCGGAGAAGAGGCTCGTGTCACGGGCCATCGGGGGTCACGACCTGTGTGGGGGCGTGGTCCTCGACGGCGGCGCGGGGTGCCTCGTCCGTGGCGAAGGTGCTCAGACGGGTGCCGTCGGCGTACACCCAGCGGCCGTGCTGGGCGTCGTAGAGCCATACGGACTCGCCGTCGACCACGACTCCGACGCGCCGGCCGCGGGTACGCGCCTGGAAGGCCTCGCCGTCGAGGCCGCCCGAGGCGAGTTCCTCGACCGCGGCCCGGTAGTCGCCCAGGGTCTGCTCGGCGCGGGCCAGCAGGGGGCGTGGGTCGGCGGTGCGGGTGAGCGGGCCGTCCGCGGCGGGCGGATCCGGGGGGACGGCGACCAGGAAGCGGCCGTCGACCCAGGCCGACCAGCCGTTGGCACACAGGACGTGTCCCCAGTCGCCGCGCCGCTCCACCAGCTGGACCGGGAGCAGCGGGTCGAGGGGGACGGTGGGCCGGGCGGGGTCGGGGGCCTCCCAGGCGGGCATGCCGTGCTGGGGGACGACGTGGGTGGGCCGGAAGCCGGGGGTCGCCATCGCGCGCCTACTTCCGCAGGACGGCCGGCTCGTGCCGGCGCAGCAGCCGGGACACGACGTAGCCGAAGACGACCGACAGCACGACGAGCATGGCCACGTTGAGCAGCCACACCCCCGCCGAGTGCCGGAACAGCGGGTCACTGGTCAGTTCGCCGGGCACGATCCGGGAGAGCCCGACGGTGCCGGCCATCGCTCCGAGCGCCCAGCGCGAGGGCACCAGCCAGGACAGCTGCTCCAGGCCGGGCACGCCGTCGAGTTTCAGCAGGGCGCCGCAGAAGACCACTTGGACGATGGCGAGCAGCACGAGCAGCGGCATCGTCACCTCCTCCTTGCGCACCAGCGCGGAGACCAGCAGACCGAGCATCATCGCCGTGAACGCCAGCAGGGCGACGGCGACGGTGATCTCAACAAGGGGCGGCATCAGCACGCCTTCGCCGCCCGGCGCGTTGAGGTCGACGCCGAACAGGCCGACCAGGGTCAGCACGACCGCCTGGAGCACGGTGATCGTGCCGAGGACGACGACCTTGGAGAGCAGATACGCCGATCTGGACAGACCCACGGCCCGCTCCCGCTGATAGATCACGCGTTCCTTGACCAGCTCGCGCACGGCGTTGGCCGCCCCCGTGAGCACGCCGCCGACGCACAGGATCAGCAGCGCGTTCATCGCCGTCTCCTGCGTCAGCTTGCTGCCGGCCAGGGCGCGGGCCATCGCGCCCATCACGAACGGCAGGGCGATCATGATCACCAGGAAGGTGCGGTCGGCACCGAGCGCCGTGGCATAGCGGCGGATCAGGGTGCCGAGCTGGGCGCCCCGGCTGCGGGGCCTGGGCGGTGGGGCGATGACGACCGGTCCGGACCTGGACACCCGGGGCTGCCCGGTCGCCTCGGAGACGTACTGCCGGTGGAGGGACGAGGTGCGGAACTCTCCGGCCCAGTCCCGGCCCTGGTCCCGCTCGAAGGCCTCGAAGGCCTCCGGCCACTGCTCGTAGCCGAAGTAGGCGAGGGTGTCCTCGGGCGGGCCGTAGTAGGCGATCCTCCCGCCGGGGGCGAGGACGAGGAGCCGGTCGCAGACGTCGAGGCTGAGGACGCTGTGGGTGACGACGATGACGGTACGGCCGTCGTCGGCGAGGCCGCGCAGCATGTGCATCACCGAGCGGTCCATGCCGGGGTCGAGGCCCGAGGTCGGCTCGTCGAGGAAGAGGAGTGAGGGCTTGGTCAGCAGCTCCAGGGCGACGCTGACACGCTTGCGCTGACCGCCGGAGAGGCTGTGCACGGCCTGGTCTGCGCGCTGTTCCAGGCCCAGTTCGCGGATGACCTCCTCGACCCTTGCCTGCCGCTCGGCCTTGGCGGTGTCCTGCGGGAAGCGCAGTTCGGCGGCGTAGGACAGGGCGGCGCGGACGGTGAGCTGGGCGTGCAGGATGTCGTCCTGCGGCACGAGGCCGATGCGCTGGCGCAGCTCGGCGTAGTCGCGGTACAGGTCGCGGCCGTCGTACAGGACCGTGCCGTGGTCGGCGGGGCGCTGCCCGGTGAGAGCACCCAGGAGGGTGGACTTGCCCGCGCCGCTCGGGCCGACGACCGCGAGCAGGCACTTCTCCCCCACCGGGAACGACACGTGCTCGAGGAGCGTCTTGCGGCCGTGGTCGACGGCGACACTCAGATCCTGTACGTCGAGGGAGACCTCGCCGGTGTCGACGTACTCCTGGAGCTCGTCGCCGACCAGGCAGAACGCCGAGTGGCCGATGCCGACGACATCGCCGGGGCCGAGCTGGGCGCGGGTGACGGGGCCGCCGTTGAGGTAGGTGCCGTTGTGGCTGCCCAGGTCGGCGATCTCGTACGTTCCGTCGGGGTGGGCGCGCAGCTCGGCGTGCCGGCGGGAGACGACCAGGTCGTCGATGACCAGGTCGTTGTCGGCGGCGCGGCCGATGCGGACGGTACGGGAGGGCAGCGGACGGACGGTGGTGGGCTGTCGGAAGGTGCCGGTCAGTGCGGGCATGGACACCGCCGAGGGGCGTTCCCGGGGGGCCGGTGCGGTACCGCTCAGCACTGCCCTGGGGCCGTCGGCGGGGTTGCCGAAGCGGATCACGCTGCCGGGGCCGACGCTCCACTCGTCGACACGGCGGCCGTCGGCGTAGGTGCCGTTCGTGCTGTGCTCGTCCTCCAGCGTCCAGTGGTCGGCCTCGGGCCGCAGCACCGCGTGGTGCCATGAGACCCGGGCATCGTCGATCACGATGTCGCTCAGTGGATCGCGCCCGACGTGGTAGTCGCGGCCCGGACTCATCACCGTGGACCCCGTCTCGGTCTCCAGGACGAGTTCAGGCGCGGTCGGCGTGTTCGGCCGCTCTGCCATGCCGAAATTCTACCGATACGTCCTGATGTGCGCCCGATGTCGCCTCAGGGGCTCAGCCCACGGACACGACCAGCGCCGGAATCGTCCGCTGCATCCGCAGGGCGTCCACCGACTCGGCGAGCAGCTCGTACTCGGTGGTGTCGTCGTTGGTGGCGATCCGGATCAGCCGTCCGGCCGCCAACTCCTCGGCGACCAGGTCCTGTTGGGCGTCGTCCCCGCACCACGCGCGCAGCACGGCGGGCACATCGGGCACGGTGTCGGCGACCGGGACGAGGGCGCCCGTCGGTAAGTGCTCGGCGTCGGGCTGCGGGTCGAGCCGCTCGGCGATCCAGGCGGCCCGGTCGCGCAGCCACCAGAGCGCCAGGGCGAGGGTCGGGGCCCGATAGCTGCCCAGGGGTACGCCGATACGTTTCCCCTCGCACGTTCCGTACGCGGTGACATGGCACAGGAATTCGTCGTGCACGTTCACTCCCCCGGTGCGTAGTGCGCCTCTCGGCTTGCCTCGCTTTCGGTGCGGCTCTCGTGCTTGCGGGTACCCAGGGCTCATGTGCGGTGCGTGATCGAATCCTCGCTCGATGTGAATGCCCTGTCAGTTGAGTATGTTCACTACTGAAACACTGTCACCACGACTTTCCGGCCAGTCTCCTGGCATATTCACCAGGGGAGTTGGCCGAAATCCGGCGACGTCGGCATTACCCCAGGGGTAATCGACGCTCCGCGGCGATGCGGGCAAGGTTGCGGTACCGGGTCACCACGACCGGGATCCGGTTCCTGACCAGCAGATACGACCTCAATGGAGGCTGATTTCGCATGCCCGCCGACACCGACCGTTACGAGAGTGCCGTCGCCCGCTACTTCGAGGCCTGGAACGCCGTCGACGAGGAGACGCTGGCCAAGGCGGTGGCTGCCGCCTGGGCGCCGGACGGCACCTACACCGACCCGCTGACCGACGTGGGCGGCCATGAGCAGATCGCCGCGGTGATCGCGGCGGCGCACGAGCAGTTCCCGGGGTTCGTCTTCCACCCCACCGCGGCCGTGGACGCCCATCACCACACCGCGCGCTTTTCCTGGGAGCTGGTGAACGAGGCCGACGGAAGCGCACCCGTCGCCGGCTTCGACGTGATCACGCTGGACGAGAAGGGCCGTATCCGGTCGGTGCTCGGATTTCTGGACCGGGTGCCCGCCGGGGCGTGATGAGTTTTCGCGCTCGCGATGGTCTCTTGAACGGGAGGTCTCCTGAACGGGAGACCACCGTGAGCGAAAGGCGGCGCCATGAGTACGACCGAGAAACTGGACCGGCACTTCACCGCCGAGCTGGTCAAGAGCCCCGCTGAAGGGGGCTGGACCTATCTCGTGTGGCCCGAGTCCGTCGCCTTCTTCGGCACGCGCGGGCTGGTCAAGGTGCGCGGCACGATCGACGGGCACCCGTTCCGGAGCTCCTTCATGGCCCTGGGCGACGGCAGGCACAAGCTGCCCGTGAAGGCCGAGGTGCGCAGGGCCATCGGGAAGGAGGCGGGCGACACGGTGACCGTCCGCCTCCAGGAGCGGCTTACTTCTTGAGCACGGCGTCGATCCGGGCCAGCTCGTCCGCGTCGAAGTCGAGGTTGCGGATGGTGCCGACGCTGTCCTCGATCTGCTGCGGGCTGCTCGCGCCGACCAGGGCGGAGGTCACCCGGCCGCCGCGCAGGACCCAGGCCAGGGCCAGCTGGGCCAGGGTCTGGCCGCGGGACTCGGCGATGTCGTTCAGCTCGCGCAGCTGGGCGACCAGGTCCTCGGTGAGCGCGTCGGAGTTCAGGAACGGGCTGTCGCTCGCGGCCCGCGAGTCCTCCGGGATGCCGTTGAGGTAGCGCCCGGTGAGCATGCCCTGCTCCAGCGGGGAGAAGACGATCGAACCGACCTGGAGCTCGTCCAGTGCGTCCAGGAGGCCCTCGTCCTCGGGGCGCCGGTCGAGCATCGAGTAGCGCGGCTGGTGGATGAGGAGCGGGGTGCCCAGCTCGCCGAGGATACGGGCGGCCTCGCGGGTCTGCTCCGCGGAGTAGTTGGAGACGCCGACGTAGAGCGCCTTGCCCTGCTGCACGGCCGAGTGCAGGGCGCCCATCGTCTCCTCCAGCGGAGTCTCAGGGTCGGGGCGGTGCGAGTAGAAGACGTCGACGTAGTCCAGGCCCATCCGCGTGAGGCTCTGGTCCAGCGAGGACAGCAGGTACTTGCGGGAGCCCCACTCGCCGTACGGGCCGGGCCACATCAGATAGCCGGCCTTGGTGGAGATGATCAGCTCGTCGCGGTAGGCGGCGAGATCGGACTTCAGGGCCTCGCCGAAGGCCGACTCGGCGGCACCGGGCGGCGGGCCGTAGTTGTTGGCCAGGTCGAAGTGGGTGACCCCGAGGTCGAAGGCGCGGCGCAGGATCGCGCGCTGCGTCTCGACGGTGCGGTCCGCCGGGCCGAAGTTGTGCCACAGGCCCAGCGAGATCGCGGGAAGCTTCAGGCCGCTGCGGCCGGTGCGCCGGTAGGGCATGTCCGTGTAGCGGTCGGGGTGTGCGGTGTACAACGCGACTCCAGAGGGGTTGGCACGGTTTCCTGAGAACCACGGTTTCCTGAGAACCGCTGTCCACTACCGTCGTCCACTCTTTCGCGACCTGGGGGCATTGGTCCAACAGAAGAATCCGATGGAATTAAGCGGATACGCTTCTCAGTCATGGAACTCCGACATCTCCAGCACTTCGTCGCGGTCGCCGAGGACCAGCACTTCACCCGGGCCGCCGAGCGACTGCTGGTGTCCCAGTCGGGTCTGTCGGCCTCCATCCGGGCGCTGGAGCGGGAGCTGCAGACGCCGTTGTTCGTGCGGACCACCCGACGGGTGACGCTCACCCCGGCGGGCCGGGCGCTGCTGGGTGAGGCGGAGCGCATCCTCGCGCAGGTGCGGGCGGCCCATGAGGCGGTCGCCGCGGTGCAGGGGGTGCTGCGCGGGATGCTCGCACTCGGGTCGGAGCAGTGCATCGCCGGGGTGCATGTGGCCGGCCTGCTCGCCACGTTCCGGCGACGGCACCCGGACGTGGAGATCTGTCTGCGGCAGGCGGGCTCGGGCGCGCTCGCGGAGGAGGTCGCGGCCGGGCGCCTCGATCTGGCCTTCGCGGTGCGGACGGCACAGGAGGATACCGACCAGCTGCGGGTCGTACCGCTGGCCGGGGAGCCGATGACCGTCCTGTGCCACCCCGACCACCGGCTCGCGCGCGTCGGCGCGGCCGTGACCCCGGAGGATCTGGGCGGCGAGGTCTTCGTGGACTTCCACCCGGACTGGGGCCCGCGCCGCACCACCGACGCCGCGTTCGCCGCCGCGGGCGTACGGCGGGCGGTCGCGCTGGAGGTGAACGACGTGCACAGCCTCCTGGACCTGGTGGACGAGAACCTCGGCGTCGCCGTCGTACCGCGCCACTTCCGCCACAAGCGCCCGTCGCTGACCGCGCTGCCCGTGAAGGGCACCGGGGAGACCGTGTACGAGACGGTCGCCCTGCTGCCGCCCGAGCAGGCCACCAGCCCTGCGGCCCGGGCACTGATGGAGCTGCTGGAAACAGGGGGCGTAGGTACACCCCCGGACGGGCCCCACCCCTCCTGACCCGGCCCGTCCCCCACCGCAGACTCGTGACCGTCCCTCACGACAACTGCGATCAGGAGTACGGGAAATGACGGACCACACACGACGGAACGTACTGCGCGGCGCGGCGGCGATCACGGCGGCCGGCGGACTGGTGGGCACGGGAGCGGGGGCGGGACCGCATGCGGCCGCCGCGGCTCCCCAGGCGTCCACCGCACGGCGCTTCCCCTTCCTGGAGGGCGCGTTCGAGCCCGTCACGGAGGAACTGACGGCCTTCGACCTGCCGGTCACCGGCCGCATCCCCCACGACCTGAACGGCCGCTATCTGCGCAACGGCCCCAACGTCCTGGGCCTGGAGGACCCGCGCGCCCACCACTGGATGCTCGGCGACGGCATGGTGCACGGCGTCCGGCTGCGCGACGGACGCGCCGAGTGGTACCGCAACCGCTGGGTGCGCTCCTCCCAGGTGGCGAAGAAACTGGGCGAGCCCTACCCGCGCCCGGTGCCGCCGGACGACTTCCCGTGCAACACCCACGTGATCCCCTACCGGGGGCGGATCCTCGCGCTCCAGGAGAGCGGACCGCTGCCGTACGAACTCGACGACGACCTCAACACCGTGGGTACGTACGACTTCCGGGGCACCCTGAAGGGCCCGCTCACCGCGCACACCAAGTTCGACGTCCACGCCGGTGAACTGCACGCCATCGCCTACTACCCGACCTGGGACCATGTCCGGCACCTGGTGATCGACCCGGCGGGCCGCGTCTCACGCACCACCAGGATCCCGGTGGCGGACGCGCCGATGATCCACGACTTCGCCCTCACCGAGCACCACGTGATCATCCTCGACATGCCCGTCACCTTCGACCCGGCGGCCGCCGAGCGCGGAGACATCGTCCCGTACGTCTGGAACGACAAGCACCCGGCCCGGGTCGGCGTACTGCCGCGCAAGGGCGGTGCGGTCCGCTGGTTCGAGGTCGACCCGGTCTACTACTCGCACACCCTCAACGCCTACGAGGAGGGCCCGAACATCGTCATCGACACGACGAACTTCGACGCCCCCTTCCTCGTCGCCGGCAACGGCTCGGGCGGCCCCTACAGCGCGGGCACCCCCAGGCTCGACCGCTGGACGATCGACCTGCGCCACGGCCGGGTGCGCACCCGGACCCTCGACGACCGCCCGCAGGAATTCCCGCGCGTGAACGAGTCGTTGGTCTCCCGCAGGCACCGCTACGGCTACTCGGCGGCGTCCGCGGAGATGGCGGTGGCCTACATGGCGGTCGACGGCAACACGCCCGACCGGGCGTTCAGCAACGCGCTCATCAAGCAGGACCTGCTGCGCGGCACGACCCAGGTCCACCGGCTGCCGCGCGGAGCGGCCGCGAGCGAGGCCGTGTTCGTACCGCGCGAACACAGTGCCGCCGAGGACGACGGGTACGCGATCGCCTACGTCCACAATCCCGACCGCGGAGCGTCCGACCTGCTGATCCTCGCCGCACAGGACTTCACCGGCGAGCCGGTCGCCCGGATCCATCTGCCGGGCCGGGTACCGCTGGGGTTCCACGGGAGCTGGATTCCGGACGCATGAGGCGCCCGGGTGCGCGATGGTGGACGTATGCATGCGAAGGACATCCTCATCGACGGCTACAGCCGCATCCAAGAAGAAGTCCATGCCGCCGTCGAAGGCCTCGGCCCCGACGACCTCAACCACCAGCCCGCACCCGGCGCCAACTCCATCTCCTGGCTGATCTGGCATCTCACCCGCGTCCAGGACGACCACATGGCCGACGCCTTCGGGCTCGACCAGGTCTGGCTGACCCAGGACTGGGAGAAACGCTTCGCCCTCGATCTGCCGGCCCGCGACACCGGGTACGGCCACAGCGCCGCGAAGGTGGCCAAGGTTCGGGTCGACTCGGCGGAGCTGCTGACCGGGTACTACGACGCCGTCCACGCGCAGAGCCTCGACGTCCTGCGTGAGCTGGCCGCCAAGGACCTGGAACGCGTCGTGGACGACAACTGGGATCCGCCGGTCACTCTGGGCGTCCGGCTGGTCAGCGTCCTGTCCGACGATCTGGAGCACGTCGGACAGGCCGCCTACCTCCGGGGGCTGCGTCAGAGCGCGTAGCCCGGCAGGACGACGTCCTCGATGAGGGCCTTGCGCTCGTCGAAGGGGATGAACGCGCTCTTGAGGGCGTTCACCGTGACCGTGCGCAGGTCCTCGACCGTCCAGCCCGCCTCCTCGACCAGCAGGGACATCTCGCGGGTCATCGTCGTGCCGGACACCAGACGGTTGTCGGTGTTGAGGGTGACGCGGAAGCCGAGGTCCTTCAGGGCCGTGATCGGGTGCTCGGCGATCGAGGTGGCGGCACCGGTCTGGAGGTTGGAGGTGGGGCACATCTCCAGGGCGATACGACGGTCGCGCACCCAGCCCGCGAGACGGCCGAGCTTGCCGTCCACGATGTCCTCGGTGATACGGACGCCGTGGCCGATGCGCTGGGCGCCGCAGACCTGGAGGGCCTGGTGGATGCTGGGCAGACCGTGGGCCTCGCCGGCGTGGATGGTGAACGGGACGCTCTCGCGGCGCAGGTGATCGAAGGCGGCGAGGTGGTCGGCGGGCGGGAAGCCGTCCTCGGCGCCGGCGATGTCGAAGCCGACGACGCCCGCGTCGCGGAAGGCGACGGCCAGGTCGGCGGCCTCGCGGACGCGGTCGAACATCCGCATGCCGCACAGCAGGGTGCCGACCCGGACCGGGGTACCGGCCGCGGCCGCCTTGGCCATGCCGGCCGCGAGCCCCTCCTGGACGGTCTCCACGACCTCGCTCATGGCGAGCCCGCCCTGGGTGTTCAGCTCGGGGGCGTAGCGCACCTCGCCGTACACGACACCGTCCGCAGCCAGGTCGAGGACGTACTCCTCGGCGGTGCGCAGCAGGCCCTCGCGGGTCTGCATCACGGCGAGGGTGTGCTCGAAGGTGGCTATGTAACGCACCAGGTCGCCGGAGTTCGCGGCGTCGTAGTACCAGGCGGCCAGCTCGTCCGGGTCGGTGGTGGGCAGGGTGTGGCCGACCGCGTCCGCGAGCTCCACCACGGTGGCGGGGCGCAGGCCGCCGTCGAGGTGGTCGTGCAGCACGGCCTTGGGCAGCCGGCGGATGGCGTCGAGGTCTACGCGCGTAGCAGTCATGGTGGATCTTTCCTTGGCAGTGCGGGGCGGGGCGGTGCGGTGCGACAGATGCGGGGCGGTGCGACAGGTGCGTTGCGGTCCTCAGTCGGCGGGCTGGAGCAGGTCCCAGCGGTTGCCGTACAGGTCCTGGAAGACGGCGACCGAACCGTAGGCCTCGTGGCGCGGCTCCTCCAGGAAGGTCACGCCGGCGGCGGTCATCCGGGCGTGGTCGCCGGCGAAGTCGTCGGTGTGCAGGAAGAAGCCGACACGTCCGCCGGTCTGGTCGCCGACCCGGCCGCGCTGGGCCTCGCTCTTGGCGCGGGCGAGAAGAAGGCCCGTACCGCCGCCCTGTCCGGACCCCGGCTCCACGACCACCCAGCGGGAGCCGTCGGGGCGCGGGACGTCCTCGGCGAGCCGGAAGCCGAGGGCCTCGGTGTAGAAGCGGATCGCCTCGTCGTAGTCGTCGACGACGAGGGTGACCAGGGCGACGCGTCTCATCGGGGCCTTTCGGAGGGCGGGGTTAGCGGAAGAGGTTATACGTAAAACGTCGTGGACGCCAGTCGCACTCGGACCGCCGGTGTCCGTCCCGCCCGGACCTAGGACGCACGCCCGAGCCGGAGCGGGCCCCTGGACCGAGGCGGGTCGCCCGCCGGTTCACTACCGTCCCGGTCATGAAGATCGACAAGCCTCCGCGCGACGCCGAAGAGCGCAAGCGACACGTCCTGGCCCGACTCGACCGGGAGAGCGACATCTGGGTGGCCTCGGCGGACGACGACGGGCTGCCGTGCATGGTCCCGCTCTGGTTCGCCTGGCACGCCGAGTCCGTATGGCTGGCGACGCGCCTGACGAACCCGACCGGCCGCAATCTGCGGGACGGCCGCCGGGCGCGGCTGGCGTTCGCGGACACCCGGGACGTGGTTCTGGTGGACGGCTCCGTGGAGACGTACACCCTCCAGGAGGTGCCGCCCGCGGCTGCGGCCGCGTTCCTCGCCAAGCACGGCTGGGACCCGCGGGAGGACAGCCCGTCGTACGCCTTCTTCGAGGTGCGGCCGTACGCGGTGCAGGCGTGGCACGAGGTACGGGAGCTGCCGAAACGGCACATCATGCGGGACGGCGAATGGGTCGTCTAGGGCCGCTGCGGGCGCTGAAGATTCCTTCCGCAAAGCACGGGATGACCACAGCTGACGGGTTCCCGTCAGCCGATCCCCGCACGGGTGTTACCTGGGAGTAATTTCCGGTGGTTTGATGTGCGGCGCCACTCAACCCCCTTCACCCTCAGGGAGACCCAGTGACGCCTCTCGCACCGCGCCGCACCCTGGGCGCGACCGTCCTCGCGCTCGCCCTCGCGGCCACCGCCGCTCCCACCGCCACGGCCGCCGATCAGGCGCCGCCCGTGCGGGTGGTGACGTACAACGCCTTCCTTTTCAGCAAGACCCTGTATCCGAACTGGGGGCAGGACCACCGTGCCGCGGAGATCGCGAAGACATCCTTCTTCCACGGCAACGACGTCGTGGTGCTCCAGGAGGCGTTCGACAACTCCTCATCGGACGCGCTGAAGAGCGCCGCGGCGAGCGAGTACCCGTACCAGACGCCGGTGGTGGGGCGGAGCAGGACCGGCTGGGACGCCACGGGCGGGGCCTACTCGGCGACGACGCCCGAGGACGGCGGGGTCACGGTGCTCAGCAAGTGGCCGGTGCTGCGCAAGGAGCAGTATGTGTACAAGGACGCGTGCGGGGCGGACTGGTGGTCCAACAAGGGTTTCGCGTATGTGGTGTTGGACGTGAACGGCGCGCGCGTGCACGTCGTCGGGACCCACGCGCAGTCGACCGACCCGGGCTGTGACGCCGGTGAGGCGGCCGCGATGCGCGGTCGGCAGTTCAAGGCCATCGACGCGTTCCTGGACGCCAAGAACATCCCGGCGAGTGAGCAGGTCCTGGTCGCCGGGGACATGAACGTCGACTCGCGCACCGCGGAGTACGACTCGATGCTCGCCGACGGGGGCCTGGTGGGTGCGGACGCGCGCACCGGGCATCCGTACTCGTTCGACACGGCGGAGAACTCGATCGCCCGTGACCGCTACCCGGACGACCCGCGCGAGGATCTGGACTACGTCCTGCACCGCGCGGGGCACGCCCGTCCGTCGGGGTGGCACAACGAGGTCGTGGAGGAGGAGTCGGAGCCCTGGACGGTGACGAGCTGGGGAACCGACTACACCTATACCAACCTGTCCGACCACTATCCCGTGATCGGTGACGTCGCCTGATCAACCTGCCTTGGTGTGCGACGGGTTGAGGCGGTTCAGCTCGTCGTCGGTCAGCCGGATCGCGCCGGCCGCCACGTTGTCGACGAGGTGGTCGGGGTTTCCGGTACCGGGAATGGCCAGCACGTGCGGGCCCTGGTGCAGCGTCCAGGCGATACGGATCTGCGCGGGGCTCGCACCGTGCGCCTGGGCGACGGCGAGGACCTCGTCGTCGTGGTTCGTGGTCGCGCCCTTTTCGCCCGCCGTGCCGGCCACCGCGTAGAACGGGACGTAGGCGATGCCCTGTTCGCCGCAGATGCGCAGGAGTTCGTCGGGGTGGTCCAGGGCGTAGCGGTTCTGGACGCTCACCACGGGGGCGATGGCCTGTGCCTCGGCGAGGTGGCGGGGTTTCACCCCGGAGATGCCCAGGTGGCGGATGAGACCCGCCTCGCGCAGTTCGGCCAGGGCGCCGAAGTGCTCGGCGATCGAGTCCTGTCGCATGCGGCGCAGGTACACCAGGTCCAGGTGGTCCCGGCCCAGCTGGCGCAGGTTCTCCTCGACATGGCCGCGGAGGTCCTCGGGGCGGGCCGAGGTGCCCCACTCCCCCGTGTAGTCGCGGAAGGGGCCGACCTTGACGGCGATGACCAGGTCGTCGGGGTAAGGGGCCAGGGCGGTGTTGATCAGTTCGTTGGCGGAGCGCAGGGACGAGAAGTAGAAGGCCGCCGTGTCGATGTGGTCGACGCCGAGCTCGATCGCCTTGTGCAGTACGGCGATCGAGCGTTGCCGGTCGCTCGGCGTCCCGTGGTGGAAGGCGGCGCTGCCCGTCAGCCGCATCGCGCCGAGGCCGAGGCGGTTGACGGTCAGGTCGCCCAGTTTCCAGGTGCCCGCGGTCTCCGCGGTGATCGTTTCGGAGGTCATCAGCGGAGTGTCACACAGAGACCGCCGAGGGACGTGGTCCCTTGACGGACATATGAATCATCCGCCCCAGGTCCAGTCCGCCACCTCCGGCAGATCCGTGCCGTGTTCGCGGATCCATGCGTGGTGGCGCAGTCGGGCATCCTCCATCTGCTGTCGTACCGGAGCGGCGCGCACGGCGAGACCGGGGACGCGGTCGATGACGTCCATGACCAGGCGGTAGCGGTCGAGGTCGTTGCGGACGACCATGTCGAAGGGCGTGGTCGTGGTGCCGATCTCCTTGTATCCGCGGACATGGAGATGCGGGTGGCCGTCGCGGCGGTAGGCCAGACGGTGGATGAGCCAGGGGTAGCCGTGGTAGGCGAAGATCACCGGCCGGTCGGTGGTGAACAGGCCGTCGTACTCGAAGTCGCTCATCCCGTGCGGGTGTTCGTCGCCCGGCATGAGCCGTGCGATGTCGACGACGTTGACGACGCGTACGGCGAGCCGTGGCAGGTGGCGGCGGAGCAACTGGGCGGCGGCCAGCACCTCCTGGGTCGGGACGTCGCCGGCGGCGGCCAGCACCTCCTGGGTCGGGACGTCGCCGGCGGCCGCCAGGACCACGTCCGGTTCGCAGTCGCCGTTCCCCGTGCCGGCCCACTCCCAGATGCCGGCGCCGCGGGCGCAGTGCGCCTTGGCCTGCTCCATCGACAGCCAGTCGTAGCAGGGCTGTTTGCCGGCGACGATCACATTGACGTAGTCGCGGCTGCGCAGTGCGTGGTCGGCGACGGAGAGCAGGGTGTTGGCGTCCGGCGGGAGGTAGACGCGTACCACTTCGGGGCTCTTGTTGAGGATGTGGTCGACGAAGCCGGCCCAGCTCCTGCCACCCGGCCGGGACCGGTACGGCCATCGGCGCCTCCAGCACGAGCGCGGCACGGCCTCCGGACGCCAGGCCCTCGGCCAGCGCCAGGACCGCCGACTCCGGATCGCTCCCCTGAGCCGCGAGGGTCGGAGAGGGTACGCCGACGGCAGCCCAGGCGAATCGGCCCAGGGCCACCGACCCGACGTCCACTCCCACAACACGCGTACGCATGGTCTCAGTTCAGCACAGCGCGCCTCAGACCAGCGGCTTGTCCAGCACCGCCTTGCGGTGGCTGAACGTCTCGATGGAGTACCGCCCGTGGTAGTTGCCCATGCCGCTCGCCCCCACCCCGCCGAACGGCAGGTCGGAGACGGTGAGGTGGGCCAGCGGCAGGCCGTAGCCGAGGCCGCCGGAGGACGTCTCGGCGGCGAGCCGGTCCCGGGTGTCCTGCGAGGCGGTGAAGACGTACAGGGCGAGGGGCTTGTCGCGGTCGTTGATGAAGTCGATCGCCCCGTCGAGGTCCGGCACGGTGACGATCGGGAGGATCGGGCCGAAGATCTCCTCCTGCATGACGGGCGAGGCGGGGTCGACGTCGGCGAGGACGGTGGGCGCGATGTACTTCGTCGTACGGTCGCTCGCGCCGCCCACGACGACTCGGCCCGAGTCGAGCAGCCCGCTCAGCCGGTCGAAGTGCCGTTCGTTGACGATCCGGCCGTACTCGCCGGAGGCCGAGGCGTCGCTGCCGTAGACGGCCTCGACCGCCTTGCGGAACAGGGGCTCTAGGGCGGCGGCGGTCTCCGGGTCGGTGAGGACGTAGTCGGGGGCGACGCAGGTCTGCCCCGCGTTGAGGAACTTGCCGCGGGCCAGTCGGTCGGCGACGACGGAGAGGTCGGCGTCCCGATCGACGAAAGCCGGGGACTTGCCGCCGAGTTCGAGGGTGACCGGGGTGAGGTGTTCGGCGGCGGCGCGCATGACGATACGGCCGACTGTGCCGTTGCCGGTGTAGAAGATGTGGTCGAAGCGCTCGGCCAGCAGGGCCGTGGTCTCCGGGATGCCGCCCTCGACGACCGCGAAGGCCTCGGTGTCGAGGAACGCCGGCAGGAGCCGAGCCAGTACGGCGGAGGTGGCCGGGGCCATCTCGCTCGGCTTGACCACGACCGCGTTGCCGGATGCCAGGGCGCCGACCACGGGGGCGAGCAGGAGCTGGGCCGGGTAGTTCCAGGGGGCGATGACGAGGACGACGCCGAGCGGGTCGTACTGCGTCCAGGCGGTGGCGTCGGCGCCGAGGTGCGCGGGGACCGGGGCGGACTCGACGCGCAGCCAGTCCTCGAGGTGGTCGAGGGTGTGGTCGATCTCGCGGATCACGAAGTCGATCTCGGTGCGGTAGGCCTCGGTGGAGCTCTTGCCCAGATCGGCGTGGAGGGCGTCGGCCAGGTCGGTGCCGTGCTCGGTGAGCATCTCGCGCAGTCGGCGCAGCTGCGTGGTGCGCCATGCGAGGGGCTTGGTGCGGCCGGTGCGGAAGGTGGCGCGCAGCCGGGCCACGATGTCGGCGGGCTGCTCGGGGGTGGGCTGGTTCACGATGCCTCGCTGATGCTGCGAGGGCCGCTGGGCACGGCCTCGAACGGTTGGATGTAATTACCAACCTTTTCTCCACCCAGATACATTCCCTCACCACGTAGGTAACTTTCCGCTACGCCGCGATCACACTCGGGTGGAGCTGTCCAGCGTGCCCGCCAGCCGGTCGAGCAGTTCGCGCAGGAGCTCCTCGTCGCTGTCCCCGAGGGCGGGCCAGTCGGCACGGACGGCGCGGTCGACGCGGCGCCAGTATTCCTGGCCGCGCGGGGTGAGGTGGGCGAGGATGCGGCGCCGGTCCAGCGGGTCGACACGGCGGTGGACGAGGTTCTGGTCGACGAGCTGGTCGATGAGCTTGGTCAGCGTCGGCGGCGGCAGGAACGCAGCCTCGGCTATCGCCGTCATGTGGTGCCCCTGCCCGTCACAGAGCAGGCCGAGCACCCGCCAGGCGTCGAGCGAGCAGCCCTCCCTGTCCAGGACCGTCTGGAGGCGGCGCGCGGCCAGTCGCTCGGCCCGCGTCAGGAGCTGCACCAGGTCACGGGGCTGACGCGGAGATGAGGTGGGCATCGCGCTCCTAGGTCACGGGGTGCGTACATCGTATGAGACAGGCTGGAGTTCACCGGGCGGACCCGAAATCATGACGCCATGTTCCGGCACGATCCTCCCGCACCCGAGTGGTTCACGGCCGACGCCTCCGTGCTCGGCGTGGCCCTCGTGGTCCCGATGCAGGGGCCGGCGGGGATCTTCGGGCCGACCTGCGAGCTGTGCGCGCAGTTGGCGGCCGAGGAGGTCAACCGGGCGGGCGGGGTGCTGGGGCGGGAGCTGCGGCTGCTGCCCGTGGACGGCGGCGGTTCGCCGCGGGAGATCGCCGACCATGTCGAGGCACTGGTGGACCTGGGGGTCGTGCAGGGCGTCACGGGCTGGCACATCTCCTCGGTGCGGCAGGCGCTGGCGCCGAGGATCGCCCATCGGGTGCCGTACGTCTACACCGCCCTGTACGAGGGCGGCGAGCACACCGCCGGGGTGTTCCTGACGAGCGAGACGCCGCGCGACCAACTCCGGCCCGCGATGGGACTGTTGGCACATGAGCGCGGGGTGCGCCGGTGGTTCGTGGTCGGCAACGACTATGTGTGGCCGCGGCGTACGGCACGGGCGGCGCACGGGTATGCGCGCGAGTCCGGTGGGATCGTGGACGGGGAGGTCTATCTCCCGCTGGGCACCCATGACTTCGAGCCGGTGCTGCGGCGCATCGAGCGGTCGGAAGCGGACGCGGTGCTGATGCTGCTGGTGGGCAGCGACGCGGTGCGCTTCAACCGGGCGTTCGCCGCCTACGGGCTGCCCGCGCGCTGTCTGCGGCTCAGCACGCTCATGGACGAGAACATGCTGATGGCGAGCGGCCCTTCGGCCACCGAGGACCTCTACAGCACCGCCGGCTTCTTCGCCTCGCTCGCCAACCAGGACACCCTCGACTTCCACGGGCAGTACGCCGGACGCTACGGCGTCGAGGCGCCCGCGCTGGGCAGTCTCGGCGAATCCTGTTACGAGGGCGTGCTGTTGCTCGCCGCGCTGCTCAGGCAGGCCGGGACGCTGGACGTCACGGCGATCGGGGCGGCGGCCGGGACGGTGTCCTACGAGGGACCGCGCGGGCTCATGCATCTGCGGGGCCGGCATGTGCGCCAGCGGATCTACCTGGCGCGCGCCGACGGGCTGGACTTCGACGTCCTCACGGAGCTCGATCTTCACGGTTCCCGCTCTTGACAGGTACCCGGCACCGCCAAGATACTTCCCACAGAAAGTAATTAGAATGCCTCGGGCGAATTGTGATTTCAGTTTCTGAATGCAGATCACATGCCGCCAGGGGCGTTTTTTGTTGCCTCCGGGAAAGTCAAGCGAAACACCCCGGAAACAGGGGGACTTGAGTCTGTGGACCGCACTTCAGCAGGCAGTCACCCGAGGGGGTTGGTTTGTCCAGCGGTTCCAGCGGTTCCAGCAGTTCCCGTATTCTCCGCCGACGTTTCCTGGCCGGCGGCGCCGCGCTCACCGCGGTGGTGGCCCTCTCCGCGTGCGGCGCGAAGACCGACGCGGCCGGCTCGTCGTCCGACAAGGCCGCGAAGATCGACGTCAGCGGTGACACGGTCAAGGTCGGTCTGCTCAACTCGCTCTCCGGCACCATGGCGATCAGCGAGGTGACCGTACGCGACTCGCTGAAGCTGGCGATCGACGAGATCAATGCCTCCGGCGGGGTGCTCGGCAAGCAGATCAAGCCCATCAGCGAGGACGGCGCCTCCGACTGGCCGACGTTCGCCGAGAAGGCGCAGAAACTCATCAAGGAGGACGGGGTCGCGGCCACCTTCGGCTGCTGGACCTCCGCCAGCCGCAAGGCCGTCAAACCGGTCTTCGAGAAGAACAAGTCGCTGCTCTTCTACCCGGTGCAGTACGAGGGGCTCGAGGAGTCCCCGTACATCTTCTACACGGGCGCGACCACCAACCAGCAGATCGTCCCGGGCCTCGACTACCTCAAGAGCAAGGGCCTGAAGAAGATCTACCTGGTCGGCAGCGACTACGTCTTCCCGCGTACCGCCAACAAGGAGATCAAGGCGTACGCCAAGGCCAACGGGATGACGATCGCCGGTGAGGACTACGCGCCGCTGGGCTCCACGGAGTTCTCCACGATCGCCAACAAGGTGAAGGCGTCGAAGGCGGACGCCGTCTTCAACACCCTCAACGGCGACTCCAACGTGGCCTTCTTCAAGGAGTACAAGTCCGCGGGGCTCACCGCCAAGGCCATGCCGGTCGTCTCGGTGTCGATCGCCGAGGAGGAGGTCAAGTCGATCGGAACGCAGTACCTGGCGGGCCAGTTGACGGCCTGGAACTACTACCAGACCACCGCGGGCGCGGCGAACGCGAAGTTCGTGAAGGCGTACAAGGCCAAGTACGGCCAGGACAAGCCGACCAGTGACCCGATGGAGGCCGCGTACACCTCGGTCTACCTGTGGAAGGCGATGGTCGAGAAGGCGAAGTCCTTCGACCCGGAGAAGGTGAAGGCCGCCTCCGACGGCATCACCTTCGACGCCCCCGAGGGCAAGGTCACCGTCGACGGCGCCTCGCAGCACGTCTACAAGACCGCCCGGATCGGCGAGATCGGCACCGACGGCCAGATCAAGGAGGTCTGGAACTCCGGCAAGCCCATCAAGCCGGACCCGTTCCTCAAGGGCTACTCCTGGGCCTCCGACCTGTCCTGACCGACCGTCACACGGCGGCCTCGCCACGCGGGGCCGCCGCCCGTCTTACGCCTCTCCTCACGCCTCTACGGAGCCGCCGTATGACCGTGATCCTCGGTCAGACCTTCACCGGCATCAGCATCGGTGCCGTCCTGCTCCTCATCGCGCTCGGCCTCTCGCTCACCTTCGGCCAGATGAACGTCATCAACATGGCCCACGGCGAGTTCATCATGGCGGGCGCCTACACGACATACGTCCTGCAGAAGTCCATTTCCAGCGCGGGAATTTCGCTGCTGGTCGCACTTCCCATCGCATTTCTCGTCTCGGGCGCACTGGGCGCGTTGCTGGAATGGCTGTTGATACGGCGCCTGTATCTGCGGCCACTTGACACTCTTCTCGTCACCTGGGGCGTCTCGCTGATGCTCCAGCAGCTCGCCCGGGACATTTTCGGCGCACCCAATGTCCAGACCCGCGCGCCGGACGTCCTCACCGGGAACATCACCGTCATCGGCGGCGACGACCCGCTCACCTTCGCCAACAGCCGCCTGTTCATTCTGGGACTGGCCGTGGCGGCCGTGGTCGCGCTCTCGCTGACGCTGCGGCTGACCTCGCTGGGACGCCGGATCAGGGCCGTGGTGCAGAACCGGGACCTGGCCGAGGTGTCCGGCATCTCGACCTCGACCGTGGACCGTACGGCCTTCTTCATCGGCTCCGGGCTCGCGGGCGTGGCCGGGGTGGCGCTGACGCTGGTCGGTCCGATCGGGCCGACGATGGGCACCAACGTCATCATCGACGCCTTCCTGGTGATCGTGGTCGGCGGCATCGGGCAGCTCAAGGGCACGGTCATCGTCGCCTTCGTGCTGGGCGTGCTCCAGTCGGTCCTGGAGTACTCCACGACCGTCAGCGTCGCCAAGGTGCTGGTGCTCGTCGCCATCGTCGCGTTCCTCCAGTGGCGGCCCCAGGGGCTGTACACGCTGCGTACGAGGAGTCTCGTATGAACCTCCTGACAGGCCGCTCGGCACGGGTGTGGGCGGGTTTCGCCGGGGCCGCCGTCCTGCTCTTCGCCGTCGCTCCGCTCGCGCTGTCCGACTTCCGGCTCGGGCTGCTCGCCAAGTACCTGTGCACGGCCATGGTCGCGGTCGGCGTCTGTCTGGCCTGGGGCCGCGGCGGGCTGCTGACGCTCGGACAGGGGGTGTTCTTCGGGCTCGGCGGCTACGCCATGGCGATGCATCTGAAGATCGCCGATGCCGGGCCGGGCAACCTGCCCGACTTCATGCAGCTGTACGGCACGGCCACCGAACTCCCCTGGTGGTGGAAGCCGTTCGAGAACCCGCTGTTCGCCCTCGCGGCGACCGTGCTGCTCCCGATGGCCGTCGCCGCGCTGCTCGGTCTGTTCATCTTCCGGCGCCGGGTCAAGGGCGCCTACTTCGCGATCCTCAGCCAGGCCCTCGCCGCGGCGCTGGCCATCTGGCTGATCGGCCAGCAGGCCACCACCGGCGGCACCAACGGGCTCACCGACATCCAGGGCTTCTTCGGCTACAGCCTCGACGACCCGGTCAACCAGCGGATGGTGTACTTCGTCATCGCCGCGGCCCTGCTGCTCCTGATCGTGATCGCCCGCCAGCTCATCAACAGCCGGTACGGCGAACTCCTCGTCGCCGTACGGGACTCCGAGGAGCGGGTGCGCTTCCTGGGGTACGACCCGGCGAACGTCAAGCTCGTCGCGTACGTCGTCGCCGCCGGTATGGCGGGCCTTGCGGGGGCGCTGTTCGTGCCGGCGGTCGGCATCATCTCGCCGGCGCTGATCGGCATCGTGCCGTCCATCGAGTTCGTGATCGGCGCGGCGGTGGGCGGCCGGGCCAGCCTGGTGGGTGCGGTCCTGGGCGCGGTCGCGGTCGCGTGGGCCAAGACCGCCCTGTCGGAGGAGTTCCCGGCGGCCTGGACCTACTTCCAGGGGCTGCTGTTCATCGTGGCGCTGGCCTTCCTCCCGGGCGGACTCGCCTCGCTGGTGGTCCTCGTACGGGGGCGCAAGGCGACCACCGAGAAGAAGCCGACCGCCATTCCCGTGGGAGAGGCAGCATGAGCGAGCTGGAGATACGCGGACTGCGGGTGTCCTTCGACGGGTTCACCGCCGTCGACGGCGTCGACCTCGACGTCAGCCCGGGTGATCTGCGCTTCCTCATCGGGCCGAACGGCGCGGGCAAGACGACCCTCGTCGACGCGGTCACCGGTCTGGTGAAGGCGGAGGGCTCGGTGCGGTTCGACGACCGGGAACTGTTGGGGCGGGCCGTGCACCGGATCGCGCGGTCCGGGATCGGGCGGACCTTCCAGACGGCCACCGTCTTCGAGGAGTTGACGGTCCTTCAGAACCTGGACATCGCGGCGGGCGCGGGCCGGAGCATGTGGACCATGCTGCGGCGCCGCAAGGACATCCCGGAGCCCGTCGCGAAGGCGCTGGAGACCGTCGGGCTCACGGACCTCGCCGACTCCCCCGCCGGAACCCTCGCCCACGGCCAGAAGCAGTGGCTGGAGATCGGCATGCTGCTCGTGCAGGACGTGAAGCTGCTGCTCCTCGACGAGCCGGTGGCCGGTATGAGCCACGACGAACGGCAGGCCACCGGCGAGCTGTTGCAGCGCATCAGCGAGGAGCGCACCGTCGTCGTCATCGAGCACGACATGGACTTCATGCGCTCCTTCGCGCGCAGCGTCAGCGTGCTGCACGCCGGCAAGGTGCTCAGCGAGGGCACGGTGGCCCAGGTGCAGGCGGACCCGAAGGTGCAGGAGGTGTACCTCGGGCACGCGGTGACCGAGGACGTCCCTGCCGTCGTACTGGAGGCGTGATGTTGCAGATCGAGGACGTCCGCGTCGGCTACCACCGCAGCACGGTCCTGCACGGGGTGTCGATCGAGGTACCGAAGGACGGCGTGGCCGCGGTGCTCGGGCACAACGGCGCCGGCAAGAGCACGCTGCTGCGCGCCGCCGTCGGCCTGCTCACCCCGAGCAGCGGGACGATCCGCCTCGACGGCGAGGACATCACCCGTCGCAGGCCGCACGAGCGGGTCGCGCGCGGGATGGCGTACGTCCCGCAGGGGCAGCAGTCGTTCCCGCACCTGACCACCGCGGAGAACCTCCAGCTCGTCGCGGACGGCCGCAGACGCGGCAAGGAGGCGATCGCCGAGGCGCTGGACCTGTTCCCCGCGCTGCGGACGCTGTCCGGTCGGCGTGCGGGACTGCTCTCCGGCGGTCAGCGGCAGCAACTCGCCATCGCCCGCGCCCTGGTGACGGAGCCTCGGATCCTTCTGCTGGACGAGCCGACCGAGGGCATCCAGCCGTCGGTGGTGGCCGAGATCGAGGAGACGATCCTCGCGCTGGCCGCCCGGGGCGGGCTCTCGGTGCTGCTGGTCGAGCAGCACGTCGGCTTCGCGATGCGGGCGGCGCAGAAGTACTACGTCCTGGAGGCCGGGCGCGTCACGTCCTTCGGCGAGGGCGGCAAGGAGTCGGAGCTCGCGGTGCGGGAGGCGCTCAGCGTGTGAGGCGGCGTTCGAGCCAGGCGCGTTCCGCCGGGTTCTCGGCCAGGGCGACGGCGGCCTCGTAGGCCCGCACCGCCTCCGTGTCCCGGCCGAGGCGGCGCAGCAGGTCGGCGCGGACCGCGTGGAAGACGTGGTAGCCGTCGAGGTCGAGGGTGTCCACGAGGTCGAGGGCCGGGCGCGGTCCCTCGACCTCGGCCACGGCGACCGCCCGGTTCAGTGCCACGACCGGGCTGGGAGCCAGGGCCGTCAGCTGGTCGTACAGCTGGAGGACCTGCGTCCAGTCCGTCGGCGGCCCGTCGCTGTGGACGGCCTGGATGGCGGCCTGGATCTGGTACGGACCGGGCTGGTTGCGGCGCAGACACCGGCGTACCAGATCCTGCCCCTCGGTGACGAGCTCGCGGTCCCAGCGCCCGCGGTCCTGCTCGGGCAGCGGCACGAGCACGCCCTCGCCGTCCTCCCGTGCCGCCCTGCGGGACTCGACGAGGAGCATCAGGGCGAGCAGGCCCGTGGCCTCGGGCTCGTCCGGCATCAGGTCGGTCAGCAGACGGCCGAGGCGGAGCGCTTCCGCGCACAGGCCGGCCGAGCCCTCGTTGAAGATCAGGTAGACGACGGCGAGGACCCCTCGCAGCCGGTCCGGTAGGTCGGCGTCGCGGGGCACGCGATACGGGATCCGGGCGTCGCGGATCTTCGCCTTGGCGCGGACCAGGCGCTGGGCCATGGTCGGCTCGGGGACGAGGAAGGCGCGGGCGATCTGGGGCGTGGTGAGCCCACCGAGCAGGCGCAGGGTCAGGGCGACCCGGGCCTGCGGCGCGAGGGCGGGATGGCAGCAGGTGAAGATCAGACGGAGGCGTTCGTCGCGCACGGGGCCCTCCTCGGGCGGCGCGTCGGGGGTGTGCAGGAGGGTCGCCTCGGCGTGTCGGCCGTCCCGTTTGGCCTCGCGGCGCAGCCGGTCGATCGCTCGGTTGCGGGCGGTGGTGATGATCCAGCCGGCCGGGCTCGGCGGCACTCCGGTCTCCGGCCAGCGCTGCACAGCCGTGGTGAAGGCGTCCTGGACCGCTTCCTCGGCGAGGTCGATGTCGCCGAGGAAGCGGACGAGGACGGCGACGGCCCGGCCGTACTCGGCGCGGAAGACCGCCTCGATGTCGACGGGCGCCGGCATCAGTCCTCGGCCTGGTGCATGAACGGGCGCACCTCGATGGGCAGGGTGGTGGCCCGGGTCGCCTTCCTGCCCCATTCCAGGGCCGCGTCCAGGTCGGGGGCCTTGATGAGACAGATGCCGCCCAGGTACTCCTTGCCCTCGGCGTACGGTCCGTCGGTGATCAGGATGTCGCCGTCCCTGGGGCGCAGCACGGTGGCCGTGTCGGGGCCGTGCAGTCCGCCGGCGAATACCCAGGCGCCGGCCTCGCGCAGTTCCTCGTGGAAGGTGTCGAGGTTGCGGACGATCTCCGCCATGGCCTCGGGTCCGGGCGGCGTTCCGTCGGTCGGGGTGATCACGCTGAGCAGGTAGTACTGCATGACGTCCTCCTTGGTGCGGTGTCGTTCTCTCAGCTCCTACACGAACGGCTCACCCCCGGATCGACACCGCGCACGACGACATCGGGAGAATCTTTTCCATGACCATGGCATCGCACCCGCTCGTCGTCCGCACCCAGGAGCTCGCCGACCGTCTCCTCGCCCCGCAGGCGGCGCGGGTCGACCTGGCGGAGGTGCCCGTGAGTCATGTCGCGGAGATCAGGCAGTCGGGGCTGCTCGGGGTGAGCGCGCCGACGGAGTACGGCGGGGCGGGCGCCCCCGACTCGGTGGCGCGGGAGATCCAGGAGATCCTGGCCGGGGCGTGCTGCTCGACCTGGTTCGTGCAGACCCAGCACCACACTCCGGTGCGGATGCTCGCCAAGTCCGAACTCCCTGTCCGCGAACGCCTGTTGCGTCCCTTGGCGTCCGGCGAGTTGCTGGCCGGGATCGCGTACGCCCATGTCCGCGCGTTCCCCCGGGTCCCCGTGCGCGCGACGGTCGAGCGGGGCGGCTGGCGGTTCGACGGGGCCGTGCCCTGGTACACGGGCTGGGGTCTGAACGACGTGATGCTGCTCGCGGGCGTGACCGACTCCGACGAGATCGTGTTCGCCTTCGCCAACGCGCGCGAGCGGCCGGGTGTGCGTGCCTCGGAGCCGATGCGGCTGGCGGCGCTCACGGCCGCCCGTACGGTCTCCCTGGAGCTGGACGGTCTGTGGCTGCCCGAGGAGAGCGTGGTGCTGCGCACTCCGCAGGAGAAGTTCGCCCTCCTCGACCTGCCCCGGAGCACCAACACGTCCCCGGCGGTCTTCGGGGTGGCCTATGCCGCGCTGCGTGTGCTGGAGGACGCCGGGGAGTCGGAGACGGCCCGTGAGCTGCGCGGGCAGGTCGACGAGGTGCGGCGACAGGCGTACGCGCTGGCCGATCACCCCGTCGCGCACGAGCGCGTCGAGGAGCGCCTGGCGCTCAAGACCCGGTCGTACGACCTGATGCGTGCGGCCACGACCGCCGCGGTCGTGGCCGGGGGCGGCCGCACCATGGACGTACGCCATCCTGCCCAGCGGCTGGCCCGGGAGGGACTGTTCCTGCTGGTGCAGGGGCAGACGTCGGTGGTGCGAAGGGCGCATCTCGACGCGCTGACGGAACTCTGGGGGTCCGCATGAGCAACAGTCCGACCGACATCGTCGAAGCGGCGTTTCGCCACTACCGATCACAGGATCGCGAGGCCGCCTTCGCGCTCTACGCCGAGGACTTCACCTTCACCAGTCCGCGGGACGACCACATCGACAGGGCGGCCTTCTTCGAGCGGTGTTTCCCGACCGCGGACCGGTTCGCGGAGCAGCGGCTGCTGCACGTCGTCCCCGCCGACGGGGAGCTCGTACTCGTGCACTACGAGTACGAGCTCACGACCGGCGGCCGGTACCGCAATGTCGAGGCGATCACCGTCCGGGACGGGCTCATTGGGGAGGTGCAGGTCTTCTTCGGTGGCGAGGTCAGCGGCAGCCGCTAGCTCGCGAACGGTACCTGCGCGGAGGGAGCGGCCGCCTTCTCGAACGGGTGCCGCCACAGCCCCTGGGCGGCGAGCCGCGGCAGGACGCCCTCGCCGAACCAGTACGCCTCCTCCAGGTGCGGATAGCCGGAGAGGACGAACTCGTCGATGCCGAGGGCGTGGTACTCCTTGATCCGCTCGGCGACCTCGTCGTGGCTGCCGACCAGGGCGGTGCCCGCGCCGCCGCGGACCAGGCCGATGCCGGCCCAGAGGTTGGGGTGGATCTCCAGTCCGTCGCCGGTGCCTCCGCTGTGCAGGGCGAGCATCCGCTGCTGTCCCTCGGACTCGCTGCGGGCGAGTCCGGCCTGGACCGACTTCACGGTGTCCGGGTCGAAGCCCTCCAGGAGCCGGTTCGCCTCGGCCCATGCCTGCTCGGAGGTGTCGCGGGTGATGACGTGCAGCCGGATGCCGAAGCGCAGGGTGCGGCCGTGCTTCGCCGCCAGCCCCCGGACCCAGGCGATCTTCCCGGCGACCGCCGCCGGGGGTTCGCCCCAGGTCAGGTACACGTCGACGTGCTGCGCGGCGACCTCGCCGGCGATCGGCGAGGAGCCGCCGAAGTACACCTCGGGGACCGGGTCGGGCACCCGGGCGAGCTTGGCGTCCTCGACCTGGAGGTGATCGCCCTTCAGGTCGACCGTCTTGCCCTCCCACAACCCGCGTACGACTTCGAGGAATTCGCCGGTACGGCGGTAGCGGTCGTCCTTGTCGAGGAAGTCGCCGTAGGCCCGCTGCTCATGGCTCTCGCCGCCGGTGACGACGTTGAGCAGGAGCCGTCCGCCGCTCTGCCGCTGGAAGGTGGAGGCCATCTGCGCGGCGAGGGTCGGTGAGACGAAACCGGGGCGGAAGGCGACCAGGAACTTCAGCCGCTCGGTGTGCTGGCTGACCATGGCGGTGGTCAGCCACGCGTCCTCGCACCAGGCGCCGGTCGGCGTGAGCGCGCCGACGAAACCGAGATCCTCGGCGGCACGGGCGATCTGGCTCAGATAGGCCACCGTCGGCGGCCGGTCACGCCCGGAGACGGTCGCCGGGGTGCCGTGGCCGCCGCCGACGACATGTCGGCTGTCCCCGTTGGTGGGGAGGAACCAGTGGAAGGTGAGGGACACGTGGGGGTCTCCGATCAAGGCTTCGGGATCTTCGGGGTCAGAGCAGACCGTGGCGGGGCGGCCTGGTGCCGTTGAGCACGTACCGGCCGATGTGCTGGATCTTCCAGCGGGTCGGATCGTGCAGGGTGTGCGTGCGGGCGTCGCGCCAATGCCGGTGCAGATTGAGGGAGTTGAGGGCCGATCGGGTGCCGGACACCTCGAAGAGGGCGCTCGCCACGTCCACGGCGGCGTTCGCGGCCTGCACCTTGGCGGCGGCGACCGCGATGGACGCCTCGGCGGCGGAGTCGTCGGTGAGGTCGGCCCGGGCCGCCTCCACGGCACGCGCGGCTTCCCGCAGCAGCGCTTCCGCCGCCCGTACCTGGAGGGCGAGTTCGCCGAACCGCTGGATCAGCAGCGGGTCCTCGGCAGCCGTTTCGAGGCCGCTCTCGAACCACGGCCTGCTCTTCGTCCGTACGAACTCCGCCGCCTCCGCCAGCGCTCCCCCGGCGATCCCGGCGTCGATGGCGGCGTGCAGCAACTGGGCGACGGCGCCGTGGAGTTGGGGCCCACAAAGGTGAGGTGATGGGGCGCCTTGGCGACGATCTCCCCGAGGGTGTCGCGGGCCTCGGCCTCCGTGTCACGGGCGATGAGGAAGCCGTTGAGGCCGAACTGTGGTGCGGTGCGGCCGACTTCGGCGGCGGACTTGCGGACGTCCTCGATCTGCTCGACGACCCCGTCGAAGTCCTTGCCGTTGGAGAAGTACCAGTCGGAGACCCGGCCGGCCATCTGCCGTGCGGCGCTGGAGTTGCCGCCCTGGAAGATCTCCGGGTGCGGGCGCTCGGGCGTGTTGAGCGGCTTGGGCTTGAGGGAGAAGTCGCGCAGCCGGTAGAAGTCACCGGCGAGTTCGGTGTGGTCCTCGGTCCAGATCTGGCGCAGGGCGCGGATGAACTCCTCGGAGCGGCGGTAGCGCTCGTCATGCTCCAGCCAGAGCTCGCCGAGGGCGGTGAACTCGCCCTTGAACCAGCCGGACACGACGTTCACGGCGAAGCGGCCGTTCGAGAGGTGGTCGGCGGTGGCGCCGAGCTTGGCCAGCACGCCGGGGTGGACGGCGGCGATGACCTTCAGACGCTGGGTGGCGAGGAGGAGGGCGAGGCTGAAGCTGGTCGACTCGTGCTGGTACTCGGCGCCGTAGCTGGCCATGTAGCGGACCTGGCTGAGGGCGTAGTCGAATCCGTTGTTCTCGGCGAGGACGGCGAGTTCGCGGTTGTAGTCGTAGCCCCAGTCGGTGCGCTGCTCGATCTCGCTGGTGACGAGGCCCCCGCTGACGTTGGGGACCCAGTAGGCGAATTTCACGGGCTCTGCGGGCATGCGGAACTCCAGTTGCGGAATGTTTTCGAGCACGCCGAATTCAAGGAGGTCGTCAAAGGGAACGCGGACGCGTTGAATTCAGGCGGGGAGAGCGAAAAGCGCGGCGGATCTCGGGAGAGTGATCAGGCCGCGGGGCAACAGGAGGCGCTGGAGACGCGCGCGAGGTCGACATGGCGTCGCCGCGTGAGGTCCAGTCGCATCATCATGTTCTCGATCGTGACAGCCGCCGGTCCGGGCCGTCAAGGTAAACCCGACCGGTCTCGTATCGCGGACCATTGAATTTCACGAAGGTGGGACAGGGAAACCCTTGAACGCACCGGGAAATGGGCCGCATTCTTCCTGCCATGCGGACCGAACAGCTCGAATACATCGCCGCGGTGACCCGGCTCGGTTCCCTGCGCCGGGCCGCGGAGGAACTGCGCTTTTCCCAGCCCGCGTTGAGCGAGACGGTACGGAACCTGGAACGCGAGCTGGGCGTGGACCTCCTGGAGCGCAAGCGCTCGGGCGCGACGATGAGCGCGGAGGGCCGGGAGCTGCTGCCGCACATCATCAATGTGCTGGACGCGGTGGACCGGCTGAGGTCGGCGGCGGGCGAGCAGCACCGCATCAGCCGGATGGTGCGCGTGGGGACGGTGAACGCGGCGACCGTGCCGCTGCTGATCCCGGCGGTGCGGGAGTTCCGCGCCACCCATCCGGTGACCCAGGTCGAGGTGGTCGGCGCCCAGCAGACCGACATCCACCGGGCGCTGTCCGAGGGCGGTTTCGATCTCGGCGCGTGAACCATGACGACGCACCGGCGTGGGCTGGAGAGCGCGGAGCTGCTGCGCGGCCGCCCCGTGGTGTGCCTGCGCCCGGACAGTCCACTGGCCTCACGGACCGCCCTGTCGGTGACCGACCTCCTGGACACGCCGCTGATCGCGATGCGCTCGGGCTATGTCATGCACCGTTATGTTCACCGGCTGCTGGACGGCAGGGCGCCCTCGTTCTCGTACTCCACCGACGGCGCCGAGATGGGCAAGCTGATGGTCGCGGAGGGGCTCGGTGTGACGGTGCTGCCGGACTTCAGCGTCGTGGACGATCCGCTGGTGCGCGGCGGTGCGCTCACCCATCGCCCGCTCACCGACGACTCGACCCGGGTCCTGCTGATGCTTCAGCGCCGCCGCGCGGACCCGGTGCCGCGCGCGGTCCAGGATCTGCACGATGTGTTCGTGGCGCGGGCCCGGGTGCTGGTCTCGGGAAACTGAACGTCGGGCACCCGCAGGAGAGGGTCCGGCTGTCGTCCGAGGAGTCAGAAGACGATCACGGGTGTCGTGCGGTGTGCTTCTCGTGGGCGAGGGGCTGCGCGGCGTAGGTGATGCGGACGACGCCGTCCGCGTGGCGTTCCGTGCTGCCCCGTACGCCGAAGACGTCCCGCAGGAGGTCCGGGGTCAGGACGTCCAGGACGGGCCCCGCCGCCACCACCGCGCCCTCGTGGAGGACGACCATGTGGTCGCAGAGCCGGGCGGCCAGGTCGAGGTCGTGCAGGACCGCCAGGGTGGTGATGCCGGTGCTGCGGATCAGGTCCAGGAGCTCGAAGCGGGCGCGGATGTCGAGGTGGTTGGTGAGTTCGTCCAGGACCAGGAGCCGGGGTCGCTGGGCGAGTGCGCGGGCCAGCAGGACGCGCTGGCGTTCGCCGCCGGACAGGGTGGCGTAGTCGCGGTCCGCGAAGGGGCCGACGCCGCAGCGTGCGACCGCCTCGGCCACGGCTTCTCGGTCGTCGGCGCCGTCCCGGCCCATCAGACCGTGGTGGGGCGTGCGGCCGAGGGCGACGATCTCGGTGACGCTCAGTCCGGTCGTGGTGCCGGCGTCCTGGAGGACGGCCGCCGTGCGGCGGGCGGCGGTCCGCGCGGACAGCTCCCACACGTCGTCGCCGCCCACCCTGACCACTCCGTCGGCCGGCCGCAGCGAGCGGTAGACGGTGCGCAGCAGGGTGGACTTGCCGCTGCCGTTGGGGCCCACGAGCCCGACGATGTCCCCCTTGGCCGCCTCCAGATCCACCGCGCGGAGGATCGCTTTGCGGTCCAGGGTGATGTGGAGCTGGTCCACGGTCAGTTTCATACGGTGTCCAGGCCCTTGTTGCGGCGCAGCAGCCACAGGAAGAAGGGGGCGCCGAGCAGGGCGGTGAGGATGCCCAGCGGCAGTTCGTTGGGGCGGGTGAGGGTGCGGGAGAACAGGTCCACGAGGACCAGGTAATTGGCGCCCAGGAGTGCTGTCAGGGGCAGCAGGCGTCGGTGGTCGGCACCCACGGTCATGCGGACCAGGTGGGGGATCATCAGGCCGACGAAGCCGATGCCGCCCGCGACGGCGATGACGGTGCTGGTGAGCAGGGCGCTGATCACCAGCAGGGCGGCCCGCAGCCGGTTGACGTCGACGCCGAGCGCGGTCGCGGACTCGTCGCCGGCCAGCAGGGCGTTGAGCCGACGCCCGAACAGGGCCAGCAGGACGGTGCTCGCGAGGACCACCACGGTGACGGTGGGCAGTTGGCTCCACTGGGCGCCGGCGACGCTCCCGAGCATCCAGAACATGACCGTACGCAGCTCGGTCGGGGTCGCCATCAGCTGGACGAAGCTGGTGACCGACAGCAGGACGTACCCGACCGCGACCCCGGCCAGGACCAGCCGGGTCGGCGCCAGCCGGCCCCGCCGCTGCCCCAGCGCGAAGACCAGTGCCCCGGCCGCCAGGGCACCGACGAAGGCCGCTCCCGAGACGCCGAGTCCGCCCAGTCCGGCGAGCGCGACACCGCCGAGGGTGATGACCAGTACGGCCCCCAGGGAGGCGCCGTAGGAGAAGCCGAGGACGATCGGGTCGGCGAGCGGGTTGGAGACCAGGGTCTGCAGCACCGCCCCGGCCACGGCCAGGCCCGCGCCGACCAGGGCGGCCAGGGCGACGCGGGGGGCTCGGAAGGTCCACACGATCTGGTCGAGGGCCGGATCACCGGTGGCTCCGCGGCCGGTGAGGTGGTGCAGGAGGATCCTCCACACCTCACCCACCGGGATGTTCACCGCGCCGATGCTGACCGCCACCACCATCACGGCGACGAGGACGACGAGGAGCCCGAGGACCCCCAGGGGCAACCGCAGACGGCTCAGAACCTGTCGGGGTGCAGCACCTTCGCGATCTCCTCCACCGCCAGGTCGTTGCTCGGGCCGAGGTACATCGAGTCCGACAGAGCCACGTACTTGTTGTTCTTCGCGGCCGGCCACTGGGGGAACTCCTTCAGCAGTTTCTTGGCGTAGGCCGCCGGGTTCGGGTCGTTGTAGCCGATGACGACGAGCGCGTCGACGTCGGTGGCGGCCACCTTCTCCTTGCTGAGGTCGGCGAAGGAGGTCGCGGAGGCGTTCTCGAAGGCGTTGGAGCCGCCGGCCTTGGCGAGGATGTCGTTGTAGATGCCCTTGGCGACGACCGAGCTGAAGTCGTTGCCGCCCATGGCCATGTTGGAGAACAGGACCATGACCTCGGGCTGTTTTTCGCCCTCGACCTTGGCGGAGACCTCTTCGATGTGCTTCTCGGAGGCGGCGACGATCTTCTCGGCCTGGGCGCTCCTGCCGAAGACCTTGCCCATGTCGCGCAGCAGTGTGTAGCTGTCGGCGATGGTCATCTCGGAGGTGTCCTGGTCGCAGCCCTGCGGGGAGACGTAGGTGTGGGCGCCCACCTGCTTCAGCTGCTCGCGGGTGGCGAAGCCGTTCTTCTCGTCGAAGCCGTACGACGTCGTCGACAGCACCAGGTCCGGGCGGAGCCCGATCATCGCCTCGCGCGGGATGTCGTAGGCGTCGTTGAGCTTGACGTCACCGGTGGGCAGCTTCTTGATGGCGTCGGCGCGGCCCGCGACCTCGGACATCCCGTAGGTCTGCTGGTTGGCGACGATGCGGTCATCGACGCCGAGGGCGAGCAGGGTGGAGACCTCGGCGACCGAGGCGCCGTTCATGACGACGACGCGGCCGGGTTCCTCGGTGAACCTCTCGGGGGCTCCGCAGTTCTCCAGGGTCACCGGGTAGCCGGAGTTCGCGGCGGCCGCGGGCGCCTTGCCCGCGTCGCCGTCCGCGGTGTCCGTCGAGGAGCCGCAGGCCGCGGTGACCAGACAGAGGGCGCCGGCCAGGGCGATCGCGGCGGGCCGTTTCTCCGGCATGCAGGCTCCTTGGTGCGGGGTGCTCGTGACGCGACGGGTTCTGTTGCAGTAGTCGGGGGGCCGGCACCGTGAGTTCCCGGGAATTCCCCACTACTTCACGGGAGTTGCGAGCGGGCCCCGTTTCCCGGCCGGAGCGGGCAGCGCCCCGGTGGTGACGCAGTGGTCGAGGTGGCGGAAGACAAGGTCCCGGTCGGCCGGCGGGCAGGTGATCCCGCTGCCGTGCAGGCCGGCGACGACGTTGTCGGCACGGACGTGTCCCAGACGCAGGTCGGGTCCGCTCGCGTCGACGGCGGCCGTCGTGTCCGCGGCCTCGAAGAAGGCGAGCATGCTCTGTGCCGCGTCGGAAGTGGGCGGCAGCTCCGCACGCCACCGCGCCAACGGCAGGCGCCGCAGCTCGTAGCCGTACTCCTCCAGCCAGTCGTAGACGTCACTCAGGCGCACCGGGGCGGTGGCGGCGTGGTTGAAGACGGTGGCTCCCGGTGGTCGCTGCCGGAGGCAGAGGTGGACGAGAGCCTGGGCGACGTGGTCGACCGGGGTCCAGGTCTCCTCCTCGAACAGGTCGGGGACGATCCCTGCGGGGATCCCCGCGCGCAGCACGCTCCACAGGAAGTCCCGCTCGTTCACGTACCCGGTGGCGGCCGGGCCGAGGATGCGGCCGAGCCGGTGCACGGTGACCGGCATTCCCCGTTCGGCGGCCTGCTCCAGCAGACGTTCGGCGGCCCACTTGGACTGCTGGTAGCCGTGGCGCAGTCCGGGATGGGACGGGAGGAACGCCTCCGGGACTTCGGGGACGAGGGTGAGTGGCGGGGCCACGGAGAGGGTCGACACGAGGTGCAGGGGCGTCGCGCGTACGGCCGCCATGCGCAGCAGGGTGCGGGTGGACTCGGTGTTGGCGGCGCGGAGGGTGGCGTACTCGCGCATGATGCTCACGGTCGCGCCGTTGTGGAGGATCGCGCCGCAGGTGCGGGCGAGTTCGGCGAACTCCGCCTCGTCCAGGCCGAGTCGGGGGCGGGCGATAAGCGGTGGGAGCCGTGACGGCCGACCGCTCGACGAGGTCTCCCCGGCGGAAGAGGTAGAGGGCCTGCCAGTTCTCCTGGCGGGTCAGATAGTGCTCGTAGTCCGAGAAATCCTTCCGCCGCCGATCCCATGCGGAATTCAGCTCCTTCTTGATCGCCCCGTGACTGGCTTCGAGCTCATGGACGACGGGGGCCAGTTCGGCATAGGCGTAGGGGTCGTGCCACGGAGTGGGCGAGAGACCCGGCATGATCCACTTGGCCCCCTTCTGCAGCGGATGCCGTTCGCTTCCGCCCGGTTCCAGCATCTGCTCGACCCGAGCGATCGATTCCGCCCCGAACTCGGCTCGGATCGCGGCGAACGCTGCCTCTATCTCCGGTGTCACGCGGCTCTCCGGATCGACGTGTCGGGGTGCGCTGTCGAACCAGTAGTCGGGCGAGGCGAGGTTCGAGTTCCCGGCCGTTCGGACGAATTCCCCTTGAGTCGGCGGACGTTGGGGATCGACCCGTCGCCGGGAAATCAGGCCGCATCCCACGGATCTGCGCGCTCCGCCGGACCGACTCCTGAGGTGACGGCGTCGGTTTGCACGCCCGCCCCGGCGGGTCCGTACGCCAGCCAACACCCTTACGGCATCCAGGAGTTCGGCATGGCCCAGAAGCAGTACACCGTCACCGGCATGACCTGCGAGCACTGCGCGGCGAGCGTCAGGGAGGAGGTCTCCGAGGTGGCCTGGGTGAGCGAGGTCGTGGTCGACCCGGCCGCGAACGCGGTCACGGTGCACGGCGCGGACCTGGACGACAAGCAACTGCGCGCGGCCATCGTCGAGGCGGGGTACGCCGTCGCCGCCTGACGCTTCAGACGCTGACGCGGGTGTCGGTGCCGGAGCTCGCCGCTCGCACCGACACCCTCCCGCCTTGCTCAGGCCGCCTGCAGGGCAGGCCGCTCCGCCTCGTCCAGCAGGTCCATCAAGGTCGACCGGGCCCGGGCGACGCGGGAGCGGACCGTGCCGACGGGGCAGTCGCTGACCTCGGCCGCCTCCGCGTAGGGCAGGCCCACCAGCTGGGTGAGGATGAACGCCTCACGGCGTTCGTCCGGCAGCGACTCCAGCAGGTCGAGCACCACGATGCCGTCGTCGAAGCCGGGCAGGTCCCGCGGCTGCGCGTTCTCGACGGCCAACTGCCAGTCCGGTACGTCGGACAGGCGGGGCCGGGCGGAGGCGTACCGGTAGCTGTCGACCACCGCGCGGCGGGCGATGGACAGCAGCCAGGCACGGGCCGAGGAGCGGCCCTCGAACCGGTGCAGGCTGCCGAGCGCGCGCAGGAACGTGTCCTGGGCGAGGTCGTCGGCGGCCTGTGGGTCGCCGCAGAGGTGGGCGACATAGCGCGTCACGTCGAGGTGCAGGGCGCGTACGAAGTGCTCGACCGCGTCCGCGTCACCTCCGCGGGCGGCGAGCGCCCAGGCGGTTATCGACTCGTCCATCGACATCGCCGCGTCGTGGTTCTCGCGCGCGGCCGACAGGGCAGAAGTGATCACTTGGTGTCCTTCTCGGTCATCCGTGATCCGGACCGGGGCGCATGGGAAGCGCGAACGGTCCGGTGCGTGGGGAGACGGCCGTACGGCAACGCGAGGGCGGCGTACGGCCAAGGCCCGAGGCGCCTCAGGGACGGCCTCGGGGATACCGGCTGTCGTCAGGCGACAGCGGTCCCCACGGGCGGACCCCGAGAAGTGATCGCATGGACGAGGAGGAGCCGCGGCACCCGGTCCGAGGAAGGCCGGTGCGCACGGACGCGTGGACGCTCAGGGGGGATGGGCAGAGCGGCGAGCAGCAGCCGCAGCGGTGCGGCCAGCCATCCGGCGACGGCCCGCAGGATGCGGAACGCGGCCCGCTCGCCGTACGCCAGCCACAGCCCGCACAGCGACGCGGCCAGCAGGTGGGCGGCGAGCATTCCGAAGGACGACGAGCCGGTCATGGAGTGGCCCGCGTAATCCATGTGCCCCATATCCATGGAGTCCATGGAGTGCATGTGCATCGAGCCCGTGTGCATGGCGCCCATGTCCATCGACCCCATGTCGTGCCCCGTGGGACCCGCACCCCCGGTAGCCGACTGGGCGAGCGAGAAGGCCGAGTGCAGCCCGGTCTGGGCGGCGACCACGACGGCCACGATCAGCGGCAGCCCGCGCTCACGACCCGCCAAGCACCATCCCACGCCGCCGGTCACGACCGCCCCGGCCGCCAACGCCCACACCGGGACGTCACTGCCGGACATCATCACGTGGCCCAGGGCGGCGAGCAGCACACAGACGGCCGCGAACACCGCGGCCCGTACTGTGCGAGAACACCACCCTGCAGTCATGGCGCCTCATCCTCGCATCCGGACACGGGTCATCACCCGGGGGTACGGAAATCGTCCCCACTTCGCTCACACGGAATGGCCCCCCACGCGGCCGACATGCCCGGTCACGAGCTCGGCCGGACCACCACCGCGAGGGTTTCGACGGCTCCGGTGCGCTCGAAGTGCAGCGTGAACGGCACGAGATCGCCCGTCTTCCAGCGCTCGCCGGCGGTCAGGACGACGTCCAGACCGTCCGGCGACATGGCCAGCTCGCGGCCCGCGGGGACAGGAGCCGAAGCCACCTCGGTCTTGGTGGCGGCGCTGTCATCGATCATGCGGTGCCGGCTGAGGGTGATCTCCGCGTCCGTGGCGGAGGACGTCACCTCGACCAGCCGGTCGTCCGCCCCGCCCGTGTTGGTGAGGTCGAAGAACGCGGCGGTCTCCGTGCTGTCGCCGTACGGCAGGAAGACCCGCCCGTTCGTGACGGCGACCCGCGCCGGGCTGCCCGCGTTTCCGCTGCCGACCCAGGTGGTCAGCCCGCCGAGGGCGATGCCGCACACGGCGACGGGCGCGAGCGCGGCGAGCAGGGTGTCGGTGAGCCGGCGCCGGGTGGGCCGCCACAGAGAGCCCTGGTTCATACGGTGTGCCTCCTGACAGCCGTGGCCGAGGATTGCCATCCCCGCAGCCGCAGGCTGTTGCCGACCACCAGCAGCGAGCTCACCGACATCGCGGCGGCGGCGAGCATGGGGTTGAGCAGGCCGACCATGGCGAGCGGCACGGTGACGACGTTGTAGCCGAAGGCCCAGACGAGGTTGGCGCGGATGGTGCCCAGGGTGCGCCGGGCCAGCCGTACCGCGTCCGCGAGGGCCTCGATGTCGCCGCGCACGAGCGTCACGTCGGCGGCCCCGATGGCCACGTCGGTGCCGCTGCCCATGGCGATGCCGAGGTCGGCGCCCGCCAGGGCCGCGGCGTCGTTGACGCCGTCCCCGATGACGGCGACCCGACAGCCCTGCTCCTGAAGGTCCTTGACGAGATCGGCCTTGTCCTCGGGGGTGCAGCGGGCGTGCACCTCCTCGATGCGCAGCTCCCGCGCGACGGACCGGGCGGGCGCCTCGTGGTCGCCGGTGGCGAGCACGGGTCGCAGGCCGAGACACCGCAGCTGGTCGACGGCTCGGTAACTGCCCGGCCGTACGACGTCCCCGACCTCGATGAGCGCCTCGGTGACGCCGTCCACGCGGACCACGACCGGCGTGTGCGCTTCGGCCGGCTCGGTGGGCGACTCGCCTTCCGGCGCCAGGACTTCGACCAGTCGCCCCTCGACGCGGCCACGAACTCCCCTGCCCGGCAAGGCGCGGAAGTCACCGACCTCCGGCAGCTCCCCCACCGCCCGCCGCGCGTACGCCGAGATCGCCCGCCCCAGCGGATGCTCCGAGCCCTGCTCGACCGCCCCCGCCAGGCGCAGTACCTCGTCCTTGCCCAGCCCGTCCGGTACGGCGGTGACCCGGGCGACGCTCATGTGTCCGGAGGTGAGGGTGCCGGTCTTGTCGAGTACAACGACGTCGAGGTGTTGAAGCCCCTCCAGGGCCTGCGGGCCGCTGACGAGGACGCCGAGTTGGGCGCCGCGCCCGGTGGCGGCCATCAGCGCGGTCGGCGTCGCCAGCCCCAGCGCGCACGGGCAGGCCACGACCAGCACGGCCACGCACGCGGTGATCGCGGCCTGCGGATCGGCCCCGGCGCCGAGCCAGAACCCGAGCACGGTGACGGCCAGTGCGAGGACGACGGGGACGAAGACCCCGGCGACCGAGTCGGCCAGCCGCTGCGCCCTCGCCTTCCCGGCCTGGGCCTCGGTCACCAGCCGGGTGATCCGCGCGAGCTGCGTGTCCGCCCCGACGGCCGTGGCCCGGACGAGCAGCAGCCCACCGGCGTTGACGGCCCCGCCGACCACCGCCGAGCCAGGCCCGACCTCGACCGGCTCGCTCTCCCCGGTGACCAGGGACAGGTCCACGGCCGAACTGCCCTCCGTCACCTGCCCGTCGGTGGCCACGCGCTCGCCGGGCCGCACGACGAAGGCCTGGCCCGTCCTCAACTCCTCGATGGCAATGAGCCGTTCCGAACCCCCTTCCCGCACCGCCACCTCCTTGGCGGCGAGTTGGGCCAGCGACCGCAGCGCCGCCCCGGTTCCGCGCCTGGCGCGCGCCTCCAGAAAGCGCCCGGCGAGAACGAAGAGCGGTACGCCTACAGCCGCTTCGAGGTAGATGTGCGCGACGCCGTCCGAGGCCGAGGGTACGAGCGTGAAGGGCATCCGCATGCCGGGATCACCGGCTCCCCCGAGGAAGAGCGCGTACGCCGACCAGGAGAACGACGCCGCCACGCCCAGCGAGACCAGCGTGTCCATGGTGGCCGCGGAGTGCCGCAGCCCTCGTACGGCCCGCGTGTGGAACGGCCACGCGCCCCACACGGCGACGGGCGCGGCGAGCACGAAGCACAGCCACTGCCAGTTGCGGAACTGCAGTGCGGGCACCATCGACAGCACGAGGACGGGCAGCGAGAGCAGCGCGGTGATCAGCAGGCGGTCACGCTCCTGCTGGGAGCCGTCGAACTCGCCGTCGTCCTGCGCCTGTTGCTTCTTCGGCGGCTCGGGCAGCGCGGCCGTGTATCCGGCCTTCTCCACCGTGGTGACCAGTTCCTCGGCGCTGATCTGCGGCGGATGGCTCACCCGGGCCCGTCCGGTGGCCAGATTGACGGTCGCCGTGACCCCGTCCAGCTTGCCGAGCTTCTTCTCGACGCGCTTCACACAGGCGGCGCAGGTCATACCGGCGACGGTGAGGTCGGTGGTCATGAGGGCGATCGCGGGTTCCGTGGCCATCAGTGGTCTCCCCCGCGCATGTTCCCCATGTCGCCCATGTCGTCCCCGCCCCCACCGCCGTCGGTGCCGCCGCCGGAACTCGAGCCGGTGCCGTGCATGCCTGGCGCGACGGGACCTGCGGAGACGCCGACGCCGTACGACGCCGCGAAGATCAGGGCCAGAAGCAGAAGGAAGCCGCAGAGCGCGGGCGGCGGCGCCAGCTTCCGTAGCACCGCGCCCGCACCGGAGGGAGATTGCCGTGACTCGTCCACGGTTCAGGAGTCGGAGTGGCTGAGAGCCGAGTTCCGGGGCGATGCTATGGCGTCCGTCACGTGCAACGCTCGGCTCGGGCGTGTCAGCGCAGGGACTGAACCGCAGTGAGGGCAGCCCCAGCGACGGTCCTGCCGAGGCCGACCAGGACGGGCCGGAGCAGGGAACCGGCGCCGAGCCGGATCGGCAGGAGGACCGCCGGACCGGGCACGCCGAACCCGCTCAGCCGTAGCGGCCACAGGAACACCGCACCCGAGACCCCGGAGTCGGGCGGTACGCCGGGTTCAGTCCCCCTCCGCCGGGACCACCACCAGGAACGCGTCCGACTTGAGGTCCATCACGACCGTCGCCGGTTCACCCTGCTCGCGGCACGCGGCCGCGTACTCCTCCGCGGGCCACGATCCGCGCGGAGCTCCCGCAGGGAACCGCTCCAACACCTTCGCGCCCATAACGGCAGACACCTCCAGCATCGAGCTTCGACTCGGGACGACGAGCGAGCGTCGTAGCCGTTCGCCTGCCCGTATCCGACGTGTTCATGTCCCACTGGACCGAACCGGTATGACGGATCCGGTCACTTGGAGGCTGCCGCCGGGCTCCCTTCGGACGCGGGGAACACGCCGGCCCCGGGCCACCACGCGACGGCCCCGAGATCGCGGGCCAGGGCGGGTACGAGCAGCGAGCGCACGACCAGGGTGTCGAGGAGCACCCCGAAGGCGACGATGAACGCGATCTGCGCCAGGAACGCCGGCGGGATCACCCCGAGCGCCGCGAACGTCGCCGCGAGCACCACGCCGGCCGAGGTGATCACACCCCCGTGCCCACCAGACCGCGCAACACCCGCGAGTTCCTCCTCCGTGAGACGCGCGCGAGCCTGCTCGGCGGCCCTGGCGAGAGGGCGGAAGTAGGTGCGGGCCGCGACCTTGGCGTCGGACGCGTAGTACAGGTGCACCACCCGCCGGTCGCTGCTTTCCCTGACACGGCGGATGTGGCCGGCGACCTCCAGCCGGTCCAGACAGGCGGTGACCGCTCCGGAGGTGAGCCCGATGTGCACGCGCAGCCGCCCCGGCGTCATCGGTCCGTCGGCGTCGAGGATCGCCGCCAGCGCCTGCACATCGGTGGCGTGCAGTCCGTGTTCCCCGGCGAACCCGTGGACCGGACGGTTGATCTCGCCGTTCATCCGCCGCAGCTGCACGGCGAGCGATTGAAGATCGGTTCCCGTGGGAACCGTGGGAGGTCCGGCCGTCGCCGTGCGCTGGTCCGGGTCTTCTGCTGTGGCCACGCGAGCAGCCTAGGGAAACGACCGCATCCGTTACGGCCCCGCCGGTGGAAGTGATCACAGGGGGACGTCGACAGGGAGGACCGAGGACTGATGAACGCCGAGAACACCGGACCCGGCCTGAGCTGCCTGGTGACCGGCGCTACGGGATACATCGGAGGCCGGCTCGTCCCCGAGCTGCTGGCCGAGGGGCATCGGGTGCGCTGTCTGGCCCGGTCCCCCGGCAAACTGCGCGACCATCCCTGGGCGGGCGAGGCGGACGTGGTGCGCGGGGACGTCCTGGACGGGGCCGCGGTCGCCGAGGCCATGCGCGGGATCGACGTCGCCTACTACCTGGTCCACGCGCTCGGCACCGGCGACACCTTCGAGGAGACCGACCGGCGCGCGGCCCGGATCTTCGGCGAGCAGGCCCGCGCCGCGGGAGTACGGCGGATCGTCTACCTGGGCGGGCTCACCCCCGAGGGCGTGCCGGAGCGGGAGCTGTCGCCGCATCTGCGGTCGCGGGCCGAGGTGGGCCGCATCCTGCTGGCCTCCGGCGTGCCCACCACCGTCCTGCGGGCGGCGGTCGTCATCGGCTCGGGCTCGGCGTCCTTCGAGATGCTGCGCTATCTCACCGAGCGGCTGCCGGTGATGGTGACTCCGAGCTGGGTGCGCACCCGGATCCAGCCCGTGGCGGTGCGGGACGTGCTGCGCGCGCTCGTCGGGAGCGCCCGTATGCCGGCCGAGGTCAACCGCGCGTTCGACATCGGCGGGCCGGACGTCCTCACGTACCGGGAGATGATGACCGGGTACGCGGCCGTCGCGGAGCTTCCGCGGCGGATCATCCTCCCCGTGCCCGTCCTCACCCCTGGCCTGTCCAGTCACTGGGTCGGACTGGTGACGCCCGTACCGGCCGCCATCGCGCGACCGCTCGCCGAGTCCCTGCGTCACGAGGTCGTCTGCCACGAGCACGACATCGCCCGGTACGTGCCCGATCCACCCGGTCATCCCCTCGGCTTCGACGAGGCCGTACGTCTGGCCCTCCAGCGGGTCCGCGACGCAGGGGTGACGACCCGCTGGTCCTCGGCATCGGTCCCCGGTGCCCCCAGCGACCCGCTGCCCACCGACCCCGACTGGGCCGGAGGCAGCCTGTACACGGATGTGCGGGAGCTGCCCGTGGACGCCTCGAGTCTGGACCTGTGGCGGGTCATCGAGGGGATCGGCGGGGACAACGGCTGGTACTCCTTCCCGCCGGCCTGGGCCGTGCGCGGCCGCCTGGACCGGCTGGTGGGCGGCGTCGGTCTGCGCCGGGGCCGCCGTGACGCGGCGCGGCTGCGGGTCGGCGACTCCCTGGACTTCTGGCGGGTGGAGGAGATCGAGCCGGGGCATCTGCTGCGGCTGCGGGCCGAGATGCGGCTGCCCGGCCTCGCCTGGCTGGAGATGTGCGTGGAGACCGACGACGACGGCCGCACCCGCTACCGCCAGCGGGCCCTGTTCCATCCCCACGGTCTGCTCGGCCACGCGTACTGGTGGAGCGTCTCGCCCTTCCACGCCCTGGTGTTCGGCGGGATGGCCCGCAACATCGCACGGACCGCGGCCCGCACTCCGGCCGCCGCCACGCGCCATCCCTCCCCCACCGGCTGACCACCCCGCGCCCCACCGACCCTCACCCCTCCCTCCCCGGAGCTCGCACCATGACCGTCTCGATCGTCCTGTTCACCGCCGACCTGCGCCTCCACGACCATCCGCCGCTGCGGGCCGCGCACGAGGCCGCTCAGGTGATCCCCCTGTTCGTGCGCGACCGGGGAGTGACCGACGCCGGGTTCGCCGCACCGAACCGGCTGGGCTTCCTCGCCGACTGTCTGCGGGACCTCGACGCGGGGCTGCGCCGACGGGGCGGCCGCCTGGTGATCCGCTCCGGTGACGTCGTCGAGGAGGTGTGCAAGGTGGCCGCCGAGACGGACGCCGACGAGGTGCACATGGCGGCCGACGTCAGCGCCTACGCGCACCGGCGCGAACAGCGGCTCAGACGCGCGTTGGAAACGGAGGGCCGACGGCTCCACGTCCACGAGACGGTCACCTCGGCGGTCCCGCCGGGCGCGGTGGCCCCGGCCTCCTCGGACCACTTCGCCGCCTTCACCCCGTACTTCCGGCACTGGACCGGCGTACGGCTGCGCGAGCCCGTCGCGGCCCCGCGCACGGTACGGGTCCCGGACGGCGTCGGCTCGGAACGACTGCCCGACCGCGGCGGGCTGTCGGGCCTCTCGGAAGGCCTGGCGACCGGTGGGGAGGAGGCGGCCCGGGCCCGTGTGACGTCCTGGCTGCGCACCGGCATCGCCTCGTACGAGGACCGTCACGACGACCTGGCCGGCGATGCCACCTCGCGCTTCTCGCCGCATCTGCACTTCGGCACCCTGTCCCCGGTCGAGCTGGTCCACCGGGCTCGCAAGGTGGGAGGACCGGGCGCCGAGGCCTTCGTACGACAGCTCGCCTGGCGGGACTTCCACCGGCAGGTCCTCGCGGCACGCCCGGCCGCCGCCACCGCCGACTACCGCACAAAGCACGACCGTTGGCGGTCCGAGGAGTCGGCACGCGAGGACATCGAGGCCTGGAAGAACGGGCGCACCGGCTTCCCGGTCGTCGACGCAGCGATGCGCCAACTGCGGCACGAGGGCTGGATGCACAACCGCGGCCGGCTGCTCACCGCGAGCTTCCTCACCAAGACGCTGTACGCCGACTGGCACGTCGGCGCCCGGTACTTCCTGGAGCTCCTGGTCGACGGTGACCTGGCGAACAACCAGCTCAACTGGCAGTGGATGGCGGGCACCGGCACCGACTCCCGTCCCAACCGGGTGCTCAACCCGGTCACTCAGGCCAAGAGGTACGACCCGGACGGCGCGTACATCCGGCGCTGGGTGCCCGAACTGGCGGGCCTCGACGCCCCTTCGGTGCACGAGCCGTGGAAGCTGTGTGGCCTGGACCGGGCGGCGATCGACGACTATCCGGACCCGGTGGTCGAGCTGTCCGACGGCCTGGCCCGGTTCAGGCGGGCCCGCGGACTCGACTGAAGCGAGCCCGCACCGTCACGTGAGCGTCAGTGCCCTTCGCCGGCGCCCGCGAACGCTCCGGACAGGATCGCGACCGCGTCCTTCAGGGTCGGTGGCCGCGGCAGTTCACGCGCCGCCGGTCCTGACCAGCCGGGTCCGCCCACCACCACCATGGGCTGCCGCCGGGCGCCCTTGACGCCCCACGAGGTGTCGGCGACATGCCGGGCCAGGGGCAGGCTGGCCGTGGACCGTGCCTGCGCCCACAAAAACACCGCCACGGGTCCAAGGCGCTGTACCGCGGCAGTGAGCGCCTCTCCGGGCACTGCCGCACCGAACATCCTGGTGGGCAGCCCGACTTCGCACAGCGCGGCGTTGAGCGCCTCGATCGCCAGCGAGTGCTGTTCGCCGGGCGCGCAGGCCAGGACGACCGGCCCGGCGGCCGGGGCCTTGCCCTGCGGTGCGGCGGACGGTGTGCACCGGCGCAGTGCGGTCGACACATGCCAGGACAGCAGATGCTCGACCTCCACGTAACGGTCGCCGGAGGACGCCCACTTGCGCCCCACCGCGTGCAGCGTGGGCACCATCACCTCCTGCCAGGCGCCGGTGACTCCGTACTGCTCCACAGCGGCCTCGAGCTGTCGCTCGACGGCAGGGGCGTCGAGCCGCACGGCAGCTCGCGCGAGCCCCCGGCACTCCTGGCGTACATCGCCGAGCGGCAGTGTGCCCGCCGCCCGCGAACGCGGACGGGACTGTTCAGGGGCCTCGACGACGGACGGTGGGGAGCCCGTCGCCCGCCCGGCGAGGCGGGCGGCCTCGGCCGGCGGCACCCCCGACGAGGTCAACCGGCACATCCTCTCCAGCACCTCGACATCCCCGGGACTCCAGCGACGGTGACGTCCGTCCGCGCGCACGGCGGGCCCGATGCCGTACCGGCGGTCCCAGGAGCGCAGGGTGGTGGGCGAGACCCCCAGACGCCGGGCCAGCGCACCGGTCGTCAGGGGCACGTCGGCGGTCTCCGAGGGCGGTCCCGGTGGGTCCTGGATCCCCGGTTCGACCGGCGGCTCAGCCATGGGGCGACTATACGACGCAGAATCGATGCAAGTTGATGACCTTGCTCGACCGCTTCCACGATGGCTCACAGGACGCGTCCGGAAGACGCCCGACGTGTGAGGAGCGGTCGCCATGAGCCAGCAGCGGAACGCCACGCTCCCCTCCGCCGCCCCCCTGTGGGCACCGGTGGAGGAGTCGTACGCCGACGAGGAGCTCGCCCGGGGCCTGGCGGCCGGCGACGAGGCATGTCTGGAAGCGGCCTACCGACGCTGGTCGGCACTGGTGCACACACTCGCCTGGCGTTCCCTGGGGGACCCCAGGGAGGCCGAGGACGTGACCCAGCAGGTGTTCCTGGGAGTGTGGCGGGGCCGTGGCGGATTCCGCCCCGAGCGGGGCGCGTTCGGCGGCTGGATCGTCGGCATCACCAGGCGGAAGATCGCCGACGCGCTGACCGCCCGGACCCGCCGCACCGACCTCCTCGCCGCCGCCGGCTCCTCCCTGCCGCTCACGGATCCTTCCGCTCGGCAGCCCGAGTCGGTCCTGGACCGGGTCATCGTCCGTCAGGAGCTGGCGAAGCTGCCCTCGGCCCAGCAGAAGGTCCTGAGGCTGACCTTCTACGAGGACCTGACCCAGGCACAGATCGCGGAGTGCACCGGCTGGCCGCTGGGCACGGTCAAGAGCCACGCGCGGCGCGGACTTCACCTGCTGCACCGGCGCATGCGCGGCGAGGCGTTCGGCTAGGTGCCCCCGCGACGGGGCGCACACCCTTTCGGCGCAGAAACGTTGCGTGCATGAAGCACACGGCAGTCGACCGGCACATCTCCGGCCCCGCCCCTGCATCCGCCGCCGGGACCACTCCCGAAAAGGGGACAGGACAGCCTCCGGGGAGAGTCGGTGCTCCCCGGAGGCTGTCGCCACCTCTACACATAAGGGGAAAATAAGCGCAGAATGTACCTGCGCGGCGCTTACCGCACACCGCACAAAACGCGGTCCGGCCTGCGAGTCAAAGGAGACGAGTCATGGCCAACGTCTCGCCCACCCGAGGTGACATCACCAGCCACCCTGATGCTTCCGAAATGCGGGCACGGTACGCCCGCATGCTCGGCGGTCGCGATGTGGCGCTCGTGGACGGACCGGTGTTCCTGCTCGGTCTGTACTGCGCCGTATCCCCCTGGATACTCCACTACACGACGAGCCAGCCCGCCCTCGTGCCCCACAACCTGATCGTGGGCATCGCGATCGGACTGCTGGCCCTCGGGTTCACCCAGACCCCGGAACGCATGTACGGCCTCAGCTGGGCCTTCTGCGCGGTAGGTCTGTGGATGATCGTCTCGGCATGGATCGTCGGCGACAGCCCGGACGCCGGCGTCATCCTGAACAACGTCATCATCGGCGCCATGGCCGTCATCCTGGGGCTGATGTGCACCGTCACCGCGGCGAAGAGCGCCCCCAAGGCGTAGGAACGCCCGGAGAGGAAGCGACCCCGGCCGGTCCGCGCCCCGCGGGCCGGCCGCTCCGTGTCACGGCACCAGCCACGGCTCCTGCGGGAGCGGACTGCCGGTCTCCAGCAGCGACTTGAGGTTGGACAGCACCGCCGCCCAGCCGGAGGCCGCCGCGGCGCGCTCGCTGTCGTCGGCCAGGTTCTCGTGGGTGACGGTGAGCCGGACGATGTCGCCGTGCTGCCGGATGTCGAAGGTGACCCGGGAGTACTTGTCGTCCTGCCCCTCGTCCTCGGGTGCGGCCCAGCTGGTGACGAGGCGCGTGGGACGCTCACTCTCCACGACGGTGCCGACGACGTCGGCGACGCCGGAGCCGTCGGTCCGCACATGCTCCCAGCGGGACCCCTGCTTCCAGTCGGAGACATTGCTGTGTCCCCAGTAGGCAGCGGTGAGGTCGGCGTCGGTGAGGGCGTCCCAGACCTTCTCGGGTGTGCTCTCGATGTAGGTCACGTACACGAACGTGGGCTTGTCGGTCATGGCATCCTCGGCTCGTCGCTTCACGGCACCGAGCGCGCTCAGGCGCGGGCGCTCGAACTTGTCGATCCACCGCTCCTGGATCTCATGGAGCGGGACCGGATTGAGGTAGTGCAGCTTCTCCCGCCCCCGCCGCACCGTGCTGACCAGGTTGGCCGCCTCCAGGAGGGCCAGGTGCTGGGTCACCGACTGACGTGTCATGGCGATGCGCTCGCACAGCTCTCCGAGCGTCTGACCGTTGTGCTCGTGCAGCCGGTCCAGCAGCCGTCTGCGCGTGTCGTCGGCCAGCGCCTTGAAGACCTTGTCCATTCCCGAGTCACCTCCTGATCGCACACTCCACGTTATGCAGGCATTTGCCTGCATGTCAACGCGGCACGAAAAGAGGTGTCCGGGGGCAAGGGGCGGCTGCCACGCTCCTCCCATGGATCACTGCGAGGTGTTGCTCATCGGCGGTCGCGCCGGCGTCGGCAAGACGAGCGTGGGCTGGGAGGTCTCGGCGCGGCTGCGGAGCGGGCGGGTCGCTCATGCCGTGATCGACGGGGACTTCATGGGGCAGGTGCATCCCGCCCCCGAGGGGGATCCGCACCGGGCGGCGATCGGCGAGCGCAACCTGACCGCCGTGTGGCGCAACTACGCCGAACTCGGCTACCGGCGCCTCGTGTACGTGAACACGGTGAGCGTCGACGGGGGTGTTCCGCCGGGCCATGGGTGACGCCGTCCGGATCGTCAGGGTCCTGCTCACCGCGACCGACGCGACAGCCCAACGCCGGCTGACCGGACGGGAGTTGGGCTCCGAGCTGGACGCGGAACTCCGCAGCGGCGCACGCAAGGCACGGCTGCTGGACGAGCGTGCGCCCGCCGGCACCCTGCGGGTGGGGACCGACGGGCGCACCGTGATCGACATCGCGGCCGAGGTGGTGGCCGCCACCGGATGGGCTCCGGCGAGGATCAGCTGACGTTCAGCGCCGCGTCGTCGATGACGAACGACGTCTGGAGGGTGGACCCTTCCGTGCCGGTGAACTTGAGGGTGACGGTCTGTCCGGCGTAGCTCGCCAGGCTGAGGCTGCGCTGGGTGTAGCCACTGGCCGCGTTGAGGTTGGAGTACGTGGCCAATGTGCCGAGCACCGTGCCCGAGCTGTTGAGCACCTGCACCTTGAGGGTGTCGTAGGCGGTGCTGGTGGTGGTCTCGGCGGTGTCGATGTGCAGGTAGAAGCTGAGGGTGGCGGTGGTGCAGGCCGACGGGACGGTCACCGCCTGGGACAGGGTGTCGGTGTGCGCGGAGCCGTAGCCGTCGAGCCAGGCGTAGTAGGAGCCGGTGCGGGCGGACTGACTGCTGGAGTTCGTGATGACACCGCTGGTGGCGGTCCAGGTGGTGCTGCCGGACTCGAAGCCGTTGTTGCCGAGGAGCTGGGCTGCGGTGCAGGTGCCGCCGTCGTCTCCCCCGTCGTCGTCGCTGCCGCCCGCCAGCCACTCGGTGGCGTTCAGCGCGAGCGCCGCGTTGGTGGCGCCGGTGTCGTTCCAGCCGTCGTAGAGCGTGTTGCCGGACTGGCCGGTGTCGTCGTCGATGGGTGAGCTGTCGCCCCAGAAGGCGACCCGGCCGCTGCCGAAGGTGCTGGTGGCGAAGAAGGCTCCGGTGTTGCCGGAGTATCCGGTGCGGTAGAGCAGGCCCTTGACCGACGAGTTGTCCGCGGGCTTGAGGGTGGCCGTCGTACCGCTGGCGATCAGGCTCTTGGTGACGGTGCCGAAGGAGCCGTGCAGCACCGGATTCGAGCTGTCGCTGATCGCCGACGGGTAGTCCGAGCCGATGCTGAGCGAGTCGACGGAGAAACCGAACGGGTCGGTGGAGTCGACACTGTTGTTGGTCATCAGATCGTTGAGGATCTCGACCGCGTCCTCGCCGTCGTTGTTGCGGTCGGCGCCGGTGTGGTCGGAGATCATGAACAGGCCGCCGCCGTTCTTCACGAAGTTCATGATCGCCGTCTTCTCGGCGGTCGTGAACAGCGTGTTGGGCTCCGGCAGGACCAGCGTGTCGAAGTTCGCGAGATCCTGAGCGCCGGACCCACCGTAGGTGAGGCTGCCGCCCGACGGGAGCGTCTTCAGGCTGTAGTCGCCGGTCTTCTGCAGGGCGACGCCCCAGGAGGAGATGGCGCCGGTCCAGTCGGTCTCCGAGGAGGGCGAGGAGTCCTGGCCCAACGGGTCGGGCTGGCTGGTGGAGATGATCCAGTCGGCGTTGCCGGCCGTCTCGGCGTGGGCGTTGTCGAAGAGGATGCGGTGCGGGGTGGCCGCCTCGGCGGGCGTGGCGGTGGCCGCGGTGTGGACGGCGGCGCCCGTGACGAGCAGGCCGAGTACCGCGAGTGAGGTGGTGAGTCGGTGGCGGGGTCTGGTGGGTCCGGGCATCCGGCGTACCTCCGTGAAGAGTCGGGGGCTACGCGCGTAGAAAACGGAGACCGCTCTGCGCGCGTAGAACTTCGGTCGTACGAGTGCCGGGCGACGGTGAATTGAACGGTACATGGCAATCCGGGAACCGAACAGATATCACTTCGAACACCGGGCCAGAGCTTGACCCCGTGTTGACCGGTGGTTGAAACCGGCGGGACTGTACGCGCCACTCGGGGGCATCCGAACTACTGCGGGGGTCATGAGAAGAGGGGCGGAGATGGAGATCTCGGGCATCATCAGCGCGATCGTGATCGGCATCGTCATCGGTGTGCTGGGCCGACTCGTGATCCCGGGCCGGCAGCGCATCGGGATCCTGCTGACCATCGTCGTCGGCATCGTGGCCGCACTGCTCGGCTCGGCGATCGCCGCGGGGTTCGACGTGGCCGACACCAAGGGCATCGACTGGGCCGAGTGGCTCATCCAGATCGGTCTCGCCGCGCTCGGCGTCGCCGCGCTGGACCGGTCGAGGCCGAGGGCGCGCCGCTGACTGTGTGCGACGGGTTCGGCAAGTAGACGGACGCGGCGAGCAGGGCGGACACGACGGTGCGGCGAGTACGGGTCACGCGACGAGTCCGACCGGTGCGGCGGGTGCGATCGGTGGCACCGAAATCCCGTTGCGAGCGTGGTCCGGCGGTGGTTTGCTTCTGCGGCTCACCGCCCGACCCGACCCTGACGGAGCCCCGTTGACCCTGCGCATCATCCCGCTGGCCGACCCCGAACCCGGCGCTTCCAGCCGCCGTCTGGCCTGGCTGGCCTCGGCGGCCGACGGAGCACCGGCCGGGTCCGCCTTCCTGCGGCTGTTCACGAAGGCCGGGCAGGAGCATCTCGGGGAACTGGAGATCGCCGTGCACGGCGCCGAGCGGCGGCGGGGCGTCGGCACCCTCCTGCTGGAGGCCGCCGTGGCCACGGCGCGGGCGGAGGGGCGGCGGACCGTCGTCGCGCAGGCCGAACAGGGCTCCCCCGCCGACCGGTTCCTGGCGGCCCGGGACTTCCGCCCGGTGCTGTCCCTGACGTACGCCAGGCTCGCGCTGGCCGAAGCGGATGTCACCGCGGTGAGGGAACAGCCCCGCCCCGGCTACGAGTTGACCGAGTGGGACGGCATCGTGCCGGACGAACTCGCCCAGTCCTACGCCGACTCACGGCGCGCCATGGACGACATGCCGATGGAGGGCACCGACTACGGCACGGTCGTCTGGGACGTGGAGCGGGTGGTCGCCGCGGCCGAGGCGGTCGCGGGGCGCGGTGAACTGCTGCACACCGTCGCCGCGGTGGACACGGCGAACGGAACGGTCGTCGGGTTCTCCGAACTCGTCGTGCCGGGTGACGGCCGGGGCGACGGACAGCACTACGGTACGGCGGTGCTGCCGGAGCACCGCGGCCGTGGCCTCGCCCGCTGGATGAAGGCGGCGTCGATCCGCCGGGCCCGTGAACGGCACCCGGAACTCGCCGGGTTGCTCACCGACACCGCGAACAGCAACGCGCCCATGCTCGCCGTCAACGAGGCCCTCGGCTACGTGCCCACCCACAAGGCGGTGGAGTACCAGCTGGACCTGTGAGGCACGCAGCGCGGCCACGCCTTCGCGGCAGGACGGGTACACCGGCGTGCAGCCCAGTTCCGGCTCGGCCTTCGCGATGGACGGCCCGCCTCGGTGAGGGCTCGGCCGATCCGGCCGCCGAGGGCTCCGCCGGCGCCTGCGAGGAGGATGCTCCGGTTCATCGTCATGCCCTTGCGCCGGATCGGGTGGCCGCGGAGGTGACATGCCCCCGGAGTGCTGTCCGCGTCACGGTGTGTACAGGTACGGAGTGGTCGTGGTCAGCGGCTCGAAGCCGAGCCGCTCCAGGATGGGGCGGCTGGTCGGCATGGCATCCACCTGAAGATAGCGGTAGCCGCGCTCCACCGCCTCGCGGGCGCGCACGGCGACCAGGGCCCGGTAGATGCCACGGCCGCGCCAGGCCTCGACGGTGCCGCCGCCCCACAGACCGGCGAACCGGGTGCCCGGCACGAGCTCCATCCGGGCCGCGCTGACCGGGGTGTCCCCGGCCAGGGCGACGACGGCGACCACGGTGTCCGGGTCGGCGGTGAGCTGGGCGAGCAGCTGGTGGCGCAGCCGGGTGCTGTCGGTGCCGAAGGCCGCCTCGTGCACGTCCGCCACGAGGTCGACGCCCGCCCGGTCGGTGACGGGCAGGATGCGCACACCCTCGGGCGGCTCGGCGTCGAGGGTCAGGTCGGCGACCTCGCCGATCATCAGGGTCTCCTCCGGCTGCGCGGTGAACTTTGCCGTCCTGAGCCGATGTCCGAGGTCGACCGGCAGGTCGTGCCCGTAGAGCTTCCACTCGAACTCGCGACCGAGCCCGGAGAAGTACGAGATCTGCTCGGCGATCGCCGCGTCCGCGCCGCCGGCGTCCAGGTCGGACCAGACCACACCGTTCCAGCCCTGCTCGGAGGAGACCTGGCGGACCACCTTGCCGACCCGCTCGATCCGGGACTCGGGGCTGTCCGGCTGTGCGCCTTCGCGCATGTCCCGGTCGTACAGGGCGAGTACCGCGGCGTGATCCATGGATTCACTCCAGCATCAGAGAGCCCGTGCGGCAACACGTTTACGGGCCATCACCAGGAGGTGCGGGCGCCGCGCCCGCGCGCGGGCATTAGGGTGCCTGATCGAAGATCACACCGCCGGAAGGGTCGTACGTCATGGTCGTGAAGGACGCCGAGCTGCCGTATCTGCGCCGCTGTGTGGAGCTGGCGGCCGAGGCCCTGGAGGCGGGGGACGAGCCGTTCGGTTCGGTGCTGGTGGGGGCGGACGGCGAGGTGCTCGCCGAGGACCACAACCGGGTGGCCTCCGGGGACCGCACCCGCCACCCCGAGTTCGAGCTGGCGCGCTGGTCCGCGGCCCACATGTCGCCCGAGGCGCGGGCGGCGGCGACCGTCTACACCTCCGGCGAGCACTGTCCGATGTGCGCGGCCGCCCACGCCTGGGTGGGCCTCGGCCGCATCGTCTACGTCGCCTCCTCGGAACAACTGGCCCAGTGGTTGAGCCAGTTGGGGGTTCCGGCACCACCCGTGCGAACCCTGCCGGTGCACGAGGTGGCGCCCGGGGTGACCGTGGAGGGCCCGGTGCCGGCGCTCGCCGAGGAGGTGCACGCACTCCACCGGCGCTTCCACCAGGGGTGACGCCCGCGCTCTCGGCCTGCTACCGGCGTACGGGGCGGGACGGGACGGGGATGGTCCTGCTCTCCACGGTGGCCGACGGGAGAGATCCGGCGTGCTGACGGAAAGAGCCCGGGTGTGCTCGGCCGGTGTCGGCGGAGGCCCCACCGGTCATCGCCCGGTGGGGCCTTCCGTCTCCGCGGGGAGCGGTCAGCGCTCCGACTGCGGGCGGAAGCGGCGGTACAGGGCGACACCGCCCAGCATCAGCGCGGCGCTGCCCGCGACGGCGGGGAGGGTCTGGTCCGCTCCCGTATGGGCCAGGGAGGCCACGGGCTGCCCGGGCCCGTCGGCCCTCGGACCCGGGTGCGGCTTCGGAGGGGCGGCTTCCGGCTCGGGTGCCGGCTTCACCGGGGTCTCGGCGGGCTGGTCGCCGGAGGTGTTGACGGACTCGTTGCCGGCGGCCGCGTTGCCGGCTCCGACCACGCTCACACCGTTCCCGCTGACGTTCACGGGGAGGTGGACCGGAAGCTGGACACCGTTGCCGGAGACCACCCCCGGCGAATCCTTTCCGCTGCTCTGCGCGGCGGCGCCCGCGGGCGCCGGGCCGTCCTCGCCGCCCTCGTTCACACAGGTGTTGCCCGCGGCGGGGTCGAGGAGCCCCACCACGTTCACGGTGTTGCCGCAGACGTTCACCGGGACATGCACCGGGAGCTGGATCGCGTTGCCGGAGACGACCCCGGGCGAGCCGGCCGCCTCACTGTCCGCCGCGGAATCGGCGTAAGCGGGCATCGCCACAGCCATCGCGCCGGACACGGCGGCGACGGCGATCACACCGTTTCGGGTAACCCGTTTCATAGGTTCCCTGCCTTCCAGAACATGGTTCGCGGGCACTCACCCGCATGGCATAAAACGCAGGTGAACCATCCGAGTTATGGCTTATCGGCCTTTCACCCCATCGAGCGTCACGGTTGTCGAACTAGTCGTAAAACCGTCGAATGCATATGGAGGGGCGCAGGATAAGGCCCTCCGCACCGGCCCGCCCGTCCGGAGGCGACGTTTCCGGGGGCCGCTTATCGTGATCGAGGGCGCCGTTCTCGCGGTCCGCAGCGGGCGCCCCTGGAGGCATCGATGCTGGCCAAGCTGTCCACGCGGAGCTGCGTGATGACCGGAGCGGTCGGCCTCGCCCTGCTGGGCGTGGGTCTGCCGACGGCGACCACCCACCGCGACGGGCCCGACCTTTCACGTTTCTACGACCAGAAGGTCAGGTGGTCGAAGTGCGAGGGCATGGAGGCGCCCAAGGATCTCCAGTGCGGCAAGGTCACGGTCCCCCTCAACTACGCCAAGCCCGCTTCGGGAACGCTCCAACTGGCCCTGGCCCGCTATCGGGCGACCGGGAAGTCGAGAGGTTCGGTGCTGCTGAACTTCGGCGGCCCCGGCGGCGCCGGTGTGAGTGAACTCGCCTCGAGCGGCAACGAGTTCATGGGTCTGGCCAAGGGGTACGACGTCGTGTCCTTCGATCCGCGCGGCGTCGGCCGGTCCTCGCCGGTCAGCTGCGGAGACGGCACCGACGAGGCGCTCGCGGCGGCCGAGGACGGCGACGACCCGCGGGCGCTGCTGCGGCAGTTGAAACGGGTCGCCACCGCCTGCGCCGAGCACTCCGGCCCCGTCCTCCCGCACATCGGCACGGTCAACGCCTCCCGCGACATGGACGTGATGCGCGCGGCCCTCGGCGACAAGAAGCTCAACTACCTGGGCTTCTCCTACGGAACCCGGCTCGGCGCGGTCTACGCCGCTCAATTCCCCAAGAAGGTCGGCCGGTTGGTGCTCGACGGTGTGGACACACTGACGGAGCCGCTCACCGAGCAGAGCAGGGTGGGTGCGGAGGGCCAGCAGACCGCGCTGGAGGACTTCATCGACTGGTGCACCGAGGACATCGCCTGCCCCTTCGGCCAGGATCCGCGCAAGGCCCGGGAGCAGGTCGTCCGGCTCGTCGACTCGCTCGACCAGGATCCGCTGCCGTCCGACTGGGGCTACGACTTCACCGGCCAGGACCTCGTGGGCGCCATCAGCCAGGCCCTCTACAGCAGGGAACTGTGGCCCCTCCTGGAGCGGGCCCTCGCCCAGCTCGTCGAGGACGGGGACACCCGGGGCATCGAGGCGTTCGCGTCGGGCGGGATCGCGCTCCCCGGCCGCGCGAGGCACGACGGCGATCTGGCCGACGAGGACGAGGTCCCGCTGGACAACCTGCCGGCGGCGCTGATGGCGATCAACTGCGCGGACGACCCCGACCGGCCCACCGCCGACGAGATCACCCGCGACCTCGGCCGACTGCGCGCCGAGTACGAGGACGCCTCCCCCGTCTTCGGCCGCTACCGTCTCACCGAGGTGCTGACGTGCTACGGCCGCCCCAAGGGCACCGACTTCATCCGGGACGAGGTCCGGGACGTCCACACCCCGAAGATGCTCCTCGTGGGCACCCGCGGCGACCCGGCGACGCCGTACCGCTGGACCGTGGAGACGGCGAAGCGGCTCGGCGGCTCGGCGGTCGTGCTCGACAACAAGGGCGACGGCCACACCGGGTACGGCTCCTCCAAGTGCGTCCAGCGCAAGGTCGACACCTTCCTCCTGTACGGGACCTTGCCGCCCACCGGCAGCTCCTGCGGTTCGGAGGAGGACGACCAGTGAAATCCGCCGCCGCCGCCGTCACCGCCGCCGCCCTCTTCCTGGCCGCCCCGCCGAGCCAGGCCACCGTCTCCTCCCCCGTCTGCCCGGAGCGGGCGCTCACTCTGCGGGCCTCGTCGACCGGTCCGGACGTGGTGCGCGTCAGCGTGACCCAGCACGGCGGGCGAACCTGCACAGTGGGCCGGGCACCCACCGTGACCTTCGAGAACCTCGACGGCTCCGCCCTCCCGGTGCCGCAGGGCACGACGGGGCGCTACCGCCTGGACCCGGGCGACACCGCCTACGCGACCGTCCGCACCATCGCCGACCTCACCGATCCCGAGGCCCGCCGTGTGGACGCACTCGCCGTCGCCGCCGACCCGTCCCACTGGGGCCGCGCCTTCACGGCGGCCGAGCTCGGGGCGGGTGACGCGATCCGGGTCTGGGAGCCGGTGACGAGCCGGTGGCAACCCTCGGCAGCCGCCGCGGACAGGGCACTGGGCATCGGGTGAACCCGTCCGCCGTGCACCCTTCTCCGTTTCCCGTCGCCTGCGTTCCCCTCGTCCGGGACTCACTCTTCCCAGTGCGCGAGGCGGTTCATGGCGGCCGCGGTCTGCCCGAAGCCGTCGTCGCCGAGCAGGGCGCGCACTTCGGCGTTGAAGCGGTCGATCTCGGGCTGGGCCGCCTTCAGCGCCGCCTCCCCGGCTTCCGTCAGCTCCAGCACCACGGCCCGGTGCTGCCTCGGGTGCGTCTGCCGCGAGAGCAGCCCCGCCGTGGTGAGACGTCCGACGAGTCCGGTGACGGCGGACTCGCGCAGACCGAGGGTATGTGCGAGCCCCTGCTGGGTGATGCCCGGCGCTTCCTGTACGGCGAACAGCGCACCGAGCTGTGCGGTGGTGACGCCGGCGACGGCGAGGCAGCGCCGGTCCAGCGTGGTGCGCAGACGGTGTGCCGCCCGCTGGAGCAGGTAGTACAGACGCTGATCCGGCTCGACCATGGGCCGATCTTGACAGACGACACCGAGCCACGCCACTCTCACTTCACTAGTGAAGTGAGAGTGGGACGGGCCTGACGATGGATCTGGAACTCGCACAGAAGGTCCTCGCGGAGCAGCCCTTCAGCAGACTGCTGGGCGCCCGCGTGACGGCGTTCGGGGACGGCGAGGCAACCCTCGAACTGGACATCCGGCAGGAGCTGCTCCAGCAGTACGGCTTCGTCCACGGCGGAGTGGTCTCCTATGCGGCCGACAACACGCTGACGCTGGCCGCGGCAACCGTGGTGGGGCCGGGTCTGATCACCTCCGGCTTCACCATCGACTATCTGCGCCCGGCGACGGGCGAGATCCTGCGCGCGCACGCCCAGGTGGTGCGGGCGGGCCGCACCCGTGTCGTGAGCCGCTGCGACGTGAGCACGGTCGACGCCGACGGAAAGCAGACGCTGTGCGCGGTGGCCCAGGGGAACATCGCGGTGATCGACGCGAAGAGCTAGGTTCAGAACTCCACCGGGTCCCGCACGATCGGGCACGTCATGCAGTGTCCGCCGCCGCGACCGCGTCCCAACTCGGCGCCGACGATGGTGATGACCTCGATGCCCGCCTTGCGCAGCAGCGTGTTGGTCTGCGTGTTGCGGTCGTAGGTGAACACCACGCCGGGCTCCAGCGCGACCGCGTTGTTGCCGCTGTCCCACTGCTGCCGTTCGGAGGCGTACACGTCTCCCCCGGTCTCCACGACCCGCAGGCCGGGCAGACCGAGCGCCTTGGCGACGACGTCCACGAAGGGCGTCGAGCCCTCGTCGACGAGTTCGATGCCGGACGCCTTGTCGCTGGGCCGCAGGGAGAACGTGTGGACGCCGTCCATGATGGTCGGGTAGAGGGTGACCAGGTCGTGGTCGGCGAAGGTGAAGACCGTGTCGAGGTGCATGGCGGAGCGCAGCTTCGGCATGCCGGCGACGATCACGTGCTCGGCGGCACCGTTCCTGAACAGCGCCGCGGCCACCTGGGTGATGGCCTGGCGTGAGGTGCGCTCACTCATGCCCATCAGGACGACGCCGTTGCCGACGGGCATGATGTCGCCGCCCTCGAACGTCGCCTGCCCCCAGTCGAGTTCGGGGTCGCCCCACCAGACGGTGGAGCCCGCGAAGTCGGGGTGGAAGCTGTAGACCGCCTTCATCAGCAGGGTCTCGTCGTGCCGGGCGGGCCAGTACAGCGGGTTGAGCGTGAGGCCGCCGTAGAGCCAGCACGTGGTGTCCCTGGTGTAGAGGGTGTTGGGCAGCGGGGGCATCAGGTACTCGCGTACGCCCGTCGACTCCCGGGCGAGTTCGAGGTAGGGCGTGCGGAAGTCGTCGGGCAGGTCGGTCGTCGCGAGACCGCCGATCAGGTACTTGGCCAGGCGCTCCGGTTCGAGGGACTCGAGGAAGGCGCGCGTGGTGTCGACGAGGCCGAGGCCGACCTCGTTGGCGACGATCTTCCGGTCCAGGAGCCAGTCCCGGGCGCCGGGGACCGCCATGGTCTGGGCGAGCAGGTCGTGCAACTCGACCACGTCGACGTCGCGTTCACGCAGCTTGTTGACGAAGTCGGCGTGGTCGCGCTGGGCGTTCTCCACCCACATGACGTCGTCGAAGAGCAGATCGTCGGAGTTGGTGGGGGTGAGTCTGCGGTGGGCGAGCCCGGGGGCGCAGACCAGCACCTTGCGCAGTCTGCCGACCTCGGAGTGGACGCCGTAGGCGGGACGGGGGTCTTGACTGGTCACGGTGGAGCACCTTTCCGGACGACTGGGAGGTCAGAGGCTGATCCAGCCCAGGGCCAGCGCGACGATCCCGAGGACCGCGCCGGCGACCGAGACGGCGAGGATGACGTACTCGCGCGGCGAGAACAGCTGTCTGCCCTGCTCCCTGCGTGCCATCACGAACAGCACGGTGGCGGGGGCGTAGATGATGAAGGAGACGAGGACGAACTTCAGGCCGGCCGCGTAGATGAGGAACGCGGTGTAGACCGTGGCGAGGGCCGCGATCGCCAGCTGCCCCCGCTGCCCGCCCCAGCCGATCTTCACCGCGAAGGCGGCCGCCAGCAGGAACGGGATCAGCGTCAGCGCACTGGTCAGATCGAGGGCGAAGTTGAACGCGTCGTCCGAGAACAGCGTGATGACGAGGAAGATCTGACTGAGCAGCGTGGACATCACGAGGGCGGACACGGGCACGTCGGCCGGCGTGGCGCGCTTCAGGAACCGCGGCATGTCGTCGTCCTTGGCGGCCACGTACAGCACCTCGGCGGCCATCAGGGTCCAGGCGAGATAGGCGCCGAGGACGGAGACGATCAGGCCGACGCTGACGAAGACCTTGCCCCAGGTGCCGACGGCGTGCTCCAGCACCTCCGCCATGGAGGGCTGACGCAGTTCGGCGATCTCCTCCATCGGCATCAGTCCGTACGACACGATCGTCACCGACGCGAAGACCGCGAAGACGCTGAGGAAACCGAGGATCGTGGCCCGGCCGACGTCCGCACGGCGTTTGGCGTGCCGGGAGTAGACGCTGGCGCCCTCGACGCCGAGGAACACGAAGACGGTGGCCAGCATCGTGCCCTTGACCTGGTTGAACAGCGAACCGGCGTAGTCGGCGCCGCCGAAGTTGTCGGCGAACACGCTCGGCTCGAGATAGAAGAGCGCGAGGATGACGAAGACGATGATCGGCACGACCTTGGCGACCGTGACGATCCGGTTGATCGCCGCCGCCTCCTTCACTCCCCGGCTGATGAGCGCGAAGAACAGCCACAGCCCCACGGAGGAGAGCACCACCGCGAGCACGGTGTCGCCGTCGCCGAGCGCGGGTGCGATCGCACCGACCGTCGACATGATCAGCACCCAGTACGTCACGTTGCCGACGCAGGCGCTCGCCCAGTAGCCGAACGCCGAGAAGAAGCCGAGGTATTCGCCGAAGCCCGCCTTGGCGTAGGCGTACACGCCCGCGTCGAGGTCGGGTCTGCGCACCGCGAGCGTCTGGAAGACGAAGGCCAGCATCAGCATGCCGGTACCGGCCACGGCCCACGCGATCAGAGCACCGGCGACCCCGGTCTCCTGCGCGAACCTGCGCGGCAGGGAGAAGACGCCGGCACCGACCATCGAGCCGACCACCATGGTGGTGAGCGTCGGGAGGGAGAGTTTCGCGGCGGGGGGGAGCCTGGGTCTGTGTGTCGACCTGGGTCATGTGCGTCCTACGACGGTGAGGGCACCACCGTCGTGCGCGGCACGGGGCCGTCCCTCGATGGCGCGGAGAACGTCATCCGGCGACTCTGGCGACGCTAGCAGCGAATTACCCTGAATGCCCGACTTGGTTGCCCCTAATGCCCTATCCGGCAATCAGTCCTATCGTGCTGATATGGAGCACGCACTCAGTCCCACGACCCTCACAGAGCTGCGGCGCCCGCGCCCCTATCCGGCCGTGTCCGTGCTGACGCCGACACATCGCCGGGAGCCCGAGAACACCCAGGACCCGGTCCGGCTGCGCAATGTCGTGGCCGAGGCCAAGAAGCAGTTGGAGGCCGATCCCGCGGTCAGCCGGGAGCGGCGCGCTGATGTCGAACGACAGCTCGACCAGGCCCTCTCCGAGGTCGACCTGGCCCATGCCGAGGACGGCCTGGTGATCTTCGCCGCTCCGGGCGAGCACCAGGTGTGGTCGCTGGCCCGCGCCGTACCCGAACGGGTGGTCCTCTCGGACACCTTCCTGACCCGCAATCTCGTCTCCGCGCAGGCCTCCGAGCGGCCGTTCTGGGTGCTCTCGGTCTCCGCGGACCAGGTCACGCTGTGGAACGGCGGCACGGACCGGGTCACCGAGCACCGCACCGGCGGCTTCCCGCTGACCAGGAGCCGGGAGAACTTCGACGCCGAGCGCCAGGAGCGGATCGGCGATCTGCCGAGCACCTTCCGCGACGAAGGCACCCGTCACTTCCTACGGGATGCCGACACCGCGATGGGCAGACTCCTGCGGGAGGACCCGCGGCCGCTCTACATCACGGGTGAGACCGCGGCGCTGTCCGCGCTGGACGAGGTCGGAAGCGCCACCAAGGACGCCGTCCACGTCCCGCACGGCGGTCTCGCGCACGGCACCCCGGACGCGGTGTGGCAGACCGTACGACCCCTGCAGGAGGCCGAGACCCGCAAGAACACCGCCGCCGTGGCCCGTGAGCTGGAGACGGCGCGTGGTCGACGGGCGTTCGCGGCCGGCGTCGACGAGGTGTGGCAGAGCGCCCGGGAGGGCCGCGTACGCCTGCTGGCCGTCGAGGAGAACTACCGGGTGACCGTCCGCGACGAGGGCGGCGACCACCTGGTCCCCGCCATGAGCGGCGATCTCGACGCCCGCGAGGACATCGTGGACGAGATCGTCGAGCAGTGCCTGGAGACCGGCGCCGACGTCCGCTTCGTACCGGACGGCATGCTGGGCGACGCGAGCGGGATCGCGGGAGTTCTGCGGTACTGACACCGGGGCGCCCTCAGACATTTCCGAAGAGGGCGCTCAGACCGCGGTCCACCTCAGCGCTCACGTCCTCCTGACCGGCCGCGACCACCGCGTACGTCCGCAGCAGGAAGCGGCGCAGCGCCGAGGTGTCGAACTGCAGCAGGGCCAGCCCGTACGGCGAGTGGAGCTCCACGACCGTACGGGCACGGCCGCACGGCCACAGGTGCACGTCCCCGCCGCCCGCCGGGCCGCGCAGCCCCGCCTCCAGGAGGGAGCGGGCGAAGGTCCAGCGGACCACCTCACCGTCGAGCGCGACCTCGGGCGGGAAGTCGAGGTGCACCGCGAGCGGGTCCGCGGAGGTGTAGCGGAGCGTCGTGGGGACGGGCAGCTCCTGCTCGTCGGCGGTGATCAGGCGTCCGTGGGCGGGCTGGTCGAGGTCGATGTCCATGGTCGGTCTCCACTGCGGGTCGGAGGTCGGCCGAATGTGCCGATGTCTGTACGACCTCGCAGGTGCCGTTTGCATTACGCCGAAGCCCGAATCAATTGATGTGACCTGCGTCACTAACTAAGCGGTCCGAGCGGCTCCTCGCCCACCGAAGCCACCGTCGAGCCCCCTGCGCACGAGCCCTGGCGCGGCCCGATCCACGCCTGCTGCACCTCATAGAACACGGGGCCGTCGAACACATAAATGAATGCCGACCCGGAGGCCCGGGCGATCCGTCAACTCACGTACTCTGACTACGACTTGCCCCATCGGGCGACGTACGCCAATCGCACGGGGAAACCCCTCCGTGAAGACTGTGGCATATGCCAGAAGCACCACCGTATCGTGTGTTGCCGAATCCCTTACAGGGCGTCGCGGGCTGTGCCACAGTCGTAACGGTCCCTCCCTCAGCCTTGGTCGTATCTCCCCGTATCGGAGCGCGTCATGCCGTCCCATCTCTCTGCGGACCGCCCAGCCGCCCAGCCGCCGGGCGGCGGCTCGGTCGACGCGCTCATATCGCAGACGCGACGGCTCAAGGGCGACGTGGACGCCGTACGACGGGACGCCCAGGACGACGGATCGGACCCGCAGGGACGCTGGCAGCGCGCGCTGTACGACCTGGCGCTGCACCAACTCAACGACCTCGACGAGCACTTGGCACAGCTGCGGGAGGGCCCACCCGCGCCCGCAGCGGTCGAGCCGGCACCCGCCACCCCGACCGCTCCCCGGCGCGACTCCCTGCTCAGCAGGGTCGGCAGCGCGGAGTGGAACCTGCTGACGGACGAGGCCAGTTGGTCCGGCGAGCTCTACCAGATCCTGGGCCGCGACCCGGCCGCTCCCCCGCTCACCCTCGACGAACTGCCGTCCCTGGTGCTCGACGACGACCGGCCGAAGCTGACGTCGATGGTCACGGACTGCCTCGTCGACGCCAAGCCCATCGACGGGGAGTTCCGTATCCTGCGCCCGGACGGTGCCGTGCGCACCGTGCACATGATGGGCGAGCCCGTGCTCGACGCCGACGGCAGCACCACGTCCATGTGGGCCGTGCTGCGGGACGTCAGCGAACTGCGCCGCAGCCAACGGGTGGTGAGCGAGACCCGTGACTCGCTGCAGCACCACGAGCACCACGAGCACCACGAGCACCACGCGCACCGCGCGCAGACCGAGCACCGGCTCGCGGTCGAGCTGCAGGAGGCTGTGCTGCCGCCGTGGCGCGGCTCCCTGCGGCTCCCGCAACGCAGCCCCGAGACCCTCGATCTGGCGACGCACTATCTGCCGTCCTCGACGAGCGCGTTGATCGGCGGCGACTGGTACGACGCGCTCGAACTCGCCGACGGCGACATGCTGCTCAGCGTCGGCGACCTCACCGGCCACGGTGTCGCCGTGGCCTCGGGCATGGCGACCCTGCTGGGTGCCGTGCGCGGCATGGCCATGGCGGGCACCCAGCCGGGACAACTGCTGTCCTGGCTCAACCAGTTACTCGACGCCACCGTGCAACCCGCGCTCGGCAGCGCCATCTGCTGCCGCTACCGGCCCGAGACCCGCACACTTGCCTGGGCACAGGCCGGACACCCCGCCCCGCTGCTGTTCCGCGACGGGACGGGGCGCAGGCTGAGCGCACCGGACGGCGTCCTGCTCGGCGCGACCTCAGGTGCCTCCTACGAGCAGGCCGAAGAGCCCCTCGAAGCCGGCGACCTGATCCTGCTGCACACCGACGGGCTGGTGCCCGGGCACGACAGCATGGCGGCCGTGAACCTTCTCCTCGACCTGGCCCCGCGCTTCGACGAGGCGCGCACCGCACAGGACTGTGCACGGATGGTCGTGGAGGAGTTCGGCGAGACCGAGCGCGAGGACGACGCCTGCGTGCTCATCGCCAAGGTGACTGGCTGAAAGGAAAGCGACAGCCTGAGAATTCAGGGCTTCAGCGCACAAACCCCCTATGCCCGTGCGCTGTTGCCGCCCTTGGCCGTCCTCGGCAGGGACAGCTTGATCTCCTCCCTCAGCTCGTAGATCTTCGGGTAGCTGGAGTACTCGGCGGTGAGCCGGTACATCTGGCGCAGCCGGTCCCAGGTGCGGTGCGAGGAGTTGGATCCCATCGACACCAGCGCCAGCCGGGCGTACCGGTCCGCCTGTTCCGGGTCGTCCGCGATGAAGCAGGCCGAGGCCATCGACAGGAAGTCGAAGATCTTCGACCGCTGCCGCCCGTCGACCCGCAGGGCCAGGGCCTTCTCCGCGTAGTGCTGCGCATGTACGGCCGCGGTCGGCTCGTGCTCCGCCAGCGTGCGGTAGGCCAGGGCCTGCATGCCGTACAGATCCTCCTCCTTGAAGGTCTGCATCCAGCTCGGCGGTGGCACGTCGCCCTGGTCCGAGACGAAGAGGTCCTCCGCCTGTCCGAGGGTGCGGCGCATCGCCTGCCCCTTGCCCATCGACGCCTGTGCCCAGGCCTCGATGGTGTAGAGCATCGCCCTGGTGCGCGGCAGCGCCTGTTCTCCGGAGCCGGACTGGGCGAGCTTCATCAGGTCGAGTGCGTCGTCGGGCCGGCCCAGGTGCACCATCTGGCGAGCCGCTCGGGAGAGCGCCTCCCCGGCGCGGGGCCGGTCGCCGCCCTCACGGGCCGCATGGGCGGCGATGACGAAGTACTTCTGGGCCGTGGGCTCCAGGCCGACGTCGTGCGACATCCAGCCCGCGAGGACGGCGAGGTTGGCGGCGACGCCCCACAGGCGCCGCTGCAGATGTTCGGGGTGTCGGTAGGCGAGCATGCCGCCCACCTCGTTGAGTTGGCCTACGACCGCCTTGCGCTGCAGCCCGCCGCCGCGAGCCGCGTCCCACGCCCGGAACACCTCGACGGAACGCTCCAGTTCCTCGATCTCCTGCGATCCGATGGGGGCGGCCTCGTAGCGGTCGAACCCAGCGGGGTCGGCGTGCAGGGGATCGTCGAGCCTGGGAGCGTCGGCCGTCAGGGCCGGATCGGAGTGCAGCCAGTCGTGCATGGCGCTGCTGAGGGCGGATCCTGCGGTGAGCGCGACGCCCGCACCCACCAAGCCGCGTCGGTTGAGCATGAGGTCCATTCCCGTGAATTCGGTGAGGACCGCCGCGGTCCGCTCGGGCGCCCACGGCACACCGTCGGGATGTTCCACACTCCCGGCGTCCTGCCGTTTCCCCGCACGCCCGTGCCGGACCAGACCGAGGTCCTCGATGGTCACGACACGGCCGAGACGCTCGGTGAACAGAGCAGCCAACACACGGGGCACCGGATCGCGCGGGATCTCTCCCGTGTCGATCCAACGCCGCACCCGTGAGGTGTCGGTCGACAGCTGGGGGTGGCCCATGGCCGCCGCCTGCCGGTTGACCAGCCTCGCGAGTTCACCCTTGGACCAGCCGGCCAGGCCGAACAGGTCCGAAAGTCGGGTGTTGGGTTGTCCGCTCACGTCAAGCCCCCAGGTTCTCGGCTGAGTTGACAGTAGCCCGGTGGGAGGTGCCGAGCGACTATTCGCCAGGGTTCGCCAGGGTGCGCCAGATGGTGTGCTACTGGGCGATGGGTGTCAGGTAGGAACGCGCCACCCCGACCCGGCCGCTGCCATATGACGGGAGCATTCCCCAGGGTGCACCTCGGGCGGTCGGGCCGGGTAGCGCACTGCGCAGACATGCACTGCAGGCACACGAAGGGATCTGTTTCGCCCATGTACGCAGCATCGTCCTCCGTGTCCGCCCCGCCCCGGCCGCTGCACCCCCGCCCGGCGGGCAGCGGCCCCTACCTCGACCCCGCTCGCCCGGCGGCCCCCGTGCTCGGTGCCGGCAGGACGCGGCGCGCTCCGGGGCTCGGCACACAACCGCTCAGCGGGAGACTCGACTTGTCCGGCCCACAGGGCGCGCAGCTGCGTACGGCGATCGCGTCGGTGCACCGGATCTGTCCGGAGTTCGCTCCGGTCCAGGTGCTGCGCCGCAGCGGCCGCTCCGTCCTCCTGGTGGGGACGACCGGGCGCAGTACGGCCGTCGCGAAGTGTTTACTGGACCACTCCCCCGCATGGGCCGAGCGGATCCGCCACGAGATAGCGGCATACCGCTCGTTCGTCCGGCACCGCCCGCCCGTGCGGGTGCCCCGGTTGATCGCGGCGGACCCGGACAACTGCACCCTGGTGATCGAGCGGATGCCGGGACGGGTGGCGGCGCTGCACCGGCACCCGGCGGAGGCCCCGCCGCGGGCGGACATCCGGGCGGCGCTCGGTGCGATCTGCCGGCTGAACGCCTGGCGGCCGCCGGCGGGCACCTTCGACGCTCCGCTGGACTACGCGGCCCGTATCTCCCGGTACCACGAGCTGGGGCTGCTCACCGACCGCGACATGGGTGACCTGCAGAAGCTGCTCCACGGCATCGCGGCGACCTCGGGCCGGCACGGCATGGGACAGTTCTGCCACGGCGATGCACTGCTCTCGAACATCCTTCTGTCACCGGCCGGTCCAGTGCTGGTGGACTGGGAGCACGCGGGCTGGTATCTGCCGGGGTACGACCTGGCGACGCTGTGGTCGGTGCTCGGGGACGCACCGGTGGCCCGTCGTCAGATCAGCCAGATCGCGCAGTCGGCGGGCCCGGCCTCGCGCGACGCGTTCCTGGTGAACCTGATGCTCGTACTGACCCGTGAGATCCGTACCTATGAAACGGCCGTGCAGCGTTCGATGCACGACACGACCCCGGCGGCACCAGGAGTGGCCCACCCAGGTGCTGCGCCGTCCGGCGAGGAGCAGCGCCTACTGCTGAGGCGGCTGCACGACGACTGCCAGCTGGCCCGACGGGCCGTACGCGCGGCGGTCGGCACTCGCTGACGGGGACGAAGGTCCGCGGTGCGCCTGAGAGACAGCGGCGCACCGCGGACCTTCGTATGTCCGCCCTCGCACGGTCCCTCGCAAACGGCCCATTGGTGTAAGCCACTGACGCCCCGCAGGCCCGAAAGGTGCCGCCACGAAACTCCCGGGACCCCCGGTTGACAAGGCATTTCTCCTTGCCCTGGGCATGATTGACGGATCGTCGGCCAGCCGGTACCACTGACGCACGCCCGGCCCCGCACGGCTCATCGCAACCGACCGTCCCAGGAGGCTGCAATGCGAGGATCCGACCCGACCAGCGCCTCCGGGCACAGACATACGCGAGCCGCCGTCGGCGCGGTCGCCATCGCGGCGCTGCTGCTGCCCCTGCTCGGCGCGACCCCCTCCGGCGCACAGGCCTCGGCGAACAGCCTCCAACTGGCGTTCGCCTCGGCGGCCGCCAGATACGAGGTCCCGCAGAGCGTCCTCCTCGGCGTCTCCTACCTGCAGTCCCGTTGGGACGCGCACGCGGGGGCGCCGAGTGTGACCGGCGGCTACGGCCCGATGCACCTCACCGACGCCCGGACCGCGCTGGCCGAGGCCCCGCACCACAGCGAGGGCACGGAGGACGCGCGCGGCGACAGCGCCCGGGCGCCCCTGCTGCCCGAGACGGAGGTGCCGGCACCGACCGAGTTCCCGGCCCGGCTCACGACGTTGCCGAAGGCGGCGGGACTGACCGGACTGAGCGCCGAGGAGCTGCGGACCGATCCCGCGGCGAACATCGCCGGCGGCGCCGCGCTCCTGGCGAACACGCAGAAGGGCCTGGGCGAACCGCTCAGCGAGGACCCGGCCGACTGGTACGCGGCGGTGGCCCGCTTCTCGGGCGCCGACGACACCGCGACGGCGGCGGCATACGCCAATGACGTGTACGACGTGATCCGCACCGGCGAGGAACGCGCCACGGACGCCGGTCAACTGGTCGCCCTGGCGGCCCAGCCGGACGTCACCCCCGACACCTCCGGCATGCGGCGGGCCGGTCTCCGCACGCTCGACACCGGGGACACGCAGTGCCCGAAGTCGGTCTCCTGCGAGTGGATCCCGGCGCCGTACGAGGAGTTCGGCGACAACGACTACGGCAACCACGACCTGGGCGACCGGCCGAAGGCACAGAGCATCAAGTACATCGTCATCCACGACACCGAAGGCGCCTGGGAAGGCGTCCTCAACCTCGTCCAGGACCCCACCTACGTCTCCTGGCAGTACACGCTGCGCTCCACCGACGGCCATATCGCCCAGCATGTGAAGGCCAAGGACGTGGCCTGGCACGCGGGCAACTGGTACGTCAACGCCAAGTCGATCGGTCTGGAGCACGAGGGCTTCCTGGCCAATCCGGACGCCTGGTACACGGAGGCGATGTACCGCTCCTCGGCGCGGCTGGTGAAGTACCTCGCCAAGAAGTACGACATCCCGCTGGACCGGCAGCACATCCTCGGCCACGACAATGTGCCGGGCCCGACCACGGCCACCGTCGGCGGCATGCACACCGACCCCGGGCCGTACTGGGACTGGCGGCACTACTTCGAGCTGCTCGGCCGCCCCTTCAAGGCCACCGGCGCCAAGCAGGCCGGGCTGGTGACGATCCGCCCCGACTACGCGACCAACCAGCCGGAGTACACGGGCTGCGTCACCAAGGGCGAGCCGTGCGCGGCGCACGGCTCCAGCGAGGTGCGGCTGTACTCCGGGCCGGGCAAGAGCTACCCCCTGATCAAGGACATCGGTCTGGGCACGGTGCCGGGCACCGGGGTGAACGACATCTCCTCGCGGGTCTCCACCGGTCAGCAGTACGCGGTCGCCGGGCGCGACGGCGACTGGACGGCGATCTGGTACCTGGGTCAGAAGGCCTGGTTCGAGAACTCGGAGAAGGACCCGGCCGCGGTGAGCACCAAGGGCCAAGTGGTGACGCCGAAGGCCGGCGTGGAGAGCGTCCCGGTGTACGGGCGCGCGTACCCCGAGGCCTCCGCGTACCCGACGGGAGTGCCCGCACAGGCGGTGTCGCCGCTGCCGTACAAACTGCCCAAGGGCCAGAAGTACGTGGTCGGCGACAAGGTGCCGGGGGAGTACTACTACGCGGTCACGTTCACCACGGACTCGCACAAGGTCGTGGTCGGCAAGGATCTCTACTACGAGATCCAGTTCGGTCACCGGGTGGCGTTCGTGCGGGCGGCGGACGTCGACGTGCAGGTCTCCCGGTAGGGGACGTCCGGCAGTTGGCGGTGCCACTCCTCGGGTGAGAGGCCGTCGCGGACCCGTCGGCAGACGGTGTCGGCGGCGGCCTCCGGTGTGATCTCGTACGTCTGCACGGGGGTGTGGTCCCCCGCGGCGTGGAGGAGAGTGCCGTCGGGGCTGAAGGCCAGGGCTCCGACGGTGTCGCCCGGGGTGGGCAGCGGTGATCCGATACGGCGACGGGAGGCGACGTCCCAGAGACGGAGCGTGCCCTCGTCGCCGACGACCGCCAGGGTGCGTCCGTCCGGGGAGAACGCCACCGCGGAGACGTACTGGTACGTGGTGGTGTCGGGGTCGGCGAGGACGCCGAGTCGGCCTTTCAGCCGGCCGTCCCAGAGCTCGACCCGGCCGGACCCCTCTCCGACCGCGAAGTACCTGCCGTCCGGGCTGAAGGCCATGGCGGTCCCGCCGCCGGGGAGACCTGTCGAAGGCAGCCGTGTGCCGGCGGGAAGCCGGTAGGCCTCGCCGCCGGTGGTGACGACGAGATCGCCCTCGGGATGCAGGAGGGTGCCGCCGGACGTGCCGGACAGGGTGTCGGTCGTCGTGCGGCGTCCGATGTCCCAGACCCGGGTCTCGGCCGTGTCGGGGGTGGGTTCCTCGGTGAGCAACAGGGAGCGGTCGTCAGGGCCGAAGGCGATGTGGGCGAGTGGGGTCGGGCCGAGTTCGTCGGGGGTCAGGGTCGTGGTGACCCGGCGGTCCTGGGTGTCGTAGAGCCGGATGCGTTCCGGCGTCCTGGCGGTGACGTAGTGCGCCACCCCGTAGGCGAGCGTCTTGCCCGTCGAGTCGTAGGACAGGGTGACGGTGCAGTGGATGAGCGGTGTGTCGCCCTCGGGGACCTCGCACGGCATACGGCCGAGGTCGGCGAGACCGCGGCCCGTGCGGGCGTCCAGGAGGCGGAAGCGCAGGTGCTTGCCGTCGGGGTCCGGTCGGACCGTGGCGAGGGTGGTGCCGTCCGGGCTGAACCGTTCCGCGGAGGTCCGGGTGGTGCTCCAGTCGGAGGTCGTCGCTCTGCCCAGGGCGACCGTGTGCACGGTGGGACCCCACACTCCTTCGGCGCCGCCGAGGTAGCGCAGGGTGTTCCTGTCGAGCCGGATCTCCTTGACGACCTCGCCGGAGAGCCGGTGGCGGAAGACCGGGAAGACGGGGGTGGTCAGGCGCCAGACCAGGATCTCGTCGCCGTCCGAGGCCGCCATGAAGGTGCCGTCCGCGCTGAACTGGGCCAGTTTCAGGCCGCTGTACTCCACGGCGGCGACCTGCCGGCCGGTGTCGATCCGCCAGGCGCGGAAGCCACTGGTGTCGATGATCCCCAGCAGACGGCCGTCGGGGCTGAAGGTGATCTGTTCCTGGAGGCAGGTGCCCACGGAGACCTCGGGCAGCCAGAGGGCACTGATCCGGCGCTGTCGCCCGACGTCCCACAGCTGGAGGCGGCGGCCGGGTGCGCAGAGGGCGAGGTGACGGTCGTCGGGGCTCACCGTCGCGTCGGGCATGCCCTCGCCGGACAGCACCGCGGTACGGCGCTCTCGCTGCAACTGCTTGCGCACCGCTGTCAGCCGGGCCCAGGGGGTGCCGCCCTCGCTGAGGGTCCCGGGGTTCTCGATCTCCAGCAGCTTGTGTCGGGACCGTGCGTCCCAGAGCTCGATGCGCGTCCCGTCGTAGGCGACGAGGGTGCGGCCGCTGGGGCCCATCTCCACGCCGTCGTCGGCGTCGGTCAGGGGCGCTCCGGCGCGTCCGGTGGCGAGGTCGTGGACCGCGACCTCGGTGCCCTCGAAGACGGGGAGCCAGTCCGCGTCCGTCCGGGGGAAGCCCGCCTGCGTCATGGTGGCGCCCAGGCCGGGCAGTCCGGCGGTGCGGCGGTCGTCGTCGACGTCCCAGCGGGTCACCCGGTCCGTGCCCAGGCTGAGCAGGGTGCGTCCGTCGGCGCTGAGCCGGCGCATGGTCTGCTTGCCGCGGTCCGGGTCGGTGAAGACGTGCTGTTCGTGCTGGGCGGCGGCCGCGAGCAGCGCGGACCTGGTCTCCGGCAGGTCGGCGACCCGCCAGGCGGCGAGGCCGAGGCGCATCGAAGTGACCGGGTCGGACATCCGCAGACTCTCCGCCACGCCGGCGATCCGACGGGCCTCGGCCTCGGCGTGGCGCTGCTCGCTCGACCGGTTCTGCTGCCAGGCCACGAGGCCCGCGACGAGGCTGAGCACCACCAGGACGGACAGCAGGGTGAACCGCGTCCGGGCCCGTCGTCGCTCACGGTGGCGGGCTCCTGTACTCCCGTCCAGGAACTCCCGTTCCAATGGCGTGAGTTCGGACTCACGTCTCGCGAAGTGCTCCTCGGCGCCGGCCAGCCGGACGCCCCGGTACAGGGAGTCCGGGTCGCGGTGGAGTGACGCCCAGGTGTGGGCGGCCTCGGTGAGGTGGCGCTGGGCGCGGAGGCGTTCACGGTCCTCGTCGATCCAGGTGCGCAGCCGGGGCCAGGCGGTGAGGAGTGCCTCGTGGGCCAGGTCGACGGTTCCGTCGTCGAGGGTGATCAGCCGTGCGCGGGCGAGGCGTTCGAGGACGAGGACGGTGTCGGCGTCCTCCTTGACGGCGTCATCCCCGGCAGCGTCTCCCCCGACGGCTTCGGCGCCACCAGCCTCGTCCCCGACGGCCAGTTCGGCGCGGTCGGCCGGGCGCCGGGTGTCCGGGGTGCCCTGACCCGGGGTGACCAGCCGGAGCAGAATACGGCGGGCGGTCACGGCCTGTGCGGGGGTGAGGCCCGCGTAGAGCTCCTCCGCGGTGTGGGCGATGGCTCCATGGATACCGCCGGCCGCTTCGTACGCCGCTTCCGTCAGGTTCCGTCCCCGGCGACGGCGCCAGGTCTCCAGCAGGGCGTGGGACATCAGCGGCAGGGCGCCCGGTTCGTCGGACACGTCGTCCAACAGGCGTGCGGTCAGTGTGCGTTCCACGACCAGGCCGCCGAGGGCGGCGGGCCGGACGATGGTCTCGCGCAGCTCGTCGGGGCCCATGGGAGCGACGAGCAGGGTGGCGTCCTGGGCGGCTTCGGCGAGGCGTGGGTGGCGGGTCAGATGGCCGTAGAAGTCGGCGCGTACGGCGAGAACGACCCGCTGCCGTGAGCCGTCGAACAGCAGGTCCAGGAAGCGGGCGCGCTCGTCCGGGTCCGTGCAGAGGGTGAAGAGTTCCTCGAACTGATCGACCAGGACGACGGGCGCGCCCGATGCCAGGACGTCTGCGTGGGTGGCTGCGGGGTGCGGGCCGGGGGCGAGGACATGGACACGGAGCCCCTTCGGGAGCCGGGGGACGAGCCCGGCGCGCAGGAGTGAGGACTTTCCACTGCCCGAGGGACCGACCAGGACGACGACGGGCTCGCGGCCCACCATCCCCACCAGCCGCTCGACGAGTCGGTCGCGGCCGAAGAACCGCTGGTGGTCCCCGACCTCGAAGCGGGCCAGACCCAGGTACGGGGCCTGGCCCGGGTCGTCCATGGCGCGCCGGTCCGCCGTCTCCTCCTCGGCCGCCCGGTGCCAGCGCCGCTCCCACTCGTCCGGGTCGCCGCCGCACGCGGCGACGTAGGCGAGGGTGACCTGTAGGGACGGGAGGCGGTCGCCGGCCGCGGCCTGGGCGAGCGTGGCGGTGGAGTAGTGGGCCCGCGCGGCCATGGCGCGGTAGGTGAGGCCATCGGCCTCCTGTCGCAACTTCCGCAGCTCGTAGGCGAATCGGGCGACGGCACCCTCGGTCGGGTCCAGCGGTCGCTCTCGTCGCCCCATGGCACCCCCTCGACATCGCACGTTACGGAGCCGGGCCATGGCGGGGCAAGGCGGCGAGGCCTGCCTGTCCGGGTAATTGTCCGGAGTGGCGAAAGGGGGCTGCCGGACAACTCCCCGCGCCGGAAAACTGAGCTCACGGCACCCCGGGACGGCCGTCGCGGCGGACGGTACGGGGGAACCCCGGGTGCCGCCGTGGTGGGTGGGACGACCGTGCCGCGGGCGGGCTCCGGAGGGCCGAGCACGGGGGGCTACGGCCCTCCGGAGTCCACGAGGTTCAGGCCTCCCAGGTGTGGCGACGGCCCGCGACCGCCTTGAACGTCAGCTCCCCGCTTCTGAACAGGTCGCTGCGTACGGTCAGTTCACGTGTCCGTGACGCCGTCAGCGCGATCCGGGCCGCCCGGCCGCCGGCCCACTCGACGTCGACGGTGGCACCACCGCGGGCACGCAGTCCCCGCACCGAGCCGTCGGGCCAGGCGGCGGGCAGGGCGGGCAGTATCTCGATCACGTCGTGCTGGCTCTGCAGGAGCATCTCCACGATCCCGGACGTGGCACCGAAGTTGCCGTCGATCTGGAACGGCGGGTGGGTGTCCCAGAGGTTGGGCAGGGTGGAGAGCTTGAGTTGTTCGCCGAGCATGAGGTGGGCGTGGTCGCCGTCGCGCAGCCGGGCCCAGAAGTTGACCTTCCACGCCTTGGACCAGCCGGTGCCGCCGTCGCCGCGCGCGGTGAGGGAGACCTTGGCCGCCTCGGCCCACCGGCTGCCGGGCTCGATCTGGCGTCCCGGGTGGAGGGCGAACAGGTGGGAGACATGCCGGTGTTCGTCGGTGGGGTCGTCCAGGTCGGCCTTCCACTCCTGGAGTTGCCCCCAGGAGCCGATGCGCAGGCCGGGGTCGAGCCGCCCGAGCGTCTCTTCCAGACGGGTGCGGAAGCCGGGCGAGTCACCGAGGATCCGGGCCGCTTCGAGGGTGTTGGTGAACAGGTCGTGGACGATCTGCTGCGACATGGCCGCACCGGCCGTGAAGTCCCCGTGCTCCGGCGAGTAACTGGGCGTGACGACGAGGGTGCCGTCGCGCGGGTCGGTGCGCAGGTTGTCCAGCCAGAACTCGGTGGCCTCCTTCAGCACCGGGTACGCGGTGGTGCGGAGATAGGCCGTGGAGCCGCCGAACCGGTAGTGCTCGTACAGCTGTTGGGTGAGCCAGGCCGCCGCCTCGGGGAACCAGAACGCGGTCGCCCAGTCGTGCACACCGGTGAAGCCGTACGGATTGGTCTCGTTGTGCACGACCCAGCCGCGCGAGCCGAACATCTCCTGGGCGCTGACGCGTCCCGGAGCGCGCAGCGCCTCGACGAAGCGGTCGTAGGGCTCCGTCGTCTCGGCGAGGTTCGCGGCCTCGGCGAGCCAGTAGTTCATCTGCAGGTTGATGTTGACGTGGTAGTCGGCGGACCACGGGGGCGAGGTGCTCTGGTTCCAGACACCCTGGAGGTTGGCGGGCAGCGAGCCGGGGCGTGAGGAGGCGATGAGGAGATAGCGGCCGTACTGGAAGAAGAGGGCTTCCAGGGCGCGTTCGGCCGCGGTCGGGCCTGCGGTGTAGGTGGACAGCAGCCGGTCCGTGGGGACGTCCGCGGGCAGTTCCTGGCCGATGTCGAGGGCGACCCGGCGGAACAGGCCACGGTGGTCGCGCAGATGACGGCGCAGGAGCGCCTGGTGGTCCGTGCCCGTCCGCTCGACGGTCCGGGTGATGGCGGCGTGCGGGTCCGCGCCTCGGTAGCCGGGGTAGGTGTCGGCGTAGTCGGTGCCCGCGGCCAGGACGAACCAGGCGCTGTCGGCGCCGGTCACGGTGATGGTGCCGTCGGTGTGGGAGCTGAGGGTGCCGCCCTTGCTGCGGACCCGGATCTGCGCCTCGAAGCGCAGACCGTTGTCGGCGAGCGCGCCCCGCACCGTCAGGGTTCCGTCGGCCGCGGTGGTGGTGAAGTCGGCGCGCGGTGAGGTGTACCGGAGGGTGAAGGTGACGCTGCCGGGCCGGTCGGCGGTCAGCCGCCCCACGATCGCGCCGTCGGGGTGGGAGGCGAAGAACTCCCTTCGGTGGCGCACCCCTTGATGGGTGTACGTGACGGACGCGACGGCCTTGTCGAGGTCGAGCTCGCGGCGGTAGTCGTCCGGGGTGGTGGCCGGTGCGCCGGGGACGTCGAGGTGGAGGTCGCCGAAGGTCTGGTGGGCGCCGTAGCCGACGCGGCGCTGGCCGAGGCGGGCGGCGACCGCGTCGGGGTCGAGGGTGGTCCAGGCGTCGAGATCGTCCTGGACGGCGGTGACGGCGCCGGGGCGGGCGTCGCGCCAGTTGCCGTGGTCGTAGCCCTGGGCCGAGCCGGGGCCGCCGGTCCACAGAGTCTTCTCGTTGAACTGGAGCCGTTCGGAGGCGAGGGTCCCGAAGATCATGGCGCCGAGTGCGCCGTTGCCGATGGGGAGGGCTTCGCGTTCCCAGTCGGCGGCGGGGGTGGCGTACCAGAGCACCAAGGGTTGCCCCGATACATCGGAGGAATCGGCAGCCGCCTCGCTGACATCGACCCCTAAGGCGAGCGCACCAGCACCGCTTGCCGCAGCCTTTAACGTCGTTCTTCGAGTGATCTCATACGACATGACCTTGACGCTAGAGGTCCGATGACTTGGCGACAAGGGTCATCACAAGGCGTGCGGAATCCCGAACAGGGGCGGGTCGGGGTCAGCCCTGCTGGAAGAGCTCCGCCGGCAGCGGCTTCAGGAGGGCGTACAGATCGTCGGTGATCGGACGGTCCCACGCGGCGATGGTCACCAGGACATTGTCGCTGCGGTCGAACTGCACGCAGGAGATCCGGCTCTCGGAGAGCTTCAGGCGCCGCACGATCAGAAGGTTGTCGCCCTGCATCACCGGCATGTCCTCGGCGCCGACGACGGTCACCTCCTCCTCGTTCTCCAGCGCGATCAGCAGCTGGGCCACCTCGAAGGGGACCTCGCCCTCGGTGAGCTCCCGAGCCGGGGAGCCCTCGGGGAGGTTACCGATGATCATCGCGGGGCCGCGGCCGCCGAACAGGTCGTAGCGCAGGAAGACACCCTGGCAGGTGCCGTCGGGGGCGGGCAGCAGACCGGCGCCGAGGTTGCCGGGCCAGTCGCCCGGGTCCATGGCCAGGACGTCGAAGTCGGGGCCGGCGGGAGTTGCGCTGCGGCGGCGGAGGAACGACATGCGCCAATGGTACGGGGTGCCGTTCGGCGATGGGCACGTGCGGTCCTGGGGTGCTTCGGTCGATATCCGGGTGCGGGTGGGTGGGGGCTGGTCGCGCCCACGCGGCGGAGCCGCACATCGACACGGCCCCGCGCCCCTTGGTGGGTGGGGGGCTACGTTGGTTTGAGAGCCGCTGCCAGTCCACTGTGGTCGGTGCCCAGCTTTCGGTAGACCGCCGAGAGCAGGCGGGTGACCGCCGGCTCGTCGATGCCCAGCCCGTCGGCGATCTCACGCTTGGTGAGGCCCTCGGCCGTCATGGTGGCTGCCGTGCGTTCGCGAGTCGTCAGCGTGTCCGTGTCCGTGCTGTGCAGCCGCCGCGGGCGCAAACCCGCCGCCGCCAGTTCGTCGCGGGCCGCCTCCACCAGGCCATCCGCACCGCACTGCACCGCCGCGTCCAGGCCCCGGTAGAGGTGCTCCGCCGCCTCCGTGGGGCGCCCCGTGCGCCGTAGCTCCGTGCCCAGCGCCACCAGCGCACATGCCAGCTCGTAAGCGGCCGGGGAGCACTCCAGGTGGGCGACCGACTCCTCCAGGTACTTCACCCGGACCGTGCCCGAGGACACCTCGGCGGCCGTGCGCAGGGCCTGGCCGATGGCGGAGGGGGCGCCGAACTGGCGGGCGCGGGCCACTGCTTCGAGGGCGGTGGTGACCGCGCGTTCAGGGGCGTCGTGGCTCTCGGCGCGGGCGAGGTGGAGCTGCCAGGGGCACCAGGCGGGGTTGCGGATGCCACGGGGGTCGAGACGGCGGCCCGCTGCCGCCAGCTCGGCGGCCGCGTCCTTGGTGAGGCCGCGGGCGAGCAGCAGTTCGCCGTGGACGGTCTGGACGTCGGGGAAGATCACGGCGGCCGGGAAAGGTTCGTTGAAGGAGTAGTCCTCGGCGGTCTGCGCAGCCTCCGTGACGCGCCCGCGGGCGAGCAGGACCTCGATGAGGATGCCGACGGCGTACCAGTGGGCGGGTGTGCCCGGCCCGACGCGTTCGGCCAGCCTGAGTCCCGCGCGCACGAAGTCCTCGGCCTCGGCGAGCCGGCCGCGGCGGAAGCGGAGGTAGGCGAGGAGGGTGTAGCCGAAGGAGAGGTGGGCGCCGCGCCAGCCCTGCCGTTCGAAGTCGGCGATCCCGGCGGCGAAGAGCTCTTCGGCACGGCCGGGGCGGTCCGCGTACATGAAGGCCAGCGCCACCAGCACGGGCACCTCGAAACCGCGGTCGGGTTCGGCCCAGCCGAGGCCGCCGGCGAGGGCGCGTTCGGCGTGATGGAGGGCGACATGGGCGGGTTCGCCGCGCAGCGTCGCGTCCCAGGCGCGCAGGCCGATGATGTACCGCTCGGTGAGGTCGCGGCCCTTGAGGCGGTCGGCGAGTTTGGTGAGCCGGCGGGAGCGGGAGGGGTGGTCGGGCTCGTCGGCACGGAAGGCGTCCCACATGAACTGCTCGGCGACCATGCGCAGCTTGACGCGCGCGTCCTCGGTGACGCGGATCTCGCGGGCGAGGGTGTCGGAGGCCTCGGCGAGCCGGTCGCTGTGGGCGAGGACCTGGGAGAGCCGGTAGACGATGTGGTGCCGCAACTGCCGGTCGGCGATGGGCTCCTCCAGCGCGGCGCGCAGGTGGTTCACCGTGGTGGCCGGTTCGGTGAGCAGGGACGCGCTGCCCAGTTCGTACAGCACGGCTGCCCGGTCCTCGAAGAGCGGGGGTTCGCGCAGGGCGCGGGCGAGGTAGCTGCGGGCGGCGTCGGGGGCTCCGGAGCGGACCGTCTCGCCGGCGGCGGCTCGCAGTTGCTGTACGACCCAGGTGTCGCCGTCGGGGTGGGTCTCCAGGAGGTGGCGGGCGGCCACCGAGGGGCCCTGTCCGTCGTTGATGACGCACCAGGCGGCCTGGCCGTGCAGGGCGACGCGGACCCCTGGGGGGATGGCCCGGTAGACGGCGGTGGCGATGAGCGGGTGGACGAACTCCAGGATGTCGGCACCGGTGAGGACACGGGCGCCACGCAGGGCGTCCGCGGCGTCCGCGGCCTCCTCCTGGCCGAGCCCCGCGACGGCGGCGGCCAGCTGGGGATGGATCTCGGTGCCGAGGACGGCGCAGGCCCAGGCGAAGCGGACGGTGGAGGTGCCGAGCCGTTCGAGCCGGGCGATCAGTCCGCTGCCCTTGACCGCGGCGGCGAGGTCGCGCAGCAGATGGGCACCGGCCTCGGTGGGGGTCAGGCCGCGGTCGCGCACCTTGGCCGTGAGCTCGACGGTCTCGAAGGGGTTGCCTGCGGTGACGGCCCAGCACTCGCGGCAGAACGCGTCGTCGGCGTATGTGCCGAGTGCTTCGCGGACGAGACCGGCGACGGCGACCGCGCTGAGCGGCTCGAGGTCGATGGGCCGGCCACCGGCGCGCCCGGGCAGTCCCCGGAACGACTCGGCGTGATCGGGGAGTTCGTCGGGCCGGTACCCGACGACGAGCAGCAGCGGGAGTTCCTCGGCGCGCGGTGCGAACGCGGCCAGCCAGCGCAGGGATTCAGGATCCGCCCAGTGGGCGTCGTCGAGGACCAGGACCATCGGGGCGCGCTGCACGGCGAGATGGGTGAGTACCCAGTCCAGTCCGTCCCGCAGGCCCTGCTGATCGGGCGGGGCGCCATCGGTGGGCGCGCACAGCCCGAGGGCCGGGCCGACGATGTCGTACCAACTGCCCAACCGGGCACGGAGATCGTCCTCCGCCGCTCCGGCGAACTGGGGTTGCAGAAGTTGCCGGGCCACGTGGAAGGCGACGCGCTGCTCCTGGTCACCACCGCGCGCGGAGAGCACGGTGCAGCCTCGTGCGGCAGCACGCCGACGGACCTCGGCCAGCAGGGTCGTCTTGCCGATCCCGGCCCTTCCGGCGAAGGCGAGCAGAGCGCCGCGAGGCCGACCGGCCGACTCCGACCCGTCCGCACGCAAACCGGTGAGCTCGCCCAACGCCTCGTCCACGGCGGCGAGTTCACTCTCACGCTCGAAAAGCGTCCTGCTGTTCCTGGTGCTGCGCCGGCCCATGGTGCACCCCCTGCCACGGTGATACGCCCACGCGGGGAGCGGACGCGCACCGTGACCTACAGGCACCTCAGCGTACGCTTCCGGCGGGCGGTGCGGGCCCGTGTCGGCGGACCCCTGTTCCATTCGCCTCGAACGCGTCGACCTTGAACGGTAAGGCTCGGCACTGAGCGCGGCTAAGCGCTCCCTTTGTGCCGCTCATGATGCCGAGCCACCCGAGCCCGGTTCCCGCAGGACGGCTTGCACCACTCCTGTCGCGGGTGCTCCTTGATGAAGTACCGCACGCAGCGCGGCGCGTGGCACGCGCGCAACCGCTCCCGGTCCGGGCCGGTGAGGAAGCCGATCGCGGCCTGCGCGAGAACTGATGTCAGCTCCTCTTCACCGTGCATCGCCCGACGCTCTACGGCCGGTTCGGCACCGTCGGACCATCGCAGGACGGGGACGGTGGGGGTGCGGGCGGCAGCCGTGTTGAGCAGTTCGACGGCTTGCGGTGCGGGCAGCAGCCGTGCGGCATCGGCTGGGCTCGGCTCTCCGGGGCGTACCGCGCGGGCGAACAGGGCTCGGACGGCGGCGCGCAGCTCTCGTACGGCGGTCAGCTCCGTGTCTCCGGCCACGTACGCGGCGCCCTGCGGCACGACGTCGGGGTGGGCCCGCACCCATGCGGTGAGCCCGGCGGGCTCGCCCAGGTCATCGGCCACGCCCCCGTGGCCGTCATGGCGGATGGTGAGGGCGAGGTCGAGCGCGAGGCGGGTGTCCCTGTGGGTCGAGTCCTGCATGGACCTAATGATAGGCGGCACTCTCACCCATTAGGCGGTCCCGGGTTCCGGCGGCACCACGGCCACCGGGCTCGCCGCATGCAGCAGCACCGCCTGAGTCACCGAGCCCATCATGCGGGCAGGCGCCAGCAGTCGGCGCCGATGGCGCCCGACCACGACGAGCTCCGCGTCCTTGGACGCCCCGACGAGGTGGCCGGCCGCATCGCCCGGGGCCACGTAGAGTTCGAGCCGCACATCGGCATGCCGCTTGCGGTGCGGGGCGAGGAAGCCTTCGGCCAGCGTGCGGGTCTCGCTCTCGACGGCGTCCTGGTCGATCATCACGGGGACGAGTTCGCCCGGCATCGCCCACGACTGGAGCGGCCACTGGTAGGCGGTGACGACCTGGAGGCGGGCGCCCCGCAGGGCGGCCTCGGTGAAGGCGAAGGCGAGCGTGGTCTCGTCAGGGCTGTCGGCCTGGAGGCCCACGACCACACGCGGCCCCGGTTCGACGGGCGTCTCCGACTCCACCTCACGACCCGGCCGCGGCACCACGACCACCGGGCACTCCGCATCGCGCGCGGCGGCCATACCGTTGGAGCCGAGCAGCAGGCTGGCGAAGCCGCCGCGCCCGCGTGAGCCGAGCACCAACAGCTGTGCGGTCGAGCCCAGTTCGGGCAGCAGCGCGGGCGGTGCGCCCTCCAGCGCGAGATATTCCATCGCCGGCCGGCGATCTCCGCCACCCGGGTGCGTACCTGGTCCAGCACCGAATCCTGGTCCGGCTCCGGCGGCCCGGCGGTCAGGACGTCGGGCCGGGCCCACGCGGCGTACTGCCGTACATGGACCACCCGCAACGGTGCCCGCCGCCTGCGGGCGGCGTCGAGGGCCCAGTCCAGGGCGCGCAGGCTGTCGTCCGAACCGTCGACCGCCGCGATGACCGGCAGGGTGCTCATGGGTTCCTCACCTCCGGAGTACGACCTTCCCCCCGGGCGCCAGCGTCGCTCAGACGCCGGCCCCGGCAGGCTGCTCAAGGTCGCGTGTCCGGAAATACAGGTGAAACACCGCCGGATCGGCCCGTCACGTCACGTGAGGTCGAACTCCCCTTCCCGCGCGCCCGACACGAACGCGCCCCACTCTGCAGGTGTGAAGATCAGGGAAGGGCTCTCCGGGCGGCCGCTGTTGCGCATCGCGATGAAACCCTCGACAAAGGCGATCTGGACATCCCCCAGGCCACGGCTGCTGGAGTGCCAGTCGGCGCTGCTGAGGTCCAGCTGGGGCTTGTCCCAGCCCATGAGCGGCTGCTGCTGGATGGTGGTCTCGGCCACGTCCGTGCTCCTCCCGATTGCGTCGTCCGCGGTCAGCCTAGCGATCGACTCCGAGTGCCGACAGGCCACGTGAGGGGGACCTTTCGGTGACCTTCAGGGAGGCAATTCACGCATCAGGGGGTTCGGACCCCACGAGCCACATCGAGAAGAACTGGGATCCGCCGCCGTAGGCGTGCCCGAGCACCCTGCGGGCCCCGTCCACCTGGTGTTCCCCGGCCTGCCCCCGCACCTGCAGGGCCGCCTCCGCGAAGCGGATCATGCCGGAGGCACCGATGGGATTGGTGGACAGGACACCGCCCGACATGTTGACGGGCAGATCGCCGTCCAGCTCCGTCACTCCTGCCTCGGTGAGCTTCCAGCCCTCGCCCTCGTCGGCGAAGCCGAGGTTCTCCAGCCACATGGGCTCGTACCAGGAGAACGGGACGTACATCTCCACGGCGTCGATGTCCCGGCGCGGGTCGGCGATGCCCGCCTGCCGGTACACGTCGGCGGCGCAATCCTTTCCGGCCTGCGGCGAGACGGCGTCCTTGCCCGCGAAGAGGGTCGGCTCGCTGCGCATGGCGCCGCCGAGCATCCAGGCGGGCGGGCGCGGCGCGCGGGCCGCACCCGCCCGGTCGGTGAGCACCATCGCGCAGGCCCCGTCGGAGGAGGGGCAGGTCTCGGAGTAGCGGATCGGGTCCCAGAGCATGGGCGAGGCCTGGACCTTCTCCAGGGTGATGTCGTGCTCGTGGAGATGCGCGTACGGGTTCTTGAGCGCGTTGCGCCGGTCCTTGTACGCCACCAGCGAGCCGACCGTGTCGGGCGCGCCGCTGCGCCGCATGTACGCGCGTACGTGCGGGGCGAAGAAGCCGCCCGCCCCGGCCAGCAGGGGCTGTTGGAAGGGGATCGGCAGGGACAGGCCCCACATGGCGTTGGACTCGGACTGCTTCTCGAAGGCCAGCGTCAGGACGGTGCCGTGCACGCGGGCCGCGATGAGCCCCGCGGCGACCAGCGCCGTCGAACCGCCCACCGAGCCCGCCGTGTGCACCCGCAGCATCGGCTTGCCCACCGCGCCGAGCGCGTCCGCGAGATACAGCTCCGGCATCATGACGCCCTCGAAGAAGTCGGGCGCCTTGCCGATGACGACGGCGTCGATGTCGGCCCAGCCCAACTCGGCGTCGTCGAGGGCCCGTCGCGCCGCCTCCCGTACGAGCCCGGCGATCGACACGTCCCGCCGGGCCGCGACATGCTTGGTCTGACCGACGCCTATGACGGCCACGGGCTCCTTGCTCATCGCGGATCCCCTTCCAGTACGGCGACCAGGTTCTGTTGCAGACAGGGACCGGAGGTGGCGTGCGCGAGGGCCCGGTCGGACTCGCCGCGATGGATACGGGCGGCGGCCTCACCGATACGGATCAGCCCTGCGGCCATCATCGGGTTGGCGGCGAGCGCCCCGCCGGACGGGTTGACCCGGACGTCGTCGTCGAGCCTCAGCGCCCTGCGCAGCACGACCTCCTGGGAGCTGAACGGCGCGTGCAACTCGGCGGTGTCGACGGGCTGTCGGAAGGCGCCCGCCTTCTCGGCGGCGAGGCGGGTGGAGGGCGAGTCGGTCAGGTCGCGGACGCCGAGGGCGTGTGCCTCGATGCGGTGGTCGATGCCGCGGATCCAGGCGGGGCGCGTGCACAGTTCGCGGGCCCGCTTCCCTGCCGCGAGCACCACCGCGGCCGCCCCGTCGCCGATCGGCGGGCAGTCACCGGTGCGCAACGGCCTTACGACGTAGTCCCCTTGCGGGACGGATCCCTTGAGCTGGGCACGCGGGTTGTCGACCGCACGGCTGCGGGCACCGATCGCGGCCAGCGCCGGTTCGTCGGTGGCGCCCGTGTCGATGAGTGCCTGCGCCTGGAGGGCGGCGAGGGCGACCGAGTCGGGCCACAGGGGCGCGACGTAGTACGGGTCGAGCTGCCGGGTCAGCACATCGCGCAGCGACCCGGGTGAGGACTTGCCGTAGGAGTAGACGAGCGCGGTGTCCGCGTCCCCGGTGAGCAGTTTGGTCCAGGCCTCGTACAGCGCCCACGCGCCGTCCATCTCGACGTGCGACTCGGAGATCGGCGGCCAGGCGCCGACGCCGTCGAGGGCGAGGGTGAAGGAGAAGGCGCGGCCGGCGAGGTAGTCGCTGGAGCCGGAGCAGGTGAAGTCGATGTCCGCGGTCTTCAGGCCGGTCCGGTCGAGGACGTCGTGCAGGACCGGCATGAGCATCTCCACCTCGGACTGTTCCTCGGTGGTGCGCAGGACGTCGGACTGCGCGAAGGCGACGACGGCGATGTCCCTGGTCACAGCAGCTCCTTGTACGTCTCGTAGTCCGCGTCGGGTTCTCCCGTGGGCCGGTAGTGGTCGGGGAAGCGGCCCCCTTCCGTCCACACCGGTTCGACGCGCAGGCCCATCCGCACCTGGTCGTACGGGATGCCGCCGATGCGTCCGTGCAGCGCGAGCCCGGCTCCGTCGAGGGCGATGTGGCCGTAGACGTAGGGGACTTCGATGTCGAGGTTCTTCGCCTTGATGTTGACGATGCAGAACGTGGTGACCGTGCCGCCCGGCCCCACCTCCACCTGTTCCGAGGTGGCGAGGCCGCAGGTGGGGCACGCGCCCCTGGGCGGCACGTACACCTTGCGGCAGGACGGGCAGCGTTCGCCGACGTTGCGCCGTTCGGAGAGGGCGTTGATGTAGGCGGTCTGGGCACGGCCGGGCGAGTAGACGTAGTCGAGGCGGGCGGCCGCGACGATTCCGGTGACCGGGTCCTCGAACTCGCCGCTGTGGCCGGTCGGTTCGGCCGGGTCACCGTCGTACGGCTCGAAGCAGGCGATGTCGGTGATCGCGCCGACGCGGTCCTCGGCCCAGCGGACGCGCACGCGCATGCCGGTGTGCACGGCGTCGGGGCCGGGTGCGTCGAGGGCGTGAAGGAGGGCGGTGTCGGCGCCGTCGAGGCGGACCAGGACCCAGGCGAAGGGCGAGGAGAGGGGCTGGCCGCGGCGGGGTTCGTGGTTCCAGGCCCAGGTGGTGACCGTGCCGGTGGGGGCGACCTCGACGAGGTCGCGGATCTCCCCGGCGGTGACGGGGTCGTACTCGACGGGGGGTACGAGGGTGCGGCCGTCGCCGGTCTTCACACCGAGGACGACGCGGTCGCGCAGGCCGGTGAGGAACGCGCTCTGGACGGGGCCGAGGGAGCGGGTGAACGGGAACTCGACGATCAGGGGAGCTTTGAGGACTGCGGGCATCGGGGTTGCCTCCTTCGGAGCAAGGTGGGTGGATCGCGCCCGGAAGGGGCGCGAGGAACTGCGCGACCAGCCACTGACGGCCCGCGGTGTCCGAACCGCCGCACCCAGCCGAGCGCTACGCTCGCTTGTAGGTGGGCGGTCGTTTCTCCGCGAAGGCGCGGGCCCCCTCCTTGGCGTCGGCGGTGTCGAAGACGGGCCAGCCGCGCTTGAGTTCGGCGGCGAGGCCGTCGGTCTCGGTCATCTCGGCGGTCTCGTACACCGAGGCCTTGACGGCCTCGACCGCCAACGGGCCGCAGGCATTGATCTGTTCGGCGATCTCCAGGGCCTTGGTCAGTGCCGTGCCGTCGGGGACCACGTGTCCGATCAGGCCGATGTCCAGGGCCTCGCGTGCGCTGTACGGGCGGCCGGTGAGCAGCATCTCCAGGGCGTGGGTGCGCGGGATCTGGCGCTGGAGGCGGACCGTGGAGCCGCCGATCGGGAACAGGCCGCGTTTGACCTCGAACAGGCCGAAGGTCGCCGACTCACCCGCGACCCTGATGTCGGTGCCCTGAAGCATCTCGGTGCCGCCGGCGACGCAGTGGCCCTCCACGGCGGCGATCACCGGCTTGCGGGGGCGATGGTGGCGCAGCATCGCCTTCCAGTGCAGGTCGGGGTCGGCCTTGAGCCGGTCCCGGTACTGCTCTCCCTCCATGCCCTTGCCGGCCAGGGCCTTGAGGTCCATGCCGGCGCAGAACGAGCCGCCCGCGCCGGTGAACACGATCGAGCGGACCGAGTCGTCGGCGTCGGCCTCGACCCAGCCGTCGTACAGGCCGACGAGCATCGCCAGCGAGAGCGCGTTCTTGGCCTCCGGCCTGTTGAGTGTGAGCACCAGTGTGGCGCCTTCGCGCTGCACAGTGAGGTGTTCCGTCCCACCCATAGCCCATCTCCCCTCTGAAAGAACGAGAACAGGTTGCAGGAGCGGCCCGGGCTCTTCAAGAGTTTTCTGACAGTCAGTCAGATTTCTTCGCGCGGAGCCTTCACAGTTGGGTCGCCCTTTGCTCTGATGACCGGCAACCGGTGCGGAGCGAGGTCAGGAGGAGCGGTGGAGTACAACCTTGCCGACCTGTTCGAGTCGGTCGTCGACGTGGTCCCGGACCGCGAGGCGCTGGTGTACATCGACATCCCCGGCACGGGTGCGGAGCGCCGGCTGACGTACGCGGAGCTGGACGCGGCGGCCAACCGCATCGGTCACCATCTGATCGACAGCGGGATACAACCGGGTGAGCACGTCGGGCTGCACATGTACAACGGCATCGAGTACCTGCAGGTCGCGCTCGGCTGTCTGAAGGCCCGGGCCGTGCCGGTGAACGTCAACTACCGCTACGTCGAGGACGAGTTGGTCTATCTCTACCGGGACGCCGATCTGGTGGGCCTGGTCTTCGACGCGGAGCTCAGCGACCGGGTGGCCGCCGCGCTGCCGCTGACCCAGAAGCTGCGCCACCTCGTGCGCGTGGGCGACGCCGTGCCCGGCGTGGACGCCGTGGCCTTCACGGACGCCGAGGCCGCCGGGTCCCCCGAACGCGGGTTCCCGCAGCGCTCCGGCGACGACCAGTTCATCATCTACACCGGCGGCACCACCGGGATGCCCAAGGGTGTGATGTGGCGTCAGGAGGACCTGTTCTTCTCGGGGATGGGCGGCGGGGCGCCGACCGGCGAGCCGGTGAAGAAGCCCGAGGAGCTCGCCGAGCGTGTCGCGGCCGGCGGTTCGGGGATCACCTTCTTCCCCACTCCCCCGCTGATGCACGGCACCTCCACGCTCACCGCGTTCATCGGCTTCAACTTCGGCCAACGGGTCGTGCTGCACCGCAAGTTCTCACCCGAGGACGTACTGCGGACGATCGAGCAGGAGAAGGTCACCAGCATGTCCCTGGTCGGGGACGCGATGCTGCGGCCGCTGATCGACGCCCTCAAGGGCCCCATGAAGGGCACGGACACCTCGTCGATGTTCAGCGTGTCCTCGTCGGGGGCGATCATGTCGGACACCGTACGCCGGCAGTTCCTGGAGCTCGTCCCGAACGTGATGCTGCTCAACAACTTCGGCTCCTCGGAGTCCGGCTTCAACGGCACGGCCACCGATGACGCCGGCCCCGAGCGCGGCTTCCGGGTGCGGGTCAACTCCCGTACCCAGGTGGTCGATCCGGCCACGCACGAGCCGATCGCGGTGGGCGAGGTGGGCCGCGTCGCGCAGTGCGGCCATGTACCGCTGGGCTACTACAACGACCCGCGCAAAACCGCCGAGACCTTCTTCGAGAAGGACGGTGAGCGCTGGGTGCTGCTCGGCGACATGGCGACCGTGGACGAGGAGGGCGTCGTCATCGTCCTCGGCCGGGGCTCCCAGTGCATCAACACCGGCGGCGAGAAGGTGTACCCCGAAGAGGTCGAGCAGGCGCTCAAGTCCCATCCGGACGTGTACGACGCACTGGTGGCCGGGGTGCCGGACACCAAGTGGGGCCACCATGTGGCAGCCGTCGTACAGCTACGGGAGGGCGCGCCCCGGCCGTCCCTCGACGACATCCGGACGCACTGCCGCTCCCAGCTCGCGGGCTACAAGATCCCGCGTCAGCTGGTGATCGAGGACTCCATCCAGCGGTCCCCCAGTGGGAAGGCCGACTACCGGTGGGCACGGGAGGTGGCGGTGCGGGCGGACGGGTGACTCCCCGGCCCCTTCCTCGGCTTTTCCTCGGCTTTTCCTCGGTTTCGGTCCCGTGGGATTGAACCGAAGGTGACGTGCGGACGTACTGGTGGTGGCAGGCTCGGTCACAGGGCCCTGTTGGCATGCCATCGCAAGACCGTACGGAAGGACCGCCGGGTGTCGCTCTTCACACCTCGCTCTCGTCAGCTGCCGGAAGCCGCCGAGGGCGGTGCGGAGACGGACGACCAGGAGACGGGACAGGAGACGGTCGAGGAGGTCAGGACGAAGTCCGGCTGGTTCGGCTGGCGGACCCGCTTCCCCCGTACCGCACGCGGCATGACCATCGGCGCGACCGTCCTCGCCGCCGCCCTGGTACTCGGCGCGCTGCTCATGCCCAACCGCCTCGACCGGATGAACCTCCAGGCGTTCCTGCGCCTGCCCGTGGAGGCGATCCTCCTCGCGGGCCTGCTCCTCGCGCTGCCGAGGCGGGGACGGCGCATCACGGCCGTCGTCTCGGGCGTGCTCATCGGGCTGTTCACCATCGTCAAGTTCCTCGACATGGGCTTCCGCCAGGTCCTGGCCCGCCCCTTCGACCTGGTCTTCGACTGGATCCTGCTGGACGACGCGACCGATTTCGTCAGGGAGTCGTTCGGCCGCTCCGGGCAGGTGCTCGCGGTGACCGGGGCCATCGTGCTGGCCGTCGCCGTCCTCGCGGTGTGCACGCTCGCGGTGGTACGGCTGACGAACCTCCTGGTCCGGCACCGTCCCGTGGCTCTGCGCAGCACGCTCGTCCTCGGCATCGTGTGGATCGTCTGCTTCACGCTGGGCGTGCAGTTCGGCGGGGTCCCCTTCGCCACCAAGGGCAACACGCAGTTCGTCGCCAACCGGGTGCAGCAGGTGCGCGACGGGATCTTCGACGCCCAGGAGTTCGAGAAGCAGGCCGCCGTCGACGCCTTCGCCAAGACCCCGCCCGACCAGCTGCTGAACGGGCTGCGCGGCAAGGACGTCCTGTTCACCTTCATCGAGAGCTACGGCCGGGTGGCCATCGACGACCCGGCGATGGCCCCGCAGATCGACGCGGCCCTCCAGGAGGGCAACAGCAGGCTCAAGGCCGCCGGCTTCGCCTCGCGCAGCGCCTGGCTCCGGTCGCCCGTGACGGGCGCCGGCAGCTGGCTCGCCCACTCGACGTTCCTGTCCGGCCTGTGGGTCAAGAACCAGCAGCGCTACCGGAGCCTGACCGGTGGCGACCGCGCGACCCTGACCAGCTACTTCCAGAAGACCGGCGCCTGGCGCACGGTCGGCATCGTGCCGGGGGTCCGCAAGGCCTGGCCCGAGGGCAAGTACTTCGGCCTCGACCACATCTACGACTCCACGCACCTCGGCTACAACGGCCCCTACTTCAGCTGGACGCCGGTGCCCGACCAGTTCAGCCTGGAGGCCTTCGAGCGCCTGGAGCACGGCAAGGAGAACCGCGACCCGATCATGGCGGAGATCATCCTGGCCTCCAGCCACAACCCCTGGTCCCCCATCGCCCGCATGGTCGACTGGGACCAGCTCGGTGACGGCTCGGTGTTCGAGCAGATCAAGAAGGAGGGCACGGACCCCGGGGAGGTCTGGAAGAGCTCCAAGTCGGTGCGCACGGAGTACCGCAAGGCGGTCGAGTACTCGTTGCAGAGCCTGACCGAGTGGGTCGAGCGCTACGGCGACGACGACACGGTCCTCGTCTTCCTCGGCGACCACCAGCCCGTCCCGACCGTCACCGGGGGCGACACCAACAAGGACGTGCCCATCACCATCGTGGCCCGCGACCCGAAGGTCCTCGACCGGATCGCCGACTGGGGCTGGACGGACGGGCTCAAGCCCGCCGGGAACGCGCCCGAGTGGGGCATGGACAAGTTCCGCGACCGGTTCATGACGGCGTACGCGAAGTAACGTCCCTACCCTGCCGAGGGCAGCGGCGCCCCGAGGAACGTGATGATCCGTCGTACGAACCACTCCGGGTCGTCCAGCCACGGATAGTGCCCGGCACCGGGCTGCACCACGAGCTCGGCGTGCGGGAACACGTCCGCGGCGCGGCGGGCGAGCTCGGGCCGGGGGGCGTTGTCGACCTCCCCCGCGAGCACGAGCACCGGACGATCCAGCCGCCCGAGCGCCTCCCGGGTCGCGGGCGGGTCATAGGCGCCCGTCGATCCGTACACGTCGCCCGCCTCGTCGTTGAACTCCTCGTCCCCGCGCGCGTCGTGCGCCGCGGCGGCCTCGTCCCAGCGGCCGTAGAAGAAGGGCGCGAACACGGGGTCGTAACCGCCGGTCCCGTCGAGCGAGGCCGCGAACGCGGGGAACGCCTCCTCGAACCACGGCTCGTCCTTCCGCAACACAGCCGCCGCCAGCCGGTCCTCGTCCGTCACCGGCATGCCCAGCGCCCACGGAATGGCCGTGACCAGCGCCAGCCGCCGCACCCGCGTCGGATACCGGGCGGCGTACAGCATGGCGAGACTGCCACCGGCCGAGTGCGCGAGCAGATCCATCTCCGCCAGCCCCAGGTGAACCCGCAGCGCCTCCACGTCGTCCACGAGCCGGTCGCAGCGGTACGTCGCCGGATCAGCGGGAGCCGCGGAAGCCCCCGTGCCCCGCAGATCGAGCAGGACGAGTCGACGGTGGATGCTGAGGCCGCCCAGGTCCCCGAGGTAGACGGAGGCGCGCATGGGTCCGCCGGGCAGGACGACGAGCGGCGGCCCCTCACCCTTCAGGTGGTAGGCGAGTTCGGTCCCGTCGTACGAGGTGAAGGTCGGCATGGCGCTGATCCTCACCGTCCTGCGCCCCCGTCGCAACGGAGTTCCCTCCCGGAGCCAGGTCGATGCGGAACGACGCGTCGAGAAAGTGCGGACCGACCCCTTGCTTGATCGCCAGTGGCCTGGATTACTGATCCTCAGCAACTCGACCGAATGATCGGTCGCCCGTATTGCTGTGGTTGGTGAAGGAGACGTTCCGGTGGCGGACGCGACGGAGCTGTGGGACGCGGGGGAACGGCTCGACGAGGAGGGGCTGAGGGCGCTGCAGCTGGAGCGGCTGCGGAAGTCGCTGCGGCACGCGTACGACCATGTGGCGTTCTATCGGGAGTCCTTCGACAAGGCGGGGGTCGGTCCGGAGGACTGCCGGTCCCTCGGCGATCTCGCCCGCTTCCCCTTCACCACCAAGGCGGACCTGCGCGAGAACTACCCGTACGGGATGTTCGCCGTGCCGCAGGACCGCATCCGCCGTATCCACGCGTCGAGCGGCACCACCGGACGCCCGACGGTCGTCGGCTACACGGACGGCGACCTCTCCCTGTGGTCCGACATGGTGGCCCGCTCCCTCCGGGCGGCGGGCGGCCGGCCGGGCGACATCGTCCATGTCGCCTACGGCTACGGCCTGTTCACCGGCGGCCTCGGCGCCCACTACGGCGCCGAACGGCTCGGCTGTACGGTCATCCCCGCGTCCGGCGGCATGACGGCCCGTCAAGTCCAGCTGATCCAGGACCTCAAGCCCGGCATCATCATGGTGACCCCGTCGTACATGCTGACGATCCTGGACGAGTTCGAGCGCCAGGGCGTCGACCCGCGCGGCACCTCGCTCCGGGTCGGCGTCTTCGGTGCCGAGCCCTGGACGGAGCAGATGCGCCGGGAGATCGAGGAGCGGTTCGCTATCGACGCGGTCGACATATACGGGCTGTCCGAGGTGATCGGTCCGGGTGTGGCGCAGGAGTGCGTGGAGACCAAGGACGGGCTGCACATCTGGGAGGACCACTTCTTCCCGGAGGTCGTCGACCCGTTCACCGGCGAGGTGCTGCCGGACGGCGAGAAGGGCGAGCTGGTCTTCACCTCGCTCACCAAGGAGGCGATGCCCGTCATCCGGTACCGGACCCGGGACCTGACGCGGCTGCTGCCGGGCACGGCACGCGTGTTCCGCCGTATGGAGAAGGTCACCGGCCGCAGCGACGACATGGTGATCCTGCGCGGCGTGAACCTCTTCCCCACCCAGATCGAGGAGATCGTCCTGCGGACGCCCGGCGTGGCACCGCACTTCCAGCTCCGCCTCACCCGCGAAGGCCGCCTCGACGCCCTCACCGTACGTGCCGAGGCCCGCCCCGGCGCCACCCCCGAGGCGAGGGAGGCGGCCGCCTCGGCGATCACCGCCGCCGTCAAGGACGGCATCGGCGTCTCCGTCGCCGTCGAGATCGTCGAACCCGAGTCGCTGGAACGGTCGGTGGGCAAGATCCGACGGATCGTGGACCTGCGCCCCCGCTAGGCGAACCGGTCCCTGAGCTCCCGCTTGAGGATCTTCCCGCTCGCGTTCCGCGGCAGCTCGTCCACGAACAGCACCCGCTTCGGCGCCTTGAAGTGGGCGAGTTTCTCGCGTGCGTGAGCGATGAGTTCGGCCTCCTCCACCTCTTCCCCTTCGCGGGGGACGACGACGGCCGTCACGGCCTCGATCCAGCGCTCGTCCGGCAGGCCGATCACCGCCACCTCGGCGACGGCGTCGTGGGTGTAGAGCGCGTCCTCGACCTGGCGTGAAGCGACCAGTACGCCGCCGGAGTTGATGACGTCCTTCACGCGGTCGACAATCGTGAAGTAGCCGTGGGCGTCGCGGACCGCGAGGTCGCCGGAGTAGAACCAGCCGTCGCGGAAGGCGTCGGCGGTCTCCTCGGGCTTGTCCCAGTAGCCCTCGCACAACTGCGGCGAGCGGTAGACGATCTCGCCCGATGTGCCGTCGGGGACCTCCTTGCCGTCCTCGTCGACCACGCGGGCGTCGACGAAGAGCACCGGGCGGCCGCAGGAGTCCATCCGGCCCTTGTGCTCGTCGGGGGCCAGGACCGTGGCCAGCGGGCCGATCTCGCTCTGCCCGAAGCAGTTGTAGAAGGCGAGCTTCGGGAGCCGTTCGCGCAGTCTCTCCAGCACGGGCACCGGCATGATCGACGCGCCGTAGTACGCCTTGCGCAGTCCGTCGAGATTGCGGGTGGTGAAGTCGGGGCGGTTCGACAGGCCGATCCACACCGTCGGCGGCGCGAAGAGGCTGTCCGCGCGGTCCGCCTCGATCAGGTCGAGGATCCGGTCGCCGTCGGGCGCGTCGAGGATGATGTTGGTCGCCCCGGCCGCCAGGTACGGCAGCAGGAACACATGCATCTGCGCCGAGTGGTAGAGCGGGAGTGCGTGCACGGGACGGTCGCCCGCGCTCAGGTCCAGCGCGGTGATGGCGCTCAGGTACTCGTGCACCAGGGCGCGGTGCGTCATCATCGCGCCCTTCGGGAGCGCCGTCGTGCCCGAGGTGTAGAGCAGCTGGACCAGGTCCTCGCTGCGCGGTTCGGGCCCGTCGTACACGGGGGCCGACTCCAGCCGGGCCGGCAGCGCGTCGTCCGCGTCACGCAGAGGCAAGGTGCGTACGGCATCCGGGAGGCGGTCTGCCAGGTCCGGATCCGCGAGGACGAGTGCGCTGCCCGACTGGCCGACGATGTACGCCAGGTCCTCGCCGGTCAGGTTCTGGTTCACCGGGACGTGCACCAGGCCCGCGCGGGCGCAGGCGAGGAAGGCGATGAGGTAGGCGTCGGAGTTGCGGCCGTAGGCGCCGACCCGGTCGCCCGGCGTCAGGCCTTCGGCCAGCAGGACGCTCGCCGCTCGCGAGACGGCCTCGTCGAGTTCCTCGTACGTCCATGAGCGGTCGCCGTACTCGACCGCGACCCGTGCCGGGGTGCGCCGGGCGCTGCGCCGCAGCACCCCGTCAACCGTGCTGCCGTGTCCAGGCGTCATGACACATGATCCTCGGTCCCTCACAGCGGGAGGTCAAGCACGGGTCCAGGACACATACCCGTTGGTACGCTCAACCGCTCCTTCCCTCAATGACGTTGGGAGGCACGATGCGCACCCGCCTCAGACGAATACTCGTCGCGGCAGTCGCCCTGCTCACCGCCACGTCCGCGCTGCCGGCAGCCGCGGCCGAAGGCCAGAACCGTCAGCACCACCCCTCGCACGGCGGCCTGTCCGCCACGATCCGCTACACCGAGTACGGCATCCCGCACATCCTGGCGAAGAACTACACGGACCTCGGCTTCGGCACCGGCTGGGCGCAGGCCTCCGACCAGGTGTGCACGCTCGCCGACGGCTTCGTGACCGTCCGAGGGGAACGCTCCCGGTTCTTCGGGCCCGACGCGGCACCCGACTTCTCACTCTCCTCGGCCGCCAGGAACCTCTCCAGCGACCTCTACTTCCAGGGCGTCCGGGAGGCGCGCACGGTAGAGAAGCTGCTCGCCGAACCGGCGCCGCGGGGACCGAGCCGCCGGGCGAAGGACCTGATGCGGGGCTTCGCGGCCGGCTACAACGCCTGGCTCGAGCAGAACCGCGTCACCGACCCCGCCTGCAAGGGCGCCGCCTGGGTCCGCCCGGTGACGGCCCTCGACGTGGCCGCGCGCGGCTTCGCGCTCGCCGTCCTCGGCGGGCAGGGGCGCGGCGTGGACGGCATCACCGCCGCCCAGCCGCCCACGACGACCTCCACGGCGGCGCCCGACGCCCAGGACACCGCCCGTGCGGCCCGGGAACTGCTGGCCGCCGACACCGCCGACATGGGCTCCAACGCCGTCGCCTTCAGCGGCACGACCACCGCCGACGGCCGCGGGTTGCTGCTGGGCAACCCCCACTACCCCTGGCAGGGCGGCCGTCGCTTCTGGCAGTCGCAGCAGACGATCCCCGGTGAACTCAACGTCTCCGGCGGCTCCTTGCTCGGCTCCGCGACGGTCTCCATCGGCCACAACGCGAAGGTGGCCTGGAGCCACACCGTCGCGACCGGTGTCCCCCTCAACCTCCATCAGCTGACGCTGGATCCGGCCGACCCCACGGCCTACCTCGTGGACGGCAAGCCGGAGAGGATGACCAAGCGCTCGGTGACCGTCCAGGTGAAGGACGGCGCCCCGGTGACACGGACGCAGTGGTGGACCCGGTACGGGCCCGTGGTCACCTCGTTCGGCGCCTCGCTGCCCCTGCCCTGGTCCAGCACGACGGCGTACGCCCTCAACGATCCCAACTCCGCCAACCTGCGCGCCTCCGACACCGCCCTCGGCTTCAGCAGGGCCCGCTCCACGGCGGAGGTCCTCGGCTCGCTGAAGCGCACACAGGGCCTGCCGTGGGTGAACACGGTCGCCGCCGACTCGGGCGGCCACACCCTGTTCACCCAGTCCCAGGTGCTCCCCCGCATCACCGACGAGCTGGCCCAGCGCTGCTCCACGCCCCTGGGCAAGGTCACCTATCCCTCCGCCGGGCTGGCGATCCTCGACAGCTCGCGTGGCGACTGCGCGCTCGGCTCCGATCCCGACGCCGTGCAGCCGGGCGTCTTCGGTCCGGCGAAGATGCCGACCCTGACGGACGCCGCGTACGCGGAGAACTCCAACGACAGCGCCTGGCTGGCCAACGCCGACCGGCCGCTGACCGGGTACGAGCGGGTCTTCGGCACCATCGGCACACAGCGGTCGCTGCGGACCCGGGGTGCGATCGAGGACGTGTCGGCGATGGCACAGCGCGGTCGGCTGACCGTGCGGGATCTGCAGGAGCAGCAGTTCGCCAACCGGGTGCCCGCGGGCGACCTCGCCGCGGCCGACGCGGCGAAGGCGTGCGCGGCACTGCCGGGAGGTACGGCAACGGGCAGTGACGGCAAGGCCGTTGATGTCAGCGAGGCCTGTGGGTCGCTCGCCGCGTGGGACCGTACGGTGAACACCGACAGCCGGGGCGCGCTGCTCTTCGACCGGCTGTGGCGCAAGATCCCGGCGGCCCAGCTCTGGGAGGTGCCGTTCTCGGCCGCCGACCCGGTGCACACACCGAACACCCTCAACACGGCGGCGCCCGCCTTCGCCACGGCTCTCGCGGACGCGGTCACCGAGTTGCGGGCGGCGGGCATCGCGCTGAACTCCCCGCTCGGCCGGCACCAGTTCGTCGTTCGCGACGGCCGGCGCATCGCGGTCTCGGGCGGCACCGAGTCCCTGGGCATCTGGAACAAGGTCGAGCCGGTGTGGGACCCGGCTCAGGGGGGCTACACGGAGGTGACCACCGGCTCCAGCTACATCCAGGCGGTCGGCTGGGACGGCAGCCGCTGCCCGGTGGCCCGCACCCTCCTGTCGTACTCCCAGTCCTCGAACCCGAACTCGCCGCACTACAGCGACCAGACCCGGCTGTACTCCCAGGAGAAGTGGGTGACGTCCCGCTTCTGTGAGCGGGACATCCTGACGTCGCCGGGACTGAAGGTGGTCCATGTGCGCGAACGCTGAGGCTCCCGTCGCCAGGGCGTAGCCGAACCCGACGGTGTCGTCCAGCTCTCCGGCGAGAGCTGGACGACACCGTCGGGTTCGGGGAACTCCCCTGCTACAGGGGTTCACACCGGGCGGACACGGCCCTCCCAGTACGGGTCCCGCAGCCGTCGCTTGTACAGCTTGCCGTTGGGGTCGCGGGGCATCTCGGTGATGAAGTCGACCGTCTTGGGGCACTTGTAGCCGGCGAGCCGGCCGGCGCAGTGGGCGAGGACGTCGGCGGCCAGGTCAGGTCCGGGTTCGTGGCCCGGGGCCGGTTCCACGACCGCCTTGACCTCCTCGCCCCAGTCGTCGTGCGGGATGCCGAAGGCGGCGGCGTCGGCGACCGCGGGGTGCTGGAGCAGGACGGACTCGATCTCGGCGGGATAGATGTTGACCCCGCCCGAGATGATCATGTCGATCTTGCGGTCGCGGAGGAAGAGATAGCCGTCCTCGTCGAGGAGGCCGAGATCACCGACGGTGAAGAAGTCGCCGATGCGGTTCTTCTTCGTCTTGGTCTCGTCCTTGTGGTACGAGAAGCCGCCGGTGTTCATCTTCAGGTACACGGTGCCCAGTTCACCGGGAGGCAGCCGGTTGCCGTCGTCGTCGAAGATCGCCAACTCACTGATGGGCCAGGCCTTTCCGACCGTGCCCGGCTTCTTCAGCCAGTCCTCCGCGGTGGCGAAGGCGCCGCCGCCCTCGCTGGCCGCGTAGTACTCCTCCACACAGGGGCCCCACCAGTCGAGCATCGCCCGCTTCACATGGTCGGGGCAGGGCGCCGCGCCGTGGATGGCGTGCCGCATGGCGGAGACGTCGTAGCGCGCCTTGATGCCCTCCGGCAGCGCCAGCAGGCGGTGGAACTGGGTCGGGACCATGTGCGTGTGGGTGCATCGCTCCCGGTCGATCAGGCGGAGCATCTCCTCGGGCGTCCACTTGTCCATCAGCACCAGGCGATGACCGATGTGCAGGGAAGCGCTCGCGAACTGGAGCACCGCCGTGTGGTAGAGCGGCGAGCAGACGAGGTGCACGTTGCCGTCGTGCGGCCTGATGCCGAAGATGCCGAGGAAGCCGCCGAGGTAGGCCTCCTCGGGGAGCTTGCCGGTCAGCGGCCGGCGGATGCCGCGGGGGCGGCCTGTGGTGCCCGAGGTGTAGTTCATGACCCAGCCGAGCGTGCGGTCCTCGGGCGCCGACTCCGGCTGTCCTTCGAGGAGTTCGGCGTACGGGCGGAAGCCCTCGACCTCGCCGATCGCATACCGGTGGGTGGCGGGCAGGCCCGCCTCGTCGGCGGCCTCGCGGGCCGGGCCGGCGAAGCGCTCGTGGGCGAGGAACACCTTGGCGCCGGAGTCGGCGACGATCCAGGCGATCTCCGGGCCCACGAAGTGGTGGTTGATCGGGACGAGGTAGAACCCGGCCTGGGTGGCGGCGAGATGGGCGGTGAAGAACTCGACGCCGTTGGGCAGGACGACCGCGAAGGCGTCCCCGCGCTCCATGCCGGCGGCGCGCAGGCCGTGCACGAGACGGTTGGCGGCGGCGTGCAGCCGGCCGGCGGTCCACTTCTCGCCGTCGGGGGCGACGAGGACCGTGCGGTCGGGGTCGGCGGTGGCCTGGGCCCAGAAGCCCGCGGGGGGTGTGCTCGTCACTGGCCGCTCCTTCCGGCGATGCGGTTGACGCGGTCGACGGCCTGCTCGAAACCGCGCGTGAGGTCGTCGAAGACGGCCTGGACGCTGCGTTCGCTGTTCATCCGGCCGACGATCTGTCCGACGGGGGTGCCGAGCAGGGGCTCGACCTCGTACTTCTGGATGCGCGTGAGGGCATCGGCGACGAGCAGGCCCTGGAGGGGCATGGGCAGGGTGCCGGGGCCGTTCGGGTCGTCCCAGGCGTCCGTCCACTCGGTCCGCAGCTGACGTGCGGGTTTCCCGGTCAGGGCGCGCGAGCGGACCGTGTCGCCGGAACCGGCCTCCAGCAGCTTCCGTGTCACCGCGGGCGAGGACATCTCGGCCTCGGTGCAGGTGAGCCACAGCGAGCCCAGCCACACACCCTGGGCGCCGAGCGCCAGCGCGGCCGCCACCTGCCGTCCGCTGCCGATGCCGCCCGCGGCCAGTACCGGCAGCGGGTCGACGGCGTCGACGGCCTCGGGGGTCAGCACCATCGAGGCGATCTCGCCGGTGTGTCCGCCGGCCTCGTAGCCCTGGGCGACGACGATGTCGATGCCGCCTTCCTTGTGCTTGACGGCGTGCCGGGCGCTGCCCGCGAGCGCGGCGACGAGCACGCCCCGGTCGTGGGCGCGTTCCACGACATCCGCGGGCGGTGAGCCGAGGGCGTTGGCGAGCAGCTTGATCGGGTAGTCGAAGGCGACGTCGAGCTGGGTGCGGGCGACCTGCTCCATCCACCCGGTGATCCGCCAGCCGGACACCTCCCCCTCGGCCAGTTCGGGTACGCCGTACTTGGCGAGGGTGTCCTTGACGTACTGCCGATGCCCCTCGGGGATCATGGCCTCGACCTCGGCCTCGGTCACCCCCTCGACCTTCTTGGCGGGCATGACGACGTCCAGTCCGTACGGCCTGCCCTCGACGTGGGCCTCGATCCAGTCGAGGTCGCGCTTGAGATCGTCGGGGGCGGTGTAGCGGACCGCGCCGAGCACGCCGAAGCCGCCGGCCCGGCTGATGGCCGCAGCGACGGCGGGGAACGGCGTGAAGCCGAAGATGGCGTGCTCGACTCCCAGTTTCTTGCTCAGCTCCGTCTGCATGGGCGCAGGATGCCGCAGTCCTCCGGAGGACGGAAGGGGTTTTCTGATGCTCCGTCAGATTCGGTTGCCGCGTTAGAGTTCCACGATGACTGATGAGGTGTCCACCGGACTGACCCGCCGTCAAATCACCCGAAGAGCCCTCGCCGTGGGGGGCGCGCTGGCCATCGCCCCGTTTCCCGCAGGACCCGCGGCCGCGTCCACCAGCCGCAGTACACTGCGCCACGGCACCCCGGCGCAGGCCGGCCTCCTCTCCGCCCACCTGCGCCAACTCGTCACCGACGCGGAGACGTTCCTCGCCCCCTTCCCCAAGCACCCCTGGTACGCGGGCGCCGTGCTGCTCGCCGGACGCGGCGGCACCGTGGCGCTGCACCGGCCGATCGGCATGGCGGTGCGCTACTCGGCGTACGACGAGAAGACCGACGCCGGCGTCGAGTTCGCACCCGAGGACCAGATCCCCATGGCCGAGGACACCGTCTTCGACCTGGCCTCGGTGTCCAAGCTGTTCACCTCGATCCTGGCGGTGCAGCAGATCGAGCGGGGCGCGCTGGAGCTGGAGGGCACGGTCGCCGCGTATCTCCCGGAGTTCGCGGGCGCGGGCAAGCAGGACATCACGATCCGTCAGCTCCTCACGCACACCTCGGGGTTCCGGGCGTGGATCCCGCTGTACAACGCGCCGACGTACGAGGAGAAGCTCCAGCTCATCTGGAACGAGGCACCTCTCAACCCGCCGGGTACGAAGTACCTCTACTCCGACCTCAACCTGATCTCCCTCCAACTGGTCCTGGAGAAGATCACCGGCCGCACCCTGGACACACTCCTCCAGGACGAGATCACCGCCCCGCTCGGCATGCGTCGCACCCGCTACAACCCGCCCGCCTCCTGGAAACCGAAGATCGCGGCGACAGAAGACGCGCGAAAGCCCTGGTCCGGCCTTGACCGAGGACTGGTGTGGGGTGAGGTGCACGACGAGAACGCGTTCAGCCTGGGCGGAGTCGCGGGCCACGCGGGCGTCTTCTCCTGCGCCTGGGACCTGGCAGTGCTCGGCAGGACGCTGCTCAACGGGGGCTCCTACGGCCGGGTCCGCATCCTGCGTCGCGAGTCCGTGGAGTTGATGTTCACCGACTTCAACACCGCGTTCCCGGGGGACGAACACGGGCTCGGCTTCGAGCTCTACCAGCACTGGTACATGGGCGCGATGGCGACACCGCGCACGGCCGGACACACGGGCTTCACCGGCACGTCGCTGGTCCTCGACCCGACGACGGACTCGTTCCTGATCGTGCTGGGCAACTCGGTGCACCCGGTGCGGAGTTGGCGCTCCGGCTCCGCTCCCCGGGTGGCCGCCGCGAACAACCTGGCGCGCGCCGTTCCGGTGCGTCCGCGGTACGGCCGCAGCGCCTGGTTCTCCGGCATGGCGAGCGCCACGACGGCCACGCTCACGTTGCCGGTCCTCGACACGTCGTCGGGCGGCGCACGGCTGCGGTGCGCACTGTGGTGGGACACCGAACCCCAGGCGGACACCCTCGCGTTGGAGGCGACGACGGACGGCGGCGCGACATGGCATCCGGTCCCGTTCGCGACCACACGCCCCGACGAGGCGCATCCCACGGGCACGGTCACCGGCTGGTCGGGCCGTGCGTGGCACCGGCTCACGGCGGACCTGCCGGCGCACCCTCAACTGGCCCTGCGTTGGCGGTACACGACCGATCGGCTGTACGTGGGCCGTGGAGCGTACGTCGACGGGCTGCGCGTGGGGGCCTCCGACGGCGTCCTCTTCGACGAGGCGCGCTCGAGTGACGCCGAACGGATCGCCGCTGCGGGATGGGTGCCGGCCGCCGACTGAATGCGTCCGTCAGCACCCCCACCTAGCCCCCGTCCGCCCCCTCCAACACCACCATCGCCGCATTGTGCCCCGGCACCCCGCTGACCCCACCCCCGCGCACCGCACCCGCCCCGCACAGCAGCACGTTCCCGTGCCGCGTCTCCACGCCCCACCGCCCAGCCCCTTCCTGGGCGTACGGCCAGGACAGATCCCGATGGAAGATGTTCCCCCCGGGGAGCCGCAGGTCCTGTTCCAGATCGAGCGGGGTCTTCGCCTCGATGCAGGGCCGTCCCTCCGCGTCGACGGCGAGACAGTCGGCCAGCGGCTCGGCGAGCTGGGCGTCGAGCTGGGCGAGCGTCGACTTCAGCAACTCCTCGCGGACGGCGTCGTTGTCGCCCTCGAAGAGCCGCGCAGGCGTGTGCAGGCCGAACAGCGTCAGCGTCTGGTACCCCTGCTCCACCAGCTCCGGGCCGAGGATCGTCGGATCCGTCAGCGAGTGGCAGTAGATCTCCGACGGCGGGGCCGCGGGCAGCTCACCGGCTGCGGCCTGGGTGTAGGCGGCGGCGAGCTGCTCGTACCCTTCCGCGATGTGGAAGGTGCCGGAAAAGGCCGCGCGTGGGTCGACGGAGCTGTCCCGCAGCCGGGGGAGCCGCTTGAGCAGCATGTTCACCTTGAGCTGCGCACCCTCCGCGGGGGCGGGCGGCTCGTCGCCGGTCAGGTCCGCCAGTGCCTGCGGGGAGGCGTTCACCAGGACGTGCCGGGCGGCCACCGCCCCTTCCCCCTCGGCCGTCCGAAACGCGACCTCCGCCATACGACCGTCCGTGGCGATCCGCACCGCCTCGTGCCCGGTGGCGATGACGGCACCCGCGTCGCGCGCGGCGGCGGCCAGGGCGTCGGTGAGGGCGCCCATGCCGCCGACGGGGACGTCCCAGTCACCGGTGCCGCCGCCGATCACGTGGTACAGGAAGCAGCGGTTCTGCTTCAGCGAAAGATCATGCGCGTCGGCAAACGTGCCGATCAGCGCGTCGGTGAGGACGACACCCCGGACCAGGTCATCAGCGAATCGGTCCTCCACCGTCACGCCGATCGGCTCCTCGAACAGCGCCCGCCAGGCCTCCTCGTCGTCCACCCGGCGCCGCAGCTCATCCTGCGTGGGCAGCGGTTCGGTGAGGGTCGGGAAGACCCGTTCGGCGACGCGGCCGGTCATGCCGTAGAAGCGCTGCCAGGCCTCGTACTCGTGCTTCCCGCCCGTCAGGCGCTCGAAGGCCTCGCGGGTGCGTCGCTCGCCGCCGCCCACCAGGAGGCCGGTGGGCTGTCCGTCGCGTTCGACGGGGGTGTACGAGGAGATGGTGCGCTTGCGGACCCGGAAGGTCAGGCCCAGATCCCGGACGATCTTCTTCGGGAGCAGGCTGACCAGGTACGAGTAGCGCGACAGCCGTGCGTCGACGCCGGCGAAGGGCCGACTGGAGATCGCGGCGCCGCCGGTGTGGTCGAGGCGTTCCAGGACCAGGACGGAGCGTCCGGCCCGGGCGAGGTAGGCGGCGGCGACGAGGCCGTTGTGACCCCCGCCGACGATCACGGCGTCGTACGTGTGTCCCTCGAGTGCAGGCATGTCTCTTCGTAACACGCGATGATCGTCGGCGGCCAGGGGTGTACGGCGGTACGGCGACGGGGTCAGGGGCCCTGGGACGCCCGCTGCTGACGCAGCACCGCCACCCGCCGGTACAGCTCCACGGCCTCGGCGCCACGGCCGAGCTGTTCCAGGCAGTGGGCCTCGTCGTTGCGGCTGGCGAGGGTGTCGGGGTGGTCGGCGCCGAGGACGCGTTCGCGGGCGGCGGCCACTCTGCGGTACTCGGTGAGGGCGTCGGCCCAGCGACCCAGCCAGCCCAGGCCGACGGCGACCTCGCGGCGGCTGACGAGGGTGTCGGGGTGTTCCGGGCCGAGGACGCGCTCGCGGATGGCGCACACGTCGCGGGACTCGGCGAGGGCCTCCTCCCAGCGGCCGAGGCGGCCGAGGTTGACGCCGAGGCCGTGGCGGGCGCGGAGGGTCTCGGGGTGGGCGGGGCCGTGGACGCGGGTGCGGTCGTCGATCAGGTCGCGGTAGAGCTGGAGCGCCTCCGTGCTGCGGCCGAGGCGGCCGAGGCTGATGCCGACCTCATAGCGGGCGGCGAGGGTGTCGGGGTGGTCGGACCCGAGAGCCTGGGCCCGGGCCTCGGCGACCTCGTGGTAGGTCTGCAGGGCTTCCGGCCAGCGTCCCAACTGGCCCAGCGCGTAGGCGACTTCGTAGCGGGTCACCAGGGTGTCGGGGTGGGCGGGTCCAAGGACGCGGGCGCGGGCCGCCGCGACGTCGCATGCCATGCGGTAGGAGTCCTCCAGGCGGCCGAGCCGGCTGAGGTTGAAGGCGAGGTTGTGGCGGCAGCGCAGGGTGTCGGGGTGGTCGGGACCCATGGTGCGCTCGCGGGCGGCGAGGACGGACGTGTAAACCTGGTGGGCGTCGAAGTGACGGCCCAACTGGCCCAGCACGTACGCCATTTCCTGACGCGCGGCGAGGGTGTCGGGGTCGTCCGGGCCGAGGGAGAGACTGCGGCTGCGGGCGACGTGTTTGTACTCGCGCAGGGCGTCGGCGGCGCGGCCGGTGCGGCTGAGGGTGAAGGCGACCTCGTAGCGGCTGGCGAGGGTGTCCGGGTGGTCGGGGCCGAGCAGGTGCTCGCGCTCGGCGGCCACCGCGCGGTGCACCTCACCGGCCTCCGACCAGCGGCCCAGCCGGCCCAGGCTGAGCCCCGCGTTGTGCCGTCCGGTCAGGGCGGTGAGGGCCTCCGGCGTCGGGGCGGCCGATTCGTCGGGGCTGGATTCCTCGACCTGCCGTCCGGTGGTGGGCCGGGGGATCCACTCGCCGGTGAGCCCCGCTCCGGCGTCCGGTGGCGTGGTGCCGAGGCCGGCGCCGGTGGCCTTGTGGCCGGTGGTCATGCCACGGGTCCAGGACGGCAGACGGGCCGCGCGGGCGGTGGGCTCGGGCCGGAGCGTCGGCTGGGGTGTCACCACGGTGGGCACGTACGCCGGTGTCGTGCGCCCCAGGCTGATGCGGCGGCCCAACTCGCGGGCGTCGTGCGGGCGTTGTTCGGGCAGCTTGGCCAGCAGGTCCAGGATGATCTTCTCGAAGTATGCGGGCACCTCCGCGCGGTGGCTGCGCGGCGGGCGGGGCGGGGTGTCGCGGTGGCCGACGAGGATCGCCCAGGCGTCGTCGAGGTCGAACGGGGGTACCCCGGTGGCGATCTCGTACAGCACGCACCCCAGTGAGTACAGGTCGCTGCGCTGGTCGACCTCGGAGCCGCCGATCTGCTCCGGCGACATGTAGTGCGGGGTGCCCATGGCGATGCCGGTGCCGGTGAGCCGGGAGGTGAAGCCGATGTCGTGGCCGAGCCGGGCGATGCCGAAGTCGCAGATCTTCACCGTGCCGTCGGTGAGCCGCATGATGTTCGCGGGCTTCAGGTCGCGGTGCACGATGCCCTGTTGGTGGGTGTAGGCGAGAGCGGCTGACACCTGGTCGGCGATCTCCACGACGTCGGCGACGGGCAGCGGGTGATGCTTGTTGTCCTCCAGGAGCTGGCTGAGGTTGCGGCCCTCCAGCAGCTCCATGACGAGGTAGAGGATTCCGTCGGACTCTCCGAAGTCATGGACGACGGTGATCCCGCGGTGCTGGAGGGCGGCGGCCACCCGGGCCTCGCGGCGGAACCGCTCGCGCAGCACCCGGGTGAAGGACTGGTCATGGGACGGACCCAGCGGTTTGAGGCACTTCACGGCGACACGACGGCCCAGCGACTCGTCGCGCGCCTGCCACACCTCGCCCATGCCGCCGCGCCCGATCAGATCGAGCAGCCGGTAGCGGCCCTGGATCAGCTTGCTGTCCCCCATCTGCTGCGATCGCCCCCGATGGTCTCGCCCCGCCCCTGGCCCGTCCAGTATGGCGAGCTATCTACCCACTTTGTATGGGACCGGGCGCGAGCCGGGGCCGAGCCGTGACATGGCCCGGAGGATGTGTTTGGGCGGGAGTTGCCAGCGAAGACGTGCGGGAACACAGCGCAAGAGGGTGCCTGTGGCACGCAACTGGCGGGTGACGGTGGCGGGTTTCGGGGCCGGCCTGCCGTACAGCTCGTGGGCGTACGGCGGCAGAGCGGCGTACGCCAGTTGTGCCACGCGCCGCCACAGCACCTCACGCGCCGGGACGAGGAGGGGATGCGTCGGCGGGCGGAGCAGGAAGTCGTCCACGGCGCGTGCCTCGGGTCCGACGGCCAGTTCGGGGCGCACCTTCTCGAAGTAGGCGTCCATCTCGGTCTGGTCGGCGGGTACGGCGTCCGGGTCGAGGCCCACCAGGCGGGCGCCGACCCGCTGTTCGGCTATGTAGCGGTCGGCCAGTTCGTCGGTGAGCCGGAATCCGGAGCGGCGCGCGACCTGCAGATAGGAGTCGACCTCGGCGCAGTGCACCCACAGCAGCAGCTCGGGTTCGTCGACGCCGTACCGCTCCCCCGTGTCCGGGTCGACGGCCGACAGCATGGTGTGGATCTTCCGGACGCGAGCACCCGCCTTCTCCGCCGCCTCGGTGGTGCCGTAGCTGATGGTGCCGACGAAGTTCGCGGTACGCATCAGCCGGCCCCAGGCGTCCTTGCGGAAGTCGGAGTTCTGCATGACCCCGCGCACCGCACGCGGGTGCAGGGCCTGGAAATAGAGCGCGCGGACACCGGCGACCCACATCATCGGGTCGCCGTGCATCTGCCAGGTCACCGACTTCGGTGTGAACAGTCCGGGATCACCCATGTCTCGAAGGCTAACGCCGTACCCTCGGCATCCCCAGACCGATCCACGAGATGATCTCCCGCTGGATCTCGTTGTTGCCGCCGCCGAAGGTGAAGATCACGGCCGAGCGGTAGCCGCGTTCCAGCTCCCCGTGGAGCACCGTGCCCGCCGAGCCCTCCTTCAGGGCGCCCGCCGCGGCGACGACCTCCATCAGCGAGGCGTAGGCGTCGCGGCGGGCCTCGGAGCCGTACACCTTGACCGCGGAGGCGTCCTGCGGGGTGAGGGTGCCGTCCTGGACCGCGCTGACCATCTGCCAGTTGAGGAGCTTGAGGGCTTCCAGCCTGGTGTGGGTCCGGGCGAGAAGGCGGCGCACCCAGGGCAGGTCGACGACGCGGCGGCCGTCGGCGAGCTTGGTCTCCGTGGCCCAGCGCTGGACGTCGTGCAGGGCGCGGATCGCCATGGTGCCGTGGGCGGCGAGGGTGACGCGTTCGTGGTTGAGCTGGTTGGTGATCAGCCGCCAGCCCTGGTTCTCGGCGCCGACGCGGCGGGTGACGGGGACGCGGATGTCCTCGTAATAGCTGGCCGTGGTGTCGTGGCCGGCGAGGGTGTTGATGACGGTGAAGGAGTAACCGGGGTCGGTGGTCGGCACCAGCAGCATGCTGATGCCCTTGTGGGGCGGGGCGGCCGGGTCGGTACGGGTCGCGAGCCATACCCAGTCGGCGGTGTCGCCGTTGGTCGTCCAGATCTTCTGACCGTTGACGACATATTCGTCGCCGTCGCGCACCGCTCGGGTCTTCAGGGACGCCAGATCCGTGCCCGCGTCGGGCTCGCTGTAGCCGATCGCGAAGTCGATCTCGCCGGAGAGGATCTTGGGCAGGAAGTACGCCTTCTGCTCGTCCGTGCCGAACTGCATGATCGTCGGTCCGACGGTGTTCAGGGCCATGAGCGGCAGCGGCACCCCGGCCTGGGCGGCTTCGTCGAAGAAGATGAACTGCTCGATCGCGCTCAGCCCGCGTCCGCCGTACTCCTTGGGCCAGCCGACGCCGAGCCAGCCGTCCGCGCCGAGCCGCCGGATGATGTCGCGGTAGTAGCGCTTCTGCTCACGCCGGTCGCCGTGGCGGGCGAGCGAGTCCTCGGGGACCAGCTCGGCGAAGTAGGCGCGCAGTTCGGTGCGCAGCCGCTGCTGCTCGGGCGTGTATTCGAGATGCACGGCGCCTCCAGGCTCCCCGGGACCGGTCCTGTCGGCGCACACGGTAGAACGTGTTCCAGAAATTGGGAATGGCGAGGGCACACGAAAGGGCCCCCGGAGTACCGGGAGCCCTTTTCGTCGGTGCGGTGGCGCCTGAACCGCTCAGTGGGCCAGGGGAGTCGGCCGCGCGGCGGCGGCCTTCTCCGTAGCCGTCCTGGGCGCCAGCAGCCGCTCCGCCAGCAGCCCGAAGACCAGCCCGAAGGAGGTCCACAGGGTCACCTGGACGGCGAGGGCGGCGAGCCGGTACTGCCACAGGAGGCCCGCCGGGAAGTGCTCCGGGACCTCGTTGAACGACGGCAGGAAGGCATACGCCAGACCGACCGCGAGGATGAAGAACGCGCCCGCCGCGAGGGTGGCGTTCCAGTTGCCCAGGCGCGGCGCGAGGCGCTTGCCCAGGATGACCGTACCGATCGCCAGCAGCACGCTGAGCACGATCATCAGGAAGAACAGCGCGGTGCGCTGGTTGAGGGTGTCGGGGTCGCCCACGGCCGGCGGGTTGGCCGGGTACTTCAGGAACGGGACGACGTAGACGCAGACCAGTCCGGCCGCAGCCAGGAGCAGCGCGCTCGCGCGCGGCCCGAAGCGACCGATCCGGCCCAGCGCGAAGCAGTACGCGAGCGCCGCGATGCCGCCGAAGGCGACCCCGTAGACGAGGACGCCGGTGGACAGGCCCGCGGTGGACTGCAGGGTGCGGCTGACGAGTTCCTCGCCGCCGTGCTCGTGGGCGTGGGCCTCCTCGAAGGCGATGGCCTGGTCGACGCGCGGTTCACCCAGGAAGTACGCGACGACGAGAGCGGCCAGGCCCGCGGCGAGGCCCGCGATCATGCCGCGGACCAGCAGGTTTCTGACAGTTGCGGAGTTCATGCGCAGGGGGCTTCCTCGTCGCTGTCAGTGGCAGGGGAAGCCGAGCAGGTGGCGGGCGTCGTGCACCCACTCATGGACCCCCTCACCGGAGATGAGGGAGGTGGCGCCCTGTTCGGCGCCGACGAAGTAGAGCAGGACCAGCATCAGCACGCCGAAGAAGACCGCCCAGGGGGCGATGGCGCCGATCGGCAGTTTTGCGGGTACCGCGGTGGAACCGGTGGTCGGCGGGGCGACGGACTGCGCCATGGCAGGTACCTCCTGGGGGAACTCGCGTCCCATGTCAGTGGTGCACAGGACGACGGGGCGGGTCTGACTCACCCGGCCCGCACCCGAAGGGCGTTCCCGGCATACAGTGGCGCGACCGTGCCGGAATCCCACCGGCTTCCACCGAACCGTCGTCGATATCGACGAGAAGGTACCGCGTGGGAGAGGTGCGGCCAAGAGCGCACGGGAGCACCCCGAGCGCCCGCCCAGGGCCGTTCGGCCCGTCAAGTACCGATCTTGGAGGGGCTGTTGAGCGGGGGAACGGGCGTATGACGAGCCGAGTGACGTTGATCTCACCGGCGATCACCAAGGCGCTCCGGGAAGCCAGATTCGATGACGGCTGCGCTCTCGACGCGTCCGGCCGCCGCCTCGCCCAGGCCGCCGCGGGCTCGCTCCCGGGGGCGGAACGGGTCGCCTGCTCCCCCACCGTGCGCTGCCGCGAGACGGCCGCCGCGCTCGGACTCGACGCCACGGACGCCGTGTTGCTGGCGGCTCTGGACGCCGGACGGTGGCGCGGCTCGACGTTGGCCGAGGTGAGCGCCGAGGAGCCGGAAGCTCTGGCGCGTTGGCTGTCCGACCCCGAGGCCGCGCCGCACGGCGGCGAATCGGTGCGCGCGGTGTGCGAAAGGGTCGGCTCGTGGCTGGACACGACGGCCCGACAGGAGGGGCGCACCGTCGCCGTGGCCGAGCCCGAGATCGTGCGCGCGGCGGTCGTCCGGGCGCTCGGCGCACCGGAGTCGGCGTTCTGGCGTACGGATGTCCCGCCGCTGACGGCGGTCGAGCTCAGCGGCAGGGCAGGGCGCTGGAACGTACGCCTGGGACACACCCTCGGCTGAGGCTGAGGCCGCGGCTGAACCTGGTCAGTGCAGTGTGACCATGAAGTCCGTGCAGGCCTGTGCGCACGTCCGGCAGGCCTTCGCGCCCTCTTCGCCGCCCGGCAGTCCTTCGAAGGCGTGCGCGGTCTCCAGGCACACGGTCCGGCACCACTCCAGTTGGACGCGGATGCCGTTCTCGTCCAAACGGTTCTGCTCGGACAGCAGCCGGCAGGTCGCGTCGCAGACCTCCGCGCACATGATGCCCTTGCGTCGTACGAGTTCCTGTTGCTCGGTCCCGTCCGGATCCACGAGGCTCGCCCGCAGCGCGCACGCCCGGGCGCACTCGGTGCACGCCTGCGCACACGCGAAGCGGTCCTCCAGGAATCGGAAGAGCTCCTGCTGCGTCGTCGTCGTTGTCACACCGCGCGGGTAGCCGCGGTGGATCGTGTCAAACCCGGTGTTCCCCAGGGGTCCGGCCGATTTTTCCGTTTTGGTTCATGCGGGACGCCAGGGGTACTCGCGTGCCATGACTACTGCATGGATGGACGTGGCCGCGGGCCGCGGCGCCCTCGGCGTCGGGCTGATCGTGGCGGGTGTCGTGGTCGTGACGTTGCTGATCGGTGCCTTCTGGCTGGGTGCCCGCCTACGGCGCCGCGAGCTCCCCCCGCCGACCCCCGAGGAGCAGCCACGGCTGCCGGAGGGCGGCCCCGTCCGCGAGGTCGTGGAGAACCGGGAACCCGACGAGGTGCCCCGAAGCGATCGCCGGATGACCCCGCACCAGTCGCCCGCGTTCGGCAATTCCCCCACCCGGACCGGCCCGGAGAAGGAACGGGCCCAGTGGAGCGAGGGCAGCGGCGGTTCCTTCGGCAGCGGCGGACCCGGCGGCCGCTGACCCCCGTACCGCACGCCGTACGACGCACCCGGGACCAGCCGCCCCCGTGACCCGCGCCTTCTGAACACCGATACTGCCAGGAGCAGCCTTTCGGTCACCAGGAGGTCCTCATGAAGATGTTGATCAACGTCCCGGAGAGCGTCGTCGCGGACGCCCTGCGAGGCCTGGCGGCCGCCCATCCAGAGCTCACCGTCGATGTCGAGAACCGCGTGATCGTACGGCGGGACGCCCCGGTGGCCGGCAAGGTCGGGCTGATCTCCGGCGGCGGCTCCGGGCACGAGCCGCTGCACGGTGGTTTCGTGGGCCCCGGCATGCTGTCGGCGGCGTGCCCCGGTGAGGTGTTCACGTCCCCGGTCCCGGACCAGATGGTGCGGGCGGCCGCCGCCGTGGACAGCGGGGCCGGCGTGCTGTTCATCGTGAAGAACTACACGGGTGACGTCCTCAACTTCGACATGGCCGCCGAACTCGCCGAGGACGAGGGCATCCAGGTCGCCAAGGTGCTGGTCAACGACGACGTGGCGGTCACCGACAGCCTGTACACGGCCGGCCGGCGCGGCACGGGCGCCACGCTGTTCGTGGAGAAGATCGCGGGCGCCGCGGCGGAGGAGGGCCAGCCGCTGGAGCGGGTGGAGTCGATCGCCCGTCAGGTCAACGAGAACTCCCGCAGCTTCGGCGTCGCGCTGAGCGCGTGCACCACGTACGCCAAGGGCAGCCCCACCTTCGACCTGCCCGACGGGGAGCTGGAGCTGGGCATCGGCATCCACGGCGAACCGGGCCGGGAGCGGCGGTCGATGATGACCTCGGGCGAGATCGCCGACTTCGCGGTGAACGCGATCCTGGAGGACATGAACCCGCGCAACCCCGTCCTGCTGCTGGTCAACGGCATGGGCGCGACCCCGCTGCTGGAGCTGTACGGGTTCAACGCCGAGGTGATGCGCGTGCTCACCGCCCGGGGCGTGGCCGTGGCCCGCACGCTGGTCGGCAACTACGTAACCTCCCTCGACATGGCGGGCGCCTCGGTCAGCCTGTGCCAGATCGACGAGGAACTGCTGCGACTGTGGGACGAGCCGGTGAGGACCGCGGGGCTGCGCTGGGGCATGTGAGCCCACGGCAACGGGCAGTCAACGTACCTACCACGCAAGGAGATCCAGTGCTCGACGCCGACTTCTTCCGCCGGTGGATGACAGCGACCGCCGCGTCCGTCGAACGTGAGGCGGAATGGCTGACGGACCTCGACTCGCCCATCGGGGACGCCGACCACGGCAGCAATCTGCTGCGGGGGTTCCGCGCCGTGACGGCGGTGCTGGAGAAGGAGACGCCGGATACGCCGGGTGCGGTGCTGACGCTCGCCGGACGGCAGCTCATCTCCACGGTCGGCGGGGCGTCCGGGCCGCTGTACGGCACGCTGCTGCGGCGGACCGGCAAGGCGCTCGGGGAGGACGCGGAGGTGAGTGCGGACCGGTTCGCCGAGGCGCTGCGGGCCGGGGTGGACGCGGTGATGGCGCTGGGGGGTGCCGCGCCCGGCGACAAGACCATGATCGACGCGTTGGTGCCGGCCGTGGACGCGCTCGGCGACGGCTTCGTCGCGGCACGGGCCGCCGCCGAGGAGGGCGCGCTGGCGACGACGCCGTTGCAGGCCCGCAAGGGGCGGGCGAGCTATCTCGGTGAGCGCAGCATCGGGCACCAGGATCCCGGGGCCACCTCGGCCTCTCTGCTGATCGCCGGGCTCGTGGAGGCCGACGGTGAGTGACGGCAAGCTCGTCGGGATCGTGCTGGTCTCGCACAGCGCGGACGTCGCCGCGTCGGTGGCGGAGCTCGCCAAGGGGCTGGCGGGCCGTGGTGTCGCGGTACCCGTCGCCCCGGCCGGCGGCACCGAGGGCGGCGAGCTGGGCACGAGCTCGGAGCTCATCGCCGCGGCCGCCGCCTCGGTGGACCGCGGTGCCGGGGTCGCTGTCCTGACCGATCTCGGCAGCGCGGTGCTCACCGTGAAGGCGCTGCTCGCCGAGGGCGACGAACTCCCGGACAACACCCGCCTGGTGGACGCTCCGTTCGTGGAGGGCGCGGTGGCGGCGGTGGTCACCGCGGCGACGGGCGCCGACCTGGCGGCGGTGGAGGCGGCGGCCGCGGAGGCGTACACCTACCGCAAGACCTGAGGTCAGCTGCCGCGCACGAAGAGGCGCGCCAGCCGCTCCCCCGTCGCGATGGCGGCGGCATGGTCCTCGATGGGTTTCACCTGCGAGTCCTTGAAGACGATGTAGGTGACCCCGGAGGCCGTGCCGCCGGCGCGCGGGTCGGGATCGATGCCGAGCGCCTCGGCGCTGGCGTAGGAGGCCTCGCCGATGATGTCGCGCGGACCCACGTCGCCGACCACCGCGTACTGCACCCGGTCCCGGTGGATGACGGCGGCGACCGAGCCGCCGCGGACGCCGCTCGCGCGGTAGTCCCAGAGGGTGCTCGGGGTGGGCACGACGATGTACGGGAGGCGTTCGGCGTTCAGCTGGCGGCCGTTGGACTGCTGGTAGGCGGTGGCGTCGGTGAAGGACGGGTCGGTACCGCGGTTGCAGCGCAGGCCCGGCTGTCCGTCGCAGTCGATGTCCATGTCCGCCTTCCAGAAGACGGCCTCCCGGGTGCCGCAGACGGGGATGGTGGCGGGCCGGCCGTCGTCGCTGCGGTAACGGCCGCGGGAGACCTGGGTGCAGTCACGCACCTTGGCCAGCAGGTCGGCGGCACGGACGTCGCCCTCGTGCCGAGCGGCCACCGGCTCCTGCCGGGCCGTCGGCTCGACAGGGGACGACATCGTCGGAGCGGCGAGCAGGGCGGCGCCTGCCGCGGCCAGCGTCAGTGACTGGACACGCACGATGAGGGACCCTCTCCTGGGGGACATTGACGGACACTCAGCCAAATCTGCTGCCGTTCCGATCGAGCGGCCACCGATAGGGGGCCGGACGGTGCACACCGATGGTCGGTGGCACATGCCCCCGAACTGCCGACAGGGGCCGGGCGCCTGAGCCCACGTCGGCTCCGGCCGCCCGGCCGCCCGCGTCCGGCACGGGAACAGCGACGACAGCGGCCCGCGCCAACGGCACGAACTCCCGATCCCTCAAGGGGAGTTCGACCGTGAGGAGCTTCAGCATACGTAACCGTTCCGTCCGGTCACCCACGACGGCCCTCTTGATGTTCTCCCACCGACGGCGCCATATTGGTCCGGACCAATACCGTCCCGGGGAGGCCGTCCCATGCGCCGTGCCCTCGCCCTCCGCGGAACGCTCTGCGGAGCGCTCACGCTCCTCGCCTCCTGCGCCTGGAGCGGTGACGGCGAGACCCGCCGGCTCCCCGCGGCACCCGTGGGCATCACCGCCGCGGCCGGCAGCGCGACCAGCGTGCACGTCATGTGGAACGCGGCCGACGGGGACGTCAAGGCCTACGAGGTGTATCGCGGCACCACGAAGGTGAAGGAGGTACCGGGTGCCGAGCACATGGTGGACGTCACCAGGCTCAGGCCGTCCACCACATACGTCTTCACCGTGCGGGCTCGGGACACCGACGGGCAGGTGGGCCCGAGCAGCCGGGAGGTCCGCGCCACCACCCCGGCGGCCGTGACGGCGGACGGTTCGGCGCCGACGGCACCCGGGAGGCCGCGGGGCCGGGTGATCGGCAGCCGGGCCGTACAGCTGTCCTGGTCCGCGTCCTCGGACGACCGGGGTGTGCTGTCGTACGACATCCAGCAGGGCGCCACGAAGATCCACAGTGTGGGCGGAAACCAGACGGCGACGGTGCTGACGGGGCTGCGGCCGGGCACCCGCTACGTCTTCACCGTGCGCGCCCGGGACGCGGCCGACAACGTCTCCCCGGCGAGCGACACCGTCCGCCTCACCACCGCGCCGGGCACCGACGAGGGCCGCGGCACGGCACCCACCGACTTCCGCGCGACGACGCGTCTCGCCGACGACGGGGCGTACTACCTCGACCTCTCCTGGGTCCCGCCTCTCGCGGACGGGGTGGTCACGGAGTACCAGGTCCATCTGGACGGCCGTCCGGCCACCTCGCTGGTGTTCGGCGGGAACCCGCCGAGCGGCCGGGCGACGTACGACTTCTATGTGGGCCGGGAGGCCGGGGTCACCCATCGGGTGCGGATCCGGGCCAGGCTGCCCGACGGGACCTGGGGCGGATTCTCGGCGGAGCGGACGGTGAAGACCGGCGCCGGGGAGCCGTGACGGCACCTCATGTCTGGGCCGTACGAAGGAATCCGTCACCTGCCCGGAGGCGGTCCGGGTGCGCGCCGGGCCGCGGGCACATTGGCTGCCCCTGAGGCGCACGGGTGATTCCCGACCTCGGCGGCGCTACGGATGTACCGCCAACCGTGCCGCCGGAGGGCAGTCCATGCGTACTACTCAGCTTCTCCTCCGCTCCGGCCTGACCGCTGCCGCCGCCGTCGCGCTGGCCGCTGTACCGGCGGTCGCGGCTTCGGGGATTTCCGTCAGCACCACCGGATCCACGGTGTCCGTCACGACCAGTGCCTGCACCCAGGTGAACGGCAGCTGGGGCACCGCCTCGCTCCTGAACAGCAGCCAGGCGAACTTCGCCCAGGGCCGTCAGGTGACGCTGTCGGGGACGACTTCCCTGCAGTCCGCCGCCTGGTCGAACGTGAGCCCCGGTACCTACACCGTCATCGTCATGTGCTCGAACAACAGCACGGCGGGCACCCAGTCGGTCATCGTCTCGACGACGACCACCCCCACGATCTCCGCCACGGCCTCCCCGTCGCGCGGCGTCATGGGCGGCCTCGGCGGTGCCGCCAAGGACTACGGTCCGCTCACCCTGGGTGCCGGCGCCGCCCTCGTCGGGATCGGCGGTATCGCGGCGGCCTGGTTCCTGCGCCGTCGAGCCAAGCCCTACCGGCTCTGATCGGGCAGCTCGGCGAACTCCTCCAGCGCGTGGGTGAGCCACCGCGTCCAGAAGGTCTCCAGATCGATCCCCGCCCGCAGGATCAGGCGCTGCAACCGGTCCTGCGGGCTGTCCTTCCCGGGCGGGAAGTCCCGCTTCTCGATCTCCTCGTACTCGGCCAGCAGCTTGCCGTGCACCTCCAGATGGCGGCGCAGATCGGCCTCGATGCCCTCGGTGCCGACCACGGCTGCCGCCCGCAGCCGCAGAAACAGGCTGTCGCGGTACTGCTTGGGGTCCTGGGACGCGGCGGTCCAGCGGGCCAGTTCGTCCCGGCCCGCCGGCAGCACCTCGTACCGCTTCTTCTGCCCACGGGCCGGCTGCTCCGACGCAAGGGCCCGGATGTGGCCCTCCGCCTCGAGTTTTCCCAGCTCGCGATAGATCTGCTGATGCGTCGCCGACCAGAAGTAGCCGATCGACTTGTCGAAACGGCGGGTCAGCTCCAGCCCCGAGGACGGCCGTTCCAGCAGGGCGGTGAGGATCGCGTGCGGGAGTGACATGGAGTCATCCTAGGGACGGCCCCCTAGAGGGCGGCCGCGACCTCGGTGCCCTGCTTGATGGCCCGCTTGGCGTCCAGTTCGGCGGCCACGTCGGCACCGCCGATGAGGTGGGCGCTCACACCGGCGGCGACCAGTGCCTCGTACAACTCGCGGCGCGGCTCCTGTCCGGTGCACAGGACGATGGTGTCGACCTCCAGGACCGTGCTCTCCTCGCCGACGGTGACATGGAGTCCGGCGTCGTCGATCCGGTCGTAGCGCACGCCCGGGACCATGGTGACGCCGCGGTGCTTGAGTTCGGTGCGGTGGATCCAGCCGGTGGTCTTGCCGAGCCCCGCGCCGACCTTGGTGGTCTTGCGCTGGAGCAGATGCACGGCGCGCGGCGGGGCGGGGCGCTCGGGGGCGGCGAGTCCGCCGGGGCCGGTGTGGTCCATGTCGACGCCCCAGAGACGGAAGTACGTCGCCGGGTCCTCGTGCGCCTTGTCGCCGCCGTCGGTGAGGAACTCGGCGACGTCGAAGCCGATGCCGCCCGCGCCGAGGACGGCGACCCGCCGGCCGACGGGAACGCGGTCGCGCAGGACGTCGAGGTAGCCGACGACGCTCGGGTGGTCGACACCGGGGATGTCGGGGGTGCGCGGGGTGACGCCGGTGGCGACGACGACCTCGTCGAAGGCGGAGAGGTCCTCGGCGGCGACCCAGGTGTTCAGCCGTACCTCGACGTCGTGCCGGTCGAGCTGGTGGCGGAAGTAGCGGATGGTCTCGTCGAACTCCTGCTTGCCGGGGACCTGGCGGGCGACGTTGAGCTGGCCGCCGATCTCGCTCGCGGCGTCGAAGAGCGTCACGTCATGACCGCGCTCGGCCGCCGAGACGGCGCAGGCCAGTCCCGCGGGGCCCGCACCCACGACCGCGACCCGCTTGCGCAGCCGGGTCGGCGACAGCACCAGCTCGGTCTCGTGGCAGGCGCGCGGGTTGACCAGGCAGGAGGTGATCTGACCGCTGAAGGTGTGGTCGAGGCAGGCCTGGTTGCAGCCGATGCAGGTGTTGATGGCCTCGGGCCTGCCCGCCGCGGCCTTGGTGACGAAGTCGGGGTCGGCGAGCATCGGGCGGGCCATGGACACCATGTCCGCGTACCCGTCGGCGAGCAACTCCTCGGCGACTTCGGGGGTGTTGATGCGGTTGGTGGTGACGAGGGGGATGCCGACCTCGCCCATGAGCTTCTTGGTCACCCAGGTGTAGGCGCCGCGCGGCACCGACGTGGCGATGGTGGGGATACGGGCCTCGTGCCAGCCGATGCCGGTGTTGATGATGGTCGCGCCGGCCGCCTCGACGGCCTTGGCGAGCGTGACGACCTCGTCGTGGGTGGAGCCACCGGGGACGAGATCCAGCATGGACAGGCGATAGATGATGATGAAGTCCTCGCCGACGGCCTCGCGCACCCGCCGCACGATCTCGACGGGGAACCGCATGCGGTTCTCGTACGACCCGCCCCAGCGGTCGGTGCGGTGGTTGGTCTGCGTGGCGATGAACTCGTTGATGAGGTAACCCTCGGAGCCCATGATCTCGACGCCGTCGTAACCGGCCTGCCTGGCCAGAGTGGCGGCGCGGGCGTAGTCGTCGATGGTCTGCTCGACCTCGGCGTCGGTGAGCTCACGGGGCGGGAACCAGCTGATCGGCGCCTGGATCGGGCTCGGCGCGACGAGGCCCTCGTGGTAGGCGTACCGGCCGAAGTGCAGGATCTGCATCGCGATGCGGCCGCCCTCGCTGTGCACGGCCTCGGTGATCTCCCGGTGCTGCTCGGCCTCCGCCTCGGTGGTGAGCTTCGCGCCGCCGTCGTACGGCCGTCCCGCCTCGTTGGGCGCGATACCGCCGGTGACGATCAGGCCCACTCCCCCACGCGCGCGTGCCGCGTAGAACGCCGCCATCCGCTCGAAGCCGCGCTCGGCCTCCTCCAGGCCGACATGCATGGAGCCCATGAGGACCCGGTTGGGCAGCGTGGTGAAGCCCAGGTCCAGCGGGCTCAGCAGGTGCGGGTAACGGCTCATGGGGCCCTCCGTGCGCGGGTGTCGTGACTTCTGTTGTAGAGGACACCGGGCGCTTTTTGCAACTAGTTGCATAATCGAGGATGCGTGACACGGGACACCCTCGGGCACAGTGGCCCCATGACCGCGGAGATCGTCGAACTCGCCCAGCAGCTGATCCGCCGCCCGAGTCGCGGCGGAATCGACGACTACGCCCCTGTCCTGGGCGTTCTGGAGGACTGGCTGACCACGCGCGAGCTGCCGCATCGGCGCCTGTACGGCGAAGGGGGCGGCCTCACCGGCCTGCTGGTGGAGGTCTCGGGCGGCCTGCCCGGACCGTGGTGGGCGCTGGACGCCTGCGTGGACACCGCCCCCTACGGCGACGAGGGCGCCTGGTCGTTCCCGCCGGACTGCGGGGACGTCGTGGACGGCTGGTTGCGGGGGCGGGGAGCGGCCGACTCCAAGCTCGCGGCGGCGATGTTCTGCGACATCGCGGCAAAGCTGCACGGCCGTACGTTTCACGGCGGGCTCGCGGTCCTGCTGGACGTCGACGAGCACACCGGCGGCTTCGGCGGCGCCCGCGCCTATCTGGCCGATCCGGCGGCGGTGCGCCCGGCCGGGGTGATGATCGGCTACCCCGGACCGGCCGAGGTGGTGGTCGGCGGGCGGGGGTTCTGGCGGGCGACGATCGCGGTGCACGCGGAGTCGGGGCACTCGGGGGCGAGGCGTACGACGCCGGGTGCGGTGTCCCGTGCGGCGCGGCTCGTACGGCTCCTGGAGGAGAGCGAACTACCGGGCGCCCACGGGGAGTTCCCGTTGCCGCCGAAGCTGACGGTGACCTCGATCCGGGGCGGCGAGGGCTTCTCGGTGGTGCCGGACCGCTGCGAGGTGGGCGTGGACATCCGCACTACGCCCACCTTCGACGCCCGGGCGGCGGAGGCCCTGGTCCGCGCGGCAACGGCAGAGCTGGGCACACCGGCCACGGTCACTCCGGTGGCCTCCTGGCCACCCTTCCGTCTCGCCGAGGACGAGCAGCCCGCCGCCGCACTCCTGGACGCGGCCGCCCGTGCGGGGCTGACGGTCCGGGCGAAGACGGCAGGCCCGTCGAACATCGGCAACCTGCTGGCGGCGGAAGGCATCCCGGCCACGGCGGGCTTCGGCGTGCGGTACGAGGGTTTGCACAGCACGGACGAACGGGCGTGCCTGGCGGACCTGCGGACAGTTCACGCCGTGTACCGGGAGGCCGTACGGCACCTACTCGCGCCCCAAAGGGGCGCGGGGAACTGCGCGACCAGCCCCCACTGCTGCCCCGCAGACAACTGACAACCCCACACTCAGCGGCTCTCCAGACGAACATGCAGCTCGCGCTCCTGGTCCCCGGACGCCGACGACAGATCACGCACCGTGAACATGGAGTCCAGCGTGGTGCGCAACCGCTCGATCGCCCAGTAGCCACCCTGTGCGTCGGCCTCCACGGAGGACGACAGCCTCGCGGGCGGCGGACACTCGTGCGTGTCGGTGACCTCGAACGTCCCGAGCCACACCATGGGCCGCGTCTCGTGAAGCTGCTGCGGCACCTCGTCGGCACCCCGGTCGGACTCGAAGCACGTGGCCAGCGTGTCGAACACGATCCGGGCGTCCTCCTTGCTGCATCCGCTGATCTCGACGGAGACGGGCTCCTCATGCGATCGGTCCATCACGATGGCTCCTCTCGTGGCAGTGGCGCGGTAGCCACGGGTTCCCCGCGAACCGCGCCACATCCCCAGAAAAGCACCACTGTGCCGACGGGACCAGTGAAGACCTCAGCTCTTCGTGAACCGGTACGTTTTGCTGTCGGTCAGCACACAGAACCCGGGCGACACGACGATCACCCGCAGCGTCCCGTTCCGGCGGTCGTAGTCGATGCCCTCCGCCTCGAACGCCCCCGAGCAGCCGCTGCGCAACGGGAGCTGCCGCAGGGCCGTCACATGCCCGGTGACGTTCGACGTGCCGTTCGGCGCGGCGGAGAGGTCGATCTGGAGCAGCGGCTTGGTGATCCCGAAGAGGGTGCCCGCCGGGTCGTCGGAGGAGCACAGCAACCGGGTCGCGGTGACGAAGTCGCAGCCCTGTACGTCCCGTACGGCGTGGTCGAGATCGACGGTGGCCGCCTGCGGGAGATTCGCGGAGGGCGAGGTGCTCGTGTTGACGCCGGGGGTCGGGAAGACCAGCAGCCGGCTCATGGTGCCGTACTCACCCGCGAGCATCCACTGGCCGGCGGGGGCGATGGCGACCCAGGAGTTGTTCAGCGCCTCCCCGCTGCCGAGCGTGTGGACGTACTCCGACCAGGCACCGCCCGGCGCCTGCACCCGGAACATCTTCGCGGTGCCCGAGTCGGCCTGGTACGGCTCGATGTAGTAGCCGTCGTACGAGGCGTCCGGGTCGCCGACGTGGTTCCAGCCGCGGCTGGACACGGAGGCGGGGATGGTTCCGATCCCGGTGTAGCGGTTGGCGCTGCCGGCCGGGACCTCGACCGAGGTCAGGCCCTGGCTCTCGGTGAGGGGGTCGGCGCGGTCCGAGCCGACCTCGGTCCAGGTGTCGGCGGCCGACGCGGGCGGGGTGGCGGAGAGGACGGCGGCGAGGGCGACGAGTCCGGTGAGGACGGCGTGACAACGTTGCCGGGCGCACAGGGCCATGGCGGGCGACTCCTCTGTGGGGGTGGGCGTGCTCGGCGGACAGTCTGGCGGGGCTTCGTGGTCATGTACAGACCAAAGGGGGGAGGCGCCGTACTGCTAACGTCGCCGGACGCTCTGCGGTGTGTTGAGGGATGGTGGAAGAGGGCGCCAGAGGCGCTCCGGCGACGGTTGAGCGCGGTACAACAGGGGAGTCGGCACGGGGGACGACGTGCCGTGTGGACGGTCGAAGGCGGTGCGTGCGATGAGTGCAACCGGGTCTCCGGTCGCCGAGGGCGACGGGCCGGTGCGCGGGGCGGTAGGGCCCAGCGGGCTGCTCGACGTGCTCGGTGTGGCCTCGGTGGTCCTGGACGCCGAGGGGAAGATCGTGCTGTGGAGTCCGCAGGCCGAGGAGCTGTTCGGCTACTCGGCACGCGAGGCGCTGGGGCAGTTCGCCGCCCGGATCATGGTCCATGAGCAGTACCTCGACCTGGTCGTCAAGCTGTTCGCCGACGTCATGGTCACAGGTGAGGGCTGGGCCGGTGCCTTCCCGATCCGGCGCAAGGACGGCAGCACGCGGCTGGTGGAGTTCCGCAACATGCGGCTCCTCGACGACCGCGGGGACGTGTACGCGCTGGGGCTCGCGGCCGACCAGAACACCGTGCGCGGTCTGGAACGGGACGTGGCGCTGTCGACGCGGATGATCTCCCAGTCCCCCATCGGGCTCGCCGTCCTGGACACCGATCTGCGGTACGTCTCGGTCAACCCGGCACTCGAACGGCTCAACGGCGTCCCGGCCGAGGAGCACATCGGCCGGACCATGGGCGAGGTCCTGCCGCAGATCGACGTCGACGGCATCGAGGCCGCGGCACGCGGGGTCCTGGAGACCGGTCGCCCGCTCGTCGACCAGCACACCCTGGGCCGCACCCCGGCCGACCCGGACGAGGACCATGCCTGGTCGATCTCGCTCTACCGGCTGGAGGACGCGGTCGGCACCGTGCTGGGCGTCGCCTCCTCGGTCGTGGACATCACCGAGCAGCATCGGGCGGCCGAAGCGGCGGAGGCGGCCCGGCGGCGCCTCGCCGTCATCGCGGACGCCTCCGCCCGGATCGGCACCACCCTGGAGCTGGACCGCACGGCCCGTGAGCTGGCCGACGTCGCCGTGCCGGAGCTCGCCGACATCGCCGCCGTGGATCTGCTGGACGCGGTGGGGGAGGGCAGACGCAGCATCCTCGGCCCCACCGAGGATGCCGTGATCCGTGCCCTCGCCGTCCAGGCGGACCACCCCTCGGAGGCCCTCAGTGCCGCCGACCCGCCCGGACAGGTCGCCCGGTACGGCGCCGACCGTCTCGTCACCGAGTGCGTGCGCACGGGCCGGCCGGTCATGGTGGCCGAGGTCCAGGAGGCCGACCTGCCCCGCATCGCCCGCTCCCCCGAGGCGGCGGAACAGCTGGCCCGCGCGGGCGTCCACTCGTATCTGGCCGTGCCGCTGATCGCGCGCGGCGAGGTGCTCGGCGCCCTCGACCTCAAACGCACCCGCAACCCGCTGCCGTTCAGCGAGGACGACCTGCTGCTGGCCCGGGAGCTGGCGGCCCGCGCGGCCGTGCAGATCGACAACGCCCGCTGGTACCAGAACGCCCGCGACACCGCCCTGACCCTGCAGCGCAGTCTGCTGCCCAGCCATCCGTCGGTGACGGGCGGCCTGGAGGTCGCCTCCCGCTACCAGCCCGCGGGAGCGACCGCCGAGGTCGGGGGCGACTGGTTCGACGTGATCCCCCTCGACGGCTGCAAGACAGCGCTGGTCGTGGGCGACGTGATGGGCAGCGGCATCAACGCCGCCGCGACCATGGGCCGGCTGCGCACCGCGACGAACACCCTGGCCTCCCTGGACCTGGAACCGGCCCGGCTCCTGGAGCACCTCGACCGGATCACCCAGGACCTCAAGGACTCCATCGCCACCTGCGTCTACGCCATCCACGACCCGCATCTGCGCCAGTGCCGGATCGCCAACGCCGGGCATCTGCCGCCCGTCCGCCTCCGCGCGGGACGCAAGCCGGAACTCCTCGACCTGCCCACCGGGGCGCCGCTGGGCGTGGGCGGGGTCGCCTTCTCCACCACGACCGTCGACCTGGAACCCGGTGACCGGCTGGTGTTCTACACGGACGGTCTCGTCGAGACCCGCCAACACCCCCTCGACGAACGCCTGGACGCGCTCCTGGACCTCCTCGACGGCCCCGACCGCCCGCTGGAGGAGGTGTGCGACCTCCTGCTGCGCACGCTGCACCAGCCGGACAACTCCGACGACGTGGCGCTGCTCATCGCCCGCGCCCAGACGCCGAGTTGACCTTCCCGATTCACAGGAACTCGTTACCCGCTTCTTATCGGCCGCCCCTCACAATCTCAGCAAGGCGTGACATCGGGATGCCGGGTGGGAGCGAGCCATGACGCACGGTCCGGATCAGGAAGCGACACCGCCCGAGGTACTCGTCGGGCCGGGCGAGGACACTCCGCTACGGGACCGCTGGCGACGTCGGTCCGTGCGCGCACGGGCGGTGACCGCGGCGGCCGCGGTCGCGGCCCTCACCCTCGGCGGCACCGTGGTCGCCTACGCCGCCACCTCGTCGGGCTCGGACGGCGGGGCGACGCCCGCCGCCTCCGGCTCGCCCTCCTCCTCCCCGCACGCACCGGGCGAACGGCACGGCCCCGGCTGGAGGTTCGGCGCCGGCGGCGAGGCCGTGCACGGCGAGACCACCGTCAAGGACCGGGACACCGGCGAGTGGGTCGTCCGGGTATGGCAGCGCGGCACCGTCGAGAAGGTCGACGGCGACCAGGTGACCGTCAAGAGCGAGGACGGGGCCCGGTGGACGTGGACCGTGAACGCGGACACGACCGTCCTGCGTGAGGGCGCCAAGGGTTCCGGGGCCGACGACCTGAAGCAGGACGAAACGGTCTACGTGGCCGGCACCCGGTCCGACGGCGGCACCCGGACGGCCTCCCATGCCGTCGCCGGCACCTGGGAGCGCAAGGGCCCCGAGAACTGGCGCGACGGGCTCCCGGGCCACGGCCACCGCGAAAGGCCCGAACCGAGCCCCTCCGGCGGCGGCGCTACGACCTGACGCCGATCACGACGTTGGCGTACCACTCCTCGGAGACGACCACCCGCGATGTCAGTCCACCGCGGGCGAAGGCGTCGACGGCCGTGGGCGCCTGTCGTTCGCTCGTCTCCACGAGCAGACAGCCGCCGGGCGCAAGCCACTTGGAGGCCTCGGCGGCGACTCTGCGCAGCACGTCCAGACCGTCGCTGCCCCCGTCCAGGGCGACCAGCGGCTCGTGTTCGCGTGCCTCAGCAGGCAGGAACGCGACCTCGTCGGAGGGGACGTACGGCACGTTCGCCGCGAGGATGTCGACGCGGCCGCGCAGTCGCTCGGGCAGCGCCTCGTAGAGGTCGCCCGCGTGGACGTGGCCGCCGAAGGGGGCAATGTTGCGGCCCGCGCAGCGCACCGCGGCCGGGTCGATGTCGGTGGCGTGCAGTTCGGCGCCGCCGAGCGCGTCGGCGAGGGCCGCTCCCACGACGCCCGAGCCGCAGCACAGGTCCACGACGACGGAGGCGTCCGGGGCGTGGGCGAGGGCCTGTTCGACCAGGAACTCGGTGCGGCGGCGGGGCACGAAGACCCCGGGTTCCACGGCGATGCGCAGCCCGCGGAACTCGGCCCAGCCGACGACGAGTTCGAGGGGGGCGCCGCAGGCGCGGCGGTCCACCATCGCCGTGAGTTCGTCCGGGGTGCGGGCGGCGGTGAGGAGCAACTGGGCCTCGTCCTCGGCGAAGACACAGCCCGCGGCGCGCAGTGCCGCCACGACGGAGTCGCGCGAGGAGGCAGAAGTGGAAGTCATGGAAGCAGCAACCCTACCCGTTCACGATCTCCCTTGGTCGGCATACACAACACCCTCAAGTTGTACTATGCAACCAGAACCGTGGAGGAGGTCCCATGGACGCAACCGAGGCCGTCGAGAGCATCCAGCGCGAGATGACGATCTTCGCCCGGCGGGCCCGGGCCTCGGCAGGCCGTATGCACCCCGAGCTGTCGCTGGTCTCGTACACGCTGCTCGGGCACCTGGAGGAGCGCGACGGCTGCCGGGCCACCGACCTCGCCGCGCACTACGCCCTCGACAAGTCCACCGTCAGCCGCCAGGTGACCGCGCTGGAACGCGCCGCGCTCGTCGAGCGGCGCCTGGACCCGGAGGACCACCGTGTCCAGGTGCTGCATCTGACGGAGACCGGCCGGCGGATCCTCGCCCAGGTCACCGTGAGCCGCCGGGCCGCCTTCCAGGAGCGGCTCGCGAACTGGCCGGAGGAGGATCTCGCGCGGTTCGCCGACTACCTCGTGCGGTACAACGCCGGGCCGGGCCCGCAGGAGGACTGAACTCCTAGGACACGGCCACCAGCCGCTCCGGGGCCCGTGCCGCGGCGAACGCGGTCTGACGACGCAGCCGGAAGCCCAGGGACTCGTACAGCCGGATCGCACCGGTGTTCCCCGCGCCCGTGTGCAGGAACGGCGTCTCGCCGCGCTCCCTGATGCCGTACGCGACGGCGTGGATCAGCCGGGTCGCCAGGCCCTCGCCGCGGAAGGCGGGGTCGGTGCAGACCGCGCTGATCTCGGTCCACCCGGGCGGGTGGAGCCGCTCCCCCGCCATGGCCACGAGGGCACCGTCCCGGCGTATGCCCAGGTAGGTACCCATCTCTATGGTGCGCGGCAGGAACGGCCCCGGGCGAGTGCGCTCGACCAGGTCGAGGATCTCGGGCACGTCGGCGGGGCCGAGGCGCACGGCTTCCGGTTCCGGTGCGGCGGCCACCCCGTCGTCGACGAGCTGTACGCCGTCGATGCGGGCCGTGATCTCCCAGCCGTCCGGCACCTCGCCCCGGTAGCCGGGCAGCGGGACCTCGGCGCCGGGACCCGCGAGCGCCGCGAGGTCGGCCCAGTCATCGGCGTCCGGCTCGTCGGGCAGGGCCAGCCAGGGCGAGACGTCCAGCGGATAGCGCACGACGCGTCCGCGGCGCTCGGCGAAGTGCGCGTGCGGCCCGGTCAGGGAGGCGAGCGCGGGGTCGTCGAGGATGTGGGGTGTGCCGGGGCGGGGCGTGCCCGCCGGCGTCGTGCCGTGGCTCATCCGGCGACCTCGATCACGACCTTGCCGCGCGCATGACCGTCCTCGACGGTGCGCAACGTCTCGCCGGCCTCGGCGAGCGGGAACCGCCGCACGACATGTGGGTCCAGATCGCCCTTCACCACCAGCCGCGCCACGGCGTCCAGTACGGCGGAGCCACGGGCCCGGGTCACCCGGGCGCCGCCCAGCCGCTCCACGTCCTGCTCCGACGCCCCTGCGGTGATCAGCTTCGTCCGGTCGGTCAGCGGCTTCGCCGCCTCGGTCAGCACCTCGCCGCCGACGAGGTCGTAGACCCCGTCGACGCGGTCCGGTGCCGCCGCCCGCGCCCGGTCGGACCAGCCCGGTCCCGACGGGACGTGGACGGCGCCCAGCGACTCGACGAAGTCCTTCTTGCCCGTGCTCGCGACGCCCACCACGCGGATTCCGAGCGCCCGGGCGATCTGCACGGCCGCGGCACCGACCCCGCCGCCCGCGCCGGTGACCAGCAGGGTCGCCCCCGTGGGCAGATCCAGCTGACGCACCCCGTCGTACGCCGTCGCGGCGGCCACGGGCAGGGTCGCGGCGTCGGCGAAGGCCGGCCCGGCGGGCTTGCGCGCGGCCAGCGCGACGGGCACCAGGGTGTACTCGGCGTAGCCGCCGGTCAGGGTGTTGCCGAAGACCTCGTCCCCGGCGGCGAACCCGTCGACGCCGTCGCCGACCGCCTCGACGACACCGGAGACCTCGCTGCCGAGGACCGCGGGGAACACGCGCTCGCCGGTGCCGGTGGGCCGGCGATATCCGGTCCGCAGCTTCCAGTCGACCGGATTCACGCCGGCGACACGCACGGCGACCAGCAGCTGTCCGGGTCCGGACACGGGCCGCTCGACCTCGACGAGTGCCTCGGTCTCCGGACCGCCGTACCGCGTGAACACGTACGCCTTGGGCATGGCTCCCACTCTCCTTCGCTCGCGCCGGGCACCAGTCGGAAGGAAGATCGGCGAACAGCTATTCCCAGGGCGGCGGAGTGTTCATACGGCCGCAATGATCGCCGTCCTGACCAGGGACGGAGCACCGCCGACCACAGCGTACGGTTGAACCATGAACGTCACCCGAGGCTTCACCGGACGCCCCCGCGTCCTCAACGCCGGGCTGCCTCCCGGCCAGTACGACGCGGGCGACGACTGGCCCGTGCTGTCCGCGGAGGTCACACCGGAGCTGTCGCCGGCCGAGTGGACCTTCCGCGTCGACGGGCTGGTCGAGGAACCGCACACCTGGGACTGGGACGAGGCGCACGCGCTGCCGGGTTCGGTGTACGAGGGTGACATCCACTGTGTGACGAGCTGGTCGAAGTTCGGGGTGCGGTTCGGGGGCGTGTCCCTGGACGCGTTCCTGGACGCGGTGCGCCCCCATGGGTCCGCCACCCATGTCGTCGCCTACTCCCACACGGGCTACACCACCAACCTGCCGCTGGCCGACGTGACCGGCGGCAAGGCGTGGATCGCTTGGGAGTTCGACGGGAAGCCGCTGTCCCCCGAGCACGGAGGGCCGGCGCGGCTGCTCGTACCCCACCTGTACTTCTGGAAGAGCGCCAAGTGGATCGCGGGCCTGCGGCTCCTCGACCAGGACGAGCCGGGGTTCTGGGAGCAGAACGGCTATCACGCGCGGGGCAACCCGTGGGAGGAGCAGAGGTACTCCGGTGACTGAGCAGGCCATGGAAACGCCTTCCTTCACTCCCCCGACGCGGTTCGCCGTACCCGGGCGCATCGCCGTGAGCAACCGGGCCGCCGCGCTGTGGCAGACCGCCACGCTCACCGAGATCCGCCGGGAGACTCCGCACGCCGCCACCTTCCGGTTCGCGGTGCCCGCCTGGGCGGGGCATCTGCCCGGTCAGCATCTGATGCTGCGGCTGACCGCCGAGGACGGCTATGTGGCACAGCGCCACTACTCGATCGCGTCCGCGCCCGACGATGCGGGGCACATCGAACTGACCCTGGACCATGTCGAGGGCGGCGAGGTGTCGGGCTGGTTCCACGCCGTCGCCAAGCCCGGTGACGAGGTCGAGGTGCGCGGCCCCCTCAGCGGCTTCTTCGCCTGGCCCGGCGACCGGCCCGCGCTGCTGATCGGCGCCGGCTCCGGGGTCGTCCCGCTGATGTCGATGGTGCGGCACCACCGGGCACAGGGCCTGTCCGTACCGCTGCGGCTCCTGGTGTCGGCGCGCAGTCCCGAGGAGCTCATCTACGCGGGCGAGTTCGACGCCGAGACGACGCCCGTCTTCACTCGCAGGGCGCCGCAAGGGGTACCGGTGGGACGTATGGCGGCCGCACATGTGGAGCCGCTCCTGGCCGAGCAGCCTCCCGGTGGGTGGGAGGCCTATGTGTGCGGCTCCAATGCCTTCGCGGAGCACGCGTCGCGGTTGCTGGTCGCGGCGGGACAGCCGGTGGAGCGGATCCGGATCGAACGGTTCGGCTGACCCTCCCCGCCATCCCTCCGTTTCACGGCAACACTGCCGGGCACTCCTGTGCAGCGAGGCTGTGAGCGGGTACTGGTTCTGTGTGGCCACTCGCAGGCGTACGCGGTGCGGAGGTCGACATGCGAACCCGGGTGCGCGGCTGGCGGTGGCGGCGGAATCCGCTGCGGCGCCGGTCGGACGTCGTCGAGGCGTGGACAGCGCTGGCCGTCGCCGTGCTGCTGCTCGTGGGAGCGCCGCTCGCCGGGGTGGCCGCGGCCGGATGGGCCCGTTCCGAGGCGCAGGCGACCGCGGCGTCCCAGCGTGCGGAGCGGCACAGCGTGCGGGCCGAGGTGGTCGGCGTGGATCCCGGCTCGCCGCCGACGATGCAGGGAGCCCGACAGCACACGTACCTCACGACGGTCCGCTGGACGGAGCCGGGCGGGCGCGAGCGGACCACCACGGCGCGGGTCCCGGGCGGTACGCGCGACGGTGAGGTGGTCGAGGTGTGGTTCGACTCCCGGGGCCGCAACGTCAAGCCGCCCCCGGACGGCTTCTCCGTCTGGCAGTACACCCTCACCATGGGCGCCTGCGCCACGGGCGGCGCGGCCGCTCTGATCCTCCTGGGCCGTGCCGCCGTACGGCATGTGGCCACGCGGCACCGGCTGGCGGAGTGGGAGGAGGAGTGGGCGCGCACCGAGCCGGAGTGGTCGCGGTGGCGGTGGGCGTAAGCCCGCCCACGTGAGCGGCCGCGGTCCTGCGTCAGCCCACCCCCTGCATCCGCCGGGCGATCCGCCCGTGGTCCCGCAACGCCCCCGCCAGTCCCGGCAGCACCGGTTCCCCGCGGTCGACGAGGACCCGCCCGCCGACCACCGTCGTCCATGCCCGGGCCGGCCCGCAGCGCAGCCAGGCCTCCACCGGGTCGCTGAGCGCGCCCGCGAGGGCGACCTCGTGGAGGTCCCAGACGACGAGGTCGGCGCAGGCGCCGGGGCGCAGATGGCCGATCTCCTCGTCGCGGCCGAGGCAGCGAGCCGAGCCGCGGGTGGCCATGTCGAGGGCGTCCCGCGCGGTCATCGCACCGGGGCCGCCGCGGTAGCGGCCGAGCAGCAGGGCGTTCCGGGTCTCCATCCAGAGGGAGGCGTGGTCCGTGGAGGCCGAGCCGTCGCAGCCGATGCCGACGGGCAGGCCGAGTTCGCGCATCTCCCGGACCCGGGCCGTGCCGCCGCCGATCAGCATGTTGGAGCTGGGGCAGTGCGCCACGCCGACGCCCGCGGCCGCGAGGCGCCGCATCTCGTCGTCGTTCGGGTAGATGCAGTGGGCGACCCAGGTCCGGTCGCTCATCCAGCCGCAGTCCTCGAAGTACTCCACGGGCCGGCAACCGTAGGTCTCCAGGCAGTACGTGTCCTCGTCGTGGTCCTCGGCCAGGTGGGTGTGGAGGCGTACGTCGTGGCGCTCGGCGAGCTCGGCCGTGGCCGTCATGACGTCCTTGGTGACCGAGAACGGCGAGCAGGGAGCGAGCGCGACGCGGATCAGGGCGCCCGGCGCCGGGTCGTGGTGGGCCTTGATCAGACGCTCGCTGTCGGCGAGCACCTCGTCCGTGGTCTGTGTGACGCTCCTCGGCGGCAGTCCCCCGTCCTCGACGGACCGGGTCATCGAGCCCCGCGTCGCGTGGAAGCGGAAGCCGATGTCTCGGGCGGCGCTGATCTCGGCGTCGACCAGGCGTGGCCGCGGGTGGACGTAGAGATGGTCCGAGGAGGTCGTGCAGCCGCCCATGAGCAGCTCGGCCATGCCCACGTACGCGGAGACGTACGCGGCCTCCTCGTCGAGGGCGGCCCACAGCGGGTAGAGCGTGGTCAGCCAGTCGAAGAGCGTGCCGTTCACGGCGGGCGCGTAGGAGCGGGTGAGGTTCTGGTAGATGTGATGGTGCGTGTTGACCAGGCCCGGGGTGACGAGCCGTCCCGCCGCGGAGACGCTCGTCGCGGCCTCGGGTTCGCTTCCCGGGGTGCCCACGGCGGTGACCCGACCATTGGCGACGGCGACCCAGCCGCCGGGGATCTCCCGGTCCCCGTCCACGACCAGCAGTCCGGCGTCCTTGACCAGCAGATCCACGGCTGACGTCATGGCGTCATCGTAGACAGGTACCTGGCCAAAGGCCTGGCGAGTCGTCGGACGTCACACGTACGGTGTGATCATCACCGGCCCTCTTCAAAGGCGGTCCTACATGGCCCTGTTCGACCTCCCCCTCGACGAGCTCCACGAGTACCGCAGCGCGTCCGTCGAGCCCGAGGACTTCGACACGTTCTGGTCCAAGACCCTCCAGGAGGCCCGTGGGCACGATCTGGACGCCCGTTTCGAACTCGTCGACACCGGTCTGACGACGGTCGAGGTGTACGACGTGACGTTCGCGGGGTTCGGCGGGCACCCGGTGAAGGGCTGGCTGACGCTGCCCGCCGGGGCCGCCGAACCGGTGCCGCTGGTCGTGGAGTTCATCGGGTACGGAGGCGGGCGCGGGCTGCCGCACGAGCATCTGCTGTGGGCGTCCACGGGCCGGGCGCACTTCGTGATGGACACCCGCGGCCAGGGCAGCGCGTGGGGCGGGGGCGGCGGCACGGCGGATCCGGTGGGCGGGGCGCCCGCCTACCCCGGTTTCATGACGCGTGGCATCGACGCACCCGAGAACTACTACTACCGCCGGGTGTTCACGGACGGGGTGCGCGCCGTCGAGGCGGCCCGTTCGCATCCCTCGACCGACGCCTCCCGCACGGTCGTGCTCGGCACGAGCCAGGGCGGCGGCATCACGATCGCCGTGGGCGGTCTGGTCCCGGACCTGGTAGCCGTCGCGCCGGACGTGCCGTTCCTGTGCGACTACCCCCGAGCGGCGAAGTTGACGGACCGTCACCCGTACCGCGAGATCGGCCTGTTCCTCAAGACCCACCGCGGCCGCACCGAGGACGCCCTGCGCACCCTGTCCTACTTCGACGGCGTCCACTTCGCCACCCGCGGCCGCGCCCCGGCCCTCTTCTCCACGGCCCTGGAGGACCAGACCTGCCCGCCTTCGACGGTCTTCGCCGCGTTCAACGCCTGGGCGCACGAGGACAAGGAGATCGAGGTCTACGACTTCAACGACCACGAGGGCGGCGGCCCCTACCAGCAGGCCGTCAAGCTGCGCTGGCTGCGCTCGTACGTCTGAGGAACCGGGTCTTCCCTCCAGTCCGACCAGTCGGTACGTTCATCGGGCCCGGACCGCAGTGTCGCGGTCCGGGCTTTCGGCGGACGACGGAGGCCAGCCATGTCCGAGCACGAAGCCCGCGTTCAGGGCCACTGCGACGAGCGTTTCGCGGCGGTGCGTGTCGCGTTCGAGGAGAACTTCCGGGAGCGGGGCGAGCTGGGGGCGGCGGTTGCCGTCACGGTCGGCGGGCGGACCGTGGTGGATCTGTGGGGCGGGTGGGCGGACGCCGCGCGCACGCGGGCGTGGGAGCGGGACACGCTGGTCAATGTGTGGTCGACCTCGAAGGGGCCCGTGGCCCTGTGCGCGCACATCCTCGCCGACCGGGGGCTGCTGGACTTCGACGCGCCGGTGGCCGTGTACTGGCCCGAGTTCGCCGCGGCGGGCAAGGAGAAGGTGCTCGTACGACATCTGCTGTCGCATCGGGCGGGGCTGTCCGGACCGCGGGAGCCGCACTCGCTGGAGCAGCTCTACGACTGGGAGTTGACGACGCGGCGGCTCGCGGAGACGGAGCCCTGGTGGGAACCGGGCTCGCGGTCCGGGTACCACGCGCTGACGTACGGCTTCCTGGTCGGCGAGGTGGTGCGGCGGGTGTCGGGGCTGCTTCCAGGAGCCTTCCTGGAGCGGGAGGTGACCGGGCCGCTCGGCATCGACTTCACCGTGGGGCTGCCGGAGAAGGAGTACGGGCGCGCGGCCGAGCTGGTCCATCCGCCGGCCGCGTCGAGCAGTGAACAGGCCGCGATCTTCAGCCAGTTGGCGCCCCTCGCGCTGGCGGCGCTGGCCAACCCGCCGGCCGGTGCGACCGAGGCGAACACACCCGAGTGGCGGGCCGCCGAGATCCCCGCCGTCAACGGCCACGGGACCGCCCGTGCCGTGTCCCAGCTGTACGGCGTCTTCGCGGGACGTGGGACGTGGGACGGCCGTCGCATCCTGTCGCCCGAGGCGGCCGAGCGGGTGCGCGAGGGGCAGGGCAGCTGCCGGGACCTGGTGCTGGGCGCCGGTTTCGAGAGCGAGACCGAGATCGGGCTGGGGTTGTGGCTCAGCGGGGCGAACGCGTCGTACGGGCCCAATCCCCGGGCCTTCGGGCACGACGGGTTCGGCGGTTCCTGTGGGCTGGCCGACCCCGAGGCGGAGGTGTCGCTCGGTTACGTCATGAACCGGATGGGGCCTCATATCGCCGACGACCCGCGGAAGATGGCGCTGATCGACGCCCTCTACGAGGCCCTGTGACGGGTGGGCCGGTTTCGGTCGATCCCACAGGCCGCCCTTCCCTTGTGGTTTAGACCAATGCTAGATCTGGTGGCGCAATGAGCCCGCACGGCTACGGCACGTCACCGACAGGAGGCGCGGCATGGCCCGCACCACCACCCCGCACGAGGATCAACCCCTGTACTGGAGGATCGCCACGGAGTTGCTCGGCGAGCTGCGCGACGGCACCGTCCCACCCGGTGAACGGCTGCCGGGTGAGCGGAAGCTGGCCGAGCACTTCGGGGTCAGCAGGGAGACCGTCCGGCAGGCGCTCCAGGTGCTGCGCCGCGACGGTCTGGTCGCCACCGACCGGCGGGGCAGCCATGCGGCCCTGCCGGCGACGCCGGTCGAGGCTCCGTCCACGCTCGCCTTTCCGGTCGGCGCCGACACCGCTGGGCCGGGTGCGGCCGACCGGGCGACCGTCACCTGGGAGACTCCCCCGCCGGAACACGCCGAGGCGCTGGGGCTCGCCCCGCACCGGCCGACCCTGATGCACCGCTACGAGTCGGGCCGGCGTACGGCCGTGACCTCCTTCTCCGCCGTGGCACTCGCCGAGGTCGAGGAGCTGGGCCGGTATCGCGGACGCGCCGACGGCAACGCGTCGGCGCAGCTGCGGCGGGCCTACGACTGGATGCGCAAGGCGGGCCTGACCCTGCACCACCGCGACTCCATCACCCCGCTCGCGGACACCCCCTCGGTCCGGGTCACCCGCCGGGTGCACGACCAGTACGCCCGTCCCCTCGAGATCACCGACCTCGTACTGGACGCCCGACAGGAGGCGCTGGTCTACGAGTTCACGCTGCCGGCCGACGGAAGTACAGCTGCACGGCGGAGCCCGTCGGGTCCAGGTCCTCGGTGACCAGGTCCGTCAACTGCCGCACGAGCCACATCCCGTGGCCGCCCGGGGCGCGCGGCTCGGGCGGCAGATGGCCGGGGAAGGGCGGTCGGGGCGCCGAGGTGTGCGTTCCCTCGTCCCGGATCTCGCAGATGACGTACTCGGGGTCGCTGCCCAGCCGTACGACGCCCCGTCCGCCGCCGTAGCGCAGGGCGTTGACGACGCTCTCGTGCACCGCCGCCACCAGGTCGTACGTCCGCTGCTCCGGCAGACCGAAGCGGCGGGCGTACGCGGCGAGCCCCTGGCGCACGGCGGCCGAGCCACCGCGGGCGAAGGGGAGGTCGTCCGGGCCCGCGGGCAGACGGGCAGGCCTCGGCGCGTCGCACTCCGCACAGAAGTCCGTGGGGTCGGTGAAGTCGGCGGTTCCGTCGGTGAGTTCGGGGTGGGTGCGGGCCGCGGTGCGGACGATGTCGGCGGGCAGTGCGTGGGTGTCGTACGGGCAGAGGATCCAGTGGCCCGTACCGGCGAAGGCGACGTTCAGGAGGGACTCGTAGCGCATCCACTCCCGGGTCTCGAAGGCGCTGCGGCCCGCCCAGACGGGTTCGCCGATGACGCGCACACGTCGCTCGGTGCCGTGCCGGTCGCAGTAGGCGTGGTAGCGGCCCAGGGTGCGGGACGGGTAGTCGTACCAGTCGTGGGCGTCGACGAACTCGACCTCGCGGGAACGGTCGCCGAGCGCCTCGGCGAGCAGGGTGATGTTGTGCGGGCTCACCACCGCGAGGACGGCGTCGCCGGCGCCGAGGCCCTCGGTGACGAAGTCGGCCGTGACGGCGAGGAACTCGGCGTCCGAGCCGTAGGGGAGGGCCTGGTGGACGAAGCGGGTGCGGGTCATGGTGTGTCTCCGTCCGGTTCGAAGCGCAGGCCGGGAACGCGGTCCCAGCCGGTCACCCGCATCACCCGCTGGATGTGCGGGGCGACTCCCGACAGGACGAGGGTGCCGTCCTCCGCGGAGAGGGCGAGAGCGCAGAAGACCAGCAGACGCAGTGCGCCGACGTCGATGAAGTGCAGTTCGTGCAGGTCGAGTCGGATGCGGGCGCCACTCGCGGGGCGGGCCCGTTCGGCGTGCAGGGCGCGGGCGACGGCGGTGACGTTGGAGTCGTCCACCTCCCCCGCGAGGGCGAGTCCGGGGGGTGCGAAGGTGCGGGTGATGGACAGCAGGTCGTCGCGCCACACGTGGTCGGCGCCCACCAGTCCGTGGTGGAGCCCGGCGAGCGGGGCCAGTTCGGTCTCGTCGAAGACCCGGCTGTCGTACTGGCAGATGCCGAGCACCGGTAAGGCGGCGAACACGGGGTCGAGCAGGAGTTCGCTGTCGTGGAGTGTCTTGAGTCCCCTCCCCGCCTGCGCGCGCAGGATCTCCGTGCACACCCGCAGCCCCAGGAAGCCGTCGCCGACCGCGCGGCGCGTCTCGCGGCGGATCATCTCGTCCAGGTCCCACAACCCCTCGGGGGCGGCGAGATGGGCGTCGACGCACAGCCGGCCGGCCGCGACCTCCTCGTCGACCCGGCAGCCGTGCGCCTCCAGGAAGGACAGGGCGACGCCCGCGGGCATGTCGGCCGGCGGCAGGAGCAGCCCGCGGTGGCCGCTGGCCAGGCCGTCGAGCAGGAACGCGGCGAGGACGGTCTCGCGCTCCTCGTCCGTGTCGTAGCCGAGGAGCAGATGGTCGCCGTGGCGCATCTGGCCCACGGTCGTCACAGCGGATGCGAGGGCCATCGCACGCCTCCCTCGACGGGGCGACACCGCTTCCACGCTACGCCGGATTCCGTTTCCCCGTCAGGGGCTAGGGTGACCTACCGTCGGGTTGCGGTGAGGGGGGACGATGGCGGCCTCTGTGCAGGACGGCAGGACCGGCAACCTTCCCGCCGAGGCGAACGAGTTCATCGGCCGCAAGCTCGAACTCGCCGAAATGGCGGGGCTGTTGGGGGCAGCGCGCCTGGTGACGCTGACGGGGCCGGGAGGTGTAGGAAAGTCCCGGCTCGCGCTGCGCGCCGCGCATGTCGCGAAGCCGGCCTTCCGTGGCGGGACCTGGCTGGTGGAGCTCTCGGAGCTCAGGAATCCGGACCTCCTGACCAACACGGTGGCGCAGGCGACCCGGCTGACCGAGCAGACCCTGCGGCCGCTCCTCGGGGCCGTGTGCGAGCACCTCGCCGGGCCGCCGCTGCTGCTCGTCCTGGACACCTGCGAGCACGTCCTGGAGGAGTGTGCGCGCGTCGTGCAGGAACTCCTGGCCGAGGTACCGGAGTTGCGGGTGCTGGCGACCAGCCGTCAGGCGCTGGGTGTACCGGGCGAGCAGCTGCTGGCGGTCGCGCCGCTGCCGCTGGGCGAACGGGACGACGCGGTGGCGCTGTTCGCGGCCCGGGCAGCGGCCGCGGTGCCGTCGTTCGCGCTCACCGAGGCCAACCGGGCCGGTGTGGCGGCGGTCTGCGCCCGCCTCGACGGGATCCCGCTGGCCCTGGAACTCGCCGCCGTACGGTTGCGGGGCCTCCCTCTCGACCGGCTGCTGGAAGGGCTGGGCTCGCGTTTCGACCTGCTCGTCTCGTCCGCCCGGCCTCGGCCGGCCCGGCATCAGACGCTGCGCACGGCCATCGGCTGGAGCCACGAGCTGTGCACACCGCTGGAGAGGCTGCTGTGGGCCCGGCTGTCGGTGTTCGTCGGCGGCTGGGACGTGGAGGCGGCCGAGTTCGTGTGCCACGGCGGCCCGTTGAGCGCCGAGGACGTCCTCGCGCTGCTCGCCTCGCTCAGCGAGAAGTCGATCGTGACACGGGACGGCGAGGGCGTAGCGGGACGCTACCGGATGCTCGACACCGTCCGCTCGTTCGGCGCCGAGTGGCTGGCCGGGCTCGGCGAGGAGGAGGCGGTACGGCGCCGCCACCGGGACTACTTCCGGTGGATCGCCCGTCAGGGCGAGGCCGAGTGGCTGGGGCCCGGCCAGCGGATGTGGGCGGAGCGGCTGACCGCGGAGCACGCCAATCTGCGGCTGGCGGTCGAGGAGTGTCTGGCGGCGCCCGAGCCGGAGACCGCGCTCGAGCTCACGGGCAGCCTCTGGTACTTCTGGTTCGCCTGCGGGTTCGCGGAGGAGGGCCGGGGCTGTCTGGAGCAGGCGCTCCGCCGCGCCTCCGAGGGCGGCGGACCCGAGCACACCCTCGCCGTGTGGGCGCACCGGCTGGTCACCCTCGTACCGGACGACCTGGAGGCCGCCGAGTCGGTGAGCACCGCCTATGTGTGGCTGGCCGAGGAGCGCCATCTCCCCGTTCCCGCGCTGCCGTTGACCGGGGCTAGCCTGGCCGTGCGGGGCGAGTCGGCGCGCTCGGCGGTGCTGTACGGGAGCACCCGGCAGGCCCCGGGGGGCGACGGTGGCGCCGAGTTCTTCCAGCTGATGACGCTCGCCCTGCAGGCGTATCTCCTGGCCGGTCAGGCCGCGTTCGAGCGCTGTGCCTCGGTCGCCGAGCGGCTGCGCCAGGAGTGCGAGACGCGGGGCGAGTTGTGGATGCGGGCCTGGGGTGACTTCTTCGTCTCGCTCGCCGGGATCGGCCTCGGCCGACCGGACGAGGCGCTGCGCCCGGCCCGCGAGGCGCTGACCGCGAAGTGGCGGGTGCACGACCGGCTCGGCGCCGCCGCGGTCGCCGACCTGCTGGTCGCGGCGCAGGCCGCCCGGGGCGAGGACGAGCTGGCGGCACGCCTGCTGGGCGTCAGCAGAAGCCTGTGGCGCACGGCGGGGCTGCCGCAGTTGGGCAGACCCGACACCACCGTCTTCCACCGCGAGTACGAACGCCGGCTGCGCGCCTCCCTGGGCGACGCCCGATTCACCGAAGCGGTACGCGAGGGCGGGGAACTGGGGCCGGAGGCGGCGATCGGACTGGCGCTGGGTGGAGTCGGTACCGGGGAGGACTTCTAACCCGAGGAGGCCACCGATACCGGCCTCCTCCCCTTCGGACGAGGGCCGAGCCGACGAGCAGCGGGGCCCCGCTCAGCAACTCCGCACCTCAGTGCGGCAGTCGCGCCACGACCATACGGACGCGCGGGCTGCCGTCGCCCCGGTGGCCGAACTCGGGCAGCGCCATCAGCTCGACGCGGAAACCGGCACGCCCCAGCTCTCCACGCACATCCCCGAGCCGGAAGGCGCGGTAGTACATGACGAACGGCGGGCGCCACACCGCGTTGCGCACGCGCATCACCATGTCGAAGCCCAGCAGCATCCAGTAGCCGAGCGATCCGGGCCGGGGCGGTGCGACGACCGGGAAGGCGAAGCAGCCACCCGGCCGCAGCACGGAGCGGACCTGGCCGAACAGTCCCGGCAGCTCGCCCGGCAGGAAGTGCCCGAAGGCCCCGAAGCTGACGACGAGATCGAAGGCGGGCCGGAAGGGCAGCGCGCGGGCGTCCGCACGGACCCAGTCGACCCGGGGCCCGGCGGGCCGCACCCGCTCGCGGGCGACGTCGAGCATGCCGGCACTGAAGTCCACGCCGGTGACGCTCTCCCGGCAGACCCTCGCGAGCACGTCCACCCCCGCCCCGGTGCCGCAGCACAGGTCGAGCCCGGCGTCGAAGGGCCCGGTCCGCTTCAGTGCCCGCGCGACGGAGTCGAGCACCGAGTCCGGGGTCCGGAAGGGCGTGTGGTCGAACTTGGGGGCGAGGAGGTCATAGCCACGCTCCACGGAGGACAGGGCCTGGACGGCGAGTTCGCGGAGGCTCGGGCCTTCTGGGCTGAACATCGCGTCAGCTTAGGGGAGCACCCCCATGGACACGCCGCAGGCCGAGGCATACCGTAGGGCACGAATACTCAACTAATTGACTATGGGGTGAGGTCGTATGCGCGCTTTCCGTGAGGCCGTCGAGGCGTGGGACTTCGATGCGGTCGAGGCGCTGCTGGCGGAGGACGTCATCTTCACCAGCCCGGTCGTCTTCAAGCCGTACCCCGGCAAGGCGATCACGGCGGCGATCCTGCGGGGCGTCTCCCGGGTCTTCGAGGACTTCCGGTACGAGCGCGAGCTCACCGGGGCCGACGGCCGCGACCATGCCCTGGTGTTCGCCGCCCGGGTGGGCGATCGCGCGCTGACGGGCTGCGACTTCATCCATCTCAATGAGGACGGTCTGATCGACGAACTCACGGTCATGGTGCGGCCGTTGTCGGGCGCCCAGGCCCTCGCGGAGGCCATGGGCGCCCAGTTCGAGCGGATCGCGAAGGAGGCGGAGGCGAGCTCCGCCTCCTGACGTCACGCCACGGTGCGGATGAGGGCACCCGTGCAGGTCGCGCCGGGCGTGCGGGACGTCCGCGTCCCGTCGACGGTCAGCGTGACGACGACACGAAATGCGTCAGCAAACCGCCATGGCGGTTCGTATGGCTGGTATACGGCTCAGGGTGCGGGCTCTTCCGGTTGGATGACCTCATGACGACCGACGAGCACGCGCGGTTCATGCGGGCCAACCAGGCGAACTGGGATGCCCGTACCCCCGTCCACCTCGCGAGCCGCTTCTACGGTCTCGACCAGGACCTCGATCCCGCCCGCTGGTTCGCCGGCTTCGAGTGGGACGATCTCGGCGAGCTCAGCGGCCGCGACGTGCTCCACCTCCAGTGCCATCTCGGCACCGAGACGATCGCCTTCGCCCGGCGTGGGGCCCGGGCGACCGGCCTGGACTTCTCCGCGGCATCGGTGGCCGCCGCGCGGGACATCGCGGGGAGCGCGGGGCTGGACGTCGCGTACGTACAGGCCAATGTGTACAACGCCGTCGAGGCCCTCGGCGGGCGGCAGTTCGACGTCGTGTACACCGGGAAGGGCGCCCTGTGCTATCTGCCCGACCTGGAGCGATGGGCGGATGTCGTCGCTCAACTGCTGCGGCCGGGCGGGCGGTTGTACGTCGTCGAGTTCCATCCGCTGCTCAACTCGCTGGGACCGAAGCCCGCCCCGGACGAGGGGCCCGAGCTGCTGCTCCGGCACGACTATCTGGGCGGGGGCGACGCCGTGCACCGTGACGCGACCCACACCTACACCGACGGGCCGGCCGTGGCGGACGCCACCGACAGCTATGAGTGGATGCACGGAATAGACGAGGTCATCAATGCGTTGACCGGGGCAGGACTGGCCATTCGGCGGCTCCGGGAGAGCGACGAGCTTCCCTGGCCGCGCTGGCCCCAGATGGTCCTCACCCCGTCCGGCTGGTGGCGTCTGCCCGAGCCCAGGATCCCGCTTCTCTACGGACTCCTCGCCACACGCTGAACCACCGTGGTACCGTCCTGTTAGCACCTGTGTACGCCCGGTCCTGGGCGCCGGTGCTGATTCACCTTCAGTTCGCCGGTCGTCGTACCGGCTCTCTCACCACCTCGCAGTCGACGGTTCTCCCCGTACCTGAGGTGTTCTCTTCGCCGCCCGAAGGCCTTCCGTCCGCCTTCCCGAAGTCCGCGGCACTCCCCTTCCTTGCGCATGTCCCATGCCCTGTGTCCTCGAAAGGACCGACCACCATGACCACCACACTCGAACACCCCCCTGTCCAGCAGCTCCCGGTCCGCGCCGCCACCGGCGTCCTCGACATCGACGCGCACGGGAAGGGCCATCTGCGCGCCGAGAGCATGCTGCCCCTGCCGTCCGACCTCCAGGTCTCCCCCGCGCTGATCCGCAAGTACGGTCTGCGCAAGGGCGACGTCGTCGACGGCGTACGCGGCACCCAGCGCGCCCTCACCGAGGTCGCCCGAGTCAACGGCCACGCCCCCGACGACCTGCGCGGCCGCCGCCACTTCCGCGACCTGACGCCGCTGCACCCGAGCGAGCGCATCCGCCTCGAACACCCGGCGTCCGGTCTGACCGGCCGGGTCACCGACCTCATCACCCCCGTGGGCAAGGGTCAGCGCGGTCTGATCGTCGCCCCGCCCAAGACCGGCAAGACGGTCCTCCTCCAGCAGATCGCGGCGGCCGTCGCCGGCAACCACCCCGAGTGCCGGCTGATGGTCGTGCTGCTCGACGAGCGCCCCGAGGAAGTCACCGACATGCGGCGCTCCGTGCGCGGCGAGGTGTACGCCTCCACGTTCGACCGCACACCCAAGCAGCACATCGCACTCGCGGACCTCGTGATCGAGCGGGCCAAGCGGCTCGTCGAGGACGGCGAGGACGTCGTGATCCTGCTCGACTCCCTGACCCGGCTGTGCCGGGCCCACAACAACGCGGCCGCCGCCGGAGGCCGCACCCTCAGCGGCGGCGTGGACGCGACCGCGCTCATCGGCCCCAAGCGGTTCTTCGGCGCCGCCCGGACGGCCGAGGAGGGCGGCTCGCTCACCATCCTCGCCACCGCCCTGGTGGAGACCGGCTCCCGGGCCGACGACTACTTCTTCGAGGAGCTCAAGAGCACCGGCAACATGGAGCTCCGCCTCGACCGCGAACTCGCCTCCCGCCGCGTCTTCCCGGCCGTCGCCATCAACCCCTCCGGCACCCGCCGCGAGGAACTCCTCCTGCCCCCGGCCGAGTTGACCGCCGTACGCGGCCTGCGCCGGGCCCTGCAGACCCGCGACGGCCAGCCCAGCCTGGAAACCCTCCTGGAGCGCATGCGCGAGACCCCGGACAACGCGACATTCCTGCGCCGCGTCCTGCCGACGCTGCCCGCGGGCTGACGCACTCCCCCGTCCGGGTGCTCGCGCGCCCCGCACGGCCCGGCCAGCGGGGCGCAGGGCGGGTCCATTCCTAGGTTTGCGGTATGACTATCGGATCTACCTCCCGGGTTGCCGTGTCGGCCTGTGCCCTGTGCACGGCGGGCCTGCTGGCGTTCGCCCCCGTCTCGGCGGTCGCTCGCACGGGCTCCGACCCCGATGCGCCCGGCGGCCCGCGGGCCGTGGCCGCGCGGCCCGCACTGCTGTATCGCACCGGCACACAGGTCCGCCCGCACCGGGACGCGCCCCGGGTGCCGGACGTCTCCGCGCTGTCGTGGGTCGTGGCCGACGCGGAGAGCGGGGAGGTGCTCGCCGCGCACGACGCGCATCGCAAGCTGCCGCCCGCCAGCACGCTGAAAACGCTGTTCGCGCTGGCCGTGCTGCCCACCCTGCCCGGTGGCATCCGGCACAAGGTCGGGGACGAGGAGCTGGCGGACGTCGGGGCCGGCAGCAGCCTCGTCGGAGTGCGGGAAGGGCAGACGTACCGGGTCGCCGATCTGTGGCGCGGGGTGTTCCTCAACTCCGGGAACGACGCCGTGCACGTGCTGGCCCGGCTCAGCGGCGGCTGGCGCTTCACGGCCACCCGGATGCAGGCCAAGGCCCGAGCGCTCGGCGCCCTCGACACCCACGTCCGCTCGCCCGACGGCTACGACACACCCGGCCAGGTCTCGTCCGCGTACGACCTCGCCGTGTTCGGGCGAGCGGGGCTGCACAACCCGGACTTCGCCCGGTACTGCGGCACGGTCGAGGCGAAGTTCCCCGGTGGCGGCGGCTGGTCGTACGACATCCAGAACACCAACCGGCTGCTCACCGGCGCCGACGGGGTGGAGCCCTACGACGGGCTGGTCGGGGTCAAGAACGGCTACACCAGCAACGCGGGCAACACGCTCGTCGCCGCCGCCGAGCGGGGTGGTCGCAGGCTCGTCGTCACCGTGATGAACCCTCAGGCGGGCGGCGACTTCGCCGTGTACGAGGAGGCGCGCGAGCTGCTCGACTGGGGTTTCGACGCGGCGGGGCGGGTGGATCCGGTGGGTTCGCTGGACGCGTTGCGGGTCAGGCCGCGGACGGGGCCCGACTCGGCGCCCGTGGCCGCCGCGCCCGTCCCGGACGACGGGTCCGGCTGGCCGCGGACGGGGGCGATCGCGGGCGCCGCCGGGCTCGGTGCGGGCGTCGTCGCCTTCGTCCTGCGGGCCAAGGCCGGGCGGCCGCCCCGGGGTTGACCGGCCGGCAGCCACAGCAGCAGACCGAGAGTGATCCAGGTGTACGTGTTGCCGCCGAGGAATCCGTCGACGCCGGACGCGTCGTCGAACCACAGCCACACCACGCTGGAGCACAGCACCGCGTACAGGGCACCCGCCACGCGCGGGTGCCCTGCGCGCACCAGTACGGCGAACGCCGGCAGCAGCCACACCAGGTGGTGCACCCAGGTGATCGGGCTGATGAGGCAGGCGGTCAGCCCGGTGAGGGCGATCGCGGCGGGCCAGTCCCCCGCGGCCGTCGCCCGGCGGGCCCGCACGGCCCAGACGGCCAGCACCAGCAGCACCGCGGCCGCCCACCACACGCGGTCCGGTTCGCCCAGCCTGGCCAGGATCCCTTGCAGCGACTGGTTCGAGACGTAGTCCAGGCGGCCCACCCTCGTCGTGTCCCACATCGCCTGCGTCCAGTAGAAGCGCGAGGCGTCGGGGGCCACCAAGGCGGCCAGCGCGGTCGCGCCCACCGCCACCGACGCCGCCACGGCCGCGGCCCGCCGCCGCCCGGCGAGCAGCAACAGCGCGATGAAGAGCGCGGGCGTGAGTTTGACCGCCGCCGCCAGACCGATTCCCACGCCGGCCCGGCGCCCCCGCCCCGTGGCGAGCAGCCATCCGTCCGTCAGCACCAGGGCCATCAGCAGGAGGTTGACCTGCCCGAAGCTGAACGTGTCCCGCAGTGGCTCGAACAGGGCGAGCAGACAGGCCCCCAGAGCGCAGCCGAACCAGCCGTGGCGTCGCCAGGACCGTCCGGCCAGGAGTCGCACGATCACCGCGAGGGCCGCCAGGTTGAGCAGCAGCGCGACGACGATCACGACGCGCAGCGGGAACAGGGCCATCGGCCGCATGGCGACGGCCGCGAAGGGCGGGTAGGTGAAGCCGTACGTCGTGCCGGGCACCCGGTAGTCGTAGATCCGTCCGCCGTGGTGGACCCAGCTGTCGACGGTCCCGTAGTAGACGCGCAGGTCGAACCAGTCGCGCAGCAGCGGCACGGTCGCCGTGAAGGCGGTGACGGCGGCGGCGAGGGCGAGGACCAGCAGGAGTCGGCCGCGGTCGGTGCGGGGCGCCTTCATGCGGTGCGGCCCGACGCCGGTGCCTGGGCCGTCTGGTGGGCCTGCCACAGGACGACCACGGCGAGCGCGCCGCCGCACACGGCCAGGACCAGCTGCCCGGTGTCCGCCGGCCCGCCGCTGGGCAGGGTGGCCAGCGCGAGCACACCGGTCACGGCGGCCGTCCGGTGCCGTACCGAGGTGCTGGGGGCCGCCGCCGCGATGAGGAACAGTCCCCACAGGGCGTACCAGGGGCGGATCGCCGGACCGAGGGCGGCGACCGTGACCAGGCTCAGACCGAGCGCGTACACGGGACGCGGGCGCAGCCGCAGCCATATGACCAGGATGGTCAGCCCCGCGGCCGCGATGCCGAGGGCGTGCCAGGCCGGTATCGCCAGGGGTGCGAGGTCGCTGCCGAGGTGTTCCAGGAGGGCACGGGTGGCGCGGCCCAGGAGGCTGGTGAGGGCCCAGTTCTGCGGTGACACGGGCGTGTTCAGGGCCCCGATCCAGCCGTATCCGGTGCCTGCCACGGCGGTCGCCGCGACGGTCGTGGCGGCGGCAGCGGCCCCTGTCGTCGCGACCGCCGTCACCGGGCCGCGGCCCGCGCGGACCTGGAGGACGACGACCGCGGCGAGGCCGAGCGCGGCGGGTGCCTTGACCAGGGCCGCGAGGGTGACGAGGACGGCACCGAGCACCGGCCACCGGCCGAGCGCCGCGACCAGACCGGCGCCGAGCAGGCCCAGCATGACGGCGTCGTTGTGGGCTCCCGCCACCAGGTGCAGCAGCACGAGCGGGTTGAGGGCGCCGAGCCAGAGCGCGGCGGCCGGGTCGGCGCCGCTGTGCCGGGCCAGGCGGGGCAGCGCGGCCGCCATCAGGGCCACCCCGCACAGCGCCACGAGCCGCATCCCGAACAGACCGGCGGGAAGTTCGCCCCGGGTCAGTCCGGCCAGCGCGGAGGCGACGGCGAGGAACACCGGCCCGTACGGCGCCGCGGTGTGCTGCCAGATCGGGGCGACCTCGGCGGCGAGCGGGCCGCCGAGCTGGGCGGGACCGTGGGTGTACACGTCCATGTGGGCGTCGACCATGGCGCCTTGGGCGAGGTAGCTGTAGACGTCACGGCTGAAGAGGGGCGGGGCCAGCAGCAACGGGGCCGCCCAGATCGCCAGGACGAGCAGCAGGGCGCGCGGGCTGGGTGGTGCGGAGCCGCGGACGAGGCGTCCCAGCAGCAGCCAGGCGGCTATCAGCAGGACGACGCCGAAGTAGACGCCGACCAGGCCGAGGGCGACCCGTACGTTGGCGGGGGCCAGGAGCTCCCGTACGGGCAGGGCGCCGGCCGTGTCACCGCCCAGGGCGAGGCACGCGGTTCCGGCCAGGCCCAGAACCTGACAGCGGCGGAGATCGACGGGGAAAGCCATGGCCAACACTCGCGAAGCGTGTCAACGCCGGGTGGCCGGAAACTGACGTGGCGCCCTCGGCACGACGGCGGCCGTGTGACCGCCGTGTGTTCAGAACACCGACAGCCCCGTGAGCGTCGTGAACCTGTCCAGCGCCGCCACTCCCGCCACCGAGTTGCCCCGCTCGTCCAGCCCCGGGCTCCACACGCACAGCGTGCAGCGGCCCGGCACCACCGCGATGATCCCGCCGCCGACCCCGCTCTTGCCCGGCAGACCGACCCGGTAGGCGAATTCCCCCGCCGCGTCGTACGTACCGCAGGTCAGCATCACCGCGTTGACCTGCTTGGCCTGGCTGCGGGTGAGCAGGCGGGTGCCGTCGGCGCGGATGCCGTGGCGGGCCAGGAAGGAGGTGGCGAGAGCCAGGTCGGCGCAGGACGCCGGGAGGGAGCACTGGCGGAAGTACTGGTCGAGCAGGACCGGGACGGAGTTGTCGATGTTGCCGTACGCCGCCATGAAGTGGGCGAGGGCGGCGTTGCGGTCGCCGTGGGCGGACTCGGAGGCGGCGACCCCCTCGTCGAAGTCCAGGCCCGGGTTGCCGCTCTCGGCGCGGAGGAACGACAGGAGTTCTCCGGCGGCGTCTCCGGTACGGGTCTGGAGGCGGTCGGTGACGACGAGCGCGCCCGCGTTGATGAACGGGTTGCGCGGGATGCCGTTCTCGTACTCCAGCTGGACCAGGGAGTTGAAGGGGTTGCCGGAGGGTTCGCGGCCCACGTGCTCCCAGAGTGCGTCGCCCTCGCGGGCCAGGGAGAGGGCGAGGGTGAAGACCTTGGTGATGGACTGGGTGGAGAACGGCTGCCGCCAGTCACCGACGCCGTACACCGTGCCGTCCAGTTCCGCGACGGCCATGCCGAAACGGCGCGGGTCGCAGGCGGCGAGCGCCGGGATGTAGTCGGCGGGCCGGCCGCGCCCCGGGGTGCGTTCGATCTCCTCGGCGATGCGTGCCAGGACCGGCTCGAAGGTCAAGGACGAAGTCATGATCACCATTGTGCCTCCGGGCCGGTCGGGGCGCGCATCAGCAGGTCGGGACGGGTCAGGCCAGGGCCTGGCCGGTGCCCGCGACGACCTCGGGCCGCAGCAGGTCGGCGAGGGTCTCGGCGGGCAACAGCCCCTTCTCCAGGACTAGTTCGGCCACCCCTCGGCCGGTGACGAGGGCCTCCTTGGCGATGTCGGTGGCGGCCGTGTACCCGATGTGCGGGTTGAGCGCGGTCACCAGGCCGATAGAGTTCTCCACGCTCGCGCGCAGCACCTCGGTGTTGGCGGTGATGCCGTCCACGCACCGCTCGGCGAGCGTGAGGCAGGCGGCGCGCAGGTGTGTGATGGACTCCGACAGGGAGTGCAGGATGATCGGCTCGAACGCGTTGAGCTGGAGCTGCCCCGCCTCCGCGGCCATCGTGATCGTCACGTCGTTGCCGATCACCTCGAAGGCGACCTGGTTGACCACCTCGGGGATCACCGGGTTCACCTTGCCCGGCATGATCGACGAACCGGCCTGTACCGGCGGCAGGTTGATCTCACCGAGCCCCGCACGGGGGCCGGACGACAACAGCCGCAGATCGTTGCAGCTCTTGGACAGCTTGACCGCGACCCGCTTGAGCACGCCGGACATCTGGACGAACGCCCCGCAGTCCTGGGTCGCCTCGACCAGGTTGACGGCGGTGACCAGCGGCAGCCCGGTGATCTCGGCGAGATGGCGGCGGGCCGACTCGGCGTACCCGGCGGGAGCGTTGAGCCCGGTGCCGATCGCCGTGGCGCCCAGGTTGATCTCATGGATCAACTGGACGGCCTCGTCAAGACGGTTGCGGTCCTCGTCGATCATGACGGCGAACGTGGAGAACTCCTGACCGAGAGTCATCGGCACCGCGTCCTGCAACTGTGTACGGCCCATCTTGAGCACATCACGGAACTCGACCGCCTTACGGGCGAAGGAGTCCTGCAGTACAGCCATCGCCTTGACCAGTCCCCGCACCGCGAAGACCGTCGCGACCTTCACCGCGGTCGGGTAGACGTCGTTGGTGGACTGACCGAGGTTGACGTCCTCGTTCGGGTGCAGATGCCGGTACTGCCCCTTCTCGAACCCCAGCAGCTCCAACGCCCGGTTCGCGACGACCTCGTTGGCGTTCATGTTGGTCGAGGTACCGGCGCCGCCCTGCACGACGTCCACCACGAACTGGTCGTGCAGCTTCCCCTCACGAATCTCCCGGCAGGCCTCGACGATCGCGGCGGCCTTCCGCGGCTCCAGCAGCCCGAGCTCCTCATTGGCGAGCGCGGCGGCCTCCTTGACGGCGGCGAGGGCGTCGATGAGGTGGGGGTAGGCGGAGATCGGCATGCCGGTAATGGGAAAGTTCTCGGTGGCACGCAGGGTGTGCACACCCCAGTAGGCGTCGGCGGGAACATCACGGTCACCGAGCAGATCGTGCTCGCGGCGAGTGACGACGGCGATCATGAGAAACGGATCCTCTTTCGGAGAGGTTGAGGGTGACGCGCCCCTTCAGGGGCGCGGGGAACTGCGCGACCAGCCACACCCGGCCCGCAGCCGCACAACAAGAAATCGAGGCAGATCCCTAGGCGCAGGCCGAAACAGCTACCGGCTCCAGCGACCGAACGGGCCGCACACGCCCGACCTCCCGGCCACCCCCAAGAAGCGCCTCCCCTTGGAACTCGGCCAGCACAGACGGATCGACCCCGGCCCACGCCAACGCCGCCGCAGCGACCGGCACCCGCGCCCGGTTCGCCCCGTCAGCGATCTTCACGGCAACAGAACGCCCGTCCGGAAGGGCAGCAACCTGAACGCCCTCGAACCCGTCCTTGGCCAACAGCCCCGGCACGGCCCGCATCAGCGCCGCCACATCCCGCCCCGCCCCGGACGCCATCTCGGCATGCGTCCGCATCGCGTCGGCGACCCGGGCCTCGGGCGTACCCGGCGCCGCGGAGGTGATCCGCGCGGCAGCCCGGGCAAGCCCGTGCAGGGACACGGAGAACAAGGGCGCCCCGCAACCGTCCACCGTCACCTGGGCGATCCGCTGTCCCGTGAGGTCCTCCACGATCTCGGCGATCGCCTGCTGAAGCGGGTGGCCAGGGTCCAGATAACCCTCGAGCGGCCAGTCGTTCAGCACGCACGTGTAGAGCATCGCCGCATGCTTTCCGGAGCAGTTCTGGGCGAGCCGCGACGGCGGTCGGGACTCCCGCACCCATCCATCCCGTACGACCGGGTCGTACGGCATGTCCGGGACGTTGCGCAGGGCGTCCTCGCCCACGCCCGCCAGCTCCAGGATCCGCCGGGCACCGGCGAGGTGACGTTCCTCGCCGGAGTGGCTCGCCGCGGTCAGTGACAGCACCTCACCGTCGAGCGGGAGCCCGGCCCGGACCATGGCGACGGCCTGCACCGGCTTCAGCGCCGAGCGCGGATAGAACGCCGCCTCGATGTCGCCGAGCTGGAACCGGACCTGCCCGTCCGCGCCGAGGACGACGACGGAACCGTAGTGGATGCCCTCCACGACCCCGCCGCGTATGAGGTGGGCGACGGGGGCGTGGAGGGGCTCGCGGATCAGGGGTGGGTCCGCGACGAGACTGCTGTACATCACTTCCTGCTTCTAAGGGTGCGCCACGCGGGTCACGCGTCGGCAGCGGTGGATTCGGTCTCGGTGGAGGTGCGGGCGACCCGGCCGCGGACGGCGTACCACCCGGCGACCAGTGCGCCGGCGATCAGCGGCAGGCACAGCACGGTGGTGCGTCCGACGCCGCCGTCGGCGTACATGAGGACCAGGACGGAGGCGAGGAACACCATCGTCACGAGTTCGGTCCAGGGGGATCCCGGCAGTCGGTAGTCCGGGCGGGTCAGTTCGCCCTTCTCGGTCTTCTGCCAGAACAGCAGGTGACAGAGCATGATCATGCCCCAGGTGGACAGGATCCCGATCGCGGCGAAGTTGAGCACGATCTCGAACGCGTCGGCGGGCACCACGAAGTTGAGGCCGACACCGAGAACGCAGATGCCGCTGGTGAGCAGGATGCCGCCGTAGGGGACCTGACTGCGGCTCATGACGCCGGTGAACTTGGGCGCGGAGCCGGACTTCGCCATGGAGCGCAGGATGCGGCCGGTGGAGTAGAGGCCGGAGTTGAGCGAGGACATGGCCGCGGTGAGGACGACGAGGTTCATCACTCCGCCGGCCGCCGGGACGCCGATGTTGGAGAGCACGGTGACGAAGGGGCTCTGGCCGCCCGTGTACTTGTTCCACGGCAGCAGCATCGAGAGCAGGACGACCGAGCCGACGTAGAAGAGGCCGACGCGCCACATGATCGAGTTGATCGCCTTCGGCATGATCTTCTCGGGGTTCTCGGTCTCACCGGCCGCGACGCCCACCAGTTCGACGGAGGCGTAGGCGAAGACGACGCCCTGGAGGATCAGCAGCATGGGCAGCAGGCCGTTGGGGAAGACGCCGCCGTTGTCGGTGATCAGGGCCGGGCCGGGGGTGGTGTCGCCGACCTCGTGCTGGGTGACCAGCAGGAAGATGCCGATCAGCATGAACGCCACGAGCGCGCCCACCTTGATGATGGCGAACCAGAACTCCAGCTCGCCGAACATCTTCACCGAGATGAGGTTCACGGTGAGGACGACGGCGAGCGCGATGAGCGCGATCACCCACTGCGGTATGTCGGAGAACATGCCCCAGTAGTGGGTGTAGACGGCCACGGCGGTGATGTCGGCGATGCCGGTGGTGGCCCAGTTCAGGAAGTACATCCAGCCCGCGATGTAGGCGCCCTTCTCGCCCAGGAATTCCCGGGCGTAGGACACGAAGGCGCCGGAGGACGGGCGGTACAGGACGAGTTCGCCGAGGGCTCGGACCACGAGGAAGGCGAAGATTCCGCAGACCGCGTAGGCGATGAACAACGAAGGCCCGGCGTCGGCGAGGCGGCCGCCGGCTCCGAGGAAGAGGCCGGTGCCGATGGCGCCGCCGATGGCGATCATGTTGACGTGCCGGGACTTCAGCGACTTGCTGTAGCCCTCGTCTCCGGCGTCGACATGGCCGGAACGTTTCTGCACACCGTCGTGCAGGCTTTGCTCGCTCACGCCTGGGGGTTGCCTTCCGTGGGGGTGTCCGTGCCCTTGCCAGGGGAACGCACGATGTCGGTGAGGGTGGTCTCGACGCGGTCGAGGTGGTGGGACATGGCCTCCACCGCGTCGAGCTCGGAACCGTCGATCAGCGCCTCGACGATCGCCCGGTGCTCCCGGTTGGACTGCTCCCGGCGGCCGCCCAGCTCGTTGAGGAAGGCCGACTGACGCGCCAGTGCGTCACGGATCTCCTCGATGACCCGGCGGAAGACCGGGTTCTGGGCGGCCTCGGCCACGGCGAGATGGAAGAGGGTGTCCATCGCGACCCACGCCGTGGTGTCCGTCTCCCGCTCCATGCGGTCCAGGAGATGGGCCAGGTGGTCGAGGTTCTCCGGGGTGCGGCGCACGGCCGCGTACCCGGCGACGGGGATCTCGACGTGGCGGCGCACTTCCAGCAGGTCGCTGGCCGCGTAGTCGCCGAAGGTGGGATCTTCCACCGCGTTGGCGACGACGAAGGTGCCCTTGCCGGTCTTGGAGACGGTCAGGCCCATGGTCTGCAGGGCCCTGAGGGCCTCGCGCAGGACGGGCCGGCTGACCTCCAGGGTGCGGCAGAGCTCGGCCTCGGAGGGGAGCTTGTCGCCGATGGCGTACTCCCCGCGCTCGATGGCGCCACGCAGATACCCCAGCACCGCTTCCATGGCACTGACGCGTCGCGGTGGCTGTCCGGCTGTCCGGCTGTCTGACAGGTTCACGGGAGTGATACTCCGGGCCCCGGGAGGGTGCTGTCAAGGCGTGCGAATGGAGAATTTCATGGGGTGTGGGACATGAAAGCCGTCTCACACCCCCCGGCGTCCGGTCAGCTGCTCAGTGCACCCGTCGCCAGCAGGCCGAACAGCAGCACGCCCACGACGATCCGGTAGATGACGAAGGCGTTGAAGGAGTGTTTGGCCACGAACTTCAGCAGCCAGGCGATGGAGGCGTAGGCGACGACGAAGGAGACGGCCGTGCCGACGGCCAGCGGGGCCGCCCCCGCGCCGGTGCCGAGCGCGTCCTTGAGCTCGTAGATTCCGGCGCCGGTCAGGGCGGGGATGCCCAGGAAGAACGACAGGCGGGTGGCGGCGACGCGGTCCAGGTCCAGCATGAGCGCGGTCGACATGGTGGCGCCCGAGCGGGAGAAGCCGGGGAAGAGCAGGGCGAGGATCTGGGAGCTTCCGACGAGCATCGCGTCCTTGAACGAGGTGTCGTCCTCCCCGCGCTTGTGCCGGCCCATCTGGTCCGCCGCCCACATCACGCCACTGCCCACGATCAGGGAGCCCGCGACCACCCACAGCGAGGCGAGCGGGCCCTGGATGAGCGGCTTGGCGGCGAGGCCCACGACGACGATCGGGATGGTGGCGTAGATGACCCACCAGGCGAACTTGTAGTCGTGGTGGTAGCGCTCCTCCTTGTTCCGCAGCCCACGGCCCCACGCGGTGACGATCCGCACGATGTCCTTGAAGAAGTACACGAGCACGGCGGCGATCGCGCCGACCTGGATGACGGCCGAGAAACCGACGACGGCGTCGTCGTCGACGGGGATGTTCATGAGCCCCTCGGCGATCTTCAGATGGCCGGTGGAGGAGACGGGCAGGAACTCGGTCACCCCCTCGACGGCTCCGAGGACGACGGCCTGACCGACGCTGATGACGCTCATGGGTTCCAGTTCTTCCGGCGGGGAGGGGGTTCGGCGGGGACAGTCTTACTACACGCGGATATGTCCCCAAGCCCTACGCCCAGACGGCGCCCGCCAGTTCCACACCCGCGAACGCCGCTCCCAGACCGGCGACCAGGCTCCCGCCCACGTTGGCGAGGGCGTACAGTCCCGCGCCCGTCTCGGTCAGCCGCAGGGTCTCGTACGAGAAGGTCGAGTACGTGGTCAGGGCGCCGCACAGACCGGTGCCGAGCAGGAGCTGGAGGTGGTGGGACCCGGCGGCGCCGGTCAGCAGGCCGAGGATCAGGCAGCCCGTGACGTTGACGGCGAAGGTGCCCCACGGGAAGACCGAGTCGTGGCGGGACTGGATCGCACGGTCGGTGAGATAGCGGAGCGGGGCACCGACCGTGGCGCCCGCGACGACCAGCAGCCAGTTCACAACGACCTCTTACCGTTCGCGTCCGATTCGCCGGATTCCTCACCCCGTCCGACGTACCTGATGACCTCGCAGTCGTCGAGGACGACCAGGCCTTCGGTGACGAGTTCGTCGAGCTGTGGCAGGAAGGCCCGTACGCGCTCCTCGGTGTCGACGATGACGATCGCGACCGGCAGGTCCTCGCTCAGGGACAGCAGCCGTGAGGTGTGGATCCGGGAGGAGGCGCCGAAGCCCTCGATGCCCCGGAAGACGCTGGCGCCCGCGAGACCCGCCGCGTGGGCGCGGTGCACGATCTCGCTGTAGAGGGGCTTGTGGTGCCAGGTGTCGTGTTCGCCGATGAACACGGTCACCCGCAGGGCGTTGCCGGTCAGCCTCGTCATGGTCGCCTCCGCTTCAGGACGCGGCGGGTCGCCGTCGCGGCGAGCCACACCGCCGTGAGGGCCGCGATCAGGGTCGCGGCGAGGTAGGCCAGGCCGGTGCCGGGGTGGCCCGAGTCGAGGAGTTTCTGCACGTCGACGGCGTACGTGGAGAAGGTGGTGAAGCCGCCGAGGACGCCGGTGCCGAAGAAGGGGCGGACCAGGCGGTGCGCGGCCCACATCTCGGTGATGACCACCATGAACACACCGATCACGGCACAGCCGACGACGTTGGTCCAGAAGGTCGCCCAGGGGAATCCGCCGGGCTGCGGGGGCCACCAGAGGGAGAGTGCGTACCGGGCCGTGGCACCGAGGGCACCGCCGAGCGCGACCACGGCGACCACGGGTCCCTGGCCGCGCAGGACCGGCTGCCGGGGGGTGGGGACGCGGAGAGTCTCGGTCTCCGGGGCTGTCATGGTCGTACGTCTCCTGCCTGGACGGCCTGATCACGGCCGTCAACAGGGTAACGCCGGGCTCACTTGGGCGCGGGCGGCTCGCACAGGGCCACGCCCCGCTCCCGGAGGCTGCCCAGGACCAGGTGGCCGGCCGCCTCGCAGACGCTGGTGACCATGCGGAAACCGGAGTGGCGGCGGGTGAGGTGGTGGACGATCTCGCCGTGGTCGTCGACCGCGAGGACGCCGATCGTGCCCGTGGGGCGGAAGGGGGCGTGCACGGCCAGCCGGGCGGCGGTACGGCGGGCGGCCGGGCCGGCGCGGTGCAGAAGGTCCAGCGGGGGGACGCGGGGTCCGGCCAGGGACACCCAGATCGGTCCGTCGGGCCGGGCGCGCCAGATGTTGTCGGGCATGCCGGGGAGGTGCTCGACGAAGGGTTCGGAGCGGCCCTCGTCCGGGCCGGTGAGCCAGTGGCGGGTCAGGCGGTACGCGCCGGTCTCGGCGACCACGAGGAACGATTCGTCGCCGCTCGGGGCGAGACCGTTGGCGAACTGGAGCCCGTCCAGGACGACTTCGGGTGTCTCGCTGCCGGGTGCGAGGCGCAGGAGCCGGCCCGTGCCGGTGTGTTCGACGAGGTCGCCGATCCACTGGTCGAGGGGGTAGCGGCGGCTGGAGACCGTGAAGTACACGGTGCCGTCGGAGAGGGCGACGGTGTTGCTGCAGAACCTCAGCCGCTCCCCCGCCACCGAGTCGGCGAGGATGCGCACGACACCCGTGTTCAGGTCGACGCGCAGCAGCCCGAGTTCGGCGTCGCACACCAACAGGGTGTCGTCGGCGAGGAGTTCGAGGCCGAGGGGCCGGCCGCCGGTCTCGGCGAGCACCTCGACGCGGGTCGTGGCCGGGTCGGCGAGACCGTCGAGGCGGAGGATACGGCCGTCCTCCACGCCGGTCAGCACACGGCCCCGGCTGTCGGCGACGACGTCCTCGGGGCCGCGGCCGCCGATCGCGACGTACCTGCGCGGGACCAGCACCTGTGCACGCTCCACGGACATCCGCCCTTCGTCGCCTCGGAGCCTTTCGCGGCCCGAGAGCCTTTCTTACCAGCCTTTCTCGAACATGCGCGCCACCTCGGCTATCCGCGCCTCGTCCCGTCGGTAGTAGGTGCGCCGCCGGATCCGCTTGGCGCGCAACAGGCCGATGTCCGTGAGCAGTTCGAGGTGGGTGTCGGCGACCTTGCGGCGCACCCCGAGCTTGGCGGCCACGGCGTCCGCGGTGACACCGTCCTCGGTCGGATCGCGGCGACGCCGCGACGGGAAGTGCGCGGCCGGATCCTTCAGCCATTCCAGAATGTCCAGCCGTCGCTCACTGACGGGAGTCCTCAGCATGTCGTCCCCCTCCGGACCGGCCTCCTCGTACCGCGTGTTCCCACTGTCCCGCAGTCCAGGCCACCGTGTACGGACTTCACACGGCTTGTCCGATATCGAACGGACTTGCGAGGAACGTCTGTGTACCTATGGGCGATCCGGTCGTTGGTTCTCGGCGAAGCCGTGGGTCTCGCACAGGGTCCGGAAGCGGGCGCCGATCTCGTCGGCGAGCCGGTGGTGACCGGCGCGGCGCGGACCGTCCTCGATGAGGACGGTCGCGGGTGCCCAGATGGGGCCGCGCCAGTAGCCGTCGGCGCGGTAGTGCGGTGAGGTGGGCAGTTCGGTGGCGAGGCCGTACGGGGTGAGGTGGGCCTCGATCCGGGTGGCCAGGGTCTTGCCGATGTGCTCGGGAAGGTGCTCCCCCAGGACGATCGGCATCAGGTCGAGGAGGCTGGAACTGGTCCAGGTGTCGCCGCTGTCGGCGCCCCGCGTCACGAACCGCCCCCCCGTCCACAGTTCGTCGAGCAGGGCGGCCTGGGTCGCCTGGGCGGTGCGGGACCAGCGGTCGGCCTCGTCGGGAAGGTCCAGTTCCGTTGCCAGGGAGGCGAGTTCACGCAGCTGGAGGGTGAGGAACGCGGCCACGGACCGGGAACAGGACGCGGCCTACGACGCCTGGGCCGAGACGACCGCCGCCGCCCTGCGGCCGCACACCCTGCCCAACGCCTACATCAACCTCACGGAGGACCAGGGCGAGGCGTGGCGGCGTGGGATCCCCAGAACCTGCTCCGCCACAACAAGAACATCGCGCCCGCGCACTGACGCCGGCGCAGCCGGGCCCCGGCGACTCCGCGCGCCGACGAGCAATGCTTCTCGGGCGCCCGGTGAACCAGTACGGCCGTACGGCACACGGGGGCCCGGCCGTGCGGCCGGGCCCCCGTCTCATGGAACTGCGCGTCTCACGGGACTATCGGTGGCTGAACCACGCCATCGCCGGCTGCGCCTTGTTGTCGTAGTCGAACAGCGCCTGGTTCTCCCAGCCGTTGCCGGAGGTGGCGTCGGTCGGGTCCCAGCCGTTGCCGGTGACCGCGGTCCAGGTCGACTCCCAGTAGAAGACGCCGAGGCCGCGGCCGTTCGGAACGGCCTCCACGATGCCGGCGACGTCGTTCATCCACCGGGTCTGGCCGGCCGTCGTGGCCGGGTAGCCGGAGACCAGTTCACTGGAGAGGTCGATGATGTTCTCGTAGGAGTCGTCGCTGTCCAGACGGAAGGGGTAGGCCGTCTCGGCGACGAAGACCGGCTTGCCGTAGCGGGCGGCCGCGTCGTCCAGGGTCGTCTGGAAGTCGGCGAGCGAGCCGTGCCAGTAGCCGTAGTAGGACAGTCCGATGACGTCGAACTTCACGCCGTTGGAGACCGCGTTGTCGAACCACCAGCGGGTGCCGGTCAGGTCACCGCCCTTGGCGAGGTGCAGCGCCACCTGGGTGGAGGAGCTGACCGCCTTGACCGCGTCGTAGCCGGAGTTGAGCAGACCGGCGAGCTGCGACCAGTTGGAGGTGGAGCCCACGTTCCACAGCATGCCGCCGTTGATCTCGTTGCCCACCTGGACCATGTCGGCCGTGGTGCCCTGCGCCTTCAGCGCGTTGAGGACGTCGTACGTGTGGTTGTAGACGTCCGTCTTCAGCTGGCTGTAGCTGTGTCCCGACCACGCGGACGGCACGGTCTGCGCGCCCGGGTCGGCCCAGGTGTCCGAGTAGTGGAAGTCGACCAGCAGCTTCATGCCCTGCGCCTTGATGCGCTTGGCCAGCGCCAGGACCTGCGTCTTGGTGTTGTAGCCGTCCTTCGGGCTCACCCAGACCTTGACGCGGGCGTAGTTCTGCCCGGCGGACTTCAGGATCGCGAGCGCGTCACCGGTCGTGCCGGAGCTGGTCCTGTACGTACCGCCGAGGGCCTCGCTCTTGGCGAGTGAGGAGACGTCCGAGCCCTTGATGGACGTGCCGGTCGAGCCCGACGCGAAGGTCAGGTCGTCGACGTTGATCCAGTTGCCCGCGTTGGCATCGGAGTTGATGCTGATCGTGCACTGGTTGTTCGTCACCGCGACGGAGGTGACGACACGTATCCAGCCGCTGGCGGAGACCGGCAGGTTGGTGCGCTGCTCGGAACTGCCGCAGTTCTTCAGCGAGATGTACGCGGAGTTCTGCCCGCCACCGGAGCGGACCCAGGCGGTGAGGGTGTAGTTCCCGTTGGTCAGCCCGGACAGGTACTGGTACGTCTCCACCTTGTAGGCGGAGGACGAGTAGTGGCTGAGGCGGTAACTGCCGCCGTGGCCACCGGACTCGCTGTACGAGGCGCCGGTCGAGCCGTACTCGGACCAGCCGGTGGGGGCTGCCGAGCCCGCGCCGTCCGATTCGAAACCGCCGTTGGTGAGCGTGCCGGCCGCCTGGGCGGTCTGCGCGGGCAGGGCGGTGAGGGCGAGCCCCGCGGTGAGCGGGAGGAGCAGGGCCCGGAGGGTGCGTCTGGGATGGAACATCTTCGTCCGTCGTCCCTTCGACAAATGGGGTGGGGATGTCCCTCGCCGGGGCCGGCGAAGGGCCCCTCCGCCCGCGGCACGAGCGGCTCGCACGGGCGGAGGGGAGTCGGTTCGGCCGGTGGGGCCTCGGCTCAGCCGTCGAGTCGTACGACCCGGACGGCACCCGCGGGGACCTCGATGCGGCCCGCGGCACGTTCACCGGTCAGCAGCTCGGTGCCGGAGACCTCCAGCGGTACCTTGGCGTCCGACGCGGTGTGGTTGATCGCGAAGAGGTACGTCCCCGACTCGCCGGTGCGGCGCACGAGTTCGACGTCGCGGGGCAGGTCGACACGCGCCGCGACCTGCGCGTCCTCGATCGCCCAGCCGAGCAGCGCGTCGAGGCCCTCCGCGCCGAGGCGGGTGGAGACGTACCAGGCGGTGCCCTGGCCGAGGCGGTGGCGGGTGACCGCCGGCCGGCCCTCGGTGAGGCCTTCGGCGTACGTCCACACCGTCTCCGCGCCGCGCGGCACCACGAACTCGGTCCACACGTCGCCGCTGAGCTCGGAGCCGTCGGGTCCGGTGATGCGCACGTTCTCGCCCTGCAGCAACGGTGAGAACTCCTCGACCGTCAGGCCGAGGACGTCCCGCAGCGCGCCGGGGTAGGCGCCCTCGTGCACGGCGTCGTGCTCGTCGACGATGCCGGAGAAGAAGGAGACGACGAGGGTGCCGCCGTTCTCCACGTACTCCTTGAGGTTGTTCCCGGCCGCTTCCGTCATCAGGTAGAGGGCGGGCACGACGACAAGGGGATACCTCGACAAGTCGGCTTCCGGGTGGGCGAAGTCGACGGTGAGGTGCCGGTCGTAGAGCGCCTCGTAGAAGGCGTCGGCGCGCTCGCGCGGGTCGTGGTCCTCGCTGGGGCGCCAGGCGAGGTTCTGCGCCCACCAGGAGTGCCAGTCCCACAGGACGGCCACGTCGGCCTGGGTGCGGGTGCCCTGCAGGGTGCTCAACGAGTCGAGGGACGCGCCGAGTTCGACGACCTCACGCCACACGCGCGTGTCGGTGCCGCCGTGCGGGAGCATCGCCGAGTGGAACTTCTCGGCGCCGCGGCGGGACTGCCGCCACTGGAAGAACATGGCGCCTTCGGAGCCGCGCGCCACGTGGGCGAGGGAGTTGCGGGCCATCTGGCCGGGGGCCTTGGCGGGGTTGCGGGCCTGCCAGTTGACGCCCGAGGTGGAGTGCTCCAGGAGGATCCAGGGCGCTCCCCCGGCCACCGAGCGGGTGAGGTCGGCGGCCATCGCGAGGTTGACGTGGGTGCGGCGGCCGTCGGTGATCAGGTAGTGGTCGTTGGTGACGATGTCGACCTCACGGCCCCAGGCCCAGTAGTCGACGGAGTCGCACTGGCTGAGGGCGGTCATGAAGTTGGTCGTCACCGGGACGCCGGATGCGAGGCGGTGCAGGATGTCCCGCTCCATGACGAAGTTCTCGCGCATGGTGGCGTCGGCGAAGCGCTTGTAGTCCAGCGCCTGGGCCGGGTTGCCGACGGTCGGGGCGAGGCGCGGCGGGTTGATGTCCCCGAACTCCGCGTACCGCTGGCCCCAGAACGCGGTGCCCCAGGCCTCGTTGACGGCCTCGACCGTGTCGTACGTCGTCTCCAGCCAGCGGCGGAAGTGGGCCGCGCAGGAGTCGCAGTAGCAGGCGGAGACGGGGACGCCGTACTCGTTGTGCACGTGCCACATCGCCAGCGCCGGGTGGTCGCCGTAGCGCTCGGCGAGCCGGGTGGTGATGTTCGCGGCGGCCGCGCGGTAGTCGGCGTTGCTGTGACAGATGGCGCCGCGCGAGCCGAACTCGTAGCGCACGCCCTCCTGCGACACCGGCAGGGCGTCGGGGTGGGTCCGGTAGAACCAGACCGGCGGCGCCACGGTGGGGGTGCCGAGGTCTACGCGGATGCCGTTCTCATGCAGCAGGTCGATCAGACGGTCGAGCCAGCCGAAGTCGTACACCCCTTGTGAGGGCTCCAGGAGCGCCCAGGAGAAAATTCCGACACTCACCATGGTGACGCCGGCCTCGCGCATCAGCCGGACGTCTTCCTGCCAGACGCTTTCCGGCCACTGCTCGGGGTTGTAGTCCCCACCGAAGGCGAGCCTGGTGAGGCCCCTGGGGGTGGCTTCCGGCATGGATTTCTCCCGTTGTGGTCGATCTTTTGGGAACGTGCACACAGCCGATCAGCGGTGCGAGGCCAAGATAACCGCATGGCAACAACCATTGACAAGTGTCCGGGATGTTTCTCTACTGTGAACGCTCACAGACGCATGGCAGGCCTTCCGCAGCAGGCGGGGGCCCTGGTCAGGGGAGAGATCCATGCCCATCACGAAGCGCAGCCGGCTCAGTCGAGTGGCAGCCTCCACCATCGCCGTCGCCCTCGGCGCCGGCGCACTCGCCTCCTGCGGCTCGTCCGACGGGGACAGCGAGGCCGACTCCGGTCCGGTCTCGCTCACGTACTGGACCTGGACGCCGGGCATGGACAAGGTCGTCGACCTCTGGAACAAGGGCCAGGGCAAGAAGGACCAGATCACCGTCACGGTGAAGAAGCAGGCGTCCGGCGACACGCTGATCACCAAGATCCTCACCGCGCACAAGGCCGGCAAGGCTCCCGACCTGGTCCAGGCCGAGTACCAGGCGCTGCCGACCCTGGTCAGCAATGACGCGCTCGCGGACATCTCGAAGAACGTTGGCGACACCAAGAGCAAGTTCGCCGACGGTGTCTGGCAGCAGACCACGCTGGGCACGGACGCCGTCTACGCGGTCCCGCAGGACATCGGCCCGATGATGTTCTACTACCGCCAGGACCTCTTCAAGAAGTACGGCCTGACCGTCCCGACCACCTGGGACGAGTTCGCCGAGACGGCCCGCGCGCTGAAGAAGAAGTCCCCCGGCACGGACCTCACCACCTTCTCCGCCAACGACTCCGGCCTCTTCGCGGGCCTGGCCCAGCAGGCCGGCGCCCAGTGGTGGACCACCGAGGGCGACAAGTGGAAGGTCGGCATCAACGACACGGCAACCAAGAAGGTCGCCGACTTCTGGGGCGGCCTCGTCAAGGAGGGCGCCATCGACAACCAGCCGATGTACACGCCGGCCTGGAACAAGGCGCTCAACACCGGCAAGCAGATCGCCTGGGTCTCCGCCGTGTGGGCGCCGGGCACCCTGACCACCGCCGCTCCCGACACCAAGGGCAAGTGGGCCATGGCCCCGCTCCCCCAGTGGACCGCGGGCGAGAACAGGACCGGCAGCTGGGGCGGCTCCTCCACCGCCGTCACCACGGACTCCAAGCACCAGGAGGCCGCCGCCAAGTTCGCCGCCTGGCTCAACACCGACGACGCCGCCCTGCAGGCCCTGGCGAAGGAGAGCGGCATCTACCCGGCCGCCACGAACGCCCAGACCAGCGGCGCCTTCACCACCCCGCCGGACTACTTCTCGAACCAGTCGGACTTCTACACCAAGGCCGCCGAGATCGCGAAGACCACGGCGCCCTCGGCCTGGGGCCCGAATGTGAACGTCGCCTACACGACCTTCAACGACGCGTTCGGCGCCGCCGCCAAGACCAAGTCGGACTTCGCCGCCGCCCTGGACAAGATGCAGGACGCCACCGTCGCCGACCTGAAGAAGCAGGGCTTCGGAGTCTCCGAGTGACGAGTGCACGCCGGAAGTCGTACGGGGTCAAGGGGGCCCCGTACGCCTTCCTCATCCCCGCCACGATCCTCTTCGCGCTGTTCTTCGCGCTGCCCATCGGGTACGCGGTCTGGCTCAGCTTCCGCAAGGTGCACGTCTCCGGGCTCGGCCTGGGCAAGGGCGCCCGCTCGGAGGTCTGGGCCGGCCTAGAGAACTACACCGACGCCTTCACCGACAGCGAGCTGATCCACGGCGCGCTGCGCGTCCTCGGGTACGGCTGCATCGTCGTCCCGGTGATGCTGGGCCTGGCCCTGCTGTTCGCGCTGATGCTCGACTCCGACAAGGTCAGGTTCACCCCGTTCACCCGGCTCGCGATCTTCCTGCCGTACGCCATACCCGGCGTGGTGGCGGCCATGCTGTGGGGCTTCCTGTACCTGCCGGACGTCAGCCCCTTCTACTACGTGCTGGAGAAGCTGGGTCTGCCGCAGCCGGACCTGCTGGACGGCGGTCCGCTGTATCTCGCCCTGTCGAACATCGCGGTCTGGGGCGGCACCGGCTTCAACATGATCGTCATCTACACCTCGCTGCGGTCCATCCCGGCCGAGGTGTACGAGGCGGCGAAGCTGGACGGCGCCACCCCGACGCAGATCGCACTGAGGATCAAGATCCCGATGGTGGCGCCCTCGCTGGTGCTGACCTTCTTCTTCTCGATCATCGCCACGCTCCAGGTGTACAACGAGCCGACCACCCTCAAGCCGCTCACCAACTCGGTGTCCACGACGTGGAGCCCGCTCATGAAGGTGTACCGGGACGCGTTCGGCACCAACGACATCTACGCGGCGGCCGCCCAGGCCGTGATCATCGCGCTCGCCACGCTGCTGCTGTCCTTCGGGTTCCTGCGGGCCGCGAACCGTCGTCAGAAGCAGGAGGCAGCACGATGAGTTCTCTTGCCGTCCGCAAGACCGAGCCGGCCGCGGGCACCACGCCGGGCGCGGCCCAGGGCCCGCCGCTGCGCCGCCGGATCTCGCTCGTCCCGACGGTGACGCTGCTGATCGGGGCCCTCTACACGCTGCTGCCGGTGGCGTGGGTGGTGATCGCGTCCACCAAGTCCGGCACGGAGCTGTTCTCCACGTTCACGTTCCTGCCGGGATCGGGCTTCGTCGACAACATCAAGGACCTCAACGCCTACCGTGACGGCGTCTACTGGGAATGGATGGCCAACTCCGCCCTCTACGCCGGGCTGGGCGCCCTCCTGTCGACGGTCGTGTCCGCGTTCAGCGGCTACGCCCTCGCCACCTACCGCTTCCGCGGCCGCGAGACGATGTTCAACATCCTGCTCGCGGGTGTGCTGATGCCGCCGATCATCCTCGCGGTCCCCCAGTACCTGCTGATGGCCCAGGCGGACCTCACCGACTCCTACCTGTCGGTGCTGCTCCCGCAGATCCTGTCGCCGTACGGCGTCTACCTCGCGCGCATCTACGCCGGCGCCGCGGTCCCCGCCGACGTGGTCGAGGCCGGACGGATGGACGGCGCAAGCGAGTGGCGGATCTTCACCCGCGTCGCGCTGCCGATGATGGTGCCCGGCATGGTGACGGTGTTCCTCTTCCAGTTCGTGGCGATCTGGAACAACTTCCTGCTGCCGTACATCATGCTGAGCGACGACGAGAAGTTCCCGATCACGCTCGGTCTGTACACGCTGCTGGAGCAGGGCGCCAATACCCCGGCCCTGTACACACTGGTGATCACCGGCGCGTTCCTGGCGATCATCCCGCTCGTCGCACTCTTCCTGGTCATCCAGCGGTTCTGGAGCCTCGATCTGCTCTCCGGAGCCGTAAAGTCATGACCATGAGCAATACGGGGGGCCGGCGCCGACCGCCGACGATCCACGACGTGGCCCGCGAGGCCGGGGTCTCACGGGGCACCGTCTCACGCGTCCTCAACGGCGGGCACTACGTCAGCCCGGCCGCCCAGGAGGCGGTCAACGCCGCGATCCGCAAGACGGGTTACGTCGTCAACCGGCACGCCCGTTCACTGATCACCGGACGCTCGGACTCGGTCGGCTTCCTGTTGACCGAACCCCAGGAGCGGTTCTTCGAGGACCCCAACTTCAACGTGCTGCTGCGGGCCTGCACCCAGGCGCTGGCCGCGCACGACATCCCGCTGCTGCTGATGCTGGCCGGCACCGAGGACGAACGGCGGCGCATAACCCGGTACATCACGGCGGGGCATGTCGACGGTGTGCTGCTGGTGTCCAGCCACTCCGCCGACCCGGTCGCCAAGGAACTGCACGAGGCGGGTGTCCCCCTGGTCCAGTGCGGCAAGCCCATGGGTCCCGGCTCCAAGGTGAGTTACGTGGCCGCGGACGACCGGGACGGCGCCCGCGACATGGTGCGCCATCTGCTGTCGCTGGGCCGTCGCCGCATCGGCGTCGTGACCGGTCCGCTGGACTCCCCGGGCGGCGTCGACCGCCTCGCCGGCTACAAGGAGGTGCTCGCCGAAGCGGGCATCGAGATCGACGAGCGGCTCGTGACCTCCGGGGACTACAGCCGGGCCAGCGGTGAGGCGGGCGCCGAACAGCTGCTTGCCCAAGCCCCGGACATGGACGCGGTGTTCGTCGCGTCCGACCTGATGGCGCAGGGAGTGCTGGCGGCGCTGGAGCGGGCGGGACGGCGGGTGCCGGAGGACGTCTCGGTCGGCGGCTTCGACGACTCGGCGGCCGCCCTCTCCGCCCGTCCCCAGCTCACCACCATCCGCCAGCCCTATGACCGCATCAGCGCCGAGATGGTCCGGGTGCTGCTGGCCCAGATCGGCGGCGAGGACTCGGCCGCGGTCATACTGCCCACCGAGTTGGTCAAGCGCGACTCGACCTGACGGGTGCCGTCGCCGCCGCCACGAACATCGGTACGGCGACGAACAAGCGGTCCTTCTCCGCGCGGGCGCGCTGCTCGGCCATCCAGCCGGCGGCGCGCCCTTCGTCCGTGACGCCTGCGAGGTCGGTGAGCACCGGGAGTGCCTGCGGCCCGGTGAGGACGAATGCGCGGATCTCGATGTGCACGTCCTCGAAGCCCGCGTCGAGCAGCAGGTTGCGGTGGGCCCGCGCGGCGCGTGGCGCGGTGACCCGGTCGGCGCGGGTGTGCACGAGCGCGCGGGTCAGCGCGGGGTCGTCGGAGTCGATGACCATCGTGTCCCAGTCCTGGCCGAGGAGGACGATCCGCCCGCCGGGTGCGAGGACCCTGCGGGCCTCGGCCAACGCCCGCTGCGGCTCGGCGAGTACGTGGAACACCTTGTCGGCCCTGTAACCGTGCACAGCCTGGTCGGGCAGCGGCAGCCGGTACGCGTCGCCGGCGCGAAAGTCGGCCTCCGGCCGGCGGGTGCGCGCGACGGCGAGCATCCGCTCGTCCGGGTCGACGCCGACGGCCTCGACGCCCCGCTCGGTCAGCTCGGCGACGGCCCTGCCCCCGCCGCAGCCGACGTCCACGACCGCCTCGGCGGCCCCCAGCAAGTCGTAGGAGAGCAGGCGCAGTTCGTGTGCGCCCGGCATCCGCTCCACGCCGTCGAGCAGGGCGATCAGCCGGTCGGTTTCCTCCGGTGTCCTGGTCATGGGCACCAGGCTGCGACTTAATGTCGGCATGAGGTCAAGCGAGGAGACTCTGAGCATCGGTGCGCTCGCCCGGCGCTTCGGTCTGGAGCCGCATGTGCTGCGGCACTGGGAGTCGGTGGGACTGCTGGCCCCGGACCGGGACACGGCGGGCCGGCGCCGCTACGGTGCCGGTGATCTGGAGCGGGTCGCCTTCGTGCTGTGCGGCAAGGAGGCGGGGCTGTCGTTGGAGGCGATCCGTCTGATGGTCACGGGCGACGCCGAGCGACGGCGTGCGATGCTGCGCCGCGAGGCGGAGGATCTGCGGGCCCGGATCGCCGCGGCGCAGGCCGCCCTGGAGATGCTCGAGGGCGGGGCGAACTGTCCGCACGAGGATCTGCTGCAGTGCCCGACCTTCCGGCGCGGCCTCGCACGGCAGGCGGTCAGGATCGGAGAAGCCGCGTCGCACTCCCCCGTCCTACGGTGAAGCCACCGAAGAAGGAACCCACGGAGGAGCATCCCGATGACCGCAGGACTGAACACCATCATCTACCCCGTCAAGGACATCGCCCGGGCGAAGGCCCTGTTCAGCGCGCTGCTGGAGACCGAGCCGTATGCCGACGAGCCCTACTACGTCGGTTTCAAGGACGCCGGCCAGGACGTGGGCCTCGACCCCAACGGTCACTCCCGGGGCATGACCGGCCCGGTCCCCTACTGGCACGTCACCGACATCCGGGCCCGTCTCGCCGCGCTGCTCGACGCGGGCGCCGAACTGCTCCAGGACGTCACGGACGTCGGCGGCGGCAAGCTGATCGCCTCCGTGAAGGACGCGGACGGCAACCTGGTGGGGATCACCCAGGACAGCTGAGGGCACACGCCCAGGCCGGGTGTCGATGCACGCGCATTAACATTCGGTGTATGGCAGTGAACGCGGCCGGCACCCGGCTCGAGGAACAGTGGCGGGACATCCTGGGGACGCACGCGCGCACGATGTGCGAGATCGACCGGGTGCTGCACCCGCACGGACTGGGCGCGAGCGACTTCGAGGTGCTCGACATCCTCGCGGCCGAGGCGCCCGCGGAGGGCGACCTGTGCCGGGTGCAGAACCTGGTCGGGCGGGTCCATCTCAGTCAGAGCGCGCTGTCCCGGCTCATCGGCAGGCTGGAGAAGGACGGTCTGGTGGAGCGGTCCGTGTGCATGGAGGACCGGCGCGGTGTGTGGGTGACACTGACCCGCAAGGGCCGCGATCTGCACGCCGAGGTGCTGCCGCTGCAGCGGGATGCGCTGGAGCGGATGCTGGGCGGCTGACGGCCCTCAGTCGTGGGCGCGGATACGGAAGACGGGATGGTCGGCGGGGTCGGGGAGCGCGGTGAGCACGTCGGAGACCGTCGGCATCCCGCCGTACTTCTTCCGATAGGCCGCCATCAGCGCCGGACGCTCGGACTCGGGCACCTCCTCCGTCGTGATCTCCTCGGCACGGCCCCGCACGGTCAGCCGGCAGTCGGGCGCCGCCCGCAGATTGAGGGCCCAGTCGCTGAGGCCGCGATAGGAGACGAGATACCGCTCGCCCTCGTGCTCCAGTACCGCCACGGGCACCGTGCGCCACTGCCCGCTCCGGCGCCCCCGCACGGACAGCCGGGACACGACGGACCTGCCGAAGATCGGCGCCAGCCGGTTGCCGATGTTCCGTTGCATCCAGGGTGGTTTGAGGTAGGTGCGGGACGTCATCGGCTGCTCACCTCCTGAAGGACGCCGATGTGGAGGTGGGCGAGCCGCCACCGGTCGTCCGGTCGCACCGCGACGAGTGTGACGCTGAAGCGTCCCGACTTGTCCTCGCCCTTGAGGCTGGTTTCCTGGGCGAGGACCCCGACGACGACCGCGGCGCCGCCGTAGTCGCGCACCTGCGGTTCCTCCACCGCGAACTTGTGGTTCTCCAGGCCTTTGCGGAACCGCTCCAGCCACTGCTTGCGGCCGAGGACGAACCCCAGCGGGCCCACCCCGGCGAAGTCGTCGGTGAGCAGGGCGTCGAGGCGCTCGGCGTCGTTCCCCTCCTCTCCCGCCGTCCAGTCGTGGATCAGGTCGAGGACTGCTGTCTGTGCCGCCATGGATGACCCCCTGGTCATGGCCTGTCGGACGATCGCAGAATGCTAGGGTAGCTCTAATATTAGAGTCACCCCAAACCGGAGGGGTCATTGAGCCTGCGGGAGCAGAAGAAGCGGCAGATGCGGGACCGGATCGCCGAGACCGCGTGGCGGCTGTTCACGGAGCGGGGCTTCGACCGGGTCACCGTCGTCGAGGTCGCCCGTGCCGCGCAGGTCTCCGAGGCCACGGTCTTCAACTACTTCCCGACCAAGGAGGACCTCTTCTCCTCCCGCTTCGAGGCCTTCGGGGAGCGGCTCGTCGAGGCCGTCCGCACCCGCCCGTCCGGTGACTCCGCCCTCGCCGCCTTCCGGAGGCGACTCCTGGACTCCGGGGGACTGCTGGCGCGGGTCGCGGCGGGGGACGCCGACGCGCTCGACCAACTCCGCACGGTCAACGGACTGATCGCGGACAGTCCGGCACTCCGCTCCCGCGAGCAGCGCGCCCTCGCCACCTGCGCCGACGCACTGGCCGAGACGCTGGGCGGCGACCTCTTGGCCCGGGTGGTGGCGGATGCCCTGTTCGGCGTCCACCGCGCCCTGATCGAGCATGTGCGGGAGCGGGTCCTGGCGGACGACGACCCCGCCTCGCTCGCCGCCGACGTACACCGGCTCGCCGCCCAGGCGTTCTCGCTGCTGGAGGGCGGGATGCGGGACTACGGCATCACGGGCGCAGCAGATCCCGTACGGCGCTGAAGGCGGCCTCCGCCGTCGCCGGGTCCGCGCCCGGGCGGGCCAGGGCACTCATGGGGATCGGGGGGACGGGCGGCAGTCCGTTGTACGGGGTCAGGCCGTCGGGGGCGGGACCGACCGCGGCGAGGAGGGCGACGCCCTGGCCGGTGCGGGCGATGTCGAGGACGCCCGCGAGATAGCCGGCGTCGCCGACGACCGAGGCGGGCACCCCGTGCGCGGCGAGGGTCGCGATGGCCCGGCGGCGGATCGCGCACGGGTCCTCGATCGCGACCAACGGCACCGGTGAGGGCGCGGTCGGCCGCTCCCAGCCGGGGACCGCGTGCCAGGTGAGCGGGAGTCCGCCGACGGAGACGCCCTCGGTGGCGGCCGCCTCGGTGACATACACCGCCACGTCGACGCTCCCCCGCTCCACGGCCTCGACGAGCCGGGCGGAGCGGTCGATGCGGAAGCGGACCCGGCAGCCGGGGCGCACCGCCTGAACCGCGGCGGTCAGCCGGGGCAGGAACTGGTCGGCGGCGTGCTCGGTGGAGCCCACGGTGACGGTGTCGCCGTCCGAGCCGAGCAGGGTGCGTACGGCCTCGTCGTGGACGGCGAGGACGCGGCGCGCCTGTTCCAGCAACAGCCGGCCCTCGGTCGTGAACCGGGTGCCGCGCCCTTCCCGCTCGACGACCGGGCGGCCCAGTGTCTTCTCCAGCTTGCGGACATGCTGGCTGACCGCGGACTGGCTGAGCGAGAGCGCCTGCGCGGCACGGTGGAACCCGCCGCAGTCGGCGACCGCGGTCAGACTGCGCAGAGCCACGATGTCGAGGACGGGTCGGGACATGCCGTGACAGTATCCGCTCACCGCGATCGATCGCGATCCCTGATCGGTTTCGATGCGGAATCATCGTTGGACGTGTTCGGTCGCCGGCGGTCATGATGGGCTCATGTTGCACGCGACCGCTACTGCTGCCCTTCTGACGCAGCGCCGAGTCATCGACTTCGGCGTGGCGTGCAGCGCGCGTTGTCGCTGATCTCTGCCGCTCATCGCCCCGGGGCGCCCGCGCCTGCCCTCTGACGCCGCGCGCCTCCCCTCCGGCTGACACGTGACAGCCGTTCCGGCCTGCCCTTTCCCCTGGCTTTCCGCTGCCCTGAAACGGGAGTTGTCCCCTCATGCCCTCTTCCTTCTCCTGGAACGAACCCGAAGGTCTCGCCGCGCGCGGCACGCTGATCGTGCTGTCCGGGCGGGGCGAGCACGGTGGTGTGTACGAGCGGTTCGGCCGCCGACTCGCCTTCGACGCCTACCGGGTACGCGCACTCGGCGACCCGACCACCGATCCGTCCGTGCTCGACGAGGCGGCCAAGCTGCTCGCCGACGAGTCGCTGCCGGGTCCGAAGGTGGTGGTCGGTTCGGACACCGGCGCCCACTACGCCGCCCGGCTGGCCGCGGACGCCGACGCGCTGATCCTCGTGGGCCTGCCCACCTCCCCCTGGACGTCGGGGAGTTGGGAGGAGGAGGTCGAGGCCCGCACCGCCTGCCCCACCCACCAGGGCCGCCTCGCCGCCGACCCGGACTTCCGGCGCGGGACACTCGCCGAGAACCCCCAGCTGCCCGCCCTGCGCCTCGACCGGGTGACCGTCCCGGTACTGGCCCTGCACGGCACCGACGACACGGTGAGCCCTCTGGAGACGGCACGCGAGGCCTACGCCGGCTCGGACGTACGGCTGGTGACCTTCCACGGCGGCCGCCACGACGTCCTGAACGACGCGCTGCACCGCACGGCCGCCGCCACCGTCGTGCTCTTCCTTGAGCGGCTGCGCCTGTCCCCCGAGCTGCCCGCGATCGCGGAGGGACCGGCATGAGCGTCACGACCACGGTCAGCGAGCTGCGTGACCTGCTGGACTCCGATCACCCTCCGGTCGTCCTCGACGTCCGCTGGGCCCTGGGCGATCCGCACGGCCGCGACCACTACGCCGAAGGACACATCCCCGGTGCGGTCTACGTCGACCTGGACAGCGAGTTGGCCACGCCGCCGAGCCCGGAGGGCGGACGGCATCCGCTGCCGCCGATCGACGTTCTGCAGGCCGCCGCACGCAGGTGGGGCATCCGCTCGGGCCGACCGGTCGTCGTCCACGACGACTTGGGCAACACCGCCGCGGCACGGGCCTGGTGGCTGCTGCGGCACGCGGGAGTCTCCCGGGTGCGGTGTCCGCGCCGACCGGAGAGAACCTCGCGGCGGACGGGACGTTCCTTCCCGCCGACGAGCTGCGCAAGCGGTTCGAGGAGAAGGGCGCGGTTTCGGCCGCGCGGATCGGCGTGTACTGCGGCTCCGGTGTCACGGCCGCCCATCAGATCGCCGCGCTGGAGATCGCCGGTTTCGAGGCCGCTCTCTTCCCCGGCTCCTGGTCCGCGTGGTCCGCGGATCCGTCCCGCCCGGCCGTGAAGGGGGACCAGCCGTGACGGCTTCACTGGACGCGGTGGTCCCGGCCGAACAGGCACCCACCCGTGTCACCATCCGCGGCACCGCCAAGACGCGCCACAGCTTCTCCGTCCCGCGTTCCCTGCGCCGGGCCGCGGGCCCCGTGGGACTCGTGCTCCTGTGGTTCCTGACCTCGGCCACCGGTCTCCTCCCGGAGTCCGTGCTCGCCTCCCCCGTCGACGTGATCAAGCAGGCGGTCGAGCTCACGCGGAACGGTGAACTCCCCAGCGCCATCGCCGCGTCGGGCCGCCGCGCCGCCATCGGCTTCCTGATCGGTGCGAGCGTGGCCCTCACCCTGTCCCTGCTGGCCGGCCTGTTCCGGCTCGGCGAGGACGTCATCGACTCCTCGATGGGCATGTTCCGGGCGATCCCCTGGGTGGGCCTGATCCCCCTGTTCATCGTCTGGTTCGGCATCGAGGAGACCCCGAAGATCGCGCTGGTCGCCCTCGGTGTGACGTACCCGCTGTACTTCAACATCTACGGCGGCATCCGCTCCACGGACGCCCAACTCGTCGAGGCCGCGCGGATGATGGGGCTCGGTCGCCTCGGGCTGATCAAGTACGTGATCCTGCCCAGCGCGCTGCCCGGGGCACTCGTGGGACTCCGGTACGCGCTGTCCACCGCATGGCTCGCGCTCGTCTTCGCCGAGCAGATCAACGCGGACGCGGGGCTCGGCTATCTGATGAGCAACGCCCAGCAGTACTTCCGTACGGACGTCATCGTGCTCTGCCTCGTCGTCTACGCGCTCCTCGGCCTGGCCTGCGACTTCGCCGTGCGGATCCTGTCGCGCCGGCTGCTGACCTGGCGGGCCAACTTCGAGGGTGAGGCCTAGAGATGCCCAACAGCGTGGAGATACGGGGCCTTTCGCGGGCCTTCGACGGCAACACCGTCCTGCACGAACTCGATCTCGACATCCGCGAGGGCGAGTTCGTGGCCCTCCTCGGACACAGCGGCTGCGGCAAGTCGACGCTGCTGCGGATCCTCGCCGGGCTCGACGACGAGATCGGCGGCGAGGTCACCGTGCCCGCCCGGCGCAGCGCCGCGTTCCAGTCGCCGCGGCTGCTGCCGTGGCTGAAGGTGTGGCGCAACGTGGTCCTCGGGCTGCCCGGCCGTCCCGACAGGGCGCCGGCGCTCAAGGCGCTCGACGAGGTCGGCATCGCGGACCGGGCCGACGTCTGGCCCAAGACGCTCTCCGGCGGCCAGGCCCAGCGCGTATCGCTCGCCCGCGCCCTGGTGCGTGAGCCCGAACTCCTGCTCCTGGACGAGCCGTTCGGCGCCCTCGACGCCCTGACGCGGGGCAGGGTGCAGCAACTCGTCGCCGAACTCTGGCGTCGGCACGGCTGCGCGATCCTCCTGGTCACCCATGACGTGGAGGAGGCACTGCTGCTCGCCGACCGGGTCCTGGTGATGGACGAGGGCCGTATCGCCCACGAGGTGACCGTCGACCTGCCCCGCCCCCGAGATCTGACCGCCCCCGAGTTCGTGAACCTGCGCGCCCGCCTCCTGAACTGGCTCGGCGTGACCCACACCCTGGAAGGAATCCCCTCGTGATCCGCAGAATCGCAGCCGCCGCACTCAGCATGACCTCCCTGCTGGCGCTGACCGCCTGCGGCGCGGACTCCTCGGCGGAGGCCTCGTCCTCGGGGCAGGTCACGCTCACCATCGGCGACCAGGCCAAGACCCTCCAGACCATCGTCGCCGCGTCGGACGCGCTGAAGGGCGCCAAGTACAAGGTGAAGTGGGCCGAGTTCGAGGGCGCCGCCCCGCTCTACCAGGCCGTCCAGGCGGGCGCCGCCGACACCGGCTACTCCGCCGACCTGCCCGCGCTCCAGGCACTCAGCGGCGGGGTGAAGGTCAAGAACGTCGCCGCGCTCAAGAACGACGGCACCCACGTCGGCATCGTCGTCCGCAAGGACTCCGGCATCGGCAGTGTGAAGGACCTCAAGGGCCAGAAGGTCGTGGTGTCCTCGGCCAAGGGCAGTGTCTCGGAGTATCTGCTGGCCAACGTGCTGAAGCAGAACGGGCTCAGCTACAAGGACGTCGAGGTCCAGTACCTGCTGCCGACGGACGCGCAGGCCGCGTTCGCCTCCGGCAGGATCAAGGCCTGGGCGATCTTCGGGGTCTACCAGGCCGTCGCCCTGGAGCAGGGCGGCAAGCTCCTCGTGGACGGCGCGGACGGCCGGGTGAGCGGTATCGGCTTCGTCAACGCCTCCGAGGAGACCCTCGCCGACACGAAGAAGAAGGTCGCGCTCGCCGACTTCCTCAAGCGTCTCGGCAAGGGCCTGAAGTGGACCAGCACCCACCAGGACGCCTACGCCAAGGCCATCGAGGAGCGCAACGGCGCCGACGCGTCGGTGGCGAAGACGCTCGCCTCGGCCGCGTACAGCCAGGTGCTGCCGATCACCCCGGACATCAACACGACCGTCCAGGGCGTGGCCGACCTCATGAACGGCATCGGTGTGCTGGACCCGAACGTCGACGTCGCGAAGTCGGCCGACACGTCCCTTCTCAAGTAATCACGGGAGTCATTCATGCCTGTCGAGTTCATCAGCGCCGTCCACACCGACGCCGGGGCGTCCGGTCCCGCCGCCTCCAGCCGGACCGGCCTCGACACCGACCATCTGCGCAGGTACGCCCGCGCGTTGGACGACGGCGGCTTCGACCACACCCTGGTCGCCTACCACTCGGCCTCGCCGGACGCCTTCCAGATCGCCCAGTTCGTCGCCACGCACACCGAGCGCATCCGCCCGATCCTGGCGCACCGGCCGGGTGTCGTCTTCCCCACCCACGCGTCCCGTGCTCTCGCGACCCTCGACCAGATCAGCAACGGCCGGCTCACGCTGCACATCATCTCCGGCGGCAGCGACGAGGAGCAGCGCCGGGAGGGCGACTACCTCGACAAGGCCGAGCGGTACGAGCGTTCGGACGAGTACATCCAGATCCTGCGCAAGGTGTGGCAGGCCGACGGGCCGGTCTCGCACGAAGGCAAGTACTTCCGGTTCGAGGGCTACTACTCGGACGTGAAGCCGGTGAACGGGCTCGTGCCGATCTCCGTCGGCGGCTCCTCGCAGGACGCGTACCGGGTCGGCGGTCAGCAGGGCGACATCTTCGGTCTGTGGGGCGAGCCCTTGAAGGAGACCGCCGAGCAGATCGCCGCCGTGAACGCGGTCGCCGATGCCGCCGGGCGCCCCCGCCCCCGTATCTGGGTGTCGTTCCGCCCGATCATCGCGCCGACCGAGGAACTGGCCTGGGAGAAGGCGCACCGCACCCTGGGGGTCCTCAAGGACCAGGCGCGGAACACCGAGTTGCTCCGCCACTACCGCACCACCGGCCGTCCGGCCAACGTCGGCTCCCAGCGGCTGCTCGACATCGCCGAGCGCGGCGAGGTCCACGACCGCTGCCTATGGACCGCGCCCGCCGTCGCCACCAACGCCGCCGGTGCCTCGACCGCGCTGGTCGGCACACCCGAGACGGTCGCGAAGGCGCTGCTCGACTACGTCGACATCGGCTGCGACCTGCTGTCGATCCGCGGCTACGACCCGCTGAACGACGCCGTCGACTACGCCCGCCACGTCCTGCCGCTGGTCCGGCAGGAGCTCGCCCACCGCGCCACCACCACCCACGCCGCCTGATGGAGAGCCCGTGTTGTTCCGCCGTACCCTGCGCTCGTCCGCCGCCCTGCTCGCCCTGCTGCTCCCGTTCGCCGCGGCCTGCGGAGGCGACGCCCAGGCCGACTCACCCGCCGACGTCACCCTCAGAGTCGGTTCCACCGGCTGGAAGACCGAGGAGGCCGTGCTCAAGTACGCCGGCCTCGACGACACCCCCTACAAGGTGAAGTGGAGCCTCTTCCAGGGCGGTGACCAGCAGCTCCAGGCCATCCGCGCCGGAGCCCTCGACCTCGCCTCCTCCAGCGAGATCCCCCCGCTCTTCGCCGCCGCCGACGGCACCCCGAACTTCAAGGTCGTCGCCGTGCAGCGCGGCGCCACCCTCAACCAGGAGGTCGTCGTCCCCAAGGGTTCGAAGGTGACCGGCATCGCCGGCCTCAAGGGCAAGAAGGTCGGCTACGTCCAGAACACCACCGCCCACTACTTCCTGTACGAGCTGCTGAAGCAGGCGGGCCTGAAGTGGTCCGACATCGACGCCAAGCCCTTGCTGCCCAACGACGGGCTGGCCGCCCTCAACGGCGGCAGCATCGACGCCTTCGCCTCCTACGGCACCTCGGTCATCACCGCCCACCAGCAGGGCGCCACGACCGTCGGCTCCGGCAAGGACATCCTGTCGGGCAACTTCCTCTGGTCGGCCCGCGACAGCGTCCTGAAGAACCCGCAGGAGAAGGCGGCGGCCGCCGATCTGATCGCCCGGATCACCAAGGCGTACGCCTACGTCCGTGACGGGCACCTGGACGGTTTCGCCGAGGTCACCGCCGACGCCACCCACCAGCCGCTCGCCCAGGCGAGGAAGGACCTCGTCGCCGCACAGACCCAGCGCCCGACCGAGGCCCGGACCGTCGGCGACGACACCATCGCCTCCCAGCAGAAGGTGGCCGACGTGTTCACCGAACTCGGAGCGCTGAAGTCGAAGCTGGACGTGAAGTCGTTCTGGAGCACCGCTCTGAACACCGAGCTGAGGAAGGCCCTGTGACCGGCCGCATCGCCGAACTCGCCGCCGAACACGACCGGTCGGGTGCCTTCCCGGCCGAGTCCCTGCGGCTCGCGCACGAGGCCGGGCTGCTCACCGCCACCGTCGGGGAGCGTTACGGCGGCCGGGGCGCGGGCGTGCGGGAGACCGCGCGGATCCTGCACCGGCTCGGGCAGGGCGATCCCTCCGTCGCCCTGATCGCGGCGATGACGCTCACCAACCACGCCCGGCAGGCCGCGCAGCCGCACTGGCCGGAGGAGCTGTACGCGCGCGTGGTCAAGGAGTCGTTCGCACGTCCCGTTCTCGTCAACCACGCGCGCGTGGAGCCCGACCTGGGCTCCCCCGCGCGGGGCGGACTGCCCGCCACCCGGGCCCGGCGCACCGCCGACGGATGGGCGGTCAGCGGCACCAAGCGGTTCGTGACCGGCGCGGAGGGGCTGGACTGGTTCCTGGTGTGGGCGACGACCGACGAACCCGAGCCGCGCGTGGGCACGTTCCTGGTCCCCGGCGGATCACCCGGCATCGAGATCGCCGGGAACTGGGACCAGTTGGGGCTGCGGGCCAGCGGCAGTCACGACGTGACGTTCGACGAGGTGGAGATCCCCGACCAGCACGTCATCGGGCTCGGTCCGCACGGCCGGGCCGCCGAGCAGGACAACCGGGCGGGCGCGGCCCTCCATCTCCCGCTGGCCGCGCTCTACTTGGGTGTCGCCCGGACCGCGCAGGCGTTCTTCCACACGTTCGCCCACACGCGCGTGCCCGCCAACCTCGGTCATCCGGTGGCCCGTACGGAACGCTTCCGGCGGACCGCCGGGGAGATCGAGATGCTGTTGGCCGCCGCCGAGCAGCTGGTGTTCGACGGTGCCGCCAAGCTCGACGCGGGCGACACGTCGTACACCCCGGAACAGGCCCTCGGCGCGCGCGTGCTGGCCGACCGGCACGGCGTACGGGCCGTCGAGCTGGCCGTGCGGCTGCTGGGAAACCCGGGGCTGGCCCGGGGCAACCCCCTGGAGCGGCACTTCCGTGACATCCAGTGCGCCCCGGTGCACGCACCCCAGGCGGACATCTCCCTGCTCGCCGTCGGAACGAAAGCACTCGACCTGTGACCGCAGCCCCGGAGACCACCGTCTCCGCCCAGCTCCTCGGCCTGCTCGCCCGCGATCTGCCGCCCGACCGGCTCACCACCGACCCGGCCGTGCTCGCCGCGCACGCCACCGACCGCTCCGGTGCGAGGCCCGACGGCGAGCCGCTCGCCGTCGTGCACGCCCGGCGGACGGAGGACGTGACCGTCACGCTCCGGCACGCGCACGCCCTGAGGATGCCGGTGGTGCCGCGCGGTGCGGGCACCGGCCTGTCGGGCGGGGCGACGGCGGGCGAGGGCTCCCTGGTCCTGGACCTGTCCGGGATGAACCGCATCCTGGAGCTCTCGGCGGACGACCAGCTCGCCGTCGTCGAACCCGGCGTGATCACCGCCGAGTTGGACCGGGCGGCCGGTACGCACGGACTGCGGTACGCGCCCGATCCGGCGAGCGCGGCCCTCTCCACCATCGGCGGCAACATCGCGACCAACGCGGGCGGACTGCGGTGCGCCAAGTACGGGGTGACCCGCGACAGCGTGCTCGGCCTCGAGGGGGTGCTGGCCGACGGGACGGTGGTGCGCACGGGCCGCCGTACGGTCAAGGGCGTCACCGGCTACGACCTCACCGCCCTGCTCACCGGCTCGGAGGGCACCCTCGCGGTCATCACCTCGGCCACCCTGCGGCTGCGGCCCGTTCCGGTGGCCACCGCCACCCTCGCCGCCCACTTCACCACCTTCGAGGCGGCCGCCGAGGCGTCGTACGCCATCGGCCGGGCCGGCGTCGAGCCCGCGCTCGCCGAGTTGGTCGACGGGCCCGTGCTGGAGGCCGTCGATCCGGTGCTGCGGGAGCGCGGGGCGGCGCTGCTGGTCGTGCAGTGCGACGGCGCGGGCGCCGCGGTCGAGGCGGCGACGGTCGCGCGGCTGCTCGCACCGCTGGCCGTCACCGTCGAGACGACCGAGGACCCCGCCGAGGCCGAGGTGCTGCTGGCGGCCCGGCGCGGGGCTCTTCCCGCGCTGGAGCGGCTGGGCAGGCCGCTGATCGAGGACATCGCGGTGCCGCGCTCCCGGCTGGCCGAGGCCGTGCGGGAGATCCGGGCGATCTCCGCGCGCCATGACGTGCCGGTGTTCACCATCGCGCACGCGGCGGACGGCAATCTGCACCCGATCATCGTCGTGGACCCGTCCCTGGGCCGGCTTCCGGAGGCGGCCTGGGAGGCGGCGGGTGAGATCTTCGCGCTGGCGCTGCGGCTCGGCGGGACGCTGACCGGCGAGCACGGGGTGGGGACACTGAAGCGGCAGTGGGTGGCCGACGAGTTGGGACCCGCCGCGCACGGACTGCAGCGGCGGCTGAAGGAGGTGTTCGATCCTCGTGGAATTCTCAATCCTGGGAAGAGCCTGTGAGGAACCGGAAGAGACCGGGGCATGACCCCTCCCGCGCATGGCCATGTTGAAGGCGGACACCCCGTGCAGGAGGGAGAGACCTCGCCGTGGCCGTTCAGCGGGACCGGACCGCAGAATTCAGCAGCTATGCGACGCGTTCCCTCGAGGCGACGCACGACGCGCTCGCGGCGCACTACTACGACATGCGTCTGAGCCTCGTGGGACCCGCCGAGGACTTGTCGACCCGCCTGAGCGTGCTCGACCTCGGATCGCTGACCGTGGGCGAGGTCAGTTTCGGCACCGAGATCCGCACCGGTTTCGCCGCGCCGGGCGCCTACCACGTGGCCGTGCCGGTGAGCGGCTGTTTCAGCGTCCAGCAGGGGCGCGGGGACGTCGTGTTCGCGACGACGGGCAACGCCGTGTTCTTCGATCCCGCCCAGTACGTCCGTATCGACGCCTGGTCGCCCCAGTGCCGGGCCCTCACCGTGAAGATGGACAAGGGGGCCCTGCACCAGGCTCTGGAGGCCCTGCTCGACCGGCAGCTGTCCTGCCCGCCGGTCTTCGGGCCGTCCGTCGACGTGCGGAGCGGGCCCGGCCGCAGCTGGGCGCAGCTCGCCATGTGGAGTCTGCTGGAGAACGACACCTCGCTCGGGCTGCTGCGCCGTCCGCTCATCCGCGGCCGCATCGAGCAGATCCTGCTCGAAGGGCTGCTGCTGGCGACCGACCACACCTTCCGCCAGGAGCTGGAGGTCCCGGCGCCACCCATGCGGCCCGCCGCGGTCAAGCGGGTCATGGACGTCATCCAGGAGCGGCCCGCCGACACGTACGACGCCGCTCGGCTGGCCCGGATCGCGCAGGTGAGCCTGCGGACCCTGCAGGAGGCCTTCCGCAGTCACGTCGGCATGTCGCCGATGGCGTACGTGTACGACGTCCGCCTGCAGCGGGTGCACGACCAGCTGCGGGTCTCGGCGCCGGGGTCGACGACCGTGTCCGCCGTGGCGCACCGGTGGGGGTTCGTCCATCTGGGCCGGTTCGCGCGGCGCTACCGTGAGCGGTTCGGCGAGGCTCCCTCGCAGACGCTGCGCGGCGCGTGAAGCCATCCGCCCCGATCCGCCGCGTTTTGCGGACAGTTGCCGCGTATCGCGGAGCGACGGGACGGCTGTGCGGTCCTATCGTCGGGGCACGTCGATCGTGGGCGTCCGGGGAGGAACGGAGTCGGCGCCGCTCCTCCCCCCAGCGCCCCTCCCGAGTCAGCCGTGCGGCCGGCCCAGCAGTGTCCGCACCCCCTCCGAGGTGAGGGTGAGCGGGTGCTCGGAGGCGGCGTCGATGGTGAGCGCCAGATCGTCCGTCGGCCACTCCGAGGCGAGCGCGCCCAGCGGCACCAGCCGGTAGCGCGAGACATAGGGCAGCAGCCCGGCCAGCTCGGACTCCGACGTGAACACGGGCACCACCGGCGCTCCGCCGGGCTGCTCGATCACGGGAAGCGCCACCGCCGTGGGATCGGCGGCGTCCTCGTCGCTGGCGTCGTCGGGCACGGGGACGAGGACATCGCTGCTCGCGAGCCTGTCCAGCGCCACCGTGTCCTCGGTGTTCTCGGCGAGCGCGTCCAGCGCCCGCCGGGCCGGTGTGGTGGAGTTGTCGTTCGCGGGTGTCTGCATGGCGAATCCCCTGGTAGCGGCGGTCTTGCGGTCGACCCGGGGCGTACTCGGCCCCGGAGCGGCCCTGCTCGCGTACCCGATCCGGACGCGAGCATTCCCTCGGGGGTCCAGAGGATCCAGGGGACTCAGGGGATGAGCGCGATGTGCTCCGAGGGCAGCCCCAGCCGGTCGCAGCCGACCCGGCGGAACAACGGCTCGGCCATGCTCGGGCCGACATGGGTCCAGTAGGTGGCCGCGTCCCGGAATTGACTTGCTCCTCGGGCTGAAGCCCGAGGATTCTGGCCTTCTCGTCCGTTGCTGTGCCGCTACGCGGCACAAGTTTCGGGCGGGAATCCGCGGCTTCCTGTTTCTTCGCGCCGTGCCGGGACGAGTCCTGGTCTTCCCGGCGCTCCGCAGGCTGATACCGCCAGTCCGGCGGCCTTCTTGACGTTGATCGCGGCGTTGTGGTCCCGGTCGTGGAGGGTGCCGCAGGCGGTGCAGGTCCATTCCCGGACGTTCAGGGGTTTGGGTCCGTCCTTTGTGCCGCAGGCCGAGCAGGTCTGGGAGGTCGGCTCGAACCGGCCGATTTTGACCAGGGTCCGGCCGTACCGGGCGGCCTTGTACTCCAGCATGTAGACGAATCCCGACCATCCGGCATCGTGGACACTCTTGGCCAGCCTGGTGCGTGCGAGTCCGTTGACCGCCAGATCTTCCACGCCGATCGCTTGGTTGTCGCGGATCAGCTGGGTGGAGAGCCGGTGGTGGAACTCATGGCGGGCGTCGGCCACCTTGGCGTGGGCGCGGGCGACCTTGAGGCGGGCCTTCTCGCGGTTCCTGGATCCCTTCTGCTTGCGGGACAGCTCACGCTGGGCTCGCTTCAACTTCTTCTCCGCGCGGCGCAGGAACCGCGGGGAGTCGATCTTCGTGCCGTCGGAGAGAACGGCGAAGTGGGTGAGTCCGAGGTCGATGCCGATCGTGTGGTCGGTGCCGGGCATCCGGGCGGCGTCGGCCGCCGGGTCGGTGTCGATGACGAAGGAGGCGAAGTACCGCCCGGCCGCGTCCTTGATCACGGTGACCGAGGAGGGCTGTGCGGGCAGGGTGCGTGACCACGTCACCTTCACCGCGCCGATCTTCGCGAGGTTCAGCCGCCCGCTGCCGGTGATCGACCAGCGGGCGTTGGCGGTGAAGCGGATCGACTGCCGGTCGTCCTTGCGGGACTTGAACCGGGGGGCACCCGTCTTCGTGCCCCTGCGCTCGCCCCTGAGGGAGGCGAAGAAGTTCTTGTAGGCGGCCTCCGCGTCGCGCAGGGACTGCTGGAGCACCACCGAGGAGACCTCGCCCAGCCAGGCCCGTGCGTCGGTCTGCTTCGCCTCGGTGATCAGCTTTCTGGACAGCACGCCGGCCGCCGGGAACGCCTGGCCCGCTGTGCGGGCGTCCTCTCTGGCGCGCACCGCGTCGTTGAAGACGACGCGGGCGCACCCGAACGCCTTGGCCAGTGCGGTGCGTTGGCCGGAGTCCGGGTACAACCTGAAGGCGTACCGAAGCTGCATGACGGCCACGATACATACGTAGGTTATGGGCGATATGCAGAAGATCAGAACAGGTCGGCACTGTGCTTTCGTGATGCATATGCACTTGGTCTTCGTGACAAAATTCCGGCATAAGGTGTTCACGGATGCTCATCTGAGGCGGATGGAGGAGATCATGCGGTCGGTGTGCGCGGACTTCGCGTGCGAGCTGGTGGAGTTCAACAGTGAGACCAACCACGTCCACCTCCTGGTGAACTTCCCGCCCAAGGCCGCCGTCACCAAGCTCGTCAACTCCCTCAAGGGAGTCTCCTCCCGCCGCCTGCGCCAGGAATTCCCCGACCTGGTACGCCGCTACCGGCGGGCCAACAAGCTGTGGTCCGGTTCCTACTTCGCCGGCACCGTCGGCGGCGCCCTGCTCTCCGTGGTCAAGCAGTACGAACAGCAGAACCGGCCCGTGTGAGCATCGCCCGGCTCCGCGGGGACGGCCGCGACGCTCCCCGCCACGGGTAAGGAACACACCATCCGCGCTAGCCGGCACTGCGGACAGCAGTCCGAGCAGCCCGGTCGCCGCCACGAACGCCACGAGGGGGCGTCTTGGCAGGCGTGGGGGTGCGGATCTCATGGCGACTCCAATACGGGCCGGAAGGCGGGCTCTTGCAAGAAGAACCGGCAAGTTCCTGAAAGTTCTTGCGGCTTCGCGGAAGCTACAGGGACATGACAGCCACGTAAAGGATTCTGTACAGAGAGGTCATGGTGGAGGGCGAGGATCAGGAGGGCTGGAGTCGCCGTCCCTCGGGAGTGAAGGTGAAGCTCTCGCGGAACGGTCCGTCGCCGAAGCGCACAGCCCACAGAACCGGTTCCGGATACGCCCGGTTCCCCACGGGGGCGCCCTCGTCCAGGCTTCCGTTCCAGAGGTGGAAGAAGACGATCGGCCGGTCGGGGTCCTCGCTGACGTACCCGAGCGTCTTGCCGTAGCGCGGGTCGTCATCGCCGAGCAGCACCGAGGGCGCACCGAACTCGGCGAGGACATCCGCCCACACCCGGTCGTCCCCTGCCCACTGGCGGACCCTGCCCAGAAGGGCCTGGTGCGTGCGGGCGTCGAGGACCCGGTCCGTCGCGAGCCAGCCACGCCGATGGGCGAACTCCGCGTGCACCGAGGCCATGCCGGACGAGTCGTCGCCCCGGATCAGTTCACGGTACGCGCCCCTGGCCCCGATGGCGGTCCAGGCACCGCTCTCCCGCAGCCGTTCCGAAGCCTCACGCCAGGCGTCGGGCCGGCCTTCCGTGAACAGGAGGTGGTCGCACAGCAGCAAGAGCGCCAACTCGCCCCCGAACCCCTCGGGGTGCCGCAGGGCACGGTTCAACTGCCGGACCAGATACGCGTGGATCTCATCGGCGGTCACGACGGTTCCGGGAGCGGTCACTCTTGTCTCACTCTGCCCTGTCGAGAAGCTCCGCGACCGTGGTCACCCTGATCAGCGGCCGGTAAAGGTCCATGACGTACAGCGCCTTGGCGTGCGAATCGTCGTCCGCGCCGGCGCAGGCGTCGGCGACGACCACGACCTCGACTCCGGCATCGGCGGCAGCGAGCGCCGTGGACAGCACACAGCAGTCGGTGCTGACTCCGGCGAGGACCAGACGGCCCTCCGGGCCGACCAGGGAGGCGAGTTCGGGCGTCCACTTGCCGAAGGTCGGGGCGTCCAGCACGTGGTGCGCCTCGGCGGCGAACTCGTCCGTCAGCCGCCACAGGGGCGCGTGCGGGGGTTGCAGGGCGAAGGGCCACTGCTCGTAGTAGGCGCGCCAGGCGCCGGTGGGGCGGTCGGGGGCCAGGAAGCGGGTGAAGGTGGCCCGGTCCTCGAAGGCCGGCAGCAGGCGTCGTACGCCTTCCGCGGCCTGCGCGAATCGCGGCGTGGCCCAGGGGCTGTCCGGGTCGGCGAAGACGTGCTGCATGTCGATGACGGTCAGGCGGCCGGTCGTCATACGGCGGGTACCTCCGCCGGGCTCGGGTCCCGCGCCTCCTGCTCCCGGACGTGGCCGCGGCGCAGGGCGAGGGTGCCGAGGAAGCCGAGTGCGAGGGCCACGAGGACGCCGAGGTTGGCGTACGCCCAGGAGCCGGACTTGCCGCCGAGACCGACCGGGTCCAGGAGGTAGCCCTGCCACTCCAGCCAGCTCGCGGCCGAGTTGGTGACCAGGCCCCAGCCGAGCGCGGTGGCGGCGAGGGTGAGGAGCAGCGGGGTGAGGGCGAGGTCGCCGTAGCGGCCGTGCGGGCGGTAGAGGTCGCCCTCGTCGTAGTCGCGGCGGCGCAGCAGCAGGTCGGCGAGCATGATGCCGCACCAGGCGGCGATGGGGACGCCGAGGGTGGTGAGGAAGCCCATGAACTGGCCGAGGAAGTCGTCGGCGAAGAAGACGATGTAGATGGCGCCGGCGATCATCAGGACGCCGTCGACGAGCGCGGCGAGGTAGCGGGGGATCCTGATGCCCGCCGACAGCAGGGCGAGTCCGGACGAGTAGATGTCGAGGACCGCGCCGCCGACCAGGCCGAGTACGGCCACGACGGCGAACGGGACGAGGAACCAGGTGGGCAGGATCGTGGTCAGTGCACCGATGGGGTCGGCGGCGACGGCCTCGTTGAGGGTGCTGGAGGACCCGGCGAGCAGCAGTCCGAAGACCAGCAGCAGGAGCGGGGCCACGGAGGCGCCGAAGGTGGTCCAGCCGATCACACCGCGGCTCGACGAGGTGCGGGGGAGATAGCGGGAGTAGTCGGCGGCGGCGTTGACCCAGCCGAGGCCGAAGCCGGTCATCATGAAGACGAGCGCGCCGATGAACTCCTGTGCGGAGCCCGCCGGGACGGCGCTGACGGTGCTCCAGTGGATGTGGTCCGCGACAAGGGCGATGTAGACGATCGTGAGCACGCCCGTGACCACGGTGATCACGGTCTGGAGCCGCATGATCAGGTCGAAGCCCATCACTCCGCCGACGACGGTGAGTCCGGCGACCACGATCAGGGCGACCACCTGTGTCCCGGTGCCGCCGCCCCAGCCGAGCCGGCCGAAGACGGTCGCGGTGGCCATGGTGGCGAGGGCGCACAGGACGGTCTCCCAGCCGACGGTGAGCACCCAGGAGATCACCGAGGGGAGACGGTTGCCGCGCACCCCGTAGGCGGCCCGGCTGAGGACCATCGTCGGGGCCGAGCCGCGTTTGCCGGCGACGGCGACGAAGCCGCACAGCAGGAAGGAGAAGACGATGCCGATGATCCCGGCGACCAGCGCCTGCCAGAAGGAGATGCCGAAGCCGAGCACGAAGGCCCCGTAACTCAGCCCCAGCACGGAGACGTTGGCGCCGAACCAGGGCCAGAACAGCGTCCGCGGTGTGCCCTTGCGCTCGGCGTCGCCGATCACGTCGAGGCCGTGCGTCTCCACCTGGAGCTGTCTGGCTCTGTTGTCGAGGTGACCGAGAGGGTCGAGGGAGTCCTGGGCGTCCGTCATCGTCGTCCTCCCTGGTCCGTACGTGTCGAGGTGACGCTAAGTGGGTGGCACCGGGGCGTCAAGCACCCCGGTGCCCCGCGTCACCTCGCCCAGAAGGGCAGCGGCGGGCAGGTGTTGGCGCAGGTGTAGCCGCCGGGCATCAGCAGGCCCGCGTCGTCCTCGTTGTTCTCGCCGCCCGCGAAGTAGACCTCGGGCACCCAGCCCCAGCGGCCGTTGTCCGCCAGGGTGCTGCCCCACCAGTGGTTCTCTGCGGATCCGTCACGGAAGGTCTCGCCCCGCATCTCGGTGACGAACCAGTTGGCGGCGCCGCCCTGTTCGAGGTGGCCGACGACGGCGGCGCCGGGCGAGCGGTTCGCGTACACCGGCACATGGCCGCGGGTGAGGTTGCAGAACCTGACCTGCGTGCGCGGCCAGAGGCGGCCGCTCAGGGGGTCGGTCAGGTCCCTGGTGGTGGGGCTGTGACAGGGGACGTTGTCGGTGGCGTGGGCGGCGGGGGCGACGAGGCCCGCGAGTCCGGCGAACACCAGGGCGGCCGTGGTGAGTCCGCGCTTCATGTGGATCATGCAACCGGAACGACCGCATCCTGGGGTTGGTCACGAGGTCAGGCGTCGGCCGCCTTCTTGATCGCCTCGCGGATGCGGGAGTACGTGCCGCAGCGGCAGACGTTCTCGATGCGGTCGATGTCGGCGTCGGTGGGCTGGGACGTCTTCTTCAACAGAGCGGCGGCGGCCATGATCTGGCCCGGCTGGCAGAAGCCGCACTGGGAGACGTCGCACTCCAGCCAGGCCTTCTGGACGGGGTGCAGGATGTCTCCGTCGGCGAGGCCCTCGATGGTGGTGACGTTCCGCTCCGCGCAGTCTGCGACGGGCACGACACAGGGCTGTATCTCCTCACCGTCGAGGTGGCTGGTGCAGGCGCGGCAGACACCGACGCCACAGCCGTACTTGGGGCCGGTGACGTGCAGCAGATCGCGCAGTACCCACAGCAGGGGCATGTCGGCGGGGGCCTCGACGGTGACGGGCTTGCCGTTGAGGACGAAGGAGTAGGACGGCATCTGCACCTTCTCAGAAGTTGATCGGGAAGCGGCGGGGCTTGGTACCTGTCGCGCGGGCGTACGCGTTCGCGACGGCGCCGGCCGCCGCCGGGACACCGAGTTCGCCCGCCCCGCCCGGCTCTCCGCCGGTGGGCAGGATGTGCGCCTCGAAGTGGAGCGGGGCGTGCCGCTGCCGGGCGTAGCGGAAGTCGGCGTAGCTGTCCTCGCGGACGGCGCCCTTGTCGATGTGGAGGCCGGCCCGCAGGACCGTGGAGATCCCGTCGATCGCCGTGCCCATGAGCTGGGCCTCCAGGCCGCGCGGGTTGACGGCCGTGCCGACGTCGGCGGCCATCACCACCTTGGTCACCCGGGGGTTCTTCGGATCGGCGGCGTCGATCTCGACCAGGCAGGCCACGCAGGAGCCGTACTCCTCGTGGACGGCCACCCCCTGGGCCTGCCCCGCGGGCATGGTGCGGCCCCAGTGCCCGGCGGCCGCGACCTTGTCGAGCACCGCTTTGACGGCCTTGCTCCTGAGTGTCGTACGACGGAAGGCGACCGGGTCCCTGGACAGGCCCCGGGCGATCTCGTCGACGACGATCTCCTCGGCCGTCCGCACCGTCCCGGAGTCCACGGAACGCCAGGCGCCGAGGGGTATCGCGGCCAGCTCGACCGAGCCCGAATCCCCGGACAGCTTCCCGAAGTTGTAGAGGCCGCTGTCGCTGGGCAGCGGGGCGGCCGCGCGGAAGGAGGCGGTGGTGATCCCGCTGTACGACTCGCTCACCGAGGCCGTCGCGTGGGCGAAGGCCACGACTCTGCCCTGAGCGTGGCTGGCCCGGATCCGGTGCTGGGTGGCCGGGCGCATCCGGCCGTGCCGGATGTCGTCGGCGCGGCTCCACATCAGCTTCACCGGGCGGCCCGCCGCCTTGGAGATGAGGGCCGCCTCGATCGCCGCGTCGTGGTTCAGCCGGCGTCCGAACGAGCCCCCTCCCCGCACCACATGGACCTTGACGGCGGACCCGGGCAGCCCGACCGCCTGGGCGATGCTCTCGCGCGCGTCCATGGGTGTCTGGGAGGAGAACCAGATCTCGGCGCGGTGGGCCCGTACGTCGGCGACGGCGGTCAGCACCTCCATCGGGGCGTGGCTGACGAACGCGAACTCGAACCGGGCCTCGATCTGCGTCGATCCGCGCGGCGGACTGCCGAGCGCGGGGACGGCGGCCTTGAGCCGGGAGCGGATCTGGGCGTCGGACACTCCCGCGAGCGGCCCCGCCTTCCAGGTGATCTTCAGGGCGTCCCGGGCCTTGAAGGCGTGGTGGAAGGAGTCCGCGACGACGGCGACTCCCCCGGCAACCCTGACGACTTCGAGGACCCCGGGCAGGGCGCGGGCCGCGCGGTCGTCGACCGAGACGACCTTCCCGCCGAGCGTGGGCGGCCGGGCCACCACGGTCGGCTTCGCCCCGGCGGCCGTCAGGTCCCCGGTGTACTGGGCCCGGCCCGTGACGATGTCCCGTGCGTCGATCCGCGTCGTCGGCTTCCCGATCACCCGGTGCCGGGACGCCGGTTTGGGCTTGCTGGACACACGCGGCCGGCGTATCCGTGCGGCGGTCTCGGTCAGCGATCCGAAGGTGGCCTTGCGTCCGTCCGGGGCGACGACCATGGTGTCCCGGGTACGCAGCACCCGCGGGGGCAGGCGCCAGCGCTGGGCGGCCGCGGTGATCAGGCGGGCGCGAGCCGTGGCGGCGAGGTTGCGGGCGGGGTCGTAGAGCGAACTCACCGAGCTGGAGCCGCCGGTGAACTGGTTGCCCCGGCGGCGGGCGTCGGCGAGCGGGATGTCGACGTCGACGAGTCGGGCGTCGAGCTCCTCGGCGATCATCATGGCGACCGCGGTGGTGACACCCTGGCCGACCTCGACGCGCGGCAGCCGTACGACGACCTTGTTCTCCCGGGTGACCTCCAGGACGAGCATCTCGTCGTCGGTGCCGGTCACGACGGTGTCGGAGCGCGGGCGCGTGGCTCCTTCCGCCTCCGAGGCGTCGCAGCCGAGAGGTGCGGCGACGGTGAGGGTGGACGCGGCGAGTGTGTAGACCATGAATCTGCGGCGGGACAGCTCTGCCAACGCGCACTCCTCTGTGGACGGCCTGTGTGTGCCTGATAGGAGGGCGTGGAGGGAGGTGAGGTTGCGTGTGGCCGGGGTCGGTCCTGGGCAAGTGGGCGGGGCGGCCCCCGGCTTGAGCGCCTACCGGCGACGCCAGGGCAGCACCGTCGGGTCCGTCTCCGCGGCCTCCGCCCGGTGCAACGCGTCACTCACCGCTTCCCCGATCTCGGCGAACTGACACACCTGCTCAGGGGTGAGCGCGTCGAAGACGGCCCGGCGTACGGCCTCCACATGGCCGGGCGCGATCTCCTCCAGCAGGGACTGCCCTCTGTCCGTCAGCACCGCGAGCTGCCCGCGCCCGTCGGCCGGATCCTCGCGCCGGTCCACGAGACCTGCCTCGCGCAGCCGGTTCACGGCATGCGTGAGCCGGCTGCGGGTGATCTTGAGGCGCTGGGCGAGCTCGGACATGCCGAGGGCCTGGTCGGGAGCGGAGGAGAGGTGGGCCAGCAGGCTGTAGTCGGCGTGCGTCATACCGGCGTCACGCCGCAGCTGGCGGTTCAGATGGTCATTGAGCAGCGTGGAGAAGTCGATGTAGGCGAGCCAGGCCCGTCGCTCCTCGGCGTTGAGCCAGCGTGGCGTCGTGGACATGGTTACACCTTATCGGGTTTTCGTTTGAACGTTAAAACGAAACACGAGTCCCGCCACGGCGATGTGAGGCCCCCGGCAGGAATGCGACACGCGGCCGGGGGCTCTCCCGTCACTCCGACGTCTCAGGCCTCCCCGCCGCCGCCCAGTGGGTGTGGAAGGTGCCGGGCCGGTCCGTGCGCCGGTAGGTGTGGGCGCCGAAGTAGTCGCGCTGGCCCTGGAGCAGCGCGGCGGGGAGGCGGTCGGCGCGCAGGGTGTCGTAGTGGGCGAGGGCCGCGGAGATCGCGGGCACGGGAATGCCGCGGCGGGCGGCGGAGGCCACCGTCTCGCGCCAGGGCACCTGCGCGTCGGTGATCTCCATGGCGAACTCCATCTCGCCGAGCAGGCTCACCAGATCCTGGTCGGCGGCGTAGGCGGCGCGGATGCGGTCGAGGAAGGAGGCGCGGATGATGCAGCCGCCTCGCCAGATCCGGGCGACCGAGCCGAGGTCGATCTTCCAGCCGTACTCGGCGGCCGCGTCCTGGATCATCGTCCAGCCCTGGTCGTAGGCGACGACCTTCGAGGCGTACAGCGCCTGCTCCACCTGCGAGGTGAAGCGCTCGGCCTCGGTGCGGCTGAGCGGGGGTGTGGTGCCGCCGGGCAGGCCCCGGTAGGCGGCGCGCAGTTCGCCCTGGCCGGAGGCGGCGCGGGCGAAGGTGGCCTGGGCGACGGCGGTGACCGGGGAGGCCAGGTCGAGGGCGGTCTGTACGGTCCAGCGGCCGGTGCCCTTCTGTCCGGCGGCGTCGGCGACGATGTCGACGAAGGGCGCGCCGGTGGCCGGGTCGGTGTGGGCGAGGACCTCGGCGGTGATCTCGATGAGGTAGGAGCCGAGCCGGCCCTCGTTCCACCGGCGGAAGACGCCCGCGATCTCGGCCGGGGTGTATCCGGCGACCTGGCGCAGCAGGTCGTACGCCTCGGCGATGAGCTGCATGTCGGCGTACTCGATGCCGTTGTGGACCATCTTCACGAAGTGCCCGGCGCCGTCGGTGCCGATATGGGCGGCGCACGGCTCGCCGTCGACCTTGGCGCTGATCGTCTCGAACAGCGGGCCGAGCAGGCTGTACGACTCCTCCGACCCGCCCACCATGATCGACGGACCGTGGAGCGCGCCCTCCTCGCCACCGGAGATGCCGGTGCCGACGAAGTGGATACCGCGTGCGCGCAGGGCGGCCTCGCGGCGCCGGGTGTCGGCGTAGTGGGCGTTGCCGCCGTCGACGATCATGTCGCCGGGCTCCAGGAGCGGGGCGAACTCCTCGACGACCGCGTCGGTGGCGGCGCCCGCCTGCACCATGATGATCAGCCGGCGCGGGCGCTCGAGCGCGGCGACGAACTCCTCGGGCGACTCGGCCGGGACGAAACTGCCCTCGTGGCCGAACTCCTCGACGAGCGCGCGGGTGCGGCCTGCGGACCGGTTGTGGACGGCGACGGCGACCCCGTGGCGGGCGAAGTTCCGCGCCAGGTTGCGGCCCATCACGCCCAGTCCGGTGACGCCGATGGCTGCGCTTGCGTTCATGAGGTCCGTCCCTTGGATCGATGGCGTGGTCCCGGAGCGCGCGGCCCCTTGCCCGCAGATACGCGTGGGAGGCCCGGTCTTCTCGATGCCGGCTCGGGAGGCTTACGCCACCGTGGACGGAAACGTAAGTTCCTGCTCACTTTGGAGCGTGTTGCGATCACTTCGCATGAGCCTCGCGGCCGGGGCGGAACAGTGGCGACGTTCATGGCCTGAGGTCTTGATGGAGAGACGCACATGACGACCACCCGCGGCACGGGACGCCGGCCGCCGTCCTGCCGTACACCGTTGGCACTGTTGCCGTCGCTGGGTGCGTGTCTGCTGGTCACGGCACTGGACCTGCTGTTCGACACGGTCGACCAGCTCGTCGCGCTGCTGCTCGTCGGCCCGTTCCTGGCCAGTGCGCGGCTCGGCGCCCGCCCCACCGCTCTGGTCTGCGGCGTCGCCCTGCTCCTCGGCCTGGTGCTCGGTGCGACGGAGGGCGATCTCCTCGCTCCCGACTTCGCCGTACGGTGGTCCGGGCTGTTCCTGGGCTGCGTACTCGCCATACAGGGCGCCCGGCGGCACGCTGCTCTGCGGACCACACTGAACCGCTCCCGGGAGGTGGCCCGTGCCACCCAGGGCGCCCTTCTCCGCCCTGTCTCCGCGACCCTCGCCGACACCCTCGTGTGCACCCGCTACCACTCCGCCACCCGCGAGTCCGACCTCGGCGGCGATGTGTACGACGTCGCCGTGACGCCGTACGGACTGCGTCTCCTGGTCGGCGACGTCCGCGGCCACGACCTGGGCTCCCTGCGGCTCGCCGCGGCCACCCTCGCCGCCTTCCGCGACTCGCCCCCTCGCTCCGCATCTCCCCCGCCTCGCCGCCGACCTGGACGCGCGCCTCGGTCCCGAGTTGGGACCCGAGGACTTCGTCACCGTCGTGCTCGCCGAGTTCGCGCCCGGCGAGCTCCGGCTCGTCAACTGCGGCCACCCGGCCCCGCTGCGGGTCGGGGCCGGTCTCGACCTGCTGGAACCCGGCGAGTCGGCGCCCCCGCTCGGTCTGGGGCCAAGGCCGTCCCAGTACCGTCACCGCCTGGACGACGGCGACCGGATCCTCTTCTACACCGACGGCCTCACCGAGGCCCGCGACCGCGACGGCACACCCTTCCGTCTTCTCGACGAGGCGGCCCACACCCTGCGCGACCCGCTCCCCGAGCAGGCTCTCGACGCCCTCCACGCCCGGCTGACCGCCCACATCGGACGGCTCCCCGCCGACGACCTGACCCTGGTCCTGTGCCGGCCCGAACTCGCCGGGGCACCCCTGCCGGTCACCGACGGCATGCTGCGCAGCTCCTAGTGGCGACCCCGTTCGAGGGGCCAAACGACCATGGGGTTAGCATATGAGCGCCGCCTAGCTCGATCGAGAGATAGATCTGTGACTGTCAATGAGGACTCGTTCACCAATTGGAAGACTCGCGAGGAGATCGCGGAGTCGATGATCCCGATCATCGGGAAGCTGCACCGCGAGCGGGACGTCACCGTTCTGCTGCACAGCCGCTCCCTGGTGAACAAGTCGGTGGTCAGCATCCTCAAGACCCACCGCTTCGCCCGGCAGATCGCCGGCGAGGAGCTGTCGGTCGTCGAGACGCTGCCCTTCCTTCAGACACTCACCACCCTCGACCTGGGCCCGTCCCAGATCGACATCGGCATGCTCGCCGCGACCTACCGCGCCGACGACCGCGGTCTGTCGGTCGAGGCGTTCACCGCGGAGGCCGTCGCCGGCGCCACCGGCGCCAACAAGATCGAGCGCGGCGAGGGCCGTGACGTCGTCCTGTACGGCTTCGGCCGCATCGGCCGGCTCGTCGCCCGGCTGCTGATCGAGAAGTCCGGCTCCGGCAACGGACTGCGGCTGCGCGCCATCGTCGTGCGCGGGGGCGGCGGGCGGGCCTCCGAGGATCTCGTCAAGCGCGCCTCGCTGCTGCGCCGCGACTCGATCCACGGTCAGTTCCAGGGCACGATCACCGTCGACGAGGCCACCGACACGATCACCGCCAACGGCAACGCGATCAAGGTCATCTACGCGAACGACCCGTCCGAGGTCGACTACACGGCGCACGGCATCAAGAACGCCATCCTCATCGACAACACCGGCAAGTGGCGTGACCGCGAGGGTCTGTCCAAGCACCTGCGCCCCGGCATCGACAAGGTCGTCCTGACCGCGCCGGGCAAGGGCGACGTCCCGAACATCGTGCACGGCGTCAACCACGACAGCGTGAAGCCGGACGAGCAGATCCTGTCCTGCGCGTCCTGCACCACCAACGCGATCGTGCCGCCGCTGAAGGCCATGGACGACGAGTACGGTGTGCTGCGCGGCCACGTGGAGACGGTGCACTCGTTCACCAACGACCAGAACCTGCTGGACAATTACCACAAGGCCGACCGTCGCGGCCGCTCGGCGCCGCTCAACATGGTGATCACCGAGACGGGTGCCGCCTCGGCCGTCGCCAAGGCACTGCCCGACCTCAAGGCGCCGATCACCGGCAGCTCGATCCGGGTGCCCGTGCCGGACGTGTCGATCGCGATCCTCAGCCTGCGCCTGGGCCGTGAGACCAGCCGCGAGGAGGTCCTCGACTACCTCCGGGACGTCTCCCTGAACTCGCCGCTGAAGCGCCAGATCGACTTCACCACGGCCCCCGACGCCGTCTCCATGGACTTCGTCGGCTCCCGCCACGCCTCGATCGTCGACGCCGGCGCCACCAAGGTCGACGGCGACAACGCGATCCTCTACCTCTGGTACGACAACGAGTTCGGCTACTCCTGCCAGGTCATCCGGGTCGTCCAGCACGTCTCCGGGGTGGAGTACCCGACCTTCCCGGCGACGGCGGTCTGATCCCGGCGCACCCGTCGGCGGCGCCCTCGCGGCGCTCCCGGCGGCTGCGGGCGGATCCCTCCGGCCACACCACGTCGACGGGGACGCCCGCCGCCCGGGCCTCGAGCACCGTGTCGGCGGTACCGCCTCCTCTGCCGGTGGGCGGAGTGCCGTCCCATACGGCCACGAGCCGGTCGGCACGTTCGACGAGAACGCTGTTCGCCGCCTCGTAGGCCTTTCGGCCGGCGGTCTCGATCGGCAGAACGACCACGTCCTCGGCGGCCTTGACCAGGTGGTCGAACACGGGTGCGTGGTCGGGCCGCACCCGGGCGCGGCGGTAGTCCCGGGAGGGGATGACGACGGCCAGCCGTCCGCCGACGGCGAGCACGGCCTCCGCGAACAGCGTGTCGGCACCCCTGGCGAGACAGGAGACCCCGACCAGCTCTCCGTCGCCGGCGTGACGCCGCAGGAGCTCGTCCAGGGCCGCGCGCACCAGGACGGCGGTCTCCGCCGTGAGGTCGATGTGCCCGGTCACCGCGATCGTCGTCATGGAGCACCCCTCTCAGCGGTCGGCGGGCTCCTGGAGCGTGTAGCCGTGGCGGAGGATCACCTTCAGCGAGCCCATGGCGACCACACGGTCCGCCTCCTGTTGCTCATGGGTCAGTTCGCAGTACGGGACCAGCAACGGGTGGGTCTTCCTGCGACGGCTCAGACGGCGGCCGTACCGCCAGCCCTCGGACAGACGTTGGCGGGCCCAGTTGTCGTGGGCCTCCTCCGCGAGGATCTCGATCAGGGCGTGCAGGCTGTCGGGAAGCTTCACGTCCAGAGTGCTGGGGGGTGGGGGCGTCCAGGGCTGCCGCCTGGCCCGTCGCCTCATCCCGCTCGCCTGGGCGGGCTGGGCCAGGCCAACCGGATCGCTTCCACGACCAGGGTGGCGGCGACGTCGGCCGCGTACTGCTTCCAGGGCTTCTCCTGTTCCGGACGGGCCGAGTTGACGGAGATGCCGTCGGTCGCGGTTCCGGCCACCGCGCACACCATCGAGAACGACACCTGGGTCCGGCCCGCCCTGCGGGCCTGGGTGACGGCACGTGCCGCGTTCGCACCGCCGAGCTCGACGGCCGCGAGCCCGGGCCACTCCACGAGCACCGGGCGCAGGGCCGGGTCCCCGCTGCCGTCGACGGCGGCGTCACCCGAGGCGACGGGGCCGACCACGACACGCGGGCTGTCGCTCCGGGGGCCGCCTGGTGGCCGCTCGAAGATCCTCTCGGTCCAGTACGTGTAGTTGAGGCGCATGCTGTCGCCGAGCGCGGCCACCCCCTCGTGCGCCAGGTGACTGCGGTCGGTTCGCGGCAGACAGGTCTGTTCCAGCTCGTCATACGCGTAGCCGTACAGCCGGTTGGAGATCACCACGTCGCCCGGCACGAGGTCGGGCGCGATGCCCCAGCAGGCTCCGACGAAGACCACCGTCTCGGGCTGGTGCTCCTCGATCGTGGCGGCGACGGCGTTGGCGACGCCGTCCGGGCCGCCGCAGGGCTGTGCCACGACCACCTCGTAGGCACTGCTGCGGCCCACCGCTTCGATGCTCGTACGGATCCACTCGCATCCGGTGCCGTGCCGCTCGGTCTCGGTGAGCGAGCCGGAGCTCTCCAGATGCCGGCGCAGTGCGTCGTGGGCCTCGGGCAGCAGCGTGACGATCGCGATGTCGCACCGGCGTCCGGGCGCGGCGGCCGACTCCCCCGGCGTGCCGCCGCGTTCCTCCAGTCTGCGGCGCCCGACGAACTCGTTGTCCACGTCGTCGCTGATGACCGCGACCTGTTCGTCCTGGGAGAGGTGACCGATGGCGCGCCCCTGGAAGGTGACCTGCCGTGCCACGCCCGGCCCCAGGAAGTAGGGCAGGATCACCAACCGGCCGTCGGCGCGCAGCCGTTCGGCGATGTTGTACTCCTCCCGGCAGTACTCGCTCGCCCAGTAGTGCTGGCTGATGAGCGGCAGGAACAGCCGGCACGCGGCGACGTTCGCGTACAGCTGGCTGCGCCAGTCCGCGCCGAGTTCGATGGTGTTGCGGCGCAGGTAGTGGAAGTACGAGACGTTGTGCAGTTCGAGGCTGCGGCCGACTCGTTGAGCGAGCGAGTCGTCGCCGCGGGCGTTGCTCAAGAAGACGCTGCCCTGCGCCCGCCCGAGGCTGTGGAAGTATCCGACGCCCTCGTCGTAGGTCTCGAACTCCAGCCGAGGTTGGTAGAACCGGGCCACCAAGTCCCGTAACCGGTCCGCGAGTTCCTCCGGGTCGCTCCAGTGGACGGCGATACGGTCCGCCGGTTCGGCCGCCCGCAGAGCCTCTCCGCTCAGCAGTTTCGACGGCTGGGGTTGGTAGCGGCCGTCCGGGGGTTCGTGGATGAGCTTGAGCGTAGGCCTGAAGCGTCCACTGAGCTGGGGGAAGACCCAGGGCTCAGCGAACGGGGAGGCGACGTCGACCACGATGAAGTCGCATTCGTCGACGGCGAGCAGGAACTCGAACGAGTCCCGGAACTCCAGGCTGATCGTGCGAGCCCGGTATCCGACGTCCTCGACCGCCCGCCGTATGTGCGGTTCGGCGGCGCGGTAGGCGGAGTCGTCGGGCAGGATCAGTCCGACCGTGCCGAGGAGGCCTCGGGTGGCGTCATCGGCCGGCCCGCTCCGCCCGGCCAGGCGTCCGATGGCGGACTTCACCCTGTCCGCGTCCGGCAGTTGACGGCGGTTGAACGCCACGCGCTCCTCGTCGGCGGCCGGAAAGAAGCCCGCCGACACCCCTGACTCCATGAACACGAGCCTTGGCTTCCTCGCCTGCAGGGCCAAGTCGTGTTCGTACACCATGAAGGGCGAGGCACGGTACCAGCGCTCTTCCTGACGATGCGTCACCACACCGACGAAACAGGCACTCTGATCCATCATCAGTTCGAGATGGGTGGGAGACAGGGGGTTCGTCTTGGGGTCGACCGCGAAGGTGAAGCCCTCGTCCCAGAAGAGTTTCCAGAAGTGCTCGTTCAGCTCGCGGTCCTCGGCCCAGTAGCTGTGACTGAAGTAGGCCGGTATTCGGCTGACGCCCGCCATCACTTCTCCCCACCGTCGGCTCACCTATCCCCCCGCACGCCCCCGGCTACACCCCGAACGCCAAGAAATCCGGTGAAACCGAGCAGAACCGGTCGAGGAGAATAGCGGCCAACTGCCTAGACTGGTACATGACTTCGCCGCACTTCGCGCGTCCGCTCATAGCCGTCATCGGCAGCACCGACCCCCACCGCTCCTTCACCCATCCCCTCAGGTCCGCCGATCTCGCTCCCGAGGCCTGCCGACAGCTGGGCAGGGAACTCGCACGGGCCGGCTGCGATCTGGCCGTCTTCTCCAGCAGCCCCGAGTACATCGAGACGGACGTCGTGGCCGGATACGCGGACGCCTGCACCGAGGCGGAGCCGGGCCGGGTGGCGGCCTTCCCGCCACGCCACAGCGATGTCGACTTCGCTCTGCCGCCGGATGCCCATGTCCGTATGGAGATCCTCCGCGACAGCAGCGGCGAGTGGGAGGTGGCCTTCTACCACACCCTCCTGACCTGCGACGGTGTGCTGCTCATGGGTGGGGGCCAGTCCACCCGGGTGGCCGGGATCATCGCCCTGGCACAGCGTCTGCCGTTGGTGTCTGTGGCGGCGTTCGGCGGCGGCGCCGGCCAGGTGTGGATCAACTTCGACAAGGTCCGCAACGACGCGGACGACTCGGACATCCGCCTGATGGGCGACAACTGGTCCTCGGTGTCCGCCGCGCGGCTGATCGCCTGTCTCCTGCGGCAGCGCGAGCGCAGGCTGCAGAACATCGCGGAGCGCGCACAGGGAGAGCGTACGGCGGCTCGGCGTTCGGCCCGGGGGCTCACCGTGGCGGCCGTGTGCATGCTCGCCTCTCTCGCGGCGCTGGTGACGGCCGAGCAGTCGCGGCAGGCGGGCGCCCTGGATCTGCTGGTCCTGGTGGGCGCACCGCTGGTGGCCTCCGCCGCGGGGGCCATCCTCCGCAACTCCTTCGAGAGCGATGTGCGTTGGGGGCGGGCCGCAGTGCGGGGCCTGGGTGCCGGGCTGGTCTCCGTCCTGCTCTACTTCGCCTCCCAGCTGCTGACCGTCCCCGCTCTCCTCGACGACCTGGACGTACGCCGTCTGCTGTTCTTCACCATCCCGCTCGGCTTCACCGCGGGCTTCACCTTCGACCTCGTCTTCGAGCGGCTCCGCTCCGGTGCGGCGGGCCCGCCGACCGTCCAACCCCCCGATCCCCTGGCGCCCGGAGCCTCCCGTCCCCCGAACAGCGACGGTCCGCGGAACTGACACCCCAACTGCTCCACCCCTCCCAGCCGTTGACCCGGACCTGAGGCGACAGCAGAATGAGCGCGCACTCCTGAGAGCGCTCTCAAACGCGCCCGCCGCTTCGATTCGAGGAGACCCATGACCGGCAGCCAAGGCCGCCCCGCGTTCAATCGCCGCGCACTCATCGGAACCGGACTCGGTGCCGCGGTCGTCCTCGCCGCCGGTTCGGGCACCGCCCGCGCGTCGGAGCGGGCCACGGCCTCCGCCCGGAGCCGGGCCCAGGCCTTCCTCGCCGCCGCCATGGACGCCTACCCGGACCACGGCACGATCCGCCTCGCCCAGAGCTACACCGACCAGGCAGGCCTGTTCAGCACGGCGTTCACCTACGACAACGCCCTCGCGATCCTGGCGAACCTGGCCTGCGACACCAAGGGCGGCAGATCCCGCGCGGCAACACTCGGCGACGCTCTTCTCTACGCACAGGCCAACGACCCCGACCACGACGACGGCCGACTCCGGCAGGCCTACAACGTGGGGCCGTACACCTTCTACGACGGCACCCTCCAGCCCGACGGGTTCGTGCGGGCGGACGGAAAGGCCAACATGGGTTGGCAGTTCGGCTTCACGGGCACCGCCGTGGGCGACATGGCCTGGGCCGGCATCGCCCTCGCGGCGCTGGCCCGGCGGACCGGGGAGCGCCGCTTCCTCGCCGGTGCCGTGCGGATCGGCGAGTGGATCGACCGCATCGGCCGCACCGACGAACCGCTCGGCGGTTTCAAGTTCGGGGTCGACGGGGCGAACGTGAAGCTGCCGTTCACCTCGACCGAGCACAACACCGACCTGATCGGCCTGTTCGGTCAGCTCGCCCGGCTCACCGGGGACCGGGTGTGGCGGGAACGGCGTGCGGCCGCCGGGGCGTTCGTCAAGAAGATGTGGGAGCCGGACGGGGGCTTCTTCTACACCGGCACCAACGACGGCGCGACGATCAACAAGTCGCCGATCCCCGAGGACACCCAGACCTGGACACACCTCGCCCTCAACTCCCCCGTGTACGGCCGCTCGTTGGACTGGGCCGCCACCGAACTGGCCGTTCTGGACACGCCCGAGCGCCCCAACAGCACGGTCCCCGCGGGCCAGTCGTACGAGGGCGTCACCTTCAGCTCCGCGAGCCTGCTGGCCAACGAGGGCGCCCCGATCGCCGACGGCCAGCCCCGGCCGGACCGCAACGGAGTGTGGTTCGAGGGCACGGCCCATCTGGCGCTCGCCCTGCGCCACCGCCAGGACTCCGGGGACGAGAAGCGCGCCCGGCGCCTGATCGCCTCCATCGAGCGGGCCCAGGATCTGCTGGGCGCCGACCAGACGTTCGGCGGCAAGGGCGTGGCCGCCAGGTCCGGGGTCGTGTCGGCGAGCAGCCCGCTCGACACCGGTTTCGGATTCGGCTACTACCCGTACCGGCACACCGGCGCCACCGCCTGGTACCTGCTGGCGGCCGCGAGGTCCAACCCGCTCAAGGCCTAGCCCTCCGCCGTCACCAGCCCCGCGATATGGGCGGTGACGGTGTCGAGGATGTCGGTCCAGGCCCCTTCGTCGCCGAGTACCAGGTAGTTGAGGGTGAGCCCGTCGGTCATGGCGGCCAGATAGCGGGCCAGCGCGGAGACGGGCACCCGGAGCCGGAAGTCGATGTCCTGGCACAGCTGCTCGATGAGCTCGGTGTAGAGCTCGCCGTACAGTTCGTACTGCCGCCGCGCCAGCTGCTCGAACCCCGGCTCGCGCAGGGCGTACTGGGTGAGTTCGTAGGTCAGCATGTGCTCGTCGGGGTGTGCGCGCACATGGTCCCAGTACGCCTGGAAGCCCGCCCGGACGGTCTCCTCGAGGGTCTCCCGGGGCTTGAGCGCCTCCTTCACGATGATCACATAGTGGTCGGTGATGGTGGTGATGACGGACTCGATCAGTTCCTGCTTGGAATCGAAGCAGTAGTGGAAGACGCTCAGGGAGACGCCCGCCTCGGCGGCGATGGACCGGGTCGTGGTCTTGGCCACGCCGTCCCGGGCCATCGCCCTGATCGCCGCCTCCGTCAGCTGCCGACGCCGTTCGATCGACGGCATCCGTGCCATGTGCGGCTCCCCCGTGCTCGTCAGGCGCTGTTCACGCCGACCTCGTGGAGCGAGTATCCCCAGTCGGTGCCGCGGTCGAGGCCGTGGACACGAACATAACGGGCCGGTGTGCCGGCGAACTTGGCCGTGTCCAGGCCGCCGTCGCCGGAGGTGGTGGACCAGGCGGTCTGCCAGTTGGTGCCGTCCGTGGAGAGTTCGACGCGATACGACTTCCCGTACGCGCGCTCCCAGTCGAGCGTGACGCGCGAGACCAGGTTGGTGGAGCCGAGGTCGACCTGCCACCACTGGTCGTCGCTCCAGTCGCTGGCCCAGCGGCTGTCGCCGTCGCCGTCCACGGCGCGCCCCGGCTGGTAGCTGGTGAACGGGTTGGACTCGGACGAACTCGCGGTCGCGGTACGGCCCTTGGCCAGATTGACGCCGGCCTGGTGCTGCTCGGAGGCGCCCCAGGTGTCGAGGTAGGACTCGGCACCGCGGAACAGGTCGTCGACGACGTCCTGGCCGCCGACGTGCCGGATGTCCTCGATCCAGTCCGGGATCAGGCCGACGTTGGCGCCGCCGTCCGTGTTGAAGTCGAAGGTGCGCGAGCCGACGGTCTGCTTGTCGATGACGGAGCCGCCGTCGACGCTCTTGAAGGGATACGTCACCTTGTTCGTGGCGTCGGCGCCGCGCGGGGCGGGATGGTCACCGATGCCGTTGAAGTCGGTGCCGTAGCCGTAGCCGACGTCGTACTTGGCACGCAGCGCGTCGGTCCGCTTCGCCTCCGTGCTGAAGCCCTCGGAGCCGTGCATGTACTGGGCGACGAAACCGCCGAGGGAGTAGACCCGCTCGGTCCAGTTGAGGTCCATCCAGCTGTGCGAGGAGAGCACGCCGGGGTAGGAGGCGGCCTCGAACATGTCGAGGACCTGGCCGGTCGCCTTGACGCTCATGTGGTCGATCTCGAGCATCATCTTGCGTTTCATCATGCCCTGGACGGCGTACTCACCGAGGTCGGTGAGCCCGCGGACGTTGCACTGGGCGTTTTCGTCGTACTCCGGGACATCGGTGCCCGCCGGCAGATCCGCCTCCGCCTCGGACGCGGCCGTTCCGATGGGGTTGTCGTGCTGGGGGCCCGTGCACTTCTCGGTCTTCCAGAAGGTGCCGGTCGACAGGAACTGGCCCACGTTGATGGCCGTTCCGAGGCCGCCCTCGTCGAAGCGGACGCCGCACAGGGCGTTGTCGAACTTGTGACACAGGAACATGCTGCGCACACCGAGGTCGTAGAGCTCGTCGAGCCCCTTGTCGATGTCCGCCTTGCTGCACTGCGCGATGTCGAGGATCTGCTTGCAGCCGAACGGCTCGGAGGTCTCGACGCCCAGGATCACGGCGAGTTTGCCCTGCTGGATGACCTGGCGGGCCTGCGCGGTGTCGGTGACGATCCGGAACCAGCCCTTGCCCGCGCCGCCGTACATCGCGTCGACGTAGTCCTGGAGCTGGTAGGTCAGCTTGGCCTGCAGCCTGATCGAGGTCATCTCGTCACAACTGCGGTCCTTGAACGGGTAGACGGAGCAGATCATGCCGTTGGTGACGAGGTCGTTGACGAGCACCCGCTGCCCGCCGCGCCAGGCGCGCTCGATCCAGGCGTAGTAGTTGGCCTGATGGGTCATCGAGTCGTACGCCGGCCAGTCCTTGAACGTCGGCCAGCCGACCGGGTCGTGCTTGCCGTCGCCGCCGTGGGTGATGTAGTCGAAGATCGCGAGGGTGCCGTCCGGGTAGTGCTCGGGGCAGTCCTTGAGCGCGTCGGCGACGCCCGCGGTGGAGAAGACCTTGCCGCAGATCAGCCGGCCGCCGAAGGCCTCGTTGGAGAACAGGTGGTTGTGCGCGTCGACGAACCCGCGTACCTCACCTGCGGAGTTGGTGCCGGTGAACGGCTCGCCGGTGACGTTGATCTGGGAGTCCGGCGTAGGACGCGCGCTCGGGTTCCACCAGTCGCTGGCGGCCGCCGAACTCGGCGTCGGGCCGAGGGCGATGGCCAGGACGAAGAGGAGCAGCGACACGACGGTCACGTCTTTGCGCCTGCGATACGAACATCGAGTCATGGTCGATACCACGCCCCTCGGTCGGCGCCCCATGAGTTTGTCATGACCGGCGCAATCTGTTCGACGAGGATGGCTACTGGCGAGTTACGAGTCAATAGTCCGGGACGCTTGACCTGATAAGTGCCCGGCGTGCGCAGTGTCTTGACGTGTTCATTTTCGTCGATGAGCATGCCTTGAGCCTGATCGCTTCTGGTTGATTCTGTTCCTCTTCGTGCTTGTGCCTCTCCGCGCTCCGGAAGGGAGCTCCGTGTCCAGCCGACGCCGCATCGTCCGGGCCTTGACGCCGGCCATCCCCCTCACGCTCGCCGCAGGACTCGTCACCGCCACCCCCGCCCCCGCCGCGGACACGGCGGCACCCCTCAGCTCGGTGACGGTACGGGTCGATCCGTCGTACCAGCAGCAGGAGTTCGAGGGCTGGGGGACGAGTCTCGTCTGGTTCGCCAACGCCACGGGCGGCTATCCGGAACCGATCCGAAGACAGCTCGTCGACATGCTGTTCGGCGAGGACGGGCTGGCCCTCAACATCGCGCGCTACAACATCGGTGGCGGCAACGCCCCTGACGTCCGCAAGGACTACATGAAGGCCGGCGCGACCATGGAGGGCTTCTGGAAGGCGCCCGAGGGCACCACCCAGAAGGACATGGACTGGTGGGACCCGGACAACGCGGACCACTGGGACTGGAACGCCGACGCGAACCAGCGGTGGTGGGTGGACCAGGTCAAGGACAAGGTCACCAAGTGGGAGGCGTTCAGCAACTCGCCGCCCTGGTTCCAGACGGTCAGCGGGTACGTGTCCGGCGGCTTCGACTCCGGCGCCGACCAGATCCGCGCCGACCGCGTCGACGACTTCGCCGCCTACCTCGTCCGCGTGAGCGAGGAGATGGAGAAGGAACACGGCATCACCTTCGACACCATCGACCCGCTCAACGAGCCCAACACCACCTACTGGGGCACCCAGTTGGGCGCCGACGGGCAACCCACGGGCGGCCGGCAGGAAGGCGCGCACGCCGGGCCCGCCCTCCAGCAGAAGGTGATCCTCGCCCTGGACAAGGCCCTCGAGGGCGCGACGACCAAGGCCGAGGTCTCCGCGATGGACGAGACCAACCCCGGCATCTTCACGACGAACTGGAACGCCTACACCGCCCAGGCCCGGGCCACCGTCGACCAGCTCAACGTGCACACCTACGGCACCGGTCAGCGCACCAGCGCCCGCGACATCGCCAAGGGCGCGGACAAGAAGCTGTGGATGAGCGAGGTCGAGGGCACCTGGGGCACCGGCACCGACTTCACCAGCATGGAGCCGGGCCTCGGCATCGCCACCCGCATGGTCGACGACATGCGTGAACTGGAGCCCTCCGCCTGGGTGTTCTGGCAGCCCATCGAGGACTCCATCCCGCAGGCCGCCGCCGGCAAGAACTGGGGCAGCATCCATGTCCCGTTCAACTGCACGGCCGAGGACACCCTGGAGAGCTGCCCGATCCAGGCCAACTCGAAGTTCCACACCATCCGGAACTTCACCCACTACATCCGCCCCGGCGACCGCTTCGTGAAGGTCGACGACACCTCCAGCGTCGCCGCCGTCGGCAAGTCCGGCCGCTCCGCGACGGTGGTGCACGTCAACGGCGGTACGACCGCCCGCTCCGTGACCCTCGACCTGTCCCGCTTCGGCAAGGTCACCCGAGGCGCCACCGTCACCCCCGTGGTGACCAGCACGGACGGCGCCCTCGTCCAGGGCGCCCCGGTCCGCGTCACCGACCGGTCGGCCACCCTCACCGTCCCCGCGAAGTCGGTCACCAGCTTCCTCGTCAAGGGCGTCAGCGGCGTCGCGAAGGACGCCGCGCTCGTCCAGCCCGGCCATGTCTACCGGCTCAAGGGCACACAGAGCGGCAAGTCGCTCGCCCCCTCGGACGACGGCACCGGCGTCGTCATCCGCACGAACGACGCGAGCAGCGACCGACAGCTCTGGTCCGTAAGCCAGTTGACGCCCGGCACCGACCATCGCGAGCGCTACGCCCTCACCAGTGCCACCAGCGGCAAGCAGCTCGCCGTACGCGAGAACCAGGCCGTTCTGGAGGATCCGTCGGACAGCGACGCCGCGCAGTGGATCCTGTCGACGACCGGCGACGACACGTGGACGTTCGTCAACGCCGCCACCGGCCGACTGCTCGACGTCGGCGGACAGTCGTCGGCGGACGGCGCCAAGGTGTCGACGTACACCCCGACCTCGGCGGCGAACCAACGCTGGACGGTGAGCGACGAAACCGTACTGCGCACCGAGAAGGCCGAGGTGTTCACCGTGCCCGGTCGGACACCGGCGCTCCCGAAGACGGTGACGCCGGTCTACCGGGACGGTGCCCGTGGCGCGCTGCCGGTCGTCTGGGACCCGCCGTCGGACGACGCGTGGGCCGATCCGGGCACGGTACGGGTCAAGGGCACGGCGACCGATCCGCTCGGTCGGGAGATCCGCGCGAAGGCGGTCGTCACCGTCGACACCATCGCCTCGACGGTGCCCGGCCGCGCCAAGACCTACGTCGGCGGAAGTCCCGGCCTGCCGGACACGGTCGTCGGCGTCGGCGCGCACGGCGGCCGCACCGACCTTCCGGTGACCTGGGACGCGGCCCCCGAGGGCGTGTTCGCCGAGACCGGCGTGGTGACCCTGCGCGGTACCGCACGGGTGGTGGACGGCAGCACCGTCGACGCGTCGGTACGCGTGCAGGTCACCCAGCCGACGCAGACCGACATCGCCTCGGACGCCGGCGTCTCGGTCGCGGCCACGTACACCGAGAGCGGCTACTCCGCCGAGCGCCTGCGCAACGGCGACACCTCCGACAAGGGCTGGTCCAACTGGCGGTCCGGCACCAAGAACCCGTCCGACACGATCACCTTCACCCTCCCGACGGCACGGGACCTCGACCGGGTCGTGGCCCACTTCTACCGGGACGGGAGCAACGTCTCCTTCCCCGCGAGCCTCAAGGCGCAGGTGCGCGGCGCGGCGGACGGCACCTGGGTCGACGCGAGCGAGGAGATCACGGTCGGGACCGAGGGCACGCCGGTGGTCGACGTGCCGATCGAAGCGGGCCCGGCGACCGGCGTGCGGCTGGTCATGACCGCCCGGTCCGGCGGCTACATCACGATGAGCGAGGTCGAGGTGTACGCCAAGGCTCCCGGCGTCTCCCCGGACGCGGCCGCCGCGTCGATCGAGGTGGCCGGCGTGCCGGTCGCGGACTTCGCCCCCGGCACGACCGACTACCGGGTCCGGACCGCCGATCCGAACCACGCGGTGGTCACGGCGAGGGCCCGCGACCCCTACGCGACGGTCGACGTCGAGCGGAGCCGTGGGCGCGCCGTGGTCACCGTGACCAGCGAGGACGGGTCACGGACGACGACGTACCGCCTCACGCTCCTACGACGCTGAGTCCACGGTCGGCAACCACACGCGCATCGTCGAGGGCCCCCGGTTCGCCCAGGAGTGATAGGGGACCAGGACGATGCCCGTGCCGTCGCCGGCCGTCGGCGGGGCGTCGTACGGCGGGTACGGCCACGGTCGGTCCCCCGGGGCGCTGATCTCGCCCGCGACCACGACGGATCCGTCCGCCCTCCCCTCCGGCGGGGCGGACGGATCCACGCGCAGCGCGTCGACCTCGTGGCCGGGCGGCAGGTCCACGGACTCGGCGCAGTACACCAGCGGTCCGCGCTGGACGGCCGCGGTGCCGCGTATCGCGTCGACGCGCGGGTCGGCCCCGAGCCAGCGAGGCCGCACGGGCAGTTCGAGGACTGTCTCGTCACCGGGCCGGAAGACACGGGTGATCTCGGCCGTGCCCGGGGTCACCGCACGGCGCCCCCCGTCCGGGTCGACGAGCCATGCGGTGGCGTCCTCCGCCCATGCGGGGACGCGCAGCGACAGGGTCCACGGGTGGGTGGGCGACCGGGCGACGCGTACGGTCACGCGCCCGTCCGAGGGGTAGTCGGTACGGATCCGCAGCGCGATGCCGCCCGTGGTGATCTCGGCGTCGGCGTACTGGTGGAGCTGGAGGCCGTGGTCGTCGGTCGTCGCCAGGTATCCGGGCAGCAGGGCCAGGGTCCGTGCCACGTTGGGCGGGCAGCAGGACACCGCGAACCAGGGTGCGCGCAGGCTCGACTCGGCGCGCGGTATCTGGACGTCGGCCGCAGGGACGGTGCCGCGGCGGCGCCGGTGCAGGGTGTTGGAGTAGAAGAAGGACCGGCCGTCCTCGGCCGGGGAGGTCGCGACCACGTTGAACAGGGTCCGCTCGGCCAGGTCGGCGAAGCGTGGCTCGCCGGTGGCGAGGAGGAGGCGCCAGCTGAGCATGACGGAGGCGACGCCGGCGCAGGTCTCGGAGTAGGCACGGTCGGGCGGGAGGACGAAATCGTCGCCGAAGGACTCGTCGCGGTGGTGCGAGCCCATGCCGCCGGTGAGATAGGTGCGCCGGGCGACCGCGGTCTCCCACTGCCGTACGACGGCGGCGAGCAGGTCCTCGTCCCCGGTCTCCACGGCCACGTCGACGGCACCGGCTGCGAGGTAGAGGGCGCGGACGGCGTGGCCGCGCAGGACGGCCGCCTTCCGCACGGGCATGTCGTCCTGGAAGTAGGCGCGGCCGAACTCGCCGTCACCGAGGGTGCCTTGGCCCCTGCGGTCGATGAACAGCGCGGCCTGGTCGAGGTAGCGCTGCTCGCCGGTGAGCCGGGCCAGTTCGACCAGGGCCGTCTCGATCTCCGGATGCCCGCAGACACCCTGGGTGCCTCTGGCGTCGAAGAGGGCGCACACATGGTCGGCTGCGCGGCGGGCGATCTTCGTCAGCTCGCCCTCGCCGCGCGCCCTGGCCTGGGCCACGCCCGCCTGGATCAAGTGCCCGTAGCAGTACAGCTCATGGCCCCATTCGAGGTCGCTGTAGCGGGGCTGCTGGCCGGGGCGGCCGTAGGCGGTGTTGAGATAGCCGTCCGGTTCCTGGGCGGCGGCGATGGCATCCGTGAGGGCGGGGTCGACGTCGTATCCGGTCTCCCAGGACATGGCCTCCAGGAGCTTGTAGACGTCGGAGTCGGCGAACTCCCGTCCGCGCCGGTCGCGTTGGATGCGGCCCTCGACCGCGGCACGGAAGTTGCCGGTCCAGCCGACGCGTTCCATCCAGTCGCGGCAGTGGTCGAGGCTGACCGTCGCGTTGACATGCCGGCGTCCGGCCCAGAAACCACCGGTGATCCTGACCTCGTCGAGGCCGAGCGGGCGTAACCGTCCCCGGGTCGGTGCCACGGGCAGGACAGTGGACAGCTCCTTGTTCATGCCTTCGTTTCGTCCTTTCAGCCCTTGAGGACGTCGGACTCAGCCCTTGAGGGCGCCCGACATGAAGCCCCGCACGTAATGGCGTTGCAGCAGCAGGAATACGAGGAGACACGGCACGGCGAGGACCACGACCCCCGCCTCGGTGGCGCCGTAGTCGACCGCGCCCATGCTCTGTTGCCGCAGATTGGCCACGGCCAGCGGCAGGGGCGCCTTCTCGCTGTCGGAGATGAGGATCAGGGGTGCGATGAAGTCGTTCCAGGCGGCGAGGAAGGCGAACAGTCCCACGGTGATCAGCCCCGGCCGCACCGCCGGGAGCAGGACCCGGCGCAGTGCGCCCGCCGTGCCGCAGCCGTCGACCAGGGCCGACTCCTCCAGTTCGCGGGGTACCGCCTCGAAGGAGATCCGCATCATGAAGGTGGCGAACGGAAGCTGGAACATGGCCAGTACCAGGCTCAGCCCGATCAGCGAGTTCTGCAGATGGAGTCTGCCGAGCAGCACGTACAGCGGGATGAGGAGCGTGGCGTACGGGACCATGAGGATGGCCAGGGTCAGCAGGAACAGCAGGTTCTTGCCCGGGAACCGGAAGCGGGCGAAGGCGTAGCCGCCGAGCAGGGACACCCCGAGGGTCAGGACCACAGTGAGCGCCGAGACGACGGTGCTGTTGAGGAGGTACTGCCACAGGCCGGCGTCGTAGTCGAGCAGGGTGCGGTAGTTGCCGAGGCCGTAGCCGGAGTCCTGTGCGGTGCCGGGCTGTTCACTGACCGAGGCCCAGCCGTTCCACACCAGGGGGAACAGGAAGATGACGGCCAGTCCTCCGGCGACGACGTAGTACGGCGTCCGGCCGAGGACCTGGGCTCGGTTGAGCATGGCGGGTCCCCCCTTCCTACGACTCGTCGGAGCGGTGCAGGCCGCGGAACTGCAGGACGTTGAGGAGCACCAGTGCTCCCAGCACGATGATCGACAGGGCCGCCGCGGTGCCGAGGTCGAGCCGCTGGAACGCCTCGCGGTAGATCAACTGCACGATGGTGACGGTGCTGTTGTCCGGGCCGCCCTTGGTGAGGACGAAGAACTGGTCGAAGGCGAGCAGCGATCCGGTGACACAGAGGAGGAGGGACAGGGCGAGCGACGGTCGCAGCAGCGGCAGGGTGATGCGGCGGAAGATCTGGCCGCGGCTCGCGCCGTCCATGCGGGCCGCCTCGTACAGCTCGTGGGGGATGCGTTGCAGACCCACGAGCAGGATCAGCATGTAGAACCCGGCGAACTTCCAGACCACCAGGAACACTGTCGACAGCAGGGCGTTGGTCGAGGTGCCGAGGAAGGACACCGGTTCGTCGACCAGGCCCAGGTGCTCGAGGGTGCTGCTGATCGGTCCGGTGGTCGGGCTGTACAGACCCCAGAACAGCAGGGAGGCGGAGGCCAGTCCGAGGGCGCCGGGGAGGAAGTAGACGGTGCGGAAGAAGCCGGCACCGGGGCGGGACTCCTGGACCAGCAGGGCCAGCAGGAGCGCGAGTCCGAGGAGGACGACCGTGACGATCACGGTGTAGAGGAGGGTGAAGCGGACGGCGGGCCAGAACAGGGGGCTGTCGGTGATGTCGGTGTAGTTCTCGGGGGCGTTGCGGCCCTGGTCGCCCGCGAGGAGCGGCCAGTCGTTCAGGGACATCCGGCCGACCAGGAGCAGGGGCCACACGAAGAAGACGGCGACGAACACGGCTGTGGGTGCCGCGTATCCGAGTCCCTGCACCTTGCGGGAGCGCCACAGGGACTTGGCTGTACGGGGTCGGCGTGCCGGACGTTGCGGCCGTACCCGGTGCTCGGCCGCCGCTCGGTCGGGCGCCTTCACCTGCATGGCTCTCCTGTCGGTCGGCTCGGTGGGCTCAGTCCGCCAGCGAGGCGCTCACCTCGTCGTTGTCCTTGTCGACGGAACCCCCGTCGCCGAAGACGGCGTTGCGCATCATGGTCAGCCAGGGCCCGTTGGGGTCGTTGAAGGTCTGGCCGAACTTCAGCGCGTACGGGGTGTGGCCGTCCGCCACCAGCTCGTTGATGGTGACCAGGCGCGGGTCCGCGTCCGAGTACTTGTTGGACGCGAGGTCGGTGCGTGCCACCACGTCCTTGTGCGCGGCGACCACGTCGACCTGGGCCTTGTCGCCCACGGACCAGGCGAGGAAGTTCCAGGCCTGGTCGGCCGACTTGCTGGTGGCGGAGATGCCGATGGCGTCACCGCCGACGAAGGTGGCCTTGCCGCCGTCGGGACCGGGGATGGGCGCGACCCCGAGGTCGAGGTTCTTCGGCATCAGACCGAGGGTGGTCGACGGCATCGGCATCACGCCGATCTGCCCCTTCGGGAACAGCCCGGTCCAGGTGGCGCCCGTCTCGTCGCGGGCGCCGGGGGCCACGATGTCGTCGTCGACCCAGCCGCGGTAGGTGCCGTAGACCTTCTTCGCGGTGGCGGAGTCGAGCGTCGCCGCGGTGCCGTCCGCGTTCAGCACCTCGTCCCCGGCGGCCCAGATGGACGGCCACCAGGTGAAGACACCGCAGCCGCCGCAATTGCCGCCGAAGAACGTGCCGTTGACGCCACCGCCGAGCTTGTCCACGGCGCGGGCCTGCTCGTCCCACTCCGCCAGGGTGGTGGGCGGCTTCTCGGGGTCGAGCTTCGCCTTGCGGTAGAGGTCCTTGTTGTAGAAGAGCACCGACAGGTCGAGGGTGTGCGGCACGACGTACTTCTTGTCCTCGTACGTGCCGGCCTTGATGTGCGACTGGGCCAGGTCGTCGGCGAAGGGCAGGGCGTCGATGCGGGCGGTGATGTCGGCGAAGAGCCGGCTGCTGGTGTAGTTGGGCACGAACACGACGTCCGAGGCGAACAGGTCCGGCAGGTCGCGGGAGCCGGCGGCGGCACCGACCTTGGCCTGGTAGTCGTCGGTGGGGATGACGGTGAGTCTGATCTGGTTCTTGTGGCTCGCGTTGTACGCCTTGACGAGGGCCTCGCTCTGCGGCCGGGTCGCCGCACGCGTCCACATCGTCAGCTCGGCGCCATCGTCGACGCCGGTGGCGTTCGCCGCCGCGCCCCCTCCCCCTCCCCCGCCGCCTCCGTCGTCCGCATCTCCGTCGCCCGACCCGCATGCCGTGGCCAGTCCCAGGCTGGTGAGAAGGACCGCGGCCGTGACGAGGCGGCGGGCACGTCCGTGCGATCCGGTGGGGCTCCCCATGACGATCTCCCTCCGCGACGAACACCGGGAAGAAACAGGCCGAAAAGGCTTTCGCCAAGCTAGAGCCGAGCTGAAAGCCCGTCAATCCCTCGCGTACGAACGGACTTTCAGGTGCAGGCCGAAAGTTCTCGCGTACGGTTTACGGACGTGATGCGAGACAGGAGACACGCATGACACCAGCCACCGGCCCCGCTCGTTCGCGCACCGCCACCCTCAGCGACGTCGCCCGGCTGGCGGGGGTGTCGGTCGCCACCGCCTCGAAGGCCCTCAACGGGCGCAGCCAGGTGCGCGCCGAGACCCGGCAGCGGGTGATCGAGGCCGCCGAGCGACTGTCGTTCCGCCCCAACCAGCTGGCCCGCGGTCTGCTCGCCGGGCGGACGGGGACGGTGGGTCTGCTCACCAGTGATCTGGAGGGCCGGTTCAGCATCCCGATACTGATGGGCGCCGAGGACGCCTTCGGGGCGGGCGAGGTGGCGGTGTTCCTGTGCGACGCCCGGGGGGACGCGATCCGCGAGCAGCACCATGTCCGCGCGCTGCTCGGGCGCCGGGTGGACGGCCTCATCGTGGTGGGCAGCCGGACCGATCCCCGGCCCTCGCTCGGCCGTGACCTGGCCGTTCCCGTGGTCTACGCGTATGCGCCGTCGGACGATCCGGCGGACCTGTCCATCGTCCCGGACAACGTGGACGCGGGCCGGATCGCGGTGCAGCACCTGCTGGCCTGCGGCCGCACCAGGATCGCCCACATCACCGGGGATCCCGGCTACGCCGCCGCGCACGACCGGGCCGAGGGCGCGCGGGCCGCGCTCGCCGACGCCGGGGTCGTCCCGGTCGGCGAACCGCGGTTCGGTGCCTGGTCGGAGGGGTGGGGGCGGGCGGCCACGGCGCTGCTGCTGGACCGGCATCCGGACGTGGACGCCGTGCTGTGCGGCAGTGATCAGATCGCCCGGGGCGTCATGGACGTGCTGCGCGAGCGTGGCCACCGGGTGCCGGAGGACGTGGCGGTCATGGGCTTCGACAACTGGCAGGTCCTGACGTCCGGTTCGCGCCCGCTGCTCACCAGCGTCGACATGAACCTGGAGCAGGTCGGCCGGGCGGCGGCGCAGGCGCTGTTCGGCGCGATCGGCGGTGCGACGGACTCCGGCATCGAGGCGCTCCCCTGCCGGGTGGTGATCCGAGGCTCCACCGCCCCACTGTCCTGAACCGTACGGTCCGCCAACTCAAGCCTCTCCGAGCTCCCTTGACACTCCATCAGCTCGCTCCTACGTTGCGAAAACCTTTTAGGTCTTTTCAGCCAAGGGGAGCATCCGATGCGAAGACGAACCGAGCCCGTCTTACAGCGCCTCCTGATCGTCCTGGCGCTCCTCGTCTGTTCCGTCCTCACCGCCACCCCCGCTCGTGCCGCCCAGACCATCGGCTTCCCCACCTTCAGCGGCCCCGCGATCCCGGCCCCGCCCGTCGCCCACACACCCGGCGACATGATGAAGGCGATCTACGACGCCGAGAGTTCGGGCACCGACTTCTGGATGGACCGTCTGCTGGCCCGCTCCGGCGACGACCCGGCCGGCCCCTGGCTGATGAGCCGGGGGCGTGCCCTGTTCATGAAGACCCACAACCCCGCGGTGCTCGGCTTCGGCGGCAACGTCGCCTACTGGGAGAGCGTCAACGACCAGAACGCCTACAGCATCGCGATCAGCCCGGGCACCTTCACCGAACAGGTCTCCCAGCGGTGGCAGGCGCCGAGCCACTGGAGGAGCGTGCACTCCAGCGGGTCGATCGCGGTCACCCAGACCAAGTTCATCACCGACAACAACGTCGCGGTGACGAACCTGTCGATCAAGAACAACGGCAGCGGGTCCACCACCCTCCAGCTGCGCGCGACGTCGCCGTACGCCACCACGGGCAGCGGCAGTGAGCTGACCGGCCAGGTCAACGCGTACAACAACCTGACCACGCTGCGTCCCCGGCTCACCGGCGACGGTTTCAGCGTCTCCGGCGGCGGCCTCAACCGCTCGGTGACCATCGCAGCCGGAGCCACGGCGACCGCGAAGGTCGTGATGGGCTTCGTCACCGACGAGATCCCGGCCTCGCTCACGGAGTACAACGCCTACGCCGGTCACTCCAACGCCACCGCCTTCGCGACCCATGTCCGGGCCTACAACCAGTGGTGGGCGCAGAACGTGCCCTACATCGACGTGCCCGAACCGGCGATCAAGAAGAACATCTACTACCGCTGGTGGCTGATGCGCTTCAACAACCTCGACGCCGACATCCCCGGGCAGACCTTCCAGTTCCCGACCTCCACCGAGGGCGTCCTCGGCTACAACAACGCGATCGCGCTGACCCAGCCGATGCACATCGACGACCTCAAGTACCTGCGGGACCCGTCCTACGCGTACGGGGACTGGCTGAGCGTCGGCCAGGTCTCCAAGGGCGGCCGGTTCCTCGACAACCCGGGCGACCCGGAGAACTGGTCCAACAGCTACACCCAGTACATCGCCGAGGCGGCCTGGAAGAGCTACCAGATCCACGGCGGCCAGCCCGGCATCGCCGCCAACCTGGCCCGCTACGCCGAGGGCGACGTCAAGGGACAGCTCGCCTACTACGACCACGACAACAACAAGCTGATCGAGTACGACTGGGGCGCCCTGACCGGCAACGACGCCGACGCCGTCTCCTTCCACTGGAAGCCCGGCAACATGGACCGCGCCGAGTCCGCCTACCAGTACAGCGGCGCGCTCGCCGCCGCCCAGGCGTACGAGGCGATCGGCAACACGGCGAAGGCCACCGAGATGCGTACGCTCGCGACGCAGATCAAGGACGCGATCGTCAGCGTGCTGTGGAACCCCAACCGGCAGCTGTTCGAGCACCGGTTGAAGTCGACGAACGAGTGGGTGCCCTGGAAGGAGATCAACAACTACTACCCGTTCTCGGTCGGCGCGGTGCCCAACACGGCCACGTACAGGCAGGCGTTGCGTCTGTACGACGACCCGGCCCAGTACCCGGTCTTCCCCTTCTACACGGCCAACCAGGTCGACAAGCAGGCCGCGGCCGACGCCGGGAACCCGGGCTCCAACAACTTCTCCACCATCAACTCCACCGTCCAGTTCCGGCTCTACTCCTCGGTCCTGCGCAACTACCCCAACTCCTGGATGAACGCGACCGACTACAAGAAGCTCCTCTACTGGAACACCTGGGCCCAGTACATCGGCGGCAACACCCAGTGGCCCGACGCCAACGAGTTCTGGGCGGACTGGAACGGCAGCTCGATCGACTACCGCTCCTGGATCCACCACAACATCCTGGGCAGCGGCAACTGGACCGTGATCGAGGACGTCGCCGGGCTGCGGCCGCGCAACGACGCCAAGGTCGAGCTCTCTCCCATCGACATCGGGTGGAGCCACTTCACGGTCAACAACCTCCGCTACCGGGGCGCCGATCTGTCGGTCGTCTGGGACGACCCCGCCGACGGCGTGGTCCGCTACCCGGGCATCCCGGAGGGCTACTCCATCTATGTCAACGGCAGCCGGGCCGCCACGGTGAGCACCCTGGTGCCGTTCACCTGGGACCCGGCCACGGGCGACGTGACCACGAACGGCACGGTCACCCACCACACGGCCGTCTCCGGTCTCAAGGCGCCCAACCAGGTCGTGCAGAGCAGTCCCCGGATGGTCGACATGCTCGCCAAGGCAGGCGTCGACCTCACCGCCGACCTGACCAACCTGGCCTCCGGCGCGACCGTGTCCGCCTCCCACACCGGGTCCGGCAGCACCGCGTCCGGCGCGGTCGACGGCTACCCGACCAACGAGCCCTTCTGGGGCGCCGGCTCCTCGCCCAACGGCCAGGACTGGTACGAGCTGAACTTCGGCACGGCCCGCACGCTCAACGAGGTGCGCCTGTACTTCAAGGACAGCCGCCCGGCGAGCACGACCTACCGGGCGCCGTCGGCGTACACCATCCAGTACTACGACGGCAGTTCGTGGGTGAACGTGCCGAGCCAGACCAGGAGTCCGGCCGCCCCGCGCGCCAACTACAACCTGGTGACGTTCCCGGTGGTCAGCGCCCAGCGCGTCCGGGTCCTGGCCACCAACGCCTCCGGCGCCAAGACGGGCCTCACCGAGATGAAGGTGTTCAACCGGGGCGGGGCCCAACCACCGGTCAACCAGGCCGGATCCGCCGCCGCGACCGCCTCGTACACGTCCCCCTGGGAGGCCGTCGCCGCGGTCAACGACGGGATCGACCCGCCGTCCTCCAACGACACGGTGAACCCGCGCTGGGGAACCTGGCCGGAGACCGGCCAGCAGTGGGCCGAACTGACCTGGCCGTCCGCGAGGAACCTCAACAAGGCGGACGTCTACTTCTTCGACGACGACCAGGGCATCGACATGCCGTCCGCCTGGAAGCTGCAGTACTGGAACGGCAGCGCCTACGTCGACGTCCCTGGCGCCAGCGCGTACACGCTGACCAAGAACCAGTACAACACCGTCACGTTCACCGCGACGAGCACCACACGACTACGGGTGCTGCTCACGAGCAACGGCACCGATTCCGTCGGCCTCCTCGAAGCAAAGGTGTACGGCCCGTGACCCGTTCCCGATGCCTTTCCGCGCTCCTCGCCGCACTCACCATGGCGGTCGCCTTCCTCGTGGCACCGCCCGCCTCCGCCGCCGTCGCCTTCACCTCGACGGCGGTGAACCAGAACGGTGGCAACTGCCTTGATCTGCCGGGCAGTTCGACGACGGCCGGGGCTCAACTGCGCGCCTTCGCCTGCAACTCGGCCGCGAACCAGAACCTCGGCCTCACCCCTGTGTCGGGTTCGGCCGACATCTACACGATCACCACCCAGTCCGGTCAGTGCGTCGACGTGTACGGCGCGTCCACGGCGGACAACGCGGCGATCATCCAGTGGCCCTGCCACAGCGGCACGAACCAGCAGTGGCGACTCGTCCCGGTGACGGTCGCCGGTACCGACAAGACGTTCAACCTGGTCTCCGTCGGCACCGGCAAGTGCGTCGCCCCGAGCGGCGGTTCGTCCGCCTCGAACACCAACCTGGTGCAGCTGCCGTGCTCCACCGCGAACGGCAGGGTGTGGCGGCTGCCCGGCTTCACCGGCGGCGGCACGACCCCCGGTACGTTCACCAACCCGCTCTCCCAGCACGGACCCGACCCCTGGCTGACGTACTACGACGGCTACTACTACCTCGCCACGACCACCTGGAACTCGACGATCACCATGCGCAAGGCCGACACGCTCGCCGGTCTCGCCACCGCCACCGACCAGGTGATCTTCAATCTGACCCGGCCCAACGGGGCGGGCACGATGTGGGCGCCGGAGTTCCATCTGCTCGACGGCCCGAACGGCAAGCGCTGGTACTTCTACTACACGGCCGGACGGGAGCCGTACGACCTGGGAACCCAGCGCATCCACGTCCTGGAGAGCGCCGGCCTCGACCCGATGGGGCCGTACAGCTTCAAGGCCGACCTGCTCGACCCGACCCAGGACAACACCTGGGAGCTGGACCCCGGCATCCTTCAACTCAACGGCCAGCTCTATCTGTTGGGCACCTTCTACAACGGCTCGCAGCCGATGTTCATCCGGCCGCTGTCGAACCCCTGGACCGCGAGCGGCACCCGCAGGATCCTGTCCACCCCGACCTACAGCTGGGAGACGGTGGGCGGCGCGGTCAACGAGGGCGCGGAGGTCCTCCAGCGGAACGGGAGGACGTTCATCGTCTACTCCGCCAGTCACTGCTCCACACCCGACTACAAGCTGGGCATGCTCACCTACAACGGCGGTGACCCGCTGAACTCCGCCTCCTGGGTCAAGTCCCCGGACCCGGTCTTCCAGCGGTCCAACGCCAACGGTGTGTACGGCCCCGGTCACAACGGCTTCTTCAAGTCGCCCGACGGCACCGAGGACTGGATCGTCTACCACGCCAACAACTCCACGAGCGGCGGGTGCGACATGAACCGGACCACCCGGGCGCAGAAGTTCACCTGGAACGCGGACGGCACACCCAATTTCGGCACTCCGGTGGCCCTGGGTGTCCCGCTGACCGCACCCTCCGGGGAGTAGATTGTCGGATTCTGACCATCGAGAGTCGTGATCCGGCTCCGCCGTGTGCGCTTCCTCCTCCTACGTTGGGATTCGGCCGTTCCGCTTCGGCCGTCGGCCTTTGCCACGGGGCCGGGACACCCAGCCGGAGGAGGAGGCCATGCGGGAGACGGACACACTCCGTACCTGGCTCGACGAAGCCGACCGCGTACTGGTCACGGCCGGCGCCGGGCTGAGCGCGGCGGCCGGATACGACTACGGCGACGCCGAGCGGTTCCGGCAGCTCCTCCCGGCGCTGTACCGGCTCGGGCTGCGCTCCCGCTATCTGCTGGGCGTGCCGCTGCCGGCCGACATGATGTGGGGCTACTGGGCCGTCCACATCGACGACATCCGCTTCGGGACCGAGCCCAACCCCCTCTACCGGGAGCTGCGTTCACTGGTCGGGGACCGCGACCACTGGGTGCTGACGTCCAACGTCGACGCGCTCTTCGCCCGCAACGGCTTCGAGACGGACCGGATCTTCACGCCCCAGGGCGACTACGGCCGGCTCCAGTGCACCGTGCCGTGCACCCAGGAGACGTGGGACTCCCGCCCGTTTCTCGACCGGATCCTCGCCGCGTACGACCGTGACACGGGACGGGTGACCGACCCGGCCGCCCTTCCCGTGTGCCCCAACTGCGGCGCCGAGGTCTTCCCCAATGTGCGGGTGGGCCCCGAGTTCGTCGACGGCGCCTACACGGCGGCCGGGGACCGGCTGTCGGGGTGGCTCGGCGACGCGCCCGGCGATGTCCGCCTGCTCGTCCTGGAGTTCGGCGCCGGATTCAATACCCCGGGCGTGATCCGGTGGCCGATGGAGAATCTCGTACGCCACACCCCCGGGGCGCGTCTGGTGCGGGTCAACCCCGTCCACCCGGACGTCCCCGCCGACCTCGGAGCCCGTGCGCTGTCCGTGCCGTTCGGGGCGGACCGGCTCCTGAACGCACTGACCGTGTAAGGAAGTGATCTGGATCATGTCCGATTCGACAGTGGTGGTCACCGGAGCCACGGGCCGCCTCGGCGGACGCGTCGCCCGCCGCCTGGCCGAGCGGGAGGTGCCGCAGCGGCTGCTGGTGCGCAGCCCCGAGCGGGCGCCGCGGCTGCCCGGGGCGACACCCGTCCGCGCGAGCTACGACGACCACGAGGCCGTCGTACGCGGCCTGACCGGCGCGGAGACGGTGCTCATGGTGTCCGCCTCCGAGAGCGCCGACCGGCTCGCCCAGCACCGGACCTTCGTGGACGCCGCCGTCGAGGCCGGCGTACGGCACCTGGTGTACGTCTCCTTCTTCGGTGCGGCACCCGACGCCATGTTCACCCTGGCCCGCGACCACTTCCACACCGAGGAGCACATCCGCGCCACCGGGCTGGCGTACACGTTCCTGCGCGACAACCTCTACGCCGAGTTCGTGCCCGATCTGGCCGGTGCTGACGGTGTCATCCGCGGCCCGGCCGGGCAGGGGCGAGCCGCGTTCGTCTCCCAGGACGACATCGCCGATGCGGCCGCCGCGGTCCTGAACCGGCCGGCCGAGCACGCCGGTGCGGTCTACGACCTGACCGGACCGGAGTCCCTGTCGCTGGCCGAGGCCGCGGCCGTGCTGTCCGAGGTGCAGGGCCGTACGGTCACCTATCACCCGGAGACGATCGAGGAGGCGTACGCCTCCCGGGCCTCCTACGGTGCCCCGCAGTGGGAACTCGACGCCTGGGTGTCCACGTACACGGCCATCGCGGCGGGTCAGCTCGACGGCGTCAGCGATGCCATTCCCCGTCTCACCGGGCGTCCCGCCACGAGCCTCGCCGACGTCGTGCGCGGTATGCCGCCCCGCTGACAAGGAGTCTCGATGTTGCCTCTGGCCGCCTACCGTGCCGCGATCGCGCTGGACGAACCCTTCCGGCCATCGGCGGCGCCCGCCGATCGGCCGGCCGAGCAGGTGCGCTCGGCGCTCGGGCTGCTCGCCGCCGATCCGGCCGCGGTACGGCTCGGGCTGCGGGATCTCGGGGACGTGGACGCGACGACGGCTCGCAGGGCGCTGCGCGCGCTGTTGACCGTCCGCGCTCCGGGCCCCTTGCCCGGCGGTGCGGCGGAGGCGGTCGACGCGGTACTCGGCGCGGAGCGCGCCCTGCGACCGACCGTGCCGGCACGTCAACTGCCCACAATCGCACCGGAGTCTCCGGTCTCGCTGTGGCGGGGCGACATCACCGCCCTCGCGGTGGACGCGATCGTCAACGCCGCCAACAGCGCCCTGCTCGGCTGCTTCCAACCCCTGCACGCGTGCATCGACAACGCCATCCACAACGCCGCCGGGCCCCGCCTCCGGGACGACTGCGCCACCGTCATGACGTTGCGGGGCTCCCCCGAGCCGACCGGTACCGCGAAGATCACCCGGGGCTATCACCTGCCGGCCCGGTACGTCCTGCACACCGTCGGTCCGGTGATCGACGGTCGGCCGAGCGCGAGTGACGCGGAGGCGCTGGCCTCCTCCTACCGTTCCTGTCTGGACCTCGCCGCCGAGGTGGAGACCATCCGGACCCTCGCCCTCTGCGCGGTGAGCACCGGCGTCTTCGGCTACCCCAGGGACGAGGCCGCCCCCGTCGCCCTGCGCACCGTCACCGACTGGCTGGGCGCCCACCCCGGACGGTTCGACCGGATCGTGTTCACCGTTTTCGGCGAGAACGACGAGACGGCCTACCGGCGTGCCTTGGACGCCTCCTGACGGGCGCGCCCTCGCACCGCGTCGCGGAAGTCGATCGGTGACTCGCCGACCCGGTGCGTGAAGTACTTGTTGAACTGCGAGGCGTTGGCGAAGCCGAGCCGGTCCGAGATCTGGGCAGCGGTGCGCTCGCTGTGTGCCAGCAGCCGCTTGGCCTCCAGCACGACCCGGCGGTCGACGAACTCCTTGGCGCTGATCCCGGCGGTGTTGAGGGTGGCCCGGGCGAGGGTGCGGGCGGAGTACCCGAGCAGGTCGGCGTAGTCCTCCACCCGCCGGGTGCGGGTGAAGTTCCGCTCGACCGCGTCACGGAAGCGGATGTACGTCTCGTCGGGAACAGGCGCGGGGGCGCCTTCCGGGACGGTGAGATGGGCCAGCCGCAGCACGAGGACGGCCAGGAGATGCCGCAGGGCCGCCATGTGCACCTCGAGGGGCAGATGGCCGAGCGCGTCGAACTCGCGGCGCAGGTGCTCCGCGGCCAGGTCGAGGGCCTCGGCGTCCTCGGCGACGGGGGTGCTGAGGACCGGCGCGTGCGGGTCGTCGAGGCGGGCGGCCGTCGCCGTGGCGGCGTCCAGGACGTCCTGCCGGAACAGGACCACCGTGCCCTCGGCCGTGGTGAGGTCACCCCACTGCTGCACCTGCCCCGGGCGCACCCACAGCCAGGAGCCCGGCCGGAGGGTGTGCACGGTGAAGTCCACGGTGTGGTGGAGCTCGCCCGACGTGAGGGTCACCAGGTGGTGGAAGTCGGGGCGCTGCGGACGGGCCAGGACGTCCCCGGGTGCCCGCCTTCGCAGTTCGGCCAACGACATGACCTCGATCCCGGCAGGTGTGCCGGCCGGGGCGGCGAAGGGGATCTCGGGAATCCCGTGTCGGCTTTTGACCATCATCGACTCCGAGTGTACGAGGGCGGGCGCCCCTGGGCCCGGTCAGCAGAACTCGGCCGAGACCACGTTCTTGCCGCCACCCACCCAGTCGCCGTTGAAGTTCAGCGTGATCATGTGCCGCCCGTCCTTGGTGCCGAAGGCCTGGGTCGAGGAGCCGTGGATACCGCCGGAGTGGCCCCAGACCTTGATCCCGCAGGTAGTCTCGTACTCGATGAGCCCCAGGCCGTAGCGCTGGCGTGCCAGGTTCCCCTCGGTCGAGACAGTGGTCGTCATCTGCGCGAGCTGGGCGGGGCGCAGCAGCCTGCCGCCGAGGAGGGCGGCGTAGAGACGGTTGAGGTCGGAGGCGTTGGTGATCATCTCGCCCGCCGCCCAGGCCCAGGACGGGTTGAGCTCGGTCACGTCGTGGATCCTCCCCGGGTCCTCCGTGAAGGTGGAGTAGTGCCGGGGTGGGTGCCGGGACGTGCGGGTCGGTGCCGGGGAAGTACGTGGCACGCATCCCGAGCGGCCTGGTGACGCGGCGCTCGATCTCGTCGGCGTAGGGCCTGCCGGTCAGCTTCTCGATGATCAGGCCCAGCAGGAGGTAGTTGGTGTTGGAGTACTTCCAGGAGGTACCGGGCTCGAACTGGGGCGGGTTCTGCAGGTTGCTTCTTTACGGGGGTGGCGGTGAGGTTCGCGGTACTGGGACCGGTGACGACGGTCGACGACGACGGCACGGCCCTCGCTCTCGGCGGATCGAAACCCCGCTCACTGCTCGCCGCACTGCTCCTCGAACCGAACCGCACGGTGCCCCTGGACACGGTGATGGCGGTCCTGTGGGGCGAGAGACCGCCGCCGACGGCCACCGCCTCGCTGCACAATCACGTGGCCCGGCCGCGGCGACGCCTCCACGACGCCGGTGGTACGCGACTGCGCACCATGACCCACGGACTCCAACTTCGGGTCGGTGACGACGAGTTGGACCGTGACGTGTTCGAAGGGCTGATACGCCGGTCACAGGAGGCCCGCGACGGGGAGGACTGGGAGGCCGCGGAGCAGGACGCCGGTGCCGCTCTGGCATTGTGGCGCGGCACACCGTTCGCCGACGTACCCGCCCTCGCCGACCACCCCGCCGTGATGTTCCTCCAGGAGCAACGGGTGCAGGCGCTGGAATGCCGCTTCGAGGCCCTCCTCCACCTCGACCGCCTCGACGGGCTCGCCGCCGAACTGGGCGCCCTGGTCAGGGAGCATCCGTTCCGGGAGGCCCTGCACCGCCAGCTGATGCTCGTCCTCGGCCGCACCGGCCGCCGGGCCGAAGCACTCGCGCTGTTCCGGTCACTGCGCCGGACGCTGGTCGAAGAGCTCGGAGTGGAGCCCGGCCCCGCCGTTCAGGAGGCCCACCGTGAGGTGCTCCGCAGCCCTGCCGCCTCGGTACCACTGTCCCAACTCCCCTCCGCACCCGCTGATTTCGTCGGCCGCGACGAGCACATCGCCGACATCCGCAAGGAGTTGGAGGCCCCTCGCGGCCGCACCGCGCTCGCCGTCATCAGCGGGATGCCGGGCGTCGGCAAGACGGGGCTCGCCCTGCACATCGCGGAACAGCTCCGGGAGGCGTTCCCCGACGGCCAGCTCTATCTCAACCTCCACGGAGCCACCCCCGGCGTCGCCCCACTCGAACCCGCCGACGCCCTCGCCGTCCTCCTGCACGGCCTCGGGATGGACACCCGGCGCGTCCCGTACGACGTGGCGGCCGCCTCCGCCCTGCTGCGCTCCGCGCTCGCCCGCACCCGGACGCTGCTGGTCCTCGACGACGCGGCCTCGGTCGGTCAGGTGCGTCCGCTGCTGCCGGCCGGCGCCGGCTGCGCCGTGCTCCTGACGAGCCGGCGCCCCCTGGCCACCCTGGAGACCACCACGCACGTCCGGCTCGACCCCCTCTCCCCACAGGACGGCGCTCTCCTTCTGGAGCGGGCCTCGGGCCGGACCTGGGCCGCTTCCGACGCCGAACCGGTCGCCCGGCTCGTCGCCCTGTGCGGCCAACTGCCCTTGGCGCTACGGGTCTCCGCGGCCCGTCTCAGGAGCCGGCGGACCCTTCCGGTGGAGAGACTCGTGGAACGCCTCGCCCGCCAAGCCGACCGCCTCGACCACCTCGAACTGGAGGACCTCAGTGTCCGCCGGTCCCTCCTGGCGGCCCACGAGGCACTCCTGGGCTCGGCCGACCCGCGCGACGGCGAAGCGGCCGCGACCCTGGTCCTCGTCGGGGCGCTGGACCTGCCCGAGTACGGGGTTCCCCTGATGGCCGCCGCCATGAACCGCACGGAGCACAGCGCCGAGCAGGCCCTGGACCGCCTGGTCGAAGTGGCTCTGCTCCAGGAGGTGAGCTGGGGCCGCTTCGTCCTGCACGACCTGGTCCGCGACTTCGCCAGGGAAATGGCCGCCCGGCCGGATGAGCAGGCCCGCACCGCCGAAGCCGCCGAGTGAGCAGATCGCCCTCTGCAACACGGGCCGTACCCATCTGAATATCGGCGAGCCCGCCCTGGCCCTGCGGAGCTTCGACGAGGCACTCCAGGTCATGGCGGCCGGCGGAGCGCACTGGAACGCGGAGCGCGAAACCCGTCTGGGCCGCGCCCAGGCCTTCCGGACCCTTGGCCGCCTCGAACAGGCCGAGGAAGCATGCACGGCCCTGCTCCAGGAGACCACCGCACGCGGCGACTCCTACGGCCGGGGCCTCACCGAGCACGAACTCGGTCACGTCCTCAGCGCACTCGGCGACGAACACACGGCCCGGCGCCGATGGCACAGCGCCCTGTCCGCCCTGGAGGGAACGGACGCACAGGTACTCGCCGACCTGCGGGCTCTGACATCCGACGCGACGGTGGCCGCCGGCCCATGACTTCCCTCGTAGGCTGAATCCCGCTCGTGACGGACGGGAGGCCCAGGCGGTCAGGAACAGGAGGCTGAGGTGACCGGGACGACGGTGGCCGAGGTGATGGCCGAGCTGGCCGGGCTCGAGGACCCGAAGGCGCGCGAGGTCAACGAGAGACACGGTGACGATCACGGTGTGAACCTCGGCAAGCTGCGCGCGCTCGCGAAGCGGCTCAGGACACAGCGGGAACTCTCGCAGCGGCTCTGGGAGACCGGCGACACCGCGGCGAAGCTGCTGGCGACCCTGATCTGCCGCCCGAAGGCGTTCGAGCGTGACGAGCTGGACACCATGCTGCGCACGGCACGCACACCCAAGGTGCACGACTGGCTCGTGAACCACGTGGTGAAGAAGAACCCGCACTCCGAAGAACTGCGCCAGGCCTGGTTCACCGATCCGGATCCCGTGGTCGCGAGCGCCGGCTGGGCACTGACCACCGAGCGCGTCACGAAGAAGCCCGACGGCCTCGATCTCACGGGCTTGCTCGACATCATCGAAGCCGACATGAAGGACGCCCCGGACCGCCTGCAATGGGCAATGAACCACTGCCTCGCCCAGATCGGCATCGACCACCGGGCCCACCGCACCCGCGCCATCTCCATCGGCGAACACCTACAGGTCCTCAAGGACTACCCGACCTCCCCCGGCTGCACATCCCCGTTCGCCCCCGTCTGGATCTCCGAGATGGTGCGCCGCCAGGACGCCGAGTCGGGGGCTTGAAGCGGCTCAAGCGAACGCAGTCGCCTTCGGGCAGCCAGGCGCCGCATCCCGTCCCGCTTCGACGAACGTCCGCCCCGCTGCCGTGATATCGGTGTGCGAACCCGCCCGGGGCCGTGCCACAGTCGCTGCTGTGACCTTGATGGACGTCCTCGTCGACTTCGCCCGCACCGGCCGGATCGGACCGCTGCGCTGCGGGATGGCTTTGAGCGAGGCCGAGAACCTCCTCGGTCCTGGGCAGCCGCACCCCGCCATCCGCCTGCTGGGGCCCGACACCGACGGCTACCCGTACTTCTGGAACGGGCTGCAGCTTGAAGTCACCCGGCACGCGGTCAGCGGTATCTCGATCAGGCTCTCACCCGGCTCGGCCGCAGACCTTCCCTCTCTCGTCCTGCCCGAATCGCAGTCGTTCGAGGCCGGCGTGGTCCGCGAGGAACTGCTCACGGCCCTCGACACCGCAGGCTGTGAGCACCACCTCAACGACCGCCTCACCTTCGACCGGCAGTCCAGCATCCTCACCCGACCCGCCGGCGTCTGCGCGGTCTTCACCCTCCCGGGCCGGGGGAGCCGCGTGCTGCACCAGGACCGTCACTACCTCAGCGTGATGCACAAGCACGCAGCCTGACCGGGAAGCAGGCCAAACACCCTGCAACCAACGGAAACAAGGCCCGGATGTGTCGTTGTGCGGTCACGCCCCGGGCACATCTGCGCAGGGATGTCACACAGGCTGCACACACCCCTTCGAAAGCGTCGCTACCTTTGCTCGCGACTCGCTCCCCCGTGCGAAAAGTGAACACAGGAAGACCGCAGATGGACTACTGCTCCACATGCCGTCGGCATCTCAACGGTGCCCTGGTATGCCCCGGGTGCGGCGCCTACGCCCCGGACATCGCGCCCCTCACCGTCGGGACGACCGCACCGGCCCCCGACCCGGTCGCGCCGACGTGGCAATCCCCGAGCCACCTGTGGCACGACCAGGGTTCCGGTGCCGAGGAAGGCGGCGAGGCACCGCAGGAGCACCCGTACGACAGTCCGGACGCCCCGTCCCCCACGCCGACCGGCAGGGCGGCACGGCGGCGCCAGCGGGAACGCTGGAAGAAGACCCAGCGCAGGGCCCTGGTGGCCACCGCGGTCGCCCTGGTCGGCGGCGGTCTGACCGTCACCTCGATGGACCGCCAGTCCACGGACCGCACTCAGGCGGCCTCCGCGCCGGACAGGGAAGCCATGGGCATCGCGGAGGAGCAGGCCGCGGTACCGGTTCCGGCATCGGCGACGCCGGCCGACACGAACCGGTCCACGGGCACCTCGTCCACGAAGCGCTCGTCCGCTGCGAACGCACCCCACGAGCAGACGGCCACCACGCCCCAGGCCACGCCCACGACCGAGGCGGTCCAGCGGGACAGCGTCACGGATTCGCTGAACCCAGCGGTGTCCTCCGCCGGGTCACAGGCCGCCTCCACGGTGTCCGACACCACGGACTCGGCCACGCAGACGTCGACCTCGCCCACTCCCTCCGCCAACGACAGCACCGACACGTCGAGCACGGACACATCGGCGGCGACTCCCTCACCGTCCGAGTCCTCGTCGTCGACCTCGCCCTCGGGGCTCTGCCTGCTCGGGCTGGTCTGCATCAGCTGACCCCCGTTCACCTCGCTCGATCTCCGCATCGGGCTGCTGGTGCATCCTCGCGGCGTCCGCGGGGATGCGCCTGATCGGCGTGCACGCGTTCGTACGCGAAGTGCAGAAGGCGCGGCGCCACGGCCAGGTGCCGCAACGGCTGGGACCGGCCTATCACGTGGCGAGCGCGATACCCCTGCTGCAGGTCGCCGGCCTCGCGCTCCAACTGGACGTGGAGGCCGGGCTTACACTCCGGCCCCGAAGTATGTTGTCCCACCACATGTGCGCCTGACGTGCGGATTCCTACGGTGTTCCGACACGTACCCGTCCCCACCGCACACGAGGAAGTGGCGCACATGGCCTCCGCAGCACCCGCTCCACCGTCGCCGAACAACCTGAAGCGCATAGTCGCCGCCAGCCTCATCGGCACGACCATCGAGTGGTACGACGACTCATCCGATCGGAGCTAGGACCTGCGGATTTGCCTCCCGGGCAGCCTGAAAGTCAGCACCAGACCAGCACCGGCACCGAACCGCGCCGACTCACGGCTTCACTCGACGTAGTCGCGAGCTGTCGACGGCCCGTCCGGCGCACAGAACCACGCGGTATACGTCCGGGCTGCGCGGCGGGACATCGCCTGACCCGTGGATCCCGGGCGAGACAGGCCCGGAACGCCTCCCACGGCGACGCCGTCATGAGCCGTCGGCGGCACCTGTTCGCGGCTGTCGGTAGGGCCGCACCGCTCGGCGTGCAATGGCAAAACGGTGCGTCTCCGAAGGGCCGTCGTAGATCCGGAACGGCCGCACCTCCCTGAGCAGACGGGCCAGCGGGGCGTCGGCGGCCGAGATGCCGAGCGCTCCGCAGATCTGCACCGCCCGGTCGACCACCCGGTTCACCGCCTCCGCCACGAAGGTCTTGGACACGGAGGTGAGTTGCGAGGCGGCGGCGGAGCCGGTGTCCAACTCCCAGGCGGTACGGAGGATCAGCGCGCGGCTCGCCTCGATATCGATCTCGGAGTCGGCCAGCATCTGCTGGACCATGCCGAGGTCTCCCAGCACCGAGCCGAACGCGGTCCGGCTGCCCGCCCTCTCCAATGCGACGTCCTGGGCGCGGCGAGCGGCTCCCAGCCAGCGCATGCAGTGGGTCAGCCGGGCGGGACCCAGCCGGACCTGGGCGCCGTCGAAACCGCGGTCCACCGCGCCGAGCACCTGCTCCTCCCCCACCACGCACCCCTCGAAGACGATCTCGCTGTGCCCCGCGAAGAGCGACTCGTCCAGGGTCTCGATGGTCCGGACGATGCGCATGCCGGGGGTGTCGGCGTCGACCAGGAACATGGTGGCGCCGCCCGGGTCGCCGGGGCTGCCGGAGGTGCGGGCCATGACGATGGCGAAGCCGGCTCCGTCGGCCCCGGTGATGAACCACTTGTGGCCGTCGATGCGCCAGCCACCGGGAACCCGGGTCGCGGTGGTCCGCAGGGAGCGGGGATCGGCGCCCGCCCCGGGCGCCGGTTCGGTCATGGCGAAGCAGGACCGTGTCTCGCCTGCGGCGAGCGGCCGCAGGTACTTCTGCTTCTGCTCTTCGGTGGCCACCTTCTCCAGCAGGTGCATGTTGCCCTCGTCCGGGGCCGCGCAGTTCAGCGCCAGTGGTCCGAGCAGCGAGTAGCCCGCGGCTTCGAACACCACCGCCTGTCCGCGCAGGTCGAGCCCGTGTCCGCCCCACCGTGTCGGCACATGGGGAGCGAACACACCCGCCTCACGCGCACCTTTCTGCAGGGCTTCCCGCAGGGCCTCGGGAGCGTCGTGCACGGATCCGCCGCACTCACGCTCGGCCGGAATCACCACCTCGCGTACGAACTCGGCGGTGGACGCTGCGAGTTGGGCAACAGGCGGATCGACATCGAACTGGATGGGCACGGGACCTCCCGCCGACAGGCGTACGGGCATCGGCGCCCGTCGCGTCCTAGAAACTGTACAGCGTCTTCAGTATCTTGCCGGGAGGCACCCGGCGACGGGAAGACGACAGGAGAAAGCCATGAGCCTCCCCACGAGCGCCGAGCCGGTCCGGATCGTGCGCCACCCCGACGGTGTCGTCGAGCTGAGACTGGACGATCCCGGGCGGGGCAACGCCCTGGACCTCAGGACCTCGGAGGCACTGCGGGACACGACCGCCGAGGTGGCTGCGGACCCGGGCGGCGCGGTCCTGCTGCGGGCGGCGGGCGGCAGCTTCTGCGTAGGCGGTGACCTGCGCGCCTTCGCCGGTCGCGGCGCCGAGACCGGCGCTTATGTGCACGCCGTGGCGACCGCTGCGCACGCCGCAATACAGGCTCTGCACGACCTGCCGGTGCCCCTCGTGACCGCCGTGCGCGGCGCGGCCGCGGGCGGCGGGATCGGCCTCGCCCTCGTGGGCGACATCGTCCTGGCGGCGCGGTCCGCGCGCTTCCGGCTGGCGTACACGGCGATCGGGCTCACCCCGGACTGCGGGGCCTCATGGTTCCTGCCGCGCCTGGCAGGTCCCCGCCTGGCGGCGGACCTGATCCTCACCAACCGGGTCCTGACCGGCGACGACGCCGAACGGTTGGGCCTGGTCTCCCGGTCCGTGGACGACGGGCAACTGGACGACGCGGCCCGCCGGACCGCCGCCGGTCTGGCCGCCGGCGCCGGTGACGCGCTGCGCGCCGCGAAGGGCCTGCTGCGCGTCGGCGCCGGGGAGGAGTTGCGCCGTCACCTCGCCGAAGAGGCGCGGCTGATCGCCTTGCTGGCGGACGGCGGGGAGGCACAGGACCGTATGGCGTCGTTCCTCGCCGCCCGGGGCCGCTCGGAGGCGGGCGACAGCGGGACCGGGGCCAGGGAGCCCGAAAGTGTTTCTTGAATCCCTCTTCACTAACCCCCCACCCGGAGCGTAACCTCCGGGCAACACAGAACCGAGGAACCGGTCACCACTGAACCGGGGAAAAGGTGTGGCGATGCAATCTGCTGCCGTGGACCTTCCGGACGCTCCCGACGAGACCCTCACCGAAGCCGTCGTCGACCTCGTTCTGCGTGGCATGTGGCGCGGCCGGCCCGAGTCCGAGCACCGCTCCCTGGTCGACGCGGGGCTGGCGATGGTGAAGGGTCCGGTGGTGCTGCCGACCGAGCGTGCCAAGGCCACCGCCTCGCGGATCCTGCGGGTTGCCGCGGGATCCGAGCAGGAGGAGCGGATCACCGCGGCGTACGAGGCCTTCCTGCCGGTCAACCGGAAGATCCGCGACGTGTGCACGGCATGGCAGTGCCGCCCCGACGGCACCGCCAACGACCACTCCGACAGCGGCTACGACGCCGAGGTGCGCGAGTCGCTGGAAGACGTGCACGAGGCCATCCAGCCCGTGCTGCGCAGGCTGGAACGGGTGCTGGCGGGCAGCGGACGCTACCTCACGGCCCTGGAAGAAGCCCTCGACCACTTCGACGAGGGCGCTCTCGAATGGCTGGCCTCACCGCTGTGCGACTCGTACCACACCGTGTGGATGCGGCTGCACCAGGAGCTGCTGCTGGTTCTCGGCATCAGCCGGGCCCAGGACGAGGCCCGCGAAGAAGAGCTGGTCACAAGGAGCCGGGGTTGAGCGTCACCGACCGCGAGGCAGGCCCGCTCGCCCAGTCCGAGGCCTCCCGTACACCGTCCGAGACCCCCGGCCGGAGCCTGGTGCCCTACGGGCAGGGTCGGATCAGGGGCCTCGACGCCGCTGAACTGGGCGCGCACGGCGCGGCGATGGACCGGCTGGTGGCCCTCGGGCTGCCGGTCGTGCCGGGCATCACCGTACCTGCCGACGCCTCCGCGTCCCTGTGCGAACCCGACACCGCGAGATCCGCAGTCGAACTGGTCGAACAACTCTCGGGACGCCGGATCGGCGACCCGACCCGGCCGCTGCTGCTGCGCCTGTCGGCGAGTGCTCCGACCGAGATCGCCGGGCTACCGCCCGACCTTGCGTGTCTCGGCGTGACGCCCGGCAATGCGGGCGACCTGTGCGCCGTCATCGGTCGCGCGGAGGCACTGCACGAGGTGTGGACCGCCACCGTGCGGATGATCGCCGAGTACGCCCTCGACGTCCCGGGTGCGGTGCTCGACGACGCCCTCCTCGACACGCCCGAGCCGCGGGCACGGGTCGAAGCGCTGCTGTCGCTGGTGGCGCAGCACGGCTCCGAGCCCTTCCCCGACGACCCGGCAGAACAGCTCGCACTGGCCGCCCGCGCCCTCCTCTGCCGATGGGACTCGCCGCGTGCGAAAAGGTCCCGTCGAGCCCAGCGCCTCCCCGCCGATCTCGCCGTCGCCCTGCACGTGCAGGCGCTGCGCATCGGCCCGGCGGACCACTCGGGCCACGGCACGGCGGTCAGCCGGCACCCCGAGACCGGGCGCCTCTCCCCCCAGGGCTCCTTCTTCCGTGGGGTGCGCCGCAGCGCCCCGCCGCCCCACACCGGTGAACCGCTGGAGCGGCTCGCGGGGGGAAGCGCCCTGCTGGAGCACTCCCTGCTCACCCTGGAGCGTCATCTGCACGCGCCGGTGTCGGTCGACTTCGAAGTGCGCGACGACGAGATCTCCCTGCTCGCCGCCTCGGCGCAACTGCGCCCGCCGCTTCGGGCGTCGGTGTGCCTGGCCGCGGACCTGGCCCGGGACGGGGCGCTCGGCCGCGAGGAGGCCGTACGGCGCATCACCCCCGCGCAGGTGCAGGAACTGCTGCACCCCCAACTCCGGCTGACCGGCGGGGAGGAACTCCTGGTGAGGGGGCTGCCCGCATCCCCGGGAGCGGCGACCGGAGCGGTCGCGCTGTCCAGCGAGCGTGCCCTCGAACTGGCCGCGGACGGCACTCGGGTCGTGCTCGTGGCTGCCGAGACGAACCCGGCGGACGTCCCCGGGATGCTGGCCTCCGTCGCCGTGCTGACCGGCAGCGGCGGCATCGCCTCGCACGCCGCCGTGGTGGCGCGGGGCGCTGGCAAGCCCGCGGTGTGCGGCGCCGAGGGGCTGCGCGTGGACCGGGCCGCCGGGACGGTGCGGATCAGGGACCGGGTGCTGCGCGAGGGCGACCCCGTCTCTCTGGACGGCCGCACCGGCGCCGTCTACGCGGGGACGCTGAGCGTCAGTGTCGCCGGACCGCCGCCCGAACTGTCCACCCTGCTGGAGTGGGCGGACGGCATGCGCCGGCTGGGTGTGCGGGTCAACGCCGACACGGCCGCGGAGGTGAGCACCGCCGTCGCCCTGGGCGCGGAGGGTGTCGGGCTGTGCCGTACGGAACACCAGTTCCTCGGCGAGCGGCTGCCGCTGATCCGCCGGGTGATCCTGGCCGCTGACCCGACGGCCCGCGACGAGGCGCTGCTGGCGCTGGAGCACGCCCAGCACGAGGACTTCAGGGCTCTGCTGTCGGCGGTCGGAAACCGCCCGGTGACCGTGCGCCTGCTGGACGCCCCGCTGCACGAGTTCCTGCCCGCCCCCGGACAGGCCCGGGACGCGGCCGAGGAGCAGCGGGCCGCCGCGCTGCGCGAGGCGAACCCGATGCTCGGGCTGCGCGGAGTGCGGCTGGCGCTGCTGCACGAGCGGCTCTACCCGGCGCAGGCCGAGGCGCTCTTCACCGCCTGGGCCGATGTCGCCGCCACCGGAGTCCGCCCGGAGCTGGAGGTGATGATCCCGCTCGTCAGCCTGCCGGAGGAACTGGCCGCCGCGGCCGCGTACGTGCGCGGTGCCGCCGACGCGGTCGCCGCCCGGACCGGAGTGGAGGTCCCGTACCGGCTGGGCACGATGATCGAGACCCCGCGGGCCGCACTGCTGGCCGGCGAACTCGCCGAGCACGCCGAGTTCTTCTCCTTCGGCACCAACGACCTCACTCAGCTCACCTACGGATTCTCCCGGGACGACGTCGAGCGCCAGGTGCTCGCCAACTACCAGGAGCGCGGGTTCCTGACCGCCAGCCCGTTCGCCCGGCTCGACCCGCACGGGGTGGGCGCCCTGATCGACCTGGCGGCACAGCGGGCCCGGAGCGTACGGCCCGCCATCAAGCTGGGCGTGTGCGGCGAGCACGGCGGTGACGCGGAGTCGATCGCGTTCTGCGACGACCTGGGCCTCGACTACGTCTCGTGTTCCGCGCACCGCGTGCCGGTGGCCCGGATGGCGGCCGCGCACAGTGCCCTGCGGGAGCGGCGCGACGAGAGCGGGAGCACACGATGACGAGCACCATGACAGACGGCGCAGCGCTGTCGGACACCGAACTGGACGACCTGCGCGAGACAGTTCGGTCGGTGTGCGCGGACGCCGGCGGAACCGCCGCGGCACGCCGCATGTCCGAGCACTTCCCCGGCGTCGACGCCGAGTTGTGGGACACCCTCGGCCGACAAGTCGGCCTCGCGGCCCTCGGGCTGCCCGAGCCGGCCGGCGGCATCGGCGGGCTCGCCGAGATCGCCGTGGTCTGCGAGGAGTTGGGCAGGACGCTGGCGCCGGTACCGCTGCTGTCCTCCACCGTGCTGGCCGGCCAGGTGCTGGCCGGCTGCGGCACCGCCGACAGGGCACTGGCCGAATTGGCCGAGGGCACGGTGCACGCCCTGGCGGTGGCGGCCCCCGACGGAGCATGGCGGTCCGACGCCGTGCCGGTGGCCGTCTCCTGGCAGGGCAGCGTGCCGCTGCTCGACGGCACCGCGCCGTTCGTCCTCGACGGCGCCGACGCCGAAACGCTGGTGGTGGCCGCGGCCGGCGCCGACGGCGTGGACCTCTTCCTCGTCGACCCGCGCGAGCCGGGGGTCACGGTGCGCCGGGTGCCGACCCTGGACCTCAGCCGGGGCCAGGCGGTGGTCACCTTTTCCGACGCCCGGGCCCGGGCGCTGACCGCCGGAGGCGAGGGGGCGGACCTCGTCTCCCGCGCCCTGGACGTGGCCCTGGTGGCTCTGGCCGCCGAGCAACTGGGCGGAGCGCAGGCCGCGTTGGACATGACGGTGGCCCATGTGCGCGACCGTACCCAGTTCGGCAGGGCGATCGGCGGCTTCCAGGCGGTCAAGCACACCTGTGCCGACATGCTGCTCCAGGTCGAGGCCGCGCGGTCGGCCGTGGTGCGCGCGGTGCGGGCGGCCGGCTCGCCCGAGGCGCTGGCCGAGGCGGCTGCGGTGGCACAGGCGTGGTGCGGCGAGGCGTTCGTGTCCGTCGCCGCCGAGTGCGTGCAGCTGCACGGCGGCATGGGCTTCACCTGGGAGCACGACGCACACCTGTACTTCCGGCGCGCCCAGTCCGACGCCGTCCTGCTGGGCGGCGCCGCACACCATCGGGAACGGCTGGCCGGGCTGCTGGGCTGGTGACGTGGAAGGCGGAACGGCATGACCACCAGACTCATCGACGAGGTGTTGTTCGACAGAGGGGATCCACCGCGCCTCGCGGGCGCGCGCTGCTCCGGATGCGGCACCGTCGTCTTCCCCCGGCAGGACTCGTGCCCCAAGTGTTCGAACGGGGCCATGTCCACGCATGTGCTGCCGGTGAGCGGGCGCGTGTGGTCGTGGACACTCCAGGCCTTTGCGCCGAAGCCGCCGTACCGCCCGCCGTCCGGCGGCCACCGGCCGTACCACGTGGGCTATGTGGATCTCGGTGAGGTGCTGGTCGAGGCACTGCTGGCGGTTCCCCGCGCGGAGATACGGATCGGTCTGCCGGTGCGGCTCACCACGGTGCCCGCGTACCAGGACGAGGACGGGACCGAGGTTGTGACCTTCGCGTTCCGTCCGGACCTGGGCGGGGAGCGATGAGCCGGACCGACGAGGTGTACGTGGTCGGGTGCGGGATGCATCCCTTCGGCCGCGACGAGAGCTTCACCGGCATGGACATGGCCGAGCGTGCGATACGCGAGGCGCTGGCCGACGCCGGTGTCGCCTGGGAGGACATCGGCTACGCGGCCGGCGGCTCCGACGTGTCCGGCAAGCCCGACACGCTGGTGGGCCGCCTGGGCCTGACCGGTGTGCCCTTCGTCAATGTGCAGAACGGCTGCGCGACCGGCGCCTCCACCGTGCTCGCGGTGGCCAACGCGCTGCGCGCGGGCGAGGCCTCGCTCGGACTGGCGGTGGGGTTCGACAAGCACGAGCGGGGCGCGTTCCACGTCTCCGCGGCCCGCTACGGTCTGGGCGACTGGTACGCCGAAACCGGCATGATGCTCACCACACAGTTCTTCGCCCTCAAGACCCAGCGATACCTGTACGAGCACGGGATCTCGGAGCGGGCGCTGGCGATGGTCGCCGCGCGGGCCTTCCGCAACGGCTCGCACCACCCCCTGGCCTGGCGGCGCAAGCCGCTGACGGAACCGGAGATCCTAGACTCCGCCGAGGTCAGTCCCCCGCTCACCCAGTACATGTTCTGTTCCCCCGGTCAGGGCGCGGCCGCGCTGGTGCTGGCGCGCGGCGACCGCGCCTTCGACCTGTGCGAACGGCCGGTGAAGCTGGCGTCGTTGGCCTTCCGGACCCGGCGGTTCGGCTCGTTCGAGGTGTTTTCCCCCTGGCTGCCGCCGGGACCCCACCACAGCCCCAGCGTCGACGCCGCGGAGGCGGCCTTCCGCGCGGCAGGGGTGCGGCCCGCGGACGTGCAGGTCGCCCAGTTGCAGGACACCGACAGCGGCTCGGAGCTGATCCACCTGGCGGAGACCGGGCTGTGCGGTCACGGCGAGCAGGAGGAGCTGCTGTCCGCCGGGGAGACCGATCCGACGGGCCGGATACCGGTCAACACCGACGGCGGCTGCCTGGCCGGCGGAGAGCCCGTCGGCGCCTCCGGGCTGCGGCAGTTCCATGAAGTCGTACGGCAGTTGCAGAGCCGGGCGCCCGGTGTGCAGGTGCCGGGTGCCCCCCGGGTGGGCTTCACCCATGTGTACGGGGCGCCCGGGATCAGCGCGTGCTCGGTTCTGACGGTGTGAGAGGCGGCGGGCGAAGCATGCGGCACGGCGGGAGAACGGCGCTGGTGACCGGCGGGGCACGCGGCATCGGCCTGGAGATGTGCCGACAGCTCGCCGATCAGGGGCTGCGGGTTCTGGTCGGGGCACGAGGACGGGAGGCCGCCGAGGAGGCGTGCCGCGTCATCGGCCCGGCGGCGCTGGCCCTGGACGTGACGTCCGCGAAGAGCGTCACGCAAGCGGTCCGGGAGGCGACGGGGCTGACCGGTGGGATCGACGTGCTGGTGAACAACGCGGGCGTGTCCCTGGACCGGGAACTGCGGCCCCCGAACGTCGATGAGGACATCCTGCGGGCGACCCTGGACACGAACCTCACCGGCGCCTGGCGGGTTGCCGAGGCCGTCGTCCCGGGCATGGTGGAAGCCGGCTACGGGCGGGTCGTGAACGTCACCAGCTCCTACGGTTCGCTGGCGCTGACGGACTCCGGTCGGCACCCCGCCTACCGGATCTCCAAGACGGCGCTCAACGCCCTGACCCGTATGCTCGCCGCCGAGCTGTCCGGCACGGACGTACTGGTCAACGCCGCCGACCCCGGCTGGACCCGCAGCGGAAGGGGCGGACACCCCGGTCTGGCTGGCGCCCCTTCCCGAAGGCGACGAGACGACGGGCGGGCTGTTCGCCGACCGCAGGCCGCTGCCGTGGTGAACCGCCTCAGGTCCGGGATGGGGCCGGCCTCTCCTCGGCGCCGACGATGCGCAGCGCCAGCGCCCTGACCGCCTCCAGCACGGACCGGGAGGGCAACTGGGACAGCGGTCCGCCCTCCGCCCGCAGCGCCGTGACGAGCATGGTCGTGCTGATCAGTGTGCGGACCGCGAGGGCCTGCCCCGCGTGCCGGGCCTTCGCCGCCCGGGGGCTGCGAGTCGTGCCCTCGGGCAGATAGTCGTAGCCACGCTGGATGTGCCGCTGCTCGAACTCGTCCCGCAGCACCTTGACGCTGCCGTTGGCGGAGGCGACCTGGACCTGGTACAGACGGGCCTCGTCCGGGTTCTGCTCCACCCAGTCCCACACCGCGTCGATGACGCGGACCAGGCCCTCCGCATCACCCGGCTCGGACTCCGGACGCGCCGCCTCCACGACCGCGTTCAGCTGGTCGAAGACCCGTCGCATCGCGAGTTCGAGCAACTCCTCTTTGCCGTCGAAGTGGTAGTAGACGGCGGTGGGCACCACCTGTGCCTCGTCCGCGATGTCCTGGATGCTGGTCTCCGCGAATCCGTTGCGGCCGAACACCCGCACGGCGGCGGAGATGATGTGCTGCCGCCGCGAGGGCCGGTGGGCGGGCTGCTTGCCGTTCTTCGTGGTGGCCATCATGCTCCCTGCCGACTGCCGTGAACCCGCGTTCGTGGGCCCTGCGTACTGACCATTGTATCCAGTTACTAGTCCCGCCCGACGGCATAATTCCTGCTACACAAGCACCTCCGGAGCACCGGGCTCCCGGCATACTTGACACCATGACGACATCCGGAACCCGCGCCGCTCATCGTCCGTCGCGCAAGCAGTGGGTGATCGACGCAGCCACGGAGCTGTTCGCCACCCAGCCGCCGGACGAGGTGACGGTGGCCGACATCGCCGCTCGTGCGGAGATGACCTCGGCAGCGGTGTACTACCACTTCTCCTCCAAGGACCAGGTCCTGGCGGAGGGGATGCGGGTGTTCGCCGCCGCGCTGCGCGAGCAGTTGCAGGCACTCACTCAGGCCCACGAACCCGGCTCGGACATCGGCGCGGCGATCACCTCGCTGCTGGCCTGGCTGGGCGAACACCGGTCCGCCGCCACCGTCTTCTTCGTGTCGTCGGCCGGCATGAGCCAGGATGCGGAGGCACTGCGCCAGGAGAGCCGTACCGAACTGCTGGACGAACTGGTGCGGCTGGTCCGCAAGGCCGACGGGCCGGTCTCCGACGCCGAGGCGGCGGTGATCGGCCTGGGCCTGCTGGCGCTGCTCGAGACCGCGGCGATCTCGCAGGTCCGGGGTGACGACGTCTACCGGTCTCTGGGGCACCGCTCCTTCGTCCGCGAGGTCGGCAACCTCGCGGAGCGGATCGCCGACCCGGCCACATAGGCCACGGATCACACCAGCAGGCGGAGGGGCTTGCTCAACAACTCACCTACGGTGCGCAGATATTCGGCGGCGGGTGCCCCGTCGACGGCACGGTGGTCGAAGGTGAGGCTGAGGGTGAGCACCCGCGTGCGCAGTGGCCGGTCGTCCACCCACTCGACGCCGTCCCTGAGCCGGCCCACGCCGAGGATGGCGACGTTGCCGGGGTTGATCACGGGGGTGAAGAAGTCGACGCCGTATCCGCCGAGCGAGGTGACCGTGAAGGTGGCCCCTTCCAGCTGCGCGGGCGAGATCCGCCCTTCGCGGGCAGCCTGGGCCAGTGACCTCGACCGGCGGGCGACCTCGGGCAGTGGCAGCGCCACGGCGTCCTCGATCACGGGGACCATCAGGCCGCCCGGAACGGCCACCGCGAAGCCCAGGTGGACCTCGTCGAGCAGATGGATGGCGTCCTCCCGCACCGTCGCGTTGAGCAGCGGGTGCTCGCGCAGGGCCAGGGCCGCGGCCTTCAGCAGGAAGTCGTTGATGCTGGGGACCGGCAGATCGCTGTCGGCCCACTCCTCCTTGAGCCGGTCCCGCAGGGACACCACGGCGTCCATCCGTACCTCGTAGCCGTGCGTCAGCTGTGCCATCTCCTGGAGGCTGGCGTGCATCCTGCGGGCGATGGTGCCGCGCATCCCGGTGAGTGGGATGACCTTGCTGGGACGAGCGGGAGTGGCTTCGGGTACCGGAGTGACGCCATCCAGATCCGCCCTGCGGATCCGGCCGCCGGGCCCGGTGCCGTTCACCTCGGAGAGATCGATGCCCCGCTCCTTCGCCAGCTTGCGGACCAGCGGTGAGGCGGGGGTGTCGCCCGACGGGACGAGGGTGACGAGGTCGCCGGGCACGGCCGCGAGGAAGTCCTCCACGTCCTCGGAGACGATCCGTCCGCCGGGACCGGTGCCCCGTACGGCGGTGAGGTCGACGTCGGCAGCCGCGGCGACCCTCCGGGCGTTCGGAGAGGACAGAAGCCGGTCACCGACGCCCTTCTCACCTGTGCCGTTCACGGAGGGCGCCGCGCCGGCGTCGGGAGCGGGCGCAGTGGTCCCCGACCCGACCGGCGTGGGCGTGCCCGCCGGGTCCGGTGGCTGTTCGCCCTCGGCCAGCAGCCAGCCGATGAGGGCCCCGGCCGGGACGGTGGCCCCGGCCGCGACCACCGGGTGGAACAGTCCCCCGGCCTCCGCCTCGACGTCCACGTCGACCTTGTCGGTGGCCAGCCGCAGCAGGGCGTCGCCCTCCGCGACGGCGGCGCCGGTGGGCACGAGCCATTCGTCGATCGTGCCTTCCTGCATGGTCAGGCCGATCTTCGGCAGCAGAACCTCGACCGCCACGTCGGTCACGACCTTTCGAGGAGACGCCGGCAGCCCTGGGCGATCCGGGTGCGATCGGGGACGTATGCCTTCTCCAGGACCGGGGAGAAGGGGACGGGCGAAAAGGGGGCGCCGATGCGCAGCACCGGCGCGTCCAGGTGGTCGAAGGCTGCGTCCTGGATCTGGGCGGCGATCTCCGCGCCGAGCCCGCCGAAGGTGACGGCCTCGTGCACCACGAGCACCCGGTTGGTGCGGCGGACGGAGGCGAACATCGTCTCGGTGTCCAGGGGCTGCACGGTGCGTGGGTCGATCACCTCGATCTCGACGCCCTCGGCCGCGAGTTCGTCGGCCGCCGCGAGGGCCTCCCCCACCATGCGGCCCAGGGCGATCACGGTGACATCGCTGCCCTGGCGCGCGATGTGCGCCTGACCCAGCGGGATGCCGTAGATCTCCTCGGGCACCTCGCTGGTGCTGCCGAGCAGGACCTTGTTGAGCATGACGACGACCGGGTTGTCGTCCCGGATGGCCGAGACCGTGAGGCCCTTGGCGGTGTACGCGTCGCACGGCATGACGACCTTGAGGCCGGGCACGTGGGCCAGCCAGGCCTCCAGGCTCTGGCTGTGCTGGGCCGCGGCGCCGAGGCCGGCTCCGGAGGCGGTGGTGATGGTGAGCGGCACGGACAGCGCGCCGCCGAACATGTACTTCATCTTGGCTGCCTGGTTGACGATCTGGTCGAGGCAGACGCCGATGAAGTCCATGAACATGAGGTCGACGACGGGGCGCAGGCCCCGGGCGGCGGCGCCCACACCGAGGCCGACGAGGGCGGCTTCGGAGATCGGGGTGTCGATCATGCGGCGGGGGCCGAACTCGTCGAGCAGGTTGTCGAACATGCGGAAGACGCCGCCGTATCCGGCCACGTCCTCGCCGGCGACGAAGACGTTCTCGTCCTCGCGCATGGCCTGGGCGAGTCCCTCGTTGAAGGCCTTGACGTAGGTCAGTTTGCGGGCCGCGGCGTTCGGGGCGACGGCCGGTGCTTCGGTGGTGGTGGTCATGGCGGTCATCCCGAGTAGACGTTGAGCAGCAGGTCGGCGGGGTCGGGCAGTGGGCTGGTCTCGGCGTACGCGATGGCCTCGGCGATCTCGTCGCGGGTGCGCTGCCATACGTCGTCCAGCTCCGCGCGGGTCGCGGCGCGGTCGGCGACGGCCCGGGTCTCCAGCAGGTCGATGGGGTCGCGGGCCTTCCACTCGGCGACCTCCTCGTCCGAGCGGTACGGGTGCCGGAGGCCCTTGACGCCCTGATGGTCGAAGTAGCGGTAGGTCTTGGCCTCGATCATCATCGGGCCCTCGCCGGCCCGGGCCCGTTCGACGGCGTCGGCGGCGGCGCGATGGACGGCGAGCGCGTCCATGCCGTCGACGATCACGCTGGGCATGCCGTAGGCGGCGGCCCGCTCGGCCACGTCGTTGATCAACATGTGCTTCGACTGTGGCGTGAATTCGGCGTAGCCGTTGTTCTCGCACACGAAGACGACGGGCAGGCCGAGGATCGCGGCCATGTTGGCGCCCTCGTGGAAGGCGCCGATGTTGGTGGCGCCGTCGCCGAAGAAGGTCACGGCGACGCTGTCCTCGCCCTTGTACCGGGCGGCGAAGGCGGCACCCACGGCGATCGGTACGCCCGCCCCGACGATGCCGTTGGCGCCGAGCATGCCGCGGGTGAGGTCGTTGATGTGCATGCTGCCGCCGCGGCCGAGGCAGGCGCCGGTGACCCGCCCGTACAGCTCGGCGTACATCTCGCGGAGGCCGACGCCCTTGGCCACGGCGTGCCCGTGGCCCCGGTGGGTGGAGGTGATCTGGTCGTCGTCGCGCAGGGCCGCCATCACGCCGGCGGCCACGGCTTCCTGGCCGACATACAGGTGCAGGAAGCCGGGCAGCTTGCCAGCCTCCATGAGTTTGCCCGCCTCGGTCTCGAACAGCCGGATGCGCACCATGCGCTCGTGCAGATCCCTGATGACCTGCGCGGATACCTGGTGTGCGGCCACATCGGCCGACTTCTTCTGAGCCATCGTCCGCCCCTTCGCCCGAGGGAGGTGTGCCACGGAAGTGGACTTTCTAGTATCGCTCTACAGTAACCAGCGCCACGCACCTTACTGAAGAGGTTCTCTAATTACTACGCCCCGGACCCGACTCTTCGCCCCGGTCGTCCACCAGCTCCACCGCATTGCCCTCCGGATCCGTCCAGAAGGTGATCCGCCGACCGTGCGCGCGGACGACGACCGGGTCCGACAGGGGCCTGGCGCCCGCAGCCCTCAGTGCGGCCACCACGGGGTCCACGTCGTCAACACGGAAGGTGAGATACGACAGCCCCGCACGTCCGGCCAGCGGATGCGCCACGAGGGCCGGCACCGCGGGCGACGAGGGAAGAATCAGCTTGACGCACCCCCCGGAGGGCACCTGCAGCCAGACGACGTCCAGCTCGCCGCCCAGTCCGGCCGGGCCGCCGACGGCCACCGGTACGCGCGAGCGGCGCACGGGGCGACAACCGATCACGTCGCGGTAGAAGCGCTCCATCGACCCCAAGTCCCGCACCACCAGGCCCACCTCGAACGGTCGGACCATGACCATCGCACCCACCCCTACGGGAGACCGAGCCGCAACTTCGCCACTTTCTATTGACAGACCACACTAAGTCCTGTTGCAGTTTCGGACACAGCCCAGCTGTCGCATTCCGAAGCCGGTCTCGGCTCGCGGCTGGGAGGATTGTGAGGACATCGTGGTCCAGACCAGTTCGCCGGAGATCCGGGAGACAGACGCCGACCGCAACCCGCCCTCGGCCCCCGCATACTCCTCGTGGATCAGCCAGGACCGGTCCACCGACGCCGCATCCCTGACGATGCGGCGGGAGGCCGCCGAACTCGTCGAGCGCGTGATGGCGCACTACCGCGCCAACACGACGCACGAGGCGGACGGCCAGTGGACGGAACCCGTCGCCAACTACCTCGACGCCGACCGCTGGCAACGCGAGACGGACGCCGTCCACCGGAGCGTCCCGCTGCCACTCGCCATGTCCTGCGAGCTGCCCGGTCCGAACACCTACAAGGCGATCGACGTGCTCGGCATCCCCGTGCTGATCACCCGGGACCGCCAGGGCGCCGTGCACGCGATGATCAACGCCTGCCGGCACCGGGGGGCCAAGCTCCTCGAGCCCGGCTGCGGGGTGTCGAGGCGGCTCACCTGCCCGTACCACTCGTGGTCGTACGACCTGGCCGGCGAACTGCGGGGGGTCTACGCCGAGAAGACCTTCGGCGACGTTCCACGCGAGGGGCGCAGCCTGGTCAGACTTCCGGCCGGGGAGCGGGCGGGGATCGTCTTCGTCTCGCTGGACCCGGCGGCCAAGCCCGACCTGGACGCCTGGCTGGGCGATCTGCAGCCGCTCCTCGAGGGTATGCGGCTGGCGGAGTGCCACCACTACGCCACCAGCGAGCTGACCAGTCCCAACTGGAAGGTCACCCTCGACGGATATCTGGAGACGTACCACTTCGCCTCGCTGCACCCGAAGACGGTGTTCGAGACGAACCTCTCCAACATGATGGCCCACGACACCTGGGGCCCCCACCAGCGCATCGCACCGGCCCTGCGCCCCATCGCGCAGGCGGTCGAACTGCCCCCGGACCAGCGCGATCCGGGCGACTGCGTCGGGCCCATCTACTGGCTCTTCCCGGGCCTCGCGATCGCCGGCGGCTGGCGCCAGAAGATCGCCGTCTCCCTGGTGCTCCCCCGGACGGCCACCGAGTCGGTGACCCAGCAGATCATCCTGCTGCGGGAACCGGCGGTCACCGAGGAGGAGCGCCAGGCCGCCGACCAATTCGGCGAGTGGTTCCACGAGGTGGTCCGCGACGAGGACTACGCGACCACCTACGGAGTCCAGCAGGGTCTCAAGGCCCTCGACGGGACCGATTTCGTCTTCGGACGCAACGAGCCCGGACTCCAGCACTTGCACCGCACCATCCACCAACACCTGGAAGACGGCACCCACGCCGCCAGAGCCACCAGGTGACGAACCAACAACACTCGCGGGAGAACAGCATGGTGGCTACGGGCAGCCTCGACGGACGTGTCGCAGTGATCACGGGCAGCACGCGCAGCATCGGCCGCGCCATCGCCGAGGCCTTCGTGGCCGACGGCGCCACGGTCGTCATCAGCGGCCGATCCGAGATCAAGGGCAAGCAGGCCCTGGAGGAGATGGGCGCCGGGGACCGGGCCGTCTTCCACCCCTGCGACGCCAACAGCCAGGAGGACATCGAGGGCCTCGCCGACTTCGCCGCCGAACGCTTCGGCCGGCTCGACATCTGGGTCAACAACGTCGGCGGCAGCTCCGGCTTCGCCCCCATCCACCAGCTCAGCGACGAGGCGTGGCACGACGCCCTCAAGCTGAACGTCAACGGCTACTTCTACGGCACCCGCCGGGCGCTGCCGAAGATGCTGGAGCACGGCTGGGGCCGCGTCATCAACATCTCCTCCGTCGAGGGCAAGCAGGCCAACAAGCCGGGGATCAGCCACTACATCACCAACAAGCACGCGATCCACGGCCTCACCAAGGCGACCGCCTTCGAGTACGGCACCCAGGGCATCACCTGCAACGCCATCTGCCCCGGCGCCGTCGACACCGACCTGATGCGCGCCGCGGGGCCGGCCGCTGCCGAGGCCGAAGGCATCAGCTACGAGGAGTGGCTGAGCCGCTTCGCCGAGCACGCCGCCACCAAGAAGATCACCACGGTGGAGCAGATCGCGGCGGTCTCCTCGCTGCTCGCGAGCGAGGCCGGGGCAGGAATCACCGGCGCACTGATCAGTGTCGACGGCGGAACGGCGCAGTGGTAGGCGCGGGTACGGACAGCGGGAGATTTCGGCCATGAAGAGCTGGATCACGGACTGGCAGCGCAGTGAGCGGCTGCCGCACTACACCCGCGCCAACGCGGGCGAGACCCTGCCGGAACCCGCCAGCCCGCTGGGCTGGACCCTGGTGTGGGGGCAGGGCCTGCAGGGCTGGCGTCGCGGCTTCGTCGGGTTCGGCATCTACCGCGAGGAGGAGGTGGCCGGCCCCCGACCGCCGTTCGTCGGCATGTTCGGCGGCCACTTCTACCTCAACCTGTCCCACATGCGGCTGTTCGGCATCCGTATGGGCCAGACGGCGGACCAGATCGACGCTGCCTTCGTCGGACAGCGCTCCGACACTCCGGTGTACGTGGCGCACCCGGACGACCAGGACGAGGAGCTGACCACCAAGGCGGGCGGGACGCTTCAGCGGATGCTCGGCCAGAGCGGCTTCCCGGAGGCCGACGCCGACCGGCAGCGTTTGCGGGCACTGCGGCGCTCGCGGCCCGACCTGACGCGGCTGTCCGAGGCCGAACTGGTGGCGTACGCACGGTCGTTGCTGGACGAGGTGGAGACGACCTTCCAGCGGCACGTCGAGTCCTCGCTGCCCGCGTCCGTGGGACCGGCGATCCTCGGCCCGCTGTGCGCGAGCGTGGACCGCCCCGGCGCCATGCTCGACCTGATCGGCGGTCTCGGCGGCGTCGACTCCGCGTCCCCCTCGACCGGGCTGTGGACACTGTCCCGCCAGGTGGCGGCCTCGGCCGAACTGAGCGCGCTGTTCGACCGGGGTCCGGCCGCCGTGGGGCAGGCCCTCGACGGGGCGACCGGCGACGTGAAGACGTTCCGCGACGCCTTCGAGGAGTTCCTGGCCGAATCCGGCGACCGCGGCCCCAACGAGTGGGACATCCACGCGCTGTCCTGGGAGGCGGCGCCCGTCCAGGCACTGGCCCTGGTCGACCGGATCCGCCACAGTCCCGACGACGACTCCCCCGCCGCCCGCCGGACACGTCTGACCGAACAGCGCGAGCAGACGGCGCAGGAGATCCGGGCCGCGCTGCCCGAGGAGACACAGCCCATGTTCGACGCCGGCATGCACGCCTCCCAGGTGTGGATCCCGGCCCGCGAACGCACCAAGGCGAACTGCGTCACCGTCATCAACGAGATCCGCATAACCGTACGGGAGCTCGGTCGCCGCGGCGTCGAGGCGGGCCTCTTCGCCCGGCCCGAGGACGTGATGATGCTGCTGGACACCGAGCTCGACGACTATGTCGCCGCCCCGGAGTCCTTCGGTCCCGTCATCGCGCGGCGGCTCGAGGAGTACGCCGCCCTGCACGACCTGGAACCGCCGTTCTTCGTCGCGGACGACGCGCAGACCGACATCGGCACCTGGCCGCGACGCGCCGAGGAGCGGACACAGGCGGCCGGCGAGGGTGATGTCCTCGGCGGTGTGGGCGGCAGCCACGGCACCTACACCGGCAGGGTGCGGGTGGTCACCGACCCGGCCTCGTGCGAGGCGCTGGAGCCCGGGGAGGTGCTGGTCGCACCGATCACGGACGCGGCCTGGACCCCGCTGTTCCTGGTCGCCGGAGCCGCCGTGGTGGACGTGGGCGCGCTCAACAGCCACGCCGTGGTGGTCTGCCGCGAACTGGGCATCCCGGCAGTCATCTCCGTCGAGGGCGGGACACAGCGCCTGCGGGACGGAATGGTGATCACGGTCGACGGTGACCAGGGGACCGTCACCGTGGACAGCGTCCCGGCGCCGCTGGGCATCTGAAGCACCGCGGGCCCGTCGCTCTCCTGCACCGGGGCGGCGGGCCCGCGGGCACGACCGCGAAAGGAATCCCGTGGCTGAGGAAATCATCGTCGCCGGCTGGATGGACTACGAGCCCGACGACCGCGCCGGCATGCTGAAGGCCCTCGTCGAGCTGGGCCGGCATACCCGCGAGCAGGAACCCGGCTGTCTGGACTATGCCATGACCGCCGATCCCACCGACGAGCGGCGTATCCGGGTGTACGAGCACTGGACCTCCCGGCAGGCCCTGGACGAGCACTTCTCCACCCCGCACATCAAGGACTTCCGGGCGGCCGTGGCGGGGCTGACCCGAGTCGGGGTCTCCCTGACGGCCCACACCGTCGCCGCGTCAAACCCCATGCGCTGAAACGGCGCCCCCGCCCGGGGGCGCCGTTTCAGCCTGCCGGAAGGGGTGCCGTTTCAGCCGGAATCGCCCAGGCGGACCAGCATCTTGCCGACGTTTCCGCCGCCGAGCAGGGACAGCAGAGCGCCCGCGGCGTTCTCCAGACCGTCCACGACCGTCTCGCGCACGGTGATCCGGCCCTCGGCGAGCCAGCCCGCGACCCGCTGCTCGAACTCCGGCCGCAGGTCGTCGTGGTCGCGGACGATGAAACCGCACAGCGTCAGCCGCTTGAGGACCGCCTGGATCAACTGGTTGATGTCCACGGTCCGTCGGGCGCCGCCGAACTGCGACATCATGCCGCACAGGGCGACCCGGCCACCGGTCCGCAGCGCGTGCAGGGCGGCGGCGAGCTGCTCTCCGCCGACGTTGTCGAAGTACACGTCGATGCCGTCGGGTGCCATCCGCGCCAGGGCGTCGCGCACCGGCTCGGCACGGTAGTCCGCGGCGGCGGCGTAGCCGAACTCCTTGACCAGCAGGGCGCACTTGTCCGGCCCGCCGGCGGTCCCGACGACTCGATCCGCGCCCAGCAGGCGGGCGAACTGGCCGGCGGCGGTGCCGACGGCCCCGGCCGCCGCCGACACGAAGACCGTGTCGCCGGGTCGCAGCGCCGCGATCCGGGCCAGGCCCACGTACGCGGTGAATCCGGTCTGGCCGAGCAGCCCCAACCAGGTGGGCAGCGGGGCGAGTTGCGGGTCGATGCGATCGGCTCCGTCGGTGTCCGCCCCGTCCAGCACGGCCAGCTCCCGCCAGCCGAGTTGGTGGCGGACGTAGACACCGGGCGGCACGCCGGGACAGCGGCTCTCCTCCACGACACCGAGGGCCCGGCCGTCGAGCGGTGACCCGGGGGTGAAGTTGTGCGTGTAGTGCTTCTCGGTGCTCTCCAGCCGCCCGCGCATGGACGGATCGACGCTCATGTAGAGGTTGCGGACGAGGAGTTGGCCCTCACCGAGGGGTGGCAGGGGGCGTTCCTCGACGGCGAAGTCACCGGGGGCCGGCTCTTTCTCGGGGCGGCGTACCAGGCAGACCACGCGGGTGGTGCGCGGGGACACGGCGTCACCCCTCCGGCCGAGGCGGGGTGCGCCGCTGTGCGAGGCGGCCGACCCAGCCGGCCATCTGAAGGTCGGCGTGGCGCAGTTCGCCCGACTGCCACCGGGCCTGGAAGTCGAAGACGCCCTGTGCCCCGGTCCTGGGGTCGGTCACCTCGACGAGTCCGTCCTCGGTGAGCCGGTACACATGCCCGGTCAGCGGGTGGATCACTTGCTTGGACATGGGGGCCTCACTCCTGCACTCGGCGGCGCACGCCGCGCTTGGTCACGGTCACCGGGCCCTCGACCCGCAGCCGGCAGGCGAGCCGGGTCAGGCCGTCCACCGGCCTGCGCAGGGCCTCGATGCCCTCGCGTTCCAACGGGCCCACGGGGGAACAGTTCTCGGCGCCGTCCTCCACCTGGACGAAGCAGGTGCGGCAGGTGCCCTTGCCGCCGCAGACGGTGGGCCAGCGGTAACCGAGCCGCCGGGCGGCGGTGAACAGGTCCTCGCCGTCGAGGACTTCGAGCTCGACGCCCAGGGGTCTGACCGCCACGCGGTGGGTCACCGGTCCATCCACTGGTCGAGCGTCCGGTTGAAGTGGCGGATGCGGCTCTCCTGGTAGTTGGCCAGGGTGATGCCCGGCTTGCGCATCGCCTTGAGGCCCTGCTGGACGTAGGGGAGGTTTTCGCAGTCCTGGTCGAAGACGGGTCCGAGGACGCCGAGTTCGGGGATGTCGGCGAAGAGCATGTCCTCCGGCACCCAGCGGATCTTCACCGGGGGCGGCATCTCGCCGGGCTGCTTCGGGGACGACATGAAGATGATCTCCGCGGTGCAGGAGTCCGGGTCAAGGCCGTTGGGCCGGAACCGGTAGATGATGTTGGACTTGGCGCCGCCCCAGGGGTTGAAGTTGGGGAACAGCAAGTAGTTGATGGCGTCCAGCAGTTCGGTGTCGGCGGTCTGCGAGAAGTCCTGGCGCGAGGTGGCCGCCAGTTGCGCACGCATCCGCTCGGCGAGGACCTGGCGGGCGGTGCCGCCCGGCGGGATCGCCGGCAGTTCGTCGCCCTCCTGCATCACCAGGTCGCGGCCCTGGGCCGCGGCGTAGAACGCGCGCGAGTCGTAGAACGTCTCGAGGACGTCCTCCTCCGTGACGGACTCCGCCACGTGCGGGCTGGGCGCACCCTGGATGTTGATCATCCGGTTCCAGTTCGGCTGGTCCGCCATGACGTCGTACTGGGAGTTGGCGTCGGCGAGCCACGGCAGCATCTGCGGGTGAGTGGCGATCACGTGGAAGGACTCGATGAAGGCGTCCTGTGCGATCTTCCAGTTGCAGGGCAGCACCTTGGCGATGTGCAGCGACTTGTAGCGGATCTCCAGTGGCCAGATGTAGTAGTCGTCGAAGGTGCCGCGGTAGGAGTCGAAGGACTCCGCGTACGGGTCCATGTTGATGAATACGAAGCCGCGCCAGGTGGCCACCTGGGCCTCGGGGAGGGCGAACTTCTCCGGGGTGACGTGCGGGAAGTCCCAGGCACAGGGCGGGGTCTGCATCGTGCCGTCGAGGTTCCAGGCGAAGCCGTGGAACGAGCAGCGGAACTCGCTGACGTTGCCGCCGCCGGTGCGCAGTTTGCGTCCGCGGTGCAGGCAGACGTTGACGAAGGCGCGGATCTCGTCGGGGGCCGTGCGCACGACGATGAGCGAGTCGTCGCCGATCTCGTAGACCTCGTGGTCCCCGACCTCGGGAATCTCGCTCTCCAGGCAGGCGAACTGCCAGACACGGCGCCACACCTGCCGCATCTCGCGTTCGGCCCATTCGCGGGAGGTGAAGCGGGCGGTGTCGATGTCCTCGCTGCCCAGGTGGTCGTTCCGCTCGTACCTCAGGGCTGGGGGAACAGGGCGGCTGTCCTGGTCGAGGTAGTCCTGGACGCTGGGCCCGGGGCACCGCGCCGTGCCCAGCTCCGATGTTTCGTCCATCATCTCTCCTCCGGCAGAAACTTTAGAGTGAGTGTAGTTACCGGTTGCGGTCTGGAGCAACACTCGCGACGGTGAACGCGCCCGCATCTGCCGAGGTCATCGCGGAATCAGCTTGAGATCCTGGATTTTCTTGCGGCGACCCTCTCCCCAAGCACGCCGGGGCATGTCACACTCCGACCCACTTGAGGCTGTAGTGCCTCATAAGTTTCTCCGTTCCGGAACGGTCTTCTGCCCGTCCCGGACCCAGCGCCCCGGGGCTCTCACCCCGGTGGCCCGCGCCGTACCCCACGTCGGCGATCGACGCAGCCCTGCATTCCCCAGCACCTCTTGCGTGCGCCACACCACGGGAGTACTCAACGATGAGTTCCAGACCCGGTCGCGCGGTCCGCCGCGCCCTCACCGCGATCGTCCCCGTCACTGCCCTGCTCACCCTGACGGCGTGCGGCAGCGGCACGACCCCGGCCGCCGACTCCTCGCAGGCGGCGGCGCCCGGATCGCCCGGCCTGACGGCGGCCCGTGCGGCTCTGAAGACGTATGCGCAGCGCCCCGCCGCGATCTCCGTCACCCAGCCGGTCGGCAAGAAGATTCCCAAGGGAAAGAAGATCGACTTCATCCTCTGCGGCGTCCAGTCCTGCAAGGACCTCGCCGACTTCTTCACCGGTGCCGCGGGACAACTCGGCTGGAAGGTGAAGCAGATCGCCACCCAGGGCACGCCGGAGTCCGTCCAGGCGGCCTACGAACAGGCCGTACGCGACAAGCCGGACGCCGTCGTCGCCTCCGGTTTCCCCCGTGCCGTCTACGCCAAGCAGCTGGCACAGCTGAAGGCGGCCGGTGTCCCCGTCATCCAGTCGAACGCCGACGACGTGGTGGGCGACGGCATCTCCCTGCTGAAGAACGGGCCGAAGGACGTCGGCATCCAGGGCCGGATGCTCGCCTCATGGGTGGTGTCGAACAGCGGCGCCCAGGCAAACACCGTGTACTTCGATCTGCCGGCGTACACGATCCTCAAGCCCGTCAAGGACTCCTTCGCGGCCAACTACAAGAAGTGGTGCGCCGGTTGCGCGCTGGACAACGTCGACGTGCCGATCACCGCGGTGGGCAAGGACATGCCGGACCGCGTGGTGTCGTATCTCCGCTCACACCCGAAGGTGACCCATGTCGTCTTCTCCCTGGGCCTGCTCAACGTGGGCGTGCCCGCCGCGCTGAAGACGGCCGGCCTGACCGGCAAGCACATCGTGGTCAACGTCGGTGACGCGCAGAACTACCAGTACATCCAGAGCGGTCTCACCGACGGCGCGATGGCGCTGAACTCCCATGAGACGGCCTGGCTCCAGGTCGACGCGCTGGCCCGGCACTTCACCGGCCAGTCCATGGCCGTGGACCAGAAGGCGTCGCTGCCCAACATGCTCGTCACCAAGGACAACCTGCCTTCCGCCGACGGTGACTTCCCGATCGTCGAGAGCTACCAGAAGCAGTTCAAGGCGCTCTGGGGCCTGAGTTGACCGGGCCGGTACTGCGGGTGGCCGCCCTGTCGAAGCGATTCGGCGGTACCCAGGCACTGAGGGACGTGGATCTCGAGGTCGCGCCCGGCGAGATCCACGCCCTCATCGGGCCCAACGGCTCCGGCAAGTCCACCCTCATCAAGATCCTCGCCGGCTTCCACCACGCGGAGCCGGGTGCGGTGGCCGAACTCGACGGCGAGCCCTTCGACCTCGGCCATGTCACGGCCTCCCGCCACGACCGGCTCCGCTTCGTCCACCAGGAGCTGGGGCTGGTGGGCGAGTTGAGCGCCATCGACAACCTGGCGCTCAGTCACGGCTTCGCCCGCACGGCCTTCGGCAACATCCGCTGGCCGGAGATGGAGAGACGCACGACCGCCCTCGTCGAACGGTTCGGTCTCGGCATCGACGTACGCCGTCCCCTGGTGGCGGCGACCCCCGTGCAGCGCGCGGTGGTGGCCATCGCCGCCGCGCTGCAGGGCTGGGACGGCGGCCGCGGTGTCCTGGTGCTCGACGAGCCCACCGCCGTGCTGCCACCTGGCGAGGTGGCCCGCCTCTTCGACATCGTGCGGGAGGTCCGCGACACCGGCGCCGGCGTCCTGTACGTCTCGCACCGGATGGACGAGATCTTCGCCCTCGCCGACCGGGTCACCGTCATCCGCGGCGGAATACGGATCGCCACACGCCGGGTCGCCGAGCTCACTCCGCGCTCGCTGGCGGAACTGATGGCGGGCGAGGAGACGGAGACCGACCACCGCCCGGCGCCCTCCGCCGGTCCCGCCGACCCGGTACTGGAGGTCCGTGACCTGTGGGCCGGGCCCCTGCGGGGAGTCGACCTCGACCTGGCCAGGGGCGAGCGTCTGGGCATCACCGGCCTGGTCGGCTCCGGCCACGAGGTCGTGCCGTACGTCGTGTGCGGGGCCCATGCCGGGCCGGTGAGCGGCAGGCTGCGGCTGCTGGAACGCTCCGAGCGGTGGACCGAGGCGCGTGACGCCGGCGCCCTGGGCCTTCCCCTGGTCCCGGCGGACCGGGCGGGCGAGGGAGTGATCGGCGACTTCTCGGTCGGCGAGAACCTCACCCTCCCGCTCCTGCACCGACTGCGCGCCCGGGCGGGGCGACTGCACCGGCGCCGCGAGTCCGCCCTGGCGGAGGACTGGATCAGGCGGGTAGGGGTGCGCACGGCCGGACCCGGGGCGCGGATAACCACCCTGAGCGGCGGCAACCAGCAGAAGGTCGTCATGGCTCGCTGTCTGGCACAGCGCCCGCCGGTGCTGGCGCTGTGCGAGCCCACGGCGGGCGTGGACGTCGCCACCCGCCTGCAGCTGTACGACCTGATAGAGCGTCAGGCCGACGAGGGCATGGGCGTCATCGTGTGCTCCTCCGACACGCAGGACCTGCTCGCTCTGTGCACCCGTGTCCTGGTAGTGCGCGACGGCCGGATCGCACGGGAGATCAGTGGCCGGGACGTCACCGAGTCCGCGCTCGTGCACGCCATGGAAGGAACCGAGTGACATGAGCCTTGGAAGGGACCCTCTGACATGACATCCACACCGACCCGGGCGGCACAGCTGCCGCCGTCCGCACCGCAAAGGTCCGCGGTGTTCGTCCCCGGGGCACTGGGCCGGCGGGCGGTGACCGCCCTGTCGTTCCGGAACATCGGCGCCGTATACGTGTGGCTGGTCATCGTCGTGCTCTTCTCCGTGTGGGCGCCGGACACGTTCCCGACCATCATCACGGTCAAGCAGGTACTGAACGGCAACGCCGTGGCCGGCCTGGTGGCACTCAGCGTCGTACCGCCACTGGCCGCACGCGTCTTCGACCTCTCGGTCGCCTACACCATGTCGCTCACCAGCGTGCTGACCGCCCGCTTCCTGGTCTCCGCCGGACTCGGTCCCGGCGCGGCGATCACCCTGGCGATGGCCGCCGCGCTGCTGATCGGAGTCGTCAACGGAATCGTGGTGGTGGTCCTGCGCGTCGACTCGTTCATCGCCACCCTGGCCACCGGAGCGCTGATCCAGTCGCTGATCACCATGGTCACCAACGACAGCTCCATCACCGGTGTGCAGCTGCTCGCCAAGCCGTTCGCGAGCATCGCCCAGCTGGACGCGGGCGGCATCACCCTGCCGGTGCTGTACCTGCTGCTCGCCGCGCTCGCCATCTGGTTCCTGCTGGAACACACCGCCACCGGGCGCCGGTTGTACGCGACCGGCTTCAACGCCGACGCGGCCCGGCTGCAGGGCGTGCGCACCGACCGGCTGCGCTTTCTGACCCTGGTGGCCTCCGCGCTGCTCTCCGGCTTCGCCGGCATCGTCTTCGCGTCCTCGGTCGGATCCGGCTCGCCGACCGCGGGCACCCCGTATCTGCTGTCGGCGTACGCCGCCGCCTTCGTCGGGGCGACCCAGTTGCGGGCGGGCCGCTTCAACGCCTGGGGCACGGTGCTCGCGGTCCTCCTGCTCGGCACGGGCATCACCGGACTCGGGCTCGCCACCAGCGCGCAGTGGGCCGCAAGCCTGTTCACCGGCTCGGTCCTCATCGTGGCGCTGGTCCTCACGGGTGGCCGGATCACCCTGCCTGCCGTGCTGCGCCGCCGGAAGGGAAGCCCTTCGCTTGCCGGCGCCGGGACTCCCACGGAGAGCGGCGCCCTGCCTGCCACCAGCAAGGAGATCCGACCATGAAGGCTGTGCAGTACCGGAGGGTGGGACACGCCCCCGAGGTCGTCGAGGTTCCCGTGCCCGAACCGGGCCCGGGCCAGGTGCTGTTGAAGGTGACGGCGGCGGGGCTGTGCCACTCCGACCTGGCGGTCATGGGCTGGCCCGAGGAGCAGTTCCCCTACCCGCTGCCGATGACGCTCGGCCACGAGGGTGTCGGCACGGTCGCGGCCGTGGGCAGCGGGGTCACGGCAGTGGCGGAAGGCGACGACGTGGCGGTGTACGGCCCGTGGGGCTGCGGGCGCTGCCACAACTGCGCCCAGGGCAAGGAGAACTGCTGCCCGCGCGCCGCCGGGCTCGGGATCCTGCCGCCGGGACTCGGCTCCCCCGGTGCGCTCGCCGAGTACATGCTGGTGGACTCGCCCCGCCACCTGGTGCCGCTGAACGGACTGGACCCGGTGCAGGCCGCCCCGCTCACCGACGCGGGGCTGACGCCCTATCACGCGATCAGGAAGTCACTGCCCAAGCTGGTCCCGGGCAGCACGGCGGTGGTGATCGGGGTCGGCGGTCTGGGTCACCTCGCCGTACAGCTGCTCCGCGCCCTGACACCGGCCAGGGTGGTCGCCCTGGACGTGAGCAAGGAGAAACTCGAGCTGGCACGCACCGTCGGCGCCCACGAGCCGCTCCTCTCCGACGGCGCGGCGGCCCCACGGGTGCGGGAGCTCACCGGCGGGACGGGAGCGGACGTGGTGCTGGACTTCGTGGGAGCCGAGGCGACGCTCGCGGTGGCCGCGGCGTCGGTAGCGGTGGAGGGCGACGTGACGATCGTCGGCATCGGTGGGGGCACCCTGGCGGTCGGCTTCGGCGGTGGGCTGCCGTTCGAGGTCTCCGCCTCGTTCCCCTACTGGGGCAGCCGCCCGGAACTCATGGAGGTCGTCGAGCTGGCGCGACAGGGGCTGGTCTCCTCCCACGTCGAGACCTTCACACTCGACGAGGCGCCGACGGCCTACGAGCGTCTGCACGCCGGCGACATCAACGGCCGCGCGGTGGTACTGCCGCACGGTTGAGCCGCGACCCCGTGCAGGGCCGGCGCCCGAGCCTCGCTCAGGTGCCGGCCCGCTCCTCTGCCGGGTTTCGCCCACTCACCGTCCGCCCCACACACCGCCGCAGCACCGTCATGAACTCCGGCGTTTCCCACGGCCCGCGATCCACCCGGCCGGTGTCGTCCACGCCCAGGTCCTGTACGTCGTAACGGCCCCTGCAGTGCCCGAGGGTGAAGTAGCAGACCTCGCCGAGACCGTGCCGCTTGAGATACAGCACCGGTCGGGGCGCGGCGTCGAGGGCCGCCGTGTCGCCCTCGGCGAAACCGCGGCACGGCCCCGTGTACTCGGCATGCAGCAGCACCTCCAACTCCCCGTGCAGCTCGCACACGTAGAGCTCGTCGGTCACCGTGAACGGGCCGACCCCGGCGACCAGCGGATGCTCGGGCCGCGTCACCCGCACCTCGTACGGCTCGATCGGCGGATGGGCCAGGAACTGGCTGCCCAGCACCGGCGCCAGTTCCCCCAGGAGCCGCGGGGTCGTGAACACCCGCGGTCCGTCACTCGCCGACGGCTCGATCACCGAGTTGGTGCCGTGCAGGGCGAGCCAGCGCCCGCCCCGCTCGACGAACCGTGCCAGCGCGGCCCGCTGTGCCGGGCGGGGCCGGACGTCACAGGTGTAGGTGACCAGCAGGTCGGCCTTGTCGAGCGCGGTCAGGCAGTCGTAGTCCTGATACACGCTCGTCCGGACCCGTGGATGCTCACCGAGCAGCTCCAGCAGCCGGAGCCGCGCGTAGTCGAAGTCGTGCCAGCGTCCGCCGCAGACCAGCACGGCGTCCAGGCGGCCGGCCGGGCCCGCCACGGCTCAGTACTGGACGCGGGTGAGCAGCCCGCCGTCCACCACGAGGTTGACCCCGACGCAGAAGGAGCCGGTCCGCCCGAGCAGGAACGCCACCGCCGCGGCCACGTCCTGCGCGGTGCCGTAACGGCCGATCGGGAGCTTGGCGAGCACCTCCTCGTACACCTCCGGGCGGCTGGTGCGGATGGTCTCCCAGGCGCCGCCGGGAAAGTCGATCGGGCCGGGCGAGACGGTGTTGACGCGGATGCCCTTCGGCGCGAGGGCGTGCGCGAGGGCCGAGGCGTGCTGGACCACGGCTGCCTTGAGCGCGGAGTACGAGTTCGCTCCGGCCGGGCGCGCGGTGTCGGAGGCGTTGGTGGTGCCGATGGCGACGACGGCGGCCCGGTCGGAGGCCTCCAGGTGGGGCAGGGCCGCCTCGACGAGTCCCGCGAACGGGATCAGGTCGCCGCGCAGGCTGGCCTCCCAGGACTCGGGGCCCTTCACGTTGCCCGCCGACACGTTGGACACCAGCAGGTCCAGGCCGCCGAGTTCACCGGCCGCGCGCTGCACGAAGCCCGCGAGCGCGGCCGGGTCGGTGACGTCGACCGGTTCCGCGAACACCGTGGCCCCCTCGCCGCGCAGTTCGGCGGCGGTCTTGGCCAGTCCTTCTTCGCCCCGGGCGCACAGCGCCAGGGCACAGCCCTCGGCCGCCAGGGTGATGGCGATCGCCCGGCCGATGCCCCGGCTCGCGCCGGTCACCAGCGCCTTCGCGCCTGTCAGTCCCAGATCCATCGATGTCACTCCTTTGTGATTGGCGAACGCGACTGCCGAATGCCATTGCCGTATGTGACTGCCGAATGCTGCTGTTGAAGAGGACCCTGCGCCTCAGTTGCCGGGAAGCTGCGAGAACGGCATGCGGTCCACCCGCGGCTCCGGCGGCAGCTTCAGCACCCGTTCGCCGATCAGGTTGCGCTGGATCTGGTCGGTGCCTCCGGCCAGCCGGTAGCCGGGGGCGCCGAGCAGGTGCTGCGCCCAGGCGAAGGTGCCCGCCTCCCCGGTGTCGGCGCTGATTCGCGCGCCCATCAGCTCGGCGGCGACCTGTCCTGTGCGGGTGAGCAGGTCGGAGGCCATGAGTTTGGTCAGCGACGCCTCCGGTCCCGGCCGACCGCCGGCGGCGCTCGTCCTGGCGACGCGGTCCACGGTGGCCGCGCGCAGGGCGGCGCGTACGTACAGGTCGGCGAGGCGCTGGCGGACCAGCGGGTCCTCGGTGCGGCCGAGGGAGCGGGCGAGTGCGAGGACGTCCGCGAACGTGCCGCCCTTGCGACGGTTGCCGCCGCCGGAGGCGGTCCGCTCGAAGGCGAGCGTGGTGGTGGCGACCTCCCAGCCCTGGCCCGGTCGCCCGATCCGCAGCCGGTCCGGAACACGGACGCTGCTGAGGAAGACCTCGTTGAAGGAGGCGCCGCCGCTCATCTGACGGATGGGGCGCACCTCCACGCCGGTGGCGTCCATCGGGACCAGGAAGGCGGTGATGCCGGCCTGTTTGACCACGTCCGGGTCGGTGCGGGCGAGCAGCAGACCGTAGTCGGCGAACTGGGCGCCCGAGGTCCACACCTTCTGACCGTCGATCACCCACTCGTCGCCTTCTTGGCGGGCACGGGTGCGCAGGGCCGCGAGGTCGGATCCGGCACCGGGTTCGCTGAAGAGCTGGCAGGCCAGCAGGTCGGTGCGCAGGAACGCGCGCGCGTACGTGTCACGCTGCTCGGCCATCCCGAACAGGGAGACCGCCATGCCGACAAGGCGCACCGTGACGCTGATCAGCTCGGTGGACGGCGGCACCTCGAAGGCGGACTCCTCCTCGGCGAAGGCCGCCACGTGGGCGGCGGTCAGGCCCGCGCCGCCCTTGTCCTCGGGGAGGGTCAGTGCCTGGTACCCGGCGTCGAAGCGGGCGCGCTGGTAGACGCGGCAGCGCTCCAGGAGCCGGCGTTCCTCGTCCTCCGGGAGGTTGTGGAACACGGCGAGGTCGGCCGCCCCTGTGGCGGACTGCGGCGCCCGCGCCGATTCGAGCACGCCGGCCAGCCACTGCCGGACCTGTGTGCGCCATGCGTCCGGATCGGGCTGGGACATGGCTCCTCCTCGAATACTTACCAGACGGCAGTTTGAGTAACGGTGATCGGGAGTACACCGCCCCCACCTCTGAAACTTGGGGAAATGACTCCACCTGGAACCAGAGTGTTCCGTACTTTCTTGATAAACGCTACAGTCTCCGCATCTCCTCTCCCTTCGAATCGGGAGAGGCCCAGGAGCCGCCGGAGGAGCCATGTCGCTGCTGCCACTCGACCGTCGCGCCCAGGAGACACCCGACGAGCCCGCCCTGGCGGACGACCTGGGCGTGCTGTCCTGGTCGGGCCTTGCCGACCAGGTGGCGCGGGCGACGACGCGGCTGCTGGAGCTCGCGCCCGGCCCCGACGACCGGGTCGCCGTCCTCGGCGACAACGCGATCCCTACGCTGGTGGCCCATCTGGCCGGCCTGCGTGCCGGAGTGGGGACCGTGGCCACCTCCCGGAACCTCACGTCGGGCGAACTCGGCGACCAGATCATCGACGCGGGCGTGACCGGAATCATCGCCGGACCGGTGGGCGCGGGTGCCGCCCTCGACGCGGCCCGGGAACTGGGCCTTCCGGTCGTGATGCACGGAACCCCGGCGGTCGGGCACGCCTTCGCCTGGGACGCATGGCTCGCGGCCGCGCCCGCCGGGCGCACGGCCCCGACGGACCGGCCCGCCCGGCCTCCGCTCGTCTACACCTCGGGAACCACCGGACGGGCGCGCGGCACCGAGGTGCGCTGGGTGAGCGGCCCGGTCGCCGACAGCTCCGCCTACCTCGCCGCGATGGCCTCCCGGCCGGGATTCCCGCCGGGACCGCACCTGGTGTGCGGCCCGCTGCAGCACCACGCGCCGCTGACCTCACTGCGTCACCTGGCGGCCGGTCAGCCGGTCATCGTCCTCGACAGATACGACGCGGAGACGTTCCTCAGCCGGGTGCAGAGGTGGCGGGTCTCCTCGACGGTGATGGTGCCCACCCACTTCCAACGGCTCCTCGCCCTCCCGGAAGAGGTCCGCGCCCGCTATGACGTCTCCAGCCTGCGGCAGGTCTCGCACACCGGCTCCGCGTGCCCGCCGGACGTGAAGCGAGCCATGATCGAGTGGTTCGGCCCGGTGCTGACCGAGTCGTACGGCGCCAGCGAAGCGGGAACCGTCGCCCGCATCAGCAGCGCCGAGTGGCTGGCGCACCCGGGCTCGGTCGGGCGGGTCCGGCCCCCGTTCGAGGTCCTGGTCACCGACGACGCCGGGCGGCAACTGCCGCCCGGCGAACAAGGACTGCTGGCCTTCCGGGCCCCGGGGGACCAGGGCGTCCGCTACCACGCGGACCCGGACAAGACCAGGTCCGCCTACCTCTCCCCCGGCGTCTTCACGCTCGGCGACATCGGCTACGTCGACGCGAACGGCTACATCTTCATCACCGACCGGGCCGCGGACGTCGTGGTCTCCGGCGGCGTGAACCTGTACCCGGCCGAGAGCGAGGCGGTCCTGCGGCAGCACCCGGCGATCGCCGAGGTCGCGGTCATCGGCGTGCCCGATGCGGACTTCGGCGAGTCGCTGCGGGCGCTGGTCGTGGCCGCGGCCGACGAGCCGCCGACCGAGGACCTGGACCGGTTCTGCCGCGACCGCCTCGCCGCCTACAAGTGCCCGAAGTCGTACGAGTTCGTCCCCGAGCTGCTGCGCAACGCGATGGGCAAGCTCGACAAGCGTGCGATGCGGCGCCCCTATTGGAGCTCGGAACGGACCATCGCCGGCTGAGCCGACCCGCCCGTCCCTCACGCGTACGAAGGATCACCCATGACCGAACTCCTCCTCGTCCGGCACGGCCTCCCCCTGGCGGGCGTGTTCGATCCGGGGCTGTCGCCGGAGGGCAGCGCCCAGGCGGAGCGTCTCGCCGCCTGGCTCGTGCACGAGGACGTCGACGCCCTGTACACCAGCCCGTTCCTGCGTGCCCGCGAGACGGTGGCTCCCCTGGAACGGCTCACCGGCATGACCGCCACCGTCCTCGACGACCTGCGCGAGTGGGACACCGACGTCTCCCACCCCTACATGCCACCGGAGCAGATCGGCGCGGAGGACCCCCGCGGGGCGGCACTCGCCGAGGGACGCTACGAGGACTTCGTGCCCGATCTGGACTGGGACGCCTTCCGTGCGCGTGCCGTACGCGCCATGGACACCATCTTCGACGCCCATCCCGGCGGGCGGGTTGCGGTCGTGTGCCACGGCGGGATCACCAACACCTACCTGGCGACGGTGCTCGGCCTGCCGACGATGTTCTGGTTCCATCCCGGCTACACCTCCGTCAGCCGGGTGCGGCGCATGCCCGGCGGCCGGATCGTTCTGCACTCGGTGAACGAGACGGCCCACATGATCGCCCGACGTGCCGTCGACGCGGCCGCCTGACCCCGTCCCACTCCCCAGGAGGTCCCGGCCATGCCCGGATCCGTCATCGTCGCCGGAGCAAGGACGCCCATCGGCAGACTCATGGGCGCCCTGAGCACGGTGTCCGCCGTCGACCTCGGCGCCCACGCCATCGGGGCGGCGCTGGCCGCCGTGCACCTGGACCCGGCAGCCGTGGAAGCCGTCGTCATGGGCCATGTCGTGCAGGCCGGGGCCGGCCCCAACCCGGCACGGCAGGCCGCGATCCGCGCCGGCATTCCGTTCTCCGTCCCCGCGAGCACCGTCAACAAGCTCTGCCTGTCCGGTCTGCACGCCATCGCCCTGGCCGACCTCGTGATCACCTCCGGCCGTCACGACGTGGTCATGGCCGGTGGCATGGAGTCCATGTCGGGCGCCCCGCACCTGCTGCGCGGATCACGCACCGGCTGGAAGTACGGCTCGACCACAGTGGAGGACGCCCTCGACCGTGACGCCCTCGTCTGCGCCTTCGACGGCGTCTCCATGGGAGCGGCCACCGAGCGCTATCAGCAGCCGTACGCCCTGACGCGCGAGGAGCAGGACGAGTACAGCGCGCTGTCCCATCAACGGGCCGCCCAGGCGCAGGAGTCAGGTGCGCTGTCCGAGGAGATCGTCCCGGTCACCGTGGCCGGGCGCCGGGGCGAGACGGTGGTCGACACCGACGAAGGCGTACGGCCGGGGAGCACCGCAGAGGGCCTGGGGCGGCTCAGGCCGACCTTCTCGGGGGCGGGCACGATCACCGCGGGCAACTCGTCACAGCTTTCCGACGGCGCCGCAGCCGTCGTCGTGATGAGCGCGGAGCGCGCCCGCCGGGAGGGCCTGACCCCGCTCGCGGAGATCGGCGCCTACGGCACGGTCGCGGGCCCCGACCCCTCGCTGCTCGTCCAGCCGGCCGGCGCGGTCCGCGACGCCCTGTCCCGGGACGGCCGGCTGAAGTGCGCCGATCTGGACCTGTTCGAGATCAACGAGGCGTTCGCCTCAGTGGCTCTGGCTTCCGTACGGGAGTTGGACATCCCTCTGGACAAGGTGAACGTCAACGGCGGCGCGATCGCGCTCGGGCACCCGGTCGGCATGACCGGAGCCCGGCTGGTGCTGACCGTCGCGACCGAACTGCGACGGCGCGGAGGCGGCAGCGGAGCAGCGGCCCTGTGCGGGGGCGGCGGCCAGGGCGACGCGCTGCTGCTTCATGTGCCGACGCAGGCCTGACCCCCGGAGCTGACTCACCATGAACGACCAACTGCTCGCCTGGACGACCCTCACCGTGGCGACCCGCACCCCCGCCGCCGACGGCGTCGTCTCCCTCACCCTGCGCCGCCCCGACGGCGGTGTGCTTCCCGCCTGGGCTCCGGGTGCCCACATCGACGTGCTCCTGGACGGCGACGACGGTGAAGAGGGCGGCCTGATCCGTCAGTACTCCCTGTGCGGCCACCAGGCCGAGCATGCGGCCTGGCAGATCGCCGTGCTGCGCGAGCCGCGGGGCCGGGGCGGTTCCGCGTACGTCCACGACCATCTGCGCCAAGGCACCACCGTGCGGGTCCGCGGACCGCGGAACAACTTCCCGTTGCGGCCCGCGGCACGCCATCTGTTCATCGCCGGCGGCGTCGGCATCACGCCCATCCTTCCCATGGTGGAGGCCGCCGAGGCCGCGGGAGCCGACTGGCTTCTGCTGTACGGCGGCCGCACCCGCACTTCCATGGCGTTCCTCGACCGCCTCGCCCCGCACAGGGACCGCGTGCTCATCCGTCCGCAGGACGAGTACGGCCTGCTGGACCTCGCCGCCCACCTCGGCGCACCCGAGGAGGGCACCCTGGTGCACGCCTGCGGTCCCGAACCCCTGCTGCGAGCGGTGCAGGAGCAGTGCGCGGGCTGGCCCCCCGGCACGCTGGGCATCGAACGATTCGCCCCCGCGCAGACAATGGGGTCCGGACCGGCCGAGGCCTTCGAGCTGGAGCTCGCCCGCTCCGGGCTCACCCTCACCGTGGCGCCGGACCGCTCGGTACTCGAAACGATCGAGGAGGCCGGCGTCGCGGTGGACTTCTCGTGCCGGGAAGGCACGTGCGGCACCTGTGAGACGGACGTACTGGACGGCAAACCCGACCATCGCGACTCGCTGCTGAGCGAGGACGAGCGGGCCGCCGGCGACACCATGCTCATCTGTGTCTCCCGCTCGTGCGGGCCTCGCCTGGTCCTCGACCTGTGACGGCGATCACCTCCAGCAATTTACTAGGACGTCCTAGCATCTCTGGCGTCAGCAATACCCCCGCTCCGTCCGGGAAGGCCCTCATGAGCGATCTGCACCGGCCCGTGCACCCTGTTCGCCTGGTCACCGCTTCAGCTCTGTTCGACGGGCACGACGCGTCGATCAACATCATGCGGCGGATCTTCCAGTCCCAGGGTGCCGAGGTGATCCACCTGGGCCACAACCGCTCGGTGCGGGAGGTCGTGGACGCGGCGCTGGAGGAGGACGCACACGGCGTGGCCGTCTCATCCTACCAGGGCGGGCACGTCGAGTACTTCGAGTACCTGGTCGAGTCGCTGCGTGCGCAGGGCGCCGGCCACATCCGCGTGGTGGGCGGCGGAGGGGGCGTCATCGTGCCCGACGAGATAGCCCGGCTGCGCAACAGCGGGGTGACCATCTTCTCCCCGGAGGACGGCCAGCGGATGGGCCTGGCCGGGATGGTCAACTCGGTGGTGCGGGACTGCGACTTCGACCTCTGGGACGGCAAGCCGGCCGACGCGCCCGCCGTACTGGCCGGTGACCGGTTCGCGATCGCCCGAGCCATCACCGGTGCGGAACTCGGCAAACTGCCCCCGGAGTTCCTCGCACAACTGCGTGCCACGGCTGCCGCCGGGTCGGTTCCGGTGCTCGGCATCACCGGCACCGGTGGTTCGGGGAAGTCGTCGCTGACCGACGAGTTGGTGCGCCGGTTCCGTGTCGACCAGCAGGACAAGCTGCGGATCGCGGTGATCGCGGTCGACCCGACCCGTCGCCGCGGCGGCGGCGCCCTGCTAGGTGACCGGATCCGGATGAACTCCCTGGACGGCGGCCGGGTCTTCTTCCGCAGCCTGGCCACCCGCGGCAGCCGCGAGCTGCCCGAGCATCTGTCCGACGTGGTCGACGTCGTCAAGGCAGCCGGCTTCGACCTGGTCATCGTGGAGACGCCGGGCATCGGCCAGGGCGACGCGGCGATCGTGCCGTTCGTCGACACCTCGATGTACGTGATGACGCCGGAGTTCGGCGCCGCCTCGCAGCTCGAGAAGATCGACATGCTCGACTTCGCCGACGTGGTTGCGATCAACAAGTTCGAGCGGCGCGGCGCCAAGGACGCCCTGCGCGACGTGGGCCGCCAACTGGTCCGCAACCGCGAGGCGTTCGGGATGCGGCCCGAGGACATGCCGGTGTACGGCACCTCGGCGGCGACCTTCAGCGACGACGGCGTCACCGCGCTGCATCAGCACCTGAAGGCCGCCCTGGCCGAGAAGGGACTGCCGCTGTCGGAGGGCGCGTTGGCCCCGGTCGACATTCGCCATTCCTCCGGCATCCGGCAGGTGGTTCCCGCGGACCGGGTGCGCTACCTCGCCGAGATCACCGACACCGTCCGCGCCTACCACGGCGAGACCGCCCAACTGGCCGAGGCGGCACGGCGGGTGCAGCGCCTGGACGCGGTCCGGGGCGAGCTCGTCGAGGCCGGCTCCGACGCCGAGAACGTGCAGTCGCTGCTCGACGAGGCCCGCAGGCGGCTCCCGCACGACATCAGCGAGCAGATCGAGAACTGGCCCGCCGTCATCGCCGCCTACTCCGGCGACGAGCAGGTCGTGAAGGTCCGTGACAAGGAGATCCGCACCAAGCTGACCCGCGAGTCCCTCTCCGGCAACAAGATCCCCCGCGTCGCCCTGCCCCGCTTCACCGACCACGGGGAGCTGGTGCGGTTCTGGCGCGGGGAGAACCTGCCCGGCCACTTCCCCTTCACCGCCGGGGTGTTCCCCTTCAAGCGCGACGGCGAGGACCCGGCGCGGATGTTCGCCGGCGAGGGTGACCCGTTCCGCACCAACCGGCGCTTCAAGCTGCTCTCCGAGGGCCAGCCCGCCACCCGCCTGTCCACCGCCTTCGACTCCGTCACCCTCTACGGCCGCGACCCCGATGAACGTCCGGACATCTACGGCAAGGTCGGCACCTCCGGCGTCTCGGTGGCCACGCTGGAGGACATGAAGGCGCTCTACGACGGCTTCGACCTGGTCGCGCCGACGACGTCGGTGTCTATGACGATCAACGGGCCCGCGCCGACCATCCTGGCCTTCTTCCTCAACACCGCCGTCGCCCAGCAACTCGACCGCTTCCGGGCCACCGAGGGCCGCGAACCGTCGCCCGAGGAGGCGGCCGAGCTGCGGGCGCACGCGCTGGCGAACGTGCGAGGCACAGTCCAGGCCGACATCCTCAAGGAGGATCAGGGCCAGAACACCTGCCTGTTCTCGACCGAGTTCTCCTTGCGGATGATGGCCGACATCCAGGAGTGGTTCATCGCGCAGAAGGTCCGCAACTTCTACTCGGTGTCCATCTCCGGCTACCACATCGCCGAGGCCGGCGCGAACCCCATCAGCCAGCTCGCCTTCACCCTGGCCAACGGCTTCACCTACGTCGAGGCCTACCTCGCCCGGGGCATGCACATCGACGACTTCGCCCCGAACCTGTCGTTCTTCTTCTCCAACGGCATGGACCCCGAGTACTCCGTTCTCGGCCGCGTGGCCCGCCGTATCTGGGCGGTCGCGATGAAGGAGAAGTACGGCGCGGGCGAGCGCAGCCAGAAGCTGAAGTACCACGTCCAGACCTCGGGCCGCTCGCTGCACGCCCAGGAGATGGACTTCAACGACATCCGCACCACCTTGCAAGCCCTCATCGCGATCTACGACAACTGCAACAGCCTGCACACCAACGCCTACGACGAGGCCGTCACCACCCCCACCGAGGAGTCGGTCCGCCGCGCCCTGGCCATCCAGTTGATCATCAACCGGGAATGGGGCCTGGCCATGAACGAGAACCCCCTCCAGGGCTCGTTCATCATCGACGAACTCACCGACCTGGTCGAGGAAGCCGTCCTGGAGGAGTTCGAGCGGATCAGCGAGCGCGGCGGTGTGCTCGGCGCGATGGAGACCGGCTACCAGCGCGGCCGTATCCAGGACGAGTCGATGCTCTACGAACAGCGCAAGCACGACGGCACCCTGCCCCTCATCGGCGTCAACACCTTCCGCAACCCCCACGCCGACATCGCCGAGCCCGGCGTCATCGAACTCGCCCGCGCCACCGAGGAGGAGAAGCACTCCCAACTGGCGCGCGTACAGGACTTCCAGGCCCGACACCAGGAGCCGGCCCACGCTGCCCTGGCTGCCCTCAAGGACGCGGCGGTGGGCGGCGACAACGTCTTCGCCGTCCTCATGGACGCCGCCCGCGTCTGCTCGCTGCAGCAGATCACCGACGCCTTCTTCGAGGTCGGCGGCCAGTACCGCCGCAACGTCTGACCACTACCACTGACCGGACAGGACATCACATGGAATCCGTCACCCGTCTCGGCGTCGTCGGCTGCGGCCTCATGGGCTCCGGCATCGCCGAAGTCGCCGCCCTGGGCGGCCTCGACGTCCGTGTCGCCGAAGCCACCCCCGACGCCGTCGAGGCAGGCCGCCGTCGAGTAACCGCCTCCCTCGACCGAGGCGTGCAGCGCGGCAAGATCACCGAGGAACAGCGCGACCAGGCCCGCGCCCGGCTCTCGTTCACCCACGACCTCAGTGACCTGTCCGACCGTCAATTCGTCGTCGAGGCCGTCGCCGAGAACCGCGAGATCAAGACCGACGTCCTGCGCTCCCTGGACAAGGCGGTCGAAGACCCCGCGGCGATCCTGGCCACCAACACCTCCTCCATCCCCGTCGTCGATCTCGCAGTCGCCACCGAGCGGCCCGGCCAGGTCATCGGCATGCACTTCTTCAACCCCGTTCCAGTACAGAGGTTGGTCGAGCTCGTTCCCGCCCTCACCACCAGCCCGGACACCGTGCAGCGCACCCGCGACCTGGCCACGCAACTCGGCAAGCAGCCCATCCAGGCACCCGACCGCTCCGGCTTCGTCGTCAACGCCCTCCTCGTGCCCTACCTGCTCAGCGCGGTCCGGATGGTGGAGTCCGGCGGCGCCCGGCCCCAGGACATCGACCAAGGCATGGAACTCGGTTGCGCCCACCCCATGGGCCCGCTCCGCCTGCTCGACCTGATCGGCCTGGACACCGCCCAAGCCGTCGCCGAGTCGATGTACGAGGAGTTCAAGGAACCGCTGTACGCCCCGCCGGCACTACTGCGCCGCATGGTCGCCGCAGGCCACCTCGGCCGTAAGAACGGCCGCGGCTTCTACGCGTACGACGCCTGAACAAAGGCCGGCCGCGCACAAAGCCCAGGCCTGCCCAGTACCGTCGTGACGCTACGTGCTGGGTACAAAACTCCTCACTCGGACTTCGAAGTGAAGGCATAGGGGGCGCACGCATACTCCACCCCCGAACTATGTATTCCCACCACATGTCCGCCTGACCTGCCTCTTCCTACGGTGTGCCGACACGTACCCGTCCCCACCGCACACGAGGAAGTGGCGCACATGGCCTCCGCAGCACCCGCTCCACCGTCGCCGAACAACCTGAAGCGCATAGTCGCCGCCAGCCTCATCGGCACGACCATCGAGTGGTACGACTTCTTTCTCTACGGATCCGCCGCGGCCCTCGTCTTCAACAAGCTGTTCTTCCCGGGCTCCGACCCGCTCGTCGGCACCCTGCTGTCGTTCCTGACGTACGCCGTCGGCTTCGCCGCCCGTCCGATCGGTGCCCTCGTCTTCGGGCACTACGGCGACCGGCTGGGACGCAAGAAGCTGCTGGTGCTGAGCCTGCTGCTGATGGGCGGGGCGACCTTCGCGATCGGGCTGCTGCCCACGCACGCGACGATCGGCTCGGCCGCTCCCGTGCTGCTGACCGTGCTGCGTCTCGTCCAGGGCTTCGCGCTGGGCGGCGAGTGGGGCGGGGCCGTGCTGCTGGTGTCCGAGCACGGGGACGCCCGGCGGCGCGGGTTCTGGGCCTCCTGGCCGCAGACCGGCGCCCCCGCGGGGCAGTTGCTGGCCACCGGTGTGCTGTCCCTGCTCACCGCCGTCCTCTCGGACAGCGCCTTCACCAGCTGGGGCTGGCGGATCCCGTTCCTGCTCTCCGGCGTCCTCGTGATGGTCGGTTTGTGGATTCGTCTGTCTGTCGACGAATCGCCCGTCTTCAAGCAGGCCCTGGCCCACGCCCAGGCCCGCAAGGCCGAGCAGGGGGCCGCCGCGGAGAAGCTCCCGATCGTCTCCGTACTGCGCCATCACTGGCGCGACGTGCTCATCGCGATGGGCGCGCGCATGGCCGAGAACATCAGCTACTACGTGATCACCGCGTTCATCCTCGTCTACGCCACCACCGCGGCCGACGTCTCCAAGCAGACCGCGTTGAATGCCGTACTGATCGCCTCCGCCGTGCACTTCGCGGTGATCCCGATGTGGGGCGCCCTGTCGGACCGGGTCGGGCGGCGGCCGGTGTACCTGCTGGGCGCGGCCGGGATCGGGCTGTGGATGTTCCCGTTCTTCTCCCTCATCGACACGGGCAGCTTCGGCAACCTGATCCTCGCCATCACCGTGGGCCTGGTGCTGCACGGGGCGATGTACGCGCCCCAGGCCGCCTTCTTCTCCGAGATGTTCGCGACCCGGATGCGCTACTCCGGTGCCTCCATCGGTGCCCAGTTCGCCTCGGTCGCCGCCGGAGCGCCCGCGCCGCTGATCGCCACTGCTCTTCTGGACGACTACGGCAGCTCCACCCCGATCGCCCTGTACGTCATCGCCGCGGCCGTCCTGACCCTCATCGCGGTGGGAGTGGCCAAGGAGACCCGCAACCGGGACCTCGCCGACGTCGACGCCCCCGTGGAGACGGAGCCGGCGAAGGCCGCGACCGCGGACGCCCGCACCGTCTGATCTCCCCCGACCGGCCCCCGTGCGCTCGTGCGTGCGGGGGCCGGTGCCGTGCCGATGCGAACGCTCAGTGCTGTGTCGGTGCGGACAACCGGTGCAGGCGCAGGGCGAGCTGGATCTCCAGGGCGCGTGCGGGGCTCTGCCAGTCGTCGCCGAGGAGACGGCCGACGCGCTCCAGGCGTTGGGCGACCGTGTTCACGTGGACGTGCAGTTCGTCCTTGGTGCGGGCCGGGCTCATGCCACAGGAGAAGTACGCGTCGAGGGTGCGCAGGAGATCGGTGCCGCGTCGTTCGTCGTAGGTGACGACCTGGCCGATGGTGCGGTCGACGAAGCCCGTGATGTCCCGGTCGCCCGCCAGGAGCAGTCCGAGGAACCCGAAGTCCTCGGCGGCCGCCCCGTCGCCGGAACGGCCCAGGAGCCGCAGGGCGTCGAGGCAGCGGCGGCCCTCCTCGTAGGCGGCGGCCACGATGTCCGGGCGGGTGGCCAGGTCCTCGACCGGGCCCGATGCGCCGACGGTGACGGCCTCGTGGACGGCCGTGCCGAGGTGGCGTGCCGTGCGGCGCGCCAGGGCGGTCGCGGTGTCGCCGGGTCTCAGGGGCAGCAGCAGGACGGTGCCGCCGTCGCGGGCGGCGGCCAGTCCGTGCCGGGTGGCCGCGAGGTGGGAGGCGGCGGACCACAGACGTCTGCGGGCGTCCGCCTCCTGCTCGGCGTCGGCCGCGGTGCCGTCGAGCCGGGCGGCGAGGACGACATGGGTGGCGTCGAGGTCGGCGTGCAGCCGGGAGGCTCGTTCGCGCAGCAGGCGCGGGTCGCGGTCGCGGGCGTCGAGGAGGTCGTCCAGGAGTTCGCCACGCACGCGCTGCTCGGCCTCGGCCGCCGAGCGTCTGGCGAGCAGCAGCAGCGAGGTGACCATCGCGGCGCGCTCCAGGGTGCGCTGGTCGACGGGGTCGAGTCCGGGGTGGCCGTGCAGCACGAGGGCGCCGAGCAGTTCGCCGCCGGCGGCGACTGCCGCGATCCAGTCGTCGCCGTGCCGTACGGCGTGTCCTTCGGCCCGGGAGGCTTCCAGTGCCTTGGCGGGCGTGGCGGCGGCCTCGGTGAACTCGACCTTGCCGTCGAGGACTTCGGCGACCGCGGCCGCCACGTCGTGCACCCCGCCGCCGCGCAGCACGAGTTCGGCGAGCCGGTCGTGGACGTCGGAGGCGCGCTCGATGACGCCGCTGCGGTCGCGGATGATCTCGTTGGCCCGCTCCAGGCCGGCGAGGGCCGAGCGGGTCTCGGTGAGCAGGTTCGCGGTGTCGATGGCGGCGGCCGCCAGGGCGGCGAAGGAGCCGAGCAGGGCGATCTGCTCCCGCTCGAAGACCCGGGCGCGCCGGTCGGCGGCGAACAGCACCCCGATGACGTGGTGCCCCAGCATCAGCGGCACGCCGAGGATGGCGACCAGGCCCTCGTCCCGTACGCCGCCGTCGATGGTGCGGGTGTGCTGGAAGCGCTCGTCCTTGAAGTAGTCGTCGGTGACGTAGGGCCGGGCCGTCTGGGCGACGAGGCCGCCGAGCCCCTCGCCCATGCCGAGCCGCAGCTGCTGGAAGCGGGCGGCGACCGACCCCTCGGTCACGCGCATGTAGGTGTCGCCGCGGGCCGGGTCGTTCAGGCTGAGGTAGGCGACGTCCGTGCCGAGCAGTGACCGGGCGCGCTGCACGATCGCCTGGAGCACGGCGTCCAGGTCGCGCAGTCCCGCCAGGTCGTGCGCGGTCTCGAAGAGCGCGGAGAGCTCGGCCTCGCGCCGGCGCCGTCCCTCCAGCTCCGAGCGCACGCGCAGCGCGACCAGCTTGGCCTGCTCCAGCGCGGCGATCCGCTCGGCCGGCCGGCCCTCGGCGCGGGCGACCAGCACCGGCTGCTCGTAGGCGTCGGCGGACGCGCCCCTGGCCAGCAGCTCGAGGAACGGTGCCTCGGCGCTGGCTGCGGAGCGCTCGGCGGACTGCACGTGATCGCGGGACATGCTCACAGGATTCCTCATCGCACCGTCACCTCGTCAGCCCTGTGGACAACCCCGCCGGGGTGCGGCTCAGTGCGCCGTCCAGCCCCCGTCCATCACCAGCGACGTGCCGGTCACGAAGGACGCCTGCGGGCCGCACAGATACGCCACGGCCTCGGCGACGTCCTCGGGCTCGATGAGCCGCTTGACCGCGCTGTCCTGGAGCAGCACCTCGGCAAGGACGCGCTCCTCGGGGATGCCGTGCGCCTGCGCCTGGTCGGCGAGCTGCTTCTCGACCAGGGGGGTGCGCACATAGGCGGGGTTCACACAGTTCGAGGTGACGCCGTGGGGCGCGCCCTCCAGGGCGGCCGTCTTGGAGAGTCCCTCCAGGCCGTGTTTGGCGGCCACGTACGCCGACTTGAACGCCGAGGCCCGCAGCCCGTGGACCGAGGACACGTTGACGATCCGGCCCCACCCCTGCCCGTACATGTGGGGCAGGGCGCCGCGGATGAGCCGGAACGGCGCCTCCAGCATCACGGTGAGCACGGTGTGGAAGACATCGGGCGGGAACTCCTCGATGGGGCGCACCAGCTGGAGCCCTGCATTGTTGACCAGGACGTCGGTGCCGGCCGCGGCGAGCTCGGCGGCGTCCAGGTCGGTCAGGTCGAGGACGTGCGGTTCAATGGCGCCCGCGAGGTTCCGGGCCCCGTCGGCGAGCTCCTCCAGCCCCCGCGCGTCCCGGTCGACCGCTCTCACCTTCGCCCCGGCGGCGGCGAGCCGCAGCGCACAGGCGCGGCCGATGCCACCGGCGGCGCCGGTGACGAGGGCGGTGCGGCCGCCGAGGTCGAGCGGAGAGGCGTGGGGGGCCGAGAGGGCGCTGGGCGGGGTCATGGCTCGACCCTAAGCAGCGCCCCTGACTCACCCCATGTGGTCAGCGCCCATACTTCATTCGGAACTCATGGGCTCGAACCATGTGGGTTCATCGGACAGTGCTTGCTTGATCCGGAACAGCTGGCGTTCGCCCATCGGGGGCAGCGCGTCCACCTCGAACCAGCCGACCGCGAGGGACTCGTCGTCGTTCACCCGTGCCTCGCCGCCGACGGCCCGGCAGCGGAAGGTGATGTCCATGAACTGGCACTTGTCGCCGTTGGGGTAGACGACCTCGTTCCCCGACCGGACCAGGACGACCCGCTCGACGACGCAGTGCACGCCCGCCTCTTCGTGGACCTCCCGCACGGCAGCGGCCGCGGGCTGCTCCCCGGGGTCGGGGATGCCCGAGATCACCGTCCACTCGTGGTTGTCCGCGCGCTGCCCCAGCAGGACCCGCCCCTCGTCGTCGAAGACGACGGCGCTGACGCCGGGCAGCCACAACAGCTGGTGCCCGGCGGAGGCCCGGATATCACGGATGAAGTCAGGAGTAGGCATACTCCGACCCTAACCGGCAGATCCCGCCCGCCTGTTGCGCAGGCCCGAACCGATCGCCCAGCCCAGTCCACCGGCCGCGACCAGCACCAGCAGCATCTCCGGCAGGATGCCGAGCTTCGTGGCCGGTGTCTCGGAGGAGCGCAGCGGCACCTTCTGGACGAGGGAGTCGGCGACGAACATGCCGGTCTTCTGGGTGATCCTCCCGTCCGGCATGATGATCGCGCTGACGCCGCTGGTCACCGGCACCGTGACGGTCCGGCTGTGCTCCACGGCGCGGACCCGGGACATGGCGAGCTGCTGGTAGGTCATCTCGCTGCGGTCGAAGGTCGCGTTGTTGCTCGGCACGGAGATCAGCTGGGCTCCGTCGGTGACCTCGGAGCGCACGGCCCAGTCGAAGGCCGCCTCGTAGCAGGTGACGAGACCGACCTTGGCGTTGGCCATCGTGAACACGCCCGGCTCGGTACCGCGGCTGAAGTCCTGGCGGACCATGGACGTCCAGTCGCTGTTGATCGCCCCGATGAGCGAGCGCAGCGGGAGGTACTCGCCGAACGGCTGGATCTGGCGCTTGTCGTAGGTGTCGGTCGGTCCCTTGGCCGGGTCCCACAGGATCTGCTCGTTGTAGAGCTTGCCGTCCCGCTCGACGACTCCGCCGACCGAGATCGGCGCGTCGATGGCCTTGGCGGCGGCGTCGATGACGGCGCGCGCGTCCTCGTTGGCGAACGGGTCGATGTCGGAGGAGTTCTCGGGCCACAGCACGATGTCGGGCTTGGGCATCTTGCCGGCCTTGACCTGGGCGGCCAGCCGTTCTGTCTCGCGCGCGTGGTAGTCGAGCACGGCCCGTCGCTGGGCGTTGAAGTCGAGGCCCGCACGGGGCACGTTGCCCTGGATGGCCGCGACGGTGACGGTGCCGTTCTCGGCCTTGTCGCTGACCAGCGGGCGGGCGGCGACGGCCCCCACCACGGGAACGGCCACGCTCAGCAGGGCGACCACGGCAGCCGACCGTCGTACCTCTCGGGAGCGGCGCTTCTCCACCCCCAGCCGGACGGCCTCGTACAGCCCGAAGCCGCACAGGACGACCGCGAAGCCGAGCACCGGGGTCCCGCCCGCCGCGGCGAGCGGGAGGAAGACGCCGTCGGCCTGACCGAACGCGATCTTGCCCCAGGGGAAGCCGCTGAACGGCACACGCGCGCGTGCCGCCTCTCCGGCGATCCACAGGGCGGCCGCCCACAGCGGAAAGCCGGGCAGCTTCGACACTGTCGCGATACCCGCGCCGACCAGCGCGACGAAGACCGCCTCGATCACCACGAGCGCAAGCCAGGGGCCGGGCCCGACCTCCACACCGGTCCACACCAGCAGCGGCAGCAGGAAGCCCAGGCCGAAGAGGTAGCCGAGGCCCAGGCCCGCCTTCCAGCTGCGGCCACGCAGTACCCAGCCGAAGACGGCGAACGCCGGGAGGGCGAGCCACCACAGAGTGCGCGGCGGGAAGCTGACGTAGAGCAGCACTCCGGAGAGTGCGGCGGCGAGAGCCGGGACGAAGCGCGCGAGGCGGGCCGTGCGCGAGGCGGGCTCGGTCGGCTGCTTCTGGTCCGACTCGTCCACGGATGTTGCGGTGACGGTCACTCCGGGAGTGTACGGCGGTTGACCTTGGCGCCGACAGCGCGGTCCGTACGGCAGCACGGGGCTCCGGTGAACGCTCCTGACGCATCCTTCCTGCGCAACTCGTCCACAAACCGTCCATCAGCCGTTACCGTGTGCCGGAGCCTTTGTCGTACCGCCGGTCAGGCGGTCGTACGGCGGGGGCCCGGCACAGGTCGCGGGGGCGGCCGGTTCGGGGGGTCGGGTGGGGTCCACGGGGATGACGTCTGCGGCCGGTCAGGCCGAGGACGGCGACAGACGAAACGTTTCGGACGCGACGGGCGTGGTGGTGCTCGGGGCCTGCGCCACCTGGTCCCTGATCACGGCGGCCGTGCACCACGGCCGTCCCGAAGGCGTGCTCCTCGCCGTCCTCGCCGTCGCCGCCGGCTATGCGGCGGGACGGATCTGCGGAGCGATCCTGCCGGTCGCGGCGCTCTGTACGGCGGCGGCCGCCGGGGTGGGCCTCACCGCCGCCGCTCCCCATCTTTCCGCCGGGCCCGAGATCGCCGCACCGCTGGGCCACGCCGGCTCCACCGCCGCCGTGCTGACCCTGTCCACGGGTGCCGTGTGCTGTGCCGCGTGGGCCGTGCGGGCGCCTGCTTGGCGGCTCGTGTTGCGGGCGTCGGCCGTCGGGATCGTGGTGACCGCCGCCGTCCTGGGTTCGGCGAGCGGATGTGTCGCCTGTGCCGCGGTACTGCTGTGCTCGCTCGCCGCGAGCCGAATGCAAGACCACCGCGGCGCGGGTTTCGCCGGGCTCGTCCTGACGGCGGCCCTGGTGACCGGGCTGACCTGGGCGGCCGCCGGAAAGGCGGTACCGGAGGGACTCGCCGTGTCGCTGGAGGGCCAGCTGACCCGGCATCGCATCGAGCTGTGGCAGGACGCGCTGCACATGGCGCACGGGGACCCCGCCCTGGGCGTCGGCCCCGGCCGCTTCGGCGAGCTCAGCACGACGGCGGCCCAGACGCTGCTGCCGGACGGCAAACCGCACTCGGCGCCGCTCCAGCAGGCCGCCGAACAGGGAGTCGTGGGCGTGGTCCTGCTCGCCGCGGCCTTCTGCTGGCTGCTCTACACCCTCTGGCGCTCCCCACGCCCCACGCCGGTCGCGCTCACCGCGGGTGCGGCGCTCACCGCGCTCGCGGCGATCGCCGCGGTCGGCAACGCGCTCAGCTTCACGACGGTGTCGGTGGGCGCCGGCCTCCTGGCGGGGCTGGCCACGGCCCGCCCGCTGGCCGACGAGTCGGCACGGCGCGATACGGACGAGAGCCGCCCCCGGGACGACCGACTGACTCCGTGACCTAGTGCGCCCCGCCGTGCGCGCGCGAGCGCAGCCGGTCCCTGATGATCTGCACGGCGGCCTCGGCGTCGTCCACGGTGATCGTGAACGTGTGCCCGTCCCACAGGCTCAGCACGATGCCCTCGCCACGGCGTACGACGACGGCGGTGCCCTTCTCGGGCCGCCAGCGGTAGCCCCAGCCGCCCCAGTGGCGCGGGGTGACGTCATGGTCGACCTCGGCACCCGCCACGTGCGACAGCGGGATGCGGCGGCGCGGCAGGCCCATGTGGCCGCAGCGCACCTCGAGGGACTCCTCGTCGACCTTGAGCGCGACATGCACGAACGCCAGCGTGCCGAAGAGGACGAGCAGGCCGGCCGCGATGCACCCGACGACCGCCATGGCGAGCGGGGCGATGCCCGAGGTCCACGCCGAGTCGACGGCCAGCTCGATGCCGAGCGCCATGCACGCGGCGCCGACGAGCGCCAGCAGCCACTGGACCCGGTTGGTGGCGCGTCCGGTCCAGACCTCGGGATGCGGCGCGTTCACGCCGTGGGGGTGGTCCCTCATGCATATGAGGTTACTCAGGTTTCGCTGCGCGGGTACCTCGTGGCGGAGGGTGAGTGGGCCGGTCGACTGAGCGGGGCCTCTTTCGTCACCCTCGGTCAGCGGGCGGGGCTGACCGCCGAGAGGAAGCGGCCTTCCGCGTACGTGAGCGCGGTCCCGGGCAGCTCGGCCTCACGTCCGCTGAGCAGCACGGTGAGACTGCCGTCGGCGGATGCCTCGGGAGCGGGCAGCTCGCCGATCCGGCGCAGCGCCTGGGCGACCACCGCTCCGGCGGTGCCGTGCAGAATGAGCGGCGCCCGGCCCGGCTGTTGCACCGCCGCGCGGATGCGCTCGGCGACCAGTTCGTAGTTGGTGCAGCCGAGGACGAGGGTCGTGATGTCGGCGGGAGTACGTGCCGCGGCGGCGGCGATCGCGGCCTCGATCGCCGGCTCGTCGGCATGGTGCACGGCGTCCGCGAGCCCGGGGCACGGCACCTCGGCGACGTCCACACCTATGGCGAACCGTTCGATGAGATCGCGCTGGTAGGGGCTGCCCGTGGTGGCGGGGGTCGCCCAGATGGCGAGGGGGCCACCGCCCGCGGCGGCCGGCTTGATCGCCGGAACGGTGCCGATGATCGGCAGGTCCGGCTCGAAACGGGCCCGCAGCGCGGGCAGCGAGTGCACCGACGCGGTGTTGCAGGCGACGATCAGCACATCGGGACGGTGCGCCGCGGCGGCCTCGGCGACGGCCAGCGCCCGTTCCGTGATGTCCTCGGGTGTGCGCGGCCCCCAGGGCATCCCGTCGGGGTCCCAGGACAGGACGAGATCCGCGTCGGGCCTGAGCCGGCGTGCCGCGGCAGCGGCTGGAAGCAGGCCGATTCCGGAGTCCATGAGCGCGATCTTCACCCGGCCACGATAGACGATGAGCCCTTGCGGGCCGGTCCGGTGGGGGACACTGCGCGAGTGAGCGCCATGACGTGGACCGCCGCCGCTTCCCTCGCCGCCTGGCTGTGGCTGTTGCTCTGCCAGGGCTTCTTCTGGCGTACGGACGTCAGACTGCCCGAGCGGCGGGAACCCGACGAGTGGCCGTCCGTCTGCGTCGTCGTCCCCGCGCGCGACGAGGCCGCCGTCCTGTCCGCCAGCCTCCCGTCGCTGCTGGCCCAGGACTACCCCGGGACGGCCGAGGTCTTCCTCGTCGACGACGGCAGCTCGGACGGCACCGCGGAGCTCGCCCGGGAACTGTCGCGGCGGTACGGCGGACTGCCGCTCACCGTGGGCTCACCCGGCGAACCGCCCGCCGGATGGACGGGCAAGCTCTGGGCGGTGCGCCATGGCATCGGCCTGGCACGCGCGCGTGACCCCGAGTACCTGCTGCTCACGGACGCGGACATCGCGCACGAGCCGGAGAGTCTGCGCGCCCTGGTCGCGGCGGCGCGCACCGGCGGCTTCGACGTCGTGTCTCAGATGGCCCGGCTGCGGGTGGAGAGCCTGTGGGAGCGGCTGGTCGTGCCGGCCTTCGTCTACTTCTTCGCCCAGCTGTACCCCTTCCGCCGTATCGGGAAGAAGGCGTCCCGGACGGCGGCGGCCGCGGGCGGCTGCGTACTGCTGCGCGCGGAGACCGCCGAGCGGGCGCGGATCCCGGACGCGATCCGGCACGCCGTCATCGACGACGTGGCGCTCGCGCGCGCGGTCAAGGGCGGGGGCGGTCACATCTGGCTGGGGCTGGCCGAGCGGGTGGACAGCGTGCGGCCCTATCCGCGGCTGCACGACCTGTGGCGCATGGTCTCGCGCAGCGCGTACGCGCAATTGCGGCACAGCCTTCCGCTGCTGGCCGGAACGGTGGCCGGGCTCGCGCTGATCTACCTGGTGCCGCCCGTGGCCCTGGTGGCGGGGCTCGTCGCGGGGAGTACGGCGACCGCGGTCCTCGGCGGGCTCGCGTGGCTGGTGATGACGGGGACGTACGTCCCGATGCTCCGCTACTACCGGCAGGCGCTGTGGCTCGCTCCCCTGCTGCCGTTCACGGCGTTCCTCTATCTCCTGATGACGGTCGACTCGGCCGTCCAGCACTACCGGGGGCGCGGTGCGGCCTGGAAGGGCCGCACCTACGCACGTCCGGACACGGTGCCCGACAAGGGCTGACCCGCTACTTGCGGCCGGGGGTCCAGTTCATGCCCCAGCCGTAGGCGTAGTCGACGGTCCGCTGCGGGCTCACCCCGCGCTCGGGCACCAGGTAGCGGGCTTCGCGCTGGACGACGAGGTCGGAGCCGGTGTTGGTGATCAGGGCGAGCGCGCAGACCGTCGAGGGGACGGTGCACTCGTCGAGGGAGAAGTCGATCGCGGCGCCGAACTGCGGCTGCAGGGTCACGGTGGCGTGCAGGTCGGCGAAGGAGCGTGCGCCCTCGTAGATCGTGACGAAGACGAGGATGCGCCGGAAGGCCTGCTTGTGGTCGAGGTTGACGGTGAGGTTCTCGCCGCTCGCGACGGCGCCGGTGCGGTCGTCGCCGTCGAGGTGGATGAACGGCGGCTGGTGCAGGGCGCCGAAGGCGTTGCCGAGGGCCTGGACGACGCCCTTGCTGCCGTCGGTGAGCTCGTACAGGGCGCACAGGTCCAGGTCGAGGTCGTTGTGCGTCGCGACCGGGCGGCCCAGCTTGCTCGCCCAGCCCGAGAACTGCTTGCGGACCTCCCAGTTGAGGTTCACACGCATCGCGCCCGAGGTGCCGCCCTGTTTGGTCAGTGAGACCGACGGGGACGCCTTGGTGAGCGTGACCTTGGTGAGGCGGACCGGTTGCGCCGGGGGTGCCGGAGGCGCGGCCGGCGCAGGCGGCACGGTCACCGGCGGGGCGGTGACCGCAGGGGCCACCGGTGCGGGCGGGGCGGCCTGCTGCGGTTCGTCCACGGTGATGCCGAAATCCGTGGCCAGCCCTTCCAGCCCGCTGCTGTAGCCCTGGCCGACGGCACGGAACTTCCAGTTGCCCTGGCGGCGGTAGAACTCGCCGAGGACGAAAGCGGTTTCGACGCTGGCGCCGGTGCTGTCGAAGCGGGCGATCACAGTGCCCTGGGCAGCGTCCTTGACCTCGATGTAGAGGCCCGGCACCTGTCCGAACGACCCGCCGTCGCTGGAGGCGGCCAGGACCACGGTCTCGACGGCGGGTTCCACGCGCGCGAGGTCGACGAGAAGTGTGTCGACCACCCGGCCACCGGCGTTCTGCTTGCCCTCGTGGCGGACCGCGCCGGAGGTGTGCGCCGGCTGGTTGTAGAAGACGAAGTCGCCGTCGGAGCGGACCTTTCCGCCTACGAGGAGCAGCGCCGAGGCATCCGCGTCGGGTACGCCCGGTCCGGAACTCCAGCCCAATTCGACCCGCAGTGCCGTCGTCGGCACCGGAGCATTGGACCCTTTCGACATTGACATGTCCGCCCCCATCACGTGTCACCGCGCCGGCATGTCCCGGCAGCCCATTGGTTCCCTACAGGGCCAACCTATTCCCCGCGACAGCGAACTCCCATCCGATGCACAGGGAGATCGCCCGCCAACCCTGGGTAACCCGCTCGGAACTCGGCCTTTACAGGATCCGAACCCCTGCCGCTGCCCCTTTTCCCCACCTTCGCTCGCATTGGGGATCCGAGGTCACTGCCGACACGGAAAACAACCCTCTTATCGGTCTCCCCAACCAGCACATCGTGGGCTTAACTTATGTGCCATGACCTCCCCCCGCTCCACTTATGGCGGCGGCTACTACTCCGCCTCCTTCCCGGACACTCCGATCTACGACTCGCTCGTGGCCGAGCGGGGTACCCCGCAGATCGCCCCGATCCGGGTCCCGGCCGAGTACGCCATGCCGAGCAGCAGCAACCTGCCCGCGCTGCCGTCGGCACTGCCCGCCCTCCCGGCGGGTCCCTCCCAGCCCTCCTACGGCTACCCGCAGGCGCAGCAGCCGGCTCCGCTGCAGCAGGCGCCCGCCGCGTACATCCCGCAGCAGGCCGGTGTCCCGCGCGGCTATCCCGGCCCGCAGACGCAGCAGCCACGTCCGGCGGCGGCGCAGGGCATGGGCTACGAGGCGATGCGCCCCGCGGCTCCCCGCCCCGCTCCGGCTCCGTACCAGGATCCGTACAACAACCAGCAGTACCGCGGCTACTGAGCCGACCCCTGGACACCCCGTGCCTGCTGGCACGATGGGTTCATGGGTAATGCGCGGCTTCAGTCGATTCATGTCCATCCGGTCAAGGCGTTCCGGGGCCTCGCGCCCGGGGAGGCCGACGTGGAGCCCTGGGGGCTGGCCGGGGACAGGCGCTGGGCGCTGATCGACGACGGGGGAAAGGTCGTCTCGCAACGCCGGGAGCCGCGTGTCGCGCTTGCCGCCGCCGAGCTGCTGCCCGGCGGCGGCGTCCGGCTGTCCGCGCCCGGCATGGAGCCGCTGGAGGTCCCCGTGCCGCGCCCGGTCGGCACCGTGCCGGTGGCGATCTTCCGGGACAAGGTGGAGGCGGTGCCCGCCGAGGACGCGGCCGCGCACGCCTGGTGCAGCGACTATCTCGGCGCGGACGTCCGTCTGGTGCACATGGACGATCCCGCCACACGCAGGCCCGTCGATCCGGAGTACGCCTTCGAGGGCGAGACCGTCTCCTTCGCCGACGGCTTTCCCCTGCTGCTCACCACGGCGGCCTCGCTCGACGCCCTCAACTCCCTGATCGCGCAGGGTGATCACGCCGACGAGGGCCCGCTGCCCATGGACCGGTTCCGGCCCAACGTGGTCGTGTCGGGCACCGACGCCTGGGCCGAGGACGACTGGTCGCGGCTCGCGATCGGCGAGGTCGTCTTCCGGGTCGCCAAGACCTGTGGGCGTTGTGTCGTGACCACCACCGACCAGTCCACCGCCGCCCGCGGCAGGGAACCTCTGCACACCCTGGGACGCCACCGTCGCCTGGGCGGAAAGCTGGTCTTCGGGCAGAACCTGGTGGCCCGGTCCCGTGGCACGATCCGCGTCGGCGACCCCGTCACGATCCTCGATCGGTAGAGACCCGCTCAACGCCTGATGTGCGGGAACCCACCGCGGGGGACCGCGCGTTGATAATCGTGAGAAGTTCATGAGAGGTCCGGCTGGTGATTTCGCTCTCTCTTTGACCGGGCCTGCGCGTGAACATCTCCGCCAGGGATTATCACGGAGCGGGAAGGGGGTGCGGACGGTGCGAGCGATGAGCGGACTCTGGCGCTGGCGGCACAATCCGCTGCGCCGTGCGACCGATCTGGCCGAGGCCTGGGTCGCCCTCGCGGCCATGGTGCTCATCCTGGTCGTCGCGCCGGTGGCCGGCTTCGTCGTCGGCGGTCTGGCCCAGGACTCCCTCCAGGAATCGGTCCGCAACCAGCGCGTCGCCCGTCATGTGGTGACGGCGACCGTGACCCGCAAGCTGGACCGGTCCCCACTGGACGCCGATCCGGAGACCTCCACCGGGCGGGAGATGCGCACCCGTGTCCTCGCCGACTGGACCGCGCCGGACGGCACCGCTCAGCACGGCACGGTCCTGGCGAACCTCGAGGAACCGCACCAGGGCGACCACTTCACGATATGGACGGATGCCCAGGGCCGCATAGTGGCCCGGCCGCTGGACTCCGCGACCGCCACGACACATGCCGTACTCGCCGGGTTCGGCGCGGCCCTGCTCGGCATCGGACTCGTCGAGAGTGCCCGCCGGTTGATCGTCTGGCGCATGGTCCGTCGCCGGTACGCCCGTTGGGACCAGGCCTGGGACCGGGCGGGCCCGGACTGGGGCAGGACCGGCACCGGCAGCTGACAGCCTTCCGGCTCTGGTCAACCCACCGCCTGCGCGCACGCTACGGTGGACCGGCCGAACTTCTTCGGCAGCACGAACCCGCGAGCGAGCGAGCTGCAGGGACGTGCCGGTGTCGGGCACTTGACGTCGGTACCGGTGTCCCGACGGCCCGCGAGCCATGAGTACCGCAAAGTGGGGGCACGGCAACGCCATGGCACAGGGCACGGTCCAGGTGACGCACACCGGCACCTCGCGGTGGCGGCGCCGCACGGGTGAGTACGCATCGCTCGCCGCCGCCCTGGAGGCCGCGGCCGACGGCGATGTCCTCACCGTCGCCCCCGGCACCTACCGGGAGAACCTCGTCGTCCAGCGGGCGGTGACCCTGCGCGGGCCCGAGGGCTCCCCCGGCTCGGTGCGTATCGCGCCCCTCGACGGAGTGCCGCTGACTGTGCGCGCCTCGGCGGTGGTCCAGGACCTTCACGTGGAGGGCCAGGACGCGGCCGCGCCGGCGCTCCTCGTCGAGGAGGGCACCCCCGAACTGACGGACATCCGGATCGTCACCCGGTCCGCGGCCGGCATCGAGGTGCGCGGCGGCGCCCGGCCGACCGTGCGGCGCTGCACCGTCGACAACCCGGCCGGGATCGGCATCGCCGTACTCGACGACGGGGGCGGCGTGTTCGAGGAGTGCGAGGTCGTGGCGGCCGGTCAGGCCGGCGTCGCGGTCCGCGGCGGCGCCCATCCGCGCCTCGAGCGCTGCCGGGTGCATCACGCGTCGGGTGTGGGCCTGTCCGTGACCGGTGAGAACTCCGCGCTGGAAGCGGTGGGTTGCGAGGTCTACGAGGTCCGTGGCAGCGGCGTCCAGATCACCAACAAGGCCACCGCGCATCTCACCGACTGCGATGTGCACCGCACCACCGGGGACGGCGTCACGCTCGACACGGACGCCGTGCTGACCCTGGCCGACTGCAGCATCCACGACATTCCTGAGAACGCGGTGGACCTCAGGTCGCGTTCCGTCCTCACCCTCACCCGCACGACGGTGCGTCAGTTCGGACGCAACGGCCTGTCGGTGTGGGATCCGGGCACGCGCGTGGACGCCAACCAGTGCGAGATCTTCGACAGCACCGGCGACTATCCCGCGGTGTGGGTGAGCGACGGGGCGACGGTGGTGCTGGACTCGTGCCGGGTGCACGACGTGCCGGACGCGCTGTTCGTCCTGGACCGCGGCTCCCGCGCGGACGTCGTCGACAGCGACCTCTCCCAGGTGCGCAACACCGCGGTGTCGGTGAGCGACGGAGCCACCGCTCAGCTCGACGACTGCCGTATCCGGGACGCGGCCACCGGCGCCTGGTTCCGGGACCACGGCAGTGGCGGCACCCTCAACAACTGCACGGTGGACGGCACTCAGACCGGCGTGATCGTCACCAAGGGCGCCGACCCGACGATCGAGCGGTGCACGGTGGACTCCCCCGCCGAGGCCGGCTTCTACGTGTCGGCGGGCGGCCGGGGCAGCTTCCTCAACTGCCGGGTCACCGGCAGCGGCGGCTACGGCTTCCATGTGATCGACGGCTCCCGTACGACACTCAAGAAGTGCCGTACGGAGCGGTGCGCACGGGGCGGGTACGAGTTCGCGGACGCCGGCCCGGACACGGGATCCGGCGTCGGCCCGGTCGTCGAGGACTGCACGAGCGACGAGAGCGCGGGGCTGCGCCCGTCGGCCGACCCGGAGCCCGTCGTGCAGACGGCGAGCCAGTCCCCCGGTCTGCTCGGCGCGATCCCCGGGCAGCGCACCACCGAGCCGGAGCAGCCTGGCGCCCCCGCCGCGCCGGAGCAGCCCTCGCGCACCTCCAAGGCCGTCATGGGTGAACTCGACGCCCTGGTGGGCCTGGACAGCGTCAAGCGCGAGGTGCGGGCCCTCACCGACATGATCGAGGTCGGCCGGCGCCGCCTGCAGGCCGGCCTCAAGGCGGCCTCGGTCAAACGCCACCTGGTCTTCACCGGCTCCCCCGGAACCGGCAAGACGACGGTCGCCCGCCTCTACGGCGAGATCCTCGCCTCCCTCGGTGTCCTGGAGAAGGGACATCTCGTCGAGGTGTCCCGCGTCGACCTGGTCGGCGAGCACATCGGCTCCACCGCGATCCGCACCCAGGAGGCCTTCGACAAGGCGCGCGGCGGTGTGCTGTTCATCGACGAGGCGTACGCGCTCTCCCCCGAGGACTCCGGCCGCGACTTCGGCAAGGAGGCCATCGACACCCTGGTGAAGCTCATGGAGGACCACCGGGACGCGGTCGTGGTGATCGTCGCCGGCTACACGGCCGAGATGGAGCGGTTCCTCTCGGTCAACCCCGGTGTGGCGTCCCGCTTCTCACGGACCATCACCTTCGGCGACTACGCGCCCGACGAGCTGCTGCGGATCGTGGAGCAGCAGGCCGACGAGCACGAGTACCGACTGGCGTCGGGCACGCCGGAGGCCCTCCTCAAGTACTTCACGGCGATCCCCAAGGGCCCCGCCTTCGGCAACGGCCGCACCGCCCGCCAGACCTTCGAGGCCATGGTCGAGCGGCACGCGAGCCGCGTCGCCCAGGTCGCGGAGCCCAGCACGGACGATCTGACGCTGCTGTACGCGGAGGACCTGCCGGAACTTCCCTGACCCGAGCGGCTACCGCTGCGCCGGTACGTCCGGACGCAGTCGGCCCAGCAACTTCGCCCGCTCCTCGGCGAAGGCCGGGTCGGCCTGGTAGTCGGAGTGGCCCAGGATCGGCGTGGGCAACGGGTGCTGCTCGGTGCGACCGTAGGCCAGCGGGTCCTTGAGGGGTTCGTGGTCGACCTCGGGGCCGCATTCGCCGGACAGCCGGACCGGGCCGCCGATGGGGTCGGTGGGCCGGTACAGGTTGCGCCAACAGGCGACGTCGTGGTGCAGGGCGCTGAGCGCGGCCGGCCCGAAGTGGGCCGGGAACCAGCGTCCGTAGAGCCGCTCGAGCGGTGAGCCGTATGTCAGCAGCGCGACCCGCCTGCGGTCGGCCGGTGTCAGCTGCCAGGCCGCGGCGGCGGCGAGGACGCTGCCCTGGGAGTGTCCGGAGATCACCAGGCGGCCGCCGGTGGCGCGCGTCCAGGTGGCTATCCGCCAGGTCAGGTCGGGGACAGCGCGCTCGGCGTAGCAGGGCGGCGAGAAGGGGTGGGCGGCGCGCGGCCAGAACGTGCCGACGTCCCACAGGATGCCGATGGTGCGGCGTGCGGAGGGGTCCTTGTAGGCGCGTCGGCCCCAGGTGACGAACAGTATGAAGCCGAACCCGATCAGCCAGGAGCCGAGCGCCTGCGCGGTCTCGGCGGCGCCCTGGACGAAGGCGTACGTCCTGTCCGCCGTCTCGCCCGGTGTCTTGCCCGTGGCGAGGGCGCCCACCAGTGCGCCGGCGCCCAGGAGCAGGGTCGTGGCGGAGGTGACGGCGACGATCAGCGGGGCCCGGTCGGTGAGTGTGGCCAGCGCGCGGGCGTTGGCGATACGCCGGGTGCGGGCCCGGTCCTTGGGCTTGTCCGGGTAGGCGGTGTCCACGCCGGCCAGCTCGGTGCGGCGCAGCTGCCAGGTGCGCCGTCCCAGCCACCCGCACAGCACCAGCAGGACGACGAGGAGCGGCGGGATCACGGACGCCTGCCAGGTCAGCAGGACGGGTGGACCGGTCATGGTGGTTCCGGTGCCGTCCAGCCAGTCGGCCACACGCTGGGACACACCGCCGGACATCACCCCGCCGAGGGCGCAGGCGAGCATCGCGACGGCGGGACCGCCCAGGCCGCGCATGGCGGCGCGCGGGTCGGGGTGGGTGCGGTGCAGGGTATGGGCCACGACGGCCATGACGATCACGATCAGTCCCTGGACCAGGGCGATGCCGCCGAACGTGGCGTCGCCCGGCAGCCGCCCCTGCGACTCCCATCCCGGGCGCTCCCAGCCGGCGTACAGCATGGTCAGGGTGAGCAGACCGAGCGCGGCGAGCGGCAGACGTCGTACGAGATGCTCGTCGAGCTCCCGGTCGAGGCGGTTCTCGCTGCGGCCGCGGCGGCAGACCACCCAGACGACCATGATCGCGCCGCCGGCCAGCGACACGATCAGGAGCCGGCCCAGCGCGTCGAGCAGAGCGGGTCCGTCGGGACGACGGTCGAAGCGGGCCGCCGCGGAGCCGACGGCCGCGGCGACCGTGAGCAGGGCGGCGGCGGTGTGGGCGGCGCGCAGCCGGGCCACCAGCCGGCGTCCGTACCAGAAGCCGGGACGGCCGAGGGCGGTGCGGGCCGTGTCCTCGTCGGGCTCGGCCGGGCGGGACATCGGCGCCTGCGACTCGTAGGCGTTCCAGGTGCGGTGGGACAGGTACCACAGCAGGCAGGTGAGCACGGCGGGGAGCAGGGCGGCGAGGGCGAGCCTGCGGCCGGGGCGGCTCCACCAGCCGCCGTCGGAGACGGTCGGCGACAGGAAGCCCAGCCAGGAGTGCCGGTCGGCACAGGCGCGTGAGCCCGCGCACTGCCATGCCGTGAGATCGAGGGCCACCTCGCAGACGGCCGCGACCAGCAGCACCGTCAGGGACAGTCCCGCCAGCCGCACCAGCAGCCCGTACAGCCGGACCGTGCGGGTGCGGCCGCGGGCGGCGGGGCGCATCCAGTGGGCGAGGTTGACCACCATGAACGGGAGCAGCAGCAGCCACAGGGCGCGCGAGGCGTTGCCGGAGGTGAGGTTGCACCAGACGTACGCCTCGGGCACCGGCTCGCGCCGGGGGTTGTCGGGTCCGGTGTCGGTCCCGGCGTCCTCGGCGCGCCGGAACACGGCCGCCGTGTCGTCGCCGGTGATCCGCACCGTCCGCGGATCGTCGAGCATCTTCTCGGGCGTCGTACCGCCCACCCCGTGGACCAGCAGCTCCAGCGCGGAGCCCTCCGGCCCGCCCGTCGAGGCACGTTCCTGCACATGTTCCACTGTTTCGCTCTTCCCCCGTGACGCGCCGTCCGCATATGTCGGTGCGGGCTCAAGGATCTCCGCTGAGGCCGCGCCGTACACCTCTCGTCACGGAATCTCCCCGTTCTGTGTGACGGTCGGGGCGGAGGATAAGGCCGAAGTGACATGCGCGCGTCGTGACGGTCGGTGGCGCGACCGGTACCGTGCCGTGCGAGGATGGGGCGTCCATGCACCTGGAACGGGGAAAATGTCCTCGTCGGAGCAGGTGCACGGGGCGTGTCGGACGGGTTGAGGCGAAAGGACCGGAGCGTACGTGAGCGAGAATCAGAACCTCCTCGCGGAGCAGCGGCGCGCCCTCATCCTGGACGAGGTCCGGCGTCGCGGCGGCGTCCGGGTCAACGAGCTGACCCGCAAGCTCGGCGTGTCGGACATGACCGTGCGTCGTGATCTCGACGCGCTCGCCCGGCAGGGCGTCCTGGAGAAGGTGCACGGCGGCGCGGTCCCGGTGGTCGAGGCGAGCACGCACGAGCCGGGTTTCGAGGCCAAGTCGGGCCTGGAGCTGACCGCCAAGGAGGACATCGCGCGAGCGGCGGCCGAACTGGTCGCCCCGGGCTCCGCGATCGCCCTCTCGGGCGGCACGACGACATACGCGCTCGCCCACCATCTGCTCGACGTGCCGGACCTCACGGTCGTCACCAACTCGGTGCGGGTGGCCGACGTCTTCCACGCCGCGCAGCGCACCACGGGCCCCCGCCAGGGTGCGGCCACGGTCGTGCTGACCGGTGGTGTGCGTACGCCGTCCGACTCACTGGTGGGCCCGGTGGCCGACCAGGCGATCGCGGCGCTCCACTTCGACGTGCTGTTCCTCGGGGTCCACGGGATATCGGTCGAGGCCGGTCTGTCCACACCGAACCTCGCCGAGGCGGAGACCAACCGCCGTCTGGTGCAGTCGGCGAGGCGTGTCGTGGTGGTCGCCGACCACACCAAGTGGGGCACGGTGGGCCTGAGTTCGTTCGCGGCGCTGGAGCAGGTCGACACGCTGGTCACGGACGCGGGGCTGCCGGAGGCGGCGCGCGAGGAGGTCGGCGAGCATCTGCGGCGGCTGGTGGTGGCCGGTGAGCCCGGTGGGGCTACAGACAGCTGACTGAGCGTCAGTTAGGGTGTCACCCCTCTGTCGTCACCTGGGGGTGTGACCGTGGCTCACCAACTGCGCACCGTGGGGCTCGACTTCATCGAGGTCGCTCCCGTGCGCATGGTCTTCGCCCGGGAGATGTCCGCCGGCCCGGAGGCCGTCTACCGGGCCCTCGCCGATGATGTGCCGGGCTGGGCGGAGTGGTTCTCGGCGGTCACCCACGCCCGGCCGACCGGCGACGGCTCGACGCGCGAGATCCGTCTCAGGGGTGGCGGACGCTTCCAGGAGACGATCATCGCGGCGAAGGAACCCGAGGTGTACGCCTACCGCGTCGACGTGGCGAACACCCCCGGCATCCACGCCTTCGCCGAGGAGTGGCGGCTCACCCCCTCGGGAACGGGCACTCTGGTGCGCTGGACCTTCGCCCTGGACGGCACGGCCCCGATCCGCTTCACGGCGAAGCTCGGACGTGCCGGGCTGGGGCGGGCGTTCCGGCGCGCGGTCACCGCACTGGACCGGCGTATCGCTGCCTAGCAGGGCCAGACGCCCGTCTCGAGCAGCGACTCGATCGCCGCCGCGTACGGCTGGATGTCCAGACCCTGTTCGGCCAGCCACGCGTCCGAGTAGTACTTGTCGAGGTACCGGTCCCCGGGGTCGCACAGCAGCGTCACCACGCTGCCCCGCCGTCCCTCGGCCACCATCTCGGCGACGATCTTCAGCGCGCTCCACAGACCGGTGCCGGTCGAGCCGCCCGCCTTGCGGCCGATGGCCTGTTCCAGCGCCCGTACGGCGGCGACGCTGGCGGCGTCGGGGACCTTCATCATCCGGTCGACGGCGCCGGGCACGAAGCTCGGCTCCATGCGCGGCCGGCCGATGCCCTCGATGCGGGAGCCGCAGTCGCAGGTGACGTCCGGATCGCCGGTGGTCCAGCCCTCGAAGAAACAGGAGTTCTCCGGGTCGGCGACACAGATGCGGGTGTCGCGCTGGGTGTAGTGGACGTAACGGGCGATGGTCGCCGAGGTGCCGCCGGTGCCGGCCGTGGCAACGATCCACGCGGGTTCCGGGAACCGCTCCAACTCCAGCTGTCGGAAGATGGATTCGGCGATGTTGTTGTTGCCGCGCCAGTCCGTGGCCCGTTCCGCGTAGGTGAACTGGTCCATGTAGTGGCCGCCGGTGTCCACCGCGAGCCGGGCCGATTCCTCGTACATCCTGCGCGAGTCGTCCACGAAGTGGCACTGGCCGCCGTGGAACTCGATGAGGCGGATCTTCTCGGCGCTGGTCGTGCGCGGCATGACGGCGATGAAGGGCACGCCGATCAGTCCGGCGAAGTACGCCTCGGAGACGGCCGTCGAGCCGCTGGACGCCTCGATCACCGGGCGGCCGGGCCGGATCCAGCCATTGCACAGACCGTAGAGGAACAGGGAGCGGGCGAGACGGTGCTTGAGGCTGCCGGTCGGGTGGGTCGACTCGTCCTTGAGATACAGGTCGATGCCCCACTTCTCCGGCAGCGGGAAGCGCAGGAGGTGCGTGTCGGCCGAGCGGTTGGCATCGGCCTGGACCTTGCGTACGGCCTCTTTCAGCCAGGCACGGTAGGCGGCGTCGCTGTGGTCGACGTCGAGGGTGGCGCCGGTCCGGATCTGCTGGGGGGTGCTCACGGCGGGGCTCCTTAGGCTTCGCGCCGACGGCGGATCGCGCTGTCGACGCATCGATCATATGCACCTTCCGCACGCTTCTCACCTGCATAAACACACCTTTGAGCACCCCAAAGGCCACCCTGGGGGCCGGGCTCCGCAAGGCCATGGGGGCGCATTCGGACGAGTGCTCCGGGCTCCCGTACCGGGGGTCGCATGCGCACTGGTGCTCGACGCCGGGTGCGGGCAGACTGCTCCGAACGGGGCGCGCCGGTCCCGGACGGGGGCGCACACTGGATCACGTAACGAGCCGGATCATGGGCCGGCACACCGAGAACGCACTAGGGGGCGGGGAGCATGGCGGAGCCGGAGTTCACGGCCACGGGCGTGCGGATCGGGAAGCGGCTGCGTTCGCTCACCCGGGCCGGACAGGTCCGGATCAGCGACGGCAGGCTGGAGTTGCTCACCAGCTACGGCAGCGAGATCGACAGCGCACCGGTGCAGGCGGTGCGGGCGTCCAAGCCCTGGTTCGCGGCCGACGACCGGGCACTCGCCGACCTCAACGGCAAGCGGTATCTGCTGACCCTCGGCGATCACGACCCAGCGCCGGGCGAGCCGGGTCCACCCGCGGCACGCCGGTTCATCGAGGCCGTACGGAGGGCCGCGGGACGTAACGGGTGAGGCACCGCGAGTTGCGGGACCCCACCCCCTGAGTCACGCTGTTCTCACGTCACTCTGGGTTTACCGGCGATAACGCTGCGAACCAGCCCGCCGGGCATGGCAGCAGGCAGCCGTTTCACCAGGCGCCTTGCTGGATCGATCCGAACTCCGTGTTCTTCCGGACCTCTTCAGTCGGGGAGTCGCAGCCGTGATCAGTCACCCAAGCAGGCACTGCACGGTGGAGCTCCAAGCCCTGCCGTCGCGGATCGGCCAGGTCCGCAGAATCGTCTCTGCGCAGTTGCGCTACTGGCATCTCGACCCCCTCATAGACCGGGCGGCGCTCGGTGTGACGGAGCTCTTGACCAACGTCCACCGGCACGCCCAGCCCGACAAGATGTGCACCGTGGAGATCGAGGTGGTCCTCGACCGACTCATGGTCTCGGTGTACGACCACGACCCGCGTCTGCCGGTCGTGGAGGACATGCCCGACGACCTCCTGGAAGCCGACACGCTCGCCACCCGCGGGCGAGGTCTCGCCATGGTGGCCGCCGTCAGCGAGAGCTGGGGCGTGCGGCCGGACGGGGAGGCGGGCAAGGTCGTGTGGTTCGCGCTTTCCGCGCCGGCTGCCGTGAAGGCCGGGGCGGCACGTCCGCCGCGGCGTGTCGCGGAGAAGACACCTCGGGTGTTCGCCGAGGTCGACGCCCTCAGGACCGAACATGCTCCCGCCCGGTCGGCCGTTGTCGGCTGACCGGGCGGTGACATCCTGCAGCAGCCCCCGTCTCACTCGGTGGCGATCGCCCGCAGTACGTCCAGGCGTGCCGCGCGACGGGCCGGGCGCAGGCCCGCCAAGGCGCCCGCCGCCAGGCCCACCAGGGCCACGATCGCGAGTTGCAGCGGCGGCATCGCGAAGGCGAAGTCGCTGTCGCTCGCGCCGTCGGAGGCCTTGACCAGGACCCAGCCGAGGAACCCGCCGAGCGCCAGGCCCCCGACCGTGCCGAACGCGGCCACCAGGACCGACTCCCAGCGGACCATGGCCCGCAGCTGGGAGCGGGTCTGGCCGACCGCCCGCAGCAGGCCCAGTTCCCGGGTGCGTTCGTGGATCGCCAGGGTCAGGGTGTTGGCGATGCCGAGGAGTGCGATGAGGACCGCCAGGGCCAGCAGGGCGTAGACCAGGGTGAGCATCATGTCGATGCCACCCGCCGAGGACTGCGCGTACTCGTCCCGGGTCTGCACCTCGGGGTTGCCGTAGCTCTCGGCCACCTTCTCCACCGCGGCCTTGCCGGTGTCCGTGCTCACGCCGTCCTTGAAGGACACGGCGACGAGGGTGTCGGAGTCCTGGGTGCGGTGCGGTTCCCAGGCCGCGCGGGTGATGACGTACTCCCCCGCGAGTTCGGACCGGCCGTAGACGGCACGGACCGTGAAGGTCTCCTTCTTGCCGTCGGTGAACGTCAGCCGGGTCGTGTCGCCGGTCTTCAGTCCCTGCTTGTCGGCCTCGCTCTCGGTGATGGCGATGCCGTCCGTGCCGAGACCGCTCAGGGACCCCTTGACCGTGCCCAGGTCGAAGGTGCGCTCCAGCGCCAGCGGGTCGGTGACGGTCAACGCCCTGCCCTTGCCGTCGACTTCGGCGACTCCGCGGCCGAGTCCGACGGCCGTGTCCACCTCGGGCAGCTTGTCGACGGCGTCGGCCAGACGAGGGCTCAGGCCGCTGCCGCCCGCGCCGAACGCCGGAGTGCTCACCGCGATGTCACCCGCGAAGGAGCGGGAGACGGTCTGGTCCATGGTCGCCTTCAGGGACGCGGCGAACACGGTGAACAGGGAGACGACCGCGACACCGATCATCAGGGCGCTGGCGGTGGCGGCCGTGCGCTTGGGGCTGCGCAGGGCGTTGCGGCGGGCGAGGCCCCCCGTGACTCCGCGCAGCCGGTCGAGGGGGCCTCCGAGGGCGCGTACCGCTGTGGTGGAGGCGACCGGGCCGAGGACCACGAACGAGGCCAGGGCCAGGACGGCACCGGTGCCCGCGAGCCACAGGGACGGGGAGACGAGGACGCCGCTGATCGTCACGCCGAGGGCGAGCGCGACGAGGCCCATACCGGTGACGGCGCGGACGCGGGAGGCGCCCGAGGCGTCGACGGCGGTTTCACGCAGTGCCGCCATGGGGGCGGTGCGGCCCGCCCGTACGGCGGGCAGGAGCGCGGAGCCGAGGCAGACCACGATGCCGACCGCGAGCGGCAGCAGCATGGACAGTGCACTGACCACCAAGTCACCCTCGGGGAACGGGAATCCGATCGCCGGGAACAGGACCTGGAGACCCGCGGCGATGCCTATGCCACCCGCCAGACCCGCGAGCGAGGCCGTCACCGCGACCGCGGTCGCCTCCACCAGGGTCGACACGGTGACCTGGCGGCGGGAGGCGCCCAGGGCTCGCAACAGAGCGTTCTCGCGGGTGCGTTGGGCGACGACGATCGCGAAGGTGTTGTGGATGGAGAAGGTCGCCACCAGCAGGGCGACGCCGGAGAAGACGAGGAGGAAGAGGGTGAAGATGGTCAGGAACTGGCTGGAGATCATCTCGGTGTTCTCCTCGGCCGACTTCTGACCGGTGATCGCCTCGACTCCCTTGGGCAGTACGGGAGTCAGCCGGTCGACGAGCTCCTGCTGGCTGACGCCGGGACCGGCGCGCACCTGGATGGTGGCCGCCTCGCCGGGCCGTGCGGTGAGGTACTTCTCGGCGTCGGCCTGCGTCATGCCGGCGAACGTCACCTGGGCCATGCCGTCCTCGCCGCCGAAGGTCGCCAGGCCGACGATCGTCACCTCGACCGGGTCCGGCGTTCGCAGAGTCGTCGTGTCGCCGATCTTCAGGTCGCCGCGCTCGGCGGTGCCCCGGTCGATGACGACCTCGCCCGACTTGGCGGGGGCGCGGCCCTCGGCGAGCTGGTAGGCGTTGAGCTCGGGGTCGGCGATCCAGTTGCCCGCGAGGGTGGGCGGACCCTGGCCGCCGATGGGGTCGCCGTTCGCGCCGACCAGTTGGCCCGCGCCCTGGATGCTGGGGGCGGCGGCCGCCACGCCGGGGACCTGCTCGACGGTCTTCACCAGGTCGGTGGCGACCGGCTGGCGCACGCCCTCGCTCTCGCCCGGTGTGGTGATGGCGTCGGCGCTGCGGACCACGGCGTCCGTGCCGCTGGTCGCCCTGCCGAACATCGTGTCGAAGCTGGCGCGCAGGGTGTCGCCCATGACGAGCGTGCCGGCCAGGAAGGCGACGCCGAGGAACACCGCGAGGAAGGTTCCGGCGAAGCGGCGCTTGTGGGCGCGCAGAGAGGACACGCTCAGGCGGACGGAGGCGTTCATGACGGCCCTCCGAGGGATGAGGTGGTGTCGAAGGCCTTCATGCGGTCCAGGACCTTGTCGGCGGTCGGTGCGGTCATACGGTCGACCAGGCGCCCGTCCGCGAGGAAGACGACCTCGTCGGCGTGGGCGGCGGCCACCGGGTCGTGAGTGACCATGACGACCGTGCGGGACGTCTGGCGTACGGCACGGCCGAGGAGGCCGAGGACCTCGCCGCCGGAGCGGGAGTCCAGGTTGCCGGTCGGTTCGTCGGCGAAGACGACGTCCGGCCGGCCGGCGAACGCCCTTGCCACGGCGACGCGTTGCTGCTGACCGCCGGAGAGTTCGGAGGGGCGGTGGTGGAGGCGGTCGCGCAGGCCGACGACGTCGACGAGTGCGTCGATCCACTCGCGGTCGCCCTTGCCGCCCGCGAGGTCGAGGGGGAGCGTGATGTTCTCCTCGACGGTCAGGGTGGGCACCAGGTTGAACGCCTGGAACACGAAGCCCACACGCTCGCGGCGCAGCAGGGTCAGGCGGCGGTCGTCGAGGGAGCCCAGTTCGGTGTCGCCGATGTGGGCGGTGCCCGAGGTGAGCGTGTCGAGACCGGCCGCGCAGTGCATCAGGGTGGACTTGCCGGAGCCCGAGGGCCCCATGATCGCGGTGAAGCGGCCGACCGGGAAGTCGACGCTCACCCCGTCCAGGGCCCTCACGCCGGTGTCGCCGGTGCCGTAGACCTTCACGGCGTCGACCACCCGGGCGGCCGACCGGACGGCGGTCGTGGTCGTCATGCCGCACCGCCCTTGCCCGTGCGGCCGAACTGCTCGTCCAGGACGGACAGCCGGCGCCAGTACTCGTCCTCGTCGATCTCGCCGGAGGCGAAGCGGCGGCCGAGCATGGCGATGGGCGAGTCGCCGGACGGACCGGTGTCGGCCGTCGCGCGCCACGGGCCACGGCGGCCGCGCAGGCCGGTGCGGCGCAGGACGGTGACGGCGCCGACCACGACGGCCGCCCAGATCAGCGGGAAGAGAAGGATCCACGGGCCGGGCCCGCCGTCCCAGTGCGCCAGGGTCTGCATCTCGGGTCATCTCCCTAGTGGTGGGTTCGGGTGATGTCTCGAGACTGGCCCCGGGGAGGGGTGCGGGTCGTCGTACGGCCAGCGGCAGTGCGGGTACCTCCCAGGGAGTACGAAGGGCCGTTCCGGCTGCTCCGTGAGGGCTCGACTTCTGTAACTACTAGTATGTACAGTGCGAGTATGAGCACCCCGGAGCGTCTGATCGAGTCCACCCGAGAGCTGCTGTGGGAGCGCGGTTACGTGGGCACCAGCCCCAAGGCCATCCTGGAGCGTTCGGGCGCCGGGCAGGGCAGCATGTACCACCACTTCAAGGGCAAGCCCGACCTCGCGCTGGCCGCGATCCGGCGCACGGCCGCGGAGTTGCGGGCTACCGCCGAGGGAGTACTCGGCGGCCCCGGAACGCCGTACGAGCGCATCGAGGCGTACCTGCTGCGCGAGCGTGATGTGCTGCGCGGCTGTCCGGTCGGACGGCTGACGATGGATCCGGACGTCATCGCGAGCGACGAGCTGCGCGAGCCGGTGGACGAGACCCTCGACTGGCTGCGTGAACGGATCGCCGGGATCGTCGAGGAGGGCAAGGAACAGGGGCAGTTCGCGGCTTCGCTCGACGGCGAGGCGATCGCGGCGACCGTCGTCGCCACCGTGCAGGGCGGCTATGTCCTCGCCCGCGCCTCGGGCTCCCCCACCGCCTTCGACGCGGGCGTCCGGGGACTGCTCTCCCTTCTCTCACCACGGCATTAGGAGTTCAGGCACGTGCACATCACGAGGAAGCGTCCCGACACGTGGCAGGGTCCGGCGGAGAACTTCACCGGCACGGTGTGGCTGGACGAGATCGCCGCGCCCGAACCCCCTTCACGGCTGCGGATGTTCAACGTCCACTTCGCCCCTGGTGCGCACACTGCCTGGCACCGTCATCCGCACGGACAGGTCCTGCATGTCCTGAAGGGCGAGGGGCTGGTGCAGCGGGAGGGCGGCGAGGTCGAGCCGATCCGGGCGGGCGACACCGTGTGGATCGAGCCGGGCGAACGGCACTGGCACGGCGCCGGACCGCGCACCTTCATGACCCACCTCGCGGTCGTGGAGGCCACCGAGGACGGCACGACCACGCACTGGGAAGCGCACGTCGACACCGCGGAGTACCCCGCCTGAGGAGGCACGCGATGCATGCCATGCAGTACGAACTCACCCTGCCCGCCGACTACGACATGGGCGTGATCCGCGGTCGTGTGGCCCGTGTCGGGCATCTGCTCGACGCGTGGGAGGGCCTCGGACTGAAGGCGTACCTGATGCGTGAGCGCGGGGTGCACGGCTCGCCGGTGAACCAGTACGCGCCGTTCTACCTCTGGGACACCGTGGCGGGCATGAACTCCTTCCTGTGGGGAGGTGCCTTCCAGGGGCTGAGCGATGACTTCGGGCGGCCGTCGGTCCGGCAGTGGACGGGGCTGGCCCACGAGGAGGGCGGCGCCGCCGGTTCGCCGGCACGGGTCGCCGTACGGAGGCGGCAACCGGTGCCGGACGGGGTGGAGTTGGCGGAGGTCATGGGGGACGCGGTGCGTGAGGCGGGGCGGCTGGCGGCACAGGACGGGGCGGTGCTGGCGGCGGCCGTCGTGGACTCCAGCCGTTGGGAGTTGCTCCATTTCTCGCTCTGGACCCATGACACGCCCAAGGCCGACGGCGATGTGTTCCAGGTGCTGCACCTGTCGGCGCCGGGGCTCGCCGGGCTGGAGCGGGGACGCCAGTGGTGAGCGCGGTCCGTACGGTTGTCGGGGATGTGGGACCGGAACGGCTGGGTGTGTGCGACGCGCACGACCATCTGTTCTTCGGCAGCCCTCAGTTGCCCGGGCAGGAGTTGCGGGACGTGTCCGCGGCCCGCGCGGAGTTGGCGGCGTTCCGCGCCCAGGGCGGACACAGCGTGGTGCAGTGGACGCCGTACGGGCTGGGGAGACGGGCCGCCGATCTGCCGCCGCTGTCCCGGGAGACGGGGGTGCTGGTGGTGGCCGCGACCGGGCTGCACCAGGCCGTCCACTACGACGACCGGACCCTGAGGGAACTGCGCGGCAGGCTCGCCGAGGTCTTCGTCGCCGAACTGACCGACGGGATCGGCACGTCGGGGGTCCGCGCCGGACTCATCAAGGTCGCCGGCGGTTTCCACGCCCTCGACGCACACGCCCGCTGGACGATGACCGCGGCGGCCGAGGCGCACCACGCGACCGGTGCGCCGATCGCGGTCCACCTGGAGCTGGGCACCGGCGCGCTCGACGCACTGGACCTGCTGTGCGGCGAGTTGGGCGTGGCGCCGTACCGGGTGGTCCTGGGCCATCTGAACCGCTCCCCCGACCTCGTGGTGCACCGGCAGGCCGCGGCGTCCGGCTGTTACCTGGCCTTCGACGGACCCTCACGTGCGAACCACGCCACGGACTGGCGGATGCCGGACGCCGTACGGGCCCTGTCCGAGGCGGGCCACGGCGATCGGCTCCTCCTGGGCGGCGACACGACGACCGCGGCGGCACGTTCGGTCAACGGCGGTCCCGGGATGCCGTATCTGCTGCGTCGGGTGCGGCCGCGGTTGGCGGCGGAACTGGGCGCTGAACTGGTCGAACGCATCATGGGCGAGAATCCTGGGCGGGCCCTCGGCGTCGAGTGGCACTGACCGGAAGAGAAAGCGGGAGTACGGATGGCACTGGAGATGCGCGTGAGATGCGAACGCTGTGAGACGGCCGAACTGCCGCCGGACGCCCCGGCCCGGATCTGCTCGTACGAGTGCACCTTCTGTGTGCCCTGCACCGAGGCGATGCGGGGCATCTGCCCCAACTGCGGCGGCGAACTGGTCCCCCGGCCGCGTCGCGTCTGAAAGGACAACCACGGACATGCCGTTCGTCCGCATCGACACCCTGGGCACCGACCCCGGCCGGCTCGACGCCCTGGGCCGTGCCGTGCACGAGGCGATGGTGGAGACGATCGGCATCCCCCCCCGGACGACCGGTTCCAGGTACTGACCGGCCATGACGGCGTGAACGGCACACTCCGCCGCAGCACGAGCCCGGGGAGTAGGGCCTGTGCGGCGGATCAGGTGGCCGTCGCGGGCTTCCAGTCCCGGGCGAGGAGCCCGAGCAACACCTCGTCCATGAACTCGCCCATCACCCAGGCCGAGGAGCGCAGCACGCCCTCGCGGACGAAGCCGTTGCGCTCGGCCGAGCGCAGCATCGCGGCGTTGTCCGACAGCGTCTCGATCTGGAGCCGCTGCAGACCTCGCACGATGAAGCCGTAGTGGCACAGCACCGCGACCACGTCGGTGCCGTAGCCCTTGCCGCGAGCGGACGGCCGCAGGCCGAGGCCGATGTGCGCGAACCGGTTGTGGTTGTCGATGCCCCACAGTGTCGCGGTGCCGACCAGGGTGCCGCCGTCCAGCTCCACCACGGAGAACGGGACGTGCCCTTCCTCCTTGTCGTCCACCACTAGCCGCGAGTCCTTCGAGCCCGGCGTGATCGGCCGCCACGGCCGGCCTTCGGCCCGCGCGGAGTTGGCCACGTCGTCGTAGAGCTCGGTCCGCAGGATCGGGATGTCGTCCTCGTGGCGGGCCCTGAGCCCGACCTTGGCGCCTTTGAGCATGCAGGCTTCCTATCCGACCGGGATCACCGGCGGCAAACCATTTCTTCCTACGCCACCGAGATGTCCACCGACGGCCTCAGTTTGGCCGCCGCGGCCAGGGCTTCGTGCACCGGGTGGGCGTCGAAGGCGGCCAACAGGGCGGTGTCCGCGGGGAGTCCGGCGGCCGGGAAGGCGATCTGCTCGTAGGCGCTCTGGAAGCGCGGGCCCCAGCGGCGGGCTCCGAGGCGGGCCGTGCGGGAGCAGTTGTCGACCATGTGGGCGACGTCGCGGGCGTGCATGTAGGGCAGGAGCGAGTCCACGGCCTCGATGACGGACTCGTTGACGATCTCGGACCAGGGGTGGCCGCGATCGGCGAACTCGTCGATCTGGGCCGTCATGGTGGCGACGAAGACCCCGGCGGTGAACGGGTCCACGGGCAGGTCGCGTTCGGCCCGGCGGGCGTGCGCCCGGTCGCTCACCGACCACATCGGCGAGCCCCCGATCCGGCTCATCTCGCGGGCACCGAGCCGCCGTTCGGCCAGGATCACACTGCGCAGCTCCGTGCCGTCGGCGACCTCGTCGTAGATCTCCGCGACGATCTCGCGGGCGGGGCCGTACGTCGCCGTGTATGCGCGGTCGAACACGTCACGGGCGGCTGCGTCGAGGTTCTCGCGGACCGCCCGCAGACCGGCTCGGGAGATGGTGCGGGCGATCGGGCCGGTCACGTTCTCGCAGGAGCGTTCGTACGCCGTCACCTCGTCGTCCCCGGCGAGGCGGCAGCGCGTGAACAGGCTCTCGACGATGCCGTGGACGGCGCCCAGCAGGATGGCGCGTTCGCCGACGATGTCGGAGAGGTACTCGCCGGCGAGCGTGGTGCGGAAGGTGTACGGCGAGCCGAGCGCCACCGACCAGCCCAGCGCGAGGTCGACGGCCCGGCCGTCGGGGTCGGCGTGGACCGCGTAACTGCTGTTGATCCCGGCGCCGTTGATCTCGGCGCCCTGCTGGTAGAGCCGCCGCACCGAGTCGCCCATGCCCTTGGGGCACACCGCGATCACCGCGTGTCCCGGCGGGAAGTCGCCGCCGGTCTCGCGGAGGTGGCCGAGCAGGAAGCCGTGCGAGAGGCCGATGGCGGCGCCCGGCTTGAGGGCCGCGAAGATCTCCTGGTGGTGGGCGGCGAGTGCGGCGTCCGCGATCAGCAGGATCACCAGGTCGCTGTCGGCGGTGACGGTGAGCCAGTCACCGAGGGTGCCGTCCTCCTCGGTGAAGCCGAGGGCGCGGACGTCGGCGGCCGAGCGCGAGCCGGGGCGCAGTCCGACGGCCACCCGGATGTCCGTGCCGGCGAGCGAGTCGCGCAGGTTCAGTGCCTGGGCGCGGCCCTGCGGGCCCCAGCCGATGACACCGATGCGGCGGACCCCGGCGAAGGCCTGCGGAAGCAGCGGGAAGAGGTGCCGGCCGCCGCGCAGGATGGTCTCGGTGCCGCCGGGCACGTCCATCGTCTCGAGGGAGAAGACACGGGAGCTGTACGTGGTCGAGGTCATGGTCGAGTTGTAGGCTCCGGACGAGTGTTGCGGCAAGCACAACATCTGAAGCGGGGTGTTGCATCAAATGAAAGACGCAGGTCACAGTATGCGTGAAGACCATCGGGACTTGCGGCTTTTCCTGCATCTGGCGCAGACGCTGAACTTCGGGCGGACCAGTCTCGACTGTCACGTCAGCGCTGCGACGCTCACGCGGACCGTGCAGCGGCTGGAGGCCGGGCTCGGGCACCGGCTGCTCGATCGGGGCCCGCGCGGGGTGTCGTTGACGGCGGAGGGGCACCGGTTCCGCGCCTACGCCGTCGAGGCACTGGAGTTGTGGCGCTCCTACCGCGAGGAGCACCCCGATCCGGCCGAACTCACCGGCCGGCTGGCCGTGTTCGCCACGGTGACCGCCTGCCAGGCGCTGCTGCCGGACCTGTTGGCCCCGTTCCGCGCCGCGCACCCTCAGGTACGGCTCGACCTGCGCACCGGTGACGCGGCGGCGGCGCTGGCCCGGCTGGACGAGGGCGAGGTGGACGTGGCCGTGGCGGGGATCCCGGCGCGGCTGCCGGAGCCGTTGGTGGGCCGGACGGTCGCGGTCACCGAGCTGGTCCTGGTCACGGCCCGGGACCGGCCCGACCCGGACCTCGCCGGACCCTTCGTCCTCCCCCACCGCGGCCTGGTGCGCGACGCCGCCGACCGCTGGTTCCGCGCCCGCGGCACCGCGCCCGAGGTGGCCTGCGAACCGGACGGCCACGAAGGGCTGTTGACGCTCGTCGCCCTCGGCTGCGGCACGGGGGTGGTCCCCCGTCTCGTACTGGAGCACAGTGCGGTGCGCGACCGGCTGTCGGTGGTCGCGGCGGATCCCGCGCCGGAGCCGTTTCCCATCGGGCTGTGCGTACGGCGGGCCGATCTGCGCCGACCGCTGGTGGCCGCGCTGTGGAGCCTCACGGCTCCATGAGCCCGCCCGGAATCATGGCTCCCTGCGGTCCAGGCGCCCGATCCGGGCCACGTTCTCCCGGTCCTCGGCGTCCCCGCTGGCCTCGGCGGTGAACCAGGCGTCGAGGATCTCCTTGAGCAGCGGCTCGGAGGTCAGGCGCAGGCTGAGGGCGAGGACGTTGGCGTCGTTCCAGCGGCGGGCGCCGTCCGCGGTGTAGGCGTCGGTGCACAGGGCGGCCCGTACGCCCGGGACCTTGTTCGCGGCGATCGACGCGCCCGTGCCGGTCCAGCAGCAGACGACCGCCTGGTCCGCCGCCCCGGTGGCGACGTCCCGGGCCGCCGACTCCGAGCAGGCCGCCCACCGGGGGTCGGAGCCGGGGTGCAACGCCCCGTGGGCGACCACTTCGTGACCGCGTGCGCGCAGCTCGGCGACGAGGCCGCGGGCCACGGGTTCGTCCATGTCCGAGGAGACGGAGATCCGCATGGCCCCGAGCCTACGCGCCGAGCGCGCGGGCGAGCAGGTCGCGGCGGTTGTGGGTGCCCGTCTTCGCGAACACCGACTTCAGGTGGTCCTGCACGGTGCGCTCGGAGACGTACATGGTGGCGGCGACCTTACGACTGTCGCCGCCCTTGGCGAGCAGGCCGACGAGTTCGGTCTCCCGGGCGCTGAGGGCGTGGGCCCGGCAGAAGACGGACAGCCGCTCGGCGGGTGCGGACTCCTCGATGGTGACGGCGACGGCGCTCTCCATACGTGCGGCGCGCAGGGTCAGCCAGAGTCCGTCGGCGAGGTGCACGCGGGCCCGCGGCGGATGGTCGTCGACCCCGGCCTCCACGGCCAGGAGCTGGGCGGCCACGTTGTAGGCGCCGGCCGGCACGGTCGGGCGGCCGTGCTCCGGGGGGACCAGGACACGCAGGTAGGCGTGGGTGCCCGGGGTCTGGCCGACGACTCCCATGTCGGGCGACAGCACCAGCACCAGGGGTTCGGAGCGGGGCTCGTGGGACGGTCGTACGACGAAGGTGGCAGCCTGGCTGCGGCGCAGCGCCGTCGTGATCGGCGCCGTGAGGTCGGCGAGGCGGGCCGCCTCCGCCGGGGTGAAGTCGCGGTCGCGGCGCCACAGGTCGAGGAAGCCCCAGGTGCCGTGGCGGTCCCGGAAGACCGCCGAGGCGATGTCGCGGATGCCGTGGTGGCGCAGGAGCTCGTTCCAGAGCGGGCTCACCGAGCGGTCGGGGAGGTCGCTGAGCAGGGCGGTGTCCCGCAGCTCCGTCCAACGGTTCGCCCGTGTCAGGTACTTGAGGCGGATCGCCCGGGGCAGCTCCCGCAGGACGGGGACGTCGGCGATCGGGGCACAGCCGACCGAGGTCTCCGGGTCGGTGAGGAGGAAGGCGTACGCGTCGAACCCGATGGTGGCGCGGAGCTCGTCGAGGAGCCGCAGGCGCAGTTCCCGGGCGTCGCCGCCCGCCTCGCACAGCCGCACGACGCGGTCCCGTCCGGACATGGCCCGAGCGTATCCCCACATTTCTGGGATGTACGGCACCGTGCGGTCCGGCGCAGCCTGGTGACGAGCGCCGAGGAGGAATCATGCCGACCCTGCACATCGAGCATCCGATCACGGACTTCGCCACCTGGAAGGCGGCTTTCGACCGCTTCGCGGGCGCGCGTGCCGACGCGGGCGTACGGCGCCATCGCGTCCAGCGGCCCGTCGACGACCCCGCCTACGTCGTCGTGGACCTCGATTTCGACGACGTGGCGGGTGCCGAGCGGTTCCTGGGATTCCTGAAGTCAACAGTGTGGGGCTCGCCCGGGAACGCCCCGGCGCTGGCCGGGGCGCCTCGGACGCGGATCCTGGAGACCGCCGAGGATCACCAGGGCAGCGAGCCGTCGACGTCGACGTAGCGGCCGGTCGGGCCGTCGGGGCCCAGCCGGGCCATGCGGACGATGATCTCGGCGCCCTGTTCGACTGTCTGGGTGCCCGTGCGGCCGTTGAGGTCGGTCGCGGTGAAGCCGGGCTCGACCGCGTTGATCCGGATGGCCGGGAACGCCTTCGCGTACTGCACGGTGATCATGTTGACCGTGGTCTTGGACGACGGGTAGGCCAGTGCCTGGTAGAAGTGCGCCGGTGAGTCCGGGTCGGACAGCCGGGACAGCGAGGCCAGGCCGCTGCTCACGTTCACGACGACGGGGGCCGCGGACCGCTGGAGCAGCGGCAGGAAGGCGTGGGTCACACGGACGACGCCGAAGACGTTGGTCTCGAACACCGTGCGCATCTCGTCGGCGGTGGTGTCGGCGGCGGCCGGGATGGCGTTGTTCTCGCCCCGGACCTCGATGCCGGCGTTGTTGACCAGGACATCGAGCCCGCCCTCGGCCTCGATGATCTTCGCGGCGGCCTGGACGGAGGCGTCGTCGGTGACGTCGAGCTGGACGAACCGGGCTCCGAGCCGTTCGGCGGCGCTGCGGCCGCGTTCGGCGTTCCGGGCGCCGATGTAGACGGTGTGACCTGCGGCGACGAGTTGACGGGCGGCCTCGAGGCCCAGGCCCTTGTTGGCTCCGGTGATGAGTGTCGTAGTCATGGCTCCACCGTCCTGCCGGACCGGCGGGACAGCCAGAAGACCGTTCTTCCTGGGACTCGCAGTACCAGGCACGGTGTCGGCCGACGCGGTTGACTGGAGGCATGACGACGACGGAACTGGGGCAGGCGCTGCGGCGCTGGCGCGACCGGGTCGCCCCCGAGACCGCGGGGCTGCCGGCCGGTGGTCAGCGGCGGGCGGCCGGGCTGCGGCGTGAGGAGCTGGCGCTGCTGGCGGGGATCTCGGTCGACTACGTCACCCGTCTCGAACAGGGCCGGGCGGCCAGTCCGTCGAGGCAGGTCGTGGAGGCGCTGGCGCGGGCGCTGCGGCTGTCGCGGGACGAGCGGGGGTATCTGTTCCGGCTGGCCGGGCTGGTGCCGCCGGGTCCCGAGACGGTGCCCGGGTACATCACGCCGAGCGTGCAGCGGCTGCTGGACCGGCTGGTGGGCACCCCCGTCGGGGTCTCCGACGCGGCGATGACCCTGCTCGTGGCGAATCCGATGTACGCGGCGCTGATGGGCGACCCCTCCGGTCTGCGCGGCTTCGAGCGCAACGGGGTGTGGCGCAATTTCCTCGGCGCACCCGGCCGGGTCCGGCACACTCCCGAGGAGCGGCGCGCTTTCGAGGCCGCCATGGTCGCCGAACTGCGGTCGACCGCCTCGCGGTATCCCGCCGATCCGCAACTGCGGCGCCTGATCGCGGAGTTGCGGGCGGGGAGTGAGCGGTTCGCCGAGCTGTGGGACGCGGGTGTGGTCGGCCGGCTGGAGGCTTCGCGCAAGACGATCGAGCATCCGCAGGTGGGCCTGGTGACGTTGGACTGCGATCTGCTGCGGGTGGAGGGCAACGATCTGCACATCCTCGTCTACTCGGCCGAGCCGGGGACCGAGGCCGCCGAGAAGCTGGAGTTGGTCTCCGTGCTCGGCATCCAGTCACTGGTGGGTTAGCGCGCCCAGCGGGTCGTCCAGCACCGGCTGCCACGCCAACTCGGCGGCACCGACCAGGCTGTTGTGGTCGAGGGTGCACGCGAGGATCGGTACACCGCCGCTCTGCCCCCACAGGCTGCGGTCGGCGACGACCGCGCGCAGCCGGTGCGGGTCGGCGTCGAGGAGGGTGCGGTGCAGGCCGCCGAGGATGATGCGGTCCGGGTTGAGGATGTTCACCAGGCCCGCGAGGCCCAGTCCGAGGCGGTCGATGAGGGCCTCGGTGGCGGTGCGGACGGCCGGGTCGTCGTAGTGGTCGCGGATCAGTTCGTTGGACTGCTGGAGCAGGGACACCTCGGGTCCGGGCTCGCGGCCCACGGCGTCGAGGAAGGCGAGCGGGTCGGCCTCGACGTCCAGGCAGCCGCGGCTGCCGCAGTGGCAGGGACGGCCCTCGGGATTGACGGTCAGGTGGCCGACTTCGAGCGCGAGGCCCGAACTGCCGGTGTGCAGACGGCCGTCGAGGACCAGCGCCCCGCCGACGCCCCGGTGCCCGGTGGCCACGCACAGCAGGTCGCGGGCGCCGCGGCCCGCGCCGTGCCGGTGCTCGGCGAGCGCGGCGAGGTTGACGTCGTTGCCCGCGAAGGCCGGTCCGGCGATACCGGCGGCACGGACGCACTCCGCGAAGATCCGGCGTACGGGGGCGCCCACGGGCCAGGCCAGGTGCAGCGGGTTCAGCGCGGTCCCGTCGGGCTCGGCGACGGCGGAGGGGACCGCGAGACCGGCGCCCACACAGCGCAGGCCGGTGGTGCGCAGCAGTTCGGCGCCCGCCTCGACGACCGAGGCGAGGACCTTCGCCGGGTCGGCGTCGACGGTCTCGCAGCCGGGTGCGGTGGCGACGATCCGGCCGCCCAGGCCGACCAGCGCCGCCCGGAATCCGTCGGCGTGCACCTGCGCGGCGAGGACGACGGGCCCTTCCTCGGCGATCGCGAGCCGGTGCGAGGGCCGGCCCTGCGAACCGGCGGCCGCGCCGGGCCGGGCGTCGACCCGGATCAGCCCGAGCGCCTCCAGCTCGGCGGCGACCGCGCCGGCCGTGGCGCGCGTCACTCCGAGTTCGGCGGTGAGCACGGCGCGGGTGGGGGCGCGTCCGGTGTGGACCAGCTCCAGAGCGGGCCCGAGCGCACCGCGTCCCCGGTCCAACCGCGTCCTCGAGGTCGTTCCTTCCCCCGTCGGCCGGGGGTCCGCCTTGCCGCTCATGAGGCCGAGTCTCCCATGATCCGCTGTACCGCCGTCCTACCGGCCACTGACTCTGAGCGTGATGTTCAGCCGCCCGGCCAGCCCCAACTCCGGGGGCGCGGTACCCGGGTACACCTTCGGCACCCCGTGGTACGCGAGCCTCGATGGCCCGCCGAACACGAACAGGTCGCCGCTGCGCAGCTCGACGTCCGTGTACGGCTTCGTCCGCGTATGGGTGTTACCGAACCGGAAGACACAGGTGTCGCCGAGGCTCAGGGACACCACCGGGTCGTCCGCCGTCTCGTCGCTGTCGCGATGCATGCCCATGCGGGCGTCGCCCTCGTAGAAATTGATCAGTGCGATGTCGTACGACGGTGAGGTCGCCCCGAGTGCGCTGCCCGCCGTGGGAGAGGGTGCCCCGAACGCGTCCCGCACCGCGCTTCGGCCCAGCTCCCCCAGCCACTCGGGGAACGGCTTGACCGGGGCTCCGTCGCCGTCGACGACGGTGCGGGCGTAGGCGTACGGGTACCAGTGCCAGCCCAGACAGACCTGCCGGGCGGTCATCGTGCCGCCGCCGGGGGTGCGGACCGAGCGCAGGCCGGCCGGGGGGCGGGCCCACTCGCGGCAGGCCTCCAGCAGCTCGTGCTGCCGGCTCGTGTCGAGCCAGTCCGGCAGGTGCACCGCGCCCGGCGCGACCTCCGTGCGGGGCCTGGGGAACAGCTCGGCATTCATGAGGCCATCCTGCCCGACAAGGCCTGAGCTGCGGCTCCGATAGCCTGGACCCACGATGAACGACCGTATGGCGACGCCCTGGGGCCAGCTCGCGCTGGCCCGTTTCCCCGAGGACCCGCGTGACAGGCTGCGTGCCTGGGACGCCTCGGACGAGTACCTCCTGACGCACCTGGCCGAACAGGCGGTCCCGCTGTCCGGCACGGTCGTGGTCCTGGGCGACCGCTGGGGAGCGCTGTCCACGGCGCTGGCCGTACACCGGCCGGTGCAGATCACCGACTCCTACCTCTCCCAGGAGGCGACCCGGGCGAACATGGTCCGGGGCGGTGTCGAGACCGGGGCGGTGCGGCTCCTCACCACCCAGGACCCGCCGCCCGGCCGGATCGACGTCCTGCTGGTGCGGGTGCCGAAGAGCCTCGCCCTGCTGGAGGACCAGCTGCTGCGGCTGGCGCCCGCGGTGCACGAGGGCACGGTCGTCGTCGGGACCGGGATGGTGAAGGAGATCCACACCTCGACGCTGAAGCTGTTCGAGCGGATCCTCGGACCGACCCGCACCTCGCTCGCCGAGAAGAAGGCGCGGCTCATCTTCTGCACTCCCGGGCCGGCGACGCGCACGGCCGCCAGCCCGTGGCCGTACCGCTATGAGCTGCCCGACGGCGTCGGCGCGGTCTCGGGGCGCACCGTGGTCAATCACGCGGGTGTCTTCTGTGCCGACCGGCTCGACGTCGGCACCCGGTTCTTCCTCCAGCATCTGCCGGACAGCAAGGGTGCGCAGCGGGTCGTGGACCTGGGCTGTGGCAACGGGGTGGTCGGAACGGCGGTGGCGCTGGCGAATCCCGAGGCCGAGGTGCTGTTCGTGGACGAGTCGTTCCAGGCCGTGGCCTCGGCGGAGTCGACGTACAAGGCGAACGGCGTTCCGGGGCATGCCGAGTTCCGGGTCGGGGACGGGCTCGCCGGAGTGGCGGACGGGAGTGCCGATCTCGTGCTCAACAATCCGCCGTTCCACTCCCATCAGACGACCACCGACGCCACGGCCTGGCGAATGTTCACGGGCGCGCACGGCGCGCTGCGGCCGGGCGGCGAGCTGTGGGTGATCGGCAACCGTCACCTGGGCTACCACGCCAAGCTGCGTCGGCTGTTCGGGAACAGTGAACTGGTGGCCAGCGACCCGAAGTTCGTGGTGTTGAGGGCTGTCAGGAAGTAGTCGCGTCAGCCCAGCACCCGGATGATCCCCGCCACGGCCCGCGCCATCGCCGCCCGCCCCACCCCCAGGTACTTGCGTGAGTCGACCGCCTCGGGGTGGGCGGTGAGGAACTCGCGTATCGCGCCGGTCATGGCGATGTTGAGGGCGGTGCCGATGTTGACCTTGGTGATGCCGCCCGCGACGGCGGCGGTCAGTTCGTCGTCCGGCAGGCCCGACGAGCCGTGCAGGACGAGCGGTACGTCCAGCGCGCCGGAGAGGCGTGCGAGGAGGGCGTGGTCGAGGGTGGCGGTGCGGGTGGTCATCGCGTGCGAGCTGCCGATGGCGACGGCGAGGGCGTCCACACCGGAGTCGGTCACGAAGGTGCGGGCCTCGGCGGGGTCGGTGCGGGCGCCGGGCGTGTGGGCGTCGAGCGGCGGCTCGCCGTTCTTGCCGCCGACCTCACCCAACTCCGCCTCGATCCACAGGCCTTGGGCATGGGCCCAGTCCGTGGCGGCACGGGTGGCGGCGAGGTTCTCCGGGTAGGGCAGGCGGGCGGCGTCGTACATCACGGAGCTGAATCCGGCGTCCGCGGCCTGCCTCAGGAGGGAGTCGCTCTGGACGTGGTCCAGGTGCAACGCGACGGGGACGGCCGCGCGTTCGCACGCGGCGACGGCGGCGCGGGCGAGGGGTTGCAGTCGTCCGAGGCGGAACTTGACGGCGTTCTCGCTGACTTGGAGGACGACGGCGGCTTCCGCCGACTCGGCGCCGGCGACGACCGCCTCGACATGTTCGAGCGTGACGACGTTGAACGCGGCGACGGCGCGGTGTGCGGCGGCGGCCCGCGTGACGAGCTCGCCGGTGGTCACCAGAGGCACGGCTGCTCCTACGAACCGGCGAGGATCACGGAGCGGGTGAGATGGCGCGGCCGGTCCGGGTCGAGCCCCCGGGCCGCGGCGACGGCCACGGCGAGCCGCTGGGCGCTGACCAGTTCGGCGAGCGGGTCGAGACCGCCCGCGACCCACAGTCCGCCGGTCTCCCGCACCTGTTCGGCCAGCCCTTCGGGCGCCTCGCCGAGCATCCAGGTCGCGGTCCCCCGGGTGGTGATGCTGATGGGGCCGTGCCGGTACTCCATCGCCGGGTAGGCCTCGGTCCAGGACAGTGCCGCCTCGCGCATCTTCAGACCGGCCTCGTTGGCCAGCCCCACGGTCCAGCCGCGGCCGAGGAAGGTGAACTGCGCGCAGCCGACGAGTCCGTCCGGCAGCGGGGTGGCGAGCGCGGTGCGGGCGTCGGCGACGACCGTGTCGGTGTGCAGGCCGAGGTGGGCCCGGAGCAGGGTCAGGGCGGTGGTCGCGAACCGGGTCTGCACGACGGACCGTTCGTCCGCGAAGTCGAGGACGACGACGTCGTCGGCTGCCTGCATGACCGGCGTGTGCGGGTCTGCGGTGAGGACCGTGGTCCGGGTACGGCCCTTCAACTGCTCCAGCAGTTCGAGCACTTCGGTGGTGGTGCCTGAGCGGGTGAGGGCGAGAACACGGTCGTACGGGCGGCCGTGCGGGTACTCCGACGCGGCGAAGGCGTCCGTCTCGCCCTGGTCCGCCCCCTCGCGCAGCGCCGCGACGGACTGCGCCATGAAGTACGAGGTGCCGCACCCCACGATCGCGACCCGCTCCCCCGGCGCCGGCAGCACGGCGGCATGTTCCGGCGCCTCGGCCGCCGCGCGGATCCAGCACTCGGGCTGACTGACCAGCTCGTCCTCGACATGGGTCATGTCGCGGCCCCTCCCCGTCAACGAACACCGCGGTGATTGTTTCTGCAAGATATAGCGAACTTTCGAGCAGAATCAAGCATTCGAGTGACATCGGGGTGCGCTAGGGTCACGGAGAGATCGAGGAATGGAGGGCGCGGATGTCCCGCGACGCCCGCTGGAAGGCGCTGCTGGAACTGCTCGTGGAGCGCGGCCGGCTGGACGTCGAGGAGGCCGCCGCCGAGCTGGAGGTCTCGTCCGCCACGATCCGCCGCGACTTCGACCAGCTGGCCGAGCAGCAGATGCTCGTGCGCACCCGGGGCGGCGCCGTCGTGCACGGGGTCTCCTACGAGCTGCCGCTGCGCTACAAGACGGCCCGGCACGCCTCCGAGAAGCAGCGCATCGCCAAGGCCGTCGCCGGTCTCCTCACCCCCGGCACAGCTGTGGGCCTCACCGGCGGCACGACCACCACCGAGGTGGCCCGCGCCCTGGCCGTCCGCCCCGACCTGGCATCCGGCTCCCCCGCGCTCACCGTCGTCACCAACGCGCTGAACATCGCCAACGAGCTGGCCGTACGCCCGCAGTTCAAGATCGTGGTGACCGGTGGGGTGGCGCGTCCGCAGTCGTACGAGCTCATCGGGCCGCTCGCCGACGGGGTGCTGAGCCAGATCACCATCGATGTGGCGGTGCTCGGTGTGGTCGCCTTCGACGTCACGCATGGTGCGGCCGCGCACGACGAGGCCGAGGCGGCGATCAACCGGCTGCTGTGCGAGCGTGCCGAGCGGGTGATCGTGGCCGCCGACTCCAGCAAGCTGGGGCAGCGGGCGTTCGCCCGGATCTGCGCGGCCGACGCGGTGGACACGCTGGTCACGGACACGGCGGCCGACGAGGACACCGTGCGGCGCTTCGAGGAGGCGGGGATCCGGGTCGTCGCGGTCTGAGTCCGTTCGCGGCACCTGCGGGGCCGAACCGACCTAGGCTGGTTCCCGGGAGGCCGCGATGAGCGCAACACCTATGGACCAGCCGGACCAGCCGTATCTGCCGATCGCCGAGCACGGACTGATCGGCGATCTGCGGAGCGTGGCGCTGGTGGGCACGGACGGCACGATCGACTGGTACTGCTGCCCGGCCTTCGACGCCCCCAGCGTCTTCGCCTCGATCCTCGACGCGGAGCGCGGCGGGTCCTTCGAGCTCGCTGCGTCGGTGCCGGCGAAGACGAAGCAGTTCTACTTCCCCGACACCAATGTGCTGATCACCCGCTTCTTCACCGAGGACGGCGTCGGCGAGGTGCAGGACTTCATGCCGGTCGACGGCGAGTCGGCCGAGTCCGAGCGGCACCGGCTGATTCGGCGGGTGGTGTGCGTGCGCGGTTCCATCCCGTTCCGCACCCGCGTCGCCCCGCGGTTCGACTACGGCAGGCAGCCGCACACCGTGCGCATGGTCGGCGACGTCGCCGTCTTCGACTCCGCGCAGCTGTCGCTCGGCCTGACCGCGACCGTGCCGCTGGAGACCGACGGCCACGACGCCCGCGCCGACTTCAAGCTCGCCGAGGGCGAGTCGGCGGTGTTCGCGCTGGACCAGGTCGGCGGTGAGGTGACCCCGCGCCGGTGCGCCCGCACCGAGGCCGAGGAACAGTTCAACAGCACGGTCGCCTACTGGCGCCGCTGGCTCTCCGCCTCCAAGTACCGTGGCCGGTGGCGGGAGATGGTGCACCGCTCGGCCCTCACCCTCAAGCTGCTCACCTACGCGCCGACCGGCGCGATCGTGGCCGCGCCGACCACGAGCCTGCCCGAACAGCTCGGCGGGGAACGCAACTGGGACTACCGGTACGTGTGGGTGCGGGACGCCGCGTTCTGTGTGTACGCCCTGCTGCGGCTCGGCTTCACCGGCGAGGCCGAGGCGTTCATGAACTTCGTGACCAAGCACGTCAGTCCGGGCGACGGCAAACCCTCCGGACCGCTGCAGATCATGTACGGCATCGACGGCCGCACCGACCTCACCGAGTCCGAACTCCCCCACTTCGAAGGGCATCAGGGCTCCGCGCCGGTGCGGATCGGCAACGCCGCGGCGGACCAGCTCCAGCTGGACATCTACGGCGCGCTGATCGACTCGATCTATCTCTACGACAAGTGGGCCAAGCCGATCTCCAGCGACCAGTGGGACGATGTGTGCGCCCTGGTGGAGTGGGTGTGCGAGCACTGGGACCAGCCCGACGAGGGGATCTGGGAGACCCGGGGCGGCCGCAAGAACTTCCTGTACTCGCGCCTCATGTGCTGGGTGGCGATCGAGCGGGCGATCCGCATGGCGAACCGGCGCGGTCTGCCCGCCGATCTGCCGCGCTGGCTGGAGTGCCGCGACACGATCTACCGGCGGATCATGAGCCGGGGCTGGTCCGAGACCCGCAAGGCGTTCGTGCAGCACGAGGACGGCGACGTGCTGGACGCGGCCGTCCTCATGATGCCGCTGACGAAGTTCATCGCCCCGACCGACCCCAAGTGGCTGTCCACCCTGGACGCGCTCACCCAGGAGCTGGTCTCCGACTCCCTGGTCTACCGCTACGACCCGCTGGCCAGCCCCGACGGACTGCGCGGCGACGAGGGCACGTTCTCCATCTGCTCCTTCTGGTACGTCGAGGCGATGGTGCACGCCGGCCGGGTCGACGAGGCACGGCTCGCCTTCGAGAAGATGCTGACGTACGCCAACCATCTGGGCCTGTACGCCGAGGAGATCAGCCACACCGGCGAACAACAGGGCAACTTCCCGCAGGCGTTCACGCATCTCGCGCTCATCAGCGCGGCGTTCAACCTGGATCGCGCACTGGGCTGACCACGGTCACGACAGAACGCGCCGCCAGAAGTTCAGGGTTGCTCCTCGCCGAAGGTGTCGCCCGCCCTGGAACAGGCGGCCGGAGGGGCGGTGCCCGCCGAGTCGGTGTCACAGGCGGGCACCGGCATCAGCCTTCCGGTCGTGGCGCGTTGCTCGGATCCGAGTCAGTGGCCGTGACCGCCCTCGTCGGCATGCGTGCCGGCCTCCGCTCCGGTCCTGACCGTGAACGCCGCCGTGTGCACCTGGCCTTCGTGCTTGAAGTCCAGGAACAGACGGTACGCGCCCTTGCTCGGCGCCGTGGCGGTGAAGGAGATGCCCGGGCCTGACGCGGTCTTCCCGTCGCCCGGTTCGCCGTTGGGGTGGACATGGAGGTAGGCGAGGTCACCGGAGCGCAGGGCGACGAGGTGGCCGTAGGCGCCGAGGTAGGGCTGGAGGTCGGTGACGGGCCTGCCGTCACGGGAGACCGTCAGCTTGACCTCGCTCTCGCCGCCCGGGCGCAGGCCACCGCTCAGCTCGACCTCGTAGCCGTCCGTCTCTGCTGTGGGGTTCGGCGCCGGAAGCCGCTGCGGCGCGTAGGAGCCCGAGGCCGCCAGGTCCGCGCCGAGGGTGAGGTTCTCGACGCCCTTCTTCGCCGGGGTGAAGTCGGCGAAGACGCGGTAGCCGCCGGCGCGGGGCAGCTCGACGGGGATGCTCCAGGTGCCGTCGGCGGCGCGGGTGGGGTGCAGATGGCGGTAGGTGACCAGGTCGCGTGAGGCGACGATGAGGTGGAGTTCCTTCTCGTGCTCACGCCGGTACGCGGTGACGGCACGGCCGCTCGCGTCGCGTACGGCGAACCGCAGCTCGGCTCGCTGTCCGGCGACGACGCTCGGGGTCTTCAGGTCGAGGGTGTAGCCGCCTTCGGAGATCTGCAGTCCCCCGGGCGTGTGGCTGCCGCCTCCGCCACCCGCGTCGCCATCACCGTCCGGCGACTCTTCGTGACTTTCATGGCTCGCGGGCGCACTCTCCGTGACGACCGGGTCGATGCCCTTGCCCACGCCGTACGCGGTACCGAACGTCGCGGCCAGCGCCGCGGCGAACGCGGAGATCTTGAGTCCTGCGTGCATGGCCAGCTCCTCGAGAACACGGCCTCCGCCTTGGACACGAGGCCTCGATGCAGCTGACGATACCCCTAGGGGGTATGAAGTCAACCCCTTCGAACCGCTTGCCTTCGATACCCCCCATAGGTATACAGGGATACGTGGCACAGATACCCCCGCCCCGTATTACCCAAGGAGCAGCGATGACCACCACCGCGACCGGAGCCCCTGCCGAGGTAGAGCTCGCCATCGGCGGCATGACCTGTGCCTCGTGCGCCGCGCGCATCGAGAAGAAGCTGAACCGCATGGCCGGGGTGACCGCGACCGTCAACTACGCCACCGAGAAGGCGAAGGTCAGCTACAGCGGCGAGGTCACCGTGCCGGACCTGATAGCGACCGTCGAGAAGACCGGGTACACCGCACAGGAACCCGTGCCGGAGGAACCCTCGAGCGAGCCGATGGACCACGAACTCCGTTCGCTGCGCGAGCGGTTGGTCACCGCGGCGCTCCTCGCCGTCCCCGTCGTCGCGATGGCCATGATCCCGGCCCTGCAGTTCGAGTACTGGCAGTGGCTCTCGCTGACCCTCGCCGCGCCCGTGGTGACGTATGCCGCATGGCCCTTCCACAAGGCGGCGTTCACCAACGCGCGGCACGGTGCGGCGACGATGGACACGCTGATCTCGGTCGGCACACTGGCCGCGTTCGGCTGGTCGCTGTGGGCGCTGTTCCTCGGGACCGCGGGGACGCCGGGGATGACGCACCCCTTCGAGCTGACGATCGCTCGCGGCGACGGTGCCGGGAACATCTACCTGGAGGCCGCCGCGGGTGTCACCGCCTTCATCCTGGCCGGGCGGTACTTCGAGGCGCGGTCCAAGCGGAAGGCGGGTGCGGCGCTGCGGGCGCTGCTGGAGCTGGGCGCGAAGGACGTCACCGTGCTACGCGCCGACGGCAGCGAACAGACCGTTCCGGTGGGCGAGTTGAAGGTCGGCACCCACTTCGTCGTCCGCCCGGGCGAGAAGATCGCGACCGACGGGACAGTTGTCGAGGGCTCGTCGGCGGTGGACGCGTCGATGCTGACCGGCGAGTCCGTGCCGGTGGAGGTCGCTCAGGGTGACGCGGTCGCCGGTGCCACGGTCAACGTCGGCGGACGGCTCGTCGTCGAGGCGACCCGGGTCGGCTCGGACACACAGCTGGCGCGGATGGCGAAGCTGGTCGAGGACGCGCAGAACGGGAAGGCCGCGGCTCAGCGGCTGGCGGACCGGATCTCCGCCGTGTTCGTGCCGATCGTGATCGCCCTCGCGCTGGCCACCCTCGGCTTCTGGCTCGGCAACGGGGCCGGTCTGACGGCCGCCTTCACCGCCGCGGTCGCCGTGCTGATCATCGCCTGCCCGTGCGCCCTGGGACTGGCGACGCCGACCGCGCTGCTGGTGGGCACGGGGCGCGGCGCGCAGCTCGGGATCCTCATCAAGGGTCCGGAGGTCCTGGAGTCCACGCGCAAGGTCGACACCATCGTCCTCGACAAGACGGGCACGGTCACCACGGGCCGGATGACTCTGCTGGCCGTGCACACCGCGGCCGGCATGGAGGAGGCCGAAGTCCTGCGGCTGGCGGGCGCGTTGGAGCACGCCTCCGAGCACCCGATCGCCCGGGCGGTGGCCGACGGGGCGCTGGAGAAGCTGGGTGCGCTGCCCGCGCCCGAGGACTTCGCGAACGTGCCGGGGCTCGGCGTGCAGGGCATCGTCGAAGGCCACGCGGTACTCGTCGGCCGGGAGCGGCTGTTGGCCGAGTGGGCGATGGAACTGCCCGTGGAGCTTGCCCGGTTGAAGGCGCAGGCCGAGGCGTCCGGTCGTACGGTCGTCGCGGTGGCCTGGGACGGCGAGGCGCGGGCGGTCCTCGAGGTGGCCGACGCGGTGAAGGAGACCAGCGCGGAGGCGATCACGCGGCTGCGGGCGCTCGGTCTGACCCCGATCCTGCTGACCGGTGACAACGAGGCGGTGGCGCGATCCGTCGCCCGTGAGGTCGGTATCGCGCCGGAGGACGTGATCGCCGAGGTGATGCCGCAGGACAAGGTCGATGTCGTCAAGCGGCTTCAGGGCGAGGGCCGTTCGGTCGCGATGGTCGGCGACGGCGTCAACGACGCGGCCGCGCTCGCCCAGGCGGACCTGGGGCTGGCCATGGGCACGGGCACGGACGCGGCGATCGAGGCCGGTGACCTGACCCTGGTCCGCGGCGACCTGCGCGCGGCGGCGGACGCGATCCGGCTCGCCCGCCGGACCCTCGGCACGATCCGGTCCAACCTGTTCTGGGCCTTCGCCTACAACGTGGCCGCGCTGCCGCTGGCCGCGGCGGGGCTGCTGAACCCGATGCTGGCCGGGGCCGCGATGGCGTTCTCGTCGGTGTTCGTGGTGGGGAACTCGCTGCGGCTGCGGTCGTTCCGGGCGGCCGAGTGAGCGGAGTGCCGGACCACCGCGGTGGTCCGGCACTCCGGTTCAGGTCAGCCGAGCTTCTTCAGGAGCTCCACGGCCAGCGGGGCCGAGGACGCCGGGTTCTGGCCGGTGACCAGGTTGCGGTCGACCACGACGTTCGGCACCCAAGGCTCGCCCACCTGGACCTGGACGCCGGCCTCGGTCAGCCGGTCCTGGAGGAGCCACTTGGCCTTGTCGGCGAAGCCGGCCTGGGTCTCCTCGGCGTTGGTGAAGGCGGCGATCCTGTATCCGGCGAAGGAGTTGGTTCCGTCGGCCTTGACCGCGGCGAGCAGCGCGGCCGGGGCGTGGCAGACGACGCCGAGGGGCTTGCCGGACTCCAGGGCGCTGGTGAGCAGTTCACCGGAGTCGGTGTTGACCGCGAGGTCCTCCATGGGGCCGTGGCCGCCGGGGTAGAAGACGGCGGCGTAGTCGTCCAGGTGCACGTCCTCCAGGCGGATCGGGTTCTGGATCTCGGTCGCCTTGGCGATGACGCCCGCGATCCGGTCGGCGTTCTCCTGACCGCCGTTGACCTCGGCGGCGAGGCTGCCCTTGTCGACGGTGGGGACGACGCCACCGGGGGTGGCCACGGTGATCTCGTGACCGGCGGCCTTGAAGGCCTCATAGGGGGCGACGGCCTCCTCGCCCCAGAAGCCGGTGGGGTGCTGAGTGCCGTCGGCCAGCGTCCAGTGGTCGACGCCGGTGATTACGAAGAGGATCTTTGCCATGCTCCGACGGTAAGTCGATCCACCCATAGGAATCCAATAGGCTCACGTATGTGAGAGATAGGGAATCCAATCACCACCCGGTCGCGGCACCGCTGGACCTGAATCAGCTCCGCACGTTCCTGACCGTGTACCGCACCGGTTCCTTCACCGCCGCCGCCCGGCTCCTGGGCCTCTCCCAGCCCACGGTCACCACCCAGATCCGCGCCCTGGAGCGGCAACTGGGCCGCGAGCTGTTCGAGCGGCTGGCCCGCGGTGTCGCGCCCGCGCCCTACGCGGACGAGCTCGCCACCCGGATCGTCGACCCCCTGGACTCGCTCGCCACGGTCATGGGCGCGGACGACGCCCCGGCCGAGCCCGTGCACCTCGCCGGCCCGGCCGAGTTCCTCACCGTCTCCGTCCTGCCCGGTATCGCGCCGCTGGTGGAGTCGGGCGTACGGCTGCGCGTGACCCCGGGTCTGACCGAGCCGCTCCTGGAGGATCTGCGCGCGGGCCGCCACGACCTGGTGATCGCCACCTTCCGGCCCCGCGGGCGCACCCTGACGTCGGTGCCCCTCAACGACGAGGAGTTCGTGCTGGTCGCCGCCCCCGAGCGGGCGGAGCGGATCGGCTCTCCGGCCCGGATCACGGCGGAGGGGGCGGCCGCGCTGCACGGCGTCCCCCTGGTCGCGTATGCCGAGGACCTGCCCATCGTGCGCCGCTACTGGCGCCATGTCTTCGGCAAGCGTCTGGCGCGCGATCCCGCGGTCACGATGCCCGACCTGAACGCGGTGAAGGCAGCGGTCATGGGCGGTGCGGGGTTCTCGGTGCTCCCCCGCTATCTGTGCGCGGCCGAGCTGGCCTCGGGCGCGCTCGTCCTGCTCCACGATCCGGACGACCCGCCCATCAACACCGGCTTCCTCGTGCAGCGCCCGGGCGCCTCGGGCAATCCTCATGTGGCCCTGGTCCGCGATCACCTGCTGAGGGCCGCCCGAGACTGAGGGCTAGAGCTTGAGGAACGACGAGCGCGGGCCCTCGAGAGTGGCGTCCATGCGGGCCAGCTGCCCCTGCGTGAACATGAACATCCCCACGTCGTCGGTGTAGTCCATGTAGTTCACGAACATGTCCCCGTCGGGCGCGTTGTTGCACGTCACATGAGGGAACCTGGGTGTGCCGAAGTTGGGGCCGCCCGCGTTGGGGGTGTCCGCGACGAAATCGCTGCCGCTGCAGCCCTGCCCGTCGTCGCCCCAGATGTGGAACAGGTTGAGCCAGTGGCCCACCTCGTGGGTCGCCGTGCGACCGAGGTCGAACGGGGCCCTCGCGGTCCCCGTCGTACCGACGAAGGTGTGGGCGATGACGACGCCGTCAGTGGCGGGCGGGCCGCCCGGGAACTGGGCGTAACCGAGGATCTCGCCGACGGTGGGGTCTTCGAGGCGCGGAGCCACCCAGAAGTTGAGGTACTGGTCGGCGGGCCAGGCGTCCTGTCCGCCGCCCGCCGTGAACTTGATCGCGTCGTCCATCCCGAAGGTGTCCGTCTCGGTCCGGGTGCGGGTGATGCCGCTGGTGGGCAGCCCTTCGGGGTCCTGGGAGGCGAGCCGGAACTCGATACGGCAGTCTGCGGCGAGGGGCTGCCAGACCGCGGGCACCTGCGACACGTCCGGGTTGAGCATCCGGTAGTCCTGGTTCAGGACGTCGATCTGGCTGGCGATCTGGTCGTCGCCGATGTCCTGCTCGGAGGTGTGGTGGATGACGTGCACCACGACGGGGATCACCGTCACACCGACGCGGGCCGGCGCCTCCAGACCCTCCTCGAAGGCGAAGGCCCGGTTCTCCACCTCGTCCCGCGCCATGGCGTACGAGGGGTCCTCGGTCAGCAGCCGCCGGTGCACCGGCATCGTGCCGCAGACACGGTGTACGGGGGCGGGGGTGGTCTCGTCGGTCTCGTTCTCGGGCACGCTGCACCGCCTGGAGATGGCCGCACCGCAACGGTGCGGAGGTGAGGGTGGAGCGGGCCCGTTGAGGTTTACCGTAGGGCGACGGAACGGACACGGTAAGCAGAATCGCAAATTCCGCCGTAAGTACGGCGTTGCCTTCCGTATCGGTTCAACCTGCCACAGATCAGGAGGTGCCAGGCCATGAGCGATCCGCCGCAGGAACTGATCGGAACATGGGTCCACGCGTACGAGGAGGACTCCCCCGGCGTCACGGTGTACCGCCCGGCGGGCTATCCGCTGCCGCCCGCACGCGGCCGCCGTGGGCTGGAGTTCGCCGCGGACGGCACCTTCACCGACCGCCCCCTCGGCCCCGCCGACGCACCCGGGCGTCGCACCGGCCGCTGGGCGACGGCGGACACGGAGGGCCACCGGCTCGCGCTCAGCGTCCCCGGCGCGGACCGCCAGTTGGAGGTCCTCTACGTCGACGATCAGGTGCTCAAGGTGCGGGCCCCCGACTGATCGACGCCTTCGTGGTGCCGTCCGATCGGAACGACCATCGGGGTCCCGCTGACCGGATCCTCGCCCACGACACAGCGCAGCCCGAAGACGTCCTCCACCGTCGCGGCCGTGACGACCTCGGCGGGGGCGCCCTCGCCGACGATCCGGCCGGCTTTCATGGCGATCACGTGATCGGCGTACCGACAGGCCTGGTTGAGGTCGTGCAGCACCATGACGACCGTGCGGCCCTGCTGCCGGTTGAGGTCGGTGATCAGGTCCAGGACGTCGATCTGGTGGGCCAGGTCGAGATACGTCGTCGGCTCGTCCAGCAGCATCACCGGGGTGCCCTGGGCGACGGCCATGGCGATCCAGGCACGTTGGCGCTGTCCGCCGGAGAGTTCGTCGACGGCCCGGTGTGCGAGGTCGGTCATCTCGGTGGCCCGCAGCGCCTCCCGCACGGCCTCCTCGTCGGCGGACGACCACTGCCGCCACCACGTCTGGTGCGGTGAACGGCCGCGCCCCACCAGGTCGATGACGGTGAGCCCCTCGGGGGCGAGGGGCGACTGCGGCAGGATGCCGAGCTGTTGGGCGAGGACCCTGGTCGGCATCGAGTGCACCGAGCGGCCGTCGAGGTGGACGGCGCCCGCCTTGGGGGTCAGCAGCCGGGCCAGCGCACGCAGGAGGGTGGACTTGCCGCAGGCGTTCGCGCCGACGATCGCCGTGATGCGCCCGGTGGGGATCACCACCTCGAGGTCCTCGACCACCACCCGCTCGTCGTACGCGAGGCGCAGCCCTTCGGCCCTCAACTCGGGCCCCGCGGAGGAAGCTTCACGCTTGGATGACACGGGTCAGCCTCCTGAGCCGGCGCGGTTGGCGCGGGCGAGCAGCCACAGCAGCACGGGCGCGCCGAGCACGCCGGTGACGATCCCGACGGGAAGCTCGGTGTCCGGGATCAGCTTGCGTGCGGCGAGATCGGATACGAGGACCATGACGGCGCCGGTGAGCCCGGCGGCCACGGGTGGGGGGAACGCGGTGCCCGCCAGCCGCTGGGCGACCTGCGGGGCGGCGAGCGCCACGAACGCGACGGGACCTGCGGCCGCGGTGCCGAAGGCGACCAGGCCGACCGCGGCGAGCAGCACGGCCACCCGTACGGTCTGCACCCGTGACCCCAGGCCCCGGGCGACGTCGTCGCCGAGTTGCAGGATCAGCAGCTGGCGTCCCAGCAGCAGGGCGGCGGGGACCAGCACCGCCACGGCCGTCGCGAGCGGGCCGATCTGGTCCCAGGTACGGCCGTTGAGGTTGCCGACGAGCCAGCCGAGCGCCGCCTGCGCCTGGAACCGCTGGCCGCGGGCCATGAGGTAGTCGGTAGCGCTGGTGCAGATCCAGGCGACACCGATCCCGACGAGGACGATGCGGTAGCCGGTCGCGCCCCGCTTCCACGCCAGCGCGTACACGAGCGCGGCGGCGGACAACGCGCCGATCAGGCCGAGGGATTGGGTGCTCAGTCCCGCGTCCCAGCCGAGCACGATCCCGGCGACCACCGCGGTGCCGGCGCCCTGTGTGATGCCCATCATGTCCGGGCTGGCCAGCGGATTGAGGGTCAGCGTCTGGAGGAGGGCGCCGGAGACGCCGAAGGCGATGCCGACGAGGAGTCCCGCCAGGGCGCGTGGCAGGCGCAGTTCGTGGACGATGAGCTGCGTGCCGGGGTCGCCGGCGCCGAACAGGGCCTGGAGCACGTCGGTGAGTGGGAGGGAGATGTCCCCGACGGAGACCTCCACGCAGAACACCAGGAAGGCGGCGCCCGCGAGGCCCGCGCACACGCCGAGCAGTCGGGGGTTCAGCACACCGGAGACGGGCGGGGCGGTGAACCGGTAGGTCAGGCGGTCGAGTTGGGCCGTCATGGACTCACACCTCCGCGAGGCGTCGGCGCCGGACCAGCGCGATGAAGAACGGCCCGCCGATGAAGGCGACGAGGACCCCGGCCTGGATCTCGACGGGCCGGTCGATGAGGCGTCCGGCGATGTCGGCGGCCAGGAGCAGACAGGGTGCGAGGACGGCCGACAGGGGCAGCAGCCAGCGGTGGTCGGGGCCGAGGCCGGCGTACTGGGCCAGGACGCGGGCGATGTGCGGCACGACCAGGCCGACGAAGACCACGGGTCCGATGACCGCGACGGCGCCTCCGGTGAGCAGCGTGACGGCCACCACGCCCTGGGTGCGGACCAGTCCGATCCTCAGCCCCAGGGACTTCGCGACGTCGTCGCCGAGCGCCAGGCGGTTCAGCGCGGGAGCGCAGGCCAGGGCGAGAACCGCGCCGACGGCGAGGAACGGCAGGACCCGCAGCAGGACTTGGGTGTCCTGGTCGGCCAGCGAACCCGCCGACCAGAACCGGTAGCGGTTCAGGGCGTCCGGGTCGGTCAGGGCGACGGCGCTGGTCAGCGAGAACAGCAGCGAGGTCACCGCGACCCCGGCGAGGGCGAGTTTGACCGGCGTGCTGCCCGACCGGCCCAGTCCGCCCAGGACCTGGACGAGGACACTGGCGACGAGGGCGCCGGCGAAGGCGAACCAGATGTAGCCGTAGGCGGATCCGATGCCGAGGACACCGACGGAGACGACCACGGCGAAGGCGGCGCCCGCGCTGACGCCCAGGATGCCCGGGTCCGCCAGCGGGTTGCGGGTCAGCGCCTGCATCAGCGCGCCCGACAGGCCCAGTGCGGCGCCGGTCGCCAGACCGAGGGCGGTGCGGGGCAGGCGTACGGACCAGATGACGTTGTCTGTGCGGGCGTTGGGCGCGTTGCCGAGCAGCGTGTCCCAGACCTGACCGGGCGGGACACTCAGGGCGCCGAACGTCATCGACAGGGCGCACAGCAGCACCAGTACTGCTATGGACAGGGCGAGCAGGAGGGCGGCGCGCGGGCCTTTCGGCACGTGCGCCACCGGAACCCCGGCTCCTCTCGGGATGCGGGCTGCTCTCAAGATGCGGGCTGCTCCACCTTCGTGGCGGGCTTGCCGTCGACAGCGGCGGCCAGTTGCGGCACGAGCCGTTCGACGACGTACGGCAGGCTGAGGGCGGAGACGAAGGACGTGGCGTTGCCGTAGTCGCTCGTCTCGGGGACGAAGGCCTCGCGGCCCTCGGTCGCGACCTTCAAGTCCCCGTAGGAGGCGTCGCCGTGGAGTTTCGCGGCGTCCTTCGTGACGTCGCCGACGATCCAGACGACGGCGTCCTGGTCGAGGAGGTCGGTGCGCTCCTTGCTGATGTTCGCGCCGAACTGGTCGCCGATGGCTTTGTCGAGGTCCTTGGGGAGGGTGAAGCCGAGGTCGGTGAGGAGACGCGAGCGCGGGTCCTGGCTGCCGAAGACGAACATGCCCTCGTACGGGGTCGCCATCACGGCGCTCGCCCCCTTGAACTCGGGGTGTTCCGCCGCGGCGGCGGTGATCTTCGCCTCGGTGTCCTTCACGACCGTGGCGGCCTGGTCGGACCTGCCGAGCGCCTGGCCGACCTTCTGGGTGAGTTCCTGCCAGGGGATGCCGTAGTCGTTGTACTCCTTCGGCTGGGCGACGACCGGGGCGAACTTGGACAGGGACTCGTACTGGTCCTTGGTGAGTCCGCCGTAGAGGGCGAGGATCAGGTCCGGCCGCAGTGCGGCGATCTTCTCCACCTGGGGTCCGGTGCCGGTGTCCTTGAGCACGGTCGGCGCTTCGGCGCTGCCGAGCTTGTCCTGTGCCCAGGGACCGATGGCCCCCTTGTAGCCGCCGAGCCATTCGGTGGAGCCGACGGGGACCTTGCCGAGGGCGAGGACCGCGTCCTGGTCGGTGAGTCCGACGGTGACGATCCGCTTGGGCTCGGACTTGATCGTCGTACTGCCGTACTTGTGCGCGAGGGTGACCGGGAAGGCCGACCCGCCGGAGGCACCCGGCTTCGCGTCGGCCGCGGGTGCGCCGGAGTCCGAGTCGCCGCCGCAGGCGGTGGCCGCACCGAGGAGCAGCGCGGCGGAGGCGAGCGCGGAGATCAACCGCGCTGCTCTTCGGGAGGGGCGCATGGGCATTCCTTCGCTTCGGGGCCGACCAGCCTCAGAAAAACTTAGGTAAGGCTAACCATCCCCTTGCGCTCCGGCTAGCCTCGGGGAAGTGACCGAACAGCGTGCGTCGTACGACACCGGCGGCGCGCGCCAGTTCCTCCAGGGTGACGTCCGGGTTGCGGCCGAGTTCCCGGCGGGCCGTGGCCAGGATGCGCGCCCGGTTGGACCGCGCGTTGCGACGCTGCGGCACGCGGGCCACGGGCTCGGTCACGGGGAACTACCTCGGTCGATCGATGCGGGCCGGACGGGCGTTCATTCTGGCACGGTGACCTTCAGCAACGTCTCGAGCGCCTCGTCGGACTCGTTGAGCTCGGCCCAGACCGTCTTGCCGTGGGAGGCGTGGCGGGTGCCCCAGTGCTCGGCGAGTTGGGCGACCAGGAACAGTCCGCGGCCGCCCTCGTCGAAGGTGCGGGCCCGGCGCAGATGCGGGGTGGTGCCGCCGGCGTCGGAGACCTCGCACAGCAGGCCCCGGTCGTGGATGAGACGCAGCTGGATGGGGGGCCGCCCGTAGCGGATGGCGTTGGTGACCAGTTCGCTGACGACCAGTTCGGTGGTGAAGTCGAGCTCCCCCAGACCCCAGATCCGCAATTGCCGGGCGACGTCCGCCCGGGCCCGGCCGACGGCGGCGGGGTCTGCCTCCAGATCCCAGGTGGCGACCTGACGGACGCCCAGGGCGTGGGTGCGGGCGAGGAGGAGGGCGACGTCGTCGTCCGGGCGAGTCGGCAGCAGGGCCTCCAGGACGGTGTCGCAGGTGGCCTCCAGGGAGGGGCCGGCCCGGGCGAGGGCGCCGCGCAGCAGGTCCAGGCCCACCTCGACGTCGTGGTCGCGGGCCTCGATCAGTCCGTCGGTGTAGAGGGCGAGGAGGCTGCCCTCGGCCAGGTCGACCTCCGCCGCCTCGAAGGGCAGGCCGCCCAGTCCCAACGGCGGGCCCGGCGGCAGGTCGAGAAGGTCGACGGTGCCGTCGCGGGTCACCAGGATGGGCAGCACATGTCCCGCGCGGGCCAGGGTGCAGCGCCGGGAGACGGGGTCGTAGACGGCGTAGAGGCAGGTCGCGCCGATGTCTCCGGCGGGCTCACCGTCCGGGTCTCCGGCGGCTTCGGCGGCTTCGGCGGACAGGCGGATGACGATGTCGTCGAGGTGCGTGAGGAGTTCGTCGGGTGGCAGGTCGAAGTCGGCGAGCGTGCGTACGGCGGTGCGCAGCCGGCCCATGGTGGCGGCGGCGTGGATGCCGTGGCCGACGACGTCGCCCACCACCAGGGCGACCCGGGCGCCCGACAGCGGGATGACGTCGTACCAGTCGCCGCCCACGCCGACCCGGTCGCCGGCGGGCAGATAGCGGCAGGCGACCTCTACTGCGGACTGCTGCGGCATGTGTTGCTGGAGCAGGCTGCGCTGGAGGGTGAGGGCGGTGGCGCGGGCGTGGGTGTAGCGGCGGGCGTTGTCGACGGCGACCGCGGCCCGCGCGGCGATCTCCTGGGCGAGCAGCAGGTCCTCGTCGTCGTAGGGGTCGGCGGTGCGGTCGCGGACGAACTGGGCGACGCCGAGGGTCATGCCGCGGGCGCGCAGCGGCACGACCAGGGTCGAACGGTCCCGGGAGGGCTCTCCGGTGGCCAGGGCCCGGGCCGGTGGCGATCCGTCCGGGCAGGTGTGGAGCCGCGGTTCCTGCGCGGGCGGTCGCTGGGCCATCCGGCGCAGGACGGGCGGGTCCGCCATCGGGACGTCGTGTCCGTGCAGGGCGGAGTCGAGCAGGTCCACGGTCACGCGGTCGGCGAAGTGCTCGACGGCGAGGTCCGCCAGTTCCTGGGTGGTGCGGGTGATGTCCAGCGTGGTCCCGATGCGCAGGCCCGCCTCGTTGACCAGGGAGAGCCGTGACCGCAGCCGGTGTTCCCGCTCCTCCTGGTAGGCCAGGACGCCGTACTCGGACGTGCGGTCCACATAGCCGGTCGCCGTCGCCAGCAGTTCGCGGGTCGCGGCGCTGATCAGTTGGGCGTCGCCGGTGAGCCGCGGCAGCTCCTGGAGCAGCCGGTCCAGGACGACGCCCTGCCCGAGGCGGAAGGCCCGCAGCAGCGTGCTGACGGGGATGCCGTGCCGGGCGAACCGGCGGGCCCGTTCGATCTCCTCGGCCGACGGTTCGATGCGGCTCGGCTCGGCTCCGTACTCCAGGCCGTCCAGTACGGCGACGACATGGTGGGCGATGTTCGCCGAGGCCATGGCCTCGGGGTCGTCCCACAGCTCCGGGACCTCACCGCGCAGACACTCCTCGACGTCGCGGATCAGCCCGTCCGCCGCCCGGCTCAGTGCGTGCGCGGCCCGGGACACGAGACGGTCCGCGGTGACGTCCACTCTTACGACGGTACGCCGCTCGTCGTCGCGTGCGGGCCTCTTCCGGGTCGGAGTGCGGGATTCCGTGATATGGACTCTGCAGCTGCGACGATCGACAGGTGGGGGCACCGTGTTCGGCAGGGTTTCGACGGCTGTGGTGGTGGTCTGCGTACTGGCGCTGGCGGGCTGCACTTTCGAGGGCGGCGGGAGTACGGCTGCCGAGGCGACGGAGATCGAGGCGAGCGCCGCGTCCACGCCCGCCTCGCCGTCCGAGCCGGTCTCCGCGTCCCCGAGCACGAGTCCCAGTGCCAGTCCGAGCGTGAGTCCGGGTGCGAGCCCGTCCCCGACGCCGGTGCCCGTCAGGAGTCCGGAGCAGACGCTGGTGTCCATGAACGTCAGCGGTGGCTTCGCCGGGGTCGGCCAGTCGGTGGTCCTGCGGGGCGACGGCACGGTGCACGCCAGGGACGACCGCAAGGGCTCGACTGTGCGACGGACGACCGCGGCCGAGTTCAAAGAGCTGCGTCTGCTCCTCGGCGATCCGGCGCTGGACGACGTATCGGACTTCACGATGAACATGAGCGCCGCGGACATGTTCCAGTACGAAGTCCGCTTCGACGGCCGCACCGTCCACACGGACCGCTCCGCCGAGCAACCGCCCCTCGACGCGCTCATCAGTGCCCTGAGCGCGTATCTGCCGAAGGGCTGAGTGTCGGTTCCGTACTCCGAGGCAAGTACGCGCGGTTACCCCCGCCGTCAGACGCCCCGGGAGCCCCGGCCCGGCACCGTGGCTCGGGTGAAGCTGATTCGTCCCGCTCGCCGGGCCTCCCTCGTCGTCCATGTCACCGCCTCCGCCGGCTGGCTCGGGCTCACGCTCGGGCTGCTGGCGCTGGGGATCACCGCGACCACCACCGGGTCGGCGGTGACCGTCGAAGCCTCCGTCCGGACCATGAAGCTGTTCGCGGACTGGCTGCTGCTCCCGCTGGCGTTCCTCACGCTCCTCAGCGGCCTGCTGCTCTCGCTGGGCACGCAGTGGGGTCTGGCGCGGCATCGCTGGGTCTGGACGAAGTTCTGGCTGACGCTCGCCACGACCACCGCCACGGTCTTCGCCCTGCGCCCCGGGGTGGACTCCGCGGTCGCGGCCGTCGCCGCGGGCGGACCGCTGCCCGACGCCGGTGACGTGCTGTTCGGGCCGATCGTGTCCCTGTCCGCCTACGTCTTCATGACGGTGATCTCGGTCCTCAAGCCCTGGGGCCTCACCCGACGCGGCCGCAGGCTCAGGGCGACTCCCCGGCCCGCACCCGCGCCAGCACGTCTCGAATCATCTCGGCGCTGATCATGAAGTGCTCGCGGGCGATCTCCGCCGCCCGCTCCGGCTCCCCGGCCGCAATGGCCTCGTACAGGGCCGTGTGCCCCTTGCCGGCCCGGTGGTGGTGGGACCGCTCGCCCTTGCCCCAGGGTTCGATCGGGAAGCCGAGGCTGATCCGGGTGAGCAGGTCCCGGCTGAGCAGGGCGATCTGCGGATTGTGGGTGGCCGCGCAGATCGCCTGATGGAAGGCGCTGTCGGCGGCCTGCTCCGCGCGGGGGGTGCGGGCCGCCAGATGCGCGTCCAGCGCCTCCCGCATCGGCTCCAGATCCTCGGGGCGCCGACGCCGCGCAGCCGTCGCGGCCACCATCCCCTCCACCAGCCCGCGCAGATCGAAGAGTTGCTCGAACTCTTCCCACCGGGGCAGCAGCGTACGGCGGACCGCGGCGCCGGAGGACTCGCTCCAGCTGCCACGGACGAAGGCTCCCCCATTGCGCCCCCGGCGGATCTCGATGACGCCGAGGGCCTGCAGCCGTCCGACGGCCTCGCGCACGGTGGGCCGGCTGACGTGCAGCAGTGTGGTGAGTTCGCGCTCGGCGGGCAGCCGTTCGCCCGGCAGGAAGTCGCCGACGGCGATCGCGGTGAGCAGCCGGTCGGAGACCTCGTCGACCGCCGAGGCCACGCGCACCGGGCGCAGTGCCGACGACGCGTTGCCGCCGAGCAGTACCCGGTCGAGCACCCGGGAGAACTCGTCCCCCGGTTCAGGTGCGGATGTCAGTTGTCCTCCTCCGGATCGCCGCTTCTGTTAACGCGTGCGGCCCACGTGAATGTGTCGTTACGTCTTCCCCAGGCGCCACTAAAAGGTCTTGTGCGCTGACCTTTTGCCCAATCACTATCTCATCCATCCCCGTCACACCCAACGAGTTTCAGACAGCGGCCGGCGCTTTCCGGCCGGCCTGGGAGGCCTCACCGTGGCGATCCCCGAACCGAACCACACCGGCACCGTCGACTTCAACGGCTGGTCCACCTGGTACCGGCTCACGGGCGAACCGGGCAGGACACCCCTGGTGGTCCTGCACGGCGGACCCGGCGCCGGTCACGACTACACGCTCAGCATCGCGAACATCGCCCAGCAGGGCCGCCCCGTGGTGCACTACGACCAACTCGGCACCGGACGCTCCACCCACCTGCCCGACAAGGGACCCGACTTCTGGACCGTCCAGCTCTTCCTCGACGAACTCGACCACCTCCTCGAGGAGTTGGGCATCGCCGACGGCTACCACGTTCTCGGCCAGTCGTGGGGCGGCATGCTCGCCGCCGAGCACGCCGTACGGCGGCCGCCAGGACTGCGCGGCCTGGTCATCGCCAACTCCCCCGCGTCCATGGAGCTGTGGCTCCAGGGGGCTGCCGAACTGCGCGCCGGGCTTCCGGCCGAGATCCAGGAGACCCTGCTCGCCCACGAGACGGCCGGGACCACGGACCACCCCGGCTACCGGGCCGCCGAGCAGGTCTTCAACGACCGCCATGTGTGCCGACTGTCTCCCAACCCGCCCGAAGTACAGGCCACTTGGGACAACATCGCGGCCGACCCGACGGTCTACCACACGATGAACGGACCGAACGAGTTCCATGTCGTCGGAACCCTCAAGGACTGGTCCGTCATCGACCGGCTCCACCTGATCGAGGCACCGACCCTGCTGGTGTCCGGACGGTACGACGAGGCGACCCCGGAAACCGTCAAGCCCTTCGCCGACCACATTCCCGACGTGCGCTGGCACATGTTCGAGCACTCCAGCCATATGCCGCACGTCGAGGAGGAGGAGCTCTACCTCCGGGTCGTCGGCGAGTTCCTCGACTCCACCGACTGATCCCGGGAGTTGCCCGCCATGTCCGTGCCCCTGCCCCGTAACGCCAGACGAGGCGCGCTGACCGCCGCCGCCGTCGCGCTCGGTCTCACCGCCGCCGCTTGTTCGTCCTCCGACCCGGGCTCCTCCTCCGGCCCGAGCTCCTCCTCGTCCGGCTCCGGCACCTCCGCCTTCCAGCCGCAGCACCAGGGCGGCACCCTGAAGCTCGTCGCCCACGCGGCCGCGGGCACCCTCGACCCGCAGGTCAACTACACGCTCCAGTACTGGCAGCTGTACCAGTCCATGTACGACGGGCTGCTCGCGTTCAAGAAGGTCGGCGGACAGCAGTCGTTCACCGTTGTCCCCGACTTGGCCACGTCGATGCCGAAGGTGACCAACAGCGGCAGAACCTACACCTTCACGCTCCGCAAGGGCATCTCCTTCTCCAACGGAAAGGCGGTGACCACGGACGACGTGGTGGCGTCCTTCCAGCGCATCTTCAAGGTCTCCAGCCCCACCGCCGGCACCTTCTACAACGGCATCGTCGGAGCCGACGCCTGTCTCGAGAAGCCCGCCTCCTGCACGCTGGACAAGGGCGTCGTCGGGGACGCGAAGAACAACACGGTCACCATCAACCTCACCGCGGCGGACCCCGAGTTCCCGTACAAACTGGCCGTCCCGCACGCCGTGGTCGTACCGAAGGACTCGCCCACCAAGGACTCCGGCACCAAGCCGCTGCCGACGACCGGCCCGTACATGGCCGCCTCGTACGACCCGAACCGGGCGCTGAAGCTGGTGCGCAACCCGCACTTCAGCCAGTGGTCGCGGGACGCGGAGCCGCAGGGCTATCCGGACGTCATCGACTACACCTTCGGACAGACCGTGGAGTCCGAGGTCACCGCCGTCCAGAACGGCCAGGCGGACTGGATGTACGACCCGCCGCCCGCCGACCGGCTCAACGAGATCGGCACCAAGTACGCCTCGCAGGCCCATGTGAACCCGCTGACCGCGTTCTGGTACGCGACGCTCAACGTCAACATGGCGCCCTTCGACAACAAGTTGGCCCGTCAGGCGATCAACTACGCCGTCGACCGTTCGGCCGTGGTGCGGCTGTACGGCGGCAAGAACCTCGCCTCCCCCGCGTGCACGATCCTGCCGCCGGGCTTCCCCGGACACGTCGACTCCTGCGACTACACCAAGGGCGGCGGCACCACCTGGAAGGCCGCTGACCTGGCCAAGGCCAAGGAGCTGGTGAAGAAGTCCGGTACGGCCGGTCAGGAGGTCGGCATCGTCGTTCAGGACGACGACGTCAACAAGTCGATCGGGCAGTACCTGCAGAGCCTGCTCACCCAGCTCGGCTACAAGGCGACGCTCAAGCCGCTGTCGGCGAACATCCAGTTCACCTACATCCAGAACACCAAGAACAAGGTGCAGTTGGCGCTGACCTCCTGGTACCAGGACTATCCGGCCGCCTCGGACTTCCTCAACGTGCTGCTGTCCTGCGCCAGTTACCACCCGGGCAGCGACTCCAGCATCAACATCTCCGGGTTCTGCGACAAGGGCATCGACGCCAAGATGCAGACGGCGCTGAAGACGGCCCAGACCGACCCTCAGGGCGCGGACAAGCAGTGGGGCGCCATCGACCAGGCGATCATGGCCGAGTCCCCGGTGCTGCCGCTGATCAACCCGAAGATCGTCGACTTCACTTCGGCGCGGGTCGGCAACTACCGGTTCAGCAAGCAGTTCTACATGCTGGTGGGGCAGCTGTGGGTCAAGTGATCACGCTCCCGCCGCTCGGGACCCGGCGCTCGCCGGGTCCCTGGCGGACGGCCGCCGGCGCCCTGCTGCGCAACAGGCCGGCGCTGGTCGCCGCCGCGGCCCTGCTGCTCGTGGTGCTGGCGAGCCTGTGCGCCCCGCTCTACGCGGACCACATCGCCCACACCGACCCCTTCCAGTCCCATGTCTCCGGCACCACGGTCGTCGACGGCAAGAGCGTGCCGGTGCTCACCCCGAGCAGCACCGGTCTCGGCCTCGGTGTCACCCCGATCGGCCCGACCTGGGACCCCGCCCACTACTTCCTCGGCGCCGACAACCAGGGCCGCGACGTCATGGCCCGACTCCTCTACGGCGGCCGGACGAGCCTGTTCATCGGCGTCACCGCGGCCCTGCTGACCTGTGCGCTGGGGACGGCCGTCGGAGTCGTCGCCGGGTACGCGGGCGGTGTCGTGGACTCGGTCATCTCCCGGATCCTGGACGTGATCTGGGCGTTCCCGGTATATCTGCTGGCCATCTGCCTGTCGGTGGTCCTGTTGACCGATGGACTGAAACTGGGCCCGGTCACGGTCGAGGCGGGAAGCCTCTGGCTGCCCGTGACGATCATCTCGGCGATCTATGTGCCCTACGTCGCCCGCCCCTTGCGCGGCCAGGTCCTGGTGCTGCGCAACAAGGAGTTCATCCACGCGGCCGTCGGCTCCGGCGCGCCCACCCTGCGCATCCTGCGCCGCGAGGTGCTGCCGAACGTCGTGCCCACCGCCATCGTCTTCTTCCCTCTGATGACCGCGCTGGCCATGCTCACCGAGTCGGCCCTGTCCTTCCTGTCCGTCGGCGTGCAGCCGCCCGACGCCAGCTGGGGCACGATCATCCAGGACGGACTCGGACTCCTCTACACCCGGCCGACCGTCACCATCGCCCCGGGCCTGCTCATCGCCCTCGCCACGGCCGCCCTCAACGTCCTGGGCGACGGGGTGCGCGACGCCCTCGACCCGGGCGCCCGGCTGCGCGGAGGGGTGTGACCTCCATGCTGCAGTTCGCCCTCAAGCGCTTCACCTCGGCCCTGCTGGTGATGTTCGCGATCAGTGTGCTGGTGTTCCTGATCTTCTTCGCCACCCCGGGCGTCGACCCGGCCGCCCGTATCGCGGGCCGCAACGCCGACCCGGCCACCCTCGCCCAGGTCCGCCATTCCTTCGGCCTCGACCGGCCGCTGCCGATCCGCTATCTGCTGATGATGCGCCACCTGCTGATCGACCGGGACCTGGAGTCCTTCGTCAACCGCGGCTCCCGGGTCATCCCGCAGATCGTGCAGGCGACCCCGGTGACCCTGTCGCTGGTGATCGGCGCCGCGCTGATCTGGATGACGGCCGGCATCCTCATGGGCACGGCCGCGGCGACCTTGCGAGGCAAGGCCGCCGACCCCCTGATCATGCTGGTCGGGGTCGTCGGCGTCTCGCTCCCGGCCTACTGGCTCGGCGAGGTCGTCAACCTCATCACCCAGAAGCAGCTGCACGACTCGGTGTTCTCCTGGGTGCCACCGCCCGGATACGTCGATCTCGGCCACGATCCCGGCCAGTGGGCTCTGCACCTGCTCTTTCCCTGGCTGACCCTGGCCCTGCTGTACGCCGGGATCTACGCTCGTCTGCTGCGCGGCGAGGTCGTCAGCGCCCTCGGCGAGGACTACGTCCGCACGGCCCGCGCCAAGGGGCTCTCCGAGCGCCGGATCCTCGTCCGCCACGCCCTGCGCTGCTCGCTCATCCCGATCGTGTCGCTGTTCGGCCTGGACTTCGGCGCCCTCGTGGGCGGTGCCGCCCTGCTCACCGAGGTGGTCTTCGGCCTGCCCGGCATCGGCAAGCTCACCTATGACGCCCTGCAGAACCTGGACCTGCCCGTGATCATGGGCACCGTCCTGTACGCGGCGTTCTTCGTGGTCCTCGCCAACGCCCTGGTGGACATCCTGTACGCACGACTCGACCCGAGGGCCCGCCATGCCTGAACCTCTCCTGGACGTACGGGATCTGCGGGTCTCCTTCCGCACCCGCTCCGGCCCGGTCACGGCCGTCGACGGGCTCTCCTTCTCGGTCGCCCCGGGCGAAGTGCTGGGCATGGTGGGCGAGTCGGGCTCCGGCAAGAGCGTGTCCATGCTCGCCGGGCTGCGGCTGCTGACCAACCCGAACGTGACGGTGACCGGCGAAGTCCGCTTCCGTGGGCGCGACTTGCTCGCCCTGCCCGACAAGGAGATGCGTGCGGTGCGCGGCCGGGAGATCGCGATGGTCTTCCAGGACCCGATGACCGCGCTGACGCCCGTCTACACCGTGGGCTGGCAGATCGCCGAGCAGATCCGGGCGCACGAGCTGGTGTCCCGCAAGGAGGCACGGGCCCGCGCGGTCCGGTTGCTCTCCGACGTCGGCATCCCCGACGCCGCCTCGCGGGTGCACGCCTATCCGCACGAGTTCTCCGGCGGTATGCGCCAGCGCGCGGTCATCGCGATGGCCCTCTCGTGCAGTCCCGCGCTGCTGATCGCCGACGAGCCGACCACGGCGCTGGACGTCACGGTGCAGGCCCAGATCCTGGACCTGATGCGCGAGTTGAACACCCGCGGCTCGGCGGTGGTCCTCATCACGCACGACATGGGCGTGGTCTCGCAGATCGCCGACCGGGTCCTGGTCATGTACGGCGGCCGGGCAGCGGAGGAAGGTCCGCGCCGGGCGGTCTTCCACGGACCCCGGCACCCGTACACCTGGGGGCTTCTCGACTCGGTGCCCCGCGTCGGCGGACCCCGGCTGCGGCGGCTGCCCACCATCGCGGGCATGCCGGTGTCGCCCGGTGCCGTCCCGGAGGGGTGCGCCTTCGCGCCACGCTGCCGGTTGCGGCACGAGCGGTGCGAGGAGCGGCCCGCACTGGCCGGCGAAACGCATCGCGACGCGTGCTGGCTGCCGCCGGACGACCGGGAGTCACTGCGCCTGACGACAAGAACCGGCATCGACACGGAGGCGGCATCGTGACCGCACAGGACATCGCGGGGACGGGTGACGTCCTGTTGCGCGCCAAGGACGTCACCAAGCACTACCCCCTGGGCCGCAAGGTGCTGCGTGCCGTCGACGGCGTGTCCCTGGAGGTGCGCACCGGGGAGACCCTCGGCGTGGTCGGCGAGTCGGGCTGCGGCAAGTCCACCCTGGGCCGCTGTCTGGTCCGGCTCACCGAACTCACCGGGGGACGGGTCGAGTTCGACGGTCAGGACATCTCCGGTCTGTCCGCTCGCCGGCTGCGCCCCGTGCGCCCGGGCATGCAGCTGGTCTTCCAGGACCCGCAGGCCTCGCTCAACCCCCGCCGCCGCGCCGGGGACATCGTGGCCGAGCCGCTGCTCGTGCACCGCTACGGCGACGCGGCCGCGGTCCGCCGCCGGGTCGCCGAGCTCTTCGACATCGTAGGGCTGGCGGGGGCGCATCTGGACCGGTATCCGCACGAGTTCTCCGGCGGTCAGCGGCAACGCATCGGCATCGCCCGTGCGTTGGCCACGGACCCGAAGCTGATCGTCGCCGACGAGCCGGTGTCCGCGCTGGACGTGTCGATCCAGGCGCAGGTCCTGAACCTGTTCGCCGATCTCCAGGAGGAGTTCGCGCTCACCTACGTCTTCATCGCGCACGACCTCGGTGTGGTCCGGCATGTGTCGGACCGGATCGCCGTCATGTATCTGGGTGAGATCGTCGAACTGGCTGGGACGGAGGAGCTGTACGAGTCCCCCGCCCACCCCTACACACAGGCGCTGTTGTCGGCGGTGCCCGACATCGACGACGGCACCGACGCGCCGGTCCGGGAGCGCATCGTCCTCACCGGCGAGGTGCCCAACCCGGTGGACAAACCGACGGGCTGCCCGTTCCGCACCCGCTGCCCGTACGCCCGCGAGCGCTGCGCCGAGGAACGCCCCCGGCTCACGGCGACGCCTTCGGGCCGACTCGCCGCCTGCCACTACCCACTGACGGAATGAGTCCCTCAACTCCCTTTGCTGGGACGGGCATTGACGATGGAGGCAATCCGCGTAACCGTGTGGGTCCCCGCGAGGCCCCGGAGGTCGCCCATGCCAGCACCCCGTTCCGACGCGGACCTCGTCGCGCGTGTCCACGCGCTCCGGCCGTTGATCAGCGAGCACGCGCTGCGCGCCGAGGAGCAGCGGAGGGTGACCGCCGAGGTCGTCGCCGCGCTGACGGACGCCGGGGTGTACCGGATGAACGTGCCCCGGCGGTACGGCGGTTATCAGAGCCGGCCGCGTACCCAGGTGGACGCGTTGGCCGAGGTCGCCGCCGCGTGCGGTTCGGCCGGGTTCACGGCGCTGATCCAGGCCGGCTGCGCCTTCATCGCCGCGCTCTTTCCCGACGAGGCGCAGGACGAGATCTTCACGAGCCCCGACGTGCGGGTCGGCGGGACTCTCATCCCGGACGCCACGGCGGTCGCGACGGACGAGGGCTATGTCGTCAACGGCACCTCGGGCTTCGCCACCGGCTGCCAGGACGCCGACTGGCATCTGCTGACGGCGCGGGTCGAGTCCGGTGAGGGGCCGCCCGAGGTGCTCTGGACCGCCGTGCCCATGGCGGAGCTGGAGGTTCTCGACGACTGGTACGTCTCGGGGCTGGCCGGGAGCGGCAGCAACAGCGTCGTCGCGCGCGACGTCGTCGTGCCCGCGCACCGGGTCCTGCCCGTCGGGCCGCTGCTGGCGGGCGAGTTCCCCTCGAAGGCCAATGCCGACGACCCCTTCTACCGGATGCCCGTCCTGCTGATGTTCTGCGTCTGGACCGCGTCCCACGCGCTCGGTGTGGCCCGGGGCGCCCTGGCGGGGTTCACCGAGCGCATCCATCGGCGGGGCATCACGTACACCTTCCACCAGCGGCAGCACGAGGCCGCCGTCACCCATCTCCAGTCGGCCGAGGCCGCGATGAAGGTCTCCTGCGCCGAGCTGCTGACGAGCGACCTCGTCGCCCGGATCGAGGCCGGTGAGCCGTTCACGACCGAGGAGCGGGCGAAGATCCGCGCGCAGACCGGCTTTGCGGCACGGCTGGCCAAGGAGGCCGTGGATCTCGTCGCCTCCGCCTCCGGGGCCTCCTCCCTGCATCGGGAGGTGCCGATCCAGCGGGCCGTGCGGGATGTGCAGGCGCTGAATCTGCATTCGTTCGTCAATCCGGCGACCAATCTGGAGCTGTACGGACGGGTCCTCGCCGGGCTGGACCCGGGCACGCCGTTCCTCTGAGCGGAGGAGGTGATCGAGACCACAAAGGAAACGGCTCCGTTTCGATGACGGAGGGGTATTCTGAGGTCCAGGTGAACGAAACGGTTTCGTTTAGAAGGAGCCGGCATGACCTCCGTACTCATCGCCAGCGATCAGTCCCTCCAACGCCACGGCCTGCGCATCCTGCTTGCCGCCGAGCCCGATCTGACCGTTGCCGGTGAAGCCCGCAGCGGAACCGAGGCAGTCCGGCTGGCCGCCGTGCTGCGCCCGGACGTCGTCCTGCTGGACGGCCGTAGCCATGAGACGGAAGGCACCGAGGTGATCCGCCGGATCACCCGGCCCCCGGCCCTCGCCGTGTCGGACCAGCCCGTCAGCCCGGCACGCGTCCTGGTCCTGACCCCCACCAGCCACGAGGGCCACGCCTACGCCGCCCTGCGCGCCGGAGCCGGCGGCTTCCTCCCCCAGGACGCCACCCCCGACGAACTGATCGCCGCCATCCGCGTCGTCGCCACCGGGGACTCGGTCATCACCCCCCATCTGACCCGCGCCCTCATCGACACGGTCCGGCAGCTGCAACCCCTCGGCCCCAGCGCGTCGGGCGTGGGGATCGACACCTTCACCCAGCGGGAGCGCGACGTCCTGACCGCCGTCGCCTCCGGCTGGTCGAACGCCGAGATCGCCGCGCGGCTGTCCATCGCGCCGACCACCGTCAAATCGCATGTCAGCCACATCCTCGCCAAGATCGGCGGACGCGCCCGCGTCCAGGCGGTGACCTTCGCCTACGAGTCCGGGCTGGTGCGTCCGGCGGCCTGAGAGGTTTGCCGCGCCGAGAAGTGGTCAGGCGCGTGGGATGTCCCAGGTACTCATCACAGCAGTCACTTCCGTCAGACACGTATCGGCCGACTTCCTGCGCGGTGCGCAGGGGGCGGTGTGGTGAGCGCGGACACGGACGTTCCGCCCAGGACACCCCGGCAGGACACGGCACCGCGGACCGAGCCGGTGAAGCAGCGGGACGCGTTCTTCGACAACGCCAAGTATCTGGCGATCGTGCTGGTGGCGACGGGGCACGCGTGGGAGCCGCTGCGCGACGGCAGCAGGACCGTCTCCGCGCTCTACATGCTCGTCTACGCCTTCCACATGCCCGCGTTCATCGTGATCGCCGGCTACTTCTCCCGGAGTTTCGACGCGAGCCCGCAGCGGCTCAGGCGGCTGGTGACCGGGGTCGCCGTCCCCTACGTCGTCTTCGAGACGGCGTACACCTTCTACACGCGGTGGACCGACGGGGTGCCGGACCGCCCGGTCAGCCTCCAGGAGCCGCTGTATCTGACGTGGTTCCTGGCCGCGCTGTTCATCTGGCGGCTGACCACCCCGGTGTGGCGCTCCGTACGGTGGCCGCTGCCGCTCGCCCTCGCCGTCGCCATGCTGGCGACCACGGCACCTTCCATCGGCGAGGACTTCGATCTCCAACGCACCCTGCAGTTCCTGCCGTACTTCGTGCTCGGCCTGTGCCTGAAGCCGGAACACTTCCGGCTGATCCGGCGCTGGAAGGTGCGGATCGCCGCGGTCCCGGTATTCGCAGGCGCGCTCGCGGCGGCGTACTGGGCGGTGCCGCGGATGAGCGGCGCCTGGTTCTACCACCGGGACAGCGCCCAGGAACTCGGTGCGCCCGCCTGGTACGGCCCGTTCATGACCCTGGTCGTCTTCGCCTGCTCGACGCTGCTGGTGGCCTGTTTCCTCTCCTGGGTGCCCGGGCGGCGGATGTGGTTCACGGCGCTGGGCGCGGGCACGCTGTACGGCTATCTGCTGCACGGCTTCGTCGCCCAGGGCTCCAAGTACTGGGGCTGGTACGACCCCGCCTGGCTGTACGAGCCGCTCGGCGAGATCGTCGTCACCGTCGTCGCGGCCGTGATCGTGACCGTGCTGTGCACACCGCCCGTGCGCAGGACGTTCCGGTTCGTCATGGAGCCGGACCTGAAGTGGGCCTTCCGCGGCGACCGGACCCGGGAGCGTGTCGTCCTGCGCGCATGAGGCTCAGCGCGGCGCCGGAGTGGTGGCCGGCGAGGACGGCGGCCGTGAGGTGCCCGCGACCGTGGGCGGCGGAGTGACCTCCGGCAGCCGGGTCTCGCCGCCCGACGGGATCGTGGTGATGATCATCACCACGGCCACAGCGGCCGCGGCGATCAGGACGAGCGCCGTGAGCAGCCGGGAGCGCGGGTCGCGCGGCTGCTCCCGCACCGGCTCGGGCCGTGCGGCCACCGCGGTCAGGAACGCCACGATCTCGTCCGCGCCGGGCCGCAGGGCCGGGTCCTTGGCGAGCAGCCTGTGCAGCAGGGGCGTCAACGGGCAGTCGGCGCCGGGAAGTTCGGGCTCCTCGTACACCACGGCGAGGAGCGTCGCCGGCATCGAGGGCCTGGTGAACGGGGAGTGGCCGGTCAGGGCCGTGCAGAGAGTGGCGCCGAGCGACCACCAGTCGGAGGCGGGTCCCGGGTCACGGCCGGTGGCACGCTCCGGGGGCATGTACTCCGGGGAGCCGATCACCATGCCGCCCTTCGTCAGGCCCTGGGCGTTCTGGAGGGCGGCGATACCGAAGTCGGTCAGGACGACGCGACGGCCGGGGCCGAGCAGCACGTTGCCCGGTTTGACGTCACGGTGCAGCACCCCGGCGGCGTGCACCCGGCGCAGCGCCTCGGCGAGCGCGAGACCGATCCGTGCCGTCTCCCGGACGCCCAGCGGGCCGTTTTCGGCGACCGACCGCTCCAGCGAGGGCGCCTCGACTAGCTCCATGACGATCCACAGCCGGTCGTCCTCCTCGGCCACGTCGTAGACGCGGACCACGCCCGGGTGGTCGATGCGCGCACTCGCCCTGGCCTCGCGCAGCGCCCGCTCCCGACGGGTGCCCAGGTCCTCACCCGCGTCCGGGCCGTCGAGCCACAACTCCTTGACCGCGACCGGCCGTTCGAGCATCTCGTCCCGCGCCCGCCACACCCGTCCCATGCCGCCCTGCCCGACCCGCTCCCCCAGCCGGTACCGGTCCCCGATTCGCATGGGTGTTCACCTCCCCGCCCCTCCCATGACAGCACAGACCACCCGACACCGGACAGGGCACAACTGCGCCTACCCCCACGGCCGGTCGGCACCCCTGTTTGCTACGCTCCCCGAGCCTCCCGCGGGGGAAGTCCGGTGAGAGTCCGGCGCTGACCCGCAACGGTGTGCGCGACCGTGTGTCGCGTGAGCCCGATCGCCCGTGGGTGGTGCGACCCGTTGACTGCTCGCCGAGGACTGCGAGAGGGGACCGCACGGCCCCGGGTCGTACGGGCCGGCTCCTTGACGTTCATCAGGCGGCCCCACTCGAAGGACCGCCCCGACCGTGCGCCGAAGTCCCGTCCCGAGCCGAATACCCCTGTCCCCGTTGGTGATCGGGGCGGCACTGCTCCTTCTGGTGTCCCTGGTCGGCGGCGTGGGGCTGGGGGCCGCCGGGATCGGCTGGGCGGAGGTCTTCCGCTTCCTGTGGGCCGGGCTGACCGGCGGGACCGTGCACGCCGACGACGTCGCCGCGTACACCATCGTCTGGGAGATCCGGCTGCCGCGGGTCGTGCTCGGTGCCGTCGTCGGGGCGGGGCTCGCGGCCGTCGGGGTGGCCGTGCAGGCGATGGTCCGCAACGCGCTCGCCGACCCCTTCGTGCTCGGCATCTCCTCCGGCGCCGCGGTGGGCGCCAACGCGGTCATCCTGCTCGGCGCGTTCGCCGGACTCGGGATCTGGGCGCTGTCGGTGGCGGCGTTCGGCTCGGCGCTCGCGGCGATGGTGCTGGTCTACGCCGCGGCCCGGACTCCGCACGGGCTGACCCCGCTGCGGCTGGTTCTCACCGGTACCGCGCTGGCGTACGGCTTCGAGGCGGTCACCACGGTGATGGTGTTCGGCGCGGCGCGCGGTGAGGCGGCCCGGTCGGCGCTGATGTGGCTGCTCGGCAGTCTGGGCGGGGCGAGCTGGGCGCAGGTGCCGCTCGTCGCCGTGACCGTGGCGGCCGGGTGGGCGTGGCTGCGGTGGCGGGCCGAGTCGCTCAACGCGCTGGCCATGGGCGACGAGACCTCGGCCGCGCTCGGCGTCCGTCCGACCCTGCTGCGACGGGAGTTGTTCCTCGTGACCGCCGCGGTGACCGGGACCGTGGTCGCGGTCAGCGGGGCCATCGGGTTCGTCGGGCTGATGGTGCCGCATGTCGTACGGATGCTGGTCGGCGCCGACCACCGGCGGGTGCTGGCCGTGGCACCGCTCGCCGGGGCCGTCCTGCTGGTGTGGGCGGACGTGCTGTCCCGGCTGCTGCTGGCGCCCGCCGAGCTGCCCGTCGGAGTGATCACCGCCGTGGTGGGTGTGCCCGCCTTCCTGCTGCTGATGCGGCGCGGCGGCTATGCGTTCGGAGGCCGCTGACGATGAGGCTCGACATCGAGGATGTGACGGTCGAGATCGCCGGGGTCCGGATCGTGGACGATCTCCGACTGGCCGTGGACAGTGGGGCGTTCGTCGGGCTGGTCGGCCCCAACGGCAGCGGCAAGTCGACGCTGCTGCGCTGTGTGTACCGGGCGCTGCGGCCAGCCGGGGGCGTGATCAGGCTCGACGGGGAGGACGTGCACACGATGCCGGCCCGGGACACTGCCCGGGTGCTGGCGGCGCTGCCCCAGGAGTCGTCGGCGGAGTTCGACTTCACCGTCGCCGAGGTGGTCGCCATGGGGCGGCTGCCGCACCGGGACCGTACGGCCGCTTCCGATGCGGAGATCTGCGCGGAGGCCATGCGGCGGACCGGTGTGAAGCATCTCGCCGGGCGGGGGTTCCTCGCCCTGTCCGGCGGTGAGAAGCAACGCGTCCTGATCGCCCGGGCCCTCGCCCAGCGGCCCCGGGTGCTCGTCCTCGACGAACCCACCAACCACCTCGACATCGCCCACCAGTTGGACGTGCTGTCCCTGGTGCGCGCCAGCGGCGTGACCGTGCTCGCCGCCCTGCACGACCTCAACCTGGCGGCCGCGCACTGCGATGTCCTGTACGTGATCGCGGGCGGCCGGGTCGTCGCGTCCGGCCCGCCGCACGACGTGCTTCAACCGGCCCTGCTCGCCGAAGTGTTCGGGGTGCGCGCGCATCCCGTACGGCATCCGGAGACCGGTGCCCTCCAGCTTCTGTTCGACCTGCTCCCGTAGAGACCTTGAGGACCCCCATGCGCAAACTGCTCGCCGCCGCCCTGTGTCTCGCCGCGACCGCCACCGGATGCGGTGCGTCGGTCGAGACGACGCCGAAGGACGCCAGGTCCTCGTCGGTCACTCTCACCAACTGCGGCCAGAAGGTGACGTTCGACAAGGTCCCCGAGCGCGTCGTCACCAACGATGTCGGGATCACCGAGCTGATGTTCGCGCTCGGTCTGGATGACCGGATGGCCGGGTTCGCCATGCCCGACGACAAGGGCGACCTCGGCGGTGTCCCGTGGAAGGACGGCTACGACAAGGTCAAGTGGCTCTCCAAGGACCAGCTCACCAAGGAGAACGTCCTCGACGCCCGCGGCGACATGGTCTTCGCGGGCTGGAACTACGGCTTCCGCGAGGACGCCGGCTTCACCCCCGACGCCCTGAAGAAACTCGGCATCCCCTCGTACATCCTCACCGAGTCCTGCCGCAACGGCCGGACGAAGACCTCGCGCGGCATCATGCCGCCGCTGGAGGCCCTCTACACCGACCTCACCAACCTCGGGAAGCTGTTCGGCGTCGAGAAGCGCGCGGCCACGCTGATCTCCGGGTTCAAGAAGGAGGTCGCCGACGTCCGTGCCGAGGCACCGGCGAAGAAGCCGACGGTGTTCCTCTACGACAGCGGCCAGGACCAGCCCTTCACCTCCGGCCGCTACGCCGCCCCCGACCAGATCATCGGCGAGGCCGGCGGTGTCAACGTCATGCACGACGTGCAGGACTCCTGGACCACGGTCGGCTGGGAGAGCGTCGTGGAGCGGAACCCCGACACCATCGTGATCTGCGACTACGGCGACGTCAGCGCGGAGCAGAAGAAGAAGTTCCTGCTCTCCTACCCCCCGCTGCGCAACGTCTCCGCCGTCAAGCACCGGCGGATCTTCACGCTCGACTACGTCGACCTGGTCGAGAGCCCGCGCAATCCCTCGGCGATCGCCCGGCTCGGCGCGTATCTGCGGACGGCCGGGTGACGGCCGGAGAACGGCGTCTCACGGGCGCCGGTACAGGGCGGGGTCGGGGTGCGGGGTGAACCCGAGCTCGCGGTAGAGCGGTTCGCCCTCGGCGGAGGCGTACAGGTCCACGCGCGCGACCTCGCGGTCCCGGAACCAGTCGAGCAGGCCCCGCATGAGCGCGCGGCTGTGTCCGCGCCGCCGGTGCGCGGGGTCGGTGATCACGCCGATGACCTGCCCGATCCGGCCGTTGTGCAGATGCGGCCCCGGCAGCCGTTGCTCGATGGTGCCGATCCCGCAGGCGGCGAGGCCGCCGTCGGCGCCGTCCACGACGAGGATGCGTACGCCGTCCGCGGTCAGCTGCTCCTTGAGCACCACGGCCAGGGCGTCCAGCCAGCCGTCGTCCGCCGCCGCGGGGTCGAAGAAGTCGCCTCCGAGGTGCTCGAACAACAGAATCCGCAGGCGGACGAGTTCGACGAGGTCGTACTCCACGGCCTGGCGTACGTCGGATCGGGGTCCGGTGCGTTGTTCCATGACCATGACCCTGATGTAATGACCTTATGCACCTCAACCCTTACGGCGAGGATGCCGTGAATCTGGCCGCCGACCTGGCCAACCGCCGCCCGGCGAGCGCCGGGGAACTCGCCGACCGCTGCCGTGCCGCCGGTCTGGTGGTGGAGGGCCCGGCCACGCCGGAGGACCTGGAGCGCACGGGGGAGGTACTGGACGCGTGGGAGAAGGTCGTCGACACCACGGACGAGCACGAGCGCGCCGAGCTGGTCAACCGGATGCTGGCCACGGCCGCCGCCTACCCTCGGATGACCAACCACGTCGGCACCGGCTGGCATCTGCACTACCGCGACGAGGGACAGTCGCTCGGCGGCGTGCTGTTCTCCCTGATCGCCGTGGGCACCGCACTCCACCTGGCGGGACGCGGCGTGCACCGCCTCAGGCGCTGCGCCGTGACGGAGTGCACCACGATCTTCGCCGACACCTCACGCACGGGCAGACAGCGCTACTGCTCCCCACGCTGCGCCAACCGCGACGCCGTCCGCCGCCACCGGGCCCGCGTCGCCTAGAGGTACCGAACAGCTGTCGGCCGCGGTGCGAGCGCACCGCGGCCGATCACGTCGGAGAGGGTCAGTCCTGGACGGGCTTGCCCCGGCCCCACGCCCAGGCGAGGCGGTCTGCGCCGGACTGGTTGGTGGTGGCCAGCCAGGGCTTGGCCGGCGTACCGGTCAGCTTCTGGATCGAGTACGTGTCGTCGGTCCGCAGGCCCGGCCAGTACACGGAGCCCATCTTCAGCTCGCGGAAGGTGTCGGTGACGGCCTGGATGAAGTTGACGTAGTTGTCGTCCGGGGTCGGCACGTTGTAGTTCAGGCCGGTCGTCATCGGGGCGCCGAACTCGTCCGCGACGGTCCGGTTCGCGCAGTCCCCGATGCGCACCTTGAGGTCGGCGACCCACTCGTCGTAGGTGGCGTACGACTTCCAGAAGCCGTAGTGGTGCAGCGACAGGTACGTGCCCTTGAGGCGCGGGTCGGCGCAGACCGAGGTGACGTGGTCGTTGTAGCCGGCGCCGCTCACGAAGACCCGGTTGCGCGGCACCTTCGAGTAGGTCTGGAGCCACTTCGCCGCTATGTCGGCCCACTCGGTGTCGGTGTAGCCGTGGGGCTCGTTCATCGGCTCGAAGTAGACCTTCGAGTTGTTCTTGTACGCCTTCACCACGGTGTCCCACATGGGCCAGTAGGTGGCGGTGTCGTCGATGTAGCCGTCCTTGCGCTCCCCCGTGCCCTCCCAGTAGGACACGATGACCTTGAAGCCCTGCGCCGTCGCCGCGTCGATGACACCGCGGTACGACTTCCAGTACGAGCCGTTGACGGTGTACGGGTTGATCGGCAGCCGGACCGTGTTGGCGCCGATGTTCGCGCGGAACGCCGCGATGATCCGGCTCGACTTGGTGTACGTCTCCCGGTAGCTGTCCGAGGTCGACAGGCCGGACAGCTGGAGCAGGTCGTCGGCGAAATTGTCGCGGGGGTCGGCCCAGTTGACGCCCTTGAACTGGGTGGTGTCGGTGCTCGGTGCGGCGGAGGCCGGGCTGCCCGCCAGGGTGGCGCCGGTGACGGCGGCGACCGCGACCGCGGCGAAAGTGGTACGCAGTCGGGGGGCGAGGCGGGTACTCACAGGGGTCTTGCGCATCGACGAGCCCTTCCAGGACGACAGCATGTTTACGTAAACATGACGGCGCCGGAATCGTGACATCCGCCCCAGCAGCCGTCAAGGTTTCCCACACGTAACATCCGAAGCGCCGCGCAACAGCGCTCACACCGGATCGAAGGAGGCATCAGTGGTGGAACGGGGTGGCTCCGACGTGCCCGGCGGGCGCCGTAAGCAGCGGGTGTCCATGGCCGACGTCGCCGCGCTCGCGGGCGTCTCGTCCCAGACGGTCTCACGAGTCGCCAACGGCCAGCCCGGGGTGATCGACTCGACGCGGGAGCAGGTGCTCGCGGCGATGCGGGAGCTCGGCTACCGGCCCAACAGTGCGGCCCGCGCCCTGCGTTACGGCCAGTTCAACACCATCGGCGTGATCCTCTTCAGCCTCTCCTCCACCGGCAACAGCCGTACCGTGGAGGCGATCGCCACCCACGCGGCGGCCGAGGGCTACGCGATCACCCTGATCCCCATCGACGTCCCCACGCAGGACAATGTGCTGGGGGCCTTCACGCGCATGGGCGAGCTGGCCGTCGACGCCGTCATCGTCATCATGGAGATCCGTCTCCTCGACGCCGGCACCGTCCAACTCCCGCCCGGCGTCCACGCCGTGGTCGTGGACTCCGACGCCGGCGACCGCTACACCGTGGTCGACACCGACCAGGCGGACGGTGCGCGCAAGGCCGTACAGCATCTGCTCGACCTGGGCCATCGCACCGTATGGCATGTCACCGGTCCGCAGTCCTCCTTCTCGGGTCAGCGCCGGACGCAGGCGTGGCGCACGGTGCTGGAGGAGGCCGGACGTCCGGTGCCACCGGCGCTGCACGGCGACTGGTCGGCCGAGTCGGGGTACACGGCCGGACTCACGCTCGCCGAACAACCCGACTGCACGGCCGTGTTCGCGGCCAACGACCAGATGGCGCTGGGGCTGTTGCGCGCCTTCCACGAGCGTGGCCGCGCCGTCCCCGACGACATCAGCGTGGTCGGCTTCGACGACATCCCCGAGGCCGGGTTCTTCGTGCCGCCCCTGACCACCGTCCACCAGGACTTCGCCGAGGTGGGCCACCGCTGTGTGCAGAAGGCGCTCCAGCAGATCCGCACCCGGGGCGGCTCCCGGCCGGGCACCGACCTGGTCCCGACCCGACTGGTGCTCAGACAGAGCACCGCACCCCCACGGGGCTGACTGTCACTCGTCCGGGTCGGTCTGCTCCCTCTCCTGCTGTCGGTCGGCGGCATGGCCACGGCGGTGTGAGTGACGGTCCGCTTCGACCTGCGGAGTGGCGGCACTGCTGCCCTCCCTGGGCGGTACGTATCTGTCCTGGGCGACCTTCCGGGCCGAGCCGGCGGGAGACGGCACAGGGTGACGGCCCGGCGGCGGTCGCGGACCGGCCCTCCTCCAGGTCGGGTGCCGGGTGCCGACCCGGCGTCTCGTCGTCCTCGGCGCTCCCGGCAGCGGCAAGACGATGCTGCTGGACGTGTGAGGGCCCGGCCGAACAGGGCCGGGCCCCCAGGGCCCCCACGGGTCAGGCGGTGTGCAGTGTCAGGCCGTACCGGTTGAGGATCTCGTTGACGGGCTGGAACCAGGTCTCGCCCCCGCCGCTGCAGTTGCCCCAGCCGCCGGAGGTGACGCCCTGCGCCTGGTCGCCGCTGATGAACGAGCCGCCGGAGTCGCCGGGTTCGGCGCAGACGCTGGTCTTGGTCATCTGACGCACTGCGCCCTGGCTGTAGTTGACGGTCTCGTTCATGGCGAGGACGGTGCCGCAGTGCCAGTGGGTGGTCGAGCCCGAGCGGCAGATCGAGGAGCCGACCGGCGCCACGTTCGAGCCGCGCACGAGCTGGTCGGAGACGGTGCCCCAGCCGAGCACGACCGGCACCGTCCACCAGCCGCTGCCCACGTTGACCCAGGCGTAGTCGTTCTCCGGGAACGACGAGCCCTGGAAGTTGCCGATGTAGCTGCGGTCCCAGCCGTAGACGGCGGCGGACGGCTGCCCGCAGTGCCCGGCGGTGATGAACCCGCCGTGCACCGAGAACCCTATGGAGCAGCGGACGTTGCCGGTGTAGTAGGGGTCGCCGCCGACGGTTCCGGCCGCAAGGGTCTGCGGCGCGGCGGAGACGTGCCGGACGGTGACGGGGCCCGCGCGGTGGGCCCGGGCCGTGAACTGCCGGACATCGTTGTCGGCTTGCTCGCCCGCGACGACGTTCACGACGACCGTGCTCGCCTCGGGGTCGACGTGCCAGCTGCTCACTCCCGCGGGTGCGAGCAGTTTGTCGAGCCGTGCCTGGGTGGCGGCCAGTTCGCGCGCGCTGTGCGTGACGGTGCGGACGGCGGCGCCCGTGGCCCGTACGTCCCGGAGGGTCGCCGGCGTCGCGTCCGGGGTGAGGCCGACGGTCAGCCGGCCGGCGGTGGCGTCGAACCAGGTGCCGCCGAAGGAAGTCCCGGCGTCCCGGCGGACCTTGGGCTCCAGGGCCGTGGCCCGCCGCTCGGCGGCGAGCCTCTCCTCGGCCTCGGCCTTCGAGAGGTTCAGGTCGCGCTGCATGGCGGTGAGGAGACCGGCGGAAGCGGGTGCCTTCGCGGCGGAATCGCCGGCCGAGGCGGGGGTGGCGCCCGCGGCGAGCCCGGCGCCGAGCGTGAGCAGCGCCGCCAGGGCGGCATGCGTGAATCTGGTGCGTCTCATGGGGGTTGCCCTTCGTCGTTCCAGTGGAGTGGGGTGGAACCGCAGGAGCAGTGGATCGCTGAGAGCGCTCTCAGGGGTGTGGCGCGGCAGAGCCTAGCGGCCGATCACGAACAGGTCCATACCAACGGACGGCCCGCTTCCGACCGCCCCCTCCCGGTCAACTGGCCGGGTTTCGGCCATGGTTGTGATGCACCGACGTACGCTCTTCAAGATCCGCCGCGGAGCGGACTCCCCCTGACAGGAGGCCCGATGGGTTTGGCGGAAGCGGTCGTGGTTCGGCCGGTGGCGGAGCTGCTCGCGGAGAACGCCGTACGGCACGGCGAGAAGCTCGCGTTCGCCGACGACCGACGCGGTGTCAGCTGGGCCGAACTGGACCGTCGGACCGCCCGGTTGGCGGCCGGACTCGGGGTCGAGCGCGGTACCCGGGTGGCGTTCTGCCTGGACAACAGTGTGGAGCTGGTCGAGGGACTGCTGGCCACCGTCCGTGCCGCGGCGATCGGTGTACCGCTGCCCCCACGCGCCACCCATGCCGAACTCGCGTACCTGCTGGCCGACTGTGATCCGGCCGTGGTCGTCACCGATCAGCGGCGTCTGCCGCGCATCGCCGGAATGGTCGCCGGACGGTCGGTGCGTCTGGTGGTGACCGGCGAGGGCGAGGTGCCGGACGACGCCTCGCACATCGACGAACTCATCGCCGGGGGCGCGTATTTGGCCGGGGACGGTCTCGGGGCTGGGGGTGATTTCAAGGCCGAAGGCCGTCTCGGAGCCGAAGGCCGTCTCGGAGCCGAGGGCCGTCTCGGGGCCGAAGGCCCGGTCGCTCCTCGCGACGATCTAGGGCTGGACGAACCGGCGTGGCTGCTCTACACCTCCGGCACCTCCGGGACGCCGACGGCGGCCGTGTCCAGCCAGCGGTCCGCGCTCTGGTCCTCGTTCGCCTGCTATCTGCCGCGGCTGGGGCTCACGGACACGGACCGCGTGCTCTGGCCGCTGCCCCTGGCCCACACCTACGCCCACTCCCTCTGTGTGCTGGGCACGACCGTGGCCGGAGCGAGCGCGCGGATCACCTCGGCGCCGGACCCGGCCCGACTGGTCCGGCTGATCGACGAGTTCGAGCCGACCGTGGTGGGCGGCGTGCCGCTCACCTTCCGGCAGCTGCTCGACAGCGGGCTGGGCGCGGTGCCCTCGCTGCGGGTGTGCGTCACCGCGGGGGCACCGAGCGACGCGGATCTGCGGGAAGAGGTCGAGCGGCGGTTCGGCGCGCCGCTCCTGGACGGCTACGGCTCCACCGAGACCTGCGGCAAGATCGCCATGGAGGCGGTGAGCGGGCCGCGGGCGCGGGGCGGCAGCGGGACTCCGGTGCCCGGAATGGAGGTCCGCCTGGTCGACCCCGACAGCGGACTGGACGCGGTCGGCGACGAGGACTCGGTCGGCGGCGAGGGCGAGATCTGGGTACGCGGCCCCGGTGTCATGCTCGGCTACCACAATCGGCCCGAGGCGAGCGCCGATGCCGTGCGCGACGGCTGGTACCGCACGGGCGACCTGGGCCGGCTAGGGGCGGACGGCGGTCTGACCGTCACCGGCCGGCTGGGCGACCGGATCGTGCGCGGCGGCGAGAACGTCGACCCGGCCGAGGTCGAGCGGGTGCTGCGCGCTCTGCCGGGGGTGCGGGACGCGGCCGTGGTGGCACGGGAGCATCCGCTGCTCGGCGAGGTCCCGGTGGCGTTCGTGGTGCCGGCGGAGCAGTCGCTCGACCCGGCCGATCTGCTGCGGGGGTGCGCCGAGGTGCTGTCGGCGCACAAGGTGCCCGAGGAGGTCCTGTTCACGCCGGCCGTCCCGCGCACGGCGGCGGGCAAGCCCCGGCGGGCGGTGCTGCGCGAGACGCTCGCCGAACGTCCGCCGGCGCCGGAACTGGCCCGGCTGGCCGGTCTCACGGCCGGCGAACGACGCACCGCGCTCACGGAGTTGGTGTGTGCTCAGGCCGAGGCGATCCGGGGCTCGGCGGCCGATCCCGGCACCGCGTTCGCCGATCTCGGCCTGACCTCGCTGGACGCCATGACCTTGTGGCACCGGCTCAGTCTGCGCACCGGACTGCGGCTGCCGGCGACGCTGGTCTGGGACCATCCGAACCCGGCCGCGGTCGCCGCCTACCTGGACAGCCGGATGAGCGGTGACACCACCGCTCCCGCGTCCTCACCCGCTCCCGCGACGACCGCCGCGCGCCGCGGCCCGGAGGCCGAACCGGTGGCGATCGTGGCCGTCGGCTGCCGTTACCCGGGCGGCGTGAACTCGCCCGAGGACCTGTGGCGGCTGGTCTCCGAGGGCGTGGACGCCACCAGCGACTTCCCCACCGACCGCGGCTGGGACATCGACACCCTCGTCCATCCCGACCCCGACCGGCTCGGCACGACCTACACCCGGCGCGGCGGCTTCCTGGACGGTGTGGCCGACTTCGACCCGCTGTTCTTCGGCATCTCCCCGCGCGAGGCGCTGGCCACGGACCCCCAGCACCGGCTGCTCCTCGAGGTCGCCTGGGAGACGCTGGAACGCGCCGGCATCCCCGCACCGTCGCTGCGCGGCTCCGGCACCGGGGTGTACGTCGGTCTGATGCACGCCGGTTACGGCACCGGCCTTTCGCCGCACGAGCTGGAGTCGCACATCGGCATCGGGTCGTCGGGCAGTGTGGCCTCGGGCCGGATCTCGTACGTCCTGGGCCTGCGCGGCCCCACGATGACCGTCGACACGGCCTGTTCGTCGTCGCTGGTCGCGATGGACCTGGCGGCCAGGGCGCTGCGGGCGGGCGAGTGCACGCTCGCGCTGGCCGGTGGGGTCACGGTGCTGTCGAGCCCGCAGCCGTTCATCGCGTTCAGCCGGCAGCGCGGGCTGTCGGCGGACGGCCGGTGCCGGTCGTTCGCGGCGGACGCGGAAGGCACCGCGTGGGCCGAGGGCGTGGGCCTGGTGCTGTTGGAGAAGCTGTCGGACGCCCGGCGCAACGGCCATCCGGTGCTGGCCGTGCTGCGCGGGTCCGCGGTGAACTCCGACGGCGCGTCCAACGGGCTGACGGCCCCCAACGGCGAGGCGCAGCGCGAGCTGATCCGGCTGACGCTGGCCGACGCGGGTCTCGGCCCGGCCGACGTGGACGCGGTCGAGGGACACGGCACGGGCACGGCGCTCGGCGACCCGATCGAGGCGGGTGCCGTGCTGGCCACCTACGGGCAGGACCGTGACCGGGCCGACCCGGTGTGGCTGGGCTCGGTCAAGTCGAACCTCGGGCACTCGCAGGCCGCGGCCGGGGTGGCCGGCGTGATCAAGATGATCGAGGCGATGCACCACGGCGAACTGCCCCGCTCGCTGTACGCGGAGCGGCCGTCGCCGCACGTGGACTGGTCCGCGGGAGCGGTGCGACTGCTCGACCGGGCGCGGCCGTGGCCGCGGCGCGACCGGCCGCGCCGGGCGGCGGTCTCCTCGTTCGGGATCGGGGGCACCAACGCGCATGTGATCATCGAGCAGCCCTCGGAGGCGGACGCCACGGCCGAGGCGACGCGTCGACTGCCCGTGGCCTCCTGGCTGGTGAGCGGCGGCGACGCGGCCGGTCTCCGGGCAAACGCCGGGAAACTCGCGGCGACACTGGCGGACACGGACGCCGCCTCGGACCCGACCGGCGAAGCCGCGCTGGACATCGCGTACTCACTGGCGACCACCAGGGCTCCTCTGCCTCACCGCGCGGCCGTACTGGGCTCCGACGTGTCCGAACTGCTCGCCGGTCTACGGCGGTTGGCGGCCGGCGAGGACGGTCCGGCGCTGCTCAGGAACACCGTGCGCGGCACCCCCAGGCTGGCGCTGCTCTGCGCCGGCCAGGGCACGCAGCGGACCGGCATGGGCCGTGAATTCGCGGCGGCCTTCCCGGTGTTCGACGCGGCCTTCTCCGAAGTGTGCGAGTGGTTCGGGCCGTTGCTGGACCGGCCGCTGCGGGAAGTGATCGACGAACCCGACAGCGACCTGCTGGACCGCACCGACTACGCGCAGCCCGCGCTGTTCGCCTTCGAGGTCGCCCTGCACACCTTGCTCGCCGACTGGGGCGTGCGACCGGACTACCTGGTCGGTCACTCGATCGGCGAACTGGCGGCCGCGTATCTCGCCGGTGTGTTCTCGCTCGGCGACGCGGTCCGACTGGTCGCCGCACGCGGGCGGCTGATGGCCGCGCTGCCCGCCGGTGGCGCGATGATCGCGGTGCGGGCACCGGAGGCCGAGGTGGCACGCCGGCTGGGCGAGGCGCGCGGCCGCGTCACGATCGCCGCGGTCAACGGGCCGGCTTCCGTCGTGGTGTCCGGTGACGAGGACGCGGTGACCGCGCTGGCCGACTCGCTCGGCGGCCGGAGCACCCGGTTGCGGGTGAGTCACGCCTTCCACTCGCCGCTGCTCGACCCGATGCTGGCCGAGTTCCGGGCGGTCGCCGAGACCGTGACCTACCACCGGCCGTCGGTACCGGTGGTGTCCACGGTGACCGGCCGCCCCGAGCCCGAGGCCCTCGCCACCGCCGACTACTGGGTACGGCAGGTGCGCGAGACGGTCCGGTTCGCCGACGCGGTGAACTGGCTGGCGGAGGCGGGCGTGACGGCGTTCGTCGAGGCCGGTCCGGCCGCCGCGCTCAGTGTGGCGGCCGAGGACTGTGTCGCCCCGGACGCGGACGCGGTGTTCACGCCGTGCGCCGACGCACGGCGCGCACTCGCGGGGCTGGCCGCGCTCCATGTGCACGGCGTCCCGGTCGACTGGCGGTCGGTGTACGCGGACAGCGATGCCCGTCGTCGCCCGCTGCCCACCTACGCGTTCCAGCGGCAGCGGTACTGGCTGGACGCGGTACGGCACGCCGCCCCGGCCGGGCATCCGCTGCTGGGCGAGCCGCAGCCGGACGCCGACGGACCCGGCGTGCGGCACGCCGGGGTGCTGTCCGTCGTACGCCAGTCCTGGCTCGCGGACCATGCGATCGGCGGCCGGGTCCTGGTACCCGCGTCGGCGTTCGCCGAGCTGGTCTGCCACGCGGCCGGGACATCAGGTCCGGTCCGGCTGACCGAACTGGCCTTCCGGGAGCCGCTGGTCCTGCCGGAGTCGGAGCCGGTGCGCCTTCAGGTCGTCACCGACGGTCCGGACGAGGCGGGAAACCGGCCGGTCACCGTCTGGGCGCGGGCGGGCGACGCGTGGACGCGGCACGCCACCGCGACCATCGCCCCGGCCGCCGCGGCGCCCGTCGTTCCGCGCGGGACATGGCCGCCCACCGGTGCCGAGCGGCTGCCGGTCGACTACGACCGGCTCGCCGCGCACGGCCACCACTACGGTCCGGCCTTCCGTGCGGTGACGGCGCTGTGGCGCCGGGGGACGTCTTTGTTCGCCGAACTGGCCCTGCCGCCCCGGGAAGCGGCGACCGCCGGCTCGTACACCCTGCATCCCGCACTCCTCGACGCGGCGCTGCACGCCGCCCTCCTGGCCGAGGGCCCGGGCGAGGCGCGGGTCCCGCTCACCTGCGCCGGACTGACGGTCCACGCCACCGGCGCCACCTCCGCCCGGGCCCAGCTGGAGTGGCTCGGTCCGGACGAGTTCCAGGTCGCGCTCACCGACCACGCCGGACAGCCGATCGCCACGGTCGAGTCCCTGGTCACGCGGGTCCTGCCCGCCCAACGCCCCGCTTTCGAGGCCGAGTTGTACCGTCTGACATGGCGGCCCGTCACGGCGCGCGGCGATGGCGACACACGGCACGAACTGCTCGACCTGACGGGACCGGACGCCGAAACCGCCCTGCCCGACCGGGCACTGAGGCTGCTCACCGCCACGCTCGCGGGCGTACGGGACTGGATCGCCGACGCGCGGCCGGGGCGGCTCCTGGTGCTCACCCACAACGCCACCGGAGACGATCCCGACCCGGCGGAGGCCGCGGTCGCCGGACTCGTCCGCAGCGCCCAGTCCGAGCACCCCGGCCGGATCGTGCTGGTCGACCGCCGCGGTGGCCCCGCGTCCCCGGCGGACCTCGACGCGGCGCTGCGCACCGGCGAACCCCAGGTCGCTCTCGAGGACGGCGCCGTTCTCGCACCCCGGCTGACCGCGGTGCGGCCCCAGGCAGCGGCACCCGCCCTCGATCCCGAGGGGACGGTACTGATCACCGGAGGCACCGGTGCGCTCGGCGCGAGCCTCGCCCGGTATCTGGTGGCCGAACACGGGGTGCGCCACCTGCTGTTGGTGAACCGCAGCGCTCGTACGCCCGCATGGGCCGCCGAACTCGGCGCGACCGTGCGCACGACGGCCTGCGAGGTCAGCGACCGCGCCGCCGTGGACGCCCTGGTCGCGTCCTGTCGTCCGACACTGACGGCGGTGTTCCATCTCGCCGGGGTCGTGGACGACGGCGTCGTGGACGGCCTGACCCCGCAGCGGTTGGCGACCGTGCTCGCGCCGAAGGCGGGCGGCGCCTGGCATCTGCACGAGGCCACCAAGGATCTCGGGCTGTCCGCGTTCGTGCTCTACTCCTCGGCCGCGGGCGTGCTGGGCCGCCCCGGACAGGCCAACTACGCGGCCGCCAACGGCTTTCTCGACGCGCTCGCCCGGCATCGCGTCGCGCAGGGCCTGCCCGGGCAGGCCCTGGCCTGGGGCCCGTGGATCACGGCCGAGGACGACGGCATGGCGGCCCAGGTCCCGGCGCACCGACTCGGCGACGGCGGTGTCCTGTCGGTCGACGAGGACGAGGGCATCGGTCTGCTCGACCGGGCGCTGCGGACCCCTGAGCCGGTACTGGTGCCGATCCCTCTGAACCTGAGGGCGCTCGGCGGTCCGGCCACACCGCCGGTCCTCACGGACCTGGTGCCGAAGCGTCCGGCCGCCGCCCCGGCCGCCGTCGCGCAGGCACCCGGCGCCTGGCGCGAGCGGCTCGCCTCCGTTCCGGCCCATGAGCGGGAGGCCGTGCTGGTCGAGTTGATCCGCGACGAACTCGCCCTGCTGCTGGGCTTCGAGGACCCGGCCGCGCTCCCCACCGACCGCGCTTTCGGGGAGCTCGGTTTCGACTCGCTGATGGCGGTGCAGTTCCGCAACCGGCTCAGCGCGTTCACGCGCGTGCGGCTGGCGTCCACGATCGTGTTCGACCATCCGACGCTGCATTCGCTGGCCGCGCACGTCCACGACGCCCTGCGCGAAGCCCTTCCGGACGCCGAAGCCGAACCCGGGAGCGGTGCCGAGGGCGGAAACGGCGGGGTCGAGCCGTCCTCCTACCGCTTCGGACCCCTGTACCACCAGGTCCTGCGCGAGCGCGGCCCTCTGGAGGCGATGGGCCTGCGCTACCTGGCGTCCCACGCCCTCCCGTCCTTCACCGCCGGCGAGCACGGCCGGTACGCGGTCGACCCGGTCCGGCTGGCCCGGGGTGCGGGCACCACGCTGGCGTACATCCCGGACTACCTCACGCCGTACCATCGCGTCCCCGCCGGCCTGGCCAAGCAGTTCGACGGCGAGCGCGACCTGTTCCTGCTGGAGCACCCCGGCCTCGGTGCCCGCAAGGCCGTGCCGGACAGTGCGGCCGCGGTCGTGCGGGCGCACGTCGACGCGGTGGACGCTCTGTCGTCCGACGGGCCGGTCGTCCTCGTGGGCTACTGCGCCGGGGGCGCGATCGCGCACGCCGTGGCGCGGGAGCTCGCACGGTCGGGGCGGCCGCCGGCCGGGCTGATCCTGCTCGACGCCCATGCGGGCGTGCTGCGCCGGGACGACGAACGGGCGCTGGCGCTGATGACCGCCGGCGCGGAGCTGCCGGACGACGTCGTCGCCGAGTTCGAGGACTCGTTGCTGATCGCCGGCGGGGGCTACGCGCGCGTGCTGGAGAACTGGGACCCCGAACCGTCACCGGTCCCGACTCTCCTGGTGCGTGGCCGGCCGACCGCGCAGATGCGCCGCATCGACCCCGACGGGGAGTGGCTGCCGCACTGGCCCCTGCCGCACGACACCGCGGACGTCCCCGGCGACCACTACACCCTCGTCCACCACGACGCCGACACCACGGCCGCGGCGATGCGCGCCTGGCTGACGGCATGATCCACCGACATCGCACCAGGGAAACAGGAGTTGCCGTATGACCCAGGAGTACGACCTGATCGTCGTCGGCGGCGGGCCCGCGGGATCGACCGCCGCGACCGTCGTGGCCAAGCGCGGACACCGGGTCCTGCTGCTGGAACGGGAGACCTTCCCGCGCTACCAGATCGGCGAGTCGCTCCTGCCCGCCACGGTCCACGGCCTGTGCCGCATCCTCGGCGTCGCCGACGAGGTGCAGCAGGCCGGCTTCACCCTCAAGCGCGGCGGGACACTGCGCTGGGGCCGTGACCCCGAGCCGTGGCAGTTCTCCTTCGCCATGACTCCGCGCGTGCCCGAGCCCACCGCGACGGCCTTCCAGGTGGAGCGCTCACGGTTCGACGAGATCCTGCTGGGCGGTGCCCGACGGGCCGGCGTCGAGGTCCGCGAGGGCAGCCCGGTGCGGCGCGTCGTCGCCGACGACGAGCGGGTGCGGGGCGTCGAGTACACCGACGCCGACGGCAACTCCCGTACGGCACACGCCCCTTACGTCATCGACGCGTCCGGGAACACCAGCCGGATCCACGGCGGGGTCGGTGGTGGGCGCGTGTACTCCGACTTCTTCCGCAACCTCGCCGTGTTCGGCTACTTCGCGGGCGGGGCCCGGCTGCCCGAGCCGAACAGCGGCAACATCTTCTGCGCCGCGTTCGACGCCGGCTGGCTCTGGTACATCCCGCTGCGCGACGATCTGACGAGTGTCGGCGCGGTGATCTCCCCCGAACACACGCCGGCCGTCCAGCGTGACGCGCGGGCCGCGTGGCGGGACATGATCGCGGCCTGCCCCGAGGTGAGCCGGCTGGTGGGGGGCGTACCGGAGGCGACCGAGCCGCCGTACGACCAGGTGCGGGTGCGCAAGGACTGGTCGTACTGGAAGAAGTCCTTCTGGACTCCGGGCATGGCGCTGGTCGGCGACGCCGCGTGCTTCGTGGACCCGGTGCTGTCCTCCGGCGTCCATCTGGCCACCTACGGTGCCCTGCTCGCCGCCCGTTCGGTGAACTCCGCGCTGGACGGCAGCGTGCCCGAGGAACGGGGCTTCGCCGAGTTCGAGGCCCGCTACCGCCGCGAGTACCGCGTGTTCTACGACTTCCTGATCTCCTTCTACGACATGGAGCGCAACGAGAACTCGTACTTCTGGTCGGCGAAGAAGATCACCGAGGTGGAGCTCGGCGAAGCAGCCGCGTTCGCCGAGCTGGCGGGCGGACTGGTGTCCCGCGACACCGCGGTCGTCCGTACGGACTGGCACACCTCGGCGGCCCAACTCGACAGCGCGGTAGGCCAGTTGGCGACCTCGGACGGCCGAATCAACCCGCTCTTGTCCGCACCGGTCGTCGGCGAGACCTTCCGGACCGGCAACGACCTTCAGGAGCAGGCCCTCTACGGCGGTCCGCTCGACGACCCCGGCCCGGCCGGCCCCGACGGCCTGGCCGTGACGTCGGACGGGCTGTCCTGGGTCAAGGCGTGACCGCCAGTTCCCCCAGCAGCTTCCAGGTTCGGCGCCGGTCCTCCTCGCCGCCCAGGTCCGTCGCGGTGAACACCACCTCCGTCGCCCCGGCCTCCCGATAGCGGCGCACCTCGGCGGCGACGGTCTCCTCGTCGCCGATGACGGCGAGATCGGCGGCGCGGGCGGCACCGGAGAGGCCGATGACCCGCTGGTAGGAGGGGAACTGCTCGTAGAAGGCGAGCGACTCGGTCGCCGTCTCCCGGACCGCCTCGACGTCGGCGGTGACCACGCCGGGCACGAAAGCCACGATCCGGGGCGCCGGTCGCCCCGCCGCCTCGGCCGCCGCGGTGACGGCCGGGACGATGTGCTCGGCGAGGGCGCGCGGTCCGGCCAGCAACGGGAGGATGCCGTCGGCGAGTTCACCGGAGACGCGCAGGGCCTGCGGGGCCATGGCGGCGACGAGGAGCGGCACCGGAGGCTCGGCGCCGCCGGGCACCGACGCGGGCAGCGGTGTGGTGGCGGTCAGCAGCTCGCCGTGGAAGTCGGCATCGCCGGTCTCCGTCAGCCGGCGCAGGGCGGTCAGGAACTCGCGGAGCCGGGCGATCGGGCGCTCGTACGGGATACCGAAGCCGGTCTCGGTCAGGTGCTTGGTGCCGAGGGCGAGCCCGAGGTGGTACCGGCCTCCGGTGGCGGCCTGGGCCGTCTGCGCCTGGCTCGAGACGAGCAGCGGATGGCGGCCGAAGACGGGGATCGCGGCGGTTCCGACATGCAGTCCGGGCACCTCGCGGCCCACGATCGCGGCGAGCGAGGGCGAGTCGTACCCGAAGGTCTGCCCGAACCACGCGGAGCGCAGCCCGAACTCATGGGCTTCCCGGGCGAGTTGCACCGTGGGATCGATCCGGTTCTGGAGAGTGAGTGCTACACCGATGGTCATACCCCGGGCAACCGGCGGGCGCGGGACGGGCATTCCTGCTCGCACATGACAAGCATGTGAATGCGCTCGTTGACCTTGCCCCAAGGGGAGCCCCCAGCATCGGTTCAGGGATCGGACGGGCGAGGGGGCGCGGGTGCTGGTGGACGTACGGCCGTTGCGCGGGAGCGCCTTCAGGCGCCTGTGGGCGGCCGGGCTCGTGACCGGTCTGGGAGCTCAACTCACCGCGGTCGTGGTGCCGTTGCAGCTCTACGGCTTCACCGGGTCGTCCGCCTACGTCGGACTGGCCGGGCTGGTGGGCTTCGCGCCGATGGCCGCGGCCGCGCTGTGGGGAGGTGCGCTGGCCGATGTGCGGGACCGGCGGCGGGTGCTGCTGGTGACGACGGCCGGGATCGGTGTGACCTCGCTGCTGCTGTGGGCCCAGGCCCTCGCGGGTCTGCGGTCGGCCGGTGTGCTGCTGGTGCTGGTGGGCGTACAGCAGGCCCTGTTCGGCACCAATGCCGCGGTGGGACGGGCGGTCGTTCCCCGTCTGGTGCCACCCGAGTCGCTGACCGCCGCCAACGCACTGCAGTCGACGGTCGTCATGTCCGCCGGGATCGCGGGTCCGTTGCTGGCCGGGGTGCTGCTGCCGGTGGTGGGTGCGCGGACGCTGTATCTGGCGGATGCCGTCGCCGTGTGCGCGACGGTGTGGGCGGTGTGGCGGCTGCCCCCGCTCCCTCCCCTCGACCGCGCCGGGAGGAAGCGGGCCGGTGTCCGGGAGATCGCTGACGGCTTTCGGTTCGTGGCGCGGCGTCAGGTACTGCTGCTGGTGTATGTCGCCGACTTCGCCGCGCTGTTCCTGGGGTTGCCCACGGCTCTCTTCCCGCAACTGGCCCGGGAGACCTTCGAACCGTCGGACATCGGCGTCCTGTACGCCGCGCTCTCGGCGGGCGGGGTGCTGGCCGGGCTCTTCTCCGGGGCCTTCACCCGCGTGGACCGGCACGGCGTCGCGGTCGCGGTCTCGGCGGGCGTCTGGGGTCTGGCCGTCACGGGGTTCGGTGTGACCGGCTCGCTGGTCGCGGCGGCCGGGTGGCTGACCCTGGCGGGCGGCGCACTTCTCGTGCTGGGCGTCTTCCGTCGGACGGTTCTGCAGACGGCCGTGCCGGACGGGATGCGGGGCCGGCTCCAGGGGATCGACACGGTGGTGGCCGCGGGCGGGCCGCGGTTGGGCGACCTGGCGCACGGTGTGGTGGGGGCCTCGTTCGGGGCCGGCTGGGCCGTCACCGGGGGTGGGCTTCTGACGGTGTCGGTCGCGGTCGTCCTGCTTCTGCTCTTCCTCAGGTGACGCGTGCCGTGGCACCACATGGCACCACCTGGCACCATTCCGCGCCTGCAGAGACATCTGAGCGCGCATGGCACCATCGTCAGCCAGATAGGCATCACTGCGTTTTCGCAGGTCAGACCCGCTAGACCGCGAGGTGACACCACTGGCGCCACCCAACGGCTTGCACATGGCGCCATTGTGGTGCCATGATGGCGTCATGGACCTCACCCCGTATGTCGACAGCCTCCGCCGCGAACTCGCGGTGGCCGCCGAAGCCGGTGGCGACGAAGCCCGCGAGCTGGCGGAGCGACTCACCGCCCCCCTGGAGTCGGCGACTCGGCTGACCATGCTCAACGTGCTCTCCGCCGCGATGGACGAGATCACCCGCGATCTCGCTCCCGGCTCGGTCGACGTACGGCTGCGCGGGCTCGACCCCGACTTCGTGGTGACACCGCCGCCCGCCTACGGCGGCGCCACCGCGGAGCCGGCCGCGCCCGCCGAACCGCTCAGGACCCCGGCCGACGGCGAGGAGGGCGGTACCGCCCGCATCAATCTGCGGCTGCCGGCCCACCTCAAGACGCGCGCCGAGGAGGCCGCGAGCCGCGAGGGCCTGTCGGTCAACGCGTGGCTGGTGCGCGCCGTGTCGGCCGCGGTCGACGGCGGCACCCGGCCGCGTACGACGGAGAAGACCCAGACCCTCGGACAGAGCTTCACGGGCTGGGTGCGCTGACCGCAGCAGCACCCGGCCCCAGGAAATCGACACCGCACCCACACCACGTCCCACCAGCGGGGACGCCTTGAAGACCCAAGAGGACGGGACAGCCATGCCTTCTTTCGACACTTCCGAACCGATCTCGGTCACCGCGCACGTGGGGGCCGGTTCCATCCAGCTCACCGCGGGCGACCGCCCCGACACCGTCGTGGAGGTGCGGCCCCGCGACCCGAAGAAGGACAAGGACGTACGGGCCGCCGAACAGACCGAGGTCGTGTTCACGAGCGGCGTCCTGACCGTCAGGACGAAGGAGCGCCGCCTCGTCGGTCCCAGCGGCGCCGTGGACGTGACGGTCGACCTGCCCACGGACTCGAGCGTGGAGTTGACCGGCTCCTGGATCCAGGTGCTCGGCGAGGGCCGGCTCGGGGAGGTCCGTGTGAAGACCTCCACCGGTGACGTCCGTCTCGACACCACGGGGCCGCTCCAGCTGAACGTGTCGCACGGCTCGATCACCGTCGACCGGGTCGAGGGCGAGGCCGAGCTGACCACCAGCTCCGGCAACCTGCGCGTCGGCCTCGTCGACGGACCCGCCGTCCTGAAGAACACACACGGCATCACGACCGTCGGGGCCGTGACCGGCGAGCTGCGGGTGAACGGCGCCAATGGCGGCATCGACATCGCGCGCGCCGAGGCCTCGGTCACCGGCACCACGACCAACGGCCACCTTCGTGTCGCCGAAGTCGCCCGCGGCGAGGTCCAGTTGGAGACCTCCAACGGCGCCATCGAGATCGGGATCCGGCAGGGCACCGCCGCCTGGCTCGACGTCAGCTCCAACCGCGGGCAGGTGCGCAACACGCTCGCCGCCTCCGATGCTCCGGAGCAGACCGAGGACACCGTCAAGGTCCGCGCGCGGACCAACTGGGGCAACATCGACGTCCTCCGCGCCAAGGCCTGACGGCCACCTGCCCGGCCTGCCACACCAGCCCCTCGCCTCGTTCTCCTTCAGCTCGTTCTCCTTCAGCCTTCGATCGGAGGGCCCATGCCTTCTTCTGTCATGCCCACGCCCAGGCAGGGCGACGGTCACGTGTCGCCGGCCGCCGTCTCCACCATCGGTCTGCGCAAGTCGTACGGCGACAAGATCGTCCTCGACGGCATCGATCTGCACATCCCGGCCGGTTCGGTGTTCGCGCTGCTCGGGCCGAACGGCGCCGGCAAGACCACCGCCGTGAAGATCCTGTCCACGCTGATCACCGCCGACGGCGGACAGGCCCAGGTCGCGGGCCACGACGTCGCCACGTCGCCGGACGGGGTGCGGGCCGCCATCGGTGTCACCGGGCAGTTCTCCGCCGTCGACGGGCTCATCACCGGCGAGGAGAACATGCTCCTGATGGCGGACCTGCACCACCTGCCGAAGCAGGAGGGGCGCCGGGTCACCGCCGAACTCCTGGAGCGCTTCGACCTCACCGAGGCCGCGAAGAAGCCCGCCTCCACCTACTCCGGCGGCATGAAGCGCCGCCTGGACATCGCCATGACCCTCGTCGGCAGTCCGCGGATCATCTTCCTCGACGAACCCACCACCGGCCTCGACCCGCGCAGCCGCCACAACATGTGGCAGATCATCCGCGAGCTGGTCACGGACGGGGTCACCGTCTTCCTCACCACGCAGTACCTGGAGGAGGCCGACCAACTCGCCGATCTCATCGCGGTGTTGAACGACGGGAGGATCGCCGCCGAGGGGAGCGCCGAGGAACTCAAGCGGCTCATCCCCGGCGGTCACGTCCGGCTCCGCTTCACCGATCCGGACGCCTACCAGAACGCCGCCGGCGCTCTGCGTGAGGTCACCCGGGACGACGAGGCTCTGGCCCTGCAGATCCCCAGCGACGGCAGCCAGCGCGAACTGCGCTCCCTCCTCGACTGGTTGGACGCGGCCGGCATCGAGGCCGACGAACTGACGGTGCACACCCCCGACCTCGACGACGTGTTCTTCGCCCTCACCGGCGACACCGACAAGCCCAAGGAGTCCGTCCGATGAGCACCCTGTCCCTCGCCGTCCGCGACTCGTCCACGATGCTGCGGCGCAACCTCCTGCACGCCCGCCGCTACCCGTCGATGACCCTGAACCTGCTGCTCACCCCGGTCATGCTCCTGCTGCTCTTCGTCTACATCTTCGGCGACGCGATGAGCGCCGGCATCGGGGGCGGCGGGGCGGACCGCTCCGAGTACATCGCGTATCTCGTCCCCGGCATTCTGTTGATGACCATTGGCTCCACCACGATCGGCACCGCGGTGTCCGTCTCCATGGACATGAACGAGGGCATCATCGCCCGCTTCCGCACCATGGCGATCCACCGCGGGTCGGTACTGATCGGGCACGTCATCGGCAGCGTGCTGCAGTGCATCGCCAGTGGAGTCCTCGTCGGGGTCGTCGGGCTGGCCATCGGCTTCCGCTCCGTCGACGCCACCGTCCTGGAATGGATCGCCGCGTTCGGGCTGATCGCGCTCTTCGCCCTGGCGCTCACCTGGATCGCGGTCGGCATGGGCCTTTCCAGCCCGAACCCGGAGGCGGCAAGCAACAACGCGATGCCGCTGATCTTCCTGCCGCTGATCTCCAGCACCTTCGTCCCGGTGGACGCGATGCCGGGCTGGTTCCGGCCCATCGCCGAGTACCAGCCCTTCACCCCGGCCATCGAGACCCTGCGCGGACTGCTGCTCGGCACCGAGATCGGCCACAACGGCTGGCTGGCCGTGGCCTGGTGCCTGGGTCTCACGGTGCTCGGCTACTTCTGGTCCAAGTCGCTCTTCGACCGCGACCCGAAGTAGGGCGACGACTCGCCACTGCCCACTGGAGGGCACCGGCCGCACCAGGCGGCCGGTGCCCTCGGCTGCGTCCCCAGGCCGGTCGTTCAGTCGGTGGTGATGCCGGCCAGCGTCAGGAGGAGGTTCTTGACGTCGGTCGCGTCGATCTCGTCGCGTGCGTTGTCGGGCCGCGAGCACAGCAGTACGGGGCTGTCCTGCGGGTCCTGCGGCAGACGGCCGTGGCTGCCGCGTACGCCGGAGGGGTCCAGCGGGACGGTCTGGATGCGGTAGCGCAGGCCGGCCTTCTTGCGGGCGACCTGGCCGATGGCGCGGGCCTTCACGGCGGAGACGGTGGGGTCGTAGAGGAGTTCGGCAGGGTCGTAGCCGGGCTTGCGGTGGATCTCCACCTGGCGGGCGAAGTCCGGGGCGCGGTCGTCGTCCACCCAGTAGTAGTACGTGAACCAGGCGTCGGACTCCGCCACGGCGACCAGCTCTCCCGAGCGTTCGTGGTCGAGGCCGTGGGCCGCCTTGCCCTCCGCGTCCAACACCTGGTCGACTCCGGGGAGTTCGGCGACGATCTTCGCCACCGCCGCCGTGTCGGCCGGGTCGCGGACATAGACGTGGGCGATCTGGTGGTCGGCGACGGCGAAGGCGCGGGACGTCCAGGGGTCTAGGTACTCCATGCCGTCCTGGGTGTGCACTTCGAGCAGTCCGGCCCGGCGCAGGGCGCGGTTGATGTCGACGGGGCGGGAGGCGGGCGCGATGCCGTACTCGCTCAGGATGACGACGGTCGCGTTCTCGCGCCGGAAGTGCTCCAGCAGGGGCCGCAGGGCGTCGTCGAGGCGGCGGGCCTCTCGGGCGGTCTGCGGGGAGCCGGGGCCGGAGCGCTGGGGCTCGTAGTCGAGGTGCGGGACGTAGACCAGGGTCAGGTCGGGGCGGTGCTCGTCGAAGATCTGGCGGGCGGCGGCGAGGATCCACTGGCTGGAGGGCAGGCCGGCGTTGGGTCCCCAGTAGGTGAACAGGGGGAAGTCGCCGAGCCTGTCGGTGAGTTCGTCGTGGAGGGCGGGCGGCCAGGTGTAGCAGTCGGGTTCCTTGCGGCCGTCGGAGTAGTAGATCGGGCGGGGGGTGACGGTGAGGTCGACGTCGGCGCCCATGGCGTACCACCAGCAGACGTTGGCGACCTTGTAGTCGGGCTCGGCCTTGCGGGCGGTGTGCCAGATCTTCTCCCCGCCGACGAGGGCGTTGTGCTGGCGCCACAGCAGGACCTCGCCGAGATCCCGGAAGTACCAGCCGTTGCCGACGATTCCGTGTTCGGAGGGCGGTGCGCCGGTGAGGAGGGTGGACTGCACGGAGCAGGTCACGGCGGGCAGCACCGGGTTGAGGCGGGCTTGGAAGCCCTGTTCGGCGACGGCCGAGACGGCGGGCATGTGGCGGAGCATGCGGGGGGTGAGGCCGACGATGTCGAGGACGACCAGTCGGGTCATGAGACGGGCTCCTTGGGTGAGTGAGGTGTCACGTCGAGATGCGGCTTCAGGCCGAGCTCCTCGAACCGGTCGCGGGTCCACGCCAGTTCGGCGGCCAGACCCGCGACGAGGCCCTCGCGGTCCTGCGGGCGGAGGTGTTCGGGAAGGACCGACCAGGTGTAGGTCTCGACCTCGATGTGGTCGCTCACGGCTTGCGGGCCGCCGAGCAACACGCATAGAGACGAGGTCAGTTCGTCCGCCGTGGTGCTGAGCGGCGGCTCGGGCGCGGCGTGCAGGGGCGCGTGGAAGTGCACCCGCCAGGGCGAGCCGGGGTCCAGGCCGCCGGCCAGTGCCTCGGGAAGGTCGTCCACGCCGGTGACGGTGCCGTTCGGGGCGGTGCGCGTCTGGTGCAGGAACCGGGGTTCCGCGAACCGGGCGAGGGCGCGCCGCGCCTCGGGGTCGGCGGGGTCGGCGGCCTGGAGCGCGCTGGACGCCTGGACCTTGACGACCGGGAGCCCGGCGTCGGCGAGCCGGCGCACTGCGGCGGCCGGTTCCTCGAACTGCACGGCGAGATGGCAGGTGTCGAGGCAGATCCCCAGCCACTCGGGGTCCACTCCCCCGAGTTCCCGGGCGGCCTGGACGGTGTTCTCCACCACGCATCCGGGCTCGGGCTCGAACCCGATCCGGATCTTACGGCCGCTCTCCCGCGCCAACTCGGCGAGTTGTCCGGCGAGTTGGTCGAGAGCCCGCCGTGCGGAGTCCCGCGCCTCGACCGGCCACGGTGTACGCCAGGCCAGCGGAAGGGTCGAGACGCTGCCGCGCCGGGCGTCGTCCGGCAGCAGACCCGCCAGGACCCGGGCGCAGTCGACCGTGTACCGCAGCCGGGCGGGGTCGGCCCAGTCGGGCAGGTAGACGTCCTTCTTCACGACCTCGCGGTGGAATCCGCCGTAGGGGAAGGCGTTGAGGGTGACCGTCTCCAGGCCGCGCGCGGTCAGTTCGGCCCGCAGGCGGCGTACGGCGTCGGGAGCGGCGGACAGTTCGGTGACCACGTCGCGGGCCAGCCACAGGCCGATGCCGAGCAGGTCGGCGCCGAGGGTCTCCCGTACGGGCTCGGCGTACGCGGCGAGTTGGTCCACCACTCCGTCGAGATCCTCGGCCTGGTGGACGTTGCTGCAATAGGCGAGGTGGACGGTGGTGCCGTCGGGGTGTCCGAAGCGCACGGCGGGGTCACTCTCCGCCGCGTTTGATCGAGTTGCCCTCGAAGAGGGCCGTGTCGTCGGCCTTGACGTCCTCGAGGTCGAGTCGGCCGCTCTGCCCGTAGAAGGCGACCGGGTTGCGCCACATGACCTGGTCGACGGTGTCGTCGTCGAAGCCGGCGGCGAGCATCGCGTCGGCGGTCTTCCGGGTCTTGAGCGGGTCGCTGCGCCCCCAGTCGGCGGCCGAGTTGACGAGCATCCGCTCGGTGCCGTGCTCCTGGAGGATGCGCACCATGCGGTCCTCGGTCAGCTTGGTGTCCGGGTAGATGGAGAAGCCCATCCAGCAGCCGCTGTCGGCGACCATTCCCACGGTGAGTTCGTTGAGGTGGTCGACGAGGACGTGCTCGGGCGGGATGCCGGACTCGCGCACGACATCGAGGGTGCGGCGGGTGCCGACGGCCTTGTCGCGGTGCGGAGTGTGGACCAGCACGGGCAGCTCGTGCTCGACGGCGAGTCGGAGCTGGCGGGCCAGGGCCTCGTCCTCCTCGGGGGTCATGGAGTCGTAGCCGATCTCACCGACGGCCACCACGCGGTCCTTGGCCAGGTAGCGCGGCAGGACGTCCAGCACGCCGGTGCAGCGCGGGTCGTTGGCCTCCTTCGGGTTGAGGGCGATGGTGCAGTAGTGCTGGATGCCGAACTGTGCGGCGCGGTACGGCTCCCAGCCGAGCAGTGCGTCGAAGTAGTCGGTGAAGCTCTCCACCGAGGTGCGGGGCTGGCCGAGCCAGAAGGAGGGTTCCACCACCGCGCGGACGCCGGCGGCGTACATGGCCTCGTAGTCGTCGGTGGTGCGTGAGGTCATGTGGATATGGGGATCGAGGATGCGCATCATGCGGCTCCGGTGAAGGCGGCGAGGGCCCGTTCGGCGGCGGTTCGGCGGGCGGGGACGGGTGAGTCGGCTTCGGCGGGCAGCCCGGAGGCCTCCAGCGTGCCGGGGTGGGCCCGCAGGATCGGCCAGACGTCCGCGGGGACGGCCCGGCCGGCGGCGACCCGCTCATGGGCGAAGTCGGCGAGCATGCGGGCGAGTTCACGATCCGCGCGCTCGGCCAGTCCGGCGATCCGGTCGAGGGGTATCTCGCAGAAGACGCACTTCAGTACGGCGTGCCGGTAGCCGTCGTAGTCCAGGTGGCGTGCGGCGTACGGGCCGAGGGCCGCCTCGATCAGGCCGGTGTCGTTGCCGCGCAGGGCCGTGTGGACGAGCGGCAGCCCCAGGCCGGCGAAGGAGGGATCCACCTTCTCCAGCAGGGCCAGCGAACGCAGTACCGCCCGCTGTTCGGCGGCGTCCCCGTACCGGTGGAGGGCGGTGACCTCCTCGGCGAGCTCGGCTCCGCGCAGTGGCAGGGCCGCGAGCAGTCGGGCGCGGGCGGCGTCGGCCACCGTCCAGCCGGGGACGAGGGGGCCGCGCCCGCAGCGTCGGCCGACGGCCGGGAAGACGGTGCGTACGGCTGTGGGGTCCTGTCCGACGCGGGCGACGGCTTCGGTCAGCCAGAGCTGCGCGTCGGGGGTGAGTTGTCGGTCGAGGGCAGCGGATATGTGCGAGTCCACGGCACAGTTCTCCTGTTCGGGTGCGCTGATGTCGGAGGAAGGCGCGGCCTCAGGACGGCTCGGCGGCCTTCAGGAACTCCAGGGAGCGGCGGGCGACGTCGGGCGCGTCCAGGGACGCGCCCTGGATCTCCACCGAGACCGGCCCGCGATAGCCGGAGGCCTTCAGCGCGGCCAGCACGGGCGGGAAGTCGATCTCGCCCGCGCCGAGTTCGAGGTGCTCGTGGACCCCGCGCCGCATGTCCTCGATCTGCACGTTCACCAGGTGCGGCGCCGCCGCCGCGACGCAGTCGAGCAGCGAAGGCTCCTCGACGCAGTGGGCGTGCCCGATGTCCAGGGTGATGCCGAACAGGTCGGGATCGCCGAGCCGTCGCCGCAGGTCCAGCACGCGCTGCACGGTGTCGACGAACATGTACGGCTCGGGCTCGAATCCCAGGGCCACACCGTGCTCACCGGCGATCTCCAGGACCTCTTCGCAGCCCGCGGTCAGCCGCTTCCAGGCCTCGTCCTCGGGCATGTCCCGCGGCGCCGGGCCGCTGCACAGATGGACGGCCGGGGCGCCGAGACCGGCCGCGATGCGCACCGCGCGCGCCAGCAGGTCGACGCGCCGTTCGGCGTCGGAATCGGACATCAGGGTGGGGTGGTGCTTGTGCCACGGATCCAGGAGGTACGGCGCTCCGGTCTCCACCATGACGGCGAGACCGAGCTGATCCAGCCGCCGTGCCAGGCGGTCGACCTGGCGGGGCAGGTCGGCGGCGTACGGGTCGAGGTGTCCATGGTCCAGGGTGAGGCCGACGGAGTCGTAGCCCAGGTCGGCGAGGACGGTCAGTACGTCGTCGAGGCGGTGGCAGGCGAAGCCGTTGGTGCCGAACCCGTACCGGAGCCGGTCCGAAGGCCCGGATATCGGGGTCACGTCGGCGACACCTTCCGCGCGAGTCTGCGCGCCAGCGGATGCGCCGCGGCCAGGACTCCGGCGAGCCCCGCCCTGCCGCCGCCCGCGGTGAGCGCGGCCTGGAGGGGCATCAGCGACATGATCCCGGTGCCTACGGCGTTCCGCACGTTCGTCGCGGACGGTTCGCGTGCCGCGCGGACCTGGGCGGTGCCGTAGGAGGCGAGGTAGGCGAGCGCTCCCACGGCCGCGCCGATCCGGGCCGTCCTGCCGTGCTTTCGCAGGCCCGGAAGTGCCGCGGCGGCGACGGCGGTTGCGGTGCTGCCGGCCAGCGTGGCGGCGGGCACCTCGCGCGGGGCGCCGGACACCTCGTGACGGCTCAGCGCTGTGACGGTGTAGGTGTGCGCGCCGACCAGCAGGGCGGCCGGCAGTGCGGACGCCCTGTGTCCCGGCTGGGCTCCGGCCAGGACGTTCAGCGTCCGCGCGCCCGCCATGGCGGCGGGGCCGGCCGGGGTGGACTTGAGGCCGAGGTCGTAGGCCCAGACCAGTCCGGTCAGCGGCAGTGCCACACCCAGCGCCCGCCGCCCGCCGGTCAGGGCGGCGAGGCCGAGCCCGGCGGCGGTGAGTGCGCAGGCGGTGGCGAGCGCGGTGCGGCGCTCGACTCGCCCGGAGGGTACGGGGCGTTGGGGCCGCTCCACCGCGTCGACGGTCGCGTCCGCGTAGTCGTTGAGCGCCATCCCGGCCCAGTAGAGGGCGATGGACGAGGCCATCGTGCCGAGGATGCGGGGCGGTGGTGTCCCGGCGCTCGCGGCGGCACCGGCCAGGACATCACCGGGCACGCTCAACGCTGCGGGCAGACGGACGAGTTGCGCCAGATCAGCGAGGCGGGGGGAGGAATTGTGGTTGTTGGGGCCGTCCATGATCGGACCCTACGCCCAACGCTTCAGTTTTGGACATCCTCTTACTCTCGACGCTGTGAAGAATTCATGTGCAGGGTGTGCCGTGCGACTCCGCCGAGTGACCTATTCGGGCGGCGTAGGTGTGTCGTGTGTGCGGTACATCGCCTGGACGTCCAGCTCCAGTTGGACGGTCGGGCCGACCACGGCGATCCCACGAGCCAGCATGGAACGCCAGTTGAGGGTGTAGTCCTCCCGGTGCAGTTCGGCCTTGGCGAGGGCGGCGCACCGGAGCTCTTCGCCGTAACCGCCGTTGACCATGCCGAGGTAGTTGGTGTCCAGCGACATCGACCGGCTCACGCCGTGCATGGTCAGCGTGCCCAGCAGCGACCACCTGCTGCCACCCCGGTAGGCGAAGCGGGTGCTCCTGAAGTCGATGTACGGAAAGTGCTCGACGTCGAGAAAGTCGGCGGACCGCAGGTGCGCGTCCCGGGTGTTGTTGCCGGTGGTGATGCTCGACGCGTCGATGCGCACATGGACACGGGAGTCACCGATGTCCTGGGTGACCTGGATACCGCCCTCGAACCGTTCGAACCGGCCGTGCACATGGGCCATGCCGACGTGCTTGGCGATGAACCGGATCGCGGTGTGCGGCGGGTCGAAGAGCCAGGTGCCGGGGACCGGGAGTTCGGCCTGCCGGGCGGGCTGGAGCCGGACGCGCTGGGACGACAGGCCCGCGTCGGCGACGACGTCGATGCTCTCGCGGTGCGGTTCCAGTCCCTCGGCCACGATCATCAGGCTGTAGCCGCCCGGTGGCAGCGCGGCCAGGAACAGTCCGTACGGATCCGTGGTGCCGCGCGCCGCGACCTGGTGGCTGCGGAGTTCGGTCACCGTGACATCGGCACCGCCGAGCGGCTGGTTCACCGGGTCGAGGACCTCGCGGCAGACGACGCCCGCGCCGGCCGGGACCGGCAGTGCGAGGCCCGCGGCACCTCCGGAGGCATTCTTCAGTCGCCGCCGGAGCAGTCCGAGGGGCATGGGGTTCACCTTTCCGTTCCGGTTGTTCAGAAATCTCTGCGCGGCCGGTCGCCGGCGTACGCCGCTCTCAGCACGGCCAGCACGCCCTCCGCGGTGGCCTTCCGCGGGTTGGGGTACGCCTGCTCGGCCGTCATGCGTGCCGCCACCGCCACATCGGCTTCGGCCAGTCCGAGTTCGGCCAGCGAGCGAGCTACGCCGGTCCCTCCGGTGAGGTCCCGCACCGCACCCGGGACGTCGGCCGTGCCCAGGGACCGGCCGAGCGCCGCCATGGCCTCGGGTGCGGCGGGCGCGTTGTACGCGAGGGCGTAGGGCAGGACCACGGTGTGGGTCTCGGCGTGCGGCAGGCCGAAGGTGCCGCCGAGGACATGGCAGAGCTTGTGGTGCAGCCCCATGGTGGTCGCGCCGAGCGCGGCACCGCAGAGCCAGGCCCCGTACAGGGCCCGGCCGCGGGCGTCCAGGTCCCGCGGAGCGACGGCCAGCGCGGGCAGGGCACCGGCCATGGCCCGTACGCCCTCCTCGGCCATCAGCGACACCAGCGGCGAGGCGTCCGGCGCGTACAGGGCCTCGGCCGCGTGCGCGAGGGCGTTGACGCCGCTGGTCACGGAGAGGCCCACCGGGAGGGACACGGTGAGCTCGGGGTCGTAGACGACACTGCGCGGCAGGACCGAGGGATCGCGGCCGGTGCGCTTGGCCCCGTGCTCGGTCAGGCCCCAGACGGGGGTCATCTCGGAGCCGGAGTACGTGGAGGGCACGGCGACCAGCGGCAGTCCGGTGCGGAGCGCGATCGCCTTGCCCAGGCCGATCGCGGAACCGCCGCCCACGGCCACACAGCCGTCGGCCCCTGCGGCCCGCGCCACCTCCACGGCCCGGTCGGCGGTCTCGACAGGCACATGCATCCGGGCCTCGGCGTGCAGCCCCGCGCAGACACCGCCGAGCGCCTCCGCGACGGCCCGGGCCGTCTCCGCGCCTCGCGGCCCGCTGACCACCAACACCCGGCGCAACCCGAGCCGTTCGACCTCGTCGGGGACCGCTGTCACGGAGGCCCCGGGCCGCAGGACGACCCGCATCGGCTGCGCCTCGTACGCGAACTCCTTCACGAGTCCACCGAGTTGAGCACGAGGTCGAAGCGGGCGTGGCGGAACGGGTTCGGGACGGCGAACTCCATTGCCAGGGACGGGTCGTCGGTAGGAGTGAAGTCCTGGACGAGGCTCCGCCTGACCGCGAACACCGCGTCCGAGTCGAGGTAGTCGCTGCCCGCCACGAAGATGTGCGTGGTGACCGGCTCGTGCCCGTCGGCAGTGGCGATGAAGTGGATGTGGGCCGGACGGTAGGGATGCCGGCCCGTGGCCCGCAGCAGCTTGCCGACGGGACCGTCGGTGGGGATCGGGTACGGGCTCGGCAGACAGGTGCGGAACCAGAAGCGCCCCTCGTCGTCGGCCGTGAACAGCCCACGTCCGTTGCCTGCGGGCTGGACCTCCGGCTGCTGGACGTCGTAGAAGCCGTTGCCGTCGGCCTGCCAGACGTCGAGGAGCGCACCCGGCAGCGGGGTGCCGTCCGCCGACAGCACCCGCCCGCTGACCACGCACGGCTCGCCGCCGCCTACCAGGTCGATGTCCGCGCCGAGTGCGCGGACCGGTGACTCGGTCATGTGGAAGGGCCCCAGGACCGTGCTCTCGGTACCGCCCTCGTCGCTGTTGAGCGTCTCCACCAGCATCGAGACGCCGAGCACGTCCGACAGCAGGATGAACTCCTGCCGGGTGTCCGTGCAGGTCTGCCCGGTCGCCGTCAGGAAGTCGACGGCCTGCTCCCACTCCGCCATGGTCGGCTCGGTCTCACGGACGAAGGCGTGCAGATGGCGGGTGAGGGCGGCGAGCAGTGTGCGCAGCCGGGGGTCCGTGGTGCCGTGGAAGCTGTCGACCACGGCCTCGGTGAGTTCGGCGCCCATCAGGCGTGCCCGAGGACGCGCCGCACGGCGTCGGTGAGTACGCGCTCGGCGTCCGCACCGGAAGCAGCCGCCGTCGCGTGCCGGAAGGCGACGTACCCGTCCGGCCGTACGAGGAGCGCGCCCCCGTCGGCGACCTCGCTCAGCCGCGCCCAGTCGCCGTACGGGTCCTCGTACTCCTGGCCGGGCCCGATGACGACGGTGGCGATGTCCAGGTCCTGGGCCCCGGCCGCCCGTACCCAGTCGGCGCCGCCGATGCCGGTGACCAGGGTGAACCGGCCCTGTCCGACGGTGTCGAGGGTGGAGAGGGTGCGGGTGCCGGAGGTGATCCAGGCGTGCGGGAGCTTGGCGCCAGGGCGGGAGGTGGGCTGGTGGTGCAGCTCGGGGTCGCGGTCGAAGCCGGGGTCGTCGGTGCCGTCGGGGACGATCGCGGTGGAGGTGTAGCGCTGGTTGAGGTCGACGCCGTGCGCGTTGAACTCGTACGTCTTGAAGGCGATCGCCTCCCGCAGCCGCGCCCGCTGCTTCTCGGCCGCCTCGGTGTCCTCCTTGCGGGCCGCGATGTTGGCCCACAGCTGCTCGGGGGTCTGCGGGGAGAGCCCGTCGAGCGCCTCGAAGACGGGGGCGGTCTCGCCGATGGACTTGTTGGCGCGGGTGACGATCTGCCTGCCGATCGGTGCGCGTTCGGCGGTGTAGGTGTCGAGCAGCTTCGGGGAGGCGGTGCCGTCGAGGACGAGCTTGAGCTTCCAGGCCAGGTTGTAGGCGTCCTGGACGGAGGTGTTGGAGCCCAGGCCGTTGGACGGCGGGTGGCGGTGTGTGGCGTCACCGGCGCAGAAGACCCGGCCGTCGGAGTAGGTCTCGGCGTACATCTCGTTGACGGTCCAGGCGGAGGACGACTTGATGGTCACCGGGATGTCGTCGTCGCCGACCAGCTTGCGTACGACGGACTCGGCGTACTCGGTGGTCAGGTCGGGGGCGCCGGCGTTCACGTCGTAGCCCCACACGATCAGCCACTCGTTCCAGGGCCGCACACAGCGCACGAGCCCCGCGCCGATGCCGCCCACGGTGGCACCCGGGGCGAGCACCCAGTAGAGCGTGGACGGGCGGTGGGCGGTGTACTTCGACAGGTCGGCGTCGAAGACGATGTTGATGCTGCCGGCCACTCCCATCTGGCCGCCCATCGGCAGCCCGGCGTCCTCGGCGACCTGCGAGCGGCCGCCGTCGGCGCCGATCAGGTACTTGGCGCGGATGGTGTACTCGTCGCCGCGCAGCCGGTCCTCGACGGTGACCGTGACCCCGAAGGCGTCCTGGACGAAGGACTTGTAGACGGTGCTGAAGCGCAGGTTCGTCCCGCGCGAGACCGCCGCGTCGATGAGCACCGGCTCCATGAGGTGCTGGGGCATGTCGCACATACGGGTGGGGCTGGCGAGCTCGTGCGCTGCCTGGACGAGCGGGTCGTTGCCCCAGGAGCGGACCCGGCCGAGCTCCTCGCCGGCGAGGCTGGTGCAGAAGGTCGTGTTGCCCATCAGATGCTGCGGGGTGGCCTTCGCCACGACCTCGTCCTCGACGCCGAGGTCGCGCAGCACCTCCATGGTGCGTTGGTTGGTGATGTGCGCCCTGGGCGTGTCGGCGAGGCTCGCGTAGCGCGTGACGACGATGTTGGGCACGCCGTAGGTGCTCAGGGCGAGCGCGGCGGCGCCGCCCGCGGGACCACTGCCGACGATGAGTACGTCGGTCACGACATCGGGCTCGACGGTGTGCACGGGGACGCTCCAGGGAATGAGATCAGGCACCGACGTTCAAGATCATGTACGAGGGTGCGGGAGCGCGGGTGTCTCAATTCGAGACAGAGTGCCGGGGAGTGGCGGGATTGTTGCCCGTTCAACCGTTCCCGGTAGGGTGAGCCGTGCCGTGACCACCGCAGAGCGCCCCACCGCCCGCCCCGCCCTCGCCTCGCTGCGCAGGGCCCGCGAGCTGTTCCTGCGCGGGCACCAGCTGCCGGACGGGGTACCGGAAGAGGTGGTCGCCGCGTGGAAGCGTGCCCGGTTCTTCGGCGTACGACATGACGTACGGGAATCGGCGCCCACCGTTTCACCGACCGGGTCGCCTCTGCTGGCGGCTGCCCGTCCCGTGCTGGAGCGCATCGCCCCCACGCTCGACAGCGGGCAGACCACGCTCGTCCTCACCGATGACCGGCTGCGGGTGCTCTGGGCCACCGGATCCGCCCCGGACCACCCCCACCACGACCTCTCCGAGCAGGCGGTCGGCCACAACAGCGCGGCCCTCGCCCTGCACACCCGGCGTCGGGCCGAGGTGCACGGGCCCGAGCACTTCCTCGATCTGTGGCAGGACGTCTCCGGGGTCAGTGTGCCGGTGCGGGAGCCGGAGACCGGCCGGCTGCTGGGCACGGTGACCGTGTCCTGCGGGCTGTGCGCCGAGTGCGGTCCACATCCGGGTGCGCCGGTCGCCGAGGCCGCGGTGATCGCCGTGGAGGCGGAACTCCTGTCGCGGTCACGGGCGGCGGAGCGGGTGCTGCTGGACGCGTATCTGCGGGCCGCCGGGCAGCAGGGGCGTGCGGTGGTCGCCCTCGACGGTCGCAACCGGTTCGTCAGCGAGGCGGCGGGACAGCTGCTGTCGCCGGAAGGGCTGGAGACACTGGAGCAGAGAGTGGTGGCACTGGTACGGGAAGGAACGGAGACGCGCATACGTCTGTCCGACGGTCCGGGAAGCGTCGCCACCGTCACTCTCGTCCCCCACCAGGGCTCGGCCATCGGAGCGGTCGCCGTGCTGGAGCCGGCCGGCCACACGATCATGTCGGCGACGTCCCGAACCGCCGTCGGGCTGGCCGGACGTTCGCTGCCCTGGCGGCATGCCGTCGGCCGAGCGGTGGAGTTGGCCGCGTCGCCGGAACCGCTGCTGATCGTCGGCGAGCGCGGCAGCGGGAAGACCTCGCTCGCCCGGGAGCTGGTCACCGACCCGGTGACCGTGGATGCGGCCGAGGGTGAACTCGGCGCCGACCTCGAAGAGTTGGTGGAGGGCCGCCCGCTCCTCGTCCGTCACGTGGAGCGTCTCGCCCCGTCCGACACGGCGACCCTCAACTCGCTCCTCGACACACATCCGGGCGTGCCTCTGCTGGTGACCTACACCCCCGGAGCGGCGCCGGGCCCGTGTCTCCAACGGCTTCTGGACACGCTGGCGGCCCGCTCGGTCACCCTCCCCGCGTTGCGTGAACGCCCGGACGACATCCGGGAGTTGCTCACGTCCCTGGCCCCCGGGCCGACACCGGGACACCCCCCGCTCACCTGGACCCTGGACGCGCTGCGCGCTCTGGAGCGGCATCCGTGGCCCGGGAACATCACCGAACTCGCCCACCTGGTACGGGCCTTGGCCGAGGGTCGCCGCTCGACGGGACCGGTCCGGCGTACCGAACTCCCCGACCCCGTACGCGAGGGACCCGCGCCCCGCCCCCTCACGCCGATGGAACGTGCCGAGCGCGCCGCCATCCTGGAGGCCCTCCGCCTCAACGGCGGCAACAAGGCCCGGACGGCGACGGCCCTGGGCATCGGCCGGGCGACCCTGTACCGGAAACTGCGCGGCTATCGGGGCTGACGCGCGGCCGACAGCACGCCGAGCTTGTCGACGCGGTGCTCGGGGTTTCCGCGGTCGTCGCGCCAGTAGTTGCCGGCCGCGTTGTCCTCCAGGGTCAGACAGGTGGAGATCGTGATCACGGCCTGCGTGGGGCGTCTGCCGGGGAACCCCGGGACCGCCGCCCGCTGTTCGGCGAGGGAGCGTGCGGAGCGGAAGGAGGTGGTCCTGGTGCCGGTGATCTCGTACTCGTGGACCGTGCCGCCCGCGCTCACCAGGACCGAGTCTCCTTCGTCGAGGTCGGGGAGCCGGCGCAGCGGGCCACCGTTGGAGAGGCGGTGGGCCGTGACGAGGTAGTTGCCGATCTCGCCGGGGCCGACGCCGCCTTGTTCGCCGTAGGGGCTGGCGGCGAGGCCGCGGTTCTGGATCCTCGTACCCGGCCAGTCGTCCGTCGTGCCCTCGTACGGGATGACCCGAAGGCTCTCGACACCGATGGCCGCGATGGTGAGCGATGCGGGTCGGGGCGTCGGAGGTGTCGGAGGTGCCGAGGTCGGTGGGGACTCCGCCGGGCTGGTCACAGGTGGTGCCGCTCCCCGGTCCGTCGTGGATTCATCGCCCGCTCCCCCGCCGCCGGAGCAGCCGAGGAGCAGGGCGATGCCGGTACCGGTGAGGAGGGCGCTACGAGCTCGGGACCCAGGCATCTCGCATGGTGAACGAACGGCCCGGAACCGGCGTTCCCCTCACGGGTAGCTGACCAGGTTCGCCACATTGGTCGAGGAGTTGGAGGGGCCTCCCCGGTCGTTGATGACATGCCGGATGGTGCCGGTGCCGCCGAGGGAGACGGTCACCATGTTCTGGAAGCGGACGTTGGGGTTGTTGGGCACCTCGAAGGCGTGCTCCGCGGTGACGCTCGGGTTGACGTTGAAGTAGCAGTAGCTGCCGAGTCCGTAGGCCTGGTGGCTGGTGACCGAGTTCGCGACCTTGTAGGCGGCGTAGCCCTGGGTGGAGCCATTCATCCAGGCGGCCTGGTTGGGCGGGTCGTAGGGCATCTCGTTCTGGTAGAAGTACGTCCGGCCGCCGTTGCCGTTCCAGATGGTCTGGTGCTTTTGGTAGTGCTCGACGAACAGGCCGTACATCGTCACGTCGTCGCCGTTGACCACCAGCCCGGTGTCCGCCGTGTTGGAGTTCCAGCCGATGCCGCTGCCGTGGTCGCCGCGCCAGATCCACATGTGGTCGCCGATGACGTCGTCGCTGTTGACGACGAGACTGGTGGTCGCCTTGCCCACGGCCGCGCCGCCGACTCGGAAGTACACGTCGTGCAGCGAGGTGGGGTTCGCCGAGTGGTCGGCGGCCGCGCCGGACGGGCCGACTTCCACGAGGGTCTGCGAGTTGGTGGTGCCGGCGTCGAAGAGGACGCCCGCGAGCTTCACTCCGTCGACGTCGGCGACCGTCATGGCCGTGATGCCGTTGTCGGGGATGAACGTGGCGAGGCCGAGCCCGAGGACGACGGTGTCGGGGCGGGTCACCCGCAGGGTCTGGTTCAGGTGGTAGACGCCGGGGGTGACCAGGAGGTTCTTGCCCTCGGCCAGGGCGGCGTTGATCTGCGCGGCGGTCGCGCCCGGCTTCACGACGTAGAACTGGTCGATGCCGAGCGAGGCGCCCGCGGCGTTGCCGTTCGCCCAGGTGGTGGCCGAGGAGTTGGTGCGTACGGAGGGGACGAACACCTTGTAGGCGCCCGCCGCGTCGACGTACAGGAAGGGCTTCTCCCTGACCGTGGGGGTCTGGTTCACCGTGCTGTAGGGCGGGTTGGGGAAGCTGTTGCCGGGGACGCCCTGGCTGCCGACGAAGACCATGTTCCAGTTGGCGCCGGTCCAGCTGCCGAGCTGGGAGTTGCGGGTCAGCCACTGCTGCTGGGTGCCGGAGCGGACCTGGCCGTCGATCTTGCTGTCGGCCATGAAGCCACCGCTGGACCAACCGCCGTCGCTCAGCTCCAGGTTGCCGCGGACATGCATACGCCGGTAGCCGGAGGCCTGCGAGACCGCCCAACGGTCCGTTCCGCCGGTGGGGTTGACCGAGAGGTTCTCGGCGCCGCGCCAGAAGTTCTGGGTGGCGTTCTGCGGTGGGAACCAGTCGGCCTCCACATGCACGGCGCCGTTGATCGTGACCGAGTCCGGTGACTGACCGAGGCCCAGGACCTGGGTGTAGAAGCCGACGTTGACGTCGTTGCTGTATGTGCCGGGCTTGAACATGACCGCGTAGCGCTGGGAGCCGAACTGGTTCGTCTCCTGCTGCTGGAAGATCTGGTTCAGTCGGCTCTGGATCGTGGCCGACGGCATCGACGGGTCGAAGACGACGACGTTGGGGCCGAGGTCGACGTCCCCGGGCGCGGTGCTCACGGGTGCGACCTGGAAGCGCTGGGCGGCCGTGCCGTTGCAGGTGTACTGCACGAGTTGGACGCTGTCGGCCGTGGAGGCGGACGGGACGTCGAGGCACTTGCCGCTGTTGCGGTTGACGAAGTGGTACGCGCCGCCGCCCTCGTCGACGGCCTGCCACTGCTGGTTGTTACCGCCGCCGTACGTCCACAGGTGCACGGCCGCGTTGTCCGCCGTGGACACGTCGCTGACGTCCACGACCTGCGCGGCGTCGTTGCGGTTGTTGATCCGTACGTAGCCGTCGCTGGTCGGTGTGAAACTCCACTGCTGGGCGGTGCTGTTGTTGCAGGCGTACTGCTGCACGGCGGTGCCGTTCACGGTCGCGGCCGACCGGGCGTCCAGGCACTTGCCGCTGCCGCTGTTCACCACCGTGGTCCAGCCGGTCGGCACAGCGGCGACCGCCTCGGTGGGCTGCAGGACGGTGAGCGTCGAGGCGATGACGGCCGTGGCCGCGAGAGCGACGGATGGTCTCGGGAGTCGTCGGAGCATGTCTTCATCCGCTTCTGGTGGGGGGCGGCGACTTAGTTCACTGCGTGATTTAAGAAGTGAGGTATGGACATGTCAAGGGTTTGGTGCAGACCAGTACCCTTCCCGGCGCCCACCCGCCGAAAGTTTCGCGAAACTCGGCAACTCTTTCGTAGGAGCGGGCGATTGGCGCATAGTGAAGGCGCTGTTCAACGGCCGGGCAAAGGATCGAGATGACACAGAAGAAAGCCCTGGTGGTCCGAGGCGGATGGGAGGGGCACCGGCCGGTCGAGGCCACGGAGCTGTTCGTGCCCTTCCTGCGAAGCAACGGATACGCCGTTCGAGTCGAGGAGTCGACCGACGTCTACGCCGACACCGCCGAGTTGGCCGACACCGACCTCGTCGTCCAGTGCGTCACGATGTCGGAGATCACCGCCGAGCAACTGGCGGGGCTGAGTGCGGCGGTCGTGGCCGGCACCGGCTTCACCGGCTGGCACGGCGGCATCGCCGACTCCTTCCGCGCCTCCTCCGACTATCTCCACCTGGTGGGCGGCCAGTTCGCGACCCACCCCGGCAAGGAGCCGTGCGAGCGTCGGGGTGACGAGTCGGACAACTTCCTGCCGCACACCGTCACCCTCACCGAACTCGGCCGCGAACACCCCGTCACCGCGGGCATCGAGGACTTCGAGCTGACCACCGAGCAGTACTGGGTGCTCCACGACGACCTGATCGACGTACTGGCCACCACCACCCATCCGGCCCGGCCCTGGCAGCCCTGGCACCGGCCGGTCACCGCACCGGCGGTCTGGACCCGGCAGTGGGGCGCCGGGCGGATCGTCGTGACGACGCCGGGGCACAGCCTCGACGTGCTGGAGAACCCCAACGTCCGTACCGTCATCGAGAGGGGCATGCTGTGGGCGACGCGCACCGCATCGGCGTCGTAGGTCTCGGCGTCATCTCCCGCGCCTATCTGGACACGCTGATCGGCCTTCCCGCCGTCCGTGTCACCGCGGTCGCCGACCTGGACGCCGCCCGCTCGGCCGCGGTCGCCGCCGAGTTCCCCGGCGTCCGGGCGCTGACCGTCCAGGAGTTGCTGAGCAGCCCGGACGTGGACACGGTCCTGAACCTCACCGTCCCCGCGGCCCACGCCGAGATCGCCCTCGGCGCGATCGCGAACGGCAAGCACGTCTACGGGGAGAAGCCGCTGGCCGCCGAACTCGCCGACGCCCACGCCATGTTGGAGGCCGCCGCGAAGGCGGGGGTCGGGGTGGGGTGCGCACCCGACACCGTCCTGGGCACCGGAATCCAGACGGCTCGGGCGGCCGTCGCGGCGGGGAGCATAGGACGCCCCCTGTTCGCCTCGGCCGTGATGATCACCCCGGGGCACGAACGCTGGCATCCCCACCCGGACTTCTACTACACCACCGGAGGCGGTCCCCTCCTGGACATGGGCCCGTACTACCTCGCCTCCCTGGTCCATCTCCTGGGCCCGGTGCGCGCCGTGACCGGGGCGTCCAGCCGACTGCGCACCGAGCGCGTCATCGCCTCCGGCCCCCGCGCGGGCGAGCGGATACCGGTCGAGGTCGACAGCCATGTCTCCGGAGTGCTCGAACACACCGACGGAACGCTGACGACGATCACGACGAGCTTCGACGGCGTGACCACGACCGCGGCACCCATCGAGGTCCACGGCGAGACCGGGACCCTCACGGTGCCGGACCCGAACCACTTCGACGGCGAGGTACGCCTCTTCGAACTCGGCGGCACCGAGTGGCGCACCCTCCCGCCGTCGGCGGGCTACGTCGACGGCTCGCGGGGCATCGGCCTGCTGGACTTCGTCACCGCCGACGAACAGCGGGCGCCCCGCGCCAACGGCGAACTCGCTTTGCACGTACTGGAGACCATGACCGCACTGCTCCGCTCGTCGGCCGAGGGCCGGCGCATCGAGCTGACCACTTCGACGCGGCCCCCCGCCCCCGTTCCGCTGACGCCCGCCCGGGAATGGAGGAGCTGAGAAGCTCTCAGTCCACCGGCCAGGTGTGCGCCGCCGCGTTGAGATGCATGTAGTCCATGTAGGTCGAGGTCATCCGCCGCAGCGCCTCCTGGCGGTCGTGGATGCCTTCCTTCTCCATCTGGTGGACCGTCTCCACCTGCCACAGGGCGCCGTTGCGGGCGCTGACGCAGCGCTGCTCGACGATGCCCAGCAGCGGTTCGCGCCACTCCGCGTCCATGCCGGCCAGCTCCAGGCCCCGGTGGGCCAGGGGCAGCAGTCGTCGCAACACCAGTTCCGTGACCGGGACTTCGCCGACGCCTGGCCAGTACAGACGGGCGTCGATGCCGTCGCGGGCCCCCGCGTGGAGGTTCTCCTCGGCGACCGAGAAGGACATCCGCGTCCACACCGGCCGGTCCTCGTCGACCAGCGCGCGGGTCAGGCCGTAGTAGAAGGCGCCGTTGGCGATGATGTCGGCCACGGTGGGTCCGGCGGGCAGGACCCGGTTCTCGATGCGCAGATGCGGTCCGCTGTCGGTGACGGCATAGATGGGGCGGTTCCAGCGGTAGATCGTGCCGTTGTGCAGCGTCAGTTCCCCCAGCTCCGGCACTCCGTCGCCGTCCAGCACCTCCTGCGGGTCCTCCTCGTCGCACACCGGCAGAAGAGCGGGGAAGTAGCGCACGTTCTCCTCGAAGAGATCGAAGACGCTGGTGATCCACCGCTCGCCGAACCACACCCGGGGCCGCACTCCCTGCGCCTTGATCTCCTGCGGGCGGGTGTCGGTGGCCTGCTCGAACAGCGGGATACGGGTCTCGCGCCACAGCTCCCGGCCGAAGAGGTAGGGCGAGTTCGCCGCCAGGGCGATCTGTACGCCCGCGACGGCCTGAGCCGCGTTCCAGTAGTCCGGGAACTCCTTCGGCGCGACCTGCAGATGGAACTGGGTGCTGGTGCAGGCGGCCTCGGGCGTGATGGCGTCGGCGTACATCGCCAGGCGTTCCACGCCGTCCACCTTGATCCGCAGGTCCTCGCCCCGTGCCGCGAAGATCTGCTCGTTGAGCAGCCGGTACCGCGGATCGCCGGACAGGGCGTGTTCGCCGACGTCGGCCTCGCCCAGGGTGGGCAGGATGCCGATCATGATCAGATGCGCGCCCACCGCCGAGGCACGTTCCTCGGCGTGGTTGAGCGCGTCACGGATCGCCTGCTCCCAGGCACCGGGGCCGCCGGCCGTCAGCTCACGGGGTGGGATGTTGATCTCCAGGTTGAAGCGCCCCAGCTCACTCGACCAGGCCGGGTCGGCGATCGCCTGGAGCACCTCGGTGTTCCGCATCGCCGGCAGCCCGTCGTCGTCCACCAGATTGAGCTCGATCTCCAGCCCGACCTGCGGACGCTCGCTCTCGAACCCCGACTCGCGCAGCATCTGCGCCAGCACATCGAGGCAGGTGTGCATCTTGTCCCGGTACCGACGGCGGTCCTCCCGCGTGAACACCAGGGCCGGCACATCACGTCCCATCGTGCCCTCCGAGTCCCCTCGGCGGATGTCTCTCGTCCCAGCGTCGCACTTCGGACGCGCCCCGGACAGTCAAGGAGCGAGGGAGCACCGCAGGGAGCCCGGCCCGCCCGCCCGGAATGCCGTTGTCAGTGCCCCGGGCTAACCTCCGGACTACCGATTCTTTGCCCCGTTCCGGGAGGGTTTCATGGGCTCGCGACTCAATCCCTACATCAGCTTCGACGGAGACGCCCGACAGGCGCTGGAGTTCTACAAGGAGGTCTTCGGCGGCACGCTCGCGCTCAACACCTACGGCGCTTTCGGCCAGCCGGACTCCCCCGAGGCCGACAAGATCATGCACGGCATGCTGGAGACCCCGAGCGGCTTCACCCTCATGGGCGCCGACTCCCCGCCCGGCATGGAACACACCCCCGGCACCAACTTCTCCGTGAGCCTGAGCGGCGAGGACGACGCGGAGCTGCGCGGCTACTGGGAGAAGCTCTCGGCCGGCGGATCGGTGTCCGTGCCGCTCGACAAGCAGATGTGGGGCGATGTGTTCGGCATGTGCACGGACCGCTTCGGCATCCCGTGGATGGTCAACATCAGCGAGCCGCAGGGCTGAGCGAGACCGGTCAGCCCGCCCTACCCCCGCGGGGCGGGTCCGCTGGTCCCCCTGATCACCAGCTTGGGATCCAGCACCGCCTCCCGTGGCTCCAGCTCCGGGCTCTCCAGCCGTTCCACGGCGAACCGCACCGCGTGCTCCGCCATCAGCACGGCGTCCTGGCGTACGGTCGTCAGCCCGATCGGCATGAGATGTGAGAGGTGGCTGTCGTCGTAGCCGACGACGGACATGTCGCGCGGAACCTCCACACCGGCCCGCGTCAGCGCCATCAACAGGCCCATGGCGCACCGGTCGTTGCCCGCGAGGACCGCCGTCGGCAGGGGCAGACCCTGGTCGCGCTCCGCCACCAGCAGCCGGCCGGCCTCGATGCCGGCCTGCTCGGTGTGCTCGCCCGGGACGACCCGTGCCTCCGCCTCCAGCCCGTGCCGGCGCATCGCCGCCCGATAGGAACGGCGCCGGTCGGCCGACCCGGGGCCACGGCCACCGTCGATGTGCACGATCCGCCGGTGGCCCAGCTCCACCAGATGATCCATGGCCTGCCGTACGCCCTTGCCCTCCGCGCTGTGCACGAAGTCCACACGGGCCCGCGGCACCCTGCGGCTCACCGAGACGGTGACCACCCGCTGCCCCAGCTCTTCGAGATAGGCGGGCTCGGCGTCGGGGCCCAGCAGGATCAGCGCCTCGCAGCGATGGCCGAGCAGCGCCTCGACGGCCTTCTCCTCGCTGCGGCCCAGGGCGGTGGCGGAGAGCAGCACGTCGTAGCCGAGCCGTTCCGCCTCCGGGTAGATCCCCTCGATGAGATCCGTCTGGAAGGTCTGGTGCACGGTGAACATCACGCCGATGGTGCGACTGCGCCCCCGGGCCAGCAACCGGGCCGCGCTGTCCGGCCGGTAGCCGATCTCGTCGGCGACCCGCAGCACCCGCTGCCGGGTCTCCTCGCTCGCCCCCGGCTGGTTCCGGAACACGATCGAGACCAGCGCCCGGGAGACGCCCGCCTTCTCGGCGACGTCCGCCATCGTGGGCCGCTGCCTGCCCGATGCATCCACCTGTGAACCCACCCTCCGACGGCGCCCACCTTAATGGGCTCCCGAGAAATCCCCCGGCGACAAGCTATTGACATGACATTTGGACAGAGGTCATCGTACTCGCACTAGAGCGCGCTAGTAGAGCGCGGCAGGTAAGGGGAACCAGCCCTGAAGCTCTACGTCCCCGAGACCAAGGGACGCTCCTGGTTCAAGGCCAGTTAGGAAACGATCATGACTGTACGTGTAGGTGTCATCGGCGCCGGCTGGATCGGCAAGGAGCACATCCGGCGTCTCACCGAGACCGTCACGGGCGCCCGGGTCACCGCGGTGACCGACATCGACGCCGCCCGCGCCGCGGAGGCGGCGGCACCGGTCGGCGCCCAGGTGCTGCCCGACGGCGCGGCCCTGATCGCTTCTCCGGAGGTGGACGCCGTCCTCGTGACGTCGTGGGGGCCCACCCACGCCGAGCACGTGCTCAACGCGACAGCCGCGGGCAAGCCGGTGTTCTGCGAGAAGCCCCTCGCCACCGGCGCCGAGGACTGTCTGCGGATCATCGAGGCGGAACAGGCCCACGGCCGCCGCCTGGTCCAGGTCGGCTTCATGCGCCGCTACGACGCCGGCTACCGGCGGATGAAGCAGGTCATCGACTCGGGCCGCATCGGCGAGCCGCTGATCGTGCACTGCGCCCACCGCAATCCGACCGTCTCCGAGTCGTACACCTCCTCGATGGCCGCCCTGGACACGGCGGTGCACGAGGTGGACGTGCTGCGCTGGCTGCTGGACGACGAGATCGTCTCCACCCAGGTGGTCACACCACGCGCCACGAGCAAGCGGTTCGCGCATCTCAAGGACCCGCAGATCATGCTCTTCGAGACCGCCAAGGGCGTACGCATCGATCTGGAGGTCTTCGTCAACTGCCAGTACGGATACGACATCCAGTGCGAGACCGTGGGCGAGGAGGGTCTGGTCCGGCTGCCGGACCCGGCGGCGGTCGGTCTGCGCAGCGCGGGCCGGCACAGCACGGAGGTGCTCACGGACTGGGTGGGCCGGTTCGCGGACGCCTTCGACACCGAGTTCCGTGAGTGGATCGCGGGCATCGCCGTCGGCGTCGAGCCCACCGGTCCCTCGGCGTGGGACGGCTACGCGGCCACCGTCATCACCGGCGCGACCGTCGAGGCCCTGGAGTCGGGCCATGTCGTCGCCACCGACCTCAAGCCCCGTCCCGCCTTCTACGGAGGTGCCGCGTGAAGATCGCCCTCGACCCGTACATGTTCCGCGCCCTGCCGATCGACGACATGGTGCGCACGGTGGCCGAACTCGGCTACGACTACATCGAGTTGTCGCCCCGCGACGACTTCATGCCGTTCTTCCTGCACCCGCGGGCCGACGACGAGCGGATCGCCGAGCTCAGGAACTCCCTGCGGACGCATGGCGTTCAGCTGTCCTCGGTCCTGCCGCTCTACAAGTGGTCGTCACCGGACGAGACCGAGCGTCAGGCGGCCGTCCGCTACTGGAAGCGGATGATCGAGATCACCGCCGACCTCGAATGCCCGTTGATGAACTCGGAGTTCAACGGCCGCCCCGAGCGCGCCGCGGAGAGCGAGGCTGCGTTCTGGCGCTCGATGGAGGAGCTGCTGCCGGTGTTCGAGCGGGAAGGCATCGCTCTGAACCTGGAGGCCCACCCGGACGACTTCTGCGAGGAGAACACCCCCGCGGTCGACCTGGTCCGCGCCCTCAACAAGCCCTGGGTGAACTACCTGTACTGCGCGCCGCATTCCTTCCATCTGTCAGGGGCCGATCCGACCGCCGACATCGCGGCGATGATGCGCTACGCCGGCGACAAGCTCCAGCATGTGCACATCGCCGACTCCTTCAACCACAAGGGTTCCAGCGGGCTTCGCTACATCCTCAACCCGCCCGGCACCGCCGCCCGTATCCACCAGCACCTCGACATCGGTCAGGGCGAGGTCGACTGGGACGCCTTCTTCGGCATCCTGCGCGACCTGAACTTCGACGGCGTCGCGACCGCCTGCGTCTTCGCCTGGGAGGAACGCGCCCACGAGTCCTCGGCGTTCATGCTCGACCGCATCACGAAGGAGCTCGCCTCCTAGGGAGGCGGTGCGTGGATGGGACGATGCCGCGCATGACGTTGTCGACGGCTTTCACGAAGTTGTTCGGTGTGCGGCATCCCATCGCCCTTGCTCCCATGGGCGGTTCGGCGGGCGGTGCGCTCACCGCGGCCGTCTCGCGCGGTGGCGGGCTCGGGTTGCTGGGGGCAGGAGGTGGGCATCCGGAGCTGCTGGCCAGGGAGTTGCCGATCCTGGCGGATGTCGAGGAACCGTGGGGCGTCGGGTTCCAGACCTGGGCGACCGAGCTGCGCGCGGTCGATCAGGTCCTGGAACACCACCCCGCCGCGGTGATGTTCTCCTTCGGCGACCCGAGCCCGCTCGTCGACCGGGTCCATGGGGCCGGTGTGGCGGTGCTCCTCCAGGTCACCGATCTGGAGGAGGCCAGGCAGGCGGTGGACCTGGGCGCCGATGTCATCGTGGCGCAGGGCACCGAGAGCGGTGGCCACGGCGCCCGGCACGGGCGGTCCACGCTGCCGTTCGTACCGGTCGTGGTGGATCTGGTGGCACCGGTGCCGGTGCTGGCGGCCGGTGGCATCGCCGACGGCCGGGGGGTGGCCGCCGCCCTGGCCCTGGGGGCCGCCGGGGCGCTGATCGGAACCCGCTTCCAGGCCACGGCCGAGGCGCTCGTCGATCCCTCGGTCGCCGAGGCCCTGGTCCGGGGACGGGGGCAGGACACCGAACGCAACCGCATCCTCGACATCGCCCGAAGCTCCCAATGGCCCTCGAATTACACGGCTCGCACCCTCGGACACACCTACCTCGACCGATGGCGGGGCCGCGAGGCCGAACTCGCCGCGGATCCCGCGGCTGCCCGCCGGGCCTACGCCGCCGACGTGGAACGCGGAGCCGTGCCCCCGTCGCCTGTCTGGGCGGGCGAGGCCGTCGACCTCGTCACCGATCTGCCTCCCGCGACCGCACTCGTATCCACCCTGGCCGCCGAGGCCGAAGCGGCTCTGGCGAGAGCGGCGGGCCGCTGACCGGTCCTGCTCGGTACGTAGATGTCTTCCTTGAGGCAGCGCAGTGGTGTCACACGGCTGCGGAGCTGTGACGGCTCACCGTTGTTCATGAACCCACCCTGCGCCACGGGCGCCAGGACCGACCAGCCCTCTCCCGCTGGCAGGACCACCGATCCCGGTAGCAACACCACCACGCTCAAGGGGAATACGCGGACCGCCCACGCACCCACCCGAAGACCACCAGCGAGCACACCGCCGCGAACGCACACCAGGTCGAGGCGAACTCCAGCCGCCACAGCGCCCAGCACACCAGCACACCCACCGCGGCCAGGACTCCGAATCCGAACAGCCAACGGTCGCCGGAGAGCAGCAGGGCGCCGACCGTGGCGAGCAGATAGCCCGCGATGAGCACTTCGGTGTGGGGCAGCCCGAGGACGTAGCCGACGGTATGACCGCGGATCTCCGCACGCACGGGCCGGGTGGCGATGGCGTACGCCATCACGCAGGCGGTCACGACACCGCACACCACGGGAACCGCCAGCCGGCCCCACGCCCGCCGCGGTACCGCGCACACCACGGCCAGCGGCACCCACGCCGCCAGGAAAGGAAGGGCGATCACCGCCCATACGACCGTGGCGGGCCCGGTCCCGCCCCCGACCTGCCAGACGCGGGCCTCGACCAGCTGATGCGCACCGAGCAGCAACGGCACCGAGGCCATCGGAAGATCCCCGACCCTGCGTACCCGAGCCACGCAGGCCACACCGACACCGACGATCCCGGCACCGGCAACGAGATCGGCCGTCGCACTCCAGCACATGGCACCACCATGGCAACCATCCGCCACCGTCGCACACCGGGAGTGGAAGCCGAACCCCATGCCCTTGCCCCGGCACGCCGGCCCACCTAGCCTGACTTTGTGCCGCCAATAAACAAAACCCGAACGCACAACGACGTGCCGGGTAACAAGGAGAACGCCCTCACCCGCCTCCGCATCATCCTGACCGCCTTCTTCGCCCTCGACGGCTTCATCTTCGCGGGCTGGGTCGTCCGCATCCCCGCCATCAAGGAGCAGACCCACGCCACCGCCAGCACCCTCGGCCTCGCGCTCCTCGGCGTCTCCGCCGGTGCCGTCATCACGATGACGCTCACCGGCCGCCTGTGCCGCCGCTACGGCAACCACCAGGTCACCGTCGTCTGTGCCGTGCTCCTCTCCCTCAGCGTGGCCCTGCCCCCGCTCACCCACTCCGCACCGGCCCTCGGCGCCGTACTGCTGTTCTTCGGCAGTGCGTACGGCGGGATCAACGTCGCCTTCAACAGCGCCGCCGTCGACCTGGTCACCACCCTGAAGCGCCCCATCATGCCCAGCTTCCACGCGGCCTTCAGCCTCGGCGGCATGGTCGGTGCCGGCCTCGGCGGAGTGGTCGCCGCACATCTCTCCCCCACCCGTCATCTGCTCGGCCTCACCGTCATCGGTCTGCTCGTGACGGCCGTGGCCGGACGCGCGCTGCTGAGGATCGAACCGCCCGCGCCGCCCGAGCGGACGGAACCGCGAGCGGGCACCGCCCCGCGTCGCCTGGACCGGCGGACCCGTGGGCTGGTGGTCGTCTTCGGGCTGATCGCCCTCTGCACGGCGTACGGCGAGGGAGCCATGGCCGAATGGAGCGCGCTGCATCTCCAGGAGGACCTCCACACCTCCCCCGGTGTCGCCGCCGTCGGCTTCTCCTGCTTCGCCCTCACCATGACCATCGGCCGGCTCACCGGCACGACACTGCTGGAGCGTCTCGGCCGCACCCGCACCGTGATCGTCGGCGGATCCACCGCGGCGGCCGGCATGCTGCTCGGCGCGCTCGCCCCCGAGCTGTGGGCGGCGCTCCTCGGTTTCGGCATCGCGGGACTCGGTCTCGCCAACCTCTTCCCCGTCGCCATCGAACGCGCCGGAACGCTCGCCGGCCCCACCGGCGTCGCCACCGCCTCCACCCTCGGCTACAGCGGCATGCTCCTGGGCCCACCCGCGATCGGTTTCATGGCGGACTGGTTCTCCCTCCCCATCGCCCTCACCAGCGTGGCCGTCCTCGCCGCCACGGCAGCCGTGATCGGATTCCTCACACGACGTCATGGTTGAGGGCCGCCCGCCCGTGGGCCGGGTCCGGTGAGGTGCCGGACGCCGACCGATTCCTCGCCGCAACTCCCTCGGGACTCAACCCACTTGCCCAGTGCTCCGGCACGCTCCGCCGGACTGCCCCTTCGACCGCGCTCCATGCGGCACACTCACCTCCATGGAAACTGCCGAGTTCGTCCGCATCCTCGACCAGGAGGGCCGGTTGCTCGCCGCGGCCGCCGAACAGGCCGGTACGGGGGCCAAGGTGCCGACCTGCCCGGAGTGGCAGGTGCGGGATCTGGTGCGACACACGGGGGCGGTGCACCGCTGGGCGGGGGCGCACGTCGCCGAGGCGCACACCTCCCCCCGCCCCTTCGGAGGCTCGCCGGACCTCGACGGTGCCGAGCTCCTGGCGTGGTTCCGTGAGGGGCACCGGCGCCTCGTGGACACCCTCACCTCCGCCGATCCGGACACGCAGTGCTGGCAGTTCCTGCCGGCGCCCTCACCGCTCGCGTTCTGGGCGCGCAGGCAGGCGCACGAGACCGCGGTGCACCGCTTCGACGCGGAGTCCGCGCGGGGCGGCACGCCGAGCGGCATCGCGCCGGAGTTCGCCGCCGACGGCATCGACGAGCTGCTGACCGGCTTCCACGCCCGCACCAGGAGCAGGGTGCGCAGCGAGCGGCCCCGGGTGCTGCGGGTGCGGGCCACGGACACCGAGGGTGCCGTGTGGACCGTACGCCTGTCCCAGGAGCCGCCCGCGGCCGAGCGGACCGCGCAGGGGGACGCGGAGTGTGAAATCACCGGTCCCGCGGCGCAGTTGTACCTGTCGCTGTGGAATCGCGTGCCGTTCCCCGGCGTGACCGGTGACGACTCTCTCGCCGAACTGTGGCGCACGACGTCCGGGATCTGAGACCCGGCCCCGATCAGTCCGAGGCCAGCATTTTCGTCAGCACCGCACGCTGCAGCGGCAGCACTTCGCCGTGCAGCGTGCGCCCCTTCGACGTGAGCGCCACCCGGACGCCCCGCCGGTCCTCCGAGCACATGCCGCGCTCGACGAGTCCGTCCTTCTCCAGCCGGGCGATCAGCCGCGACAGCGCGCTCTGGCTCAGATGGACCCGCTCGGAGATCTCCTGGACGCGATAGGAGCAGTCGCCGGCTGTGGCGCGCCGTACGTCGGCGAGGACGTCGAGCACCTCGAAGTCGCTGGCGCACAGGCCGTGCTGGTGGAGCGCACGGTCCAGCTCGCACTGGGTGCGCGCATGCAGCGCCAGGATGTCCCGCCACTGGTCCACGAGCGTCTGCTCGGCCTTCTTCGCCGCCATGGGCGCACCGTAGCAGAGAGCAGAAATAATTGCATCGTAATTAAATTCTCTTGCATTCAATGCATGCGCATGTAGTGTCTCCGGCATGACCTCTCCGCTCAACACCCCGACGTCCGAAGGACGTTGGACTCCCCGACTGTGGGGCACGCTGCTGGTGCTCTGCGCCGCGATGTTCCTGGACGCGCTCGATGTGTCGATGGTGGGCGTCGCCCTGCCGTCCATCGGCGCCGACCTCGGTCTGTCGACCTCGACCCTGCAATGGATCGTCAGCGGCTACATCCTCGGGTACGGCGGCCTGCTGCTGCTCGGCGGTCGCGCCGCCGACCTGCTGGGCCGGCGCCAGGTGTTCCTCGTCGCCCTCGGCGTCTTCGCGGTCGCCTCGCTGCTCGGCGGGCTCGTCGACTCCGGGCCGCTGCTGATCGCCAGCCGGTTCATCAAGGGCCTGAGTGCCGCGTTCACCGCGCCCGCCGGCCTGTCCATCATCACCACGACCTTCGCCGAAGGACCCGTCCGCAACCGCGCGTTGTCGATCTACACCACCTGCGGCGCCACCGGCTACTCGATGGGCCTGGTCTTCTCCGGCCTGCTCACGGAGGCCAGTTGGCGCTACACCATGCTGCTGCCCGCCCCCGTCGCGCTGATCGCCCTGATCGCGGGCCTGAAGCTGCTGCCGCGCAGCGAACGTGAAAAGAGCACCGGCGGCTACGACATCCCGGGCGCCGTCCTCGGCACCACCTCGATGCTGCTGCTGGTGTTCACCGTCGTCCAGGCGGCGGAGGTCGGCTGGGGTTCCGCCCGCACGATCCTGTCCTTCCTGGCCGTCGCCGTCCTGCTGACCGCCTTCGTGGCCGTCGAACGGCGCAGCCCCAGCCCGCTGATCCGGCTCGGCGTCCTGCGTTCCGGCCCACAGGTCCGGGCCCAGCTCGGCGCGTTGACGTTCCTCGGCAGCTACATCGGCTTCCAGTTCCTGGTCACCCTCTACATGCAGCAGCTGCTCGGCTGGTCGGCGCTGCACACCGCGCTGGCCTTCCTGCCGGCGGGCACACTGGTGGCGCTGTCCGCGACCAAGGTGGGCACGGTCATCGACCGGTTCGGCACCCCGCGGCTCATCGTGGCCGGCTTCGCGCTGATGGTCGTCGGCTATCTGCTGTTCCTGCGCATCGACCTCGACCCGGTCTACGCGTCGGTGATCCTGCCGACCATGCTGCTCGTCGGCGCCGCCTTCGCACTGACCTTCCCCTCCCTCAACGTCCAGGCCACCAACGGCGTCGACGAACACGAGCAGGGCATGGTCTCGGGTCTGCTCAACACCTCGGTCCAGTTGGGCGGCGCGCTCTTCCTGGCCGTGGTCACGGCGGTGCTGACGGCGAACGCCCCCGCGGAGAACGCCTCACCCCAGGCCGTCCTCGACAGCTATCTCCCCGGCCTGACGGTGGTCACCGGCGTCGCGGTCGCGGGTCTGCTGATCTCGCTGACCGGACTGCGGGTCCGGCCCCGTCAGAAGACCGTCGTGGTCGTCAAGTCCACATCCCAGGAGGAGGCGGAGCGCGTGACCGTGCGCGACTGAGAGGGGGACGCCTCCCCTGTCGTGCGCCCGGCGGAGTGCTTGCTCCGTCGGGCGCACGGCTGTGACACTCGTCGTATGACTGGTTACGGGGGACGACGGGATCAGGCCGCGCGGGACGCGATCACCGTCGAGATCGGATACGCGCTGTTCAGCGCGGCGTTCGCGGCGGCGGTCGTCTTCGGGGCGCTCGCGGGCCCGGCGCTGCTCTTCGAGCTGCCGCAGACGGTGGAGAAGCTCCTGACGCACGTGGCCCTCGCAGTGGCGCCGGTGCTGTTCGTGGCCCGGGTCCTCAGTGTGCTGCTGCGCTTCCGGCCCGAGGACGGCGTGGCTCAGCCCAGCCAGCCCGGCCGCACCAACCCCGACTCGTAGGCCAGCACCACGAGTTGGGCCCGGTCACGGGCTCCCAGCTTCACCATCGTGCGGCTGACGTGGGTCTTCGCGGTGAGCGGGCTGACCACCAGGCGCCGGGCGATCTCCTCGTTGGACAGGCCGATGCCGACCAGCGCCATCACCTCCCGCTCCCGCTCGGTGAGCCGGGCCAGCGCGTCGGCCGTCGCGGGCTCCTTGGAACGGGCCGCGAACTCGGCGATGAGCCGCCGGGTCACCCCCGGCGAGAGCAGCGCGTCTCCCTCCACCACCGCCCTGACCGCGCGCAGGAGTTCCTCCGGCTCGGTGTCCTTGACCAGGAACCCCGAGGCGCCCGAGCGGATCGCCTCGAAGACGTACTCGTCGAGCTCGAAGGTGGTGAGCATGACCACCTTGACGTCCGACAGCCGCTCGTCGTCGGTGATCCGGCGGGTCGCGGCGAGACCGTCGAGCACCGGCATCCGGATGTCCATCAGGACGACATCCGGACCCAGTTCGCGCACCAGGCGCACCGCCTCCTCACCGTCGGAGGCCTCGCCGGCCACCTCGATGTCCGGCTGCGCGTCGAGCAGTGCCCGGAATCCGGCCCGGACAAGCGACTGGTCGTCGGCGAGCAGTACGCGGATCACCGGTTCTCCTTCACTGTGAGGGGCAGTACGGCGAGCACCCGGAAGCCTCCGTCGGGACGCGGCCCGGCCTCGATCGTGCCACCCAGGGCCGCGGCCCGCTCCCGCATTCCGGCCAGCCCGTTGCCGCTGCCGCCCACGTCGGCGCCGGTCGCGGGCCCGTCGTCGTCGATACGGAGCCGTAGCGTCGTCCCGTCGTCATGAGCGAGGTGCACGCGTGCGTGCCGCGATCCCGAATGCCGTACGACATTGGTGAGCGCCTCCTGGACGATGCGGAACGCGGCGAGATCCGTACCCGGCGCGAGTTTCGGGGCCTCCCCCTCGATCTCCACGGTCAGTCCCGCGCTCGCCGCCTGCTCCACCAGTTCCGGCAGCCGGTCGAGCCCGGGGGCCGGCGCGCGGGGCGCGTCCCCGGGGGTGCGCAGGGTGTCGAGGACCTGGCGGACCTCGCCGAGCGCCTCCTTGCTGGCGGCCTTGATCGTGGTGAGCGCCGTGCGTGCCTGTTCGGGGTCGCTGTCGAGGAGAGCGAGGCCGACGCCGGCCTGCACATTGATCACGGAGATGCTGTGCGCGAGCACGTCGTGGAGTTCGCGGGCCATCCGCAGCCGCTCCTCGTCGGCGCGCCGTCGTGCCGCCTGCGCCCGCTCGGCCCGCTCCCGCGCCCACTGCTCGCGGCGGGTCCTGGCCAGCTCAGCAAGCGCCACGATGGCGACACCCCAGGCGCCCACCACCCCCTCCGAGCCCCAGGAGGCCGCCTCGTCCCCGGCCGGCGGCAGCCACTGGTAGAGCCAGTGGGCCACCAGGACATGCCCGGTCCAGAGCAGGCCGAGTGCCGTCCAGGCGGCCTTGCGATGTCCCGCGACGATGGCGCTGAAGCAGCCCAGGGCGAAGGTCACGAAGACCGGTCCGTAGGGGTACCCGGCGCCCAGGTAGAGCATCGTGGCGGCCGCCGTGCCGAACACCACGGCCACCGGATACCGCCGGCGCCACAGCAGCAGTCCGGCCGCCACGACGAGCAGCACGCGCGCGAAGGTGTCGAGCGGGGCCCGCTCGTGCACCTGCTGCTCGGCGGCGAAGCGGGATCCGCCCAGCACGAAGACCGTGATCAGCACGGTGGACAGCCAGGGCCACCGCGAAGCGCGCTCCGCCTCGTCCCAGCGGTGCCACCACGGCGGCCCGTGCCGCCACCACAGACCTCCGGAAACCCGCTGCTCATCCATGTCCGCCACGCTAGACGCCGCCCGCCGCCCGGGACGTCAGCCGGGCGTGGTCATCACACGTACTCCCCGCGAAGTACGTCGCCCTCCCTGACCCGCAGCCGCCGCAGCCGGTTCGGCGCCCACCAGTTCGCCCGCCCCGCGAGCCGCATCGTCACCGGCAGCAGGACGACCCGGATGAGGGTGGCGTCGACGAGGATCGTCAGGGCCGTCCCGACGCCGAGTTCCTTGAGGAAGACGACGCCTCCGGTGGCGTACGACAGGAAGGACAGCGCGAGGATCCCGGCCGCGGCGGTGATCAGCGGCGCGCTGTGCCGGATGCCCTCACCGACGGCGCGCTCGGTGTCACCGGTCCGCTCGTGCTCCTCCTTGATACGGGCCTGACGACCGTGCGGCCGGCGGTGACGGTCGCCGCGAGGACGGCCGCCTCCCGGTCGCGGCCAGCGCCGCGCTCCTCGCGGTAGCGGTTGATGACGAACAGGCCGTAGTCGACGCCCAGTCCGAGGCCGAGCACGAGGGCCAGATTCGCCGCGAACGTCGACACTTCCGTGAACTGCGCCAGCAGGCGCAGCCCCGCCAGCGCGCCGAGGACGGACAACAGACCGACGGCCACGGTCAGCAGGGCGGCCGCGGTGCGCCGGTAGACCAGGATCAGCAGAAGCACCACGACCGGCAGGGCGAACGCCTCCGCCCGCAGGAAGTCGGCGCGGGCCTCCTCGCCGACCTGCCGGGAGATCTCCTCCTGCCCGCCGACGCGGACGTCGAGCTCGGGGGTGGTGCGGGTCAACCGGGGTGAGAGGGTGGCGAGTTCCTCGCGGGTCTCGGTCGCGTCGCCGGCCAGGTGCACGAGGATCAGGGCGCGCCGCCCGTCCTCGCCCCGCAGGGCGGAGCTGTCGGCGTCCCAGTAGGAGGTCACGTCCATGACCAGCGGCAACTCCTCGACCTCCGCGAGGAGTTCACGCGCGGCCCGCTCGGTGCGCGCACTGTCCACGTCTCCGTCGCGTGCCGTGACCAGGAGGGCGAGATTGGGGTTCCCGGTGCGGAAGTCGTCGCGCAGCAGGTCCCCGGCACGCACCGACTCGGTGCCGGGCGCGCTCCAGCGCGACAGATCGAGGTCCTCCTGGGCGCCCGCGCCGTAGGCGCCGAGACCGAGCAGGACGAGAAGTGCGCCGGTCAGCACGGCGCGACTGCGCCGCACCGCCAGACGGCCGAGCCGGGTGAGCATGGGGCAGCCCTTCCAGGGGAGTTCCGGATCGAGTGACCCGCTCACCGTCCGCCCGCTCGCTGGAAGGCCCGCTGGAAGATCCGCTGGAAGACGCGCAGGGGTAGCTGTGCCGCCTTCGTGCGCACGGACGCCGTCTCCGTCGAGTCCTGCCCGAAGGTCTAGGCTCGACGCATGGGTGATGGGACGGCCGGGACCGTGCGCTTCGAACTGCTGGGCCCGCTACGGGCGTTGAGCGACGGCGCCGAGATCCCGCTGGGCCCACCGAAGCAGCGCGCGGTTCTCGCCGTGCTGTTGCTCCAGGAGGGGCGGACCCTGTCGTACGACGGGCTGGTCGAGGCGGTGTGGGGCGGGGCACCGCCGGTGCATGTACGCAACCTCGTGCAGAAGTACGTCTCCGGGCTGCGCCGCGCGCTCGGGGACGGTGTGCTGCTGGAGTGGGCCGGCGCGGGGTACCGGCTGACCGGCGCCGCCATCGGCGACCTGGCCGAACGGCGGCTCCTGGTGGACGAGGCGCTCACCGCGCGGGATACCGGTGAGGTGCGGCGGGCGGTCGAACTGGCGCGTCGGGCCGAGGAGTTGTGGCGCGGTGACTTCGCGGAAGGCCTGCGGGCACCCTGGCTGGCGGCGGAGCGGCTGCGCTGGGCCGAGAAACGGCTCACCGTCCTGGAGGCACGGCTGGAGGGCGAGATCGCGCTCGGCCGTTCCTTCGAGTACGTCCACGAGCTGGTCCGCCTCGTGGCGACGCACCCTCTGCGCGAGCGTCTGGTCGAGCTGCTGATGCTCGCCCTGTGCCGCCTCGGCCGCCCCTCCGACGCGCTCACCGCCTACGAGGGCGCCCGGCAGCGGCTCGCGGAGGCGATGGGGGCGGACCCGGGACCGGCGCTGCGGTCCCTGCATGCGCGGGTGCTGCGTCAGGACCCGGAACTGCTGCCGTCGCCCTCACCGGCGGTGCCGGTCGGCTGAGCCGCCAGCCCCACCCCGTGGGCGAGTCGGGTCGCGGCCTGCCGGAAGAACGTGTCGCGGTCCTCGACGACCCGGTTGAACTGCCCGAACAGCTCGAACCCCACCAGCCCGAACAGCTGGGCCCAGGCCGCGACGAGCGCCGCCACCGACCCGGGCGGCAGGTCCGGGGCGAGGTCGGCGGTCAGCCGCTCGGCTTCGGGGCGCAGTTCGGCGGACAGCGGGGGCTCGGTCAGGGCGGCCGCCTGGTGGGCGTCGCGGACGATGCCGATGAAGACGAGGCCGACGCGGGAGGCGGCCGGGACGGTGGTGTCGGGCGCGGTGTAGCCGGGCACCGGCGAGCCGTAGATCAGCGCGTACTCGTGCGGATGCCGCAGTCCCCAGCCGCGTACCGCCTCGCACGCCGCGGTCCAGCGCTCGGCCGGCCCGGCGCCCGCGGCCTTGTCGTGCGCCGCCTCCGCGCTCTCGCCCACGGAGTTGTAGGCGTCGATGATGAGGTCGGTGAGCAGGTCGTCACGGCTCGGGAAGTACCGGTAGAGCGCGGACGAGACCATGCCGAGCTCACGCGCAACGGCCCGCAGCGAGAGCTTCGCGGCACCGTCGGCGGCGAGCTGTCTGCGCGCCGCGTCCTTGATGGCCGCGGTGACTTCGATCCTGGCCCGGGCACGGGCGCCGTGTGCGGTGCTCATGGGAGCCAGTGTCCCACGAACACAGAGCAGTGCACACAAACGAGAGCGGTGAACAAATAAGAGAGCACTGCTCTTGCTTTGGAGCACCGTTCTGCTGCAGACTGAGGGCACAGCGAGAGCACCGCTCTCCATCCGATGGGGGTCACCATGTCGCAGCCGTACTACCTCAAGGGCAGCCCGCTCAACGTCCGCTTCAACAGCGTCTTCGGCTGGCTGGCCCGGCACGGCCTCAGCCTGGCCGGGATGGCGGAGATGTCGGTGCGCGGCCGCAAGAGCGGCAAGATGCAGCGCATCCCGGTCAACCCGCACACGTACGAGGGCGAGCAGTACCTGGTCTCGGCACGCGGCCACTCCCAGTGGGTGCGCAACATGCGCGTGGCCGGCGGCGGGGAGCTGCGGATCGGCCGCAAGGTCCGCGAGTTCACCGCGGTGGAGCTTCCCGACGCGGAGAAGCTCCCGATCCTGCGGACCTACCTGGAGAAGTGGGGCTGGGAGGTCAACCAGTACTTCCAGGGGGTCACCGCGAAGTCCTCCGACGAGGAGATCGTCGCGGCGGCCCAGGACCACCCCGTCTTCCGGATCACCGTCAGGAAGTGACCTCGTCGCCGTCCGGTACCTGCCGACGGTCCAGCGTGGCCAGAACACGCTGGGCCATGGGGCGGCCGCGGACGAGCTCACCCAGCGTCGTGGACCCGCGCGTGATCTCCATGAACGCCCTCCAGACCGGCCGGAACCCGGTCAGCGCCGCGTGGAAGAGACCGGGGCGGCGCTCGAACGCCATCAGCAGCCGCTTGCCGACGCTCATCTCCACACCCAGCCCCGCCTTGATGGCGAACGCGTAGTTGAGGGCCTGGCGCCGGGTGTCCACGGCGTCGTGCGCCTCGGCGATCCGCACCGCCCACTCCCCCGCGAGCCGCCCCGAACGCAGCGCGAACGAGATGCCCTCGCGCGTCCACGGCTCCAGCAGTCCCGCCGCGTCCCCGCACACCAGCACCCGGCCACGGGACAGCGGCGAGTCGTCGGCCCGGCAGCGGGTCAGGTGACCGGAGGAGATGCTCGGTTCGAACCCGGCGAGGCCGAGCCGCCCGATGAACTCCTCCAAGTACCGCTTGGTCGCGGCCCCTTCACCGCGCGCCGAGATCACCCCGACCGTGAGGGTGTCGCCCTTGGGGAAGACCCAGCCGTAACTGCCGGGCATCGGCCCCCAGTCGATGAGCACCCGCCCCTGCCAGTCCTCGGCGACGGTCTCCGGCACCGGAATCTCCGCCTCGAGGCCCAGATCCACCTGGTCGAGCTTCACCCCGACATGTGCTCCTATCCGGCTGGCACTGCCGTCCGCGCCCACGACCGCCCGCGCGAGCACCGTCTCACCGCCCTGCAGGACCACGGCGACGGTACGCCGGTCCGGCACCGCCGTCCCGTGCTGCTCGACCCGCTGGACGGCGACGCCCGTGCGCAGCTCGGCGCCGGCCTTCTGGGCGTGCTCGACGAGCTGGTGGTCGAACTCGGGCCGGTTGATCAGCCCGAACAGCATCTGCTTGGAGCGACGCGTCCGGGTGAAGCGCCCGTTGTGCGAGAAGGTCACCGCGTGCACCCGGTCCCGCAGCGGCAGCTCGAAGCCGGGCGGCAGCGAGTCGCGCGAGGGTCCGATGATGCCGCCGCCGCACGTCTTGTAGCGGGGCAGCTCCGCCTTCTCCAGCAACAACACACGCCGGCCGGCCACCGCCGCCGCGTACGCGGCCGAGGCACCTGCCGGCCCCGCACCCACCACGACGACGTCCCACACCTGCTGCGCGTCGTCCGCCGAAGAGTTCTCGCTGGTCACGATGGTCTACTGCTCCGATCAAGCCCGTTGCCGCACCTGCCTCCCGCATCCTACGACCGTCATCGCCGCAGGCCACTGTGGGAGGATCTCCAAACCCACATGTACAACGTCGCACCTACAAGGAGCGTGCCCATGTCGTCGAATCCGGTCGCCGAGACCGTCGCCTCGCTGATGCCCAGGGCGCGGGCGGAGCTCACCGAACTGGTGGCATTCAAGTCGGTGGCGGACTTCGACCAGTTCCCCAGGAGCGAGAGCGAGGGTGCCGCCCGCTGGGTCGCCGACGCGCTCGGCGCCGAGGGCTTCCAGGACGTGGCCCTGCTCGACACCCCGGACGGCACCCAGTCGGTCTACGGCTACCTGCCCGGCCCCGCCGGCGCGAAGACGGTTCTGCTCTACGCGCACTACGACGTGCAGCCGCCGCTGGACGAGGCCGCCTGGACCACTCCGCCGTTCGAGCTGACCGAGCGCGACGGCCGCTGGTACGGACGCGGTGCCGCCGACTGCAAGGGCGGCGTGATCATGCACCTGCTCGCCCTGCGCGCGCTGAAGGCGAACGGCGGCGTGCCGGTGCACGTCAAGGTGATCGCCGAGGGCTCCGAGGAGATGGGCACGGGCGGTCTGGAGCGGTACGCCGAGGAGCACCCCGACCTCCTGGAGGCCGACACCATCGTCATCGGCGACGCGGGCAACTTCCGGGTCGGTCTGCCGACGGTCACCTCCACCCTGCGCGGCATGACCCTGGTCCGTGTGCAGGTCGACACGCTCCGGGGCAACCTGCACTCCGGCCAGTTCGGCGGCGCGGCGCCCGACGCGCTGGCCGCGCTGATCCGCGTACTGGACTCGCTGCGCGCCGAGGACGGTTCGACGACGGTCGACGGCCTGGCCCCCGAGACCGGGTGGGACGGCCTGCAGTACGACGAGGAGCAGTTCCGCAAGGACGCGAAGGTCCTGGATGGCGTCGAGCTGATCGGCTCCGGCACGGTCGCCGACCGCATCTGGGCGCGCCCGGCCGTCACAGTCCTCGGCATCGACTGCCCGCCGGTCGTCGGCGCCACCCCGTCCGTGCAGGCGGGCGCCCGCGCCCTGGTCAGCCTGCGGGTGCCGCCGGGCGTCGACGCCGCCGAGGCGACCAAGCTGCTCCAGGCCCATCTGGAGGCGCACACCCCGTGGGGCGCCCGGGTCCGCACCGAGCAGACAGGCCAGGGCCAGGCCTTCAGCGCCGACACGACCAGCCCGGCGTACACGGCGATGGCCGAGGCCATGTCGGTCGCCTACCCGGGCCAGGAGATGCAGTACGCAGGCCAGGGCGGCTCCATCCCCCTGTGCAACACCCTCGCCGCCCTCTACCCGCACGCCGAGATCCTCCTCATCGGCCTGAGCGAGCCAGAGGCCCAGATCCACGCGGTGAACGAGAGCGTGTCCCCGCAGGAGCTGGAGCGTCTCTCGGTCGCGGAGGCACTGTTCCTGAGCAACTACGCGGCGGGCTGACCGGCTCTGCCGTCAGCAGAAGGCCCTCGTCCACGGACGGGGGCCTTTCTACGGTCGTCCCATGGACGTCATCGAGCTCCTCCCCCGCCTCCACCTCCTGCGCTTTCCGGTCGGCCAGGCCTATCTCTGGTGCGACGACACCGGGTTGACGCTGATCGACGCCGGTCCGCCGGGCTCGGGCACCCCTGTCCGCGAGGCGATCGCAGCTCTCGGACGGCAGCCGGAGGACGTACGGCGGATCGTGCTGACCCACTTCCACGAGGACCATGCGGGCGGGGCGGGCGAGTTGGCCGCGTCGACGGGTGCCGAGGTGCTGGCTCACACCCTGGAGGGACCCGTCGTACGGGGTGACGTGCCGGGCCCTCCACCGGTGTTCGAGGACTGGGAGCGGCCCCTCCACGCGGAGGCCGCCAGGCATCTCCCCCAAGGCGACTTCGAACGCCCCGCGAAGGTCACGGAGTTGAACGACGGCGATGTCCTCGGCTTCGGCGGAGGTGCCCGGGTCGTCCATGCTCCCGGCCATACGCATGGCAGCATCGCCCTCCATCTCCCTCGCCGCGGCGTGCTGTTCACGGGTGACGCCATCGCCGCGTCGCCGCTGGACGGGTCGGTGATGCTCGGGGTGTTCAACGTCGACCGGGACCGAGCCGTCCGTTCCTTCCGCCGCCTGGCGGCGCTCGACGCGGAGGTGGCCTGTTTCGGCCACGGGGATCCCGTGACCGGCCAAGCCTCGGCGGCGCTGCGGAGATCGGCGGACACATACGCGGTGTCCGACCGAGAATGACTCCATGTCCCGCACCGAGCGCCGCACCGCCCATGCCGACATCGCCACGTCCCTCGCGCTCCTCAGCGACATCGAGCTCGCGGCGCTGGTGGAATCGGGGTCACCGCTCGGTACCGGAATCGGCGGACGTGCGGTGCTCGTCGAGGTGGACGGCAGACGGGTCTTCGTGAAGCGGGTACCGCTCACCGACCTCGAACGGAGGCCGGAGAACGTCCGGTCCACGGCGAACCTCTTCCAGGTGCCTCCGTACTTCCACTACGGCATCGGGAGCCCGGGGCTGGGCGCGTGGCGGGAACTCGCCGTCCACACGATGACGACCAACTGGGTGCTGGCGGACCGCTTCCCGGGATTCCCGCTGATGCACCACTGGCGGGTCCTGCCCGACACCCCGCAGCCCCTCCCCGCCCAACTCGCGGACGTGGAAAGTGTCGTCACCTACTGGGGCGGCAGCCCGGCGGTGCGTGAGCGCCTCGAGGGGCTGCGGACGGCGTCCGCGAGCCTGGCGCTGTTCCTGGAGTACGTGCCGCACACCCTCCACGACTGGTTCGACGCCCGGTTGCGCACGGACGACGCCGACGCCGCGTGCGCCTTGGTGGAACAACAGCTGGGCGAGCTCACCGACTTCCTCGGCAGCAGCGAACTCCTGCACTTCGACGCCCATTTCCAGAACATCCTCACCGACGGCCGGCAGTTCTATCTCGCCGACTACGGCCTCTCCCTCTCCACCCGCTTCCGCCTCACCCCGCAGGAGCATGCCTTCTTCGACCGGCATCGGCACTACGACCGCGACTACACCACCAGGCACCTGGTGATCTGGCTCGTCACCGCCCTCTACGGGCATCGCGGGCAGGAGCGGGACGCCTTCATCCGCGCGTGGGCCGACGGTGAGCGGCCCGAGGGCGGGATCCCCCGGGCCGCGGCCGACATCATCACCCGCTACGCCCGACCGACGGCGGTGATGGACGACTTCGTCCGTCGGCTGTGCGAGGAGAGCAGGCTGACCCCCTATCCGGGCGAGGCGCTGCACGCCGCCGCTCAGGCCGTCGGAATGCCCGCCTCCAGATAGAGCGCCGCCCCGCGTTCCCGGGCCCGCAGCGCCCACCTCAGCCGCTCGTAGCGGACGGGCGGCAGCAGGTCGGCGGCCTCCTGCTCGGTGACGAAGCGCCAGTCCCGCAGTTCGGGCCCGGGCAGCAGCACCCGCCCCGCCTGCGCGGAGTCGAGGCGGCCGCCGTCGAAGAGGAGGCGCAGACCGCCGTAGCCGGGCGGCCGGGGCTGCTCCCAGTCGACGACGAGGAGCCGCGGCACGTCCTCCAGCCGTATCCCGGTCTCCTCTTCGACCTCGCGGATACCGGCCCGCGCGGGGGCCTCACCGGGTTCGACGACGCCGCCGGGGAATTCCCAGCCGGCTTTGTAGGTGGGGTCGACGAGCAGCACCCGGTCCTGCTCGTCGAAGAGGAGGACTCCGGCGGCGAGGGTCTCGGCGATCGGTTCGGGGGTCTGCACGATGTCGCAGACGGGTACGGAACCGGATCCGACCGCCTCCACGATGCGGACGGCCGTCTCGTACGGGGTGAGGGCGCCGTTGTCGACGGGGTGGGCGTCGGCGGTCAGCCAGGAGGCGAGGGCGGCGCGGTACGGCTCGATGTGGTCGTACGACCACTGCCGTATCCGTATGTCGCCGTCGGGCAGGTCAGGCGGGATCTCCCGCCCGGCTATTCGCTCCCGCAGGATCGTTTCGGCCGGGGCGAGAAGGAGGTGCCGGACCGTGATCCGGCGGGCGGCGAGGCCACCGAAGATCTCATCGCGGTACTCCTGGCGCAGCAGGGTCATGGGGACCACGAGGGTCCCGCCGAGTTCGGCCAGCATGGCGGCGGCCGTGTCGATCACGAGACGTCGCCAGATCGGCAGGTCCTGGAAGTCGCCGACCTCGGCGAGGTGCTTGGGCGGGAGCAGGTGCGTCAGCGCTCCGCCGATGACCTCGGGGTCGAAGAGCGTGCTGTTCGGGATCAGTTCGATCAGTTCTCGTGCGGTGGTGGTCTTCCCCGCACCGAACGCACCGTTGATCCAGACGATCACGGTTCCCCCTCTTCTGTTGGCCCCCTGAGGCTTGCCCGCTTCACCCTGCCACGGAAACCAGCCCCAGTTGAGGGGGCGCATAGGACGGCGCCGGCGCCCCCTGACGCAAGGGGCACCGGCGCCGTGTTCCGGTCGGCCTCAGCCGTTCTGCCCGAGGGCGGTGTCGTCTACGGAGAGGCTGTCGCTGGCGATCGTGTCGCCGAGCGTGCTGACGGTCTTGTCCACGTCGAGGTCGGGCAGGTCGCCCCCGAGCGCGTGCGACGGAGTGACCGCGGCGACGACGAAACCGGTGGCCATGGTGGCGATGGCGAGCATGGTGCGCTTCTTCATGCCCGGATCAACGGCGCGGGCGACCCGGAGTCACGGGAACACCGACGAAAGCGGCCGGCGGACGTACGCGAGTGCCCGGGCCCGGCGCGCGGCGGCGCCTCGGCCCGGGCACCCGTGGTCTGCCGGATCTCACGTTCCTGCCGAGGACCGGTCAGACCGGGGCCGCGTCCGTCCGCTTCGCGAGCGCGGCCGCCGCCGCACCCACCAGACCCGCGTCGGTGCCCATCTGGGCCGGTGTGACCACCAGACGCTGCACGAAGGACAGGGTGGCGTAGTCGGTCAGGGCCTTGCGCAGCGGCGTGAAGAGGACGTCGCCCGCCTTGCCCACACCGCCGCCGATCACGGCGATGTCGATCTCGACGAGCGTCGCCGTGGCGGCGATGCCGGCGGCGAGGGCCTGGGCGGCCCGTGCGAAGGAGGCCATGGCGACCGGGTCGCCGGCCCGGGCGGCGGCGGCGACCGCAGCCGCGGAGGTGTCGCCGTCGGGGCCGGGGCGCCAGCCGTTCTCGACGGCCCGGCGGGCGATGTTCGGACCGCTCGCGATGCGCTCCACACAGCCGCGCGAACCGCAGGCACACGGGTCGCCGTCGATGTCCACGCTGATGTGGCCGATGTGGCCCGCGTTGCCCGTCGGACCGGGGTGCAGACGGCCGCCCAGGACCAGACCGCCGCCGACGCCCGTCGAGACGACCATGCACAGCGCGTTGTCGTGGCCGCGGGCCGCGCCCTGCCAGTGCTCGGCCGCGGTGATCGCCACGCCGTCGCCGATCAGCTCGACGGGCAGCCCACCGATCGCCTCCCGGACCCGCCGGACCAGCGGATAGTCGCGCCAGCCGGGCACGTTCACCGGGCTCACGGTGCCCGCGGAGGCGTCCACGGGTCCCGCGCTGCCGATGCCGAGGGCGGAGGCACGTCCCCACAGCGGCGACGTGGTGAGCTCGCCGAGCACCTCCTCGACGGCACCCATCACGGTCTCGCCGTCCTCCTTGGCGGGCGTGGCGCGCTGGGCTCGCACCAGGATCCGGCCCTGGTCGTCGACCAGCGCTCCGGCGATCTTGGTACCGCCGATGTCGAGCGCGGCCACGAGGTCGGTGTGCATCAGTGTGTGATCTCCCGGTCAACCATGAGCGAGTGTGGGCCGATCCCGGGGTGGGGGCACGGAACCGGAGATTGCGGTGGACAGTGTCCCCTGCATCTGACAACGTTGTCCAGGCTCTATGCTCGACGCCACATCCTCATACAAAATCATGGACGCCGCACCTTTCTCGGACGACAGGAACAGGACGCCGCATCGTGCCCGACTCCACCCGCCGCGCAGACCGCCTCTCCGCCTCGCGTTACGGCAACCGTCCGACGATGAAGGACGTGGCCGCGCGCGCCGGGGTCGGCCTCAAGACGGTCTCCCGTGTGGTCAATGGCGAGCCCGGCGTCACACCGGAGACCGAGCGCCGGGTCCAGGAGGCCATCGACGCGCTCGGCTTCCGCCGCAACGACAGCGCGCGGGTGCTGCGCAAGGGCAGCACCGCCAGCATCGGGCTGGTCCTGGAGGACCTCGCGGACCCCTTCTACGGTCCGCTGAGCCGTTCCGTCGAGGAAGTGGCCCGTGCTCACGGCGCCCTGCTGATCAACGGCTCCAGCGCGGAGGACCCGGACCGTGAGCAGGAGTTGGTCCTGGCCCTCTGCGCACGGCGCGTGGACGGGCTGGTGGTCATCCCGGCCGGTGACGACCACCGGTATCTGGAGCCCGAGCTGAAGGCGGGCGTCGCCACGGTGTTCGTGGACCGTCCGGCCGGACAGATCGACGCCGATGTCGTCCTCTCCGACAACTTCGGCGGCGCCCGCGACGGCGTCGCCCACCTCATCGCCCACGGGCACCGCCGGATCGGCTTCATCGGCGACATGCCCCGCATCCACACCGCCGCCGAGCGGCTGCGCGGCTACCGGGCCGCCATGGAGGACGCGGGCATACCGGTCGAGGACGCCTGGATGTCCCTCGGCGTCACGGACCCCGAGCGGGTGCGCCGGGCGGCCGAGCAGATGCTCTCCGGACCGACGCCGGTCACCGCGGTCTTCGCGGGCAACAACCGGGTGACGGTCACCGTGATCCGCGTCCTCGCCGAGCATCCGCGCCGCGTCGCCCTGGTCGGCTTCGACGACATCGAGCTCGCCGACCTGCTCCAGCCCGGCGTCACCGTCGTGGCCCAGGACGCCGCAGCCCTCGGCCGCACCGCCGCCGAGCGCCTCTTCCGCCAGCTCGACGGCACCCTGGTCGTCCCGGAACGCATCGAACTGCCCACCCGCCTCATCACCCGCGGCTCGGGCGAACTGCCGCCGGCGGACTGAGCGGCCGATGGAGGAACGCACGCACGGGGTACGGCAGCCTGAGCAGGCCCCGGACGGACCCGCGAGCGGTCCGTCACAGCCGGGCTCGGTACCGCGAGCTTCTGCGGCTGATCCCTGGCAGCCGTTTCCGACGTCGGGCGGACACGCGGGCGGACCGGCGCCCAAGGTCTCGGATGACGATCCGCGGCAGTCCGAGCCGGCCCTGGACGGATACGCGGACGGTCCGTCACAGCCGGGTCCGGCCTCGGAGGCTCCCTCTTGGCCGTCTCCGCTCGCGGCCGACCGTTGGAGCGGCGTACGAGGCTCCGAGCCGGTCGCGGAGGCCCGCACCCTGGAGGCCCTGGGACTGGCCGAGGCGCCGCGTGATCATCCGCTGCTCTACCCAGGTGCCTGGCCGGCCGACTCCGGGCTCCTCGACGGGGACCGCCTCCTGCCCCTGGACCGGCTGCTGCACGAGGACCGCGTCCCCGTCCTCGCCGTCGGCTCCAACGCCAGCCCCGCCCAACTGCGCCACAAGATGGCCGAGTACGGGATCACCTCACCCATCCCGATGGTGCGGACCCGTGTCACAGGTATCGACGTCGGCGTCTCCGCGCATGTGAGCCTGCTGGGGTATGTGTCCGCCTCGCCGGTCGACGCACCCGCTGCCGTACGGGAGTTGTTCGTGACCTGGCTCGACGCGGAGCAGTTGGCGGTGGTCGACGCGAGCGAGGGGGTACCGCTGCCGACCGGCAACTACCAGCGCGCCTGGCTGCCCTCCCCCGAGGTACGGATCGAGCTGGGGGACGGCACGCACCTCCCGGGCGTGTACGTGTACGTCAATCGCCACGGCGTCCTCCACGACGGCACCGGCGCCCCCCGCACCCACCCGGGACAGCGGGCCCTGCTCACCGAACTCCTCATCGGCTCCGCCCGGTTGAGGGAACTGTTCGGGATCACGCCCGAGGAGTTCTGTGCCCGGGCGCGGGCCGACCGAGGACTGTGCCGGCAGGGCACGCGGCTCTTCAAGGAGGAGAAGCTGGTGACCTCCTCCGGCCTGGAGCGCCACGTGCGGGCTCAGCAGACCGGGAGCCCCGGCACCGGTTCGTCGTTGTCGCCGCCCTTGACGTAGACGTCGCTGACGTAGACGTTCGTGTTGCCGCTGTCGTCGTCCGTCCTGGCCCACCAGACGTTGGTCCACTCACCGTCTGTCTCGCGGCGGCCCAAATTCTGCTGGCAGTAGAAGTAGTTGGTGCCGGCTTTCAGGATGCCGACCTCGGTGCCGGAGGCGGTGTAGGAGGCGGCGGTCTTCCAGACCGTGCAGTTGTACTTGCCGCCGCCTATCGAATAGCAGGCCGGGGCGGGGGTCGTCTCGCCGCCACCACCGCCCGAGGTCCCGCCTTCGCCGCCGCCCGAGGTCTTCGTCGGGGAGGGCGTGGTGGCTCGGCCGGTGGGGGTGCTCTCGGTCGTGCGGCTCGGTGTCCCGGTCGCCGTCGGGGTCTTCTCGTCCCCCTGCTCGGTGGGCTTCGGGTCGTCCGTGCGGACGGCGCCGCCACGGCCGCTCGCCGAGGAGGTGGCCTCGATGCCGGTGGCGGACGCCGTAGGCCGCGCGTCGGTCTCCTTGTCGCCGCCGTTGTTCAGCAGGGCGACGGTGACGCCGGCCGACGCCAGGACGACGGTGACGGCCGCGGCGGCGAGGAGCACGCGGCCTGTGCGGCGGGAGGGCCGGGTGGCGTCCACGGGTCCGGTGACGGCCGGGTCCTGCGATCCCGGGGCGGCTGTCCCGAAGCCGTGCGGAGGCGGTCCCGCGGGGCCGGGAGCACCGTAGCCCTGCGGGGCGGGGACGCCCTGGCCGGGAGGACCGAAACCCTCCGAGCCCGGTCCACCCGTCGCAAAGCCCTGTCCTGCCGGAGCGACCGGCGGCACCGGCCCGAACCCCGGCGGCACCGACGGCACACCGCGCTCCGTCTCCTCCGACACCGCCCCCGGCGTACCCCGCAATGTCGTCGTCGGTGAATCCGTGCCGCCCGCGTCCGCGACCGCCTGCAGCAGTTCCCGCGCTTCCTCCGCCTCCGGGCGGCCCTCGGGCCGCTTGTCCATCAGCCGCCGGAGCACGGGCCCGAGCGCTCCCGCGCGACCGGGTTCCGGGAGCGGCTCGGTGACGATCGCGGTGAGGGTGGAGAAGGTGGACGTACGGCGGAAGGGCGAGGAGCCCTCCACCGTGGCGTACAGCGTGGCGCCCAGGGCCCAGATGTCGGAGGCCGGGCCGGGGTCGGCGCCCTGGGCACGTTCGGGTGCCAAGTAGTCGAGGGAGCCGACGAGTTCGCCGCTGTGGGTGAGGTGGGTGGCGGAGCCGTCGCCCGGGTCCTCCATCGTCGCGATGCCGAAGTCGGTGAGGACCACCCGCCCCGACCGGTCGAGCAGGATGTTGCCGGGCTTCACGTCCCGGTGCAGGACGCCGACGCGGTGGGCGGCCGCCAGCGCGTCCATGACCTTGGCGCCGATCCCGGCCGCCTCGGCCGGGTCGAGGGTGCCGCGCTCGCGCAGGACGTCGTCCAGGGAGGGTCCGTCCACCAGCTCCATGACGATCAGCGGGCGGCCGTCGACCTCGGTCACGTCATGGACGGCGACGACACCGGGATGGCGCACCCGGGCGGCTGCGCGGGCTTCGCGCTGCATGCGCAGCCGCAGGCCGGCGAGCTCGGGGCCCTCGGAGTCGGTGTAGGTGCGCAGTTCCTTGACGGCGACCTCACGGCCGAGGACCTCGTCCACGGCCCGCCAGACCACGCCCATGCCGCCCCGGCCGAGCTGCGCCACGACGCGATAGCGCCCGGCCAGCACTCGGCCGGTCTCGTCCGTCCGTCCGTTCTCCCCCGATGACACCGTTGCCCCGTTCCTGTGACCCGTCCGTGCGTGTCGCCCAGACTAATCCGTCACGCACGGCTCCTCGGCTGCCGCCCGTCACTCGTAGTCGGTCGCCGCACGCAGCGCCCGGGCCAGGAAGGTCCAGTCGCCCCCGGCGGGAAGGTCCTTGTCGAAGTTCCGGTACCAGCCCGGCGCGGAGTCGATCCACGCCGAGAGCGCCTCCAGGAAGGTGTCGAGGGTGCGGTTCTCCCACTCGTCACCGCGCTGGAGGCACTCCTCGTGCAGTGCGCGGACGAACGCGGCCGGTTCCTCGCGGGTGCGTATCTCGTCATCGGGTGCGAGCGTCATGGCCGCAATCTACGGGCCCTACTGGCCGGAGATCGTCAGGTCGCCGCGCCGGGGTGCCGCGAAGGCCTCCAGGTCGGCCCTGGTCAGGCCGGTCAGGCGGGCGACCTCGGCGATGTCGAGGGCGCCGCAGTCCAGGCCGCGCAGCAGGTAGCCGGCGAGGGCCTTGGCGGTGGCGGGCTCGTCCATGACGTCGCCGCCGGTGTGGTTGGCGTAGCGGGCGAGACGGGCGGCGGCCTGCTCGAAGCCCTCGCGGTAGAAGGCGAAGACGGCGGCGTACCGGGTCGGGATGTGGCCGGGGTGCATGTCCCAGCCCTGGTAGTAGGCGCGCGACAGGGCACGGCGGGTGAGGCCGTAGTGCAGGCGCCAGGCGTCGTGGACCTTCGCGGTCGGGCCGACCGGCAGGACGTTCGTGGAGCCGTCGCAGACGCGTACGCCGGTGCCCGCGGCCGCGACCTGCATGATCGCCTTGGCGTGGTCGGCGGCCGGGTGGTCGCTGGCCTGGTAGGCGGCGGAGACGCCGAGGCACGCGCTGTAGTCGAAGGTGCCGTAGTGCAGACCGGTGGCGCGGCCCTCGGCGGCCTGGATCATACGGGCGACCGTGGCGGTGCCGTCGGTGGCGAGGATGGACTGGCTGGTCTCGATCTGGATCTCGAAGCCGATCCGGCCGGGCTCGAGGCCGCGCGCCTTCTCGAACTCCTCGAGGAGGCGCACCATGGCGGTGACCTGCTCGGCGTAGGTCACCTTGGGCAGCGTGAGGACGAGCCCCTCGGGCAGGCCACCGGCCTCCATCAGCCCGGTGAGGAAGATGTCCAGGGTGCGGATGCCGCGGTCGCGTACCGCCGTCTCCATGCACTTCATGCGGATGCCCATGTACGGGGCCGCCGTGCCGTCCCGGTACGCCTCGGCGATCAGGCGGGCGGCACGGGCCGCGTCCTGGTCCTCGTCCTTGCCCTGGTAGCCGTCCTCGAAGTCCACCCGCAGGTCCTCGATGGGCTCGCGCGCCAGCTTGGCCCGCACCCGGGAATACACCGGCTCGGCAAGCTCGTCGGACAGTCCCAGTACGGCGGCGAAGGACGCGGCGTCCGGGGCGTGTTCGTCGAGCGCGGCGAGTGCCTGGTCGCCCCAGGAGCGCAGGGTGTCGGCAGCGAAGGCGTCGCCGGGGACGTAGACGGTGTGGACGGGCTGGCGGGTGCCGGGGTCACCGGGGTAGCGGCGCTCCAGCTCGGCGTCGACCGGCGCGAGGGAGGCACTGATCTCCTCGCTGACGGCACCCGCGAGGCTCGTCGCCACCTGCTCCTGCTGGCCCTGACCCATGCCACACCCTCCTATTTTCCGCTCTACGGAATCAACAATCCGTAGAACGAAGTTATCCGTGGAGTTCCTGCCGGTCAACACCCGTCCGCAGCATGAGTCACCACAGTCATTCCAGACGCCCTCTTTCGCACTCCGGTTCGGGCATTCATCCTGACCCGTCGGGAGGGGATTACATGTCGCACACCAACAGGATGACGCGCCGCATGGGTCTGAGAACCGTGGTGGCCGCCGCGGTCGCCGTGCCGCTGATGGCCTCGATGCCGGCCTCCGTCGCCAGGTCGGGCAACCGCCGGATCGAGGTCATGACGTTCAATCTGCGCTTCGCGAGCACCTCCGAACCCAACAGCTGGGCCGCCCGCCGCCCGGTGATGCGCGAGCTGTTACGCCGCGAGTCGCCCACACTCATCGGCACCCAGGAGGGTCTCTACCAGCAACTGCGGGACATCCACACCGACCTCGGCCCGCACTACGACTGGATCGGCACCGGCCGCGAGGGCGGCAGCCACGACGAGTCCACGGCGATCTTCTACGACACCCGCCGGCTGTCCCCCGTCGAGCACGACACGTACTGGCTCTCCGACACCCCCAGGAGCATCGGCTCGAACACCTGGGGAGCCGCCCTCCCCCGGATCGTCACCTGGGTCCGCTTCCGTGAACGCGCCCGTGGCGGGCGCCAGTTCCACGTCCTCAACACCCACTTCGACCATGTGAGCCAGTACGCGCGTGAGCGTTCCGCGTCGTTCGTCGCCGAGCGGATCGCGGAACTCGCCCGCTCCTCCCCGGTCGTCGTGACCGGCGACTTCAACGCGGCGGCCGGGAACAACCAGGCCTACGACACGCTCCTGGCCGCCGGACTCGTCGACACCTGGGACGCCGCGGCCGAGCGCGGTGAGCTGTACGCGACCTTCCACGGCTACAAGCCGCTCACTCCCGGCGGCGAGCGCATCGACTGGATCCTCGCCACGTCCGGCGCCACCGTCCACCGCGCCCGGATCAACACCTTCGCGCGGGACGGACAGTTCCCCAGCGATCATCTGCCGGTGCAGGCCTCACTCACCCTGGCATGAGAGAGGCCCCCGCGAACCGCTCGGAGAGCGGCCACGGGGGCCTCGTCACGCCTCAGTGCGATCAGCCCTTGCGGGTGTTGATCTCCTCGGTGAGGGCGGGGACGACGTCGAAGAGGTCGCCGACGACGCCGTAGTCGACGAGGTCGAAGATCGGGGCCTCGGCGTCCTTGTTGATCGCCACGATCGTCTTGGAGGTCTGCATGCCGGCCCGGTGCTGGATCGCGCCGGAGATTCCGGAGGCGATGTACAGCTGCGGGGACACGCTCTTGCCGGTCTGGCCGACCTGGTTGGTGTGCGGGTACCAGCCCGCGTCCACCGCGGCACGCGAGGCGCCGACGGCCGCGCCGAGGGAGTCGGCGAGGGACTCGATGAGCGCGAAGTTCTCCGCGCCGTTGACCCCGCGGCCGCCGGAGACCACGATCGCGGCCTCGGTCAGCTCCGGACGCCCGGTCGACTCACGCGGGGTGCGGGCGGTGACCTTGGTGCCGGTGGCCAGGGCGCCGAAGGAGACCGTGAGGGCCTCGACGGTGCCGGCGGCCGGGGCGGCCTCCACGGCGGCGGAGTTCGGCTTGACGGTGATGACCGGGGTGCCCTTGACGACCCGGGTCCTGGTGGAGAAGGAGGCGGCGAACACCGACTGGGTGGCCACCGGGCCTTCGTCACCGGCCTCCAGGTCGACGGCGTCGGTGATGATGCCGGACCCGATCCGCAGCGCGAGACGGGCGGCGATCTCCTTGCCCTCCGCGGAGGACGGCACCAGCACCGCGGCCGGGGAGACGGCCTCGTACGCGGCCTGCAGGGCGTCGACCTTCGGGACGACCAGGTAGTCGGCGTACTCGGCGGCCTCATGCGTGAGGACCTTGACGGCGCCGTGCTCGGCGAGCGCGGCGGCGGTGTCGGCGGCGCCGTTGCCCAGCGCGACGGCGACCGGCTCGCCGATGCGGCGGGCCAGGGTCAGCAGCTCCAGGGTGGGCTTGCGGACGGCGCCGTCCACGTGATCGACGTAGACGAGAACTTCAGCCATGGGAATGCTCTCCTGCGAATTGCGAAGTCTTCAGGGGCGGTAAGGGGGGTGAGCCTTAGATGAACTTCTGGCTCGCGAGGTACTCGGCGAGCTGCTTGCCGCCCTCGCCCTCGTCCTTGACGATCGTGCCCGCGGTACGCGCCGGGCGCTGCGCCGCGGAGTCGACCTTGGTCCAGGCACCCTCGAGACCGACCTCTTCGGCCTCGATGTCGAGGTCGGACAGGTCCCAGGACTGAACCGGCTTCTTCTTGGCGGCCATGATGCCCTTGAAGGACGGGTAACGCGCCTCGCCCGACTGGTCGGTGACCGACACCACCGCCGGGAGGGATGCCTCCAGCTGCTCGGTGGCGGAGTCGCCGTCGCGACGGCCCTTGACCGTGCCGTCCTCGACGGAGACCTCGGACAGCAGGGTGACCTGCGGGACGCCCAGACGCTCGGCGACCAGCGCCGGCACGATGCCCGCGGTGCCGTCCGTGGACGCCATACCGGAGATCACCAGGTCGTAGCCGGCCTTCTCGATCGCCTTCGCCAGCACCAGCGAGGTACCGATCGCATCCGTGCCGTGCAGGTCGTCGTCCTCGACGTGGACCGCCTTGTCCGCGCCCATGGACAGCGCCTTGCGCAGCGCGTCCTTGGCGTCCTCGGGACCCACGGTGAGGACGGTGACCTCGACGTCGTCGTCCGAGTTCTCCGAGATCTGCAGCGCCTGCTCGACCGCGTACTCGTCCAGCTCGGAGAGCAGACCGTCCACGTCGTCACGGTCGACGGTCAGGTCATCGGCGAAGTGCCGGTCGCCAGTGGCGTCGGGCACGTACTTCACGGTGACAACGATCCTCAAGCTCACGCCGGCTCTCCTACTGCTGCGTCGACATTTCTCTGCTGCCTACTTGCAGGCAGCATAGGCGCCCCAAGCGGCCGATCCCGATCGGGGCGACCCGCGCTCCGAACGAAATATTACTCGTCAGTACACCCAGTTCGTTCCCGCTAAGCAAGCGCTTTGAACTGTGACCTTCGCAACGCAGCGTAATCGGAACTCGACCGCTGCGCAGAAGGGGCGTCAGTCGCGCAGACCGCCGAACCGGCCCTGGTGGTAGACGAGCGGACGGCCGGCACCGGCCGGATCGCCGAGGAGCACCTCGGCCAGGACGATGCGATGGTCCCCGGCGGGCACCCGCGCGACGACCCGGCACACCAGCCAGGCCAGGACGTCGTCGAGGACGGGAACGCCCTCGGGGCCCTCCCGCCAGGCCGTCGGTGCGCCGAAGCGGTCGGCGCCGCTACGGGCGAACGTGGCGGCCAGCTCCTGCTGGTGCTCGCCGAGTATGTGCACGCCGACATGGTCGGCCTCGGATATCGCCGGCCAGCTGGAGGCGCCGACACCGATCCCGAAGGAGAGCAGCGGAGGCTCGACGGAGACCGAGGTGAGGGAGGTGGCGGTGAAGCCGACCGGACCCCCCTCACCACCGGCGGTGATCACGGCGACCCCCGCCGCGTGCCGCCGGAAGACGGAGCGCAGGAGGTCGGCGGAAGCGAGCTGAGGGGTACGGAGTTCCGGCGAGGCCGTCATGGAGTGATCCTTCGGCAAGGAGGGGCGAGAGGGTCCGTGGGTGCTCAACAACCCGGACAGCACGCGCTCGCCGTGCGGGCGAGGTCGACGTGGACCCGCCCGAAGAGAAGGAGTTCCGAAGGCATACGGTCAGGCTGACGATAGGTGGCGCGCACAGTCAAGTACGTCCCGGCATATGGGAGATGCCTCACCGTCCGCGTGAGCCCTGTCAAACCGCCTCCCCCAGCGCCGCGATGACATCCGCCTTGCGCGGCTGCCCGCTGGCCCGCCGCACGACACGACCGTCGGCGTCCAGCACGAGCACGGTCGGCGTCTTGAGGATGTCGAGTTCGCGCACGAGGTCCAGATGGGCCTCGGCGTCGATCTCGATGTGGGCGACTCCGGGCACCAACTCGACCACCTCGCCCAGGATCCGCTTGGTGGCACGGCAGGGCGCGCAGAAGGCGCTGGAGAACTGGACGAGCGTGGCGCGCTCCCCCAACTCCCCGCCCAGCTCGGCGGCGCCGAGCCGCTTGCCGTCGTCCCTCCCGCGCACGCGTACTCTCCCGCTCCGCCGCTTGTGCAGCACTCCGTAGGCGCTCGCGGCGACGAGCACCACCACACACACCACAACTCCGGCCATCACCCAGCTCCAGCGTTCACAAGACTGCAAAGATTCCCGGCGCCACTGACCGCTCCCCATGCGGAATGCTTGATTCATGGACATCGACGTGAGGGGGCCGCGCTTCGGGGCGGCCGTGACGACCCTAGTACTGGCGGTCGTACTGATCACCGGCAGCGTGTGGCTCCTGGCCTGGCAGACCCTGGCGTTCGCGCTGGGCGCGGCGGGCGGAGTGGCTCGTTCGCCGTACGGCTGGCTGTTCCGCAAGGCCGTTCGGCCCCGGCTCGGCCCGCCGGCCGAGTTCGAGGCGCCGGAGCCGCCGCGGTTCGCTCAGGCGGTCGGGCTCGCGTTCGCCGCCGTGGGGCTCGTCGGTTACGCGCTCGGACCGACGTGGCTGGGACTCGCCGCGACCGGTGCGGCGCTCGCGGCCGCCTTCCTCAATTCCGCGTTCGGGTACTGCCTGGGCTGCGAGATGTACCTGCTCGTACGGCGGGTGACGGTACGCGCGCAGTAAAGGCGGCGTAAAAGCACGAGGTGGATCAAGCAGGCGACGTGACAAGGATCTCGCCGTTCACGGGCACGAGGACTGGCCCCCGGTCCGTTCTTGGGGCACGATCTGCGAGATGCCGTAAACCTACGGCGCCGTAGCTTTCCCGCCGGGAGCCGTCTTTCCCAGCAGAGAAGGAAGGGTCCACCCCGTCCATGGCAGAGCTTGTCTACCGACCCGCTGTCGGCCTCGCGCGCACGCTGTTCAAGGCGTGGGACCTCAAGATCGACTGCCAGGGGTCGGAGAACATCCCGCGCTCGGGCGGCGCCGTGCTGGTGAGCAACCACATCAGCTACCTGGACTTCATCTTCGACGGCCTGGCGGCGCTCCCGCAGAAACGACTCGTTCGCTTCATGGCGAAGGAGTCCGTCTTCCGGCACAAGATCTCCGGACCGTTGATGCGCGGGATGAAGCACATCCCCGTGGACCGCAAGCAGGGTGAGACCGCGTACCAGCACGCGCTGGATTCGCTGCGCTCCGGCGAGATCGTCGGGGTCTTCCCGGAGGCCACGATCTCGCAGTCGTTCACCCTGAAGTCCTTCAAGTCGGGTGCCGCGCGCATGGCCCAGGAGGCGGGCGTCCCGCTGATCCCGATGGCGGTGTGGGGCACGCAGCGGCTGTGGACCAAGGGCCACCCCAAGAACTTCAAGCGCAGCCACATCCCGATCACGATCCGGGTGGGCGAGGCGATCGAGGCGTCCAAGGACAAGTACGCGGGCGCGATCACCCGTCAGCTGCGCGAGCGTGTCCAGGAGATGCTGGAGGCCGCGCAGCGGGCGTACCCGGTGCGGCCGAAGGACGCGAACGACACGTGGTGGATGCCGGCGCATCTCGGTGGGACCGCGCCGACGCCCGAGGAAGTCAAGGCGGCGGAAGCTCGCTGAGAGCTCGCCGGGATTCGGTCGTCCTACGGCTGCGGGCCGGTGATGGCTGGTCGCGCCCGGGACGGAGCCGCATATCGACACAGCCCCACGCCCCTTTGGGGCGTGGGGCTGTGTCGATAGAGTCCGTGACATAACCGGAAGCCAGGTGTCCGGGGTTCGCTACGGGGGCTGTACATGCGGCGTTGGGTCAAGGTGTCGGTCACGGCTGCGGTCGTGCTGGGGATCGGCGGCTGGGTCGCCACCCGGTACGTCAACGACTGGTGGCTGCTGCGTACCGCCTGCGACGGGGCGCTGCCCGTGGACGCGGTGCGTGAACTCGGACGCAGCGGCTCGCACTTCAAGGATGCGACGTCCGCCTCCCACGAAGAGCTGGGCGACTACGGCTGCTCCCTCGACTTCGAGGGCGACGAACTGCGCAGCGACCGCCTGCTGATGATGGAGGCGTACACCCGACGGGACGACCTGGACCGGGAGTTGATGACGGTCTTCCCGGAGACGGGGTTCGACACCATGGCGCCGATGCCGGACGGAATGCCGGGCTTCATCGACAAGTTCGGCGATCTGCAGCTCCTGGTGCCCTGTCCGGCCCTCGAGAAGGACGACGAGGGCCGGCAGCCCAAGCTGCTGGTGCGCACCCGGCTGGGCCGGGACACCCTGTGGGGCACGCCCGCCGCCTACGAGACGGCCGTGACCCTCACCAACTCCGCGTCCGAGCGGCTCGGTTGCGGCGCCGAGCCGTTGAAGGCACCCGGTGGTGATGCCGCACCGGTGGACCCGGAAAAGGAGCCGAAGACGGTGTCTCTCGACAGGTCCGCGGACACCGCCTGCGGCTGGGCCCTCAAGTCCGGACTGCTCAAGTCGTCCCAGTGGCAGGTCGCGACGCTGATGAACGACGCGGGTCCGGTGGGACGTTGCGACCTGTACGCGCGGGACGCCGACTCCGGCGACATGCGGCCCCAGTTGACCTTCGCCGCCTGGTACGGCGACTGGAGCGGCCGTCTGATCGCCGAGGACGGCCGCCTGCCCGCGGCCCGTACGGCGACGGCCCGCTGCGACGGCGAGGCGGCCAACTTCGCCCTCAGCGCCGCCAAGGACGCTCCCGGGGTCGACGAGGCCGGGAAGCTGAAGCTGCTCGCGGCCTTCGCCCGCGAGCAGGTGCGGCAGCGGGGTTGCACCGATCTCCGGCTCGGCGGCTGAGTCCGCTCAGAACGTCATCCAGAGCGCCCTGACGTACCGGTCGTCCATCAACTGCCGCATGTCTGCCGCGCGTTCGCGCGGCACGTTCCGCGCCTTCGTCCAGGAGTCCAGCGCGGTGAACAACTGGTGCCGCCCGTCCATCAGATCCCCTCCGACCGGTCCGGAGACCTGCCGCTCGGCGATGTCCCCCACCGGCGGCCGGCTGCTCAGCTGCCGCGCGGCCGCCTGGTAGGCACCGCGCGTGTGCTGCCGTACGGCCTTGTCGAAGGCCGCCAGGTCGGGGATGGTGCCCTCCCTGGCGTAGCGCGCCCGGAGGTTCATCAGCGTGCCGACACGGTCGCTGAGGTGTTCCAGGTCGATGTCGACCCAGGTGTCGGTGGGCCGGGCTGTCCCGTCCTTGTCCGGCTCCGGGTGGTAGTCGGGGTCCGCGCCCGCCCGGGTGAGACGTTCGAGGTAGTACGCGAGGTACGCGCGCTGGGCGTCGTAGAGGATCGCGAACGCCTCGGGGTTCTTGGCCAGTTCGGCCATCAGGGCTTCCGGGTCCGCGTGTACGGACGAATACTGCTGGGCGTGCTCGAAGTCGGCGTGCGCCTCACCGGGGGCGAGGAAGCGGCCGTACGGCGTCCAGCCGGTGTCGTCCGGTGCGGCCGACGTGGCGTCGGCGGCGGGGGTGTAGGACTCGTCGTCGGGGCTCAGATAGCGGTTCGCGTCCACGACGTACTCGGCGAGCAGGCGGGCCAGGCCGGGTGCCGTCCCGGCGGGCACGTCCTTGTCGTCGAAGGCGGCCACGACCGCGTAGGCGCTGCGGGCCTGGGCGAGGGTGTGGGGCGTGCCGTCGGCCGGGGCACGGGTGGCCGCGTCGACGACCTGGCCGAGTACCTTGCCGCCGTCCCCGCAGGGGTTCTCGTGCACCAGGAGGTCGCGCACGGCACCGAACAGGGTCAGTTCGTCGCCCGGGTCGAGGGCCCGGGTGGCGGCCGCCGGGTCCTTCGCGAGCGCGCGGGTCGACGCGGGGATCTCCTGGCACGGGGGGTCGTCCCCGGAGTCCGCGAGGACGACCGGTACGGCCGTGGCCGTCGCCACCACGGCCAGCGCCACGGCCGAGGTGAGCAGCCAGTGCTTCCTCAGCCGGGCGAGAGGCCCTGCCGGCTGTTCCGCGTCCACGCTCGTGCCGTCGTCCACTGCTCCCCCATCACGCATGCCGGGAGATTAGCGACTGCGACGGATCAGCCGCGCACCGGGTCGGCGTCGTGCACCTCGATACGCGCCCCGGGGCTGAACTTCTCCAGCAGCTCGGCGAGTTCGGCGGCCGCCGCCTCCACCTCGGGGACCGGCATCGGTGCGAGGCTCTCCAGCAGGAAGATGCCGGAGACGGTCTCCTCGGTGAGCCGGGTCCGCGGCCCCTGGCGCCAGTTCCAGCGTCGGCAGGTCACACCCCGCTCGTCGCGCCAGACCACCTCGCCGGCGTCGGGGTGTTCGACGGCCTCCTCGCCGCCGGCGACGGTCACGAAGTCCTCGTCCCCGGTCGCCCGCACCAGGCGCATCCCACCCTCGATGCGGTCGATGTCCTCGCCGCCGACCGGGATCAGACGGGCGACGCTGATGGCGTTGTAGAGGTCGACGAGCAGGTTGATCCGGGGCAGCCCACCGTCCGCCAGGGCCCGCTTGGCCAGCGCCTCCGCCGAGTTGCGGGTGCGCGACGGCTTCGATCCGAACGCCGTGTAGGCCTCGCGCCAGGCGGCCATGTGCGGGTCCTCGTGCGGGGCCCGCCCGTCCAGGCGTACGGCGAGACGGCGGGCGGCGTCGTCGAGCAGCGCCGAACTCGCGTCGGTGCTCGGTCCGTTGACGAGGCCGTGCGCCTCGACGGCGACGTGCGTGAAGCCGGGCGCGAGCGCGCGCACCTCGTCGGACACGGTCAGGGAGAAGGTCATCGACTGCCTCAGAGTGCGGAAGGGAGCGTCTTCCACAGGGAGGGCCGGTCGGGGGCGGCCTGCAGGACACTCAACACGGTGGGATGTGGTTCAGCGTACAGCACCGGGTAGTCCACCTCATTGGACTGCGGGTCCGGAATCCACGCCAGCCGCTCCCCTTCGAGGGAGAACCGGGCGTCCACCCCAGGTTTGTTGCCACGCGGGTCCTGCCGGTGCCAGGCCCCGTTGAACCGCAGCGCGACCAGGCCGTGCACGACATGTCCGTCCCCGTCGTCGTCCGCCAGCCGCTGATAGCAGAGCGCGGTCGGGATGTCCTCGGCCCGTAGCAGCGCGGCCAGCGCATGGGCCTTGGCGTAGCAGATGCCGGTGCCCTGTTCGAGCACATCGGAGGCCCGCCAGGTGACGCGCATGTCGCCGGAGTCCTGCGAGTGGGGGATGGTGTCGCGCACGAACTCGAAAGCCAGCTGCGCATAGGCATACGAGTCCGCGGCCTCCGCGGCGAGGCGTGCGGCTGTCTCGCGTACCCGTGGATGGTCATGGTCGATGACCTCGTCGGCGGCCAAGTACGCGGACAGGTCAGGGGTGTTCTGGATAAGCTCCATGACCGCAGAGCATAGGAATGCGATCACCCGAGAGTCAATGCTTTTTCGGGTGACCGCATATCTATGCATAGATCGAGAGGCCGCTAGTGCGCCATCTCCTCCTTCAGCGCCGCGACGAACGCGTCCACGTCCTCCTCGGTCGTGTCGAAGGCGCACATCCAGCGCACCACGCCCGCCGTCTCGTCCCAGAAGTAGAACCGGAACCGCTTCTGCAGGCGCACGCTCACCTCGTGCGGGAGCTTGGCGAACACGCCGTTGGCCTGCACCGGGTAGAGGATCTCCACGCCGTGCACGGCACGGACACCCTCCGCGAGCCGCTGGGCCATCTCGTTGGAGTGCCGGGCGTTGCGCAGCCACAGATCCTTGGCGAGCAGCGCCTCCAGCTGGACCGACACGAAACGCATCTTGGAGGCGAGCTGCATGGACAGCTTGCGCAGATGCTTCATGTGGCTGACGGCGTCCTGGTTGATGACCACGACGGCCTCGCCGAACAGCGCGCCGTTCTTGGTCCCGCCGAGCGAGAGGATGTCGACGCCGACCGCGTTGGTGAACGTCCGCATCGGGACGTCCAGGGAGGCGGCCGCGTTGGCTATGCGGGAGCCGTCCAGGTGCACCTTCATGCCGTGCGCGTGGGCGTGGTCGCAGATGGCGCGGATCTCGTCCGGTGTGTAGAGGGTGCCCAGCTCCGTGCTCTGGGTGATCGAGACGACCTGCGGCATCGCACGGTGCTCGTCGTCCCAGCCGTATGCCTGCCGGTCGATCAGCTCGGGCGTGAGCTTGCCGTCCGGCGTGGGCACCGTGAGCAGCTTGAGGCCGCCCATGCGCTCGGGGGCGCCGCCCTCGTCGACGTTGATGTGCGCGCTCTCCGCGCAGATCACCGCGCCCCAGCGGTCGGTGACCGCCTGGAGGGCGACGACGTTGGCGCCGGTGCCGTTGAAGACGGGGAACGCCTCGGCCGTGGCGCCGAAGTGGCTGCGGATGATCGTCTGGAGGTTCTCGGTGTAGTCGTCCTCGCCGTAGGCCACCTGGTGCCCGCCGTTGGCCAGGGCCAGGGCGGCGAGCACCTCCGGGTGGGCGCCGGCGTAGTTGTCGCTGGCGAAGCCCCGGCTGTCCGGGTCGTGGTGCCGGCGGGCGTCGGTCTTCGGAGGGTTCACGGCTTCTCGGTGAGCCACAGACGGTTTCCGTTCACTTCCCCGGCGGACTTCTCCCAGACGTCGGCGATGGCCTCCGCGAGGTCCTTGACGTCCGTGAAGCCCGCGAACTTCGCGTTGGGTCGCTCGGCGCGCATCGCGTCGTGCACCAACGCCTTCACCACCAGGATGGTGGCGGCCGAGGTGAGCTCCTCACCGCCCCCCGCCTTGCGGAAGAAGTCGGCCATGGCGAGCGTCCAGGCCTCGGCGGCCGCCTTGGCGGCGGCGTAGGCGGCGTTGCCCGCGGAGGGCTTGGTCGCGCCCGCGGCGCTGATCAGGACGTAGCGGCCGCGGTCGCTGCGCTGGAGTGCCTCGGAGAAGGCGAGGGAGGTGTGCTGCACGGTGCGGATGAGCAGCAGCTCCAGGAAGTCCCAGTCGTCCAGGCTCGTCTTGATGAAGGTCTCGCTGCCGCGCCAGCCGCCGACGAGGTGGACCACGCCGTCGACGCCGCCGAAGTCCTTCTCGATACGCGTGGCCCAGTCACGGGTGGACTCCAGGTCCAGCAGGTCGACCGGCTCACCGGTGACCGTGGCGCCACCGGCGCTGTAGCGGGCCGCGTCCACGGCCTCCGCGAGGCGCTCGGGGTCGTTGTCGGCACCGACGACCGTCGCCCCGGCCTCGGCGAGACGCAGCAGTGTCGCGCGGCCCGCGGGACCGCCCGCGCCGGCCACCGCGATCACCGCACCGCTGAGAGCTCCGTTCCCCGCCATGATCTTCGCCTCCTGAGCTTGCTGTGCAGTGTTCTCGGTGCCGCGAACGCTCACGCGGCGATCCGCTCGGCGCTCTCCGCGGTAATGCCCCGGGTCGAGGCGATCACCGTCTTCAATTTCTTGGAGAGGGCCTCATAGAACATGCTCAGCGGAAACTCGTCCGGAAGCACGTCATCGACGAGCTTTCGCGGTGGCTGGGTCAGGTCCAGGGCGTCGGGGCCCTTGGCCCAGCGGGAGCCGGGGTGCGGGGCGAGGTACTGCGAGACCAGGCCGTAGGCGGCGAACCAGTGGACGAGCTTCGGACGGTCGATGCCCGCCCGGTAGAGGTCCTCGATCTCGGCGCACAGCTGGTTGGTGACCTGCGGGGCGCGCTGCCAGTCGATGTGCAGCTTGTTGTCGGTCCAGTGGACGACTTCGTGCTTGTGCAGGTAGGCGAAGAGCAGCTGGCCGCCGAGGCCGTCGTAGTTGCGGACGCGCTCACCGGTGACCGGGAAGCGGAACATGCGGTCGAAGAGCACCGCGAACTGCACGTCGCGGGCCTGCGAGACGCCTTCCGCCTCCAGCTTCACGGCCTCCTTGAAGGCGGTGAGGTCGCACCGCAGCTCTTCGAGGCCGTACATCCAGAACGGCTGGCGCTGCTTGATCATGAAGGGGTCGAAGGGCAGGTCGCCGTGGCTGTGGGTGCGGTCGTGGACCATGTCCCACAGGACGAAGGCCTCCTCGCAGCGCGTCTGGTCATGGACCATCGCGGCGACGTCCTCGGGCAGCTCCAGGCCCAGGATGCCGACGGCGGCGTCGGTCACCCGGCGGAAGCGGGCGGCCTCGCGGTCGCAGAAGATGCCACCCCAGGAGAATCGTTCCGGCGCCTCGCGCACGGCGATGGTCTCCGGGAAGAGGACGGCCGAGTTGGTGTCGTAGCCGGCCGTGAAGTCCTCGAACTTGATGCCGCAGAACAGCGGGTTGTCGTAGCGCGTGCGCTCCAGCTCGGCCAGCCACTCGGGCCAGACCATGCGCAGCACGACCGCTTCGAGATTGCGGTCGGGGTTGCCGTTCTGCGTGTACATCGGGAAGACGACCAGGTGCTGGAGACCGTCCGCGCGCCCCTTCGCGGGCTGGAAGGCCAGCAGCGAGTCGAGGAAGTCGGGCACCTCGAAGCCACCGTCGGCCCAGCGCTTCAGGTCCTTGACCAGGGCCTCGTGGTAGGCGCTGTCGTGCGGGAGCAGCGGGGCCAGCTCCTCCACGGCGTCGACGACCTGCCGTACGACGGCCTCGGCGTCCGCGCGCGCCGGGGCGCCCTCGGCGGTGAAGTCGATGGACCCGTCCTTGGCCTGCCAGGGCCGGATCCGCTCCACGGCATCCTTGAGCACGGGCCAAGCCGGGTGCTCCACCACCCTGGTCACGGGAGGAGCCTGCTCCCCCGTCGCCGCCTGCACAAGAATTTCCGTCATGTCCCATCCTCCACGGGAGAACCTCGCGTCAGGACACCGTATGCATATGGGCTTCCTTCCAGCAAGTGCAGACTCGGGAAATTATCCTGCGCGCCCGCATGGTCACGAAACTTTTTCCTGCCGGATGCCTTGAGGGCCACTCAGGTGGGTATACGTGGGTCTCTCGGCAGACCTGCGTGGTCAATGCCCGAAGGACTCGCCCACCCCAGGGTGACCACCCGGAGCCGTACCGGGCAGGTCCGCCCCTGGTGTCACCCCGATCCCCCGTGTACGCGCGGGTACATCACCGGCCGGGCGCACTAGGCTGCGGATCTGCCCGCGCGATCGTCCGCTCCGGTCCGCGCGGACGCCGAGCCGCCGTCGACGGAAGCGAGTTGTACCTTGAACTTCCTTACCATCGGTCATCGCGGGGTCATGGGTCTCGAACCCGAGAACACCCTCCGTTCCTTCGTGGCCGCCCAACAGGCCGGCCTCGACGTCATCGAACTCGACCTGCACCTGAGCAAGGACGGTGCCCTGGTCGTCATGCACGACACGGACGTGGACCGCACGACCGACGGGACCGGTCCGATCGCCGAGAAGACCCTCGCCGAACTACGCGCCCTGGACGCGGGCCGCGGTGAACGCGTGCCCGTCTTCGAGGAGGTCCTGGACGCGGTGCGGTCGCCGCTCCAGGCCGAGATCAAGGACATGCAGGCGGCCCGGGCACTGGCCGAGGTCATGCTCAGGCGGGATCTGGTCACCCGGGTGGAGGTGTCCTCGTTCCATGACGAGGCGATCGCCGAGATCTCCCGCCTGGTGCCGGGCGTACGGACCGCGCTGATCGCCAGCCGGTACGGCACCGACATCGTGGACCGTGCCGTCGAGGCCGGTGCCGCGACCGTCTGTCTGAACATCCGCCGGATCACGCTGGAGGTCGTGGAGGCTGCCCGCAAGGCGGATCTCAGGATCATCGGCTGGGTGGTGAACACACAGGACCATCTGCGGCTCGTACGGGCCCTGCAGCTGGACGGCGCGACCACCGACTACCCGGAGATCAAACGCACGGCCCGCTTCACCGCATAGCCCTCTGCATGAACGTCACACCAGCGGCTTGACCAGCAGCTCGAACTGAAGGTCGTCGCGCTGCGGAACACCGAAGCGCTCGTCGCCGTACGGGAACGGGGTCATCCGGCCCGTACGGCGGTAGCCGCGGCGCTCGTACCAGGCGATCAGGTCGTCACGTACGGAGATCACCGTCATCTGCATCTCCGTGGCGCCCCACTCCTCGCGGACCCGGCGCTCGGCCTCGGCGATGATCACCTTGCCGAGGCCGCCGCCCTGGAGCTTCGGGCTGACCGCGAACATCCCGAAGTAGGCGTGGGTCCCGCGGTGCTCGAGCTGGCAGCAGGCGACGATCTCGCCGTCGCGCTCGACGGCGAGCAGTCGGCTCTCGGGCGACTTGATGACCTCGAGAACGCCCTCGGGGTCGGTCCGCTGCCCCTCGAGGATGTCCGCCTCGGTGGTCCACCCCGTCCGGCTGGAGTCCCCGCGGTACGCCGACTCGATCAGCGCGACCAGGGCGTCCACATCGGTGTCGACGGCATCGCGGAAAGTGAGTCCAGCGGTCATGAGGCGTCTCTCCGCTCTCGGGCACGGCACGGGCACGGACGAGCGTAGCGCTCCCACTAGGCTCCGCTGCATGGTGCATGTACTGAGCGGCCGGACCCTCCTCCACCCCACCGACCCCGAGCGTTCCCGGGTCTTCTACGGCGAGCAGCTCGGCCTCGGCGTCTACCGCGAGTTCGGCACGGGGCCCGAGCGCGGCACCGTCTACTTCCTCGGCGGAGGCTTCCTGGAGCTCTCGGGGCGCTCCGAGACGCCCCCGTCCGCGGCAGTGCAGCTGTGGATGCAGGTCGCGGACGTGACGGCCGCACACGAGGAGCTGGTGGCGAAGGGCGTAGAGATCGCACGGCCGCCGGTGAAGGAGCCCTGGGGGCTGATCGAGATGTGGATCACCGATCCGGACGGCTGCAGGATCGTCCTCGTCGAGGTACCCGAGGACCACCCGATCCGCTTCCGCCCAGGCATCTGACGACCATCGCGCAGAGAGCGGCCGGCGGGTTCTCGGAAGCCGGCTGCGGTCGGCAGGGCGAGCGCCTGGGGCCGGAGCGCGACGCCGGATGGCAGGGGCGGTCGAGCGGGGCTAGCGTGCGAAAGGGGACGCCCGCGTCGGCAGGAAGGCCGTGACGCCATGAAACTCGACAAGCCGGTGGCCGGTGGGCCCTGCTGGGCCGAGGTGGGAACCCCCGATCTGGAGGCCGGCCGGCGCTTCTACGGCGAGCTCTTCGGCTGGCGGACGGAGACCGACTCCCGCGCGGAGATGGGCGGCTACACGATCGCGTACGTGGGTCATCTCCCCGTCGCCGCGCTCGTGCCGTCGGGCGAGGAGCCGCAGCCGGTCACGTGGTTCGTGACGTTCGCCGTGGCGGACGTCGACGCCACGGTGGAGAAGATCAAGTCGGCCGGTGGCACTGTGGTGTTCGAGCCCGGGGACGTTCCCGGCATGGGGCGCTTCGCGTCCGTCGCCGATCCGCAGGGCGCCGGTTTCCATGTGTGGCAGGCGGAGGGCTTCGAAGGTGCGGGGCTGCTCAACGAGCCGGGCTCGCTGGGCTGGGTGGAGCTGATGAGCAGGCAGCCCGAGCGGTCGGTGGACTTCTACACCACGGTGTTCGGCTGGAGTGTCAACGCCTCGGAACACTACACACAGTGGGGCCTCGACGGCGCCGACTTCGGCGGCATGGTGACGATGGACGACAAGTTCCCGCCCGAGGTGCCGCCGCACTGGCTGCCGTACTTCGCGGTGGCGGACGTGGACGCGAGCGCGGCCACGGCGACGGAGGCGGGCGGCACGGTCCTGATGGAGCCCACGACGGTGCCCGACAGTCTGCGCCTCGCGGTGCTGCGGGATCCCCAAGGGGCGATGTTCGGGGTGTATCTGGCGGGTGCGGAGCACTGAGACCTGAGGGGACGGATTCCCGGTGTCCCCGAAACACGCTTGCGTTGAAGTGCGCTCCAGCTCATAGCGTCGGCCGCACGAACCGTCCGGAGGGGGAACTGAGCGTGCGTTACACATTGTTCGGCAGGACCGGTCTGCGCGTGAGCGAGCTGAGCCTCGGCACGATGGTGATGGGTGAGGACCCGGGCACCGGCTCCGACAAGGAGACCAGCACCAAGCTCCTCGACGCCTACGCCGACGCGGGTGGCAATTTCATCGACACGGCCGACATCTACTCGGGCGGCAGCTCGGAGCGGATCCTCGGCGAGCTGCTGGAGGGGCGGCGCGAGGAGTTCGTGCTGGCCAGCAAGTACACGTGCGGCACACGCGCGGGGGATGTCAACGCGGCCGGCAACCACCGCAAGAACCTGGTGCAGTCGGTGGAGGCGAGCCTGGAGCGGCTGCGCACCGACCGGCTCGACGTCCTGTGGGTGCACGCGCGGGACAACTTCACCCCGGTCGACGAGGTGATGCGGGCGCTCGACGACCTCGTACGGACCGGGAAGGTGCTGTACGTCGGTGTCTCGGACTGGCCCGCCTGGGAGATCGCCCAGGCCAACACCCTGGCGGAGCTGCGGGGTTGGACCGCGTTCAGGGGTTCACAGCTGCGCTACAACCTGCTGGAGCGGACGCCGGAGCGTGAACTGCTGCCGCAGGCACGGGCGTTCGGCCAGGCGGTGCTGGCGTGGGCGCCGCTGGCGGCCGGGAAGCTGACCGGTAAGTACCGGCGGGGCGAGTCGGGCCGGCTCGACTCCTGGGGCGGCAAGCCGAGCGCACAGGAGGAAGAGGTCGTCACCGCCGTCCTGGAGATCGCCGAGCAGGGCGGCTGGAGCCCGGCCCAGGTGGCGCTGGCCTGGCTGCTCCAGCGGCCCGGCAACATCGTTCCGATCATCGCGGCCACCAAGGAGCACCAGCTCGCCGACAACCTCGGCAGCGTCGACGTCCGCCTCGACGCCGACGCGGTCACCCGCCTGGACGAGGTGAGCGCGGTGTCGCTGGGCTTCCCGCACGACTTCGTACGGGACCCGGACGTCGTCCGGACGATCTACGGCGACCGCTGGGCGGACATCGACGACCGACGCTCCGGGTACCGGCGTACGGCCACCGACGTCCTCTAGTCCCCTCCAGTCGCTTCTAGTCCACGAAGTAGCTGTCGTGCCGGACGCGGAACTGTTCGAGTTCCTCGCCACCGCGCCGCGTCATCTCCGCGACCCGCTCGAAGTACTCCTCGCGCGGGGCGCCCGGGGAGAAGAGCATGAGCATGGACATCGGCTCGTCGGTCACGTTCTTGAAGGCGTGCAGGCCGCCGACCGGCACGTACAGGAAGTCGCCCGCGCGGCCCGTGACCCACTTCTCGCCGTCGTAGAGCTCCAGTTCGCCCGACAGGACGTAGAAGGACTCCGACATCGCCTTGTGGAAGTGGGTTCTGGCGCCGGCGGACCGTGGACCCAACTCCGCTTTGTAGAGGCCGAACTCGCCACCGGTCGAGTCGTGGGTGGCGAGGTAGTGGGTCGAACCGCCGGGCGAGGAGACATCCGCGGGGGTGTCGGCGGGGCGGAAGACGGCGTTCACCTCACCCTTGTCGCCGTGGTAGCGGGGCTCCGGGTACGGGAGTTGTTCCGGGTAGGACATGGTGCGCTCCTTCTGGCAGGTCTCCACCGGAAGGGTCGCTCGCGCCCCCGGGCGGCGGCATCGGGCCTCCGGACGATCTCGGCGGAGCCGGGAACGAGGGCCGCGGACCTAGGCCTGGTCCGGGAGGCGGTCGTCAGGTGAGCGGCGTCACCGTCACCGAGTCGAGGACCGGGGCGTGGGCGGAGCGCTGTCCGTGGGCGTTCGTGCCGGCGCCGTCGAAGTCGGGGAGCTCGTCGGCGGTGAACGTGACGGTGTTCGCGCCCTGTTGGAGGGTGACGGGGACGGAGAGCTGCCAGAAGTTGTTGAAGTGGAAGGTGGTGGGGAACAGGACTCGGCGTGTGTCGTCCCCGTTGACGGTGATGTCCGCGCGACGGCAGACCGGGTCCGGGTTGTAGTGGGTGCTCGGCGGCTGCTCGCCGTTGGAGTAGCGGATCGTCAGCGCGTGGCGACCAGGGCGGTCCGCCGTCACCGTCAGGGTGAGCGCGTTGGCGGGGCCGCGGCCGATGCCGTCGACGGCCTTGCCGCCGGTGGCGTAGGAGAACGCGGTCACCTTCGCGGTGCCGGTGAGCACGCCCTCCTGCGCCGGGTACGTCGTGGTGGGCAGCAGCCCGCGCGACGGACCGACGGTCAGCTGTTCCGCGAAGAGCTCTTCCGAAGTCGCCGCGACCGTGACCTTGTTGACGCCCCCGGCGAGGAAGACAGGGAGGTCCGCGGCTCCGATCCGCCCGATCTCCTCCCCGTTGACCGTCAGCAGTCCCTCGCCCTCTCCGCGGAGGCCGACGGTCGCCTCCCCGTCACCGGCCGCGTGCACCCAGAAGGTCGCGCTTCCACCGCGCGAAAGCACGGCGGCGGGGCCGCTCACGCGCGCTCCGTCGGCGAGGGCCGCGTACCCGGCGTCGTACCGCGCGACCCTCTCCGTGTCGCGCAGGACCAGGTCCAGCCGGTCGACGACCGCGTCGCCCCGGGTGGCACCGAGGTCGGGGTCCCGTGCCGCGAGGGTGATCAGGTGACGGCCCGCGGTCAGCTCCACCTCGGTGTCGGTGTGGCCCCAGACGGCCCGCTTGTAGCCGAGCGGCAGCAGGAGCTCGCGCGGGTCCTCGCCGTCGACGCGCAGGAACACGTTGGTGGGACCGTGCTCCCGCACCGGTTCGGCGAGGTTGTGCGCATTGGCGTAGACACGGACCTCGTACGTCCCGTCCCGCGGGACCTCGACGTCGAAGGCGAGCACGCCGTCGGAGCCGGTGCGCAGTCCGCCGACGTGGTAGCCGCCGGAGGTGGCGAACTTGTCGACGTCCGCCGGGGACCCCTCGGGGCCGTTCTTCGAGTAGCCGCCGCCCGTGTAGACGGCGTCCTCGGCCTCGTAGGTCCTCCGCCAGCCCGCCGGCGGCTGCGGGCGGACAGGTCCGTCGCCGCCGGGCGACAGGATCAGTTGGTAGGCGGACATCTCGTCGAGTCCGGTCAGGGGCAGCGTCACCCTGCCGTCCACCACCGGGAGTTCCTCCTCCTTCAGGATCAGCGGCTGGGCGGAGGCACCGAGTTGGCCCGTCCAGGGGATCTCCTGGAGCCGTGCGCGGACGGTCGCGCCGAAGAGGTCGAGCCGCTCCACGACGATGTCGGCGGAACCGCTCGACCCACCGAACAGCACCCGCGCCTGCCGCTTCTCCCGGTCGAGCGTGGCGACACCCTGGAGCGTGTACTGAACGTTGGGCCGGGGCGCGGTCACCGCGACCGTGTTCCCGGTCATCTGGCCGTAGGCGTTGAACAGCCACCACTGCCCGTTGGCCTTGTTGGCCTCTACGGCCGAGTCGTTGAGGTTGCCGGCGATGTTCCAGTACGCCATGTCGGCGTCGACCTTGGACTCCTCGATCGCGGCGATCCACTGGATCATCTGCCCGGGGACGGACAGGTGGTAGTTGTGGGCGTACTCGTTGACGTTGACGGGCAGCGGCCCGATGCCCAACTCCCGTTCCCACTCACGGTACTTGGCCACGTTCGTGCGGACCTCGTCCGGCGAGGACAGTTCGTGCCAGGTGATCACGTCGGGCAGGACGTCGTGCTCCTTGGCGAACGCGAGGAAGCCCTTGACCTCGGGGTACAGGATGCAGGTGTTGGGTCCGGCGATACGGGCGTCCGGGTCGAGGCCCTTGATCAGCCGGTAGATGTCCCGCCAGGCGGCGAAGTAGCGCCTCGGGTCGGTGTGCCACGAGATGCCGTCGTAGCTCCACTCCCCGTCGCCGAACATGTTGCCCTCGGGTTCGTTGAACGGGACGTAGACGACGTGGGACTTCAACTCGCCCATGGTCAGGACCTGTTCGACCTGCTTGCGGATGCTCTCCGTGAAGCCCGCCAGCCGTTCCTCGCCGGTGGCGCCGGGCCACTCGTAGGGGAAGCCGCGCAGGATGTCCGGCATGTAGAGGTAGACGTCCTGGCCGCCGGCCGCGACGAAGGACGGCAGGATCTCCAGGGCGTCCGCGCCGGGGTGCTGGATGCCGTCCTGGGCCTTGGTGGCGACCGTGCGGACGTACATGCCCTCGACGACGGCACGGCTGGGCACACCGTCGCCGTAGAGGCCGTAGAGCGTGCCGCTCGCGCCGCCATGGAAGGGGCCCGTCTCGGTGCCGAGGTCGACGGTGAGCGTTTCGGCTGCCACGACATCTCTCCTTCGTCCGGTATTTCGCTCATGAGTCGGCGAATCGAACCGAACCTAGGGAGCGGGTTGGATCACGTCAATGGAGGGGCCGCTTCCGAAATTTCCGAAGCGGCCGGTCAGACGCGGAGCGCTCCGAGGCGGCCTTCCAGCTGCGTCAGCAACTCGCCGAGCAGTGAGGCCAGTTCTCCCTGCTTCTCCCCGTCCAGCACGGACAGCACCGCGGTCTCGTACGCGAGCTGCTCGGGCAGGATCCCGTCGACGAGATCGCGGCCGGCGTCCGTGAGGCGGAGGTGGACCACCCGGCGGTCGCGGGTGTCGCCGCGGCGTTCGACCAGTCCGCGCTCGGTGAGCTGCTTGAGGCGCTTGGTCACGGCGGCGCCCGAGGAGAAGGTCTCACGGGCCAGATCGCCGGGGGTCAGCTCATGGCCGGTGCGGCGGAGCGCACCGAGCAGGTCGAACTCGGGGCGACTGAGACCGGCCCGGCGCAGGGGGGCGTCCTCGGCCTGCTGGAGGAGGGCGGCGGAGCGGTTGATGCGGCCGATGATCTCCATGGGTCCGGTGTCGAGGCCGGGATGGACGGTCTGCCACTGCCGGACGACCGCCGCGACCGTGTCCGTCCTCGGGCCGTCTCCCCCGCTGGTCTCCGCCGTCATGGCCGTACGTCCTCCGTCGTCGCGCTGGTCAGCCGTCGTGTCGTCGCGGCGAGCGTACGGTGTCCCGCCTGCTCGGCGAGCACGACCCGCTCCTGGGGCAGGGCGCGCTGCCACCATTCGCCGGATGCGGCGTCCACGGTGGCACGCAGCTCGACCAGGGCGGCGGCCAGGGTCCGGCGTACCGACTCCAGGGGGGCGGGGGCGGGGTACGGCTCGGCGAGGAGGCGGGCGGTGCGCTCGCGGGCGCGGTCGACGGCGCTCAGGGCGTGCTCGATGCGGTCGCCGGCGCGCCGGTTGGTGACGGCGAGCGCGGCGACGAAGCCGACCAGGGCGCCGACGACGGTGTCCACGACCCGCTCGGTGATCAGCCGACCGGGCTCCTGGAAGCCGGCGAACTCGGTGATGAGCAGCGCCATCGGGGTCACGCAGACGCTGCCGAGCCAGTAGTTGCGGCTGATCAGCGCCTCGGCGCCGAAGTTGAAGGCGAGGCAGCACAGGACGAGGGCGGCCGGGCCGAGGTGGGCGAGCGGGACGACGGCGGCGAAGAGGAGAACGCCGGCGAGGTTGCCGACGACGCGCTGGACTCCCCGGCTCCAGGTCAGGGTGAGGTTGGCCTGGTAGAGGGAGGCGGCGGTGACCAGGGCCCAGTACGGGCGGCCGACACCGAAAGCCAGGGAGGCGTATCCGGCGAGGGCGCACCCGAGGGCGGTGCGCAGGGCGAGCGGGGCCAGAGGGCCGAGCCGGCGCCACAACGGGACGCTCTCAAGGCTGAGTTCGGCGTCGATGCCGAGCAGTTCACCCCGGTCCTCGGTCCGCGGAACCGGTCCGTTGCCGCGCAGGTCGCGCGCCCAGGCCCGCAACCGCTCCGGGTCGGCGTCGGCGGGGGCGGCGAGGGCGACCTCGGCACGGACGACGAGGCGGTCGAGGGCGCGGCGGGGCTCTGTGCGCGCGCCGGCGGACAGCAGCGCCTGCCAGGCGGCCTGGACGGCGGCGGCAGCGGCGGCCCTGGCACGGGGGTCGTCGGGCTTCTCGGCGTACGCGGCGGCGGTGCGCAGGGCGTGGGCGGTGGCCCGGCGTTCCGGGCCGTGCGGGCGGATCTGGCCGGGTGCCATGCCGATGAGCCAGGCCCAGACGCCCGCCGCGGCGGCGAGGGCCAGGTGGCCGGGGACCTGGGCGAGGGTCTGCGGGGCAAACAGGGCGGCGGAGCTGATGAAGGTGAAGATCACGTTGCCCGGCGGGCCGATGCGGGCCGCGTCGCACAGTGCCTTCTGCGCCGCGGCCAGGAGGGCGCCGACCGTGACCAGTGCCACGGCGCTCGTGGTGAGCGACGCGGCGACGAGGGCGACGGCGAGGCCGGTGAGCATGCCGAGCACGACCCAGGTCAGGGCGCGGGCCCGGGCGGCGTAGGGACGGTTGTGGGCGTACAGCGCGCACAGGGACCCGGCCATCGTGTACATCGCCAGGTCGAGGCGGCCGAGCGCCAGCAGGGTCAGGTTGGGCGGGGCGACCGCGACGACCACGCTCAGGGCGGGCTTGAACCAGATGTCCGAGGGTCGGCCGAGGCGCAGGACGCCGGCGAGGGGGAGACGTGGGGTCGCGCTGCTCATACCCATAACCTTAGCAGGTATTTTACTCGTAAAGGATTTTGGCGGGCATTCGCTGACCTGCCGTGCTCCGTCGAATGCTCCCCGTGTACACCCTTGCGCCCGCGTGCGCGCCACGGGAGCGGGGCATCGCATCCCTGAACGACCGTCGAGCGGGGAGGTGCGTGTGCACGGACCGGCTTCGCCCGGCTGGCTGCTGGTGACGCTGTGCGCGGCGACCGGGGCCTACTGTCTGCTGCGGATGCGCAGCGAGGTCGAGGAGCAGCGCCGTGCGGCGGGCGGCGAGGCGCTCATGGGCTTCGGCATGGCCGCGATGGCCGTACCGGCGGCGGTGTTCACCCCGCCGTCGTGGGCCTGGTCGGCCTATGCCCTCGTGTTCGGCGCGGCGGCCGTGCGAGCCCTGTGGGCGGCACGGGCGAGCACCCACCATCTGCACCACTTGGTGGGGGCGTCGGCCATGGTCTACATGGCGGTCGTCATGGCCGCCTCGCCCGGGCATCACGCGGGATCCGGGATCCCTTTGCTGACCGGGGTGTTGCTCCTCTACTTCGTGGGGTACGTCCTGCTGTCCGGGGTGCGGCTGGTGCCCGTGGCCGCCGGGGGCGGGACCGTCGGCTGGGGCGACCGGCCGGAGCTGGCGCGGGCGTGCCGGCTGTCGATGGGCATCGCCATGGTCGCGATGCTGGCGACGCTCTGAACGCCTCCGTGTCCTGCGTCACTTTGCCCTCGTGGGCCGTACCCCTGGGCGGTGAGCCGCTCATAGGGTGCTCCCATGATGGTCCCCGCGGCACTGTTGCTGCTCGGCGCGCTGACCGCCGTCCTCGCCCCTCGGCTGCTCGCCCGGGTCGACTGGGTGGACCGTGAACCCGTGGTCGCCCTGTGGGTGTGGCAGTGCGCGGTGGCGGCCGTACTCCTGTGCTGCGCCCTGTCGATGACGCTCAGCGCGGCAGCGGCCTGGCAGGCGGTGCGCGGCCATGTCTTCGCGCCGGCACCGTCCGGGGTCGTGGAGGCGTACGCGCTGGGCAGGGGCGGCAGCTGGGCGGCGACGACCGCGGTGACGCTGGCGCTGGGCGGGGTGTGGAGCGCGGCGATGCTGGTCCGGGAGGTCGTACGGGCGCGTGCGCGGCGTCGGCTGCGCAGGGCCGAACTCCTGGTGCGGGCCCCGATGTTGCCCGGCGAGGAGCGGGGCGCCGGTCGTCTCGTGGTCCTGGAGGGCGAGCGGCCCGACGCGTGGTGGCTGCCCGGGTCGGCGCCCCAACTGGTCATCACCACGGCCGCGTTGCGCCGCCTGAAGGGGCGGCAGCTGGACGCTCTGCTGGCCCACGAGGAGGGTCACGCGCAGGCCCGGCACGACTGGCTGCTGCACAGTTCGGGCGCGCTGGCGGGCGGGTTTCCGCAGGTTCCGGTGTTCGCCGCGTTCCGCGACGAGATGCACCGGCTCGTCGAGCTCGCCGCGGACGACATGGCCTCCCGCCGCTTCGGACGTCTGACGACGGCGCTGGCGCTGGTGGAACTCAACGAGGACCGGGGGGTGTTCGGCCCCTGCCCGACCCCGCAGGCCCAGGTCCCGCAGCGGGTGAACCGGCTGCTCACTCCCCCGGACCGGCTCACGGCGGCCCGCCGGCTGCGCCTGACGGCGACGGCGGCACTGGTGCCGGTCGTTCCGGTGCTGGTGGCGTTCGTGCCGGGATTGCGGGCGCTCAGCTAGGGCCTGTCCGGCGGAATTCGCCTCCTGCCCCGCCGGTCGGCGAGGATCGTAGTATGCACTCGCCGCCCGTCGACGCCCCGTCCCGCCCGCAGGACCAGCGCACCGCCCTCCGCTCGGCCGGTGCCCTGACCGTGTGCTCCGTACTGCTGCTCACCCTGGTCGCGGTCCGGTGGCACCCCCTGATGAGTCTCGACGAGGACATCGCGACGACCACGCACCGCTGGGCGGTGGACGAGTCAGGGCTCAGTCACGCCTTCCGCATTCTCACGGACTGGGTGTGGGACCCGTGGACGATGCGACTGCTGTGCGCGGTGGTGGCGCTGTGGCTGATGTGGCGGCGTCAGGCGTGGTGGACGGCCCTGTGGCTGGGGATCACGTGCTTGCTGGGCACCCTGCTGCAACAGGGACTCAAGACCGCCGTCGACCGCCCCCGCCCGGTCTGGCCGGACCCCGTCGACTCGGCCCACTACGCGGCCTACCCCTCCGGCCACGCCATGACCGCCACGGTCGTCTGCGGCCTCCTGCTGTGGCTCCTGCACCACCACGGCGCCGACCGCCGCGTCTTCCGCACGGTCCTGGCCGTCTCCCTCGTCTCCGTCGTCGGCGTCGGCGTCACCCGTATCTGGCTCGGCGTCCACTGGACCTCGGACGTCGTGGGCGGCTGGCTGCTGGGGGTGCTGGTGGTGGCCGTGGCGGTGCTCGTGCACGCACGGCGAAGTACGTGAGCTACCGCTACGTGGGACCGGCGGAGATCCGGGCGGCGGTCCGTCCCGGCTCCGAGGGCCGTGCCATCGGCTCACCGGCCGACCTGGGCGCCTGGGTGACCGAGCGCGGCGAGGCCGAGGCGCAGGAGCCGTACACCTTCGTCGTGGACCCGGACGGCCGGCTGAGGCTCGCGCCGCGGCGCAGCGAGCACGTGGCCTGCGCGGGCGGCGGTTCCGTACTGGCGGCGGGCGAGATGGCCTTCAGCCGCGCGTCCGGGCAGTGGGCGGCCCACGAGATCAGCAACTTGTCGACCGGCTACTGCCCGGACCTCACGTCGTGGCACGCGGTCGCCCGTGCCCTGGAGGCCGCCGGTGTCGGCCATCCCGCTAGCTTCACCCACGAGGTGGTGTTCCGTCGCTGTGAGCGGTGCCGGGAGTGTTCCGTGGTGCGTGAGGGCGAGTTCGTGTGCGTGTTCTGCGGCAGTGATCTTCCGGTCGAGTGGAACGTCGACTCGTAGGATCTCGGCATGATCGCAGTGCTGTTCGACTTCTCCGGGACCCTGTTCCGCATCGAGTCCACCGAGTCCTGGCTGCGCGGCACGCTCGCGGAGTCCGGGATCGCGCTCCCCGAGGCCGAGATCACCGCGGCGGCGAAGTCGCTGGAGGTGGCGGGGGCGCTGCCGGGCGGGGCGAATCCGGTGCGGGTGCCCGAGGAACTGGCCGACCGGTGGGCGACGCGGGACGAGAGCGCCGAGCTGCACCGGGCCACCTACACCGGGCTCTCCCGGCAGGTGCCGTTGCCCGATCCGCGGCTGCACGACAGGCTCTACGACCGGCACCGGTCGCCGTCCGCCTGGCAGCCCTACCCGGACGCCGCCGAGGTGCTCCGGGCGCTGCGCGAGCGCGGGATCGGCGTCGGGATCGTGAGCAACATCGGGTGGGACCTGCGGCCCGTGTTCCGGGAGCACGGCCTCGACCCGTACGTCGACGCGTATGTGCTGTCCTACGAGCACGGCGTCCAGAAGCCGGATCCGCGGCTGTTCGCCCTCGCCTGCGAGAGCCTCGGGGCCGATCCGCGCAGGACCCTGATGGTCGGTGACGACCGGCGGGCCGACGGCGGTGCGGCCGCGCTGGGGTGCGGGCTGCACCTCGTGGACCATCTGCCGGTGACCGAGCGCCCGGACGGGCTGCTGGCGGTGCTGGATCTCGTGGACGGGGCACGGGAGAACGCCGCCGGTAAGTAGCCTCAGGCCACCACTGGGGCAAAGAACCGCCCGCCTCGGGCGATCCCCCGCGTCGCCCGAGACAGACGGCAGCCCTGACCAGCCGTTTCACCGGCCGGTCCGGACGTACTGAGTATAGTTGGCTGGTAACCAGTCAACGCAGGAGTTACAGCATGTCCCCGCGCAGCGCCTCGGTCAATGAAGAGTTGCGCCGCCGTTCCCGGGAGCGGCTGCTGCAGGCGGCCGTCGAGCTGGTCTCCGAGCACGGCTACGAGGCGACGACCCTCGGCGACATCGCGGACCGGGCCGGCTCGGCGCGCGGGCTGACGTCGTACTACTTCCCCGGCAAACGCCAGCTCGTGCAGTCCGCCGTGCACCGGCTGATGCACCGCACGCTGGAGGAGGCGCTGGAGCGCGAACCTCGCACCGACGACGGCAAGGAGCGGATGGCGCGGGCCATCGACGCGATCCTGGGCCTGGCCCGGGAGCGGCCCGTGCTGATGCGCCAGCACATGGCCGGACTGCTGCACGCCGAGGGTTTCATGCCGTGCCCGGAACAGCGGCGCCTGGCCGAACTGCTACGGGACACCGTCGCCCGCAACGGCTCGGACGACGTCGACGCCGACTATCCGATGCTGCGCGCCCTGCTCATGGGCTCGGTCTACGCGGCCCTGGTGCCCGGTGTCCCGATGGCGATCCCGGTGCTGCGGGCCGAGCTGTTCGGGCGCTACCGGCTGGACTGGGAGCTGGGCGTCCCGCCGGACACCGATGAGGCGTCCGACGGGACGTACGAGACCGATCTGTCGCGCTTCTTCGCGACCGGGGATCCCGCGGCCGGTCAGTCGAAGTAGTCGGGCTGCGTCTGGACGTTGAGCTCGCCCAGCCGGACCCACTTCGCCGGGTCCGTGCGCCGGTCCTTGATCTTCAGGACGTCGAAGCCCTTGGCGATGTCGTTGGAGTAGATGTAGCCGTTGTAGTAGTACGCCGACCAGGGACCGGCGGTGGTGAGCTGCTCGGTGTTCACCGGGCCGCGCTCGAAGTAGGCGATCTCCTTCGGCTTGGAGGAGTCGGTGAAGTCCCAGACGGAGACGCCGCCCTGGTACCAGGCCTGGACCATGATGTCCTTGCCCTTGACCGGGATCAGCGAGCCGTTGTGGGCCACGCAGACCTCGACGTCCGCCTGGTAGCGGGGGATCTTGAAGTAGCTGCGGAAGACGAGCTTGCGCTTGTCGCCCTTGCCGACGATGTCGTAGATGCCGTCGGCGCCGCGGTTCGGACCGATCGCCGCGTTGCAGGTGGCCGCGCCGCCACCGCCCAACTCGTCGGTGAAGACGACTTTGTTCGCCTTCTGGTTGAAGGTCGCCGAGTGCCAGAACGCGAAGTTGACGTTGTCCTGCACCCGGTCGATGACCTTCGGGTTCTCGGGGTCCTTGATGGAGAACAGGATGCCGTCGCCCATGCAGGCGCCCGCCGCCAGGTCCTTCGAGGGCAGCACCGTGATGTCGTGGCAGCCGGTGGTCTTGGAAACGCCCGGGTTGGTGGGTCCGCCGGGGTTGCCGCCGCCGTCCGGGCCCTCACCCGGGAACAGCACCGGGAAGCTCACGACCGCCGCGTTCTGGGGGGAGTTGCGCGGCACCTTGATGACGGAGATGCCGTCGTGCGGCGGCTGGCAGTCGGGGTAGGCGGCGTTCGGCGAGTACGAGGAGACATAGACATAGACGTTCTTGCGCTCGGGCACCAGCGTGTGGGTGTGCGAGCCGCACGCGGTCTCGACGGCGGCGACGTACTTCGGGTTCGCCTTGTCGCTGATGTCGAAGACCTTGATGCCCTCCCAGGAGGACTTCTCCGTCGCGGGCTGCGTGGTGCTGTTGCAGCTGTTGTCGGTGCGCGAGGAGTCGGTCGACAGGAAGAGCAGGTTCCCGGAGACCGAGATGTCGTTCTGGGAACCGGGGCACAGGACCTGGGAAACGGTCTTCGGTGCCTTCGGGTTGCTGATGTCGTAGATGACGAAGCCGTCGAAGTTGCCGGAGAAGGCGTACTTGCCCTGGAACGTCAGGTCCGAGTTGAGACTCGCCAAGGCCTTGGGCGAGTTGGCCACGTGCTCGATGTTGTCGGAGTGGACGATCTCGTCCTTGCCGGGTATCTCCCCGTCGGCTATCGCGGCCCGGACCTCGGCCTCGGTGCTCCGGGACACTTCCTCGCCCACGGTCGGGCCGTCCCCGGGGTCGGGGGTCGCGGCCGCGGGTCCCGCCGTCAGCATCGCCGCCAGGAGCCCGGCCGCGGCTGCGGCAACTCCCAGACGTCTGTGCCGGGTTCGGGGATTCTTCAACAGGATCACTGTTTCCTCCCTAGTTCCGTTCACCTCGGAACGGGTCACGCACCACCGAAGTATTGTCTTCGCCATGCACATATCAACAGGGGGCAACAAGATCGCAATGAAGTTTTTCGCCCCGGTGACCCTCACCGCCCTCGCGATGCTGGGACTTGGGGCCTGCGACACGGCCTCGGACGCGGAACCGGCCCCGAGCGGACCGTCGGTGCTCGTGCCCGGCAAGCCCGGCGAGGCGAACCGCACCCTCTCCGCCGACGAGGCCGCGGACCAGCGCGCCGAGGACGACTCCCCCAACTCGGCGGACGTCTCGTACGCCCGGATGATGATCGAGCACCACACACAGGCACTGGAGATGACCGAACTCGCCCCCGATCGCGCGGAGTCCACGAAGGTCGAGAAGCTGGCCGAGCGGATCAAGGCGGCCCAGGGGCCGGAGATCGCCGCCATGCGGAGCTGGCTGAAGACGTACGACAAGGAGGAGGAGACCCAGGGCGGCGACGCGCACGACCACGCCTCGATGCCCGGAATGGCCACCGAGGCGCAGATCGACAAGCTGCGGGCCGCCAAGGGCAAGGCCTTCGACCAGCTCTTCCTCACTCTGATGATCACGCATCACGAAGGGGCGATCACCATGGCCACCGACGTGAAGGGACAGGGCAACAACATCCGGATCGAGGAGATGGCCGACGACGTGGTCGCCCAGCAGACGGCCGAGATCTCCCGGATGCGGGACATGATGTAAAGGCCCTCGCCGACCCCAACATCCGTACTCAGCGTCGGACGTGACGCGGCGTCAGGTATCCGGCGTCGCGTGCCTGCGCGATCATCCTGAGCGACTTGCGGCGGCTGTGACCGGTCGCGCACATCACCGCGAGCACCGGGTCGACGCCGTCCTCCTGGGCCGCCCGGTACTCCTGGGCGAGCAACCAGCGGCCCTCGACGCCCCGCGGCCAGGCCGGCCGGGCGCGCCGCGATCCGGTCGGCTCGTCGTCCCCTTCCGCCGGTCCGGCACCGCACGCCTCGAAGAGCGGGCCCTCGATCCAGTCGGCGAACACCGCTAGGTCGTCCAGGGAGAGCGCCGGCTGGGCGCGGACGTCCTCGATCGAGACCTGCCCCTCGGCCACGACGGCGAGCGCGTCGACCCGGGCGCCGTCGGTGAACGCCAGCCGGACGTTGAACCAGGCTGTCGCGCCCCCGCCCTCCTGCACTTCCCACGCGGGCCACACGGACACCGCACCGTCCGTCGGGCAACGATCAGAAAGATTAAGAAACGATGCTTCTAGCACACGCGCAAAGTAACCGCATGATCACATTCCATACCAACGGACACGCGTCCACGGACCCGTACAGCACCCTGTCAGCGCAGCAGCGACGGTGCGATGCTGGAGACATCAGCGATCTCCTCTGATCCCTCGGGTAAGGAGTACCGCCGTGCTTCGTGTCGCCGTCATCGGCTCCGGGCCGAGCGGGTGCTACACCGCCCAGAGTCTCGTCCAGCTGGATTCCTCGGTCCACGTCGACGTCCTGGACCGGCTGCCGTGCCCGTACGGCCTGGTGCGCTACGGGGTGGCGCCGGACCACGAGAAGATCAAGTCCCTCCAGAACAATCTGCGCACGGTCCTGGAGCACGAGCGGGTGCGCTTCCTCGGCGGGGTGCGGGTGGGCGAGGACGGGGTGCCCGCCGCCCGGCTGCGGGAGCTGTACCACGCTGTCGTGTACTGCGTGGGGGCCGCCACCGACCGGCACCTGGGTGTTCCCGGCGAGGACCTGCCGGGCAGCTGGTCGGCGACCGAGTTCGTCTCCTGGTACAGCGCCCATCCGGACGCCGTCGACGACGGATTCGTCCGCGACGCCCGCTCGGCCGTGGTCATCGGCGTGGGGAACGTCGCGGTCGACGTGGCGCGGATGCTGGCCCGGGGTGCCGCGGAGCTGAGTCCCACGGACATGCCGCAGGCGGCGCTCTCCGCGCTGGCCGCGAGCGGGGTGACCGAGGTCCACATGGTGGGCCGGCGAGGCCCCTCCCAGGCCCGCTTCACCACCAAGGAGCTGCGTGAGCTGGGCGGTCTGCCGGACACGGAAGTGACGGTGGATCCGGAGGAGTTGGCGCTGGACCCGGCGTGCCTCGACCCCTCCGCGCTGCCCGCCGCACCGCGCCGCAATGTGGAGGTGCTGCGCGGCTGGGCCACCGCTCCCGGGCGGTCCGCCGCGCGCCGGATCCGTATGCGCTTCTTCCTGCGTCCCGTCGAACTCCTCGCCGGTGGGGGCACCTCCCGCTCGAGCGAAGCCGAGAGTGGGGGAGGACGGGTGGCCGCGGTCCGCTTCGAACGGACGGTGCCGGACGGACAGGGCGGCGTGGCGGGGACGGGCCGGTACGAGGACATCGCGGCGCAGCTGGTGCTGCGGTCGGTGGGTTATCGCGGGGTGCCGCTGGAGGGGCTGCCGTTCGACCCCGCGACCTGTACGGTGCCGCATCTCGCCGGGCGGGTGCTGCGCGAGGGGATCGTCGCGCCGGGCGAGTACGTGGCCGGCTGGATCAAGCGGGGCCCGACGGGAGTCATCGGCACGAATCGGCCCTGTGCGAAGGAGACGGTGACGTCGTTGCTGGAGGATGCCGCCGTTCTCGTGCGCAGGGAGTTGTCCGGCGATCCGACGGCGGCGCTGAGGGCGGACGGGATCGAGCCCGTCGAGTGGACGGGGTGGTGCGCCATCGAACGGGCCGAGGCGGAGCTGGGGGTCGCACTCGGGCGGAGTGTGGTCAAGCTGCCGGACTGGGAATCATTGCTGGCCGCGGCGCGGAGGAGCACCTCGTAGCAGAGTGGAATGCGTCCGGGTGGGCATGACACACAGCGGCAACAGCTCGGAAATCAACAAACTGTTCAAGGAGCCTACGGTCTCGCTCATGACGACAACCGCTCCCGTGCACCCCGTCGACGAAGTCCCACCCGTACGCCAACTGGCCGCCTTCGGCCTCCAGCACGTCCTCGCGATGTACGCCGGAGCCGTGGCCGTCCCCCTGATCGTCGGCAGCGCGATGAAACTGTCGGCCGCCGACCTCGCGTACCTCATCACCGCCGACCTCCTGGTGTGCGGCATAGCGACGCTCATCCAGTGCATCGGGTTCTGGCGCTTCGGCGTGCGCCTGCCGATCATGCAGGGCTGTACGTTCGCCGCCGTGTCGCCCATGGTGCTGATCGGCACCACCGGCGGCGGACTGCCCGCGATCTACGGCTCGGTGATCGTCGCGGGACTCGCGATCATGCTGCTGGCACCGGTGTTCGGGAAGCTGCTGCGCTTCTTCCCGCCGCTGGTCACGGGCACCGTGATCCTGATCATCGGACTGTCGCTGCTCCCGGTCGCGGGCAACTGGGCCGCGGGCGGCGTCGGTGCGGCCGACTTCGGGGAGCCGAAGAACCTCGGGCTCGCCGCGTTCGTGCTGCTCGTCGTGGTGGGTGTACAGCGGTTCGCGCCGGCCTTCCTGAGCCGGATCGCCGTCCTGATCGGCATCGTGGTCGGGCTCGCGGTCGCGGTTCCGTTCGGGTTCACGGACTTCGGCGGGGTCGGCGACGCGGACTGGCTCGGCATCAGCACGCCGTTCCACTTCGGTGCGCCCACCTTCGAGTTCTCGGCGATCGTCTCGATGCTGGTCGTGGCGCTCGTGACGATGACCGAGACGACCGGGGACCTGATCGCGGTCGGTGAGATGACGGACCGCAAGGTGGAGCCCCGATCCCTCGCGGACGGTCTGCGCGCCGACGGCCTGTCCACCGTCCTCGGCGGCGTCTTCAACACCTTCCCGTACACGGCGTACGCGCAGAACGTCGGCCTTGTCGGCATGACCCGGGTCCGCAGCCGCTGGGTCGTCGCCGCGGCGGGCGGCATCCTCGTCCTGCTAGGCCTGCTGCCCAAGCTGGGCGCGGTCGTGGCCGCCATACCGGCGCCGGTGCTCGGTGGTGCGGGTCTGGTGATGTTCGGGACGGTCGCGGCGAGCGGACTGAGGACGCTCACGCAGGTCGACTTCAAGGGCAACAACAACCTGACGGTGGTGGCCGTCTCGGTGGCCATCGGCATGCTGCCGGTCGGGGTGCCGACGGTCTACGAGAAGTTCCCGGACTGGTTCCAGACGGTGATGAACAGCGGCATCAGCGCGGGCTGTCTGACGGCGATCGTGCTCAACCTGCTGTTCAACCACCTTCCCTCGAAGGCCGGTTCAGTCGCTCCCGAGGCGGCCGGCCTGGCGGGAGGCGGCACCGAGGAGACTGTCGAGAAGTCCCGGGAAGAGGTCGTCTAGGTCGTCCTTGCGCAGACCGTTCATCTTGGCCGTGCCCCGGTAGATCTGCCGGATCACCCCGGCCTCGCGCAGCACCCGGAAGTGGTGTGTGGTCGTGGACTTGGTGACCGGCAGCTCGAACTGCGAACAGGAGAGCTCGTCGCCCACGGCGGCGAGCTCTCGCACGATCTGGAGCCGCATCGGGTCGGAGAGCGCGTGCAGGATCGGCTCCAGGCGGATCTCCTCGCGCGCCGGGTGCGGAAGATCGCGGGTGCTGACGGCGGGAGAGGTCACGACGGCTCCAGACTCTTCGGGAACCCCATTGTACGAGACCTCTCGTAGTTTGACACTCTCCGTACTACGATGCCTATCGTACGAGTCGACCGCTCGGTCCCGTGACGATTGGAGCCCGCCGTGAGTGCCCTCTTCGAGCCCTACACCCTGCGCGATCTGACGATCCCCAACCGGGTGTGGATGCCGCCGATGTGCCAGTACTCCGCGGCACCCGAGGGCCCGGAGACCGGGGCGCCCAACGACTGGCACTTCGCGCACTACGCGGCGCGCGCGGCCGGCGGCACGGGCCTGATCATCGTCGAGGCGACGGGGGTGAGCCCCGAGGGCCGGATCTCGCCGTACGACCTGGGGATCTGGAACGATACCCAGGTCGACGCGTTCCGCCGGATCACCCGTTTCCTGGTGTCCCAGGGCACGGTACCGGGCATCCAGTTCGCACACGCCGGCCGCAAGGCAGCCACGGACCGGCCGTGGAAGGGCGGTGCACCGCTCGGCACGGACGGGTACGGATGGCAGCCGCTGGGTCCGAGCCCGCTCGCCTTCGACGAACGGCACACGGTGCCGACCGAGTTGACGGACGCTCAGATCCGGGAGATCGTCGGCCAGTTCGCGGACGCGGCCCGCCGCGCCCTCGCCGCGGGGTTCGAAGTCGCCGAGATCCATGGTGCCCACGGCTATCTGATCAGCAACTTCCTCTCCCCGCACTCGAATCACCGCACGGACGCCTACGGCGGCTCGTACGAGAACCGCACCCGCTTCGCCCTCGAGGTCGTGGACGCCGTACGGGAGGTGTGGCCGGACGACAAGCCGCTGTTCTTCCGTATCTCGGCGACCGACTGGCTGGAGGAGGGCGGCTGGACGGCGGACGACACGGTCCGCTTCGCCGCCGACCTCCGGGCCCATGGCATCGACCTCCTCGACGTCTCCACGGGCGGCAACGCCTCCGGCGTCCGCATCCCCACCGGCCCCGGCTACCAGGTCCCCTTCGCCGCCCGGGTGAAGGCGGAGACCTCGCTGCCGGTGGCCGCGGTCGGCATGATCACCGAGCCCGAGCAGGCCGAGAAGATCCTGGTCAACGGCGAGGCGGACGCGGTACTGCTGGGCCGTGAGCTGCTGCGCGACCCCTCGTGGGCGCGGCACGCGGCGCGGGATCTGGGCGCGGACGTGCATGTGCCGGACCAGTACCACCGGTCGGTCTGAGCCTCACGCGGGGCGGCGGGGCACCACCTTGATGTTGAACGTGTGGGCCCCCAGCCCTCCCGCGATGCCCATGAAGAGCAGGGCGAAGTGCTCCTGACCCCGTGCCGTGGCGATGCCCCCGATGTCCAGCTGGGACGACGGGGGCCAGCCGAGGTCGGTGAGCAGCAGACCGGCGGTCCGCTTGGCTGCGGTGTCGTCGCCGGAGAGGAAGACGGTGCTCGGGCCGTCGAGCCCGTCCGGGGCGATCATCGCCGTGGAGTCCATGGTGCAGAGGGTCTTGACTACGGGTGTCAGAGGGAAGGCCACCTGGATCTGTTCGGCCAGGCTGCTGTTGGGGTGCGAGAGCTCGGTGTAGTCGTCGGAGAGGCCGACCCCGACGTCGATCAACAGGGTGCCGGCCAGCGCCGGGGCCCCGATGGAGCGCAGCAGTTCCAGGGAGACGGTCCCCGGGGTGGCGTTGACCAGTACCTCCGCGTGTGCAGCCGCCCCACCGAGATCCGTCACGGGCAGGCCGAGGTCGGAACGCTCCTCGGGCCTTCGGGAACCGAGGAGCACATCGTGTCCCGCGGCGCTCCAGCCGTGGGCCAGTGCGCGGGCGACATTGCCGGTGCCGAGCAGTCCTATACGCATGCCGTGACGCTAGCCAGCGGCCCGCCCCCGGCGGATCGGTCCACGGCCCCGGTCGGACCGGCACCTGTGACCTAGTCCCGTGATCCTCCCTCCGGAGTACGGCACCCCCGGCACGTACTCCCGGAAGGTCGGGGTCGATGCCTCCACAGGCACGATGCGCCGGGGGCTCCCGACGACAAGGCTGGCCGCATCGAACGTGAGGAGGGCGCCATGAACCGCCAGATCCGCATCCGCATCCGCGTCAGCCGCCGCCCCGCAGCACCCCGGGACGAGAAGATCGACCGCAGGACACCTTCGGGGCGCCTGCTGCCGTACTGAACCGCCGAAGGGCGGCCGGAGAGTTCCGGCCGCCCTGGGGACGTCAACCGGTCGTGCAGGCCGTTCCGTTGAGGGTGAACGCGCCCGGCGCCGCGCTGTTGCCGGTGTGCGTCGCCTGGTAGCCGATGCTGACGCTCGCGCTCGGGGCGAGCGTGGCATTGTACGAGGCGTTCGTCGCCGTCACCGCGCCGGAGCTCGGCGCATAGGCGGCGTTCCAGCCGTTGGTGATGGTCTGGCCGGCGGGCAGGGTGAAGCCGAGCTGCCAGCCGTTGAGCGTGGTGGTGCCGGTGTTGGTGATCGTCACCGAGGCGGTCAGCCCGGTGCTCCAGGCGCTGGTGGTCACGGTCGCCTTGCAGGGGCCGGCCGGGGGCTGGGGTGCGGGGCCGTCGCTGTCGAGACCGAAGAACGTGAGGACCCGGGCCGCCATGCCCCAGGCGTACAGGTTGTGGCCTACGCCCTGGAGGCTGATGGCCTCCACCGGGGCCTGGTCACCGGTGCCGCCGTAGCGGGTGCGGGTCCAGCCGGACTGGGGTGTGTCCGTGGCCGCCGGGGTCTGGCTGACGCCGCGGACGTTCGTCCACTGCTTGATCTCCTCACCGAAGTTGGGGTAGCGCAGCACGTCGTCCTCGGTGCCGTGCCACACCTGCATGCGCGGCCGGGGTCCCGTGTAACCGGGATAGGCGGCGCGGGCGATGTCGCCCCACTCCTGTGCGGTGTGGGTCACGGTGCCCTGGGCGCAGGCGCTGTTCCACTCGGAGCCGTCGGTGGTGGCGAAGCAGCCGAACGGCACGCCCGAGAAGGCGGCGCCCGCGGCGAACACGTCGGGGTAGTCGCCGAGCAGGACGTTGGTCATCATCGCGCCGGAGGAGATGCCGGTGGCGAAGATCCGGCTGGTGTCGGCGTCGTACGCGTCGACCGTCCAGTCGACCATGGACTTGATGCCGACCGGGTCACTGCCTCCGCCGCGCCGCAGCGCCTGGGGCGAGGCGACGTCGAAGCACTTGCTGGAGCGGGTGACCGACGGGTAGACGACGATGAATCCGTACTGGTCGGCGAGCGAGGCGTACTCGGTGCCCGAGTACATCGCCGGGCCGGAACCGGTGCAGTAGTGGACCGCGACCACGATCGCCGGGTTCTCGGTGACGCTCTCGGGGACGTACAGGTACATCTGCAGGTTGCTGGGGTTCGTACCGAAGTTCGTGATCTCGGTGAGCGTCGCGGTCGGGGCGGCCTCCTCGCGGGCGGAGGCCTGCGGGGCGGCGAGGACGGTGGCGGCGAGTAACGCCACCAGCAGTGCGTGGAGCGCGACGAGGACCGCGCGCAGCGGTCTCCTCGCGGGGGTGCCGGCAGTGGCGGACACGGTGGGTCCCTTCGTGATGGCGGCTCGTGGGGGCATCGCTGAGGGGAGCAACAGGCATGGTGACATGCACATGGCCGTCATGGAAGCGCTCCCACGCACCCTGTTGCCGACTCAATCCGTTGTGCGCAAAGCGTTGACTAGAAAGCGCTTGCCCCCTACGTTCCGTTCAGCAGCGTGTCCAACAGGCTGAACAAGAAGCCCTGATGGTCGCAATGTCCGCACATTCTTGTTCAGGTTGACGAACGGCGTTCAGGTACATGTTCGAGTAAAGCCCTTCCGAAGGGACGCATCCCCCATGCGTACTCGCCCCCCACGTACACATGCGCAAAGAACCACGGTGATGCTGGCCGCGGTCACCGCCCTGGCGGCGGCGACAGTGCCCGCCGGTGCCGCCGAGTCCTCCCCCGTCGGATTCGGCGCCGGCACCACCGGCGGTGGCGGCGCCACCGCGGTCACCGTCTCGAGCCTGGCCGCCTTCAAGGCGGCCGTCACCGGCAGCACGGCCAAGGTCGTGCGGGTCAACGGACTGATATCGCTCAGCGGTCAGGTCGACGTCGGCTCCAACACCACGGTCCTGGGCGTCGGTTCGTCGTCCGGGTTCACCGGAGGCGGGCTGCGGCTGAAGAAGGTCACCAACGTCGTCGTCCGCAACCTGAACATCAGCAAGCCCCTCGCGCCGGCCGACGGCATCGAGGTACAGGCGTCGACGAAGGTGTGGATCGACCACAACTCCTTCTCCGCCGACCGGAGTCACGACAAGGACTACTACGACGGCCTGCTGGACATCAACCACGCTGCCGACAACGTCACGGTGTCGTGGAACTCCTTCAGGGAGCACTTCAAGGGTTCACTCGTCGGCCACAGCGACAACAACGCCGGCGAGGACACCGGCCACTTGAGGGTGACGTACCACCACAACCGGTTCAGCAACGTCTACTCGCGCATCCCCAGCCTGCGCTTCGGGACGGGGCACTTCTACAACAACTACGTGGACGGCGCGGAGACCGCCTGCCACTCGCGCATGGGCGCCCAGATGCTCGTGGAGAACAACGTCTTCCGCAACACGGGAGTCGCTGTGACCACGAACCGCAGCAGTGACGTGGACGGCTACGCGAATCTGCGCGGCAACGATCTCGGCGGGGCCGCGACCGAGATCTCCCGGACGGGCAGCTTCACCAGCCCGCCGTACAGCTACACCCCGGAGTCCGCCTCGACGGTCGTCGCCTCGGTGACGTCCGGCGCGGGCGCCGGAAAGCTCTGACAACCCCCCAACTGGAAGAAGGCATCGGGACATGACTTCACCAGCACTACCGCGCACCCGCAGGCGCGCACTGACCGGCGCGCTGACCGCACTCGGCCTCTCGTCTGTCATGATCACGACAATGGGTACGCCGACGGCGAGTGCCGCGACATGGCCGACGGCGAACGGCAGCCAGGCCGTCTCCTCGACCATCCAGCTGTCGGGCACCAAGGACTACGGGATGAAGCGCCTGTACGGCTCGGGCGCCCTGGGCAGTGACAACCAGGACGAGGACCAGGGCCCGATCCTGGAGCTGGCGGCCGGCACCGTCCTGAAGAACGTCATCATCGGCGCCCCCGCCGCGGACGGCATCCACTGCTCGGGCAGCTGCACGCTGCAGAACGTCTGGTGGGAGGACGTCGGCGAGGACGCGGCGACCTTCCGCGGCTCCTCGTCGTCGAACGTCTACACCATCTCCGGCGGCGGCGCGAAGGAAGCCAGCGACAAGGTGTTCCAGTTCAACGGCGCCGGGACGCTCAACGTCTCCAACTTCGCCGTGAAGAACTTCGGCACCTTCGTCCGCTCGTGCGGCAACTGCTCCACGCAGTACAAGCGGACGATCAACCTCAACACCATTGAGGCGACCTACAAGGGCAGCAAGCTCGTCGGCATCAACACCAACTACGGCGACAGCGCGACCCTGCGAGGTATCACGATCGTCGGGGACACCAGCAAGAAGATCATCCCGTGCCAGAAGTACATCGGCAACAACTCGGGCAAGGAGCCGACCACCAACGGCACCAACCCCGACGGCACGTACTGCAAGTACGCGACCTCGGACATCACCTACAAGTAGCCCCCCGCCCCCCACGGTGAAGGCGGCCGTACGAAGCGCCCCCCGCACGGCGCTTCGCACGGCCGCCGCATCATGTGCCCAGCTCCCGCCGGTAGTTCGCGTACGCGGCACGCAGGGCCTCCCCGGGCCAGCCGTCGGGCAGGAGTTCGTCGGGCAGGACGGGATCGGCGAGCAGGTGTCGTACGACCGCCGCGAAAGCGGTGAAGAGCTCCGCGGGGCCATCCGCGCGGGCCGCGTGGGCGAGCAGGGCCCGGCCGGTGGCCGCCCAGACGTCGAGCGGCCAGAGGGCGGCGGCCAGTTCGCCCGCGGGGCGGTCCGGGCGGGCGGTGCACCGCTCGGCCACCTGCGCAAGGCCGTCCGGCAGCGGGCGGCGCAGGTTGGCGGGGCGCAGCCAGACCCCCTCGCGGAGTTCGGCGAGCCGCAGGGCGGTCAGCCGGGTGCGCAGGTCGGCCCGTTCGGCGGGGCCGCGTCCCGTCGCGGTGATCACGAGCATCTCCCAGTCGCCGCTCCACGCGTGCGTGCGTGGATGCACGGCGTCGTCCTGGCGCCGCTGGCGCTCCAGCAGCCGGTCGCTGAGCCGGTACACGGTGTCCGTGCGCCGCAGGTCACCGGCCGCGACCATCCGGCTGAGCGCGGCCCGCGCGGCGGAGCCGCCGACGCCGAAGGGCTCCACGCGGCGTACGAGCTCCTTCACCGGCAGTTCGGGCGGATGCACCCCCAGCAGCAGGCTCAGCACGACCGAGCGTGCGGAGAGCGGGCGCAGTTCCGGCTCGTCGCGCTGCACCGTGATGTTCGTCCGCATGGTCACGTACTGTATGTCGTATTGCATGATTGCTACGATCGCAGCGATAGTGCAACACTCGGTCCATGGACTCCACGAGCGCGACGCACGACGTCACCAATCAGCCCCCTCCTCTGGCCCCGTACGACGCGTCCGAGGACAAGGCACTCCTGGAAGGGCTGCGCCGCGAGGGTGCCGGCTGGGCCGAGGAGGACCTACGGCGGCTCGGGCGGCTGGCCGGGAGCGCGGAGGCCCAGGAGTGGGCCGAGCTCGCCAACCGCCACGAGCCCGTGCTGCGCACGCACGACCGGTACGGGCATCGCGTCGACGAGGTCGAGTTCCATCCGAGCTGGCACCACCTCATGCGGGTCGCTGTCACCGAGGGGCAGGCCGGGGCGCCCTGGGCGGACGACCGGCCGGGCGCCCATGTCGCACGTACCGCGGGCGGGCTGGCCTGGGGACACACCGACGCCGGACACGGCTGTCCGACCTCGATGACGTACGCCGCCGTCCCGGCCCTGCGGCACCAGCCGGAGCTCGCGAAGGTCTACGAACCGCTGCTGACCGCCCGGGAGTACGACCCGGTCCTGCGGGTACCGACCGAGAAGCGCGGTCTGCTGGCGGGCATGGGGATGACCGAGAAGCAGGGCGGCTCCGACGTCCGCACGAACAGCACGACAGCCACCCCGACCGCCGAGCCCGGCGTGTACACGCTCCGCGGGCACAAGTGGTTCACGTCGGCCCCGATGTGCGACGTCTTCCTCGTGCTGGCACAGGCGCCGGAGGGGCTGTCGTGCTTCCTGGTGCCGCGCATCCTGCCCGACGGCAGCCGGAACACGTTCCGCATCCAGCGGCTCAAGGACAAGCTGGGCAACCGGTCGAACGCCTCCTCCGAGCCCGAGTTCGACGGGACCGTCGCCTGGCTGGTCGGGCCCGAGGGGCGGGGCGTCAAGACGATCATCGACATGGTCAACTGCACGCGTCTGGACTGCGTGATGATGTCGGCGACGCTGATGCGCAAGACGCTCGTCGAGGCGGGCCACCACGCACGCCATCGCAGCGCGTTCGGTGCCCGGCTGGCCGACCAGCCGCTGATGCGCAACGTGCTCGCCGATCTGGCCCTGGAGTCCGAGGCCGCGACGACGCTCACGCTACGGCTGGCCGGGGCGGCCGACCGGGCGGTGCGCGGCGACGAGGGCGAGCAGGCCTTCCGGCGCATCGCGACGGCCGTGGGCAAGTACTGGGTCACCAAGCGGGGCCCGGCCTTCACCGCGGAGGCCCTGGAGTGCCTGGGCGGCAACGGCTATGTGGAGGACTCGGGCATGCCGCGCCACTACCGCGAGGCTCCCCTGCTGTCGATCTGGGAGGGCTCGGGGAACGTCAACGCCCTCGACGTGCTGCGGGCGTTGGTGAAGGAACCCGGCACGGCGGACGCCCTGTTCGCCGAACTCGCCCTGGCGCAGGGGGCGGACGCCCGCCTGGACGCGGCCGTGACCCGGTTGCGGGGACTGTTGGCATCGGCGTCCGAGACCGGCGCCCGACGGCTGGTGGAACAGATGGCGCTGACCCTTCAGGCCTCCCTGCTGGTCCGCCACGCCCCGGCCCCGGTCGCCGACGCCTTCTGCGCGACCCGGCTCGACGGGGACTGGGGACATGCGTTCGGCACGCTTCCCGACACGGCCGACCTCGGCGCGATCCTGGGCCGTGCGCTGCCCGGGGAGGACTGACCGAGAGAGCAACGACCGGCCACCGCAGGGCCGTTGGCAGACAGTCACCCCGCGATTCCGCTTCGTTGTCAGTGCCGTGGTGCAGACTCCGATCAGTTGGCGTTTCGCATGGGGGAGGACAGCGTGTTCACGGGGATCGACGAGGTCGACTGGGCTTCGATGCGGCATGCGTACGGCAGTGCGGAGGACGTGCCCGGCCTGTTGAGGGGGCTGGCCTCCGCGGACGCCGCCGAACGGGAGATCGCGCTCGACGGGATGTACGGGGCCGTGCACCACCAGGGAGACGTGTACGACTCGACACTCGCCTGTGTGCCGTTCCTCTTCGCGCTCGTCGCACGGGCGGAGGTGCCGGAGCGGGGCGAGATCGTGGAGCTCCTGGTCAGCATCGGCGGGGACGGCGAGGTGCCCGAGGACGGTGCGTACGCCATGGCCAGGACTGCCGTGCGGTCGGGTGCCGAGGTCTTCGAGCGGCTGACCGGGGACGCCGACGCCGCGGTGCGCGGGGCGGCCGCGCGAGCCGTCGTACGGTTCCTCGACGATCCGGCACATGTGCTGAGCCTGTTGCGGGAGCGGATCAGGGTGGAGCGGGACGACCGGGTGCTGCTCGCGCTGGCCGAGGGGCTCGGGTTCCTCGCCCGCCACCACCCCGGGCACGCGACGGAGGCCGTCGACCTCCTGGAGGCCCAGAGCGCACCGCCGTTCGGCCCCGGGCTGCGGCTGGCCGCGCTCGGACAGCTCGCGGGCTGTGCTCCCGGCCGGCTCCCGGCCGACCTGGTGCCCACGGTCGTCCGGCTGCTCCGGGAGCGGTCCGAGCACCGGCCTGTCGCGCCCTGCGAACCCGACCGTCCGGACACGGACACGCTGGTCGGCCGGTTGCGGCGGCTGCGCCCTTCGGACGAGGAGGGATCTCAGCTGCTGCGCACCCTGCACACCGCGCTGGGCGACCGGGTGGACGACCGGATCGCCCTGCTCAACGGACAGTTGACCAGCCCGGACCCGACCGACCGGTGCAACGCCGTGTGGATGTCGATGGGGCTGATCGGCGAGTGGCGCGGCGACCACAGCGAACCCGTCGCGCTGATCGGGGCCCAACTGGGCACCGAGGAGGGCCGGTTGCTCGAGGCAGCGACGTCCGTCCTGGAGGGTCTGTTCGAACTGGCCCTGCCCGCCGCCGACGACCTCGCCTCGCTGGTGACGCGGCGCCCCGATCTGTGGGTGCAGCCCGTGGAGCGCGGCGTGTTCTGGCTGGGCGGGCCGCTCAAGGCGCTGGCCAGGTGCGGGGATCCACGAGCGGTGCCGGTCCTGGGCGAGGTGCTCGCGGGGTCCGACGTGCCCGACGAGCTGGGCCGGGTCGTCCGGCACCTGGGACAGACCGCGGCGCCGCTCGTGCCCGCGCTGCGGGAAAGGCTCGCGAGCGTCCCCCTCGACACGTCGGACGTCTACGACCGTGCCGCGCCGCTGATGACGGCGCTGGGGGAACTCGGCGACCGGGACAGCGTGCCGCTGGTGCTGCGGCTGCTGCTCGGGGTGCCGGAGGACTACCGGTCGAGGGACGCCTTGGCGGAAGCGGGGCTCCGGACGCTCGGGGCGCTGGGGGCCGCGGCACGCGAGGCGACACCAGTGGTCCGGAGGTTGCTGGAGGGCGGGAGCGCGGTCGCCGCGGCGGATTCACTGTGGGCGATCGAGGGGGATGCCGAGCTTGTCCTGCCTGTGCTCATACGGGCGTTGGAGGGCGATGGCGCCGGTCGGCTCGGGGCCGCGGCCGACGTGCTGGCCCGGATGGGGCCGGTGGCCGAGCCCGCGGTCGACGGGCTGCGGCGGCGGATCGGAGCCTCGCACCTGTGGGAGCGCAAGTCGGTGGCGTGCGCGCTGTGGCGGATCGCGGGCGACACGGAGCTCGCCCTTCCGGTGCTGCGCGACGCGTGGGCGGAGAACGTGCGCACCCGCGTCCCCATCGCCGAGTGCATCGCGGCCATGGGCCCGGAAGGAGTCGCACTGCATGACCTGCTCCGGACCGAACTGGCCGCCCCGCGACGGCACACGGCGCCCGAGGGATACGGAATGCACGACGTCTTCACCGACGAGCGCTTGCTGGACGTGTGCCGGGAGACGTTGACGGACGCGTAGGCGCGGCCTCCTCACCACGAGCCGCCCTCGGCCCGTCGCCCGCTCCACATCGGCCCGAACCGCTCCCACTCGGCGTCCCACTGGTCGATGCGGCGGCATTCCAGGCGGCCGCGCAGCATGCGGCCGGCGGCGAAGGGCACGAAGGCGGCGCTCGCGCCGACCAGGCCGCCGATCAGAGAGGCGCGCAGGGCGGCCTGGGAGGCGGTGGCCGGACGGGTGACCAGCAGGCCCTCCCGGTCCGTCCACACGCTGACCGTGGTGCCCGAGGGACTGCCGGGGCGGACGCGGACCTGGCCGGTGCGGGTCGTGCCGTCCGTCGCCGCCCAGCGCACCTTCGCCCACACCTGGTCGCTGCTCGCCGTCCCGGTCTGCCCGGCGAACGTCCCGGGCGCCTCCTCCACGAGCTGCGCCTCGACCTGCCGCCACTCGACGCGCTCGCGGGCCAGGCTGTGCTCGACGGAGCGGGTGGCGCCCATACCGGCGAGCACCCCGGTGAGGGCGGTGAGCAGCCAGGCCCCGAGCACGATCCAGGCCTCCACCTTGTCGGCGCGGCGCTTGAGCGGATTGCGCCGCCAGCGCCATGACCACACCTTCGAACCACGGAACGCCATCGAAGGCTTCCTCCTCATGAACGCGCGAACCTGCCGGACCGCCTTTCCATACGGGGGACGGCCCCTCGGTGCTCAGGGTCCGACCGCCGGCACGACCGTCGCACGGGTCACACCCCCCGGGGCCGCGACATGCGCAAGCGGCCCGAGCTCCCCGCAAGCGGTTGCCGTCCCCGCTCTGACTCGCCCCTGACCTGCGGCGGAGCGGTTTCCGGGGGTGACTGTCAGTGCCTGGGTGCAGACTGGCCGATATCCGGGACAACGACGTCATGGAGGTGGTCGGCATGACCGAGATACTGCTCGCCGTGGGCACCCGCAAGGGTCTGTTCATCGGGCGCAGGCAGGGTGGGACCTGGGAGTTCGACGAGAGTCCCTACTTCAACGCACAGGCCGTGTACTCGGTCGCGATCGACACCCGCGGCGAGCGACCACGGCTGCTGGCCGGTGGCGACAGCGCGCACTGGGGTCCGTCCGTGTTCCACTCCGACGATCTGGGGCGCAGCTGGACCGAGCCGGCCCAGCCGGCCGTCAAGTTCCCCAAGGACACCGGGGCTTCGCTGGAGCGGGTCTGGCAGCTGCACCCGGCGGCCGCGGAGCCGGACGTGGTGTACGCGGGCACGGAACCGGCCGCGCTGTACCGCTCCGAGGACCGCGGCGAGACCTTCGAGCTGGTCCGCCCGCTGTGGGAGCACCCCACGCGGTCCAAGTGGGTGCCGGGCGGCGGCGGTGAGGGGCTGCACACGGTCCTGACCGACAAGCGGGACCCGCAGGCCGTGACGGTCGCCGTCTCGACGGCCGGGGTGTTCAGGACGACCGACGGCGGCGCGAGCTGGGCACCCTCCAACTCCGGTGTCTCCGCGGTGTTCCTGCCCGATCCGAACCCCGAGTTCGGCCAGTGCGTGCACAAGGTCACCCAAGACGCGGCGACCCCGGACCGGCTGTATCTGCAGAACCACTGGGGCGTGTACCGCAGCGACGACGCGGGCGCGCACTGGACGGACATCGGCGAGGGGCTTCCGTCCACGTTCGGTTTCGCGGCGGCAGCGCATCCGCACCGCGGCGACACGGCGTATGTGTTCCCGATCAACGCCGACGCGGACCGGGTCCCGGCCGACCACCGCTGCCGGGTCTTCCGCACGGCGGACGCGGGCAAGAGCTGGGAGCCGCTCTCGGCGGGGCTGCCGCAGGAGGACCACTACGGCACGGTGCTGCGGGACGCGCTGTGCACCGACGACGCGGACCCGGCGGGCGTGTACTTCGGCAACCGCAACGGCGAGGTGTTCGCATCGGCCGACGACGGCGACAGCTGGCAGCAGCTCGCCTCGCATCTGCCGGACGTGCTGTGTGTGCGGGCCGCGGTGGTCGGATGAGTCACGAGGGGGGACGGTCGGGCTTTGGCCACCGGTTGATCACCGCTGCATGTACGGCAGTAGGGTGACGCCGTGGCTCCACGACCCTTGCATGAAATCGTCGAACCGGGCTGGGCGAAGGCCCTCGAACCCGTCGCCGGACGCGTCGCCGAGATGGGTGACTTCCTGCGGACGGAGATCGCCGCGGGACGCACCTATCTCCCGGCCGGGCCGAACGTCCTACGGGCCTTCCAGCAGCCCTTCGACGACGTCCGCGTCCTGATCGTCGGACAGGATCCCTATCCGACGCCGGGACACGCGGTGGGGCTGAGCTTCTCGGTCGGGCCGGAGGTGCGGCCGCTGCCCGGCAGCCTGATCAACATCTACCGGGAGCTGAACACGGACCTGGGCCTGCCCCAGCCGTCCAACGGCGATCTGACGCCGTGGACCCAGCAGGGCGTGCTGCTCCTCAACAGGGCGCTCACCACGGCCCCGCGCAAGCCGGCCGCGCACCGCGGCAAGGGCTGGGAGGAGGTCACCGAACAGGCGATACGGGCGCTGGCCGCGCGCGGCAGGCCGCTGGTGTCCATCCTGTGGGGCCGCGACGCCCGCAACCTCCGCCCGCTCCTCGGCAACCTCCCGTCCGTGGAGTCCGCCCATCCCTCCCCCATGTCGGCCGACCGCGGCTTCTTCGGCTCCCGCCCGTTCAGCCGGGCCAACGACCTGCTGGTCGGGCAGGGCGGAGAGCCGGTGGACTGGCGCCTGCCGTGATCGGGGCGGGGGCGTCCCCCGTGGCTCTCCCCGTCGACGACTCCGGATTTCTCGCCGTCGACTCGGGTGGCTCCGGTCTGCGGGCCGTCGTGGGGACGGTGAAGCGCGGGGCGTTGGCGCAGCGGGAGTCACGGGAACCGGTGCGCACCGGGGCGCGGGGCATCGACCCCGCCCATCTGATGGAACAACTGGTGCCGATGGTGCGGACGTTGACCGCACAGACGGATGTGGCCCGGCTGCATACCGCCGTCGTCGGCGCCGCCGGTCTCAGCACCCTCGGCGAGGCCCTGCGTGCCGAGCTCCCGGGCGCCCTGGAGCGGGAGTTCGGGGTCGGGCAGGTCGCTCTCGTCGCCGACGCCGTCACCGCCTACGCGGGCGCCCTCGGGTCGACACCCGGTGCCGTCGTCGCCGCCGGCACCGGTCTGATCGCCATCGGGACGGATCTGACGCGGTGGCGCCGTGCGGACGGCTGGGGCCATCTCCTCGGCGACTGCGGCAGCGGTGCCTGGATCGGACGGGCCGGCCTGGAGGCCGCGCTGCGTGCCTACGACGGGCGGCCGGGGGGATCGACCGGACTGCTGACCGCCGCCGAGGAGTTGTTCGGAGCGATGCCCGGACTGCCCGGCCGGCTCTATCCGCGTCCGGACCGTCCGGCCGTCCTCGCCTCCTTCGTTCCCCAGGTCGCCGCCTGCGCCCCGGACGACCCCGTCGCCGCGGACATCCTGCGTACCGCCGCCCGGCACATGGCCGAGTCCGCGGCCGCCGTCTGTCCCGCCGAGGGAACGCCCGATGTCGCCCTCACCGGTGGCCTGTTCAAGATCGGCGCCCCCCTTCTCGTACCCCTGGAGGAGGAATTGGCGAGACTGCTGCCCCACACGCGCCGGGTGCCGCCGGCCGGAGATCCGCTGCACGGGTCCGTGCGGATCGCGGTCGATCTCGCGACCGGGACGCTCACTCTGCCGGGTGACAGGGCGATGCTGTACGTGGTGACCGGATCGAGCGACTGATCCAGACACGGCCCCCGCTTCCGATCCGTACGTAACTCATCAGACAAAACCGGACGGATACCGCTCACCTGCACCCTCCCCGAACAGGGAAGCCCAGTAAGCCAGTAACATGCGGCGCCATGAGCTCCCCCACTGGGCCCGCCGGCCTGCCAGTACGAATGCCGCGCCCCCGCCAGCCCGGACGGCACCGCCGTCCCGAGCCTCTGGCGGCTCCCGAGGGCGCGCCCGCGCTTGTTCTCGCGGTGCCGGGAACGCCCAGCGCCGCCACGCGCAGCCTCGCCGAAGAGGTCGTGAGCATCGCCCGCTCCGAGCTCCCCGGCCTGGACGCACGGATCGGGTACCTCGACGGGGACGACGCGGAGTTCCCCACACTCCAGTCGGTACTCACGCACACCGCCCAGGAGCGCGCCGCACGCTACGAGCAGGCCAGGGCCGCCGGTGTGGACGTCAAGGAGCCCGAGGGCCCCGTCGCCGTCGTCGTGCCGCTGCTGGCCGGTCCGGACAGCGCGCTGCTGCGGGTCGTCCGCCAGGCCGTCATGGACAGCCGTGTCGCGGCCGACCTGACCGACGTCCTCGGCCCGCACCCGCTGCTCGCCGAGGCGCTGCACGTGCGTCTGTCGGAGGCCGGTCTGGCCCGTGCCGACCGGGCCCGGCTGTTCACCGTGGCGACCGCCGCGGACGGCATCATCCTGGCCTCCGTGGGCGGTGACGAGGCGGTGCAGGCGGCCGGGATCACCGGCATGCTGCTCGCCGCGCGCCTCGCCGTGCCGGTGATGGCCGCCGCGCTCGACCAGGAGGGCTCGATCGCCTCGGTGACCGACCAGCTGCGCGGCTCCGGCTCGCAGAACCTGGCGCTGGCGCCGTACCTGATAGGGCCGGAGATCGACCCGGGTCTGATCGAGGAGGCGGCCAAGGAGGCGGGCTGCGCCGCCGCCGAGGCGCTCGGCCCCTACCCGGCGATCGGCAAGCTGGCCCTGGCCAAGTACACGACGGCGCTGGGTATCGCGCCGCAGCAGCCCCAGGGCGCGCCGACGCGCTGACGTCGCGCCTCATCACCGTAAGAAATGCCGAAGGGCCCCTCCCGGCGCGGGAGCGGGCCCTTCGGCGTTGTCGAGAGGTCCGGTGGGGCTCAGCCGAGGACCACGCAGGACGCCGCGGGCAGTTCGGTGGACCCGCTCCTGCGTGGCAGTCCCGTGTCCGGGTCGACCGCGAACCAGGTCACGTCGCCGGAGCGTTCGTTCGCGACGTAGAGGAAGCCGTCGGACTCGGCGAGCGCCCGTGGCCAGTGGCCTCCGCACGGCACGGACCCGATGAGCCGCAGTCGCTCTCCCTCGACGGCGAACGTGGACAGGACGTCCTCGCCGCGGGTGGCGGTCCATGCGAAGCGGCCGTCGGGTGCGACGACGATGCCCGACGGGTAGGCGTCGCCGGCCGGGGCGCCCGGCAGCACCTGGGCCTCCGTGAGGGGCTCCAGGAGGCCCTCGGCGGCGTTCCAGCGGCAGACGGTGACGGTCGGGGCGAGTTCGTTGAGCACGTAGGCGTATGTGCCGTCCGAGTGGAAGGCCAGGTGGCGGGGTCCGGAGCCGGGGCGCAGGGCGATCTCGCGATGCAGGACCGGGCTGCCGCCGGTCAGCGTGCACACCCGCGCCGAGTCCGTGCCGAGGTCGAGGCTGACGGCCCACCGCCCGCTGGGGTCGGCCTGGACGTGGTGGGCGTGCGGGCCCTGCTGGCGGCGGACGTGCGGGCCCGAGCCGGTGTGCCGCAGTACGCCGGAGGCGGCGGAGGCGAGGGTGCCGTCGGGGCGGACGGGCACGGCCGTGACGCTGCCGGAGCCGTAGTTGGCGGTCAGCACGTGCCCGTCGTAGAGGCCCAGGTGGGTGGGCCCGTCGCCGCCGACCCGCACCCGCGCGCCGGCCGGCTCGAGCTTGTCGCCGGTGACCCGGTACGCGGCCACCGCGCCGTCGGCGGTCTCGCTGACGGCGTAGAGCGTGCCCCCGTCGGGCGCCAGGGCCAGATACGAGGGGTCGGGTACGCGGTCCACGCTGCTCAGGGGCGTCAGGGCGCCACTGTCCGGGTCCACTGCCGCCGTCACGATGCCGGGGCCCCCGGCCGCCGTGAACGACCCGATGAACGCCCTTCGCTGCCGTTCTGCCACCGCTGTCCCCTCTCGGTCCTGTGCCGTTCGGGGCGACCGTAGCAGTGGATCACCAACGGTCTAGACCAAATGGGGGACGATCTCGTCGACTTTCCGCGACTTTCACGGACCCGCGACGGAAGCGGTGACGCTCTCGCCGCGGGCGCGGGCCAGCGACTCGGGGTCCCGCCGATCTCCAGCCACATGTTGGCGAGTGCGGGCACCGCGTGCCAGCGCAGCCCCAGCGCGCGCCACCAGGTGTACTCGGGGTGCGTCAGCTCCACCTGGAGTACGGCGTCGTCCGGCAGGTCGTGGCAGGCGGGCCCCTCGTCGCCGCCGCCCTGGACCACCAGGGGCAGCACGTCGAAGGGGGTGCCCGGACCGCCGGGCCAGCCCAGGCGCAGGGCGAGCCCGGTGAGGCCCGCGTTGCGGGGGTCGCCGGTGACGCCGCCGTCGGGGCGGGTGTAACCGGCGTAGCGGACGAGCTGCTCGTTCCAGATGCGCGGTCCAGGGCGGCGCGGTCCGTCCGGTGCGAAGACCGAGATCAGCGCGCGGATACGGCCGTCCCGGCTCGCCTCCCGCAGATGGTCGGCGGACGCCTCGGCCACGTCGTGCCCGTCACGGACCCCCCGCAGGTCGCGCACGCGCAGGGAACGCCAGTACAGGCGCCCTATGCACCGGTTGGCGTTGCGCCACGCCACCCGGGCGCCGAAGACGAGTTCCTCCGTGGTGTGGCGGTACGTGCCCGTCCCCGCGATCTCGGTGCGGATGGCGGCGATCCGGTGGGCGGGGTCGCCGAGCCGTTCCTCGGAGTGGTGCAGGGTGAGGAAGTCAGCTGCGGCGCGGAGGAGTTCGTACGACGGTGGATCGCGCCGTGGGACGGCAGACCCGTCCGGCACCGGTGTCCGGTGTCCGTTGCTGCGTGGGAAGTTCCGCATGGCACACCCCCAGGCGGCTCGCCCGCGGACCGCTCCCGCACGGCCCGCGGGGTTTCCGTGCGTCGATAGCCGCGGGGTTACCCGCCGCGTGGCCTGATCCACCCTGTAGATGGCGCGTAAAAGTGGTTCTTCCGGTTGCCCCCGGGCAGGGGTTCAGGCTCCGACCAAGGGCGACCCGGACGGTGTCCGCAGCGGCGTGGCCAGCTCGGCGAGGGCCCGCTCCAGACCGTGGAGATGGGCCAGCGCGGGCTCCGCGGCGGGCGGACCGTCCACCCGCGCCACGTCCTCGAGCCTTCCACCGGTGAGCGCTTCCACCGCCGCCTCCACCCGCCAGCAGGCGGCGGCCAGACGGGCGTCGTGCGAGGCCTCGGGGTCGGCGGCGACGGCGACCAGACCGCGGACCTCGCGGGCGCAGTCGTCGAGCAGGGCGAGCACCCGGCGGGCGCGCCGCTTGCGGCCGAGCATCGGGTTGAGCGGGTGCACCAGCGGTGCGACGGAGAGCCGTACCCGGCCGAGCAGTTGCTCCAGTTCGGCCACGCGCGGGGCCGGGTCGGCGCCCGCCACGTCGCGCAGGCGGGCGGCGGCCTCGGCGGTGCAGGCGTGGACGCAGCGCAGGGCGCGCTGGATCCAGGCGTCGGTGGTGGTGTGGGTGCTCACCGGCAGCACGAACAGCACGGCGAGCATCGCGCCGAGCGCCCCGATACCGGTCTCCACCAGGCGCAGGGCGAGCAGACCGGGGGTGAGCAGGCCCAGGAGGCCGTAGAGCAGCTCGGCGAGGACGGTGACGCAGAGCATCATCCACGTGTACGAGACCGCGGCCGTGTAGAAGATCCCGAAGACACACACGGCGAGGAGCACGGCCGAGGGCACCGCCGACCCCGCCACCGGAACGGCGACGAGCAGGCCGAGGCCGATGCCGATCACCGTGCCGAGGACCCGCCGGAAGCCGCGTACGAGGGTCTCCCCGCGCGAGGTGGTGTTGACGAAGACCCACCAGGTCGCGCCGACGGCCCAGTACCAGCGTTCCGGGGACACCAGCTGGCCCACGACGAGCGCGAAGGCCGCGCCGGCGGTCGCCTGGACCGCCTGTCGGGTGGTCACGCGGGCGAGGCCGGTGCCCGCGGGCGGGGCGGGCACCGGGGCCGGAGGCAGTCGGCGCTCGTAGCGCCACACGCCGAAGCGCACCACGGCGGCGATCAGCACGGACAGCAGGACGGCCGTGTACAGCTCGGGCAGCCGGTCCGGGGTCGCTCGCAGGAACTGCGCCACGAAGAACGTCATGAACGCGAACACGCCGAGGCTGTGCCCGCGCGGGCCCCAGCGGCGCGCGTACACGCCCGCGCCGATCACGGCGAGGAAGGTGAGGTCACGGGCGACGGGCTGATCGTGCAGCCCGGCCGCGGCGGCCAGCACGGGAAGTCCGACGACGGGCAGCAGCGCGGTGGTCACCGCCTGCCCGCGGACCGTGGCGTCGGTGACGGTGAACAGGGCGAGCAGCGCGGCGAGCCCGCCGGTGACCGCGCCGACCAGGGAGTGACCGGCGAGGCCGCAGACGACGACCGCGAGCCCGATGCCGAGCACGGCCCGCGCGGCGAAGCGCAGCCGTACGTGCCCCGGGTCCGGGGCCATGAACACCCTCTTCAGCACTGCTGTCCGCCCCCTACTGAAATCCCGGCCTGAATCCCGGCATGAAAAAGGCGCCGCGGGATCCGCAGCGCCATCGACAGGCTCATTGCAGCATCACAGCCGCGACTGGCTCAAGTGGCGTCGAATATGCTGGGCCATTGGTACAGCAGAAACGGTTCCTGGCCGTCCATCAGCGGGCCAACGGACCACGGACGAGGAGAGGCCGCGCACCATGGCCGTGGACGAGCTCGACACCCGCATCCTGCGGCTGCTCCTGGAACAGCCCCGTACGAGCGTGCGCGAGTACGCCCGTGTCCTCGGCGTCGCCCGCGGCACGCTCCAGGCCCGCCTCGACCGTCTGGAGCGCGACGGTGTGATCACCGGCACGGGTCCGGCCCTCTCCCCCGCGGCCCTCGGCCACCCGGTGCTGGCCTTCGTGCACATCGAGGTCACCCAGGGCCGGCTCGACGACGTGGGCGACGCACTGGCCTCCGTACCGGAGATCGTGGAGGCCTTCTCGATCGCGGGCGGCGGAGATCTGCTGACCCGGGTCGTGGCGCGGGACAACGCACATCTCGAGGACGTGATCCAGAAGGTGATCAGTCTGCCGGGCGTGGTCCGCACCCGTACGGAGGTGGCGCTGCGCGAGCGGGTGCCGCACCGGCTGCTGCCGCTGGTGGAGTCGATCGGCCGCTCCGTCCGTACCTGACATCCTGAACACCATGAGCAATCCCGGCACCCTCTCGGTCATCTTCGATCTCGACGGAACGCTCGTGGACAGCGAGCCGAACTATTACGAGGCGGGCCGCCAGATCCTCGCCGAGCACGGCGTACCGGACTTCACCTGGGCCGAGCACGAGCGGTACGTAGGCATCAGCACCCTGGAGACGGTCGGGCTCTGGAAGCGGGAGTACGACCTGGACGCCTCCGTCGAGGAACTGTTCGCCGCCAAGAACCGCCGCTATCTGGAGCTCGCCCGCGCGAACACCCCCGCCTACCCCGAGATGCGCAAGTTCGTGGAACTGCTGGCCTCCGAGGGCGTACCGATGGCCGTGGCCTCGGGCTCGTCACCGCAAGCCATCGACGCGATCCTCCAGGGCACCGGCCTCGACGCCTGTCTGCGTACCGTCGTCTCCGCCGACGAGGTCGAGCGCGGCAAGCCCGCCCCGGACGTCTTCCTGGAGGCGGCCCGCCGGCTGGGCGCGGACCCGGCGCACTGCGTGGTCCTGGAGGACGCGGCCCCGGGTGCCGCCGCCGCACACGCGGCCGGGATGCGCTGCATCGCGATCCCGTACGTCGCCGCGCAGGCCGACGCCCCGGAGTTCACCACCGCGAGTCTGCTGCTGCGTGGCGGTCAGGCGGAGTTCACGGCGCGGTCCGCGTACGACTGGCTCGTGCGCTCGGACCCGTCCTCCTGATCCGGCGTCATGGCGCGGTTCCTCCCGGCACTCCGAGCAGGTGCAGGTAGAGGGCGGTGACTTCGCGGACCGCGTCGTCGTACCGGTCGGGCCGCTCGGCGGTCACGCGCGCGAACTCCACGCACATGCCGCCCACCGCCCGCGCCAGGATCAGCGGTTCGGCGGCCGGAGCGGCACGCCCCTGCTCGACCAGGCGACCGATGTAGCGGGCGTGGCGGTGGACGGGCCGTTCCCTGATCTCCTCCCACAGCGCGCCCATGTCCGCGTCGGTACGGGCCTGCTGCTCCAGCAGGCCCAGCAGCGGCAGGTGTTGTACATAGGCCGTGATGAAGGCGCCGACGGACGCCTCGGCGACGGCACGGGTGTCGTCCGTGTCGACGCCCGGTACGTCCTGGGCGGCGAGGAACGTGTCCCGTACGCGTGCCGCGAGGACGCGGAAGATCTCCTCCTTGGACGCGAAGTACACATAGAAGCCCGCCCTGGACACCTCCGCCTCGGCGGTGATGTCGGCGACGGTGGCCGGGCCGTGGCCGAGCCGGGCGAAGACGGTCTCGGCGGCGTCGAGGAGGCGTGCCCGGGCCGGTGCCTCGGTGCGGTCGCGGGCGGTGCGGACCGCCCAGGGCTTCTGTGTGCGGGTCACGCGGCGAGCATATTGACGTTGACGTCAATGTCAATGTCAATGAGCATGACGGGGCCGGTCGATGACGTCCTGGAGGCTCACAGATGGGTGCCGTACTCGTCGCCAACCGCGGGGAGATCGCCGTACGGGTCCTACGGGCCGCCGCCGAGGCCGGGATGCGTACGGTCGCCGTCCACGAGGAGGGCGACGAGGCACATCTGCGGCTGGCCGACGAGGCCGTGCCGTTGAGCGGATACCTGGACGCGGACGCCCTGGTGGACGCCGCCGTGCGCACCGGCTGCTCCTTCCTCCATCCCGGTTACGGCTTCCTCAGCGAGGACGCGGACTTCGCGCGGCGGTGCCGCGACGCCGGGATCACCTTCGTCGGGCCCTCCCCGGAGGTGCTGGACGTCTTCGGGGACAAGGTGCGTGCGCGTGAACTCGCCGTGGCGGCAGGGGTTCCCGTGCTTCCCGGGGTGCGGGGCGGCCTGGCGGAGGCGCGGGTGTTCCTGGCCGGCGGGCCCGTGATGGTCAAGGCCGTCGGTGGGGGCGGCGGGCGCGGGATGCGGGTCGTGCGACGGGCCGAGGAACTGGACGAGGCCTGGGAGCGGTGCCGTTCGGAGGCGCTGCAGGGGTTCGGCCGGGGCGAGTTGTACGTCGAGCGGCTACTGGAGGGGGCCCGGCATGTCGAGGCGCAGGTCATCGGGGACACCTCGGGTGCCCTCGGTCATCTGTGGGACCGGGACTGCAGCGTCCAGCGCCGCCACCAGAAGGTGATCGAGATCGCGCCCGCGCCCGAACTCCCGGACTCGGTACGGGAGAAGATCCTCGACAGCGCCCTGCGGATGGCCGCGGCAGCCCGCTGTTCGAGTCTCGTCACCTTCGAGTTCCTGGTCCTGGACGACCGGTTCCACTTCATCGAGGCCAACCCGCGGCTCCAGGTGGAGCACACGGTCACCGAGGAGGTGACGGGTGTCGATCTCGTCGCCGTGCAGCTGCGGCTGGCGGCCGGTGGCACGCTGGCGGAGCTGGGGCTGGCCGGGCCGCCGGCGCCGCCGCGCGGGTTCGCCGTGCAGGGGCGGGTGAGTGCGCGGGGACTGGGGCGGGTCACCCGCTTCGACGTGCCGACCGGGCCGGGGGTCAGGGTCGACACGGCGGTGCGGCCGGGGGACGAGGTCGGCGTCCGGTACGACCCGTTGCTCGCGAAGGTCGTCGCCCACGTCCCGAACGGCGATGTCGAGGCGGCCTGCGCTCGGCTGCGGCGGGCGCTGGGCGAGTTCGCCGTGGAGGGGGTGCGGACCGGGATACCGCTGCTGCGGGAGGTGCTGGCGCAACCTCGGTGCTGGACGCGGCCCCTGCCCGAGGAGGAGCTCACGGCTCCTGTGGGCGGGGCCGTCACCGCTCCCATGAGCGGGACGGTCGTGTCCGTCGACGTCGCCCACGGCGAACCGGTGCGTCCCGGGCAGCAGTTGCTGGTGATCGAGGCCATGAAGATGGAACACGTCGTGCGGGCGCCCGGTGCGGGGCTCGTGGGTGCGGTGCACGCGCGTGTGGGGGCGACGGTCGGCGACGGGCAGCTGCTGGTGGCTCTGGACGAGGTGTCCGGGGAGGCCGAGGAGGAGGTGTCCCCGCAGGCCGTCGATCCGGACGCCGAGCGCCCCGACCTGGCCGAGGTCCGGCACCGGCACTCCTTCGGACTGGACGAGAACCGGCCCGAGGCGGTCGCGAAGCGGCATGCCCTGGGCCGGCGTACGGCCCGCGAGAACATCGAGGACCTGTGCGACGCGGGCTCGTTCACCGAGTTCGGCGCGCTCGCCGTCGCCGCCCAGCGCAGGCGCCGCTCACTGGACGACCTGATCCGGTCGACGCCGGCGGACGGCATGGTCACCGGCACCGCGCGCGTCGGCGACGAACCGTGCGTGGTGATGTCGTACGACTACACCGTCCTGGCCGGTACCCAGGGCCTGCAGAACCACCGCAAGACCGACCGCATGCTGGAGCTCGCGGAGGAACGGCGGCTGCCCGTCGTGCTGTTCGCGGAGGGTGGCGGGGGCCGGCCCGGGGACACGGACACGACCGCCGTGGCCGGGCTCGATGTGACCACCTTCCAGCGGATGGGCCGGCTCAGCGGGCTCGTTCCGCTCGTCGGTGTCGTCTCGGGCCGGTGCTTCGCGGGCAATGCGGCGCTGCTCGGCTGCTGTGACGTGGTGATCGCGACGCCCGAGGCGAGCATCGGGATGGGCGGGCCCGCGATGATCGAGGGCGGTGGGCTCGGTGTGTACCGCCCGGAGGAGGTCGGACCGCTGTCGGTGCAGGTCCCCAACGGTGTGGTCGACATCGCCGCGGCGGACGAGGCGGAGGCGGTGCGGGTCGCCCGGCGGTATCTGTCGTACTTCCAAGGGCCGCAGGGGAGTTGGGAGGCGCCGGACCAGCGGTTGTTGCGTCATGCGATCCCCGAGAACCGGCGGCGGGCGTACGACGTGCGGGCGGTGGTGCGCGGGCTGGCCGACAGCGGGTCCGTGCTGGAGCTGCGGGCCGGGTTCGGCATCGGGGTGCTGACTTCTCTGGTGCGGATCGAGGGGCGTCCGCTGGGGCTGATCGCGAGCAATCCGGCGCATCTGGGCGGGGCGATCGACCGGGACGCGGCCGACAAGACGGCGCGTTTCCTCCAGTTGTGCGACGCGTTCGGGCTGCCGGTCGTCTCGCTGTGCGACACCCCCGGGTTCATGGTCGGACCGGACGCCGAACGGACCGCGACCGTACGGCACTTCGCGCGGCTCTTCGTGACCGGCGCGAATCTGCGGGTGCCGTTGGTGAGTCTGGTGCTGCGCAAGGCGTACGGACTCGGGGCGATGGCGATGATGGGCGGCTCGACCCGTGCTCCCCTGGCCACCGCCGCCTGGCCCAGTGGGGAGTTCGGCGGCATGGGGCTGGAGGGTGCCGTCCGGCTGGGCTACCGCAAGGAGTTGGCGGCGATCACGGACCCGGTCGAGCGGACGCGCACCTTCGAGGCGCGGGTCGCCGAATTGTACGAGCGCGGGAAGGCGGTCAACACGGCGGCGGCGCTGGAGATCGACGCGGTGATCGACCCGGCCGGGTCGCGGGACTGGATCCTTGCGGCACTTCAGCGGTGCCCCGTCCCGCAGCCGGGGCACCGCCCGTTCGTCGATACCTGGTGAGGCGCTACGGCCGCGCCTCGTGCGAGGGCTTCGGGGCCGGCTGGATGTTCTGGTTGAGGCGGAAGACGTTGTCCGGGTCGCGGTCGGCCTTGACGCGGGCCAGCCGGTCGTAGTTGCCGCGGTAGCTGGCCCGGACGCGTTCCTGCCCCTCGTCCATCATCATGTTCACGTAGGCGCCGCCCGCCGAGTACGGGTGCAGCGCGTCGAAGTAGTCGACCGTCCACCGCTTGATCAGCTCGGCGTTGGCCGGGTCGGGGTCGACGCCGGCGTAGACCGACGCCCAGCGGGCGTGGCGGTAGGCCCAGGGGGTGTCGTCCTGGCCCACGTCGTGGGCTGCGCCGTCGATCGGGTAGAGGTGCATGGTCGACTGCATGGTGGGGACCTCGGCGCCGAACTTGGCGTGGAGTTCGACGGCTTCGTCCGGGATGTCCTCGACGAAGTCGGCACGCCAGTACCACTGGTGGCCGGGCGGGTAGAGCCCGTCGAACGCGGACTGGATGTCGGGGTGCTGCATGGGCATGGGAGCGTGCAGCAGCGGCTGGGGCAGGGCGTCGAGCAGCGGGGCCATCTCGCGGGCGGCCGCCTCGGGGTCGGCGCCGGCGTAGCACCACACCACACCCGCGGTCTTGCGGAGCTGGATCTCCTCGGGGAACGGCGGGGCCGGCGGCACGGTGCCGTGCAGGAAGAAGCCGTTGAGCTCGCGGGGCGCGTTCGGCAGGAAGTCCCGGTAGGCGGCGAGGACTTCGGCGCTGTCCTCGACGGCCCAGAAGGTCGGTCCGGCGACGACGGTGCTGATCTCGTGGAGCCGGAACAGGAAGGACGTCGCGACACCGAAGTTGCCTCCGCCGCCGCGGATCGCCCAGAACAGGTCGCTGTTCTCGAAGCCGCTGGCCTGTACTTTGCGGCCGTCGGCGAGGACGACGTCGGCCTCCAGCAGGTTGTCGATGGTCAGCCCGCACTTGCGGGTGAGATGGCCGAGTCCGCCGCCGGTGGTGATGCCGCCGACGCCGGTGGTGGAGATGATGCCGCTGGGGGTGGCGAGACCGTGCGCGTTGGTGGCGCGGTCGACCTCGCCCCAGACGCAGCCGCCGCCGACCCGTACGGTGTGGGCGTCGGGGTCGACCTGGACGTCCTTCAGGGGTGACAGGTCGAGGACCACCCCGTCGTCGACGGTGCCGAGACCGGCGCCGTGGTGGCCGCCGCCGCGGACGGCGAGGGGCAGGTCGTGTGCGCGGGCGAAGGCGATGACGCCGGCGACGGCGTCCGCGTCGGCGCAGCGGGCGATGAGCGCGGGACGCCGGTCGATCATGGCGTTGTAGACGGTCCGGGCCTCTTCGTAGGCGGTGTCGTCGGGGCCGATCAACTCCCCGGTGAATCCGTTCAGTTCCCTGCGTGCCGCCTGAGCGATCGTGGTGGTCATGCGGTCCCCCGTTCAGGAATCGGGTGAAACGGGTCAATTCGTATATTCTACTCGCGTCGCATCACAGCGGACATCCGTGGCCGTCACCCAGCTCGGGGCCTGCGGGTACCTACGTTTCGCCGGGAACCGAAGCTTCACGTTCCGGGAGCAGCCCGAGCCGCGCCGCGCGGTCGGCGGCGTGCCTTCGGGAGGGCGCGTCGAGTTTGTCGAGGACGGCGCGTACATGGTTGTCGACCGTGCGCACGGACACGAAGAGCCGGGCCGCGATCTCGGCGTTGGTCAGGCCTTCCGTGAGCAGCCGCATGACCTGGAGCTGGCGCCGGGTCAGGCCCGCGGGGTTCTCGCGGGTCTCGGCCAGGGGGCCGCGCGGGATGTGACGGACGCCGAGGTGCCGCAGTTCGGTGCGGAGCAGACGGGCCCGGGGCTCGGCACCCAGGGCGTCCAGGGCGGCGAGCGCGGTGAGCTTGTCGGCGGGGTCCGGGCTCTCGGCAAGGGCGACGGCGTGTTCGTAGGGGCAGCCCGCCGCCTCCCACAGGGTGGCGGCCGTGCGCCACTGGCCGCGGGCCTGGAGCGCGTACGGATGGTCCGAGTCGTCCAGCGACACGCGGTGCCCTGCCTTGGTGAGCCAGTAGCCGAGCTCGGCGCGGTACGGGACGCCGGGCAGACGGTCGGCCTGGGCGTGGACGGGCCCCGCCGCCGCGACGACGGCGGCGAGGTCGCCGCGCAGCCACGCCTCCTCCGCGAGGGCCGCGGCCACCGGGCCGGTGCGTTGCAGTTCCCTGGTCCGTGCGGCGATCTGCCAGGCCTCGGCGAGGAGTTCGGCGGCGCCGGGCCGGCCGCAGCGGGTGCGGACCCGGGCGAGCACGGTGAGCGCCGGGCAGCGGGCGGGCACGAAGTCGTGCATGCCGTACTCGGCGTGCTTCTCGGCGTCGTCCCAGTCGGCGGCGGCGAGCCGCCGTATGGCCAGTTCGACGTGGAGGTAGTTGAGGAAGCCGAGGTGTTCGGCGCGGTCGGCGAGGTCCATCGCCGGGACCAGGAACGTGTCGGCCTCGTCGTACCGGAGGTTGTCGAGGAGGGTCCAGATCAGGTTGGCGTAGGACCGGCAGGCGTGTTCGACCTCGCCGGCGACGAGCGCGACGTCGAGGCTCTCCTCCAGCTGCCACCGCCCGTCGGGGTCCCCACCGCGCCAGCGGGCGCAGCCGACGTTGTTGAGGGCGTGGGACAGGATCGCCGCGTCGCCCGCCTTGCGGGCCAGGGCGATGGCGCGTTCGCCGTGTTCGACGGCCTCGTCGTAGCGGTCGGACAGCATGCGCAGTTGGGCGGTGTTGCTGACGGCAAGGGCGAGGAGGCGGTCGTCGCCGGCGTGTTCCAGCACGGTGACGGCCTCCCGGGCGGCCTCCTGGGCCTGGTTGGCGTCCCCGGCCCACCAGTGGATACGGGACAGCCAGCGCAGGTCGGCTCCGAGGGCGAGGGTGTCGCCGAGGGAGCGGCGCAGGGCGACGGCCTCGCGCTGGGCGGTGACGGCGGTGGCCGAGTCGGCGATGGTGTAGCTCTCCACGGCGTGGCGTTCCAGCAGGTCGGCGAGTTCGGCCGGGGCGTAGCGGTGGCGTTGGCGCAGCACGAGGCGGAGCTGGGCGGCGGCCTCGCGGTGGGCGCCGGCGCCGGCTGCGTCCTTGGCCGCGTCGGGGCCGTAGCGGGCGATGGCGTCCTGGTCGCCGGCGTGGTCGGCGTGGTGGACGATGCGGGCGGCGTCGGAGCCGGGCCGGGCGACGAGTGCGGCCAGGACGTTGCGGTTGAGTTCGATACGGCGGGCGGCGGGCAGGGAGTCTGCGACGGCGCGCCGGATCAGCTCGTGCCGGAACGCCACGCGTTCCGGTGCCACGGCGAGCAGTCCACGCTGCTCGGCCTCCGCCAGTACGGCCACACCGTCGGCCAGCAGCGCGTCCACCAGCGGGCGTTCGACGGCCGAGGGGACGACGGCGAGCTGCTCCAGCGCGTCCAGCGTGGCCGCGTCCAGTCCGCGCAGCCGGGCGAGGACGGCGTCGACGACGGTCGGGGGCACTCCCCCGGTGCCGCCGGCGGCCATGATCTCGGCGACGAAGAACGGGTTGCCCGAGGTCACCTCGTACACCTGGGCGGCGTCGAGGCGCCGGGAGGCGCTCAGTGTGCGGACCGCGTCCAGGGACAGCCGGGCGAGGGGCAGCCGGTGCACCCGGGACGTACGGGAGACCTGGCCGAGGAGGTGGCGCAGGGGGTGGTCGCGGCTCAACTCGTCGTCGCGGTAGGTGAGGACGAGGAGGGCGGGCAGCTGTTCCATGCGCCGGACCAGGAAGCGCAGGGCGTCCAGAGAGGCCTCGTCGGCCCAGTGGACGTCCTCGACGACGAGGACCGCCGGATGCGGGGTGCCTGCGAGTTCGCCGCGCAGGGCCTCGTACACACGGTGCCGGTCGCCGCCCTCCATGACGGCCCGTGCCAGCTCGGCGCCGACACTGCCGACGAGGTCGCGGAACGGGCCGAGGGGGCGCCGGGTGGCGAGGTCGTCGCACTGTCCGACCAGGACGCGTGCCCGCTCGGGCAGCCGCTCCGGCATCGCCTTCACCAGACTCGACTTGCCGATTCCCGCCTCGCCGAAGACGAGCGCCACCGAACCGGCGCCGTCCGAAGCCTCTTGTGCGGCCGCGGCCAGTCGCGTCAGTTCGGGCTCGCGTTCGAGGAGCCACCGATCCACGCGCCAGATTCTGCCACCGCGGCACCGGACGGACCCCGCCTCCGCGCCTTCCGCCCGCCACGACCTGGTGACCGGCGAGCAGTGACTTCTTGACCGAACGGCCGGAACTGATCGCTCCAGACCCGTTGACGCTCACCCGCCCCCTCCCTATCGTCTGGTCGACTATTCGAATGGCGTTCGAAATATAGAACACCGATAGAGGAGCACACATGGCACCGCCCCTCTCCAGACGAAACCTCCTCCAGGCAGCCGCCCTCGCCGCGGCCGCACCCGCGATCTCGTACGCGGCGAGCGGCCGGGCCACCGCGGCCACGTCCGCCACCGCCGCCACAGCAGCCGCGCCCACCGCCTGGACGGTGCAGCCCTTCGCGCTCGACGAGGTGGCCCTCAAGCCCGGTGTCTTCGCCGACAAGCGGCAGTTGATGCTCGACCACGCGCGCGGCTACGACGTGAACCGGCTCCTCCAGGTCTTCCGCGCCAACGCGGGCCTCTCCACCGGCGGCGCGGTCGCACCCGGCGGCTGGGAGGGCCTGGACGGCGAGGCCAACGGCAATCTGCGCGGGCACTACACCGGCCACTTCCTGACCATGCTGTCGCAGGCGTACGCGAGCACCGGCGAGCAGGTGTTCGCGGACAAGATCACGACCATGATCACCGCACTGACCGAGTCCCGCGCCGCCCTGCGCACCGACCCGAAGATGCTCGCCGTCACCGGGAAGTGGGGCGCCGCACACGAGAACGTGCGCGGCTCCTACCAGTACGTCGACCTGCCCGCCGCGGTCCTCGGCGGCGCCTCCGCGATCACCCTGTCGGTGTGGCTCAAGCCCACCCACGACGCCAACTGGCAGCGCGCCTTCGACTTCGGCGACAACACCACCCGGTACATGTACCTGGCCACCCGCAACGCGAGCGGTGTGCCCCGGTTCGCCATCACGACCAACGGCGCGGGCGGCGAGCAGGCCCTCAACGGCACGGCCGCGCTGCCGCTGAACCAGTGGAGCCATCTGGCGGTCACGATCTCCGGCAGCACCGGCACGCTGTACGTCAACGGCACGGCCGTCGCCACCAACACCGCGATGACCCTCAACCCGGCGACGCTCGGCACCCTTGCCAACAACTGGCTCGGCCGCTCCAACTACGCGGGCGACCCCGTGTACGCGGGCGCCTACGACGAGTTCAACGTCTGGTCACGCGCGCTGACCCAGGCCGAGATCACCTCGCTCCAGACCAACGAGGCCAAGCTCTCCACGGCGGGACTCGGCAACCTCGCCTCGTACTGGTTCCAGACCACCGGCGGCGGCACGTTCTCCGACGCCTCCGGCCGTGGGCTGACCGCCACCCTGCGCCGCACCTGGGGCGGGCCGAGTCACCCCGGGTTCCTGGCGGCGTACCCGGAGACGCAGTTCATCGACCTGGAGACGAGGACCGCCAGCGACTACACCAAGGTGTGGGCGCCCCACTACACCGCGCACAAGATCCTGCGGGGTCTGCTGGACGCGTACACCGCCACGGACGACGCGCGCGCCCTCGACCTCGCGTCCGGCATGGGCGACTGGATGTACTCCCGGCTGTCCGTGCTGCCCGAGGCGACACTCCAGCGCATGTGGGGGCTGTTCTCCAGCGGCGAGTTCGGCGGCATCGTCGAGGCGATCGTCGACCTGCACTCCTCCTCGGGGAAGGCCGAACACCTCGCGCTGGCCAGGCTGTTCGACCTCGACTCCCTCATCGACGCCTGCGCCGCGAACACCGACACGCTGGGCGGGCTGCACGCCAACCAGCACATACCGATCTTCACCGGTCTGCTGCGGCTGTACGACGCGACGGGCGAGACGCGTTACCTGACCGCCGCGCGGAACTTCTGGGGCATGGTCGTACCGAACCGCATGTACGGCATCGGCGGCACCAGCACCGGCGAGTTCTGGAAGGCCTCCGGGCTGATCGCGGGCACGATCAGCGACACGAACGCCGAGACGTGCTGTGCGTACAACATGCTCAAGCTCAGCCGGACGCTGTTCTTCCACGAGCAGACCCCGAAGTACATGGACTACTACGAGCGGGCGCTGCTCAACCAGGTACTCGGCTCCAAGCAGGACAAGGCCGACGCGGAGAAGCCGCTCGTCACCTACTTCATCGGCCTGACGCCCGGTCATGTGCGGGACTACACGCCCAAGCAGGGAACGACCTGCTGCGAGGGCACCGGCATGGAGAGCGCCACCAAGTACCAGGACTCGGTGTACTTCAAGGCCGCCGACGGCGGCGCGCTCTATGTGAACCTCTACAGCCCCTCCCAACTGACCTGGGCCGAGAAGGGGGTGACGGTCACTCAGGCCACCGACTACCCGCGCGAGCAGGGCACCACGCTCACCTTCGGCGGCGGCAGCGCGGCCTTCGCCCTGAAGTTGCGCGTTCCGTCGTGGGCCACGTCCGGATTCCGTGTGACCGTCAACGGCAGTGCGGCGAGCGGGACTCCGGCCGCCGGGAGTTACTTCACGGTGTCCCGGACCTGGAAGGCGGGCGACGTCGTCCGGATCACCGTCCCGTTCCGGCTGCGCGTCGAAAAGGCCCTGGACGACCCGACGTTGCAGACCCTCTTCTACGGGCCGGTCAACCTGGTCGCCCGCAACTCGGCCACCAGCTACCTGTCGTTCGGTCTCTACGCCAACGCGGCCCTGTCCGGCGACCTGCTGCCCACCCTCGCCCCGGTGAGCGGCAAGCCCCTCCACTACACCCTCAACGGCACGGAGTTCGCACCGTTCCTGGAGGGGACGGAGAATCCGACGCATGCCTACTTCCGGCGCGCGGAGCCCAAGGTCGTCTTCGGCACCCTCGACTCCGGGATCGCCAACCCCGCGAAATCCGACGGCACCACGCTGCTCGACGAGATATGGGCAGGGGCGCCGTTCGCGAGCAAGAGCGCGCTCGTGACCAAGGTGACGAGCACCGTGAACGCCTGGGTGTCCGCCGGACTGCTTTCCCAGGCCAACGGCCAGGTGGTGATCGACACGGCGGGGCAGGCGACCTACGTGTCCTGAGTCCTACGAGCGGCGCCGGGGCTTGCCGCGCTTGGCGCCCTGGGTCTTCTTGGCGGCGGGCGGCTTGCGTCGCCCGCCGGCCGCGTCGGGACGCTTGGGCTGCTTCTTCGGCTCGGCCTTCGCCTTGGCCTTGTCCTGAGTGGCCGGGCGGCCGCGGGTGCTGTTCACCGTGCGGCCGCGGACGATGCCGATGAAGTCCTCGACCATGTCCGTGGTCGCGTCCTCCGGCCACGACAGCGCGATGGAGGACACGGGGGCGTCCGTGACCGGCCGGTAGGTGAGGTCCTTGCGGTGGTGCAGCCGGGCGAGCGACTGGGGGACGACGAGGACGCCGATGCCGGCCGCGACCAGTTCGACGGCGTCCTCCGTGGTCGCGGGACGCTCGAAGGCGGGCTGTCCCGGCACCTGCGACCACTCCAGGACGTCGTCCAGGGGGTGCAGCACGATCTCGTCGGCCAGGTCCTCGGTGGTGACCTCGTCGACCGCGGCCACGACGTGGTCCTTCGGGACGACGACGACCGTGGTCTCGTCGTAGAGCGGGATGGCGCTGAACACCGTACGGTCCACCGGCAGCCGTACGAGACCGGCGTCCGCGGCCCCGCCCCGCAGCGCGTCGCGCGCCTCGGCGACGGAGAGCTGGAGAAGGGTCAGCGGGATGTCGGGCAGCCGCTCGTTCCAGATCCGCACCCACTTCGACGGGGTCACGCCCGGGACGTAGGCGAGCCGGAACTGCGGGGGTTCTTCCGAGCCTGTCACCTGGCCAGGTTACCGGCCGTGGTCGGCGGACGTTCACCCAGTCGATACCCTTGACTCCATGACGCAGCACCAGAGCACCCAGACGATGAAGCCCGCGACCGCGGCGAAGAAGCTGGGTGTGTACCTCGAGGCCACCCCCGCCGAGTTCCGTGAGGGTGTCGTCTCGCGGGCACAGCTCACCGAGCTCCAGGCCGATCCGCCCCAGTGGCTCCAGGATCTCCGTGCCAACGGCCCGCACCCCCGTCCGGTGGTCGCGGCCAAGCTCGGCGTGTCCATCGCGGGCCTGGCGCGCGGCGGTGTCACCGAGCCGCTCACCACCGAGCAGATCGAGGCGCTGAAGCAGGAGCAGCCCGAGTGGCTGGCCAAGGAGCGCGCCACCCAGGCCGAGGTCCGCACCGAGACGGTCCGGATCAAGAAGAAGCACGCCGAGGAGGCGGAGAAGGCCGAGCGCGACTGACCTCAGGTGCCCCCGCGCTCCGCCGCTCGGATGGATTCCCGCGTCCGGTGAGTGCAACGCCGCTCGTGGTGGCCGCCTGTGTGTGCGGGCGACGGAAGGCTGTCGCGCATGCTCACACCTCATGTGCGGTCAGCACGGCGCCGACACGACGGACGTCGCCGCCGGTCCCTCCTGGCCCGGGCCGGGACCGTCGCGATCACCGTCCTGGCACTCGTCCTGACCCTTCCGGGCACCGCCCTCGCGGCCCCGGGCGACCTGGATCCCGGCTTCAGCGGCGACGGCAAGGTCCTGACCGGCTTCGCCGACGACGATCACGCCAATGACGTGGCCTTGCAGGCCGACGGAAAGATCGTCTCGGTCGGCACCTCCACCGACGAGTCGGTGCTGGAGAGCCGCTTCGCGCTGACCCGCCACAACGCCGACGGCACCCTGGACACCGGCTTCGGCGGCCACGACGGCGACAGCGCCGGCACGGTGACGACCGCCGTCAACAACATGGACACGAACTTCCAGTGGAGCGACGCCCACGCCGTGGTGCTCCAGGCCGACGGCAAGATCGTCGTGGTGGGCAGCAGCTGGCGGGAGTACGAGAACTGCTGCTGGTTCGTGGTGGTCCGCTACAACGCCGACGGCACCCTGGACGACACCTTCAGCGGCGACGGCCGGGTCTTCGCCGACATCGCCGGCCCGACCGAGGCCCTCGACGTGGCGATCGACTCCAGCGGCAGGATCGTCGCGGCCGGCTACACCGGGGGCCGCATGGCCGTGCTGCGCCTCACCGGCGACGGCACCCCGGACAGCACGTTCGGCGGGGACGGCACGGTGACCGCCAATCCGGCGGGACCGGACCTCCAGGAGGGCGGGGACGGCCGTGCCCTGGCCCTGCAGGCCGACGGGAAGATCGTCGTCGGGGGCGAGGTCGGTTCCACCCGCTTCGACTTCGCCCTGATGCGCTTCAACACCGACGGCAGCGTGGACACGAGCTTCGACGGCGACGGCATCGCCCGCACCGACTTCGGCGGCTACGACGGTGTGGAGTCGCTGGCTGTCCAGCCCGACGGCAAGATCGTCGCGGCGGGCGGCAGCGACGGCCGGGCCGCGCTGGCCCGCTACAACGCCAACGGCAGCCTGGACACGAGCTTCGACGGCGACGGCCGGGTCCTCACGCCCACGGCCGGTGCCGCCGACGTGGTGCTCCAGCCGGACGGACGGATCGTCGCCGCCGGCACCGGCGGCAGCAACTTCTCCGTCCTGCGCTACAACACCGACGGCAGCCTGGACAGCGGCTTCGGCACCGCCGGTCAGGCGACCGCGGACTTCGACGGCGTCGACGTGGCACGCGGCGTGAAGCTCGACTCCGCCGGCAGAATCGTCGCGGCCGGCTCGGGCGGTCCGAACAGCGACTTCACGCTGGCCCGCTTCCAGGGCGGCGGCAGCACGCCACCGCCTCCGAGCGGCACGGACCTCTCGGTCACGAAGAGCGGCACCGGCACGGTGAGCATCGGTGACCGTGCCACCTACACCGTGGCGGTCACCAACACCACCGCCGGCACCACGGCGACCGGCGTCACCCTCACCGACACGCTCAGCGGACTCGCCGCCTCGGTCATCTCCGCCACCACCACCCAGGGCAGCTGCACGATCACCGCCACCGGTGCCACCTGTGCCCTCGGCAGCGTCTCCGCCGCCGGCCCCGGCGCCACGGTGACGATCGTCGTGGAACCCCGCGCCACCGGCACCCTCACCGACCGTGCCACGGTCACCGCCACCACGACCGACCCGGCCGCCGCCAACAACACGGCCACCAGGACCACCACCGTCAACAACGCCCGCGGCTGCACCCGTATCGGGACCAGCGGCAACGACACCCTCACCGGCACCTACAACAACGACGTGATCTGCGCCCTCGGCGGCGACGACACCGTCAACGCGAGCTACGGCAACGACACCGTCCACGGCGGATACGGCAACGACCGCCTCGACGGCCAGTTCGGCAACGACACGCTCAACGGCGGCCCCGGCAACGACAACCTGATCGGCAACTACGGCACCGACAACCTCAACACCGTCGACAGCGTCTCCGGCAACGACACCGCCAACGGCGGTTTCAACACGGACACTTGCACGACCGACACGGGCGACATCCGCATCAGCTGCCCCTGATCCCCGGCACAGCCACCCGGCGGCGGCCCTCCATGTCCCGGAGGGCCGCCGCCGCGTTCCCCGCCACGTGTCCGCGACAGTGGCCGCCCTCCCAAGTCACCCCACGCACCACTCTGGACGCCCCGGGAAACCCTGGCCTAGGCTGCACAGCAAGCGCTTTCTAAGCAGCCAGCCAGTCCGTCATGCGCCGAGCTCCGCCGACAGTTCCGTGCGCGAGCCGACGCGGACCGGCGCGGAAAGGTAGCGTTCCGTGCCGCACCACGAACCGAACGGCCAGCCAACGTCCTGGACCCGTAAGTCCTTCCTGCGGGGAATGGCCGCAGCAGGAGCGGCTCCCCTGCTTCCCGGGCTGCTGCCCGCCGCGACCGCCCTGGCCGCGGACTCCGGCCGGCCCGACTTCCGCCTGGTGGGTGAGGGCGCCGCCGTCGACGTGTTCGTGGACGCCGTCGACGACCCCGCCGTGATCCGCGCCGCCGGCGATCTGCAGGCGGACATCGAGCGGGTCGGCGGAGTGCGGCCGGGGCTGCTGCACGAACTGCCCACGAACGCGGACCGGTTGGTCCTGGTGGGCACGATCGGCTCGAGTCCCGTCATCGACCGCCTCGTCGAGGCCGGGCGGCTCGACGTCTCCGGGGTCCGGGGGCGCTGGGAGGCCTCCGTGACCCAGGTGGTGGAGCGCCCGGTACCCGGTGTGCGGCGCGCCCTGGTCATCGCGGGCAGCGACCGGCGGGGCACCGTCTACGGCGTCTACGACACCTCGGAGCGCATCGGGGTCTCGCCCTGGTACTGGTGGGCCGACGTGCCGGTCGAGCGCCGTGACACCGTGACACTCCCGGCAGACACCTTCAAACGGCGTGAGCCGTCCGTCCGTTACCGCGGCATCTTCATCAACGACGAGCAGAACCTGACCACTTGGTCGCACCGCACCCAGGAGACCGACAAGAACATCGGCCCCGAGACGTACAAGCGCGTCTTCGAGCTCCTGCTCCGGCTCAAGGCCAACTACCTGTGGCCGGCCATGCACCCCTACTCCGACTTCTTCAACAAGCACCGCGAGAACCCCGAACTGGCCGACCGCTACGGCATCGTCGTCGGCTCCAGCCACCCCGAGGCACTGCTGCGCAACGGCGTCCACGAGTGGGAGCCGTGGGCCGCCGAGCACCCGAACGCGGACGGCACCCCGCCGGTGTACGACTACACCGTGAACCCCGCGGTCATCTCCGACTACTGGCGGGCCCGGGCAAGACAGAACGCGGCGTACGAGAGCAGCTGGACGCTCGGTATGCGCGGGCTGCACGACAGCGCGCTGGAGACGAAGTACGCGACGACGATCCCCGAGAAGGTCGTCGTGATGAACGACATCATCGCCGACCAGCGCCGGACCCTGACCGAGGAGGTCGGTCCGGCGGCCGAGCCGCAGATCTTCATCCCGTACAAGGAGGTTCTGGACCTCTACAACGCGGGCGTCCAGGTCCCCGAGGACGTGACACTGATCTGGCCGGATGACAACCACGGCAACATGCGCCAGCTGCCGAACGACACGGAGCGTGCCCGCCCGGGCGGCAACGGCATCTACTACCACCTCTCCTACTGGGGCCGCCCGAAGAGCTATCTGTGGCTGGACACCACTCAACTGGCCAAGGTCTGGCAGGAGTTGCGCCGTGTGTACGAGCACGGCGTCGACCGCATGTGGATCTTCAACGTGGGTGACCTCAAGTCGATCGAGACCGGGCTGTCCTTCTCCATGGACATGGCCTGGGACGTGGACCGGTGGGACGCCGACGACGTCGAGGACTTCCTCGCCGAGTGGGCCGGGCGGCAGTTCGGGCGCCTGCACCGGCGGGAGATCGCGGCGATCCGCACCGAGTACTACCGGCTGGCGGCGGAGCTGCGGCCGGAGTTCATCGCCCGCGGCATCCTGTCCGTGATCCACCACGGCGACGAGGCGGGGCGCCGGCTGGGTGCGTACGACCGGCTGCTGGGGCGGGTGCGGGCGGTGGGCGCCGAGTTGCCCGAGGCGTACCGGGACGCGTTCTACGAGCTGGTCGAATACCCGGTCCACGGTGCCTACTTGATGAACCTGAAGTACTACTGGGCGGACCGGAACGGGCTGGCGGTGACGCAGGGGCGCGGCGCGGGGACGAACCGGTTCGCGGACCTGGCCGAGGCCGCCCACGCCCAGGAGGTGGCGCTCACCAAGCGGTACAACACCGAGGTGGCGGGCGGGAAGTGGGACGGGATCGTGAACCCGTACCCCTCGCAGATCCCCAAGGCACCGGGGCGGCCGAGCGTCGCCAGGGTCGCCCGCCGCGAGACCTCGGGGCTGGGAGTAGCGGCCGAGGGGAACGAGACCGGGGCGGCCCGGCCGCTGTCCTTCTCCTCCGCCACCCGCGACCGTCGGTTCGTGGACGTCTTCAACACCGGCTTCCTCGCCCTGGACTGGACGGCCGAGCCCGGGGCCTCCTGGCTCCGGCTCAGCTCGGCGGGCGGATCCCTCACCGAGCAGACCCGGGTGTGGGTCGAGATCGACTGGGCGCGGGCACCGGAGGGCACGCTCGACACGACGGTCACCTTCGCCGGGGCCGGACAGCGTGCCGAGGTGCCGGTGCGGGTGGTCAACGACGGGGAGCGGGCCCTGCGGCGAGCCCGGGGGTTCGTCGAGGCCAACGGGTTCGTGTCGATCGACGCCGCTCACTTCGCGCAGCAGGTGGCGCGCGGCGGGGCGCGCTGGCGGGTCGTACCGGGACTCGGTCGTCGTACGGGCGCGATGGAGGCGATCCCGTCGACGGCCGCCTCGGTCACCGAGGACTTCGCCGACCGGGCACCGGAGTTGAGATACCGGGTGCGGTTCGCGAGCACGGGCACCTTCCCCGTCACCGTGTTCCGGCTGCCCTCCCTCGACGAGCGCGGCCAACGCCGGGTGGCCGTCGCGCTCGACGACGGGCCGGCCACCGTTCTCAGCGGGCAGTCGGTCGCCACCGGCAACCGGGGGGACGCATGGGCGCGTCAGGTGGAGGACGGCGTCGAGAAGCTGACGGCGAACGTGACCGTCGCCGAAGCCGGTGACCACATTCTGCGGATCTTCATGGTGGACGCGGCGATCGCCGTGGATCAGATCGTCGTGGACACCGGTGGGCTGCCCGTCAGTTACCTTGCTCCGCCCGAGAGTTATCACCCGGTGTTCAACCCCGAGCCCGTCTACGAGCCGGGGCTGGACGTGCCGGGGCAGTAGGTTGCCCGCATGAGTGAGAGCACATCCCGGCTGTCCGGGAAAGTCGTGGTCGTCACGGGTGCGGCCCGTGGTCAGGGCGCCGCGGAGGCGGCCGCCCTGGCCCGGGCCGGGGCCGAGGTGATCGCCACCGACGTACGGCCGGAGGGCGACGGCTGCCGTCGCCTCGACGTGAGCAACGAGACCGACTGGGCCGAGCTGGCCGCCGAGTTGAGAGCGACGTACGGCCATGTCCACGGCCTGGTCAACAACGCGGGCGTCATCCAGCGCGGGCGGCTCGGGGAGGTCAGCCCCGAGGACATGGCGCAGGTGCAGGCGGTCAACACGACCGGTCCCCTGCTCGGCATCCAGCAGCTCTCCCCGCTGATGCCGCCGGGCTCGTCGATCGTCAACGTCGGTTCGTCCGCCGCGCTGACCGGCTACTACCCGGTCGCGTACACGGCCAGCAAGTGGGCGCTGCGCGGGGTGTCGAGGATCGCGGCGATGGAGCTGGGGCCGCGGGGCATCCGGGTCAACACGATCCATCCGGGCTACATCGAGACGGAGATGACGGCCGCGGCCACCGAGGCGTTCCGTGAGACGACGATCCGCGAGACGCCGCTCGGGCGCAGCGGCCGGGCCGACGACATCGCCCCGCTGGTGGTCTTCCTGATCTCCGACGAGTCCTCGTTCATCACCGGGACGGACATTCCGGTGGACGGCGGTCTCACGGCTCACGGTGGCGTCAAGTCCATCTCGGACGCCGTGCGGCCGGACGGGCCCTAGGAGAAGCTCCGTGCGGACCGCCGGTCCCTCGTACCGGCGGTCAGCACGGAGAAAAGGAGAGAACAAGGCATCCCCTCCGAGCGTCTCTGATTGGCTTAATGATTCCCGGTGTTGCTCAGGAATGTAGGCCAATCGCCTTCGCGCCCTGGTGTCGACGAACGAGTCCGTCGGCCCGCGTGGCACGTCCCTCCGGACGCTGGCCGGCCAGACACGCAGGCCCTGACCGGGGAGGGTGCCCGACGTCGCCTGGGCGCCGGGCGTGCGCGTCACACTCTGCCACGGAACCACTACGGTTAGCTAATCCGACTGATGACCTCATCGAGGCCGGTCCTGATCTACAAGCTGGACGACTGGAGCGAAAGCGGCGGCACGCTGGGTCTGTCGCCGGGCGTGGCCCCGGAGTTCGACGCGCTCGGGGACGAGGCCATGGGGCTGCTGCGCGCCGGGTATCCCCTCGCGGAGCGCTACGAGGCGAGCCCGGACCGGGCTCCGGTGACGGCGCGTCGGGCGGCCGGGCGGGAGTGGTCCGCGAGCCCGACCGCGCGGCTGCTCGACGACATCATGGACGTGGACCACGCGTTGGGGATTCCGCTGCCGCAGTCGAGGGCGCCGATCACCGGCTGCATCGTCTACCGCTCCGGGCGGGACTTCACCGATGAGGAAGTCGTCGTCGCGGGGCGGCTTCAGCCGCTGCTGGCGGGGATAGAGCAGCAACGCCAGCTCCTGCAGCGGGTGGTCGTGCCGAGTGGCGACGACGTGGGGCTGACACCGCGGGAGTCGACCGTGCTGCTCCTGCTGGGCGACGCGCTGACGGCCGCCGCCATGGGCCGCCGCCTCGGCATATCCGAGCGGACGGTGCACAAGCATGTCGCGAACGTCTACCGAAAGCTCGGCACCCATGACCGGCTCGGGACGGTGCTGCGCGCCCAGCGGTTGGGTCTTGTCCCCACGCCGGCCTCACGGGGGTGAGGGCACGCCGTCGCCCTTGAGGCGTTCCAGGTCGGACGGGCGGACCTGGATGGCGAAGACGGCGATCAGCGCGGCGGCGACGGTGAAGATCGCCGCCACGACGAAGGCGGCCGAGACTCCGGAGGTCAGGACCTCGTCGCCCCAGTGGCCGGGGAGTTGCCCGGTGCGCTTGAACTGCAGGAGTTCGGCCGGGGTGGCCTGCTCCAGGAAGAGCGGGACCTGCTTCTCCGCCTCGTTGGTGCTGGCCGTGCCGAACATCGTGACCAGGATGGACAGTCCCAGCGAACCGCCCACCTGTTGCGTGGCGTTGAGGAGTCCGGAGGCCGCGCCGGTCTCCTGGACGGGCACGTCGGAGAGCGCCATCAGGGTGAGCGAGACGAACTCCATGCCCATGCCCAGGCTGAAGACGAGGATCGGTCCGAGGACGCTGCCCGCGTAGGTGGAGTGGACATCGGTCAGGGTCAGCCAGGCCAGTCCCGTCGCGGCCAGGATCGCGCCCACCACCATGAACGGCTTGGGCCCGTAGACGGGCAGGAACCGCGAGGCCAGCCCGGCGCCGACCGCGATGACCGCGCTGACCGGCAGGAAGGCGAACCCGGTGGCCAACGGGCTGAAGTCCAGGACGTTCTGCACGAACAGGGTGAGGAAGAAGAACATGCCGAAGATCGCGGCGGCGAGGCACAGCATGATGCCGTAGGTGCCCGCGCGGTTGCGGTCGGCGAACATGTGCAGCGGTGTGATCGGTTGCCGGGAACGCCGTTCGACCATGATGAACAGCGCGAGGAAGACGACGGCCGCGCCGAACGAGGCCAGCGTGAGCGCGTCCCGCCAGCCTTCCTGGGCGGCTCTGATGAACCCGTAGACCAGCAGCACCATGCCGACGGTGGAGGTCAGTGCGCCGGTGATGTCGAAGTGGCCCGGGTGGCGTTCGGACTCCTTGATCCAGCGGGGCGTGGCGAGGGCGATGAGCAGTCCGATGGGGACGTTGACGAAGAGCACCCATCGCCAGTTCAGATACTCGACGAGGATGCCTCCGGCGAGCAGTCCGATCGCTCCGCCGCCCGCCGAGACCGCGGCGAACACCCCGAACGCCCGGTTGCGTTCCGGGCCTTCGCGGAAGGTCGTGCTGATCAGGGCGAGGGAGGTCGGGGAGGCGATGGCGCCGCCCACGCCCTGGAGGGCGCGCGCGGACAGGAGTTGGGCCTCGTTCTGCGCGAACCCGCCGAGCAGGGACGCCAGGACGAAGAGCAGGACGCCACAGATGAAGACCCGCCGTCTGCCGAGGATGTCACCGGCGCGGCCGCCGAGGAGCAGCAGACCGCCGAAGGTGAGGGTGTAGGCGTTGACCACCCAGGCAAGGCTGGTGGTGGAGAAGTCCAGGGAGCGCTGGATGTCGGGCAGCGCGATGTTCACGATGGTGATGTCGAGGACCACCATCAGCTGACACGAGGCGATGACCAGCAGCGCCATGCCGTTTCCGCCACCGCCTGATTTCCCGGTGGTGGCCTGAGCTGCGGAAGTCGGCTGGGGGTTGCTGGTCATGAGATATCGCGCTTTCAGTGAACGGTGGCGTCCACTGTTCGACCGTACGCCTGCCTCAAGAACGTCACCACTCGATCAGCCCACTCCCTCTCGACCGACCGCGGAAGCGAGCGCCGCGTCGATGGTCGGGTGCTCGAAGGTGAAGCCGGAGGCCTGCAGGGCGCCCGGCACCACGCGTTGGCTCATCAGGATGCCGTCGGCGAACTCGCCCAGGACGAGCCGCAGGGCGAAGCCCGGCACCGCGAGAACGGTCGGCCGGTGCAGGGCCCTGCCGACGGCGGCGGTGACGTCGCGGTTGGTGGCGGGGTGCGGGGACGTCATGTTGACGGGTCCGGTGATGCCGTCCGTGGCGACGATGTGGCGCAGGGCGCGGACCGCGTCGGTCAGGGAGATGTGACTCCAGTACTGGTCCCCGCTGCCGAGGCGCCCGCCGAGGCCCGCGCGGGCGAGCGGCAGCAAGCGTCCCATCGCTCCGCCGCGAGGCGACACGACGATGCCGAAGCGTGTGTTCACGACCCGCGTGCCGACCGCGCCGGCGCCCTGTGCGGCCGACTCCCACTCCTGGCAGACGCCGGACAGGAAGTCCCGGCCGGGCGCGCCCGACTCGTCGACCTCGGCCGTGCCGGTCTCGCCGTAGTAGCCGACCGCCGAACCGGACACGAACACCGGCGGCGGCTTCTCGCAGGCCGTGATCGCCGTCGCCAGGGCGGTGGTGCCGAGGACGCGGCTGTCACGGATCTGCTTCTTGTACGTCTGTGTCCAGCGGCGGTCCCCCACGCCGGCCCCGGCCAGCCCGACCACCGCGTCCGCGCCTTCGAGCACGGTGGGATCCAGCAGATCCGCCTGCGGATCCCACCGCGCCTCCGCGCTGCCGTCGTCGCGGGACCGCGGCTCCCGGCGGACCAGTCGGGTCACCCGGTGCCCGTCGTCCAGCAGCGACGCGGCCAGGGCGCCGCCGATCAATCCCGAAGAACCGCTGATGACGACGTGCATGGGGGGACCTCGATCCGGGGACACACTAGGTGTTTGAGACTTAAAGCATCATACTCCCTGCTCCACGGCCGGAGCCCGCCGCACCCCGATCGCCGCCGCGATCGCACCCAGCACCGCGAGGACCCCGGTCGCCAGCACCGCCGTATGCACACCGTTCATGAACGCGCCGTGGCTGCCCTCGACCACCGCGGCCTTCAGCTGTACCGGCATCGCGTCGGAGACGGGCGCCACCCCCATGGCCACCGCGTCCTCGGCCTCGCCCAGCCCCTGTGCCGTCCGCGCGGGCACCCCGGCGTCGGTCAGTTCGCCGGTGAGGGTGGACCCCACCCGGCTGCTGATGACGGAGACCAGGACCGAGGTGCCGAGCGCGCCGCCGATCTGCAGCGCGGTGGCCTGAAGACCTCCGGCCACACCGCCGTCCCGCACCGGGGCGTTGCCGACGATGGCCTCCGAGGAGGCGGACATCACCATGCCGACGCCCAGCCCCATCGCGATGAAGGGCGGCCACATGGTGGCGTACGAGGAGTCGGCGCTCCAGGTGAGCATGGTGAACATGGCGGCGGCCTGGAGCAGCATGCCCAGCGGCATGGTGAACCGGGCGCTGAACCGGCGGTGATGACCGTGCCCACGGTGAGGGCCGGGTTGCGGAACAGCCGCATGGGCAGCAGCGGGTGGGCGACGCGGGTCTCGTAGAGGCCGAAGACCAGCAGGACGACCGCGCCCGCGCCGATCGCACCGAGGGTGCCGGCCGAAGTCCAGCCCCACGTCTCGCCCTTGACCACGCCGAACACGACGGCGAGCAGACCCACGGCGAGCAGGACGACGCCGGGGATGTCGAACTTCTCCCCCGTGGCCGCGGTGTTCTTGCTCTGCGGCAGGACGAGCGCGCTGTAGACGAGGGCGATCACCCCGATGGGGGCGTTGATGTAGAAGACGGACTCCCAGTTGACGTGCTGGACGAGCAGACCGCCGACGATGGGGCCGAGCGCGGTGGACACGGACGAGACCATGGCCCAGATGCCGACTGCCATGCCGAACTTCCTCGGCGGGAACACCGCGCGCAGCAGGCCGAGGGTGTTGGGCATCAGCAGGGCGCCGAAGAAGCCCTGGACCGCGCGGAAGACGATCACGCCCTCGATCGAGCCGGCAAGCCCGATCGCGACGGAGGCGAGGGTGAAGCCGGCGACGCCGATCAGGTAGAAGGTGCGCCGTCCCAGACGGTCACCGAGCTTGCCGCCGAGGATCAGGGCGGCCGCCAGGGCCAGCAGGTAGGAGTTGGTGACCCTCCCCCACTGCCTTAAGGGCGTGGGAGGTGCCCACAGAAGTCGGCGGTGGAGGCGTTGAGGTCGCGGCCGATCTCGGGGTTGGCGATCGCCACGACCGAGCCGTCGAGGCCGACCATGAACAGGCCGAAGGCGACGGCTGTCAGGGTCAGCCAGGGGTTGGAGCGGGGGCTGCGGCGGACCTCGTCGGGGCGCGCGGGCACGCCGACCGGGACGGCGGTGGAAGAGGGCATGGGGAAGCCAGGTCCTTGTTGTCAACTTGACCCGGCCCTGAAGGACCGGGCTTGGAGGTAGTGCCCGGCTGGCTGCCGGGTTGGACTCCTCCGTCCAGACACCCCTATCGGGTGGCAGGGACGCGTGACTCACGCCCCGCGTTCCACACGCTCTCGCCACGGGTGGCGATGTTGTGGGAAGCATTCCGGTCGGCGTGGACAACGACCCCGCACCCCCGGCAGATGAAAAGCCCCTGGTCGACACGGTTGCGTTTGTCGACGTGGCCGCACGCGGCGCATGTCTGCGACGTGTACGCGGGATCGACGAAGACCAGGGGCACGCCTGCCCGCTTGGCCTTGTAGACGATGAAGTCTGCGAGCTGGGCGAACGCCCAGGAGTGGAGTGCGACCCGTTGGGGCTTGCGGAGCCGTACCCGGGAGCGGATGCCCTTGAGTTCTTCGAGGGACAGGCCGCGCCCGGTGCGTTCAGCCTCGGTCACGATCGTCTTGGAGATGATGTGGTTCTGGTTGGCGACGTGCCGCGCCTCTTTGCGGGCACGGGCCTTGAGTCGCCGCTTGGCGCTCTTGGTGCGCTTCTTCTGGAGCTTGGCACGCAGGACAAGCTGTCGCTTGCGGTACCTGCCCAGCCCCCGCCCGGCGGCGAGGTAGCCGGTGGACGTGGTGGCGATGTTGGCGATGCCGAGGTCCACGCCGATGAAGCCGTCCGGCCCGTACTGCTCGGCCTCGGGTACCTCGCAGGTGGCGATCAGGTAGAAGACGCCGTCACGCTCGATGAGGTCGGACTCTCCCTGCCGGTGCGCCCGGAGCGTCTTGAGCGCGTCGGCGGAGCAGACAAAGCGGACGCTCTTGAGCCGTCCGGAAGTGGTCCAGATGGACACGGTCTGCTGGTCGTACTGCCAGGAAAGGCACCGGTCGTCGTACGCCTGGGCGGCCTCGGGCCGGAAGACGATCGGCTTGGACTCCGCCTTACGGCGGCGCTTGGAGCCTTCCTTCCCAAGATTCCCGGCCCGAACGTTGGCCTTGAGTGTGGTGTAGGCGTCGCGCACCTTCTTGATGGTGTGCTGCGCGGCCTGCGCCCCGAAGCCCCGGGCCTTGAGTTCGGCGTAGGTGTGCTTGCGCAACTCGTACTCACGCGGAACACCGTGCTCGAACGCCACCTCCGACACCCAGTTCGCGGCGTCGTTGACCGTGCGCAGGGTCGACTCGAGTACCGACGCCTGGATGGCATCCGGCACGAGTTTCACCTGCACGACGATCTTCACGGGGACGAATATAGCATTGCTCTATGTCACCTCGATGGGAACCAAACCCCGATATCCGCAGGGGCCGTAGCGTCGTCTACACCCTTCATGCGCACTTGGTCTTCACCCCCAAGTACCGGCGCGGACCGTTCACCGACGACATCCTCAAGCGCTGCGAAGAGGTCATGCGGGATGTGTGCGCGGACTTCGGCGCGGACCTGCGCGAGTTCAACGGCGAGCGCGATCACGTACACCTGCTGGTGCATTACCCACCGAAGGTCGCCATCTCCCGACTCGTCGGCAGCCTCAAGGGCGTCTCCGCCCGCCGCTTGCGCCAGGAGTTCCCCGGCCACATCCGCCGGTACCTGTGGGGCGAGCACTTCTGGTCTCCGTCCTACTTCGCCGCATCATGCGGCGGCGCACCGCTCGCCCTGGTGAAGGAGTACATCGCGAACCAGAAGCGTCCTGACTGAGGTCAACAGCGCAGACCCGTGCGCCCGCGCGGGTCAAAGCAGCCGAGAGAAGCGATTCCTCCCGGGCGTGAACGCCCGGGGTTCCTCGCTAGATCATGCTGAAGAAGGAGGAAGTCAGCGAAGAAGGCAGGGACAGATGGACAGACGGGCAGGCCGCCCGGGACGTCAGCCCTGGGCGGCGCGAAGGTGACCGGTCAAGGCACTGAGAGCGCCCGTCGCCGCACCGAGCGCTCGGCGCTCCCCGTCCGTCAACGCCTTGAGCGCGTCCACGAGATGGACGCTCATGAGCTGCTCGACCTGGGCGATCCGCTCCCGGGCGGTCTCCGTCAGATACAGGTGCGCGATCCGCTTGTCGGCGGTGTCCTGCCGACGCTCCAGCTCTCCCTGCTGGGTGAGCTGCGAGACCAGGGCGCTGACGTTGTTCGGCTTCATCATCAGGGCCTCGGCGGCCTCGCGAACCGTGACGCCCTCATTCGCCTGCACATGCCACAGCAGGGCCAGTTGAGCCTCGGGCGGCTTGGGGTGCGGGAAGTCCTGGCCGATACGCCGGTCCATGGCCCGGTGCAGCGCGGGCAGGCACAGCAGGAGATCGGCGGCTACGCGGTCGATCTCCTGGGCGGAGGCGCTGGACGGGGGCACGCATGATTATGGGTATGCAGAGATACCTATGTCAAGGTACCTATCTGTCCGAGGGACTGTCGCACGAGCACGTTGACAACACCGGCGACGCGGCGCGCTAGGGGCGAGGACCCGGATCACGGGTTCCGGAGTCCTCGCCCTACCGCGTGCGGCCGTCAGCCGATCACGAAGAGCAGATCGCCGCCCTCCACCTGCTGAATGCGGTTGATGGCGAGCCGGGAGACCTTGCCCGCCTTGGGGGCGGTGATCGCGGCCTCCATCTTCATCGCCTCGATGGTGGCAATCGTGCCGCCGGCCGCGACCTCGTCGCCCTCGACGACCGCGAGCGTCACGACTCCGGCGAACGGGGCGGCGACATGGCCGGGGTTGGAGCGGTCGGCCTTCTCGGTGACCGGAATATCCGAGGCGACGGCCGCGTCGCGCACCTGGATGGGCCTGAGCTGGCCGTTCAGGGTGGACATCACCGTGCGCACACCGCGCTCGTCGGCCTCACCGATGGCCTCCAGGCCCAGCAGGAGACGGACGCCGGGTTCGAGGTCGACGGCGTACTCCTTCCCCGGGCGCAGGCCGTAGAAGAAGTCCTTGCTGTCCAGGACGCTCGTGTCGCCGAAGGACTGGCGGTGCGTCTCGAAGTCGCGCGTCGGGCCGGGGAAGAGCAGGCGGTTGAGGGTGACGCGCCGGTCCTTCTCCAGTCCGTCGCGCTCCTCCGTGGTCAGCTGCGGTGCGGGCTTGGCATCGGCGCGGCCCTCGAGTGCCTTGCTGCGGAAGGGCTCCGGCCAGCCACCGGGCGGGGTGCCCAGCTCGCCGCGGAGGAAGCCGATCACGGAGTCGGGGATGTCGAACCGGTCCGGCGTCGCCTCGAAGTCCTGTGGGGAGACCCCCGCGCCGACGAGGTGCAGGGCGAGGTCGCCGACCACCTTGGAGGACGGGGTGACCTTCACCAGGTGACCGAGGATGCGGTCGGCGGCGGCGTACATCTCCTCGATGTCCTCGAACCGGTCGCCGAGGCCCAGGGCCACGGCCTGGGTGCGCAGGTTGGAGAGCTGGCCGCCGGGGATCTCGTGGTCGTAGACGCGGCCGGTCGGGGAGGCGAGGCCCGCTTCGAAGGGGGCGTAGATCCGGCGGACGCTCTCCCAGTACGGCTCCAGGTCGCCGACGGCCCGCAGGTCGAGGCCGGTGGGGCGGGCGGAGTAGTCGGTCGCGGCGACGATCGCCGACAGGGAGGGCTGCGAGGTGGTGCCCGCCATGGAGGCGACCGCCCCGTCGACAGCGTCGGCACCGGCCTGGATCGCGGCCAGGTAGGTGGCGAGCTGGCCGCCCGCCGTGTCGTGGGTGTGGATGTGGACGGGGAGGTCGAACTCCCGGCGCAAGGCGGAGACGAGGGTCGCCGCGGCCGGGGCCCTGAGCAGTCCGGCCATGTCCTTGACGGCCAGGACGTGGGCGCCCGCTTCGACGATCTGCTCGGCCAGACGCAGGTAGTAGTCGAGGGTGTAGAGCCGCTCGTCCGGGTTCGACAGGTCGGAGGTGTAGCAGAGGGCGACCTCGGCGATCGCGGTGCCCGTCTCCCGTACGGCCTCGATCGCCGGACGCATCTGGCCGACGTCGTTGAGGGCGTCGAAGATGCGGAAGATGTCGATGCCGGTGGCGGCGGCCTCCTGCACGAAGGCGTCGGTCACCTCGGTCGGGTACGGCGTGTAGCCGACGGTGTTGCGGCCGCGCAGCAGCATCTGGAGGCAGATGTTGGGGACGACCTCGCGCAGCGCGGCGAGCCGCTCCCACGGGTCCTCGGCGAGGAAGCGCAGGGCGACGTCGTAGGTGGCGCCGCCCCAGCACTCCAGGGACAGCAGCTCGGGCAGGGTGCGCGCGACGACCGGGGCGACCGCGAGGAGGTCCTTGGTGCGGACGCGGGTGGCGAGCAGCGACTGGTGGGCGTCGCGGAACGTGGTGTCGGTGACGCCGATGGTCGGGGACTCGCGCAGCCAGCGGGCGAAGCCCTCGGGGCCGAGCTCGGTGAGCTGCTGCTTCGAGCCGGCCGGGGGCACCTCGGCGGTCTGACGCGGGAGCTTGGTCGTGGGCTCGATCAGCTCGGGGCGGTCGCCGTGCGGCTTGTTCACCGTGACGTCGGCGAGGTAGGTGAGCAGCTTCGTGCCGCGGTCGGCCGAGGTGCGGGAGGTCAGCAGGTGCGGGCGCTGCTCGATGAACGACGTGGTGACACGGCCCGCCTGGAAGTCCGGGTCGTCGAGGACGGCCTGGAGGAACGGGATGTTGGTGGCCACACCGCGGATCCGGAACTCGGCGACGGCACGCCGGGCGCGCTTGACGGCGGTGCCGAAGTCCCGGCCCCGGCAGGTGAGCTTGACCAGCATCGAGTCGAAGTGCGCGCTGATCTCCGTACCGGCGTGGGTGGTTCCGCCGTCGAGGCGGATGCCGGAGCCGCCGGGCGACCGGTAGGCGCTGATGCGGCCGGTGTCGGGGCGGAAGCCGTTGGCGGGGTCCTCGGTGGTGATACGGCACTGGAGTGCGGCGCCGTGCAGGACGACCGTCTCCTGGGACAGTCCGAGGTCGGCCAGGGTCTCGCCGGCGGCGATGCGGAGCTGGGACTGGACGAGGTCGACGTCGGTGACCTCCTCGGTGACCGTGTGCTCGACCTGGATGCGCGGGTTCATCTCGATGAAGACGTGGTTGCCGGCCGGGTCGAGCAGGAACTCGACGGTGCCGGCGTTGCGGTAGCCGATCTCGCGGGCGAAGCGCACGGCGTCGGCGCAGATCCGGTCGCGCAGCTCCGGGTCGAGGTTCGGCGCGGGAGCCAGCTCGATGACCTTCTGGTGGCGGCGCTGGAGGGAACAGTCGCGCTCGTAGAGGTGGATGACGTTGCCCTCGCCGTCGGCGAGGATCTGCACCTCGATGTGGCGGGGGTTCACGACGGCCTTCTCCAGGAACACCGTCGGGTCGCCGAACGCGGAGGCCGCCTCACGGGCCGCCGCCTCGATGGACTCCCGCAGCTGTGCGCGCTCCTCGACCCGGCGCATACCGCGCCCGCCACCACCGGCGACGGCCTTGACGAACACGGGGAACCCGATGTCCTCGGCGGCCCGCACCAGCTCGTCCACGTCGCTGGAGGGCTCGGAGGAGCCCAGCACCGGCACGCCGGCCGCGCGGGCGGCGGCCACGGCACGGGCCTTGTTGCCCGTCAGCTCCAGGATCTCCGCGCTGGGCCCGACGAAGGTGATGCCGGCTTCCTCGCAGGCCCGCGCGAGCTCGGGGTTCTCGGACAGGAACCCGTAGCCCGGGTAGACGGCGTCGGCGCCCGCCTGACGGGCGGCCCGGATGATCTCCTCGACGGAGAGATAGGCCCGCACCGGGTGTCCCGGCTCGCCGATCTCGTACGCCTCGTCGGCCTTGAGCCGATGCAGCGAGTTGCGGTCCTCGTGGGGGAAGACGGCAACCGTCCTCGCGCCCAGCTCATAACCGGCTCGGAACGCACGAATCGCGATCTCACCACGGTTGGCTACCAGTACCTTGCGGAGCATTCCGGATCCCTTCGGCCTGCCTGTGACGCCCACCATCGTCTCGGCATTGTCTCCGTCGTGCCATGAGAGCCGGGTCACGCGCGGATTGCCGTTTGGGGATGATCTGCGACGGTACGGCGGTTGCACGGAGCACCACCACCGCAGCGCGAGGGAGTGGACATGACCGTCCAGGACGTCGACCGAGTGAGCTTCGCACAGGAATGGCAGGAGTGGCACCGGCAGAAGGAGGCCGTGCTCTCCGGCCCGCACGGCTTCCTCGCGATCACCGGCCTCCACTGGCTGGGCCCGGAACCGGAGCGCTTCGAGGACGCGCCCGGAGCCTGGTCGAGCACCGCCGAAGGGGTGGTGGTCGAGTTGGACGAGGGCGAGGAGCTGACCGTCGACGGGGAGCCGGTGCGCGGCCGGTACGACTTCGGTGTCGTCGCGGAACGGGACAGCGTGTACGTGGGCGCGGGCGACGCGGTCATCGAGGTCGCCAGGCGCGGCGGACACGACATCGTGCGCCCGCGCCATCCCGACAACCCGTTGCGTACGTCCTTCACCCGGACCCCGGCCTACGCCCCCGACCCGCGCTGGGTGGTCTCCGGCCGCTTCCTGCCCTTCGCCGAGCCGCGCCCGGTGACCGTGGGTGCCGCCGTCGAGGGCCTTGAGCACGTGTACGACTCCCCCGGCCAGGTCGAGTTCGAGCTGGACGGCGTGCGGCACCGCCTCACGGCGTTCAACGGCAGGGGGCCCGGCGCGCTGATGGTGCTGTTCACGGACAGGACCTCGGGCGTGACGACGTACACGGCGAACCGCTCCCTGCAGATCGCCGCTCCCGACGCCGAGGGCAAGGTCACGCTCGACTTCAACCGCGCCGGGAATCTGCCCTGCGCCTACACCGACCTGGCCACCTGCCCGCTGCCGCCGACGGAGAACCGGCTGCCGGTCGCGGTCGAGGCGGGCGAACGGATCCCGTTGGAGCGGGGCGGACAGCCCTGACGGAGGGGAACGCACAGGGCGAACGGCCCGTCAGCGTGCCAGGAACTCTCCCAGCCCCGCCAGGAGCCGGTCGACGTCCTCCGAGTCGTTGTAGGGCGCGAGGCCGACGCGGAGGCCGCCGGTGTCGCCGAGGCCCAGGTGGCGGGAGGCCTCGATGGCGTAGAAGGAGCCGGAGGGGGCCTGGATGCCGCGCTCGGCGAGGAAGCCGTAGGCGTCGGTCGTGGCGTGGTGCTCGAAGGTCAGCAGCAGGGTGGGGGTGCGGTCGGCTGCCCTGGAGTGGATCGTGATGCCGGGGAGAGCGGCCAGGCCCTTGTCGAGCTGGGTGCGCAGGGTGTGCTCGTGCGCTTCGAGCTCCGCGTAGGCCGCTGCCAGACGCTCGCGCCGCGTGCCCGTCGCCGTCGCGTCGAGGCCGGCCATGAAGTCGACCGCTGCCCTGGTCCCGGCGAGGAACTCATAGGGCAGGGTGCCCAGTTCGAACCGCTCGGGGACCACGTCGGTGGAGGGCAGCAGCTTGTCGGGGCGCAGGGTCTCCAGCAGCTCCGGAGCGGCGGCGAGGACTCCGTGGTGGGGGCCCAGGAACTTGTACGGGGAGCAGACGAAGAAGTCCGCGCCGAGCGACTCCAGGTCGACCAGGCTGTGAGCGGTGTGATGGACACCGTCGACGTACACCAACGCGCCCACTTCGTGCGCGAGTCGGGAGATCGCCGCGATGTCGGGGCGGGTGCCGATCAGGTTGGAGGCGGCGGTGACGGCGACCAGACGCGTGCGGTCGGACAGCACGGCGCCGATGTCGTCGGGGGTCAACTCGCCTGTGGCCGGGTCGAAGTCGGCCCAGCGCACGGTGGCACCGACCCGCTCGGCGGCCTGGACCCAGGGGCGGATGTTGGCGTCGTGGTCGAGGCGGGTGACGACGACCTCGTCACCGGGCGACCAGGTGTCGGCGAGGGTGCGGGAGAAGTCGTAGGTGAGCTGTGTGGCGCTGCGGCCGAAGACGATCCCCCTCGGGTCCGCGCCCAGCAGGTCGGCCATGGCCCGGCGGGCCTCGGTGACGAGGCTTTCCGCGTTGCGCTCCCCCAGCGTCACGCTGCCCCGGTTGGACAGCGGGTGCGCCAGCGCGTCGGCGATGGCGTCGATCACGGGCCGGGGCATCTGGGTGCCGCCCGGGCCGTCGAAGTGGGCCGTTCCGGCGGTCAGGGCGGGGAACTGGGAGCGGAGGGCGGTGATGTCGTACGTCACGGAGGGCTCCTGTCGTGGTTCCGGGCCGGGGCTCGCAGTCAACCCCATCCTCCCGGTGGCGGCGAGATCGCCCCCTGTGTCGGCGCGGGAGAGGGAGTGTGCCTTTTCGGCCATCATTCTGACGTGCACCTGCCCAAATAGGGCCATCGGTGGCACTCTGCGCGCAGAACGGTCACACCCTCCGACCCCCACCGCAGAAGGAGACCGCGTGATAGGCAGACTTCGTGCCGCCCTGGTGGGCGCAGCCGCACTGCTGACCGCCGGCGTCCTCACCACGCCGGCCGGCGCCGCCCCCGACCCGGGAACCGTGTCGCTCACGGCGCAGCAACGCACCCAGGCCTTCTGGACCCCGGAGCGGATGCGCCAGGCGACTCCGCTCGACGTCCTGTCCGTCGACCGCTCCGAGGTGACGGCATCCGAGCCTCGCAGGGGCAGGAGGATGCTCATCGCACCCAGCGCGCCGGGCTCGTCCGTCGGCACGCTGGCGTTTCCCAACGGCGGCGGCGCATGGACCGGTGGCGGAGCGGTCGTCCAGACCGCCGGGCGGGTGTTCTTCACCTACCAGGGCCGTACCGCCTCCTGCTCCGGCAACGCCGTCACCAGCGCCAACAAGTCCACCGTCCTCACCGCCGGGCACTGCGTGAAACTGGAGGGCGCCTGGCACACCAACTGGGTGTTCGCGCCCGGCTACCACGACGGGCAGACGCCGTACGGCACCTGGTCGGCGTCCAAGACCCTCTCGACCCCGCAGTGGACGGCGAGCGAGGACATCAACTACGACGTCGGCGCGGCCGTGGTGGCCCCGCTGAACGGGCAACTGCTCACCGATGTCGTCGGCGGTCAGGGCCTGGCGTTCAACACCGGCTACAGCAAGGCGATGTACGCCTTCGGCTTCCCCGCCGCCGCCCCGTACGACGGCCAGAAGTTCATCTACTGCAGCGGCACCACCTACCGCGACTTCCTGCTCTCCGGTGACCACGGTCTGACCTGCAACATGACCGGCGGCGCCAGCGGCGGCCCCTGGTTCACCCAGTTCAATGAGGCCACCGGCACCGGACTCCAGTCCTCGGTGAACAGCTTCAAGTACAACTTCCTGCCGAACGCGATGTACGGCCCGTACTTCGGCGCGGACGCACAGAACCTGTACCAGACGGCCCAGTCGTCCTGAGGCGCTTCTGACGGTACGAGCGCCGGCCGGCCCCGAACGTCCTGGGGCCGGCCGGCGTCGTAGCAGTAACCGTCTTCGAAGGGGCCGCCATGACCGTCGTACGCTCGCTCTTCTTTGTGGCCGTGCTGGTGGGCGGCCTGGCCGCCTGCGGTGACGAGGCGGAGACGGCCGCGCCCGCCTGGGAGGAGCCCGCCTCGTACACGTACACGCTGACGTCGAGCGAGGGCGAACGGGCCCTCATCGGCACCTTCCGGATCACCGTCCGAGGCGGCGAGGTCACGAAGGCGGTCGGCCTCGACGACAGCGCGCGCCGGGTCGTACGGCAACTGCCCGACCAAGTACCCACCCTGGGCGCGCTGTTGGAGGAGCTGGAGCAGGCACGGGGCGACGACGCGGACACGGCGGAGGCCCGGTACGCGGCGGACGGGCATCCGACGCGCATCGAGATCGACGGGGAGAAGAACGCCATCGACGACGAGGTCCGCTACGACATCACCGACTACGAACCGGCCGTCGGCTAGCCCTACAACTGCTGGATGTTCCCGCCGAGTTCGGGGCGGAACTTTTTCAGCAGCGCCTCCGGGGCGCTGACCACCCAGCGGGTGCCGACGAGGTACTTGCCGCCGTAGATGGAGGCGGCGTCCAGCCAGGTGAGCTTGAACCGCTCCTCGGGGAACGTGGTGATGAGGAAGTCACCGTCCTTGCCGTGGCACACGCCTTCCCTCAACTCGTCGGCATCCGTGCGGATCTTGACCTTGCAGCCGACCAGCCCGGCGATGACCTCCACCTTCGCGGGAGCCACGACACCGGCGGAAGGAGCGGCCGTCACCTCCGTACTGCTGCTCACCTTGGACTCGTCCGACCCTGCGCCGCACCCCGTGACCAGGGTGAGCAGGGTCAGCCCGCCCGCCAGTAGCAGGCGGGCGGTGAGCGGACTGCGGGCGCGCTGGGACACGTACCTCTCCGTTTCGGGACGTCGGCCGGACGTATGCCGGGAGGTACGGGTGCGACGCGGCGGGCGTTCAGTTCGGTCCGCCGCGGGGTGGACATGGTGGCGGGGGCCCGCGAGATCCTGTGTCATGAACGTCGACGTGCACCAGCATCTGTGGACCCCGTCCCTGGTGGCGGCCCTGCGCTCACGCCGTGAGCCGCCGCGTCTGGACGGCTGGACCCTGTACCTGGACGGGGAGCCGCCGTACGACCTCCCGCCCGCCGACCACGACATCGCCCGGCGCGCCGAACTCGCCCGGGCCGACGGTCTGGGGCGGGCGCTCGTCTCGATGTCGGCCCCGATCGGCGTGGAGTGGCTGCCGTCGGCCGAGGCCCGCCCGCTCCTCGACGCCTACCACGAGGGTGCGGCCGCCCTCCCCGAGCCGTTCGGCGCCTGGGCCGCCGCATGCGTGCGGGACATCGACGCGAAGACGACGGCCCAGGACCTCGACGGGGGCTTCGTGGGGCTCCAGCTCCCGGCCGACGCCCTGGTGGACGCCACCGGCTACGCGCGCTGCGCCCCGCTGCTGGATCAGCTGGAGGAGCGCGACCTGCCGCTCTTCGTCCACCCCGGGCCCGCACCGGGCGGATCCGAGGGGCCCGGCTGGTGGCCCGCGATGGTGCCCTATGTCCAGCAGATGCACGCCGCCTGGTTCGCCTTCCACGCCTTCGGCCGCCCCCGCCACCCTCGCCTGCGGGTGTGCTTCGCGCTGCTCGCCGGGCTGGCCCCGCTGCACGGGGAGCGCTTCGCCGCCCGCGGCGACGGCTCGGCGGCGGCGGATCCGGAGGTCTTCGTCGAGACGTCCTCCTACGGTCCGCGCTCCGTGGACGCCGTGGTCCGCGCCCTCGGGACGGACGCCGTCGTCCAGGGCTCGGACCGGCCGTATGCGGAGCCACCGCAGCATCCCGGGTTCGGTCTGGGCGGGGCCGCTGCCCACGCCTTCCGGATCGCGAACCCCCGGCGGCTGCTGACCGGCGAGAGTCACTGAACCCGGGTGAGGCGTATCGGGCCGCTCCACACCTAATGTTGTGCACTTTATTGACTGCAGTCATGTGAGAGCCTACTTTCGCGGTGTCCTTCCCCCGCTCAAGGGAGACCGCGATGCCCTCGTCCCCCGTCGCACCACCGTCCTCGGCCGCCGAGCGAACCCGGCAGCTGCGCCTGGTCGCCGCCTCCGGCCTGCTCGGCACCGCCGTGGAGTTCTACGACTTCCTCGTCTACGGCACGGTCGCCGCGCTCGTCTTCGGCGAACTGTTCTTCCCCGGCGCCGATCCGGCCGTCGGCACGATCGCCGCGTTCGGCACCTTCGCCGCCGGTTATGTCGCCCGACCGCTCGGCGGCATCCTCTTCGGCCACTTCGGCGACCGGCTCGGCCGCAAGTCGATGCTGCTGCTCACCATGGGTCTGATGGGCGGCGCCAGCTTCCTCATCGGCCTGCTGCCCACGTACGACACGATCGGTGTGTGGGCTCCGGTCCTGCTGATCGCCCTGCGCGTCGTCCAGGGCGTCGCCATCGGCGGTGAGTGGGGCGGCGCGACCCTGATGGTCGTCGAGCACGCCGGAGAGCGGCGCCGCGGCCTGTGGTCCAGCTTCACGCAGATGGGAGCCCCGCTCGGCTCCCTGCTGTCCACCGCCGTCGTCGCGTACGTCGTCACCCTCCCCAAGGACGACTTCGCGGCGTGGGGCTGGCGGGTGCCGTTCCTGTTCAGCGTCGCCCTGCTCGGCGTCGGCCTCTTCGTCCGGCTCAAGGTCGTGGAGAGCCCGCTCTTCGCCGAGGTGAAGAAGGACCGCGCCGAGTCCCGGCTGCCCATCCTCGACGTCCTGCGCAACCCGCGCCCCGTACTGCTGGCCTGCGGTGTCGGCATCGGCGCCTTCACCGCGCAGTCGCTGCTGACCAGCTACATGATCGCGTACGCCACCGGCATCGGGTACGCCCGGCCGCAGGTGCTCAACGCCCTCACCGTCTCCGCGTGCGTCGCGCTCGTCGTGCTGCCCTGCGCCTCCGCGCTCTCCGACAGGATCGGCCGCCGTCCGGTCGTCCTCGCCGGAGCCATCGCCTCGGCCGCGCTCGCCTTCCCCGTCCTGGCGCTGGTCGACTCCAAGTCGCCGGGGCTGCTGATCCTCGCCGTCGTCCTCGGCCACGGCATCGCCCAGTCCACGATGTACGGCCCGCTGGGCGCGCTGCTCACCGAGATGTTCGGCACAAAGGTCCGCTACACCGGCGCCTCCCTCGGCTACCAGGGCGCCACCCTCGTCGGCGCCGGCTTCTCCCCCATGATCGCCGGAAGCCTGGTGGCCGGAAGCGGCACCAGCACCCCCGTCGCCCTGCTGCTCTGCGGCGGCGCCGCCGTCACCGCGGTGACCGTCTGCTTCGTCCGCGAGACCAACCGCAGCACCCTCGACGACTCCACCGCCCGCCCCTCCGTCCCCCGCACGGAAGAGATCTCCGCGTGAGAACCGGCACCCGCGCCGCCTCCGCGGTGAGCGTCAGTCCTGGCGGAACAGGTCGTTCAGATCCGTCTGGGCGAGCTGGCCGTCGGCGTAGGAGAAGGTGCCCCGGTCCGCCAACTCCCTTGCCGCGTCCAGCAGGTGACGGTACATCGCACGGGCGATGCTGCCGCCGACCGTGACCCTGCGCACCCCGAGTTCGCGCAGGTCGTCCAGGGCCAGCGCGTTGCCGGTGAGTCCCATGACGACATTGAGCGGGCCGTCGAGTTCCCGTACCAGGGTGCCGATGGTCTCGGCGTCGGCGGCGCCCGGCACGAACGCGCAGTCCGCGCCGGCCGCCAGATAGGCGTTGGCCCGCCGTACGGCCTCGTCGAGCGAGCCGCCGACCAGCAGCACATCCGTCCGGCCGACCAGGACGAACGGATCGTCGGCGGCGTCCACGGCGGCGCGGGCGGCGCGGACACGGTCCACCGCGAGCGACTCCTCGTACAGGGGCCGGGCGCGGTCGCCGGTGAAGTCCTCGATGTTGCCCCCCGCGGCGCCTGCCGCGCGGGTCATCGAGATGGTCTCCGCCACGGTCTCGGGCGCTTCACCGAACCCGTCCTCCAGGTCGGCGCTCAGCGGCACCCGGAGCTCGTCCGCGATCTCCCGGACCCGGCGGATCGTGGTGTCGCGGTCGATCCGCCCGTCCGACGTCTTCTCGTCGTGGAAATCGTGGTCCGGGCGCCCGAGCGAAAAGGCGATTCCCGCGCTCGTGGTGGCCACGGCGGGGAAGCCGGCCGACTCCAGGATCCGGGCGCTTCCCACGTCCCAGGCGTTGGGGAGCAGGAAGCACCCCTCTCGATGCAACTCGACGAAACGCTCTGCTCGTTCTCGGCTGTCGATGTTCACGCACCCGAACGTACGTCGTGGCCCCGCCCACGGCCAGCGAGTCGATCGCGCTTCCGTGCGCCCACGGAGCCCTGCTCGTCCGCCCCGACGGCCACATCGCGGCCCGCCGGCCCGACGGCCCACCCGCCGACGACGCGCTCCGCAGCGCCCTCGCCACCCTCACCGCCTCGACGCCCCGCTGACCCGGGACGCGGACCTGCCGAAGGCTCTACCCCTGACGGGCCGCCGCTCCCGCGCCCACGGTCCCGGTCTCGCGCGCCACCGCGACGATCCGCGCCCGCAGCAGCTCCGCACAGCGGCGCATGTTCTTGTCGGCGGCCGGCGTGTCCGGCAGTCGGCAGGCGAACTGCAGGCCCTCGGGGACCCGGGTGACCCACGCGCACACCTGGTCTCCGTACGACACCCTGATCAGCCCGTACGCCTTCAGCTCCTGCCAGCGCTCGGCACCGGGGATAGCGCGCGAGTCGACGTACGAGACGATCGAGTACAGGTCCGGTGAGGTGGGCCGGAAGTCCGCGCCCAGGAGGCGCAGGACGCGGGCCAGGGGCATCCGGGACAGCGCCCGGGTGTCGCGCAGTGCGGCGCGGACCAGTTCCAGGGCGGCGTCGAAGTCCACGGCCCCTTCCACCGGGATCTCGACGGGCGCCCCGCCCACGTACCAGCCGACCGAGTCGGCCCAGCGGGACTTGACCCGGGTGTGGAAGGGCACGACGGTGCGGTACACGCTCAGACCGCTGATCTCGCGGGCGGCGAGCGCGACGGCCGCGACGATCCCGACCAGACTGCCGCCGTAGGGACGGCAGTACGCTTCGAAGGCCGACGCGTCCGCGGCGTCCACGAGCATCTCCTGGACGAACCTCTGCTCGGGCAGCGGGCCTTCGGGGTCCAGGCCGAGATCGACGGGGAAGTTCGGCAGCCTGCCGTCGCAGCGCGCGATGAACTCCCGCCAGCGGCCGACAACTTGGTGGGTGTCGTCGATCCGGTCGGCGTCCGAGCGTTCGTCGGCGCAGAAGTCGACGTAACTGGCGACCGGTTCGGGCGCGACGACCCGCCCGTCGAGGCCGGCCGCGTACAGCTCGTGGATCTCGGCGGTGATGCGGTGGATCGAGTACGCGTCCACGTTGCTGTGGTCGAACGCCATGTACACACTCGCTCCGTCGTCCCGTACGACGGCCGTGAACAGGAAGTTGGGCCAGGTGAGCGCCTCGGCGGCGACGTCGAAACGGTCCTGCAGGTATCGGGTCAGCGTCACCGTGTCCGCGAACTCGCCGATGTCCTCGCGGTGCAGGGCGACGGCCTCGGAGTCGAGTGTGAACCGCCGCATCTCGTCGCCGGCCCATCTGAACCCGCTGCGCAGCGTCTCGTGCCGCAGCATCCAGGCCTCCAACGCGCCCTGCAGAACGTCGAGTTCGACCCGCCCGGGGATGTCGAAGGCGGTACCGAGCCAGGTCGGCACGAACAGCCCGTCCTCCCGCACCGTCCGTGCCGTGCGGATGTGGGACTCCTGGACGTACGCCGGTGGCCTCGCGTCGTCCGGCAACGCCCGCGCCGCGCCCACCGACGCCGGATGCAGGGTCCACTCCACGAGCTTTCCGGGCCGGATCTCGCACCGCTGGAGGTCGGTCATGCGCACAGGGCTCTCCGATCATCGCTCACCGCGTGGAGAGATCAACGAGCGGACGGCCCCGAAGCAACGCGACTGGAAGCCGACACTCCGGTACTCCAGCCGTTCCGGGGATGGTGTTCGCACCGGCCCGCGGCGAGGATGCTCCCTCGCGCGGCACTTCCCGTCGTACGACATCGGCGCACCGAGGACCGGAGGGCCTCCGGATGGGATCACACGCAGCACCGAACGGTCGTAAGCGCGCTCTGCTGGTGTCCATGGGGCTCGTGCTCCTGGCCGCCGTCCTAGGCGTCCCCCGTGCCGACGGAGCGGCGGGGGAAGCCGGTGCGGCCGACGCCTGCCGCACCACCGGCACCGAACTGCCCCGCGGCGACTGCGGGCCGTTCTGGCAGGTCCTCGCCGAGGACTTCAACGGTGACCGGGTGCCGCTGGGCGGGTTCAGCGACTGCGACCACCACGCCGACACCTCCGCCGCGTACTGCGGGGGCCTGCGCGGTGCGTACCGTGACAACTGGTGGGCCTATCCGACCGGTTGGCGTGACACGGCCAATGACCGCAGTCGGCAGGTCGTGGGTGTCTACCACCCGGAGGACACCGTGAGCGTGGGTCCCGCGGAGAACGGCGACGGCAGGATGTTCATCCGTATGTGGCGGCCCGCCGACGGGGGTCCCGTGCACGCTGCGGCAGTGGTACCTCGTGCCGTCATGCAGATGAAGTACGGCAAGTACAGCGCCCGTATCAAGGTGACCGCACTCGCGCCGGGCTACAAGTCGGCCTGGCTGCACTACGGCGGGGGCTGCGAGATGGACCATCCCGAGGGCGAGTGGACCGGGGACCTCACGGCCTTCCACCATCCGTGCGGCGGGGGTGAACAGGGCTACTTCCCGGGGAGCGACGACTGGACGCGGTGGCACACGGTCTCGACCGAGTGGACGCCCGGCCATGTGCGCTTCTTCGTGGACGGACGGCAGGTGGGGCACGACACCCGCGAGGTTCCCCGACAGCCCCTGTCCTGGGTGCTCCAGAACGAGAGTGCCCTGCAGGGCGCCGGCGCGGCTCCGGGCAGCAGCGCCCAACTCGACATCACCTGGGTCGCCGCGTACGCCTACGACTGGAAGTGACCCGCACGAGCTGCCCGGGCCGAGGTGTCCGTGCCCGGCTCACGTACGTTCTCTCAGGCCTTCTCGTCGAAGCTGGCGAAGTACGCGGCGGCCATGTCCTCGTCGCCGTGGCCCTGCGCGGCGGCTCGCTCCAGGCGCTCCGCGCTCGCGGCGGCCACGTCGAGCCGGACGCCGCCCCGTTCGCCGGCCTCGACGATCAGTCGGGCGTCCTTGGCGGCGGTCGACACCGCGAACTGGGGCGGGGACAGCCGCTCGTCGAGGATCAGCGCGGACTTGGCGCGCAGGTAGCCCATGTCCAGCGGGCCGCCCGCGATGGCGTCGAAGAAGTTCTGCGGGTCGACGTCGAGCGCCTTCGACAGGGCCAGGACCTCGCCCATCGCGTTGGTGGTCGCGATGACCCAGCTGTTGGCGACCAGCTTCAGCCGGGTGGCGCTGCCTTCGGCGCCGTCCTCGCCGGTCCACACCGTGCGGGCGCCGACGGCGTCGAGGACGGGCGTCACCTTCCGCCGTCCGTCCACCGGCCCCGCGGCGAGGACGAGGAGCTGTCCGGCCTCGGCGGGCTGGCGGGTGCCGAGCACGGGGGCGTCGTAGAAGACGAGGTCCTGCTCGCGAGCGAAGGCGGCCAGGTCGGCGACGCCCTCGATACCTGCGGTGGTGGACTGCACCCAGGCGACGCCGGGGCGCAGCGCGGAGGCGGCCTGCCGCATGACGTCGAGGGCGGCGGGACCGTCGTAGAGCATGGTCAGGACGACGTCGGCGCCCTCGACGGCCTCGGCGGGGCTGCCGGCGACGGCGATGCCGTCGGCGGCGAGCGGTTCGGCCTTGGCGCGGCTGCGGTTCCAGGCGCGGACGGTGTGTCCTGCGCGGGCGAGGTTGCGGGCCATCGCGGCGCCCATGATTCCGGTGCCGAGGACGCTCACGGTGAGCTTGTCGTTCATGACGTCAACTTCCCTTGGGGGTGGGGTCCCGAGCATAGGGTTCGGACGCTCGTCGACCAGGACTCCGTGAAGCCGTGAACGCCCTCACGCTGCGGGGCCCTGGCCGGTCTCCTGCCTGCCGGGCCGCGAGGGGGACGCAGGCCGTACGAGCCCGGTCTGGTAGCTGAGGACGAGTTCCTCGGCGATCTGGTCGTTGGACCTGCCTCGGGCGGCGAGGGAGGTGACCTCGCGTTCGCGGGGGGTGAGGTCGTTCAGGCGGTCCGGGGGTGCGAGGAGGGCGCCGGGGGCCGGGGCGGTGAGGAAGCGGGTGATGAGAGCACGGGTGGCGCCGGGTGAGAGGAGGGCCTCGCCCGCGGCCACCGTGCGGATGCCCGCGAGGAGGGCGTCGGTGGTGACGTACTTGCCGAGGAAACCGCTGGCACCGACGCGCAGTGCCTTGGCGACGTACTCGTCGGTCTCGAACATGGTCAGGACCAGCACCCGGGTGCCGGTCAGTTCGGGGTCGTCGCAGATCGTGGCGGTGGCGGCGAGGAGCGGGCGCGACGAACACCACCCGGGCGGTGGCGCCGTCGGCGGCGGCTCCGGGGAAGCGCTCCTGCATCAGGTCGTACGCCTTCTGCGACTCGATGCCCGGCATCGAGAACTCCTCGTCGGAGGCTGCTGGCGCCTGGAGGGCACCCAGTCCGACGGCGGTCAGTACCGCCAGCCATATCAAGGCGACGTAACCGCGCCGCCGGAAGGCCAGCCGGCCCAGTCGATACAGAAAAGTAGCCACGTCAGGGAACTCCGCATCTGCTCTCGTTTACCCGATCAGGCTGTCCTGGCGGACCCCCTCCCGTCGTCGTGCGGCTACTGGCACTCCCGACCACCGCATCCGGAGGACCCTCTACTGAAACCGCAGTACGTGTCCGGGCCGCCGGGTCCTGCGCCGGTACGACGTCTCCGCGGTCGGGCGGTGGCGTCTGACATCATTGCGGCTCGATCGTGTGGTCATCGGGAGACACCATGAAGCGAGGCACAGGACGGAGCGGCAGCTCCGCGGCGCCGAACAGTGTGGATGTGGCGCGTCTCGCCGGGGTCTCCCAGAAGACGGTGTCGAGAGTCTTCAACGAAGAGCCCTATGTCTCCGCCGAGGCACGCAGACGCGTCCTCGAAGCCGCGGAGCAACTCGGTTACCGGCGCAACAACGCCGCCCGGGCATTGGCGTCGGGACGGACGCGCTCGATCGGTGTCATCACGCTCGGCACCGCCCTGTACGGGCCCGCGTCCCTCCTCATGGGCGTCGAGCGGGTCGTCCGGGACACCGGGTACGCGCTGCGCGTGGTCAACACGATGGAGGGCGACCCGGCCGGGCTCGCCGGTGCCGTGGACTCGCTTCTCGACCAGGGCGTGGACGGCATCGTCGTCTCCGAGCCGATCGACGAGCCGGGCGGCGGCGAAGCCGGACCCCTCCGCGTCGGCGTCCCGGTCCTCGTCATCGGTGCTCCGCCGCCGCCTCTCACCTCCCCGGCGGTGCTGACCGCGGGCGGGGGTGCCGATCTGATGGCCGGTGCCGCCACCGAACACCTGCTGGGGCTCGGTCATGTGACGGTCCATCATCTGGCGGGTCCGCAGCGGTGGTTCGCCGCCCAGGACCGGCTGGAGGGGTGGCGGACCACGCTGATCTCGCACGGGAGGGATGTGGCCCCCGTCGTCGAGGGCGACTGGTCGGCCGCGTCCGGGTATGCGGCGGGCCGCGCGTTCGCTCAGGACCCCGAGGTCACCGCCGTGTTCGCCGCCAACGATGACATGGCGATCGGGCTGGTACGCGCACTGACGGAGGCCGGGCGGCACGTGCCCGAGGACGTCAGCGTGGTGGGCTTCGACGACGTTCCGGTCGCCGCCTACGTCACTCCGCCCCTGACCACGGTGCGGCAGCCCTTCGACGCCGTGGCACAGGAGGGGCTCAAGCGGCTGGTGCACGCCATCGAGAACCCGGACGCCGACCCCCTGCCGGCGAGCGCCCCGCCGGTCGACCTCGTCGTCCGTGCCTCGACGGCTCCCCCGCGCCCGACCGGCACAGGTCGGTGAGGATTCACGATTGTCCGCGGCGTCCCGGGGAACACGGTGGCCGATGAGGTCACCGTGCCGCCCGGCGAGGACGCCACCGTCCCGTGGTGACCCGGCGGATCGAGGACCACGACCGAAGGGCCCAGCTGTGCAATCCGTCCTCGGTTCCGCGCTCGTGTGTGTCGTCGGTGCCCTCGGGAGGACCACCGGCCCGTCCGGAGTGACCCTGCACCGGTCACCGGACGCGGGCCGTGCCCAACTGGCCGACAGCGCCTTCGAATTCAACAGTGCCGTGCCCTCGGGTGTCCGGTTCGACCTGCTCACCGACGCCACCGACATCGAGCTCGATGTCCGGCTGACCGTGGTCCTGCCGCCGGGCATGCCGGCCGGCGGCACTGTCTTCGACCTGGTGGTCGACGGCGAACTGCGGGAACCGGTCGTGGCCACGCGACAGTCCCTGATCTTCCTCGACCCCGTCTCCGGGGACCTGGAGAACCGGCCGGCCGAACCCGCCACCGTCCGCTTCCCTCTCGGTCCCGATTCCCGTGAGCGCCATGTCGAGATCTGGCTCCCTGTCGCCTCGACGCTCGAACTGCTCGACGTACGCGTGCCGGAGGGGGCGTCGGTGTGCGCGGCTCCGGCGAGCGGTCCGCTGTGGGTGCATCACGGCAGCTCGATCAGCCAGTGCGCGGAGGCGGACCGGCCGACCGGCACGTGGCCGGCGATCGTCGCCCGTTCCGCGGGTCTGTCCCTGCTCAACCTCGGTCTGGGCGGGCAGTGCCATCTCGATCCCTTCATGGCCCGCGCCATCCGGGACCTGCCCGCGGACACGATCAGTCTCGAACTCGGCATCAACGTGCTGAACGCCGACAGCATGCGGGAGCGCACCTTCGTCGCGGCCTTCCACGGATTCCTCGACACGATCCGTGACGGGCACCCGGACACCCCGATCCTGATCATCACCCCCATCGTCTGCCCGGTCGCCGAGGGCCGGCCCGGCCCCACCCTCGTCGGCCCCGACCTGCGCGTGCACACCGTCGACCGCCCCGCCGAACTCGCCATGGGGGCGCTCACCCTCACCCGCATCCGCGAGCTGCTCGCACAGCACGTCGAACAGCGCCGCAAGGACGGCGACGACCGACTCCGACTCATCGACGGAACGGCGTTGTTCGGGCCCGAGGACATCGCCGACCTCCCCGACGGCCTGCATCCGAACGCGGCCGGCTATGCCCGCATGGCCGAGCGCTTCCTGCCCTTGTCGTTCGGCGAGACCCTTCCCCGCCTTCCGGCGACGTCCCGGTAGTCGCAGCGGCCCGCCTTCGGCAGAGGGGCCGCCCGACCGGCCTCGGCGTGAGTCCATGCTGTCGCTCGGCCCCTTCCGCCTTGACATTCCGGCCCTACGACAGAAGGCTGACCGACCAGTCGGTATGAAGGAGTCGGCCGTGACCGAGCTGAGCATCCCCACTCCCGCGGGCACGTTCGACGCCACCGTGGCGGGCCCGCCGGACGGTCGCCCGGTACTGCTCCTGCACGGCTTCCCGCAGACGAGGTCGGCGTGGCGGCACCAGATCGCGGCACTGGCCGCGCACGGCCACCGCGTGGTCGCGCCCGACCAGCGCGGCTACTCCCCCGGGGTCCGCCCCGAGCGCCCCGAGGACTATCGCGTCGACATCCTGGTCGACGACGTCGTCGCGATCGCGGAGCAACTGGGCTGGACGACGTTCGACCTGGTCGGCCACGACTGGGGAGGCGCGGTGGCCTGGTGGACCGCCGATACCCATCCCGCCCGCGTACGCACACTGACGGTCGTCTCGACCCCGCACCCCGGCGCCCTCGCCCACACCCTGCGCACCGACGACGACCAGCGTGCGCGGTCGCGCTACATGATCGACTGGCGCGAGACTCCCGCCACCGAGAACGAGATGCTGGCCCATGACGCCAAGAAGCTGCGCGCCTTCTACGCCGGAAAGGTCCCGCAGGCCAGTGCCGAGGCCTACGTACGGCATCTGTCCCGACCGGGCGCCCTCACGGCGGCGCTGAACTGGTACCGGGCCGGCCGCCCCGAACGCGCCATCGGCGTCATCGACGTACCCACGCTGTACGTCTGGAGCACGGCGGACACCGCGTTCGGACCGGTGGCCGCCCGGGAGACCGCGCAGTGGGTCAAGGGGCCGTACCGGTTCGAGACCCTGCGAGGTGTCAGCCACTGGATCCCCGAGGAGGCACCCGAGTCGCTGAACCGTCTGCTGCTCGAACACCTCCGGACCGCCGGCTGACCTCTCGGATCCAGGTCGGCCGACGACCGCCTACCCCCGCCGGGCGCGGCCGGGCACACTGAGGCCGCGTCCCGCCACGACCGCGCCCTGAGCACTCGCACACCGCACCACGGCGCCGGGAGCACCACGCACGGAAGTACGGCACGCCCGACGACCGTTCGGGCCTGCCGCGAACCCGACCTACCGACCTCGGGGAGACTTCGGTGATCAGAGCACGCCGTACCACCACCAGACGTCCACGGCTGATCGCCTCGGTGCTGAGCCTGCTCGTCGTGACCGCTCTCGCGGTGTCCGACGCCGGCGCGGCCACGGAGCCCACGGCCGGCGCCGCGCCGTCCGCCACCTCGGTGTCCGACGCGGCCTCGGCCGTCGGTTCCCTGGGAATTGCGGGGACGAGCTGGGCCGTCGACGAGCGCACCGGGACGTTGCGGGTGCTCGCCGACTCCACGGTCGCGGAGACCGATCTGGCACAACTGCGGCGCACCACCGGGCGTTTCCCGGGTGCCGCGCGCCTCGAACGGCTCGACGGCCCGCTCCGCACCCTTCTCTCGGGCGGCGACGGCATCTACACGTCCGCTTGGCGCTGCTCGGCCGGGGTCAACGTGCAGAGCGGATCCACCTACTACTTCGTCACCGCGGGCCACTGCACCGACGGCGCGACCACCTGGTACACCGGCTCCGCCCAGACCACGACGATCGGTTCCACCACCGCCACCAGCTTCCCCAGCAACGACTTCGGTGTCGTCCGGTACACCAACCCGGCCGTACCGCACCCCGGCACCATCGGATCCGTCGACATCACGGGGACCGCGACCGCCTACGTCGGCCAGACCGTCTGCCGTCGGGGAGCGACCACCGGCGTCCACTGCGGCAGGGTCACCGCGCTGAACGCGACCGTCAACTACGGGAGCGGAGACGTCGTATACGGCCTGATCCAGACCAACATCTGCGCCGAGCCCGGCGACAGCGGCGGCCCGCTCTACGCCGGCGACAAGGTCATCGGCATCCTCTCCGGCGGCTCCGGCAACTGCACCGTGGGCGGGACCACGTTCTACCAGCCCATCCAGGAAGCGCTCAGCGCCTACGGGCTGTCGGTCTACTGACCGCGACGCGGCCGGCGAGGGCAGGGGGTTGATCAGCGCGGTCACAATGGCTCGCACGCCCCCGACGTCCTCGCCCGCCCTCGTCGAGAGAAGCCCGCCATGCGCACCGAAGAGATCAGCCCGCCCGGTTTCCTCGACCTCATACCCGACCCCGCCGCGCAGGACCGCCTGCTGCTGGGCATCCGCCACTTCGGCGAGCCGTTCCTGCTCACCGTGTCCCTCTCCCAGGGCCTCGGCTCCAGCGACCTGTGGCTCGACCGGGGACGGGTGGGCAAGGCCCGGCTCGCGGAGTTCCGCCGGGTCGGCGACCGGGTGCTCTTCGTCGTACGGAACAAGCACTTCCTGACCCTGGGCGACCCCGCCGCCGTACGGGCCGGTGACGAGTCCTTCGCCCTGTCCGTTCTCTGGAGCGGGCCGGTACTGCGGGAGGAGGACGGCCTGGTGATCGTCGACGCGACCGAACTGGTGGTCGCCGACCACGACCACGTCGCCGAGCACCTCCACGAGCGGGAGCAGGGCGACTACCGGATCGATCCCTCGGCCAGCCTGCCGCTCGTGGCCGACAGCCGCACCGGCCCCCGCGGCACGCGCCTCCCGGCGCTGCTGACCTTCCGCGGCCCCGGCAGAGGAGCGGCGGTCCGGGCGGTGGCCGCCGACCCGCGCGCCCTCACCCTCGTCCAGCAGCTGACCTTCCTCCGGCTGCCCGAACGGCCCATGCCCGCCCGCCGCTACCACCCCGCGTCGGGCGGTTACGGCATCGGCTACGCGGACCACGGCCTGATCGGACGAGCCGGTACCCAGGTCAGGTTCCAGCCCCGCTTCCGGGTCGGCCCCGATGCCCCCGCGATCGTCTTCCAGGTCGACCCGGCGATCCCCGAACCGCTGCGGTCGGCGGTCGTCGAGGGCGGCAACTGGTGGCAGGAGGCCTTCACCGCCATCGGCTTCCCGGACGCGTACCGGGTCGAGGCGGGCGGCGCGGACTTCGACCCGTACGACCCCGACGTCAACGGCGTGGTGTGGGTGCACCGCGCGGGACGCGGCTGGTCCCTGGGACAGGGCCTGGCCGATCCGCGCACCGGAGAGGTCCTGCATGCCCGGGTGCGGCTCGGCTCCCAGCGCGTCGAACAGGTCCGCGCCCTCGGCGAGGCGCTGCTGGCTCCCTACGGACACCCCGAGGAGACTCAACGCCTGGCGGCTGTCGAGGAGTTGGTGCTCGCCCGGTTGCGCCGGCTCGCCGCGCACGAGATCGGCCACGCGCTCGGTTTCATGCACAACTACGCCAGCACACAGCACTCCGAGCCATCGGTGATGGACTACCCGCACGCGCGGATCGCGGTCACTGAGGACGGGCGCCTGGACCTCTCCGGCGCGTACGCCACGGGCCTCGGCCCCTGGGACCACTTCCTGATCGCCCACGCCTACGGCCGGTTCCCGGACGAGGAACACGAGCTCGCCGCCCTTCGCCGTACGGCCGCCGAGGCAGGGCTGGTCTACGTCACGGACGAGGACGGACACGGCCCCGAAGCCGCCCACGCCGACGGCGTCCCGTGGGTCACGGCGGGCGGCGCCCTCCAGGCGCTGGAGACGATCCTGCGGGTACGCCGGATCGCCCTGTCCGGCTTCTCCCGCGGCGTGTTGCCGCCCGACCGGCAGACCGGCGAGCTGGAGGAGCGGGCCGTGCTGCTGCATCTGCTGCACCGCCACGAGGTGACGGCGGTGGCCCGGCTGATCGGCGGTGTGCGGTACGCGTACGGCCTGGCGGGCGACGCCGGGACCGGCACCGTGCCCGTCGACGCCGTCACCCAGCGACGGGCCCTGACCCGGCTCTCCGCACTGCTGCATGCCGAACAACTCGCCCTGCCCACAGCGGTGTTGGACGCCCTCACGCCGCCCGCGATCCGCTCCGGACGTACCGACCAGTACTTCGACACCGGGGCGGGCCGTGTCTTCGACCCCTTCGCCGCGGTCCGGGCCGCGGCCACCCTGGTGACGGAGCCCTTGTTGGACCCGGCCCGCCTCAACCGTCTGGCCTGGCAGCACGCCACCGATCCGGCCGTGCCCGGCGTCGCGGACCTGCTCACCGAGCTCCTGACCGCCACCTGGCGCCGGGACGACCCGGTCCCCGCCGACGTCCCGGCGGGCACAGCGGTCCAGCACACCGCCGACTGGGCCCTCCTCCACCAGGCACTGCGCACCCTCGACACCGACACCCTGCACGCCCCGGTCCGGTCCCAGCTCCGGTCCACCCTGCGCGAACTCGCCACGGACCTACGGCAGAAGGACGGCGACCACCACCACGAGGGCGCCGAATTCCTCACCGCGTACCTGACCGACCCGGACTCCGTCCGCCTCGACCCGCCCCCGCGGCTGCCGCCGGGCGCGCCCAACTGAGACCAGGGCCGTCGGGTGTGTCTCATAGGATGCGCCGGGCGATCCCGGTCGCCCTGCCCATCAGCCATTCGAGCGGCCCCCGCCGGAAGAAGCGGGACCAGACGGTGGCGAGGACGGTGACGGACGCGATGAAGCCGAGCAGGACGTACAGGGGTTGAACGGCCGCTCCCTCGGTGTCCAGGAGCCAGATGGCGACGATGTGGTAGACGTACGCCGTCAACGACATCGAGCCGACCGCGATGACGGGCCCGGCCAGGCGGCGCAGCCCGGGGAAGGCGTCCACGGCGGCCAGGCACGCGGTGATCACCAGGATCGCCACGCCGGTGGCGGCCACGATGGACAGGGTCGCCTCGCTGTGCGGCGCGGAGGCCAGCATCCCGGCGGGGGTGTCGCCGAAGATGCCGATGCTGTCGGGCGATACGGACGACACGGACGACATGCCCGGCCCCTCTTCGGCTTTCCGGACGGCTTCGGCGGCACCGGGTACGAGACGCAGCGCCAGCCAGGAGCCGCCGTAGCCGGTGACGGTGAGGGCGACTCCGGTGAGGGCGAGGCGTATCCGGACAGCCGTGGCGGCCAGGTCGCAGCGGGCGACCGCCATGCCGGCGATGACGAACGGGACCCAGGTCAGGGCCGGATAGCCGCCGGTGAAGAACAGCGAGACGGGGCCGTCGGCCTGGCCGTAGGAGAGGAACACGCGGCCGCCGAACACCGGCTTCAGCGCGTACAGCAGCTGCGGGCCCACCAGGGCCCAGCCTGCCGCGATCAGCGCCAGCGGCTTGGCGCCCAGCCGGTACAGCGGGAGCACGATCAGGAAGAACAGTCCGTAGAAGGCGAGGATCGGCACGACCGGGGTGCCGGTCAGGGTCAGGGCGGTGCCCAGGGCCATCAGGATCACGGCCCGGATGATCACCTTGGCGACGGCCTGGCGGCCGGCCGACCCGGTCTTCGGTGTGCGGCGCCCGGTGATGAGGGCGACCGCGAAGCCGGCCAGGACGGCGAACAGGGCGGAGGAGCGGCCCTGCGCCAGCTCCATCAGGTAGCCGATCACACCGTCCTGGCCCGGGGCGGGGCCCACATGGACCGCGTACATGCCGAAGACGGCCAGGCCGCGGGCGAGGTCCAGCCCGATCAGTCGGCCCACGCCGGGCGCGCCGGTCGAGGGCTCACCTCGCTCGCGTGCAGGGGACGCTGCGTCGGTCGTGGGCAGCGGGGAGTCCGTGGGAGGTGTCATGCCGATCAGGCTGGAGGCCGGGCCGATCATGGAGTATCCGGCAGAAGGCTGCGGTGCCCCTGCCGACCGGAGGGTGATACCCCGCCGTGTGGCTGGACCTGCCGCTCGTCGGGCAGCGGGGACTCCGTGGGGCTTTAGGGTCGAGTCGGCATGGGTCGGACAGCATGGATGAAGGTGAGGCGGAGCGCGCGTGATCCGGGTAGTGGTGGTGGACGACGAGGCACTGGTCCGCTCGGGCTTCGAACTCATTCTGGGCGCCTCGCAGGACATCGAGGTCGTCGCGACCGCGAGCGGGGGCGACGCCGTGGCGACCGTCCGCCGTGAGCGGCCCGACGTGGTGCTGCTGGACATCCGGATGCCCGACGTCGACGGGCTCACCGTGCTGCGCGAGCTGCGGACGAAGCCGGACGCCCCGGTGGTGGCGATGCTGACGACGTTCGACGCCGACGAGTACATCCTGACCGCGCTGCACTGCGGCGCGGCCGGTTTCCTGCTCAAGGACACCGAACCGGAGCAGCTCGCCCACCTGGTGCGCACCCTGGCCGCGGGCGGCGTGGTGCTGTCCCCCAAGGCGTCGCGCACCCTGCTGCACAGCCACCCCGGCACCGAGGCCGTCGTCGACGAGGAGGCGGCCCGAGTCCGGCTGCTCACCGCCCGCGAGCGCGACGTTCTCGTCCTGGTGGCGGAGGGGCTGTCGAACGCCGATATCGGGGCGCGCATCCACCTGGGTGCCGGCACGGTGAAGGACCACGTCAGCGCGATCCTCACGAAGCTGCGGGTGAGCAGCCGGGTGCAGGCCGCGCTACTGGCGCAGCGGGCCGGACTGCTGGACGAGCGCCCACGGCCCGGGGCCGGACGATGAACCGCGCACGCGTCCCCCTGCAGCGGCTTCCCGCTCCGGTCGTCGATCTCGTCCTGGTGGCGGTGGCGGCCGTGGACGTATGGCTGAACATGTGGGAGCACACGCGCCTCGGTGTCGCTCTGGCCGCGCTCGGCTGCGCCGCGTTGGCTTTCCGGCGCAGGTTCCCGCTCGCGGTCTTCCTGCTCACCCTGCCCATCGCGCTGATGCAGGACATCGCCGTCGCGGTGCTCGTGGCGCTGTTCACCCTGGCCGAACGCTCCCGCGACCGCCGTCTCCTGGTGGCGTGCATCGCCCTGACCGCCGTCGCAGGCAGCACTCCGTGGCCCCTGGCCGACGTCGACCGGACGATGACGCTGGTCAACTTCGTCTACAGCTTCGCGACCGCCGCGGCCCCCGTCCTGTTCGGCCAGCTTCTGCAGGCGCAACGGGACTTGGCGCGGCGGCTGGCCGAGATCGAGGAGGCCAGGGAACACGAGCGGGCCCTGCACGCCCAGGCCGTGCTCGCCCGCGAACGCGCCCAGCTGGCCCGCGAGATGCACGACGTGGTCTCCCACCAGGTCAGCCTGATCGCCGTACGGGCCGGAGCCCTCCAGGTCGCCGCCAAGGACGCGGACGCCAAGGAGGCCGCCCGCACGATCCGTTCCTTGAGCGTCACCACACTCGACGAACTGCGCACCATGGTCACGCTGCTGCGCGCCTCCGGCGGCAAAGCCACCGAGCTGACTCCTCAGCCCACCCTGGCCGACCTGCGCAAGCTGGTGGAGTCGAGCGGCACTCACGCGGAGTTGTCGGGTGAGCTTCCGCCCGCCGTGGGCACACCGGCGCAGCGGGCCCTCTACCGCACGGTCCAGGAGGCGTTGACCAACGTCCGCAAGCACGCCCCCGGCGCCACGGCCCGCGTCGAGCTGTGGCAGGACGGCGACCACGTCGGAGTGACCGTCGCCAACACCGCGCCCACGCGTCCCTCCCTGGCCCTGCCCGGTTCACAGCAGGGTCTGGTCGGTCTGCGGGAACGGGCCGACATCCTGCACGGCACCCTGGAGGCGGGGCCGACCGTGGAGGGCGGCTACCGGGTGCGGCTGCGGATTCCGCTCAGTGCGGACTGACCGGCCAGGGCCTCGTGCCGTCAAGTCGGCTTGCGCCGGCTCGCGAGACCCGGGGTGCGGTGGGTCATGGCGTGGGGGCCAGGAACTGGGTGGCCGCCAGTTGCGTGTACAGCCGGTCCTGGGCGACCAGTTCCTCGTGGGTGCCCACGGCCCGTACTCGTCCGGCGTCCATGACGATGATCCGGTCGGCGCGTGTCACCGTCGACAGGCGGTGGGCCACCACCAGCACGGTGGTCTCCCGGGCCACGTCCGCGATGACGTCCCGCAGGGCCAGTTCGTTGACGGCGTCGAGCTGCGAGGTCGCCTCGTCCAACAGCAGCAGCCTGGGCTTGCGCAGCAGTGCGCGGGCGATGGCGATGCGCTGCCGCTCGCCGCCCGACAACTTCGAGCCGCGGTGCCCGACTTGGGTGTCCAGGCCGTGGGGAAGGCGGTCGACGAGGGTGTCGAGCTTCGTCCGGGCCAGAACGTCGCGGATGGCGTCGTCCGTTGCGTCGGGCGCCGCGAGGACCAGGTTCTCGCGCAGTGTGCCGGCCAGCACCGGAGCGTCCTGCTCCACGTATCCGATGGCGGACCGTAGTTCGGACAGGGACCAGTCCCGTACGTCCTTGCCGTCGATCAGGACCCGGCCGCCGGTGGCCTCGTAGAACCGCTCGATGAGTGCGAACACCGTCGACTTGCCCGCACCGGAGGGACCGACCAAGGCCGTCATGCCGGCAGCCGGTATCTGAAGGCTCACCTGCTGATGGATGTACGGCAGCTCCGGGCGGTGGCGGAAGGACACGTCCTCCAAGCGGACCGATACGGCACCCGGGACTGCTTCCCCCGCCCCGAGCCGGGCGCCCTTGTGCCGGGCGGTCGGCTCCGTCGAGAGGCGTTCCACCTGCGCGATCCGGGAGATCGCGGCCGCCCCCTCCTGATAGTGGGACACGGCGTCGACCAGCTTGGACACCGGCTCGATCAGATAGAAGAGGTACAGCAGGAAGGCGATGAGGGTGGACACGGGGATCTCCCCGGACGCCACCCGCGCCCCGCCGACCCCGAGGACCGCCAGAAAGGCCAGCTGTACGCCGAGTTCGTCCGCCGAGCCTGCCACGGACTCCCACTTCGCGCTGTTCACCCCGTGCCGCCACGCCCGCTGTGCCGCGGCCTCCACCCGGGCGGCCTCCCGCTCCTCGGCACCGGACGCCTTCACCGTGCGAAACGCCCCGAAGGCCCGCTCCAACGCGATGGAGATCTCTCCGACCGCCTCCTGCGACCGCTCGGTGGCCTGCGCGATCCGCGGCATCACCAGAGCGGCGGCCCCGCCGACCAGCACGACCACGCCGAGCGTCACACCCAGCAGCACGACGTCCAGGAACGCCATCATCACGATCGCCGCCACGAAGGCCACCGCACCAGTGGCCGCGGAGACGACCGCCTGGGTGCTGACCGCCCGCAGCAGTGTGGTGTCCGAGGTGACCCGGGACATCAGATCACCCGGCGGTATCCGCTCCCACTCCGCGATCCGCAGCCGCAGCAACCGCCCCACAAGGGTGCGCCGCGCGGCCAGGATCACCGACTCCGCCGTCCGCTCCAGCACATACGCGCCGAACGCCTCAACCGCCGTGCCCAGCACCACCAGCACGGTCAGCGCGATCAGGATCCCGGCGATGGTCTCCCCGGTCGCCAGCCGGTCCACCAGCGCCTTCGTGGCCAGCGGTTGCAGCAGTCCCCCGGCGGCCCCGACCAGGGCGCACAGCAGGCCGAGAGCGACGGCCCACCGGTGCGGCCGGACATAAGCGCACAGTGCCTTGACCGTCTCTCGGGCGGACAGGGACGTCTCGTCCGTCGTCGGGGCGGATGCGGTGTTCACGAGATTCCTCTTCTTCTGCAGTCTTCGGGGCACCGCGTCAGCGGGCCGGTGCACCGGGGCGTGGACATCTGTCGGATCAGGGGACGAATGTGGCTGCCCCGGTGACGAGGGCGTGCACCAACGCTTCGGCTGTCTCAGGCCGCACGACGAACAGGACGAAGGCGCCCGCCGTCAGCGTCAGGCCGAGGAACTCCAAGAACTCGCCCCTGTCAGGGACCGCGTCACGGCTCGGTGCGTCGGCCGATGATCCGAGGAGGTCCTCGCGCTCCTTGCGCCACCCACGGTGTGTCATGCCTCCAGCCTGGAAGCCCGGTTACTCCGCGCCCCATCCGGCAACCGTCGGGTCCGCCCCCGCCGAGTGGCTGGAGAAGACCGCCGTCCGGTCGCGCCGGACCGCTCGGGCGCGACACCGCCGGTCGGCAGGGTGGTACCCGCCGATCGGCGGGGCCGTTACCGAAGCCTGCCGGATGGTCCGCCTCCGGATGTCCGCGCGAGATTCTCCGTATGACACAGTCGCAACCGCTGCGGGAGACCTCAGCCCCGCAGGAGAACTCACCTCCGCAGCCCCGCACCTCCCCCGAGTCCGCCGTGCCGGCCTCGACCGGTCCTTCGATGGGACGCCTCGTCGGCGTGGACCTGGCCCGCGCGCTGGCGGTGTTCGGCATGTACGTCGTACACATCGGACCCCCGCTGTCGGCCACGGACGGCGTCGCCAGCTGGATCCGGTACCTGGCGGACGGTCACTCGTCGGTCCTGTTCGCCACCCTCGCCGGGTTCTCACTGATGCTGCTCGCCGGCCGCCGGGAGCCGAAGACCGGCCTGGCCGGCCGGCAGGCGAAGGCCCGGATCGCGATCCGGGCCGTCATCCTGCTGGCGCTGGGCACCGTGATGGCGATGGAATACGGGTCAGTGGTCATCCTCGCCTTCTACGGGGTCTACTTCCTGCTGGCCCTGCCCCTGGTGCGACTGCGCGCCAGGACACTCGCGATCACCGCGGCCGCCCTCGCCCTCGTCACACCACAGCTGGCGTTCGCCCTGAACTCGCTGCTGACCGAGCCGATCCGGCAGAGCATCAACGCCTACGACCCGCTCCACCGGCTCAGCGACGTGGGAGTGCTCGATCTGCTGCTCACCGGCTTCTACCCGACGATCACATGGATTCCGTTCGTGATCGCCGGTATGGCGCTGGCCCGACTCGACCTGTCCGCGACCGCCGTCCAGTGGCGCCTGGCCGCGCTCGGCGCCGCCCTCACCGTGGCCGCGTACGGCATGTCCTTGCTGCTGGCCGGCAAGGACGCGTTGCGGAGCACGGCGGAAGACGGGTCGTCGTCCGGCGGCTCAGGGTCGATGCCCCTCGACAGCGGGTCGCTCCAGTCCCACGCGTCGTCGCTCTTGACGGCCGGGCCGCACAGCGGCACCACGTTCGACATCATCGGCAGCGTGGGAGTCGCGATCCTCATGATCGTGGGCGCGACGGTGGCGATGGACCGCCTCCCGCGACTGCGCCGCCTGGCCACACCGGTCGTCGCCGTGGGCACCATGTCCCTGACCGCCTACGTCGGCCACTTCGTCATACAGGGCTGGCTGCCCCGGTTCGGCGCGACCAACGACGAGGAGTCCTGGGTGACGCTGATCATGTTCGTCCTCGGGGCGATCGTGTTCGCCGCGGTCTGGTCCCGCTTCTTCCGCCGCGGCCCCCTGGAGTACCTGCTCAACGCCGCCACCAAGCCCGCCAAGCACATCCGCTGAGGCCGCGCCGGGGTGGCTCGCCTCCACGTCCACCCCACAGCGGATTCCCAAGGCATCCGTGGCAGCCGGCGTCAGTCGGCCGTCGGGCCGGGCAAGGTGTCGATGAGACCGAGGAGTCCTCGCAGTGCCGGCGCGGTGCTCGCCGGCCGGTGGGCCAGGGCGAGGTCCACGGTGGGCATGGGCGCGGTCACATGCTTGAGCCGCACCCCGGGTATGCGCAGCGCGCGAGCACGCCCCTCGGGCACCGGGGCGATGCCGGTGCCCGCGGCGACGCTGAGGAGGAGTTGCTCGTCGTCGGGTTCTTCCCGCACGATGCGCGCGCCGTCGGGCCACAGCTGCCGGGTGATCAGGTCGTGCATTCCGGGGGCGTTCTCGCGCGGCCAGAGAATCACGGGTTCGGCGGCGATGCGTGCGCGGGTGACCCTGCGTTCACGGGCGAGGCGATGACCGGCGGGGACGGCCACGAGGAGTTCCTCGCGGGCGATGTGCCGGCACTCCAGGCCCTCGCCGTCCAGCGGAGGCCGTACGAAGGCGGCATCCAGCCTGCCGGCCAGCAGCTCGGTGATGTTGTGCGCGGTCCACCCGGTCCGTACGACGAGATCCACGTCCGGATGGAGGGTACGGAACGCGGCGAGGAGGGCGTCGACGGGGCCGCCGCGGGCGGACCTGGTCAGGGCCAGGCGCAGCTGCCCCTGCCGTCCGCCGACCGCCGCACGGATCCGTTCCTGCGACGCGGCCGCATGGGCCAACAGTTCGCCGGCCTCGCGGGCCACGACCTCACCGACGACGGTCAACCGGCAGCTCCGGCCGCCGCGTTCGAGCAGTTGGGCGCCGATCTCCCTTTCCAGCGCCCTGATCTGCTGGCTCAGAGCGGGCTGGGCGATGTGCAGCCGGTGCGCGGCCCGCGTGAAGTTCAACTCCTCCGCCAGCACGAGGAAGTACCGCAGCCGCCGCAGGTCCATCCGCCAACTATAAGCGCGGCTTATGGCATTGAACATGACTGGTCTTGGACAGGTCGTCAACTCCCCGCCGACAGTGAGAATCACACGGTTCCGCGATCAAGGGGGAGACATGGGCGACAGGTTCGACGCGGTCGTCGTCGGCGCCGGGGCCATCGGGCTCACCACCGCACTGCGCCTGCAGCAGGCCGGTGCCCGAGTCGCCGTGGTCACGGCCGAGCCGTCGGACGCGACGACGTCCTCCGTGGCCGCGGCCGTCTGGTACCCGACCCGCACCCGGTTCGAGCCTCGTGTCATGGACTGGGCCACCCGCACCTTCGACGAGTTCGCCCGCCAGGCGGCGAACGGGGTACCCGGCGTGGTCATGCGCCCCACCCGGATGCTGCTGCGCGGCGAAGCCCCCGACGTCCCCTGGTGGGCCTCGGCCCTTGCCGACCTGCGCGCCCTGCGCAGCGGCGAGGTACAGGCCCCGTTCAGCGGCGGCTGGGCGTTCACCGTTCCGACCGTGGAGATGTCCCGCTACCTGCCCTGGCTCCAGCAGACCTTCTCCGCGGCGGGCGGCACGCTGATCCATCGCCGCATCGACGCCCTGGAACAGGCGGGCGTATGGGCTCCCGTGGTGGTGAACGCCTCCGGCCTGGGCGCCCGCGCCCTGTGCGGCGACACCGAAGTGCGGCCGGTGCGAGGACAGTTGGTCCTCGTCGCCAACCCCGGGCTGCACACGTCCGTCCGCGACGAGGACAACGTCGACGGTTGCACCTACGTCCACCCCCGCAGCACCGACATCGTCCTCGGCGGCACCTTCGAGATCGGCGAGTGGGACACCACCCCGTCACCGGCCACCGCCTCCGCGATCCTGCGCCGCTGCACCGAACTGCTCCCGGAACTGGCAGGTGCCCCGGTCCTCGGCCACCAGGTGGGCCTGCGGCCCCATCGAGACGGGGGCGTCCGCCTGGAGACCGACCCCCGTCCGCACGGCCGGGTGCGGCGGGTGGTGCACAACTACGGCCACGGAGGCGCCGGAGTCACCCTGTCCTGGGGCTGCGCGGACGCCGCAACAGCCCTTGTCGCAGGGGCCGTTCGGTCGGCGTGAGCCCCTGTCTCCCTTCGCTTCCTCCACTTCCTCCACAGGGAGTGGGTGTGCGCGGATGGACTCCGTCGAACCCGCAGAGATCGACGCCCCCGCCGCGGCGGCCGGTGGGACGCGACCGCAACCGCGATCCGGCGGACCGTCGGTGAAACCCCCCCGCCAGGGTGCGGCGCCGCACCCTGCTGCTCGCCGCGCTCGGCGTGCCCGCCGTCGCCGTCCCGCTCGCGGTGATCGAGTCGAGAGCCCAGGAGGCCGCGCCCCGCAAGGTCGTGTTCACCGTCCCCGACGGCTACGCCACCTGCGTGGCCTTCAGCCCGAGCGGAAAGACGCTGGCCGCCGGCCTGTCCGCGCTCCAGGGCACAGGCAGCACGCTGCGGTTGTCGTCCCGCTTGAGCTGGGCGTTCTCCCGCCGCAGCCGTTCCGCCTCGTCACCCCCGCCAGCCAGCGCCGCGCCGGTCTGCCGAGCCCGGGACACCCAGTTGGCCGGCGTGGTCTCGTAGATCCCCAGGTCCTTCGCGACCTCGGCGATCGACGTCCCGGTCTCCGTCACGATCCGTACCGCCCCCTCACGGAACTCCGGCTCGAACTTCCGCCGCCTCTCCGCCATGGCTTCCAACTTCCCCTGCAGTCAAGGTCTTCACGCTACGAGGGGAGGGACCAGTCGCGAACTGTCCAGAGTTGGGTGAACCCGAGGACTCCTCCATCCTCGGCAGTGCCCCGCAAGGTTTCCGCAAGGCCGACGCAAGGCTTCCGTCTGCAGCCGCGGGCAGGACTCACGGTACGAGGGCCTGTCCGGGCCCCAACGGACAACGGGGGAACGCCATGTCGGCGTTGAGCACGAGCACAGATCCATTGGTCGCCGAACGCGAGTGGCTGACCATGGTCGAACGCAAAACCGTACTGGCCGTCGTCCACACCCTGGCCTACGGAAAGCGACTGCTCGACATTCTGTCGCTGCTGGAGGCCGACTTCAGGGTCCAGGTGGTGTTCACAGCTCCGCCGCACGTTTTCGGCGATGAAGTCCCGTTCTTCCTCCAGAGTTTGGGGGGAGCGGTACTGCCGTGGGACGAAGCGATTCGAATGAAGTTCGACCTCGCACTGGCTGCTGGTCCACGGGGCGTGGAGAAGATCTCCGCTCCTTTGCTGACGCTGCCGCATGGAGCCGGTTACCTCAAACGACTGAGCACGGGGTCGCATCCGGGTGTGGCCGGCCTGCGCAGGCAGGACCTCGCGCCGGGCGGCAGGCTGCCCGCTGCCGTGGCCGTGCCCCATCACGCAGAACTTTCCGTTCTCAAGCAGCACTGCCCGGAGGCACTGCCCCTCGCACACGTGGTCGGTGATCCCGCACACGACCGGATCGTGGCGAGCCGACCGCTGCGTAGTGTGTACCGCCGGGCGCTAGGTCTTGCGGGCGAGGAGAAATTAGTCGTCGTCGCCTCGACGTGGGGCGCGCGTTCGTCCTTCGGGCGATTAGAGTCGTTGCTTCCCCGGCTTATGGCCGAACTGCCTGCCGGACGATTCCGCTCGGTCATCCTCGTGCATCCCAACGTGTGGTCGGGGCACGGCTCATGGCAGGTGCGCTCCTGGCTGGCGCGCTGTGCCCACTCGGGCATCACAGTCCTTGCACCCGAGGCGGACTGGCGGGCCGTCCTCATCGCCGCAGACCACATAATCGGGGACCACGGATCCGTCACGCTGTACGGCACGCTCACCAAGGCGCCCATTCTGCTGGCCAGTTCACCGGAGCAGGAGATCAACGTCTTGTCTCCCGCCGCCGCGCTCGCCATGGCCGCGCCCGCCCTCTCGCCCGCACACCCGCTGGTCTCCCAACTCGACTACGCCACCGCCGAATATCGGCCCGCGGAGTACGCGGCCATCGCGGAGCGCATCACCTCCGAACCAGGGCGGTTCAACCGGAACATGCGTCGACTCATGTACCGGTTGCTGGGGCTGGGTCAACCCGCTCACGAACCAGTGACCGTCCCTCTGCCGAATCCGCCTGCCCTGGACAGCTGGGCGCAAGGCCGACGGCAAGTTCCAGCATGAGGCGCCTCGTCACCGTCGTGCTTCGGCAATCCGAAGCGGCCTCGGCACTCCACTCGAAGGGTCTCCTGCAACGGACGGGCTCCGGCAGCGCCCTGGTCCTTCGAGGCACCTCGGCCGAACGCGCCTACGAGTTCACGGCACAGGTCGGCTTCGCGGACAACACCAGATCAGCCGACGCCGACGAGCACTTCGCGGCCGACGCCGACACTTGCCACGAACACTGCTGGCTGAGCTGCTCGGACGTGCTCTACGCAAGCCGCGTGCGGCCGTCGGCTCACGCGGTGCGCTGGCTGACGGACGTCGCAGCCGCGTATCCAGGGTGTCGGCTCGCAGCGGCACCCTTGACCGAAGGCGGCTGGGCGATATTCGACGGCACGAACCGGAGGGCGGTTTTCCTGGCTCCTTGGGTACCCGCGGACCAGCCATTGCTGGCGTCCTGCCTGCACGCCTGGCTGGTGGCGAGGCATCAGGTGCGGACCCTTCACGACATCCACGTGCTGCGGCGGGAGTGAGCCCTGGCTCCGCCCCTTTCACACGAGTCCTGGCGCACCGGCTGTCAGCGGAGTCGGCGCGCGTCCGCCGGGCTGGTCACCTCGTACAGGGCGAGAGACTGTGCCCGAAAATCCCCGGCCGCCACGTCGTCGCCGCGCTCCCGAGCGCTGTCGCCGAGCATCTCCAGGGTGCGCGCCTGCCAGTGTGCGGCACCTGAAGAGGTGAACGTCTCAAGAGCCTCCCGCATCTGTGACACGCCCTGAGTGTGGTCTCCGCCGCGCGCGTGGGTCCGGCCCAGGAAGGCGAGAGCCCTGGCCGCGTCGTGCGGGTCGGACACGGCCAGGAGACCGTCCCGGGCGAGGGTGAAACAGGTGACGGCCCGGCCGAGGTCCTGCTCGGCCAGTGCCACCTCGCCGAGCAGGATCCTCGCAAGAGCCACCCCACGCGGATATCCGCACTCCGCCCATGTCTCCACTGCCCGATCGAGATCGGGCACGGCGTCGGCAAGTCGCCCCTCCTGGATGTAGCAACCGCCCAGGCCCAGCAGTGCCTGCCCTTCATCGCGCCGGTCACCTGCCTCGCGAGCAGCCCGAAGGGATGCCGCGTACCACTCGACGGCCTCCGCGGTACGGTGCGCCGCACTCAGGCCGATGGCTCCGGAGTTGAGCATCTGCCGTTCGGCTTCGCGGTGTCCGTCGTTCCGGGCGGCGTCCAGCCCGATCCGGTGCGCCTCGATCCACAGGTCGTAGTGGCGCAGACGGAGGAACAACGGCCACATCGCGTCGACGAGTTGCCAGGCCGTGGCGTGCCAGCCGCGCTCGGCGGCCATGCGCAGTACGGCCATCAGGTGGAGGCGCCGGGCGTCCAACCAGCCGAGGGCCGCGATGTCGTCGGTGAAGGGCAGGGTCAGCTGGGGCGGGTGCGCATAGGTGCGGGGCAGGGTGAACTGGATGGGGGTGATCCGCTGTTGTGCCTCGGTGGCGGTGTTCAGGTACCAGTCGGCGACTCGGCGCTGGATCCGCTCGCAGGCCGACGCGGTCTCCGTCGTCGAGGCACAGTCATGGGCGTGGACTCGTACCAGATCGTGGAAGCGGTACGTGTCCGGGCCGATGTCCTCCAGCACGTTGGCCTCGACGAGTTCGTCCAGCTGTCGTTCCGCCCAGGCCGGCGACTGCGCGCAGGCCGCGGCCGCGGTGCGTGCGTCGAAGGCGGGCATCGGCAAGAGGCCGAGTGCCCGATAGAGCTGGGCGGACTGCGGACTGAGCACCGCGTACGACGCGTCCAGGGCGTTCTGCACTGTCCCTTCTCCCTCCACCTCCAGCAGTGTCAGGCGACCCTCGTCCGGGGTGAGCGCCTCGGCCAGCGCGGTGACCGGCTGGCCAGGGCGGGCGGCGAGCCGTGCGGAGGCGAGACACACCGCGAGTGGCAGACCCGCGCAGAGAGAGACGACCTCACGTACCGCGGAGAGTTCACCGGCTACACGGTTCTCGCCGACGCCGCGGATGAACAACTCCACTCCAGCCGTGACACCAAGCGAGCGCAGACGGTGGAACTCGGCGCCGTCCATACCCAGCCCGGTCAGCCTGTGGCGACTCGTCACGACGACGAGCCCACCGGGCCCGCCCGGTAACAACGGCCGGATCTGTGCCGCGGTGAACGCGTTGTCCAGCATGACCGCGATCCGCAGGTCCGCCGTCACGGAACGCCACAGAGAGGCCTGCTCCGCCAGGTCGCCCGGCACCGCAGGGGTACCGAACGCTCTCAGAAACTGACCGAGGATCTCTCCCGGGCCTGCCGGGCCGTTCGCGACGTGTCCGCGCAGGTCGGCATAGAGCTGTCCGTCGGGAAAGGCCGACGAGTGGGTGCGCAGCCAGCGGGAGGCGAACGTCGTCTTGCCGATCCCCGCGGGCCCATTGATCACGATCAGCGGCTGTGGGTCACCGCCGTCTGCACGCGTCCTGAACAGCTCATCGAGAGCGGCCTGTTCCTCCACACGGTCGGTGAAGTGAGCTGGCACCGGCAGCAGTTGACGGGGCCTGGGTGGTCGCGGAGGTAGCGGAACCTGGAAGTGAACGCCGCCATGGACGTCGCGCGCCTGGATGGTCGGGCCGTACAAGTGGGCCGCCCCGCCTATGACGTTGCCGACGCTGCCCCGGTCATCATCTCGCGCCGCAGACATGCGTCCGCCTTTCCCCTCCCGGCCGTTGTCCCTCTGTAGCGATCAGAGGTGTCCTACCCCTGCCCTCGGCCTGAAGATGCAGGAAGCAAGCAAGCACGGCCCGGAGAGAAACGATTCAGCCAGCACGAAGGCACATCTGGCAACGCCCTACCCTTCCTGTCATGCTCATTCCTCCGTCACCAAGTCCTTTGCCCCGCCAGCGTGTTCGTCGAATGGCCCAGGCCCGCGGGAGGCACGGATGGAATTCCAGTTATTGGGCCCAGTGGGCCTCCGGCTGAACGGTCGGCGCGCGGAACTCGGTTCGGACCGAGAGCGAGTTGTCCTGGCCTCGCTGGCACTCGAGGTGGGCCGTCCGGTCGCGCTCGACGCACTCATGTACCGGCTGTGGGACGGCGACCCGCCGCCGCGTGCTCGCGAGAGCGTGCACACCTACGTGTCGAGGATCCGTCGGCAGTTGCGTCCCGCTGCCCCCTCATCCCGAGGCGCACCCGGCATCACCAATCGCGCCCACACATACACGCTTGAGACCACCCCCGAATCCGTGGACTGGCACCGGTTCCAGCAGCTCGTGGCAGAGGGCGGCGGCCTGGTGTCCGAGGGGGACGACGAGCGGACGGCCGCCTTCCTCGACCGAGCCGAACAGCTGTGGCAGGGCGACGCGTTGGCCGGTCTGCCCGGGCTGTGGGCCGAAACCGTGCGCAGAACGCTGACAGAACGACGGCTCAGGGCCACCGTCTCCCGGTTCGCCGCCGCTCTGCGGCTGGGCCGGTTCGCGGAACTCACCGCCGAGTTGGCCGCCCTCGTCGAACTGCACCCAGGCGACGAGACGCTGGGCGGCCAGTTGATGCTGGCGTACTACGGCACCGACCGCTACACCGAAGCCCTCCGCGTCCACCAGGAGATCCGTCAGTTCCTGATGACACAGTTCGGCTCCCGTCCCGGCGTCGAACTGAACCGTATCCACAGCGGGATCCTCGATCGCCTGCCGGCCGTCGACATCGTCCGGGGCGGGGGATCACCAGTCCGCACTGCTTCGACATCACGCCCGACAACAGACCGAACGTCGCGCACAGCCCCACACCCACCTCGGAACCTTCCCCACCAGCCCCCGCTCGTGGGCCGCCGGACGGAACTCCAGGCCTTGGGCGCAGTAGCCGAAACAGCGACGCCGGACGGTTGCGTGATCAGCCTGGAGTCCCTCAGCACACTCAGCGGCATGGCCGGGGTCGGCAAAACCGCCGTAGCCGTGCACGGGGCACACCGGCTCGCCGAGAAATACCCCGATGCGCAGCTGTACCTGGACCTTCGCGGCCACTCCCCCGTCGAGGACCCACTGGACCCCGGCACCGCCCTGGCCACGCTTCTCCGGCTGCTCGGAGCTCCCGCGGAGACCATTCCCCTCGAACTCGAGAACCGCACAGCCCTGTGGCGGACCATGCTGGCCGACCGCCGGGCCGTCATCGTCCTCGACGACGCAGTGAGCGTCCATCAGATCCGGCCTCTACTGCCAGGCAGCTCCGCTTCCTTGGCCATCATCACCAGTCGGCGCCACCTCACCGGCCTCCCACACGCCAGGCACATTCCGCTCGATGTGTTACCCGACGACGACGCCGTCGCCCTGTTCCGCGCATTCGCAGGATCGGAACGCACGAACGACGTCGAGGAGATCACCCGAATCATCCGGCAATGCGGTTGTCTGCCCCTCGCGATCGAACTGGTGGCGAGCCGTTTCCGCGCCCACCCGTCCTGGACACTCACCACGTTGGCCGACCGTCTTGCCCGTCCCGAGGGCCGGCTCGATGAGATCCGGGATGCGGATCATCACGAGGTGAAGCATGTCTTCGACCTCATGTACCAGACGCTTGCCGCCGAAGACCGCACGGCGTTCCGTCGCCTCAGTCTGCACCCCGGCCAGGACTTCACGACGGAGGTGGCCGCCGCCTCACTGGACCTGCCGCCGGCAGCTGTGGAACGCACCCTGGAGTCGCTGTTGGCCGCGCATCTCATTCGCGAGCCGACACCGGACCGGTATCAGTACCACGACCTGCTGCGCGAGTACGGACGCTCCAGAGCCGTCCTCGACGACACCACTCAGGAGCGGTCCGACGTCCTGCACCGCCTGATCGATTTCTACGCAGCAGCAGCCGACGGCGCCGACCGTCTCGCCTACCCCCGTCGTACGCGGTCAGCCCCGCCGCATGACCTCCCCCGGCACAGGATGCCGCACTGGCCCGACGCCGATACCGCGCGCTCGTGGTTCGTCGCCGAACGAACCAACCTCCTGGCCGTGGAGGCGTACGCCCGAGGCCACGACCAACCGGGAACCGCCGCACGACTCGCCTACGCCATGGCCGGCTTCCTCAATGCGGAGTGCCATTGGCACGACGCGCACGCCGTCCTCCGCCCCGCCGTGGAGCACTGGTCCCACACCGACGACTCGGCCGCCCTGTGCCGCGCCCTGTCGCATCTGAGCACCCTGCACGCACATGCCGGCCGCTACCCGGAGGCCGCGGAAACCGGGGAGCGCGCCCTGGAAATCGCCCGCGCGACCGCAGACGTGGAGGCTGAGGGGGAGGCCCTGCGAACGCTCGGCACCCTCCACTGGCACCTGGGCGAACACCGCGCCGCTCTCGTCCTCTTCCAGAAATCGTTCGGCCTCACAGCCTTTTCCGGCGATCCGTGGGACAGAGCCCGCGGCTACAACAACATCGCGGTGACACTCCTGTTCCTGGGAGAGCACGACCGAGCGCGCGAACACTTCGAGAAAGCGCTTACAGGATTCACGGAGGCGGGCGACCACACATCTCTGGGGAAAGCCCTCAACAACCTCGGCGACTTGCACATGCGAGTCGGGGACCTGGAGTCTGCTCGCCGCTCTTTCGAGAAGTCACTCATCTATCTGGAGCGGTCCGGAAACCGATACGACCGAGCGACCGTGCACGGAAGTCTGGCCGACGCCCTCATCGAGTTGGGCGAGATGGACGCCGCCGCGGCACTCTACCAAGAAACGCTCGTCGAATTCCGGGCGCTTGGAGACCAAAAGAGCCAGGCGGACACACTCATCGGACTTGGCGAAGCACACCGCAGAGCGGGGGACATGGTAGAGGCAGTCCGACACCTCACGGACGCGCTCGACATCGCGCAACGCATCGGCGCGACCCACCAAGAAGCCCAGGCCCGACGGCGCCTGGGCCAGACCCACTTCACCGCAGGTCGCCTCAGCTCCGCGATCCGTCACCTGAGCGCCGCAACCACCCTTGCCGAGCGCATGCACGACGCGGACGAAACGGTGCAAGCGCAACGGGCTCTGGCCGAGGCGCAATTGGCGTCGGGCGACCCCGCTGCCGCACAGGCTTCACTTAAACAGGCGTTCGAAATTACGCGAACTCGCCACCGGGGAGAGGCCGAATCAATCCGCGCCCGCCTCGCGGACATCTGCGGCGAGTCCGAGGTAATACAATAGGCAACGATCGGTCGTCCAACACTCGAATCGGTGACTCAAGTTCAACGAATTCGAACTGATCGTCCGGGGCTGGTACGTTCACTCCTCGCAAGCCTCTTCGAACGAGGAAAGGGAACGTGCACGTGCACAAAATGCGCCTCCGAGCGGTCGGAGTGACGATCGTCGTCACCCTGGGTGCTCTCGCTCTCGCGGCACCGACCGCCGCAGCCGCCGAACCCGCTTCGACCACAGCGGTCAGCGCGAACAGATGCATCATCATCGCCACTCCCGCATAGCCAGGCACACACCGCCTACCGGTTCTCCCCACAGGTCACACCCCTGACCAAAGCCGAACTCCCTATCCGGGAACCCACACCGGGGTGGCGCCACAGGCCACCCCACCCACGGACCGCGCCACCCGCCGGCCCGACATTCCGGCCGACACCCTTCAACCCCGCCAGGAGGCCTTGAAGCCTCGACCGACGCACCTCACAGTGGGGGAGAGCGACCGGCACAGGATGAGACCTGGGCCCCTCACAGACAGAGGGCGGTGCGGATGTGGAGCCCATATCAGCGGCACTGTTGGCAGCCTTGGCCGGCGGGGCCGGTGGAGAGGCCGGCCGAGAAGCCTGGGCGCAACTGTCCTCCCTCATACGACGCCCGTTCCGACGGTCTACCGACTCGAGCGCCTCGACAGCCGGTTCAGGGGAGGCAGAGCTGATCCTGATGGAGGCATCCCCCACCGATGCTGGACGCGCGCAAGCCCTGAGTAACGCCCTGACGATGCGCGCCGGCATGGACAGGGACTTTGAGACAGGTCTGGAGCGATGGCACCACCTGGCCGTCTCGGTGAACGCTGACGGCAGCGAGGTCCGGAACCAAATCTCAGGTGGCACATTCTCCGCACCCGTGATCCAGGGCCGCGACTTCTCCGGGATCTGCTTCACCACCACACCGCCTCCGAACACGGCCGACCCCGGCTCGGGCTCCACCGAACTACGGTAGGGCAACCCTGTATACGTCATCTCGAACATCGACGCCTTCGACGACCGCATGACGAAGATCGGTGCGGCTCAGCGGCTCGAAAGCAACCCCAGTCCACGTCGCCCACCGTTTGTGACTGGCTGGCGTCACCCTGCGGATCTCGAGCACGCTCCCACCAGCACCGGTGAGCCCGTACTGCCATGCTCATGTGCGTTGAGAGTTGGCCTGCATTGCGTCCGGGCTAGAGTGATTCCTCCTGCCACTTCATGTGAGGGGTTCCGTTGGGGGGAGCGAGAAGGCGGCGGCCCACCGTGGTCGTGCTCACCGCCTTACAGGTGGAGTACGAGGCAGTACGTCGCCACCTGCAGGACGTCCGCGAGGCTGAACTGCCGCAGGGCACCCTCATCGACGTCGGCCGAATACCCGGCCTCAACTGGGACGTAGCACTGGCAGAGACGGGCCCTACCAACACCCGTGCCGCCCTCGTCACGCAGTCCACGATCGAGTACTTCGACGCCGAGGCCGTGCTCTTCGTCGGCGTCGCCGGCGCGCTCAAGGACGATGTCCGTCTCGGTGATGTCGTCGTCGCCAGGAAGGTCTACGGCTATCACGGCGGACGCGAAAGCGTGGACGGGTTCTCCGCCCGGCCTGACGCCTGGGAACCGGCGTACGACGTGGACCAGTTGGTGCGCTCCGCCCGACGCAACGAGCCATGGGCCTTCCTCGCCCCGGATACCCGGCCCGCCATACTGCCTCGGGTTCACTTCGAGCCGATCGCCTCGGGCGATGTGCTGATCGGCTTCCGTGCCTCCGAGACGGTCCGCCGGATCCGCCGGCACTACAACGACGCCGTGGCCATCGACATGGAGAGCCACGGCGTCACCCACGCGGCCAAGATGAACCGCGCGGTACGGACTCTCTGCATACGCGGCATCAGCGACTTCGCCGACCCGGACAAGACCACACGCGACGCCGCTGGCTCTCAAGAGACCGCGGCTCGGAACGCCGCCGCCTTCGCACTGCGGGTACTGCGTGACCTGCGCCCCGCTGGGTGGCCAGCCCGAGAGGTGCCTCCGGGGCCCGCCACCGTCGTGGTGTCCGGCCCCGACCGCTCCCCCGGCCCAGCGGCCTGGGACAGTCGGCCTGTCGTCAGGATCGAGGGACAGGAGTACCTGCTCTACGAAGGCCCTGGAGACCTCCTTCACGAGTCGCGGGACGGTGACGTGTTGCGACGTCAGGCGGTGGCGCGTGTGGTGTCCGACAGCGACAGCACTCGCGGCACGTACGCCTGGCTGCGCCAAGTCGAGTGGACACGGCCCCCGCCCGGCCCGGGCCGCTTCGACCCCCTGGCCGCGCTCGAACAGGAGTCCCGGCTGTGCCTGGGCCTCCGCGGCCCCGATGTCCTACAGCTGACCCGTAGCGGGAACACCGTCACTCTCGCCCTGGCCTGGCCGGGTGACCCGAAGCTCGGCCGCCCCGTGGAGACCCTCCACGAGCTGCTGCCCGAACCGGCGGTGCCGACGGACCCACTGCGCCTGTGGTCGATCGTGAAGGGGCTCGCCGACGTTGCCCAGATCCTTGAGCGGCTGAGCAGTGAACGGCTCTCGCACCGGGCACTCCGGCCGACCGCAGTCGTGATGCACCGGCCGCACATGGCACTGCGCGACTTCGGTCTCGCCACCGTGTCACCCCGCCCGGGCGAGAACCCCGGTCCGTATCAGGCACCGGAGCAGCGCTATGGCTCCGGCGCCCTCCCGGGGCCCGCCACCGACGTCTACCAGTTGGGCGCGATGCTGTACCGCGCGCTGACCGGCCGCATTCCCGAGCCCGGGCTGCCTCCCTACCGCGGCCCGGCCTCGGTACCGGACGGTCTCGTCCACGCAGTCGCCGGAGCACTGCGGGAGGACCCAGGCGCCCGCCCAGGTGTCCGTACGCTCCGCCTCGCTCTGCTCGCCGCCGCACGCGAGCTGGCGTCAGTCCCGCCCCAGCACTGAGGAGCGTCGTCGATGTCAGTCTCCACCATCGCCTTGCGCGCTCCACTGGTGCTCGTCCCAGGGCTCGGCCTTGACGAGCAGCTCCGCACAAAGGCTGAATCCAGCGCAGGACTGCCGCCGTACATCTCACAGATCGTCCACGATCTGAACCAGCTCGAAGGCGGCGCCGCCGTGAGCGTCAGCCCGGCGAACGGCAAGTACAAACCGTCCTTGCTGGTTCACACTCGTACGTATCGCCTACGCCTTGAGGCTACGAACCGGGGTACCGGCTACTTCGTCAAGCACGTCGATCCGCTGCGCCTCGCCGACCACGCGCGCCTCGCCCGGTCCTGTCTCCTGGTGCGCCCGCCCGCCTGGCGGATGGTGTTCGAACTGAAGGCCGTGCCCGAGGGGTCGGACGCCCAGTGGCAGGACCTCGAAAAGGCCTGGCAGAGTCTCATCCAGACGCAGCCGCAGCAGCGGGAAACCCCACTCGTCAGCGAAGCCCAGTCAGAGTTCCTCGACACGGTAGACCGGCTGATCGACGCGACCGAGGAGATCACCACCCGGGAAGAACGAGAGGCCGCCCCATTTCCGTATCAGCGCCTCTCGGCCACAGGTGGCAAGCGCAACAGCACTCCGCAGTCGACCTACGAATTCCACATCATCGGTCCGGAGTTGCCCCCGCTCGGCGCCTTTGTCCGCGTACAGGGAGACACCGAGACCCGTGGGAAGGTGAACCGGGCGGCGGGAAGTTCCGTCACCGTGCGGTTCGATCAGCCCGTGTCGTGGGAACGGCTGTCGGGGCGCGGTGCACTGGAACTCATCCCGAGCAACGTAATCTTCAACAAGCAGCGACAGGCCGTGGCGAGCCTCCGCACGCGGGGCACCAAGAACGCGGGCCTCCTCCCGGCAGTGGTCGAGCACCACGTGCGCGCGATCCCAGCCACCACCGCACAGCCGCACGAGGAACTCGACCCCGAACAACTCGACGCGTTTCAGAAGGCGTTGACCACCGAGGACCTGTTGGTGGTGCTCGGGCCGCCCGGCACCGGCAAGACCCGGACCATCACCGAGATCGCCCACACCGCCGCGACCACGGCCACGGCCGGTGGCGGCCGTGTCCTCGTCACCTCCCACACCAACCGCGCCGTGGACAACGTCCTGGCCCGGCTGCCGCGGGATCTCGTGGTGATCCGGGTCGGGGACGAGAGCAAGGTCCACGCCGACGTCAAACCGTTGCTCCTGGAGGAACAGTCGGAGAACCTCTCCGAGGGCATCCGACACGCCATGACCCAGCGCACACAGGCCTACCGAGAGGCAGCGGCCGTCGAGCCGTGGACCGCCGAACTCGCCACTCGCCTCCACCAGGTCGACGGCCTCGTCCAGGAAGCGAAGACCGCGGCCCTGCGTCTACAGGATGCGGTCCACACGGCCGCCGCACCGGCCCACGCACGATTGGCGGCGCTCCAACAGGAGGAGAAGGAAAGGGAGTCGGCTCTGCAGCCGCTGATCGAGCGCGCCTCATGGCTCCAGGAGAAAGCGCGGTACGCACGGCTGCGCTCCGACGCCCTCTTCACCGGTCGCCTGCACCGCTCGCGGGCTCGCCGCTGGGATGAAGAGCTCACCACGGTGGGGGCCGAGATTCAACGGCTCACGGGACTCGGCCCCGAACTGCGTCGGCAGGCAGAAGCAGCGCGCGCCGAGGCCGAGCGTGCGGTCCGCGAGGACGCTGCTGTCAGCGCGGCCCGGACTACACGTCAGCTGGCAGAACGCCGGATCGGCGAGAGCCTTCAGTCTGCCTATGAAGCCGCGGACGTCGCCGTCCAGGCACTGGGAACAGTCGTGCCAGGCGTGCCCACAGCTGCTCGGCTGCGGGATCCGGCCGATGCGATGGCCGCGCTGCACACCCTGCACCGGCAGTTGGAGGCGTGGCTGCCGCTCCTCTCGCAACGCGAGGAGCTCGCCCGGCAGTGGCAAGCCGCCATCGGCCAGGACCCGGGCCAGCTGGTTCCCGAACTCGTGCGCTACGCCCAGGTGGTCGGCGCCACCTGCATCGGCGCCGCGTCCCGCGCTGAACTGTCCGGCGTCGAGTTCGACTTGGGAATCGTCGACGAGGCCGGCCAGATCGGCGTCGCGGACACGTTGGTGCCGTTGACCCGGGTTCGCCGTGGTGTTCTGGTCGGTGACGACCGACAACTGCCTCCCTTCCGCGACCCCGAGGTGGACGAGTGGGCCCAAGACGTCGGCGACCCCGAACTGGTCCGGCTGATGTCTCAGAGCGCTCTGGAACGTCTGCGTGCCGGACTGCCCTCCTCCCACGTCGTGCAACTGACCCGCCAACGCCGGATGCCCGCCGAGATCGCCGACTTCATCTCGGCCGCGTTCTACCGGGGAGAACTGCTCACAGAGAAGGACCACCGGCACACCGACCCCTTGTTCGTGAGTCCGATGGCCTTCGTGGACACGGCCGCGCTGCCCGACCGCGTACGTCGCGAGTCGGGGAGCCGTCGTGCCGAGGGCCGCGGCCTCAAGGGCCCGTTCAACACCTGTGAAGCACGTCTCCTGGCCAGGCTCGCCGCCTTTTACCACAGCCGGGGTTCCGAGTGGGTGGTGATCGTCCCCTACCTCGCGCAGCGCCTGGAGGTCGTCCGCCACCTGACCCCGCTGATCGGTGATTCTCAGCTGGCTGACGCCTCGGTCGGCAGCGTCGACTCCTACCAGGGCGGGGAACGCGACGTCGTCCTGTACGGCTTCACGCGCAGCAACCCGGAAGGCCGGATCGGCTTTCTCAAGGAGCTGCGCCGCGCCAACGTCGCCTTCACTCGCGCCAAGAGCCAGCTGGTCCTCACCGGCGACCTGAGCACTCTGATCCGTGCGAACGATCCCGGCTTCCGCCTTCTCATCGACGCCCTGCACCGGCATCTGCTCGACTGTGGCGACCTGAGGGACTACCGGGATGTCATGGCGGCCCTTCACGAAGCCGAGCCGGACTCGGGCGGAACCGCCGACCTGTACGCGGAAGGAGGCCGCCCGTGACGACCGCTCCCCGCCTGATGAGGTTCCCCGAAGAACGAGTCCTGGAGGACGCCGCCTTCGGCCAGGGCATCGTGCCCACCCGGCTCTACGCCTTGCTGTTGCCCGTCTGGCAGGTGGAGATCCGCGCCGATGTCACCGAGGGCGAGGACTTCTTCCTCATCGACCGCTTCCTGGAGCGCGGGCTGCGCCATGGCGCCCTGCACACCGTGGACGAACTCGCCACGTTCTTCGCCCTGGACCGTGCCCTGGTCGCACAGGCCGTACGTTTCCTGACCGCGATCGGCCACCTGCGGGAGGAGTCCGGAGGCCGGTTGTCCCTGACGCCGCTGGGGCAGCGCTCCGTGGACGACGACATCCGCTACGTGGTCACCCGTCAGGACCGCCGCAAACTGTACTTCGAGGCTCTGAGCTGCACCCCGCTGACCCAAGCCCATTACGACGAGGAGGTCGTGACCCTTCTGCCCGCCGACGAACTGACCCGGGTGACACGGAGCGACCACTACCCGCGCTTCACCCCCATCACTGTGACATCCGGCTTCGATCGCTCAGCCCTGGACCGCCTCAAGGACCGAAAGGACCGGGCCCGGTTCAATCTGCCCGTTGCTCTCGACGCGCTTCAGAGCCTGGGGGAGACACTCGTCTTCCTGCCCGTCTACCTGGTGCGCGGACAGAGGGGACTCCTGGTCTACGGCCAAGCCGAGGCGGGGACCGCACACGACCCGGTGCTCAGCGAACTCTGCACCCGTGCTCCAGAGCTGATCAGCGCACTCGACAACGAAGAGACAGGCGAGCAGGCGGACGAGCGCGTCCTCCGGTCCGCCCGGAAGTGGCTGCGCGACCAGGGCCTTGACTCAGTCTCGCCGGAACGGGACAACGACGGCACCTGGTCGGTCTCGCTGCCCGCCGGCGCTTTCGGCGACGAGGGAATCCCGGTGTCCCGTATCGGCAGCTATCGCATGGCGGGCAGCCGCTTCTTCCGCGTGTGGTGCCCAGAGGAAACATCGCGCAAGCTCGCTCTCCTTGACCGCCTGGACCAACGCATGGGCTCACGTCGGCACATCACTCGACAGGAAGCAGAGGAACTCGTCGCTCGCCTGGCCCTCCAACTGCGTCTGGAGGTCCCCGAACTGTCCCGGCTCCGCGGCGGCGCTGAGAGAACGGGACTCATCGGCCTCGAAGCCCAATTGTCCCGGCTGACAAATGAACAAAGGTGATCGACGTCCGCCAACTCCTGCTTGCAGAGTACGAGCAGATCGCTAATGGCCAGACGCTGACTTGGGGCGGCCACTTCGTTCGGGTGCGACTCCGGCCCAGGGCCGCCGAGGACAGCCCGTGCAGGTAGAGCAGCGGCAGCACCTCGGTGACCTTGGGCGACTTGCGGCACCACGGCGGCACCCACGGCGGCAGGTCATCGAGGAGAAACGCATCCGCCCCCCGCTGGCCATATCCACCCGCTTGCCGCTCACACGCGCGGGGCTGTGACCTCGACCAGTCCGGCCGCGTTGATCACAGTGCGGGGACGCTGATGGCTGTTAGGCACGCCCTTCGCGTCCCGCCCCGACACCATTGCAGGTCCGGCACGACCAGCAGCGTGACCGCGAACTCCAACGGGTCGGCTGGACGTTCTGGCGCATCCCCGAAAGCGAGTTCCGGTTCGACCCCGACGATGCCCTGACCGGCCTGTGGGAGGAACTGAACCGGCTTGGCATCCGTCCAGCCACGTTCGGCGGCGCCGACGACCAGTCTCATGCAGTTTCCGCGTCCCCCGGAGTGCAGTGGACCCCTCTCGACCTCTCCTCCAACGAAGATCTGGCAGCGGACCCGGCGGAGACCGCCGATGGCCCGGACGCGACCGATCCGGTTGCTGCCCTCGCACTGACCGAAGACGACGAACTCGACGTCACCAGCACGGAAGGCGCCGATCCACCTGGTAGCCAACTTCAAGAAGATCTCATCGCCCCGCAAGATCCGGACCACGCTCGGGCCAAAGCCCGACCGTTTTCCCTACAAGCCGATACTTACCCAGGTCAGAAGCCTCTACAGCCCGGCCACCCAGGCCACCCCAGACGCCGGGCAGACCGTGCCCGGGGAGAATCCTCACCGCCACAACCGCCCATAGACACACCCCACTTGGAGTGGCCGGACATCCACACCTACAGTCGTCGCACCTCGAGCCTCACCCAAGGAACGACAACCGAACCACCCTGTCCGGATTATCCCGATTTGTATCCACCAGGCATACCGACTGCCACGTCCCCAACTCCAGCTGCCCGCCCACCACCGGCAGTGTCGCGTGTGGCGGTACGAACGCGGGGAGGACATGGTCGCGGCCGTGGCCGGGGCTGCCGTGGCGGTGCTGCCAGCGGTCGTCGGAGGGGAGGAGGGTGTGCAGGGCGGCGAGGAGGTCGTTGTCGCTGCCGGCGCCCGTCTCGATGATCGCGATGCCCGCGGTGGCATGGGGGACGAAGATGTTGAGGAGGCCGTCGCGACCGGCGGCCGCCTCCCGCAGGAACGCCTCGCAGTCGGCGGTCAGGTCGACGACCCGCTCCGTCGAACCGGAAGTGATGTTCAGAACCCGGGTGGTGAACGCATCTGACATACGCCCATCCTCGCCCATTCGCCCGGTGTCGCGAGCGACCAGCCGACCGACCGTTGATACGGCAGGTCCACTCCGCGAGACGCCATTGACCATGGCCACCCCATCTGGCTAGTTTCGGCGGCATGTTGCGTTCAGCTCTGCTCACCACGCGCGGTCACATCGACCTGCTGCGGGTGGCCTCCGCCGCGTGTCGCCGCGGCTGCTGACGCCCTTTTTCACACCCCCTCGCGCCTGCGGTCCGCTCTGCCCGCACGTCTGATCCGCGCGCACCCCCTCGCCCCGGTGCATGCCTGAGACGACGGCACACGGTCGCGGCCCCCCAACTCCCCCTCATCGGCCGCTCTCTCCTCCGTGGAGCACTCATGAGCATCAGCCATGCCCCGCCACACCCCCACGAACCCGATATTTCGGTCAAGTCCGAGTCGGGTGCCCCTCTCGACCTCGAACCCATCGTCCCCGCCTCCTCCCGGCGCACCCGCGTCCCCCGCTGGCTGCGCCGCACCACCGGCCCGGTCCTCCTGCTGGTGCTCTGGCAACTCCTCAGCGCCACAGGCGTGCTGGCCTCCGACGTCCTCGCCTCACCGGGCCGGATCGCGCAGGTCGCGAGCGATCTGATCTCCGACGGTTCGCTGGCCTCCGCCATGACCATCTCGCTCCATCGCGTCGCCGCCGGTCTGCTCCTCGGCACCCTCGTCGGCACCGGACTCGCCCTCGTCTCGGGCCTGTTCCGGTTCGGCGAGGACCTCGTGGACGCCCCTGTCCAGATGTTGCGGACCGTGCCGTTCGTCGGTCTCATCCCGCTGTTCATCATCTGGTTCGGCATCGGCGAGGCGCCCAAGGTCGCGATCATCACGCTCGGTGTGACCTTCCCGCTCTACCTCAATGGCTACGCCGGTATCCGCGGCGTCGACGCCCAGCTGATCGAGGCGGGCGAGTCCCTCGGCCTCTCGCGATGGGGGCTGGTGCGGCACGTCGTGCTGCCGGGGGCACTGCCCGGCGCCCTGACCGGTCTGCGCTACTCCCTCGGCATCGCCTGGCTGGCGCTCGTCTTCGCCGAGCAGGTCAACGCGGACTCCGGGATCGGATTCCTCATGGTCCAGGCACGGGACTTCCTGCGGACCGACGTGATCGTGGTCTGCCTGATCGTCTACGCCTTCCTCGGCCTGCTCACCGACTTCATCGTCCGCTCCCTCGAAAGGCTGCTGCTGCAATGGCGACCGACGTTCACCGGCCGGTGATCACCAAGGGGTCGGACACGCCCCCGGCTCCCCGCGCCCCGCACGCGGTCCGCGTCAAGGGGCTGACCCGCTCCTTCGACGGCCGTGCCGTCATCGACAACCTCGAACTCGACGTCCGGCCGGGCGAGTTCGTGGCCCTCCTCGGCCGCAGCGGCTGCGGCAAGTCCACCCTGCTGCGCATCCTCGCCGGCCTCGACCGGGACATCGAGGGCACCGTCCTCGTGCCGCGCCGCAAGGCCGTCGCCTTCCAGGCACCCCGGCTGATGCCATGGAAGAAGGTGTGGCGCAACGTCCTGCTCGGCCTGCCGGGCAAACCCGCACGGACCGTCGCCGACAAGGCCCTGGAAGAGGTCGGACTGAGCCACCGCTCGGACGCCTGGCCCAAGACCCTCTCCGGCGGTGAGGCCCAACGCGCCTCACTGGCCCGGGCGTTGGTGCGCGAGCCCGATCTCCTGCTGCTCGACGAGCCGTTCGGCGCGCTCACCCGTATCAAGGCCCAGCGTCTGGTGGGCGAGTTGTGGCAGCGCCGCGGCTGCGCCGTGCTGCTCGTCACGCACGACGTCGAGGAGGCCGTCCTGCTCGCCGACCGTGTCCTGGTGATGGACGACGGGGTCATCGCCCACGAGCAGCGCATCGACCTCGACCGCCCGCGCGACATCACCGACCCCCGGTTCGCCGAGCTGCGCGCCGGCCTCCTGGAACGCCTGGGCGTCGACACCGCCGCCGAAGCCGCCTGAAACCCCCCACGACCACAGCGACACCACAGAACGGAACCCCCATGCGACGACGCCTCGCCCCCGCCGCACTGCTCCTCCCCCTCGCACTCCTGCTCGCCGCCTGCGGCGGGAACGCGACCGCCGGTACGGGGACCGACACCGACGGCCAGGGCTCCCTCACCCTCGACGTCGGTGACCAGAAGGGCGGTTCGGAGGCGATCCTGCGTGCCGCGGGCGAACTCAAGAACCTCGACTACAAGATCAAGTGGTCGACGTTCACCTCCGGCCCGCCCCTGCTGGAAGCCGTCAACGCCAAGGCCGTCGACATCGGCGGCGTCGGCAACACCCCGCCGGTGTTCGCCGCCGGCGCCGGCTCCAGGATCAAGGTCGTGGCCGCCTTCCACGGCACGTCCAAGGGTGACGCCATCCTCGTACCGAACGACTCGAAGCTGACGAAGGCCGAGCAGCTCAAGGGCAGGTCGGTCGCCGTGGCCCAGGGGTCCTCCGCCAACTACCAGTTGGTCGCCTCCCTCAAGGAGGCCGGTCTGAGTCTGAGCGACGTCAAGGTGAAGTACCTCCAGCCGGCCGACGCGCTGGCCGCGTTCACCTCCGGCAAGGTCGACGCCTGGGCGGTCTGGGACCCGTACACCTCCCAGATCCTCCAGGGCAAGCAGGGCCGCGTCCTCACCACCGGCGACGGCATCACCAACGGCCTCACCTTCCAGGTGGCGGCGCCGAGCGCACTGCAGGACAAGAAGAAGTCCGCCGCGATCAAGGACTACCTGGAGCGGCTGCGCCGGGCCACCGCGTGGGTGTACGACCATCAGGAGGAGTGGGCCGAGGTGTGGGCGAAGGACACCGGCCTGCCGTACGAGGTGGCGCTGGCCTCGGTGCAGCGCACCAACGCCAGCCGGATCTCGGTCGCGGTCGACAAGCCGCTCATCGCCTCCGAGCAGGAGATCGCGGACGCCTTCACCGAGCTGAAGCTGATCCCGAACAAGGTCGACTTCGCGGACTTCGTGGACACGCGTTTCAACGCGGATCTGCCGCCGTCCACGACCCCCGCGCGCGGCGAGAAGTCGTAGGCCGACGGCCGGGAAGATCTGCGACCCCGGCACAGTTGATAGAAGCGTGAACAACATCGAGGTCGTCGTCATAGGCGCTGGTCAGGCAGGTCTGTCCAGCGCCTATCACCTGCGCCGGACCGGTTTCGAGCCCGAGCGCGACTTCGTGGTCCTCGACCACTCCCCCGGCCCCGGGGGCGCCTGGCAGTTCCGGTGGCCCTCGCTGACATACGGCAAGGTGCACGGAATGCACGCGCTGCCGGGCATGGAGCTCAAGGACGCCGATCCCTCGCGGGCGTCCTCCGAGGTGATCGCCGAGTACTTCGACACCTACGAGCGCACCTTCGACCTGCGCGTGCGACGGCCCGTCGATGTGCACGCGGTGCGGGAGGGCACGGACGGACGCCTCCTCGTGGAGACCTCGGCCGGGACCTGGGCGACACGGGCGCTGATCAACGCGACCGGCACCTGGGACCGGCCCTTCTGGCCGCGCTATCCCGGCCAGGAGACGTTCCGGGGGCGGCAGTTGCACACCGCGCAGTACCCGGGGCCCGAGGAGTTCGCGGGGCAGCGGGTCCTCGTGGCGGGCGGGGGCGCCTCGGGCACCCAGCACCTGCTGGAGATCGCCCCGTACGCGGCCTCCACCACATGGGTCACGCGGCGCCCGCCGGTCTTCCGCGAGGGCCCGTTCACCGAGGAGATCGGCCGGGAGGCCGTCGCGCTCGTCGAGGAACGGGTGCGGCAGGGGCTACCGCCCAAGAGCGTGGTCTCGGTGACCGGGCTGCCGCTCAACGACGCGATCCGGCAGGGTATCGAGGACGGGGTGCTGGACCGGCAGCCCATGTTCGACCAGATCACTCCGGACGGTGTGGAGTGGGACGACGGGCGGCGTGCGGACGTCGACGTCATCCTGTGGGCGACCGGTTTCCGGGCCGCCGTCGATCATCTGGCGCCACTGAAGCTGCGCGAGCCGGGCGGTGGGATCCGCGTCGAGGGGACGCGTGCGGTCGCCGACCCCCGTATCCATCTCGTCGGTTACGGCCCGTCGGCCAGCACCATCGGCGCCAACCGGGCGGGCCGCGCTGCCGTACGGGACATCAGGCGGCTGCTGGAAGGGGAACCGGTCGCCGCCTGACGCCCCGCCGGGTCACTTCGGCGGCTGCTGCGAGGCGGATGAACTGCCGCTCTTCTGCTGGGCGTTGAACTCGGCCACGTTACGCAGGTGCTCCTCGTAGTTGGCCGTGAAGCGGGTATCGCCCGGCTTGACCGTGACGAAGTACAGCCAGTCACCGGGCGTCGGGGTGACCGCCGCGCGCACGGCCTCCTCGCCCGGGTTGTCGATCGGGGTCGGGGGCAGGCCCATGCGCTGGTACGAGTTGTAAGGGCTGTCGATCCGGGTGTCCGCCTCGCTCGTCCTGAGCGTGGAGCGGCCCAGCGCGTAGTTGATGGTGGAGTCCATCTGCAGCGGCATCCCGCGCTCGAGGCGGTTGAAGATCACCCGGGCCACCTTGCCCATGTCGGCCTTGGTGGCGGCCTCGGCCTGGACGATGCTCGCGATGGTGACGGCCTGGTAGACATTCATGGCGTTGCGCTGGGCGCCTGCGGCGATCGGGGCGCCGTTGAACTTCTGGTGGGCCGTGTCGGCCATGAACGTCAGCAGCGCCTCGGGCGTGGACTTGTCGTTCAGCGGATACGTCGCCGGGAAGAGGTAGCCCTCCGGATTGCCCTCGGCGTCGGTCGGCAGCTTCAGGTTCGCCTTGGCGAGGGCCTTCTTGGTGGTGCCGGCCGGGCGGGCGAGGACCTTGTCGACGGCGTCGTAGATCTGGCTCGCGCGCCAGCCCTCCGGGATCACCAGCGAAGTGGGCTTGGCGTCTTTGTCGCTGTCCAGGCCCAGCAGCGGCACCGCCACGGCGGTGCCGGCCACGACGGCCCCGGTCGCGATGAGGACGAGGCGGCCCCGGCGGGTCAGTCGAATCGAGCTCCGTGACGGAGTGTTCTGGTACATGCGGGCACGGTAACCCCCATATCGTTATGAACCCGGCATATCTTCAGCTTGTCGGTTCCAGTTGAGCATCCCGGCGTACGAGGGCGGCGTACCGTCCGTCCTTCTCCAGCAGTTCCTCGTGCGTGCCGCGCTCCGCCACGCTCCCGGAGTCCAGGACCACGATCTGGTCGGCGCCTCGGACGGTGGACAACCGGTGCGCGATGGTGAGCGTGGTGCGGTTGGCGGACAGGGCGTCGATGGCGTCCTGGACGGCCGCTTCGGTGCGGGTGTCCAGGGCACTGGTCGCCTCGTCCAGGATCAGGACCGGCGGGTCGCGCAGGATCGTCCGGGCGATGGCCAGGCGCTGTTTCTCGCCACCGGAGAAGCGGTGGCCGCGCTCGCCGACGACCGTGTCGTAGCCGTCGGGCAGACCGGCGATGTGCTCGTGGATCTGGGCCGCCTTCGCCGCCGCGTGGAGCTCCTCGTCGGTGGCGTCGGGCTTGGCGAAGCGCAGGTTGTCGGCGACGGTGGCGTGGAAGAGGTACGTCTCCTGGGAGACGACGCCGACCGCACGGGCGAGCGTGTCGAAGTCGAGGTCGCGCACGTCGATCCCGTCGAGGGTGACACGGCCACCCGTCACGTCGTACAGCCGCGGGACCAGGTGGCCGAGCGTCGACTTGCCGGCGCCGGTCGGGCCGACGACCGCGAGGCTGCCGCCCGCGGGGACGGTGATGTCGATGCCGTCGAGGATGGGGCCGCCCTTGTCGTCGTAGCCGAACTCGACGTCCTCGAAGCGGACCTCGCCCTTGATGGTGTCGAGGTGGACCGGGCGCTCCCGCTCGGTGATGTCCATCGGCAGGTCGAGGTACTCGAAGATGCGCTGGAAGAGCGCGAGCGAGGCCTGGATCTGGACGCCGGTGCCGAGCAGGCTGACCGCCGGGCGGAACAGGCCCTGCTGGAGCGAGACGAAGGCGACGATCGTGCCGATGGAGACGTCCGGGCCGCCCATCTGGAGGGCGAGACCCGCGGTCCAGTAGATGACGGCGGGCATCGCGGCCATGACGATCGTGATCACGGCCATGCGCCAGCGGCCGGCCATGCTCGCGCGGACTTCGAGGTCGACCAGGCGCTCGGACTCGTCCGAGAAGGACTGGGTGAGCGAGTCGGAGCGGCCCATGGTGCGGCCGAGGAGGATGCCGCTGACCGAGAGGGACTCAGTGACCGTGGCGGCCATCGCGGCCATCTGCTTCTGGCGCTGGGTGGTGATCTTCTTGCGTTCGTTGCCGACCCGGCGGCTGATCCACACGAAGACCGGCAGCAGAAGCAGGGAGACGACGGTCAGGCGCCAGTCGAGGGCGATCATCGCGACGATCGTGGCGACCACGCTCGTGACGTTGGAGACCAGCGAGGTGGCGGTGGAGGTGACGGTCGCCTGCATGCCGCCGATGTCGTTGGCGATACGGGACTGGACCTCGCCGGTGCGGGTGCGCGTGAAGAACGCGAGCGACATGCGCTGGAGGCGGTCGTAGACGGCGGTGCGCAGGTCGTGCATGACGCGCTGGCCGACCGTCGTGGAGATCAGGGTCTGCAGGACGCCGAAGACGCTGGTCAGCACGGCGCTGAGGATCATGCCGAGCGCGAGCAGACTGAGCAGGCCGGTGCGGCCCTCGGGGATCGCGACGTCCAGCGTCTCCTTCAGCATGAAAGGAGTGGCGACCGAGACCAGCGACGCGGCGCCGACCAGGAGGCCGACCACGGCCAGCCGGCTGCGGTAGGGGCGGAACAGCTTCAGGATGCGGCGCACCTGCCGGGGCTGCTCCTCGGAGTCGCCGGGCAATGGCCTGGCGGGTTCGTTGTCGGGGTGCATGGGCTCCTTCGGGAGACTCGTCGTGAGAGACTTACGGACCTTAGCTCATTGTTACCTATACTCACAATGAACATGGTCCTGTTATTGTTCCCGTATGACCACCCCCGATTCCGACGGCCCGCTCGCCGAGCAGCTGCTGCGGTTCACGCGGCGTGTGCACCGCATCCAGAAGCGGCACATCGAGCAGAGCGGTCTGGGCGTCACTCCTGCCCAGTTGCGATTGCTGCGCACCCTCGCGCACTACGGCTCGGCGCCGCGCATGGCCGATCTGGCCGAGCACCTGGAGGTCGTGCCGCGCGCGGTGACGTCGCTGGTCGACGGTCTCGAGGCGAGCGGCAAGGTGCGACGGGTGCCGGATCCGACGAACCGGCGGGTCATCCGGATCGAGCTCACGGACGACGGGCGCAAGGCGCTGCGCGAGCTGCGGGGGGCTCGGAGGTCGGCGGCGGCCGAGATCCTGGCGCCGCTGACGGAGGAGCAGCGCGAGGTGCTGGGCGGGTTGCTGGACACCTTGGTGGACGGGGCCGTGCCCGAGCCGGGGAAGCGCTGTTGAGGGCATGAAAGAAGGGCCGCGGCTGGTCGCCGCGGCCCTCTTCTTTTCGTGCAGTTGCCGTCAACTGGCCTCGGAGGCCGTCTCCTTGGCCTTCTGGGTGGGTACTGCGGCGATCGGCTCCTCGGCCTCTTCCGGCTCGGTGGCGGGGTCGGGCTCGGGGGCGGCCTTCCCTTCGTCCAGCACCCTCTTCGCCTTGTCCAGGTCCAGCGCACCCTCCCAGCGGGACACCGCGAAGACGGCGACACAGTTGCCGAGCAGGTTCGTCACGACGCGCATCGAGTCCATGATGCGGTCCACGCCGAGCAGCAGGGCAACGGCACCGGCCGGGATCGCGCCCAGCGAGGAGGCGGTCGCGGACAGGGCGAGGAAGGCCGAGCCGGGGATGCCCGCCATGCCCTTGCTGGTCAGCATCAGGACCAGGACCACGGTGATCTGCTGGCCGAGGCTGAGGTCGACGCCCACCGCCTGGGCGATGAACAGCGTGCCGATGGACAGGTAGAGCGAGGCGCCGTCGAGGTTGAAGGAGTAGCCGGTCGGCAGCACCAGGCCCACGGCGTCGTCGCGGGCGCCGGCCTTGCGCAGCTTCTGCATCACGCGCGGCATGACGGACTCGGTCGACGCGGTGCCGAGGGCGAGCAGCATCTCCTCGCGGATGTAGCGCAGGAACTTCCAGAGGCTGAGCCCGGTGACCATCTTCAGGGCGACGGCGAGCAGCGCGATGAAGAGCGCGGCGGCCGCGTAGCACAGGATGATCAGCTTGGCGTAGGTCTCGATGACACCGAGGCCGTACTGGCCGATCAGGACGGCCATCGCGCCGAACACCGCGATCGGGGCGAGGCGCATGATGAAGCCGACGACCGCGAAGATGATCTCCTGGGCCTGCTCGATGGCGGGCAGCACCTTCGGCACCTTGGTGTGGCCGAGGTGGAGCAGCGCGGCACCCACCAGACAGGCCAGGATGAGCACCTGGAGGAGCTCGTTCTCGGCGAAGGCGCCGATGAAACTGGTGGGGATCGCGTTGACGATGAACTCGGTCGTCGTGGGCAGCGAGCCGCCGCCGGTCTTCGCGTCGACCGCCGCGCTGTTCAGCGTGGACGGGTCGACGTTCATCCCCGAGCCCGGCTGGACGAGGTTGGCCGCGAGGAGACCGATGATCAGGGCCAGCGTGCTCGCGACCTCGAACCAGATCAGGGCCTTGAGCCCGATCCGGCCGAAGGCCTTGAGGTCACCGGCCTTGGCGATACCGACGACGACCACACAGAACACGAGCGGCGAGATGATCGTCTTGATGAGCCGGGTGAAGCCGTCGCCGAGCGGCTGGAGGTCGGAGGCGAAGTCGGGCCAGAGCTTTCCGACAACGATGCCGAGGACCAGCGCGACGGCGACCTGGGCGAAGAGTGAGGTACGCAGTATGCGTGCGACGCGTCGCGGCAGGGACGGGACGGACGGCGGCACGGGCACTCCTTGTGGGGGACGTCGGTGCACAGAGGCCCCGAGGGGCGTCGGGGACTTCTGCGATACGGAAAGCGGCTTCCGTGGCGATCACTTTGAAGGCGCCGTTGATCTCCCGCAAGACCGCCGTGTTTCAGCCGCGTAAATCACGCCCCGAGTGACGCATCGCACACAACTCCCCTCAGCAGCCTCGGCGATCCTCGGTCAGCACCCCCTGAACACTGGTCAGGGAGCGGTCGTGGCAGCCGTCCGATCCGTACAGCCGGTAGCGCTCGCTCGTCGTGCCGACCGCGTGCCGTTGGTCGCGCGGGACGTTGACGGTCCAGGTGGCGTCGCCGGTGTAGGTGTCGTCGAGCCGCGACCACACTGTTCGGCGGCCATCGCGCGTGACGGTGGCCGTGGCCCGGTCGCCGAGCGTCAGCACGGTCCGCAGCCGGTCGTCCGTACCGAGCGTGGTGGTGCCGTCCATGGTGTACGTCCGATGCGTGCGCGTCGTGCGGGCGGGGCCCCGTCCGTCGACGGTGACCGACTCGTCGTCCGCCCAGGTGGCCCGGAGAGCGTCGAAGTTCTCGCCGTCGGTCCAGCGGTGTGCGGAGGTGTTGGTGAGCGCGCGCCGGACGGTGGTGGTCACACGGCCGTGGGAGGTGTCGACGTATCCGGCGACGGTGAGCCGGTGCGCGCCCTCGGTGTCCAGGCGGTGCTCCGAACCAGGGGTGTACGTCGAGGAGTTGGCGAGGTCGCCGACGGTGTGCGTGGTGAGCTTGCCGGTGACCCGCGTGCTCTTCGCGTCCTGCCAGACGAGGACGTTCACGGGGGCGCTCCAGCCGGTCTGTCCCGCGGGGACGCCGACGACGTCGACCTCTATGCGGTGGGGACGGCCGTCGTTGAGAATCCCGGCGAACGGCGTCAGGTCGTATTCGATCGGCTTGACGTCGAAGGCGCGCGGTCCCGGAACGACGTACCAGAGGAAGGGGTTGGACCAGCCACCGGTCCACACGTGCGGGAACGGCGCGGCGATCCCGGCGAGCCGGCCGTCGACCTTGATCTGCACCTCGCGGTAGGGGCCGCCCGTCGCCTTGCAGGAGTACGGCGCCTCGTCGGGCACCGTCAGATACCAGTACTCCTCGCAGCCGCCGCCGGATCCGGTGGCGTACACCTCGGCGACGATGCGTTCGCTGTTGCGCGGGGTGGTGATCGTGCCGTCGGTCGGGGTCAGGACCCGGTCGGGGGTCGTGGCGGGGCGGCCGGCGTAGAACGTCAGGGTGACCTTGACGTCGATGATGCCGGTGTACGTGTCGTCGACGACGTTCCCGATGAGCATCTCGACGTCGTGGCCGGCGCGGAAGGTGTCGCTGTAGCGCGTGACGTCCTTCTCGACCGACCACTCGATCCCGTCGGGCGACGGCTGCGGGGTCGACGTGCGGAAGATCTCGATCCCGCCGACGTGCAGATAGCCGAGCCGGTCGTACTGACGCCCCTTCACCTTGCCGTCCATCCGCAGCACGACCTTGCTCCAGCGGTCGCCGCAGCCGTCGGGCGGGGTGTAGGTGCCCTTGTACGGCGTGAAGTCACGGAACTGCGCCTCGGCGAGCGTGACTTCGCAGGACGGGCCGGAGGGTTTGGTGACGGGCGGGGCGGCGGTGATGGGATCGTGCCAGTCGGAACCGAACTCGGCGGGGACGTCGGCGGATTGAGAGGACGCGTCGCTCGACCGGACGAGCGGGTCGGTCGATTGGGCGGGGGTCGCCCCGAGGAGGGTGCTCGCCACGAGGGTCGCTCCGGCGAACATGGACATGATGATCCGTCTCTTCATGGCCGGTGTTCTACGGCGAGTTGGGCGCTCTCCGCAATGAGGCCTCCCCTGCGAGTGCTAGCTCGCCAGGTCGGCCCTGTCCCCCATCACCACCACAGGATGCTGGTCCGGGTCGAGCGTGCGCAGCAGGTACCGCATCGCCGATCCGGACAGGCTGACGCAGGCGGACGTACCGCTGCCGTGGTCCATGTGGAGCCAGATCCCGCCGCCCTTGGCATCGCCTCCGGGTCGGGTGGGGTCGTTCGGCGGGGTGCCCTTGACCCGGTTGTAGTCGATCGCGATGACGTAGTCGAAGTCGTGCCAGTGGGACTCGGCCCACCAGCGCGGGGCCGCGAAGGCGGCGGACCGGGTGTACGGGAGCCTGGAGCCGGGGTCGGCGAGGACCCCGCCCGCGTCGGTGAGGGTGAACACGCCGACAGGGCTGCGCTTGTCGCCCTCGCGATGGTCGGTGGTCCAGCCCTTCTTGCCGTTGTGCGCCGGCCAACTGCGGGTGCGCTCCCAGGCGGAGCCGTGCTTCGTGTGGAGAACGACCGTGGAATCGGGCGAGTTCCTGCCGTCGCCGTAGACCGCGACGACCTGGCGGGAGTCGACGGGGATGCGGTGTCGGAAGCGGTCGCCGATGTCCGGGACGCCTGTGGGCGCGGGGGCGGGGGCGGCTGTCGCGGGCCTCGCCGCGGGTTTCGCCGGTTCGGTCCGGGGGCTCGCGCAGGCGGCCAGGGCCGCCAGGAGGATCCCGCAGGCCACCGCACGTCGTACATCGCTCGCCACCCCGCCATGGTCGCATCCGTCCGACCGGAAAACCGTTTGCCTCCGACCCTGCGATGACGCGAACCTTTCACGGTTTGCTACCGCCGTCCGCGGTCCCTCCACCCCCTGACACGAGCCACTGGGACGTCATCCGTCATGCAGATTCACGACCTTCCGTATCCCGACCCGGGTGTGCCGGACGCGCGCTCGGGTCCCCGATTCCTGTGGTGGCTCTTCCGGAATCAGCTGGGCGGGCAACTCAGATCCCTGGCCTGGGGACTGGTGCACTTCGTGTCCGTCTCCGTCCTGCCGTTCTGTGTGGGCGTCGCCGTGCAGGCCGTCGTCGACCGGTCCGGCAGCCGGCTCGCCCTCGCGGGCGGGCTGCTGGCGCTGGCCTGCGCCGGCAGCGCGATCGGCGACACCTTCCTGCACCGCACCGCCATCACCAACTGGATCACCGCCGCCGCCCGCGTCCAGCAGCTGCTGGCTCGCAAGGCCTCCTCGCTGGGTTCGGGGCTCACCCGGCGGGTCTCGGCCGGTGAGGTGGTGGCCGTCTCCACGGGTGACATCGAGAAGATCGGCTGGTTCGTGGAGGCCGTCTCCCGGTTCACCGCCGCGGCGCTCACCATCGTGATCGTCTGCGTGGGCCTGGTGGTCTACCAGCCGGCGCTCGGCGTCGTGGTCGCCGTGGGCCTGCCGGTGCTGGCGGTCGCCGTACTGCCGCTGTTGCCCCGCGCCACCCGGCGTGCCGACTTCCAGCGGGAGAAGGCGGGCCGTGCCACCGAGTTGGCCTCGGACACGGTCGCCGGACTGCGGGTGCTGCGCGGCATCGGCGGCGAGGAGCTCTTCCTCGACCGCTACCGCAGCGCCTCGCAGGAGGTGCGCCATGCCGCCGTGCGCAGCGCCCGCATGTGGTCCCTGATCTCCGCGATCCAGGTGCTGCTGCCGGGGCTGCTGCTGATCGCGGTCGTCTGGCACGGCGTCGGGCTGGCCCGCGAGGGCCGGATCACCATCGGCGAGCTCGTCGCCACCTACAGCTCGGTCATGATCCTCACCTATCCGCTGCGGCACTTCGAGGAGATCGCCATGGCGTACTCCTTCTCGCGTCCGTCGGCCCGCCGGGCCGCACGGGTGCTGTCGCTGGAGCGCGCCACGTCCGAGGAGGGTTCGCTGGCCGGTGACGCGCCGTCCGGGGACCTGTACGACCCGGCGACCGGTGTGCTCGCGCCGTCCGGCCGGCTCACCGCCGTGGTCTGCGGCGACCCGGACGCGGCGGGACAGCTGGCGGAGCGTCTCGGCGGCCACCCCGCCGAAGAGGCGACGTCCGTGCTGCTGGGCGGGGTGCCGCTGGACGAGCTGCCGCTCTCGGTCGCGCGGACCGCCGTCCTCGTCCAGGACAAGGACCCGGTCCTGCTGTCCGGCACGCTGCGCGAGCTGCTCGACGTGCCCGCCTCGGGTGACATCGACCCGGAGGAGGCGCTGACGGCGGCGCAGTGCGACGACGTCCTGGCCGCGCTCGTCCAGGGCTCGCTCGGCGCCGAGGACCCGATGGACGCCCGGATCACCGAACGCGGGCGCTCCCTGTCGGGCGGCCAGCGCCAGCGGCTCGCCCTGGCCCGGTCGCTGATCACGGACCCGGAGGTGCTGGTCCTGGACGAGCCGACCTCCGCCGTCGACTCGCACACCGAGGCGCGGATCGCCGAGGGCGTCCGGAACCTGCGCTCCGGCCGTACGACCGTGGTCTTCACCTCGTCGCCGCTGCTCCTGGACCGTGCGGACCGGGTCGTGCTGGTGCACGAGGGCGAGGTCGTGGCCGTGGGCGTGCACCGCGAACTGGTGCACAAGGAACCCCGGTACCGCGCGGTCGTGACCCGCGAGACCGAATCCACCGACGACGACGCCCTGACGGGCGTACTGGAAGAAATCGAGGAGACGGCATGATCGGCGTGGCGCCACCGGCGTACGACCCGGCGGCCCCGACGACGGCTAACACCCTGCCCGTCGGGGGCTCCGCGACCGTGCGCGCGTACGTGACCGAACTGTTCCGCCGGCACCGCCGCGCCTTCCTGGTCCTGATCGCCGTCAACACGGTGTCCGTGCTGGCGTCGATGGTGGGGCCGTGGCTCCTCGGCGGGCTCGTGGAGCGGGTCTCGGAGGAGGCTCGTGAACTTCATCTGGAGCTGACCGCCGGGCTGTTCGTGCTCGCGCTCGTCGTCCAGGCCCTGTTCGTACGGCAGGTACGGCTGCGCGGCGCGATGCTCGGCGAGCGGATGCTGGCCGACCTGCGCGAGGACTTCCTGGTGCGGTCGGTCGGGCTGCCGCCGGGTGTCCTGGAACGGGCCGGCACGGGTGATCTGCTGTCCCGGATCACGACCGACATCGACCGGCTGGCCAATGCGATGCGCGAGGCCGTGCCGCAGCTGTCGATCGGCGTGGTGTGGGTCGTCCTGCTGCTCGGCGGGCTCGTCGTCACGGCGCCGCCGCTGGCCGCCGCCGTGCTGCTCGCGCTGCCGGTGCTGGTGGTCGGGTGCCGCTGGTACTTCAAGCGGGCGCCGTCCGCCTACCGCTCGGAGGCCGCCGGGTACGCGGCCGTCGCCGCCGCGCTCGCCGAGACCGTGGACGCCGGGCACACCGTCGAGGCACACCGCCTCGGCGCGCGCCGCGTCGAACTGTCGGAGCAGCGGATCAAGGAGTGGACTGCGTGGGAGCGCTACACGCTCTATCTGCGGTCGGTGCTCTTCCCGTTCATCAACGTCACCCACGTCCTGATCCTCTCCTCGGTCCTGATGGTCGGCGGTGTGTTCGTCCTGCAGGGCTGGATCGACGTCGGTCAGCTGACGACCGGTGCGCTGATCGCGCAGATGCTCGTCGACCCGGTCGGGCTGATCCTGCGCTGGTACGACGAGCTCCAGGTGGCCCAGGTGTCGCTGGCCCGGCTGGTCGGCGTCCGGGACGTCGAGCCGGACGCCGGCGACGACTCGGTGAGTCCCGACGGGCGCGAGGTGCACGCGGACCGGGTGCACTTCGGCTACGTCGAGGGCGTGGACGTGCTGCGCAAGGTGTCCCTGGAGGTCGCCCCCGGCACCCGTCTCGCGCTGGTCGGCCCGTCCGGGGCGGGCAAGTCCACCCTGGGCAGGCTGCTCGCGGGGATCTACGCGCCCCGGGACGGCCGGATCACCCTGGGCGGTGCGGAACTGTCCCGGATGCCGGCCGAGCGGGTCCGCTCGCACGTGGCCCTGGTGAACCAGGAGCACCACGTCTTCGTGGGCTCGCTCCGCGACAACCTGCTCCTGGCCCGCACCTCCGCCGTCGAGGCCGAGCTGTGGGCGGCGCTGGGCGCGGTCGACGCGGACGGCTGGGCGCGGGCCCTGGACGAGGGGCTGGACACGGAGGTCGGCTCGGGCAGCCTGGCCCTCACCCCGGCCCAGGCGCAGCAGATCGCGCTGGCCCGTCTGGTGCTGGCCGACCCGCACACGCTGGTCCTCGACGAGGCGACGTCCCTGCTGGACCCGCGCGCGGCCCGGCACCTGGAACGGTCCCTGGCCCGGGTCCTCGACGGCCGCACGGTCGTCGCCATCGCCCACCGTCTGCACACCGCCCACGACGCGGATGTCATCGCGGTCGTGGAGAACGGCCGCATCAGCGAGCTGGGCAGCCATGACGAGCTGGTGGCGGCGGACGGGGCGTACGCGTCGCTGTGGAGGTCGTGGCACGGGTGACACCGCCACCCGGCCGGTCTCGGGAGCCGTCGCACTCCGGTGCGGCGGCTCCTTCGCCGTTCGGTGCGCGTGTACGCCCCCTCGTCGGCGTCGGCCGACGGGGTGGGGCGCGGCCCGGGCGGTGCTAGCCGCAAGGCCGATCCGGTGACGGAGTCGCCGTCCTCTCGGTCCGGAGTCCGTGCGCCGCTCCGGTGCGAGGCAGCGCGCCGTCCCCGGGCCTCGGACCCTCCGCCGGCCTGGTCAGGCCTGGCCCGTCCCGGCGGTCCGGGCCCGCCACCGACCAGGCGCGACGTGACCCGAGCCCCGTGCTTCGCGGCCCCTTCGCGCTCCGTGCCGTTGCGCCGGGGTGAAAAGGGGTGGAAGGCTGGAGAGCGGCACCGGTTCGGGGAGCGTCCGGAAACCACGCGTTTCGCGCCGGACGCAGCCTGTGCCCGCACCGCGGACGGCCGCGGTGGCCACGGGCCCGGCCCCACCACCTGGAGGTATCCGTGAACAGCGCCGACGGATGGGGAGACGACGTCTACCAGCCCGACGGGTCCGAGGTCCGGGACGACGCGGGCCTGCTGGACGCGGAGGACACCCTCGACGACGACGGTGTCGGCGACCCCCTCGACCGGGGCTGGTCTCCTCCGGAGCGTCCCTGGGCGGTCGAGCACACCGGTGTGACGGCGGCCGAACGCGAGACCCTGGACCAGCGGCTCGCCGAGGAGCTGCCGGAGACCCCCGTACCCGACGGTGACGGCCTCGGCGACTGCGACGGCAGCGACGGCGAACTCCTGGACAACGAGGTCGGCGCCCGCCGCTCCGGCCGGCTCGTGGCCCCCGACGAGGGCGCCCATGAGGACGACGAGAGCGGTCTGATCGCCACGGATGTGGGCATCGACGGTGCGGCGGCGTCGGCCGAGGAGGCCGCGATGCACATCGTCGACGAGGACGCCCTGTCCGGCTGACCCCGAGGAGCACACATGCAGCAGGACAAGCACCCCGACTACCGCGAGGTCGTCTTCCGCGACCGCGCCGCCGGTTACGCCTTCCTGACCCGGTCCACCGCCACGAGCGACCGGACCATCGAGTGGGACGACGGCGAGACCTACCCCGTCGTGGACGTGGAGATCTCCTCGGAGAGCCACCCCTTCTACACCGGCAAGGCCCGGGCGGTGGACTCGGAGGGACGGGTCGCGCAGTTCGAGCGACGGTACGGCGGTGGGACGGGGCAGAACGCCGAGGGGTGAGCGTCGGCCGAGACGGGCCGGGGCGGTACGGGGCGAGCGCCCCTCGAAGCCGCCTCGGTCATCTGCTCCCGGCGCCTTCCTCAGATGAAGTTCAGCGCCGCCGCGCAGCCCACCCCGCCGAGCAGCATGAACGCCGGCATCAGCACCTTCAGCTCGACCCAGCTGCCCGCCCGGAACCGCAGGGCCTTGGGCGGCCCGATCGGGTACCAGCGCTTGCGGCCCACCGGGATCGGCCACAGGATCGGGCAGCCGGAGACCGTCAGCGCGTCCCCGATGTCGTGGACCAGCGCGCCCAGCAGGACGGGCAGGCCCAGCCACAGGTACTCCTGGCCCGGCGCCGTGAACAGCCAGTCCGAGCCGTTGCCCGGCTTGTCCAGGACACCGGCGAGGATCCACGAGCTGGTCGCGGCGAGCAGCCAGACCAGGATGTCGGCGCTGGAGCCGCGGGTCGCCCGCCACAGCAGACCCTCGATGGCCAGCACCATGTGCACGAAGAGCAGTGCGAGGACCGCCCAGCGCCCGCCCGTGATCGCCGCGACCGAGGCGCCCGCACCGATCAGCACGGCCCACAGCCAGGTGTGGGTGAGGGTGCGGTGGCCGCCGGAGCGACGGGAGTCGCCCTGCTTCTTCGTCGCCTTGTAGACGGCGTACGAGAGCTTGTCGACGATCTCGCACAGGCCCCGTGAGATCGGGCCGAAGGCCCGCGAGATGGTGGCCGCCTTGTGGTCGAGGTCGGGGGCGAGCGCCGCCCCCGCGCAGATCAGGGCGCCGGCCAGCAGGACCGGCCAGGGCATCGTGTGGCCCGCCGCGGCGGCCGCGGCTCCGACGCCCAGCCAGGCGGCAGCCCCCGACAGTGAGTGTGCTGGTCCCATCATCGCCGTTGCCCGCCCCATTCCTCTTGTGCCGCTGTCCAGTTGAACGGCCGTGCTGACGCTCTGTCGGCGACACAGCGTACTGCTCGTGATCTTCGCCGCCGCATCCGATTCCCCTATGGGGCAGAAGGGCAGGCAAGATGGGTGGGTGACCCTCATCGATCAGCTGCCGCAGACCGCAGACCCCGACGCCCTCTACGAAGCCTTCGAGTCGTGGGCCGGGGAGCGCGGGCTCACGCTCTACCCCCATCAGGAGGAGGCGCTGATCGAGGTGGTCTCGGGTGCGAACGTGATCGTGTCGACGCCCACCGGCTCCGGCAAGAGCATGATCGCGGCGGCCGCGCACTTCGCCGCGCTGGCCCGGGACGAGGTCACCTTCTACACCGCGCCGATCAAGGCGCTGGTCTCGGAGAAGTTCTTCGAGCTGTGCAAGATCTTCGGCACCGAGAACGTCGGCATGCTGACCGGCGACGCGTCCGTCAACGCCGACGCCCCCGTCATCTGCTGCACCGCCGAGGTGCTCGCCTCGATCGCGCTGCGCGACGGTAAGCAGGCGGACGTCGGCCAGGTCGTCATGGACGAGTTCCACTTCTACGCGGAGGGGGACCGCGGCTGGGCCTGGCAGATCCCCATCCTGGAGCTGCCCCAGGCGCAGTTCATCCTGATGTCGGCCACGCTCGGCAATGTCTCGATGTTCGAGGAGGACCTCACCCGGCGCACCGGCCGCCCCACGGCGGTGGTCCGCTCGGCGACCCGTCCGGTGCCGCTGTCCTACGAGTACAAGTTCACCCCGCTCACCGAGACCCTGACCGAGCTCCTCCAGACCAGGCAGGCGCCGGTCTACATCGTGCACTTCACGCAGGCGCAGGCCGTGGAGCGGGCGCAGGCGCTGATGAGCATCAACATGTGCTCGAAGGAGGAGAAGGAGCAGATCGCCGACCTGATCGGCAACTTCCGCTTCACCACCAAGTTCGGCCGCAACCTCTCCCGTTACGTGCGGCACGGCATCGGCGTCCACCACGCCGGCATGCTGCCCAAGTACCGGCGTCTGGTGGAGAAGCTCGCTCAGGCCGGTCTGCTGAAGGTCATCTGCGGTACGGACACGCTCGGCGTGGGCGTCAACGTCCCCATTCGCACGGTGCTGTTCACGGCTCTCACCAAGTACGACGGAAACCGCGTCCGCACCCTGCGCAACCGTGAGTTCCACCAGATCGCCGGACGTGCCGGGCGGGCCGGCTTCGACACGGCGGGCTTCGTCGTCGCACAGGCGCCCGAGCACGTCGTCGAGAACGAGAAGGCGCTCGCCAAGGCGGGCGACGACCCGAAGAAGCGCCGCAAGGTGGTCCGCAAGAAGGCTCCGGAGGGCTTCGTCGCCTGGACGGAGAACACCTTCGACAAGCTCATCACCTCCGACCCCGAGCCGCTGACGTCCCGCTTCCGGGTCACGCACACGATGCTGCTGTCGGTGATCGCCCGTCCCGGCAACGCCTTCGATGCGATGCGGCACCTGTTGGAGGACAACCACGAGCCGCGCAAGCAGCAGCTGAAGCACATCCGGCGGGCGATCGCGATCTACCGCTCGCTGCTGGACGGCGGCATCGTCGAGAAGCTCGACGAGCCGGACGCCAGCGGCCGCATCGTCCGCCTCACCGTGGACCTCCAGCAGGACTTCGCGCTCAACCAGCCGCTGTCCACCTTCGCGCTCGCCGCGTTCGAACTCCTCGACCCCGAATCGCCGTCCTACGCGCTGGACATGGTCTCCGTCGTCGAGTCGACGCTGGACGATCCGCGCCAGATCCTCGTCGCCCAGCTGAACAAGGCGAAGGGCGAGGCCGTGGCCGCGATGAAGGCGGACGGCATCGAGTACGAGGAGCGCATGGAGCGCCTCCAGGACATCAGCTACCCGAAGCCTCTGGAGGAGCTGCTCTTCCACGCGTACGACACGTACCGCAAGAGCCACCCCTGGGTCGGCGACCATCCGCTCTCCCCGAAGTCCGTCATCCGGGACATGTACGAACGGGCCATGTCCTTCACGGAGTTGGTGTCCTTCTACGAGCTCGCCCGCACCGAGGGCATTGTCCTGCGGTACCTCGCCAGTGCCTACAAGACGCTCGACCACAACATCCCGGACGACCTCAAGTCGGAGGACCTCCAGGACCTCATCGAGTGGCTCGGCGAGATGGTGCGCCAGGTCGACTCCAGTCTGCTGGACGAGTGGGAGCAGCTCGCCAACCCGGAGGAGATGACCGCCGAGGAGGCCCAGGAGAAGGCCGACGAGGTCAAGCCGGTCACCACCAACGCGCGCGCCTTCCGGGTCCTCGTCCGCAACGCCATGTTCCGCCGTGTCGAGCTCGCCGCCCTGGACCACGTCGAGGAGCTGGGCGAGCTGGACGCCGAGGCCGGCTGGGACGCAGACGCCTGGGGTGAGGCGATGGACAAGTACTGGGACGAGTACGAGGACCTCGGCACCGGTCCCGACGCCCGCGGCCCCAAGCTGCTCCTGATCGAGGAGGAGCCGGAGAACCGTCTGTGGCGGGTCCGCCAGATCTTCGACGACCCGAACGACGATCATGACTGGGGCATCAGCGCGGAGGTCGATCTGACGGCCTCCGACGCGGAGGGCCGCGCGGTCATCCGCGTCTCCGATGTCGGTCAGCTGTGAGCACAGGAGAATCCCACCCATGACGAACCCGGCCGAAAAGCTGGTCGACCTGCTCGACCTGGAGCAGATCGAGGTCAACATCTTCCGCGGCCTGAGCCCGAACGAGTCCCTCCAGCGGGTCTTCGGCGGCCAGGTGGCGGGCCAGGCACTGGTCGCCGCCAACCGCACCACCGAGGGCGACCGACCGGTGCACTCGCTGCACGCGTACTTCCTGCGCCCTGGCCGGCCGGGTGTGCCGATCGTGTACCAGGTCGAACGGGTGCGGGACGGCAGGTCGTTCACGACCCGCCGGGTCACCGCGGTGCAGCAGGGCCGCACAATCTTCAATCTCACCGCCTCCTTTCACAAGCCTGAGGAAGGTTCCTTCGAGCACCAGCTGCCGCCGGCCCGCAAGGTCCCGGACCCGGAGTCGCTGCCGTCGGTCACGGACGAGATCCGGGAGCATCTGGGCACGCTGCCCGAACAGTTGGAGCGGATGGCGCGCCGCCAGCCCTTCGACATCCGCTATGTGGACCGGCTGCGCTGGACGTCCGAGGAGGTCAAGGACGCCGAGCCGCGCAGCGCGGTGTGGATGCGCGCGGTCGGGCCGCTCGGCGACGATCCGGTCGTGCACACCTGCGCGCTGACCTACGCCAGTGACATGACCCTCCTGGACGCCGTCCGTATCCCGGTCGAACCTCTGTGGGGCCCGCGGAGCTTCGACATCGCGTCGCTGGACCACGCCATGTGGTTCCATCGGCCGTTCCGCGCGGACGAGTGGTTCCTGTACGACCAGGAGTCGCCCGTCGCGACGGGCGGCCGGGGGCTGGCCCGCGGGCGGATCTACGACGCGGAGGGGCGGCTGTTGGTGTCCGTCGTCCAGGAAGGGCTGTTCCGGGCGCTGTAGGTCACTCGGCCTCTGCGGCGGATCACGCGCTTCTGCGACGCAGCCAGCCGAGCAGGCCACGGGACGGCTGCTCGGGGAGGGCGGCGGACGGCTGCTCGCAGGCGGTGGACCTCTGCTCCGGCTCGGGAGGCGCTTGCTTCGCAGCGGGTCGTGGCGCGGGCCGGAGCCTGCGGGCGTCCTCCAGCGTCCGGGTCAGATCGGCCCTCAGCCGGCTGATCTCGTCCGGGTCGTCCGCCGTCATGATCCTCTCGGCGAGGTAGGCGGCGGGGGAACCCTGCGCGCCCTGGGTCGGCGGGCCCGGCCGGAAGCGCATGAGATGCGAGCGTTCATAGGGGTCCGGGACGATCTCCGAGATCTGGACGGGGTCGAGGAACGCGGCCAGGGCCCCGGCGCTCTCCCATGGGCCGTCGGCCACTCGCAGCAGGAACTCCCGGTGACGCCCGCGCCAGTTGCGCGCCCTCAGGTCCAGCCCCGCGTCCAGCAGGTCACGCATCCCCTCGGGCGTGCGACGGGCGTTCAGCAGTGGGGAGTTCTCCTCGTCGGCCGCGAACAGCCGGAGTTCCTCGGCCAGATACAGCCAGACCACCGCCCGGTACCGGTTGAGGTAGAAGCGCACCGGCGCCACCACTCCCAATCGCGCCAGGCGCGTGAACCTGCTGACGGGCACATCCATGACGGCCGCGCCCTCGGTGGTGCCCACGACCCGCACACGTTCCTGCAGCACTTCGGGAAAGCCGTCCTCCGTGCGCAACCGGTCGATCTCGGAGCGGGTGACGCGGCGGCCTCCACCGCCTTCGTCGGGGACGGTCCAGATGTGGCCGAGGTGGACGGCGAGGTCGAACTCGCTTCGTTTGAGCCCCAGTTCCCGTGCCGCGCGGCTCGGCGCGCAGGAGAGCTGGTGGGTTGCGGTGACGGTGCTGCCTGACATGGTCGTACTCCCCCGTGGAGTCGGTCGCTCACGCTGTGTGCGCTCGCCGTGAAAAAACCGTAACCGGTCCGGCGGATCTCCTGGTGAGCCTGTGGATAACTCCGCGGGGGAGGAAGAAGGAGCAGGTCAGAGGTCCATGGCCGAGCTCTGTTCGGGTCGGCGGACATCCACGCCGAGGTGCTCGCCCACGCGATTGACGAGCAGTGTCATCTCGTAGGCGATCTGCCCGATGTCGGCCTCCGCGCCACTGAGCACACACAGACAGCTGCCGGTCCCCGCCGCGGTGACGAACAGCACCGCGTCGTCGAACTCGACCATCGTCTGGCGCACTCTGCCGGCGCCGAAGTGGCGTCCGGACCCCTTGGCCAGGCTGTGCAGTCCGGACGCGACGGCGGCGAGGTGCTCCGCGTCCTCGCGGCGCAGCCCCGTGCTCGCACCCGCCACCAGCCCGTCGTTGGACAGGACCAGTGCGTGCCGTACGTGGTCGACACGCTCCGTCAAGTCGTCCAGCAACCAGCCGAGCCCCTGGTTCTGCGCCATGATTCCGTCTCCCCGTGTGACGTCTCCCCCTGGCCGGAGGATCTCCTGGCCACCCTTCCCGACGGCCAGTGCCTCGGCAAGGAGGACGGGCCAAGCCGCGGAAGATGGCCGAACCTTTGCACGGTTACCGGGGTCATCCCACGGAGTCGAGCAGTCGGGCGGTGTGCATCCGTCCCGCGTACTCGACGAGCCGGATCAGCACTTCCTTGCCGGAGTCACGGTCCCGGGCGTCGCAGAGCACCACGGGAGTGCCGCGGTCGAGGTCGAGGGCGCGGCAGACGTCGGCGGCGCCGTAAGTGCGGGCGCCCGTGAAGCAGTTGACGGCCACGACGAACGGGATGTGCCGGTGCTCGAAGTAGTCGACCGCCGGGAAGCAGTCCTCCAGGCGCCGAGTGTCCGCGAGGACCACGGCGCCCAGGGCGCCTTGTGACAACTCGTCCCACAGGAACCAGAAGCGGTCCTGTCCGGGGGTGCCGAAGAGGTAGAGGGAGAGACCGGAGCGGATGGTGATGCGGCCGAAGTCCATGGCGACCGTGGTCGTGACCTTCTGGTCCACGCCGCCGGTGTCGTCGACCAACTGACCGGCCTCGCTGAGGAGTTCCTCGGTGCGCAGTGGCCTGATCTCACTGACCGCGCCCACCAGGGTGGTCTTGCCCACGCCGAATCCACCGGCGACCAGTATCTTCAACGCCAGCGCGGTCGACTCGCCGCCCTGGGCATCGGAAGTCTCGGAGACCATTGATCACTTCTCTCGGGAGTACCGGTAACGGCCGACGGTGCAGGTGTGCGAAGTCAGCATGATGACAACTGCGGTACCCCTTCGAGGGGTTACACCGCTATTTGACCGATGCGGCCGGTTCGCGCGCGTTCGCTTACGAAGTTTCATCTACAGTGCCCGCAGTCCTTCGATCACCTCGCGCAGAATCCGTTCGTCAGGAAGCTGCGCGGGCGGTACGGGGCGGCTGACGGTGACGCAGCCGAGTTCCAGGAGGTCGCCGAGCAGCACCCTGACCACGCCGACGGGCAGGTCGGCGTCCGCGGCGAGTTCGGCGACCGACTGGGTCTCGATACGGCACAGTTCGATCAGGGCCCGGTGCTCCGGTCCGAGCGCGGTGTCGTCGTCGACCCCGGGCGCGGCAGCGTCCAGCGTGACCAGGGCGATGAGGTCGAAACGCACCCCGGTGGGGCCGGGTTTGGTGCGTCCGCCCGTCATGGCGTACGGGCGGACGAGAGGCCCCGCCTCACCGTCGTACCACTGACTGCCCTGCTCCCGCGGGACGTCCGTCATGTCCTCCGTCATGAGCGTGGACCGCCCTTCTCGTCTCATCCGGCGGGAGGCCGCGCGGCGACGCGCGGCGCCGTGTACAGGTGCTCGCCGACCCGCTTGACGAGCCGTGCCATCTCGTAGGCCACCAGGCCTATGTCGGCGGTCACGGCGGTGAGCAGGGCGAGGCAGGAGCCGTCACCGGCGGCGGCCACGAACAGGAAGCCGTCGTCCATCTCGACCATGGTCTGGCGCACTCCGCCCGCCCCGAAGTGGCGGCCGGCACCCTTGGCCAGGCTGTGGAAACCGGAGGCCACCGCGGCCAGGTGCTCGGCGTCCTCACGGCGCAGATCGGTCGACGCCCCCACGGCCAGACCGTCGTTGGACAGCACCACGGCGTGCCGTACCGCGCTGACGCGCAGCACCAAGTCGTCCAGCAGCCAGTCGAGTTCACCGGACCGTTGGGCGGCCCTCATGCTGGGGTCCTGGATCATGCGGGGTCTCCTTCGCTGCTGTCGCTGACCGCGGCGGAATCCGGGGTGGCGCCGCGGCCGGGCCGGCGGCCGCCGCCGCGTGCCCAGCCGTCGCGGTAGGCCGCCATCCGGTCCCGTACGAGTTCGGGGGTGCGCCGGTCCTCATCCCGTGGGTCGGAGTGTGGTTCCCGTTCCTCCGTACGTGGTTCGCGCAGCTGAGGGGCGAGGTTCGCCTGCCGGACGCGACGCGGGAGGTCGTCCGATGCTTCGGAGTCGTCCGGGGGACGGTGCAGTCGCAAGGTGGTGACTCCGGGAGGTGGGCTGTCGGACCCGGACTCCGCCCTCGCCGACGCCGCGACCTCCGCCCTGGCCTCCGCGGCGACCGGTGCGGGGGCCACCAGTGCCGGACGGTCGGCCGAGGCGTGCACGGACTCCTGCGGCCTGGCCGCGCCGGGCACGCGCGCGTACACGTGTTCCTGGTCCACGGCCTTGCGGGGGGAACGTTCCTCCGAACCGCTGTGCAGCAGGGCGGTGGGCAGGAGGACGACGGCCGTGGTGCCGCCGTAGGGCGAGGTGCGCAGGTGGACCTTGATGCCGTGCCGGGCCGCGAGCCTGCTGACCACGAAGAGTCCGAGCCGGTCGCTGTCGAACAGGTCGAGCGCCTCGGACTGCTCGATACGGTGGTTGGCCTCGGCGAGGGACTCCTTGCCCATGCCCAGCCCCCGGTCCTCGACCTCGACCGCGTAGCCGTTGCCCACCGGTTCGCCGGTGATGCGCACGCGCGTGTGCGGGGGCGAGAACTGCGCGGCGTTCTCGACGATCTCGGCCAGGAGATGGGTGACGTCGGCGACGGCCCCGCCGATGACGGAAGCCTCGGGGAGCTGTCGTACCTCCACGCGCGCGTAGTCCTCCACTTCGGAGACGGCCGCGCGCACCACGTTGGTCAGGGAGACCGGCATGCGCCAGGCCCGGCCGGGTGCCGCTCCGGAGAGGATGATCAGGCTCTCAGCGTGGCGCCGCATACGGGTGGTGAGGTGGTCGAGCCGGAAGAGGTCGCTCAGCTCGTTGGGATCGTCGGAGCGGCGTTCCATGTTGTCCAGCAGGCTCAGTTGGCGATGCACGAGGACCTGGCTGCGGCGGGCGAGGTTGACGAACACGCCGGAGATGCCGCTGGCGAGTTCGGCGCGTTCCACGGCGGCCCTCAGCGCGGCGCGGTGCACGGTACCCAGGGCCTCGGCGACCTGCCCCGTCTCATCCTCCGAGGGCGGTCCGGGCGGTGCCTCGGCCTGGACGTCGATCTCCTCTCCGGCGCGCAACTTCCGCATCGCCTCGGGGAGTTTGCGCCGCGCGATCTCCAGGGCGAGGTTGCGCAGGCCCTCCAGCTCGATGACCAGGCCGCGTCCGATGCGTACGGAGATGACCAGCGACGCGACGACGGCGGCGAGGCCGAACAGGACGGCGGCACCGGCCGGGGTGAGCAGACCGCGGGTGAACGGGTCCGCCTGGTCCGCGACGCCGCGTCCGGCGTCCTCCTCGATGGTCCGCATCCCGTCCTGCACGCGCGCGTGTGCCTTGTTCCAGGTGGCCTCGGGCGCCGCGGCGATCGCCGACGCGCCCGCGCGGCTCGCGAGGACCTTGTCCTCGACGGTGCCCACGGCCGCGTAGTCGCTGCCGTCGGCGAGGTCCTGCCAGACGGCGCGTTCGGGGCCGCGCAGGTCGGCGACGGCGGATTCGGTGAGGGTTCGGCGGGTTGCGACGGCGCCGGTGAACAGCCTCAGCCGCTCGCCGTCGATGCGCCCGGCGAGACGTGCGCCGGTCAGCAGGACGTCCTCCTGGGCCAACGCCTCTCCCGCGCGGGAGAACTCGAGCAGCACGCGCGCGTCGGAGCCCAGTTCGGCGTCCTGGATGCCGGTGAGGGCGCCGCCCACGCCGAAGGCCGTGGCGATGGTCCGTGTATAGCGCCCGTACGTCTCGTCCCAGCCGGCGCGGCGGTCGAGCACCGCGGCCCGCACGGAGCGCAGTTGCTCACCGCCGGTCACGAAGGTCTCGAGGCGCTGGGCCACTCCGGCGGGCAGTTCCTCGCCGTCGGCGACGGTGTTGTCGTCGCCGAGCCGGAGCTTGTCCAGGGCTTTGTCCGTGCGTTCCGCAAGGGCCTTGAGGTCTGCGCCGCGGCCGCCGGTCGGGGCGATCGCATAGCGCACCGCGGCCGCACGTTCCGCCTGGAGGGCCGCGACGGCGACCGCGACCGGGGACCGGATCTCGGCGTCCACCCGCTGCAACTGCCGCAGCCGGGAGACGTCCTGGGCGGTGGTGACGGTGGCGTACGCCCACAGAGCCAGCAGCGAGACGACCGGCACCATCAGCAGGCAGACGATCTTGGCGCGCACGGTGCGCGGGCGTATCAGCCACCGTCCCGCGCGCGTGGGCATCTCGTCCGGTACGGCGCCCACCGGATCGTCCAGGCGTTCGTCGGCCGGTGGTCCGGCGTGGGCGCGGCGGCCGCGGGCGGGGGACTGTGCCGACGCCTCGGCGCCGTTCGTGGGGGTCCTACGGGATGTACGCATGGCCTCCTGCCTCGGAAGTGGTCGGTGGGCGGGCCCGGCGGCCCGTCAGCGGGCGACGCTCTCGACCGGCCGCTGAGCCGAGGCGGACGCCTCGCGCTCCCCCGACGTCGGCGACAGCGCGACGAAGGCGGAGGTCAGGAAGAGATAGGACCCGAGGCCGACGGCGAGGGGGAAGATGAACTGCATCGCGGTGGCCCCGGGCAGGGCCGCGTCGGAGGGGCTGACGTGCACGCTCACCGAGAACATCCCGGTGTAGTGCATGCTGCTCACCGCGGCTCCCATGATGAGCGAGGCGACGGTGACGGCGACGGGCGACTTGATGTTGAGCGCGGCCCACAGGGCGGCCGTCGCGGCGACGACGGCGATCAGCACGGACAGTCCGACGAGGGCCGGGTCGTACTTCACGTCGCCGTGCAGACGGACGGCGGCCATACCCAGGTAGTGCATGCTCGCCACGCCGAGTCCGGTGGTGAGCCCGCCCAGGAAGAGCGCCCGCCCACGGTCCTTGCTGTAGCCGACGGCGAAGACGCCGGCACAGACGACGATCATGGCGACGAGCAGGCTCACGATGGTGAGCGGCACGTCGTAACGGATGTCGGTGCCGCTGACGCTGAAGCCGAGCATGGCCACGAAGTGCATGGTCCAGATGCCGGTTCCGATCGCGGAGGCGGCGGTGATGAGCCAGTTGCGGCGTGAACGCCCCGTGGCGCCGAGCGCGCGGACGGTGCAGCGCAGCCCGAGGGCGGCGCCGATGCAGGCCATCACGTACGACAGCACGGGGGTCAGCCAGCCGAGTGCGGCGTGGTCCAGGTGTCCCATGGCTCCGGGACGCTAGTCGGGGCATGGGCGCACAAAGGGGGCGCAGTTCGAAAGGTGTTGGAATATGACGCAGAGATGCACCTGAACGATCGCGGCGCGCTCGAACGTGTGCGCAGGAGCATCATCCTTGTCGGTGAGAGATCATGCGGAACATGAGCGACGACCACACACATGTCCAGGAGTTCTTCGGCGCCCGAGCCGCCGACTGGGACACCCGTTTTCCCGACGACGGTCCCGCCTACGCCGCCGCGGTCGCCGACCTCGGGCTGCGCGAGGGGGATCGCGTGCTCGACGCCGGCTGCGGCACCGGGCGCGCCCTGCCGCCCCTGCGTGCGGCCGTGGGACCCTCGGGAGTGGTCCTCGGGGCCGATCTGACCCCGGCCATGCTCCAGGCCGCCGTACGGGCCGGACGGGACCGGGACGGGCAGTTGCTGCTGGCCGACGTGGCCGCGCTGCCGCTGCGTGCGGAGTCGCTCGACGCGGTGTTCGGGGCGGGACTGATCTCCCATCTGCCCGATCCGGCCGAGAACCTGCGGGAGTTGGCGCGTGTGGTGCGTCCGGGCGGCACGCTGGCGCTCTTCCACCCGATCGGCAGGGCGGCGCTCGCGGCACGACAGGGTCGGCAGATCACGCCGGACGACCTGCGTGGCGAACCCAACCTCCGGCCTCTGCTGGCCGGTTCCGGGTGGCGTCTGACGTCGTACGCCGACGAGGACACCCGGTTCCTGGCGCTGGCCGTGCGGGACGGCTGACCCGCGGCACCGCCCCTTCAGCGCCGCCCGGCGACCTCCGCCACGAAGGCGTCGGGATTGTCGAACATGACGTTGTGACCGGCATCGGGCACGGTCACCACGCGCACCCCCGCGGCCTCCAGGTCACCCCTGCCCTCGAGTTCACCGCTCAACTCGCCCTGCAGGTACACGCGCTCCACGCTGAGATCTTCGAGGATGGTGCGCATGACAGGGTCGGATCCGCGCCGCAGCCCGACGGCCGTCCGATGCAGAGCGCGCGGGTCGGCCAGTCGCATGGTCGCCGCCCACAGGGGTCCGACCTGTTCCAGCACGCGCGCGTAGGCACCGTCGACGAAGGCCTCCTCCTCGTGGGAGGCGATGCCGCTGCTGCCCGCGGCGGGCGGTGGGAACGCGTCCAGGTTGGCCTCCGTGAGTACCAGGCGGGAGACCAGTTCGGGACGCCGGTGGGCGAGCACCAGGGCGACGGCGCCGCCCATGCTGTGCGCGATGAGCTCGGCACCCGTGACACCCGCCGCGTCCAGTGCCGCCGCCAGCGCGCCGGCGTGGTCGTCGAGTGTGTAACCGAAGTGCTCGGGCCGGTCGCTGATGCCGTGTCCGGGCAGGTCCACGAACAGGCTTCGGTTGCCCGCGAGTTCGGGCCGGGCCGCGATATGGGCGTGGTACACCGACGAGACCGACCCCAGTCCGTGCACGTACACGCGCGTGGGTTCCGCGCCGGACACCTCCGTCCAACGGATGCAGCTTCCCTTGCCGTCGAACTCGGCCTGCTTCATCGCGTCCTCCCTGAGCGGCGCCCTTGGTGGCGTCCCTGGCGGCGTCCTCGCGAGCCGCCCTTGCGAACCATCACCCCGACAATACATCGGTTACGAGGTATACAGAAGGCGATGTATTCATCGGGCGATGTACACCGGACGTACGGCAGAATGCGGGCATGCTGGAGCTCGCCATCCTCGGATTCCTGTACGACGCCCCCCTGCACGGCTACGAGCTGCGCAAACGCATCGCGGCGCTGACCGGGCACGTGAAGCCCATCGCGGAGAGCACCCTCTATCCGGCGATCAAGCGCCTGGAGAAGGCCGGGCTGCTGGAGCGCGCGACGGAGCCCGGTTCCGTCGCCGCGCCACGACACGTCCTGACGCTCACCGAGGACGGCCGCCGCGATCTGCGCCGCCGGCTCGCCGAGCCCGTACACCGCGACATCACCGACGAGAACCGCTGGTTCACCCTGCTCGCGTTCCTCCGGCACCTGGACGACGCCGCGGCGCAGGCCGCCGTACTGCGGCGCAGGCTGGCGTTCCTGGAGGAACCCGCGAGCTTCTTCTACGAGGGTGACCGGCCGCTGCGCGCCGAGGAGCTGGACGATCCCTTCCGGCGCGGAATCCTGACGATCGCGCGCGCCACGTCCCAGGCGGAACTCACCTGGCTGCGGGACACCCTCGCCTCACTGGACGGCTGAGGACACCTCGCCGTCGGTCGTGCGCGTCACGCGCCCAGCGCCGCGAGCACCACGGACCTGGCCTCCTTCTGGACCTGGCGCAGATGGTCCGCGCCGAGGAAGGACTCCCCGTAGATCTTGTAGACGTCCTCCGTGCCCGAAGGACGAGCCGCGAACCAGGCGTTGGCGGTGGCGACCTTGATGCCGCCGAGGGCCGCGCCGTTGCCGGGGGCCTCGGTGAGCACCGTGGTGACCGGCTCGCCGGCGAGGGTGTCGGCCGTGACCTGGCGCGGCGACAGCTTGGCGAGCAGCGCCTTCTCCTCGCGGGAGGCCGGGGCGTCCACGCGCGCGTAGGCGGGGGCGCCGAAGCGGTCCGTGAGACCGGCGTAGTGCTGCGACGGGGTCCGGCCCGTGACCGCCGTGATCTCGGAGGCGAGCAGGGCCAGGATGATGCCGTCCTTGTCGGTGGTCCACACCGAGCCGTCCCGGCGCAGGAAGGACGCGCCCGCCGACTCCTCGCCGCCGAAGCCGAGCGAGCCGTCCGAGAGGCCGTCCACGAACCACTTGAAGCCGACCGGGACCTCGACCAGCGGCCGGCCGACGTCCGCCGCGACCCGGTCGATCATGCTGGACGACACCAGGGTCTTGCCGATCCCGGCGCCCGCGGGCCACTGGTCGCGGTGCGAGAACAGATACGAGATCGCCACCGCCAGATAGTGGTTGGGGTTCATCAGGCCCCCGTCCGGCGTGACGATGCCGTGCCGGTCGGCGTCGGCGTCGTTGCCGGTGGCGATGTCGAACCGGTCGCGCTGCTCGATGAGCGAGGCCATGGCGTACGGCGAGGAGCAGTCCATGCGGATCTTGCCGTCCCAGTCCAGCGTCATGAAGCGCCAGGTGGGGTCGGTGAGCGGGTTGACGACCGTCAAGTCGAGCCGGTGCTGTTCGGCGATCCGGCCCCAGTAGGCGACCGAGGCACCGCCCAGCGGGTCGGCGCCGATCCGCACGCCGGCGGCCCGGATCGCGTCCAGGTCCAGCACGTTCGGCAGGTCGGCCACGTAGGTGCCGAGGAAGTCGTAACGGCCGGTGCCGGACGCGGCCAGGGCACGGGCGTAGGGGATGCGCCGTACGTCCTTCAGGCCGCCGGTGATGATCTCGTTGGCGCGGTCCTGGATCCAGGACGTCGCCTCGGAACCCGCGGGGCCACCGTTCGGCGGGTTGTACTTGAAGCCGCCGTCGGCGGGCGGGTTGTGCGAGGGGGTGACCACCACGCCGTCGGCGAAGCCGGAGGCGCGGTTCCGGTTGTGGGCGAGGATGGCGTGCGAGACCGCCGGGGTGGGTGTGTAGCCGTCGGCCTGGTCGATGAGGACGGCCACGTCGTTGGCGGCGAACACCTCCAGCGCCGTGATCCGCGCGGGCTCGGACAGGGCGTGCGTGTCGGCGCCGAGGAAGAGCGGGCCGTCGGTGCGCTGGGCGGCGCGGTACTCGCAGATGGCCTGGCTGGTGGCGGCGATGTGGTCCTCGTTGAAGGCCGCCGCGAGCGACGAGCCGCGATGTCCGGAGGTACCGAACGCCACTCGTTGCCCGGGCTCGGCCGGGTCCGGGTGCAGCGCGTAGTACGCCGTGACCAGCCGGGCCACATCGATGAGGTCCTCGGGCCCGGCGACCTGTCCCGCTCGCGCGTCCTGCATGTGCCCGCTCCTCCGCAAGAGTCGACCGTGGGGTACGGCCCCATTCTCCCCTGTCCGGGATGCCGGGACGCGCACCGGGCGACCGTTGTGGCACGCGTACGACGGATGCGACGATGCGGGTCGGCGAGCGAAGGGACACCGACGTGACGCACGAGGACCAACGGCCACCCGCCGCCGTGCTGTTCGACGCACTGGGCGCCGACTACGAGAAGGCGTTCGCCCATGCCCCCGCGCATCTGTCCGCACTGGAGTGGCTGATCGAGCGGCTGCCGCCCGCCGCGCGGACGCTGGACGTGGGCAGCGGCACCGGGCGGCCCACCGCGGCGGCGCTCGTCGGGGCGGGACACTCGGTGCTGGGCGTCGACGTCTCCCCCGTCATGGTGGAACTCGCCGCCCGTCAGGTCCCCGAGGCCGAGTTCCGCAGTGCCGACATCCGGGATGTCCCGCTCGACGCGGACTCGTTGGACGGCGTGTGCGTGTTCTTCTCCCTGTTGCAGATGACCCGCGCCCAGCAGTCGGCCCTGATGCGACGCCTGGCCCGGGCACTGAGGCCCGGTGGGCATCTGGTGCTGGCCACCGTGCCCGCGGACGTGGAGGACCTCGAGGTGGTCTTCATGGGCCGGCCGGTCCGCGCGACGAGCTTCGCCGAGGACGACGTGATCGGCATGGTGGAAACGGCCGGGCTGACGGTGCTGTCCCGGCACAGCCTCACCTTCACCCCGGACCACCCCAGCGCAGAGCCCGAGCCCCATCTCTTCCTGTACTGCCGCCGCGACGAGACCGGACTCTGACGCTCAGCGCCCTTGTTCCTCCGGTGTCGCCGGCGGCTCGGCGGGCGTCGGCCCGGGCCGGCTGAAGAGGACGGCCCGGGCGACGGAGGGGGCGAACAGGGCGGTGACGGGCTCGGCGAGGACCAGCACGGCACGGAAGGCGCGCCCCACGACGGGGTCGCCCGGCGACCGTTCCGTGACCCGGCGCAGGTACCACCCCGCGACGCGGTCCGCGGGGCCGGCTGCGACCGCGGTGCCGACCGCGCCCGGCATCCCTCGGTCCGCTCCGGCCGAGATGTCCCACGCCTGCCGGGATGCCGCGAGCAGCGCCTGCTGCACGCGGCGCGTGGTGGGGGTGCGGCGCCGGTCGGCGAGCGTGTCGCGCAGGGCGACCGCGCTCATCGCGGCGATGGCCATGCCCTGCCCGTAGATCGGGTTGAAGGTGCACAGGGCGTCGCCGGTGGCGAGGAATCCGGCGGGGCGGCGGCCGGGCAGGTCGTAGCGGCGCCGGGTGTTCGCGGTCCGCCGGTAGCCGAACGCCGGCGAGAGCGGTTCGGCCTCGTCCAGCCAGCGGTCCAGGAGCGGATGCGCCAGTCGCTTGGTGTACGTCTCGAACTCGTCGTCGCCCGTGGGCGGTTCGTCGCCGCGCAGCCCCGAGACGATGACCAGATGGCTGCCGTCCTCCAGGGGCAGCGCACCGCCGCCGTTGACCTGGTCGAGCCCGGGATAGACGTAGTGGCCCAGGGTCTCGCCGTCGAGGGTGCCCTTCCGTCCGCGGTAGACGCGTGAGGCGTAGGCGAGCCCGGTGTCGATGGTCTCCTCGTGCGCGGTCTCGGCGCCGATCGCCGCGAGCCACTGCGGCGCCTTGGTGCCGCTGCCGGAGGCGTCGACGACCAGGTCGGCCTCCAGGGCCCGGCGTTCCGCGCCGACGTCGCCGGAACGTTCCCGCAGGAGTACGCCCCGTACGCGTGAGGCGTCACCGAGAAGCCCGACGGCCTCGACCCCCTCCATCACGCCGATCACCGGATTGGCGAGAACCCGCCGCCGTATCAGCTCCTCCAGCTGCGCGCGGGAGCCGGTGTATATGTGCGTCGACGCGGGCCACCGGCGAAGCCAGCGGCCGTTCTGCCACAGCACCATGTCCGACGGCATCCCCACCCGCGGCGCCCCTGCCTCCTCCAGTTCCGTCAGAAAGCCCGGCAGCAGTGACTCCAGGGCTGTCTGTCCGCCCTCCAGCAGGACATGTGGATGCCGGCCCTGGGGTACGCCGGGCCGTGACCCGGTGGCCTCCGGGAACCGGTCACGCTCGACGACGGTCACCCGGTCGCAGTGCCCGGCCAGGACGTGCGCCGCGAGGAGCCCCGCGATGCTGCCGCCCACGACGACCGCATGCCGCTCGCCCCGGCCGCCGCCCTCGCTCCCACGGCCCGTTCCTACGGCAGAGTTCACCGATCCGCTCCCTTGGTCGCCATGTGGTGAGAAGGCACAAGTATCCTTCGCCGCAAGGAGCGTTGACCGTGTTCCGGCCCTTCAGGGCGTCTCGAACCCGCCATCCTGTGAGGGCCTGTCCGCCAGCGGGAGACGCGCCGCCCCTTCTGTCGCCGGAGATCCAACCCTACGTTGAGTAGGGGGAGATGAACGATCGGTCAGCCAACCACGCAGGGGGAAGGTGGTCAGCATGTTCGGCAGGGTCCGCAAGTCCTTCGCCAGATTCTTCAACACCGTGCGTTCCGATACGGACAACGGCCGGGACAAACGCACACACAACCTGTTCGAGGCCGCGGCGGCCTACGTCTCGGCCTGTGCCGAGGACGACCAGGACCAGATCGACGAGGCCGCCGGCTGGGTGTCTCCGGAGGCGTTGTCGTTCGGGGTGAGCGAGCTGGCGTGCCGGGCGGTCATCGCGCTCGCGCGGGAGCGCGACGAGTCGCCGCAGACCGTGGCCCGTGCCCTCCTGGGGCTTCCGGCGGCCTGATCGACGGTCCATAGAGGCCGATTCGCCCTGTCCGGCCGGAAAACAGCAGCTCCGGGTGGGCTGGGGAGTCGTGACAAGCGGCTTCCGCGCACACTAGGGTGCGCGCCGTTGGACATACCGATGGGGAGGCTGGGATGGCCGGGACGGACGAGGACACCGTCGCCGCCGCGGACGACGCGCTCTATGTGCTGACGGCGGTGCTGTTGACGCCGGCGAAGTTCCCGAGCGTGCTGGGCGACGACTATCCGGAGGCCTGTGCGGCGCTCGGTCTCGCGCCGCTCGCCGACGGGTACGGCCTGGTGCTCGGCCAGGACGGCGACGGCTCCCGCTGGACGGTCGTCATCGACGACGTCTCGCTGGTCGCCGTCGCCATCGCGTCCTGGGACTGCGGCATGGAGTACGACCTGTCGCCCGACGAACGCACGGTCGTGGCCGCCCTGCCGGGCTGGCCTCTCGCAGTCGCCGTCGCGGCTCCGAACGTGCCCGCGCCGCACGATCCCGCGCCGGAGGTCGACGGCCCCCCGCTGACACCGCCGGACACCAGCACGTGGGGGCCGGCTCAGCGCCGGCTGGGGGCCGACGAGATCGCCCTCCAGTGGGCCACGTGGCGTGAGCAGATCGACGACGCAGACTTCCCGGTGCCGGAACCGGTCGAGTCCGCCGAGAAGGGCGAGGAGGACGCTCCCAAGGGCCACAGCGGCATCCGGCGTGTCCTCGCGGAGGCCCGCGGGTACGTGGACACGCCGCCGCCCCTGGGTCGGGTCCGGTCCTCCTTCGCGCCGGGCGACGCCCGCACCCTGCGCGCCGACGGACCCGGCTGGTCGCTCGTGGCCAGGACCGACGACATCGCGTTCGTGCTGCTCGACGACGAGCCCGGCGAGGTTCTGCCGGTCGGCCGCGGCCCGGAGCTGCCGGGGCTGCTGGAGGCGCTCGACAAGATGGCCGTACGTCCCAGCTGAACCGGGTCATCGACGGCCGCAGCCGTCCGGGTCCACCAGCAGGGCGTCCACGACGGTGTCCGCGTCCTGGTGGGCCCTGAGCGCGTCGAGTTCGGCGCGCCAGGGTTCGTCCCAGGACGCCGCCCGGCCGCCGGCCCGGACGAGGTCCAGCGCGAGGCGGCCGGTCACGGCGGAGCCTCGGGCACGGAGGGTCCGCGCGGCGGCGAGCAGGGCGGCACGCACGCGTGGCCGGTGCAGATCGGCCGGTACGGAGTGCCGCGTCGGCAGCCGTCCCGCCCCCGTCTCGCACTGCCGCGCGACTCGCTCCCACCGGTGTTCGTCGTGTTCGCCGTTGCCTACGAGCACCATGGCGCTGTCCCAGCTCACACGCGCGGCGTCGGCGTGGAGTCCCACGGCCTCCAGTGTGTCGGCGAGCGCGTCCAGCACCGCCGGCGGCTCCTCGCCGCCTCCTGGATCCGAGTACTCGGCGCACGCGTGCAGCCGCCGCAGCGCGTCGGCACGCGCGCGTGGGTCCACGGCTCGTGCGGCCAGGGCGTCGAAGGCGCCTCGGAACGCCGACTCGGTCATCGGACCGGGCGGCAGCCGGACGAGTTGCCGCGCGGCCGCGTCCCACACCTTGCGCGGACGGGTCGGGGCCGCGAGGGCCTCCGCGAGCGCATGGGCACCGTCGGCGCCACCGGGCACCAGCCACGTCGGAAGCACCTGGCACGCCGCGACCACGGTGTCCTCGTCGCCCGTCTCCACCAGCCGCACCAGGAAGGCGGCGTACGCCTCCCTGGGAACCGTGAGCCCGAGGCGCACGCGCGCGTGCACGACCTCGTCGCGTACGGCGGTCTCATGGACGGCCCCCGCCAGACGGTCGGCCACGTCCCGGTGGTCGATCGCCGGCAGCAGGACGCGGGCGAGGACGGCGCGCACGTCCCGATGCCGGCCCGGCACGTCCCAGGCCGCCAGGAGGGCTTGGAAGGCGTCCTGCCGTGGGAGGTCGGCCAGTGCCCGTACGGCTTCCTTGCGGGCGCCCACCGGGCTGTCCGCGGCGCACGCCACAGGTGCCAGCAGGGGTACCGCGTCGTCGTCCGGCAGCCGTGCGATCAGCCGCCGCACCGAGGCCATCGCGGCACGGCCGCGCACGCCCCCGGTTCCCGCGTGCCGCAGCAGGAGGGCCACGGGATCGCGGTCCGGGACGTCGCCGAGGGCCACGAGTGCCGCCGCTGCCACCGGCTGTGGGGCGTCCTGCGCGAGCGCCGTCAGACGTTCGGGGTCCCTCAGCAGCCGCGCCGCATCGGTCCGCACGCGCAGCGGAGCCGATTCGTCGAGCACCACGCGCGCGTGATGCTCTTCCCAGGCGTCCCGCTGGGCAGGCAGCCACCTTCCGGCGATCCCAGGCGCGAGGTGCGGTGTCCAAGCGGTACGGCGGGTCCGCAGCCGGCCCGTGAGGCCCTCGCGTGCGGCGGCCAGGACGGGGTCGAGCAGATCGGTGCGTCGGGTGGCGACGGTCCGCAGGACGACGGGAACGGTGACGAAGGTCGGGTCCAGGGCGATCAGTTCGGCGCAGCGCTGTTCGCGCAGCCGCGGCGGCCGGACCCATGCCGCCGCGGCACGCGCCGCGAGGTGCGGATCGTCGCACTCCACGGCGAGCCGTCGCGCCTCGGCGTCGAGTTCCGGCAGCGCGGTGAGGTGTGTCGCGAGGAGTTCGGCGAGGGCGGTGCCCACCTCGGGCCGGCGCAGGGCCGTCGGTGCGATCGCCGTCCAGATGGCCCGGGCGGTCGTCTCGCCGACGTGCAACGGGGGCAGCGCCTCGGTCTGTTCCGGCCGCGTGACGAGTTCGCCGAGCAGTCCGGCCGCGTAGGCCGCCCGGTCCGGTCGGCCGGTCGCCGCCGCCCGCTCGACGACCCGGTGGAGCAGCCGTCGCGCGGCCCTGACGGTGCCTTCCGTCGCGTCGCGCGCCTGGACGGTGGTGAGGACGGCGTCACGCAGGACGCGTTCGGGCAGGGCGGCGAGCAAGTGACCGGCGGCGCCCGCGAGTTGTTCGAGTGCTGGGCGGCGCACGGCGTCCTGGTCGTGCCAGGCCCGTTCGCAGTCGGCGGCGACGCGTGCGAACTGTTCGGGGTCGCCTTCGAGTTCGGCGCAGACCAGCAGGGCGGTCCAGGCCAGGGACCGGTGTTGGGCGCGGTGGTTGTCCGCGAGCGCCTTCAGCAACGGTTCGCCCTCGGCGAGCGGCAGCGCCTGTGCCGCTCGGACCAGGGCCCATGGGCGGCGTTCGCTACCCACCGCCGAGGGGCGGACCAGATCTGCCCGGTCGGCGGGTTCGAGTGCGGCCAGCGCGCCCACCAGTGCCGGGACGGGCCGTGACGTCGTGCTGGTGTGCTTCTCGACGATGCGGCGCCGCTCGGCGGGTGGGAGGAGACCGAGCAGGCCGTCCGGGGTGACGTCGGTGCGGCCCGGGGCGGTGGGCCGGCGTCCGGTGCAGCGGCAGTGCTCGGCGAGTTCCACCAGGTCGTGTGCGGGCAGGGCGAGGAGCATGCGGCGCAGCGAGGGCGGCAGTGGGCCCACGGGGACGAGGCGCTCACGGGTGCGGTCGCCGGGGCCGGGGGGTGGTGTGCGCAGCACGGCCAGTGCTTCGGCGGGCCGGGTCAGGGCGGAGAGGACGGCTGCGGGAGTGAGCAGCAGCGGTGTCCGGTCCAGCAACAGGAGCGCCGCGTGCGGGTCGCGCCGGGCTGCGAGCGACGCGACGGCACGGAACTGGCGGGTCGAGTGCTGGGGCCGGTGGGCGCATTGAGCCGTCACGTGTGCGGCGACGGCGTAGGGGGCGGTGCGGGCCAGGGAGTTGAGGACGCCGGGTGCCGGTTCGACGCGGGGCAGCCATGCGGCCACCGTCTCGGGTGGGCAGGCGGGCAGGAGCGCGGCGGCTTCCCGGCCGCCGTGGCGTTCGTGGATCCGCGGCAGCAGCCTGGCCGCCAGTGCCGTGCGGCGGCTCAGCTTGAGGAGTCGATAGGTGTCGTGGCGTACGGCCCTGATGTCGCTCAGGGCCAGGCGTTCCAAGGCCTGTTCGGGTACGGGCAGCCGGATGGCCGCCGAGCGGGCCCGGCGTCCCAGCAGCGGGTCCGCGAGAGCCTCCGTCACCCGTTCCAGGTCGCGGCGGGCCACCGCGAGGAACAGAGCTGTGTGCCGGTCGGCGGGATCACCGTGGTCGAGGACGTGGTGCAGCGTCTCGTAGGCGCCCGGAGCGAGGGTGCGGGCGTACCGCGCCAGGGCGCTCGTACGGGCCGGGAAGGGCAGGGTGTCGAAGTGGGCCCTCAGCCAGGCGGGCGTCAGGGGCGCCGGCGGGTTCTGGGACTGTCGGGACGGCGTCGGGGACGCCTCGTATGCGGCCATCAGCGCTCACCGTGGAGTCGCTGGGCCCCCTTTCCAGAAGTCATGTCGGCCATGGTGGGGTGCCGCCGATCACCTGCGCAAACGGATTTCTCGCGCCTCCTCGATCTCCTTCCTCCGCACGGCACTTCACATACGGCGAGCTCATTCCATGTGGCCCCGACCCATGGATGGCGTCCTACAGCACTCGCACCATGAGGCAGCCCGCGACTCCCCGACCCGTCCTGGAGGCCCTCATGCACCTGTCCCTAGGCGTCCCGCTCCTCGCCGCCGCACTGGTGGCGACGGCCCTCACCTGGCCGAGTCCCGCCGCAGGTACGGCAGATGGTCACTGCGCACGACAGGACCGCGTCCACGTACCGGGCGCGGCCTTCCAACGGAGCGCGTGCCTCACGGATCTGACGACCACCGGGCTGGCCGGCACCCCGTACACCGACACGGCCGACCAGGCGGGGCTGACGGCCAGGGCGACCCGCACCCCGTCCGGGGTTCCCGGTGTGCAGGTCGACGGCTACTTCCCGGACTCCTCCCGGTTCAACGCCACCCACGGCTGGCAGCACGACGCCCAGTTCGTCATCAGGCTGCCGGACCACTGGAACGGCGGACTCGTCGTCACCGGCGCACCGGGTACGCGCAGGCAGTACGCCACGGACACGGCGATCTCCGACCAAGTGCTCGCGCAGGGCTACGCCTACGCCGCGACCGACAAGGGCAACAACGGCGCCGACTTCTACCGCGACGGCATCCGCCCCGGTGACGCGGTCGCCGAGTGGAACGCGCGCACCACCCAACTCACGCGCGCGGCCAAGCGTGCGGTGGCCCGGCGTTACGGGCACGCGCCGAGGCGGACGTACATGACGGGCATCTCCAACGGCGGTTATCTGACGCGCTGGCAGCTGGAGAACCATCCGGAGCTGTACGACGGCGGCGTGGACTGGGAGGGCGCGCTGTGGACCGCGGACGGCCCGAATCTGCTCACCTCGCTGCCCGCGGCCGTGGCCCGTACGACCGGTTCGGCGCGGGACGAGGACCTGTACGCGGTGGGCTTCGCGCGCGGCTCGGAGTTCCTGTGGCCGTACCACGAGAAGGCCTACTGGGGAGTCACGCAGAAGATCTACCGCGCCGAGTTCGACCCGGCCTACGACCCCGCCTGCCCCGGCCCGACCGCGGGGACCACCACGGAGCAGGTGCTGGCGCCCTGTGCCACCGACGCGGTCTACGACTACGCCGCACGCCCGGCGTCCGTCCATCGCGCCGTGGCCCGGGTGGCGCTGACCGGACGGATCGGCCGACCGCTGATCACCCTGCACGGCGACCTGGACGCACTGCTGCCCGAGGCCGCCGACTCCGATGTGTACGCGCGCATGATCGACGCGAGCGGCAGGGGCCGTCTGCACCGCTACTACACGGTCGAGGGCGGCACGCACGTCGACGGCCTGTACGACACCTATCCGGACCGGCTGCGGCCGATCCTGCCCTGCTACCGGTCGGCCTTCGACGCGCTGGTGTCATGGGTGGAGCGGGGCACACCGCCGCCCGCGGACCATGCCGTGAGCAGGCCCGCGAGCGGCGACGTGGTCGACTCCTGCACTCTGGCCGGCCGGGCCGAGGCGGCCCGGTAGCCCGAGGCTCTCAGCGACCGAGCTCCTTGCGTGTGACACGGCGCAACCTGCGCCGCTGCGAGGGGTCCAGCGTGAGGTACGCGGCGGCCGGTACTCCCAGGACGATCAGGAGTGCGGCCCACCACGGCAGCCAGATCAGCAGAAGGATGCCGACCGCCACACCTCCTGCGGCGATCTTCGCTCTCTTCGACATGTGTGTCGCCTCCTCCGCGGCCACTGCCGCTCTCTGTCCTGAGAACGGGCCCGCGCTCTCCACGGTTCCGCACCACGACCCTGAGACGTCCCTGAGGCGCTACCCCTAGGCGTCCCTGAGACAGGGATACCCATCCCCACCATGAGGTGACCCAGATCACGGCCCGGCCATTCCGGGCCAGCCGGGCAAGTGCTGTACCCTCGGCCACTCCGCGCTGAGTAGTCAAGTTTGAGGAGTGTCGCATTCCTGTGCCGAGGATTCCCGCGGCAACACCGTCCGAGATCTCTGAACTGGCCCGTTGCTGTGCCGTGTTCGTCCCCGGCGACCCGGCCCGCACCGGTTCCGTCGCCTTCTGGGACCCCGATGGCGACGCACCGCCGGCCGTCGCGTCGGGGTCCGTCGAGGACCTGACCGTCGTCGTGCCCGGCGAGGAGGGGGTGGAGACGGTGACCGTGCCGGCCGTGCTGCTGCCGGTGCGGGCGGCCCTGCCCGTCCTCACGCGTGCGCGTGCCGCCACGCACGGCCATCGGGCGACCGTGTTCTGGGGCACGGCCGCCGTGCACGCCCTGCAGCTCGCGGCCCGCGGGCTGCTGCTGCCCGGCCTGTCCGAGGGCGACCACGACGCCTGGCGCGTGGGTCCGTTGCGCCCCGAGGACGTCGAGCGCGTCCGGGCGCTGGCCGCGGCGATGCCGCCCGAGGCACACGCCGTACCGCTCGACGGGGGCGCACCGCTGCGGCTGCCCGATCCCGAGCGGCTGCTGCGCGCCTTCCTCGACGCGATCGCCGACACGCTGCCCCGCTCCCCCGCCGCGTCGCTCGTGACCGGCGGTCCCTCCTACGCGGCGCGGGAACCGCAGCACGTGCCCGGGCACCGGGCCTGGGCGGCCGATGTGGCCGCGGGCCACGACGCGGGCGTACGGCTGTCGCTGCGGATCGAGGTACCCGGTCTCTCGACCGCCGCGCAGGACGAGGCCGCCCCGGCGTTCCGGGCCGTGCTGCAGGTGCACGACGTGAGCGATCCGGCACTGGTCGCGGACGCCGCCGAGGTGTGGGCAGGGCCGGGCGGGGCGTTCGGCCCTCGTGCGCGGATGGACGCCCTGCTCGCGCTGCGCCGCGCGGCCCGCGCCTGGCCGCCGCTCGCGCCCCTGCTCTCGGCGGCCGTGCCGGACGCGCTCGAACTCGCCGACGACGAGATCATCGATCTCCTCTCGGCCGGCGCCCGGACCCTCGCCGTCGCCGGCGTCGACGTGCACTGGCCCAAGGAGCTCGCCCGCGAACTGACGGCCCGCGCGGTGGTCGGTCCGCCGGACGACGCGTCGGAGCCCGGCAGACTCTCTTCGGACGCCCCGTCGTTCCTCTCCGCCGACGCGCTGCTGGCCTTCAACTGGCGGTTCGCACTCGGCGACCAGCAGCTCACCCGCGAGGAGCTCGACCGGCTGGCCGAGTCGAGCCGCCCCATCGTGCGGCTGCGGGGCCAGTGGGTCCTGATCGACCCGCAGGAGGTGCGCCGGGCCCGAGCCCAGCAGGACCGCAAGATCACCCCCGTCGACGCCCTCGGCGCCGCGCTCACGGGCTCCACGGAGATCGACGGCGACCGGGTCGAGGTGCACCCCACAGGATGGCTCGCGGCCCTGCGGGAACGGCTCGCGGACCCCGAGGCGCAACAGCCGGTCGAGCAGCCCGCGGAGCTCGCGGCCACGCTGCGGGACTACCAGCGGCGCGGCCTCAACTGGCTGGCGCGGATGACCTCCTTGGGGCTGGGCTGCTGTCTCGCCGACGACATGGGACTCGGCAAGACGATCACGCTCATCGCCCTGCATCTGCACCGGCAGACGGATGCCTCCACCGCCGGTCCCACGCTCGTGGTGTGCCCGACCTCCCTCATGGGCAACTGGCAGCGCGAGATCGAGAGGTTCGCCCCCGGCACGCGCGTGCGCCGCTTCCACGGGCCGCGACGGGACCTGGACGCCCTGGCCGACGGGGAGTTCGTGCTCACCACGTACGGCACGATGCGGCTCGACGCCGACCGGCTGGCCGACGTGTCGTGGGGCATGGTCGTGGCGGACGAGGCGCAGCATGTCAAGAACCCGTACTCGGCGACGGCACGGCAGCTGCGTTCCATCGGCGCACGCGCACGCGTGGCGCTCACCGGCACCCCGGTGGAGAACAACCTGTCGGAGCTGTGGGCCATCCTCGACTGGACGACTCCCGGCCTGCTGGGCCGCCTCGGCACGTTCCGCGCGCGGTACGCGCAGGCCATCGAGGGCGGCCGGGACCCGAGGGCCGCCGAGCGGCTGTCGCGGCTGGTGCGCCCGTTCCTGCTGCGCCGCCGCAAGTCGGATCCGGGCATCGCTCCGGAACTGCCGCCGAAGACGGAGACGGACCGCGCGGTGTCGCTCACCAAGGAGCAGACGGGTCTGTACGAGGCCGTGGTGCGCGAGACGCTCGCGGAGATCTCCGGCGCCGACAACATGGCGCGGCGCGGGCTGATCGTGAAGCTGCTGACCGGGCTGAAGCAGATCTGCAACCACCCGGCGCAGTACCTCAAGGAGGACCGGCCGAGGATCGTCGGACGGTCCGGAAAGCTGGAGCTCCTGGACGAGTTGCTCGACACCATCCTCTCCGAGGGGGCGAGCGTGCTGGTCTTCACGCAGTACGTGCAGATGGCCCGCCTCATCGAGCGACACCTGGCCTCCCGCGGGGTGCCCTCCCAGTTCCTGCACGGCGGCACGCCCGTCGCTCGCCGGGAGGCGATGGTCCAGCACTTCCAGGACGGTGAGGTCCCGGTGTTCCTGCTGTCGTTGAAGGCGGCGGGTACGGGGCTGAACCTCACCCGGGCCGAGCATGTCGTGCACTACGACCGCTGGTGGAACCCGGCCGTGGAGGCGCAGGCCACCGACCGTGCGTACCGGATCGGGCAGAACCGGCCGGTGCAGGTGCACCGGTTGATCGCCGAGGGCACCATCGAGGACCGCATCGCCGACATGCTGAGCCGCAAGCGGGAGTTGGCCGACGCGGTGCTCGGCGCCGGGGAGGCGGCGCTGACGGAACTGACGGACGCGGAGCTGGCGGATCTGGTCGAACTGCGAGGGGGCACACGATGAGTGACGAGACGGAGCGCACGTTCGCCGCGTTGCCTCCCGCGCACGGGAGGGGCTTCGCGCAGAGCTGGTGGGGCCAGGCCTGGCTGAAGGCGCTGGAGGACACCGCGCTCGACTCCGCGCAGGTGAAGACCGGCCGAAGTCTCGCGCGCGCGGGAGCCGTCGGCGCGGTGTCGGTACGGCCGGGGCGCATCACGGCCGTCGTCCAGGACCGCGACCGCACCCCGCACCGGGCCGATGTGCTGCTGGAGCAGCTGTCCGAGGACCAGTGGGACCGCTTCCTGGACATGACCGTCGAGCGCGCAGGCCATGTCGCGGCTCTCCTGGACCGCGACATGCCTCCGCACCTGGTCGAGGACGCGGCGGCGGCGGGTGTCGAACTCCTGCCGGGGATGGGCGATCTGGAGCCGGAGTGCGACTGCGGCGCCTGGGACCACTGCGGGCACACGGCGGCGCTCTGCTACCTGGTGGCGCGGCTGCTGGACGAGGACCCCTTCGTCCTGCTGCTGATGCGGGGCCGCGGTGAACGCGCCTTGCTGGACGCCCTCCAGGACCGCACCGCCGCACCCGATGAGGCGCCGCCCCTCCAGGTGCAGGAGGGGGTGGACGCCGCCGAGGCGTACGCGGCCGGGGACATCCTTCCGCCGCTGCCCGCACTGCCGGAACTCCCCGAGGAGCCCGGCATACCGCCCTCCCTGGACACCGAGACGCCGGCCCCCTCCGGTGTCGATCCGGGCGCCCTGGAGTACCTGGCCGCCCGGACCGCGGCGCAGGCACACCGTCTGCTGGCCGAACGGGACGCTTCCGACGACGAGTTGACGGTCGCCCAGGACGCCGTCCGCCTCGCGGTGGGCGCTCCCGGGACGGCCGTGCTGGAGCGGCTGTCGGAGGGCTCGGGGCGCACCATGGAGGAGTTGGCGCCGGCCCTGCGCGCGTGGCGGGACGGAGGCGTTGCCGCGCTGGACGTGCTCGAGGAGGAATGGACGGTCGGGGGTGAAACCCTCGCACGCGCGCGTGCCGCGCTCGACTCGGCGTGGGACGAGGAGGAGCGGCCGTCGTTGCGGGCGAGGGGCAACCGGTGGACGGTCGTGGGCTCTTCGAGCCAGTTGCGCCTCGGACGGGACGGCCGCTGGTGGCCGTACCGCAAGGAGCGGGGCCGCTGGGTGCCCGCGGGGGGCGCCGTCCAGGATCCCGCGACCGCGCTGGCTGCGGCTCAGGAGGCCCTGGAGATAGGTTGACGTGCCATGAGGCACTTCGGCCAGGACATCCTCACCGTCGCGGACGAGCTCACCGAGGCGTACGTCGAGATCTTCACCGCCCCGCCCTGGGACCACCGGAACGCCGAGGAGACCCGCTCGGCGCTCCGGGAGCGGCTGGAGACGGACGCGCACCGCCCCGGTTTCCGCGCCGTCCTGGCGCTCTCGGACAGCGGTGGGGTGGACGGCTTCGTCACGGGCTGGACGACGCGGTCTCCCTTCCGCAGCGACCGCGCGTACGGCAAGGTCACTCGACGGCTGGGCGCCGACCGGGTCGGCGAGCTGCTGGTCGGTGCCTTCGAGGTCGACGAATTGGGCGTACGGTCGCGCGCCCGCGGCACGGGTCTGGGCCGTCGGCTGCTGTCGGCCCTCACCGCCACCGTGCCCGAGGGCCGGGCGTGGTTGCTGACCTGGGACCAGGCGCACGACACGCTCGCGTTCTACCGGCGCACCGGCTGGACGGAGCCCGAACCGCTGCCCGGCCAGGAGACGGACGTGGTCGTGTTCCTGGCGCCCGCCAGGGCTGCTACGACTCCGTGAGGCGGCCCTGCCACAGCATGGGCAGGACGTGGTCCCTGACCGCGGGCGCGATCCGGATGTCGTCCTCGTGCCCGGTGATCCAGCGCAGATGCGCGAGTTCGGCGGCGGGGCGGGGCACCTGGGCGAGGCGGGCGCCGTAGAGGGACATCCGCATGGGCACGCCTTCGAGGGCCGCCACGGCCTCGACATCGGCCAGGAACCGCGGTTCCAGGGGCCGTACCCCCAACTCCTCGTCCAGCTCGCGGTACAGGGTCTCCAGGGGCGCCTCGCCCGGGTCCGGTTTGCCGCCCGGCACATAGAAGACCTCGGGAGCCGCCTGCTTGCTCACCACCAGGAGCCGCCCCCTGCGGACGATCGCGGCCGCCACGACTTCCAGTACCTCTTGTGTCATGCGACCCATCCTCACCCACGCTCGACGAGCCCCTGCCACCCGTCGTTCACCTGTCGGTCGCACGGCGTTCGACACGGGGCCCAAATCTGGCCGCTGTCAGTGAACTTGTTCACCCAGGAGGCCCGATGTCCCCGTCTGCCACCGGCCGGCGCCGCGTCCACCGTTCCCTCGCGGCGGGCGTGCCCTTCGCCGTGCTGGCCGCGCTCGTGGCCGCGTCCCCGGCCGAGGGCGCCTCGTCGGGCGAACCGCATGTCATCCGCACGGCGACCCTCGGGGACATCCCGCTGGGCGCGTTCAGCAACGCGCTGCTGCCCGGCACGGTGGGTGACGACCGGGGCGTGGACCTCGGCGGCATCGGCAGCGACATCTACCCGGCGGGCCGCAAGGGCGAGTTCTGGACCGTCACCGATCGCGGGCCCAACGGTCAGATCAAGGTCGACGGCACGAAGCGCCGTACGTTCCCCGTGCCCGGATTCGACCCGGCGATCGTGAGGATCAAGGTGTCGGGCGACACGGTGAAGGTGCTGGACGCGATCCCGATCACCACCTCCTCCGGCAAGCCGGTCACCGGGTTGTCGAACCAGGAGGGGCGCGACGAGGCGCCGTACACCTATGACGCGAGGACGCCTCTGACGTACAACCCGAGCGGGCTGGACACCGAGGGCATCGTGCGGGCCGCGGACGGGAGTTTCTGGCTCGTCGACGAGTACGGGCCCTCGCTGGTCCATGTCTCCGCGCGCGGGAAGGTGCTGACGCGCTACGTCCCCGAGGGGCTGAACCTCACCGGCGCCGGCTATCCGGGGGTGGAGGCGCTGCCCGCCGTCCTGCTGCACCGGAAGACCAACCGCGGCTTCGAGGGGCTCGCCCAACTGCCGGGCGGCGACCTGGTGCTGGCCGTGCAGAGTCCACTGTCCCTGCCGGACACGGACGCGGGTGAGGCGTCGCGGACGACCCGTCTGTTGCGGTTCTCGCCCAGGAAGAAGGCGGTCACCGCCGAGTACGCGTACCGCTTCGACTCTGTGGACGTCGTCGACCCGAGCGAGGACGACACCTCGGAGCTGAAGATCTCCTCGGTGGTCGCGGTGGGCGGCGACCGTCTGCTGATCGAGGAGCGCACCGACAAGGCGGCACGGCTCCAGCTCGTCCACCTGGACCGCGCGGCGAACATCCTCGGCGGTCCCTACGACGACGACACGACGGCCCCGTCGCTGGAGCAGCTCGACGATCCGGCCGCCTCGGGTGTGCCGGTGCTCGCCAAGCGCCTGGTCGTCGACCTGGGCACGGTCGACGGGGTGCCGGGGAAGATCGAGGGCGTCGCGCGCGTGGACCGCGACACGCTCGCCCTGATCAACGACAACGACTTCGGGATGACCGACGGCACGGGCGCGTTCGACGCCCAGGGCCGGCTGGTCGACAGCGGGGTGGAGACGACGGTGACGTACGTGCGGCTGCCGCGCGGCATCTGATCACGTCAGGGGTGCGGTGAGCTTGCGGGTGCCCTGGGTGTCGGCGGCCAGGCTGCAGGCGACGCTGTCGATGCCGAGCCGGTAGCCGGCGGGGTCCGGGTACTGCACCAGGATGCCGCGCACCGTCCCGCCGGGCTGGTCCGCCGCCTTGCTGTCGAGGGTCCGCTCGCACAGGTCCGACGCGGCCTTCTTCAGGGCCGCGTCGGTCGTGTAGTCGCCCTGAAGTTCCGCGATCTTCACGACCTCGGCGTCGTGCGGCTTCCCGCAGGAGCGCTTCGCCGCCTGCCCGGGCCGGTCGCCGTCGGTGTCGAAGCAGTCGCCGGTCCGCAGCATGTAGTAGGGCACTTCGTCGGACGCGAAGGACGGGATCAGCGATTCGAGGCCGCTCGGGAACTCGCTCGGCAGGTCGGTGGGGAACTGCGAGGGCAGTCGGGTCGGCAGCTTCGTCGGGAGCTCGCTGGGCAGTCCGGTCGGCAGGCTCAGCGTGGGGCGGGGCGAGCTGCTCGCGCTCGCACTGGGCTTGTCGCCCGGCGAGTCGTCGTCGTTGCCCGACGCCATCAGCACGATCGCGGCGACGGCGGCACCGACCACGAGCACGGTGAGCAGGATGAACAACGGATTGCGGCCCCGGCCCGGCCCACCGGGCGGTTCCGGCGGAGGCGGCGGGTCCCATCCCCCGTACGAGGGCGGTCCGTTGCCTCCGGGAGGCGGGCCGTACCCGCCCGGAGGCCCATAGCCCCCTCCCGAGGAGCCGAAGCCTTCAGGAGGAGGGCCGAAGCCGCCGCCGTAGGGCGGCGTGTCGTCCGGCGGCCCGGGCGGCTGAGGCGGTACGGGCGGCATGGCCATACCGTCCAGGGTCGCCGTACGCGGGGCACGGCGCGACCCCCGCACGGAAGTTGATACCGACTCATGCCATGGATGGCATCGTTCCGGAGCATTCCGCACGGGGGCCGATCAAACGCGGAGACCGATCACACACGCACGCACGCGTGCGTTCAGCCGCGGGCGCCCAGCAGGTGGTCCATCGCCAGCTGGTCGAGCTGTTCGAAGGCCATACCGCGCGCGGCGGCCGCGTCCACGTCGAACTCCTCGAAGGCCGTACGGTCCGCGAGCAGCGACTTCAGGCCGTCCGCCGCCGTGGACTGTGCCAGCTCGTCCAGACGCGCGGCCCGCAGCGCCTCCTGGACCTGCGGGTCGGCACGGAAGGCGGCCGCACGCTCCTTGAGGATGAGGTAGTTGCGCATGCAGCCCGCGGCCGACGCCCAGACACCGTCGAAGTCCTCGGTCCGCGGCGGCTTGAAGTCGAAGTGCTTCGGACCCGCGTAACCGGCGGTCTCCAGCAGGTCGACCAGCCAGAAGGCGGACCGCAGGTCGCCCGCGCCGAAGCGCAGGTCCTGGTCGTACTTGATGCCGGACTGGCCGTTGAGGTCGATGTGGAAGAGCTTGCCCGCCCACAGGGCCTGCGCGATGCCGTGCGGGAAGTTCAGCCCGGCCATCTGCTCGTGGCCGACCTCCGGGTTGACGCCGTAGAGCTCCGGGCGCTCCAGGCGCTCGATGAACGCCAGGGCGTGCCCGACCGTGGGGAGCAGGATGTCGCCGCGCGGCTCGTTCGGCTTGGGCTCGATCGCGAAGCGCAGGTCGTAGCCCTGCTCGGTCACGTACTCGCCGAGGAGGTCGAAGGCCTCCTTCATGCGGTCCAGGGCCACGCGTACGTCCTTGGCGGCACCGGACTCCGCGCCCTCGCGGCCGCCCCAGGCGACGTAGGTCTCGGCGCCGAGCTCGACCGCCAGGTCGATGTTGCGGATCGTCTTGCGCAGGGCGTAGCGGCGCACGTCACGGTCGTTCGCCGTGAACGCGCCGTCCTTGAAGACGGGGTGCGTGAAGAGGTTGGTGGTGGCCATCGGCACCTTCATGCCGGTCGCGTCGAGGGCCTCCCGGAAGCGCTTGACGTGGCCCTCGCGCTCGGTGTCCGAGGACCCGAAGGGGATCAGGTCGTCGTCGTGGAAGGTCACACCGTGAGCGCCGAGCTCGGCCAGGCGCCGCACGGTCTCGACAGGGTCCAGGGCACGCCGCGTGGCGTCGCCGAACGGGTCCCTTCCCTGCCAGCCGACGGTCCACAGGCCGAAGGTGAACCTGTCCTCGGGGGTGGGCTGGTAGTTCATGTCGCGGCTCCTTGCTCGCTTGCGACTATTTCGTCATGGCCGTTTACAAATTAGTATGCGATCGCGTCTCTGGGAAGAGACAAGATGTCTCCGACGGTCTTCGGACGGAGACACGAGCCGCTTGAGCACGCAAAAGGGAGAGCCCGATGTCAGCTGCCGAGGGTCCGCTCGTCGTCGGCGTGGACACGTCCACGCAGTCCACCAAGGCCCTGGTCGTCGACGCGTCGACCGGAAGGGTGGTGGCGAGCGGACAGGCGTCGCACACCGTCTCCTCCGGGGCGGGGCGCGAGAGCGACCCGCGTCAGTGGTGGGGCGCGCTGGGCGAGGCCCTGCACCAGTGCGGTGACGCGGCCCGCGAGGCCGCCGCCGTGTCGATCGGCGGGCAGCAGCACGGCCTCGTCACGCTGGACGCGCAGGGCGAGCCGGTACGCCCCGCCCTGCTGTGGAACGACGTGCGCTCCGCGCCGCAGGCCGCCCGGCTCATCGAGGAGCTGGGCGGACCGAAGGCCTGGGCGGAGCGCACCGGCAGCGTGCCGGGCCCGTCGTTCACGGTCACGAAGTGGGCGTGGCTCGCCGAGAACGAGCCGGACGCGATCCGCGCGACCAAGGCGGTGCGCCTCCCGCACGACTACCTCACCGAGCGCCTCACGGGCCAGGGCACGACCGACCGCGGCGACGCCTCCGGCACCGGATGGTGGGCATCGGCGACCGAGGCGTACGACGAGGAGACCCTCGCGCACGTCGGTCTCGACCCCGCCCTGCTGCCCCGCGTGGTCCGCCCTGGTGAGGTGGCGGGGACCGTGCGCGACCGCCACGACCTGCCGTTCTCCAAAGGCACCCTGGTCGCCCCGGGCACCGGCGACAACGCGGCCGCCGCACTGGGCCTCGGACTGCGCCCCGGCACCCCCGTGCTCAGCCTCGGCACGTCGGGCACGGTGTACGCGGTCTCCAAGAGGCGTCCCGCGGACCCGACCGGCACCGTGGCCGGATTCGCCGACGCGCACGGGGACTGGCTGCCGCTGGCCTGCACCCTGAACTGCACGCTCGCCGTCGACCGCGTCGCCGCCCTGCTCGGCCTCGACCGGGAGGCCGTGGAGCCCACCACCGGTGTCACGCTCCTGCCCTACCTGGACGGCGAGCGCACCCCCGCGCTGCCGGGCGCCTCCGGACTCCTGTACGGCCTGCGGCACGACACCACCGGCGGTCAGCTCCTCCAGGCCGCCTACGACGGTGCCGTCCACGCGCTGCTCGGCGCGCTCGACCTGGTCCTCGACGAGGACGCGGACCGTTCGGTCCCGCTGCTGCTGATCGGCGGCGGCGCCCGGGGCAGGGCCTGGCAGGAGACCGTACGCCGGCTCTCGGGCCGTCCCGTGCAGATCCCCGAGGCCAAGGAGCTCGTCGCACTCGGCGCGGCCGCCCAGGCGGCGGGTCTGCTGACCGGCGAGGACCCGGCCGCGGTCGCCCGGCGCTGGAACACGACCGCCGGCCCGGTGCTGGAGGCCGTGGAGCGGGACGAGGCGACGATGGCGCGGATCTCCGGGGTACTCTCCGACGCGGCTCCGCTGCTGGACAGGCCGACGGAGACCGGCTGAGACGTCCGCCGCCGGGCAGGCGCACGGCGGCCCGCCGAGGTCGCCACCGCCTGCCGGGCTCGCGGCGAACCGTATCGATCACCAGAGGACTGACGGAGGCATGACCGCACCGCTGCACGACGCCCACCCGGCCGGACCGGGGCGCGCGCTGCCCGACACCCAGCAGGGCATGCGCCGCCGCAACCTGGCCCGGGTGATGCACACCGTCAGCGCCGAGGGACCGCTCTCCCGTGCCGCCGTCGCCTCGCGGATCGGGCTGACCCGTGCGGCCGTGTCGACCCTCGTCGACGAGCTCATACGGTCGGGCCTGCTCGAAGAGCTCGGCCCCGAGCGGCCGGGCCGGGTGGGCCGCCCCGGGTCGGCGCTCGCCGTCAGCGCGCACGGTCCCGCCGGGATCGGCGCCGAGGTCGGCGTCGACCACCTCGCGGTCTGCGCGGTCGACCTGCGCGGCCAGGTGCGGGCCCGTGCCGTACGGCACGGTGCGAACCGCGGCCGCTCCCCCGCGCCGGTGATCGAGGAACTCACCGAGCTGATCGACCGGGTCGTCGCCGAGGCGGAGGGCGAGGGCCTGTGGCCGACGGGGCTCGCCGTGGCCGTGCCCGGCCTGGTGGCGCGCGACGGCCGTACGGTCGTGCGCGCCCCGAACCTCGACTGGCACGACACGGACCTCGGCGCCCTGCTGCCCACGGCGTTCCCGCTGACCGTGGACAACGAGGCCAACTTCGGCGCCCTCGCCGAACTCTGGCTCGGCGACGGCACCCCGCTCGACTTCCTGCACGTGTCGGCGGAGATCGGCATCGGTGCGGCCGTCGTCGTGGCAGGCGGTCTGCTGCGCGGGACCCGCGGTTTCGCGGGCGAGCTGGGGCACGTACCGGTGGAACCCGAGGGGCCGCAGTGCCCTTGCGGTGGGCGTGGATGCCTGGAGCAGTACGCCGGTGAGGAGGCCGTGCTGCGTGCGGCCGGTCTGGAGCCGGGGGGCGACCGGGTCGGGCTGCTCGCGGCGCGTGCCGCCGAAGGGGACGAGGACGTACGTCGTGCCCTTCGGGAAGCGGGGCGGGCGCTCGGCGTCGCGCTGACCGGGGCGGTCAATCTGCTGGACCCCGAGAACGTGGTGCTGGGCGGTGAGCTGTCCGGGCTCGCGCCGTGGCTGCTGCCCTCGCTGGAGGCCGAGCTGGCCCGGCGGACGGCTGGACCGCCGTGCCCGGTGTCCGTGTCGCGGCTGGGTCCCGAGGGGCCGTTGCTGGGGGCCGCGCACTCGGTGGTGCGGGCTGTCCTCGACGACCCTGCCGCTGTGGCCGAACGGAACTGACCGCAGGGCGACTTCGGTCCGGTCCGCCGGCCTTGTTCACTCGGCTGAGTGAGCGAGTTTTCCACAGGTCGCAGGCCGTCCACCGAAACACGCTGCGTCCTTCTGCCCAACCCGCAAGCGACGTACCGTGATTCACGCGAGTCGCTCGAGCCGGTGCGGCACCCGCCTCCCATGTGATCGTCCTGATACGACGTCACCCGGGACGTATGGCCAGAACGACCCGCGTCCACGTCAAGGAGCCCTCCCCCACCGGCCTTCCGCGAAACGGAGCAGTGCAGCCATGAGCGACCCCCGGATCCTGACCGTGCGGCCCGAACCGGGCGAGTACGCCTGGACGTTCGGCGGTGCGCCGCCCGTGGCGCGCATCGCGCCCGGCACGGTTCTCGACCTGTACACCGAGGACTGCTTCGCCGGACGGGTGCGGTCCGAGAAGGACCTGGTCTCCGAAGTGTGCGAGTTCCCGTTCCTCAACCCTCAGACCGGTCCCTTCCACGTGGAGGGCGCCGAGCCGGGCGACACGGTCGCCGTGCACTTCGTGTCGATCGAGCCGGCCCGGGACTGGGCCGCGTCCACCACCGTCCCCCTCTTCGGCGCGCTCACCTCGACCCACACCACGGCCACCCTGCAGCCGCCCCTCCCGGAGACCGTCTGGATCTGGCAGCTGGACCGGACCCGCCGCACCGCGCTGTTCCGGGCACACGACAGCGACTTCGAGGCCGAGCTGCCCATGGACCCGATGCACGGCACCGTGGGAGTGGCCCCCGCCAACCTGGAGGTCCGCTCGGCGCTGGTTCCCGACGCGCACGGCGGGAACATGGACACACCGGAGATGCGGGCCGGCGTCACCTGCTACCTCGGTGTGAACGTCGAGGGCGCGTTGCTCAGCCTCGGCGACGGCCATGCCCGGCAGGGCGAGGGCGAGACCTGCGGGGTCGCCGTCGAGTGCGCGATGAACACCGTCGTGATCGTGGAGCTGCTGAAGGGGATCGCGACACCCTGGCCACGCATCGAGTCGGACACCCACATCATCTCGACGGGGTCGGCGCGCCCGCTCGAAGACGCGTTCCGGATATCCCAACTCGACCTGGTGCAGTGGCTGGTGCGCGACTACGGGTTCAGCGAGCTGGACGCGTACCAGTTCGCGACCCAGGCCGTCGAGTCGCCGCTGGCCAATGTGTGCGACACCAACTACACCTGCGTGGCGAAGATCCGCAAGCAGTGGCTGCCCGCGCGGGAGACGCACCGTGGTGTGCACGCGCGGCTGAGGGAGACCGCGGCAACCGTCCGTCCCTGACTCGCGTCTCGATCAACACCGCACCACCGAAAGGCGATCGTCCATGGACCGGGCAAGACCGCTGCCGAGCAGGCGACGGCTCCTGAAGGGCGCCGCCCTCACCGCCGTCCCGTACGCGCTGCTGCCGGAGGCGCGCGCCGGGGCGGACACCCACGCCGTCGACCACCCGCTCGCCGAGTGGCAGCCGGCGACGTCCGCCAACTACACCTCGGCGAACCGCCCGACGAGCCACCCGATCGACCTCGTCATCATCCATGTGACGCAGACGAGCTACCGCAAGACCCTGGGTGTCTTCCGGAGTCCCGAGAAGCAGGTGTCCGCCCACTACGTGGTCCGTTCCCGGGACGGCAACATCGCGCAGTGCGTCCGTGAGGCCGACATCGCCTGGCACGCGGGGAACTGGGGCCACAACACGCGCAGTGTCGGCATCGAGCACGAGGGGTGGGTGGACCGCCCCGCGTACTTCACCGACGTCCTGTACGAACAGTCGGCGCGGCTGACGGCCGACATCTGCGCCAAGTACACGATCCCGAAGGACCGGGCGCACATCATCGCGCACCACGAGGTGCCGGGTTCGGACCACACCGACCCCGGACCGCACTGGGACTGGGAGCGCTATATGAGGCTGGTCGAGCGCGCCGGGCAGTGATGTCGTTCGGGTGACGCCGGTCGAAACGGTTGTCCGCGCGCGTACCGGGAGTGACGATGTCTCCAGCCGCATCGCCTTTCGGGGAGGCCGAGTGACCGATCCGTGGGTGGCCCTGGAGCCGGGGGCCGACCCCGCCGAGCGTGCGCGGATGCTGCGCCGCGCACACGAGACGTTCACCGAGGCGGGTACCGTGCCGCGGCCGGTGCGCCCGGTGGTGGCGGACTCGTGGCGGCGTTCCGCGCGGGCCGGTGTCGGGCCCGACGGGAGCGCGAGCGTCGAGCTCATGGACGGCGACCTCGGTGTCTATCGGGCGGAGCATCCGCTGGCCCGGGTGATGCCACTGTTCCGTGAACTGCTGGGCACGTTCGCGGCCGACGGGGAGCATCTGCTCGCGGTGTGCGACGCGCACGGCAGGCTGCTGTGGGTCGAAGGGCATGCGTCGACCCGGCGGCAGGCGGGGCTGATGAACTTCGTGCCGGGGGCGCGGTGGGCGGAGACCGCGGTCGGGACCAACGCGCCGGGGACGGCGGTCGCCCTCGACCGGCCGGTGCAGGTGTTCGCCGCCGAGCACTTCATCCGGCGGGTCCAGCCGTGGACCTGCGCGGCGGCTCCGGTGCACGATCCCCGTACCGGGCGGGTGCTGGGTGCCGTGGACATCACCGGCGGGGACGGGCTCGCGCATCCGCACAGTCTGGGCTTCGTCCAGGCGGTCGCCCGGGCCGCGGAGTCCCATCTGGCGCTGCTCGCCCCGGAGATGCCCGCGGCCGACCTCCCCGAGCTGACCGCGCTGGGCCGTGACGAGGCCCAGCTGCTCACCGGAGGCCGCCGGATCAGGCTCAGCCGCCGACACAGCGAGATCATGGTGCTGCTGACCCGCCATCCGGAGGGGCTGACCGGCGACGAGCTGCTGTGCGCGCTGTACGAGGACGAGTCGGTGACGCCGGTGACACTGCGCGCCGAACTGGCCCGGCTGCGCAGGGTGCTCGGCCCCGGCCTGCTGGCCTCGCGCCCCTACCGGCTCACCGTGCCGGTCGAGTCCGATGTCTCCGTCGTGGAGCGGCGGCTGGAGACCGGTGCGGTCACGGCGGCGGCGACGGCGTACTCCGGTCCGCTGCTGCCCGCCTCCCAGGCCCCGTCGGTGGTGCGCCTCAGGCGCCGGCTCGCCGACGGCCTCCGTACGGCGCTGATCGCCCGCCGCGACCCGGACCTGTTGGCGGACTGGGCGCACACGCCCTGGGGCGAGGACGACTTCGAGGTGTGGCGGGCCCTGGTGGCGGCCCGTCCGACGGCGGCGGTGCGCTCGCGCCTGGCGGCCCTGGAGTCGGAGCTGTCGGCACCGGGCGTACGACGCCGGGGAGTTGCGGCACCGGAGGCACTCCGGCCCTGCCCCTGAGGCCGACGGCAACGGAGGCGCTCCGGCCTCGCCCCTGAGGCCGACGGCAACGTAGTTGCAACGTCCGCGTCCCTAGCCTCGCGCAGAGAGCTGCCCAACGGCGGGCAGCGCTGCTGCAGGGAGGCAGACCAGCATGACCCGTTACGCGGCGCCCGGCACCGAGGGCGCGATCGTCTCCTACCAGGCGCGCTATGACCACTTCATCGGCGGCGAGTACGTACCGCCGGCCCGTGGGCAGTACTTCGAGAACCCCTCGCCGGTCAACGGGCAGCCGTTCACCGAGGTCGCGCGCGGCACGGCGGAGGACGTGGAGCGGGCGCTCGACGCGGCACACGCGGCCGCCCCGGCGTGGGGCCGTATGTCGGTGACCGAGCGCTCCGACATCCTGCTGAAGATCGCCGACCGTATGGAGGCGTATCTCGAGCCGCTGGCCGTCGCGGAGAGCTGGGAGAACGGCAAGCCGGTGCGCGAGACACTGGCGGCCGACATCCCCCTCGCCATCGACCACTTCCGCTACTTCGCGGGGGCGATCCGCGCGCAGGAGGGCTCGCTCGGCGAGGTCGACGACGACACGGTGGCGTACCACTTCCACGAACCGCTCGGCGTGGTCGCGCAGATCATCCCGTGGAACTTCCCGATCCTGATGGCGGTGTGGAAGCTCGCCCCCGCCCTCGCCGCGGGCAACGCGGTCGTCATCAAGCCGGCCGAACAGACCCCGGCGTCCATCCACTACTGGATGAGCCTGATCGCCGACCTGCTGCCGCCGGGCGTGGTCAACATCGTCAACGGCTTCGGCGTGGAGGCGGGCAAGCCGCTCGCGTCCAGCGCGCGCGTCGCGAAGGTCGCCTTCACCGGCGAGACCACGACAGGGCGGCTGATCATGCAGTACGCCTCCGAGAACATCAAGCCGGTCACACTCGAACTCGGCGGCAAGTCGCCCAACATCTTCTTCGACGACGTATGGGCGCACAACGACGACTTCCGCGACAAGGCCCTCGAAGGCTTCACCATGTTCGCCCTCAACCAGGGCGAGGTGTGCACCTGCCCGTCCCGGGCCCTGGTCCAGCGCGGCAACTACGCCGAGTTCCTTCAGGCGGCGGTCGCCCGCACCGAACTGATCAAGCCGGGCCACCCTCTGGACACCGACACGATGATCGGCGCCCAGGCCTCCAACGACCAGCTCGAGAAGATCCTCTCCTACCTCGACATCGGCCGGCAGGAAGGCGCGAAGATCCTCACCGGCGGCCAACGCATCGAGTACGACGGCGAGTTGAAGGGCGGCTACTACGTCCAGCCGACCATCTTCGAGGGCGACAACCGGATGCGGATCTTCCAGGAGGAGATCTTCGGACCGGTCGTCTCCGTGGCCTCCTTCGACGACTTCGACGACGCCATCAAGATCGCGAACGACACCCTGTACGGCCTCGGAGCAGGCGTCTGGACCCGCGACATCAACACCGCCTACCGCGCCGGCCGCGCCATCCAGGCAGGCCGCGTCTGGACCAACTGCTACCACGCCTACCCGGCACACGCCGCCTTCGGCGGCTACAAGCAGTCCGGGATCGGCCGCGAGACACACAAGATGATGCTGGAGCACTACCAGCAGACGAAGAACCTGCTCGTTTCCTACAGTCCGAAGAAACTCGGGTTCTTCTAGAGCCGGAAGTCGGTTGCCTGGAGGCATCGTTGCGCTCCGGGCAACCCGACACGATGTGGCGTCCCGTGGAGGTCCGCCGGATCAGTGGCTTCACAGCACGACACGGAACAGGCCCCCGGACGGGTCGACCACGGCGTCGAGGCGGAGCCCCACACGCAGGGCCGGATGCTGCGAGCGCTTCCAGGTGGCCTCGAACGTCGGGAAGCCCGGCCCGCTGACCCGCAGGACGACCACGGCACCGCCGTCGTCCCCGGTGTCCCATTCGGTCAGCTCGGTGATCTCCGCGATCGCCGGAACCCCGAAGGCGTCGAGCCGCTCCGGGTCCTAGGGCGAGGAGTGGCGGCAACACCTCGTACGCGGTGTCGTCACGGCGTCTCTCCGTCTCCCGCGTAGAGGTAACCACCGGGGTTGGCGGGGTCCGCGATCAGTAGTACCTGATCACCGGCGCGGGGGATGCGCAGTTTCGAAACGATGGTCTGGAGCGTGAACGGGTCGGCGGTGACCCCGGCCAGCTGGAGGACCAGGTCGACGACCGGGTCGAAGTTGACCAGCTTGCCGGTATCGCTGATCGACACGACGACGGCGGGGACCGTCGGTACGCCCATGGCGAGCAACTGCCGCACAGTGGCACCGGAGTTGTACGCGCCGAGCGACTGCTGGAGCTTGGCGTAGTCCTCGCCGCCGAGCGTCGCGCGCGTCATACGGCCGTAGAAACCCTTGCCGCCGGCCACCTGCTCCACGATCTTGGCGGCCTTCTCCAAGCGGCTCTTGCCCTTGCCGAAGATTCCCATGCTGTGCCTGCCCTTCCGGTCCGTTCTGCCTGGTGGTGTGGACGTTAGGAGGCGGGCAGCGCCTACCGATCCCAGGTTCGACCACCAGTTCCCCCAAGACGTACGCTCTGCCCATGCCGATCCCGAGCCGGCCGTCGACCGGCGAGCGCCGTCCGCGCGCCATGGTCATCGACAGGGCTTGGCGCGGCCTCGGGCCGGGCCCCCAGGCGCTGAGCGGGCCCGGTGGCGCGCCGCTGACCCGGACGGTCAAGCTGATCGTGCTGCCGCTGATCGTCCGGCCCGCGCTGCGTCCGGAGCTCGCCGCCGACTTCCTCGACGCGCGGGAGGCGGAGCAACTCGAGGCGCTGATACGGGAGTCCGGTGCGGTTCTGGAAGCGACGGCACGGTGGTTCACGCTGCTGAAGAAGACCCGCCGGGCACTGGGGATCGTGGCGGGCAACCCCCAGGACCTGTATTTCCAGCGGTGCTTCGAGCTGGCGACCGAGCACGGGGCGCCGGGACCCGGCGCGGACGCGGTGGCGAGGGCGGTACTCGAAGACGTCGTGGACGCTTACGGCGGACGGACGGTGGAGGCGCTGAAGGAGCATCTGGCGGACACCGCCCGGCGCGCCCGGCTCGACGCCGAGCTGGCAGCGGCGTGGGACGGACGCGAGGCGGTACCGGGCGCCGCCGATACGGGCCTGGCGACAGAGGTTCTCGAGGCCTGCGGTGCGGCGGGGGCTGATGCGCCGGCCTTCGCCGCCATGGTCCGGGCCGGGCACGGCGGCCTGCTCGGGCGAGCCCTGTGGGCGGCGCACCCGGCCGACGTCTGGGACCGCGCCGACGTACCCCCGCACCTCGGACTGACCGCGCACCGCGTGCCCCCGCGCCCCGAGGTCGGCCGGAGCGCCTCGACCGCCACACTCCCCGCGCCGTTCGACCGCACGCTCTTCGAACGGCTCTTCACCGTGCTCCAGGCGTCGGCCCACCGCGAGCAACTGCCGACCGTGCCGGAGCTCGTCCGGCGGGAGGTCGACCGCAGCTGCGCCCCGCTGGGCCTGTACGACGAGAGCCTGCGCGTCACCGTCGTGCTCGGCGGCCGCCTCGCGGTGGGCCTCGATCCGCTGGGCGCCGGGACCTCCGTGGCGGGGTCGACGGCGGCACACCGCATCGTCAACAGCCGCTGGCAGCGGGAGGCTTCGGTCCTCCGAGCCCGCAGGATGACCGTCTCCCCCCGCCCCGATCCGGACGGCGGCGTGCTGAACGCCCTCGCCCAGGACCTGCGCACCCCCTGGGCCGCTTACATGCGGCGCCTTTGGGTACGGCTGCACGGGCGCGACGTCCGCGACGCGGCACTGCCCGACGCGGCATCGGCCTGGGGCGTGCTCGACGGGGTCACCCGCTCGGTGATGATGGACCACCGCGCACGAGTCCGTACGGCACTGCGCACCCTGTCGGTGGCCGCCGAGCCCGCCGCCGAGCCGAGGAGTGCGTGATGCCTGAACGGCGTTGTGTCATCACGCGAGCCGAGGACGGCACCGTACGCATCGCGGGACCCTCCGCCGGTCCCCCCTTCACCCGGGCCGTTCTCGACGTCGCGGGGGCCGTCCTGACCTGGCCCGTCCTCGGCCCGACAGGTCTGCCGACAGCGGAGATCCACGACGTGGGGGAGGCCCAGCAGTGGCTGTGGACGGTCTACGGCGAGCACACGGCCGCCGTAGTCGACGCCGTCGCGTCGGGAACCCCGGCCGCCGAGCTGACGCTGTCCGAGCAGTCGACCGCCCTCGCCGAAAGTGCCGCCCGCCTCGCCCTCGGGCACTGGGCGGCCCGCTGGTGGCCGACGTCGTACCTGGACGGGATTCCCGCGCTCGAACCGGACGTGCTGGGCCTTGAATTGGCCGCACTGACCCACGAATGCCAGCAACTCCTCGACGAGTCAGGGGAGTTGGAGGGTACCGCACTGCTGGAGGAGCACCTGGCCGCGCTCGACCCGCTGCTCCGTTGGCGGCAGTTGCCGGCCCCGCCTCGCCAACTGGACCGTGTCCTACGGCTGATCGACGACGCGGCCGACAGCGTCGGGCTGGACGGGGAGGCACTACGGCGCCTCCGGTCGGCCCTGGAACGGGACCAGAGGCCGACCGCCACGCCGTTCGACCTCGCCGAACTCTTCGTACGGCAACAGGAGTTCGCCCTCGCGGCAGGTAGTCACCGCACCGCGACCGGCCGCGTGATCGCCCGGGGCTCGGGGACCAACGACTGGTGCCGCTATCCTCCCGGCTTCGTCGACGCGGCCGAGGACGCCGTGTCCTGGACGGCGTACGCGCTCGGCGCCGGGCGGCGGATCGAGGTCGAGGTCGTCGCCGACATCGCGGCCCCCGTGGGCGGGGTGCACCTCGCGGCGGAGGTCCACGTGGACGGCGGCCCGCCGAACCGCGTTCCGCTGGCCAGGCGGGACGACATGTGGACCGGCCGGGCGGACCTGGACATCCCGGCCTCGACGACACCGGACATCGAAGTCGGCATCCTGCTGCCGGGGTTCGACCCGGGACCGGGCGCCGATGACGCTGCGGCACGTGAGGCAGTACGAGCCCTGGCGCGGCACCGGCTCAGCGTCGCGGCGGCACCGCACGACAGCGAGGCCGCACACCCGGACCCGTTCCTCGCCGAGATCGCGGCTGCCGCTGCCGTGGAGGAGGACTTCTAGCCCATGCCGGAAGACCTGGAAGACCCGCAAGACGCAGCGGAACAGGAAGAACAGGCGGCGGGGCTCAGCTACGGCGAGCCCTTCGACAGCGGCTTCGCGCGCGCCGAACGCCATCAATTCACGCCGGATCTCCCGGCAGCGCTGGCTGTCTACGGCGAACTCCTCGCCCTGGCCGAGTCGTTCGAGGACTCTCCCGACGTACGACTTCTGCGCGGGCACCTGTTGTCCGACATCGGGACGGTTCAGCTCGCGGCCACGGATCTGCCCGGGGCGGCCCTGTCCATCGGGCGGTCCCTCGACCTGGTGCGGGGCATCGCGTCCGTGCCGATGGGACCGAACGGCCGCCGGCTGTGGCAGGAGGTCCTGCTGAAAACACTGCTGGCCAGGGTCGAACTGCTCCGCAGGACCGGGCAGTTCGACGAGGCGCAGGAGGCGATGGACGAGGCGACGGCCCTGTTGTCGGAGTTCGACGACCTCGAAGGGCTGCGCACCGCCGAGATCGGCCTGAGCCGGGTGCATCTGCTGATGGACCGCAGCGCGTGGGGCGCGGCCGAGGAACTGGCCTCCGCGCTGCTGACCGACGCGCCGCTCGCCGAGCCGTATCTGCTGGACTGTCTGGGAGTCGTCTGCGCCTCGACCGTACGGTTCGAGCAGGCGGAGGACTACTTCGCCCGCGCCGAGGAGGCCTATCTGAGGCTGGGCCACCACGCGGGGCGCCAACAGGTGCTCTCCCACCGGGCGTACGCGGCGCTACAGGCCGGCAACCTCGACCGCGCGGAGGAGTTGTACGCGGAGGCCGCCGAGATCTTCGAACGGCAGGGCCAGGCCGAGGACTTGGCGGTCTGCGAACAAGCCCGTGCCGCCATCGCCGCACACCGCGGGGACGCGGCCGGCGCTGCCGCTCTGACGGCGTCCAGCCTGGCCCGCTTCCAGCAGGTCGGTGCCGCGATCGCCGCAGCCGACACCATGCTGATGGGCGCCCGGCACGCGTACGAGCGGGGCGACATCGACGAGATGAAGCGGCTCGCCCAGGGCGCGCGGGACGTGTACCAGGAGCGCGGGGTGTACGAGCGGTGCGCCCAGGTGGACCTGATGCTCGCGCGAACCCTCGAGGACAACCTGAACCGGACCGACCACGGCGTCCACGAACGCACCTCGCTCGCCGACGCGCTCTCCCTCGCCCTGCCCGCCGCCCTGACGCTGGAAGCGGCCCGCTACGACTTCGCCACCGCCCACGCCCGCAGCCAGTGGCTCCAACTGGCCGACGAAGCCATGCAGTTGGTCTTCCGCCTGGCCCTCCGCAGCAACGACCAAGGGCTGATCTTCGAGCTGGTGGAACACCGGTGCGCGGGCGCCTCCCTGGCGCTGAGCCGTACGTCCACCGCCGACAAGACGGCGGCGATCTTCCCGGACGCCGCCATGAAGACGTACGCCCCCGACGACGGCGCTCCCCTGACGCTGGGCGGCATCGCGGCCGAGGCCGCCGCCTCCGTCGGCCTGCGGGTCGCACCGCCACCGAAGATCGTGATGTCGGCGGAGGCGGGCGGCCGTACCGCGCTCCAGGAGTATGTCCAGGCAGCCCAATTCCGCTATCACCGGCGGATCGTGAGCGAGGAAGAGGTGCCGTTCTGTCCGCCGACGATCTGACCGACCCGAACCGTCCGGTGGTCCAGGTCCGCCTCGCCGACGCCGGTGACCTGCACATGACCTGGACGTGGGCCCGTGGGGCCCGCGGCTTCGGCACCGGATACACCCCGGGGCAGGACGTGGACGAGGCCATCCGCGCGCTGGCCGCCGAACTGCCGGGCGGCGGCACGGAAGGCATGCGGCGCGTGTTCGAGTCCGGCGCGCTGGCCACGTACGAGGAAGAGCGCCGCCTGTCCCGCATGCTGGCCGAGGTGCTGTGGCCGCCGGGCCTGACCGACCAGATCCGCCAGGTATCCGCCCACCTGGGCCGTCCGCTGATGCGGCTCCAGCCGTCGCCCCGGGTCGCCCAGGTCCCGTGGGAGCTGCTCGTCGTGGACGGTGAGGACAGCGACGTACGGCTGATCGACCTCGTGGACATCGCCACCACGGCACCGGCATCGCTACGACGGGCAGGCACCACCCCGACCGATCAGGACCCGGACTCGGACGCCGTGGTTCTCGTCCTGGACCCCCGCGTCCCCGGCTTCCGCGCCGACTCCCCGCTCGGCTCGGTCCTGGGGCAGCCCGGCTCGGACCCGGCGATGCTGTCCCTCGTACAGCGAAGGCTCGACGCGGGCACCGTCGTACCGTCCGTCGCCAGCCCCGCCGAGGCCTTCCGCCGCACCGACCTCGACCGCGACTGGCTGGGGGAGGCGCTGCGCAAGGGTGCCAGTCGCCTGCTGTACGTCGGTCATGTCAGCGGCGCCCCCGTCGAGGGCGGGCAGAGCGAGGACGTCACCCTCCACCTGTGCTGCGGCCCGGAGACCACGGGGATGACCGAACCGGTGCGCACCCACCGCCCGTTGTCCGCCAAGGACCTTCTCCTGGGCACGCTCCCGCTGCGCGCGGACGGCGTGCCGGGCGCTCAACTCTGGCCCGCACCGCCGCGCGTCGCGCTGATCGCCTGCGAGAGCGGCGGCGATCTCCGCTTCGCCGAGTCCTTCGGCCTGGCGACGGCGATGATCCACAACGGCGCCCAACTGGTCACCGCCACCCGCTGGGTGCTCCCCACCAGCTTCGCCTTCCATCGTCTGGCCGGTCTGCCTCAGTCCGTACGGCCACTCACGGAGGCCGTGGTCGCCGTGGACGCGGCCCACGAGGACCACGACCCGGTCCGCCATCTCGGTGCCTGGCAGCGACAGCAGCTCGACCAGTGGCGCGCCGACGGCCGGATCGAGCACTCGCCCCTCCTCTGGGCGGCCCTGACCTGCATCGTCAGGTGAGGGGCCAGGGGTGGTGGAGGCAGTAACCGCCCACCCCGATCGCGGCGATCCCGGTGACCAGCAGGGTGGCGATGAACCTGATCTGCGACGTGCGCTCACGGCGTTCGTGGTCGGGCTCGGCGGTGAGGAGGGACGGGTCGGCGGGCGCGTAACGGAGGGGGATGTCACGGCCGAGGGACTTGGCGACGTCCCGGATGCCCTGCGCACACAGCGCGGTGACCTCGACGCCCTCGTGGGTGGTGAAGGCGACGACGGAAGCGTGGCTGACGCTCTCGCCGCCTTCGCCGTCGGAGTAGAGGTCCCTGGTGACGGCGACCACGCGGCCCTGGACGGTGACGCCCTCGGCCAGCTGGGCGGCGCGGGCGCGGGCGACCTCGCCGTCCCGGCTCAGCGCGGCGACGAGGAGCGACAGGCCACCGACGCAGATCAGCCCCCACTGCCAGCCCCACACGAAGAACGACTGGACGACCAGTCCCAACACCAGCAGGAAAACCATGCAGGTCGGCCCACCTGTCCCGGACATCCGCCCCTCGCTGTCCAGCATGAGATAGAACCTCTCCGGCCGCCGCCGCGGAAACCGGACCGGGAACTCCTGCCCCACCCAGGCCACTTGCACCCGGTCGCCACGCTTGTTCTCGTGCCGCAGCCTGAACTCCCGCCCGGTGCCCGGGTCCTGGTACACGATCGTCACCGGTATCCCGTGGTTCCCCGACTCACCGTGTCCCGGCGGATGCACCTCCACGACCCGAGCCGTCACCCACACCGCCCGCTGCGGCCGGGTCAGCCCGGCCAGTGAACACGCATAACCCACCAACGCCAGCCCCGCGGGCACCGTCCACCACAGCCCGAGCATCTTCTGCAGGTCCATGCGGCGAGGCTCTCGCTGCCGGGACTCCTACCGATCCCAGGTTCGGGCCGGGCCGGCCATCTCTCTCGATCCGGCCGGCCGACGCGAGGCGCGTGGTTCATGGACAGCCGCCACCACGCGGGCGGCGAAGAGACGACCGGCAAGGGCGCCTGCCCCGGGAAGATTCCCCCGGCAGGCGCCCTTCGCGTCACTCCTCGTCGCGCAGCCGGGCCACCAAGGACGTCAAGGACTCGGTCTCCTCGGTGTGGCCCAGGGCGGTCAGGTGGGAGACGGCCGCGTCGAGGCGGGTGAGGGCGGGGGCGGGGCGTTCCAGGTAGAGGCCTTCCACGGCGCCCGCGAGGCGGACGCACTCGGCCCATTCGCCGGCGTCGTCGTCCCGTCCCGGCTCGCCGAGCAGGGCGAGGGCCTTGTCCAGGGCGATGAGGGCGTCGTCGTACTCGCCGGCGTAGGCGTTGACCCGGCCGTGTTCGTAGGCCAGGGCGGTGTCCAGGGAGCGGCCTTGGGTCTCGTACGCGGCGGCGCGGGCCTCGTCGGCGACGCGGCCCGCGTCGGTGAGGAAGGCGAGCGCGTCGGTCAGGCCGTCGGGGCCCTGCTGCTGGGCCTGGAGGCGGGCGAGTTCGCGCAGGGAGTTGCTGAGGTGCTCGAAGCGCGGGGCCCGGGCGTGGGCGGCGAGTGCCTGGTCCGCGACTTCGCGGGCCCGCTCGAACTCGCCGGACTCGCCGAGGAGTACGGCGGTCTCCGCGGCGATCATGGCGTGGCTCCCCGGGTCGTCGTCCCATCCGGCGGACTCGGCGGACAGGGTGACGAACTCCGCCGTGGCGGCCTTGAGGTCCTCCCCCGTGTGCAGCGCGCGGGCGCGGGTCAGGCGCAGCTGGGCGACGATCCGGTCGTTCAGCTCGCCGCCGGTGACGTCCGGTTCGGCCAGCAGGGAGTCGAGCAGCGCGATGCAGTCCTCGACACGGCCCAGGTCGAGGCTGAGCTGGGCGGCGTTGCTGTAGGTGCAGAACGCGTCCGTCCGGCTGCCGCGGCGAAGTTCCAGCTCCGCGGAGCGCGTCAGGTGCCGCAGCGCCTCGTCGGGGCGGCCCAGGTACATACAGGCCTGGGCCACATCCCCGTGGAGGCGGGCGGTGTCGACCGTGTCGGCGGGCCACTCGGCGGCCAGTCGCAGGGCCTCGGACAGGTCCGTGTGCGCGGCCTGCGCGTCCTGGAGGCCGAACTGGAACCGGCCGCGCAGTCCGAGCGTGCGGGGCAGGTGCCAGGCGGGGCCCTGCGCCTTCAGTCGGTCGAGGAGCGCGTCGATCTCGGTGACCGCGGTGGGCAGGCTGCCGGAGATGGCGTGGGTGCTGGCCCGCAGCAGCAGGGCGCCGGAGATCTGCCCGTCGAGGGCGTGCCGGGTGGCGAACGCGTGCAGCGCGTCCACCTCGGCGAAGACCGGTGCGACATGGTCCTCGCTGCCCGACGTCTGCAGACGCAGGGCGAGCGCCGTCGCCCGCAGCCGCAGCACGCGGGCCTCCTGGTACGGGGCGAGTCCGGGCGTCTCCTCATGGAGGCGGACGATGGACGCGTGCGCGGCGGTCAGCGCCGCGGCCTTCGCCTCGGCTCCGTCGGCGCTCTCCCCCTCGTCGCTCTCCCCCTCGGCCCGCTCCGCGGGGATCTCGGCGGTGGCGAGCAGGGCGCAGGCGCGGGCGAGCGCCGCGTGACCCGGCAGTCCGGCGTCGTCGTACAGCGCCGCGGCCTCCTCGTGGAGGGCGGCGGCGTCGGCGAACTCGTCCTTCTCGCCCGCCCGGTTCCCTTCGTCGGCCAGCAGGTCCGCGCGCAGGCGCACGAGCGAGCCCACGGCCGGGTCGTCGGGGTGGGTGTAGTCACGTGCGGCCGCGAGCGTGCGCAGCCGCGCCCAGCAGGCATGTGCGTCCGGGTGCCCCTCCTCCTCCGCCGTTCGCGCCCTGAGGATGAGTTCGGGCAGCGCGTCGGGGACGGCGGCGGCCGTACGGGCGACGGGCGCGGTGACCAGGGCGGCCGGGGCCGCGTCGTCGAGGCTGCGGGGGCGCAGGGTCAGTTCCAGCGCGTCCAGGAGCGGGGCCTGGTCGAGACGGGCCCTGCGGCGGTCGCCGTGGGCCGTGGTTCCGTTACGGGTGTCGAAGCGGGCGGCCAGGTCGTCGGCACGCTTGCGGACCTCGGCGCGCAGACCGGACACCGTCCAGGTGCGGCCCGCGTATCCGACGGTGGGCAGTTCGCCGTGGCCGAGGACTTCGACGCGCTGGAGGAGGACCTCCACGCCGGTGAGGAAGCCGAACTGGTCCAGCGGCGAGTCGACCTCGTCGAACAGGTTCCGGTTTTCGGCGAGCAGTTCCAGACCGCGTGCCTCGTTGCCGGTGAGCGCGCAGAACTCCAGGTGCCGGCCGACCTCCTCGGACATCGAGGGGTTGCGGCGGCAGGCGCGGTAGCCGACGAGATGCAGTTCGCGGGCCCGGTCGGTGCGGCCGGTACGCAGCAGGGGCAGCAGCGCGTACGAGGCGGAGCGGGCCGGCTCCTCCTTGCAGGACTCCTTCCCGGCCAGAACGGGCTCCCAGGCGCGCAGGGCCCGCTCGTCGTCGCCCGCCCTGAGGTGGTACCGGGCGCGCTGGCAGATCTCGCAGGCCTCGCAGTCGCTGAGCCGGGTGCGGGTGCGGCTCGCCCACAACTCGTGGGCGAGGGTGGTGTCCTCGCCGACGTGGACGGCGAGCTGGTACGCCTGTCCGTAGTAGGGCTGGAGGCCGAGGTCGGCCTTCTCGTACCGGTCGCGCATCTCCGTCAGCCACTGGCGCAGGCTGGTCAGGGGTATCTCGGGCAGCTGGCGCAGGGCGTGGGCCACCCACTTGAACCGCCAGAACAGCATGTGGCGCAGGCGCTCGTCGAAGACGTCGGGCTGCTCGTCGAAGAGGGTGAGCAGACGCGCGAAGACGACGGGCGACTTCCGGGGTTCGGAGCCGTAGGTGTACGCCTCCTGGAGTTCGAGGAGGGCGTGGACGAGGACGGCGGGGTCATCGAACTGCTCGGCGGCGTCGACGAGTTCCTCGGCGGTGACGGTGCGGGTACGGCCGTACGGGCGCCGGTCGTTCTCCTGGAGCGCCTGGAACAGTTCGTCCGTGTTCTGGGGAAGGGGTGCGGTCGGCATCGTCAGCTGTCCTTGCGCAGGGCGTGGGCGAGAAGGTCGAGGAAGGAGCGGTTGATCAGGCTCGACTCGGCGGGCCTGAGCGGACGCCGGGACAGCATCGCGGCCTGTCCGTAGAGGGCTTCGGCGCTGGTGCGGGCCAGCTCGGGCTCGTCGATGGTGACGGCGGTGCGGACGAGCGGGTTGAGCTGGTTGAGGATCAGCTGGGCCCGCGGCGCCTCCTGGCGCAGGGCGCCGAGGATGTCGCCCCACAGGCCGCCCTCCTGCTCCCGGGCGAGCTGGGAGCGGGTGCGCTCGTGCCGGGCCTCGCGGCTGTCCACCAGCAGGGCGGGTGCGGAGGCGGGCTGGAAGGTGCGCAGCGCGACGTCGCAGTCGAAGACGGACAGGGCGTCGCGGGCCTGGGCGAGGTAGGCCGCGGCGGCCAGTTCCGTCTCCCGGTCGACGGGGTCGAGATGAGCGGTGAGGGTCGCCGGGTCGAGGTCGGCGACGCTGACCTCGGGCCTGATCTCGGGCAGCCGGTGGACCAGTTCACGGTCGTAGGTGTAGCCGCCGTTGACGACGCCCAGTCCGGCCGCCGAGGCGATCGCCGCGACCTGTCGGAACTCCTCCACGCTCGACGTCACGAGCACCGTGCGGTGGGTGCGCGCGAACTCGTCGAGAGTGCAGTGACCGTCGGTGGTCTCGAACGGCAGCCAGGGCAGCAGCATCCGCAGGATCTCGTCGTCGTGCACCGCGAGCGACTTCACGGCCAGGTGGTGGGCCTGGAGGAAGCGGTGGAGCAGGTCCGGGTCGCTGGCGGCGGCCCGGGCGATCCATGCGCGCAGCCGCTCGGCGAGGGCGTCACGGACGGCGGCGAGCGTGTCGTCCTCGTACAGGGACTCGCGGGACGCCGTCGGGCGCAGGCTCTCGGCGTCGACGACGCAACGGACGAAGAACGCCCACTCGGGCAGGATCTCCTCGGCCTGCTCGGACAGCAGCATGCCCTTGACGTGCACCCGGTGGCCGTGCCGGCGCCCGGCCGGGACCGCCTCGGGCAGCACGCACGCGATGCCCTTCAGACCCACGGCTGGCAGGTCCAGTTCGATGGTGTCCAGCGGCGTGAAGCCGAATACCTCCTCGCCGTACGCGGCCAGGGCGCGGGAGCGGGCTCCCGGTGTGGGGTACGTACGCGACCAGGGCGCGGGCTCGGGGTTGACCGGTGCGCTCTCGCCTCCCGTGCCGTCGTCGAAGGTCACCTGATGGCGCAGCAGGGAACCGAAGTGCCGGGCCAGGGCGTGCACCTGGGCCGGGCGGGTCCACTCTCCCGCATCGGCGCGCGGCGTCAGTGTGACGGTGGTGCCGGGCCGGGGACGCGCGGAGGCGGGCAGGGTGCGGACGGTGTAGCTGCCGTCTCCACGGCCTCGCCACTCCACGGCGGGGGCGTCGGGAGTGCGGGCGGAGCGACTGAGGACATGAATCTCGTCGGCGACCAGGAAGCAGGAGAGCAGCCCGATGCCGAACTGACCGATGAAGTCGGCGCGTTGCTCGGCGATCCGCTCGGCACGCTTGCTGCTGCGCCCGATGGTGGCGAGGAACGTGTGCACGTCGTCTTCGGTGAGACCGACGCCGTCGTCCTCGACACGTACGACGGAGCCGTCCGCGTACAGGCGGATGCCGAAGGCGCCGTGGGGGTCGATGGCGTGCCGTGCGGTGAGGGCGTCGACCGCGTTCTGCAGGAGTTCGCGCAGGTAGACGCGGGGGCTGGAGTAGAGGTGGTGGGAGAGGAGGTCCACCAGGCCGCGGAGGTCGACCTGGAAGGTGCGGTCGGTGGCGGCTTGGTGGGCGGAGGTGTCGCGCAGGGGCATGAGGCAGTCCGGGGTCGAGGGGGCGGCAGAGGTGGGCGGTGGTCCGCGGGACCGGCCGGAGACGGGCGTTGACGGCGTGGCCGGTGCAGCCGGTATGGCCGGTGGCTCAGAAGGCCTTGCGGAAGCGCGCGTACGCCTTCTCGGGGTCCGACATGAAGGTCCACGGCCACTGGGTGATCACACCCTCCAGCTCGCGGAAGACATTGGAGGCCGTGCTGCTGCCCGCCAGCGAGAGGGCCATGGCGAAGATGTTGTAGTCGCCCTGCCAGCCCAGGCGGCGCTCGTACGCGTGATGCAGGACGCTGCGCTCCGCGGCCTCTCTCAACTCGGCCCGGATCCGCGGCTGTTGCAGGCACTCGCGGTCATCGGACTCCACCCACTCCTCGATACGTGCCATGGCGATGACACAGCCGAGACGGTGCCCGTCGGGCGCGGCGGCGAAGGCCTTCTGGGCGAACTCCAGGGCCTGGCCCGGCTCTCCGCCCCAGCGAGGCTGCAGGTGCGACACCCACTCCAGATGGATGTCCAGGTTCAGCGGATCACGGCGCAGACCCGCCGCGAGCCGGGCCTCCTGGACACTGTCGTCGACGGACATGCCGCGTCCCGAGGTGAGCAGATGGCGCCACGGTGTGACCCAGCCGGGCCTCAGCTCGGCGGCCTCGAGCAGATGCTCCTCGGCGATGCGCAACCGCTCGTAGAAGGTCTGCCACTGCTCGCGGCCCACGTCCACGGCACGGGCGGACGTGCGTGCCTCCCAGCCCCAGGCGACATGGCGCGCACCCGATATCAGCAGGGCGGTCGCCCGGAGCTCCTCGTCGTCCTTGTCCTCCTCGGCGGCCCGGACGATCCACTCCTCCACACCGTCCACATCGGTCAGTTGCCCCAGGACCGCCTGCTCGCGGCCGAGGTCGAAGGGGGCCAGCGCCGCCTTGACCGCCGCCCAGTCACCCGCGTCGGCCGCCTCGACCAGCGCGAGCACCCGAGCGTCCCCCAGCGCGCGCAACGCGTACGTCCCGTGCTTCTGCTTGCGCGGCGGAAGGGCATGCGGGTGCGCCTGTCTCTCCGTACTTCTCCCGAACAGCTTGCCCAACATGCCGCGCCCTCCCCTGGTCCCGCGTGATCGTCCGGTGCAGCATAAAGGGCCCCACCGACACCGCTTCCACAGGGTTTTCACCGTTGCTTCAAGGTCCGGACACGGTGCTCAAGCCGCATGCGCCACACCCGCGAAGGCCGTCTGGCCAGGGAAGATGATCGTCAGGGCCGGAGTGACACGTTCCATCTCGTATGACAAGACGACCCCTTGAGGATGCCTGGGGGCAACCCTATGGTTACGCAGGGCCTGGCGAGGCAGCCGGGCCCACGGAGCATCACGTCACCGTCGCCGTGAGCTGGGGGGCTCGGCGATGGGGCGGACATGCACCGACAGAACTGCACAGACGCGTGTCAGGACAACGTGGTCCCGTCCCCCGAAGTGGCCCTCAGGGAGATGCTCGACTCCCAACAGCGTTCTCTCGAACGGCATTTCTCGGAAGTGCAGCACGCGCGCAGCCTCTTCTCCGAAATCGTCGAGCAGTTGGCGGTCGCCCGCGTCGGCGAGCCGGATCCGGCCCAGGCGACCGTTCTGAACGGTTCGGCGGAGATATCCCGCGCGTTGGAAGAAGCAGTGGGTCTGGCCCGTTCCGAGGTGATCGGAATGCATCCCGGCATTCCCATTTCTCCGGAACGGCTCGCGGAAGGCCGGGTCCGGAACAAGAAACTGTTGGACCGCGGTGTCGCCATGCGTTCCATGCATCTGACGGCGATGCTGCGCACCTCGTTCGGACCGGCCCATCTGCGGGATCTGGAGAGCGCGGGGGCAAATGTCCGTATCGCCGCGGTACTTCCCGCCCGGCTGGTTATCGCGGACCGGCGGGTGGCTTTGGTGTCGACCCCTTCCATGGAACAGGCAGGATCCGCCCTACGTCTGGAATGCGGCGCTTTCCTGGAGATCCTGACCCGCTTCTTCGATCACCTCTGGGACCATGAGGCCGTCCCTCTCACTCCTGCCGTCGAAGGCGCCGTGGAGGGGGAGGACGAGGTGGACGAGGAGAGCGGCGGCGACCGGCTGACCGGCCGCGAGCAGGCCCTGCTGCGGCTCATGGCCAAGGGCCTCAAGGACGAGGCCATCGCCCGCGACCTGGGCGTCTCACCGCGTACGCTGCGCAGGCTCATCGCCGACCTGATGCGTCGGCTCGACTGCGAGAGCCGCTTCCAGGCCGGTGTCGAGGCCACGGCCCGCGGCTGGCTGGACGCCGCCCCGCACGACTGACGCGCGCTCACCTCCCCTCCCCCGCCACCTCCTCTCACCTCCGCCGCACCCCGGCGGCCCACTGGGTCGCCGGGGTCTTCCGTATGCGCGCCGGCCATCAAAGGCAGGGGTGACCTGGAGTGGCCATGGCCGCACGAGGTCAACCCGAATCCCTGGACGCGGATGCGGCGGTCGGCCAGCATTTCGAGCGAAAGATTCGTACGACAGACAAAGGGACGCCTGCCGTGGATCAGTGCAAGAGCCGCACCAAGAACAACAGCAAGAAGTCGGCGTGGATGGCGGCCTTCGGGCTCGCTCTGGCCATTTTCGCCGTGGCCACTCCGACGTTTTCCGGATCCTCCGCCGCGACCGACGTACGGGCCGCCCAGCCGTCGGCCGTTCTGCTCGACACCTCGTGGCCGGCGCCCACGCCCTGACACCACGAAGCGCACCGGGACGAGGAGAAAATGAATGTGGGGCGGGAGACAGATGCTTCTCAGTGAAGAGCAGGAAAGAGAATACCGGGACCGGGGATTCGTCGTGGTCGACTCCCTGTTCACCCCGGACGAGGTGGAGTCGTTGCGCGAGTCCTTCCGCCGGGACGGCGAGATACCCGGCGAGCACCGCATCGTCGAGGACGACGGACGCGCTGTCCGCGCGGTGTACGCCTCTCACCGACGGCAGCCGGAGTTCGCGGCCCTGGTGCGGCACCCGGCAGTCCTGGGGCCCGTGCGCCGGCTGCTGGGGGCGGAGGTCTACATATACCAATTCAAGATCAACGCGAAGCCGGCGATGGGTGGCGGCGGTTGGGCCTGGCACCAGGACTTCGCGGCCTGGCGCATCGCCGACAACCTGCCCGCACCGCGCCTGGTGAACGTGGGTGTCTTCCTCGACGACGTCACGGAGTTCAACGGCCCGGTCATCTTCGTGCCCGGCTCGCACCGCGCCGGTCTCGTGCGCAGCGGCCGCACGCAGTCCGACGCCAGGTCCGCACAGCACCTGGACCCCGACGACATCGCGCTCAAGCCCGCCGACATGGTGGCGCTCGCCGCCGAGCACGGCATGGACAGCCCCAAGGGCGCCGCGGGTTCGGTGATCTTCTTCGATCCCGAGATCGTCCACGGCTCCGCGCCCAACATGTCGCCGTTCGACCGCAGGCTGCTGATCCTCACGTACAACGACGTGACCAACGAGCCCCGGCCGCTGGGCGAGCCCCGGCCGGACTATGTCGTCTGCCGGGACACCACCCCCCTGCGCGTCCTCGACGACGCACCCGTTCTCGCGGGCGTCGGGGAGGCGGTGTGACCGAGCGCGGACGCAGCCGTGCCGTGGTGCTCGAGGAGTTCGGACACCCGCTCGCCCTGCGCGACTTCGAGCTGCCGCGACCGCCCGAGGGCGGCATGGTCGTCGCCGGCCGGTACGGCGGGGTCTGCGGTACGGATCTGCACCTCCAGCAGGGGCACCTGCCGGTACCGGTGCCCCTGGTCCTGGGCCACGAGGGGCTCGGCACCGTGCACACCCTCTCCCCCGGCACCCATCTCGACGCCTCCGGCGCTCCACTCGCGCCCGGCGACGAGGTGATGTGGGCGTCCTCGCTCGCCTGCGGCACCTGTCCGCCCTGCCGGCTGCACCGCGAGCCAACACTGTGCGAGCGGCGCCGCACCTACGGGGTGAACCGGCCCGCGACCGGCGCGTATCCGCTCGCCGGGTCCTGGGCCGACCACATCGTGCTGCACCCCGGTACCACCGTGGTCAAGGTCCCCGACGGGGTGGGGGCGTTGGCCGCCATGTCGCTGGCCTGCGCGGGACCGACCATGGTGCACGCCTTCTACGAGCGCAGGCCGGTCCGCGTCGGTGAGACGGTCGTCGTCCAGGGATCCGGTCCCGTCGGTCTCGCCGCCGCCGCGCTCGCCCAACTCGCCGGAGCCGCCCGGGTGATCCTCGTCGGCGGCCCCGCGCAGCGGCTGGAGCTCGCGGCACGGGCGGGCATCGGCGACCACCACGTCAATCTGGTCGAGGCCGCCGACACCGACACGGCGCTCGCGGAGGTCCGTCGGCTCACGGGCGGGGCCGGCGCGGACCTCGTCGTCGAGTGCACCGGAGTGCCCGGAGCCGTCGGGCAGGGCCTCGGGCTGGCCCGGCGCGGAGGCTCGTACCTGATCGTCGGCCAGTACACCGACAGCGGCGACACCCTGATCAATCCGCACCAGATCGTGTACCGGCAGCTCGACGTCGTCGGTTCCTGGGCGTTCACCGGCGCCCATCTCGTCGAGTACGTACGGCTGTTGCCCGCCCTGACGCGCCGGTTCGCGTTGGCGGACCTCGTGACGGAGTACGCGCTGGCGGACCACGGGCAGGCGCTGGCGGCCGTCGCCGGCGGCTCGGTGATGAAGGCAGTTCTGGCCGGCGGCGACCGGTTCTGACGGGGGGACAGGCGATGACGACGACAGCATCCGTACGAGCGGGAGCGCACCGGCGGCTCACGGCGGACACGGTCGTGGAGCTGGTGGTGCGGCAGGCCGAGCAACATCCGGAGTCGGTGGCCGTTCGCCACGGCGACCGGGCACTGACGTACGGCCAACTCCTTGCGGCCGCCGCCTCGATGGCGACGGCGCTGGCGGACGGTCACGGGGTGGGGGCCGGTCTGCGCGTGGGTCTCGCCACCCGGCGCGGGATTCCGCAGATGGTGTCCGTCCTCGCCATCCTCATGGCGGGCGGCTGCTATGTGCCGCTGGATCCGGCACTGCCCGAGCAGCGGCTGCGCGGCATGATCGACGACGCCGGGCTGAAACTGCTGGTGAGCGACGACGCGTACACGGGCCCGCGGCCGCCGGGCGCCGTGATCGCGGCGCCGCGGCTGGCCGGGGAGAGCGTCCAGACGGGCCCGGGGCGGTGGCGCCCGCAGGCCTCGTCCGAGGCGTACGTGCTGTTCACCTCCGGGTCCACCGGCAGGCCCAAGGGTGTGGTGATGCCGCACCGTCCGCTGGTCAACCTCATCGAGTGGCAGCGTGCCTCCTCGACCGCGGGCGTCGGCACCCGCACCCTCCAGTTCGCGCCGATCGGCTTCGACGTCTCCTTCCAGGAGATCTTCTCGACCTGGTGCAGCGGCGGGGAACTGGTGCTCATCGGGGAACAGGACCGGCGTGACCCGGCCCGGGTCCTCGAGCTGGCCCACCACCACGGCGTACAGCGGATCTTCGTGCCCTTCGCCGTCCTCCAGTCCATGGCGGACTGGGCGTTCGACGGCGACCAGGACCTGCCGCGTCTGACGGAGATCATCACCGCGGGTGAGCAGCCGATCGTCACCCCCGCCCTGGAGCGCTTCGTCGAACTCACCGGCAACCCCACCCTCGCCAACCAGTACGGCCCGACCGAGACCCATGCGGCGACGCAGAGCGTGCTGCGCGGCGCGCCGCGGGACTGGCCGCGGGTGCCGCCGCTCGGCGAGGTCCTCGACAACTGCTCGGTCCTGCTTCTCGACGACTCCCTGACGCCCGTGCCCGAGGGCACCGAGGGGGAGATCTGCATCGCGGGGATCTCCCTCGCCGACGGATACGCCGTCGACGACGACCGCACCCGCGGCAGATTCGTCGCGGCCGGTCATATCGACGGGATCCGACGGCTGTACCGCACGGGAGACTTCGGGATCGTCGAGGACGGCGTCCTGCTCTACCGGGGCCGGCGCGACGACCAGGTGAAGATCAGCGGACACCGCATCGAGATGGGCGAGGTCGAGGCCGCCGTCTCGGCACACCCGGAGGTCGGCCAGGTGGCGGTGGTCCCCGTCGGGGACGGCCCCAGCACCCGGCACCTGGTGGCCTTCGTGGTGGCACGCCGCGGAACGACGCCGGACGAGGACGGGCTGCGGGCCTTCACGGCGCGGCTGCTGCCCGCACACGCCGTCCCCCGGCGTTTCCTGCCGGCCGACACGCTGCCCCGTACCGCCACCAACAAGGTGGACCGGCGCGCTCTCGCCGCTCGGGCCACCCCCGCACCGGCCGGCGAGGACGGCCCGCCCCTGGGCGCCAGGGAGACCGTGCGCGCGGTGTGGCAGCGGGCCCTGGGCAGGACAGTGCCCGACGGCGCCCGGTTCTTCGACGTGGGCGGCGACTCGCTCACCGCGGTCCGCCTGGTCGTCGAGCTCAACAAGCACTTCGCGCGGAAGATCTCCGTCGGCGATCTGCTGCTGCGCCCCGAGTTCGACGCGTGTGTCGCCTTCTTCGAGGCCACCGAGGCGAACGACGACTTCCGGCCCCGTCCCGCCGCCGGTGACGCGGAGCGCGGCGCGTGGCTGCCGGTCGCGCTCACCCAGGCGCACCGGATGAACCGCGAGGCCTGGCGGGCCCGGCACGGACTGCCGAGCATCAGTAACGTCCCCATGGCGTACCACCTTCAGGGGGCCCTGGACGCAAGTGCCCTGGAGACCGCGCTGAGGCATTTCGTCACCCGGCACCCGGCGCTCGCCCTGGAGATCGACGAGACCCCGGGCGCGCACCGCCAGCGGCTCACCGACTGGACGCCCACGCTGCGCACCGTGCGGCTCGACTCGCGGCTGTCCGCCGAAGCCGCCCGGGAGCGGGCGCTGGCCCTTGTCCAGGAGGACGCCGAGCGCCCCTTCGTCCGGGGCGGAACGGCGTACGACGGACTGCTGCGGGCGACGCTGATCCAGATCGCCGAGCGGGAGCACCACCTGTTCCTGTGCGCCGACCACATCGTGTTCGACGGCTGGTCGGTGGGGGTGCTCAACGAGGACCTGGCCGTCTGTTACCGCGCGGCCCTGCGCGGCGAGGCGCCCCCGTCCGCCGAGCCCGACCTGCGGTTCCTCGACTGGGCCCGCGCGGAGAACGCCTGGCTGGGCGAGGACCTCGCGGCCACCCTCCGCGCGGACTTCGGCCGGCAGCCCCGGGTGCCCGAGGACCCGGCCGCCGCCCTGCTCTACCCGGCGATCGAGCCCGGCCCGCCCGCGCACTACGCCCGCGAGACACTCATCCGCCGACGGCTCGACGCGGACCGCACGGCGGCCGTGCACGAGCTCGCCCGGACCACCGGGCACCCGATGGGCTCCGTGCTCACCGCGCTCTACGCGACCGCGTTCGCCCGCTGGTCGGGACGCGACGAGGTCGCCCTGGTCTCGACGTTCGCCAACCGGACCATCCCGGACGCGGACCGCTCCGTGGGCTTCTTCGCCAACAACGTCCCGGTGTTCCTGGGCCGCGCCGCCGGTCTGTCGCCAGCCGAGATGATCGTCCGCGCCGCCCGCGAGGTGGGCCGCGCCGCCCAGCGGGAGGCCGTGCCCTTCCCGTTCTGGCTCGCCTCGATGCTGCCCGGCCACGAGGACCTCGCGGGCAGCGCGCGCTACGCGTTCCTGAACGTCCGCAGCCAGGACCGCTCGGGCCTGGACCGGCTGGAGCTCGACGGAGTGACCTCACGGGCGGTCCGCGTCGACATCGCGCTGACGCCGTCCTTCGCCCTCGGCCTCCGGGCCGGCGACAACGGCGCCGACATCGCGCTCGAACTCGCCTTCCTGCCCGGCCTCGTCGCCCCGGGACGCGCCGAGGCGCTCATGGCGGAGCTCGAGGACGTCGTGGACGGGGTCGGACACCCGCGAGGAGGGCAGCGCCGGTGATCCTCACCGAGGTCGACGACCTGGGCGCCGACAAGGAGTGGCTGCGGCTGTGGCGGGCGGACGACCATCAGCACGCCAACTACACCGTCACCTCACTGGCGGTCGGCGCCGCCCACTACACCCGCCTCTACTACCTCCCCGCCGAACGCGACGTCAGCGAGTACCGGCCGTGCGCCGAGCGGTTCGTTCCGCACCACCTGCTGGCGTCCGGCCCCGACGGCCCGGTGGCCGGACTCGCGCTCACCGTCGAGGTGCTCCCCGGACGGCACCGGCTGTCCGCCTACGGGCGGCCGCTGATGCTGGTCGAGGACCGTACGGCACCCGCACGGCTGCGCAGACAGGCCGCCGCCGCGATCCACACCCGGATCCAGGAGCTCACCGAGCGCTACGGCGCCGAGCGCTACCACGCCAGGGACTACCTGGTCGGCGGGGAGATCTCGCCCCTGACCGAGGTGCTGCTCCGGCACGGGGGCGTCAGCCGGCACCACTTCACCCAGACCGTCGATCTGCGCCCGCCCGCCGAGGAGCGCTTCGCCGAACTGCGCAAGAACTTCCGCAAGATCCTGCGCAGGGACCGCGGCGGCTTCGCACTCGACGTGGTCACCGCACGCGACGTGACCCGGGCGCACCTGGACGACTTCGTCCGGCTCCATCTGGAGTTCTTCGGCAAGACCCTGCGGACGCGGGCCTCGTGGGACTCGATCCTGGCCTCGGTCCGGGCCGACGAGGGGTTCATGGTGATCGGCCGCCAGGACGACAGGCCGGTGGCGATGGCCTACTTCGCGGTGTCGGACCGCTACTGCCTCTACGCCTCCGGCGTCAACGACGCCGACAGCTACGGCAGCGGACTCAGCCACCGGGTGCTGTGGCGGGCCATGGAACACGCCCGCGCTCTGGGCTGTGTCCACTTCGAACTCGGTGAACAGCTCTACCCGGGCATGTATCCCGACCTGCCGGAGAAGTTCCGGGCGATCGGCCACTTCAAGGCGGGCTTCAGCAACACCACGGCCGCCCGCCTGGACGTGTTCTCCGCTCCGCTGGAGGCGCCGTGACCCGCGTTTCCCGGTGGGCCGCGGTGGCGCGCGGACCCCGGCGGGCCGAACTCGTCCTGCACACCGTCACGCTCGTCAACGCCCTCGGCAACGGCCTCTTCACCGTCGCCGGCACGCTGTTCTTCGTCCAGGTCCTGGATCTGTCGCCGCTCCGCATGGGGGTGGGCCTGGCCGTCGCCGCCGCCTTCGGGCTCGCCGCCAGCGTGCCGGTGACCCGGGCCCTGGACGGCCGCTCACTGCGCGCCGCCTACGGTGCGCTGCTGATGGTCCAGGCCGTGGCCATGGCCCTGTTGCCGACGGCCCGGTCGTTCGTGGTCCTCGTCGCCGTCCTCGCCCTGGGAGCCGCCGGGCAGAAGAGCGCCCGCGCGGTGAACAACGCGCTCATCGGGCAGGTGGCGGGCGCCCGCCGGGCCGACGTACGGGCCGTCTCGCGGTCCGTGAACAACCTGGGAACCGCCGGCGGGGCCCTGCTGTCCTCGGCGGCCGTGGTCAGCGGCACCGACCGGGCCTACGAACTCCTCGTCTACGCCGACGCGGTGACCTTTCTGCTCGCCGCCGCACTGGTGCCTGCGGTACGGAGCGCGGGCCGGCTGGCCGCGGCCGGGCGGAGCCGCTACGGCTCGGCGCTGCGGGACTCCCGCTACGGGGCGGTCACGCTGGCCGACGGCGTGATGTGCCTGGAGTACTTCGTCATCACGCTGGTCCTCCCGCTGTGGGTCGTCGAGCACACCTCGGCGCCCCGAGCCGTCGTGCCCGTCCTCTTCGCGCTCAACATGCTGCTGGTGGCGCTCTTCCAGATCCGGGTCAGCCGGCGGGCCCGCACGATCGCGACGGCCGCCCGCGCGGTACGGGTCTCCGGGGCTCTCTTCCTGGTCAGCCTGACCGCACTGCTGCTCGCCGGGCAGGTGGCCGCGGTGCCCGCCGTGCTCCTGCTGGTGGCGGGCGTCGGGCTGCACACGGTCGGCGAGCTGTATCACGCCGCGGGCGCCTCCGAGCTCAGCTACGGGCTGGCCCCGGAGGAGCGGATGACCGAGTACCAGGGCGTGTTCGGGCTCGGCATGGGAGTGGCCGAGATCGTCGCCCCGTACGTCCTTGTCGTCGCCTGTCTGGAGGGCGGTTGGGCCGGCTGGGCCGGGCTCGCCGTCCTGCTCTCCGCCACCGGTGCGGCCCTGCCGTTCCTCGCCTCCCGAACCCCGGTCCCGGCCCCGGCCCCGGCCTCGGTCCCGGTCGCGCGCTGACGCGGTCGAGAGCCCCGCAGTCCTGACCACACCCCACAACCCCGGGCACACGACTGCCTCTCACCACCCCTTATCTCCACTTTTCTTACTGTTTGTCACCGCACTGGAACGAGGTGTCTTACGTTGGGTCTCCTTCGTACAGAGGGATTCACGAAGCTTCTGGAGCTCGTCGCGGAGGAGTCCGACACGCTGGATTCGGCGTACACCGCGGCCCTGCACGCCGCGACGCTCGGCGGCCGGCTCAAGGCCGAGGTCGGCCTCGGCGCCCTGAGCCGCGGCGAGTCGGTCGCGCTCGATGAGCTGCGGAACACCGGCGCCCGCCGCCATCTCCCCCTGGTGCAGGACACGGTGGGCGAGCGCCTGGTGCTGACCGGCACCGGACGCCTGCGTGTTCTCCGCGACGGCGAGCCGGCGCCGGAAGGTGTGCTGGAGATCGGCCGCGTCGACTGGGCCGGCGGCCGCCCCGCGGACCTCGACCGGCGCTGGGACGAGCAACAGCACGCCGAGGGCGCCGAGTCGCTGAGCCTGCACGCATGGCTGCGCGCCCGCCCGGCCGACACGGTGGACACCATGGTCGCGGACCTGCGCCGGACCCTGACCCATGTCGGGCCGATGCGTGTGTACATCGGCGACCGCTGCTACACGAACCTCGGCCGGGAACACAGCAATCTGGTGGGCAAGTCGCTCTCCGCCGGCTCCGAGCAGTGCCGACTCAACGGGATCGACGGAGTGCCGGTCGAGCGCTGGACGGCCCACGACGCCGTCTTCGTCGTCTGCATGTCCGCGCTCATCGCCTCGGGAACCCCTTCCAGGACCGAGGAGTTCAGCGGCACCCAGCTGACCGCCGGACGCCTGGAGGCCTTCATACGCGCCAAGATCACCTCCTACGACGGTGAGGTGACTGCCGCGACGGAGCAACTTCCGCTCGTGGAACGGCTCTTCGCGCTCGCGGCGCACGCCAGGCGGCTGCGCCCCGGCAAGCTCGAACGGGGGCCGCAGATCTACCGCACGGTCCAGGCCATGACGATCAACAAGCAGGAGCAGTTCCTCGATCGCCCGGTGACCTCCGCCGATCTGCCCGCCGCCTTCACCGCGAAGGTGACGGAGCTGCTGCCGGCGGCGGACCTCGACCGTCGGGACCACCTGGTGGCGGCCTGGGCGCAGTTGATGCCCGCACTGCACGGCCCCACGACCGATGACGCGTTCACCACCGGCCTCGAGGAAGTGATCCACGGGCTGGTCGAGGCGGGCACGGAGTCCACCGGGTCCCATGTCGGCATGTCCCGCGGCCCCCGCGACATCACGACCCTGTCCGCACTCGTCGCCGCCGGCAGCCCGAACCCCGGACACTGGAAGACCAGCGACTACTACTGCTGTGTGGTGCCCGGCCAGGACTTCACCCGGCGCTTCGACCGGGCCCCGGAGGAACTGCCGCAGGTCGTCAGGGCGATCGCCGCCCGGATGCGCTGGAACGGCTGGCACTTCATGCCGCACGCCAGCGGTGTGAGCGACCACCCGAGCTTCGCGGACCGGGACTGGTTCTACGCTCCCACCATGCCCGACATGACCGAGTGGACCTCGCACCATCACCAGGGCCATGTCGCGAACGGAGTCCGGCACGCCATCCGGGTCCCGCTGGGCCTGACCCTGGCCGGCGTCCACCGGCCGGGAATCCACGACTTCCGTCTGATGCGCACGGACGGCGAGACGTACGGCGTCCCGGAGCTGCGCGCGGCCATCGCCATCGGACGTGTCCTGCAGAGCGTCTACCAGGCGCACGCGGACCGCTCGGAGCGCACCGGACCCGCCCTGGTCGTCTCGGACTTCGGCAACACCTGGTACCAGCGGCGCCACGCGCCCGCCGCGGCCGCGCTGTGACCCCCGCCTCCGCTCCCGTCCCCTCCCACCTCCCGCCCGCACACCGACCCCAGGAAGGCCCTCCCATGTCCCCCGACCGTTCCGTCCTCCACCTCGGCCTGCGCCGCTCCCCCCTGGAGTGGCAGCCCGAGATCGACGCCGCCGCACAGCTGGGCCACGCCGTCTACGTCCACTCCGACACCGGTCTCGGCCATCTCGGGCTGCCCGACGACCGGATCGCCGCCTTCACCCGGACGGAGCCCGCCGAGGACGTGGCGGCCCGCGCCCTGCGGCAGGCACAGGACGCCGGGCACCGGCCCTCGGCGGTGCTGTGCTGGGGCGACCGGTACGTGGACATCGCCGCCAGGGTGTCGCAGGCGCTCGGTCTGCGCGGGCCCTCGGTCGCCGCGGCCGCCGTGTGCCTGGACAAGGCGGCGCAGCGCCGGGCGCTGGAACCGCACGGTCTCAACCCCCGCTGGCGCACCGGCACCACGGCCGACGAGCTGAAGGCCGCGGTCGGCGAGCTCGGCCTTCCCCTGATCTTCAAGCTCGCCCACTCCTCGGGCGGCCGCGGTTCCGTCGTGCTCGACGCGGACACGGAACCGGGCGAGCTGATGAAGCTGACGTCCCTCAACTACGAGGACTCCGACGCCTTCCTCGTCGAGGAGCTCGTCGACGGCAGCGAGCACTCGGTCTCCGGGCTGGTACACGGGAACGAGGTGGTGATCCTCGCCGTGTCCGACAAGTACCTGGCCCCCGGGGAACTCCGTACGACCACCACGGTCGTCCCCTCCGCGCTCACCGCGGAGCAGGTCGTGCGGGTCCATGAGGCGGCCGAGCGCGCGGTGCGCGCCGTGGGCATCGAGACCGGCGGCTTCCACGTGGACCTGCGCTACGCCGCCGAGGGACCCATCGTCCTGGAGATCGGCGCACGGCTCGGCGGCGACCTGATCAACTCCCATCTCGTGCCCCTCGCCACCGACGGCGCGGCAGACCCGTACCGCTCGCTCGTCGAGACCCTCGCGGACGGCGAACTGCCCCGCCCCGCCCCCTTCGTGACCACCGCGGCGATGCACCTGCTGCCGGTGCCCACCGACGCCGACCTCCCGGCGCTGCTGTCCCGTCTCGCGGAGCACCCGGCCGTGCGGGTCGCCGCCGAGTGGCCCTCCCCCGAGGACGAGGTCGTCGTGGTGGTGACGGCACAGGACCCGGACACCATCCCGGCGATCCTCGAGGACCTGCGCCGCCGGACGGGACGGTAGGCCCGCGTGCCGGACCGTGCGAACTCCGCGCACCCGCCGGACCTCCCGGTCGTCGGCGTCCTGGCCTGCCGCAAGCAGCGCGCCAACGGCACCAGTTACTCCCGGGTCAACGACGTCCTCACCGACAGCCTGCTGCGGTACGCGCGCGTGCTGCCGCTCGTCGTTCCGCCCGACGAGGCTGGTGCCGCGGCCCTGGACGATCTCGACGGGCTGGTCCTTCCCGGCAGCGGCTCCTTCGTCCACCCCCGTTTCACCGCGGAGGCCGGCGCGGAGACCGAGGGGCGGGAGTACGACACCGACCGCGACGCCGCCGCGCTCGCCCTGCTGCGCCGGGCCCGTGAGCTGCCGGATCTGCCAGTGCTCGGCAGTTGCCGGGGCATGCAGGAGATCGGGGTGGCGGCCGGGGCGGCGCTGCGGGACACCGAGGGCGCCGAGACCGCCGTCCACCGTTTCACGCCGCGTCCGGCGGGCGGCGACCGCTGGGCCGACGCGCACCCCGTGCACATCCGGCCGGGCGGACTGCTCGCCGGGCTCCCCGGGGAGCTCGCCGGGACCGCCGTACCCGTCAACTCCCAGCACTCTCAGGTGGTCTGCGCGCTCCCGGACGACGTACGCGTCGAGGCCGTGGCGCCCGACGGTGTGCCCGAGGCGATCAGTGTCGGCCATCCCGCACGGTATGTCCTCGGTATCCAGTGGCACTTCGAGCAGCACACCGGGGACAGCACGCTGAACCGGACCATCCTGGAATCCTTCGGGCGGCACTGTCGTCTGCGCAGAGAGAAGAGAAAGTCGTGCTGAACCTGTCCGGGCCCTTCCTCGACTCCGTGGCCGAGCTGGCGCTCGGCGCCGTCGCGGACCCGGCGGACGGCGTGCTGTTCGTCGCCGGGTCGGTCGTCGACGGACTGGCCAACCGCAACTCCGACCTGGACGTCTACTTCCTGGGCGGCGACGGGGCCGCGGTCGTCGGGGCCGACACCACCGTCCGCAAGGGCGAGAAGAGCGGCACCATCGGCGAGCTCGACGGGCGCGAGGTGAGCCTCTCGATCCTGGAGCCCGCCGGTGTCGAGGAGCTGACGCGCTCCTTCCAGGACTGTCTGGCCGCGCTGTCCGACGGCGGCGGGATCGTCCAGCTGGAGAGCCAGAACGATCTCAAGGTGCTGCACCGCATCCGTACGGGCGTCCCGCTGCGCGGTGCCGAGCGGCTCGAGAAGCTGCGGGCGTCGACGGGCACGCACCGGTTGGCCGAGTACCACGTCAACGTCCAGGCGGTGGCCGCCGTCAACCGGCTCACCGATGTGGAGGGGGAACTCGCCGAGAGCAACGACGCGTCGGCGTGCTGGATGTTCCGGGAGGCCGTCGCCCATTTCGCCCGGCTGGTGCTCGCCCTCGACGGAGAGACCAACCCGGCGCCCAAGTGGCTGGTCAGACTGCTGGAGCTCGGTGGCCCCGACCCCCGGCTGCGGTCCCGTCTGGCCCAGCTGCTCACCGAGTCCGAGGAGGACCTGCCCGCGGCGGTCGCCGAGGTCAAGGGGCTGTTGCGGAGCACGGTCGACCTCGCCCCCGGCACGGTCGTCGGGCCGTACACGTGGCGCGTGATCCGGAAGCTGGGCTGACATGACCGTTGTCCTCGGACTTCCGGGCCTGGCCCTGCACGAGATACCGGAGGCGTTCGTCCCGGAGGAACCCCGGCTCGGCGGCGCGGCGGTGCCCGTACCCGCGGCGCGACTCGCGGCGCTGAGCAGCACCGGCACGGTGCTCCTGGGCCGACGGCCGGACGACCTCCACCTCAGGGAGTTCCGGGCGTCGGTGATCGCCGAGACCCGCGCCCTGTTCCAGGTCCCGGACGACCACGCCCTCACCGTCGTGGCGGCCCGACCGGCGGAACTCTGCCACCTCGCCGCCGCCCAATCCTGGGCCACGGGCCTGAAGGTGACAGGGACCGGCCCACGCGCCACCGACTGGCGGACCGCCACAGCGGCGGTGCGAGAAGCCGCCGCACCGGGTACGCCGAAGACCGGCAGCCCGGCCACCACGACGGCCGACCTGGCCACCACCACAGCCGAATGGGGCGCCGCCGCCCTCCCGGTCACCACGACAGGTGCACGGGAAACTCCCGGTCCAGCCACCGGGCCGGGTCCGCGGAGCGCCACCGACCCGGCCAATCCGGCAGGTGCGTGGGAAACCCTCGGTCCACACACCCCCGCCCCCACCCCCCTCGCCGTGGTGGCCGACGAGGATCCCGCCTGGCGGGAGCGGCTCGAGGCGGCCCCGGCAGGCGCCTGGCGGGTCGCGGAGCTCACCGGTACCGCCGAGGTGCTCACCGGCCGGGGTGTCCGCGACGCCGACGTCGCGTTCCTCTGTCCGAGCGGACTGCTCGGTGTCGGCGTCGGCCTCACCGTGGCCGTGCTCTCGCCGCGGGCCGTGTCCGCGTCACCGGGGCTGACCCGCGCACTCGACGTGGCCGGCGCCGCCGTCGGCACCGGTGACCTGGTGATGTTCGCGCACGCGGTGCGGGCCATGGCGGAGAGCGACGCCGAGCGCGCGGCAGCCGGACGCGAGGCCCGCCGCGCCCTGGTCGCCGAGTGGGCGGCCACCCGCGACTGGGTCACCGCCCCCACGGCTGGGGCGGGCGACGCGCTGACGGTCAGACTGGTCACCGCCCTGCCGCCGGGCACCGTCGCCGAGCTCGGCCGGTTCCTGGAGTCCGCCCATCTGGCGTACGGCCTCACGGACCCCGCCGACCCGTGCGCACTCCGCATCGGCCTGTACGACTCCCTGCGCACCGCCGACATCGAGCGCCTGCTCGGCCTGCTCGACTTCCTCGTGGCCCGCATGGCGCACGCCACGGACCCTGACCAGGAGGGCCGATGACCCCCCGCTCCGACGCCCTCATGATCCTCAAGCCGGACGTGCTGGACGGCCCGTTCGCCGTGTGCCCGCGTCCCCTCGCCAGGGACGCCGTCCGCGGACTCGTCGACCTGTACGCCGGGCGGCCGCCCGGACCGTACGAAGTGGAGACATCCGACGGCGCCGTCCGCTGGGCCCGGCGCAACGTGGACCGCAAGACCGCGGCCCGGGGCTGGTACGACAAGGAGCTGCGGTCCCGGCAGGAACGCCTGAGCCGGCTGACCGACCTCCTGCACTCCCCCGCGCTCACCGGACACGGTCCCACGGAGACGGCCGGGCTGATCCTCGGGATGGCGGGCGCGCTCGGCTTCACCGTCGCCGAGCGCGCCCGGCGCCGCTTCACCCACCGGGACGTCCTCGGCCTCTACGCGTACAACACCCACTACACCCGGCTCGCCGGCGATCTGACCGCCTACCTCACCGGCGGCGAGGGAGAGATCCTTCTGCTCACGGGGGAGGAGAACCTGAGCAGCCTGCACATCCTCAAGGAGGTGGTCCGCCGCGTCGTCCGCTACCCCACCACGCACTACGACGCCCTGGAGAACCTGCTCCACGTCTCCGACCCCGGGGCGACCGACTGGACGTACTTCGAAGGGACCCTGACGCGGCGCGCCGAACCGGCGCTGTGGGTACGGTCGGCGCCTTAGCCTTCGGGGCGAGCGTCGCGGCCATGGCCTCGGCGACCGGACCGAGCACGACCGCCGTCGCCGTCTGCTCGTCCGCCATCACCTTCACCGGGTCGGACACGCCGGCGGCGGTCGGTGACAACCCCCGGCACGTGGTGACCGGCGACCTCGACGGCGACGGGAACGCGGACGTCGGCGCGGGGGACAACGAGGCCGACGCGGTGCCGGTCCTGCTGGGCAACGGCGACGGCACCTTCGGCGACGTCACGCAGTACGCCAGCGTCGCCTGGCTGTACTCCATCACTCCCGGCGACATCGACGGGGACGGCGAGACCGACCTGGCCACCGTCAGCAACGGCTCCAACATCCTGGAGATCTTCACGGGCAACGGCGACGGCACCTTCGAGGCCTCCGTCGCCTACACCACGTCCGCCCTGCCGGTCTCCGTGAACGTCGCCGACCTGACCTCCGACGGCACTCAGGACCTCGTGGTGGCGAGCAGCGCCGACGACCGGATCGACGTCTTCACCGGCTCCTGCGACTGAGAAGGCCGAGAGGGACCGGGAATCCGCCCCGCACCTCCGCCGAACCACCGCCCGTCGGCGGGGGTGCGGGGCATCATGACCATCGCGGCCGGTGTGATCAGCTGCCAGGCCGCGCCCCAGTCTGCATAACTGTGAAAAAATTACCCATACGACATCAAAGGAGAACCCTCGTGAGCAGCCCCGCCGACGAGCTCGGCTACGGGAGCATGCGGCTCGACCGCACCGGCCAGGCCGAGGCCTTCGACGCCATCGGCGACCGCTACGACGAGGCCTTCCCGCACAAGGAGGGCCAGGTCGCGTCCGCCGAGTGGCTCATCAGGTCCCTGCCGGCCGGGTCACGCGTGCTGGACCTCGGCTGCGGCACCGGGATCCCGACCGCACGCCAGCTGGCGCAGGGCGGCCTGGACGTCGTCGGGGTCGACCTGTCGGACCGGATGGTCACGCTCGCCCAGCAGCAGGTGCCCACCGGGACGTTCCACCGTGCCGACATCGCGGACCTGCGGCCCGACGGCCCCCGGGACCTCGGTCGTTTCGACGCGGTGGCCGCCTTCTTCTCCCTGCTCATGCTGCCGCGGGCCGAGATCCCCCTCGCCGTGCGGACCATCCACCACCTGCTCGTTCCGGGCGGCCTGTTCGCCCTGTCGATGGTGGAGGCCGATGTGGACGACTTCTCGATCCCGTTCATCGGCAGCACCATCCGGGTCTCCGGCTATCTCCGGGACGAGCTGCGCGAGGTCGTGGAGGCGGAGGGCTTCGAGATCGCCGAGGAGTCCTCGTTCTCGTACGCTCCGGCGTCCGTGGACGTGCCGCCCGAGGTGCAGATCTTCCTGCGCTGCCGACGACGTAGCTGACCGCTACTGATCAGCCCGCTCCGCGCGGGCCCGCACGGCCGGAAGGACACGCGTGACGAAGCAGCTCGGAGCCGATGGCGGCACCGGAGGGCAGGCGGCCGGCGTGCACGAGCCTTCCGGTGCCCCGCGTCGGCCCGAGCCTCCCGCTTCCTCCTCGAAGTCCGGCAAAGCACACGCGGCCAAGGGCTCCGAGGAGGGTGGCGCGGCGGGTGGCACAGCCATGCGCCCACCGCCCCCGGAAGCGCCCGCCGGACGCCCGATCGCCTCCGCGCCGCAGACCGACAGGCTCCGCTATCTCGACGCGGCGACCCGGCAGATCGCCCGCGGCATGAACCTCGACGAGACCCTGGGCGAACTGTGCCGGGCGGCAGTCCCGGCCTTCGCCGACACGGCGTTCGTCCATCTGTACGCGCCGCTTCCGGTGGGCGACGAGAGCACCGCCGACCCCGGCGTCCTGCGGCTGCACACCACGGCACCCGCCCCGGACGCCGCCACCGTCCAGGCGGCCGATGCCGTACAGCCGGCCGCGGACGGTCTGCTCACCAAGCTGCTCCAAGCCGGGCGGCCGGTGTTCGGGAACACTCCGGGGCTGCGTTCCGTGGTGGCCGAGCTGCTGGGGGTGGCGAACGCGCCGGGCGCGGTGCCGCCCGGACGGCGGCTGATCATCGCTCCGCTGCACGGTCGTAGCCATGTCATGGGCAGCGTGGTCCTCATCCGCGGCCCCGGGCGGCCGGATTTCACCTACGACGACCTCCTCGTCGCCTCCCAGCTCGCCACCCACACCGCTCTCGGCATCCACAAGGCGGTGCTCTACGCGCGCGAGGCGGCCGTCGCGGACGCGTTGCAGCGCACCATGCTCCCGGCGTCCCTGCCCGAGCCGACGGGAGTCGGGCTGGCCAGCCGCTATCTGCCGTCCTCACGGACCGCGCAGGTCGGCGGCGACTGGTACGACGCGATCCCGCTGCCCGGCAACCGTGTCGCACTGGTCATCGGCGACGTGATGGGCCATTCCATGACGTCGGCCGCGATCATGGGCCAGCTGCGCACCATCGTGCAGACCCTCGCCGGACTCGACCTCTCCCCCGACGAGATCCTTCACCACCTCGACGAGCAGGCCGAGCGGCTGGGCAGCGAGCACACGGCGACCTGCCTGTACGCCATGTACGACCCCGTGCTGCACCGGTTGCTGATGTCCAACGCCGGCCATCCGCCGCCCGTGCTCCTGCATCCCGACGGCAGCACGGAGGTCGTGCAGGTGCCGCCCGGGGCGCCGATCGGTGTCGGCAGCGGTGGCTTCGAGTCCGTCGAGATGCACGCACCGGCCGGCGCGACCCTGCTGCTGTACACGGACGGTCTGGTGGAGGACCGCGACTCGGATGTGATGACCGGGGTGGAGCAGCTGTGCGCGCGGCTGCGGGCGGGCGCCTCGGGAACCACGGCCCCGTCGCTCGAGGAGCTGTGCGACCAGGCACTCGGGACACTGGGGGCGGGCGACCGGGACGACGACATCGCGCTGCTCGCCGCCCGGTTCGAGGGCATCCTGCCGGACACCGTCGCGTACTGGTACCTGGCTCCGCGTCCGCAGACCGCGGGCCAGGCCCGGCGGCTGACCCGCAGGACACTGCGCCAATGGGGCCTGGAGTCCCTGCTGGAGTCCACCGAGCTCCTGGTCAGCGAGGTGGTGGCCAACGCCGTGCGGTTCGCCGGCCGGCCGATCACCCTGCGCCTGCTGCGCACGCACGTGCTCCGCTGCGAGGTGGAGGACGACTCGACCGTGGTACCGAGAATGCGGCACGCGCAGCTGAGCGACGAGGGCGGCCGGGGGTTGTTCCTGGTCGACCAGATGTCACAGCGCTGGGGGGCGACCAGGGTGAGCACGGGCAAGGTGGTCTGGTTCGAACTGCCGCTGCCCGGCGGGCCGGACTCCGGCTGAACCGCGCGGAGTTCACCTCTTCGTCGATTCCTACGTCAACTGCCTGACCTGCCGTCCTCATACACGGGAGCGCACGAAACACGCCGCAAAATACCCCCCGGGGTATCTCTGTTACCGTAAAAGTCAGATACCCCCGGGGGTAATTTCTACGAAGGAGTCAGCCGTGTTCTTTGTCGACGCCCTGGAGACGGCGGGGTTGGGCAACCGCAGCCACCTGGCCGGCGGGACCCGCGCCGCGGTGGTCGTGGATCCGCCGCGGGACATCGACCGCGTGCTCGCGGAGGCGGCCCGGCGCGGAGTGCGGATCGTGGCCGTCGCCGAGACGCATGTGCACAACGACTACGTGAGCGGTGGTCTGGAGCTGGCCCGGCTCACCGGGCCCGCTATCTGGTGCCGGCGGGGGCCGAGGTGGCGTACGCGCGCGTGCCGGTCGCCGACGGACACGTGGAGCCCGTCGACGAGGGTCTCGTGCTGCGGGCCGTGGCCACTCCCGGGCACACCCCGCACCACACCTCGTACGTGCTGGAGGAAGCGGGACGCGCGGTGGCCGCCTTCACCGGCGGTTCGCTGCTGATCGGCAGCGTGGGCCGGCCCGACCTCGTCGAACCCCGGCTCACCGAGGAGTTCGCCCGAGCGCAGCACGCCTCCGTGCACCGGCTGGCCACGGAGCTGGACGACGAGGTGGCGGTCATGCCGACGCACGGCTTCGGCAGCTTCTGCTCCTCGTCCCGGGCGGACGGGACACACAGCACCATCGGCACCGAGAAGGCCTCCAACCCCGCGCTCGTCCAGGACGTCGACAGCTTCGTCAAGGACCTGCTGGCCGGGCTCGACGACGTCCCCGCGTACTACGCCCACATGGGTCCGGCCAACGCCGGCGGCCCCGCTCCGGTGGACCTCACGGCCCCGCGGCCCGCCGACGCCGACGAGATCGCCCGGCGGCTCGCGGCCGGCGAGTGGGTCGTGGACCTGCGCAACCGGGTGGCCTTCGCCGCCGGGCATGTGGCCGGGTCGCTCAACTTCGAGGCCGACGGACAGCTGGCCACGTATCTCGCGTGGATGATCCCGTGGGGCAGGCCCGTGACGCTGCTCGCGGAGAGCGCCGAGGTCGTCGGGCGCGCCCAGCGGGAGCTGACCCGGGTGGGCATCGACCGCCCGGCCGCGGCGGCCGTGGGCGGCCCGGCCGACTGGCTCGCGGACGGGGCCCGTCCGGCCTCCTTCCCGCGCGGCACGTTCGCCGACCTGGCCGCCGCCCGGGCGCGCGGTGAGGACGTGGTCGTGGTCGACGTGCGCCGGGACGGCGAACGCGCGGACGGCTGGATCGAGGGCAGCGTCCACCTCCCCGTCCACCAGCTGCACCGGCGCCGAGTTCCGGGCCGGTCACGCACCCGGCGCGCGGCCGGCTTCGTCGCAGGTCTGGCTGGCCGCCCGCCCACTGGCTGTCCGGGCTGATCGGCGGCGGCCTGTTCTTCTCCGCCGTGACCAACACCTGCGGCATGGCATCCCTGCTGGGCCGGCTGCCGTACAACCGGCGGGCCGTGGGCGCGGTGTCGTTCCGGGAGACGTTGGCGCGCCTGGCCGCGTGAGCCGCTCTGCGTGCGGGATGGGCGGGGGTCGCGTACGACTGGGAGGAACGCGTCGCCGCCCACCCCAGGGAGAGCCATGACCGACCCCGCTCCCCAGGCCCGTGCCTCCGCGCTGCTCGGCCGCCCCAAGCTGTGGGTGGTGCCCACACTCCTGAGCGGACTGCTCGCCCTGCTGCTGTCGCTGCTGTACATGGGCGGCATCGTCAATCCGCAGGGCGACCTCAAGGACCTGCCGATCGCGCTCGTCAACTCCGACACCGGCAAGCCGCCGGCCGGGCAGGAGCAGAACCTGGGGACGCAGATCGCCGCGGCGATCATGTCGGACACGTCGAGCGACAAGGCCGACTGGCGACAACTCACCCGGACGCAGGCCCAGGACGAGCTGGACTCGGGCAAGGTCTACGGCGCCCTCGTCATCCCCGCCGACTTCACCGCCTCCGTCGGCGCGCTCACCGGCACCGGCGCCACCGCACGGCCCACGCTCACCGTGCTCACCAACCCCGGCAAGGGCAGCCTCGGCTCCTCCCTCGCCAGTCAGATCAGCACGCAGACGGCACACCAGGCCTCGCAGACCATCGGCAAGCAGCTCACCCGGTCGACCCCGCGGGCCGACGCCACGCAGAAGCTGCTGCTCGCCGACCCCGTGGCCGTCGCCACCGAGGTGGGCCACCCCGTCGGCATCCACAGCGGCCTGGGGCTGACCGCCTTCTACTACACGCTGCTGCTCGTCCTGGCCGGTTTCATGGGCGGCAACATCGTCAGCAACGGCGTCGACACCGCACTCGGCTACGCCGACAACGAGATCGGCCCCTGGCACACCCGGCTGCCCACCGTGCCGATCAGCCGCACCCAGACGCTGCTGCTGAAGATGGCGATGACCGCGGGCATCACCGTGCTCACCGTCTCCCTGGTGATGCTCGCCTGCGTCACGATCCTGGGCATGGACGCCACCCATCTCCCGCTGCTGTGGATCTACTCGTACTGCGCGTCGCTCGCGGTCGGCCTGGGTGTGCAGGCGATCAACGCCGCGTTCGGCGGCATCGGACAGCTCGTGTCGATGTTCGTGTTCATCGTCCTGGGCCTGCCGTCCTCGGGCGCCACCGTCCCGCTCCAGGCGGTGCCGGCCTTCTACCGCTTCCTGTCCCACTTCGAGCCCATGCGCCAGCTCGGCGACGGCGTCCGCGCGATCCTCTACTTCGATGCACGGGGCGACGCGGGCCTCACCCGCGCCTGGACGATGACCGCGATCGGCGCCGCCCTTGCCATCCTCTTCGGCTTCGCGATGACCGCCTACTACGACCGCAAGGGCCACGGCCGCCTGACGCCGCAGCCCGCCTGAGACGGGCCACGACGCCGGCGGCGGGTCACACGGTCACGCCGTACCGAGCGTGGTGCGCAGGATGGTGATGGCCTGGTTGATCGCGGCTTGGGCGGCGTGGGTTTCGCGCAGGGCGTTGAGCATGACGAAGTCGTGGATGATGCCCTGGTAGCGGACGGCGGTGACGGGGACGCCGGCCTCGCGGAGCTTGCTGGCGTAGGCCTCGCCCTCGTCGCGCAGGACGTCGGCCTCGCCGGTGATGACCAGGGCCGGGGGCAGGCCGGTGAGCTGCTCGGTGGTGGCCCGCAGCGGGGACGCGGTGATCTGGGCGCGTTCGGCCTCGTCGGTCGTGTACTGGTTCCAGAACCACTGCATGGCGTCGCGGCGCAGGAAGTAGCCGGTGGCGAACTGGTGGTAGGAGGCGGTGTCGAAGGCGGCGTCGGTGACCGGGTAGAAGAGCACCTGCTGGACCAGGGGGACATCCCCGCGCTGCTTGGCCATCAGGGTGAGTGCGGCGGCCATGTTGCCGCCGACGGAGTCCCCGGCGACGGCGATCCGGGAGGCGTCCAGGTCCTTGGACGCGCCTTCCTGCACGATCCACTGGGCGACGGTGTAGTTCTGTTCGATGGCGACCGGGTAGCGGGCCTCGGGCGAGAGGTCGTACTCGGGGAAGACGACCGCGGCGTTGGCGCCGACGGCGAGTTCGCGTACCAGGCGGTCGTGGGTGTGGGCGTTGCCGAAGACCCAGCCGGCGCCGTGGATGTAGAGGATCACGGGGAGGGTGCCCTGGGCGCCGGCCGGGCGGACGATCCGGGCGCGGACGCTGCCGGTGGGTCCGCCGGACACGGTGATCCACTCCTCGTCGACGGCGGGCTTGGCGATGTCCCCGGACTGCACCTCGTCGACCGTCTTACGGCCCTCGACCGGGCCGAGATCGAAGAGGTACGGCGGGTTCGCGGTCGCCTCGACGAAGGCCTGGGCTGCGGGCTCGAGGACGGGGCGGGTGCCGGTCTGGTCGGACATGGCGATCTCCTCGGAAGGGGTGGCCGCGGGCGCGCTCCGTCGACGCTGTTCGTCAGGAGCGGCGGCACACCCATGACTGTAGCGCTCGATTTAGTCGTGCACAACTTAATCAAGCACGACTATCTATTTCGCGACTGTTTATGGCTCGATAGAATCGAGAGGACTCAATCAAAGGAGCCAGGCCATGAGCACTGCCGAACCCGAGCGCGACGGTTCCCTGCTCCTCGACGATCAGCTGTGCTTCGCCCTCTACGCCGCCTCCCGCGCGGTCACCGCCCGCTACCGGCCCCTGCTGGACGCGCTGCAGCTGACCTACCCGCAGTACCTGGTGATGCTCGTGCTGTGGGAGCAGGACTCGATCTCGGTACGCGATCTGGGCACCGCGCTCCAGCTGGAGTCCAGCACCCTCTCCCCGCTGCTGAAGCGCCTGGAGGCGAACGGCCTGCTGCGCCGTGAACGCCGCCCGGAGGACGAGCGCTCGGTCTCCCTCACCCTCACCGACGCGGGAGCCGAACTGCGCGAGCGGGCGCATACGGTTCCGGGGGCCATCGGGGACGCCATGGGCCTGACCCCCGAACAGGACGCCACGGCCAAGCAGCTGCTCCGCCTGCTCACCGCCAACGTCGGCGAGGTCTGACGCTCAGCCCTCGACCAGCCGCGCGAGATGGGCCAGCGCCATCCGAGTACCCTCCTCGTTCTGGTCCGCCGGCACGGCGTCGGGAATCCCTTCGTGCAGGACGACGACCTCGGTCCCGCCCGCCACGTCGGTGAGCGTGGTCGTCATCGTCATCGTGCCGCGCAGGGCGGGGTCCCCGGTCTCGAACTCGAACTCCTCGACCACCCGCTCGTCCGGCACGAGCTGCAGGAACCGGCCGTGGTACGTGTCGGTGTGCGAGCCGGACTTGCCGGTGCCGGTCGGCAGGTCGTAGGTGAGCGAGATACGGAACGCGCCGCCCTCCCGGGCGTCGAAGGCGTGCACCTCGCTGCTCATCCCCTCGGGCACCCGCCACCTGGCCAGCGCGTCGGCGTCCACGAGCATCCGGTAGACGGCCGCACGCGGGGCGTTCACACGACAGGAGACGCGGGTCGAGTACATGGCCCCACCCTGCTCCGGGGTGCAACCTTCTCGCAACGTGGCGCGTGCTGCGCTGGGGCGCATGTATGAGGAGACCCCGCGCGTCGAGCTCACCCCCGCGGCCGCCGATCTGCTGCGCCGGCTGCACGAGGCGCACGGCCCGCTGATGTTCCATCAGTCCGGCGGCTGCTGCGACGGCAGCGCCCCCATGTGCTACCCGGCGGGCGAGTTCCGCACCGGCGGCTCGGACGTGCTGCTCGCGGAGCTGGAGGTCGAGGGCGTCGGGGAGGCGGTGACGTTCTGGATGTCGCGCAGCCAGTTCGAGGTGTGGAGCCACACCCGGTTGATCGTCGACGTCGTCGAGGGGCGGGGCAGCGGCTTCTCGCTCGAAGCACCCGAAGGAGTGCGTTTCCTGATCCGTTCCCGTCTTCTCGGCTCCTAGACAGACTGCCGTCTGGTGCACTTCCTCTGAGTCCTGGGACAGTTGACGAGACCTCAGGGGGGGGCTGTGACGCTTCGTCAGAACAGGTTCCGAGCAGGCAGAGCGGTACTGACGTTCCTCACGGCATGCGGTGCGCTGGCCGGTGCGGCCCTGACGGGGGCGGCACCGGCCGGCGCCGCGCAGGCCGCCGTCCCGATCGCGTCGGGCGTCACGTACCAGCAGTACGACATCCAGGCCGCCAAGGGCCCCACGCGCATCCATGTCCTCACCGTCGACCTGCGCGATCCGCACGTCCGGCTCGACCTGCTGCATCCGGGAGCGGTCGCCGCGCGGGCGCCCGTCTCGCAACTGGCGGACACCCAGGGCGCGGTCGCGGGCGTCAACGGCGACTTCTTCAACATCACCGAGACCCAGCACCCGGGCGTCGAGGCGACCGGCGCGAGCGTGGGCCCGGCGATCGCGGGCGGCCGCACGCTCAAGGCGGCGGTGCCCGACGGCCAGCGTTTCGGCCCCGCGATGCCACCTGGCACGTCCACGAGGAACGTGCTCGGCATGGGGGTCGACCGACGGGCCCGGCTCGACAGCCTGTCCCTGGCCGGATCCGTCCGCACTCCCTGGACGCGGCTGCCGCTGGGCGGGCTCAATCAGTACGCGCTGCCGGTGAACTCCGTCGGCGCCTTCACCAGCGCCTGGGGAAGCGCCTCCCGGGTACGGGCCACCTGCGGCACGGACACCGACCGGGCCGCCCCGTGCAGCACGGACACCTACGAGGTGACGGTCCGCCAAGGCCGGGTCGTGGCGGCCGCCGACAGCCCGGGCGGCGGCCCCGTCGCCGCGGGCACCACCGTCCTCGTCGGCCGGGAGGAGGGCGCGCGGCAGTTACGGAAGCTCTCCGTCGGCGAGCACGTACGGATCCGGCACGGCCTGGTCCCCTCCGCGACCCGGATCCCGTACCGCTTCGCCGTCGGCGGCTACCCGGTCCTCGACAACGGACAGCCGCTGCCCGGCCTGGACGGCACGACCGCTGCCGTGCGCACCGCCGTGGGGATCGCGGACGACGGCCGGCGGGTGCTGCTGCTCACGGTGGACGGCGCGGCCGCGTACCGCACGGGTCTGACCGTCGCCGAAGTGGCGGACACCATGAAGGGGTTGGGCATGGTCGACGCCTTCAGCCTGGACGGCGGCGGATCGTCGACGCTGGTCGCCCGCGATCCCGGGACGAGCGCCGTCTCGGTGCGCAACCACCCCACCGGCGGCGCCGAACGCCCGGTGCCGAACGGCATCGGGGTCTTCTCGACCGGATGAACCTCAGGGCCGGAGGCTGCTGACGATGTCCGCCGTCGCCGTGAGGCCGCTGTGGATGGTCGGGGCGATGCTCGTACTGGCCATGTAGAAGCCGAGCAGTGCGCACACCAGTGCGTGCGAGACCTTCAGCCCGCCGTTGCGCAGGAAGATCACCGCCAGGAGCAGCAGCAACATCACCACAGAGATGGAAATCGCCATCGTCGGCCTCCTCCGCCACGCCAGTACGCCCGGTTCACGGCGTTCGGCCGCAAGTGTGGCGTAGCGGAGGGTTCGTCCGGGCGGCTGACCTGTCCGCCGAACGTGTGGTGTCTACGCCGGCCGGTGAGCGTCCAGGAAGGCTTCGAGGCCGGCGAGGTCGTCGGTGTTGAGGTGGTCGACGTCGGCGGCGAGCAGCTCGCCCCACAGCGCGTCACGCGCGGGACCCGCCAGATCCGGCGTGGCCCAGAAGCGCACCTTCTGCCCACGCGCATGGGCGGCCCGGACGATGCCGCGCAGCTTCTGCCGCTCGACGTCGGGGAAGGCCCCCACGCCCTGCCAGGTGAAGTTGAGCGTCCAGTTGTCGCTGATCAGCGAGATGAGGGAGGCGGGCGCCGAACTGCCGAGGTCGGCGAGGCGACCGTCGTAGAAGGCCCGTCGTACGGTCTGCGCCTCCATGGGCGCACGGGCGGCTCGGTCGCCGGAGATGACGGCGGTGACCGGGCCGGGCAGGACACGGCCGTGGGCGTACGTGGTGAACAGGTGCTTGTAGCGCCGCAGATGCCGGTCCAGTTCGAGGTACGTCGAGGAGCCCTCGGTCTTGATGTCGATGAGCAGCTGGAGGGGCTTGCGGTGGCCCCGGTACACCGAGCCGTGGTTGGCCCTCACCTGGGCGGCCAGCGGGTCGAGGTAGAGGGACTCCAGGGTGCGGGTCGGGTCGAGGTCGTCCGCGGTGTGGCCGATGAGGAGCTGGTCGCCGACGAGGAAGATGTCGGCCTCGACGCTGCCGAAGCGGTGGTCGAGGGCGTCGAGGAGGGGGCGGGGGTGCTCGTAGTCGTTGTGGGCGTGGGCCCGCCACAACGGCCGCGGGCGGTGCTTGTGTTCACCCGCGAACGCGTCGGTGGCGGGCAGGGCGACGGCGCCCGCGAGGGCGGCGCCGAGGGTGGTGAGGGCTCTGCGGCGGGTGGTGAGGGCCATGCCTGCCTCCCTTTGAGGGCGGTACGGGACACCGGCGAGTATGGGGTCGCCGGTCCCTCAAAGGGCATGCTCGTGACAGGAGTTGGCCGGACTGCCGCCGTCTGTTCATCGCCTCCGCGCGGGGCGCACGAAAAAGCCCGCCCCAGGTGGGACGGGCTTTTCCTGGTGAACGTCAGGGGGCCTGGAGGTCCACGAGTTCGGCCAGTGCGGCACGGTGGGCGCCCGCGGTGCCGTAGGCGATGGAGTCGGCCTTCGCCCGCTTGAGGTACAGGTGGATCGGGTGCTCCCACGTCATACCGATGCCGGCGTGCAGCTGCAGGGCCTCCTCGGCGGCGTGCACGGCGACGGAGGCGGCGTAGGCCTGAGCGACGGCGACCGCCACATCGGCCTCCTCACCGGTCGCCAGCGCGTCGGCCGCGTTGCGGGCCGCGGCGCGCAGGTTGACGACCTCCAGCCACAGCTGGGCGAGCCGGTGCTTGAGTGCCTGGAACCCGCCGACGGACCGGTTGAACTGCTTGCGTTCCTTCAGGTAGCGCACGGTCTCGGTCAACGTCCATTCGGCTAGCCCGAGTTGCTCGGAGGCGAGCAGCCCGGCACCGGACCGCAACGCCCGCCGTACGGCGGGTTCGGCGTCGCCCAGGAGACGACCGGGCGCACCGTCCAGGGTCACGGTCGCGAGCGGCCGGGTCAGGTCCAGGGACACCTGCGGAGTGACGGTCGCGCTGGAAGCGTCCACCGCGTACAGCCCGCCGTCGTCCGCCGGAATCAGCAGCACATCGGCGGCCACGGCGTCCGCGATGCCGGTCAACTCCCCGTGCAGGGAGCCGTCTTCATGGCGTACGACCTTGTAGGCGCCGCCCGCGGCGACGTGCAGCGAGACGGCGAGGGCGCCGATCCTCCGTCCCGACGCCAGCTCGGCCAGCAGGTCCTCGGTGCCACAGGCCAGCAGCGCCTCGGTCGCGACGACGGCGCTGGTGAGGTACGGCACCGGGGCGACCGCGCGCCCCAACTCCTCCATCACGACAGCGACTTCGCGGTGCGTGGCACCCTGGCCGCCCTGCGCCTCCGGCACCAGGAGTCCGGCGAGGCCCATGCCGTCCGCGAGGGCCTTCCAGGCCGCCATGTCATGCGGGGCGTCGGACTCGGTGCGGGCGATGACGCCGGGGGCGTCGCAGTGGTCGGCGAGCAGGTCCCGTACGGCGGACCGCAGCGCGTCTTCCTCCTCCGAGTACAGCAGGTCGGTCATCGGGCCAGGTCCTTCCAGGCGACGTCCTTGTCGGTGCGCGGTTCCGAGGGCAGGCCCAGGACGCGCTCGGCGACGATGTTCAGCAGGACCTCGCTGGTCCCGCCCTCGATGCTGTTGCCCTTGGAGCGGAGGTAGCGGTAGCCGGCGTCCCGGCCGGTGAAGTCCACCAGCTCGGGCCGGCGCATGGTCCAGTCGTCGTACAACAGGCCTTCCTCGCCGCGGAGTTCCACCTCCAGGCCGCTGATCTCCTGGTTGAGGCGGGCGAAGGCGAGCTTCATGCCGGCGCCCTCGGGCCCGGGCTGGCCCAGGGCGAGCTGCTGGCGCAGGCGTTCGCCGGTGAGACGGGCGACCTCGGCCTCGACCCACAGCTTCAGCAGGCGCTGGTGCAGATCGTGGGTGCGCAGTTCGGGGCGCTCGCGCCAGGTCTTGGAGACCGGGCCGATCATGCCTCCTTCGCGGGGCAGCCGCATACCGCCGATGGCGACGCGCTCGTTGTTGAGCGTGGTCTGCGCGACCCGCCAGCCGTCGCCGATCTCGCCGAGGCGGCGGGAGTCGGGGATGCGGACGTCGGTGAGGAAGACCTCGTTGAACTCGGCCTCGCCGGTGATCTGGCGCAGCGGCCGCACATCGACGCCGGGGTCGGTCATGTCGCACAGGAAGTACGTGATGCCCGCGTGCTTGGGCACGTCCGGGTCGGTGCGGGCGATGAGGATGGCCCAGCGGGCGTTGTGCGCGCTGGACGTCCACACCTTCTGGCCGTTCACCACCCACCCGTCGCCCTCCTGGACGGCCCGCGTACCGAGTCCGGCCAGGTCGGAGCCGGCGCCGGGCTCGCTGAAGAGCTGGCACCAGACCTCCTCACCGGTCCACAGGGGGCGCAGGAAGCGCTGCTTCTGCTCGTCGGTGCCGTACTTGAGGATGGTCGGCGCGGCCATGCCGAGGCCGATGCCGTTGCGCCGCGGATCGTTGTCGGGGGCGCCCGCGGCCTCCAGCTCGGCGTCCACGACGGCCTGGAGGGAGCGCGCGGCGCCGAGGCCGCCGAGGCCCTCGGGGTAGTGCACCCATGCGAGGCCGGCGTCGAAGCGGGCCCTCAGGAAGTCGAGGCGGTCCGTGGTGGCCGGCGGGTGTGCGGCCAGCAACTGCGCTGTGCGGCGCTTGAGTTCGGCTGCGTCGGTCATGCGGCGGCTCCGTTCCGGAGAGACGGGACGACGGCGACCCGGCCGGTCGTGACCCCGTCACCGACCCGCTGGACCGCGGCCGCGGCCTCGCTCAGCGGCACCCGCTCGCTGACCAGCGGCTTGATGGCGCCCCGGGCGGCGAGTTCGGTGAGCTGCTCGTGGCAGTGCTGGATCAGCTTCGGGTTCTTGGTGTTGTACAGGCCCCAGTGCAGGCCGAGGATCGCGTAGTTCTTCACCAGCGCGTGGTTGAGGCCCGGGCTGGGGATGGTCCCGCTGGCGAAGCCGACCACCACGATCCGGCCCTCGAAGGCGACGACCTTGGTGGACTGCGTGTAGGCCTCGCCGCCGACCGGGTCGTAGATGACGTCGGCGCCCCGGCCGCCGGTGGCCTCCTTCACGGCGCCGATGACGTTCTCCGCACGCCGGTCGATCACGACGTCGCAGCCCAGCTCCCGCGCCACCGCGGCCTTGTCGGCACCGCCGACGACACCGATCACGGTGGCTCCGGCCGCCTTCCCGAGCTGCACGGCGGCGCTGCCGACCCCACCGGCGGCGGCGTGGACGAGCAGCGTCTCACCGGCCTCCAGACGGGCCCGCCGGTGCAGACCGAACCAGCCCGTCTGGTACCCGATGTGCAGCGCGGCGGCCTCCGCGTCGTCCAGCGACTCCGGCGCGGGCAGCAGCCCGGCGGCATCGGCGACGGCGTACTCGGCGAAACCGCCGTACGGCAGCGCGGGGTTGGCGAGCACGCGGCGCCCGTCCTCGGTCTCGCCGCAGACCTCCACGCCCGGCGTGAAGGGCAGCGGCGGCTGCACCTGATAGTGGCCGCGGCACATCAGCACATCGGGGAAGTTGATGTTCGCGGCACGCACCTTCAGCAGGACCTGGCCGTCGCCGGGCGTCGGTGTCGCCACCTCCTCGAGGCGCATCACCTCGCTCGGCTCGCCGTTCTCGTGCACTTGCCATGCCTGCATGCGGTGCCTCCACGCGACTGCATCGTCTGACGGGGTCCATCGCATACTAAGCGGTCGCTTGCCCATCAGGGAACAGCCCGCCGCGGAACAGTAGCGGGCATCACGCGGGCGTCACGACCTCCGGGGCTGCGCCCGTACGTGCATCCGCTCCCCCTGCGGACCGAAGAGGCTCAGGAACTCCACCGGCCCCTCCCCCGTCGACCCGAACCAGTGCGGCACGCGCGTGTCGAACTCGACCACCTCCCCGGCCGCGAGCACCACGTCGTGCTCGCCCAGCACCATCCGCAGCCGGCCCGCCAGCACGTACAGCCACTCGTAGCCCTCATGGGTACGCGGCTCGGGCTCCTCCCGGCCCTGTGGCACCAGCACCTTGTACGCCTGGAGGCCGCCGGGCTGCCGGGTGAGCGGCCAGTAGGTGCGCCCGTGCCGCACGAGCGGCTTGGACCGGACCCTCGGATCCCCCACCGGGGGTGTCCCGATCAGCTCGTCCAGCGGCACCTGATGGGCCTGCGCGATCGGCAGCAGCAGCTCCAGGCTGGGCTTGCGCAGGCCGGACTCCAGCCGGGACAAGGTGCTCACGGAGATCCCGGTCGACTCGGAGAGCGCCGCGAGCGTCACCTCCCGGTCCTTCCGGATCCGTCGCAGCCGGGGCCCGACCTCCGCGAGAACGTCATCCGTAGTCATGTCACGTATTGCAGAATCAGCAAAGAAGTTTGTCAATACCGCACCCACGGGACGACCGTGTCGGTATGACGGAGACAAGCGAGACCTACGAAGTGATCGTGATCGGCGGCGGCGCGGCGGGCCTGTCCGCGGCTCTCGTCCTGGGCCGGGCCCGGCGCCGCACCCTCGTCATCGACGCGGGCGAGCCGCGCAACGCGCCCGCCGCGCACATGCAGGGCTATCTGACGCGGGACGGCATGCCGCCCGCCGAGTTCCTGGCGCTCGGCCGGGAGGAGATCGCGCGGTACGGCGTGGAGCTCGTGGAGGACAGCGCGGTGGATGTCACCGCGGACTTCACCGTGACACTGGCGAGCGGCCGCACGGTCCAGGCCCGTCGCCTCGTGATCGCGACCGGCCTCAAGGACGAGCTCCCGCCCGTGCCCGGCGTCGCCGAGCGCTTCGGCCGGGACGTGCTGCACTGTCCGTACTGCCACGGCTGGGAGGTCCGCGACCAGGCCTTCGGCGTGCTCGCGACCACCCCGCTGAGCGTCCACCAGGCGCTGATGGTGTCGCAGTGGTCGAAGGACGTGACGTTCTTCCTGCACGAGCTCCCGGAGACCGACCTGTCGGCCGAGGACCTGCGCAGGCTCGCCGCCGCGAGCGTGAAGGTCGTGCCCGGCGAGGTCGCCGAGCTGGTGGTGGCCGAGGACCGCCTCACGGCCGTACGACTGAAGGACGGCAAGACGTTCGCGCGCGAGATCGTCTTCACCGCCCCCCGGGCCGTCCCCCAGACGGATCTCCTCGCGCGGCTCGGCGCGAAGCTGAACGAGACCCCCTTCGGTTCGTACCCCGTCGTCGACCCGACCGGCCAGACGACCGTGCCCGGCGTCTGGGCCGTCGGCAACGCGATGGGCTTCGGGGAACAGGTGATCAACGCGGCGGCGGGCGGTTACCGTGCCGGAGCCACGATCAACGGCGACCTGCTCATGGCGGACCTCGACGCAACGCCCTAGGGGCGCGAGGCTGTGTCGATCAGCGGCTCCGCCGCGGGGCGCGACCAGCCACAACGAGCCCGCGGACGAAACGCAACCCATCACTCGGCGTGTAATCCGGCAAAGCGTGTCGCACCCTGGATGCATGCTGCTTGCCCGGCTGGCCCAGGTGTCCCAGGAGGTCGCCGCGACCTCGGCGCGCTCGAAGAAGATCGCGCTGCTCGCCGAGCTGTTCCGGGAGGCCGAGCCGGACGACGTACCGGTCGTCATCCCGTATCTGGCGGGACGGCTGCCGCAGGGGCGGCTCGGGGTGGGCTGGAAGGTGCTGAGCCGCCCGGTCGCCCCGGCCGCCGCGCCGAGCCTGGCCGTCCGTGACGTGGACGCCCTGTTCACCGAGCTGGGCAAGGTCTCGGGCACCGGCTCGCAGGCCGAACGGGCGCGGCTGGTCGGGGAGTTGATGGGCGCGGCCACCGAGGACGAGCAGCGGTTCCTGTTCGGGCTGATCAGCGGCGAGGTACGGCAGGGCGCGCTGGACGCGGTCGCCACGGAGGGGCTCGCGCAGGCGACGCAGGCACCACCGGCCGACGTCCGCCGGGCGGTGATGCTCGCGGGTTCCCTCCAGAGGGTCGCCGAGGCCCTGCTCGCGGACGGCCCCGCCGCCCTGGACCGCTTCCGGCTCACCGTCGGCCGCCCGGTCCTGCCGATGCTGGCGCACAGCGCGTCCTCGGTGGCCGAGGCGGTCGAGAAGCTGGGCGCGTGCGTGGTCGAGGAGAAGCTGGACGGCATCCGTGTCCAGGTGCACCGCAGCGGCGACGACGTACGCATCTACACCCGCACCCTCGACGAGATCACCGACCGACTGCCCGAACTGGCGGCTGCCGCCCTGGAGTTGAGGGGCGGGCGTTTCATTCTGGACGGGGAGGTCATCTCCTTCGACGCGCAAGGGCGACCGCGTTCCTTCCAGGAGACGGCCGGCCGCGTCGGCTCCCGGGTGGACGTGACGACGGCCGCCGCCGAGGTCCCCGTCTCCCCCGTCTTCTTCGACGCCCTGTCCGTCGACGACCGCGACCTGCTGGACCTCCCCTTCGTCGAGCGGCACGCGGAGCTGGCACGGCTGGTCCCCGAGCCGATGCGGGTGCGCCGGACATTGGTGTCCGGTCCGGAGGACGTCGGCGCGGCCGAGGCCTTCCTCGCCGAGACGCTGGAGCGCGGCCACGAGGGGGCGGTGGTGAAGTCCCTCGACGCCCCGTACAGCGCGGGCCGCCGGGGCGCGTCCTGGCTGAAGGTCAAGCCCGTGCACACGCTCGACCTGGTCGTCCTGGCGGCCGAGTGGGGCCACGGCCGCCGCACCGGCAGGCTCTCCAACCTCCACCTCGGCGCCCGCACCGCCGACGGCGGCTTCGCGATGCTCGGCAAGACCTTCAAGGGCATGACCGACGCGATGCTGACCTGGCAGACCGAGCGGCTCCAGGAGCTGGCCGTCGACACCGACGGCTACGTAGTGACCGTACGCCCCGAACTCGTCGTGGAGATCGCCTACGACGGTCTCCAGAGGTCCACCCGCTACCCGGCCGGTGTCACGCTCCGTTTCGCCCGCGTGGTCCGCTACCGGGAGGACAAACGGCCGGAGGAGGCCGACACGGTGGAGACGCTGCTGGCCGCACACCCTGGAATGAAGCCGTGAAGCATCCCGAGGTGAGGCCGTGAGGACGAGCGCCGGCCTGCTGTTGTTCCGGCACACCGACGACGGCCTCGAGGTGTTGCTGGGCCATATGGGCGGCCCGTTTTTCTCGCGCCGCGACGCCGGGGCCTGGACCGTCCCGAAGGGCGAGTACGTAGCCGACGAGGAACCGGCCTGGGACGCCGCCCGGCGCGAGTTCCAGGAGGAGCTCGGCCTGCCGCCGCCCGCCGGGGAGGCCCTGGCCCTCGGCGAGGTGAAACAGACCAACGGCAAGGTCGTCACGGCGTGGGCGATCGAGGCGGACCTCGATCCGGCGACCGTCGTGCCGGGCACCTTCCGGATGGAGTGGCCGCCGAAGTCGGGCCAGGAGCAGGAGTTCCCCGAACTGGACCGCGTCGAGTGGTTCGCCCTGGACCGGGCCCGGACCGTGATCGTCAAGGCGCAGACCACGTTTCTCGACCGGCTGGCGGAGCACTCGCCCTGACACGTTGCGGCGGGCGCCGCCGCGCGGGAAGGTCGGAACACAGTCCGCTGCCCAGGAGGTCGGCCATGCCCATCGCGACGGTGAACCCGGCGAACGGCGAGACGCTCAAGACATACGAGGCCATGGGCCCCGAGGAGATCGAGCGCAGGCTCCAGCTCGCGGAGGCCACGTTCCGCACCTATCGGACGACGCCCTTCGCCGAACGCGCCCGTCTGCTGCACCGGGCCGCCGGTCTGCTCGACGAGATCCAGCCGGAGATCGCCCGGGTCATGACCACCGAGATGGGCAAGCCGGTCAAGCAGGCCCGCGCGGAGGCCGCCAAGTGCGCCAAGGCGATGCGCTGGTACGCCGAGCACGCCGAGTCGCTGCTGGCCGACGAGGAGCCGGCCGACGACGACGTCAAGGACTCGGGCGCGTCCCGGGCCCACGTGCGCTACCGCCCACTGGGCCCGGTGCTCGCGGTGATGCCGTGGAACTTCCCGCTCTGGCAGGTGATCCGGTTCGCCGCGCCCGCGCTCATGGCCGGCAACGTCGGTCTCCTCAAGCACGCCTCCAACGTCCCCCAGACCGCCCTCTTCCTGGAGGACCTCTTCCACCAGGCGGGCTACTCGGAGGGCACCTTCCAGACCCTCCTCATCGGCTCCGGCGAGGTCGAGGAGATCCTGCGCGACGAACGCGTCAAGGCGGCCACGCTCACCGGCAGCGAGCCCGCCGGACGGGCGGTCGCGTCGGTGTGCGGGGACATGGTGAAGAAGACCGTGCTGGAGCTCGGCGGCAGCGACCCGTACGTGGTCATGCCGTCCGCCGACATCGACCGGGCCGCGCAGATCGCGGTCACGGCGCGTGTCCAGAACAACGGGCAGTCCTGCATCGCCGCCAAGCGGTTCATCGTCCACACGGACGTGTACGACGCCTTCGCCGAACGGTTCGTCGAGGGCATGAAGGCGCTGAAGGTCGGCGATCCGCTGGAGGAGGAGACGGACGTCGGTCCGCTGTCGAGCGAGCAGGGGCGGGCGGACCTGGAGGAGCTGGTCGACGACGCCAGGCGCAGTGGCGCGAGCGTGCTGTGTGGCGGAGAGCGGCCCGACGGGGACGGCTGGTACTACCCGCCGACCGTGCTCGCCGACATCACCCGCGAGATGCGGATCCACCGCGAGGAGGCCTTCGGGCCGGTCGCCACGCTGTACCGCGCGGGCGACCTCGACGAGGCCGTGCTCATCGCCAACGACTCACCGTTCGGGCTGAGTTCGAACGTGTGGACCCGGGACGAGGCCGAGGTCGACCGGTTCGTACGGGATCTGGAGGCGGGCGGCGTGTTCTTCAACGGCATGACCGCCTCCCATCCGGCGTTCCCGTTCGGCGGGGTGAAGCGGTCCGGGTACGGGCGTGAGCTGTCCGGGCACGGAATCCGCGAGTTCTGCAACATCACGACGGTTTGGCACGGAGCGTGACACTTGCGCAGCTACGATCCCGGGTGTGAACCGTGAAGTGACTCTGCCTCTGATCGTCGATGACCGGGGCACCTTGCAGGTGTCCGCGGCCGATGTGAGCAAGCTGCTCCGCACGGTTGGCGGACGATGGCTGCACTTGGTCGAGGCCGGTGAGGAAGGGCTGGACGAGGATACGGTTGCCACACTGACGATCGAGCTTGCGAAGCTTGCCGACCGTATTGATGTGGCGTGCATTGCGCACAGCAGCGGAAGCGCGCCGTAGGGGTTCCTGTTTCGTTGCCGAGTGCGGGTTGTCCGTGGTTGCTCGCGCAGTTCCCCGCGCCCCTTTGGGGCGCGTCCAGTGGTCGCGCGTTTGGAGTAGTCCCGCGCGAAGTCGTCGGACTCTCAGGTGATCGTGGACTGGACCACCTCCTGAGGTGAAGGCAGGCACGGTTCATGGCGACGTTGTGCAGATCCTCGGTGTCCGTCCCGGAGTATGTGATCACGATGGAGGAGACGCTGGAGCTGGCTCGCTCCCGGCACTCCGACCATCCCCAACTGGCTCTGGCCCTCCGGCTGATCGAGAACACCGGGGTGCGCACCCGCCACGTCGTGCAGCCCATCGAGGAGACGCTGAAGCACCCGGGCTTCGAGGAGCGCAACAAGGTCTACGTGGCCGAGGCGAAGGCGCGGGTGCCCGCCGTGGTGCAGCGGGCGCTCGACGACGCCGAGCTTCTGACCAGCGACATCGATGTCATCATCTACGTGTCCTGCACGGGCTTCATGATGCCCTCGCTGACGGCCTGGCTGATCAACGAGATGGGCTTCGAGAGCACCACCCGGCAGCTCCCCATAGCCCAGCTGGGCTGCGCGGCCGGCGGGGCCGCGATCAACCGGGCGCACGACTTCTGCACGACCTACCCCGAGGCCAACGCCCTCATCGTGGCCTGTGAGTTCTGCTCGCTGTGCTACCAGCCCACCGACCTCGGCATCGGGAACCTGCTCTCCAACGGACTGTTCGGGGACGGGATCGCCGCCGCCGTGGTGCGCGGACGGGGCGGCGAGGGGATCTCGCTGGAGCGCAACGGGTCGTATCTGATCCCCAAGACCGAGGAGTGGATCATGTACGACGTCCGGGCCACCGGATTCCACTTCCAGCTGGACAAGCGGGTGCCGACCACCATGGAGCCGCTCGCGCCCGCGCTCCGGGACCTCGCGGGGCTGCACGGCTGGGACGCCGCCGACCTGGACTTCTACATCGTCCACGCGGGCGGACCCCGCATACTCGACGACCTCAGCAAGTTCCTTCAGGTCGACCCGGACGCCTTCCGCTTCAGCCGGGCCACCCTCACCGAGTACGGCAACATCGCCAGCGCCGTCGTACTGGACGCGCTGCGCCGGCTGTTCGACGAGGGCGGTGCGCACGACCGGGCGCGCGGGCTGCTCGCCGGGTTCGGCGGCATCACCGCGGAAATGGCCCTGGGCCGCTGGCAGCGCTACGCAGAGACGGCATGAGATGACCGAAGAGACGATCACCGAGATCCTGCCCCCCATCCGGCACTGGCCCGCGCTCGACCTGAACGGCGTGGACTTCGACCCGGTGCTCACCGAGCTGATGCGCGAGGGCCCCGTCACCCGGATCCAGCTGCCCAACGGCGAGGGCTGGGCCTGGCTGGTCACCCGGTACGAGGACGTACGGATGGTGACCAACGACCCCCGCTTCAGCCGTGAGGCCGTCATGGACCAGCCCGAGGTCACCCGGCTCGCCCCGCACTTCATCCCGGCCCGCGGCGCGGTGGGCTTCCTGGATCCGCCGGACCACACCCGGCTGCGGCGCTCGGTGGCCGCCGCGTTCACCGCGAAGGGCGTGGAGCGGATCCGCGAGAAGTCCCGGCGGATGCTGGACGAGCTGGTCGACGAACTGCTGCAGGACGGCCCGCCGGCCGATCTGACCGCCACCGTCCTGACGCCGTTCCCCATCGCGGTGATCTGCGAGCTGATGGGCGTCCCGGCCGCCGACCGGCACGGCATGCACACCTGGACCCAGCTGATCCTGTCCTCCTCGCACGGCAAGAACGTCAGCGAGAAGGCCAGGAACGAGATGGGCGCCTACTTCGCCGACCTCATCGGGCTCCGGGAGGGCAGCACCGGCGAGGACGTGGCGTCCCTGCTCGGGGCGGCCGTGGGACGCGGCGAGGTGACCCTGGAGGAGGCGGTTGGCCTCGCGGTCCTGCTCCAGATCGGCGGCGAGGCGGTGACCAACAACAGCGGCCAGATGTTCTACCTGCTGCTCACCCGCCCGGACCTCGCCGACCGGCTGCGCACCGAGCCGGACATCCGCCCCCAGGCCATCGACGAACTGCTGCGCTACATCCCGCACCGCAACGCGGTCGGTCTGTCCCGGATCGCCCTGGAGGACGTCGGGATCCGGGGCGTACGGATCCGGGCGGGCGACGCGGTCTACGTGTCGTACCTGTCCGCGAACCGCGACCCGAGTGTCTTCCCCTACCCGGAGACGATCGACTTCTCCCGCAGCCCCAACCCCCATGTGTCCTTCGGCTTCGGCCCGCACTACTGCCCCGGCGGCATGCTGGCCCGGCTGGAGTCCGAGCTGCTGGTCGACGCTCTGCTGGACCGTGTTCCGGGTCTGAGGCTGGCGGTGCCACGGGAGCAGGTCCCCTTCAAGAAGGGCGCGCTGATCCGTGGTCCCGAGGCCCTTCCGGTGACGTGGTGACGGCTACCGAAGGGCTCCTGGTGCCGCCGGGGCACGGCCGGGTCGTCCGGACCCCGGCCCAGCACGTGACCTTCAAGGTGACGGGCTCGCACTCCCGGGCGGCGTCCACCTTCGAGGTGATCGTGCCGCCCGGCTTCGATGTGGGTGCCCATGTGCACACCCGCAGCGAGGAGTTGTTCTACGTCCTCGAGGGCGAGCTGGACGTCCTCGCCTTCGAGCCGCGGATCCGCACCTCCGACAACTGGCAGCGCTGGGAGTCGAGTTCGGGCGGTCGGGTGGTACGCGCGACGCCGGGGACGGTCATCGTCGTACCGCCCGGCTGTCCTCACGCGTTCGCGAACCCGACGGACTCCCCCGCCAAGATGTTCTTCCAGGCGTCCCCGCCGCCGGACCACGAGCGGTACTTCGAGGAGCTCCTGGAGATCCTCGGCGACGGGGGTCCGCCGGACGACGCGGCGATCGAGGAACTGCGCGGACGGTACGACATCGAGCAGCTGACGCCGCTGAAACACCGTTGACACGGTGGGAGTTGAAGCTACGATCGGCTCGATGACCATTCACTCCGTTCACAGATTGGGGGACCCGTCCGCGCAAGGTGAGTGCTGATGCTCACTTCGCCCGTGACCGGGGATTCCCGCCTTTCCTTCTGGCTGCGCGTGCGCGAGTTCGCCGTGCCGCCCTCCATGATCGAGACCGCGACCGCTCGTCGCCGCGCCGGTGACTGGGGCGGGGCCTGTGCCGCCGCGGGTTTCGATGTCGATCTCCAGCTGCGTTCCGTGGCGCGTGTCCATGGCGCGGAGCTCGCCGCCCGGGTCCGGGCCGATCTCCGGCATCTGGCTCCCGACCTGCTGCGCTGGCACATGCCGAGGATCGCTCCCGACGGGCTGTTGCGCCCGGGCGTGACCCTCACGCTGGCCCGCTACGACAGTGACGGCAAGCGGCCGGTGCACCTCGTGGTGCGGACCCCGCCCGCCTGGGCGGATTCCGGGCAGCGGATCAGTCTCGCGCTGTGGGACGGATCGTCCGGCTCCGGAGCCGGTGGCGGCCGCCATCCGCATCCCCCGCCCCACCGGCGGTACCGGCTCGACCTGCACCGTCACCTGTGGGACGCGCGCAGGGCCGATGAGCTGCGCGTCCGCTCAGGCGTCGACGACCCTCCCGTCACGGATCCGGCTGTCCTGGCGCTGGTGCCGCAGCGCCGCTGTGCCGTCGACCGGTGGGCGGCCGAGGCCGCGATCCTGCTCCGCGCCGAGGGCCGGTCCGACGGTCGCGTGGGCGTGCGGTGCGGAGCCCGGCATCGGCTGGTCCTGGACCTGGTCGCGAACCGGGACGGGCCGCCGACGATGCGGATCACCGAGGCGTCCGCATCTGGCGGCGCCTCCGCGCTGCCGCTCCTGCCCGACGCGGCGACCTGGGTGCTGCCCGACCTGGAGCTGCTCCGCACCGGTGCCATCGAGGCCGACCGGCTGCATCCGCTGGTCGCCGCCGCCCTCGTACCGGGATATGTGCCGGATGCCGCGGCTGCGGTGCCGGATCCGGCGGGACAGCCTCGGCTCGTCGACTGCCGGGGCGCCCTGCACCGGATCGGCCTGGTCGACGGGGTGCTGGCCCCGCTGGACCACGATCCGGCCGAGGTCCGGCGGGAGGAACTGCTGGCCGCGCTGAGCGGCACGCCGCTGCCCTGTCTGCGGGTCATCGACGAGACGCACCGGCATCCGGAGTGCCTCGACGACGTCCGAGAACGCCTCGCCCACGGGGACGTCTCCGGTGCGCTGGCCGTCGTGGAGGGGCTGCTCGGCCCTGACGCGGTGCTGCGCGGCGGTGCGCTGCGGGACGAGCTGGAGGCGGCCGCACAACAGCGGATCGTGTACGGGCTGTTCAGGGCCGACCTCATCGGCCCCGGACCCCGTCGCCTCCCCCGGGCCGAGCCTCGTCCGCGCGCCCATCGCTCGCGCCCGCGCCTCACCACCCGCGGCTGACCGCCGCACCCCCTTCCTCGCACTTCTCTCTGCCACCAAAGGTGATGACATATGCCCACTTGTACTTCTGTCTCCCAACTCGACGTCGCCGGCGACCTGTTGACCCTGCTCCGCGACACCACCACCGAGCCGCGCCCGGACATCCAGCTGGAGGCCCTGACCCTGGCCGTGGCCGCGGATCTGCCCGTGCTGTTGTGGGGCGAGCCCGGCATCGGCAAGACCGCGGCCCTGACCCAGCTCGCCACGGCCCTGGAGCTGCCGCTGACCACGGTGATCGCCAGCGTGCACGAGCCTTCCGACTTCTCGGGGCTGCCCGTCGTAGGCGACGACCCCGCGGAACAGGGCGTCCCGATGGCCCCGCCGGACTGGGCCGTACGCCTGGTCCGGGCCGGCCGGGGCCTGCTGTTCCTGGACGAGCTGTCCACCGCGCCGCCGGCCGTGCAGGCCGCCCTGCTCCGGCTCGTGCTGGAACGGCGGATCGGCGCCCTCCGGCTGCCGCCCGGGGTCCGGATCGTGGCCGCCGCCAACCCGCGGTCCTCGGCGGCCGACGGCTGGGAGCTGAGCCCGCCGCTGGCCAACCGGTTCGTCCATCTGCAGTGGACCCACGACCACGAGGTCGTCGTACGCGGTCTCGGCGGGACCTGGCCCCGGGCGACTCTGCCGCGACTCGCCCCGGAGAAGCTGCCGGAGGCCGTGGACTTCGCACGGCGTGCGGTGTGCGGGCTCCTCACCGCCCGCCCCGGGCTCGTGCACCGGCTGCCCAACAGCGAGACCCGCCGGGGCGGCCCCTGGCCCTCGCCCCGCAGCTGGGACATGACGCTGAGCCTGATCGCCTTCGCGACCGCGGCCGGCTCCTCCCGGGATGTGCTGTCCCTGCTGGTCCGGGGGACCGTGGGGGACGGGCCGGGGCTCGAACTGCTGGCGAGCATCGACCGGATGGATCTGCCCGACCCCGAGCTGCTGCTCGCCGATCCGACGGGGGCCGTGCTGCCCGAGCGGGGTGATCTGCGGCAGGCCGCGCTCGACGGGGTGGTGGCGGCGGTCCGCGCACGTCCGGACCGGGCCCGCTGGGACGCCGCGTGGGCGCTGCTGGTCCGGGCGGTGGAGACCGGGGCGCCCGACCTGGTGGTCGTGCCCGCGAGCACGCTCGCCTCGCTGCGGCAGGAGGACTGGGACGTGCCTCCGTCGATCGAGCAGCTCGCCGGGGTGGTGACCCTGTCCCGGCGGGCCGACGAGGCTGCGTCGCGCGCCAAGGCCGCGGTGAGGGCGGGCCGTTGAGCGGGGACGCGCGCGGGGCGCTGGATCTCGACAAGCTCTTCGCGGCCCGGCTGCAGGCCGCGCGGGCCCGGCCCTATCTCGCGACGGCCCTGTTCGCCCTGCACACCGTCGAGTCAGCAAGGGTGCCGACCATGGCCGTCGACCGGCACTGGCGGTGCTATGTCTCACCGGGGTTCGTGGACCGGACGCCCGTCGAGGAGTTGGCCGGGGTGTGGGTGCACGAGGTGTCGCACCTGCTGCGCGACCATCACGGGCGCGGGGACCGGGTGGCACGGGAACGCGGGCTGACCGGAGCCGGGGAACGGCTGCGGATGAACATCGCCGCGGACTGCGAGATCAACGACGACGCCTTCGGCGACGGCCTGGTCCGGCCCGAGGGTGCGGTCCACCCGGAGTCCCTGCGCCTGCCCGCAGGGCAGCTCATGGAGGACTACCTGCGCCAGTTCCGGCTCGGGCCGCTGACGCAGGATCTCTCCTGGCTGGACCGCGGCAGCGGCGCCGACGGACTGGACCGGGAGTGGGACCTGGGGCCGAAGGGCGCGCACGGCCTGAGCGAGCAGGAACGGGACGCGGTCCGGTTCCGGGTGGCCCAGGGCATCACCGCGCGTCCGGGGACGGCCCCGCAGGGCTGGCAGCGGTGGGCGGAGGACGCGTTCCATCCGCCGCAGCGGTGGCGGGAGTTGCTGGGCGCGGCGGTCCGCTCGGCTGCCTCCGGCCCCGGCGTGGGCGAGGACTACACGTACGGCCGCCCTTCGCGGCGCTCGGCCTCCGTGCCCGGCGCCGTGCTGCCGAGCCTGCGGCGCAGACCGCCCCGGGTCTCCGTGGTGATCGACACGTCCGGGTCGGTCAGCGATGCCGAACTGGGCAGTGCGCTGTTGGAGGTCGCCGCCATCGCGCGTGCCGTGGGCGGCCGGCGCGACCTGGTCTCGGTGCTGCCGTGCGACGCGGCGGCCCAGTTCATCCATCCGCTCTGCCGCGGCGAGGGCATCCCGCTGATGGGCGGTGGGGGCACGGATCTGCGTACGGGCTTCGCCAGGGCGCTGCGGGCGCGTCCCAAGCCCGATGTCGTCGTGGTCCTGACCGACGGCCAGACACCCTGGCCGGACACCCGGCCACCGTGCCGGACGGTGGTGGGACTCTTCCCCCGGTCCGCTTCCTGGGACGAGGACGATCCCGACTACGTGCCGGACTCCCCGCCCGACTGGGCCCGGGTGGTGAACATCGGGTAGGGGCGCCGACTGACGTGCCGACGCCCCCTGTGGCGCTATCGGATCGGCATCCCCGACAGGGTGCGGGCGATCACCAGGCGCTGGATCTCGCTCGTACCCTCGAAGATCGTGTAGATCGCGGCGTCGCGGTGCATCCGCTCCACCGGGTACTCCCGGGTGTAGCCGTTGCCGCCGAGTATCTGGACCGCCTGGGCCGTGACCTTCTTCGCCGTCTCGCTCGCGAAGAGCTTCGACATCGAGCCCTCGGCCGCGGTGAACGGCTTGCCGTTGACGGCCATCCAGGAGGCGCGCCAGACCAGGAGACGGGCGGCGTCGATGGAGGTGCGCATGTCGGCGATCTGGAAGGCGACGCCCTGGTTGTCGATGATCGGGCGGCCGAACTGCTCACGGGTCTTGGCGTAGTCGAGGGCGACCTCGTACGCGGCTCGGGCGGTGCCCACCGCCATCGCGCCGACGGCCGGGCGGGAGGCCTCGAACGTGGCCATCGCCGCGTTCTTCACGCGCTCGCCGCCCGCCTTCGCGCGCTCACGGGCCCGGGCCAGACGCTCGTCCAGTTTCTCCTTGCCGCCGAGGAGGCAGGAGCCCGGGACGCGGACGTTCTCCAGCACCACCTCGGCGGTGTGGGAGGCGCGGATGCCGTGCTTCTTGAACTTCTGGCCCTGGGACAGGCCGGGCGTGTTCGGCGGGATGATGAAGGACGCGTGGCCCTTGGAGCCGAGCTCGGAGTCGATGACCGCGACGACGACGTGGACGTTGGCGATACCGCCGTTGGTCGCCCAGGTCTTCGTGCCGTTGAGCACCCACTCGTCCTTGGCCTCGTCGTACACCGCGCGGGTGCGCATCGAGGCCACGTCCGAGCCGGCGTCGGGCTCGGAGGAGCAGAACGCGGCGACCTTGACGTCGTTCGCGTCGCCGTACATCTGCGGGATCCAGGTGCCGATCTGCTCCTCGGTGCCGTTGGCGAGGACGCCCACGGCGGCCAGACCGGTGCCGACGATCGACAGGGCGATGCCCGCGTCACCCCAGAACAGCTCCTCCATGGCCATCGGAATACCGAGGCCGGTGGAGTCGAAGTACTGCTGGGCGTAGAAGTCGAGTGAGTAGATCCCGACCTTGGCGGCCTCCTGAATGACCGGCCAGGGGGTCTCCTCACGCTCGTCCCATTCGGCGGCCGCAGGCCGGATCACATCGGCCGCGAAGCCGTGCAACCAGTCCCGGACCTCCTTCTGTTCGTCGTTGAGCTCCATGGTGAACTCGGCCATGTCCCCTCCAGCGGCGGCGCACGTGCATGTTACTAGCGGTAACCCGAGTCTGTTACCGGTCGGTAGGAAAAGTCAACTCCTGATGACCGCTCGGCAGCCCGTTCGATGCGTGGGGCATGTTGAGTGTTAGTTTGCGCAGGCGTCACCGAATCAGCACGGGTGGGGAGAGCTCATGGACACCACGCAGCGGACCGATCAGCAAAGGTCCGCCGACCGCCGTCGCCGCGAGCTGCTGGAGGCCGCGGACAGAGTAGTCCTGCGTGACGGACCACAGGCCTCCATGAACGCGATCGCCGCGGAAGCGGGCATCACCAAGCCGATCCTCTACCGTCACTTCGGTGACAAGGGGGGACTTTACGCGGCTTTGGCCAAGAGGCATACGGATGCGTTGCTGGATTCTCTGCGGGCCGCGCTGGACGCTCCGGCGGAACGGCGGGAGCGGGTGGAGGCCACGCTCGACACGTATCTCGCGGCGATCGAGGCGCGGCCTCAGGTGTACCGGTTCCTGATGCATCCGGCGGACGGTGGGCAGGTCGGAGACCCCGGGTTCGACGTCGGGAAGCACTCCGTGCCGTTGCTTCGACGGATGGGCGAGGAGTTGGCTCAGGTCATCGAGGACCGGCTGGATCTCGGGCCCGGGGGGCAGCAGTTGGCTCGGGTGTGGGGGCACGGGATCGTCGGGATGATGCACGCGGCCGGGGACTGGTGGCTCGGGGAACGGCCGTGCTCCCGGGCCGAGTTGGTGCGGAGTCTGGCCGACCTCTTGTGGGGGCGGCTTGCGGCGGCTGGGGACAAAGTGGGCGGTCCGGGGTTCTGACGGCCGTATGTCGGCCACCGGCCGGTGGGGGCTGGTCGCGCCCACGCGGCGGAGCCGCACATCGATACAGCCCCGCGCCCCTGAGGCGGGTCAGCTGCTCCGGCGCCAAGATGCTCGGGACACCTGTCTCATCAAGCGTCGTCGGCGCCAGCCCGTCAGGTGGTCCGCGTACACCCGGCCCTCCAGGTGGTCGCACTCGTGCTGCAAGCACCTCGCGAAGAACCCTGTGCCGTGGACCCGTACCCGGTCCCCCGTGACCGTGAAGCCCTCGACCACCGCGTGGTCGTACCGTTCTGTTCCCGCCTCCAGGTCCGGTAGCGACAGGCAGCCCTCCGGGCCCCGCAGCACCACACCGTCGGCCTCGACCAGCCGTGGGTTCACCACATGACCCAGGTGTCGTACGTCATCGTCGTCCGGACAGTCGTAGACGAAGACCCGCAGGGACTCGCCCACCTGGTTCGCGGCCAGGCCGACGCCCTGGGCGGCGTACATCGTGGCGAACAGATCCTCGACCAGGGACGCCAGTTCGGGACCGAAGTCGGTGACGTCCTCGCAGGGGGAGTGCAGTACCGGATCGCCGAAGAGAGTCATCGGCCGCACGCGTCCGCGGGTGCCCGGAATCAAACCGTGTCGCATGTCGGCAAGGGTACGGATTCGGGAGTGCGAATGGATCTCGATAGGCTGACCACCACCACGTTGCCGTCAGGCGCGGCGCGTACGCAAGGAGGATCGAGAACTGATGGCAGGCAACTCGGACCCGCTCACGCCGCGGGCCAAGATCGCCGTGACCGCCGGTAAGGCGGTCGCAGCGGCATCGCGCGCCGCGGGGCGCGGCAGCGGTTCGGTGATCGGCGGCCGGGTGGCACTCAAACTCGACCCCGACCTTCTCGCCCGGCTCGCCCAGAACCTGGACGTCGTCCTGGTGTCGGCGACCAACGGCAAGACCACGACCACCCGGCTCATCGCGGAGGCACTGCGCGCCGCCGGGCCCGTCGTCTCCAACGCGCTCGGCGCCAACATGCCGGCCGGCATCACCTCGGCCCTCGCCGGCAGCTCAGAGGCGCGGTACGGCGTGATCGAGGTCGACGAGAAGTACCTCGCCGGTGTCGCCCGCGACACCGACCCGAAGTGCATCGCCCTGCTCAACCTCTCCCGAGACCAGCTGGACCGGGCCGCCGAGACCCGCATGCTCGCCGAGAACTGGCGCGAGGGACTGGCCGGCAGCAAGGCCGTCATCATCGCCAACGCCGACGACCCGCTCGTCGTGTGGGCGGCCTCCTCCTCCCCCAATGTGATCTGGGTCGCCGCGGGACAGATGTGGAAGGACGACGCCTGGTCCTGCCCGTCCTGCGGTGGTGTGATGCAGCGGCCGGGCGACGACTGGTTCTGCGGTGAGTGCGGCTTCCGCCGGCCCACGCCGAGCTGGGCGCTGTCCGGGGACCATGTGCTCGACCCGCACGGCTCCGCGTGGCCCATCCATCTCCAGCTGCCCGGCCGCGCCAACAAGGCCAACGCCGCCTCCTCGGCCGCCGTCGCCGCCGTCTTCGGGGTGCCGCCGCAGGTCGCCCTGGAACGCATGTACCAGGTGCAGGCCGTGGCCGGACGCTACGACGTCGTGCAGTTCCAGGAGCGGGACCTGCGACTGCTGCTCGCGAAGAACCCCGCGGGCTGGCTCGAAACGTTCAGCCTGATCGATCCGCCGCCCACCCCGGTGATCCTTTCCGTGAACGCGCGCGGCGCCGACGGCACCGACACCTCCTGGCTGTGGGACGTCGACTACACGCGGCTGACGGGGCACCCGATCTGCGTCGTCGGCGACCGGAAGCTGGACCTCGCGGTGCGCCTGGAAGTCGCGAACCAGCACTTCCAGGTCTGCGAGAACCTCGACCAGGCCGTCCAGATGTGCCCGCCCGGCCGCATCGAGGTCATCGCGAACTACACCGCCTTCCAGGACCTCCGCCGCCGCGTCGGCAACTGACACTCAGGGGACTTTTGTGAGCGACAACCAGCTGCGGATCGTCTGGATCTATCCCGACCTGCTCAGCACGTACGGCGACCAGGGCAACGTCCTGGTCGTGGAGCGCCGGGCGCGACAGCGCGGCCTCGACGTGGCCCGTCTCGACGTACGCAGCGACCAGCCGATCCCGACCTCCGGGGACATCTATCTCATCGGCGGCGGCGAGGACCGTCCGCAGCGGCTCGCGGCCGAGCGGCTGCGCCGGGACGGCGGACTGCACCGGGCCGTGGAGAACGGCGCGATCGTCTTCTCGGTGTGCGCCGGTTACCAGATCCTCGGCCACGAGTTCATCAACGACCTCGGCCAGCGGGAGCCCGGCCTCGGGCTGCTGGACGTGGTCTCGGTACGCGGCGAGGGCGCGCGGTGCGTCGGCGACGTACTCGGCGACATCGACCCGCGGCTCGGCCTGCCCCCGCTGACCGGCTTCGAGAACCACCAGGGCATCACCCACCTCGGACCGACGGCCCGCCCGCTCGCCCGGGTCAAGTTCGGCAACGGCAACGGCACGGGCGACGGCACGGAGGGCGCGTACAACGACACCGTCTTCGGTACGTACATGCACGGCCCGGTGCTGGCGCGCAACCCGCTCATCGCCGACCTGCTGCTGAAGCTGGCGCTCGACGTGAACGCGCTGCCGCCCACCGACGACCGGTGGTACGAGGCGCTGCGCACCGAGCGCATCGCCGCTGCCCAGCAACCTGCCTGAGCTGCGAGTTCACCTGCGCTCCAGGCAGCTTTTACCAGCCCGTCTGACGATGGGTCCGCACACCTGAGCGGGGTCGTCCAGCAGGCGGACGCACGGTACGGCCCCGCCCCCTCCTGCCGCTAGGGTGGCGGGGATCGAGCCGGACAGCGTGGTCCGGTCCCCGGCCCACGTTGAGAAGGTTGTTTCGGGCTATGCGCATTGGTGTCCTCACGTCCGGCGGCGACTGCCCCGGCCTGAACGCCGTCATCCGGTCCGTCGTGCACCGTGCCGTCGTCGACCACGGCGACGAGGTCATCGGCTTCCGGGACGGCTGGAAGGGCCTCCTGGAGTGCGACTACATCAAGCTCGACCTCGACGCGGTGGGCGGCATCCTCGCCCGCGGCGGCACCATCCTCGGCTCCTCCCGGGTCCAGCCCTCCCATCTGCGTGACGGGGTCGAGCGGGCCAGGGGGCATGTCCAGGACCTCGGTCTCGACGCGATCATCCCGATCGGCGGCGAGGGCACGCTGAAGGCGGCCCGGCTGATGTCGGACGCCGGTCTGCCCATCGTGGGCGTGCCCAAGACCATCGACAACGACATCGCGGTCACGGACGTCACCTTCGGCTTCGACACGGCCGTGGGTGTGGCCACGGAGGCCCTGGACCGGCTCAAGACCACCGCCGAGTCGCACCAGCGGGTGCTCGTCGTCGAGGTCATGGGGCGGCACACCGGCTGGATCGCGCTGCACTCGGGCATGGCGGCCGGCGCGCACGCCATCGTCGTACCGGAACGGCCCTTCGACATCGAGGAGTTGGCCAAGCGGGTCGGCGAACGGTTCGAGGCGGGCAAGCGGTTCGCGATCGTCGTCGCCGCGGAGGGGGCCAAGCCGGCCGCCGGGTCCATGGAGTTCGACGAGGGCGCGAAGGACATCTACGGGCACGAGCGGTTCGCCGGGATCGCCCGGCAGCTCTCCATCGAGCTGGAGCAGCGGCTGGGGAAGGAAGCGCGGCCGGTCATCCTGGGGCATGTGCAGCGGGGCGGTACGCCGACGGCGTACGACCGTGTTCTCGCGACGCGATTCGGCTGGCACGCCGTCGAGGCCGTGCACCGGGGCGAGTTCGGTCACATGACCGCTCTCCAGGGGACGGACATCGTGATGGTGCCGCTCGCGGAGGCCGTGGAGACGCTGAAGACGGTGCCTGAGGAGCGGTACGCCGAAGCGGAGTGCGTGCTTTAGCCGTCTGGCGGGTGCGGGTCGTTCGTGGTTGCTCGCGCAGTTCCCCGCGCCCCTGGGTGGGTGGCACTTGCCCCCGGTGACAATGTTCGCCGGGGGCGGTTCTAGTCTGTGACGGACAGACTTGCACAACCCCCACGAATCAGGAGCCGGCGGTATGGATCACAGCGGGCACGGCATGACCATGGATCTGCCGCCGTTCACGCTGGGGCGGGGTCTCCAGTGGTCGGCCGACCCGTTCTTTCTGGTCGCCTGCCTCGTGGGGCTGGTGCTGTACGTGTGGGGGGTCGTGCGGCTCAGGCGGCGGGGGGACGCCTGGTCGGTGTGGCGGACCGTGTCGTATGTCGCCGGTGTGCTGTCCATCGGGCTGGTGATGTGCACCAGGCTGAACGACTACGGGATGGTCATGTTCAGCGTGCACATGGTGCAGCACATGATCATCAGCATGCTGTCGCCGATCCTCATCCTGCTCGGCGCCCCGATGACCCTGGCGCTGCGTGCGCTGCCGGTCGCGGGCAGGGGGCGCAAGGGGCCGCGTGAGCTGCTCCTCGCCCTGCTGCACAGCCGGTACATGCGGATCATCACGCACCCGGCGTTCACCATCCCGCTGTTCATCGCGAGCCTGTACGCGCTGTACTTCACGCCGATCTTCGACTTCCTGATGGGATCGAAGACGGGGCACGTCGCGATGATGGTGCACTTCCTCGCCGTGGGCGTGGTGTTCTTCTGGCCGATCATCGGTGTCGATCCCGGGCCCGCCCGGCCCGGCTATCTGATGCGGATGCTGGAGCTGTTCGCCGGCATGCCGTTCCACGCGTTCTTCGGGATCGCGCTGATGATGGCGTCCACCCCGATGGTCAAGACGTTCGAGAACCCGCCCGCCTCACTCGGTATCGACGCGCTCTCCGACCAGAACGCCGCGGGCGGTATCGCCTGGGCGTTCAGCGAGATCCCGTCCGTGCTGGTGCTGATCGCGCTGCTGTTCCAGTGGTACGGCTCCGAGCAGCGGCAGGCCAAGCGCCAGGACCGGGCCGCCGACCGGGACGGGGACAAGGAACTCGAGGCGTACAACGCCTATTTGGCCTCACTCAACGCACAGGGCCGCTGACACCTCTTTCCCCTCAGTCCGCTCTTTGTCCTCAATCCGTCGGGAATGCATTTCCGTTCGTTAGCATGAAACGCGTTGGGTAACCGCCGGGGGGAGCGGTGATGACAATTCGCGTTTTTCTGCAAAGGGCCGGGAAATCCTCGATCCACCGGATCGCGGTGCTGCTGGTCTGTGTACTGGCGCTCAGCGGCTGCGACCGCGAGACGCCTTTGACGCTGGTGAAGGCGATCGCCGCGGGTGTGCCCGCGCTCGATCCCTTCTTCGACGAGAACAGCGGGCTGGGGAAGGACGCGCAGGTCGCGTCGCGGCCCGTGCGGGGCAGTCTGCAGCAGGGCGACACCCCAGGTCTGTACGGGGGTTCGAAGCAGCCGACCGTCTGTGACGTCGACAGGCTCGAGCAATTCCTCACCGATCCCAGGAACGACCAGAAGGCACAGGCATGGGCGCGTGCCCTCAAAATCTCCACGGATCGGATACCGGATTATCTCGACCGGCTCACACCCGTCCTGTTGCGTCACGACACTCTCGTGAAGAACCACGACTACAAAAAGGGAACGGCTGTTCCCTACGACTCCTTGCTCCAGGCCGGAATCGCGATTCTGGTCGATGCGCAAGGCCGGCCCGCCGTGAAGTGCTCGTGCGGAAATCCGCTGCGGCCCTTCGCGGGTGACACGAGCCGTATCTCGGTCAAGTTCGAGGACGGGAACCAGGAGTGGAAGGGCTACGACCGTTCCTCCGTCGTCGCGGTGCGGCCCGCGCCCCGGCCCCTGGAGAAGATCGCCCTCGTCGACGTCGAGGACACCGACCGCGGTATCAACCGGCCGGTCGGCACCTCGGGAGCGAAGGACGCCGCGTTCGACACGCGGGAGAAGCGCGCGGTGCCGAACCTCGCCGGGGCGACGTTCGGCCAGGCGCGGCGCTCGCTGACCGACAAGGGGCTCGCGGTCGGCTATGACAGCAAGGGGCTGCCGCCGGACGACGCCCGGGTCACGGCGACCGATCCGCCGGCCGGGACCGCGCTGGGGTTCGGGCAGTACGTGATGCTGAGCGTGGCCGGGGACTCCGGCTCCTCGGGCGGGTCCACGACCACTCCCCCGCCCACGACCACCACACCCCCGCAGTCGTCGACCTCCGAGCCGTCGACTCCGGGCTCCGGTTCCGGCAGCGGCTCACCACCACCGCCGTCGTCCGCCCCGCCCTCGTCCAGTCCGCCGCCCAGCTCCTCGCCCCCGCCGTCGAGCGGCAGCCCGTCACCACCGGCGACGAACTCGCCCCCGGCCGTGACCACGTCGCCTCCGGTGACGACCAGCACATCACCGCCTCCCCCGGTGACCACGAGCGCGCCCCCGGAGACGACGAGCAGCGCGCCACCGCCGCCGGAGACCGCCAGCGCCCCGGCCACGAGCGGGCCGCCCACCAGCGAGCCCGCCACCGAGGAGCCCACGGAAAGCGCCACCGTCTGAGCGGGGCCGCCGAAGTCCAGTGCGGCTCCGCCGCGCCCCGCAGACCCCGGGAGTCACCGGATGCCTTCAGGACCATCGACGTCGGGAGTGGGCCGGGTCGTCGCCGGCCGCTATCTGCTGCTGAACCAGCTCGGCAGCGGCGGCATGGGCCATGTCTGGCTCGCCCACGACCAGAGACTCGCCTGTGAGGTCGCGCTCAAGGAGATCGTCTTCCGGGACGCCGTGGAAGCCGGCCACGAGCGGGAGGCCCGGGTGGCGCGGGCCCGCGCGGAGGCCCGGTACGCGGCGGGGCTGCGCGGCCATCCGCACGTGGTCACCGTGCACGACGTGCTGGAGCACGAAGGGCTGCCATGGATCGTCATGGAGTACGTGGCGGGCGCGGTGGACCTGCGCGACCTGGTCGCCCGGCGTGGCTCGCTGCAGCCCGCGGAGTGCGCCCGTGTCGGCCTGGCCGTGCTGGACGCGCTGACCGCCGGGCACCAGCGGGGCGTCATGCACCGGGACGTGAAACCGGCGAACATCCTGCTCGCACCGGACCGCTCCGGGGCGCCGTACGGCCGTGTCCTGCTCACCGACTACGGCATCTCCGTGCAGCCGGACGCCGGCGAGACGCGGTACACGCTGACGTCCGTGCTCGTGGGCACAGCGGGCTATCTGGCGCCGGAGCGCGCCACAGGCGGGTCGCCCACCCCGGCCGCGGACCTGTTCTCGCTCGGCTGCACGCTGTACCACGCCGTGGAGGGCCGCGGTCCGTTCGACCGTGAGTCGCACTTCGCGGAGATCACCGCGGTCGTCATGGACGAGCCGCGGCCACCGCAGCGGGCCGGCGCCCTGGGCCCCGTACTCGAAGCGATGCTGGTCAAGGACCCGGGACGGCGGATCACCGCGGCCCAGACGGAGGCGGCGCTGTCGCAGCTCGTCGCGTCGCAGGCGGAGGCCCACGCCCGGACCCAGACCGACCTCGGATCACAGCCGCCCTGGGCCCGGCCGATGCCGCCACCGCCCGTACCCGTGCCGTCGCCGCCGGCCGTCCCCGAGGACTTCGGGCCCCTGGTCACGTCGGGCGGCAGCAGGCGGCGCACCCGCCCCCGGGCCCTGCACTCCGCCCTCGCCGGTCTGCTGGGGCTGGCCATCGCCGGGGGCGGGGTCTGGTACGCCGTGGCCCAGCAGCCGCCCGCCGACGGGAAGGAGGGCGGGAGCGCACAGCCGTACGGCACCCGGATCGGGCTCTCCCAGCCCCTCAAGGACGGCGACTGCGTGCTGGCCGACTGGGGGGACACAGGCGCCTTCAAGGGCTCTCCGCGGCTGCGTCTGGAGTCCGGCTGCGGCAGCGGGGCCGACGGGCAGGTGCTGGCCTTCGTCGGGGCCGCGTCCGCCGCCGAGGCCCGGGAGAAGGGCCCGGCGGGGTGCGAGGAGCGGACCGCGGAGCTCCGCGGGCGGCTGGCGGACGTGCGGAGCGTCGCCGTCGTACCGACCGAGGCGGGTTTCGTGGCCGCCGGGAGGCGCACGGCCTGTCTGGTGCTGGGCGCGCACGGGCCGGTGTACGGGCCGCTCGGCGACCACCGCGAGCCCGGCTCCGCGTTCTCCGACGTGTCGAACATGCAGAAGCGGGACTGTCTGGACGTGCGGTCCAACCGGTCCGCCCGGCTGGTGTCCTGTGCGGGGGCACACGACGAGGAGGTGCTCGGGTTCACCCGGTTGGGTGCCGATGTCACGCTCGATGAGGCGCGTACCGAGTCGGACGTGGCGTGTGGGCGGGAGGTGCCGCCACGGGACTACGGCTTCGATCCGTCGGTGTACACGGCGGGCTCATGGACGAGCGAAGGTCCCTGGAAGGCGGGCACTCATTTCGTCGTCTGCACCGTCAGGAAGCAGAACGGGGGCACCATGGAGGGAGACCAATCCTGAGGAGGGTGTTGCGATGCCCGGTACCGGTTCTACGGATGGCTCGACCAGAACGATGGGGGTGCTCACCGTCGGCGGTCTCGTCGTGGTGACCGCCTACACGGTGGCGCTCGGCAGCAACGGCTGGCTGTGGTTCGGCTGGGTCGTGCTGGGCCTGATCACCCTCGGGATGGTCGTCACGCGCAGTACCTGAGGGCCACGCGCGGTACCTGAGCCCTATTCGCGACTCAGGCGCCCGGCGGAGTGCACGCCCGGCTGGTACTTCGGCAGCCGGGCGGTGATCTTCATTCCCGCCCCTACGGCGGTCTCGATGACGAGGCCGTGGTCGTCGCCGTAGACCTGGCGGAGCCGGTCGTCGACGTTGGACAGTCCGATGCCGCCCGAGGGGCTGACCTCTCCGGCGAGGATGCGGCGCAGCACGGCGGGGTCCATTCCCGTGCCGTCGTCCTCGATGACGACGAGCGCCTCGGCGCCGGCGTCCTGTGCGGTGATGCTGATGTGGGCCTTGCCGGCGGACACAGCCTTTCCTTCCAGGCCGTGCTTGACGGCGTTCTCGACGAGCGGTTGCAGGCAGAGGAAGGGCAGGGCGACCGGCAGCACCTCGGGGGCGATCTGGAGGGTGACGGAGAGGCGGTCGCCGAAGCGGGCCCGTACCAGCGCCAAGTAGTGGTCGATGGCGTGGAGTTCGTCGGCGAGGGTGGTGAAGTCGCCGTGCCTGCGGAACGAGTAGCGGGTGAAGTCGGCGAACTCCAGGAGCAGTTCGCGGGCGCGCTCGGGGTCGGTGCGGACGAAACTCGCGATCACCGCGAGCGAGTTGAAGATGAAGTGCGGGGATATCTGGGCGCGCAGGGCCTTGATCTCGGCTTCGATGAGGCGGGTGCGGGACTGGTCGAGGTCGGCGAGTTCGAGCTGGACGGAGATCCAGCGGGCGACCTCCCCGGCGGCCCGGACGAGGACGGCGGACTCGTGGGGCCCGAAGGCGACGAGGGTTCCGTGGATCCGGTCGTCGACGGTGAGTGGTGCCACGACGGCCCAGCGGACCGTGCAGTCGAGGTGGTCGCAGGTCAGCGGGAAGGCCTCGCCGCGGCCGGTCTCCAGGGGTCCGGCGAGTCGCTCCATGATCTGGGCGCGGTGGTGGCCGCCGATGCCGTCCCAGACCAGTACCGCCTTCTGGTCGGTCAGACACAGGGCGTCCGTGCCGAGGAGCGTGCGCAGCCGGCGGGCCGACTTGCCGGCGGTCTCCTCGGTGAGGCCCGCCCTGAGCGGGGGCGCGGCGAGGGAGGCGGTGTGCAGGGTCTCGAAGGTGGCGTGCTCGACGGGGGTGCCGAGGCCACGCAGACTCTCGGGGCGCGCGGTCCGGCGGCCCAGCCAGAAGCCGGCGGCGAGCAGGGGGAGGATGGCGACACAGAGGCCGGCGAGGAAGCCGCTCATACGACCGCCCCGTTCAGGCTCGTCAGGGATGTCCTCATGCCTTCGCCTCCGCCCGCAGTTCCTCCGGCAGATGGAAACGCGCCAGGATCGCCGCCGTTCCGGCCGGGACCCGGCCCGGGGTGGCCAGGGACACCAGGACCATGGTGAGGAAGGCCAGCGGTACCGACCAGAGGGCGGGCCAGGCGAGCAGGGCGTGGAGTGCTCCGGTGCCGGGGAAACCGGCCATCGTCGCGGCCACGGCGACCAGGGCGGAGCCGCCGCCCACCAGCATCCCGGCGGCCGCGCCCGGCGGGGTCAGACGGCGCCACCAGATGCCGAGGACGAGCAGCGGGCAGAAGGAGGAGGCCGACACCGCGAAGGCGAGCCCGACCGCGTCGGCGACCGGCAGGCCGCCGACCAGAACGCTCGCCGCCAGCGGCACGGCCATGGCGAGGACCGTGCCGAGCCTGAAGTGTCGTACGCCGCGGGAGGGGAGGACGTCCTGGGTGAGCACGCCGGCCACCGCCATGGTCAGCCCCGAGGCGGTCGACAGGAACGCGGCGAAGGCTCCCCCGGCGACCAGTGCGCCGAGGAGGTCGCCGCCGAGGCCGCCGATCATCCGGTCGGGCAGCAGCAGGACGGCGGCGTCCGCGTTCGAGGTGAGGGTGAGTTCGGGGGCGTACAGGCGGCCGAGGGCGCCGTAGACCGGCGGCAGGAGGTAGAAGGCGCCGATCAGGCCGAGGACCGCGACGGTGGTGCGGCGGGCGGCGACGCCGTGCGGGCTGGTGTAGAAGCGGACCACCACGTGCGGCAGGCCCATGGTGCCGAGGAAGGTCGCGAGGATCAGTCCGTACGTGGCGTACAGCGGGCGTTCGCCGCGGGTCTCGGCCTGGGAGGGCGACAGGCCGGCTCCGCCGTTGCGGTCGGCCTCGGGGACGGGGGCGCCCTGGGCGAAGGTCAGCCGGGTGCCGGCGTCGATGTGGCGGGTGCCGGCGGGGAGGCGGAGTTCGGTGTCCTCGTGGGCGCGGCCGTCGACGGTGCCGTCGACCGTGACGGTCAGCGGGCGGTCGAGTTTCAGGTCGAGGCTGTCGTCGACGCGGACAACCCGCTGTTCGCGGAAGGTGGCCGGTTCCTCGAAGGCGTGGGTGGGGGCGCCGTCGCCCTGCCAGGCGAGGACGAGGAAGAGGGCGGGGACGAGCAGGGCGGTGAGCTTGAGCCAGTACTGGAAGGCCTGCACGAAGGTGATGCTGCGCATGCCGCCCGCGGCGACGGTCGCGACCACGACGACGGCGACGATCACTCCGCCGAGCCCGTCGGGTGCCCCGGTCAGGACCGTCAGCGTGAGCCCGGCGCCCTGGAGTTGGGGCAGCAGATACAGCCAGCCGACGCCGACGACGAAGGCCCCCGCGAGCCGTCGTACCGCCTGGGAGGCGAGCCGGGCCTCGGCGAAGTCGGGCAGCGTGTAGGCGCCGGAGCGGCGCAGCGGGGCGGCGACGAAGATCAGCAGGACGAGGTAGCCGGCGGTGTAGCCGACCGGGTACCAGAGCATGTCGGGGCCCTGGACCAGGACCAGGCCCGCGATGCCGAGGAAGGAGGCGGCGGAGAGGTACTCACCGCTGATGGCGGCGGCGTTGAGACGGGGGCCGACGGTGCGCGAGGCGACGTAGAAGTCGGACGTGGTGCGGGAGATCCGCAGGCCGAAGGCGCCGACGAGGACGGTGGCGACCACGACGAGGGCGACGGCCGGAACGGCGTAGCTGGAGTTCATCGGTCTTCTACTAGGCGTACGAAGTCGCGTTCGTTGCGCTCCGCCCGCCGCACGTACCAGCGGGCGAGGAGCACCAGCGGGACGTACAGGCCGAAGCCGAGGACCGCCCACTCCACGCGGCGGGTGTCCGGCATCGCGGCGAAGAGCAGCGGGAGCGGGCCGACGAGCAGGCCGAGGACGGCGAACACGGTGAGGGCGGCGCGCAGTTGGGTGCGCATGAGGGAGCGGACGTAGGTGTGGCCGAGGGTGGTCTGCTCGTCGATCTCGGTGCGGGGCCGGTAGTAGCCGGGGACGCGGCGGGTCTGCCGGGGCGGGCCGGTGACGACGACCCGGCGTTCGGCGGGGTTCTGGTTCTGGGGCACCGTCACGGCCTCCTCATCAGCAGGTCCCGCAGTTCGCGGGTGTGGCGGCGGCTGACCTGGAGTTCCTCGGAGCCGACCAGGACGCTGACGGTGCCGGCGTCGAGGCGCAGTTCGCCGACGTGGCGCAGGGCGACGAGGTGGCGGCGGTGGATTCGGACGAATCCGCGGGAGCGCCAGCGCTCCTCCAGGGTGGACAGGGGGATGCGGACGAGGTGGCTGCCCTTGGTCGTGTGCAGCCGGGCGTAGTCGCCCTGGGCCTCGACGTGGGTGATGTCCTCGACGCTGACGAAACGGGTCACGCCCCCCAGTTCCACGGGCATGTGGTCGGGGTCGGGCTCGCTGACGGGGATGCGCGGGGTGGTGCCGCGGATCTCGGCGGCGCGCAGTTCGACGACGCGACGGACCGCCTCCGCGAGGCGTTCCTTGCGGACGGGCTTGAGGACGTAGTCCACCGCCTTGAGGTCGAAGGCCTGTACGGCGAAGTCCTCGTGGGCGGTGACGAACACGACCAGCGGCGGCCGGGCGAATCCGGTGAGCAGCCGGGCCAGGTCGAGGCCGTCTAGGCCGGGCATGTTGATGTCGAGGAAGACGACGTCGATCGCCTCGGGGCCGTGCGGCCCGGATTCCAGGGCCCGGTTGATGCGGCGCAGCGCCTCGGTCGCGTCGCCGGCGCCCTCCGCGGTACCGATCCGGGGGTCGGCGTTCAGGAGGTAGAGAAGTTCCTCCAGCGAGGGGCGTTCGTCGTCGACAGCCAGGGCGCGCAGCATGAACCCGGAGTGTAGGAGCAATTCGCACGTCTGCACACGTGCCGAGGTATGGACGTTCCCGCTGGATACAGTGCCGACATGCACAGCGCGCCCGCACCGTTCGACGAGCTCGACCGGAAGATCATCGCCGCTCTGATGGCGAACGCCAGGACGAGCTTCGCCGAGATCGGCACGGCCGTGGGGCTGTCCTCCACGGCGGTCAAGCGGCGCGTGGACCGGTTGCGCGAGACCGGCGTGATCACCGGGTTCACGGCCACGGTGCAGCCGTCGGCGCTGGGCTGGCGCACGGAGGCGTACGTCGAGGTGTACTGCGAGGGTGCGGCGCCGCCGCGGCGGCTCGCGGAGGTGGTGCGCAACCATCCGGAGATCACCGCGGCGATGACCGTGACGGGCGGTGCGGACGCGCTGCTGCATGTGCGGGCGCGGGACGTGGAGCACTTCGAGGAGGTGCTGGAGCGGATCCGGATCGAGCCCTTCATCCGCAAGACGATCAGTGTGATGGTGCTGTCCCATCTGATCCCGGAGAGCCCGGAGGCGGGGGCGAGCCAGCCCGCACCGGCCGAAACCTCGCAGCGCGCATCAGAGCTGCGTTGAACCGGAGAAAGACGCAGCATTCCTGCGCAGACACGCAATTCTTGTTGCTTGTCGGGCGTGACCGCCACTTCTTACCTTGGTGTCAACCCTCAGTAGACACCGCAGGAAGCGGAGGAACCCCTCTGTGTCCGACTCCCGTGTGCAGCGCCGACGGCGTTTCCTCGTCTGCGAACCCAGACACTTCGCCGTGCAGTACGCGATCAATCCCTGGATGCATCCCGACACGCACGTCGACGTGGACCTGGCCCAGGAGCAGTGGCAGGCGCTGATCGGCGCCTACCGCTCCCACGGCCACGCCGTCGACGCCCTGGACCCGGTCCCCGGTCTCCCGGACATGGTCTTCGCCGCGAACTCGGCGGTCGTCGTCGGCGGCCGTGTCTTCGGCTCGCTGTTCCACGCGCCCGAGCGGCGCCCCGAGTCCACGCACTACGACCTGTGGTTCAAGACGGCGGGCTACGAGGTCCACCGCCCGGCGTCCGTCTGCGAGGGCGAGGGCGACCTCGTCTGGACGGGCCGGTACGTACTGGCCGGCACCGGCTTCCGGACGACCCGGGAGGCCCACCGCGAGGTGCAGGAGTTCTTCGGCCACCCGGTGATCAGCCTGACGCTGGTGGACCCGCACTTCTACCACCTGGACACCGCACTGTTCGTCCTGGACGACTCCGAGGGCGAGAACAACATCGTGTACTACCCGGAGGCGTTCTCACCGGGCAGCCGCGAGGTACTCGCACGGCTGTACCCCCGCGCGGTGCTCGCGACCCGGAACGACGCGATGGCTTTCGGACTGAACTCGCTGTCCGACGGCCGTCATGTCTTCATCGCACCGCAGGCCGAGGCGCTGGCCGCGCGCCTCGACGACCACGGCTATGTCCCCGTCCCCGTCGACCTCTCCGAGTTCCACAAGGCCGGCGGCGGCATCAAGTGCTGCACCCAGGAGATCCGCTCATGACCGCTGCCGTACACACGCGCTCCTCCGCCGATCTGATCAGCGCCGAGGAACCGGTCCTGGCGCACAACTACCACCCCCTGCCCGTGGTCGTCGCCCGCGCCGAGGGCACCTGGGTGGAGGACGTCGAGGGCCGCCGCTACCTGGACATGCTGGCCGGCTACTCGGCCCTCAACTTCGGCCACCGCCACCCGGCACTGATCGAGGCGGCCCACCGCCAGCTGGACCGTCTGACGCTCACCTCACGGGCCTTCCACAACGACAAGCTGGCCGAGTTCGCCCAGCGCCTGACCCGGTTGACGGGTCTCGACATGGTGCTGCCGATGAACACCGGCGCCGAAGCGGTCGAGAGCGCCATCAAGGTGGCCCGCAAGTGGGCGTACGAGGTGAAGGGCGTCCCCGCGGACCGGGCGACGATCGTGGTCGCCGCGGAGAACTTCCACGGCCGTACGACGACGATCGTGTCGTTCTCCACCGACGAGACGGCCCGCGCGGGCTTCGGTCCGTTCACCCCCGGTTTCCGGATCGTGCCGTACAACGACCTGGCGGCGCTGGAGGCGGCGGTCGACGACACGACGGCGGCGGTGCTCCTGGAGCCCATCCAGGGCGAGGCGGGGGTCGTGATCCCGGACGAGGGCTACCTCACCGGCGTACGCGAACTGACCCGCCGCAAGGGCTGTCTCTTCATCGCGGACGAGATCCAGTCCGGTCTCGGCCGCACGGGCCGCACGCTGGCCGTCGAGCACGAGTCGGTCGTCCCGGACATGCTGCTCCTCGGCAAGGCGCTCGGCGGCGGCATCGTCCCGGTGTCCGCGGTGGTGGCCCGCCGGGATGTGCTGGGCGTGCTGCGACCGGGTGAGCACGGCTCCACGTTCGGCGGCAACCCGCTCGCGGCCGCGGTCGGCACGGCCGTGGTCGAGCTCCTGGAGACGGGCGAATTCCAGCGCCGGGCCACCGAGTTGGGCGTGGTGCTGCGGGACGGTCTTTCGGAGCTGGTCGGCAAGGGCGTCCTCGGCTTCCGTGCCCGCGGGCTGTGGGCGGGCGTCGACATCGACCCGGTGTTCGGGACCGGGCGGGAGATCAGTGAACGGCTGATGCGGGAAGGCGTGTTGGTCAAGGACACCCACGGGTCGACGATCCGGCTGGCGCCGCCGTTGACGATCACGGGGGATGAACTCTCCGGTGCGCTCGGGACGTTGGAGAAGGTGCTGACGCGGGGCTGAGTACCCGGCGAGGGGCAGGCTCCCCGCGACCGTTCCCGGACGGTCACGGGGAGCCTGCCCCGTCCTTGTCCCCGGTCGAAGCACACGCCCCTCATCGCGCCGGGACGCAAGACCTCCCTCTCCGCCACCCATGCTCGGGAATCCGTCATGCTGAGCGATCTCACTGCCGCCTACCCGCCAGTAGCACCAGGCTGATCCCGCGGTCGCCTCCCCGCCGTTCGCGACCCAGTTCCGCGCGCCCCCGCATGCACATACACTGGCACCCCCACGACACGCCGGTTGACCTGCTGGAACGCGGCGGTTGAGCCGATATGCCGGAGTGAGGAGCGTCCAGTTGTTCTACTACCTGCTCAAATACGTGTTGTTGGGACCCCTGCTGAGGCTGGTTTTCCGGCCACGGATCGAGGGGCTCGAGCACGTGCCGGCGAGCGGGGCTGCCATCGTCGCCGGTAATCACCTGTCCTTCGCGGACCACTTCCTGATGCCGGCGATCCTCAAGCGCCGCATCACCTTCCTCGCGAAGAAGGAGTACTTCACGGGCCCGGGTGTGAAGGGCCGGCTCACCGCGTTCTTCTTCCGCAGCGCCGGGCAGATCCCCGTCGACCGCACCGGCAAGGAGGCCGGCCAGGCCGCCATCCGTGAGGGTCTCGGGGTGCTGGGCAAGGACGAGCTGCTCGGGATCTACCCGGAGGGCACGCGGTCGCACGACGGCCGGCTCTACAAGGGCAAGGTCGGTGTGGCGGTGATGGCGCTGAAGGCCGGGGTGCCCGTCATCCCCTGCGCGATGATCGGCACCTTCGAGGCCCAGCCGCCCGGCAAGGTCATCCCCAACATCCACCCCGTGACCATCCGCTTCGGCGAACCCCTCGACTTCTCCCGCTACGAAGGCATGGAGAACGAGAAGGCGATCCTGCGCGCCATCACCGACGAGATCATCTACGCCATCCTCAACCTCTCCGGGCAGGAGTACGTCGACGAGTACGCGGCCGTCGCGAAGGCCGCGGAAGCCGCGAAGCGCTCCGAGAAGGAACGCCGGTTCCCGCGGATCCCCCTGCGCTGACCTCTGCTGTCGGCAGAAGGCCCTGGAACGCCCCGAGTCGACGGTCGTACTGTCGCCGTATGACGCGACGTGCTGTGGTGATCGGGGCGACCGGGCAGATCGGCCGGGCGGCGGTGGGTGCGCTGGCCCGCGACGGGTGGGAGGTGACCGCCGTCTCCAGGGGCGGCGGGCGGGACGAGAGCTGGCCCGGGGAGGTACGGGTCGCCCGCGCCGATCGCGAGGACGACACCGCGCTCGCCGCCGCGGTGGGTGACGGATGCGATGTGCTGGTCGACATGGTGGCCTACGGGGCCGCGCACGCCCGGCAGTTGACCGGCCTCGCCGATCGCGTCGGGTCCGCCGTCGTCATCTCCAGCGTGTCGGTGTACGAGGACGACAAGGGCCGTAACTTCGACACCCAGGACGAGCCGGACGGCTTTCCCGAGTACCCGGTGTGGATCACCGAGGACCAGCGAACCGTTCAACCGGGAGACCTGTCGTACAGCACCCGCAAGGCCGCGCTGGAGCGCGAACTGCTGGGCGCCGGCGAGCGGTTGCCCACCACACTGCTGCGGGCGGGTGCCATCCACGGGCCGCACTGCCGGACACCGCGCGAGCTCTGGTTCGTCAAGCGGAACCTGGACGGGAGGGCCCGGCGCGTCCTCGCCTACGGCGGCCGGAGCCGGTTCCATCCGGCGAGCGTCCACAACATCGCCGAGCTGGTCCGGCTGGCCGCCACGCGGCCCGGGACCCGGGTGCTCAACGCCGTGGACCCGGACGCGCCGACGGTGGCGGAGATCGCCCGGGCCATCGACGCCGTGATGGGCGTGGAGCGGGAGGACGTGCTCGTCGACGGGCCACCGCCCTCGCCCACGGTCGGGGGCACCCCGTGGTCGGTGCCGGTGCCCGTCGTCTGCGACATGACCGCCGCCGAACGGGAGTTGGGGTACCGGGCGGTGGTCCGGTACGCGCAGACGCTGCCCGAGACCGTCGCCTGGATCGAGGGACACCTGGCCGGGCGGGACTGGCGGGAGGCCTACCCGAAGATGGCCCAGTCGTACGGCGACCTCTTCGACTACGCGGCGGAGGACGCCTGGTTCACGGCATGAAAGAGGGGCGGCCCGACCGGGGCCGCCCCTCGGGTGTTACGGCTTCGGCGTCGCGTGCGGTCCGCACGTGACGTCGGAGGCGTCCAGCTTGCCGCTGAGCAGGTAGGAGTCCACCCGCTCGTTGATGCACGGGTTGACCAGGCTGGTCACGCCGTGGGAGCCGGCGTTCTTCTCGGTGATCAGGCGGGAGCCCTTGAACCGCTTGTGCAGCTCGACCGCACCGCCGTACGGGGTCGCCGCGTCACGCTCGGACTGGACGATCAGCACACCGGGCAGTCCCTTGCCGGTCCTGACGTCCACCGGGGTCTGCTGCTTGACCGGCCAGGTCGCGCAGGGCAGGTTCATCCAGGCGTTGGCCCAGGTGAGGAACGGGTAGTCCTTGTGCAGCCGGGTGTTGTCGCGGTCCCACTTCTTCCAGCTGGTGGGCCACTTGGCGTCGGTGCACTCGACGGCCGTGTAGACGGCGTTGCCGTTCTCCGAGGTGGCGTTGCCCGCGGTGTCCGACAGGTCGGGCGCGGCCGCGTCGACGACCGCCTGGGTGTCACCGGCGAAGTACTTGCTGAGCACGGTGGCCGTCGAGACCCACGCGGAGTCGTAGTACGGGGCGCTCTGGAAGAAGCCGATCAGCTCGGCGGGGCCGACGACGCCACCGATGGGGCTTTTCTTGGCCGTGGCACGCAACTCCAGCCACTTCGCCTGGACTTCGGCACGGGTGGTGCCGAGGTGGAAGGCGGCGTCGTTGGCGGCGACCCAGTCCTGCCAGTCCTTCCAGCGCATCTCGAAGGCGACGTCCTGGTCGAGGTTGGCCTCGTACCAGATCTTCTCCCGCGACGGGCTGACGACGCTGTCGACGACCATGCGGCGGACGTGGCCCGGGAACAGCGTGCCGTAGACGGCGCCGAGGTACGTGCCGTAAGAGACGCCGAGGTAGTTGAGCTTCTTCTCGCCGAGCGCGGCGCGGATGACGTCCAGGTCGCGCGCGGTGTTCGGCGTGGTCATGTGCGGCAGCATCTCGCCGCTGCGCTCGGCACAGCCCTCCGCGTACTCACGGGCGAGCTTGCGCTGGGCGAGCTTGTCGGCCTCGGAGCCGGGCACCGGGTCCGCCTTGGGCGCCTTCACGAACTCCTGCGGGTCGATGCAGGAGATCGGCGCCGAATGGCCCACGCCTCGCGGGTCGAAGCCCACGAAGTCGTACGCCTTGGACGTGTTGACCCACACCGGGGCCTTGGTGGTGACCCGGCGCGGGAAGCGCAGGCCGGAGCCGCCGGGACCGCCCGGGTTGTAGATGAGCGCGCCCTGGCGCTCGGCCTTGGTCCCGGTGTTGCCGATCCGGTCGACGGCGAGCTTGATCTGCTTGCCGCCCGGCTTCGCGTAGTCCAGCGGCACGCTGACCCAGCCGCACTGGATCGGCTTCTCGAGCCCCCAGTCGGCGGGACAGTCCTGCCAGTCGATCCCGGCCTTCTCGGCGCGGGCGGCGGCGATGGCGGCGCCACGCGCCTCACGGTCCTGGCCGTGGCGGCCGGCCGCACTCGCGCTGGCGGTGGGTGCCGTGACGGCCCCCGCTATCAGGGTCGCCGTGACCAGCACTCCGGCCGAGCCGAACGCCGCGGCCCGCCTTGTCGATCTGTGGTGCCTCAACTGGAACTCCCCTATGTCGTTGATGACAAGGGGATCCTCGCGGCTGTGCGTTGCCTGAGAACAGGGGTGGCCGCCTCTTCTTTACCAATCCGATAAACGGAGAGGGGCGTTCGCTACCCGAGCGAGGCCAGCGCCTCGTCCAAAAGCCTGCGCAGCCTCAGCGCGTCCGGCGCCACTGCGCTCACCAGAACGGCCGGCCCGGCGAGCGGCACGACCACGGCACCGTCCCCGAGCACGCGCGCGGCGACCGGCTCCACGGCGAACTCCGGCCGTACGACGATCAGTTGCCCCACGGCCCGATGACCCGCCAGCAGGGCGGGACCGTCCCAGCCGGCCGGCGCCCCGGGCCCGCAGGCCAACTCCTGGTCGAGGACGGTACGCCCGGCCACACACAGGGTGAGACGGCTGGTGAGCCGGCCGGGTTGCTCGGCGGCCCTCCCCAAAACCTGCTCCTCACGCAGGACGAGCCGCCCGGTCGCCGCCACGTCGGCCCGTGTGGTGACGTACAGCTCGCTGCCCTGCGCGGAGATCAACTGCTCCGGCAGCCAGTGCAGTTCGCCCCGGTCGGCGACGGTGAGCCGTACGTCGTACCGGGCCTCCCCCTTGGCCTGTCCCGGCAGTGCGATGGTGGCGGCGGCCGACCCGACCCGCAGCCGGGCCCCGTCCGCCACATCGGCCTCGACGGTGAAGTGATCCCCACCGAGCGGCCCGCTCATCGCACCGACGAGCATGACCCGTGCCTCGTCGGCACTCCCCCGGGTCCGCCGCAACGCCAGCGGCCCGTCGCCCTCCAGCACCGGCAGCGACGTACCGCCGCGTCCGTCGTCCCGCGCCCCGATCCGCGCGGTGGCCTTCACGCCCGCCGTCATGCGGTCCACGCGGCCAGCCGCGCACGCACCCACGCGGCGACGTCCGCCACCCCGGCCTCGCTCCTGAGCGACTGGAAGACGACCGGCAGTTCGGCCCGCTGCGCCTTCGCGTCCGCCGCCATCCGCGCGAGATCCGAGCCGACGTAGGGGGCGAGGTCGGTCTTGTTGACGATGAGGAGATCGGCGGTGGTCACACCAGGGCCGCCCTTGCGCGGGATGTCGTCCCCGCCGGCGACGTCGATCACGAAGATCTGTGCGTCCACGAGCCCCTTGGAGAAGGTCGCGGTGAGGTTGTCGCCACCGCTCTCGACCAGCACGAGATCCAACGGCCCGATCTCGTCCTCCAGATCCTCCACCGCTTCGAGGTTCGCCGAGATGTCGTCCCGGATCGCGGTGTGCGGACAGGCGCCCGTCTCCACGGCGGTGATCCGCTCGGGCGGCAGCACGGCCTCACGCAGCAGGAACTCGGCGTCCTCGCGCGTGTAGATGTCATTGGTGACGACCGCGAGGGACAACTCGTCACGCAGGGCACGGCAGAGCGCGGCGACGGTGGCGGTCTTGCCCGATCCGACGGGCCCACCGAGCCCGATACGCAGAGCACGCCGCGAGCCGTCGGGACGGTGCGCGTCCGCGCTGAGGGCGGCGGGGCCGTCGTGGTGGTGGTCGAGGTGCATGTACGGCTCCTACACGTAGTGGTCGGGTGCGGGTTCGTGGGGGCTGGTCAGGCAGTTCCCCGCGCCCCTGGGTGGGTGACCTGGACGCGTTTCACAGGTCAGCGGCGGGTCTGGGCAATTCAGCCCGTCCGGCGTTTGAGGACGAGGCCCCTTCAGGGCCGATCGGGGTCTGGGGCGGAGCCCCGGCGGGGTCGAAGGGGCAGCGGGGTCGAAGGGGCAGCGCCCCTGGGGATGGGAACGGGTAAGGGCGGCGGGGGCGATCAAACCAAACCCCTACGACGCGAACAGCCGCACCGGCCAAGCCGCATGCAACTCCGCCGAGATCTCCAGCAACGGCGCGGAAGCCGCGGGCAAGGCACCCACACCCTCATCCCGCGCCCTGCGACCGGCCTCCACCGCCTGATCCGCGACACGGTCCAGCTCCGGCGCCAACCGGGCCAGCACCCCCGTGGCGTCGAACGGATCGAGACTCAGCAACCGCACCGTCGCCGAAGCCGGCCCACTCACACTCTCGTACGCCGCGCAGTAGGCCGCGTCGACCGCATCGAGCCCGGCCGCCCGAGCCGTGACACCCAACACCACGGGCTGGTGCGCCCCCTTGGGGAACTCCCGTGCCAGGGCGTCGAGTTCATTCGACGGCCAGGTGGCCCGCGCGGCCCGCATCAACTGCCGCCCCAGCTTCCGCGCGGCAACCCGCAGCGCGGGCGACGGCGTACGGGCATCCGCGGCCGCGTCCAACTCCACGGGATCCACTCCCAGTACGGCCGCAGCAGCCAGCGACGCGGAGACCAGCCCCGCCGTCTGCAGCCGCCCCTGGCAGAACGCCTCCAGGCTCGCCGCCCCGGTGATCCGCCCGGCCTTGACGGCCGCCTCGGCCCCGCCGGAGTGCGCATGCCCCCCGGCGGGAAAGCGGCCGTCGGCCAGGACGAGAAGTGCTCCCCTGGACATCAGAACAGGAAGTAACGCTGGGCCATGGGCAGTTCGGCGGCGGGCGTGGCCTCGACCAGCTCCCCGTCGATGTGCACGGCGAAGCTGTCGGGATCGACCTGCACCCGAGGCCGCGCGTCGTTCTCGCGCATGTCCGCCTTGGTGACCCCGCGCGTCGACTCGATCGCCACGAACCGCTTCCCGAGCTGAAGCCGCTCCGGCAGCCCGTCCTCGATCGCCAGCGGGGCGACGAAGTTGAACGAGTTGGAGGCCGGCGCACGCCCGATCGCGCCGAACATCGGCCGCGGCAGGATCGGCTGGGGGGTGGGGATCGACGCGTTGGCGTCGCCCATCTGCGCATAGGCGATCTGCCCGCCCTTGACGACCAGATGCGGCTTGACCCCGAAGAACGCGGGCTCCCACAGCACGAGGTCGGCGAGCTTGCCGGTCTCCACCGACCCGACCTCCCGGGCCAGGCCCTGCGCGATCGCCGGGTTGATCGTGTACTTGGCGACGTACCGGCGCACCCGGTGGTTGTCCGCGCGGCCGTCCCCGGGCAGCGCGCCCCGCTTGCGCTTCATGACGTGGGCGGTCTGCCAGGTCCGCATGATGACCTCGCCGACGCGGCCCATGGCCTGGGCGTCGGACGAGATGATCGAGATCGCGCCGAGGTCGTGGAGGATGTCCTCCGCGCCGATCGTCGTCGGCCGGATCCGGGACTCGGCGAAGGCCAGGTCCTCCGGTACCGCCGGGTTGAGGTGGTGGCAGACCATCAGCATGTCGAGGTGTTCCTCGGCGGTGTTGACGGTGAAGGGCCGCGTCGGGTTGGTCGAGCTGGGCAGGACGTGCGGCTCGGAGACGACGGTCATGATGTCCGGCGCGTGCCCGCCGCCCGCACCCTCGGTGTGGTAGGCGTGGATGCCGCGTCCGGCGATCGCGGCGAGCGTGTCGCCGACGAATCCGGCCTCGTTGAGGGTGTCCGTGTGGATGGCGACCTGGACACCCGTCCGGTCCGCCACCGTCAGCGAGGCGTCGATGACGGCCGGGGTCGAGCCCCAGTCCTCGTGGAGCTTCAGCCCCAGTGCTCCGCCGCGGATCTGGGAGAGCATCGCCTCGTGCGAGACGGTGTTGCCCTTGCCGAGGAAGCCGATGTTGAGGGGGTACTGCTCCATCGCCTCCATCATGCGGGCGAGGTGCCAGGGGCCGGGGGTGACGGTGGTCGCCTTCGAACCCTCGGCGGGTCCGGTGCCGCCGCCGACGAGCGTGGTGACACCGGCGGACAGCGCCTCGTCGGCGATCTGCGGGCAGATGAAGTGGACGTGCGCGTCGACCGCGCCGGCGGTGAGGATCCGCCCGTTGCCCGCGATGATCTCGGTCTCGGGGCCGAGGACCAGGTCGGGGTGGACGCCGTCCATCGTGTCCGGGTTGCCGGCCTTGCCGATCGCGGTGATCCGGCCGTCGCGGATGCCGACGTCGGCCTTGACGATCCCCCAGTGGTCGATGATCACCGCGCCCGTGATGACGGTGTCCGGGGTGCCGTCTGCGCGCGTAGCACGCGACTGCCCCATGGACTCACGGATGACCTTGCCACCGCCGAACACCGCCTCGTCACCGGCGAGTCCGGGTCCGCCGGAACGGTCCTCCTCGATCTCGACGATCAGGTCGGTGTCGGCGAGCCGGATGCGGTCGCCGGTCGTCGGGCCGAACAGGTCGGCGTACGCGGCACGCGAGATCTCAGGCATCGAGGGCACCTCCGGTCTCCCCGCGCAGTCCGGGCACGATCCGGGCGCCGGCGAGCAGGACGAGTTCGACGTCGACGGGGATCCCGGGCTCGAAGCGCACGGCGGTGCCGGCGGCGACGTTCAGCCGCATGCCGCGCGCGGCGGCACGGTCGAACTCCAGGCCGGGGTTGGCCTCGGCGAAGTGGTAGTGGGAGCCGACCTGGACGGGCCGGTCGGCGGCGTTGAGGACGGTGAGGCGGGTGACCTCACGGCCCTCGTTGTAGACGATCGGGCCCTCGGCGAAAAGGATCTCTCCGGGAATCACGGCAGCCCCCGTCAGACGATCGGGTCGTGGACGGTGACGAGCTTGGTGCCGTCCGGGAAGGTCGCCTCGACCTGGACGTCGTGGATCATCTCGGGGATGCCCTCCATGACGTCGTCCCGGGTGAGCAGCTTGCGTCCGGAGGCCATCAGTTCGGCGACCGTACGGCCGTCACGGGCGCCTTCGAGGATGTGCGACGTGATGAGGGCGACCGCCTCGGGGTGGTTGAGCTTGAGCCCCCGGGCCCGGCGCTTCTCGGCCACGTCGGCCGCCACGTGGATGAGCAGCCTCTCTTGCTCGTGCGGGGTCAGTTGCACGTCCCACCTCACAGTCCTCGCTCCGGACCGTGCGGGGTCCGGTTGCCTCAGCCCCGGGGCAAAGTCCCTGGTGGCGTGGCGGCAGGCTAGTTGGACCGCATTTCAAGCAAGTTAACCGAGCTGTGATCCACCGGTTGCGGTGCGCGGGTCCGGCATGCTCATCAACGCCCGTAGACCGTCGCGGAGGACCTCGACCGGGGCGGGCCCGAAGAGGGACTGCTGGGCGAGGAATCCGACCGCGACCGCGATCATCGTGCGGGCCACGTGGTCCGACGGTACGTCGGCTCTCATCATCCCGGCGTCCTGGTAGCCCTCGACGATCCGCGTCCAGGCCTGACGCACCCCGGCGTATCCGTCGTGCAGCACGACCGCCAGTTCCTTGTTGCGCAGCGTTTCCCCCCACACCTGGATGACGAGCCGCGGGAAGGCGGGCTCGCCGTCGACGGTCAGGTTCTCCCGGGCGGCCAGGGTCCGGCCCATGACCAGGGTGATGAGGTCATCCGGCGGCGGGGGCGGGCTCTGGTGCGACGCCTCCTCGAAGGCCGTGCGGACCGAGTCGAGCACCTCTCCGACGACCGCGGCGATCAGCTCCTCCTTGCCGCTGAAGTAGCGGTACACCGCTCCGGCCGACAGGTCGACCTCCTTCAGCACGTCCTGCATGGACGTGGCGTGGAAGCCGTTGCGGGCGAAGCAGACCGCGGCGCCGTCGAGGATCTGCCGGCGACGGGCGTCGAGGTGTTCCTGGGATACGCGGGCCATGGTCCCCAACTTAAAACGAACGTTCCTTCTTGACAAGAGGCGGCGACGGCAGGACGGTGGTGACACAACTAAAACGAACGATCCTTCTTTTTGAATTCCGCTCGGAAGGAACACGCCATGTCCACCGCCCCCACCGGGAACGCCCGCCGCATGATCGCGGTCGCCCTCCTCGTCCCGGTCATCGCGGCGCTCGCCCTGTGGGCCTTCGCCTGGCCCGCCGCCCGCACCGCGCCCCGCGACCTGCCGCTCGGCGTGGCCGGGCCCGCCGCCGCGACCGCCCAGGTGGAGAAGCAACTGGCACAGCACGACGGAGCGTTCGAGCTCCACCACTACAAGGACGAGGCCGCGGCCCGGGACGCCATCGAGGACCGGACCGTATACGGGGCGGTCGTCGTCACCGCCGACGGTCCCCGGCTGCTGACCGCCTCGGCCGCGAGCCCGGTCGTCGCCCAGCTGCTCCAGCAGGCGGTGGCGGAGCAGGCCGCCGCCGACGGCACACAGGTCAGGACGGTCGACGTCGTGGCCGCCCCGGCCGCGGACCCGCGCGGCGCCGCCCTCACCGCGAGCGTGCTGCCGCTGGCCCTGGCCGGTATGGCGGCGGGCGGGGTGGTGACCTTCAGCGGGCTGCGCGGGGCGCGTGCCGTGATCGTCCTGGTCGGCACCTCCGCGCTGGTCGGCGTGGCCGCCGCCGGTGTCGCGGACAGCTGGCTCGGAGTGATCGCGGGCGACTGGTGGGCGGAGGCCGGGGTGTTCGCACTGGCGGCGCTGGCCGTGTGCGGCGCCGTCGCAGGTCTCGCCGCCCTGTTCGGCACCGCCGGCGTGGGCATCGTCGCCGGCGTGGTCATGCTGTTCGGCAACCCGTGGTCCGGCGCGGCCTCGGCGCCGCAGATGCTGCCCGAGCCGGCCGGCATGATCGGCCAGTGGCTGCCGCCGGGCGCCAGCGCGACCCTGACCCGCTCGGTGGCGTACCTCGACGGCGCGGCAGCGACGGGCCCCGCGCTGACCCTGGCCTGGTGGGCGGCGCTCGGCCTCGGCGCGGTCCTGCTCGGAAGCGCGCTCAAGGACCGAAAGAAGAGCGTCGAGCCCCTGGTGTCGGAGCGAGAGCTCGCGCCGGTCGGCTGACGGACCGCCCCGCGACCATGACCGTGCACCCCTGTGGGTGCACGGTCTTTTCCGTGCCTCAGGAGGCCCCGGTCCCCCGGTGGTGCGCCGTGATGCCGAAGCGCTGCTGTTCGCGGGGAGCGGACGCGACCTCCCGGACGGCGGAGACCGCGGTGATCACCTGCTCCTCGGCGAGCTCGGCCGGCCCGACGGGCTCCGCGAGCAGCTCCAGTCGTTCCAGGTCAGCGGCGGAGACAAGGGCGACGAGGGGCTTGCCGTGGCGGGTCACGACGACGCGCTCACCGCCGTACACCACGCGGTTGATCAGGTCGGCGAGTTCAGCTCTGGCTTGCGTCACCGGAATCTCGTAGGCCATGACCCCATTCTAGCGTCACGTACATCCTGTACATTTTTTACAGACACGAAGGAGGGGTGCCTCATGACCCGACCGTCCGCCCGCTATGTGCTGCCCGAGTTCACGGAGCGCACGAGCTCCGGCTCGAAGACGATGGACCCGTACTCGAAGCTCCTGGAGGAGCGGATCGTCTTTCTCGGGACACAGGTCGACGACACGTCGGCGAACGATGTGATGGCCCAGTTCATGCACCTCGAGTACCAGGATCCGGACCGGGACATCTCCCTCTACATCAACTCCCCCGGCGGCTCGTTCAGCGCGATGTCGGCGATCTACGACACGATGCAGTTCGTCACCTGCGACGTGGAGACGATCTGCCTGGGGCAGGCCGGCTCGTCCGCCGCGGTGCTGCTGGCGGCGGGCACCCCGGGCAGGCGGTTCGCCCTGCCCGGCGCACGCGTGGTGATCCACCAGCCGTCCCTGCCCCAGCCGGTGGAGGGGCAGGCCAGCGACCTGGCCATCCAGGCGGAGGAGTTGGGGCGCATCCGGTCCCGCCTGGAGGAGATGCTCGTACGGCACACCGGACGCACCCACGAGCAAGTCACCGCGGACATCGAGCGGGACAAGATCCTGGACGCGCAAGGAGCCGTGGAGTACGGCCTGGTGGACCAGATCATCCCCAGCCGCAAGGCGTCGCTCACCGCGCCCGGCGCCCGGTGAGCAAGCGATGCTGCCACCGGAGCTTCCGCCGCTGCCCGCCCTGACGCGCGCCGAGGGCGAGTTGATCGACCGTTATCTCGAGGCCGTCGACCTGCTCGGCCGTATCAACCCGGCGCACCACGGTGACACCTACCGCGGACTGCGGGCCGCCCAGGCGCTGGTGGCGAAGGCCGCCGAGCTGCGCGACGCGCTGGCGACCATGCATCAGCGCGGCGAGACCGAGGTGCACGCCATGACCCTGGCGCGGGCGCTGCGGGTGCTCGACGGCGAGCGGCGCACGGCCCGGGTCACGGTGCCGCCGCACTCCGACAGTTGACGTGACGGCAACCGGCCCGGCGCGCCCGACCGCGTGGCGAGGCGTCCGGACCGGCGTTCAAACGGACCAAACGGCGTACCCCCGTTTGGAGTAGACACCTCTCCTTTGACAGGGCCGCCAAGGTTGCGCAACGCGCGTAGCCCGACTCCGGAATGAGTACCTCCGTCGCTGGTCCGGGGGTCCTCGACCCTGTCGACGCTCCCTCGAACAGACGAGTGTCCACCCGAACGGGTGAGTGGTGAGTAACGCCACAAATCCCCGATTCCATTGGGTTTTTCGGCGTGGAGTACGTGAAGATCCCTTTCTGACGACAAGACCCCGCCGCAGCGGCGGGGCGATCCGGGCGGACGCCGAGTCCTGCCGCCGTCCGGATGACCGGTCGACAGGAGTGGATCGGCAGGAGTGGAGGACCCAGGCACGACGGGTCGCCGGATCGGCCGTCAACAGCCGTTCCGAGCAGCCCTTGGGGTGAAGCCGCAGTACGCGGCCGGGCAACTTCGCCAGCCCGAATCCGACAGGTCATCCTTCACAGGCGGCTGACGAAGGGTTGCGCATGTCTGCGCTCAATCGTGTCCCGTCGCTGATGGCCCGGGCCGGTACGGCCTCGGCTCTCACCATCGCCGCAGTGGGCGGCTCTCTCGTGGTCCCGGGCGTCGCATCCGACGCCGAGGCCGCGACACCGGCGACGAAGGCACTCCAGGTCGCTGCCTCCAAAAAGGGCTCCCCTTACAAGTGGGGCGCCGCGGGGCCGCACCGGTTCGACTGCTCCGGGCTCACGCTGTACTCGTTCAAGAAGGCGGGCAAAAGCCTGCCTCGTACGGCGGCCCAGCAGTACAACAAGACCCGCCACATCTCCGCGGGGAACCGCAAGTCCGGAGACCTCGTGTTCTTCCACTCCGGCTCCAGCGTGTACCACGTCGGCATCTATGCCGGGAAGGGGAAGATCTGGCACTCCCCGAAGAGCGGGGAGGTCGTGAAGCTGCAGAAGATCTGGACCAAGAGCGTCTGGTACGGCCGGGTCAAGTGACCCACCCCGTGCGGGTGATGGCGACCTGACCTGCCGTCACCCTCGCGGGTCCGGCCGTGACGCCCTGAGAGGCGCCTCCGACTTCGGAGGCGCCTCTCTACGGCTCCTGCTGCCCCGCCGCGGAGACCGGCTCGGCCGGTACCGTCCACGGGAGTTCGATGGAGACGGTCTTGCCGCCCTCACGGGTGGGCCGGACTCTCAGCTTGCCGCCGCACTCCGCGGTCAGCCAGCGAATGATGACCATGCCACGGCCGTTGTCCTGCTGGACGGCGGCCGGCAGCCGCTTCGGGAACCGCGGATGGCTGTCGGTGACCCCGATGCGCAGTTGTTCGTCACGGTCGAGCTGGATGTCCACCGTGAAGGTGGGTGACTGCCCGAAAGTGTGCTGCACGGCGTTGGTGGCGAGTTCGGAGACGATGAGCCGGATCGTCTCGGCTGCCTCCGTGTCCGCCGGCAGACCCCATTCCGCCAGCGTGGCGATGACATAGGTGCGGGCCGTGGAGACCGAGGCGGGATCGCTCGGCAGAGTGACGGATGCTTCCAGATGGTCTGCCATGGCGACGTCGTCCCTTTCCCACGGGACCGCAGTCCGACACGGAGCGGATGGTTCGAGTACGGTCCCGGACTGGTGCTTCATCGCCAGACTGCCATTACCCGGCCGGTCACGGTGCCGATCCACCAAGATATGCATATATCTGTCGCTCGAAGCGGTGAACTCTCCGACGGAAGACCGTATTTGGGTGGCCCGGAAGGAGTAAGGAGTAGCCCATGCAGCACGGTCCCGCGGTACGCCGCCGGAAACTGGGCGCCGAACTTCGTGCGTTGCGCACCAGTGCGGGGCTCACCAGTGGTGAGGCGGCCCGGCTGGTGGGCTGGCACCAGTCGAAGGTGAGCCGGATCGAGACCGGCGCCAGCGGCGTGAAACCGGCCGACGTGCGGTTACTGCTGGACGCCTACGCGGTGCACGATACCCAACTGCGGGAGTTGCTCCTGGTGTTGGCGGGCTCCGACGAGGGCGGCGGACGGCACCACTGGTGGCACCAGTACCGCGGGGTACTGCCACCGACGTATCGCGACTTCATCAGTCTGGAGTCCCAGGCCGGCGCGATGCGCACGCTGGAGACCTCCGTGGTGCCCGGGCTGTTGCAGACGCCCGAGTACGCGCGTGCGGTGACCCGGGCCGCGGTGAACGGGCTCGGCACGGAGCCGGACGAGCGGCTCGACGCGCTGGTGGAGGTCCGGCTGGCCAGGCAGGACGTGCTGCGGGCGGAGCCGCCGCTGAAGCTGAGCGCGGTGCTGGACGAGGCGGTACTGCGCCGGGACATCGGCGGGCCCGACGTCATGGCGCGACAACTGCGGCGGCTCATGGAGGCGGCCCAGCTGCCCCAAGTCCGGATTCAGGTGCTGCCGTTCGCCGCAGGAGCCCACATCGGCATCACAGGGCCTTTCGTAATCTTCTCATTTTCGAACACATCTGATCTGGACGTGGTTGTTCTCGACCACTTGACGAGTAGCCTCTACCTCGAGCGGAAAGAAGACCTCCAGGCCTATACCGAGGCCTTCAACGCTCTTCAGATCCACGCCCTTTCGCCCGAGGACTCGTTGGATTACATCGCCGGGATAGGTGACGGCGCGTAAGGAGGCACCATGTCCGCAATGCCTCGGAACGTACTTTCCAGTACTGATCTGCACACTGTGCGGTGGCTGCGCAGCAGCTACAGCACAGGAGCCAACAACTGTGTCGAGACGGCTCGGCCGCACACCGGTCCAGGGACCGGGCTGCTCGCCGTGCGCGACTCCAAGAACCCGTCCGGACCCGCGCTGCTCTTCTCCCCCGGGAGCTGGGCGGAGTTCACGGCCGCGTTCTGATCCCTTCCGCCCCGGGCACGGCCGTGTCACGCCGACTCATGGTCGTGTCTCACCGATCACACGTACAGCGCGTTCGATCTGCGCCTCGGAGAGGTCCGCGCGGGCGGTCAGCCTGAGCCGTGAGATGCCGTCGGGCACGGAAGGGGGACGGAAGCAGCCCACGGCCAGACCCGCGGTACGGCAGTCCGCCGCCCACTGCACGGCCTCCTCCGGGGACGGCGCGCGCACGGAGACGACCGCGGCGTCCGGGCGTACCGCCTCGTGACCCGCGGCGGTCAGCCGTGCGTGCAGTTCGGCGGCCACCTCGCGGGCCCGCGTCGCGCGCGCGGGCTCGCGGCGCAGCAGGTGCAATGCCGCGAGGGCCGCTCCCGCCGCGGCGGGGGCGAGTCCGGTGTCGAAGATGAAGGTCCGGGCCGCGTTGACCAGGTGGTCGATCACCCGGGCGGGGCCGAGGACGGCGCCGCCCTGGCTGCCGAGCGACTTGGACAGCGTGACCGTCACGACGACGTCGTCGGCGCCCGCGAGTCCCACCGCGTGCGGGGCGCCGCGGCCACCGTCGCCGAGCACACCGAGGCCGTGGGCGTCGTCGACCAGCAGTCCCGCGCCGTGCTCCCGGCATGCCTCGGCGAGCCCGGCCAGGGGTGCGGCGTCGCCGTCCACCGAGAAGACGGTGTCGGACACGACGACCGCGGGGCCCTCGTGCGTCTGGAGTGCCTTGTGCACGGCCTCGGGATCGGCATGGCCGACGACCTGTGTCGTGCCGCGGGCCAGCCGGCAGCCGTCGATCAGTGAGGCGTGGTTGCCGGCGTCGGAGACGATCAGCGAGCCGTGCGGAGCCAGTGCGGTGACCGCGGCGAGGTTGGCCGCATAGCCGGAGGAGAAGACGAGGGCCGCCTCGAAACCGCAGTATTCGGCCAGCTCGAGTTCCAGCTGACTGTGGAGCTCGGTGGTGCCGGTGACGAGTCGGGATCCGGTCGAGCCTCCGCCCCAGGTCCGAGCTGCCCGCGCGGCGCCTTCGGTGACCTCGGGGTGGCGGGCCAGCCCCAGGTAGTCGTTGCTCGCCAGGTCCAGGAGCGGCGAGTCGGCGGGGCGGGGCCTGAGGGTGCGTACGAGTCCGGCGCGACGGCGCAGCAGCGCCTGCTCGTCGATCCAGCCGAACGCCATGGGTCCTCCGAAGGTTTTGTAGGCAGCGAACAGACACTAATGGGATGAGCAGCCACCCACTGTGTGGCAATACCCACACAGTGAATGGCCTCTGTTGTGCGAACTCTCCTTGGCCCGAGACGGCTCCTTAGGACAGGATCAGTTTTCATGGACCTGCTGAACACGCTGGTGGACAAAGGGCTTCGGCGCGAGCTGCCGACCCGCGAGGAAGCACTTTCCGTCCTCGCCACCTCCGACGACGACCTGCTCGATGTGGTGGCCGCGGCCGGAAAGGTGCGCCGCCACTGGTTCGGCCGACGGGTGAAACTGAATTACCTCGTCAACCTCAAGTCCGGCTTGTGTCCCGAGGACTGCTCCTACTGCTCACAGCGCCTCGGCTCGAAGGCCGGGATCCTGAAGTACACCTGGCTCAAACCGGACGAGGCCTCCAAGGCCGCCGCGGCCGGACTCGCGGGCGGCGCCAAGCGGGTCTGTCTGGTGGCGAGCGGCCGCGGGCCGACGGACCGGGACGTGGACCGGGTCTCCGACACCATCAAGGCGATCAAGGACCAGAACGAGGACGTCGAGGTGTGCGCCTGCCTCGGTCTGCTCTCCGACGGCCAGGCCGAGCGGCTGCGCGACGCGGGCGCCGACGCCTACAACCACAACCTGAACACGTCCGAGGCGACGTACGGCGAGATCACGACCACGCACACCTACGCCGACCGCGTGGACACCGTGCAGAAGGCGCACGCGGCCGGTCTGTCGGCGTGCTCGGGTCTCATCGCCGGTATGGGCGAGTCGGACGAGGACCTGATCGACGTGGTCTTCTCGCTGCGCGAACTGGACCCGGACTCGGTGCCGGTCAACTTCCTGATCCCCTTCGAGGGCACCCCGCTGGCCAAGGAGTGGAACCTCACCCCGCAGCGCTGTCTGCGCATCCTGGCGATGGTCCGGTTCGTCTGCCCGGACGTCGAGGTGCGCATCGCGGGCGGCCGCGAGGTCCATCTGCGCAGCATGCAGCCCCTCGCGCTGAACCTGGCCAACTCGATCTTCCTCGGCGACTACCTCACCAGCGAGGGCCAGGCCGGCAAGGCCGACCTGGACATGATCGCGGACGCCGGGTTCGAGGTGGAGGGCGCGGGCGAGGTGACGCTGCCGCAGCACCGGGCGGACGTGGCCGCCGCCGCGGGCGGGTGCGGATCGCACGAGAGCGCGGGCTGCGGATCGCACGAGGGCGCCGGGTGCGGCTCCCACGAGAGTGCCGGGTGCGGCTCCGTCTGCGGTTCGGCTCCCGAGCCGACCGTGAGCGAGCCTGCGGTGAGTGAGCCCCGTACGGACCTGGTCGCCGTACGCCGTCGTGGTGCCGGAACGGATCTCGCGCCCAATGCCTGAGCTGCCCGTGTCCGAGCTGTTGGAGCTCGACCGGCGGCATGTCTGGCATCCGTACGGCCCGATGCCCGGCCGCGCCGAGCCGCTCGTCGTGGAGTCGGCGAGCGGGGTGCGGCTGCGCATGGCGGACGGCTTGGACGAACTCGTCGACGGCATGTCGTCCTGGTGGTCGGCCATCCACGGCTACAACCACCCGGTGCTCAACGAGGCCGCGCGCGAGCAGCTGGGGCGCATGAGTCATGTGATGTTCGGCGGGCTCACCCATGAGCCCGCCGTACGGCTCACGAAGCTCCTTGTCGACATGTCGCCCGACGGTCTGGAGCATGTCTTCCTCGCCGACTCCGGATCGGTGTCGGTCGAGGTCGCGGTGAAGATGTGCCTGCAGTACTGGCGGTCGCTGGGCCGCCCCGGCAAGCAACGGCTGCTGACCTGGCGCGGCGGCTATCACGGCGACACCTGGCAGCCGATGTCGGTGTGCGATCCCGAGGGCGGGATGCACGAGCTGTGGACCGGCGTGCTCCAGCGCCAGGTGTTCGTGGGGCCTCCGCCGGTCGAGTACGAGGAGTCGTACGCCGAGGAGCTTCGCTCGGCGATCGCACGGCATGCCGACGAGCTGGCCGCGGTGATCGTGGAGCCCGTCGTGCAGGGCGCGGGCGGGATGCGGTTCCACTCCCCCGCGTATCTGCGGGTGCTGCGGGAGGCGTGCGACGCGCACGACGTACTGCTGGTGTTCGACGAGATCGCGACCGGCTTCGGGCGTACGGGCGCGCTGTTCGCGGCGGAGCACGCGGCGGTGACGCCGGATGTGATGTGCGTGGGCAAGGCGCTGACCGGCGGCTATCTGACGATGGCGGCGACGCTGTGCACATCGAAGGTGGCCGACGGCATCTCGCAGGGCGAGGTCCCGGTGCTCGCGCACGGCCCCACGTTCATGGGCAATCCGCTCGCCGCGGCCGTGGCCTGTGCCTCGATCGAGCTGCTGCTCGGCCAGGACTGGCTCGCCGAGGTCAAGCGGATCGAGGCGGGCCTGCGGGAGGGGCTGGCGCCGGCCCGGGAGCTGCCGGGGGTGCGGGACGTACGGGTCCTCGGGGCGATCGGCGTGGTCCAGCTCGACCACCCGGTGGACATGAAGGCCGCCACGGAGGCGGCGGTGCGCGAGGGCGTGTGGCTGCGGCCGTTCCGCGACCTGGTCTACACGATGCCCCCGTATGTCACGGGGGACGCGGATGTGGCACGGATCGCGCGCGCGGTGTGCGCGGCGGCCCGGGAAGGATGACATGTCGGTACTGGTGATCACGGGTACGGGCACGGAGGTCGGCAAGACCGTCGCCACCGCCGCGATCGCTGCCGCCGCGGTGGCGGCAGGGCGGTCCGTGGCCGTGCTCAAGGCGGCCCAGACCGGCGTACGGCCGGACGAGCCCGGGGACGCGCAGGAGGTCGCGCGGCTGGCCGGGCCGGTGACGACCGCCGAAGTCGCCCGCTACCCGGAGCCGTTGGCCCCCGCGACGGCGGCCCGGCGGGCCGGGCTCCCGCCGGTGCACCCGCGGGAGGTCGCCGAGGCCGCCGCCAAGCTGGCCACCGAGCACGACCTGGTGCTGGTCGAGGGGGCCGGCGGACTGCTCGTACGGTTCGACGAGCAGGGCGGCACACTGGCGGACGCGGCGGAACTGCTGCGGGCGCCGGTACTCGTGGTGGCGTCGGCGGGCCTGGGCACCCTGAACACGACGGAACTGACGGCCCGTGAACTCCGCGCCCGGCACCTGGACTTCCTCGGTGTCCTGATCGGCAGCTGGCCCGACTCCCCTGATCTGGCGTCGCGTTGCAACGTGGCGGATCTGCCGGAGGTGTCGGGGGCGCCGCTGCTCGGCGCGCTGCCCGTGGGCGCGGGGTCGCTGGCCCCCGCCGACTTCCGTGCGACGGCGCCGAGTTGGCTGGCGCCGCGGCTGGACGGGGTGTGGGACGCGCAGGTGCTCCGGGAGCACGCGGCCGACTGACCGGATGCGGTCGGCGTCAGCGGGGTCCGGCTTTCTGCGTCGACTCCCGCATCGCCGCCGGTCCCTCCGTCGTCACCGCCCCTCCCCTTCGCCCAGCAACCGCACCAGCTCGATCCGCGACCGGATCCCCAACCGCGTGAACACACCCCGCAGATGGTGGTCGATGGTGCGCGGGCTCAGGGCGAGGCGGGTGGCGATCTCGCGGTTGGTGGCGCCCTCGGCGGCCATGCGGGCGACCATGAGCTGCTGGGCCGTGAGGCGGACGGTGGGGTCGTCCGGGGCGCCCGGCGCGGGGGTCGCGGGGGCGCCGAGGGCGCGGAGTTCGGTGCGGGCCTGGGCGGCGCAGTGCGGGGAGCCGAAGTGCTCGAAGGCCTCCAGGGCGCTGTGCAGGCGGTCGCGGGCCTCCGTGCGGTGGCGCAGTCGGCGCAGTGCGCTGCCGAACAGCAGCTCGGTGCGGGCGCGTTCGAAGTCGCGGGTGCCACGGGCGTGGAGGTCGAGTGCGGTGCGGTAGTGCTCGATCGCTTCGGCGCCGGGTGCGAGCAGGGCGCGGCAGCGGGCGCTGAGCGCCAGGTCGTCGGGGCTGCGTACGGCGCTCGCCCAGCGGTGGTAGTCGGCGTGGGCGGCACGGGCGACCCGGGTGTCGTCGGTGCGGACGGCCGCCTCGACGTAGTGCGGGGTGGCCATGTGGCGGATCGCCCGGTGGCCGTGGCCCGGGCCGAAGCCGGCGAGGGCGCGCAGCCGGGCCGCCGCGGCGGCGAACCGGCCACTGCTGAGGTCGAGATAGGCGAGCGCCCACTGGGCGAGGGCGGCGGGCAGGCCGAGGCCGTGGGAGCGGGCGTACGACCGTGCGGTGGCGGCGCGTTCACGGCAGACCTCGGCGTCGCCGGTCAGCGCCGCGAACATGGCGAGGGCGGCCTGCAGATGGCAGGCGCCGTTGTCCTGGCCGGTGGCGTACGCCTGCCAGAGGGCGTCCGTCGCGGCGGCCTCTCCGGCGCGCGGGCGTCCGGTCCAGAAGTCGGCGTAGGCACGGAACTCCATGGCCTGCGCCACGACGACCGTCGCGCCGCGCACCCGGGCCGAGGCGGCCGCGCGGACGGTCGCGGCGGCGGCGAGGGTGTGGTCGCCGAGCAGGAGTGCGGCGATGCCGGCGTGGACGAGGAGGGTGGGGTCGCCGCCGGGCCCGCACCGTCCGGCCGCCGCCGCGAGAAGGTCCCGCGCGTCCTCGTACCGCCCCTCGAACGCCGCCGCGAGCCCGCCGAGCGTGCCCGGCGGCACGATCCCCATCCGCCGGGCGACCAGGGCCGCGTCCCGACATCGGCGCAGGTCACCGGTGTAGATGGCGGCCTCGGTGGCGCGGGCGAGGAGATGGAGGGCGGGGTCGGGGACGTCGAGGACCGCGATGCGGGGGCGCGGTGCGGGCGAGAGGGCCGAAGGATCGGCGGACGGCGAGGCCGGGACGTTCGGCCGGCCCGGTGTCCGCACGGGCATCGGGTAGGGCGCCGCGCGAGTGACATGCCCCGCGCCTCGGGGGATGGTCTCCTGCGCCCCGGGCTCTCCGCCGCCCCCGTCCTCTTCCGCCATCACGGCCGTCAGCAGTGCGTCGAACGCCTCCGCCGCGTTGCCGGCCCGCAGCGCGAGCACCCCGGTGAGCGCGTCGCCGTCGGCCGGTGCGGCCAGCCTGCGGGCCCGGTCCCCGTCCCCGGCCTGCCAGGCGTACGCCGCCGCGCGGGCCAGCAGAAGGGTCTGTTCGGAGCGGCCGGGGCTCAGCGCGGCGGCGCGTTCGGCGAGGGCGCGGGCCTGCTGGAGGCGGCCCGCGTCGCGGGACCTGGTCGCGGCCGCTCCCAGTTCCGCCGCCAGCCGGGTGCTCGGACCGAGCGCTCCCGCGCCGCGGTGCCAGGAGCGCAGAGACGTTTCACCACCGGTGCGCAGGACCCGGGCCAGCAGCCGGTGGACATCGCGGCGGTCCGCCGGGGACCCCGACTCGTACGCGGCGATCCTCGTCCATGTGTCGCGGAAGACGACCCCGGTCGCCGAGGCGTGCGCGATCCCGGCCGCCTCGGCGGCCTCCAGGGGCCGGGTGTCGAGCCGGGCGGCGGCGACGGCACGCAGGAAGGCGTGGGTGGCGACGGGGTACTGGTCGGCCGCGGCCAGGAGCAGCAACAGCCGGGTGTCGTCCGGCAGCTTCCTGATCTGCGCACGGTGTGCGCGCAGCAACGCCGGGGCCAGTTCCGCCGGTTCCGCCGGCAGCGGGTCCAGGCCCGCCGACTGACGTGCGCCGAGCAGCCGTACGGCTTCGGCGGCCGCGCGCGGATCGCCGTGCACCGCATGCAGCAGCCGCACCCGGACGCCCTCCGGGAGCCCGGCGGCCAGGTCCTGCCACGCCTCCGCGAGCTGCGGTGACGAAGTGCCCTCGAGGGGCGGTGGGGTTACAGGAGTCAGCACACCTTTGACGTTACTGGCGAGTTAATTGACACGTAAAGACCGGCGAGTTCGCCGATGCGGCGCGCGTAGACCCCGCCTGACACTCCTGACAACCCCACCCGTTTCAGGAGGCATCATGCAACGCTCCCAGCGTCGCATTTCAGCGGCCGTCTCGGCCGTCGTGTCATCGCTCCTTCTGGCGCTCCCCCTCTCCGCGGCCCCCGCTCAGGCCGCGACCCACAATCCGATCGTCTTCGTCCACGGCTTGAGCAGTGACGCGAGCAGTTGGGACGACTGGATCGCCGACTTCAAGGCCGACGGCTACTCCTCGTCCGAGTTGTTCGCGTGGTCGTACGACTGGACGCAGTCGAACGTCACCACCGCCCAGCAACTGTCCGCCAAGATCCAGAGCGTGCTCTCCCAGACCGGCGCCTCGAAGGTCGACCTGGTCGTCCACTCCATGGGCGCGCTCAACTCCCGCTACTACCTCAAGAACCTCGGCGGGACGTCGTACGTGGACGACTTCGTGTCGACCGCGGGCGTCAACCACGGCACGACGACCGCCTCCTGGTGCTCGTGGCTGTACACGTCGTGTGCCCAGATGTACACGGGCAGTTCGTTCCTGACCTCGCTCAACTCCGGTGACGAGACTCCGGGCAGCGTCTCGTACGCGAGCTACTGGTCGAACTGCGACGACGCGCTCACCCCGGACACCACGGCGATCCTGAGCGGTGCGACCAACGTCGAGGTCGGGTGCGTCTCGCACACCGACATGAACAACGACCACGGCGTGTACGAGCAGGTGCGCAACTTCGTCGCGTAGCGCGCGAGCGAGGGTGCGCGGGGCGTATCCGGGGGACAATCGAGGTAGACCCTGTCCCGTCCGGGAGGTCGTCATGCCGCTACGGTCCGCCGGTTCCGGCAAGCTGCCGCGCGATCCCGTGCACCACCCGCTCTTCGCCCGCTACTACGCCCGTGTCAGCGTCGCCGCCGAGACCCGCGTCGGCATGGCCGGCGTGCGGGAACGACTGCTCGCCGGACTGTCCGGGCGGGTCATCGAGATCGGCGCGGGCAACGGGCTGAACTTCGCCCACTATCCGGGGACGGTCTCGGAGGTCGTGGCGATCGAACCGGAACGCACGCTGCGCAGGTTGGCGGTGGACGCCGCCCTGCGCTCCGGGGTGCCCGTCGACGTCGTACCGGGTGCGGCGGAGGCGCTGCCGGTCAAGAGCGAGGCCTTCGACGCCGTCGTGGTCTCGCTCGTGCTGTGCAGCGTGCGGGACCTGCCACGGGCCCTGGCGGAGATACGGCGGGTGCTGCGGCCCGGCGGTGTCGTGCGGTTCTTCGAGCACGGCCGGGGCGGCGGGCAGGCGATGCGTCTCACCCAGCGCACCCTGGACCGGACCGTGTGGCCGCCCCTCAGCGGGGGCTGCCATCTGTCCCGCGATCCGATCGCGGCCCTGCGGGAGGCCGGCTTCGAACTCGGCCCCTATCGGCAGGTGTTGATGCCGGAGAAGGGGCCGAAGCTCCCCTCCTCCTACTGCGTGCTGGGCACCGCTTGGCGCCCCGCCGAGAGCTGATCACAGACTCCACTGGCGCAGTTCCTGCGCGATGTCGTGCACGGACGCCTCACCGCTCTTGACCAGTCGGGCCAGTTCCCGGACCTGTTCGGGCGAGGTGACGACCTTGAGGCCGCTCGCCACGAGATACGCGTAGGCGACGGCGGAGGCGAACAGGGCGTTGGAGCGCTCCAACGCCGGGACGTGGATCAGGAGTTGGAGCAGGGCGGCGGCCCGGGCGTGCGGGCTGTCGTAGACCGGGACGTCGAAGATCTCGGCCTCGTGGCGCGCGACGGCGGCGACGAGGGCGCCCCAGTCGGTGACCTGGGGGTCTCCCGGGGTCTTCTGGTCGGCGAGCATGAGAAGCCAGGCGAGGTCGATCCTGAGGTGGCTCAACGGTTCAGTGACGACCCTCGCGCGAGCCCTCGCGTTCCCCGCCCAGTTCCTCGGCGAAGACGTTCTCGTACTGCTTCATGAAGTCGGCGGCGGCCTCCACGAAGGTGTGGCCGACCTCCCCGGTGTCCTGCTTGACGAGTTCTTCGATGTAGCGGTTGACGCTCATCCCGCGGGCCAGGGCGCGTTCGCGAGCGGCGCGGGCGGTGCCCTCGTCCACTCGTACGTTCAGCTGGGTCTTCGCCATACCTCGACGCTAGCGCCGGAGCGCTAGCAACGGCAAGGGCACGTCCGCCGGAGCCCACCCCTTAAGTATGCCCCTTACACGGAAATCAAGGACCCGACCTGCGATGGAGAGCGACCGGCACCCCAGGAGGATTTCGGATGTGGGGTGGATCACACTATCCTCGGCCGGGACCGAGGAGTCGGCATGTCCTTGAGGAGGCGGCCTTGTCCACACCTGCTGCGGAGCACGCCCCGGGCCGTGCGTCGGCCGACGGGATCGCGGCCCGCGCCCACGGTCTGACCAAGGCGTACGGCTCGGGCGAGACATCGGTGATCGCCCTGGACTCGGTGGACGTGGAGATCGCGCGCGGCCGGTTCACCGCGGTCATGGGTCCGTCGGGGTCCGGGAAGTCCACGCTGATGCACTGCCTGGCCGGGCTGGACACCGTTTCGGCCGGCCAGGTCTGGCTCGGCGACACCGAGATCACGGGGCTGAAGGAACGTGATCTGACGCGGCTGCGCCGGGACCGGATCGGGTTCATGTTCCAGTCGTTCAACCTGATCCCCACCCTGAACGCGGCCGAGAACATCACCCTGCCCATGGACATCGCGGGCAAGAAGCCCGACGAGAAGTGGCTGGACCAGGTCATCGACAGCCTGGGGCTGCGGGACCGGCTCAAGCACCGACCCGCCCAGCTCTCCGGCGGCCAGCAGCAGCGCGTGGCGTGTGCCCGGGCACTGGCCTCCCGGCCCGAGCTGATCTTCGCGGACGAGCCGACCGGCAACCTGGACTCGCGGGCCGGTCTGGAGGTCCTCGGCTTCCTGCGCGAGGCCGTCGACGAACTGGGCCAGACCGTCGTCATGGTCACCCATGACCCGGGCGCCGCCGCCCACTCCGACCTGGTCCTCTTCCTCGGGGACGGACGGATCGTGGACGAAATGGTGCGGCCCACGGCGGAGGCGGTCCTGGAACGCATGAAGCGGTTCGACGGGATCCGCGGGCACCACGAGGAGAGCCCGCCACCGGGAGCCGCGCCCTCGGACGCCCCTTCCCTCGACAAGGACTGAGGCCGTGCTGAAGGCGACGCTCCGCAGCTTCCTCGCCCACAAGGGACGGCTGCTGCTGTCCGCGCTGGCCGTCGTCCTGTCCGTGGCGTTCGTCGCGGGCAGCCTGATCTTCTCGGACACGCTCAGCCGCACCTTCGACCGGCTCTTCGCCTCGACCGCGCCCGATGTCACGGTCAGCCCGCGCGAGGAGCTGGACGAGGCGATCCCCTCCGGCATGACGGCCACCCTGCCCGCCTCGCTCCTGGACCGGGTGTCCCGGATCGACGGGGTCGCCGACGCGCGTCTGGAGGCCGAGGTCCAGAACATCACCGTCGCCGACAGCAAGAACGAGGCGGTCGGCTCGACCACCGGCGCCCCCACCATCGGCACCGACTGGAGCCCGGGTCCGCGCAGTCCGGTCGAGCTCACCTCGGGTCATGCCCCGCACGGCGCGGGCGAGGCCCTGCTCGACTCGGAGTCCGCCGATCGCAAGGACCTGAAGATCGGTGACACGCTCAGTGTCATCGGACCGCAGGGCACCTTCAAGGTCCGGCTCGTCGGTATCGCCACGTTCACCACCACCAACCCCGGGGCGACCCTGCTCTTCCTGGACACCCCGACCGCGCAGACCAAGCTGCTGGGCGACGCGGACGCGGCCACCGGCATCTCCGTGGACGCGAAGGACGGCGTGAGCGACGCGCAGCTGAAGCAGCGCGTGGCCGCCGCGGTCGGCACCGGAGACTACGAGATCCGGACCGCCGACGAGCAGGCCAAGTCCGATGTCGAGTCGCTGGGCGGATTCCTCGACGTCATCAAGTACGTCATGCTCGGCTTCGCGGGCATCGCCGTCCTCGTCGGTGTCTTCCTGATCGTCAACACCTTCTCGATGCTCATCGCCCAACGGACCCGGGAACTGGGCCTGTTGCGGGCGCTGGGCGCCGATCGGCGTCAGGTGCGCCGCTCGGTGCTGACCGAGGCGATGCTGCTCGGTGTGGTCGGCTCGACGCTGGGGCTCGCGACCGGCATCGGGCTCGCCGCCGGGCTCATCGCGCTGATGAACACGCTCGGTATGAACATCAAGTCGAGCGAGATGGTGATCGGTTGGGGTACCCCGGTCGCCGCGTACGTCGTCGGCGTGGGCGTCACCTTCGTGGCGGCGTACCTTCCCGCCCGGCGCGCGGCCGGTGTCTCGCCCATGGCCGCGCTGGCGGACGCCGAGATCGCGGGCGTGGGACGGCCGTTGAAGGTGCGCGCCCTGGTGGGCGGCGTCGTCTTCGGGGCCGGCGCGGCAGCCCTGCTGGGCTGTGTCCTCTCCTCGGACACGTCGTCGGCGGCGTCCCTGCTGGGCCTCGGTGTCGTTCTGACGCTGATCGGCACCGTGATCGCGGGACCGCTGCTCGTGCGCCCGGTGATCCGTGTCCTCGGCGGGGCGTTCCCCGCGCTGTTCGGCTCGATCGGCCGGATGAGCCAGCGCAACGCCTTGCGCAACCCTCGCCGCACCGGCGCCACCGCGGCCGCGCTGATGGTCGGACTCGCCCTGGTCGGCGGGATGTCCGTCGCCAGCGCCTCCATGACCAAGTCCTTCGACCAGCAGATCGACGACACGCTGGGCGCCGACTTCGTCATCCAGAACAGCAACTTCGTGCCCTTCCCGCAGGAGGTCACCGAAAGGGTCCGCGACACGGACGGCGTGGGGCTCGTGGTCCGCTCGCAGTTCGCCCCGGTCGCCGTACGCCTGCCGGACGGCGACCGCGTCAAGACGACCGCGGCGGCCTACGACCCGCAGCTCGACGACGTGGCCAACATCAAGTACGCACAGGGCGACACCGCGGCCGCGCTCGCTTCCGGAAGCATCGCCATGGACGCGGACTTCGCGCGCGACCACGACGTGCGGATCGGCTCCACGATCCCCGTGGAGTTCCAGAACCGGAAGACGGCCGAGCTGACCGTGGGCGCCCTCACCGACCAGGAGTCCGCCGAGGGCTTCGGGACGCAGGGCGGCATCTACTTCGGCCTGGACACGCTCCAGCGGTACGCGCCCGGCGGGCAGGACTCGGGGCTCTACGTGAACGCCGCCTCCGGCACCGGCTCGGACAAGCTGCGCGCGAACCTGGAGAAGACGCTCGACCCGTATCCGCAGGTCCAGGTGCGTGACATCGCCGACTACAAGGACCTGGTCCACGACCAGATCGCCGTCCTGCTCTACCTCGTGTACGCACTGCTCGGGCTCGCGATCGTGATCGCCGTGCTCGGCGTGGTCAACACCCTCGCCCTGTCGGTGGTGGAGCGCACCCGGGAGATCGGGCTGCTGCGCGCCATCGGGCTCGCCCGGCGTCAGCTGCGCCGGATGATCCGTCTGGAGTCGGTGGTGATCGCGGTGTTCGGCGCGGTCCTCGGGCTGACGCTGGGCCTGGTGTGGGGGGTGTGCGTCCAGCAGGTGCTGGCGTTGCAGGGCATGTCGGCGCTGGCGATCCCCTGGGGCACGATCGTCGCGGTCGTGGTCGGCTCGGCGGTGGTGGGTGTCGTGGCGGCGCTGTTGCCGGCGCTGCGGGCGTCACGGATGAACGTGCTGGCGGCCATCGCGCACGAGTGAGGAGCGCGGTGGCGGCCGTCGCCGGCGGGTGATGGAATCGGTGTGATCTCAAGTCGCCCGCGAACGAGGAGAGTTCATGCCGCGTCCGTTCCGCTTCGGTGTCAGCTTCACCGATCCCGCGCCCGCCGAGGAGTGGCGGGCCAAGTGCCGCCGGGCCGAGGAGCTCGGGTACGACGTGATCCTGGTCCCCGACCATCTGGGCATGCCCGCCCCGTTCCCGGCGCTGGTCGCGGCGGCCGGGGCGACCGAACGGCCGCGGCTGGGCACGTTCGTGCTCAACGCGGGTTTCTGGAACCCGGCGTTGCTCGCGCGCGAGGTGGCCACGACCGACGCGCTGACGGGCGGGCGCCTCGAACTCGGGCTCGGCACCGGGTACGTACAGGCGGAGCACGACGCGGCCGGGCTGCCCTTCGGCTCGCCACGCGCGCGCGTGGACCATCTTCAGCGCACCGTCGAGGAGTTGGGGCGGCTGCTGGACTCGGAGGTGCCGCTGATGCTCGGCGGCAACGGCGAGCGGATGCTGGGGCTCGCCGCCGAGCACGCCGACATCGCGGCCTTCACGGGAGCGATCCTGGTGCCGGGAAGCACCGAGGGAAAGCTGGTGCCGATGGCCAACGCGGACTTCGCGGCACGTCTCGCCCGGTACAAGGAGCTGGCGTCCGACCGCAAGGAACCGGCCGAGCTGAACCTCCTCATCCAGCTGGTGGCCGTCACCGACGACCGCGCGGCCGCCGTGGCACCGCTCGTGGAACGGGTGCCGGACGCGACCGTGGAGCAGGCGCTGGAGCTGCCCATCCTCCTGGTCGGCACCCTGGAACAGATCACCGCGCAGGTGCTGGCCCAGCGCGAGGCGTACGGCTTCACCTACCTGACCGTCCTGGAGCCGTACATGGAGGCGTTCGCTCCGGTCGTCGCGGAGCTCGGCGGCAAGTGACCGTCCGCATGCTGAAATTCGGCGCATATCCGTCCGGCGTGCGTGATGGGATCGCCGTATGACTGCACTGCACATTCGCGCCGCCGCGCCCGCGGACCTCGACGCCGTACTGGCCTTCTGGAAGACCGCCGCCGAGGGCACGAGCATCAGCGACGACCGGGACGGCGTGGAGCGGCTCGTGGCGCGTGACCCCGAGGCGCTGATCCTGGCCGAGCGGGACGGGGAGCTGGTCGGCACGGTGATCGCGGGCTTCGACGGCTGGCGCTGCCATCTGTACCGGCTGGCGGTGCACCCGGAGCGGCGCCGCCAGGGCATCGGCTCGGCGCTGCTCACGGCCGCGGAGGAGCGGTTCGTACGGCTCGGCGGGCGCCGGGCGGACGCGATGGTGCTGGTGCGCAACGAGACGGGGCAGCATGCGTGGCGGGCCTCCGGGTACGCGCCCGAGGAGAAGTGGCGGCGCTGGGTGAAGCACCTCACCGCCTGATCGGGGAACGCGCCCCACGCCTGGTCGGAGCGGCGCCTCACCGTCCGCCCCCCCCCTTTGCCGGTCCTTTAACATTGGGGGACCACTCGGTCCTCCGATGAAAGGTGTGAGCGTCCGCCCATGGGCGAGCCTCCCAGTAGTACGCGAGATCGCGCGATACCCCGCACCCTGTCCGATCATGGGACGGAGGTGACCCGATGACCGAAGTGCTCCTCCTGCTCGTGGCGATCCTGCTCTCGCTCGCCTGCGGTGCCTTCGTCGCCGCCGAGTTCTCGCTGACCACGGTCGAGCGGGGCGCCCTGGAAAGGGCCGCGGAGCGCGGCGAGCGGGGCGCGTCGGGCGCCCTGAAGGCCGTACGCAATCTGACCTTCCAGCTCTCCGGGGCACAGCTCGGCATCACCGTCACCAACCTGGTGGTCGGCATGCTCGCCGAGCCGTCGATCGCCAAACTGATCGCCGGTCCGCTGGAGTCGCTGGGCATCTCCAGCTCGGCGGCCTCGTCGGTCGCGCTGGTGCTCGGTACGGCTCTGTCGACCGTCGTCCTGATGGTCGTCGGCGAGCTGGTGCCGAAGAACTGGGCGATCTCCTCGCCGCTGGCCGTGGCCAAGCGGGTGGGCAACGCACAGCGCTGGTTCAGCGCGGCGTTCCGGCCCTTCATCACCCACCTCAACAACACGGCGAACCGGATCGTGCGTCTCTTCGGCGTGGAGCCGACGGAGGAGCTGGCCGCCGCGCGCGGGCCGCAGGAGCTCGCCGCCCTGGCCCGGCACTCCGCCAAGGAGGGCGCGCTGGAGGCCGACACCGCCGAACTCTTCGTACGCACCCTGAACCTCTCCGACCTGACCGCGGAGAACGTGATGACGCCGCGCGTGCAGGTCATCGCCCTGGACGCCCAGGCGACCTGCGAGGACGTCGCGAACGTCACGCGCGCGACGGGCCTGTCCCGGTTCCCGGTCTACCGCGGCAACCTCGACTCGGTCGTGGGCACCGCGCACATCAAGGACGTCCTGGCGGTCCCGGCCGAACGCCGGGCCCGCGTCCCCGTCTCCGAGCTGATGCGCGAGCCGCTGCTCGTCCCCGAGTCGCTGACCGTGGACCGGCTGCTCGACCGGCTGTCCGGCAAACGCACGATGGCCGTGGTGATCGACGAATACGGCGGTACGGCCGGAGTGGCCACGCTGGAGGACATCGTCGAGGAGGTCGTCGGCGAGGTCCGTGACGAGCACGACCCGCACGAGACACCCGACCTGGCCACGGCCGGAACCGACGACGAGGGCCGCGTCCTGTACTCGGCCGACGGCTCGGCACGCATCGACCACCTCGCGCGCGTGGGCCTGCGGGCACCCGAGGGCCCCTACGAGACCCTGGCCGGCCTCGTGGCGACCGAGCTCGGCCGTATCCCGGTCGTCGGCGACACCGCGGAGGTCGCCGGATGGCGGCTGGACGTGGTGGACGCCTCCGGGCGCAGGGCCGCGCGCGTGCTGCTGCACGCTCCGCTCGACGACACATCCGAATCCTTCGAAGGGGAGGCCGGGAAGTGACCGCGATCCAGTTGCTGATCGGTCTGGCGACCCTCGTCGTCAACGCCTTCTTCGTGGGCGCCGAGTTCGCGCTGATCTCCGTACGGCGCTCACAGATCGAGCCCTATGCCGAGGAGGGCGACCGGCGCGCCAAGAGCGTGCTGTGGGGTCTGGAGCATGTGTCCGCGCTGATGGCGGCGGCGCAGCTCGGCATCACCCTGTGCACGCTGATCCTCGGTGTGGTCGCCGAACCGGCGATCGCGCACCTGCTGGAGCCGGTGTTCCACGCGCTCGGTGTGCCGACGGGCGCCGGGCACGCGGTGTCGTTCGTGATCGCGCTCGCCGCGGCGACGTATCTGCACATGCTGCTCGGCGAGATGGTGCCGAAGAACATCGCGCTCGCGGAGCCGGTGCGCAGCGCGCTGGTGCTCGGCCCGCCGCTGGTCACCCTGTCCCGGGGCCTGCGCCCGGTGATCTTCGCGATCAACGCCTTCGCCAACGCCCTGCTGAAGCTGTTGCGGGTCGAGACCAAGGACGAGGTCACGGCGACCTTCTCGGACGCCGAGCTGGCCCGGCTGGTCAAGGACTCCGACGAGGCGGGCCTGATCGACGACCGGACCCGGGAGCGGCTGCACGACGCCCTGGAACTGGGCCGCCGACCGGTGCGCGATGTCGTCCTCCCGCTGGAGCGGGTCGTCTACGCGCGCGTGGGCGTCACTCCGGAGCAGCTGGAGCGACTGTCGGCCGAGTCCGGGTTCTCCCGGTTCCCGGTGGTGGACGACGGACGGCGCATCCTCGGCTATCTGCATGTGAAGGACGCGCTGGACGCCTCCCCGCGGGATCTGGCGTTCCAGGTCCGGGACATGCGGCCCATCGCGCGCGTGCGGGAGAGCACGCCGCTGGACGACGTCCTGACGGCGATGCGGGGCAGTCGTACGCATGTCGCGGCGGTGCTGGGGGGCGACGGGCGGCTGGCGGGGCTGGTGACGATGGAGGACGTGCTGCGGGAGCTGTTCGGGCAGCGGGCGTGAGGGCCCGGCCGGGGGTCTGGGCGGGGGTCCGGGCGGGGCCCGGTCGGAGGTCCGGGGAGGCCGACCGACCGCCGGGTATGTGAACGGGTTAGCATTTTCTCCGCCATGGAGAAGAACCCCACACACACCAGCCTCGTCGCCCTCGGCGACTCCTTCACCGAGGGCATGTCGGACCGGCTCCCGAACGGCTCCTACCGGGGCTGGGCCGATGTCCTGGCCAGCCGGATGGCCGCGGTGACGCCCGGCTTCCGGTACGCCAACCTCGCGGTGCGCGGCAAGCTCATCCAGCAGATCGTCGAGGAGCAGGTCGATGTAGCAGTGGCCATGCGGCCCGACGTGATCACGCTGGTGGGCGGGCTGAACGACACCCTGCGGCCCAAGTGCGACATGGGGCGTGTACGCGCTCTGCTGACCGAGGCCGTGGAGCGGCTCGCCCCGTCCTGCGAGCAGCTCGTGCTGATGCGCAGCCCGGGCCGCCAGGGGCCGGTCCTGGCACGCTTCCGGCCGCGCATGGAAGAGCTCTTCGAGTGCGTCGACGGGCTGGCCGAGAAGCACGGCGCGATCGTCGTCGACCTGTACGGGGCGCCGTCCCTCGGCGATCCGCGCCTGTGGGACGTGGACCGGCTGCACCTCACGGCCGAGGGCCACCGCCGCGTCGCCGAGGCCGTCTGGCAGACACTGGGCTACGACCCCGAGGACACCGAGTGGCGTACGCCGATGCCGGCCACGCTGCCGCCGGGCTGGGCCGCGCGACGGGTCGCGGACGCCCGGTTCGCCCGGCAGTACCTGCTCCCCTGGATCGGCCGCCGTCTCACGGGCCGCTCCTCGGGCGACGGACTGCCGGCGAAGCGGCCCGACCTGCTGCCCTACGAGGGGCCGGCCGCGTAACTCGGCGTGACGCAGGTCTCGTAGGTTCCGCCGAAGTTATCCGTGGCGCTGGCCTGCACGAATCGCCAGTAGAATCCGTACACGTGACTTCCGCTCCCGCCAAGCCCCGCATCCCGAACGTCCTCGCCGGACGCTACGCCTCCGCCGAGCTCGCCACGCTCTGGTCGCCCGAGCAGAAGGTGAAGCTGGAGCGGCAGCTCTGGCTCGCCGTGCTGCGGGCCCAGAAGGACCTCGGCATCGAGGTGCCGGACGCGGCGATCGCCGACTACGAGCGTGTCCTGGACACCGTCGACCTGGCCTCCATCGCCGAGCGCGAGAAGGTCACGCGGCACGACGTGAAGGCGCGGATCGAGGAATTCAACGACCTCGCCGGGCACGAGCACGTCCACAAGGGCATGACCTCGCGCGACCTCACCGAGAACGTCGAGCAGCTGCAGATCCGGCTCTCGCTGGAGCTGATGCGCGACCGTACGGTGGCCGTCCTGGCCCGTCTGGCCAAGCTGGCCGGCGAGTACGGCGAGCTGGTCATGGCCGGCCGCTCACACAACGTCGCCGCGCAGGCCACGACCCTCGGCAAGCGTTTCGCGACCGCCGCCGACGAGCTGCTCGTCGCCCACGGCCGGGTCGAGGAGCTGCTCGGCCGCTACCCGCTGCGCGGGATCAAGGGCCCGGTCGGCACCGCGCAGGACATGCTCGACCTGCTCGGCGGCGACGCGGCGAAGCTGGCGGACCTGGAGCAGCGGATCGCCCGGCACCTGGGCTTCTCGCAGGCGTTCACCTCGGTCGGCCAGGTCTACCCGCGCTCCCTGGACTACGAGGTCGTGACCGCGCTGGTGCAGCTGGCGGCGGCGCCGTCCTCGCTGGCCAAGACGGTCCGGCTGATGGCCGGGCACGAGCTGGTGACCGAGGGCTTCAAGCCGGGCCAGGTCGGCTCCTCCGCGATGCCGCACAAGATGAACACCCGGTCCTGCGAGCGCGTCAACGGCCTCATGGTCATCCTGCGCGGCTACGCGTCCATGACCGGCGAACTGGCGGGCGACCAGTGGAACGAGGGCGACGTGTCCTGCTCGGTGGTGCGCCGGGTCGCGCTGCCGGACGCGTTCTTCGCGCTCGACGGTCTGCTGGAGACGTTCCTGACGGTCCTCGACGAGTTCGGCGCCTTCCCGGCGGTCGTCGCCCGCGAGCTGGACCGCTACCTGCCGTTCCTCGCCACCACCAAGGTACTCATGGGCGCGGTGCGTGCCGGCGTCGGCCGTGAGGTCGCGCACGAGGCGATCAAGGAGAACGCCGTCGCCTCCGCGCTCGCGATGCGCGAGCAGGGCGCCGAGCGCAACGAGCTCCTCGACAAGCTGGCCGCGGACGAGCGCATCCCGCTCGACCGGGCGCAGCTGGACGCGTTGATGGCGGACAAGCTGTCCTTCACGGGCGCCGCGGCCGACCAGGTCGGTGTGGTCGTCGGCCGGATCGAGGAGATCGTGAAGCAGCACCCGGAGGCCGCCGGATACACGCCCGGCGCGATCCTCTGATCCGCCGCACGGCATGACGCGCTTCACCCCCGCGGAGCTGGAGGCCGCCCGCGACCGTCTGGTACCGGACGTCGTCGCGGACGGTCTCCACGTGCTGTTCTGCGGCATCAACCCGGGTCTGATGACTGCCGCCACGGGTCATCACTTCGCCCGCCCCGGCAACCGCTTCTGGCCGGTCCTGCACCTGTCCGGGTTCACGCCCCGCCTGATGAAGCCGTCGGAGCAGGAGGAGTTGCTGTCGTACGGGCTCGGCATCACGAACGTCGTGGCACGGGCGACCGCGCGGGCGGACGAGCTGAGCGCGGAGGAGTATCGCGAGGGCGGGCGGCAACTGGCGCTCAAGGTGGCGGGGTTGCGGCCCCGCTGGCTGGCGGTGGTCGGGGTCACCGCGTACCGGGCGGCGTTCGACGACAAGAAGGCCCAGGTGGGTCCCCAGGAGCGGACGTTCGGGGACACGCGTGTGTGGGTGCTGCCGAATCCGAGCGGACTGAACGCGCATTGGACGGCGGCGACGATGGCGGAGGAGTTCGGGCGGTTGCGGGTGGCGGCGCAGGCCTGATGGGTCACGGTGGGTCGATGTCTGTGACGAACACCCGGAGTTGAGGCTGATCCTCGCCGTTCCGGTCGGCCACCGCCAAGGTGACCCGGCGGTCGCTGCCGGGTATGTCCCACGTACGCAGGTCGACCGCCAGGGCAGCGAGCCTCGCCCAGGGCTCGGGTATGACCTCACCCCGTGCGATGCGCTCCTGGAGTGTGACCGACCCCCAGCGGGACGGCTCCCCCCACCTGTGCGTCAACCGTTCGACGACAGCCGCCTCGTAGGCGTAGCAATCACTCGCGTCCGGCCAGTCCCCGGGCCCTAACCACGCGGCGTGGTAGCCACTGTGCCCCGCGGGAAAGTCCCGGGCGCACAGCGCGTCGATCAGGGCGAGGTCCTTCGCGATGTCCATGTGATCCAGTAAACCGGGTCCCACTGACAACTGGCGTGCCGTCAGGCGTCCCTGTGCCGCACGCTCCACGCGCCCGCCACCAGTACCGCCGCCGTCCACAGCACGGTCACCCCCAGCCCCGCCCACGGCCCCATCCGACCGTCGTAGGTCTCGTACAGGACCACCTGCCCCGCCCGGTCCGGCAGGAAGTCCGTCGCGCCGCCCACCGCGTCCCCGATCACGAACGAGACGACGAGGACGAACGGGATCAGCAGGGAGAGCGCGCCCACCCCGCTGCGCAGCAGGGCCGTGAGGCCGGCCGCGAGCAGCGCCATCAGCATGAGGTAGAGGCCGCAGCCCACTACGCCGCGTGTCTGCTCACCGGCGGTCAGACCGCTCGCCGCGTCGCCCAGGCCCGCCTTCGCGACCAGGAGCGCGGCCAGGGCGGTGATCAGCCCGACGACCAGGGTCGGTACGGCGATCGCGGTCAGCTTGGCCGCGTACCACCGTCCGCGCCGCGGCACCGCGGCGAGCGATAGCCGCAGTGCGCCCCCGTGGAACTCCGAGGACACGGCCATGGCGCCGAAGGAGATCGCGGCGATCTGACCGGGCGCGACCCCGGACAACGCCGTGAACAGCGGGTCGAAGTCGGGGTCGGACGTCTCTGAGGCGCCGGCGAGCGCGGAGAACGCCGTGGTCGCCGCGAACAGCGCCAACAGCGCCCCGAGGAGCGAGCGGAGCGTACGGATCTTCAGCCACTCGGCGTGCAGAACGGGTGCGTAGGACATGTCAGGCCTCCTGCGGCTGTGCGGTGAACTCGGCTTCGGTGGAGGTGAGGTCCAGATAGGCCTGCTCCAACGTGCCCTCCTCCGCGGTCAGTTCGAGGATCGGGATGCCCGCGGCGGACGCGAGGCGGCCGATCTCGTCCACGCGCGCGTGGTGCACGGTCCAGTGCCCGTCCTCGTGCTCGGCGGCGTCGTGACCGTGTTCGGCCAGGACGGCCTTGAGGGTGGTGGGGTCCGTGGTGCGGATCCGTACCCGCGGCTGCACGCGTGCGTGGATGAACCCGCGCATCGGGGTGTCGGCGAGGAGCCTGCCCCGGCCGAGGACCACGAGGTGGTCGGCGAAGGACGCGGTCTCGTTCATGAGGTGGCTGGAGACCAGGACGGTGCGCCCCTCCCCCGCGAGCCGGCGCAGCAGGCCGCGGATCCAGATGATGCCTTCGGGGTCCAGGCCGTTGGAGGGCTCGTCCAGCATGACCACCTCGGGGTCGCCGAGCAGCGCGGCCGCGATGCCGAGCCGCTGGCGCATGCCCAGGGAGTACGTCTTCACCCGGCGCCGGGCCACCGGGGCGAGGCCGGTCTCCTCCAGCAGTTCGTCGACGCGGCTGTCCGGGATGCGGTTGCTCGCGGCCAGCGTGCGCAGGTGGTCGCGGCCGGTGCGGGAGCCGTGCGCGGCCTGTGCGTCGAGCAGGGCGCCGACGTGGCGCAGGGGTTCGCCGAGGCCGGCGTAGGCGCGGCCGCCGATCGTGGCGGTGCCGGACGTCGGCCGGTCGAGGCCGAGCACGAGCCGCATGGTGGTGGACTTTCCGGCTCCGTTGGGGCCCAGGAAGCCGGTGACACGGCCGGGGAGGACGGTGAAGGTGAGGTCGTCCACGGCTCGTCGGGTGCCGAACTCCTTGGTCAGGTTCTGGACTTCGATGCTGGTCATGGCTGCAGCCTGGCCGGTGGGGCGGGGGCGGGGCCTCCCCCGCGGGTGGAGATCGTCTCCCCCGTGCGGGGGAGGCTCGCTGTCAGTGGCGGCTGGCACGATGACGGAATGGTCCGTTTGCTGCGCCCGTTCGGCCGGGCGGTGACGTACACACGGTTGCTGCATCTGTTCATCGCGATCGTGTGGCCGAGCATGTGGCTGTTCATCCAGGAGGCGTGGTGGACCTGGGTGATGGCGGCCGTGGTCCTCGCTCCGGCCGGGCTGGTGCCCGCGATGCGCACCGTGGAGGGTCTGCAGGCCCGGCTGTTGCTGACCGGTCACCGGCATGACAGCGCGGGCACCGACATCGTCGTCTCGCCGTCCGCCACCTGGGGCGACCGGGGGCGGGTCGTCGTATGGCTGGAGGCGCGGCTGCTGATCGGCTGCGCGACCTCGGTGTTCACCGTCCAGCTGCTCATCGCCTCCGTCGACCTGGTGGCGTCGGCGTTCGGCCGTGACGTCGGGGAGGGCCTGCTGGTCCCGCTCCACGGCCACGCCTGGTGGCACGTCCTGCTCGTGCCCCCGGCGCTGATCACGCTGGCGGTGACGGTGGTCGGCTCGGGCCGGCTCATCACCGCGCTCGCCCGCCGTCTCCTGGGCCCCTCTCCGGCCGATCGCATGGCCGCCCTGGAGGAGCGCACCGAGCAGCTCCTGGAGCGCACCCGCATCGCCCGCGAGCTCCACGACTCCATCGGCCACGCGCTGACCGTGGCCGTCGTCCAGGCGGGCGCCGCCCGCGCGGCCGGTGATCCCGAATTCACCGACCGTGCCCTGGGCGCGATCGAGGAGACCGGCCGGGCGGCCCTGGAGGACCTGGAACGGGTCCTCGGGATCCTGCGCGAGTCCGAGCGGCCGGTCAGCGGCCGGCCGACGCTGACGGACTGCGACCGTCTGCTGGAGTCCGCCCGCGCCTCCGGCGCGAAGGTCGACGCCGAGCTGACCGGGCCCGTCGACACGCTGCCCGCACCGGTCTCCCGCGAGGGGTACCGCATCCTCCAGGAGTCGCTGACCAATGTGCTGCGGCACGCGGGGGCCGTCCCCGTCCGGGTGCGCATCGCGGTCGTGGAGGACAGCCTCGCTCTGGAGGTCCGCAATCCACTGACGGCCGACATACCCGGCCCGGGCCGGGGCAGCGGTCTGCGCGGCATCCGCGAGCGCGCGGCCCTGCTGGGCGGCAGCGCGCACACCGGCCCCGACCGGGGCGACTGGCAGGTGCGGGTGGAGCTGCCGCTGCGCTGATCTACGCTGGCCGGATGCCGGTCACCGTTCTCCTCGTCGACGACGAACCCCTCGTACGCGCGGGTCTGCGGGCCGTGTTGGAGGCGCAGCCCGACATCGAGGTCGTCGGGGAGGCGGCGGACGGGGCCGCGGTGATCCCGCTGGTGCGGCAACTGCGGCCCGACGTGGTCGCCATGGACGTACGGATGCCGCTGATGGACGGGATCGAGGCCACGCGCGCGGTGCTGCGGACGATCGACGTGCCGCCGAAGATCCTGGTGGTGACGACGTTCGAGAACGACGAGTACGTGTACGAGGCGCTGCGGGCCGGAGCCGACGGGTTCCTGCTGAAGCGGGCCCGGCCGGCCGAGATCGTGCACGCGGTACGGCTGGTGGCCGAGGGTGAGTCGCTGCTGTTCCCGGCGTCGGTGCGGCAGCTCGCCGCCGAGTACGGCGAGGGTGGCGGGAATCGTGCGGCCCGGGCGGCGATGGAGCGGGCCCAGCTGACCGAGCGGGAGGCCGAGGTGCTGCGGCTGATGGCCCGCGGGCTGTCCAACGCGGAGATCGCCGAGCGGCTGATCGTCGGGACGGAGACGGTGAAGTCCCACGTCAGCGGCGTACTGGCCAAGCTCGGGGTGCGGGATCGCACGCAGGCGGTGATCGCGGCGTACGAGTCGGGATTCGTGGCGCCCGGCTGACCGGGACCCGCTCACGATCTCTCGGGTCCCCGCACTCGCCCGGCACCGTCCCTACGAGTACGATCCGGCCAACACGCGCACGAGCTGGGAGGACGGACGTTGGGGCGGCTGACCGGCGGGGATCCCTCGCTGCTGCGAAGGATCAATTCCGCGGTGGTGCTGCACGCGCTGCGCGCCACGGACTGCGCGACGCTGACCGAGATCACGCGGGTGACCGGCCTGTCCCGGCCGACCGTCGAGGGCGTGGTCGAGGGGCTCATCGAGGCGGGGTACGTCGTCGAGAAGGCGGCCGACGAGAGTGTCGTACGACGGCAGGGGCGGCCCGCGCGGCGGTTCAGGTTCCGGGCCGAGGCCGGGCATCTGCTGGGCCTCGACATCGGGCCCCACCGGGTCGCCGCGCTTCTGTCGGACCTGGACGGCCGGGTGCTCGGCGCCGTCGCCAAGGACGTCTCCGAGACGGCGTCGGCCGACGAGCGCCTGGAGCGACTGCGCACCGCGGTGGCCGAGCTGCTGCGCCGGGCCGGCGTCGCACGCGAGTCGCTGCGGGCGGTGGGGGTCGCCTCGCCCGGGATCGTCGAGGCGGACGGCACCGTGCGGCTGTGCGCCGCGCTGCCCCAGTGGACGGGGCTGCGCCTCGGTGAGCGGCTGAGCCGTTCCTTCAAGTGCCCGGTCCTGGTGGAGAACGACGCCAACGCCGCGGCGGTCGCCGAGCACTGGAAGGGTGCCGCCACCGAGTCCGACGACGTCGTGTTCGTGCTGGCGGGGCTGAGTCCGGGCGCGGGGGCGCTGATCGGCGGGCGGCTACACCGGGGGTACGGCGGGGCGGCGGGCGAGATCGGCGCGCTGCATCTGCTCGGACGCGAGGTGACGCCGGAGAAGCTGCTGTCTACCACGGACGAGCCGCTGCACCCGCTCGACGAGCAGGCCGTCGCCGAGGTCTTCGCGCAGGCACGCGAGGGCGACCAGCGGGCCCGGGCGGCCGTCGACCGTTTCATCCAGCGGCTCGTCCACGACGTGGCCGCCCTGTCCCTCGCCCTCGACCCCGAGCTGGTCGTCATCGGCGGCTGGGCGACCGGTCTCGTCGACGTACTGGAGCCGCTGCGGCTGGAGTTGGCGCGCTACTGTCTGCGGCCGCCGAAGGTGACGCTGTCGCTCCTCGGCGAGGCCGCCGTGGCGACGGGGGCGCTGCGGCTGGCGCTGGACCATGTGGAGGAGCAGCTCTTCGCGGTGGAGGGCACGGTGACGGCGCGGCGTTGAGGGGCTGCTGCTGCTCATGTTGCTGCTGTTGCTGAAACGCCTCGCGCCCCGGAGTCGCTCCGGGGCGCGAGGCGTGGGGCGCTGCGGCGGTCAGGACGCCCGGCGCTCCGGGTCCTCGTGGATCTCCACGCCGCCGGAGTCGCCGAAGGTCAGCCGGCAGGTGTCGGCGCGGTACGTGGCGACGGACAGCGCGGCGGTGCGGCCCTGCGAGAAGAAGCGGGTCGTCACCACGAGGACGGGCGCCCCGGGCAGCCGGTCCAGCTGCTTGGCGTCGTCGGCGCGGGCCGAGCCCAGTTCCACGGCGCTGTCCTGACCCTCCAGCCCCAGGCGCTGCAGCTCGCGCAGCACGGCACGCGCGCGTGCCGCACCGGACGGGGCGTCTATGGCGGAGAGGTCGGGCACCGAGGACTGCGGGATGTAGAGCAGTTCCGCGGCGACGGGCTGGCCGTGCGTCATACGGGAGCGGCGGACGATGTGCACGGCTTCGTCGTGGCCGGTTTCCAGTGCCCCGGCGACGGCTGCCGACGGGACGTCCAGCGTGCTGTCGACGGACTGCCAGGCGTCCGGGGCCGTGCCCGGCCAGACATGCTGTTCCGTGCCGACGGCGACACCCACGCGGGGCGGGGCGACGGTCGTACCGACACCGCGGCGGCGCTGCAGCCGGCCTTCCAGTTCGAGTTGCTCCAGTGCCTGGCGGAGCGTGGCGCGCGCGACGCCGAACCGGGCGGCGAGGTCGCGCTCGTTGGGCAGGATCTCCCCCACCGAGAACTCGGAGTCCAGCGCCTCAGTGAGCACGGTCTTGAGATGCCAATATTTCGGTTCCGGCACCGTTTCCAGCTGCGTGGTCCCCACCCTGTCCTCCGCAATCGCCGTGGTCCGGCGGCGTTTTAGCGCCCTTGTTTATTAAAGGTTGTTTCACTTCTCTGCGACCATAGGGCGGCCCCCACCCTTGGTCAAGACCAATCCTTGATGACGACAAAGCCCCCGTCGCGGGACGGGGGCTTCGCGCTGGAGTTCGCTACGCGGCGAGCGACTGCAGTTTGTCGGGGTTGCGTACGACGTAGACCGACTGGATCCGGCCGTCGACGACGTCCAGCTGGAAGACCGAGTCGGGCTTGTCGCCCGACAGGAACAGCAACGCGGGGCCGCCGTTGAGCTCCAGGAAGCGGAAGGACATGTCCGGGACGCCCTTGCGTGCGGCGCCGACGAGGAAACGGCCCACCTTGTCCGCCGTCTCGATGACGCGCAGCGGCGCCCTGGACTTGCCGCCGCTGTCGCCGACGAGGCGGACGTCCGGGGCCAGCATCGACATGAGCCCCTGGAGGTCGCCCTCCGCGGCGGCGGCGAGGAAGCGCTCGGTGAGATCCCGGCGCTGGACGGGGTCGACGTCGTGGCGGGGCCGTCGTTCCTCGACATGCTTGCGGGCCCGCCCGGAGAGCTGGCGCACGGCCGCTTCACCGCGGTCGAGCATGGCGGCGATCTCCGCGTACGGGTAGCCGAAGGCCTCCCTCAGCACGAACACCGCCCGCTCCAGCGGCGACAGGGACTCCATGACGACAAGGACGGCGAGGGAGACCGAGTCGGCGAGGACGGCGCGCTCCGCGGTGTCCGGGACCATCTCCCCGAAGTCCGTGACGTACGGCTCCGGCAGCCACGGGCCGACATACGCCTCGTTGCGCGCCTTGACCTGGCGCAGCCGGTCGATGGCCAGGCGGGTCGTGACACGCACCAGATAGCCGCGCGGTTCGCGCACCTCGCTGCGGTCCGCGCCGGACCAGCGCAGCCAGGCCTCCTGGACCACGTCCTCCGCGTCGGCCACCCGCCCCAGCATGCGGTAGGCGACGCCCACCAGGACGGGGCGGTGCTCTTCGAATACGTCGGTCACGGTGTCGGTGCTCACGACACCATCCCAGCCGACGTGCCGCGTGCTGTCCAGGCGAGTCCGGCACGTGCCGCACAAAGGGGGCTACCCGCCGGTAGCAATTGCTGACAAGCTGTCTACACGCCGTCCGGCTGCGAGTCCCAGACGAGGAGCACACGTACATGGCCGCCACCGTCTCGTTCAAGGTCCCTTCCCCGCACGGCCCGCGGACCGTGACCGTCGACTACGCGCGCGTGGGCAGCGGCGAACCGCTGCTCCTGTTGCACGGCATCGGTCACCACCGCCAGGCCTGGGACCCGGTCGTGGACATCCTGGCGACCGAGCGCGAGGTCATCGCCGTGGACCTGCCCGGCTTCGGGGCGTCCCCGGGGCTGCCGGACGGACTGACCTACGACCTCGCCACCACGACCGCCGTGTTCGGCGCCTTCTGTGAGGCATTGGAGCTCGACCGGCCGCATGTCGCGGGCAATTCGCTCGGCGGCCTGCTCGCCCTGGAACTGGGCCGGGAGAAGCTCGTACGGTCCGTCACCGCCCTCTCCCCTGCGGGGTTCTGGTCGGAGGCGGAGCGGCGTTACGCGTTCGCCGTGCTGCTCACGATGCGCGGCATAGCCCTGCGGATGCCCCGGCCGATGGTCGAGCGACTGTCCCGCTCGGCGGCCGGCCGCACCGCGCTCACCAGCACCATCTACGCCCGCCCGGCCCGCCGTTCACCCGAGGCCGTCGTCGCCGAGACGCTCGCGCTGGTGAACGCGACCGGCTTCGCCGAGACCCTCCGCGCGGGTGGCTCCGTGCGGTTCGTCGACGACATCCCCGGTGTTCCGGTCACCGTGGCCTGGGGCAGCAAGGACCGTCTGCTCCTGCGCCGGCAGGGGGTCCGCGCCAAGCAGATCATCCCCAAGGCCCGCCTCGTGCGGCTGCCCGGCTGCGGCCACTGCCCGATGAGCGACGACCCGGCGCTTGTCGCGCGCGTGATCCTCGACGGCAGCCGCTGACCTGTTCGACGCGCGGGACCCGAGGGCGACTCCGGCGCCGACGACGGCGCTCCCGACGGCCTGGGCGACGCCGTAGGAGCCCGTTCCGACGAGCGGGGCGGTGCAGGCGGCGGCGACCGGGATGAGACCGGAGAACAGCGTGGCGCGCTCCGCGCCGATCCGCTGCATGCCCATGTACCAGCACACGAACCCGACGACCGTGACGACCGCCGCCTGCCACAGCAGCGCGGCGGCCTCGGTCCGGTCGGGCGGGCGCAGCCACGCAGTGCCGTCCACGACCAGTCCGGCCGCCAGGGACTCGAGCGCGGCGATCCCGCACACCGTCGCCGACAGCAGCCGTGGCCCCAGGGGCCGCAGCACGGGCACGGCGAGAACCGCGAAACCGACCTCTCCGGCCAGCGCGCACACGGAGAACGCCAGGCCCGCGCCGTCCGTCCGCCCCCAGCCCTGGACCGTGAAGGCGCCCAGGGCCACCAGCAACGCCCCGTACAGGACCGCACGTTGGGGGCGACGCCCGTCGACGAGGGGCACGACAACGGCCACCACGACCGGCGCGCAGCCGACGAGGACACCGGGGACGGCGGGCTCGGCCGTACGTTCCGCCGCGATGACGGCCATGTTGAAGCCGACCATGCCGACGGCCGCGAGCAGCGCGAGGCGGGCCCACTGCCGGGGCGCGAGTGTCCGCAGCCGGGCCGCCGCGCCGCGCCCCACCAGCGGCACGAGCAGCAGGCAGGCGAGGCCGTAGCGCAGGAACTGGCCGCCCGCGTACGGGTAGTCGCCCAGGACGCTGTTGGCGGTGAAGGACGCGCCGACGAGGACGCAGGCGAATGCGGCGAGGAGCGCTCCGCGGGTGGTGGTGGCGTTCATGGGAACGACGCTAGGGAGCGGGGTGGCCCGCATTAAGGTCCATTCCCATGACGTCATCGGAGACCAATCGGAAGCGAGCCAGGACGTCGGGCGAGGGGGCAGGCTCGGCGCCGGAGGATCGGAGCGGCTCCGCGCCCAGCGGTCGGAGGGTGTCCGCGTCGGAGGACGGGGCCGGCACCGCGTCGGGCAATCGGGGGACGTCCGCGCCGAAGGAGCTGGCAGGCTCCGCGTCCGGCGGTCGGAGGGCGGCCCTCGCCTCGGGTGATCGGGCCGGCTCCGCTGCCTGGGAGTTGCTTCTCCCGCTCGGCTCCGCGCCCGCACGCACGCGTGGACGTTCGCTGCAGGCGGCGCTGCGGGCGGCGGTCCGGTCGGGGAGGCTCCCGCCGGGGACCCGGTTGCCGTCGAGCCGGGACCTGGCCGGTGACCTCGGTGTGTCGCGCGGGCTCGTGACGGAGGCGTACGAGCAGCTGACGGCCGAGGGGTATCTGCGCAGCGGGCGGGGGGCGGGGACCTGGGTGGGCGGCGCCGTGCGTTCCGCCGAGCCACGCGCGCGCGATCTCGCGCCGCGTCCCCCCGGCGCCCGCGCGGACTTCGTGCCCGGGACGCCCGACCTGTCCCTGTTCCCGCGCGCCGCCTGGGCCGCGGCACAGCGCGGGGTGCTGGCGGAGCTGCCGCACCACGAGCTCGGCTATCCCGATCCGCGCGGGCTGCCCCGGCTGCGCACCGCCCTGGCCGAACTCCTCGCCCGCCGCCGTGGGGTGGTGGCCGACCCGGAGCGGATCGTGGTGGTGTCCGGGGTGGCCCAGGCGTCGACCCTGCTCGGCTTCGCCCTCCACGCGCGCGGGCTGCGCGAGGTGGGCGTGGAGGATCCGGGCAGTCCGCAGCACGACGGCCTGTACGCCGCGGCGGGCGTCACCGCGGTACCCGTGCCGCTGGACGAGGACGGGCTGGCCGTCGGGCCCCTGCGGGCGTCGGGCGTGCGGGCCGTCGTGACCACGCCCGCCCACCAGTACCCCACCGGGATCGCGTACTCCGCGCGCCGCCGTGCCGAACTGCTCGACTGGGCGCGGTCCGTGGACGGGTTCGTCCTGGAGGACGACTACGACGGCGACTTCCGCTACGACCGGGCCCCGGTCGGCGCGCTCCAGGGTCTCGATCCCGACCGTGTGGCCTACGCGGGCTCCGTCAGCAAGTCCCTCGCCCCGGGGCTGCGGCTGGGCTGGCTGCTCGTACCGGAGTCGCTCGCCGACGAGGTGATCGAGCGCAAACGGACCATGGACCTCGGCCATCCCGCCCTCGACCAGGCGCTGTTCGCCCGTTTCGTGGAGCGCGGCGACTACGACCGCCAGCTGCGCCGCTGCCAGCGCGCCTACCGCGAGCGGCGCGACACACTCGTAGCAGCTCTGGAGGAGTACTTCCCCGGCGCGAAGGTGTCCGGGATCGCCGCGGGGCTGCACGTCATCGCCACACTGCCGGAGCGCTACGGGCCCGAGGAGCGCTTCCTCGCGCGCGTTGCCGCGGCCGGGGTGGCGGTCCGTCCGCTGTCGGACTGCACGCACGCGCGTGCCGAGGGCCCGGCGGAGACCCGGCTCGTGGTCGGATACGCGCATCTGTCCCCCGCGCGGATCCGTTCGGGCGTACGGCTGATGGCCGAGGCGGGCTCCGGATGAGGGACGCCGTACCTCGTCGTGTCCGCGAATCGCACACCGGTTCCCTTACGCCCGCGGTCAGTTGTTCACTTGTGGTTTGCGTGTGCGCTGCGGCGCACGAGTAGTTGTGGCATCGCACACTGGCCGGATCCCGTCCTTGGAGGCGCATCCATGTCACATCGTCCGCTCCCCGACCGCCGCACCGTCCTGCGCGGCTCCCTGGTCGCGTCGGCGGCCCTGGCCCTGCCCGCCGCTGCCGGTTCGGCACCGGCGTTCGCCCTGTCCGGGCGCCCCGCGGCGGGGTGGGGTGTACAGACGGGCGACGTGACCTCGAACTCGGGGCTGGTGTGGGTGCGGTCCGACCGTCCGGCGCGCATGATCGTCGAGACGTCGGCGACCGAGTCGTTCCGCAACCCGCGCCGCTGGCACGGCCCGCTGCTCGGCGCGGACACCGACTTCACCGGCACGACCCGGCTGCGCGGCCTCCCGCCCGGCGAGCAGATCCACTACCGCGTGCTGCTGGCCGACCCCGACGACCCGCGCCGTAACGGCGAGCCGGTCCCCGGCACGTTCCGCACGGCCTCGGCCAGGAGGCGCGACGGCGTGCGTTTCGTCTGGTCGGGCGATCTGGCCGGGCAGGGCTGGGGCATCAACCCGGACCGCGGCGGATACCGGATCTATGACGCGATGGCCGCCCTGGACCCCGACTTCTTCGTCTGCAGCGGCGACAACATCTACGCCGATGGCCCGCTCTCGGCGTCCGTCACCCTGCCCGACGGCAGCACCTGGCGGAATGTCACCACCGAGGAGAAATCCAAGGTCGCCGAGACCCTGACCGAGTTCCGCGGCAACTTCCGCTACAACCTGCTCGACGACAACCTCCGGCGGTTCAACGCCCAGGTCCCCTCGATCGTCCAGTGGGACGACCACGAGGTGACCAACAACTGGTTCCCCGGCGAGATCCTCGCCGACTCCCGCTACACCGAGAAGAACATCGACGTGCTGGCCGCGCGCGCCCGGCAGGCGTTCTCCGAGTACTTCCCGGTCTCGACCCTGCGCCGCCCCGACGGCCGGGTGTACCGGGTGGTCAACCACGGGCCGCTCCTCGACGTGTTCGTGCTGGACATGCGCACCTACCGCAACGCCAACTCGCCGGACGACCAGGCCACCGACCCGCAGGGCATCCTCGGCGCCGAGCAGCTGGCGTGGCTCAAGCGCGAGCTGGCACGCTCCCGGGCGGTCTGGAAGGTGATCGCCTCGGACATGCCGCTCGGTCTGGTCGTGCCCGACGGCACGGACGGCAAGCCCAACATCGAGGCCGTCGCCCAGGGCGACCCGGGCGCGCCGCTCGGGCGTGAGCTGCAGATCGCGGAGCTGCTGCGGTTCATCAAGCACCGGCGGATCACCGGCACGGTGTGGCTGACCGCCGACGTGCACTACACCTCGGCCCAGCACTACCAGCCGTCCCGGGCCGCCTTCACCGACTTCGAGCCGTTCTGGGAGTTCGTGTCCGGGCCGCTCAACGCCGGCGCCTTCCAGGCCAACACGCTGGACGGCACGTTCGGCCCGGAGCGGGTGTTCGTCAAGGCGCCGCCGACCGCGAACGTCTCGCCCGCCGGCGGCTACCAGTTCTTCGGCGAGGTCGACATCGACGGCGGCAGCGGGGAGCTGACGGTCCGGCTGCGGGAGTCGGACGGCACCGTGCTGTTCACGCAGGTGCTCCAACCGGGCCGCGTGGGCCAGTGACTCCCGTACCCTCGTAGGCGGGCCGCGTCCCGGCGTCATCCCCCGGTGCGCGGCCTGCGTATTTTCTGGCCGATGACCCTGCGAACTCCCCCTCACCCAGGGTGTTTTCGCAGGTCAAGGTCGATTGTCAGTGGTCGCCTCTACGGTTTTTCCATGACGCGATCTCTGCAGGCCGTGGCCTATCGCCGACCCTCCGTGCTGGAGTCCGCAGCGGGCTCACAGCGCCTGGGGCTCGAGACCTCACGGGGTGCGACGCCCTCGGGCGCCGAGGACCATCCGCGGTTCTTCGCGGGCTTCCTGACGTCTCCTCAGGTGGCCTCCGCCGGACTGCTCGCGGTGGCCGACGTCGCGGCCGCGCGCTACTTCCAGCCGCAGCTGCGCGCCTCGCTGGACCCGGTGGTGACGGGCAACGGCGACCGGCTGCGCTTCGAGTCCTTCTCCGGCTGCGGCGGGGTCTACGCCCGCCTCGACGTGCTGGCGCCCGGCCTGGACGGCGGCGAGGTGGGGCACGGCACGACGAACGTCGACGTCAACAACCCGCTGCGCGAGGCGCTCTCGCGGATCGGCGCGGACGACCCGCTCCATCTGCGGGTCGGCCCCGAGGAGCTGGCCGTGACCACGCTCGACGGCCCGGTCGTGGAGAAGAAGGTGCCGCTCCCCGACCGCTGGCTGCGCGGCTTCGCGGAGGCCCAGGTGATCGCGGCGGGCTTCGACCTGCGGGCCGAGTTGCCCGCCGCCGAGGCCGTGCGGTTCCTGCGGGCGCTGCCTCGCGGCGGAGGGCGCGGCGCCCCGCGGTGGGTGGTGCCGGCGGGCGGCACGCTGCGGCCGACCACCCGCGCGGTGCCGGGCGCGGTGTGTCTGCCGGGGCCGGAGCGGCTGGTCGCGCTCCAGCGGGTGCTGCGGCACGCGACGGCCCTGCGGGTGTACGGCCCGGCGGTCGCCCCGGGCTCCGGCAGCGCCGCCACGGCCGGCGCCTGGGAGGCCGTCCTGCCGGGCATGCGGCTCACCCTGACGCTGTCGCCCGACGCCTCGCGCGGGTTCTCCGGCGAGGGCGGTGTCCTCGACGCGCTCGCGACCGACGAGGCCGCGGAGGATGCCGAGCTGATCTCTGTGCTCCTGGCATGGGAGCCCCGCGTCGACGTCGCCGACCTCGCGGCCGCGGCGGGCCTCACGGCCGACCGGGTCCGGGCGGCCCTGGTCCGCCTGGGCACCTCGGGCCGCGTCGGGTACGACACGGCGGAGGCGGCCTACTTCCACCGGGAGCTGCCCTACGACGCCGAGCGCGTGGAGCGCCACAACCCGCGGCTGCGGTCGGCCCGGGCGCTGGTGGCGGCGGGCGCGGTCGCCCTGGACGGCACGGTCACGGCCGAGGACGGACATGTGCACCGGGTGCGGGACGAGGCGGGGGTGCTCAGCTGCAGTTGCCTGTGGTGGGCGAAGTACCGGGGCGGGCGCGGGCCGTGCAAGCACGCGCTGGCGGTGCGCATGGTGCGGCGGGGTGCCGCGGTGGAGCGGGAGACGGTTCGGGTCGACGGGGGTGTGCGATGAGCGAGCTCATCGATGCGGTGCGGGGCGGGCGGACGGCCGAGGTGCTGAGTCTGCTGGACGGGATGACGGACGCGGAACGGCGGGCGGCCTTCCCCGAGTTGAAGGAGCTGCGCAAGGAGCTCCGGGCGGATCGCTGGGGCGCGGCCACGCGGCGCGCGCACCCCGCCCTGCATGTGGCGGGCGCGGCCTGCCAGACCGGTGCGGCGGCGGTGGCGAGCTGGCTCGGGGCCTCCGACATGAGCTGGTGGCAGGCGCAGCCGGCGGTACTGATCGATGTGCTGGGCGACCGCGATCCCGCATGGCTGGCGGACGTGGCGCACCGGCTGGCACAGCGTCCGGCCGGTGCCGACGTGGCGTACGAGCTGATGTCCGGCCTGGTGCGTCTCTCGGGCTGTCCGGTGCCGACGACGGACGCGTACGTCCGGGGCTGGCTGCTCCACATCGGCACCACCTGGCATCGAGAGGGCACCGTGCAGGACCGGCTGCGTCGGGAGCCGCATCTCGCGCAGCTGGTGGCCGCAGTCTTCGAGACGGACGACGTGGGCTCCCTGCTGGGGTGGTTGTCCGGTGACGGGCCGAACAGCTGGACCGGGGCTCTGGCCGGGCTCACGGCCGAGGGCACGCTCGACCGGCGGACGATGGTCGACGCGTGTGTCGCCCGGCTCCTGCGGGGCGGCCGGCCCGCCGATCACCGGGTGTTCCTCCGCCTCCTCAAGACACTGGACCTCGCTCGCGACGAAGAGCGCGAACGGACGGCGGACTGGCTGGCCCTCGCCGCGGACGCCACGTCGACGGTCGCCTCGCACGCACAGTCGGTGCTGGGCGCGCTGGCCCTGGACGGCGACCTGCCCGTGCGCCGGCTCGCCGAGATGTCGGGCGCGGTGCTGTTCCGTACGGAGAAGAAGCTGGTACGGGCCCAGCTCGTCCTGCTGGGCAAGGTGCTCGCACGGGACGCCGGCACGGTCGACGAGCTGCTGCCGGGCGCCGCCCATGCGTTCGGGCACGAGGACTCGGATGTGCAGGAGCGGGCGCTGAAGCTGGTCGAGCGGCACGTCGAGAAGGCCGGCGCCGGGGTGCGCGACGAACTGGGCTTCGCGGCGGAGCAGTTGATCCCGGCGTTGCGCGCCCGGGCGGTCGCCGTGCTGGGTGCGGCACCGGCGGCATCGCAGACCGTGGTCCACGAGGAGGTGCTGCCGCCGGTGCCGGAGCCGGTGCGTCTCGCTCCTGCGCCCGAGGCGGCCGCCGAACTCGCCGAGGAGGTCGGGGTGTTGCTGGCGTCCGGTGGGGATGTGGCGACGTTCGAGCGCACCCTGGACGGGCTCGTGCGCCATGCCCACCAGGACCGGGAGTCCCTGATCGGGGCGCTCGGGCCGGTGGTGGCACGCCTGTGGTGGGTCGTCGGAGACCCCGGGCATGAGGGGCAGTACGCCTTCGGCGGCCGTCTGTCCTCCCTCGAAGTGGTGCTGGCGACGTTGCTGGGCAAGGTGCGTACAGACACGCTCCACAGCGCGGTCCAGCACGGGACGTCGGCGCACGCCTGCGTACACAGCCCACTGGCGCAGGCCTTCAACGCCCGCGTCGCGGAGGTCGCGTACCGGCTCGCCACCGACCCGCTGCCCTTCCTGCTGTCCGCACCCACCTGGAGCACGGGGCTGCTGGAGCCCGACGAGCTGGTGGCCCGCCTCGACGAGTACCGGCGCCTCGGTGCGCGGGTGTCGGCGGCGGACTTCGACCAGGCGCTGCTCCGCGTGCGCCGCACGGACGAGTCGGCGTCCGCGGCGGCGGCCGAGAAGGCGGCAGGGCTCGGCACGTCGGAGGGGAAGCGCCTGGCCCGGTGGCTCGCCGCGGGGCCGTCGGCGCTGCCCACGTACCGGCGGCGGACCGCGGGAGCGCGCCTGCTGGTCGAGCTCGGTGAACTCCCGGAGCTGCAGGAGGACTTCGGCCGCGAGTTCCGTCACCTGGGCCGGCCGGTAAGTGTGTACAAGGACCGCTGGCACTGCTACCACTGGGACGACGCCCCTCGCCGGCACTGGCTCGCTCTGCTCCCCGAGCTCCGCGAACTCATCGCGGCCCGCCTCCTGCGTGACATCTCGACGGTCGCCGTCGACGACACCCGAGGAGCCGCCGCCATACTTCCGCTGCTCGCCGAGTCCGGCGGCGAGGCGGATGACGCCGTGCATCTGTGCCTGGCGTACGGGCTCGGGGCCCGGCACGAGGAGGATCGACTCGCCGCCGTGGACGCCCTGCTGGTGCTCGCGGCGCGCGGGCAGCTCGACACATCTCTGCTGGGCGCGGATCTCGGGCAGCTGGTGCGGCGCGGGGCCGTGAAGCCGTTGCGGCTGGCGGAGTCGGTGCGAGCGGCGGCAGCGACCGGGGCGAACGCCACCATCTGGGGACTGCTGCGGCACACCCTGCCCGTGCTGCTCGCCGACCTCGCCACCGGCGGGCCGGACGGACAGGCCGCGAAGGTCCGGGGCCTCGGTGAACTGCTCGCCGTGGCCGCGGAGTGCGCCGAGCGGTCCGGGGCACGGGGCGAGGTGCCGCATCTGGCACGGACAGCGGACCGGCGTGGCTCGTCCCGACTGGTCACGCAGGCCCGGCGGTTGCACAGCGCGCTGGCTCTGGAGGTGGCCGCTTGACGCTCGCCCCACTGCACCGTCTGCCGCAACGCAAACGTAAGAACAGCCACAAATAGTGCAGATCTAGTCTTTACCGCCCGGTCACAAAGCGTTCGTGATCACGCAACACCGTTCCTTCACAGTGGCGGTATGAAACGAGAAATGTCTGATGTGACGCGTGCGAGGCATGGTCGTCCGGTCCACCACTGGCGGCGGGACGTCATCGAACTCGCCGCACTCTTCACGGCGGTCGCGGTGGCGGACGCCGTCGCGAACCTGGTCGGGCACGGTCCCGACGGTCCGGTGCTGCTGTTGATCTCGGCGGTCGCGCTGGTCGCCACGGCGGCGTTCCACACATGGTGGGCACGACACCACGGTCACGCACCGCCGGTCGGCGATACCGATATCGACGCCCGGCCGCTCTCCCCGGAGCAGGCCGGGCCGTCCGAGCAGTCGCCGGCCGAGGCCGGGGTGAGCACGCTGTGGCGGATGCGGACGACGGTGAAGGACGAGCCGGGATCGCTGGCCGCGCTGTGCACGGCGCTCGCCGGTCACCGGGTCGACATCCTCAGCCTGCAGACGCATCCGCTGGCCGAGGGCACGGTGGACGAGTTCCTGCTGCGGGCGCCCGGCGCGCTCGAGGCGTCCGGCATCACCCGGGCGGTCTCGCTGGCCGGCGGTTCCGGTACCTGGATCGAGCGGGCCGACGCCCATGACCTGGTCGACGCGCCGACCCGGGTGCTCGGCCTCGCGACCCGTACCGCGCTGGACGCGGCGGAACTTCCGCTGACGCTGCGGCAGTTGCTGGGCCGGTGCACGATCCGGCAGTCACCCGCGGGTGCGGGGCCCGAGACCGTGCCCACTGAAGGCGCGCTGGAGGACACCGTGATGAGGCTGCGGGCGCCGGAAGGCGGAGTGATCACCGTGGAGCGGCCCTATCTGCCGTTCACCCCGACCGAGTTCGCGCGGGCGCGGGCCCTGGTGGAGCTGGACGCGGTGCTCGGTCCCCGGGTGCCGCGCAGCGAGGACGTACTGACGCTGCCCGAGGGCAACGACATCACCGTGCGCCGGGCTGACGTCGGCGACCTGGAGGCGGCGAAGGCGATGCACGAGCGCTGCTCGCAGCGGACGTTGTCGTTGCGCTATCACGGGCCGGTGGGCGACGCGGACCGGTACTTGAACCACCTGCTCAGCCCGCGCTTCGGGCGGACCGTGGCCGTTCAGACGACGTCGGGTCGACTGGTCGGCCTGGGTCATCTGCTGTGGGACGGGGACGAGACGGAGGTCGCGCTGCTCGTCGAGGACGAGTGGCAGCGGCGCGGTATCGGTGCGGAGTTGCTCCGCAGGTTGGTGGGGATGGCTCTTGAGGCCGGGTGCGACAGTGTGTACGCCGTGACGCAGGCGTCCAACACGGGGATGGTCGCGGCGATGCGGGGGCTGGGGCTCCCCCTCGACTATCAGATCGAGGAGGGGACCCTGGTGATCACTGCGCGGCTGGACGGGGTCGCCGCGTCGGCGGAGGGCATGGTCAGCGTGACGAACGCAGAAGCGCCGTAGCTACCGCAGGACCGTCGGCGGGTGCGGGCGCTCTGTGGCTGGTCGCGCAGTTCCCCGCGCCCCCGGGCGGCGTCCTGCCCAGCGCGTTGTCCAGATCCGTCCAGAGGTCCTCCACGTCCTCCAGCCCCACCGACATCCGCAGCAAGCCGTCACTCACCCCGGCGTTCCGTCGGTCACCCTCGTTCACGATGCGGTGGCTGATGGACGCCGGGTGCTGGATCAGGGTGTCCACGCTGCCCAGGCTCACCGCCGGGGTGATCAGGCGGACACCCGCGATCACCTCGTGCGGGTCGCCGTGGACCTCGAAGGCGATCATCGCGCCGCCGATGCGCGGGTAGTGGACACGGGCGATCCGGGGGTCGGCGGCAAGGCGGCGGGCCAGTTCGGCGGCGTTGGCGGAGGCGGCGCGGACGCGGACCGGCAGGGTGGAGAGGCCGCGCAGTAGCAGATAACCGGCCAGCGGGTGCAGTACGCCACCCGTGGCGAAACGGACCTGCCTCAGCCGTCCGGCGAACTCCTCGTCGCAGGCCACCACCCCCGCCATCACGTCACCGTGCCCGCCGAGGTACTTGGTGGCGCTGTGCAGCACCAGCCGTGCGCCCTGTTCCACAGGGCGCTGGAGCACGGGCGTGGCGAAGGTGTTGTCCGCGAGCAGCGGGACCGAGCCGCAGGCATGGGCCACCGCCCGCAGGTCCACCTCGGCCAGCGTGGGGTTCGCCGGGGACTCGACCATGACCAGGCCGGTGTCGGGGCGCAGCGCGTCCGCGATGCCCGCCGGGTCGGTCCAGGTCACCTCGGAGCCGAGGAGTCCGGCGGTGAGCAGGTGGTCGCTGCAGCCGTACAGCGGGCGGACGGCGACGACATGGTGCAGGCCGAGGGAGGCCCGTACGAGAAGTACCGCGCTCAGCGCGGCCATGCCGCTGGCGAAGGCCACCGCGGACTCGGTGCCCTCCAGACAAGCCAGGGCCGTCTCGAAGCGGGCGACGGTCGGGTTGCCCAGACGACCGTAGACGGGCGGGCCGTCCGGGTCGGCGCCGGTGGTGGCGAAGGCGTCGATACGGGCGGCCTCGCCTCGGCTGTCGTACGAGGGGTAGGTGGTCGACAGGTCGATGGGCGGGGCGTGCAGTCCCTGCCGGGCGAGGTCGTCGCGGCCGGCGTGAACGGCTTCGGTGGCCAGGGCTCTCATGGGCACAGGCGTCGTCTCCATGCGGGCAAGAGTGAACACCGACCGGACTGAGGAAGGCGAACACCGTGCTACGTTCGGCCAATGGCCGAATCTGTCGTACTGGATCCGGTGGACCTTCATCTTCTGCGGCTGCTGCAGAACGACGCCCGGACCACCTATCGCGACCTCGCCGCCCAGGTCGGGGTCGCGGCGTCGACCTGTCTGGACCGGGTGACCCGGCTGCGGCGCGCCGGCGTGATCCTCGGCCATCAGCTGCGACTGGACCCGACGAAGCTGGGGCGCGGCCTGGAAGCGCTGCTGTCCGTGCAGGTCAGGCCGCATCGGCGGGAGCTGGTGGGGCCGTTCGTGGAGCGCATCCGGGCGCTTCCGGAGTCGCGGACCGTCTTCCATCTGACCGGCCCGGACGACTATCTGGTTCATGTCGCGGTCGCGGACATGACGGATCTGCAGCGGCTGGTCCTGGACGAGTTCACCGCTCATCGTGAAGTGGCCCGGGTGGAGACGCGTCTGATCTTCCAGCAGTGGGACTGCGGACCGCTGCTGCCGCCTACGCCCTCGGCTCAATCCGCGTGACGCGCGCGGCCCCTCGTATGAGGATGGACCGCATGTCAGAGACCAAGAGCCCGCTGCCCCGTGAGGTCGCCGACACCTACGTCGACGACCTCATCGCCCTCGATCCGATCACCGGTACGTACCTCGGTGTGAAGGAGAGTTCGAGCAGGCTGCCCGACACCTCGCCGGCGGGCCAGGAGGCGCTCGCGCAGTTGCAGCGGGCCACGCTCGCCAGGCTCGACGAGGCCGAGCGGCAACCCGGTGCGGACAGTGACATCGAGCGCCGCTGCGCCCGGCTGCTGCGCGAGCGGCTCACCGCGGAGCTCGCGGTGCACCAGGCGGACGAGGGGCTGCGCTCGGTCGGCAACATGGCGACGGCGGCGCACTCGGTGCGCGAGGTGTTCACCGTGACGCCGAACGGGACCGAGGAGGAGTGGGCGGCGATCGCCGAGCGGCTGCGGGCCGTGCCGGCCGCGTACGCCGGGTACCGCGAGTCCCTCGCGCTCGGTCTGGAACGCAAGCTGTACGCGTCCCCGCGCCCCACGGCCACCTTCGTGGAGCAGCTCACCGAGTGGGCGGACACGGGTGAGGGCCGCGGCTGGTTCGAGGACTTCGCGGCGGACGGTCCCGAGGCCCTGCGCGCCGATCTCGACGAGGCGGCCCGCGCCGCGACCGCCTCCGTCGCCGAGCTGCGGGACTGGATGCGGGACGTGTACGTGCCGGCGATCGAGGGCGCGCCGAACACGGTGGGCCGTGAGCGCTACGCCCACTGGTCGCGTTACTTCAACGGCACGGACCTCGACCTGGACGAGGCGTACGCGTACGGCTGGTCCGAGTACCACCGGCTGCTCGGCGAGATGAAGAAGGAGGCCGAGAAGATCCTCCCCGGCGCCGAGACGCCGTGGGTGGCGCTCGCGCACCTCGACGAGCACGGCAAGCACATCGAGGGCGTAGACGAGGTCCGGGACTGGCTCCAGGCTCTGATGACCCAGGCGATCGAGTCGCTGGACGGCACGCACTTCGAACTGGCCGAGCGGGTACGGAAGGTGGAGTCCTGCATCGCGCCGCCCGGCGGCGCGGCGGCCCCGTACTACACGCCCCCGTCGGAGGACTTCTCCCGTCCTGGCCGCACCTGGCTGCCGACGATGGGCCAGACCCGCTTCCCGGCGTACGACCTGGTGTCGACCTGGTACCACGAGGGCGTCCCGGGCCATCACCTCCAGCTCGCGCAGTGGGTGCACGTCGCCGACAGCCTCTCCCGTTACCAGGCCACGGTCGGCATCGTCAGTGCCAACGCCGAGGGCTGGGCGCTGTACGCGGAGCGGCTGATGGACGAGCTCGGGTTCCTCACGGACGCGGAGCAGCGGCTCGGCTATCTCGACGCGCAGATGATGCGGGCCGCGCGGGTCATCGTGGACATCGGCATGCATCTGGAGCTGGAGATCCCGGCCGACTCGCCGTTCCACCCGGGTGAGCCGTGGACCCCGGATCTGGCGCAGGAGTTCTTCGGGGCGCACAGCAGCCGTCCGGCGGACTTCGTGGAGAGCGAGCTGACCCGCTATCTGACGATCCCGGGGCAGGCGATCGGCTACAAGCTGGGCGAGCGGGCCTGGTTGCTGGGCCGGGAGAACGCGCAGCGCCGCCACGGCGACGCCTTCGACCTCAAGGCGTGGCACATGGCGGCGCTCTCGCAGGGCTCCCTCGGCCTGGACGACCTGGTCGACGAGCTCTCCGCGCTCTGAGCCAGCGCGGGAACGCGCTCGGAGTCAGCGCCGGAATCCGCCCTCCGAGTCGATCACCTGCCCGGTGACCCAGCCCGCCTCGTCCGTCGCCAGCCAGGCGATGAGGCGGGCGGGGTCGTCCGGCATGCCCCAGCGGCCGGCGGGGAAGCGGGCCGCGACGGCCTCGTACACCTCGCCGGTCAGGTAATCCGTGTCCACAGGGCCGGGGTTGACGGTGTTCACCGTGATCGCCTGCTCGGCGAGGGTCGTCGACAGCGAGCGGGTGACGGAGGCCAGGGCGCCCTTCTGGAGGGCGTAGGCGATCTCGCCCGGCATGCCGCCGGCGATGTCCTGGCCGGAGGTCATCATCACGATCCGGCCGCCCGGGGTGTCCGAGCGGCGGCGCGCGTAGGCCTGCACGAGCAGCAGTACCGAGCGGGTGTCGACCGCCCAGTGCGCGTCGAGCATGGTCGCGTCGATCTCGTCGAGGGTGCCGTCACTGCCGCTGAGGGCGTGGTTGGCGACCAGGATGTCGAGGCGGCCGCCGAGCGCGGAGACCGCGGTGTCGATCAGTTCGGCGGGGGCGGCCGGGTCGGACAGGTCACCGGGGCCCGCCGCGATCCGGGCCTGTGGATCGCCTTGTGCCGCGCGCACGGAGGCGAGCACGTCCTCGGGGCGGTCGGCGCCCCACGGCTGGGCGGCGTCGTGCGGCACATGGTGGTGCAGATAGACGCTCGCCCCGTACGCGGCCAGCCGGCGGGCCACCGCGTGCCCGATGCCGCCGCGTCTGCTGGCGCCGGTGACCAGGGCGGTGCGACCACGCAGGGGCAGCGGGTCGCGGCGGAGCGATTCGGGTGCGGGGTGCGGAAGTCGGGGCATGGGCGACCATGATGGTCAGGGCGCTTCTGCGGCGCACGTGATTATTCGTGCGCCAGCGGCCTCAGTTGTACGAGTCCCAGCCACGTCTCCGGACCGGGCCGCACATGCGCCGCACGCACCGCGTAACGGCCGGGGTCCAGCGCGATCCACACATGATCGGTGCGCAGCGAGTCGTTCCCGGGCCACGCGGCGTCGAACAGCAGCACCGGTCCTGGCACGTTCCAGGTGACCTCGGGCCCCCACACCGCGGTGTCGAGCGCCGCCGGCACCTCGGCCAGCAGCCGCTCCTCGGACTCCCCCGCGGACCACCGTACGAAGATGCCGCGGTCCGGCAGGTACGTGGTGGAGGCGGGTTCGTCGCCGAGCACGAGCGCCGCGCTGTCCCCGACGGGCAGCAGCCCGACGTATCCGTCCACCTCGCAGGCCCGGTCGTAGTCCGAGGCCAGTTCGTCGCCGTCGGCGCCCGCCCAGAACGGAAGCACCGTCTCCGGCACCGCTATCAGCGGCCCGCCGCCCGACTCGACCCACTCCGCCGCGCCCGGCTCCGCGTATCGCACCATGGCGCGGAATCTACCGCGTGCATGACAGCTCGCGTCGGCGGATACCAAAAAGCGGAACATCGGATTCAGCTATCGCCCCGCTCCACGGAGCATCCGGTTCAGCACCACGGACCCACGGCGTAACGCCAGGCTCAGCAACCTGACCCTGCGGCGGAGCGCCAGGCTCAGCACCCGCAGTTCTCCGCGCCCACCGGCGCCGTCAGCGGGTCGGCGTCCCGGCGCTCCGCGCCCTCCCAGGTCTCGAACTCGAAGCCCTCGCGCGCCCAGTACTCGAAGCCCCCGAGCATCTCCTTGACCTGGTAGCCGAGTTCGGCGAGGGCGAGGGCCGAGCGGGTGGCGCCGTTGCAGCCCGGGCCCCAGCAGTACGTCACGACCGGCACGTTCCTGTCGAGGAGCTGTTCGGCCTGCTCGGGGATGAGCGCGGTCGGCAGGTGGACGGCGCCCGGGATGTGTCCCTGGTCCCAGGCCTCGGTGGAACGGGAGTCGAGGACGACGAAGCCGGGGTCGCCGTCGGCGGCGAGGGCGGCCGCGACGTCGGACACGTCGGCGTGGAAGACGAGGCTCGCACGGAAGTAGGCGGCGGCCTCGGCCGGAGCCGCGGGGGCGACCCGCAGGACGGGGTTGACGACGGCGGTGCTGGTGCTCATGCTCTGGCCTTTCCCTGGCGGTTCTCGTGGTGTGGCTCCACGACCAGAAATCTACGGCCGACGATCATGATCCAGAAGTGTCGATCCCCGGCCTTCGGCTTGATCGGCCGGTGAATCCCCTGCTATCTCTCGGACATGACCGCGTTTTCCCCGGACGCCACCGACTGGCGCATTCTCGAAGTCCTCCAGCGGGAAGGCCGGGCCAGCTTCGCCGAGCTCGCCCGTGCCGTCTCCATGTCCCCGAGCGCGGTGACCGAGCGGGTGCGCCGGCTGGAGGAGGCGGGGGTGATCCGGGGGTACTCCGCGGTGGTCGACCCGGACCGGCTGGGGCTGCCGATCCTGGCGTTCGTGCGGCTGCGGTACCCGAACGGGAACTACAAGCCGTTCCACGACCTCGTCGAGGTGACTCCGGAGATCCTGGAGGCGCACCACGTCACGGGCGACGACTGCTTTGTCATCAAGGTCGCCGCCCGCTCGATGCGGCATCTGGAGGAGGTGTCGGGCAAGATCGGCTCGCTGGGCTCGGTGACCACGAGCGTCGTCTACTCCTCGCCGCTCCCCCGCCGCCCGCTGGGCCGCTGACTCACCCCGCGCCGCGCTGCCGCAGCGCCGACCCGGCCCGTCCCTTCACGACCTCCAGCTGCGCGTGGATGCGGCGCCGCAGGTCCGCGACATGGCTCACGATGCCGACGCTGCGGTCGCGTTCGCGCAGCGAGTCGAGGACGTCGAGGACCTCGTCGAGGGTCTGGTCGTCGAGGCTGCCGAACCCCTCGTCGATGAAGAGGGTGTCCAGACGGACCCCGCCGGCCTCGTCGGTGACGACGTCCGCGAGCCCGAGGGCGAGGGCGAGGGAGGCGAAGAACGTCTCGCCGCCGGACAGCGTGGCGGTGTCCCGCTCACGGCCGGTCCAGGCGTCGACGACATGCAGCCCGAGCCCGCTGCGGCCGCGTCCTGCCCGGTCGTCGGAATGGACAAGGGTGTAGCGGCCGGAGGACATCCGCAGCAGCCGTACGGTCGCGGCCGCGGCGACCTGCTCCAGACGGGCCGCCAGGACGTACGACTCCAGGCGCATCTTGCGCTCGTTGTCCGCCGAGGTGCCCGCGGCGAGCGAGGCGAGGCGGGCGACGCGGTCGTACTCCTCGCGCAGCGGTGCGAGCCGTCGCACCGAGCCGGTCGCACGCGCGGAGAGCCGGTCGAGGTCGGTGCAGCGCCGGGCCGCGGCGTCGCGCGCGGAGGCGGCGTCGCGCACCCGCTGGGCCGCGAGGGAGGCTCCCCGCTCGGCCGACGCGAGGTCGGCGGACGGTTGCCGGGCGGCATCCACGGTCTCGGGCTCCGCGAGGACGGCCCGCACTGCGGCCTCCTCGGACTGCCAGGCGTCGAGCCGCCGTTGGAGGTCACGGTGGGCGGCGTCGTCGAGGAGGGCGTCAGCCGCGGCCTGCGGTGTCTCGAAACCGGCCCGGAAGGCGGCGTCGGCGAGCCGGGCGTCGGCGTCCTTGAGCCGCTGGGCGGTGTCCTCGGCGGCGCGGGCGGCGTCGGCGGCGTCGGTGAGCAGGGCGGTCTGCCGCTCCAGCTGCGCGGCCCGCGCGGCCACGCTGTCGGCGGGGCCGCGCGCCTGGGTCAACTCCTTCTCCAGCAGGACCCGTTCCTGGTCCAACCGCTCCCGGTGCCCCACCCGCGAGGCCGCCCGGACCTCGGCCTGCTGCCGTGCGGTGGTCCGCTGCCCCTGCTCGACCTCGGCACGGCGGAGCTCCTCGCGCGCGGGGTGCAGATCCGAGGCGTCCCGGTGGGCCTGGGCGTACAGTCGCTCCAACTCCTCGGACGTTACGGCGAGTTGCTCGGTGGGGGTGTCCCCCGCCTCTGCCGTGGCGGCCGCCAGCGCCTCGCGTACGGTGCCCAGGCGCCGTTCCTGCTCGATGTGCCGTTCGTCCGCCTGCTGGTAGGCGGCCAGCGCGCGCTCCTCGGCCTCCCGGTCGACGTGCCCGGCGTCCTTGCGGGCCGGGGCCGGGTGGTCGGTCGAACCGCAGACGGCACAGGGTTCACCGTCCGCGAGTTGCGCGGCGAGCTCGGCGGCGATGCCGTTCAGCCGCTGTTCCTTGACGTCTAGCCAGTGCGCCTTGGCCGCGAGCGCATCCTCCTGGGCGAGGCGGACGCGATCGGCGATCGTGTCGGTGTCGCCGGCCAACTCGTCCCGCATCCGTGCGGCGTTGAGCCGCTTCTGCGCGGGCTCGCGCTGCACGCCGAACTGCTCGGCCCGCGTCGCGGCCTCCTGCGCGGAGTCGATGCGGGACTGAAGCCCGGCGCGGATCGTCTCCCACCCGGCGAGCCACGCCTCCGCCTCCTGGAGAACGTCCTCGTCCGCACGCTCCTGACGGTCCAGCCCTGCCCGCTCGGCGACGAGTTCGGCCAGCCGCTGCTCGCCGCGGCGCGCCGACTCCAGCCCGCCCAGCTCCTCCGCGGCCCGGCGGGCGGCGGCCGCGAGCCCGGCCGCACCGGCGCCCGCGAAGGTCTCCGGCAGCAGGGCACGCGCGCGTGACTGTGCGACGGCCGCTCTGCCGTGCTCGGCGTCGGCGGCCTCCCGCAGCTCCAGCGCGGGCGCCACTGCCTCCGCCTTGCGCGCCCGCTCCATGCGGGCCTGCGCCTGCCGGTAGCCGTCGGAGCGCTCCTCCATCAGGGCGGCCCGGTCCCGCGCCTGTGTGAACCGCTGTTGCAGTCGCGCCAGTTCGCGTACATCGGCCAGCGTGTGTTCGGCGGCGGCCTGGGCGGACTCGGCGGCCGTGAGGCGGCTGTGGGCGATGGTCAGCTGTTCACGGGCGGTGCTGCGGGCGATCGCGGCGGCGCCCATGACGGCGTCGGCGAGGCCCGGTTCGCCCGGTGCAGTGTCGGGGAGTCGCATGGCGTCACCGGCCGCCTGCTGCATGCGGTGGGCGTCGGCGAGGAGTTCGGTGTCACCGTCGCGCACCTGGGTCTCGGTGGCGCGGCGGCGTTCGGCGAGGCGCTTCTCGACCTCGGCGAAGCGGTGGGTGTCGAAGAGCCGGCCCAGCAGCCGGCCGCGCGCCTCGGCGTCGGCGCGCAGGAAGCGGGCGAAGTCGCCCTGGGGCAACAGCACGACCTGGCAGAACTGCTCGCGGCTCATGCCGAGCAACTGGGTGATCTCCTCGCCGATCTCCTGGTGGGAGCGGCTGAGGTCCTTCCAGGTGCCGGCCTGGGCGTCGTACTCGCGCAGCCAGCTCTGTGCCTTGTCCAGGGTGCTGCCCGAACCACGCTTCTTGGGCCGTGCCCACGGCGGCTGGCGGGTGATCTCCAACCTGCGTTCGGCGACGGTCAGTTCGAGGCGGACCTCGGTGCGGGTGGCGGCAGCGGCGTGGTCGCTGCGCAGGGTCATGCCCTGGCCGGACTGACGGGCGCCCGGCACGGAGCCGTAGAGCGCGTAGCAGACGGCGTCGAGGACGGAGGTCTTGCCCGCGCCGGTCGGTCCGTGCAGAAGGAAGAGACCGGCGGTCGACAGTGCGTCGAAGTCGACTCTCTGGGAGTCGCCGAAGGGCCCGAACGCGGTGATGTCCAGACGGTGCAGCCTCACCGGGCGCCCTCCTCTGTCTGCGTCGCGCGCGGAGTCACCGCGCCACCTCCCGTACCGCCTCGTCCGCCCGGACCGCGTCGAACGCGTCCCGCAGCACACTCTGTTCGTGTTCGTCGGGCCCCGCGCCGCGCACATGGGCGACGAAGTCCTCGGCGATCTCCTGGTCGCTGCGGTCCGCGAGCCGCTGGGCGTAGGACACGTCGGGGTCGTCCGGGGCCCGCTCGGGGTCGAAGGCGAGGCTGAGGGTGTGCGGGAAGCGCTCGGTGAGCCGGGCCATGGGGTCGGCGGGGCGCACCGCGTCGGTGAGGGTCGCCTCGACCCACGCATCCTCGTGGCGGGTGAGTTCGGGGTCGGCGAGCAGGTCCTCCAGCGTTCCGCGGATGCGGGCCAGCGCGCGGGGCACCGGGCAGCCGATGCGCTCGGCGCTCACCGCGCCCTCGGCGTCCAGGTCGATCAGCCACATGCTCTTGCGGTGGTCGGCCTCCGAGAAGGAGTACGGCAGCGGGGAGCCGGAGTAGCGCACGCGCTCGGTGATGGTCTGGCAGCCGTGCAGATGTCCCAGCGCCGCGTAGTCGACGCCGTCGAAGACCCCGGCCGGTACGGCGGCCACTCCGCCGACCGTGATGTCCCGCTCGCTGTCGCTGGCCTCGCCGCCGGTGACGAAGGCGTGGGCGAGGACGACGGACCGCGTCTTCTTCTCTCCACGCGCGCGTGCGGCGAGGTCGGCGCGGACGCGGTCCATGGCGGCGGCGAGCACGGCCTCGTGACCGGCCTTGTCCACGCCGAACTGGTCCTTCACCAGAGCGGGTTCCAGATACGGCAGCCCGTAGAAGGCCACGTCACCGAAGGCGTCCGCCAGGACCACCGGTGTCCCGCACACCGCGGGCTCGGTCCGCAGATGGATGCCCGCGCGGTCGATGAGGCCGGCTCCCACGCCCAGTCGACGGGCGGAGTCGTGGTTCCCGGAGATCATCACCGTGGGCACACCGAGGTCGGCCAGCCGGTGCAGGGCGTCGTCGAACAGCTCGACCGCGGCGAGCGGCGGCACCGCCCGGTCGTACACGTCTCCCGACACGACCACGGCGTCCACGGCGTGCTCACGCACGGTGGTGACGAGATGGCCGATGAACTCGGCCTGCGCCCCGAGCATGTTGACCCGGTGGAACGCCCGGCCGAGATGCCAGTCGGAAGTGTGCAGCAGTCGCATGATCCCCGAGACTAACGGCCGGGTCTGACATCACGGGCGGTTACCGGCCTTTCAGGCATCGCCATAGGCCTCTCCACCCAGTTCGAACCCGGCCGTCCCGGCGGTGACATCGGCGAGCCAGGCCTCGAAGGCCGGGACGTCCGTGTCCGGCAGGCCGATCTCGATCGTGACCGCCTCGGCGTAGCGCACGTCGCGTACCTCGCGGCCGGTCGAGCGGAGGTCGTTCTGGAGCTTGCCTGCGCGCTGGTGGTCGACGGTGACCGTGGCGAGGCGGAAGCGGCGGCGGGTGATCGTGCCGAGGACGTCCAGGGCTTCGCCGACCGCTCCGCCGTACGCGCGGATGAGGCCGCCCGCGCCGAGTTTGACGCCGCCGTAGTAGCGGGTGACGACGGCGACGGCGTACCGCATGTCGCGGCGCAGCAGCATCTGGAGCATGGGGACGCCGGCGGTGCCGCCGGGTTCGCCGTCGTCGCTCGCCTTCTGGATCGCGGCGTCGGCGCCGATGACGTAGGCGAAGCAGTTGTGGGTGGCGTCGGTGTGCTCCTTGCGGACGGACGCGATGAAGTCCTGGGCCTCCTGCTCCGTGGCCGCGGGGGCGAGGGCGCACAGGAAGCGGGAGCGGTTGACCTCGGTCTCGTGCACGCCCGCGTGGGCGACTGTGCGGTACTCGTCCGGCATCCGGCCACCCTATGCGTACCGTCCCGGCTCGCCCGACCAGGAGGTGCGGGCGACGATGTGGTGAAGATCGCGCCGCAGGGAGATCACCGCATGACCGGCACGCAGGCGGTGGGCTCGGAGGGCCATGCCAGGGCCCGTTGCCGGCAGTGGCTGCTGGAGGGGCTGAGCGAGCAGACGGCCCGGCACCCGGGCCGCACGCCACCCCCGAGGAGGGGGACAAGGGGCACAGGTGGTGGCGGGCCATGTGTCTCACCGGCGTCGACTACTTCTCCACCCTCGGCTACCAGCCCGGCATCGCCGCGCTCGCGGCCGGGCTCCTGGTCAGCCACCTCGTCCGGTTCCTGGTCTCCGGTGACAGCGAGGTCGCCCCGGTCACCCGCGAGGTGCTGCGGCGGGCCGAGCCGGACCCGGAACTACGGCCGCGGGTGCACGTCGGCTAGTCGGAGTTCTCCCAGGCCAGGAAGCCGGGTCCGTCGGGGGTGAGCACGGGGACCCACGCCTCGTCGGCCTCGGCGAGGCGGGACTCGTCCAGGACGAGGGGGCTGGGCCAGGTGTCCTCGCGGTCGGCGGAGCCGTAGAGGTGGACGGCGACCGCCTTCCTGAGCCTGGCCAGGAGCTCCTCCGGCCAGTCCAGGCCGCGCGAACCCCATCCCTTCAGCTCCCGCACGAAGATCTGCTTCAGCTCGTCGTCGAGGTCCCGCCCGAACACGGGGAGCAGATAGCCCTCCTGCTCGTAGGGCACGCAGCCGTGACCCCCGCCCTGGGTCTGGTAGATCACGCCGGTCGGCGCCGCGACGACCACGAACATCCAGCCCTGATCGGTTCCGGTGCCGTCGGGGTCGAGGAAGACGTACCGCTTGGCCGCGCTCACTCCTTCTTGCCCCTCGCCACCGTCACCGCGGTCAGCAGTGCCGCGCCGGGGAGCAGGGCCTCCCACCCGGTGCCGCGCCAGGTCAGCACGGCGACGGCCGCGGTCGGGAACTTCACGTGGACCCGCTCCAGGGTGTCGTCGAGGCCGTCGCCCGCCAGATCGACCACGAGCTCCTCCAGACCGGGGTTGTGGCCGACCAGCAGCAGCGTCTCGACCTCGGCGGGCACCTCGTGCACGACCTCGAGGAGTTCGGCCACGTCGGCACCGTAGAGGCGCCCGTCGTGCCGGACCGGCGGCGGCGTGCCCCACTGGGCGGAGACCAGGTCCCAGGTCTGACGGGCACGGACGGCGGTGGAGCACAGCGCGAGGTCGGGCAGGAAGTCGGCCTCGACGAGCGCGCGGCCCGCGGCGGGTGCGTCCCGGCGGCCGCGCGGGGCCAGTGGGCGCTGGTGGTCGGGGACGCCCTCGGGCCAGGCGGACTTGGCGTGCCGCAGCACGACCAGGCGGCGCAGCGGGCCCGCTCCGGCGCGCGCGATCACGCGAAGGTCCCCAGGTCGCGGGTCAGTTCCAGGCCGAGGAGCCGGTCGGCGTAGGCGTACGTCTCGAAGCGGGCGCCCTCCGGGAGGTCGGAGGTCTCGACCCGGCGCAGGACGCGCAGCACCCCGGGGACGTCCAGATCGTCCTCCCAGGCGGTACGCAGCTCTCCGCGCACGTCCTCGGGGACCGGCTTCGACGGTTCGCGCGCCCATGCGGCGACGGCTCGGCGCCAGCGTGCGAGCGTGTCGTGGGCCTCCGACAGGGCGGCCGCGTCGAGCCGTACGGGCAGGCCATGGCGGCTGGAGAGCAACGCCAGACGGAGCACACCGGGGTCGGCTCCTTCCGGGGCACCCGCGACCGGCGCGACGGCGACCCGCACCCCGTCGGGTGTCGCCCCGCCCTCGCCGGCCACGTGGACGACCTGGGACCCGCCTGTCCCCGGGCCGCTGTCCCGGCCGTCCTCGAAGGGCCGGATGCCGAGGGCCGCGGCACCGGCCCGAAGCTCCGCCCGGTCCCGTTCGGCGCTGAGCAGTGACCAGACGGGTGTGCCACCGATTTCCAGGGCGCGTGCGAGGAGGTCGGCGACGAGCAGCACGCGCAGGGCGGTGCCGTCGTACCCCGGCACATGTGCCTCGACGCGGGTCGGGCCACGGCGGGCAGGGACGGGGTCGCCGGTTCGGGCGTCGATGATGTGCAGCACGAGGTGAGCGTAGGCGGGGTCGGGGTCGTGCGCAGGCAGGTGGCGCGGATTCCGGTCAGGATGGCGGAGCCGGACGGCAGGCACGGCGCGCGTGACGTGTCCGGACATCGGCCACCCCCTGTGCGCGGACTGCCCGCACGGTACCTCGCGACCGGTCGGCCGAACAGGTGTTCAGAGCAGCGTCCCCAGGAACCGTACGCGCGGCCGCCCCTCCGCTCCCTCCCTGCTCACGGCCGCCCGCACGCCGTACACCTCGGCGATGAGCTCCTCCGTCAGCACGTCCCCGGACGCACCGCGGGAGTGCACGCGGCCGGTGTGCAGGGCGACGACTGTGGTGACGGGGAGCCCGGCGACGAGGTCCAGCAGGTCCAGCTGGTGGAGGTCCGCCCCTCCCGTCGTGGAGTGCGTCTCGTGGTCATGAACCATCGGCCCGGTCGCTGCCCCTCGGCGTTCCGGGAGAGCCGTGGGAATCCCGGTGCCCGGCCCGCTGTTGTCGCGCACATCAGCCCTGGCAGGACTTTCAAGGAGGCCGAGCGTGTACGGCGACCCAGCAACGATCCGCAAGATCCTCACCGAGAGCGGCGACACCTGGGCGATCGTGGGCCTGTCGTCGAACCAGCGGCGCGCGGCCTACGGCGTCGCGGACGTGCTGCAGCGGTACGGCAAGCGCATCGTGCCCGTGCACCCCAAGGCGGAGACCGTCCACGGCGAGCAGGGCTACCCCTCGCTGGAGGCGATCCCCTTCGAGGTCGACGTCGTGGACGTGTTCGTCAACAGCGACCTCGCCGGTGCCGTCGCCGACGAGGCCGTCGCGAGGGGCGCCAAGGCCGTCTGGTACCAGCTCGGAGTGATCGACGAGGCCGCGTACGAGCGCACCCGGGCCGCCGGTCTGGAGATGGTCATGGACCGCTGCCCGGCCATCGAGATCCCCCGGCTCGGCTGACCGGCCGCACAGGAACGTCGCCTAGCCTCGCGGGATGCACGAGTCGCCGTCGCCCGCCCGCTGCTGCATGCCGTCGGGAGGCGGCCCGAGCGAGGAGCCGCGAGTCGTACCGCCGTCGCGGGCTCCCCGGGGTCCGGACGGCGCCATGGTGGCGCTGCCCGGTGGCGAGTTCCTGATGGGCGCGCAGGATGTGGAAGGGTTCCCCGCCGACGGGGAGGGGCCGGTGCGGGCGGTGCGGGTCGAGCCCTTCCGGATCGACGCGTTCGCGGTGACCAATGAGCAGTACGCCGAGTTCGTCGCCGACACCGGGTACGCCACCGACGCCGAGCGCCTCGGATGGTCGTACGTCTTCGCCGGCTTCCTGCCCGCCGCGCTGCGCCGCGGCGCAGCGCGGCCCGAGCACACGCCCTGGTGGTGCGGGGTCGAGGGAGCGTTCTGGAACCGGCCGGAGGGCCCCGGCAGTTCGGTCGGGGAACGGGCCGGCCATCCGGTCGTCCATGTGTCATGGCATGACGCCGCGGCCTACGCGGCCTGGGCCGGCAAGCGGCTGCCCACGGAGGTGGAGTGGGAGTACGCGGCCCGGGGCGGACTGGAGCAGCGGCGGTATCCCTGGGGCGATGAACTCGACCCCGGCGGCGAGTACCGCTGCAACATCTGGCGGGGCACCTTTCCCACCAGGAACACGGCCGCCGACGGTTATCGCGGCACGGCTCCGGTGGACGCCTTCGAACCGAACGGGTTCGGGCTCCACAACGTGTCCGGGAACGTGTGGGAATGGTGCGCCGACCGGTGGAGCCGTGAAAACGCCGCCCGGGTCATCCGCGGTGGCTCGTACATGTGCCACAAGTCCTACTGCAACCGCTACCGGGTCGCCGCCCGCAGCGCCAACACCCCGGACAGCTCTAGTGGTCACACGGGTTTCCGTTGCGCACGGAGTTCCTGACTACCCCTGCCCCTCACACGCGTTGATGTAGTACAGCTCGATCTCCACCCGGTCCGCCGAACCCCCGGACCAGAACGGTCGCGTGCCGACGTTCCCCCCGCAAAAGGCCTGTGGGCGCTCGGACTTGAGGATGCGGTTCACGTCCTCCGCGAGGTCCGTCGCCGCCCCCAGCTGGGCCTGCGGGGCCACTCCGAAGGTGATGACCATGCCGATGCGGCGATCGTCGCCGCTCTTGCGGATCTCCTTGTCCAGGGCCGCGACGACCTTCTTCCGGTCGGCCGCGTTCAGGGTGCCCTTGCCGGAGGCGCGCCCGGTCGCCCCCGAGGACAGGGACACGGCGAAGGTGTGCCGTTGGGGGTCGAGTCCCAGCGGGCCCTTGGCGGTTCGGGACGGGGAGGGCGAGGCGCCGGAGGGCGAGACGGACGGCTTCGGGCTCTTGCCGGTGCCGGACGCCTCGTCCGTGCCGTCGGAGGCGACCATGCCGAGCACGACGAGGAACAGCACCAGGAACAGGTCCGCGAAGAGCCAGCCCGCGAGGTGGCGCGGGGCGACGCCGGTGCCCCTCGGGCGCCTCCTCATCCCTGGTCCTGTCCGTACCAGTCGTCGCCGGGACGGCGGGGCGGCGGTGTCCCGGCCCCGCCGTCCGGCCGGGGAGTCTCGGACGGGGGCTGCGGGCCGCCGCCATGGCCGTTCCCCCGTCCGCCGTTGTAGGCGCCGTTCGACAGGCCGTCGGAGTTCGACATCGGCAGGGGGCCGTAGCCGCCCGGCCGGTCGTTCTGGAGCAGGGCGAGGACCCGTTCCAGGGCGTCCATGTAGGAGTACATCCGCTCGCTGTTGTCGCTCAGGAGCTGCATGGCCACGCCGACCTTGCGGGTGGTCTCCGAGACCTCGTCGGCGACCGTGGCGTGCACCCGGTTGGCCTCCTGGGAGCTGCCGGCCGCCTTGCGCAGTTCGGCGAGCAGCCGGGTGAGGGCCTCGCGGGTCGCCGTCTCGTCGGCGCGCAGGTCATCGCGCATCCGGGCGAAGTCGCGCAGCAGCTGGTGCGGCACGGTCAGGGAGCGGCCCATCGCGCCCAACTCGCTCGCCGACTCGGTCCACTTGTCGATCGCGGTGACGAATCTGCTCTCCGGGCCGGGCTCGAAGATCTTCTCCATCCGGTCGGCGCTGTCCGACATCGTGCGGGAGAGTTCGGCGGTGCTGCGGGTGATGTCCCGTGCGATGCCGACGAGTTGGCCCGCGGGTACCGCCTGCGCCTCCAGGACGGCGTACTTGGCGAGCTCCATGGTGAGGACGGCCAGCTGTCCGGCGACCCGCCCGCGCAGCCGCTCGTGGGAGGCGTCGCGCTCGGCCGCCCATTCGAGGCGTTGCAGCCACAGGGTCGCGAGGACGACCCCGCCGATGAGGACGACGACGAGGAGCACCGCGGTACCGCCGAGGCCCGAGGACCACAGCGTCAGGAAGTTGGTGCCCTCCGGCGCGTCCTCGAAGTCCCGGAACGCGAACCAGAGGGACAACCACGTCAGGACGATGGGCAGGAAGACCGCCACGTCCCGCAGCGTGGACACGATGGCTATGAGCCCGCTCTTGCTCGCCGGCTCGTCCGGCACCAGTGTGTCGGGCGGATAGGCGTGCAGCAGATTGACGCCGGACAGGGCACGCCCGCCGGCCCGGGCATCGTCGGCGATCCAGGTCAGCACGGAGCGCCCGGCGCTGTCCTCGGGGCACTCGCCGGCCAGCTCCGCCAGCCGGTCGGCGGCCGTGCGCAGCGTGTCCGAGGGCTCGGGGGCGGGCGGCGCGGGTTCCGGGGCGGGGGAATCGGGCGAGGGCTCCGGGACGGGTGGCGCGGGCTGGTGCCGGATGGGTTTCCTGCTGGCCAAAACCTCTCCTCAGTACCAGGTGTCGCGGCGGGACGAATCGCGGTCGTGCCCGTCGTCCGGCCGGGCGGGCAGATGCTCCCGGAAGTACTGCTGGACGACGGCGGCGAAGACGGTGTCCTGTGCCTTGCCCCGGCGGCAGCTGTCCGCCAACGCCTGGAGCAGATACGGCGACGGCGTGCGGCCCGCCGCGTCCAGGACGTCCAGCACCTCGCGCTGGCCCACCGACTCCCCCACCGTGCACAGCAGAAGGAGCCGGTACAGATGCACCGCCCGCCAGGGGCTCTGGGGCGCCATCCGGTCCACGGCCTCGGCGAGGAACCCCGTGCGGCGCAGTACGTCGAAGGGGTCGCGGCGTTCCCGGCCGGCGTCGCGGCGCCGGATGCAGTTCTCCAGCAGGGTGCGGGCCTGGTCCGGTGCGATCCGGCTGATCCGGTCGACCTCGCTGAGCAGGTCGGCCATCGCGAAGCGCTCCACCATCACCCTCATCAGGTCGTCCAGCGCCTTCCGGGTGACGCCGATCTCCTGCGCGGTCCGCAGCAGGGGCAGCACGTCGAAACTGGCGCGCCGGTGCGCGGCGCGCTCCATCCGTTCGTGCAGCACGCGCAGCACCACCTGATCCTCGGGCGGCCGCACGGCGAGCTCGCGCGCCAGGTCGGGGGCGCCGCCGTGGGCTCCCGCGTCGAGGCAGCGGTGCAGTGCCCAGGTGTGGATCTCGGGCCTCAGGTGCCGGTAGGGCCCGGCCTCAGGGGTGTCCGTCCGCCACAGGGCCACCAGGTGGGCCAGCTGACCGTCGGTCAACCGGTCCAGTTCCAGCTGCACCCGCGGCAGCGAGGTCGGGCTGCGCAGATACGCGTCCTCCTTCTGCGACAGGTCGCCGCGTGGGGCGGCCTCCAGCAGACTCGTGACGTCGCTCATCAGCCCGGGGGCCACCTGGTGTCCCGCCGCCCAGTCGCGGATCTGCGCCGAGGTGCCCATCGGCTGCGCGGGCACCAGCCGGGTCAGCGCGTCCGCGCCGCGGCGCCGGTGGAAGGCGACCAGCCGAGCGGCCTGGTCGCGCAGGGGGCCGCCGGGTCCCGGGGCGGTTTCGGCGTCGATGCGGCGCCGCGCCGACTGGAGAGAGCCGGCACTGTCACGTCGTACGAAGACGAACTGGGGCAGGTCCTTGGCCCCGTCGTTCTCCTCGCGGGTGGCGAAGCTCCAGCTGCCCGCGACGACCCGGCCCAGCAGCCCGGCCAGGACGTGGATGACGACCTCGCCGTCGACGGGCGAGCCGAGCACGGTGAGGGGCGCTCCGGGCTCCTCCATCAGCGCCTCGGCGAGCCGGAGGAGGAACTCGTCGGGAAGGTCGGCGGCGGCCGTGTCGAGGGCGTCGAGGAGCCGCTTCTCCTCCAGGAGCAGCCGGCGGACCAGGTCCAGGGGAACCCGCTGAGGTGGTTCCGAGGCGGTCTCCCGCGGTGCCTTCCCGTCGAGGAGGGCGTCCTGGCGGACCTGCGGGGGCAGCCAGTCGTCCCAGTCGCTGCGGCACGCGGCGAGCGCGAGGTGGAGGTCGATGCCGGCGGCCGGGCCGGTCAGGACGTGGGTGAGGGTGGAGCCGGCGCGGCCGTGCGGGTCACGCACCGGGAGCTTGCGCAGGACGGCGGCCTCGGGGCCGTAGCGGAGGTAGACGTAGCCGGGGGCGGTGTCCCCGGGGTGCTCCTGGGTGGCCCACACCATGTTCTCTATACGGCTGTTCCAGCGCAGCAGCGCCTCGCGGTCGAGGGAGGTGGTGACCGGGCCGACGTCGCCGCGTCCGGTCAGTGAGCGCTCGGACCAGCGGTAGACGGTGATGTCGGCGAGCGGACCGCCGTGCGCGGGCAGGCTCATGTGCCGTGGCCCCCTCCGCGCAGCAGGGCGTCCGCGGCCGGTCCGGTCATGACGCCCTTCATCGCGAACAGCGCCAACAGCGGTCGCAGCACCCGGTGTTGACGGAACAGCGTCTCGTCGAAGCGGCGCGCGGCGGCCCGGTCGCCCTGTTCGCGGGGTCCGGTGCCGGTGGCGGAGGCGAGGTGCAGGGTGGAGCCCAGGCATTCGCCGGCGAGTTGCAGCCAGTCGCCGCCCCCGCGGGCGGCGAGGAAGGCGTACACGTCCTCGCTCTCCTGCTGAACTGTGCTCAAGTCGCCTTCGGCGTCCGGCTTCTCGTGCAGCCAGTCGTCGATCTCCTTATATCCGCGAAAGCGCAGCAGATCGCTCTTGGTCACGGCCAGCGCGCACGGGACCGGCAGGAAGGGGACGGACGGGTCGGCCTGCTGGCGCAGCCGCTGGCGGACGTGCTCGAACGCCGGGTCGCGACCGGTCGCGCCGCCGTGCGAGGTCAGTCCGGGGATGCGGGTGGGGTCGACGACGCACAGCAGGGCGCTGAGCCGGTTGAGGAAGTCCGCCTCCCGGCCGGGGCGTTCCAGCCGGCCGCCGGCCACGTCGAAGAAGATCACGCTGTGCGATCTGCCGGAGTGCTCGTCGGTGACGACGAGGCCGGTGGCATAGCGCAGTTCGGGCCGGTCGGCGGTGGCCCGGAGTTCCTCGCGGCGGTCGATGAAGGGCGCGACGACCTCGTTGAGATAGTGGTGGTAGCGCTGGGGGTCCAGCGCCTCGACGCGCAGCCCGTAGCGCCGCATCACGGTGGTCTTGCGCGCCTGGTCGATGATGGCGGCGAGCAGGTGGGACTTGCCGGTGGAGGAGGCGCCGACCAGCCCGATGCGTACCGGCTCGGTGCCGAACATCGGGTAGCGGTCGGGGAGTTCGTGCTGCGGTACGTCGTCGTTGCCCGGGCAGACCACGTAGGTGCGGGCGAGCTGGGCGTTGCGTTCGGCGTCCGAGTGGACGGGCAGATCCCGCTCGGGCACCATCTCACCGGATGCGTCGAGGACCACCCGCTCGGCCGTGTCCCAGTTCAGCGCTCGCAGGCACATCGGGCATTCGACGGCGCCGAGGGCGAGGTGCGGGCGGTCCGGCAGGATCCGCAGGCGCTGCCCCACCCGGCGCCACCACACCGGTGGGCCTGCGGCGGCGGTGGCATGCCGTTTGGCCCGCAGGCTTCCGGCGCCGGTCCCCTGGCGGGCGCGCAGGGCGCGGAACTCCTCGCGGGCGTGAATCTCGCGCGCCCGCTCCCGCTCCGCGAGCGGCCGCTCCAGCAGTCCTTGCGGGGCGTCGCCTTCGGCCAGCCGGCGGGCCAGCTCGCGGGCGGGCGGGGTCACCGTGGAGCCCAGGGGGAACGCCGAGCGGAGCAGGCCCTGGAGCCAGTCCTCGTGGCCCTGCGCGACCATGTTGTGGACGCGCGCGTTGGAGACTCCGCGCGGCAGGGTCTCGCCGGTGGCCATCCAGAACGCCACCAGTGCGGCACTGAGCACGTCCTGGTCGGCGGCGGCGAGCACACCGGGCCGGAAGCCGGGCGCGTCCCAGTCGGTCACCGGTCGGTCGGGCAGGGGTTCGGTGGCGTACACCGCGCCCTCCAGACCGGCCAGTTGGAGACCCTCGGCCTCGTCCCACCACAGGTGTTCGGGGCTGATCCGGCCGTGCACGAGCCGGGCCTTGTGCAGCGCGGCGACGGCCTCGAACAGGTCCCGGACGACCATGCGCAGTCTCGGTCCGTGCAGCCGGTCCGGGGAGGCGAAGTCGGCCAGGCGTTCACCGCGGCAGTCGAGGATCAGCTTGTGCGGGCGCTCGGAGTCGTCATGGGCGAGGACGTGGGCGAGCTGCCGGGGCACCTGCGGCCCGTGGAAGTCGACCACGCTGCCGAAGAGTTCGGCGTGGCGGCGCATCTGCCGCTCGGCCTCGGGCCCTATCGCCTCCTGCACCATGACCGGATGCCGGCCGGGCATCCGGCGGTAGCGCCGCACCCGGAAGGGAGGCAGCTCGAACCGGGCGTGTTCCCCCGTACCCGCCTCGAGGTCGAAGACCGCCTCTTCTCCGTCTCCGGAGCCGGGCCGTCGCCCCCGGAACTCCACCACCCCCGCGTCTCCTCCCCGTTGAACCGCGTGGAAGACCAACTATCACAGAACGTTGCCCGGTCGGGCCCTGCTTCAGGCAGAGCATCTGAATGAGTGCACCAGCCCTCCACACCTTCCTGACGGCTGATCAACTTCGGTTGGCAGAAGCCAAGTCGGAGATCGCACCCGGCCGGTACAGTCGTTGCACGACGGGAGGGGGCGTCCATGGCGGCACTGACGGCTGTGCAGTTGCACCGCGACGGGGTGCTGCGTGTCGTCGCCACCCTCTACGACGACGCCACTGAGGCCAAACAGCTCCTGTACCGCCTGGGCGCGGACCCGTCGCGGCTGCCGCCGTTCGGTGGCGCCCAGGCACCGCTCAACACCTGGTTCGCGGTCTGCCAGATGATCGAGAACGGGGCGTTCCGGTTCACCCTGGAGGACCTGCTCGCGGAAGCCGCGCAGGACTATCCGGGCAACCCGGTCCTGCGCTCGGTGACGGCCGGTCCCGGTACCCCACCGGACGAGTCGGTCCTCCTCGCCCCGCCGGACGAACTCACGGTCCTCTGCCTGCTCGCGGGGCCGAAGGAGGCGTCGCGGCTCCAACTGCGCCTGGAATACCGCACCATCGAGGAGGCCGCCCGCCGGGGCAGCCGACGCGCTCTCGACATCCGGCTGTCGGCGGCGACCCGGCGCCGGGACGTGATCCCGGCGCTCACCGAACACAAGCCGGACGTCCTGCACTTCGGCGGGCACGGCGCGCCGAGCGGCCAGCTGCTCCTCGAGGAGGACGACGGCTCGGTCGTCCCGGTCGGCGCCGAGGCCCTCGCCGCGGTCCTGGACGCCGTGGGCGGAGTGACCGTGGTCGTGCTCAACGCCTGTCATCTGGGCCGCTACGCGGAGGTGCTCGCCCCGCACGCACAGGAGGTCATCGGCTCCCCGGAGCGGCTCGCGGACCAGGACGCGCTGGCCTTCTGCCGGGACTACTACGCGGCGCTGGCCCTCGGTGCGTCCTGGGAGGACGCCTTCGACCGGGGCCGGGCGGGCGTCGGCCTGGGCCCGCGAGGGCTGCCGGACCTGCGACGCGAGGTACGAGCCCGGGAGGGCGACACGGTATGACGGACCCGCGGCCCCGCACCGTGAGCGTGCACGTCCCCCAGGGCGTGAACGTAGCCGAGCGGCGCCGCCGCAGCCAGGAACGGGAGCGCGCCCAGACGCAGGCGGAGACCGTCGGCGGACCGAGCCCGGCGGCGTACGACTTCCTGCTCGGCCAGGCGGGCGGGAGCCGCGAGTCGGACGCCCTGCCGGGCTGGGACGACGAGCCCGGCGAGGAGATCACCGTCGTCACCTCGCAACTGCTGCGCAAACTCGGCTCGGCGGGCACCACCTGCCCCGTCTGCCATCACTCCTTCCGGCTGGGCGAGCAGATCTCCATCGAGCGGGCGGAGACCGGCCCCGGGGTCGTGCTCAAGCACCGCAGCCGACTGCTCGACTGCCTCAACCCCGAGGCCGGCGCGCAGACCACCGCGACGGCCGCGCTGTTCCACTCGGGGCTCGACGAGGCCAACCCGCCGCCACCGGAGCTGTCCACCGTACGGCTGCAGAGCGACCACCCCCTGCTGCGGCTCCACCCCGGTCCGCGCGACGGGGCGCCCAGCCGCCACCGGTGCTGGGTGTGCGGCCACACCTTCCGCCCGGACGAGGTGGTCATCCACTGCACCTGCTCGCCGCACGCGCCGACCTGCGCCAGCGCCGTCCACCGGGACCCCGACCACGGCCTGGTCTGCTACGACGACTGGAAGGCGCAGCATCCGGGGGTCCCCTGTCTGATGCTCAACTCCCTGCGGGACACCCGGTGACCGGGGACCGGTTCGCGCGGCACGCCCTGATCCCCGGCTGGGACCAGAAGCGGCTCGCCGGGGCGACGGTCGTGCTGGCGGGCGCCGGGGCGCTGGGCAACACGGTGGCTCAGACGCTCGCCCTGTCCGGTCTGGGCCGGCTGGTGGTGTGCGACCCGGACACGGTCGCCGTCAGCAACCTCAGCCGCTGTCCGCTGTTCCGCGCGGCGGACGTGGGCCGGCCCAAGGCGCGCGTCCTCGCTGAGGCGCTGACGGACCTGGCTCCCGACACGGTGGTGGACGCACGCGAGGCGCCGCACCTCTCGGGTGCCGGGCTGGCCGAACTGCGCGCGGCCGACCTGGTGGTGGGCGCGCTGGACAGCCGGGCGGCCCGGATCGCGCTGGCCGGGCGGTGCACGCTCGCCGGGACGGGCATGCTCGACGGCGGCACGCACGCGTGGGGCGGCGAGGTCTCCTGGTTCCCGCCCGGCGGACGCTGCTGGGCGTGCGGCCTCGGGCCGGCCGAGCGGGCGGTGCAGGACGACCCCTGGTCGTGCGCGGCACCCGATCCGGCCGGTGCCGTGGGCGCCTCGGCCCCGGTGTCCGCGCTGGTCGGCACCTGGCTGGCCGACTTCGCCGTACGACTGCTGCTCGGGCTGTCCGTGCCGGACGCGCCGCTGCGGATCGACGCCGCCGGTCTCGCCGTACCGCTGTCCGGGACCGCGCCGCGCGACCGGCCCGACCCCGACTGCCCGCTGCACGAGCGGCTTCCCGACGGGGTCCCGGTGCTGCCGCTGGACCACGGGGCCACGGTGGCCGAGCTGTTGGACCACGTGGACATGGGCGAAGAGCCTCTCACCTGGGCAGGATTCAGCAGGCCGGTGCGGCGGCGGGCGGCGGTGCCCGCCGTCACCTCACGGCTGCGGTCCGCGCCCGCCTCGGCGCGGCTGAGCGCACTGGGGGTGGCGCCGCGCGAAGTGCTGCCCGTGGCCCGGCGGGACGGATCGGGGCTGCGGTACGTCGAGTTGGCCGCGAAAGCGGGTGAACCGGTGGGTGCACCGGGCGAGTCGGCCCAGGAACGCCGCGCGACAACGGAGGGTGCCCGGTGAGGGACGAGCTGTACAACGAGCTGGAGCGGGTGATCAACCCCCGGGAGGGCGAGATCATCCTGCGGACCATCGGCTTCCCGGAGAGCCGGCTGCCGTCGGTGGACGCGACCTCACGGGTCTACTGGTCCGAGGCGCGCCGTCTGATCGACGCGGGCGTGCTCGTGGAAGGCGAGGCCCAGCTGGCCCGCGCGGTGCACAACGAGTACCCGGGCAACGCCCTGTTCCGGGCCTCCGTCGAGGCGCTGGAGCCCGTCACCGAACCGCCGACGCCGCCCCGCGCCGAGCCGCACGCCACGCACTCGGGCTCGGCGGGCCCGTCCGCTGCGGAGCGGTATCCCACGCTGGTCTTCGTGTGCAGCACACATCACGCCGCGTTCATCCATGAGGTGCGCGAAGTCGACCCCCAGGCAGAGATGTTCTTCGTCAGTCAGGGCGAGGAGGCCCAGGTCGGGCAGATCGCGATGTCGCTGACGTACGAACTGGCGCCCGGTCAGATCGACGAGCTGCACAGGCGGTTGGTGGACGCGGGCGCGCCGGCCGACCTGGAACTCCTGCAGGAGGTCTACGACCACCGCCCCTATCTGCTGGAGGCGCTCCGGGTCAACGGCCCCGACCAGCAGCCCTACGACCTGGCGGGCGTGCCCTCGATCACGCCGGTGCGGGACATCGCCGCCGCCGTGCTGGCCCACTACGAGGGCCGCATGGGGCGCCGCCCGCGTACCGTCGTCGACCACCAGCAGCCGGACGGCAGCTTCCGCCGCCTCGACCCGGCGCAGTCCCTGCACGAAGCGGGGGTGCGCGAGGGCGAGACCCTCAACGTCTATCCCGAAGCCACCGCCGGCAACGCCCAGTTGCGGATGCAGGCGATCATCCGGGTCCGGGAGGAGATGCAGCGCTACGCGGACCAGCACGCGGACTTCGAGATCGTCGACACGGACGACCCGGAGTTCCCCACCGACTACGAGATCCGCTTCAAGGGATCCGGTCTGCGCCTCCCCGACCAGCAGAGCGCGAACACCTTCCCGCGCCCGGATCGGCAGGACAGGCACAACGCGCTGATCCTGCTGGGCCCGGACTTCCCGCTGGTCGCCCCGGCCGTCTTCTGGCTGAGCCCGATCTTCCACCCGAACATCAAGGGGCCCGATCCGCAGTACCCCCAGGCCGAAGGGGCCGTGTGCCTGGGCGTGCTGGCCCACTCCTGGCGTCCGGCCCTGGACTTCGGCCAGCTGTGCCAGATGCTCGTGGACATGGCTGGGTATCGTAATTACGAGATCACGGACAGTTTCAACCCGATCGCGGCATATTGGGCCCAGACCGAGGAGGGTGCGGCCATGATCGAGGCCATCGGGGGCAAGCCGCCGGTGGCGGCGCCGCCTCCCGAGGACGGCGCCCTGCGCGTCGGCGCCCTGCGGATAAGGCCCACGGACGGGGTGGCCGATGGCACTTGACGTCGAGCTGTTCCAGGGCGAGTCACGGCAACTGGTGCGCACCGAGTCCCTGATCTCGCTGCTGAAGCCGGCCTTCGCGGCGGAGACGGCACCTTTCAAGGGCAGCGCGCGCTTCACCCTGATGCTGCGCAACGACCCGGGCCCCGACACCTACGAGGGAGACCCGCGCCTCACCAATCTCCGTGCCGACTTCGGGTACATCCATGTCAAGATCCACATGGAGGGACGCGTGGTCCACCAGAAGCCCTACTCCGTGAACAGTCTCGTCGGCCCGATCCTCACCCGGCTGGCCCGCGAACTCGCCCCCGAGGAGCGCCGGTGGGCGTTCCGTATCGCGGGGCTGCCCTCGCCCGAGGACGACGATTCGGCCCAGCGGCTGCCCCCGGTGGTGGACGGCACGGACGACATCGACACCTCCCGCTCCACCCGGCTGGCGTTCGGCATCCGCCCGGCGGCCGAACCCCAGATCCCGCTGCTCGACCTGACCGAGTACGGGATCGAACTGACCGACACCGAGGCGCCGGTGACCGTGCTGCTCGGCTCCGGAGTGCAGCGGCGGCTGATGGAGATGGAGCTGTCGACCGAGATCGAGGAGGGCGGGTTCCTGGTCGGTCGGGCCTTCCGGCGGGCGGACGTCCCGGAGTTGCACGCGGTGATCGTCGACGAGGTGCTCCCGGCCGAGCACTCGGGGGCCTCGCTGATGCACTTCACGTTCACCGGGGACTCGTTCGGCGCGATGAACCGGACCCTCGGTGACCGGCAGCTGGTCGGCTGGTACCACACGCACCTGTTCCAGACCGAACGCACCATCGGCCTCTCCCGCACCGACATCGACCTGCACCGGGACACCTTCCGGCGCCCCTGGCAGGTGGCCGCCCTCATCAACCTCACCTCGCGCCGGCGGGTGCTGACCTGCTACGCCTCCTCCGACGACTGGATGGCCCCCTGTCCGATCCGGAACCTCGATGACGACGCTGACAAGCACCGTAGTACGCATCCTTCACTGGGCCATCACTGAGCCGGCGCCCGGCGGCACACCCGCACCGCCCCCGACGACCTCGGCCCGGCCGCACGGGACCGCGGACGATCCCGTCGCCCTGCTGGAGCGGCTGGCCCGGGTCACGGCGGCCCGGCTGCGGCTGTCCGACCCGCCGCTCGGCGACCCCGGGCCGACCGGTCTGGAGCCGCTGATGGTCGCCGCCGCGCTGGCCCTGAGGGACGACCCGGCGACCGCCCGCCAGGCGGTGTTCGGGGTGAACGGCACAGGAACCGCACGTGATCTGATGTGCCGTCACGGCCTGGTGGGGCGTGCGCTGTCGGCGACACCGGTCGACGCCGAGCTGCGGGCGGAGCTGCTGCGCGCCTCCCCGGTCACCGCGCTCTTCGACCTTCCTCCGCCGGGCATGCGGGAGCAGTGCGGGCAGCTCCTCGACCGGTTCCTCGACCACCCCGAGGGCCGGCGCACGGCGGTCGCGGCCCTCGCGGCACCGCCGTCCTCACCCGAGACCGCCCGCCACCGCGCGGCGCTGCTGCGCCGGTTCCGCTTCACCCCGGGGGAGAGAACAGTCGTGTACGAGGTGTACGAGACGGCGCTGCTGCACCACGGTGCGCACTACCACCGACTCACCGACGACATACGGCAGTTGGTGCGCGACAGCCCGGCCCGGCTGCTGGAGGACGACACGCGCGGACAGTGGGCGCGGGCCACGCTCGACTGGTGGGAACCCCTGGCCGTCCTGGCCCGGCGCCACCCCGAGGAACTGCGCCGCCGCAGGATGCTCGAGGGGTATCGCGCGGGCGTGGGACTGCACCGTGTCTACGGCCGGGTGCGGGAGTTCGAGGGACTGCGCGAGGTGCTGGACCGATGACCCGACCCCTGCGCCTGGCCGCCGCGGACCACGACGGCCGGATGGACCTGCTCGGCGCCCCGGGCGACCGCACACTGCGGGAGGTGCTGGCCTCGTGCGAGGTGTGGCTCCTCGATCCGCTGGACACGGAGCTGCTGGAGCGGCCCTGGTCGGAGTTCGGTCCGGACGTCTGGCTGCGGACCGAACTCGCCCCGGAGACACCGCTGTTCGCGCCGCCGGGGGTACCGTCACTCGTCAAGGACGAACCGCCACCGCCGGCCACGGGGGTCGAGTCCCCCGCCGGCTCCGGCCCGGCCACCGGCGTCGAGTCCCCCACCGGCCCCGAACCGGCCGCCCACCCGGAGAAGATCACCGACGCCGAGGCCGTCCGGCTCGCCTACTACCCGCACATCGAGGCCGTCGCCTCCCTGCTGCGCAGCGGACTGCCCGTCCTCGTCATCAGCGAGAAGCTCGTCGTGACCCATCTGTGGCAGGAGATGGTCACCCTCGCCGAGTGCCGCGGCATCCGCCTCGACGACGACTCCCCCGAGGACAGTGGCGGCCGCCCCTCCGACGATCCGGTCGCGGACATGTCCGGCGCGTCGATGAACACCCGCCAGCGGCGGCTGGCCCGACTCCGCGCCCAGCTGGAGGAGTTGAAGGAGGGCGACGTCATCGTCCTCACCCATCTCGACCTGCTGGCCGGCAGCGCCGACCTGGGCCGGCACGCCGAGGCCCGCGAGCTGGTCGAGCTGCTGTACGCCTTCCCGGACCAGCTGGTCCTGGCCTTCGCCGACCCGACCCTGCCGCTGCCGGACGTGCTGGCCGAGCGGTTCAGCGCCCGGGTCACCCTCAGCGGTCTGCCGCCGAAGGTCCGGACACCGGAGCACGAGGAGAGCCTGCTGGGGGTCGCCCTGGTGACCCGGGAGGAGGCCGGGACCTTCGAGGGGTTCCAGCCGCGCGAGTTCTACAAGCACGTGGCCGGCATGAACCCCGTACGGCTGCGGCAGGCCATGCGGTACGCCCACGAACAGCACCGCGAGCAGTCGAACCGGGCCACGCTCCAGGACCTGCGGGAGACCCTGCTGACCTTCAAGGCACAGCAGTCCTCCCACTTCGAGGTGCCCAACGTGACGCTGGACGACATCGGCGGCTACGAGGAGGTCAAGGACGAGATCCGGCGGACCCTGGCCATCATCAGCGGGGCCCAGAGCCTGCCGGACGACATGGAGGAGGTGCGCTCCGAACTCGTCCCGCGCGGCATCATCTTCTACGGCCCGCCCGGCACCGGTAAGACCCTGTTCGCCAAGGCCATCGCCAACGGCATGAACGCCACCATCCAGGTGGTGTCGGGGCCCGAGGTCACCGACATGTACGTCGGCGAGAGCGAGCGCAAGGTGCGGGAGATCTTCGCGTCGGCGCGGCGCAGCGCACCCTCCGTCATCGTCTTCGACGAGATCGACGCGATCACCATGGAGCGCAGCAGCCGCCCCGACGGTGGCACCCGGGCCGGCAACAGCGTGGTCGCGCAGATCCTCACCGAGATGGACGGCTTCCGGCCCGAGGTGCCGATGCTGGTGATCGGCACCACCAACCGCATCGACATCATCGACAAGGCGCTGCTGCGGCCGAGCCGGTTCCGCTCGATCGCCATCTCGCTGCCCGACGTCACAGCGCGCCGGGCGATCCTGCGCCACCACGCCGGCCGCTATCACATCTCCCTGGACGACGAGGTCCTGGAACTGATCGCCGAGGCCACCGCGGGCCGCAACGGCGACGAACTGCGCTCGCTCATGCGGGACGCGTTCGTCGGCCGCCACATGCACGGCATCGAACCGGACGCGCGCCGGCTGGGCTGGCTGGTGGGCCGACTCCAGCAGGGGCGCCTGGAAATGATCTCGGAGCGCCGATGACCCTCGCGACTTCCCCGGAGCGCCGATGACCACCGCCACCACCACATGGAGCGACGAGGACCTCTCGGCCGTGCGGCGGCTCAAGGCGCTCGGCCGCAGTGTGGAGCAGCACTTCGTGGGGCGGCGGCTCGCTCTGGATCTGCTGGAGGTCGCGGTGATCGCGCATGAGCACGTGCTGTTGCTCGGCCCGCCCGGCACCGGCAAGACGGACCTGGTCAGCCGGTTCGCCGCGGGCCTCGGCGGCCGTCCCTTCGTGCGGCTGCTGACCCGGTTCACCGAGCCGGCCGAGCTGTTCGGTCCGGTGGACGTGCCCGCCTTCCAGAGCGGCGCCCAGTACCGGTTCCGCACCGAGGGCATGCTGCCCACGGCACAGGTCGCCTTCCTCGACGAGATCTTCCAGAGCGGCAGCCCGATCCTCAACACCCTGCTGACGGTGATGAACGAGCGGGTCTTCCACAACGGCCACGACATCGAGTCCGTCCCGCTCATCACCCTCGTCGGCGCCGCCAACAGCCTGCCGCAGGACCCGTCGCTGCTGGCCTTCGCCGACCGGTTCCTGCTGCGGCTGACGATCCCGCCGGTGGCCGGCAACCGGCTGGACGAGCTGCTGGCGAAGGGGGCCGCACGTGGCACCCCGGCCGAAGGCGACGGGCACAGCTGGATCGACCCCGCCGCGCTGGGCCGGCTCGGCCGTCAGCTGGCGCACACCGATCTGAGCGCGGTCACCCCCGAGTACGCCGAGCTGGTCCGTGAACTCCTGGGCCAGGGCGTGACGTTGTCGGACCGCCGGATCATCCGCGGACAGCGCCTGGTGGCGGCCGCCGCCCTGCGTGCCGAGCGGGTACGGGCCGAACCCGCCGACCTGTGGCCGCTGGAGCACTTCTGGTCCGACCCGGCCCACGCGACGGTGGTGCGGGACGCGGTGCGGCGCCGCACCGGCCGGCCTGGCGAGGACCCCGACGAGCCGGCCCGCACCATGCAGCGCCTGGTCTCCGAGGCCCGGATCCTCAGGCGCCAGGTCGACGCCGGTTCGCCGCCCGCCGCGGTCGAACGGGTGTTGCGGCAACTCAACGCCCTGAGACTGGAGTTGAGGCGCGCGGTTCCCGGCAACCGAGAGGGCGAAGGGGAGGTCGCGCGTATCATTGACGAGACTCTGAAATTGCTGGACCAGGGCTGACGCACACCGAAGGGCGCGCTCCGCGCGCGCCCCGCTGCGGAATGAGGGGGACACCAGCTACATGTGCAATCCGCGCAGGGTCCGTGTCGAGGCCACCCGGGACGTCGTCGAGGCGTGGGAACTCGCCCTGGAACGCCGCGCCAGCGCGAGCGACTCCGTGGTCAGCGAGCTGGAGGTGCGCCATCCCTTCGGCGGCACCCTGGGACAGGCCACCCGCCTCGTCTTCGAGCGCACGCTCGCCACGGCCGAGGAATGGCACGTGGAACAGGGCGGCCATGTGCTGACCCTGCCGGACGGTCAGGTCCGCTACGACCCCGGCACCGGCGAACTCGTCGTCACCGCACGCCTCGAGGACTCGGTGACCGCCGAGGGCCGCGCTTCCGAGACGCTGCGGGGCGCGGTGCGGGAGCAGGCCACCGGCAGCGCCGAAGGGCGGTACTACGCCGACGGGTTCGCCGGGCGGACCCGCGAGGTGGCCGAGCGCGAGGCACACGTGGCGGCCGAGGCCGACGCGGTACAGCGGGCCCTCGAGCTGGCCGGCCGGCTGCGGATGCAGGCGGACCGGGAGTCGGCGACGGCCGCCGCCGCCGCGGAGGCCCGGCTGCAGGAGGCCGCCGACGCCGACGCGCGGACCCGGCTGGCCGAGGAGCGGGAACGGGTGCGCGCCGACCTGGACACCCGCAACCGGGAACGCATCACCGCACTCGGCCGGGACGGACTCCGCGCGGTCAACGGCGTCCTGGCCACCGCCTATCAGAGGGCCCTGCTCGACTTCGCCCGGCAGCACGGCGCCACCGGTGTCCGCCAGCAGGAATCCGAGGACGGCATCGACATCGAGTTCGAGCTCGATCTCGGGATGGAGAACTGACCGATGCGGGTGCGTGTGCGGTTCCGGTTCAACACGGAGACCGGAGAGGTCGAGCTGTTCCAGGTGGACGACATCGGCTCAGGCTCCGGCCCCGAGCACGATGCCGAGCACGACCGGATCAGCGCCGAACTGGGGCAGGTACTGGCCCGCAGGCCCGATGTCGAGGAGGTCACTCCGTTCGAGGAACCGCCGCGGTGGCGGCACGACCCGCAGCCGACGGCCCAGCTGCGATCCGAGGACGAGGAGACCGAGACCTCGGGTGAACAGGAGAGATCATGAGCCGGCGCACCCGGCTGCTGCTCAAGGCCGCGCGCTGCTACTCCGAGGCCCAGGCCCACACCGAGGCCGCCCGCTGCTACGACCTCCTGGGCTGGCAGTGGTCGGCGGCCGACGCCTACCAGCGGGCGGGCGACCTGGAGCACGCGGCCCGCACCTACCGCCAGGCCGGGCACCCGGAGCAGGCGGCCCGCTGCTACCGCCTCCTCGGCCGGCCCGAACTCGCCGCCCGCTGCTGGCAGGAGCGGGGCCGCCGCCTGGAGGCCGCCTGGGAGCTGCTCCTCGCGGGTGAGATCACCCCGGCCCGGCAGCTGCTGGCCGGCGCCGACGCCATCGGCAAGGGTCCGCAGCAGCTGCGTCTCGAACTCGCCCGCGCCCTCACCGACCGCCTCGACGGCGGCCCCGCGGGCCCACTGCTCGACCTCCTCCCCCGCATCGAGGCCCGGCTGCCGTCACTGGCCGCCCGCACGGAGCGCCGGCTGATGCTGGACTGGGCCGTGGAGGCCGCGGACCGTGTCGAGCGGTTCGACTGGGGCGCGCGGCTGTTCCGCGCGGCGTACGACGCCCCGGGCGGCGCCGATGTCCTGAACCGCTGGCGGAACTGGGCCACGGACCGCCTCGGCTCCGCGGCCTGGCTCCCGTCGGAACCCACCACCGGCACGGACGCCGACCGGACGCAGAACCGAACGGCGAACCGCCTCGCCCCCACGACCCGACCGCCGCTGGGACCGCCCGCGGAGACGGACACCGGCCGGGCGGAGGGCCCCTGACCGATGGACCGCCCCGAGAGCCCGCTGCGCCGTCTGCTCAACCGCATCAGCTCGGAGAACGGCACCGCCGGCAGCCCGCCGACCCCGTTCGTGGCCCGGCCCGCGACCCGTGGCGCTCCCCCGCCGACACCGCCCGCCCATCCCCCGGCGTATCCGCCGCGTCAGCCGGGCGGTGGCTCCGACCACGGCATCCGCTTCAGCGTGCGTCCGGCACGCCCCCCGGACGAGGACGCCCCGGCACCGGTGCCGCCGGTGCCGTACTCACCGCCCCCGGCCGTCGACTGGCGGGTCGCCGGCCGTTTCCCCGCCGCGCACCGGGCGCTCGGCGCGCTCGGCGCGCTCGAGGCGCTGCAGAGCGCGGGGGCCGCGGAGTGGAGCTGCCACGCGGAGCCCGGCGGCGGGGCGGTCTGGCTGCTCAGCGTCATCGGACCGGCCGTCGGCGCCGAACTGCTGACCCTGCACGGCGCGGAGGCCCTGCCGGTCCTCCCGCACGGCGCGCTCGGGGGCGGCCCGGGACAGCTGGGCAACGTTCTGTCCTGGCCCCGGCTCGACGTGGTGGACCTGGTCTCCCGGCTGCCGCTCGCCCCACCCGGCAGCACGGTCCGCCGCACGCTCCATGTGCTCACCGCCCCGCAGTTGCTCCCCTCGGTCGTCCGCCAGGCGCTCGCGTTCGGCGTGGAGGTGTCGACGCTCGCCGTACGCGTGCGTTCCCTGGAGGCGGACCCGACGGAACGGGAGACGACGCTGGTGTCCCTGGAGGGTTCCGACGCGCTCCCGCACGCCCTGACCGTGGCACTGTCGGCCCTCCCCCGGACCGCGGTCTGCCGCCCGGTCGTGTCCTGCGAGCGGCTGCTGTTGGACGTACGACTGCACCCTCCCGTGTCCGACGCGCTGTTGTACTCCCCGGTGCCGGAAGGGGAGTTGTGGCTGGTCGGCGACCGGGAGGAGTGGCCTCCGCTGCGGCTGGAGCCGCTCGGCTCGCCCGCACCGGTGCCGGCGCAACTGGTGGGGGTCCCGCCCGAACCGCTCGCTTCCACCCGGGAGTTGCCGGAGGGTGCGCGGGAACCCTCGGTGGAGGTCCGGGTCGTGGCCGATGCGGGGGCGGAGACCGCGGTCGACGCGGTGCTGCTGCACGACGACGAACTCCCCCTGCTGCGCCGCTACTTGCCGGGCCGCCCGCTGGGCGAGGCCGGGTTCCTGCTGCCGGGCCCCGGCTGCCACCTGCTCCTCGAACCGGCGGGCCTGGCCCGGGATCTGCCCTTCGGCACACCGTTGCGCCGACTCGGCCCCGGCAGCCTGTTCCTGGAGTCCGGCCACACCCTGGCACCCCCGCTGCCGCCGTCGGCCCGCGCCCGCCTCTTCGCCCTGGACGGCATGTCCGCGGTGGTCTGCTGGCACGGCGGCCGACACCGTTTCCCCCTGACCCCGATGGTTCCCGTCTGGACCCTGTGGACCCCACCGGACCCGGTCGAGGTGTCGAGCGGCCTCTCCAAAGCGGGCCGCGAACTCCTGGACGCCCTGGAGACATTGGCGGGCACGACCACCTCGCCCCACCCCACCGACCCGACCACCCTCCACGATCCCGGCGAGGCCCTGGAACGCGCCACCCGCCTGCGCGCCCTCGGCGACCACGAGGGCGCGGCCGAGGCGTACCGCTCCGCGGGGGACCTCCTGGAGGCGGCGAGACTGTACGAGGCGGCGGCGCTGGACGCGACGGAGGAACAGTGAGCGCGGTCGCGCCGGACCTGAGGGATGCCGCGTCGGCGTCCCGGGACGGCGCCACGCCGGGCGCCCTCACCGTCGTACCGGAAGAACGCCGTCCGTCCGGCACGTCCGCACCGGACGCACCGGACGCGCCGCGCCGAGCCGGGACCGTACGACGTCGACCAGCCCCTCACCGCGCCCCGGGGCGGACATGACCGCGGCCCCCGACGCCCCCGCGCCGCCCACCCCCCGCCGTCTCCTCGCCCTCACCGGCGACGGGCCGTGTGCCGGGCTCTCCCGTGACGGGACCGCGTTCCTCCAGCTCACGGATCGTGCGCTGACCTGCCGTGACGACACCGGGCGGGTGCTGTGGTCGGCGCCCGGCGAGGGGGTGCCGGAGGCGGTGGCGTGGGGCCCTGACGGTGGTGAGGTGTTCGTGCTGCGGGGCGGACGGGTGGAGGTGTACGACGGGGACAGCGGGGCCCTCGCCGACGACGGGTTCGCGGTGCCGGCGGGCGCGCACACGCTCGCGGTGTCGCCCGACGGGCTGTGGGTGGCCTGCGCCGGCAGCGGAGTGCTGCTCCATCACCGGGGCACCCTCGCCTCGTCCGCGCTGCCGACCGTGGACCCCGTGGTCGCGCTGGCCTGGGATCCACAGGGCCGTCAGCTCTGTCTGGCCACCGCCACCGCGCTGCAGTTGTGGAGCGTCTCCCCGGTCCGGATGGACTTCGCCCCCTGCACCGGCCGCACGGCCGTCACCGCCCTCGCCTGGTCCCCCGACCGGGACGCGCTCGCCTTCGCGGACGCGACCGGCGTCCACCTGGTCGACCGCGCCACGGGCCGTGCGCTCGCGGACGCCGCGGTGTCCGGTGCCGTGCTCGGGCTGGGCTTCAGCCGTACCGGACGGTTCCTGGTGACCGCCACGGACCAGGGGGCGCTGCTCGTCCTGGACCGTGCGCTGGAACCCGTCGCCCACCTCCCCGCGCGGGCGGGCTCGGCCCGCGACCTGAGCGTGTCGCCCACCGGCCGGGTGCTGGCGGGACCGGAGTTGTGGGAGCTGCCGGACGCGGCCCCGTACCCCGCGGAGCGCCGGGTCGGGGTGCTGCTGCGCAGTTGGGCCGCGGCGATGTGCCGGTCCGTCGGCCGTGCGCTGCCGTCGCTGCGCGACCGCGCGCCCCGGATCGCCGGGCCGACGCTGCTCCACGACGGCGGGGACCGGCTGTGGGCCCCCGCGGTCGCCTGGTCGGCGCGCGACGGCCGCTGCGTACTGGAGACGGAACCGGGCACCCTCGCCGCCCGGACCCCGGGTCGGCCCGGCACCGACTGGACAGCTACTGCGGCCACCGGACCGGGCGGCGCCCACGACCTCGAACTCTCCCCAGGGTCCCCCGAGTTGCTCGCCTGCGCCTCTCGCGACGGGCAGACGGGACTGACGGTCCTCGACCCGGACAGCGGTGAGACGCGTGCCGTACTCCAGGGCGGCCAGGCGCCAGCGTGGTGCCCGGCGCCCCGCGACGGTACGGCGACGCTCGCGGTGCCCGAGCCCGGGCTCGCGCCCACCCACCTCTACGTGCACACCCTCGACGCCCGGGGCGCCCCCGCGCAGCGGCCCAGGAGTGTGCATCTGCCCCAGGGCACGGGCCGCCCCGCCTGGTCCCCCGACGGGACGCTGCTCGCGGCCGGCACCGCGGGCGCGGTGGTGCTGTGGCACATGCCGCGTCTGGAGCGTGCCCGCCGACTGGCCCTGCCCTCCGGCGCGTTCGCCACCCGGGTCGCCTGGTCGCCGGACGGCAGCCGGCTGGCCGCGACACCGCCCGCGGGCCAGGGGCCGTCGGTGGTGTGGTCGACGCTGACCTGGCGGGTGCAGCGGGAGTTCGGCACGCCCGGCGGTCGCGGCTGGGCGCCGGCCCTGGCCTGGTCGCCGGACGGATCGCTGCTCGCCGCACCGGGTCCCGGTGAGGCGACCTCGGTGGTCGAGGTGTGGGACGTGGCCCGGGGCACGGTCGCGATGGCCCTGGAACCCGACGGCCCTCCGCCGGGTCCCGTGTGGTCCGTGCGGTGGTCCCCCGACGGACGCCGCCTGGCGACGACGTACAGCGGCGGCCGCGCGGTCCTGTGGGACGTGCTGACCTCCGAGGAGACCACGGAGCCCGGCCCGACGCTGCCCGAATCACCCGAGTATCTCGCCGAGTTGGGCACCATGGCCGCCGCGGTCGACGCCGCCGTCCCGCTGGACGCGCTCGCCGACATCTCGGCACTGCTGCGACCGGCGGCGCCCGCGGGACGGCGGCTCCTGCACCAGGGGCGGGCCGCCCGCGCCCTGCGCGAGCTCGGCTGGCCGCGGGCCGCGCATCCGGCGCTGAGCGCGGTGGTGGCGTCGCGTCTGCCGCCGGACCCGCGGTACGTCCCACCGCCGGGCATCCCGCTGCAGGAGCTGCGGACGACGCTGGAGTGGGGGCTGCGCGGCAGCGGTGAGCAGCCGGAGCGGCGCTCGGTGACGGCGGACGGACTGGCCGCGGCCCTCGACCGGGTGCACCGCGAACTCCTGCCGCTGCTGGCCCTGTTGGGTCCGGACGCGGTGTGCCAGGACCCGGCGCTGCCGCTGCGGCTCGCGGAAGGGCCGTGGGCCTCGGCCGCGGAGGCCGCCGCCCGGCTGCCCGGCCTGCCGTCGCGGTTGCCGGTGCCGCTGGGCGACGACGTGCCCGGCCCGACCACCGCCGGGGCCCCGGCCCAGTGGGCCCGGCACGGCCCGCCGGACCGTATGGTGCCGGGTCAGATGGCGCTCCCGGCACCCCTGTTGAACGCCCTGTGGGCCCAGGACGCCCTGCTGTACCGGACGCGGCGCGGCCGGCTGCCGTGGACCGAGCGGGACGCCGTGCTCGTCCTCGACACGGGGGCCGCTGCGCTGGGGCAGGTCGGCAGCTGTCTGCGGCTGTGCGCCCACCTGTTGGCGGCGGCGCTGCTGGAGGCCGAGCGGGCGGTGGCGCTGGTACGTCTCGACGGGCTCGGCCCGCCCGACCGGCTGACGTCGGCGGCGGATCTGCGCCGGCTGTGGACGCCGGTCATGCCCGAACCCGCCGCCCCGGTGCGTGCGACGGCCCTGGCCCGCGAGGCGGCGCGCGGCCTTGCCGCGGTGGACTCGGGCGAGCCCCGCACCCTGCTGCTGACCCATGCCCACGAGCCCCCGCTGCCCGTGCCCGGTCCGCTGACCCTGCGGGTCCACTATCCGCACCACCCGGTGCCGCCCGAGGGCCCGGACGCGTGGGTGCTGGCGCCGGAACCGGGCGGGGAGGAGCTGCAGCGGGTGCTCACGCAGATCCTGGGCCGGCTCTAGGGTCTGTCCGGTGGAGCAGGCCCCAGGTCACCCGCAGAGCATCTGCTCCACCTCGTCCGGCCCCATCTTCTCCAGCAGGGCCTCCAGCAGGTCCGGTCGGAAGGCGTCGCCCAGCACCTGAACGCCCTGCTCGTCCCAGGTGATCCGCAGCCGTACGAGCCGTCCCTCGGGGTGCTCGTCGTACTCGGACGCGTCGATCAGGTCCGGCAGGTCCTCCACGAAGCGGTACTCGGTACTCATCCTCGGCTCCCCTCGCTCTCCTCGACGTCATTCCACACACCCGCGATCCGTTCCCCGCACCCGGGACAGCCCCCGTCGCGCAGGCGGCTCTCGGCCTGCCCCCACACCCCGCGCGACACCACCTCGGCACCGCACCCCGGGCATCGGGTGGCGCGTCCGTCGGCGCCCAGCGCCCGCTCGACGTACACGTACCGCAGTCCCGCGTCCCGTCCGATACGCGCCGCTCGCCCCAACCGCTCCGGTGAGGTGGGCCGTTGGCGGTGCATCCGGTAGGTCGGGGTGAAGCGCAGCAGATGCCAGGGGGTGTCGGGGCCGATCCCGGCGACGAACTCGGCGATCCTCGCGAGCTGTTCGTCCTCGGCGCTGGTCCCGGGGATCAGCGGTGTGCTGACCTCGACCCACACCCCCGCGGCCTTCATCGACCGCACCGTCTCCAGGACCGGGGCGAGCGGTGCGCCCGTGAGCCGTCGGTGCTCCTCCTCGTCGGCCGCCTTGAGGTCGATGTTGACGGCGGCGAGGACCGGCGCGACGCGCTCCACGGCTTCGGGGGTGAGGAAGCCGTTGCTCTTCCAGACCACCGGGACCCCCGACGTCCGCGCGTGCGCCCCGAGTTCGAGGGTCAGCTCGGCCGCGAGGGAGGGCTCGGAGTACGACAGGGCGATGCCGCCGCCCCGCTCGGCCGCGGTCCGCACCAGTGCCTCGGGGTCGGTGTCGCGCGGGGCGACGCGGCTGGCGGGGTCCCTGCCGTACTGGGAGACACGGTGGTTGACGCAGTAGTCGCAGCGGAACGAGCAGCCCGGCGGGGCCAGCGTCAGCAGCGGCAGGCCGGGCCGGAAGTGGTAGAGAGGCTTGCGCTCGACCGACGACCAGTGCTCGACGGTGGTGCCCCGGGTGGCGGTCAGGACCCGGTCGCCCTCCCGCCGGCGCACCTTGCAGGCGCCGGTGTCACCGTCGCGCAGCCGGCAGCGGAAGGGGCAGAGGGTGCACTGAAGGCCACCGTCGACGGGACGGTAGAAGTCGGCCGGTACCCAAGCGATCGCCCCGTCCAACCCATCACCCCGCTCACGAGCACCGCACGGTCACCCGGATTTCCACGGTACTCGGTTCCCGGCTGCCACAGGGCGCGGACATAATGCTCGGATGACTTCCCCCACCCCCCACTCCAACTCCGGTGCTGCGCAGCGCAGTCCGGTCGTCGTCATCGGCGCCGGGCCCGCGGGGCTGACCATCGGGAACATTCTGCGGGCCGCCTCCGTCGACTGCGTGGTCCTGGAGATCGAGACGCGTGAGTTCATCGAACAGCGGCCCCGGGCCGGGGTTCTGGAGGAGTGGGCGGTACGCGGTCTCGAGCAGCGGGGCCTCGCGGTGAACCTGCTGGAGCGGGCGCAGCGGCACGCCGAGTGCGAGTTCCGGTTCGGCGGGGAGCGGTACCGGTTCGAGTACGCCGAGCTGACGGGACATCATCACTGGATCTACCCACAGCAGTTGCTGGTGACCGACCTGGTGCGCGAGTACGCGGACGTGCGCGGCGGCGACATACGGTTCGGCGTGCGGGACGTGGAGCTGCACGACCTGGACACGGACCGCCCGTCGGTGTCGTACACGGACCCGGAGTCGGGCGAACGCGTGCTGATCCACTGCGGCTTCGTCGCGGGCTGCGACGGCGCGCGCGGCGCGACCCGCGCCGTGCTGACGCCGGACCGCGCGCACATCTCCCGCTACGACTACGGCATCGGCTGGCTGGCGTTGCTCGCCGAGGCCCCGCCCTCCAACGACTGCATGGTGTTCGGCATGCACCCGAACGGCTTCGCCGGCCACATGGCCCGCAGCCCCGAGGTGACCCGCTACTACCTGGAGTGCCCGCCGGGCGACGACCCGGGGAACTGGTCGCACGACCGCGTCTGGTCGGAGCTGCGGGAGCGCCTGGGAGCGGCGGGCGCACCGCCCCTCACGGAGGGCCGGCTGATCGAGAAGCGCGTCCTCGACATGCACAGCTATGTCGTCGAACCGATGGTCTTCGGCCGCCTCTTCCTCGCCGGCGACGCCGCCCACCTCACGGCGCCCATCGCGGCGAAGGGCATGAACCTCGCCCTGCACGACGCGTTCCTGCTCGGCGACGCGCTGATCGCACAACTCGGCAAGGGCGACGGCACGGGCCTGTCCGGCTACTCGGCCGCGTGCCTGGGCCGGGTCTGGGACTACCAGGAGTTCTCCCAGTGGCTCTCCGACATCTACCACGGCACCTCCTCCGACGACCCCTACCGCGCGGGCACCACCCTGGCCCGCCTCCGCCGCCTCTTCGGCTCCCCGTCCGCGGCGTCGGCCTTCGCGGAGCAGTACCTGGGCAAGGGATCCGGGTACTGAGCCCTCTCAGTCGCGAACCGGCCGGTCGTCGCGCATCACACCCTCGCCCATCACACCGCGGCCTGAGCTCAAGGGCTCAGACGATCCCGAGCCCCTCCAGCACCACCGCACCCGGCAGCTCCGCGAACGCCTTCCCCGGCACCAGCAGCTTGCCGCGCCGCCGTCCGCTGCCCACCAGGACGTAGGGCAGGTCGACGACGGCCGAGTCCACCAGCACGGGCCAGTCGGCGGGGAGTCCCACGGGGGTGATGCCGCCGTACTCCATGCCGCTCTCCCCCGTCGCCGTGTCCATCGAGGCGAACGAGGCCTTGCGGGCGCCGAGTTGGCGGCGCACCACGCCGTTGACGTCGACGCGGGTGGTGGACAGGACGACACAGGCGGCCAGTTGGGACTCTCCGCCGCGCTTGCCCGCGACGACGACGCAGTTCGCGGACTGTTCGAGCAGCTCCTGCCCGTAGTGCTGCACGAAGACGGCCGTGTCGGCCCACTGCGGGTCGGTCTCGACGTAGACGATCTGCTCGGCGGGGACGCTGCCGCTCCAGCGGCGTACGGCGTCCGCGACGGGGGCGGTCAGTTCGTCGAGGCAGTCGGGGGCGGGCCGGGCGTTGTCGAAGTGTCCGATGGGTGCGTCCATGGCCGCACGCTAACAGCCGCTCAGGGCGCGGCCGGCACCGAGATGGCCAGCAGCAGTTCCATCGGGACGTCACCCTGATTGCCGTAGGTGTGCGAGGCGTTGGCCTCGAAGGTGACGCTGGAGCCGGCCGGGACGCGGTACTCGACGCCGTCGACGGTGAGGGTCAGTTCGCCGACCGTGACATGCACGATCTCGACCGTGCCGACCGGGTGCGGGTCGGAGGAGCTGCTCTCACCCGGCATCAGCTTCCACCCCCACATCTCCAGTGGGCCGGGTGCCTCCGTGCCCGCGAGGAGCTTGCTGTAGCTGCCCGCGTCGGTGTGCCACAGACGGACGACCTGCTCGGGCGGGACGATACGCACCTTCGGGCCCTGCTCGTAGTCGAGCAGGGTGGTGACGCTGACGCCGAGGGCGTCGCCGATCTTCACGACCGTGCCGATGCTCGGATTGGTCCGGGCCTGTTCGATCTGGATGAGCATGCCGCGGCTGACTCCGGCGCGTGCGGCGAGCGCGTCCAGGGTGAAGCCGCGTTCGGTCCGCCAGCGCTTGACATTGCGCGCCAGGGACTGGGTCAGCAGATCGAGGTCCGACACATCACGTCCAATATTCTGTATGACACAGTGCACCCGATTGAACTACGGTGAGGTGCACCCGATCGTTCACCGAACTGTACTGCGAGGCACCCCGTGACAGCATTCTTCGCCCTGGCCACCAGCCTCCTGTGGGGGCTGGCCGACTTCGGCGGCGGACTGCTGACCCGGCGCACCCCCGCGCTCACGGTGGTGGTCGTCTCGCAGGCGATCGCGACGGTCGTGCTCGGTGTGATCGTGGTCGCCACCGGCGGCTGGAGCGAGGCCGGGCCGCGGCTGTGGTTCGCGGTCGCCGCCGGACTCGTCGGCCCCGTCGCCCTGATCTGCTTCTACAAGGCGCTCGCCCTGGGCCCGATGGGCGTGGTCTCCCCGCTCGGCACCCTCGGCGTGGCCGTCCCGGTCGGTGTGGGTCTCTTCCTCGGTGAGCGCCCCGGTCTGGTGCAGTTCGCGGGGATCGGGGTCGCCGTCCTCGGTGTCGTCCTCGCGGGCGGCCCGCAGCTGAGGGGCGCCCCCGTGCAGCGGCAGACCATCCTGCTCACCCTGGTCGCGGCCTTCGGCTTCGGCACGGTGTTCGCCCTGATCGCGGAGGCGTCCACGACGGTCACCGGCCTGTTCCTCGCCCTCTTCGTGCAGCGCGTGGTGAATGTCGCCGTGGGCGGCGGCGCCCTGTACGTCTCGGTCCGCAAGGGCGTCCCCGCGCTCCCGGCGGGCGGTTTCCCCTGGGCCTCGCTCCCGGCGCTGGCCTTCGTCGGCCTCGCGGACGTCGCGGCGAACGGTACCTACGCGATCGCCGCCCGGCTGGGCCCGGTCACCGTGGCGGCGGTGCTCGCCTCCCTCTACCCCGTGGTGACCGCCCTCGCCGCACGCGGCTTCCTCAGCGAACGGCTGCGGACGGTCCAGGCGGCCGGCGCCGGCCTGGCCCTGGTGGGCACCCTGCTGCTGGCGACCGGCTGAGCCGTCCCGGGTCAGTCCAGCTCGGCGAGTTTCGCCGCGGTCGCCTCGTCCATCCCGGCCAGCGCGTTGAGCTGCTCCGGTGTGACCCCCTCGGGGATCGGCCGGGGCGCCGGGGTCCGCAGCGGCGGCTGCCAGCCGTCCTCGGGAGTCCATCGCCGTACGACCCTGGCGGGCGCCCCCGCCACCACGGCGTGGTCGGGCACCGCACCGCGCACCACCGCGCCGGCCGCCACGACGACGTTCCGCCCGATCCGCGCCCCCGGCAGGATCACGGCACCGGTGCCGATCCAGCAGCCCGGGCCGATCTCCACCGGCTCCATCCGCGGCCACTGCTTGCCGATGGGCTCGTGGGGATCGTCGTAGGAGTGGTTCGTGGACGTGACGTACACATAGGGCCCGAAGTAGCAGTCGCTGCCGATGGTGACCGTCGTGTCGGCGATGACATGGCTGCCACGGCCGAGGACGACACCGTCCCCGATCCGCAGGATCGGCTCCGGACCGAGGTCCAGGTCGGGCATCAGACCGGCGGTCAGGGTGACCTGCTCACCGACGATGCAGTGCGAACCCAGCGTGATCCACGGCTCCCCGAAGACCGTGCCGAGCGGAAAAGCGAGCCGCGAGTGCTCGCCCAGCGCGCCGAAGCGGAACCGTCCCGGGTGCTCGGCGGTCACGGAACCCGTGCGCTGCACCCAGGCCCAGCCCGCGTGGACGGCACGCTGGGTGAGGCTGCGACACCAGGATGAGAACGTGTTCTTCTTCGGCACGAGGTCACCGTACTCAGGGTGAGGTGGGGCGCTGGTCGACCGGGCCTGTGATCTTCGCCCCACGCGCGTGGCGTACGGTGCCGGTGTCAACGACGACGAGGAGAAGGCGATGACGCACAAGGCGTTGATCACGGGCATCGGCGGCCGGGAACCGAAGATCGACGGCGAGGCCTTCGTGGCCCCCACCGCCTCGGTGATCGGCGACGTGACGCTGGAGGCGGGGGCGAGCCTCTGGTACGGGGCCGTGGTCCGCGGCGACGTCGAGCGGATCTCCGTCGGCGCGCAGAGCAACATCCAGGACAACTGCACCCTGCACGCCGACCCGGGATTCCCCGTGACGATCGGCGAGCGGGTGTCGGTGGGGCACAACGCGGTGGTGCACGGGGCGACGGTCGAGGACGACTGTCTGATCGGCATGGGCGCGACCGTGCTGAACGGCGCGGTGATCGGCGCGGGATCGCTGGTGGCGGCACAGGCACTGGTCCCGCAGGGGATGCAGGTACCGCCGGGTTCACTGGTGGCGGGCGTACCGGCGAAGGTGCGGCGTGAGCTGACGGAAGAGGAGAAGCAGGGAGTGACGCTCAACGGCACCCTGTACTCGGACCTGGCGAAGGCTCACGGAGAAATCCACGGCTAGACCGACGCCCTGAGGGGCGCGGGGCTGCGTCGATTTGCGGCTACCGCCGCGTGGGCGCGACCGGCCACAGACCACCCGCGCCCGACGTCAGTCAGAAGCCCCTACGGTCTCAGCCTCACGCACCGCACTCTGCGCCTTCGCGGCCTTGCGCTTGAGCACCAGCATCGACGTGAGCCCGATCAGCACGGCGAGCACCAGCCCCAGCCACGAGAACCGCTTCAGCCACGACTCCGCGACGATCCCCACGTAGTAGATGACGGCCGTCGTACCGCCCGCCCACAGGATCCCACCGAGAACGTTGGCGATCAGGAACTTCCAGTACGGCATCCGCAGCACACCCGCCAGCGGCCCCGCGAAGATCCGCAGCAGGGCGACGAACCGGCCGAAGAAGACGGCCCACATGCCCCACTTCTCGAAGGACCGCTCCGCCGTGGCGATGTGCCCCTCGCTGAAGTGCCTGGGGAATTTCCTGCCCAGCCAGGCCAGCAGCGGCCGACCACCCTTGCGGCCGATCGCGTAGCCGATCGAGTCGCCGATGATCGCTCCCGCGCTGGCGCAGGCACCGAGGATGAACGGGTCGATCTCACCGTGCTGGGAGGCGAGCAGCGCGGACGAGACGAGGATGATCTCGCCGGGCAGCGGAATGCCCAGGCTCTCCAGGCCGATGACCAGGCCCACCAGCAGATAGATGCTGACCGCGGGTACGGTCTCGAGCCACTCCTGGACGTGCACCGCCGGTTCCTCCCGTTGTCCTGTGTTTCCGGCGCACGCTCCACGCGAGCGTGCGCCGGGGCAGCCTACCCGTTGAGTGGGACGGTGGCGGAGTCCCACAGGTTGCACCGGTGCTCACGGTGCACGGTCGCACTCAAGGCGTTACCCCCGGCGGACGCCGTCCGCAGCGAGAGCACGGTCCCCGTCCCGCCGGGCATCGAGGGCTGTCCGTCCGCCCGCGGCGCTCCTCCGCGGATGAAGGATCCCCAGTACTGGACCATCTGCCGCGCCAGCACCTTCTGCTCGGTGTTCAGCGGGGACCGGAGGCCGAAGTGCTTGAAGAGGTACTGCAACTCGTTGACATGGGTGGCCCCGAAGTCGAAGTCGGTCCCCAGATTGCGCAGTGAGGCGAACGGCGGGGAGGTGCGGTCGGCGAACTCGTACCCGTAGACCGGTCCGCGACCGGCGAGCACGCCGTCGAGCCGTAGCGCGCTGCACGCGAAGAGCCGGTCGCCGAGGGCCGTGGCATAGCCGATCGTGGGGGTCGGGTACGCCGAGACCGGGTAGCGCCGCAGCGCCTGCTCGCCGAATTCTTCCCGCATGACCGTCGGATACTGCTCGGCCGTGAGGGGCTTCCCGCCGAGGTCGAAGCGGGCGAAGGCGAAGAGCCGGCCCTCGTCCTGGTTCGCCCCGTTCATCACCGGCACCCCGGCGGCGGCCCCCCGGGCGAAGGCGTCCGAGGGCTGGGTGGGCAGGAAGCGTCCGCCGGCCACCGGCCCCCAGTCGAACTCCCCTTGTGCGGCGAGGACTTCGGCGGCCGTCTTGCCGCGCAGACAGGCGACCGTCTCGCACCCGAGCTGCCGTGCGAACGCGGCTCCCTGGCTCACGGCCGTCTCCCGCGTCCGGGCGGCGCAGTCGTCGTACGCCCCGCTCTCGATGACGCCCGCCCGGAACAGCCCCTTCGCCGTGGGCGAGGCGAGCTGGGTGCAGACCGAGCGGCCGCCCGCGGACTCTCCGGCGATGGTGACACGGCCCGCATCGCCGCCGAAGCGGCCGATGTTGGCTCGGACCCAGCGCAGCGCCGTCTGCTGGTCGAGCATGCCGAAGTTGCCGGAGACCCCGTCGCGGGCCTCATCGTCGAGACCTGCGGTGGCGAGGAAACCCATCGCGCCCAGGCGGTAGTTGATGGTGACCACGACCGTGCCGGTCTGCCGGGCGAAGGTGTCGGGGACGATGTCCTGTCCGGCCCCGGCGGTGAGCCCGCCGCCGTGGAACCAGACCATGACCGGGCGGTGTCCGGCGCCCTCGGGGACGTACACATTGAGGTCGAGGCAGTCCTCGGTGTGCGAGGGCTGCTCGTACCCCGGGTCCCAACTCGACGCCTGGACGCACTTGTTGCCGAAGTCCTGTGCTGTACGCGCCCCGTGCCACGGCCGGACCGCTCTCGGTTCCTTCCAGCGGAGCGCGCCGACGGGCGGCTCGGCGTACGGGATGCCGAGGAACTGCCGTCCCTCGGCGGTGACTTCACCTCGTACGAGACCCGCTTCCGTACGGACGACGGGGTCGGACGTGCCGACCGCCCGAGCGGGTGCGGGGGTCAGCGCGGCCGCGAGTGCCGTCAGGGCGACGGCGATCGCCCCGCCCAGCGGACGCAGGGCCGGTCGCCGGGAGACGGTGTCGGTCATGAGCCGTCACTCCTTCGGTGTGCGGGCACGACTTTGTGAACACATCCGGTGGGAAACGCCATGGGCGCGGCGGGAAAACTATGACCGTTGGTGACTCGTGTCAATGAGTTGAACAAGAAGCGGCCGGATGCCGACAAGAACCGAAGGAGGGGCCGCCTCGACGAGGCGGCCCCAGGGTCAGTGAAGGAGGAATCCGACCGCGGTGACGACGGTTCCCTCGACCGGCACGTCCTGGAGGACGCCCGGATCCTCGGGTCCGTCCCGGTGGTCGACCTGGGCCGCGCGCGGCTCGTACTCACCCGCCTCGCCCGGAGCGTGGCCGTCGGGCTCCTCGGGGAGCACCGGCGCGGCGGTGGGTGACTTCGAGGTGGTGTCCGGGAGTTGGCGATCCTCGCCCTCCTCCTTCTCCCCCTTCTCCTTCGTCCCGCCCTTCTCCGTCTTCTCCGTCCCGTCTTCCCTCTCTTCCGTCTCGCCCTTCTTCCGCGTCTCCGCGGTGGGCGTGTCCGCCGTCTCGAACAGCCACCCCTGGTCCGCGGATCCGTCGCGCTCGACCACTACGACGTCGAGGTCCTTGTCGGGTGCGACGACCAGCCCCTTGCCCCAGCGCAGCAGGAGTTCACCGCGGACGGTGAGGTCGTACTGGACCTCCCCGGCGTGCACCAGGCATCCGGCGAGGACGACCGAACCGTCATCGGTGTCGGCGCCGAGACAGAGTGTGGGATCGGCGAGGCTGCGCAGCAGACCGTCGTCCTGGTACGACCACTGCTGGGACAGCGCCGGGGAGCAGGCCGCGAGCACCGTCGCGGAGCCGGCCTCGGCCTTGTTCCCACGGATGTCGAGGCAGAGGTCGGCGGCGCGGCTGCGGAGTCGGCCCTGGCCGATCTCCACGGGTTCGCTCGCGGAGGCGGCCGACGGGGAGCCGTCGGACGAGGGCACCGAGTCGGGGCTGGGCACGATGTTGTTGCCGCTGGGCGCACCCCAGGTGACACCGGGGTCGGGGACACCGTTGTCATCGGACCAGCCCTTGGCGACGAGGACGGTCGCGAGCAGGGCGAAGGAGGTCAGGCCCACGACCATCGCCGCCTTGGTGTGCCGTCTCGGTGCGGCGACACGAGTGGGCCGGTGCCGGCCGCCGCGCGGACGGGCGGCCGAAGACTGGCTCGAACCACCGCGCCCGGGCCGGGAGTCGAGATAGCGCCGGGCGCCCCAGCCGAGCACCGTCTCGGCGAGCAGCGCCTCGAGGCCGCCCTCGAAATGGCTGAGCTGTTCGGCGGCGTGCCGGCAGTGGCGGCACTCCATCAGATGCTGCTGCACATCGGGGAGCAGGGCGCCGCCACGGCGAATCGGGACGTCGAGGAGGCGGTTGTAGAAGCGGCAGTCCTTGGAGGGCGCGAGTTCCCGGTGGGCTCGTACACAGCCCTCCCGGAATTGGTCGCGTGCCCGTTCCAACCCGTCCGCCGCCTGGGGGATGTCGACCCCCAGCAGACCGGCCGGTACGGATATGTGCTCGGCCTCGACCTCGACATGCCACAACAGGCATTGGGAGGCACCCGGAAGGGCCTGGAATGCGCGCTCGGCGAGCTGTCGCCTTTCGGGGGTGGCACCCCGTGCGGCGCGCAGTCCGCGGCCGCCGGTGGTTTTGCCCAGCTCCGGCAGCGCCGCGGAAATGCGGTCCTGTGCGGCCCACTCCTTCACCGTGTCCCGTACGGCGGTCAGGAGTTGGGGCCGCACCGCACCCCCGCCCGCCCGTCCGAGCACCCGGTGGAACGCCGCGGCGGCCACGAGCTCCGCCGAACCGGACGAGGAGGCCAGACAGATGACGGCGTAGTCATGGGTGGCCCGCCAGTGCCGGGCCATCAGCAGCGCGACAGCCCGTTCACCGCCCTCGGCACCGCCCAATTGGGCGACGAGATTTCGGTCGGTCTCCCCCGGAGTGGCTCCGGGTCGCGGCTGATAGGGGGGCCTTGGGGGGTAAGGGGATTGCACTGAACCATTTCCTTCCAAGCCGCAGGACGGCATGGCTATTGCGCGTCCGCCGGAAAGCAGGTGCGTGATTGGTGCATACCTATGCCGCGTCAGGTACGGTGCGGTCATTCGGGGCGGTCACTTTCGCACACGTGAATCATGGGAAACAAGAAGTTCGAGTGACCAAGGTTCAAAACGCAATGAATTCAGATAAGTTACCGGCGGTATCCGCACCCGCATTCGAAGCCCCGAACCGGCCGACCCCAAGTTGTGTGCAACCAAAGACAGTTGACACACGAAATCTCCAACTTTCGCGACCTCGGGCCCGACACACAGCGCGCTCCCATGTCTCTCCCTGGAAGCTCTCATTCCCGTCGGCCAGCATGGGCCGCATGATCGTCCCCCACAACCCCATCGACCCCGCGCCCTCCTCCCCCGGCGGCCCCGTACGCAAGGCGGTCGTCCCGGCCGCAGGGCTCGGCACGCGCTTCCTGCCCGCGACCAAGGCGACGCCGAAAGAGATGCTGCCGGTCGTCGACAAGCCGGCCATCCAGTACGTCGTGGAGGAGGCGGCCGCGGCCGGTCTCGACGACGTGCTGATGATCACCGGTCGCCACAAACGGGCCATCGAGGACCACTTCGACCACGCCTTCGAGCTGGAGCAGGCCCTCGCGGCGAAGGGCGACACGGTCCGCCTCGACGCCGTGCGCGACCCGGCCCGCCTCGCCAACATCCACCACATCCGGCAGGGCGAACCCCTCGGCCTCGGCCACGCGGTGCTGTGCGCCCGTCGGCACGTCGGCGCCGAGCCGTTCGCCGTCCTGCTCGGCGACGACCTCATCGACCCGCGCGAGACACTGCTCAGCCGGATGCTCGACGTCCGTGACGAGCACGGCGGGAGCGTCGTCGCGCTGATGGAGGTACCCCGCGAACAGATCCATCTCTACGGCTGCACCGCCGTGGAAAAAACGGGTGCCGAGGATGTCGTCCGCGTGACCGGGCTCGTGGAGAAGCCGTCGCCCGAGAACGCGCCCAGCACCTACGCGGTCATCGGCCGCTATGTCCTCGACCCCGCGGTCTTCGACACCCTGGAGCGCACCCCTCCCGGCCGCGGCGGCGAGATCCAACTGACCGACGCCCTCCAGGAACTCGCCATGGGCGGCACGGTGCACGGGGTCGTCTTCGAAGGACTGCGCTACGACACCGGCGACAAGGCGGACTATCTGCGCACGGTGGTCCGGCTGGCCTGCGACCGGCCCGACCTGGGGCCCGAATTCCTCGCCTGGCTCAAGGAGTTCGTCACGGCGGCCGAGAACGGCGGAGCCGAACGCCGGCGGCTCGCGGCCTGATCACACACCATGGCCCCGACCGACGGCCGGGGCCTCGTCAGGACGCGCGGCTCAGCCGTTGGGACGCAGGGTCCAGACCACGGTCATCTCACCGGTCACCGCCCCGTCGGCACGGCGGATCTCGATCGTCACCGGGAACTCGGGGCGCTCCCCCGCGTCCAGTTCGGCGACCACGTCGGCGGCAGGGCGGCCCAGGGTCGCGGTGGCGGTGACGGCTCCCATCGCGAGCTTCTTGTACGCGATCTCGGCCTTGACGGCGAGCGGCACGGCTCGCGAGAGCTGGTCCCCGAACGCGGCGAGAACGATGGTGCCGCTGGCGGTCTCGCCGAGCGTGAACATCGCGCCGGCGTGCGGGCCGCCCACGTGGTTGTGGTACTCGCCCTGGTCCGGCAGGGACACCACGGCCTTCTCCGGCGTGGTCTCCAGGAACTCGAGGTGCAGGGTCCGGGCCATGGGGACGGTGGCGGACAGCATCTCGCCGATCGACATCTGGTCTGCGCTCATGACGGGCATGTTACCCACGAGTAGCCTCGCATGGCCAGGTCGGTGTGGTGATCGTCGTATCCTTACCGCCCATGTGGCCAGGAGAGCGACCGCCGGGGGGCGGAACTAATCCGCAGCAGGACGCGAACCCCTATCAGCAGCCGGGATATCAGCAGCCCAACCCGTACACCGCGCAACCGCCGCCCGCGCCGGACGGCGGGAACCGGCGTACGAGAACCGTCGCCCTCGCCGCGACCGCGGCCGTCGTGGTCGCCGCCCTGGTGACCGGCGCCGTGTTCCTCCGGGGCGGCAGCGACGACGAGGCGGCACCGGACCCGACGCGTTCCTCGGCATCGCCGTCCGCGTCCGGCAACCCGCGCACGGCCGACGGCCAGAAGCCGACCGTGGACGGCTGGAAGGTCGTGGTGAACACGGACCTCGGCGTCGCCTTCGACGTTCCGGCGGACTGGGCGCTGGAGTCGAGGGACTGGGTGTCCTACGTAGCGGAGGACGACGATCCCGGCGAGACACCGCTGGTCGCCATGAAGGGACCCGCCGTCCTCAAGGCGCAGTGGTGCACCTCCGACGACGACAAGGACGGCACGACCGACGACACCCCGTTGGCGAGCGCCGGATCACGGGGCAACAACGGCGCGCGGAGCACCGAGGAGATCGCCCGCGCCGACTCCGCGGCCTGGGTCTACGGCATGTACACCCAGCCGGACAAGAAGAAGGTGACCACCGCGAAAGCCACCTCCTTCACCACCGCGTCGGGCCTGACCGGCAGCGTCGCCACGTCGGAGTCCTCCGGGGTCGAGCGGCAGGACAAGTGCGACACGGACGGCAAGGCGACGACCTTCGCCTTCAAGAACGCCGAGGGCGACTTCGCGTCGTGGTCGTTCTTCGGCGCCGCGGGCGTCGACGAGGAGGTTCCGCAGGCCACGGTCGAGGAGATCCTGAGCACGGTACGCGTGTTCACGCCCGAGGAGTCCTGACTTGCTACGTCCCTGACAAGGGGCGGTGACCGAATCGATGCACCGACGCCACTAAGGTGACTGCCCATGTGGCCAGGACAGCAGCCGCCCGGGGGCGAGCAGAACCCGCAGGACCAGAACAATCCGTACCAGCAGCCGGGGTACCAGCAACCCAATCCGTACCAACAGCCCGGCTATCAGCAGGCCAGCCCCTACGGGCAGCAGCCCCAGTGGGACACGCCCCAGCCGCCGCAGCCCGGAGGTCCCGGTGGCGGCGGCGGTGGCAGCCGTACGAAGATCACGGCGATCGTGGCCGCCCTGGCCGTCGTCGTGGCCGCCGGTGTGACCGGCTTCCTCGTCCTGGGCGGTGACAAGGACGACGAGGCGGACGGCGGCTCGGACAAGCAGACCGGCCGGTCCGCGCCTCCGTCGAAGTCCGCCTCGACCGATCCGTCCGCGTCGGCCTCCGGCTCGGACGACAACCCGCGGGGCGGCGAGGAGGAGAAGGCGACGATCGACGGCTGGAAGGTCGTCATCAACCCCAAGTGGGGCACCGCCTTCGACGTCCCGGCGGACTGGCAGGTCGAGTCGCCGGGCATGCTCATCGGCTTCGAGGAGGACGACGCCAAGGCCGGCGACAAGCCCATCATCACCATGTCGGCGCCGGCGTACCTCAAGGAACAGTGGTGCACCTCCGACGACGACAAGGACGGTGACAAGGAGGAGACCTCCCTCGCCACCGCGGGCACCAAGGGTGCGAACGGCGCCAAGGACACCGACGAGGTCGCCCTCAACCAGGTCGCGTGGTGGGTGTACGGCGGCTACACGCAGCCGGACAAGAAGAGCATCACCCTCGACGAGAAGGCCAAGGCGTTCACGACGACGTCGGGCGTCAAGGGCAGCATCGCCTGGGCCCGTTCGAAGAACACGCCCCAGAAGGGCAAGTGCGCGAGCGACGGCAAGGCGGTCACGTTCGGGTTCAAGAACTCCGCCGGTGACTTCGTGGCGTTCAGCCTGTACGGGGCCACGGGCGTCGACGAGGAGCTCCCGGACGCCACGATCACGAAGATCCTGAGCACGGTCCGGCTGCACGGCGAGCCGACGGGCTGAGCCGTGGGGAGGCCGGCCGCTTGCCGGATGTGCACGGCACCGGCCTCCCCGCCCCCCTAAGGTTGTCGGCCATGTGGCCAGAACAGCAGCCGCCCGGGGGCGAGCAGAACCCGCACAACCCGTACCAGCAGCCCGGGTACCAGCAACCGAATCCGTACCAACAGCCCGGCTATCAGCAACCCACCCCTTACGGGCAGCAGCCCCAGTGGGACATACCCCAGCCACCGCAGCCCGGAGGCCCCGGTGGCGGCGGTGGCAACCGTACGAAGATCACGGCGATCGTGGCCGCCCTGGCCGTCGTCGTGGCCGCCGGTGTGACCGGCTTCCTCGTCCTGGGCGGTGACAAGGACGACAAGGCGGACGAGGGCGGCGACCCGACCCCGACCGCCACGACCCCGGCGCCCACCTCGGCGAGCCCGAGCACCGAGGACGATCCGCGGGGCGGTGACGGGGCGAAGGCGACCGTCGACGGCTGGAAGGTCGTGGTCAACCCGAAGTGGGGCACCGCCTTCGACGTCCCGGCGGACTGGCAGGTCGAGTCGCCCGGCGTGTTCATCGGCTACGAGGACGAGAAGAAGGGCGACGGCTCGGCCCTCATCGGCATGTCCGCACCGGCCTACGTCCAGGAGAAGTGGTGCACCTCCGACTCCGACAAGGACGGCACCACCAGCGACAAGGCGCTCGGCACGGCCGGCACCAAGGGCCAGAACGGCGCCAAGAACACCGCCGACGTCGCCCGCAACGACTCGGCCTGGTGGGTGTTCGGCGGATACACCGACCAGAAGGACGCCTCCAAGAAACTGCTCACCATCGGCAAGGCGAAGGCGTACACCACGGCCTCGGGCATCGAGGGCAGCGTCGCCACGACCTACTCGACGGGCGTGCCGAAGACGGACAAGTGCGACACGAACGGCAAGGCGACGACGTTCGCGTTCAAGAACTCCACGGGTGACTTCGTCTCCTGGACTTTCCACGGGGTCAAGGGCACCGGTGACGAGGTGCCGGACGCGACCGTCCAGAAGATCCTCAGCACGGTCCGGCTGCACGGCGAACCCACGGGCTGACCAGCAGGTCAAAGGCCGGAATCGGTTTGGCAAGTCGTGGGCGGTACGGGGATAGTCGGCCGGTGACCTCCGCCGACGCCCCGATACGCCGCCGCAGACCCGACTGGGCCGGCCGCAACTACAGCCTGCTGACCGCCTCGGCGGTCGTCACCAACCTCGGCAGCCACGGCGCGCTGATCGCCGCCGCGTTCGCCGTCCTGGAGACCGGTGGCGACGGCGGTGACGTGGGACTCGTGGCCGCCGCGCGGACGCTGCCGCTGGTGGTGTTCCTGCTGATCGGCGGCGCGATCGCGGACCGGCTCCCCCGGCACCGGGTGATGGTCGCGGCGAACGCCCTCAACTGCGTGTCGCAGGGCGTCTTCGCGGTGCTCGTCCTCGCCGGGGATCCGCAGCTGTGGCAGATGATGCTGCTCACCGCGCTGGGCGGCACCGGCCAGGCGTTCTTCAGCCCGGCGGCCGAGGGCATGCTGATGTCCTCGGTCTCCGGCGAGCAGGTGAGCCGGGCCTTCGCGGTGTTCCGGATGGCGATGCAGGGTGCGACCGTGGGCGGGGCCGCGCTGGGCGGCGCGATGGTCGCCGCGATCGGCCCGGGCTGGGTGCTGGCGGCGGACGCGGTGGCGTTCGCGGTGGCCGGAGCCCTGCGCTCCTTCCTGGACGTGAGCCATATCGCGCCACGCACACCGGGCGACGGCCTGCTCGCCGACCTCCGGGAGGGCTGGCAGGAGTTCAGCAGCCGGCCGTGGCTGTGGGGCATCGTCGTACAGTTCTCGATCGCGAACGCGGTCGTGGCCGCCGCCGACGCGGTCTACGGCCCGCTGGTCGCCCGCGACCATCTGGGCGGGGCGGGCCCCTGGGGCCTGGCCCTGGGCTTCTTCGGCGCGGGCACGGTCGCCGGTGCCCTGCTGATGACCCGCTGGAAGCCACGCCGCCTGCTGCTCTGGGGCACCCTCGGAATCTTCCCCCTGGCCCTCCCCTCGGCCGCCCTCGCGGTGCCCACGTCGGCCGGGGTCCTGTGCGCGGTGATGTTCCTGACCGGCGTGACGGTGGAGGTCTTCGGGGTGAGCTGGATGACATCCCTCCATCAGGAGATCCCGGAGGACAAGCTCTCCCGGGTCTCGGCCTACGACTGGTTCGGCTCCGTCGCCATGGTGCCGCTGGCGACCGCGCTGGCCGGTCCGGCGGAGTCGGCGTTCGGCCGCTCCAACGCGCTGTGGGGCTGCGCGGCGCTGGTCGTGGTGGTGACCGCGGCGGTGCTGTGCGTACCGGACGTGCGGAACCTCAGGCGGCGCAGCAAACCGGTGGCACGGTCCGCCGCAGTCGGCTCAGCCGATACCGAACGCCCCGTCGGGGGGCTCGGGTGACGGCACGGCGTCCTCGTCCCGCACAGGCCGCGCACCGCCGGTGAAGTCCCGCAGGGCGGCCCCGTGCTCGACACGGGCGGGGAAGGCGTCGGAGGCGGTGAGCCGGGCGAGCGCGGCCGTGTCGAAGGGCTCCCGGGCGGCGACCACCACGGCGTTCCCGAACCGCCGGCCCCGCAGCACCCCCGGCTCGGCGATCAGCGCGAGCTCCGGGAACACCGTGCCCAGGGTGGCCAGTTGGGACCGCAGGAAGGCGAAGGGCGCCGCGTCGGCGAGGTTGGCCAGATAGACGCCCCCGTCGCGCAGCACCCGGTCGGCCTCCCGGACGTATCCCAGGGACGTGAGGTGCGCGGGGACCCGCGAGCCTCCGAAGACATCGGCGACCAGCACGTCCGCGGAGTCGGCCGGAGCCGCCTCCAGCCACGCCCGCGCATCGGCCCCGTGCAGGGCGATCGAGGCCCCGTCGGGCAGCGGCAGATGCTCCGCGACCAACCGCAACAGCTCCTGATCGGCCTCCACGACATCCTGCCGGGACCCGGGCCGGGTGGCGGCGAGGTAGCGCGGCAGGGTCAGCGCCCCGCCCCCGAGGTGCAGCACGTCCAAGGGCCGCCCCGCCTCCGCGACGGTGTCCAGCACATGCCCGAGCCGACGGGCGTACTCGAACTCCAGGTGCGTCGGCTCGTCCAGATCGACGTACGACTGGGGCGCCCCGTCGACGGTGAGCAGCCAGGCCCGCGCACGGTCGACGTCGGGCATGAGCTTGGCGAACCCGTGATCGACGGCACGGGCGACGGGGATTGGCTCGGTCACCCCGTCATTGTGCCGGTGACCTTTCCGTCCCGCGCCGGCAGGGACGTGCCCCGAAGGGGGCGCGGGGAACTGCGCGGCCGGCCACAACGGCCCCGCAGTCCCCCACACACATCAGCCACCCTCACTGGACGGCTGTCACGGTCCCCGCACCGACGGTCCGGCCACCCTCACGGATGGCGAATCCGAGCCCGGGCTCCAGAGGCACCTCACGGCCCAGCTCAACGGTCATCCCGACCGTCTCCCCCGGCCGCGCGACAGCCACCTCACCCAGGTCGACGTCCCCGACCACATCCGCCGTACGGATGTAGAACTGGGGCCGATACCCCGTCGACACCGGCGTCGTCCGACCGCCCTCACGCGAGGACAGCACGTACACCTGCGCCGAGAACCGCCGTCGCGGCTCCACGCTGCCCGGCGCGGCCACCACATGCCCACGCCGTACGGCGTCCCGGGGAACGCCCCGCAGCAGCAGCGCCACGTTGTCCCCGGCCTGCGCCTCGTCCATGGGCTTGCCGAAGGTCTCGAGCCCGGTGACGACGGTCTCGACCTCCGCCCCGAGCACTTCGACCCGGTCGCCCACCCGGACCGTGCCCCGCTCCACCGCACCGGTGACGACCGTCCCGCGGCCGGTGATGGTGAGCACGTTCTCCACCGGCAACAGGAACGGCGCGTCCAAGTACCGCTCCGGCATGGGCACATACGTGTCCACGGCGTCGAGCAGCGCGTCGATGGACGCCGTCCACCGCGGGTCGCCCTGGAGCGCCTTGAGCCCGGAGACCCGTACGACAGGCACCGCGTCGCCGCCGTACCCGTGCGTGGTGAGCAGGTCACGGACCTCCAGCTCGACGAGTTCCACGAGCTCGTCGTCCGCCGCGTCCGCCTTGTTCAGCGCGACGACCACGTGGTCCACGCCCACCTGCCGGGCGAGCAGCACGTGTTCGGCGGTCTGCGGCATGATCCCGTCGAGCGCGGAGACGACGAGGATCGCCCCGTCGAGCTGCGCGGCGCCGGTGACCATGTTCTTGACGTAGTCGGCGTGGCCCGGCATGTCCACGTGCGCGTAGTGCCGGGTGTCGGTCTCGTACTCGACGTGCGCGATGTTGATGGTGATGCCGCGCGCGGCCTCCTCGGGGGCCCGGTCGATGCGGTCGAACGGGACGAAGGTGCCGGTGCCGCGGTCGGCGAGGACCTTGGTGATGGCGGCGGTCAGGGTGGTCTTGCCGTGGTCGACGTGGCCCATGGTGCCGATGTTGAGATGCGGTTTGGTGCGCACGTATGCCGTCTTGGGCATGGCGATTCCTCGAAGCCTCTTCGTTGGTGGCGGGGACCCCGGGGAACTGGCCGACCCTCCCCCTGCGGGGTCCGCCGGACAATCCGGAGAGGGTCAGCTTCGGGCGCCGTCGACAGCAGCCAGGAAGATTTCAACGGCAGCCTTCGGTGCATCCGCGACTGCGGATGCTGCGAAGAGGAAGGCGTGCCGGAACATGAGGCCGATCATTGCCGACGCCCCGCCCTGCGTCGAATGGTTTTTCGAGCTACGGGACGTCAGGCGCCGATGTTCCTGAGTGCTTCCCGCACCGACAGCGGCGCGAAGCGGCCCTTCTCCCGGGCGAGGAAGGCCCGTACGGCCTCCGGGTCGGTCTTGGCGTACTCGCGCAGCGCCCAGCCGATCGCCTTGCGGATGAAGAAGTCGGCGTGCCCGGACTGGCGCAGGCAGTAGGTGAAGAGGCGGTCGGCGTCGGTGTGTTCTTTGTAACGCAGTTGGTGGAGCAGGGCGGTGCGGGCGATCCACAGGTCGTCGTCCACGATCCAGGCGTCCATGTCGGCCGTGAGCTTCGGGTCGGCGGTCACCCTCGCGCCGACGACGTGCGCGGCGAGCAGGTCGACGGTGTCCCACCAGGGGACCGTGGAGACGAGGTGCCGGGCCACCGGCAGGAAGCCGGACGGGAGCACGCGCGCGTGGCGGCGCAAGTAGTCGACGGCGAAGTACTGGTACTCGCGCTCGGGCAGCTCCCAGCAGCGGAGGGCGATCGCGGTGCAGTCGGCCTCGTCGGGGCGGGGCGTGCCCTCCAGGACGGTGCGGGACAGAGCGCGACGCACGGGCGTGGTGAGGCCGAGGAAGGGGGCGACGTCCTTCATGTACGCGCGCATGGGCTCGGCCCGCCCGGGGTCGGCCGCGGCGCCGTAGACGGCGGTGAGCCGATCCAGGACGGTGTCCGCAAGGGTGCTCTGCGGCAGTGAGGGAGATCCCACACCTGTGACGCTCATGAGACGAACCATACGGCGATCACACACATTGGTCGGTTAGTGTCACCGGATGCTCGATGCCACCACCCGCTCTGGGGGCACCGCCACGGCCGCTCCCCCGGCCACCGCCACGGAGCTCGCCCTCGCGGCACCCGTCACGGTCGGTCTCGCCGCCCGCTTCTCGAGAGTGCTGCTCTCGCCCTGGTCACGGCTGTCCCTGCTCGTCGCGCTCCTCGTGGCGGCCGGGGCGACCGTGCTGCTCCTTGAGCCACAGCGGCTGCTGGCCGACGGCTGGCCACCGGAGCTCGGCGGGGCCGCGGCCGCCCTGGTGTACGCGGTGGCGTACGGGCTGTGCTCGGTGGCGTTCGTGCCGCGCCCGCTGCTGAACCTGGCCGCAGGCGCTCTCTTCGGCTCGCAGCTGGGTCTCGGCGCCGCGCTGGCGGGCACGGTGCTCGGCGCCGGCATGGCCTTCACGCTGGGCCGGGTGCTGGGCCAGGACGCCCTCCGCCCGCTGCTGCGCGGTCGTCTGCTGCAGGGCGCGGACGGCCAGCTCAGCCGCCACGGTTTCCGCTCGATGCTGGCGATCCGGCTGTTCCCAGGCGTCCCGTTCGCCGCCGCCAACTACTGCGCCGCGGTCTCACGCATGGGCTACGTGCCGTTCCTGCTGGCGACGGCGCTCGGCTCGATCCCGAACACCGCCGCGTACGTCGTGGCAGGGGCCCGTGCGTCGACACCGACGTCCCCGGCGTTCCTGATCGCGATGGCGGCGATCGCGGTCCCGGCGCTGGTGGGAGCGGTGGTGGCCTGGCGCAAGCGCCACCACCTCCGGGCACGCTGAAAAACGCCGGTTAGGGACGCGCCCCGAAGGGGCGCGGGGCTGTATCGATTTGCGGCTCCGCCGCGTGGCGCGACCAGCCCCCACCGGCCCGCGGCCGCTCACACACGCTCAAGCACCATGGCGTTGGCGAGCCCACCCGCCTCGCACATGGTCTGCAACGCATACCGCGCCCCGCGCTCCCGCATGGCATGCACCAGTGTCGTCGTCAGTCGCGTACCGCTCGCCCCCAGCGGATGCCCGATTGCGATGGCACCCCCGTGCACATTGACCTTGTCGAGGTCCGCACCGGTCTCCTGCCGCCACGCCAGGACCACGCTGGAGAACGCCTCGTTGACCTCGAACAGGTCGATGTCGTCCAGGGTCAGTGAAGCCCTCCGCAGCACCTTCTCCGTGGCCGGGATGACGCCGGTCAGCATGAGCATCGGATCGGACCCGGTGACGGCGAAACTGTGGAGCCGGGCCAGCGGCCGCAGTCCGAGCCGGGCCGCGGTCTCGCTCGACGTGATCAGCACAGCCGACGCACCGTCGTTGATCGGGCTCGCGTTGCCCGCCGTGACGTTCCACTCGATCTGCGGGAAGCGCTCGGCGAAGGCCGGGTCGTAGTAAGCGGGCTTGAGCCCGGCGAGGACCTCGGCCGTGCTGGACGGCCGTACGCACTCGTCGCGCACCACACCCTCCAACGGCGCGACCTCCGCGTCGAACAGTCCCTTCTCCCAGGCCTCGGCCGCCTTGAGATGTGACGACACCGCGAACGCGTCCATCTGCTCGCGCGCGATCGACCACTTCGCCGCGATGAGCTCGGCGCTGATGCCCTGCGGGACGAGCCCCTCCGGGTAGCGCTCGGCGACGCCGGGGCCGAAGGGGTCCTTGCCGGGCGGCACGTTGGACCACATCGGGACCCGGCTCATCGACTCGACGCCACAGGCCACGACGAGGTCGTACGCGCCGGACATGACGCCCTGGGCCGCGAAGTGCACGGCCTGCTGGGAGGAGCCGCACTGGCGGTCCACGGTGGTCGCCGGGACCGTCTCCGGGAAGCCTGCCGACAGGAGGGCGTAGCGGGTGGTGTTCATGGCCTGTTCGCCGACCTGGTCGACGGTGCCGCCGATGACGTCGTCGATGAGGGCCGGGTCGACGCCGGACCGCTCGACGAGGGTCCGCAGGGTGTGGGCGAGGAGTTCGACGGGGTGGACGTGCGCGAGGGCACCGTTCGGCTTGCCCTTGCCTATCGGGGTGCGTACGGCTTCGACGATGACTGCGTCACGCATGGACGGCCTCCAACACTAGGAATCCGGGCGCTACCGGTCAGTAGGAAATCCAAACTCACCATAGCTCCGTAGGTTGGAAATTCAAACCCTCCCCTAGGATTAGCCCCATGGCCGCCACCAAAGACCCGCGCCCCTGCTCCATCGCCGACACCCTGGCGCTCGTCGGCGAGAAGTACTCCCTGCTCGTCCTGCGCGAGGTCTGCCTGGGCAACGGTCGCTTCGACCAGCTGGTGCGCAACATCGGCGCCCCGCGCGACGTCCTCGCCACGCGTCTGCGCCGGCTCGTCGACGCCGGGATCCTCACCAAGAGGGCCTACAGCGAGCGGCCGCAGCGCTTCGAGTACCGGCCCACCCCGGCGGGACTCGAACTGGAGCCGGTCCTGATCACCCTCATGGCCTGGGGCGACCGCCACCTCCGCAAGGACGACGACCGCCCCATGGTGGTCGAGCACGCCTGCGGCAACGAACTGGCCCCGCTCGTCACCTGCACGGCATGCGGCGACCAGGTCCGCCACGAGGACCTCACGGCCCATCCGCAGACACCCGGCTGGACGGTTGCGGGGCCTTCGGCGGCGTAAGGGTATGCGGGCCGGTCAGCCGTGCGCGCGGCAGAACGCGCGAACCTCCCGGTTGAAGTCCTGCGGGCGCTCCAGGTTGCTGACATGCCCGGCGCCGGGCAGCACCACCAGCTCGGCGCCCGGAATCGCCGTGTGGAACGCGTGGGCGACGCTCAGCGGTGAGCGCGCGTCCAGTTCGCCCCAGAGCAGCAGCGTCGGCACCGTGATCCCGGGCAGCAGGTCGTTCTGATCGGTCTCGGCCATCATGGCGAGCTGCGCCCCGAGCGTCTCCGGGCGCGCGTCCCGCGCCATGGCGTCGAGGAGCGGCACGAACTCGGCGGGCGGGTCCCCGGCGAACAGTCCCGGCAGCGTCGGATCGAACTGATCCCGGGGCACGGCGAGCATCCGCTTCGCCCCCGCGACGCGGGCCGCCACCTCTTCCGGGGGCAGGGAGCCCTTCCAGCCGGCGTAGGTGTCGACCAGGAGCAGCGTCCTGACGAGTGCCGGATGACGGCGGTACAGCTCCAGCACGACCGTCCCGCCCCAGGAGAGACCGGCGACGTGGGCCGGGCCGAGCCGCAGCCCGTCGATGAGCGCGGCGAGACAGTCGGCGTAGTCCGCGAGGCCGAACCCGGGAGGGATGCCCGAGGACCGTCCGGACCCCGGCTCGTCCCAGGCCACGACCGTGAACTCATCGGCCAGCCCGGAGAGTTGCGGCTGCCACATGCGCGCGTAGACGGCCGCGCCGTGCACGAGGACCAACGGTGGCCCCTGTCCGACGCGCTCGTAGGCGATCTCGAGGTCGCCCACCTGCACCGTGGCCATGGCTCCAGGCTAGGCGCCTCCGCCCCTGGTGTCGCGGCGGAACAGCCGGGTCAGACCCCCTGGTAGACGTCCAGCCGCCCGCACATCCCGAACCTGCCGTGCTCCGAGGGCTGTTCGGACCGCACGACGGCGTCGGTGAGGTGGGAGAGATCGCCCTGTTCGAGGCGGTCGAGCTGCTCCCCCGTCGCCGCGGCGGCGGCCGCCGCACCGTTGCGCCAGCGCTCCCGCCACTCGGCCAGTCGCGGCCGTACGAGCGCGGCGGCCGCGCGATGGAAGTCGGCCAGCCCCTCGGGAGCCTCCCGCAGCGTCCGATAGCCCTCCAGGGCGAGGTCGCGGCGGGCTCGTGCGGCACGCTCCCGTTCGGCCTCGGGCGCGTCCGCGGGGATGGCGGTCGCGGCGGCGTACGTCCGCGGGTCGCTCAGGTACTCCGGGGGCAGCGTGAGCACCGCGTCCCCCGCCTCCGGCAGCCCGCTGTTCTGCATCAGGACGGTGACGCGCAGATCGTCCTCGTTGACCAGCCGGTGGACGGTGCCCGGCGTGAACCGGGCGACCGTGCCGGGTACGAGGGGCGTGACCTCGTACCCGGACGTCGTGAGGGTCTGCACCGAACCCCGGCCGCCGGTGACGACGTACGCCTCCGAACAGGTCAGGTGCATATGGGGTGTTCCGCCGGAGACGCCGTCGGCGGCGGGCCAGTCGTACACGCACAGATGCGAGACGGCGACCCCGCCGGGCAGTCCCTCGAAGGCGGTCACCACGGGTGTGCCTCCAGGTACTTGGCGATCTCCTCCCGCTCCCAGGCACCGTCGGCGACGACGACGCGGTAGCGGCGGGTGAGGGTGTCGCCGGGGGCGAGTACTAGTTCGTCGTAGAAGGCCCAGGAGGGGGCCACGCCGGCCCACGGTTCGTTGCGGACGAACCAGTGGGCCGGGTGGGCGCCTTCGGTGCCGAGTTGGTCGTTCTCCGGGGCGTGCTCGAAGACCAGGGTGGCGTGGCCGTCCGTGCCGTCGTGCTCGCCGGAGAGGGCCAGCCAGGGGGCCTGCTTGCCCAGGAGGCCGGGGCCCTCGGCGTCCGGCGCGAGGATCCGGCCGTCGCGGAAGGCGCGCGGGCCGCGCCAGAACAGGCCCGTGTACCCGGCGAGTTCACGCCCGGCGGTGGTGGGGCTGCCGAAGACCAGCGGCTCGTCGCGCCGGTTGGTGATGGCGCTCGTCCAGGTCAGCGCCCAGGAGCGGGACTCCTGGTCGACGTCGTGGATCTCGATCCGGCGCACTTCGTCGGCCCACAGCTCGCCGCTGTACGGGTGCCAGGTGAGCCGCTCGGCGATGACGACCCGGTCGCCGTCCGCGGAGACCTCGTCGAAGCCGACGTGGGCCATCGAGCCGACGCGCTCGGGGAGTTCGAGGTAGCCCTCGCCGTGCACGTACGAGTTGCCGCCCCACAGGTTGGCGCCCGACAGGTGCGAGGCGGTCAGGGACAGGCCCTTGTGCCAGCGGTGGTCGTTGGGCCGGTAGTCGGTGACGACGTCGCCCGCCAGGGTCCGCAGCGGGTGGATGTACGGCTTGGGGGCCTCCCAGGCCGACTCCGGCCGGTAGACGTAGGAGAGCAGCTCCACGCCGGTGGCCGGGTCGGTCACGGTGATGCGGTCGCCGTGCGCGTGGACGATGCGCAGCCCGGTCATACGGGCACCTCCTCGCTGACGACGGGGGCCCAGCCGGGCGCGTTCCCGTGCATGGCCGTGTAGAACGGGTCGCCCGGGCCGATCTCGCCCGCCCTCACCGTGACGTCCGTGAAGGCCGACTTGTACAGCGCGGCGACCAGCTCCAGGCTGCCACGTCCGTCGGCACCGCTGCTGCGCGGCCGCTCCCCGGCGCGCATGCCGGCGACCAGCTCGCGCAGCTGCTCCGTGTGGGAACTGGGCACGTCCGCGCCGAAGTCCCGCCAGGCGGCGACCTGCTCGTCCGGTACGCCGGGCGCCGGGGTGATGGCCCAGTTCTCGTTGCTGTGACCGTACAGATGGGTGAGCTCGACGGTCGCGCGCTCGCAGTCGATGCGGATGCGGCTGACCTCGTCGGGGCTCAGCACGCTGTTCACGACGGTGGCCAGCGCACCGTTCTCGAAGCGGACCAGCGCGGTGGAGACGTCCTCGGTCTGTACGTCGTGCACCAGCCGCCCGGCCATGGCGCGCACCTCGCTCCACGGACCGAGCAGGTCGAGGAGGAGATCCATCTGATGGATGCCGTGGCCCATCGCCGGGCCACCGCCCTCGGTCTCCCAGCGACCGCGCCAGGGCACGGCGTAGTACGCGGTGTCGCGGTACCAGGTGGTCTGGCAGTGCGCGACGAGCGGGCGGCCCAGGTCCTGCCCGTCGAGCAGCCGGCGCACATGCCGGGTGCCGGAGCCGAAGCGGTGCTGGAAGACGATCGAGGCGTACGGGCCGCCTTCCTTGCCCTCCTCCGCCTCCACGGCGTCGAAGTCGGCGAGCGTCGGCACCGGCGGCTTCTCGCACCACACCCAGGCCCCGGCGCGCAGCGCGGCGACGGTCTGGTCGCGGTGCAGGGTCGGCGGGGTGCAGATGCTGACGAGGTCGGGGCGCTGCTCGCGCAGCATGCGGTCCAGGTCGGTGTACCCGTGCGGGACACCGCCCGCCGCACAGAACTCCTCAACGGCCTTGGCATCGATGTCAACCGCCGCGACCACCTCGACCTCGCCCTCCTCGGCGAGCACGCCGAGCGCGGTCAGGTGGGAGCCCCGGGCGATGGCGCCGGTACCGATGACGGCTGCCCGGATGCGACGGCCGTCGTAGGGAGTGGTGGGTGACATGGACGCGATCAGCACTCCTCGAACGAACGGCGGACAGCGCCGACACCTGCCATAGGAGCAGCAAGCGCTTTCTCTCCGCAGCAACCTAAGCGGCCGCACCCTGGCCGGTCAACAGCGCGGATGCCCTGCTCACCGGCGCTCGGCCCGCACCCTGTGCCAGGCCTGTCATCCGAGGCCGCTAGGCTGCCCCCCACACCTGTGATCACCGCGCCCGGACGGCTCGGTGTGCCCGTCGCTCCTCCTCCGATCAGCGCTTGGACTCCCTACCTTCATGTCTTGGTTTGAATCCTTCATCCTCGGACTCGTCCAGGGGCTGACCGAGTTCCTCCCCGTGTCCTCCAGCGCGCATCTGCGCCTGACCGCGGCGTTCGCCGAATGGGAGGACCCGGGCGCGGCCTTCACGGCGATCACGCAGATCGGCACCGAGGCGGCCGTACTGATCTACTTCCGCAAGGACATCGGGCGGATCATCTCGGCGTGGACCAGGTCACTGTTCAACAAGGAGATGCGGAGCAACCACGACGCCCAGATGGGCTGGCTGGTCATCGTCGGCTCGATCCCCATCGGGGTGCTCGGCGTGACGCTCAAGGACCAGATCGAGGGGCCGTTCCGCGATCTGCGGATCACGGCGACCATGCTGATCGTGGTGGGCATCATCATCGGCATCGCCGACCGGATGGCGGCCCGCGACGAGAGCGGCGGCAAGCACCGGGCCGCCAAGCAGCGCAAGGGCCTGGAGGACCTGGGCGTACGGGACGGCCTGATCTTCGGCCTCTGCCAGGCCTGCGCCCTCGTCCCGGGCGTCTCCCGCTCCGGCGCCACGATCAGCGGCGGCCTCTTCATGGGCTACAAGCGCGAGTCCGCGGCCCGCTACTCCTTCCTCCTCGCCATCCCCGCGGTCCTCGCGTCCGGCCTCTTCGAGACCAAGGATGCGATGGAGGGCGGCCACGTCGACTGGCCCCAGACGATCTTCGCGACGATCATCGCGTTCGTCGTCGGATACGTGGTCATCGCATGGTTCATGAAGTTCATCTCGACCAAGAGCTTCATGCCGTTCGTCTGGTACCGCATCGCACTCGGCATCGTGATCATCCTGCTGGTGACGTTCGGCGGGCTGAGCCCGCACGCGGCGGAGTCGGCCGGCTGACACCCACGACAGCGGAGTCAACACGTTCACACAGCGAACACCGTGACCCATCACATACGTTGTGTGTAGCCGTTCGGTAGCGCAGTGTCAGTTCCTGCGCTTAGGCTTGTCCGCATGCCCCCCTATTCCGTGGCCTCTGGTTCCGTGCGGTCTGCTGCCGAAGTGAACGAGCAGATCCGTGCGCTGTGGATGCGAGCAGGCGGATCCCTGTCGGCCCAGGAGCGCAAGGAATACGAGTTGTTGGTGGTCGAGTGGGCGGCCGCGATCCGTGGGGCCGTCATCAAGGCGGCCTGAACCAAGGCCTGCGGCTCAGTCGTTGGCGGGGCCGTAGCGGAGGACACCGTCGCGGGGCACCAGATACCCGATGCCCCGCTTCTCCGGCAGCTCACCGGCCAGTGACGCCGCGTCGATGCATCCGGAGACCTCCCATCCGACGGCGGCACAGCTGAAGGGCACGCTGCGGAATGCCTCGATGGCGATGGCGGCCAGCCAGTCGTCGATCAGGGCAGAGCGGTAGAAGGGCCGACCGTCCCAGTAGGCGACTCCGGCGGCGTCCAGCGCACTCTCCGGCACATAGAAGTCCAGCCAGTCACTGCTGTCGTCACCACCACGCACCGCCATGACCCCGCATGCGACGAGGTCGCCCGAGGGCAGCCGCACCCGCCCGAGGAGATGCCCGAACTCCTCCAGCGAGGCGACCGTGCAGGACACGACCTCCTGCTCCGCCGGCTCCCGGTCCCCATGCCCGTAGCACCCCTGCACGCCTGCCGCGGCCCACACCGCGCCCAGGACGGCCTGAAGACCGGCGTCGTCCGTCGAACCGACCTCGATGCCCAACTCGTAGGAGCCGCCGGACCAGAACTGGTGGCGGAAGTCAGCGGCATGCGTCATCGCACGATGATCCCTCACCGGTCGCCGAAGCGCCTCCTAAGATCCACCCCATGGAACATCTCGACAGCGTCCCCCCGCGCCAGGGCCTCGTCATCTTCCTGAACGGCACCTCCAGTTCGGGCAAGTCGAGCATCGCGACCGAGCTGCTGTCGATCCTCGACGAACCCTGGTTCCACATGCCCGTGGACGCGTTCCACGCGATGCGGTCGAGTGTCCCCGTGCCGCCGGACCAGGAGGGCACCCTGCTGCACCGCACCTGGCAGGGCTTCCACCGCGCGGTCGCGGGGATGGCGGCCGCGGGGAACAACGTCGTCGTCGACCATGTGCTGAGCGCCCAGTGGCGGCTCCACGACTGCCTGTCGCTGTTCGCACCCCGGGACGTGGTGTTCGTCGGCGTGCACTGCCCGCCCCTGGAGCTGGCGCGCCGGGAGCGTGAGCGGGGCGACCGGCCACCCGGGCTCGCGGCCGGCCAACTGGAGCAGGTGCACTCCCACGGGATCTACGACATCGAGTGCGACACCGACAGCGCCACCCCGCGGGAATGCGCCCTGCGCATCAAGGAGTTCCTGCCGGACCGCCCGGCACCGACGGCGTTCGAGCGGTTGCGTGTGCTCCTCTGACCTGCCGGGTCACCGGTCCTCCGACCTGTGATGATGGAGACGGCTTCGCCGCTGGGGGCAGGAGGCCGGCGTACCGCGGGCCCTCGGCCGTGGTCGCACCAACGCCCGAAATCCCTCGTACGGCACCGGAGTTCTCTTCGCTACCGTCGTGCCATGCGAGCCATCGTCATAGGCGCAGGCATCGGAGGGCTGGCCGCGACACTGAGTCTGCGCCGGGCCGGGCACGAGGTCACGCTGGTCGAGCAGTTGCCGCGGTTCACCGAGGCCGGCGCCGGGATCCAGCTCGCGCCCAACGCCACGCGGGTGCTGCGCCGTCTGGACCGGCTCGACGCGGTCGCCGCGCAGGCCGCCCCGCCCGGTCCGCTGAGCTTCCGCACCTGGTCCGACGGGACGGAGATCTGCCACTACGCGCTGGGCCGCGAGGTCGACGACGCGTTCGGGGCGCCCTATCTGCAACTGCACCGGGCCGATCTGCAACAGGCCCTGGCCGCCGCCGTGCCGCCCGAGTCGGTGCGGCTCGGCACCCAGGTCGTGGGAATCTTCCAGGACGACAGGTCCGCCCAGGTGATCACGGCCGGCGGCGAGCGACTGACCGCGGACCTCGTCGTGGCCGCGGACGGCATCCGCTCCGCGGCCCGCCAGTGGCTCTTCGGCGCGGACGAGGCGGTGTTCTCCAGGACCGCCGCGTACCGTGCGCTCCTCCCGGCCGAGCAGGTCGCCGATCTGGACCTGCCCGACACCGGGATCTGGCTCGGCCCCGGCCGGCACTTCGTCCACTACCGGGTGCGCCGCGGCGAACTCCTCAACATCGTGGCCGTGTTCGGGACGGAGACGGCACGGGAGTCGTGGACCGCCCTCGCGGAGCCCGGAGAGCCGCTGCACGCCTTCGAGGGGTGGGATCCCCGGATCGTCCGGGTCCTCGAACGCGCGGGGCGGATGTACCGCTGGGGCATCTACACCCGTACCCCGCTCGCCCGTTGGAACTCCGGACGGGTGACCCTGCTCGGCGACAGCGCCCACGCGATGGTGCCGTTCCAGGCCCAGGGTGCGGCCCAGGCGATCCTCGACGCGGCCGTGCTCGGCGACTGCCTCACGGACACGGACCCCGCCGACGTACCCGCCGCGCTCGACCGGTACGTACGCCGCCGGCTGGCCACCGCCACGCGGATGCAGGCCCGTTCCGCGCACGCGGGCAACGAGTTCCACCTGCCGGACGGGCCCGAGGCCGGGGCGCGGAACGCCCGGATGGCGGCGCACGCTGCCGAACACGAGTTCCTGCCGGTGGCGACCGCATGGGCGGCCGACGTCCTCGACGAGCAGGCGGCGCAGTGAGTCGTCATCCGGCCCACCACCCGAATGTCACCGCACGCCTCTTGGCCCCGCCCGCCCCATGCCCAACACTGAGCCGATGACTCAGCGTGTGGAGCTCGCCACCGTGATGGACCGGCTGGCCGTCGACGAACTGATCACCGAGTACGCGGTGGCCGTGGACGACGGCGACTGGGAGGGGTACCGAAAGCTGTTCACCCCGGACGGACGTGCGGACTACCGCTCGGCCGGCGGTGTCGAGGGAGACGCCGGGCAGGTCGCCACCTGGCTCACGGAGAGCCTGCGGGTGTTCTCGATGCGGCAGCATCTGATCGTCAACCGGCGTATCACCTTCGGCCAGTGGGACCACGACACGGGCGACACGGCCCGCGTGCAGGCCGACTACGTCAATCCGATGCGCATCGACCGGGACGGCGACGGAGCCGGTGCGGCCCCGGACTTCATCTGCGGCGGCCGCTACGCCTTCGGGCTGCTGCGCACGCACGACGGCTGGCGGCTCCGCGAGGTCGTCGTGCAGGAGAAGTGGCGGCGCCTCCCTGCCCCCGCCCCACGTCCATGATCAACTGATCCGACGCCCTCTGTCCCCGGGGCGTCCGCACCACGCACACTGGAGGGACGCACGGGGTAGGAGGCGCCGTATGAAGACGCTCGGCCACTGGCTCACCTCCCCCTGGCGGCGTTCCACCGTCGTCGCGCTGTCCGGCGCCCTGCCCGTGCTCGCCTTTCCCGCCCCGTCCCTGTGGTGGTTCGCCTACGTCGCCCTGGTCCCCTGGATCGCCCTGGTCCGCTCCGCTCCGACCGCGAAGAGGGCGGCGTACGACGGCTGGTTCGGCGGGCTCGGCTTCATGCTGGCCATGCACCACTGGCTGCTGCCGAGCCTGCATGTGTTCACGTTCGTCATCGCGGCCCTCCTCGGCGCACTGTGGGCGCCCTGGGGATGGCTGGTCCGCCGCTTCCTCGCCGGGACGCCCTCGCGCGGCCGGATCTGCGGCGCCCTTCTCGTCCTGCCCTCGGGCTGGCTGTTGGTGGAGCTCGTCCGTTCCTGGCAGGGCCTCGGCGGGCCGTGGGGGATGCTCGGCGCCAGTCAGTGGGAGGTGGAGCCGGCGCTGCGGCTGGCCTCGGTGGGCGGGGTGTGGCTGATCAGTTTCCTGGTGGTGGCCGTGAACGTCGCGGTCGCCGTGCTGATCACCGTCCGGCAGTCCCGCGTTCCCGCGCTGGCCGCTCTCGTGGCCACGGCCGCCGCCACCTCGGCGGCCTGGCTGTGGTCGCCGCGCCCGGACGCCGACGGCGGCGTACGGATCGCCGTCGTACAGCCGGGTGTCATCGAGGGCGGCGACCGGCGCTTCGTCCGCGAGGAACAGCTCACCCGTCAACTGGCCGGGCAGGACGTCGACCTGGTCGTGTGGGGCGAGAGCAGTGTCGGCTTCGACCTCGTCGACCGGCCCGACCTCGCCCGCAGGCTCGCCGCGCTCTCGAGCGAGACCGGCGCCGACATCCTCGTCAACGTGGACGCCCGGCGCTCCGACAAGCCCGGCATCTACAAGAGCTCGGTGCTCGTCGGCCCCGACGGCCTCACCGGCGATCGCTACGACAAGATGCGGCTCGTGCCCTTCGGTGAGTACATCCCCTTCCGCTCACTGCTCGGCTGGGCGACCTCGGTCGGCAAGGCGGCGGGCGAGAACCGCAGGCAGGGCTCCGAACAGGTCGTGATGGACGTCGGCCACGGGCTGAGGGTCGGTCCGATGGTCTGCTTCGAGTCCGCGTTCCCCGACATGAGCCGGCATCTCGCCGAGGACGGTGCGGAGGTGCTGATCGCCCAGTCGTCGACGTCGACCTTCCAGCACAGCTGGGCCCCCGACCAGCACGCCTCGCTCGCCGCCCTGCGCGCCGCCGAGACGGGCCGCCCGATGGTCCACTCGACCCTGACCGGTGTCTCGGCCGTCTACGGCCCGGAGGGAGAGCGGATCGGCTCATGGCTCGGTACGAGCGCGAGCGCGACGACGGTCTATGAGGTACCGCTGGCCACGGGTGTCACGCCGTACGTCCGCTTCGGCGACTGGATGCCCCACGCGGCGCTGCTCATCGTCGCCGTCTGGTGCGCGGGGCAGGGAGCCCGGGCCCTGCGGCTCAGGTGGCCCGCTCCTGGACCGCGCGTACCACCCGCTCGCACAGCTCATGGGTCGCCAGCGCATCCCGGGCGCTGACCACCTTCCCCGCGCGCACCGCGTCCAGGAAGGCCATGACGACCTGCTCGATGCCCCGCTGCCGGGCGACCGGAACCCAGTCCCCGCGCCGCCGCACGGTCGGCTGCCCCTTGTGGTCGATGACCTCGGCGAGGTTGACCACCTGACGCTTGGTGTCCTGCCCGGACACCTCCAGGATCTCCTCGGCCGAGCCACTGAGCCGGTTCATCACGCCGAGCGCGGTGAAGCCGTCGCCGGAGAGCTGGAGCACCAGGTGATGGAGCAGCCCGTCCTGGACGCGGGCGCGCACGGTGACGTCGTCGACCTGGCCCGGAGCGAGGAAGCGCAGGGTGTCGACGACATGGATGAAGTCGTCGAGGATCATGGACCGCGGCTCCTCCGGCAGCCCGATCCGGTTCTTCTGCATGAGGATCAGCTCGCGCGGATGGTCGGCGCACTGTGCGTACCCGGGCGCGTAGCGCCGGTTGAAGCCGACCGCGAGAGACACCTCCCGCTCCTCCGCGAGGGCCACCAGCCGCTCCGAGTCGGCGAGTTCGTACGCAAGCGGCTTGTCGACGTACGTCGGTACGCCCGCCTCCAGCAGCCGCGTCACGATCTCGGGGTGCACGACGGTGGGCGCGTGCACGAAGGCCGCGTCGAGCCCGACGGCGAGAAGTGAGTCGAGGTCCTGATGGCGCCGGGCCCCGGGCAGATGGAGGCCGTCGGCGACCCGGGCCAGCGTGGCCGGGGTGCGGGTCTGCAGATGGAGTTCGGCGCCGGGCAGACCGCCGAGCACCGGCAGATAGGCCTTCCGGGCGATGTCGCCGAGTCCGATGCAGCCGACCTTCACTACTGGGTTCTCCCTACCGCTTGCCCGCGTCCGACACGACCGAAGCATACGGCGGCTGCGGCGGCCGCCAGTCGGCGATGCCGTCGAATCCGCGCAGGAAGAGGGCCGGGCCGGCCAGGGAGAGTGCGGCGATCGCGGAGTTGCGTACGGCCACGAGGGCGCGGCTCGGCGTCATGTTGAGGCGTCCGATCCTGACGGCCTGGCGGGCCATGGCGGTGGTACGGGGAAGGCGTGCCGCCGAATAGGCGGCCAGGTCGTCCGCATGGTGTGCCAGAACGACCGCGTCCTCGATGGCCTGGTTGCCGCCCTGGCCGAGGGTCGGGGGCATGGCGTGCGCGGCGTCGCCGAGGAGGACGACCCGGCCGCGGTGGAAGGCGGGCAGGGGTTCGGCGATGTGGTGGACGTCGTGGCGCAGGACGTCCTCGGGGCGGGCGGCGACGAGCACGGCGGGGATGGGGTCGTGCCAGTCGCCGTATAGGCGGACGAGTTCGGCCCTCTCGTCCGGGGCCCGCTCCCCCGCGGGCGCCAGGGCGGCGGCGTACGCGTAGACCCGGCCGTCCTTGAGCGGGTGGGTGCCCCAGATGCGGCCCCGGCCCCAGGTCTCGTGCGAGGCGAACTCCGTGGCGGGCACGGGGATCACCACGCGCCAGGTGGTGAATCCGGAGTAGACGGCGCCGGGGTGGTCCGGGAACAGCGTGGCGCGTACGGCGGAGCGGACGCCGTCGGCGGCGACGACGAGGTCGGCCTCCAGCTCGCCGTCGGGCGTCCGCACACGGGCCGGGCGGCGGGCGTCGCCGGGGTCGACGAGGGTGCTCTCGGCTGCCGTGCGGATGGCGTCGGGTGGGAGCAGTGCGGCCAGGCTGTTGATGAGGGTGGCCCGGTGCAGCAGCACGAGCGGGCCGCCGAAGCGCTCGGCCGCTGCGGCGGCGCTGGATCGGGAGAGCCAGCGCCCCCCGGGGGTGCGCAGGCCGCCGTCGCCCGTCCAGGCGGCGAGGTCGCGGATCTCGTCGCCGATGCCGATGACGTCCAGGGCGCGCAGGGAGTTGGGGGCCAGGGAGATCGCGGCACCGACCGGCTCCAGGGAGCGGGCCCGCTCCAGGACGGTGACCTGCCGGCCGCTCAGGTGCAGGGCGGCGGCCGCGGCCAGGCCGCCTATGCCGCCGCCGATGACGACTACGCGCCGGGTCTGTGTCATGACCATTCCTCACTACAGGTGTAGTTCCACACCAACCGTACTACAGCTGTAGTGCGCCGGGTAGATTGAGCTCCATGCCCGTACGCACCGAACCGGCCCCGGCCTCCCGTACCGACCTCGTCGCCGACACCGCGCTCGCCCTGCTCGCCGAGCGCGGAATGCGCGGGCTCACCCACCGGGCCGTCGACGAGGTGGCCGCGCTGCCCCAGGGCTCCACGTCGAATCTCGCCCGCACCCGACAGGCGCTGCTGGAGCTGGCGGTGCGCCGGCTGGCCGACCGCGAGGCGAAGGTGCTGGCGCTCGACGAGATGCCGGACCCGCAGGCCGGCCTCCCCGCGCTGGTCGAGGCGCTGGCGCTGGCGACGCACCGCGCCCTCACCCACCACCGCGAACTGACCCTCGCCCGCTACGAACTGGCCCTGGAGGCCACGCGCCGCCCCGAGCTGCGGGCCTACTTCGACGCCACCGGCGCCCGCTTCCGGGACCAGCTCGCCGTCCTCCTCACGGCCATGGGCTCCACCGCACCGGACCGGCATGTGCTGTCCCTGGTGGCCTGGGCGGACGGGCTGATGTTCTCCTGCGTGGCCGGGTCGTTCAGTACGCGGGTGCCGGGGCCGGAGGAGGTGCGGGCGGGGCTGCGGGAACTGCTCGACGGGATGCTCGGCGCCTGAAATACGTGGCCGGACCTGGTGGATTGGGACACGATGCGGGCATGACGACGCAGCGAAGTGAACCCGCGACCGACGCCGACGAGCGGACCATGCTGGAGGGCTGGCTCGACTACCACCGGCAGACCCTGGCCTGGAAGTGCGAGGGCCTGACCGACGCACAGCTCAGGACCGCCGCCGTGGAGCCCTCGGAGCTGTCCCTGATGGGACTGGTGCGCCATCTGGCGGAGTGCGAGCGGGGCTGGTTCCGCAAGGTGTTGGCCGACGACGATCAGGGGCCGCTCTACTACAGCGACGAGGACCCGGACGGCGAGTTCCATCTCACCGAGGCGGACACCTGGGAGGAGGCCCACGCCACCTGGCAGGCCGAGATCGAGGTCGCCCGGCGCAACGCGGCCGGCTTCGGGCTGGACGACATGTCCGCGGGCAAGCACCGGCGCACCGGCGAGCGCTTCAACCTGCGGTGGATCTACACCCACATGATCGAGGAGTACGCCCGGCACAACGGCCACGCCGACCTGATCCGCGAGCGCCTCGACGGCGCGACCGGCGACTGACGTCACCCTCGCGGAGGGCCCGCCCTCCGTACGGGGCCGGAGATCACCCGTGCGGGGCAACCTCCGCTCGTCCGCTGTCCCAAACCCGCTGCGACCCAGCAGAGTTGCGCGGGTGCATCGAACGACGACGACCGCAACGCTCCTGGTCACCGTGGCCGTCTCGGCCCTCTCCGGCTGTGTGACCGTCCAGCACCCATCCGTCGCCCCGGGCCCGCCGGTGGTGCCGTCCCAGCCGGCGGCGCCCCGGCCCGACGGCCGGGCGGAGCCGCAGGTCGTGCAGGCACCGGCCCAGGAGGCCCTGCAGCTGATCGAGTCGTCCCGCAAGTCGAGACGGAGTGCGCCCCGACCGAAGGAGGCACCCTCCTCCTCCGCCGCCGCACCGGCGCCCGGGCAACAGGCGCCGCGCGCACAGCCGCACGCCCGGCCGGCCCATCCCCATACCGGACACCCCGAGGCCCCGCGCCCGCACGTCGAGATTCCCGACGTCACCGCCCAGGTCCCGAAGCACCCGGACGTCTGCAAGCTCGGCAAGCAGTACGGCGGGTGGCGCAAGGACAGCCCGGAGGCGGTGATCTGCGAACGGACGTACGGGCGTTAGCCGGGCCTGCGTGGCGGACGTCAGCCGCGTGGCGGACGTTAGCCGAGGCCGCGTGGCGGGCGTCCCCGCCAGACGTGCCGGCGGGCATCTGCCGAGCCACGCGACGGTGCTGGCCTGGGCGCCGCGAGGTGCCGGGCAAGGGGGCGTGGGGGTGCCGGGCGAGGGTCGTGGGGGTGCCGACCCATCGGCTTGCTGCCTCACCGGCCACGCCCTCAGCCGCCCCACCGGCCACGCCGCCCAGTCCCCGTCTCAGGGCCGCTGTCGCGGCGGCCGCCACCCTCCGGTGCCGGAGGAACCGTCTTCCCCGAGCCGCAGCTCCAGTCGGCTGATGGCCGCCCGTACCCCGTCGCCGTAGCTGTCGTCGGCGAGTGATTCCGCCGCCCCTCGCGCCCGGCGCAGATGCGTGCGGGCGGCGTCGGAGCGGCCGAGCTTCACATAGTCGGCCGCCAGGTTCAGATGCAGCGAGGGGTACAGCGCCCTGACCGCGAGCGCGCTCTCGTGCTCGGCGAGACGGTCGTCCGTGAGTTCCTCGGCGGCCGTCAACGCCCTCAGGTCCCACGCGAGTTCGTCCGAGGGGTCGTCGTGGGCGTCGGCCATGTAGTGGGCGAGGGTGCAGCGGTGCAGCGGGTCGCCGTCCTCGCCGATCTCCGCCCACAGGTCCAGGAAGCGGTGCCGGGCCTCTTCGCGGTCCCCCGCGTGATGCAGCATGACGACCTGCCCGATCCGCGTCATCACGGCATCGGGCGCCGTCTGCTCCTGTCGCTCCGCCACCGCGTCCTCCGGGCACTCGTCGGTCAATACCACCCGACGCTAACGGCCCCCACCGACAATCCCGGTCAGGCGGCACCGGGCCGGTCCGGCGGGGAACCGGCCCGGCGGCAGTCAGCCCAGGTTCGGGATCGTCCAGTCGATCGCCTCGTGGCCCTGGAGCGCCACCGCCTCGTTGATCTGCGTGAACGGACGGGAGCCGAAGAACTTCTTCGCCGACAGCGGCGAGGGGTGCGCGCCCTTGACCACGATGTGCCGGCTCTCGTCGATCAGCGGGAGCTTCTTCTGGGCGTAGTTGCCCCACAGCACGAAGACCGCCGGGTCGGGCCGGTCGGCCACCGCGCGGATGACCGCGTCGGTGAACTTCTCCCAGCCCTTGGCCTTGTGCGAGTTCGCCTCGCCGGCCCGGACGGTGAGCACCGCGTTGAGCAGCAGGACACCCTGCTCGGCCCACGGCAGCAGATAGCCGTTGTCCGGGATCGGCGTGCCCAGCTCCTCCTTCATCTCCTTGTAGATGTTCCGGAGCGAGGGCGGGGTCTTCACCCCGGGGCGCACCGAGAAGCACAGACCGTGACCCTGGCCCTCGCCGTGGTAAGGGTCCTGACCGAGGATCAGGACCTTCACCCCGTCGTACGGCGTCGCGTCCAGCGCGGCGAAGACCTCCTCGCGCGGCGGATAGACGGGACCCTTCGCCCGCTCCTCCTCGACGAACTCGGTCAGCTCCTTGAAATAGGGCTGCTGGAGCTCGTCGCCCAGGACCCCGCGCCAGGACTCGGGCAGCATGGCGATGTCGGTCACGTCAACGTCCTTATGTCGTGCGGTCACTTCAGGTCTCAGAACCTACAGGCGACCACTGACATCGCGCCGCTACCAGCTGGTCTTCCGGTACAGCTCCCACATCGTCATCATGGTCGCCGGGTCGATGACGTTCTCCAGACCGCCGACCTCCTCGTCCGCGGCCACGTACTGCTTGCCCTGCCACAGCGGCAGCAGCCGTGCGTCGTCCACGAGGATCTGCTGAGCGTCCTCGATCTGCTGGGTCACGGCCCCGCGGTCGCTCTCCGCGCGCGACTCCGGCAGCAGCTTCCCGGTGATCTCGGGGGCGTCGTACGGGGTGCCGAGCGCGTTCTGCTCACCCACGAAGGGTGCGATGAAGTTGTCGGCGTCGTTGAAGTCGGGGAACCAACCGCGCCCGAACACCGGGTACTCGCCCTTCTGGTAGCCCTCGACATAGGTCTTCCACGGGCGGCTCTTGAGGGTGATCGTGAACAGGCCGGAGGCCTCCAGCTGCTTCTTCAGCTCCTCGAAGGCGGGCTTGGTCGTCGAGCCGTAGCGGTCGGTGGTGTACCAGAGGATCAGCGGGACCTGCTCGGTGATCCCCGCCTGTGTGAGGAGCCGCTTGGCCTTGGCCACGCTGGGGCTTCCGAAGTCGTCGAAGAAGCCCGTCGTGTGGCCGGTGAGTCCGGCCGGGACCATCGAGTACAGCGGCTGGACGGTGTCCTTGTAGACCTTGTGCACGAGCGCCGCGCGGTCGACGATCTGGGCGACGGCCTTGCGGACCGCGGGCTTCGCGGCCCACGGGTCGCTGGGGTTGAACACCAGGTAACTGATCTCGGAGGTGGCGTTCTCAACCAGCTGGAGCCCTTCCTTGCGCTGGTTCTCCTCGATGTCCACGGTGTCGGAGGCGGCGAGACCGCGGTAGACGACCGAGATCTCCTTGCTCCTGAGGGCGTCGACCATGTCGTCCGACTGCGGGAAGTAGCGGATGGTGACGGCGCTGTTCTTGGGATCCGCAATGCCCTTGTAGTTGTCGTTGCCGACGAGTTCGGCCTTCTTGCCCTCGTCGTAGGCGTCGAGGGTGTAGGGCCCCGAGCCGCTGATCTCGCCGTCCTTACGGATCTCGGTCGCGGAGTACTCCTCGGGGTCCACGATCGACATGGCGGGCGTGGTGAGCACCAGGGGGAACGTGGCGTCGGGCTGGCTGAGATGGAAGACGACCTCGAGATCGCTCTTCACCTGCACACGGGAGAGAGTGCCCAGCAGGCCCGCGGGGCCGCCGTTGACGTTGATCTTCTTGATCCGGTCGATCGAGTACTTGACGGCCTTGGCGTCCAGTCTGTGCCCGTTGGAGAACTTCAGGCCCTCGCGCAGCGTGCAGCTGTACTCGGTGCTCGACGTGTCCGTGAACTCGCAGCTCTCGGCGGCGTCGGGCTCGGGGTCGGTGCCACCGGGGGAATAGTTCAGGAGCGTCTGATAGACGTTGCGGAACAGCTCCCAGGAGTTGTCCCAGGAAGCCGCGGGGTCCAGCGTGGCCGGGGCACTGGTGGTTCCGACGACGATCGGGTCCCCGCCATCGGAGGAATCCGAGGAGAACACACCACATCCGGCCACCAGCGACGATATGGATGCGATGGCTGCTATCCGCCGAAGGCCTCTGATCCGGTTGAACACGCGCACGCTCCTCGAGCTGCCATACCAAGGGTTGGCAGACCATACCGCAGCTTTACCCGACCTGAACCGGGTCCTCCGGCGTGTGGACAGGAGGCGCTGCTGTGTCGGCGTTGTCGAGGGCCTGTGCACGTGGTGTACATGGACACGGGCGCCACTGGTGTCCAGTGGCGCCCGTGATGCGTGCGAGGCCGGTCAGCCGACGCCGGCGTTGAGGAAGATGCCGCCGTCGACGACGAGCGTCTGGCCGGTGATCCAGTCGGACTGCGCGGAGGTCAGGAACGCCGCGGCGCCGCCGATGTCGGAGGGCACACCGAGCCGGCCCAGCGGGTAGGACGCGGCGGCCTCGGCCTCCCGGCCCTCGTACAGGGCCTGCGCGAACTTGGTCTTCACGACCGCCGGGGCGATCGCGTTGACCCGCACCTTGGGCGCGAACTCGTGGGCGAGCTGCGCGGTCAGGTTGATCATGGCGGCCTTGCTGACGCCGTACGCGGCGATGAAGGGCGAGGGCGCGACACCCGCGACGGAGGCGATGTTGACGATCGCGCCGCCGTTGTCCTTCTGCCAGGCGTGCCAGGTCTTCTGCGCGAAGCCGAGCGCCGAGATCACGTTGGTCTCGAACACCTTGCGGGCCACGTTCAGGTCGAGGTCGGCGATCGGCCCGAACACCGGGTTGGTACCGGCGTTGTTGATCAGGTAGTCGACGCGGCCGAAGGCCTCCATGGCACGCGCGACGGCGACGGCCTGGTGCTCCTCGTCGTGGGCCTTGCCGGCGACGCCGACGACCCGGTCAGCGCCGAGCTGCTCGACGGCCTCCTTCAGGGCGTCCTCGTTGCGGCCGGTGATGATCACGCGGTCGCCGCGGGCGACGAACGCCTCGGCGACGCCGTAGCCGATACCGCGGCTGGCGCCCGTGACGAGGGCGACCTTGCCGGAGAGCTCAGGAAGTTCAGTCATGTCCGTGATCCCTAGTCGAGCGGTCCGCCGGCCACGTACAGCACCTGGCCGGAGACGAAGCCGGCGGCCTCGTCGGTGAAGAAGGCGATCGCGTTGGCGATGTCCTCGGGGTAGCCGACACGGGCGACGGGGATCTGGGTGGCGGCCGCGGCCTTGAACTCCTCGAAGCCCATGCCGACGCGGGCCGCGGTGGCGGCGGTCATGTCAGTGGCGATGAAGCCGGGGGCGACGGCGTTGGCGGTGATGCCGAACTTGCCGAGCTCGATGGCGAGGGTCTTGGTGAAGCCCTGGAGACCGGCCTTGGCCGCGGAGTAGTTGGCCTGGCCGCGGTTGCCGAGCGCCGAGGAGGAGGACAGGTTGACCACGCGGCCGAAGCCGGCGTCGACCATGTGCTTCTGAACGGCCTTCGTCATCAGGAAGGAGCCACGCAGGTGGACGCCGAGGACGGTGTCCCAGTCCGCGACGCTCATCTTGAACAGCAGGTTGTCGCGGAGCACGCCCGCGTTGTTGACGAGGATCGTCGGGGCGCCGAGTTCGGCGACGACCCGGGCGACGGCCGCCTCGACCTGGGCCTCGTCGGAGACGTCCGCGCCGACCGCGATCGCCTTGCCGCCCGCCGCGGTGATCTTCTCCACGGTGTCCTTGCAGGCGGCCTCGTCGAGGTCGATCACGGCGACCGCGCGGCCCTCGGCGGCCAGTCGTACGGCGGTGGCGGCGCCGATGCCCCGCGCTCCGCCGGTGACCACGGCGACCCGCTGCTCAGTGGTGGACATTGCTGGTTCTCCTCGCCCTCGAGAAGGACGCCCATCTGGTGAGCGACCGCTTAGTACCTTCAGCAGACGTGACGCTAGAAGCCCTGGCACCCGGTGTCAACGTCACATGAGCCGAGTGTGATCCATTACCTCACCAGGAGGTTGAGCAGGCGCTCCGGCTCGGCCGTCGGATCGGCGGTGAGTCCGGTGTGCACGGGGCCGGGCTGGACAACCGTCGAGCGGGGCGCGATCAGCCAGCGGAAGCGCCGCCCGGCGTCGTCGGACGCGGCCTGACCCGCCTCTTCGCCGCCGGCACCCACGCTCTCGACGGCACGCAGTGCGGCCCGCACGCCGGCCACGTCCGCGTCCGGGTCGAGGATCAGCAGCTTGGCCTCGTCGAGGTGGGTGCGGACGCCGACGTACGCCTTGGCACGGCAGTACACGAGCACCCCGGCGTTGATGCACTCGCCGCGCTCGATGCGGGGGACGACCCTCAGCAGCGCGTACTCGTAGACGTCCCGGTCGTTGCGCTCGCTCCCCCGGATGATGTGGCGCTCGGTCACTTGGTTCCCTCGATGCCGTTGATGCGGTCGTGGATGACGGCGGCACGGGCGTGCAGCGGGCGGGCGTAGGCGCGGCGGAGGTCTTCCGGGGTGTCGAAGCCGGGCTCGTCGGCCAGCCAGACGTCCGGGATCTCGGCGGTGACCTCGGCGAGGAGGTCCTCGGTGACGAGGGGTGCCAGGTGCGCGGCGGCGGCCTCGACGTCCGGCCCGAAGCGTGCGAGGGCGTGGTCGGAGGCGTCGTAGGGGCGGGCCGCGGAGGCCTCGGCCCCGGGCCAGTTGTGGTGCCAGATCATGGTCGCGCCATGGTCGATGAGCCACAGATCGCCGTGCCACATCAGCAGGTTGGGGTTGCGCCAGGAGCGGTCGACGTTGTTGACCAGCGCGTCGAACCAGACGATCCGGCCGGCCTCCTCCGGGTCCACCGTGAAGGCGAGCGGGTCGAAGCCGAGGGCGCCGGAGAGGAAGTCCATGCCGAGGTTGGCGCCGCCGCTGCCGCGGAGCAGGTCCTGGACCTGCTGCTCGGGCTCACCGAGGCCGAGCACCGGGTCCAGGGCGAGCGTCACCAACCGGGGTACCCGGAAGCCTAGACGGCGGGCGAGTTCACCGACGACGACCTCGGCGACGAGCGTCTTGCGGCCCTGCCCGGCGCCGGTGAACTTGATGACGTAGGTCCCGAGATCGTCGGCCTCGACGAGCCCCGGCAGCGAGCCGCCCTCACGCAGGGGCGTGATGAAGCGGGTCGCGATGGCTTCCTTGAGCATCGCCCCAGGTTACCGAGGGGTGTCTGAACAACGGGCACGCCGGGTCCGTACCCCTGGGCAGTTCACGAGATATCCGTGGAAGGGGACGTGACCATGTCCAGCGAATCGCTTCATCCCACCTCGGCACCGAGTCGGCGCACCGTCGTGGCGGCGGTGGGGGCGGCGGGGCTCGCCCTCACGCTGAACGCGTGCGGGTCGGACGACGACGGGTCCGCCGCCGCCTCCGGCACCGCGCTCGCGAAGACGTCGGACATACCCGAGGGCGGCGGCAAGATCTTCAAGGACGCGGGCGTGGTGGTCACCCAGCCCGCGGCGGGCGAGTTCAAGGCCTTCTCGTCGAAGTGCACCCATCAGGGATGCGCGGTGACGGGGATCTCCGACGGGGTCATCACCTGTCCGTGCCACAAGAGCGAGTTCTCGGTGTCCGACGGCAGCGTGCAGAAGGGGCCCGCCACCCAGCCGCTGCCCGAGCAGAAGATCACGGTGAGCGGCGACTCGATCGCGCTCGCGTGAGACAGGCCACCACGTCGGCCGTGGTCGCCAGGGTCGCCACCAGGGCGAGGGTGTTGCGGATCATCGCGGGGGTGTAGTCGGAGGGCACCCCGGCGATCGCGTCCGTCGGGACGACCACGGTGTAGCCGCGGTTGACCGCGTCGAACACGGCGTTGGGGATCGCCACGTTGGCGGAGACACCGGTGACGACGAGGGTGCGGCAGCCCAGGTTGCGCAGCAGCGGGTCGACGTCGGTGCCCTGGATCGGCGACAGCCCGTGCAGTCGTCGTACGACGAAGTCCTCCTCGGTGACCTCGATCGGGGCCGCGATCCGGACCGCGGTGGTGCCGGACAGCTGCTGGACGGGGAGCCGTTCGGCGGCGCGGAACAGCCGGGCGTTGCGGTTGGCGCCGCGGCCGTCGGGGCGGCGTTCGGCGAGGGCGTGGATCACCTGGATCCCGCTCTCGTGGGCGGCGGCCACCAGCCGGGCGACGTTGGCGAGGGCGCCCGACGACCGTGCCTCCTTGGCGAGTTCGGGCAGTGCGCTGTCCGGGCCCACGACACCCTGCTGGCACTCGACGGTGAGCAGCACCGTGGAGTGCGGTTCGAGGAGCTCGCTGAGCTGTTCGTTCGACGGCACGGTCGCCCCCTGGTCGCCGGCGGTGGAGCCGGGAGCGTAGCCACCATTGCGTGGGGACGGAAGACGCCGCATCCTTTTCTGACGTGATGTCAGAGGATCTCTCCTCTGGCACGACGTGGGAGAAGGAAGAGGGGGCCGCATGACCGTCACTCAGCGCCGGGGCCGGAAGATCATGATGACGCCGGGCGAGCTGGACGAGTTCCTCACCAGCCAGCGCACCTGCCGAGTCGCCACCGTGTCGACGGGTGGCGCCCCGCATGTCAGCACGCTCTGGTTCGCCTGGGACGGCACCTCGTTGTGGCTGTACTCGGTGCTGAAGAGCAAGCGCTGGACCGATCTGCGCCGCGATCCTCGGGTCGCGATCGTGATCGACACCGGTGAGGAGTACGACGAGCTGCGCGGCGTCGAGCTGTCCGGGGCCGTGGACTTCGTGGGCGAGGCCCCGCGCGTCGGGGATCTGTACGCCGAACTCGACGTCCCGGAGACGCTGTTCGCGCGCAAGAACTTCGGGCTGGACGAGATGCCGCACGACGGACGGCATGCGTGGATGCGGCTGACGCCGGACAAGATCGTGTCCTGGGACTTCCGCAAGCTCGCCGTCCTGTAGGGCAGTTCAGCCGACCTTCGCCGCGGCCTCGCGCAGTGCCTCGACCGCCGCCCTGATCGACGGGCGGCGGTCGGCGTCCGCGCGCCAGACGACGTACACATGCCGGCGGACCCGCTGCTTGAGCGGGACGGTGACGACTCCGTCGGGCATCGGGTGCCGGCCCAGCAGCGGGGCGATACAGATGCCCAACCCGGCGGCGACGAGCCCGAGTTGGGTGTGGGTCTCGGCGGCTCGGTGGCCGACGATGGGCTCGATGCCCTTGGAGCGCAGGGTGAACATCAGCCATTCGTGGCAGAACTCGCCCTGTCCCCAGGTGATCCACTCGTCGCCGGCGAACTCGGCGAGGTCCACCTCGTCACGGTCGGCGAGCCGGTGCCCGACCGGCATCGCGACATCCGCCGGGTCGTCCAGGACGGACGCCTTGACCAGGCCGTCCGGCAGCGGCATCGGCTTGTTGTACCAGTCCAGGACCACGGCGAGGTCGAGGTCGCCGCGGACCACCCCCGCGATGCCGAGCTCCGGCTCCAGCTCGCACGAGCGGACCCGCAGCGCGGAGTGCTCCGCCTTGAGGGCGGCGAGTGCGGCGGGGAACAGTCCGCGCGCGGCGGTCGGGAACGCCGAGAGCCTCAACTCACCGACGACCTGCCCGCGTTGGGCCTCCAGATCGGACTGGGCGAGCTCGACCTGAGACAGAATGCGGGCCGCGTGCTCGGCGAGCAGCCGGCCGGCGTCCGTGAGCCGCACCCCCCGGCCGTTCTTGGCGAGGAGCTGCTGGCCGACCTCACGCTCCAGCTTGGACATCTGCTGCGAGACGGCCGAGGTCGTGATGTGCAGCCCCTCGGCGGCGCCGCTCACCGAGCCGTGCCTGGCGAGGGCGTCGAGGGTGCGCAGGCGCTCCAGGTTCAACATGTAAGCAATGCTACGAGATACCGGGGCAAAAATCTCGATTGTGCTACGCGGTGTTCGGCGCCAGGGTTGTCCCATGACCACCGCCATCCACACCGGGACCCGCACCCTCGACTGGCGTCTGCGCTTCGCCGCCCTCTCGCTGATCTGGGGCTTCAGCTTCCTGCTCATCAAGGTGGGTACCGAGGGGTACGCGCCCTTCCAGGTCACGCTGGGCCGGCTGCTGTTCGGGACGGCGGTACTGGCGGCGGCGATGGCGGTGAAGCGGGAGCGGCTGCCGCGCGGGGCGCGCACCTGGGGCCATCTGACGGTGGCCGCGTTCCTGCTGAACGCCCTGCCCTTCTCGCTCTTCGCCTACGCGGAGCTGACGATCCCGTCCACGCTCGCGGGCATCTGCAACGCGACCTCGCCGCTGTGGGGGATGGCCCTGTCGCTGGTCGCCCTGTCGGAGGACCGCCCCACGCGCACCCGGGTCGCCGGTCTCGGCCTCGGCTTCCTCGGCGTCCTGACGGTCCTGGGCGCGTGGCAGGGCTTCCACGGTCTGGACGCGCGAGGCACCGCGATGGCCCTGCTGGCCTCGCTGAGCTACCCGATCGGCTGGATCTACCTCCGTCGCACGCTGGCCGGCGTCGGCCATTCCCATCTCTCCATGGCCGGCGCCCAGTTGCTGCTGGCGACACTGCAACTGGCGGTCGTGACCCCGCTGTTCACCGACCTGCCCAGCCGCTTCGCCGTGACGCCCCTGCTGGCGATCGCCGCCCTGGGCGCCCTGGGGACGGGTCTGGCCCTCCTCATCCAGTACGGCCTGGTCGCGGAGGTCGGCCCCACGACCGCTCAGATGGTCACGTACTTCATCCCGGTCATCGCCACCGCCGCGGGCGTCGCGATCCTCGGCGAGTCGCTGAGCTGGTCGACACCGGTGGGAGCGGTGATCGTCCTGGCGGGCGCGGCTCTGACCCAGGTGCGCCACAGCGCCCCGTCAGGGGCGCGGGGCCGTATCGTCGCGCGGCTCCGCCGCGGGGCGCGACCGGCCCACGCCGAGTCGCACCCCCGTCACGACCTCGCGGCCCGCTAGGCATACCCCCGCACCGGCCCGGCCTCGACGGCCGCGGCGATGGCCTCCGCCAGCGACACCGCCTCCCGCTGCGTCAACGTCGACACCGTGACCCGGATCCCGGGGCCCGCACCCATCCGGAAGCGGGCCCCGGGGGCCACCGCCCACCCCGCGTGCAGCAGCCGCGCCACCGCTCCGGTCTCGTCCGGCACCGGAATCCACACGTTCATGCCACTGCGGCCGTGCGCGGCGATCCCACGATCCGCCAGAGCCCCGATCAGCACGTCCCGCCGCCCGGCATACGCCGCCGACACGGCCCTGGTGTCCACCGCGCCCTCGGCCCACAACCCCGCCAGGGCCCGCTGACCGATCCGGCTCACCCAACCGGGCCCCACCCGCTGCCGCCCCCGCACCCGGTCGACCGTCACGGCGTCGCCGGTGAACACGGCCAACCGCAGATCCGGCCCGTACGCCTTGGCCGCCGACCGCACGAACACCCAGCTGTGAGTGACACCCGCCAAGGGATGCAGTGGCAGATCCACGATGCCGTGCCCATGGTCGTCCTCGATGAGCAGCACCTGCGGGTACTCCTTGAGTACCGCCCGCAACGCCTTCGCCCGCCCAGCACTCACCGCCGCCCCGGTCGGATTCTGCGCCCGGTCGGTCACGATCAGCGCCCGCGCCCCCGCTCCCAGCACCCGACGCACATCGTCCGGGAGCGGCCCCTCGTCGTCGACGCGGACGGGAGCCGTGCGCAGCCCGACCGCCGGGACGAGGTCGAGCAGGCTGCCCCAGCCGGGATCCTCGACGGCGACGGTGTCGCCGGGCTTGAGGTGGACGGCGAGGACGCGCTCGACCACGTCGAGCGAACCGGAGGCGACATGGACAGGCCCGTCCGGAACGCCGTCGGCGTCCAGCGCGGCCCGCGCCAGGCGCGCCAGCTCCGGCTCGACGGCGGCGTCGCCGTACAGGACCGGCTCCCGGTCGTTCCGCTCGGCCGCCGCCGCGAACACCTTCCCCAGCTGTGGCAGCAGCCCCGGGTCCGGGTTGCCGTTCGCCACGTCGCGCACCCCCTCGGGCACATCCACCCGGACGGCCTCGCGCCCGGTCGTGGCCGGTCGGGGCCGCACTCTGCTGCCCCGGCGCCCCGCGGTCTCGATGACCCCGCGCTCCCGCAGGATCCGGTAGGCGGCCGCGACGGTATTGGGATTCACCTCCAGCTCGACCGCCAACTCCCTCATGGGCGGCAGCAGTTGGCCAGGTTCCAGCTCGCCGGAACCCACCGCACGCTCGACGCTCGCCGCGATCTCAGCTGCGCGACGCCCCTGGATCTTGTATCCTCCTAGCACAAAGCAGATTATGCACTAGTGCAACACGGACCGCAAATGGAGAGAGTCATGCAGGGGACCCAGCAGCCGACGCCTCAGCCGACCGCCTACCCGGCGACCGACCGCACGGTCCCCACCCGCTCCGCGGACCGGGCCTCGTACGACAAGGAGGTCGTGCACGCGATACTCGACGAGGCCTGCGTCTGCCATCTCGGCTTCGTCCGGGACGGAGCGCCGGTCGTGCTGCCCACGCTCTTCGGCCGGATCGGCGAACGGCTCTATGTGCACGGCTCGACGGGCTCGCGTCCGCTGCGGATGACCGGCCAGGCCGACCCGGGGCTGCCGGTGTGCCTGACGGTGACCCATGTCGACGCGCTGATCCTGGCCCGCTCGGGCTTCCATCACTCGATGAACTACCGGTCCGTGGTGGTGCACGGCACCGCGTACGACGTGACGGACCCCGAGGAGAAGCTCCTCGCCCTGGACGCGCTCGTCGACCAGGTCGTGGCCGGCCGCTCCAAGGACTCCCGGCCCGCCAACAAGAAGGAGCTGGCCGCCACCGCCGTGATCCGGCTCGACCTGGACCAGGTCTCCGCGAAGATCCGCACGGGTGGCGTCAACGACGAGCCCGAGGACCTCGACCTCCCGCACTGGGCCGGAGTGGTCCCGCTGCGCAAGGGCTACGAGACCCCGGTCGCCGACCCGCTCCTGGCCCCCGGGACCGAACTGCCCGACTACCTCGGGGCACTGTGATGCTGATCCACCCCTGGGACGCGCCCCACGACGACGCCGAATGGCAACAGTGGCTGGCCGTGCACGACTTCGGCACGCTGGTCGTCAACGGCCTGGACGGCGAGCCGCCGTACGCCCAGCCGCTGCACTTCACGTACGACGCCCCGCGCGGAGTGGTCCTGACACATCTGGCCCGGCCGAACCCGATGTGGGCCGCGCTGCTGGCGGACCCGGAGGTCGTGCTGAGCGTGGTCGACGACTACGCGTACATCCCCGGCCCCTGGCAGGCGCCCCCGGACAGCCCACCCGAGCACGGCACACCGACCAGCTTCTACGCGGCGGTCCAACTCCGTTGCCGGGCCCATGTCGTGGACGACCCGGCGGAGAAGGCCGCGCTGCTCAACCGCCAGGTCGGCCACTTCCAGCCGGAAGGTGGCTCCGCCGAGGTGGCGGCCGGCGAGGCGCCGTACGGCCGACTGCTCTCCGGTCTGCGGGGTGTGCGGCTCGAAGTCACCGGTGTACGCGCGAAGTTCAAGTACGCGAACCATCGGACGCCGCAGGTGCAGGACCGGATCGTGGAGAGGCTGACGGAACGGTCCGGGCCGGGTGACGCGGCGGCGCGCGAGCATCTGCTCCGCCGCCGCGGAGTCTGAGCGAAGGGGCCCTCACCACAAGGTGAGGGCCCCCCGGCGTCAGACCACCGGCCGTTGCGCTCCGCGCGCCTCCGTCACCGCGAGCCCCGTGACAGCCCCGAGCATGAGCAGAGTGCCGGCGAGGGTCGGCGTCGTCAGCCGCTCGCCGAGCAGGACGACGGCGAGTACCGCCGCGCCGACCGGCTCGAGCAGCATGATCACGGACACGGTGGCCGACCGTACGGCGGCCGCGCCCGCGAAGTAGAGGCCGTAGGCGAGGGCCGTGGGAACGGCCGCGAGGTAGACCAGCAGCAGGAGCAGCAGGCCGGGTCGCGCGGTGTGCGGCACCAGGCCCTCGGCCAGGGCGAACGGCAGCAGCAGCACGCTGGTGACGGCGAACACCCCGACGGACGTGCTGGCGGCGTCCGCCCCGCCGTCACGACCCCAGCGGCGCGTGAGCAGCGTCATCGACGACCCTCCGGCCGCCGACACCAGCCCGAGCAGAACGCCCGACGGGCGGACGGTGGAACCCTCGCCGCCGAGCATCAGCACCCCGAGACCGGCGAGCGCGCCGACGACGGCGACGGCCCCGCCGCGCCCGAGCCGCTCCCCCAGGGTCAGTCGTGCGCCGAGCGCGACGAGGACGGGACCCGCGCCGAGCGTGACGACCGTGGCCACGGCGAGTCCGGTGGACTCCACCGCCGCGAAATAGCCGGTCTGGAACACGGCGAGCCCAAGACCCGTGGCACCCGCCCGCAGTCCCTTGCGACGGAGCGGTTCCCGTACGGCGGTCCGGGGCCGCGGGCGCACCAGGCGTACGGCGGTGAGCAGTACGAGCCCGGAAGCGCAGCGCCAGAAGGACAGGGCGACCGGTCCCAGGTCGCTGACCCCGTAGGCCAGCGCGGCGACCGCGCCCGCGGTGCCCCAGGCGGCACCGGCGATGATCAGATAGAGAAGGCCTCGCCCGATGGGCAGGCCGGAAGCAGCATTCGACACTTGTCGTCTCCGCAGACATGGAGAAGTGAGGAACCCGGCTCAGCGGGATCCGTGGACTTCGTCCGCGGGCAGCACCGTTCCGCCCGGCGCACAGCCGGGCGTGATCTCCGGAGGGCCCGCCTCAGGCGGCGGGCGGCGCGAGGATGACGCGGTGCGAATGCATGATCGGCAGCCTAGGAGGCGCTCGACCGAGCCGACAACTCCCTTTCCGGGCCGCCGCTCGCCACCGGTTCCGGGGTGGGATGCGCGGGGGCCGAGGACTGCGCGATGAAGGCACCGGCCAGGACGACCGCGCCACCGATGATCTGCGGGGCGGACAGATGCTCGCCGAGCAGGACCCAGGCCAGGACGGTCGCGATGACCGCTTCGAGGCAGGCGACGACGCCGGCGACCTGCGGGGAGAGGCGGCGCACGGAGACCACGCCGGTGACGTAGGCGACGACCGTGGCGATGAGGACGATCCAGGACAGCAGCAGGGCGGCGGCGACCGGGGTGCCGTTCATGTCCCCGGTGCCGCCGAGGACGGACCAGTCCATCGTCCAGGGGCGGGCGACGACGGTGAGCACGGCGGCGCCGACGAGGAGGCCGTACGCGATGACGCCGAGCGGATCGGGGGCGTCGGCACCGGAGTCGCTGCCCTGGTCGGACAGGACGAAGTAGCCGACCTGGCAGCAGGCGGCACCCAGTGCCAGGAGCAGGCCCACGGCATCGAAGCTCAGCCCCGACCAGACCTCCACGACACAGGCGAGCCCGCCGACCGCGAGGACCACCCCGAGCGCGGCGGCCCGCGTGACCGGCCGCCGCTGCACGAAGCGGACCCAGCCGAGGACGAGGGCGGGGGCGAGGTACTCGACGAGCAGGGCGACGCCGACGGGTATGCGGGAGATCGAGGCGAAGTAGAACGCCTGGACGCCGGCCACGCCCAGCAGGCCGAACCCGGCGAGCAGCGCGGGGCGACTGCGCAGCAGCGCACGGTGCCGGACGGCGAGCGGCAGCATCACGAGCGCCGCGCCGGTCACGCGCAGCCACACCACATGGAGCGGGTCGAGCCCCGCCTCGATCAGCGGCTTGGCCGCGACACCGGATCCTCCGAAGGCGACCGCCGACGCGAGCGCGAGTCCGAGCCCGACGCCCTTTCCGCGGTTGCCGCCCCTGCTGTCAGTCGTATGCACCGACACATGATGACAGGCGATGACAGGAGCGTCACCCCCGATGACACCTGTCTCAGCGGCTGGACCGGCACACCCTGGGGCAAGGGGGTGGCGCGCGGGTGGGACGAGGGGGCGCCCGCGGGCACACCGAGGGGGTGCCGCGTCGAGCTCAGGAAGGGCTCTGCGCCCGGCTCTCGATCCGGCCCAGCACCGCACCCGCGTCGATGCCCGCGCGGGTGAGGACCTCGACAGCGCGGGCCTGCGGGTCGATGACGAGGGCCGTCAGCAGGTCCATCCCGTTCGCACGGTCGGCGCCGCGGTGGACGGCGCGCTCACCGGCGTACTCCATCGCCCCCGCGGCCAGCGGTGAGAGGCCGTCCGCCTCGGTCACCACGGGGACCGCGCCGGAGTCCTCGACGCTGCCCTGCCAGCGCAGTCCGTAGCCGATGCTGCGCTGCACGAGATAGCCGAGCAACCGCGCGAGCTGCGGGCCGTCCTCGAAGACGGCGCGCACCTCGGGGTCGTACTCCAGGAGCGAGTGCAGCAGATGGGCCGTGTCGATCTGCCGGTCCCCGTCCCGGACCGATCGGCGGCGCGCTCCGGAGACCACCGTCGCCAGCTCTTCGCCGAGCCTGGCATCGATGTCCGCGCGGTTGCTGCCCGGCTCGTTCACGGATTGCCGGGGGATACGGGGTGGCACATCCCCCACCTCATCAGCCACGCCGACCCGGGTCATCCCCGGAGGGAACCATTTTCGCGTCCCACACAGAGTGGACCCCGGTGGCCGGAATCTCCTCCTTACGGATGAGATCAGGCCGTTCACCCCGCAGCGGCGCGTGCCTCCTTGCCCCGCGCCCCGCACGCAACCACCGTGCTCCCTCGTTCGTCCAACACGGACATGGAGAGCAGGTACTGGCTGGTGGCTCTGCCGGCCATCGACGGCAGGGAGTACGTGTACCGGGTGTACGCCCCGGAGGACGCGCTGCTCGCCGACCTGTTCTGGGAGGCGTGGCACTGCCACGACGAGAGCGCCTTCCCCCGGGCGTGGGACCTGTTCGACGCGGCGGTGATACGGCTCGTGGCCTGAGCGGCACCCCGGCTCCGGGGTCTCCACACTTTCTGACGGTTCATCAGCATTGAATGTTTCAGGCCCTGCGGCTACGTTCCGCGACACCGTAGCCCGAGTCGAAGGGGTGGTCGCATGGCCGAAGTCAGCGCGGAGGCACACATCGAGGCACCGGCCGAGAAGGTGTGGGCGCAGCTCACGGACTGGCCCGCGTACGGGGAGTGGAACGCCACCCACACCAGCTTCCCGCAGGGCGGCCCCACGGCTCTCGAGGTGGGCGCCACGTTCCAGGAGAACATGAAGCTGATGGGCTTCCCGGCCGAGGTCGAGTGGACCATCGAGGAACTGGAGCCGGCTCGGGTGCTGGCCATCCGCGGCAAGGGCCCGATGGCGGTGACCGTCGCCAACCGCTACACCCTCACCCCGGACGGCGACGCGACGACGGTCCGTATGGACGGCGAGTTCACGGGCGCCGCGGTGGCGCTGATGGCGGGCAAGCTCAAGGACTCTGCGACCGCCGCGCTAAACGAGTCGCTGCGCAAGCTGGCCGGGCTGGTGACCTGACAACAGCCCGGCAGCAGACACGAAGGCGCCCCGCGGATCGCTCCGCGGGGCGCCTTTTCACGGCTCTGCGACCGTCAGTCCTCGTCGGCGAGGATCAGGTACAGCTTCTTGCGGGCATCGGTGATGACCGCGAGGGCCTTCTCGCGCTGCTCCTTGCTACCGGTCTTCCAGACCTGGCCGAAAGCCTCCATCAGCCCGAAACCGGCCTGGCGGATCTCGTTCAGCGCCTCGAAGTCGACGCCGCGGGAGGCTTCCTCCCAGGGCGCGTCCGGACCTTCCTCGGCCGCGGTGCGGCCCGCCTCGGTGAGCGCGAACAGCTTCTTGCCGCCCTCGCTCTCACTGGCGATCAGGCCCTCGTCCTCCAGCAGCTGGAGGGTGGGGTACACCGAACCCGGGCTGGGCTTCCACGCCCCGCCGCTGCGTTCGGCGATCTCCTGGATCATCTCGTACCCGTGCATGGGCCGGTCCCTGAGCAGGGCCAGGATCGACGCACGTACATCGCCGCGCCGCGCCCTCCCCCTCGGTCCGCCACGCCCTCGAGGCCCCCAGGGGCCCGGTCCGCCGAAACCACCGGGGCCGCCGCCCGGCCCGAAGGGGCCGAAGGCACCACGCCGTCCGTCGAAGCCGCCTCGGCCGCCGCGGGGGCCGGGTCCACCGTGTCCACGTTCGAATCCATGGGAACGCATCGCAATCACTCCATCCATCGTTGATCTGTCGCGATGCGTCAACGATATATCGGAATACTTCGCATAGCAAGCCTCTGCCGAAAGGCCTGGTCAACCGTTCGGTTGAATCGCGGATACCACTCCAGCGCGCCCCTCGCTCCGCCCGGCGGACGCGAACACCCGCCCTGAACGAACAAGCTGCGTACCTCACCCCCCAGCAGAGAGGCCCCCGCAGCATGTCCAGCTTCCCCAGCAGACGACGTGTCCTCGCCACCGGCGCCGGTGCGGCCATCGGTATCGGTGCGCTCGGCGCCAACCCGGCCCAGGCCGCCCCCGCCGCGCGTACCACCGGATCCGAGGAGACCAGGACCCTCGACGAGCTCTACAAGGCGGCCCTCGCGGAGGGCGGGAAGCTCGTCCTCTACGCCGGCGGGGACACCCCCACCCAGCAGGACTTCACCAAGGCCGCGTTCCTCAAGCGGTTCCCGGACATCGACCTGACCCTGGTCGTGGACTACAGCAAGTACCACGACGTCCGCGTCGACAACCAGTTCGCGACCGACACCCTCGTCCCCGACGTCGTACAACTGCAGACCCTCCAGGACTTCACGCGCTGGAAGGAGCAGGGCAGGCTCCTGCGCTACAAGCCGGCCGGGTTCTCCAAGGTGTACGACAAGTTCAAGGACCCGCACGGTGCCTGGGTCGCCATCGGGGCGATCGGCTTCAGCTTCATGTACGACACCTCGGCGGTCGGCTCGGGCGCCCCGCGCACCCCGCTGGACCTGGTCGACCCGAAGTGGAAGGGCCGGATCGCCTCCTCCTACCCGCACGACGACGACGCGGTCCTCTACCTCTACTCGCTCTACGTCCAGAAGTACGGCTGGGAGTGGGTGGCCAAACTCGCCGCCCAGGACGTGCGCTTCGCGCGCGGCAGCAACTCCCCCGGCGACGCGGTCCGCGCCGGCACCCACGCGATCGGCGTCGGCGGCTCGGGCGCCCCGCTCGCCACCGGGCCCGTGAAGTGGGTCGTCCCGGACAGCGCCCCGTTCATGGCGTGGGGCCAGCGCGCGGCGATCCTGAAGCAGGCCGCGAACCCGACCGCGGCCAAGCTGTACCTCAACTGGCAGCTGTCGCTCGCCACCCAGCAGGGGTCCTTCAACGGCTGGTCCGTGCGCACCGACGTCACTCCCCCGGCAGGCCTGAAGCCGGTCTGGGAGTACCCGAACGCGCACCTCGACGGCTTCCCCCGCTTCATGGCCGACCGTGCCGCGATCGAGCGCTGGAAGCAGACCTTCGCCCTGTACTTCGGCGAGGTGAAGGGCGACCCCACGCCCGGCTGGCCGGGCCTGCACCCCGGCGCGTAGGGGCGGACAGCGCGCCCAGCCGTTCACATCGGTCATACAGCCCCCGGATAGACTCGGACGCCCTGTCCAAGTGGATCAGTGAGTCCAAGGGGATCTGCCGTGACCGACCGCGCTCCCGTCCGCGGCACCCGACACGCCCTGCAACACGCCCCGCACTTCGTGTTCTTCCTGGTGGTCGGCGCCGCCGCCGTGCGGCTCGTCGATCTCAACAGCCCGCTGTGCTGGCACATGGTCAGCCTCAGCGGGCTGCTGGCCGTCGTGTACGGGGCGGGTCTGGGCCTGTGGAGCCGGCTCGGCCCCGCCCTCCGGCTCGCCTGGATCACGACGCTGATCGGTCTCTGGAGCTTCCTCCTGTTCCTCGTCGAGGCGCCGGTGACCTGGGCGTACGCCTGGTGCGGCGTACCGCTGGCGTGCGCGGCCCTGCGGGCTCTGGGGAAGCGGGCGGCGCTGGTCGCGGTGGCCGCGATCTCCGTCGTACTGGGCTGGCGGCTGGTCGGCTCGACCGGCCGGCTCGACCTGGAGATGGCGCTGATCCCGGTCGCGGCGGTCTGGGGCACCGTGGCCCTCTACCGGACACAGCAGCGGGACGCCGCCGAACGCCAGCGCCTCCTCGACGAGTTGCGGAGCACCCGCGACAACCTCGCCGAACAGCAGCGCCAGGCCGGCGTGCTGGCCGAACGCACCCGGATCGCCCGCGACCTGCACGACACCCTGGCCCAGGAACTCGCGGGCAGCCTGATGCTGCTCCAGGCGGCCGAGCGGGACTGGGACCGGCGGCCGGACGCGGCCCGCACCCGGGTGCGCGCGGTGGCCGACGGCCTGGACGGCAATCTCGCCGAGACCCGCCGGATCATCCACGACCTCACACCGTCCGCCGTCGCCGAGGAGGGGCTCGAAGGCTCGCTGCGGCTGCTGTGCGCCCAGGCGGAGCGGGAGGGGTCGGCCGCCCAGGTGCGGTTCCGGTCCGCGGGCGAGCCCCGTCCCGTCCTGGACGAGCAGGCGGCCGCCACCCTGTTCCGGATCGCGCAGGGCACGCTGGCCAATGTCCGCGAGCACGCCCGCGCGGTGAACGTCCTGGTCACCCTTCACCACGAGGCGGACCGGATCGAACTCGACGTACAGGACGACGGAGTGGGCTTCGACCCGGCGGGCGCAGGGGCTCTCGCCCGTCCGACCCGCGGCTTCGGCCTGCCCGCCGCGCGCGCCCGGCTCCGCGAGTGCGGCGGCGACCTGCGGGTCACCAGCGCGCCCGGCCGGGGCACCCGGGTCCGGGCCGTGCTGCCGGCGGCGGCTCCCCGTCTGACCCCGGCGACCGCCGGATGACCGTACGGCTGGTGATCGCGGACGACCACGCCGTCGTACGCGCAGGGCTGCGGGCCCTGTTGGACGGGGAACCGGATCTCGAGGTGATCGCGGAGGCGGGCAGCGGCGAGGAGGCCGTACGGCTCGCCGCGGAGCTGAAGCCGGACGTCGTGCTGATGGACCTCCGGTTCGCCGGTTCCGCCGTCGACGGCATCGAGGCGGTCCGTCGGTTGACCGTCGAGGCCCCGGCCGTGCCCGCGCTGATGCTGACGAGCTTCTCCGGGCGGACCGACGTCGTGCGGGCACTGGAGGCGGGCGCCCGGGGATACGTCCTCAAGGCCGGGCCGCCCGAGGAGCTCTTCCGGGCGGTCCGTGGCGCCGCCGCCGGCGCCCTGGCCCTCGCCCCCGAGGTCGTCGGCGAGCTCGTCGGCCAGGTGGTCAGCCCCGACGTGGATCTGACCGGGCGCGAGGTCGAGGTCGTACGGCTGGCGGCGGAGGGTCTGAGCAACCGGGCCATCGCCCAGGCCCTGTTCCTCAGCGAGGCGACCGTCAAGACCCACCTGGTGCGCGTCTACCGCAAGTTGAAGGTGGAGAACCGCGCGGCCGCCGTGACGGAGGCCGCGCGCCGCGGACTCATCCAGCTCGACTGACGGCCCCGAACAGTTCGGCCGGCCCTCAGTGCCCTCGGAAGGCCTCCTCCAGCCACCAGGCCCCGTGCTCGCCCGCCACCTTGGCGTCGACCAGCAGCGGCGCCGACCGCGGCCCCGCCACCCAGTCCTCGACCGCCTTGAGATCGGCGCGCGTCCGCACGGTCACCGCTTCGAAGCCGTAGCCGCGGGCGATGGCGGCGATGTCGGTCGGCGGGAAGGTGACCGTGTCGAGCGGGAAACCGTCCGGCCCGAAGTGGTGCACCTCCGCCCCGTAGCCCTCGTCGTTGTAGACGACCACCACCATCGGCAGCCCCAGCCTGCGTACGGTGTCCAGCTCGGCCGCGCCCATCAGCGCGCCGCCGTCGCCGAGCACGGCCACCGGCAGCCGGTCGGGCCGGGCCAGGGCCGCGCCGATCGTGGTCGCCAGGCCCAGGCCGATGGACTGGAAGGCCTGCGTGAAGCAGAAGCCGTCCTGGTCGGGCACCGACAGATAGGCGCTCGGGTAACCCATGAAGTTCCCGGAGTCCACGCCGACGACCCGCTCCGCCGGGAGGATGTCGTCGAGCGCGATGCTCAGCGTCCTCGGGTCGATGCGGTCCCGGGTGCTCTCGTCCTCGTACGGCACGTCCCGTCGGCGCACCCCCACGCCGAGGCCTTCCGCGCGGTACCCCTTCCGCCGCGCGCCGCCCGCGTCGAGTGCGCGCCGGGCGGTGCGGGCCACGTCGCCGACGACACCGAGGTGGACCTCGCGGTGGGCGCCGAGGGCGGACGCGTCGTCGTCGACCTGGACGACGGTGGCGTCCGGGCCGATGAGGCGGCCGTGCCGCATGGTCCACATGTTCAGGGCGCAGCCCCAGCCGACGATCAGGTCGGCGCCCTGGATCAGTTCGGCCGTCAGGTCGGACGCGAAGCCGCCGGAGATGCCGAGCGACCAGGGGTCGCCGTGGAACAGACCGTGGGCCACGGCCGACGTGGCGAGCAGCGCGCCGTGGTGCTCGGCGAGCGCGGTGAGGGCGTCGCGGCCGCCGGGTGAGCGGGCGCCCCGCCCTGCCACGAAGACGGGGCGGTGGGCGCGTTCGAGGGCCGCCACCAGGGCCGCCACATCGGACTCGGACGGCTCGACGGCGGCCCGCGCGGGTGGCGGGGCGGCGGCGATGGCGGCGGTGTCGGGCAGGTCCAGGGCCTGCACGTCCAGTGGGAGGTTGAGCAGTACCGTACGGCGCTCGTGCAGGGCACGTCGTACGGCGTCGCAGGCCTGCTCGACCGCGGAGTGAGGGGACGCCACGCGCTCGGTGACCGCGCCGACGGCCTGGGCCAACGCCTCCTGGTCGACGTAGAAGTTGGAGGTGGGCCGGGTCGCCTCGGCCGCGAGCACGAGGAGGGGCGTGCGGCTCTTGGCGGCTTCCGCGATGCCGGTCAGGGCGTTGGTCAGCCCGGGCCCCTGATGCACGCTCAGTGCGGCGACCTTCCCGGTCATCCGTGTGTGGGCGTCGGCCATGGTGGCCGCTCCGCCCTCGTGGCGGGCGGCGACGTAGCGGGCCCCGGTGGCCACCATGGCGTTGGTGAGGTGGAAGTTGCCGGAGCCGACCACGCCGAACACATGGTCCACGCCGGCCGCGGTCAGTGCCCGGCCGACGGCTTCGGCGACCTTCATGACCGCTCCACGAGGGCGAGGACACGGGCGGGTGAGCCGGAGCCGTTGAGGATCGGCAGCGGGCCGGCGATGACGACGGCACCGGTGGCGGGCAGTTCCGCGAGGTTCTGCAGCTGGGTCAGGCCGTACTTGTCGTTGCCCATCAGGTGGGAGTGGCACGGGAAGGCCGGGTCGAAGGAGTGGGCGCCTCCGGCGTCGGTGCCGACCGTCTCGGTGCCGAGGCCGATCACCGGTGACTCCTCGGCGACCCAGCGGGCGCACTCCGCGGACAGGCCCGGGGTGTGCGGGCCGTTGTCGTCGGCGTTGAGGAACTCCTCCTGCGAGTGCGAGCGCGCGTCCCAGCCGGTGCGCAGCAGCAGCCACCCGCCCTCGGGCAACGGGCCGTTCTCCGCCTCCCAGGCCTTGATGTGGTCCACCTCGACGAGGAAGTCCGGGTCCTTGGCGGCGAGTGCGGAGAAGTCCAGCACGGCGGCGGGCGCGATGAGCCGGCTCGCCGGTACGGAGGCCACGTCCGCGAGGTCCTTGCCGGTCACCCAGTGGTTGGGCGCGTCGAAGTGCGTACCGGTGTGCTCACCCGTACGGAAGTTGTTCCAGTACCAGGCCGGGCCCCGGTCGTCGTACCGGCTGATCTCCTCCAACTCGAACACCTGCGTCTGCCCGAACCCTTCGGGCAACCGGATCACCGGCGTCTGCGACGACAGGGGCGACGTGAGATCGACAACTTCGATCGCACCGCTCCGCAGCCCGGACATCAGCGCGGCGAGGACGGACGGCTGGGACATGACGGCCTCCTGAACTGTCGTGTGCGCGAGACGCGTTGACGACAGTCGCACCGCATCGACGAGCTCGTCCAGAGGCCGCGGCTCCCCGTATGTCGCCAAATCGGTCCAGTGACCCGGAATTGGCCTTGGCCTGCGGCTTCGTGGTCGGCCTAGCGTCGGCGTCATGCGTATCCGAATAGTCGACGCCTTCACCGACCGGCCCTTCGCCGGCAACCCGGCCGGGGTCCTGCTGCTGGACGCCTTCCCGGACGACAACCGGCTGCAGAACATCGCCGTCGAGGTCAATCACGCCGAGACGGCGTTCGCCCACCGTCTTCCCGAGGGCGGCGAGGCAGACTGGGCGCTGCGGTGGTTCACGCCGGCCGCCGAGGTCAACATGTGCGGGCACGCGACGCTGGCCACGGCCCATGTGCTGCACACCACCGGCGCCCACGAGGGGCCGGTGCGGTTCGCCACGCGGAGCGGTGTGCTCATCGCGACGCCCGGTGCGGACGGGTCGATCACCCTGGACTTCCCGACCGCGCCGCTGACCCCGGTCGAGCCTCCGGAGGGGGTCGCGACAGCCCTCGGCGCCGAGCCGCTCATCGCCTTCGACACCGGTCCGAACGTCGGCGACCTCCTCGTCGAGCTCGCCGACGAGAAGACCGTCCACGCCCTCACCCCCGACCACAAGGCCCTCGGCGCCTACTCGGAGCGCGGCATCATCGCCACCGCCCGCGCCGAGAACCCGGCGCTCGGCCACGACTTCGTCTCCCGCTGCTTCTTCCCCAACGTCGGCATCGACGAGGACCCGGTCACCGGCAGTGCCCACACCGCCCTGGCGCCCTTCTGGTCCGAGCGGCTGGGCCGTACCGAACTCACCGGTCTGCAGGCCTCGCCCCGCTCCGGCCGCGTCCGCACCCGGCTGGCCGGCGACCGCACGCTCCTCACCGGCCGGGCGGTCACGACGATCGAGGGCGAGTTGCTCGTATGACCCTCGCGGGCCGGCTGTCGGCGGCTCACGCCGTCGGTAGCCAGCCCACCTTCCCGGCCAGCAGCGCGTAGCCGACGAACGCCCCGATGTCGAGCAGCGAATGCGCCACCACCAGGGGGCCCACCCGCCCCCACCGGCGGTAGAGGTAGACGAACACCACGCCCATCACCATGTTGCCGATGAAGCCACCGATGCCCTGGTAGAGGTGGTACGAGCCACGCAGTACGGAACTGGCCATCAGCGCGGACCCGGGCGTCCAGCCCAACTGGCCCAGCCGACGCAGCAGATACCCGACGACGATGACCTCTTCGAGGATCGCGTTCTGCATCGCGGACATGATCAGCACCGGGTACTTCCACCACACCTCGGGCAGCGCCTCCGGCACCACCGTGAGGTTGAACCCCAGCCCGCGTGCGGCCAGGTAGAAGGCGATGCCGGTACTGCCGATCACCGCGGCGACCGCCGCCCCGCGGCCGAGGTCGGGCCACGGTCTGGTGCGGTCGAAGCCGAGGGTGCGCAGGCTTCCGCCCTCACGCAGCAGGAAGTGCGCGACGAGCAGGACGGGCACGAGGGACGAGGCGATCCCGAAGAGCTGCCAGGCCAGATCGAGCCAGGGGCGGCCCGGCGCGGCCGAGGCGTTGAGGGTGGCCGCCTGGTCCTTGAGGCCGCCCGGTTTGGTGACCGATCCGACAAAGCTGATCAGGGCGGACACTCCGCTCGCACCGAGCGAAAGCCCCAGAACGAGCATCGTCTCATCCCGGAAGATCCGCCGCGAAGACCCCTCCTCTGGAAAAGAATCGGCCACGCGGCCCGCCTCTCCCTGCACACCTGACTCCAATTCAGTAATCCCGTCCCATCCCCATCGCCGCCCCGCTAGGGTCTCGAAAGAAGTTGCGAAGATCGTGCGCGACTGGCCGTTGGGGGACGGACACCGTACGGGGCTGACCTCCCCTCTGCATGCCATACGGCCGTGAGACCGGCAGAAGGTAACAACAGGGAGGGGCACCACAGTCATGGGACGTCACAGCTTGCCCGATCAGTATGGGGCGGGCGGCAGCGACCCCCGCCCACACACCCGCCGCCGTACGGTGGCCATCGCGACCGTGCTCGTCCTGACCGTCGCGGGCGGCACCGCGGCCGCCGTCCAGAGCGGACTGCTCTCCTTCGGTTCCACCTGTCAGGACGACGCGGTGGACCTGCAGCTCGCCGCCTCGCCCGACATGGCCCCTGCCCTGCGCGCCGCCGCGAAGCGGGCCCGTGACATCAGCCTCACCTCCGACGGGCACTGCGTCGACGTCGAGGTGACCGCGCACGACTCGTACAAGCTCACGGACACACTGCTGGCAGGTAGGCAGACCGACGTCCAGGTGTGGGTACCGGACTCGGAGCTGTGGGTCCAGCGGATCGCGGCGGACACCAAGGCGACGGAGGTGACCCCGGTCGGCAGCTTCGCCTCCAGCCCGGTCGGCGTGGCCATGGTCCCGGAGGCCGCCAAGTCGCTGGGGTGGCCGAAGAAGTCGTACAGCTGGATCGAGCTGGTCGGCGCCACGATGCAGGACGACTCCCTCAAGCTCGGCGCGGCCGACCCCTCGCGCAGCGCCACCGGACTGCTCGCCCTCACCCAGCTGGGCTCCGGCGCCGCCGAGATCAAGGGCGGGGACACCCAGGCCGCGGCCATGATGAAGACCCTGTCGCAGCGCACCTCGGACAGCGACACCCAGGTCCTGGACACCCTGCCGCGCGACGCCTCGGGCACCGAGAAGGGCAACCCGAAGCGCAACCAGGCGCTGATCCTCAGCGAGCAGGCGGCGTTCACCTACAACACCGCGGCCGACGGCGAGGGCCTCGACCTCTTCTACCCGAAGGACGGCTCGCCCCGGCTCGACTACCCGTACTCGCTGGTCGACCAGACGGCGCTGAGCACCGACGAGAGCCGGGCGGCGCTGAAGTTCATGAACTATCTGCGCAAGCCCGAGCAGCGCCGGCTCATGGAGAAGTACGGGTTCCGCACCTCCACCGACGAGGTCGCGCAGACGCTGGTGACGCGGGCCGGCGGCAGCAAGCCGCAGCCGTACGCGCAGGACGCCCTCAAGCCGGCCTCGGAGGCGGCCCTCCAGGAAGCCCTCGGCACATGGACGATCACGGTGCAGAACGCACGGGTCACCACGGTCGTCGACGCGTCCTCCTCCATGTCCGAGCTGGTCCCGGGCACGAACCGGTCACGCATGGACGTGACCAAGGCATCTCTCCTCCAGGCGCTCGCCACGTTCACGCCGGAGGACGAGATCGGTCTGTGGCAGTTCTCCACCAAGCTGGACGGCGACAAGGACTACCGCGTCCTCGTCCCGACCGGACGCCTCGGCGACAGCAAGGACGGCGGAACCCAACGGGACAAGCTGTCGGCGGCCTTCAGCGAACTGGCTCCGGTCCCGAACGGCGCGACGGGCCTGTACGACACCACGCTCGCCGCGTACACGGAGGCCACCGCCTCCTACGCCAAGGGCAAGTTCAACGCCCTGGTCGTGCTGACCGACGGCGTCAACCAGGACCCCGGCAGCATCTCCCGCTCCACGCTCATCAGGCGTCTGCAGGAACTCACCGACCCCGACCGCCCGGTCCCGCTCATCATGATCGCCGTCGGCCCCGACGCCGACCGCGAGGAGGCCCAGCAGATAGCGAAGTCCACCGGCGGCACCGGCCAGGAGGTCTCCGACCCCTCCCAGATCCACGAGGTGATCCTCAAGGCGATCGTGGCGGCGGGGGCGGAGGGGAGCGGGCAGGGCTGAGCGGGCGAAGGGGGCCCATCCGGCCGTGCCCTTCCCCGAGTACCTTCCCTCGCCGCTCACCCCAGCGGCACCGGCTCCGGCAACCCCACCGGCCAGGTGTGCACCGGCTCACCGAGGTGCATCAGCTCGGCGTACCGGCGGGTCGTCGCGGCGAGTGCGGCGTCGCGGTCGAGGCCCGACTCCAGGGCCCGGTGGAACGTCGAGGCCTGCCAGGTCGCCCCGTTGGCCCGCCGCCGGCACCGCTCGTCGATCACACCCAGGTACAGGTCCCGGTCCGCGGGTTCGACCCCCCACGCGTCCAGGCCCGCCGACGCGAGCGGCAGCAGTTCGTCGCGTACCAGGGTGACGGCGTCGACCTGGGTCAGCCCGCCGCCGTACCGTCCGCGCCGCGGCCAGTCGAAGCGGGCCTCGATGCCGTGCTTGCAGGCCGCGTCGAAGTTGGCGGCGGCTGCCTCGAAGGGCAGCCGGGTCCACACCGGCCGGGAGTCCTCGGCGAGGGCGCGGACCACGCCGTAGTAGAAGGCCGCGTTGGCGATGACGTCGGTGACGGTGGGCCCCGCGGGCAGGACCCGGTTCTCCACCCGCAGGTGCGGGACACCGTCGGCGATGCCGTACACCGGCCGGTTCCAGCGGTACACGGTGCCGTTGTGCAGGACGAGTTCGGCGAGCGAGGGGACGCCCCCCTCGTCCAGGACCCGCAGCGGATCCTCGTCGTCGCAGATCGGCAGCAGCGCCGGGAAGTAGCGCAGGTTCTCCTCGAACAGGTCGTGCGCCGAGGAGATCCACCGCTCCCCGAACCAGGTCCGCGGCCGCACACCCTGCGCCTGGAGCTCCGGCGGCCGGGTGTCCGTGGACTGCTGGAACAGCGGCGGCCGCGACTCGCGCCACAGCTCACGCCCGAACAGGAAGGGGGAGTTGGCTCCTACGGCGATCTGCGCGGCGGCGACGGCCTGCGCCGCGTTCCACACGTCGGCGAAGCGGCCCGGGGTGACCTGGAGATGCAACTGCACGGAGGTGCAGGCGGCTTCCGGGGCTATGGACTTCGAGGTGCAGACGAGATGCTCGACGCCGTCGATGTCCAGGACGAAGTCCTCGCCCCGGGCGGCCACGATCTGTTCGTTGAGCAGCGCGTAACGGTCGACGTCCGAGAGGTTGGAGGAAACCAGGTCGTCCCGGTCGAGCGTCGGCAGAATGCCGATCATCACGATTCCCGCGTCGAGCTCTCCCGCTTTTCGATGGGCATATGCCAGCGAGGTGCGGAGTTCTTCGGCGAGCCGATCGAATACCCGGCCCCCCAACGGATGTGGGGCTATGTTTACTTCCAGGTTGAACATGGCGAGTTCTGTTTGGAAATCTCGGCTTGCGATACGCTCGAGAACCTGCGCATTCAACATTTTCGGCATACCGTCGGCACCGGCGAGATTCAATTCGATCTCGAGCCCCATGAGGTTCTTCGGGCGATCGAACCGCTTCTCCGCCAGCAGCCGCTCCAGTCCCGTCAGGCACTTGCGGAGCTTGCCGCGGTAGAGCTGCCGATCGGACAGGTCGAACCGACCTGCCGCGACCTTCTCCCCCATCGAGCGTCCCTCCTTGGATGTGCGGACCGAAGATCCGGCCGCCGGTGTCGGGTCACGTGGGATGATGCCCAGTGGAGACGATCGATAACGTCCCGCGCGGCCTCGGTGCCCGCTACGCTGTTGGAGGAGACCGGCGGCACATTCACCGGGCATGCGGCACTGTGCAGTTTCGGGTTCCCCACACGCCTCGTGAAAAACGCCGACGAGAATTGGCCGACCGCACCCACGGTATTCATCGAGGTCATCGCCGTACCGTCGCCGAAAATCGGGATGATTCCCACGTATCGCCGACTGAATGACCCCTTGCTGTTCACGTCGGAAACGGGTAGATGAAACACCGTCTGAACACGTGTCGTATAAACTCCGCGAACGAGGCAGAAGGTTGGCGCCGACGGTCTGTTGATCCTGTCGTCGAGGTGACGTACGGCAGGTCTCACGCACAGCCCACGCATCCATGACCCGGCCCCCGCCTCTCTGACCCCGCGAGCTGACAGCGCCGTCCGCCCACGCCCTCGCGCCACTGTGCCTGTCGAATGAGAGGCGACCCACCATGCCGCTGCATGTCCCCCCGGCTCCCGCGCCCGCACTTCGCTCCGTCCTCACCGCGCTCGGTTCGCCCACCGCCGTCCGCGAGGCCCGGACTCCCTCCCTCCGCACCGCCCAGGGACCCGCGACACCCGAACTCCCACTGCCTGTACACGTACTTGACGAGATCACCGCCGCGGGCGCCTCCGCCACCCGACTGACCGGGTGGCGTTTCCTGATCCGCTGCCAGGAGCGCGCGGTGGCCGCCGCCGAGACCCGGCTGACCCCGGACGGCTGGGCCTTCTCGCACTTCTTCGAGGGCCCCTACATCGCCTCCACCGAGCGTGCGCTGCGCCAGGCCGAGACCATGCAACAGCCCTATCAGCCCCGCCTGCTGTCGGTCCCGGGCCTCTACATGCTCACCCTCTGGCTGCACGGCGACATCACGGCGGACGGCGCCACCGGCCACCCCGCCGCCACCGATCTACTCGTCCCGCTGGCGCCCGCCCCGCCCGGTATCGCGGCCCACCGGCCGCACCGCGTCGCCGAACTGCTCCCGGTCCTGACCCACCGGGCGACTCCGGCCCCGCTTCTGGGACAGCTCGCCTGACATCTTCGATTATGGGGCTCGTACGAGCGAATTGCAGCTCGTACGAGCCCTTTTCATGCCCGCACCCCGTCCGGACTAGCCCCATCCGACCATCCCGAACCACCCGAAGAGACAGTGCAGTTGGAATGAACCGTCCGCGCGGGTGATGCGTCATGAACCTGTGAGTAGCGGTGCTGCCAAATCCCTGCGGATTGACGCCCGTGGGGCAACACTGGTGCCGACCGACTTATCACAACGGGGGCAGCGATGAAAACCACGACAAAGCGAAAGATCCCACCAATGTGCCAGCACCAGCCGCCGTGTCCGACAGCCGAATCCGCCGACCGGGAGTCCGCCCGCCTCATGGCGCACCACCCGGAGCAGGGATGGAGCCTGCTGTGCAACGGCGTTCTGCAATTCGAGGACACCGGTGAGCTCCTGCCCGACGGCAAGATCATCGCCCCGCACCGCCCCATGGGCACCGAACAGGTGATGACCGCCGCCTGAGGCACTACCGGGCGGTGGGACCGACCGCCCGGTGACTTGAGGGGCCGGCCCGCAGACCTGCGCTGCGAACCGGCCCCGACGCATGTCCGGGGGCGATCACTCCCTGTAGTTCCCCATGCGGAATGCGCTCTTCTCCCTGACGCACTTCCCATGGGCACCGGTTTTCCGGAAGACTTCTGGAAGTTTCGATCCGTCGACGGAGGTGGGGAGTTGGCAGCACACGAGGTCGACACCGAGGGGGCGCCCGAGACCGGGGGCCGGGTCACGATCACCGAGATCGCCCGACAGGCCGGCGTCTCCGTGCCGACCGTCTCCCGGGTCGTCAACGGCCGCTCCGACGTGTCGCCCAGGACCCGGGCCCGCGTGGAGGAACTGCTCCGCCAGTACGGCTACCGCAAGCGCCCGAGCACCTCCGCCAGCGGTGCGGCCCTGCTCGACCTGGTCTTCAACGACCTCGACAGCCCCTGGGCGGTGGAGATCATCCGCGGGGTCGAGGAGGTGGCGCACGCGGCCGGCGTCGGCACCGTGGTCTCGGCGATCCACGGCCGCTCCGGCGACGCCCGCGAGTGGATGCGCAATCTGCGGGCCCGCGCCTCCGACGGCGTCATCCTGGTCACGTCGGTCCTGGAGCCGGTGCTGCACGAGGAGTTGCGCATCCTCGGCGTCCCGCTGGTCGTCGTCGACCCGGCGGGCTCCCCCGCGCTGGACGCCCCCACCATCGGCGCCGCGAACTGGTCGGGCGGCATGGCGGCCACCGAGCATCTGCTGTCGCTGGGCCACCGCAGGATCGGTCTGATCTCGGGCCCGCCCCGGCTGCTGTGCTCCCGAGCCCGCTTCGACGGCTACCGCGCCGCCCTGGAGGGCACGGGGCTCACCGTCGACGACTCCCTCGTCGTCCCCGGCGACTTCCACCCCGAGTCCGGCTTCGAGGGCTGCAACGCGCTGCTGGACCTGCCCGAACCGCCGACGGCGATCTTCGCGGCCAGCGACCAGATGGCGCTCGGCGCGATCGAGGCACTGCGCAGACGCGGGCTCCGGGTCCCGGAGGACATGAGCCTGGTCGGTTTCGACGACCTTCCGGAAGTCCGCTGGTCCGCCCCGCCGCTCACCACGGTCCGTCAACCGCTCGCCGACATGGGCAAGCTGGCCGTCCGCACGGTGCTCAAGCTGGCCCGCGACGAGCAGCCGGACTCGCCGAGGGTGGAGCTCGGCACGGAACTGGTGGTCCGCGCGAGCACCGCACCCCCGGCGCGCTGACCCGGCACCGGCCCGGCGGTGAGCCACACCGCCGGGCCGGGCCGCACCCCGGCGGACTCCCCTCCTTGCCCAGCCGCCGGGCGTCTCACCGCCGTACCGCTACTTCTTGAGCGCCTCCTTGATCGCGAAGTAGGCGGGCTTGGGCTGCAGTTGCTCGTCCCACGGCAGCGCCGCGCCCTGGCCCTCGAAGAACGCCGGGATCCAGGAGTACTTGTCGGTGTAGTCCCAGAGCGTGATGCCGACGCAGCGGCGCACCGCGAGGCAGTCCTCGGTCAGGTCCCGGTACCACTGGGCCTGTGTGGCCAGTTTGGTCTCGTCCGCGGGCAGGATCATCCGGATGTCGACCTCGGTGAGCGCGGTGTCCAGGCCGAGCCTGGCGAAGCGCCGCAGGTTGTCCTCGAGGGTGGTCGGATAGCCGTACTGGAGCGCGAGGTGCGCCTGGAGGCCGAAGCCGTGCAGGGGGACGCCCTGTGCCTTCAGTTCCTTGGCCAGCTTGTAGTAGGCGTCGCTCTTGGGGCCGACCGCCTCCACGTTGTAGTCGTTGAGGTAGAGCTTGGCCTTCGGGTCGGCCTGGTGGGCCCAGCGCAGCGCGTCGGCGATGTAGCCGGGGCCGAGCGTCTTGTAGAAGACCGTCTCGCGGTAGGTGCCGTCCTCGTTGAAGGCCTCGTTGACGACGTCCCAGGCGTAGATCTTGCCGCGGTAGTGCCGTACCTCGGTCTGGATGTGCTTCTTCAGCACGGCCCGCAGCTCGGTCGCCGTCCACTCGCGGCTGGTCAGCCAGTCGGGCAGCTGGCTGTGCCAGACCAGGGTGTGGCCGCGTACCCGCTGGTGGTTGGCGCGAGCGAGGTTCACGATCTCGTCGCCCTTGGAGAAGTCGAAGACACCCTGCTGCGGCTCGGTGGCGTACCACTTCTGGCCGTTGCCGGGGGTGATCATGTCGAACTCGCTGCCGAGGACCGCCTTGTAGGGCTCGTCGACGAGTTCGGGGTTGTCGGTGGCGCTGCCGTAGTAGCGGCCGTGCCGCTGGGCGAGGTCGGCGAGTGTGGTCGGCTTGTCGTGCGCCTGGGCGGGCACACCGGTACCGACTCCGGCAGCCATCAGGGCGACGGCGAGGGCGCCGACGAGTCTGAGACGGTTCTTGCGCATGGTGCGACTCCTCACGTGCGGGTGTGTGGGCGAGCCGTACGAACGTCCGGCGCTGGTCATCCCTTCGTCGCGCCGGCGGTGAGGCCGCCGACGAGCTGGCGCTCGGCGACCGAGTAGAAGGCGAGGGCGGGAACCATCGCGAGGACGAGATAGGCGAAGACGCGGGCGTACTCCGCGGAGTACTGGCCCTGGAACTGCTGGACGCCGATGGGCAGCGTCCACCAGGTGTTGTCGGTGAACACCAGCAGCGGCAGCATGAAGTTGTTCCAGCTGGTGACGACGGCGAGCACCGAGACGGTGCCGAGAGCGGGCCGGGCCATGGGCAGCAGCACCCGCCAGAAGAAGCCGAAGGAGCTGCACCCGTCGAGGGTGGCCGCCTCCTCCAGTTCGCCCGGGATCTCCCGGAAGAAGGCGCGCAGGATGATGATGGTCATCGGCAGCCCGAACGCGGCCTGCGGCAGGATCACGCCCAGCGGGTTGTCGAGCAGATCGAGATAGCGCAGCAGCAGGAACAGGGGCAGGGCGGCCACCGCGAAGGGGAACATCAGCCCCATCGTGAAGAAGGTGAACAGCACCTCCCGGCCCCGGAAGGCGAACCGGGCGAAGGAGAAGGCCGCGAGCGCGGACACCGCGACGACGAGCACGGTCGTGGCGACCGCGATCAGCGTGCTGTTGCCGAGCAGCTTCCAGAAGTCGCTTCCGCCGAGGATGTCGGTGTAGTTGCTCCCCAGCCAGCGCTTCGGCAGTCCGAAGGGGTTGCTGGAGAGCTCGTCGGTGGACTTGAAGCCGGACAGGACGGCGTACACCAGGGGTACGAGCATGACGACGCCGACGGCGACGAGGATGAGGTGCAAGGGCAACGTGCGGGCGTTCCTGCGGCTCATTTCCCGGCCCCCCTCATCGTGGTGGTGGCCCCTTCGAGGTCGCGGCGCAGCACGAACCGCTGGTAGGCGAGGGCGAAGACGAGGCAGATCCCGAACATGACCACGCTGATCGCGCTGGCGTAGCCGACCTGGTAGCGCTTGAAGCCGTACTGGAACATGGTCACGGCCATGGTCTCGGAGTGGTGGTCGGGGCCGCCCTGGGTGATCACCCACACCAGGTCGAAGAGCTGGATCGAGCCGATGACGGCCAGGAAGATGCTGATGCGGATGGTGGGCGCGAGCAGCGGCAGGGTGACGCTGCGGAAGCGCTGCCAGGCGCCCGCACCGTCGATCAGCGCCGCCTCGGTCAGCTCCCGGGGGACGGACTGGAGTCCGGCCAGCAGGAGCATCATGTGGAAGCCGAAGTACTTCCAGGTCATGACGATGAACAGGGTCGCCATCACATACGACTGATCGGCGAACCACTCGCCGCCGAGGCTGTCGAGGCCGATGCTGCCGAGGAGATGGTCGGCCAGTCCGTCGTCCGGGGCGAACACCATGCTGAAGAGCACGCCGGTGATGGCCTCGGACAGCACGTAGGGCGCGAAGAACAGCATCCGGTAGACGGCCCGGCCGCGCAGCCGCTGGTTGAGCAGGACCGCCATGGCGAGCGCGAACGGCAGCTGGAGCGCGAGCGTGAGGACGACCAGGACGAGGCAGCGCCACAGGTCGCCCAGGAAGACCGGGTTGTCGAAGAGGTCGGTGAAGTTGTCGACACCGACGTAGTCCTCGGGCATCCCGAAGCCGCCCCAGCGGAAGAAGGCGGCGTACAGCGCGAACAGCATCGGCAGCAGCACGAGCCCGGTGAAGAGGACCAGGGCGGGCAGCTGGAAGCCCATCGCCGTGAGCCAGTTGAGGACGCGCCGCCGGGCCCGCCCCCGGGCCCTGACGGTGTCCGGGGGCGGGGCATCGGCACCGGGGCCGCTCCGCTTGTCTGCGAGGAACGTGGAGGTCATCGCCTGCTACTGCTCTTCCTTCGCGGACTTCGTGATCGACTGGGCGACCTGTTCGGGAGACTTGGAGCCGGCGATGAGCGCGGCCACGCTGTCGTTGACCTCCTGGCCGACCGCGGGGGCGTACGCCTGGTCGAGGTAGAGCTGGAAGCCGGTGGCGGCGTTCAGCTGCGTCTGTACGGCCTTGATGTTGGGGTCGGCGATCGCGCTCTCGGCGCCGGGGACCACCGGGAGGGTGCCGGTCTTCTTGACCAGTTCCAGGTCGGTGGCCTCGGAGGCGAAGAACTTCAGGAAGTCGACGGCCGCCTGCGGGGCGCCCCGGCGCAGGGCGTGCCCACCGCCGCCGCCGAACACCTCGGTGATGGTGCCCTTGCCGCCCTCGACCGCGGGGAACGGGAAGAAGCCCAGGTCCTTGCCGAGGCCCTTGCCGGAGTCGGCCTGCACGCTCGGGGCCCACTGGCCCATGAGCTCCATCGCCGCCTTGCCATTGCCGACGGAGGCCGCCTGGCCGGTCGGGGTGGAGTAGGCGGCGTTGAGGTAGCCCTTCTGGAACGGCTCGAGATCGACGAGGGTCTTGAGGTGGGCGCCCGCCTGGATGAACTCGGCGCCGGTGAAGTCCTTGTCGTCATAGGCCTTCTGCAGGGCGCTCGCACCGGCGGTGCGCATCGCGAGGTAGGCCCAGTAGTACATGCCGGGCCACTTCTCCTTGCCCGCGAGGGCGATGGGGGTGATGTTCTTCGACTTCAGCTTGCTGACGGCTTCGAGGAACGCGCCCCAGGTGGTGGGGGGTTCGCTGATGCCGGCCTGCTTGAAGAGCGCCTTGTTGTACCAGAAGCCGATCATGCCGATGTCGAACGGGATGCCGTACACCTTGTCGTCGAGGAGGTAGGCCTCCTTCGACACCTTCAGCAGGCTGTCGGCCCATGGCTTCGTCCGGTCGGTGAGGTCCTCGACGAGACCCGCGTCGACCTGCTGCTTGAGGACGCCGCCACCCCAGGTGTGGAAGATGTCGGGGAGCTTCCCGGAGGCGATCAGTGCCGTCATCTTCGACTTGTAGGCGTCGTTCTCCAGCTGCACGATCTTCAGTTTGACCTTGGGGTTCTGGGCCTCGAACTTCTTGGCGAGGGCCGCCCAGACGCTCTTGGCCGGCTCGGTGGTGGAGATGTTCCACCATTCGATGGTGGTCGTCCCGTCGGACGACCCCTCATCATCCGAGTCACCGCAGCCACTCAGTGCGGTCATGCCCAGACCGGCCGCGGCGGACGCCGCCAGGAAGCCGCGGCGGGACAGTGCCGGGTCGCCCATGGTGTGCTCCTTGGGTACGGGACGGGGCGTCTACGCCCGTCCGCTGGACCGAAAGTTTCGGAGTTGATCCAGAAAGGTTCGTTGATGCCGCACCCTAGAGACAGCTGCCAAACGGTGGCAACCCCTTGTACGCGGTGAATCTGCGGCCGACTTCCCCGGTGTCCGGGCCGGTTGGCACCGATCGGCCCGGACCGAGAGTTTCCGACGCTTTCCGGAACTACGCCTGCGGCTCGGGCACATACTCGAACCAGTCGAAGGCCGCGCTGCCCTCGGTGACGTACATTCCGACCACCCGCCCGGTGAAGCCACCGGCGACCTGCGTGGACAGATAACGGCCGTCGAGCTCGGCGAGCCGTACGCCGTCGACCCCGAGCGCCACCACGTCGGGGCCTCCTGCGCGAACTCCCGGCTCCTCCTGCCCGGTTGGGGACACCGGCGAGTCCGTACGGACCTCCACGGTGAGCGTGACCGGCCCCGACTCCACCGTCCGTCGCGCGAGGCACTGCCGCACCGGGCCGATCCGGGCGAACACGGCCGCTTCTCCCCCAGCCACCTCGATGTCGTAGTGATGCGCCTCGTCGAGGCGGACGGAGAGTCCGGAGCGCCCCGCCCCGGGGTCCAGCCGGGCCGCGAACCGGCAGTCGTGGTGCTGCTGACGGCGCCCCACGAAGGTGTGCCCGGGCCGGTCGAGGCTGGTCCCCGTCGCCCGCAGGGTCAGCCATCCCGGCCGCTCCCCCAGCGACCACGAGCCGTCCGGCCTGCGGCGCGGGGAGATCCAGTGCGGGGCCAGGTCGGCGGCGTCGAAGTCGTCCCGTGCGGGCGGTATTTCGACGGCGTGCCAGGCGGCCGGCGCCGGGTGTCGCTCCCGTACCAGCCCCGCCCTCGGCCAGCCGTCGACCCACTCCACCGGGGTCAGGAACGTCTCGCGGCCCAGCACATGGAAGGACGGGAAGTACCCGCGCGGACGGGTACCGAGGAGCACCATCCACCAGCTGCCGTCGGCCGCCTCCACCAGGTCGGCGTGACCGGTGCACTGGATGGGCAGACCGGTGCTGCGGTGGGTCAGGATCGGGTTGTCCGGGGCCGGTTCATAGGGCCCGCGCGGCGACCTCGCCCGGGCGATCGAGACGCTGTGCCCATGGGCCGTACCGCCCTCGGCGACCAGGAGGTACCACCACTCACCGATGCGGTAGAGGTGCGGCGCCTCAGGGTCCTGCATGCCCGACCCGGACCACACCGGAAGCGGGCCCTCCAGCAGCACCTTGGCGAAACTTTCGGATGATCTGGCGAACGTTACGGAGTCGCACTGTAGGTGGCCAGGGGGCCGGCGACAAGACACCGGGGCCACAGACCCACGCCCCGGCCGCGGATGCCGTCCAGGGCCTCACGGCGTACGGGACGTCGGCGGCCGACGCCGCTGCCGTGCCGCCAAGAATCGCTCCGCGCACCGACGTACGACATGACGCTGGGTGTCCACTGCCGCCGCCCCGCCCCCTCAGTCCCCACTCCGACGCGATCCACCCCGAATCAGTCCCTACACTCCCCACTTGCCGTGCCGCGGACATCCCCAAAGCGAGTCTTAACGGAAGCTTGACGCCCCCAGCCCCCTCATCCGTGGGCCCTGACGTCACTCTCCGCTTACGCTGATGCGGCCGTCCAGGCGATGGCCGGAAACACACGCTGAGCCGCACACAGGAGCCCCGATGGCCACCACCGAACACGCGCCGCCCAGTCGGCTGCGCGCATGGATGCTGGAAGGCCTGTCCGACATGGGCAAGGGCAACCACGGCCGGCCGGCCCAGCCGACCGAGTCCAAGCCGGAGCCGGAGGGCCAGCCGTGGTGGCGGGTCATGTGTCTCACCGGCGTCGACTATTTCTCGACCCTCGGCTACCAGCCCGGCATCGCGGCGCTCGCGGCCGGCCTGCTCTCCCCGATCGCGACCATCGTCCTGGTGATCGTGACCCTGGCGGGCGCACTGCCCGTGTACCGCCGCGTGGCCGAGGAGAGCCCCCACGGCCAGGGCTCGATCGCGATGCTGGAGCGCCTGCTCACCTTCTGGAAGGGCAAGCTCTTCGTCCTGACCCTGCTCGGCTTCGCCGCCACCGACTTCCTGATCACCATCACCCTGTCGGCCGCCGACGCCTCGACCCACCTCGTCGAGAACCCGCACCTGAACAGCGCCCTGCACGACAAGCAGCTCCTGATCACCCTCATCCTGGTCGCCCTGCTCGGCGCGGTGTTCCTCAAGGGCTTCCTGGAGGCGATCGGCGTCGCGGTCGTCCTGGTGGGCATCTACCTCGCGCTGAACGTCGTCGTCGTGATCGTCGGCCTCTGGCACGTCGTCACCGCCGGACACGTGGTCACCGACTGGTCGACCGCCCTGACCAACGAGCACGGCAACGTCTTCGTGATGATCGGCGTGGCCCTGATCGTCTTCCCCAAGCTCGCCCTCGGCCTCTCCGGCTTCGAGACCGGCGTCGCCGTCATGCCGCACGTCAAGGGTGAGCCCGGCGAGACCGATCAGAACCCGGCCGGCCGGATCCGCGACACGAAGAAGCTGCTCACCACCGCCGCCGTGATCATGAGCTGCTTCCTGATCGCCACCAGCTTCATCACCACCCTCCTGATCCCGGAGAAGGAGTTCGAGTCCGGCGGCCAGGCCAACGGCCGCGCCCTCGCCTTCCTCTCCCACGAGTACCTGGGCGGCGCCTTCGGCACGGTCTACGACGTCTCGACGATCGCCATCCTGTGGTTCGCCGGCGCCTCCGCGATGGCCGGCCTGCTGAACCTGATGCCCCGCTACCTGCCCCGCTACGGCATGGCCCCGCACTGGGCCAGGGCCGTCCGCCCGATGGTCATCGTCTTCACCCTGATCGCCTTCCTGGTCACCTGGATCTTCGACGCCGACGTGGACGCCCAGGGCGGCGCGTACGCCACCGGCGTTCTGGTCCTGATCAGCTCCGCCGCGATCGCGGTGACCATCGCCGCCCGCAAGGCCGGCCAGCGCAACTGGACCGTCGGCTTCGCCGTCATCTCGGCGGTGTTCCTCTACACGACGGTCGTCAACGTCATCGAGCGCCCGGACGGCGTGAAGATCGGCGCCTGCTTCATCGCCGGCATCATCCTGGTCTCCCTGCTCTCCCGCCTGGCCCGAGCCTTCGAGCTCCGCGTGACGAGCGTGACCCTCGACCCCATGGCGGAACGTTTCATCAGGGACATCGCCAGCCGCAAGATCCGCTTCATCGCCAACGAGCCCGACCAGCGCGACAAAGCCGAGTACCGCGACAAGATCGAGCAGATCCGCGAGGACAACGACATCCCCGGCCAGGAGGACTTCGTCTTCGTAGAGGTCACGGTCCTGGACCCCTCGGAGTTCGAGGCGGGCCTGACGGTGCGCGGTGAGGTCCTCCACAACCGCTACCGCGTCCTGACCCTGGAATCCTCCTCCATCCCCAACGCCCTGGCCGCGCTGCTGCTCCACGTCCGCGACACCACGGGCTGCACTCCCCACATCTATTTCGAGTGGACCGAGGGCAACCCGTTCACCAACTTCCTCCGCTTCTTCCTCTTCGGCCAGGGCGAGGTGGCCCCGGTCACCCGAGAGGTCCTCCGCGAGGCAGAACCGGACAGAGCCCGCCGCCCGCGGGTGCACACGGGCTGACGGACGAACAGGCCGCACGCGCATCCGACCCGTCGACGGCTCCAAGCCCCCACAGGGCCTACCCGCGCCCGCAGACGGACCGCCGTAGAAATCGCGTCAATCTTCAACGGAACGACGTCAGAGCACTGTCAGTGGCAGCACCCCCACCCCCGTCTCGCCCTACCGTCGACTCATGCGACCGAGCGGACGGAGCAACCCCCCACACCCCACCGGCGACCGCCACTGGCGCGGCACCGTCCGGCTGGCGGCAGGCCTCGCCCTCACCTTCGGCGCCCTGACCCTGTTCGTCGACTGGGACATGGGCACCCTGACCCTCACCCGCGCCCTGCTCTGGCTCACCCTGTCCGCCACGGTCTTCGCGGTCCTCTTCCCCCAACGCATCACCGCAGGACCGGGCTGGCTGGAAGTACAGGGCCTCGCAGGCCACCACCGGGTCCACACGGACGCCCTGGTTTCAGTACAGCTCTACGGCCAGATCTCCTCGCACCTGATCCTCCGCGACACCCACGGCAACCGCCTGGAATGCGACCCCCGTGTCCTGATCGCCAATCCTTTTCTCTGGCACGAACTGGACACGGGCGTACGCCACTCGCTCGCACACGGCACTCTGCGCCAGAGCACGGACGCCCTACGCCACCTCGGCCAGGAGATCGAAGACGAGGCCGCCCTGTCGGTGCTCAGGGCGTCCGGGATCTCCTGAGGAACCCCCGCCGCCCCCGGGCCACGACCTTGCCGTACCTCAGCCGCCCGCCGACCTCCACCCGCAGCACGACAGGTGTGCCCGAGTCGCCGGCAGGACGCGTTTTCACCTGGGCGTACTCGACGACGAGCGAGTCGGTCTCCACCACGACGCCGGGCCGCGTCACCAGCCGCAGCGTCCCGCCCCGCATGTCGAGGTCGACGTAGAGCGTGTCGTACGTGATCACCGCGTCGGTGAAGTCGAGCGTCACGTCACCCCAGGTGGACTGGACCTCCAGCCGCCGGGGTACCGCCCACCCGTCGCCGCGCACGGCCGACCCGCCCTGCTGCTCGATCCGGACGACGTCCTTGACCTCGCCGACCCCGTCCACCGGAAGGTCCGCCGTCAGCCCGGCCAGCTCCCCCAGGGTGCGGGCGGACAGGGCCGTCTCCAGGCGCTCGTCGAGTTCCTCAGCGGTCAGCCGGCCGTCCCCCGCCGCGATACGCAGCATGTCCACGACCCGGTCCCGGTCCGCATGCGAGGCCCTCAGCTCGACCGGTGCGTCCCCGCCACCCCGCGCCAACTCACCCGACATGCCCTCACTCCGATCCCAGGTGCCGAACCAAAAGCTATATCGCGTTATACCCAACGCTCAACCCCGCACCCTCCGTTCACCGTTGATGCCCCTATCGTGATCCGCATGCAGTCGTACACGATCGGCCAGGCGGCCCGACTCCTGGGCGTGAGCCCCGACACCGCGCGCCGCTGGGCTGACGCGGGCCGGATGGCCACCCACCGCGACGAGGGCGGGCGCCGGCTCATCGACGGCCGGGACCTGGCCGCGTTCTCCGTCGAGCTGGCCAGGAGCGACACCGGCGACGAAGAGCCGTCGTACACCTCGGTCCGCAACGCCTTCCCCGGCATCGTCACCGCGATCAAGCTCGGCGACGTCGCCGCCCAGGTCGAGATCCAGGCCGGCCCGCACCGCCTGGTCTCCCTGCTGACCCGCGAGGCCGTCGAGGAACTGGGCCTGGAGGTCGGAATGGAGGCCACGGCCCGCGTGAAGTCGACAAACGTACACATCGACCGCACCTGAGAAGCCCACAGACCGCTCAGACCAGGGCCGGTCAGACCCGGGTCTGACCGGCCCAGCCCTCGTACCCACCGTCCACCCGTATCCCGGTGACCCCGCCGACATGGCGCGCCCCGCACCGGTCCTGCGGCAACACGAGCTGAGGTCCGGCCCGGTCGAGCGGGGCCTCGTCGATGCTCACCGCCAACAGCACGGGCGCATGGGCGAAGTCCGGGTCGATCTCGGCCCAGGACAACAGCGCGCGATGCCCGTCCGCGTCGGCCACCGGAGAACGCCCGGTGCTTCAGCCAGCGCAGCAGGTCCGGCATGGTCAGCCGGGCCGGACGGGCGAGATCCCCGCTCAGGGCCAGTTCGGCAACCAGCTGCTTCATGGGACACCACCTCCGGCAGGACCGCACCCGCAAGGCAGTCCCGTACAAACGCACATGCGCACCCCACCCCGCCATGGGGCCGGATCATGCGATGCAACAGGAGACTTACGCCTTGCATATGCGGCAGTATCATCGCCGCAGGGTCCTCGAGAGGCCGCTGCCGGGCCCCAGCGGCCCAAGCCCGAAGACATGAAGGAGTAGACCGTGATGACCCGTTCCGCTCGCCGGACCCGTCGCACCCGCCGGACCCTGCAGCTGGCCGGTGCCGGAACCGCCGCGTTGCTGGCCCTGACCGCCTGCTCCTCCTCCGACTCAGACTCGGACTCCGACTCCGCGGGCTCCGACACCTCGGCCTCCGCGTCGGCGAAGCTGTCCGGCACGGTGAACGTCTTCGCCGCGGCCTCCCTGAAGGAGAGCTTCACGACCCTGGGCAAGGAGTTCGAGAAGACGCATCCCGGCACCGAGGTCACCTTCAACTTCGGCGGCAGCGACACCCTGGCCGCCAGCATCACGAGCGGCGCCGGCGCCGACGTGTTCGCCGCGGCCAGCCCCAAGACGATGAAGATCGTCACGGACGCGGGGGGCGCCACGGGCACGCCCGCCACCTTCGTCCGCAACCAGCTGGAGATCGCCACCCTGCCGGGCAACCCGGACAAGATCTCCTCCCTCAAGGACCTCACCAAGTCCGGCCTGAAGGTCGTGCTGTGCGACGAGGAGGTCCCCTGCGGCGCCGCCGCCCAGAAGGCCCTCGACGCCGGCGGCCTCAAGCTCACCCCGGTCTCCTACGAGCAGGACGTCAAGAGCGCTCTGACGAAGGTGGAGCTCAAGGAGGCCGACGCCGCGGTGGTCTACAAGACCGATGTGAAGGCCGCGGGTGAGAAGGTGGAGGGCGTGGACTTCCCCGAGTCGGCCGACGCCGTCAACGACTACCCGATCGCCCTGCTCAAGGACGCCCCCAACGCCGCCACGGCGAAGGCGTTCATCGAGCTGGTCCAGTCCGCCGAGGGCCAGAAGGTCCTGACCTCGGCCGGGTTCCTCAAGCCGTGACGTCCCTCGACAGGACCGGCGCCGCGGACACCCTCAAGGGCGGTCCGCGGCGCCGCCGCGCCCGGCAGCCGTTCAAGGGTGTACCGCTTCCTTTGCTCCTCCCGGCCCTGCTGGGCCTGGCGTTCCTGATCCTCCCCCTGGTCGCCCTGCTGGTCCGGGCCCCTTGGAGCACCCTCCCGGAACAGCTGACCAGCGCCGAGGTATGGCAGGCGCTACGTCTGTCCCTGGTGTGCGCCACGGCCGCGACCGCCCTCAGTCTCCTGATCGGCGTCCCCCTGGCCTGGCTCCTGGCCCGCACCGAGTTCCCCGGCCGGGGCCTGGTCCGCGCCCTGGTGACCCTCCCCCTGGTCCTCCCTCCGGTGGTGGGCGGCGTGGCCCTCCTGATGGCACTGGGCCGCAACGGCATCGTGGGCCGCTGGCTGGACTCCTGGTTCGGCGTCACGCTCCCCTTCACCACGGCAGGCGTCATCGTCGCGGAGACCTTCGTGGCGATGCCGTTCCTGGTCATCAGCGTGGAGGGCACCCTGCGCGCGGCTGACCCTCGCTACGAGGAGGCGGCCACCACCCTGGGCGCCTCCCGCTTCACGGCCTTCCGCCGCGTGACCCTCCCGCTGATCGCCCCGGGCATCGCCGCCGGCGCCGTCCTCGCCTGGGCCCGAGCCCTGGGCGAGTTCGGCGCCACGATCACCTTCGCCGGCAACTTCCCCGGCCGCACCCAGACCATGCCCCTCGCGGTCTACCTGGCCCTCCAGAGCGACCCTGCAGCGGCGATCGCCCTGAGCCTGGTGCTCCTGGCGGTATCGATCGCGGTACTGGCGGGCTTGCGGGACCGCTGGATGACGGCGTCATGACGAACACTCGCCGCGCAGCCGCCGCCGGCGCTCAGCCCCCACAGGGGCCATCCGCACCTGACAACGAAAGCGCCACGGATGGTGCGGGTGGGAAAACAAATCCGGCCGAAGGCCGGATGCCCACAACACCCCCGCACCCGACCAACGGCCTCCACGCCCACCTGATCGTCACCCACCCCACCTTCCACCTCGACATCACCCTCACGGCAGCCCCCGGCGAGGTGGTGGCCCTCCTCGGCCCCAACGGCGCAGGCAAGACCACCGCCCTACGCGCCCTCGCCGGTCTCACCCCCCTCACCGCCGGCCACCTCCGCCTCGACGGCACCGACCTGGACCGCACACCCCCCGAATCCCGCCCCGTCGGCGTCGTCTTCCAGGACTACCTCCTCTTCCCCCACCTCACAGCCCTGGACAACGTCGCGTTCGGCCCCCGCTGCCAGGGCTCGACAAAGGCAGAGGCCCGCCAACAGGCAACGGAGTGGCTGACCCGCATGGGTCTCAGCGACCACGCCACAGCCAAACCCCGCAGACTCTCCGGCGGCCAGGCCCAACGCGTCGCCCTGGCCCGCGCCCTGGCCACCCACCCCCGCCTGCTCCTCCTCGACGAACCCCTCGCCGCCCTGGACGCCCGCACCCGCCTGGAGGTCCGCTCCCAACTCCGCCGCCACCTGGCCGACTTCGAGGCGGTCGCCGTCCTGGTCACCCACGACCCCCTGGACGCGATGGTCCTGGCCGACCGCCTGGTCGTGATCGAGCACGGCCGGGTCGTGCAGGAGGGCACCCCGTCCGACATCGCCCGCCATCCCCGTACGGACTACATCGCCCAGCTCGTGGGCCTGAACCTCTACAAGGGCCGGTCAGAAGGCCACACGGTCCACCTGGAGGCCGGCCCCGACATCACCACCACCGAGGACCTCACGGGAGAGGCCTTCGTCGCGTTCCCGCCGTCCGCCGTGACCCTCTACGGCGACCGCCCCACCGGCTCCAGCGCCCGTAATCTCTGGCGCTGCGAGGTGGCCGGCCTGGAGACCCACGGCAATCAGATCCGCGCCGACCTCACCGGCGAGCTCCCCCTCGCCGCGGACCTCACCACGGTCGCCGCGGCCGAACTCGATCTACACCCGGGCGCGGAGGTCTGGGCCACGGTGAAGGCGACGCAAACGCATGCATACCCGGCGTAAGCCGTACGCAGCTCTAAGTTTGATGCCATGACTCTGAGCATCCGCAACCAACTCCCTGGCACCGTCACCGAGGTCACCCCCGGCGAGGTGATGGCCACGGTCAAGGTCCGGCTCTCCGGCGGCCAGGACCTCACCGCCGCGATCACCAGGGAAGCGGCCGAGGAGCTGGCCCTCACGGCGGGCTCCGCCGTACGCGCCCTCGTGAAGTCGACGGAGATCTCCCTGGCCACGGGCCCCGTCGAGGGCCTCTCGATCCGCAACCGGCTCCCCGGCACGGTCACCGGCGTCACCACCGGCCCCGCCATGGCAGCCGTCAAGGTGACGGTCGACGGCACCGACCTGACCGCCGCCATCACCAAGGACGCCGCCGAGGACCTGGCCCTCGCCGCCGGCACCCCCGTCGTGGCCCTGATCAAGTCGACCGAGGTCTCCCTCGCGACCGAGTGAGCCACCCGGGACATGAAGAAGGGCCCCACCGAAAGCGGGGCCCATCTTCAACAGCCGGCTCAGTCCTCGTAGGCGTCCAGCGGCGGGCAGGAGCACACCAGATTCCGGTCACCGAAGGCCTGGTCGATCCGGCGCACCGGCGGCCAGTACTTGTCCGCGACCGACACTCCGGCCGGGAACACGGCCTCTTCGCGCGTGTACGCGTGCTCCCACTCCCCGCCGAGCGCCCGGGCGGTGTGCGGCGCGTTCCGCAGCGGGTTGTCGTCCGCGGGCCACTTGCCGGCGCCGACCTTCTCGATCTCCCCGCGGATCGCGATCATCGCGTCGCAGAACCGGTCGAGCTCGATCAGGTCCTCGGACTCGGTCGGCTCGATCATCAGCGTCCCCGCCACCGGGAACGACATCGTCGGCGCGTGGAACCCGTAGTCGATGAGCCGCTTGGCGACGTCGTCGACGCTCACTCCGGTCGCCTTGGTCAGCGGCCGCAGATCGATGATGCACTCGTGCGCGACCAGCCCTCCGGGGCCGGTGTAGAGCACGGGGTAGTGCGGTTCGAGCCGCTTGGCGATGTAGTTGGCACCGAGGACCGCAACCTGCGTGGCGCGCTTGAGTCCTTCACCGCCCATGAGCCGGACGTACGTCCACGAGATCGGCAGTATCCCGGCGGATCCCCACGGCGCGGCCGAGATCGGCCCGACACCCGTCTCCGGCCCGGCGGCCGGCTGCAGCGGGTGGTTGGGCAGATACGGCGCCAGGTGCGCACGCACACCGACCGGCCCGACGCCCGGACCGCCACCGCCGTGCGGGATGCAGAAGGTCTTGTGCAGGTTCAGGTGCGAGACGTCCCCGCCGAAGTGGCCCGGCTTGGCAAGCCCCACCAGGGCGTTGAGGTTGGCACCGTCGACGTACACCTGCCCGCCGGCCTCGTGCACCTGCGCGCAGATGTCGGCGACATGCTCCTCGAACACACCGTGCGTCGACGGGTACGTGATCATCAGCACCGACAGCTCGTCGCGGTACTGCTCGATCTTCGCCCGCAGATCCTCGACGTCGATCTCGCCGTCCTCGGCGGTCTTCACGACGACGACCTTCATCCCGGCCATGACCGCGCTGGCGGCGTTGGTCCCGTGGGCGGAGGACGGGATCAGACACACGGTCCGCTGCTCGTCCCCGTTGGCCCGGTGGTATCCGCGTACGGCGAGCAGTCCGGCCAGCTCGCCCTGCGAACCGGCGTTGGGCTGCAGCGACACCTTGTCGTATCCGGTGACCTCGGCGAGCCGCTCCTCCAGCTCACGGATGAGCGTGAGATAGCCCTGCGCCTGCTCGGCGGGCGCGAAGGGGTGCAGCTGACCGAACTCGGGCCAGGTGACCGGCTCCATCTCGGTGGTCGCGTTGAGCTTCATGGTGCAGGAACCCAGCGGGATCATGCCGCGGTCGAGCGCGTAGTCCCGGTCGGCGAGCCGGCGCAGGTAGCGCAGCATCGCCGTCTCGGAGCGGTACTGGTGGAAGACCGGGTGCGCGAGGAACTCGTCGCTCCGCAGCAGCGCGGCCGGCACGGCGTCCTCGGTGGCGGCGTCGAGCGCCTCGATGTCGCCACCGACCCCGAACGCCGACCATACGGCGCTCAGCTGGGCCCGCGTGGTCGTCTCGTCGCAGGAGGCGGAGACCCGGTCGGCGTCCACGAGGTGCAGGTTGACGCCGTTCTCGCGCGCGGCGGCGACGATCTCGGCGGCCCTGCCCGGCACCCGGGCGGTCACCGTGTCGAAGTAGGTGCCGTGCACGACCTCGACACCACCGGCGGTGAGCCCCGCGGCGAGGATGCCCGCGTAGCGGTGGGTCCGCCGCGCGATGTCCTTCAGCCCCTCGGGCCCGTGGTAGACGGCGTACATCCCGGCCATCACGGCGAGCAGCACCTGCGCGGTACAGATGTTGCTGGTCGCCTTCTCCCGGCGGATGTGCTGCTCACGGGTCTGCAGGGCCAGCCGGTACGCCTTGTGCCCGTCGGCGTCCACGGACACACCCACGAGCCGCCCGGGCAGGCTGCGCGCGAACTTCTCGCGCACCGCCATGTAGCCGGCGTGCGGCCCGCCGAAGCCCATCGGCACACCGAAGCGCTGTGTGGTTCCGACCGCGATGTCGGCCCCGAGCTCACCGGGCGACTTCAGCAGCGTCAGCGCGAGCAGATCCGCGGCGACGGTGACGAGCGCTCCGAGCTCGTGGGCCTGCTCGATCAGCGGCTTTATGTCCCGTACGACACCGGAGGCGCCGGGGTACTGGACGAGCACGCCGTTGATCTCACGACCGGCGACGTCGGCCGGAATGCCGTCGCTGAGGTCGGCGACCACGACCTCCACGCCCGCCGGCTCGGCACGGGTCTCGATCACGGCGATGGTCTGCGGAAGCGCGTCCGCGTCGACCAGGAACAGCCCCTTCTTGTTCTTGCCCATGCGCCGGGACAGGGACATCGCCTCGGCGGCCGCCGTGCCCTCGTCGAGCAGCGAGGCACCGGAGGTGGGCAGTCCGGTCAGTTCGGCGACCATGGTCTGGAAGTTGAGCAGGGCCTCGAGCCGTCCCTGGGAGATCTCGGGCTGGTACGGCGTGTAGGCGGTGTACCAGGCCGGGTTCTCCATGACATTGCGCAGGATGACGGGCGGCGTGAAGGTCCCGTAGTACCCGAGTCCGATCATGGAGCCGAGCACCTGGTTCCGATCGGCGAGCGAGCGAAGCTCGGCAAGCACCTCGGCCTCGGTGCGAGCACCCGGCAGGTCAAGGTCATCGGCGTTCTTGATCACATCCGGCACCGCGGCGGCGGTGAGCTCGTCCAGCGAGCCATAGCCGACCTGCGCGAGCATCTTGGCCCGCGCCTCCTGGTCGGGCCCGATGTGGCGCTGCTCGAAGGGGATCCCCTGCTCGAGCTCTGTGAGCGGAGTGCGGTGGGCGGTCATTACGGAGGCCTCCTGGTCTGACACGACCTGCGAGGGGCACCACGGCACGGGTACCCGGACGGCCTCCCCCTCTGTCATCTCAACCTGAGAGCTTCACCGGGGCGCCCGAGGGCTCCCGGCTTTCACCGTCGGTGAGAGCGGAAGCCGTACTCCCGCCCTGCTTTCCAGAGTGGCCTCGTCCATGCGGTACGTGTGCCTGAGAGATTCCGGGGAGGATTTGCTCCTTCGGCGCCTCCGAACGGTGTTCGGAGGACTCTCCCGCACAGGGTCGGCAGCCGCTTGTCAGCCTAGCAGCGAGGTCGACGCGGATCCCTCGAGATCCCCTCGAGTGGCCACCTCCCCCAATGTGCTCTTTCGTAGTGCTTACGGATGAGTTGCGAGTCGCGACCTAGTGGAGGGCCCGTGCAGACCGATATCGATCCTCGGAACCTGATCGGCCGCAAGGCCTTCGACCGCAACGGCACCAAGATCGGCACGATCGACGAGGTCTACCTCGACGACGCGACCGGCGTACCGGAATGGGCGGCCATACGCACCGGCCTCTTCAGCAGGGACGCCTTCGTCCCCCTGGAGCCCAGCGAACTCCTCGAAGGCGCCCTCCGAGTCCCCTTCGAACGAGCCCTGATCAAGGACGCCCCGGACTTCGGCGTAGGCCGCCACTTGTCCCCCGAACAGGAACTCCAGCTCTACCACCACTACGGCCTGGACGTGGCCCCACCGCCCCCCTTCCCGGACCGCGACTTCGGCAAGCTGGCAGGCACGGAGGACGCGGAAACCTGACACAGCGGCGAACGACAGGCGGGGTAAGCACGCGCCGCAGGCTCACGAAACCGACAGCCGCCGACGGCGCTCAGCCCCCACCGGGGCCACCCGCACACACGACCGGCACCAACGGCAACGGCTCAGCCACCACCAACGCAGGGTCCTCCACCGAAAACGTCCGCACCCGCCCCGGCGCGGAATCCGGCGTCTCGAACCTCACGGTCACCCTCCCCAGCCCACTCCCCTGCACCCACCCATGCCCGAACTCGTCATGCCGCACATCGTGCCCCGAGACCCACCGCCGCTCGACAGGAACCACTGGCGACTCCTCAGCCACCTCGACCCGGTGCTCCTCCTCCGCAAGCTCGGCACGCTCCCCCGCAGCCTGAGCGAACAGATCCTCCTGCGTGTAATCAGCAAGCCCACTCACCCCGACCCCCAGCAACCGCACCCCACCCGTCGTGTCCACGGAGTCCAACAACCGCGCCGCGGCCTCCCGCACCACCGCCACGTCATCGGTAGGCCCCCGCAAGGTCTCGGACCGGGTCAACGTGGAGAAGTCGTACCGCCGCACCTTCAGCACAATGGTCCGCCCCGACAGCCCGGCCCCCCGCAATCTCCGCACACACCGATCCGCCAGCCGTTGCACCTCCAACCCGACCCGCATCCGGTCATGGATGTCCACGTCGTACGTGTCCTCGACCGACACGGACTTGGTCTCCCGCTCGGCCACCACGGGCCGCTCGTCGTACGCCATCGCCATCGCGTACAGCCCGTGCCCATGGGCCTTCCCCAACAGCCGTACGAGCTCGTCCTCCCCCGCCTCCGCGATCTCCTCGACCGTGTGGATCCCGGCCCGCCGCAGATGGTCCCCCGTCGCCGGCCCCACCCCCGGCAGGATCCGCACCGACTTGGGCCCCAGCAGCGCCCGCTCGGTCCCCGGCTCGATCAGCACCAGCCCGTCCGGCTTGGCCTGCTCGGAGGCGATCTTCGCGAGCATCTTGGACGCGGCGAGCCCCACCGACCCCGTGAGCCCCGTGACGGCACGTATTTCGGTGCGCAGCTTCACTCCGGCCAGCCGCGCCGACTCCTCGTCCCAGGCTGTTCCCCCGGCCTCCAGATCCACGAACGCCTCGTCGAGGCTGAGCGGCTCCACAAGGGGCGACAGCGCCCGCAGCAGTCCCATCACCTGCTCACTGATCGACCGGTAGAACCCGAAGCGCGGCACAAGATACGCGGCGTTCGGCACCAGCCGCCGCGCCTGGGCCATGGGCATCGCGGAATGAACACCGAACACCCGGGCCTCGTACGACGCCGTGGCCACCACCCCACGCGGCCCGAGCCCGCCCACCACGACGGCCTTCCCTCGCAGGCTCGGCTTGGACGCCTGCTCCGCCGAGGCGAAGAAGGCATCCATGTCGAGATGCAGGATCGTGGGCGCGGTTCTCACATCTCCGATGCTGCCCTACGCCACTGACAATGCCCCGCCGCAAGCGTGGAGCGGCCCTCAGACCGCCCGGTTGCGCCGCCGCGCCAGCTCGTCCGCCGGGTTGTGCCCGACGAGGGTCTCGCCGGTGTCGATCCGCTCCCCGTGCAGCTGCGACAGGGCGCTCTCGACGTCCCGCCACACGACGCCCACGGCGATGCCGAAGATCCCCTGACCGCCCTGGAGCAGCGCATGGACCTCGTCCGGCGAGGTGCACTCGTAGACCGTGGCGCCGTCGCTCATGAGCGTCATGCGTTCCAGGTCCCGGAACCCGCGCTCACGCAGGTGCAGCACGGCGGTGCGGATGTTCTGCAGCGACACCCCGGTGTCGAGGAACCGCTTGACGATCTTCAGGACGACGATATCCCGGAAGCTGTACAGGCGCTGCGTCCCCGACCCGTGGGCGGGCCGCACGCTCGGCTCCACGAGCCCGGTGCGCGCCCAGTAGTCCAGTTGCCGGTAGGTGATGCCGGCAGCCGCACAGGCCGTCGGACCGCGGTAGCCGATCTCCTCGGACGCCATGGACGTCGCCCCTCCGCCGCTGCTCGGCACGACCGCCGGTCGCTGCGGAGCGTGATCGGCCGCGCTGCTGTGAAGCGGGTACGGGCCGCTCGCCCCCGGACTGCGTCCGGGAGCACCCCCAGCCGTACCGTCGCCGCTGCTTCTCACGCCGACCTCCGTCCTTGACCTGCCTTCTCGACGGTAGGCAGTCACCCGGGGTGCGTCAACGATCGCCACACTCGGCACGCCGAGTGATAATCACCCTAGGAGTGGTTTGCCGTACCCCACCGCGGGGAAAGGCTAGCCGAATGCGCTCGGGACGGGCCGCAGGACGCTCTCACTCGCCGCTGGCAAATGCCAGCATTTCAGTGGTCACCGGACACGGCCGCCCCGTCTTGGACCGCGAGTCCGCCCATGCCTCACTGGCTGCTGGTACCGAAGTCCTCGGGCGAGATCTGGTCGAGGAACTCGCGGAACTTCTCCACCTCGTCCTCCTGCTCGTCCGGGATGGCGATGCCCGCGTCGTCGAGCACACCGTCGCTGCCGTAGATCGGCGTCCCGGTACGCAGCGCCAGCGCTATGGCATCGGAAGGCCGGGCACTCACCTCGACTCCGCTGGCGAAGACCAACTCCGCGTAGAAGACGCCCTCACGCAGATCCGTGATGCGTACTTCGGTGAGCTCCTGACCGACGGCTTCCAGCACGTCCTTGAACAGGTCGTGGGTCAGCGGTCGCGCGGGGGCCATGCCCTGCTGGGCGAAGGCGATCGCCGTCGCCTCCCCCGGCCCGATCCAGATCGGGAGGTAGCGGTCGCCTCCCACTTCACGCAGGAGCACGATCGGTTGGTTGGAGGGCATTTCGACCCGGACACCTACGACATCGAGCTCGTTCACACAGCAACCCTAGGCCGTGCCCGGGACGTTTGGGTAGTCGGGCAGGAAACGGGGGACGGATCCGGCGTACGAGGCCCTCAGGGCAGCCGCACACCGAGAGCGGTCTGCACCAGCGCCGCATGCAGCTTCACCGTGAGCCCCGCCAGTTCCTTCGTACGGGCTTCCGCGTGCGCCCGCGTCTGCGGATTGCGGTGCCGCCTCAACGGGGCCACCACCTGGTCCACCAGGCCGGCCTCCCGGTCGGCGGCGGCCTTCATCACCCGCAGATGCCTCGGCTCGATCCCGAACCGCCCCAGCTCGACGACGAGCGCCGCCACGGTGACCGTCTCGGCGTCGTACGCCCCGTCCGGCAGCGCGGCGATCAGCCCGTACGACTCCCACTCCTCGAGCTCCCGCTCGCCGATCTCGGCCGCGACAAGCAGCTCGGCCCGCCCGATCCGTACGGCGGTGGGCGCCTCGAAGGGGTCGGGCAGCGCCTCACCGTCGCGCTGACGCCCCACGACGGGCAGCGCGACGGCCTCGCCCCGCCCCATCGCGTCCAGGTGCTCGCGGATCACCTTCAGCGGCAGATAGTGGTCCCGCTGCATCCTCAGCACGTGTCCGAGGCGCTCGACATCCTCCGGGCTGAACTTGCGATACCCCGAGGGGGTCCGCTGCGGCTCGATGAGCCCCTCCGACTCCAGGAAGCGGATCTTGGAGATGGTGACTTCGGGGAACTCGTCACGCAGCGCGTTCAGCACCGTGCCGATGCTCATCAGCCCACTGTCCGCGGCGGCGGCACCGTCCCGGGCACCGCCGCTCGGTGTTTGAAGCATGGACCTTCCCTGGGGGTGTCCCCCCGGACGGAGCCCGGGGGCGGGTCAGTAGCCCCGCTGGCTCGCGTAGAAGACCAGCCGGTACTTGCCGATCTGCACCTCGTCGCCGTTGTGCAGCGGCACCGAGTCGATCCGCTCACGGTTCACGTACGTGCCGTTGAGGCTGCCGACGTCGGCGACGGTGAACGAGCCGTCCGGCTGGCGACGGAACTCCACATGCCGGCGAGACACCGTCACGTCGTCCAGGAAGATGTCGCTCTGCGGATGACGTCCGGCCGTGGTCAGCTCGCCGTCCAGCAGGAAGCGGCTGCCCGAGTTCGGCCCGCGGCGCACCACCAGGAGCGCGGAGCCCAGCGGCAGCGCGTCGACGGCCGCCTGTGCCTCCGGGGAGAGCATGGGCATCTGCGTCTGGCCGGTGACCTCGGCGTCGTAGGCCTCGAGGCCGGAGATGGAGATCGTGGAGGTCGTCTCCGACGGGCGCTCGGGCGTACCCCGCAGCGGCGCACCACAGTTGGAGCAGAAGCGGCTGTTCTCCGCGTTGCGGTTACCGCACCTCGTACAGACCAGGGCCGACATGGAAAACTCTCCACCCGTACTCGAGGTTGACGGTTGCCCGAAACCTATGCCGCCGGACTGGGCAGGGTCAACAGACGGCGCGCCCTGACCTCCGGGAACGTCGCCGCCCAGCTGGTCCCGGAACAGCGGGCGCTGGCCCTCCGCGTCTGGCTGTGCGCGATGACGAGCGGTCGCGTTCGCATTGTCGCTACCCTCTCGCGCGCTCTTGCCGAACAACTTCGCAAACAACTTCACGGGCGATTCCCCTTGACCGAAACAGACCCGCCCGTGGGGCAGGACGAACCCTGATTGCATACACCGGCCGACCCGGACATCCTCACAACGTCCGTATCCACCTGACAGTTTCCACCACGCACCACCCAATCGGTGCGCCGACCCCCCGCAACCTCATGCCCTGGCCGGACGTCCCCCATGCACCCGCGGTTCACTGGGAGGACGACCGAGCGTAGTCAGGCTGCTTCGCCGCTCGCAAGGCGTCCACGACGATCTTGGTCGACCGCTCGACGGTAACGGTGGCCTGCTCCTTCTCAAGAGTCTGCACCACGCCTCCAGGAATGTTGAGCGCCGGTTCGAGATCCTGCGGCTTGCCGATGACCTTGAAACGATAGGGAGCGTTGATCTTGTTCCCATCGACACTCACGCTCTTGCCCGAGTCGGTCAGATACGTGCCCGCGACCACGCGTACGCCGTTCACCTGGATCGCCTCGGCACCGGCCGCACGCAGCTCCTGGATCGCATCGAGCAGCATGTCCGCCTCGACCGTCCCCTTCGCGTCGTCGATGGTCATCGTGATACCGGGCCCCTGCGCGGCCACCGTGCCCGCCAGGATCCCGAGCTGCCTCTCCTTCTCCAGCGTCTGCTTGCGGGCCTCCTCGGCCTGGTCCGAACTGTTCTCCAGTTCGTCACGCTGCTTCTCGAGGCCCGCCTTCTCGTCTTCAAGACGCTGAGTGCGGTCATCCAGTTCATCGAGGATGCGAACAAGATCTTCCTGACGCGCACCACGCAGAGCGCTGTCACCGTCACTGTTCGACGCCACCTGCACGGCCAGACCGAAGCCGAGGCCGAACAGCAGCACGGCGACGATGAGTTGGGCCCGGGTCAGCCGCGGCGGCCACAGGCCCTGCGCCAGCCGCTGGCGGCCGGTGAGCCCGGGTTCCTGCTTCCCGGCCGGTTCGGCGGCCTCGGTGTCCGTCGAGGGCACCTCCTCAGGCAGCTCCTTGCGCAGCCTGTTCTCCGACGTCTCATCCTGGTTGCTCATCGGCCTCACGCCCGGAACACGTGTCGGCGGATGGCCGCGGCGTTGGAGAAGATGCGGATACCGAGGACGACCACGACACCCGTGGACAGCTGGGCCCCCACGCCCAACTTGTCGCCCAGGAACACGATGAGCGCGGCGACGACCACGTTGGACAGGAACGACACCACGAAGACCTTGTCGTCGAAGATGCCGTCGAGCATGGCCCGCAGCCCGCCGAAGACGGCATCCAGCGCCGCCACGACGGCGATCGGCAGATAAGGCTCGACGACCGCCGGAACCTCGGGCCGGACCAACAGGCCGGCCACGACTCCCACGACGAGGCCCAGTACGGCGATCACGATGTGCCCTTCTCGCTTTTCTCGATGCTCGGCTGTGCTGTACGTACGATCACACTCGGCGCCGCGGGCAGCCGGAGGTCGCCCTCCGTGGAGATGCTCGTCCGGATGCCGTAGTTCTCCTGCAGGGCGTGCAGATACAGCCCGTCGGCGCTGTTCTGGAACTTGGTGCTCAGCCGCTGCCCGTCCCCCACCGCGAGCACCGTGTACGGCGGTACCAGCGGCTTGTTGTCGACCAGTATCGCGTCACCCGCGGCCCTGATCGCCGACAGCGCCGTCAGCCGCTGCCCGTTGATGGAGACGGCCTCGGCGCCCGACTCCCACAGTCCGTTGACCACGCGCTGCAGGTCCCGGTCCCGCACCCGGCCGGTGTCGGAGAACCCGGAGGTCTCGCGCGGGTCGCCGTCGCCGCCGGTGGTGGCTTCCTTGGCGTCGTTCACGACCAGCTTCACTCCGGGGCCGTGCACCGCGGTGGCCCCCGACAGGATGCCCACCAGGTCCGCCTGGCCGCTGCCGCCGCTGTCCCTGAGCGCCTCGCGCTGGCGCGCGCTCACGTCGTCGCGCAACTCGTCCACGCTGTCCTCGAGCTTGTCCGCCGCGTCCGTCTCACGGTCGATGCGGTCGATGAGCTCTTCACGCTCCTTGGCCACGACGGGCGCCGCCACCCGCGCCTGCGCCGCCCCGACGGTCACGACCAGCGCGGCGAGTACCAGCCCGCCGGCCAGCCCGAGCTTCGCCCGGAGCGTCTTCGGCATACCACTGTCGCCCGCGGCCTTCTTCCGGGCGGCCGCCTCGGCGTACCCGTCGTCGAGGCTGTGGTCCATGACGTTGGTGAGCAGCGACATGGACGCGTCCGGGCGTGAGGGGCGCGTAGGGGCGCTCCGAACGGGGGGCTGCTGCGGCATGCCGCACATCGTCGCACGTCGCGCCCACTACCTCCGAATGGCCCCACCGACGTGCCGGACAGGCCCCCTTGGGGACACCTGTCCGGCACGCACGCGTGCTGCGTCTTTCAGCGGCCGGCGCTGTCCACGACCGCCGCCCACTCGTCGAGCAGCGCCTGCGCGGACACGTCGTCCGGCCCTTCAGCCCACAAATGGGTGACGGCTTCGGCGGGGTCGGGCAACACCATCACCCACCGCCCGTCGGTCTCCACGACCCGCACACCATCAGTCGTGTCGACAAAGCGATCCCCGGCGGCCTCCACGACCCGCCGCATCACAAGACCCTTGACCGCCCACGGAGTCGCCAGATCCCGCTTGAGCACATGCGCCCGCGGAATCCGCGCATCGATCTGGCTGAGGGTCAACTGCGTCCGCGCCACCAGCCCGATGAGCCGTACGAACGCCGCCGTGCCGTCAAACACACTGCTGAACTCCGGCACGATGAAGGCACCCTTGCCATCACCGCCGAAAATGGTCGATTCGTCCCGCCCGACCCGTGTCAGGTCGTCGGGCGACGTGGTCGTCCACTCCACCTGCGTGCCGTGGTAGGCCGCCACCTGCTCGGCGATCCTCGTGGTGGTCACCGGCAACGCCACGCGTCCACTACGACGCTCCGCCGCCACGAGATCCAGCATGACGAGCAGCGCCCGATCGTCCTCGACGATCCGCCCCTTCTCGTCGACCAACGACAGCCGCTCACCCACCGGGTCGAAGCGCACACCGAACGCGGCCCGCGACGACGCCACGATCTCACCGAGCCGCACCAGCCCCGACCGCCGCACATCCGCGGTCTCCGTCGGCCGCGACTCGTCCAGACCGGGATTGACGGTCAGCGAGTCCACACCGAGCTTCCCGAGCAGACTGGGCAGCACCAGCCCGGCACTGCCGTTCGACGCATCGACGACGACCTTCAGACCGGACTCGGCGATCCCCGTCGTATCGACATTCCGCAGCAGCGATCCGGTGTACGAGTCGAAGACACTGGCCGGGAAGTGCAGATCCCCGATCTCGCCGGGGAACGCACGTCGGTACTCCTGCCGCGCGAACACCCGGTCCAGCTTCCGCTGACTGCCCTGCGACAGGTCGGCACCGCGCCCGTCGAAGAACATGATGTCGACGGAGTCCGGCACCCCAGGCGTGGTCCGGATCATGATCCCGCCCGCACTGCCCCGCGCGGTCTGCTGCCGGGCAACGGGCAGCGGTACGTTCTCCAGATCCCGTACATCGATGGCGCTGGCCTGCAGCGCCGAGATGACCGCCCGCTTCAGCGCACGCGCACCACGGGAGTGGTCGCGGGCCGTGGTGACGGTGGAGCCCTTCTTCAACGTCGTCGCATAGGCCCCGGCAAGGCGTACGGCGAGTTCGGGCGTGATCTCCACATTCAGGATGCCGGACACCCCACGGGCGCCGAAGAGATGCGCCTGGCCCCTGGACTCCCAGATGACCGAGGTGTTGACGAAGGCGCCGGCCTCGATGGTCTTGAACGGGTAGACCTTTACATTGCCCTGCACGATCGATTCTTCACCGATGAGGCACTCGTCGCCGATGACGGCGCCGTCCTCGATCCGGGCCGCGCGCATGACGTCGGTGTTCTTACCGACGACACAGCCCCGCAGATTGCTCTGCTGCCCGACGTACACGTTGTCGTGCACAACCGCCTTGTGCAGGAAGGCCCCGCTCTTCACGACCACGTTGGAGCCCACGACGGTGTGTTCGCGAATTTCGGCGCCCGCCTCGACCTTGGCGTAGTCCCCGATGTAGAGGGGACCACGGAGAACGGCATCCGGATGCACCTCGGCACCCTCGGCCACCCACACCCCCGGCGAGAGCTCAAAGCCGTCGATCTCAACGTCGACCTTGCCCTCCAGGACATCGGCCTGCGCCTTCACATAGCTCTCGTGGGTACCCACGTCCTCCCAGTACCCCTCGGCCACGAAGCCGTAGATCGGCTTGCCTTCCTTCATCAGCTGCGGGAAGACATCGCCGGACCAATCGACGGGCACATCGGCTTCGACATAGTCGAAGACTTCGGGCTCCATCACATAGATGCCGGTGTTCACCGTGTCGGAGAAAACCTGACCCCAGGTCGGCTTCTCAAGGAAACGCTCGACCTTTCCTTCCTCATCGACGATGGTGATGCCGAATTCCAGAGGATTGGGTACGCGCGTCAGGCAGACAGTGACCAGCGCGCCCTTCTCCTTGTGAAAATTGATCAGCTCGGTGAGGTCGAAGTCGGTCAGGGCATCGCCGGAAATAACAAGGAAAGCATCGTCCTTCAACGCCTCTTCGGCGTTCTTGACGCTTCCGGCGGTACCGAGTGGCTTCTCCTCATTGGCATACGAGAGCTCCATTCCGAGCTCTTCGCCGTCACCGAAGTAGTTCTTGACCAGAGAGGCCAGGAACTGGACAGTTACGACGGTCTCGTTGAGACCATGCCTTTTGAGCAGCCGTAGCACGTGCTCCATGATCGGGCGGTTCACCACCGGCAGGAGCGGCTTGGGCATGCTTGAGGTCATAGGGCGAAGGCGTGTGCCTTCACCTCCGGCCATCACGACGGCCTTCATGTCGGAAGCGTCCTCCTCTAAGAGACGACGGTCTAGCCGACTTCACCCGCACTGATTGTCCCGCACTTTCTCGCCACGGGCCATCGAGCCGCTGTCGGCCGCGCCTATCGACGAGTTCAATCGGCCATGGTGTCCGCACGGACGAGGCGGCGGACTTGTACCACGTAGAGGACTCCTGCCCACCAGTACAGCGTTGTACCCCATCCGGCGAACGCCCATCCGAAAATAGCAGCGAGTGACGGGAGCCAGCCATGTCCGTCACTGAGCAGCAGGAGCGGGAAGGCGTACATCAGGTTGAACGTGGCAGCCTTGCCGAGGAAGTTCACCTGCGGAGGCGGATAGCCATGGCGCCTGAGGATACCCACCATCACCAGCAGGACCAGCTCACGCGCCAGAAGTGCAGCGGTCAACCAAATTGGCAGAATCTCACGCCAGGTGAGCCCGACCAAAGTCGAGAGAATGTAGAGCCGGTCTGCCGCGGGATCCAAGAGCCGGCCGAGGCTGCTGATCTGGTTCCAACGCCGCGCGAGCTTGCCGTCCAGGTAGTCGCTGACTCCGCTGAAGGCGAGCACCAGAAGAGCCCAGCCGTCACTCTCGGGGCCTCCGAACTCGGGCCTGAGAATCAGCCACAGGAAGACAGGCACGCCAACGAGGCGCGCCATGCTGAGGATGTTGGGGATGGTGAGGACTCGTTCCGTCTGGACGCGAGTCTCCTGGACCTCCACCCGGGGGCCTCCTGTGGGAAACGTGCCAACGATGCCCCCTGACCCTACCTCAACGCAAAAAAGCTCTGACTCCTGGGCGGTATACCCAAGAGCCAGAGCTATAAAAGGAGTTCGGCGGTGTCCTACTCTCCCACAGGGTCCCCCCTGCAGTACCATCGGCGCTGTAAGGCTTAGCTTCCGGGTTCGGAATGTAACCGGGCGTTTCCCTCACGCTATGACCACCGAAACACTATGAAACTGTCGAACTATGCCGCACCACACCCGGTTTACGGGTATGGGGCTGTTCGTGGTTTCAGAACCAACACAGTGGACGCGAGCAACTGAGGACAAGCCCTCGGCCTATTAGTACCGGTCACCTCCGCACGTTACCGTGCTTCCAGATCCGGCCTATCAACCCAGTCGTCTACTGGGAGCCTTAACCCCTCAAGGGGGTGGGAATACTCATCTCGAAGCAGGCTTCCCGCTTAGATGCTTTCAGCGGTTATCCCTCCCGAACGTAGCCAACCAGCCATGCCCTTGGCAGAACAACTGGCACACCAGAGGTTCGTCCGTCCCGGTCCTCTCGTACTAGGGACAGCCCTTCTCAATATTCCTGCGCGCGCAGCGGATAGGGACCGAACTGTCTCACGACGTTCTAAACCCAGCTCGCGTACCGCTTTAATGGGCGAACAGCCCAACCCTTGGGACCGACTCCAGCCCCAGGATGCGACGAGCCGACATCGAGGTGCCAAACCATCCCGTCGATATGGACTCTTGGGGAAGATCAGCCTGTTATCCCCGGGGTACCTTTTATCCGTTGAGCGACGGCGCTTCCACAAGCCACCGCCGGATCACTAGTCCCGACTTTCGTCCCTGCTCGACCCGTCGGTCTCACAGTCAAGCTCCCTTGTGCACTTACACTCAACACCTGATTGCCAACCAGGCTGAGGGAACCTTTGGGCGCCTCCGTTACTCTTTAGGAGGCAACCGCCCCAGTTAAACTACCCATCAGACACTGTCCCTGATCCGGATCACGGACCCAGGTTAGACATCCAGCACGACCAGACTGGTATTTCAACGACGACTCCCCCTGAACTGGCGTCCAGAGTTCACAGTCTCCCAGCTATCCTACACAAGCCGAACCGAACACCAATATCAAACTGTAGTAAAGGTCCCGGGGTCTTTCCGTCCTGCTGCGCGAAACGAGCATCTTTACTCGTAGTGCAATTTCACCGGGCCTATGGTTGAGACAGTCGAGAAGTCGTTACGCCATTCGTGCAGGTCGGAACTTACCCGACAAGGAATTTCGCTACCTTAGGATGGTTATAGTTACCACCGCCGTTTACTGGCGCTTAAGTTCTCAGCTTCGCCCGACCGAAATCGGACTAACCGGTCCCCTTAACGTTCCAGCACCGGGCAGGCGTCAGTCCGTATACATCGCCTTACGGCTTCGCACGGACCTGTGTTTTTAGTAAACAGTCGCTTCTCGCTGGTCTCTGCGGCCACCCCCAGCTCACCGAGTAAATCGGATCACCAGTGATGGCCCCCCTTCTCCCGAAGTTACGGGGGCATTTTGCCGAGTTCCTTAACCATAGTTCACCCGAACGCCTCGGTATTCTCTACCTGACCACCTGAGTCGGTTTAGGGTACGGGCCGCCATGAAACTCGCTAGAGGCTTTTCTCGACAGCATAGGATCATCCACTTCACCACAATCGGCTCGGCATCAGGTCTCAGCCCTAGTGAGTGGCGGATTTGCCTACCACTCGGCCTACACCCTTACCCCGGGACAACCACCGCCCGGGCTGGACTACCTTCCTGCGTCACCCCATCACTCACCTACTACCACCTTGGTTCGGCGGCTCCACCACTTTCCTTTCCCCGAAGGGTCCGGAACGGCTTCACGGCCTTAGCATTAATGGGTTCGATGTTTGACGCTTCACAGCGGGTACCGGAATATCAACCGGTTATCCATCGACTACGCCTGTCGGCCTCGCCTTAGGTCCCGACTTACCCTGGGCAGATCAGCTTGACCCAGGAACCCTTAGTCAATCGGCGCACACGTTTCTCACGTGTGTATCGCTACTCATGCCTGCATTCTCACTCGTGAACCGTCCACCACTGCCTTCCGGCGCGGCTTCACCCGGCACACGACGCTCCCCTACCCATCCCAGCGGGCGTTGGCCCTCATGCTGGAATGACACGACTTCGGCGGTACGCTTGAGCCCCGCTACATTGTCGGCGCGGAATCACTAGACCAGTGAGCTATTACGCACTCTTTCAAGGGTGGCTGCTTCTAAGCCAACCTCCTGGTTGTCTCTGCGACTCCACATCCTTTCCCACTTAGCGTACGCTTAGGGGCCTTAGTCGATGCTCTGGGCTGTTTCCCTCTCGACCATGGAGCTTATCCCCCACAGTCTCACTGCCGTGCTCTCACTTACCGGCATTCGGAGTTTGGCTAAGGTCAGTAACCCGGTAGGGCCCATCGCCTATCCAGTGCTCTACCTCCGGCAAGAAACACACGACGCTGCACCTAAATGCATTTCGGGGAGAACCAGCTATCACGGAGTTTGATTGGCCTTTCACCCCTAACCACAGGTCATCCCCCAGGTTTTCAACCCTGGTGGGTTCGGTCCTCCACGAAGTCTTACCTCCGCTTCAACCTGCCCATGGCTAGATCACTCCGCTTCGGGTCTTGAGCGCGCTACTATACCGCCCTATTCGGACTCGCTTTCGCTACGGCTTCCCCACACGGGTTAACCTCGCAACACACCGCAAACTCGCAGGCTCATTCTTCAAAAGGCACGCAGTCACGACGCATTGAGTAAACTCAATGCGCGACGCTCCCACGGCTTGTAGGCACACGGTTTCAGGTACTATTTCACTCCGCTCCCGCGGTACTTTTCACCATTCCCTCACGGTACTATCCGCTATCGGTCACCAGGGAATATTTAGGCTTAGCGGGTGGTCCCGCCAGATTCACACGGGATTTCTCGGGCCCCGTGCTACTTGGGTGTCTCTCAAACGAGCCGTACAGATTTCAGCTACGGGGGTCTTACCCTCTACGCCGGACCTTTCGCATGTCCTTCGCCTATCCATACGGTTTCTGACTCGTCTCACAGCCGGCAGACTGTGAAAGAGAGATCCCACAACCCCGAATGCGCAACCCCTGCCGGGTCTCACACGCATACGGTTTGGCCTCATCCGGTTTCGCTCGCCACTACTCCCGGAATCACGGTTGTTTTCTCTTCCTGCGGGTACTGAGATGTTTCACTTCCCCGCGTTCCCTCCACATACCCTATGTGTTCAGGTATGGGTGACAGCCCATGACGACTGCCGGGTTTCCCCATTCGGAAACCCCCGGATCAAAGCCTGGTTGACGGCTCCCCGGGGACTATCGTGGCCTCCCACGTCCTTCATCGGTTCCTGGTGCCAAGGCATCCACCGTGCGCCCTTAAAAACTTGGCCACAGATGCTCGCGTCCACTGTGCAGTTCTCAAACAACGACCAGCCACCCATCACCCCGAACCATCCGGTTCGAGTGCACTGGGGCCGGCACTGAAGGCAGCCGATACGGCCATACCCTCAGACACCCAACAGCGTGCCCGGCACCCTCGCCACTCGTGATCAGCTTTCCACGCTCCGAAGAGCAGTACTTGCAGCCCGAGATGACTGAGAGTGCCGAATAATCAACGTTCCACCCATGAGCAACCAGCATCAGACATTCGCCGATGTACTGGCCTCTGACCGAGCGAACCCGGTAAGAAGTGCTCCTTAGAAAGGAGGTGATCCAGCCGCACCTTCCGGTACGGCTACCTTGTTACGACTTCGTCCCAATCGCCAGTCCCACCTTCGACAGCTCCCTCCCACAAGGGGTTGGGCCACCGGCTTCGGGTGTTACCGACTTTCGTGACGTGACGGGCGGTGTGTACAAGGCCCGGGAACGTATTCACCGCAGCAATGCTGATCTGCGATTACTAGCAACTCCGACTTCATGGGGTCGAGTTGCAGACCCCAATCCGAACTGAGACAGGCTTTTTGAGATTCGCTCCACCTCACGGTATCGCAGCTCATTGTACCTGCCATTGTAGCACGTGTGCAGCCCAAGACATAAGGGGCATGATGACTTGACGTCGTCCCCACCTTCCTCCGAGTTGACCCCGGCGGTCTCCTGTGAGTCCCCATCACCCCGAAGGGCATGCTGGCAACACAGGACAAGGGTTGCGCTCGTTGCGGGACTTAACCCAACATCTCACGACACGAGCTGACGACAGCCATGCACCACCTGTACACCGACCACAAGGGGGGCACCATCTCTGATGCTTTCCGGCGTATGTCAAGCCTTGGTAAGGTTCTTCGCGTTGCGTCGAATTAAGCCACATGCTCCGCTGCTTGTGCGGGCCCCCGTCAATTCCTTTGAGTTTTAGCCTTGCGGCCGTACTCCCCAGGCGGGGAACTTAATGCGTTAGCTGCGGCACCGACGACGTGGAATGTCGCCAACACCTAGTTCCCACCGTTTACGGCGTGGACTACCAGGGTATCTAATCCTGTTCGCTCCCCACGCTTTCGCTCCTCAGCGTCAGTAATGGCCCAGAGATCCGCCTTCGCCACCGGTGTTCCTCCTGATATCTGCGCATTTCACCGCTACACCAGGAATTCCGATCTCCCCTACCACACTCTAGCTAGCCCGTATCGAATGCAGACCCGGGGTTAAGCCCCGGGCTTTCACACCCGACGTGACAAGCCGCCTACGAGCTCTTTACGCCCAATAATTCCGGACAACGCTTGCGCCCTACGTATTACCGCGGCTGCTGGCACGTAGTTAGCCGGCGCTTCTTCTGCAGGTACCGTCACTTTCGCTTCTTCCCTGCTGAAAGAGGTTTACAACCCGAAGGCCGTCATCCCTCACGCGGCGTCGCTGCATCAGGCTTTCGCCCATTGTGCAATATTCCCCACTGCTGCCTCCCGTAGGAGTCTGGGCCGTGTCTCAGTCCCAGTGTGGCCGGTCGCCCTCTCAGGCCGGCTACCCGTCGTCGCCTTGGTGAGCCATTACCTCACCAACAAGCTGATAGGCCGCGGGCTCATCCTTCACCGCCGGAGCTTTCAACCACCACAGATGCCTGCGGTAGTGGTATCCGGTATTAGACCCCGTTTCCAGGGCTTGTCCCAGAGTGAAGGGCAGATTGCCCACGTGTTACTCACCCGTTCGCCACTAATCCCCACCGAAGTGGTTCATCGTTCGACTTGCATGTGTTAAGCACGCCGCCAGCGTTCGTCCTGAGCCAGGATCAAACTCTCCGTGAATGTTTACCCGTAATCGGGTGCACACATCACGAGAGCGGAACCACCGGCGGAATAAGCCGATGGTTCACAGCGTCCTCGCTGTGTATTTCTTCAAAGGAACCTCATCTACGACCATGACGGCCGGAGACGGGGTATCAACTAATCTGGCGTTGATTTTTGGCACGCTGTTGAGTTCTCAAGGAACGGACGCTTCCTTTGTACTCACCCTCTCGGGCTTTCCTCCGGGCGCTTCCCTTCGGTGTTCCAAACTCTATCAGTGTTTTTCCGACTCCCTGACCACTCTCCTGCGGACATGCAGAAGGTGACCCCGAGATAAGATCTGACGAGTTTGGGTGCTGCTGAGCAAGGACGCTTACTAGCGCCGCTCGGCCTCAAGCAGGAGTACGACTGTACACGCGGCCCTGAAGAGCGTGCAAATCGATTGGACTGGTGGTCTAGACCACTACGCGGTATCTTCCATGCGGAACCGTCAGTTCATATGACATACGCTGCTCACAGTGCGCCGTCCAGGACAGGCAGTGACGACGCATATCGATCTCCACCCCTGGGAGGTTTCCCATGACCACCGTGACGTCCCCGCTGGCAGGACGCGCCATCGGACTGGCAGCTGTGCCCGATCCGGTCTTCTCCGGGGCCATGGTCGGCCCGGGTACGGCGATCGACCCGGTGCGCGAGGCCTCTGAGGCTGTCGCGCCCGTTGACGGCGTCATCGTCTCGCTCCACCCCCACGCCTTCGTCGTTGTCGACGATCAGGGTCACGGTGTGCTCACTCACCTGGGTATCGACACCGTCCAGCTCAACGGCGAGGGTTTCGAGCTGCTGGTGAACAAGGGCGACACCGTGACGCGCGGTCAGAGCATCGTGCGCTGGAACCCGGCCGCCGTGGAGGCTGCCGGCAAGTCCCCGGTCTGCCCGATCGTGGCACTCGAAGCCACGGTCGAAGCACTCTCCGAACTGCTTGACGACGGCGATGTGAAGGCCGGCGACAGTCTCTTCGCCTGGAAGTGAGTTCAACTCCGTCCTGGGACGGCAAGTAGTGGCAACCATCGCGGCGGCGGGACCCGCCGCACTATCGGAGACGGGTGAGATGGAGACAACGCTGCGAGGCGTCGGCGTGAGCCATGGTGTGGCGATCGGCGAGGTTCGGCACATGGGGACGGCGGTCCTGGAGCCGCCTGCCAAGCAGATCCCGGCTCAGGACGCGGAGCGTGAACAGGGGAACGCCCGTAAGGCAGTGGAAGCTGTGGCGGCCGACCTGATGGCGCGCGGCAATCTGGCCGGCGGCGAGGCACAGGCGGTGCTCGAGGCGCAGGCCTTGATGGCCCAGGACCCCGAGTTGATGGCAGATGTGGACCGGCGCATCGCCGTCGGCAGCACGGCCGAGCGGGCTGTGTACGACGCGTTCGCCGCGTACCGCGAGCTCCTGGCGGGTGCCGGTGAGTACCTCGCAGGACGCGTCGCGGACCTCGACGACGTGCGGAATCGTATCGTCGCCCGGCTGCTCGGGGTGCCTATGCCGGGCATTCCGGACAGCGACGAGCCGTACGTCCTTGTGGCGCGTGACCTCGCGCCCGCTGACACGGCTCTGTTGGACCCCACTCTGGTGCTCGGCTTCGTGACCGAGGAGGGCGGGCCGACCAGCCACAGCGCGATCCTGGCGCGAGCACTCGGTGTCCCCGCTGTGGTGGCGCTGCCGGGTGCCGGTGAGCTCGCCGAAGGCACCGTGATCGCCGTGGACGGCAGCACCGGCGACATCTTCGTGAATCCGAGCGAGGAGAAGAAGGCACAGCTGGAGGCTGCCGCCGCCGAGCGCAAGGCCGCGCTCTCGGCGTCGACCGGGCCGGGTGCCACGGCCGACGGCCACAAGGTGCCGCTGCTCGCGAATGTCGGCGGTCCTGCGGACGTTCCGGCCGCTGTCGAGGCTGGTGCGGAGGGTGTCGGTCTCTTCCGTACCGAGTTCCTCTTTCTCGACGACAGCAAGAACGCTCCCTCCGAGGAGAAGCAGATCGAGGCCTACCGACAGGTTCTCGAGGCGTTCCCCGAGGGTCGTGTCGTCGTACGTGTGCTGGACGCGGGTGCGGACAAGCCGCTCGACTTCCTGACGCCGGGCGACGAGCCGAACCCGGCGCTGGGTGTGCGGGGTCTGCGGACGCTGCTCGACCACCCGGACGTGCTGCGTACGCAGCTGACGGCCCTGGCGAAGGCCGCTGAGGGGCTGCCGGTCTACCTCGAGGTCATGGCTCCGATGGTGGCGGACCGTGCGGATGCCAAGGCGTTCGCCGACGCGTGCCGTGAGGCGGGACTGCGGGCGAAGTTCGGCGCGATGGTCGAGATTCCGTCGGCCGCCCTGCGGGCGCGTTCGGTTCTGCAGGAGGTCGAGTTCTTGTCGCTGGGGACGAACGACCTCGCGCAGTACACCTTCGCTGCGGACCGTCAGGTGGGTGCGGTGTCCCGACTGCAGGATCCTTGGCAGCCGGCTCTGCTCGACCTGGTCTCGCTGTCCGCCGAGGCGGCGAAGGCCGAGGGCAAGAGCTGTGGTGTCTGCGGTGAAGCCGCGTCCGACCCGCTGCTGGCGTGTGTGCTGACCGGTCTGGGTGTCACCTCCCTTTCCATGGGTGCGGCGTCGATTCCTTATGTGCGGGCGACTCTGGCGAAGTACACGCTGGCGCAGTGCGAGCGTGCCGCGGCGGCCGCTCGGGCGGCGGACAGTGCCGATGAGGCGCGCAGCGCCGCTCAGGCGGTGCTGTCCGGCGAGTAGTCGGCCGTACCGGTCGTCGGTGCTTCTTGAGGGGCGCTCCACCTGCGGGTGGGGCGCCCCTCCTGCGTTCAGTGGTGGTGTCCCGGCGTCGGGCCGTCCGGCCCGAGGTCGGGCGGTACGCAGTAGTCGACGCCGGATTCCGGTGAGATGAGGTCTCCGGATTCGATGTCGGTGCAGTACGCGTCGAAGACCTCGCCCGCGGTGAGGGGTTCCAGTCCTTCTCCGCGCAGGCGCCAGCCGTAGATGCGGTCGGTGGTTCCGGGAACGCTGGTCCGCATGACGAGTCCGCCGGGGGCTTGGGTCGCCAGTCCGAGAGCCAGGACCGTGGCGAATTCGAGGGCTTCGGCGTCGTCGAGTTGCGTGGTGCCGTCAGCGTTGATCTCGGCGTGGAGGACCGAGACGAGTGTTTCCGGTGTTGCCGTGACGCTGCAGACGAGGTGCCGGTTGCCTGGATGGGCCGTGTCGAGGATGCGGACGAGAAGGCCGGAGGCTCGGGCGAAGGCGGCTCGGCCGATGTCCTCCCCGCAGGAGGCGCAGGCGCCGAGGCGTGCCAGGAGTGTGGAGGCGTACTCCCAGGTGGCTTGCCGTACTGCTTCGTCGATCAGGTCGGGGACGAGTTCCGCCAAGGGGCGTCCGTCGTACGGGATGGTCGGGCCAGTGGTGGCGAGTTCGGCGGTGAAGCGGGTGCGACTGGATGGGATGTCGGGTTCGAGGCCGGTGTCGGCGCAGTAGTCGGCGTACTCCTGTGGGTCGAAGAGGGCTACCGCGGTGTGAGTGCCCTGGGATGCGCGGGTTTTGAGGAGCTCCTCCACCTGCTGGAGATAGAGGGAGTGGTCGTCGAAGGTGAAGCTGCGGTAGCTCCGCATGCTCCGGAAGTCGTGCTCGTCGGTGAGCAGGCCGATGGTGCCGGCGATCTCGCGGCGCAGAACGCGTCGCATGGTCTGGTGGTCGGTGTGCGCCATGTTTCCCCCTGTGCGCTGTCGATCAATGCTCACTCACAGTAACCGGGGGCACTGACAACGGGGGCTGGGCAGAGTGGTGGGCGATGCCGACGCAGTGTGATGGGGACGCTGACTGCGTCGGCGGCCGAGCCGGTCAGGCGCGCTTGCGGGCCAGGTCCTCGTAGAAGTGGAGCAGGTCGAGGTTGTCGATGGAGCCCGGGTTGACGGCCTTGTCGAGGGGGGTGCCCTGCAGGAGGCGCTTGACGGGGACTTCGATGCGCTTGCCGGTGAGCGTGTGCGGGATGCCGGGGACTTCGATGATCTCGTCGGGGATGTGCCGTGGGGAGAGCTGCTCGCGGATGATCTGCTTGATGCGGCCGAGCAGGGTCTCGTCGAGGACGGCCCCGGGGGCCAGGTGTACGAAGAGGGGCATCCAGTAGCCGCCGTCGGGCTGTTCGATGCCGATGACGAGGGATTCCTTGATCTCGGGGAGGCGTTCGACCGCTTCGTAGATGTCGGCGGACCCCATGCGTACGCCCTGGCGGTTGAGCGTCGAGTCGGAGCGGCCGTGGATCACGACGGAGCCGCGGGAGGTGACGGTGATCCAGTCACCGTGGCGCCATACGCCGGGGTAGGTGTCGAAGTAGCTGTCGTGGTAACGGCTGCCGTCGGGGTCGTTCCAGAAGTGGATCGGCATCGACGGCATGGGGTTGGTGACCACGAGTTCGCCGACCTCGTCGGTGAGGGGCTTGCCGCTGGGGTCCCAGGACTGCAGGTCGGTGCCGAGGCCGGGGGCCTGGAGTTCGCCGATGTGGACGGGGAGGGTGGGTACGGCGCCCGCGAAGCAGGAGCAGACGTCCGTGCCACCGCTGACCGAGGCGATCCAGAGGTCGTCGTGGACCTCGTCGTGGAGCCAGCGAAAGCCGTCGGGCGGCAGCGGTGATCCGGTGGTGGCCACGCACTGCACCGAGGAGAGGTCGAAGTCGCGGCCGGGGTGCACGCCCCCCTTGCGGCAGGCCATGACGTACGCGGCCGAGGTGCCGTAGAGGGTGGCCCGGGTGCGTTCGGCGATGCGCCATTGGGCGCCGGTGTCCGGGTACCCGGGGCTGCCGTCGTAGAGGACGATCGTGGTGCCGGTGAGGAGGCCTGAGACAAGGAAGTTCCACATCATCCAGCCGGTCGACGTGTACCAGAAGAAGCGGTCGTCGGGGCCGAGGTCGCAGTGCAGGCCGAGTTGCTTGAGGTGCTCGACGAGGATGCCGCCCTGCGACTGGACGATGGCCTTGGGGAGGCCGGTCGTGCCGGAGGAGTAGAGCACCCACAAGGGGTGGTCGAACGGCACCTGCTCGAAGGCGGGTTCGACGTCTCCGCTCGTGAGGGCCTCCCAGTCCAGGGCGCCTTCCGGGGCGTCGGTGCCGAGGAGGGGGATGTGGACGACGGCACGCAGGGTGGGCAGTTCGCGGCGGAGTTCGGCGACGGTGTCGCGACGGTCGTGCTCCTTGCCGCCGTAGCGGTAGCCGTCGACGGTGAACAGGACGACGGGTTCGACCTGCTGGAAGCGGTCCAGGACGCTGCGGGCGCCGAAGTCGGGGGCACAGGACGTCCAGACGCCGCCCACCGCGGCCGTGGCGAGGAGGGCGACGACGGCCTGCGGGATGTTGGGGAGGTAGCCGCTGACGCGGTCGCCGGGGCGTACGCCGAGGGTGCGCAGCTCGGCGGCGAGGGAACCGACCTGGCGGCGCAGTTCGGACCAGGTGACGGGGCGTGGTTCGTGGGTCTCGTCGACGTGCAGGAGGGCCGGTTCGTCCGCGCGGGTGGCGGCCGCGCGCAGAGCGTGTTCGGCGTAGTTCAGGGTCGCCCCGGGGAACCACTGGGCGCCGGGCATCGAGCGGTCGCCCAGTACGCGCGCGTAGGGGGTCGAGAAGCGTACGTCGAACCATTCCGTGACGGCTTTCCAGAAGGTGTCCAGCTCGTCGACGGACCAGCGGTGCAGGGCGGGGTAGCCGCCTTCGGCCGGGGCGCCGTGGTGCTCGGCCGCCCAGGCGTGGAACCTGGTGACCTGCGCCTGTGCGATGCGTTCCGGATCTGGCTGCCAGAGCGGCTGGGGGTTCACGGTCGACATGGGGCGGCTCCCGGACTGTGCGCGTCGTGTGCGTCTCCCGCGCACGGGCTGGGGTGTGCGCGCGACGCGGATGACACGGACGATGCCATGTGATCGACTTCCACACCAGGGCGCGCCCCACATAGTCCGTGTCGTGAAGATGTGGTCCCGGCACGGGTGAACGGCAGTTGAACGACACACGCGTGTGGGGCGGTCAGTGGCAGGGTGAGCAGCATGAACGGTCGTGACCTGGTGCGTTCGATAAAGACGGTCGGTTCGGCGGGGGCGGCCCAGGGGTTGCGTTCCGTACGGGCCTCGTGGCGTATGCGGCGAGCGGATGCCGCCGGGCTGCCGCCGCGGGGGGCCGAGCGGGCTCGGGTGCCCGGGCCGGTGCGGGATGTGGAGCCGGGGCCCGGCGGCGGGGTCGTCCGGTTCAGCCGTTCCGAGCTGCGGATCACGGTCATGGTGAACGGGGCGGTCTTCTGGGGCTGGGACGGCGCGGGTCCCGAGCCGTCGTACGCGCTGGCGGGGCGCTGTCCTGAGCCGGATCCACGCGCGGTGCTGGAGCCGGACAAGGACGGCGGCTGGCGGGTGGTGGCCGAACGGGCGACGGTCGTCGTCTCGCGGCACGGTGCGATCGAGGTGCGTACGCCCGGAGGAGTGACCGTGCGCCGGGATCTGCCGCCGCGGTGGTGGGAGCCGGTGGGCAGTGGTGCGGCGCGCTGGATGCAGCGGTCGGAAGTGCCTGCGGACGCGCGCTTCTTCGGGCTCGGCGGGCGGGCTTCGGGGCCCCGGCTGAGGAACGGGACGTACCGGCTGTGGAACACCGATCCCGGAAGGTCCTTCGGTCCCGCCGACGATCCGCTGTACATCACGATGCCGGTGCAGTTCGTGGTGTCCGACGCGGCCACGCATCTGGCATTCCACGACACCTCGTGGGACGGCACGGTGACGTTGCGGGAGGGCGAGGAGGGTGCCGGTTCCGGGCACGACCGGGCCGGTACGTGCGAGCTGCGGATGACCGGTGGTCCGCTGCGCTGCTGGGTGATGGTGGGCACCCCCGCGCGCGTGCTGCTCGCGTGGGCCTCGCTCACCGGTGCGCCCGCGCTGCCGCCTGCGTGGGCGCTGGGCCACCATCACGCGCGGTGGGGGTTCGGGAGCGAGCAGGAGGTGCGGCGGATCGTCGCGGGCTATCAGGAGCGCGGCCTGCCTCTGGACGCGGTCCACTTGGACATCGACCACTATGACGAGCACCAGGTGTTCACTGTCGACCAGGAGCGTTTCCCCAAGCTGCCCCAGCTCGCCGAAGAGCTGCGGCGGGACGGGATCCGGCTGGTGTCGATCGTCGACCCGGCGGTCAGGGCCGAGCCGGGCAATGCCGTGTTCGACAGTGGTGTCGCCGAGGACGCGTTCGTACGGGACGCTTCTGGGCGGCTCGTACGGGGAGTCGTCTGGCCCGGCGAGGCGGTCTTCCCGGATTTCACGCACCCGCGTGTGCGTGAGTGGTGGGGTCGCCTCTATGAGGAGCGGCTCGCTCAGGGGTTCTCGGGCTTCTGGCACGACATGAACGAGCCCACCTCGTTCGCGGCCTTCGGGGAGTCGACCTTGCCGCGTTCGGCCCGGCATCAGCTGGACGGGCAGGGCGGTGACCATCGCGAGGCGCACAACCTGTACGCGCTCTGCATGGCCCGTGCGGGGCACGAAGGCGTGCGGGAACTGGCTCCCCAGGAGCGCCCGTTCGTATTCTCGCGCTCCGGGTGGGCCGGCATGCAGCGCTATGGGGGAACGTGGTCGGGTGACGTGGCCACGGGCTGGCCGGGGCTGCGGGCGTCGCTGTCGCTGGTGATGGGGCTCGGCCTGTGCGGGGTGCCCTATTCGGGGCCGGACGTGGGCGGCTTCGACGGGAGTCCGTCGCCCGAGCTGTATCTGCGCTGGTTCCAGCTGGGCGCGTATCTGCCGTTGTTCCGTACGCACGCGAGTCTGCGGGCGGGGCGCCGGGAGCCGTGGGAGTTCGGTCCCGAGGTGCTGGAGCACGCGCGCGTGGCGCTTCTGGAACGCCGGCGGCTGCTGCCGTACTTCGTGACGCTGGCGCATCTTGCGAGGCGTACGGGAACGCCGTATGTGCGGCCGTTGTGGTGGGGGGCGCCCGAGGACCGGGCGCTGCGTGACTGCGAGGACGCGTTTCTGCTGGGCGACAGTCTGCTGGTGGCGCCGGTGCTCGACCCGGGAGCGGACCGGCGTGCGGTGCAGCTGCCGCGGGGGCGCTGGTACGACACCGTGACGGAGCGGGCGTATCAGGGGCCGGGGCAGGTCCTCGTGGACGCCCCCTTGTCGCGGATCCCGGTGCTCGCGCGCGCGGGTGCCGTCCTTCCCGTGCGCGGGGAGGACGGCGGGCTGGAGCTGGAGGTGTGGGCGCCGGCCCGGGGACGGACCGGCGGGGGGCTGGTCGTGCACGACGCGGGTGACGGGTGGGACGAGCCTGAGATCGAGCGGTACGTGGCCCGCTGGCAGGGCCGGCGGGTGGTCGTCGAGAGGGAGGGTGAGGACGGCGTGAGTGCGCCGCCTCACCCGGTGCGTGTGCGGGGGCTCGGGGAGCGCTAGGTCAGATGTACCGGCCCTCGAACCAGGCCCGTACGGCACGTGTGTGCAGGGGGAAGGCAAGCTCCTCGGGCCTGCGCAGGAGATGCCAGCCCTCCGTCTCGTCCGTCGCGACGGAAGCGGCCAGGCCCTCCGCCGGGCGTTCCGGAAGGGACCCGAACAGCAGGAGGTGGCCGTCGGGGGAGCTCATGGCGTCGACGAGGCGTACGTCGCGGCTCGCCGCGTCGATGCCGGTCTCCTCCTTGAGTTCACGGACGACGGCCTGGCGCCAGTCCTCCCGGTCGTCGATGTAACCGCCGGGCAGTGCGATGCCCCCGCGCGCGGGAGCGATGGTTCGGGTGACGACGACAAGGGCGGCGCCCTTGGTGTCGTACACCGGCTGGAGTGCCACCGCGACGGGCAGCGGGTTGCGGTAGGCCACGGTGGCGCAGGCGGGACAGGTGCGGGGCCAACCGGAGACGCCCTCTCCGTAGGGCGCTCCGCAGCTCGAACAGTGGGAGTCGGGCGCGGAGTTGGGGGTGGGGTGTTGGGTTTCGGACACGCGGCGGACTGTATCCGATCACAGGAAGGGCGTCTTCCGGGGGCTGCTCAGTGTTTGCTCGTGAGGGACTTCCAGGACACCGGGAAGTCGAAGAAGGTGTCCGGGTAGGGCTCCGGCTTGAACGTGTAGTGCCACCATTCCTCGGCCAGGTTCACGAAGCCGAGGTCTTCCAGGGTGGTCTTGAGCAGGAGCCGGTTGTCTCGTTGTGCGCCCTGGATGCGGGGGTCGAGGGTGTGGGAGAGGGTGTCGAAGCAGTCGAATCCGGTGCCCATGTCGACGGAGCTGTCGGGGAAGCGCTCGTCCTGGGGCGCGTAGCAGGGGACGAGGGTTTCGCCAGGACGATAGGGCCGCGTCGGCTTCGCGGGGAGCTTCACGATGGTGAGGTCCATGGTCGAGCCGCGGCTGTGGCCGGACTTCTCGGCGATGTAACCGTCCGTGAAGAGACGGGTCTTGTCGACGTTCGGGTAGAACTCGGCCTTCATGGCCTGGTCGTCGAGGTCCTTGGCCCAGCGGACGAAGTGATCGACCGCGCGCTGGGGTCGGTAGCAGTCGTAGACCTTGAGGGTGTAGCCCTGCCGGAGCAGCTTCATCTGGGCTCGGTGGAGGGCCTCGGCGGCGGGTTTGGTCAGGATGCAGATCGGCTGCGCGTAGCCGTCGATGCGTTCCCCCACGAAGTTGTGCGGGGTGAAGTAGCGCATCTCCTGGACGATCGTGGGGTCCACGGTTCTCAGCGCGACGAAGTCCTTCGGCGCCTTGGGTTCCGGTGTCGCCCGGGCGGCCGTGGCGGCGGTGGTCACGGTCAGCAGGGCGGCGAGCGTGGTGACCAGGCCGCGTACTGCGCTGGAGAGTCTTGTCATGCCTCTGCCTCTGCCCATCCCCGGCCTCCCGTGACACACTTCTGACGTTCCGTCAGATCCTATGCCCGGGAGGAACTGTGTCACGTGCGCGAACGCCCGTGGTGGCTGGTTGGTTCGCCGGCGAGGAGGGCGACTTCCATCTCCTCGGCACCCGCTGTTCGGCCTGCGCCTCGGTCTTCTTCCCTCGCGAGGACACCAATTGCCGCAATCCCGCGTGCCCCGGGGGCGAGCTGGAGGAGCTTCCGCTGTCGCGGCGCGGGCGGGTGTGGTCCTACACGGACGGCCGGTACCGGCCTCCGTCACCCTATGTGACCGATCCGGAACTTCCGTGGGAGCCGTACGCGTTGATCGCTGTGGAGCTGGAGGCCGAGCGGATCGTGGTGCTGGGACAGGGTGTTCCGGGGCTCTCTGTCGCCGATCTGGCGGTGGGCATGGAGGTGGAGATCGTTCCCGGTGTGCTCCATGAGGACGCGGAGACGGTGTGGACGACGTGGCAGTGGCGGCCGACGACGGGGGTGACGGCATGACGGGTGAGGTGGCGGTGCTCGGAGCGGGCATGCACCCGTGGGGCAAGTGGGGTCGGAGCTTCGTCGCGTACGGAGTGGCGGCCGCCCGCGCGGCGCTCACCGATGCCGGGCTGGAATGGCGGGACGTCGGTTCGATCGTCGGGGCTGGCACGGTGCGCGGTGGCTATCCGGGGTATGTGGCCGGGGCGACCTTCGCGAAGGCGCTGGGCTGGCAGGGGGCCCGGGTCACGAGCGTGTACGCGGCGTGCGCGTCGGGGGCGCAGGCCGTCAGCACCGCGCGGGCACAGATCCTTTCGGGGCTCGCGGACGTGGTGCTCGTGGTGGGTGCCGACGCGGCGCCCAAGGGATTCTTCCGGCCGGCGGGCGGCGACCGGCCCGACGATCCGGACTGGCTCCGGTTCCGCGTCCTCGGAGCCACCAATCCGACGTACTTCGGCCTGTACGCGCGCAGGCGGATGGCTGTGCACGGGGATACACCGGAGGACTTCGCGCAGGTCAAGGTGAAGAACGCCGCCATGGGAGCGCTGAATCCGAACGCGCGCTACCGCAAGCGGGTCACCGCCGAGGAGGTCGCCGCCTCCGCCGTGGTCGCCGATCCGCTCCGGCTGCTCGACATCTGCGCGACCTCGGACGGCGGGGCGGCTGTGGTGCTCTCCAGCATGGAGTTCGCGCGGCGGCACGGGACGGCGGAGCCGGTGCGGATCCGGGCGGTGTCGACGGTGACGCCGCGATACCCGAGCACGGTGCTGGACCTGCCCGACATCGCCACGGACTCCGCGGTGGCGGTGGAGCCCGGCGACGACACATTCCGGGAGTCGATCGCCCGGGCCGCCTACGAGGAGGCGGGTGTCGGGCCCGAGGACGTATCCCTCGCCGAGGTCTACGACCTGTCCACCGCCCTGGAGTTGCAGTGGTACGAGGACCTCGGGCTGTGCGGCGAGGGTGAGGGGGCGAAGGTGCTGCGGGAGGGCGCAACGGCTCTGGGCGGCCGCATACCCGTGAACGCGAGTGGCGGGCTCGCCTCCTTCGGGGAGGCGGTGCCGGCGCAGGCGATCGCCCAGGTGTGCGAGCTCACCTGGCAGTTGAGAGGTGCGGCGGGTGACCGGCAGGTGGCCGGGGCGCGGGTGGGGATCTCCGCGAACCAGGGGCTGTTCGGGCACGGTTCGGCCGTGGTCGCGGTGCGGTGAGGCTCATCGGGCCTCCGGGCGGGGCAAGGGCTTTCCCGTACGCTCCGTGACCGCTCGGGAATCCTGCGTGAACGTCTCATGAACTGCGCTCGGGCGGGCGTCCGCGGCGCCATCATGCTGCCGTGCACTCCTGGACGGACACTCTCCGCTTCGCCTTCCAGCCGGTGGTCAACCTGACGACGGGAGGGGTCGCGGCGCTGGAGATACTCGCCCGACCGGAGACCGGCGACATCCTGGCCGAGGCCCGCCGCGATCCGGAGCTCGACGGCAGGCTGGCCGTGTCGGCGGTCCGGGCGGCGGCGCGCAGGGAAACGCTGCTGCCGTTGCACCTCAACGTGTTCGCCGGCACCCTCGCCGACCTCGGCGGGCTCACCCCGCTGCACTCCGCGGTGCGTGCGGCGGGCAGGCTCCCCTGGGAGGTGACGATCGACGTCGGGCCGCCGTACACGCATGTGCCGCAGCAGGCGCTGCTGGAGGGGGTGGGCGCGCTGCGCGGCCAGGGTTTCCGCATCGGCGCGGACGGCGTCGGCGACGGGGACGTACCCCTGCGACTGCTCACCGATCTGGCGCCCGACCTGGTGAAGCTCGACGCCTCGCTGCTGGCCCGGCCCGCGGCGGTGCGGGCGATGCGGACGCTGTGCGACCAGTTGGGGGCGCTGCTGTCGGTCGAGGGCGTGGAGACCGAACTCCAGTGTGCGGCCGCGGTGTCGGCGGGCGCGCAGCTGGCACAGGGCAACCTGTTCGCTCCCCCGGCCCGGTTGCCCGCCGCGCACGTGTACGTTCCGCCCCGCTCCGCCGGCGCCGCCGCACCGTCACGGTCGGGGCCGTCGGTTCGGCAGTTCGTACGGCCCGCCGCGCTGCTGGCCGCCACCGCGTCCGCGGGCCGTGTGCGGGCGCTGCTGACCGGGTCGCCGGAGGTGTCCGGGGTACTGCTCGTGGACCCGCACGGGGTTCCGGTCCGGTCGGTGCACCGCTCCCGGTTCCTGCTGTCGATGTCGGGGCGCTACGGGCACGCCCTCTACGCCGATCGCCCCGCCGCCAAGCTGGGCGATCCGCCGCGCACGGTGGGCATCGACGCCACCGCGTGGGAGGTGCTGGACGTGGTGGCGGTCGGTGACCGGGACCGCACCTCGGACGACGTGGCCGTCGTCGACCGTTACGGCCGGTGCGTCGGCGTCGTACGTCTCGCCGACCTCGTACGGGCGTTGGCCGAGTCCCGGGTGGAGGAGGCCGCCGGTCTGAATCCGCTGACGCGGCTGCCCGGTTCGGACGCGATCACCGGTGAGGTGGACCGGCGGATCGCGGACGGGCGGACGTTCGCGCTCAGTTGGCTGGACGTGGACCACTTCAAGCAGGTCAACGACGGGGCCGGGTTCGCGGCGGGCGACGAGTTGATCCGGTCGGTGGGGCGGGCGCTGCAGCATGCGGCCTCGGGCAGCACTCACGTGGGTCACATCGGTGGGGACGACTTCCTCGTGCTGGCCGATCCGGACGGGCTGGATCCGGTGGCCGCCTCGGTGCTGGACGCGCCCTGGTCCGCGGGCGGGCGTCCGGTGTCGTTGTCCCTGGCCACGGTGTTGTGTGCGCCGGGCAGTGTCACGGACCACCGGCAGGCGGCGGCCTGGCTGGCGCCGCTGAAGAAGGCCGCGAAGTCGATCGGTGGGGCGAGTTGGGTGCTGGGCCGTGCGGGCCTGCCCGGGCACGAGGTCCGGCGTGGGGCGGAGGCGTCCGCCGCGACCGCGGGATGCGGGGCGGCGGAGCCCGGCCCGGGCTGAGCGGCTCGCCACGAAGAGGGCTCGTGCCTCCAACCGTTGCCGTCCGCATCCTTGACGCCCCCTGGACACCGGTGAACACTTCCGATGTCAGTCGACATCGTCGTACATTCTCGGCGTATCCACGCACTGCGCTGCGCGGGCCCCCAGAAGTCAAGGTCCGTTCCCCCACGGGCGATTCGGCTGCAACGGCACGCTCGTCACGGACGCCGAGCGGGGCGCGGGATCTCCCTGCCTTCGGCTGAAGTCGCCATGGGAAACGCACCCTGCACGGAGGACCGGGGTCGATCACCCCGGGCCAGGGCCTAGGAGCCGCCATGAGCAACGGAGACGTATTTCTCGGTGAGATCATCGGGACCGCGATCCTGATCCTCTTCGGCGCGGGAGTGGTCGCCGCCGTCGTACTGAACTATTCGAAGGCGAAGGACGCGGGGTGGGTGGTCATCGCGTTCGGGTGGGGTTTCGGCGTGCTGGCCGGGGCCTACACCGCCGCGCCGCTGTCCGGCGGCCACCTCAATCCGGCGGTGACGCTGGGGATCGCCATCGACACGGGCGACTGGGACCAGGTCCACATCTACATCGCCGGACAGATGGTCGGCGCCGTTCTCGGCGCGGTGCTGTGCTGGCTGGTCTACTACGCGCAGTTCCAGGCCAACGCCGAGGAGGACAAGGCGCAGCCGACGCTGGGGATCTTCTCGACCGCACCCGCGATCCGCAATCCCGTGGCAAACCTCATCACGGAGATCATCGCGACCGTCGGCCTGGTGCTGCCGATCCTCGCCTTCGGTCTGACCGAGGGTCTGGGGACGTCGGGCACCACGGTCCTGATCGTCGCGTTCCTGGTGGTCGGCATCGGTCTGTCGCTCGGCGGGCCGACGGGGTACGCCATCAACCCGGCCCGTGACCTGGGCCCGCGCATCACCCACGCCTTGCTCCCGATCCCCAACAAGGGCACCTCGGACTGGGGTTACGCGTGGATCCCGGTGGTGGGGCCGCTGATCGGCGGAGCTCTGTCCGGGGTCATCTTCAACGCAGCGTTCTGAAGCATCCGACGAAGGGGACGTCATGACGGACAAGTTCGTCGCCGCGATCGATCAGGGCACCACCTCCAGCCGTTGCATCATCTTCAACCAGGACGGCGCCATCGTCGCCGTCGACCAGCGCGAGCACCGGCAGATCTTCCCCAAGCCCGGCTGGGTGGAGCACGACGCCACCGAGATCTGGTCCAAGGTGCAGGCCGTGGTGGCCGGGGCGATCGCCAAGGCCGGGCTGCGCGCCGACCAGCTCAGCGCGCTCGGCATCACCAACCAACGCGAGACGACGGTCCTGTGGGACCGCGCCACCGGCAAGCCCGTGCACAACGCGATCGTGTGGCAGGACACCCGCACCGCGGCGCTGACCAAACAACTCGGCGGCTCGGACGGGCAGGACCGCTTCCGTGAGCAGACCGGGCTGCCGCTGGCCACGTACTTCTCCGGCCCGAAGGCGGCCTGGCTGCTCGACAACGTGCCCGGCCTCCGCGCGCGTGCCGAGAACGGCGAGATCGCCTTCGGCACCGTCGACTCCTGGCTGATCTGGAACCTCACCGGCGGCACGGACGGCGGACGGCACGTCACGGACGTCACGAACGCCGGCCGCACCATGCTGATGAACCTCGAGACCCTCCAGTGGGACCAGTCCATCCTCTCCGCGATGAACATCCCCGAGGCGGTGCTGCCCGAGATCAGGTCCTCGGCCGAGGTGTACGGCACCGCTGTCGGCCAACTCGCCGGTGTGCCGGTCGCTTCGGCCCTCGGCGACCAGCAGGCGGCCGTGTTCGGACAGGCCTGCTACGACGTGGGCACGGCGAAGAACACCTACGGCACGGGCAGCTTCCTGCTGCTCAACACCGGCAACCGCCCGGTGCCGTCGAAGAGCGGACTGCTGACGACGATGGGGTACAAGATCGGCAGTGAGGCGCCGGTCTACTGCCTGGAGGGGTCTATCGCCATAACGGGCGCGCTCGTCCAGTGGTTCCGGGACCAGCTCGGCATCATCCGCACCGCCGACGAGATCGAGTCGCTGGCGGCCGGGGTCGAGGACAACGGCGGGGCGTACATCGTGCCCGCGTTCTCCGGTCTGTTCGCGCCCTACTGGCGCTCCGACGCGCGCGGTGTCATCACCGGGCTCACCCGGTACGTGACGAAGGCACACCTCGCGCGCGCGGTGCTGGAGGCGACGAGCTGGCAGACGCGGGAGGTCGTGGACGCCATGTTCCAGGACTCCGGGGTGCACATCACGACCCTGAAGGTCGACGGCGGCATGACCAAGAACAACCTGCTGATGCAGCACCAGGCGGACGTACTCGATGTGCCGGTGGTCCGTCCGAAGGTCTCCGAGACGACCTGCCTGGGCGCGGCCTACGCGGCCGGGCTGGCCACGGGCGTGTGGAACGACCTGGACCAGCTCAAGTCGCACTGGCAGAAGGACGTCGAGTGGACGCCCGCCATGGAGTCCTCGGTGCGGGACCGTGAGTACCACAACTGGCGCAAGGCCGTGGAGAAGAGCTTCGGCTGGCAGGAGGACGGGGAGAACTAGCGGCACGCGTGCGTGCGCTGCAACGACCGCACGCGCGCGTGGTGCTCATGAAACGCGGCCCGTACCCCGGTCGGCGGGGGTACGGGCCGTACCCGTGGGTCAGGTCGTGACGGCGGTCTGGCGACGCTCCGCCGCGTAGGCCATCGCGTGCCGGACCACGCCGATGAGGACCTCCTTGACCGACGCGCGGTCGCGGGCGTCGGTCAGCAGGAGCGGTACGTCCTCGTCGAGGTCGAGAGCCTGGCGGACCTCCTCGACGGGGTAACGGGCAGAGCCCTCGAAGCAGTTGACGCCGATCACGAAGGGGATGGAGCGCCGCTCGAAGTAGTCGACGGCGGCGAAGCAGTCCTCCAGGCGACGGGTGTCGGCGAGCACGACGGCACCGAGCGCGCCCTCGGAGAGCTCGTCCCACATGAACCAGAACCGTTCCTGCCCGGGCGTCCCGAAGAGGTACAGCACCAGGTCCTCGCGGAGCGTGATGCGCCCGAAGTCCATGGCCACGGTGGTGGTGCTCTTGCTCTCGACACCGCTGATGTCGTCGACCGGGCGTCCGGCCTCGGTGAGCAGTTCCTCGGTGCGCAGCGGCCGGATCTCGCTGACCGCGCCCACGAGCGTGGTCTTGCCCACGCCGAAGCCGCCGGCCACCAAAATCTTGAACGTGACGGGCTCGACCGGGGGCTTGCCGCGCTCAGAACGCCCGAAGATCATCGGTCTCTTCTCCTGCTTGGTGGGGGTGGGGCGACGGGGGGCCGTAGCCCCCGCCGCCGGGGGTCTCGATGACGAGTACGTCGCCGGGGCCGACGTCGGCCGTGTCGCTGCCGCCGAGGTCGGTGACCGTGCCGTCCGCGCGCTCCACGCGGTTGGCGCCCAGCGCGCCGGGTGCGCCGCCCGCCATCCCGTACGGCGGCACCCGGCGGTGCTGGGAGAGGGTGGAGACGGTCATGGGCTCCAGGAACCGGATGCGGCGTACCGCACCGTCCCCGCCGCGCCACCGCCCGGCGCCTCCGCTGTCCTGCCGTACGGCGAACTCGTCGAGCCGGACCGGCAGTCGCCACTCCAGGACCTCGGGGTCGGTGAGGCGCGAGTTGGTCATATGGGTCTGGACGACGGGCGCTCCGGGGAAGCCGTCGCCCGCGCCGGATCCGGAGGCGACGGTCTCGTAGTACTGGTGGCGGGCGTTGCCGAACGTGACGTTGTTCATGGTGCCGGAGCCCTCGGCCTGGACGCCGAGCGCCGCGTAGAGGGCGCCGGTGATGGCCTGAGAGGTCTCGACGTTGCCGGCGACGACGGCGGCCGGCGGCTGCGGAGCGAGCATGGAGCCGGGCGGCACGACGATCCTCAGGGGGCGCAGACAGCCGTCGTTGAGGGGGATGTCGTCGGCGACGAGGGTCCGGAAGACATACAGGACAGCCGCGTTGACCACCGCGAACGGGGCGTTGAAGTTGCTGTCCAGCTGGCCCGACGTGCCGGTGAAGTCGACGGTGGCGGAGCGGCTGTCGCGGTCCACGCGCACGCGTACGCGGATGACAGCGCCCGAGTCGGTCTCGTAGGCGTACTCGCCGTCGTCGAGGGCGTCGATGACCCGGCGTACGGCTTCCTCGGCGTTGTCCTGGACGTGTCGCATGTACGCCTGGACGACGTCGAGGCCGAAGTTCTCGATCATGCGGGCGACTTCGTCGACGCCCTTCTGGTTGGCGGCGATCTGGGCGCGCAGGTCGGCGAGGTTGGTCCGCGGGTTGCGGGAGGGATAACGCGCCTCGGTGAGGAGGCGGCGCGTCTCGTCCTCGCGGAAGCGGCCGTTCTCGGCGAGCAGCCAGTTGTCGAAGAGGATTCCCTCCTCCTCGATGGTGCGGCTGTTCGCGGGCATGGAGCCCGGAGCGATGCCGCCGATCTCGGCGTGGTGGCCTCGGGAGGCCACGTAGAAGAGGAGCTCCCGGTCACTCTCCGTGTCTTCGGTGTCGAAGACCGGGGTGATCACCGTGACGTCCGGCAGATGGGTTCCGCCGTGGTACGGGTCGTTGACCGCGTAGGTGTCCCCCGGCCGCATCCCCGCGCCCCTCCGCCGGATGACCTCCTTGACGCTGGTACCCATCGAGCCCAGGTGGACGGGGATGTGCGGGGCGTTGGCCACCAGGTTTCCGTCCGGGTCGAAGAGGGCGCAGGAGAAGTCCAGGCGCTCCTTGATGTTGACGGACTGGGCCGTGGACTCGAGGCGGGCGCCCATCTGTTCGGCGATGGACATGAAGAGGTTGTTGAAGACCTCGAGACGAACCGGGTCGGCTTTCGTGTCGAGATCGGAACTCTCCGTAACCGCCGTGCGTTCCATGACCAGATGCCCGTCGTCTCGCGAAACGGCCTGCCAGCCGTCGTCGACGACGGTCGTCGTGCCGGCCTCGGTGATGATCGCGGGGCCGGTGACCATCTCGCCGGGCGGCAGGTCCTCGCGGCGGTGGAGGGGTACGTCGCGCCAGGCGCCGCCCGTGTGGAGGCGGACGGTTCCGGGAGCGGCGGTGCGGCCTTGGTACGGGGTCAGGGCCGAGAGATCGGGGGGTTGTGTGATGCCGGTGGCTTCGACGGAGAGGGCTTCGACGACGATCGGGCGGTCGAGCGTGAAGGAGTACGTAGCGCGATGACGTGCTTCGAAGATCTGGTGCATCTCGCCGGGCTCGGTCAACTCGACGGTGAGGGTGGTGTCGGTGCCGTCGTAGCGGAGTTGGGCGCGTCGGGTGATGCGGATGCGGTCGTCGGGGACGTCCTCGGCGAGGAGTTCGGCGCGGGCGGCGCTCTCCAGGTCGTCGGCGGTCTTGAGGACGCCCGGCATCGCGGCGGCCTCCAGGGGGGCCTCGACGGACTGTTCCCGCATGGCGGTGGTGTCGGCGAGGCCGATGCCGAGTGCGGACAGGACACCGGCCATGGGCGGCACGAGGACGGTGCGGATGCCCAGCGACTCGGCGACCATGCACGCGTGCTGGCCGCCGGCGCCACCGAAGGTGGTGAGGGCGTAGCGGGTGACGTCGTGGCCCTTCTGGACGGAGATCCGCTTCACGGCGTTGGCGATGCTGGCGACCGCGATCTGGAGGTAGCCCTCGGCGACCTGCTCGGGCGTGCGCTCGTCGCCGGTCCGCTCGCGGATCTCGCGTGCGAGGGCGGCGAAGCGGTCGCGGACGAGTTCCGCGTCGAGCCGCTGGTCGCCGTCGGGCCCGAACACCATGGGGAAGTGGGCGGGTTGGATGCGGCCGAGCATGACGTTGGCGTCGGTGACGGCCAGCGGGCCGCCTCCGCGGTAGCAGGCGGGGCCCGGGTCCGCGCCCGCCGAGTCCGGCCCTACGCGGTAGCGGGAGCCGTCGAAGTGGAGGACCGAGCCGCCGCCCGCCGCGACGGTGTGGATGTCGAGCATGGGGGCGCGCAGCCGGACGCCGGCGATCTGTGTGGTGAAGACGCGTTCGTACTCGCCGGCGAAGTGGGAGACGTCGGTGGAGGTGCCGCCCATGTCGAAGCCGATGACGCGGTCGAAGCCGGCGAGTTGCGACATCCGGGCCATGCCGACGATCCCGCCGGCGGGACCGGACAGGATGGCGTCCTTGCCTCGGAACTGACCGGCCTCGGCGAGACCGCCGTTGGACTGCATGAACATCAGCCGTACGCCGTGGAGTTCGTCGGCGACGTGCTGGACGTACCGGCGCAGCACGGGCGAGAGGTAGGCGTCGACGACGGCGGTGTCCCCGCGCGGGACCAGCTTCATGAGCGGGCTGACCTCGCTGGACAGCGAGATCTGCGGGAAGCCGATCCGGGCGGCCAGCTGTCCCACGGCCTGTTCGTGGGCAGGGTGGAGGTGGCTGTGCATAAAGACGACGGCGACCGCGCGGATCCCGTCGTCGTACGCCTCCTGGAGAGGGCCGGTGAGGGCGTCCAGGTCGGGGGCGCGCAGGACCGTGCCGTCGGCGGCGATGCGCTCGTCGACCTCCACGACCCGCTCGTGGAGCAGCTCGGGGAGTTCGATGCGGCGGGCGAAGATGTGGGGGCGGTTCTGGTAGGCGATGCGCAGGGCGTCGCGGAAGCCGCGGGTGACGATCAGGAGGGTCCGCTCGCCCTTGCGTTCCAGGAGGGCGTTGGTGGCGACGGTGGTGCCCATGCGGACGGCTTCCACGGGGTCCTGGGAGCCGTTCAGCAGTTCACGGACTCCGGTGACCGCCGCGTCGGCATAGCGGGCCGGGTTGTCGGAGAGCAGTTTGTGCGTGAGCAGTCGGCCGTCCGGGCGACGCGCGACGATGTCCGTGAAGGTGCCGCCCCGGTCGACCCAGAACTGCCAGCCTGTCGTCACGTCCGTCTCCCCGATCGCGCTGTTCGGCACCGTATCCGCAGAGTGGCGGCAGACCGTCTGCGGATGGTGGTCGACGATCAGTCAGATCATATCGGGAGCACAGTTGCGTCGCCCGGTCCGCTCGGCCGGAAGGCGGGCATGCGGCCGCGTTCCCCAGGGCCGTCCGTGAGCGGCTCGCGGCGCCGGGGGAACGGCCGCCTTCGTGGGCGGGGCACTCGGTCAGAGCGCCCGGAGGCCGTTGATCACATCGCGCAGAATGCTCTCGTCCGGCAGCTCGGCGGGCGGCACAGGCCGGTTCACATGGACGAACTCCGCATCCACGAGGTCGCCCACGAGGACCCGTACCACGCCGATGGGCAGGTCGAGTTCGGAGGACAGTTCGGCGACCGACTGCGGGGCGTCGCGGCACAGGTCGACGATGTCCACGTGCTCCGGGGACAGCGTGTGGTCGCCTTCAGGGTCGTCCGCCTGGGCCTCCGCGACGACCACCGCGATGAGGTCGAGGCGGTGCTGGGCCGCACTGGTCGTGCGGCCACGCGTCATGGCGTACGGACGGACGACCGGTCCGGCCTCGTCGTCGAACCAGTGACTTCTTCCCTGACCGTCTGTGCTCATGTCATCTCACTACCCGCCCTGAGGCAGATCGGTGCGCGGAGTGGATGCCAGATGTACACCGACCCGCTTGACCAGGAGCGTCATCTCGTAGGCGACCAGGCCGACGTCGGAGTCCGCGTCGGAGAGGACGGCGAGGCAGCTGCCGTCGCCGGCGGCCGTCACGAACAGGAAGGCGTCGTCGAGCTCGACGACCGTCTGCCGGACGTTGCCCGCCTCGAAGTGGCGGCCCACGCCCTTGGCGAGGCTGTGGAAGCCGGAGGCGACGGCGGCCAGGTGTTCGCCGTCCTCCCGCGTCAGGTCCTTGGACACCCCCGTCGCCAGTCCGTCGCCGGAGAGCACGACGGCCTTGCGGATGCTTGCGACGCGGTCGACCAGATCGTCCAGGAGCCAGTTGAGCTCGCCGGAGTTGGTTGTGCTGTGGCCGGTCATCGACCGTCCCCCTTAGTTCCTCGTGGTGCTGTGCCGCTGTGGGTGTCATCGCCCGCGGCGTCGTTCTCCGCACGGCCGCGCTGCCAGCCGCGCTGGAGCGATGCCATACGGCTGCGTACCTGGTCGGCGTCCCTCTCGTCGACCCCCGTGCTGTCGTCGGTGCGGCGCCCGGCCGGACTCTGCTTCAGCTGCGGGGCCAGGTTGGCCTGGCGTACGCGGCGGGGCAGCGGGCCGGTGCCCGGGGCGGTCTCCCGTGGCGTGGCGCCGCGTCCGATCGGCTGGGGCGTGGCCTCGGCACCGGTCTCCTGTGGCGCGGGGCGGGAGCCGGTCCGCTCCAGGGCGGCGCCGGGGCCGCCCTGGTGGGGTGCGACGCCTTCTGGAGCGGCCGTGAAGGACTCGCTCGCGCCGCTCGACGCGATCTCGGCGCGCCGGGTGCGCCTGGGGAGGGCGGGAGTGCCTTGCGGCGCTCCGCCGAGTTCGCGCCCCGTGGTCGTCGGGGCTTCGGCGCGCTGCTCGTCCAGGCGGTCGGCGACACCGGTGGCGCGGCGCTGCGGCCCCGTCGTGCGCCTGCGGGCGGGCAGCGGCGGATCCTCCTGGGGGAGCGACCGGTTCGGGCCCGCAGGGGCCTCGTCGTCGCTCTGCTCCCGCTGCTCGGTCACCGGACGGCCGTGCGAGCTGACCAGCTTGGGCGTGTGGCGGCGGGACAGCGGCACCGGGGCGTTCAGGTCGTGGTCGGGGGCGTCGTGGCGGTCCTCGCCCTGGGTGGCGTCCGTGGGGACCAGGGAGCGGCGCGGGCGGAACAGTCCGCCGCGTTCGCTGTCCTCGTCGTCGAGCGCGCCGGGGAACTCGTCGATGGCGTCCAGGTCGACGGGCGCCTCCAGCTCGACGGGACCGTCCAGGAGCCCTCCCGTGAGGCCGGGCAGCGGCACCGCCACGTGGGCGAGCTGGGCCCGGCGGGCTTCCTCCAGCTCGGCCTCCTTGGAGGGCTGGGGGCGGTCCAGGCGGAAGCCGAGGCCGTTGGTGTCCGGGATGTCGTCCGTCAGCAGGGTGTTCGGGATGAACACGACGGCCGTCGTGCCGCCGTAGGGCGACGGCTGGAGCGAGACCCGGACGTTCTGCCGCTGGGCGAGCCGGCTGACCACGAACAGGCCCAGCCGGTCGGTGTCGGACAGCTCGAACTCCGGTGTCTCCGCGAGCCGGAGGTTGGCGTCCAGGAGGGCGTCGGCCGCCATGCCGAGGCCGCGGTCGTGGATCTCCAGGGTGAAGCCGTTGGCGACGCGCTCGCCCAGCACCTGGACGGCGGTGTGCGGCGGGGAGAACACCGTCGCGTTCTCCAGGAGTTCGGCGACCAGATGGGTGAGGTCCGCGACGGCCGGACCGGTGACGGCGACCCGCGGCAGCCGGCGGACCTCGATGCGCTCGTAGTCCTCGACCTCGGCGACGGCGGCGCGTACGACGTCCATGAGCTGGACGGGCTTGCGCCACTGCCGGGAGGGGGCGGCGCCGGAGAGGATCACCAGGCCCTCGGCATGGCGGCGCATACGGGTGGTCAGGTGGTCGAGGCGGAACAGGTCGGCGAGTTCGTCGGTGTCCTCGGTCCGGCGCTCCATGGTGTCGAGCAGGGTGAGCTGCTTGTGCAGGAGTACCTGGCTGCGGCGGGCGAGGTTCACGAAGACCTCGGAGACCCCGGCGCGGAGTTCGGCCTGCTTGACGGCGGCCTCGACGGCGGCGCGCTGCAGGGTGTTGAGGGCCTGACCGACCTCGCCCATCTCGTTCTTGTCGTACTCCAGACGCGGGACCTCGGTCTCCACGTCGACCTGTTCACCCGCGGACAGCCTGCGCATGACGCTCGGGAGCCGTACGCCGGACGCCTCGTGGGCCTCGAGGCGCAGCTGCCGCAGGTCGCGGATGAGACCGCGGCCGATGCGCACGGAGAGGACGACCGAGAAGAGCAGGGCGAGCAGCCCGAGGACGCCGGCGACGGCCGCCTTGATGATGACGCCCATCGCGACGGGCTGCACCCGGTCCTGATAGCGGTCGCCCGCCTGGTCGTTGAGGGTGGCGAGTGATTCGAGCACGCTGGCGGCGGTGGCGTCCCAGCTCTTGGCGGTGATGAAGCGGGGGGTGCCGGGCTCGGAGTCGACGACGATCTTCTCGGCGGAGCGCAGCGACGCGGTGGACGCGTTCTTCCAGAATCGGTCGTAGCGCTCGCGTTCCGCCGCGGGCAGCACCGGCACGCTGATGTCGTACAGCACGGTGCGCTGCGCGATCAGGTCGGAGACCTCGCGAATCTCTCCATGCGTCAGATCGCCGACCACGAGGGCGGAGCCGAGCAGGGCGTCCTCGCGGGAGAGGAGTTCGCGAGCACGGGTGATGTTGACGAGGGCGCGGGCCTGCTTGTCCATCTCCACGCTGTCCACCCCGTCGATGGAGGCCAGCAGGGCGTAGCAGGGGTCCACGAGGCGGTTGTAGCGCTCGAGGGCCTGGGCCCGGTTCACCGCGTCCTCCTCGACGCTGCGCCGCAGGGAGTCCACGCCGTCGAAGCCGTCCAGTACAGCGGTGAGACGTTCCTCGTCGTCCTGGTCCATGCCGTCGCGGACGTCGGGGTCCTTCGCGCTCTGACGGATCTTGGCGATGGCGTCGTCGGTGGCCGTGCGGGTCTCGCGGAGCGCGGCGAGCGCGTCCGAGGCCCGTGGGTCGGCCAGATAGACGAGGGTCTGGCGGCGTTCCTGCTGCAGGACACGGACGGTGTCCTCGGTGGGATAGCCGAGGTCCTCGACAGTCGTCGACACCTGGAAAAGCTGGGCGACCGCCCGTCCCGTGAGTACCGTGGCGAAGCCCCAGATCGCTGTCAGGGACACCAGCGGCACGAGAAGCAGCGCCACGATCTTCCGGCGGATCGACTTCCCGCGAAAGCGCATGGCCTCCCCCAGCTCGACCCCCGCCGGCCGGGGGTACACATGTACGTCAACAAACGGCGCGAGCCTACTACCGTCACGCAGTTAACTCGAAGACCCGTCCGGAAGGCGAACTTCCGCACCGGTGAAGCGAGATGGTGAGTTGTCCGGGCATTGCGGGAGATTGCCTCCCCGAAACACGCGTCGACGGCTCATACGGATCCGGCCGTAACGGCTGACCAGTTGGCCAGAATTTTTCGTTTCTTGGGAATCTTCAGAGCGTCTCGTTCGTCCTACTCTTCGGGAAATGGGTGCAGAATCGGCCACACGAGCCGCATCCCGCACCCGGGCGGCGTAAAACAGCGCAAGCCGGGCAGCCACTGGGGAGACGTGTGTTCGCACACGGAGCGAGGGGTCTGCTGGCGGTGGGGAGTGACACGTTGATGGGCACGGCGGAGCGGCAAGAGGCGCTCGTGGACGGCGCTGCGGCGCACTTGGCGGAGGAGCGGAGTCCCGAGGCACTGGATCGCGACATTCCAGCGCACGAGGGCCGGACCGGGTCCGGGACCACCGAACATGCCACGCCGGAAGAGGAGCCGTACTACCGGCCGTTGTGGATCGACGAGGCCGCGCCGCGGCGTCGGATGCCCGATCCCGTGCGCAGGTCGGCGGTGCGAGCGGTCCTGATCATCGCCGTGACGCTGGTCCAGGCGATGGTGGCGTTCCTGTGCACACTGGCCGGATCCTGGCTGGCGTTCCCGATGGTCCTCAGCAGCGTGGCGAGCACCGTGGTGGCCACGTGGGGCGCCCTGGACATCTGGGTGACCCGTCAGGTGTGGAACCAGCGCAACGGCGTCGTGTCGGCCCCGAGCAGCACCGCCCGGGCCCTGCGACGCGAGCGGCGCAGGGCCCGGCGCCAGGCGCGGTCCGCGGAGCGGGCACAGGCCCGGATACAGCGGCGGGGCGGCGCGGGGCAGTTGTCGCACTCCTGAGAGGCGACACCGGCCCACGCACCGGCCCTGCCCTCAGGACGTCGTCGGCGTCGGCCGCTTGAACATCCGTGTCGCCGTGATCTCGCTGTGGCCCGCTTCCTCCGACCGAGTCTGCTGCGGCAGTCCCGGGCGGAGGTGCTCCTCCACGCTGATGTACTTCAGGCCCGCCCTGAGGTCGGCGTCATTGCGCAACCTGATGACCAGCGGGAACTCGGCGAGTGCCGTGGTGTCGAACAGGCCCGTGGTGTACAGGAGTTGGACACCCAGCGCATCCGAGACCGCCCGCTGGAGCTCCAGCAGATAGGTCGCGTTGGCACGACCGATCGGGTTGTCCAGGAAGAGCGTGCCCGCGTGCCGGTGCTTGTCGCGGCCCCGGTCGTTCGACCGCAGCGCGGCCATGGTGCAGTACAGCGCGATGGCCGCCGTGAGCAGCTGGCCACCGGAGAACACGTCGCCCATCTGCCCGACCGGCACGCGCTCGGCCCTCAGCACGGCATCCGGCTTGAGGATCTCGACGGCGATCCCCTTGGGCTGCAGTGCGGCCCCGACTCCCCGCAGCAGCAGGGACATTCCGTCGCGCCGCAGATCGGAGTTCTTCTTCACCGCCGCGCGCGTGGCCTCGTCGATGACCTCGCCCAGTCGCTCGGTCAGCGTCGCCTGGTCGGGCTCCTCGAAGCGGATCCGCAGGAACTCCTGCCCGGACCACTCGCCGAGCCCCTCGGGCAGCCGGGACAGCCGCTGGGCGGATCGCAGGGTCGCGAGCGCCGACTCGACGAGCCCGCGCAACCGGTCGACGATCGAGTCCCGGTTCCGCTCCAGCTGCGCCAACTCGTCCGTGAGGACCCGCAGTCGGGGCGCGAAGGCGTCCGCCCACTTCTGGGCGTGCTCGGGCAGCGCGGACGCGGGCAGTTCGCGGATCTGCTGGCGCGCGGGGGTGCGGACCTGCTCGTAGCGCGTGGAGTTGGCGTGCCGGACGAGGATGTCGCTCGCCTCGCGTACGGCGGCCTCGGCGGCGGACAGGTCGGCGGCGCAGCCGCGCAGCGACCGGCGGGCCTCGGCGGCGGACTGCCGGGCCTCCTCCGGGCTGCCCGGGTACGCCTCCGGCTCCTCCTGGTCCTCGTCGGGGGTGTGCTCGCGCAGCAGGTCGCGCAGCATCGCGGCGATCTCGTCGAAGCCGCCGGCCGCGTCCTCGGCGGCACGGTGGGCGTCCAGGAGCTCGGCGTGCGCCTCCCTGGCCTGCGTCAACGCCTCGGTGCGGGAGGCGAGTTCGGCGGTCGCCGTGCGCAGCAGTGCCTGTGCGTGCTCGGCGTTGCGGGGCTCCAGCTCCTCGGACAGCTCGGTGTGCGTCTCACCGTCCTCGGGCGCGTGCCGCTCGGCCTCACCGCGCAACCGTCCGAGCTGCTCGCTCGCGGTGGACATCCGCGTCTCGAGAAGCTGCACCAGCTCCTCGGCGCGGGCGGCGGCGGCCTGCCGGGACGGCCCGTCGGAACCGTCGGGCGACTGCAGGAGCTGCTCGGCGCGGGTGCGGACCTTGTTGCTCAGCCGGTCCAGGTCGGCCAGGGCCGCGCTGGACTCGCTCTCCGCCCTTGCCTGCTCGGCCCGCAGGTCGGCGCCGACGCCGACCTTCTCGTACAGCTGTGAGGCGGCCCGATAGGCCTCTCTCAGGGCGGGCAGCGAGGTCTTCGGATCGTCGGCGTCGCTCTCCGGCACGTCGTCGGGGGCGCCCGCGATCTCCGAGCGCTCGGCGCGCAGCGCACGCGCGGTGCGCCGGGCGTCGTCGGCGGCCCGCTGAGCGGCACGCCGGTCCTCGTCGGCGGCCCGGGCGCGCTCCAGGCAGGTCTGGGCGCGGGCCTCCGACTCGGTGGCCTCGTCAGCGAGTTCGCGCAGCTTGACCTGCCAGCCGGCCCGCTCACGCAGCCGGAAGGCGAGCCCGGCGAGGGCGTCGGCGGCACGCCGGGCCTTCTGGGCGGCCTCCTGGCGCTCGTCGCGCACCTGCAGGCACTCGGCCGCGGTCTCGTCGGCCTCGGCCCGTACGGTCCGCGCCTCGGCCAGCTCGGCCTCCGACTCCTCGGCGAACGCGCGCGTGTCGTGTGCGGTCTGCGCCAGTTCGACCAGGCGCCCGGCCGGACAGCCGGTACGCCAGGAGGCCAGCCGTGCGGCCAGTTCCCGGTCCTTGGCAAGCCGCGCCGCGAGCGAGCGGATCTCCTCGTCGCGCTCGGTCGCCCGGGCCCGCAGTGTCTGTCGCTCCTCGTCGGCGGCGTGCTCGTCGTGCATGGCCGGGTTCGGCGGTACGAGGAAGACGGCCTCGCTCCCGGTGCCGGGCGCCGGAGTCGGGGCGAGCAGGGCGGCGGCCGTACCGACGGCGACTGCGGACCGCGGGAGCAGTGCCGCCTCGCTGAGCGTCTCGCGGGCCCGTGCGTGCGTGTCCGGGTCGGTGATGATCACGCCGTCGACCAGCTCGGGCCGGGCGGCCAGCACGCGTGCGTGGTCGGCGGGGTCGACAGCCTGGGCGAGATAGCGCCAGCCGGGGAGCGCCGGGATGCCGTGCTCCCCGAGGAACTCCACGGTGGCCAGCACGTCCGGGCCCGGCGGCAGCAGTCCGCCGTCACCGAGGGCGCCGAGGATCCGGGAGTCGTCGGCGGCGGCGGTGCGCAGCTCGAAGAGGTGGCGCTCGGCGGCGGAGACGGCGTCGTCGAGCAGCTCGCGCAACTCGTCGGCGAACCGGTCGAGTTCCTCGGGGGTGAGGGTTTCCCCAGCCCCGTCGCGCCCGGCCGGACCGTCCTTCTGCGCACCGTCGGCGCCCGCCCGGGGCATCGGCACTCCCCCGTGCCCGGCATCGGAGGCCCCGGTCAGGCTGAGCAGCTCCGCGAGTCGAGGCTCCGCCGCCAGCGCCTCGGCGAGCCGCTTCTCGGCCTCGTAGGACCGCTCGGCTGCCGTGGCCGCGTCCGCGGCCCGTGCTGCCGTCAGCTCGGCGCGGGACTCCGCGGAGCCCGCTTCGCGCGCGTGCTCGCCGGCACGGTGCGAGGCCTCGCGCGCGGTGTCCCAGGCGGCGACGGCCGTCTTCTCGGCGTCGCTGGCCGCGAGGGCGGCGCGCGCCGGGTCGGCGTCGGGCGCACTGTCGTCGAGCCAGCCGGCCCGTACGGCCTCGGTGGTCTCCTGCTCGACCTCGGTCAGCCGCTGCCGCAGGTGCCCGACCTCGCTGCGGGCGCGCTGCGCCTCGGTGGCGGCGACGGTGGCGTCCCGGTGCGCGGCCTCGCCGACCTCCTGAAGGGCGGCGGACCGCTCCTCTCCCTCGTTGGCGAGGGTCTCGGCGCTCTCCGCGGCCGCGTGCAGGGCCCGTACGAGATCGACGGCGGCCCTGGCCCGGGCGGCCAGCGCGGGGGCCGCGTCCCGCTCGGCCTCCTGGATCGCGGCGGACACGCGCGCGACGCGGTCGGCGGCGGCACGATGCCGCAGTACGGCCTCGGCGGCCTGCCAGGCCGAGTGCAGGGTGCGGGCATCGGCGAGTTCACGCTTCTGCGCGGCGGCGGACTTCTCGGTGGCGGCCAGCGCCAACGAGGCGTGCCGGAAGGCGAGTTCGGCCGCGATCAGCGCACTGCGCTCCCGCGAGCCCTCGGCATGCGTGACCGCGTACGCGGCGGCCGTGACCCGCTGCGCGAGGTCGGCGGCGCGCACCCGCTCCCGGCCGCCGCGAGCGGAGAGTCTGCGGGCCAGTGTCCGCGTACGGCGTTCGGCACCGGTGTGGATGTCACGCGCGCGTGAGCGTGCCTCGGCGGCCTCGACGATCCGCCCGAGGAGGTCCACCGACCCGGCGGTGAAGTCCCGTTCGGCGATCAGCTCGGCCCGGCGGCCCAGCTTGTTGCCGAAGCCGCTGACGAGGTCGGCGAGCCCGTCGGTGTCCCGGGTGTCGGTCACGGCCCGCAGCAGCAGGTCGGTGAAGTCGGAGTCCTTCTTGACCGCGAAGAGGCCGGCGGCCTCACCCTCGTCGGCGTTCATCTCCCGCTGGTAGCGGAAGAGTTCGGGGTCGAGGCCGAGGTCGCCGAGGTGCTCGATCCAGCGGTCGTGGATCTCCTCCCAGTGCACCTCCAGGTGCGGATACGCCTTGCCCGCCTCGGTGATGGCGTCCCGGAAGCCCTTCATGGTGCGGCGTCGGCCCAGTGCTCCGGAGACGCCCTCGACGGCCGGCCGTACGGCGGTGGACTCGGCGACGGGCAGGTTGTCCAGGGACAGTCCGGGCCCGGGCCGGAAGGAGTACCAGGCCTCGGCGAACTTCCGCGGGTCGTTGGAGACCTGCCGCCCCCGCCACTCGCTCACCTTGCCGACGACGACACACTCGCCGGTCAGCGTGTGCTGCCACTCCAGCGCGACGTGCCCGCAGTCGTCGGCGAGCAGGAACTTGCGCAGCACACCGGAGCTGGCGCCGCCGAGGGTGTTGCGGTGGCCCGGCAGCATGACGGAGAAGATCAGCTTGAGCAGTACGGACTTGCCGCCGCCGTTCTCCAGGAAGAGCACGCCGGCGGGCGCGGGGCGGCGCGGCGGCCCGACGGGCTCGTCTTCGAAGAACTCCGCCTGGGTGGGGGCGGGGTCGGGCACTTCCGCGCCGACACCGCGCAGGTCAAGCACGGTGTCGGCATAGCGCGCACCGGCAGGGCCGATGGAGTAGAGGCGGACCCGGGACAGCTCGTACATGGCGGACTCTCGTAAGTCTTCGGCAGGCGGGGGGAGTTCAGGAGTGGAACGGCAGTCCGGCGTCGGCCACCAGCTCGTCGGCGGTGTCCTCGGCGGGCAGCAGCGTCGGCGTGCCGTCGGTGACCGGGACGACGCCCAGTTCCAGCAGCTCGGCCATGGCGGCGCTGCCGGCCATGTCCCGCACCTGGAGCTGGTAGCGGGCCGTCGTGCGGTACGTGCCGCCGTTGTCGTCGCCGGTGCGCTGGAGGAACCCGGAGTCGGTGAGGAAGGCGACGGCCTTGCCGACGATGCCGGTCGTGGAACCCGCGAGTCTGCGCGCGTCCTTCGTCGCACCGGTCGCGCTGCGTCTCACCCAGATCCGCCAGGCGGCCTCGAGCCCGGGCGCGTCGGTGGCGGGGTCGGTGTTCTCGCCCAGCTCGTCGGCTCGCTCCTCCAGGCGCCGGCAGGTCTGCCGGACGAACGCGTCGACGCCGTTGACGCTCACCCGCCCGATGTATCCGTCGTCGGCGAGGTCCTCGGGCCGCGGGAACGCCATGGCGGCGACGGCGAGATGGGCCAGCCCGTGCAGGAACCGGTCCGAGCCGTCGGCGGACGTGCGTCGCGCGTAGTCGCCCATCCGCACGGCGAACACGGAGTCCTCGGCAGCGGTCACCGCCATCCCCGCGCGCGGGGAGACCTCCAGCACGACCAGCCCGAGCCCGGCGGCCACCGCGTCGGCGAGCCGCGCGAACGCCGGGTCCTCGCGGTAGCGCCGCAGCAGCTCGGTGTACTCCTGGTCCCGCGCGGGCTGCAGCTTGGGCTGCAGCCCGAAGGCGACCAGCCGAGCGGCGTCGGCGGCGTCGGCGGGCGTGATGGCGGCGGCGACCGGCGCTGGTCCGGTTTCCGGCTCACTCCACTCGACGTGCTCGGTCACGGTCGGTCTCCTTGCTGCACTGTCACTCGGCTCATGCTGCTTCTGTCCTGTCCGCGGCCATCCCCGCCGCGTCCAGCAGGGCCGTCCCCACGATCAGGTCGGCCCCGCCGAACTCGGGATCGTCCAGTTCGGCCCCGTCGTCCACGGCGAACAACAACTTCTCCTCGCCCTGCCGATACGCGGTCCCCACCGCCGGACTGGCCGCGTGAACCGCCAACAGGGCCACCAGATAAGGCAGCTCGGGATCCTGTCGCCGAGCCTCCGCGAGTAGCCCCGACAACCGACGCGGCGCGTCGGCGGGCAGATCCAGCAGCTCCATCGCCGAGGCCAGCTGCTCCTCGCTGAACCGGCTGTCGTCCGGCGTGGCGATGAGGTCCGGCTCGGGCATCTCCGCGCCGAGGTGCTCACGCTCCACCGGCGGCGTCAGCAGTATGTCGACGAGGTCACCGACCCGCACGGACACCGGCGTACGCAGTCCGGTCCCGCGGGCGAAGAACGCGTCGGTGACCCGGACCGCCTGCTCCAGGGGCAGCGGGAGCACGGGCGCGACCAGATGCCCGTAGAGGTCGATCCCCGACGTCGTCATGGGTGTGGCGAAGGCCTGCCGGTCCTGCTCGGCGCGGAACAGCGGTCCCGCCTCCAGCAGCCGGGACTGCAGCTGCGTGTGGCGGCGGATGCAGTCCTTGACGATGTCGACCAGCTCGGCGGCCCGCCGCTTCTGCTCCGGGTCCTCGGACTCGTCCCGGGCCTTGCGGATGTTGGTGAGAATCGCGTTCTCGTGGCGGTAGCGGTCGGCGACGTGGTCGAGCGCCTCGGTGATCATGTCGGGCACGGCGTTGAGCCAGTCCACCGCGCGGACGTTGCGCCGGGTGGCGTCCAGGGCTCGGCGCAGCGTCTCCGAGTACTGCACGGTCCGGTAGCGGGCCTGCTCGGCGGCGAGTTGGGCGTCGGCCAGGCGGCCGCGGCTGATCAGCACCTCCAGCTTGACCTCGGCGGCGATCTGGGCGCTGGTGACGTCGGTGTCGAGGGCGCCGACCAGGACGTTGACGGCCTCGTCCGTCGTACGGAGATATACCGAGCCGCCGGGGCCGGGGACCTCCTCGATCAGCTTGAAGTCGTAGTCACGCCGGACATAGGTGCCATCCGTCGCGAAAGTGCCGTAGACCGCCCGGAATCCACGGTCCACGCTGCCGACGTTGATCAGGTTCTCCAGGACCCAACGGGCCACCCGCTCGTGCTCGACGACGGGCCGCTGCGGGGCCTGGGCGGCGATGCGCGGGATGAGGCGGGCGACTATCTGGTCGTGGTCGGCGCCCGTGTCGAAGTCCATGTTCAGGGTGACCAGGTCGATGGCCGAGAGGGCCACCTCCGCCATGCCGTACACCGAGTACTCGCCTGCCAGGTTGGCCTTGCGCGCGTCGAGGTCGTGCAGCGGCGCGGTGCAGGCGAGCGCGCGCAGCCGCCGCGCCAGCCCCTCGTCGGCGGCCGGGCCCGGTGCCGGGCGCGGCCCCGCGCTGAGCTGGGGCGGAACGCTGTCCGTCGTTGCAGGCGAAGTCACGGTGCACAGACTAGGCCCTCGGTCTGACAACGGCCCAAACGTCACAGAAGCGACCCCGCGTCACAGCGAGCGGGACGCTAGCCGTCCTCGCCGACCCGTCGCCGGTACACCTCGACCACCCGCTCCAGCGAGTCGTCCAGGTACACGGCGAGCAGCTTCTCGGCCTCCTGGCGGTCCCCGGCCTGCAGGGCCCCGAGGATCTGGCGGTTGCGGGCCAGGTACGGCTCGTGGAGCGCCTTCGGGTCGTCCACCACGTGGAAGGCGAGCCGCAGTTCGGCGAAGACGCTGCGCATCAGTTCGTCGGTGCGCTCACTGCCCGCGAGCGCGACCAGTTCCCGGTGGAAGTGGATGTTGGCGGTGCCCAGCGCTTTCCAGTCACCTTCACGCACCGCCCGCTGCCCGGCGGCGACGGCCTCGGCGAGCCCTTCCTTGGCGTACGGCGGCTCACCCAGCCCGCGCACGACGGCGCACTCGACGAGGCGGCGGGTGCGGTAGATGTCCTCGACGTCCTCCACCGTCAGGACCCGGACGAAGACGCCCCGGTTCAGCTCGTGGACGAGCAGACGTTCATGGGTGAGCAGGCGGAACGCCTCCCGCAGGGTGTTGCGGGACACCCCGAGCGCGCCTCCGATGCTGTCCTCCGACAGCCGGGTGCCGGGTGGGAAGTAGCCCTCGGCGATACGGCTTCTGAGGATGTCCGAGACCCGCTCCGCCGTGCTGGTGCGGCCCAGGAGGGCACGGTCGTCGGCCAGGCCGGTCAGCTGCTCTGCCATGCCCGGAATTCAACCGCAGACACGAGAACGAAACAACACGGGTATTGAAGGATCGTTGAACAATCCTCTACCTTGCTGCTCACCGCACGGCTCAATCCCGCACCCTCCGTCCTCCCACTGCGAGGTGCACATGAGCACAACTCCCCCACCACAGGCCATGACCGCTGAGCCCACGACGACCGAACGCCCCGCCGACGACGGGGCGTTGGGCTGGTTCCGCGCCCTCGGTCCGCGCGGCCGCCGCGCCTTCGCCGGCGCGTTCGGCGGCTACGCCCTCGACTCCTACGACTACTTCACGCTCCCGCTGAGCATGGTCGCGCTGGCCGCGTACTTCGGCCTGGACAGCGGCCAGACCGGCCTCTTCACCACCGTCACGCTGCTGGCCTCCGGGCTCGGCGGCGCCCTCGCGGGCGTGCTGGCCGACCGCGTCGGCCGGGTCCGGGCCCTGATGATCACGGTGATCACCTACGCGGTCTTCACCGTGGCCTGCGGCTTCGCCCCGAACTTCGAATCACTGCTGGTCTTCCGTGCCCTGCAGGGGATCGGCTTCGGCGGCGAGTGGGCGGTCGGCGCGATCCTGGTCGCCGAGTACGCGAGCGCGAAGCACCGGGGCCGCACGCTCGGCGCGATCCAGAGCTCGTGGGCCGTCGGCTGGGGCCTGGCCGTGATCGTGTACACGCTGGTCTTCTCGGTCTTCGACGACGACGTGGCCTGGCGCGTGATGTTCTGGACGGGCGCGCTGCCCGCGCTGCTCGTCGTCTGGATGCGACGCCGGGTGCAGGACGCGCCCGAGGCCATCGCGGTCCGCGAGAAGAGCGCCGGGCAGACCTCCTTCACGGCGATCTTCAAGCCCGGCCTGCTGCGTACGACGATCTTCGCGGGCCTGCTCTCCACCGGTGTCCAGGGCGGCTACTACACCCTCGCCACCTGGGTTCCGACGTATCTGAAGAGCGATCGCGGCCTGTCAGTCGTCGGCACCGGCGGATACCTCACGTTCCTGATCTCCGGCGCCTTCCTCGGCTATCTCACCGGCGGCTACCTCACCGACCGTCTCGGCCGCCGCCGCAACATCTGGCTCTTCGCGCTCCTGTCGGCCGTCTGCATCCTGGCGTACGGCAACATCCCGGAGGGCTCCAACACCCTGCTCCTCGTGCTCGGTTTCCCGCTCGGGTTCTGCATGTCGGCGATCTTCAGCGGCTTCGGGTCGTTCCTGGCCGAGCTGTACCCGACGGCGGTGCGCGGCACGGGACAGGGCTTCACGTACAACGCCGGGCGCGCGGTGGGCGCCGTCTTCCCGACCACGGTCGGCTTCCTGGCCGACAGCTGGGGTGTGGGCGGCGCGCTGGTCTTCGGCGCGATCGGCTACGGCATCGCCGCACTGGCGCTCTTCGGCCTGCCGGAGACCCGCGGGAAGGAACTGGAGTGAACCGCACGGAAGACCGCCCCCTGACCCTCGTCGACGAGCACGCGCACGCGTGGAGCCCGCGCAACGCCCGGATGCGCTTCCGCGCGGGCCTGACCGGCCCCACCTCCGGGGTCTCCGCGGGCCACACCCAGGTCAACCTGATCTCGGTGCCCGCGGACTGGGCGTACGACATGCTGCTGTTCTGCCAGCGCAATCCGAAGCCGTGTCCGGTGCTCGACGTCACGGACGCCGGTTCCCCCACGACCGTCCTGGCCGACGGCGCCGACCTGCGCACCGATCTGCCGCGCTACCGGGTGTGGCAGGACGGCCTGCTGGTGGACGAGCCGACCGACGTGCGCGCGCACTGGCGCGACGACCTGGTGTCGTTCCTGATCGGCTGCAGCTTCACCTTCGAGTGGGCCTTGACCGAGGCCGGCGTCCCGATCCGTCATCTGGAGCAGGGCCGCAACGTCCCGATGTACGAGACCAGCTGGCAGTGCCGGCCGGCGGGACGGCTGCACGGCCCGATGGTGGTGTCGATGCGTCCCGTGCCGCCGGAGCACCTGTCGGCGGCGATCCGGGAGAGCAGTCTGCTCCCGGCGGTGCACGGCGGCCCCGTACACTGCGGCGACCCGTCGACCCTCGGCATCGATGACCTCGATCGCCCCGATTTCGGGGACCCGGTCGACATCGAGCCGGACGACATCCCGGTGTTCTGGGCCTGTGGCGTGACCCCGCAGGCCGCGGTGATGGCCTCGCGCCCGCCGTTCGCCATCACCCACGCGCCCGGCCAGATGTTCCTCACGGACGCCCGCGACCAGCAGTACCGAGTGGCCTGAGAAGTGGCCTCGGAAGGAGACTCGGAAATTCCATGACCTCGATCGATCTGAACGCCGACCTCGGTGAGGGCTTCGGCCGCTGGCAGCTCACCGACGACGAACAGCTGCTGTCCGTCGTCACGAGCGCCAACGTGGCCTGCGGGTTCCACGCCGGGGACGCGGCGACCATGCGGCGGGTGTGCGAGCAGGCGGCCGAGCGCGGCGTACGGATCGGCGCCCAGGTCTCCTATCGGGACCTGGCCGGGTTCGGGCGGCGCGCGATGGACGTGCCGCCCGCCGAACTGGCGGCCGAGGTGGCGTACCAGATCGGTGCCCTGGAGGTCTTCGCGCGCGCGGCGGGCACGCGCGTGTCGTACGTCAAGCCGCACGGCGCGCTCTACAACCGGGTCGTGCACGACGACGAGCAGGCCGGCGCGGTCGTCGACGGTGTACTCCTCGCGGACGCGACCCTGCCCGTCCTCGGTCTGCCGGGCTCGCGTCTGCTGGAACTGGCCGCGAAGGCGGGCCTGCCTACGGTCACGGAGGCGTTCGCGGACCGCGCGTACACCGACGTCGGCACGCTCGTGCCGCGTGGCGAGGAGGGCGCGGTCGTCACCGATCCGGACACCGTCGTGGAGCGGTCGGTGGGGCTGGCCCGGGACGGCGCGGTCACCGCGCACTCCGGCGCGCGCATCGAGGTGCGGGCACGCTCGCTGTGCCTGCACGGGGACACCCCGGGCGCCGTGGAGCTGGCCCGCCGGGTCCGGGAGCGGCTGACGGCGTCGGGCGTCCTCGTGGCGGCCTTCGCATGAGGGCGCTGCCCGTCGGCGACGGCGCGCTGCTCGTCGAGGTCTCCTCGGGCGAGGAGGCGCAGTCGCTCCACGCGGAGCTGCTGCGCCGCCGCGCGGAGGGCTCGCTGACCGTGGCCGAGATCGTCCCCGCGGCCCGCACCGTCCTCCTGGACGGCCTGGCCGACCCGGCCCGGCTGGCCTCCGAGCTGACCGCCTCCGCCGTACCGCCGTCTCCCCCACGCGCGCGTGACGTCGTCGAGCTCCCCGTGCGCTACGACGGTCCGGACCTGACCGACGTGGCCGCGCACTGGGGCGTCGCACCGGACGAGGTGGCCCGCATCCACGCGGCCACCGAGTTCACCGTCGCGTTCTGCGGGTTCGCCCCCGGCTTCGGCTACCTCACCGGCCTTCCGCCGGAGTACGACGTCCCGCGCAGAGCGACCCCGCGCACGGCCGTCCCGCCCGGTTCGGTGGCGCTCGCGGGCCCGTACACGGGCGTGTACCCGCGCTCGTCGCCGGGCGGCTGGCAGCTGATCGGCACGACGGACACGGTTCTGTGGGACCACGCGCGCGTGCCGGCGGCACTGCTGTCGCCGGGCACGTGCGTGAGGTTCGTGCCGGTGGGCGCGGCATGACCGACCGCGCACTCGCCGTCGTCCGGTCCGGGGCGCTGACCACCGTGCAGGACCTGGGCCGTCCGGGCCACGCCCACCTGGGCGTGCCCCTCTCGGGGGCGCTGGACGGCCCCGCCGCGGCCCTCGTCAACCGCCTGGTCGGCAATGCCCGGGACGCGGCCGTCCTGGAGACCACGCTCAACGGCTGTGCCGTACGCCCCCGTTCGGCGATCCTCGTGGCCGTCGGCGGCGCCCCCTGCCCGGTGACGGTGGACGGCCGCCCGGTCCCCTGGGGCGCCCCGGTACCGGTCCCCGCGGGCGCCCTCCTGAACGTCGGCACGGCCGTCGCCGGTCTGCGCACCTATGTGGCCGTCTCCGGCGGCATCACCGTCGACCCGGTCCTCGGCAGCCGCTCCACGGACCTCCTGTCGGGCCTCGGCCCACCCCCGCTCACGGACGGCGCGGTCCTCCCCCTGGGCACCCCGACACACCTCCACACACGCGTGGACGCCGCCCCGCAGCCGGCGCCTCCGGCGGAACTGGTCCTGCGAGTGACGCCGGGCCCGCGCGACGACTGGTTCACCCGGGAGGCCGTACAGACCTTCACGTCCCGCACGTACCGGGTGTCCTCCGCGAGCAACCGCATCGGCCTGCGCACGGAGGGGCCGCCTTTGGAACGAGCCGTCCCGGGCGAACTCCCGAGCGAGGGCATGGTCCTGGGCGCGGTCCAGGTCCCGCCGGACGGCCGCCCGGTGGTGTTCCTGGCGGACCACCCGACGACGGGGGGCTACCCAGTGATCGCGGTCGTCCGCACCGAGGACCTGGCGGCGGCGGCCCAGGCAGTGCCGGGCACGCCGGTCCGCTTCCTGGAAGTACGCCGCCGCTGAGCGCCCCGTAAGGGGCGCGGGGCTGTATCAATTTGCGGCTCCGCCGCGTGGGCGCGACCAGCCACAACGAACCCGCAGATGACGGCCGCGCTAAGCAATGTCCGCAGACAACGCGGACAACGCCATCGACACCGCATGCGCGGCCCGAAGATCAAGCCGCCCACTCGTCCCCCGAGCCCGGTGCCCGACCTCGTCGGCCGCAAGCCTCAACAACTGCGGCAACAGATCGGTGCACCGCCGAGCCACCCACCCCGTACCCGCCGTGGCCAGCCACCACAGACTCGCCGACTTGGTCGGCACCGGAAACTCCGGCTCGGGCGAGGGCGCGCCCCCCGTCGCCAGTCCCGCCTCCGCCAGCAACGCATGGAACCGCACGGCCAGTTGCCGATGCCCCCGCTCCCCCGGGTGGAGCCGATCCGCGCTCCACATCGCCCGATCCATGAGCCACGCCCCCTCGGCAGCATGCAGATGCACCGCCCCGTACCGCTCGGACAGCGCGTGCACCACGGTGTTGACCGCCCGTTGCCGTCGAGCCAGCGGACGCGCCAACGCCCCCGGCAGCCCCAACATCGCGCCGGGGTCGGGCAGACACGCCGTGAGCACCACCGCACCCTGTGAGGCGAAGGCGGCGTACACGGCGTCGAGCCGCGAGGCCACGGCATGGATGTCGAAGGTGCAGCGAAGGGTGTCATTGACGCCGACGACGACGGACACGACGTCGGGACGCAGCGCGAGCCCGGCGGGCAGCTGCCGTTCCAGCACGTCCCGCGTCTGCGAACCGCTGACCGCGAGGTTGGTGAATTCCACGCACTCGCCGAGCCCGCCGGCGAGCAGCGCGGCCCAGCCGCGCCACCCCTCGCCGACGGGATCGCCGACGCCCTCGGTCAGCGAGTCACCGAGAGCGACCAACCGGACCGGTCTCATCGGACGCCCCCGGGCACGGAGACAGGCGCGTCATGCGCGGCGAGGAACGCCTCCACCGCCGTACGCCATCCGAAGCACTCCGCACGCGTGCGTGCGGCTTCCCGGCGCGCGGCGGAGGGCCGCTCCAGCAGCATCTCCACGGCGTCCGCGAAGGCACCCCCGTGGTCCGCCGCGACGGCCCCCGCGGAACCGATCACCTCGGGCAGCGCCGATGACGCACTCGCCACGACCGGCGTCCCGCACGCCATCGCCTCCAGCGCGGCCAGCCCGAAGGTCTCGGCCGGTCCGGGCGCCAGGCACACGTCGGCGGAGGCCTGGAGTGCCCCGAGCAACCCACGGTCGGAGACATGCCCGAGGAAGACGACCGGCAGCCCGCGCGCACGCTGTTCGAGCCGCGCCCGCAGCGGACCGTCCCCGGCCACCACCAGCACCGCCCGCCGCCCACGCCGTACGAGCGCCTCCAGGGCGTCCAGCGCCGTGCCGGGCCGCTTCTCCACGGAGAGCCGGGTGCACGTCACGAGCAGCGTCTCGTCCACGCGCGCGTACCGGGAACGCACCCCCGGGTCGCGCAGCGCGGGGTGCCGCTCCACCAGATCGACACCCAGCGGCGCCCGTACGACATTGCGCGCCCCGATGCGCACGAACTCCCGCTCGGCGAACTCGGTGGTGCACACCACGCGCGCGTACATGTGTGCCGTCCGGACGTTCAGGGCGTCCGCTGCTCGCCTGGCCGCGCCCTCCGGGACACCCCAGGTGCGCAGGACACCGTCGGCGGTCTCGTGGGAGACCATCACGGCGGGTACCCGGGCCCGCCGCGCCCACCTGCCGGTCCACCTGAGCGTCGTACGGTCGGAGACCTCAAGGCGGTCGGGGGCCAGTTCCTCCAGCAGCCGGGCCACCCGCCGCTTGTCGGCGAGCACGCGGTAGCCGCCGGTGCCGGGCAGCAGCGGGCCGGGCAGGGTGATCACGCGTCCCTGTTCGGTCTCGACGTCACTGACCCGCTCGCCCGGCACGACGAGCACGGACTCGTGTCCGGCCGCCCGGTATCCCTTGCCCAGCTCGCGCAGCGCGGTGCGCAGGCCTCCCGAGGCGGGCGCCACGAAGTTGGCGAGGCGGACGATCCGCAACGGGGCAGCGCCCACGCCACCGTCGATACGCGACACACTCATGCCGCCACCGCCGTCCGCCGCGTGGCGAGCACGCTCGCGTAGTGGCCGATCAACTGATCGCCGACAGCCGCCCAGGTGCGCCCCTCGACCATGGCGCGCGCGGCGGTGCCGTACGCGGCCCGCAGCCCGGGGTCGGCGGCCAGGGCCCACACGGCGTCCCGTACGGCGGCCGCGTCGCGCGGCGGGACCAGCAGGCCGGTGCGCCCGTGGGCGACCAGGTCCAGCGGGCCGCCGGCGGCGGGCGCGACCACGGGCACCCCGCTGGCCATGGCCTCCTGCACGGTCTGGCAGAAGGTCTCGAAGGGGCCGGTGTGCGCGAAGACGTCGAACGAGGCGAAGATCCGGGCGAGTTCGTCGCCGGTCCGACGGCCGAGGAAGACCGCGCCCGGGAGCGCCTCCGTCAACCCGGGCTGACTCGGCCCGTCGCCCACAACCACGACCCGCACGCCCTCCAGGCCACACACACCGGCGAGCAGTTCGACCTGCTTCTCGGGGGCGAGCCGCCCGACGTAGCCAACGATCAGCTCACCGTTCGGGGCGAGTTCGCGGCGCAGCGCCTCGTCCCGGTGCTCGGGGCGGAAGCGGACGGTGTCCACACCACGCGGCCACAGCTTCACCCGGGGGACGCCGTGGGTCTCCAAATCGTGCAGGGCGGCGCTGGACGGGGCGAGGGTGAGGTTCGCGGCGGCGTGGACGGAGCGGATGCGGCGCCAGGCGGCCGCCTCGCCCGCGTGCACATAGGTACGGGCGTATCCGGCGAGGTCGGTCTGGTAGACAGCCACGGCGGGGATGCCGAGCCGGGCGGCGGCGGCCATGCCGCGGACGCCGAGGACGAAGGGACTGGCCAGGTGGACGATGTCGGCGCGGTGCTCGGCGAGGGCCGCGGCGACGCGTCGGCTGGGGAGGGCGACGCGTACCTGGGGGTAGCCGGGGAGGGGGAGGGAGGGGACACGGATGACGGGGCAGGGCGCGAGGGTGTCCGCGCCGGGCCCGCTGCCGGCCGCGGTGGCCGGTGCGACGACGAGCGGAGAGTGACCGCGATCTACGAGGTGCCGGGCGGTCTGGAGCGCGCAGTGGGCCACGCCGTTCACGTCGGGGGGAAAGGATTCGGTCACGATGACGACACGCATAAGGGTGTTGTCGCCGTGCTGGACGTGCTCGCGTCAACGTCGATCTTTCCGAACGAGGAACGTCCCATGAGCGTTCCCTCGCGCCCCCGTGCAGGTCAGGCCGTGTCCATGCGCGCCTGACCCGCGGGTCACCCCGAGTTCACCCTGAGGGCAGGCCTTCACATCATGGTGGCGTCCGGTCCGATCCGGCTGCGTACGGCTGTCTGGACCTCTGCTTCCTCGGCCGGATCGGCGGCGAGGCGGCGAAGCTGTTCGACGACCCTGGCGTCACCGGTCTCGGCGTGCCGGGCGGCGATCTCGCGGGTGGTCTCCTCGCAGTCCCAGAGGCATTCGACGGCGAAGCCGGTGGGGTAGGAGGGGTCGGTGGCGGCGAGGGCCCGGGCGGCCCGGCCGCGCAGATGGGAGGAGGCCGTCTCCCGGTAGATGTGGCGGAGCACGGGGGCGGCGCAGGCGATGCCGAGCCGTCCGGTGCCGTCGACGAGGGTCCACAGGGTCGGTGCGTCCGGCCCTTCGCCTCGTACGGCCTCGCGCAGGGCCGCGAGCACCAGGTCCGTGTCCTGCATGCCACCGCGGCAGGCGAGCATGCGTCCGGCGGCGGCGCCCAGCGGATCGGGGCGGTGGACCCAGCCGCGGGCCCGGTCGACGGCGGCGACACTGCGCATACGTTCGAAGGCGTCGACGGCGGCCTCCACGACCGGCGCCGAGCCGGTGACCACGGCCGCCTCGATCAGATCGAGGGCATCCGGATCATTGCCGTCGGCGAGGTAGCGCAGCGCGGTGCAGCGGGCTCCCTCGGTGCCGTCCTTGGCGGCGGCGACGATCTCGGCCCGGCCCTCGGGTCCGGCGACGGCCATGAGGCAGCGGGCGGCGGGCACATGGCGCGCGACGCCGCGTTCGACGCCCTGCTCGGCCCACTCGAAGACCGCCTGCACGCTCCACCCCGGACGGGGCCCGGTAGGTCGCATCTGGCGTTGCCAGCGGTCGAAGCAGCCGGTCTCCTGCGCGGCACGCACGCGTGTGGCGATGGATTCGCGCGGATCCTCGGCCCACAGCCGCCACGGCCGTGGTTCGAAGGCATCGCGCACGGTGGCGGCCAGCTCGGCCTCGCCCTCGGCGTCGGTGCCGAAGCGGGCCAGCACGGGGGCGGCCAGGGCGCGCAGCCCGGCGTCGTCGTCCCTGAGTGCGAGCTCGTCCAGGGCCCAGGCCCAGTTGGAGCCCGAGGCGGCGTACCTGCGCAGCAGTTCGAGCGCGTCCCGCCTGCCGTAGGAGGCGAGGTGCCCGAGGACCGCCAGGGCGAGCCCCGTACGGCACTCGTCGTCGTCGAAGTGGTCCTCGACGTCGAAGAGATGGGCCTCGATCTCGTCCAGCTCGCCGCTCAGATCGAGGTAGAGACGGGCGTAGTAAAGGGAGCGGTTCTCCACCTGCCAGTCGTGGCGGGGGTCCCGCAGCACACAGTGGTTCAGAGCCGCGAGCGCCTCGGCGCGCGGTGCGGTGAGCGCGTGCAGTGTGCCGTCGCCGCGGCCCCTCTGGAGGAGGCCGAGCAGCGTACCGCTGGGCGCTATGACCGGTTCGAACATGGGAAACAGCCTCACATCAAGCGTCGACGCAACCGGGATCTTGCTTTACCTGGCCGCGTGACAACACGTCGGGGCGCCCGCCGTTTCCTGCTTGCTGTAGACCATCTTCCTCTGCCTCTCGTCGGTGGCCCATGCGGACCGCATCACGGCCCGCGCGGTGCGGCAACACCTGCCCAGCCATCGCGTCCGTGAATCACGACGTCATGATGACTCGGCACTTACATCTGCCGCGACCGAAATTTCGGCGGCCCTGTACCGCCTCCCCCGTTTTCCGTGTTTTTACTGGTCAGAACATACGGATCAGTGTGCGCCGAACAAGTCGAGCAGTTCCGTCTTGGCGAACATCCGAGCGGTGTCGAGCGCCGACGGGGTCCCCGCGGCCGGATCGGCACCGCTCTCCAGGAGAGCCTTGATGACTTCCGTCTCACCCTTGAAGACGGCCCCGGCGAGCGGGGTCTGGCCCCGGTCGTTGATCCGGTCGGCCTCGGCACCCCGGTCGAGCAGCGCGCGGACCGCGTCGGCGTGGCCGTGATAGGCGGCGAGCATCACGAGGGAGTCGCCACGGTCGTTGGTGAGGTTGGCCGGAACACCCGCGTCGACATACGCCACGAGCGCCTCGGTCTGACCCCGGCGGGCCAGATCGAAGATCTTGGTCGCCAGCTCCACGACCTCGGGGTCGGGGGCTTCAGTCATCGGCCGGACCGCCTCTCATACAACCGTTCAGGTGAATCGCCAGGGTACTGGCTCGCGCGGCACATGACCCGATGTGCCGGAGGTAAAGATCACCACTGACCCGGTCGGACGCAAGTCCCCTGCTCATCCGGCCGAAGCCGACCCCGCCGAGCGAGTGAAATCAATAGAAATTCACCCAGTTGCACCTTTTATCGTATGGATACATGCTGTGAGCCTGGAAGTACTCATGGTGACTGTCCCCACCTGAACCAGGAGCACTCACATGATCTTCTCCATCTCGGGCGTCGTGCTGCTCGGCATCGTCGTCTTCATCTTCTTCCGCAAGGACGGCCTCAAGGCGTCGCACGCCCTGGTCGCCGCCCTGTTCGGCTTCTACCTGGCAAGCACGGCCATCGCCCCCAGCATCAAGGCAGGCGGCGAGAGCCTCGCGAGCCTCCTCGGCGGCATCAAGTTCTGACGCCGTTCCTCCCGTCCGTACGCACCTCCAGGAGACAGCAGTGGTCCGGCGCCCCCTCCCCCGCATCCTGAGCACAGGCAGCGCGCAGATCGCCCGGAGCCGGGAGCTGGCCCGGACGGCGGCCGACAGCGCCACCGACGTCCTCCACCCGCTGATCACGATCACTCGCGGTCTGCGCCGGCTGGCTTCGGCCGGGCGGCGCAGGTGGGCCGACACCCCCAAGGACAAGCGCGGCCCGCTGCTTTTCCTGGTGGCGTCGGTGGTCCTGGTCGTGGCACTCGTGCCGTACGGGCCGCTGCTCGCCGTCATCACCCTGATGGCGGCGGCAGCCTGGCAGGGCCGGGACCGCACCCCAGCGGCCCCGGAGGGCCCCGACGAGTCGCAGACACAGCGTCTGCGGTCTCTGTACGAGGCTCTGGTGCCGTACTTCTCGACCGCCGAGGACCCGGATCCCCTCTTCACCCACGGCGGCGAGTGGGACAAGGCGTTCCCGGTGTACGAGTTCGACGAGACGGGGCGGATCACACAGCTCGTGATCCGCTACCCCGCGTACTTCACGGACGGCGAGGCCGACTCCCGCGCGCGGATCGAGCAGTTGTTGCACGCCAAGTCGGGCCGCGGCCGTGAGTACCGCTTCGCATGGGACGAGGAGGGCAACCAGCTCTCCGTCACCGTCCTGCCGCCGCTGCCGACCGACATCGCCGCCCAGCGTTTCGTCACGTCCCCCGGCGAGACGGTCCTCGGCTTCACCGATCCCACCGAGGTCCAGCGCACGCTCCCGCTCACCTACGGCGAGGAGCAGCGCGACGTACCCCCGGTCGTCTGGCGCACCGGCGTCCGCTCCACCGAGCCGCACCTGCTGGTCATGGGCCAGCCGGGCAGCGGTACCTCGACCCTGCTGCGCTCCATCGCGCTCCAGGCGCTCCTCCACGGCGACGTGGTGATCGTCGAGGGCGGCGGCACCGGTGAGTACGCCTGTCTCACCGGCCGGGACGGCGTCCTGGCGGTCGAGTGCGGGCTGACCGGGGCGCTGGCGAGCCTGGAGTGGGCCGCCACCGAGACGGAGCGGCGCCTGATCGCCATGAACCAGGCGCGCCAGGCGGGCCACCAGCCACCGGACGACACGAAGCGTCCGCTGTGGATCCTCCTGGACCGCCCGAGCGCGTTCACACACCTGGCCGCCGGCGACGGCCATCGCGACCCGCAGTCCCTCCTCCAGGTCCCCCTGCGGCACGGCCGGGCGGCGGGTGTCACGGTGGTCGTGGCCGACCAGTTCGACAGCGCGGACGCGCTGAGCGACGCGGTACGCCAGCACACACGCGCGCGTGTCGTCCTGGGCCCGGCGACGCCGGAGCAGCTGGCCGCGGTCCTGGGCGCTCCCCCGCGCACGACTCCGGCCGCCGACGTCCCGCCCGGCCGTGGTTACGCCCGCCTGGGCACGGGGCCCGTCCATCGCCTTCAGGTACCGGCGACGCCCGACCCGCACGACGAGGCGACGAGCGACGCGGCCCGGCAGGCGGTGCTGGCGTTGCTGCCGCCGCGGACGACGCCGGCGGATTCGGTCCCCGTGGAAGCGGTGGTCGCCGACGCGCCGTAGGTGGTTGCGGTAGTCGTGCGACTGCGGGTGCATGGGGGCTGATCGCGCCCCCGCGGCGGTAGCCGCAAATCGATACAGCCCCGCGCCCCTAGGCGGATCCAGGCGCCGTCATGCCACAAATGTGCGCGGCACTTCGCCGCCTCCGGTCCCCCCGCTCTCCACAATCCGAGCCGCGGCAGCCAGCCTCGCCGCCGCCTCCTCCGCCACCGCTCCCCCCACGGTGAACGGTAGCCGCACATACCCCTCAAAGGCGCCGTCCACCCCGAACCGGGGCCCGGACGGCACCCGAACCCCCACCCGCTCGCCGGCCTCGGCAATGCGGGACCCGGACAGACCTCCGGCGCGCACCCACAACGTCAGCCCACCCCTGGGCACCTCGAACTCCCACGTCGGCAGTTCCCGGCGCACCGCCGCGACCAGGGCGTCCCGGTTCTCCCGTGCCTGTCCACGCCGAATGTCCACGGCCTGCGCCCAGCCCCCCGTGCTGAACAGCCAGTTCACGGCCAGCTGCTCGACCACGGGCGTCCCGAGATCGGCGTACGCGCGTGCCGCGACCAGGCTGCGGATGATGTCCGGAGCCGCGCGCACCCATCCGATGCGCATGCCCGCCCAGAAGGCCTTGCTGGCCGAGCCGACCGTGATCACCGTGGACCCGGCGGGATCGAACCCACACACGGGCCGCGGCATCTCGACCCCCTCGTCCAGCCACAGTTCACTCATCGTCTCGTCGGCGACCAGTACCGTCCCCGCCGACCGGGCCGCGTCCACCAGTTGGCGCCGCTGGTCGTCGTCGGCGAGGGCGCCGGTCGGGTTGTGGAAGTCGGCGACGATGTACGCGAGCCGCGGCGCCGCGTCCCGCAGCACTTGCCGCCAGCGGTCCATGTCCCAGCCGGCCAGCCCCTCGGCCATCGCGACGGGCACGAGCCGCGCGCCGGCCTCACGCATCAGCTGGAGGATGTTGGCGTATGACGGCGACTCGACGGCGATGCGCTCGCCGCGGCCACCGAAGAGATGGCAGATCGCGTCGATGGCGCCCATCGCCCCGGTCGTCACCATGATCTGCTCGGGCATCGTCGGGATCCCGCGCGCGGTGTACCGGTCGGCGATCATCGAGCGCAGCGCGGGCAGCCCCGCCGGGTAGTCGCCATGGGTGTGGGCGTACGGCGGCAGCTCCTCGAGCGCGCCCTGGACGGCACGGGTCAGCCACGGCTCGGGCGCGGGAAGCGCCGCGCAGCCCAGGTCGATCATCGAGCCGAGCGCCTCGGGCGGAAGCGGCTCCAAGCCACGCGCCGGCAGCGGGTTGCCGGCCGGAACGGCGGTCCAGCTGCCGGCTCCGCGCCGCGACTCCAGGAAGCCCTCGGCGCGCAACGCCTCGTACGCCGCCGCCACCGTCGTACGACTGACGGACAGGGACAGGGCCAACTCGCGTTCGGCGGGCAGCCGCGCGGCCACCGGGACACGGCCCTCGAGCACCAGCAGCCGGATACCGTCGGCGAGCGCCCGGTAGGCGGGCGGGCGGCGCGTGCCGGGGCCCGCGGGACGGTCCTGCTGAGAGTTGAGCAGCCGGGCGAGCTGCGCCGCTCCCACCGCCGAGGTCCACTGCGCCATGAAAATCAGTCCACCTTCCCCGAATTGGCCATGGATGATGCTTCCACCCAAGCCACAGGGTGTCATGCACCAGGCCACCACGACCACAGGGGGCACCACTTGTCCGCACAGAGCCGGCTCGGGCGTCGGCTGATCCAGCTGTACGTCGGTCTCGCCCTCTACGGAACGAGTTCCGCACTGCTCGTCGAGGCGGGCCTGGGACTGGAGCCCTGGAACGTGCTGCACCAGGGCCTCGCCGAGCTGACGGGCCTCACGATCGGCGTCGTGTCGATCTTCGTGGGCGCGGCGGTACTCCTGTTGTGGATCCCGTTGCGCCAGCGCCCGGGCCTCGGCACGGTCTCCAACGTCTTCGTGGTCGGCATCGCCATGGACGGAACGCTCGCAGCGATCCCCGATGCCCACACTTTGACCGTGCGGATCCCCCTTCTGCTGGCGGGCATCCTCCTCAACGGAGTGGCCACCGGTCTCTACATCTCCGCCCGTTTCGGGCCGGGACCCCGGGACGGTCTGATGACCGGCCTGCATCAGCGCACCGGCCGCTCGATCCGACTGATGCGGACGGCCGTCGAGATCGCGGTCGTGGCCACCGGCTTCGCCCTCGGCGGCACCATCGGCATCGGCACGGTGCTCTACGCGGTGTCCATCGGCCCGCTCGCCCAGCTCTTCCTCCGGCTGTTCGACGTCCCTTCGGCATCGGACAGCAGCACGATCGTTGCCACCGGGCAACCCCGGCGCGCGATACTGCGTCGGTGAGCACCCGGATACGCCACCCCTACCTCGACCACCCCGGCCCGATCCCCTTCGCCCATCGGGGCGGGGCGGCGGACGGTCTGGAGAACACCCTGCTCCAGTTTCAGCGGGCGGTCGAGACCGGCTATCGGTACCTGGAGACCGACGTCCACGCCACGGCGGACGGGAAGCTCGTCGCCTTCCACGACAGCACCCTGGACCGGATGACCGACGGGGCGGGCCGGATCACGGACCTGCCCTGGGCGGACGTGCGGCACGCGCGCGTGGCGGGCAAGGAGCCGGTGCCGCTCTTCGAGGAGCTCCTGGAGACGTTCCCCGAGGCCCGCTGGAACGTCGACATCAAGGACGAGCCGGCGCTCCACCCTCTCCTGGAGCTGATCGAGCGCACCGGCACCTGGGACCGGATCTGCGTCGGCTCCTTCTCCGAGGCCCGGGTCCTTCGCGCCCAGCGCCTGGCCGGCCCGCGTCTGGCGACCTCGTACGGCACCCGGGGCGTCCTCAATCTGCGGCTGCGCTCCTGGGGTGTGCCGGCCGTGCTGCGCGGCTCCGCGGTCGCCGCCCAGGTGCCCGAGGCCCAGAACGGCATCCAGGTCGTCGACCACCGCTTCGTGCGGACCGCCCACGCGCGCGGGCTGCAGGTGCACGTGTGGACCATCAATGATCCCGATGCCATGCACCGGCTCCTGGACCTGGGAGTGGATGGCATCATGACCGATCACATCGACACGTTGCGCAAGGTCATGGAGGACCGGGGCGTCTGGGTCTGACAGCCCTCGCTCCCCTGGAACCGCGGACTGGGCGCGGGACCACCAAGGGGGCCGGGTTGGGCACCGACGCCATACGGACAACGGACGCCGACGAGGCCGCCGAGCGACGGCGCGAACAGCGCGGCTGGTACTTCTACGACTGGGCGTGCTCCGTCTACTCGACGAGCGTGCTCACCGTGTTCCTCGGCCCGTATCTGACCTCGGTGGCGGAGAAGGCCGCCGACGCGGACGGATACGTCCACCCCCTGGGCATTCCGGTGCGGGCCGGTGCCTTCTTCGCGTACTCGGTGTCCCTGTCCGTGATCGTGGCCGTGCTGGTGATGCCCCTGGTCGGCGTGGCAGCCGACCGCACGGGCCGCAAGAAACCTCTGTTGGCGGCTGCCGCCTACACCGGGGCCACGGCGACGGCGGCCATGTTCTTCCTCGGCGGCGACCGCTATCTGCTGGGCGGCGTCCTGCTCATCGTCGCGAACGCCGCGTCGGCCGTCGGGGCGATGCTCTACAACTCCTACCTCCCGCAGATCGCCCCGCCCGAGGAACGCGACGCGGTCTCCTCCCGGGGCTGGGCCTTCGGCTACGCGGCGGGCTCGCTGGTGCTGGTGGTGAACCTGGTCCTCTACACCACCCACGACTCCTTCGGGCTCTCCGAGGGCATGGCCGTACGGATCTGCCTGGCGTCGGCGGGGCTGTGGTGGGGTGCCTTCACCCTCGTACCGCTCCGAAGGCTGCACGACCGCCGGATGCCGCAGCAGGAGGCGACCGCGCCCGGCTTCCGCCAACTGGCGGCCACCGTCCGCGACATGCGCCGCCATCCGCTGACGCTCTCCTTCCTCCTGGCGTACCTCGTCTACAACGACGGCATCCAGACCGTGATCTCCCAGGCGTCCGTCTACGGCTCCGAGGAACTCGGCCTCGGCCAGTCGACGCTCATCGGTGCCGTCCTGCTCGTCCAGGTGCTGGCGGTGGCGGGCGCACTGGGCATGGGCCGGCTGGCCCGCGTGTACGGTGCGAAACGCACGATCCTCGGTTCACTGGTGGCCTGGACGCTGACCCTGGCGGCGGGCTACTTCCTGCCCGCCGGGGCACCGGTGTGGTTCTTCGTACTGGCTGCCGGAATCGGTCTGGTCCTCGGTGGCAGCCAGGCCCTGTCCCGCTCCCTGTTCTCCCACCTCGTCCCGCCGGGCAAGGAGGCCGAGTACTTCTCGGCGTACGAGATGAGCGACCGCGGCATGAGCTGGCTGGGCCCGCTTCTGTTCGGGCTCACCTACCAGCTGACCGGAAGTTATCGGGACGCGATCATCTCGCTGGTGATCTTCTTCATTCTGGGGTTCTGCCTGCTCGCACGGGTTCCGGTGCGCCAGGCGATCAGCGACGCGGGCAATCCCGTTCCTGAGAAGATTTAGCGTTCAGCGCGAAAGGGCGGTAGTGTACGCGTTTGGCCTGCCAGGCGTACCGTTACTGCGCGTCAAAGATGGCGAAACGCTGGGTGACACCTGCTAGCAGATGTGACAAACCGGGCGCAGGTGGGTACAACAAGGGGCGGCTACGACGGCGACGCATGACCCGGAACGGGAATCTTTACTGCCGACCGGACGTTGACCGGATGACGACGACAGCGACACCTGTCCTGTGGGCGACAAGCCCGGGAGGCACGATTCATGAGTGAGCGAGCTCTTCGCGGCACGCGCCTCGTGGTGACCAGCTACGAGACGGACCGCGGCATCGACCTGGCCCCGCGCCAGGCCGTGGAGTACGCATGCGAGAAGGGACATCGCTTTGAGATGCCCTTCTCGGTCGAGGCGGAGATCCCGCCGGAGTGGGAGTGCAAGGTCTGCGGGGCCCAAGCACTCCTCGTGGACGGCGACGGCCCTGAAGAAAAGAAGGCCAAGCCCGCGCGTACGCATTGGGACATGCTGATGGAGCGGCGCACCCGCGAGGAACTCGAAGAGGTCCTCGAGGAGCGCCTGGCCGTTCTGCGCTCAGGGGCGATGAACATCGCGATTCACCCCAGGGACAGCCGCAAGTCCGCGTAGTCCCGCCGCGGTTTGGGCGGAACACAACGCAATATCGAGACCGCGGGCGCCGTACTTCCTGTACGGCGCCCGCGGTCTCGTGCGTTCGGCGCGAGCCGAGCGGGGCTCAGCCCATCAGCGGAGGACGCGGCTCCTGGGGCGCGTCCCGGGGCTCGTCCCGGATGACCTCGCCCTGGACGACCTTGCCGTCGGGGCGTTGCATACGGGCCTGCTGGAAGGCGTCGCCCAGGGTGCCCGGGCCGGCCTCGCGGAGCTTGCGCTCGAAGGTGCGCTCCGCACGGCGGGCGATGACCTTCTGGACCGGCGGGATCAGCAGAACCAGGCCCACCGCGTCCGAGACCAGACCGGGGAGCATGAGAAGCAGCCCGCCCAGCATCAGCAGACCGTTGCCACCGCCGCCGGAGGGGGCCGTGCCACGCTGCAGGGCCTCGTTGAGGTTCTGGAAGGCCCGTCGGCCGGCCCGCTTGATGACCACCGCGCCGAGCACGAGGCCGCCGAGCAGCAGCAGGAACACCAGGAACCCGCTCGTGGCGCCTGCCACCACGGTCAGCAGCCAGATCTCCAGCACCAGCCACGCGGCGATCCCCAGCGGCAGGAAGGTGCGCAGCCGGGAGCGCGGGGGCCGGGCGGGGTACGTCGGGGTCGGAGCGCCAGTCGTCATGTGTCCAGTGTGCCTGGGCACGGCTCAGCGCGGGATAAGGGGACGATCAGCGGGGCCTGTGCGGCCGTACGGCTGCCGTCAGGCCTTCTTGTCGCGGCCCAGCACCTTGCCGACCCGCTCCCCCACGCCCCACGTGGTGACCCGCCACAGGGCCTCCACGAGGATGTCGCGGCTCATCTTGGAGTCGCCGTGCTCGCGCTCGACGAAGGTGATGGGGACCTCGACGACGTGGTAGCCGGCCCTGATCGCTCGGCGGGCCAGGTCGACCTGGAAGCAGTAGCCCTGCGAGGCGACCTCACCGAGGCCGAGGCCTTCGAGGGTCTCGCGGCGGAAGGCGCGGTAGCCGCCGGTGACATCCCGGATCGGAACGTCGAGCAGGACGCGCGAGTAGAGGCTGCCGCCGCGGGAGATGAACTCGCGGGACTTGGGCCAGTTCACGACCCGGCCGCCTGGCACCCAGCGGGAGCCGAGGACCAGGTCGGCGCCCTTGAGGGCGGTCAGCAGGCGGGGCAGTTCCTCGGGCTGGTGGGAGCCGTCGGCGTCCATCTCGACCAGGACGCCGTAACCGTGCTCCAGGCCCCAGGCGAAGCCCGCGAGGTAGGCGGCGCCGAGGCCCTCCTTGCCCTTGCGGTGCAGGATCTGGACATGATCGTCGGTGGCCGCCAGCTCGTCGGCGAGCTTGCCGGTGCCGTCGGGGCTGTTGTCGTCGGCGACGAGGACGTGCGCCTCGGGGACGGCCTTGCGCACCCGGCCGACGATCGCCTTGATGTTCTCCGCCTCGTTGTAGGTCGGAATGATCACCAAGGCGGTGCCGAGCGGGCCGAACTGCCTCCCGTGGCCCTGTGCCGCGAGGGTCCCGTCGCCGTCGTTCACTGCTGCCCCTTCAGGTTCGTACGCAGGCGTCCACCATAGTGGTCGCCGCCTGGGCCGACGTGACAGGACGTTCGTATGGTGGTGTCGTTTTAACAAAAGCGGGGTAAGAATGCGCTTCTCGGCAGCTGTGCGTACTGCGGATGGGGGCCCGGCGCCCTTCGGGCCGACCTGGGACCCGCTGGCTGCGGATCGACCGAAAGCCGTTGTCTACTGAGCGCCCGGGCCCCACCCGGGTCACACCTCCCCGACCGGCCGGAACGTTCCCTCGCGGCAGCGCGGGCGCTGAGCCTGGCTGCCAGTGGCGGTGCCCGGTGCGGCACACCGTCCCTGACCCAGCGGCGCGGCGACGAGTTGACGGACGTTCCCCGGTCGGGCGTCCGGTGGTGGACTGGGCCGAACCTACCGGCCCCCTGCCGTCGGCTGTCAACAGCTGTTTGACCTGCGCATCTTCACTCAAAGCCCTGGTCAGTGGGGAGGATACGCAGGTCGCGCGACGGGCGGCGGCGCCCGATCGGAGCCGCGCCACCCCGGGAGATCACTCGCCCGGCCGTACGAACACGGTCCGGCCGCCCACCACGGTGCGCAGGCAGACCGGGAGGTCGGCGCCCGGCGACAGGTCGGGCAGGCCGGGGGTGCCGGAGCGAGGGTCGGTCGACCAGCGGGCGACCCGGTCGTCGGGAGCCTGGACGACGAGCTCGTCCGTGCGCCACACCGCGTAGTCGGCGGGCGCACCCGGCACCAGGACACCCGCGTCGTCTCGGCCGATCGCCCGCCAGCCGCCCCGCGTGTGGGCCGTGAACGCGGCGCGCACGGAGACGCGGTGCTCGGGCGTGCGGTGGAAGGCGGCGGCGCGGACCGTGCCCCACGGGTCGAGCGGGGTGACGGGGCTGTCGGAGCCGAAGGCGAGCGGCACGCCGGCCTTCAGGAGGGCCGCGAAGGGGTTCAGGGCGCGCGCCCGCTCCACGCCCAGGCGCTGAGCGTACATGCCGTCCTCGCCGCCCCACAGCGCGTCGAAGGCGGGCTGCACGGAGGCGGTCAGGCCCAGGTCGGCGAAGGCGGCGATGGTCTCGGGGGTGAGCATCTCGGCGTGCTCGACGCGGTGCCGGGCGCCGCGGACACGGGCCAGGCCGACCTTCTCTGCGGCGGCGCGCATGCCCTCGACCACGGCGGTCACGGCGGCGTCGCCGATCGCGTGGAAGCCCGCCTGGAGGCCCGCCTCGGTGCAGGCGACGACATGTGCGGCCACGGCGGCCGCGTCCAGGTAGGCGGTGCCGGTGTGCCCGGCGTCGGTGTACGGCTGGTGCAGACAGGCGGTGTGGGAGCCGAGGGCGCCGTCGACGAAGAGGTCGCCGGCCGCGCCCAGAGCGCCCAGCTCCCGCACCTTGTCGACATCCTGCTCCGCCCAGTAGCCCACGACCCGCGGCCCGGCCTCCTCGGCGGCGAGCCGCAGCAGGCCGGTGAAGTCGTCCTCGGAGGAGATCTCGGGGCCGGCACACTCGTGGACCGAGCCGACGCCGAGGGAGGCGGCCCGGGCGAGCGCGGTGCGCTGCGCCCCGATGCGCTGGGCCGGGGTGATCGCGGCCAGGGCGGTGGCGCGTACGGCGTGGTGGGCGTCGGCGGTGAGCGGGCCGTCGGGGCGCCCCAGGGACGTCATGTCGAGCAGGGCCGTGGTCACGACCGCCGAGTGGACGTCGATACGGGACAGATAGAGCGGGCGGCCTCCGGTGGCCTCGTCCAGCTCCGCGCGCGTGGGCGGCCGTCCGCCGGGCCAGCGGGCGGCGTCCCAGCCGTGACCGAGCAGGACCCGGTCGCCGGGGCGGTCCGCGGCAAAGTCCCGTACAAGGGCGAGGGCCGCTTCGAGGGAGGGTGCGTCGGACAGGTCCAGGCCGGTCAGGGCGAGCCCGGTGGAGGTGGTGTGCACATGCGCGTCGGTGAACGCGGGCGTGACCAGGGCACCGTCCAGATCGACGACCTCGTCGACCCCGTCCGAGAAGGCGTCGGCGGCCCCTTCCGAACCGACCCAGGCGACTTGGCCACGCTCGACGACCATCGCGGTGGCGAAGGGATCGGCGGGGCTGTGGACCTCTCCTCGACGGAGCAGGACAGTCTTGGGCGCGGGGCTGGACTCACTCATGGGGAACAGTCTCGCGTGTTGTCCGGACGGTCTGGGACAGGGGGCGCCTTCAGCGCCCCTCAGGGGCGCGGGGCCGTGTCGATTTGCGGCTACCGCCGCGTGGGCGCGACCAGCCACAACCGACCCGCACCCGCCGACGGAACACCACTCAGATCCTCGGAGGGCGAGCCTCGTACGGGGTCGACAGCACCACAGTCGTCCGCGTCGACACCCCCGCCAGCGACCGCAGCCGAGCCAGCAACTCCTCCAGCTCGTGCGGCGTGGCCACCCGGACCTTGAGGATGTAGTTCTCGTCGCCCGCAACGCTGTGACAGGCCTCGATCTCCGGCACGCCCGCGAGGCGCTCGGCGATGTCGTCCGGCGCACTGGGATCGAACGGTTTCACCGAGATGAACGCGGTCATGGGCAGCCCGACGGCCTCGGGGTCGACGACGGCGGCGTACCCACGGATGACGCCACGCTGCTCCAGCCGGCGCACCCGCTGGTGCACGGCCGACGTGGACAGGCCCGTGGCCTTGCCGAGGTCTGTGTAGCTCATCCGCCCGTCCTTGACGAGCAGCTGCACGATCTGACGGTCCAGCTCCTCCATGGCGCAAGAACCTACAGTGCCCTTGATCTCCTCGGATACCTGAGCGGCGCAGGTCATACCCGGTTCGTGATGTGGCCGAGAGCGACCTGTGAGCCATCTGAGGGACAAAGCGGCCGCCCCGGGCATCTGCAAGCGGCATGTGACGAACGCCACAGCGCCCGAACGCTCTCCGTGATGTTCTCGTGATTACCGCCGAGACGGGGCGGGAAGTGCTTGCTGTGGTCGAGGCCGCAGCGCCTTCACGGCCCAGCCCGAGGGGGAGAACCCAATGCAGAGTCTTAAGCGCCCTGGTCGTACCGCACCCAAGCGACTCCAGGCGGTCGTCGAGCCCGAGCCGGAGGGCGTCGAACCCGACGCTCTCGACGACGAACTCGACGCGTACGACACCTTCGAGATGTTCCGGGTGGTCTGCCCGGACTGTGCGCAGCCCATCGCGCTGCTGGCGGACGAGGAGGTCCTGCCGGAGCACGCGCTGTGCATCTCGCCCTGGAACCCGTTCGGGCTCACGGTCTGCGCCGGCACCGGCCGCCGCGCCTCCGACGCGCGTGCCGCGGACGAGGACCTGGAGCCCCAGGAGCAGGACACCGCCCTGCTGTTGACACTCCCTCAGGGGCTCGACTGGAGGACCCAGCCCTTCTCGCACGTCGGCGGACCGGGCTCGCGCCCGATGAGGGTCCCCGTCATGCGGCGCCACGCCGCCTGAGCGCATCCCAGTAGCGCGGACCGCGTCGCTCAATCCCAGTAGCTGCCCTGCACCATGGCTCGCAGGCTGTCGTGGTGCAGGATCAGTGTGTCCGGGTCCGCCGGGACGACGGCTTCGCCGAAGTACACCTGCCGATAGGCGACACGCAGCATGACGACGGCGTGCCGCAGGGCGGCGTACAGCGTGTGGAAGTCCATGTCCCGCGGTGTGTGGCCGGTCAGTCGGGCGTAGCGTGTCTCGACCCGGTCGCGGCGGAAGAAGTCCGGCAGGCCGCGCTGTCCGAAGCCGACCGTCAGGTCCTGGAAGAAGCGGTGCAGGTAGATCGTCCAGCCGAGGTCCACCTCGCGCGGGGCGAGTGCCGCCATCTCCCAGTCGAGGACGGCCGCGGGTTCGAATCCGTCGTAGACGACGTTCCCGATGCGCGCGTCACCCCAGTTGAGGACGGGCGTGCCCGGATCGGCGGGCCAGAGGTGCTCCAGCCGGTCGAAGGCGTCCTCGATGAGGGGTGAGCGGGCGACGCCGTCAACGACCCATTCGTAGTAGGCGCGTTGGGCGGCGACGTGACGGCGCAGGGCGTCACCCTCGCCGGGGAGGGCGAGGAACTCGGCGTCCCGCAGCGGCACTTGTTCGTGAAGCCGGGCCAACAGGCCCACCGAGGCCGCCTCCAGGTGCTCGCGCTCCGCGTCGTTCGCCGCGTGCAGCCAGTTGCCCTCGTACGTGTAGGGCATGACGTCCGGCGGCACCCGCCCCTCGACGCGCTCCATGACGAAGAAGGGCGCGCCGAGCGGGCCCGGGTCCTCCTCCAGCCACAGCACCTTCGGCACGGGCAGGTCCGAGTGCTCGCCCACGACGCGCATCGTGCGGTATTGGCGGACCATGTCGTACACCGGGAAGACCGTGTACGCCGCCGGGTCCGCCGCGAGCCGCAACGCGCAGGCGCGCAGTGGGGGTTCGGGGTGCTCGATGTCGAAGAGCAGGGTCTCGCTGGACATGCCGTTGGACGCGGGGGCGGTGACGCCGACGGCCTTGGCGCCGGGCAGGCGGGTGCCGAGCCAGGCGGTGAGGCGGCGGGCGATGTCCTCCGGGTCGCGGGTGCTGGTGCGCGGACGAGGCGCCGTCGTCATGTGGTCAACCCCCTTGTGGTGCACCCGACTTACGGTGCGACCGAGTCGAAGCCGGTGAACCCGCTCGGGTCGTGCCGTCCGAACGAGCCGTGCTCGAAGATGCCGTGGCCGATCCGGCCGTCGAGGCGGAAGCGGGCGGCGTGGTCGGTGACCCCGTACGCGGCCAGGGTGTGCGGCTGCGTGAGGTCGTAGGTGCGCCGGTCGGTCCAGCCGTGGCCGCGCCAGGTGCCGTGCTGCCAGTCGTCGGCGGGCGGGTAGCCGGCGCCGATCGCCAGCGGGGAGGAGGTGAGGATCTCGACCTCGAGCTCCTGCGGTTTGCGCACGTCGCCGAGGTGGACGAGGGCGCGTTCGGGGTGGCGGGTACCGGGGCGGTAGGTGATCTCGGGCTGGGGCCAGCCGAGTTGGCGGTCGGGGTGGCCGGGGCGGACGAGGGTGGCGTCGTTGAGGACGCGGTAGCCGTCGGCGTCCTCCTGGACGATCACCATCAGGAAGCGGTCCTCGAAGCGGACGGGGCACCAGAGCCAGTGGAAGCCCTCGGTGGGGTGCTCCTCGGCGAGGCGGCCGCCTTCCTCGCCGGGGACGGGGCGCACACCCCAGCTGCGGTCGCGGGTGCCGGTCCACTCCGTGGCGGTGACGTGGAACTCCTCGCCTCCGGCGCGCACAGTGCCCGCCACGTCGCCCGCCTGTACGAAGCGACGCCCTTCCAGGGTGAGTCGACCGCCCCGGCGCTGCACATGGTGGGGTTCCCACAGTGCGGGGAAGGCGGCGGTCCAGGTCAGGTCGTACGACAGCGAGTCGTCGTCACAGACGAGGCGCAGACGGTGCAGCGGCTGCTCGACCTCGATCCTCAGCGGCCCCACCGTGAGCCGCATCCGGTCCTCGCCGAGGGCGTCCGAGGCCCGCACCGCGTGCAGGGTGTCCCCCACCCGCAGCGTCGCGTACGCGTCGATCACCCCCAGGTTCGGGTACACCCCGAGCCCCACGATCAGCAGCGCCCGCCCCTCGTGGTCGAGGACATGGAAGATGCAGCGGTCGTAGGCATTCCGGTCCCCCGTCGCCACGTGCTTCATGGAGAGCGGCACCTGGTGCACCGGGTACTCGTCGAGCGGTACGGGACGGTCGTCGGCCACGGCAAACCTCCCTGCAGGCGGCTGGGCTGACGGTACGTCAGACCGCGGTAGGTGGCCAGATACCGTGCTGCACGACGTCCGCGAACTCACGGTCGATTCCGTCGGCGGGTGACCTGTCCGGCCGTCACCGCGTTGCCCTGGTATGACCCCCACATATACGGCGACCGGGCGTCAGCGCCGAGTGTTCGTCCCGCCGCCCGCAGAATCGGTTCCGCCGCCGCAGGACCCGCCCATCTACCGGGATCTGATGCGCACCTGGGCCGACCGGGGCCGGACCCTGCCCGGGCGCCACGACCCGGAGTGGGTCCGGCTCGCGGCACCGCAGGTCAGGCCGGGTCAGTTCAGCGCGTCTCCGGACCCGCTAGGTGACGGGCGATGACCATCCGCTGGATCTGATTGGTGCCCTCGACGATCTGGAGGACCTTGGCCTCGCGCATGTAGCGCTCGACCGGGAAGTCCGCGGTGTAGCCGTATCCGCCGAGGACCTGGACGGCGTCGATGGCGACCTTCATCGCGGTGTCGGTGCAGTGCAGCTTGGCCATCGCGGCCTGCTTGGCGAAGGGCCGGCCGGCGTCCCGCAGCCGCGCCGCCGCCAGGTACAGCGCGCGGCCCGCCTCGATCTGGGTCGCCATGTCGGCGAGCATGAAGCGCAGCCCCTGGAAGTCGGCGATCGGCTTGCCGAACTGCCGTCGCTCGGTCGCGTACGCCACCGCGTGGTCCAGCGCCGCCTGAGCCACACCGATCGCGCAGGCCGCGATGCCGAGCCGCCCGGAGTCGAGCGCGGACAGGGCGATCGCGAAGCCCTGACCCTCCTCGCCGATGCGCCGGTCGTCGGAGACCCGGACGCCGTCGAGGTGGACCTGGGCGGTGGGCGAGCCCTTCATGCCCATCTTCTTCTCCGGCACCGCCCCGCTCAGCCCCTCGGCGTCACCGGGCACGAGGAACGCGGTGATCCCGCGGGCGCCCTCCTCGCCGGTCCGCGCCATGACGGTGTAGAAGTCGGCGATACCGCCGTGGGTGATCCAGGCCTTGGTACCGGTGATGACCCAGTCGTCACCCTCCCGCACGGCCTTGGTGCGCAGGCTCGCGGCGTCCGAGCCGGACGAGGCCTCGGAGAGGCAGTACGCGCCGAGGAGTCCGCCGCCGAGCATGGCGGGCAGATGCTCGATCTGCTGCTCCTTGGAGCCGTAGGCGGCGAGTGCGTAGGAGGCGAGCGTGTGCACGCTGACACCGAGGCCGACGGTGAGACGGGCCGCGGCGAGTTCCTCGAGGACCTGGAGGTAGACCTCGTAGGGCTGGTCGCCGCCACCGTACTCGGAGTCGTAGGGCAGTCCGAGCAGTCCGGACCGCGAGAGCAGGGTGAACACCTCGCGCGGGAAACGTCCGGCGTCCTCCTCCTCGGCCGCCTTCGGGGCGATCTCCTGCTGCGCGATGTCGCGGACGAGCGAGATCAGCTCCCGGGCCTCGTCCGTGGGCAGTTGACGATCCACCGGCTGCGGGGCGCGGTCAGGCATGGGGACGCTCTCCTCCCTGTGTAGGGCACATCGGCGTGCGCCTTTGGATGGGGGCGGCTCCGCCGGGTCTTGCTGAGGGCTTGGCCGATGGTCGCACTTTCGGGTCTCGGAAGCTGTTGACCAGCGGCTCTGCGCTGTGAGTATGCCCGATCGGAGCCATCGAGTCACCAGTTAACGACCGCTTACTTCAGGAAACCTACCCGGAATCCAGCGCTCCTCGAAATTGGTCCGAACCATTGACGGACTGGTCTAGTCCTCCTACTGTTCCGAACCAACGCTTTACCGCGTCCATGCCAATCGGCGACCGTTCCCTCACCCCCCACGAGGAGACACTCGATGCACGACTCCCCTCGTCCCCGCGCCCGGTTCCGGGCGCTTATGTCCGCCGCGTGTTGCGCGGTCCTCGGTGCCGGACTGCTCGTCGGCGCGGGCACCGCGACCGCCGAACCGGCGGCGAAGCCCGCAGTGAAGGCCGGCTCCAAGGTCGTCGGCTACTTCACCGAATGGGGCACCTACGACCGCAAGTACTACGTCAAGAACATCGAGACCTCCGGCTCCGCGGCGAGGCTCACGCACATCAACTACGCCTTCGGCAACGTCACCGGCGGCAAGTGCGCGATGGGCGACTCCTACGCGGCGACCGAACGGACCTACACCGCCGCCGAGTCCGTGGACGGTGTCGCCGACACCTGGGACCAGCCGCTGCGCGGCAACTTCAACCAGCTGCGGGAACTGAAGAAGAAGCACCCGGGCCTGAAGGTCATCTGGTCCTTCGGCGGCTGGACCTGGTCGAGCGGTTTCGGGGAGGCCGCGAAGAACCCGGCCGCGTTCGCGCAGTCCTGCTACGACCTGGTCGAGAACTCCAAGTGGGCCGATGTCTTCGACGGCATCGACATCGACTGGGAGTACCCGAACGCCTGCGGCAACACCTGCGACACCAGCGGCCGGGCGGCCTTCAAGAACCTGATGTCGGCGCTGCGGGCCAAGTTCGGCTCCGGCAACCTGGTCACCGCGGCGATCACTGCCGACGCCACCCCGGGCGGCAAGATCGACGCGGCGGACTACGCGGGAGCGGCGCAGTACGTCAACTGGTACAACCCGATGACGTACGACTACTTCGGCGCCTGGGCGGCGACCGGGCCGACGGCCCCGCACTCGCCGCTCAACTCGTACAGCGGTATCCCCCAGGCGGGCTACTACACGTCGGCGACCATCGCGAAGCTCAAGGGCCTCGGCATCCCGGCCTCGAAGCTGCTGCTCGGCCTCGGCTTCTACGGGCGGGGCTGGACCGGCGTCACCCAGTCGGCACCGGGCGGCACGGCGACCGGCCCGGCGGCGGGGACGTACGAGGCGGGCTTCGAGGACTACAAGGTGCTCAAGTCGAAGTGCCCGGCGACCGGCACGGTGGGTGGCACGGCGTACGCCAAGTGCGGGAACAACTGGTGGAGTTACGACACCCCGTCGACCATCGCCACGAAGATGACGTACAAGAACCAGCAGGGGCTGGGCGGCACGTTCTTCTGGGAGCTGAGCGGGGACACCACGGGCGGTGAGCTGATCAAGGCGATCAACTAGTCGGGCCCGAGCGGGACTTGGGGCGGGGGGACCACGAGCCCTCCGCCCCTCTGCGTCGTCCGGCGTCAGGTGTCGCGGCGGGCCGGGGCGGGGGCCGGGAAGGAGGGGTCCAGCTCCTCGATCGCGCGCATGGTGGCGCCGAGCGTCTTCACCAGGAGTTCGCGCATGGTGTCGCGGGTGAGCTGGGCCGGGCGGTCGATCCAGTCGAGTGTGGCGCCCTCGACGCTGCAGACCCAGGCGAACAGGCCCATGCGGGCCAGCGGTGAGATGTCGGTACGGCCGTACGCCCCGTCGGCGATGGTCGCGACGATCGCCTCACGCACACTGTCCCGGATAGCGTGCACCTCGGCGTCGAAGCCGACTCCCCCGCTGACGACGGTGCGGTACGCGGCCTGGTTGTGCTCGGCGAAACGCAGATAGCTGTCGATCGTGCGCTGGACCCGGTCCACCTGGGGCAGCTGGAGGCCGCTCGCAGCGAAGGTGACCAGGTCGGCGACGGAGTCCTGGATGATGGCCAGGTAGTAGCCGCGCTTGGACTGGAAGTAGTAGTAGATCAGCCCTTTGGCGACATGCGCCTGACGGGCGATGTCGTCCATCGAGAGCGCGTCGTAGGACGTGTCGGCGAACAACCTCCGCCCGATCGCGATGAGTTCGGCTCGGCGCGCAACCGAACGATCAGTTCCGCGCGCCTTGGGACGAGCGCCGTCACGCTGCTGGCTGATATTCAATTTCGACCCTGGTCTCAACGGGGCGGGACACCCGCAGTATGTCAGGTCAACTATGGATCAGGTCACAGCAGGCCGAGCTGGGTCACGAGCATCGCGACCACCACGACGAGGGTCCAGCCCATGACGTGCTCGAGGGCCTTCGGGCCGTCTTCCTTGGGCCCGCCGGTGCGGACACGGGTGGCGGTGGCTGAGTTCGCAGTCATGTGTCCACCTTGCCACCGACCAGGGCTTTTGCGGCAGAGACGTCGGTCACAGGGGAAAGGCCCCGGTTTCCCGGGGCCTTGACCCGCTTGGTGTGTGACTCAGCGCACACCCACCGCCGCGAGGGCCTTGCACTGCCGTGCGGTCGGCTTCGCCGGGAAGTAGAGGTAGCAGACGCCGCCGGTGCCGGAGACGACCTTGCCACTGGCGTTGTACCGCTTGGTACGGAGCCAGATGTTCTCCCACTCGGCCCGCTTGTAGACCCGTCGCACCGCCTCGTCGCTGGGCGAGGCCGGGTCGTTGGCGATCACGTCGCCGTCGGCGGTGAAGCCGATCACGGTCATCAAGTGGCCGGAGGTGCCGTAACCCGCGCCCGTCAGCTCCTCCTTGAGGAAGGACTGGGACGTTATGGCCGGGATACCGGCCGCGATCAGCGTCTCCAGGTCGGTGAGGGAGCCGAGCCGGGTGACCACGCCCTGGAGGTCCTTGAAGGTGGCCGCATAGGCCGCGTTGAACGGCCAGTTTCCGCAGCCCGCGTATTGGTGGTCGAACGTGTACCGGGCCGCGTGGCACACCTGCGGATCGGCGTAGGTCGGGTCGACCCAGGCGAGCTGCTCCGGGGTGAGCCGGCCGCCCCAGTACTCGATGATCATCTGCGAGGAGGTGGGGCTGCACCAGGCCTCGCCGCCGTTGTCGTACTCCGGGTACTGGCCGGCGTGGATCTCCTGCGAGTAGCGCGGGACGATCAGCTCCTGGGCGAGGCCGGGCGTGGAGGCCGGGACGGTGAAGCGGTCCGGGATGTCGGAGCCCATCGCGCCGAGCCGCCACACGGTGGGGGTCTTCTTGGTGCCCGGCTTGCGGTAGAGGGTCAGCCGCAGACGGTACGAGGTGAGGCGCAGGCCCGTCGCCGGGTCGTCGACGGCGAAGGTGTCCGTCCAGATGCTGCTCTTGTCGTCGGTCTGGTCGTCGACCGAGGTCCGCCTGATGTCCTGGTCGCCGGCGGCCCAGCGGCCCATGACGTACCAGGGGGTGTCCGTGCCGTCGGAGTAGGTGCCCTTCAGCTCGACCTGGAGCCAGGTGCCGTCGGGGGTGTGCGCGTTCCAGGAGGCGATCGCCTCGGTGGAGGGGACGGCGAGCTTGTGGACGGGGGACGTCCAGGTGGCGTACTCCCAGGCCGCCGTCTTCCCGGTGTGCGGGTCCGTGTAGTCGACGCTGCCTGCGGCGGCGCCGATCACCACGCCCGGCCGGGGACCGGCGACGGCACGGGCGCCCTTCGCGCTGCCGCCGCGCCAGTCGGCGTATGTGGTCCAGAAACGGTTGTCGACGAGGCGGCGTTGCGCCCGGTCGGTGTCCGCTGCGTCGGTCGCGCCGTCGGCGGCGGCCGCCGGGCTCGCCGCGCCGGCCACCGCTGCGGCGACCGCGGCGGCCAGGACGGTTCTGCGGGACGGCTGTTCGGCTCTGCTCATGGGCGGAATGACCCCCAAGTTGTCCGAGTCTGGGCAGGTCCACTGCACGGTTGTGCGCCAACTATGGCCAAAGCCGCACCGTCCTGCCAGCACTTCGGGCCATGGCACGCCCACGAATATGGGACTGGACCACTGACATGACCTGCGACGGCGTACCCCCGCACCGCCGCTAGAGTACTGATCGCTCCCTGTCGGACTCGTGAAAGCTCCAGGAATCGGCCATGCGCGCCCTCGCCGACCGCCTCCGCGCCCTCCCGCCGTCCTGCGGCCCGGTCCGCCTGATCGCCGTCGACGGTCACGCCGGCTCCGGAAAGTCCACGTTCGCCGGACAGCTGGCCGCCGCGCTGGGTGACGCGCCGGTAATGCACCTCGACGACATCGCGAGCCACGACGAGCTGTTCGGCTGGACCGGCCGACTGCTGACCCAGGTGATCGAGCCGCTCAGCCGCGGCGAGAGCGCGCACTACGCCCCCTACGACTGGCAGACCCGCCGCTTCGGCCCGCCCCGTGCCCTCCCGGCGGCACCCGTGGTCCTCGTCGAGGGCGTCGGCGCGGGCCGCCGCGCACTGCGCCCGCACCTGGCGCGGCTGCTGTGGATGGAGTTGCCCCGCGAGGAGTCCTGGACGCGTGGCCGGTCGCGGGACGGGGAGGAACAGCGGGAGTTCTGGGCCGGGTGGGTCCGGGCCGAGGCCGAACACTTCGCCGGGGACCCTTCGCGCCCCTACGCCGACCTTCTGGTTCGGCAGGGACAGAAGGGGTACGAGGTACTCCCGGGGCCTGCCGGGACGGTTGGACCGGACCACAAAATCACTCTGGGTGACGGGCCATCCGCTGTGTGCTGAACTTGTGAAGACCCTTGCTTCCGAACTTCCTGGAGTGCCTCAACTCGGCTTGACCGGGGGGCCGTACAGGACTTACGTTCTGAATGTGCGGCCTTTCGCAGCCGCCCTCAGACGCGAAGCCCCCGGTTGTTCCCCCGTGATCGGGGGCTTCGTTCTGCCCTCAGCTCCTTTTCCCGGCGCTACGAGCCGTGATTCGCTCACCCTCGGTCACCATTCCGTGTGCGCCCCGTCTGCTCCCACCTCGCCAAACGGCCTGTGCGGCACCCTTCGGCGGCCGCACCCCCGCAGGTACGATGCCCTCGGTGCGACCTACGGACGGGCAGCTCTGCGCACCGTTGCAACTCCGGTCCGCAGCAAGGCGGTTCGATCAAGGCGGTCGGCGGGCGACGGCCCGGTGACCAACCAACGGGGGCACGGTTTGTGGGGGACGTGATGGACTTCGGCACGCAGGGCCCGCAGGCCCCGGCCGACCTCGCCTGGCTGCGAGGTGTGGATGCCTACACGATGGGCGCCTATCCGCAGGCGGAGGAGGAGTTCCGCGCCGCGGTGCGGATGGACCCGGGGATGGCCGACGGCTGGCTCGGGCTGCACGCGTTGCGCGTCGACACGACGACCGCGCTGCTGCGGATGTTCCGGCACCGGGAGCGGTTCGGGGAACAGCGGGCCCGGCATCGTCGCACCCTCAACTCCTGGTACTGGCTGGGCTGGTGGGTGCAGCCCGTGCTGGAGAGCCCGCGCGACCTGCTGCTCGCGCACGCCTCGCACTGGCTGGACGGACGCCATGTCCCGGAGCTGGACCGGGCCCTCGCGAGCCTGCCGCCCGTGGACACCGACGCCCAGGTGCGCTTCCTGCACGCCTGTCGCTCCTATCTGGTCAAGGACTGGGACCAGCTCGTCCGGCACACCGACCCGCTGATCGACGATTCCCTGCTGGGCATCGAGGCGGGTCTGTTCGGCGGCATGGCCCGGGTGCGCCTGGAGATGTTCGGACAGGCCGAGCCACTTCTCTCGGCGGCCCTGATGCGCTGTCGCAGCGAACAGCCCCAGCGCAAGGAGCTGCGCTACTGGCTCGCCCGTGCGCACGAGGGCACCGGCCGCTCCGCCGCCGCCCTCCCCCTCTACCGGGCCGTGCACCGCGTCGACCCGGCGTTCATGGACACCTCGGCCCGGCTCGCCGCGATCGCCGAGGGCGACGGCTACGACGACGCCGCGGCGGACCTCGCCTCGATCGCGCTCTCCGGCGCCCAGGACGTCCTGGAGGGACCGGACGGCCTCGACCCGCTCTTCGGCGGCACCGACGGACGTGACCTCAAGTTCTCCGACCCCGACCTGCCGCCCGTCGGCCCGCTGCCCTCGGTGACCGACCCTTCGGTGCGCGAGAAGATCGTCCCGACGCAGGCGCTGCCGGCCGGCCCCACCGACCCCGTCTTACTGGAGGAGGCGCTCACCGAACTCGAGCGCATGGTGGGCCTGGAACCCGTGAAACGCCAGGTCAAGGCGTTGTCGGCCCAGCTGAACATGGCGCGGCTGCGCGCCGGGCAGGGCCTGCCGGTCCAGCCGCCCAAGCGGCACTTCGTGTTCTCCGGCCCCTCGGGCACGGGCAAGACCACGGTCGCCCGCATCCTGGGCCGCGTCTTCTACGCCCTCGGGCTGCTCGGCGGCGACCACCTCGTGGAGGCCCAGCGCGCCGACCTCGTCGGCGAGTACCTCGGGCAGACCGCCGTGAAGGCCAACGAGCTCATCGACTCCGCGATCGGCGGGGTGCTCTTCGTGGACGAGGCGTACTCGCTCTCCAACTCCGGTTACGGCAAGGGCGACGCGTACGGCGACGAGGCCCTCCAGGTGCTCCTGAAGCGGGCGGAGGACAACCGGGACCACCTCGTGGTGATCCTCGCCGGCTATCCCGAGGGCATGGACCGGCTGCTGGCCGCCAACCCCGGACTGTCGTCGCGCTTCACGACCCGGGTGGACTTCCCCTCGTACCGCCCCCTCGAACTCACCTCCATCGGCGAGGTGTTGGCCCATGAGAACGGTGACGTGTGGGACGAGGAGGCCCTCGACGAGCTGCGGTCGATCGCCGGGCACGTGGTGGACCAGGGGTGGATCGACGAGCTGGGGAACGGGCGGTTCCTGCGGACGCTGTACGAGAAGAGCTGCGCGTACCGGGATCTGCGGTTGTCGACCTATCCGGGGATGCTGACGCGGGACGACTTGTCGACAGTGCGGCTGCCGGATCTGATGCAGGCGTACGGGGAAGTGCTGTCCGGGCGCGGGCCCCAGGATCCGTCGGCGATGTAGGGGATGCCCACGAACCCGGGAGCTCGTGGTTCGTCGGCGGGTGCGAGTAATTCGTGGTTGCTCGCGCCCACGCGGCGGAGCCGCAAATCAATACAGCCCCGCGCCCCTGAGGGGCGCGGGGTGCGGCCTGCGTCAGCTCGGTACCGTTTCCTTCTGCTCGGCCGCCCTCGGCAGCGGCGGCGTCTCCCGGTGTGCCGGGTCCGTCACCTCGCCCACCAGGAGTTCCAGTACGTCCTCCAGCGCCGCCAGGCCCAGGACCTTGCCCGACGCGTCCGTCACCTGGGCGAGGTGCGTCGCCGCTCGGCGCATGACCGTCAGGGCGTCGTCCAGGGGGAGTTCGGACCGCAGGGTCGTCATCGGGCGCCAGAGCTGCTGGGGTACCGCCCGCTCCGATTCCTCCAGGTCCAGTACGTCCTTCACATGCAGGTAGCCCATGAAGGCGCCGTTGTCGGCCACGACCGGGAAGCGGGAGTAGCCGGTGCGGGCCGTGAGCTCCACGACCTGGCCGGGTGTGACCGAGGGCCCCACCGTCACCAGTGACTCGCGCTTCAGCAGGACGTCCGTGACCGGGCGGGAGCCCAGTTCCAGGGCGTCCTCCAGGCGCTCCTGCTCCTCGGGGTCCAGGAGGCCGGCCTGGCCGGCGTCCTCCACGAGCCGGTTGAGCTGCTCGCTGGTGAAGACCGCCTCGACCTCGTCCTTGGGCTCGACGCGGAAGAGGCGCAGGATGCCCTGGGCGCAGGCGCCGAGGGCGATGGTGATCGGCCTGCAGACGCGGGCGAAGGCGACCAGCCCGGGGCTCAGCCACAGCGCGGCCTTCTCCGGGGCAGCCATCGCGAGGTTCTTCGGGACCATCTCGCCGATGACGAGGTGGAAGAAGACCACCGCGGCGAGGGCGATGACATAGCCGAGCGGGTGGATCACGCCGTGCGGCATGCGGATCCACTCGAAGACCGGCTCCAGCAGCTTGGCGACGGTCGGCTCGGCGACCGCGCCCAGGGTCAACGAGCAGATGGTGATGCCGAACTGGGCCGCGGCCATCATCTGCGGCAGCCGCTCCAGGCCGTACAGCACCTGCCGGGACCGGGCCGTGCCGAGCGGCTCGATCTGGCTGCGCCGGACGGACACGAGGGCGAACTCGGCGCCGACGAAGAAGCCGTTGGCGAGCACGAGCAGCGCGGCGAACAGGAGTTGGAGCACGCTCATCGGGCGGCCTCCACAACCGCGGGGGCCGTCCTGACCAGTCGTACGCGTTCGGCGCGGTAGTGCCCGACCTGGCGTACCGAGAGCCGCCAGCCGGGAAGTTCGGCCCGGTCGCCGACGGCCGGGATCCGGCCGAGCAGGTCGGCGACGAGCCCTGCGACCGTCTCGTACGGTCCCTCGGGCACGTCGAGGCCTATGCGCTGGAGGATGTCGACACGGCAGCTGCCGTCGGCGTCCCAGGCGGGCCTGCCGTCCTCCGACGGGGCGGCGGCGAGTTCGGGCACGTCCAGACCGTCGTGCTCGTCGCGGACCTCGCCGACGATCTCCTCGACGATGTCCTCCAGGGTGACCACACCGGCCGTGCCGCCGTACTCGTCGACGACGACGGCGATGGGCTGCTCGCTGCGCAGCCGGGCCAGCAGCGGCTGGACCGGAAGGGTCTCCGGCACGAGCAGGGCCGGGCGGGCGATCCTGACGACCGGGGTGCGCAGCCGGTCGTGGGTCGGGACGGCCAGCGCGTCCTTGAGGTGGGCCATGCCGACGATCTCGTCGATCTTCTCGCGGTAGACGGGGAAGCGGGACAGGCCGGTGGCGCGGGTCAGGTTGACCACGTCCTCGGCGGTCGCGGACGCCTGGAGAGAACTGACCTTCACGCGCGGGGTCATGACGTGCTGCGCGGTCAGCTCGGCCAGCGACAGGGTCCGTACGAAGAGGTCGGCCGTGTCCTGTTCCAGGGCGCCGGCCTGCGCCGAGTGCCGGGCCAGGGAGACGAGCTCGCCGGGGGTGCGGGCGGAGGCCAGCTCCGCGGTGGGCTCGACACCCATGGCGCGGACGAGACGGTTGGCGACGGCGTTCAGCGCGGCGATGACCGGGCGGAACAGACGCGCGAAGGCGTGCTGCGGGCCGGCCACGAAACGCGCGACCTGCAGGGGCTTGGACACCGCCCAGTTCTTGGGCACGAGTTCGCCGATCACCATCTGCACGGCGGAGGCCAGCAGCATGCCGACGACCACGGTCACACCGGAGACGGCCCCCTCGGGGACACCGACCGCGGTGAACGGACCGTGCAGCAGCTCCGCGAGCGCCGGTTCGGCGAGCATGCCGACGACGAGGGAGGTGATGGTGATGCCGAGCTGGGTGCCGGAGAGCTGGAAGGAGAGCTCCTTGAGCGACTCGACGACCGTACGGGCTCGCTTGTCGCCCTCGGCGGCGGCCTTCTCGGCGTCCGGTCGCTCGACCGTCACGAGGCCGAACTCGGCGGCCACGAAGAAGCCGTTGGCGAGAATCAGCAGGAAGGCAGCTGCCAGGAGCAGCAGGGGGATGGTCATGCCGCCGCCTCGGTATGCCGGGAGGGGGCGGCGCAGGTACTACAGGACGATCCGTCCATCGCTGGAGGGAATCACTCCTCGGATAGCAGTGGGCCTCTGAAGACCGGGGGGAACATCAGCGGCGGAGGCGCCACGAAAACGCCTCCGCCAACAGATTAATCAAGACATGGCCCTCTACGGCAGATCCCCCGGGCCGTGGGACTCGACGAGCGACCGCAGTGCGCGGGCGTCGGCGATGGCCTGCTGCTTGGCGATACCGGGCTGGATGCCAAGAGCGGGCAGGCTGGTGCCGTCGGTGAGGTTGAGGAACACCCAGGGGTCGCCCGGCCGGAGATTGACCTGGACGATCTCGGCCCAGTCGAGATGCCGCTTGCCGGCGATGTTCACGACGGTGACGCCGGAATCGTCGGCGACCACCTTCACTCGGGCGAGCAGGGCCAGCACACCGGCCAGGAGCGCCGCGGTGAAGATGAAGCTCAGGCGCTCGCCCGGGCCGAGCTTCTCCAGCAGCAGCGCGATCGCCGTGATGACCACGAAGAGCGCGACGGCGGCGGTGAGCAGGACGGCCCTGGTGCGGCCCGGCCGGAAGGTGACGGGGAGGGTGGGAACGTCGGACATGGCTGCGCGGCCCCTCAGAGACGGCAGGCGTGGATGGACGTCGTCAGGATGGCCCGCGCGCCGATGTCGTACAGGTCGTCCATGATCCGCTGCGCTTCCTTGGCCGGGACCATCGCACGGACGGCGACCCAGCCCTCGTTGTGCAGCGGGGAGACGGTCGGGGACTCCAGGCCCGGCGTGAGCGCCACGGCCTTCTCGAGCTGCTCGACCCGGCAGTCGTAGTCCATCATCACGTACGTCCGGGCCACGAGAACGCCCTGAAGGCGGCGCAGGAACTGCTGCACCTTGGGCTCGTTCTCCGAGGAGGTGTCGGCGCCCACGCGGCGGATCACGACCGCCTCGGACTTCATGATCGGCTCGCCGAAGACCTCCAGGCCCGCGTTGCGCAGCGAGGTGCCGGTCTCGACGACGTCCGCGATGACCTCGGCGACACCGAGTTCGATGGCGGTCTCGACGGCGCCGTCGAGGTGGACGACGGAGGCGTCGACGCCGCTGTCGGCGAGGTGGCCCTCGACGATGCCCTCGTAGGAGGTGGCGACCGTCTTGCCCTTGAGGTCCTCGACGCCGCCGGCCGTGCCCGGCTTGGCGGCGAAGCGGAACGTGGAGCGGGCGAAGCCGAGCGGGAGGATCTCCTCGGCCTTGGCGCCGGAGTCGATCAGCAGGTCACGGCCGGTGATGCCGATGTCGAGGCGGCCGGAGGAGACGTAGATCGCGATGTCGCGGGGGCGGAGGTAGAAGAACTCGACCTCGTTCACCGGGTCGACGATCCGCAGCTCCTTGGACTCCCGGCGCTGCTGGTACCCGGCCTCATGCAGCATCTCCGCCGCAGGGCCTGACAGGGAACCCTTGTTGGGGACGGCGATGCGCAGCATGAGGTCGGCTTCCTTCGCGTGACGGGGTGGGTGCGGAACTGACGGATTCACAGGTGGGCGTAGACGTCGTCCAGGGAGATGCCGCGGGCGACCATCATCACCTGGACGTGGTACAGCAGCTGCGAGATCTCCTCGGCGGCCGCCTCCTTGCCCTCGTACTCGGCGGCCATCCAGACCTCTGCGGCCTCTTCGACGACCTTCTTGCCGATGGCATGGACGCCCTTGCCGACCAGCTCTGCGGTGCGGGAAGTGGCGGGGTCGCCGGTGGCGGCCTTCTGCTGGAGCTCGGTGAAGAGCTCCTCGAACGTCTTATTGGACATGGTGACGCTCAGCCTATGCCACACCCGGGTTCCGTCAGCGCCACGGTTCAGATACTGAGCGGAGGGTGGCCGCCGTCGCCACGGCCGCCGTCACCGCCTCGTGCCCCTTGTCCTCGTTGGAGCCCTCGATGCCCGCCCGGTCCAGGGCCTGCTCCTCGGTGTCGCAGGTCAGCACGCCCATGCCGATGGGGACCCCGGTGTCGACGGAGACCTGGGTGAGGCCCTGGGTCACGCCCTGGCACACGTACTCGAAGTGGGGAGTGCCGCCGCGGATCACGACGCCGAGGGCGACGATCGCGTCGTAGCCGCGGCCCGCGAGGACCTTGGCGACGACCGGGAGCTCCCAGCTGCCGGGGACCCGGAGCAGGGTCGGCTCGTCGATCCCCAGGTCGTGCAGGGCGCGCAGGGCGCCGTCCACCAGACCGTCCATCACCTTCTCGTGCCACTGCGCCGCGATGACGGCGACCCGCAGGTCACCCACGTTGCGTACGGACAGCTCCGGTGCACCCTTGCCGCTCACGTTCTCTGATCTCCTCGTTACTGGTTGCTGCAGGTGGACGTCGATGCCGCCGCGGCCGTGTCCAGCCAGGGCAGGTCGTGTCCCATCCGGTCCCGCTTGGTCCGCAGGTAGGTGAGGTTGTGCTCGCCCGCCTGTACCGGCATCGGCTCCCGTCCGTTGACCTTGAGGCCGTGGCGCAGAAGGGCTTCGGACTTGTCGGGGTTGTTGGTCATCAGACGCACACTGCGCACGCCGAGGTCCTCGAGGATCTGGGCGCCCGCGCCGTAGTCCCGGGCGTCGGCGGGCAGGCCGAGCTCCAGGTTGGCGTCGAGGGTGTCGCGGCCGCGCTCCTGGAGCTCGTACGCGCGCAGCTTGGAGACCAGGCCGATGCCGCGCCCCTCATGGCCGCGCAGATAGACCACCACTCCCCTGCCCTCGTCCTGTATGCGCGCCAGGGAGGCGTCCAGCTGGGGTCCGCAGTCGCAGCGCGCGGAGCCGAAGATGTCGCCGGTCAGGCATTCGGAGTGGATGCGCACCAGGACGTCCTCGCCGTCGCCGATCTCGCCGTGGACGAGGGCGACGTGCTCGACGCCGTCGACGGTGGAGCGGTAGCCGTACGCCGTGAACTCGCCGTGGGAGGTGGGAAGGTGGACCTCGGCCTCGCGGCGGACGGTGGGCTCGGCGGTCCGGCGGTAGGCGATCAGGTCCTCGATGGAGATGATCGTCAGGCCGTGCTTGCGGGCGAACGGAATCAGCTCGGGCAGCCGGAGCATACGGCCGTCCTCGCCGGCGATCTCTACGATGGCGCCGGCCGGACGCAGGCCGGCGAGCCGGGCGAGGTCGACGGCGGCCTCGGTGTGGCCGTTGCGCGTCAGGACCCCGCCGGCCTTGGCGCGGAGCGGGAAGACGTGGCCGGGGCGCACGAAGTCGGTGGGCTCGGCGTCACCGCCCGCCAGCAGCCGGAGCGTGGTCGCGCGGTCGGCGGCCGAGATGCCGGTGCTCACCCCGTGGGCGGCGGAGGCGTCCACGGAGACGGTGAACGCGGTCTTCATCGACTCGGTGTTGTCCGCGACCATCTGCGGCAGTTCGAGGCGCTCCAGCTCCTCGCTCTCCATGGGGGCGCAGATCAGGCCACGGCACTCGCTCATCATGAAGGCGACGATCTCGGGGGTCGCCTTCTCGGCGGCGATGACGAGGTCGCCCTCGTTCTCCCGGTCCTCGTCGTCGACCACGACGATCGGGCGGCCGGCGGCGATGTCGGCGATGGCCTGCTCGATCGGGTCGAGCGTGAGGTCTTCCAGACCGTCGGTGCTGTACAGGATCGGTGCCGTGCTCATGCCGGCGCTCCTTCCAGAGCGGGCCGCGTGCCCTGGCGGGAGCGCAGCCACCAGTCGCGCATGCCCCACAGGACGAGCGCGCCGTAGATGACGTAGACGAAGCCGGAGAAGGCGTAGCCGTTGGCGAAGTTGAGGGGGACGCCGACCAGGTCGACCAGGAGCCAGGCGAACCAGAACTCGACCATGCCGCGCGCCTGGGCGTACATGGCGACGATGGTGCCGACGAAGATGTAGGCGTCCGGCCAAGGATCCCAGGACAGACTCGGGTACGCCTGGAAGATCAGGGCGACCGCGACGGTGCCTGCGGCGGCCGCGCCGACCATCACCGCGCGCTCGGTCCAGGTGGCGAACCGCGGGGCGATGTGTCCGTCGCCGCCGTGGCCCTTGTTCCGGTTCCACTGCCACCAGCCGTACAGGGCGACGACCATGACGATCGCCTGCTTGCCCGCGCTGCCGGTCAGATGGCCGTAGAAGGCGCCGAAGAGGATGAGGCCGGCCAGGAACTGCACGGGCCAGCTCCAGATGGAGCGCCGCCAGCCGAGGGCGAGGGCGACCAGGCCGGTGATGTTGCCGATCATGTCCGACCAGAGGATGTGCTGGTCGAAGGCGGTGAACGCCTCGGAGTTCAGCCAGTTCACCGGCCCGCTCCCTGGGTGCTCGCGAGCAGCCGCTCGACGTACTTGGCGACGACGTCGACCTCGAGGTTGACCGGGTCGCCGGGCTGCTTGTGGCCGAGCGTGGTCAGGTCGAGGGTGGTCGGGATGAGGCTGACGGTGAAGTAGTCGGGGCCGGCGTCGACGACGGTGAGGCTGATGCCGTCGACGGTGATGGAGCCCTTCTCCACGACGTAGCGCGAGAGGTCCGCGGGGAGGGAGACCTTGACGATCTCCCAGTTCTCGGACGGCTTGCGCTCCAGGACCCGGCCGGTGCCGTCGACATGGCCCTGCACGATGTGTCCGCCGAGACGGGCGCCCACGGCGGTGGGGCGTTCGAGGTTGACGCGGGAGCCGACGGCGAGGGCGCCGAGGCTGGAGCGGTCGAGGGTCTCGGCCATGACGTCCGCGGTGAACTCGTCGCCCTCGTGCTCGACGACGGTGAGGCAGACGCCGTTGACGGCGATCGAGTCACCGTGCTTCGCGCCCTCGGTGACGACGGGGCCTCGCAGGCGGAAGCGACACGCATCGCCGAGGTTCTCGACGGCGGTGATCTCGCCCAGCTCTTCGACGATTCCGGTGAACACTTCCCGGGTCCTCCTGCCACATCGGGGCACGGACTCCGGGGCTGTCGATGACGACAGAATGAACGAGCAGGAGCACTGGGGGCGACGCCGGACAGACCCGCCCAGACGGACGAGTAGATACGGCGGCGCGCACGAATGCCCGCCCGCCGCGCACTGCCTCCCATCCGGACTCTAACCGTCGGTCCAGGAATTTCACCTGGTCAACCGGTCACTGGAAGTGACCGGGTCGCGGACTGTAACCGCCGGTTCGGACTTTCACCGACCCCGGAGTGCGCTGCTTTAAGGTACAGAGCCAGTGTGCCACGGCTGATCGAGGTCCATACGGGTGAGTGATGTGGAGTGGCTCACAGGTGGTGTCGCTGGACTTCTCAACCCGCCCGACCTGTTGGACCCTCTGGTCTAGTCCTTTTTGGATCTCCACAGACGGCCCGGCGGCGGTGACGACGGCCCTTGCCCGCCGCCGGGTCCCTCACCACCCGGGCATGGCAGGGTGACAGGCATGACGAGTGCGATCGCCGACGAGTTCGAGAGCCATCGTCCGCGGCTGTTCGGCCTGGCCTATCGCCTGCTGGGCTCGGCGGAAGAGGCCGAGGACGCCGTCCAGGACGCCTATCTGCGCTTCACCGGCGCCGACCGGGACGGCATCGAGCGCCTCGGGGCCTGGCTGGCGAAGGTCGTCACCAATCTCTGTCTGACCCGGCTGACCTCGGCCAGGGCGCGGCGCGAGACCTACGTCGGGAGCTGGCTGCCGGAGCCCGTCGTCACCTCGGACGGCACGCTCGGCCCGCTGGAGTCCGCCGAACAGCGCGACGCGGTGTCGATGGCGGTGCTGGTCCTGCTGGAGCGGCTCACGCCGACCGAGCGAGCGGTGTACGTGCTGCGGGAGGCGTTCGCCTACGGATACCGGGCGATCGCCGACGTACTCGATCTGAGCGAGGCCAACTGCCGCCAGTTGCACCGCAGGGCGGCACAGCGGGTGGGCGAGCCCGAGTCGCGGTTCGAGGCCGCGCCCGAGCGGCGGGAGGAACTGGTCGCCTCGTTCGTCGCCGCGGCCCGGGAGGGCGATCTCTCCGCTCTGGAGAAACTGCTCGCGGCCGACGCGACCTGGTGGAGCGACGGCGGCGGCAAGGTGTCTGCGGCCCTGCGGCCGGTCGAAGGGCGGGAGAAGGTCATCCGCTTCCTGCTGGGCGCGTTCGAGAAGTGGGGCCGGACCCTGCGGTTCACGACGGTTGAGGTCAACGGCGGGACCGGGGTCGCCATGTGGGCGGGCGAGGCGCTCGCCGCCCTGGTGACCTTCGACGTGCGGGACGGACTGATCAGCGACATGCGGGCCGTATTGAACCCGGACAAACTGGAATTCGTACGCGGTCAGCTCGCCCACCCGTAGTGGCCTGTCACATTTCGCCGGGGGTACGTGGTCTCAGCTGGCGAGGGGCGCTCCACCAGGGAGCGTCCGGCCTCCGAAGGGACGGAACAGCATGACCACGATCCTGGTGACCGGCGGTACCGGAACGCTCGGCCGGCTCGTCACCGAACGGCTGCGGGCGGACGGACACGAGGTGCGGGTGCTCAGCCGGCACACCCAGCCGTACGCCGTCGACCTGCGCGAGGGGGGTGCCGCGCTGGACGTGGCCGTCGAGGGCGTGGACACGGTCGTGCACTGTGCGACCACACCGACCGGCGGGGACGAGAAGGCGGCCGCGAACCTGATCGCCGCGGCGCGGCGGGCCGGGGTGGGACATCTGGTCTACATCTCGATCGTCGGCATCGACCGGGTGCCGTTCGCCTACTACCGGACCAAGCTCGCCGTGGAGAAGCAGGTCGAGGAGTCGGGGCTGGGGTGGACCGTGCTGCGGGCGACCCAGTTCCACGATCTGCTGGTGAGGGTGTTCCGGGCGATGGCCAAGTCCCCGGTCATGATGCTTCCCGCGGGTGTGAGCGACCAGCCGGTCGAGGTGGCCGAAGTCGCGGACCGGCTGGCCGAGTTGGCGGCCGGGTCGCCCGCGGGGCGGGTGGCGGACCTGGGTGGGCCCGAGGTGCGGTCGTTCGAGTCGCTGGCTCGGGCTTATGTGAAGGCGACGGGGCGCCGGCGGGCTGTGGTGAACGTGCCGTTGGCGGGGAAGGCGTACCGCGGCTTCCGGGCGGGTGGGCATCTGGCGCCGGAACAGGCCGTGGGGAAGAGGACGTTCGAGGAGTATCTGGCGCGGAGGTCCGGCGGCAAGGGCTGAGTACGGCTGACACAGCCCTTGCCCCTATCGGGGCGCGAAGAGGTCGTCCTGCGCCCGGTCCCGTGCCGTCAGCAGAGCACCGCGCAGGACAGCCCCACCGCCGAGACCACTGGGACGTACCTCGGTCGGCAGGGGTGACATCCGGCGGACTCGCCGCTCCACGCGCGCGGCGAGTTCCTCCCCGCCCGCCTGCCCGACCTCCCCACCGAGAACCACACACCCGGGGTCCAGGACGGCCACGACGGACGCGACGCCGACAGCGAGCCGGTCCGCCAGCGCACCCAGGAAGCCGTCCGCCCCCTCCGCCACCGCCCTTCCCACCAGCACCGCCGCCACCGGCTCGGCCCCGGACGCGGCGCCCACCACCCCGTACTCCCCCGCCAGCTCCACGATCGCCGCCGACCCCGCCAGCGAGTGGAACCCCCCGTCGCACCCCGTCGCCGAGGGCAGCCCCCGCGTCCCGGGCACCGGCAGGAACCCGATCTCCCCCGTCCCCCCGGAGGCGCCCCGGCGCAACGAACCGTCCAGCACCACCGCCGCCCCCGTCCCGTGCCCCAGCCACAGCAGCACGAACGTGTCCCGGTCCCGCGCCGCCCCGTCCCGCTGTTCCGCCAGCGCCGCGAGGTTGGTCTCGTTCTCGACGTGGACACGGGCCTCCGGGAGGCGTTCCTGGAGGGCGGCGACCAGACGGCGGTGCCATTCGGGCAGGCCGGTGGAGTTGCGGAGTTCGCTCGTGACCGGGTCGATCAGGCCGGGCGCGCCGATACCCATGGTGTGGAGCCGGTCCACGCCCGCCTCCTTGGCCGTGCGCTCGACCAGCGTCACCGCCTGCTCGACCGCCGGCCCCGTCCCCGTGTCGTCGCCGATCGGCACGGACGCCTCGGCCAGCACACGCCCCAGCAGGTCGGAGACGAGGACGGAGACGCCTTCCGTGCGGACGTCGAGCGCCGCCAGATACGCGAGGTCCGCGACGATGCCGTACAGCTTCGCGTTCGGTCCGCGGCGCTGCTCGCCCGACTCCCCGACCACCTCGATCAGATCGGCGGCGATGAGGCGTTCCACCAGGTCGGCGATGGTGGGGCGGGACAGACCGGTCAGCTGCTTCAGCTGTCCTGCCGTCAACGGGCCTTCCTGCTGGAGCAGTCGCAGGGCGAGCCGGTCGTTGATGGCCCGGGCGGTGCTGGGGGATGCGGGCATGCCGGGATCCTTCCAGATCGGCCGGGCCCTCAGGTCGGCGCGAGGGCGGCCTTCAATCGACTATCTATCAGGCAGGGACCCTGATAGTTTACGTCGCCGGTGGGGATCGGAGACCGCGAAGGGGCGGGAGAATGAGCGAAGTGGAGTACGACCAGGGCCAGGTGAAGCGCGCCCGGTACGCCGTGGCCGCGGTCTTCGCCGTGCACGGCGCCGTCACCGGTTCGTTCGCCACCCGTGTGCCATGGATCCAGGACCACGCCTCGGTGAGCGCCGGCCAGTTGGGCCTCGCCCTCGCGTTCCCCGCGCTCGGCGCGTCCGTGGCCATGCCGCTGGCGGGGAGTATCAGCCACCGCTTCGGTGCGCGGAACGCCCTGCGCGGCCTCATCTCCCTGTGGACGCTGGCCCTGGTGCTGCCCGCCCTGTCCCCGAATCTGCTGACCCTGTGCCTGTCCCTCTTCGTCTACGGCGCCACCGCCGGCATGGCGGACGTGGCGATGAACGCGCTCGGCGTCGAGATCGAGAACCGCCTCCACCGCTCGATCATGTCCGGCCTGCACGGCATGTGGAGCGCGGGCGCCCTGGTCGGCTCGGCGGCCGGCACACTCGCCGCCCATCTGGGCTCGGACGCGCGTCTGCACCACGCGCTGGCTGCGGCCGTGCTCACCTTCCTCGGCCTGCTGGCCTGCCGTTGGGTGCTGGACCTGCAGCCCACCGAGGACGAGGAGCCGCCGCCGCGGTTCGCGCTGCCCCCGAAGTCGGCCCTGCTCATCGGTGCCGTCGGCTTCTGCGCGGTGTTCGCGGAGGGCGCCAGCCTGGACTGGTCGGCGGTGTATCTGCGGGACCAGTTGGAGGCCTCGGCGGGGCTTGCGGCCGCCTGCACGACGGGCTTCACGTTCACCATGGCGATCGCCCGGCTCGCCGGCGACCGGATCGTGGACCGTTTCGGCTCCGTGCGCACGGTCCGGAGCAGCGGTGTCCTCGCCGTGCTCGGCGGGCTGCTCATCGTCGTGGCGAACCATCCGGCGGTGGCGATGGCCGGGTTCGCGCTGATGGGGCTGGGGATCGCGGTGGTCGTGCCACTGTGCTTCGCCGCCGCGGGCCGCAGCGGGTCCAACCCCAGTCTGGCCATCGCGGGTGTCGCGACCATCACGTACACCTCAGGCCTGATCGCCCCGAGCGCGATCGGCACCATCGCCCAGGCGACCAGCCTGCTGGTGTCGTTCGTCCTGGTGACCGTGCTGGCGAGCGGACTCGTGGCCTTCGCCGGAGTGCTGCGCGCCGGCGACCGCGACCGTCCGAAGGTCAGCCGGCCGGCCGCAGCAGTTCCCGACCGGCAGCCCTGAACCGCTCGCTCCACGGCGCGGGGCGCATCGTCTCGAAGTCCAGCCGCACCAGAACACGGGCGCCCCGCGCGTAGGTCACCGAGCCGTCCTGCGAGCAGAAGCGGAAGCCGTACGTCAGACCGGTGGTGCCGAGCCGCTCCAGCCACAGGTGGACGGCGTAGGTGCCGGTCCTGGTGACCGGGGCCTCGTAGCCGACCCTCAGCTCCTTGACCGCGTTGCAGGCGTCGCCGGCCGCGACCCAGTCGCCGTCGAAGTGGATGCCGTGCTCCTGCCACAGCTCGGTCCAGGCCTGCTCGACCTTGAGCGGGTAGCGGGCGTTGTGCAGCAGTCCGAGGGCGTCCAGATCGTCGAAGTGGAGTCATCACCGGCTATCACGCGCTGCGGGCGTTCGCACCGGCCCACCTGAAGACGCAGGAGCCGCTGCTGGACGAGGGCACGTCCTCGTACGTCGAGGCCGAAGCGGCTCAGCGCGCCAAGTCGTAGGCGTACGACGGTGTGAACGTGCCGGGCGAGCCCTTGCAGCCGTCCGACTCCCCCGGCAGCTTCACCCACAGATAGCCGTCGATGCGTGCCTCGCCGGTGTTCAGGGTCGGGGCCCGGCCGAGCTTGCGGCCGTCGGGGTCGCACCACTCGCCGTCGGGCGGGGCGCCGTTGCCGTTGCGGCTGGTGTCGATGACGGCGCCGAGGCCCGCCGGGCCGCCGAGGGCGTCGAGGACCCGTCGGTCGTAGGCGATCTCGTCGGCGGTGCGGTGGAAGTTGGAGACGTTGCTGAAGACTCCGTCGGAGGAGGCGGTCGAGCCGGCGCCCGCCTGTCGTAGCAGATCGGCCTGTTTGGCCGCCGGGTGCCAGCCGGAGTGGCCGGCGTCGAAGTAGACCCGGGCCTTCGGGTTCGCGTCCTTGAAGGTCCGCCCGGCACGGGCCAACGAGGCGAAACGGTCGGCCCGTTGGCCGGCGGAGAGACAGTCGGTCTGCGCTATCGAGTCGGGCTCCAGGATCACGACGACCTCGCCGGAGCCGAGCCCGGCGGCGAACCGGTCGATCCAGGCGTCGTAGGCGTCGAGGTCCGGCGCCCCGCCCTGGGAGGCCCCGCCGCAGTCGCGGTCCGGGATCCCGTACGCCACGACCACCGGCACCCGGCCCTGCGCCGCGCCCCCGGAGGTGACCGCACGCACGCGTGCCGTGATGGTGTCCGGCGTGTAGTCGGCGAACCACACGGCCGCCGGCTGGTCGGCGATACGGTCCTGTATGACGTCCTGGCGTGCGTCGCCGGGGTTGTCGCGGACCCATTCGAGGACCTGCGAGTCGGGGTGGCGGTAGAGACGGGTGGAGACGGCTGCGGCCTCCTGCTTCTTCTCGGTCTTCGTCGGCGAGGGCGTCGGGCTCGCCGACTTCTTCTTCGGAGAGGCGGACGGAGAAGCCGACTCGGTGGCCGAGGGGGACGGCGAGGGTGCGGGAGGCCGGAGATCCAGGGTCGGGGAGTCCGTCACCTCGGGGCGGGCCTCGTCGGAGCCCCGCCCGTCGTCGAGCGCGGACATCATCCCGGTCGCGGTGCCCACGGCGACCACGACGGAGGCCGCCGCGACCATGCCGCCCCGCCGGGCGGCACGTCTGCGCTCGGCCCTGCGTTCGGCCAGGCGATGGGCGCGTTGGCCTGGCACCTGCTGATCCCCTCCCCCTTCGGCGGCGGCGTTCCCCCGTTCTGGGGAAGCACCGGGCCCGCCGACACCTCGGCCAGCCTAGGCCTGGGACCCTGCCTCCATGCCCCAGTTGGAACAGTTCGTCACCCCCGTCGACGCCGTCGTCTCACGGATGCGCGCCCTGGACGAGGCGCTTCCGGAACGGGACGGGATCGCGGTCTTCAACCGTGTCTACCTCGCCGTCACGGAGGCCGTCGACCGGGGCATCGACGCGGGCCGGTTCACGGACGCACGCGCCGCGATCACGCTGGACGTGCGGTTCGCCGAGCGGTACCTGCGGGCGGTCGAGACGGTGACCGACGAGCGCCGCCCACCCGCGTGCTGGCGGCCCCTGTTCCAGTACCGCCGCCATCCGGGCGTACGTCCGCTGCAGTTCGCGCTCGCGGGCATCAACGCGCACATCGGGCACGATCTCGCACTGGCCGTCGTGGACACCTGTCGTACGCTCGACTGCGAACCCGTCGACGTGGAGGACGAGTTCGACCGCGTGGGCGATCTCCTCGTCTCGCTGGAGGAACGCATCCGCGAAGATCTGATGCCGGGCCCCGACCTCCTCCAGATCGCCGACCCGCTGACCCATCTGCTCGGCGCGTGGAGTCTGGAGCGGGCCCGGGACGCCACCTGGACGGCGGCTCGCGCACTGTGGGCGCTGCGCGGACTGCCCGATGTCGCCGGGGAGTTCACGGAGCGGCTGGACACGGCGGTGGGGTTCGCGGGACGGATGCTGCTCACACCGCTGCCGGACTGAACCGGCCCGCCCGCACCGACACCCGAGGAACCGAACGTCCCCCGAGTCTGTCTGGGCACACGTGGCGGTTCTCCTCCTCCTTGCCCTGACCCTCGCACCACTCGTGACGTCGTTCGTGGTCGCGGGCGCCGCCCTGGCACTGGCCAAGCGGACCTACGACCGGGAGCTCGGCAGCGGGCCGCGTCTGCCCGATGCCGCGTCGTGCGCCCCGGTGGCCGTGCTCGGCGGCGCGGCCGCCTTCGGCGCGTACGCGTACGGCGTGACGCGCGGCTTCTACATCCTGGACCCGGACCAGATGTGCGCGGCCGCCGGAGCGCGCGGCGACCACGTGGTCACGCGGCCGACCCTGCCGGTCAGCGTGCAGTGCGTCACCTGGAAGGGCGAGGGAACCGAACTGGTGCCGGGCTGGGTGAACCCGGTCGTGTACGGCGGCCTGGTGCTCTGCGTACTGGCCCTCGGGACGGCGGTCTCCTCGGGCCTGCGCCGTCGACCGGCTCAGTCCTCCGGCAGTTCCACCGGCGCGATCTCGTCGTAGACGTCCCCCGGGCCCGGGTTCGTCGCGTCGGTCGCCCCGCCGAAGTGGTGCATGACCCCCCACACCGCGTTCAGCGCGGTCTGGATCGCGCCCTCGGCCCAGCCGGCCGTCCAGGAGATGTCGTCGCCCGCGAGGAAGATGCCCCGCTTGTCCTCGGGCAGCCGGTCCTGCATGAAGTGCGTGAACAGGCGCCGCTGGTAGCGGTAGTGGCCGGGCAGGTTGGCCTTGAACGCGCCCATGAAGTAGGGCTCGTTCTCCCACGACACCGTCACCGGGTTGCCGATGATGTGCTTCCTGATGTCGACCTTCGGGTAGATCTCGCCGAGCGACTTCAGCATGACCTCCATCCGCTCGTTCGCGGACAGCGGCAGCCACTTCAGGCTGTCGTCGCACCAGGTGTACGAGAGGCAGATGACGGCCGGCTTGTCGGGACCGTCGTCGAGGAGGTAAGTCCCGCGCGTCATACGGTCGGTGAGGGTCATCGACATGACGTCCCGCCCCGTCTCCTCGTCCCTGTCCAGCCAGAACGGCCGGTCCACGGGCACGAAGAGCTTGGAGCTCTCCATGTAGTGGGTGCGCTCGATCGCCGTCCAGTGGTCGATCGGGAAGAGCGAGTCGTCGCAGGCGATCTTCGACAGCAGCATCCAGGACTGGGCGGTGAAGATCGCCGCCCGGTAGGTGCGGATGTCGCCGTCGGCGTCGGTCACCGTGATCCGGTTGCCGGCGGTGCGGTGCAGACGGGTGACCGCGGGACGCGGCTCGCCGTTCACGTGCAGCCGCGCCAGCGAGGTCCCGTAGGGCCAGTGGACGATCTTCTCGGGCGCGCGCTCCCAGAGCCTGAGCGGCAGTTGCTGGGAGCCGCCGACGATGCCGCGGTGGTGGTCGTCGGCCTCGGTGTAGACGACCCGCAGGATCTCCAGGATGGAGTTGGGGAAGTCGGTGTCCCAGCCGCCGGTGCCGAAGCCGACCTGGCCGAAGATCTCACGGTGCCGGAAGGACCTGAAGGACTCGGAGTCGCAGAGGAAGCCGTAGAAGGTCTGGTTGTCGAGCTTCTCGACGAGCTTCGCCCAGATCTCGCGGATGCGCGGGACGTCCCGCTCCCGCATGGCCTGGTTCATGTCGGAGAAGTCGGCGCCCTCTTCGAGGCACTTGTTCCAGGCCGCGGCGACATCACGGTAGACCTGCGGCAGGTCGTCGATCGTCTCGGCGTAGTGCGACTCGCCCTTGAGGTCGACGACCGTCGAAGGGGTCGCCTCCGCAAGGGGGTTGGGGAAGGGCTGCGTCTTCAGGTCCACCAGGTCGATGTAGTGCTGGAGCGCCGTGGAGGACGGCGGGAAGCGCATCGCTCCCATCTCGGCGGTGAGGCCGTCGGTGCCCGGGCCGTCGAAGCCCACGGTCCGCAGCCGTCCGCCGATCTGGTCGGCCTCGTACACGACCGGCTTCAGGCCCATCTTCATCAGCTCGTACGCGGCCACGAGGCCGGACAGCCCGCCGCCGATCACCGCGACCTCGGTGCCGAGCTCGGTCGCCGGTATCTGGCCGAGGCCCGCCGGATGGGCGAGGAAGTCGTCGTACGCGTACGGGAAGTCCGGGCCGAACATGGTGATCGGCGGCTGCTGCTCGTCGGCGTGCTGGACGGCGTTGGGCACCGTGGACGTCATGGGGTACGGACTCCTAGCGACTGCGAAAGAAGGGGGAAGCTCAGACCAGGGACCCGTAGAGCCCGGGGCGGCGGTCGTGCAGATACGGGTTCGCCTCGCGGGAGGCGGCGAGGGAGACGGGGTCGGCGTCCGCGAACACCAGCTCCTCGCCGCGTCCGGCGCGGGTGCGGGCGACCCCGTCGGGACCGGCGAGGGTGGAGAGCCCGACGAACTCGAACTCCCCTTCCTGGCCGACCCTGTTGACGTACGCGACGTACATCTGGTTCTCGAAGGCGCGCACCGGGATCACCGACTCGGCGACGAACTGGAAGGGGTGCATCTGCGCGGTCGGCACGACCAGGAGGTCGGTGCCGGCGAGGGCGTGGGCGCGGACGTTCTCCGGGAACTCGACGTCGTAGCAGATCATGAGGCCGACGGTCAGTCCGCCGAGCTCGGCCTGGACGACCGGCTGCTCCCCCGGTGTGAAGTGGTCCCGCTCGAAGCAGCCGAAGAGATGGGTCTTGCGGTAGTTGGCCCGGCGGTCGCCCGTGGCGGAGATCAGCTGGGCGGAGTTGAAGACCGCGTCCCCGGAGCGCTCCGGATAGCCGTACGCGATGGCGAGAAAGTGCCTCGCCGCGATCTCCGCGACCGCGTCCGCGCTGTCCCCGTCGGCCGGCTCCGCGAGGCGGGCGATGTCGTCGCCGATCGCGTACCCGGTCAGGAACATCTCCGGCGCGGCCAGCAGCCCGGCGCCCGCGGCGGCGGCACGGCCCGCGGCCTCGTCGAGGACCTTGAGGTTCTCGACGACCGAGCCGGGGCGACCGGAGCTCTGGAGCAGGGCGGTACGCATGCGTGTCCTCACCGGGGCGAAAGGGTGGATGTGGGGGCCACCTAGACGGTACGGCGGGCTGACCAAGGCGGACAAGAAGGAGCCGTTGCGTGCCGGTAAGCGGTTTGTTGCGTCCGTGCCGGGCGGAGCGGTGATTCGTTGCGCGCCTCCTGTCCACCTGGAGGCGTACGCGGTGCGGGACCGAGGACCTGGGCCCGAAGGACCTGCCGAAGTGCGTCACCTCCGCCCCCTTCAAGAAGGTCAAAAAAGGGGCGGAGGACTTCACGGTCGTGCCGTGGCTGCCCGGCTTCTGGCCAGCACCAGCGCCGTCACCAGGTACGGCACCGCCAGCACCGCGAAGACCGTGCTGTGGGCCGCGGTCGTGCCCAGCAGCGCGTACGCGCCGAACGTGGCGACCGTGACCAGCTCCGTGCCCAGGCTCGCGACCGAGGTGAGGGTGGCCCGGCGGGACTCGTCGATACGGTGCTGGAGGCGGACGTCGGCGAGCACCTCGGCCAGCTGGAACCCGCCGAAGGCGAGGCCGACGAGCGCGATGCCGGCCGGGGTCCCGGACGAGGCACCGACGGCCAGGGCGAGCGCGGAGCCCGCCAGCAGCCACGCCGTCCCGGTGGTGCTCAGGCGTTCGGCCGGTCCGGTCAGCAGGCTCGCCGCCGTGACGAGCGTCCACACGAGCAGGATCAGGTAGGGCACCGTCGTCTCCGCCACACCGGTGTCGCGGGCCAGCAGGGGCGTGTACTCGTCGAGCGCGCCCCACACCGCGGCGACGGCCGGGACCAGCAGCAGGGCTCCACGTACGGAACGGTCCTTTCGGACCACGGCAAGTCCGGTCCGCAGGGTCGTCCACCAGCCGTCGCCCCCGGTCTCCGGCCGCGTCCGGTGCTCCGGCAGCCGGGTCGCCACCGCGGCGGCCAGCAGACAGGCCAGCACACTGCCCGCGCCCACCATCGGGTAGCCGCCCAGCGCGAACACCGGCCCGGCGAGACCGATCGCCGCCATGGTGGCCACCAGCCGCGCCGCGCGTACCCGTCCCATCACGCGCGCGTACCGGTCGGCGGCGCCGAGCCGGTCCAACTCGTCGTAGGCCAGCGCCTCGAAGGAACCGGAGCAGAGTGCGCCGCCGACGCCCCACAGCACGAACCCGAGCGCGAAGGCCCAGTACGCGGGGACGATCACCCAGAGGGCGAAGCCGACCGCGTTGAACAACGGGCCGATCCACAGCAGCAGCCGTCGGGAGACCGCGTCGGCCAGGGCGCCGGAGGGGACCTCCAGCACGACCGCGGTGATCGACCACAGGGCGAACAGGGAGGAGATCTGCCACAGCGACATCCCGGTGTCGGCGAAGAGCAGCGCGTACACCGGGTAGAGCAGGACGAAGTCGTCGAGGAACGCGTAGCCGTACAGCGTGGTCGTCAGCCGGCGGATGCCGGTCGTGGACACACGTGTGGGTGAGAGTGTCATGAGGCCTTCCCGGAAGGGCGATTCGGACGTCGTGGGTACGGCGTCCGAGGCGGCCCTCGGGAGGCACGGCTGGTGGATCAATGTCGCCAGGTCATGACACCGATGCTAGACAGTCCCGGCCCCGCTGCCCAGCGAAAATGTGGTGATCACCGCCGCGTGGTCGGACGGCCAGTCGTTGTCCGCGACGTCCGGCCAGGTCCGGGGGGTGCCGCTGACGTACGTCCGGGAGTCGAGCACCCGCAGCCCTCGGTGCAGAACGAAGTCGATCCGGTCCTGCGGCTCCGGCGCGGCCTGGACCGGCGACCAGGTGTGACCGGGCTCCGCCACGGGGTCGGGGTGGGCCTGACGGTAGGAGTCGACGAAGCCCGCTTCCTCGGCCGCCTTCGTGACCGGCCACTCGATGTCCGGCCAGTCCAGGTGCGAGGGAGTGTTGAAGTCACCGACGAGCGCGACGGGCACGGTCTCGTCGATCCTGCCCAGCGCATCTCTCAGCTGGGCGAGCCGCACCCCCTCGTGGGCGGCCGACGGCACATAGGGCCCGTACGACTCGTAGTCCAGGTGGACCGTCCATACGTCCGCCTCGGCGCCCTCGGCGACACGGACCCGGACACCCGCCGCGCCGTAGAAGCCCACCTCCGGGTCCCCGAAGGTGTCCGTGATCGGGTGGCGGCTGATGACGCCGAGGTTCACTCCGGCCCGGTGGTGGTACCAGCCGAGGGCCTCGGCGAGCTCCTGCGCGGCGGTGCCGTACGTCTCCTGGAGACCGACCACGTCCACCTCGGTCTCGGCGATGACCTTGAGCTGTTTGGCCCGGTGGTCATGGACCTCGGTGCCGCCGTACCAGAGGTTCCAGGTCATGACGCGGAGCCGGTACGGCAGCAGGGAGCGGAGCCTGTCGACGGTGACCCCCTCCAGGCCGGCCAGGACGGTACGGCCCGGCGCGGCCTCGATCGGCGCGAGGGAGGGCACGGCGAGCACCGCGCACCCGGCGGCCTCGGCGGAGGCGACCCCGGTCTCCGTGTCCTCGACGGCCACGCAGGCGGCGGGGTCGACGCCCAGGGCCCGGCAGGCGGCGAGGTAGGGATCGGGGGCCGGCTTGGTGCGGGGTGTGTCGTCGGCGGTCACGGAGACGGCGAAGCGTTCGGCCCCGAGCGCTTCGAGCACCGTGTCGGCGACCGCCCTCGGGGACGCGGTCACCAGGGCCGTGGGCACTCCCTCGCGGGCCAGGGCACCCAGCAGGTCGAGCGCACCGGGGCGGGGCACGATGCCGGTGCGGACGCGGTCGGCGAACTCCTGGTGGAGTGCGTCGGCCAGGTCGCCGGCCGGGGTGCCCGTGGCCGCGGACAGCCAAGCGGCGGTGTCCTCGACCGCGCGGCCGAGCACCTCCGGCTGGTCCGCCTCGGTCAGGGTCCGGCCGGCCACCTGTTCCACCGTCCCCCACCACAGCCGCTCGGTGTCGACGAGCGTGCCGTCCATGTCGAACAGGACGGCCTGGAGCGGGAGTCGGCTCACGGCGCGCTCCGCTCGGCGACGAGCACCGGCCGCTCCGGCAAGGCCACGCTCACCGTGGCCCCCGCCCCGAGCCCGGCCGCCTCGTGGGCGGGCAGGTCGGCCTTCACGTCGGTGCCGTCGGCGAGCCGGACGGTGACACGGACGGCGGCGCCCAGGAAGGAGGTGGCGACGACGCTCGCCTTCCCCTCGTCGTCGGCCCGCACGCGTACGGCCTCGGGCCGCACCAGCACGTCCACCTCGGCCGCAGAGGGCACCGGGCCGTCCACGGGCAGCCGCTGCCCGAGCACATCGACGGACCCGTCGGCCAGCCGTCCCGGTATCCGGCTCATCGTCCCGACGAACTCCGCGACGAAGGCGGTGGCCGGACGGCCGTACAACTCGGCCGGGGCCGCGCACTGTTCGAGCCGCCCGGCGTGCATCACCGCGACCCGGTCCGCCATCGACAGGGCCTCCTCCTGGTCGTGGGTCACGAAGAGCGTGGTGATCCCGAGCTCCTGCTGGAGCCGCCGGATCTCCTCGCGCAGGCTGAGCCGCACCTTGGCGTCGAGCGCCGACAGCGGCTCGTCGAGGAGCAGCACCCGCGGCCGCAGGGCGAGTGCACGGGCCAGGGCGACGCGCTGCTGCTGACCGCCGGAGAGCTCGTGCGGGAAGCGCCCGCCCTTGTCGGCGAGGCCGACCAGCTCCAGCAACTCGACGGCACGCGCCCGTCGTTCGGCCGTGCGCACCTTCCGCATCCGCAGTCCGAAGGCCACGTTGTCGATCGCGTCGAGATGCGGGAAGAGGCTGTACGACTGGAAGACCATCCCGGCGTCACGGCGGTGGGCCGGCACCCGGGTGACGTCCTCGCCGTCCACCAGCACCTCGCCGGAGTCGGGGTGTTCGAAGCCCGCGAGCATGCGCAGCGCGGTGGTCTTGCCGCAGCCGGACGGGCCGAGCAGGGCGAGGAGCTCACCGGGCCGGACGGTCAGGTCGAGTCCGTCGAGGGCGACGGTCGGACCGAACTCCCTGCGCAGGCCCCGGAATTCGACGGTGGCCGCTTTCTCGAGCGTCTTCATGGTCATCCCCGGGAAGTAGTACGGGCGCGTCCGCCGAAGCCGGCCAGGACGAGGAGCAGCACCCACGTCACGAGCAGGCTGAGCACGGACACGGCGACGGAGAGCTGGGCCTGCGAGCCGCTGACGTTCACGATCCACACGGCGAAGGGCTGGAAGCCGAGCAGCTGGGCGACCGTGAACTCACCGAGCACCAACGCCAGCGTGAGGAAGGAGGAGTTGAGGAGAGCGCCCCGCAGATTGGGCAGTACGGCCCGGACCAGCGCCTGCGGCCAGCTCGCCCCGCAGCTGCGGGCGGCCTCGACGAGGGTGCGGACGTCGACCGCGCGCAGTCCGGCGTCCAGGGCGCGATGCACGAACGGCAGGGCCATCACGACGTACGCCAGGACGAGGATGACGGGGAAGTCGGGGTTCTGGATCGCCACGAACGTCTGGAACAGCGGGGTGCGGGAGAGGTGTTCGGGCCCCCACTTCAGGACCGTGATGATGCCGGCGACAAGTGCGATCGGCGGTACCACCAAGGGCAGTTGACACACCACCTCGACGACCGGCCGCAGCCGGGGCGACCCCAGCCGCAGCGCCACCGTCGCGGGCACCATCAGGAGCAGCACGACGACGATCGTCGCGAGGGCCAGTTCCAGCGAGAGCAGCAGGCTGCTGACGAAGCCGCCGGTGGAGAAGATCTGGGTGTAAGCGTCGAAGGTGAGGCCCTGCCCGGGCACGTCGACCGTGAAGACGATCGACGCGGCGAGCGGCACCAGGAAGTACAGCCCGGCGAGGCCGTAGACGCCCCACCGCCACAGGTTCAGGCGAGCCATCGCGCGCTCCGTCGTTGCAGGGGCAGGTACACGGCCATGACCAGGCCCGCGATGAGGACCATGTCGAGGCTGAGGGCGAGCGCCACGTTCTCCTGGCCCACGAGCACGTTGCCGGAGAGCGCGTCGGCGATCTGCAGGGTGATCAGCGGGATGGAGCTGCCCACGATCGCGGCGGCGGTGGCGTACGCGGCGAAGGCGGTGCCGAAGAGCAGCACGAGCCCGCCGAGCAGTGAGGGCGCGAGGACGGGCAGGGCGACATGGCGCCAGTACTGCGTGGTCGTCGCCCCGTTGTTCTGCGCGGCCTCGCGCCACTGGACGCGCAGCCCCTCCAGGGCCGGGGTGATGGTGAGGACCATCAGCGGGATCAGGAAGTACAGGTAGACGATCACCAGTCCCCAGAAGCTGTAGAGGTCCCAGCCCTTGTCCGTGAGGCCCAGGTGCCGGGTCAGCACCCCGGCGTTGCCGAGGGTGGCGACGAAGGCGAAGGCCAGCGGGACGCCGCCGAAGTTGGCGAGGACGCCGGAGGCGGTGAGGACGGCCTCGCGGAGCGCCCGGTGCCGGGATGTCACCACGGCCTGGGCGAGCGGCAGCCCGAACAGGGCGGCCAGCACGGCCGACACCGCGGACAGTTTGACGCTGCCGAGGAGAGCGGTGAGGTAGGCGCCCTGCAACGAGGCGGTCAGGTTGGCCGTGCCGAACCCGCCGGTGGTCTTCACCGTGAACGCCCCGTCCAGGATGGCCCAGGCCGGCAGCCCGAAGGCCACCGCGGTGAAGGCGAGCAGCGGGACGACGGCGAGCCAGCCGAGGGACCGGCGCCGCCGCTTCACCGCGACGGTCGGCGCCGAGTCCACTCGTACGGCGGTGGCCGTCATCCGGAGACGGCCTTCGCCCAGCCCTGTCCGAGCACCGTCTTGGCCTTGTTCTGCTGGGCCTCGGTCGGGAAGCTCGGCGTGCCGGAGACCTCGGGCAGCTTGGCCGCGGCGGTCTTGTCGAGGGTGCCGGCCTTCTCCATGGCGGTCATCAGGGCCGGGCGGGCGTACCCCTTGAGCCACAGGTTCTGGCCCTCGGCGCTGTAGAGGTACTCCTGCCACAGGCGGGCGGTCGCCGGGTGCGGGGCGTCCTTGTTGATCGCCTGGGAGTAGTACTGCGAGAACTTGCCGTCGCCGGGGACCGACACCGTCCAGTCGACGCCCTTGGACTTGAACTCCTCGGCGTACCCGGCGTTCAGGTAGTCCCAGTCGATGCTGATGGGCGTCTCGCCCTTCTCGACGGTGGCCGGCGTCGACTCGACGGGCGTGTAGTTGCCGTTGCTCTTGAGCTTCTTGAAGAAGTCGAGGCCGGGCTGGATGTCGTCGAAGGAACCGCCGCTCGCGAGCGAGGCCGCCCAGACGCCGCCGAAGGCCGAACCGGACTTGGTGGGGTTGCCGTTGAGGGCGACCTGGCCCTTGTACTGGGGCTTGAGGAGATCGGCGAAGGTGGTGGGGCAGGTCTTGACGCGCTTGGCGTCGCAGCCGATGGAGATGTAGCCGCCGTAGTCGTTGTACCAGCGTGCCTGTGTGTCCTTCTGCTCGCCGGGGATGTCGGCGAAGGACGCCACCTTGTACGGCGCGAGCAGCCCCTGCTCGGCCGCGCTGATGGCGAAGGAGCTGCCGAGGTCGAGCACGTCGGGGGCCCGGTCCTGCCCCTTGCGCGAGGTGACGGCGTTGATCTCGTCCTGGCTGGCGCCGTCGGGGTTCTCGACGGCGACCTTGATGCCGTACTTCTTCTCGAAGCCGTCGATGAGGGCGCCGTAGTTGGCCCAGTCGCGGGGCAGCGCGATGGCGTTGAGCTTGCCCTCCTTCTTGGCCGCCTTCACCAGGGCGTCGAGTCCGCCGAAGTCGGCGGCGGAGGTGGCGGTGGCGGCGTTCTTGCCGTCGGCGGTGGTCGAGGAGTTCTCGGGGGCGGCGCCACAGGCGCTCAGGGCGAGGGCGGCGAGGACGCCGAGGGCGGCGGTTCTCGGCAGGGACACGGTCACGGCTTCTCCAGGGGACGCGCGAGGGTGCAGGAGTCGAACGGAGAGGAGGAGAGAAGGAGCGAGAGAACTTGTGTCAGATAACTTGTCTGAACAAGTTGGCCTCAGTAAGGCTGCTGCCGGTATCGATTCCGTAAACACTGGCGAAACAGTGACCCCTGTGTTCCCTGACGATCACGCGCCCCTCGGATCCCTGCCGGATGTCGTCTAGGCTGGTCACGCTGTGCACAGCAGTCGACTCGGAGGGGAAGCATGCCGGCGCGACACGAGGAGATCGCCGACGCACTGCGCCGGGCGATCGACCGCGAGGAGTACACAGTCGGCAGTCGACTCCCCGCCGAGACGGACCTCGCGGCCCAGTACGACGTCTCGCGCGGCACGGTCCGCCAGGCGGTCGCCGCGCTGACCGCCGAGGGCCTCATCGGCTCCCGCCAGGGCGCCCGCCGCGTGGTCCTGGCCAGCCGTCGCAGCCAGAGCTTCGCCGAGTTGCGCAGCTTCGCGCAGTGGGCGCGGGCGATGGGCCGCGAGGCGACGGGGCGGGTGGTCGCCCAGGAGTACCGTCCGGCGACCCAGGAGGACGCGATACGTCTCCAACTACGCGCCGGCACGCAGGTGTTGCACGTCCTGCGGGTGCGCGGCCTGGACGGCGAACCGGTGTTGCTGGAGCGGACCGTGTACGCGGACTGGATCTCCCCCGCCGTCGAGCCCATCGAGCCGGACTGTCCGTCGGTGACCCAACGCCTGTACGACGACAGGGGGTTGGTCTTCGCGTACGGCGAGCACGTCATCGACGCGGTCGCGGCGGGCGCGCAGGATGCGGAGCTGCTGCTCGTGCGCCGTACCAGTCCGTTGTTGCGCGTGCGCCGGGTGACGACGACCCGCGAAGGGCGCCCGGTGGAGTGGTCGGACGACCGCTACCGCTCGGACGCGGTGAGCTTCAGCGTGCACAACTCGATGGACAACAACGCGCTGGCCCGCAAGACCGCGGAGTAGAGCTCGGGGGCAGGGGCCATTGCCGGGTGCGGGCCGTCTTCGGCTGGTCGCGCAGTTCCCCGCGCCCCTTGAGGTGGGACCAGGTGACGTGCTCTTAGGGGCGCGGGGAACTGCGCGAACGGCCACGACGCACCCGCACCCGCACCACGACCGCACCACCCCTCACCCGGGCGCCCCCGAAGAAAACCTCCGCAGCAGCGGCGACAGCACCAGCACGGACTTGGTGCGCTCCACGAACGGCTCCCCCGCGATCCGCTCCAGGACCCGCTCGAAGTGCCGCATGTCGGAGGCGAAGACCTGGACGACCGCGTCCGCGTCCCCGGTGACGGTGGACGCGGCGACGACCTCCTGGTAGCGCTCCAGGCCCCGCCGGATGGTGTCCGGCGAGGTGTTGTGCCGGCAGTAGATCTCGACGAACCCCTCGGTCTCCCAGCCGAGGGCCGACGGGTCGACCCGTACCGTGAAGCCGGTGATGGCTCCGGTGGCGCGGAGCCGGTCCACGCGCCGTTTCACGGCGGGCGCGGAGAGGCCGACGATCTGCCCGATGTCCGCGTAGGAGCGGCGGGCGTCCTCGGCGAGGGCGTGGACGATGCGTTCGTCGAGATCGTTGAGCACGGGGGTGGATCAGCTCTCAGGTGTTGCGAGTCGGGAGCGGCGATAGCCGTATACGAAGTAGAACACGAGCCCGACGGCCATCCAGACTCCGAAGACCACCCAGGTGACGGACGACAGGCTGCCCATCATCCAGAGGCAGAACCCGAGCCCCAGCGCGGGCAGCACCGGCGACAGCGGCACCCGGAAGGTACGCGGCATGTCCGGACGGCTCCGGCGCAGCACCACGACGGCGATGTTGACCAGCGCGAAGGCGAAGAGCGTGCCGATGCTGGTGGCGTCGGCGAGCTGGCCCAGCGGGATCGCGGCGGCGAGGACACCGCAGAACAGGGACACGATGACCGTGTTGACACGGGGCGCGCCGGTCTTGGGGTGCACGCGCGAGAACACCTTCGGCACGAGCCCGTCCCGGGACATCGCGAAGAGGATGCGCGTCTGGCCGTAGAGCACGGTCAGCACGACGCTCGCGATGGCGATGACGGCACAGCCGGCCAGCAGCGTCCCCCAGAAGGTCTGTCCGGTCACCTCGCGCATGATCTGGGCCAGTGCCGCCTCCGAGTCCCCGAACCGCTGCCAGGGCTTCGCACCGACGGCGACGGCCGCGACGAGGACGTACAGGGCCGTCACGATGACCAGCGACAGCATGATCGCGCGCGGCAGGTCACGCTGCGCGTTCTTGGCCTCCTCACCGGCGGTGGAGGCGGCGTCGAAGCCGATGTACGAGAAGAACAGCGTCGCCCCGGCCGCGCTCACGCCCGCCATGCCGAGCGGCATGAAGTGCTCGTAGTTGCCGGAGCGGAAGCCCTGGACGCCGATGGCGCAGAACAGCACCAGCGCGGCGATCTTCACGACGACCATGACGGTGTTGGCCCGCGCGGACTCCTTCGCTCCGCCGAGCAGGAAGGCCATGGCCAGGAGTACGACGATCAGCGCCGGCAGGTTGAAGATTCCGCCGTCGCCGGGCGGGGCGGACAGGGCGTCCGGGATGGTGACACCGATGGTCCCGTCGAGCAGCTCGTTGAGGTACTCGCCCCAGCCGACGGCGACGGCCGCGACCGAGACGCCGTACTCCAGGATCAGACACCATCCGCAGACCCAGGCGACCAGCTCGCCCATCGTCGCGTACGCATACGAGTACGAGGACCCGGCGACCGGGATCGTGCCCGCGAGCTCGGCGTAGGACAGGGCCGAGAACAGTGCCGTCAGACCCGCGATCACGAAGGACAGGGTGACGGCCGGACCGGCCTTGGGCACGGCCTCGCCGAGGACGACGAAGATGCCGGTGCCGAGCGTGGCACCGATGCTGATCATGGTCAGCTGCCAGAGCCCGAGGGAGCGCCGAAGACTGCCGCCCTCGCCCTGCCCTCCCTCGGCGACCAGGCGTTCCACCGGCTTGCGCCGCACAAGACGCGCACCGACTCCCGGGGACCGTGATGTGCGCTGTTGCGGGGGTGCGCCTTGGTCGAGCACGCGCTGACTCCTTCGTCATGGCAATCGAGTACAGCGCAGCACCCTATGAGTCAGGGCATCACGGTCGTAATGCAGCAACCTTGCGCGTATCCGCAAGATCGTTGCGTTCATCGCAAGGGGGCGGATGTTCGTTGCGCATGCCTGGATCAGCGCTCCACCTGCAGTTCTTTGGTGAGGAATGTGCACGCGTCCACGCACTCCCGGGTCGTGCCGTCGTGCTCCTCGTACGAGTACCGGTCGAGGTAGTGCGCCACCGGCCGGTACCCGAGCCGGGCGTACAGGGCGGCGGCGCGCAGATTGTCGCGCCCGACACCGATACCGACGGCTGCCAGCCCCCGCTGCCCCGCCAGCACCTCGGCGGCCTGGATCAACGCCGTACCGATCCCTCGCGAGCGCAGCTCCGTCGGCCAGACGGCGAGCCCGCCGATCTCCGGGCACTCCAGAGCGACCTCGGGCGCCGCACAGCCGATCCAGCGCATCTCCGTGTGCCCCACAGGCCGCCCGTCCAGCCACGCGACGAGATACGTGCACTCCCCCGCCTCCTGACGCGCGAACCTCCGGGCGTGGAAGGACGTGGCTCCGGGTGAGCCCATGTAACGGTCGAGCAGTGCCACATCGGCGGCCCGGCAGACGGTGATCTCCATGCACCCGACGGTAGGGCGCGGGAACGCGAACGGCCCCCGATTTTCCACGGAGGCCGTGCACGGGCGACTCAGCTCCAGCTGGCGTGCAGCGGCTGGCCCTCCGCGTAGCCGGCCGCGCTCTGGATGCCCACGACCGCCTTCTCGGCGAACTCCTCCAGGGAGCCCGCACCGGCGTAGGTGCAGGAGGAGCGGACGCCCGCGATGATCGAGTCGATCAGGTCCTCGACGCCGGGACGGGACGGGTCGAGGAACATGCGGGAGGTGGAGATGCCCTCCTCGAACAGCGCCTTGCGGGCCCGGTCGTACGACGACTCGTCGGACGTACGGTTGGCCACGGCCCGCGCGGACGCCATGCCGAACGACTCCTTGTAGAGCCGCCCGTTGGCGTCCTGCTGAAGGTCGCCCGGGGACTCGTACGTGCCCGCGAACCACGAGCCGACCATCACGTTGGACGCACCGGCCGCCAGTGCCATGGCGACGTCACGCGGGTGCCGGACACCGCCGTCGGCCCACACGTGCTTGCCGTACTTCTTCGCCTCGGCGGCGCACTCCAGCACGGCCGAGAACTGCGGCCGGCCCACCCCGGTCATCATGCGGGTGGTGCACATGGCGCCGGGGCCCACACCGACCTTGATGATGTCGGCACCGGCCTCGATCAGATCCCGCACACCCTCGGCGGCCACGATGTTGCCGGCGACGATCGGCACCTGCGGGTCGAGGGCCCGCACGACCTTGATCGCGCTGATCATCGACTCCTGGTGGCCGTGCGCCGTGTCGATGACGAGCGTGTCCACGCCCGCGTCGAGCAGCTGCTTGGCCTTGCCCGCGACATCGCCGTTGATACCGACGGCGGCGGCGATGCGCAGCTTGCCCTGAGCGTCGACGGCCGGCGCGTACAGCGTCGCCCGCAGCGCGCCCTTGCGGGTGAGGATGCCGGCGAGACGGCCGTCCTTGTCCACGGCGGGGGCATAGCGGCGGTTGGCCGCGTCCAGACGGTTGAAGGCCTCGCGCGGGTCGATGTCCGCGTCGATGAGCAGCAGGTCCTTGGACATGACGACCTCGAGCTGCGTGAAGCGGTCGACGCCGGTCAGGTCCTGGTCGGTGACGACACCGACGGGCCGGCCCTCCTCGTCGACGACCACACCGGCGTTGTGCGCCCGCTTGGGCAGCAGGGCCAGCGCGTCGGCGACGGTCTGGTGTGGGGCCAGCACGATCGGGGTGTCCAGGACGTGGTGGCGGCTCTTCACCCAGGAGACGACCTCGGTGACGACCTCGATCGGGATGTCCTGCGGAATGACCACCAGGCCACCGCGCCGGGCCATCGTCTCGGCCATACGGCGCCCGGCGATGGCGGTCATGTTGGCGACGACCAGCGGGATCGTGGTGCCCGTGCCGTCGGGGGCGCTGAGGTCCACACCCTGACGCGAGCCGACCGCGCTGCGGCTCGGGACCATGAAGACGTCGTCGTACGTCAGGTCGTACGCGGGCTGGATGCCATTGAGGAAACGCACGTGCTGCACATCCCAGTCGATCAGAGGTGGCCCCCGGACAGGACAGCCAGGGGGAAGAGCACGTACTTCATTGTCCCATGTCCACCGGAATGCGATGCCCGGGCAGATCATCCAGGCAGGTCAGAGGCGCGTTAGGAGGATCCTCCGAGCGCGAGCGTCACCGTGAGCGCGGACGCCTGCGAGAACACCTCACGGGCGGTCGCCCACTCGCCCGGCCGCGCCTCGGCGTACCGCTCCCAGTTCCGTACGACGACGAATCTGTCCCCGACGGTGTCCTCGGGCCACAGTCCCGGGTCGGAGAGGACGTCGGCCAGCGCGTCCCAGTTGCGCCCGAAGTAGTCCGGCAACCGCAGGTCCCGGACACAGCGCTCCATCAGGCTCGCCTTGTCCGTGACCCCGTCGAGGTCCAGCGTGGCCACGACCGCCGTCATCTCAGTACCGCCCTGAACGAGTCGTAGTGATCATCGGTGTAGTAGATCTCGTCGCCCTGCCCGGTGACAATGCGCCGGGCCCCGCGATCGCGCGAGCCCGGCGTGGGGACGGTGTATTCGTGGTAGTAACCGCGCTTGTGGGCGGGCAGCCGCCGCTCGAAGTTCCCGAAGACACTGCCGTCCTTCTCGTACGGGAAGGGGCCACCGGCATCGATGAGGTCGAGCGTCCGGCGGGCCTGGGCGGGCAGCCGCGACTCCTGGACGGTGGCCATGCCCTCGGCCCACGACGGAGTGGCCTCACCGGCCTCGCTCGACGCACACCCCGTGAGCAGGACGACGAGGAGACAGGCCAGCACCCGGGGGACGAACCGCAGCAGCATGCTGTCCACGCTGCCACGGCCGCCCCCTCATGACCTTCGGTCAGGGGCCGTCCGGGTCAGAGCGGTTCAGCGCCGGCTTCGGCGTCTGACCTGCCGTCAGCAGCACGTCCGCCGCCGAGGTGTCCGTCACCAGGCTGGTGACGAGCCCGGACCGCAGCACGGCGTCGATCGCCATCGCCTTGCGCGCCCCGCCCGCGATCGCGACGACCTCGGGGATACGGCGGAGCTGGTCCGCCTTGACCGTGATGCACCGCTCGCCCAGATCCCGGCCCACCCGGCGCCCGTCGGCGTCGAAGAGGTGCGCGGAGGTCTCCGCGGCGACGCCGAGGGTCGAGTAGTGCGCCCGCTCCTCCTCGCTGAGCATGTCGTACACCGTGGAGACACCCGGCCCCCAGGAGCCGATGGAGACACAGGCGACCGTGACCTTGTCGAAGTACTCGAAGGCCCGGGCGATCCCCGTCTGGTTGCGCAGCGCCGCCGCGGTGGCCGCGTCCGGCAGCAGCATCGGGGCGTAGATCGGGTGGGCGTCGCCGCCCGAGACCTGCGCGGCCCGCCGTACCGCCTCCACCGAACCGCGCTCGGCGGTCCCGGCGTCGTACACCCCCGTCAGCTGCACCACCGTGCACGGTGGCAGCCGGTCGAGGGCCGCCGCCATGTGAATCGTGGACCGGCCCCAGGCCAGGCCCAGGACGTCGCCCTCGTTGACCAGTTCGCCGAGCAGGTCGGCGGCCGTCTCCCCGAGGTTCTCGGGGTCGGGCGAGTCCTCCGCCTCGGCAGGCGACTCCACCACGACGGCATGCCTGAGTCCGTACCGGGCGCGCAGCGCGTCCGAGCGCTCGGCGTCCAGTTCGGCAGGCACACGGATCTCGATGCGTACGAGATCCCTCTCGAGGGCGGTCTCCAGAACCCGGGCCACCTTGAAGCGGCTCACGCCGAACTCCTCGGCGATCTGGATCTTGGACTTGCCCTCGAGGTAGAAGCGGCGGGCCATGGCCGCCGCCTGCACCAGCTCAGCGGGTCCCATCCGCATGGCTGACCGGCCCGCCGACATACCCGACACGGCCATCTCCTCACTGCTGTTCACACTCTGGATTCGCCGTTCATCCTTGCAGATCCGGCGGACTTGATCAGCCCTGATGGGAGCCGTTCACGTTCCTGTGGCTCAGTGGCCGCATGCCCAGCTCGCCTTGGCGGTCGCCTCCTCGGCTTGGGTGCGCAGTGCACGTACCGCCTCGGCCGGGTCGGATGCGCCGTAGACGGCCGAGCCGGCGACGAACACATCGGCGCCGGCGTCGGCGCACTGCTCGATGGTGGAGGCCGAGACTCCGCCGTCGACCTGGAGCCAGAGTTCGAGGCCGTGCTTGCTGATCAACTCGCGGGTGCGGCGAATCTTCGGGAGCATGATGTCGAGGAACGCCTGTCCCCCGAAGCCCGGCTCGACCGTCATGATCAGGAGCATGTCGAGCTCGGGGAGCAGATCCTCGTACGGCTCGATGGGCGTCGCGGGCCTGAGCGCCATGGAGGCGCGGGCGCCCTTGGCCCGGATCTCGCGGGCGAGCCGGACCGGAGCGGCGGCCGCCTCGACGTGGAAGGTGACGGAACCGGCCCCCGCCTCTACGTACTGGGGCGCCCACCGATCGGGGGCCTCGATCATCAGATGGCAGTCCAGCGGGGTGTCCGTCGCGCGGGCGAGGGACTCTACGACCGGCACACCGAGCGTGAGGTTCGGGACGAAATGGTTGTCCATGACGTCGACGTGGAGCCAGTCGGCTCCCTCCACCGCCTTCGCCTCGTCCGCGAGGCGAGCGAAGTCTGCGGACAGAATGCTGGGGTTGATCTGCGCGGCCATAGCCCAAGCCTGCCATGTCCGGCCATGAATGTTCGCGCCGGTCCAGACCTCAGCCGTTCATCGGATGTTGTTCCGGGACGGTACGTGCCATATTGGGCGGCCGACCGTGAGGCATCGGGGCTGCGGGGGTGGCCATGACCGGGAAGCAAGGCATCGGGCATCTGGTGTGCGGACGGCGCGCCAAGTGGGTCGTCCTGGCGCTGTGGGTCGTCGGGCTGTTCCTGACCGCGCCCTTCGCCCAGAAACTCACCGACGCCCAGGACAACGACGCCGCCTCCTGGCTGCCCGGCTCCGCCGAATCCACCCAAGTCCTCAAGCTCTCCGAGGACTTCAGGCCCGAGCAGATCCCCGCGGTCGTCGTCTACGCCCGTCCCGACGGTCTGACCGCCCAGGACCGGGCGCAGATCGAGGAGGACGCACGGCAGCTCAAGGAACTGCGCGACCACGGCATCCGCGGCGCGGAGACCCGCGGCCCGGTCTTCGACCGTGAGACGGATCCGCGTGCGGCCCAGATCCTCGTACCGATCACGATGGACGAGAAGGGCTGGGAGGAGATCGCCCCCGCGGTCGACGCCATCCGGGACGATGTCGGCGAGGGCGGCGACGGTCTCGCCGTGCACATCACGGGCCCGGGCGGCACCTCCGCCGACTTCTCCGAGGCCTTCGAGGGCATCGACTCGACCCTGCTGGTGTCCGCGATGGGCGTCGTCATCGTGATGCTGCTGATCACCTATCGCAGCCCCAGCCTGCTCCTGGTCCCCCTGCTCTCGGTCATCGCCGCCCTGTTCACCGCGCAGGCCCTCATCTACCTGCTCGCGGAGCACGCGGGCCTGACGGTCAACGGCCAGAGCGCGGGCATCCTCACGGTCCTCGTCTTCGGCGCGGGGACGGACTACGCCCTGTTGCTGGTCGCCCGCTACCGCGAGGAACTGCACCACCACGAGGACCGGCACGAGGCGATGGCCCTGGCCCTGCACCGCGCGGGCCCGGCCGTGGTCGCGTCCGGCGCGACCGTGGTGCTGAGCATGCTGGTGCTGCTGGCCGCGGAGATGAACTCGACGAGCGGCCTCGGCCCGGTGGCGGCGATCGGCGTGGCGGTGGCCCTGCTGGCGATGATGACCCTCTTCCCCGCTCTGCTGGTGATCTGCGGCCGCTGGATCTTCTGGCCCGCGATCCCGCACTTCGGCGACCCCGACCGCATCGAGCGGGGCCTGTGGGCCCGGATGGGCCGCCGTATCGCCCGCCGCCCGCGCATGGTGTGGGCCGCCACCGCACTGATCCTCGCCATCTGCTCGCTGGGCCTGATCCAGCTGCGCGCCGAGGGCATCAGCAACGCGGACGCGTTCACCGGGAAACCGGACTCGATCGTCGGCCAGGAGGTCTCCGCACGCTACTTCCCGGCGGGCAGCGGCGATCCCCTGGTCATCATCAGCAACCAGGCGCAGGCGCAGCAGGTGGGCGAGGCGGTGGCCGCCACCGACGGCGTCGTCCCCGAGTCGCTGGGCCTGCCACCGGGCACGAAACCGTCGTACGAAGGCAAGGTCCTCTTCGAGGCGACCATGACCGACCCGGCCGACAGCGAGGCGGCGAAGCAGACCGTCGAACGGGTCCGGGACGCCGTCCACGAGGTACCCGACGCCGACGCCCAGGTCGGCGGCGGTACGGCCTCCCTGCTCGACATGGACGAGGCGACCACGCACGACAACATGCTGATCATCCCGCTGGTCCTGATCGTCGTCATGCTGATCCTGTGCGCCCTGCTGCGCGCCCTGATCGCACCGCTGCTGCTGATCGGGACGGTGATCCTGTCGTTCGCGGCGGCCCTGGGAATCAGCGCGCTCGCGTTCAGGTATCTGTTCGACTACGCGGGAGAGACGACGGACTTCCCCCTCTTCGTCTTCGTCTTCCTGGTGGCCCTCGGCATCGACTACAACATCTTCCTGACCACCCGCATCCGCGAGGAGGCGGCCCGCCAAGGCACCCGCCCAGGCGTGGTCATGGGCCTGGCGGCGACGGGCGCGGTCATCACGTCCGCGGGCCTGGTCCTGGCCGGCACCTTCGCCGCCCTGGGCACGCTGCCGATGGTCGCCTTCGCCGAGATCGGCTTCGCGGTGGCGCTGGGCGTACTCCTGGACACGTTCATCGTCCGCTCGGTACTGGTGCCGGCCCTGTTCCTGGACGTGGGCCCGAAGATGTGGTGGCCGCACAAGCTGGCGCGGGAGGACGGCACGGCGACCCAGGTCGCTGAACAGCCGACGGCAGGCCAACGCCGCTAGGGGCGCGGGGAACTGCGCGACCAGCCACAACTCACCGGCACTCGCGCCACAACCCGAACCCCTACGGCGAAGAGGCGAGCCTCACCCCGTCCGACGAATCAACGCCAGATACATCGCGTCCGTCCCATGCACATGCGGCCACAACTGCACATCCGGCCCCTCACCGAGCGCCGGCACACCGGGCAGCAACGGCCGCGCGTCGATCAACTCGGCCTCCGGCCACTGCTTGAGCACGTCCTCAACCACCGCCCGCGTCTCGGCAAGATGCGGCGAACAGGTCGCATACCCCACGACCCCGCCCACCCGGACGGAGTCCAGCGCGGTCTTCAGCAGCCCCCGCTGCAACGGCCCGAACCCCTCAAGATCCTCCGGCCGCCTCCGCCACCGCGCCTCGGGCCGCCGCCGCAACGCCCCCAGCCCGGTACACGGCACATCCATCAGCACCCGGTCGAAGCTGCCCGACCGCCACGGCGGCTTGATCCCGTCCGCGGCGATCACCTGATACGGCCCCGGATTCCCGTGCAGCGCCTTCGCCACGAGCCCGGCCCGATGCGGCTGCTTCTCGGAGGCCAGCAACACGGCACCCCGCTCCGCGGCCAGCGCGGCGAGCAGCGCGGCCTTGCCACCGGGCCCCGCACACCCGTCGAGCCACTTCCCGTCCGGCCCCTCCAGAGGCGCGTTGGCGAGCGCCAGGGCCACCAGCTGGCTGCCCTCGTCCTGCACGCCGGCACGGCCTTCCCGTACGGCCTCGATGGCCCCGGGCTCGCCGCCCTCGGCCAGCCGCACGGCGTACGGCGACCAGCGCCCGGCGACGGCGGCCTCCTCCCGCAGCAGTTCGTCGGTGCCGGACCGTCCGGGCCGGGCGACCAGCGTCACCTCGGGCCGCTCGTTGTCCGCCGCCAGCAACTCCTCGATCCCGGCCCGCGGGCCGCCGAGCGAGTCCCACAGCGCCGAGACGACCCAGCGGGGGTGCGAGTGCACGACGGCGAGATGCTCCTCGGGGTCGTCCTCGTACGGCGGAGCCACGCGCGCGATCCATCCGTCCAGATCGTCCTGCGCGACCTTCCGCAGCACGGCGTTCACGAACTTGGCCCGCCCGTCCCCGAGCACCACACGCGCGAGCTCGACGGAGGCGGACACCGCGGCATGCGTGGGGATCCGCGTCCCGAGCAGCTGATGGACCCCGAGGCTCAGCACATCGAGGACCGGCGGGTCGACCTCCCGGAGCGGCCGGTCGACACAGGCGGAGATGACGGCGTCGTACGTCCCCTGGCGCCGGAGCGTCCCGTAGACGAGTTCGGTGGCCAGCGCGGCGTCCCGTCCGTCGAACTTGTCGGGCCCCTCCTTCTCCCGCGCCTTGCGCAGCAGCGGCGGCAGCACGAGGTTGGCGTACGCGTCCCGCTCGTCCACGGCCCGCAGGGCCTCGAAGGCGAGGAAGCGGACGGGGTCCTTCTTGGGCCGACGGTAGGGCTTGCCGGACGGGCGGGGCCCACGGGACTGGTCGCTCACGAAAAAGGTGCTCCGGATGTGTTGGCGGGATACGCACCAAGCGTACGTCCCACCTGTGCGCGCGTTACCCGCCGAGGGGCCCCGCCGTCGGCACCCGTGCTACTCGCCCAGGCTCTCGCTCTCGCCGATCCGCACCCCGCGCGCCCAGTCGGCGGCCCTCATCGGCTTCTTGCCCTGGGCCTGCACCCACAGCAGCTCCACGCCGTGGGAGCCGGTGCCCACGTGGACGTTGTTCTTGCCGACGGCGAGCTGTCCGGGGGCGAGGTCGGTGCGCTCGGGCGCGGGCTGCACCTGGATGAGCTTGAGCCGCTCACCGCGGAAGACCGTCCAGGCGCCGGGCGCGGGCGTGCAGCCGCGCACCACCCGGTCGACCCGGAGAGCCGGGGTGCGCCAGTCGACCTGTGCGTCCTCGACGGTGATCTTCGGAGCGAGGGTGATGCCGTCGGCGGGCTGCGGTACGGCCTTCAGGGTGCCGTCCTCGATCCCGTCCATGGTCGCGGCGAGCAGTCCGGAGCCGGCGAAGGCGAGCCGGGTCAGCAGGTCGCCGCTGGTGTCGGTGTGCCGGATCTCCTCGGTCACGGTGCCGTAGACGGGCCCTGAGTCGAGGCCTTCCTCGATGAGGAAGGTGGAGGCCCCGGTGATCTCGTCGCCCGCCATGATGGAGTGCTGCACGGGCGCGGCCCCACGCCAGGCGGGCAGCAGCGAGAAGTGCAGGTTGACCCAGCCGTGGGCAGGGATGTCGAGGGCCACGCGGGGCAGCAGCGCCCCGTAGGCGACGACGGGACAGCAGTCGGGGGCGATCTCCCGCAGCCGCTCCAGAAACTCCGGGTCCCGCGGCTTGAGGGGCTTCAGCACCTCGATGCCCGCCTCCACGGCCCGCTCGGCCACCGGGCTCGCGACGAGCCTGCGCCCACGCCCGGCCGGCGCGTCGGGCCGCGTGACGACGGCGGCCACCTCGTGCCGCCCGGAGGCGATCAGAGCGTCCAGAGCGGGAACGGCGACCTCGGGGGTACCGGCGAAGACGAGCTTCATGGGTGGGTTCGGGCCTCTCGGGCGGGGGTTGTGCGGGCAACGCACAAGTCTATGACCACGGAAAGAAATACCGCCGACGGAGTGGACCGTGTGGGAATCGAGGCGCGAACCCCCCTCCCGGGGCGCACGCATATGCCGCTACGCCCCCACTGCGTGACCAGCGGAGCGTCCACGCGTTGGTCAAGAAAGAGTTGACCACAACGGGCCGCTGTAGCGGCCCGATCCTTTTCATCGCCGGTTCGAGAGGCTTGTTCATGGCCGACCACGCAACCCACGACGCCCAGGCTCGGGCCAGCCTGCACTTGCTGGTGCGGGACATCGAGCGGGTCCGCCGGCAGGTGGACGCACTGCGCACGCTCACCGCCCAGTTGGGGAACGTCTACCGCCCGCGCCGCTCCGGCCCCTCCACGGGCTTCGTCGTCTACGGACGCGCCCCCGCGCCGACGGTCCGTCTCGCGCAGGAGCTGCGGGACAGCGTCGAGACCCTGGTGACGGCCGCGGTCGACTTCGACCGCTCGCTCGGCTTCTCGTGGGACGCGGTGGGCTCCGCGCTCGGGGTCACCAAGCAGGCGGTCCACCGTCGCTACGGCGCACGCCGTGCCGTGACCCAGGCGGCCGCCGAGGCCGAGCGCACCGCCGAAGCGCCGAGCACCCACACGGTCAGCGTCAACACCGGTATCCCCTCGGTACCGACGGTCCCCGCGGCCCGCTCCATGCCGACCCAGCCGACGGCGGGCAGCCCGGCCCTACGCGAAGAGGTACGCCCCACCGCCTTCCCCGGCCCGCGCAACGGCTGACCGATCCCACCTCATGCCCTCCCGGGACCCCTGGGAGGGCATCCGCATGCGCATGCGCCCGACTACAGCCACCGTCGGCCGCCGACGGCGCTCAGCCCCCCACAGGGGGGCCACCCGCACCGGACAACGAACCCGTCACCCGATATCAGGCGGATCGATCCGCACCCGCACCACCGGCTCACCACTCCCCCGAGCCATCCGCGCGGCCTGCGCAGCCTTGAGCGCGGACGCAAGCACCGCCCCCTTCCCCGGCGGCACCCGGATCAACACCCGCTCCCACTGCTCCCCCGGCGGCGGCGCCCCCACCCGCCGCGGCCCCTGCACACCCGTGACAGCCATCGGCACCGGCCCCAACACCTCCGACTCCCCCGGCAGTTCCACAGCCCCGAGAAACGCCGCGACGGCCTCCCCCACCCCCGACACGGCCGCCATCCGCGACACCGGCGGAAACCCCAACTCGGCCCGCTCGGAAAGCTCCCGCACCGCATGCCCCACGGGATCCCACCGCACCAACGCCTGCACGGGCCGCAACGTCGGCTCGGCAACGACGACCACGGTGCCTCCTGCCCCCTGCGGCCGCACGAGCGCCGCTGCGGCGATCCACCTGCGCAACGCATCCTCACCGGCACGCAGGTCGGGCCGCCCGAGCATGGCCCAGCCGTCCAGCAACAGCGCGGCCGCATACCCGCCCTCGGCCACCGGCTCGGCCCCCGGCGTGCTCACGACGAGCGCGGGCGCCCCCGGCACGGTGTCCAGCACATGCTCCCGCCCGGAGGTCCGCACCGGGACGGCAGGAAACGCCCGCCCCAACTCCTCCGCGGTCCGCCGGGCACCCACGACCTGGGCCCGCAGCCGAAAGCCGCCACACTCCGGACAGTGCCAGGCGCCGTCCTCACGCGCACACCACCCGCACCGCAGGGCATCCACACCCTCCTGGGCCTCCAGCGGTCCGGAACAGTGCCGACACCGCGCGGGCGCCCGGCAGTTGGCACACGCCATCCGAGGCACATAGCCGCGGCGCGGAACCTGCACGAGCACGGGTCCCTGCTTCAGCCCCTCCCTGACGGCCTGCCAGGCAAGGGTCGGCAGCCGAGCGGCCCGCGCGGCCTCGTCCCTGGCCAGATCCCCGTCCCCCACGGTCCGTACGAGCGGCGCGGCACCCCGCACCTGCTCACGCGCGGCGACGATCGGCCCCGCCCACCCGCTCTCGACGAGTTGCGCGGCCTCCACGGTGCAACTCCAGCTCCCCAGCAGGAAGCCGCACTTGTCCTGGGCGGCCCGCAGCAACAGCACCTCACGGGCATGCGGCTGCGGCGCGTGCGGCTCGCTGTGGCTGTCGTCCCCGTCGTCCCAGATGGCGACCAGCCCGAGATCCCGTACGGGCGCGAACATGGCCGCCCGAGTCCCCACCACGGCCCGCACGGCCCCCCGCCGCACGGCCAGCCACTCCCGATACCGCTTCTCCGGCCCCGCGTCGGCGGTGAGCACGGCATGCCGCCCCTCCCCCAGCAAGGAGGTCAGCGCGGCATCGACCCGCGTGACGGCCCGCCCGTCCGGCACCACGACCAGCGCCCCGCGACCGGAGGCCAGCGTGGCGGCGACGGCCCGAGCCAGTTCGTCACACCACTCGGGCCCGGGCAACGCGTTCCAGACGGCCCTCGGCGCCCCACCCGAGGCGAGCGCCTCAAGAAAGCCGGCCCCCCGCTCGTACCGGCTCCAGGACCCGGCCTCAGGCACCCCGGGCGGCGGAAGCGGCTCCGTCGAAGCCCGCTGCTCGGCCCGGGCACTCCGCGGCGGCACGGCAAGCTGCAGCACATCGGCAAGGCTCCCGGCATACCGGTCGGCCACAGCCCGGGTGAGCGCCAACAGCTCCTGGCCGAGCACCGGTTCGGGCGACACGACCTGGGCCAGCGCGGCCAGCGGCCCGGAGTAGTCGGACTCGGCCAGCCGCTCGACGAGAAACCCGTCGATCAGCCCGCCACCCTCACGCCGCCCGTCCCGCACCCGACCACGCCCGGCGCCGAAGCGCACCCGAACCCGCACCCCGGGCTGAGCCTCGGCATCGAGCTCCTCGGGCACGGCGTAGTCGAAGTACCGATCAAGGTGCAGCACGCCCTTGTCCACGAGCACCCGCGCGACGGGCAACTCCTTGGCCAGCGCAGCCCCCCGCCAGGTCCGCGGCTTCGCCCGCGGCACCTTCGCCTTCCGCACACTCTCCCGAATGAACGCAAGCTGCTCGGGCGGCGCCCCCTCGCCCCCACCACCGACCTGCTCATCCTCGCTGCTCACCCTTGCATTCTTACCAAACCCCACTGACATCCGAAGCCGCCCGAACGCACCGAAGCCCGGCATCCCCCAAGGGACGCCGGGCTTCGGAAAGAACCGTGGAGCCTGGCCTTACAACCCCGCCGCCCTGCGCAGCGCGTCCACGCGGTCCGTGCGCTCCCACGTGAAGTCGGGCAGCTCACGGCCGAAGTGGCCGTACGCGGCGGTCTGGGCGTAGATCGGGCGCAGCAGGTCGAGGTCGCGGATGATCGCGGCCGGGCGGAGGTCGAAGACCTCGTCGATGGCCTTCTCGATCTTCTCAGCGTCGACCTTGGCGGTGCCGAAGGTCTCGACGAACAGGCCGACGGGCTCGGCCTTGCCGATCGCGTACGCGACCTGCACCTCGCAGCGGGAGGCAAGGCCCGCGGCGACGACGTTCTTGGCGACCCAGCGCATCGCGTACGCGGCCGAACGGTCCACCTTGGACGGGTCCTTGCCCGAGAAGGCGCCGCCACCGTGGCGGGCCATGCCGCCGTACGTGTCGATGATGATCTTGCGGCCGGTCAGACCCGCGTCACCCATCGGGCCGCCGATCTCGAAGCGGCCGGTCGGGTTGACCAGGAGGCGGTAGCCCTCGGTCTCCAGCTTGATGCCCTCGTCGAGGAGCGCCTTCAGCTCCGGCTCCACGACGAACTCGCGGATGTCGGGGGCGAGCAGCGACTCGAGGTCGATGTCGGAGGCGTGCTGCGACGAGACCACGACGGTGTCGAGACGGACGGCCTTGTCGCCGTCGTACTCGATGGTGACCTGGGTCTTGCCGTCGGGGCGCAGGTAGGGGATCGTCCCGTTCTTGCGGACCTCGGACAGGCGGCTCGACAGTCGGTGCGCCAGGAAGATCGGCAGCGGCATCAGCGTCGGCGTCTCGTCCGTCGCGTAGCCGAACATCAGGCCCTGGTCGCCGGCGCCCTGCTTGTCGAGCTCGTCCTCGTCGCCCTCGACCCGCTTCTCGTAGGCGGTGTCGACACCCTGCGCGATGTCCGGGGACTGCGAGCCGATGGACACCGAGACGCCGCAGGAGGCGCCGTCGAAGCCCTTCTTCGAGGAGTCGTAACCGATCGCGAGGATCTTGTCCCGTACGAGCTGGGGGATCGGGGCGTAGGCCTTGGTGGTGACCTCACCGGCCACGTGCACCAGGCCGGTCGTGATCAGGGTCTCGACCGCGACCCGGGACGTCGGGTCCTCGCGCAGGAGCGCGTCGAGAATGGTGTCGCTGATCTGGTCAGCGATCTTGTCGGGGTGACCCTCGGTCACAGACTCCGAGGTGAACAGACGACGGGACACAACGCTCCCTGGGGTTGCAGCGGCTGCTGGCTGATCATGGGCGGACGGGCTCGGGGGCTGCGCCCGGCATCGTCCGAGAACAGTTTATCGGTCGTGCTCCGTCACAGGCTCACCCGTCTCGCTGGTCGGGAGCCCTGTGACCTGCGGCACGGGCATTCTGCCCAATCCCGAGCGGGCTTGGCCAGGCCCGCCACGCCTCTATTACCGAGGTGACAGAGCGCAGTGAAGCGAATGAAACATTCACTTCATGCGCCGAGCCACCAGGTCCCACACGATTTCGGCCAATGCTTCCTTCGGTCCGTGCGGGACCGGCGTCTCGGTGCCGTCGGCCCCCAGCACCACCGCCTCGTTCTCCTCCGCCCCGAAAGTCTTACGCTCCCCCACCTCGTTGACGACGAGGAGGTCGCAGCCCTTCCGGGCGAGCTTCGTACGGCCGTTGGCCAGCACGTCGTCCGTCTCGGCGGCGAACCCGACGACCACCTGCCCGAGGCGGGCCCGGTCGGCCGAGATCTCCGCCAGGATGTCCGGATTCCGCACCAGAACGATGGGTTCCGGATCCTGGCCGTCCTTCTTCTTGATCTTCCCGGCGGCGTATGTCTCCGGCCGGAAGTCCGCGACCGCGGCGGCCATGACGACCGCGTCGGCGTCCTCGGCCGCCTTCAGGACGGCTTCACGCAGTTGTACGGCCGTGCCGACCGGGACGATGTCCACCCCCGCCGGGTCCGGCAGCCCGGTGTTCGCGGCGATGAGCGTGACGCGGGCGCCGCGGGCGGCGGCGGTGCGGGCGAGGGCGTAGCCCTGCTTGCCGGAGGAGCGGTTGCCGAGGAAGCGGACCGGGTCGAGGGGCTCACGGGTGCCGCCGGCGCTGACGACGACGTGCCGTCCCTTCAGGTCCGGCTCGGTGACGCCCCGGGCGAGGACGCGGCGGCAGACCTCGAAGATCTCCCCCGGGTCGGGCAGCCGGCCCTTGCCGGTGTCGACGCCGGTGAGGCGCCCGACGGCCGGCTCGATGACGACCGCGCCCCGGCGGCGCAGCGTCGCCACGTTCTCCTGGGTGGCCGGGTGCTCCCACATCTCGGTGTGCATCGCGGGGGCGAAGACGACCGGACAGCGGGCGGTCAGCAGCGTGTTGGTGAGCAGGTCGTCCGCGAGGCCGTGGGCCGCCTTCGCGAGCATGTCGGCCGTGGCCGGGGCGACGATCACCAGGTCGGCGTGCTGCCCGATGCGGACGTGCGGCACCTCGTGGACGTCGTCCCACACCTCGGTCGAGACGGGATTGCCGGAGAGGGCCGACCAGGTGGCGGCACCGACGAAGTGCAGCGCGGAGGCGGTGGGCACCACGCGTACGTCGTGGCCCGACTCCGTCAGTCTGCGCAGCAGCTCACAGGCCTTGTAGGCGGCGATGCCACCGCTGACCCCCAGCACGACCCTCGGCTTGTCCACCAGGTCTCCCATCCCTCGAACCGACGACTCCATGACACACCACAGGCCCGACAGTCGCGCTGCCGGGCCTGTGGACAAGCCAGCTCAAAGCCGAAAATGCTGGATTACTGCGCGGGGCCCTCGATGGCCTCGGACGTCAGCAGACCCGCGTTGATCTCGCGGAGCGCGATCGAGAGCGGCTTCTCGTGCACGTGGGTGTCGACGAGCGGACCGACGTACTCGAGGAGGCCCTCGCCGAGCTGCGAGTAGTACGCGTTGATCTGGCGCGCACGCTTGGCCGCGTAGATCACGAGGCTGTACTTCGAGTCGGTGGCCTCGAGAAGCTCGTCGATCGGAGGGTTGATGATGCCCTCGGGCGCGGTGATGGAAGAGGACACGCTCTGCCTTCCGATGGGTGGGAAAGAATCAGTGTGAACGATCAAGCCTCAACGATCAGGCACGATCACACAACTTCCATCAAGGCTAGCAGCTCACGCGCCACGTCCTCGACGGAGGTGTTGACCAAGGTCACATCGAACTCGGGCTCGGCCGCCAGCTCGACCTTCGCCGCCTCAAGACGGCGTTCGATCACTGCGGGCGGCTCGGTGCCACGTCCCGTGAGCCTGCGCACGAGCTCCTCCCAGGAGGGAGGAGCCAGGAACACCAGCTGGGCCTCCGACATGGACTCGCGGACCTGCCGGGCGCCCTGGAGATCGATCTCCAGAAGAACCGGCTCGCCCGCTTCCAGCCGCTCCAGCACCGCGTTGCGCGGGGTGCCGTAGCGATTGCCGGCGAACTCGGCCCACTCCAGCAGCTCACTGTTGGCGATCAGCTTGTCCATCTCCTCGTCATTGACGAAGAAGTAGTGGACACCGTGCTTCTCGCCGGGGCGGGGCTTGCGGGTCGTCGCCGACACCGAGAGCCAGACCTCGGGGTGTTCCTTGCGCATATGGGCGACGACCGTGCTCTTGCCGACCCCTGAGGGGCCGGAGAGCACGGTCAGCCGCGGACGTTCACTCATGCAGCGATTATTCCAGCAATCCCGGAGTGCCCGGGACTCCCGGTCCGGACTGTGCCGGACTCAGGAACCGGTGCTGCCGAACTCACGCTCCAGAGAAGCGATCTGGTTCGAACCGAGACCACGCACACGGCGGCTCTCGGAGATGCCCAGACGCTCCATGATCTGCTTGGCGCGGACCTTGCCCACGCCGGGTAGCGACTCGAGCAGGGCGGAGACCTTCATCTTGCCGATGACGTCGTTCTCCTGGCCTTGCTTGATGACCTCGTGAAGAGAGGCGCCGGAGTGCTTGAGTCGATTCTTGACCTCGGCCCGCTCCCGGCGAGCCGCGGCGGCCTTTTCGAGCGCGGCTGCGCGCTGTTCAGGGGTAAGGGGCGGAAGAGCCACGCCTACGTCACCTCGGATGTTGAACTGTCGGATACGGACCGGTGAGGAACCTAGTCGCCCCACACCTGGGGAGCCACGAGCAACACGCTTGCCCGTTCACTCTGCGTCGGAGACTAGCGGCCAACTCCGCCAGAGTCAGCGAGAACAGCGGAAAAGTCCTGGTCAGCCTCCGTCAGGCCGGACATTTAAGGCATACTGCCCTGGATTTGAGAATGTATTCAGCCTCAAGTCGTCCTGGAAACACTCATCGGAGGTCTCGCACGAGCGTCTCGAACGCCTCGGACGACCGTCATACGACCGCCATGGCGCCGTCGGTCTCACGCCACGGCGGCCCTGGTCTCCTCCGCGAACCGCTCCGCGGCCGCCCGCAGCGCGCCGACGTCGGGACCGTGCCGCAGGACCCCCCGGCTGACGTTGGGGACGACATTGCGCACCACGGAGCCGAACACCTTCGGCAGGTCGGCCGGAGTGGCCCCCTGGGCGCCGATGCCGGGCGCGAGGAGCGGACCGTTGATGTCCAGGTCGTAGGACGACAGATCGCCCAGCGTGGCACCCACGACGGCGCCGAAGGACCCCAGGGGCTCCTCCCCCGTGTTCTCGGCCGCCAGATGCGCCAGCATCGTCGCACCGACGTCACGGCCGTCCGCGCGGATCGCGTGCTGCACCTCGCCGCCCTCAGGGTTGGACGTCAGCGCCAGCACGAACAGGCCGGCGCCGCTCTCCCGCGCCAGCGCGACCGCCGGCGAGAGCGAGCCGTAGCCGAGGTACGGCGAGACCGTGAGCGCGTCGGAGAACAGCGGGGAGTCCTTGTGCAGGAAGGCCTCGGCGTACGCGGCCATGGTCGAGCCGATGTCGCCGCGCTTGGCGTCCATGACGACCAGAGCGCCGGCGGCCCGCGCCTCCTCGACCGACTTCTCCAGGACGGCGACACCGCGCGACCCGAAGCGCTCGAAGAACGCGCTCTGCGGCTTGAGGACAGCGACCCGGTCGGCCACGGCCTCGACGACCGTGCGGCTGAACCGCTCCAGTCCGGCCACGTCGTCGTTCAGACCCCACTCGCTGAGCAGGGACGCGTGCGGGTCGATGCCAACGCACAGCGGGCCGCGCTCGTCCATGACGTGACGAAGACGTGCGCCGAAGGGTGCGAGAGAGCTCATGCCGGCTTCCTTACGTCGGCGCCGACCGCGTCGGCGAGAGTGGCGTACGGGCTCGTACGGAGGCGGGCGGCGAGCCCCTTGTGGATCGCTCGGGCCCAGAAGGGCCCCTCGTAGACGAACGCGCTGTAGCCCTGGACGAGCGTGGCACCGGCGAGAATGCGCTGCCAGGCGTCCTCGGCGTCCTCGATGCCGCCGACGCCCACGAGGGTGATGCGGTCGCCCACGCGCGCGTAGAGGCGCCTGAGGACCTCCAGGGAGCGCGCCTTCAGCGGGGCGCCGGACAGGCCTCCGGTCTCCTTCACCAGTGAGGGTTCGGATTTCAGGCCGAGCCCCTCGCGCGCGATGGTGGTGTTCGTGGCGATGATCCCGTCCAGGCCGAGCTCCACGGCCAGGTCCGCGACGGCGTCGACGTCATCGTCGGCGAGGTCCGGCGCGATCTTCACCAGGAGCGGGACGCGGCGGCCGGTGACCGTACGGTCGGCGGCCTCGCGCACGGCGCTCAGGAGCGGCCGCAGCGCCTCGGTGGCCTGCAGATTGCGCAGCCCGGGCGTGTTCGGCGACGACACGTTCACGACCAGGTAGTCGGCGTACGGCGCGAGCCGCTCGGTCGACTTCACGTAGTCGGCGGTGGCCTCGGCCTCCGGTACGACCTTGGTCTTGCCGATGTTGACGCCCACGACGGTCCTGAAGACGGGCGTACGGGAGGCCAGGCGGGCCGCCACGGCCAGCGAGCCCTCGTTGTTGAAGCCCATGCGGTTGATCAGCGCGCGGTCCTTCACGAGCCGGAACAGCCGCTGCTTGGGGTTGCCGGGCTGCGGCTCCCCGGTGACCGTGCCGATCTCGACATGGTCGAAGCCGAGCATCGACATGCCGTCGACGGCGACCGCGTTCTTGTCGAAGCCGGCGGCGAGCCCGAAGGGGCCGTGCATGCGCAGTCCGAAGGCCTCGGTGCGCAGCTCCTCGTGGCGGGGGGCGAGCGCGGCGGCGACGAAGGTGCGGAGCACCGGGACGCGGACGGCGAGGCGGATCCAGCGGAAGGCGAGGTAGTGGGCCTTCTCGGGGTCCATGCGTTTGAAGACGAGCTGGAAGAAGATCTTGTACATGGTGTCCTCATGAAGAGGGGGACACCGTTTCCGGTGTCCCCCTCAGGGCTGCTAGTCGCGGGCGGCGGTCAGGTGTTCCGCGTGTTCCTGCAGTGAGCGGACGCCCACATCACCGTGGTTGAGGGCGTCGATGCCCTGGACGGCGGCGGCGAGCGCCTGGACCGTCGTCAGGCACGGGACCGACCGTGCCACGGCCGCCGTACGGATCTCGTAGCCGTCGAGGCGGCCACCGGTGCCGTACGGGGTGTTGACGATGAGGTCGACCTCGCCGTCGTGGATGAGCTGGACGATGGTCTTCTCGCCGTTCGGGCCGGTGCCCTCGGACTGCTTGCGCACGATCCTGGCGTTGATGCCGTTGCGCTTGAGGACCTCGGCGGTGCCGGAGGTGGCGAGCAGCTCGAAGCCGTGGGCGACCAGCTCACGTGCCGGGAAGATCATCGAGCGCTTGTCACGGTTGGCGACCGAGATGAACGCGCGGCCCTTGGTGGGCAGCGGACCGTAGGCGCCCGCCTGCGACTTGGCGTACGCCGTGCCGAAGACGGAGTCGATGCCCATGACCTCGCCGGTGGAGCGCATCTCCGGGCCGAGGACGGTGTCGACGCCGCGTCCGTGGATGTCGCGGAAGCGCGACCACGGCATGACGGCCTCCTTGACGGAGATCGGCGCGTCGAACGGCAGCTCGCCACCGTCGCCGTTGGCCGGAAGCAGCCCCTCGGCCCGCAGTTCGGCGACGGTCGCGCCGAGCGAGATCCGGGCGGCGGCCTTGGCCAGCGGTACCGCGGTCGCCTTCGAGGTGAAGGGGACGGTGCGGGACGCGCGCGGGTTGGCCTCCAGGACGTAGAGGATGTCGCCGGCCATCGCGAACTGGATGTTGATCAGGCCGCGGACGCCCACGCCCTTGGCGATCGCCTCGGTGGAGGCCCGCAGGCGCTTGATGTCGAAGCCGCCCAGCGTGATCGGAGGCAGCGCGCACGCCGAGTCGCCGGAGTGGATGCCGGCCTCCTCGATGTGCTCCATGACGCCGCCGAGGTAGAGCTCCTCGCCGTCGTAGAGGGCGTCGACGTCGATCTCGATGGCGTCGTCGAGGAAGCGGTCGACCAGGACCGGCCGGGAGGGGCTGATCTCGGTCGACTCGGCGATGTAGGACGCGAGGCGGCTCTCGTCGTAGACGATCTCCATGCCGCGTCCGCCGAGGACGTACGACGGCCGCACCAGGACCGGGTAGCCGATCTCGTCGGCGATGGCCTTGGCCTCGGCGAAGGTGGTCGCGGTGCCGTGCTTGGGGGCAGGGAGGCCCGCCTCGGCGAGCACGCGGCCGAAGGCGCCGCGGTCCTCGGCGGCGTGGATGGCCTCCGGCGGGGTGCCCACGATCGGGACGCCGTTGTCCTTCAGCGCCTGGGCCAGGCCCAGCGGGGTCTGGCCGCCCAGCTGGACGATGACACCGGCGATCGGGCCCGCGAGGGACTCCGCGTGGACGATCTCCAGCACGTCTTCCAGCGTCAGCGGCTCGAAGTACAGGCGGTCGGAGGTGTCGTAGTCCGTGGAGACGGTCTCCGGGTTGCAGTTGACCATCACGGTCTCGTACCCGGCCTCGCTCAGCGCGAAGGAGGCGTGGACGCAGGAGTAGTCGAACTCGATGCCCTGGCCGATGCGGTTGGGGCCGGAGCCGAGGATGATGACGGCCGGCTTCTCGCGGGGGGCGACCTCCGTCTCCTCGTCGTAGGAGGAGTAGAAGTACGGCGTCTTCGCGGCGAACTCGGCGGCGCAGGTGTCGACCGTCTTGTAGACCGGGCGGATGCCGAGCGCGTGCCGGACCTCGCGGACGACGTCCTCGCGCAGACCGCGGATCTCGCCGATCTGCTGGTCGGAGAAGCCGTGCCGCTTGGCCTCGGCCAGCAGGTCGGGGTCCAGCTTCGGCGCCTCGGCGAGCTCGTCGGCGAGCTCCTTGATGAGGAAGAGCTGGTCGACGAACCAGGGGTCGATCTTCGTGTACTCGAAGATCTCCTCCGGCGTGGCGCCCGCGCGGATGGCCTGCATGACGGTGTTGATCCGGCCGTCGGTGGGACGGACGGCCTCCGTCAGCAGCGCCTCCTTGTCGCCGGGCTCGCCGACGAAGGTGAACTGGCTGCCCTTCTTCTCCAGCGAGCGCAGCGCCTTCTGGAAGGCCTCGGTGAAGTTGCGGCCGATGGCCATGGCCTCGCCGACCGACTTCATGGTCGTGGTCAGCGTGGAGTCGGCCTGCGGGAACTTCTCGAAGGCGAAGCGCGGGGCCTTCACGACCACGTAGTCGAGCGTCGGCTCGAAGGAGGCCGGGGTCTCCTGCGTGATGTCGTTGGGGATCTCGTCGAGGGTGTAGCCGACGGCGAGCTTGGCCGCGATCTTGGCGATCGGGAAGCCGGTCGCCTTGGAGGCGAGGGCCGAGGAGCGCGACACGCGCGGGTTCATCTCGATGACGATGACGCGGCCGTCGACCGGGTCGATCGCGAACTGGATGTTGCAGCCGCCGGTGTCGACGCCGACCTCGCGGATGATCGCGATACCGACGTCACGAAGGCGCTGGTACTCGCGGTCGGTCAGCGTCATCGCGGGCGCGACGGTGATCGAGTCGCCGGTGTGGACGCCCATGGGGTCGAAGTTCTCGATGGAGCAGACGACCACGACGTTGTCGTTCTTGTCGCGCATCAGCTCCAGCTCGTACTCCTTCCAGCCGAGGATGGACTCCTCCAGGAGCACCTCGGTGGTCGGGGAGAGCGTGAGGCCCTGGCCCGCGATGCGGCGCAGCTCCTCCTCGTCGTGGGCGAAGCCGGAGCCGGCGCCGCCCATGGTGAAGGACGGGCGGACGACGACCGGGTAGCCGCCGAGCGTCTCGACGCCCTTGAGGACGTCGTCCATGGAGTGGCAGATGACCGAGCGGGCGGACTCGCCGTGCCCAATCTTCGCGTTCACCGCTTCGACGACGCCCTTGAAGAGGTCGCGGTCCTCACCCTTGTTGATGGCCTCGACGTTGGCGCCGATCAGCTCGACGCCGTACTTCTCCAGCGTCCCGGACTCGTGCAGCGAGATCGCCGTGTTGAGGGCCGTCTGACCGCCCAGGGTGGGCAGCAGGGCGTCGGGGCGCTCCTTGGCGATGATCTTCTCGACGAACTCCGGGGTGATCGGCTCGACGTAGGTGGCGTCGGCGATCTCCGGGTCGGTCATGATCGTCGCCGGGTTGGAGTTGACCAGGATGACCCTGATGCCCTCAGCGCGCAGGATGCGGCACGCCTGGGTGCCGGAGTAGTCGAACTCGGCGGCCTGGCCGATGACGATCGGGCCGGAGCCGATGACCAGGACGGACTGGATATCGGTGCGCTTAGGCACGCTGGCCCTCCAACAGAGATACGAAGCGGTCGAACAGGTAGGCGGCGTCGTGCGGGCCCGCTGCCGCTTCGGGGTGGTACTGCACGCTGAAGGCCGGCTGGTCGAGCAGCTGGAGGCCCTCCACCACGTTGTCGTTGAGGCAGACGTGGGAGACCTCGGCGCGGCCGTAGGGGGTGTCGGACACCTTGTCGAGCGGGGCGTCGACGGCGAAGCCGTGGTTGTGCGCGGTGACCTCGACCTTGCCGGTCGTACGGTCCTGCACCGGCTGGTTGATGCCGCGGTGGCCGTACTTCAGCTTGTAGGTGCCGAAGCCGAGGGCGCGGCCCAGGATCTGGTTGCCGAAGCAGATGCCGAAGAGCGGGGTCTTGCGCTCCAGGACCGCCTGCATGACGGAGACCGGGTGGTCGGCGGTGGCCGGGTCGCCGGGGCCGTTGGAGAAGAACACGCCGTCCGGGTTCACGGCGTACACGTCCTCGACGGTCGCTGTGGCGGGCAGCACATGCACCTCGATGCCGCGCTCGGCCATGCGGTGCGGGGTCATGCCCTTGATGCCGAGGTCGACGGCGGCGACGGTGAACTTCTTCTCGCCGATCGCGGGGACGACGTACGTCTCCTTGGTGGCGACCTCGGCGGAGAGGTTCGCGCCCTTCATCTCGGGGGCCTGGCGGACCTCGGCGAGCATGGTGCCGTCGTCGGGCAGCGCGTTGCCGGAGAAGATGCCGACGCGCATGGCGCCGCGCTCACGCAGGTGGCGCGTCAACGCGCGCGTGTCGATGCCGGAGATCCCGACGACACCCTGCCGGACGAGCTCCTCGTCCAGGGAGCGGCGCGAGCGCCAGTTGGAGGGCACGCGCGCGGGGTCGCGCACGACGTAGCCGGCGACCCAGATCCGCTGCGACTCGGCGTCCTCGTCGTTGACGCCGGTGTTGCCGACGTGCGGGGCGGTCATCACGACGACCTGGCGGTGGTACGACGGGTCGGTGAGGGTCTCCTGGTAGCCGGTCATGCCGGTGGAGAACACCGCCTCGCCGAAGGTCTCCCCCACGGCCCCGTAGGCACGGCCACGGAAGATCCGGCCGTCCTCCAGGACGAGTACCGCGGGAGACACCTCTTTCCTCTGCGAGGCGGTCCCCTTCGTGGAGGTCGTCATCGTGCGCCTTCCGTTTCCGTCTTGTTGATCATGGAGTTAATGGTGTCGACCCACTCGTTGTGCTCGGCCGCGCGGTCGGAGCGGAACCCGGAGTCGAGCAGCCGGTCGCCGTGCTCCCAGGTCACGACCAGCAGCCCGCCCTCGGTGAGGACCTTGCCGGCGATGCCCTTGTCGAGCCGGGCCTCGCGCAGTGCGGCGGTGGGGACGAAGAAGTCGGCCGCGCCGGGGCGTACGACGTCCAGTCCCGCGTCCGTCAGCGTGAGCTCGACCCGGCTGCGGGTGCCGAGGCCGTGCGCCACGATGCGGTCGAGCCACTGCCCGGCGGTGGTGGAGCCGTGGTAGCGGCCGCTCATCGTCAGTTTCGCCGCACCGGGCTCGGACGGCGCGGCGGGCAGCTCGGGCAGGTCGCCCTGGAGCGTGCCGCGCCACTTCCAGCCCTCGCGCATCAGCCAGTAGATGAGCGCGACGAACAGCGCGAGTCCGACGAGCCACCCGACCCGGGCGGCCCAGTCGGTGACCTCAGCCGATTTCTGCTCGGCGGCCAGCAGGATTACAGGTGTCACGTGAGCTTCCCGTCGACGAGCGTGGCCTTGCCCCGCAGCCAGGTGTGCGTCACACGGCCCGGCAGCTCACGCCCCTCGTACGGGGTGTTCCGGCTGCGCGAGGCGAAGCCTGCGGGGTCCACGTCCCCACGGTATTCCGTGTCGACGAGCGTGAGGTTGGCGGGCTCACCTGCCGAGACGGGGCGGCCGTGCCCGGTGGCCCGCCCGATCTGCGCGGGCTTGAAGGACATGCGGTCGGCGACTCCGGCCCAGGTGAGGAGCCCGGTGTCCACCATGGTCTCCTGCACCACTGACAACGCGGTCTCCAGGCCGACCATCCCCATGGCGGCCGCGGCCCACTCGCAGTCCTTGTCCTCGTGCGGGTGCGGGGCGTGGTCGGTGGCGACGATGTCGATCGTGCCGTCGGCCAGCGCCTCGCGCAGGGCGAACACGTCGCGCTCGGTGCGCAGCGGCGGGTTGACCTTGTAGACCGGGTTGTAGGTGCGCACCAGCTCGTCGGTGAGGAGCAGGTGATGCGGGGTGACCTCGGCGGTGACGTCGATGCCGCGGGACTTGGCCCAGCGGACGATCTCGACGGAGCCGGCGGTCGACAGGTGGCAGATGTGGACGCGGGAGCCGACGTGCTCGGCGAGCAGGACATCCCGGGCGATGATCGATTCTTCGGCCACCGCGGGCCAGCCGCCGAGCCCCAGCTCGGCCGAGACGACGCCCTCGTTCATCTGGGCGCCCTCGGTCAGCCGCGGCTCCTGCGCGTGCTGGGCGACGACCCCGCCGAAGGCCTTCACGTACTCCAGCGCCCGGCGCATGATCACCGCGTCGTCGACGCACTTGCCGTCGTCGGAGAACACGGTCACACCGGCCGCCGACTCGTACATGGCTCCCAGCTCGGCGAGCTTGCGGCCCTCCAGGCCGACGGTGACGGCACCGATGGGCTGCACATCGCAGTACCCGTGCTCCTGGCCGAGCCGGTAGACCTGCTCGACCACGCCGGCGGTGTCGGCGACCGGGAAGGTGTTGGCCATGGCGAAGACGGCCGTGTAGCCACCGGTGGCCGCCGCGCGCGTGCCGGTCAGGACGGTCTCGGAGTCCTCGCGACCGGGCTCGCGCAGATGGGTGTGCAGGTCGACGAGGCCCGGCAGGAGGACCTTGCCGGCCGCCTCGACGACCTCGGCGCCCTCGTCCGACAGACCGCTGCCCACCTCGGCGATGACGCCACCGTCGATCAGGACGTCCTGCGGCTCGCCGCCGAGCAGCTTCGCACCACGGATCAGGATCTTGCTCATGTCTCTTACTTCTCCTCGATACGGGTGTGGCTGACGGCGGGCTCGTTGCCACCCAGCAGCAGGTACAGAACGGCCATCCGGATGGAGACTCCGTTTGCGACCTGCTCCACGACGGTGCAGCGGTCGGAGTCGGCGACCTCGGCGGTGATCTCCATGCCGCGGACCATCGGCCCGGGGTGCATCACGATGGCGTGCTCGGGCAGCTTCGCCATGCGCTCGCCGTCGAGGCCGTAGCGCCGCGAGTACTCGCGCTCGGTCGGGAAGAACGCGGCGTTCATACGCTCGCGCTGCACGCGCAGCATCATCACCGCGTCGGACTTGGAGAGCGTGCTGTCCAGGTCGTACGACACCTCGCACGGCCAGGACCCGACGCCGACCGGCACCAGGGTGGGCGGGGCGACGAGGGTGACCTCGGCGCCGAGGGTGTGGAGCAGGTCGACGTTGGAGCGGGCGACCCGGCTGTGCAGGACGTCGCCGACGAGCGTGATGCGCTTGCCGGACAGGTCCTGGCCGAGGCCGGCGTCCCTGCCGATGAGGCGGCGGCGCATGGTGAAGGCGTCCAACAAGGCCTGGGTGGGGTGCTGGTGGGTGCCGTCGCCGGCGTTGATCACGACGGCGTCGATCCAGCCGGAGGTGGCGAGCCGGTACGGGGCTCCGGAGGCGCCGTGCCGGATGACGACGGCGTCGACGCCCATGGCCTCCAGGGTCTGGGCGGTGTCCTTGAGGGACTCGCCCTTGGACACGCTCGACCCCTTGGCCGTGAAGTTGATGACGTCCGCGGACAGGCGCTTCTCCGCGGCTTCGAAGGAGATACGCGTGCGCGTGGAGTCCTCGAAGAACAGGTTGACGATCGTGCGGCCGCGCAGGGTCGGCAGCTTCTTGATCGGCCGGTCGGCGACCCGGGCCATCTCCTCGGCGGTGTCGAGGATCAGGACGGCGTCGTCGCGGGTGAGGTCGGCGGCCGAGATGAGATGACGCTGCATCTGTCAGGCTCCGTAGGAAAGTTCGGGAGATTACGGGCAAGTGCGGGCACGCCGAAGTCAGGCGTCCCTCGCCGTCTCGCTACGGGGTCTGCTTGGCGCCGAGCAGCACGGTGTCGCGACCGTCCTCCTCGGCGAGCAGGACCTTGACCGTCTCCCGCAACGACGTGGGGAGGTTCTTGCCGACGTAGTCGGCGCGGATGGGCAGTTCGCGGTGGCCGCGGTCGACGAGGACCGCGAGCTGCACCGCGCGCGGACGCCCGATGTCGTTCAGGGCGTCGAGGGCGGCGCGGATGGTGCGGCCGGAGAAGAGCACGTCGTCGACGAGGACGACGAGACGGCCGTCGATGCCGTCACCGGGGATCTCGGTGCGGGCCAGCGCACGCGGCGGGTGCATGCGCAGATCGTCCCGGTACATGGTGATGTCGAGCGAACCGACCGGAATCTTGCGCTCGGTGATCTCCTCGAGCTTGGCGGCGAGCCGCTGGGCGAGGAAGACGCCGCGGGTCGGGATGCCGAGGAGCACCACGTCGTCAGCGCCCTTGGCGCGTTCGACGATCTCGTGGGCGATGCGGGTCAACACGCGTGCGATGTCGGGGCCTTCGAGAACGGGCCGGGCGGCATCGGACGGTGCGTCCTGCTGGTTGTCGTGCTGGTTGTCCATATGAAACGGACCTCCTTCTCCGCCTCACGGGACGGACCTTAAAGGACGTCGGAATTGCGCCATCCACGGTAGCAGGCCGGGACGACCACCCCGTTCACCCCCTTGGCCTAATCAGCCACCACGCGCACGGAAGAGTCGGTGTGGACCATTCGGCTTGACGCACAAGAGTCACGCTGCGTAACCTCACAGTGAGTTACCAGACGCGCGGCAGGAAACAACCCCAGTCGCGTTGATCCAGTGTCCGGGGAGCTATATGTCCAGCGAATACGCCAAACAGCTCGGGGCCAAGCTCCGGGCCATCCGCACCCAGCAGGGCCTTTCCCTCCACGGTGTCGAGGAGAAGTCCCAGGGACGCTGGAAGGCGGTCGTGGTCGGTTCGTACGAACGTGGCGACCGTGCCGTGACCGTGCAGCGTCTCGCCGAGCTGGCGGATTTCTACGGCGTACCCGTCCAGGAGCTGCTGCCGGGCACCACGCCGGGCGGAGCCGCCGAGCCGCCGCCGAAGCTGGTCCTCGACCTGGAGCGGCTGGCCCATGTGCCGGCCGAGAAGGCGGGCCCCCTGCAGCGCTACGCCGCGACTATCCAGTCGCAGCGCGGTGACTACAACGGCAAGGTGCTCTCGATTCGCCAGGACGACCTGCGCACACTCGCCGTCATCTACGACCAGTCGCCCTCGGTCCTCACCGAGCAGCTGATCAGCTGGGGCGTCCTGGACGCCGACGCGCGTCGCGCGGTCTCCCACGACGAGGGCTGAGCCGCTTCCAGCCTCAGCAGAAACGTGCCGCCGGGGTGGCCGGAACTTCACGGTTCCGGCCACCCCGGCGGCTTTCTGCGGCCCTCGGGGGCCTCAGGGGCACCGGGATGCCAGAGGGCCCGCAGCAGTCACGCTGCGGGCCCTCTGGCATGTCGTACCTCTGGCGACCTGGCGGCTCCTACGCCTCGTCGCGACGCAGAGACGGCTTCAGGTCCTTGAAACGGCCCAGCAGGCCGTTCACGAACGCCGGCGACTCGTCCGTGGAGAACTCCTTCGCCAGCTGCACCATCTCGTCCAGCACGACGGCGTCAGGGGTCGCGTCGACCCAGATCAGCTCGTGCGCGCCGAGGCGCAGGATGTTGCGGTCCACGACCGGCATCCGGTCGAGCGTCCAGCCGACCGAGTACTGCGCGATCAGCTCGTCGATGCGCTTCGCGTGCTCCGCGTAGCCCTCGACCAACTGCATCGTGTACTCGCTGACCGGCGGCTGCCGGGTGTCGTCCCGGGACAGCCGGATCCAGTCCGCGAGGACCGTCAGGACATCGACGCCGCGCTGGTCGCCCTCGAAGAGGATCTGGAAGGCGCGCTTGCGGGCCGTGTTGCGGGCAGCCACGGTTAGCTGTTCACCCGGCCGAGGTAGTCGCTCGTGCGGGTGTCGACCTTGATCTTCTCACCGGTGGTGATGAAGAGCGGCACGTTGATCTGGTGACCGGTCTCCAGGGTGGCGGGCTTGGTGCCACCGGTGGAGCGGTCACCCTGCAGGCCCGGCTCGGTCTCCTGGACGACGAGCTCGACGGCGGCCGGCAGCTCGACGAAGAGCACCTCGCCCTCGTGCTGCGCGACGGTCGCCGTGAAGCCCTCGATCAGGAAGTTGGCGGCGTCGCCGACGGCCTTGCGGTCGACCATGAGCTGGTCGTAGGTCTCCATGTCCATGAAGACGAAGTACTCGCCGTCCATGTACGAGAACTGCATGTCGCGCTTGTCGACAGTGGCCGTCTCGACCTTGACGCCGGCGTTGAACGTCTTGTCGACGACCTTGCCGGACAGCACGTTCTTGAGCTTGGTGCGCACGAAGGCCGGGCCCTTGCCGGGCTTGACGTGCTGGAACTCGACGACGGACCAGAGCTGGCCGCCTTCGAGCTTGAGCACAAGGCCGTTCTTGAGGTCGTTCGTGGAAGCCACGGTTGCGGAATCTCCTGGACTGACGTGGACGACCCCGGCGCACGCACCTGACTAGAGGGCGAGCAGCTCCTTGGTCGTGATGGTGAGTAGCTCGGGTCCGCCGTCCGCCTCGGGGCGTACGACGAGCGTGTCATCGATCCGGACACCGCCCCGGCCCGGGAGGTGGACCCCCGGTTCGACGGTGACCGGCACGCAAGCGTCCAGTTTACCCATGGCTGCGGGGGCCAGCTGCGGGTCCTCGTCGATTTCGAGTCCCACGCCGTGTCCGGTCAGGACCGGAAGGGCCTCCGCGTACCCCGCGGAGTCCAGTACCTGCCGTGCCGCACGGTCCACTTCGCGGTAGGCCGCGCCGGGTGCGAGAGCCTCCCGTCCGGCCCGCTGGGCAGCGAAGACGAGGTCGTACAGCTCGATCTGCCAGTCCGCCGGCGACGTACCGATCACGAACGTACGGCCGATCTCACAGCGGTAGCCACGGTACGTCGCCCCGAGGCACACGGAGAGAAAGTCGCCTTCCTCGACGCGGCGGTCGGTGGGGCGGTGAGCCCGTCGGCCGGAGTTCGGGCCGGTGGCGACGGAGGTGGGGAAAGCGGGGCCGTCGGCGCCGTGATCCACGAGGCGCCGTTCCAGTTCCAGAGCCAGGTGCCGTTCGGTGCGGCCGACGAGGATGGACTCCAGGAGCTCCCCCAGGGCCTGGTCGGCGATCTCCGCGCCGATCCGGAGGCATGAGATCTCCTCCTCGTCCTTGATGATCCGGAGCTGCTCGACGGCTCCGCCGAGGTCGTTGAGCCGCAGGCGCGGGACGACCGAGCGGAGGGCTCTGTGCCGGGCGACGGTGAGATGGTGCTCCTCCACCGCGAGGGAGTCGCCGCCCTGAGCGGCGGCGAGGTCACCGGCCGCGACGGCGGGATCGCCTCCGGCGCCGGTGAGTGTGTGCAACCTCAGCGCCTCGTCCGGGCGGCCGTCCGAGGGACGGTCGTCCGGTGGGCCGGAGCACACCAGCAGGTCCTCGGTCTTGCCGAGGAGCAGGACGGCGCCATGCGGGGCTGCGCCCGCGAGGTAGCGCACGTTGGCGGGGCGGGAGATGAGGGCCGACGTGCTGCCGACCGCGTTGCAGCGTTCCCTCAGCCTGGTGCGGCGGGCCGCGTAGACCTCTGACATGACACGAGCGTAGGAGCCGTGTCTGGTTTGTGCCGGTTGGGAGGGTGCCGTTCGGGGGACGGGGTGCCTCTACAGGTTGTGTGCCGACCGACGGTGCGTGGGGGCTGGTCGCGCAGTTCCCCGCGCCCCCTGGGTGGGTCCGGGCACCCCTGATTACCAGCTCGGGGGGCTTGCGATCGATCGTGCCAGTACGTCGTCCAGCACCTGCGCCGTCTGCGGTACGTCCAACTGTGAATTGTCGATGATCGGCAGGCCCGAGCCGTACCAGCCCGCCATGCGGCCGTGGATGCGGGCGACCTCCTCGTCGGTGAGGCGGCGGTTGCCGGAGCGTTCCGCGTTGCGTTCCAGGACGATCTCCAGGCCCGGCAGCAGGACCACCGGCAGCAGCCCCGGACCCACGTGCCGCTTCCAGCCGCCGAGGCCCACGACCGGGCGGTCGGGGAAGACGGCGTCGTCGAGGATGCAGGAGATGCCGTTGGCGAGGAAGTTGCGGGCGGCGAAGCCGCAGGTGCGGCGGGCGAGGCGGTACTGGGCCTCGGAGTGGTCGTTCCAGCCGGACTGAGGGTCGGCGAAGCCCGAGCGGACCCATTCGCGGACGTCGTCGAGGCTGATGTGGGCGGTGGGAACCCGGCGGTGGTCCGCCCAGTACTTGGCGACGCTCGTCTTGCCGGCGCCCGCCGGGCCGATCAGCAGCACCGCGAGGGTCGTGCCGGCGGGGTCGGGCGCGACCGTGGCGGGCGGGGTCGCGGGGAATCCGACGGGGCCGCCGGGGGGCAGCGGCACATGGCCGGTGGTGTCCGGGGGCGGAGGGACCGGCGGGTGGGGAGGCTGTGGGGCGAAGCCCGGGGCCGGGGGCGGTGGGGGCACCGAGGCGGAAGCCTGGTGCGCACCCGGGTGGTGGGAACCCGGGTGGTGTGCGGCCGGCGACCAGCCGACGGCCGGTCCGTGCCCCGGCTGGTGGGGCGGCGGCAGCGGAGAACCCACTGCGTGCTGCATCCGGTGCCACTCCGTCTCGTACAGGCAATTGGCGCTGGCAGCAGGGTTCGAACCCCGCTCCTTACCGAACGGTACCGTCCCCGGCCGCCGTTTGGTGAACGGCCGGGGACGGCCCTAAGTGCCCGTGCCCGTAAGGCAAATCGGACGGATGGCTCCTGTACGGACTACTCGCCCACCTCGCCGTACGCGGCGAGCAGCACGGCCGGGTCGGGGCCCTCCAGGACGGTGGGCTTGCCCAGTCCGTCCAGGACGATGAAGCGCAGCAGGTCGCCGCGGGACTTCTTGTCGACCTTCATGTTCTCGAGCAGCTTGGGCCACTGGTCGTAGCGGTAGTGCAGCGGCAGGCCGACCGACTCCAGGACCGTGCGGTGACGGTCCGCCGTGGCGTCGTCCAACCGGCCCGCGACACGGCCGAGTTCGGCCGCGAAGTGCATGCCCACGGCGACGGCGGCGCCGTGCCGCCACTTGTACCGCTCGTTCTTCTCGATGGCATGGGCCAGCGTGTGACCGTAGTTGAGGATCTCCCGCAGCCCCGACTCCTTCAGGTCCGCGGAGACGACCTCGGCCTTGACCCGGATGGCACGCTCGATCAGCTCGGACGTGTGCGGGCCCGCCGGGGTGCGCGCGGCCTCGGGGTCGGACTCGATGAGGTCCAGGATCACCGGATCGGCGATGAAACCGGCCTTGATGATCTCGGCGAGTCCGGAGACGTAGTCGTTGACCGGCAGGGAGTCCAGCGCGGCCAGGTCGCACAGCACACCGGCCGGCGGGTGGAAGGCACCGACGAGGTTCTTGCCCTCGGCGGTGTTGATGCCGGTCTTGCCGCCGACGGCCGCGTCCACCATCGCCAGGACGGTGGTGGGGATCGCGATCCAGCGCACGCCGCGCAGCCAGGTCGCGGCCACGAAACCGGCCAGGTCGGTGGTCGAGCCGCCGCCGACGCCCACGACGACGTCGGTACGGGTGAAGCCGGACTGGCCCAGCGCCTTCCAGCAGTAGGCGGCGACCTCGGCGGTCTTGGCCTCCTCGGCGTTGGGCACCTGGATGGCGACCGTCTCGAAGCCCTGCTCGGCAAGGTCGGCCCGCAGCGCCTCACCGGTCTCGGCGAGCGCCTCGGGATGGACGACCGCGACCCGCATGGCCCTGGGACCGATCAACGCACCGAGCTCACCCAGGAGCTGACGGCCCACCAGGACCTCGTACGGCTCACTGCCCGCGGTGCCGCCGACCTGGATCCGCGTCGCTGCCTCGCTCATGCTTCCTTCAACTCCAGTGCGTCCAGGGCGGCTTGGGTGACTTCTTCGGGCGTACGGCCGTCCGTGGCGACCACCGCCGTGGCGACCCCCTCATACAGGTGCCGCCGTGCCTCCATCAGCTCGCGCCACTGCTTGCGCGGATTGACCGCGAGCAGCGGACGGGCAGCGTTCAGGCCGGTGCGCTGGACCGCCTCCTCGACGTCCATCGAGAGGTAGACGACCCGCTCCCCGGCCAGGAGCGCCCGTGTGTCCGCGTCCAGGATCGAGCCGCCGCCCAGGGCGAGAACACCGTCGTGCTCGGCGAGCGCCCGGCGCACGGCGGCCTTCTCGATCGCCCGGAAGACCGGCTCGCCCTCGTCGACGAAGATCTCGGCGATGGTCCGGCCCTGCGCGGCGACGATGTCGTCGTCGGTGTCCCGGTAGCCGACACCCAGCCGTGCGGCCAGCAGCTGTCCGACGGTGGACTTGCCCACGCCCATCGGGCCGACCAGCACCACCTGCGGACGGGTCATCGGATGGCCAGGTTCTCGAGGTACGACCGGACGTTCCGACGGGTCTCGGGCACCGAGTCGCCGCCGAACTTCTCCGCCACGGCGTCCGCGAGGACCAGGGCGACCATGGCCTCGGCGACGATGCCCGCGGCGGGCACCGCGGAGACGTCGGAGCGCTGGTGGTGGGCCTGGGCGGCCTCGCCGGTGGTGACGTCCACGGTCTGCAGGGCGCGCGGGACGGTCGCGATCGGCTTCATCGCGGCACGTACGCGCAGCAGCTCGCCCGTGCTCAGACCGCCCTCGGTGCCGCCGGAGCGGCCGGAGACGCGGCGGATGCCCTCGGGCGTGTTGACGATCTCGTCGTGCGCCTGGGAGCCGGGCACCCGCGCCAGCTCGAAACCGTCACCGAGCTCGACGCCCTTGATGGCCTGGATCCCCATGAGCGCACCGGCCAGACGGGCGTCCAGCTTGCGGTCCCAGTGCACATGCGAGCCAAGGCCCACCGGGACGCCGTAGGCCAGGATCTCGACCACACCACCGAGGGTGTCGCCGTCCTTGTGAGCCTGGTCCACCTCGGCGACCATCGCCTTCGACGCATCCGCGTCGAGGCAGCGCAGCGGGTCGGCGTCCAGCTTCTCGACGTCGGCCGGCGTGGGGTACACACCCTGCGGGGCCTTCACGGAGCACAGCTCCACGACGTGCGAGACGATCTCGATACCGGCCGTCTCCTTGAGGTAGGACCGGGCCACCGCGCCCAGCGCCACACGCGCCGCGGTCTCGCGGGCGGAGGCACGCTCCAGGATCGGGCGGGCCTCGTCGAAGCCGTACTTCTGCATGCCCGCCAGGTCGGCGTGGCCGGGCCGCGGCCGGGTCAGCGGGGCGTTGCGCGCGAGTCCGGCCAGGATCTCCGGGTCGACGGGGTCGGGAGCCATGACCTGCTCCCACTTGGGCCACTCGGTGTTACCCACCATGATCGCGACCGGCGAGCCGAGAGTGAGACCGTGCCGGACGCCGCCGAGGAAGGTGACCTGGTCCTGCTCGAACTTCATCCGCGCACCGCGGCCATAACCGAGCCGGCGCCGGGCCAGGTGATCCGCCACCATCTCCGTGGTGATCGGCACACCGGCGGGAAGGCCCTCCAGCGTCGCCACGAGTGCGGGACCGTGGGACTCCCCCGCGGTCAGCCAGCGCAACCTGCTCAACGGTGCTCCTCAGTGCTCGCGCCCTCGTACTGCCCTGCGTACACGCGTCCTCGCGTACGGCAATGGCGCGACCGGGTGCGCGGCCCCGGCCCGCCACCTTCGATCCTCCCATGCCCGGCACGCTCCTCCCGCCGCTGGTCCATCAGGCGGACGGACGGATGCACACCGGAACGGCTCAGACTGAACCGTTCCCCTGCCGGTTCTGCGGCGCGTAGGCCCCCAGGAAGTCGGCACCGCTCTGCTGGACGGGCGCCGGCTGAGGCGGGGCAGGCGGCTGCTGGGGCGCGTACGCACCGAGATAGTCGGCGCCGCTGCGCTGCCCGTACTGCGCCGCCGCGTGGACCGGCTGCCCGTTGCGCACGGCACGCCGGTAGTCGATCTTGCGCTTGAGCTTGACGCCCCAGGACACGAGCACCACGAGCACGACCAGGGCGATCACCGTGATCTGCACCCAGTCGGGCATGAACTTCAGTACGGCCTCGAATATCTCGCTCTTGCCAGATGCCAGCTGCATGCCTGCGGACACGTCTGTGCTCCCCTCCCGGTTCCGCCCCCTGCGGAACCCGCAGGATCCTAGCGGCCGGACAGCGCGTGCTCGCCCGCTTTTCGCATGGCCGCCAGCGGGGCCCGGGCACAGCCCGTCATCTGCTCGACCTGCAGCACCGCCTGGTGCACCAGCAGGTCGAGTCCACCGACCACGGCGCCGCCGAACATGGACCAGCGGGCCGCGAGCTCAGTGGGCCATGGCTCGTAGAGCACGTCGAAGAGGGTGGTGGGCCGCTCGGGTACGGCGGCGGCCAGGGCGTCCGTCGTGCCGGCCGGGGTGGTGGCGATCACCAGGGGGTGGTGCAGCGCGTCGGCGGCGTCGGTCCAGTCCTCGGTACGCACCTCGACGTCGAGACGTTCGCCCCACTGCCGCATCTCGGCGGCCCGGGCCTCGCTGCGGACGTAGACGACGACCTCACCGGTGCAGACGCGGGCCAGCGCGGCCAGCGCGGAGGACGCGGTGGCGCCCGCGCCGAGGATCGCGGCGGAGTCCACCTGCTCGATGCCGTGCTCACGCAGGGCGGCGACCATCCCGGGGATGTCGGTGTTGTCGCCGACGCGGCGGCCGTCCTCGGTGAACACGAGGGTGTTGACCGCCTCGACCGAGGCGGCGGTCTCGCTGACCTCGTCGAGCAGCGGGATGACGGCCCGCTTCAGCGGCATGGTCAGCGACAGCCCGGCCCACTCAGGCCCCAGTTCCGCGACGAACCCGGGCAGCGCGGCCTCATCGACGTCGAACCGGTCGTACGACCAGTCCGTAAGCCCCAGCTTCTCGTACGCGGCGCGGTGCAGCACCGGCGAGAGGGAATGGTCGATGGGCGAACCGAGCACGGCGGCCCGGCGGGCGTCAGTGGCCCGAGCTGTCATTGAACCTGTCCTTGAGCCTCGCGAATCCGCCCTGCGGCGCCTGCGGATTCGGTCCGTGTCCCGACATCGGCCCTCAGTCGAACAATTATCCGGAAATCGCCACTCGGCATCCGGAAACCCGCTGTCTGACGACCCTTCGGGATCGTATCGTCCCTCGCGTCTTGATCCTTTGTCGGTGAGGACACCCCACACCACCATGAGACACGTTCTGAGAGCGGTCGTGGCGATCTGCGCCGCCCTGGGCACCAGTCCTCCCACGAACTGGGCCTCTACCTGGAGACGGGCGGTCCACAGGCGATCGTCTACCTGCTCTACAACTCCTACGCCGGTCCCGTGCGCGTGAAGGCCGCGGGCAAGTGCGTCCAGTACATGGAGTCGACCCGCTGGTGGAGCTCTTCGTCTCCGTACACCGACACGTACACGAGCCCGCTGTGCTGGTGCGGCTGACGGATCGGCCGAACGGTCGGGCCCCAGGGCGGACTTCCGCCGCGGGGCCCGACCGTTGTCAGTCCTCGTTCCTCGACGCGTTGAACTGCTGGACCAGCTTGTCGTGCTCCGCGAGCGTCTTGGTGAACTTGCTGGTCTTGCCGTCCAGCGAGATGAAGTAGTACCAGCCCTGCTTCGTCGGGTTGAGCGCTCCCTTGAGGGCCTCCGCACCGGGGTTGTCGATGGGCCCGGGGGGCAGTCCCTTGACGTAGTACGTGTTGTACGGGTTGTTGTACTGCTTCAGCTCGGCGATCGTCAGGTCGATCTTGCTCTGGTTCTTGACGTAGTTGTACGTGGAGTCGAACTCCAGGGAGCCGTACGTCTGCGGGTTCCCGGGCTTGAGCCGGTTGTAGACGACCTCGGCCATCTTGCGGAAGTCGTCGTGGCTGGTGCCCTCGGCCTGCGCGAGACTCGCCACGGTGAGCAGCTCCCAGGGACCGTCGAGGCCCAGGCCCTCGGCCTTCTTCTCCAGGCCGAGGGCCTCGTACGTGTCGTTCGCCCGGGAGACCATCTCCTTGAGGACGGTCTCCGGCTTCTGCCCCTTGCTGGCCGCGTAGGCGGAGGGGTAGAGGAACCCTTCGAGCGGGTCCTTCAGTTCGGAGTGGCCGAGCGCCCAGTCGGGGAGCCCGAACTCCTTGTACTTCTGCTTCGCGACCTTCGCCGTGGTGCCCTTGTCGAGGTCGAGGCGCTTGTCGATCGCCTCGTAGACCTTTGAATTGCGCTGGCCCTCGGTGACGATCAGGTTGTTCTTGCTCTTGGGGTCGAGCATCAGCGCCACGGCGCTCTCGGCGGACATCTCCTTGTTCAGGAGGTAGGAGCCGGCCTGGATGCTGCCCGAGTTGTCGTTCTGGGTGAACGCGGACACGAACGCGTCCACGCTCTTCACGACGCCGGCCTTCTCGAGGAGCCGCCCGATCTCCGCGCCGTTGGCACCCTTCGGGACGCTGACGGCCACCGTCGCACTCGTTCCGTCGCCCGCGAAGTCCGGAGCCGAGGAGAAACGATCCTGGTAGAACTGGTAGCCGAAATATCCGACTCCGCCGACTCCGCCGCCGAACACCAGCAGGACCACCAGGCAGGCGCACCCACTGCGCCGCTTCTTCGGTTTCTTGCCGCCGCGGCCCCTGCGGTCGCCGCGTCCGCCCTCGTCGGTGTCCTCGGCATCGTCCTCGTCGTCACCGCCGCCCGCGAAGAAGGCGTGTTCGCCCTGGTCGGGGCCGGGATCCCAGTCCGCCCGCTGCGGTTCCGGCTCGGTGCGGCGGCGACTCGGCGGCTCCGGCGGCGGGTAGGCGTCGGGGGCGCCGTAGTAGTCCGGCTGCTCCCCGGTGCCGTACGCGGCGGCCTGCTGACCGTAGGGGTCCGACGGGTCCGTGTACTGGACGTGCGTGTGCGTCCCGGTGCCCCAGCCGTTGTTGTCGTACTGCTGCTGGTGCTGCTGCGGCGTGTACTGCTGCTGGTCGTAATTCTGGTTCGGGTCGTACTGCTGCTGGTCGTACTGCTGCGGGTACTGCTGCTGCGCCTGACCGTAATCGCCCTGCTGGCCCGTGCCCCAGTCGCCGTACTCCGACTGCTGCTGCGGCTGCTGCGGATAGTGCTGCGGCTGGCCGCCGTAGGCAGCTTGATGGCCGACGTGGCCCTGCTGCCCTTCCCATCCGCCGTCCCCGTAATACGGGTCCTGCGGATGCCACGGTTCGGAGCCTTCCTGGCCCCGGCCATACTCAGTCATCGATCCCCTAGAGCCGCGAGGCGGCGGTCGCGCGGCTTGTGGCCCGGCATCAGTTCCGCCTCTCTCTGTGCGGCATCTGTTCGAACAGCGCCGCAGTCGCGCGGAACGTTACCGTATCGCGATCAGATGACCACTTCGACGCTCTCTCCGGGTGCTTTACCTGACACCCGTTCGGATTCGAGCGCCTGCTGGAGGATGATCACAGCGGCGGCCTGGTCGATGACGGAGCGGCCCTTCTTGGATTTCACGCCCGAGGCGCGCAGTCCCTGGCTGGCCGTCACGGTCGTCATCCGCTCGTCGACCAGGCGAATCGGTATCGGCGCGATGCCCTTGGCGAACTCCTGGGCGAAGGCCCTGACCTTGACCGCGGCCGGGCCCTCGCCCCCCTTGAGGGAGCGAGGGAGTCCGACCACGACCTCGATCGGCTCGTACTCCTCGACGATCTGCTTCAGCCTTCGATGGGCGGCCGGGACATCCCGGCCGGGGACCGTCTCCACCGGAGTGGCGAGGATCCCGTCGGGGTCGCACGAGGCGACCCCGATCCGGGCGTCCCCGACGTCGATGGCGAGTCGGCGGCCTCTGCGCATCGTCACTTCGCGGTGTCCGTGACCAGACGCTCGACGGCCTCGACGGCCTCGCCGATCGCGGCCGCGTTCTGGCCGCCGCCCTGGGCGACGTCCGGCTTGCCGCCACCGCCGCCACCGAGGGTCTTGGCGGCCGTACGGACCAGGTCGCCGGCCTTGAGGCCACGCTCACGGGCGGCCTCGTTGGTGGCGATGACCGTGAGCGGCTTGCCGTTGACCGTGGTGAACAGCGCCACGACCGCGGCCCGGCCGCCCTGGATGCGGCCGCGTACGTCGAGGACCAGCTTGCGCAGGTCGTCGGCGGTGGTGCCGTCCGGGACCTGACCGGTGACGAGGGCGATACCGCGGATGTCCTTGGCGGACTCGGCGAGACCGCCCGCGGCCTGCAGGACCTTCTCGGCGCGGAACTTCTCGATCTCCTTCTCGGCGTCCTTCAGCTTGCCGAGCATGGCGGAGACCTTCTCCGGGAGCTCCTCCGGGCGCCCCTTGATCAGCTCCTGGAGCTGGGCGACGACGGTGTGCTCACGGGCGAGGAAGTTGTAGGCGTCGACGCCGACGAGGGCCTCGATACGGCGCACACCCGAGCCGATCGACGACTCACCGAGCAGCTTGACCAGGCCGAGCTGCGAGGTGTTGTGCACGTGGGTGCCGCCGCACAGCTCCTTGGAGAAGTCGCCGATGGTGACGACGCGGACGCGCTCGCCGTACTTCTCGCCGAACTCGGCGATGGCGCCCTGCTTCTTGGCCTCGTCGAGGCTCAGGATCTCGGCGTGCACATCGAGGTCGCGGGCGAGCACCTCGTTGATCTTCTGCTCGACGTCGGTCATCACGGCCGTGGGAACGGCGGACGGGGAGCCGAAGTCGAAGCGGAAACGGCCGGGCTGGTTCTCGGAACCGGCCTGGGCGGCCGTCGGGCCGAGCGCGTCGCGCAGGGCCTGGTGGGTGAGGTGGGTGGCCGAGTGGGCGCGGGCGATGGCCGTGCGGCGGCGGAAGTCGATCGAGGCCTGGGCCTTGGCACCGACGGTGACCTCGCCGAACTGCACGACGCCCTTGTGGACGTACACCCCCGGGACCGGCTTCTGACAGTCGCGGATCTCGATGACGGCACCGGAGTCGACCTTGATCTTGCCGGTGTCACCGATCTGGCCGCCGCCCTCGGCGTAGAACGGGGTGCGGTCGAGGACGATCTCGACCTCGTCGCCCTCGGTGGCGGCCGGGGAGGAGGCGCCGTCGACGAGGATGCCGACGATCGTGGACTCGCTCTCGGTGTCCGCGTAGCCGATGAACTCGGTCTCGCCGGCCTTGTCCGCGATCGCGCGGTAGGCGCCGGCGCCGGCGTGGCCGGTCTTCTTGGCCTGCGCGTCGGCCTTGGCGCGCTCCCGCTGCTCCTTCATCAGACGGCGGAAGCCGTCCTCGTCCACGGACAGCCCCTGCTCGGCGGCCATCTCGAGGGTGAGGTCGATCGGGAAGCCCCAGGTGTCGTGGAGCAGGAACGCCTTGTCGCCGGCGAGGACCCTGCCACCGGAGGCCTTGGTCTCGGTGACGGCGGTGTCGAGGATGTTGGTGCCGGCCTTCAGCGTCTTGACGAAGGCGTTCTCCTCGGCCAGGGCGACCTTCTCGATGCGCTCGCGGTCGGAGACGAGCTCCGGGTACTGCTGGCCCATCATCTCGATCACCACGTCGATCAGGTCCTTGACAACCAGACCCGTGGCACCGAGGAGGCGCATGTTGCGGATGGCGCGGCGCATGATGCGGCGCAGGACGTAACCGCGGCCCTCGTTGCCGGGGGTCACGCCGTCGCCGATGAGCATCACGGACGTCCGCATGTGGTCGGTGACCACGCGCAGGGAGACGTCCGAGTCGTGGGCGTCGCCGTAGGCCACGCCGGTCAGCTCGGTGGCCTTCTTGATGACGGCCATGGAGGTGTCGATCTCGTACATGTTCTGCACGCCCTGCAGAATCATCGCGAGTCGCTCGAGGCCGAGGCCCGTGTCGATGTTCTTGCTGGGGAGCTCGCCGAGGATCTCGAAGTTGTCCTTGCCGATGCCCTCGCCACGCTCGTACTGCATGAAGACGAGGTTCCAGATCTCCACGTACCGCTCGTCGTTGACGGCGGGGCCGCCCTCGACGCCGAACTCGGGGCCGCGGTCGTAGTTGATCTCGGAACAGGGGCCACAGGGTCCGGGGACGCCCATGGACCAGTAGTTGTCCTTCATGCCGAGGCGCTGGATGCGCTCCTTCGGCACCCCGACGACCTCGTGCCAGATGCGCTCGGCCTCGTCGTCCTCGAGGTAGACGGTGATCCAGAGTTTCTCCGGCTCCAGGCCGTAACCACCCTTGTCCTGGGGGCTGGTGAGCAGCTCCCAGGCGTACTTGATGGCGCCTTCCTTGAAGTAGTCGCCGAAGGAGAAGTTGCCGCACATCTGGAAGAACGTGCCGTGTCGGGTGGTCTTGCCGACCTCTTCGATGTCGGGCGTGCGCACGCACTTCTGCACGCTGGTCGCGCGCGCCCATGGCGGCTTGACCTCACCGAGGAAGTAGGGCTTGAAGGGGACCATGCCGGCGGGGACCAGGAGCAGAGTCGGGTCGTCCGCGATGAGCGACGCCGAAGGGACGACGGTGTGACCGCGCTCCTCGTAGAAGCTCAGCCAGCGGCGGCGGATCTCGGCCGACTCCATCAGTGGTCCTCGTTTCGGTTGTACGGGTACGTCCGGTACGTCGATCCCTCGACGTACTTCGGGTTGTTGCGGTTCTCGATGGCGGCGTGCCGCCGGGGTGCGGGGAGTTCGGGGTCGACCGGGGCGTTCAGCCCGAGTGCGTCACCCAGTTCTTCCTCGCGCTGGGCCATGTTGTCGCGGACGTCGAGCGCGAAGCCCACCGCGCGGTCCTTGATGCGGTGACCGGCCTCGAGCGCCTTGTTCGCCGCGGTCGCGGCGAGGCTCTCGGGGGTCAGCTGCCTCAGCTTGCGGTTGACCTTGGTGGTGGCCCACACACCGGCGGCGACGCCCGTGCTGAACCAGAACGTACGGCGGAACATCGCTAGGTCTCAGTCCTTCTTCCGCTTGCTCCGTCGTGACGCCGGAACGGTGCGGCCCACGATCACGGTACGCCGGGGTGCCTCGGCGGGCACGTCGTCCTTGCGGCCGCTGATCGCCCTGCGCACGCCGTACCCGAAGGCCGCGACCTTGACCAGGGGGCCGCCGAAGGTGGAGGCGACGGTGGTGGACAGCGCGGAGGCGTTGGAGGTGACCTCCTGGACGTCCGAGGCGATCGCGTCCACCCGGTCGATCTGGGTCTGCGCGGAGCGGACCGCCGAGGAGGCGTCCGCCAGGAGCGGGACGGCCTGGTCGGTCACGTCCGCCACCAGCTTGGTGGTCGCCCTGAGCGTCTGGGCCAGCCTCGCCAGCGCGACGGCGAGGAAGGAGACCAGGATCGCCCAGAAGACGGCCACCAGGATCCCGGCCACCTCGCCACCGGACACCGCGCACCCGCTCCCTGTACGTGCCTGAACATCGAAAAAGTCGTGCGGTGAGCCTATCGCGCCGCGGGCGGGCCTCAGCACCGGATTACCGTGCGCGCGAGGGCCGCGTCGCACGGGGCGATTGTACGGACCGAACACGCTTCAGTACGCTCCGTGTTCCATGCGTGACGATCGGCTCTGCGACGGCAACCTCCCCCTCGAACTGGACGCGTTCGTGGGCCGCTCGGCCGAACTCGCCGCACTCTCGCTGGCTCTGGAGAGCTCTCGGCTGGTGACCGTGACCGGCGCCGGCGGCATCGGCAAGTCCCGGCTGGCGGCACGGGCGGCGCTGCGGGACGGGGCGTGGCGGGTCGAGCTGGCGTCGGTGCGCGATCCGGAGTTCGTCGACTTCGCGGTCGTGGAGGCGCTGGGGCTGGCCGACCACACCACACGGCTGCCGCGCGAGATCCTGCTCGCGCACCTGGCGCGGCCTGGGCGTGAACTCCTGCTGGTTCTCGACGGGTTCGAGCACCTGGTGGACGTCTGCGCCGAGCTGGTGACCGATCTGCTGCACCGGGCGCCGGGGCTCAGGGTGCTCGCCGTGGGCCGCCGTCCGCTGTCCGTGGCGGGCGAGCGGGTGTTCGCGCTGGAGCCGCTCGCCGAGGCCGAGGCCGTGGAGCTCTTCGTGGACCGGGCGGGCCGGCAGGGCGTGTCCGTCGCCGCCGATCCCGACGTACGGGAACTGTGCCGGCGCCTCGACGGCATCCCGCTCGCCGTCGAACTGGCCGCCGGGCGGCTGCGGGCCCTGTCCCCCGGTCAGTTGCTGGAGCGGCTCGACGACCGGTTCCGGCTGCTGACCGGCGGTGGGCGGGACACTCTGCCCCGGCATCGGACGCTGCGTACGGCGATCGGCTGGAGCCATGAGCTGTGCACGCCGCGGGAGCGGCTGCTGTGGTCACGCCTCTCGGTGTTCGCCGGGCCGTTCGACCTGGAGGCCGTGGAGTACGTGTGCAGCGGAAACGGGCTGGCCGAGCAGGACGTTCTCGACGTGCTGACGGAGCTGCTCACTGAGTCCGTGGTCGGCCGGGAGGAGACCGCGACGGGTGTGCGCTACCGGATGCTGGACACGGTCCGGGCGTACGGCGCCGAGTGGCTGGAGGCGACCGGGGACGCGGAGCGGCTGCGGCGACGGCACCGCGACTGGTATCTGGGCCTGGCGACCTGGTGCGAGCTGGACTGGTTCTCCCCGCGGCAGGCCGAGGTGGCCGCCCGCATCGACGCGGAGCTGCCGAATCTGCGCAGCGCTCTGGAGCACTGCCTCGGCGATCCGGACGAGGCGCATCTGGGCCAGTACCTGGCGGGTTCGCTCTGGTTCTACTGGGTCGGCTGCGGACGGCTGTCGGAGGGGCGGCACTGGGTGGAGCAGGCCGTGCGGCTGGAGTCCGACAACGAACTGTCCCGGCTCAAGGCCCTGTGGGTGCTCGGCTACGTCGCGATCCTGCAGGGCGACACGGTGCCGGCGCTGGCCGCGCTCCACGAGTGCCGGGAGGAGGCGGAGCGCTCCGCGAACCCAACGGCGGTGGCGTACGCCGAGCACCGCACCGGCTGTCTGGCCCTGGTCAGCGACGACATGGCCCGCGCGGAGACGCTGCTGCGCTCGGCGCTGGAGCGTTACCGGGAGATCGGCGAGCTCAACAGCAACGTCCTGATGGGTCAGGTCGAGCTGGCGATGACGCGGGCGTTCCAGGGCGACCTGCCGGAGGCGGTGCGGCTGTGCCAGGACGTCCGTCGGGTCTGCGAGGACCACGGCGAGGGCTGGACCAGGTCGTATGCGCTGTATGTGCTGGCGTACGCGGCCTGGAGCGAGGGCGATCCGGCGGCGGCTCGCACGCTGCTGACCGACTGTCTCGGCGCCGCCCACGCCTTTCACGATCTGCTCGGCTCGGTGCTGACGATCGAACTGCTGGCCCTGGTCACGGCGGCCCAGGGCGACTCGGCGGAGGCCGCGGTCCTGCAGGGCGCAGCCGCCTCGATGTGGCCCTCGGTGGGCCTGCCGCTGTTCGGCTCCGCCTACTACAACGCGCCGCACGAGCTGTGCGAGGCGACGGCCCGCGAGAACCTGGGCGGCGAGCGGTACGCGGAGTGCGTGCGGACAGGGGGCCGGCTCGGTCGGGACGCGGCCGTGGCCCGGGCGCTGGGGCGGAGTCCAAAGGCACTGCCCGCACCGCGCGGAGCGGCTCGGCACGCTCAGGGTGGCGTCGCCATGCAGCAACCCGCCGCCTCGCCCACCCGGAAGGGTGGGGAGACGGCGGGCTGAGGTGGTGCGTGTCCTACGTCCGGCTGGTGATCAGCGGGCGTAGTACTCGACGACGAGCTGCTCGTCGCAGATCACCGGGATCTCCTTGCGGTTCGGCTCGCGGTCCAGGCGGAACGCCAGGGCGCCGAGGTTCACCTGGAGGTAGCGCGGGGTCTCGCCGTCGGGGGCGAACCCACCGGCACGGGATACCTCGAACAGCGTCTTGCTGCGGCTGCGCTCGCGGACCATCACGACGTCGTCGGGACGGACGCGGAACGACGGCTTGTCGACCTTGCCGCCGTTGACCTCGATGTGGCCGTGGACGACCATCTGGCGGGCCTGGTAGATCGTGCGGGCGATGCCCGAACGCAGGACCAGCGCGTCGAGACGGCGCTCGAGCTCGATGATCAGGGCCTCACCGGTCTTGCCCTGCACCTTGGAGGCACGCTCGTAGGCGCGGACGAGCTGGCGCTCGGACACGTCGTACTGCGCACGCAGCCGCTGCTTCTCGAGCAGACGGACCTTGTAGTCCGAGTTCTGCTTGCGGCCACGGCCGTGCTCACCCGGGGGGTAGGGACGGGCCTCGAAGTACTTGACGGCCTTCGGGGTCAGCGCGATGCCGAGGGCACGCGACTTCTTGACCTTGGGGCGGGACTGGTTCGCCACAATCTCTCATTTCTCAGTGTTCGGCTTGTCAGGGTTGAGGGAGGTCGCATCCGCAGCCGGGGAAACCCTCCGGGTCCGTTGCCGGGCCTGATGGGCAGCCGCTCCCCTGGTCTGGGCACATACGTGCAGCACGCGAGTGGCCCACCGACCGGTCCCGTCATACGACGAGTGGTGGTGGGCTGCCCGCGACACCAATCGAACGGTGCGCGACGCTCCTGGAGCCGATCCGAGGACTGGGTCCTCTGACTGGCTCCGGCTGACTGTCCTGTTCTGACTGCACAGGACGCAGCACTGCGAGGGATTCTACAGGGCGCTCAGGACCGCTTGCGACCGAGGTGGTTCCTCGTCCACTCCACCGCGTCCGCGTACCGCGCCTCGGCGCCGTGCCTGGTCGGCGCGTAGTACTCGCGGTCCTTGAGGGCGTCCGGGGCGTACTGCTGCTCGGCGATGCCCTCGGGCAGATCGTGCGGATACACGTACCCCTGCGCGTGGCCGAGCTTGGCGGCGCCCTTGTAGTGCCCGTCGCGCAGGTGGGGCGGCACGGATCCGGCCAGTCCCTTGCGTACGTCCTCCATGGCGGCGCCGATCGCCATCGTCGCGGCGTTGGACTTGGGGGCCAGCGCGAGGGCGATGGTGGCGTGGCTGAGGGTCAGGGCGGCCTCGGGGAAGCCGATCATGGCGACGGCCTGGGCGGCCGCGACCGCGATCGGCAGGGCCTGGGGATCGGCCAGGCCGATGTCCTCGCTGGCGGAGATCATCAGGCGGCGGGCGATGAAGCGGGGGTCCTCGCCGGCCTCGATCATCCGGGCCAGGTAGTGCAGCGCGGCGTCGACATCCGAGCCCCGGATGGACTTGATGAGGGCGCTGGCGACGTCGTAGTGCTGGTCGCCGTCGCGGTCGTACTTCACGGCCGCGCGGTCGACCGTCTCCTCGAGCGTGGTGAGGGAGACCTCCGCCTCGCCCTTGTCGAGCGCGGCCCCGGCAGCGGCCTCGAGGGCCGTCAGGGCCCGGCGGGCGTCGCCACCGGCGATCCGCAGGAGGTGGTCCTCGGTGTCCTCGGGAAGGGTGACGGCGTCCTTGAGGCCGCGCTCGTCGCCGAGCGCCCTTCGCAGCAGCCCGCGCAGATCGTCGTCCGTGAGGGGTTCGAGGGTCAGCAGGAGCGAGCGGGACAGCAGCGGGGAGATCACCGAGAAGTACGGGTTCTCGGTGGTCGCCGCGATCAGGGTGACCCAGCGGTTCTCGACGGCCGGGAGGAGGGAGTCCTGCTGGGCCTTGCTGAAGCGGTGGATCTCGTCGAGGAAGAGGACGGTCTCCTTGCCGTACCCACCGGTGGCGCGGCGGGCTCCCTCGATGACCGCGCGGACCTCCTTGACGCCCGCGGTGATCGCCGACAGTTCGACGAAGCGCTTGTTGGTGGCCTTGGAGACGACGTAGGCGAGGGTTGTCTTGCCGGTGCCGGGCGGACCCCACAGGATCACCGAGGACGGGCCCGCCGGGCCGCCCGTGCCCTCGCCGACCAAGCGGCGCAGGGGCGAGCCGGGCTTCAGCAGATGCTGCTGGCCCACCACCTCGTCGAGGGTGCGCGGGCGCATCCGCACCGCCAGGGGACTCGCGGCGGGGTCCTTCTCCTGGCGCTCTTCGGCGGCTGCGGTGAACAGGTCGGGCTCCACGTCAAGAACCCTAATTCACCGCACTGACAATCCCGCCGGCGCCTGTGCAGGCCGGGTCAGCTGGTCCAGAAGTCCCACCAGCGCGTCAGGATCAGCATGCCGATGATCCCGATGTGCAGAACCGGCAGCACCCAGGTGAACTCGCCGAAGAAGCTCTTCAGCCAGCGCGGGGCGGGCAGGAAGCCGTTGCGCACGTTGAACGAGGTCACGTACCAGAACATGATGATCGTCGCGACCCAGGCCAGGGAGCACCACAGGCACAGCGCGTTGATCCGGTACAGCGACTGGAACATCAGCCAGGCGCAGAAAGAGACGCCGAAGAGGGTGCCGGCGTTGAAGGTCAGCCAGTACCAGCGCGGGAAGCGGGCCCTGGCCAGCAGGCTCATGCCGACGCCGATGACGATGCCGTAGGCGACGAGGCCGAGCACCGGGTTGGGGAACCCGAAGACGGCGGCCTGCTTGGACTCCATGACGCTGCCGCAGGAGACGACGGGGTTCAGACTGCAACCCGGGGTGTAGCTCGTGCCCGCGACCTTGGCCTCGAGCAGCTTGAACTTGTCGATCGTGATGACCCACGCGGCGAGCAGGCCGGCCGCTCCGGTGAGCAGCAGCATGATGGCGAAGGCACGACTGCCACCCACCAGCCGTGGCTCAGCGGCCGTCCGCTCCGGCTCGGGCTCGGGCTCGGTGGAGACGTCTTTGACTGTGGTCTTGCTCATCACGCCGATTCCGTCTGCTTGGGAGTTGGACCTTCTTCGGGCAGGGGCCATTGTGCCGTACACGGGCCCGTGTCCACCGTTCGGTGGACATAAGGAAGTACGCCTGGTCGTCCCTGAGCGTTCGGTTCCGGTCGAAGCTCGAGGGCATGACAACACACGCGAACGAACTCGCGGTGGACGTACGGGGGCTGCGCAAGCAGTACGGCGACGTGATCGCGGTCGACGGTATCGATCTCGGCATCGGCAGGGGCGAGGTGTTCGGCCTGCTGGGGCCCAATGGCGCGGGCAAGAGCACGACGTTGGAGATCCTCCAGGGCAACCGGAGCCGGGACGCGGGCGAGGTCCGGGTGCTCGGCGCGGATCCGGCGAAGGGCACGCGTGCGTGGCGCTCACATGTCGGAATCGTCTGGCAGGACGAATCGGCACCCGCGGAGTTGACGGTCCGCGAGACCGTACGGCACTTCGCCCGCTACTACCCGAAGCCGCGTGACCCTGAGGAGGTCATCGGTCTGGTGGGTCTTCAGGCGAAGGCGGGCAGCCGGATCAAGGCCCTGTCGGGCGGGCAGCGCCGCCGCCTCGATGTGGCGCTCGGCGTGATCGGCGGTCCCGAGCTGCTGCTCCTGGACGAACCGACGACCGGCTTCGACCCGGCGGCCCGACGCCAGTTCTGGGACCTGATCCGCTCCCTGGCGGACGAGGGCACGACCATCCTCCTCACCACGCACTACCTGGAGGAGGCGGAGGCCCTGGCCGACCGCCTCGCCGTGGTGACCGCGGGGCGGATCGTCGCCGAGGGCCGCCCGGCCGCCCTGCGGGACCGGTACGGCACCGAGGCCACCGTCGCGTGGACCGAGCCGGACGGCACCCCGCGCACCGAGCGGACACTCACTCCGACCCGCACGGTCGCCGAGCTCACCCACCGCTTCGACGGCGAGATCCCGGGGCTGCGGGTCAGTCGCCCCACGCTGGAGGACGTCTACCTCCGGCTGACCGGACAGGAGGACGCACGATGACCACGACTGTCGTACGGACACGCGCGGACGCGGTCGCCGAGCGGCTGCCCGGCGCGTTCGGCATCGGCCTCCAGCGGGGCGCCCTGGAACTCAGGCAGTTCTTCCGCCAGCGCGACCAGGTGGTGTTCACCTTCGCCTTCCCGGTCGTCTTCCTGTTCCTGTTCGCGTCGATCTTCAGCGACGACGTGAAGGGCGCCGGCATCACGGCCTCGCAGCTCTACGTCCCCGCGATGATGGCCGCCGGCATCATGTCGACGAGCTTCCAGTCCCTCGGCATCTCGATCGCCATCGAGCGCGACGAGAAGGTGCTGCGCAGGCTCCGGGGCACCCCCATGCCGCCGGCCTCGTACTTCCTCGGGAAGATCTGGCTGGTTCTGGTCACCGGCCTGATGGAGACGGCGATCCTGCTGCTCGTCGGCACGACGCTGTACGACGTCGATCTGCCCTCGGACGCCACGCACTGGTTCCGCTTCACCTGGATCTTCGTCCTCGGACTGACGGCGTGCGCCCTGCTCGGCATCGCGATCAGCTCGGTCCCGAAGTCCGGCAAGAGCGCGACCTCCGTGGTCGTACTGCCCTTCCTGGTCCTGCAGTTCATCTCCGGGGTGTACATCGCGATCGACACCATCCCCGACTGGATGCTGAACATCGGTGCCCTGTTCCCGCTGAAGTGGATGTGCCAGGGTCTGCGCGGGGTGTTCCTGCCGGACTCGGCGCAGGTCCTCGAACAGGCCGGCGGCTGGGAGTTCGGCCGTATCGCGCTGGTCCTGGGGGCCTGGTGCATCGGAGGATTGGTGCTGTGCCTGCTGACCTTCCGGTGGAAGAACCGGCGCGACGGATGAGGATCCCCGCAGGGCTCGTCGGCGCGTACACCTGGGACCGTTCGTTCCGGCTCTGGGACACGTACTTCGCGCTGATCTGGCTGGCCACCCTGGTGTTCGTGCTGGGCACGGACTTCCCGGGGTGGCCGGTCCGGGTCACGGCGGCGGCGCTGCTCGTACCGTTGATCCCGCTGTACGTCGTCGTCGGCCGCCCCATCCTTCGGGGCGATCCGCCGGACGAGCGCCGGGCGCTGGGCTTTCTGGCGGCCATGATGGCGTTGTTCCTGCCGTCGGCGGTGCTGGTCGGCGAGACACGGCTGATGACGTTCGCGCTGGTACCGCCGTGCTTCATGACGCTGCGCGTCCGGTGGGCGATGGGGGCCGTGGCCGTCATCAACCTCGTGCCCGTGGTGGGCTGGGCTCTTCTGTGGTGGCCGAGCGACCAGGACGTCTTCTTCAACTCGACGTTCGCGGTCGTCACCTTCGTCTTCTCGGCGGCCATCGGCAGTTGGATCATCCGGATCATCGAGCAGAGCCAGGACCGGGCCGAGCTGATCGCGGAGCTGGACGCGAGCCGGCACGAGGTGTCGCGGCTGTCGGCGGCGCACGGGGCGCTGGCCGAACGGGAGCGGATGGCCCGGGAGATCCACGACACGCTCGCCCAGGGCTTCACCAGCCTGCTGATGCTCGTCCAGGCGGTCGAGGCCGAGCTGGAGTGCGACGTGCCGCAGGCCCGCCGGCATCTGGCGCTCATGGAGGGGACGGCCCGGCAGAATCTCGCCGAGGCACGCGCCCTGGTCGCCGGGGCGGCACCGGTGGACCTGGACGGCGCCGCGCTCCCCGACGCGCTGCGTCGGCTCGCCGCCCGCCATGCGGCGACGCTGGAGGTGACGGGACCGGTGCGGCCGTCGCCTGCCGGGGCGGAGGTGGTGGCCCTGCGCTCCTGCCAGGAGGCGTTGTCGAACGCCCGTAAGCACGCCGGGAGTTCGGCGGCCGTCGGGATCGCCCTGGCGTACGCCGAGGAGACACTGACCGTGTTCGTACGGGACGACGGCTGCGGTTTCGACCCCTCGACCGTGACCGACGGCTACGGGCTGGCGGGGTTGCGCGCCCGGGCCGCCGAGGTCGGCGGGACCGCCCGGGTGGACAGCGCCCCCGGCACCGGCACGACGGTCACCGTCCGGCTGCCTGTACCGCCTGTGAGGAGCTCATCGTGATCCGGATCATCCTGGCCGACGACCACCCCGTCGTACGGGAGGGGTTGCGGGCCATGCTGAGCGCGGAGCCGGACCTGGAGGTGGTCGCCGACGCGTCCAGCGGCCCCCAGGCGGAGGCGCTGGCGGCGGAGCTCCGCCCCGACATCGTGCTGATGGACCTGCGGATGCCCGGTGGCGGGGGCGTGGACTCGATCGAGCGGATGACCGCGGCCGGACTGGGCTGCCGGGTGATCGTGCTGACCACCTACGAGACGGACCGCGACATCCTGCGGGCCGTGGAGGCGGGAGCGGCGGGCTACCTGCTCAAGGACCTGCCCCGCGGGGAGTTGGCGGAAGCGGTACGGGCGGCCGCGCGCGGCGAGACCGTACTGGCGCCGTCGGTGGCGGCTCGCCTGGTGGACCAACTGCGGACCAGGCCGGAACGTCCACATCTGTCCGAGCGCGAGACGGCTGTACTGCGGCTGGTGGCGGAGGGGTGCACGAACGCGGAGATCGGGCGACGGCTGTACATCGGGGAGTCCACGGTGAAGACGCACTTGCTGCGGGTCTTCGGCAAGTTGGGGGTGGACGACCGGACGGCGGCGGTGACGAGTGCGATGCGGTTCGGGCTGCTGGACTGAGGTCTTCGCCCCCGCCGCCCCTACCCATTCCCATCCCCAGGGGCTGCCGCCCCTTCAACCCCGCACCCACGGGGGCTCCCCCTTGGACCCCCGCTCCTCAAACGCCGGAAGGGCTGACCAACCAGCCCGCCCGGCGTTTGAGGACGAGGCCCCTTCAGGGCCGAAGCAGGGGTCTGGGGGCGCAGCCCCCAGAGATGGGACGGGTAGGGGCGGCGGGGGCGAGAAACACTCAGCCCAGCCGTGCTTCCAGCTCCGCCACGATCTCGTTCACGCCGATCGCCGTCTGCTCACCGGACTCCATGTCCTTGAGCTGGACGACGCCCTCGGCGAGGTCGCGTTCGCCGGCGACGACCGTGTAGCGGGCGCCGCTGCGGTTGGCGTTCTTCATGGCGCCCTTGAGGCCCTTGGCACCGTAGGAGAAGTCGGCCGCGATACCGACCTTCCGGAGCTCCGTCACCTTGGCGAAGAGGACGCGACGGGCCTCCTCGCCCAGCGGGACCGCGAAGACACTGGTCGTGGAGGGGAGTTCGAGCTCCACGCCCTCCGCCTCCAGCGCCAGCACGGTGCGGTCGACGCCCAGCGCCCAGCCCACCGACGGCAGCGCGGGGCCGCCGATCATCTCGGACAGGCCGTCGTAGCGGCCACCGCCGCCCACCGCGGACTGCGAGCCCAGACCGTCGTGGACGAACTCGAAGGTCGTCCGGGTGTAGTAGTCCAGGCCGCGCACCAGCTTGGGGTCGTCCTCGAAGGCGACGCCCGCCGCGGTGATCAGTTCGCGGACCTCCTCGTGGTACGCCTTGCAGGCATCGCAGAGGTAGTCGCGCAGGAGCGGGGCGTCCCCGAGCTGCTGCTGGACCGCCTCGCGCTTGTCGTCCAGGACGCGCAGCGGGTTGATCTCCGCGCGGCGCAGCGTCTCCTCGTCGAGGTCGAGCCCCCGGAGGAAGTTCTGCAGCGCCTCCCGGTACACCGGACGGCACTCCTTGTCGCCCAGGCTGTTGAGGAGGATCCGGAAGTCGCGCAGCCCCAGCGAGCGGTACGCCTGGTCGGCCAGGATGATCAGCTCGGCGTCCAGCGCCGGGTCCTCGGCACCGATCGCCTCGGCGCCCACCTGGGAGAAGTGGCGGTAACGGCCCTTCTGCGGGCGCTCGTAGCGGTAGTACGAGCCCGAGTACCAGAGCTTGACGGGGAGGTTGCCCGCCTTGTGGAGGTTGGCCTCCAGCGCCGCGCGCAGCACGGAGGCCGTGCCCTCGGGGCGCAGGGCCAGCTTGTCGCCGCCCTTGGTCTCGAAGGCGTACATCTCCTTGGTCACGATGTCGGTGGACTCACCGACACCGCGCGCGAAGAGCTCGACGCTCTCGAAACCGGGCGTCTCGATGTAGCCGTAGCCGGAGTTGCGCAGCGGAGCCGCGATCGCCTCGCGCACCGCGAGGAACTTCGCGCTGTCCGGCGGGATGAGGTCGTACGTGCCCTTGGGGGCCTTGAAGGTGCTCACGGAAAGTCTCGTCACATTCCTCGTCGGGGAGCGTCGACATGCGCGCTGTGATCCTGGCGGCCTGCGGCCACTTGCCGCAGATACGGGTTGGTGGCACGCTCACGGCCGATGGTCGTGTGCTCGTTGTGGCCGGGCAGCACCACGGTCGAGTCGTCGAGAGGCAGGACCACGCGGGCCAGGGACTCGAGCATGTCGTCCATGGAGCCACCGGGGAAATCGGTGCGTCCGATGGAGCCGGCGAACAGCAGGTCGCCCGAGAAGAGAAGCGGAGGAATGTCCGCCACCTCGGGCAGGCCGAAGGTCACCGACCCCCTGGTATGGCCGGGCGCGTGCGCCACGGTGAGCTCCAGTCCCGCCAGTTCCAGCTTCACGCCGTCGGTCAGTTCCTTGACGTCGTCCGGCTCCCCCACGGTCAGTTCGCCCATGAGCGGCATCCCGATGGAGCGGCCGAGCGCCTTCTCCGGGTCGCTCATCATGAACCGGTCCTCGGGGTGGATCCACGCGGGTACGTCGTGCGCTCCGCAGACCGGGACGACCGAGGCCACATGGTCGATGTGGCCATGGGTGAGGACGACGGCGACGGGCTTGAGCCGATGCTTCTTCAGTGCCTCTTCGACTCCCTGGGCGGCCTGATGGCCCGGGTCGATGATCACGCACTCCTCACCGGCGGCGGGGGCGACGAGATAACAGTTCGTCCCCCAGGCCCCGGCGGGGAACCCGGCAATGAGCACGATCGTCCTTCGTTGTGTCGATAAGGGTGGGCTTAAAAAACGGCTGCGCCTGTGGTCAGAGCCTACCGGCGCTGCCGTTTCCTCAGCGAACCCATATACGGTACGGGGCACACGCACGCGGTCGGCTCACAAGACGCAGGCGTCCCAGCAGACATACGAGACGCATGAGGAGAGAACCCGGTGGTCACCCAGGAACAGCGGAAGCGGCAGCTCGCCCGGGAGAAGTTCTTGCGGCAGCAGCAGCGGCGCACGGCCGCGCGGCGCAAGGCCCGCATGCGCAACTCCGTGATCGCGTCGGTGCTCGGCGTGATCCTGGTGGGCAGTCTGGCGCTCTATACGTCGGACGTCCTCAAGGGCGACGACGACAAGTCCGACGCCGCCGCGGCCACGCCGTCGCCGACGCCCAGCGCGATCGCCGACCCGTGCAAGAAGGCCGCGGAGGGCAAGGTCAAGACGGCGACCTGGAAGAAGGAGCCGTCGATGACGATCGACAAGTCGGCGAAGTACACGATGAAGCTGGCGACGACGTGCGGTGACATAGACATCGCGCTCAAGACGAAGGCGGCCCCGCACACCGTCAACTCGTTCGACTTCCTCGCGGCCAAGGGCTACTTCGACCACACCAAGTGCCACCGGCTCACCACCAACGGCATCTACGTGCTCCAGTGCGGCGACCCGACGGGCAGCGGCAGCGGTGGTCCCGGCTACACGATCCCGGACGAGAACCTGAAGGACAAAAGCCTCAAGGACAACATCTACCCGGCGGGCACCATCGCGATGGCGAACACCGGGAAGGCGCACACCGGAGGCAGCCAGTTCTTCCTCGTCTACCAGGACAGTCAGCTGCCGCCGAGCTACACGCCGTTCGGTACCGTTTCCGAATCCGGTATGACGGTCCTGAAGAAGATCGCGGCCGCGGGTGAGAGCACCGGAGCGGGCGATGGCGCTCCCAACGCAACGGTCGTGATCAACAAGGCGACTGTCACCAAATCCTGACCCCCAACAGCGAAATTTCGGTCGCGCGGGATGCGGACAGGCAACCCGCCGGTCGCCTATGTTGGCCGTGACGAAACTGTGGACGATGCCCGGGGGTGCTGAAGCCCCATGCAGGCATCATGTGGAGGAGGCGCTGTGAGCAGCGACCCGTGGGGCCGCGTCGACGAGACGGGGACCGTGTACGTGCGTACGGCCGACGGCGAGCAGGTCGTCGGTTCCTGGCAGGCCGGCTCCCCTGAGGAGGCGCTGGCCTACTTCGAGCGCAAGTACGAGGGCCTGGTTGTCGAGATCGGCCTCCTCGAGAAGCGAGTGAAGACCACCGATCTGTCGGCGAAGGACGCACAGGTCGCCATCGACCACATTCGCGAGCAGGTGGACGCGCACCACGCGGTCGGTGACCTGGACGCCCTCAAGGTGCGTCTGGACAAGCTCGTGGAGACGGTCGAGAAGCGTCGCGAGGAGCGCAAGCAGCAGCGCGCCAAGCAGTCCGACGAGGCCCGGCACTCCAAGGAGGCGCTGGTCGTCGAGGCGGAGGAGCTGGCGCAGTCCGACCAGTGGCGGGCGGCCGGTGAGCGGCTGCGGGCCCTGGTGGACACCTGGAAGGGTCTGCCGCGGCTGGACCGCAAGTCCGACGACGAACTGTGGCACCGCTTCTCGCACGCCCGGTCGGCGTTCTCCAAGCGTCGCAAGGCCCACTTCGCCTCGCTCGACGCACAGCGCGAGGAGGCCCGTAAGACCAAGGAACGGCTGGTCTCCGAGGCCGAGGCGCTGTCCAACTCCTCCGACTGGGGTCCGACGGCCGCCCGCTACCGCGAGCTGATGGCGGAGTGGAAGGCCGCGGGCCGTGCCCAGCGCGAGCACGAGGACGACCTGTGGAACCGCTTCCGCGGCGCCCAGGACGTCTTCTTCGCCGCCCGCAGCTCGGTCTTCGCCGAGCGCGACGCCGAGCAGACGGAGAACCTGAAGCTCAAGGAGGAGCTGGCCGGGGAGGCCGAGAAGATCCTCCCGGTCACCGACCTCAAGGCGGCGCGGTCCGCGTTCCGCCAGCTCAACGAGCGCTGGGAGGCCATCGGCCACGTCCCGCGCGACGCGCGTCCCAAGGTCGAGGGCCGGATGCACGCCGTCGAGCGGGCCATCCAGGAGGCCGAGGAGACCGAGTGGCGCCGGACGAACCCGGAGGCACGCGCGCGTGCCGCGGGTCTCACCGGCCAGCTCCAGGACGCCGTGGCCAAGCTCCAGGGCCAGATCGAGCAGGCCCGCGCCCAGGGCAACAACGCCCGCGCCGACAAGCTCGAGCGCGAGCTGGAGGGCCGCCAGGCGCTTCTGGACCAGGCGCTGAAGGGTCTGCAGGAGTTCGGCGGCTGACACCAGGCGCGGTTCGACTGCTGCTACCACGAGAAGGGCCCCGTACCTCGGTACGGGGCCCTTCTCGTGGTCTGCCCTACGCCCGGGCGCGCGCCGACGTCACGCGGTAGACGTCGTAGACGCCCTCCACGCCGCGTACCGCCTTCAGGACGTGGCCGAGGTGCTTCGGGTCGCCCATCTCGAAGGTGAAGCGGGAGGTGGCGACGCGGTCGCGGGAGGTCTGGACGGCCGCGGAGAGGATGTTGACGTGCTGGTCGGACAGGACGCGGGTGACGTCGGAGAGGAGCCGGGAGCGGTCCAGGGCCTCGACCTGGATGGCGACCAGGAAGACCGAGGACTGGGTGGGCGCCCACTCGACCTCGAGGATGCGCTCGGGCTCGCGGGACAGTGAGTCCACGTTCACACAGTCGCTGCGGTGAACCGATACGCCGCTACCGCGTGTGACGAAACCGATGATGGGGTCGCCGGGTACGGGGGTGCAGCAGCGGGCGAGCTTGACCCACACGTCGTCGACGCCCTTGACCACGACGCCGGGGTCGGCGCTGGAACGGCGCTTGCGGCCACGGCCGCGGGACGGCGGGACCGACTCGTCGATCTCCTCGGTGGCCGCCTCCTCGCCGCCGAGCGCGGAGACCAGTTTCTGCACGACGTTCTGCGCGGAGACATGGCCCTCGCCGATCGCCGCGTAGAGCGCGGAGATGTCGGGGTAGCGCATCTCGTGGGCGAGCGTCACGAGGGAGTCGCCGGTCAGGATGCGCTGGATCGGCAGGTTCTGCTTGCGCATCGCGCGGACGATGGCGTCCTTGCCCTGCTCGATCGCCTCGTCGCGGCGTTCCTTGGAGAACCAGGCCCGGATCTTGTTGCGGGCCCGCGGGGACTTGACGAACCCGAGCCAGTCGCGGGACGGGCCCGCGCCGGCCGCCTTGGAGGTGAAGACCTCCACCAAGTCGCCGTTGTCCAGGGTGGATTCGAGCGGTACGAGGCGGCCGTTGACCCTCGCCCCTATGGTGCGGTGGCCGACCTCGGTGTGGACCGCGTACGAGAAGTCCACGGGTGTCGCGCCCGCGGGCAGCGCTATCACGTCGCCCTTGGGGGTGAAGACGAAGACCTCGTTGCGCGACAGGTCGAAGCGCAGGGACTCCAGGAACTCCCCGGGGTCCTCGGTCTCCTTCTGCCAGTCGAGCAACTGGCGCAGCCACGCCATGTCGTTGAGGTGGTCGTCCTTGCCGGTGGTCCTCGGCTGGTCCGAACGCACCTTGGAGGTTCCGGCGACGGCCTCCTGCTTGTACTTCCAGTGCGCGGCGATGCCGTACTCGGCGCGGCGGTGCATGTCGAAGGTCCGGATCTGGAGCTCGACGGGCTTGCCGTTGGGGCCGATGACCGTGGTGTGCAGCGACTGGTACATGTTGAACTTGGGCATCGCGATGTAGTCCTTGAACCGCCCCGGAACCGGGTTCCAGCGGGCGTGGACGGTGCCCAGGGCCGCGTAGCAGTCCCTGACCGTGTCCACGAGGACGCGGATGCCCACCAGGTCGTAGATCTCCGCGAAGTCACGGCCGCGGACGATCATCTTCTGGTAGACGCTGTAGTAGTGCTTCGGGCGGCCGGTGACGGTCGCCTTGATGCGGGCCGCGCGCAGGTCCTGCTGCACCTCGTCGGTCACTATGGCGAGGTACTCGTCGCGCTTGGGGGCGCGCTCGGCGACGAGCCGGACGATCTCGTCGTACATCTTGGGGTAGAGGATCGCGAAGGCGAGGTCCTCCAGTTCCCATTTGATGGTGTTCATGCCCAGGCGGTGGGCGAGTGGCGCGTAGATCTCGAGGGTCTCGCGCGCCTTCTTCTCCTGCTTCTCGCGCTTGAGATAGCGCATGGTGCGCATGTTGTGCAGGCGGTCGGCGAGCTTGATGACCAGGACGCGCGGGTCCTTGGCCATGGCGACGACCATCTTGCGCACGGTCTCGGCCTGGGCGGCCTCGCCGAACTTGACCTTGTCGAGCTTGGTGACGCCGTCGACGAGCAGGGCGACCGAGTCGCCGAAGTCGCGGCGGAGCTGGTCCAGGCCGTACTCGGTGTCCTCGACGGTGTCGTGCAGCAGGCCCGCCATGAGCGTGGCGGGGTCCATGCCGAGCTCGGCGAGGATGGTGGTCACCGCGAGGGGGTGCGTGATGTACGGGTCGCCGCTCTTGCGCTTCTGGCCGCGGTGCCAGCGCTCGGCGACCTGGTAGGCCGTCTCGATCTTGCGGAGGGTCGCGGTCTCGATCTTCGGGTCGTTGCTGCGCACTATCCGCAGCAGCGGCTCCAGGACCGGGTTGTACGGGTTGGAGCGCTGGACGCCGAGGCGGGCCAGACGGGCGCGGACGCGGTTGGAGGAGCCGGAGCGGGCGGGCTGGCCGGCCGGCGGGCGGACCGCGGCGGGCGTGGACGCGGGCGCGGGGCGCTCGGGCGCGGCCGGCTTGGGGCGCGGCTGCTCGGCCGACTTGTCGACGGGCGCGGACTGGGCGTGCTCGACCGAGCCCTGCGCGGCGTTCTTCGCGCTCGGCGCGGGCGTGGCCGCGGCGCCTGCCGAAGGCTCGGGCTTGGCGGCGGTCAGTGGCTGGGCCTCGTCTGGCAAGAGGACTCCTCGTGCGCGATCCGGGTCCCCCGATCAGGCTCCGGAGACCCCATGGTAGCGATCCTGCGGCTCAGGATCGCCTTCAGGCCGATGTGAGGACCGTCTACCGGAGAAACATGAGGGGCTGCCGCCGGCATTCCGGAGGGGGCTCGGCGCCGCTGTGGGCAACGAAAACGGCCGCCCCGGATCTACCGGGACGGCCGTTTTTGTGAGACCTGAAGCACTGTGTCGGACTCAGACCACCAGCAGCGCTTCCAGAGGAGCGCCCTCCAGGGCCGATTCCAGGCGGGGGCGGCCCGCGAGGAAGCCGAGTTCCATCAGGACCGCGAGGCCCGCGACCTCGGCGCCGGCCCTGCGGATCAGCTGGATCGCGGCCTCGGCGGTGCCGCCGGTGGCCAGGACGTCGTCGACGATCAGGACGCGGTCGTCGGCCGACAGGTCCTCGGCGTGCACCTCGATCTCCGCGGAGCCGTACTCCAGGTCGTACGCCTGGCCGAGGGTGGCTCCGGGGAGCTTGCCCGCCTTGCGTACGGGGATGAAGCCGAGGCCCGCGCGGACGGCCACCGGGGCGCCGAGGATGAAGCCGCGGGCCTCCAGGCCGACGACCTTGGTCGCGCCGGTGCGCCCGGCGATCTCCGCGAGCGCGTCGGTCAGCGCGGTGAACGCCGCCGGGTCCGCCAGGAGCGGGGTGATGTCCTTGAACATCACACCCGGCTCCGGGTAGTCGGCCACGTCACGGATGCGGCTGAACAGCAGCTCCTTGATGTCGGTCATCGCCGCTTCCCGGAGGGTCGGCCGCGGCCCCGGGTGCGCGAGGCGGGCTGGGTGCGCGGGCCGACGACCGCGTGGGCGTCCTCCGGCTCGTCCCCGTGCGAGTCCTCGCCGCGGGCCTCCGCCTGCTCGTCCTCGGCGCCGGCCTGGGCGCGCTTGGCCAGGACCCGCTTCTTGAGGGACTTCATCTGCGGCTCGAGCTCCTTGAGGTCCGCCACGAGCGGCGTGGCGATGAAGATCGAGGAGTACGCACCGGCGGCGAGGCCGACGAACAGCGACAGCGAGATGTCGTTGAGCGTGCCCGCGCCGAGGAAGCCACCACCGATGAACAGCAGGCCCGCCACCGGCAGCAGCGCAACCACCGTGGTGTTGATGGAGCGGACCAGGGTGCTGTTGATCGAGCGGTTGGCGATGTCGCTGTAGGTCCAGCGGGTCTGCTTGGTGATGTCCTTCGTCTGCTCCTTGAGGGAGTCGAAGACGACCACCGTGTCGTAGAGCGAGTAACCGAGGATGGTCAGCAGACCGATCACCGTGCCCGGCGTGACCTCGAAGCCGACGAGGGCGTAGATGCCGACGGTGATGGTGATGTCGTGGATCAGTGCGACGAGCGCCGCGATGGCCATACGCCACTCGAAGGCGATCGCCAGATAGATCACCACCAGGACCATGAAGATCGCCAGGCCCTGCCAGGCCTTGCTGGCGATCTGGTCGCCCCAGCTGGGACCGACGAGGTCGGCGGCGATCTTCTCCGGGTCGACCTTGAAGTCCGTCGCGAGCTTGTTCTTGATCTCGTCGGACTGCGTGGTGTCCATGCCGGCGATCTGGATGCGCAGCGTGCCGTTGCCGAGCTTCTGCACGACGGCGTCGTGGCCGGAGGCCTCTTCCGCGTACTCCTGGGCCTGGGAGACCGAGATGCTGGTCTTCTCGGTGGTGAAGACGGCGCCGCCCTGGAAGTCGATGCCCATGTTCAGGCCGCGCACCGCCAGGCCGACGATGGCCGTGATGGTGATCAGGATCGAGATGCCGTACCAGAGCTTGCGGTGGCCGACGAAGTCGTAACTGATCTCGCCACGGTGCAGTCGGGCGCCGAGGTTGCCGAGTTTCGACATGCTCACGCCTCCTTCGTCTCAACGGGGGCGGGACGGCGGGTGCGGCGCAGTGGCGCCTTGGCACCCAGGCTCTTCGGGTCGAGGCCGGACCACTTGCTGCCGCTCGCGAAGAACGTGCGGCGGGCCAGCAGCGTCATCAGCGGCTTGGTGAAGAAGAAGACCACGACGACGTCGAGGACGGTGGTCAGACCCAGCGTGAACGCGAAGCCCTGGACCTTGCCGACGGTGACGATGAACAGCACCGCCGCGGCGAGGAACGACACGAAGTCGGAGACCAGGATGGTGCGCCGGGCGCGCGGCCAGGCCCGCTCGACGGCGGGGCGCAGGGAGCGGCCCTCACGGATCTCGTCACGGATGCGTTCGAAGTACACGATGAACGAGTCCGCGGTGATACCGATGGCGACGATGGCACCGCACACGGCCGGCAGGTTCAGCGCGAACCCGATGGCCGGGCCGAGCAGCGCCATGAGCACATAGGTGAGGATGCCGGAGACGAGCAGCGAGGCGATCGCGACCATCGACAGACCGCGGTAGTAGAACACCAGGTACAGAATGACCAGCGCGAGGCCGATCGCACCGGCGAGCAGACCCGCGTGCAGCTGGTCGGTGCCGAGCGCGGCGGTCACCGTGGTCACGCTCTGCTCCTGGAAGGAGAGCGGGAGCGCGCCGTACGACAGCATGTTGGCGAGGCTCTGGGCCTCCTCCTGCGTGAAGCTGCCGGAGATCTGGGCCTGGCCGCCGGTGATGGACTGGCTGACGGTCGGGCTGGAGACGACCTGGCCGTCGAGGACGATGCCGAACTCGTTCTGCGGCTGGGTGTTCTGGGCGAGCTGGCCGGTGATGTCGGCGAACTTCTTGGCGCCGCTCTTGTTGAAGTCCATCGTGACCTGCCAGCCAGCGGCGGTCTGCGTGTCGTAGACGGCCTTGGCCTCGTCGACCTCGGTGCCGGCTACGGCGGCCGGGCCGAGCAGGTACTTGTACCAGACGCCCTGGATCTCGCCGCAGCCCACGGTCGAGTCCTCGGGCTTCACGCCGTCGCCGGCCTTGTTGCGCTGCGTCTGCTTGGAGCAGTCGAGTGCGGTGTACGCGGCCTGGAGCTTGGCGTCGGCGGCGCTGGGGGTGCTCGCGGAGGCGGACGGGCTCGCGGAGGCGGACCCCGACGGGGTCGGGTCGGCCTTCAGCGCGTCGGAGGCGGCGCGGCCCTGCGTGGTGGCGGAGGCCGACGGGGAGCTCGACGAGGTCGCCTTCTCACCCGTGGTGGCCGACTCGCTCGTGGAGGGGCTCGGCGAGGCGCTGGAGGAACCGCTGGAGGACGCGCTCGGCGAGGGCGTCGCGGCGGTGCCGGTGGCCTCCTGGACCAGCACCGGACGGAAGTACAGCTTCGCGGTGGTGCCGACCTGGTCCCGGGCTTCCTTGGAGTTGGTGCCCTTGGGGATGTTCACGATGATGTTGCGGTCGCCCTGGGTCTGCACCTCCGCCTCGGAGACGCCCAGGCCATTGACACGGCGGTTCATGATCTCGACCGCGGTGTCCATGTTGGCCTTGTTGAGCGCGGACCCTTGGTCGGCCTTCGCCTCCAGCGTGATGCTGGTACCGCCGGCGAGGTCGATGCCGAGACGCGGCGTGGTGTGACCGGAGAGGAACATCCCTCCGGTGAGCGCCACGATGGCGATCAGGATGAGGGCCAGCGAGCGCCCTGGCTTGCTCTGGGCACTCGAGCTCCGGCCCCTCTTGGGTGCTGCCACCTTCTCGTACTCCCTCTCGGGCCGCCTCGCGCCGGGTCATCGGGCGGGCGGCCATGACATGGTGTCGGGATCCCCTGCGAGCTGCGTACGTCCGAGGGCGCGCAGGCCTGGCCCGCGCGCCCCGAGGTACGGCTACTTCGCGTCGGAGTCGCCGTCGGTCTTCTTCGGCTCGTCGTCCGTCTTCGCCTCGGCGGCCTCGTCGGCAGGCTTGGCCTCGTCGGCGGGCTCGTCCTTCTTGCCGAGGTCGACGGGCTTGTCGTCGTCGGAGGCGGCGGCAGCTTCGTCGGCGGACTCGTCGGTCTCGGTGAGGGAGGAGGCGTCGTCGGGGACGACGTCGGTCTTCAGGTCGTGCTCGACACCGTGGACGATCCGGTTGTACTCGTCGTCCGTCAGGACGGCACCGATCGCGTTCTTCGCGAAGAGGAGCTCCACGCCCGGCCCCGCGTCGACGAGGATCGTGTCGTCGTTGACCTCCTTGACCGTGGCGTACATGCCCCCGATGGTGCGGATGCCACTGCCTGGCTGCATCTGGTTCCGCATGTCGGCGGCCTGCTGCTGCTTCTTCTTCGCCGACCGGGTCATCAGGAACATGGCCCCGATGAGCACGACGAACGGGAGGAGGGTCACGAGACTCACGGGTCGGTACTTCCTTCACGTGACCGCGATGGTGAGCGGCCTGATGGTTGGGGGTGTGCGCGCCGCCGACAAAGGCGGCATCGGCGGAGTCTAAGCGAGTCCGCGTGCAGGGAACAACGCTCAGCATGGCACCCGGGTTCCTGGCCCGGCCAATCCCGCACCGTCACAAAGACATCACGTCCCGAACAGGTCTTGTTGTCCGTTTCCTGTGGCCGCCGAGCCGGGCGGAGTGAGGCCGAGGTGCGCCCATGCGGCGGGAGTGGCGACGCGACCACGCGGTGTACGGGCCAGCAGACCCTCCCGGACGAGGAAGGGCTCGGCGACCTCCTCGACGGTCTCGCGCTCCTCCCCCACCGCGACCGCGAGGGTGGACAGACCGACCGGGCCGCCGCCGAACAGTTTGAGCAGGGCCTCCAGGACTGCGCGGTCCAGGCGGTCGAGGCCGCGGGCGTCGACCTCGTAGACCTTCAGCGCGGCCGCCGCGATGTCACGTGTGATGAACCCGTCCGCCTTGACCTGGGCGTAGTCGCGCACCCGGCGCAGCAGACGGTTGGCGATCCGGGGCGTGCCGCGGGAGCGGCCGGCGATCTCGGCGGCGCCGTCGGTGTCGATCTCGACGTCGAGGAGGTTCGCGGAGCGGTGGATGACGCGCTCCAGCTCGGCGGGCTCGTAGAACTCCATGTGCGCGGTGAAGCCGAAGCGGTCGCGCAGCGGGGGCGGCAGCAGGCCCGCGCGCGTGGTGGCGCCGACCATGGTGAACGGGGGCAGTTCGAGGGGGATGGCGGTGGCACCCGGACCCTTGCCGACGATCACGTCGACGCGGAAGTCCTCCATCGCCATGTACAGCATCTCCTCGGCGGGCCGGGACATGCGGTGGATCTCGTCGAGGAAGAGGACCTCGCCCTCCTGGAGCGAGGAGAGGATCGCGGCCAGGTCGCCGGCGTGCTGGATGGCGGGGCCCGAGGTGATGCGGATGGGGGCGCCCATCTCGGCCGCGATGATCATGGAGAGGGTGGTCTTGCCCAGGCCGGGGGCGCCGGAGAGCAGCACGTGGTCGGCGGTGGCCCCTCGCGCGCGTGCGGCGCGCAGGACGAGGTCGAGCTGCTCGCGGACCTTCTCCTGGCCGATGAACTCGTCCAGGTCCTTGGGGCGCAGGGCGGCCTCCACGGCCTGGTCCTCACGGTCGGCGACAGAGTCCACCAGCCGCTCGGGGGCGGTCGCGTCGGTGGTGTCGTCCCAGTTCACTGACGTTCTCCTAGCGGGCGCGGTTCAGGGTCTGCAGGGCGGCCTTCAGCAGCTGGCCCACCTGCGGGGTGCCCCCGGCGGCCTCGGCCTGGGGTGCCACGGCGGACACGGCCTCGTCGGCCTCGCGGGTCGCGTAGCCGAGGCCGATCAGAGCCGCGTGCAGCTGGTCGCGCCAGCCCTGGGTGACCGGGGAGCCGACGGCCGGGGCGCCGATGGGCTCGCCCAGGCGGTCCTTCAGCTCCAGGAGCAGCTTCTGGGCGCCCTTCTTGCCGATGCCGGGGACGGCGATCAGCGCCTTCTCGTCGCCCGTGGCCACCGCCCTGCGCAGGGTGTCCGGAGCGTGCACGGCGAGCATCGCCTGGGCCAGGCGGGGGCCGACGCCGCTCGCGGTCTGGAGCAGCTCGAAGACCTGGCGTTCGTCGTCGTCCACGAAGCCGTACAGGGTCAGCGAGTCCTCCCGTACGACGAGGGAGGTGGCGAGCTTGGCCGGCTTGCCCAGGCGGAGCGTGGACAGGGTGTTCGGCGTGCACTGCACGGCCATGCCGACACCGCCGACCTCGACGACGGCGGCGTCGGGGGCGAGTGCGGCGATCGTGCCGCTCACGAAGGCGATCATGCCGTACGGCCTTTCGTTGCGTTGGCTGCGTGCAGGGCGAGCGCCTGCTGGAGCCTGTTCTGTGCGGGGGCGCGCCAGATGTGGCAGATGGCGAGCGCGAGGGCGTCGGCGGCGTCGGCGGGCTTGGGCGGTGCGTCGAGCCGGAGCAGGCGGGTGACCATGGCGCCGACCTGTGCCTTGTCGGCGCGGCCGCTGCCGGTGACGGCGGCCTTGACCTCGCTGGGGGTGTGCAGGGCGACGGGAATGCCGCGGCGGGCGGCGCAGAGCATGGCGACGGCGCTGGCCTGGGCGGTGCCCATCACGGTCCGTACGTTGTGCTGGCTGAACACCCGCTCCACGGCGACGAATTCGGGCCGGTGCTCGTCGAGCCACTGCTCGATGCCCTGCTCGATGGCGACGAGCCGGTGCCCCAACTCGGCGTCCGCGGGCGTCCGTACGACGCCGACGCCGAGCATGGTGAGCGGTCGGCCCGCGACCCCCTCGACGACACCGACACCGCACCGCGTCAGTCCGGGGTCCACCCCGAGTACACGCACCGCGCCCCTCCCTTCGATCGCCTGTTTGTGCAGGCTATCTGCTGCCACCGACAACGGCGGCGGGCCGGTGGGGTGTGTCCCACCGGCCCGCCGAACCCGCTCAGTTCGCGACAGCGCTACGCGTCGACCTTCTCCATGACCTCGTCGCTGACGTCGAAGTTGGCGAAGACGTTCTGCACGTCGTCGCTGTCCTCGAGGGCGTCGATCAGCTTGAAGATCTTCCGGGCGCCTTCCTCGTCGAGCTCGACCTGCATGGTCGGGACGAAGTTGGCGTCGGCGGAGTCGTAGTCGATCCCGGCGTCCTGGAGGGCGGTACGGACGGCGACCAGGTCGGTGGCCTCGGAGAGGATCTCGAAGGACTCACCGAGGTCGTTGACCTCCTCGGCACCCGCGTCCAGGACAGCACCCAGGACGTCGTCCTCGGTCAGCTCGCCCTTGGGGACGATCACGACGCCCTTGCGGTTGAAGAGATACGACACGGAACCCGGGTCGGCCATGTTGCCGCCGTTGCGGGTCATGGCGACCCGCACGTCCGAGGCGGCGCGGTTGCGGTTGTCGGTGAGGCACTCGATGAGCACCGCGACGCCGTTCGGGCCGTAGCCCTCGTACATGATCGTCTCGTAGTCGGCGCCACCGGCTTCGAGACCGGCGCCACGCTTGACCGCGGAGTCGATGTTCTTGTTCGGGACCGAGCTCTTCTTGGCCTTCTGGATGGCGTCGAAGAGCGTCGGGTTGCCGGACACGTCGGCGCCGCCCGTGCGGGCCGCGACCTCGATGTTCTTGATCATCTTCGCGAAGAGCTTGCCGCGCTTGGCGTCGATCACGGCCTTCTTGTGCTTCGTCGTAGCCCATTTAGAGTGGCCGGACATCTGCCTGTCTCCTTCGCGTAACCCAACTCTTTACGAACGCCAGAGATCCTACTAGGACCCCGGAGTCCGGTTCGCGCGCACCATGTCGACGAACAGGGCGTGCACGCGGTGGTCGCCGGTCAGCTCCGGGTGGAACGACGTGGCGAGCGCGTTGCCCTGGCGGACCGCGACGATGTGGCCGTCGTGCTCGGCGAGCACCTCGGTCTCGGCGCCGACGGACTCGACCCAGGGGGCGCGGATGAAGACGCCCTCCACAGCATCGCCGTCAACGCCCTCGACGTCGACCGTCGCTTCGAAGGACTCGTTCTGCCGTCCGAAGGCGTTGCGGCGCACGATCATGTCGATGCCGCCGATCGTCTCCTGGCCCGAGCGCGGGTCGAGGATCTTGTCGGCCAGCATGATCATGCCCGCGCAGGTGCCGTAGACAGGCATTCCGGCACGTACACGCGCGCGGAGCGGCTCCATCACGCCGAACAGGACGGCCAGTTTGGAGATGGTCGTGGACTCGCCGCCGGGGATGACCAGACCGTCGATCTCGGCGAGTTCCTCGGGACGCCGCACCGGCCTGGCCACGGCGTCCGCCGCGGCCAGGGCGATGAGGTGCTCCCGTACGTCGCCCTGGAGAGCCAGGACGCCGATGACTGGGGCTTCGTTCGGCATGGGGTGGTTACCAGCCGCGGTTGGCGTAGCGCTCGGCCTCGGGGAGGGTGTCGCAGTTGATGCCGACCATGGCCTCGCCCAGGTTGCGGGACGCGTCCGCGATGATCTTCGGGTCGTCGTAGAAGGTGGTGGCCTTCACGATGGCGGCGGCGCGCTTGGCCGGGTCGCCGGACTTGAAGATGCCGGAGCCGACGAAGACGCCCTCGGCGCCGAGCTGGCGCATCAGGGCGGCGTCGGCCGGGGTGGCGACGCCACCGGCGGAGAACAGGACCACCGGGAGCTTGCCGAGCTCGGAGACTTCCTTGACGAGCTCGTAGGGGGCGCGCAGCTCCTTGGCGGCGGCGTACAGCTCGTTGTTGTCGTAGCCGCGCAGCCGGGCGATCTCGTTCTTGATCTGGCGCAGGTGACGGACGGCCTCGACGACGTTGCCGGTGCCCGCCTCGCCCTTGGAGCGGATCATGGCCGCGCCCTCGGCGATACGGCGCAGGGCCTCACCGAGGTTGGTGGCGCCGCAGACGAAGGGGGTCGTGAAGGCCCACTTGTCGGAGTGGTTGACCTCGTCGGCCGGGGTGAGGACCTCGGACTCGTCGATGTAGTCGACGCCGAGCGACTGCAGGACCTGCGCCTCGACGAAGTGGCCGATGCGGGACTTGGCCATCACGGGGATGGAGACCGCCTCGATGATCTCCTCGATCATGGTGGGGTCCGACATCCGGGCCACGCCGCCGTCCTTGCGGATGTCGGCGGGGACCCGCTCCAGGGCCATGACGGCCACGGCGCCGGCGTCCTCGGCGATCTTCGCCTGCTCGGCGTTGACCACGTCCATGATCACGCCGCCCTTGAGCTGCTCGGCCATGCCGCGCTTCACACGGGCGGTGCCGGTCTCGGGAGCCTGGTTCTCGGTGATGGACACGGATTGACCTCGCTGATGTGAAAAGGATTTCTGCAGCACCGAGGAAACGTGAAGAGAGCAGTCCACAGCAAGGGCCAATGGAGAGGCGGTGGATCGTTTTCCGGGCGGACGCGGCTACGCGGCCCGGTCCACCAGGGCCACTGGGGGCTCGTCGTCCATCTCGAACGCCAGCGGGAACGGGGCGTGTCCCGCCAGCCGGAACCAGCGGACCTTGCGGTGGCGCCGCAGGGCACGGGCGGCCCGTACGGCGTCGTTGTGGAAGCGCCGGGCCATCGGCACCCGGCGCACCGCCTCGGTCAGCTCCCGGACGGCTTCCACTCCCCCGGGCGCCTCCCGCACCGTCTCCACCTGCGGAGTCTCCGCGAAGACGGCTCGCAGGGCCTGAGTCAGCTCGCTCTCGGCGACCTCCCGTTGCTCCTCCTCGGCCTGCCGCGCGGCGTGCGCCGCCTCGTAGAGCACGATCGAGGCGGCCGGGTCGAGGACACCGGAGGTCGCCAGTTCCTGGGTCACCGAGGCGCGCCGCAGCAGCTGCGCGTCCAGTGCGGCCCGGGCGGCGTCGATCCGGGCGTGCAGCCGGTCCAGTCGTCCTGCGGTCCAGCTCAAGTAGAGGCCGATCGCGATCAGGGCGACGAGGATCCAGATGAGGGTTGGGGTCACGGTCGCAAAGGTTACCGACGTACGGCCCCGGCCTTACGCGCCCCTCAGTCCCGCGCCAGCCCGAACCGCGACAACAGGCTCGTGGTCCGGTCGTCGTCGGCCGCTGCCACCGCCGCCGCGCCCGCCGTCACCGTCTCGTACACCGACAGGATGTCCGCGCCGACCGTCGACCAGTCGAACCGCCGTACGTGGGCGCTCCCGCGCTCCCGCAGTTCGGCCCGCCGCTCCGGATCGGCCAGCAGCCGCAGCGCCGCGTCGGCCAGTGCGTCGGCGTCCTCGTTGGCGAAGAGTTCGCCCGCCGCGCCCTGGTCGAGCACCTGGGCGAAGGCGTCCAGGTCCGAGGCGAGCACCGGGGCACCGGCCGACATCGCCTCGACCAGGATGATCCCGAAGCTCTCGCCGCCGGTGTTGGGGGCGACGTACAGGTCGACGCTGCGCAGGAAGCGGGCCTTGTCGTCGTCGCTGACCATGCCGAGGAACTCCACGCGCGAGCGGAGTTCGGCGGGCAGGTTCTCCACTGCCTCCTCCTCGTCGCCGCGCCCGGCGACCAGCAGCCGGGTCTGCGGGCGCTCGGCGAGGATCCTCGGCAGGGCCTTCATCAGCACCGGCAGGCCCTTGCGGGGCTCGTCGATGCGCCCGACGAAGCCGAGGGTGTCGCCCTGCCACTCGGGGTTGGGCTCGGCCTTGGCGAAGAAGTCGACGTCGACGCCGTTCGGGATGACGACCGCGTCCCCGCCGAGGTGCTCCACCAGCGTGCGGCGGGCGTACTCGCTCACCGCGATGCGTGCGCTGATCTTCTCCAGGGCGGCCTGGAGGATGGAGTACGCGGCGATCATGGCCTTGGAACGCGGGTTCGAGGTGTGGAAGGTCGCGACGAGCGGGCCCTGCGCCGCCCAGCAGGCCAGCAGGCCCAGGGAGGGCGAGGACGGCTCGTGGATGTGGACGACGTCGAACTCGCCGTCGTGCAGCCAGCGGCGCACACGCGCGGCGCTGAGGAAGCCGAAGTTCAGCCGGGCCACCGAGCCGTTGTACGGCACCGGCACCGCGCGGCCCGCCGAGACGACGTAGGGCGGCAACGGGGTGTCGTCGTCGGCCGGGGCCAGGACGGACACGTCGTGGCCGAGGCGGATGAAGTACTCGGCGAGATCGCGAATGTGGAACTGGACGCCGCCCGGCACATCCCAGGAGTACGGGCAGACGATGCCGATCTTCACGAGGGCCCCTTACTGGGGTCGAGATCCTTGAGCCACAACCGCTGCAGCATGTGCCAGTCCTCCGGATGGTCGGCGATCCCCGAGGCGAAGGCATCGGCCAGCGCCTGTGCCATGACAGACGTCTTCTCGGCGCGGGTACCTGTCTCGGGTACCTCGACCGGGGGGTGCACCCTTCCCCGCATGACGGGCGAGTCGTCGTACCAGAGTGTCACCGGCAGCAGCAGCGCGCCGGTCTGCTGGGCGAGGAGCGCCGGGCCCGCGGGGATCCGGGTCGCCTCGCCGAAGAACTGGACCTCCACGCCGGAGGAGGACAGGTCGCGCTCGGCGACCAGACAGACCAGCCCGCCGTCGCGCAGCCGGCGGGCCAGGGTGCCGAAGGCGGTGCCGCCGCTGTGCGGCAGGACCTCCATGCCGAGGCCCTCGCGGTAGGCGACGAACCGGTCGTACAGCGTCTCCGGCTTGAGCCGTTCCGCGACGGTGGTGAACGGCGTCTCCAGCTTGGTGGTGACCCAGGCGCCGGCGAGGTCCCAGTTGGCCATGTGCGGCAGCGCCAGAACGACGCCCCGGCCGGAGGCGAGGGCCTCGGTCAGGTGGTGCACGTCCTTGGGGTCGAAGCCGCCCCTGATGCGCTCCTTGCTCCAGGCGGGCAGCCGGAAGGACTCCATCCAGTAGCGCAGATACGAGCGCATGCCCGCGCGGGAGAGCTCGGCGAGGCGCTCAGGGGTCGCGTCGGGCACCACGCGCGCGTAGTTGCTCTCCAGCCGCTGCACGCCCTTGCCGCGCTGCTTCCAGGCGAGATCGGCGATGGTCCGGCCGAGGCGTACGGCGACCGGCTCGGGGAGCTTCTTCACCGCTCCCCAGCCGAGGCCGTACAGCGCGTCGGTGAGCCGGTCCTGGGCACTCACTTCGCCGCCTCGCTCCCCTGGGTCTCCTGCGGGGTGGCCGCGTCGGCCTCCGCCGCCTCGCGGCGGACCGTGACGACGCGCTGGATCAGCGTGACGAGGCTGCCGACGGCGACGATCCACAGGGCGACCGGAAGCAGGTACTGGATGCCCGGCACACCGAACTTGTGCAGACCCGCGAGACCGGCCGCGACCAGGGAGATCACCAGCCGCTCGGCCCGCTCGACGAGACCGTTGACGGCGACCGGCAGACCGATCGACTCGCCCCGGGCCTTGGTGTACGACACCACCTGGCCGCTCGCCAGACAGAAGATCGAGACAGCGCACAGGACGAGGTCGTCGCCGCCACCGGCGTACCAGAGGATGAAGCCGCCGAAGATCGCGCCGTCGGCGACCCGGTCCAGCGTGGAGTCCAGGAAGGCGCCCCAGCGGCTGGACCGGCCGAGCTGGCGGGCCATGTTGCCGTCGACCAGGTCCGAGAACACGAACAGCGTGATCACGATCGTGCCCCAGAAGAACTCGCCCATGGGGAAGAAGACCAGCGCCCCCACGACCACCCCTGCGGTACCCAGCAGCGTCACCGTGTCGGGACTGACGCCCCTTCTGATGAGAAATGCGGCGAACGGCGTGAGGACACGCGTGAAGAATGCACGCGCGTACTTGTTCAGCATGGCCTTCCCGAGGGTCGGTGTGGCCGCGCGGCCCCTGCTGGCCACCGGCTGGCCCATCGTAGCCACGCGCGCGCATGTGCGAACGCCGGGCACTCGCGCCCCGTGTCACGGCGGCATGGCATACGGGTAACGGCACGATCGCGTCCGCCGTATGGACGCACCGTGACCGGAGTGGAAAGCTCGAAGAACCGCGGGCGTCACCGGAGCCGCCATCGCACGCGGATCCGCATGTCCGCGCCCACAGTGACCTCACCGTGCACGGGAGGCAAGGCCATGGGCGACAAGGCGAACGCACACCCCGGAGCCGCCGGCAGGGCAACAGCGGCCGACCACCCCGCGTCCGTACGGAATGTGGTGCTGGTCGGCCACTCCGGATCGGGCAAGACGACATTGGTGGAAGCTCTCGCGCTGACAGCGGGGGCGGTGAACAGGGCGGGCCGCGTGGAGGACGGCGGCACCGTCTCCGACTACGACGAGATCGAACACCGGCAGAACCGTTCGGTGCAGCTCTCCCTGGTGCCCGTCGAATGGGACGGCATCAAGGTCAATCTTCTCGACACCCCCGGATACGCCGACTTCGTCGGTGAACTGAGGGCCGGTCTGCGAGCGGCGGACGCGGCCCTTTTCGTCGTCTCGGCCTCCGACGGCGTGGACGGCTCGACCCGCATGGTGTGGGAGGAGTGCGCGGCCGTCGGCATGCCGCGCGCGCTCGTGATCACGCACCTGGAGTCCGCGCGGTCGGACTTCGAGGCGATGACACGGACCTGTGCGGAGGCGTTCGGCGGGGACGACCCCGACGCCGTGCTCCCCCTGTATCTGCCGCTGCACGGCCCGCAGGGGCCGGACGGGCACGCGCCCGTGACCGGTCTGACGGGCCTGCTGTCGCAGAAGCTGTTCGACTACTCCTCCGGTGAGCGCAAGGAGTCCGAGCCGGGCGAGGACCAGCTGCCGGAGATCGAGGAGGCCCGCAACCGGCTGATCGAGGGGATCATCGCCGAGAGCGAGGACGAGACCCTCATGGACCGCTACCTCGGCGGTGAACAGGTCGACGTCAAGACACTGATCGAGGATCTGGAGCGGGCCGTCGCGCGCGGCGTCTTCTTCCCCGTCCTCGCCGCCGCCCCCGCGGCCGAGGGCGCCAAGCAGGGGCTCGGCACCGTCGAGGTGCTGGAGCTCATCACCCGGGGCTTCCCGACCCCCTTCGAACACCCCACGCCGGGCGTCACCACGATCGACGGCAAACCGCGCGAGGTGAAGGCCTGCGACACGGACGGCCCGCTGGTCGCGGAGGTCGTCAAGACGTCCTCCGACCCCTACGTCGGCCGGGTCTCCCTCGTCCGTATCTTCTCCGGCACCCTGCGCCCCGACGAGACGGTGCACGTCTCCGGGCACGGTCTGGCCGACCGCGGGCACGAGGACCACGACGTCGACGAACGCGTCGGCGCACTGTCCACCCCGTTCGGCAAACAACAACGCCCGGTGACGCACGCCATCGCCGGCGACCTGGTGTGCGTGGCCAAGCTGAACCGCGCGGAGACCGGCGACACCCTCTCGGCCAAGGACGACCCGCTCCTGATGGAGCCCTGGGAGATGCCCGACCCGCTGCTGCCGCTCGCCATCGAGGCACACAGCAAGGCCGACGAGGACAAGCTCTCACAGGGCCTGAGCCGGCTGGTGGCCGAGGACCCGACCATGCGGCTCGAACAGAACCAGGACACCCACCAGGTGGTCCTGTGGTGCCTGGGCGAGGCCCACGCCGACGTGGCGCTGGAGCGGCTGCGCAGCCGGTACGGCGTCCAGGTCGACGTCGTACCGCACAAGGTCACCCTGCGGGAGACGTTCGCCGACAAGTCGGCGGGCCGCGGCCGGCATGTCAAGCAGTCCGGCGGGCACGGGCAGTTCGCCATCTGCGCGATCGAGGTGGAGCCGCTGCCGGGCGGCTCGGGCATCGAGTTCGTGGACAAGGTCGTCGGTGGCACGGTGCCCCGGCAGTTCATCCCCTCCGTCGAGAAGGGCGTGCGGGCCCAGGCCGCCAAGGGCGTCGCGGCCGGCTACGCGCTCATCGACGTACGGATCACGCTGCTCGACGGCAAGGCGCACTCGGTGGACTCCTCCGACGCCGCGTTCCAGACGGCCGGCGCGCTGGCGCTGCGGGAGGCCGCGGCGGACGCGAAGATCCATCTCCTCGAACCGGTGGCCGAGGTGAGCGTTCTGGTCGGCGACGACTACGTGGGCGCCGTGATGAGCGACCTGTCCGGGCGGCGCGGCCGGGTGCTCGGCACCGAGCAGACCAGCGGGAACCGCACGGTCGTCAAGGCCGAGGTGCCGGAGATCGAGATCGGCCGGTACGCCGTCGACCTGCGCTCCCTGTCGCACGGCACGGCACGCTTCAACCGCTCCTACGCACGGCACGAACCCATGCCGCCGCAGATCGCCGAGAGGATCCGTGAAGAGGCGCGCGACTCCTAGGAGTTGGCGCTGGGCACACTACAAGTGGCTTTCCTGGAACGCTCCCCTCCGAGTCGGCGGGCGGCTTCGGCCGTCCGCCGACGAATGTCGGTGGCGGCGGATACGCTGATGGTGGTGATCAAGTCGGGCCCGGATGCCGGGACGGCCTGATCAACAGGTGTGCGGGGCAAGGAAGTCGGGAAGGCCGCAGGAGCGACCAGGCGGCGATCGGGGGCGGGCATGACCGTTGGAATCGGTTACGAAAGCGTCTTCGGACCACAGGTTCCGCGCTCGGGCGACGAGAGCCAGACAGCCACGTTCGCCCTCGCTTCAGCCGCATACCGGGACAATCCGGTCGAGGACATAACCAAGGCCAACAGCGAATGGCACGAGACCACGGTCAAGGAGGGCCAGAAGTGGACCGGCGGTCTCTTCAAGCCCAACCTCGGTGAGGCGTTCTCCCGGGCCGTGATCGAGCGCATGATCGGCCCGGGACGCAAGCCCCTCATCCAGTCCTTCGGCACCGAACCGCAGGTCGTCGTCGACCACTGTCTGGCGGCCTACCGCCTCCGCCGGGAGCGGGACAAACGGCTGTCCGCCGTCATGGTGCTGTGCGGTGTGCTGTTCCTGCCCGGACTCCTGGTCTGGCTGCTGGTCTTCACGATCCGCACCACCATCGACAAGAACCCCAACAAGAAGGCCTCCGCCCTCGCCACGGCCCTGCTCGTCGGCGTCGGCGCACTCGCCGTCCTCTTCCTGGTCAAGATGCCGTTCACGGGCTTCTGGGGCTGGTACGCACGCGCATGCGTGGTCCTTCCCGTCATCGGCTGGTTCTGGGCCAAGCAGATCTGCGATCGCTCGACGAGGGACCTGCGGGGCCGCTGGGACGGACTGATCGCGGGCAGCAGCGTCGGAGCCCAGGTCCCCGAGGCGGTGCCGAGCAGCCCCGGTGAGACCCAGGCCGAGCAACTGCGCCAGTCGCTGGCCAGGTTGAGCACCGAGCAGCAGTCCAACTCCGTCTTCTACGCCGGCCCCAAGGGCATCCTGGGCATGGGCACGCGCTGGGCCAGCTGGCAGCTCGCCGAGGACCTGACACCGGCCGACCCGGACCGGGAGATCCACCCGTTCCGCAGCTGGGACGTCATCCGCGCCATCCACAAGCAGCTGGGCATGCTGGAGCGGAACACGATCAACACCGGCGGCTTCCCGAAGGCCTCCATACGGCACTGGATCGTCACGCCGGTCGGGGAGAACGCCAAGGCGGTGGCCCGCACCGAGCAGTCGACGGACATCGAGGCCTTCCAGCACAGGGCCCACTCCATACAGGACATCTGCAACAAGCAGCAGTTCGGCAGCGGGGACCGGCACTACCTCGGGGTGCAGTGGACGCTGTGGGACGGCCAGTTGATCATCACGATGATGATCACCGTCACCGTGCTGCACCAGACGCTGCGCATCGAGGTCACCGGACACGCTCTGGGCCCGGTCAACCCACTGTTCATGGGCAAGCCCGAGGACCCGACCAAGGACGTCCAGAAGTCGTTCCGGCCCTGGGAGACCCGCAAGGTGAAGCTCCCGCTGGTCCCCACCAACGAGGTCGTACGTCTCGCCGTCCGCGCGCCGCTCTCCTGGTACCCGCCGCTGCTGAACTGGCTCGGCGGGACGATCGCCCTCCCCGAGCCGTTCGGTCTGCGGCACGTCTGGGCCGACAAGCCGTGGCGCCACCGCTTCATGGCCGACGACGCCATGCGCGCCGCGACGCCCGTGCTGCGCGTGGTGCACGCGGCGGCGATCAAGGTCCTTGAGGACAACGGCGTGGACACGGAGAAGTTCGGCAACCGGTCGGCGTTCCTCAGCACCGCGGTGCAGGACCCGTCGCCGAGGAAGGCCGACCTGTACGACGCGTAGCCCCTTACGAGGGCCAGGCCTCCGCCAGCATCTTCCGGGTGTCGGCGAGCAACTGCGGCAGCACCCGCGTGTGCCCGACGACCGGCATGAAGTTCGTGTCGCCGCCCCAGCGCGGGACGATGTGCTGGTGGAGGTGGGCGGCGATACCGGCGCCGGCCACCGTGCCCTGGTTCATGCCGATGTTGAAACCGTGGGCGCCGGACGCGGTGCGCAGCGCGGTCATCGCCTGCTTGGTGAGAGCGGCGAGCTCGATGGTCTCCGGCTCCGTCAGGTCGGTGTAGTCGGCGACGTGCCGGTAGGGCACGACCATCAGGTGGCCGCCGTTGTACGGATACAGATTCAGCACGGCGTAGACCTGCTCACCGCGCCGGACGATCAGACCGTCCTCGTCGGACTTGGCCGGGATGGAGCAGAAGGGGCATCCGTCGTCGGCGCCTGGGCCGGTCGGCTTGTTCTCGCCCTGGATGTAGGCCATCCGATGGGGCGTCCACAGACGCTGGAACGCGTCCTGGGTCCCCACTCCCCACTGCTGCTCCGGCTCACTCGTCATGCAGGGAAGCATATGGCTTCGCCCGTTCGCGGCGTGTCGGCGGGGTTGCGGCGAAACCCTCTGAGACCAAGCTGGGCCGGTGGACGATGACAGCTCCAAGGCGCGCTGGGAGCGGCGCACCGAGGCCCCCCTCGCCGTGGCGTCACTGGTGTTCCTCGCCTCGTACGCGATCCAGGTCCTGGCGCATGATCTGCCGGACCGCGGGCGGAACCTGTGCCTCGCCGCGACGCTGGCCGCGTGGGCGCTGTTCGCCGCCGACTACGCCGTGCGCTGGCGGCTCAGCGGACAGCGGCTGCGCTTCGTACGAACGCACTGGCTGGACACGGTCGTGCTGGTGCTGCCCCTGCTCCGCCCCCTTCAGGTGGTGAAGGTCTACGAGGCCGTCCAGCGGCGGCACGGCCGGCCCCGGCTCGCCCTGCACGCACGCGTGATGGTGTACGCCGGTCTGTCGACGCTCCTGCTCGGCTTCGCGGGCGCCCTCGCCGTCTACCAGCAGGAACACGGAGCCTCCGGAGCGACCATCCGCACCTTCGGGGACGCCGTCTGGTGGACCTGCGCCACCCTCGCGACCGTCGGCTACGGCGACGTCGCCCCCGTCACGCCGACGGGACGCCTGATCGCGGTCGGGATCATGACCATCGGACTGGCACTGCTGGGCGCGGTCACCGGCACCTTCGCCTCCTGGCTGCTTCAGGTGTTCTCGCGGGAGGACGACGAGAGGCCCCCGGGAAGCTGAGCCTCCCGGGGGCCTCTCAAAGGCCTTCGCCGACCCTGCGAGGGATCAGACCTGGACCCGCTCCTCGACGACCTTCGCGATCTTCGCGAGGGCCTCGTCGAACGGGATGCCGTTCTCCTGCGAACCGTCGCGGTAGCGGAAGGAGACCGAGCCGCCCGCCATGTCCTCGTCGCCCGCGATGACCATGAAGGGCACCTTCTGCTTCTGGGCGTTGCGGATCTTCTTCTGCATCCGGTCGGAGGAGGAGTCCACGTCGACGCGCAGACCCTGCTTCTTGGCCGCGGCCGCGAACTTCTCCAGGTACTCGACGTGCGCGTCACCGATCGGGATGCCCACCGCCTGGACCGGGGCCAGCCACGCCGGGAAGGCGCCCGCGTAGTGCTCCAGGAGGACCGCGAAGAACCGCTCGATGGAGCCGAACAGCGCACGGTGGATCATGACCGGGCGCTGCTTGGAGCCGTCGGGGCCCGTGTACTCCAGGTCGAAGCGCTCCGGCAGGTTGAAGTCGAGCTGAATCGTCGACATCTGCCAGGTCCGGCCGATCGCGTCCTTGGTCTGGACGGAGATCTTCGGACCGTAGAACGCGGCGCCGCCCGGGTCCGGGACCAGCGGGAGGCCCTGCTTCTCGGCGACCTCGCGCAGCGTCTCGGTCGCCTCCTCCCAGGCCTCGTCGGAGCCGACGAACTTCTCCGGGTCCTTGGTGGAGAGTTCCAGGTAGAAGTCCTCCAGACCGTAGTCCCGCAGCAGGCCGAGGACGAAGGTGAGCGTCTTGTCGAGTTCCTCCGACATCTGCTCACGGGTGCAGTAGATGTGCGCGTCGTCCTGCGTGAAGCCGCGGGCACGGGTGAGTCCGTGCACGACGCCGGACTTCTCGTACCGGTACACGGTCCCGAACTCGAAGAGACGCAGCGGCAGTTCACGGTACGAGCGGCCGCGCGCGTCGAAGATCAGGTTGTGCATCGGGCAGTTCATGGGCTTGAGGTAGTAGTCCACGCCCTCGTCGAGCTGCATGGGCGGGTACATGCCGTCGGCGTACCAGTCCAGGTGCCCGGACGTCTCGAAGAGCTTCCCCTTCGTCGCGTGCGGGGTGTAGACGAACTCGTAGCCCTCCTCCTCGTGGCGGCGGCGCGAGTAGTCCTCCATGACCCGGCGGATGATGCCGCCCTTGGGGTGGAAGACGGCGAGGCCGGAGCCGATCTGCTCCGGAATGGAGAACAGGTCCAGCTCGGAACCGAGCTTGCGGTGGTCGCGCTTCTCGGCCTCGGCGAGGAAGTCGAGGTGCGCCTTCAGCTCGTCCTTGGAGGGCCAGGCGGTGCCGTAGATGCGCTGGAGCGTCGGGTTCTTCTCGCTGCCGCGCCAGTAGGCGGCCGCGTTGCGCATCAGCTTGAACGCCGGGATGTTCCGGGTGGTGGGCAGGTGGGGACCGCGGCAGAGGTCCTTCCAGCACAGGTCGCCGGTCTTGGCGTCGAGGTTGTCGTAGATCGTCAGCTCACCGGCGCCGACCTCGACATCCGCGCCGTCGTCGGAGGAGGCCGAGCCCTTGAGGCCGATCAGCTCCAGCTTGTACGGCTCGGCGGCCAGCTCCTCGCGGGCGTCCTCGTCGGTCACCACACGGCGGGAGAAGCGCTGCCCACGCTTCTGGATCTCCTGCATCTTCTTCTCGATGGCCTTGAGATCCTCGGGCGTGAACGGCTTCTCCACGTCGAAGTCGTAGTAGAAGCCGTCCTTGACCGGCGGCCCGATGCCCAGCTTGGCCTCGGGGAAGAGCTCCTGCACGGCCTGTGCCATGACATGGGCGGTGGAGTGGCGCAGGATGTCGAGACCGTCCTTGGAGGAGATCTCGACGCCCTCGACCGCGTCGCCCTCGGCGACGACGTACGCGAGGTCCTTCAGCTCACCGGCCACGCGCGCGGCGATGATCGAGCGCTCGCCGGCGAAGAGCTCGGCGGCCGTAGTGCCCGTCGTCACCGTGCGCTCTTCCCGCTCGGAATCGCGTTGGATGATCACACGGACGTCTGACACCGGTCTCTCCTGACTGAAGGTGGATGCGGGCGCCGTACCGTGAGCGCGCGCAATAGGGGATCGTACCGACCCCGGACCCACCTCCGCGAAATCAGTCCCCTGCGGGGGCCTCCCCGCAGGCCTCCTCGAAGAAGTCGAGATTCTCCTGGAGGGACTTCATCAGCCGGTCCCGCTCCGCCTCGTCCACCTGCACGGGCGCGACCCCGGAGGCTCCGGTGAGCCGGCGGAACCCGCCCCGGCTCTCCAGCCTCCCGTGCACCCGCACCGGCAGCCCGACGAGGTGCGCGTGCCCGGCAATCCGGTACGCCTCCTCGTCCAGGGTGAGCCGGATGTGCGGCACCTCGGCGCCGGCGATCACCCGCAGCCGTACGCTGCCGTCCCCGCGCGGACCCGACCTGCGCATCCGCACCACCGCGCCGGTGATCCGCACCGGCACGGACGGCTCCTCGCGCAGATAGCGGGCCCCGGCCTCGCGCAGCACGGGCAGATCGCCGGGCGAGAACTCGACGGGCTCGCCCCCCGCGGCACAGCCCGCCGGCACCCCGGCGGCCGGCGCCCACTCGACGGCGATGCGCGCGCCCTCGGTCCCGCGCACGAGGGCGATCAGCGCCTCGGTGAGCTCACGGCTGACGCCCGCTTCGACGGCGCCGTCGAAGGCGTCCATGCCACCGGTGGCGCGCTGGTAGTCGATGGCCTCGCGGGCGGCGTACAGGGCCTGGTGGAGGCGTACGGCGAGGGGGCGCCCGTTGCCGACGGGCACGAAGGCGGTGAGGCCGCCGCCGGTCGCCGTACCGACGAGCACGCTCTCCATGAGGGTGGCGGCGGCGCGGCGGTGTCGTGCGCCGTAGTACCCGGCACGCGCGCGTGTGGCGAGCGCGCCGGCGAGCAGCATCTGGCGGGCGGCGGCGCGCAGTTGTTCCTCCACCGTCCAGGGCGCGGTGCCGCCCGGTCCGGTCGGCGCGTCCCGCCACCAGCGGATCTCGTCGCTGGGCACGGCGAGGCCGACGAGGACCTCGCGGGCGGAGGGCGTGCCGCTGCGGGCGAGGGCGACGAGCGCCTCGCCGAGCAGGTCGTCGCTGTCGGGGAAGGCGCGGCTCTCGGGCACCAGCAGGCTCGTCCCGCCGGTGCCCTGACCGGGCGGGGTCCAGCGGCCGTAGCGTCCGGGGGCGCCGCCGCGGCGCTGCCAGCCGTGGCGGTGCAGCAGGGCGGCGAGGACCGCGGGGTCGACCTCGTCGGGTTCGGGGGCGCGGTCCCAGGCGGCGTCGACCGGGTGCGGCCGCACGGGCCGCAGCGCCTCCTCCAAGGGGCGGTGGGTCATGGTCTGCCTCCCGTCCCGACCCGCGTCATGATCTCGCACAGCGCCCGGTCGTCGAAGATGCGTGAGGTCGGTATCCGCACGGTGGTGCGGGTCCGGCCGGTGATCGGGTGGCCGGCCAGGTTGACCCAGTAGCAGCAGTGCCTGAGGTCGAGCCGGTCGTGGCTGGCGCGCAGCCAGTCGTCCTGGGATCTCGGCACGAGCATGACGACGAGGACCTTGTGCACCGAGACGGGGGTGCGCGCGAGCTTGCGCAGATGGTCGTTGTCGAGCGTGAAGGAGAAGAACCGTCCCGGGGGGTTCGGCGGGACCTGGTACGTGCACTTGAGCTGCACCTTGATGGTGACCTCGTCGTCGACGGTGTGCCCGGGCGAGCCGTGGCTGACGTGCCAGTCGATGCCGTTGTCCGGGAAGGGTTGCGACAACGAGCAGCCGGCCGCCGCAGCGACGGCGTGCAGATAGCCCACCTGCAGGGTTTCCATGCAGGCGGTGGTGGCGAGTGTGCCGCGAAGGGGGCCCGTGCGCTCGGGCAGCAGCCCGCCCCGCTCGGGCTGCGCTATCGCCATGACCAACAGCCTTCCACGTTCGGTGAATCCGCGCCGCGGGTCGCTGAACTGCAAGGACCCGTATTCCTGTTGTGTCCTTCCGGCGTACGGCGCAAACAGCCCGGGTATCACCAAACAGGCAGAAGACGGTGCGTCAGCTGCCGTGGGTGAACGAGGGGTTGAGTTGGAATGACGTGCTGGTACGAAGGGCCCCTGGCCGCCTTCGACACGGAGACCACGGGCGTCGACGTCGAGACCGACCGGATCGTGTCGGCCGCCGTCGTCGTCCAGGACGCCCCGGGTACCCGGCCGCGGGTGACCCGATGGCTGGTGAACCCGGGTGTTCCGGTGCCGGAGGCGGCGACGGCGGTACATGGACTGACGGACGACCATCTGCAGCGCAACGGCCGCTGGCCGGCGCCGGTGATGTACGAGATAGCGGAACACCTGACCGAACAGGCCGCCGCGGGCCGCCCGCTGGTGGTCATGAACGCGCCGTTCGATCTGACCATCCTGGACCGGGAGTTGCGCCGCCATCGGGCTTCGTCGCTGGACCACTGGTTCGATTCGTCGCCGCTGCTGGTGCTGGACCCGAGAGTCCTCGACAAACATCTGGACCGCTACCGCAAGGGCCGTCGCACGCTGACGGACCTGTGCGCGCACTACGAGGTCACGCTGGACGGCGCGCACGACGCGGGCGCGGACGCGCTGGCCGCGCTGGATGTCGTACGAGCCGTGGGGCGCCGTTTCGCGGCCCGGCTCGAGCGGCTCAGCGCGGGCGAACTGCACGCGCTTCAGGCAGGGTGGCACGCGGCGCAGGCGCGGGGGCTGCAGGCGTGGTTCGCGCGCAGCGGCACCCCGGAGGTGGTGAACACGGCGTGGCCGCTGCGTCCGGAGCTGCCCGCGGCGGCCGCCTGAGGAGGGTCTCGACACAAAGAAGCCGGTCCGCGTGACGCGGACCGGCTTTCTCCCGGTGGGCGATACTGGGTTCGAACCAGTGACCTCTTCGGTGTGAACGAAGCGCTCTCCCACTGAGCTAATCGCCCGGGAACGGACTGAACAATACAGGTCCGCGCGCCCTTCCTTCAAACCGCTTCCAAGTACGCGGCCAGACCCCGTCGTCCGGCCCGCATCATCAGCCAGTGGTTGGCACGGAACACCGGCCGTCCGGGCACGGCGAGGCGCCTCAGGAGCGGCTTGTTCACGTCGACCACCTGCTCGTAGCGGGCGAGGCTGCGCGCCCCGTCCCCGTCGATCGTCCAGCGCGCCCATCCCTCCAGGTCCCCGGTCATGGCGATCTCCAGCACCCCGGCCGCCCGGTCGCGCCGCACCTCTCGCGCGGTGAAGACCAGGTCGTAGGGCAGGGTGGCGCGGATCGTGATGACGCCGGTGGTGTCGTCGAGACGGTCGACCTCGCGGACCTGGGGCCACCAGCGGGGGTAGTCCTCGGCCTGCTCCAGGGCGTCGTAGACGGTGGCGGGCGACGCGCTCAGGGCCCACTGCGTACGGAAGCGATAATGGGTCCAGTCCATGCACAGAGTCTGCCCGCACGGATCTGAGTACGTTCTGAGTACGCGCACTCATGCCCTACGACGTGACGCGGACCACACTCCAAGGCATGACGCACATCCCGCCCCCGGCCGAGGAGCTGCGGCTCCTCGATGCCGAGCTGTGGCAACTCGACCGCCGCCGGGCCCAGTTGCTGACCCGACGCGCGTGGCTGGTCGCCGCGCTGCAGCCGCGGCCGACGACGAACCCGACCCCTGTGGCCTCGCCTCGCCCGGAGACCAGCGCTCCCGGCGTGCAGAACCTTCTTCTGCTGCTGGGCGGTGTCCTGCTGACGATCGCCGCGATGGTGTTCACGCTGGTCAGCTGGGGGCATCTGGGGATCGCCGGCCGGGGTCTGGTGCTCGGCGCACTCACGCTGGCCGCGCTCGCCGCTCCGCTGCCCCTGGTGAAGCGCGGGCTGCGCTCGACGGCCGAGGCGGTGGCGGGCCTGGGTCTGGCGCTGACGGTGCTCGACGCGTACGCGCTGTACGAGGTCGCCCTGCCCGGTATGGGCGGTGCGGGCTACACAGCAGCCGCGTCGGCGCTGCTGGCGGGGCTCTGGCTGGCCTACGGCCTGCTGCCGCGGGCGGCGGAGCTGCGTCTGCCCCTCCCGGCCGCGCTGGCCGCGGCCCAACTCCCGTTGTCGTTCTGGGCGATCTCGTCCTCCGTGGGCGCCCACGGCATCGCGGCCGCGCTGCTGGTGACAGCCGCATTCGACACAGTTGTCGCCCTCCGGGTGACGATCGGGGCCGTACGTGTCGTCGCCGCCGTCGGCGCGTACGGCCTGGGCTCCTCGGGCGCACTGACGGCCGGCTGGTTGTCCTGGACGGCCACCGGTCCGAGCGCCGCCGCCCGTGCGGCGGCGCTCATCCTCCTCGCGGCGGCGATCGCTCTGGGCGCGGCCTGGCGCGGCGGCCTGGGCAAGGGCCACGCCGTCGGCCTCGCCGTGACCTCGGGTCTCCTCGCGGTCGCCGCGCTGGGCGGCGCGGTCCGCCCCGCGGTGCCGGACGCGTGGACGGTTCCGGTGCATCTCGCCTGCGGGATCGCCCTGTTGGCGGCCGTGCGGACCGGGCGGCTGCCGGAGACGGTACGCAACGGACTGGCCTGGTCCTCCGCCGCCGTACAAGGGCTCGCGGTGCTGTGGGCGCTGCCGCTCGTGGCGCTCACCCTGCTGGGGCCGGTCGCCTGGACGTTCCGGGCATGGTCCGGGGCACCGGCGAACATGCGTGAGACGGTGACGGTGGACGTGCCCTGGCCGCCGGACATGGCCGCGGCTCCGCTCGTCCTGGTGGCCGTCGCGGCGGTGCTCGCCCTGGCGTTCAGGAACACCGACCGGCACGCCCAGGCCCTGACCGGCGCGCTGGTGCTCACCTGGGCCGCGGCCCTGACGGTCCCGGCGGTCCTCGAACTCCCCTACACGACCGGCCTGTTGACGCTCGGCGCTCTGACCGCGGTCGCGCTCGCCGCCCCGTACGGGCAGCCGACGGCGACGATCCTCGCCCTCGCCACCTCCGCCGACCTCGCCTTCACCGCGCTGGCCTCACAGACGGCAACCCTCACCGCGCTCGGCGCCCTCACCGCGTTCTTCGCGGCCGTCTCCTGGCGGCTCACGTCCATCACGGCCCCGGCCGCCCTCGCCTACGCCACCGCGCTGGCCTGCGCGACGGGAGCGGCCGCGGACTGGCAGCCGCAGCACACCGCGCTGCTGGTCCTGGTGGTCCCGGTGGCCGCCGCCCTGATCGCACCGCGCGTGACCGAGCGGATTCCCCTCGAGGTGGCGGGTGCCGTCGCCGGACTGCTCGCCATCGGGCTCGCCGCGACCGACCTGCCGATGCTCGCCCTGGTCCTGGCCCTGTGCGCGGTGATCGCCGCGGGCACGGCGATCCGCCCGGACCGCCGCCCCGTCGGCTACGCGGCCGCCGTCCTGTTCGTCCTGGCGACCTGGGTACGCCTGGCGGCCTGGGAGGTCGACATGCCCGAGGCGTACACGATCCCGGTGACCGTCCCTGCGCTGGTCGTCGGCTTCCTGCGGCTGCGCCGCGACCCGCTGACCTCGTCCTGGACCGCCTTCGGCCCCGGCCTCGCCGCCACGCTCCTGCCGAGCCTCGCAGCGGCCTGGACCGACCCGCACTGGACCCGCCCGCTGCTGCTGGGCCTGGCCGCACTGTCGCTGACCTTGCTGGGCGCCGGCTACAACCTCCGCGCACCCCTCCTGCTGGGCGGCACGGTCCTCGCCTTGGACGCGCTGCACGAACTCGCCCCGTACATCGTCCAGGTGACCGACGCCCTCCCCCGCTGGGTACTTCCCGCCCTCGCCGGCCTCCTGCTGCTCGCGCTGGGAGCGACGTACGAGCAGCGCATCAGGAATGTCCGCAGGGCGCGAGAGATCCTGGGGAGGATGAACTGACCCAGGGTCGTGGGGAACTGCGCGACCAGCCACAACGGTCGCGCAGTTCCCCACGACCTCAACCCCTACGAAGGCATCTTGTCCCCGAGCAGCGCCAGATTCTCAATGGCCGCAAGCCCGTACAACGCGGTGTCGTTCGTGGACACCCAAGCCGCCTCACTACCCGGCACCAACGCCACCGGCCCGCTCAGCTTCTCCGTCTTCCAGGGCGCCGACTCCTTGTACCCGTCGGAGTTGTAGAACTTCTCCCACGCCCGCTTGGCGAGCTTCTCGTCCCCGGTCTGCACAGCCGCGTACGCGTCGAGCCGCGAATGCCCCTGGAACAGCAGCAGCGAGCCGAAGTTGGACCCGTACCGCGCCGCCTGCTCGGCCTTGGTGGCGTTGAAGTAGCGGCAGTAGTCGAAGTACGCCTCGTTGAACTTCGGGATGTCGACGAGGTCGATGAGCTCGGCGCACAGCTCGTTGAGCCCGAAGACCGCGGAGAGGTGCGAGACCCCGACCACTGGTGCCGAGGCGACCGCGAACTTGCCGGTGTCGAGGTCGTACAGCCCGGTCCCCTGCACGAACCCGTTCGGCTGGGCGCCGATCGTCTCCATGGTCGACAGCACGCGCGCCTTGGCCTTCTCCCACTTCGGCCCCTTGCGCTCCCACTCCGTCAGCCACGCCGACACGAGCCCGCTCCAGTCCGTGCCGAAGCCGATCGACAGCGCGTGCCGGTCGGGGGTGTACGGCTCGGTGCGGATCTTGCGGATCGGGTCGAGGACGAGGAAGGTCTCGTCGGAGTCGACGTTGGCGTGCATGAGGTCGCCAACGCGTTCGTCCGCGGTGAGGAAGTAGTAGTAGCGGCGGTACGTCGTGTTGGCGATGCGCTGCTGCTTGGCGCTGTCGGCGTAGTGCTGCACTCCATGCCGGGTGCCGAGCCCGGCCCACTTGCCCAGGTGGTAGACGTCGACCTCACCGGTGTGGCGGGTCATCGCCTCGGCGAAGCGGAAGATGTCCGCGCGGCCCGAGCGCAGGTACGCGAACCAGAGCCAGAGGTCCGGCGACAGCTCGGAGTTGTCCCAGGCGTAGCCACCGATGTCGTACCGCCACTGGTGCCGCACCGTGTCGTAGGTGTGCATGATGTCGCCGTAGTCCCAGAAGCCGTACCAACGGCGCTGCTCCACCTGGTCCTTGTAGTAGGTGAAGAGGAAGTCGAGGTGGTCCTCGATCTTCGCCTTGGCGGGCGTGGAGCGGTCGGGCTCGGAGTACAGGCCCGGGCCGAAGACCTTGGCCTTGATGAGCTGCTTGGGCGGCGCGGCGAGCTGCGGCAGCACCCGGACGGCCTCGACCTGTTCGGCGAGTTTCGCCGGGGCCGGTGTCGTCTCGTTGGCCCAGAACAACAGCTCCGACGTACGCGCGATGCCGTACGGCGTGCCGAACTCGGGCTCGTAGTCCTCGTAGGTGATGTTGAGGCCTTCGAGCTGCTCGGCGAAGGTGTCCTGGCCCATGCCGTCGTGGTAGAAGCGCAGGTCCATCGGCTGTGCCTCGGGCGACCAGAGCCAGAGGGTGACCTCGGCCTCGTCGGTCTGGGCGTCGCGGATGTCGAGCTGGGCGGGGAACTTCTCCCAGAAGTCCCGCAGGCCGAAGGAGAGTCCGCCGCTCGCGCCGCCGACGTAGCCGAAGCCGGACGCCCGCTTGCCGCCGCCGGCTCCGATCCAGCCGTGGCCCTTCTTGGTGCGCTTGCGCAGGTTGAAGCCGTCGGCGGAGAGCTGGGAGAGGGTGTAGTCGCCCCACTCGGGGATGTACTGGAGCCGGGTGGTGACCCGCTGGTCCCAGGTGGACGGGTCGGGCAGCTTCTCGCCCGCGTACTGCGCCGCCTGCACGGCCGCACCCGGGTCCCGGCGCAGACCGGTGATGCCCTTGACGGCCTCGCGCAGCAGACCGGTGCCGTCGCCGCCGATGCGGATGTGACGGTCGTAGGACTGGTCGCGCATCGGCACGGTGAAGCGGACGCCGATGCCGCGGATGAAGTCGCCGCTGGCCTTGCCCGGCTCCTGGGTGCCGTCGAAGGTGATGGTGTGCACCATGCGGAAGGAATCGGCGCCGGCGTAGAAGTACAGACGGATGGAGAACGGCAGCCAGCTCCGGTTGCCCTTGCGGTGCTTGCCGTCGATGCGGACCACCGCGCGGACCGGGCCGTCCTGCTCGACGGTGACCTCGGAGATGACGCCGTCGAAGCGCTCGGTCTTGACCGCGCCCTGGTCCTCGTCCTCGATCTCGGGCTGGCGGATCAGCACGAGCTTGCCGTTCTTGGCGATCTCGGTGGAGCCGCGGGTGACCGACTTGATCAGGGTGGCGCCGGACTTGCCGATCTTCGCGGTGATGACACCGGTGGAGACGGTGATGGTGCCACCGCTCTTGTCGACGGTGACCTTCTTGTCCGGTACGGCGGCCTCGCCGGCGGCGAGGGTGAGCTTGCCGTCGCCCGAACTCACGGCGTGGGCGGTCCACTTGAGGGATCCGTCCGGCCAGTAGGCGATCGGCCAGGACTGCACGGGTACGGACTTGCCGTCCGCGTCCGTCAGCGCGAAGGTCTGGTCCTCCTGGTAGGTGCCCTTGGGCCAGGGCACGCCGAGGGTGGAGCCGGGTGCGGCACCCAGCCCGCCGTCCTCCAGCCAGTCCAGGGGCACGGGATCGGCGTCGGCCTCCGCGGCTCTCGGCGCGGCCTGCGCGTCCTTGGCTCCTAGGGCCCAGCTGAACTGTGCGGCGGCGCCGGCCACGGCGGCCGCCTTGAGGATGGACCTGCGGGGGATGGGAGACATAGGGGTCCTGCCTTTCCTTCCGTGCGGGAAGCTTTTTCCGTGCAGGTGGTCAGGGGCATGACAGAGAGAGGTGCGACGCCCGGGGCGCCGACCTGGTGCGAGGGCACCGCGCGTCAGCGGCGCCGGTAGCGCTCCTCGACGGCGACGGCCGCCGCCGCGACGGCCCCGAGGACGGGGACCGCCAGCGGTGCGATGAACATGGCGGACAGGGCCACGACGCCCAGCCCGCAGACGATCAGGAAGGACCCTGCGGGATCGAGCGCGGTCCGCCGCACGGCGTCCGCGAGCAGCAGCCGCCAGGCGTCACCGGGCGTCCAGTGCGCCGCCGCGCGCAGCAGGGCCACGGCGAGTCCGATCAGCGCGAAGATGCCGACGGCTCCGACGAACGGCCCGCCGGGCAGGCCGGCCCGCGCGGCCAGGACGTCCACCCAGACCGCGGCGGCCACCGCCCATCCGGCGAGCCCGACGACCCACCCACCCCGCAGGGCCGTACGGAAGTCCGCGACGAACTCCCGCCAGCCACCGCTCTCGTGCGTCGTACGACGCCGCAGATGCCGTGCGCCGGCGGCGAAGGCCGCGGGATAGCTGACGACCCCGAGACAGGCCACGGCGATCCACACCCCGGTGAGCAGGGACTCGGCGAAGACCGCGAACCGCTCGCCGAACATGGACTCCCTGCGCCGGGAGCGGGCCTTCACTCGTGCTTCCGCCATGGTGACCGCCTCAGTCCTTTCCGCTCACTTCAGTCCGGACGTCGCCATACCGTCGATGAGATACCGCTGGAAGGCCATGAAGAAGGCGATGACCGGCACCAGCGCCACCAGCGACATCGCGATCATGCTGCCGTAGTTGGAGATGCCCTCCTGATCGCGGAACATCATCAGGCCGAGCGAGACGGTGTACTTGTCGGGGGTGTTGAGGTAGATCAACGGCCCCATGAAGTCGTTCCACGCGTTGATGAAGGTGAAGATCGCGCTGGTGATGAGGGCGGGCCGGCACAGCGGCAGCACGATGGACCAGTAGGTCCGCAGATGCCCGCAGCCGTCGAGCTTGGCGGCCTCGTCCAGTTCCTTGGGGAGGCCGCGCATGAACTGCACCATCAGGAAGACGAAGAACGCTTCCGTGGCCAGGAACTTGCCCGCGACGAGCGGCACCAGGGTGTCGGTGAGTTCAAGCTTGCGGAACATCACGTACTGCGGGATGAGCAGGACGTGATACGGCAGCAGCAGCGTGCCGATCATCAGCGTGAACAGCAGGTTCCGCCCGGCGAACCGGATCTTGGCGAAGGCGTACGCGGTCAGCGAGCTGGACAGCACGACACCGGCCACGGCTAGCCCCGCGTACATCAGCGAGTTCGTGAAGAACGTGCCGATGGAGATGCCGGATATGCCATCGGCGAGCGCGGAGAAGTTCTCCCAGACCGGCTTGACGGGCAGCAGGTCGATGCTGGCGATGATGTCCTTGCTCGGCTTGAACGAGGCACCGATCACCCAGATCACCGGGTACAGGACGACCGCGAGGACGGCGAGCGAGCCCACGTGCCAGGCGATCGAACCGGTGCGCTTCCGCTCGTTCGCGGTGCGCACGGCGGGGGTGCTGACACTGGTCACTTGGCGGCCTCCTCGTAGTGCACCCACTTCTTCTGCGACCAGAACAGGACCGCCGTGACCAGCGCCACCGCGACCACCAGCGTCCAGGCCATCGCGGAGGCGAAGCCCATCTGGGCCTCCTTGAAGCCCTTCTGGTAGAGGTAACAGGTGTAGACGAGGGTGGCGTCGGCCGGCCCGCACTGGGTGTTGGAGACCACATAGGCGGACCCGAACACCTGGAACGCGTGGATGGACTCCAGCAGCACGTTGAAGAACAGCACCGGGGAGATCATCGGCAGCGTGATGTTCCAGAACCGCCGCAGGGGTCCGGCCCCGTCCATCTCGGCGGCCTCGTACAGCTCCTGCGGAACCTGCTTGAGACCGGCCAGGAAGATGACCATCGGCGCGCCGAACTGCCAGATGCTCAGGGCGACCAGCGCGTAGATGACGTAGTCCGGGTTGCCGATCCAGCCGCCCACGTCCAGCCCGAAGACCTTCTGCGTACGATCCACGATCGCGTCGTCCGAGAACAGCGCCCGCCACACGAAGCCGACGGAGACGCTGGCGCCGATGAGCGAGGGCATGTAGAACGCGGCCCTGTACAGCCCCTGCCCGAGCCGTTTCTGCGCGAGGAGCAGTGCGACACCGAGCGCGAGCAGGAGCTTCAGCGGGGTGGCCACGACGACGTACTTCAGCGTGACCTCGACCGACTTCTGCCAGCGCGGGTCCTGGAACATGGTCGTGAAGTTGTCGAAGCCCACCCACTCCGGTGGAGTGAAGAGGTTGTAGCGGGTGAACGCGTAGTACAGCGACGCGATCATCGGCCCCGCCGTGAGCACCAGGAATCCCGCGATCCACGGCGACATGAAGAGATAGCCGACGATGTTCTCGCGGCGCCGCCCGCGCCGCCCGGCGGAAGGAGCGGTGGACCGCTTCTTCGCCGGACGCGCGGGCGCTTCCTTGACGAGCGTCATGGTGGTACGTCCCCTCAGCCCGCGAACGCGGCCTTGGCCTCGCTGAACAGCGCCTTGGCGGCGTCGGCCGGCTTGGTCTTGCCCTGGGAGACCTCGCCGCCGATGCGCAGGAACGCCGCCTCGATGACATCCGCCCCGGACGGGTGCGGGGTGATCTTCCCGAGCACACCGGCCTTGGCGACCTCGGCCTCGTAGGCCGCGACGCCCTTGTTGTTGGCGTCGGTGGGCTTGAACGCGTCGTACTGCTCGGTGGTGGGCAGGATGCCGCGGTCGTAGCCCATGATCTTGCCGACCTCGGGGTCGTGGACCATGAAGGAGATGAACTGGGCGACTTCCTTGGGGTGCTTGGTCCCGGAGAAGGCGCTGAGCATCAGCGAACCGAGGTACTGGCCGGTCTGCTTGCCGTCCGTGGTGGGGATCGGCGCGAGCCCGTAGTCCGACTCGCCCTCGCCCTCGTAACGGATGGAGAAGTTGTCCCAGGTGAATTCGGACGCGGCGAGCCCTGCCGAAAGACCGGACTTGGGCTGGACCTGCTCGATCTTCTTGGGGTCGGTGACAAGCCCGGACTTCACACGCTTGTACCCGTCCGACCACCACTGCGTCAGGTCGTCCTCGGTGAAGCCGAGATCGGAGTCGGTGAAGAACGCCTTGCCGTTCTGACGCAGATACAGGTCGTACAGGTACATGATGCCGAAGTAGCCGGTGTCACCGGCGATCTTCAGCTTGTCCTGGATCGTCTGGAGGGCGTCGAAGTACTCGTCCCAGGTCCAGCCCATCTTCGCCTCGACACCGGCCTTCTTGAAGGCCTTGAGGTCGATGACGAGCGCCATGGTGTTGGCGCCGACGGGGACGCCGAGCTGCTTGCCGTCGACCTGACCGTTCGCCAGAACGCCGTTGCGGAAGTTCTCCAGGCTCAGATTCCCGGCGTCCGCCTGCGCCTTGAGGTCCAGAAGAATGCCGCGCTTGTCGTACTTGCGCAGGAAGCCGACAGCATTCTGGAATACGTCCGGCGGATTCCCGCCGGAGGCCTGTGTCTGGAACTTCTCCCAGAACGCCTGGTAGTCGGTGAATTCAGGCTTGATCTTGATCTTCGGGTACTTCTTCTCGAAGGCCGCGATCGCCTTCTTCATGGCGATGGTGCGCGGCTCGCCACCCCACCATGCGTAACGGAGTGTCACCGTCCCGTCTCCGGAACCGCTGTCACCGCCGCACGCGGTCGTTGCTCCCAGCCCGATGGTGGTGGCCGAGGCCCCGGCCACCTTCAGGATCGTACGCCTCTCAACATTCTTGCTGGTTCCCATGGTTGGGCCCCCTCCCCGCAGCGTCATTGCCGCCTGCATGAATCGTTTCAAGTAAGCGCTTGCTGGCACAAGCTACGAGGGGCCTAGGAATGCGTCAATGATTCGGACAGGATTTTCTTGTGGAGCCGCCGGGCGAGTTGACGACACGTCGGGGCCGAGTGATCCCGTCAAGGGGACGAAGTCGCAGGTGAGGCGCGGGAATTCGACGGATCGAACGCGAACTGGCCTGTCGCACCCGGACGTTGTCCGGCCGAAACTCGTCGGCGATGCGGAGGGCCCGGAACGACGTCGGCCCGTCTGCACTGAGGCAGACGGGCCGACGGTCCGGGTGGGCGATACTGGGTTCGAACCAGTGACCTCTTCGGTGTGAACGAAGCGCTCTCCCACTGAGCTAATCGCCCGGACGCAGGAAGAACATTACCCCATGTCAGGGGGTGCTTCCGCACCCCCCGCAGGGCCGCCGATCACTGGTTCTTGATGTTCCACGGCATCTCGAAGCCGAACTTGTAGAGGTAGACCGCGCCGATCGCGGCCACGATCACCAGGCCGATCGACGTCAGGATGATGTTGCGCCGGCGCACCTTGGGGTCGAGCGCCTTCTGGGCCGCCTCGGTCACTTTGCGCTTGGTCCAGCGCAGCACCAGCTGGGCCCAGACGAACTCGGTCGCCCAGATCGCCATGCCGCCGAAGATCACGACCCAGCCCGGTCCCGGCAGCGGAAGCATGATGATGCCCAGGACCACGACGGCAAGGCCGATGATGAAGATCCCGACCTGCCAGCTCAGGTGCAGCGCTCGGCGCGCCTTGATGAATTCCGGCGCCTTGGAGCCGAGCCCGTGCCCGCTCTGCGCCCCGCTCGTCTTCGACTCGTCCGATGCCACGGCCACCTCGGCCTGCTCGTCACTCCCCGTATTCATACGGCCAAACTTTACCCGAGGGAAACCGGTCACCGAAATGGTCGTACCTCGCGAACAGGGTCTCGGCCGGAAGAGTTACGTAAAGGCACGCAAAACACTCAGAGGGGTTTACAACGGCACCGTAGGTGGCATGTCGATTTCGCCGACGTGCGAATCCCCGAGCGCACACTGAGCGAAAGGCCCTGGCGCTTATGAACACCACGGTCAGCTGCGAGCTGCACCTGCGCCTCGTTGTGTCGAGCGAGTCCTCCCTGCCTGTCCCCGCAGGCCTGCGGTACGACACGGCCGACCCCTACGCCGTGCACGCCACCTTCCACACCGGAGCCGAGGAGACCGTCGAGTGGGTGTTCGCCCGCGACCTCCTCGCGGAGGGCCTCCACCGGCCCACCGGAACCGGCGACGTCCGAGTCTGGCCGTCGCGCAGTCACGGTCAGGGCGTCGTGTGCATCGCCCTGAGCTCCCCGGAAGGTGAAGCATTGCTCGAGGCCCCGGCCCGGGCCCTGGAGTCGTTCCTGAAGCGAACGGACGCCGCCGTGCCCCCTGGCACGGAGCACCGGCACTTCGACCTCGATCAGGAGCTCTCGCACATCCTGGCGGAGAGCTAGGGCGAGAGGTCCCACCAAGCCGCCCGGCGCCGTCGACTCGGGGTGACGGCTCGGGCCTAGACAACCGCATATGGGTACACACCGGCGCCGTCACCGCGGATTCTCGCGGGGCGGCGCCGTTGCGTGTGCCCGTTATCACCGGTTCGGGAGGTCCGGGGCCGGTACGGGCGCTCGTGGAGCCACTACCATCGGCCAGCATCGGCGGGCGCCCGCCCGACCCCCCAGGCCAGGGAGCGAAACGTGCTGATCACCCATGACACCCGGTGCGCCCTCGATGCCGTGGTGGATCTGGTGAACACCGCACCGGAGGACACCACGACCCCGGACGCGCTGCCGGACGTCCCGGCTCTCGCGGATTTCGTACAAAAGCACGAGATCAGCGATGTCGGGGTGCTCTCGGAGTTCGATCTCTCCGCGGTGCGCAAGATCCGCGGCCGGTTCGCCTCGATCTTCTCCGCCTCGGACCCCCGGGCCGCGGCCGGGCTGATCAACGAGCTGGTGGCCGCGGCGGGCACCACACCCCGGCTCACCGACCACGACGGCTACGACTGGCATGTGCACTACTTCGCGCCCGGCGCCTCCATCGCCGACCACCTGGCGGCGGACTGCGGCATGGCGCTGGCCTTCTTCGTGGTCGCCGGGGAGCAGGAGCGGCTGCGGCGCTGCGAGGCCCCCGACTGCCGGCACGCCTTCGTCGACCTCTCCCGCAACCGGTCGCGTCGCTACTGCGACAGCCGTACGTGCGGGAACCGGTTGCATGTGGCCGCGTACCGGGCGCGCCGCAAGGAGGCGGCGGGCTGAGCTCCGGCCCACGGTGGTGTCGACGCGGTACCCGGCGGGTGACGCCGGGCACCGCGGGTACGGCTCAGAGCAGCAGCAGATCGTGCAGCGCAGCCATGAGCAGTAGACACCCGATCACCGCAAGAAAGATCATCAGCGGTGGCTGGGAAAGGGCGAAAAGGCACCCGCGCGGCTCGTCCTGCGGCGGCGCGGCGTCGCTCTGTGTCGTGTCCAGCATCTCGCGGGCGATGATGACGCAGTCGGCACCGGTCGGGTGACCAACACGCCAGGAAAGAACGGCAGTTCGCCGGATCCCGTGACGAACGGTTCAAGACGTGGACGGCTCCGGGACAGGTGCGGGCCGACTGTGTCGTTTCAGTCCGTCTGCACCCGTCATATGCCGTGCTTCTTCAGGATGGCCTCGATGTCACTGAAGTCCTCCCCGGCACCGGCGCGGGGTGTGGCGGCGGGACGGGTCGCCGGGCGGGAGGCCTGGCCCAGCGAGGGCGCCGAGGCCGCCGGGGCGATCGCCTCGCTCTGCGCGGCCCGGGCCGCCTTGCGCTCCTTGCGGGTGCCGCCGCGCCTGCGCTCCACCGCGCGCGTGCTCACGAAGAGCAGCCAGGAGACACCGAGCACACCGAAGCCGGCCCAGGCCGTCGGACTGAACGCGGTGTCCGCCACCCACTCGACGACACCGGTCATCACCAGGCCGAGGGGCACGAGAGAGTACGCGGCGAGACGGGCGGCGGCGAGGAAGCGCTTGCGGTACGCCGTCACCGCCGCGATGCCCAGGCCGGCCACGGCGGCGGCGGAACAGACGGTCTCGGCAATCATCCGGTCCTCCAGGCAGGGCTCGACAGGGCACTTCGTCCCTTCCATCCTGCACCGCCCCCACCCCGCGGGGCCATGCTCCGAGCCGACATCAGGGACATCTCCGGGTCGGATCCTCCGTAGGTGCCGGTCGAGGTGTGTCTCCCCTGCTGCGTTCCGGGGCCGATTGGGTCGTCCGGGGCGCGGCTGGGAGACTGGGGACATGAGTGACTCCTCCCCCGTGCGTCCCGTCGCCCCCGTGCTCGACGTCTGGTGCGATCTCCAGTGCCCGGACTGCCGGAGCGCCCTGGAGGACGTCCGGGCCCTGCGTGCGCGTTACGGCGACCGGCTGGAGCTGCGGCTGCGGCACTTCCCGCTGGAGAAGCACAAGCACGCCTTCGCCGCCGCGCAGGCCGCAGAGGAGGCCGCGGAGCAGGGGAAGGGCTGGGACTACGTCGAGGCCGTACTGGGCCGGGTCGAGGAGCTGGGCCGCGAGGGAGAACCCTTCCTGGTCGAGGTGGCCGGCGAACTGGGGCTGGACGCCGAGGAGTTCGACACCGCGCTGATCGACGGCCGGCACATCCTGATCGTGGACGCCGACCATGCCGAGGGCAAGGCGATCGGCGTGACCGGCACCCCGACGTACGTCATCGACGGCGAGCGCCTCGACGGCGGCAAGAGCCAGGAGGGGCTGCGCGAGCGCATCGAGGGGATCGCGGACCGGCTGCTGGCCGCGCCGGGCGCCTGACCCCTCGTACGCCTACAGCAGCGACTTGTAGAAGGCGTACTGCGTCGTCTCGTAGCCCAGTGACTCGTACAGCCGCTCGGCCGCGGTGTTGCCCGCGAAGACGTTCAGGCCCAGGGTCCGCCTGCCGAGGGCGTGTGCCTGGGTCTCCGCCAGCAGCATGAGCGTGCGGCCGTGTCCACGGCCGCGGTGGGCCTCGTCCGCCTCGACGTCGAAGATGTAGGGCTTGCCGTCGCGCAGGGCGAGCCAGAGGACACCCACGCGTGTGCCCTCGTGCTCCAGGATGCTGAACTGCATGTTCTCGGTGGTGAGGCCCTGCGGCAGGAGCGTGTCGTGGTCGCGCTGCGACTTGGCGCGCGCCTCGGGCTCCGGCACGCCCCGTGCCATCCAGGTGCGCGCGTAGTCCTCCGACTCGTGCTCCAGCCAGGCGTCGAAGTCGGCCTGCGTCATGGGGCGGGCCTGACTGCCGGCGGGCAGTTCCGGCGGGGTGTCGCCGAGTTCCTTCACCATGCCGCGATTGCGCAGGACGTAGCCCAGCGCGTTGACCAGCCGCAGGGCCGCCTCGGCGGAGGCTGGTACGCCGACCGCCTCGATCTCGCGGCAGCCCCAGCCACGTGCCACCTCCTCGGCGGCGAGCGCGGCCACCGTGCCTCGGCCACGCCGCTGGTCGGGTTCCTCGATCCGCAGCTCGTGGATGCGGGCCACCGAGTCGCCGAAGGAGGGGGACGTGCCGAGGTGTATCGCGCCGACGGGGCGGCTGTTCACGCACACCTGGTAGTGGCGTGAACGCGTGCCGTCGGCGTTGTGCTGGAGCGGCTCGGTCGGCCGCAGGGTCGTGGTCATCAGGGGTGTTCTACCCGCCGCGCCCCGCTGCGTCAGCTCAATTTCGAGGGCTTTTACGGATCGAGGTCGTTCCCGGCCCGCTCGTCGAAGATCCGCATGGCCTTGGTGGTGACCGGGCCCGGGGTGCCCGGCAGTTCCCGGTCGTCGAGGCGGTGGACGGCCTGTACGTCCCGCAGGGTGGAGGTGAGGAAGACCTCGTCGGCCCGCTCCAGGACGTCCAGCGGCAGGTCGGTCTCCTTGGCGCCGGTCCATTCGACCGTCAACGCGCGCGTGATGCCCGCGAGGCAGCCGGAGGCGACCGGCGGGGTGTGGATCTCACCGTCGAGGACGACGAAGACGTTCGACCCGGTGCCCTCGCAGAGCTGCCCGACGGTGTTGGCGAACAGCGCCTCGGAGGCGCCGTGCTCGCGGGCCCGGGCGAGGGCCACGACGTTCTCGGCGTACGAGGTGGTCTTGAGTCCGGTGAGGGCGCCGCGTTCGTTGCGGGTCCAGGGGACCGTGATCACGGAGGTGGAGTCGGGGCGGCGGGTGGTCTCGCCGAGGGCGACGACCAGGGTCGGGCCGTGTTCGCCGCGGTCGGACCCGAGGGGGCCGTGGCCGCCGGTGTAGGTGATGCGGAGCCGGCCGAGCGGCATCGGGTTGGCCTCGATGACGGCCACACAGCCGCGGCGCACCTCGTCGAGATCGGGGTCGGGCAGGCCGAGACCGCGCGCGGAGCGGGTCAGCCGGTCGAGGTGCCGGGTGAGCGCGAACGGCTCGCCGTCCACCGCCTTCACCGTCTCGAAGATGCCGTCGCCCACGGTCAGCCCGTGGTCGAAGACGGAGACACGGGCGGACCCGATGTCCTGCAGCCCGCCGTCGAGCCAGATCTTCACCTGATGGTCCCTTCACTCACCTCGTACGTACCCGACGCTACCGCGAGCAGCCGGGCCGCCTTCAGCTCGGTCTCCCGCCACTCCCCCTCGGGGTCCGAACCCCAGGTGATGCCGGCGCCGGTGCCGAACCGCAGCACGCCTTCCGCGCGGTCGATCCAGAAGGTGCGGATGCCGACGGCCAGCTCGCCGGTGCCCCGGTCGGCGTCGACCCAGCCGATGCCTCCGCAGTACGGGCCGCGGGGCGCCGGCTCCAGGGCGTCGATGATCCGCAGGGCGCTGGACTTGGGGGCGCCGGTGACCGAGCCGGGCGGGAAGGCGGCGTCGAGCAGTTCGGGCCAGCCGGCGCCCTCGCGCAGTTCGCCGCGGACCGTCGAGACGAGGTGGACGAGGCCCGGATGCTTCTCGACCGCGCACAGGTCGGGGACGCTGACGCTGCCGGTGGCGCAGACCCGTCCGATGTCGTTGCGGACCAGGTCCACGATCATCACGTTCTCGGCGTAATCCTTCTCCAGGAGGTCCGCCTCGGTCCGCCCGGTGCCCTTGATCGGGCCCGACTCGACGATCCGACCGTCGCGGCGCAGGAACAGCTCGGGGGAGGCGGTGGCTATCTCCACACCGTGCTCCGGCAGCCGGATCGTTCCTGCGTACGGTGCCGGGTTGCCGCGGGCCAGCAGGGCGGTCAGCGCGTCCACGTCGGCGTCGGGCGCGACGGGCGCGGTCAGCACCCGGCAGAGATTGGCCTGGTAGACCTCGCCGGCCGCGATGTGCTCGCGGATCCGGCGGACGCCCGCCGTGTATCCGGCGCGGTCCAGGGAGGACGTCCAGCCGTCGGCCGCCGGGCCGTGCCACGCCCCCGGCACCGGGGCGGGCACCCGCTCCTTCCGTACATCCTGGAAGCGGGCGCAGGTCAGACGGCCCTCGAAGTCGGCGCAGACCGCCCAGAAGCCGCTGGAGTCCAGGGCCGCGGGGTCGCTGGTGACATCGAGGAGTCCGGTGGCTGTGCGGCCGCCGAAGCGGGCGAGAGGGGCGAGGTCGAGCACGCGTCGAGTCTATGGCGGGTGTCCTGCGGGTGACCTGGTCATGTCCCTCGGGAGCCTGTGACCATGTGCGCGAGCGGGTGCAGCGCAGCACGCTGCACAAACGCGTTTTTGTGCTGGCCCCGGAATCCGCTAGAGTTCAACACGTCGCCCGGACGCGAGAGCGGATCGGAAAGACAGGCGAACGTAGCTCAGTTGGTAGAGCGCAACCTTGCCAAGGTTGAGGTCGCGAGTTCGAACCTCGTCGTTCGCTCGAAAGAGCAAGGGGATCTTCCCGACCCCCTACACTCCTGGTGGAGTGGCCGAGAGGCGAGGCAACGGCCTGCAAAGCCGTCTACACGGGTTCAAATCCCGTCTCCACCTCCAAGGACGATTAGCTCAGCGGGAGAGCGCTTCCCTGACACGGAAGAGGTCACTGGTTCAATCCCAGTATCGTCCACTGGATCTTCCAGCTCCTACGGCAAGGTCCGAACCCGCGCGATTAGCTCAGCGGGAGAGCGCTTCCCTGACACGGAAGAGGTCACTGGTTCAATCCCAGTATCGCGCACGCAGCCCCTCTCACGGGGTGGCTGACCTGGACGATTAGCTCAGCGGGAGAGCGCTTCCCTGACACGGAAGAGGTCACTGGTTCAATCCCAGTATCGTCCACACACCGAAGCCCCCGGCCCTGCGGCCGGGGGCTTCTTCGTGCCTGCCGGCTGTCAGCTGGAGAACAGCATGTGGCCGAAGCTCTTGTGACGCTTGTGGCCGTAGTGGCCACCGTGACCGCCGTGCTGCGGGGCGCCCCAGGCGGGGGCCATGGGGGCCGCGGGCGCCGCGGGGTAGGCCTGCGGGGCGGCCGGGGGCGGCGGGGCGGGCTGGGTCCACTGGGTCTCGAGGCGGGTCAGCGCCTCCAGCTCGCCGTAGTCGAGAAAAATCCCGCGGCAGCCGCTGCACTGCTCGATCTGAACACCGTTGCGGTTGTACGTGTGCATGGGTGCGTGACACTTCGGACACTGCATCGTCGGCTCAACTCCTCGCCGGTTGGTCCTGCTTCGCGTTACGCCAGGACAGACACTGTCCGGCTCCGGTCGGTTGCACCCTACTTCGCGTCGGTGCGGGTCAACTCGGGTGGGGCGGAACCCATTCGTGCGCAGGCGTCGACGAGGAGCTGTTCGACCTCGTCCAGGGAGCGGTCCGCCGCGGCGGCCTTGGTCAGGGCGCGGGCCGCAGTCTGCACGGTGAGGGCGCGGGCTGGGACGTCCAGGGCGGGCCAGGGGTCGCCGTCCGCGGGGACGGCCGGGCCGCCTGCCGCGCGGTAGGCGTCGAGGAAGCGGGTCCACTCGTCGGGGTGGAGGAGGCCGCAGGCGTACCAGGCGGCCGGGCGGGCGAGGTCCCAGGCGGGGACGCCTCGTCCGAGGTCGTCCACGTCGATGAGACGCCAGGGGCCGTCTGGGGCGGGGTGGCGGACGAGCTGGCCGAGGTGGAGGTCGCCGTGGCACAGGGTGTTGGTGTCCGGCATAGGGGTCTCGGCGCGGGCCCAGGCGGGGAGGGCGGACCAGGCGGCGAGGACGGGGCGTACGAGGGGTTCGGGGGCTGCGGGTGTGGCGCGGAGGCGGGCGATGGACCGGGCCGCCTTGGCGGGGCCGCGCATGAGGGGGGTGCCGGGTGGGGCGGGGGTGCGGTGGAGGTGGGCGAGGAGGGTCGCGGCTTCCTCCCAGGGAGCCTTGTCCGGGGTCTCCGGGTCCACGGGGGTGCCGTAGGGCCAGAACGTGACCAGGCGGCCGTGCAGGGTGACCGGCGTCGGGGTGAGTGGGGGGAGGAGGACGTCGGGGAGGGCTGTCGCCGTGGTGAGGCGGGAGGTCAGCTCGGTGGGGGGTGTGTCCGGGGCGTGGGCCTTGGCGACGGTGTCGGCGTGGCGGACGACTGTGGCGTCGGGGCGGTCGGCCAGGACGCTCGTTGCTCCGCAGGGGCAGGTGGCGGTGTGGGAGTGGGCCCTGGCCTTGACTCGGGCGGTGAGCTCGGAGAGCAAGGGGGTGGTGGTCACGGGACTCCCTGGGCGGTGGTGCGTTGTCTGGTCGTGAGGGTACGGGGAGCCGCGGGGTGGCCGTCGGGTGCTCGGTGTTGTGGCTGGCCTCAGGCTGTTTTCGCCCCCGCCGCCCCTACCCGTCCCATCCTCCAGGGGCGCTGCCCCTTCGACCCCGTCCATGGGGGCTCCGCCCCCGGACCCCCGTCGGCCCCTAAAGGGCCTCGTCCTCAAACGCCGGACGGGCTGAAAGACAGACCCCGTCCTGGGACGCCGAAAGGTGCGGGCACAGCAATGCCGGCGCAGCTCCCCAGCTGCGCCGGCATTTTTGCCGTCCGCCGCACCCCCGTCCCCACGGGGTTTCATGGGTGGATGTCCCCGCCCGGACCGCTCTTCCGGGCCTGGGGTCGCCGCTCAGCGCCCCAGCATCACTCCCACGGACGACGCTTGTATGGCCACTGTCTCCCAGCCGTCGAAGACGAGGAGGAGCAGGGCCGCCAGGGGAAGGGCCATGAGCGTCGCCACCAAGGGGTGGCGACGGCCCTGCCGGCGGGGGTGGAGCGCGGTGCGCTCCTTGGTGCGGATCATCGTCCGCGGTGCCGTGTGGGCCATGGTCCCTCTCCTGACCGTTCTGCGTTGTCTTTGGCAGCGGCGGGTGTCTGACCTCGGGGGACGAGTGCTGCACCCGCCGCTTGACCTCAAATCTAGGCGGACGGCGCCCGCCGCACGTCATGCCCTCGTACCGATTGGCGGGCCTCCCGGAGGATGAGCCATGACCTGGGGAGTACTCCCCTGGGTGGAGACGAAGACCTAGGTCTCCGGGTCTTCCCGGAGGGGGTGCCCGGTCTATCCCGCTTTCTCCGAGCCGTCCTCACGCGGCACCGGCTGCTCGACCAGCGCCAGGACCCGGGTCGCCATGAAGCGGGCCGTGCGGACGACGGAGCCGTTGCGGGTGACTTCGCTCACTTCCACCACGCCTCGGCGTACCGCTGTCTCCACCCAGCGGCCCGCCCTGCTCGCCACCACCTCGTATGTGCGCGTCGTGTCCCCTGCGTCCACGACTATCTCCACGCGATCACCCTTCACGGGTTCAATCCCCCTTCGACGAAAGGTGGTTGGGATCACCGGCAGAGCGAACCCACCCCGCTCTCCCGCTCCCTGACCACCCCTCAATTCTCCCACCCAGCACTGACAATCCATCGGGACGAGAGGGCGCGGCCTCTGCGCGCGGGCGGCCGTGGAAACGTAAGCTGTGGCTCGTCACACGGACCGGGCAGCGGGGATGAACATGGCGATGATGCGCCTGAGGCGCGAGGACCCGCGCGTCGTCGGCTCGTTCAGGCTTCACAGACGGCTCGGCGCGGGCGGGATGGGCGTCGTCTATCTGGGCTCCGACAAGAAGGGGCAGCGGGTCGCGCTGAAGGTGATCCGGCCCGATCTGGCGGAGGACCAGGAGTTCCGTTCGCGGTTCGCGCGTGAGGTCTCGGCGGCCCGGCGGATTCGCGGCGGGTGCACGGCACGGCTCGTGGCCGCCGATCTCGACGCGGAACGGCCGTGGTTCGCCACGCAGTACGTGCCCGGTCCCTCTCTGCACGACAAGGTCGCCGACGAGGGCTCGCTGGGCGCGGCCGAGGTCGCCGCCATCGGGGCCGCCCTGTCGGAGGGGCTCGTCGCGGTGCATGAGGCGGGGGTCGTGCACCGGGATCTCAAGCCTTCCAACATCCTGCTGTCCCCCAAGGGGCCGCGGATCATCGACTTCGGCATCGCCTGGGCGACCGGGGCCTCCACGCTCACGCATGTGGGTACGGCCGTCGGGTCGCCCGGCTTCCTCGCGCCCGAGCAGGTGCGCGGGGCCGCCGTCACCCCGGCCACGGACGTGTTCTCGCTGGGGGCGACCCTGGCGTACGCCTCCATGGGTGACTCGCCCTTCGGGCACGGCAGTTCCGAGGTGATGCTGTACCGCGTGGTGCACGAGGAGGCGCATCTGGGCGGGGTGCCCGACGCGCTGGCTCCGCTCGTGCGTGCCTGTCTGGCCAAGGATCCCGAGGAGCGGCCGAGCACGCTCCAACTGTCGCTGCGGCTCAAGGAGATCGCCGCGCGGGAGGCTCAGGGGCTTGCCGACGTTCGGCCGCCCGCGCCGCGTGCGGGCGAGAGCGACCGGCCCACGGGACGGCTCGCCGAGCCGAGCTATCCGGAGCAGCAGCGCGCCCAGCGGCGGCCGCAGGGGCAGACGCCGGGACCCACGCAGCGCACTCCCGCGCCCCGCGGCACGTCCTCGCGCGGGCCCGCGCCGTCGCGCAACGGCTCTCCGTCCCGGAGCGGGGCGCGGCCCACGCCCGCCTCGCGGAACACGACGCGCTCCGGCAACCGTCCGGCGCCCCGCAGCGGTACCGGTCGTCCGGGCCCCAGAACGACGGGGACGGGGCGACGGCCCGCCAATCCACGGCTGCTGCGTCAGCGGCTGTTCGTGTTCGTCGTGGTGACGCTGCTGGCGGCGCTCGGTATCGCCGCGGCCCAGGGATGTCAGGGGCCGGCGCGAGGCCTCGACGGCGACCGTGGTGTCGTACGCCATGAGCAGGTGCACGTGACACCGCCGGACCGGTCGGCCGACTAGCGGGTCACAGGCTCGGCAGGATCCGGTCGAAGAACTCCAGGTCCCCTTCGAAGATCGGGTCCAGGGCCGGGAACTCCTGCGGGGTGATCCAGCGGGCCTCGGCCACTTCCACGGGGTCGGGGACCACTTCGCCGTCGTCGGCGCGGGCGGTCCACCAGTGGAGGCGGAAGCGGCCGTCGTCGGTCTCGGACTCCCAGACCTTCGCGAGCGGTACGGCGGTGAGGCCGACTTCCTCGCGTACCTCGCGGAGCAGCGCCTCCCGTTGGGTCTCCCCCGGTTCGATGCGGCCGCTGAGGGGTTGCCAGTAGCCGGGGCGGGAGATGGTGGGGCCGCGACGGATGACCAGCAGTCGGTCGGCTCGGAGCAGGACCGCGACGATCGCCTCGCCCTGGGGCATCGGGCTCCTAGAGCTCGGGGCGGCCCGTGGCCACCGCGTAGAAGGCGACCGCGGCCGCCGCGCCGACGTTGAGGGAGTCGACGCCGTGGGCCATGGGGATGCGGACCCATTCGTCGGCGGCGACCAGGGCCTGGGTGGAGAGGCCGTCGCCCTCCGCGCCGAGCATCAGGGCGACCCGGTCCATCTTGTGGGGGGCGGCCTCGTCGAGGGTCTTGGCCTTCTCGTCCGGGGTGAGGGCGAGGAGGGAGAAGCCGGCCTCGCGGACGGACTCCAGGCTCTTGGGCCAGGTGTCGAGTCGGGCGTAGGGGACCGAGAAGACCGCACCCATCGAGACCTTGACGCTACGGCGGTACAGCGGGTCGGCGCAGTCCGGGGAGAGCAGGACCGCGTCCATGCCGAGGGCCGCCGCCGAGCGGAAGATCGCGCCGATGTTGGTGTGGTCGTTGACCGACTCCATGACCACCACGCGGCGGGCGGTCTGGAGCAGGTCGGTCGCCGTCGGGAGCGGCTTGCGCTGCATGGAGGCGAGCGCGCCGCGGTGCACGTGATAACCGGTGACCTGCTCGGCGAGCTCCGGGCTGACCGCGTAGACCGGCGCCGGGAGCTCGTCGATGACGTCGCGCATGACGTCGACCCACTTGGCGGACAGCAGCATCGAACGCATCTCGTACCCGGCGTCCTTGGCCCTTCTGATGACCTTCTCGCCCTCGGCGATGAACAGGCCCTCGGCGGGTTCTCGTTTGCGGCGCAGTTCGACGTCGGTCAGGCCTGTGTAGTCGCGCAGGCGCGGGTCGTCGGGGTCCTCGACGGTGATGAGATCGGCCACAGGGTGATACTGCCTTGCTCTGGGTGCGGTGCCAACGGCTAGGTACGAGTTGGGTTACCCGGGGTTACGCGGTTGCCCCGGGGCCGACGTTCACGACCGCACCGATGACGATGACGGCCGGCGGCCTGACCTCCTGCGTACGGACCGTCTCGGCGACCGTCGCGAGGGTGGCGTCGACGCGGCGCTGGGCCGCCGTCGTGCCCTCCTGGACGAGAGCCACCGGAGTGTCCGCCGGCTTGCCGTGCGCGACGAGCGTCTCGGCGATCTTCCCGATCTTGTCGACGCCCATCAGGATCACCAGCGTGCCCGTGAGCTTGGCGAGCGAGGGCCAGTCGACCAGGGAGCGCTCGTCGTCAGGGGCGACATGGCCGCTGACCACCGTGAACTCGTGTGCGACACCGCGGTGGGTGACGGGGATGCCGGCCGCGCCCGGGACCGAGATCGAGCTGGAGATGCCGGGGACGACGGTGCAGGGGATGCCGGCCTCGGCGAGGGCGTGCAGTTCCTCCATGCCGCGGCCGAAGACATAGGGGTCGCCGCCCTTCAGCCGTACGACCGACTTGCCCTGCTTGGCGTGCTCGATCAGGGCGTTGTTGATGGCCTCCTGGGCCATGAAACGGCCGTACGGGATCTTCGCCGCGTCGATCACCTCGACGTGCGGCGGGAGTTCGGCGAGGAGGTCGCGCGGGCCGAGGCGGTCGGCGATGACGACATCGGCCTCGGCGAGGAGGCGGCGGCCGCGGACCGTGATGAGGTCCGGGTCGCCGGGGCCGCCGCCGACGAGGGCGACGCCGGAGGTGCGGCTGCGGTGGTGGGGCGCCACCAGGGTTCCGTCGCGGAGACCCTCCACCACCGCGTCGCGGATGGCGGCGGTGTGGCGGGGGTCGCGGCCCTTGGCGTTCGTGGTGAGGACGGCGACCGTGACGCCCTCGCTGTGGCCGGTGGCCGGGGTCCAGGCCGTCGCCTGGTCGGCGTCGTCCGAGCGGACGCACCAGACGCGGTGCCGCTCCGCTTCGGTGGAGGCCGCGGTGTTGGCCTCGGGGTCGCTGGTGGCGATGAGGGCGTACCAGGCGTCGGCGAGGTCGCCTTCGGTGTACGGCCGCTTCGACCAGGTGATCTCACCCGCGTCCGCCATCGCTTCGACCGAGGGGGTCGCTTCGGGGGATACGAGGAGGATGTCCGCGCCCGCTGCGATCAGTGCCGGGAGGCGGCGCTGGGCGACCTGGCCGCCGCCGAGGACGACGACCTTGCGGCCGGTGAGGCGGAGGCCTACGGGGTAGGCGGGGTTTTCGGCCATGAGGGTGCGGCTCCTCGTACGGGCGATGCGATGGGCGCTACGGCTCTGGAGCTGCCCTGACGTGCGGATTTTAAGCTTCGGATTCAGCGTACGGCGGGGGTGGGGGGCTCGCAGGAACGCGTACCCCGACCACCCCCGGTTCCGGCCTACTTCTCGGTGACTCCCGCCGAGTCGAATGTCGCGACCTCGTGCATCGCGCGCGCGGTGCTCTGTACCAGGGGCAGGGCCAGCAGGGCGCCCGTGCCCTCGCCCAGGCGGAGGTCGAGGTCGACCAGGGGGCGCAGGCCGAGCTTGTTCAGGGCGGCCACGTGTCCGGGCTCCGCGCTGCGGTGGCCCGCGATGCAGGCCGCGAGGACCTCGGGGGCGATGGCACGCGCGACCAGGGCGGCGGCGCCGGCGCTGACGCCGTCCAGGATCACCGGGGTGCGCAGGGACGCGCCGCCCAGCAGGAGGCCGACCATCGCCGCGTGCTCGAAGCCGCCGATCGCGGCGAGTACGCCGATGGGGTCGGCCGGGTCCGGCTGGTGGACCTCGATGGCGCGGCGGACGACCTCGGTCTTGCGGGCGAGGGTCTCGTCGTTGATGCCGGTGCCACGGCCGGTCACATCGGCCGGGTCGGTGTCCGTGAAGACCGAGATCAGGGCGGCGGACGCGGTGGTGTTCGCGATGCCCATCTCGCCCGTGAGCAGGGCCTTGTTGCCGGCCGCCACCAGGTCGCGGGCCGTCTCGATGCCGACCTCGATGGCCTGCTTGGCCTCCTCGCGGGTCATCGCGGGGCCGGTGGTCATGTCGGAGGTGCCCGCGCGGACCTTGCGGGGCAGAAGACCGGGGGTGGCGGGCAGGTCCGCCGCCACGCCGACGTCCACCACACACACCTCGGCGCCGACCTGGGCGGCGAAGGCGTTGCAGACCGCGCCGCCGCCGAGGAAGTTGGCGACCATCTGGGCCGTCACCTCCTGCGGCCAGGGGGTGACGCCCTGGGCGTGGACGCCGTGGTCGCCCGCGAAGATCGCGACTGCCGCGGGCTCCGGGATCGGCGGCGGGCACTGCCGGGACAGGCCCGACAGCTGCGCGGAGATGATCTCCAGCATGCCGAGCGAGCCGGGCGGCTTGGTCATCCGCTTCTGTCGCTCCCAGGCCTCGCCGAGCGCCTTGGCGTCCAGCGGACGGATCTGGGAGACGGTCTCGGCGAGCAGGTCGTGCGGCTCCTCGCCGGGCAGCGCGCGACGGCCGTACGTCTCCTCGTGGACGACCCACGACAGCGGGCGGCGCTTGGACCAGCCGGCCTGCAGCAGCTCGGGCTCGTCCGGGAACTCGTCGACATAGCCGACGCAGAGGTAGGCGACGACCTCCAGGTGCTCGGGCAGGCCGAGGGAACGGACCATCTCGCGCTCGTCGAAGAAGCTGACCCAGCCGACGCCGAGGCCCTCGGCGCGGGCGGCGAGCCAGAGGTTCTCGACGGCGAGCGCGGAGGAGTACGGGGCCATCTGTGGCTGGGTGTGCCGGCCGAGGGTGTGGCGCCCGCCGCGCGTGGGGTCCGCGGTGACGACGATGTTCACCGGGGTGTCGAGGATGGCCTCGATCTTCAGTTCCTTGAACTGCTTGGCCCGGCCCTTGGGAAGGGACTTGGCGTACGCGTCGCGCTGGCGCATGGCCAGTTCGTGCATGGTGCGGCGCGTCTCGGCCGAGCGGATGACGACGAAGTCCCACGGCTGGGAGTGGCCCACGGACGGTGCGGTGTGGGCTGCCTCCAGGACGCGGAGCAGGACCTCGTGCGGGATGGGGTCGCCGCGGAAGCCGTTGCGGATGTCGCGGCGCTCGCGCATGACCTTGAGGACGGCCTCGCGCTCGGCGTCGTCGTAGGCGGGCGCGGCCGGGCCGGTGGACTGGCGTACTTCTGCCACGGGGGCCGTGCTTTCTTCCTGATCCGCGCCCCGGGTGTCCAGGTCGTCGGCGTGCTGTACGAGTTCGGGGTCGCCGTCACGAGGAGCGGGGACGGCGGGGTGCTCCTCCGGGGGGAGGACGAGGGCCTGGGGCGGGGTCGGGGCAAGGTGCGGGGTCGTCGGTACCGAGCCCTCGACGGGGACGAACTGGCCCACGGGCTGCGGAGCCGCCGCGATCGGCTGGTCCTGGTCCACGAACAGGACCTGGGGGCCCGCGGGTTCGGCGACGAGCGACGGGGCGGGGGCCGGGTCGACCGGTGCGACAGGCGCGGGGACGACCTGCAGGTCGTCGGCGGGTGCGTCTGCCGCGGCGGGCATCGGCTGAGGCGCCTCCGGGACCGGCGCGGGGCCGGGGGCGTCGGCGAACTGCGGGGCAGCCTCGACGAGGGCAGGCTGCTCGGGCTGCTCCTGCGTGACGTCCACGGGGGTGGGGATGCCCTCCGGCTGTGCGAGCTGTTCGGCTACGGCAGCGGGCGGCTCCGGCTGCGCGGCGGCCTCTGTGTCCACGGGGTGCGGCAGTTGCTCCGCTTCGGTGGGCTCGGGGGACGGCGCAGGAGCGGGGGTCTCCAGGAGGGGAGGTTCGGGGGCCGGCGGGGCTGCGGCCTCGACAGGCTCGGGAGCGGGTGCCGGAACCGTGGCTTCCGGGGCCGGCACGGGCTCGGAAGCCAGTACGTTCTCGGGGGCCGGCACGGGCTCCGGTACGACGGTCTCGGCCACGACGGGGGTGGGCGCTGCGACCTGGCCGGCCTCGGGGCCGGGGGTGTCCGGGAGCGGCACGGCCTGGAGTTCGGCGGGCTCGGCCAGGACGGCTGCGGGCTCGGCGACCTCAACTACGAAGGCGGTGGGCTCGGGGACCTGAGCGACCTCCGGACCGGGTGCTTCCGGTTCCGGTACGGCCTGGAGCTCGGCGGGCTCGGGCGCGAGCGGCGCCTCGGGGGTCTGCGCGAGGTCCGGCAGCGGCACGGCAGTCGGGGCCTGATCGGCGTCGGGCACTGCGGCGGGAACCGGGATCTGGGCGAAGTCCGCCACCTCCACGGCGTCCGGCACGGGAGCGGCGTCCGGTACCTCAACGGCACCCGGCACCTGGCCGGCACCGGCAAGGTCCTCGGCAACGGCACCCTGAGCGGCGGCGGCGGCATCCACGGCGCCCGGGACCTGCACGGCCTCCGGAGCCGGAGCGACACCGACGTCCTGTCCGGCCTCACCGGCGAACTCGGGACCGTCGATCTGCCCGGCCGCGGGAGCTTCCCCGCCCTCCGGAGCGGACACCACGGCGGGACCCTCGGCGACCTCCGGCACGATTCCGTCCGGCGTGTGCGCGGCGACCGGGATGCCGTTCGCCTCGGGCGCGTTCACGGCACCGCCCTCCGGGAACACCACGGGCCCCGGCACGTTCACATCGCTCTGAACAGTCTCGGCACCCGGCGCGTATGAATCTCCGGGGACACCCTCAGCACCCGGGAACCCGTCGGCGCCCGGTACCCCGGCCACGGGGAGCCCCTCGGAGCCGGGAACGCCCCCGGCTTCCGGCGCATGCTCGGCAACGACGGGCTCGCCGTACGCCACCCCGGCGACCGGCACACCGTCGGCGCCCGCCATGACCTGCTCGGCGTACACGTCCTCCTGGGGCTGCGGTACGCCGGTCGCCGCGACCGCGTCCGTCGCAAGACGGGCCACCGCTGCCTGGGCCGCGCCCACCGGCTCGGGGCCCTGCTCCGGCACCGGGACAACCGTTTCGGCAGCCGGGGCCATGGTGCCCACCGGAGTCGGGGCGCCCCAAGGGGCCGCGCCCTGCGGGGACATCTCACGCAGCGGCTGCGGGACATCGAGGTACTCGGGGCCAGCGGTGGGCGGGCCCGACTGGCGGACCGGCGCACCCGCGGGACCGCGGTCGGCGAGGGAGCGGACCGGGCTGGCGGAGGCGTCGGGGATGGGCGGGCCGAGGTGCAGGGGCCGGCGCGGGGTGATCGGCGGGATCGGCAGCGACGGGGCCGCCACCGGGTCGGGCGCGCGGACCGCACTGAGGTCGTGCGCGCCGCTGTCGCGGCCGGCCATCTCGTGCGGACCGGGAGCGTGGACCGTCTCGACGACCGGCTCCGGCGCGGGTGGGGCGACCTCGTTGCCCCAAGCCCCCTGGGCGCCCGGCAGCAGCAACAGGTCTTCGTCCTCGGCGGTGGTCTCGGAGAGGTAGGTGTACGCACCGTGCGCGGGAACGCCCGGCTGTTCCACCATGCCTGCGTTCTCCGGCAGTCCCTCGCCCGGGACCTGGCCGGTGTCGGTCATGCGTACCCCTCGCCCATCGGTTAGTGCTTCTACGACCAGCTCACCGGGGACGGCGCACCGACCGCCCCCGCAGTGAAGAACGAGCGTGCGTGCCCAGCGGCACGAACGTCCCGCCGAGAAAGACGACAAAGCCATTAACTGGCATTGTCCCGGCCGTTCCCCCGTCGCGACAGCTTGATCCGCGACAGCCCGCTGTGGACTGCGCCACGTTGCGCGTCCTCCGGTTCTGCCGTACCACACCCACCCCAAAACGGGCGCGTTTTCCGGACATTGACGAACGAAAGGCCGGTCCACCGAAGCGGTACAACAGTCGGCCAGCCTACCGCGCGCAGTACGACAACAGGATCACGGGACCAACAAATGGGGTCACGTCGCACGGTCCGGCAGAACCCCGCTGAGCAGGAACGCTACGCTCCGCTCCTTCTCCGTCCAGGCCCGTGTGTCGAGTTCGACGGACTGGATCAGGGCGCACTCGACGCGGTAGCCGTGTTCGGTCAGGTCGCGTCCGACGAGTTCGGCCTCGTCGCGCGTCATGGCGTGGGCGACGATGCCCTGCGGGCGGCGGTCGGCGACCGCGGAGACCACGGCCGCTCCCCCACCGCCGACACGGACGACGTCCGGCTCGGGGAGGTTCTCCAGCACGTGCGGGGCGGTGCCGCGGATGATCTGGAGCTGGACGCCGAAGCGGCGGGCGGCGGCGTCGGTGCGGCCGCAGGCGATGAGGTCCCGGTCGACGGCGATGACGGCGGCACCGGCCCGGGCGGCCTCGACGGCGAAGGCGCCGCTGCCGCAGCCGATGTCCCACACGAGGTCGCCGACGCGGGGTCCGAGGCGGGCGAGTTGGGCCGCGCGCAGCAGATCCGACTCGCCCTCGCCGAGCGGACCGTCGTACGCCTCGGCGGGCAGTGCCCAGCCACGGGGTCCGGCGGCCGGCTCGCGGCCGGAGATCCAGCCGCCGCCCTCCCCCGCGGTCACCGGGCCGCCGATCACGATGACGACGTTCGGGTCCCGCCAGCTGTGGTCGGCGGCCTTGTCGGAGGTGAGGATCGTGACCTGTTCACGCTCGGTGCCGAGTTCCTCGCAGATGACGAAGGTGCGGTGGACGCCCTCCATCAGCAGGCCGAGTTCTGCGGGCCCTGCGCCGGGTGAGGTGAGGACGGCGACCTTGGTGTGGGCGCGGCACACGTTCACCGCGCGTCGCAGGGTGCGCCGGTGTGCGACGACCACCTGTGCGTCGTCCCAGGGCATACCGGCGCGGGCGAAGGCGGCGGCGACCGAGGAGACGGCGGGGACGACCTCGACCTCCAGGCCGAACTCGGGTGCGCGCAGGGTTCGTACGACCCCGAAGAACCCGGGGTCCCCTTCGGCGAACACGACCGCCGTGCCGCGATGGCCCGCGATCCGGCGGGCGGCCAGGGAGACGCTGCCGAGTCGGACGCGTTCGGCGGTGGGGGGCACCTCGGGCAGTGCCAGGTGGTGGGCGGCGCCCGCCACCAGCGTGGCGGCACCGAGGGCGGAGCGTGCCGCGGCGGTCAGCGGCGAACCGTCCCAGCCGATCACCGTGACCCGGTCGGCCATCGTCGTCAGTCTCCAGAGGGTTTGCGCAGGTCGTCAGGGGCGGGCTCCGTGAGGGTACCTGGTCGACCCGGCGAACACGGCGGCGGTCCCGCTGCCTCCCCTGGTTCAGTTCCAGTCGCCGTACGAGGTGAAACCGTCGGAATCGGTCAGCTGCTCTCCCGAGCCCTCGATGTCCTCCGGCAGCAGACTCCAGACGATGAAGTCGGTGCGGACGTCGCTCCAGGTGTCGTCCTCGGTGCGGACTCGCGCTATGCAGGCGTTGCGCAGGACGCCCTCGCTGATGCAGCCGATCTTCTGGGCGACCTGCTGGGAGGCGGTGTTGTCGGCCGCCGTGCGCAGCTCTATGCGCTCGAACTTCTGATCCGTGAACAGCCATTGGGCCGTGGCGAGCGCCGCCTCGGAGGCATAGCCCTCGCCGCGGGCCCAGGGGGCGATGATGTACGACAGTTCGGTGGCGCGGATGTACCAGTTCGTCTTGGTCAGCTGGACGATACCCACCAGGCGCTGGGTGAGGAACTCCGTTACGGCGAGGTCGAGTCCACGGCCCGCCTCGCGTTCGGTGGGCGCGTGATCGGTGATCCAGGTGCGGGCGCCGTCCTCGGTGAAGGGCTGGGGGACGTGGGTCCAGGCGGCGACCTGCTCGTCGTTCATCATCTCGGCCAGCGCCGACACATCGTCCTCGTCGAGGGGACGCAGCACCAACCGCTCCGTGCTGATGGAGATGTTGGGGAAGGTGCTAGTCATGCGCCGCTCCGTAACCTTCGGAAAACCTTCAAGTCCTGCTGAGCTCCTGCTGAACTGCCCAGCATGCAGCATGAAAGCACTGAACCGCACTACAGGGTCCACCCGGGGTGAGCGAGTGGACCCTGTGCGTGGCGATACGCGGTATACGCGCGGTCAGCCGGAGGTGACCGGCAGGACCGAACCCTTGTACTTGTCCTCGATGAACTTCTTCACGTCGGACGAGACGAGGAGCTTCGCGAGCTTCTCGACCCGGGGGTCGCCCTCGTCGCCCTTCTTGACGGCCAGGAGGCTGGCGTAGGGGTTGCCCTTCGCCGACTCCAGGAGGATCGCGTCCTCGGTGGGGCTGTAGCCCGCGTCCTGGGCGTAGTTGGCGTGAGGACGCGGGGCCACAGTCACCTGCCTCGGCTGGGCAGGGCGTAGTCCGTCAACTTCTCGGCCGGGGCCACGGCAACTGGTGCCGCTCCCTCATCGATTCGCGCTTCCGGCTACCCCCGACGACAGGACGGCCACGGATCGCATCCGCCGTGCGGCCCTGACGGACCGTACAGCGCGGGACCGTTGACTGGGCCCCACGACGTGCCCCCTAGAGGCCACGCCGACACCAGACCGGTCAGCGCCAACTACAACCGTGTCCCCGGGATGCCCGGTTCGTGCCTTCAAGGGCTCGCGACTGGTGTGGTAACCATACCAGCACGCTGCGTTACGCATGCCGTATCCGTGAACTCCCTGATCTTCAGCCCAAGTCAGCCTTCTCGGCGAGGTTGTCCTCGATGTACGTCAGGACCTCGCCGGCCGGGACGGCGGTGGCGCCGACGACCAGGGCGTCGTCACCACCACCGCTCCCGCCGGAGTCCGAGCCCGAGCCGCAGGCGGTGAGGCCGAGGGCCAGGGCGGCCGCGGGTATGACGAGCTTGCGCATGTGGATCGGTCCCCCTGTTGATCAGTGCGCTCAGAAGGACGCGATGACGGAGCCGTCGTACTTGTCCTCGATGAACTTCTTGACCTCGGCGGAGGTGAGGAGCTCGGCGAGCTTCTTCACGCGCGGGTCGTCCTCGTTGCCGTCCTTCACCGCGAGGAAGTTGCCGTACGGGTTGTCCTTGGCGGACTCCAGGACGAGGGCGTCCTTCGCGGGCGAGAGGTCGGCCTCGATGGCGTAGTTGCCGTTGACGACCGCGGCGTCGACGTCGTCCAGGGAGCGCGGGGTCTGGGCCGCCTCCAGCTCCTTGAACTCGAGGTTCTTGGGGTTCTTGGTGATGTCGGCCGGGGTCGCGTCGTTGCCCACGCCGTCCTTGAGGGTGATGATCCCGTTGGCGTCGAGCAGCTTGAGGGCACGGGCCTCGTTGACGCTGTCGTTCGGGACGGCGATCGTCGCACCGCTCTTGAGGCCGTCGGCGCTCTTCACCTTGTTCGAGTAGAGGCCGAGCGGCTCCAGGTGGACCGTCACGACGGGCACGATGTGGGTGCCGTTCTTCTTGTTGAAGTCGTCGAGGTACGGCTGGTTCTGGAAGTAGTTGGCGCCCACCGAACCGTCTTCGGTCGCCGTGTTCGGCGTGACGTAGTCCGTGAACTCCTTGACCTCCAGGTCGAGGCCCGCCCTCTTCGCCAGGTTGTCCTTCACGTAGTTCAGGATCTCGGCGTGCGGGACGGGGCTCGCGGCGACGACCAGCGGGCCGCTGGTGTCGGAGGAGGCGGACGTGGAGGAGGCGTCCTCCGAGCCGCAGGCGGTGAGCCCGAAGGTGAGGGCTCCGGCGGCGAGGACGGCGGTGGTGAGCTTTGCGGTGTTACGCACGAAAAGTGCCTTTCCTTTTGGGTGGAGCTGTCCCGTGAAGGGGTGCACGGGACATCTGGAGGGTGGCCTGCGCGAGGCTCAGGCGGTGTTGGTCTCGGCCGTCGAGGCCTTCAGCAGCCGTAGCTTCGGCGCCGGACCGCCGCGTCCACCGCGGCTGTGCAGCGAGCGGGCGGCGTAGTCCCCGGCGAACTGGATCAGCGAGATGACGACCGCGAGGATCGCGACGGTGATCCACATGAGTTCGGTCTCGAAGCGCTGGTAGCCGTAGCGGATGGCGATGTCGCCGAGGCCGCCGGCGCCGACGGTGCCGGCCATCGCGGAGTAGCCGATGAGGGCGACGATCGTGGTCGTGGTGCTGGCGATCAGCGAGGGCAGCGACTCCGGTACGAGGACCTTGCGGACGATCGTCCAGGTGTTGCCGCCCATCGACTGCACGGCCTCCACGAGTCCGCCGTCCACCTCGCGGACCGCCGTCTCGACCAGGCGCGCGAAGAACGGGATGGCGCCGATGGCGAGCGGGACGATCGCGGCCTCGCGGCCGATGGTCGTGCCGGTGATGGAGCGGGTGAAGCCCATCAGCGCGACCATCAGGATGATGAACGGCATCGAGCGGGCGACGTTCACCACCTGTCCGATGACCTTTTGCGCGACGACGTTCTGGAGCAGTCCGCCGCGGTCGGTGAGGACGAGGAGGATGCCGAGCGGGAGGCCGCCGACGACGGCGATGACGGTGGACCAGCCGACCATGTAGAGGGTGTCCCAACACGCCTGCTCCAGCAGGGGCTGCATCTCGGACCAGGTCACTTGGCACCTTCCTTCACCAGCAGGGGCTCCTGGCCCACGACGTCGATCTGAAGACCCTGTTCGCGCAGGAAGCCGATCGGCACGACGTTGTCCTCGTAGCGGCCGGGCAGCTCGATGCGCATCCGGCCGACCTGGAGGCCGCCGACGGTGTCGATGGCGGCACCGAGGATCGAGATGTCGATGTTGTACGTGCGCGACAGCTGGGAGATGACCGGCTGGGTCGCGGCCTCGCCGTGGAAGGTGACGTCGATGACCGTGCGGTCGTCGCCGGTGGCCTCGCCGCCGACCGGGAAGAGCGCGGTGGCGAGCTCGGAGCCGGGGATGGCGAGGAGTTCGCTGACGGTGCCGGACTCGACGATGCGGCCGTTCTCCATGAGGGCGGCGGAGTCGCAGATCGACTTCACGACGTCCATCTCGTGGGTGATGAGGAGGACGGTGAGGCCGAGCTGGCGGTTCAGGTCGCGCAGCAGCTGGAGGATCGAGCGGGTGGTCTCCGGGTCGAGGGCGCTGGTGGCCTCGTCGGAGAGGAGGACCTTGGGGTCGCCGGCCAGGGCGCGGGCGATGCCGACGCGCTGCTTCTGGCCGCCGGAGAGCTGGGCGGGGTAGGCCTTGGCCTTGTCGGAGAGACCGACGAGGTCGAGGAGTTCGAGCGCCTTGCGGGAGCGGTCCTTGCCGGACGTGCCGAGGATCTCCAGCGGCAGCTCGACGTTGTCCTGGACGGTCCGGGAGGACAGCAGGTTGAAGTGCTGGAAGACCATGCCGATACGGCTGCGGGCCTGGCGCAGTTCCCGGCCGGCCCGCGGACCGCGGCCCGCGAGGGCGGTGAGGTCCCGGCCGGCGACGGTGACCGTGCCGGCGGTGGGCTTCTCCAGCAGGTTGACGCAGCGGATGAGCGAGGACTTGCCGGCGCCGGACTGGCCGATGACGCCGTAGACCTCGCCTTCGCGGACGTGGAGATCGACGCCGTCCAAGGCGGTGACCTCGCGGCCGCGGGAGCGGTAGACCTTGGTCAGGCCCGAGGTGGTGATCACGTGGGTTTCCGTCACTGTCAGGTGCAGGGCGTGGGTGTGCCCTGGCGGGTGCATTCGGTCGGGAACGCGGCACGGTTCTCATGCGGTGGCACAGGAGCCGGGGGAGAACATGTGCGCGGGGCGGCGTCGGTCACGTACGGCATTCAGCGCACGGACAAGCCACGGCGTCTCGCTTCGGGGCGCGAGCTCGGGGTGGTGCGGGGGCCCTCTAGAAGGCGCACATTCGACACATACAGCGAGCACCGGGCGTCATGGTCGCCTCGGTCGCAAGGATGCGGCTGCTCGTCGTGGTCATGGAATTAGTAAAGCAGATCTACGGTCCTGACAAAGCGCCGCTGTCCGCATGCCGGACAGCGGCGGACAGGGGTCAGGGGCGGACGGAGATCTCCACTCCCCCGTCGGTGACCAGGGCCGACAAGGCCGACAGGTTGTCGACGACGAGGTCCGCGTCGAGCTCATGGGCCTGGTGCGTTGTGGCCAAAGCCACGGTGATCATCCCGGCGGCTCGACCGGCCCTCAGGCCCGCGGGGGCGTCCTCGAAGACCACGCAGTGCGCCGGGTCGACGCCGAGTGCGCGGGCGGCGAGGAGGTAGGGCTCGGGGTCGGGCTTGCCGCGGGTGACGTCCTCGGCGGCGACGAGGGTCTTGGGCAGGATGCCGACGGCGTCCAGCCGGGCCTCGGCGAGGCGCCGGGTGGCGGAGGTGACGACGGCCCAGCGGTCGGCGGGCAGGGAGTCGAGGAACGCCTTCGTCCCCGGCAGCAGCCGCACGCCCCCGTTCGGCACGTCCTCCACCTCCAGCTTCTCGATCCGCGCGACCGCCTCAGGCACGACCGCTGCGGGCAGCAGGTCGGCGGCTATCTCGGCAGCCGTACGACCGTGCAGCTCGACCCGCCCGAACTCCTCGGCCGTGATCCCGTACTCCCCGGCCCACTGCCGCCAGCAGCGGTCCACCGAGGCGAGGGAGGAGACGAGGGTGCCGTCGTTGTCGAAGAGCAGGCCTTGTGCGTGGATCGTCATGGTCTAGACCCTACGGGGCCGCGGGAGCTTGCCGTCCGGGGCCCCGGACGCCGATCATGCGTGGCATGAGACCTGAGATACAGGCGTTCCTGGCCGACGGACCGCTGCCGGACGAGGATGCCGAAGAGGAGGAAATCGACCGCCGAGTGGCACAGCTGGACGACATCACCCGGCCGGTGACCGGCGAGGAGGCCCGCGCACTGGCCGACTGCTTCGGGCCCGACAACTGTTACGGCGTGGCCTGGACGCTGCTGCACCTGATCGAGACAGGGCCGAACCCCGTGTTCGGCGTCCGGCCCGGACCGCGGGCCGGCGAGTGGCAGCACAGATTGTGGCAGCGGTGCGTGATCGGCGGCCTGGTCGCCGACGAGCCCGCCAGGTGAGGGCCGGGGTCGGCCGCATCGGGGCTTTCGGGCCGTAATAAGGTCGGCGCATGCTTGATGCCCTGACGCTTGTGATCGGCGTCGCCGCGCTGTTGCTCGCCGCGTGGTGCGGCTGGGCGGCCTATCGCGATGAGCCGACGAAGGACTGGCACTTCATCGGGATGGGTGTGGTGTCGCTGCTGGCGCTTGTGCAGCTGGTGGTCGGGATCGTGCAGCTGGCGCGGGGCGAGAAGCCGGAGCAGGGGACGACGATCTTCGTGGCGTATCTGCTGGGCGCGTTCGCCTGCGTCCCGGCCGCGGGGCTCATGTCGCTGTCGGAGCGGTCGAAGTGGGGCTCGGTGACGGCTGCCGCCGGCGCTGTGGTGCTGGCCGTTCTCGAGGTGCGGCTCTATGACATCTGGGGAGGCTGAGGTGACCGTGACGGAGGGCGAGTCGGCGAAGAACCGATTGGTCAGCGGTCCTGGCACGCTGCTGGTGTGGCTGTACGGCGTGATGGTCGTCGGTGCGGTGTCGCGTTCGATCTACCAGATCGCGACCGAGTTCGACCGGGCGCCGCTCGCCTACTCCCTGTCCGCCGTCGCGGGTCTGGTGTACGGCTTCATCACCTACACGCTGGTGCGCGGCGGGGAAACCGCCCGCAAGGCGGCGCTGGTGTGCTGCGCCGCCGAGCTGGTGGGTGTGCTGACGGTGGGCACCTGGACCCTGCTGGACCCGTCGGCGTTCCCCGACGCGACCGTCTGGTCGGACTACGGCATGGGGTACGTCTTCATCCCCGTACTGCTGCCGCTGTCGGCCATCTACTGGCTCCGTAAGGCGCGCACCGTCTGAAAAGCCCTCAGGCCGTCGCCACGTAGGCGCCGGCCGGCTTCTCCAGGACGATCATCGGTACGCCGTCCGCACCCTTGGACGTGCCGACCGCCTCGTAGCCCACCTTGCGGTAGAGGCGCAGGTTGCCCTCGCTGCGGTGGCCGGTGAAGAGGCGGAACCGGGTGGCGCCGCGCTCCTCGACCAGAGCCGATTCGGCCGCGCGGAGAAGTCGCGCGCCGATGCCGTGGCCCTGGAGGCGGGGGTGGACGCAGAGCTTGCCGATGGCGGCCGAGCCGTCCTCGGTGATGCGGCCGCGCACCGAGCCGACCACCTCCTCGCCGAGCCGGGCCACGTACACGCAGTCCGCGGCGACCTCCCCTCGGACCGAGTCCAGGGTCTGGACGAGCGGATCGATGCGGTAGTTGCCGTACAACGCCGCCTCGCTCTGGAAGCACAGGTACTGAAGCCTGAAGATCTGCTCCGCGTCCTGTTCGGTCGCCACCGAGATGGTCACGCTCATGCCCATGTGCGCACGCCTCCCGCTCACCTGATCGCCATTTCGTCCTTCACTCCTATCCCCGCGCTCCGCGGGCCGCAACCTCCGGTGTGAGCAATCGGCGAAGACAACCCAGGCATCTGGAACGTTCCGGACCGAGACTGCCCTGTGAGATACCCAACTCCCCCGCGATTTCCCGATAGGTGAGGTCCATCGGGGAGAGCAGCGCCTCCATCAGACGCGGGCAGCGGCCCGGCAAACGGCGTACGGCATCACGCAGTGCCCGGCCGCGGGCCGCCGCGAGGGCGAGGTGTTCGGGGGTGTGGTCGACGTCGTCCGCGGGCTCGGTGCCGTACGGCCGTTCGAGCCTGGTCGTACGACGGGTACGGCGGGACTCCGAGCGGACCGCTCTGCGCAGCCAGCCCTGCAGGTCGGTCGGCGGGCCGTCGGTGTCGAGGCGCTCCAGAAGGCGGAGCCAGACCGCCTGTTCCAGGTCGCCCGGTTCCGTACCGGTGGCATGTGCCTCGGCGGAGGCTTCGGCGGTGAGCAGGGGGCGCAGCGTGGCCACGAGGTCGTGCGTCATATGCCTGACGACGCGGCCGCCCGGGCGGCGGGTTGCCCGGACGGCCGGTTGTCACCCCAACCGGGGTCGCACGCTCAGCCGTTGACGAAATCCTGGCGGGCCAGCAGGCCGGTGTCGGGGTTGTCGGTGAAGACACCGTCGATGCCCGTGGCGAAGTACGTCCGGTAGGCGCCGAAGACATCGCCGTACGCGTCGGCGTCGGTGCCCTTGCGGTACTCGGCGGGCAGGAAGGGGTTCTCGTTGCGCATGGTGTACGGGTGCAGGATCAGGCCCGCCTTGTGCGCGTCCGCGACGAGGGTGGTCGGCGTGGTGAGGTTGCCGTTCGCGTCCTTCGGGATGACCAGGTCGAGGGTCGGGCCGATGCCCTGGGCGTAGCCGGCGATCTCCTTGAGGCCCTTGGGCGTGATCAGGTCGGCGACCGTGCGCGGGTCACCCGTCTCGACGAAGTCCCAGGGGCGGCTGGTCGCGGAGGAGAGCAGGACGACCAGCGGGTTGCCGACCAGCTTGTTCAGTCGCTGGATGCTGGTCGGCTCGAAGGACTGGAGGATGACCGGCGCGTTCTTGCCGTCCTTGCCGTACTTGCGCAGCAGCTTCGCGACCCGCTCCTCCAGCCCCAGACCCAGCTTGCGGAAGTACGTGGGGTGCTTGGTCTCGGGGTAGATCCAGACCTGCTTGCCCCGCTTGCGGGTCTGCTCGTCCTGCCACTTCAGGACCTCTTCGAAGGTGGGGATCTCCCAGCGGCCGTTGTAGAGGGTGTTGTGAGGACGGTTGGCCGGGATGCGCTCGATCGCGCGCAGGGTCTTCAGCTCGGCGAGCGTGAAGTCCTCGGTGAACCAGCCGGTGACGGAGACACCGTCGAGGAGCTTGGTGGTCCTGCGGCCGGCGAACTCGGGATGGTCCGCGACGTCCGTCGTGCCGCCGATCTCCGGCTCGTGACGGCAGACGATGTGACCGTCCTTGGTGGGCACCAGGTCGCCGGCCTCCACCACATGGGCGCCCAGGTCGAGGGCGAGCTGGTACGAGCCGAGGGTGTGCTCCGGCCGGTAGCCGCTGGCGCCCCGGTGGCCGATGATCGTCGGCACGGGCAGGCTCTTCACCCCTCCACCATGCCGGTCCTCGCCCGCTCTCGCGGTACCCGACAGTCCGAGGACCGCTCCGCTCGCACCGAGCACCGCGGCGCCGAGAAGTGCCCGTCGTCCGGTCCCGCCCACCTGCTCGTCCGAGTTCTGCGTTCCCATGAGGGCCCTCCCTGCGTCGGCTCTTCAGTGCGGGCCGATCGTAGGTGCGTGTACATGACGGACGGGAGACCTCCGGCAGAACACGCGGGTGACGCTGGATGTCGTACCCAAGTTTGAGTTGACGGCTCATCAGAAGGGGTACGCGATGTCCGTCACATCATGGCCAACGGGTTACGGGCGGTACACCGTGCGCCACCGCAGGTAAACCAGCGTCAACAGTGCGTAAGACCTCGGTGAACCCGGCGCACCCGATGTGCACGACCCCCGGAACCGCGAGTATCGTCCTCACCTGCACAGACATATACCGATTCACTTGACACCGGAGGATCCGTTGTCCCGCTTCGCGCTCATCAAGGCAGTGCTCGGACCGATCATGCGCCTGATGTTCCGCCCACGGGTGGAGGGCGCGGAGCACATCCCGGGAGACGGCCCGGTGATCCTCGCCGGCAACCACCTCACGTTCATCGACTCGATGATCATGCCGCTCTTCTGCGACCGTCAGGTCTTCTTCATCGGCAAGGACGAGTACGTCACCGGCAAGGGTCTCAAGGGGCGCCTGATGGCCTGGTTCTTCACGGGCTGCGGCATGATCCCGGTCGACCGGGACGGCGGGCGCGGTGGTGTCGCGGCGCTGATGACCGGGCGCCGGGTGCTGGAGGAGGGCAAGGTCTTCAGCATCTACCCGGAGGGCACCCGCTCCCCCGACGGCCGGCTCTACCGCGGGCGCACCGGGATCGCGCGGCTGGCCATGATGACCGGTGCGCCGGTTGTTCCGTTCGCCATCATCGGTACGGACAAGGTGCAGCCGGGTGGTGCGGGGATTCCGCGGCCCGGCCGCGTCACCGTTCGGTTCGGTGAGGCGATGGAGTTCTCCCGGTACGAGGGGATGGACCGGGATCGGTATGTGCTGCGGGCGGTCACGGACTCTGTGATGACGGAGGTCATGCAGCTGTCGGGGCAGGAGTACGTGGACATGTACGCGACCAAGGCCAAGGCTGCCTAATCGCCGTTCAGTGGGCTGTTCGACGGCGGGTGCAGGTTGTTCGTGGCTGGTCGCGCCCACGCGGCGGTGGCCGCATTTTCCGCACAGCCCCGCGCCCCTTCGGGGGCGCCTCGCTGATCCGGCAGCCACAGCACGAAGGTCGAGCCCTCACCGACCTGGGAAAACAGGCGCACCTCGCCTCCGTGTGACTCCACGATCTGTCTGACTATCGCCAGGCCCAGGCCCGCGTGCCGGTCTCGGCCGCCTGCCGCGTTCGCTCGCCAGAATCTGTCGAAGACCCTCGTCTGGTCGTCGTCCAGGATGCCGGGATCCTCGTCCCGTACTGCCACCCAGAGCCAGTTGGTGCTCCTTCCCGCCGCGACCGTGATCAGCGTGCCCGGTGGGGAGAGGCGTACGGCGTTCGAGAGCAGGTTGCCGACGGCGCGGCGCAGGGCGTCGTGGTCGCCGATGACGGTCAGGCCTGTGGTGAGGCGGCGGTGCAGGGTGAGGCCGCGTTCGACGGCCAGGGGCAGGAACTCCTCGCAGGCCTCCGCCGCCGCTGCCGCGAGGTCGACGTCGGCGTCGGCGAGGGCGGGGGCGTTGCGGCGGGCGGTGGCGAGGAGGTCCTCGACGAGGTGGGTCATCCGGGTGGTGGCCCGGTCGACGCTGCGGGCGGCCGTGCGGCGTTCCTCCTCGTTCGAGTCCTCCGCCGTCAGTACGGCGTCCACGTTCGCGCGGATGATCGCCAGCGGGCTGCGCAACTCGTGCGAGGCGTCGTCGATGAGCTGGCGCTGGGCACGGAAGGCCTCGTCCAGGCGTTCGAGCATGGAGTCGACCGTGTCGGCGAGGTCCCGCAGCTCGTCCTTCGGGCCCTGGAGGCGGATGCGCTGGCTGAGGTCGGTGGCCTGGATGTCGGCGGCGGTGCGGGAGATGGAGCGGACGGGGCGCAGGGCGCGGCCGGAGAGGATCCAGCCCAGGGCGAGGCTGGCGACCGCGACGCCGCCGAGGACGGCGAAGGAGAAGCGGCGGAGGTTGGCGAGGGTCTCGTAGTTGACGGCGGCCTCGACCTCGGCGACCTTGACCGCGTCGAACTCCCCCACCTCCTCGCCGTTCACGATCTTCGTCACCGAGAACTGCTTGGTGACCGGGTGGGCCTCGCCACTGCGTTCCACGGCGAGGTAGGTGGCACCCAGGACGAGGGCGGTGAGGACGAAGAGGAGTCCGGAGTAGAGGACGGTGAGCCGGAAGCGGATGGTGTGGGTGAAGGCGGGGAGGGCCTTGGTGGGAGACGGCCGTTTCATGGCGTCTCCTTCAGGCGGTAGCCCTGCCGGATCACCGTCTCGATGAGCGGCTCCTGTTCTCCGGTGACCTTGCGGCGCAGTGAACCGACCGTGACCCGCACGGTGTTGGTGAACGGGTCGGCGTATTCGTCCCAGACGTGTTCGAGGAGTTCCTCGGCCGGTACGACGCGGCCGGGGCGGGTCATCAGATAGTGCAGGACGCTGAACTCCTTCGGGGTGAGCTGGAGTCGGCGGTTGCCGCGGTAGGCCTCGAAGCGGGCGGTGTCCAGGCGGAGTTCGCCGACTTCGACGATGGCGGTGCCGCCGTCCTCGCGGCGCAGCAACGCCCTGATGCGGGCGAGGAGTTCGGGTAGCGCGAAGGGTTTGACGAGGTAGTCGTCGGCGCCTTCGTCGAGGCCGCGCACCCGGTCGGCGAGGCGGTCCCGGGCGGTGAGCATGAGGATGCGGGGGCCGCCGGGGGTGGCGCGGACGGCGCGGCAGACCGAGAAGCCGTCGCCGTCGGGGAGGTTGAGGTCCAGCAGGACGAGGTCGTAGTCGTTGACGGCCAGTTTCTCGGTCGCGGTGTCGACGTCGGGGGCGACGTCGACGGCGTAACCCGCTCTGACCAGCCCGACCTTGAGCGCGACGACCAGGTCTTCCTCGTCCTCGACCACGAGCAGTCGCATGTCCGCCCCCTCGGTCTCCGTTGGTCTCCGTGGCGGTTCAGCCGCCGTCGATGATGGTGCGGGCCGCGGCCGCCGCGTCGGCGACGGGGATGGCGAAGCCGATACCGATGGAGCCGCCCCGCTGCTGGTCCAACGTCGCGATGGCCGTATTGATGCCGATGACCCGCCCGTCGGAGTCGACCAGGGGGCCGCCGGAGTTTCCGGGGTTGATCGAGGCGTCGGTCTGCACGGCCCGCTGCTGCCGACCACCCTCGCCCAGCTGTACGTCGCGGTCGAGGGCGCTGACGATGCCGGAGGTGACGGTGCCGCTGAGGCCGAGCGGGGAGCCGATGGCGAGGACGGTGTCGCCGACGCCGGGACGCCTGCCGGGGGTGGCCAGCTGGGCGGGGTGCAGTCCGCGTGCGGTCTCGGGCCGGAGTACGGCCACGTCGTGGTCGGGGTCGTCGCCGATCACCTCGGCGCTGAGCCTGCGGCCGTCCTGGAGCTCGACGGTCACGGTGGAACTGCCGTCCACGACATGCGCGTTGGTGAGGATCCGACCGCGGGTGTCGAAGACGAAGCCTGAGCCCTGGCCGTCGGAGGTGACCACGGAGACGACGCTGGGCAGGACGCGCGCGGCGACGGCTTCCAGGTCACCGGAGGTGCGGGCGGCGGCGGCCGGGGTGGCGGGGTCGTCGTCGCTGAGGGCACCGGCCGCGTATCCGGCGGCGCCGCCTGCGAGCACGGCGGCGAGGAGGACGGTGGCGAGGGGGCGGGGGGTGCGGCGGCCTTTGGGGGGTGGGGATTTCGGGGTTTCGTACGGGGAGGGGGACGGGGTGGGTGCCGGAGATGCGGTCGGGGCGGGGAGCGTCGGGGGGCGGCCGGCCAGGAAGGGGCCGCGTGGGGTGCCGAGGCCGATGGGTGGGGTGGGGGCCGGTGAGTTCGGTGGGCCGGAGTGCTCGGGGTCTGTCACGGCTGGCTCCTTGGTCAGGGGGATCGGTGGGCCGGTGGCTGTCCGCAGGGCCGTCGGTGACGGCTGGGCGGCGGCCGGATCCCGGCGCCGGTTGTCGGCACGGCCGCTCTGGGGCAGCCGCCGCCACGCGCCCTCGGCCGCCCGTTCACGGCAGCCTCGAGAACCACAGCAGCGACGTCGCCGCGGCGATCAGCGCGGTGCCGAGGCCCGCTGCCACGAACCACTGCCAGATCTCGCGTTCCTCGGTGCGATGGCCGACGGAGCTGCCGATGTCGTCGTAGACGGCCTGGAGCTCCTCGCCCGTGGCGGCCTCGTGGTAGTCGCCGCCCGTGACGGCGGCGAGGTTCTCCAACGCGGGTCCGTCGGCGGGGACCTGGAGGACCCGTCCGTCGGGGAACTCGACGACGCCGTCCTCGGTGCCGTAGGCGATCGTCGAGACCGGGATCCTGTCGGCGGCCGCCTCCCGTGCCGCCGACTCGACCGAGCGGCCCACCGTGTTGGAGCCGTCGGACAGAAGGACGATGTGGGCCGGCGGCGGTTCGGTCTCGGCCTGTTTGTCGAGCGCGCGGATGGCGTTGCGGGCGGCGATGACGGCCTCGCCGATCGCGGTGCCCTGGCCGGTGGTGAGCTGCTGGACGGCCGAGCGCAGCAGGGCGCGGTCGGTGGTCGGCGGGACGGCGACGGTGGCGTTGCCGCTGAACGTGACCAGCCCGGTGTTGAAGCGTGCGGGCAGCCGGTCGACGAAGGCGAGGGCGGCGCGCTGGGCCGCCAGGAACCGGGTGGGCTCCACATCCGTGGCCTCCATGGACCCGGACGTGTCGAACGCGACGACGATCGTGGCCCGTTCGCGCGGGACCTGTACGTCGGCGGTCGGGCGGGCGAAGCCCACCACCAGCAGGGCGAGCGTGGCGCAGAAGGCGCCCGCCGGGACGTGCTTGCGCCAACCGGGCCGCGTGGGCGCGACCTTGTCGAGCAGGTCGAGGTTGGTGAAGCGGACGACGTACCGGCCGCGGCGGCGCTGCGTCAGCAGATACGCGGCGATCAGCGCTGCGAGCGGCACCAGGAGCAGCAGCCAGCCCGGTGAACGCAGAGCCATGATCCCTCCTTTCCTGCGAGCGGGCGCGTCACGCGGCACCGCCTCCCGTTCGGCGCCGCTGGTCCTCGACGTACTTCACGACGTCCCGCACCCAGTCCCGGTCCGTGCGCAGCCGCAGATGGGCGGCGCCGGCCCGGTGGATGGTCCGTTTGATCAGAGCCCGCTGCTCCAGCGCGGCCTCGGCGTACCGGTCACGGAACTTCCGTGCGTGCGTGGGCACTTCGCGTCGGCGTCCGGTCTCCGGGTCCATGACGGTGAGCAACCCGACTGCGGGCAGCTCGAGTTCACGCGGGTCGACCGTCTCGATCGCCAGCACCTGGTGGCGACGGGCCACGGCCCGCAGGGGCCGCTCCCAGCCGGTCTCCAGGAAGTCGGAGACGACCGCGACCAGACCGCCCCGGTCGGGCAGGGCGCGCAGGACTCCGAGGGCGTCGGCGAGGCTGTCGGCGGAGGCACCGGGCGCGACGCGGGGGCGGTCCAGGGCGGTGCGCAGGATGGTGAGGAGGTGCTGTCTTCCGGTGCGGGGCGGGATGCGCCGGATGCCGTGCGGTCCCGTGCCGCGCCTTCCCTGCGGATGGCCTCCGGGTCCCGAGCCGGAGAAGATCGCGCCGAGTCGGTTCCCCGCGCGCTCGGTGAGAAACGCGACGGCCGCCGCCGCGCCCACCGCGAGGTCCCGTTTCTCCATGCGAGCGGTACCGAAGTCCATGCTCGCGGAGGCGTCCAGGACGATCCAGGTGGTGAGCTCGCGGTCGGCGAGGGTGAGGCGGACGTGCGGGACGGTGGTGCGGGCGGTGGCGTTCCAGTCCATACGGCGTACGTCGTCCCCGACGACATAGGGCCGGGTCTCCGCCATCTCGTCGCCGGGGCCGGGCGCGAGGGCCGGGTGGTCGCCCTGGAGGAGGCCGTCGGGATGCCTCGTGAAGAGCAACTCCAGGTGTTTCAGGGCCTGCTCCGGGGTGAGCTCACGCAGGGTGGGGGTCATGCGACGGCCTCCCCGACATCGGTGGCGGCCTGGCGGGGGCTGATCCGCGGTTGGTCCACAGCGGCGAGGACCTCGTCGACGATCTCGCCCGGCGTGACACCGTCGGCGAGCGCGTCGAAGGAGAGGACCAGGCGGTGTCCGATCACCTCGTGGGTCAGGTCGCTGACGTCGTCGGGCAGGACGTATCCGCGGCCGCGCAGCAGGGCGAGGGCGCGGGCCGCGGCGACGAGACCGAGGGTCGCGCGGGGACCGGCCCCGTGCGCCAACCGCTGTTCCGGCCCGGCGAGTTCGCGAGTCGCGCAGACCAGTCGTACGGCGTACTCGGCGATCGCGTGGTGCACGAACACCTCGTCGGCGGTGCGCTGGAGGGCGACGAGCCGGGCCGGGGTGAGAACGCGACGGGGGCTCGGCGGGTCCACGCTCATCCGGTAGAGGATGGCCAGTTCCTCGGACTCGCTGGGCGCTGGTACCTCGACCTTGAGCAGGAAGCGGTCGCGTTGTGCCTCGGGGAGGCGGTAGACGCCCTCGGACTCGATGGGGTTCTGGGTGGCGAGGACGAGGAAGGGCTCGGGGACGGACAGGGTCGTGCCGCCGATGGAGACCTGGTGCTCGCCCATGACCTCCAGGAGGGCGGACTGCACCTTCGCGGGGGCGCGGTTGATCTCGTCGGCGAGGACGACGTTGGCGATGACCGGGCCCGGTTCGATGTCGAACGCCTCTTGGGAGGGGCGGTAGATGCGGGTGCCGGTGATGTCGGAGGGGACGAGGTCGGGGGTGAACTGGAGGCGGGCGAAGTGGCCGCCGGCCGCGTGGGCGAGGGTCTTCGCGGCGAGGGTCTTGGCGACGCCGGGGACGCCCTCCAGGAGGCAGTGGCCTCGGGCCAGGACCGCGGTGAACATGCGTTCCACCATGCGGTCCTGGCCGACGATGACGCGCTTGACCTCGAAGAGGGCCTCTTCGAGGAGTTCGGCCTCGCTGGTCATAGGTCGGAGGCCGGGGTGTCGGTGCCCGTGCTCTTCTCCGGGCAGTCGTGGTCGTTCTCCGTGACGACGAACCGGACCCTGTCGCGGGACGGTTCGTCGCCCCTGTCGGCTGCGAGGGCGACTCCGCCGCTGGTGAGGCCCGCGGCCGCCAGTACGGCTCCGGTGACGAACAGTTTTCGTGTGCGTCGTGTCATGGAGCCAAGACCATCAGGCCGGGGCGAAAAGGGAGCTAAAGGCAGATGCAGGGGCTGGCTGGGGACCGCACGGCGGCTGCGGGCCGGTGGGGGTTGATCGCGCAGTTCCCCGCGCCCCTAAACCTCGTTCTCCAACCGTTGGTCGCGAAGCATGAACCATGCCGCCACCGCCGTTGCCAGCAGGACCGCCGCTCCCAGGCCCGCCGCCAGTGACAGGCCGTCCACGAATGCCTGCCTCGCCGAGTCCAGGAGTGCCGCCGACTGCTGCGCCGGCATCCCTGCCGCCGCCTCCACCGCGCCGCCCAGCGACTCGTGCGCCCCGTCCGGTGTCCCCGCCGGACCTGTGAAGTCGCGGTACACGCCCGTCACGATGGAGCCCAGTACGGCGATGCCCAGGGCCGCGCCCAGTTCGTAGGCCGTCTCCGAGACCGCCGACGCCGAGCCCGCCTGTTCCTTCGGCACGCTCGACAGGATCACGTCCGCCGTCACCGTGAACGAGAAGCCCGCGCCGATGCCGACGACCAGCAGGGCCGCGCCCAGCAGCGGGTAGCCCGTCGACTGGTCGATCACCGTGAGTGAGGCCAGTGCCAGGCCGACCGCCGCCAGGCCGCCCGCGACCACCGAGCGGACCGAGAAGCGGCGGGCCGCGCGGCCGGCGAGCAGCCCTGCCGCCACCGCGCCGATCGCCGCGGGCAGTTCGGCCAGGCCCGCCTCCAACGGGCGCCTGCCCTGCACGAGTTGCAGGTACTGCGAGAGGAAGAACACCAGACCCGACAGGCCGAGGATGGTCAGCAGGTCGGCCAGGACGGCCGCGCTGAAGCCTCGGTTGCGGAACAGCCGCATGTCCAGCAGCGGGGTCGGCAGGGTCAGCTGGCGGCGGACGAACCAGATCAGCGCACCCGCGCCCAGCAGGGCGACGGCGGCGACCTCGCCGCTGAAGCCGTGGGTGGCGGCCTCCTTGACGGCGTAGACCAGGGCGATCATGCCGACCAGGGACAGGGCCACGCTGAGCATGTCCCACGGGCCCGGGTTCGGGTTCTTCGACTCCGGCAGCAGCTTGATGCCGACGACGACCAGGACCGCCATCACGGGCAGGTTGATCAGGAAGACCGAGCCCCACCAGAAGTGTTCGAGCAGGAAGCCGCCGGCGATCGGGCCGATCGCCGTACCGGCGGAGGCCGTCGCGCCCCAGATGCCCACCGCGAGGCTGCGTTCGCGCGGGTCGTGGAAGAGGTTGCGGATCAGGGCGAGGGTCGCCGGCATCAGCGTCGCGCCCGCCACGCCCAGCAGGGCGCGGGCGAAGATCATCATCTCCGGTGTCGTGGCATAGGCGTTGAGGACCGATATCGCACCGAACGCCGTGGCGCCGACGAGGAGTATCTTCTTGCGGCCTATACGGTCGCCGAGGCTGCCCATCGAGACGAGCAGACCGGCGATGACGAAGGAGTAGACGTCGCCGATCCAGAGGAGCTGGGTGCCGGACGGCTTCAGGTCCTCACTGATGTAGGGGGTCGCGAGACCGAGGACGGTCGCGTCGACGGCCACCAGCAGCACGGCGAGCACGAGGACGGACAGCGCGAGCCAACGTCCCGGGCGCTTGGTCACCGCCTCGTTCGTCGACGCCGGCTGCAGGGTGCTGGTCATGATTCCTCTCTCCGTAGTGCTCCGCCGAGCAACAGCTCGACGATCATGTACTGGAAGTCCTTGGCGGCCACCCGGCCCTCCGACACCGCCCAGGCGCCGGAGGCCAGCAGGCCGTACAGCGCCTCGGTGAGCCAGGTCGGCGTGAGGTCGATGCGGAACTCGCCGCTCGCCTGGCCGCGCTTGAACAGGGCCGCGATGCGCTCGTCGATGCGGGTCCAGCCCGCGTTCTGCTCACCCTCGAACAGCTGGTTCTCGCTGTAGAGGAAGGCGAGGAGGGCGGCGGCCGGTTCGATCTCGCGCACCAGCCGCCGTACGGCGTCGCTCGCGGGGCCCTCGTCCGGGCGGGCCGCGTCCAGGGCGGCCTCGCATTCGGCGATACCGAGCGCCTCCAGGGCCCGTACGAGCGCGTCGCGCCCTGCGAACTGGCGGTGCAGGGTGGCGCGGCTGATCCCGGCGGCCTTCGCGACCTCGTCCATGGTCGCGGTGGATTTGTGGGTCAGCAGGGCCGCGGCACTGCGCAGCACGTGGTCACGATCGACAGCCATGAGACAACCATAGCCCATGTGAGACATTCACGTCTCATCATGGGCATGGGTGTCTCACTAGCGGCCGTCGAGCCGTGTTTCTGTCAGTGCCAGGGCAACTGTCCGCGCCGCGCCCAGTACGCCTGCGGCTCCTCCACGAGCTCGGCGAGGCGGGCCAGCTGGGCCTCGTCGAGGTCGACGACCGCGGCGTGCAGGTTGGAGGCGAGCTGACTGCTGGTGGCGGCACCGGAGAGGACGACGCCGGCCCAGGGCAGACGCAGGATCAGGGCGAGGGCGACCGCGTCGCAGCCAAGGCCCGTCTCGGCGGCCACCGCCTTCAGGGCGTCCGGTGCATACGGGTCCGCGAGCCTGCCGTTGGCCATGCCCTCCTTGACGATCACGGTCAGTCCGGCGTCGTGGGCTTCGGCGAGGGCGGGGGCGGCCGAGGTCTCCAGGGCGTTGTAGGTGGACTGGACCGTGCGGAAGAGGGGTTCGCCGTCGACCGTCACGGCGAGCGCGGCGCGGATGGCGTCGGCCTGGGCGGGGCCGCTGGTGGAGAAGCCGATGCTCACGCCCGCGGCGGCCGCTTCGGCCAGCTTCGCGTGGAGTTCCTTGTCGGTGAGGGCCGGGCTGTCCGGGGTCACCGAGTGGATCTGGTAGAGGTCCAGGCGGTCGCCGAGGAGTTCGGCGGTTTCGCTGCGCTGGCGGACGTACGTCTGGACGCTGTGGTCCTTGACCTCGTGCTTCTCGGCGTCGGTGGTCCAGGCGGCGGTGTAGGTGTAGCCCCATTTGCTGCCTACGACGATGTCGTCGATGTCGGGGCGTGCGTTGAGCCAGTCGGCGAGGAACTCTTCGGAACGGCCGTAGGAGCGGGCCGCGTCGAAGTAGCGGACGCCCTGGAAGTAGGCGGCGTCCAGGAGTTCATGGGTCCGGGCGCGCAGGGCGTCGACGCTGCGGCTCTCCGGGAGGTCCTGGTCGCGGCCGAGGTTGATGTAGCCGGGGCGGCCGACTGCGGCGAGGCCGAAGCCGATGTGGCAGGTGGGGGTTGTTGCTGTCGCCAGACGGGCGAAGGGCATCGCGGGCTCCGATCGGTCGGCTCCGGTACGGCGTTCCGACCAACGTAACCCGCGATGACCTTCGGTGAAGCAGGGCGCCTACGAGCTCGGGACGTACGGCTCGATTGCGGGTGCGGGCGCTTCGTGGCTTGTCGCGCAGTTCCCCGTGCCCCTTACGCCTGCTGTCGAGCCGTTGCCCAAGCGTGCTGGTTCGCCACGTCCGCCTTGACCTCCGCCAGCTGGACCGCGACCGCGCTCGGCGCCGTACCGCCGCGGCCGTTCCGGGAAGCCAGCGCGCCCGGCACGTTCAGTACCGTCCGCACCTCCGGCGTCAGATGGGCGCTGATCTTGGCGAACTGTTCGTCCGTCAGGTCGCCCAGTTCCTTGCCCTCGGACTCCGCGACCTTGACGCACTCGCCGGCGACCTCGTGGGCGACGCGGAAGGGCACGCCCTGCTTGACCAGCCACTCGGCGATGTCGGTGGCGAGGGAGAAGCCCGCCGGGGCCAGCTCCTCCATGCGCTCGCGGTGGACCGTCAGGGTGGCCATCATGCCGGTGAAGGCGGGGAGCAGGACCTCGAGCTGGTCGCAGGAGTCGAAGACCGGCTCCTTGTCCTCCTGGAGGTCGCGGTTGTACGCCAGCGGGAGCGCCTTGAGCGTGGCCATGAGGCCCGTCAGGTTGCCGATGAGGCGGCCGCTCTTGCCGCGCGCCAGCTCCGCGATGTCCGGGTTCTTCTTCTGCGGCATGATCGACGAGCCGGTCGAGAACGCGTCGTGCAGGGTCACGAAGGAGAACTCCTTCGTGTTCCAGATGATGATCTCCTCGGCGATCCGGGAGAGGTTCACACCGATCATCGCGGTGATGAAGGCGAACTCGGCGACGAAGTCACGCGACGCCGTGCCGTCGATCGAGTTGCCGACGCTGCCGTGCTCGAAGCCGAGGTCCGCGGCGACCGCCTCCGGGTCCAGGCCCAGGGAGGAGCCGGCCAGGGCGCCCGAGCCGTACGGGGAGACCGCCGTCCGCTCGTCCCACTGACGCAGCCGCTCCGCGTCCCGGGACAGGGGCTGCGCGTGCGCCAGGACATGGTGGGCGAAGAGCACCGGCTGGGCGTGCTGGAGGTGGGTGCGGCCGGGCATCGCCACGTCCGGGTGGGCCTCGGCCAGGCCGATCAGCGCGTCCTGGAGCTCGGCGATCAGGCCGCCGATGATCCGGGCGTGGTCCCGCAGGTACATGCGGAAGAGGGTCGCGACCTGGTCGTTGCGGGAGCGGCCCGCGCGAAGCTTGCCGCCGAGGTCGGGGCCGAGGCGCTCCAGGAGGCCACGCTCCAGAGCCGTGTGGACGTCCTCGTCGGCGATCGTGCCCACGAAGGAACCGTCGGCGACATCCACCGCGAGCTGGTCCAGGCCCGCGGTCATCCGCGTCAGCTCGTCGTCCGTGAGCAGCCCCGCCTTGTGGAGCACGCGCGCGTGGGCACGCGAACCGGCGATGTCGTAGGGCGCCAGCCGCCAGTCGAAGTGGACGGACGCGGACAGCTTCGCCAGGGCCTCGGCGGGACCGTCGGCGAAACGGGCGCCCCAGAGCCGGACATCACCGCTGTTGCTGCTCACTTGCGTTGCTCCTAGGGAGGGTGTGGCACCTTCACTGTCATGCATGAGTATGCAGTGCAATGCATGATTCGTCAATTGCGGCAGGTTCGGCCGCGAATTCAAGAGTCCTTTGAACACGGGAAACCGCTTACCCGTACTTCCCGCCGAACGCAGGCGCCGCGTTTGTACAACACAGAGACGACGACACCCCTCGACCCTTGTGAGGCATCAGCATGTCCAGGGCTCTTCCGAAGTACAACAAGCGCCGCGTCGCGTTGATCGGCGGTGCCACCGCCCTCGTGCTGACCGGTGCGGTGATCGCCGGTTCCGCCCTCGCCGGAGAGACCTCCAAGAGCAACGGCACGACCAACGCGCAGACCCTCGCCGACCCCGGCACCATCAGCTGCCCGGACGTCGCCTCTCAGCTCCCCGCGATCCCGGCGACCGCACAGGCCGAGGTCGACCGCAACATCACCCTCCTGCAGACCCAGATCGACGAGGCCAACAAGCGCCTCGTCGACACGGTCGGCCAGGGTGGAGCCAACTTCGTCCAGAACGCCATCCTCGGCCCGCTGGAGGACAAGCGGATCGCCGTGGTCAACCGCATCGCCACCGCCATCGGCCGCACCGCCGACCGCCCGGCGGGTCTGGAGGCGCTCGCGCCCTGCGCTCTCAACGCGGGCGGTGTCGCCGAGGAAGAGGCGGGAGCGGGCGAGGAGGCCGGCGCCGGTGAGGAGGCCGAGGCCGCTCCGAGCGCCACGGCGTCGGACGCCGGCGAGGAGGCGGGCAACGAGGCCGGCGAGGACGCGGGCAACGCCGGCGTCGGGACCATCAGCTGCCCGGACGTCGCCTCCCAGCTCCCCGCGATCCCGGCGACCGCGCAGGCCGAGGTCGACCGTAACCTCGCCCTCCTGCAGACGCAGATCGACGAGGCCAACAAGCGTCTGGTCGACACGGTCGGCCAGGGCGGACCGAACTTCGTCCAGAACGCCATCGTCGGCCCGCTGGCGAGCAAGCGCACCGCCGCCATCGAGCGCATCGCCATCTCCATCGGCCGTACCGCCGAGAAGCCGCAGGGCCTGGAATCCCTCGCCGCCTGCACGCTCACCCAGTGACGTGACAGGTGCTGTGGCCGCCCCGACTCCAGCGCCGGCCGGGGCGGCCACGGCGATGCGTGCACAGACGCCTGCCGGACGGATGCCGCAATTCATTAGACAGGCGAAAGAGTTGCACCCATAATCGTTAGACATGGGAAAGACCTATGAACGCATAGACGGCAGGCTGCGCACCTTCATCGAGGCGCAGCCCATTTTCTTCACCGCGACCGCCCCTCTCTCCGGCGACGGCACGGTCAACCTCTCCCCCAAGGGCCTCAAGGGCTCTTTCGTGGTTCTGGACGAACTCACCTTCGCGTACCTGGACTTCGCGGGCTCCAACGCCGAGACGGTCGCGCATCTGCGGGAGAACGGCCGGATCACCCTGATGTGGTGCGCGTTCCAGGGCCCGCCCAACATCGTCCGGGTGCACGGCCGCGGCGAGGCGGTCCTGCGGGACGACCCGCGCTTCAAGGAACTCCTCGGCCACTTCCCGGACATCGACCCGAGTCTCCACGGGCTGCGGGCGATCATCGTCGTGACGGCCGAGACGATCCGCGACTCCTGCGGCTACGCGGTGCCCTTCATGACGTACGACGAGGACCGCGATCTGCACGCCAAGCGGTTCGCGCGCGAGGACGACGAGTCGCTGAGCGCCTACTTCGCCAAGAGGCAGATCGCCACGAGCCTGGATGGCCTACCCGGGCTGCCACTGCCGCTGCCGCCCTCTACGGTCTGAGCCATGGGCTCCCCCGCCGTCGCCACGGCTCTCGTCTCCGCGTCCCTTCTCGTACTCGGTGCCGCGCCCGGCGGCGGGCAGCCCCTGCCCGCCCGTATGACCGACACCGGGGGCGGCACGCAGTTGATCACCGCGGTCGCCGCGAGGACCGGCTCGACCACCGGCACGCTCACCTGGTGGGAAGTGCGCAACGGGCAGTGGGTGCGGGCCGGTTCGGCCAAGGCCCGGTTCGGGGCGAACGGACTCGTCGAGGGAGCCTCGCGCAAGCAGGGCACCAGCACGACCCCGACGGGGCTCTACCACCTGCCGTACGCCTTCGGCATCAAAGCGGCGCCGGGCGGGACGTCGTACAAGTACCGTCCCGTGCGCGCGAAATCCTGGTGGTGCCAGGACAACGACTCCCGCTCCTACAACCGCTGGAGCGAGCCCCGCGCCAAGGACTGCCGGGCCGCCGAGTCCGAGCATCTGATCTCGTACGAGAAGCAGTACGCCCACGCCATGGTCATCGGCTTCAACTACACCGAGCCCGTGCGCGGCCGGGGTGCCGGGATCTTCCTCCATGTCAACGGCAGCGGGGCGACGGCCGGTTGTGTGTCGGTGTCCGCGGGCGCCATGCGGCGGATCCTCCGGTGGGCCGACCCGGACGACGCTCCGCACATCGCGATCGGCACGACGAGCGGGCGTACGGCGATCACCGGGTACTGAGGGGTTACCACGAGTCACTCGAGTCCGCCTCGAACTCGACCGGGCTCTGAACACACGGGCGTCGCGGCACGTACCTCTGGGCCAAGGGACCACGCCACCCCCCTTGCCCCGCTCCCGGAGGAACCGTGACCACCACGCTCGCAGGCGGCCGCGCCGCCCGCCGCCAGACGATGCGCCGCATCCGCCCGCGCCGCTCCCCGGCCGTCCCGCTGGTGATCGCCCTATGGGCGGGCGCGGCCGCGGTGCTGTGGCTGTGGTGGGACAACACACCGTCCCTCGCGGACAACACCGCCAAGATCCTCGCCGCGGGCCGGATCACCGGTCTGCTCGCCGGCTATCTCATGGCGCTCGTGGTGCTCCAGATGGCCCGGGTGCCCGCCCTGGAACGGCGGGTGGGCTCGGACCGGGTCGCCCGCTGGCACGCGATGAGCGGCCGTTACACGATCTTCCTGGTCGCCGCGCATGTCTTCCTCACCATGTGGGCGTACGCACTCCAGGCCGGCAAGTCGCTCGGCGACGTGGTCCAGCAGACGATCGACTCGGTCAACACCCTGCCCGACATGGGCAAGGCGGGCATCGGCACCCTGATGCTGTTCGTCATCGCGTTCCTCTCGATCGGCGGGATCCGCCGGATCATCGGGTACGACACCTGGTACCACATCCACCTGCTGACCTACGCGGTCGTCTACCTGACGTTCTGGCACCAGATCAGCACCGGCAACGAGTTCGCCGTGGAGCCGGCCGCGAAGACCTTCTGGTACGGGCTGTACGGCGCGGTCACCGCGCTGGTGGTCTGGTACCGGATCCTCACCCCGATCCGTCTCAACCTGCGGCACCGGATGTACGTCGAGGCGGTCATCGAGGAGACACCGGGCATCGTCTCGGTGCTCATCGGCGGCAAGAAGCTGCACCGGATGGGCGCGCAGGCGGGGCAGTTCTTCCGCTGGCGGTTCAAGGCGCCGGGCATGCGGTTCAGCTCGCACCCGTACTCGCTGTCGGCGGCGCCCCGCCCGGACATGCTGCGGATCACGGTCAAGGCGATCGGCGACCACACCGAGCGGCTGCGCGAGCTGACGCCCGGCACCAAGGTGTGGGCCGAGGGCCCGTACGGCGCGCTCACCGCCCAGCGCCGCAGCCGCGGCAAGGTGCTGCTGGTCGCGGGCGGGGTCGGTATCACGCCGATGCGGGCGTTGTTCGAGACGCTGCCCGGGGCGTCCGGTGACATCACCCTGCTCTACCGGGCCAACAGCACCCAGGACCTGGCGCTCTGGGACGAGCTGGCCGCCATCGCCGACGAGCGGGGCGCCCGGCTGATGTACGCGGTCAACAGTCCGGACGGCGAGCGGCCCGACATCTCGGCGGAGCGGCTGCAGCAGAAGCTGCCGGACATCGACGAGCACGACGTCTTCATGTGCGGGCCGCCGGGCTTCGCACAGGGTGTGTACGAGGCACTGCGCGGCGCGGGTGTACCCGCCCGCCGCATCCATCACGAGTCGTTCGAGATGTGAGCGACAGGAACTTCAAGGACTTCAGGAGCTGTTGAAGCGATGAGGAAGAGTCACCCCCTTCGGCGTGTCGTCCTGGCCGGCGCGGCCACCGTCTCCGGGATCGTGCTGCTGCTGTCCCTGAAGCCGGGGACCGACGCAGCCGACGCGTCCGCGGCCGGCGACGCGGCCCCGCAGCAGACCGCGGCGGCCCAGGAGTCCGCGCAGGGCGGCGCCCAGGCGGCCACCGGCACGGCCACCGGGGACGCCGTGCAGACCGAGTACGGGGCCATCCAGGTCCGTATCACCTTCGTCAACAACAAGATCACCAAGGCCGAGACGGTCCAGCAGCCCAAGGGCGGCCAGAGCGACCAGATCACCGGCAACGCGGTGCCGAAGCTCAACGCGGCGACGCTCGCCAAGCAGAGTGCGCAGATCGACACGGTGTCCGGGGCGACCTACACCAGCGAGGGCTACAAGAAGTCGCTCCAGTCCGCCATCGACAAGGGCAACGCGGCGGCCGCGACGGGAGCGTCCTCGCCGGCCCCCTCGGAGAGCGCAGGCAACGCCGAGGCGGCGGCCCCCAAGGTCGTCACCGGCACCGTCTCCCAGACCCAGTACGGGCCCGTCCAGGTCCGTGTCACCGTCACCAACGGCAAGATCACCAAGGCCGAGGCGGTCCAGCAGCCCAAGGGCGGCCAGAGCGACCAGGTCAACGGCAACGCCATCCCGAAGCTCAACCAGGCGGCGGTGGCGGCGGGCAACGCCGACATCGACGCGGTGTCGGGCGCGACCTACACGAGCGCCGGCTACAAGCAGTCCCTGCAGTCGGCGCTGGACCAGGCCGGTGGCTGACACGGTGGCCGAACCGGCAGAAGCTCCCGCCGCGGTACGTCATACGGAGGAGGTCATGGGGACCGTCTTCTCCTTCGACGTCCGCGGCGGGGAACCAGCCGCCGTCGAGGCGGCCCTGGCGAAGGCGGTCGCGGGTCTGCACCGCGCCGACGCCGTCTTCAGCACCTACCGCGACGACAGCCAGATCTCCCGGCTCGCCCGCGGTGAACTGACGGTCGGCGACTGCGACCCCGAGGTCGCCGAGATCCTGGACCTGGGCGCCAAGGCGGAGGAAGCGAGCGACGGCTGGTTCAGCCTGCGCTACGAGGGCCACCTGGATCCGACGGGCATCGTCAAGGGCTGGGCCGTCGAACGCGCGGCACGCTCCCTCTCCGAGGCCGGGGCGACCGGGGTGAGCCTCAACGGCGGCGGGGACGTACAGCTGCTGGGGACGCCGGGGCCGCAGCGGCCGTGGCGGGTGGGGGTGGCGGATCCGCTGCGGCCGGGAGGCCTGGCGGCGGTGGTCTCGGCGGCGGGTACGACCGAACTGGCCGTGGCGACATCCGGTACGGCCGAGCGCGGCGCCCACATCGTCGACCCCCGCACCGGCCGCTCAGCGGTCACGGACCTGGTGGCGGTGACCGTGGTGGCCACCAGCGTGACCTGGGCGGACTGCTGGGCGACAGCGGCGTTCGCGATGGGGTCGCGGGAGGGCTTGCGGTGGCTGGAGTCACTGCCCGACGTGGAGGCACTCTTGATCACGGCGGGCGACGAGGTCCGGTGCACCGGCGGCCTGGCTTCAAGACTGGGCTGAGTGCACCCACCCAGGGGCGCGGGGCTGTATCGATGTGCGGCTCCGCCGTGCGGGCGCGACAAGCCACGAAGCACCCGCACCCGGCACACCTCGAACACCACCCCACTCAGTGGCCGTTCTGAGCCAACCGCAACAAATGCTCGGCCAACGCCTGCCCCCCAGTGGGATCCCGGCTGATCAACATCAACGTGTCGTCACCCGCGATCGTCCCGAGAATGTCATGCAGCTCGGCCTGATCGATCGCCGACGCCAGGAACTGCGCAGCACCGGGCGGCGTCCGCAGAACGACAAGGTTCGCGGACGCCTCCGCGGAGATCAGCAGCTCCTGGGAGAGCCGCCGCATCCGCTCCTCCTTGGCGGACTCCCCCAGCGGCGCACGAGGAGTACGGAACCCGCCCTCGCTCGGCACCGCGTAGATCAGGTCACCGTCGTTGTTACGGATCTTCACCGCGTTCAGCTCGTCCAGGTCCCGGGAGAGCGTCGCCTGCGTGACGCTCAGCCCGTCGTCGGACAGCAGCTTCGCCAACTGGCTCTGCGAACGGACCGGTTGCCGGTTGAGGATGTCCACGATCCGGCGGTGCCGTGCGGTGCGGGTCTGCGGTACGGCAGGCCCGTGGGTCTGCTCGTGATCCTGCGCCTGGCTCATCGACGTCTCATCTCTCCGGCTCATCCATCCCCGTTGGCCACGTCCAGCACGCCCGGCAGCGCCTGGAGCAGCGCCTCCACCTCGTCGTCGCCGAGGTTCAGCGGCGGCATCAGCCGTACGACATCGGGGGCGGGCGCGTTCACCAGAAAACCGGCGTCCTGAGCCGCCTGCTGCGCCTGGGGCGCGAGCGGCTCGGTGAGCACGATACCCAGGAGGAGGCCGGAGCCCCGGACGTGGGAGATCAGCGGGTGCCCCAGTGCCTCGATTCCGTCGGACAGCGCGGCGCTCTGGCGCTTGACGTTCTCGAGCAGCCCCTCGTTCGCGATGGTGTCGAGCACGGCCAGTCCGGCGGCGCAGGCGACGGGGTTGCCGCCGAAGGTCGTGCCGTGGTGTCCGGGCTGGAGCAGTTCGGCGGCCCGGCCGAAGGCCACGGTCGCGCCGAGCGGCAGGCCGCCGCCGAGCTGCTTGGCGAGGGTGACGACGTCCGGCAGGACGCCCTCGTGGGCCTGGTACTCGAACCAGTGGCCGGTCCGGCCGATGCCGGTCTGCACCTCGTCCAGCACCAGCAGCGCACCCTTGGCCGCCGTGATCGCCCGGGCCGCCTTCAGGTAGCCGGCGGGCGGGACGATCACACCGTTCTCGCCCTGGATCGGCTCGATGACGACGAGGGCGGTCTCCTCGGTGACCGCGGCGGCCAGCGCCTGCGCGTCGCCGAACGGCACGTGCGTGACGTCGCCGGGCAGCGGCAGGAAGGGCTCCCGCTTGGCGGGCTGGCCGGTGAGGGCGAGGGCGCCCATGGTCCGGCCGTGGAAGCCGCCGCTGGTGGCGACCATGTGGGTCCGCCCGGTCAGTCGGCCGATCTTGAAGGCGGCCTCGTTGGCCTCGGCGCCGGAGTTGCAGAAGAAGACCTTGCCGTCCCGCCCGAAATGCTGGAGGAGCCGTTCGGCGAGGGCGACGGTGGGCTCGGCCATGAAGAAGTTGGAGATGTGGCCGATCGACGCGATCTGCTTGCTGACGGCCTCGACGATCGCCGGGTGGGCGTGGCCGAGCGCGTTGGTGGCGATGCCGCCGACGAAGTCGTAGTACTGCTTGCCCTCGGTGTCCCAGACCTTGAGGCCCGCACCGCGGACGAGGGGCAGCCGGGGGGTGCCGTAGTTGTTCATGAGCGAGCCCTGCCACCGCTGGGTGAGCTCTGCGTTGGTCGCGGTGCCGGTCATTCCCCATCCCCCTTGTCGTCGTCCGGCACGACCATCGTGCCGATGCCCTCGTCGGTGAAGATCTCCAGCAGGATCGAGTGCTGGACCCGCCCGTCGATGACCCGGGCCGTGGTGACGCCGCCTCGCACGGCGTGCAGACAGCCCTCCATCTTCGGGACCATGCCGGAGCTCAACTCCGGCAGCAGCTTCTCCAGTTGGGAAGCCGTGAGGCGGCTGATCACCTCGTCGCTGTTGGGCCAGTCCTCGTAGAGACCCTCGACGTCCGTGAGGACCATGAGGGTTTCGGCGCCCAGAGCAGCAGCGAGTGCCGCAGCCGCCGTATCAGCATTGACGTTGTAGACATGTCCGTCGTCCTGGCTACGGGCGATCGACGAGACGACCGGGATCCGGCCGTCGGCGAGCAGTGCCTCGATCGCGCCCGTGTCGATCGCGGTGATCTCGCCCACCCGCCCGATGTCGACCAACTCGCCGTCGATCTCGGGCTGGTGCTTGGTGGCGGTGATGGTGTGCGCGTCCTCGCCGGTGAGTCCCACGGCGAGCGGTCCGTGCTGGTTGAGGAGCCCGACGAGCTCGCGCTGGACCCGTCCGGCGAGCACCATCCGTACGACGTCCATGGCGTCCTCGGTGGTGACCCGGAGCCCGGCCTTGAACTCGCTGACGATGCCGGCCTGGTCGAGGGCGGCGCTGATCTGCGGGCCGCCGCCGTGCACGACGACCGGCTTGAGGCCGGCGTGGTGCAGGAAGACGACGTCCTGGGCGAAGGCGGCCTTCAGGTCCTCGTCGATCATGGCGTTGCCGCCGAACTTGATGACGACCGTCTTGCCGTTGTGCCGGACCAGCCAGGGCAGCGCCTCGATGAGGATCTGGGCCTTCGGCAGTGCCGTGTGCTTACGAGTAGTGCTCATGATGAGTACGCGCTGTTCTCGTGGACGTAGTCGGCGGTGAGGTCGTTGGTCCAGATGGTGGCGGTCTCGGAGCCTGCGGCCAGGTCGGCGACGATGTGCACCTCGCGGTAGCGCATGTCGACCTTGTCGCGGTCCTCGCCGACTCCGCCGTTCTTGCAGACCCAGACGCCGTTGATGGCGACGTTGAGCCGGTCCGGCTCGAAGGCGGCCTGCGTGGTGCCGATCGCGGAGAGCACACGGCCCCAGTTGGGGTCCTCGCCGTGGATGGCGCACTTGAGGAGGTTGTTGCGGGCGATGGAGCGGCCCACCTCGACGGCGTCGGCCTCGGTCGCGGCGTTGACCACCTCGACCTTGATGTCCTTGCTGGCCCCCTCGGCGTCCCGGATGAGCTGCTGTCCGAGGTCGTCGCAGACGGCCCGTACGGCCTCGGCGAACTCCTCGTAGGCCGGGGTGACTTCGGCGGCGCCGGAGGTGAGCAGCAGCACGGTGTCGTTGGTGGACATGCAGCCGTCGGAGTCGACGCGGTCGAAGGTGGTGTGCGTGGCGGCGCGCAGCGCCTTGTCCAGCACGTCGCTCTCGACGTCGGCGTCGGTGGTGAGGACGACGAGCATGGTGGCGAGGCCGGGGGCGAGCATGCCCGCGCCCTTGGCCATGCCGCCGACGGTCCAGCCGTCCTTGGTGACGACGGACGTCTTGTGGACGCTGTCGGTGGTCTTGATGGCGATGGCGGCCTTCTCACCGCCGTGTTCGCTGAGGGCCTCGGCGGCCGTGGCGACACCCGGCAGCAGCTTGTCCATGGGGAGCAGCACGCCGATCAGGCCGGTGGAGGCGACAGCCACCTCGCCCGCTCCGATGCCGAGGACGTCGGCGACCTTCTCGGCGGTGGCGTGCGTGTCCTGGAAGCCCTTGGGGCCCGTACAGGCGTTGGCGCCCCCGGAGTTGAGGACGACGGCCGTCAACTGGCCGGTCTTCAGGACCTGCTCGGACCACAGGACCGGGGCGGCCTTCACGCGGTTGGAGGTGAAGACGCCCGCGGCGGCGCGGCGCGGCCCGGTGTTGACCACGAGGGCCAGGTCCGGGTTGCCGTTCTCCTTGATCCCGGCGGCGATGCCCGCCGCCTGGAATCCCTTGGCTGCCGTGACGCTCACGGTGCGACTCCGATCGTGGAAAGCCCGGTGGACTCGTCGAGTCCGAGGGCGATGTTCATGCTCTGCAGGGCACCGCCCGCGGTGCCCTTGGTCAGGTTGTCGATGGCGCTGATGGCGATGATGCGGCCGGCGGCCTCGTCGTACGCGACCTGGATCTGAACGGCGTTGGAACCGTGGACGGACGCCGTGGCGGGCCACTGCCCCTCGGGGAGCAGGTGGACGAAGGGCTCGTCGGCGAAGGCCTTCTCGTAGGCGGCGCGGACGGACTCGGCGGTGACGCCGGGCTTCGCCTTCGCGCTGCACGTGGCGAGGATGCCGCGGGACATCGGTGCGAGGGTCGGCGTGAAGGAGACGGAGACCGGCTCCCCCGCCGCCCCGCTGAGGTTCTGGATCATCTCGGGCGTGTGCCGGTGGCCGCCGCCGACGCCGTACGGCGACATGGAGCCCATGACCTCGGAGCCCAGCAGATTGGTCTTGGGCGCCTTGCCTGCCCCGGAGGTCCCGGAGGCGGCGACGATCACGGCCTCGTTCTCGGCGAGTCCGGCGACGTACGCCGGGAAGAGTGCGAGCGAGACGGCGGTCGGGTAGCAACCGGGCACCGCGATGCGCTTGGACCCCTCCAGCGCGGCGCGGGCACCCGGCAGTTCGGGAAGGCCGTAGGGCCAGGTTCCGGCGTGCGGGGAGCCGTAGAACGTCTCCCAGTCGGCGGCGTCCTTCAGCCGGAAGTCGGCGCCCATGTCGACGACGAGGACGTCCGGGCCGAGCTGCTCGGCGACGGCGGCGGACTGGCCGTGGGGCAGGGCGAGGAAGACGACGTCATGACCGGCGAGGACGTCGGCCGTGGTCTCCTGGAGCACGCGGTCGGCCAGCGGCAGCAGATGCGGCTGGAGCGCGCCCAGCTTCTGCCCGGCATTCGAGTTGCCGGTCAGGGCGCCGATCTCGACCTCGGGGTGCGCCAGGAGCAGCCGCAGGACTTCGCCGCCCGCGTACCCACTCGCTCCGGCCACTGCCGCACGTACCGCCATGGAATCCTCCTCTTGGATGGCATGACTATACGTATCGATGCACGTTTATGCAATCCATGCAGGGGCGGGGCCGGAGCGATCTTTGCCCATGCCGCGGGGCTGCGTAACCTCGACCCGGTGATCGCCATGACACCGATAACCAGCTTGGACCTGACCGGCTTCACCGAGCGTGAGCCGGGGGTGTGGACCGACGCGGCGGGGCTCGTCCTGTCGGTCCACTTCTTCCCGCTGATCCCGGACCTGCCCGCCGCGCTGCACGAGCCGCAACGGCTCGGGGCGGGACTCGCCCAGCTCGTGGCCGGGGCCGGTGGCGGGCTGATCGAGGCGGTGCCCGGTTCCGTGGACGGCATCCCGGCGGTGCGCCAGCTGGTCAAGATGCCGCTGGGCAGCCGGCCCGGGCAGGCGTTCCTGGGCTCGTGGACCGTGCCGAGGGCAGGGTCCAGCACGGTCGTGAAGGTGCAGGCCGCCGAGGGTGCCACGACCGGGATGCGGGAAGCCATGATCATGGCGCAGGTGGGTCCGGCCGAGTACTTCCGGCCCCACCCCTACACGGAGGGACAGACGGGGGGCCTGCCGTATCACGTCGGTGACCACGAAGAGTGGGACGCCCGGTTTCCCGACCATCCGCTCACCCTCGTGCGCGCCGCCCTGCACCGGATCACGCCCACGATCAGCTTCGACGACCGCTTCAAGGCCCTGCCGCCGTTCGGCGGGCCGGGCGCCCCGCAGTCGCTCCCCCACCTGCCGCCGCCCGGGCGCGGCTGGTTCCGGCGCCGCAAGGACGCCTGAGGGACACGGGAGGCCCGGCGGGTGCGGGCCGGCGTCGCCCGCACCCGCCGGGATCCGCTAGCGCTGCCTGATCCGCAGGAAGGTGATCGAGTTCGCCGGGAAGGTGTAGGTGAACTCGCTCGCCACCCCGGTGAAGGTGGAGGTCACCGGTGCGACCGCGGTCGCGGCCTCCGTGTTGACCGCGTCCGGCGCGGCGGCCAGCGTGGTCACCTTCGCCTTGGACGCGACCTTGGCGCCGCCGAGGTCGACCGCCGTGCGGGCCGCCGTGGACTGGGCGTTGACGACCTTGACGATCAGGTCACCGGTCTTCTTGTCCTTGGTCACGACCTGACGGAACGGCTCGGCCGGCTTGTCGTCGGTGAAGCTGCCCCATTCCTGTCCGTCGAGGTACAGGGTGACCTGGCGGCCCCTCACCTTGATGTCGATGTCGTAGGCACGGCCCGTCTCGACCGACCCGGCCTTGGAGATCAGCGTCGACTTGCCGCCGTCCACGGCCTGCTCGACGGCGGACTGGGTGTTGTTCCAGCCGCCGAGGTTCCACCAGTAGTAGTTGCCGGTGTCCTTGACGCCGAAGGCGACGAGGAAGCCCTCCTTGCCGGACTTCTTGGTGGCCTTCACATGCAGGTCGTAGTCGTGCCAGTTGGTGTCGCCGGCCGAGACCATGGTGTTCTCGGCGGCCACGTCGGTCTGCACGTACTGCCCGTCCTGGACGCTCCAGCTGCCGCCGCCTGTATGGGTCCACTTCGAGGCGTCACCGGAGAAGTCGTCGCTCAGCAGGGAGTTGCCGTCGGCGTCCGTCACCTTCACGTCGTCGTACGCCGCCGTGGTCGCCCAGGTCGACAAGCCGACCGCGCCCGCGATGGGGCCCGTCAGCGACGGTGTCCCGGTCGCCGTGGAGGGCACCACGCGGTCGCCGACGTTGGTCATGAACAGTTTCTGGACCTCGTAGTTGGCGGAGTTCCAGGAGGCGTGGTTGTTGAACCAGACGAGGTCCGGCTGCCACTGGACGTAGTCCTCGTTGGCGAACAGGGGGGCGTACGAGGCGAGTTTGACGACGTCCGCGTTGCGTTCCAGGCCGGTCATGAAGGCCGCTTCGGCGAGACCGTTCTTGAAGGCGTTGCCCCAGGAGGCGTACTCGCCGAGGAAGACCTTCGGGCCGCTGCGGTCGTAGGAGTCGTAGCGGTCGTTGTTCTGAAGGAACCACTGCGGGCTGTTGTAGTAGTGCTCGTCGACCATGTCGACCTTGGCGTCCTTGTTCAGCTGCCAGGCCGTGTCGAAGATCGAACCGGCGTCGTCGGGGCCGGAGTTGGAGATGACGGTGATGTCCGGATACTTGGCCGCGATGGCGGCGCGGAACTCCTTGAACCGGGCGAAGAACTCGACCGGGAGGTTCTCCTCGTTGCCGACCTCGATGTGGGTGAGGTGGAAGGGCTTGGGGTGGCCCATCCGGGCGCGCTTCTTGCCCCAGGTCGAGGTGACCGGGCCGTTGGCGAACTCGATGAGGTCGAGGGTGTCCTGGATGTGCCGCTTGAGCAACGCCTCGTCGTCGACGGCCTGGTTCTGGCCGCAACCGGTCACCAGGGCGGGGACGACGGGCAGCGGCATGGCGCCGATGTCCTCGGAGAGGCGGAAGTACTCGTAGTAGCCGAGGCCGTAACTCTGGTTGTAGCCCCAGAAGTTGGAGTTGGTCGCGCGCTCCTCGACCGGGCCGATGGTGTCCTTCCACTGGTAGGAGCGCTTGCGCTGGTAGCCGGAGGCCTCGCTGTAGTCCTCCATCGAGCCGGTGTTGACCAGGCAGCCGCCGGGGAAGCGCACGAAGCCGGGCTGGAGGGCGGCGATCTTCTCGGCGAGATCCTTGCGCAGGCCGTTCGCCTGGTGCTTGTAGGTGTCGCGCGGGAAGAGGGAGACCATGTCGAGGGCGGCCGCGTCCGAGGAGGCGACGGTCAGACGGCCGTTGCTGCTGGTGCGGGTGGCGGTGAAGGTCGCCTTGTACTTGGCCCAGCCGCCCTTCGCGGCGACCTGGCGGGCGGTGGCGAGGCCCCCGTCGGCGTCCTGGAGCGAGACAGTGAGGGTCGTGCCGCTCTCGGCGCGGGCCCACACGGAGAAGTCGTACTTCTTGCCCTCCTCGACGTGGACACCGGTGTTGTAACCGGCGTTGGTCACGGTCGAACCGGCGGCCAGAGAGAGGTAGTTGCGGTTGCGCGCGTTGAGCCGGCCGTCGTCGTTCACGACCTGTCCGGCGCCGTCGACGGTCCAGGAGGTGAGGGGGGTGTACGAGCGGTTGTCGTCGGTCGAGTACTCGAAGGACCGGTTCTGGACGAGCTCGGCGTACAGGCCTCCGTCGGCGGCCCGGTTGATGTCCTCGAAGAAGACGCCGTACATCGTGTCGTCGATCTTCGCGCCCTTGGCGGTGGGGTCGACGGTGATGGCGTAGTCGGCGGCGTCCTCGGCATGGGCCGGGGCCGGAACGAGACCGGCCGTCACCAGGAACGCGGTGGCGGCGAGGCCGAATCTCCAGCGGGTGCGTGACATGGATACTCCGCGGCTCGATCGGGGGAGGTGTTCGAGATATCAGACGCTGATCAACACTTCGAACGGCAAGATAGGGAGGGGGATTCGCGAGGTCAACGGGTCGCGCGGTACCGAAAGTGTCGGAAGGGAGGAGCGGGTGGGCGGATTCTGGCCAGTACCGGAGGTACTGACGTATCTGGCCGGGAGTTGGCGGGTCGACCGTTCCGTGCGAGACCTGGCGAGCGGGGAGGCCGGGCACTTCTCGGGCACGACGGTTTTCGGCCCATGGGACGGCGAAGGGCTGCTGCATCAGGAATCCGGCACCTTCACCTGGCAGGGCGTCACCCGCCCCGCCGAGCGCACCCTGCGCTTCCTGCCCGGGACTTCGGCGGCCGAGGCCGAGGTGCGCTTCGGCGACGGCCGCTTCTTCCACGACCTGAACCTGACCACCGGCCACCACATCACCGACCACCCCTGCGCGGCGGACCTCTACCGCGGCGAGTTCACCGTCCTCGACGAACACCACTGGCGGACGGTCTGGCGGGTGGGCGGCCCCACCAAGGACCTCGTCCTCACGACCGAGTACGCACGCGGGACGCCCGACGCGCCACGCGGAGGCTGAGCACCGGGCTCACGGGCCACGGGCACGCATTCACGGCCCGGGGCGACGCCTACGAAGCCCAGGGCCACACCCACGAGGCCCGGGTCACGACCCCGAAGGCCGAGGCCACACTCACGACGCCTGGGTCCCCACCCGCGAGAGCCGGACCGGCGCCGCACCGAACAGGGACCGGACCCGCCCGCAAGGACCGGAACCACGCCCACAAGACCTGGCTACACGCCCACGATGGCCAGGCCGACACCACGCCGAACCAGGAGCCGGACCCACCCGCAAGGACCGGAACCACACCCGCAAGACCTGAGTTGCGCGCGAGGCCCGAGCGGACAAGCCATCACGCAGCGGTCAGGACCGCACCCGCGAGAACCGGAGCCACGCTCGCAAGGCCTGGCCACCCCCACGAGGCCCGAGCGGACAAGCCATCACGCAGCGGCCAGGACCGCACCCACGAGAACCGGAGCCGCGTCCGCGAGGGCTCGGGGCACGGCCCCATGCGTCGGGGTCACGCCCGCTGGGTTCACGCCCGTGACGGCTGGGCCTGGGTCCCGTCGAAGCGTAGGTTCCAGCGGCCCGCGTGGCCGGTGACGGTGGTCGTGGACAGGGGGCGGACGTCGATGTTCCAGTACGTCGACGGCGGCGCCTTGAGGGCGTACACCAGCGCGGCGCGGACCACCGAGGGCTCGGCGACGGCGACGATACGGCCGCCGTCGCCCACGGGCCGGGTGTCGAGCCAGCCGCCGACCCGGGAGACGAAGGCCAGCAGCGACTCACCGCCGTGCGGGATGCCGCGTGGGTCGGCGAGCCAGGCGTCCACCGCCTCCGGTTCGCGCGCCATCGCCTCGCCCAGCGTCAGCCCGCGCCAGCGGCCCATGTCGCAGTCCCGCAGGGCGAGTTGCACGAGCGGGGAATAGCCGAGCGCGTCCCCGGTCGCGCGACTGCGCGGAGTCGGTGAGCAGTAGCGCAGTTCCGCCGCGGCCAGCGGCAGCAGCTCCCCCGCGGCGCGCCGCACCTCGTCCCAGCCGGCCTGGTCGAGCGGCCGGTCGTCCTCGAAGCGCTCCGCGAGCAGCGGGGAGCTGCGGGCGGCGGCGACGAATGTGACCCGAAGTGACATGCGGCGATGGTGAGTGGAGAAAGTACGCAGGTCAAGAGGTGTTACCCGGGAGTTACGCAGGGTTGGTAAAACCTTACTGCAAGGTCAGGACCTGCCGGACAACTCACCCGAAACGAGGGGCCCTAGTAGAGGTGCGCCATCCACTGGTCCGGGTTCGCGAGCGGCGTGAAGCCGGCCTTCTCGTACACCCCGTGCGCGTCATGCGTGGCGAGCAGGATGCGGCGCAGCCCGTACGGCCGCAGCTCCTCGCGTACGACCTCGACGAGCGCGCTCCCGATCCCCTTGCCCCGCACGGACGGATCGACGTACACATCGCACAGCCACGCGAAAGTGGCCCGGTCGGTGATGATCCGGGCATACGCCACCTGCTCCCCCGAAGCCGTCTCATAGACCGCGAAGTTGAGCGAACCCTCGATCGCCCGGTCCTGCTTCTCCCGGGGGCGGCCGATCGCCCAGTACGCGTCGGTGGAGAGCCAGTGATGGACCCGGGCGGCGTCAATACGGTCGGGGTCGGTGGAGATCTCGTAGCCAGCGGCGAGGTCGGTCATGCCGGGATCTTCGCAGGGCCGACAGCGAGGGTCGAACGGTTTCCAGGGGCGTCGCGCGGGCGCTGGGTGGTCTTCCCCCTGACGCCTGACGCCTGACGCCTGACGCCCAGGCTCTTCGCCTCCGCCGAGTTCAGGTGCGGTATCGCCCCGATCGGCTAGAGCACCTCGTCCGCCGCCGCCCGCAACCGCCGTACCCCCTCCGCGATTTCCCCGACCCCCGCCACCGCCGCGAAGCTCAACCGCACATGCCCGGCCGGCGGCTCCGCGCTGAAGTACGGGCGGCCCGGGGTGATCGCGACCCCCGCGCGCAGGGCGGCCGCCGTCAGCGCGGCCTCTCTCCCGGAGCCGAAAGCCTGGGAGCTGCCCCCAGAACCGTCCGGCAGGCGCAGCCAGAGGTGGTAGCCGCCCGACGGGACGTGCGGGAGGGCGAGTTCGGGGAGGTGGAGGCCGAGCGCCGTGGTCATGGCGCCCCGGCGGGTCTTCAAGTCGGCGGAGATCGCCCGCAGATGGCGCGGCCAGGCGGCCGACCCCACGAGTTCCAGTGCCGCCTCCTGCAAGGGGCGGGGCACGAAGAAGGTGTCGACGACCTGGATCGCGCGCAGCCTTTCCAGCACCGGGCCCCGCGCGACGAGCGCGCACACCCGGAAGCTGGGCGAGGTCGCCTTGGTCAGCGAACACACGTGGACGACGACCCCGTCGGCGTCCTCGGCGGCCAGCGGGCGCGGCAGTTCGCCCGCGTCCGCGTGCACGAGCCGTCGTACGAAATCGTCCTCGACGACGAACGCGCCGGCCTCGCGCGCGATGCGCAGCACCTCGCCCCGGCGTTCGGGGGCGAGCACGGCACCGGTCGGGTTCTGGAACAGCGGCTGGCAGACGAACACCCGGGCGCCGGTGGCCCGGAAGGCGTCGGCCAGCAGCTCCGGCCTGACCCCGTCCGGGTCGACCGGGACGGGCACGGGCCGCAGCCCGGCCGCTCGGGCGATCGCCAGCATGCCGGGATAGGTGGGCGACTCGACGAGCACCGGGGCCCCGGGAGAGGCCAGCGCACGCAGCGCGATGGTCAGCGCCGACTGCCCGCCGGCGGCGATCAGCACCTCCGCCGCCGTGACGGAGCCGCCGATGCTCCGCGCGAACCACGAGCGCAGTTCCGTCAGCCCCTCCATGGGCGGCCGGCCCCAGGCGCCGGGACGGCGTGCGGCGCGGGAGAGCGCGGCGGCGAGTGCCTGCTCGGGCTGGAGCGAGGGGTGCAGGTAGCCGCCGGTGAACTCGATCACCTCGGGCGGCGGCTCGGTGAGGGAGACCAGGACACCGCTCGCGTCCACCGAGCGCGGCACGAGGTCGGTGGCGGCGTCCGCGCTCAGCGCCACCTCCTGCCAGGAGGTGTCCCCCACCGGTGCGACCGTCGTCCGCGGCACCGCCCGGAACACCCCGGCGCCGGGCCGGGTGACGACGAGCCCCTCGGCGGCCAGCTGCGCCAGCGCCCGGGAGACCGTCACCGGGCTCACCCGGTACTGCTCGACCAGAGCCCGGCTTGACGGGAGCTTTCCACCAGCAGAGTAGCGGTTCAGTTCACTTCTCAGTCGTTCCGCCAGCTCATCGACGCTGCTACGCTCTTGCATGAGAGTACAGAGTAGCGCTACTGACCCGATCACGATAGCGGTCGGCACCAAGCCGAACACCACTGCCGGCACCCTGGTGGCCGCCCTCGGTGTCGTCGCCTTCTCCCTCACCTTCCCCGCGACGGCATGGGGTCTGGAGGGCTTCGGGCCCTGGTCACTGGTCGGGGTGCGGAGCGTGCTCGCCGCGCTGATCGCCGGATCCTGTCTGCTGGCGCTGCGCGTTCCCGTTCCCGCCCGGCGCCACTGGGCGGGACTCGCGGTGGTCGCCGGCGGTGTCGTCGTCGGCTTCCCGATGCTCACCACTCTCGCGCTGCGGACCTCGACCACCTCCCACGCCGCCGTGGTGGTCGGTCTGCTTCCCCTCACCACCGCGCTGTTCTCCGCCCTGCGCATGGGTACCCGCCCGTCCCGTACCTTCTGGACGGCCGCCCTCGCGGGCGCGGCCGCGGTCCTCGCCTTCACCGTGCAGCAGAGCGGCGGCACCGTCACCTCCGCCGACCTGTATCTCTTCGGCGCCCTGCTGGTGTGCGCGGCCGGCTACACCGAGGGCGGCCGGCTGGCCAAGGTCATACCGGGCTGGCAGGTCGTCGGCTGGGCGCTGGTGCTGTGCCTGCCGTTCTCCGTGCCCGCGACCGTGGTGGCCCTGTCGTACGAACCCGTGCATCTCACCGCGCACAGCGTGACCGGACTGCTGTGGGTCGCGGCGGGCTCGCAGTTCCTCGGCCTGGTCGTCTGGTACCGGGGCATGGCGATGATCGGCATTCCCAAGGCCAGCCAGTTGCAGTTGGCCCAGCCCCTGCTCACACTGGTGTGGTCGGTGCTGCTGCTGGGTGAGCACCTGACGGTGGCCGCCCCACTGACGGCCGCGGCGGTGCTCGTCTGCATCGCCGTCACCCAGCGGGCGCGAGGCTGAGCGGCGCGCACGTGCCGGTCCCAACCGGGCCCCCGCGCCGTAAACTCAAGGCCACGGACCGCAGCTCCCGCACCTTCGTAAGGAGGACCCACAGATGCGTGCAACCGTGGGCGACCAGCTTGTGCAGCACGGCAGGGTGGTCGGACAGAACGACAAGATCGGCGAGATCGTCGAAGTGATGGGACAGGGGGGCACCCCCCCCTACCGCGTCCGCTTCGAGGACGGGCACGTGGGCGTGTGCTCACCCGGACCCGACTCCGAGATCCGGCACAAGGACACCGCGAACTAGGTCAGCGTGAAGGCCTCGCCGGCTGCTGGTAGTGGTCGGCGACCACGCGCGCCATCGCGCCGACGGGATCCGTCGACACCTCTTTGGCCGCGAAGAAGACATGCCCGCACAGCTCCGGGTGGTCCTTGGCGAGGGTGAGGTGCCGGGACAGTTCGGCGGGGTCCTGCCAGGCGGCCGGCTGGGCCGGGTCCCCCGCTTTGTAGAGGGCCTCGCCCAGATACAGCTTCGTCCTGCTCCCCCGCGCCACATCGGCCCACCAGGGCGCCAGTTTCGCGTAGTCGGCGGCGGCGAAGCCGATGTTCCAGTAGAGCTGTGGCACGAGGTAGTCGATCCAGCCCTCCCGGACCCACTTGCGGGTGTCCGCGTAGTTGTCGTCGTACGACTGCACGCCCGCCTGTGTGCTGGAGCCGAGCGGATCGGTGGCGGCGTTGCGCCACACCCCGAAGGGGCTGATGCCGAACCGGGTGGTGGGCCGGGTCTCCCGGATGCGGGCCGCGGTCTCCAGCACCAGTCGGTCGATGTTGTCCCGCCGCCAGTCGGCCCGGGTGGCGAAGCCGCCGCCGTACTGGTCGTAGGCCGCGTCGTCGTCGAAGGTCTGGCCCGCCACCGGGTACGGATAGAAGTAGTCGTCGAAGTGGACCGCGTCCACCGGGTACTTCTCCACCGCGTCCAGGATCGCGTCCTGCACGAAGGAGCGGACCTCGGGCAGCCCGGGGTTGTAGTAGAGCTTCCCGCCGTACGTCACCACCCACTCCGGGTTCCGGCGGGCGGGGTGGGAGGCGACCAGTTTCGTCGGGTCCGCCTGGAGGGAGATGCGGTACGGATTGAACCAGGCGTGCAGCTCCAGGCCCCGCTCGTGGGCCTCCCGCACGGCCGTGCCGAGCGGGTCCCAGCCGGGGGACTTGCCCTGGGTGCCGGTGAGGTACTGCGACCAGGGCTCGTACGGCGAGGGCCAGAGCGCGTCCGCGGTGGGCCGTACCTGGAGGATCACCGTGTTGAGACCGTCCGCCACCGCCTTGTCGAGGTGCGTGATCAACTCGGCGCGCTGCTGGGCGGCGGTCAGCCCGGTCCTGGAGGGCCAGTCGCGGTTGACCACACTGGCGATCCACACGCCCCGCATCTCGCGGACCTCGCGCGGCCGGCGGGCCGGTGCGGCCGACGCGGTGCCCGACGCCGTCGTGACCGTGGAAAGCAAGGCCAGCCCGAACGCCCGGCGTGACAAACGCCCCATCTGTACACCCCGAAACACGGCGGATCCGCCCGACCGCGGACCGTTCGCGCCCAGGATGCCCGACCCCGCCGATCGATCATCGATACTTTCCAGTAACGTGCACGAACGGAGCAGAGCATCTCCACAAAGAGATCCCTGCACAGTCCGTAGACCAGCGAAAGGGACGATGTGACCGACATCGAGCGCGTCGGAGTAGTGGGCTGCGGCCAGATGGGGGCCGGCATCGCCGAGGTCTGCGCCCGTTCCGGACTGGACGTGAAGGTCGCCGAGACCACCGGTGAAGCCCTGGAGATCGGCCGGACCCGGCTGTTCAACTCGCTGACGAAGGCCGCCGAACGCGGCAAGATCAGCGAGGAGGAGCGCGACGCGACCCTGGCTCGTCTGTCCTTCACCACCGACCTGGGCGAGTTCTCCGACCGCGATCTGGTGATCGAGGCCGTCGTCGAGAACGAGCAGGTGAAGACCGAGATCTTCCAGGTGCTCGACCAGGTCATGACGCGCCCGGACGCCATCCTCGCCTCCAACACCTCCTCCATCCCCCTGGTGAAGCTGGCGGTCGCCACCTCGCGCCCCGACCACGTCATCGGCATCCACTTCTTCAACCCGGCCCCGGTGCAGAAGCTCGTCGAGCTGATCCCGGCGCTCACCACGTCCGAGGGCACGATCAGCCGCGCCCAGGCCTTCGCCGAGAAGCTGCTCGGCAAGCACGCGATCCGCGCCCAGGACCGCTCCGGGTTCGTGGTCAACGCGCTGCTCGTGCCGTATCTGCTCTCCGCCATCCGGATGTTCGAGTCGGGCATCGCGGGCCGCGAGGACATCGACAACGGCATGGAGATGGGCTGCGCCCACCCGATGGGCCCGCTGAGGCTGTCCGACCTGATCGGTCTGGACACGATCGTCTCCATCGCCAATTCGATGTACGACGAGTACAAGGAACCGCTCTACGCCGCTCCCCCACTGCTCCAGCGCATGGTCGACGCCGGCCGCCTGGGCCGCAAGAGCGGTTCCGGCTTCTACACCTACGGCTGACAGCGTCGCCTGACATCTCCAGGCCGTGTGCACAGTGCCCGTTACAGGGTGCTGATTACACAGTGCGACGAACACGGGCCCGGCACTCTTCGGAGCGCCGGGCCCGCCGTATTCACACACCGTGTGCGCGCCGGGCCCGCATATGCCCGTCGCACACGCTCCCCACGCGTCCACCAGGCGAGTTGACTCTTCATGCGCATGCAAGGGATGTGACGACTACGGAAAGGAGCGGACTCGTGACCGCCGACCCGGAGCATCCCGTGGTCCATGGAGAACTCGCAGAGTTACGCCGCCGACTCGATGTCGCGTACGCGCGCGTCGAGGGAGGGCTCGCTCTGCTCAGCCATCGCACGGAGGAGACGGACAAGGAACTGGACGACCTCAGCGCACGCCTCGTCGTACTGGAGCACGCCCGTTGGCCGCTGCCCGCCGTCGCGGCCGTCACGGCCGTGGGCGCGCTGATCGCGACGGTCTGGCAGGCCATCGGACACTAGGGCGCGGGACGCGGTGGGGGGATTCAGGGCAAGGCGTCCTGCCCGAGCCTGAGATGGTGCAGCAGGAGTAACGCGGCCGCCATGTTGGCGGCCGGGACCTCCCCTCGGGCGACCATGTCGGGGACGAGCTTGAGGGGGACCCATTCCCGGCGGTCCGACTCGAAGTCGTCCACGGGGTGTCCGACGTACTCACCCTCCTCGGCCCAGTAGATGTGGTGCCGGGCGTCGGTGAGTCCGTTGGACGGTTCCACGCTCATGAGGTGGTGCAGAGGTCCCGGTCGCCAGCCGGTCTCTTCCTCGAGTTCCCTGGCGGCCGCGCACACGATGTCCTCGCCGTCCTCGACGACGCCCGCGGCCAGTTCCCACCCCCAACTGTCGGTGATGAAGCGGTGGCGCCATAGAAGGAGGACCTCATTGGCCTCGTTCACCACCGTGGCCACGGCGACGGGCCGCAGTCGTATCAAAAAGTGATCGAGGTGCCGACCGTCCGGCAGCTCGACATCCGCGAGGTTGACGCTGAACCAGCGGTTTTCATACACAGTTTGTTCGTTCTGTTTCGTCCACTGCACGGTTCTGCCACCTTCCGCTGAGTAAGTGGCAATATCGCAGCAGGAGCAGTTCGGCAGCAGACGCAGAACGACCTCTCACAGCTGCGGCGCAGTGTGTTGACAGGGATTTACAACGGTACGCGCAGAGCTCCGTCGATGAGTTCGGCTGCCTCGGAGGTGCCCGCGCAGCCGCTGCGGACCAGGTGTTCGCGTACCGCGCGGAGTCTGTCGCGCAGGCGTTGGGACTCCATTCCGCGGGCCTGTTCGGCCATCTGCACCGCGGTGGCCACCGCCTTGTCGGCGTTGCCCTGACGCAGCTCGATCGTGCTGAGCATCGCGAGCCGGTGCACCCGGCCCCGGTCATGGGCCGGATTGTCGACGGCCACCGAGGCATGCTCGCGCGCCGCCACCAGCTCGCCGAGGCTGAGCAGCGCCTCCGCCACCTGGACATTGACCAACCCCGGCTGGACATAGCCGGTTTCGTCGGGTTCGTATCCACGCCGGATGCGTTCGGCGGCCTGCTCGGCACGCCGGATGCAGGACAGCGCGCTCGTGCCGTCGCCGAGGTGCGCGTACGCCTTCGCCTGCATCGCGTACAGGTCGGAGGCGAGCGCGGGGGTGATGTGCCGGCCCGCGGCACGCAGCGCGGCCTCCGCGAAGGCGACGGCCTGCCGGTTCTCCCGCATGAACAGCGACTGGTTGACGAGGAGCGCGATCACATAGGCGCCAAGTCCTCTGTCCCCGCTGGCCTTCGCCAGGCGCAGCGCCTGATGGAAGTACCGCTGGGCGAGGCCGTGCGCGTCGGAGTCATAGGCGCAGATCCCGGCGACGGCCACCAACCCTCCCGTGGCCCGGTGCAGTTGACGGCCGGTCTCGTCGGTGTAGCTGCCGCGCAGCAGCGGGGCGGCCTCGGCGTTGAGGAAGCCGACGATCCGGGTGCGGGTCGCGATGCCGCCGGCCTTCCGGTACATCTGCTCGTAGTGCGTACGGGCGGCGCGCAGCATCTCCAGGTCGCCGGCGGTGACCCGGTGCCGCCCGCCACGCGACACATCGACGTCCTCGGGCGGGTTCTCCCACTCCCACACCGGCATGACGGCGGGTGTGCCGGTGACCGCGGGGGCGCCCAGTATGTGCGGCCGCTGCTGCTCGTCGGAGCGCCACAGGGCGGTGGCCCGCTCCACGAACCCGGACAGCGAGGTGCCGTGCGGGGCGGAGGGCTCACCGGGGACACCGAGGCCGATGTCGTCGAGGCTGACCGTGCGGTGCAGCCGGGCGGCGAGCACCTCGCAGATCAGGTCGGGCACCTGACCGCGGGGGCGCTGGCCCTTCAACCACCGTGCTACGGCGGTGTGTTCGTACCGGAGCGCGAGCCCGCGCGCACGTCCGGCCTGGTTCACGTGCGCGGCCAACCCCGCGTGCGAGATTCCCGCTTCGTCCAGGATCGCGTCGAGCAGAGTGTTGGGCTGCATATATGCCCCCCGGATGGCTCGGTGCCGTCAGAGTAGTGGGTGTGGCTTCACACGGGGTGTGAACGGAGTGCTCGAATCCGTAGCGTGCGCGCACTGTCGCGGAGAGTTTCCAGCCGGTTGACTGAAATGCCTCGCAAGAGGCCGGCCGGGCCGCCGGCTCCCCCTCGTACAGTGCGGCGGCCCGAATCCGCGCCGTCCGCCCAGCTGCCTGCCCGACACTCCGTGGCGGGGCGGACGGCAGCCGCCGGCTTGACCGAGCGACTGAACGCCGTTGTGCTCAAAGGGGCGTTGTCGGCTGCGGGCTCGTCGTGGCTGGTCGCGCAGTTCCCCGCGCCCCTGAGGTCCGATGGAGTTGCCGGTCGTTTCGCAGTACGAGTAGAGCGATGTCGTCCGTCGGGGCTCCCCCCGCGTGGCGCAGCAGACCCGCGAAGACCGAGCCCAGTACCGCCTGGGGGTTCTCGCCCGCGGCCTTTGCCAGTGCCCCCGGCAGGGAGAAGAACCGGCCATGAGCGTCTCTGGCGTCCTCCGCTCCGTCCGTGTGGAGGACCAGGGTCTCGCCGGGGAGGAGGTAACCGCATTGCATGGGCGGCAGTTCGGGCGGGAGCGGGAACGGCCCGAGCGGAGGGAGGGGATCCGCTCGGGTCAGGGGGTCCACTCGTGCGCCGCTCAGCAGGTACGGCCACGGGTGGCCGCAGTTCAGTGCGCATACGTCGCCGTCCCGGCCGATCTCCAGGAGCAGTACGGTGACGAACTCCTCGGCGACCGGGTCGTCGTCCCGGGCCCGCTCGCGCAGATGTCTGCCCAGCGCGCGCTCCAACCGGCGCAGCACACCGCCGAGTTCGGGCTCGTCATGGACCGCCTCGCGGAAGCTGCCGAGTACGGCGGCGACGGTACCGAGAGCGGCGAGGCCATGCCCACGGACGTCGCCCATGACGACCCGTACGCCGTGCTCGGTGGCGATCACCTCGTACAGGTCACCGCCGACAGAGGCACCGCGGTCCGCGGAGAGCTGGGCGGCGGCGATGTCCAGCCCCTCGACGCGCGGCGGGAGCGGTCGCAGCAGGGCACTCTGCGCGGCACCGGCGACCTGCCGGATCTGCCGGAGTTCGCGCAGCAGCGCATGCCGGACGTGAAGTATCAGCCCGGTGCCGACGGCGAAGAACACGGCACTGGTCGCGAGGCGTGCTTCGAAGCCGGTCTGCTGGGCGAGCGGGCAGGTCAGCTTGTACGTGACCGCCACGGCCCCCCACGCGGTGGGTAACCCCAGCGAGAGCACCCTGCGGGGAACCCGACCCCTGATACGGATCATGCCGATGGCCCCCCAATAGGCCCAGACAGCACAGAAGGACCGACCCCGAAAGGCCGGTCCGATTCTGTCGACAGCATGACCCGGAAGGACCAGATCACCAGCAAACGTCACCCTATTGAGTGAGGTGACAGTATGCCGCCACGGGCGCGGGGAACTGCGCGACCAGCCACGGCCCACCCGCACCCGGCACACGGCATCAGCCGCGCAGCACCGCTCCCGTACGCTCACCCGCAAGAGCAACAGCCGCATCCCGCGCAGCCGAAGCCTCATCCACGGTCAGAGTGCGATCAGCCGCCCGGAACCGCAGCGCATACGCCAGCGACTTCTTGCCATCACCCATCTGCTCCGCGTTCTCGTACACGTCGAAGAGCCGGATCGCCTCAAGAAGCGAACCCGCACCCTCACGCAGCGCCGCCTCGACATCCGTGTGCGGCACGAACTGGTCCACGACCAGCGCCACATCCTGCGTGGCGACAGGGAACGTGGAGATGCTCGGCGCCTGAGGCGTGTCGTCGCCGACGGCCTCCAGCGCATCCAGGTCCAGCTCCATCGCGGAGGTACGCGCGGGCAGCCCGAACGCCTTCACGACCCGCGGGTGCAGCTCACCGGCGTGCCCGACGACCTTCTCGACACCCTCGGCGACGACCACGAGCTCGGCGCACCGCCCCGGGTGCCACGGCCCGTACTGCCCACCACGGACGACCAGTTCGGCACCGGCCTCACGGGCGACGGCCCGCGCCGCCTCGATCGCGTCGGCCCAGTCCGCCGGACGGCCCTTGCCCCACCAGCCGGCCTGCTCACGGGCGCCCGCGAGAACGGCCGCCACATGCCGCGGCTGCGCGGGCAGCGCGGCGTTCAGCGAGGCGAGTTCCTCGTCCGTGGGACGCCGGTCGACGGGCAGCGAAACGGCGACGCGCTGCTCCTCGCGCGGGTTGAAGACCAGGCCCGTCTCGAAGAGGGCCAGGTCGTGCGAGCCCCGCCCGTCGTTGCGCCGCAGCGCACCGAGGAGACCCGGAAGCAGCGACGTACGGAGCGCGGGCTCCTCGTCGTTGAGCGGGTTCGTCAGCTTGACGACGCGGCGGGCCGGGTCGTCGGCCTCCAGCAGCAGCTGGTCGAAGACCTGCTCACCGAAGAAGGGGTAGTTCGGCGCCTCGACGTACCCGGCACCGGCCAGCGCCCGGCCGACGCGGCGGTGCAGCCGCTGCCGGTGGGTGAGGCCGCGGCCCGACGGGGGCTTGGGCAGCGTGGAGGGCAGGTTCTCGTAGCCCTCCAGGCGGATGACCTCTTCCGCCAGGTCGTTGACCTCGGTGAGGTCGGGACGCCAGGACGGCACGGTGACGATCAGCTCGTCCTGCCCGTACACATCACAGCCGACCTGCTGGAGACGGCGTACGACGGTCTCGCGGCCGTACTCCACACCCGCGACCCTGTCCGGGTGGTCGGCCGCGACGGCGATGCTGTGCGGCGCGGACGGCGTGGCGACCTCGGTGACACCGGCGTCGGCGGTGCCGCCCGCGAGCAGCACGAGGAGGTCGACGGTGCGCTGGGCCGCGGCCGCGGCGGCGGCCGGGTCGACACCGCGCTCGAAGCGCCGGGACGCCTCGGAGGAGAGCTTGTGGCGCCGGGCCGTGCGGGCGATGGAGACCGCGTCGAAGTGCGCGGCCTCGATGACCACATCGGTCGTGCCTTCGCCTTCCTCGTGGTCGGCGATCTCGGTGTTCGCGCCGCCCATGACACCCGCGAGGCCGATCGGGCCGCGCTCGTCGGTGATGACCAGGTCCTCGGCGTGCAGCTTCCGCTTGGCGCCGTCGAGGGTGACGATCTCCTCGCCCTCGCCGGCCCGGCGGACGCCGATGGTGCCCTGGACCAGCTTGCGGTCGTAGGCGTGCAGCGGCTGGCCGAGTTCCATCATCACGTAGTTGGTGATGTCGACGGCGAGCGAGATCGGGCGCATGCCGACCTTCTGCAGCCGGCGCTGGAGCCAGAGCGGGGAGCGGGCCTCGGGGCTCAGTCCGGACACGGTGCGGGCGGTGAAGCGGTCGCAGCCGAGCGGCTCGGAGACCTGCACCGGGTAGCCGTACGCGTTGGGGCCCGGGACGTCCAGGAGCGCCGGGTCGCGCAGCGGCAGGCCGTAGGCGATGGCGGTCTCGCGGGCGACGCCGCGGATGGACAGACAGTCGCCGCGGTTGGCGGTGACGGCGATGTCCAGGACCTCGTCGACCAGTTCCAGGAGCTCGATGGCGTCCTTGCCGACCTCGGTCTCCGGCGGCAGCACGATGATGCCGTGGCTGCCGTCGTCGCCCATGCCCAGCTCGTCGCCGGAGCAGATCATGCCGTGGGACGTCTTGCCGTACGTCTTGCGCGCGGAGATCGAGAAGCCGCCCGGCAGGGTGGCGCCGGGGAGGACCACGACGACCTTGTCGCCGACGGCGAAGTTGCGGGCGCCGCAGACGATCTCCTGGGGCTCGCCGGTGCCGTTGGCCTGGCCGACGTTCACGGTGCAGAAGCGGATGGGCTTCTTGAACTCGGTCAGCTCCTCGATGGTCAGCACCTGGCCGACGACGAGGGGACCCTTGAGGTCGGCACCGAGGTGCTCGACGGACTCGACCTCGAGGCCGGCAGAGATGAGCTTGGCCTGGACGTCACGGCCGGTTTCGGTCGCCGGCAGGTCGACGTACTCCCGCAGCCAAGAAAGCGGGACCCGCATCAGATCTCCATCCCGAACGGCCGAGTGAACCGGACGTCACCCTCGACCATGTCTCGCATGTCTTCGACGTTGTGGCGGAACATCAGCATCCGCTCGATGCCGAACCCGAAGGCGAACCCGCTGTACTTCTCCGGGTCGACGCCACAGGCGGTCAGCACCTTGGGGTTGACCATGCCGCAGCCGCCGAGCTCGATCCAGCCCTCGCTGGAGCAGGTACGGCAGGGGCGGTCGGGGTTGCCGACGGACTCGCCGCGGCAGACGTAGCAGACCATGTCCATCTCGGCGGACGGCTCGGTGAAGGGGAAGAAGTTCGGCCGCAGCCGGGTCTTCATGCCCTCGCCGAACAGGGCCTGGACCATGTGGTCCATCGTGCCCTTGAGGTCGGCCATGGTGAGGCCCTCGTCGACGGCCAGCAGCTCGACCTGGCGGAAGACCGGGGTGTGCGTGGCGTCCAGCTCGTCGGTGCGGTAGACGACACCGGGACAGATCACGTACACGGGCAGCTCACGGTCGAGCAGCGAGCGGATCTGCACGGGCGAGGTGTGGGTGCGCAGCACGACACCGGACTCGGTGCCGCCCTCGGGGCCCTGCACGAAGAAGGTGTCGGCCTCGCCGCGGGCCGGGTGGTCCGGGCCGATGTTGAGGGCGTCGAAGTTGAACCACTCGGCCTCGACCTGCGGGCCCTCGGCGACCTCGTAGCCCATGGCCACGAAGACGTCCTCGATGCGCTCCGACAGGGTGGTGAGCGGGTGGCGGGCGCCTGCCGGTACGCGGTCGTACGGCAGCGTGACGTCCACCGACTCCTCGACCAGGACGCGCGCGTCGCGCTCGGCCTCGAGCTCGGTCTGACGGCCTGCGAGCGCCTTGTTCACGGCGCCGCGGGCCTGTCCGACGAGCTTTCCGGCGGCGGCCTTGGCCTGCGGGGGCAGGGCGCCGATCTCGCGGTTGGCGAGGGCCAGCGGCGAGGTGCCGCCGGTGTGGGCGACCTTGGCCTCCTGGAGCGCGTCGAGGGAGTCCGCGGCGGCGAAGGCGGCGAGCGCCTCGTCCCGCATGCGCTCGATCTCTTCTGGCTTCAACGCCTCGACCTCTACAGGGTCGTACGACTTGTTCGGTGCCGACATCTCTTCCCGTGCTTCCGATTGGCTGGCTGAAGGTCCCCGTCACCGACTCACACAGAGGTCAGAGGGCCGTCCATGGGACACAAAGGTGCCAAAGGCCGAGTCTAACGGGGTGGGGGTGTACGAATGCGCCCGTGGGCCGCTAGGCGAGATACGCCGGCGCCGCCACGGGCAACGTAAATCGGAACTCCGCGCCGCCCTCGGGGGCGCGGCCGACGGTGATGGTGCCGCCGTGGGCTTCGACGATGCCCTTGACGATGTACAGCCCGAGGCCCGTGCCACCGCGCTTGCTGCCCCGCCAGAAGCGGGTGAAGACGCGGTTCATGGACTCCTCCGGGATGCCGGACCCCTCGTCGCTCACCGTGACCGACGTACCGACGTCCTCCCCTTCCCGGGGCGACGCCGAGGGCGTGACGTCAATCGTGACCGTTCCCTCGCCGTGGCGCACGGCATTTTCGAGCAGGTTGCTGAGCACCTGGTCGATCTTGTCGGGGTCGGCCCACAGCATGGGCAGCGGCTGTTCGATGCGCAGCAGGAACCGGTCGGCGGTCTGCCCGGCGGCGACGTACGCCTGGATGTGTCGCCCCACCGCGGCCCCGATGTCGACGGGCTGGCGCCGCACCTCCAGGCGCCCGGAGTCGATGCGCGAGATGTCGAGCAGCTCGGCGATGAGCCGGGTGACCCGGTCGGCGTCGGCGTCGACGGTCTCCAGCATCAGCCGCTTCTGGTCGTCGGTGAACCGCTCCCACTTCGCGAGCAGCGTGGCGGTGAAGCCCTTGACGGAGGTGAGCGGTGACCGCAGTTCATGGGCGACGGTGGCGATCAGCTCGGCGTGACTGCGCTCGGTGCGGCGCCTGGCCTCGGTGTCGCGCAGGCACACGACGACGCGGTGGACGGGCCCGGTGGGCTCGGTGCGCACGTACTGGGCGGAGACGAGGACCTCACGTCCGCGGGGAAGGAGCAGATTCCGCTCGGGCTGGCGACGCCGAATCGCGAGCCCCCCGTAGGGGTCCGTCACCTGCCACCAGCGTCGCCCTTCCAGGTCCTCTAACGGCAGCGCCTTGTCGAGCCGCTGTCCGAGGGCCTCGGCGGCCGGTACGGCGGTGATGCGCTCGGCGGCGGCGTTGAAGCAGACGACCCGGCCGTGCTCGTCGGCGACGACCAGTCCGTCGGGCAGGAGGTCGGGGTCGATGCCGAGCCCGGCCAGATCACCGGGGCCGGACGCGGACCCGTGCCGCACGTCCCGTGCTCCCGGTGCGCTGCTCGTGCCGACGCTCATATCCCCGTACCCCACCTCTTCGACGGAGGGCCCCCGAGCTGGTCACCCTACTAGCTCTCGGTGACGGAGCGGCACCCTCCGGAGGCGCGCTGTGCACGGGCCGACGCGTAGAGACATACGGCGGCGGCGGTCGCCAGGTTCAGGCTCTCGGCCTTCCCGTGGATCGGGACGCGCACGACGGCGTCCGCGAGCACGCGGGTCTCCTCCGGGAGCCCCCACGCCTCGTTCCCGAAGATCCAGGCGGTCGGTCCGCCCATGGTCCCCTTGTCGAGCTCGTCGTCGAGGTCGTCGGTCCCGGCCCCGTCGGCGGCGAGGATCCGCACGCCGGCGTCCTTGAGCCCCTGGACCGCCTGCTCCACGGGGACACCGACGGCGACGGGGAGATGGAAGAGGGAGCCCACGGAGGCCCGTACGGCCTTGGGGTTGTAGAGATCCACGGACGCGTCGGTCAGTACGACGGCCTCGGCCCCGGCGGCGTCCGCGCACCGCAGGACGGTCCCGGCGTTCCCGGGGTCGCGGACGTTCGCGAGCACGGCGACGAGCTTGGGGCGGGCGGCGAGGATCTCCTCGAAGGGAGTGTCGAGGAAGCGGCACACACCGACGAGCCCCTGCGGGGTGACGGTGGTGGAGATGTCGGCGATGACGTCCTCGGAGGCGAGGTGTACACGCGCTTCGACGGCGCGGGCCTCCGCGATGATGTCGGCGTACCGCTCGGCGGCCTCGACGGTGGCGAACAACTCCACGAGCCCGTGCCCGGCGGCCTCCCGCACGGCCTGCGGCCCCTCGGCCAGGAACAGCCGCTCCTTGCCCCGGAAGTTCCGCTTGGCGAGCCGCCGGGCGGCGGAGACGCGGGGGGAACGGGCGGAGATCAGCTCGGGGGTTGCGGAGTGCATGAGGCTCACTTTCAGAACTACACAACAGGACCCGCAAGCCCGAAAGCCTGCGGGTCCCTCATGTCACGTCGGCTCAAAGCCAGGCGTCAGGCCGCCTTGGGGGCGTTGACGTCCGCCGGCAGGGCCTTCTGCGCAACCTCGACCAGCGCGGCGAACGCGGTGGCGTCGTTGACGGCCAGCTCGGCCAGGATCTTGCGGTCGACCTCGATGTTCGCCGCGTTCAGACCCTGGATGAAGCGGTTGTACGTGATGCCGTTGGCGCGGGCAGCGGCGTTGATGCGCTGGATCCACAGCCGACGGAAGTCACCCTTGCGCTTCTTGCGGTCGTTGTAGTTGTAGACCAGCGAGTGGGTGACCTGCTCCTTGGCCTTGCGGTACAGGCGCGAACGCTGACCGCGGTAGCCGGAGGCCGCCTCGAGGATCGCCCGGCGCTTCTTGTGGGCGTTGACTGCCCGCTTGACGCGTGCCACTTGTTAACTCCTTGTAGCGGGGCCGTGGTTGGACTCACACGGCCCGGAATCGATGGGGTCCCGGTCCAGACGTACGGCGCTCAAGCGAAGCGCCGCGTACGTCACTTGCCGAGAAGCTTCTTGATCTTCGCGGCGTCGCCCGGGGCCATCTCGGCGTTGCCGGTGAGGCGGCGCGTCACGCGGGACGACTTGTGCTCGAGCAGGTGGCGCTTGCCGGCACGCTCGCGGAGCACCTTGCCGGAGCCGGTGATCTTGAAGCGCTTGCTGGCACCGCTGTGCGACTTGTTCTTCGGCATAGCGCCGTTCTCTCCTCTGGGTGGCGCTCCGGTGCCCGGTCGTGAAACCGGGCACACGGTGGAGCGTCGCTCTTGTATCGGTTACGTCCTGGGGGACTCGCGTCCCCTGGGATCACGCCTCGGCGGAGGCCTCGGCAGGGGCCTCGGCGGGAGCCTCGGCAGCATCGGCGATCTCGGCATCCTCGGCGTCCGCGTTCACGGCGTCGGGGTCCGCGGCGTTCTGCGACTTGCCGGGGTTGGCCTTCGCTTCAGCCTTGCGGGCTTCCTGCGCCTGGCGCGCCTCGGCCATCGCCTCGGTCTTCTTCTTGTGCGGACCGAGAACCATGATCATGTTTCGGCCGTCCTGCTTCGGGTTCGACTCAACGAAACCGAGGTCCTCGACGTCCGACGCGAGACGCTGCAGCAGTCGGTAGCCGAGCTCCGGCCGGGACTGCTCGCGACCACGGAACATGATCGTGATCTTGACCTTGTCGCCCTGCTTGAGGAACCGGACGACGTGACCCTTCTTGGTGTCATAGTCGTGCGGGTCGATCTTCGGCCGGAGCTTCATCTCCTTGATGACCGTGTGCGCCTGGTTCTTGCGCGCCTCACGGGCCTTCATGGCCGACTCGTACTTGAACTTCCCGTAGTCCATGAGCTTGCACACGGGCGGACGGGCGTTCGCCGCGACCTCGACCAGGTCCAGGTCGTACTCCTGCGCAAGCTCCAGTGCCTTGGCCAGTGGGACAATGCCCACCTGCTCGCCACTGGGACCGACAAGTCGCACCTCGGGAACGCGAATCCGGTCGTTGATGCGGGGCTCGGCGCTGATGGATCCTCCTCGGTTAGCACCACACGGCGGTCTGGCGGACAGCCGCGTTTGTCTTCTTCTCGACAGACCTAACCGCGCCGAAGCACAAAAAATGCCCCGGACGATCACAAGACGGGGCTCCAAAACACTGCCGGAGCACCGCCGCGATGATCGCGGGGCGCGCATTCGGGCGACTCCATCGTCCGTACGGAACGATGGTGGCCGCCTGACCGGGGTGACCCGCCGTCCCGGGGGACGGTCAGGTGGGAGATCGGAGCCTCCACTTGTGGGCCGGGCACGTGAGTGTCCAGCCGGTCGTCAACCAGATTAGCAGGATCGCTTGACAAGGACCAATTGGAGGAACGGCAGCACGGACCGCCTATCGTGTGGGCCATGAGTGACACCCCTCCTGAGCCCCCCGCCGACTTCGACGAGATGACCCGCGACATCGCCGAGGTCCCCGCCGTCGAAGTGATCGTGACGGTCGCCGTGAACCTGATGAGCGCCGCCGCGGTGAAGCTCGGTCTGACCGAGGAGGGCGACAAGTACAAGGACCTGGACGAGGCCCGCAAGCTGATCCACGCCCTGGCCGGTCTGCTGGACGGCAGCGCGACCGAGATCAGCTCCTTCCACGCGGCCCCGCTGCGCGACGGCCTGAAATCCCTCCAGCTGGCGTTCCGCGAGGCGTCGCTCGTCCCGGACGAGCCGGGCCAGGGCCCGGGCGAGAAGTACACGGGCCCGGTCTACGGCTGAGTCCCTACCGCACGTACAAGGGCTCGCCCGGAGGCGTCGCCCCGGCCGGCAGCAGTGCCAGGTCGAGGCCGCGCACCAGGCGGGCCCTCAGCGTTTCGTCGGCGGCGAGGCGCCGGGCGACCGCGTGGACACCGGCGTCGTGCGGGACGACGGGGTCGAGGACCAGGGCGAGAGTGCCGTCCCCCTGGCCGGGTCCGAGGTAGGCCCGCTCCACCGCGCCCACCGCGGCGACGGCGGCACGTACCGCCTCCACGACCGCGGGGTCGGCGAGCGGGTCCGTCGTCGTACGGCCCTCGGCGAGGGCGAGCAGCGCGGGGCCGGTCAGCTCGAACGGCACCGGTCCGGCCAGGTCCAGGACGACCGTGTCCGCCTTCTCGTGCGCGGCGGCCTGGAGCGCCTGGTGCAGGGGTACGGCGACGGGGCGGGCCGCCGGGTCCCAGAGCGCCAGCGAGTCGGTGGACGTGAAGGCGGGCAGGGCGGTGCGGCCGCCGGCCTTCAGGGTGGGGACGGCCATGTCGCTGGTCTTCTCGCGGCGCAGTCCGTTCTCGTCCTCCTCGACCTCGCCGAGCACGGCCACGACGGGGACGAGCAGCCGGGCGCCCTTCAGGGCCTCCAGGACGGGTCCCACGGCGGTGCGGTCCTCGGTCCAGGCGGCGAGCGCCGCGCTCAGCCCGGCGTCGGCGGAGCCGTCGTCGTCGGAGAAGCCGGAGTCGGGAATGTTCTTGTTCGCCACGGTCACCGACCCTATAGGGGGGATGCTGCTGGGCTTGTGCGGCCCCGGAAACCTCTCCGTGACGCTCTTCACCGGAATCTCAGATTTCCCTGACACACATCTAACTTTCGTCTAACGGCCCACACAGTCGGTGGCCCGACCATCACGGTCATGGAGTCCTCCAGAGCCCGCCGAAGCCGTCGCTCGCGCCCGCCCCGGCGGCGCCCGTTGATGTACACCGCCCTCGCCTCCGTCGCGATCGTCGGCGCCACGGCCGGGGGGACCGTGTATGTGAAGGCGCAGGCGCACTCCGGCGCTCCCTCCGTATCGTCGGCCCCGTCGCCGACCGCGGCGGCGACGAGCGAGGAGGCATCGGTGGAGCCCGTGACGCAGCCGACGGTGGACCACGACAAGCTGCTTGCCACGGCCATGAAGTCGGTGACCGTGCCGGGCGACGCGGACGTCTCGGTCGCCGTGCTCGACCTGGACTCCGGGGAGAGCGCCACGTACGGGGACGCCGCCTTCGACACGGCGAGCATCGTCAAGGTCGACATCCTGGCGGCGCTGCTGCTCCAGGCGCAGGACGAGGACCGGCACCTCACGGCGGCCGAGAAGTCGTACGCCACCTCGATGATCGAGAACAGCGACAACGCCTCCGCGTCGGCACTGTGGCGGATCATCGGGCAGGCGAAGGGGCTCGACGCGGCGAACGAGCGGCTCGGGCTCACGGGCACCGAGGGCGGTGACGGGATGTTGTGGGGGCTGACCCAGACCACGGCGGCGGACCAGCTCACGTTGCTTCGGCAGGTGTTCGGGGACGACTCGGAGTTGAGCTCGGCGTCGCGGGAGTATGTGCGGGGGCTGATGGGGCGGATAGCCGTCGGCCAGGACTGGGGAGTCTCGGCCGCGGCGGACGGATCCGCGTGGGCTTTGAAGAACGGCTGGCTGCCGCGATCGACCACCGGGCTGTGGGACATCAACAGCATCGGGCGGGTCACTGCGTCGGACGGTCGCGCGTATCTGGTTGTCGCGCTGTCGAACGGTAACGCGACGAAGGAGAAGGGGGTGTCGCTCGTGGAGTCGGCTTCTCAGGCTGCGGTGTCGGTTTTCGCGGGTTGAGAGCGCCTCAACAGGCCGTCGCCGGGGTGCGGCAGCGTTGTGGCTGGTCGCGCCCACGCGGCGGTAGCCGCACATTGATACAGCCCCGCGCCCCTACCGGCGTTGTCCGAACCCGGGTCGGCAGCTCAGAGTTCTTCGTGGTTTTCCCGACGGCCCCGCCACAACACCACGGCCGCGATCAGCAGGACACCGCCCGCGCCGCCGGCCAGGGGGGCCGCCCAGCCTGCCGCGTCGTCCTCCTCCTCGGCCGCGTCCGGGCCCGGGCCGAAGTACTTCTCGCCATAGGACGCCGCCTGCAGTCCCTCCGGCTTCAGCTCGGCCGCTGCCTTGATCGCGGCGGCCGGGTCGACCAGGCCGTAGCCGCGGGAGTCGTCGCGGCCGCCGACGGGGGCGTCGCGGGCCGTGTCCTCCAGGAGCTTCTTGATCTGCCCCGGGGTCAGGCCGGGGTGGGCCGCCTTGACCAGGGCGACGGCTCCGGAGACGAAGGCCGCGGCGGCGCTGGTGCCCCAGCCCTCGTAGTACTTGTGGTCGGGGTCGGCGATGACGACCTTGTCGCCGGGGGCACTGACCGTGGAGTACCAGCGGCGGGTGGAGAAGGCGGCGCGGGTGCCGTACCGGTCGACGGCGGTCGCGGCGATGACACCCGGGTAGGCGGCCGGGTAGGAGATGTGGTCGCCCTTCTCGCCGCCGTTGCCGGCCGAGGCGACGACGACGGAGCCCTTCTTGAGGGCGTACTGGACGGCCTCGTCCTCGGCGGGTTCGGGGTGGGCGGACTTGGAGTCGTCGCCCAGGGAGAGGTTGATGACGTCGGCGCCGTGGTCGGCGGCCCAGCGGATGCCTTCGGCGAGGGCGTTGCCGCGGGTGTTGCGGGCCTTGCCGCGGGCCGAGTCGCCGTCCTCCAGGATGACGCGGACGGGGAGGATCTTGGCCTCGGGGGCGATGCCCATCACGCCGTCGGCGTTGCCGATCCCGTGTCCGTGGCCGGCGATGATGCCGGCCATCGCGGTGCCGTGGCGGGCCCAGGCGCGGTCGCCGCGGCTCGCTCCGAAGCCGACCATGTCCTTGCCGTCGAGGACGTTGCCGGCGAGGTCGGGGTGGTCGTCCTCGACGCCGGTGTCGAGGACGGCGACGGTGATGCCCTTGCCCTTGGTGGTCTGCCAGGCCTCCTGGGTGTGCATGGCCTCGAGGGCCCACTGCTGGGCGCGTATGCCGTCGGCGTGCGCCGCGGTGGGCGGTACGAGGGCGAGGGAGGCGGCGAGAAGGGCGCTGAGGAGGCCGGCGCGGCGGGTCATGGCGTTCACGACGGCTTCTCCGTGGCCGAGCTGACGGTTTTGCGGAAGCCGCGTTCGATGCGGTCGGCGAGACCCTGGGCCTCGTGGCCGAGACCGGCCTGGGCGATGTCGGTGGTGGCGTCGGACTCCATGGCCTTCTCGGCGGGTACCGGCTCGTCGACGGTACGGCCGTCGGCCCAGCCGGAGACGGCGTAGGCGACGACGGGGGCGTCGGTGAGGACGGAGACGGCCCAGGAGGCGCGCTGCTTCGTGCCGAAGCCGGCGGCGACGGTGTTCTTGGCGGCGTAGGTCCGGGGCATGAGGTCGGCCCGGTCGCCCAGCTTCTCCTTGCCGAACCGGGTGTCGAGGGCGGTCATGCCGGCGGCGTCGGCCTTGGTGAAGAGAAGTCCGACGGTGGTGACGTAGCTCCGGGTGGCGTCGGTGTAGGTGGCGCGGAGCAGCCGCTCGCAGCCGACGGGGGCGAGTGCCTTGCGCAGCAGGGGGTCGAAGGCGTCCTTGCAGCCGCTGTCCGGGGCGACGGCGATCCGCGTCCAGGTCCGGTCGGCGCCGCCGGGGCCTGCGCCCTGTCCCTGGACGGTGGGCGGGAAGAGCTGGTCGACGGGAACGCTGTGCCACATCCCGGCGGCCGCCGCGAAGTTGTCCCCGGACCCGGCCGCGGCCGAGTCCCCGACGAGCCAACTCCCGGTCGCGGCACCGCCGATGAGCCCGAGCCCTAGCACGAGACAGACGGCCACACCGACGGCCCGCATCCGACCTCGCCGACGGAGCACCCGCGGCCGCGCCTGCTCGTCGTACCCCTCGGGCTGCCCGAACGACACGACGGGCCGCCCGGATCCAGGGGTGTCACCGGGTGCCAGGGGTGCGCTCCAGGAGAGAGAGGGATCGGGCTGCCGGAGGGACGGGCTCCCTCCGGGGGGCGCGGTGTGGCCGAAGGCGTCGGCGGGCACCGCGGCAGACCGGGTGCCGGGCGCGGGCGTGCCGACCGGCGCCGAGACCGGCCGGGAGCCGGACGCGGCGGCCGGACGGGAGCCGGGCCGAGGCGGCACACCGGCCGGAGCGCCGGAGGGCGCCGTCGGACCGGGCGTGAAGGACGGGCGGGTGCCCGACCCGGGCGGAGCGCCGGCAGGCGTCGTCGGACCGGGCGTGAAGGACGGGCGAGGGCCTGACCCGGGCTGAGCGCCGGCGGGCGCCTTCGAGCCGGAGGTAGCAGACGGGCGGGTGCCCGGTCGGGGTGGTGCGTCGGGGGGCGTGGGGCGGCCCAGGGGGGAGGAGTCCGGCTCGACCGGTACCGGGCGGAGGCGGAAGGTGGTTTCGAAGGACGTTTCCGGGGGCGTGCCGTTGCGGCGCGGGGGTGTCGCGGGGCGGGGCGGCGTGGGGGTTCCGGGGGTGTCCTGGCCGGGGGCCGGTGGTGTGTCCGGGAAGCGGGCGGAGGCCTTCGGCGGGGGCGGGGTCGAGGGGGCGGAGCCGCCGGAGGACGGGGCGCGCAGGCGGGGGAAGCGGGGAGCCGTGTCCAGGGAGGTGTTACGGGCCGGTTCCGCGGTATCGCCGCGCCGGGGCGAACCCGCGCCACCCGCGGGCACCGCACGCGCCCCCTGCCGCTCTCCCGGTCGCGTACCCGGCAACGGGGGCAGAGCCGTCGTCGGCGCGGGAGCCCCGCCCGTCGGCCGCGTGACCGATCCTTGGGCCGGTGGCCGTTCCTCGGTGGTGCCGGGCGTGCGCCCGGGTTCCTCGCGGTCCGTGGCCTCGGGGCCCGTCTTCGGAGGGTCCGTGGGGCGTGGCGGTGTCGTGGGGCGCGGAGGGATGGAGGCGTGCCGCGCTTCCGTGCTCATGCGCCCCCCGTTTCCCTTGTGCCCGGGTCCGTCGTCGTCCCCGGTGCGAACAGGCCCGCCCGGGCACGCATACCCGCACGGACGGACCGGCATCCCCTGACTCGGGCCCCTGCCGTCCTCACATGCGTGCGCGTCACTCTACGGGTTGTCCCCGGCCGGACGGGAACCAGTCCACGAGCCCGGGGCTTTAGCCCGGAACGTCCCCCTACCCTGCGGTAATCCTGTCTGGCAGGCTTCGTTCATGACTGCGCGCGCCGCCGACCGGGCCCGGTACGACCGGGCCACCGCTCACCTCGACGCTCCTGTGGCGATCGTGGATCTGGACGCCTTCGACTCCAACGCGGACGACCTCGTCCACCGGGCCGGCGGCAAGCCGATCCGTGTGGCCAGCAAGTCCGTGCGGTGCCGGGCACTGCTCGAACGCGTCCTCGCCAAGGACGGTTTCGCGGGCCTCATGTCCTTCACTCTGGCCGAGTCCCTGTGGCTGGCACGCTCCGGCTTCGACGACATCCTGCTCGCCTACCCCTCCGCCGACAGCACCGGGTACGCCGAGCTGACCTCGGACCCCAAGCTCGCCGCCGCCGTGGCCGTCATGGTCGACGACGTCGCACAGCTCGACCTCATCGACCGCTCCCGGGACGGCGGAGGTGAAGTCGTCCGTGTCTGCCTGGAGTTGGACACCTCCCTCAAGCTCCTCGGCGGCCGGGTGCGGGTGGGCGCCCGACGCTCCCCGCTGCACTCCCCCGCCCAGGTCGCCGACCTCGCCCGCGCGGTCGCCCGGCGGCCCGGGTTCAAGGTCGTCGGGATCATGGCGTACGAGGGTCATATCGCCGGTGTGGGCGACTCCGTCGCCGGGCATCCGTTCCGGTCCCGTGCCGTCCGGCTGATGCAGGCCACCGCCCGCAAGGAGCTCGCCGAGCGGCGGGCGGCGGTGGTGCGTGCCGTCCGGGCCGTCGTTCCCGACCTGGAGTTCGTCAACGGCGGCGGTACCGGCAGCGTCCAGACGACCGCCGCCGAGGACGCCGTCACGGAGATCGGGGCCGGGTCGGGGCTGTACGTGCCGCGGCTCTTCGACAACTACACGTCGTTCAGCGGGCGTCCGGCCGCGCTCTTCGCCCAGCCCGTCGTGCGGCGGCCCGGCGTCGGTGTCGTCACGGTGCTCGGGGGCGGCTATCCGGCCTCCGGTGCGCCCGGGCCCGACCGGCTCCCGGTGCCCTATCTGCCGGAGGGGCTGAAGTACGACCCTCAGGAGGGGCCCGGCGAGGTGCAGACGCCGCTGCTCGGCTCGCCCGCCGACGACCTCCTCCTCGGGGACAAGGTGTGGTTCCGGCATGCGAAGGCCGGGGAGCTGTGCGAGCGGTTCGACGTGCTGCATCTGATCGAGGGCGACACCGTCACCTCGACCGTCCCGACCTATCGGGGCGAGGGCCGGACGTTCCTGTAGGTCAGTCCGTCGGGCCGATGCTGCTGCCCACGCCGCCGCCGTTCGCGTCGCCGCTGGACCGGATGCCCTTGGTGATCCGGTCCATGTCGGCGAGCGGCGGCCCGTCCTCGCCCGCGTCGAAGACGTAGCGCACGACGACCGGGGACTCGGTGCCGACGCTGGACTGGAAGGCGAGGGACTGGACGTAACCGCCGGGCCCCTTGGCCGTCTTGACGCGCCAGCGGACGAAATACCCGGCACGGCCCGCCACGGCGACCGGACCCGACTTCACGACCTCGTGCGACTCGATGCCGCCGAAGGGCCGCTTGCCGACGAGGTCGCGGTCGTAGGCGTCGTCGGCCGCGTCGGAGATGTCGGCCTTGGCGAGGGACTCGGGGGATGTCTCGTCGTTGGAGGTCACCGTGCGCGAGATGACGAGACCGTGCCGGCACACTCCGGGGTCGCCGGGGCAGTCGTAGGTGCCGTCGGTGGACATGAGGACGTCGTCGTCGACGATGTACTGCGGTCGCACCCAGCCGTCGAGCAGCGGCACGGTGATGCCGTTGAGCTGGTCCTCGACGACGGCCGGGTCGTCGGCGGAGGGCTCGCTGGTGGACTCCGACGGCGTGGGCGTGGGCGTCTGGCTCGTCGGTGCGAAGGTGGGGGTGATGGACTCGGTCACCGTCGTACTGTCCTCGGCGCCCCCGTCGTCACGCAGGACGAACGCTCCCGTCACGATCGCCGCGACCAGGACCACCCCGGCCGTGGTGAGGGCGATGACCTTCGCGCGCCCCGAGGCCTCGCCGCCCGGCGGCCGTCCCGGCACCGCAGGCACCGGCGTCGGGCCCACAACTGCGGGCTCGCGCCGGTGCTCGGTCCAGGCCGTGCCGTCCCACCAGCGTTCCAGATGCGGATGCTTGGGGTCGCGGTACCAGCCGGGCGGGGGCGTCATGCTCATCCCGGCACTGTAGGCGACAGGGCCTGGGGCCGCGGGCCTAGAGCGGTGTGACGTAAGCCCCCGAGATTCCGCCGTCGACGAGGAAGTCGCTGGCGTTCACGAACGAGGAGTCGTCGCTGGCCAGGAAGGCGACGGCGGCGGCGATCTCCTCGGCCTCGGCGAAGCGGCCGAGCGGGATGTGGACGAGGCGGCGGGCGGCGCGCTCGGGGTCCTTGGCGAACAGTTCCTGAAGGAGAGGGGTGTTGACCGGGCCGGGGCAGAGGGCGTTCACGCGGATGCCCTCCCGCGCGAACTGCACGCCCAGTTCACGGGACATGGCCAGGACACCGCCCTTGGACGCGGTGTAGGAGATCTGGGACGTGGCCGCGCCCATCCTCGCCACGAAGGACGCCGTGTTGATGATGGAGCCCTTGCCCTGCCGCCGCATGTAGGGGATCGCGGCCTTGCAGCACAGGTAGACGGAGGTCAGGTTGACCTCCTGGACGCGCTTCCAGGCCTCGAGGCCGGTCTCCAGGATGGAGTCGTCGTCGGGCGGGGAGATGCCCGCGTTGTTGAAGGCGATGTCGACGCTGCCGTAGGTGTCGTACGCCGTCCTGAACAACGCCTCGACCTGCTCGGGGTCGGTGACGTCGACCTTCACGAAGATCCCGCCGACCTCCTCGGCGGCCCCCTTGCCGCGCTGTTCGTCGACGTCGCCGCAGACCACGTGCGCGCCCTCGGAGGCGAGCCGGCGGGCGGTGGCGAGACCGATGCCGCTGCCGGCCCCGGTGATGACAGCGGTACGGCCGACCAGGCGTCGGCAGACAATCTCTTCGGTCACTGTGTCGGGCCCTCCGTGCTGATGAAGACGTTCTTGGTTTCGGTGAAGGCGGCCAGGGCGTCCGGGCCGAGCTCCCGGCCCACGCCGGACTGCTTGTAGCCGCCGAAGGGGGTCCAGTAGCGCACGCTGGAGTGGGAGTTGACGGACAGGTTGCCGGCCCGGACCGCCTGGGAGACGCGGAGCGCGCGGCCGACGTCCCGGGTCCAGATGGAGCCGGAGAGGCCGTACGGGGTGTCGTTGGCGAGCCGGATCGCGTCCTGCTCGTCGGTGAAGGGCAGGAGTACGGCCACGGGTCCGAAGATCTCCTCCCGGGCCGCCTCGGAGTCGTGCCGCTCCCCCGTGAGGACGGTCGGCGCGAACCAGAAGCCGGGCCCTTCGGGGGCGCTGCCGCGCAGGGCCGGGGCGTCGTCCGGCACGAACGACCGTACGCGGTCCAGCTGCTGACGGGAGATCAGCGGCCCCATCTGTGTCTTCTCGTCGGCCGGGTCGCCCACGACGACGGCGGCCAGCGTGTCGGCGAGCAGCTCGCGGACCTCGTCGTACACGGACTCCTGGACCAGGATGCGGGTGCGGGCGCAGCAGTCCTGGCCGGAGTTGTCGAGGAAGGAGAAGGGGTCGACGGCGGTCCTGAGGTCGGCGTCGGCGAAGACGATGTTCGGGCTCTTGCCGCCGAGTTCGAGGGTGACCGGCTTGACCTGGTCGGCGCAGAGGGCCATGACGCGCTTGCCGACCCGCGTGGAGCCGGTGAAGACGATCTTGGCGACGCCAGGATGGCGTACGAGGGCGTCACCCGCGATGTCGCCGCGGCCCGGCAGGACCTGGAAGAGGTGTTCCGGGAGCCCGGCCTCCAGGGCGAGTTCGGCGAGGCGCAGCGCGGTCAGCGGGGTGGTCTCGGCGGGCTTGAGGATCACGGCGTTGCCCGCCGCGAGGGCCGGGGCCGTGCCCCAGGCCGCGATCGGCATGGGGAAGTTCCAGGGCGCGATCACTCCGACGACGCCCAGCGGTTCCAGGAGGGTGATGTCCAGGCCGCCGGGTACAGGGATCTGCCGGCCCGCGAGCCGCTCCACTCCACCGGCGGCGTAGTCGAGGAGGTCACGGACGTTGCCGGCCTCCCAGCGGGCGTTGCCGATGGTGTGGCCGGCCTCGCGCACCTCCAACCGCGCGAGTTCCTCCACGTGTTCGTCGATGACGACGGCGAAGCGGCGCAGCAGCCTGGCCCGGTCGGCGGGCGCGACGGCCGCCCACGCGCGCTGGGCCCGGTCGGCCCGGTGGACGGCGGCGTCGACGTCCTGCTCGACGGCGCCCGGAACGGTGGCGATGACCTCCTCCGTCGCGGGGTTGAGGACGTCCAGTTCGTACGGTTGCGACAAGAGATGCCTCACATGCGTTCGAAGGAGCGGCGCAGCTCCCAGTCGGTCACCGCGGCGTCGAAGGCGTCCAGCTCGACGCGTGCCATGTTGCGGTAGTGGGCCACGACCTCGTCACCGAAGGCGGCCTTGGCGATGGGGCTGTTCTCCCAGAGCTCGGCGGCCTCGCGCAGCGTGGTGGGGACGTGCGCGTAGTCGGCGGTGTAGGCGTTGCCGGCGCAGGCCTCGGGCAGTTCCAGCTTCTGCTCGATGCCGTACAGGCCCGCCGCCACGAGTCCGGCGACCGCCAGGTGCGGGTTGACGTCGCCGCCGGGCAGCCGGTTCTCGAAGCGCATCGAGCGGCCGTGGCCGACGACCCGCAGGGCGCAGGTGCGGTTGTCATGGCCCCAGGCGACGGCGGTCGGGGCGAAGGAGCCGGGCTGGAAGCGCTTGTAGGAGTTGATGTTGGGGGCGTAGAGCAGGGAGAAGTCCCGCAGGGCCGCGAGCTGTCCGGCGAGGAAGTGCCGCATGACCTCGGACATACCGCCGTTGTCGGCCATCGCGTTGTTGCCGGCCGCGTCCGCGAGCGAGAGGTGGATGTGGCAGGAGTTGCCCTCGCGCTCGTTGTACTTGGCCATGAAGGTGATCGAGACGCCCTCCTGGGCGGCGATCTCCTTGGTGCCGGTCTTGTAGATCGCGTGCTGGTCGCAGGTGACCACGGCCTCGTCGTACTTGAACACGATCTCGTGCTGGCCCGGGTTGCACTCGCCCTTGGCGGACTCGACGATGAGGCCGGCGCCGGTCATGTCGTTGCGGATACGGCGGAGCAGAGGCTCGATGCGGCCGGTACCGAGCACCGAGTAGTCGATGTTGTACTGGTTCGCCGGGGTGAGCCCTTGGTAACCCGCGTCCCAGGCCTGCTCGTAGGTGTCCTTGAAGACGATGAACTCCAGCTCGGTGCCGACCATGGCGGTGTAGCCGAGTTCGGCGAGGCGCTCCAGCTGGCGGCGGAGGATCTGGCGCGGGGCGGCGACCACGGGTGAGCCGTTGTCCCAGGCGAGGTCGGCGATGAGCATGGCCGTACCGGCGTTCCAGGGGACGCGGCGCAGGGTGGAGAGGTCCGGGTGCATGGCGAAGTCGCCGTAGCCGCGGTCCCAGGAGGACATGGCGTAGCCCTCGACGGTGTTCATCTCGGTGTCGACGGCGAGGAGGTAGTTGCAGCCCTCGGTGCCATGGTGGAGCACCTCGTCGAGGAAGAAGCGGGCGGCGAACCGCTTGCCCTGGAGCCGCCCTTGCATGTCGGGGAAGGCCAGGACGACAGTGTCGATCTCACCGCTCGCGACGAGGGCGTGCAGCTCCTCGACGCTCAGCGGGGGTGTGCGGTCTGCCACGGGAGAGCTCCTTCGGGCTTCTGCGCTTTTTTCGGCCGGGCCGGAAGCCATAAGGTATTGCGGAGAACCATTGCTTGGGAAGGGGGTACGACGGGATGTCGCTGGAACCGGAGGGCGACCTGGAGGACCGGTTGACGCCGGTGCTGCGGCCGGTACGGGCGGGCAACGGCTTCGAGGAGGCTTTGGAGCAGATCCTGCAGGTCGTACGGCTCGGTCTGGTACCGGGGGGTGAGCGGCTGCCGGCCGAGCGGGAGCTGGCGGAGCGGCTCGGGATCAGCCGGGTGACGCTGCGCGAGGTGTTGAAGGTGCTCCAGGACCAGGGGCTGGTGGAGTCGCGGCGCGGGCGGTACGGCGGGACGTTCGTGCTGCGGAAGTCGGACGCCGGCGGTGAGGACGAGCTGCGGCGGCGGATCTCCGCGGTCGACATCGAGGACGTTCTGCGGTTCCGCGAGGTACTGGAGGTGGGGGCGGCGGGTCTGTGCGCGGCGCACGGGCTCGCCGACGACCAGGCGGAACGGCTGCGCGAGGCACTGGCCCGCACACAGGACGCTCCGCTGGCGGACTACCGGCGCCTGGACACGATGCTGCACCTGACGCTGGCCGAGCTGTGCGGCTCACCGTCGCTGACCGCGCAGTACGCGGCGGTCCGGGCCACGGTGAACGACCTGCTGGACTGCATCCCGCTCCTCGTCCGCAACCTCGAACACTCCCAACGCCAGCACACCGCGCTGGTGGAGGCGGTGCTGGACGGGGACGCGGACGGGGCGCGGGAGATGATGCGCGAGCACTGCGGGGGGACGGCGGCGCTGCTCAGGGGATTCCTGGCGTGACGGCATCCTCCGTGCGACCTGGGGGTCTTGCCTCCGCGGGCACCTCTCGACAAAGGTATGGAAACAATCCTTTGCCGGACCGGGAGGGCGCATGGCGGGCAGGCCGCTGATCGGCATCAGTACGTATCTGGAGGCCGGGACACGCTGGGGTGTGTGGGAGCTGGCGGCGGCGCTGCTGCCGGTCGGGTACCCGCGGCTCGTGCAGCGGGCGGGCGGGCTGGCCGCGATGCTTCCGCCGGACGCGCCCGAGCATGCCGCCGGGGCCGTGGCGCGCCTCGACGGGCTGGTGATCGCGGGCGGCCCCGACGTCGAGCCGGTGCACTACGGTGCCGAGCGCGAGCCCCGTACCGGGCCGCCGGCCCGGGAGCGCGACGCCTGGGAGCTCGCCCTCATCGACGCCGCCCTCGCCGCGGGCATCCCGCTGCTCGGGATCTGCCGGGGCATGCAGCTGTTGAACGTCGCCCTCGGCGGCACGCTCGTCCAGCACATCGAGGGGCACGCGGAGGTGGTCGGTGTCTTCGGGTGGCACACCGTGAAGCCGGTGCCGGGGACCTTGTACGCCGGTGTCGTCCCGGAGGAGACGTCCGTACCGACGTACCACCACCAGGCCGTGGACCGGCTCGGCACCGGCCTCCTGGTGTCGGCGCACGCGCCGGACGGAACGGTGGAAGCCGTGGAACTGCCTTCCTCCGACTGGGTGTTGGGGGTGCAGTGGCATCCGGAGATGGGTGAGGATCTGCGGGTGGTACGGGGGTTGGTGGAGGCGGCGGGGGCCTGAGCCGGGGGCTATCCGATCCGGCCCCGCAGCCATGTCGACGCCGCTTCGCCCTGGGCGCGCTGGAAGGCGCGGACGGTCGGGATGCCCGGCGGCGGGGGCTGCAGCGACTGGTGGACGAAGTAGCCGGCGAGGCCCGCGAGGGCGGCGGTGACGGCGTCCGGGTCGGCGTCGCGGCCCAGCGGGTGCGCGGTGAAGAGCTCCTGCGGATCGGGGCCTCCCTGGGCTCTGACGCACGGGAGCATGAGCAGCAGGTCGAGCCATGCGGCACCGCGGACGATGTGCGGCCAGTCGACGAAGACGACGCGGCCGTCGTCGGTGAGCAGCATGTTGTCGGCGCGGAGGTCGCCATGGGCGAGGGTGTCGCCGGAGACGGCCTCGGGCCAGGGGTCGGCCAGCTCGGCGAGGTACGGGAGGTGGGCGGCGGTCCAGGGGTCGAGGTCCGGGTGTGTCTCCTCCAGGAGACGCCGCCAGCCGCTGAACGTGCCGACGGCGGACTCGGAGGCGGGGGGCGCGTCGCGCACGGGGGACGGGGTGAGGTTCCGGGCGAGGTCTGTCACCGCGTCGAGGACGCGTCTCAACTCCGGCTGCCGCCAGGGAACGTGGGGCTGGCGGCCTGCCACGTCCTCGAAGACCAGAGCCACCCAGGTGCCGTCGTCGTAGGTGCCGAGGAGACGGGGTGCGGGGAGGGCGGGTGGGAGGGCGGCGGCGTAGCGGGCTTCTCGGCGGTGGAACACGGGCCCCGTGGCGTTGGTGTCCGCGCTGACGGCCTTGACGAAGGCACGGCGGCCTCGGGCGGTGCGGATGCGCGCCGCGGCACCCGGGGAGAAGCCGCCGGGTTGGGTGGTGGCGTGGGTGACGGGTTCACCGAGGATGTCGGCCACGGCGTTGCGGACCTGGGGTGGGAGCTCTTCCCACGGAGTGCGGGCGCCTGCGGCGGGCGGGGCGGTGGGTGGCATGTACGGCATGGTGCGGGTCGGCTGCGTTGGCAGGCCAGGAGTTTTTCGCGGGCGCGGCCCCTACCCCCGCGTCAGCGACAGCAGTTCCCTGGCCGGACCCACCGGTCGATGCCCCGTCGGCCACACCGCCCTCAAGTCCCGTGCCAGTGACACCCCTTCCACCGGCACCCGCACCAGTCGGCGCATCGCCAGCTCCTCCCCCACCGCCAGCTCGCTCAGTACCGCCGGCCCCGCGCCGCTCACGACCGCCGCCTTCACCGCGGTGGTGGACGACAACTCGATCAACGGCCGCGCCAGTCCGCCCAGCGCCGCGTCCAGGACCTGCCGCGTCCCCGAACCCTTCTCCCGCAGGATCAACGGCGTCGCCGCCAACTCGTCCGCCGCCAGCGGCCGTCGGCGGCGGGCCCAGGGGTGGGCCGGGGCCGTCACCACGATCAGGTGGTCGTGGGCGATCACGACCGAGTCGAGGCCCGTCGGTACGTTCAGTCCCTCCACGAACCCCAGGTCCGCCTCGTCCGCCAGCAGCCGGGAGGCCACCGCCGCCGAGTTGCCGGCCAGCAACGACACCGCCGTGTCCGGACGTTGGGCACGCAACGCCAACAGCCAGCCCGGCAGCAGATACTCCGCGATCGTCATGCTCGCCGCGACCCGCAGCCGCGAGTCCCGCCGGTCCCGCAACGCCTGCGCCCCCGCGTCGAACGCCTCCGCGGCCTCCACGATCCGCCGCGCCCAGTCCGTCACCAGCGCGCCCGCGTCCGTGAGACGGGAGCCGCGCGGTGAGCGGTCCACCAGCGCCACACCCAACTGACGTTCCATCGAGCGAATGCGACTGCTGGCCGCGGGCTGGGTGATGCCGATCTCCCGCGCCGCCGCACCCAGGCTGCCGAGCCGGGCCACCGCCAGCAGCAGTTCCAGCGCCCCCAGGTCGGGGACGCGGTGCGCCAGCATGCCACCGGGGGTCGAGGGAGAGCCCTCCCGCTCACTGCTCATAAATCCAGTTTATGCCCTCATAGAGGCGTCGTCCCTGGTGGCAGCCGCACAACCGCGCGATCGTCGAATCATGGTCACCGCAGCCCAGCCCCTTCTCCCCCGTGCCACCGCACGGCCCCCGCGTGCCATCGCCGTCCGTCACCTCGGACCCAACTGGTACGCCGCCGTCATGGGCACCGCCATCGTCGCCACCGCCGGAGCCGGACTGCCGGTCTCCGTCCCCGGTCTGCGCACCGCCCTCACCAGCGTCTGGGCGCTCTCCCTCGCCCTTCTCGTCGCCCTGCTCTGCGCCCGCGCCCTGCACTGGACCCACCATCGCGACCAGGCCCGCGCCCACCTCCTCGACCCGGCCATGGCGCCCTTCTACGGCTGTCTCTCCATGGCCCTCCTCGCCGTCGGCGGAGGCGCCCTCACCGTCGGCTCCGACTGGATCGGCACGCGAGCCGCGGTCGCTCTCGACGCCGCGCTGTTCACCGCCGGCACGGCCGTCGGACTCGCCGCGGCCGTCGCCGTCCCGTACCTCATGGCCGTACGCCATCGGATCGAGCCGTCACAAGCCACTCCCGTGTGGCTGCTGCCGCTCGTCGCGCCCATGGTGTCGGCCGCGCTCGGGCCGCTGCTCGTGCCCCATCTCCCGGCCGGACAGGCGCGGGAGACCCTGCTGCTCGCGTGCGTGGCCATGTTCGGGATCAGCCTGCTCGCGACCCTGCTCATGCTGCCGCTGGTCTTCGGACGGCTCATCACCGGCGGTCCGCTGCCCCTCGCCCTCACCCCGACCCTGTTCCTCGTGCTGGGCCCGCTCGGGCAGTCCACCACCGCCGTCAACAACTTCGCGGACGTCGCGCCCGGTGTCGTACCCACGCCCTACAGCGGCGGCTTCGGCGTCCTCGCCGTTCTCTACGGCGTGCCCGTGATGGGGTTCGCGCTGCTGTGGTTCGCGCTCGCCACCGCGCACGTCCTGCGCGCCCGGCGGGAGGGCATGGGGTTCGCGATGACATGGTGGGCCTTCACCTTCCCGGTCGGCACCTGTGTCACCGGGGCGGAGGGGCTGGCCCGGCACACCGGGCTGCTCGCCTTCCAGTGGCTCGCCGTCGTGCTGTACGTCGTTCTCGTGGCTGCCTGGGCCGTCGCCGCCCTGCACACCGCGCGCGGCCTGCTCAGCGGCGTGCTGCTCGCAGGGCCTTCGTCAGCAGCCGTGGCGCTTCACTGAGGGACGGGCCGTACCAGGTGAGGTGCCTGCCGCCGACGAGGGCGCAGGGCAGTCCGGGGAACGCCTCCGGGCCGTCGTCCGCGGTGAAGCGGTAGGGCTCGTCCGGGAGGACGACGACGTCCGGTGCGGCCGCGTTCAGATCGTCGACCGGGATCCGCGGATAGCGCTCGGGGTGCGTCGCGTACAGATGGTCCACGCCCAGGCGCGCCAGCACATCACCGGCGAAGGTGTCGCGCCCCAGCACCATCCAGGGGCGGCGCCAGATGGGGACCACCGCCGTCATGGCGGACCCCGGTTCCGGCAGGGCCGACCACGCCCGCTCCGCCTCGTCCAGCCAGCGCGGCCGTCCCCGCGCACCGCACGCCTCAAGGACCCGCGCCAGTTCCCGGAAGGCCTGCGGGACGTCCCTCACCTCGGTCACCAGGACCTCGACGCCCGCCTCGCGCAGCGCGGCGAGGTCCGGCTCCCGGTTCTCCTCCTCGTTGGCGATCACCAGGTCGGGGGCGAGGGCGAGGACGCGGTCGGTCCTGGGGTTCTTGGTGCCGCCCACGCGCGCGACGTCGAGGTCCGCCGGGTGGGTGCACCAGTCCGTGGCGCCGACCAGGGCTCGGGGGACGGAACGGGCCACCGCCTCCGTCAGGGACGGGACGAGGGAGACGACCCTCACTGCGCGACCCTCACGTGCGTGGCCGGTCCCGGACCGCCTCGATGTGCTCGGCCACCGCGACGACCACGACCCGGGTCTCGGGCACGGTCGCCCGCCACCGGTGCCGGACCCCACCGGTGAGGTAGAGCGTGTCGGCGCGGCCGAGCCGGTACGCCCGGCCCTCCGCCTCGATCTCCACCGCGCCGTCGGCGACGTACATCAACTGGTCGTTGCGGAACTGGAATTCACGACCGGCGTCATGGTCACCGGTGAACTCCTGGGCGTGCATCTGATGGTGACCACGCACCAGGGAACGCACCCGGGTCCGGCATTCGGGCTCGGTGTCGTCGGCGCGGACGACGTCGACGCTGCACGCCGGGTCGGCGGCGGCGAGGAGTTCCACGGCAGTGGTGCGCAGGGCGTCGGCCACCTTCTCCAGGGAGCTCTGGCTGGGCCGCGCCCGCTCGTTCTCGATCTGGCTCAGGAAAGGCACCGACAGGCCGCTGCGTTCGGCCACGACGGCAAGGGTGAGCTCCAGCGCACGGCGTCGCCGCCTGACGGCCGCGCCGACCCGCAAGGGTTGTTCTTTGTGGTCGCCCATCGCTCCGGCTCCCTCCTTCGCTCGTCGGTCCGTTCACACTCTCTGATGAGTTCTCTGCACCCTACGCATGTTCGGCAAACCGTTTCATGCGCCCGTCACATTGCCGTAAACCCCGTGCGGGCCATCTCGCCAACTCCGGCCAGTAGATCAGCTCTCCACCCGCCCCGTGGGGGGTTTGCGCCGTCAGGACGAACCGGCTGACCACGACCGCCCCATGAGGCTCAGGGGGCGGCATAGCTCTATGTGGTTGTCCGGATCCTTTTCATGGACCGCGTACGGATGCGCGGGCCCCGGACATACCCGAGGGGCGGGCCTCGCCACACGCCGTCAGGTCACGTGGGGAGCCCGCCCCTCGGGCGGCTTCGGCAGGGCGGCTACTGCGGTGTCATCCGCTCCGCCACGTCCGGGTGCTTCTTCAGCCAGGCGGTGACGGCCTCTTCCTCGTGGCCCTGGCCCCGCTGGTTGATCTCGGCCTCCAGGGTGCCGAGCTCGTCCTCGCTCATCCGGAAGCTCTTGATCCACTTGGTGAGCTGCGGGTACTGCTCCGGGAACTTCTCGTTGGCGATGGTCCGGATCGTGTTGCCCTCGCCGAAGAGCTTTTTGTCGTCCTTCAGCTTGGTCAGGTCGTACTGGCTGTACGCCCAGTGCGGCGACCAGAGCACGACGGCCACGGGCTGCTTCTTGGCGTAGGCGCGCTTGAGCTCGGCCAGCATCGCGGGCGTGGAGCCGTCGACGACGTCGTACTCCTTGTCCAGGCCGTAGCCCGGCAGGACCTTCTTCTTGAGGAGGTTCATCTCGCCGGTGCCCGGTTCGATGCCGATGATCCTGCCGTCGAAGAGGTCGGCCTTGCCCTTGAGGTCCTCGTACGACTTGACGCCCTTGACGTACGAGGGGATCGCGACCTCCAGTGAGGTCGGTTCGTACCAGGTGCCGAGGTCGGCGAGTCTGTCCTTGTTCTTGTCCCAGTAGTTGGCCTGCGCGTACGGCAGCCAGGCGTCGAAGTTGAGATCGAGGTCCCCGGAGGCGAGGCCCGTGTAGACCGGGCCGACGTCCATCTGCTTCAGGTTCAGCTTGTAGCCGCGCCGCTCCAGGACGTTCTTCCAGAGGTAGGTGACGGCGATGTCCTCGTCCCAGGGGAACCAGGCCACGTCCACGGGCCGCTTCGCCTCGGCCGGGGCGGCGGTGTCCGCGACCGGTGCGAGCTTGTCGAGCACACCGGGGTTGGCCTTCAGCCAGGCGCGTACGGCGTCCTGCTGCTTGCCCTTGCCCGCCTTGTTGATCTCGGCTTCCAGACCGGTGAGCTGCTTCTCGCTCATCCTGAAGTCCTTCAGCCACTTCGCGACGACCGGGTTGTCGTCGGCGAAGCCCTTGCGGGCCACCGTGTGCACCCCGTCGCCCTTGCCCCAGGAGCCCTTCGGGTCCTTGAGCTTCTTCAGCTTGTAGTCGCTGTACGCCCAGTGCGGCGACCAGAGCGTGACGACGACCGGTTCCTGCTTGCTGTACGCCCGCTTCAGCTCGGCCAGCATCGCCGGCGTGGAGCTGTCGACGACCCTGTACTCCTTGTCGAGGCCGTAGTCCTTGAGGACCTTGCTCTTGAGCAGACCCATCATTCCGGCGCTGGACTCGATGCCGGTGATCTTCCCGCCGAACTCGGCGGACCTGCCCTTGAGGTCCGCCAGGGAGTCGATGCCCTTCATGTACGAGGGGACGCTCAGCTCCAGGGAGGTCGGGCCGTACCAGGAGCCCAGGTCGTCCAGCCGGTCGCCGTACTTCTTCCAGTACTCGGCGTGGGTGGTCGGCAGCCAGGCGTCGGTCTGGAAGTCGACGTTGCCGGAGGCCAGGGAGGTGTAGAGCGGGCCGGCGTCGAGCTGCTTGGCGTCCACCTCGAAGCCGCGTTCCTCCAGGAGTTCCTTCCAGAGGAAGGTGGAGGCGACGCCCTCGTCCCAGGGGATGTAGCCGATGCTGACCTTCTTGCCCTGGCCGACGTTCTCGCCGACCGGGGCGGTGCTGTCGTCCTTGCCGCCGAACATCCCCATGCCGCCCGCGACGAGGGCGAGGACCACCACGCCGATGACGGCGACCTGCGGACGGGGGCGGTACGACCAGATCTTCAGCCCCTGTGCGGCACGTGCCTTGGCGGCGGCGCGGCGGCCCAGCGGGGAGACCTGGGTGCCCAGGGCGCCCGTCATGCGGTCGAGGTAGATCGCGAGGATCACGATGGCGACGCCCGCCTCGGACCCGAGGCCCACGTCGAGCTGGCCGATGGCCTCGTTGACGCGTCCGCCGAGGCCGCCGGTGCCGACCATGCCGGCGATCGCGGCCATGGACAGGCCGAGCATGATGACCTGGTTGACGCCGGCCATGACGGTGGGCAGGGCGAGCGGGAGCTGGACCCGCAGAAGCGTGTCCCTGGGAGTCGTGCCGAACGCCTCGGCCGCCTCGACCAGTTCCTTGTCGACCTGGCGGATGCCCAGCTCGGTCATGCGCACGCCGGGGGCGAGCGCGAAGATCAGGGTGGCGACGATGCCCGCGGAGGCGCCGGTGCCGAAGAAGAGGATCGCCGGGATGAGGTAGATCATCGCGGGCAGCGTCTGCATGAAGTCCAGGACCGGCCGGACCAGTCCGCTGACCCGGTCGGAGCGGGCCGCCCAGATGCCGACGGGCACGGAGATCACCAGGGCGATGATCGTGGCGACGAGGACCAGCGAGAGGGTCACCATCGCGTCGTCCCACAGTTCGAGGGAGTCGATGAAGGCGAAGCCCGCGAAGGTGAGGACGCCGGCCGTGGTGCCGCGCAGCCAGAAGGCGATGACGGCGAAGATGCCCGCGAGGAGCAGGGGTTGGGGCGCCTGGAGGACGGCGTCGATACCGTCGTAGGTGCCGGTGAAGACGGTCTTGAGGAAGTCGAAGAGCCAGGCCATGTGGCCGAGCAGCCAGTCGACCGCGTCGTTGACCCAGTCGCCGAGCGGGATCCTAGGCACGGGCCACCGCCTTGTCGCCGCCCTTGTCCCGGGGCGAGTCGCAGGCCACCGGTTCGGACTGCTCGTCACCGAGGAACCCGACGAGGCGTTGTCTCGGGACGCGGCCGACGAGTTTCCCTGCCTTGTCGAGGACGGCGACGGGGTGCGTCAGCCGGGCGCTGATCGCGCAGAGTTCGGTGAAGGGGGTGTCCGGAGTCGCGGTCTCGCAGCGACAGCTGACCTCGTCACCGACGACGTCCGGGTCCATGACGGCGCCCGCGGTCAGGACCCGCGAGCGGTCGACGTCCTGGGTGAAGGAGGCCACGTAGTCGTCGGCGGGCCGGACGAGGATGTCCTCCGCGCTGCCGATCTGGACGATACGGCCGTCGCGCATGACGGCGATGCGGTCGCCCAAGCGCATGGCCTCGTTGAGGTCGTGGGTGATGAAGACGATGGTCTTCTTCAGGGTCTTCTGGAGCTCCAGGAGCTGATCCTGCATGTCGCGGCGGATCAGCGGGTCGAGGGCGCTGAAGGACTCGTCCATGAGGAGCAGGTCGGCGTCGGTGGCCAGCGCGCGGGCCAGGCCGACGCGCTGCTGCATGCCGCCGGACAGCTCGTCGGGCCAGGACTTCTCCCAGCCGGCCAGACCGCACAGGGCCAGGGCCTCGGTGGCGCGCTTCTCGCGCTCGGCGCGGGGGACGCCCTGTACGGCGAGACCGTAGGCGGCGTTCTCCAGGACGCTGCGGTGCGGGAAGAGCGCGAAGTGCTGGAAGACCATGCTGATCTTCCTCGCCCGGACCGCGCGCAGTTCGCGGTCGCCGAGCGCGGTCAGGTCCTGGCCGTCGAAGCGGACGTGTCCGGCGGTGGGCTCGAGGAGGCCATTGAGCATGCGCAGCAAGGTGGACTTGCCGGATCCGGACAGGCCCATGACGACGAAGATCTGGCCGGGCTCCACGGTGAAGGAGGCGTCGACGACCGCGGCAGTGGTGCCGTCGGCGCGCAGCTCCTCCCGGTCGGCTCCATCGCGCAGTCTCTCGACTGCCTCACTCGGTCGTCTGCCGAACACCTTGTAGAGATGTTCGGCCTCTAGGCTGGCTGACACGCGTACCTCTTGACTCGGGGGCGGGGGTCAGTGGCGGCGCCTGCCCTTGACCGACCAGGGCAAACGCCGAAGTGGTTCAGTTCACAACCAGTCCGTGGGATCGCCGTAGGGGCTTCACATCGCTGAGGACCGGTGACTGTCGGCGCCGTACGGCATGATGCGAGGCGTGACCGGACGACTCATGCTCCTCGACACCGCCTCCCTCTACTTCCGCGCCTACTTCGGCGTCCCGGAGTCCGTGAAGGCCCCGGACGGGACGCCGGTGAACGCCGTGCGCGGACTGCTGGAATTCATCGACCGCCTGGTCAGGGACCACCGCCCCGATGAGCTGGTGGCCTGCATGGACGCCGACTGGCGCCCTCAGTGGCGGGTCGACCTGATCCCCTCCTACAAGGCGCACCGGGTCGCCGAGGAGCACGAGGTGGGGCCGGACGAGGAGGAGGTGCCGGACACCCTGTCGCCGCAGGTCCCGGTCATCGAGGAGGTCCTCGACGCGCTCGGCATCGCGCGCGTGGGCGTCGCGGGGTACGAGGCGGACGATGTGATCGGCACGTTCACCGCGCGGGCGAAGGGCCCCGTCGACATCGTCACCGGCGACCGCGATCTGTACCAGCTGGTGGACGACGGGCGCGGGGTGCGGGTGCTGTACCCGCTCAAGGGCGTGGGCACCCTCCAGCTCACGGACGAGGCGTGGCTGCGCGAGAAGTATGGGGTCGACGGGCCGGGGTACGCGGATCTGGCGCTGCTGCGCGGCGACCCGAGCGACGGTCTGCCGGGGGTGCCCGGCATCGGGGAGAAGACGGCCGCCAAGCTGCTGGCCGAGTTCGGCGATGTCGCCGGGATCATGGCGGCGGTCGACGACCCGAAGGCCAAGCTCACGCCCTCGCAGCGCAAGCGTCTGGACGAGTCCCGGCCCTATGTCGCGGTGGCGCCCAAGGTCGTGCGGGTGGCGGACGACGTGCCACTGCCGGACGTCGACACGGCGGTGCCGCGCGGCCCGCGTGATCCGGCGGCGGTGGAGCGGCTGGCGGCGCGCTGGGGGCTGGGCGGGTCGCTTCAGCGACTGCTGACGACCCTCGCACCGTAAATCACGTTCTCAGCTGAGCGAATGAGATTCTCTTCAGGAGGGGTCCGCACTCTCCACAATGGCTTAATCTTGCCCTCACACAAGGGGTGTTTAGTAGGGGGAAGATGCTAACTTAGGTAAGCCTAAGCGAAGAGGCAGGGAGGCCGCCATGGCAGAACGACCGGGACGCAAGCCGCGGAAGCCGCATTCCGCTCAGGTCGTCCGCACCGAGCGGCTGACCCCGCACATGCAGCGTGTGGTGCTCGGAGGTGAGGGGCTCGCCGACTTCTCGGCGGACACCTGCTCCGACCACTATGTGAAGCTGCTGTTCCCGGCCGGGGGTGCGACCTACCCGGAGCCCTTCGACATGGAGCGCATCCGCGAGGAGTTCCCGCGCGAGCAGTGGCCGGTGACGCGGACGTACACCGTGCGCCACTGGGATGCCGAACACCTTGAGCTGACCCTGGACTTCGTGGTCCACGGCGACGAGGGCCTCGCCGGCCCCTGGGCGGCGAGCGTGCAGCCGGGCGAGACCGTCTGGTTCAACGGCCCGGGCGGCGCCTACACCCCCGATCCGACCGCCGACTGGCATCTGCTCGCCGGGGACGAGAGCGCGCTGCCCGCGATCGCCCGCTCCCTGGAGGTGCTGCCCGACGGCGCCACGGCGCACGCCTTCATCGAGGTCTCCGGGCCCGAGGAGGAACAGAAGATCGACTCCGATGTGGAGGTCGTCTGGCTGCACCGCGGGGACCGTCCGGTCGGCGAGGCGCTGACCGAGGCCGTCCGGGCGCTGGAGTTCCCGGCGGGCCGGGTGCACGCCTTCGTCCATGGCGAGGCGCACTTCGTGAAGCAGCTGCGGCACCTGCTGCGCGTCGAGCGCGAGATCGCCCGAGAGGACCTTTCGATCTCCGGGTACTGGCGGCTCGGCCACAACGAGGACGGCTGGCAGGCCTCGAAGCGGGACTGGAACGCACGGATCGAGGCGGAGCAGGAGAGCACGCCCGCCTAGTCCGCTCGGGCAGATACGCAGTGTGGGAGGGCGCAGCGGCGCCCTCCCACACTGCTACACGGACCGCTGGTACGACCGGAACGTCCGGATCGACAGCCACACCGCCGCCACCGCCAGCGCCAGCAGCGCACCGCCCCGGATGAGCACGTCACCCCAGTCGGGGTGCTCGGACAGCGCCGAACGCCCCGCCACCATCGCCCAGTCGAGCGGGTTGACGTCGGCGATGTGCCGCATCCAGCCCGGCATCCGGTCGGGCGCCATGAAGGCGGAGGACAGGAACGTCAGCGGCAGCAGCAGGAACGTGTTGATCCCGATGATCGACTCCCGCTCCCGCACCAGCATGCCCAGCGCGTTGGACAGCGCCCCGAAGACCGTGCCCAGCAGCACCGAGGCGAGCACCAGGACCGCGATCCCGACGATCCCGCCCGGGTAGTCCGCCCCGCCCAGCAGCCCGAGCAGCACGATGATCACCGACTGCGCGGCGGTGACCAGGCCGTTGTTGACGACGTTGCCGTTCATCAGCGCGGCCCTGCTGACCGGGGTGGTCAGAAAGCGGTCCAGGGTGCCGCGCTGGATCTCGTCGAGCGTGGTCATCCCGGCCCACATGTTGGAGCTCAGCGCGCTCATCACGACCACCCCGGGGACGAGGTAGTCGAGGTACGAGGTGGTGCCGAAGCCGCCGAGCTCGACGACCTCGCGGAACAGACTGCCGAACAGGAACAGCCAGATCACCGGCTGGATCAGGGTGATGACCGCGTACGCGGGCTGGCGTACGAACACCATGAGTTGACGCTGCGTCATGTACCAGGTCTGGGAGACGGCGGTGCTCATCGGGCACCTCCCGCGAGGGCGAGGTCGTCGGGCCGGCCGGGTTCCCCGGCCTCCCCCGCTTCCCCGTCCGCCTCGGCTTCCGAGTAGCGACGGCCGGTGTAACGCAGGTACACGTCGTCGAGCGAGGGGCGGGCCACGGTCGCGGCGGCGACAGCGACTCCGGTGCGCTCGAGTGCGCCCAGAAGGGCGGGCACCGCCGCCGCTCCGTCGTAGGCGCGGACGCTGACCCGGCGCCCGTCGACCAGGACCTCGTGCACGCCCGGCAGTCCGCCGAGGGCGCTCCTGAGCAGCGTACGACCGGCTTCGCCGACGCCGGAGCGGAGCTCCAGGTGGACGGCGTCGCCGCGGAGTTCACCCTTGAGGGCGTGCGGGGTGCCCTCGACCACGACCCGGCCGCGGTCGACGATGGCGACGCACTCGGCGAGCCGGTCGGCCTCTTCGAGATAGTGCGTGGTGAGCAGGATGGTCAGCCCCTCCTCACCGGAGAGCCGGCCGATCTCGTCCCACATCGCGCTGCGGGCCCGCGGGTCGAGACCGGTGGTGGGCTCGTCGAGGAAGAGCACCTCGGGGCGGTGCACCAGACCGAGGGCGACGTCGAGGCGGCGCCGCATACCGCCGGAGTAGCCCTTGGCCCGACGGTCCGCGGCGTCGGTGAGGGCGAAGCGGTCCAGGAGTTCGGCGACGCGCCTGTCGAGACCGGCCCCCCTCAACCCGTAGAGCCTGCCCTGCAGTCGGAGGTTCTCGCGGCCGGTGGCCCCGGGGTCGGCGCCGGAGTTCTGCGCGACCACGCCGATCGCGCGGCGCACCCGGTCCGGGTGGCGCAGCACGTCGTGGCCCGCGACGGTGGCCGTGCCGGAGTCGGGGCGGGCCAGGGTGGTGAGGATCTTGACGGTGGTGGACTTGCCGGCGCCGTTGGGGCCGAGAAGGCCGAAGACGGTGCCGGGTTCGACGGTGATGTCCATGCCGTTGAGGGCGGTGACATCACCCGGGTAGGTCTTGATCAGCTGACGCGCCTCGACTGCGGGCGCACGAGTGTTCATGACAGGTGCTCTCCTGGGTGAGCGGATGACAGCTGATCCGCGTGAGGAGCACCGGGCTATCCTGGGTGTGCCGCACCTCGATCGCCTGGATGTGCCTCACGGCGGATTCAGCTCGGGGTTCGAGGCCCCGGCGGGCTGCTCCAACAGCCGTGCCGGGGCCTGCTCTTCGTCAGGTCACGGTTCGTGGAACGCCTTCCACTCCTCGATGCCGGGCAGCTCGCCCTTCCTGATCTCGTCGAGGAAGCCGCGGACCCATGCCGCTTCCGCCTCGATCATGTGGAGCTGGTACTCGTTCTCCACGAGGAAGAGCCGGGGCAGCGTCTCGTACAGCTTCTCCAGTGCGCCCCGGCCGGAGGCGATCCGGACCTCCAGGGCCTCGAGCCGCTCCTCCAGCAGTGAGACCACATCGTCGGGGTGCAGCACGCCGAGCAGCGAGAGCGCGGTCTCGAAGATCGGGTACTCCTTGGCCGGGAAGGCGACCAGATCCGACATCCACTCGGTGGCCTCCTGGCGGCCGGCCGCTGTGATGCCGTAGACCGTCCGCTCGGGCCGGTTGCCCTGCCGCTCCACGTCCGTGACCTCGACGAAGCCGTACTTCTCGAGGTTCTGCACGACCGTGTAGAGCGAGCCGTAGTTGATCTTCGTGCTGGAGTCCTTGCCCTGGCGGCGCAGGGTCTGGGCGATCTCGTAGGGATGCATCGGCTTCTGCCACAGGGTCGCCAGCACGGCGAGCGCCAAGGGGTTGCGGAGCTTGCGACGCCTCATGGGCCGATTCACCTCGCATCTCTACTTCAAGTCGAATATCCGTAGCCGAACATATCGCGATCCACGAGAACCCGTCAATAGACACGATGTATCGCGTTTGGAGGCTCCGCGCAAGAGAGTGAGAACTTGGGCCCACCTTCGACATGGCCGCGTCATGCGGGCGAAACAGCCGCTCCCTAATTTCTGTCGCCCGACAGGAATTCAGCGCCCGCACCGCTGTCCCGCTCTTCCGCCGCCGAAGGCAGGTGCCGCCGTGACGACAACCAGCCCCTCCGAAGTCCGCCCCGATCCACCGCACTCCCCCGACGCCCGCTCGCTCTCCGAGTTCGGCTACCGCCAGGAACTCCACCGCAGCCTGGGCCGGTACGCGTCGTTCGCGGCCGGGTTCTCCTTCATCTCCGTCCTGACGACCGTCTTCCAGTTCTTCGCCTTCGGGTACGCGTTCGGCGGCCCCGTCTTCTTCTGGGCCTGGCCGGCGGTGCTGGTCGGGCAGTTGCTGGTGGCCGCCTGCTTCGCGGAGCTGGCGGCGCGCTATCCGATCTCGGGCGCGATCTATCAGTGGTCGTCGCGGCTGTCGAACCTCACCTTCGGCTGGTTCGCCGGCTGGATCATGGTGATCGGGCAGATCGTGGTGGTCTCGGCGGCCGCGCTGGCACTGCAGATGGTGCTGCCGGCGATCTGGTCGGGCTTCCAGCTGATCGGCACCGATCCGGCGCCGACGTCGGCGGACGGCGCGGCCAACGCGGCGCTCCTGGGTGTGTTCCTGCTCGTGCTGACGACGCTCGTGAACGTGCTCGACAACCGGGTGATGTCCGTGATCAACCGGGTCGGGGTGACGGCCGAGATCATCGGCGCGGTACTGATCGTCGTCCTGCTGCTCACCCACTCCGAGCGCACGCCCGGCATCACCTTCCACACCGAGGGCGCGGCCCAGTCCGGGCTGTTCGGGGCCCTGTTGGTGGGTTCGTTCACGGCGGCGTACGTGATGATCGGCTTCGACAGCGCGGGTGAGATGAGCGAGGAGACCCGCGATCCACGGCGCACCGCACCCCGCACGATCCTCACGGCACTCGGCGCGGCAGGCCTCCTGGGGGGTCTGATCGTGCTGGGCGGCCTGCTGGCGGCCCCGAGCCTGACCGACGGACGCCTGGCGGTCGACGGGCTGAGCTACGTCCTCACGAGCAGCCTGGGCGACGGGGTCGGCAGACTGCTACTGGCGGACGTGGTGGTGGCGATCGCGGTGGCGACCCTCGCGATCCAGACGGCGGCCTGCCGGATGCTGTTCTCCATGGCCCGCGACGGCCGGCTCCCCTTCGCGGCACGCCTCGCACGCGTCCACCCCCGCACCGGCATGCCCAACGCTCCCGCCCTGGTGGTCGGTCTCCTCGCCGCGGCCCTGCTGCTCCTCAACTTCGCGTCCCCGGAGGCGTTCCTGGCGATCGGCACGACCTGCATCGTGATGCTGTACCTGGCGTACGCGATGGTCACCGGCCCCCTCCTGGTCGCCCGCCTCCGCGGCCGCTTCACCTCGGAGGGCACGGACGAGCGGGGCGGCAAGCTCTTCTCCCTGGGCCGTTGGGGAGTCCCGGTCAACGCCCTCGCCCTGCTCTACGGACTGTTCATGACGATCAACCTGGCCTGGCCGAGGGCGGAGGTGTACGACCCGGCGGGCGGCCACTGGTACTTCCAGTGGTTCACCGTCCTGTTCCTGGCAGCGACGCTGGTACTGGGCGTGGCCTGGCGGCTCTATTCCAGGCGCGGGGCCACTGCGACCCCCTAGGGGCGCGGGGAACTGCGCGACAACCCACGACGGCGCAGCGCCCGACCGACAACACACGGTGGCACCCCCTTGGTCGCCCACCCTGCCGACCGCCGGAGGCCCCGTACCCTTGATCCCGATGAGACGCCGTACCGCTCCCCCGCCCTCCCCGCTGCCCCAGCGCGACGGGGTGGACCCGGTGCGGGTGCGGCTGCCGGGCGAGGGCGACTGGGCCACCGTGCGGGAGCACCTGGTGGAGCGGCTCAGGGGTGCGGGCGCCGGAGTCGTCGAGGGGATGTTCAGCCGAGGGCTGGTCGTCGGGGCCGACGGCATCCCCGTGGCACCCGATGCCGCGTACGTGCCCGGTATGTACGTGTGGTTCCACCGCGAGCTGCCGTACGAGGTGCCCGTGCCCTTCCCCCTGGAGCTCGTGCACCGCGACGAACACATCGTCGTCGCCGACAAACCGCACTTCCTCGCCACCACCCCGCGCGGCAGCCATGTCACCGAGACCGCGCTCGCGCGGCTGCGCCGGGAGCTCGGCATCCCGGAACTCGGGGCCGCGCACCGACTCGACCGGCTCACCGCCGGACTGGTGCTGTTCACGGTGCGGCCCGAGGAGCGAGGCGCCTACCAGTCGCTGTTCCGGGACAAGCAGGTGCGCAAGGAGTACGAGGCCGTCGCGCCCTACGATGCCGCGCTCGCCCTGCCCCGGACCGTGCGGAGCCGGATCGTGAAGGAGCGCGGAGTACTGGCCGCCTATGAGGTCGAGGGCGAGCCGAATGCCGTCAGCCATGTCGAACTCGTCGACCGGCGTGACGGGTTGGGCAGGTACCGGCTCACACCCACCACCGGTCAGACACATCAGCTGCGCGTCCACATGAACGCCCTCGGCGTACCCATCGTCGGTGACCCGTTGTATCCCGAGGTCGCCGCCCCCGTGCCGGCCGGTGAGTTCCGGCATCCGCTCCAACTACTGGCGCGGGCGCTGGACTTCACCGATCCGCTCACAGGGGTGGAACACCGGTTCCGGAGCACTCGGGTGCTGGAGGCCTGGGCTGACGACGGCGACCGGGCCGGTCAGTAACCCCGCCACCACCGCAGGAGGCGGCGCCAGGCGCCCATCGGGCGGGCCGGTTCGGGTGTCGGCGCGGGCTGCGGCGGGGCGGCGGGCTGGGGCTGGGGTTCGACGGCCGCGGGTTGCGGCCGCTCCGTGCCGACCTGCCAGCTGGGCCGCTGCTGCGGAACCGGGGCGTGGCCCGGCTTCTGCATGATGTCCTGCTGCGGCTTGGGCGCGAACCGGACGGGCAGTTCCACGAGGTGGCGTGAGGAGATCGACTGCCGCCACTCCAACTCGTCCTCGTCGCAGTCGAGCTGGACGTCCGGCAGCCGCATCAGCAGCGCGTCGACACCGGTGTCGGCGATGCCACGGGCGATGTCCTGACCGGGACACTCGTGCGGGCCGCCGCCGAAGGCGAGGTGCGAGCGGTTGCCCTGCATGTTGGCTTCCAGGTCGGGCCGGACCCGCGGGTCGACGTTGCCCGGCGCGATGCCGAACAGCAGACCGTCGCCCTTGCGGATGCGCTGGCCGCCCAACTCCGTGTCCTGCTTGGCGTAGTAGGCGAAGACCGTGCTGAACGGCGGCTCGTCCCACAGCGACTGCTCGACCGCCTGCGGCACCGTCATCTGACCGCCGTTGAGCTGGGCGCGGAAGCCCGGGTTGGTGAGCACGGCGCGCAGGACGTTGCCGATGAGGTTCACCGTCGCCTCGTAGGCCGCGAGGAGGACGAGCCACAGGTGGGTGGTGACCTCGTCGTCGGTGAGCTTCGCCGGGTGCAGCACGAGGTGGCTGGCGAAGTCGTCGCCGGGCTGCTCACGGCGGCGGGCGGCGAGCCCCTGGAGGACGCCCATGACGTACGCCTGGCTGGTGTTGGCGGTCTCGGTGCCCTTGAGGAGGTCGCGGGTGGCCTGCACGAGCCGGTCGTTGTACTCCTCCGGCATGCCGAAGATCTCGCACATGATGGCCATCGGCAGGTGCTCGGCGAACTGGGCGATGAGGTCGGCGTCGCCCTGCTCGCAGAACTCGTTGACCAGGCGCTGGGTGTAGCGGTTGATGTGGCGCCGGATGGCCCGGTAGTTGATGGTCGACATGGCGCCGGTGACGGCACCGCGCAGACGCAGGTGCTCGTCGCCCTCGGCGTAGGAGCAGATGGGCGCCCAGGCGATGTGCGGCATCATCGGGTGGTCGGGCTTGACCATGCCCTCGATCTGCGGGGTCCAGATGCGGCTGTCCCGGCAGAAGTGCGAGGGCGCGCCCACCATGTGGAGGTTCTCGGCGTGGCCGAGGACGATCCACATCGGCACGTCGTCGTGGAGCAGCACGGGCGCCACCGGGCCGTGTTCCTCGCGGAGTTGTTCGTAGAGGCCTTCGAGGTCCTCCGCCTCGGGGCCGTACAGCCGGTGCAGCCCGCCGGGGCCACGGCCGTGGGCGGGGCAGCCGGGGGGCGGGCCGGCCATGGGGTCGGCACCGGTCAGGGATTGGGGTTCAGGCGTCACGGTGATCGCTCCGAAGTGGATCCGGTTGCTGGGGAGTTGAGGTCGGGTGAGCTCACCGGGCGGTCAGGTGAGCTGGCCCGTCAGCGCGAGCGAGTGCAGGAAGCGCATCAGGGTCATCAGGGTGTCGCGGCTGGAGGCCCGGCGGCGTGCGTCGCACTCCACGATGGGGATGCCCTCGTCCAGGTCGAGCGCGCCGCGCAGGTCCGCGATGGGGTAACGGGGCCCGCCGGGGAACGAGTTGACGGCGACGATGAACGGCACACCGCGCTCCTCGAGCCGTCCTATGACGTCGAAGCTGACCTCCAGACGGCGGGTGTCGACCAGTACCACCGCGCCGAGCGCGCCCTCGAACAGGCCGTTCCACAGGAACCAGAAGCGTTGCTGGCCGGGGGTGCCGAAGAGATACAGCACGAGTTGGTCGGTGATGCTGATGCGTCCGAAGTCCATGGCCACGGTGGTGGCGGTCTTGGTCTCGGAGCCGTAGTTGTCGTCGACCCCGATCCCGGCCTGGGTCATGGTCTCCTCGGTGGTCAGCGGCCTGATCTCGCTGACCGACCCGACCATCGTCGTCTTGCCGACTCCGAAGCCGCCCACGATCACGATCTTCACCGCGGCCTGGGCCGTGTGCGGCAGTTGATCCTCTGAGCGTGGTCCGGGGATGGTGTCAGAGCCTTTGAAGTCCATGCATCACCGCTTCGAGAAGGGAACGGTCGGGGAGCGCCTGACGGACGATCGGGGCGCGCGCCGTCACCAGTTCGGCCGTCAGCATCTCCGTGAGCAGGACGGTCATCACACTGAACGGCAGGGTCAGATAGGCCGAGAGCTCGGCGACCGAGATCGGGGCCGTACTGAGCCGGAGGATCGCCGTCTGCTCAGGGGTGGCGGAGGGCGGCGGGTCGGCGCGCGCCACGATTAACGCGACCAGGTCGAGGTCGGCCCGCTCCCCGTCCGGCCCTGCGACCACGTAGAGCCGTTCCGGGGGGCGCTTTCCGGGGCCCTCGCCCGCCGGTTTCGGGGGCGGTTCTTCCGGTGCCTGACTGGGGTATCGCCGCCGGCGTTGCGGAGGAGTCATACGGTCTGCCCGTTCCGCCGGGGCGGACTGGTGAGATGGGCGCCGATTCTGACGACGAGGTCGCGCATGCGGTTGCTCATCAGACCGGGTTCGGCGACCACGTCGGACAGCACCGCGAGATAGGCGTTGGCCCCCGCGGCCATCAGATAGAAGTAGCCGCCGTTGATCTCGATGATGACCATCTTCATCCGGCCGTCGCTGTCCGGGATCTCGTGGGCGACGGCGTGGGCGAGGCTCTGGAGCCCCGCACAGGCCGCGGCGACACGGTCGGCGGCGTCCGGGTCTCCGCCGTAGCGCGCGATGCGCAGGCCGTCGGCGGAGAGCACCACGATCATCTCGATGCCTGGTACCCCGTCGGCGAGATCCTTGAGCATCCAGTCGAAGTTGGCGCGCTGCTGGATCACGTGTGGTCCCTCTCGTCGTCGGCCTCGGTCCGGGCCGGCTCGGTGGTCTGCTGGGTGGGTGCGCTCGGGTCGGGGCCGCCCTTGAGTCCGTTCCAGAAGGCCTCGACCCACAGTCCGGGCTCGGGTTCCTTCTTCTCCGGCTCGGGGGCGGGGGCGGGCGTCGACCAGATGGTCGGCTTGCCCTCCCGCTCGGCCTTCTCGATGGCCGCCTGCTCGGCGAACCGCTGGTGCAGCGGCGTCTTGACCCGGCTGCGGCGCTGCGGCAGCCCGCCGGCGGTCCACTCGGTGACCTCGGGGACGTCGTCCTCCATGGACACGCCGACGGGGATGCGCGGGCTGGTGGGACGCCGCCTCTTCGGTGCGCGCTTGGGACCTTCGAGCGCACCTTCGGTCTTCGGCACGGCGCCGGCGCCGATGCCGTGGGCGAGTCCGGGGGCCGGATCGCTGGTCATCATCTCGCGCGGCACGATCAGGACGGCGCGGACACCGCCGTACGCCGAGGAGCGCAGCGAGACCTGCATGTTGAACTGCGTGCACAGCCGGCCGACGACGGCCAGGCCCAGGCGCGGGGAGTCACCCAGGTCCTGGAGGTCGACACCGGCCTTGGCGCTCTCCAGCATGCCCTCGGCCTTGGCCCGGGCCTCCTCGCTGAAGCTGACGCCGGCGTCCTCGATCTCGACGGCGACGCCGGTCTGCACCTCGCTGGCGGTGACGTGCACCTTGGTCTGCGGCGGCGAGTAGCGCGTGGCGTTGTCCAGGAGCTCCGCGACGGCGTGGATGACCGGCTCGACGGAGATGCCGCGGATGTTGACCTGGGCGATGGAGTCCAGCTTGATGCGGCGGTACTCCAGGATGCGGGACATGCCGCCGCGCAGCACGCTGTACAGCGGGACGGGATCGGGCCACTGACGGCCGGGGCGGCCGCCGCCGAGCACGGAGATGGAGTCGGCGAGCCGGCCGATCAGCGCGGTGCCGTGGTCGATGCGCAGGAGGTCGTCGAAGACCTCGGGGTTGCGGCCGTGGTCCTCCTCCATCTCGCGGAGTTCCTTGTTCTGCTGGTGCACGATCGCCTGGACACGGCGGGCGATGGAGACGAAGGAGCGCTGCGTGGAGTCGCGGAGGGCTTCCTCGCGGTCGATGATGTCGAGCACCGAGTGGATCAGCATGATCTGCGACTCGGGGAGTTCGCGGTAGGTGGGGTCGATGTCGCCGAGTTGGCGAATCACCTCCCCGGGGGAATTACCTGATCGCAACCGGTAGATGGCGGCGGGGGTGATCTCCTTCGCGAGGCGGAGCATGTCCTCCTCGTGCGAGCCGACCCGTCGTTCCAGATACGCGCTGTTACGGGCGTACTCGGCACGCAGGTCACGCAGGGCCCGGCCGCGACGCACCACTTCGGAAGCCGCCGCGAGCACCAGGAGCGTGGCGACGGCGCCGCACCAGGCGACGGCCGTGCGGGCCGGCTCCTGGACCACGGCGGCTGCGGCTCCGGTGGCCGCGGCCATCAGTATCGCGGGGAACAACAGCACGCGCGCGTAGGGAAGTTCACGGCGTACGGGTGGGGATTGAACACTCACCATGTAAGGCCCTCGAAAACGAATCGGCTTGGATGCGCATACATAGGGAACAAGCGCACGAATACATCTCAACTCGGTGCGCCGCGGGCGAGCTTAGTCCGACCGGATCATCGCCGTGTCATATTCAGCAAGCACCTGAAATGGGACGCGAACAAGGAGTACCCTCGGCTCCATTTACACGCAGAGGTTCCGTTCGCACACGGTCCGTCACGGCGTAAGGGCATGCGAAAACCACTCACCGTGACGGGTGAAGGTCAGGTGCCGGCGATCCTCAGCGCCGCGTCCGCGGTGGCTTCCGCAAACACCGCCACCGGGCGGTCGGGGTCCGAGCGGTGCACGAGGATGACCCCCTCGATCAGCCCGAACAACAGATCCGTACGGAGATCGAGCTCACTCTTGGCGAGCGCGCCACCGGCGCCGGTCGCGGCGAGCAGCTGCCGGTAGGCGTCCTTGAGTTCGGCGCGCACGGCGTGGAAGCCGGCGAACCGCTCGGCGCGCACCTCGGGCAGCAGATAGAGGCCGCCCAGGTTGTACGGACCGCCGCACAGGAGCTCCACGTCCGCACGGCACAGCTCCCACAGCCGGTCCTCGGCCGCGGTCGCGTCGTCGGCGAGGAGCTCGCGGGCGTACCCGAGCGACGGGGTGACCGTGGACTCCAGGAGCCGGGCGAGCAGCTCCTCCTTGCCGGAGACGTAGTGGTACATGGATGCCTGACGCATGCCCGCGCGTTCGGCGACGGCCCGGGTAGTGGTGGCCGCGTAGCCCCGGGTGGTGAACAACTCGGCGGCGGCGGCGAGCAGTTCGTCACGCGGCTCGAGCCCGCTGTCCGGCCGCTGTGCGGCGCGCGGTCTGCCGACCCGCCGTCCACCCGTCGTTCCCATACGCCGATCCTCGCACAGGGCACCATCCGGTGATCTTCGACAGCGCGCGGCCGGCACGGGTGAGGGCTCGGTAACCACCCCGCAACCCCTGGGCAATGCCTGCGACCCACCCCGCTCCTAATTTCTGTCGCACGACAGAAATAGCACCGGAGCCGGAGGTCCCGCGATGGCGACATCGACCACTTACGGAGCCCGCGATCACGCCCGCGCCCAGGAGGGCGCCCACGCCGAGGCCATGCCCGTCGTGCCGGCGGCGGACTGGCCGCAACCGCCCCGTGAGGCGGGGCCCCTGGTCTGGGCCGAGACGGTGGCGGGCGGCAACTACACACACCGCGTACTCGCCCGCGGCACCGAGCTGCGCCTGACCGACCTGCACGGCGACGCCTGCGCGCATCTGCTGCTGTACGCGGCGGACCGGCCCTGGGAGCGGCTGAACGTCGCCGACACGGTGAAGGTGCAGTGGAACGCCTACCTGGGTGAGGGCGTGCTGCTCCTGTCCGACCAGGGCCGGGTCCTCGCCTCGCTGGTGGCCGACACCTCCGGCCGCCACGACGCCCTGTGCGGCACCTCCACCCTCGTACGCAACACCGAGCGGTACGGCGACGGCACCCCGCAGTCCGACTCCCCCGCCGGACGGGAGCTGTTCAAACTGGCGGCCGCGAAGAACGGACTCACCCCGCGCGATCTGCCGCCGTCGCTCTCTTTCTTCCAGGGCGTGGAGGTCCGCGAGGACGGCGCCCTCGACTTCACCGGATCGGCGGGCCCGGGCGCGAGCGTGACGCTGCGGGCCGAGCAGGACGTCACCGTGCTCCTCGCCAACGTGCCGCACCCCGCCGACCCGCGCCCCGACTACGTCAGCACCCCGCTGGAGGTGCTCGCCTGGCGGGCCGCCGCGACCGAGCCCGGCGACCCGCTGTGGGACGCCACCCCCGAGGGCCGCCGCGCCTTCCTCAACACCACCGAATTCCTTGCCGCGAGGGGGCTCGTATGACCACGACCGTCGTTCCCGCCCGTGCCGCCTGGTCCTCCGTCGTCCGCACCGGGGAGACCCTCACCGTCACCGATCTGCACGGCAACCAGGCCGTCGACTTCCTCGTCTACGACGCCCACGACACCTCCGTCCGCTACAGCGCGCCCGACACGATCCACGCCCAGGGCAACGTCTTCCTGACCACGGGCACCGTGCTGATGTCGAACGAGCACACCCCGCTGATGACCGTGGTCGACGACGAGGTGGGCCGCCACGACACGGTCGGCGGCGCCTGCTCCAAGGAGTCCAACACCCTCCGGTACGGCCACCACACCTGGTCGCAGCACGCGTGCGTGGACAACTTTCTCGCGGAGGGCGCCCGTCATGGCCTGGGCAAGCGCGACCTGGTCTCCAACATCAACTGGTACATGAACGTGCCGGTCGACAAGGACGGCACCCTCGGCATCGTCGACGGCATCTCGGCACCCGGCCTGAAGCTGACCCTTCGCGCCGAGTGCGACGTCCTGGTCCTCGTCTCCAACTGCCCGCAGATCAACAACCCTTGCAACGGCTTCGAGCCGACCGCGGTGGAGATGACGATCGGGGCCACCGGATGACCTTCGACACCCTCCTCGTCGCCAACCGGGGCGAGATCGCGGTACGGATCATCCGCACCGCCCGCGAACTCGGCCTGCGCACGGTCGCCGTGTACTCCGACCCGGACCGCTCGGCCCCCCATGTGCGGCTCGCGGACGAGGCCGTACGACTGGGTCCCGCGCCCGCCAAGGAGTCGTACCTCGACGCGGATCTGGTGCTGAGGGCGGCCAAGGACACGGGGGCGGGGGCCATCCACCCCGGATACGGCTTCCTGTCCGAGGACGCGGCCTTCGCGCGGCGCTGCGAGGAGGCCGGGATCGTGTTCGTGGGCCCGACGCCGGAGCAGCTGGAGCTCTTCGGCGCCAAGCACACGGCACGGGCGGCGGCCGAGACGGCGGGGGTACCGCTGGCGCCGGGAACGGGCCTGCTGGCGTCGCTCACCGAGGCCCTCGCGCAGGCCGAGGTCATCGGCTATCCCGTCATGCTCAAGGCGACCGGCGGTGGCGGCGGTATCGGCATGTCGGCATGTCGCTCCGGCGATGAGCTCGCGGACGCCTGGGAGCGCGTGCAGCGCGTCGCCGCCGCCTCCTTCTCCTCCGCAGGTGTCTTCCTGGAGCGCCTGGTCGAGCACGCCCGCCATGTCGAGGTGCAGGTCTTCGGCGACGGAGAGGGCCGAGTCGTCACGTTCGGCGACCGCGACTGTTCTCTGCAGCGCCGCAACCAGAAGGTGCTGGAGGAGGCACCGGCACCGGGACTGCCGGACCACGTGCGCGAGCAACTCGCCCGATCAGCACGCGGCTTGTGTGCCTCGGTCGGCTACCGCTCCGCCGGAACCGTCGAGTTCGTCTACGACGCCGCCCGCGAGGAGGCGTACTTCCTGGAGGTCAACACCCGCCTCCAGGTGGAGCACCCGGTCACCGAGGAGATCTACGGCGTCGACCTGGTCGCTTGGATGCTGCGGCTGGCCCGCGGCGAGACGGACGTCGTGCGCGAGCCGGACAGCCCGCGCGGTCACGCCGTCGAGGCCCGGATCTACGCCGAGGACCCGTCCCGCGAACACCGGCCCAGCGCAGGCCTGTTGACGCGGGTCGAGTTCCCGCCGGGCGTGCGCGTCGACGGCTGGGTGGAGACCGGCACCGAGGTGACGACATCGTACGACCCGATGCTCGCGAAGGTGATCGCGTACGGCTCGGACCGTGCCCATGCGCTCCGGAGGCTCGACGATGCGCTGGCCCGCACCCGCGTCGACGGCATCGAGACGAACCTGGGCCTCCTCAGGGCGGCGTTCGCGGACTCCCGCTTCGCCGGGGCGACCCACTCGACGGCGACCCTTGCCGGGGTGCGTGACCGCACTCCCCGGATCGAGGTCGTCTCCGCCGGCACCCTCACCACCGTGCAGGACTGGCCGGGCCGCACCGGCTACTGGCAGGTCGGGGTCCCCCCGTGCGGCCCGATGGACGACCTGTCGTTCCGGCTCGGCAACCAGGCACTCGGCAACCACGAGGGCGCGCCGGGTCTCGAATGCACCCTCCAGGGCCCGTCGTTGAGGTTCAGCCACGCCACCACCGTGTGTGTGACGGGAGCACCCGCACCGGTGACCGTGGACGGCTCCGCGATCGCCCAGTGGGAGCCGGTGACTGTGCCCGCGGGGGCCCTGCTGGACGTCGGGGCGCCTCTGGAACACGGCCTGCGAACCTATGTGCTGTTCGCCCGAGGGCTCGACGTACCCGCGTTCCTGGGCAGCGCGAGCACCTTCACACTGGGCCGCTTCGGCGGGCACGGCGGGCGCGCCCTGCGGACGGGGGACGTCCTGCACGGGGGAGGCCGGGTCGAGGGCAGGCCGGTCGACGACCCGCCCCTGTTCACCCGGACCTGGCACATCGGCACCGCCGAAGGCCCCCATGCGGCACCGGAGTTCTTCACCGAGGACGACATCCACGACTTCTACGCCGCCGACTGGAAGGTCCACTTCAACTCGGCCCGCACCGGAGTCCGCCTCATCGGTCCGAAACCGCGCTGGGCGCGCACCGACGGCGGTGAGGCGGGCCTGCATCCGTCCAACATCCACGACACCCCCTACTCCGTCGGCGCCGTCGACTACACCGGCGACATGCCGGTGCTGCTGGGCCCGGACGGTCCTTCGCTCGGCGGTTTCGTGTGCCCGGCGACCGTGCTCAGCGGCGAGCGCTGGAAGCTGGGCCAGCTGCGGCCCGGCGACACCGTGCGGTTCCTGCCGGTGGACGCCGACGGAGAACCCCGGCCGGCCATCGTCGACGGTGGCGTCCTCGCCCGCGACGGCGATGTGACCTACCGCCGCAGCGGCGACGACAACCTGCTCGTCGAGTTCGGCCCGATGCAGCTCGACCTGGCGCTGCGCATGCGCGTCCACGCGCTGATGGAGGCGGTGGCCGACGCCTGTCCGGACGGGGTCACCGACCTCACACCCGGCATCCGCTCCCTCCAGATCCAGACGGACCCACGGCGCCTCCCGCAACACGAACTCCTCGCCGCGGTACGGGAGATCACCGCATCCCTCCCCCCGAGCGACGAGCTCGTCGTGCCCTCCCGGACCGTCCATCTCCCCCTGTCCTGGAACGACCCGGCAACCCGCGAGGCGATCGCCCGCTACATGGCGGGTGTACGGGACGACGCGCCCTGGTGCCCCTGGAACATCGAGTTCATCCGCAGGGTCAACGGCCTGGACTCGGTGAACGACGTCTACGACACGGTCTTCGACGCGGAGTACCTCGTACTAGGCCTGGGCGACGTCTACCTGGGCGCGCCCGTGGCCACTCCCCTCGACCCCCGGCACCGTCTGGTGACCACCAAGTACAACCCGGCCCGTACCTGGACCGCGGAGAACTCCGTCGGCATCGGCGGCGCCTATCTGTGCGTCTACGGCATGGAGGGGCCCGGCGGCTACCAGTTCGTGGGCCGTACGACCCAGGTGTGGTCGGGGTGGCAGCAGCACGGCGCGTTCGAACCGGGGGCGCCCTGGCTGCTCAGGTTCTTCGACCGGATCAAGTGGTATCCGGTCGACGCCGACGAACTCCTGGAACTGCGGGCCGACATCACGTCCGGGCGGTTCGTGCCACGCATCGAGGAGGGAACCTTCTCCCTCTCCGACTACCAGGCGTTCCTCGCCGAGAACGCCGAGTCCATAGCGGAGTTCAGGGTCCGCCAGCAGGCGGCCTTCGCGGCCGAGCGGGACGCCTGGGAGGCGGCCGGCGAGTTCGCCCGAGCGGACGCGGTGAGCGCTCCAGCCCCTCCCGCGGCGTCCGTCGAGATCCCCGAGGGCGGCCAGATCGTCGAAGCGGAATTCACGGCCTCCGTGTGGCAGCTGAACGTCGAGCCGGGCGACGAGGTCACCGTCGGCCAGCCACTGCTCGCGCTGGAGGCGATGAAGATGGAGTCCAGGGTGCACGCGCCGATGGACGGCGTGGTGACGGAGATCCTGGCGAGGCCGGGCGACCAGGTGGAGGCGGGGACGGCCCTGGTCGTGCTCGCTCCCGTGAACTGAAAGAGGAACACATGCTGTCCAGAGTCCGAGCCGCCTACGCACGCATCGAAGCGGTGGACCGCCCCGAGATCTGGATCGACCTGCGCCCACAGGACGAGGTCGAGGCGGAGGCACACGCCCTGGCCGAGCGCGTGGCCGCCGGTGAGCACCTCCCGCTCGCCGGTCGTCTCCTCGCCGCCAAGGGCAACATCGACGTCGCGGGGCTGCCCACGACCGCGGGCTGTCCGGCGTACGCCTACCACCCCGAGGCCGACGCACCGGTGGTGGCCCGGCTGAGGGCGGCGGGCGCGATCGTCCTGGGCACCACGAACCTGGACCAGTTCGCGACCGGCCTGGTCGGCACCCGCTCCCCCCACGGAGCGGTACGCAACGCCCACGACCCGGCACGCATCAGCGGCGGTTCCAGCTCCGGCTCGGCCGTCGCGGTGGCCCTCGGCATCGTCGACCTCGCTCTCGGCACCGACACCGCGGGCTCGGGCCGGGTGCCGGCCGCCTTCAACGGCATCGTCGGCCTCAAGCCCACCCGGGGCCTGGTCCCGACGGCAGGCGTCGTCCCGGCCTGCGCGTCCATCGACTGCGTGACGGTCTTCGCCCGCTCCCTCCCGGAAGCCGAACAGGCACTGTCGTTCATGACCTCCCCGCCGGACCGCGACCTCCCCCCGCTCCCCCAGCGAAAGCCGGGACCGTGGCGCGTCGCGGTCCCGTCGCGCGACCAGCTCGGCGAGCTGGACGAGGGCTGGGCGGAGGCGTACGAGGCGGCGGTGGAGCAGCTCGTCACGGCCGGCGCGTCGATCCACCCCATCGACCTCTCCCCCTTCACCGAAGCCGCCGCGATGCTCTACGAGGGCGCCTTCGTCGCCGAGCGCTACACCGCAGTGGGGAGCTTTGTCGATAAGTTGGCCTCCGAGGGTGGCGCCGGTCTGGACCCCACCGTCGCCGGCATCATCACCCGCGCCCGCGACATCCCGGCCCACCAGCTCTACACCGACCAGGACCGACTCGCGGCCCTGAGGGCCCGGGCCGAGGCAGAACTCGCCGACACTGACGCCCTGTTGCTGCCCACCACACCGGGCCACCCCACCCTCGCCGAGGTCGCCGCCGACCCACTGGGCGCCAACGCCCGCCTCGGCCGCTTCACCAACTCCACCAACCTCTTCGACCTGGCGGCAGTGGCCGTCCCCGCAGGCGAGGTCACCGGCCTCCCCTTCGGCGTGATGCTGATCGGCCCGGCCTTCACGGACGAACGACTGACCCGAATCGCCGCCCTGCTCCAACCCGAGACACGGCTGGCCGTGGTAGGCGCCCACCTCTCGGGCCAGCCATTGAACCCCCAACTCCTGACCCTGGGCGCCCGCCTGGACCGCACGACCACGACGGCCCCCGTCTACCGGCTGCACGCACTGCGCACGAACCCTCCGAAGCCGGGCCTGGAGCACGTCGGCGAGGGCGGGGCCGCGATCGAGGCAGAGGTGTGGCGCCTACCGGCAGATGGCCTGGGACACCTGCTGTCCGCACTCCCCCGCCCGATGACCCTGGGCAGCGTGAAACTGGCAGACGGATCCGCGGTCCCCGGCTTCCTGTGCGAACCAAGCGCACTGAAGGACGCCGAGGACATCACGTCGTACGGCAGTTGGCGGTCATATGTGAACGCCGAGTAGGGCAGCGCCCCTTCAGGGGCGCGGGGCTGTATCGATGTGCGGCTCCGCCGCGGGGCGCGACCAGCCACAGTCACCCCGCGCCCGCCGACGCACCCGTCACCCCACCGACGAGTAGGCGACAACCCCCCGCAGCAACTCATCAACGGCCTTACGCGCGTTCTTCGCGACCGTAGACCCCTGCCCACCAGAAACAGGCGCCGCAGCCGAGATCTGCCCCAACACATCGATCACCTGCTTGCACCACCGCACAAAGTCCCCCGCCGGCATCTCCGCCTCACGCAGCACCTCATCGAGCCCCTTCCCGGAAGCCCACATGTACGCGGCCCAGGCAAACCCGAGATCCGGCTCCCGCTGCCCCACACCCTCGGTCTGCGTGATCCGGAAGTCCTCCTCCAGCGCATCGAGCCGCCCCCAGATCCGCACCATCTCCCCGAGCGCGGCCTTCGCCTTGCCCGACGGCAGCTTGGGCGCCATCGCATCGTCACCGACCCGCGCCTCGTACACCAACGCGGAGACGCACGCCGCGAGTTCAGCAGGAGAGAGCCCCTCCCACACCCCGGCCCGCAGACACTCACTGGCCAGCAGATCGAGCTCACCGTAAAGCCGCGCCAGCCGCTTTCCGTGCTCGGTGACCTCGTCGGCCCGCAGATAGTCCAGCTCGGTCAGCAGCGCGACGATCCGGTCGAAGGTCCGCGCGATGGTGTTGGTACGGCCCTCGATACGCCGCTCCAGCTGCGAGGTGTCCCGCAGCAGCCGGTGGTACCGCTCGGCCCACCGCGCATGGTCCTCACGCTCGTCGCACCCATGGCACGCATGGGCCCGAATGGCCGTCCGCAACCGCGCGATCTCGCGGTCGTCCGCGGCCTGCGACCGCTTCTTGCGAGCCCGCTCCGGCGGAATGTGGCCCGCCTTGGTACGCAGTGCGGAGGCGAGGTCCCGACGCGACTGCGGCGAACGCGGGTTGAAGGACTTCGGGATCCGCATCCGCTCCAACGGCTCGACGGGCACCGGGAAGTCCATCGAGGCAAGCCGCTTGACCTGCCGCTCGGCGGTCAGCACCAGCGGGCGCGGCCCGTCGTGGTGCTCGAACCCCCGATGCCCGTTGGACCGCCCGGCGGGCAGCCCCGGATCCAGCACCAGAGCCAGCCCGGCGTACTTGCCCGTCGGCACATGGATGACGTCACCCGGCTTGAGCTTCTCCAGCGCGACGGCCGCCTCGGCCCGCCGCTCGCTGGCGCCCTGCCGGGCCAGCTCGGTCTCGCGGTCCTTCAGCTCGCGCCGCAGTCGCGCGTACTCCTCGAAGTCGCCGAGGTGGCAGGTCATGGACTCCTTGTAGCCCTCGAGCCCCTCCTCGTTGCGCTGCACCTGCCGCGAGATCCCCACGACCGACTTGTCGGCCTGGAACTGCGCGAAGGACGTCTCAAGCAACTCACGCGACCGGTGCCGCCCGAACTGCTCGACGAGGTTGACCGCCATGTTGTACGACGGCTTGAAGCTGGACCGCAGCGGATACGTACGCGTGCCCGCGAGCCCTGCCAGATGCTCAGGGCTGCCCCCGCGCTGCCACAGCACGACGGCATGACCCTCGACGTCGATACCGCGCCGCCCGGCCCGCCCGGTCAACTGCGTGTACTCGCCCGGCGTGATGTCCGCGTGCTGCTCGCCGTTCCACTTGACGAGCTTCTCCAACACCACCGACCGTGCGGGCATGTTGATGCCCAGCGCGAGCGTCTCGGTCGCGAACACGGCCTTCACCAGGCCCCGCACGAACAGTTCCTCGACGACCTCCTTGAAGGTCGGCAGCATGCCCGCGTGATGGGCCGCGATTCCGCGCTCCAGGCCCTCCAGCCACTCGTAGTAGCCCAGGACGTGCAGATCCTCGGTCGGAATGGCGGCGGTGCGCTCCTCGACGAGAGCGCGCACCCGGCCCCGCGCCTCGTCGTCGTTGAGCCGCAGACCGGCGTACAGACATTGCTGCACGGCGGCCTCACAGGCGGCCCGGCTGAAGATGAAGGTGATCGCCGGCAGCAGCCCTTCGGCGTCGAGCCGCTCGATGACCTCGGGTCGCCCCGGGGTCCACACCCGCGACCGCTGTCTGCGCTCGCGCTCCCGGTCGGCCTCGCGCATCGCACGACCGCGTCTGCGGTCCTGGTACGACGGGCGCTGCGCCTCCATCCGGGCCAGCCGCGTCAGGTCGGGGTTGACGGCCTTCTTGTTGCCCTCGCCCTCCTCGAACAGGTCGTACATCCGCCGCCCGGCGAGCACGTGCTGGAACAGCGGCACGGGCCGGTGCTCGGAGACGATCACCTCGGTGTCGCCCCGGACGGTGTCGAGCCAGTCGCCGAACTCCTCGGCGTTGGACACGGTCGCCGAGAGGGAGACCAGGGTGACCGATTCCGGGAGGTGGATGATCACCTCCTCCCAGACGGCACCGCGGAAGCGGTCGGAGAGGTAGTGCACCTCGTCCATGACCACGTACCCGAGCCCGAGCAGGGTCTGCGAACCCGCGTACAGCATGTTCCGCAGCACCTCGGTGGTCATCACGACCACCGGGGCGTCGGAGTTGACGCTGTTGTCGCCGGTGAGCAGACCGACCTTGTCGGCGCCGTAACGACGCGACAGGTCGGCGTACTTCTGGTTCGACAGCGCCTTGATGGGTGTCGTGTAGAAGCACTTCTTGCCTTGCTGCAGGGCGAGGTGGACGGCGAACTCGCCCACGATCGTCTTGCCCGAGCCGGTGGGGGCGGCCACCAGCACGCCCTTCCCCGTCTCGAGCGCCTTACAGGCCTCGATCTGGAAGGGGTCGAGGCCGAAGTCGTACATCTCGCGGAAGCCGGCGAGCGCGGTGGCCTGCTCGGCAGCGCGCACGCGCGCGGCCGCATAGCGCTCGGCCGGTGAGAGGTCCTCTGTCATCGTGCTTTCGAGCGTACCGGGCCGCACTGACAACAGGACGATCATTATCCGGATCCCGACTTGTCAAACCCCGGGTCCGTGCACTTCAGAGCCCCGCGACGCGCACCGCCCCCGCAATGCAACGCGCGGTCAGCGGCAGCGGCCCGAGCGGCTCCCCGTCGGCGTACCCGGTGATCCCGACAGCGCTGATCTCCACCTTCGCGGCCCGGTGCACGGTGACCTTGGCATGGTCGACATGCGTGCCCCGGTACACGCTCGGGAACACCTTGAGCAGCGTGGCCCGGCTGCAGTCCCCGACCACGGTGATGTCGAACAGTCCGTCGGTGAGGTCGGCGCCGGGACAGATCCGCATGCCCCCGCCGTACGACGATCCGTTGCCGACCGCGACGAGGGTCGCCTCGATCTCCCGGACCTCGCCGTCGTCGAGCCTGATCCGGTAGGGGAAGGGCTTGAAGGCGGCCAGTTCGGCGAGCATCGCCAGGTCGTACTTGAAGCGGCCCGTGGGCCAGCGCATGCGGTTGCCGCGGTCGTTGACGCGGGAGTCGAAGCCGGAGGCGAGGACGGTGCCGAACCAGCGGCCCTCGGCCTGCCCCAGGTCGATGTCGCGCAGGTCGCCGCCCTTGAGCGCCTCGGCGATCCGTCGGCCCGCGGCGGCCGGGTCCCGCACCGGCAGGTGCAGGGCGCGGGCGAGGTCGTTGCCGGTGCCGACGGCGACCAGGCCGAGCGGGGTGCGGGTGCCGGCGACGGCCTGGAGGGCCAGGTTGGCCATGCCGTCGCCCCCGACGGCGACCAGGGCACCGGTGCCGTCCGCGACGGCGGCACGCGCGCGCGTGAGGGCGTCCTCGGCGTTCTCCCCGAGGACCGTACGCACGGAGAAACCGGCCGCCCGCAAAGCGGAAGCGGCCGGCTGCGCCGCGTGGGCGCCCCGGCCGCGACCCGCGGTGGGGTTGACGAAGAGGGTGATCTCGCTGGTCACGTCACTGACCCTACGAGCGGCTACCCGATCTTCAGGTCACGTCGTCATAACCGTTGACCCGGTCCGTTCCCGACGCCTGCTCGGGCAGTGCCCGGCTCGCGGAGACCGTCTCGATCTCGCCGATGTCCTCGGGGGTGAGGTCCAGGTCGGAGGCCTCGTCATCGGCGGGGCCCTCGGCATCGCGGCGGCGCCGACGCTTGTCGTTGACCAGAGAGAACAGCGTCGCGCCGAAGTACAGCACCCAGATGGGGCCGGCCAGCGCCAGCATGCTCAGCGGGTCGGTGCTCGGCGTCGCGACGGCGGCGAACACGGTGATACCCATGATCATCCCGCGCCACCAGCCGAGCATGCGCTTGCCGGTGATCATTCCGGTGAGGTTCAGGAAGATCAGCAGCAGGGGCAGCTCGAAGGAGAGACCGAAGACCAGCACCATGCGCGTGACGAGCTGGAGCAGATCGTCGAGCGGGAGCTGGTTGTCGATGCTGGTGCTCGGTGTGAACTCGATCAGCACCTTCGCGGTGGTGGGGAGGACCGAGTACGCGAAGTAGCCGCCGCCGACGAACAGCGGGGCGCCCGTGAAGACGAAGGCGTAGGCGTACTTCTTCTCGTGCCGGTGCAGACCCGGGGCGACGAACGCCCAGAGCTGGTACAGCCAGATCGGCGAGGCGAACACGATACCGGCCATCAACGAGACCTGAAGGGCCAGGTTGAAGGGCGCGAGCAGGCCGTTGATGGTGATCCGGGCGCACTTCTCAGCGGCCTCGTCGGGGGTCGACGACGTGGCGAGTTCCGCGAAGCTCTGCTTGCAACCGATCGACTTCAGGATCGGATCCGTCAGGAAGTTGATGATGTCGTTGTAGAAGAAGGCGGCGACGACCGTCACGACGACGATGGCCAGCAGTGCCTTCGCGAGCCGGTTGCGGAGCTCACGAAGGTGATCCGCAAGGGGCATCCGCCCCTCGGGATCCTTCTCCTCATTGCGGGCAGACTTCAGCAACCCACGTTCCCATCTCGTGCAGCGGGCCGGAGGTCACCGGCCCTGCGTCAGCGCTTGGTCGTGTCCGTCGGCTCGGTGACCGGGCGGGAGCTGGTCACATCGCCGGGGGCGGCCTGGATGGTGCGCTGGGACTGGGACTGCTGGTCGTCCTGGGGCGGCGCGGACGCGGCGGTCGCGTTGTCCTGGCCCTCGGACTTCATCGCCTTCGCCTCGCTCTTGAGGATGCGGGCGGACTTGCCGAGCGAGCGCGCCATGTCGGGAAGCTTCTTCGCGCCGAACAGCAGGATGATGACGACGAGGATGAGAATGATCTCGGGGGCGCCGAGCCTTCCGAACATAAGTCTTTACCTTCTCACCGAGGCGGCTGGGGTGGGGTGCTGTGCTGTCCGACCGGTCGGACAGGTGTCCGAACGATCGTGTTGTCAGCGATCGTAACGCTCAGGGGTGAACGCGAGGCAATCCCCGTGCGTACTCCCGGACCGCGACCCGGGCCTCGTTCTCCGGTCCGCGACCAGCAGCGTACCTGCCCGGCCCCCCGGGGTGACAGGGCGAAGTGACCCAAAACGCTTCCGGCGCAGGACTCACATCCCGTGCACAGCAGGACTCACAGCGCGTCCACAGAGCGGGCGGTGCTCGCCGCGGCCCGCTCCAGATCCTCCGCGGCCCTGCCGATGCGCTGCGCCGAGTCCGCGACCTGCCGGCCCAGCCGCTGCGCCTCCAGGAACACCCGCACGGCGAGCACTCCGAGCACGACGAGACCCAGGAAACCCACGGCGATCGCGAACATCGGCCAGAACATGGTGCCGAGCCTAGAGGGTGGAGTGGAGCCGCAAGGTGCTGACCCCACCCCCGGTCAGCAGCTCGACGATCCGCTCCCCCGCGGGCTTGCGGACGGAGGCGGCGCAGTCGGGGCAGGTGAAGGAGTAGAAGGTGGTCCTGCTGGTGGCGCCGACGACCAGCCGCAGGGCCCCGGCGGCGAGCTCGAACCGGCCGCGGCAGTCCGGGCAGCCCGCCCGGAACACCATCGGAGAGACGCTCCGCATTCCCGAGAACGCGGACGCCACCGACATTTCCTGCACACCAGACATCGCCGACTCGCTCAAAGCTCCTGCTCCTGCCTGTCGTACTGCCCGTCGTCGTTCGTGTGAGTTCGGTGTGAACCCCGCGTCTCGACCCCGTCGTAGGCCGCCAGCGCCTCGCGGGCCGCCTGCCGGGCGCTGGCGGCGAGCTCGGGCGGCGAGACGATACGGCCGTCGCGGCCGAGCCGCAGCGCCAGGCGCCGCAGGGACGTCGGGTCGGGGGTGCGGAGGGTAATACGCAGCCCGCCGTCGGCGAGCTCATCCGCACTGTCGTGCGGGTAGTACTCGGCGACCCAGCGCCCGCCCGGGCTCACCTCGACGACGACCTCCGGGTCCTCGGCGGCCGGCTGCACCAGCGCCTCCGAGAGGTCCCGCAGCTCTATCTCGGGCGGCGCGGACGGCTCGTCGAGGATCTTGATCTCGGCGACCCGGTCGAGCCGGAAGGTGCGGCGCGCCTCGGAGCGCCGGCACCAGGCCTCGACGTAGGTGTGACCGACGCTGACCAGGCGGATCGGGTCGATCTCGCGCTCGGTGACCTCGTCGCGGGCGGGTGAGTAGTAGCGGATCCACAGCCGGCGCCGCTCGGAGATCGCGCGGTCGACGTCGGCGAAGACCCCGCCCTCGGACTCGAAGGTCACCGACAGCCGGGAGCTGGCCCCCGCCTGCTCCCCCGCCGCGGTCTCCACCTTCGCCGTGGCCCGCAGCAGCGCCTGCCGGTCGCCCTCGCGCAGACCGGGCAGGGTCGAGACGGCCCGGGCGGCGACGAGCAGCGCGGTGGCCTCGTCGGCGGCGAGCCGCAGCGGCTCGGCGACGTCATCGGGGTTGTGCCACCAGATGCGCTCGCCGTCGGTGTCGATGTCGAGGAGGTCGCCGCCGCGGAAGCTGGTGCCGCACATGGGCAGCACATCGAGGTCGGAGACGAGCTCGTCCTCGGTGATCCCGAAGGCACGGGCGACGTCCTCGACACGGGCTCCGGGCCGCTCCTTCAGATAGGTCACCAGGGAGAGCATCCGCCGGGTCTGGTCGATGGCGTTGACGGGCCTGACCGGTTTGCCTGCCACTGTGTTGCTCGCTCCCCCTCAGCCCTTGGCCACGGCACGCAGCCGGTCCACCACATCGGCCCGCAGTTCGGCGGGCTCCAGGACGACGACGTCCGGTCCGAACTCCACCAGCCAGGCGTCCAGTCCATGGCCGTACGGAATCTCCAACTCGTCCCACCCGTCGCCCAGTTCCCGCACGGCGGCGGCCTTCGCCCGCAGCGGGTAGCCGGCGCCCGTGCGCAGCCGGATCAGCGCGCTGCGGTCGGCGCTCTCCCCCGCCCAGCTCGCGACGGTCTCGCGGACGGTCACCACGTCGGGCACCTCGGCGGTGAAACGGGCACCGCGTGAACGCACCTTGCCGGTGATCCGGGACAGCCTGAAGACCCGCTCGGCGCCCCGGTCGCGGTCCCAGCCGGCCAGATACCAGTGGCCGCGCCAGCACTCCAGCGCCCACGGCTCGACATGCCGGGTCTCGGGGTGCGCGGCGGTGGCCTTGCGGTACTCGAAGACGACCGGACGGCGGTCGCGGCAGGCCAGCATCAGCGGCTCGAACGCGGCCTCGTGCACGGGGATCCGCGGCTCGAGGGCGCCATGCGCCTCGTACGGGTCGAAGTCCTCGGGCAGTCCGGCCGCGCGCAGCTTCTGCAGGGCGCCACTGGCCGCGCCCGCGAGCCGTGCCTGCTGCCAGACCTTGGCGGCGAGACCGAGGGCGGCGGCCTCCTCGGCGTCGAGGGTGACGGGTGGCAGCCGGTTGCTGTCGCGGCGGGCGAGGTAACCGACCTCGCCGTCGAGGTTCTCCACGGTCTCGATGACGAGCCCGAGTTCGCGCAGATCGTCCTTGTCGCGCTCGAACATCCGGTTGAAACTGTCGTCCGAGTTCGCTTCCAGATAGGCCTCGATGGACTGGCGCAGCTCACGCTTGCTCAGCGGCCTGCGCGTCCCCAGCAGGCACAGCGCCAGGTTCATCAGCCGCTCGGCCTTGGCAATGGCCATCGACGCCCTTCGCCTCCCTATGGTGCTTACGGACGATGACCGTACCGCCCCGCAGTGGCGTGGCAAAAGCCGAGGGCCCATGCCCGGACAGGCATGGACCCCAGGTGATCGACAGTGATCGTACGACGATCAGACGCCGAGCAGGTCGACCACGAAGATCAGCGTCTCGCCGGGCTTGATCGCCGGGGTCGGGCTCTGGTTGCCGTAGGCGAGGTGGGCGGGGATGGTCAGCTGGCGACGGCCGCCGACCTTCATGCCCTGGACACCCTGGTCCCAGCCCTTGATGACCCGGCCGCCACCCAGCGGGAAGCGGAACGGCGTACCGCGGTTCCAGCTGGCGTCGAACTCCTCGCCGGTGCTGAAGGAGACGCCCACGTAGTGCACGGAGACGGTCTGACCCGCCTGCGCCACGGCGCCGTCGCCCTCCCAGATGTCCTTGATCTCGAGGTCCGCCGGGGGCTCGCCACCGGGGAAGTCGATCTCGGGCTTCTCGATGCTCACGTCTCTAGCTCCTGCTTGTCTGCGGAAAGGCAACGCACACAGTCTTACACCCCGAAGCGGTCAGAGCTTCGCCAGGATGTCGACCGTGAAGACCAGCGTCGAGTCCTTCTCGATGCCGCTGCCGCTGGGCGGGTTGTCGCCGTAACCCAGCGCCGGAGGGATGACGATGAGGACGCGGCTGCCGACCTTCTTGCCGGTCAGACCCTGCTTCCAGCCCTTGACGACCCCGTCCAGCGAGAACGACGTCAGGGTCTTCCTCGCGTACGTCGAGTCGAACTCCTTGCCGGAGTCCCACAGCACGCCCTTGTACTGCACGAGCAGGCTGCTGTCGGCCGCGGCCTCCTCGCCGTCGCCCTCGATGACATAGGTCGACACGAGCTTGGTCGGTGCGTCCTTCTTGGGGATCTCGACGGTGGGCGCCTTGCCGTCGGTGTTCGTCCCCACCTTGGGCAGATCCACGTTGTCCTGCGCCACGTTCGAGCCCTTGGCGGAGCTCGTGACCGGGTACACGCCCTTCATGTCCACCACGAACACCAGCGTGTCGGTGCCCTTGATGCCACCCTCCGCGTAGCCCTCCTTGCCATAGCCCCAGGTGGGCGGGACGGCGAACTCGACGCGGCTGCCGACCTTCTTGCCCGTGAGGGCGTACCGCCAGCCGTCGATGACACTGGCCTGGGCGAGCTGGATGGCGAGCGCGGTGCCCCGGTCGAAGGAGTTGTCGAAGACCTTGGCCGTGTCCCAGATCTGGCCGAGGTAGTTCGCCACGAGGAAGTCGCCCTCCGCGGCCGTCCGGCCGTTGCCCGCGATGACCGTCTTCACCGCGAGCTGGTCGGACGGGTCACCACTGCCCTTGGCGACGGTGGGCTTCTCACCGAACTTCGCGCCCGCGGTGATCGCCGGCAGCGGACCGTCCACGATCTTCGGCGCCGGAGCGCCGGACGTGGCCGAGGCGGAGGGCGACGCGCTGTCGCTGCTCTCCGCCGAACTTGCCCCGTCGTCGTCGCTGCACGCGGCGAGCGTGGCCATTCCTGCGGGTACGGCAATCAGTAGTGAGCGTCGGCGCACGGTAAGAGCCTCGTAATCGGTCGATCTTGTGGATGGCGTGCGCGCAACTCTACGGCGTGAGAAGGGCGCCGTACGGATAACGTACGGCGCCCGTGTGGCGTTCCGGAAGGCGATCCGGAACGCATTGCTCACATACCGGCGATCAGCTTCTCCACCCGGTCGTCAACCGAACGGAACGGGTCCTTGCACAACACCGTGCGCTGGGCCTGGTCGTTGAGCTTGAGATGGACCCAGTCGACGGTGAAGTCCCGGCGCTGTTCCTGAGCCCGGCGGATGAAGTCACCGCGAAGACGGGCCCGAGTGGTCTGCGGGGGCACCGACTTGCCCTCGAAGATTTTCAAGTCGTTGCAGATACGGGCGGCTTGGCCCTTCCTCTCCAGAAGGTAGTAGAGACCACGACGACGGTGAATGTCGTGATACGCGAGGTCTATCTGCGCGACCCGCGGGTGGGACATGGTCATGTTGTGCTTGGCCCGGTACCGCTCGATGAGCTTGTACTTCATGACCCAGTCGATCTCGGTGCCGATCCGGTCGAGGTCCTCGGCCTCGATCGAGTCGAGCACCCGGCCCCACAGCTCCAGGACCTGCTCGACCGTTCCGGTACGGATGCCGCGGCGCTCCACGAAGTCCACGGCCTTCTCGTAGTACTCGCGCTGCACCTCCAGCGCGGAGGCCTCCCGGCCGCTGGCCAGACGCACCTTGCGCCGGCCGGTGATGTCATGGCTGACCTCGCGGATCGCCCGGATCGGGTTCTCCAGCGTCAGGTCGCGCATCACGGTGCCCGCCTCGATCATGCGCAGCACGAGGTCGGTCGCGCCGACCTTGAGGAGCATGGTCGTCTCGGACATGTTCGAGTCGCCCACGATGACGTGCAGGCGGCGGTAGCGCTCGGCGTCGGCGTGCGGTTCGTCGCGCGTGTTGATGATCGGCCGGGAACGCGTCGTCGCCGAGGAGACGCCCTCCCAGATGTGCTCGGCCCGCTGGCTGACGCAGTACACGGCACCACGCGGGGTCTGCAGGACCTTGCCCGCGCCACAGAGCAGCTGGCGGGTGACAAGGAAGGGAATGAGGATGTCCGCGAGCCGGGAGAACTCCCCGTGGCGGGCGACGAGATAGTTCTCGTGACACCCGTAGGAGTTGCCCGCCGAGTCGGTGTTGTTCTTGAAGAGGTAGACGTCGCCCGCGATTCCTTCCTCGTGCAGGCGTCGTTCGGCGTCCACCAGGAGTCCTTCGAGAATGCGCTCGCCTGCTTTGTCGTGCGTGACCAGTTCCGTCACGTTGTCACATTCGGGAGTCGCGTATTCCGGATGTGACCCGACATCGAGATAGAGGCGGGCGCCGTTTCGCAGAAAGACATTGCTGCTGCGGCCCCATGACACGACACGGCGGAAGAGGTACCGCGCCACCTCGTCGGGAGACAGGCGTCGCTGTCCCCTGAACGTACACGTGACGCCGTACTCGTTCTCCAGCCCGAAAATGCGGCGGTCCATGACTGAACATTACGCCCGATCCCCTGTGCTGAAACGGGGTTCGACGGCACGGTTTGGATCATTTTCCGATGAAGCCGCAACCACCCCCCGCCCACCGGGAGCTGCGAGGACCCGTCCGGTGGCCAGCAGAACAAGCAGGGAGACACCCCCCGCGACACCCGGTACGGCGAACCCCCACACGGCCCCTCCGGCCTCTACGACCGGCCCCGCGACGCCCGTTCCGACCGAGGCACCCACGGTGAACGTCGTCACAAGCCAGGAGAAAGCCTCGGTGACCGTGCCCCGCGGCGCGTGATGGTCGACCAGCACGAAGGCGCAGGCGATGGCGGGCGCGAGGAACACCCCGGCGACCACGGTGAGCAGCACCATGGCGACCGCGCCGGGCATCAGCAGCAGCGGCAGGTAACACACCGCCAGCAGGGCCACCAGCACCCGCAGTCGACGCGCCGGCTCGCCGGTCCACTGCCTCGCGCCGTACACGGTGCCGCCGATGAGGGCGCCCAGACCGATCGCCGCCATCAGCCAGCCGTACACCACGTCGCCGCCGTGGTCGTCGGCGTACGGCACCGAGGCGACCGTGATGGAGCCCAGCGCGATGCCGACGAACAGGAACGCGCCCAGCAGCGCCAGCAGTCCGGGCGAGCGCAGCGCGCCGAGCCAGTGCGCCTCGCGCGGTGCCGAGCGCCACGCGCGCGACGGCCTCGAGACGACCACGGAGAGCGCACCGAGAACCCCGATGACGTTCAGGACCAGCAGGGCGGCCCGGGCCGACCACAGCGACGTGCACACCGTCACCAGCAACGGCCCGAGGGTGAACATGACTTCCTGCGCCACGGCGTCCATCGCGTACGCCGTGTGCACCTGGCCCTCCTTGCGCAGCACACTCGGCCACAGCGCCCGCAGTCCGCCCTCCAGCGGCGGCGTGAAGAGCCCGGCGACGGCCACGGCGACATAGGCGGCCGCGAGCGTGTCGGGGCCGGTGAAGGCGAAGGCGGCCATCGCGAGGGCGGAGGCGATCGCCGCGGGCAGCTGGACGCGGGGCTGGCCGTGCAGGTCCACCAGCCGGCCCAGCACGGGCTGCCCGACGGCGTTGGCGACACCGTAGACCGCCGCGAGCGCCCCGGCGAGGCTGTACGAGCCGCCCTCCGCGCGCACGAACAGCACGATCGCGATGGCGGCGGTGGCGTTCGGCAGCCGGCCCACAAGGGTGCCGACCAGCAGCCGCGTGGCGTGCCTCGCCCTGAGGATCTCCAGGTATCCCGCGGCCATGTCCCGCCCTTCCCGTGCCGTGACGTGCTCCGGTGACGCATGAGGTTTTACGTATAACGTCCTCCGTCATACGTACCATGTGCGCTGTTGACGAGTCCAGATGAAGGAGCAGGCAGCCGGTGGCACGAGGCAGCGCACGCCCCACCAGCCGCGACGTCGCCCAAGCCGTCGGCGTCTCCCAGGCCGCCGTCTCCCTGGTACTCGGCGACAAGTGGCGAGGCCGGGTCTCCGAAGCCACGGCGGAACGGGTACGCCGAGCCGCCCACGAACTCGGCTACCGGCCCAACCTCGCCGCCCGCAACCTCCGCCTCGGCCGCACCCGCACAGTCCTGCTCGTCGTCCCCGCCCTGACCACGGAATTCTTCGCCGGCGTCTACACCGGCGCCGCACGAATCGCCGCCGCACACGGCTTCGGCGTCGTCCTGTACCCCTCCCCCGAAGGCGTCGGCCCCGCCAGAGACCCCTTCGCCTCCGCCCAGGCCGCCCTGGACGGCGTCCTCGCCTCCTCCATGGCCGCCGACGCCCTCACCGCCATCCGCGGCGACCAACTGCCCCTCGTGATGCTCGACAGCGACCCCCACGGCAGCCTGGGCGCGGCCACCGTGAACCTGGACATCGCCGACGGCACCCGCCAGGTCGCCGACCACCTGCTGAACCTGGGACACCGACGCTTCCTGCACCTGGCCGCCGACATCCCCTCCTGGACCTTCGAAGTACGCGCACGCGAACTCGCCGCACGCCTCGCGACAGTGCCGGGCACCTCGCTGCACACAGCCCACACCCCCATGTCCATCGAAGGCGCCCTGGCAGCCACGGAGACAGCCCTGCACACCCCCGGCCCCCACCCCACCGCCGTGGTCTGCGACGACGACAAACTGGCGGCCGGCGCCTACAAGGCCCTGCGCCGACGAGGCCTGCGCATCCCCGACGACGTCTCCGTCACCGGCGTCGACGACATCGCCCTCGCCGCCGCCCTCGACCCGGAACTGACCACCGTACGACTCGACGCCGAACTGTTCGGCGAGCACGGCATGCGCGCCCTGCTGGCGGTCCTGGAGGGCCACACACCCGACGCAGGGGACATCCCCGTCGAGTTGCTCGTACGAGGCTCCACGGCACCCCCCGCCGCCCTCTGAACGCCCTGTGCCCCGGCCGAATCAACGGCCGGGGCACACACAAGGGCGAGGTGAGACGCGGGACTACTCCTCCTCGGAGCTCTCCGCCTCGGTGGCCGCGCCGCCCGCCTCGAGAAGCCGGTCGAGCTGACGGCCCACGATGCGCTTGAACTTACGCTGCTGCGGACGCGTACGGTCCAGCACCGCGACCTCCAGGCGCTCGGCGGGAATCTCCCGCTCCGTGCCGTTGGTGTCCCGGGACAAGGCCTGGACGGCCAGCTTGAGGGCCTCGGCGAGGCTCATGCCGTCCTGATGACGCTGATCGAGGTAGCCACTGATCTGCTCGGCATTGCCACCCACCGCGACCGAGCCGTGCTCGTCCACGATCGAACCGTCATGCGGCAGCCGATAGATCTGGTCGCCCTCGGGCGTCTCACCCACCTCGGCGACGACCAGCTCCACCTCGTACGGCTTCTCGGCCGCACTGGAGAAGATCGTGCCCAGCGTCTGGGCATAGACATTGGCCAGACCACGGGCGGTCACGTCATCACGGTCATAGGTGTACCCACGCAGATCCGCGTAGCGCACACCACCGATCCGCAGATTCTCGTACTCGTTGTACTTGCCGGCCGCCGCGAAGCCGATCCGGTCATAGATCTCGCTGAACTTGTGCAGCGCACGGGACGGATTCTCGCCGACGAAGACAATGCCGTCGGCATACTGCAGCACGACCAGGCTGCGACCGCGGGCGATGCCCTTGCGGGCGTATTCCGCCCGGTCGGCCATCGCCTGCTGGGGGGAAACATAGAACGGCGTCGACACCGGTTATCCGTCCCTTTCTGTCGAAGTCACTGCGATCACCTTGCAAGCACCGGATCCGCCGCTACAGCAGCGCGGCCCGCGGACCGTCGGGCTGCTCCAGACGCCGCTCCAGGATCGAGCGGGCGATCTCGGAGGACTCATCGTCCGTGAGCCGGCGGAAGCCGTCCTCGGTGATCACGGTGACGATCGGATAGATCCGGCGGGCGACATCGGGACCACCGGTCGCCGAGTCGTCGTCAGCCGCGTCGTACAAGGCCTGCACCACCAGCATGGTGGCCTCGGCCTCGGTCAGACCGTCATGGAAGAACTTCTTCATCGCACCCCGGGCGAAGATCGAGCCCGAGCCGGTGGCGGCGAAGTTGTGCTCCTCGGAGCGGCCACCGGTGACGTCGTAGGAGAAGATACGGCCCTTGCCACGGTCCACGTCGAACCCGGCGAAGAGCGGCACCACGGCCAGGCCCTGCATGGCCATACCGAGGTTGGAACGGATCATGGTCGACAGCCGGTTCGCCTTGCCCTCCAGCGAGAGCTGCGCCCCCTCGACCTTCTCGAAGTGCTCCAGCTCCAGCTGGAACAGCTTCACCATCTCCACGGCCAGACCAGCGGTACCGGCGATGCCGACGGCCGAGTACTCGTCCGCCGGGAACACCTTCTCGATGTCCCGCTGCGCGATGACATTGCCCATCGTGGCCCGCCGGTCACCGGCGAGCACGACCCCGCCCGGGAAGGTCACGCCGACGATCGTGGTGCCGTGCGGCGCCTCGATCACGCCCTGAGTCGGCGGCAGTTGGCGGTTGCCCGGCAGCATCTCCGGCTGATGCGCGGACAGGAAGTCCATGAAGGAGGCGGACCCAGGCGTCAGGAAGGCAGCTGGTAGACGCCCGGTGCTACGAGTGTTGGCTTCCACGCGTTTCCTTCCAGGTAATCGGCAGCTCGGTTCATCGCTTCGGGATCGTCCCTCAACAGGCCGAGGCCGGAATTGCAGTTGAAGCACAGTACGCCACGGACCCTACCCGTCTTGTGGCAGTGATCCACATGAACGGCCGGACCCTTTGGACAGATGACACAGAGCCCCTTTTGAGAGGCGACCAGCTCGTCACAATCGGCTTCGGTCATGCCGTGCCGACGTTTCAGGTGATCTTGCCGCCCGACAGCCCGGCAGGCCTTGCAGCGCGATGCCGACCCGCCTGTGGCCGCGACTTTCCGATGCCGATCCGAGTGCGGCTTGCTCTCCGTCCGGCGAAGGCTGCGCGCGGCTTGGATTCACCACACCGCACACAGCGCTTCATCTCCGAATCGACGACCACCACTCCACCCCGTTCACCTTCGAATCAAAGGCGAAAGTGGATTACTGTCCACCCTTTTGAACGAAGGAGCGCACGAAGTCCTCGGCGTTCTCCTCCAGTACATCGTCGATCTCATCCAGAACCGAGTCGACGTCGTCGCTCAGCTTTTCCTGACGCTCCTTGAGGTCCTCGGTGGCTGCCGCCTCCGGCGCCGCCTCCTCGACTTCCTCGGTGGAGCGTGTGGCCTTCTGCTGGCCGCCGCCGGTGTCCTTGGTTGACATAACCCTCACCCCGCTCGTTTCGCCCGACATGGTCGCCAGGTCGGCTATCCGCCGATCGGTGATGATCAGACCCTACAAGCCCGGTCTGACATCGGCCCCGCAGTTTCCTCAACGTACGGGGGCCACCTCGATGATTCCCGGACGTCGGGATTTCCACCCTGTCCGGAGGTCTCGTTCCGGGTACCCGCTCAGCCGCCGGAGAGGACCCTGACCAGGTCTTCCGCCGTGCGACAGCGATCCAGGAGCTCCTTGACGTGATTACGCGTTCCGCGAAGCGGTTCCAGGGTTGGAACGCGCTGCAGAGAGTCCCGCCCCGGCAGATCGAAGATCACCGAGTCCCAGGAGGCCGCGGCGACGTCGTCGGCGTACTGCTCGAGGCAACGGCCCCGGAAGTACGCGCGCGTGTCCTCCGGCGGCTTCGTACGGGCCCGCTCGACGTCGGACTCGTCCAGGAGGCGCTTGATCCTGCCGCGGGCGGCGAGACGGTTGTAGAGGCCCTTCTCGGCCCGTACGTCGGCGTACTGGAGGTCGAGAAGGTGGAGCTTCGCAGCGTCCCAGTCGAGGTCGTCGCGGCGCCGGTAGCCCTCCATCAGCTCGCGCTTGGCGACCCAGTCCAGCTCGCCTGCGAGGCTCATGGGGTCGTTCTCGAGCCGGTTGAGAGTGTCCTCCCAGCGGGCCAGGACATCCTTGGTCTGCTCGTCCGCGTCCGCGCCGAAGCGCTCCTCCACGTACTTGCGTGACAGCTCGAAGTACTCCATCTGCAGCTGGACCGCGGTGAGTGTGCGGCCGCTGCGGAGGGTGACCAGACGCTGGAGCGTCGGGTCGTGGGAGACCTGGTGAAGGGTGCGTACGGGCTGGTCCACCGCCAGGTCGACGGCGATGAAGCCGTCCTCGATCATGGAAAGCACCAGGGCCGTGGTGCCGAGCTTGAGGTAGGTGGAGATCTCCGAGAGGTTCGCGTCGCCGATGATCACGTGGAGGCGGCGGTACTTCTCGGCGTCCGCGTGCGGCTCGTCGCGGGTGTTGATGATCGGGCGCTTGAGGGTGGTCTCGAGGCCGACCTCGACCTCGAAGTAGTCGGCGCGCTGGCTGATCTGGAAGCCGTGTTCGTGGCCGTCCTGACCGATGCCGACGCGGCCCGCTCCGGCGAAGACCTGGCGGGAGACGAAGAAGGGCGTGAGGTGGCGCACGATGTCCGAGAAGGGGGTCTCCCGCTTCATCAGGTAGTTCTCGTGCGTGCCGTAGGAGGCGCCCTTGTTGTCGGTGTTGTTCTTGTAGAGGTGGATCGGCTGGGCACCGGGGAGCTGGGCCGCGCGCTCGGCGGCTTCCGCCATGATGCGCTCGCCGGCTTTGTCCCAGAGGACGGCGTCGCGTGGGTTGGTGACCTCGGGGGCGCTGTACTCGGGGTGTGCATGGTCGACGTACAGACGTGCGCCGTTGGTGAGGATGACGTTGGCGAGGCCGATGTCCTCGTCGGTGAGCTGGCTGGAGTCGGCGGATTCGCGGGCGAGGTCGAAGCCCCGCGCGTCCCGCAGCGGGTTCTCCTCCTCGAAGTCCCAGCGGGCCCGCCGGGCCCGGTGCATCGCCGCCGCGTAGGCGTTGACGATCTGGGACGAGGTGAGCATGGCATTGGCGTTGGGGTGGCCGGGGACGGAGATCCCGTACTCCGTCTCGATGCCCATTACTCGCCGTACAGTCATGCGGCCCTCCTTGCCCGGCGGCGCCCTCGGTCGGGGGCGGCGCTCAAGTACCGCTGGCGCTCCGGTGCGTGTGCGGTGCCCGTCCCCGCACTGCGCGACTCGGCGGTACCGAAGAGCCTAGAACGGCTTTGCGCTGGTGGGGAGATCATTTGCGTCATTGCCTTGCACGCCTCTTGTTCCGGTTAGTTGCCTGAAAAACAGTCGGCTGCGGGTACCCGGTGAGGGCACCCGCAGCCGCCCCGCTTTTACAGGTACTGACCGGTGTTGGCCACCGTGTCGATGGAGCGTCCGGTGTCGGCACCCTGCTTTCCGGTGATGAGGGTACGGATGTAGACGATCCGTTCGCCCTTCTTTCCGGAGATCCGGGCCCAGTCGTCCGGGTTGGTGGTGTTCGGCAGGTCCTCGTTCTCCTTGAACTCGTCCACGCAGGCCTGGAGGAGGTGGGAGACGCGAAGGCCCTTGGCGTTGTGGTCGAGGAAGTCCTTGATCGCCATCTTCTTGGCGCGGCCCACGATGTTCTCGATCATGGCGCCGGAGTTGAAGTCCTTGAAGTAGAGGACTTCCTTGTCACCGTTGGCGTAGGTGACTTCCAGGAAGCGGTTCTCCTCGGACTCCGCGTACATGTGTTCCACGGCGGTCTGGATCATGCTCTGGACCGTGGTGGACCTGCTGCCGCCGTGCTCGCCGACGTCGTCGGAGTGCAGCGGGAGGCGCTCGGTCAGGTACTTGCCGAAGATGTCCTTGGCGGCCTCGGCGTCGGGACGCTCGATCTTGATCTTCACGTCCAGGCGGCCGGGGCGCAGGATGGCGGGGTCGATCATGTCCTCGCGGTTGGAGGCGCCGATCACGACCACGTTCTGCAGACCTTCCACGCCGTCGATCTCGGCGAGCAGCTGCGGGACGATGGTGTTCTCCACGTCCGAGCTGACACCGGAGCCGCGGGTGCGGAAGAGGGATTCCATCTCGTCGAAGAAGACGATGACGGGTGTGCCCTCGGAGGCCTTCTCACGTGCACGCTGGAAGACCAGGCGGATCTGCCGCTCGGTCTCGCCGACGTACTTGTTGAGGAGTTCGGGGCCCTTGATGTTGAGGAAGAAGCTCTTGCCCGTGGCCTGCCCGGTCACCTCGGCGACCTTCTTGGCGAGCGAGTTGGCGACGGCCTTGGCGATGAGCGTCTTGCCGCATCCGGGGGGCCCGTACAGCAGGACGCCCTTGGGCGGCCGCAGTTCGTGCTCCTTGAACAGGTCGGGGTAGAGGTACGGGAGCTCGACCGCGTCGCGGATCGCCTCGATCTGGCCGCCCAGACCGCCGATCTGCTCGTAGCCGATGTCCGGGACCTCTTCGAGGACGAGTTCCTCGACCTCGCTCTTCGGAACGACTTCGTAGACATATCCGGAACGGGGTTCGAGGAGCAGGGCGTCGCCGGGACGGATGACTACGTCCAGCAGCGGCTCGGCGAGCCGCACCACCCTTTCCTCGTCGGTGTGCCCCTGCACCAGTGCGCGTTCGCCGTCCTCGAGGATCTCCTTGAGGGTGACGATGTCGCCGACGCTCTCGAACTCCATGGCCTCGACCACGTTGAGTGCTTCGTTGAGCATCAGTTCCTGGCCGCGCCGGAGTTCTTCGAGCTCGACGCTGGGGCTGACGTTCACCCGGAGTTTGCGTCCTCCGGTGAAGATGTCGGCGGTGCCGTCCTCGTTGGCCTGCAGGAAGACACCGAAGCCGGCCGGGGGCTGTGCGAGCCGGTCGACTTCCTCCTTGAGGGCCACGATCTGGTCGCGGGCCTCGCGGAGCGTGTTGGCGAGTCGCTCGTTCTGGGCGGACACGCCGGCCAGATTGGTCTGCAGTTCGACGATCCGCTCTTCGAGAATTCTCGTGTGCCGCGGAGAGTCGGCGAGCTTGCGTCGCAGGACGGCGATCTCCTGCTCAAGGTAGGCAATCTGCCCGGCCGGGTCGTCGGACCCTCGTCCCGGGCGGATGCCGCGGTTCATGTCGTCGTCGTGGGCTGCCACGGTCCTCACCTCCTCCAAGGGGAGCTGGACGCTTCCAGACCCTACCTGGGTGGGTGTCGATTGAAACCCCTAGATCACAATGAGTGTCAAGGTGTGTCGTCGGTCACCCTGCGCCATCCCTCTACGCCGTGTGGATACCCAGTGAACGTCCTTCAGAAGCGGACTGTTCCAAGGTCGGAGTGCTCGAAATCTTCCACGGTGGGCCCGAGTTGCCCACAGCGTCGCCGGTCGGGGGCCCGCGGAACAGCGGCTCGGACGCCCGTGGCCCGCTCCACCGGGGCTCAGGTCCGGCTCGATCGCGTCTTGAGTTCGTTGACGGAGCGTGTATGGACGGGCGGGACGTGTCACTGCCCGGGGGCCCTCCGAGGGACCGTCGGGCGCGGGTGGCCGGGGGTAGGGTCGTGGGTGTTCAGCACCCGATGGGGCAGGAGACATGAGCGTGCAGCAGGAAGCCGTGGCCGACGGTGAGGCTCTCGAGGTCTGGATCGATCAGGATCTCTGTACCGGCGACGGCATCTGTGCGCAGTACGCGCCCGAGGTGTTCGAGCTGGACATCGACGGCCTGGCCTATGTGAAGGGCACGGGCGACGAGCTGCTGCAGGACAAGGGCGCGACGACGCCGGTACCGCTGACGTTGCTGACGGACGTGGTGGACTCGGCCAAGGAGTGTCCCGGCGAGTGCATCCATGTGCGCCGGGTGTCGGACCTGGTCGAGGTCTACGGTCCCGAGGCGGATTGAGTCGTCGGGTGCCCTGCGCGCGTATCAGACGCTGTGGGCGCCTGCGGGTGTGGAGCGGACGAACGCGCCGTCCTTCCACTGCCACTTGGCGCTCGTGTTCACGTCGGGGCAGCAACTGGGTACGGAGTCCGAGGAGTAGCCGACCATGTCGGCGGCGACCGTCGCGTCGGAGACCGTGAGGGTCTTGACGGTGATGCGGTCCTTGGGGTCCACGAGGGTCGCCACGACGCGGGGGGTTTTGGCGTCGGCGGCCTGGGTGAGGACGTAGACGCCGTCGGGTGGGGTGCCCATGGGGGCGTCGCAGTGGACGACCGCCACGGTCTCGGGCCTGCCGTCGCCGTCGAGGTCGCCGGAAGCCTTCTTCACCACCAGTGCCTTGACCGGGCCGCATTCGATCGGGAAGTCGACGTCGGTGGGGTCGGGGGCGGTGACGGCGGTGGGGGCGCTGTGTGACTGAGGGCCAGCGGCCTGGGCGGCCGTGGCCGGATTCGGCTGGAGTACCGAGGAGAGCGCTATGACGCCGGCGACTGCTGTGGCGGTGGCGACCCAGTGGATGGGGCGGGTGTGGGTGTGAGCGAGTTCCGGGACCGCGGATTGCTGCACTGAGGGTGACTCCCGAGAGGGCTGGTGCCGGTGGGGGTGGCCAGCATGGTGCCACACGTCACAGCGCGGCGGAACGGCGGGGTCGGTGCTTGTCGGCTCGCGGCCTTGCGTTTTCTGGTGCGGTGTCAATGAAAAGGCGCTGTGGCCGAGTTCCGGGACGACTGTCGGGAACTCGGCCACAGCGCGGTTGCGTTGTACGCGGCACGGGGCCGCCTCAGCGGCCGGAGCCTCCGTCGGCGTTCGGACCGGTGTAGTCCTCGCCGTAGGCGCCCTTGGCGGGGCGGCGGCGGCGCATGGGCGGCTCGACGCCGTCCGCGAGGCGGCGGGCGGTGAGCAGGAATCCGGTGTGGCCGATCATCCGGTGGTCCGGGCGCACTGCCAGGCCTTCGACGTGCCAGTTGCGGATCATCGACTCCCAGGAGGTCGGCTCGTTGAAGCTGCCGATCTCGCGGATGGACTCGACGGTCCGGGCGAGCTGGGTGGTGGTCGCGACGTAGCAGCAGAGGATGCCGCCGGGGACCAGCGCCTTGGAGACGGCCTCCAGGCATTCCCAGGGGGCCAGCATGTCGAGGATGACGCGGTCGACGTCGGTGTCGGACAGGTTGTCCTGGAGGTCGCCGACGGTGAGCTGCCAGGCGGGGTGCGGGCCGCCGAAGTAGCGCTCCACGTTCTGCTGGGCGATCTCCGCGAAGTCCTCGCGGCGCTCGTAGCTGTGCAGCATGCCCTGGTCGCCGATGGCGCGCAGCAGGAAGCTGCTGAGCGAGCCGGAGCCGACGCCGGCTTCGACGACGCGTGCGCCGGGGAAGATGTCGGCGAAGGCGAGGATCTGCCCCGCGTCCTTCGGGTAGACGACGGCTGCCCCGCGGGGCATGGACAGGACGTAGTCGGGGAGCAGGGGGCGCAGCGCGAGGTAGGCGACGTTCCCGGTGGTGCGGACAACGCTGCCCTCGGGAGCGCCGATCAGTTCGTCGTGCGGGAAGGAACCCTTGTGGGTGTGGAAGTTCTTCCCGGCCTCGAGCGTGAACGTGTAGTGGCGGCCCTTGGGGTCGGTCAGCTGAACCTGGTCCCCGACCTTGAAGGGCCCGCGCCTGCGGGCGGCACCGGTCGGTTCGGACATGTGAACAGACTACCGGGGTTTGTGGAGGGCGCCGACCACTTGGAGTTCAGTTGGGGCGGGCCATGGCCTTGACGAAGGCGCGCTCGACGTCGGCGGCGGACAGGACGCCGTAGATCTCTCCTGTCTCCTCCACCACCAGGTACTCGGTGGCGGGGGTGGCGCGCAGGGTGTCCAGGAGGTCCTCGCCGGCGAGTTCCACGGAGACGCGCATGCCGTCGGTGAGGTCCTGGGCGAGGCCGCTGACGGCGACCCAGGGGCGGCGGTGTTCGGGGACGCCGACGATGGCGGCCTCGCGGACGAGGGAGAGGGGTTCGCCGTCTGCGTCGACGACGACGAGGGCGCGGGCGCCGGCTTCGTTGGCGCGGCGCAGGGCTTCCGACAGGGGGGTGTCGGTCTCGACCGGGACGGCGCGGCGGGTGAGGTTGCGGGCGCGTAGGTCGGGGAGGTGTTCGCGCAGGCGGGCCATGCGGAGGCTGTTGCCGGCGCCGGTCCAGATGATCGCGGCGAGGATGGCGGCGAGCAGGGCGTCCATCACGGTGTCCATGCCGACGTTGTCCTCGGCGTTGGAGCCGAGTGCCCCGGACTGGGTGAGCAGGGGGAGGCCGATGAGGACGGAGACGGCGAGGGCGCGGCCGACCCAGGCGGCGGCGATGGTGCCGCTCATGGGCTTGCCGGTGATCTTCCAGACGACCGCGCGGAGCATGCGGCCGCCGTCGAGGGGCAGGCCCGGCAGGAGGTTGAAGGCGGCCACGATGAGGTTGGAGATCATCAGGCCGGCCAGCAGGACGCCGGGGACGGTGCCGGGTTCCACGGGCTGCATGGCGAGGTAGAAGAGGCCGGCGAGGACGAGGGAGAGGAGTGGGCCGACGAAGGCCAGTACGAACTCCCGGCCCGGGGTCTCGGCTTCCTTCTCGATCTCGGAGACACCGCCGAAGAACTGGAGCTGGATGCGGCGTACGGGCAGCTTGAAGCGCAGGGCGGCGACGGTGTGGGCGAGTTCGTGCACGAGCACGGAGGCGTAGAAGGCGACCGCGAAGAAGAGCGACACGAGATAGCGGGCGGCCCCGAGCTCGGGCAGGACGCGGTCCAGCTGGCCGCCGAACACCCAGGTGATGAGGGCCGCGACGAGGAACCAGCTGGGCGCGACGTACACGGGCACGCCGAAGGGGCGTCCCATGAGGAGCCCGCCGCCGGGGTCTTTCTGGCGCCGGGGCGGGCGGCCCTTGGCCATGCCTGAGTGGGCGAGGGTGCGGTCGGGGTGGGTGTCCGTGGCGTCTGCGGGAGGGGCGGGGCGGTCCTCGGGTGCTGTTTCCGTGCCAGATCCGTCGGCGGCGGGGTGCTGCGACGGGGTGGCGTCGGTGGGGGGCCGCTCCTCCGTGTCCTGCGCGGTGTCCTCGCGTGAGGCGGGAGCCGTTGCGGCAGTCTTCTCCGTGGTCTCGCTGTCGTGCTTCGACGCGTCCGCGGAATCTTCCTCGGAACGGACGGCGGCAGCGGGGTCGGCGCCCTGCGCGGGGGCATCCACCTCGGGGTGTTCGGGGTCGGCAGTCGAGGCCGCAGGACCTGCGTGGTGCTGGGCCGGCTCGTCGTTGCCGGACCGCGGCTGTCCGCTCCCGCCGCTCTCGTCCACGGTGTCCCCTCGTTCGAAGCGTCTTCCGCGCCTGCCGGCGGAAGGGTCTCGGGACGATGGTATGCGGCGGTCGTCACACGTTCCGCCCCGGCACCCCCTCTGTTTTCTCTGTTGTCGCAGGGGTCTCGGCCGCGACTGGGTCACTGTCAGTGGTGGGCCGTAAGGTCTGGGGTCATGGAGACGAGCACAGAGGGCGCGGCCGAGACCCCCGGCGGCGGGATCGCGGAAGTGGATCCGCCGGTACCGGACGAGCAGGCGACGACGCGGGAGACGGCGGCCACGGCGGCCGTCGCCGAGGCGCGTGTCGCCATAGCGCCCGCGTCCCTGTCGCCCTCGCGTGCCAGTGACTTCATGCAGTGCCCGCTGCTGTACCGGTTCCGGGTGATCGACCGGCTGCCGGAGAAGCCCAGCGAGGCGGCGACGCGGGGCACTTTGGTGCACGCGGTCCTCGAGCGGCTCTTCGACGCCCCGGCGGCGGAGCGGACGCCGCCGCGGGCCAAGTCGCTCATCCCGGGTCAGTGGGACCGGCTGCGGGAGACCCGGCCGGAGGTCGTGGAGCTGTTCGCGGACGATCCGGAGGGCGAGCGGCTGGCGCGGTGGCTGGGTGAGGCCGAACAGCTCGTCGAGCGGTGGTTCGGGCTGGAGGACCCGACCCGGCTGGAGCCCGCCGAGCGCGAGCTGTTCGTGGAGGCCGTGCTGGACTCGGGGCTGAAGCTGCGCGGGATCATCGACCGGGTGGATGTGGCGCCGACGGGGGATGTCCGCATCGTCGACTACAAGACCGGCAAGGCGCCCAGGCCGGAGTACGCCGAAGGCGCCCTGTTCCAGATGAAGTTCTACGCCCTGGTGGTCTGGCGGCTGAAGAACGTGATCCCGCGCCGTCTCCAGCTCGTCTACCTCGGCAGCGGTGACGTCCTGACGTACGACCCGGTCCTCGCCGACCTGGAGCGTGTCGAGCGCAAGCTGCTCGCGCTGTGGGAGGCGATCCGGGAGGCGACGGAAACGGGCGACTGGCGGCCCCGCCCCACCAAGCTGTGCGGCTGGTGCGACCACCAGGCCCACTGCCCGGAGTTCGGCGGCACTCCCCCGCCGTATCCCCTGGCGGTGAGGGCGGCCGAGTCCGGCGACGACCAGCAGGGCAGAATGGGGCCGGACTAGCGAAGGAGACTCACGTGGCCATCCGCGTCCTACTGGTCGACGACCAGCCGCTGCTGCGCACCGGCTTCCGGATGATCCTGGAAGCCGAGCAGGACATCGCTGTGGTCGGCGAGGCCGGCGACGGGCTCCAGGCGCTCGACCAGGTGCGGGCCTTGCAGCCCGACGTGGTCCTGATGGACATCCGCATGCCGCGGATGGACGGTGTGGAGGCAACCCGGCAGATCACCGGCCCCGGGCGGGACGGCCCGGCGAAGGTGTTGGTACTGACCACTTTCGACCTCGACGAGTACGTGGTGGAGGCGTTGCGGGCGGGGGCCAGCGGCTTCCTGCTCAAGGATGCCCCGGCCAACGAGCTCGTGCAGGCGATCCGTGTGGTCGCCGCCGGTGAGGCGATGCTCGCGCCGAGCATCACGCGCCGGCTGCTCGACAAGTACGCCACGCATCTGCCCTCGGGCGACGACCCCGTCCCGGACACCCTGCACACGCTCACCGACCGTGAGGTCGAGGTGCTGAAACTGGTGGCGCGCGGGTTGTCCAACGCCGAGATCGCCGCGGACCTGTTCGTGAGCGAGACCACCGTGAAGACGCATGTGGGTCACGTCCTCACCAAGCTGGGGCTGCGCGACCGGGTGCAGGCGGCGGTGTACGCGTACGAGAGCGGTCTGGTGCGCCCCGGCGCGCAGTAGGACCACGTCGTACGACGGCCAAGGGCGCCCCTTCGTGAGAAGAGGCGCCCTTCGTCGTGTCCGGATGTCCGGCCTCAGCCCTTGCTGATCTCCCAGAAGCGGAAGACCGTCGAGGCGTCGAGGCAGTACTCCAGGCCGTAGACGTCCTCGCGGACGACCGCGTACTGCTTGGCCTGCCAGAGCGGGATGACCGGGAGCTCCTCGGCGACCAGGTCCTGGAGGCGGCCGTAGTCGTTGTCGGTCGCGGCGCGGTCGCTCTGGGCGGCCGTGCGCGGGATGAGGGTGCCGGTGATCGTGTTGTTGTCGTAGTTGTTGTCCAGCACGTTGCCCTTGCCGAAGAAGGGGGCCGTGAAGTTGTCGGGGTCCGGGTAGTCGGGCACCCAGCCCTTCACGTAGACGCCGTACTTGCCGGCGGCGATGTCCTTCTCGTACTGCTCGAAGTCGACGGACTTGACGTCGGCGTCGAACAGGCCGCTCTTGTTGAGCTGTCCGGCGATCGCCTTGAGCTCCTGGTCGGTGGCCGGGCCGTAGCGGGTGGGGGTCGACCAGAGGGTCAGTTTGACCTTGCCGGTGATGCCGTCGGCGTTCAGGGCCGCGGCGGCCTTGGTCTTGGACGGGTTGGCGCCGTAGGTGTCGAAGAAGGCCGTGTTGTGGCCCGCGATACCGGCCGGGATGATCGAGTACAGCGAGGTGGCGGTGCCCTGGTAGACCTCTGTCATGAGGGCGTCGCGGTCGAGCAGGTAGGCGATGGCCTTGCGTACTCCGAGCTGTCCGGCGACCGGGTCGTTCATGTTGAAGACCAGGTGCTGGACCTCGGCGCTGGTGCCGTCGACGAGCTCAACGTCCGCGTCGGTACCGGCGGCCTCGATGTCGGCGATGTCGTTCGCGCTGAGGCCTCGGTAGGCGATGTCGATCTTGTTGTCGATCAGGGACTGCTTGAGCTCGTCCTGGTCGCCGTGGAAGAACTTCAGGGTGACGCCGGAGTTCTGTACGTCGGCGGTGCCCTTGTAGTTCTCGTTGACGGAGAAGACGGCATCGTCGTCGCCGAACGAGTCCAGCTTGTAGGGGCCGGAGCCGACCGCCTCGCCGTCCTTGCGCAGCCCGTCGGCGTCGTACTGCCGGTGGTCGACGATGGAGCCGGCGCCGGAGGCGATCTTGCTCGGGAAGGTGGCGTCGGGCGTGTTCAGCTTGAAGACGACCGTCTTCTCGTCCGGCGTCTCGACCTTTTCGAGCATGGGGAACATGATCGCGGGACCGGCGTCGTCGTTGATCTTCAGCATGCGGTCGAAGGAGAACTTGACGTCCTCCGAGGTAAGCGAGTCACCGTTGCTGAACTGCAGGCCGTCCTTGAGCGTGCAGGTGTAGACCCTGGTCCCGGTGTCGCTGAACTCGCAGCTCTCCGCGGCCTCGGGCTCGGGCTCCGTGCCGCCCTTGGGGAAGCTCAGCAGCGACTGGAAGACGTTGTTGAACAACAGCCAGGATCCGGGGTCGTAGCCGGACGCGGGGTCGGTGGCCAGGACGTCGTCCGACATCCCCATCACCACGTTGGAGCCGTCGCTCCCCGAGCCCCCGTTCTCCGTACCGCAGCCGGTCAACAGGCCGGAGGCCAGTCCCGCCATCATCGGCAGGACCGGCCACTGGTTACGCATGTTCACTTACGGATGCCCTTGTCGTCGGTTGGCGAATCCCGGGGCCGTCGTCCGCGGCCCGGGCAGGGGGACGGATCAGCCGCTCACGCCGCGGCTGAGCTCCCACAGCTGAAGGGTCGAGGAGGAGTTGAGGACATAGGCGGTGCCCGTGACGTCGTCGCGAGCGGCGACGTACTGCTTGCCCTGCCACAGCGGCAGCACGGGGACGTCGTCGGCGACGATGTCCTGGATGTCCGTCAGGCTGCTGGTGGCGGACAGCCGGTCGGCCTCGCGGCGGGACTCCGGGATCAGAGTGTTGCGGATCTCGCTGTTGGCGTACGGCGAGCCGAGGAAGTTGTCCTTGTCGAGGAACGGCGCGAGGTAGTTGTCGGCGTCCGGGAAGTCGGGGAACCAGCCCATGCCGTAGACGTCGTACTCGCCCTTCTGCTCGGCGGGGCGGAAGGTCGCCCAGGGCGCTCCCTTGATGCTGACGTCGAACAGGCCGCTGTCGTTGAGCTGCTTCTGCAGCTGCTCGAACTCGTTCTTGGTGGCGGCGCCGTAGTGGTCGGTCGTGTAGTGCAGGGTCAGCTTGACCGGGGTGGTGATGCTCGCCTTTGTCAGCAGCGCCTGGGCCTTGGCCTTGCTCGGGTCGCCGTACTTGTTGAAGAACGAGTTGGAGTGGCCGGTGATGCTCGCCGGGACCAGCGAGTACAGCGGCTCGGCCTCGGAGCCGTAGACCTTGGAGACGAGTTCGCTGCGGTTGACGATCTGGGCCATCGCCTGGCGCACGGCCTTGGTCTTGACGGTCGCGGCGGTGGTGTTGAAGGCCAGGTACCGGATCTCCAGGCCGGGCATCTCGACGAGGTCGACGTCGTCGTCCGAGGAGGCGGAGAGCTTCTCGATCTGCTCGGGCGACATGGTGCGGGACATGACGTCGATGTCACCGTCGTTCAGGGCGGTACCCATGGCGTCGGCGTCCTCGAAGGAGCGCAGCTCGACCTTCTCGTTGTTCACCTTCAGCGTCCCCTTGTAATTAGGGTTCTTGGTGAACACGGCGTCGACGAGCTCGTCGTTCTTGACGTCGGCCGACATGGTGTACGGGCCGGAGCCGTCGACGTCGAAGCCGTCGCGCAGCTTGCCGCGCTGGTAGTCGTCGGGGTTGACGATGCCGGCGACGGGGGTCGACAGCTTGTACGGGAACGTGGCGTCGGCCGTCTTGAGGTGGAAGATCACCTCGCGGTCGCCCTTGGTCTCGACGGTGTCGACGGTGGACAGCAGGGCGAAGACACCGCTGTCGGCCTTGAGGGAACGGGCGCGGTCGATGGAGTACTTGACGTCCTCGGCCGTGATGGCGTCGCCGTTCGCGAACTTCAGGTCCTTGCGCAGGGTGCAGGCGTAACGCTCGTTGCCGGTGTCGGTGAAGCGGCAGCTCTCGGCGGCCTCGGGCACGGGTTCGCCGTCGCCGCGCGGCTGGATCATCAGGGTCTGCACGGTCTGGCGCAGGATGTTCCAGGTGCCGACGTCGTAGGCGTACGCCGGGTCGAGGGGCGCGGGGGCTTCCTGCGAGGCGGTGAACCGGTCCGTGGTGCCGACGACGATTCCGTCCCCGCCGCCACTGCCGCCGTCGGACCCACCGCACGCGGCGAGGACCGGCGCGAGCAGACCGATGACGGCCGGCAGCACCAAAGTCTTGCGGTTCATGCTCGAGTTTCTCCAGAGCTGTTGAGTCCGTGTACCCGGCATGCATGGGTGGTGCGGCGGATCACGGGGGGTTTCGTCGATGTTCTCGCGACGAGATTAGTCCGCACCTGCACGAGGGTTGACGGCCACCGGAGTTGAGCTGCCATCACGCAGCGAAACCGGGTGTGGACGCATTGAAAACCCGACAGGGGAAGGATTCGTGCAGGGTCCCATCAATCGGGACACAAGGGCACGCGCAAGACGCCCGAACCGGGCGTCGAAGCACACACCTCATCGAGTGTCGATCCCCCGTCGCGTGGGGAACGTCACATCACCAACGGTTTGTGCCCGTACCGGAATTCGGCCATCCATCGAGCTGGGAATTCCTTTGCGTGCGGACCCGGGAAATGCGGCCTCTATCGGCGCCGCACGCTGGGTGAACGCTCAGCGCATTTCCGTCATCAGACCGCGCAGAAATGCCAGGTCCACCTCCTCGAGCGAGGTCACGACAGTGCGCCGGGCGGCCGGGGCGATGGGTGCGACCGAGGGCACGGCCACGACGTGGCAGCCCGCGGCCTCGGCCGCCGCGATACCGGTCGCGGTGTCCTCCACGACCGCGCATCTGGCCGGATCCGCGCCGAGACCGGCGGCGGCGAAGAGATACGGGTCGGGGTGCGGCTTGGTCCGGGCCACCTCGTCCCCCGCCACGGTGAGCGCGAAGTTCTGGGGGCCGAGCGTGGTGAGCACCCGGTCGATGATGCGCCGGTGCGACGCGGAGACCAGGGCCGTGGGGATCTCGTACTCGGCGAGCTCGGCCAGCAGCCGGGCGGCGCCCGGCATCAGCGGCAGGGTGCGGCCGATGCGGTCCTCGAACCCCTGGTTGAGCAGCACCGACAGCTCGGCGAGAGTGATGTCGGCGCCGGTGGCCTCGATCAGGAACCCCGCGCTGCGGGTCATGGGGCCGCCGACCACCACATGGCGCCATGAGTCGTCGAGGGCGTGGCCGAGGCCGGCGAAGATCTCGACCTCGACGTCCCACCAGAACCCCTCGGTGTCGACGAGGGTGCCGTCCATGTCGAGGAGCACCGCCTGCAGGGCTGAGCCTTCGGCCGTACGGGTTACTGGCGCGGGGACCGTGCTGGTCATCCTGGCGCACCTCCTTGAGGGACGATCAGGCCGGCTCCCACGAAGGGAGCCGGCCTGCGGTGGACCGACCAGTGTACGTCGCGGTACGACGACATGCCTTGTTTAACCGGTGTGCCCAGGGGCACACCGGAGTCACGGTCGAGGGGCGCCTCAGCGTGCGTTGAAGTACTTGGCCTCGGGGTGATGGATCACGATCGCGTCCGTGGACTGCTCGGGGTGCAGCTGGAACTCCTCGGACAGCTGGACGCCGATGCGTTCGGGCTGGAGCAGGTCGGCGATCTTGGCGCGATCCTCGAGGTTCGGGCAGGCGCCGTAGCCGAGGGAGAAGCGGGCGCCCCGGTACTTCAGGGCGAACATGTCCTCGATGTCGCCCGGGTCCTCACCGGCGAAGCCCAGTTCCGAACGCACGCGTGCGTGCCAGTACTCGGCGAGCGCCTCGGCCAACTGGACGGACAGGCCGTGCAGTTCGAGGTAGTCGCGGTAGGAGTTCGCCTCGAACAGCTTGGCTGTCTCCTCGCCGATCCGGGAGCCGACGGTGACGACCTGGAGGCCGACGACGTCCGTGTCCCCCGACTCCTCGGGGCGGAAGTAGTCCGCCAGGCACAGTCGGCGGCCGCGGCGCTGGCGCGGGAAGGTGAAGCGGGTGCGCTCGTTGCCCTGGTCGTCGAGGATGATCAGGTCGTCGTCCTTGGACACGCACGGGAAGTAGCCGTAGACGACGGCAGCTTCGAGAAGGTTCTCCGTCTGGAGCTTGTCCAGCAGACCGCGCAGCCGCGGCCGGCCCTCGGTCTCGACGAGTTCCTCGTACGTCGGTCCGTCGCCCGCGCGGGCCTGCTTGAGGCCCCACTGGCCCTTGAAGAGGGCGCCCTCGTCGAGCCAGGTCGCGTACTCCTTGAGCTGGATGCCCTTGATGACGCGGGTGTCCCAGAACGGCGGGGTGGGCACGGGGTTGTCGACGGCGACGTCGGAACGGACGTGGCCCTCCTCGGGGCGCTCGTCGACCTCGACGGCGGCGGCCGCACGCACCCGGCGCTGCTTGAGCTCGGGCAGTTTCGCCCCGGGCACTCCCCGCTTGACGCCGATCAGGGCGTCCATGAGGCGCAGGCCTTCGAAGGCGTCGCGGGCGTAGCGGACTTCGCCCTCGTAGATCTCGTGCAGGTCCTGCTCGACATAGGCCCGGGTCAGGGCGGCTCCGCCGAGGATGACCGGGAAGTCGGCCGCCAGGCCACGCTGGTTGAGCTCCTCCAGGTTCTCCTTCATGATCACCGTGGACTTCACCAACAGCCCCGACATGCCGATCACATCGGCGCGGTGCTCCGCGGCGGCTTCCAGGATCGCGGAGACCGGCTGCTTGATGCCCAGGTTGACCACGTTGTAGCCGTTGTTGGACAGGATGATGTCGACGAGGTTCTTGCCGATGTCGTGCACATCGCCGCGCACCGTGGCCAGCACGATCGTGCCCTTGCCGTCGTCGTCCGTCTTCTCCATGTGCGGTTCGAGATAGGCGACGGCGGTCTTCATCACCTCGGCGGACTGAAGGACGAACGGCAGCTGCATCTGGCCCGAGCCGAACAGCTCGCCGACGACCTTCATGCCGTCCAGGAGGGTCTCGTTGACGATGTCCAGGGCCGAAGTAGTCTCCAGCGCCTGATCGAGGTCCGCTTCCAGGCCGTTCTTCTCACCGTCGATGATCCGGCGCTTGAGGCGCTCCTCCAGCGGCAGCGCGGCCAGCTCCTCGGCCTTGCCCGCCTTCAACGACTTGGCGGTGGCGCCCTCGAACAGCGCCATCAGCTTCTGCAACGGGTCATAGCCCTCGGCCCGCCGGTCGTAGACGAGGTCGAGGGCGGTCTGCACCTCTTCCTCGCTGAACCGGGCGATCGGCAGAATCTTCGAGGCGTGCACGATCGCCGAATCCAGACCCGCCTTCGTGCACTCGTCCAGGAAGACCGAGTTGAGCAGGATCCGGGCCGCCGGGTTCAGGCCGAAGGAGATGTTCGACAGACCCAGGGTGGTCTGCACATCCGGATGGCGGCGCTTGAGCTCGCGGATCGCCTCGATGGTGGCGATGCCGTCCTTGCGCGACTCCTCCTGACCGGTGCAGATGGTGAAGGTCAGGGTGTCGATGAGGATGTCCGACTCGTGGATGCCCCAGTTCCCGGTCAGGTCGTCGATGAGCCGCTCGGCGATGGCGACCTTGTGCTCCGGGGTGCGGGCCTGGCCCTCCTCGTCGATGGTCAGCGCGATCAGCGCGGCACCATGCTCCTGCGCCAGCTTGGTGACCTTCGCGAACCGGGACTCGGGGCCGTCGCCGTCCTCGTAGTTGACCGAGTTGATGACCGCACGGCCGCCGATCTTCTCCAGGCCCGCCCGGATGACGGGAACTTCGGTGGAGTCCAGCACGATCGGCAGCGTGGACGCGGTCGCGAACCGGCCGGCCAGCTCCTCCATGTCGGCGACACCGTCACGCCCGACGTAGTCCACGCACAGGTCCAGCATGTGCGCGCCCTCGCGGATCTGGTCCCGGGCCATCTCCACACAGTCGTCCCAGCGGCCCTCCAGCATGGCCTCACGGAACTTCTTCGACCCGTTCGCGTTCGTCCGCTCACCGATCGCCATGTACGACGTGTCCTGCCGGAACGGCACCGTCTGATACAGCGAAGCCGCACCCGGCTCGGGACGCGGGTTGCGCTCCGTGGGCGCGAGCTCGCGCACCCGCTCGACGACCTGGCGCAGATGCTCGGGGGTGGTGCCGCAGCAGCCGCCGATGAGGGACAGGCCGTATTCGCGGACGAAGTTCTCCTGCGCGTCGGCCAGTTCGGGCGCGGTCAGGGGGTAGTGGGCGCCGTTCTTGCCCAGCACCGGCAGACCGGCGTTGGGCATGCAGGACAGCTGGATGCGGGAGTGGCGGGCCAGATAGCGCAGGTGCTCGCTCATCTCGGCGGGCCCGGTCGCACAGTTCAGGCCGATCATGTCGATGCCGAGCGGCTCCAGCGCGGTCAGCGCGGCACCGATCTCCGAACCGAGCAGCATGGTGCCGGTCGTCTCCACCGTGACCGAGACGATCAGCGGGACGTCGTATCCGGCCGTCTCCATGGCCCGGCGGGCGGCGATGACCGAGGCCTTGGTCTGGAGCAGGTCCTGGGTGGTCTCCACCAGCAGCGCGTCGGCACCGCCGGCGAGCAGGCCCTCGGCGTTCTGCTGGTACGCGTCACGGATGGCACCGAAGGTGGTGTGGCCGAGCGTGGGCAGCTTGGTGCCCGGGCCGACCGAGCCGAGGACCCAGCGCCGGCGGCCGTCGCGGGCGGCGTACTCGTCGGCCGTCTCGCGGGCGATGCGCGCGCCGGCCTCGGACAGTTCGTGGACTCGCTCGGGGATGTCGTACTCGCCGAGGGCGGTCAGGTTGGCGCCGAAGGTGTTGGTCTCGACGCAGTCGACGCCCGCGTCGAAGTACTCGGCATGCACCGAGCGCACGATGTCGGGCCGGGTCACATTGAGGATCTCGTTGCAGCCCTCGAGCTGCTGAAAGTCCTCCATCGTGGGGTCCTGCGCCTGGAGCATCGTGCCCATCGCCCCGTCGGCGACCACCACACGGGTGGCGAGCGCCTCGCGGAGCGCGGACGCACGGGTCCGGCTGTCGGCGGAAGGGGTCGGTGGCAACGAGGCCATGAAAGGGCTCCCTGTGGGTGCGACGGCTGTCGGCTTTGCGTCCTGCCGCGGGGCTTCCCACAGCGGGCGCACGCCGTCAGGGTAGCCGGGACCCGACCCGAACGGTCAGAGCGTCCACGGGACGGACGAGGATGCCGGGCAGGTCATTCCCGGGATACGAGTGACGCGAGTGTGCATCACGAGTGACCTAAAGGTGTCGTACGACCATTGGCGGTTGGTCGGCATGGACTAGTAGTGTTCGACATTGCCGAACGGCGGCAGCGACGTCGCGGGTCGACGGCGAAGGGGACGGAGGCAGAACGGCGATGGCACGGAACATCCAGTCGCTCGAACGGGCGGCCGCGATGCTGCGCCTGCTCGCGGGCGGCGAGCGGCGGCTCGGCCTCTCGGACATCGCCTCGGCCCTGGGCCTCGCCAAGGGCACCGCGCACGGCATCCTGCGCACCCTGCAGCTGGAGGGGTTCGTCGAGCAGGACGAGGCGTCCGGGCGTTACCAGCTGGGCGCCGAGCTGCTGCGCCTGGGCACCACCTATCTCGATGTGCACGAGCTGCGGGCGCGCGCCCTGGTGTGGACCGACGATCTGGCCCGGTCCAGCGGCGAGAGCGTCTATCTGGGCGTCCTGCACCAGCAGGGCGTGCTGATCGTGCACCACGTCTTCCGGCCCGACGACAGCCGGCAGGTGCTGGAGATCGGGGCCATGCAGCCGCTGCACTCCACGGCGCTGGGCAAGGTGCTGTCGGCGTACGACCCGGTGGCGCACAGTGAGGCCATCGAGGCGGACCGCAAGACGTTCACCGACCGCACGGTGTCCGAGCTGGACGCCTTCGAGAACATCCTCGACATCACACGCGCGCGTGGCTACTCCGCGGACGTGGAGGAGACCTGGGAGGGCGTGGCCGGTGTGGCCGCCCCCATCCACGACCGGCGACGGATGCCGGTGGGCGCGGTCGGCATCACGGGGGCCGTGGAGCGGCTGTGCCGGGACGGCGAGCTGCGTCCCGAGGTGATCGCGGCGGTACGGGACTGTGCCCGCGCGGTGTCGCGGGACCTGGGCGCCGGGCGCTTCTAGAAGTCGGTAAGAGCACACCGGGACACCCTTACGGCGTTCCGGTCTTCGCCATACCCTGAAGCGGACATATCGGACGATGCCCTATAGCAGCCTCATATGAAGATCGATAGCTCACAGCAATCAATAACGATCGTGCTTTCGATAACAGAACCCTTGACGCACATGTAACGCCAGAGCGAGACTCCCGTCCATCGGTCGGCATTGTCGAACACCTACCGGCAATACGCGCTAGAGTGTGACAACGCCAAGGGCCGGCCCAGCTCTCACCCGAGAGCAGCTCGAACCTCCGGAGGGACCCGGGGTTCGGTCCCCTGGACGAAGGACAAAGGAGTCGCGGGTGTCCAGCTCCGACATCTTCATCGGCGAGACCATCGGTACCGCCGTACTCATCCTGCTCGGCGGCGGCGTCTGCGCCGCCGTCACGCTGAAGGCCTCCAAGGCCCGCAACGCGGGCTGGCTCGCCATCACCTTCGGGTGGGGTTTCGCCGTACTGACGGCCGTCTACACCTCCGCGCCGCTCTCCGGCGCGCACCTGAACCCGGCCGTCACCCTGGCGCTCGCGCTCAAGGACAACGGCATCGAGTGGAGCCAGGTCCCGACCTACTGGGGCGGGCAGCTCCTCGGCGCCATGATCGGTGCCACCCTGGTCTGGGTCGCCTACTACGGCCAGTTCCACGCGCACCTCACCGACAAGGAGATCGTCGGCGGTCCGGGCGCGCAGGCCACCAAGACCAAGGCGGTCGAAGCCCAGGAACAGGGCGCGGGTCCGGTCCTCGGCATCTTCTCCACCGGTCCGGAGATCCGGAACGTGGTGCAGAACCTGGCCACGGAGATCATCGGCACCATCGTGCTGGTGCTCGCCGTCCTCACGCAGGGCCTCAACGACGGCGGCAACGGCCTGGGCACCCTGGGCGCTCTCATCACCTCGCTGGTCGTCGTCTCGATCGGTCTGTCTCTCGGTGGCCCGACCGGCTACGCCATCAACCCGGCCCGTGACCTCGGTCCGCGTATCGTGCACGCCCTCCTGCCGCTGCCCAACAAGGGCGGCTCGGACTGGAGCTACGCGTGGATCCCGGTGGCCGGTCCGCTGATCGGCGGCGCGATCGCTGCGGGTATCTACAACGTCGCTTTTGCTTAGAAAACCCTCACAGCACGAGCCTCGCAGCACGCGGTACCCACAGCTTTCCGACCTAGGACCCTCCAGGAGCACACCGTGACCGACGCGCACACCGCCGGCCCCTTCATCGCCGCCATCGACCAGGGCACCACCTCCAGCCGCTGCATCGTCTTCGACCGCGACGGACGCATCGTCTCCGTCGACCAGAAGGAGCACGAGCAGATCTTCCCGAAGCCGGGCTGGGTCGAGCACAACGCCAACGAGATCTGGACCAACGTCGAGGAGGTCGTCGCCGGAGCCATCCAGAAGGCCGGCATCACCCGCGACGACATCAAGGCCATCGGCATCACCAACCAGCGTGAGACCACGCTGCTCTGGGACAAGAACACCGGTGAGCCCGTCCACAACGCCATCGTCTGGCAGGACACCCGCACCGACGCGCTCTGCAAGGAGCTCGGCCGCAACGTCGGCCAGGACCGCTTCCGCCGCGAGACGGGCCTCCCCCTCGCCTCGTACTTCGCCGGCCCGAAGGCCCGCTGGCTCCTCGACAACGTCGAGGGTCTGCGCGAGCGCGCCGAGAACGGCGACATCCTCTTCGGCACCATGGACAGCTGGGTCATCTGGAACCTGACCGGTGGTGTCAACGGCGGCAAGCACTACACCGACGTCACCAACGCCTCCCGCACCATGCTGATGAACCTCCACACGCTGGAGTGGGACGAGAAGATCGCCGAGTCCATCGGCGTGCCGCTCGCGATCCTCCCGGAGATCCGCTCCTCCGCCGAGGTCTACGGCGAGGTCGCCGGCGGCAAGCTGGGCGAGCTGCTCGGCGGCATCCCGGTCGCCTCGGCGCTCGGTGACCAGCAGGCGGCCCTGTTCGGCCAGACCTGTTTCGCCGAGGGCGAGGCCAAGTCGACGTACGGCACCGGCACCTTCCTGCTGATGAACACCGGCGAGAAGCCGGTCAACTCGTACAACGGCCTGCTCACCACGGTCGGCTACCGGATCGGCGACCAGAAGGCCGTCTACGCCCTCGAGGGCTCGATCGCCGTCACCGGTTCGCTGGTGCAGTGGATGCGCGACCAGATGGGCCTGATCTCCACCGCCGCCGAGATCGAGACGCTCGCGCTCTCGGTCGAGGACAACGGCGGCGCCTACTTCGTGCCGGCCTTCTCCGGTCTGTTCGCCCCGTACTGGCGCTCCGACGCCCGCGGTGTGATCGCCGGCCTGACCCGGTACGTCACCAAGGCGCACCTCGCGCGCGCCGTCCTGGAGGCCACGGCCTGGCAGACCCGTGAGATCACCGACGCCATGACGAAGGACTCCGGTGTCGAGCTCGCGGCCGTCAAGGTCGACGGCGGTATGACCTCCAACAACCTGCTGATGCAGACCCTCGCCGACTTCGTGGACGCCCCGGTGGTCCGCCCGATGGTCGCCGAGACGACCTGCCTCGGTGCCGCCTACGCCGCCGGTCTCGCCGTCGGCTTCTGGACCAGCACCGACGACCTGCGTGCCAACTGGCGCCGGGCCGCCGAGTGGACCCCCAACATGGCCGCGGAGAAGCGCGACCGCGAGTACAAGAGCTGGCTCAAGGCCGTCGAGCGGACGATGGGCTGGCTTGAGGACGAAGAGAGCTGACGAGAGCCACTCGTAGGCTCAGCACGCTCTGATGAGGAGTAAGAACCCGAAATGACCAGTCAGACCACCCTGCAGTCCGTGCCTGCCCTCGGTACGCGCCCGGCCTCCGGCTCCAACCCGAGCCGCGCCGAGACCCGGGAGCAGCTCTCCAAGGCGTCGTACGACCTTCTCGTGATCGGCGGCGGCATCCTGGGCATCTCCACTGCCTGGCACGCCGCGCAGTCCGGCCTGCGGGTGGCCCTGGTCGACGCCGGCGACTTCGCCGGTGCCACCTCTTCCGCCTCCTCCAAGCTTCTCCACGGCGGTCTGCGCTATCTGCAGACCGGCGCGGTGAGGCTGGTGGCGGAGAACCACTTCGAGCGCCGTGCGGTCTCCCGTCAGGTGGCTCCCCACCTGGCGAACCCGCTCACGTTCTACCTCCCCGTGTACAAGGGCGGGCCGCACGGCGCCGCGAAGCTCGGGGCGGGCGTCTTCGCCTACTCCGCGCTCTCCGCGTTCGGTGACGGCGTCGGCCACCTCCTCTCGCCGGCCAAGGCGGCGCAGGACGTGCCCGAGCTGCGCACCGACAATCTCAAGGCCGTCGCCGTGTACGGCGACGACCAGATGAACGACGCGCGCATGGCGCTGATGACGGTCCGCGCGGCCGTCGAGGCGGGCGCGGTGGTCCTGAACCACGCCGAGGTGACCGGCCTGAGGTTCACCAAGGGCCGGGTCACGGGCGCCGAGCTGCGCGACCGCCAGTCCGGCGACGAGTTCGGGGTCAGCGCCCGTCTCGTCCTCAACGCGACCGGCCCGTGGGTCGACCACCTGCGCAAGCTGGAGGACCCGAACGCGGCCCCGTCGATCCGTCTGTCCAAGGGCGCGCACCTGGTCCTGAAGCGGACGGCGCCGTGGAAGGCCGCGCTGGCCACCCCGATCGACAAGTACCGCATCACCTTCGCCCTCCCCTGGGAGGACATGCTGCTGCTCGGCACCACGGACGAGGAGTTCGAGGGCGACCCGGCGGACGTCTCGGTCACCGAGAAGGACACGGCCCAGATACTCGACGAGGCCGCGTTCTCCATCCGGGACCAGCAGCTCGACCGTGACCTCATCACGTACGCCTTCGCGGGTCTGCGCGTGCTGCCGGGTGGCCCCGGCAGCACCGCGAAGGCCAAGCGGGAGACGGTGGTGACCGAGGGCAAGGGCGGCATGCTGTCCGTCGCGGGCGGCAAGTGGACGACCTTCCGGCACATCGGCCGTACGGTCATGCAGAAGCTGGAGGCGCTGCCGGGCCACCCGCTGGGCGACGACTTCGAGCCGATCTCCTCGCTGCCGAAGAAGCTGCCGCTGCCGGGTGTCGCCAACCCGCGCGCGGTCGCGCACCGGCTGCTGGTCGACAACCCGGCGCCGGGTCCGCGCATGGCGGCGGACACCGCGAAGCACCTGGCCACGCACTACGGTTCGCTGGCCTTCGACATCGCCCGGCTGGCGAACGACGACCCGGAGCTGGCCCAGCGCGTCCACCCGGACGCCCCGGAGATCTGGGCGCAGGTCGTCTACGCCCGGGACAACGAGTGGGCCGAGACGACGGACGACGTGCTGCGCCGCCGTACGACGCTGACGATCCGCGGCCTGGCCACGGACGACGTCCGCGCCAAGGTCCAGGACCTGCTCGACAAGAAGTAGACCTCGGGCCGGCCCCTCCCTGACCTGGCCGGCACCACCGAGAAACGGCCCCTCTCCCCTATGGGGGCCGGTACGCGAAAGGGGCGACTCCGCGCCGACGGAGCCGCCCCTTTCGTGTGCCCGCGTTGTCAGTGGCGGGTGTTCTCATGGGCGTATGAACATGGAACAGGCCGCCTCTGAGGATCTCGACGCGCTCCGGAAGGCGTTCGGCGTGGACGACGCCGGTGCGTCGGCGCTCGGGTGGGAGGCGGTACGTGCCTTCGAGGCGGAGCACGGGATCGTGCTGCCGGAGCCGTACCGGACGTTCGTGGCGGAGATATCGGACGGGTCGTTCCAGGGACCGCCGGAGTACGGGCTGGTGGGGCTGGCCGAGCTGCCGTCCGACTGGGGCGGCGACGGTGCGGAGCGGAGCCTGGCCGAGCCGTTCCCGCTGACGGAGCCGTGGCTCTGGGAGGAGGACGAGGGGTCCTACGAGGACCCCGAGGCCGTCACCGACCAGGTCTTCAACCACGGTTCGATCGTGCTCGGGACGGACGGGTGCGCGATGAACTGGCACCTCGTCGTCACCGGCCCGCACCGAGGGCACATCTGGCACGTCACGGACGTCGGCGCCATGCCCTTCGGCGCGGAGTTCGGTTTCACGATCTCCGCGCCCGGCTTCGCGGGCTGGGTGGGGCACTGGGCTGCCGGCAAGGAGTGGTTCGACGCCGAGTCAGCCGAGTGAGGCCACGACGTCGCGCACGGCCTGCGGTGACGTCAGCTCCTCGCGCCGCACGACGAGTTCGCGGCCCAGCAGCAGTGCCCGGCGGGACGCCGGTACCGGGTCAGGAAGAGTCGTCAGGTCGGTCAGGTGGGCGAAGCCGATGATCCGGCGGATGATCTCCGTACCGGCGTAGCCCACGGAGTCGGTCCAGACCCGGCGCAGGAAGCGGTCCAGATAGGCGTCGTCGAAGAAGGTGTCGATGCGGGTCTGCCACAGCCGACGGAACTCCGTCTCGAACGCCTCCCAGGACAGGCGGAGTTGGTCGGGGTGGTCCGACAGCGTGCCCAGCGCGCGGGCTCGTTCCTCCGACACCAGTGTGTTGGCCCAGTACAGGCCGAGGTCGTAGCCGATCGGGCCGACGAAGGAGAACTTGGGGTCGAAGGCCCGTACGACGGGGGCGCCTTCGCGTTCGCCGACCATGATGCTGCCGGTGTGCAGGTCGCCGTGGAGCAGGGCCTGGGCGCTGGTCATGAAGGTGTGGCGGAGGTCGGCGACCTCCGTGCGCAGCCCGGTGTCGGCGCGGAACTCCCTCGCCAGGTCGTCCAGGCCCTAGTGCCAGTGGTTGTGCTCGTGCTCGATGTACGGCTCCGACAGGACCACGTCCTCCGTGATCTTGCAGAGCTCGGGGCTGGCCGAGGCCGCGATCAGCGCCTTGCGGTCGGCCGACGCCATGCCGAAGTCACTGGTCGCGAAGGAGAACTGGGCGATGAACTCGCCGGTCCTCGCCGAGATGTGCGGACCGTAGGAGGCGCCTTCGTTCAGCAGGGTCCGCAGCACCTCCAGGTCCGACATGTCCTCCATGACGAGGGCGTAGTTCTCGGGGTCGTAGCCGTGGATCGTGGGGATCTTGTCCGGGGCGACCCGGGCGACCTGCTCGTAGGCCCGTGCCTCGGCGTCGGCTCGGTCCGGGTTCATCGGCCAGGAGGGGCCGGCGACGCGGACCCAGGGCAGGGCCTGCTTGAGGGCGAGGCTGCGGGTGCCGTCGGCGTTCGACGCCAGGAACGCCCGGTTCATGTTGCCGTCCGAGACCTCGCGGACCTGCGGATCGGCCGCCTCGTTCCAGTGGCCCCGCTCACGCAGGTACGCGGGGATGTCGTCGGTCTCCAGGATGCGGTAGCCCATGGTCGGTGAACTCCCCTATGCGGTGCGGCGCTTGGACAGGGCGAGGATGAGGACCGCGCCCTCGACGACGTCCTGCGTGCAGTACGGCAGGCCCTTGATGGTCAGGCCGGTCGTGATGATGCCGATCAGCACCGCGCCGAGGGCCGTGCCCCAGACGTTCGGGCGGCCGCGGCCGCGGCCGAGGACCGAGGTGCCGACCAGCGCGACCGCCACCGCCTCCAGCAACTGGGACGTTCCGGCGCTCACATCGCCCTGGCCGATGCGGGACGCCAGGATCAGGCCGCCGATCGAGGCGAGGACGCCGGAGATGACGTAGGCGAGGGAGCGGTACGCGCCGACGCGGATGCCGGCCAGGCGGGAGGCCTCGGGGTTGGCGCCGATGGCGTACAGGACGCGGCCCCAGCGGGTGCGGGCCAGGAAGACCCAGGCGGCGATCGTCAGGCCGCCGAAGACGAGGACCGAGATGGGGATGCCGAGGACCGTGCCCGGTCGATCTTCAGGAAGCCCTCGGTGAACTTGCCGGGTGCCGTGGAACCGTCGTCCAGGGTCATGCCCGGGGTGATCGACTGGCCGTCGACCAGGATGAGCTTGGTGCCCTGGATGACGAACATCGTGCCGAGCGTGGCCAGCATGTCGGGGATCTTCAGCACCACGATGAGGAGCGCGTTCAGCAGACCTGCCACCGCGCCCGCCGCGATGATCGCGACCGAGCCGACCTGATTGTGGACGACCATCGTCTGCGCGGCGACGGAGACGCCCAGTCCGGCCACCGCGCCGACGGACATGTCCATTCCGCCGACGGCCATGGTGAGGGTGACGCCGAGGCCGAGGCCGAGGATGGCGGCGACGGAGACGTACCGCAGGGTGTCGAGGAGGGTGGCCGACTCACGGAAGGAGCCCTCGCTCAGCGCGAAGTAGAGGAAGAGCGCGACCGTCACGAAGATGTCGACGCTCGCGTACGCGGCGCACTCGGCGGACGTGCGGGACACCGTCGTCGACGGGCGGGTCCTCCTGCGGGACCGGGTGCTGACGACGCTGGACGAGCGTACGGTGATCGCCGATCTGGAAGACCTTGTCTGAGCGGGCCGTTTGGCACCCCGATCGGCAGGTCGGCCCCCATAATGGCGTAAGACATCGGATGTCTTTGCGGACGTGCGGGAACCACAGGGAGGCCGGCCATGGCAGTCACCGACGAGGCGATCGAGAAGATCAAGGGCATGATCGTCTCGGGCGCCCTGCGCCCCGGCGACCGACTCCCCAAGGAGAGCGAGCTCGCCTCCGAGCTCGGGCTGTCCCGCAACTCCCTGCGGGAGGCCGTGCGGGCCCTGTCGCTGATCCGGATCCTGGACGTGCGACAGGGTGACGGCACGTATGTGACGAGCCTGGACCCCCAGCTTCTCCTGGAGGCGCTGAGTTTCGTCGTCGACTTCCACCGCGACGACACGGTCCTGGAGTTCCTGGCCGTCCGCCGCATCCTGGAGCCGGCCGCGACCTCGATGGCGGCGCTGAGGATCAGTGAGCAGCAACTGAACGCCCTGTCGGCCCAGTTGGACAAACTGGGCTCCACCCCCTCGGTGGAGGAACTGGTCGCCTGCGACCTCGACTTCCATCGCGGCATCGTGCAGAGCTCCGGCAACTCGGTCCTCTGCTCCCTCCTCGACGGCCTGTCGGGCCCCACGACCCGGGCGAGGATCTGGCGAGGCCTGACCCAGGAGGACGCGGTCAGCCGCACGCTGCACGAGCACCGCATGATCCTCGCCGCGCTACGGGATCGTGACGCGGAGGCGGCGCGGTCGTGGGCGACGGTGCACATCGCGAGCGTGGAGCAGTGGCTGCGGGCCTCGCTGTGAACTACCGTTCCCGGTCCGCGAGATGGTGCTGCAGCTCGATGTGCCGGAACTGGTAGACGGCGCCGACGCGGCGGAGAACACCGCGTTGTTCGTGGGCGTCGGCCAGGAAGGCCATCAGGTCGCGGGGCAGTCCCGCGCGCAGCACCAGTTGCCAGCGGGCGACGGCGTAGCGGCTCCAGGCTGTCTGTCGAAGGCCCACGGCCAGGCCCATCAGCAGGGCGGGGATCAGTCCGGAGAGCGAGAGCCAGCCGTAGCCGTCGGTGAACAGCGTGTCCGGGAACCAGAGTCGCGCAACAGTGAGGACGCTCAGGTCCTGGGCGCCGAACACGGCGGCGAGCAGGAGCGCCGCCGTCACCGTGCAGGTGGCCAGGGTGCGACGGTCGTTGCGGAGCAGCGCGGCCGCGTCGGCCGGCCCGGCGAGGTCCACGGGGACGGCTCGCATCCCCTGGACGAGCATGCAGTTGAGCGCGAGCAGTGATCCCTGTTGCCAGGACTCCCAGACGGCTTCGAGCGGGTCGGCCGGGGCCACGTAGTAGCGGTTCACGTCCCCACCGAGCACACCCGTGAGCAGGCCCTCCGCCAGATAGACGCTCCCCATCAGGGCACCGGCCAGCAGCCCCATGGCGAGGCCGCGAGGGCTCCACACCCAGCGGATTCGGGCGACGGGGGTGCGTGGCGGTGGAGCGCCGTCCACACCGACGGCGCAGGCCGCCACCGTGAGCACGACCGCGCTGATGACCCCGCACGCGTTCCCGTACGCCGCCACGTACAGGAAGCCGGTCACCACTCCCGTCAGCAGTACTCGCCGGTCCCACGCCGCGGGCGGGCGCAGTGCCGGCCGATGTCCGACCGCGAGCCCGCAGCTGATCATCCCGGCCAGGGCCAGCGACCCGCTGTCCGCCAGCCGTTCCAGCACCAGAGCCGGCGTGAGGTGCCCGATCGCGGCGACCACGCTCATTCCGGCGGCGACGGCACCGGCCGCGATTCCGCCGACCAGCCCACCGCACAGACAGCCGGCCAGTACGCCGAGCCCGCCCCGGTCGCCCCAGTCCGGGGCGTAGGTCGGGTCGTGCGTGAAACGAAAGAGCACGGCAAGGGTCATCCCCTCGATCAGCCATGCCAGGCCACCGAGGACCACCCCGGCCAGCACCCGTGGCACCAGCCCCGACGCGGCCCCGTGCAGCTTCCACCACGCCACCTCCGCCGCCCCGTCGTACCCCCGCTCCATGTGCCGGGCGAAATACGCGAGCGCGGTGCGCGCCTGCACCGCCGTCCAACGGCTGGTGCGGCGCGGGTGCGGTCGGTAGGCGGCATCGACGAAGGCGTCAAAGAGATGAGCCGCCACCGCCGAGGAAGTCGGGCACCGCAACAGATCGGCAGGATCGGGCAGTTGCCCGGCCCCGGTCCCCCTGCACGGGCCGATCGCAAGGTCCGGAAGGGTCCCGGCACCCGTCCACGCGCCGCCCGACCGCCCGACCCCGGCCCTGGCCCCGGCCCCGTCCCCGGGCCTCGGGTTGTACGTGGCCCTGGCCAGCGACACCATCAGGGGGCTGCTGAGAGCCTGTGCCACCGGTGCCTCCGTGCCCAGTGCCTCGACCACCGGGCGCCAGCGCGTCGCGGCCTCCGTCGCCTCGCCCCCCGCGTCCCTCAGCAGATACGTGGCGACGTCGTCGGCTCGGAGCGGTTCGAGTCGGATGCCGGCCATGCCCGTGAGCCGTGCCGGCACTCCGTCCCGGGGCCGCAACGCCGCCCGGTACTCGGCGGGACGGCTCGACAGGACCATCCCGCATCCGTACGGCAACGCCTCGGCGATCCGGTGCAACGCCAACGCGCTCACGGCGACCGGGAGTTCGTCGAACCCATCGAGTACCGGCAGCACCAGCCTGCGGTCCAGCAGCAGCGCGGCAACGGTGACACCCCCGTCCACGGCCCCCAGCTCGGCATGGTCCTGCACCAGCCGCCGCTCCATCCACCCGCTCAGATCCTCGGCGGCCGGGTCCCAGGACGCGAGCGGAAAGAGCACCGGCACCGCCTCGCCCGCCCGCCGCCGCCCGATCAGTGCCAGCAGCAGTCGTACGAGCAGCACCGTCTTGCCCGACCCGGGATCCCCGAGCACGAGCAGCCGCCGCCCAGGAAGCCCCTCGAACAGCTCCCCGATCTCTCCCGCCCCGCCCCCGAGCGCCACCTCGGCCAGGCCGGCGTCCGCCGCCCGCCACAACACCGGCAACGGATACGGGTCCTCCAGCCGCCGCACCTGCGCCTCGGTCTCCCACTGCCGCCGTACGGCGACGGCGAGCCGGTCGGCCACAGCCTCGGGGCTCTCCGCCGCGGCGGCCTCCACCCGGTCCGCCCGGTACGCGCTCCAGGCCAGATACGCCCCCGCCCCGGTCGGCAGCAGCGCGGCGACCACGGCCGCGGGGTCCTGGACATACAGCGCCGCCGCCAGCGCCCCCGCGGTCCCCGTGCCGAACAGGACCAGGTACACGATCCCGACACGCCGTACCCGCGCCCCTGGGGCAACTCCGCTCACCCGACGAAGAGTTGCGCACGCGCCCCACGTCGGGCGCCCTGATCGACGTACCGCCACACGAGTGAGTGAACAATCCCGCCGGTCATCGGACTTCTCCTGGTCATCCGACGTCTACCCGGGTCACCGAGCCGCCGTAGTGACAGTCGTGCACGGTGATCCGGCACAGATCCGAGGAATGGAGGGTGTTCCGGGGTGGCTAATGGGGCAGTGATGCGTTCACTCCCCCGTGCAAGGGGGCTGCGGACGCCCCCGTTGGACGCCGTAAGGTTGGGGCGTACGTGAGGGCACATCGGAAGGAGGCACTGGGTGATCGAGCTCGAGGGGGTACCCGAGCTGATCGACCCGGTCATGGTGGCCGCGTTCGAGGGCTGGAACGATGCCGGCGACGCCGCCTCCACCGCGGTCGCGCATCTGGACAGGGAATGGAAGGGCGAGGTGTTCGCGGCGCTGGACGCCGAGGACTACTACGACTTCCAGGTGAACCGCCCCACGGTGTGGCTGGACGGCGGTGTACGGAAGATCACATGGCCGACGACCCGCCTCTCGGTGGTCCGCGTCGGCGGCGACAAGCCGCGTGATCTCGTACTGGTCCGAGGTATCGAACCGTCCATGCGCTGGCGCTCGTTCTGCAACGAGCTGCTCGGCTTCGCCCACGAGTTGGGTGTGGAGCTGGTCGTGATCCTGGGCGCCCTGCTCGGCGACACCCCGCACACGCGTCCGGTCCCGATCAGCGGGACCACGTCCGACCCGGACCTGGCCCAGCGCATGGACCTGGAGGAGACCAAGTACGAGGGCCCCACGGGCATCGTCGGCGTCCTCCAGGAAGCGTGCACGCACGCGGGCGTACCGGCGGTCAGCCTCTGGGCGGCCGTCCCGCACTACGTGTCGCAGCCGCCGAACCCGAAGGCGACGCTGGCGCTGCTGAACCGGCTCGAGGACCTGATCGACGTACGCATCCCGCTGGGCGAGCTGCCCGAGGACGCGCGCGCCTGGCAGGTGGGGGTGGACCAGCTGGCCGCCGAGGACACCGAGGTCGCCGAGTACGTGCAGACGCTGGAGGAGGCCCGGGACACCGCTGAGCTGCCGGAGGCGACGGGCGAGGCGATCGCCCGCGAGTTCGAGCGGTATCTGCGCAGACGGGACGGCGGCGGCCCGACCCCGCCGGGCGGGCACGCGACCGAGGGCGGCGACGGTACGTATCTGCGGGACAACCCCGGCGGTCGTACGCGGCCGCCGAAGCCGCCGAAGCCGGGCGGCGGCGGCACGGACGACGAGGAGTCGTCGGAGGAGTGAGACGGAGGTGGGCGGTTCGCACCGCCCACCTCACGGTCACACCTTTGGTACCGCCACGACGTCGTACTCGGTGTCGGGCGTCGGTTCCACGTCGAAGCGGGCGTTGGGCAGATACAGCGTCTCGCCCCAGGCCGCGACGGTCGTCGGGATACGGAAGCGGGAGTCGGTGATCCTGACGACCGCCGTGCCCTTCGTGCCGGCGGCGTTGAGCCGGAACACATCGATCGCGTTCTGCTGCTGCTGGACGACGTAGAGGATCCTGCCGAGCAGCAACAGGCCGTCCCCGTTGGGTATTTTGGCCCCGCCGAGGTCGACGGCGCGGGCGACTCCGGTGCGCGGGTCGACCCGTTCGAGGGTGCCGCCGTCGGCGAAGGCGTTCACCACGAGCAGGGCCCGGCCGTCGGGGGTGCGCTCGATGCCGTTGGCGGTGAAGTCGTCGCCCTGGACCCAGTCACCGGTCAGCGGGACCGTCTCGACGCCCTTGGGCTCGCCGTGCTTGCCGAGGCCCAACCTGTAGAGCTGCGGCTTGAACGAGTCGGTGAACCAGGCGGCGCCCGGGGTGAGGATCACATCGTTCACGAAGGTGCCGCCGGTGGCGTACACCTTCTCGATCTCGCCGGAGCGGACGTGCACCGTGCGGATCTCGCCACTGTCGCCGCCGGCGAGGAACAGCCGACGGCCGTGCCCGTCGATCTTCAGGCCGACGGTCGGGTGCCCCGCGCCGAGGCCCTTGCTGATCACGGAGCCCCGGCCGGTGGCGAGGCTCGCCCGGTAGATGTCGCCGTTGGCGAGGGAACCGAAGTACGCGAAGGGTTTCGTGCCGATGGCGATGCCCTCGGGCTGGAAGCCGTCGGGCAGCGGGAACTGGTCGGGCCAGGCGCCCTTCGGTTTTTCGGCTGCGTGGGCCGTGCCGCCGAGCAGCGCTGCTCCCGTCAGCGCCGCGGTCGCGGTGAGAAGTCTTCGACGTGCGAAGGAACGGTCTGTGGGTGCCACTGTGCGTCCTTCTGCCAAGGGCCGACGGATGGCCGGCCGAACGGTCAACAAACGCTCTCACCCCATCACATGACCGTCACCTCCGCAGTCTTTGGCCGGATTGCCACGTGACATCTGTTTCAGGACGGATTGCACACGTTACCCAATTCAACTTGTTTTCAAACCGAGTTGGCGAACACGGGGTGGACGGGGCGCCGTCGGAGTGCTTGGTTGTCCCACGGAGGCTCACCACCCGCAACCAGGCACCCGCAAGGACCGAAGGGAGCGGAACCCGATGACCGACCAGGTACAGCCGGCGCAGGGCCCGGGAACGTCCGGGCCGGGGCCCGACGGAGCGGGATTCAGCTATCGAGGAGCCGAACAGGAACTGATCGTCGTCGCCCGTCCAGAGGCCCGGCTGCGCGCCCAGGCCGACGGCGTACGGTCGGCGGCGGGCGCCGACGTCTCGGCCCTCAACATGTTCCTCAGTGACGAACAGCTCGCTCTTGAACCGCTGTTCGGAAGCGAAGAAAGGTTACAGCAGTCGGCCGTCTCGGGCTCCGAGGACGTGCCCGACCTCGCGCTGTTCTACCAGGTGCGCGGCGACCGCAGCCGCGCCGAGGAACTGCGCTCGCGGATCGCCGCGCTGCCGGGTATCGACACCGCGTACGTGAAGCCGGGCGCCGTACCGGCCGCCCTCAAGCAGGTCGGCGAGGAGAGCGGGCGACTGAAGGAAGGCGCCCCGGTCACACCGGACTTCAGCAGCCGGCAGGGCTATCTGCGACCGGCCCCCGAGGGGATCGACGCCCACTGGGCCTGGCAGCGGCCCGGCGGGACCGGTCACGGCGTGACCGTGATCGACGTCGAGGGCTCCTGGCAGCTGGGCCATGAGGACCTGGCCGCCAAGCTGGCCGGTGTCGTGGTCGGCACCCCGCTGACCGACATCGCCTGGCGCAACCACGGCACCGCCGTGATCGGTGTGATCGGCGGCGACCAGGGCGAGCACGGCGTCACCGGCATCGTGCCGGAGGCGACCACCGCGGCCGCGTCCTTCCAGGGCATCGGCACCGCGGCCGCGATCCACGCGGCGGCGGACCGGCTCGGCCCCGGTGACATCGTCCTCGTCGAACTCCACCGGCCCGGACCGCGGTCGGAGTTCGCCGAGCGCGACGACCAGCGCGGCTACGTCGCCCTGGAGTGGTGGCCGGACGACTTCGCGGCCGTCCGCTACGCCACCGCCAAGGGCGTCCTCGTCGTGGCGGCCGCCGGCAACGGCGGCGAGTCCCTCGACGACGCGGTCTACGAGCGCCGCCCCGACGAGTTCCCGGCGTGGTGGCGCAACCCGTTCAACCCGTCCAACCAGTCCTCCGGTGCCGTCCTGGTCGGCGCGGGCGCCCCGCCGCCCGGCACACACGGCCGTGACCACGGACCGGACCGGTCACGGCTCGCGTTTTCCAACTACGGTGCCCGCGTGGACGCCCAGGGCTGGGGACGCGAGGTCACGACCACCGGCGGCTTCTGGGACAAGCCCGGCGACCTGCAGGGCGGGCCCGAGGAGATCGCCTGGTACACGGACACGTTCTCCGGGACCTCCTCGGCCTCCCCGATGGTGGTCGGCGCTCTGGCCGCGCTGCAGGGCATGCTCAGGGCGGCCGCCCAGGCACCGATGTCCCCGGAGCGTGCCCGCGCGGTGCTGCGGGCGACCGGGGCCCCGCAGCAGGACGCGCCGGGCCGGCCCGCCTCCCAGCGGATCGGCAGCCGGCCCGACATCAAGGCGGCGGTGACCCATCTGCTGCCGCACGCGGTCGGCTCCGGCCAGGCCGAGCGGTACTGGGACGAACTGCTGCCGTATCCGCGCGAACTCCCGCCCAGGCTCCGGCTGTTCGTGGCCGGCGGCTGGCGGAACCTGAACCACCCGTCCCCCGAGATCCGCCAGGCGGTGCACTCCGCCTTCGCGGGGGGACGCCCCGACGTCCGCGTCTGGTTCGCGGACGACGAGATCGTCGGCCTGGTCGTCACGGGCTGACGGTCGGCACATCCCAACCATCACAAGGGAAGGTGGCACCCGCATGAGCACCACCCCGCAGATGAGCCAACTGGGACAACAGCAGGGACAGCAGTTCCCGAGCACCTCGCCGTACCAGCAGCAACAGCAGCAGCAGCCGTTCGGCCAGCAGGGCTTCGGTCAGCAGGGCTTCGGCCAGCAGCAACAGCCGTACGGGCAGCAGGGCTTCGGCCAGCAAGGACAGCAGGGCCAGCAAGGTCAGCAAGGTCAGCAGGGCTACGGCCAACAGGGCCAGCAGCAACAGCCGTTCGGCATGGGTGGCGGCTCGCTGGAGCAGCTCCAGCAGCTCGGCCAGCAGCAGCCCTTCCAGCAGCTGCTCCAGCAGCTCGGTCAGCAGCAGAGCCAACAGGGGCAGCAGCAGGGCCAGCAACAGGACCAGCAGGCGCAGCAGATCGAGCAGCAGGTGCAGCAGCATCTCCAGCAGATCGTGCAGCAAGTGGTCCAGCAGGTCGCTCAGCAGGTCCAGGCACAGCCTCTGGCGGCCGGTGTGGCCAACGGCTTCATCGACATCATCCAGCCGCTCCAGGGCCAGCCGCGGCAGATCTTCCTGCGCATCAACAACCAGTTCCGGGTCCTCAACAACCCGATCCCGCAGATCCAGCAGCAGATCCAGGAGGCCTTCGCCTTCGGCCACCAGGTGATCGGCGTCTGGGACACCCAGTCCCCGAACGTGCTGCGCAGCGTCAGGATCCAGCGGCTCTGACCCGCGTCTGACGGCCTGACATGACAGAGGGCGCTTCCTCCACGCGGAGGAAGCGCCCTCGCCCCTGTTCTGTCTAGAGCGCTACGCCCAGCAGCGCGTCCACGGCCCGCGACACGAGACCGGGTGCGCCCTCCTCCGTACCACCCTGTGCCTGCTGGAGCGCCGCCCAGCGGTCCACGGCGGCCAGCGCGGTGGGGGCGTCGAGGTCGTTCGCCAGGGCCTCGCGGATCTCCTCCACGAGGGCGTCGGCGGACGGACCGTCGGGCCGGGAGACGGCGGCGCGCCACCGTCCGAGCCGGGCGACGGCGTCCTCGAGCACCTGGTCGGTCCACTCCCAGTCGGACCGGTAGTGGTGGGCCAGCAGGGCGAGCCGGATCGCGACCGGGTCGACGCCGTCGTAGCGCAGCTTCGAGACGAAGACGAGGTTGCCCTTGGACTTGGACATCTTCTCGCCGTGCAGGGCGACCATGCCGGCGTGGACGTACGCCTTGGCCATGGGGAACTCGCCGGTCAGCACCTGGGCGTGCGAGGCGCCCATCTCGTGGTGCGGGAAGGCGAGGTCGGAGCCGCCGCCCTGGACGTCGAAGCCCATGCCCAGGTGGTCGAGGGCGATGGCGACGCACTCGATGTGCCAGCCGGGCCGGCCGCGGCCCAGTGAGGCGCCGTCCCAGCTCGGCTCGCCCTCGCGGGCGGCCAGCCACAGCATCGGGTCGAGCGGGTTCTTCTTGCCCGGACGGTCCGGGTCGCCGCCGCGCTCGGCGGACAGCAGCCGCATGGCGGCGGCGTCGAGGTTCGAGACCTTGCCGAAGTTCGGGTCGGACTCGACGGAGAAGTAGACGTCCCCTTCGAGCTCGTAGGCGGCGCCCGCGTCCCGCAGCCGTTCGACGAGCGGGACGATCCCGGGTATCGCCTCGACCGCGCCGATGTACTGCTTCGGAGGCAGCATCCGCAGGGCGGTCATGTCCTCGCGGAAGAGGGTCGTCTCCTTCTCGGCGAGGGCGACCCAGTCGACGCTGTCCCGCTCGGCGCGCTCCAGGAGCGGGTCGTCGATGTCGGTGACGTTCTGGACGTAGTGAACCTGCCGCTTGGTGTCGAGCCACACGCGCTGAACGAGGTCGAACGCGTTGTACGTCGCCGCGTGTCCCATGTGGGTCGCGTCGTACGGCGTGATGCCGCAGACGTAGAGACGGGCGACAGGACCGGGGGCAAGGGAGACCAAGCCACCGGTCGCGGTGTCGTGGATCCTCAGGTCGCGGCCCTGACCAGGCAGGGCGGGGACCTCGGAAGCGGGCCAGGCATGCATGTCATGAGCCTAACCGGACGGATGTTCCGTATACGAACCGGACCGGGCCGGATGGCCGGTAAGGCGGTCTTGCGCGAAACGCGCCGCAGCGGTAACCGTGGCAGAACTGCCGGCCGGTGGGGGCTGGTCGCGCAGTTCCCCGCGCCCCTTCGGGGCGCGATGCCACCCGGTCTGCTCCTATACCGGCGGCCAGGGAATGGCCGGCCACTCCCCGCTCGGCTCCGGGTGCATTCCGGAGGTCAGGAGGGCGTCGACACGCGCGCGCGTGGCGTCGAGTTCGGCCGGGGTGATCAGTGCGGCCAGCCGGGTGGCCAGCTCCCCCGTCAGGGCTTCCCTGAGGTCTTTGAGTACGTCGACGGCCTCGCCCGGCAGCGGCTCGCCCGCCCAGCCCCACAGCAGGGTGCGCAGTTTGTTCTCGGTGTTGAAGGTCACGCCGTGGTCGATGGCGTACAGGCGGTCCCCGGCCGGCAGCAGATGGCCGCCCTTGCGGTCCGCGTTGTTGATCACGGCGTCGAGCACGGCCAGCCGGCGCAGCCGCTCGTCGTCGGCGTGCACCAGCAGCGCGGTCTTCCCGTCGCCGACCTCGGCGAACCCGATCGCCTTCCAGCCCGGCTCCGGCTCCTCCGTGTCGACGAGCGCCAGCAGCTCGGGACCCGGCTCGGCCTCGATCCACAGCTGGACCATGCCCTCGCCATAGGGTCCGTCGCGCAGCACGGTGGGCGGTACGAGCCCCCAGCCGGTCGCCTCGCAGACCTCGTACGCGGCGACCTCGCGCTGGGCGAGGGTGCCGTCGGGGAAGTCCCACAGCGGGCGCTCACCGCGTACGGGCTTGTAGACGCACGCGGCCTCCCGCCCCTCGTACGAGACGGCGCAGTACAGCACCGCGTTGGAGGCCTCGCGGATCTGTCCGCGCACCGTCAGCTCACCTCGGGTGAGCAGCTCTGCCGTGGTCACGCTCCGCGGCGGTATCCGTTCTGGCGCGGACATACGTGTCCTTCCGGGTCGAGCGGGAGACTGCACAGCGGACACGGCGGCCGCCCGGCGTTGACGACGTCCAGGGCACGCTTGGCGAAGGCTCGCGCCTGCGCGCCGGTGAGCCGGACCCGCAGCATCGGGGGGCCGTTCTCCTCGTCCTGGAGGAGCCGCTCCTCGGCCTCGGCGAGGTCCTCCTCGGAGTCGGCGTCGAGCTCCACAAGGGCCTGCGCCTCGACGATCATGCGCTGCTCCTCGCCGTCCCAGGCGAGCGCCATGGTGCCGACGCGGAACTCCTCCTCGACGGGGGCGTCCAGGGGGGCGGCGTCGGACACCTCGGTGGGTGCCATCGCCGGGACGGAGGCGCTGCCGCCACTGCGGCGCACGACCTCGTCCAGCAGCTCGTCCATCCGCTCGGCGAGTGCGGCGACCTGGGTCTTCTCCAGGGCCACGCTGGTCACCCGGGGGCCGGCGGAAGCCTGGAGGAAGAACGTACGGCGCCCGGGCAGTCCGACCGTGCCGGCCACGAAACGCTCCGGTGGGTCATAGAGGAACACCTGACGGGACACGTCCTGTCTCCATTGGAATCGTGGGTACGGCGCTGGTTCGACCGCTTCACCCTACTGCGCCCGACGATCACGGTGCGCCCGCACCACCACCGACCGTGGCATCGCCGGCGGGAGGCTCCTCGCGGGGGGCGAGCGAGGCGAAATCACCGGTGTCGCCGAGGCGCACGAGAAACGGCCGCAGACGGGTGTAACGGATCGCCGTGATGGAACACGGTTCTACGGAGATCCGCTGGAAGAGGTCGAGATGGAGTCCGAGCGCGTCCGCGACGAGCGACTTGATGATGTCGCCGTGCGAGCACATGAGATAGACGGCGTCGTCGCCGTGGTCGCGCTCCACGCGCGCGTTCCACTCGCGTACGGCCTCGGCGGCGCGGGTCTGCATCGCCCGCATCGACTCGCCGCCGGGGAACGCGGCCGCCGACGGGTGGGCCTGGACTACCTCCATCAGCGGCTCGTCCATGAGTTCGGCGAGCTTGCGGCCGGACCAGTCGCCGTAGTGGCACTCGCCGATCCGCTCGTCGGTGTGCGGGTTCAGCTCAGGACGGGCGTCGAGGAGCGGCTGAATCGTTTCCTGGCAGCGCTGGAGCGGGCTGCTGACGACCTCGGAGATCGGCAGCGCGGCGAGCCGCCCGGGCAGCGCGGCGGCCTGCGCGGCCCCGCGTCCGTCCAGGGCGACCCCGGGCGTCCACCCGGCGAGCAGTCCCTCGGTGTTGGCGGTGGATCGTCCGTGGCGGACGAGGATCAACGTGGGCATGCGGCCCAGCGTAGGCGTACGCGCGCGTGCGGCGGATTGCGAGCGACGGGAGAATACGCAGCGTGATCGTCGACTGTGCCATCTACAGGGACGGGCAACGCACCGACGGCCCCGAGGACCTGTCCGACGCCCTGGACCAGGCGCGGGCCGCGGGCGGGTTCGTCTGGATCGGGCTGCACGAGCCCTCGGAGCGGGAGTTCGACCTCGTCACCCGGGAGTTCGGGCTGCACCCGCTGGCGGTCGAGGACGCCCTGAAGGCCCACCAGCGGCCCAAGCTGGAGGTCTACGACGACTCGCTCTTCCTCGTCCTCAAGCCCGTCGTGTACGAGCCGGAGAGCGACCGGGTCTCCACCGGCGAGGTCATGCTCTTCATCGGCGACGCCTTCGTGGTGACCGTCCGGCACGGCGAGGGCTCGCCGCTCAAGGCGGTACGACAGCGCCTGGAGCAGGAGCCGAAGCTGCTCGGCACAGGCCCCACGGCGGTGCTGTACGCGGTCTCGGACGCCGTCGTCGACCACTACCTGGACGTGGCGACGGAGCTCCAGACCGACCTGGAGGAGCTGGAGGCGGAGGTCTTCTCGCCGGACGGCGGCGGTTCTCGCCACACGGCGTCGCGGATCTACACCTTCAAGCGGCAGATCCTGGAGTTCCGCCGGGCGACCGGCCCGCTGGCGCTGCCGCTGACCCGGCTGGCCGCCGTCGGCCAGTTCGGCTCGGGGGTGCCGTTCGTCAACGAGAAGGCGCGGCCCTTCTTCCGGGACGTCAACGACCACCTCACGCGCGTGAACGAGTCCGTGGAGGGCCTGGACCGGCTGGTGTCGGACATCCTCTCCGCGCATCTCGCGCAGATGAGCGTCCGTCAGAACGACGACATGCGGAAGATCTCCGCGTGGGCGGCCATGGCCGCGGTCCCCACGATGATCGCGGGGATCTACGGCATGAACTTCGAGCACATGCCGGAGCTCCACTGGGTGTGGTCGTATCCGGCGGTGATCGCGCTCATGGCCGCCCTGGAGGTGCTGCTGTACCGGCTGTTCAAGAGCAGGGGCTGGCTGTAGCGCCGCGGCTCAGGCGACCTCGGGGGCCGCGGTCGCCGGTCCGCCGAGGGCGTCGCGTCGCTCCGGCATCCGCAGGGAGACCATCCGGCGCCAGCCCGCGGCGCGTTCGTACGCGTACACGGCGTGGATGCCCGCCGCGAGGACGGCCGACTTCGCCCTCGGCCAGCCCAGGATGCGGCCCATGTGGGCCATGACCGCGAGACTGACGTCCCGGTAGACGCGGATCTCGCCGAGCGCGCACTCCCGAAGCGTCCGCTGGATGGCCCGGCCGTGCCCCGCGGAGGCGAAGCGCAGCAACTCCTCGTGGCAGTAGGCGAGGTGGTTGTCCTCGTCGTTGGAGATCATCCTCACGGCGCGGCCGAGGTCGGGGTGGTCGGCGAAGTGCTTGCGCAACAGTTCCATCTGCTCGGAGGCGCGCTGCTCGGTGACGCGGCTGTGGGCGAGGTAGGTCACGATGTCCTGCACGGTCAGTGCCTGGTCGGCCTTGAGCCTGTCGTGGGCGAGACCGATGCCGCTGTGCTCCAGGAGCATGGTGTAGTCGGTGTCGGACGGGACGGGGACGGGCTCGAGGCCGCGCTTCTTCATCAGGGCGAGGAAGATCCGCCCGTGCTTGTCCTCGTCCGCGCCGTGCCGGGCGATCTTGGGGGCGAGGGCGCGCTCGCCGTCCGGGACGAGCGCGGCGATGCGGGCGTTCTCCCAGCCGCCCTGCGACTCTCCGCCGGCCGCGATGGAGCAGAACAGGCGGAAGGACTCGTCGTTGTCGATGATCTCCTGGAACAGACTCTTGGCCGAAAGCATCGTGGGCACCTCTCTGCGGGACTCCGCGGCATTCCGCAAAGAACGAGTCAAATGCGGCGCGAGAGGTGCTGCAACAGCTGTGTCGGACAACTCCGCCAAAAGGAGGACCCCGGGAGTCACGACAGGGGCGTAACCACACGGGCGCAGGCGCGTTGTTCTGCGTGACGGCCGTGGCGGGGAAGACCCCCGAGCCCCCACCACGGCCGCAGAAACCTCCGGCGGCTCCGCCGCGTGTTACGCGAGTCCGGCCCGCTCCAGGGCCTCGGACCCGGCCCGCAGCCCGGCGATCCGCTCGTCGAGCGTGAAGCCCGCGGGAGCGAGGCTCAGCGTGGTGACGCCCGCCGCCGCGTACTCCTTCATCCGGTCCGCGATGCGGTCCACGGAGCCGAGCAGCGCCGTCTTGTCGATCAGGTCGTGCGGGATGGCTGCCGCGGCGCCCTGCTTGTCGCCGGACAGGTACTTCTCCTGGACCTCGGCGGCCGCCGCCTCGTAGCCCATGCGCTGGGCGAGCTGGTTGTAGAAGTTCTGCTTGGCGCTGCCCATGCCGCCGACGTACAGCGCGGTGTAGGGGCGGAAGGTGTCGGCGAGGGTGGCCACGTCCTTGTCCTCGCCGAGGGCGAGCGGGAGCGTCGGGTGGACGTCGAACCCGTCGAGGGTCTTGCCCGCCTTCGCGCGTCCCGCGCGCAGGTGCTTGAGCGTCGTCTCCTCGAGGTGCTCGGCAGACGGGAAGATGAGGAGCGCACCGTCGGCGATCTCGCCGGTCTGCTCCAGGTTCTTGGGTCCGATCGCGGCGATGTACAGCGGGATGTGCTCGCGCTCCGGGTGCACGGTCAGCTTGAGCGGCTTGCCGGGGCCGCCGGGCAGCGGCAGCGTCCAGTGCTCGCCCTCGAACGACAGGCGCTCGCGCGTCATCGCCTTGCGGACGATCTCGACGTACTCACGCGTGCGTGACAGCGGCTTGTCGAACTTGACGCCGTACCAGCCCTCGGAGACCTGCGGCCCGGAGACGCCGAGGCCGAGGCGGAAGCGGCCGCCGGAGAGCGAGTCGAGGGTGGCGGCGGTCATCGCGGTCATCGCCGGCTGGCGGGCCGGGATCTGGAAGATGGCCGAGCCGACGTCGATGCGCTCGGTCTTCGCCGCGACCCAGCTGAGCACGGTGGCCGCGTCGGAGCCGTAGGCCTCGGCGGCCCAGCACACGGCGTACCCGAGTCGGTCGGCCTCCTGGGCGACGGCGAGATTGTCCGCGTCCATTCCGGCGCCCCAGTAGCCGAGGTTGATGCCGAGCTGCATGGCCGATTCCCCTTACCCATCAGTAACGTCCCTGGATTCCCGACCTTAGCGTGGGGTGCGCGGATCGGGGCAGCTCGCGGTCGTGTTCTTCCGCCCACATGAACGCGTGTGTCGCTGACGGAAACTGGTTGTCCACAGGCCCCCACACCGCTGGTTCCGGCCAGTAATGTCGGCGTTCATGGAGCAGAGGCATCTCGGCCGCACCGGCCTGCGTGTGTCCCGCATCGGACTCGGAACCCTCACGTGGGGCAGGGACACCGACGAGCACGACGCCGCGGACCTCTTGAAGACGTTCTGGGAAGCGGGCGGGAGCCTCGTCGACACCGCGGACGTGTACGGCGACGGGGAGTCCGAGTATCTGCTCGGACGTCTCATAGAAGGGCTGATCCCGCGCCGGGATCTGGTCATCTCCACCAAGGCGGGCAGCGTGCCCGACCCGGACCGGCGGTTCGACGGCTCGCGCGGCCATCTGCTCTCCGCGCTGGACGCCTCGCTGGCCCGGCTCGGCACGGACTACGTCGACGTGTGGCAGGTCCACGCCTACGACCCGGACACCCCGCTGGAGGAAACCCTCCAGGCGCTCGACCTCGCGGTCAGCAGCGGCCGCGCGCGGTACGCCGGGGTCTCCAACTTCTGCGGCTGGCAGCTCGCCAAGGCCGCGACCTGGCAGCTGGCGGCCCCGGGCACCCGGACCCGGCTGGCCGCGACACAGCTGGAGTACTCGCTGCTCCAGCGGGGCATCGAGCGTGAGGTGCTGCCCGCCGCGCTGGACCTGGGCATCGGCCTGCTCCCGTCGTCCCCGCTGGGCCGCGGGGTGCTGACGGGCAAGTACCGCCACGCCACGCCGGCCGACTCGCGGGGCGCCTCGGACCACCTCGCCCCCTTCGTCGCGCCGTACCTCGACGACACGGCCGGCCACATCGTGGACGCCGTGCAGACCGCCGCCGACGGGCTCGCGGTGACCCCGCTCCAGGTGGCCCTCGCCTGGGTCCGCGACCGGCCCGGCGTGACCGCGCCGATCGTCGGCGCGCGCAACGCGCAGCAGCTCACGGCGGCATTGTCAGTGGAGGCCCTTAGTCTTCCTGACGAGATCTGCCGGGCGCTCGACGATGTGTCGGCGCCCGTGCACCGCTATCCCGATCACGACTGGAGCACGCTGTGAGCACGGAGCCGGAGCCCACGGAGGAGACCGAGCCCGAATCGCCGGACACCGCAAAGGACGCGGTCGCCGGCGACGCCGAGGCGGGGGCGGCGGTCGGAGGCGACGGGGCCGAGACGCCCGCGGTCGCCGAGGGCGACTCGGACGAGGCCTCCGGCGAGGCTTCCGCGGCCGACGGCGAGCAGGGCGAGGCCGCGGCCGAGCTCGCGGCGCAGAAGCTCGAGCGGGAGCGGATCGCCCGGCGCAAGGCCGAGAAGCAGGGTCCCGTCGAGGCCGGGACCAAGCTCAGCGGGAAGGCCGCCGATCTGCTGGCCGCCGTGCGGGCCGTGGAGAGCGGGGACAAGCCTGCGGCGACCGTGTTCGCCGAGCCCGAGCCGCCGCGCCGGCCCGCGCCGGAGCCCGCACAGCGCCCTCGGCCGGTGACGGCCGACGCGCCCCCGGCTCCCGCGGCGCAGACCGTCGAGTCCGTACGGCGGGTGCTGGCCGACGGCGGTGCGCCGGAGGCCCTCGTCCCGCAGGTCGCCGCCGCGCTCGGCGAGGGCGCCGCCGAGCAACTGCGCGAGGACCCCTGGCAGTTGCTGCGGGTCGCCGGGGTGCGGCCCGAGCAGGCCGACGGGTTCGCGCGGGCCCTGCTCGGCGCGGAGTGCGGTCCGGACGACGAGCGGCGGGGCCGGGCGGTGACCGTCTGGCTGCTGGAACAGGCGGCCGTGGCCGGGCACACGGCTCTCGAACTTCCCACCCTCACGGTGGCGTTGGGCAAGCAGGGGGTGCCGGATGCCGACACCGCCGTCCAGAGCACCCTCGCGGAGGCCGAGGCGCTGGTCTTCCAGGACGCCCTCGACCCGCGGGTCCCGGAACCGGAGGAGGGCGAGGAGCGCCCGGTCCGCGTCCTGGTCGGTCTGGAGCGGTACGCGATGGCGGAGGAGAGCCTCGCCGACGGACTGGCCCGGCTGATCAACTCCGTACCGAAGCAGGACGGTTCGGCCGAGGACTGGGAGCGCGCCGCCGACTCGGCCCAGGGCTCCGCCGGTGAACTGATCCGCGCGGTCGCGGGCAGCGGCCTGGTCCTCCACACCGGCGGCGAGGCGTCCCTGGCCGAACCCGCGGCTCTGCTCCGCGCGGCCCGTGAACTGGGCCTGCGTGCCTGGGCGGCAGCCCACGGCCCCCTGGGACGGTACCGCTACGCGGCCCTGGCCTCCGACGACACCGCCACCACCGTCACCGGCCTCCTCTCCGGGACCGAGGGCCCCGGCCGCGATGCCGACGGTGCGCTCGATCTCGACCTCCTCGTGGTTCTCGACGCGCCGCAGCTGGACGTGGAGAGCGCCGCGCTGCTGTCGGAGTCGTTGCCGGACGGGGCGCGGCTGGTGCTGGCCGGGGACCCGGCAGTGCTGTGGTCGGCGGGGCCGGGACGGGTGTTCGGTGATCTGCTGGCCGCGCGCGTCTGCCCCCAGATCGCCTCCCGGCGGCCGGACCCGGGCCCTCTCGGCGAGCTGGTCTCCGGTATCGGCATCGGCGAGCTGAACCAGGTCGAGGCCCCCGGCAAGGAGGTCGTGATCGTGCCGGCGCGGGACGCGGGCGAGGCCGTGCACCGAACCGTGCAGCTGGTCGCCGACTCGGTGCCGCGGGCGATCGGCGTTCCGCCCAAGGAGACCCAGGTGATCACCCCGGGCCATGGCGGCGCGGCCGGCACCCGCGCCCTCAACGCGGCCCTCAAGGAGCGGCTCAACCCCGGCCCCGGCCGCTTCGGCGGCTTCGACCCCGGCGATCGCGTCGCCTACTCCCCCACACCGGGCCGCACCCTTCCGGGCCACGTGGTGAAGGCCGACGCGGAGGGACTCCACCTCTCCTGCGCCGGTGAGCCCGTCGTCGTACCGAAGGAGCGTGTCGACGAGTCCGTACGCCACGGCTGGGCCCTCACCGCCCACCAGGCGGCCGGCGGCCGCTGGCCGGCGGTGGTCGTGGTCCTGCCGGGAGACGCGACCCAGGCACTGACCCGACCGTGGGTCTACACGGCGTTCAGCCGAGCGGACCGCCACCTGTCCGTGGTCCAGGGCGCGGACCAGGCCCTCCCCAGGGCGGTGGCAGAAATCCCGGCCAAACCCCGCACCACCCGCCTCCCCGTACTGCTCGGCACTCAGGTGCCGACCTCCGGCTGATTCGCCGGCTCTTCGTAACCTGCGGCGAGGTCACCCACCCAGGGGCGCGGGGAACTGCGCGACCAGCCACGACGCAGCCGCACACGCGAGACGGCGGCGGCCACGGAATCCCTCCGCGACCGCCGCCGCCCAAGCCCAGCGCAGCGCTACGCGTGACGTTCCAGACCCTCGTCCTCGTCCAGCTCCGCATCGAGATCGTCCAGCTCGTCCTCGCCGTCATCGATCTCGTCGTCGAACACCGCGCTGACGTCGAACCGGCACACCACCCGCTGCGGGTCGATCTGCTCGAACGGCCCCGCCAGCCACTCACCGGGATCCGCCTGCTCGTCCGCCGCGGTCACCCACAGCGTGGAGTCGCCCTCCTCCAGGCCGAACTCCTTGTGCCGGGAGGCGATCTCGTCCGGTTCGAACTCTCCGAACAGAATGCCCAACGCTCCGTGCACCGTGCCGGAGGCCTCCGCACCGTCCTCGTAGTCCGCCGCCTCGATCCGCTGCGCCTGCGCGAGCAGCCGCTGCGGCTCCGCCACCGCGTAGTCACGGCGGATCAGCACGCTCACCGCATGCGGCTCCTCGGGGCCGGTGTACGGCGGAAGCGCGTCCTCCGTGCCGGGGATCTCGAAGGGGGTGACCTCGTCGTAGCGGTCGTAGAGCAGCTCGTCGTACGTCTCGGCGGCCGCGGCGAGCTCGTTGAACGCCTCGTACACGGCCGGGTCGTCCTCCCCCGACCGGCGTTCGACCGCGGCCAGGTGGCGGTCGAGCGCGGTCTTGACCGCCTCGGCGGCGGCACGTACCTCGGCAGCGGTGGGCTGCACAGCATCAGACATAGTGCAGACGCTATCCGTACCGGGCCCCAGCCCGCACAATAGATGCGATGCCGGAATACGAATTTGTCGACGTGTACGTACCGCGCGGGGTCTCCCGCAAGGACGCCACCCGACTGCTGACGGACCATGCCGAGTACGGACACTGGGAGTTGGACCGCCTGAGCCTGCTGCGTGACGGAAGCCGCAGGGTGCGGCTGCGCCGCAGGATCATCCGCCAGGTTCGTGCCACCTGGTGAGATGACGCGACGAAAACGGAGCGGGCCCACCGATGCGGGGCCCGCTCCGTCATACGCCGTGTCCGTTATGCGGCTGCCCGTGCCTTGCGGTAGAGCACCGCGCCGGCCAGCAGCGCGCCCGCCCCGACCGGCAGGGTGAGCCCCAGCGGGAGGTCGCTGCCCGTGTGGGCGAGCTGGGCCTCGCCGTGCGGCTGGGTGACCGTCTGCGTACCGGGGTGGTTGCCGCCCGGCGAGCCCAGCGTCTCCTCGCCCGAGGACGGCGGTGTGCCCGGGGATCCGGGGTTGCCCGGTTCCACGGGGTTGCCCGGGTTGTTCGGCTGCCCGGGGTTGCCGGGCTGGTCCGGGCCGCCGGGGGGCGTCTGGCCGCCGCCCGGAGGTGTGCCGGGGTGCCCGCCGCCGGAGCCGCCGTTCGCGCAGTCGTTGCCCGTGGTGGGGTTGCCGATCCCGATGATGTCGACGCTGTTGCCGCAGACGTTCACCGGGACATGCACCGGGGCTTCGACGTGGTTGCCGGAGCCGACGCCCGGTGAGTCGCTCGCGTGGCCGTCGGACGACGAACCGCTGCCGCCGGAGCCACCCCCGTACCCACCGTCGTCGCCGTACCCGCCGGACGATCCGCTCTTGTTGGCGCACTTGTTGCCCACGGCCGGGTTGAGCACCCCGACCACGTCGACGGTGTTGCCGCAGACGTTCACCGGCGCGTGCACCGGAGCCTGCACCGTGTTGCCCGACAGCACGCCGGGCGAGTTCGAGCTCGATCCGTTGGCGGCCGAGTCGGCGTGGGCGGCACCGCCCGCGGCGGCGATCACGCCGGTCGCGGCCGCCACGGTCATCAGGCCTTTGCGGGTGACCTGTCGCATTCCTGAATTCCCCCTGCCTTTTAGATTCCGACCTGCAATCCTTGTGAAAAGACCGGTCGGCCCCGGAGCGCATGGCGCGCGCTCCGGGGCCGACACGGGTGCCAAACGACCCTCAGCGGATCGATGTCACTTGTTGATGCAGGTGTTGCCGAAGGCGGGGTTCAGCAGACCGATCACGGAGATCGTGTTGCCGCACACGTTCACCGGGACGTGGACGGGCACCTGAACGACGTTGCCGGACAGAACACCCGGGGAGTGCACGGCAGCACCCTGGGCACCCGAGTCGGCGACGGCCAGGCCCGCACCCGCGAGAACCAGGCCACCAGTGGCAGCCGCAGCGGCGACGACCTTCTTGATCATTATTCCTCCTTGTTGGCAAAAGCGATCTCGTGTTACTGATCGCATCACCTGTAACGAGGACGGAGTAATGAAGCTACGAGCCTATGAGTTCATTCACCCTTCTCATTCGATTCCGCACGGGCTGTCGAATATCGACGTCAATTCTCGGCTTACCGCCGTCAGGACGCGTCGATGAACCGGTCGAGCACCCGCACACCGAACTTGAGCCCCTCCACCGGCACGCGCTCGTCGATGCCGTGGAACATCCCGGCGAAGTCGAGCTCCGGCGGCAGCTGGAGCGGCGCGAAGCCGAAGCAGCGGATGCCGAGGTCGTCGAAGGACTTGGCGTCGGTGCCGCCGGAGAGCATGTAGGGCACGGCGCGGGCGATCGGGTCCTCGGCGCTCAGGGCGACCTGCATGGCGTCGACGAGCTTGCCGTCGAAGTCGGTCTCCAGGGCCTTGTCGCCGTGCACGTCCTCGCGGCGCACGCGCGGGCCGAGGATGCGGTCGAGGTCGGCGAGGAACTCCTCCTCGTAGCCGGGCAGGAAGCGCCCGTCGACGTGGGCGGTGGCCTGGCCGGGGATGACGTTGACCTTGTAGCCGGCGCCGAGCATGGTGGGCGCCGCCGAGTTCCGCAGCGTGGCGCCGACCATCTTGGCGATGCCGCCGAGCTTGGCGAGGGTCTCGTCCATGTTCTCGGGGTCGAGCTCGGTGCCGAGCGCGTCGGAGAGCTCGTCGAGGAAGGACCGCACGGTCTTGGTGACCCGCACCGGCCACTTGTGCCGCCCGAGCCGGCCGACGGCCTCGCACAGCTCGGTGATCGCGTTGTCGTTGTTGGTCATCGAACCGTGGCCGGCCGTGCCGTCCACGGTGAGCCGCATCCAGTGCATGCCCTTCTGGGCGGTCTCGACCAGGTAGAGCCGCAGATTCTCGTTGACGGTGAAGGAGAACCCGCCGACCTCGCCGATCGCCTCGGTGACGCCCTCGAAGAGATCGGGATGCTTGTCGACCAGGTACCGGGCGCCGTACGTGCCGCCCGCCTCCTCGTCGGCGAGGAAGGCGAGGACGATGTCGCGCGGGGGCTTGCGGCCACTGCGCATCCAGTCGCGGACGACCGCGAGGGTCATCGCGTCCATGTCCTTCATGTCGACGGCGCCCCGTCCCCACACGCACCCGTCGGCGACCTCGCCGGAGAAGGGGTGGTGGGTCCAGTCCGCCGCGTTGGCCGGCACGACGTCGGTGTGCCCGTGGATGAGCAGCGCCGGCCTGGAGGGGTCCTCGCCCTCGATGCGGGCGACCGTGGAGGCGCGCCCCTGGTGGGATTCGAAGATCTGCGGTTCGAGGCCCACCTCGGCGAGCTTCTCGGCGACGTACTCGGCCGCCTTGCGCTCCCCCGGTCCCGAGTGGTCGCCGTAGTTGCTGGTGTCGATCCGGATCAGCTCACGGCAGAGGTCCACGACCTCGTCCTCGCCGGTGACGTGCCTGGTCGTGTCCGTCCCGCTCACGCTGGTTCCTCCCGCTGTCACTGCTGGTGGTTCCCCTCATCCTCCCTCTCCGACCGGCCGCGCCCAAGAGCGGACCCGGCCCGTCACACGCCGTTCACGCGGGGACCAGGGGGTGATCGGGGCACCTCGAAAGCCTGGTAATGTTTCCTCTGTCGCCGCGAGGGGAACCCCGCGCGACAGACACCTTGTCCGGGTGGCGGAATGGCAGACGCGCTAGCTTGAGGTGCTAGTGCCCTTTATCGGGCGTGGGGGTTCAAGTCCCCCCTCGGACACCAGCTGAAACCCCTGTTGATCAGGGGTTTTTTGCTTTTCTCGCGCATCTGCGAAATCTCCCCCGCCGAGTCGGCAACTTCGCGTCCCTCCGCGGTCACTACGCCCTGACACCGCACCATCCAGCACCCCCTATTCAGGGACGAACAGGGACGAAGCGGATGAGACGAGCACGTGCACCAAAGCTGTACGCGGCGATGGCCGGGCTGGGCCTGGCGGTCGCGACCGCCGCGGTACTGGTGACGCCCGAGGCCTCGGCGGCCACCGCGGCCGCCACCGGCTACGCGACCCAGAACGGCGGAACCACCGGCGGAGCGGGCGGGGCGACCGTTCGGGCCACGACCGGGACGCAGATCCACGCGGCCCTGTGCGGCCGGGCCGACAGCAGCACCCCGATCACCATCGAGGTCGAGGGGACGATCAACCACGGCAACACGACGAAGGTCTCGGGCGACAGCTGCAACACCGCCGACGGCGTGATCGAGCTCAAGCAGATCAGCAACGTCACCCTGATCGGGGTCGGCAGCGGTGCCGTCTTCGACCACCTCGGCATCCACATCCGCGAGTCGAGCAACATCATCATCCAGAACGGGACCGTCCAGAACGTCAAGAAGTCGGGCTCGCCGACCTCCAACAGCGGTGACGCCATCGGCATGGAGAGCGACGTCCGCAACGTCTGGGTCGACCACGTCTCGCTCGTCGCGTCCGGCGGTCCAAGGACGTCCTCGGCACCTTCTACACGGACCTGGCCGGGTACTGGCAGGTCAGCGGGAACATCTTCGACAACGTGACGTGGTCCGCCGCCGGGGACGAGAACAACCCGGCGGGTCCCGACCCGGTGTCCAACACCTCGGTGAGCATTCCGTACGCCTACACCCTCGACCAGGCGTCCTGCGTACCCGCCGTGGTGGACAGGACGGCGGGCGCGGGGACGGGGCTTGCCGTGTCGGACGGCAGCTGCACGGCCCAGACGGCGACCGCGACCCCGACCGCCACGACCACGCCGACGGCGACGCCCACGGCCACCGCGACCACCGGCACCAACCTCAGCATCGGGGCGGGATCCGACGGTTCGAGCAAGGCCGACGGCACGAGTTACGGCAACGTCCGCGACGGTGACCCGAGCACCTACTGGTCGCCGAGCGGCTCGACCGGCCGCGTCTCGATCAAGTGGGGATCGGCCACCACCCTCTCGAAGATCGCCGTCGAGGAGACCTCCGCCGCCGCGGGCAGGGTCGGCGCCTGGCAGGTGCTCAATGCCGACACCGGCGCGGTCCTGACCTCCGGCAGCGGTGCGGGCACGATCACCTTCGCCCCGACCTCGCTGAAGAAGGTCACCTTCGTGATCACCAGCGGGAACGGCACACCACAAATAGCCGAACTCGAGACGTACGCGCAGTAAACAAAAGCGCCAACTCGGCCTGTTCCCGGAGCTCTTGGGTGATGTGGGGCATGTCTCGTCCAGAGCCCGGAGCCGCAGGTCAGACCATGTGCGGCCCGTTCGGGTACCCACCCGAACGGGCCCCTGCGGTGGCCGCTCCCAGGGCACGGACCTAGCGTCGTACTAAAATTTCCGGCTTGTTACGGAGCTGGACCCGGACAACCCCAGGCAGACCTGCGGGCCCGCCAGCACCCCGGGGCTTCCGGGATCGAGACGCGAGGACCGATGGCAGCCATACACGAGAGCAGTGCTCTCGGCCTGCTCGAGGACGAGATCCGCGAGCGGTTCGGCGATACGGCACGTTTCTCCGGGGGCCCTGCGGCCTCTCCGCGCACGCTCGTCGACGTCTTCGACGCGTCGGTGCGGTCCTACCCGGACGAGCCCGCGCTGGACGACGGTACGACCTGCCTGACCTACCGTGCGCTCGCCGCGGAGGTCGAGCGGCTGCGCCGCGGGCTCGCCGACGCCGGGGTCGGGCTCGGCGACCGGGTGGGTGTCCGCGTTCCGTCCGGGACCAACGACCTCTACATCGCGATTCTCGCCGTGCTCGCCGCCGGTGCCGCCTACGTCCCGGTGGATGCCGAGGACCCGGACGAGCGGGCCGAGTTGGTGTTCGGGGAGGCGGACGTACGGGCCGTCGTCGGGGCCGGTCACGAACTGACCGTCACCGGACGCAGCGAGGTCCCCGCCGCGCGGCCCGGCATCGAGCACGACGCGTGGATCATCTTCACCTCCGGATCGACCGGGAAGCCCAAGGGCGTCGCCGTCAGCCACCGCAGTGCCGCCGCGTTCGTGGACGCCGAGGCCGCGCTGTTCCTCACGGACGACCCCATCGGTCCGGCTGACAGGGTCATGGCGGGGCTGTCGGTCGCCTTCGACGCGTCCTGCGAGGAGATGTGGCTGGCGTGGCGGTACGGGGCCTGTCTGGTGCCGGTGCCGCGTGCGCAGGTCAGGAGCGGTGCCGATCTGGGGCCCTGGCTGGTGGAGCAGGAGATCACCGTCGTGTCGACGGTGCCGACGCTGGCCGCGCTCTGGGAGCCGGAGACCCTCAACGACGTGCGGCTTCTGATCTTCGGCGGTGAGGCCTGCCCGCCCGAGCTGGTGCAGCGGCTGGTGACCGAGGGGCGCGAGGTCTGGAACACGTACGGGCCGACCGAGGCGACCGTCGTGGCCTGTGCCTCGCTGATGAGCGGCGAGGAGCCGATCCGGATCGGGCTGCCGCTGGACGGCTGGGAGCTGGCCGTCGTCGACGAGGCCGGGGCGCCCGTACCGATGGGCGCCACTGGACAGTTGGTGATCGGCGGCGTCGGGCTCGCCCGCTACCTGGACGCCGACAAGGACGCGGAGAAGTACGCGCCGCTGGAGTCGCTGGGTTGGGAACGGGCGTACCGCAGCGGTGACCTCGTCAAGGCGGAGCCGGAGGGGCTGGTCTTCCTCGGGCGGGCCGACGAGCAGATCAAGCTCGGTGGGCGTCGTATCGAGCTCGGCGAGGTCGACGCCGCTCTCCAGGCGTTGCCGGGAGTCGCGGGAGCGGCTGCCGCCGTGCGCACCGCCCGCAGCGGCAACCAGCTCCTTGTCGGCTACGTCGTCACGCAGGACGGCTGGGACCAGGCGACGGCGGTCGAGAAGCTGCGGGCCGAACTGCCCGCGGCCCTGGTGCCGTTGCTGGCGCCGGTCGACGAGCTGCCGACCCGGACGTCGGGCAAGGTGGACCGTGGCGCCCTGCCGTGGCCGCTGGAGAACCCCGAGACCAGTGGTCCCGCCGAGCAGCTCTACGGCACCGAGGCGTGGCTCGCCGAGCAGTGGAGCGAGGTGCTCGGCATCCCCGTGTCGAGTGCGCGTGACGACTTCTTCGCGATCGGCGGCAGCAGCCTCGCCGCCGCCCAGCTCACCACTCGGCTGCGCACCCGCTATCCGAGCGCGGCCGTCCTCGACATCTACCAGCAGCCCGTGCTGCGGAAGTTGGCGCGGCACCTGGAGGAGTCGGCGCAGGACGACGGGGCCGCGCGGATCGTCGCCCCGGTCCCGGTGCGCGCCCAGGTGATCCAACTCCTCGCCATGGTCCCCCTGTTCACCCTGCTCGGACTGCGCTGGACCGTGGTCCTGGCCGCGCTGGGCAACGTACTGCCCTACGCGTGGCTGCCGACCGCCTCCTGGTGGCTGGTCGGGGCGGCGGCGCTGGTGCTGTTCAGCCCGCCCGGTCGGCTCGCGATCGCCGCGGGCGGGGCGCGGCTGCTGCTGCGGGGTGTGCGGCCGGGACGGTACGCGCGTGGTGGCGGTGTGCATCTGCGGCTGTGGGCGGCCGAGCGGCTGGCGGAGTTCAGCGGGGCGACCTCGCTGACCGGGTCGTGGCTGGAGCGGTACGCGCGGGCGCTGGGCGCCAAGATCGGCCCTGATGTCGACCTGCACTCGCTGCCGCCGGTGACCGGCATGCTCAAGCTGGGCCGGGGCGCTGCCGTCGAGTCCGAGGTGGACCTGTCCGGGTGGTGGCTGGACGGCGACCGGCTGGAGATCGGCCCGGTCCGGGTGGGCGCGCACGCGGTCGTCGGGACGCGCAGCATCCTCTTCCCGGGCGCGCGGGTCGGCAAGCGGGCCGAGGTGGCGCCGGGTTCGGCGGTCACCGGGCAGATCCCCACCGGTCAGCGCTGGGCGGGCGCGCCCGCGGTCAAGCTGGGCAAGGCCAAGCGGAACTGGCCCAAGGAGCGGCCGCGCAAGGGCACGTACTGGCGTGTGATGTACGGCCTGACGGGCTTCGCGCTCACCGCGCTTCCGGTGCTGGCGGGGGCGGCCGCGTTCCTGGTCGGGCGGGTGTTCTTCACGCCGGACGCGCCTCTGACGGGCGCCGCCGTGGCCCTCGTACCGGCGACGCTCGCCTTCGGGCTGGCGTACGCGCTGCTGATCCTGGTCGCCGTACGACTGCTCAGCCTGAGGCTGCGGGAGGGCACGCATCCGACCCACAGCCGGATCGGGTGGCAGGCCTGGACCGTCACGCAGCTGATGGACCGCTCGCGCGAGACCCTCTTCCCGCTGTACGCCGGGCTGGTCACGCCGGTGTGGCTGCGGCTGCTCGGGATGCGGATCGGGCGAGGTGCCGAGGTGTCGACCGTGCTCGCCCTGCCGAGCCTGACCACGGTCGGCGAGGGCGCGTTCCTGGCCGACGACACGCTGACCGCGCCGTACGAGCTCGGTGGCGGCTGGATGCGGATCGGGCGGGCGGAGATCGGGCGGCGGGCGTTCCTCGGGAACTCGGGGATGACCGCGCCGGGGCGGTCCGTGCCGGACGGCGGGCTCGTCGGGGTGCTGTCGGCGACGCCGAAGAAGGCGAAGAAGGGGAGCTCGTATCTGGGGCTGCCGCCGGTGAAGCTGCCGCGGGCCGCCGCCGGCGGTGACCAGAGCCGGACGTACGACCCGCCGGCGCGGCTGCTGTGGGCGCGCGGTCTGGTCGAGCTGTGCCGGATCGTGCCGGTGTTCTGCTCGGCGGCCATCGGGGTGCTGACGGTGGCGGCGCTGTGTGCGCTCGGTGTGTGGGCGTGGGCGCTGGCGGGCCTTGTGCTGCTCGCGGCGGGAGCCGTGGCCGGGCTGGTGTCGGTCGTCGCGAAGTGGCTGCTCGTGGGGCGGCACCGCAGTGGGGAGCATCCGCTGTGGAGCGGCTTCGTGTGGCGCAACGAGCTCGCGGACACGTTCGTCGAGGTCGTGGCGGTGCCGTGGCTGGCCGGTTCCGTGCCCGGTACGCCGCTGATGACGGCGTGGCTGCGGGGGCTCGGCGCACACGTCGGCAAGGGCGTCTGGGTGGAGAGCTACTGGCTGCCGGAGACGGATCTGGTGACGCTGGAGGACGCGGCGACGGTGAACCGTGGCTGTGTGCTCCAGACGCACCTCTTCCACGACCGGATCTTGCGGACGGATACTGTGGTCCTCCGTGAGGGCGCGACGCTGGGTCCTGGCGGGATCGTGCTGCCCGGCAGCACGATCGGGGCCCGGACGACCCTGGGTCCCGCGTCGCTCGTCATGGCAGCGGAGTCCGTCCCCGACGACACCCGTTGGCTCGGCAACCCGATCGAGGCATGGCGTCCCTGAACGCCGGCCACTCGGCACGGGAGAGCGGTGCACCCGAGCGGAGTGGCGGCATGGCACAGGGAGTAGACACAGCGGTGGCGGTTCAGCAGGCGGCGGGTTCGGACCCGTATTTCCCGGAGAACGGTGACGCGCGGTACCGGGTGCACCGGTACGAGCTCGCGCTGGACTACCGCCCGGGCCCGAACCGGCTGTCCGGCACGGCCCGGATCAACGCCATCGCGGGACGGTCGCCGCTGGGCGAGTTCTTCCTGAACCTGGCCGACTTCAAGGTCGGCCGGGTGCGGGTGGACGGCCGGCAGCCGCACTACACGCATCGCGGCGGCAAACTGCGGATCCGGCCCGCGAAGCCGGTCCGGCCCGGGGCCGCGTTCACGGTCGAGGTGCACTGGGCGGGCAACCCCAAGCCGGTGAACAGCCCGTGGGGCGGTCTGGGCTGGGAGGAGCTGGAGGACGGGGCGCTGGTGGCGAGCCAGCCGATCGGGGCGCCGTCCTGGTACCCGTGCAACGACCGGCCCGCGGACAAGGCGTCGTACCAGATCTCGATCACGACGCCGTCGGCGTACTCGGTGGTGGCGGGCGGGCGTCTGCTGACCCGTACCACGAAGGCCTCCACGACGACCTGGGTGTACGAGCAGTCGGCGCCGACGTCCAGCTATCTGGTGGGGCTGTCGGTCGGCAAGTACCAGACGGTGCTGCTGGGCGACCCCGGGCTGGGCGGGGTGCCGCAGCACGGGCACATCCCGTCGCATCTGCTCCCCCAGTTCTCCAGGGACTTCGCGCGTCAGCCGCAGATGATGGACCTGTTCCAGGAGCTGTTCGGCCCCTACCCCTTCGACGAGTACGCGGTCGTGGTGACGGAGGAGGAGCTCGATGTCCCCGTCGAGGCACAGGGGTTGTCGCTGTTCGGCGCCAACCACGTGGACGGGGCGCGGGGTTCGGAGCGGCTGGTCGCGCACGAGCTGGCCCACCAGTGGTTCGGCAACAGTGTGTCCATCGCGGACTGGCGGCACATCTGGCTCAACGAGGGGTTCGCGAAGTACGCCGAGTGGCTGTGGTCGGAGCGGTCGGGCGGGCGGACGGCCCAGCAACTCGCCGCCGCCGCGCATCGGTTGCTGTCGTCCCTGCCGCAGGATCTGAAGCTGGCCGATCCGGGCCGCAAGTCGATGTTCGACGACCGGCTCTACGAACGGGGCGGGCTGACCGTGCACGCGGTGCGGTGCGCGATGGGTGACGTGGCCTTCTTCCGCATGCTGCGCTGCTGGGCGGGGCTGCACCGGAGCGGCGCCGTGACCACGACGACGTTCACCGCGCATGCCTCGCGCTTCTCGCCCGAGCCGCTGGACGAGGTGTTCCAGGCGTGGGTGTACGGGACGGCGCTGCCGCCGGTGCCCCTGCCCGAGACGCGGGCGGCCGGCTAGTTCCGGGAGAATGGCGGCCATGAGCACGCGTTCCTGCCCCTGCGGCCTGCCCGAGCCCTACGACAAGTGCTGCGGCCGCTATCACGCCGGCGCCGCCGCGGCACCGACCGCCGAGGCGCTCATGCGGTCCCGGTACTGCGCCTTCGTCAAGCAGGACGCCGCCTATCTGCTGCGGACCTGGCATCCGCGGACCCGGCCCGCGAGCCTCGACTTCGACGCGGGCATGCGGTGGACCGGTCTGGAGATCCTCGGCACGGGTGACGGGTCGGCGTTCCACTCGGTCGGCACGGTGACCTTCCGGGCCTCGTTCCGGGGCGGGTCGCTGCACGAGCGGAGCCGGTTCGAGCGGGTGGACGGGGCGTGGGTCTATGTGGACGGGGACTTCCTGGAGTGACCGTCCCGGCGGGCACTCGGTGCCGTCGGGGTGGGAGACCTCTTCAGCGGATCGATGATCCGCTCGATGTCCGTGCGTCGGTCTCCCCGGTCACGGTGCGAGGATGTCCAGCTCCTGCAACGCGCCCACCGTGATCTCCCGGGTCAGCGTCTCCGCGCGGACCGCGTCGCCGGCGCGGACCGCCTCGGCGACCTGGACGTGCAACGTCACCGCGGCGGGGTCGGGGTCCTCGAACATGACCTCGTGGTGAGTGCGGCCGGCGAGGACCTCGGCGACGACGTCCCCGAGGCGGGCGAACATCTCGTTGCCGGAGGCGTTGAGGATCACGCGGTGGAAGGCCACGTCGTGGATCAGATAGCCCTCCAGCTGGTGGCCCCGTGAGTGGGCGACCATGCCCAGCGCGCACTCGGTGAGTTCGGCGCACTGCTCCGCCGTGGCGTTCTTCGCCGCCAGGCCCGCCGCGACCGGTTCGAGCGCGGAGCGCAGGACCGTCAGTGACCGCAGCTGCCCGGGGCGGTCGGCGCCGGCCAGGCGCCAGCGGATGACCTGCGGGTCGTAGACGTTCCACTGCGCCTTCGGACGGACCGTGACGCCCACGCGGCGGCGGGACTCGACCAGGTGCATGGACTCCAGGACGCGGACCGCCTCCCGCATCACCGAGCGGGACACATCGAACTGCTGGGCCAGTTCGTCCGTGCGCAGAACGCTGCCCGGCGGGTACTCGCCCGCGGTGATCGCGGGGCCGAGGGATTCCAGTACTTGGCCGTGCAGCCCCCGGCCCGATGTGCTCATGCACTCAGCGTACGCGTCAGGTCACGGACTCAAAAAGTCAGACTTATTCATCACAGACTCTTGAATTTGTCGTACCTAATGGGTTTCAGTTGCGTCGACGCCCCAGGGCGTCCACGTGTCGATGAAGACAGCAGACAGTGAGGCAGCGATGAACACCCCCCATGTCGTCGTGGTGATGGGCGTCGCGGGCACCGGCAAGACCACCATCGGTCCCCTGCTCGCCGCCCGTCTCGGCGTCCCGTACGCCGAGGGCGACGACTTCCACCCGCCGGCCAACATCGCCAAGATGTCGGCCGGCACCCCGCTCACCGACGAGGACCGGTGGCCCTGGCTGGACGCCATCGGCGACTGGGCGGACGGACGGGCGGGACTCGGCGGGGTGGTCAGCTGCTCGGCGCTGAAGCGCTCGTACCGCGACCGGCTGCGCGCCGCCGCTCCCGGGCTCGTCTTCGTGCACCTCGCGGGCGATCGCGCCCTCATCGAGGACCGCATGTCCCATCGGCAGGGGCACTTCATGCCGACCGCTCTGCTCGACTCCCAGTTCGCGACCCTCCAGCCGCTCCAGGAGGACGAGGCGGGAGTCGTGGTGGACGTCACCGGCAGCCCCGAGGAGATCACCGGCCGGGCCGCGAAGGCCCTGACCGAGCTCCCGTAACCCCCCGCGCAAGACCCCTCCCCTCCCCATCCCCGTACCTGCAAGGGAACCCCCGTGACCAGACTCAGCGTCGAGTTGCTGGCAGCGGACCCGGTCGAGCCCATCACCTCGGCCGGTCACGCTCAGCTGGGCATCGCAGTCCTGGCGGGCATCGCCGTCATCGTCCTGCTCATCACCAAGTTCAAGCTCCACGCGTTCCTGTCGCTGACCATCGGGTCGCTGGCGCTGGGCGCGTTCGCCGGAGCGCCGCTCGACAAGGTCATCGCCAGCTTCACCGGCGGCCTCGGCACCACCGTCGCCGGCGTGGGCGTGCTGATCGCGCTCGGCGCGATCCTCGGCAAGATGCTCGCCGACTCCGGCGGCGCCGACCAGATCGTCGACACCATCCTCGCCAGGGCGGGCGGCCGCTCGATGCCGTGGGCGATGGTGCTGATCGCCTCCGTGATCGGTCTGCCGCTGTTCTTCGAGGTCGGCGTCGTGCTGCTGATCCCGGTCGTGCTGATGGTCGCCAAGCGCGGCAACTACTCGCTGATGCGCATCGGCATCCCGGCGCTGGCCGGTCTGTCCGTGATGCACGGCCTGGTCCCGCCGCACCCCGGCCCGCTGGTCGCGATCGACGCGATCGGGGCCGACCTGGGTGTCACCCTGGCGCTCGGCGTGCTCGTCGCCATCCCGACGGTGATCATCGCCGGTCCGCTGTTCTCCCGGTACGCGGCCCGCTGGGTGGACGTCCCGGCGCCGGACAAGATGATCCCGCAGCGCCCGTCCGAGGACCTGGAGAAGCGTCCCGGCTTCGGCGCCACGCTGATCACCATCCTGCTGCCGGTCATCCTGATGCTCTCCAAGGCGCTCGTCGACATCGTCATCGACGACCCCGAGAACACCACGCAGCGGGTCTTCGACGTCATCGGTTCGCCGCTGATCGCCCTGCTCGCCTCGGTGCTCCTCGGCATCTTCACGCTGCTGCGGCCCGCCGGGTTCGGCAGGGAGCGCCTCACGCCGCTGGTCGAGAAGGGTCTCGCGCCCATCGCCGGCATCCTCCTGATCGTCGGCGCGGGCGGCGGCTTCAAGCAGACGCTGATCGACACCGGCGTGGGCGCCATGATCCTGGACATCTCCGAGGACTGGTCGATCCCGGCGCTGCTGCTGGCCTGGCTGATCGCGGTGGCCATCCGGCTCGCGACGGGTTCGGCGACGGTGGCGACCGTGTCGGCCGCGGGGCTCGTGGCTCCGCTGGCCGCCGACATGTCGACGACCCACGCGGCCCTGCTGGTCCTCGCCATCGGCGCCGGCTCGCTCTTCTTCAGCCATGTCAACGACGCCGGGTTCTGGCTGGTCAAGGAGTACTTCGGCCTGAACGTCGGCCAGACCATCAAGACCTGGTCCGTCATGGAGACGATCATCTCGGTGGTCGCCGGTGGCCTGGTCCTGCTGCTCTCGCTGATCATCTAGGGATACGGGAAGTACGACGATGAGTCACCCTCTGTTCGACATCAGCGGCAGGACCGCCCTGGTCACGGGCTCCAGCCGGGGCATCGGACTCGCCCTGGCCCGGGGTCTCGCGGAGGCCGGCTGCACGGTGGTCCTCAACGGGCGGGACGGCGAGCGGCTCACCAAGGCCGCCGCCGAACTGCCCGGCGACCGCGTCCACACGGCCGTGTTCGACGTGACCGACGGCGCCTCGGTGGCCGCCGGGATAGCGGACGTCGAGGAACGCGTCGGCCCGCTCGACATCCTGGTCAACAACGCGGGCATGCAACTGCGCGCCCCGCTCCTGGAGTTCACCGACTCCGACTGGCACCGCATCCTGGACACCAACCTGACCAGCGCGTTCCTGGTCGGCCGGGAAGCGGCCCGGCGGATGACGGAACGCGGCCACGGCAAGATCGTCAACATCTGCTCGCTGCAGAGCGAGGTGGCCCGTCCCGGCATCGCGCCGTACGCGGCCACCAAGGGCGCGCTGAAGATGCTCACCAAGGGCATGTGCGCCGACTGGGGCCCGCAGGGCGTCCAGGTCAACGGTCTCGGCCCCGGCTACATCGAGACCGAGCTGACCCAAGCCCTCGTCGAGGACGAGGAGTTCAGCTCCTGGGTGCGTCGCCGCACCCCGGCCGGCCGCTGGGGCCGTACGCAGGACCTGGTGGGCGGGGTGCTCTTCCTCGCCTCGCCCGCCGCGGACTTCGTCAGCGGGCAGATCCTGTATGTCGACGGCGGAATGACGAGCGTGCTGTGATGACTCTCGGTTGTGTGATCCATGGGCAAGGCGACCTGCGGGTCGAGGAGTTGGCGGCGCCGTCGCCCGGTCCGGGGCAGGCCCTGGTCGCGGTCCGCTATGGCGGGGTCTGCGGCTCCGATCTGCACTACTGGCGGCACGGCGGGGTCGGGGACTTCCGGCTGAGGGAGCCGATGCTGCTCGGGCACGAGGTGGTCGGGACGGTCCTCTCGTACGGTGCCGGTGCGTCAGGTCCGGTTTCCGGTACGGCCGTTGCGGTGCACCCGGCCTCTCCCTGCGGGGTGTGTCCGGAGTGCGCCGACGGCCGGCGCAACGTCTGCCGTGACACCCGCTATCTCGGCAGTGCGGCACGCTTTCCGCACGTCCAGGGCGGGTTCGCGGCCCAAGTGGTGGTGCCCGCCGAGCAGTTGAGGCCCCTGCCGGACGGACTTGACCTTCGCCGGGCGGCTCTCGCCGAGCCCCTGTCCGTCGCGTTGCACGCGGTGCGGCGGGCCGGGGAGGTCGCGGGCAAGCATGTGCTCGTCACCGGGGCCGGGCCCATCGGCTGTCTGGTGGTCGCGGCGGCGAAGGCGGCCGGTGCGGCCCGGGTGACGGTGACGGACCTGCTGCCCGCGGCTCTGCGGTACGCGGAGACCGCCGGCGCCGACACCGTCGTACGGGCCGACGATCCGGATGATGCCGCGTGGCCGTCCGAGGTGGACGTGGCCGTCGAGGCGTCCGGGGTCGCGGCCGGGCTGGACACCTGTCTGCGGCTGGTGCGGCGCGGGGGTGTGGTCGTGCAGCTCGGGATGTTGCCGCCGGGGCAGTCGCCGTTCGCCGGGAATCTGGTCGTGAGCCGGGAGATCGAGCTGCGGGGGGCGTTCCGTTTCGACGGGGAGTTCGACGCGGCGCTGGAACTGCTCGCGGCCGAGCCGTCGTTCGACGGGCTCGTCAGCGCGGTGGTCCCGGTCGGGGAGGCGGAGTCGGCGTTCGCGCTGGCCGCGGACCGGAACGTGTCCTGCAAGGTGCTGCTGGACTTCCAGGGCTGACCCGGTCCCGCCGCCTGTGGTCGCCGGTGCGCGAAGCGGAACCGGCGGCTCGGTGCCCTGCAAGATCCTGCACTCGGCTTCGCCCTGATTCGGCTTCCCTGTCGGCGCGGTCGGCCCGATGATGGGAGGCCCCTGGGAACGGCATCCCAGGGGCGACCGTGTCGGGGGGCGTCATGGCGGTTTCCCTCGGGGTGCGCATCTCGGGGCTGCTCCTCATCGGAGCGGTGGCGGTGGCCGCCGCGGCCTTCACCGGTGACGGGAGTGACACGTCGGACAGAGGCGACGGCGGGGGCACGATCGTCACGGTCGGCCCCTCGGGCCGTTCGCCGGCGGGGCGTACCGGCTCCCCCTCCCCCGTCGTCCCGGCGCGACCCAGGCCCGACGGGCATGTGAACAGCCCCACCGCGACTCCCGGGCCGCTGCGGAGCCCGGACGCCTCGCCCACCCCCGCCCCCACCCCCGCTCCCTCCGTGAGCAAGAGCCCCCTCGACATCCCCGTCTGGCTGCCGCCGGGTCCGGGTTCACCCGACGCCGACGGCATACCGGACCCGTCCAGCGTCTACGACGGACTCCGCGCCCCCACCGAGTGCCGGACCGCCCTCGATGTCATCCCCGGGAAGCCGGCGGACGACGAGTGGCGGTTGCTGCGCGGGCTCGCCTCCGCCTGTCTCGCCGTGCAGGGCAAGGGCGGCAGCTGGGAGACGGCGTCGCGGGACTTCGCCGCGCTCGCGGGGAAGTCCGGCACCTGCAAGGGGCGGGCCGGGTACACCGTGCTGGGCGGGCTGCTCGACTTCCACCGGCGGCATCCCGCCGCCACCGTGCGGCTCGAGGCCGCCTCCGGTGGCAATCCCGCGTGCGCGTACACGATCGCCGGGGTCGACTCGGGCGGCGACGGTCAGGCGCGGCCCGGGGAGACCGTCGGTGTCGAGCTGTCCGGAACGTACTTCGACCATGCCGAACTGCTGCGGGACGGGCGGGTGTTCATCGACGGCCGGCAGCTGGACGGGCCGCCGGTCCTCGCCTCCGAGGCGGGTGACCATCTGGTGCTGAACGTGGTGGTGCCGGTGGTGGAGGGCCTGCCGAGGGCGGTGGACGTGGCCGTCCGGTTCGGGGGCGTCGAGGTGCGGGCACAGGACGCGTTCACCGTCGTGGCGCCTGCTCCCACGATGTCCGAGCCGGGGACGCCCACCACGTCAGTGGCGCCACAGGGAGTGTTCCCGCTCGGCCCACTCCCGGCTCACCTTCCCCGTCCGCAGGCCGCGCCGCGCCTCCGGGTCCCCTAGCGCCATGCCGATGTGGCCGGCGAGGACGATACCGACGGTCAGGGCCAGCCAGTCATGGACGAAGGTCGCGCTGGTACGCCACTGGATCGGGGTGAGGTGGGTGAACCACATCAGCAGACCGGTGCCGAGCATCACCAGCGTGGCGCCGGCGATCCAGGAGGCGTAGATCTTCTGCCCGGCGTTGAACTTGCCCGCCGGACGCGCCGAGGGCCGCTTGTCGCGGCGCAGGGCGGCACGCAGCCATGTCCGGTCGTGCGGGCCGAAGCGGTTCAGGAAGCGCAGGTCGGTACGGAAGTGGCGGGAGACGAGGCCGGCCAGGACGGGGACCGGCAGGGCGAGGCCGGACCACTCGTGGATGCGGACGACCAGCTCACGGCGGCCGACGAGCTCGGCGAGCTGGGGGATGTAGAGACAGGCTGCGGTGAGCACGCAGACGCCCATCAGGGCGGCGGTCGTGCGGTGCACCCAGCGCTGGGAACGGCCGAAGCGGCGTACGCGCGTCTCCGGAGGGGCTTCAGCTCGTAGGGTCATCGTCCCGTCCGTTCGACTTGCCGACCCAGGCGTCGACGTCGTAGCCGCGCTCCTCCCAGTAGCCGGGGTCCACGTCCTCGGTGACGGTGATGCCGGAGAGCCACTTGGCGGACTTGTAGAAGTACATGGGTGCGACGTACAGGCGGACCGGGCCGCCGTGGCTGTGGCCGAGGTCCTTGTCCTGCATGCGCAGGGCGACCAGGACGTCCGCGCGGCGGGCCTGGTCGAGGGTGAGGCTCTCGGTGTAGGTGCCGTCGAAGCAGGTGAAGCGGATCGCGGTGGCCTTGGCCCGTACTCCGGCGGCGTCGAGCAGCCGGGAGAGGCGTACGCCCTCGAAGGGGGTGCCCGGGACCCGCCAGCCGGTGACGCACTGGACGTCCTTGACCATCCGGGTCTGGGGCATCGCCCGCAGGTCGGACAGGGTGTAGGTGGCCGGGCGGTCGACGAGACCGTCGATCTTCAGGCGGTAGTTCGAGGCGTTCTTGTGGGGGACGGAGGAGGTGACCGAGTAGTAGCGGAAGCCGCCGCCGTTGGGGAGCAGGCCCGTGAGGCCGGTGGGGTCCTTGTCGGCCGCGCTGCCCAGGAAGGACTCCAGGCCGCGTTGCAGAGTGGGCGCGGCGACCACGCCGAGGGCGCCCAGGCCGAGGGTGCCGAGGAGGACACGGCGGCCGATGGGCCTGCCCTGTTCCTCGGGTTGTCCGGAGTTCACTCGTCCATTCGAACACCCGCGGGCCCTGGCGGACCAGGGTTCGCGGGTGCCCGTCAGACTTCCGTAACCACTTCTTACGAAGAAGCCGCCTTGTCCAGCTGGAACGCCTCGTTGCCCAGGCCGATGCGGGCGTGGGCCTCGGGCGAGCGGGCGCGCAGGAACAGGCCCTGGGCCAGGCCGACGACCAGGGCCAGGCCGATGATGCCGGGCAGGAGCCAGCTCAGGGACGAGTCCGGTCCGGCGCCGACCAGGACGTCGAAGTCCTTGACGGTGTAGCCGGCGACGACGAGCAGGGCGATGCCGGCGACCGCGGAGGTGACCAGGCGCCAGGCCTGGGTGCCTGCGGCGCCGCGGCGGACGAAGAAGACGACCACCGAGAAGGAGGCGGCCGCCATCAGCAGGATCACCCCGAGGGCGCCGATGTTGCCACCCCAGGTGAACAGGTGCAGGACGGGTTCGGTGGGGTCGCCGGTCGGCTTGTCGTCGGCGAACGCGAAGGCGGCGACGATCACCACCGAGACGACCGTCTGGAGCAGGGACCCGGTACCGGGGGCACCGCTGGTGCCGGTGGTGCGGCCGAAGGCGGCGGGGAGCAGGCCCTCGCGGCCCATGGCGAAGGCGTAGCGGGCGACGACGTTGTGGAAGCTGAGCATGGCGGCGAACATGCCGGTCACGAACAGGATGTGCAGGACGTCGGTGAAGGTGCCGCCGAGGCGGGACTCGGTGAGGTTGAACAGCAGTCCGGCGCTCTGCTTCTGCGACTCGCCGACGATCGCGGAGGGCCCGGTGGCGACGGTGAGGGCCCAGCTGCTGACCGCGAAGAAGACGGCGACTCCGCCGACGGCCAGGAACATCACGCGGGGCACCAGGACGTGCGGGCGGCTGGTCTCCTCGGCGTAGACGGGTGCCTGCTCGAAGCCGAGGAAGGCCGCGATGCAGAAGCACAGGGCGGTGCCGACGCCCGCGCCGGTGAGGGTGTCCGGGTTGAAGGCGTGCAGGGACAGGCCCTCCTTGCCGGGGTCGGCGACGGCGGCGATGTCGAAGATGACGACCAGGGCCACCTCGATGACCAGCAGGACGCCGAGCACCTTCGCGTTGACGTCGATCTTCAGCCAGCCCAGCGCGCCGACGGCGAGCGCGGCCACCAGGGCCGGTATCCACCAGGCGACCTCCATCTCGGCGTAGGTGGCGAAGAGGCCGGAGACCTCGAAGCCGAAGATGCCGTAGATGCCGACCTGGAGGGCGTTGTAGGCGACCAGGGCGACCAGCGCCGCGCTCGCGCCGGCCGTGCCGCCGAGGCCGCGGGAGATGTACGCGTAGAAGGCGCCGGCGTTGTGGACGTGCCGGCTCATCTCGGCGTAGCCGATGCCGAACAGGACGAGGATCACGCCGAGGAGGACGAAGAGCAGGGGCTGTCCGACGATGCCCATCACCGCGAATGTGGTGGGCATGACACCCGCGACCACCATGAGGGGGGCGGTCGCCGCGAGCACGGAGAGCAGCAGGCCTCCGGTGCCCAGGCGGTCGGCGCGCAGGGCCCGCTCCTGGCCCTTGAAGGTGCTGATGCCGTCGGTTCTTTTCGTACTCGAGCTGTCCGTTGTCACGGGGAGACCGTCCTTTTCGGGGAGGGGAGGGCGTCACACCGTGCCGAGCGCGCTGTCGCGTGCGGCACGGAAGGCTGAGGTGGGGTCGCGGTCGGGGTACGCCCAGGGGGCCGGGGTGGGGTGTTCGCCGATGCGGTGGAACAGGGCGGCGGCCTCGGCGCCCCGGCCCTCGCAGACCTTGGCGTGGGCGAGGAAGTTGAGGTCGACGAGGCGGCGGGGGTGGCCCTCGTGCTCCCACTCCAGCCACCAGTCGAAGGCGGCCTTCATCACCTGGCGGGCCCGGCGGCCGACCCAGTGGCCGGAGGCGGCCGGGTCGGGGGGCTCGTGGCCGCCGGTGGCGAGGACGCGGTAGCGCTCGGCGTGGGCGATGACCGGGAGGATCGCGAGCGGGGAGTCGGCGGGGGCCTGTTCGGCGGCCCAGTTGGCGAAGTCGTAGACCTCGTGCAGCGGGTCCGGGCCGGCGTCGGCGCGGTGCTCGGCGAGCCGGGCGACCATCAGATGGTGGGCGTGGTGGTGGTCGGCGTAGCGGCGGCGGACCTCCTCGAAGATCCGGACGGCGCTCCCGGCACCGGCCGTGCCCTGCTCCAGCATGAGCAGGCCCAGCCAGGGGGTGGGGTCGGCGGGGGCACGCTCGGCGGCGGTCCGGCAGGCCTCGCGGGCGCGGTCCGGCTTCTCCTTGCCGCGCAGGGCGCGCTGGACCTGGGCGAGGGCGAGCAGGACGGAGGCGTCGGCGGACTCGGGCTCGGCGAGCAGCCAGTCGCGGGTCCAGGCGGCGCTGTACGGCTCCAGGGCGAGGACGGTCACCCGGTGACCGCGCAGATCCCACTCGTCCCCGGACTGGGCGATCAGGGAGCGGGCGGCCTGCCAGCGGCCCTGGGCCAACGCGGAGCGGGCGGAGACGAGTTCGGCGTCGTCGAGGGCGGCGTCGAAGGCCTGGGCCGCGCGTCTTCGGCTGCGGCCCAGTGGTGGTGGGGGTGGAGACACCGCGGAGACTTCCTCACGCGACGTTGCTCGACGTCGTAGTTCGTTGCGTGGGCAGATGGTCACGGACAGCAAACCCGCAGCCAATGCTTCTCGTCAAGGCTGGGACGGGTGTTACACGGTTCAACTGTCGTGGCTGGAGGGGCAGTTGTGATCATGAACGGCAGGTCGCCGGGCACATGTGTGGCGTACGCCATGGCGCCATGGGCCCCGCCCCCGCACCATGGCGGGAAGGTCGTACGGGGTGACCGAGTCAACTGCCCGGTTCCGGGTACCGCGGGGAGCAAGCCGGGCCCAAGGGCGCTAAAGTCGGCCCCTAACCCGCCCCGCAGCCCGGCCAGTGATCGAGGTACGCAGCGTGTCGGTTCTTGTTCTGGTTCTCGCCGTGAGCGCCGCCTGCTGCCTGGGCTTCGGTTTCGTCCTCCAGCAGAGCGCGGCTCAGCGGGCACCCCTGAACGACTTCCTCTCGCCCCGCCTCCTCCTGGACCTGGTCAAGGTGCCTCGCTGGCTCGGCGGTATCGCGCTCATGGTGGCCGGCATGGTCCTCGGCGCCATCGCGCTGGGCCAGGGTGAGATCTCCCTGGTGGAGCCGCTGCTGGCGACGAACCTGCTGTTCGCGATGGCTCTCTCCCGCCACCAGACCAAGCAGTCACTGGGCCGCCAGGGCTGGGCGGGCCTGCTGCTCCTCGCCGGCGGCGTGACGGCGTTCATCGTGGCGGGCGAACCGCGCGGCGGTACGGCGGTCACGGATCCGTTCCGGCACTGGCTGATCATCGGCGCGATGATCGGTCTGGCGCTGCTGCTGACGACGTACGCGAAGCGGTCCCGGCTGGTCGCGGGACCGGCGCTGCTCGCGGTGGCCGCCGGACTGCTGTACGGCGTGCAGGACGCGCTGACGCGGGTGAGCGGCGAGCGGTTCTCCGAGGGCGGCCTCGTGCACGTCCTCACCGGCTGGCAGCCGTACGCGGTGCTGGCCCTCGGCGTGACCGGCCTGGTGCTGGTCCAGAGCGCCTTCGAGACGGCCTCCCTGCGGATGTCGCTCCCCGCCCTCACCGCCGCCCAGCCCCTCGCCGGGATCATCTGCGGCGTGGGCTTCCTGGGCGACCGGCTGCGCACCGACACGGGGGCGCTCGCGTGGGAGGCGGCGGGGCTCGCGGCGGTCGTGGTCGGGATCGTGCTGCTGGGGCTGCATCCGGCGATGCCGTGCGGAGCGGCGCAGCGACCGGTGCGGGCGCGGGACCTTCAGCCGAACTGATCTTCCTGGGGTGCGGGTCGGCGGGGTGGGAACACCCTGCTTGGATGGCCCCATGAGCTCTGCTGACGAGATCCTCGACATCGTCGACGAGAACGACCAGGTCATCGGGCAGTCCCCCCGCGGCGCGGCGTACGCCCAGGGTCTGCGTCACCGCTGCGCCTTCATCCAGGTCCGGGACGCCACCGGCCGTCTCTTCGTGCACCGCCGCACCCCGACCAAGCTGGTCTTCCCCTCCCTGTACGACATGTGGGTCGGCGGAGTGGTCGGCGCGGGCGAGACCTACGACGACGCGGCGCTGAGGGAGGCGGAGGAGGAGCTGGGCGTCTCCGGCCTCCCGTCCCCCGAGTTCCTCTTCAAGTTCCTGTACGACGACGGCGCCGGGCAGACCTGGTGGTCGGCGGTGTACGAGGTCCGCTGCGATCTGCCGGTGAATCCTCAGGCCGAGGAGGTCGCGTGGCACGACTTCCTGCCGGAGGAGGAGGTGGAGCGGCGGCTGTCGGAGTGGGAGTGGGTACCGGACGGCCTGGACGCGTACGAGCGACTGCGGGCCCACCGGGCGGGCGGATGATCCGGGCCGGACGCCCGGTAGGGTCCGGAGCGTGATCGATTTTGCACGGACCGTCCGGCTCTGGTTCGCGCCCGAGGCGATTCGGGAGGACGGCAGGACGCCCGACTACCGGTTCTCGCTCGCCAATGAGCGCACCTTTCTGGCTTGGCTGCGGACCGCTCTCGCGCTCATCGGCGGCGGGTTCGCGGTGGACCAGTTCCTGCCGGATCTGCGCTGGGGATGGCGGGTCGGGCTGGCGCTCGCGCTGCTCGGGGCCGGGGTGCTGTGCTCGTTGCGCGCGGTCAATCACTGGATGCGGTGCGAGCGGGCGATGCGACGGGGTGAGGATCTGCCCGTGTCACGGTTCCCGGCGGTGCTGAGCGTCGTCGTGGCGGTCGTCGCCGTCGCGATGGTCTTCGTCGTGCTCGTCGGGTGGGAGGGGTGAGCACGACGGTCACCGAGGAACGGGACCCCGGACTCCAGCCCGAGCGCACCCGGCTCGCCTGGCGTCGTACGACCCTCTCCGGCACCGTCACCGCCGTACTCGCCGTCAAGACCGCTCTGCACGGCGGCCCGTCCGCCTCCGGGGTCGTCGCCTGCGCGCTGGTCTGCGTCCTCTGGCTGGGCTTCCTGCTGCTCGCGCACCGCCGTATCCGTGCCCTCGCCACCGCCGAGACCCCCTCCGCGATCGCCCCGCGCCACGCCATGGCGGCGGTCCTGTGCACCGTGGCGATGGCCGCGTGCGGGGCCGCCCTGGTGTTCTAGCTCCCGCTAGCCCGCCTCGCCCTCACCCTCCCCCTCGGCCTCCCAGTCGACCGTCACGACGATCTTCCCCCGGGTCCGCCCCTCCTGATTCAGCCGCTGCGCCTCCGCCGCCCGCTCCAGCGGGAACGTCTGCGACACATGCACCGACACCACGCCCTGATCCGCGAGTTCGGACAGGCGCTGGAGGTCCTCGGCATCCGGGCGCACCCAGTAGTAGCGGCCGCCGTAGCCGACGACCTCCCCGTCCGCGATGGACACCAGGCGGCCCTCGGGTGCCAGCAGGTTCGCCGAGACCGTCAGGGTCTCGCCGCCGATCGTGTCGAACGCCGCGTCCACGCCCTCGGGGGCCAGCCCGCGCACCCGTTCGGCCAGGCCCTCGCCGTACTCGACGGGCTCGCCGCCGAGACCGCGGACGAAGTCGTGGTTGGCCTGGCTCGCCGTGCCGATGACCCGGGCACCGAAGTGGCGGGCCAGCTGTACGGCGATGGAGCCCACACCCCCCGCCGCCGCGTGCACCAGGACCGTCTCGCCGCGCTTGACCTGGAGCGCCTTCACCAGCACCTGGTAGGCGGTGAGCCCCACCAGCGGCAGGCCGGCCGCCTCCTCGAAGGAGAGGTTGCGGGGCTTGCGGGCGAGGGTGCGCACGGGGGCGGCCACGTACTCGGCGAAGGTGCCCCGGGAGAGGAAGTCCTCACGGACGTATCCGATGACCTCGTCGCCGACGGCGAACTCCGTGACGGACACTCCGAGTCCGACCACGACCCCGGAGACGTCCCAGCCGGGGACCACCGGGAAGACGGGGTCGAGGATCGGGTCGAGGTGCCCCTCGCGGGCGTGCCAGTCGACCGGGTTGACCGCCGCCGCCCGGACCTTGACCAGCACCGCGTCGACCCCGACCTTGGGGTCGCGCACGTCCCCGTATGCGAGGACCTCGGGTCCGCCGTAGCGTGAGTAGCTGATGCCTTTCATGGCACCGACCCTCAGGGGTACTCGGACGCCACGCAAGCGGGATGCCCGGATATGCGGCGTTCGCGTGGCAGCCTTTCCGACGGCATCGGCAACATCTCCGAAGGTGAGCAGCATGACCACCCTCCACCAGGAACACGCCTCCCACACACACGCCCACGGCCCCGACTGCGGGCACACCGAGGTGCCGCACGGGGACCACGTCGACTACGCGCACGGCGGGCATCTGCACCGCGAGCACGGCGGCCACTGGGACGAGTGCGAGCCGGGCGGGCACGTCACCCACGACGGTCACGAGCACACGCACGGGGACGCCTGCGGCCACGAGAGCGTGCTGCACGGTGACCACGTCGACTATCTGCACGACGGTCACCGGCACGCCCGCCACGACGGCCACTGGGACGACCACTGACCCGGCACTGACCCGGCCGCGACCTGGCATCGCCTGACCGAGAAGCATCCCCGACAGCTCCCCGACGCACCGCGCGGGGAGCTGTCGGCCTAGGGTGGCGTCCTAGGGTGGCTCAGATCACGTTCGCACTACACACTGGACGACATACCGACCGGTCGGCATCATGAGTCGGGAACCGTTCGTCTGCCGTAGGAGCGATGCATGAGCCCCGACCATCCGCCCGGACTCGACCTCGACCGGCTGCGCGGCCTGCTCGACCGCGAGCGGCCCGGACTGGTCCACGGCCCCCTGACCGGCCGGCTGATCGAGGGCGGACGGTCGAACCTCACCTACGCGCTCTCCGACGGCACGTCGAAGTGGGTCGTACGACGGCCTCCGCTCGGCCATGTCCTGGCCACCGCGCACGACATGAAGCGCGAGCACCGGGTGATCAGCGCCCTGCATCCGACGAACGTCCCGGTGCCGCGGCCCGTGCTGCTGTGCGAGGACGAGGAGGTGCTCGGGTCGCCGTTCTACGTCATGGAGTTCGTCGAGGGCACTCCGTACCGCACCGCCGACCAGCTTCTCCCGCTCGGCCCGGAGCGCACCCGGGGCGCGGTGCTGTCCCTGGTGGACACCCTCGTCGAACTGCACGCGGTGGACCCTGCCGAGGTGGGTCTCGCGGACTTCGGGCGCCCCGAGGGCTTCCTGGACCGTCAGCTGCGCCGGTGGGGCAAGCAGCTGGACGCCTCCCGCAACCGTGAGCTGGCCGGCATCGACGAGCTGCACGCGGCGCTCGGCCGGCAGCTGCCGACGTCCCCCGAGGCGACCGTGATCCACGGCGACTACCGGCTCGACAACGTACTGATCGGTGACGACGACAGCATCAAGGCGATCCTCGACTGGGAGATGTCGACCCTCGGTGACCCGCTCACCGACCTCGGTCTGCTGGTCATGTACAGCATGCCGCTCGCGATGCCCGACTCCCCCGTCTCCACCACCGCCGCGGCCCCCGGGCACCCGGATCCGGCCGAGTTGATCGAGCGGTACGCGGCCCGGTCGGGGCGCGATGTCTCCAAGGTCTCCTGGTACACGGCGTTCGCCTGGTTCAAGCTCGCCGTGATCCTCGAGGGCATCCACTACCGCTACACCCTGGGCCAGACGGTCGGCCACGGCTTCGACCGCATCGGCGACCTCGTCCCCGTCTTCATCTCGCACGGCCTGACCACCCTTCAGGAAGGCTGATCCGCCATGGACTTCGCGTTCGACGCACGCACCGAGGAACTGCGCGCCAAGCTGCTCGCCTTCATGGACGAGCACGTCTACCCCGCCGAGGCCGTCGCCGAGGAGCAGCGCGCGCAGCTGGCCTCGCCGTGGGACACCCCGGCCGTCGTGGAGGAGTTGAAGGCCGAGGCGCGCAGGCAGGGCCTGTGGAACCTCTTCCTGCCCGACTCCGAGTACGGTGCCGGGCTGACCAACCTGCAGTACGCGCCCCTCGCCGAGATCACCGGCCGCTCCCCGCAGCTCGCGCCGACCGCGCTGAACTGCGCGGCGCCGGACACCGGCAACATGGAGGTGCTCACCCAGTTCGGGGACGAGCAGCAGAAGAAGCAGTGGCTGGAGCCGCTCCTTGCCGGTGAGATCCGCTCGGCGTTCGCGATGACCGAGCCGGAGGTGGCCTCCTCGGACGCCACCAACATCACCACGTACATCGAGCGGGATGGCGACGAGTACGTCGTCACGGGCCGCAAGTGGTACATCTCCGGGGCGATGAACCCGGACTGCAAGATCTTCATCGTGATGGGCAAGACGGACCCGGACGGCGAGGACATCCGCCGCCAGCAGTCGATGATCCTGGTCCCCCGTGACACCCCGGGCGTCACGATCAAGAGGGCGATGCAGGTCTTCGGTTACGAGGACCACTCCCACGGCGGCCACGCCGAGGTGGTCTTCGACCACGCGCGCGTGCCGGTGTCGAACCTGATCGGCGAGGAGGGCGGCGGCTTCGCCATCGCCCAGGCCCGCCTCGGTCCGGGCCGGATCCACCACTGCATGCGGCTGATCGGCATGGCGGAGCGGGCGATCGAGCTGATGTGCCGCCGGGCGGTGGACCGTACGGCCTTCGGCAAGGCACTGGCCCAGCAGGGCGTGGTGCACAACTGGATCGCCGACGCGCGCGTGACCGTCGAGCAGCTGCGGCTCCTCGTGCTGAAGACGGCCTGGCTGATGGACACCGTCGGCAACCGGGGCGCCCACACGGAGATCCAGTCCATCAAGATCGCCACTCCGCGTGCGGTGGTCGACATCATCGACCGGGCGATCCAGCTGCACGGCGCGGGTGGCGTCAGCCAGGACTTCCCGCTGGCCGAGCTGTACGCCGGCGCCCGGACGCTGATGATCGCCGACGGCCCCGACGAGGTGCACCAGCGGTCGCTGGCGCGGCGGGAGCTGAAGAAGTACCTGTGAAGCGCGAGGACCGGCGGGGTGTGCACGCCCCGCCGGCCCCGCTCCCCCGAGGTGATGGTCAGCTGGGCTGTGTGGTCGCGCTCAGCGTCCAGCCCTGGCGGCAGGAGTGGCCGAACAGGCCCACGTCGCAACCCTCGACACGGAAGGTGTAGGCACCGGTGGTCCGCTGTTGCACCCGCACCCGGCCGGACGTCCCGCCGCCCACCTCACGCTGGGTGCCGTTCGGGTCGGCGGCGCTGGTCCAGCGGACCAGGAAGGTGTCGTAGGAGTACGGGCTCGTCGTGCCCCAGTTGAAGTAGGCGTAGCCGCCGTCCTGCCACGCGGCCACGACCATGTTCCGTCCCTGTCGGGGTGACCAGGTGACGGTGCCGTAGTCGAAGTACTGGCGCTTTCCGGCGTAGACGTTGTTCAGGTACACGTCCTTGGTACGGGTGGTCGGACAGCCCAGCCAGCCGGTGGCTCCGCCCAGGGCGTCCCAGCGCTTGTAGATGTGCGGCTCGGTCACCGAGATGGAACACGCGGCCTGCGCCTGCGACGGCGCCGCATCGGTCTGCGCCGCGGCCGGTACGGCCGCCGTGCCGCCCAGTGCGAGCAGCGAGCCCAGGACAACGCCGGTGAGGCGCCGGTTCAGTGACAGCTTGGTCATTGGTTCTCCCCCGTGGATTGCGGTCTGGCTCCACGAGCATCGCGCCCCGGGCGGCCGGGAGTTGAGAGGCATCCGCCGGGCGCCGCCCGGAAGTTCTCCCGGGTGGACCGGGAACGGTTCCCATGACACCCGGGCGGTCAAGCCGGGACGATGGGGTGCATGAAGGACCGGCACGGGCAAACCCGGCGGCGCACGATGATGGTCTACGCCCTGCTGGGGATGTCGCTGGCCCAGGTCGCCGTGGGCGCCACCGCATTGGCGGTGGCGGGGGTCTCCCCGTCCGACGTGCTCCGGTACGACATGGTCGTCGACCTGGCGGTCGGCATCGCCTATCCCGTCTGCGGCGCGGTGATCGCGCTGCACCGCCCGCGCAACCCCATCGGCTGGCTGCTCATCGGATACGGCCTGGGCCACGCGTTCACGGGGCTGTCGATCGGTCTCGGTGTCGAGGGGCTGCGGCTGGGCTGGCCCCCCGAGGTGCTGCACGCGCTCACCACGATCGGGCGGCACACCTGGATCATCGGGAGCTCCTGGGCGTTCGTCTTCGTGTTCTTCCTGTTCCCCGACGGACGGCTGCCCGACCGCCGCTGGCGCTGGGCACTGGTCCTCCAACTGCTCTCCTCGCCCTTCGACTTCGCCATCTGGGCGCGGCAGGACATGGGGCTGTTCCGGAACACGGCGGCACAGCCGTCGTACCCGCCGGTGCCGGACGGCTGGCTGCCCCTGCTCGGACACGTCGAGACCGTCAAGGCCTTCCTCGTCCTGACCGGCGTGTTCGCCGTCATGTCCCTGCGCTACCGGCACGGCGGGGAACAGGACCGACGTCGGCTGCTGTGGCTGATCGCCGGGATGACTCCCCTGGCGCTGAGCGTGCTGCTGCAGCTCTTCGGCTTCCCCGCGGTCTACGCCTCGTGCTGCACCCTGTTCCTGCCGGTCGCCATCATGATCGCCGTGGTGCGCCACGAGCTGCTCGACATCCGTCTCGTCGTCTCGCGGAGCCTGCTGTACGGCGCGCTCACGATCGGTGTGGTCTGCGCCTACGTCGGCCTCGTCGCCTTCGTCCAGTCCCTGCTCGACCCACTCCCCGAACTCCTCGGCCCCGCGCTGGTCACGGTCACCCTTGCCGTCGCCTTCGAACCCGCCCGCCGCCTGCTCCAGCGCATGGTCGACCGGACCCTGTACGGCGACCGGCACGACCCGGTGCGCGCCGTCTCCCGCATCGGCGAGCGGCTCGCCGGTACCGGAGTGGGCGCGGTGCCGGAGGCGGTGGGCGAGGCGCTGCGGCTGCCGTATGTGTGCCTGGAGTCGAAGACGGGTGACGTGAACGGGAGTTGGGGCACCCCGGCCGGGCCCGTGCACACCGTGTGGCTGGACTACGACGGCCGCACCGTCGGCGAGCTGGTCGTCGGCCTGCGCCCCGGCGAACAGCAGCCGGCGCCGGCCGATCTGGCCGTCCTGGAGCTGCTGGCCGTACCGCTGGCGGCCGCGCTGCACACCACCGACCTCACCCGGCAGCTGCAGCACTCACGGGAGCGGATCGTCGCCGCACGGGAGGAGGAGCGCCGACGCATCCGCCGGGATCTGCACGACGGGCTCGGCCCGACCCTCGCCGGAGCGGCCTTCCAGGCGGACGCGGTGCGCAATCTGCTGGCGTTCGACCAGGAACGGGCGGCCGCTCTGCTGGCGGAACTGCGGGCCGAGATCGGGGGCGCGGTGGGCGAGATCCGCCGGCTGGTGGACGGGCTGCGGCCGCCGGACCTGGACCAGCTGGGGCTGCTCGGCGCCCTGCGGGAGCGCGCCGCCCGGCTGTCCTGGCGGGCCGACGGCACCCCGCTCCAGATCCGGATCCGGGCTCCGGAGCGCCTGCCGCCGCTGCCCGCCGCCGTGGAGGTGGCCGCGTACCGGATCGCGGTCGAGGCACTCACCAACGCGGCGCGGCACGCCCGGGCCTCGCGGGTGGACCTGCGGATCGAGATCGGCGACGGCCTGTGTCTGGAGGTGTGCGACGACGGCACACCGGCGAACGGGGAGACGGAGTGGCGGCCGGGGGTGGGCATCACGTCGATGCAGGAGCGCGCGGCGGAGCTCGGCGGGCGATGTGTGGCCGACCGGGGACGGGTGACGGCGACGTTGCCGCTGGGAGGGAGGGTGTGATGGCGGAGCCAGTGGAGGGGACCGGCACCGACGCGCTGCGGGTCGTGCTGGCCGACGATCACCCGGTGGTCCGTACCGGTCTCGCCGCGCTGCTGGAGTCGGTACGGGACGGGAGTCCGCCGGTCCGGGTCGTCGGAGTGGCGGCCGGCGGGCGGGAGGCCGTACGGGCCGCGGTGACATTGCACCCGCACGTGGTGGTGATGGACATCCGGATGCCCGACCAGAACGGCATCGAGGCGACCCGGGAGATCGGCCGGGTCGCCCCGGCGGTGGCCGTCCTGATGCTCACCATGGTCGAGGAGGACGACACGGTGTTCGCGGCGATGCGGGCCGGCGCCCGGGGCTATGTGCTCAAGGGCGCCGGGCAGGACGAGATCGTGCGGGCCATCCGGGCCGTGGCCGCCGGTGAGGCGATCTTCGGGCCCGGGGTGGCCCGGCGGGTCCTGGGGCAGCTCGGGCGGCCGCTGCCGCAGCCCGATCCGTGTCCGACGCTCACCCCGCGGGAGCGGGACGTGCTGACACTGATCGCCGACGGACAGCCCAACGGGGTGGTGGCCACCCGGCTCGGGCTCTCCCCCAAGACGGTCAGCAACCACATGTCGGCGGTCCTGGCGAAGCTGGGTGTCGCCGATCGCGCCGAGGCGGCGGCCTGGGCCCGGGAGGCCGGGCTGGGCCCCGCTCAGTAGGCCTAGACCGGCGTCAGGGGCGCAGGGCTCTCAACAGCAGGTCGGCCAGGTGGTCGGCGACCTCCTGCGAGCTCATCGGGCCGTCGGGGCGGTACCAGGTCGACAGGTGGTGGACCGAACCGAAGTGGTAGTCCACCACCAGGTCGGCCGGGGTCGCCTTCGAGAAGACGCCCGCCTCCTGGCCTTCCTCGACGAGCGCGCGGAACTGCTCGTGGTAGCGCCGGCGCTCGGCGCGCACCTGCTTGTTCTTCTCCGGGCTCAGATGGTGCATGGAGCGGAAGAAGATCATCGCGTCGTCGAGGTTCTCGATCGTCGTGACGACGACGTCCGCGGCGGCACCGCGCAGCCGCTTCTCGATCGACTCGTCGGAGCTCGCGAAGGCGTCGAGGCGCTCCTGCTGGACGCGCAGCACGCGCGCGTACACCTCGTGCAGGAGGTCGTCCTTCGAGCCGAAGTAGTGGTACAGCGCCCCCTTGGTGACGCCGGCCGCCTCGACGATCTCCTGCACGGAGGTGCGGTCGTAGCCCCGTTCGGCGAAGAGCCGGGTGGCGGCGGCCAGCAGCCGCTGCGGGACGGGCGTACCGTCTCCGTCGGTCGTCCTGGGCACTGTGCCGCCTCCTGCTTTTCCGTTCGCTACTGCTCGTTCTGCCTGCGGGAACGCAGTTCCCGCCGGAGGATCTTCCCACTCGCCGTCTTCGGCAGGTCCGGCAGGATCTCCACCTGCCTCGGGTATTTGTAGGCGGCCAGTCTCTCCTTGCAGTACACCGCGAGTTCATCCGGGTCCGTGTCGGCGCCCGGACGCAGGCTGATGTACGCCTTGACGGTCTCCCCGCGATACCCGTCGGGCACCCCCACGACGGCGGCCTCGCGTACCGCCGGGTGGGTGTACAGCACGTCCTCGACCTCGCGCGGCCACACCTTGAAGCCGGACGCGTTGATCATGTCCTTCTTGCGGTCGACGACATAGAGCCAGCCCTGCTCGTCCATGAAGCCGATGTCGCCGGTGCGCAGCTCGCCGTCCGGGAAGGTCTCGGCGGTGGCCTCGGGGCGCCGCCAGTAACCGGGCACGACCTGCGGGCCGCGCACGAGGATCTCGCCCTGCTCGCCGAAGGGCACCTCGGCGCCCCGGTCGTCGACGATCCGTACGACCGTCTGGGGCCCCGGCAGGCCCACGGCCAGCGTCCCGGACACCGGATCGACGGGCGCCTCCAGCTGGGGCGGTACGGAGGCGCAGGGCGCGGTGCACTCGGTGAGCCCGTAGCCGTTGCGGATGTACGGCCCGAAGCCCGCCCGGAACTTCTCCACCAGGGCGGGCGGCAGCGGGGCGCCGCCGGAGGAGATGTTGACGAAGGAGGAGAAGTGCTCGCGGGTGACGTCCGGGTGGGCGGCGAGCGCCATGAAGGCCGTCGACGGGCCGACCGTGTAGTGCGGCCGGTGCTCGGCGAACGCCTCCAGCACGACACCCGCCTCGAAGCGGTACGTCAGCACCAGCGTGCCCGCGCTGTTGAGGCAGGCACCGAGCTGGCACACCATCCCGGTGATGTGGAACAGCGGCGCCAGCGCGTAGTACACGGGCGCGTCCGGAAGGGCCAGGCCCGTGCGCTGCCGCTCGGCGTTGCACATGATGTTGCCGTGCGTGTTGGTGGCGCCCTTGGGGGCGCCGCTGGTGCCCGAGGTGTAGCTGATGAGCGCGATGTCGGACGGGTCCGGGTCACGGCCCTCGGGCGCCTTTCGGCCCGCGCGGGCCACGGCGGCCAGGTCGTCGGCGTCGGCGGCCTGCGGCAGCCGCTCGAAGGCCAGCACGCGCGCGTCGTCGCGGGTTTGGAAGTCCAGCTCGCAGCCGGTCAGCACGATCCGCACCGGCGAGTCCGCCGCCGTCTCGCGCAGATACGACTCCCAGGCCCGGTCGGAGCAGATCAGCGCGGCCACCTCGCCGTCCCGCAGGACATGGGTGACCTCCCCCGACTTGTACATGGGGTTGACGGGCACGACGGTCGCGCCCGCCTTCCACGCCCCCAACAGGGCGATGACGAAGTGCGGGGAGTTCTGCAGCAGGATCGCCACCCGGTCGCCGCGCTCCAGGCCGCGCGCGGCGAGGTGCCCGGCGACCGAGTCGCTGAGCTCGTCGATCTCGCGGTAGGTGAGGCGGCCGTCGAAGTAGGCGAGGAATGCGCGGTCCGGGGCCTCGGCGACGACCCTGCGCAGGGTGTGCACGAGGGAGTCGTCGGGCGCTATGGGAGCGCGCTGGGCCTCGTTGAGCAGGGCGATCCAGGGCTTGGCGGCGTACAGGGACTCGGTCACCGGGCCTCCTCCCACTTCTGCTGGAGGTGGTTCATGTTGCCCAGCCAGCGGTCGGGATCGGCGGCCCGGGCCTGGTAGTACTCGGCGACCTCGGGGTGCGGCAGGATCAGGAAGCGGTCCTCGGCGATGCCCTTGAAGAGCGCCTCCGCGACGTCCTCGGGCTCCACGGCCGTCGGCTTGAGCACCAAGTCGCCCGCGCTGCCGGTGGCCGAGAGCATGTCCGTGCGCACGCCCTGCGGACAGATGGCGTGGACCTTGATCCCCCGGTGGCGGTAGGTCAGCGACAGGTACTCGGCGAAGGCGTACGCCCCGTGCTTGGTGACGCTGTAGGGCGCCGCGCCGATCATGGTGAGCAGCCCGGCGGCGGACACGGTGGACACGAACCGTCCGCTGCCCCGCTCCAGCCAGGCGGGGAGCAGTTCGTGAGCGGCACGCACGTGTGCCATGACGTTGACGTCCCAGGACAGGTCCCAGGCCCTTGCGTCCGCGAGGTCGTCCACGTCGGGGCCGCCGAAGGCGACGCCGGCGTTGGCGCAGTAGACGTCGACGGTGCCGCCGAGGGCGTCCCGGGCTTCGCCGACGACTGCGGAGGCATCGCCGGGTACGGCGATACCGCCGATCTCCTCGGCGACGGCCTTGGCACGGTCGCCGTCCAGGTCATTGACGACGACGCGGGCCCCCTCGGCGGCGAACCGCCGGGCAAGGGCGGCCCCGATGCCCCCTCCGGCCCCCGTGACGACGACACCAGCACCTTGCACGGCTTCCACCATCGGTCTCCTTCGACTTCGGCTCTGCGGAGATGACCAGACTAACCAGTCGGTATGTATCAAGGAAGGGGTGAGGTCGTTCCCCACAGCCTGCGGGAGCAATACCGTGCCCCCCATGCGCCTATCCAGACGAGCTCTCCTCGCAGCGACAACGGCAGCAACGGCATTCTCCAGCGCACCGCCCGCCTCCGCGGCCGAGCGGCATCGCCCACTCCGTACCGGCTTCGAGCGGCTGGCGGCCGACGGCTACGCACTTCTCGCAGGCCGCCGCGTCGGCATCGTCACCAATCCCACCGGCATCACCCGGGACGCCCGCCACATCGTCGACGTCATGCACGCCGACGACCGTGTGAACCTGATCGCCGTGTTCGGCCCCGAGCACGGCTTCCGGGGCACCGCCCAGGCAGGAGGATCCGAGGGCCGCTACGACGACCCGGCGACCGGACTGCCCGTCTACGACACGTACCTCAAGAGCGGCCGGCCGCTGGCCGACATCTTCACCGCCTCCGGCGTCGACACCGTCGTCTTCGACATCCAGGACGTGGGCGCGCGCTTCTACACGTACATCTGGACGCTGTACGACTGCATGGAGGCCGCCCAGCTGGCGGGCAAGCGGTTCGTGGTGCTGGACCGGCCGAACCCGGTCACCGGACGCGCGGCCCAAGGCCCCGTCCTGCACAAGGAGTTCGCCACCTTCGTGGGGCGACAGCCCATCTCCCAGGCGCACGGCATGACCGTCGCGGAACTGGCGCGGCTGTTCAACGGGGAGTTCCTCACCGCGCCGGTGGCCCTGGAGACCGTACTCATGACCGGGTGGAAGCGGTCCGAGTTCTACGACACGTCCGGGCTGCCCTGGGTGCCGCCGAGCCCCAACATGCCCACCCCGGACACCGCGTTGGTGTACTCGGGGACGTGTCTCTTCGAGGGCACCAACCTGTCGGAGGGACGCGGCACCACCCGGCCCTTCGAACTGCTCGGCGCGGAGGGCGTCGACGGACGCTGGGCCGCGGCCGTGGGCGAACTCGCGCTGCCTGGCGTGCACTTCAGGGAGGCGTACTTCGCTCCGACGTTCTCCAAGTTCCAGGGCAAGACCATCGGTGGCGTGCAGATCCATGTGCACGACCGGGCGGCCTACGACCCCGTGCGCACCGGAATCGCCCTGCTGGTGACCGCGAAACGGGTGTGGAGCGGCTTCGCCTGGCGGTCCGACAACTGGATCGACAAGCTGACGGGCTCCACCCAGGTGCGTACCGCGATCGACGCGGGGGCCGGTCCCGACGAGGTCGTGGCGGGCTGGCGGGAGGAGCTGGCGGCGTTCCGGGCGACCCGCAGGGAGTACCTCCTGTACAGATGATCCCCCGATGGTTGAGCCGTTGAGTATGGCCAACTTCACCCCCTAGTAGGACGATGCGACCGCATCGCACCACTTCGGGGGACAAGGGGGCCTGTCATGGCGGATCCGGCGATGAGTGTGAGTCCGTACTGGGAGCTGACCTTCGACGCGGACGGCGATCCGGACGGTAGGCGGCGGGAGCGGCTCATCGCCGGTGTGGCGGAGCGCAAGGTCCGGGATCTGATCGTCTTCGCGCACGGCTGGAACAGCGACCGCTCCGGCGCGACCCGGCTCTACAGCCGCTTCTTCGAGCCGATCCCGGCGCTCGCCCCGAACGCCCGCCTCGGGTTCGTGGGTGTGGTGTGGCCGTCGATGCGGTTCTCCGACGAGCCGATCCCGGACTTCCCGCGATCCGTGGCGGCCGAGTCCGCCCGGCGTCCGGTGCTCGACAAGGACACCCGGCACGCGCTCCTGGAGACGTTCCCCGGCCGGGCGACCATCGTCGAGCAGATCACGCGGCTGCTGGACCAGCAGCCGCGTGAGGAGGCCGAGTTGGAGGAGTTCGGCCGGCTGGTGCGGATGCTGGTCGAGCTGGTGCCGCCGGGGCCGCAGGCGCTGTTCGGGGCGGACACCCTGGCGGAGGGGGTGCCGCAGAGCGAGCCGGACATGTTCTCCGGGCCCGTGACAGCGGTCTGCGAGGACTTCGCGCAGGCGCTGGCGCACCTCGAATCGACGGACGGGACGGCGGGGTTCACGATCCCCAATCCCTGGGACGGCGCCCACGAACTGCTGCGGCAGGCGACGTACTACGCCATGAAGCGGCGCGCGGGAACGGTCGGCGAGCGCGGTCTCGGGCGGGTGATCGGGCAGCTCGCCGCCAAGGCGCCCGAGGTGCGGATCCATCTGGTCGGCCACAGCTTCGGCGGGCGTCTGGTGTCGTTCGCGCTGCGCGGGCTGCCCGAGGGGGTGCGCACGGTGAAGTCCGTGACGCTGCTCCAAGGGGCCTTCTCCCACTACGCGTTCGCGTCCCGGCTGCCGCACGACACGCGCGCGGGTGGCGTGCTGCAGGGTCAGCAGAACCGGATCGACGGTCCGCTGGTGTGCTGTTTCTCCCGCCACGACTCCGCGCTGAGCACGATGTATCCGCTGGCCTCACGGATGGCCGGGGACGCGCAGGGGGTCGCCGGGGCGGACGTCGGGCGGATGCTGGGCGCCAAGTGGGGTGCGATGGGCTTCGACGGGGTGCAGGCGGTGCCGGGCACGCGTGCGTGGAAGCTCGCCGACGCGCTGCGGGCGACGCTGCCCACCTCGGGGTGCGTCAACATCGACGCGGCCGAGGTGGTCAGGCGTGGCGGGGCGCCGGCCGGGGCGCACAGCGACATCGTGCACCGGGAGCTGGCGCGGGTGGTGCTGGCGGCGGGCCGCGTTCACTGACCCGCCGCCGCTGTCAGGTCACCTGTGTGAGGTGAACTCCACGACCTGCTGGTAGGTCGGCCGGTTCTGCCAGCCGATGTTGTAGTGCTTGATGCCGCCCAGGGTGCGCTGGACGATCGAGTCGGCGCACCACTGGTTGCCCGCCGCGCACAGGTCGTCGCCGGGGTAGACCTGGGCCGCGGTCTTGCCGGCCGCGGTCTTCAGGGTGCTGATCAGGATGTCCCGGCAGGCGCTCAGGCTGCCGCCGCCGCAGTACTTCTGCGCCAGCGGACCCTGCACCGTCTCACCGAGCACCGCGCGGATGTCCTTGTCGACGTAGGACCACCAGCCGTACTGGAAGGAGCTGCCCGCGTGCGCGCCGGTCGGGCCGTGCGCGGCGGACGGGGCCTCGTCGACAGGCAGGTTGGCGGTCATGGCCGTGTACAGGCCGGTGCCGAGTCCGGGTTCGAACTCGGCCTTCACCAGCAGCGGCCACCACGCGTCGAGGATGCGGATCGCGTCGGCGTTGGCGTACGCCTTGGAACCCGCCGACGTCTCCGTGCGCTTTCCGCCAGCCGTGAGCCAGGTCTGGAGCTTGCTCACCGCGGCCGCGGCCGTGGAGTCGGTGACCGTACTGCTGTTGATCACCTTCAGCAGGTCCGGCAGCACGTCCTCCGCGCGTAGGTCGGCCAGGGCCGCGTCGGCCATCGCCTTCACCAGCGCGGCCCGGGTCACGCCACCCGCGGTGACCAGCTTCTTCACCCGGTCCTCGAGCAGGTTGCCGCGGTGCACGGACCCGTCGCCCCAGGGCGCGGTCGAATAGTCGGCGGCCTGTTTGTTGTTCCAGGAGATGTAGTAGTCCTGGTCGATGGAGTTGGGGTGGGCCGAGGCGGGCGTGTAGGTCGCCGCGTTCGTCGTCGGGTTCCAGCCCTGCCACTCGTACGCCGACCGCGCCCACACCGGGAAGTCGGCGTCGACGCCGGTGGCGCGCACCGGGTTGTCGCCGCTGTTGTAGTACGCGGTGTGCGAGGAGTCGGCGTAGAACCAGTTGAAGGTGTAGTTGATGTGCTGCACCGCGCTCTGGAAGGTCTCCGGGCTCTTCACGTAGTCCGGGTCGTTCAGCATCTGGAAGCCGATGATCGAGTCGGCCTCGCGCATGAACGACGAGCGCAGGGTGGTGTAGGCGACCTTCTTGCCGCCGACCGTCGCCCGGTACTCGACGGGCCCGTATTTCGTGCGCCAGACCCGCATCGTGTACGAGCCCGCGGCGGTGTCGTCGGCGGTGGTCGGGGCCCAGGAGTTCTTCCGCTCGATCTTCTCCATCGCCGTACAGGTGCCGTGGTACAGGTAGTGGTAGTCGTCCTGGCACAGCTCGACGGCGTAGGTGTCGATGATGTCCTGGCCGGAGGTCGTGGCGCTCCACGCGTAGTCCTGGCCGCGACCGAGTTCGACGTACATGCTCAGGCCCGCGAAGGAGGCACCGCGGGCGCTGAGGCCCGGGCCCTGGATCTCCTGGAGCATGAGCAGCTGGGGTGCGAAGTAGCCGGTCTGCGGGCCGAACACGGCGACCGGGTGGCCGCTGGCGGTGTGCTTGCCGCTGACGACGAGGGCGTTGGACATGCCGCGCTTGGCCGAGCTGAGAGCGGTCGCGGTCGCCGCCGTGGAGGCCGCGGTGGCGCTCTGCCCCGCACCGGTGCCGGTGGGGTCGTGGACCAGGGGCTCGGTGGTCACCGAGCCGGCGTCCGGCAGCGCCCCGCCCTGCGGGTCGGCGGGCTTGGTGGCGTACGGGAAGCTCTTGTCGTGGACGGTGACGACGGCCTCGGGGTCGTTGCGCTCGCGGAAGGACTCCCAGACCTTGGTGCCCTCCGTGACGCCGTACTGCTGCTGTGCGGCGAGCAGTGAGAGCGCGTTGTTGACCTCGCCGCCGCCGCCGGAACCGAACAGCGCGCCGATCACCGAGGCCAGCGCGACCAGGTCGGTGGTCTTGAAGTGCTCGATGGTGCCGGCGTTGGTGACGGAGTCCTTGTGGCCGGTCAGGACGTACTCGCCCGGGAAGTAGCGGCCGCTGTCGGAGGCGTCGATGTAGGCGTTGATGCCGGCGACGTAGGCGTTGACGTCGGCGAGGGCCTGCTGGCCGCGGGCCCCGGCATTGGCGACCGCGTTGTCTATCTGGGCCTGCAGATCGGCCTCGGTGTAGGGGGCGTTGCGCCAGAACTGCTGCTCGAGGCCCTGGTTGGAGGGGTCTCCGCCCGCGAAGGTGGTCAGCTGGCCGCGGCCGACGTGACGGAAGACATCCATGAGCCACAGCCGGTCCTGAGCCGCCGCATAGCCCGCTCCGTACTCAGTGCCGTATCTGGTGGTACCGGTGATGTGCGGCACACCCGTCTTCTTGTCGCGGACGATCGTCACGTCGCTGCGGCCACCGGGACTGAGAGTGGAGGCGACTTGATCGGACGGGACGCCGAAGGAGGCGTCGTTGAAGAAGTTGTTGATCGTGGCGTTGGTCAGCGACGGGTAGCCCTTGGCCAGGTTGGCGTAGGGGCCGAGCTGGTCCTCGGCGTGCTCGGGCTGGGTGCCGAAGGCCTGGTTGAGGAGGATCTGGGAGAGGGTGGCGTTGCCGTTCTGGCCGGGCGGCAGGATGTCGGAGCACTGACTGCCGCAGTAGTCGTTGGCGGCCGTCGCTTCGGCGGCCGCGGCCGCTTGACCAAGCGGGGACAAAAGACCCGCAATCAGGGCGCATACGGAAGCGGTCTTCAGGAACCCGGTGACCCTGCCGGGAGTTCTCAGTCTGTCGAGTGTGGTGCGCGAGGTGCGCCGAAGCATGGCGGCTCCTACCGACGGGAGTTGAGTCAGACGTTACCGCCGGTATCCCCGGGTTCGAAGATGAACATGCGTCAAGTTTTGGTAGCCGGTCCGGAGGCTGATGGGAGGCATCGGAAATCGGATGGAGCCGAATCGCGTGTCGATACGTCTATTCGGCGACGTCCGAAGCGACGACGCCGAAGTGACCGAAGTACAGGTGCAGGTGTGACGGAGGTGCAGGGCGATGGCCGGTTTCCGGAGTCTGGCGAGACAGGTGCGAGATCCGCGATGCGATCTGGCGCTGCGACGCTACTCGTTGCGTAAGTGCCTGGAGCGTTTTGCCCCCTACGGGCACAGGGCGACCTGGGACCATCTGTGCTCCCGGGCCGGTTTCGGTCCTGAGGACCGGTCCCCCGACCCGGCGCGGCTCGTGGCCGCGTTGGACGAACTGGAAGAGGCGCGTTCGGTCTGGCTGGCCTACGAGGTCGAGTTCGCCGAGCGGCGCAAGAAGGAGAAGCACGACGGGCTGCGCAGGCCGGGCAGTGTCGACGACTGGCACCGGCTGACCTGGGGCGGTTTCGGCGTCGCGTGGTGCGACGACCCGCGGCTCCACCCCCGTGAACCGCTGGCCGAGGTGCTGCGCAGGCTGATCTCCGCGTTGGAGCGCAAACCGGGCTCGGTGTGCCCGGTGTGCAGCGGAGAGCGGCTGACCTGGATGTACGACCTGGCCCACGAACCCTCCTCGGGCCCGGTGTGCACGGACTGCGGGGTCGTGGTGCCGCGTCCGGTGCTGACGTCCGAGGCCCTGGCGGCGTCCCGGCGTGGACGGCTGCTGGTGTCCGCCTGAGCGAGTGGAGCGACCGGGGGTGCGCCGGGGATGCCGCACCCCCTCTTTGAGCGGTTCGCCGCGGTACGGCCCTGATGCGGGCGGTGGATCCCCGCCGGTGTCCGGTGCCTTGCGACTGGCACCATCGAGACATGGTTCAGGTGTGTCTCAACGGGCCCCGAGGGGCCGCCGACGGAGCGGTTGTGCCGCTGTCACCGAAGGCGCTGGCCGAGTCGGCGGCTGCGGCTGTCGCGGCCGGGGCCACGGACATTCACGTTCATCCCAAGTCTCCGTGTGGTGACGACACCTTGTCGCCCCGGGTGCTCGCGGCGACCCTCGACGCCATCCGGGCGCGGGTGTCGGTGCCGGTCGGGGTGACCACGGGCGCCTGGACGGAACCCGATCCCGCGCGGCGGCTGGAGCGGGTGCGGGACTGGACCGTGCTTCCCGATCACGCCTCCGTCAACTGGCATGAGCCGGGGGCGGAGGAGCTGGCGGCCGCGCTCATGGAGCGGGGTGTGGGTGTGGAGGCCGGCATCTGGTCCGGGACGGACGGCGCCTCCCGGTTCGCCGTGTCGGCGCTCGGGCCCCGGGTGCTGCGGGTGCTGGCCGAGGTGACCGACGGGTCGCCGGAGACCGCCCAGGACACGGCGCGTGCGCTGTTGGCCGAGGTGGGGGCCGCGCACGGCCGCCCGGTGCTGCTGCACGGTGAGGACGGCGGTGCGTGGCCGGTGCTGCGGCTGGCCGGGCGCCTGCGGCTCGCGACGCGGATCGGGCTGGAGGACACGCTGGTCCTGCCGGACGGGGAACCCGCCTCCTCCAACGCTCAGTTGGTGGCTGCCGGGCTGGTCCAGTACGGGTGGGCCCAGCGGTCGTCGTAGGGCAGGGCGAGGAGTTCGGCACGGGTCGCGAGGTCGTGCTCGCCCTGGGCGTGGAGGCGGGCGGCGCCGGGGCCGGCGAGCCAGGTGCGCAGGTCTGCGAGGCCGGTCTCCTCGCTGTCGTCGTACCACCAGGTGAACGGGGAGGCGTCGGACAGCAGGTCGTAGAGCCAGACGTCGGCACAGTGGGCGAGGTGGGCGTCGGCGACCGGGGTGCGGGGCCACTCGTCGAGGAACGGGGTCACCGTTCTGGCGATCGTGACGCAGGTGTCGAAGATGTCGTCGACGCCGTAGGGCGGGTCGGGTGCGGTGAGGGCGTCCTGCCACCAGTCGTGCAGGAAGGCGTCGATCGCGGCGGCCTGCTCCGGGGGCCAGGAACGCCAGTCCACACGGGTCAGCCCGTGGGCTCCGTAGTTGATCGCGCCCAGGGTGCCGTCGGCCATCGCGCGGGCCGCCTGTGGCAGGAGGCGGCGCATGACGGCGGCGTGGTCGTCGAAGTGGTCGGAGACCTCGAAGAGGTAGTACTGCACGACATCCAGGGGGACGGGGATGTTCGGCGTGCGCAGATACGCGGTCTCCTCGGGGGCATGGCAGTAGCCGCAGCCGGTCTCGTCGGGGCTCGATGCGCCGTGGAAGACCGTGGATATCCGCGCGAGGGCGGCGTCGAGGGTCGGTGAGGACATGGTTCGTCCCGTCAGGACTCCGTGCGCGGCGGTCCCGCCGGCCGAAGATCGCGACGCTACCAGGGGCTAATCCGGTCGCTCCACCCCTTTCCCGTAAGGACAGTTGGAGGTGATGAAACGCACCTGAGTCGAGTTGATTCGAGTTGAGGGGTCCAGATGTCGACGCTGCGCGTCACTGCCGAAGTGCTGACCGTCCATGAGCATCCGAACGCCGATGCGCTGGAGCTTGCCCAAGTGGGGCTGTATCGGGCCGTCGTCGCCAAGGGTGCGTATCGCACCGGTGACGTGGCCGTGTACATCCCCGAGCAGGCCGTGCTGCCGGGCGGGCTCATCGAGGAGTTGGGGCTGACCGGGCGGCTTGCGGGCAGCGCGTCGGACCGGGTCAAGGCGATCCGGCTGCGCGGTGAGCTGTCGCAGGGCATCGTGTGCCGGCCGAAGGCGCTCGTGGACGTGGACCTTGTGCGGGCCGCCGCCGACGGCACGGACTTCGCGGAACGGCTGGGCGTCGTCAAGTGGGTGCCGCCCGTGCCGCCGACGATGGCCGGTGACGTCGAGTCCGCGCCTGACCTCGTGCCCTGGGTGGACATCGAGAACATCCAGCGGTATCCGGATGTGTTCGCCGCGGGTGAGCCGGTCGTCCTGACCGAGAAGCTGCACGGGTCGGCGTGCCTGGTGACGTATGTCGCGGACTCGTCGCGGGTGTACGTGTCCTCTAAGGGCTTCGGTGCCAAGTCGCTGGCGCTGAAGGAGGATCCGCGGAATCTGTACTGGCGTGCGGTGCGCGGGCACGGTGTGGCGGAGGTCGCCTCGCGGCTCGCTGCCCGGCTCGGGGCGCGGCGGGTCGGGGTCTTCGGGGAGGTGTACGGGGCGGGTGTTCAGGACCTGACCTACGGCGCGGACGGTCGGCGGGACACGCTCGGGTTCGCCGTCTTCGATGTCTCCGCCGAGATCGATGGCGTGGTGCGGTGGTTGGATGCGGCGGAACTGCTGGCCGGGGAACTGCCGTTGGTGCCGCGGCTCTTCGAGGGACCGTACGACGTCGAGCGGGTGCTGGCGTTGGCGAGCGGGCGGGAGACGGTGTCCGGGCGGGAGCTGCATCTGCGTGAGGGTGTGGTGATCCGGGCGGCTGTCGAGCGGTACAGCCCGGTGACGGGTGGGCGGGCGATCGCCAAGGCGGTCAGTCCTGCGTATCTGACGCGTAAGGGTGGCACCGAGTTCGAGTGAAACGGCTGCCGGTGGCCTCCGGCGGTGGGGGGATGCCTGCGGCGGCCCGTCGCGGTTCGGTGGGGGTTCGCGTTGCGCACTATTCGCCATTGGGGGTCGGTGCCGCACCGGGGGGTGTCCGTCCTCGGTCGGGCGGTGCTGTGTGCTGGGGCTGTGAGGTTGGTCGGTCGCCCGACGCTGCGGGCGGACACCCCCCGGTACGTCCCCTGCTCGCCGTTGCGCGAGCGTGGGTGGTGCCCCGCCGGGGGCCGGTGCGCCGGTGCGGGTGCGTCCCGCCCGGGGACAGTGCGCCGGTGCGGGTGCGTCCCGTCTGGGGACAGTGCGCCGGTGCGGGTGCGTCCCGGCTTGTGTTCGTCAGAGGCAGCTGTCCGCGTCCTCCTGTTGTGCCCTGCTCGCCTTCCTCGATCGTTCGACCAGCAGCCTCGAACCCGACTGGCGTTGGCCGAACGCGTCGTCCGGGTTGGACAGGACGCAGGAGTCCAGGGAGAGGCAACCGCAGCCGATGCAGTCGGTGAGGTGGTCTCGGAGGCGGTTGAGCTGCTTGATGCGTTCGTCCAGCTCGGAGCGCCAGGCCTCGGAGAGGCGGGCCCAGTCCTCTCGGGTGGGCGTGCGTTCCTCGGGGAGTTCGGCCAGGGCCTCGCGGATCGTGGCGAGGGGGATGCCCACGCGTTGGGCGGCTCGGACGAAGGCGACCCGGCGGAGGGCGTCGCGGTGGTAGCGGCGTTGGTTGCCGGTGGTGCGGCGGCTGGTGATCAAGCCCTTCGACTCGTAGAAGTGCAGGGCGGAGACGGCGGCGCCGCTGCGGGCGGCGAGCTGGCCGACCGTGAGTTCGTGGATCTTCTCGGGAATCTGGGGCACCCCTCGAAGCCTACCCATGCCTCCGTTGACACGGGCCCTACGGCCGACCATGCTAAGCAGTCGCTTAGAGTTCGGGACGAGGAGGCGGGACATGGCAGAGCCGAGGGTGTTCGCAGGGGCCGACGAGCTGAAGGCCGCGGTGGGTGAGCAGCTGGGGTACACCGACTGGCTGGAGGTCGATCAGAAGCGGATCGACCTCTTCGCCGAGGCCACCGGCGATCATCAGTGGATCCATGTCGACCCCGAGAAGGCCGCCTCCGGGCCGTTCGGGACCACCATCGCGCACGGGTATCTGACCCTGTCGCTGCTGCCGTTGTTCGGGCCGCAGCTGATCACGGTCGAGAACGTGAAGATGGGGGTCAACTACGGCACCAACAAGGTGCGGTTCCCCGCGCCCGTGCCGGTCGGCTCGCGACTGCGGGCCACCGCAACGATCACCGGGGTCGACGACGTGGCCGGTGGCGTCCAGGTCACCGTCGCCTTCAGCGTCGAGCGTGAGGGTGGCGACAAGCCGGTGTGTGTCGCCGAGTCGGTGTCGCGCTACTACCTCTGAGCGGTCACTTGGCCGCTCCCACCATCCGCAGTACGAGGTCGGCGTAGAGCGCGCCGACCTCGTCGGGCGTCATGGGTCCGTCGACGGTGAACCAGCGGGCCACATCGATGCAGAGGGAGAGGACGGCGAGGGTCGTGCCCTTGACGTCCAGGACGTCGAACTCGCCGGAGGTCACGCCGTCCTCGATGATGCCGCGCACCTCGGCGTCGCACTGGCGGCGCAGGGCGAGGATCTCGGCGCGGGCGTCCGGGCCGAGGGAGTCCAGCTCGTACTGGACGACCCGGGCCGTGGTGCGGCCGCCCGCGTGCCAGCGAACGAAGGAGCTGACCGCGTCCGCGAGGCGTTCGGTCGCGCTGCCCTCGCGGCGGGCCGCGTTCCGGAGGATCTCCAGGGCCTTCGCGTGGCCGATCCTGCTGATGCGGTGGAGCAGCTCTTCCTTGGTCTTGTAGTGGATGTAGAGGGCTGCCGGGCTCATGCCCGCGCGGCCCGCGATGTCCCGGGTCGTCGTGGCGTGGTACCCGCGCTCGGCGAAGGCCTCCACCGCGGCGACCAGCAGCCTCCGTGCCGCGTCGGGCGTGACCTCGCCCCACGCCTGCGTCTCGCCGCCGGCCGTGTCCTCCGCCGTACCCATCGCTTGCCCCTCTCCACTGACAGAGGCACCACCATACCGCCGAAGCTGAGCGAGCGCTTAGCCTGGCCGCTCAGAGCTTTTCGAACGGGCTGTATGCGCGGGTCTGGGCGTCCTGCCGGTCCCGGATGACCTTGGCCAGGGTGAAGGCGGAGGTGACCAGGTACAGGACGGCGATCGCGAGGAAGGCCCGCACCCAGGCGTCCGCGTTCAGCTTGAAGATGCCGATCGCCGTGGCGGCCATGGCGACGGCGAAGGACGCGACCGCCTGGCCGTAGAAGGCGGCGGTGTTCTGGGGCTTGCCCGATGTGTCACTCATGGGTCGAGTGTGGGCGGGCGGGGGGCGGATCACATCCGTCGAGGTACTCAGGTCCCGTACTCAGAAGGCCGAGACTCCGGTCAAAGCGCGGCCGATGACCAGTTTCTGGATCTGGCTGGTGCCCTCGTAGAGCGTCATCACGCGGGCGTCGCGGAGCAGTTTGCCCGCCGGGTACTCGTCTATGTAGCCGTAGCCGCCGAAGACCTGGAGGGCGTTGTTGGCGGCCCGGACCGCGGCCTCCGAGGCGAACAGTTTGGCCTTGGAGGACTCGGTGGTGAAGGGCTCGCCCCGGTCGATCAGGTCGGCGACCCGCCAGGTCAGCAGGCGGGCCGCGTCGACGTCCACGGCTATGTCGCTGATCAGTTCCTGGACCAGCTGGTGGTGGGCGATCGTCTTACCGAACTGTTCGCGTTCGCCGGCGTACTTCACCGCCGCGTCCAGGGCCGCCTGCGCCAGGCCCACACAGCCCGCGGCGACCGACATCCGTCCCTTGGCGAGCGCGGACATCGCGACCGAGAAGCCCTTGCCCTCGGGAGCGAGCATCGCGGTCGCGGGGACCCGTACGTCCTCCAGGACCAGTTCCGCGGTCGTCTGGCCGCGCAGGCCGAGCTTGCCGTGGATGGTGCGGCGGGTCAGTCCGGGGGTGTCGGTGGGGACCAGGAAGGCGGAGACGCCCTTGTGGCCGGGGGCGTCCGTGGAGCGGGCGAAGAGGAGGACGACGTCCGCCCAGGTGCCGTTGGTGATGAACATCTTCGTGCCGTTGATGACGTAGTCGTCGCCGTCGCGTACGGCACGGGTGGCGAGGTTGCCCGCGTCGGAGCCCGTGCCCGGCTCGGTGAGGCCGAAGCAGCCGACCTGCGCACCGGAGGTGAGGCCCGGCAGCCACCGGCGCTTCTGGTCCTCGCTCCCCCAGGCGGCGATCGTCTTGGCGACCAGGCCGAGGGAGACGGACACGATGCCGCGGACCGACGAGTCGCCGCGGCCCAGCTCCTCCGTCACCAGGCAGTACGCGAGGTGGTCGCCGCCCGAGCCGCCGTACTCCTCGTCGATCGTCAGGCCCAGGAAACCGACCTCGCCCAGCTTCTTCACGATCGAGCGGTCGACCTCCTCGGCGCGGTCCCAGGCGATGACGTGCGGGGCGATCTCGCGGTCCACGAAGTCCCGGGCGAGCTGCCGTACGGCCTCCTGCTCCTCGCTGAGCCCCAGGTTCACCACGAGATCACCTCACTTGAAAGCCGTACATTTAAATTAGCACTGCTAGTTTCTTGTCTCAGCCCTACTATGTGCGCCATGGCCCGACCGCGCAAGCCCCTCCTCAGCACCGACCGGATCGTCGAGACGGCACGCGCACTCGTGGACGCGGAGGGCCTCGCGGCCGTCTCCACGCGCCGGCTCGCCGCGGAGCTGGGTGTCAGCGGGCCCTCGCTCTACAACCACTTCCGCACCAAGGACGAGATCCTCGAAGCGGTCGCCGACTCGGTCAGCTCACAGGTCGACCTGTCGATGTTCGAGGACGGACGGGAGTGGCGGACCGCCCTGCACGACTGGGCCGTGTCCTATCGCGCCGCACTGCGGGACCACCCGAACATCGTCCCGGTGCTGGCCCAGGGACCCGGGCGCCGGCCCGCCGGCCTGCGGCTCGCGGACGCGGTCTACGGCGCGATGGTCGACGCCGGCTGGCCGCCCGCGCAGGCCACGTCGATCGGTGCGCTGATGCGGTACTTCATCATGGGCTCCGCGCTGGGTTCGTTCGCCGGCGGTTTCGTCGACGACCAGAGCGCGTACGACCCCGCCGACTATCCCCATCTCGGGCAGGCCCATCTGCTGGCCGAGCAGCAGGAGAAGATCGACGAGCGGGCCTTCGAGACCGGGCTCACGGCATTGCTCGACGGGCTGGTCCAGCAGTACGAGCAGGTCAGGCGGACCGTGTAGCACGCTTCGGTGGGCGCCGAAGTGTCCGGGGCCCATGCTGGGAGGCATGACCTCCAGAGATCCTCAGGCGGCGGAACTGGCCCGGCTGGCCTCGCTCGTCGCCGACGAGACACGGGCCTCCTGTCTGCTGGCGCTGCTCGACGGGCGGGCCTGGACCGCGAGTGAGCTGGCGCGGCATGCGGGGGTTGCCGCGTCGACCCTGAGCGAGCACCTGGGCAAGCTGGTGGCCGGCGGGCTGCTGACCGAGGAGCGGCAAGGGCGGCATCGGTATGTGCGGCTCGCGGATGCGCGGGTGGCTCAGCTGGTCGAGGAACTCGCCTCCCATGTGGCGCCGGGTTCCGCCGTACGGCCGCGGAATCTGCGGGAGTCGAGTGCCGGGTCGGCGATGGCGCGGGGGCGTACGTGCTACGACCACCTCGCGGGGCGGATCGGGATCGCGGTGACGGATGCGATGACCTCCCGTGAACTGCTGCGCCAGGACATGGGGTTCGCATTGACGGAGGCCGGGCTGGCGTGGTTCGACACAGTCGGCATCTCCCTCGAACGGAAGGGTCGTCGGCCGTTGGCTCGCGCCTGCCTCGACTGGACGGAACGACGGCCGCACCTCGCGGGGATCGCGGGCGCGGCGCTCTGCCGGCACGCGCTGGACGCGGGCTGGTGTGTCCGGATCGGCTCCGAGAGGGCGGTGAAGGTGACTCCGTCGGGCGAGAAGGCACTGGCCGAGTCGCTGGGCATCTCGTCGACGACGTTGCGCTGACCCACCTCAGGGGCGCGGGGAACTGCGCGACCAGCCCCCACCCGCCCGCAGACGGACAACGTCCGAAAACCGCGAGCTCTCCATACCTGCAATTCCTAGCCTCAGGAGCATGATGAACCCCCGCCGCCCCGACCTCCTCGCCGCCGGCGCAGCGACCGTCACCGTCGTCCTCTGGGCCTCCGCCTTCGTCTCCATCCGAAGCGCCGGCACCGAGTACTCACCGGGTGCCCTCGCCCTCGGGCGACTGCTGGCGGGAGTCGTGACGCTGGGCGCCATCTGTGTCGTACGACGGGAAGGATTGCCGGACCGGGCCGCTTGGCCCGGCATCCTGACCTCCGGCATCCTCTGGTTCGGCTTCTACATGGTCGCCCTGAACTGGGGCGAGCAGCAGGTGGACGCCGGAACCGCCGCGCTCGTCGTGAACATCGGCCCGATCCTCATCGCCCTGCTCGGCGCACGGATACTCGGCGACGCCCTGCCGCCGAGGCTGCTCGCGGGGATGGCCGTGTCGTTCACGGGAGCGGTCGCCGTGGGGCTGTCCATGTCGGGTGAGGGCAAGTCGTCCGTGCTCGGCGTCGCGCTGTGTCTGCTCGCCGCGGTCGCGTATGCCGGCGGGGTCGTGGCGCAGAAACCCGCTCTCGGTTCGGCGAGCGCACTGCAGGTGACCACGTACGGCTGTCTCGTCGGGGCCGTGGTCTGTCTGCCGTTCGCGGGACAGCTGGTCCACGAGGCGGCTGACGCGCCCGTGTCGGCGACCCTCAACATGGTCTATCTGGGCGTCTTCCCGACCGCGCTCGCCTTCACGACCTGGGCCTATGCGCTGGCCCGCACCACGGCCGGACGTATGGGCGCCACCACCTACGCCGTGCCCGCGCTCGTCGTGCTGATGTCCTGGCTGGCGCTCGGCGAGGTGCCGGGGCTGCTCACCCTGGCGGGCGGGGTGCTGTGTCTCGCCGGTGTCGCGGTCTCCCGTTCGCGGGCCGCGGCCACTGGGCCACGGCCCGCGAGGGCCACCGAATCAGCGTGAACGCGCCCGGTCCGCGAGGACCTTGATGGAGATCAGGGCGATCACCGAGAGCACGATGATGTAGGCGGACACCGACATCGACGTGCCCGTCGTCTCCAGCAGCAGCACCATCAGGAAGGGCGCGAGGCCGCCGCCGCAGACCGCCGCTATCTGGTAGCCGAGGGAGGCGCCGGTGTAGCGCATCTCCGCCGTGAACAGCTCGGCGAACAAGGCGGCCTGGGGGCCGTACATGATGCTGAGGAAACAGCTGGCGACGAACGTGCCGACCGCCAGCCACAGCAGCGAGCCGGTGTCGATCAGAAGGAAGAGCGGTATCGCCCACAGGGCGATGCCCACGGCGCCGAGCGTGTAGATCCGGATACGGCCGTACCGGTCGGAGAGCGCCGCGGCCGCCGGGATCAGGACGAGCTGGGTGAGGCTGACGCAGAGGGAGACGGTGAGGACTGCGCTCTTCTTCATGTCCAGTTCGCGGGTCGTGTAGTCGAGGACGCCGGTGATGAGGATGTAGAAGGTCGCGGTGTTCACGGCGAAGGAGCCGCCGGCCAGGAGGACCGTGCCGAGGTGGTCGCGCAGGATCGTGCGCAGCGGGGAGCTCTGCTGCGACTTCTCCTTCTCGGCCAAGGCCTTTTCCGCGTCGCGGAATTCGGGGGTCTCCTCGACCTTGGCGTGGATGTACCAGGCGAGGCCGAGCACGAACAGGCCGATGAGGAAGGGCACTCGCCAGCCCCAGGCAGCGAACTGGGTGTCCGTGGTGAAGGCGCCCGCCAGCAGGAAGACCGTGTTGGCGGTCACGACGCCGATGGGGACGCCGAGTTGGACGACGCTGCCGTAGATGCCGCGCTTGCCCTCGGGGGCGTACTCGGTGGCCAGCAGCATCGCGCCGCCCCACTGCGCGCCGACGGCGACGCCTTGGAGGACGCGGAGGGTCACGAGGAGGATCGGCGCGGCGACGCCGATCGTCTCGTACGTCGGCAGCAGGCCGATGCCCGTGGTGGCCAGGCCCATGAGGGTGAGCGCGAGGACCAGCATCGGTTTGCGGCCGCGCTTGTCGCCGAGCTGGCCGGCGACGATGCCGCCGATCGGGCGGGCGAGGAAGCCGACCGCGAAGGTCGCGAAGGAGGCGAGGACTCCGGCGGTGGAGCTGCCCGCCGGGAAGTACAGGTCGCCGAGGACGAGGGCGGCCGCGATGCCGAAGACGAAGTAGTCGTACCACTCGACGGCTGAGGCGAGCGCGGCCGCCGTGGCGACGCGGCGGCGGTTGACCGTGGGGAGGGCGGTCGGGGTGATGGGTTGAGCGGAGGGGGCCATGTCCATGCGGTGCACACTCCGATGGGTGCGGTGGGGACGTTGGCGGCGAACATACTAACCGGACGGTATGGAGGCAATGGTTGTGCCGGAAGGTTGCCCGGAGCACTCATGGGGCCGGTGGGCATGCCGCCGGCCCCGGCCTCCCATGAGGTCGGGGCCGGTACACGGCGCTCTAGAAGACGACCAGCGCCCTGCCGCCCTTGCCCGCCAGCATGTTCTCGAAGGCCGCCGGGATGCCGTCCAGGGCGATCCGCTCCGTCACCAGCGCGCCCAGGTCCAGACGGCCCGCACGGACGTGCTCGGCGAGCACCGGGAGGTCCTCCGCCGGGTTCGAGTTGCCGTAGACGCAGCCGGAGAGGGTGCGGCCCCAGTGGAAGATCTCCAGGGCGTTGAAGGTGACCTGCTGGTCCTTGCCGCCGATGCCGACGACCGTCGTACGGCCGCCGCGGCGGGTGGAGTCCCAGGCGGTGCGGATCGTCGTCGCCCGGCCGACGCACTCGACGGCGACATCGACGCCCTGCTTGCCGGTCAGGCCGCGGATCTCGCGGGCCGTGTTCTCGGAGGCGACGACGTAGTCGGTGGCGCCGGCCTCGCGGGCCAACTCCTCCTTCGCCGGGGAGACATCGACCGCGACGATCTTCGCGGCGCCCGCGATCCGGGCCGCCTGGAGAGCGGCGAGGCCCACTCCCCCGACGCCGTACACCGCGACCGTCTCGCCCTCGCGGACCCGTGCCGAGTGGTGGACGGCGCCGTAGCCGGTGAGGACCGCGCAGCCCAGGAGGGCCGCGTCCGTGAGGGGGATGCCCTCGGGGAGCGGCAGGACGCAGGAGGCCGGGACGACCGTCTCCTCGGCGAACGCGGCGACGTTCAGGCCGGGGTGGAGGTCGGTGCCGTCGGCGGTGCGGGCGTAGACGTCCGCCGCGCCGTTGAGCGCGTTGGCGCACAGCCAGACCTCGCCGAGCGAGCAGGCATGGCAACTGCCGCAGGACGGGGCCCAGTTGAGGATGACGTCGGCGCCGGGCGCCACGCCCGTGACGCCCTCGCCGACGGCGACCACCGTGCCCGCGCCCTCGTGGCCGAGCACGGCCGGGACCGGCACCCGCATCGTGCCGTTGGACAGGGACAGGTCGGAGTGACAGACGCCGGCGGCGGCGAGGCGGACGCGGACCTGGCCGGGGCCGGGGTCCGGGAGCTCGATGTCGGTGACCTCCAGAGGAGCGCCCACGGCGGGAAGGACTGCTGCGCGAACCACGTGACGGCTCCTCAGAACTGCAGGGACTTGGTCTGGAGGTACTCGGCGAGACCGTGCGAGCCGAGCTCGCGGCCGACGCCGGACTGCTTGTAACCGCCGAACGGGGCAAGGGGATTGAAGCGCCCGCCGTTGATGTCGACCTGCCCGGTGTCCATCCGGCGCGCGAAGGCCACCGCCTCCGCCTCCTCGCCGGCCCAGACGGCGCCCGCGAGCCCGTACACCGTGCCGTTGGCGATGCGCAGGGCGTCCTCCTCGTCCTCGTAGCGCAGGATCGACAGGACCGGTCCGAAGATCTCCTCCTGCGCGATCGTCATGTCGGGCGTGACGTCGGCGAAGACCGTGGGTGACACGAAGCAGCCCTGCTCACGCGGGGATTCGGGGCCACCGGCGACGAGTCGCGCACCCTCGGCGACGCCCTTCTCGATGTAACCCCGCACGCGGGCCTGCTGCTTGGCGTTGACGACCGGGCCGATGCGGTCCCCGTACTTGGCGGCGGCGGTGGCGGCGAGTTCGACCGCCTCCTCGTACTGCTCCCGGTGCACGAGCATCCGCGTCCAAGCGCTGCACGTCTGACCGGAGTTGGACATCACGTTGGCGACGCCGACGTTGACCGCCTTGGCCAGGTCGGCGCTCGGCAGGATGACGTTGGCGGACTTGCCGCCCAGTTCCAGGGCGACCTTCTTGATCGCGGCACCCGCCGTCGCGCCGATCTTCCTGCCCACTGCGGTGGAGCCGGTGAAGGAGACCAGGTCGACGTCCGGGTGCTCGGCGAGGGCCTGTCCCGCGACCGGGCCGAGGCCGGTGACGAGGTTGAAGACGCCCGCCGGTACACCGGCCTCGTGGACCGCCTCGGCGAAGAGCTGGGCGACGAGCGGGGTGTCCTCGGCGGGCTTCAGGACGACCGTGCAGCCTGCCGCCAGCGCGGGGGCGACCTTGGCGACGATCTGGTGCAGCGGGTAGTTCCAGGGCGTGATCGCGCCCACCACACCGATCGGCTCCTGGCGGACGATCGAGTTGCCGACCTGCTCCTCGAAGGCGTACGTCGCCGCCAGCTCGGCGTACGAGCCCGCGACCGCGAGGGGAACGGCGGCGTGGACGTTCTCGGAGAACTTCAGGGGCGAGCCCAGCTCGGCGGTGACCGTCTCGGCGATCTCGTCCTTGCGGGCCACCAGGACGTCCCGGAGCGCGGCCAGACGGGCGGCCCGCTCGGCCGGCGCCGTCGCGGCCCAGGCCGGGAGGGCGGCACGGGCGGCCCGTACGGCGGTGTCGACGTCCTCGGCGGTGCCGGCCGGGACCCGGCCGATCACCTGCTCGTCGACCGGGTTCACGACCTCGATCGCGTCCCGGCCGGCGGCGGGCCGCCACTCGCCGTCGATGTACATGCCGTCGTGTGCCTTCATCGTGCTTCCTCCCGGCGGGGCCGTGTCGTCGTCCGGCTCAGTCCGGTTCATAAACTAGCGGCGATAGTTTTCGTGCGCCAGACGCCCCGGCACGTGACTCATGCCATCAGAAGTCGACCCGGGCCCTGTCGTCCACCCTCCCCACGGACTCCTGGCCGAAAGCCTTCTCGTACGCCCGCCGGATCTCCTCGATCTTCCGGTCGCTCGACCCCGCCTGCGCGACCGGGTAGAGCAGGATCAGCTCGTACGACCGCTCCTTCTCGATCGTCCCGCCGGCGTCCCGCCACTGCCCGCGACCGGTCTGCACCGTGAGGCCGTCCGGGAAGTCGGGCGTGACTTCCTTGTCGACGAAGCCCATGAACTGCTTGTCGGTGACCGCCGGGCCGCCGCCGGGCCGCTCGGTGCCGAAGAGGAGCGAGGTCTCGATGTACGGCTCCCCGCGCCGCGCGGTCCCGTCGTCGAGGGTGGCGTACGCGGTGGGGGCGCCGACGGCGAGCAGGAGACCGACGGCGGTGAGGACGGCCCGGGTCCGGGTGAAGTGCACGTTCATGTGCCCATGCCTAGCGGGCCTCGCTCCCCGGGACCGGGGAGCCGCGCCGGACGGGGCGGATGCGGGGCCTGTCCGGCGGAACAGCCGACGGCACCGCGCTCTTCCCGCTCACTCCTCCAGGTCCGGCAGCCGCGCCGGGGCCGGGCAGACACGTTCGCCGTGCTGGTCGAAGACGAAGAGGTGGGCGAGGTCGACGAGGAGGGGGACCTGCATGCCGTGGCGGAAGTCGATGTCGGGGGTGGTGCGGACGATCAGGTCACCGGGGAGGCGGCCGTCCGGGGGTGTCACGGGGGCGCTGTCCCTCGGCTCGTCGAGGACGACCACCGGACCCGCCCGCAGCGCGCCCGCGCGCTCCTTGAGCCGGTCCAGGACGCGGGGGCCGCCCTCGCGGCGGCGGCGCCGGGTGGGGCGGGCGACGGGGCGCGGGGCCTCCAGGTCCGGCACGACGGCGGGGCTGGAGCCGGTGTTGAAGTGGACGAGGACCTCGTGCCCCTGGAACTCCACGTGCTCCACGAGACCGGTGAGCGCCATCTCGCCCGGTCGCGCGGCGGACGGCTTGGCTATCCGGACGGCCTCCGAGCGCAGGCCCACGATGACCTCCCGGCCCTGCTGGACCCGGAGCAACTGGTGGTCCATGGAGAGCGGTTCGGGCAGACGCAGAAACTGCTTGCCGAGGCTGATGGTCATCGCGCCGCCGAGCGGGGCGCGCACCATGCCGCGCAGGAGGTTGATGCGCGGGGTGCCGATGAAGGCGGCGACGAAGACGTTGCGGGGCAGCGCGTACACCGAGCGCGGGGTGCCGACCTGTTGCAGGACGCCGCCGCGCATGACGGCGACCCGGTCGCCGAGGGACATGGCCTCGGACTGGTCGTGGGTGACGTAGATCGTGGTGACGCCCAGCTCGCGGGTGAGCGCGGATATCTCGGCGCGCAGATGGTTGCGGAGTTTCGCGTCGAGGTTGGACAGCGGCTCGTCCATCAGGAACGCGGAGGGGTGGCGGGCGATGGCCCGGCCCATGGCGACGCGCTGGCGTTCGCCGCCGGAGAGCTGGGCGGGGAAGCGGTCCAGGAGCTCCTCGATGCCCAGCATGCGGGCGGTGGCGTCCACGCGGGGGCGCGGGTCGGCGCCGGGGGCCTCGAAGCGCAGCGGGAAGCCGATGTTGTCGCGGCTGGTCATGCTCGGGTACAGGGCGAAGTTCTGGAAGACCATCGCCATGTCCCGGCCGGACGGCGGCAGTTCGTTGGCGTACTCGCCGTCGAGCAGCAGCCGGCCCTCGTCGATCTCCTCGAGGCCCGCGATCATCCTGAGCACGGTGGACTTGCCGCAGCCGGAAGGCCCGAGCAGGACGAGGAATTCGCCGGGCTCGATGTCCAGTGACATCCGGTCCACCACGCGGGTGCCCCGGGTGTAGCTCTTGCTCACGTCGTGCAACGAGATGGCGCGTGTCATGGCAGGTGTCCCCGAGGGCCGGCTGAGCGCTGATGCTCGGTGGTCGGATGCCCCGCCCGAGTCGAACGGGGCTCGTGGGTCACGGAAGTTAACGGAATGTGCGCGCCGGGGGGAAGAGAATGGGCAGGATCGGACGGTGCCGTCCAGCAGGTGAGAAAACGGACGCTCGCATTCAGCGGCGGGCGCGGGCGGCTCGCGGGTCTCGACGAGGTGGGCGAAGACGACCACGTTGCCCGAGTAGCCGGTCCTGCGGTTGTAGTCGCCGCCGCAGGTGATCAGCCTCAGTTCGGGGCGGCCCCGGTTGCCGTACACCTCGCGGTTCGGGAAACGGTCCTTCTCGTACGACTTGATGGCGTCGACGGCGTAGACGGCGACCCGTCCGTCGGCGCGCGTCACCTCGACCAGGCGGCCGCGCCGCAGTTCGCCGAGGCCGGCGAAGACGGCCGGTCCGGTGTCGGTGTCGAGGTGGCCCACGGCGACGGCGGTGCCCTGCTGCCCGGGGGACGGGCCGCCCTCGTACCAGCCGACCCGGTTCGCGTCGTCGTCGGGAGGTGCGGGCAGCCGCCGTTCGCGGTCGAGCCGCAGGCTCATGACCGGGGCGTCGACATCGAGGAAGTCGATGGCGAGACGGGTCGCGCGGGAGCGCGGCAGGGAACGGGGCCGCGGTGCGGGTGACGAGGGCGGGGCGGCCTTCGGCGGGGACCGCCGCGGCACGGCGGGGCGGGACGGGGCCGGCTCCCCGGTGCGCGGCGGTGCACCCGGGCGACGCGGAGCCGGCTCCTGGCTTCGCGGCCGTGCGTCCGGACGCCGCGGGGTCGACACCCCGGTGCCCCGCGGACGCTGTTGCGCGGCCCCCCGGGCGTCGGTCCGGTCCGTGGCGGGCGCTGCCGCCGGGGAGCCGGGCCGGGCGGCCTCGACCGCCCCGCCCGACTCCTCGCCCTGGGCCCACCAGACGCCGCCCACCACCAGCGAGACGGCCATCACGGCCGTTCTCGCCAGGCGGTAGGCGCGCGTCCGGTACCAGGGCCTGCGTCGACGACTACGCGCCATGCGGGCGGCGGCGGAGCCGGAACCACACCACCCCGCCGACCGCGGCCATACCTACGGCCGCGGCGCCGGCGACCGGGGCGAACGCCTCGTCGCGCGCGATGCCGCCGCCACCCGCGGGCGGACCGCCGTTCGGCCCGCCCGGGCCACCGCCCGGACCACCGGGGCCGCCGGGCGGGGTGACGCAGTCGACCTTGAACACCTTGTGCTTGCCCGCGCCCGTCCCACCGGTGATGTTCCAGGTGAGCTTGTACTGCCCGTCGGGCAGCGTGTAGTCCAGCGTGTGTCCGGCGCCGGTCGGGAGCGCGATCTCACCGGAGAGCGTGGCACCGTTGGCGACAGGGGGCTGGGTCTCGATGTCCAGGTGATCTCCTGGCCCCGGTCGAAGTTGGCGGCGTCGATGTAGAACTTGCAGACCTTCGGCTCGTCCCGCGGGTCGCCGTACGGCGTGCGGTTCACGTTTCCGAAGGGCGCCGTGTGGATCTTGACGGTGCCGTTGTCCCCGGGCGCCAGTGGCACGGCACCCGCCGTGGCCATCCCGGACAGCGGGCCGAGCGCGACGGTGAGTGCCGCGAGCGCGGCGGTACGCGCTCCGGCTCGGCGTGCAAGAGACGTGGTGGGCATACAAAGTCCTCCGAGTCAGGTGATTGTCGTATAAATACCGCTCGCCAAGGGGAGGAACCTCGCCCTACGACCCGTCAGTCATCGCTCGTCCGGCCCAAAGCGACCCCCGGCCGGGAGGGCGCGACAGGCTCCGCGACCGGCCTGGCCGGTGAGCGCAGCGCGACACCCGAGGAGAGCAGCAACAGCACGCCCAGCATCACGAAGGGCGCCGCCACGCCTGCCACGCCCGCGACCAGGCCCGCCGTGGCGGGGGCGGCGACCTGGCCCAGGCGGTTGCCGGTCAGACGCAGCGCGAGGGCCGTGGAGCGGGCGCCGTCGGGGGCCGCCTGGACGACCGTCGTCATGGACAGCGGCTGTCCGACACCGAGGCAGAAGCCGAGTACGGCGAGCATCAGGGCGAGCGCCCACACCGGCACGGGCAGGGCGATCCCCGCGCACAGCACGGCCGCCAGCAGGCAGGTGACGGTGAGCAGGAGCGAGCGGCCCAGCAGTCGCAGCAGCGGGGTCAGCACCAGTCGGCAGGCGATCGTGGCCGCCGCGCGGAGGCTGAGCAGCAGACCGATGACGGAGGGCGCGATGCCGCGGTGTTCGCCGACCACCGGGAGGTAGGCGGTGAGGATGTCGGTCGCGGACAGCACGGCGAGGCTGACGAAGATGCCGGCGGGCACGCCCCGGGCCCGGAGGATGCGCTGGACGGGGACGCGATCACCGTGTCCCGTACGGGACTTGGCCGCCGTATCGCGCCGCTCTATGCGCCACAACGAGGTGAGCGCGACCGCGCCACCCGCCCCCGCCACGATCAGCGCGAGCGCGCTCGTGCCCGCCATGTCCGGGCCGCCGATCAGCGCGCCCGCCGCGACGGGGCCGACCAGTTGGCCGAGGGAGGCGCCGATGGTGAAGTGGCCGAAGTTGCGGTCCTGTTCGTGCGGGGCGGACTGGCGGGCGACGAGGGACTGGGCGCCGATCACGAAGCAGAGGTGGCCGAGGCCCATCACTCCGCTCCAGACGGCCATCGCCCAGAGGGAGTCCGCGATGCCGCTCAGCGCACAGCCGCCGGATATCAGGACCACGCCGACCGGCAGCAGGGGCGCGCACCGGCCGTGGTCGGTACGGCGCCCCAGGGGGACCGCGGCAAACAGCGGGAGCAGGGCGTAGACCCCCGCGATCACACCGATCGCCCTCTCGTCCGCGCCCAACGCCAGCGCCCGGTAGGAGACGGCGGGCCGTGCCATCGACACCGCCCCCTGCGCGAAGCTGAAGGCGATGACGAGGCGGAGCAGCCAGCCGCGGTTCCCACCGGGCGCCATGTTCAAGTCCTCCGTTTTCAAGCCCCCTGTTCCGGGGCCCCTGTTGCAGGTCCCCGGGTTCAAGTCCCCCGTGAACCCGGTCAGATGATGCCGAACAGGATCCCCGCCGCCAGGATGAGGAGGCAGGTCAGCGCGGCCCACTTCACCACGAACTTGGTGTGGTCGCCGAACTCGACCTTCGCCATGCCGACGAGGACGTAGACGGCCGGGACGAGCGGGCTCGACATGTGCAGCGGCTGGCCGACGAGGGAGGCGCGGGCCATCTCCAGCGGCGAGACCCCGTGCGCGGCACCGGCCTCGGCGAGGACCGGGAGGACGCCGAAGTAGAAGCCGTCGTTCGACATGAAGTAGGTGAGCGGGAGGCTCAGCAGACCGGTGACGAGGGCCATGTGCGGGCCCATGCCCTCGGGGATGACGTCGACCATCCAGCGGGCCATGTGGTCGACCATGCCCGTGCCCTGCAGGACGCCCGTGAAGACGGCGGCGGCGAAGACCATGCCGGAGACGTTCAGGACGTTGTCGGCGTGGGCGGCGAGCCGGGCCCTCTGGTCGGGAATGTGCGGGAAGTTCACGGTGAGCACGAGCGCGGCGCCGAGGATGAACAGCACCGGGATCGGCAGCCACTCCATGATCATGGAGGTGAGCAGGGTGACGGTGACCAGCGCGTTGAACCAGTAGAGCTTGGGACGCAGGGTGGCGCGGTTCGGGTCGAGGACCGTGAAGCGCTCCTCGTCGTCGTCATCCTCGGCGTCGGTGCCGGAGCCGGAGCCGGAGCCGGAGCCGCCGGTGACCTTCTCGGTGCCGGACGCGCCGGAGCCGGAACCGGCACCCACGAGAACCGTCTCGGACTCCTTCTCCTCGACCTTCTCCTCCACCAGGATCTCGCCGAGCGTCAGCACGCCCAGCCGCTTGCGCTCACGCAGACCCAGGAAGTACGAGAGGACGAAGACACCCAGCAGGCCGACGAGCAGGGCCGGGATCATCGGGACGAAGATGTCGCTGGCGTCGAGCTTGAGCGCGGTGGCGGCGCGAGCCGTCGGGCCGCCCCACGGCAGGGTGTTCATGACGCCGTTGGCCATGGCGGCCACACCGGTCATCACGACCAGGCTCATCTTCAGGCGCTTGTACAGCGGGTACATCGCCGAGACCGTGATCATGAAGGTGGTCGAGCCGTCGCCGTCGAGCGAGACGATCGCGGCGAGGATCGCCGTACCGACCACGATCCGCATCGGGTCGGCCTTGGCGAACTTCAGGATCCCCCGGACGATCGGGTCGAAGAGACCGACATCGATCATCACACCGAAGTAGACGATCGCGAACATGAGCATCGCCGCGGTGGGGGCGAGGCTGGTGACGCCGTCGATGACGTAGTCACCGAGGTGGGCGCCCTTCCCTACGAAGACGCAGAACAGTGCCGGGATCAGCACGAGCGCCGCGATCGGCGACATCTTCTTCATCATGATCAGGACCAGGAAGGTCGCGATCATGGCGAAGCCGAGGATGGTCAGCATGAGTGGATACCTAACGTTCGCCCTTGAACTCCCACCAGGGCCGGCGGTGCGATGACGTTAGGACTCTTTAAGCAGCGTTAACAAGACGTTGACGTGCGAGCAATAAGCGCAAAACTGCTGGTCACAGCTTTGCGCTGCTCACAGGGCCGCCACGGTGGCCACTTTTACGGGTACCCCGTTGAGGACGGCGTTGCCCGACAGGGGGTCGAGCAGGCTGCCGTCGAGGAGCTGGTTGACGTTGACGCCGGGGTCCACCGCGGCATGGTTCAGCCGGGTGCCGGGCCGGTTGTGACCCCAGCCGTGCGGCAGGCTCACCACGCCGGGCCGCACGCCATCGGTGACCTCGACGGGGGCGATCACCTCTCCCCCGGCCCCCTTCACGCGTACGGCCGCCCCGTCCGTCACGCCGAGCCGCTCGGCGTCCTCGGGGTGGATGTGCAGGGTGCAGCGGTTGGTGCCACCGGTGAGGGCGGGGACGTTGTGCATCCAGCTGTTGTTGGAGCGCAGATGACGGCGGCCGACGAGGACGAGCCCCTCGGGACGCTCGGCCAGTGCCTGCCGCAGCCGCGGCAGATCGTCGACGATCGGCTGTGCCAGCAGCTCGACCTTTCCGCTGCGCGTCTTCAGCGGCTGCGGCAGCCGCGACGCGAGCGGTCCGAGGTCGATGCCGTGCGGATGCGCCAGCAGCCGCTCCAGGGTCAGCCCGTCCGGTCGTACGCCGAACCCGTCGCCGTACGGGCCGAGGCGCAGCATCATGTCGAGCCGTCGCTCGGGTCCGCTGACGCCGGTGAGCTGCGCGGCGAGCTCCTTCGGGTCGCGGCCGTGCACCGGTGAGTGCGACTCCTTGACCGCCTTGCCGAGGGTCTGCCCGACGACCAGGTCGTCGACGGCCGACGGGTCGGCGCCGTGCATACCGGTCGCGGCGAGTACCAGCCGGGCCAGGATCTCGGTCTCGGCCATCCGGCCGGGCTCCAGGGGGACCGCGGGGCGGTTGTAGCGGACCTGGTTGCGCACGGCGAGGGTGTTGAAGGCGAAGTCGTGGTGCGGGCTCTGGGAGGGCGGGGGCGGCGGCAGTACGACGTCGGCGTGGCGCGAGGTCTCGTTGAGATAGGGGTCGACGCTGACCATGAAGTCGAGCGAGTCGAGCGCCTTGTCGAGCCGGTCGCCGTCGGGCACGGACAGCACCGGGTTGGAGGCCACGGCGATGAGCGCCCGGATCGGCTCGCCCTCGGGCGTGGCGGTGTCGATCTCCTCGGCGAGCGCGGAGATCGGCAGCTCGCCCTTCGCCTCGGGGTACCGGCTCACCCGGGAGTGCCAGCGGCCGAGCGCGAAGCCGTGGCTCGGTCCGGCGGGCCGGGGCGTCCGGTCGGTGGCCGCCTGCGGGAAGAGCGCGCCGCCGGGGCGGTCGAGGTTGCCGGTGAGGATGTTCAGTACGTCGACCAGCCAGCTGGCGAGGGTGCCGTGCGGGACCGTGCAGCTGCCGATGCGGGCGTAGACGGCGGCGGTGGGGGCGGCGGCGAGTTCGCGGGCCAGGGTGCGGATGGTGCCGGCGTCGATGTCACAGGCGTCGGCGACGGCTTCGGGGGTGAAGTCCTGTACTTCCGCGCGGAGTTCATCGAGCCCGAGCAGGTGCGGGGTCAACTCCCCGGTGTCCACGAGGTCTTCCTCGAAGAGCACGTACGCCATCGCCGCGAGGAGCAGCGCATCGGTACCCGGGCGGATGGCGAGGTGCCGGTCGGCGAGCTTGGCGGTGCGGGTGCGGCGGGGGTCGATGACGGTGAGGGTGCCGCCGCGGGCCTTGAGCGCCTTGAGCTTGCCGGGGAAGTCGGGGGCGGTGCAGAGACTGCCGTTGGACTCCAGGGGGTTGGCGCCGATCAGCAGCAGATGGTCGGTGTGGTCCAGGTCCGGCACGGGGATCGCGTTGGCGTCTCCGAAGAGCAGCCCGCTGGAGACGTGCTTCGGCATCTGGTCGACCGTGGAGGCGGTGAAGACACTGCGGGTGCCGAGGCCGGCGAGCAGGACCGGCGGGTAGAGGGCGCCGGCCATGGTGTGGACGTTGGGGTTGCCGAGGACGGCACCCACGGCGTTCGGCCCGTACCGCTCGACGACCGGCCGGATCCCCGCGGCCACCGCGTCGAACGCCTCCTCCCAGGTGGCCTCGCGCAGCTCACCGTCCTTGCGCACGAGCGGGGTGCGCAGCCGGTCGGGGTCACCGTCGACGGCCCCGAAGGACGCGCCCTTGGGGCAGATGAACCCCTTGCTGAAGACATCGTCCCGGTCACCGCGGGCGCCGGTGACCCGGGTCCCCTCAATGGTGAGCGTCAGGCCGCAGGTGGCCTCGCACAGGGGGCAGATACGCAGGGCGGTGCGGGACACGGGTCCTCCTGGGGCGACGGTGCCTGTTCCGGCGAGGATACCGACCGGTAGGCATGGTGGGGAGGGGGTGCGGGGGTGAGGTCGCAAAACGGCGAGGTGTCGTGCGGCCGCGGTCGGTCGAAGAGGATCACGCCGTCGCGCGTGCCGTTCAGTCCAGTACCCGTGCCAAATACGCCCGCAGCAGCTCGCGAGCCTCCTCGATGACCCGCTCATCCCCCTCCGGAGCCACCCGGAAGGCCAGGTGCACCAGGGTGTCGGCCGTTTCCACGGCGATCAGGAAGGTGCGTCGCAGATCCTCGTCCGGCTCGCGGTCGATGTATCCGGAGAGGAGGTCGGTGAGGCGGTCGGCGACGCGGTGGTTCGGTTCGGCGTGGCGGGCGCCGACCGGGATCTGGTTGCCGAAGTCGACGAGGGAGAAGCCGGGGGCGGTGCGTTTCATGGCGAGGTACTCGTCGAGGACCGCGTCCATCGCGTCCCGCCAGCCCCCGCCCGTGGCGTCTGCGAGGCGCTCGGTGACGCGGGCGGTGAACCGTTCGAGGTTGCGCTGGGCGAGGGCGTCGGCCATCTGCCGCTTGTTGCCGAAGAAGCGGTAGACGGAGCCGATGGGGACGCCTGCGCGCTGGGCGACGGCCCGGGTGCTCAGGTCGTCGTAGCCGACCTCGTCGAGCAGGTCGGCGCAGGCGTCGAGGATCCTGGTCAGCCGTTCGGCACTGCGCCGCTGCACGGGCGCTCGGCGTAGCGATGTCGCGTGGGGCACGGACTTCATGATGCCTTTCCGCCGCGGTCCGGTGAACCTCGCCCCCCTGTACGAAGATGGTTGGCCGGTGCACTCAGTGCGGACGGTCCTGCGGTGGCCTCGGCACCCGACGCCGTGATGTCGGCCGCGCTCTCGACGGGGTCGCCGTCGACGACCCATACGGTGCCGTCGTCGGCGTAGAGCCGTGCGGTGACGGTGTGCGTGCCGCGCGGCACCAGGTCGCCGGGTATCTGGCAGTCGGGGGTGCGCAGCCGGGAGACGAGGGTGCCGTCCACGAAGAGGTACACCAGGCCGCGGCCTTTGACCGCCTTCGGCTTCGTACCGGACGGGGAGAAGCGGAAGTTCTGCACGGTCAGGTGCACGTCCCAGCTGTCGTCGCTGTCCGGCTGCACCTCGATGTCCACCTCGGGCGCGTTCTGGTCCTCCACCTCCCGGTAGTGGCGCCCGTCCTCGTCGGTGTCGTCCAGCACCTTGCCCACCGGCGAGGGCGACACCGCGCTGTTCTCCCGTTCCCGCGCATGATCGGAACCGCAGCTCGCGGTTCCGGCCCACAGGAGGACACAGACCGCGAGCGCGACCGGCAGCGTCCGCGTCCACGACATGCCCGGGAGACTAGAACAACGTTCCGAAAGCCGAATCCCCCTGGAGTCTGGTTCTCCTCCTCCCTGATGAGGAGGCCCGCCCGACGAAAGCACCCCCACGGCCCCCTTGCGCCCACGAAACCGCAATCCTACGGTGATACATAGGAATCAGAGTCGCAAGGGAGCGATCATGAGCGGGGAAGCGCGGAAGACCGCGGAAGGGCTGACCTACCTCTCCGGTTTCGGCAACGAGCACAGCTCGGAAGCCGTCCCCGGGGCACTGCCCGAGGGTCGCAACGCACCACAGCGCGCACCCCTCGGCCTCTACGCGGAGCAGCTCAGCGGCACGGCGTTCACCGAGCCCCGGGCTCACAACCGCCGCTCCTGGCTGTACCGGATCCGCCCCTCGGCCGCGCATCCGGCGTTCACGCACACCCACAATGGCTGGATCCGCTCGGCCCCCTTCACGGAGTCCGTGCCCGACCCGAACCGGCTGCGCTGGAACCCCCTGCCGGAGCCGAGGGAGGGGACCGACTTCCTGGCCGGCCTGTGGACCCTGGGCGGCAACGGCGACACGACCCAGCGCACCGGCATGGCCGTGCACGTCTACCACGCCACCGACTCCATGGACCGCGTCTTCAGCGACGCCGACGGCGAGCTGCTGATCGTCCCCGAACAGGGCGGCCTGCTGCTGCGCACGGAGTTCGGCCTGCTGCACGCCGAGCCCGGGCATGTGGCCCTGATCCCGCGCGGGGTGCGCTTCCGCGTGGAGCTCCTCGACGCCTCCGCCCGCGGCTACGTCTGCGAGAACTACGGCGCCCCCTTCCAGCTCCCCGACCTCGGCCCGATCGGCGCCAACGGCCTCGCCAACGTCCGTGACTTCAAAGCCCCCGTGGCGGCCTACGAGGATGTCGACGGCCCGGTCGAGGTGGTCAACAAGTTCTGCGGCAACCTCTGGACGGCTCTCTACGACCACTCCCCGCTCGACGTGGTCGCCTGGCACGGCAACCATGTGCCGTACGTCTACGACCTGCGCCGCTTCAACGTCATCGGGTCGATCTCCTACGACCATCCCGACCCGTCGATCTTCACGGTGCTGACGTCCCCGTCGGACACCCCGGGGCTGGCCGGCGTGGACTTCGTCGTGTTCGCGCCGCGCTGGCTGGTCGGCGAGGACACGTTCCGGCCGCCGTACTTCCACCGGAACGTGATGAGCGAGTACATGGGCCTGATCGAGGGCGCCTACGACGCGAAGGCCGAGGGCTTCGTGCCCGGTGGCGGCTCGCTGCACAACATGATGTCGGCGCACGGACCGGACCGGGAGACGTTCGACCGGGCGAGCGCGGCAGACCTCAAGCCCCAGAAGGTCGACGACGGGCTTGCGTTCATGTTCGAGACGCGCTGGCCGGTGACGCTGACCGCGCACGCGGCCCAGGCGGATCATCTGCAACGGCACTACGACGACGTGTGGCAGGGGCTGGAACGCCACTTCCGCCCGTTGCACTGATCGTCGGCGACCGGTACGGATAGCCCCGTGACCTCCTTCGCCCCGGACTCGATCGTCCTGAACCGCAAGCTGCCGCTCTGGTACCAGGTCTCGCAGTCCCTGCGTGCCTCGATACTCGGCCGCTCGCCCCAGGATCCGCTGCGGCTGCCCACCGAGGAGCAGTTGGCGGGCCATTACGGGGTGAGCGTGCTGACCATGCGGCAGGCACTGAAGGAGCTGGAGGACGAGGGGCTGATCACCCGCCATCGCAGGCGCGGCACGTTCATCGAGCCGAACGCGCTGCGAGGCGCCCCGGTCCGGCTGCTCGGCTCGGTGGACGCGATCGTGGCCCAGCAGTCGGGCATGGCCACAGAACTGCTCGACCACGGCAAGGGTCCCGTTCCGGCCGAACTCGCCGAGTACTTCACGGACCTGGACGAGGTGGCGACGTACCACCGCCTGCGCGGCGACGAGAAGACGGGCGAGCCGACCAACCACGCCCGCAACTGGATCCGCCCCGAACTCGGCGCGCGCATCGACCTGCACGACCTGGTCCGCTGGCCGATGACCAAGGTGCTGCGGGATGCCGTCGGGGCGGACATCAGCCGCATCACGGACACGGTGGAGGCGCGCCTCGCGGACCCGGAGACGGCTCGGCTGCTCCAAGTGCCGCTGCTGAGCCCGATCCTGCACTACACGGGTGTGACCTACGACGGGGAGGGACGGGTGCTGGACGTGGCGGTGATCCACTACCGGGGCGACCGCTTCTCCTTCACGGTGACCCTGGAAGCCAACTGACCCGTGTGTCATCGCCAAGTCGTACGATGCCCAGCGTGACGCACGACGACGCTCCGCTGCTCGCGGACCTCATGCCGTGGTCCGTCGCACCGCCGCGGCTCGGCCGGGGGTGGCCGACGGGACCCCACCCGGCATCCCTGAAAGCCCGCTGGGACGCCCTGCTGAAAGCCGAGGGCCCGGATCGGGAGGCCCTGTTCGAGCCGACGCGCTCGCGCACCCTGCGTTCCGCGGTGGGGCAGCTGCCGGGGCAGACGGGCGGCACGGAGAAGCTCGCCCGCGCGGCCGGGCCCTGCGCCGAGCCGGTACGCGTCCTGCACGCCCCGTTCGACGAGCACTGGCTGATCCCCGACCACCGGCTGATCGACACGGCCCGGCCGGAGTTGTGGCGGGTGGCGGACGAGCACCAGGTCTTTGTCGCGGAGACGGCCGGCGGCCCCGGCCCGGTGCTGATCGCCACACCCCTGCTCCCGCTGCTCCGCCCCGGCCGCGTCCGCCCCCTGTACCGACGGCCGGACGGGGTGGAACCCAACCTGGCACCGGGCCTGCCGGAGTATCTGGGCGAGCGGCTCGGACGCTCCGTGACGCCGTCGGACGTCCTCGCCTGGACCCTGACGACCGTACGCCCGAACCTCGCCGTCCCCCTCACCGACGACCCCGGGCTCTGGGCCCGGGGCACCGAACTGGGCCACCGCCTGCTGTGGCTCATGCGCCGCGACGGCGACCGTCCCAAGCTCCCCGGCGGCCGCCGCCCCTACGTCCGCGCCCCGCTGCCGACCCGCCCCCTCGGCCTCCACTACGACCGCGACGAGGAGACCCTCCACCTCGACGAGGGCCGCATCTCCCCCGTGCCCCCGGAGGCCTGGGACTTCGAGGTCAACGGCGTACGCGTCCTGGAGGAGTGGTTCACGGCGAGGACGGCGGAGCCGGAGCCGGGCACCCTGTCGGCCATCCGCCCGGCGACCTGGCCCCAGACCTGGACGTCGGAGCTGCTGGAACTGATCACGATCCTGGCACTCACCGCGGAAGTGACCCAGCAGCAGGCCGAGTTGACGGTGACGGCACGGATCACGGCGACGGACCTGCGCAAGGCGGGCGTGCTCCCGGTACCGGAGGCGGCACGCAGACCGGCGTCGGTGCTGGACCACCACGAGGAGGGCCCAGAAGGCCAGTTGGGCTTGATCTAGTTCTTCGGATCGAAGGAGTCCAGCAACCTGGTCAGCATCCGGTCGAACGTCCCCTCCGGATCATCCGGCGGAGCCATCCCCTGCGCGAACAACGCGGCCAGGTGCGGATACTCCCCCGTCCCGACCCGCCCCATCATGTACGCCCCCCGCACCGCCTGCTCCTGCTCCGCCGACCAGGGCACGGACCGCGACCGCTCGGCGATCGCCTGCTCGTTCGCGACGAACGTCATGACCGACCCGTTGACCATCCCGAACAGCTCCAGCTTCGTGCCCGGCGGCACGTCGAGCCCCTCCAGGCAGGCCAGGACCAGGTCGAGGACACGCAGGGCGTTCGGGCTGACGGCGTAGACGGTCGACATCACCCGCACCACCCAGGGATGGCGCCGCATGATGCCGAGCGCCTGCCGGGCGAAGTCGCGCATGTCCGCCCGCCAGTCACCGCTCGGCACACCGGACAACTCGTACTCGCCGCTGATCAGATCGACCATCAGCTCGTACAGGTCCTCCTTGCGCGGCACGTAGTTGTAGAGCGACATCGTGCCGCAGCCGATCTCGGCCGCCACCCGCCGCATCGACACCGCGTCCAGCCCGTCCGCGTCGGCGATACGGACCGCCGCCGCGGCGATGTCCGCACGGCTGTACGCCGGTTTCGGGCCTCGGCCCGTGCGCTCGGGGCGCGCCCAGATCACCTCGGGTTCGGCCGCTCGGCCCGCCATTGATCATCACCTCGCCACCATCTTAGTTACGTACAGCGTACGTAGTGAGGTACCGTGGCCGCATGACTTCTACGTACGCTGTACTTAGTGAGGGTCTGGAGCGCCGTTTCCGCGATGTCCACGCACTGCGCGGACTCGATCTCGCGGTCGAGGAGGGCACGGTCTGCGGGCTGCTCGGGCCGAACGGCGCGGGCAAGACGACCGCGGTGCGGGTGCTGACCACACTGCTGAGGCCGGACGCGGGGACGGCGCGGGTCGCCGGGTACGACGTGGTGCGCGAGGCCGCGCAGGTCCGCCGCCGGATCGCGGTCACGGGGCAGTACGCCTCGGTGGACGGCGACCTCACCGGCGCCGAGAACCTGCGCCTGTTCGCGCGACTGCTGCGCGCCCCGCGGACCCGCGCCGCCGAGCTGCTGGAGCGGTTCGGACTGACCGACGCCGCCGACCGGCCCGCGCGCACCTACTCGGGTGGCATGCGCCGCCGCCTCGACCTCGCCGCGAGCCTCATCACCCGGCCCACCGTGCTGTTCCTGGACGAGCCGACGACCGGGCTCGATCCGCACAGCAGGAACGAGATCTGGGACGCCGTACGGGAGTTGGTGGGCGAGGGGACCACCGTGCTGCTGACCACGCAGTACCTGGAGGAGGCCGACCGGCTGGCCGACCGCGTCGTACTGATCGACGAGGGGCGGGTCGCGCACCAGGGCGCTCCCGCCGAACTCAAGGCACAGACAGGGCGGTACGCCGAGGTGGTGGTCGCCGAGGACGGCGGCACCCCCGCGCTGCACGCGGCCGCCGTGGTCCTCGACCAGCTGACCGGTGCCCGTCCGGTGCTCGACGCCGAGCGGCGCACCGCGGGCGCGGTCGTCCTCGACCCCGGCCTCACCCTCCCCCGCATCGTCCGCGAACTCGACGCCGGCCGGGTGCCGGTCGTCGACGCGAGTCTGCGCCCGCCCACCCTCGACGAGGTGTTCCTGCGCCTCACCGCACGAGAGGAGGTCGCCGCATGAGCGCGGTGATCCACGACGGTACGGCGGTCCTGGGCCGCCATCTCCAGAAGGTCCGGCACGCTCCCGCGATCACGGTCATGACACAGACGATGCCGATCGTCTTCCTGCTGTTCTTCGGTTACGTCTTCGGCAGCGCCCTGGCCATGCCGGGCGAGGAGTACCGCGCGTTCCTGGTACCGGGGATGCTGGTGGCAACGGTCGCGAACGGGATCATGACCGGGATGTTCACCGCCGCCGCGGACTCCCATCGCGGGGTGATGGACCGCTTCCGCACGCTGCCGATGAGCCGCTCGGCGGTCCCCGCGGGCCAGGCGGTCGCCGATCTGCTGGTGACGGCGGTCGGGCTGGTTCCGCTGCTTCTCGTGGGGCTCGCGATGGGCTGGCGGGTCGAGGGCGGGTGGCTCGCGGGGGCAGGCGCGTTCGGCCTGCTGCTGCTCTTCCGGCTGGCCGCCACCTGGGTGGGCATCCTGCTGGGGCTCGCCTCACGCAGCGAGGAGGCGGCCGGGCAGCTGGGCGGCGCGACCTTCATGCTGCCGCTGCTGTCCAACGCGTACATCCCCGTCGACGGCATGCCGGGCTGGCTGCGCACACTCGCCGAGTGGAACCCGATCAGCGCGGTCACCACGGCCGTACGGGATCTCTTCGGCAACGCGCCGGTTCCGGAGGGGGCTGCCTGGCCGGTGGCACATCCGGTCGCCGGGTCGCTCGCGTGGTGTGCGGTGCTGATCGCCGTGTGCGCGCCGCTCGCCGTGCGTCGGTATGCACGAGGGGAGCGTTGAAACAGGGAAGCGCGGAACTACTGTTCGCCGGACGTGATTTCGGAGCGTGCGCGACCCAACTGACGGGCCCTGCCGGTGAATTCGAGCGGGGTGGGGTGGGTGGTGTACCCGCGCCCGGTGGACGTACCTGGCGCTGCCGCATGCCGTGGGGATGACGGACGACGGGTTGGCGGCAGGGCGCCGGGGCGGTAGGGCCGGCCGGGCGCGGGTCAAAAACGCCTGAGCGTGCGGGCTACCGCCCGCCGAACAGCGACCGGCGCAGTCGACGCAGCGGAGCGAAGAGCGAGACGCGACGGACGCGCGCACCCCTGTCGCTGCGGTTCTGCGCGGGTTCACGGGCGGTCAGCTCACGCATCAGCGAAGTCGCCTCGGCCGCCTCACGCTGCGGGACGACAGGACCGCCCAGCACCGAGAGATGGCGGTCGAGGCGCGAACTGGTCGCGCTGCTCCCGCAGGTGATCGCAGGGACCCTCGCCCTGCTGCGCACTGTTATCTGTTCCATGTCACTCCCCACCCGTACGAGTCCACCCGGCCCGGGCAGGGTAACCCTATCGCCCCCTGGGGGCACTCGTGTATCGCGGTCACAGGATTCACCTTCCCCGTAAGGGCGTTGACGACCCCTCCGTGGTTACTCTCCGAATCCAACCGATTTCAGGGCGAGTTGGACAACTGGCTGGGTAGTGGGCTGCACCGAGCCACCGTCGGGCTCGACGGTTACAGCCAGTGACGTGGCGGACTTGTCGAGACCGGACGTGACCAAGGGCGTGTCGGCATCGAAGAGCCCGAGGGAGCGCGGTTGCGCGCCGGGGCGCATGAGCCACAACTGGTTCACGCGGTCGGTCCGGATGTCGTCGTACCCGCTGAGGGTGACGACCGCTTTCCCCTCCGATGCGGACGCGACAACTCCGATACTGCGGCCCTGTGCGTCCTTGCCGGTGCTCGCCCGGGCGTCGGGAGCTGCGAGAACGTGGGCGATCTCACTCGCCCGAACCCGCTCGGCGTTCAGCTGGTCCTGGGTGTCATTCGCCTGTACGGCGAACAGGGAAGCGACCACGAGGGCCGCGGCGGCCGTGGCGGTGGCGAACGGCACGAAGAGGGGGCGGCGCTCCCGGGGCGCACGGGTGCGCGCGGGTGGTGCCTGTGTGCCCCAGACGTGCGGCGGCAGCTGTGGCTCGTGCGCACGCAGCGGTTGCGCGCGCACCGGTTCCTGCGCGGTGGTGCGTACGGCGGCCAGGACCCGGTCGCGCATCGCGGCCGGCGCCGGGGCGGCCGTCGACCAGGCGAGACGCACGGCGTCCTCGGTCAGGGCACGGACCTCGGCGGCGCAGACCGGACAGTTCTTCAAGTGCTTCTCGAAGCGGGTCCGCTCGGCGGGCTCCAGGGCGTCGAGCGCGTAGGGCGCCGCCAGGGAGTGCGGGTTGTCGCGGCGGAGCAGTTTGGCGAGGAGGCTCACGCCACACCTCCCAGGCACTCGCGCATCCGGGTGAGTCCGTCGCGCATACGGGTCTTGACGGTGCCCAGCGGCAGGGAGAGCCGCTCGGCCACTTCACGGTACGTGTAGCCGTCGTAGTAGGCGAGGGTCACGGACTGGCGCTGGAGCTCGGTGAGCCGTTCCAGACAGCGGCGCACCCACTCGCGTTCGAGTCCGGCCTCGACCTCCTCGGTGACGTGGTCGAAGGCGGGGCCGTTCCCGCGCCGGGCCACCCGCAGCTCGCGCTCGCCGGCCGCGCGGGCGCTGCGCACCCGGTCGACGGCCCGGCGGTGGGCGAGGGTGAGGACCCAGGACAGGGCGCTGCCCCGGCCGGGGTCGAACCGCGCGGCGGACCGCCAGAGTTCGAGCAGCACCTCCTGGGCCACCTCCTCCGACTGCGCGGGATCCCGCACCACCCGGCGCACCAGCCCGAAGACCGGCCCGGAGACCAGTCCGTACAGCTCCTCGAATGCCTTCTGGTCCCCGCCCGCAACGAGCACCAGCAGCTCGTCCGCCTCCAAGTCGCCTCCCCCTCCCGCAAAACCGCATCTGGGCCGTCCGGCCCCCCGAGGTATTCGCAACGAACACACCTCCGGATGGGGTTACGGATCAGCGGACAGAAAACGCGGGTCGCCGTTCGATGAAACATGATCCCGAATCCGCCGTAAGAACGTTTGGGATTCGACCAATCCGCCCTGCCGACCGCTCCGAATCAGCGTTCGTCAGGCAAGTTGGGACTGAGGACGGACGGCATGACACCTATCTCCAGGAGCGGTGCGGGGCGCAGGAGCGTCGCGACCCTCATATGCGCTTCGCTGGCCGCCGGCGGGCTCGCAGCCGCCGGTGTGGCCGCGCTGGAACCGGGGGCGGCCAACGCCTCCAGTCACCGGGAGGCCCCGCTCATCTCCGGGGACCCGCAGTACGACAACACGGACGTGTACGCCTTCGTCAGCCCGGACAAGCCGGACACGACGACGCTCATCGCGAACTGGATCCCCTTCGAGGAACCGGCCGGCGGACCGAACTTCTTCACGTTCGCCGAGGACGCCCAGTACGACATCCACATCGACAACAACGGTGACGCGCAGGGCGAGCTGCTCTTCCGCTACACCTTCAAGACGCATGTGAAGAACGACAAGACGTTCCTGTACAACACGGGTCCCGTCGAGAGCCTCGACGACCCCGACCTCAACATCACGCAGACCTACGACATCGAACTCATCAAGCTGAAGAACCAGCATGAGGTGTCGAAGACCAAGGTCGCCGACGACGTGCCCGTGGCACCGTCGAACGTCGGCAAGGCGTCGATGCCGGACTACAACAAGCTGCGCAAGGAGGCGATCCACGAGCTGCCGGGCGGCTCGACGACCTTCGCCGGCCAGGCCGACGACCCGTTCTTCCTGGACCTGCGCGTCTTCGACCTGCTGTACGGCGGAAACCTCTCCGAGGTCGGCCGTGACACCCTCAAGGGCTACAACGTCAACTCGGTCGCCCTCCAGGTGCCGACGGACATGATCACCGAGTCCAAGGACCAGCCGATCGTCGGCATCTGGTCGACGACCCAGCGCAAGAACGCGCAGGGGTACTACTCACAGGTCTCGCGCCTGGGCATGCCGCTGGTCAACGAGGTCGTCAACCCCATCAAGGACAAGGACAAGTTCAACGCGTCCGCGCCCTGGGACGACGGCCAGTTCCTGAAGAACGTCACCAACCCGGAGCTGCCGAAGCTCATCGAGGCGATCTACAAGATCGACGCGCCCGACGAGCCGCGCAACGACCTCGTCGACGTCTTCCTGAAGGGCGTCGAGGGCCTCAACCAGCCGCCGCACGTGCGGGCGGCGGAGGAGCTGCGGCTCAACACGTCCATCAAGCCGACCCACGATCCCAAGCGGCTCGGTGTGCTGGACGGCGACAACGCGGGCTTCCCGAACGGGCGTCGGCTCTCCGACGACGTGCTCGACGCCGCGCTGCAGGTCGTCGAGGGTGAACTCCTCGGTGCCAAGAACGACTTGGGCGACGCGGTCGACAAGAACGACAAGAAGTTCGGCAAGTCCTTCCCGTACCTGGCCAACCCGACCGCGGGGTCCCGCGGGGCGCTGGCCAAGGGCACGAGCGGTGGGAACGACGTCCGTAACCAGCTGGGCGACGCGCTCCAGCCGGCCGGCTCCTCGACCGGGATGGACGACACCACTCTGGTCGCCGCGTCCGCCGGTGCCGGTGCCGCCGGTATCGCTCTGATCGGTGCGGGTCTCATGTGGTGGCGTCGGATGCGGACCCGGCCGTACTAGGCCGTATCCGAGCCGCGGGCCGGTGGGGGTTGTTCGCGCAGTTCGCCGCGCCCCTGAAGGGGCGCTGCTCCCACCGTCCGCTGTGAACTGGCGCGGCCCGCTCGTACTCATCCCCCACGGCGCGGGCCGCGCCTGCACATCCAGCCAGAGCGATCCCTAGGAGAGGGCAATGGTCCCGGGTACGAACGACGGCGAGACGACAGCCACCGGAGGGCGGCTGCGTTCCGTACAACTCGGCGGTTCCGCCGTTCTGTTGGCCATTGCCCTCACCGCCGGTTCCATCGCCGTCGGTGCCCTGCGCGACGACGGCGGTACGACCGTCGCCGCCGCGCCGAGTGCCATGTCACCGGCGATGCTCTCCAGTGGGGACCTGGACGAGAGCATCTCCTCGCTGCAGGCCCATCTCCGTTCCCAGCCGAAGGACTTCGGCGGCTGGGCCACTCTCGGGCTCGCCTATGTCGAGCAGGCCCGCACCAAGGGCGACCCCTCCCGTTACCCGCAGGCCGACAAGGCCCTGAAGCGGTCGCTGGAGCTGAAGGCCGACAACGAGCAGGCCCTCGCCGGCCGTGCCGCCCTCGCGGCGGCCCGGCACGACTTCGAGGACGCCCTGAAGTACGCCGACCGGACGCTGAAGCAGAACCCCTACAACGAACGCGCCCTGTCCTCCCGTATCGACGCCCTCGTCGAGCTCGGCCGCTACGCCGACGCCGCGAAGGCCGCCGACACGGCGGACTCCCGGAAGCCGGGCATCCCGGTCTTCACGCGGTACGCGTACGTCCATGAGCTGCGCGGCGACGTGACCACGGCGAAGCGGGTGCTGAAGCAGGCCTTCGCGTCGGCCTCCACCCCCGGTGACGTGGCGTACGTCGCCGCACAGCTCGGCCAACTCGCCTGGAACCAGGGCGAGTACGAGGAAGCCCTCAACCACTACGCGCGGGCCCTGGCCGCCGACGAGGACTACCTCCCCGCCCTCGAGGGCCGCGCCCGTGCGCAGGCCGCGAGCGGCGACGAGAAGGAAGCGGTCCGCGGCCTCGAGAACGTCGTCGGCCACTACCCGCTGCCCGGCCCGCTCGTCGAGCTCGGCGAGCTGTACGCGGAGCGCGGCGACCAGGCCGCGGCCGACGACCAGTTCGCCCTGGTCGACGCCTGGACGGCGCTCGCCCGCGCCAACGGCGTCAACGCCGACCTGGACACCGCGCTCGCCGCCGCCGACCACGGCGACAAGAAGGCGGCGCTGCGCGCGGCCCGCGCCGAGTGGGACCGCCGGCACACCGTGCACACGGCGGACGCCCTGGCCTGGGCCCTGCACGTCAACGGCAAGGACGACGAGGCCCTGCCGTACGCCCGCCGGGCCACCGCGACCGGCTACCGCAACGCCTCGTTCCTCTACCACCGAGGCGTCGTCGAACGCGCCACTGGCCACGAGAAGGACGCCCGCACCCATCTCGAGGCGGCGCTGAAACTGAACCCCGGCTTCTCGACCCTGGGTGCCGGCGAGGCCCGCAAGGCGCTCAAGGACCTGGAGGCGGCCAAGTGAGGTCCCGTCGTCCGTTCGCCTCCGGTGCGGCCGTGCTCACGGCCGCATGCGCGCTCGTACTCCTCCCCTCCGGAGCCGCGAGCGCGCACCCCCTCGGCAACTTCACCGTCAACCGCTACGACGGTCTCGTCGCCGCCCCGGGGCAGCTGCGCGTCGACCACGTCGAGGACCTCGCCGAGATCCCGGCGACCCAGGCGAAGCCGGACATCGAGAAGCTGGGCATGACCGGCTGGGCCGCACAGCGGTGCGAGACGGCCGCACGGGACAGCGAGGTCACCGTCGACGGCCGTACGGCCGCCCTGACGGTCCAGGACAGCAAGGCCCGTGTGCGGCCCGGTCAGGCGGGGCTCGACACCCTGCGGGTGGAGTGCGAGCTGACGGCACCGCTCCCCGAGGACTCCACGGTCGCCCTCGGCTTCCGCAGCGCGGGCACGGACTCCGGGCCCGGCTGGCGGGAGATCACCGCGCGCGGCGACCGGATGACGCTCACGGCGTCGGACGTACCGACGAAGTCACTCTCCCGCGAACTGACCGAATACCCGCAGGAGCTGCTCTCCTCCCCCGCCGACACCACAACGGCGGACCTGCGCGTACGCCCCGGCGGCCCCGCCCTGTCCGAGGAGCGGACGGACGCCCCGGCGGCCTCCGTACTCCCCCGCGGCGCCGACCGCTGGACCCGGGCGCTGGACTCCCTGGTGGCCCGCCACGACCTCACCTTCGGCTTCGCCGCGCTGGCCCTGTTCATCGCCATAGCCCTGGGCGCGCTGCACGCGCTCGCCCCCGGCCACGGCAAGACCCTCATGGCGGCGGTGGCGACGGCCCGCGGCGGCAAGGCCCGCCTCAAGGACGTCATGCCCCTGGCCGCGTCGGTCACGGTGACCCACACGCTCGGCGTGGTCGCCCTGGGCCTGCTGGTCACGGCGGGTTCGGGGGCGGCGCCCTCGGTGATCACCTGGCTGGGCATCGCGAGCGGGGTGCTGGTGACGGGGGCCGGGCTGACCCTCGTACGACGGGCTTGGCACCACCGCAAGCACGCGCAGGACCACGGGCACACACACGGTCACTCCCATGAGCATGACCACGGGCACGGGCACGGGCACGACGACGACGGACACGGGCACGGGCACGACCACGCGCACGAACCCGCCCCGGTCCCCGCGCGCCAACTGGCCCTGGTCGCCGCGCACAGCCACCCCACCACCGACACCCACGGCCACACGCACGACGACCCGCACCACTCGCACGACCATGGCCACGACGACGACCACAGTCACAGTCACCCGCACCCCCATCCCCACACCCCTTCGCACACCGTCGAGCACACCCACGGCGGCTTCACCCACACCCACTCCACCGCCCCCACCCTCCGCGGCACGATCCTCCTCGGCTTCGCCGGTGGCCTGGTCCCCAGCCCCTCCGCGGTCGTCGTCCTCGTCGGTGCCATGGCGCTCGGCCAGGCCTGGTTCGGCTTCCTCCTGGTAGTCGCGTACGGCGTCGGTCTCGCGCTCACTCTCACCGCGGCGGGGTTCGCCGTCGTGAAGCTGGGTACCGGGATGAATCGGCTGCTGGACCGGCGTCCCCGCTGGACCACGCATCCGGTGACGGCGCTCGTCCGCAGGTCCGCACCCCTGATGTCGGCGCTCCTCGTCGTGACGCTCGGGGCCGGATTGGTGCTCAAGGGGGCGGCATCCGCACTTGGCTGAGCTACTTTTGGGGAGAAATGACGCGAAGTCACGCGGAATTGCGAATGGGGGACGCCCGTGTCCGAAGATCCGGGCAGTGAACGTCTGATCGCGGGCCGCTACCGCCTCCTGTCCCCGCTCGGCGAGGGCGGCATGGGAACCGTGTGGCGCGCCCGCGACGAGGTGCTGCACCGTGAGGTCGCGGTCAAGGAGGTACGCGCACCCTCGGGCCTCGCGGTCTCGGACGTCGAGCGGTTGTACGCCCGGCTGGAGCGCGAGGCGTGGGCCGCGGCCCGGGTCTCCAACCGCAATGTGGTGACGGTGTACGACGTGGCCACGCAGGACGGCCGCCCGTGGATCGTCATGGAGCTGGTCCGCGGTGTCTCGCTGGCCGACGTCCTGGACGCGGAGGGCCCGTTGCCCCCGCAGCGGGCCGCGCACATCGGCGCCGAGGTCCTCTCCGCGCTGCGGGCCGCGCACGAGGCGGGGGTGCTGCACCGGGACGTGAAGCCGGCCAACGTGCTGCTGTCGAACGACGGCCGCGTGGTGCTCACCGACTTCGGCATCGCGCAGGTGGAGGGCAGCTCGGCGCTCACGATGACCGGCGAGGTCATCGGCTCGCCCGAATTCCTCGCCCCGGAACGGGCGTTGGGCCGTACCCCCGGCCCCGAGTCCGACCTGTGGTCACTGGGCGTGCTGCTGTACGCGGCGGTCGAGGGCAACTCGCCGTTCCGCCAGAACACCCCGCTGAGCACCCTGCGCGCGATCGTCGACGAGGAGCTACCGACGCCGTACCGGGCCGGTCCGCTCACCCCTGTCATCGAGGGGCTGCTGCGCAAGGACCCGGCGGACCGGCTGCCGGCCGACCGTGCCGAGCAGGACCTGCGACTCATCGCGGCGGGGGGCACCACGCGCGCCGAACCCATCCCGCCCGGGCCGTACGCACCGACGATCGCCGGCTACCGGGAGGAGCCGCCGACATCGCCCTTCCCGACCGCGCCCACCTCCCCCACGCCGGCCGCTCCGACGACCAGGACGTCCTCCGGGCCTCCCGACCGCAACCGCCGTGCCGCGGTGGTCCTGATCGCGGGCCTCGCCGCTCTGGCGTTCGCGATCGCGGGACTGACGTACGCCTTGCTGAACGGCGACGGCAACGGGGACAAGCAGGGGAACAACGAAACGAGCCGGTCGATGGGTGAGAGCACGCCGACCGAGACGGACGAGGACAGCGAGGAGCCGCCGCCTCCTTCCACCCCGGACAGGACCACGACGAGCGCTCCGCCGCCGGTGACCGTCCAGGCCACGCTCGCGGGGGCGAACACGGAGTACGCGGGGACCTGTCCGCCGCCGAACGCCGAGGCGCCCGCCTTCACGGCGACGATCACGGTGAGCCGGGTGCCGGCGGAGGTGCGCTACCGCTGGGTGTCGTCGGACGGCGATGTCATGGACAACGGCTGGAAGACGCTGTCGTTCCCGGCGGGCGGCGGCACCTCCAAGCAGGACAAGGTGGTCGCGACGACGAACAACGACAGCGGGACGTTCGAGAGCGACATCAGTGTCGAGGTCCAGGACCCGCAGCACGTGACGTCCAACTCGGTGCCGTTCTCGGTGACGTGCGAGACGGAGACCCCGACGGGCGGGGCCTCCTCCCCTTCTCCTTCGCCTACCGAGTGACGGGTCAGGCCGCGCTGTTCAGTACGGGCAGATAGCCGCCGGACTGGCCGGCCGCGGTGGGGTGGTACGACTCGCCGATGTTGAGCCAGTTGAGGCTGTGCAGCCAGGAGCTGCCGGAGCAGAGCTCGTGGCCGGTGAAGGTGGAGCGGACGTCGCCCCAGGTGAAGCCGTGGTTCGCGGCGCGTTTCTGGATGGCGGTGTCGAGGTAGTCGGCGGCGTCGTTGATCGCCTTCCGCTTGGTCTCGGAGAGGCCGACGCAGGTGGTGCCGAGCTTGTAGAAGCGGGGGTAGCCGAGGACGACGACGTGGGCGTTCGGGGCGCGGGTGCTGATCGCCGAGTAGACGTTGTCCAGTTGGCCGGGCAGCGTCGAGTCGACGTAGGCCTTCGCGGTGTTGATGCGGGACAGGCAGGAGCTGTCGGACTGGAGCACACAGGTGGTCATGACGTCGGAGAAGCCGGCGTCGTTGCCGCCGATGCTGATGGAGACCAGGGCGGTGGCACTGTTCAGCGGGGCCAGCTGGTTCGCCAGAACATCACCCGTTCGAGCGCCCGAGCAGGCCGTGAAGGCGAACGACGAGGGTGAGTTGGCGGCGGCCCAGAGGTAGGGGTGCGCCTTCGTGCTGCGCTTGCAGTCGCCGCTGGAGGAGATGTAGCTGCCGGCGCCCACTCCCGAGGAATAGGAGTCGCCGAGGGCTACGTACGGGCCGCTGGCTGCCTGCGCGGGGGTTGCCCCCGCGAGTGCGGCGCCGACGGCGAGGAGGAGCGTGGTGACGTAAGCGGCAAATCGGGAACGTCTCATGGAACCTCCCTTTAGCAGGATCTCTGCCTCAACCGTCGTAGCAACTACGCGTGTTGACGGGAAGTGTCCATGCCAAGACTTTTCCGTCCTTACTCAACGCACCCGCATATGTTCATGGCGTGTTTGATTACGCGTGCATGACAGATTTGTTGACAGGTACTCAACTCCCTTGATCTACCCCCGTAGATCACCCAGTCTTTACTCCAGCCCGGGACGGGAACGCGACGTTCCGGGTCGTGTGCGCGATCACGCGCGCACCCCCCACGGACGCGCGCCCCACACGAAACGCGCGTCGCCTAAGAGGAGGACTCCCTCGCATGGCACAACTGCGTAAGTTCCGGTTCGCCGCGATAACCAGCCTGGCGACCGCCGCCCTCGTGGGCGGGCTCACCACCCTCCCCGCCGAGGCCGCTCCGGCCGAGGGCAAGGTCCTTGCCGCCGACTCCCCCACGGCGATCAAGGACAGCTACATCGTCACCCTGAAGAAGGGCTCCACCGGCTTCAAGTCGACCTCGGCCGCCGGAAAGAACCTCGTCAAGGAGTACGGCGGCGCGGTCAAGAAGACCTTCGGCACCGCCCTGAACGGCTACTCCGCCACCCTCTCCGCAGCCGAGGCGAAGAGACTCGCGGCGGACCCGGCCGTCGCCTCCGTCGAGCAGAACCAGCGCGTCCACGTGGACGCCACCCAGCCCAGCGCCCCCTGGGGCCTCGACCGCATCGACCAGGCCGCGCTTCCGCTTTCGGGGACCTACACCTACCCGGACACCGCGGGCGCCGGCGTGACGGCGTACGTCATCGACACCGGTGTGCGCATCACCCACGCGCAGATCAGCGGCCGTGCCTCGTACGGCTACGACGCGGTCGACGGCGACACCACCGCCTCCGACGGCAACGGTCACGGCACCCATGTGGCCACCACGATCGCGGGTTCCACCTACGGTGTCGCCAAGCAGGCGAAGATCGTGGCGGTCCGGGTGCTCGACAACGCCGGCTCCGGCACCACGGCGGGCGTCGTCGCGGGCATCGACTGGGTGACCGCCAACCACTCCGGTCCCTCGGTCGCCAACATGTCGCTCGGCGGCGGCGCCTCGACCGCCCTGGACACGGCTGTGCGCAACTCCATCGCCAGCGGCGTGACCTACGCCGTGGCGGCCGGCAACAGCAGCGCCAACGCCTCCTCGTACTCCCCGGCCCGGGTCACCGAGGCCATCACCGTCGGCGCCACCACCAGCACCGACGCCCGGGCCAGCTACTCGAACTACGGCTCGGTCCTGGACATCTTCGCGCCGGGCTCCTCGATCACTGCGGGCTGGTACACCAGCGACACCGCGACGAACACCATCTCCGGCACCTCGATGGCCACCCCGCACGTCGCGGGCGCGGCCGCCGTCTACCTGGCGGGCCACACCTCGTCCACCCCGGCCCAGGTCGCCACGGCCCTCACCGGCGGTGCCACCACCAATGCGGTCACCAGCCCGGGCACCGGTTCGCCGAACCGGCTCCTGAAGCTCGTCCCGTAACGCTCCCGGAGCACACCGCCTGAACGGCCGTTCCCCGGAGGCGACTTCCGCCTCCGGGGAACACTTGTCTCATTGTCCGTACCAACCGTGATACGCGGCCCTTTTCGGTCTTGACGGCCCCGGCGCCCCTGCGCGACATTGAAGCCTCGCATCCGGCGCTTCGGGGGGCAAAGTCGCCAATGCAGACGATACGTGTCAAAGGATCTTCAACGGACATCGAGCACGCGCGAACAGGAGCGGAGAGAGACCTCTCGCCGCTGCTCGCGGGCGCCGCGACGGCTGTCGGCGGGTTCGGCGCGATCCTCGCGCTCGTCGGCTCGGACTCACCGCTGCGCGGCCCGTTCACGCTGTTCTTCCTGCTGATGGCACCGGCCGTGGCGATCGCCGCCGCACTGCGCGGCCTCGAACCGCTCGGCCGGGTGCTCACCGCGCTCGCGGGCTCGGTCGTCGTCAACATGCTGGTGGCACAGGGCATGCTCGCCACGCACCGCTGGTCGTGGCGCGGCGGGATCGTGGCCGTGACCGCGATCAGCTCAATTCTTCTCCTGCTGGTCTGGGTGCGGCGGCGAGGCGGCCGTACGCCGACGGGACGGACTCCCTGACGTGGACATCAGTGTGTACCGCCCCGGCGAGGTCAGCGCCGCCGACCGGGCGGCGTGGACGTCGTTGCAGTCCAAGGCTCATCTGCAGGGATCCCCGGAGCTGGCGAACCCGTTCCTGTCCCCCGAGTTCGCGCTCGCGGTGGGCCGGTACCGGCGGGGTGTGCGGATCGCGGTGGTACGCGAGGGCGGGGAGCCCGCCGCGTTCTTCCCGTACCAGAGAAGCGTCACCGGAGTGGGCCGGGCCGTCGGACTCGGCGTCTCGGACGCCCAGGGTCTGGTGCACCGGCCCGGCTTCGCGTGGGACGCGCAGGAGCTGCTGCGCGCCTGCGGGCTCGCCGTATGGGAGTTCGACCACCTGGTGGAGGGCCAGGAGGCGTTCGCGGTCGGGGCCACCGGCAGCTTCCCGTCGCCGGTCATGGATGTCGACCAGGGCTACGAGGCCTATCTGGCCCATCTGCGCTCCCACGCGCCGAAGTTCACCAGGACCACGCTCGCCAAGGAGCGCAGGCTCGGCCGGGACGCCGGCGAGATGCGCTACGTGCACGACGAGCGCGATCCGGCGGCCCTGCGCACCCTGATGGGCTGGAAGTCCGCGCAGTACCGCAGGACCGGGCGCAGCGACCGCTTCGCGCACGAGTGGATCACCCATCTCGTGGAGCGGCTGTTCCACACCCGTTCCGATCCGTTCGCGGGGATCCTGTCGGTGCTGTACGCGGGCGGCAAGCCGATCGCGGCGCACTTCGGGCTGCGTACCGAACGGGTGCTGGCCTGCTGGTTCCCGGCGTACGACCCGGCGTTCTCGAAGTACTCGCCGGGCCTGGTCCTGCATCTGCGGATGGCGGAGGCGGCCGCCGCGGACGGCATCGCGTATCTGGATCTGGGGCGGGGACAGAAGGAGTACAAGGACTCCCTGAAGACACGGGAGATCACCGTGTCGGAGGGGTGGGTGACCCGGCGTCACCCGGTCGCACTCGGGCACAGGGCGCGCCGCGCCCCGGTCCGGGCGCTGCGCAACACCGTCCAGTCACGGCCGGAGCTCTTCGAGCCGGCGGACCGGATCCTCAAGAGGATGGGAAGGATCCGCTCGCGGAGCCAATAGGTTCCGTAACGGTCAAACCATCAAAAACGTGAGACCTGGTTTCAGGTCTTGCCATACGGGTTCAATCGTCAATACCGTCGTACATCTCACCCGCATCGGAAAGTCACCCAGCGGTACTAGGGGAGGGCTCAAGGACCGCGACGGACCGGGGCGGGGCGCGGTAGGGGGGTGCCGTGCTCGGTGACAGCACTTGTGACCGAGTCGTGCCGCGCGACCGGCGGCCGTTTCGGTTGTCGGCCGGCTTTGCCAGCTCACCCGGGCGTGCTCGGAGATCCCTTTCGGCATGCCGTAGGTGAAACAAACCCCCCTTTCGAACCGGACAACAGCCGGGCCGCCCAGGGGCGGGCGGTCCAGCCGGACGAGAGGGAACCAGACTCATGAGCTCTGTTCTGCGCTCGGCGACCACAGGCCAGGATCTGTCCACGGCCGCGAAGTACCGGCCTGTCTCCACTCACCTGGCCATCGCGCCACCGGTGAGTGTCGTGATTCCCGCCATGAATGAGGCGGAGAATCTTCCGTACGTCTTCAAGACCCTGCCCGACTGGATCCACGAAGTGGTCCTGGTGGACGGGAACTCCACCGACGACACCGTCGAAGTGGCCCGTGGGCTGTGGCCGGAGGTCAAAGTCGTCAAGCAGCGCGGCAAGGGCAAGGGCGACGCGCTGATCACCGGGTTCGAGGCGTGCACCGGCGACATCATCGTGATGGTCGACGCGGACGGCTCGGCCGACGGCCACGAGATCCTCAGCTATGTCTCCGCCCTGCTCTCGGGCGCGGACTTCGCGAAGGGGTCCCGCTTCGCCAACGGCGGCGGCACGGACGACATGACCTTCATCCGCAAGCTCGGCAACTGGGCGCTGTGCACGATCGTCAACCGCAAGTTCGGCGCCCGCTACACGGATCTCTGCTACGGATACAACGCGTTCTGGCGGCACTGCCTCGACAAGATCGACCTCGACTGCACGGGCTTCGAGATCGAGACCCTGATCAACATCCGGGTGGTCAAGGCGGGCCTGAAGGTCCAGGAGATACCCAGCCACGAGTACCTGCGCATCCATGGCACGAGCAATCTGCGTGCCGTGCGCGACGGGTTCCGGGTGCTCAAGGTGATCCTCGGCGAGCGCTCCAACCGGCGTGAGCTGCGCCGCCAGGCCCATCACTCCCCGATGCTCGACTCGGTCCGGGGAGAGGTGTCTTGAGCGATCCCGACATCTCCGTCGTGATCTGCGTCTACACCGAGGACCGCTGGGAGGACATCCTCGCGGCGGTCTCCTCGGTCGCGGCGCAGTCGTGTCCGGCCCGGGAGACGCTGCTGGTCGTCGACCACAACGCGGCGCTCCTGGACCGGCTGGCCAAGGAGTACAAGGAAGCCGACAAGGTGCGGGTGCTCGCCAACGCGGGCCCCCGCGGCCTGTCCGCGGGCCGCAACACCGGGATCGCCGCCTCGCGCGGCGAGGTCATCGCCTTCCTCGACGACGACGCCGTCGCCGAACGCGACTGGCTGCGCCACTTCGCCGCGGCGTACGCCGATCCGCGGGTGATGGCCGTGGGCGGTCGTACGGTGCCGATCTGGGCGTCGGGGCGCCGTCCTGCCTGGTTCCCCGAGGAGTTCGACTGGGTGGTGGGCTGCACGTACAAGGGTCTGCCGCCGGGCCTGGTCCGCGTCCGCAACGTACTCGGCGGCAACGCCTCGTTCCGCCGTACGGCGTTCGACGCGGCCGGCGGTTTCGCCACCGGTATCGGACGGGACGGCGACAAGCGGCCGCTGGGCTGCGAGGAGACCGAACTGTGCATCCGGCTCACCCGGGCCAGACCGGACGCGGTCCTGCTGATCGACGACCGGGCGGTGATCCACCACCGGGTGCCCGAGGCGCGTGAGCACTTCGGGTACTTCCGCACGCGTTCCTACGCCGAGGGACTGTCGAAGGCCCTGGTGGCGCGCAGTGTAGGCGCGGACAAGGGACTCGAGTCCGAACGCCGGTACACCACCCGGGTGCTGCCCGCCGGGGTGGTGCGCGGGCTGCGCGACGCAGCACTGGCCCGGCCGGGCGGCGCGGGCCGCGCGGGCGCGATCGTCGCGGGGGTGCTGACGGCCGCCGGTGGGTACGTGGTGGGCAGTGTCCGGGCCCGCAGGGGCGGCGCCACGTTCCAGGTGGCGCGGATCGAGGGGGACGCGCATGGGTGACGCACGTGTGCCGATTCTCATGTACCACGCGATCGCGGCCGACCCGAACGAGGCGACCCGCGAACTGTCCGTGTCGCCCGAGGCCTTCGCCCGGCAGATGGAGATCGTCGGCGACCTGGGGCACACCCCGATCACCACCGCGCAGCTGGCGGCGAGTTGGCGCTCGGGCAGTCCGCTGCCCGAGCGGCCCGTCCTGGTCACCTTCGACGACGGCTACGAGGGTGTGCACCGGCACGCCCTGCCCGTGCTCGCCAAGCACGGCTTCGCGGCCACGCTGTTCGTGTCCACGGGGTGGCTGCGCGGCCCGCACGACAACGGCCACGCCCTGGACACCATGCTGGACTGGCCACAGGTCCGCGAACTCGCCGCGGAGGGCGTCGAGATCGGCGGGCACAGCCACACCCACCCGCAGCTCGACCAGCTCGACGACGACGCGCTGCGCCGTGAGCTGATCCTCTGCAAGGAGATCGTGACGGACCAACTCGGCACCGTCCCGGCCTCGTTCGCCTACCCGTACGGCTACTCCAGCCGCCGGGTGCGCGAGAAGGTCCGCGAGACGGGGTACGCCCAGGCCCTCGCCGTCGGCAACGGGCTCGCCCGCCGCCACCAGGGGCCGTACGCGCTGCTGCGGGTCACCGTGCGCCGCGGCACGGACGCCGAGGAGTTCCGTCGGCTGATCGAAGGCCGGGCCATCGCCCGCAACTTCGCCCGGGACCGCGCGTTCACCAAGGGGTACGCCATGGTCCGAAGAGCACGACAGGTCCGCCGGAAGGCCATCCGTTCCCGTGTCTGACACGACGACCACCCCTGAGGCCACCGAACCCGCGACAGAGGCGCCCGGGCAGCCGGGGCGCCGCCTCCGGCTGCCCGGGCTCGGCCGGTCGCCGGGCGGCAGCCAGCTGTTCCGCAACGCCTACGCCCTGATGCTGAACACGGGGATCTCCGCCGTGCTCGGCCTCGGCTTCTGGCTGGCCGCGGCCCGCTACTACTCCGAGTCCGCGGTCGGCCAGGGCTCCGCCGCGATCGCCGCGATGAAGCTCCTCGCGGGGCTGACCGCGGTGACCCTGACCGGCGCCCTGGCCCGCTTCATCCCGGTCGCGGGCCGGGCCACCGGACGGCTCATCTTCCGTACCTACGCGGGCAGTTCGGTGATCGTGGCGCTGGCCGCGGGCGCCTTCCTGCTCACGCTGGGCCTGTGGGGGCCGTCGTACGGATTCCTCAACGACCCCTCGCACGCCCTGTTCTTCGTGCTCGCGGTGGTCGCGTGGTCGGTGCTGACCCTGCAGGACGGGGTGCTGACCGGACTGCGCAGCGCGTTGTGGGTACCGGTCGGCAACACCGTGTTCTCCGCGGTGAAGCTGGTGCTGCTGGTCGCCTTCGCCACCGCGATCCCCACCATGGGTGTGTTCGTGTCGTGGGTCGCGGCCATCGCGGTGTCGGTGCTGCCGCTGGGCTGGCTGGTGTTCCGGCGGCTGGTGGCCCGGCATGTGAAGGCGACCGAGAACCACGGGCGACCGCCGTCGGTGAAGGAGATCGGGCGCTTCCTCGCGGGCGACTACACCGGCTCCCTGTTCTCGCTCGCCGTGGTCTACCTCGTCCCGGTGATCGTCGCCGCGCAGGTCAGCTCCGAGGACAACGCGTACTTCTACATCACCACCACGATCGGCGGCACGGTCAACCTGCTCGCCATCAACATGGGCGCCTCCCTCACGGTCGAGGGCTCCCACGACCCGGGGCGGCTCGCCTCCAACACCCGCGCGGCGCTCCGGCGCATGGCCCGGATCATGCTGCCGGTGTGCGCGGTCCTGTTCTTCGGCGCGCCCTGGATCCTCGGTGTCTTCGGCTCGGGCTACGCCGACGCGGCGACCCCGCTGCTGCGCTGGTTCGCGATCGGCGCGGTGCTGCGGGTCGTCATGGAGACGTACTTCGCGGTGCTGCGCGCCCAGAGCCGTACCGCCGGACTGGCGTGGCTCCAGGGCCTGTTGTGCGCCCTGGTGCTCGGACTGACCCTGATGCTGCTCCCCCGTATGGGGCTGACCGGCGCCGGCGTCGCGGAGATCTCCTCGCTCGCGGTCATCGTGGCGATCGCCGCGCCCAAGCTGTACAAGATCCTCAAGGCCTCGCCCGCGGGGACCGTCCCCGAGGACGCGGCGCCCGACGGGGACCTCGCCGACCTGGGGGCGCGCGAGGCCACCGTCCCGCTGGGCCTCCGCAGGCGCGGGCCCGCCTGGGCGCTCGACCAGGACACGCTCGGCCTCGGCATCCACGTCGACTTCGACCACCTGGAACGCCGCCCCGACGTCCGGCCGGGTCCGGGCACACCGCCCATGGGCACGCCCGTGGTGCGTCCCCGGCCGCATGCCGAGCCGCACCGGCCGACCTGGGCGAAGCTGCCCGAGGTGGGGCTGCCGGTGGAGGCGCGGGAACCGGGGTCCGAGGCGTCGCTGGGACCGGTCCAGACGTCGTCCGGGGTGTCTTCCGAGGCGTCGTCCGAGGTGGAGGTGGACGCGCCGTTCGAGACCGCCCGCCCGGTCGTACGGGAGGAGCCACCCGTACGGGAAGAGGTGCCGGTGTCCGAGGAGCCGCCGCTCCTGTCGTGGCGCGAGCGCCTTCAGCCCAGCCGGGTCGGAGTCGTGCTCGGCTGTCTGCTGACCGCCGCGCTGCTGCTGTACTGGGTGCCCGCGCTGCGCCTCGGCGAGACGGACCTCGACGAGATGGGCGGGCTCGGGCTGATCTCCGTGCTGCCGCTGCCCACGCTGGTCGGCGCCGCGCTGCTGGCCGTGGCCTTCGCCTCGCTGCTGTGGCTCGCCCGTGAGCACAAGGCACTGCTGCTGATCACCCTGCTGGCGACGGTCGTGTCGCTGCACGCGCTGCCCGCGGTGATCGAGACGGAACCCCGGTTCGCGACCGCCTGGCAGCATCTGGGCTTCCTCGACTACATCGACCGGACCGGCTCCGCCGTGCCCGACCTGGACGCGCGCTGGAGCTGGCCGGGCTTCTTCGCGGCGGCCGCGTTCGTCGCCGAGTCCTGCGGGGTCACGGACTTCACCGAGGTGATCCGCTGGTGGCCGCTGGCCATCCAACTCCTCTATCTGGCCCCGATGTTCCTGCTGATCCGCTCGATGCGGGCGAGCTGGCGGGCCAAGTGGACCGGCCTGTGGGTGTTCGTGCTCAGCGGCTGGGTCGGCCAGGACTACTTCTCGCCGCAGGGCTTCACGTATCTCCTCTATCTGATGTTCGCGGCGCTCCTGCTGGTCTACTTCCGCGCCCCGCGCGTGATCTGGACGAAGAAGCGGCCCGGCGAGGCGGAGGTCGAGCCGACGAACCGGCGCCAGCGGGCCGTGCTGCTGATGGTCGTCATAGGGCTGTTCGCGGCGAGCGTCCCGGCCCACCAGCTCACCCCGTTCGTGATGCTGGGCCTGCTGGCGGCCCTCGTGATGATCGGCAAGTCCGAACTGCGCGGTCTGCCCATCCTGTTCGCCGTCATGGTGGCCGTGTGGGTGGGCTTCATGGCCGAGCCGTACTGGTCCGGGCACTTCGACGAACTGTTCGGCGGCGTCGGCGGCGTCGGCGGCAATGTGCAGTCGTCGGTGGGCGGCCGGATCGAGGGCGGCAGTTCGACGCACAAGCTCGTCCTCTACACGCGCGTGCTGCTGGCCGGCGGTGTGATGGCGTTCGCCTGCTGGGGCTGGTGGCGCCGGCGCGACCACCACTACCGGGAGCGCTCGCTGCTCGTCCTGACCTTCGTGCCGTTCCTGGGCTTCGGCATGCAGTCCTACGGCGGTGAGATGGCGCTGCGGGTCTTCATGTTCGCCCTGCCCGGCGCCGCCCTGCTGATGGGGCTCGCCCTGTTCCCGCGCACCGGGATCACGGCGAAGGAACGCGACAAGGACCGGGTGAGCCTGGCCCCGCTGGCCGCCCTCATGGCGGGTCTGCTCCTCATGGGCGGCTTCCTGATCGCCCGTTGGGGCAACGAGCCGTTCGAGCGGATCCGGCCCGGCGAGGTCGCCGCCATGGACTACGTGTACGCCCACGACGATCCGACGGTACGGCTGCTGTGGCTGAGCAACGACACGGTCGACAACGTGACGCCGGCGATGCCGTGGGGTGCCCGGGACATGGAGAGGATCGAGTATGTGCCGACGCTGGCGCCGACCGACCCCGTGCTGGTGTCGAGCCTGGTCAAGGCGCTCAGTGACGCGGGGCCGAACTCGTATCTGATGATCAACCGCAGTCAGGTGACGTATCTGGAGCTGGACGTCGGCTACTCGAAGATGTGGGAGCCACGGCTGATCCGGAACCTGGACAAGCGGGCGGAGCTGAAGAAGGTCTTCGTCAACGCGGACGTGACCATGTACGCGCTGGCCAAGCAGCCCGCGGGCAAGGCGCCGAAGGCGGATCCGGGTCCGATCGGGCCGCAGGTGACGTGGACGCCCTGGTCGGTGGTCGGCGGCCTCGCGGCGCTGGCGCTGATCGTGCTGCTGACGGCACGCGAGGTGGTCCGGGTCGCGGTCCGGCCGAGCGTGCGGCAGCTGCGGTGGCTGCAGAGCAGCTTCTGGTTCTCGCTGCCGCTGCTGGCGGTGCTGCTGGCTTCGCTGGTGCAGCGGTTCGTGACGATGAAGTGAGGGCGGTTGCGGTGACGGTGGTCGAGTGGCTCAGTGGGTGAGCCACTCGACCTCTGCGTGGCTCAGCGGCTGAGCCACTTGACCTCGTAGGCCGCCATGTCGAACGTCTTCCCGTCCACCTTCGCGCTGATCTGCCGGTCGAGGGTGTTGACCACCAGAACCGTGTCGTCGGTCGCGAGGATCCGCACATTGGGCACGTCGTCGGCGGCCACGGACACGGTCCTGTACGACGTGCCCGGTGGAAACGCCTTGCTGAACCGGCTGACGAGATCGAACATCGGCAGCTTTTGCCCGCCGTCCTTGCCGCTGGTCGGCGTCCAGAGACAGCCCGCGCAGTCCGTGCCCTTCTCGTTCTCCGGGTTCCAGTAGAAGGCGGAGGTGGTGCCGCCCTTGGCCAGCGCGATCATCCCCGCGGTCTGCACGGCGACGCGACGGTTCTCGGACCAGCCCTCGCGCTCGTCCCTGCTGTCGGCGGGTTCGACGTAGTACTCGGCCCACCACAGCGGCAGATCGTCGGTCTGCTCGCGCACCCACCGGCTGACCGCGGTGAACTTGTCGGTCGCCGCGAACTCGTCCGGCAACAGCTCGTCGTCGTTGGTGTAGCTGGAGCCGTCCACGACCACGAAGTCGGCGCCGGTCTTGTTCTTGTTCCAGTAGTCGAAGGCGTCGAGGACCCGCTGGTCCATGGCGCCCCACGGGCCCTTGAAGGTCTTCGAGGCGTCCTCGGCGCGCGGGTCGAGACTGTCCATCACGAGATACGGCCCGCCGACCATGATCTGCGGGTTGACCTTCTTCAACGCCTTGTAGACGAGGTTGTAGAGCTGGGTGTAGCCCTCGTAGTCCCAGCGGGCCTCGGCGTCGTTCCAGAAGCCCTTGAACTCGTTCCAGACGACGAAGTGCCGGACGTCCGGGTAGCGCTCGGCGACCGTGGCGGCGAGCGCGGCGTAGTCCTTGAAGTGCGCGGGCTCCGGCGCGGTCTCCAGCGAGGCCTGGCTCCAGTCGGTGTTGCCGACGCCGGACTCGCCGCCCTTCATCCAGTCCGGGGCACAGCACAGCGTGACGACCGGGGTGGAGCCGGAGGCGCGGACGAAGTCGATCCGGCGGTCCAGGTCCTCGAAGTCGTAACGCCCCTTGACCGGCTCGGGGTTGTCGGCGCCCCAGCCCATGATGTGCTGGTTCTGCGGCAGCCCGCCGAGGTCCGCGAGCCGACCCTCGACCCGCTCGATCGCGGCGGCGGCGCCCTCGTCGGCGCTGAACTGGGTGTGGGTGAAGCCCCACCCCACCTCAGGGGTCTCCGCGTCCGGCGTGCTGGTAGGGGTGCCGTGTGCCTTGCTGCCGTTGCGTGTGGTGCCGTCGGTGCTCGCGCCGTTCCCGGGAAGCGTGTTGAGGAGGGTCACGACCAGGGCCAGCGCCGCCGCACCCACTCCGAGCAGTGCGGTGAGCCGCCACCGCCGTGCCCCCGAATTCCACCCATGACGTCCCATCAAGGGCAACAGTAATCGGGGGGCCACAGCTACGGCAGAGCTTTGAGATGCACAGCTCTGTAACAGGACGGAGGCCCCGCAAACGGTCTCACCCGACACACCGGACGCAACGCGGAAACCGGATGCATGCGACGCCCCCGTGCCGGATCATGGCGGGCATGTCTGCCAACCCACACGACGCACTGCCGATCCGGCTCAACGTCGACGACAGCGACTCGCCGTCCGACGTCGTCGACGCGCTGTTCCTCGGCCGCTTCGCGACGGGCGAGCAGCCGTACTCGCACGCGGCGAACATCGACCGCGTACGGTCCGGGGCGACCTTGCTCCCGGACAACGCCCGGGTGCTGCGCATCGCCCGCGACGACGACCGCAGCGCGACCCTGGCGGAGGGCGACGGCTGGACCCTGCTGGTCTCCCGCTGGAACCGCGGCGCGGACGTCACCGTCACGGCGACCAGCGCCGAGCTCGCGCAGAAGGTCCTCGACCAGGCCACCGAGGGCGCGTCGGACGAGCCCGAGCCGCAGCCCGAGAACGTGAACATGGGCTTCTGGTACTACTCACCGCGCCGCGGCCCGCACCGCACGACCCGGCAGATCGCGGCCGGCACCTGGGACGAGGTGCGGGAGAACTACACGGCGCCGGTGGCGGAGGCGATGCACAGCCTGATGAGCACGACCCCGGAGGGCATCGCGGGCCGGCTGCTCCTGCTCCACGGTCCGCCAGGCACCGGCAAGACGTCGGCGCTGCGGACCCTGGCCCGGTCCTGGCGGGACTGGTGCCAGGTGGACTGCGTACTGGACCCGGAGCGGCTCTTCACGGACGTCGGCTATCTGATGGACATCGCGATCGGCGAGGACGACTCGACGGGCAAGGGCCGCTGGCGGCTGCTGCTCCTGGAGGACTGCGACGAACTGATCCGCGGCGAGGCCAAGCACACGGCGGGCCAGGCCCTGTCACGGCTGCTGAACCTGACCGACGGCCTGCTGGGCCAGGGTCGCAACGTCCTGGTCGGTGTCACCACCAACGAGGACCTGGAGCGGCTGCACCCGGCCGTCGTCCGCCCCGGGCGCTGTCTGGCCCGCATCGAGGTGGGCCCGCTGACCCGCCGCGAGGCGATCGACTGGCTGGGCGCGGAGGAGGGCGTGGGCCGCGAGGGGGCGACGCTGGCGGAGCTGTACGCGCTGCGGCGCGGCACGTCACCGACGGCGCTGCCGGAGCCTCGGGGCGACGCGGACGCGGGACTGTATCTGTAGGGCTTGCAGGGGGGTACGGAACTGCTCATCCCTCGTATGCGGCCCGCAGGGCATCCCTCACCGCGGCCAGTGCCGCGTCCTCATCCATCCCCAGCCGCCGGGCCCGCTCGACGTACGCCTGCGCGGCGGACGCCAGCTCCCGCTCCGCCGCGGCGCCCGCCGGAGCCACGAGCGTCCCGTTGCGCCCCCGCGTCTCGATCACGCCGTCGGTCTCCAGCGCCCGGTACGCCTTGGCGACCGTGTTCGGGGCGAGCCCCAGCGACTCGGCCAGTCCGCGCACCGTCGGCAGCCGGTACCCGACCGGCAGCACCCCCGACCGCGCCTGTTCGGAGATCTGCGCCCGCACCTGCTCGTACGGCGGCGCGCTGTCATCGATGTGGATCTTCAGGGTCACGGGGTCGATTGTCCCGCACCCGCCGGAAAATGAGAGGCAGCGGGACACATCCGCCCCGTAGCGTCCGACCACATGACTGTGATCGTGCGCGACCTGCGTCCCGAGGTACGGGCCGACTTCGAGGGCTTCGTCCGGGTCCGCGACCTCGCCATGCCCTTCTTCCTGTCGACCCCCGACGGCCTCGCCTACGACGTCGCCCAGATGCACCCCGACGCCCACTACCGTCCGCTCCTCGCGGAGGCGGACGGCGAGACGATCGGCACGGCCCAGGTCGGCCTTGTGTACGACAGTCCGGAGCCCGGCCAGGGCTACGTGAACGTGTACGTCCACCCGGAGCGGACGCGCCGCGGCGCCGGCGCACTGCTGGTCCGCGCCGCCGAGGAGCATCTGGCGGCCCACGGTGCGACGAAGCTGTTCGCCTGGGTCCTGGACGAGCCGGGCAACCGCGCCTTCGCCGAGCGGCACGGCTATCGCGCGAGCCGCTCCGCGCACTTCCTCCGCCTGGACCTGGCGAACGGCACACTGCCTCCGCTCCAGGACCCGCCGCCGGGCGTCGAGCTGCGCACCGGCGCCGACTTCGCGGACGACCCGCGCCCGCTGTTCGAGCTGGACTCGGAGACGCTGGCGGACGAACCGAGCGATGTCGACTACGAGTTCACGGACTACGAGGCGTGGCTCCGGGAGACCTGGCACCAGCCGCTGATGAGCCCCGAGCTGACCTCGGTCGCCGTGGTCGACGGCCGCCCCGCCGCCTTCAGCCTGGCCCGCACCGACGGCGGCACCCGCTACGGCACCGCCATGACCGGCACGGCCCGCGCCCACCGCGGCAAGGGCCTGGCCAAGCTCGCCAAGAACGACTCCCTGCACCGCGCCCGCGCCGCGGGGTTCACCCAGGCGTTCACCGGCAACGACGCCGGGAACGGCCCGATGATCGCCATCAACACATGGTTCGGATACGAGATCTGCGCCACGGAGGTTCGGTATGTCCGCGAACTCGGCTGAGACGACGGAGCAGTTGGACGTGGTGCTGGTCAAGGCAGGCCGCACGAAGATCCGTTACCCGGCCGAGCTGGTCGGCGACGACGGCAACCACATCACGGTCCGTGCCGCCTGGGCGGGCGAGGGCGTCCGTGACTTCGGCTTCGTCCGCTTCGAGCCCGGGGACGCCTTCACGGAGCACTACTGGCGGGACCGCTGGTACGCGGTGAAGGAGGTCCGCGCCGGCGACGGCACGCTCAAGGGCTGGTACTGCGACATCACCCGCCCGGCCCTCCGCTCCGGCGCCGAACTCGTCGTGGAGGATCTCGACCTGGACCTGTGGCGCTCCGCCGACGGGACGGACGTACTGCGCCTGGACGAGGACGAGTTCGCCGAGAGCGGTCTGACGGAGAGGGATCCCGAGGCGGCGGGTGCCGCCATGACGGCTCTGGACGAGCTGGAGGTGTTCGCCTCCGTCGACGGTGGTCTGGAGTCGCTGCTGGCCTAGACGGCCGCCACCACCGCGTACCGCTCGTCCGTCACGGCCCTGCCCCACAGCAGGGGATCGCCGGACAGCCGCTCGACCCGCACGTGTGCGGCGACGGACTCCAGGAGGGCGGTCAGCCGCTCGGCCGGTATCCCTACTGGGCTGACCGCACCCCAGACGCCCTCGATCAGCACCAGCCGGCCTCCCGGCCGCAGCAGCTCGCGCCAGTGGCGCAGGACGCGGCCGGGGTCCGGGAGCGCCCACAGCACATGCCGTACGAGAACGACGTCGAAGCGCTGCTCCCCCACCGGCGGCATCGCAGCGTCACCGACCAGGAACGCCGCGTCGCGTCCGGCGAGCTTGGCGCGGGCGAGGTCCACCATCGCCGGGGAGCTGTCCACGCCGGTGACGCGGTGTCCTTGCTCGGCCGCGAGGAGCGACAGGCTGCCGGTGCCGCAGCCCAGGTCGAGGATGTCGCAGGCGCGGCCGGGCAGCCAGGAGCGCAGTCGGTCGGCCCAGGCGGCGCGCACCTCGGGGTCACGCAGGCCGTGGTCCGGCTCGTCGTCGAAAGAAGCGGCTTCCGCGTCCCAATCCATGCCCGCGTCGGCGTCGAATTCCCTGTGATTCGCCATGGTCCACAGCGTGCCACCCGGCACTGACAATCAGACGGCGGTGGAACATCACTCGAAAGCCAGTCGAAATCGTGATGGTCACCACTGACAGATTCGCTCCGATGAGTAACTCTCCCCAAAAGGGTCTACCTCCGCGAGAACGCGGAACACGGTAGGCACTGAAGGAGGCAGCCATGCGCCGCGTAACCGTGCAGAAGCCCCTGAAGAAGTCGGACAGCCGTCGGATCCGCGAGGAGGCCGACGAGAGCTCCGCCGGACGCCCCGAGGTGCGAAAGGACATCGCGCGCACCTGGTGGCCGGACGGCTGACGCCGACATGACCCGGCGCATGAGACGCGTCAGTCCAGTCGCTTGCGGTAGTGGACGCGGTCGTAGGGCCCGTCCACTCGCCGTTCCACGACCTCGTACCCGTACCTCGGATAGATCTTCTGGTTCTCCCACATCATCGCGTTCGTGTAGAGCCTGACCTCGGCCAGTCCCCGCGCACGCGCGCGTGCGTCCACGAACCGCAGCAGCCGTCCGCCGACGCCCCTGCCGTGGGCGTCGGGGTGGACGGCGATGTTGTCGAGGTACAGATGATCCGCGTACTCCTCGACGACCACCAACCCGACCACGGGCTCCCCCGTCACGAAGACCCGCCCCGCGGCCACGTTCGCCGCGTGATCCGCCTCCATGGGCTGCGGCACCACCCCGATGCGCTCGATGTAGTGGCGATACGCCGCATCGGTCACGCTCTTCACGGCCGCCACGTCGGCGGCGACGGCCTGCCGGATCTCCTCGTCGGTCATGCCGCGACGGTACCTACCTGATCGCAGTCTGAGCACTCCCTTAACGGCACCATAAGGATCTCCGTCAGCCGCTCCCAGCAGGCGATTCCGCGGTTTCTTGGGGCTAGCTTGCTGATCGCCCCCACGGGATCCCCAAGAACCGCTGCGAGGAGTTTCCCCATGCCTGCACGCCGTAAGGTCGCCGTCGTCGCCACCCTCGGCCTGACCCCGCTCGCCCTCACCGCGCTGGCCGCCGCGCCCGCGTCGGCGCACGGCACGATGGGTGACCCGGTCAGCCGGGTCGCGCAGTGCTACGCGGAGGGTCCCGAGAGCCCGAAGTCCGCCGCGTGCAAGGCGGCGGTCGCGGCCGGCGGCACGCAGGCGCTCTACGACTGGAACGGCATCCGCATCGGCGACGCGAACGGACAGCACCAGTCGCTGATCCCGGACGGCAAGCTGTGCAGCGCGAACAGCGACGAGTTCAAGGGCCTCGACCTGGCCCGTGCGGACTGGCCGACGACGAGCGTGAGCAGTGGCTCGTACACCTTCAAGTACCGCGTCACCGCCCCGCACAAGGGCACCTTCAAGGTGTACCTCACCAAGGAGGGCTACGACCCGACGCAGCCGCTGGCCTGGGACGATCTGGACCTGGACAACCCGGTGGCGACGGCCACCGACCCGACCGCGACGGACGGCTACTACACGTTCTCCGGCACCCTCCCGCAGCGCTCCGGCGCACAGCTGCTGTACGGGATCTGGCAGCGTTCGGACAGCCCGGAGGCGTTCTACTCCTGCTCGGACGTGACGTTCGGCGGCAGCGGTGGCTCTTCCGGGGCCGGCCCGGAGAGCAGCGCGTCCCCTGCCCCGAGCGCCTCCGCCCCTTCCGAGGAACAGATCGAGGAGGGCGAGGACGAGTCGACCGTCGAGCACCACGGCCACGGCGACCAGGACGCCGACACCTCGGCGGAGCCGACCGCGACGGAATCGGAGACGGCCGCCGCCGTGCCCGCGAACGAGGTGAAGGCGGCCGGTGCCACGGAGGACCTCGCCGAGACCGGTGGCGACAGCAGCACGGCGTATGTCGCCATGGGCGGCGCGGCCGTCCTCGCGATGGGTGCGGCGATCCTCTTCGGGTCGGTCCGCCGGCGCGCGATGAGCGGTGGCCGGCACGGCCGCTGAGACCACCACGGGGGGCGGGGGCTGTCCGGCGGCTCAGGCCGGACAGCCCCCGGTCATGCCTTATCCGAGGACCGACGCACAGGTGGTCGGGGTGGCGTGCGCGGGGTCGAGCGCGTTGGTGACCTCGTGGAAGGCGATCAGGTCGAGCAGTCCGATCGCCGCGTGCTCGGAGAGGTCGAGCGGGCACAGGTCCTGGATCACCACGTTGTTGACGCCGGATCCGCTGAGGAACTGGCTCCGGTACGGCGTGACCACCTCGTCGTACTTGGTGGCGAGGACCGTGTACTTCACGCCGGGGACGGTGTCGCCGCCCTCGTTGAGCTTGGTGAGGAAGGGCGATCCGGCGACCTGGTCGGCGAGGGCCGGGGTGCTCTGCGAGAGCAGGCCGCCGGCTCCGGGGAAGTAGTCCAGCAACTGGGTGAGGCCGCCCAGCGTGGTGCCGTGATTGCTGGGCGCGATACCGACGAGGGCGTCCACCTTCGCGGCTCCGCCGAGGAACTTGAGGTAGTAGCGGGGCATCATGCCGCCCTGCGAGTGGCCGACGAGGTCGGTCTCGGTGGCGCCGGTCGAACCGAGCACCTTGTCGACGAAGGTGGACAGCTGCTCGGCCGACTTGTCGATGGGGCCGAGTCCGTAGAAGACGGGGACGCCGGACAGTTGGCCGTAGTCGAAGGAGTAGACGCAGTACCCGCGGTTCTTCAGGTACGGCGCGAGGCCCAGCCAGTTGTCGACGGAGTTGGCGAAGGTGCCGTGCACGAGAACGACGGGGTGGGGGTGGGCGGCGGACGGCTTGCAGGAGAAGTCGTTCCAGCCTCGGCTGGGAGCGTCGGCGGCATGGGCGCTGGTGGCGGCGGGGACGAGGACGACCGATGCGGTCAGCAGCAGCGCGGTCAGGGGTCTGAGCAGTCGTTTCCAGGGCAGCATCGGGTGATCTCCTTGCGGCTCAAGGGAGTTGCGATGGCCTTACGCCCTGTGATCCGGATCACGAGGATGCTGTTCACTCGTCAAGTTACGAACGGGTAGTGCACTTGTGAAGTTACGCGTCAGTAAAAACTTCCAGTGCTAACCGGAGGCGAGTGCGACTCAAGTGCGTTCCCTGATGAACCATCACCAGGCAGGCCTGATGGGACCATAGGGGGCGATGCGCCCCAATTGATCACGCAACGCCCGCACTCCACCCTCACCGATCAGCTCGGCCCACATCCGGACGACCTCCGCGGCAGCCTCCTCCGCGGCCCGGGTGCATGCCCACCCCCGCTCGGTCAGCACCACGAGCCGGGCCCGCGCATCGTCGGGATGCGGCCGCCGCTCGACATATCCCTTCCGCACGAGCTCCTCGACGAGCTGACTGGCTGCCTGCTTGGTCACCCCCAGATGCACGGCGATCTCGGTGACCGTGGCCCCGTCCGGGGCGAGCCGGGTGAAGGCGAACCCGTACATGGGCCGCCCCTCGAACCCCCGCGCGATGACACCGTCATTGATGCGCTGCGTCAGGTCGCCCGCGGCGGCGAGCAGGACGGCGGACAGGGCCAGGGCTTCGGAGTTCTGCACGGATGCATTGAACACCCTTGACAGGTTGGTCAAGCAGCTTGACCATAGAGGCATATAGTCAAGCTGCTTGACCAATTACCGATTCGCCGATCCGGAGGCACTCCATGCCCGTCATCCGCTCGTCCGAAGCCGTCACGCACGAGATCCACGGCGCCCGCTTCGTCTCGTACGCCACTCCCCTCACCGGCAGCAAGGAGCTGTGCGCTTGGCGCGGCGAGATCCCGGCGGGGACGAAAGGCCCCGCTCACACGGTCAACCGCGAGGAGATCTTCCATCTCCTCGACGGCGAACTCCTGATCACCCTCGACGACGACACCCACCGCATCACGGCGGGTGACACCCTGATCATCAACCCCGGCGCAACCCTGAGCGTCGAGAACCCGACCGATCGGACCGCGGTCTCCTGGGTCACCACGTCCATCGGCCTGGAGGCAACACTGGCCGACGGCACGGTCATCACCCCGCCGTGGGCCAACTGAGCTCGGAGCGGACCAACTCCAGCAGCCGGCCGATCCAGTTGCGGCCGCCGCGGGAGCCGGCGTCCCGCCAGTAGGGGGACTCCTTGTGGCCGGTGTAACTGATCGTCGCATTGCCGGTGGCGAGGAGGATCTCGGCGAGGTCGGGGTGCTGGGTGAACTTCGCGCGCAGGAGGCCGGCCATGACGGCGAGGCGTACGTCGGGCCAGTCGTCGCCCTGGTGGCTCTCGGCCAGGGTCCAGTAACCCTCGTGCACGGAGGGATGGGTGCCGCCGGCGAAGTGGACCTCGGCGGGGTAGTTGTTCCGCAGCACGAAGAGGTCGAGTTCCTCGGGCCAGCCCCGGGGGTAGATGACGTCGCGCAGAACGACGGGTGGCAGGACGGCCTCGGCCGGGTCGTCCGCGTACGCCGGTCGCGGCCGCTCCGTGACTCCGTGGTCGTACTCGTCGAAGAACTCGAGAACGTCCCGGTGCATCTCCTCGGTCACCACCGGGCCGTCCCCGTCCACGGGCTCGCCCACGTCGGTGAGCAGGATCCGCAGGGGGCGGTCCTGGCGCTCCATGTCGCCCAGAACGTAGACGCGAAGGTGCGCCGGAATCGCCAGGTATGCCTTTCGAAGGGCCTCACGGCTGAGCTCGGTCGGCTCCTGCCGGTAGTGCCGGATCGCCTCGTGGCAGCGCTGGGCCGCCGTCGGTCTGCCGCTCAACTCGTCGATGCGGTCGGCGACTTCGAGGAGAAAGTTCTCCGGGGTGAGCGGCTCGGGGTACCGGGCGCCCCACCTGGACGGCTGCTCGGGAGGCGGCGGCGCCCCGGGATCCCGCACCGCGATGATCCCCTTGGCCAGCCTGCGCTCCAGCCCGGCGAGGTCGACGAGATCGCTTCCCTCGCACTTGATCGCGCCGTCCGCGTACACGACGAGATCGTGCACGTAATACACGTCGCCCAGCTGGTGCCGGAGCCACACATGGCACCAGACCCCGTCGACCTTCTCCCCGCCCACCGTCCGATACGTCGGCCCCCGCCATGTCATGCGGGCACCCTATGTCACGCCGCCAGCGACCCCGGCATCAGCGCGTGCGGCCCGAACCTGGCTCGCACACGGTCCGCGACCTCCTCGATGCGGCGGAGCTTCTCGTCGGCGGGGTCGAAGGTGAGCTGGTGGGAGGCCTGTTCGGCGGGGCCGAGGCTCTCGGCGCGCAGGGACAGCGAGCGGACCCGGGCGCGCTGGAGGCCGAGTGCCTCGTACATCTCGTAGGCCGTCCTGGTCAGCGCGGCCGAGTGTGCGGTGGGTTCCTTCAGGGTGCGGGTGCGGGTCGTCGCCGAGCGGTCGGCGTAGCGGACGGTGAGGGTGAGGGCGCCGCAGATCTTGTCCAGGGCGCGCAGTCGGGCGCCCAGTTCGTCGGCGGCGGCGAGCAGACTGCGGCGGTGCCGGTCCGGGTCCAACTCGTCGCGGGTGAAGGGGCGTTCGGCGGCCAGGGAGCGGGAGATCGCGTTCGGGACCACCCGGCCGCGATCGACTCCGCTCGCCTTCTCCCGCAGTTCACGGCCGACCCGCGCACCCACCAGGCGCTGGAGCGTGGACAGGGGTGCGGCGGCGACCAGGCCGAGGGTGTCGAGGCCGTACTCGCACAGGGTGCGGGCGGTGGCCGTACCGACGCCGGGGAGTGCGGCGACGGGCTTCCCGGCGAGGAAGTCCGCACCCTCCTCCTCGGTCACCGCGCAGGTCAGTCCGGGCCGCGCATCCTTCATCGCCATCCGGGCCAGCATCCGGCCCGGCCCAGCGCCGATCACGCAGTCGACCCCGTACAGCGCGAGGGCGCGGACCCGGATCACCGAGGCCAGTTCGACGGCGTCCCGCCCGAAGTACCGTTCGGCGCCCCGCAGATCGGCCAGCGCCGCGTCCGGTGGCAGCGCCTCGACGACCGGCGTGAACTCCTCCAGCAACCCGAGCAGACCCGACAGGGCCGCCTCGCCCGTCGGCGGCAGCTGGAAACGTACGCAGAGGATGGTCATCCCGCACTCCCCGGACTCTGGTGCCACAACTTCCGTACCTGTGAAGGCTCTTGACCCGCAGGTCGCAGATCCGCCCACGGATGCAGTTCGTATCCCGTCGGCATCTGGATGCGCCGGCCGCCGGTCGAATCACCGGCCCCTTCCGGCACGGGTTCCGCCAACCGGGCGGAGACCGCGTCGAGGCCGTGCTCGGCGCGCAGTTCGACCAGTTCGGCGAGGTTCCAGGCGGCGGCGCCCACCACGCTGAGGCTGCGCGGGCCGCGGCGCTGCACCACCCCGCGCACCAGCAGCAGCCAGGAGTGGAAGACGGTGTGGGCGCAGGCGTCGTGCGAGTCGTCGAAGAAGGCGAGGTCGACCAGGCCGGTGCCGTCGTCCAGGGTGCTGAAGATGACCCGCTTGCCGGACCGGATCGGCGGTGTCTGGGTGGCCGCCTTGGCGCCCGCGACGAGGACCGTCTCACCGTGCCGCGCGTCCCGCAGCCGGCGTGCGTCGACCACGCCCAACTCCCCCAGGAACTCCCGGTGGTCGTCCATCAGGTTGCGCGAGGCGTCCATCGACAGCACACCCAGCTCGGCACTGAGCTTCTCGGCGGAGGACAGGTCCGGCAGCCCGGCGGGCGCGGTCTTCCGCCCGCCGGCCAGCGGGAGTTGGCCTCCGCCCGCACCCCTCGCGCCCCGGTGCAGCTCGGTCAGGTGCAGTTGCAGATCACGCCGGTTGGCGCCGAAGGAGTCCAACGCGCCCACCTGGGCCAGCCTTTGGGCGAGCGGCCGGCTCGGGCGCGCCCGCTCCCAGAAGTCCAGCAGCGAGTCGTACGGTTGCCCGTCCGCGATCCGCGCCGCCTCGGCCTCGCTGATGCCGTGCACGTCGGAGAGGGCGAGCCGCAGCCCCCACACCACAGGGGACTCAGACACCAGTTCGATACCGTGTGCGACCGCCGACCGGTTCACGTCCAACGGCAGGATCGGCACCCCACGCCGTCGCGCGTCCGCCAGCAGCAGCCGCTTCGGATACATCCCGGGGTCGTGCGTGAGCAGCCCCGCGTAGAAGGCCGCCGGGTGATGCGCCTTCAGCCACGCCGACTGGTACGTCGGTACGGCGAAGGCGACCGCGTGCGCCTTGCAGAAGCCGTAAGAACCGAAGGCCTCGATGATCTCCCAGGTCCGCTGAATCGTTTCCGCGTCGTATCCGTTCACCGCCGCGTGCTGCGCGAACCAGAACCGGATCCGCCCCTGCGACTCCGGGTCGGACAGCCCGCGCCGCACCCGGTCCGCCTCGCCGCGGCCGCAGCCGGTCATGATGTCGACGATGTCGATGATCTGCTCGTGGAAGACGACGACCCCGTACGTCCCCTTCAGCGGCTCCTCCAGGTCCGGGTGCGGATACCTGATGGGCGCCCGTCCGTGCCTCGCCTCGATGAACGGCCGCACCATGTCGGCGGCGACCGGACCCGGCCTGAAGAGCGAGATGTCGACGACGAGGTCGTGGAAGGTGGCCGGCTGGAGCCGCCCGACCAGGTCCCGCTGGCCCGGCGACTCGATCTGGAAGCAGCCCAACGTCTCGGTGGAGCGGATGAGCTGGTACGTCGCCGGGTCGCCCGGTGGCACGGCGTCCAGGTCGATCCGGTCTCCCGTCGCCCGCTCCACCTCCGCGACCGCGTGCGCCATCGCCGACTGCATCCGCACGCCCAGCACATCGAGCTTGAGCAGCCCGAGGTCCTCGACGTCGCCCTTGTCGAACTGCGACATGGGGAAACCCTCGCCACTGGTCGGCATGACCGGCGTACGGGCGAGAAGGGAGGCGTCGGAGAGGAGCACCCCGCACGGGTGCATGGCGACTCCGCGCGGGAGGGCGTCGAGGGCCTCGGTCAGTTCCCAGAGCCGTCCGTACCGCTCCTTCTCCCCTGCCAGCGCGCGCAGTTCGGGCAGCTCCTCCAGTGCCGCGCGGGCGTCCCGGGCCCGGATGTGCGGGAACGACTTGGCGATGCGGTCGATGTCGGCGGGGTCCATGGACAGGGCCGCGCCCACGTCCCGGATCGCGTGCCGCACCCGGTACGTCTCCGGCATCGCGACCGTCGCCACCCGCTCGGTGCCGAACCGGCCGATGATCGCGCGGTAGACCTCCAGGCGACGGGCGGACTCCACGTCGATGTCGATGTCGGGCAGCACGAGCCGGCGTTTGGACAGGAACCGCTCCATCAGCAGCCCGTGTTCGACCGGGTCGGCGTGGGCGATGCCGAGGAGGTGGTTGACGAGGGACCCGGCACCGGAGCCGCGCGCGGCCACCCGGACGCCCATGTCCCGTACGTCGTCCACCACTTGAGCGACCGTCAGGAAGTAGGAGGCGTAGCCGTGGTGGGCGATGATGTCCAGCTCCCGGTGCATCCGCTCCCAGTAGGCGCGCCGACCGGCGTACCCCTTCACCACCATCCCCGCCGCCGCCCGTGAGGCGAGCGTCCGCTGGGCGGTGCGGCGGCTCGCGCCGACGAGGTGCGGTTCGGGGAAGTGGACGGTGCCGATGCCGAGGTCGTCCTCGGGGTCGACCAGACACTCGGCGGCCGTCGCCCAGGTCTGCTCCAGCAGTCGGTGGGCGGTGTCGCGCCTGAAGCCCGCGGCCTCCACGATCCGCTCGGCCGCCGCCAGCATGGCGGACGGGTCCTTGAGCCAGGCCTCGCCGGAGTCCAGCTCCTTCGTCGGGTCGACGGGGACCAGGCGACGAGCGGCGTCCAGGACATCGGCGACCGGGCCCTGGCCGGGGTCGGCGTAGCGGACGGCGTTGCTGAGCACGGGACGCACACGCTGTTCGGCGGCGAAACCGACAGTGCGGGCGGCGAGGCGCAGGGAGCCGGGGCCGGTGCCCTCGCGGCCGTGCCAGACGGCCTCCAGCCTGAGGGCGTCGCCGTAGGCCTCGCGCCAGGGGGCCAGGAGCCGGGCCGCCCGGTCGGGGCGTCCGGCGGCGAGGGCGCGGCCGACGTCGGAGGCGGGGCCGAGCAGGACGGTCAGGCCGTCCCCTTTGTTCTCGGTCCAGGGCAGCAGGGGCGCGCCCTCCGCCCCTTTGCTCCCCTTCTCGGAGTGTGCCGCCGTGACGAGCCGGCACAGGTCGGCCCAGCCGTGGGCGCCGTCCCGGGCGAGGAAGGTGACGCGGGGTGTCGACTCATCGATGAAGGCACCTCCGCGCACGGGCGCGCGGCGCTTTTCGGGTCGTACGGAATCACCCTGCCGTACGGGTTCCGGCGCGGGTTCCTCCACCGCCAGCTCCACGCCGAACACCGGCCGCACCCCTGCCTTCGCGCAGGCCTTGGCGAAGCGGACCGTGCCCGCGAGGGTGTCGCGGTCGGTGAGGGCGAGGGCGTCCATGCCCCGCTCGAAGGCGCGCTCGGCCAGCCGCTCCGGGTGGGAGGCGCCGTAGCGCAGGGAGAACCCGGAGACGGTGTGCAGATGCGTGAACCCTGGCACCCGCGCCTCCATTTTCGAACATCAGTTCCCAACTGCCTCACCCCCACCATACCCCCAATCTCGAACATGTGTACGACAACCGTTCGGCCGCCTCCCACCTGCGGAAACGTCCCTCACCTCGGACTGTGAGGACATGACGCAGAACAGCTTTCTCGCCGAGGTGAAGGACGCGGTCACCCCGCGGGCCACGCTGCTGGTCATCGGAGTGATCGCCCTCCAGTTGCTGTTCATCGCCTCCTATGTGGGGGCGCTGCACAATCCGAAGCCGAAGAACGTGCCGTTCGGGGTGGCCGCACCGCGAGCCGCCGCCGAGCAGGCGGTGGCCCGATGGAGAAGCTGCCCGGCTCGCCCCTGGACCCGCGCACGGTGGCCGACGAGGCGACGGCCCGGAAGCAGATCCTGAACCGGGACATCGACGGGGCGCTGGTCATCGACCCGGCCGGGACGACCGACACGCTCCTCGTCGCGAGCGGCGGCGGCACCGTCCTCGCCACCACCCTGGAGAGGTACCTCACCGCCCTGGAGGCCCCTCAGAAGCGGAGCATCAGGACGGTGGACGTGGCCCCGGCCTCGTCCCAGGACTTCGACGGTCTGTCGGCCTTCTACCTGGTCGTCGGCTGGTGCGTCGGCGGCTATCTGTGTGCCTCGATCCTGGCGATCAGCGCCGGCGCCCGGCCCGCCGACCCACGCCGCGCGGTGATCCGGCTGATCGTGATGGCGCTGGCGTCGATCGTCGGCGGACTGGGCGGCGCGGTGATCGTGGGGCCGATCCTGGACGCGCTGCCGGGCAGCGTGCTCGCCCTCTGGGGACTCGGCGCGCTGGTCACCTTCGCGGTGGGGGCGGCGACCCTCGCCCTCCAGGCGATCTTCGGGATCATCGGCATCGGTATCGCGATCCTGCTCGTGGTGATCGCGGGCAACCCGAGCGCGGGCAGGGCCTTCCCGCTGCCGATGCTGCCGCCGTTCTGGCAGGCGATCGGCCCGGCGCTGCCACCGGGCGCGGGGACCTGGACGGCCCGCTCGATCGCCTACTTCAAGGGCAACGACACGACCGCCTCCCTGCTGGTGCTGTCGGCATGGGCGGCGGCCGGGATCGCGGTCACGCTGGGGATGGCGGGGCTGCGGAGGAAGCGCGAGGACGAACCATTGCCGGCTCGGATGCCGTAGTACGTCCCGGTGGCCACCGGGACGTGGGAAACAAGAAGTCCCGCCCCGAAGGGGCGGGACTTCAACGAACCACGAACCGTCAGCCGATCGACGTCCCCGTGGCCGACAACGCCTCGGTCACCGGCTGGAAGAACGTCTCCCCACCGGAGGTGCAGTCACCGCTGCCACCCGAGGTGAGCCCGATCGCGCTGCTTCCGGAGAACAGCGAGCCACCACTGTCCCCGGGCTCCGCGCAGACGTCCGTCTGGATCAGACCGTTGACGATGTCGCCGTTCCCGTAGTTCACGGTCGCGTCCAGCCCCGTGACCTTCCCGGAGTGCACCTGCGTCGTGGAGCCGCTGCGCGTGACCGACTGCCCGACCGTCGCCGCCGCGGCCCCCGTGATCGCCTGCGAGGACCCGTTGTAGAGATTCACCTCGCTCGGGTGGTCGACCTCGGCGGTGTACTTGACCAGCCCGTAGTCGTTGTCCGGGAAGCTGGACACCTCGTTCGTGCCGATCTCGGTCCCGCTCGAGTCCGACCAGGTGGAGATGGACTCGGTGCAGTGCCCGGCGGTGAGGAAGTACGGCTCCCCGCCCTTGACCACGTTGAACCCGAGCGAGCACCGCCCGCTGCCACCGGTGATCGCGTCACCGCCGGCGACGAAGGGCTTGAACTCCCCCTTCGTGCGCTGGAGTTCGGCCTTGGCGCCGAGCCCGTCGACGACCTTCGTGAGCTTGGCCCACTCCGCGTCGGAGACCGTGCGGTCGGCGGTGACGACCACCTTGTTGGTGGTCGGGTCGGTCGCCCAGGACGTACCCGGGATCGTCGCGTCCTGCTTGAGCGTGCCGCGGGCGCTCTTCAGCTCGGCGAGGGAGTTCGCCACGACCCGCGCCTTGGCGCCGGCCGCCTCGACGGTGTCGGCCGCGGTCTCGCTGAGGACGTTCACGACGAGGTTCTTGGCCTTCGCGTCGTAATACGTTCCCGCCGCGGCGGTTCCGAGGTCCTCGCCGAGCGTCGAGGCGAGCTTTCCGGCCGCCGCGACCGACAGGGTCTCGGGTGCGGAGCTCTTCGTGGGCTCGCTGGCGTTCGCAGTCTGGAAGGTGATGCCCGCGGCGACCAGTGCGGTGATTCCCGCACCTGCCAGGGCTGCCCGCCGCTTGGGTATGCGTCGGTGCTTCAACTCGGGTCCTCCTGTGGGGGGTCGGCCCGGTCGGTTGTGGGGACCTCGCGGGCCGGAAGGCTGGTTGACGAGCCCTTACTCTTTCGAACCCGGCGGGGGGCGCACAAGGTTGAGTTCCGGACGCGCGTAGAACGCGGTTGCGCGCCCCTTCCGAATTGACCGTGGACAGTCATGCCAGGCAGCTTCGCAGTGCAAACACTACGTGCGGGTAACCAATGAGCAGCCTGTGAGGTCTAGTCCTGTCTTGAATTCGACCCCTCGGAGCCCGGATCCAAACGAGGCTGGGGCGACGGCAGTTGCTCCTGCACCGGTTGCTCCTCCACAGAACGCACTGGTTGCTGCGGTTGCTGCACCGGTCCGGGCGCCGGCGCCGCCCTCTCCAGGAACCGCAGCAGCTCGACGGGGAAGGGCAGCACCAGCGTCGAGTTCTTCTCGGCCGCCACCGCCACCACCGTCTGCAGCAGCCGCAGTTGCAGCGCGGCCGGCTGCTCGGACATCTCCTTGGCCGCCTCGGCGAGCTTCTTCGACGCCTGGAGTTCGGCGTCGGCGTTGATGACTCGGGCCCGCCGCTCCCGGTCGGCCTCGGCCTGCCGGGCCATGGAACGCTTCATGGTCTCGGGCAGGGAGACGTCCTTGATCTCGACCCGGTCGATGGTGACGCCCCACTCCACGGCGGGGCTGTCGATCATCAACTCCAGTCCCTGGTTGAGCTTCTCGCGGTTGGACAGCAGATCGTCCAGCTCGCTCTTGCCGATGATGGACCTGAGCGAGGTCTGGGCCATCTGCGCGACCGCGAACCGGTAGTCCTCGACCCGGATGATCGCCTCGGCCGGCGCGGTCACCTTGAAGTAGACGACCGCGTCGACCCGCACCGTGACGTTGTCCCGGGTGATGCCCTCCTGGCCGGGCACCGGCATCGTCACGATCTGCATGTTGACCTTCCGGAGCTTGTCGATGCCCGGAACGATCATCGTGAACCCCGGCCCGCGCACTTCCGAGCGGAGCTTGCCGAGACGGAAGACCACGCCCCGCTCGTACTGTTTGACGACCCGTGCGGCCGCCATCACGTACACCGCTCCGGCGGAGGCGAGTGTCACGCCCGCTGCCACCAGCTCCTCGACCATGACGGCCCCCCAGGGTCCGAATCAGGCGCTCAAGGTGTGTACTTCGACGGTAACTCCGCGATGTACACGATGGGGAGACGGAGGACACAGGTGCTCGACGGCATACAGACGCGCGACGGCAGGTGGCTGACGGTCGAGGAGTACGGCGACCGGGACGGCACACCGGTGGTGCTGCTGCACGGCACCCCGGGCTGCCGGTCCGGGGTCGTGCCCGACGACGTCGTCAAGGCACACCCATGGGTGCGGTTCATCGCCTACGACCGTCCCGGCTACGCGGACTCGGACCGGCACCCGGGACGCCGGGTCGCCGACGCGGCCCGGGACGTGGCTGATCTGGCCGACGCCCTCGGGCTGGAGAAGTTCTCCGTCCTCGGGCGGTCGGGCGGCGCCCCGCACGCCCTCGCCTGTGCGGCGCTGATGCCCGCGCGGGTACGGCGGGCGGCGGCGCTGGTGTCCCTCGCGCCACCGGACGCGGAGGGGCTGAGCTGGTTCGACGGCATGGCCGCCTCCAACGTCGAGGACTACACCCTGGCGCTGACCGACACACTCGCCTTCGCGGAGCGGCTCGCCTCCCGGGCCGCCGCCATCCGCCAGGACCCCGCCCAGCTGCTCGTGACCATCCGCGACGGGCTCACCGACGCCGACCGGCGGATCATCTCCCAGCCGGCCGTCGGCGACATGCTGCTGCGCAACTACCGCGAGGCACTGCGCACTTCGGCGTACGGCTGGCTCGACGACTCCCTCGCCCTGCTGAGCCACTGGGGCTTCGACCCGGCGGACATCACGCGGCCGGTCCTGCTGTGGCACGGCGCCCAGGACCGGTTCTCCCCGGTGGGCCACTTCGAGTGGCTCCTGGACCGCGTCCCCCGCGCCCGACCCGTCCTGGACCCGGACGCCGGTCATTTCGGGGCGATCGAGGCGCTGCCCGCCGTACTGGACTGGCTGTGCCCGGCGTCATGATCCGGGGCGCTCCATGCGGGCGCCCCGCATCAGGTCCATGACCCGCTCGTGACTGTCCCCCACGGCGTCGGTGACGCGCAGCCGCAGGCGCAGCTGGTCGATCTCGCCGACGAACCGACGGCCGTACGCCCCGGCTCGCATCCCCCCGTTGCCCAGAGGGAACCCGGCGCCGGTCAGCCGCAGGTAGTAGTCCTTGCCCTGTACGAGCCCCCGGTCGGCGAGCTCCTCCAGCACCCCGGCGTGGTCGGTCCATTCGGTGGGCTCCTCGCCGCGCGGGACGAAGCAGTAGTCCGCCCGCTCCACCACCGCGTGCTGCGAGCCGCCGTTCACCACTTCCACATGCCAGCCGGGCTCGTCCGGGCCGAGGTCACCGACCGCCCAGGAGGAACTCCAGCCCAGTGCGGGCCGTACCGTCCGCGCGTACTGGGCTCGCCCGAAGACCGCAGCGAGCGCCACCGCGAGCAGCGCGCCCAGCGGGTTCATGTCCATGAGCCGTAGCCGCCAGGGCCACTGCCGGGCCAGGTCGCCGGTGATGTTCGACCGCACGATCTCCCACAGCAGCACCAGCGTCAGCAGGATCAGCAGCACCAGCGGCGCCACGAACAACAACGGACTGCGCCGCACCCGCCGTTGCCGGTCGTCGAACTCCAACGCCCCGGTCCTCTCCCCGTGTTGACGCCGACAATAGCGAGCCCCCGCACGGCAGGCGCGTGCGGGGGCTCACCAGGTGCCGGCTGCGGTGCGAGCCGTACAGGTGCAGTCGACCGGTCGGGACTAGTAGACGCTGACGCCGTAGGCGCTCAGGGCCTCCGTGACCGGCTGGAAGAAGGTCGTGCCACCGGAGGAGCAGTTGCCGCTGCCGCCGGAGGTGAGACCGTACGCGGTGCCGTTGCTGCCGTAGAGCGAGCCGCCGGAGTCGCCGGGCTCGGCGCAGACGGTGGTCTGGATCAGACCGCCGACGACATCGCCGCCGCCGTAGTTGACGCTCACGTTGAGGGCGGTGACCCGGCCGCTGTGGGTGCCGGTGGTGGAGCCGTCGCGGATGACGGTGGTGCCCACGGACGGCGTGGCGGCGCGGGTGATGTCCACCCCGTTCGCGGTGCCGGGCCGGCTGACGGACCCGGAGTAGCGCACGATGCCGTAGTCGTTGCCCGGGAAGCTGGAGCCGGCGGTCGAGCCGATGACCGTGGTGCGCCCGGAGTTGGAGTACCAGGTGCCCGCGCCGTCGGTGCAGTGACCGGCGGTCAGGAAGTACTGGGTGCCGCTGCTGTCCTGGACGTTGAAGCCGAGCGAGCAGCGCCAGCTACTCGCATAGATGGCGTCGCCGCCTTGGATGAACTTGCTGAACGTGCCGTTCGTCCGCTTGATCGTCAGCGCGTCGGCGTTGGCGCCGGCCTGCCGCTTGATCTTCGCGATCTCCGCCTTGGAGACCGTGCTGTCGACGGTGACGACGACACGGTTGGTCTTGCTGTCGACGGCCCAGGCGGTGCCCGGGACATCGGCCTTGAGCACCGAACTGTTGGCGCTCTTCAGCTCGTTGGCGCTGAAGGGGGTCGCGTCCGGGGCGGCGTTCGCGTTGGGGATCGCGATCGCGGCGGCGGCCACGAGTCCGGAGGATACGGCGATCAGCCGGGTCCGTCTCGTAATGCCGCTGCGGGGGGTGGTGCGCTTGATCCTCACTTTTCGTTCCCTCCCAGGGAGGTTGGGGGCCCGCGTGGGGTCGGGGCCCGTGAGGCGCAGCCAGAGGCCCGAATGTCCGGATTCCGAACACGCCGTGCCCCTGACAAGCGCTGAGGGGGAGTATTCGGCCGAACGACCGGTAGCCGCAAGGGCGCCTTTCGGCCGTCAAGCTTTGAACCACCCATGCGTTCCCCGTGAGCTGACCGCTCCTCAGAGCAGGGTGCGCTCCCCCGCCTCGATGGCGATGCCCAGCGTATTCCCCGGCGGCGGGAAGGGGCAGATGAAGTGGTCGGCGAATGCGCACGGCGGAAGCAGAGCGCGGTTGAAGTCGACCGTCGTGCGCCCCTCGGCGTCGGGTGCGGCGGGCCGCAGGAACCGGAAGCGGTGGCTGCTCGACCCGCTCGTCGCGTCGCCGAAAACCGCCCACAGCGATCCGTCCGCCTCGACCGTCACCTGGAACGTGAACTCCTGTCCGTCGAGGGTGAACGCCAGCTCTCCGCCCAGCCCGAGGCCGCGCGGCCGTCCGTCCGCGTTCTCCACGCGGACGCTGCGCGGTTCGCCGTACGAGGAGAGGTCGACGCCCCAGATCTGCTCCAGCGTGAGGATCGCGGTCTGCGGGGAGGTCTGCTGCCGACGGATCTCGGCGGCCTTCTCCTGCGCCTCCGCGGCGGTGTCGCCGAGGACGACACCGACCCCGGGCATGATCTTCAGGTCCTCGAAGGTACGGCCGTACTTCGCCAGGCGCCCCTTCACATCGGCATAGAAGGCGCGACCGCCCTCCAGCGAGGTCTGCCGGGTGAAGACCACATCGGCCGTGGCGGCGGCGAACTCCCGCCCCTCTTCCGAGTCCCCGGCCTGGATGACGACCGGATGCCCCTGCGGCGAGCGCGGCACGGTGAACTCGCCCGCGATGTCGAAGTGCTGCCCGCGGTGGGCGAACGGCCGGGACAGCCCGTCCGGTGTCCAGGAGTCCCACAACTCCCGTGCGGTGGCCACGAACTCGGCCGCCCGTGCGTACCGTTCGGCCCGGTCGAGGAAGCCGCCGCGCCGGAAGTTCTCCCCGGTGAAGGCGTCGGAGGAGGTCACCACGTTCCAGGCGGCCCGGCCCCCGCTGAGATGGTCCAACGTGGCGAGTCTGCGGGCGAGTTCGTACGGCTCGTTGAAGGTCGCGTTGACGGTGGCGGCGAGCCCCAGGTGCTCCGTGACGGCGGCGAGCGCGTTGAGCACGGTGATCGACTCCGGGCGCCCCACCACGTCCAGGTCGTGGATACGGCCCTTGTGTTCGCGCAGCCGCAGCCCCTCGGCGAGGAGGAAGAAGTCGAACAGACCGCGTTCGGCCGTGCGGGCCAGGTGCTCGAAGGAGGAGAACTCGATCTGGGACCGAGAGCGCGGATCGACCCAGACGGTGGCGTTGTGGACGCCCGGGAAGTGCGCCGCGAGACGGATCTGTTTGAGCGGTCGTTCGGTCATGACGCTTATTGGTTGACGGGCCGGGCCAGACCCAGGTGCTCCCGGAGCGTGCTGCCCGGGTAGAAGGTGCGGAACAGTCCGCGGTGCTGGAGGAGCGCCACCGTGCCGTTGACAAGCCGCTCCAGGTCACGGCGTGGCTCGGCGGGCGTGAGGTGGAAACCGTCGACGGCGCCCTCCCCGTGCCAGGAGGCGATCAGGTCCGCGAGGTCGACGGGGCCGCCGCGGTACAGCGGGCCCTGCGCGGTCTGCCGGGGGCCGCCCCCGCCGTGGCCCGGCTCGGCCGCGTGCTCCCCGTCGCCGAGGTCGACGACGAGGCCGGCGAGGACCCGCAGTCCGTCGGGATCGCGCCCGAACCTCACCGCGGCGGCGCGCAGTTGGTCCCGCACGGCACGCGCGTGCGCGGCGCTCACGGACCGTACGAGCGCCACGTCCGCGTACCGGGCGGCGGTGTCCCGGGCCTGCCCCTCGGAGGCGTCGACCACCCGGACCGGGTGGCCCTGCGGAGGGCGCGGCACGATCGAGGGGCCCCGCACCGAGAACTCCGTGCCCTCGAAGTCGACGTGGTGCAGCTTGTCCCGGTCGATGAAACGGCCGGTCGACTCGTCCCGTATCTCGGCGTCGTCCTCCCAGCTGTCCCACAACTTCGCGGCCACATCGGCCACTTCACCGGCCTCCCACCACAGCGCGTCGGCGGGGGCGGCGTGCCGGCGGCCGAAGAGACGGGCCTCGCCCTCGGTGGTCGACACGTCGAGCCGCCAGCCGGCCCGGCCCCGGCTGACCCAGTCGAGGGTCGCGACGGCCGCCTGGACGTGGAAGGGCTCGGTGTGGGCGGTCGTGACGGTCGGCACGAGACCGATCCGGCCGGTGGCCGGGGCCACCCGGGACAGGACGGCGAGCGCGTCGAGCCCGGGGCGGGCGAAGGTGTCGTCCAGCGTCACGAAGTCGAGGACACCGTGTTCGGCCAGCCGGGCCAGTTCGACGTAGGAGTCGGCGTCCTGGGCGGATGGCTGGTCGACAGCGGCGGAGAGATGCAACATCACAGCACCTTCGAGAGAAAGCCCTTGTGGACGGATCCGATGTCGGCCATGACGCTCATCGCGGGAAATCCTCGGAGTAGGGGGTGTCTTGAGTGGCCGGCGGGGGCTCAGGCGGCCGCGCGCCCGGCGAGGGCGGCGAGGGACTCCAGTGCCGCCCGGGCCGTCGCGTCGTTCTGCCGGAACGCCGGGCCGCCGGTGCGGGGCCGGGTGAAGGCGCCGGAGGTACGGCCGTCGGTGAAGGGGCCGAGCGCGAAGCGCCGGGGATGTGGTCGGCCGGTCCCGTCCAGGATCCGCCCGTCGCCGGGGTCCACCCGGAGCAGCCCCTCCGGGGTCTCGGCGGCCCCGTCCTCCTGGAGCTCGCGCAGCAGGGCGTCGCGGGTCCGCCCGACCGTGGGCTCGGGCAACCGCGCCTCGACCAGCGCGCGTGTCTCGACGGAGAACCCGGGCAGACCCGCGCTCGTGGCCCGGAAGACACCGTCCTCCGCCGCCACCGAGACGTCCGCGCCGAGAAACCTGACGACACCCGCCCGCGAGAGAGCCTGCAGCTGCCGCAGCCGGGGTCCGGGCGGCCCCGAGGCCAGATAGCTGAAGAAGCCGTGCCACCAGGGTCCGGTGCCCCCGAGCCGGACCAACTGGCCGTAGACGGACAGCAGTCCGAGGAAGACCGACAGGTCCTGGCTGTACGCAGGGTCATGCCGTCTGCTCAGATCCTGCTCGACATACCCCCGCAGCCCCTCCTGGAGCTCCTCGAACGACCCGCACCGCACCCCCGCCAGCGGTCGGTCCAGCGCGCCCAGGTCCAGCCGGTCGGCCGGGTCGGGCACGGCGGCCTCCACGAGGGCCTCGACATCCGTGCGGTCGCCGACCGCGTACTTCTCCTCGAAGTCGGCCCAGGACATCACGGTCCGCTCCCCGTGCACCGTGAACAACCGGTGGTAGTGCGCGAACCCCAACTCCTTCTCCACCAGCGGCCACACGTCCCGCCGGAAGTCGAACCCCGTCGGCCGGGCGAGCAGTTCGTCGACCTCGGCGGGCCCGAAGAACCAGGGCAGCGGCGGCCGTTCACCGGTCCAGTCGTAGCCGATCTTCGAGTGGTACGGCACTCCGCGCCGCGACCCGACGTACAGCACGGGCTCGCGTCCGGACGGTACATAGGTGTCGCCCTCGTACCGCCCGCCCCGCCCCTCGGTCAGGAGCACCATCAGATCGACGAAGGCGAGCCCGAAGCCGCGGACGAGGACGTGCGAGCCGGGCGTGAGCGCGGACAGGTCGCTGTCGGCGGTGAAGTCGGGCGGGAGGTGGACGAGGCCGTGCTCTGCCGCGTAGGCCGCCAACGACCTTTGTTCGTCGTCGAGTTCGGCGTCGAGGTGGCCGAGCGCGAGGACGACCAGGTCGGCGAGGAGCGGGCGCGGGCGGCCCTCCAGCCACACCTGCTGGCGCCCCTCGGGCGGCCCACTGACCCGCAGGGCGCGCCGCGGATGGTGGTGCACCCGCACCGACGGAGGCAGCGCGGCCACCGCCTGCTCGTGCACCCACCGCAGGTAGCCGCCCTGGAGCTGCCGGTCCGCGAAGGTGGTGCCGTCGATGCCGGCCCACTCGTGCAGCGTGGGTCCGGGACGCACCGGTCCGGCCATGTCCACCGTCTCGTCGGTGAACATCGTGACGTCCTCGGCGTGCGAGTTCATCCACAGCAGCGGCGACTGCGCCTCGCGCCAGATGCGCCCGGCACCCGGCACGTGCGGGTCGACGAGATGGATGTCGAGGCCCGAGCCGTCGTACAGCTCGGGCGCGTTGGCCGCGATCCGTTCGATCAGACCGGCCCCCCGCGGTCCGGCGCCGATGATCACCAGCGAGTGCCGGGTCATCGGAGGTGCCTTTGAGGGTGTCGATCAGCCGGGTCCCGGAGGGCGGCGGGTTCGGCGAGGGTGTCGGAGGACATGTGAAGGCTCCGTGGCAGCGAGTCGTTCGAACTCGGACGGGTGCCTTCACACAAGCGCGCCGCGCGGCGCGGATCGCGGCCGAGCCCCTCAGCAGGGCCGCTCCTCGAGACTACGGGGGCGTTTCCCCTCACTGTCAAGGCTGTCCATACTGTGAGCCGTACGTCTCAAGTCGGTTGACGCACAACCGGATGCCTGTTCCACTTACCCCATGCATCCACAGCAGTGGCTGGTCAAGCGCTCCCACATCGACTTCGGTCGCGTGTGGTCCTGTTCCTGTTGAGCTGACCCCCTGCGCGCCCTGATTCCCGGGCGCCCTCTCACATTCTCTCCCCCGCCTTCACACGCGCCTCCCCTCACCTCGCGCTTCCGTACAGCCCCCTGTGTCATCAATCACCGATGGCCCCGCACCCACCTGAAGGGGCGCGGGACTGTATCGATTTGCGGTTATCCCCCCGTGGGCGCGACCAGCCACACCGGACCCGCAGCCGCCGAACAACCCACGCCCCTACGACGAATCAGCAGCCGCAGTCACACCCGCAGTCGCACCCGTCGCAGCAGTTCCCGCAACAGTCACAGCAGCTGCAGCAGTCACTGCACCCGCTGCAGTCGCACTGGTTGCACAGACCTTCCCGACGCTGCCCGCTCCACGGGTCCTCGAACTCCCCGCAACACATCTGGCACGTACAGGCCAGCCCCATCCACACCGCACACCCCGCGAGCAGCCCACGCCGGTCCCGGCGAGGCGGCTCCGGGGGCGGCGGAACACCCGGACCACCCGGCCCGGGAGGCGCGTAAGGGTGCGACAACCCGGCCGACCCGGCCCCGTGCCCGCAGGACGACGCACCGAAGACCCGGTCCACGGACGTCCGCAGCTCATGCACGAGCAGCACATGCGCCAGCTTCTGGTCGCCGAACTCGGCTTCCCGCAGCGCGAGCCGTATCCCGTGCACCGCGTCATCCGCGAGCCGCCGCGCCTCCACCAGAGGCGTCCCGGTGGCCGTCAGCGGGTTCCACGCCCCCGACGCGGCGTCGGTCTCCCGGTCCTCCACGGCGTCCAGCAGATGCGCGAGCCGCCCGAAGAGCCGCCCCGCCTCGGCGAGCGGCTCGGCGTTGCCCGGCCGCCCGGCGAGGACCGCGGTGTGCGCGAAGGCCGCCGCGGTGGCCGTCTCGGTCGGCTCGGTGACCGTCAGGATCGGCGTCCCGGGCCCGGCCAGGGTCTCGATGCCGAGCTGCCGGTCCACCGCGTCGACGAGCACGGCGGTGTCGAAGCCGACCGCGGACCCGCTACGGGCCCCCGCCGCACCCCAGCTCGACGCGACCCGGCGGGCGGCGAGCGCCACCGGCTTGCGGGCCAGCAGTCCGTCCCCGTCGGCGACATGGTCACGGACCTTGGCGGAGGCGAGCACGAGCGAGACGGCGGCCGAGAGCCGCGCGCCCTCGCCGTCGGCGACGGAGGCGGTGCGCATTCCGCGCAACGGGCACGGGCCCGCCGTACGACGCCCTGAAACGCCCCGCTCGGCCTGAGCCTCCGTCAGAACCGATATGAGCAAGCCGTCGTAGTTGGTGACGATGCGCGCGAACTGCCCGTGGTCCTTGCGCAGCGCGAGACACAGCCCGCACAAATGCGCCATCCACTGGGTCTTGAGATTTTCACCGAGCCGATGGCGGCAGGGCCTGACGATTCCGAACACGACGATCCCCCGTGGTCAGTGCGACATTGAGCTGCGGCATCGTATCGACCCTGCCGTTCACCCGTACGCCCCGACCGTCACCCATACGCCGTGAAGAATCATATTTCACTCACAGTCAGCAGCCGTATGGGGAACGGCCCTTGTGAAACCCGGGCTCTCGACGAATGCGCTGTGCACCAGTACCGTCACAAACCCCCCGCGCGGCGTCTATCCACATGGCGCGTCATCCGCATCATGGATGACCATAGGGATACGTAAAGCGAGAAAGACCGCTGTGAGAGGAGGCGTCCATGGGATCGGTGCGCAAGGCGAGTGCCTGGCTGGGCCTCGTTGACGACAACGATGACGAGCGTTACTACGACGACGACGGCTACTCCGAAGGAACCGAGCCCGGGGATGCCTGGGTCACCGACCCGCGGGTCAAGGTGGCCTCGGACGTCGCCGAGGAGAAGGGCCGTCGCATCGGCACGGTCACTCCGGACAGCTTCCGGGACGCGCGCGCCATCGGCGAGCTCTTCCGGGACGGGGTGCCCGTCATCATGAACCTCACCGCGATGGAGGCCGGCGACGCCAAGCGGGTCGTCGACTTCGCGGCCGGCCTGATCTTCGGGCTGCGCGGTTCGATCGAGCGCGTGTCCACACGCGTGTTCCTGCTGACCCCCGCCAACACGGAGATCGTGAACGGCGACCCGGCCGCGCACCGCACGGACGGCTTCTTCAACCAGAGCTGAGGCAGGGCCGCTCACCGGCCCTGCCCCCGCGCAGGGTTTTCACCGGAAGGCGTCGAGCCCGGTGAGCGCCTTGCCCAGTACCAGCTGATGCATCTCGACGGTGCCCTCGTAGGTGAGCACCGACTCGAGGTTGGTCGCGTGCCGCATGACGGGGTATTCGAGGGAGATCCCGTTGGCCCCGAGGATGGTGCGCGACGTACGACAGATCTCGATCGCCTCCCGTACGTTGTTCAGCTTGCCGAAGCTGACCTGTTCGGGACGCAGACGCCCGGCGTCCATGCGCCGCCCCAGATGGTGGGCGAGCAGAATCCCCTTGTGCAGTTCGACCGCCATGTCGGCGAGTTTGGCCTGGGTGAGCTGGAAGCCACCGATGGGCCGCCCGAACTGCTCCCGGGACTTCGCGTAGTCGACGGCCGCCTCGAAGCAGGACCGCGCCGCCCCCATCGCACCCCAGACGATGCCGTAGCGGGCGTGCGACAGACAGCTGAGCGGGCCCTTGAGTCCGACGACCTCCGGCAGTACCGCGTCCGCGGGCAGCCGCACGTCGTCGAGGACGAGTTCACTGGTGACGGAGGCGCGCAGCGACCACTTGTGCTTGATCTCGGGTGCCGAGAAGCCGGCCACGTCGGTCGGTACGACGAACCCGCGGATCCCCTCGTCGGTCTGCGCCCACACGACGGCGACCCCGGCGACGGATCCGTTGGTGATCCACATCTTGCGCCCGTTGAGCACCCAGTCCGTGCCGTCCTTCTTGGCGTACGTCCGCATCGCCGCGGGGTCGGACCCGTGGTCGGGCTCGGTCAGCCCGAAGCACCCGATGACCTCGCCGGCGGCCATCCGCGGCAGCCAGGTCGTCTTCTGCTCCTCGGAGCCGAACCGGTGGATGGCGTACATGGCGAGAGAGCCCTGCACGGAGACGAGGGAGCGGATCCCGGAGTCGGCGGCCTCCAGCTCCAGACAGGCGAGCCCGTACTGCACGGCACTGGCCCCGGCGCACCCGTACCCGTCGAGCGACATCCCGAGCGCCCCGATCCCGCCGAGCTCACGGGCGAGTTCACGGATCCCGGGCAGCTCGCCGCTCTCGTACCACTCGGCGACGTACGGCAGCACCCGGTCCGCCGCCCACGACCGCACGGTGTCCCGGATGGCGAGGTCCTCCGGGTCCAGCAGGTCGTCGAGGCCGAGCGGGTCGGCCGGATCGAACGGGGGCAGCTTCGCGGACGCGGACATGGGGCACCCTCCGGCAACTGAAAACTAGCAGCGCTAGTTACGACTCTCCGGCCGACGTTACGGGTGCAGTGTCGCGCACGTCCAGTACCTCAGGCGGAGACGCGGGCCTCGGCGACTTCCCGGGGCGCGGGCACCTCGACCGCCATGGGCTCGCACTGCATGGTCCGCGGCAGCCGCAGCGCCATCGCCGCGCCGAGCAGCAGCAGACCCGCGCTGACCAGCAGCGTGACATGCAGCCCGTGCACGAAGCAGTCCCGCGCGGTGCGGCGCAGGGCCTCCCCGGCCGACCCACCGAGCCGCTCGGCGATCTCGTAGGCCTCGCCCAGCGAATGCCCCGCCGCGGCCGAGTCCGACGCCGGAACACCCTGCACCGACGAAAGGCCGGGCGCGTACGCCGCGTTCATCACGCTGCCGAGGAGAGCGATGCCGATGCCGGCGCCCAGCTGGTACGAGGTCTCGCCGATCGCCGCGGCCCCGCCCGCCTGCTCCGGCGGCGCCTCGCTCAGCATCGACTCGTACGCCCCGAAGAGCGTGGTCTCCAGGCCGAAGCCCAGCAGGAGGAAGCCGGAGAGCAGCAGCGGCGCGTTGTCCTCGCCGCCCATCGCCATGAGGGTCAGTACGGCGACCGCCGTCAGGACGAAGCCGAAGCAGACCATCCGACGCGGTCCGAAGCGCCGCAGCATCCGGGCGCCGGCGAGTCCGGAGGCCATCGCCGCGATGGTGAGCGGCAGCAGTCGCAGCCCGGTCTCCAGCGGGGAGAGCCCCAGCACCAGCTGCAGATACTGCGCCGCGATCAGCTCCAGGCCCACCAGCGCGAGCATGGCCAGCACGATGCAGCCGACGGACGTGCTGAAGGCAGGGCGCGAGAACATCCGCAGGTCGACGAGCGGATGGGTACGGCGCCTCTGCCGTCGTACGAAGAGAACCAGCAGTACGGCGCCCACGACCAGCGGCAGCACCGTGATCCCGTCGACTTCCCCGCCGCCGAGCCGCTTCACGCCGAGGACCAGGCCGAACAGTGCGACCGCGGCCATCAGCGCGCCGACCACGTCCCAGGGACCGTCGGCGGTGCCCTTCGACTCGGGCAGCAGGAGGCGGCCCACCGGCAGGCTGACCAGCATCAACGGGATGTTGACGAGGAAGACCGAACCCCACCAGAAGTGCTCGAGGAGGAAGCCGCCGAGCAGCGGCCCGACCGCAGCACCCACGGCGGCCACGGCGCTCCAGATGCCGATGGCGAGGGCGCGTTCACGCCGGTCGGGGAAGACCTGGCGGAGGATCGAGAGCGTGGCGGGCATGATCATCGCGCCGCCGACGCCGAGCAGGGCCCGCGCCACGATCAGCACCTGGGCGGTGTCCGCGAGGGCTGCCATGCCGGAGGCGACGCCGAACAGGGCGTAGCCGAGAAGAAGGACCCGTCTGCGGCCGACACGGTCGCCGAGCGTGCCGAACAGGATCAGCAGCGAGGCGCAGACGAGGGGGTAGACATCGACGATCCAGAGCAGTTCTATCGCGCCGGGCTTGAGGTCCTCGGTGACGGCGGGGACCGCCACGTGCAGCACGGTCGCGTCGACCGCGACCAGCAGCAGGCTCACACAGAGGACGACGAGGACGACCCAGCGGTTGGCACCGGCCCCGGCCGCCCGACGGCGCAGCGCAGCGGCGGCCGTGGTCGTCCCGGACATGCACGTACCTCCCAGATGTTCCCTCGCGGTCGGCGGGCACACGGGGTGGGGACTCCCCGTGATCTCGGCCGGAGAGGAGCGGTGATCTCCGGCCCGCGCAACGAAGGCGAGTGACACGTCAGCGTACGCGAGTTCACGCGTCGGCCAAGTGGTGGACCTCTCACACTCCGCGGAGAACACGTGTGGCGTACGCCACGCTCCCCTCTCCACCGTCCTCTCACCGACACGCCCCGGCGGCCCATCCGGTTCGCGGCGCAGTCGATAATCGGACCCGTGACCGATCTTGAGACGCGCCCGGCGCCCCCCGAAAGCGCGTTGCGCCGTGCGGCCCCGGCCCTCCTCGGGTACGCGGCCGTCCGTGCCCTGGGCCTGCTCGCCCTGGTCCTGTGGAGCGGCGCGCGCGACAAGAGCGCGTACACGCTGCTGACGGCCCGCTGGGACTCCCTCTGGTACACGAGGGTCGCCGAGCTGGGATACGGCTACGAGGTGCGGCTGCCCAACGGGGACGTCCACTCGAATCTGGCCTTCTTCCCGCTGCTGCCGTGGCTGGAGCGGGGCATCGCGGCGGTGACGCCCCTGTCCCACGCCGACGCGGGGTTCGTCGTCAGCCTGCTCGCCTCGCTCGCGGCGGCCTGGGGCGTCTTCGCGGTGGCGGACCATGTGTACGGCCGTAGGGCCGGGGTCTGCGCGGTGCTGGTCTGGGCGGTGCTGCCGGTCGGGATCGTGCAGTCGATGGCGTACAGCGAGTCGCTGTTCACGGCCCTCGCCGCGTGGTCGCTGTACGCGGTACTGACGGGCCGCTGGGTGACGGCGGGCGTTCTGGCGTCCCTCGCGGGTCTGACCCGGCCGGTGGGACTCGCGGTGGTCGCGGCGGTGTGGGTGGCGGGGATCGTCGCGTTCAGGCGGGACCGGGCAGGCGCGGGCGATCCCCCGTCCGAGCGGCAACGAAGCGCGGCGCGGACGGGCGGCGCGGACGCCGGGGAACGCGCCCCGGAACCGGCGGCCGAGGGCACGGACGGGCGCGACCCGGGAACGGGCGACACCCATCGCCCGCCGCGCGCCCCGGGCGCGCGGTCAGCGGCCGGCGCACACCCACTCCCCCGCGCCCTGGCCCTGCTCATCGCCCCCCTCGGCGCCGCCGCCTACGTCCTCTGGGTCGGCCATCGCACCGGCAAGGGCCCCCTCGGGTATCTCGACGTCCAGGCCGGCTGGCGCAACGGGTTCGACGGGGGCTACGCCTTCGCCCGGTTCATCGGTGAGAAGTTCACGTCGTTCCCGTCGGCGCTCGCCGGGGTGGGGCTGATCATCGGGGTCGGGCTCGTGGTGTGGCTGTACGTCGTCGGCGTACGGCAGCGTCAGCCGCTGCCGCTTCTGGTGTACACGGGTGTCGTCACCGCGCTCGCCCTGTGCGCGTCGAGCTACTTCGGCTCGAAACCGCGCCTGCTGCTGCCCGCCTTCCCCCTTCTGTTCCCCCTGGCCCTGGCCCTGGCCAGGCTGCGGACGTCGAGGTCCGTGCTGGTGGTGTGCGGTATCGCCCTCGCGTCGGCCGTGTACGGGGCGTTCTGGCTGAACGGCTCAGGACCGCCATGATCGACTCGCGGGTCCGATGAGCACCGGGAGAATTCCGCCCCATGATTCGGTGAACGAATTCATAAGCGGCCATAAACCGGAACCCGGAACGATCAAAGGAATTGAAGGGGACGACCGGGCCGGATAGTGGATTCCTCGGAAATAAACGCCTCCCTGAGAGGAATCCCACATCACATCGTCATCACAAAGCCGTGGATTCGACGGGCATCGGACCTCACTCGCTGTAACGTCGATTGAGTGCGTACCGAACGAAACCTCACCCGTCTGGACCGGGTGTTCGCGAGGCTGGACCGTGAGCCGGAACGACCGGCTCACATCGACGTGCCCAGGATGTCCCGGCACCGGGTCGCCCTGATCGCCGGAGGCCTCGCCTTCTACCTGGCGATCGTGTGGCTCGTGGTCGACACATCGTGGCTGGTCCGCCTGGACTGGCAGGTCATGTTCTTCCGGCCGTACCAGCAGTGGGCGGAGATCCACTGGTTCGTGGACTACTACGTGGTGCTCGGCCAGCGCGGCCCGACCGCGGTGATGGTCGCGGCCTGGCTGGGCTGGCGCTCCTGGCGGCAGCACACCCTGCGCCCGCTGCTCACCCTGGGCGCCGTGCTGCTCCTGCTGAACATCACCGTGGGCGCCGCCAAGCTCGGCATGGGCCGGCTCGGCCCGCACTACGCGACCACCATCGGCGCGAACGAGATGGGTCTGGGCGGCGATATATTTCCCAGCGGCCACACCGCGAACGCCGTGGTGACCTGGGGCATCCTGGCCTATCTGGCCTCCACCCCGAGAGCCCGCAGATGGCTGTCCGCCGTCTCCGCGGTGACCTCCCTCGGCGTCGGCCTCGCCACCGTCTACCTCGGTACGCACTGGCTGAGCGACGTCGTTCTCGGCTGGGTCGCGGGGCTGCTGGTCCTGCTGGCGCTGCCGTGGTGCGAGCCGCTGATCGCCCGTACCGAGACCGCCGTCTTCGACCTGCGCGACCGCTGGCGGACCCGCCGCAGCGCACCCGCGTCGGTCAAGCCCGTCGAGGTCCCGATGCCGCTCAAGCCGCGCACCCCCGCCACCCAGAGCGAGCCCGCGGCCCGCTCGGCCCGGGCGCCCGCCTATCTGGCACCGGGCCCGCACACGACCCGCTCGGAGCGCACCCCGGTCACCCCGGTCGGCCCTCGCCGGCCACCCCACCCGGACCGCGTCGCACGCGGCACGACCTCGGCGGCCCGCCCCCTGACAGGCGGCTAGCCGGCGGACAGCGGGGACGGTACGCACACACCCACCCCGCAACGACGGCCCCGGTTCCTTCGCAGGAGCCGGGGCCGTCGTCGTGTTCCAGGACAGATGTCAGCCCTTCCAGGCGCGGGCCACGCGGCCGTCCTTCACCTCGAAGTTCAGCCGCCCCGCGCGGTACTCCATCGTGATGATCGCCCCCGGTGGCAGCGAGCGCACGCTCGACCAGCCCTTCTCACGGGCGAGTCGCTCAGCCCTGGCGGACTCCAGACCGACGTACGCGTCGGGACTGTCGTGGGGTTCGGCGGGTGGTGTCGGTATCGGTGCCATACGGCCACGCTAGGCCCTGTCCGCGGGGTGGGGCCAGGAACCAGGACACTGTGGGTCACTGATCCCTCTCCGGTCACGCTTCTGTCACAGGATGCCGACAGCCGTTTCCGTCGAACTCCGTCACACGTACGGGCGGTTCCGTAGGCCTTCCGCGCGCAATCAAACGGAATTCCCGCGTGTCGGAGCCACTCTTCGAATAACCGGACGGAAAGTTCCGGAAGGCCTGCCGTCGGAGCCTTTGCATTCCGATTCGGGGTGGGGTCGCGGGAGCTGACACCGCGTAGGAGAAACACGGGTCCGACACAGAATCCCCGTACGCCCCCTGTCGCCGTACGAGACGACGCGAGCATCATGACGGCGGACCCGGGACGCGACGAGCGAAGGGGCGAGCGAGCGATGGGGACCGAGACCGTGCAGACGACGGTGCGACCCGTGCGGAGCAAGAGCCATGGCCGGGTGATCGTCGACTGGCTGACCACCACCGACCACAAGAAGATCGGCCATCTCTACCTGATCACGTCGTTCGTGTTCTTCCTGGCCGGTGGTCTCATGGCGCTGCTGATGCGCGCCGAGCTCGCCCGGCCCGGGCTGCAGATCATCGACAACCAGCAGTTCAACCAGATGTTCACGATGCACGGCACGATCATGCTGCTGCTCTTCGCGACCCCGAGCTTCGCGGGCTTCGCCAACGAGCTGATGCCGTTGCAGATCGGCGCTCCCGACGTGGCCTTCCCGCGGCTGAACATGCTGTCGTACTGGCTGTTCCTCTTCGGCGGTCTGATCGTGCTGGGCTCGCTGCTCGTGCCGTCCGGGCCCGCGGCCTTCGGCTGGTTCGCCTACGCGCCGCTCAACAGCATGGAGCGCTCGCCCGGCATCGGTGCGGATCTGTGGATCATGGGTCTCGCGCTGGCCGGCTTCGGCACGATCCTCGGTGCGGTCAACTTCATCACCACCATCATCGGGATGCGCGCGCCCGGCATGACGATGTTCCGGATGCCGATCTTCACCTGGAACACGCTGTTCACGTCGATCCTGATCCTGATGGCGTTCCCGGTGCTCGCGGCCGCCCTGCTCTGTCTGGAGGCGGATCGCCGGTTCGGCTCCCAGGTGTTCGCCTCGGCCAACGGCGGGGCGTTGCTGTGGCAGCACCTGTTCTGGTTCTTCGGCCATCCCGAGGTGTACATCATCGCGCTGCCGTTCTTCGGCATCATCACGGAGATCCTCCCGGTCTTCAGCCGCAAGCCGCTCTTCGGCTATCTGACGCTGGTCGGGGCGACGATGGCGATCACGGGGCTGTCCGTGGTCGTGTGGGCGCACCACATGTTCGTGACGGGGGCGGTGCTGCTCCCCTTCTTCTCGTTCATGAGCTTCCTGATCGCGGTGCCGACCGGCGTGAAGTTCTTCAACTGGACCGGGACCATGCTCAAGGGCTCGCTGTCCTTCGAGACCCCGATGCTGTGGGCCACCGGCTTCCTGGTGACGTTCCTGTTCGGCGGTCTGACCGGGGTGATCCTGGCCTCGCCGCCACTGGACTTCCATGTCTCCGACTCGTACTTCGTCGTCGCGCACTTCCACTACGTCGTCTTCGGCACCGTCGTGTTCGCGATCTTCGGCGGCTTCTACTTCTGGTGGCCCAAGTTCACCGGGAAGATGCTCGACGAGCGGCTCGGCAAGATCCAGTTCTGGACGCTCTTCATCGGCTTCCACACCACGTTCCTGGTGCAGCACTGGCTGGGCGCGGAGGGCATGCCGCGCCGGTACGCCGACTATCTGGCCGCCGACGGCTTCACCGCCCTCAACACGATCTCGACGATCGGCGCGTTCGTGCTGGGCAGCTCGACGCTGCCGTTCCTCTACAACGTCTGGAAGACCGCCAAGTACGGCGAGAAGGTCGAGGTCGACGACCCCTGGGGCTACGGCCGTTCCCTGGAGTGGGCGACCTCCTGCCCGCCCCCGCGGCACAACTTCACGACGCTGCCGCGGATCCGCTCCGAGTCCCCGGCGTTCGATCTGCACCATCCCGAGTACGCGGCGCTGACTTCTCAGCCCGAGCCACAGAGCGAGCAAGCCGGTCCCGAGCCGTCCTGATCGCCTCGGTCAGCTCGGCGGGCTCCAGCACCTCGAACTCGAAGCCCATCAGCATCACGTGAATCACCATCACATCGAGGCTCGCGGCCCCGGTGCGCAGGATGCAGGCGTCCGGCCCGTCGGCCTCCAGCTGCCCCGCGGAGGGCGAGACACGCTCCACGGCCTCCTCCAGGGGCACCAGGAGCCGTACGACGGCCTGCGCCGCGTACGCGCGCGTGGAGACGCCCCGGGAGACGAACGCGGCCAGGTCCTCCGCCGGGGGTGTGCGCGGGGTGAAGCGGGGGCCGTGCGGCGGCTTGGGGATGATGCGGTCGACGCGGAAGGTCCGCCAGTCGTCACGGTCGAGGTCCCAGGCGACCAGGTACCAGCGCCGCTCGGTGCACACCAGGCGGTGCGGCTCCACGGTACGGCGGGTGGAGTCGCCGTTGTGGCTGCGGTACGCGAAGCGCAGGCGCTCGGCGTCCCGGCAGAGGTTGGCGAGCTCGGTCAGCACGGCCGGGTCCACGGCGGAGGGCTGGGGGCCGCGCAGCATCGGCACGGTGAAGGCGTTCAGGGCACCCACGCGACGGCGCAGCCGGCTCGGCAGGACCTGCTCCAGCTTGGCGAGGGCGCGTACGGAGGTCTCGCCGATGCCCTCGATGCCCTGCCCGGCGGCCGTGCGCAGCCCTACGGCGACGGCGACCGCCTCGTCGTCGTCCAGGAGCAGTGGCGGCAGCTCGGCGCCCGCGCCCAGCTGGTAGCCGCCACCGGTGCCGGGGCTGGCGTTGACCGGATAGCCCAGCTCGCGCAGCCGGTCGACGTCCCGGCGCACGGTGCGCGGGGTGACGCCGAGGCGTTCGGCGAGGTCGGCGCCGGACCAGTCGCGGTGGGCCTGGAGCAGCGAGAGCAGGCGCAGGAGTCGTGCCGAGGTCTCCAACATGAATCCGAGTCTGGCAGGCATTGCGGACAGTCGCTGTCCGCAAGGGTTTCTACCTTGGACTCATGGCAGACAACAGCGTGCACAGCTACCGGATCGACATCCCCCAGGCCCAGCTCGACGAGCTGCACACCCGACTGGACCTGACCCGCTGGCCGGACGAACTGCCGGACGCGGGCTGGGAGTACGGCGCCTCACTGCCGTATCTCCGCGACCTCGCGGCCTACTGGCGGGGCGCCTACGACTGGCGCAAGCACGAGGCGGCCCTCAACGAGATCCCGCAGTACGTCACGGAGATCGACGGCGCCCAGGTGCACTTCCTGCACATCCGCTCGTCCGCGCCGGACGCGCTGCCGCTGATCCTGACGCACGGCTGGCCGGGCTCGATCGTGGAGTTCCTCGGCGTGATCGACCGGCTGAGCGAGGACCACCATCTGGTCATCCCCGCCATCCCGGGCTTCGGCTTCTCCGGCCCCACCCGCGAGAAGGGCTGGAACGTCAACCGCGTCGCCCGCGCCTGGGCCGAGCTGATGCTCCGGCTCGGCTACGAGCGGTACGGCGCGCAGGGCGGCGACCTGGGCGCGCTGATCTCCCCCGCGCTGGCCCGCATCGCCCCCGAGTCGGTGGTCGGCGTCCATGTGAACGCCGCGTCGGTCGGCTTCATCCCGCTCGGCCCGGTGAGCGAGGAGGAGCGTGCGGGGCTCACCGACCGGGAGGTGCGGAGCCTGGCGAGCATCGCCGAGTTCACCACCGACGGCTTCGGCTACAACACACTGCAGTCGACCCGCCCGCAGACCCTCTCCTACGCCCTCACCGACTCCCCCGTAGGCCAGCTCGCCTGGATCATGGAGAAGTTCCAGGCGTGGACGCACTCCTCGGCCGCACTGCCCGAGGACGCGATCGGCCGGGACACGCTGCTCACCAACGTGATGCTGTACTGGCTGACGGGTACGGCCGGTTCGGCGGCGCGCATGTACTACGAGAACAGCCATGTCGGCGACTGGTTCCCGGTCACGAACTCCGGTGTGCCCACGGCGGTGGCGAACTTCGGCGAGGACGTGGCGATCCGCCGCTGGGCCGAGCAGGCCAACACCCTCGCCCGCTGGACCGAGTTCGACCGCGGCGGCCACTTCGCGGCCCTGGAGGTCCCGGACCTGCTGGCCGGCGACGTCAGGGAGTTCTTCGGCTCGCTGCGGTGAGCGCGGCGGGTCAGTAGGGCAGTTGCGGCACGTCGAAGCAGGTGTCGTCCATGTCGCCCTGCGACACCCACCCCTTGCCGTCCTGCCACCGGGCCACCGACAGACACGTCCTGCGGGTCGTCGGTGGCCCGGCCGACCGCTCGAACCGGACGGGAACCAGCAGCCCGTCGGCGGTGTAGTCCTCGCTGCGGTTCATGAACTCGTCCACGCACGCGCGCGTGACACCGCCGCCGCTCTCCGCACACGACTCGGCGGCCTCCGTGAACCACATCGCGGCCGCCCAGCCCTCCAACTGCCACTGAGAATGCGTCTCCAGCCCCTCGGTGGCGTCCCGGAACTCCCGCACCGCCTCCTGGTCGGTGTCCTCGTAGTTGCGGCTGGAGCCGGTGGCCCACAGGGCGTTGCGGCAGCGCGGGGAGTCCTTGTAGTCGTCGGGGACGGTGGAACTCCAGTTCTGCACATTGGTGACCTTGGCGGTGACCCGCACACCGACGTCGTCCATCGCCTCGCACAACTGGGCGTTGCCGTGCGAGTCGATGGCGTCGAAGACCAGGTCCGCCCCCTGCTCCTTCAGATCGGCCGCGACGGCACGGAAGTTGGGCAGGGCGAAGTCGACCTGCTCGCTCACCACCTCGTAGCCCTCGGCCTCCAGCCCCCGCTCGACGAGCCGGGCGTAGGCGGCCGAGGCGGCCTGGTTGTACGAGACGACGGCGGCCGTACGGGCCCCGTGCTCCCGCTTGAAGTAGCGGTAGACCTCCGTGCCGCCGTACTGCTTGCCGTTCCACCCCTTGGTGCCGTCACGGGGCGCGAGGCTGCCGTATATGCCGTACAGGTGCGGATAGGTGTCGTAGGCGGCCCCGATGGGCTGACCGCCGATGTCGGGCACGCGCGCGTGCGAGACGCGGGAGGCGCCCGCGTAGTCGAGGGCGGTGGTGGCGACCAGGGCCACCACCTCGTCCTCGTCGATCAGCTGGTGCACACAGGTGTTGTTGCCGACGCCGCTGCCGCCGTCGTCGCACTCACGGACCTCGACGCGGCGCCCGTCGATGCCTCCGCGCGCGTTGAGCCGGTCGAACCAGGCCTTGGCGCCGTCGCGAGGGCCGATAAAGGTGTCGCCGCCGACCGGGCTGGTGGCGCTGGTGATGACGCCGACGCGGATCGGCGTGCCGTCCGGCGCGGGACCGGCCCGCTCCCCGTGCTCGAAGTCGCTCTCCGGCAGCCGGCTGCCGCAGGCCGCGCTCAGGACGAGCAGCAGCACCGCGGCCGCGGCCTCAACAGCCCGGAAGGGCCGACGCCGACGCATTGCCGCTCAGTTGGACCAGAGCGCACAGCGTGCTGACGGACACCTTCCAGGTGCCGTCGTCCTCGACCGCCGTCCCGGAGGTGTCCGGCAGGGCGGTGGCACCGTTCATGAGGAGTGTGTACGTCACGGTCGCCTTGGTCGGTGAGGTGAACTCCACCTCGGTGACCTGCGCCTCCACCTGTCCGCCGCGCTCGTCACCGCTGAAGGCCGCCATGACCGGGCCCATCGCCTCGCCGTTCTCCAGGACGGCCTGTTTCGCCTTCGTGGAGGTCTTCGGGTCGAAGAACTTCTCCCAGTTCTCCTTGACCTCCTTCTCGGCCGCCGCCTGGTCGGCGGGCCCACTGGCCGGTGCGCTCGTCTGCGGCGCACTGGTCGTCGTCTCCGGGGTCGGGGTCATGGACGGGGTCTCGTTCCCGCCGCTGTCGTCGCTGCAGGCCACGAAGGCCGGGGCGAGGAGGAGCACCAGGGCGGTCAGTGCCGCCGTACCCCGTCCCGCCTGGCGTGGGCCGCGGCCCCGCCGTGCGTTCCCCCGCCTGAGGTCGCTCCCGAGAACCATCTGGCTCACCACCGGGTGTCGGTCCGGGCCATGTGCGCCCGGTGCTTTCAGGGTCAGCTTCCAGAAGGCATAGTGCAAGCCATTGGCTGACATGGACAGACACGTGACGTGTGGGGGCCAGAGATGCGGACAAGCCGACTGCGGACCGTGCACCCCGTTCTGTGGGCCGGCTGGGCCGCGCTCGCCGCGGGTGCGGTGCTCTGCGTCATCGGCTGGTACGGCGTCTCCGGCGAGCGCTACGCCGAACGTCAGCTGCCCTACCTGGCCTCCTGCACGGTCCCCGGCGCCGCGCTGATCATCGCCGGAGCGGTGCTGCTCGCACACGGCCGCAACACGATCGCCGCGCTGCGTGTGGAGGAGCTGTACGGCCTCCTGGTCGCCACGGAACCCGCGGACGCCGAGGAGCCCGGCCGGGCCACGGCGCCGATCGCCGTCAGCGGGGACCTGCTGATGGTGCCGGGCGGCACCCTGTGGCACCGCGCGGACTGCCCGCTGGTCTCCGGAAAGGTGGAGGCCGTGCCGGTGGACGCCAAGCTGGCGGCGAGCGGCGAGTTGGGTCCCTGTCCCATCTGCGAGCCCGCCGAAGAAACCGACTGATGTCGTCCCTCACGTACGACCTGACACTCGCCGGCCTCTCGGTCGGCAGCGCCGCCGCCCTCACCGGAATCGGCCTGATCGTGACGTACCGCGCAACGGGGGTGCTGAATTTCGCGCACGGGGCGATCGCGATGGTGTGCGCGTTCGTGCTGCGCCAGTGCGTGGTGGAGTGGGACTGGCCCCTGTGGGCGGGCGCCACGCTGACGCTGCTGGTCCTGGCGCCGAGTCTCGGCGTGGTGCTGGAGCGTTTCGTCTTCCGTCCGCTGTCGGTCCTGGGCAGCGACCCGGCGCAGACGCTGGTCGCGTCCATCGGGGTGTTCGTGCTGCTGGTGGGCGGGGCGGCGCTGGTGTGGGGGCAGGGGGCGCGGGACGACGCTCCGGAGCTGGTGTCGGCGGACCCGTGGGGTCAGCTCGCCGTGGTGCTGGTGCTGGCCGGGGGCGTGGGGGCGGTGATCCGCTGGACGCGCTTCGGGCGGGAGCTGCGGGCCGTGGTGGACGACCGGCAACTGGCCGTGCTGGGCGGGATCGACGCGGACCGGGTGGCCGCGGCGGGCTGGGCGTTCGGCTCGTTCACGGCGGGCCTGACGGGCGTGCTGCTGGCGCCGTTCGTACGCCTGGACCCGTACGGCCTGCCGCTGTTGGTCATGGAGGTCGTCGCGGTCGCGGTGGCGGCACGGATGCGCAGTCTGCCGGTCGCCGTGGTGGTCGCGCTGGGCATCGGGGTGGCGCAGAGCCAGCTGACGCGGCTGCATCCGTCGGGCTGGGGCGAGCCGCTGCTGCAGGCGGTGGGGGCGAACCTGTTCGTGGTGGCGCTGCTGGTCGCGGCGCTCGTGCTGCCGCGGATCGGCACCCGCGACGCCCTCCCGCGCACGGCCACCGCGCGCGTGGCCACTCCGCCGGGCGCGTGGATCGTGGCGGTGGTGCTGTTCTTGTTGCCGTTGGGCTTCGCGGGCTCGGATCTGCATACGTCGGTGCAGGTGCCGGCGCTGGGCGTGGTGCTGCTGTCGCTGGTGGTGGTCACGGGGCGCGGCGGTCAGATCTCGCTGGGACAGGCGGCGTACGCCGGACTGGGCGCCCTGTTCACGGCGCTGCTGGCGGCGGGCCGCTTCCCCGGACTGCCTCGCCTTCCCGAACTGGCCGCGCTCGCGGTGGCCGTCGTGCTGGTGGCGCCCCTGGGCCTGCTGACCGGCTGGCCCGCGATCAGCCGCCGGGGCCTGGCGCTGGCTCTGGCCACCTTCGCGGTGGGCGTGGGGGTGAGCCGCTTCGTCTTCGCCCAGCCGTACGCCACGTCGGGGCTGTCGCTGGGCCGCCCGTCGGGCTTCGACGGCGACCGGGCGTACTACGTCCTGGAGTTGGCGCTCCTGGCAGCGGCCCTTCTGGCGACGCGCCGGCTCCGCACGGGCCGTACGGGCAGAGCGCTGGCGGCGATGCGCGACCACGAGGCGGGCGCGTCGGCGGCGGGCGTCCAGGTCCCGTCCCTCAAACTCCTGGCCTTCGTGGCGGGCGCCGCGCTGGCCGCCCTCGGCGGCGGAATGCTCGGCATGGGCCTGCGCGCCTTCGACCCCGGCGCCTACGACCCCGTCCGCGGGCTGCTGTGGTTCGCGGCCGTGGTGGTCCTGGGCGCCGACAGCACCCTGGGCGCACTGCTGGCAGCGGCGCTCCTGGTGGGACTGGACGCGGGCGCGCGGGGCGGGATGGCGGCGGCCCTGATCGGCGTACTCGCGGTACTGGTCGGCCGTTTCCCGGGCGGCCCGTACGAGGCGTTGCGAACGGCGGCGGGAAGACTGCGGCTGCGGCGACGAGCGGCGCTGACACCGCTCGGGGACCGGGTGCGGGGAAGGCTGCGGCCGGTGGAGCAACGCCCCGCGCGTGCAGCGACGTTGGCCGGAGCGGCGAGCAGGGCACAGGCAGGACGACCGCCGGCCGCCGATACGCATGCCACAGCCGCCGACGGCGCTCCACCCCCGCAGGGGCCACCCGCACCCACACTCAAAGCCCGTAACCTCAAAGCCCGCTACGGCAGTTTCACCGCCCTGGACGGAGTCGACCTGGACATCACACCAGGAAGCGTCACCGCGATCATCGGCCCCAACGGCGCAGGCAAGAGCACCCTGTTCCACTGCCTGGCCGGAACGCTCCGCCCCACCAGCGGCAGGATCCTCCTCGGCACCCGGAACATCACCCGCCTCCCCGCCCACGCCCGCACCCGCCTCGGCATCGCCCGCACCTTCCAGCAACTCGCGGTCTTCCCCTCGTTGACCGTGACCGAAAACGTTCACGTGGGCGCCGAACAGGGACACCGCCCCGACCCCGCCGCCGTAGAGCGAACCCTCAGGCTCCTCGCCCTGGACGGCCCGCTCCGAGACCTCCCCGCCGCCGCCCTCCCCACCGGCACCCTGCGTCGCGTGGAACTCGCCAGAGCCCTCGCCGGCAGCCCCCGGGTCCTCCTCCTCGACGAACCCGCCGCCGGCCTGGACACGGCTGAAGTGACCGCCCTGACCCGTGTGCTGAAGGCCCTCGCCGCCGACGGCACGGCCCTCCTCGTCGTGGAGCACGACCTCGACCTGGTCGCCGACCTCGCCGACGTCGTGCACGTCATGTCGGCGGGCCGCATCGTCGCCTCGGGCCCGCCCGACCATGTCCTGGACACCGCTCGGACAGCCGCCCCATGACCATCTCCCTGCGCCACGCGCGCGTGCGCTACGGCCCCCTGGAGGCCCTCCACGGCATCACCCTCGCCGCCCCGGGCCCCGGCCTCACCGTCCTGCTGGGCCGCAACGGCAGCGGCCGTACGACCGCCCTGCGCGCCATCGCCGGCACCGTGCCGCTGTCCGGCGGCGCCGTGGTGTGGGACGGCACCGACGTGACCCGCGTACCCGCCCACGAGCGCGCCCGGCACGGCCTGTGCCTGGTCCCCGAGCGGCAGGCGGTGTTCGGCTCGCTCACGGTGCGCGAGAACCTGACGCTGGCCGCACCGTCGTACGACCGGGCTCTCGACGCCTATCCCCAGCTCACCGCGCTGCTCCCGCGCCGCGCGGGCACCCTCTCCGGCGGCGAGCAGCGCATGCTGGCCCTCTCCCGCGCCCTGCTGGCACGCGCGCGCGTGGTGCTCGCCGACGAACCGACGCAGGGCATGTCGCCGACGGTAGCGGCCCGCACGTACGACCTGTTGAGCGGGCTCGACGCCTGCGTGGTCGTCGCCGAGCAGCGGCTGCCGCCCGTCCTGCACGGCCGGACGGCCGTCGTGTACGAACTGCGCCGCGGCACGGTCGTGTTCAGCGGAGAGGCCGCCGAACTGGGCCCGCCGACAGGGGCGGACCGAACACGGCCGAGTCCCGGGTAGCACTCTTCGATTCCTTCGGGACGACCAGCAGCGTGCCCACGTTCAGCCGGTCCGGGTAGTCGCCGATCATCTCCTTGTTGGCCTGGTAGAGCGCCCGCCAGCCGCCCTGGATGCCGTACTTGCGGGCGATCGCCGAGAGCGTGTCGCCGGGTTTCACCGTGTGCATACGGCCCTTGAGCCCGTACCGCTTCGAACAGACCGGCCAGGCCTCCCAGCCCTGCACGGCCAGCACCTCCTGGGCGACGGCGATCTGCTGCTCACGGGTGGCGAGATCCGCGCGCGGGGCGTACGTCAGGCCGCCGAACTCCTCCCAGGTGGGCTGCCAGAACTGCAGTCCGCCGTAGAAGCCGTTGCCGGTGTCGGCGTCCCAGCGCCCGCTGCTCTCGCACAGCGCGACACAGCTCCAGGGCCACCCGTCGCGGGCACAGTCGTACGGCACGGAAAGGGGCGACGGACCGGGGGCCGGGGGCGGTGGTGCCGCGTACGCCGGGGCGGGCGCCGCTCCGGCGAGCAGACAGGCGGCGGCGAGGAGGAGCTTGATCGGCATGCGGTACATCGGCCCACGCTAAGCAGTGCCGGGCGGACGGCCGTCGATACGCGGCGGAAGGCCCCAGGGGCCCCACCCGGTCGGCGCACCGAACGGGCGGGGCCCCGTGCCCGGAAAGGGGGGAGCAGCTCAGATCTCGAGACGCTGCCCGGGCACGATCATGTTGGGATCACCGCCGATGACGGCCTTGTTGGCGGCGTGGATCCGCTGCCAGGTGGTCCCGTGCCGGGCGGCGATGCCGCTCAGCGTGTCGCCCTTGCGGACGGTGTAGTCGCCACGGGACGCGCTGCGGTCCGAGTGGCTCTGGGAACGGGCCGGCGCCTTCGACGGCTTGGACGGAGCGGCCTTGGTGGTGGCCGAGCCGGAGGAGACCGAGGGGGCGGTGCCGGACGCTCCGGCCCGGGCGGAACAGGTGGGCCAGGCGCCCCACCCCTGGGCGCGCTGGACCTTGGTGGCCACGGCGATCTGCTGGGACTTGCTCGCCCTGTCCGCCGTCGCCGCGTAGGCGCTGCCGCCGTACGCGCGCCAGGTGGAAGGAGAGAACTGCAGGCCGCCGTAGTAGCCGTTGCCGGTGTTGATGTGCCAGTTGCCGCCGCTCTCGCACTGGGCGATGCGGTCCCACACTCCGCCGTCCGCCGCCGTGGCGTTGCCGGCCGCGGCCAGCAGTCCGAGAGGGGCGAGCAGGGCCGCCCCGGCGAGAACCGCCGTCGTACGCGTCTTACGAACGTTGTCGCGAGTGGTATCGGCACATTCGGACATGTATTTCCCTCTCGAAGGACCCGGGGTCCCCCAAAGCGGGGCGCGCTCCCTGCGCAGGGGCAGGGTCGTCGCGCTCCGCCCCGTCCGCCGGAGGCTGGTGCTGCGAGCTGGCTTTGGTACGGCCGGCGGACGAACCCGAGCGGTGCTCGTTGCACACGGCCGAGGAATCTAGGGAGGGCGACCGCCCGGTATCAACCAATTGCTTGTCACTCCAGGCCAGTTCGCCGTTACCGCAGGTAGCAACTTTTTTCGGCCACCCACTTCATTCGCCGATTTCCTGATTTGTCGACCAGTCGCCTTGGTGATCTGTGACCCACTTCACGCAACCAACTTCCTTGGATTTCCTAGGAATTGACGTTGAGTGCCCGATTCCGGGCCCGGCGTGACCCTGTGCGCCGGATGGTTCGATTCCGTTCGCTCTGGAGCGTGACTCCCGCCACAGATCACCCGTTGTCTTCTTCATGAGCCCGGGACCCACCCGGGCACCGCTTCCTGAGGGAGTCACCCGTGCCGCGCATGCTCGACGTCAGCGACGAGGTTCGCGCCGAGATCGGCGACGATGAGGCCAACCGGCTGCTCGCCGGAGAGAACGCCCCCGGCAGTTACGACTGCACGTCCTGCCGCACCCCGGGCGACTCCGAAGCGGAGCGCACCAGCACCGTCCTGTTCATCGGCGACGAGACCGCCGTCCTCGCCTTCGCCCACGCCACCTGTCTGCCCTCGCAGATCGTCCAAGTCACCGAGGAGCAGCTCCAGGGAGCCGTGCGCTCCATCAGCGGCGACCGTGTCGAGCCGAACCCCGAGAAGGCCGTACCCGAGCAGGCGGTGCTCGGCGTCACCAGCGGACTCGTGCTGATCGCCGGGGAGTTGCACCCGGCGCTCGTGGTCGAACCGACGGCCCCCATCGTGCGCCCCGGCGCGACCGACGTCGGCGACGACTTCCTGCCGCTCCTCATCGAGCAGGGGTTCATGCCGGTGACGCAGCTGACGGAGGTACCGCCGGTGCTGCACGGGTGGTCGGTGCTGCTGGCGATGGGCCAGCTGCACGCGGTCCTTCAGCCGGGGCCGACCGGTGGGCAGCCGGTCGCGTGGTGGCAGGCGCATCAGCCGCTCCAGGTCACGGAGAGCTGGCGGGCCGCCGCGAACAAGCATCAGCAGGTGCTGATGTTCGCGGCGCCGGTGGGATCGATCGGGCGTCAGCCCCGAGAGGACCTGCTGCGGGACGCGATCGACAAGGCGGCGGCCAACGGGAAGTTGGTCGCTGCCGCGATGCCGCTCGCCGGGACCTGAGGACGCCTGCAGTCTCGCGCCCCTGAGCGCAGCCGCATCTCATGATGCTCAGGGTCGTTTGGACATACGTGCACACCTACGACGTTCTCCGCCGCCAGTCCTACCAGTCGATCCCGTCCTCGCGGCCGACTCCGGACCCGCTGTGCGGCCCATCGGCCACGCCGATCTACGACGCGCTCTACGCCGAGTACGTCGAGACGTTCCGCTCGCTGCCGGGTGACCGCAGTGGCGAGGAGGAGCTGGGGTTCACCGCGTTCGGGAACCTTCCGCAGGACGCGTACGGCGGCCACCGGCCGGGGTCGTTCAGCAGCTCGTACAGCGCCTACAGCGCGGGTGCGCACAGTGTCCGCGTCGGGCAGCAGCAGTCGCAGTGGCAGCGCGTCGGACAGATCGGGCAGCACAGCACGATGGTGCAGCATGTGCCGGCGCTGCCGCCCGGCCAGCGCCGCGGCTTCTGACGCAATAGGAAGGGCGGCCCCGACAAGGGGCCGCCCTTCCTGTGTTTCCGCGCTTACTTCTTCTTGGCGCCGCGCTTCTCGCGCACCCGCACCGAGATATGGATCGGGGTGCCGTCGAAGCTGAACTCCTCGCGCAGCCGGCGCTCGATGAAGCGCCGGTAGCCCGCCTCGATGAAGCCGGAGGCGAAGAGGACGAACCGCGGGGGCTTGGTGCCGGCCTGGGTGCCGAAGAGGATGCGGGGCTGCTTGCCACCGCGGACCGGGTGCGGGTGGGCGGCGACCAGTTCGCCGAGGAAGGCGTTCAGGCGGCCCGTCGGAACACGCGTCTCCCAGCCGGCCAGGGCGGTCTCGATCGCCGGGACCAGCTTCTCCATGTGACGGCCGGTGCGCGCCGAGACATTGACCCGGGGCGCCCAGGCGACCTGGGCAAGCTCGGTCTCGATCTCCCGCTCCAGGTAGTAGCGGCGCTCCTCGTCGAGGGTGTCCCACTTGTTGTAGGCGATGACGATCGCGCGGCCCGCGTCCACCGCCATGGTGACGATGCGCTGGTCCTGCACCGAGATGGACTCGGAGGCGTCGATCAGGATGACCGCGACCTCGGCCTTCTCGACAGCGGCCGCGGTGCGCAGCGAGGCGTAGTAGTCGGCGCCCTGCTGGAGGTGGACGCGCTTGCGGATGCCCGCCGTGTCGACGAACTTCCAGGTGACGCCGCCGAGTTCGATGAGCTCGTCGACCGGGTCACGGGTGGTGCCCGCGAGTTCGTTGACGACGACGCGCTCCTCGTTGGCCACCTTGTTCAGGAGGGAGGACTTGCCGACGTTCGGGCGGCCGATGAGCGCGATGCGGCGCGGACCGCCGACAGCGGTGCCGAAGGTCTGCTCAGGCGCCTCCGGCAGGGCCTCCAGGACGGCGTCCAGCATGTCGCCGGTGCCGCGGCCGTGCAGCGAGGAGACCGGGTGCGGCTCGCCGATGCCGAGGGACCACAGAGCGGTGGCGTCGGCCTCGCCGCTCTGGCCGTCGACCTTGTTGGCGCAGAGCACCACGGGCTTGTTGGCCTTGCGGAGCAGCCGGACGACGGCCTCGTCGGTGTCGGTGACGCCGACCTTGGCGTCGACGACGAAGACGACCGCGTCGGCGGCCTCGATCGCGTATTCGGCCTGCGCGGCCACGGAGGCGTCGATGCCGAGGACGTCCTGCTCCCAGCCGCCGGTGTCGACGACCTTGAAGCGGCGGCCCGCCCACTCGGCCTCGTAGGTCACGCGGTCGCGGGTGACGCCGGGCTTGTCCTCGACGACGGCCTCGCGGCGGCCGATGATGCGGTTCACCAGGGTCGACTTGCCGACGTTCGGGCGGCCGACGACGGCGAGCACGGGCAGCGGCCCGTGACCGGCCTCCTCGATCGCGCCCTCGACGTCCTCGAGATCGAAGCCCTCTTCCGCGGCGAGCTCCATGAACTCCGCGTACTCGGCATCGCCAAGCGCTCCGTGGTCGTGCTGCTCGCCCGAGCCGTCGGAGTGGATGTGGTCGTTCATGAAGTCCGTACCTCGTCGTTCATCGTGGTGATCGGTGGACCACCCGGTTTCTCCGGTTTGATCCACTACTTAGTGTCGCTCAGCGCCCGGTCAGGCGCCTGGCGTTTTCCAGGTGCGTGGTGAGCTGCTTCTGGATGCGCTCGGTCGCCTCGTCGAGCGCCTTACGGGTACGCCGCCCGCTGCCGTCGCCCGCCTCGAACGGGTCACCGAAGACCACGTCGACACGGCTGCGCAACGGAGGCAGCGCCTTTATCAACCGTCCGGGACGGTCGGAACTTCCCAGCACGGCGACCGGGACGATCGCGGCGCCGCTGCGGACGGCGAAGTACGCGAGCCCGGCGCGCAGCGCGGCGAAGTCGCCCTCGCCTCGGGTGCCCTCCGGGAAGATCCCGAGAACACCGCCGGCCGAGAGCACGTCCAGGGCCTGGGTGATGGCCGTGCGGTCGGTGCCCGACCGGTCGACCTTGACCTGCCCGATGGCGAGCAGGAACGGGTCGAGGGGGCCGATGAACGCTTCCTTCTTGATCAGGAAGTGCGTCGGCCGGGGCGCCACGCCCATGACCATCGGGCCGTCGATGGCGTGGGAGTGGTTGACGGCATAGATCACCGGGCCGGTCGCGGGCACCTTCCAGGCGCCCAGCACGCGCGGCTTCCACAGCCCGTACATCAGGCCGACGCCGATGCGCCGCCCGACCTCTGCACCCCGCTCCGAAGGGACGGTCACTTCCCGGCCCGCTTCTCCTCGACGAGGGTGACGACGCACTCGATGACCTGCGTCAGCGTGAGCTCGGTGGTGTCCACCTCGACCGCGTCGCCGGCCTTGGCGAGCGGCGAGGTCTTCCGGCTGGAGTCGGCCGCGTCCCGCTTGACCAGGGCCTCGCGGGTGGCGTTGACGTCCGCGCCCTTCAGCTCACCGCTGCGGCGGGCGGCACGCGCCTCCGGGGAGGCGGTGAGGAAGATCTTGAGGTCGGCGTCGGGCAGCACGGTCGTACCGATGTCCCGGCCCTCGACGACGATGCCCTGCTCCGCCGAGGCGGCGATCGAGCGCTGCAACTCGGTGATCCGGGCCCGCACCTCCGGCACCGCGCTCACCGCGCTCACCTTGGAGGTGACCTCCTGGGTGCGGATCGGCCCGGCGACGTCGGTGCCGTCGACGGTGATCGTCGGGTCGGCCGGGTCGGTGCCGGAGATGATCTCCGCCTTGCCTGCCACGGCGGCGATCGCGGTCGGGTCCTCGATGTCGATCCCGTTGGTCACCATCCACCACGTGATCGCCCGGTACTGGGCGCCGGTGTCCAGGTAGCTCAGACCGAGCTGCGCCGCGACGGCCTTCGACGTGCTCGACTTGCCGGTGCCGGAGGGACCGTCGATGGCGACGATCACGGGCTGGGCGGCGCCGTTTTCCACGGGAGGACACCTTCCTGGTGCGGTGTGGTGGGGAGTGCGGGGTGCGATGGGGCCCCGCACAAGGGTACTGGCTCGCCAGCGGCCTCTTTACTGGCGGATGGCCCAGCCACGCTCCCGCAGTGCCGCCGTCAGGACCGGCGCCGTCTGCGGCTCCACCATCAGCTGCACCAGACCCGCCTGCTGTCCGGTCGCGTGCTCGATGCGCACGTCCTCGATGTTGACCCCGGCCCGTCCCGCGTCCGCGAAGATACGGGCCAGCTGACCGGGCTGGTCGTCGATGAGGACAGCCACGACCTCGTAGGTGCGCGGGGCGGACCCGTGCTTGCCGGGTACCCGCACCTGGCCCGCGTTCCCGCGCCGCAGCACGTCCTCGATGCCAACGGCTCCCTCACCGCGCTTGGCCTCGTCGGAGGACTGCAGGGACCGCAGCGCCTGCACCGTCTCCTCGATGTCGGCGGCGACGTCGGTGAGCAGGTCGGCGACCGGCCCCGGGTTCGCGGAGAGGATGTCGATCCACATCCGGGGGTCGGACGCGGCGATCCGGGTCACATCACGGATGCCCTGGCCGCACAGTCGTACGGCGGCCTCCTCGGCGCTCTCCAGCCGCGCGGCGACCATGCTCGACACCAGGTGGGGCATGTGGGAGACCAGCGCGACGGCGCGGTCGTGGGCGTCGGCGTCCATCACGACCGGTACGGCACGGCAGTGCGAGACCAGTTCCAGGGCGAGGTTCAGCACCTCGGTGTCGGTGTCCCGGGTCGGCGTCAGCACCCAGGGGCGGCCCTCGAAGAGGTCGCCGGTCGCGGCCAGCGGGCCGGACTTCTCGCGGCCGGACATGGGGTGCGTGCCAATGTACGAGGCGAGGTCGACGCCGAGCGCCTCCAGTTCGCGGCGCGGTCCGCCCTTGACGCTCGCCACGTCGATGTAGCCGCGGGCCACGCCCCGGCGCATGGCGTCGGCGAGCACCGCGGCCACATGGGCGGGCGGGGCGGCGACGATCGCGAGGTCGACGGGTCCCTCGGGCTCCTCGTCGGTGCCGGCGCCGAGCGCGGCGGCGGTGCGGGCCTGCTCGGGGTCGTGGTCGGCCAGGTGGACCTGGACGCCCCGGCTGACCAGCGCCAGCGCGGCGGACGTGCCGATGAGGCCGGTGCCGATGACGAGTGCGGTTCTCACTGGGCGATGTCCTTGCGCAGGGCGGCCGCGGTGCCCAGGTAGACGTGGTTGATCTCGGTACGGGACCGGTCGGACTCTATGTGCGCGAGGATCCGCACGACGCGGGGCATGGCGCCCTCGATGTCGAGCTCCTGGGCGCAGATGAGCGGGACGTCCACGATGCCGAGCTTGCGGGCCGCGGCCGCCGGGAAGTCGCTGTGCAGATCCGGAGTGGCCGTGAACCAGATGCTGATCAGGTCGTCCGCGGTGAGGTCGTTCCGCTCCAGGACGGCGGTGAGCAGCGCTCCGACCTGCTCGTCCATGTGACCGGCTTCGTCCAGTTCGAGTTGGACGGCGCCCCGGACCGCTCGTACCGCCACGGCTGTGCTCCTTGCTGATGTACGGCTCTTGGTACATCCAGCGTAGTCAGCCCGCGTCGGGGCGGTGTGCCCCGCCCGCCCGCTGAGACACCTACAGGTTCTGCTGCCTGGCGAGGTCTTCGAGGCCGGCCGGGACCTGTCCGTCCGGCGTCAGCTTGTCCACGACCCGCGGCAGCACCTGGGCCAGCTCGTCCGCGGCCGTGTCCGTGGAGACGCCCGTCTCCTCGGCGACCTGCTGGAGGGTCTCGTCGGGCAGCGCGTGCTGGATCTGCGCGCCGGTCACGGACTGGTTGGCGCCGGTGCCGACCCAGGAGTCCTTCTGTTGGGCGAGGCCGGACCTGGCCAGGGTGTCGAGCAGTCCGCCCAGCGGGTTGTTGCCGTTGCCGCCCTGTTTGCCGAGCGCGGAGAGCAGCGCGCCAAGGATGTTGCTCCCGCTGGAACCGTTGCCCGAGCCGAGGAGTCCTCCCAGAAGACTGCCGAGGTCGTTACCCGCCATGGTCATACCTTTCGCGAGGTCGGCCGAGCCCGGGGGACCCGGCGCCGAACTCTGCCAATGTCACCCAGATTGCCCTATTCCGCTACTTGTGGTGAGAACGCGCCCGTGCGCCTCTGGACTCAAGGCCCCGGGTCCGCTCTCATGGCAGGAAGCCCGCCTCGGGGGAGGCCCGTATGAAGCGCTCCGGACCGCTGCTCACCCTTCTCGCGGGTCTGCTGGTAGGCCTGTTCATGCTGTCGCTGAACGCGACGACGGGCGAGAAGACCACCTCGTCCTCGGTGCAGGAGTCGCCGAGCACCAAGGCGTCACCGAGCCCGACTCCCACGCGGACGACCCCGTCTCCGTCCCCCTCGCCGTCGAAGGTGCCCGTCCCGAACGCCGACTACGCGGGCCGCACCGACGACGACTCCTCCGCGATCGCCGTGTCCCTGCGCGACGGCCGGGCGATCGCGTACTTCTGCGACGGCCGGGACAAGGAGTCGTGGCTCAAGGGCGACGTCGAGGACGACGGCACCATGAAGCTCACCGCCAAGGACGGCTCGAAGCTGAACGGCACCCTCAAGGAGGGCAAGCGGATCAGCGGCACGGTCGACATCGGCGGCGGGCACTACACCTTCACCGCCGACAAGGCGATCAAGCCGTCCGGCCTGTACCGGGCGACGGCCACCGTGCGCGACGCGAAGTTCGACGGCGGCTGGATCGTGCTGAAGGACGGCAGCCAGGTCGGCATCCTCAAGAAGGACGGCAAGCCCTCCCCCGCACCCGAGATCGACCCGGAGACCGGCGTGGTGACGGTCGACGGACAGCAGCTCACGGCCCGCCCCGTCACCCCCTGAACTCCAGTCCGTACGAGGGAGCCGACATGACCGCCGACCCGAACGCCGCCACCCAGGGATTCCCCTCTCCCCAGCCCTCCGAACCGCGGCCGAGCCCGGCGCGCTATCTGGTTCCCGCGCTGGTCGCCGCCGCGGTGGCGGTCGCCCTCGGTGTGTACGGCAAGGTCCACGACCCGGCGGGGACCGCCTTCAACCTCGCCGGTTTCAGCAGCACGGGCGCGGTGAAGTCCTGGATGGCGACGGTCGCGATCTTCTTCGCCGTCGTCCAGTTCTTCTCGGCGCTGATGATGTACGGCAGGCTGCCGGGCCCGAGCTGGTCAGGGGTGCTGCACCGCTGGTCGGGGCGGGTGGCGTTCCTGGTGGCGGTGCCGGTGGCGGTGCACTGTCTGTACGCGCTGGGCTATCAGACGTACGAAACGCGCGTTTTCTGGCACTCCCTCCTGGGTTGCTTCTTCTTCGGAGTGTTCAGTGCCAAGATGCTGCTGCTCCGCTCGGAGCGACTCCCCAACTGGCTGCTGCCGATCGTCGGCGGGCTCGTCTTCACCGCGCTCACGATCATCTGGCTGACCTCCGCCCTCTGGTTCTTCCGCACCTTCGGAGTGACGACATGACGACTCACGGCCCGACGCGACGCACGGTCCTCCTCGCGACCGGGGCCGCGGCGTTCACCGTCGGCTGCGGCGAGTACGGCAACGAGGGCGACTCCGGGTCCGACACCGTCGAGGCCTCCGCCGGCCAGGAACTGGCGAAGACCAGCGAGATCCCGGTCGGCGGCGGCAAGATCTTCAAGGACGAGAAGGTCGTCGTCACCCAGCCGAAGGAAGGCGAGTTCAAGGCCTTCACCAGCATCTGCACTCACCAGCGGTGCCCGGTGGCCAACGTCGACGGCGGCACCATCAACTGCACTTGCCACGGCAGCAAGTTCAGCATCACGGACGGCTCGGTGGAGAACCCGCCGGCGCCCCGCCCGCTGGCCGAGAAGAAGATCACGGTGCAGGGCGGCTCGATCCGGCTGGCCTAGTCCCAGAGAGCGCCGAGCGTCGCCAGCTCGCTCTGGTACTCGATCCGGTCCGCCCACTCGGCGGGCCATACGTCGGCCCCGTGGTACGCCCCCGCGAAGGCCCCCGCCAGACAGGCGATCGAGTCGGAGTCCCCGGCGGTGCAGGCGGCCCGCCGCAGGGCCGTCACCGGTTCGTCGACGAACAGCAGGAAGCACAACAGCCCGGTCGCCAGCGCCTCCTCGGCGATCCACCCCTCACCGGTCGCCAGACACGGATCGGTCTCCGGGGACACCGAACGGACCGCTTCCTGAAGGCGCCCGAGGATCTCCAGGCACTCGTCCCAGCCGCGCGCGATGAAGTGCTCGGGCGTCGGGTCCTGACTGCGGGTCCACAGGTCGCCGAGCCAGCGGTGGTGGTACCGGGTCCGGTTCTCGACGGCGTACGACCGCAGCAGCCCGACCAGTCCGGTCGGCTCGGCACCCTGGGCGAGCAGCCGTACGGCGTGCGCGGTGAGGTCGGACGCGGCGAGCGCGGTCGGGTGCCCATGAGTGAGCGCGGACTGCAACTGGGCGGCGCCGGAGCGCTGTTCGTCGCTCAGGCCGGGGACCAGGCCGACGGGGGCGACGCGCATGTTGGCACCGCAGCCCTTGGAGTGGATCTGGCTGGCGTCCTGCCACAGCCGCCCTTCGGTCTTCAGCAGATTGCACGCGACGAGACAGGTCCGGCCCGGCGCGCGGTTGTTCTCCGGCGATTGGTACCAGTCCACGAACTCCTCGCGCACCGGACGCTCCATCCGCTTGGGCGCGAGCAGCCCGCGGTCCATGGCCGTGCGCAGCCCTCGCCCCAGCGCCAGCGTCATCTGTGTGTCGTCCGTGACGATCGCCGGCTTCGGCAGCTCCATCTCCCGCCACGGCCCGCACTTGGCGAGGATCGACGGCACGTCGTTGAACTCGGTCGGGAAGCCCAGCGCGTCCCCCAGGGCGAGCCCCAGCAGGGCCCCCGTGGCGGCGCGCTTCCTGACGGTCGTGGCGGTCATGCTGGACGTCCTTCCCGAGGCGTTCGGAGCAGAGGCGGATGGAGCGTCGTGGCCGTGCCCGCGCGGTAGAGCGCGGCCGGTTTGCCGCGGCCGCCGGTCAGTCGCGCGGCGCCCGGGACCGGTTCGACGAAGCCGGGCGTGGCGAGCACCTTGCGCCGGAAGTTGGGGCGGTCGAGGGCGGTGCCCCACACGGTCTCGTAGACCTGCTGCAGCTCGCCGAGCGTGAACGCCGTCCCACAGAAAGCGGTGGCGAGGCAGGTGTACTCGAGCTTGGCGCCGACGCGTTCCTGGGCGTCGGCCAGGATCCGGTCGTGGTCGAAGGCGAGCGGTCGCGCTTTGCCGTACGGCACCCAGCGGGCGTCCGCGACGTCGCTGCCGCCGTGCGGCTCGGGCGGGTCCGGCAGCAGCGCGGCGAAGGCGACGGACACGACGCGCATCCGGGGGTCGCGGTCGGGCTCGCTGTAGGTGCGCAGCTGTTCCAGATGCAGCCCGGAGACGTCCGACAGTCCGGTCTCCTCGGCGAGTTCACGCCGGGCGGCCGTCTCGGCGGACTCGTCCGGCTGCACGAAGCCGCCGGGCAACGCCCAGTGCCCGGCGTACGGCTCCTGTCCGCGCTCCACGAGCAGGACGTGCAGAGCGCCCTCGGTGACGGTGAGGACGGCGAGATCGACGGTGACGGCGAAGGGCTCGTAGGCGTACTTGTCGTATGCGTCCACGCGCCCCCACCCCTTTAATAGTCACTACGACTATAAAGCTGCCGGATGGGATCGCACAACCCGGGTAACCGCACCGCATGAGCGAGATCCTGGTGGGCACGTGTTCGTGGACGGACCGGGCGTTGACCGGCAGCGGCTGGTATCCGCCGGGGCGACGGGACGCCGAGGGACGGTTGCGGCACTACGCCGAGCGGTTCCCGGTCGTCGAGGTCGACTCGTCGTACTACGCGTTGCCCGGCGCCGGCACCAGCCGGCAGTGGGCCGAGCGGACGCCATCGGGCTTCGTCTTCGACGTGAAGGCGTTCTCGCTGCTCACCGGGCATCCGACACGGAGTTCCGCGATGCCGGGCGGGCTGTCCGCCGAGCCCGGGAACCCGGCGGTGCTGGACGAGGTGTGGGCGCGGTTCACCGAGGGGATCGAGCCCCTTCGGGCGGCCGGACGGCTCGGCAGCGTGCTGTTCCAGTTCCCGCCATGGTTCCGGCCCGGACAGCGGGCCGGGGAGTTCCTGCGGGAGTGCGCCGAGCGGACCGCCGGGTGGCCGGTCGCCGTGGAGTTCCGGCATCCCGGCTGGTGGCGCAGCGAGTGGGCGGACGTGACCTGCGCGCTGCTCGCCCGGTACGGCATGACCACCGTGGCCGTCGACATGACCCAGGCACTCCCCTCCTCGATCCCGCCCGTCGCTCCCGTCACCTCACCGCGGCTGTCCGTCGTCCGCTTCCACGGTCGCAGCGCGGCCTGGGGATCGGGGAGCAAGGAGGACCGCTTCCGGTACGAGTACGGCCAGGACGAACTCGCCGAGTGGCTGCCCCGGTTGCGCTCGCTCGCCGGGCGGGTCGAGCAGCTCCACGTCCTGTTCAACAACTGCTGCGCCACCGCGTCCGTCCGTGCCGCGGAGACGATGCGGCGCCTGCTGGCCGGCGCCGGTCGGTCCTGGGCGCTCGACGACGGCGAACCCTCCCGGACGGGCGGTGCGAACCCCACGCCGACCGCCGCCGCCCGGAGCGCGGGCCCGCGTCCGTCGGGGCAGGCGGCCCGGGAGTCCTAGCTAGCCGCCGAAGAACCCACCGGACTCATCCCGGGAAGGAATCGCGCCGCCCCAGGAAGGCCAGGAGCCGGGCGCCGGGCGGCGCGCAGGGCGGGACGGCGACCGGCTCCGCGAACCGCACCCCTCGGTCCTCCTCGGTGACCACGCACCGCGCGATGGGCAGCAACTCGGCCGCGAGCGCGACCGGGAAGGGCCGCGACCGCCCACTGGCCTGCGCCACGTCCCAGCCGTGCACGGCGATCTCGACGGCGCCGACCGCGCCCATCACCCGTACGTCCAGCGGCCGTTCTCCGACCTGGACCAGATCACGAGGGCCGGCCGCCCAGGCACCGAGCACGGCGCACGCGCGCGTACGGAAGCCGCACACGCGGTCGCTCTGCGGGAGCAGTCCGATCCGCCCGCCGGTCAGCCCTTCGTGCAACGCGTCCAGGGAGTCGTCGAGATGCTCGAGCAGCTCCCCCAGATCCCACGCCGCACAGGGCGTCGCCCGGCCCAGTCCGGCAGCCCCCACCACGGCCACGCTCCCCAGCGCATACGCGAGCGAACGCTCCAGCAGCTCCCCCGGGTTCATGACCGCACCTCGGGCAGCTCGACGCGGGCGAACAGCCCCGCAGCCGTCGCAGGGACCCTCAGCGGCTCCTCAGGCGCCTCTGACGGCCCGCCGAGCCCGGCGAGCAGCGGACGCCGCGCGCGGCTCTCCAGGGCCGTCAGACACGTGCTGGTGGCGATCCGGTGCGGCCCGGTCCGCGAGGACGCCCGGCCCTCGTCCCCGTCATGGCCCCGCCGGGCCCGCAGATCCGTCGTCGCGGTCATGCCCGCTCCCCTCGTCCGTGTGGGATAGAGACCGGCGGCAGCGCCAAAACGAATCGGCCGGCCCCGGAGAAGAATCCGGAACCGGCCGTCGTACGGACGAAACGCCAAGACCTAGAGGTCGACTTCCTTCATGAGCATCCCGACCTCCGTGTTGGACAGCCGCCGCAGCCAGCCCGACTTCTGGTCGCCCAGGGTGATCGGGCCGAAGGCGACCCGCACCAGCTTGTCGACCGGGAAGCCGGCCTCCGCCAGCATGCGGCGCACGATGTGCTTGCGGCCCTCGTGCAGGGTGACCTCGACGAGGTAGTTCTTGCCGGTCTGCTCGACGACCCGGAAGTGGTCCGCCTTCGCGTACCCGTCCTCCAGCTGGATGCCGTCCTTCAGTCGCTTGCCCAGGTCCCGCGGGATCGGACCAACGATGTGCGCGAGGTAGACCTTCTTCACGCCGTACTTGGGGTGGGTCAGCCGGTGCGCCAGCTCGCCGTGGTTGGTGAGCAGGATGACACCCTCGGTCTCGGTGTCGAGCCGACCGACGTGGAAGAGCCGCGTCTCACGGTTGGTGACGTAGTCGCCGAGGCACTGACGGCCCTCGTTGTCCTCCATCGTGGAGACGACGCCGGCCGGCTTGTTCAGCGAGAAGAACTGGTACGACTGCGTCGCGACCGTCAGGCCGTCGACCTTGACCTCGTCCCTCTCCGGGTCGACACGCCTGCCCTGCTCCAGGACGATCTCGCCGTTGACCTCGACCCGCGCCTGCTCGATGAGCTCCTCGCAGGCCCGCCGGGAGCCGTAGCCCGCACGCGCGAGGATCTTCTGCAGACGCTCGCCCTCCTGCTCGGCGCCCGGGAAGGTCTTGGGCAGCTTGACGTCCTTCTTGTTCGCGTACCGCTCGCGGTTGCGCTCCTCGGCCCGCGCCTCGTACTCGCGGGAGGTCGCGGGGACCCAGCGGCCGCGCCCGGTGCCCTGGCCCTGCTTGGGCCCGCCCTTGGCACCGCCGCGCGCGGAGGTGCCACGCCCGGACTTCGGTCCGTCATGGGTCCCGCCCGGCCCTACGTCATAGCGGCGCTCCTCGGGACGGGGCTTGCCCTCGCGCTTCGGCTTGTCGTCGCGCCCTCCCCCGCCCTTCGGCTGGGAGCCGCGTCCACCCGTCCCGCGGGGGTTGCCGCCCCCACCGGTTCCCCGGGGCTTGCCGCGCCCGCTGTTGTTGCCACTGCCGCTGCCACTGCTTCGCATCAAAGTTCCGTCGTCGTCGTGTCGTCTGCATCTGCATCCGGTGCGTCCGGATCGAACGACGGGACCCCTTCCAGCGTCTCGGCCTCGATCGCCTCCGCCTCGGGGAGAAAGGGCGCGAGCTCCGGGAGCTCGTCCAGGCCTCGCAGGCCCATCCGCTCCAGAAAGTAGTTCGTCGTCACGTACAGGATCGCACCTGTTTCGGGTTCCGCGCCCGCCTCCTGGACCAGACCGCGCTGGAGGAGGGTCCGCATGACCCCGTCACAGTTGACTCCTCGTACGGCAGAGACCCTGCTGCGGCTCACCGGCTGACGGTAGGCGACGACGGCCAGGGTCTCCAGGGCCGCCTGGGTGAGCCGGGCCTGCTGGCCGTCCAGCACGAAGCCCTCGACAGCCGCCGCGAACTCGGGCCGGCTGTAGAAACGCCAGCCCCCGGCGATCAGCCGCAGCTCGAACCCGCGCCCCTGGACGGTGTACTCGTCGGCCAGCTCCCGCAGCGCGTCCGCGATCTGCCGCTTGGGCCGCTGGAGGATCTTCGAGAGGTGTTCCTCGGTGGCGGGCTCGTCCACGACCATGAGGACGGCCTCCAGGGCGGGCTTGAGATCGAGGTCGGCGACGGTGCGCTGCCCGGCCCGGACGTCGGTGGTCTCCTCGCTCACGCCTTGTCCTCCTTGGGCGGCTCGGGCGGTCGGTCGAACTCGTCGGTCACCATCGGCTCGGCGTCGCCCTCCCCGCCGGTCCACCGCACGATGAGGTCACCGAGGGCCGTCTCCTGGTCCAGCGCGACGGCCTTCTCCCGGTACAGCTCCAGCAGCGCCAGGAATCGCGCCACGACGGTGAGGGTGTCGTCGATGTCCTCGACCAGCGTCCGGAAGCTGGCCTCGCCGAGCTCCTTCAGCCGGGCCACGACGATTCCGGCCTGCTCCTGCACGCTGACCAGCGGCGCGTGGATGTGGTCGACGTACACCTGCGGCTTGGGCTTGGGCTGCATCGCCTTCACGGCGAGCTTCGCGAACCCCTCCGGGCCGATGCTGATGACGACCTCGGGCAGCAGTTCTGCGTGGTGCGGTTCGAGGCCGACGGTACGGGGGTAGCGGCGGGCTTCCTCGTCGAGGCGGTGGTTGAAGATGTCGGCGATCTGTTTGTACGCGCGGTACTGCAGCAGCCGCGCGAACAGCAGGTCCCGCGCTTCTAGGAGCGCGAGGTCGGCCTCGTCCTCGACCTCGGCGGAGGGCAGCAGACGGGCCGCCTTGAGATCGAGGAGCGTGGCGGCGACCACGAGGAACTCGGTCGTCTGGTCCAGGTCCCAGTCCGGCCCCATCGCCCTGATGTGCGCCATGAACTCGTCGGTCACCTTGGACAGGGCGACCTCGGTCACGTCCAGCTTGTGCTTGGAAATCAGCTGGAGGAGGAGATCGAAGGGACCTTCGAAGTTGGAGAGACGGACCTTGAAGACACCGTCGCCGGGTTCCTGGGGTTCGGCGGGGGTCTCACGAGGCGGGGCCTCGGGCTCCGGTTCGGGTTCCGGCTGGGGTTCCGGCTGGGGTTCCGGTACGACGACCTCGGGCTCCGCGACCTCCGGCTCCGGTTCCGCTGCCGGCACGGGTGGGCGCAACGGCCCACCGGCCTCGGCCGGAGACTCGACCGCAGCCACCGACTCGCCCTCCGGCTCAACCCGCAGAGCGCCCCGCCCCAGCACACGCCGACGACCGGCAGGTGCGCCGGGGGCGGGAACGTCGTTCGAGGTCATGGCCCCCGCAGGCTACCGCTACCGCCCGCGCAGTCGGCGTACGAGGATGCTCGCGTCTCCCCGGGACTCCAGATCGGCCAGCACCACGGCGACCGCCTCGCGGACGATGCGCCCGCGGTCGACGGCCAGCCCGTGCTCGCCGCGGAGCACCAGACGGGCGTGCTCCAGATCCATGAGCTCCTCGGCGGAGACGTACACGGTGATCTTCTCGTCGTGCCGCTCACGCCCGCTGGGCCGACGTGAGGCCGCCCGGGCACCGCCACGCTGCTTGCGCGGCGCGGCAGAACCTTCCTGCGCGTCCTGACGTCGCCCGGAGCGCTCCGCGTCCCGGCTGCGGGACTCGCCGGCCGCGGCCGGTTCCGTGGCCACATGCTCCGCCCCGTCGCCGTCACCGCCCTGCGCGGGCACCGACTGCGGCGCGTCCTCGGACGACCCGGCCGCGGCCCCGTCGCTCTCCCCCGCGGGTGCGGGCACCCGGGCTTCGCCGTTGGCCCCCCGCCGCGGAGTGGACGGCTGGAGCGCCATTCCCCCTGTCGTACGGAAGAGTTCGTCGGCCCCCGGCAGACTCACTCGGCGTGACACCGGGCGAGCACCTCCCTGGCGAGCTGGCGGTAGGCGGCGGCGCCGACGGAGTTGGAAGCGTACGTGGTGATCGGCTCACCGGCGACCGTGGTCTCCGGGAAGCGGACCGTGCGCCCGATGACCGTGTGGTAGACGTGGTCGTCGAACGCCTCGACGACACGCGCGAGCACCTCACGGCTGTGCACGGTGCGCGAGTCGTACATCGTGGCGAGGATCCCGTCGAGCTCCAGCTCCGGGTTGAGCCGCTCCTGGACCTTCTCGATGGTCTCCGTCAGCAGGGCGACACCGCGGAGGGCGAAGAACTCACACTCCAGTGGCACTATCACCTTGTGCGCGGCCGTCAGGGCGTTGACCGTGAGCAGACCCAGTGAAGGCTGACAGTCGATCACGATGTAGTCGTAGTCGGCCATGAGCGGCTTCAGGGCCCGCTGCAATGTCGACTCGCGCGCGACCTCGGAGACCAGCTGGACCTCCGCCGCCGACAAGTCGATATTGCTCGGCAGCAGGTCCATGTTGGGAACCGCGGTCTTCAGCAGGACCTCGTCGGCCGCCATGCCCCGCTCCATGAGCAGGTTGTAGACGGTGAGGTCGAGCTCCATCGGGTTGACACCGAGGCCCACCGACAGCGCGCCCTGCGGGTCGAAGTCCACGAGCAGCACGCGACGTCCGTACTCCGCGAGCGCGGCACCCAGGTTGATGGTCGACGTCGTCTTGCCGACGCCGCCCTTCTGGTTGCACATCGCGATGATCTTCGCGGGTCCGTGATCGGTCAGCGGACCCGGGATCGGGAAGTACGGCAGCGGGCGACCGGTCGGACCGATGCGCTCACGGCGCTGACGGGCAGCGTCGGGAGCGAGCGTGGCCGCGTACTCCGGGTCGGGCTCGTATTCGGCGTCGGGGTCGTAGAAGTGCCCCTCGGGCAGTTCGTCGTAGTCGGCGAACTGGCTGTGGGGCGCGCCACTTCCGTCGCCGGCCATGGCGTTCACGTGATGGCCATCCATGCTCTGGTGTGCTGACAGAGTCACCCTTCGGTTCAGGTGGCTCTGGTGGGCTGCGAAGGTGCGCACCGCGACGGAGCCGACAGCCTCGAACCCCGCGGGGCCCTCAGCCCGTGCAGGCGTTCCTGGTTGACCACCTCCGGGAGTAAATGTCGACTCATTCACAAGTCGTCTTACCTCCTTGGTGACCAGGAAACTTCTAGACAAGGTCAGCGTGGCACCATGCCGACGGTTGGCGACTCTATGGCGTGTCGGGTGTTCACAGCAACACAATCCGCCGGACCCGGCAGGATGTGTCGGCAATCAAACATCGCGCTGTCAAGGGCGTACGGCCGTCGCACAGCAGGTTTCACCGGTGTGCGAATCGACCAAAGGGTTACGTTCGAGGCGAGTTGACCGAGCGTCGCAAAGTGACCATACACACATGTGGCCGGACCTTGTCGGGCAAGGTCCGGCCGCCTGTGAGTGGTTGACGCGCCTTATTGACGTATCGCCTTTACGAAAAGGTGACTTAGCCGATCAGGGCCTCGAGCTCCACATGCTCCAGGCCGTGCGCCTCGGCGACCTCCTTGTAAACGACCTTGCCGTCATGGGTGTTGAGACCCTTGGCGAGCGCGGCGTCACGGCGCAGCGCCTCGACCCAGCCGTGGTCGGCGAGTTCGACGATGTACGGCAGCGTCGCGTTGGTGAGCGCGTAGGTGGAGGTGTTGGGCACCGCGCCGGGCATGTTGGCGACGCAGTAGAAGACCGAGTCGTGGACCTTGAAGGTCGGCTCGGCGTGGGTGGTCGGCCGGGAGTCCTCGAAGCAGCCGCCCTGGTCGATCGCGATGTCGACAAGGACACTTCCGGGCTTCATGCGCGACACGAGCTCGTTGGTGACCAGCTTCGGGGCCTTGGCGCCCGGGATGAGCACCGCGCCGATGACGAGGTCGGCGTCCAGGACGGCCTTCTCCAGCTCGAAGGCGTTGGACATGATCGCCCGGACCTTGGTGCCGAAGACCTTGTCCGCCTCGCGCAGCTTGTTGATGTCACGGTCGAGCAGCGTGACATGGAAGCCCATGCCGACGGCGATCTGCGTGGCGTTCCAGCCGGAGACGCCGCCGCCGATGACGACGGCCTTCGCGGGCTGGGTGCCGGGCACGCCACCGGGGAGCACGCCACGGCCGCCGGCCGAGCGCATCAGGTGGTAGGCGCCGACCTGCGGGGCGAGCCGGCCCGCGACCTCGGACATCGGGGCGAGGAGCGGCAGGGCGCGCGAGGGCAGCTCGACCGTCTCGTAGGCGATCGCCGTGGTGCCGGACTCGATGAGCGCGTCGGTGCACTCCTTGGAGGCGGCCAGGTGCAGGTAGGTGAAGAGCGTCTGGTCCTTGCGGAGGCGGTGGTACTCCTCGGCGATGGGCTCCTTGACCTTGAGCAGCAGGTCGGCGGTGGCCCACACCTCGTCGGCCGTGGCAAGGATCTGCGCGCCCGCGGCGACGTACTCGACGTCCGGGATCGACGAGCCGAGACCGGCGTTCTGCTCGATGAGGACCTGGTGGCCGTGGCGCACCAGCTCGTGCACGCCGGCGGGGGTGATGGCCACCCGGAACTCGTTGTTCTTGACCTCGCGGGGGATGCCGACCTTCACGTCGATCACGGTCCTTGGCTCAGAGGGTGTGGGGCAATACAACACATACCCGGGCACGCATGAGCACACCGGTATGCACCGCAGGAGAAGGTGCGGCAGAGCCAGTCTAATGAAGGTGTTCCCGCTGTCTAGCCTTTCATTGCATCAATCTTCAGTGGATGTACTACGGATTTCGCAGGCGTCAGCGTCTTGTTTCGCAGGATCAGGCTGTTCCGGCTCCGGTTCCGCCTCCGAAAGTTCCTCTCCCAGCAGCCGCTCGGCGGCCCCTCGGTGCAGCCCCGCCGCGGCCGGATCGCCCAGGTGCTCCAGCGTGTCCGCGAGCCTCAGCTGGAGCGCGGCCTGCAGTCGTGCGTCCTCGGCGCGCCGCGCCCACTCGACGGCCTCCTGGCAGGTGCGCAGCGACTCCTCGGGCCGCCCCGCGTACTCCTGGACGCGCGCGAGTTCGCTCAACGCCCGTGCGTGGGCGGCCACATCGCCGTTCTTGCGGTGCCCGGCGACCGCGGCCCGCCACCCGCGCATCGCCTCGCCGTAGCGGCCCGCGTAGGTGTGCGTCGCGGCGATACGGCCGTACAGCCGCGCGGCGTCCGCACGCTCGTCCCGGGCCAGCCGCTGGGCGAGGGCGCGACCGAACCAGTCGGCGGCCCGGTCGTAGTCCGCGAGCTCCAGATGCGCACCGCCTACGGATTCCATCGCGCGACCGGTCGCATACGGGTCATTCGCCTCGCGCCCGGCGTCCAGCGCGGCCCGGTACCGGGTCAGCGCCTCCTGCGTGCGACCGGTCTGCGCGTCCAGGTCGCCGAGGTTCAGCAGCGCCGCCGCCTTCTCCCGGGGCAGCTCCCGGCGCTCGGCCACATCCAGGACGAGCCGGTGCAGGCCGTACAGGTCGGCTGCCGCGGCCTGGGTGCCGAAGTGCGCGACCAGCGCCCTGACCAGCTGGGACATCAGACGGCGGGCGAGGGTGTCGAGTTCCCCGTCGGCGACGGCCAGGCGGGCCGAGGCCAGCAGGGCGGACCTGCGGATGCGCAGCCAGTCCTCGGCGGCCCTGGGGCTGGGGAAGCGCAGGGAGCGGGACATGCCCTGGAGCTTCTCGCGGGCCTCGGGGCTGTCGGTCTCGGTGATCGCACGGGACGACTGCAGCAGCCGGACGTTCCGCTCCAGCATCCGGGCGCGGGCCAGCTGGATCTCGCCGGGGCGGTCCTGGGTCTCGGTGAGCGCCTTGAGCAGGGGGTGCAGACAGCCCGGCACCACGTACTGCGGCAGCGGCGACTCCACGGCGTGCAGCAGACCGAGGCCGACGAAGTCGTCCAGGGTGGTGCGGGCACCGCCCACCGAGCAGCCGGCGAGGGCGGAGGCGGTGTGCGGGTCGACCAGGCCCGCCGGGGCGAGGGAGAGCAGCCGCAGTATCCGGGCGGCGGGGCCGGGCAGGGCGGAGTAGGCGAACCGGAAGACGCGGCTGAGCGGGGTTCCCTCGTCACCCTCCGTGTGCAGCTGCTTGGCGAGGTCGGCGACGGCGGCATTGGGGCGGGCGGCGAGCCAGCCGCCGGCGAGCATCATGGCGGCGGGCTGGGCCTGGCACTCCTCGACGAGTCCCTCCGCGGCCCGCGGGTCGACGGTGATGCGGACCGAGCCGGTGGAGCGGCTCAGCAGCTCCAGGGCGGACTTGGTGTCGAGGCCGCCGAGCGTGCAGGGCCGGACGTCGGAGATACCGGTGAGCGGACCGCTGGAAACGGCCACGACCAGGCACTCCGGGGTCTCCGGCAGCAGGGCGTCGACCTGGTCCGCGCTCACCGCGTCGTCGAGCAGAAGCAGGGCGCGCCGGTCGGCGAGGGCGTCGCGGAGGGCTGCCGTCAGGTCGTCCTCGGAGGCACCGGCCGGCGTCGGAAGGTCCAGGGCGGTGAGCAGTTCGCGGGCGGTGTGCTCGACGGGGACGGGGGTGCCGTCGGGTTCGCTGAGCCGGGCGCGCAGCACTCCGTCGTCGTAACGCTCAGCGACCTGCCGTACGAGCTCCTCGGCGAGCGCGGTGCGACCGGAGCCGGGTCTGCCCGCGATGAGCAGCACGCGCGCGCGGGGGGCCTTCTTCCCGGAGAGGGTGTCGAGGCCCGCTCGCTCGATGTCGGCGAGCAGCTCCTTCAACTCCCGTGTCCGGCCCAGGAAATGACCCTCGACCGACAGCTGAACGCCGCCTGTGTCCACCGCCTGATCCGTCACGGGCCACACTCCCGTCCCACCGCACGCGCAAGCCCGCCGGGACTCCGGTTCGGGCAGTTTCAGAGCCTAGTTCACGCTCTGCAACGTTCCGTGAGGAGCGCGGCGGTGACAGACGGACACTCCCCCGATCGGATCAACGGATCATAGGACCGACGGTTTTCGCAACGCCGCTCAGGGGCGCGGGGAACTGCGCGACCAGCCACGGCGGACCCGCGGCCGAAAACGGTCCGGCACTACGCCTCGAAGGGGCGGGCAGGCCAGTCCGCGTCCGCCGGGCGCAGCATGTCCAAACCGCCGGAGGACTGCGCGGCGATCAGTGAAAGCACGCCCACGACCAGGCAGTTGTTGTGCAGCTCACCGGCGAGCACACCCCGTACGAGCTCGTCGACGGGCACGCGCGCGTACTCCAGGTCGATCTCCTCGTGCTCGACCTCGAAGCGCTCGCCCTCGGCCTCCGACAGATCGCGGGCGAGGAAGATCCGCACGGCCTCGTCGCAGCCGCCCGCCGTGGTGTAGACGTCGGTCAGCACCCGCCAGTCCTCGGCCTTGACGTGCGCCTCCTCGTACAGCTCGCGCTGCGCGGCGTGCAGCGGGTTCTCGCCGGGCACGTCGAGCAGACCGGCCGGGATCTCCCACAGCTTCTGGCGTACGGGATGGCGGTACTGCCTGATCAGCAGGACACGGTCCTCGTCGTCCAGGGCGAGGACACCGACCGAACCCGGATGGACCTGGTAGTCGCGGCGGACGACCTTGCCGTCGGGCATGACCACGTCGTCCGTGCGGACGGAGGTCTTGTTGCCCACGAAGGGGGTCTCCGTCGCCCGGATCTCCCATTCCTCGGGGGTGTCCTTGATCGTCATGCCCTGCCCTTCCACACGTTCAAGAAAAAAACCGGGGTGCGACCTTGAAGGTACGCACCCCGGCAACCGTACAAGCTGGTGTGTTACTTGGAATTCTTCCGCTCGACCGAGGCCTTCACGAGCCCGGCGAACAGCGCGTGCGGTCGCGTCGGACGCGAACGCAGCTCGGGGTGCGCCTGCGTGGCCACCAGGTAGGGGTGGACGTCGCGCGGGTACTCGACGTACTCGACGAGCTTGCCGTCCGGCGAGGTGCCGGAGAACAGGATGCCCGCCTTCTTCTCGAGCTCCGCGCGGTAGGCGTTGTTCACCTCGTAGCGGTGACGGTGCCGCTCCTCGACATACTCCTTGCCCTCGTACACCTCGCGCACGATCGAGCCCTCGGCCAGCTTGGCCGGGTACATGCCCAGGCGCATGGTGCCGCCCATGTCGCCCTCACCGGCGACGATGTCGAGCTGCTCGGCCATGGTGGAGATGACCGGGTGCGAGGTCGCCGAGTCGAACTCGGTGGAGTTGGCGTCCGGGATGTCGGCCAGGTTGCGCGCGGCCTCGATCACGATGCACTGCAGGCCCAGGCAGAGACCGAGCAGCGGGATCTTGTTCTCGCGGGCGTACTTGATCGCGCCGACCTTGCCGAGCACACCGCGGTCGCCGAAGCCGCCCGGGATGCAGACGCCGTCGACGTCACCGAGCTGCGCCGCGGCGCCGGCCGCGGTCTTGCAGTCGTCGGAGGTGACCCACTTGATCTTCACGCGGGCCTTGTTGGCGAAGCCGCCCGCGCGCAGCGCCTCGGTGACCGAGAGGTAGGCGTCGGGCAGGTCGATGTACTTGCCGACCAGGGCGAGGGTGATCTCGTGGTCGGGGTTGTGGACGCGGTCGAGCAGGTCGTCCCACGTCGTCCAGTCCACGTCGCGGAACGGCAGGTCCAGCTTGCGGACGACGTAGGCGTCCAGACCCTCGCCGTGCACGGTCTTCGGGATGTCGTAGATCGACTTGGCGTCGGGGCAGGCGACCACGGCGGCCTCGTCGACGTCGCACATCAGCGAGATCTTGCGCTTGATCGCGGTGGGGACCTCACGGTCGCAGCGCAGCACGATCGCGTCCGGCTGAATACCGATGTTCCGCAGCGCCGCAACCGAGTGCTGGGTCGGCTTCGTCTTCAGCTCCCCCGACGGGCCGATGTACGGCAGGAGGGAAATGTGGACGACGAAGACGTTGTCACGGCCGACCTCGTGGCGGACCTGACGGACGGTCTCCAGGAACGGCAGGGACTCGATGTCACCCACGGTGCCGCCGACCTCGGTGATGACGACATCGACCTCGTCGGTCGCCATACGCCGGATGCGGTGCTTGATCTCGTTGGTGATGTGCGGGATGACCTGCACGGTGTCGCCCAGGTACTCGCCGCGCCGCTCCTTGGCGATGACCGTCGAGTACACCTGGCCTGTAGTGACATTGGCACTGCCGTCCAAGTCGCGGTCCAGGAAACGCTCGTAGTGTCCGATGTCCAGGTCGGTTTCGGCGCCGTCGTTGGTGACGAACACCTCACCGTGCTGGAAGGGGTTCATCGTGCCCGGGTCGACGTTGAGGTACGGGTCGAGCTTCTGCATCACGACGCGCAGGCCGCGCGCCTTGAGCAGCATGCCGAGGCTGGAGGCCGTCAGGCCCTTGCCGAGAGAGGAGGCGACACCCCCGGTGACGAAGATGTGCTTGGTCGTCGTAGATTTCGGCGGCATGGCCAAGACGGGGCTCCCGTGGTCGCGATCTAGGGTGCGGGGCGGCGCTTCGACCGGAGATCTCCGGAGTCGCCGTCGCTGCGGTCGGGGGTTTTATCCACCACCGGTCCACGGGCTACCAGGGTATCAGCGCCTCAGCGAGATGGCTTCCGGCCACGCTCTGCGCACGCGTCGACACAGACACGTACACGTCTCATGGTTCTCACCCGTTGCTCACCCGATCGGCCCATCCGCGTTGACCGGAGCGGCACACAGATCATCTACGTGCGTCGTATCCTGCTCGGACATTCGCTGCCGAGCCCGGCCGGCCACACGGCACCACCCCCCGCCCGTAAGCACCGGAACAACGTGAGCTCGTCAGTTCGTTGAGTAAAGATTGTCGTTTTGCCTCGCAGCCCAACGGCTGCTTTGCTTCACCGCTCAACGACGCATTACAACGACCCCTTGACCGCAAGAGCGACAGCCCCCTTTTTTCCTCGGGGGCGACGTGGCCGTTCGACTGGAGTTGCACGTGGCCGGGCGCATCGAAGACTACGCACTCATCGGAGACATGCAGACCGCGGCTTTGGTCTGCCGGGACGGCACGGTGGACTGGCTCTGCCTGCCCCGCTTCGACTCCCACGCCATCTTCGCCGGTCTGCTGGGCACCGAGGAACACGGCTTCTGGAGACTGGGCCCCGCGCACGCGGCCGACGCGGAGCCGCCCACCGCGGCCCGGCGCACCTACCGCGGCGACTCGCTGATCCTGGAGTCCGAGTGGGACACCCCGCGCGGCACGGTCCGGGTCACCGACTTCATGCCCCCGCGTGACGGCGCACCGCAGCTGATCCGGATCGTGGAGGGCGTCTCGGGCCGCGTCCCGATGCGGTCCGCGCTCAGGATGCGTTTCTCCTACGGCCGGGTGGTGCCGTGGGTGCACAAGCACGACGGTCGTACGGTCGCCGTCGCGGGCCCGGACTCGGTCTGGTACGACACCGAGTGCGAGACCTACGGCAAGTCGCTGACCACGTACTCGGACTTCACGGTCGCCCCGGGTGACCGGATCGCCTTCACGATCTCGTGGGAGCCCTCGCACAAGCAGCCGCCGCCGCTTCCGGAGCCGGAGCAGTCGCTGGAGGCGACCGAGGAGTTCTGGCGGGACTGGGTCGATCACTGTACGTACCACGGTCCCTACCGCGAGGCCGTCGTCCGCTCCCTGATCACACTCAAGGCCCTCACGTACGCGCCGACCGGCGGGATCGTCGCCGCCCCCACCACCTCGCTGCCCGAGGACATCGGCGGTGTCCGCAACTGGGACTACCGCTACACCTGGCTGCGCGACGCCGCGATCACGCTGTCCTCGCTGCTGCGCACCGGCTACCGCGAGGAGGCCCGCGCCTGGCGCGAGTGGCTGCTGCGCGCGGTCGCGGGCGACCCCGAGAACCTGCAGATCATGTACGGCATCGCGGGCGAGCGGGAGTTGGGCGAGGCCGAGCTGGACTGGCTGCCCGGCTACGAGAACTCCGCCCCGGTCCGGGTCGGCAACGGCGCCGCCCACCAGCTCCAGCTGGACGTGTACGGCGAGGTCACCGAGGCCCTGCACCTGGCCCACATGACGGGCCTGGCCCGCAACGACTACGCGTCCCTGCTCCAGCTCAAGCTCATCCGCTACCTCGAGGACCACTGGGACGAGCCTGACGAGGGCATCTGGGAGGTGCGCGGGCCGCGCCGGCACTTCGTGCACTCCAAGGTGATGGCCTGGGTCGCCGTCGACCGCACCATCAAGCTCATCGAGTCCGGCGACGCGGACGGCCCGCTGGAGCGCTGGCGTGAGCTGCGCGACGACATCCACCGGGACGTGTGTGAGAAGGGTTACGACAAGGAGCGCAACACCTTCACACAGTCGTACGGCTCGAAGGAGCTGGACGCCTCCCTGCTGCTGATCCCGCAGATGGGCTTCCTGCCGCCGGACGACAAGCGTGTGATCGGCACCATCGAGGCGATCCAGCGTGAACTGTCCACGTCGGACGGCTTCATCCTGCGCTACCCGACCGAGGGCGACAGCGAGGGCGTCGACGGTCTGCCCGGTGACGAGGGGGCCTTCCTGGCCTGCTCGTTCTGGATGGCGGACGACCTCGCGATGATCGGCCGCGTGGACGAGGCCCGCAAGCTCTTCGAGAAGCTGCTGGCCCTGCGCAACGACCTCGGGCTGCTCGCGGAGGAGTGGGACCCGGTGCTGCAGCGCCAGGTCGGCAACTTCCCGCAGGCCTTCAGCCACGTTCCGCTCATCGACACCGCGCTGCGACTGACGGCGTCGGGAGCGTACGGCGGCTGAGCGCGCTGTGCGAGCCGAGCCCGCCTAGGCTGGGACCAATACCCCCTGCGAGAAAGGGGGCGCCCCATGGCATCCCCGTCGAAGGCGGGCACGGCACTCGCCGCGCTCCGCGAAGACCTGGTCGGCGACGTGTTCGCCCCGGGGGATCCGGGCTACGACGAGAACCGGACCGTCTACAACTCGATGATCGACCGCCGACCCGCGGTGATCGCGCAGTGTGTGTCCGAGGACGACGTCGTACGGTCCGTGCGCTTCGCCCGTGACCTGGATCTGCCGATCGCGGTACGCGGCGGCGGGCACAGCGTGGCGGGCATGGCGCTGAACGACGGGGGTCTGGTCGTCGATCTGCGCCATATGCGCGGGGTCACCGTCGATCCGGCCGCCGCGGCGGTACGGGTCGCGGGCGGCGCCACGATGAGCGACCTGGACCGCGCCTGCCAGCCATACGGTCTGGCCACCACCGGCGGACGCGCCTCGACCACCGGGGTGGGAGGCTTCGTGCTGGGCGGCGGCAGCGGCTGGCTGGAGCGCTGCTGGGGACTCGCCGTCGACAACCTCCTCGGCGTCGAGCTGGTCACCGCGGACGGCTCGAAGGCCCATGCGAGCGCCGACGAGAACCCGGAGCTCTTCTGGGGCCTGCACGGCGGCAGCAGCAACTTCGGCATCGCCACCGCGCTCACCCTGAAGCTGCACGAACTGCCGGCGTTCTCCATCGCCCTGCTGCTGTATCCCCCGGAGTTCGGCCGTGAGGCCGTGCGCACCTACCGCGACATCATCGAGTCCGGCCCTCTGGAGGCGGGCGGCGCCGTCATCTATCTCACCGGCCAGGCCGAGGAGTTCATGCCGCCCCAGCTGGTGGGCACGATGCTGTGCGGTGCGCTGCTGACGTACGCCGGCACCGAGGAGGACATGCGCAAACTCGCCGAGCCGCTGCTGGCCCTGCCGCACGAGGTGGAGATCGTCGGCCAGATGCCCTACGCCGACGTCCAGTGCATGCTCGACGATCCGCCCGGCCTGCGGAACTACTGGTCGGCGGAGTATCTGACAGGCCTGCCCGACGACTACGTGGACGTCTTCTGCGCCCGCGCCGACTCCATGCCGGTCCCGAGCGGCACGCTGCACGTGCTGTTCCCGGAGGGCGGCGCGGTCGCCGACGGCCCGTCCGACTACCCCGTGCCGTACCGGGGCGCGCCGTGGGGCGTGCACCCCTTCGCGGCCTGGGAGGACCCGGCGGACGACGACCGGTGCGTGGAGTGGGTGCGCGAGGTCCGCGCGGACGCCCGCCCGTGGAGCACCGGTGACGTCTATCTCAACTTCATCGGCGACGAGGGCACGGAGCGGGTGGTGGCCGGGCTGGGGGCCGAGAACACCGGGCGGCTGGCGGCACTCAAACGGGAGTACGACCCGGACAACATCTTCCGGTTCAACCACAACATCAGACCGGCCTGAGCAGCGTCAGCGTGCGCTCCCCTCCCGGGTCGCCCTCGGTCGCCGGGACCAGGGCGATCTCGTCGAGCCCGGCCTCGGCGTAAGCCTCGATCCGCGCGTGTACGGCGTCCAGGTCGCCGACCAAGCCGACCGTGGCGGCGGCTTCCGGTGGGAGCGCCCGCACCAGGGTGTCCCGGTCGGCGCCGGACGCGGCCAGCTCCACCGCCTCGCCGAACCCCGCGTCGGCGAAGACGTGGCTGTAGCCCGGCACAGTCAGATATCCGGCGATGCTGCCCAGCACCTGCGCCAGTGACTCCGGCGCCGGATCGACGGCCGCCGGCAGCCAGGCGGCGAGGGTGGGTGGCGTACGGCCCGCTTTCTCGGCCGCCCTGTCCAGCGCGCCGCGCAGCTCCCGCACCTGTTCCGGGGAGACGACGTCCAGCAGCATGCGGTCGGCGTGCGCGGCAGCCGTGGCGATGGCGCGGGGGCCGAACGCGGCCACGGTGAGGAGACCGCCGGGCGCCGGCAGCCGGCGGCGGAAGGCACCGACCTGTGCGCCGGGCAGGGCGTGCAGATGACGTCGTACGGCCTCGGCGCTCTCCTCCAGCACCGCCGCGGGCCGCACCCGGGACCGCCCGTGCACCCCCTCCACCACCCGCTTGCTGGACGTCCCGAGCGCCACCCCGGCCGGGCGCCCGGTGAGCGCGGCGACCGAGGCGGCGCCCCGGGCGATGGTGTACGGGTCGCGCACGTTCACCGGCACCGGCCCCGCCGTCACGGCGACCCGCTCGGTGGCGCCGCCGATGGCCGCGGCCAGGACGAAGGAGTCCCACGTCGGCCCCTCGCCCGCCCACACCTCCCGGTACCCGAGCCGGTCGGCGGCCACCGCCACCCGCACCGGCTCCTCGACCGCACTGTCGTCCTCCCGTGCCACGGCCACCACGCTGAAGTCCATGAACGCGCGCGTACCCGATCACCCACGCCCCAACCCACGACGTCGCCGCCCGGAGATGTGCCCGGGGCACGGGCGCGGGTAGCGTCCGGCTCATGGACAGCAGATTCGACAGCCACGGCGCCGGTATCACCGTTCAGCGGGCGCTGGAGCTGCCCGGCCTGCGCAGCGGCCTCCCCGAGATCCTCGCGGGCGCCGACCGGCTGCAGCGGCCGGTGCGCTGGGTGCACGCGGGCGAGGTGCCCAACATCGCCTCCCTGCTGAAGGGTGGCGAACTGCTGCTGACCACGGGCTACGGGCTCGGCACCCGTCCGGCCGAACAGCGCGCGTTCGTCCGCACCCTGGCCGAGCGGGGCATCGCGGCCCTGGTCGTCGAACTCGGCCCGCGCTTCACCCGCCTCCCGGCGGCCCTGGTCGACACGGCCCGAACGACCGGGCTGCCACTGGTCCAACTGCACCGCGAGGTGCCGTTCGTGACGGTGACGGAGGAGATCCACACCGAGATCGTCAACGGCCACTACGCCCTGCTCCAGCGGGCCGAGGAGGTGCACCGCCGCTGTACCGAGGCCCTGTTGGGCGGCGGCGGGGTGCCCCAGGTGCTGGGCATCCTGGCCGACTTCAGCGACAACCCGGTCTTCCTGGAGACGACCGACGGCCAGCTGCTGTACGCCGCCGGGGCGGGTCCCGAGGGCGCGGATCCGCTCCAGGTGTGGGAGGGCCTGCGGAGCCAGCACAAGGACACCCCGCCGGCCGGCTCCGTGCTGGTGGACGTGCCCGGGGGCGGCCCGGGCACGGGTTCGGTGCGAGCGCGGCTGGTCCTGCTCCCCGTACGCGCTCCCCTCGCCCCTGTGCACCGGATGGCGGCCGAGCGGGCCGCGGGCATCCTCGCCGTCGTGCTGATGCAGGCGCGGCAGGAGGAGGAGCTGGCCGCGCGGGGCCGGGGCGACTTCCTGACCGACCTCGCCGAGGGCCGTATCGCCGCCGAGGACGCGCCCGCGCAGGCGCGCGTGCTGGGCTTCAAGCCGGGAACCAGTCCGTTGCTGCCGGTGGTGATGCGGCTCGGCGACGCCCTGTCCCCCGGCGGCGGCTGGGCGGTGCTGGCGCGGGCGGTGTCGGAGGAACTGGCCGCCGTGGGGGTCCCGGTCCTGCTGGGGGTACGACCGGTCGAGGGCCGCGTCCTGGTGCTGCTGGGCCTGCGCTCGGAGTCGGAGCGGGCGGCGGTCGCGGACCGGGTCGCGGCGGCGCTGCGGGCGGGGGTGGAGCGGGCCGGGATGCAGCGGCCGGGGGCACAGCCGCCGGTGGTGGTCGTCGGTGTGGCGGGCGGCTGGGCGGCGGCTTCGGCGGGGCTGCGGCACGCCGCGGAGACGGCGACCGCTGCGCAGGGGCTGTCGGACCGGCCCTGGTACGACGCCCGCCGCCTCGACATCGACCTGCTGCTGTGGCGACTGCGCGACCATCCGGACCTCGCGGCCTTCGTCGACCGTGCGATCGGCCCGGTCCGCGACCACGACCACCGCTCCAAGCCACCGCTGCTGCCCACCCTGGAGACCTACCTCGCGCACGCGGGCCGCAAGGCGGAGACGGCACGCGAACTGCATCTGAACCGGCAGACGCTCTACAACCGCCTCGCGCGCATCGGCGAGTTGCTGGGCACCGACCTCGACGACCCGCAGACGGTACTGGCGTTGAGCCTGGCCCTGAGAGCCCGCAGGCACGTCCTCTAGACGAGGGGCCGCGGCTGCGTCAACTCGTCGTAGACGCTGAGCACTTGGGCGACGGTCTCGTCCTCGGACGGCCAGGTGGCCGCCTGGCGTACGCCCTTCGCCCGCAGCTCCTCGCACCGCTCGGGATCGCCGAGAAGGCGTACGACGGTGTCGGCGAGGGCCTCCGCGTCGCCGTACGGCACGAGTTCGGCGGCGTCGCCCACGAGCTCGGGCATGCTGCCGACCTCGGTCGCGACGAGCGGCACGCGCGCGTGGAGGGCCTCCTGGGCGAGGACGGAACGGGACTCCCAACTGCTCGACAGCAGCGCGATATCGGCGGCCGCGAGCAGCTCGGTCACGTCGTCGCGCCGGCCGATGAGCCGCACCGGCAGCCCTTCGTCCTCGATCCGGCGCTGCAACTCCGTGCGCAGCGGCCCCTCTCCCGCGATCACGACGAGCGGCACGGGGTCGAGCTCCCGCCACGCGCGCGAGGCGTCCAGCAGGGTGTCGTACCCCCGATGGCTGTCCAGGGAGCCGACGGCCATCAGCAACGGGCGCCCGGTGGCGCCGAGTTCGGCCCGCACCTTGGGCCGCGGCCGATCGGGGTCCTCGAGCCGCACGGCCTTGCGGACCCCGGGCAGTGCGACGGCGGCGAGCCGCGCGTCCCGCGCACCCGTCGCCCGCGCCCGGTCGACCAGCGTCGAACTGGCCCCGAGGACCACGGAGGCGGCCTTCACGACCCGCCGCTCCAGCAGCCGCACCAGATGGGCCCGCGCACCCTCGGCCTGTGCCCGGTCGTGCCACGTGACGACGAGCGGGGTCCGCCGCCCGCTGAGCGCGAGCACCGCACGGAACGAGGCGTGCAGCCCGTGCGCGTGGACGAGGTCGGCGTCCGCGCAGGCAGCACGCAACGCGGCGACGGCCCCCGGGTCGCTGCTGCGCGGCACGTGCACATGTTCGGCGCCGGCACCACTGAAGTCGTAGGTGCGATCGGCATCGACAGGGGCGCATACGGTCACCCGCACGCCCCTCGCGACCAGCCCGGAGGCCAGGGACCGCACATGCGCGCTGCTGCGGGCGTTGCCACCGCCGAGCACCTGAACGGTGCGCAGCGGCGACTGGCCGTGCGGTGAGTGGCTGCTCACGGGGGTCACGTGGCCGGGGCTCCTGGTTCGGGTCGGGCGGTCACGAGGAAACGTACAGAAGGTGTCGAGCGGAGGGGTGTACCGCGCGCTTCCTACGCGTACTGCGTTCTAGGCCAAGGATGCCAGCACGTACGGGTGTTCCGGGAACGCCGGGGGTGTGGTGGTTCTGGGAGGAGAGGGGGTGGGTCACTCACACGGGTGAGAAACGGGGCGTGGTCGGAGCGAACGGGGTCACTCGGGGAGCCCGAGCGGCAGCGATCGCGCGACCTCACTCACCCTGTCCCCGTACACGGCCGCGGCCACGACAGCGGCGGCATGGGCGACCAGCCCTGCCCGCCCGTTGCCCGCCACCGCAGCGGCGCCCAGGGCCGCACCCAGCGCGTGGGCACCTGTGTCGCCGATCATCGTGCGCTCACCGAGATCCTCCGGCAGCACGGCAGCGGCGGCGCCCACGACCGCGGCGGCCAACTCTCCCCCGGGCCCCCTGCGCAGCATCCCCGGCACCCCGAACGCGACGACCGAACCGGCCGCCCGCCCCGGCCGCACATCCACCAGGTTGACGAAGTGCGCGGCCCCGGCGATGACCACCCCCGCCAGTACCTTGTCGACGACCCGCTCCTTGAGGAACGCCCCCGCGATGAGCCCTGCGGCCGAGATGCCGAACAACTTGACGGCGCCGCTGGTGACTTCGCCTTCCCGCAACGCGCGGAGATGCGTACGGAAGCCACGGCGCGGGTCGTCGACGCCGGCGACATCGTCGTACGCCCCACAGACCCCGGCGGCCGCCACGGCGAGCCCGGCGGCGGGGTGGACGCGAGCGGCGACGAGCGCGGCGCCTGCCGCGGAGGCGGGGCCGGCGTACAACTCGACGGTCCGCCCGGCGTAGTTCTTCCGCTCCCAACGCTCACGTCCGCCAGGAGCCTCGGCCCGCAGGGCGCCGACGGCGGCGCGGGTGAGGACGGCGGTGAGAGCGAGGGAGACGGGGCGGCTGATCATCCGGCCACCCTAGTCCGCACGTCCCTTGAAGGGCCCTGTGCGCGAAACGCCCTGCGCGTGGAGAGCCCTATGCGCAAAGAGCCCTACGCGTCCGCCCGAGCCGTCTCCAGCAACTCCTCCGCATGCGCCCGCGCGGTCTCCGAGTCCTCCTGCCCGGCGAGCATCCGGGACAACTCCCGTACCCGCTCCTCGCCTTCGAGGACCTTCACACCGGAGCGCGTGACAGAACCGTCGTTGGTCTTCTCGACCAGCAACTGCCGGTCCGCGAAGGCGGCCACCTGCGGCAGATGCGTCACGACCACGACCTGCGCGGACTTCGCCAGCTTGGCGAGCCGTCGCCCGATCTCGACCGCGGCCTTGCCACCGACGCCGGCGTCGACCTCGTCGAAGAGATAGGTCGGCACAGGATCCGTCCCCGCGAACACGACCTCGACGGCCAGCATCACGCGGGAGAGCTCACCACCGGACGCCCCCTTGGCGATGGGCCGCGGCGGCGCCCCGGGATGCGGAGCGAGCAGCAGTTCGACCTCGTCGACACCGGACGGCCCGTACGCGACGGCTCGTCCGCCGACCTCGACACCCTCCGGATCCTCGGTCTGCCGGATGTCGAAGGACACGCGCGCGTGCGGCATCGCGAGCGAGGCCAGCTCCGCGGTCACGGCGGCGGCGAACCGCGAGGCCGCCTCCGAACGCGCGTCCGTCAACGCCTGCGCCAGCCCACCCAGTTCCGCCCGCAGCGCGTCCCGCTCGGCGGTCAGCTCGTCGATCCGCTCGTCGTCGCCGTCGAGTTCGGTGAGCCGCGCGGCCCCCTGCTCGGCCCAGGCCAGCACGGAGGCGACATCCTCGCCGTACTTCCGCGTGAGCGCCGTGAGGGCCGCCCGCCGCTCCTCGACGGCCGCCAGCCGCAACGGATCGGCGTCGAGGTCGTCGGCGTACCCCGCCAGCTCCCCCGCGACATCGCCCAGCAGGATCCCGATCTCCCCGATCCGGTCGGCGAGCGCGGCCAGCGCCGGGTCGTGCGACCGTACGGCCTCCAGGGCCCGCTGGGCGCCCGCGACGAGCGTGGCGGCGTCGATGCCCTCGGGGTCCTCGGGATTCCCGGCGAGAGCGGCGTGCCCGACCGTGGCGGCGGACGACAGGGCCTCCGCGTGCCCGAGCCGCTCGGCCTCCTCCGCCAGTTCGACGTCCTCCCCGGCACGCGGCTCGACGCCGGCGATCTCGTCGAGGCCGTAGCGCAGCATGTCGGCCTCCTGGGCCCGCTCACGCGCACGTGTGGTGATCTCGTCGAGCTCCACGGCCACGGCCCGCAGCCGCCGATAGGCCTCGGTGTACTTGGCCAGCGGCACGGTGACGGCGTCCCCGGCGTACCGGTCGAGCGCCTGCCGCTGCCGGGACAGCTTCAGCAGCCCCTGCTGATCCGTCTGTCCGTGCACCGCCACCAGCTCGTCGGCGAGTTCGGCCAGCACCCCGACGGGCACGCTCCGCCCACCCACATGCGCCCGGGACCGCCCTTCGGCGGAAACGGTACGGCTGATGAGCAGCGCCCCGTCATCGAGCTCGGCCCCGGCCTCCTCGGCCCGCACAACGACCGCAGAGCCCGCGGGAACACTGATCCGCCCCTCCACGACCGCCTTGTCGGCCCCGATCCGCACGAGCGCCGGGTCCGCCCGCCCACCGAGCAGCAGCCCCAGGCTGGTGACCACCATGGTCTTGCCCGCACCCGTCTCACCCGTGACAGCGGTGAACCCGGGCGACAGCTCGACGACCGCGTCGTCGATGACTCCGAGCGACCGTATCCGCATCTCTTCCAGCACGGTGACGACCTTACGAGGTAAGGGCAGCCAAGTGCGAGGCACCCTGTCACCCGGGGGAGGGAAGCGCCCCGAAGGGGCACGGGGAACTGCGCGAGCAACCACAATCCACCCGCACCCGGCGATGCTTCCCGGACGCCCCCCACAGATGGCTAGTGAGGCGCCCCCCGCCACCCGGAAACGGGCAACGCAAACTTGGCCACCAGCCGGTCAGTGAACGAAGCGTGGTGCAGCCGAGCCAACCGCACCGGCACAGCCCCCCGCCGCACCTCGACCCTGGCCCCGGGCGGCAGCTCAACGGTCCGCCGCCCGTCACACCACAGAACCCCCGGCGGAATATGTGGCAGAACCTCCACAGCCAACACAGAATCCGGCGACGTCACCAACGGCTTCGCGAACAGCGCATGCGCACTGATCGGCACCATCAGCAACGCCTCCACCTCAGGCCACACCACAGGCCCACCGGCAGAGAAGGCATAGGCAGTGGACCCGGTCGGAGTCGACAGCACAATCCCATCGCACCCGAACCCCGTCACCGGCCGCCCATCGATCTCCAGGACGACCTCGAGCAACTTCTCCGCGCCGGCCTTCTGCACCGCCGCCTCGTTCAGCGCCCAGTCCGTGTGCACGATGTCCCCGTTGCTGTGCACGACGACATCGACGGTCATGCGCTCCTCGACCTCGTACGCCTTCGTCACCACCCGGTCGACGACCTTGTCGAGATCATCCCGCTCGGCCTCGGCGAGGAACCCGACGCGTCCGAGGTTGACGCCCAGCATCGGCACCCCGGAAGCCCGAGCGAACTCGGCCCCCCGCAACAGCGTCCCGTCCCCACCCAGCACGATCAGCAGCTCGCACCCGTCGAGGCACAGCGGAGTCGCCTCCTTGACCAGCTCCACCTCGTCCGGCAACGGCAGATCGGCGGCCTCGTACTCCAGCACCCGTACGCCGATGCCCTCACGCAGCAGCCCCTTCACCACCAGCTCGGCGCTGCGAATGGCCGCAGGCCGTCCGGTGTGGGCGAGCAGGAAAACAGTACGAGCTCGGTTCTGTGTCAACGAGGCCCCTCCGCCACTGCACGGTCAACGTCGGCCGGATCCAGGACGGGCGCCCCGGCACGCAGCCACAGAAAGTATTCGACATTGCCCGAGGGCCCGGGCAACGGACTTGCCGTGACGCCCTTCACCCCGAGCCCGAGTTCCCACGCCTTCTCGGCCACTCCACGCACGGCCTCCGCCCGCAGCTGCGAACTCCGTACGACTCCCCCACTGCCCAGTCGTTCCTTCCCCACCTCGAACTGCGGCTTGACCATCATCACCAGATCGGCGTCCGGCTTCACGCACCGCGCCAGGGCGGGCAGCACCAGCCCGAGCGGAATGAAGGACAGATCCCCCACTACAAGATCCACGGGCTCCCCATCGATCGCTTCAAGCGTCAACTCGCGTACGTTCGTACGGTCCTTGACGGTGACGCGTTCATCGCTCCGAAGAGTCCACGCGAGTTGCCCGTACCCGACGTCGACGGCGACGACGTGCGCGGCCCCCGACCGCAGCAGCACATCGGTGAACCCGCCGGTGGACGCGCCGGCGTCCAGCGCCCGCCGCCCCTCGACGACGAGCCCCTGCGGTACGAACGCCTGCAGCGCGCCCGCAAGCTTGTGCCCACCCCGGGACACATAGCCGGGATCGCCGTCGTCATCCGAGACCACGATCGCCGCCGCCGTCTCCACCTGCGTGGCCGGCTTGGTCGCGACGGTCTTGCCGACACTGACCCGCCCGGCGGCGATCAGCTGACTGGCGTGCTCGCGCGAGCGCGCGAGCTTCCGCCGGACCAGCTCCGCGTCGAGACGTTGGCGTGCGACTCCTGCCACGTTCGGTTCAGCTCCTATTGCCATACGAGGGTGAAGGCGCCCTCTGCTCATACGACGACGGGGGCGCCGGAGGTCCCGGGCGGGCGTCGAGCGCGGTGAGCGCGTCGCGCAGCCCCCGGTGTACATCCTCGTACACCTCAACGTGTCCGTCGGTGGCGAGGTGGTCGGCGTCGCCGAGCCGCTCCAGGTGGGCGTCCACCTCGGCGTTGCCGGTAGGGGTGCGGGAGACGTTCAGCGGGGCCGGGGCGGCGGGTTCATGTTCCGGCTCCACCGCCTCCTCGAGGGTCCGTGTCTCCGGGGCTGCGTCGCTCATGCCCAGACGCTACCCCGAAGGGCTGGGGTACCGTCGATCTCGATGGCCACGATCGAGGAGTGCCGCGCCGCACTCGAAAAGCTCTCCGACACCATGCAGCGCACCGAGGGGGACGTCCGCACGGCGGCGACCATGGACCGCTCGGTCAGCTGCCGGATCACCGACCTCGACACCACCTTCGTCGGCCGGATGACGGGCGGCCGGATCGTGGTGCACGACACGGTCCAGGGCCCTCCTCCCGAGAAGGCCCAGATCAGACTGACCATGAAGGGCGACGATCTGGTGGCCCTGGTCGACGGCGAGCTGAACTTCGCCAAGGCCTGGGGCTCGGGCCGGGTCAAGCTGGAGGCAGGCCTGCGCGACCTGCTCCAGCTGCGGAAGCTCCTGTAGCTCAGGAGGCCTCGGCGGCAGCCATCTTCTTCACGTCCGTCTTCCTGTCCTCCACTCGCGCCTTCCGCGCCGCCGGCACCACCAGCGGCGTCGCCGTCTCCGGGTCGTCGATGACCTGGCAGCGCAGCCCGAAGACCTCCTCGACCAGCTCGGCCGTGACGATGTCGTTCGGCGCCCCCTCGGCGACGACGCTGCCCTCCTTGAGGGCGATGAGGTGAGTGGCGTACCGGGCGGCGTGGTTGAGGTCGTGCAGGACGGCGACCAGCGTGCGCCCCTGCTCCTCGTGCAGTTCGGCGCAGAGATCCAGTACGTCGATCTGGTGCTGGATGTCGAGGTAGGTCGTCGGCTCGTCGAGCAGCAGCAGCGGGGTCTGCTGGGCGAGCGCCATCGCGATCCACACGCGCTGCCGCTGACCGCCGGACAGCTCGTCGACGTACCGGTCCGCGAGCTCGGCGACCCCGGTCTGCGCCATCGACTCCTGCACGACCCGCTCGTCCTCGGTCGACCACTGGCGCAGGATGCCCTGGTGCGGGTAGCGGCCGCGGCCGACGAGGTCGGCGACGGTGATCCCGTCGGGTGCGATGGACGACTGCGGCAGCAGACCCAGCGTCCGCGCGACCTTCTTCGCGGGCATCGACTGGATGACCTGTCCGTCGAGCAGCACCCGGCCCTGGTTCGGCTTCAGCATCCGCGACAGCGCCCTCAGCAGCGTGGACTTGCCGCACGCGTTCGGGCCGACGATCACGGTGAAGGAGTTGTCGGGGATCTCCACCGACAGCTGCTCGGCGATGACGCGCTGGTCGTAGGCGAGGGTGACGTTCTCGGCGGAGAGGCGGTTCACGGTGCTCCTTCGGGTGTTCCGGTTCGCCCGGGTGTTGTTGTTCGCCGAGCCGCTCATGTCCGGCTTCCGCGAGCCGCTCATATCCGGCCCGCCTTCCGTTCGGTGACCAGCAGCCACAGCAGATAGACACCGCCGAGCACACCGGTGACCACGCCCACCGGCATCTGGTCGGCGCCGAAGACCTTCTGCGAGATCCAGTCGGCGCTGACCAGCAGGGCGGCGCCCATGCACAGCGAGGGCAGCAGGTTCGGTCCGGGCGAGCGGGTCAGGCGCCGGGCGAGCTGCGGCGCGGTGAGCGCCACGAAGCTGACCGGACCGGCGGCGGCGGTCGCGGACGCGGTGAGCAGGACGGCGGCGATCATCAGCAGCCCCCGCACCCGCTCGACGCGCACCCCGAGGGCGTTCGACACGTCGTCGCCCATCTCCATCATCCGCAGCCCGCGCGCGTTGGCGAGGACGAGCGGTACGAGGACGGCGCACAGCCAGAGCAGCGGCCACACATGGTCCCAGTCACGGCCGCTGAGCGAGCCGGTCATCCAGACCATCGCCCGGGCCGCGTCGACGATGTCGGACACGGTCATCAGGTAGCCGTTGACCGCCGTGAGGATCGCGGACACACCGATGCCGACCAGCACCAGCCGGTATCCGTGCACACCCTGCTTCCAGGCGAGCAGATAGATGGAGAACCCGGCCACCAGACCGCCCACCAGCGCCCCGACGGTGACCTCGGCCGCGCTCCCGGAGAACAGCACGATCATCACGAGCGCACCGGCCGTCGCCCCCTGTCCGAGGCCGAGGATGTCCGGGCTGCCCAGCGGGTTGCGGGACACGGCCTGGAACAGCGCGCCGCCGAGCCCGAGCGAGGCGCCGACCAGCAGCCCGACGAGGACCCGGGGCAGCCGCAGTTCGTTGACGATGAACTCCTGGCCCGCGTTCCCGTTGCCGAGCAGCGTCTTGAGCACGTCGCCGGCCGGGATCGGGAAGTCGCCGGTGCCGATGAGCACGACACTCGCGGTGAGCGCGGCAGCCAGGAGCAGGAGTACGACGGTGAAGGCACGGACGTCGAGGCGGACCGACAGCCCGCCCGGCGTCCTGATGGCACGGTTGGTCTTCACAGCTGCGCCGTCCTCCGCCGTCGTACGAGAAAGATGAAGACCGGGCCACCGAGGATCGCGGTGACGATGCCGACCTGAAGTTCGGAGGGCCGGGCGACGATCCGGCCGATGACGTCGGCGCCGAGCAGCAGCACGGGCGACAGGACGGTCGCGTACGGCATGATCCAGCGCAGGTCGGGCCCGGTGAAGGAGCGCACGACGTGCGGCACCATCAGGCCGACGAACACGATCGGTCCGCAGGCGGCGGTCGCTGCCCCGCACAGCACGGTGGCGGCGAGCATCGACAGCGCCCGGGTGCGGTTCAGGTTGGCGCCGAGGGCCTTGGCGGTGTCGTCGCCCATCTCCATGGCGTTGAGCGGGCGGGCGAGCGCGAGCGCGAGGACGGTGCCGACCGCGAGGAACGGCAGGACCTGGAGGATGGTCGACTCGCTCGCCGAGGACAGCGAACCCACCGTCCAGAAGCGCATCTTGCCGAGCGCGGCCTCGTTCGTGATCATCACGGCCTGGAGATAGCCGTAGAGCGCGGCGCTGATCGCCGTGCCGGCGAGGGCGAGCCGCACCGGCGTCGCCCCCCGGCTGCCGCCGAGGAACCACACCAGCGCCCCGACCGCGGCCGCGCCGAGGAAGGCGAACCAGACATAGCCGGTCAGGCTCGTGACACCGAAGTACGTCATGGCGGTGACGACCGCCGCGGACGCACCCGCGTTGATGCCGAGCAGTCCGGGGTCGGCCAGCGGATTACGGGTGAGCGCCTGGAGGACCGCGCCGGACAGACCGAGCGCGGCACCGGCCAGCAGACCCAGCAGGGTCCGCCAGAGCCGCTCGGTGACGACAGCATCGCCGTATGTCCCCGAGTCCTCGAACAGGCCGTGCCACACCTGCCCCATCGACAGCTCTTTCGCCCCGATCGCGATGCTCGCCAATGCGACGAGCACCAGGATCGCGACGGACACGAGCAACCCAAGGGCACGTATCGCCCGGCGGGTTGGGGGCGCGGGGGCGGTCTCCGCGCGCTGCTCTGGAGGACTGTCGACCAACACGCAGTTAGGTTAGCCTACCCTCGGATTCAGCCACGATCCCGCTGCACGGGTTCACAGGGTGGGCACCAGGCGCACCCCTCACAGGCCCAACCGCGCGAGCGCCTTCCCTCCGTCCAACCCGCACGATCCCGCACCGGCCGCCGTCCACGCCGCCGCACACAGCGCCCGCAGCCCGTCCAGTGCCTCCCCCTCACCGTCCAGTTCCAGCCGCTCGGCACCGGCCGTCGCCGTCCAGCCGCCGCACCGGAACCCACCACCCACCTCGGTGACTTCGGGCTGCCCCGTGAGCATGCCGCGCAGATCGGCGTCGACATACGTCGGCCGGTGCTGCGGCGGCGCGGCCAGCAACTGCGCCCCGTCGGTCACCCCGGTCAGGACGAGCAGCGAGTCGACCTCCCCGTTGAACGCTCCCTCGATGTCCGTGTCCAGCCGGTCCCCGACCACCAGCGGCCGCTCGGCGCCGGTCCGCAGGATCGTCTCCCGGTGCATGGGAGGCAACGGCTTGCCCGCGACCTGCGGCTCGGCCCCGGTCGCGATCCGCACGACCTCCACCGCCGCCCCGTTGCCCGGCGCGATCCCGCGACCGCTGGGAATCGTCAGGTCGGTGTTGGACGCGAACCACGGCACCCCGCGCGCGACGGCGTACGAAGCCTCAGCGAACCGCCCCCACGACAGATCCGGGCCCCCGAACCCCTGTACCACCGCGGCCGGATCGTCATCGGCCGACTCGACGGGCTCCAGCCCCCGCTCCCGCAGCGCGACCCGCAGCCCCTCCCCGCCGATCACCAGCACCCGCGCCCCCGCGGGCACCTGCTCACTGATGAGCCGCGCGACGGCCTGGGCCGAGGTGATGACGTCACCGGCTTCCGTCGGTATCCCCAGCTCGGTCAGATGCCCGGCGACGGTGTCCGGCGTCCGCAGCGCGTTGTTGGTGACGTACGCGAGATGCATGCCGCCGGCCCGAGCCGTGGCCAGCGACTCGACGGCATGCACGATCGCGTTCCCGCCCGCGTACACCACCCCGTCGAGGTCGAGCAGCGCGGTGTCGTACGCCTCGCTCAGGGCCTGGCCACTGCCCTCGGGCCTCGTCCTGACGCTCTGGCTCATTCCACATCGCTCCTCGCTCGACGGCTTTCCCCCGATCATCCCTCACGCCACTGACACACGTACGATGCCGGGATGAACACCGCAGGTCACTCGGAAGCAATGGCGCGCCGGGGCCTGGAACTCACCCCGTTCCGAGGCCTTCGATACGACCCCGACCGGGTCGGCAGCCTCGCGGCCGTGACGTCCCCGCCGTACGACGTCGTCGTACGCCCCGACGGCGTCGTCCACCTCCAGTCCGCGGACCCGTACAACATCGTCCGACTGATCCTGCCCCAGGCGATCACTCCCACGGCCCGCAACGAACAGGCGGCCGACACCCTGCGCCGCTGGCTCGCGGAGGGCGTTCTGACCGCCGACCCCGATCCCGGCCTGTACGTCTACGAACAGCGCGCGACCGACGGCATGCTCCAACGCGGCGTCATCGGCACCCTGCGTCTGTCGGATCCGTCGGAGGGCGTGGTCCTGCCGCACGAGGACGTCATGCCGCACGTGGTCGCCGACCGCGCGGCCCTCATGCGCGCCACCTCCGCGAACCTGGAGCCCCTGCTCCTCACGTACCGCGGCAATGGCTCCCCTGCCGACACGACAGCCGTCGTCGAACGCACGGCCGAGCAGGAGCCGCTCCTGGCCACCACCACCGAGGACGGCTACCGCCACCGCCTCTGGGCGATCACCGACCCCGGCGCCGTGGCCGCGATCCAGACCGACCTCGCCGGCCACCAGGCACTCATCGCCGACGGCCATCACCGCTGGGCGACGTCCCTCCGTCTACGCGCGGAGCACCCCTCGCCCAGCCCCTGGGACTACGGCCTCGTCCTCCTGGTCGACACGGCCCGCTACCCCCTCCGCGTCCGCGCCATCCACCGCCTTCTGCACGGCCTGCCAATAGCGGACGCCCTGGCCCCACTCGAGGGTCTGTTCCGCATACGCCGTCTCGACGTCCCCTTGGCCGAGGCCCTGGACACCCTCGCCGACGCGGCCTGCGCGGACAACGCGTTCCTGCTCGCCGGAGACGGCGCCTTCCACCTCATCGACCGCCCGGACCAGGATCTCCTCGCCCGTACGGTCCCCACGGACCGTCCCGCGGCCTGGCGCACCCTGGACGCGACGGTCCTGCACGCCACTCTCCTCGACCACGTCTGGCACGTCCCCGAGGACGACCCGGCCCGCATCGCCTACATCCACGACACCGCCGCCACGGTCCGCAAGGCGGAGCGCGACGGCGGTACGGCCGTCCTCATGCACCCGGTCCGCGAGGAGGTCGTCCGCGACCTGGCCCGCCAGGGCGTCACGATGCCCCGCAAGTCGACGTCGTTCGGCCCGAAGCCGGCGTCGGGCCTGGTGCTGCGCGCGCTGGAACTCTGAGCCGCCGTAAAACGACAAAGGGCGGGATCCCGTTGAGGGGATCCCGCCCTTGTCACTTACGGACGTCAGTCCTTGTCGTCCTCGTCCGCTTCCACGTCATCCGCTTCCACGTCGTCCGCTTCGGCTACGTCGTCGTCCGCCTCGGCTACGTCCGCTTCCGCTTCCACCTTCTCGGAAACGCCCTCGGCCTCGACGTCGCCCTCTTCACCGAGCGCGTCGACGAAATCGACACCGTCCATCTCGGCGAGCCGGTCCGAGGCGTCCGTGCTGCCGTCCTTGTCGGACTCCACGGCCTTCGCGAACCACTCCCGTGCCTCGTCCTCCCGGCCGGCGGCGAGCAGGGCGTCGGCGTACGCATACCGCAGACGCGCCGTCCACGGCTGTACGGAGTTGGAGGCCAGCTCGGGGCTCTGCAGCGTCACGATGGCCGCGTCCAGCTGCCCCAGGTCACGCCGGGCACCGGCCGCGACGAGCCGCATCTCTACCTGACCGGCCTTGTCCAGCTTGTTCACGTCGGGCGCCCCGGCCATGTCCAGCGCCTTCTCCGGCCGCCCGAGGCCGCGCTCGCAGTCGGCCATGATGGGCCACAGCTCCGCACCGCCGGTCATCCGCCGCGCGGCCCTGAACTCGGCGAGCGCCTCGGAGTACTTCTGGTTCGCGTACGCCGCGAATCCGGCCGCCTCCCGTACTGCGGCGACACGCGACGCCAGCCGCAGAGCGATCTTGGAGTAGGCGTACGCGCCCTCGGGGTCCTCGTCGATGAGCCGGGCGACCATCACCAGGTTCTTGGCGACGTCCTCCGCGAGCGTCTTCGGCAGGCTCTGAAGCTCCTGCCTGACGTCCTTGTCGATCTCGTCGCCCGTGACGTCCTCGGCGATCGGCAGCCGCTTGATCGGCTCCCTGTCCCGGTCCCGCTCATCACGGAAACGGCCGCCACCGCGCCGGTCGTCTCCGCGGTCGTATCCACCACGGCTGTCGTCACGCCGGTCGTCGCGCCCACGGAACCCTCCAGGACGCCCACCGCGGTCGTCCCCACGGGATCCTCCAGGACGGCCGCCTCGGTCGTCCCGACGCGGTCCGCGGTCACCCCGGTCGTCCCGGCCACGGAAGCCACCACGCTCTCCGCGGTTGTCGCCTCCCCGGCTGTCGTCACGACGGAACGCCGGACGGGGCCCACGATCATCGCCACGGTTGTCATCACGGCGGAAGGCCGGACGAGGGCCCCGGTCGTCGCCACGGTTGTCATCGCGACGGAAGGCCGGACGCGACCCGCGGTCATCACCACGGCGGTCATCACGCCGGTCGTCGCGACGCTCGTAGCCGCCACCACGGTTGTCGCCGCCACGGTTGTCATCGCGACGGAAGCCGCCACGGTCACCACCGCGGTCACCCCGGTCGTCGCGACGGAAGCCACGGTCGCGGTCGTCGCTCCGGAATCCGCCGCGGTCACGGTCATCCCGGCGGAAGCCGCCCCGGTCATTGTCACGACGGTCGTCGCGCCGATCGAATCCACCGCGGTTGTCGCCGCCACGGTTGTCGCCAGCACGGTTGTCATCACGGCGGAACGCCGGACGGGGCCCGCGGTCGTCGCCGCGGCGGTCGTCGCGCCGGCCGTAGCCAGCGCCACGGCTGTCGCCGCCACGGTTGTCATCGCGACGGAACGCCGGACGAGGTCCGCGGTCGCCGTCACGGCGCTCCCCACGGTCTCGGTCGTCCCGGCGGACGGCGGGACGAGGTCCGCGATCGTCGTCCCGACGCAAACCGCGGTCACGGTCGTCCCGACGCGGCCCACTGGGACGGTCGTCACGGCGGAAGGCCGGACGGGGTCCGCGGTCGTCGCCGCGGCGGTCGTCGCCGCGGCGGTCGTCGCGCCGGCCGTAGCCACCGCCACGATTGTCGCCACCGCGGTTGTCATCACGGCGGAAACCACCGCGCTCGCCACGGTCGTCTCGTCGGACGTAACCGCCACCGCGGTTGTCGCCGCCACGGTTGTCGCCGCCACGGTTGTCGTCACGCCGGAAGCCGCCGCGGTCACCGCCCCGGTCGTTACCGCGGTCGTTGTCGCGACGGACGCCACCGCGGTCGCCACGGTCACCGCCGCGGTATCCGCCACGGTCACCGCGATCGTTGCGGTCACCACTGTCCCGTCGCCGCTGGTCGCGCTCCGGTCGGTCGTCGGGAGAGTTGGTGGACATGGGTGACTCCTGTCTCGGTACTGCAAACATTGTAAAAACAAAAGGACCCCTGGTCCCAGCTGAACGCTGGGACCAGGGGTCCTTCCAAAGATTGTTCGGCGGCGTCCTACTCTCCCACAGGGTCCCCCCTGCAGTACCATCGGCGCTGTAAGGCTTAGCTTCCGGGTTCGAAATGTAACCGGGCGTTTCCCTCACGCTATGGCCACCGAAACCCTAATGGTTTCGAGCGAACAAGCACACTTTTCTGTTATGCGTTCTGCTCTACAGCCGGCAACAGTCGTTGCCTCAGAACTAACACAGTGGACGCGAGCAACTGAGGACAAGCCCTCGGCCTATTAGTACCGGTCACCTCCGCACGTTACCGTGCTTCCAGATCCGGCCTATCAACCCAGTCGTCTACTGGGAGCCTTAACCCCTCAAGGGGGTGGGAATACTCATCTCGAAGCAGGCTTCCCGCTTAGATGCTTTCAGCGGTTATCCCTCCCGAACGTAGCCAACCAGCCATGCCCTTGGCAGAACAACTGGCACACCAGAGGTTCGTCCGTCCCGGTCCTCTCGTACTAGGGACAGCCCTTCTCAATATTCCTGCGCGCGCAGCGGATAGGGACCGAACTGTCTCACGACGTTCTAAACCCAGCTCGCGTACCGCTTTAATGGGCGAACAGCCCAACCCTTGGGACCGACTCCAGCCCCAGGATGCGACGAGCCGACATCGAGGTGCCAAACCATCCCGTCGATATGGACTCTTGGGGAAGATCAGCCTGTTATCCCCGGGGTACCTTTTATCCGTTGAGCGACGGCGCTTCCACAAGCCACCGCCGGATCACTAGTCCCGACTTTCGTCCCTGCTCGACCCGTCGGTCTCACAGTCAAGCTCCCTTGTGCACTTACACTCAACACCTGATTGCCAACCAGGCTGAGGGAACCTTTGGGCGCCTCCGTTACTCTTTAGGAGGCAACCGCCCCAGTTAAACTACCCATCAGACACTGTCCCTGATCCGGATCACGGACCCAGGTTAGACATCCAGCACGACCAGACTGGTATTTCAACGACGACTCCCCCTGAACTGGCGTCCAGAGTTCACAGTCTCCCAGCTATCCTACACAAGCCGAACCGAACACCAATATCAAACTGTAGTAAAGGTCCCGGGGTCTTTCCGTCCTGCTGCGCGAAACGAGCATCTTTACTCGTAGTGCAATTTCACCGGGCCTATGGTTGAGACAGTCGAGAAGTCGTTACGCCATTCGTGCAGGTCGGAACTTACCCGACAAGGAATTTCGCTACCTTAGGATGGTTATAGTTACCACCGCCGTTTACTGGCGCTTAAGTTCTCAGCTTCGCCCGACCGAAGTCGGACTAACCGGTCCCCTTAACGTTCCAGCACCGGGCAGGCGTCAGTCCGTATACATCGCCTTACGGCTTCGCACGGACCTGTGTTTTTAGTAAACAGTCGCTTCTCGCTGGTCTCTGCGGCCACCCCCAGCTCACCGAGTAAATCGGATCACCAGTGATGGCCCCCCTTCTCCCGAAGTTACGGGGGCATTTTGCCGAGTTCCTTAACCATAGTTCACCCGAACGCCTCGGTATTCTCTACCTGACCACCTGAGTCGGTTTAGGGTACGGGCCGCCATGAAACTCGCTAGAGGCTTTTCTCGACAGCATAGGATCATCCACTTCACCACAATCGGCTCGGCATCAGGTCTCAGCCCTAGTGAGTGGCGGATTTGCCTACCACTCGGCCTACACCCTTACCCCGGGACAACCACCGCCCGGGCTGGACTACCTTCCTGCGTCACCCCATCACTCACCTACTACCACCTTGGTTCGGCGGCTCCACCACTTTCCTTTCCCCGAAGGGTCCGGAACGGCTTCACGGCCTTAGCATTAATGGGTTCGATGTTTGACGCTTCACAGCGGGTACCGGAATATCAACCGGTTATCCATCGACTACGCCTGTCGGCCTCGCCTTAGGTCCCGACTTACCCTGGGCAGATCAGCTTGACCCAGGAACCCTTAGTCAATCGGCGCACACGTTTCTCACGTGTGTATCGCTACTCATGCCTGCATTCTCACTCGTGAACCGTCCACCACTAGCTTCCGCTGCGGCTTCACCCGGCACACGACGCTCCCCTACCCATCCCAGCGGGCGTTGGCCCTCATGCTGGAATGACACGACTTCGGCGGTACGCTTGAGCCCCGCTACATTGTCGGCGCGGAATCACTAGACCAGTGAGCTATTACGCACTCTTTCAAGGGTGGCTGCTTCTAAGCCAACCTCCTGGTTGTCTCTGCGACTCCACATCCTTTCCCACTTAGCGTACGCTTAGGGGCCTTAGTCGATGCTCTGGGCTGTTTCCCTCTCGACCATGGAGCTTATCCCCCACAGTCTCACTGCCGTGCTCTCACTTACCGGCATTCGGAGTTTGGCTAAGGTCAGTAACCCGGTAGGGCCCATCGCCTATCCAGTGCTCTACCTCCGGCAAGAAACACACGACGCTGCACCTAAATGCATTTCGGGGAGAACCAGCTATCACGGAGTTTGATTGGCCTTTCACCCCTAACCACAGGTCATCCCCCAGGTTTTCAACCCTGGTGGGTTCGGTCCTCCACGAAGTCTTACCTCCGCTTCAACCTGCCCATGGCTAGATCACTCCGCTTCGGGTCTTGAGCGCGCTACTATACCGCCCTATTCGGACTCGCTTTCGCTACGGCTTCCCCACACGGGTTAACCTCGCAACACACCGCAAACTCGCAGGCTCATTCTTCAAAAGGCACGCAGTCACGACGCATTGAGTAAACTCAATGCGCGACGCTCCCACGGCTTGTAGGCACACGGTTTCAGGTACTATTTCACTCCGCTCCCGCGGTACTTTTCACCATTCCCTCACGGTACTATCCGCTATCGGTCACCAGGGAATATTTAGGCTTAGCGGGTGGTCCCGCCAGATTCACACGGGATTTCTCGGGCCCCGTGCTACTTGGGTGTCTCTCAAACGAGCCGTACAGATTTCAGCTACGGGGGTCTTACCCTCTACGCCGGACCTTTCGCATGTCCTTCGCCTATCCATACGGTTTCTGACTCGTCTCACAGCCGGCAGACTGTGAAAGAGAGATCCCACAACCCCGAATGCGCAACCCCTGCCGGGTCTCACACGCATACGGTTTGGCCTCATCCGGTTTCGCTCGCCACTACTCCCGGAATCACGGTTGTTTTCTCTTCCTGCGGGTACTGAGATGTTTCACTTCCCCGCGTTCCCTCCACATACCCTATGTGTTCAGGTATGGGTGACAGCCCATGACGACTGCCGGGTTTCCCCATTCGGAAACCCCCGGATCAAAGCCTGGTTGACGGCTCCCCGGGGACTATCGTGGCCTCCCACGTCCTTCATCGGTTCCTGGTGCCAAGGCATCCACCGTGCGCCCTTAAAAACTTGGCCACAGATGCTCGCGTCCACTGTGCAGTTCTCAAACAACGACCAGCCACCCATCACCCCGAACCATCCGGTTCGAGTGCACTGGGGCCGGCACTGAAGGCAGCCGATACGGCCATACCCTCAGACACCCAACAGCGTGCCCGGCACCCTCGCCACTCGTGATCAGCTTTCCACGCTCCGAAGAGCAGTACTTGCAGCCCGAGATGACTGAGAGTGCCGAATAATCAACGTTCCACCCATGAGCAACCAGCATCAGACATTCGCCGATGTACTGGCCTCTGACCGAGCGAACCCGGTAAGAAGTGCTCCTTAGAAAGGAGGTGATCCAGCCGCACCTTCCGGTACGGCTACCTTGTTACGACTTCGTCCCAATCGCCAGTCCCACCTTCGACAGCTCCCTCCCACAAGGGGTTGGGCCACCGGCTTCGGGTGTTACCGACTTTCGTGACGTGACGGGCGGTGTGTACAAGGCCCGGGAACGTATTCACCGCAGCAATGCTGATCTGCGATTACTAGCAACTCCGACTTCATGGGGTCGAGTTGCAGACCCCAATCCGAACTGAGACAGGCTTTTTGAGATTCGCTCCACCTCACGGTATCGCAGCTCATTGTACCTGCCATTGTAGCACGTGTGCAGCCCAAGACATAAGGGGCATGATGACTTGACGTCGTCCCCACCTTCCTCCGAGTTGACCCCGGCGGTCTCCTGTGAGTCCCCATCACCCCGAAGGGCATGCTGGCAACACAGGACAAGGGTTGCGCTCGTTGCGGGACTTAACCCAACATCTCACGACACGAGCTGACGACAGCCATGCACCACCTGTACACCGACCACAAGGGGGGCACCATCTCTGATGCTTTCCGGCGTATGTCAAGCCTTGGTAAGGTTCTTCGCGTTGCGTCGAATTAAGCCACATGCTCCGCTGCTTGTGCGGGCCCCCGTCAATTCCTTTGAGTTTTAGCCTTGCGGCCGTACTCCCCAGGCGGGGAACTTAATGCGTTAGCTGCGGCACCGACGACGTGGAATGTCGCCAACACCTAGTTCCCACCGTTTACGGCGTGGACTACCAGGGTATCTAATCCTGTTCGCTCCCCACGCTTTCGCTCCTCAGCGTCAGTAATGGCCCAGAGATCCGCCTTCGCCACCGGTGTTCCTCCTGATATCTGCGCATTTCACCGCTACACCAGGAATTCCGATCTCCCCTACCACACTCTAGCTAGCCCGTATCGAATGCAGACCCGGGGTTAAGCCCCGGGCTTTCACACCCGACGTGACAAGCCGCCTACGAGCTCTTTACGCCCAATAATTCCGGACAACGCTTGCGCCCTACGTATTACCGCGGCTGCTGGCACGTAGTTAGCCGGCGCTTCTTCTGCAGGTACCGTCACTTTCGCTTCTTCCCTGCTGAAAGAGGTTTACAACCCGAAGGCCGTCATCCCTCACGCGGCGTCGCTGCATCAGGCTTTCGCCCATTGTGCAATATTCCCCACTGCTGCCTCCCGTAGGAGTCTGGGCCGTGTCTCAGTCCCAGTGTGGCCGGTCGCCCTCTCAGGCCGGCTACCCGTCGTCGCCTTGGTGAGCCATTACCTCACCAACAAGCTGATAGGCCGCGGGCTCATCCTTCACCGCCGGAGCTTTCAACCACCACAGATGCCTGCGGTAGTGGTATCCGGTATTAGACCCCGTTTCCAGGGCTTGTCCCAGAGTGAAGGGCAGATTGCCCACGTGTTACTCACCCGTTCGCCACTAATCCCCACCGAAGTGGTTCATCGTTCGACTTGCATGTGTTAAGCACGCCGCCAGCGTTCGTCCTGAGCCAGGATCAAACTCTCCGTGAATGTTTACCCGTAATCGGGTGCACACATCACGAGAGCGGAACCACCGGCGGAATAAGCCGATGGTTCACAGCGTCCTCGCTGTGTATTTCTTCAAAGGAACCTCATCTACGACCATGACGGCCGGAGACGGGGTATCAACTAATCTGGCGTTGATTTTTGGCACGCTGTTGAGTTCTCAAGGAACGGACGCTTCCTTTGTACTCACCCTCTCGGGCTTTCCTCCGGGCTTTTCCCTTCGGTCTTGCGTTTCCGACTCTATCAGACCCTTTCGGCGTCCGATTCCCTGTCGGTTGGGATTGTCTGGGGCTTTGGGCTTTCACCTGTCGGCCTTTCGACATTCACTACGTTAGCCCATCCACTCGGCAACTCATAATCGAGTTCCGCGAGTTCGAATTCAGGCATGCAGGCACGCCAAATTGACCCTCGTTGAGAGGAAGTCGTAGGTAGTGGTTTGGCCGCCTCCGGCTGCTGACGATCGCAGTACCCGGTTCAAGCGGCTCGGGCTACATTACGCATCCCGCAAGGGCGCGTCAACTTGAGCGGCGCCTGGGCGTATGGGCGCGATAAGGGCTCACCGTCGGGTCGTTGGCGACCCAGAAGCGCCAGGGGTGGTCGCCCCCGTCGCCGGACACCCCGGTGCGGGGACCGTTGCGTACCTGGTCGGAGGCGATCGCGGTACCGGCAAGGACCCTCAGCGGTGTGTCGTCCAAGGCGCACGCGTCCGTGCCGTCCAAGGGGCGGGCCACATCCAGTGCTGTGGCCAGGCGTGCGGGGCCTTTGGCCAGTTCCTTGTCATTTCGGGCCGAGAGTCGACGTTTACGGGCGAACTCGGCGCCCTCCACGATCTCGCCGGCACGGAGCAGGACCGCGCTCGCCATGCCGTCCGGACCGCACACGAGGTTCATGCAGTGCCACATGCCGTAGGTGAAGTAGACGTACACATGCCCGGGCGGACCGAACATCACGTCATTGCGGGCCGTTCGGCCGCGATAGGCGTGGGAGCCGGGGTCGTTCTGACCGTCGTAGGCCTCCACCTCTGTAAGGCGGAGGGCGATCGGACCGTCCGGGGTGGCGCGTACGAGGATGCGGCCGAGGAGGTCGGGGGCGACTTCCAGCACGGGCCGGTCGAAGAACTCGCGGGGGAGGGGCGTACGGTCGGGGGTCGCGATCATGCCGTCCGAGGGTAGTGCAGACGGGTGGCTGCAACGGGGTGGTCAGGGGGCGTTCGCCTTGCAAGGGTGAGGACGCGGAACCGGCCACGGCCGGATCGCGTTTGTATGGATCAAGGATCCACGCACAAGAAGCAGGACGACGTAAGAGGGAGAGTCATGGCGTTCAAGAAGCTGCTCGCGAGCCTGGGGGCCGGCGGGGCTTCGGTCGAGACGGTGCTGACCGAGGGCAATGTCGTTCCGGGTGGTGTCGTCCAGGGCGAGGTGCGGATCCAGGGTGGGTCCGTGGACCAGCAGATCGAGGGGCTGTCGGTCGGGCTGCAGGCCAAGGTCGAGGTCGAGAGCGGCGACCAGGAGTACAAGCAGGACATCGAGTTCACCAAGCAGCGGCTCGGCGGTGCCTTCGAGCTGAAGGCGAACGCCGTGCACGCGGTGCAGTTCGGGCTCGAGATCCCGTGGGAGACGCCGATCACGACGATCGACGGTCAGCCGCTGCGCGGTATGCACATCGGTGTGACCACGGAGCTGGAGATCGCGCGTGCGGTGGACTCCGGTGACCTGGACCCGGTCAATGTGCACCCGCTGCCCGCGCAGAAGGCGATCCTCGACGCCTTCATCCAGCTGGGCTTCCGGTTCAAGAACGCGGACATGGAGCGCGGTCACATCCGGGGTACGCGGCAGAAGCTGCCGTTCTACCAGGAGATCGAGTTCTTCCCGCCGCAGCAGTACCGCGGTATTAACCAGGTCGAGCTGAGCTTCGTGGCCGATCAGAACGCGATGGACGTCGTGCTCGAGATGGACAAGAAGCCGGGGCTCTTCAGCGAGGGCAGCGACACCTTCCGTTCCTTCCAGGTGGGTCTGCACGACTACCAGGGCACCGACTGGGCGGCATACCTCAACCAGTGGCTGTCCGAGGTCGGCAGCAAGCGCAACTGGTTCTAGGCTCGGTACTGCTGATTCCGTTGATCGATCAGGAGGTACCGAGGTGACCGAGCTCAAGCGGCGGCCTCTCCCCCATGACTTCCACCCGCCCGTCCCGTCGTTCACGGTGACTAGCGAGGACATCGAGGAAGGGGCCGCGCTCAAGGACGCTCAGGTGTACGCGGCCGGCAACACCTCGCCGCAGCTGCGGTGGGAGGGGTTCCCGCCGGAGACCAAGAGCTTCGCCGTGACCTGCTACGACCCCGACGCCCCGACGGGCAGCGGGTTCTGGCACTGGGTGCTGTTCGACATTCCGGCCTCGGTCACCGAGCTGCCGGTGGGTGCGGGCAGCGGCAAGTTCGAAGGCCTGCCCGAGGGTGCCGTACAGGCACGTAACGACTACGGCAGCAAGGACTTCGGTGGGGCCGCGCCGCCTCCTGGGGACGGATCGCATCGGTACGTCTTCACGGTGTACGCGGTCGACCAGGAGAAGCTCGGGCCGGATGCCGACGCCTCTCCCGCCTACGTGGGCTTCAATCTGAGGTTCCACACGATCGCGCGTGCACAGCTGATCGGGGAGTACGAGAACCCCGAACACAGCTGAAGAAGCCCGACGTTCATGGAACGTTTGCCCGCCCCTGGTCTTGGAAGTGATCAGGGGCGGGCACTTTTATTTCGTTGTCCATCTCGGCGTGCCCGGCCAGAGTTGATCCCAGCCCGCCAAGGGGGTGGGCCGGTGCACACAGGAGGTGGGCTGGTAATGCGGGACACGCTGGTACTGAACGCGAGCTTCGAGCCGCTGTCGACGGTGACGTTGAACCGAGCCGTCGTTCTGGTGCTTCAGGACAAGGCCGTCGTCGAGCAGTCCCACCCCGAACTGCGTATGCGCGGAGCCGCGGTCGACATACCGGCGCCCCGGGTGATCAGGCTGTGCAGGTACGTGAGGGTGCCGTTCCGAAGACAAGCGCCGTGGTCCAGGCGGGGTGTGCTGATCAGGGACCGGCACCGGTGCGCGTACTGCGGGCGCAGGGCGACGACTGTGGACCACGTGGTGCCGAGGGCGCAGGGTGGTCAGGACTCCTGGCTGAACACGGTGGCTTCCTGCGCGGAGGACAATCACCGTAAGGCTGACCGGACTCCGGAGCAGGCGGGGATGCCGTTGCTGCGGGCGCCGTTCGAGCCGAGTCCTGCGGATGCGATGTTGCTGTCGCTGGGGACCGAGGAGTTTCAGGCGCTGCCTGACTGGTTGGCTCGGGATGCTGCGTAGCCCCTAGAGGGGTGCCGGGATCTGTTTGATTGCGGCTGCGGGTTCGTTGTGGCTTGTCGCGCAGTTCCCCGCGCCCCTGAACAACCTGGGGCTCGCCCTCATGATGAAGGCGAGCCCCATTGTCGTACCCGAAACTTCGCGTCAGTCGATCGACGGCTTCTCCCGGCGTTCCGATCCGCCGTTGCCCTGGCCGCCGCCTCCTGAACCGCCGCCCAGGTTGCCGAAGTTGCCCATGGCGCCGGAGAGGCCCTTGAGGGCGTCGCCGATTTCGCTGGGGACGATCCAGAGCTTGTTGGCGTCGCCTTCGGCGATCTTGGGGAGCATCTGGAGGTACTGGTAGGAGAGGAGCTTCTGGTCGGGGTCGCCGGCGTGGATGGCCTCGAAGACCGTGCGGACGGCCTGGGCTTCGCCCTCTGCGCGCAGGGCCGCGGCCTTGGCCTCGCCTTCCGCGCGGAGGATCTGGGACTGCTTCTCACCCTCGGCGGTGAGGATGGCCGCCTGGCGCGTGCCTTCCGCCGTGAGGATCGCGGCGCGCTTGTCCCGGTCGGCGCGCATCTGCTTCTCCATCGAGTCCTGGATGGAGGTAGGGGGCTCGATGGCCTTCAGCTCCACGCGGTTGACCCGGATGCCCCACTTGCCCGTCGCCTCGTCGAGGACGCCGCGCAGGGCCGCGTTGATCTCCTCGCGGGAGGTCAGGGTGCGCTCGAGGTCCATGCCACCGATGATGTTGCGGAGCGTGGTGACCGTCAGCTGCTCAATTGCCTGGATGTAGCTGGCGACTTCGTAGGTCGCGGCCCTCGCGTCGGTCACCTGGTAGTAGATGACCGTGTCGATGTTGACGACCAGGTTGTCCTGGGTGATCACCGGCTGCGGCGGGAACGGGACGACCTGTTCACGCAGGTCGATGCGGTTGCGGATGGTGTCGATGAACGGGACGACGATGTTGAGGCCCGCGTTGAGTGTCCGCGTGTAGCGGCCAAAGCGCTCGACGATCGCGGCGCTGGCCTGTGGGATGACTTGGATGGTCTTGATCAAGGCGATGAAGACCAACACCACCAGAATGATCAAAACGATGATGACCGGTTCCATCGTCGCTTCCCCGTACCTCTCTCCGCCTCGGCGCTTTCGGAAGATCTTATGGTTGTTGAAGATCTTGCTGGTCGAGTCTGACAGACCGTCGTGTGCCTCGGGGGGTGTTCGCGCCACTTGCATCGTGCGAGGTCACATGATGATCGCCGTGGCCCCCTCGATGTCCACGACGTCCACTTCCTGACCTACTTCGTAGGCACGGTCGGTGTCGAGAGCGCGGGCTGACCAGACCTCTCCGGAGAGCTTGATCCGGCCGCCGCCGGTGCCGTCGACGCGCTCCAGCACTACGGCCTGTTTCCCCTTCAACGCCTCGATACCTGTGGCGAGTTGGGGCCGCTGTGCGCGATGCCTCGCCGCGACGGGTCGTACGACGGCGATGAGGGCCACCGAGACGACGGCGAAGACGAGGACCTGGACCACCATGTCGAAGCCGAGCCCGGCCATGATCGCGGCCGCGACGGCGCCCACGGCGAGCATTCCGAACTCCGGCATGGCCGTGACCACGAGCGGGATGCCGAGGCCTGCCGCGCCGATGAGCCACCACACCCATGCGTCGATGTCGTTCACGTGGTCATGGTAGTTCCGCAGGTCCCGCCGCGGACAGGGCGCAGTCCGGGTCTGCACGGGGTTCTTACTCGTGAACTCCCTTGCTGTGACGGTGAGAAGGGCTCAGGACATCGGCAGGCCCTGTGCCGTCCAGCGCTCGCCGACCTGCTCGACGACGAGCGGGAGGCCGAAGCAGAGGGAGAGGTTGCGGGAGGTGAGTTCGAGCTCCAGCGGACCCGCGGCGAGGACCTGGCCCTGGCGGATCATGAGGACGTGGGTGAAGCCGGGGGCGATCTCCTCCACGTGATGGGTGACCATCAGCATCGAGGGGGCGATCGGGTCGCGGGCGAGACGGCCGAGTCGGCGTACGAGGTCCTCGCGGCCGCCGAGGTCGAGGCCGGCGGCGGGCTCGTCGAGGAGCAGCAGCTCGGGGTCGGTCATCAGGGCGCGGGCGATGAGGGTGCGCTTGCGCTCGCCCTCGGAGAGCGTGCCGAACTTGCGCTCCAGGTAGTCGCTCATGCCGAGACGGTCGAGGAAGGCGCGGGCGCGCTGCTCGTCGATCTCGTCGTAGTCTTCCTGCCAGGTGGCCGTCATGCCGTACGCGGCCGTCAGCACGGTCTCCAGGACGGTCTGGCGCTTGGGGAGCTTGTCGGCCATGGCGATGCCGGCCACGCCGATGCGCGGGCGGAGCTCGAAGACGTCGGTGCCGGGCTTGCCGAGGGTCTCGCCGAGGATCGTCGCGGTGCCCTTGCTGGGGTAGACGTAGCTGGAGGCGACGTTCAGGAGGGTGGTCTTGCCGGCGCCGTTGGGGCCGAGGATGACCCAGCGCTCGCCCTCCTTGACCGACCAGGAGACCTGGTCCACCAGAGCCCGGCCCTCACGGACCACGGATACGTCCTCAAGCTCCAGAACATCGCTCATGAGCGCGTTGTCTCCCCTTGCAATCTGACCGGCGTCGGCGTCTCGGCTGTCGCGTGCGCGTTTGAGCGCAGCCCTCGACGAAATCTACGCCACCGGTCGGCCGGTCCATTCCATCGGTCCGGTCCTTAGGGTGGGGTCATGCTCTCGGAACCACGCTCTGGCCGCCTTGCCGCTTGGGGAAATGGCCTTCTTGCCGGACTTGTCTCGCCTGACGACGCCGTGCTCGCGATGGTGGGTGACGACGCCGTGCACCGGGTGGAGGGGCTGCCGGGCGAGTCGGCGCCCGTCGGGCTCACACTCGCGCTCGGGCGGTTGCGGGCGCTCGGGGTGACGGGGTTGCGCATCGCGCTGCCCGCGCCTGGGCATCCGCTTGGGCTGAGTGGGCCGCCGGAGTTCAATGCGCGGGCGTTGGAGGCCGAGGAGGCGGTGATCTGCCACGGGGCCGCGCTCGGGTTGGTGCCGGAGGTGTACGAGGCCGGGCCGTCCGGTGATGTGCATGTCGAGGTGGTGTGGCAGGTGCTCCCGGTGCGGGAGGCGCCGCCCGCGGATGTGCCGTCCCTGGGCGAGGCGGAGCGGGAGCTGGCGGAGGCGTTGCGGGAGGCGACGGATGTTCTGACGCGGCTGGATGTGGCCGGGTCCGGGCCGGTGGCCGCGGCGGCGGTCGATGCGTATCGGGCTCGGTCCGAGCGGGGGCGGGAGGTCCTTGCGCCGGGCTATCCGCCTCGGGCGGTGCGGGTGCTGGAGCTTGCGCAGCGGGTGGGGCTGTTGATCTCCGTGGCTTACGAGAACGGGCATGGGGGCGCGGTGAGCGCCGGCGAGATGGCGGCGCGCTCCGAGGCGTTGCGGCCTGTCGAGCGGACGGCTCGGCGGGCACAGGTCGCCGCGTACAACGCGTATGTGGAGGAGCGGGAGCGGGGCGTGCGGTAGCAGGTGCGGCGGGGTGGGTGCACACAACAAAAGGACCCCGCGAATCGTCCTTGACTCGCGGAGCCCCTTGTCGGTCAGGATCCGACGTCAGTCGTTCACGCCCTGGTTGCCGAAGGCGGGGTTGAGCAGGCCGATGAAGTCGACCGCGTTGCCGACGACGTTGACGGGGACGTGGACGGGAACCTGGACCAGGTTGCCCGAGGCGACGCCCGGCGACTTCACGGCCGTGCCGTCGGCACCCGCGTCGGCGACAGCGGCACCGGCAGCGGCACCCGTGGCGATACCGGCGACGGTGAGGGCCACGGCAGCCTTCTTGGCGAGGTTCAAGAGAAGCGTTCCTCCTGCGTATGCGTGTCCGACCCGGCCGCGGGTCGTGCGCTGATCAACGCGGAAGCGTGCGGGAACGGTACGGAAAGTGGACCGCGACTGCACGTTCGGATCATTGGGCCGACAAACTGACCGGCCCCCCAGGAGTGAGTGCCTGGGAGGCCGGAGGTCACTGCCGCTCCGGGGCGGAGGTCAGCGGTTGATGCCCAGGTTGCCGAACGCCGGGTTCAGCACACCGATGACGTTCACGCTGTTGCCGACCGCGTTCACCGGAACGTGCACCGGGGCCTGGACGAGGTTGCCCGAGATGACGCCGGGCGAGCCCACGGCCTTGCCGTCGGCGTGCGAGCCGTCGGTGGCGGAGGCCATACCGGCACCAGCGGCGACCAGCCCGCCGGCCACCATCGTCACGGCCGCTACCTTCTTCAGGTTCTTCACTTCTGAGCCCCTCCTAGCGATCGCCGCGGCAGTCGCCGCGGCACGCACTGGAGAACGGTGGAGATCCACGAAGGATGCGCCATCCGGGGGACATTCCCACGACGGTATGAATCTCAGTCCGGAGCGGAACCCTCCGTATTGCCGTGCGTCCTATGGATCAACCGGTCACTCCATGACGTACCGCCCACAGTGCGGCCTGTGTGCGGTCCGCCAGGTCGAGTTTCATCAGGATGTTCGAGACATGGGTCTTGACGGTCTTCTCGGACAGGACGAGGGCGCGGGCGATCTCGCGGTTCGAGCGGCCGTCCGCTATCAGGCTGAGGACCTCGCGCTCGCGTTCCGTGAGCGAGCCACCCCTTCCCTGGCCGTTGTTGGCCTCCTCCTGGGAGAGCAGCGCGCCCGCGACCTCCGGCTGGAGCAGGATGTGCCCGGCGTGGACGGAGCGGATGGCGCCGGCGAGGGCGTCGGGGTCGACGTCCTTGTAGACGTACCCCGCGGCGCCCGCGCGCAGCGCCGGGACCACCGTGCGCTGTTCGGTGAAGCTGGTGACGATCAGCACGCGCGCGGGGTTGTTCAGTTCGCGGAGCTTGCGCAGCGCGTCGACGCCGTCCATGCCCGGCATCTTGACGTCCATGAGGACGACGTCGGGTTTGAGTTCCTCGGCGCGGGCGACTCCTTCGGCGCCGTCGGCGGCCTCGCCGACGACCTCGATGTCGTCCTGCACTTCGAGGAAGGTACGCAGTCCGCGGCGGACCACCTGGTGGTCGTCGACGAGCAGCACCTTGATTGCGTCAGCCACCAGGGACCTCCATCTCGATCGTGGTGCCCTTGCCGGGCGCCGATTCCACGGTCAGCGCGCCGCCGACCCCGCCGGCCCGGTCCCGCATGGAGACCAGTCCGAGGTGACGGCCCGCGCGGCGGGTCTGCTGCGGGTCGAAGCCGCTGCCGTCGTCGGTGACCCGCAGCACGACTCCGCCGTCGCGCCGGGCCAGCGTCACGTCGACCTGTTCGGCTCCGGAGTGCCGCAGGGCGTTGTGCAGGGCCTCCTGGGCGACACGCAGGACGGCCTCCTCCTGGGAGGCGGGCAGGGCGCGGACGCCACAGCTGTCGAAGGTCACGTGCGCGGTGTGGGCGCGGTCGAGGACGTGGACCTGGGTGCGGAGGGTGGCGATGAGGCCGTCCTCGTCGAGGGCCGCGGGGCGCAGCTCCACGACGGCGGCGCGCAGTTCGTCCGCGGCCTCGGCGGCGAGCGCGGCGACCTGTTGCAGCTCGCCCTTGGCGCGTGAAGGGTCGCGGTCGACGAGGGCGGCGGCGGCTTGTGCGGTGAGGCGCAGGGAGAAGAGTTTCTGGGCGACCGCGTCGTGCAGTTCGTGCGCCAGGCGGGAGCGTTCCTCGGCGATGGTCAGTTCGCGGCTGCGTTCGTACAGCCTGGCGTTGGTCAGGGCGATCGCGGCGTGCTGGGCGAGGATGGACAGCAGTTCCTCGTCCTCCGCGGTGAAGCCGCAGCTGCCGTCGGGTTTCGGGCAGTTCTTGTTGGCCAGGAAGAGCGCGCCGATGACCTCGTCGCCGTCGCGGATGGGCAGGCCCAGGAAGTCGGACATGTCGGGGTGGGCCGAGGGCCAGCCCTCGAAGCGGGGGTCCTTGCGCACGTCGGCGAGGCGTTCGACCTTCGCCTCCTGCAGCATCGCGGCGAGGATGCCGTGCTGGCGCGGGAGCGGGCCGATGGCCTTCCACTGCTGGTCGCTGACGCCGTCGACCACGAACTGGGCGAAGCCTCCGTGGTCGTCCGGGACACCGAGCGCCGCGTACTGCGCGTCGAGCAGCTCGCGGGCCGAGGCGACGATCGTCTTGAGGACGTCGCGCACCTCGAGATGCCTGCTCATGGCCAGCAGCGCGGAGCTCACCGCTGCGAGGCCGGACCTGGGTCCTTGACTCATGTCCTCACGGTACCGGCGGGGTGTGACAGTCCGTATCGGACCTGTGGCGGCGGTCGCCTAGGGCGGTGGGCCTAGGGCAAAGGGCCCCGCCGTCTCGCGACCCGCGTCCGACGCGGCTGGGCCCGTGCGGTTCCTACGTTGGGATCACGCCGATCGGAAGGCGTCGAGAGCGACAAGGGGACGTGGTCATGTCGGTAGCGATCATCACGGGGGCCTCGAAGGGTCTGGGGCGGGCGCTCGCCGAGGCGCTGGCCGCGCGCGGCTGGGATCTGGTGCTCGACGCCAGAGGCGCGGAGGCCCTTCGGGAGGTGGCCGAGGGGCTGGAGAAGTACGGCGCGCGCGTGACGGCACTGCCGGGGGACGTCACGGATGCCGGGCACCGGGCTGGGCTGGTGGCGGCCGCGTGGCGGTTCGGCGGGGTCGATCTGGTGGTGAGCAATGCCAGCGCGCTGGGCGCCGAGCCGCTCGTACGGCTGGACGAGTTGCCGCTGGAGGGGCTGCGGCGGGCTCTGGAAGTGAACGTCGTGGCCGCGCTGGGCCTGGTCCAGGAGGCGTTGCCGCTGCTGCGGGCGTCCGGGATCGGGTCGGTGATCGCGGTCAGCTCGGACGCGGCCGCCGAGGCCTACGAGACCTGGGGCGGCTACGGGGCGTCGAAGGCGGCCCTGGACCACCTCGTGGCGGTGCTGGGCGAGGAGGAGCCCGGGCTGCGGGTCTGGGCGGTCGACCCCGGGGACATGGCCACGGAACTGTACGCGGCGGCCGTACCGGACGACGACGGCCCGCGGCCCGACCCGGCCGACGTGGTCCCCGGCTTCCTGCGGCTGCTGGACGAGCGGCCGGCGAGCGGCCGGTACACCGCGCCCGCGCTGGTGGAGGAGCGGTGACGACGGCCCTGCACGTCCCGGAGGAGCTGTCCGCGCGGATCCCGGTCGAGCAGCGTGGGCCGGGGCTGGACCGGGACGCCGTACGGCTGCTGGTGTCGCGCGGCACCGAGGTGTCGCACCGTGCCTTCGCGGAGCTGCCGCGGCTGCTGCGGGCCGGGGACCTGCTCGTCGTCAACACGTCGCCGACGCTGGCCGCGGCCGTGGGTGGGCGGATCGGGCACGCACGCGTGGTGGTGCACTTCTCCACGCGCGGGGACGACGGACGGTGGGCGGTCGAGCTGCGGGATCCCGACGAGCGGGGCACCACGCGTGCGCGTGCGGGCGGCCCCGCGGGTACGGAGGTGCGGTTGCCCGGGGGTGTGCGGCTGCGCCTGGAGGAGCCGCTGAGCGCGGCGAGCGGGCGGCTGTGGTGGGCGCGAGTGTCGGGGGCCGGGGGCGGAGCCCGGATCGTCGGGCTGTTGCGGGAGTACGGGCGGCCCATCCGTTACTCCTACACCGAGCGCGACCAGCCCCTCTCCGTCTATCAGACGGTGTTCGCGCTGCCCTCCCCCGACGGGACCGGCAGTGCGGAGATGCCGAGTGCCGCTCGGCCCTTCACGGCGCGGCTGGTGGCGGAGCTGGTGAGCCGGGGGGTGCAGTTCGCTCCGGTCACGCTGCATACCGGGGTGGCGTCGGCGGAGGCGCACGAGGCGCCGTACCCGGAGCGGTTCGCGGTGCCGGCGGCGTCGGCGCGGCTGATCAACGCCGTGAAGGCCGGGGACGGCCGGGTGATCGCCGTCGGGACGACCGCCGTACGGGCCGTGGAGTCGGCGGCCGGCAGCGACGGGGCCGTACGCGCGCGTGAAGGGTGGACGGACCTCGTGGTGACCCCGGAGCGCGGGGTGCGCGTGGTGGACGGGCTGCTGACCGGGCTGCACGAGCCGGAGGCCTCGCATCTGCTGATGCTGGAGGCGGTGGCCGGGCGGGCGGCGATCGACCGCGCCTATACGGAGGCGCTGCGCGGGCTGTACCTGTGGCACGAGTTCGGGGACGTGCATCTCCTCCTCCCGGAGGACGGCCCTCACACAGAGCATTGCTGGCGCAACTGCTGGTGAGACTGTTACGCCTCCGATGTGAGCCCGCACATAGGGCGCACATCACGTACGAAGGTGGATAGGAGATAAACCGGCCCCCGGTGAGCGGGGAAGACGCTCCCGTCTGTCCCGTTTTGCCCTTCCCCGATCCACTACCCCGGATCGTACGTCACACCTTTGCCACACATTTTTGCGGCCGCTAAGAATGGCAGCCGTCGCTCAGCGCCGCGGGTTCCGCCCGCGGCGTTCGTGCCGGAAGTACCGGGTGCCGGAAGCACCGGTGTCCCCCGCCGGACGAGGAGCGACCTCCGCGCTATTCGAAGAGGTCCATCCGCATGTCGAAGAAGAGCCACAGTCGCGCGCTGACCAAGCGCCACAAGGTCGCCATCGCCGGTGTCGCCACGCTCGGCGCCGCCGCCCTCGCGTTCTCCGCGGTTCCCAGCAACGCGGAGACGACCACGAGCGAGGCCGCCTCGGCCAAGGTCGCGTACAGCTCCGAGCAGTTCAAGGGCCTCCGGTCGGACGTGACCGAGCAGCTCGCCGCCACCAGCCTGCAGACCCAGGCCGCCGAGGCCGCAGCCGCGAAGAAGGCCGCAACCGCGAAGAAGGCCGCCGCCAAGGCCGCCTCCGAGGCCGCCGCGAAGAAGAAGGCGGCCGCCGAGGCCGCGGCCAAGAAGAAGGCCGAGCAGGAGCGCAAGGCGAAGGCGGCCGCGAGCCGGTCCGCCAAGCGCGCCACGGTCAAGGCCGCCGCCACGAAGACCTACGCGAACAACCTCGACGGCTGGATCAAGGAGTCCCTGGACATCATGAAGTCCAAGGGCATCCCGGGTACCTACAACGGTCTGTACCGCAACATCATCCGGGAGTCCTCGGGCAACCCGAACGCGATCAACAACTGGGACGTCAACGCCGTCAACGGCACCCCGTCGATCGGTCTGCTGCAGATCATCAAGCCGACCTTCGACGCGTACCACGTCTCCGGCACCCCCTTCAGCCAGTACGACCCGGTCGCCAACATCGTCGCCAGCGCCAACTACGCCGCCGACAAGTACGGCTCGATCGACAACGTCAACGGCGCGTACTGAGGCTGCGCGGACCTCTCGTACGCCTGCCTAAGGCGCAGCACGCCGAAGGGCGGCGCCCCCACCGGGGTGCCGCCCTTCGGCGTCGTACAGATCACGACTACTTGCGCATGACCTCGGGCTCGTGGCGGCGCAGGAAGCGGGCCACGAAGAAGCCGCAGATCACGCCGAGGACGATCAGGGCGAGCATGTCCATGCCCCAGGCGCCGACGGTGTGCTCCCACAGCGGGTCGTTGCTCTCGCCCTTGGCGGGCGGGCTGATCTTGTTGAAGTCCAGCGTGGCACCCGCGGCGGCGACCGCCCAGCGCGACGGCATCAGGTACGAGAGCTCGTTGACGCCGACCGAGCCGGACAGCGGGAACAGGCAGCCGGTGAAGACGACCTGGACGATCGCGAACATGACCAGGAGCGGCATGGTCTTCTCGGCGGTCTTCACCAGGGCCGAGATGATCAGACCGAACATCATCGCGGTGAAGCCCAGCGCCATGATCGGAATGCACAGTTCCAGGAGAATCTGGCTGCGCAGGATCAGGCCCTCGTCGGGGAGGGTGCGGCTGGAGAAGCCGATGACGCCGACCATCAGGCCCTGCAGCACGGTGACCACGCCGAGCACGAACACCTTGGACATCAGGTACGCGGAACGGGACAGGCCGGTCGCGCGCTCCCGCTCGTAGATGACCCGTTCCTTGATCAGCTCACGGACGGAGTTGGCGGCTCCGGCGAAGCAGGCGCCCACCGCGAGGATCAGCAGGACGGTGAGGGCCGTGCCGTTGGCGACGGGCAGCTTGGTCGTCGGGTTGATCTCCGTGTTGACCAGGAGGTCCTTGCCCTGGTCGATGAGCAGGCTCACCGAGCCGAGAACGAGCGGCAGGATGATCGTCAGGGCCAGGAAGCCCTTGTCCGAGGCGATCACCGAGGTGTAGCGGCGCACGAGAGTGCTGAACTGGGACAGCCAGCCCTGTGGCTTCGGCGGCCGCATCGCCTGCATCGGCGGCATCTGTACGGACTGCGGCGCAATCGCGTCGATGTCCGCGGCGTACATCTGGTAGTGCTGCGAGCCCTTCCAGCGTCCCGCCCAGTCGTAGTCGCGGTAGTTCTCGAAGGCGGAGAAGACGTCGGCCCAGGTGTCGTAGCCGAAGAAGTTCAGCGCCTCCTCGGGCGGGCCGAAGTAGGCGACCGCACCGCCGGGAGCCATCACGAGGAGTTTGTCGCAGATCGCCAGCTCGGCCACCGAGTGGGTGACGACGAGGACCGTACGGCCGTCGTCGGCGAGACCGCGCAGCAGCTGCATGACATCGCGGTCCATGCCCGGGTCGAGGCCCGACGTGGGCTCGTCCAGGAAGATCAGCGACGGCTTGGTGAGCAGCTCCAGGGCCACGGAGACACGCTTGCGCTGGCCACCGGAGAGGGAGGTGACCTTCTTCTCCTTGTGGATGTCCAGCTTCAGCTCGCGCAGTACCTCGTCGATACGGGCGTCGCGCTCGGCGCCGGTGGTGTCGGCGGGGAAACGGAGCTTGGCCGCGTACTTCAGGGCCTTCTTGACGGTCAGTTCCTTGTGCAGGATGTCGTCCTGCGGGACCAGACCGATGCGCTGGCGCAGTTCGGCGAACTGCTTGTAGAGGTTCCGGTTGTCGTAGAGGACGTCGCCCTGGTTGGCGGGCCGGTAGCCCGTCAGTGCCTTGAGCAGCGTCGACTTGCCGGAACCGGACGGTCCGATGACCGCGATCAGCGACTTCTCCGGGACGCCGAAGGAGACGTCCTTGAGGATCTGCTTGCCGCCGTCGACCGTGACGGTCAGATGGCGGGCCGAGAAGGAGACCTCACCGGTGTCGACGAACTCCTCGAGGCGGTCGCCCACGATCCGGAACGTCGAGTGACCGACACCGACGATGTCCGTCGGGCCGAGCAGGATCGAGCCGCCCTTGGCGATCGGCTGACCGTTGACGTAGGTGCCGTTGTGCGAGCCCAGGTCGCGGATCTCCATGCGCCCGTCGGGCGTCGAGTGGAACTCGGCGTGATGACGGGAGACCTGCAGGTCGGAGACGACCAGTTCGTTCTCCAGGGCACGACCGATCCGCATCACGCGGCCGATCGAGAACTGGTGGAACGTGGTCGGGCTGCGGTCGCCGTAGACCGGCGGCGCCCCCGCGCCGACGCCGGGACCCTGCTGCTGCGGAACCTTCCCGGCAGAGGGCTGCTGCTGCGGCTGCTGCCAGCCGGCCTGCGGGGCCTGCTGGTGCTGCGGTGTCTGCTGCGCCCAGCCCGGGTTCGCGGCCGGAGCGGCCTGAGCTCCCCCGCCCTGAGCGCCCTGGGCGGCGTACGGCTGCTGCTGAGGCTGCGCGGCCGGGGCCGCGGTGCCGGAGAGGCTCACCCGCGGGCCGTCGGTCGCGTTGCCCAGGTGCACCGCCGAGCCGGGGCCGAGCTCCAGCTGGTGGATCCGCTGGCCCTGCACGAAGGTGCCGTTGGTGGAGCCGTGGTCCTCGATGACCCAACTACGGCCGCTCCAGCTGATCGTGGCGTGCCTCCAGGACACCCTGGCGTCGTCGAGCACGATGTCACCCTGCGGATCGCGTCCGAGGGTGTAGGGCCTGGACACGTCTAGCGTCCAGGTACGTCCATTCAATTCCAGTACGAGTTCCGGCACTCCATGCCCCATGAGTAGTCCCCCGAGTTACCCCCAACACAGGGAGTCTAGGGATGTCGAACATCGTCGGGAACTATTTCAGGCTCTGCCCCCTGACCGAAAGTCGGGCCTTGTGAAGACCACGCGCACACGCTTCGACCGGTTCCGTTGACGGGGTTGAAACCGACCCGGAGAGTGGTAATCCACGCGAGGGGGACATGCGCGGCGATCGCCGCACCGCGGATCGGGGGGTCTGCCATGAGTGCGTCCATGGGCGTCGACACCACCAAGCACGGCTCGAAGTTGCCGTGGGGAGACATCCTGCTGTCCGCGATCGCCGCCGTGAGCTGGGCGTTGATCGGGATGGCGGGCGTCGCCGCACTCGGCCTGCACCTGCTGGAGGCCGACTCGGCGGCATCGCTGGGCCCGATGACCGCGGCGGTAGTGGCACTTGGGGCGGGTGGTTCGGTGACACCGTCCGGCGATGTGTCCGCTTTCGGACTGACGGGCGCGCAGGCGGCGACGGCCATCGAGATCACGCCATTGGGCGTCGGCCTGGTCGGTGCGCTCCTTTTGTCATGGTTCTTCCTACGGTCCTTACGGGCGGCCGGAGTTGTCGTCGCACCGGCCGAACTCCTCGTGCGCGCGGGTGCGGTGGTCGCGCTCTTCGTGGCCACGCTGGGCGGGCTGGCCTGGGCGGGTCACGACGTCATCACGATCGACGGCAGCGCACTCGGCCTCGACGAGCTGCCCGGCGGCGGCGGAGGGGGCGGGGGTCTGGAGATCCCGGGACTCGGCGATGTCGGGGACATCGGCGGACTGCTCCCGGACCAGATCGGCGACCTGGTCGACGCGAAGGCGGCGGTCGGCTTCACGGTGGACACGGTGCCGACGCTGCTCGGGGGCCTGGTCTGGTCGGCGGGCGTCCTGCTGATCGCGCTCCTGGCCTCGCGCCGCACGCCGTTGCCCCGCGGCTGGGAAGCGGTGCATCGCGTCGTCCGCCCGGCGGTGTCCGCCCTCGTGGCCGTCCTTCTGGTCGCCGTGGCGGCGGGGCTCGCCGCGGCGGCGTACGCCTCGATCGGCGACGACCATCCGAAGCGGATCGCGGGCGCGGCGCTGCTGGGCACGCCCAACGGCACCTGGCTGGGCATCCCGATCGGCCTGTTCGTGCCGTGGGACGGCCGGGCGACCGGTCCGCTGGCCGGCTTCCTCCCGGACCCCCTGGACGACCTCCTGAGCTCCGAGCGCGACCAGTCCGTGTCGCTGTCGCGGCTGGCGGAGCTGGACGGACGGGTGTGGCTGCTGGGGGTCGCGGCGGCGATGATGCTGCTGCTGGCGGGGGTGCTGACGGCGGTGCGGACGCCGGTGGGGGTGCCTGTCCCGGGGTCGGCCCAGGCCGGTGGCGGTGTCGGCGGTCCGGCGGGCGTACGGGGCTCAGGGGGCGGCGCGGGGAGTGCGCAGGTACGGGATCCGGGTGCCCTCGGTTTCGCCGGGCGCTGTGCTTTGCGGCTGGGGGTCGTGACGGCGGTGGCGTTGCCGTTGCTCGCCTGGCTGACGGAGGTGTCCGTGAACGCCTCGCTGTCGGTGCTGGGCTTCGACGCGTTCGGCGCCGGGATCGAACTGCACGGACAGCTCGGTATGGCGCTGCTCCTCGGCGCCCTGTGGGGAGCGGGTGCGGGCGCCGTCGGGGCGCTGCTCGCCCGTGCGACCGGGGCGGCGGGGAGCCGGGCGGCGCCGCTGGCACTGAGTGGCGTGGGCGGGGTTCCGGGGAACGGGGTGCCGGACGCTGGGCAGCCGCCGTATGCGGGCGGGGCCGGGGCGTATCCAGGGGCACCCGGGCGGTACCCGGGCGAGTCCGGTTCGGCGCCGCACGTGGGGCCTCCGCGGGGGGCGCCGTATGCCGCGGCGTCGGGAGCGACGCCGTATCCAGGAGCGTCGGGGGCGGATCCGTACACGGGTGATTCCCGGGGTGCGCCGCGCGGAGGCGGGGCCGGGGCGACGCCCGCGGGCGGCGAGTCCGGACCGTACACGCCGGGCGCGTCGTACCGGCCGCCGAACCCCGCGACCAATCCGTATCTGCAGGTGCCGGACGAGCTACGGGATCCGGAGGATGCGCGACCGTCCGACGCGCGGCCGCCGCGGGGCGCACCGCCGGGACACGGGCGGCCACCGGGGCGAGGGGCACAGTCCGCGGAAGGCGGCAGGCGACCGGGGGCGCCTCCCCCCGGGCAGGGCTACTCACCTTCGGGAGCACCGCCGGGGCAGGGGACTCCGCCCGGCGAGGGCACCTGGCGGGCCGGGACACACCCTCCGGGGCAGGGCCGCTCCCCCTCGGGAGCACCTGCCGGACCGGAGGGCCAGCCGAGTGAGGGCGCCTGGCGGCCCGGGACACGCCCTCCAGGGCAGGGCCGCTCCCCCTCGGGAGCGCCGACCGGACCGGAGGGCCAGCCCAGTGAGGGCGCCTGGCGGCCCGGGGCGCCTCCTCCGGGGCAAGGTCGACCGTCCTCTAGCGCACCGCCGGGGCGAGGGGCGCGGCCGCCCGGTGAGGGCGTCTGGCGGGGCGAGGTGGATCCATCTGCCGGGGGTGCGCGGCCGGCCGGTGAGGACGAGTCGCCTCCTGCCGGTGACGATGTGTACGGCGCTCCCACTGTGGTGGGCCCGATCGAGCCGCCGTCCCGGTCGCCGCGTAAGCCGCCCCGGCGTATGCCCCCGGGGCGCGAGCCGTCCACGCCCGACGACGGTCCGCCGCCGCCACCGCCGCCTCCTCCCCCGCCGGGGAGGCCGAAGGGGCGGAGGTGATCCGGGCGTGGTGATGCGAGCCGGGGCGGTCGGCGAAGGCGTTTCGGGGGCGCGGCGGCGGGGGCGAGTCGCCCGCTGCCCCACGGCCTCCGCCGCCCTCGGCCCCCGGCACGCCGACCACTTGGCCGGTAACGGTCGGTCCGGTCTCCCGACATGTGCCCATAGAGCCGTAGCCACCACGTAAGGCCCCCGCCACTTGAGCGACGCTCAGTGTTCCCTGTCCGTCAGGCGGACCTCAGGGGCGGAAGGCACTGGGTGCCGGATACGGTGGGTACACCATGAGCGCTTCGCAGACCTCCGACGTCCCCACTCTTCTCGTCAAGATCTTCGGCAAGGACAGGCCGGGCATCACAGCCGGACTCTTCGACACTCTCGCCGCCTACTCCGTCGACGTGGTCGACATCGAGCAGGTCGTCACCCGTGGCCGCATGGTGTTGTGCGCGCTCGTGACCGAGCCGCCGCGCGGGTTGGAGGGCGACCTGCGCAAGACCGTCCACAGCTGGGCGGAGTCGATGAAGATGCAGGCCGAGATCATCTCCGGCCTGGGCGACAACCGGCCCCGTGGCCTCGGCCGTTCCCTCGTCACCGTGCTCGGACATCCGCTCACCGCGGAGGCCACCGCCGCGACCGCCTCCCGGATCACCAAGGCCGGCGGCAACATCGACCGTATCTTCCGGCTGGCCAAGTACCCGGTGACCGCGGTCGAGTTCGCGGTGTCCGGTGTGGAGACCGAGCCCCTGCGGACCGCCCTGGTGACCGACGCCGCCGCGCTCGGCGTGGACGTCGCCGTCGTCGCGGCCGGGCTGCACCGGCGCGCACAGCGGCTCGTCGTCATGGACGTCGACTCGACGCTCATCCAGGACGAGGTCATCGAGCTCTTCGCCGCGCACGCCGGCTGCGAGGACAAGGTCGCCGAGGTGACGGCTGCCGCGATGCGCGGTGAGCTGGACTTCGAGCAGTCGCTGCACGCGCGCGTGGCCCTCCTCGAAGGGCTCGACGCCTCGGTCGTGGACAAGGTGCGCACCGAGGTGCGGCTGACCCCCGGCGCCCGCACCCTCATCCGTACGCTCAAGCGCCTCGGCTACCAGGTCGGTGTCGTCTCGGGCGGGTTCACCCAGGTCACCGACGACCTCAAGGAACGCCTCGGGCTGGACTTCGCCCAGGCCAACACCCTGGAGATCGTCGACGGGAAGCTGACCGGCCGGGTCACGGGCGAGATCGTGGACCGGGCGGGCAAGGCGCGGCTGCTGCGCAGGTTCGCCGCCGAGGCGGGGGTGCCGCTGGCGCAGACCGTGGCCATCGGCGACGGCGCCAACGACCTGGACATGCTCAACGCGGCCGGCCTCGGGGTCGCCTTCAACGCCAAGCCGGTGGTCCGGGAGGCGGCGCACACCGCGGTGAACGTGCCGTTCCTGGACACCGTCCTGTATCTGCTGGGTGTGACCCGCGAAGAGGTCGAGGCGGCGGACACACACGACGACATCGGCTGAGCCGTCGCGTACGGCAGCCGTCGTACGGTGTGCGAAGGGCCCGGCACCTCGGTGGTGCCGGGCCCTTCGCACAGGGTTCTCACATCGGTCGGATCATTCGGACGGTGCCCAGTAGTCCAGGAGCGTGGCCGCGCCCGGCTCCAGCGTCTTCCAGGGGCCGGTGAACGACAGAACGGCGAAGGCGGCCGCCGGGAAGCCGCGGCGGCTCATCCGCTCGCCGGCATCTCCCTCGGCCGAGCCGGCCAGGATGTCGGCGAGGCCCTGCAGGCCCGGATTGTGGCCGATCAGGACGATGTTCTGCGCGTCGTCGGGGGTCTCGTTGAGCACGGCGATCAGCTCGCCGGGCGAGGCCTCGTAGACCCGCTCCTCGTAGACGGTTTTCGGCCGGTGCGCGAACTCGTGCACGGCAAGCTTCCAGGTCTCGCGGGTCCGGGTCGCGGTGGAGCACAGGGCCAGGTCGAAGGGGATTTCGGTGTCGGCCAGCCTGCGTCCGGCTTCTGCGGCATCCTTGCGGCCCCGGTCGGCGAGCGGCCGCTCGTGGTCGGTCACCTGTGGCCAGTCGGCTTTCGCATGCCGGAAGAGGACGATCCTGCGGGATTCTGCGACGCTCATGAGACCCAGCTTCGCATGAAATAGGCCATAAGGCGCAGGGAGTTGACATGCGGCTCCACCGGTGTGTGGAGGTGGTCGAGGACCGGTCCCGCCGGGGTGCTCAGCGCGTGACCAGCTGCTGTATGCGCTCGAAGAGCTGGGTGATCAGGGGATCGTCCGCGGCGGCGTGCGCGTCGGACGGGTTCAGGATCAGCGCGAGCAGCGTGATGAAGGCGAGCGTCGGCAGGGCGAGGGCCCACCAGGGCAGCCGGATGTCGACGCGGCCCCGGGTCGCCGGGTGGGGCGGGGTGTGCGTAGGGGCCGACATGGTTGCCTCCGCGTCTTCGGGTGGGCCGGTGGTCCGCTGTGCCGCGGTCACATCTCGAAGTTACGGAATCCCGGGCCCTCAACCCATCCGGTGATCCACCCAGTTGACCCTGAGACTCGCCCCCTAGGGGATGGTGGGGCTAGCCCCACCCCCGCCGGTTCAGGGTGAGGCGATCGACGCGATGACGGCGATGATCACGAAGATGGCGAGGAACGCGCCGAAGACGAGCAGCATCTTCTTCTGGCCGTTCTGCGGGTTCGGGTCGAGCACTGGCATACGGCCAGTCTCGCACCTGCGACCGGCATCGCATCCTCCGGGGTGGCGTCAGCGGGCCGCCTCTTCCTCGACCGTCCTGTCGCGTCCCGCGAGGACGCCCACAACCATCTGCGGGACCATGAGAGCGGCCATGAGGGCGATCGGCAGGCCCCAGCCGCCGCTGTGCTGGTAGAGCACGCCGACCAGGAGCGGGCCCGGGACGGAGATCAGATAGCCGGTGCTCTGCGCGAACGCGGACAGCTGGGCGACGCCGGCGCCGGTCCTGGCCCGCATCCCGACCATCGTCAGGGCCAGCGGGAAGGCGCAGTTGGAGACGCCGAGCAGCAGGGCCCAGACCCAGGCTCCGGAGGCGGGTGCGAAGTAGAGCCCGGCGTATCCGGCGAGACCGCAGACGCCGAGCACGAGGGCGATCGGGCCCTGGTGCGCCAGCCGGGTGGCCACGCGCGGGATGACGAAGGCGAGCGGTACGCCCATCACCATCGTGACGGCGAGCAGCAGTCCGGCCGTGCTCGCGGGCACGCCCGCGTCCCGGAAGATCTGCGCCATCCAGCCCATGGTGATGTAGGCGGCGGTGGCCTGGAGCCCGAAGAAGACGGCGAGCGCCCAGGCGGTACGGCTGCGGGTGATGCGCAGCGCGGGCTGCTCCTCGCGCGCGTATGCCTCCGCGACGGGCGCCGTCCCCCGCTGCCGTATCGACGGAACCCACGGCAGTACGGCCGCGGCGGCCAGCCCCGCCCAGACCGCGAGCCCGGTCTGCCAGCTGCCGCCCAGCCTGTCGGTCACCGGCACGGTCACGGCAGCCGCGGTCGCCGTACCCAGGGCGAGGGCCATCGAGTAGAGGCCTGTCATGGAGCCGACGCGGTCCGGGAACCAGCGCTTGACGATGACGGGCATCAGGACGTTGCTGACCGCGATGCCCATGAGGGCGAGGGCGCTTGCGGCCAGGAAGCCGGCCGTGCTGCCCGTGTACGGCCGTATGAGCAGGCCTGCCGTGATGGCGACCATGCCGGCGCACACCACCGCTCCCGGTCCGAAGCGGCGGGCCAGGCGTGGGGCCATGACGCCGAAGAAGGCGAAGCAGAGCGGGGGCACGGAGGTCAGCAGCCCGGCCATGCTCCCGCTCATGCCCAGTCCGTCGCGGACCTCCTCCAGGAGGGCGCCGAGGCTGGTGATGGCGGGGCGCAGGTTGACGGCGGCCAGGACGATGCCGAGCACGAGCAGCCGTGTCGGCCACGCGCGCGTGGCGGTCGCCGGGGGCTCGCTCGCCGCCGAGCTGCGGATGTGCGGGGACGTCATCGTCCGGGTTTCCTCACGTGCCATGCTGCCCATCATAGAATCATGGGATGATTGGTTGTCCATCCCCCGACTGCCCCGGGTCGGCGATCCCATGCGAAGGTGTGCCATGCCTCTGAGCCACCCCCGTCGATCGGCACTGTCCGAGCAGGTCATCGCGGCGCTGCGGCAACAGATCACGTCGGGCGAGTGGCCGGTCGGCTCGCGCATCCCGACGGAACCGGAGCTCGTCGAGCAGCTCGGGGTGGCCCGCAACACGGTCCGTGAGGCCGTCCGCGCGCTCGCGCACAACGGCCTGCTGGACATCCGCCAGGGCTCCGGCACCTATGTCGTGGCGACCAGCGAGCTGGCCGGTGTGATGCACCGCCGGTTCGCCGACGCCGATCCCCGGCACATCGCCGAGCTCCGCTCCACGCTGGAGTCGTCCGCGGCGCGGCTGGCCGCCGGGCGGCGTTCGGAGAGGGACCTCAAGCAGCTCGACGCGCTTCTCGTACGGCGTGAGGAGGCGTGGGAGTCGGGTGACGCGGAGGCCTTCGTGACGGCGGACTCGTCCTTCCACCTGGCGGTGGTGGCGGCTTCCCACAACGACGTGATGTCGGCGATGTACGCGGACCTGGGCGAGGTGCTGCGGGACTGGCTGCGCGAGGACGTCGGCGAGGAGCTGACGCCGGAGACGTACATGGACCACGCGCGGCTGGTCGACGCGATCCGCACGGGCGACGCGGAGACGGCGGCGGCGGAGGCGGCGGGCTATCCGTTCCTGTGCCGGCCGGGCCGGTTCACCGCTTCTGGTGGCTGACCCACACCGAGCGGACTTCCTTCCAGCAGCGGCCGTCCAGACGTACGGTCTGCGCGGGTCCCACCTCGACCGGGGCGCCGTCGCTGTCGACGTCCCACCAGCGGGCGCACTCGATGTGCAGCCGGACGTGGTCGACGTCGGGATACGGGTTGTGGCAGTACGCGGTCACCCGGGAGCCGGTGACCCTGCTGTAGCAGGCGGCACCGAACAAGTCCGGTTGCTCGGCCTTCGGTGCCGCCACGCGTGCGTGCGGTGACGCCTCGTGCGGCAGGGTCAGCAGGAGAGCTACGGCGACGGTCGCTGGGGCCATGTTGCGGGACAGGCGCACAAGGGAGACCTCCTCGGCCGTGCTGGGGAGGGAAGCGTGGTGAACGCGTAATCCAGAGTGCCCAATTGTGCGCCCCGCCCGCCCGGCCGGATGGGCCGAACGGGTTACCCCACGCGGACGCGCTGAGGGGCCGCACCCTGTGCAAAGGGTGCGGCCCCTCCATGTCGGCCGAGGCTCGGCGGCAGCGTTACGCGCCGATGGCGTGCAGACCGCCGTCCACGTGGACGATCTCACCGGTGGTCTTCGGGAACCAGTCGCTCAGCAGGGCGACGACGCCCTTGCCGGCCGGCTCCGGGTCCTCCAGCTTCCACTCCAGCGGGGAGCGGCTGTCCCACACCGACGCCAGTTCGGCGAAGCCGGGGATCGACTTCGCGGCCATGGAGCCGATCGGACCGGCCGAGATCAGGTTGCAGCGGATGTTGTGCTTGCCCAGGTCACGGGCCATGTAGCGGTTGGTGGCCTCCAGGGCGGCCTTGGCCGGGCCCATCCAGTCGTACTGCGGCCAGGCGAACTGCGCGTCGAAGGTGAGGCCGACGACGGCACCGCCCTCGGTCATCAGCGGCAGCAGCGCCATGGTCAGCGACTTCAGGGAGAAGGCGGAGACGTGCATGGCGGTGGCCACGGACTCGAACGGCGTGTTCAGGAAGTTGCCGCCGAGCGCGTCCTGCGGCGCGAAGCCGATGGAGTGCACGACACCGTCGAGCCTGTCGCCCAGGTGCGCACGGACCTGGCTCTCCAGGCGGGCGAGGTGCTCGTCGTTGGAGACGTCGAGCTCCAGGACCTTGACCTTCTCCGGCCGGGGCAGCTTCTTGGCGATGCGCTCGGTGAGGGTGGGACGCGGCCACGCGGTGAGGATGATCTCCGCGCCCTGCTCCTGGGCCAGCTTGGCGGTGTGGAAGGCGATGGAGGACTCCATCAGCACACCGGTGATGAGGATCTTCTTGCCCTCGAGGATTCCAGCCATGGTGTTCAGTGACCCATTCCCAGTCCGCCGTCAACCGGGATGACGGCTCCAGTGATGTACGAGGCGTCGTCCGAGGCGAGGAACCGCACCGTTGCGGCGATCTCCTCGGGCTGCGCGTAACGACCGAGCGGCACCTGCTTCACGATGTTCTCGCGCTGCTCGTCGGTGAGCACCTTGGTCATGTCGGTGTCGACGAAGCCGGGCGCGACGACGTTGAAGGTGATGTTGCGCGAGCCCAGCTCACGGGCGAGGGAGCGCGCGAAGCCGACCAGGCCGGCCTTGGATGCGGCGTAGTTGGCCTGGCCGGGGCCGCCCATCAGTCCGACGACCGACGAGATCAGGACGACACGGCCCTTCTTGGCGCGCAGCATGGCGCGGTTGGCGCGCTTGACGACGCGGAAGGTGCCGGTGAGGTTGGTGTCGAGGACGGACGTGAAGTCCTCCTCGGACATGCGCATCAGGAGCTGGTCCTTGGTGATGCCGGCGTTGGCGACCAGGATCTCGACGGGACCGTGCGCGTCCTCGATCTCCTTGTAGGCCTGCTCCACCTGCTCGGTGTCGGTGATGTCGCACTTGACGGCGAGGCAGCCCAGTTCCGCCAGGGCGGCCGGTGGCTCACCCGAGCGGTACGTGATCGCGACCTTGTCGCCGGCTTCGGCGAAAGCTCGGGCGATGGCGAGGCCGATGCCCCGGTTGCCTCCGGTGACGAGAACCGAGCGGCTCAACGGATCACCCTTTCGATAGCGGTCTGAACTCACCCGCCCGGCATTTCGATGGCAGGCGGCTTCCTTCGAAACCTATCGGTCTGCCCCGGCGTGCGGACATTCGGGCACCGACAGTGGCTCAGGGGCCGCACTGTCGGGTCCCTACAGAAGACGGCGGACCACGCACGGAAACGTATGGTCCCCGAACCTGCGCACACGACATGATCGGAGTCCACAGGTCACGAGAGCAGGGAGATACCTCGGTGCCTCATACCATCGACGAAGCCTTCACAGCGCTTCCCCTACGCGCCCTGGCCGACGCCGCGCTGGCACGCGCGCGTGCACTGGGCGCCGACCACGCGGACTTCCGGTTCGAGCGGGTGCGCAGCGCGTCCTGGCGGCTGCGGGACGCCAAGCCCTCCGGGTCGTCGGACACCACCGACCTCGGGTACGCGGTCAGGGTCGTGCACGGCGGCACGTGGGGTTTCGCGTCGGGCGTGGATCTGAGCATGGACGCGGCGGCGCGGGTCGCCTCGCAGGCCGTGGCGATGGCGAAACTGGCCGCCCAGGTGATCAAGGCGGCGGGTTCGGACGAGCGGGTGGAGCTCGCCGACGAGCCGGTGCACTCCGAGAAGACATGGGTCTCGTCGTACGAGATCGATCCGTTCACCGTGCCCGACGAGGACAAGGCCGGGCTCCTCGCGGACTGGAGCGCGCGGCTGCTGGCGGCGAACGGGGTCAACCACGTCGACGCGTCACTGCTGACCGTCCACGAGAACAAGTTCTACGCCGACACCGCCGGGACCGTGACGACCCAGCAGCGGGTGCGGCTGCACCCGTCGTTGACCGCGGTGTCGGTCGACGAGTCGAGCGGCGAGTTCGACTCCATGCGGTCCATCGCGCCGCCGGTCGGACGCGGCTGGGAGTACCTGACGGGCACCGGCTGGGACTGGGACAGCGAGCTCGAGCAGATCCCGGAGCTGCTCGCCGAGAAGATGCGGGCGCCCAGTGTCGAGTCGGGGGTGTACGACCTGGTCGTCGACCCGTCCAACCTGTGGCTGACGATCCACGAGTCCATCGGCCACGCCACCGAACTGGACCGCGCCCTCGGCTACGAGGCGGCCTACGCCGGCACCTCCTTCGCCACCTTCGACCAGCTCGGCAAGTTGCGGTACGGCTCCGACCTGATGAACGTGACGGGTGACCGCACCGCCGAGCACGGCCTGGCGACCGTCGGCTACGACGACGAGGGTGTGGCGGGCCAGTCCTGGGACCTGGTGAAGGACGGCACGCTCGTCGGCTACCAGCTGGACCGGCGGATCGCGAAGCTGACCGGCTTCGAGCGGTCCAACGGGTGCGCGTTCGCCGACTCCCCCGGGCATGTGCCCGTGCAGCGCATGGCCAACGTCTCGCTCCAGCCGGACCCGGCCGGGATGTCGACGGAGGACCTGATCGGCGGGGTCGACCGGGGCATCTATGTCGTCGGTGACCGGTCCTGGTCGATCGACATGCAGCGCTACAACTTCCAGTTCACCGGCCAGCGGTTCTTCAAGATCGAGAACGGTCGGATCACCAGCCAGCTGCGGGACGTCGCCTACCAGGCGACCACCACCGACTTCTGGGGCTCGATGGCCGCGGTGGGCGGTCCGCAGACATACGTCCTCGGGGGCGCCTTCAACTGCGGCAAGGCCCAGCCGGGCCAGGTCGCGGCGGTGTCGCACGGCTGCCCGTCGGCCCTCTTCAAGGGCGTCAACATCCTCAACACGACCCAGGAGGCCGGTCGATGAGTCCTCGTACGAACAAGCCGCACGAGATCGTCGAACGTGCCCTGGAGCTGTCCACGGCCGACGGCTGTGTCGTCATCGCCGACGAGCAGTCGACGGCGAACCTGCGCTGGGCCGGCAACGCGCTCACCACCAACGGCGTCACACGCACGCGTACCCTCACCGTGATCGCGACGGTCGACGGCAAGGAGGGCACCGCCTCCGGGGTCGTCTCGCGGGCCGCGGTGACCGTGGACGAACTGGAGTCCCTGGTCCGGGCCGCCGAGGCCGCCGCGCGCGGTGCGGCGCCCGCCGAGGACGCGCAGCCGCTGGTGACGGGCGTACCGGCGTCCCCCGACTTCACGGACGGGCCCGCCGAGACCTCCTCCGCGGTGTTCGCCGACTTCGCACCGGCGCTCGGCGAGTCCTTCGCACGCGCGCGTGCGGGCGGCCGCGAGCTGTACGGCTTCGCCAACCACGAGCTGGTCTCCAGCTACCTCGGCACGTCGACGGGTCTGCGTCTGCGGCACGACCAGCCCAACGGGACGCTGGAGCTGAACGCCAAGTCGCCGGACCGTACGCGCTCGGCGTGGGCCGGCCGCTCCACCCGGGACTTCAAGGACGTCGACCCGGCCGCGCTGGACGCCGAGCTCGCCGTACGGCTCGGCTGGGCCGAGCGGAAGCACGATCTGCCCGCCGGTCGGTACGAGACTCTGCTGCCGCCGACCGCCGTGGCGGACCTGCTGATCTACCAGATGTGGTCGGCGTCCGGCCGGGACGCGGCCGAGGGCCGGACCGTGTTCTCCAAGCCCGGCGGTGGCACCCGGCTCGGCGACCGGCTGACCGAGCTGCCGCTGACCCTGCGCAGCGACCCCAACGAGCCGGGCCTGGAGTCCTCGCCCTTCGTGCTCACGCACTCCTCCGGCGGCGACTCGTCGGTGTTCGACAACGGGCTGCCGCTGACGGCCACCGAGTGGATGCGGGCGGGCGAGCTGAGCAGCCTGCTGACCAGCCGGCACAGCGCCGGGCTGACCGGGCTGCCGGTGGCGCCGGGCATCGACAACCTGATCCTGGACGGCGGCGAGGACCGCTCCCTGGAGGAGATGGTCGCGAACACCGCGCGCGGACTGCTGCTGACCTGCCTCTGGTACATCCGCGAGGTCGACCCGGCCACGCTGCTGCTGACCGGCCTGACCCGCGACGGCGTCTACCTCGTCGAGAACGGCGAGGTCACCGGAGAGGTCACCAACTTCCGGTTCAACGAGTCGCCGGTGGACCTGCTGGGCCGGGCCACGGAGGCCGGGCGCACGGAAAAGACGCTGCCGAGGGAGTGGAGCGACTGGTTCACTAGGGCTGCGATGCCGGCCCTGAGGGTGCCGGACTTCAATATGAGCTCTGTCAGTCGGGGCGTATAACCTCGTAGCTGGTTGTCACCCGACCACCGAAGATCATCCAAGGAGATACGAGAACCGTGACGGACATCGTCGACGAGCTGAAGTGGCGGGGGCTGATCGCCCTCTCCACTGACGAGGACGCATTGCGCAAGGCGTTCGCGGACGGCCCCGTCACGTTCTATTGCGGGTTCGACCCGACCGCACCCAGCCTGCACCTCGGCAACCTCGTGCAGATCCTGACGATGCGCCGGATCCAGCAGGCGGGCAACCGTCCGCTGGGCCTGGTGGGCGGTGCGACGGGTCTGATCGGTGACCCCAAACCGACCGCGGAGCGGACGCTGAACTCGCCGGACGTCGTGGCCCAGTGGGTCGAGCGGCTCCGGGCGCAGATCACCCCGCTGCTCGACTTCGAGGGCCCGAACGCCGCGATCATGGTCAACAACCTGGACTGGACCCAGGGGCTGTCGGCCATCGAGTTCCTGCGGGACGTGGGCAAGTACTTCCGGGTCAACAAGATGATCGCGAAGGAGGCCGTCGCCCGGCGGCTCAACTCCGACGCGGGCATCGGTTACACGGAGTTCAGCTACCAGATCCTCCAGGGCATGGACTTCCTGGAGCTGTTCCGCAGGTACGGCTGCACGCTGCAGACCGGCGGCAGCGACCAGTGGGGCAACCTCACCTCGGGCACCGACCTGATCCACCGGGTCGAGCCCGACGCCGTGGTGCACGCGCTGGCCACGCCGCTGATCACCAAGGCCGACGGCACCAAGTTCGGCAAGACGGAGTCCGGCACGATCTGGCTCGACCCGGAGATGACCACGCCGTACGCCTTCTACCAGTTCTGGCTGAACGCGGACGACCGGGACGTCTCCAAGTTCCTGCGCATCTTCAGCTTCCGCTCCCGCGAGGAGATCGAGGAGCTGGAGAAGCAGACCGAGGAGCGTCCGCAGGCCCGTGCCGCACAGCGCGCACTGGCGGAGGAGCTGACGACGCTGGTGCACGGCGCCGGCCAGACGGCCGCCGTGGTCGCCGCGAGCCGTGCGCTGTTCGGTCAGGGCGAGCTGGCGGACCTGGACGAGAAGACGCTCACGGCGGCCCTCTCCGAGGTGCCGCACATCCAGGTCGCCGAGCTCGGTCTCGTCGTGGACCTGCTCGCCGAGGTCGGCCTCGTGGCCAGCAAGTCCGCCGCGCGGCGGACCGTGAAGGAGGGCGGGGCCTACGTGAACAACATGAAGGTCGCGGCCGAGGACGCGGTTCCTGCCAAGGAGGACCTGCTCCACGGTCGCTGGCTGGTGCTGCGCCGGGGCAAGAAGAACCTGGCGGCGGTCGAGGTCACGGGCGCCTGAGCACACGGCGAGAGGGGCGGTCTCCCGTGCGGGAGGCCGCCCCTCTCGGCGTAGGTGCTCTCAGGTCCGCTGTTTCCTCTTACCCAGCGTCGCCATGTACAGCATGTCGCCGACACCCACGATGATGATCGCGGCGACAAGCTGGAAGGCGTGGCGGCTCCAGTCGATGCCGGAGGTCTCGTCGACGCCTGCGGCACGCGCGATCGCGTTGCCCGCGATGGCGCCCAGCATGCCGAAGATGGTCGTCAACCACAGAGGGCTGTGCTGCTTGCCCGGGAGGATCGCCTTCGCGATCAGGCCCAGCACGAATCCCACGATGATCGCCCACAACCAGCCCATGGCTGCCTCCTAGTACGGCTCGACGTGAGCATTACGCCCAGTGTCGGCGCATGCACGGTACGGCGCATGTCGAGTAAGCCGTACGCGCTACGGCGCAGGTCGTTCGCCCGGGCGGGAGGTGCCCCGGTCTCGTAGGCGGCGCAGACGCGGCGTAACGTAGGACGTGTCCGGGCCCGGTTCCTCTGCCGGGGGCGGAGTGGGTACGGGCCGGGGAGAGTCCGATGCGGGCGGATGGTGGAATGTGATGCGGAAGCAGCATGCGGCAGGTAACGCCCAGGTTTTCCGGATCACCGGAGCCCGTCAGGGGCTTCAGGACGATGTGCGCGGCCGGCAGCGGCGATATGTGATCTCGATGGCTGTGCGTACGGCGTCGGTGATCCTCGCGGTCTCGCTCTGGAACGTCGAACGGCACGTCGCCATCGTCGCGTTGGTACTGGGAGCTCTTCTCCCCTACGTCGCGGTGGTGATCGCCAACGCGGGGCGGGAGAACGCGCCGTCCTTGCCGTCGACGTTCGTGACCGCGCCCACGCCGCCGATGATCACGCCGCCGGGTTCTCGGAGGGGCTCCGCGGAACCGTTCCCGGAAGACGCCGTGGGCGATTCGGAGGCGGATCTGCGGGGGGAACCGCGCGAGCGGACGTGACCTTGGCGGAGGGCCCGAATCCGGAAGTTACCTCCGTACCAAGCTCAAGAAAAGCTCAGATCAATCATGTTGTTCCAGTGCCGGGCGACGGGTTACCCGTGACATACTTCCTACGCGCTCCGCATCCCCCGTCGGAGCGACAGACCGACGCCGGGCAGCTCCCCCCGTGGCTGCTCGGCGTCGCCTTGTTCACGGCACTTTGTGAGACGAAACAGTGAGTGAAGAGACCACCCCGATCTGCTCCGCGAAGGGCTGCCGCCTGGACGCCGTGTGGGTGCTCGCGTGGAACAACCCGAAGATCCATACGCCGGAGCGCCGGAAGACGTGGCTGGCGTGTGAGGAGCACCGGGAGCACCTGTCCCAGTTCCTCGGTGTGCGGGGGTTCCTGAAGGACGTCGTCCTGCTGAAGGAGTGGGAAGCGCAGGGCCAGGTTCCCTAGCCGCCGATTGCGGACATCGGCCGGTCCGGCTGCACGAACGTCGGGTCATCCAGGCCCGCGCCCGCCTTCTTGCCCCACATCGCCACCTTCCAGATGCGGGCTATCTCCTCGTCCGGTGCTCCCGAGCGCAGGGCCGCGCGCAGGTCCGTCTCCTCCGTCGCGAACAGGCAGGTGCGGACCTGGCCGTCGGCGGTGAGGCGGGTGCGGTCGCAGGCTGAGCAGAACGGGCGGGTGACCGAGGCGATGACACCCACGACGTGCGGGCCGCCGTCCACCAGCCAGCGTTCCGCCGGGGCCGAGCCGCGCTTTTCGGAGCCCTCTTCCGTCAGGTCGAAGCGGGTGCGCAGGGAGGTGAGGATGTCGCCTGCGGTGATCATGCCGTCGCGCTTCCAGCCGTGCTGGGCGTCCAGAGGCATCTGCTCGATGAAGCGCAGCTCGTAGTCGTGCTCGACCGCCCAGGCCAGCAGGTCGGGGGCCTCGTCGTCGTTCAGGCCCGGCATCAGGACCGAGTTGACCTTCACCGGGGTCAGGCCCGCCTCGCGGGCCGCGTACAGGCCCTCGATGACGTCCTTGTGGCGGTCCCGGCGGGTGAGGGTCTTGAAGACGTCGGGGCGCAGGGTGTCCAGGGAGACGTTGACCCGGTCCAGGCCCGCCGCCTTCAGGGCGGTCGCGGTGCGCTTGAGGCCGATGCCGTTGGTCGTCAGCGACATCTGGGGGCGGGGCTCCAGGGCTGCGACGCGCTCCACTATGCCCACCAGGCCCGGGCGCAGCAGCGGCTCGCCGCCCGTGAAGCGGACCTCCTCGATACCCAGCGAGGTGACCGCGATGTCGATCAGGCGGACGATCTCGTCGTCCGTGAGCAGATCGGGCTTGGCCAGCCACTGCAGGCCCTCCTCGGGCATGCAGTACGTACAGCGCAGATTGCACCGGTCGGTCAGCGAGACTCTCAGGTCGGTGGCCTGCCGGCCGTAGGTGTCGATGAGCACGTGGGCCCCCTCCCTCGTCTGCGAAACACTGTCGAGCACTCGAGGAGCACTCGTTTCCCGTCACCTGCGAGCCTACGTGACCCGACTGACATCGACAGTGCCCGATCCCACGAGGTAAGACGCGGCCGCGTCGTAGAGACCTACGACGCGGCCGGTCACGGAGCGCTGCCCGGCGAACTCAGTGGGCGCCGGTGCCGGTCAGGGACCGGACCTCCAGCTCCGCGTACTTGCCGGCGTCGGGCTCCTCCTTGGACAGGACGGTGCCGAGCCAGCCCATCGCGAAGCCGAACGGGATGGAGATGATGCCCGGGTTCTTCAGCGGGAAGTAGGCGAAGTCGACGTCCGGGAACATCGCCTTCGGGTCGCCGGAGACGACGGGCGAGAACAGCACCAGGCCGACGGCGACGATCAGACCGCCGTAGATCGACCACAGTGCGCCCTGGGTGGTGAACTTCTTCCAGAACAGGCTGTAGAGGATCGTCGGCAGGTTCGCGGACGCGGCGACCGCGAAGGCCAGCGCGACCAGGCCGGCCACGTTGAGGTCGCGGGCGAGGGCGCCCAGGCCGATGGCTGCGGCACCGATGAAGACGGTCGCCACGCGGGCCGCGCGGACCTCTTCCTTGCCGGACGCCTGGCCCTTGCGGATGACGTTGGCGTAGATGTCGTGCGCGAACGAGGACGACGAGGCGAGGGTCAGACCTGCCACCACCGCCAGGATCGTCGCGAAGGCCACCGCCGAGATCGTCGCCAGCAGGATCGCGCCCCACGTCGAGTCGACGCCGCCCAGGTGCAGGGCGAGCAGCGGGGCCGCCGTGTTGCCGGACGGGTTGGATTCGATGATCTCCTTCTGGTCGATCAGCGCGGCGGCGCCGAAGCCGAGCGCGATCGTCATCAGGTAGAAGCCGCCGATGATGCCGATGGCCCAGTTCACGGACTTACGGGCGGCCTTGGCGTTGGGCACCGTGTAGAAGCGGATCAGGATGTGCGGCAGACCCGCCGTGCCGAGCACCAGGGCGATGCCCAGGGAGATGAAGTCCAGCTTGGAGGTGCCGGTCGCGCCGTACTGGAGGCCGGGCTCCAGGAAGGCGGAGCCCTTGCCGCTCTTCTCGGCGGCCGTGCCGAGCAGGTCGGAGATGTTGAAGTTGAACTTCAGCAGCACCAGGAACGTGATCAGGATCGTGCCGCTGATGAGGAGGACGGCCTTGACCATCTGGACCCAGGTGGTGCCCTTCATGCCGCCGATGGAGACGTACACAATCATCAGGATGCCGACGAGGGCGACGATGCCGATCTTGCCCGCGTCGGAGGTGATGCCGAGCAGCAGCGAGACCAGGACACCCGCGCCGGCCATCTGGGCCAGCAGGTAGAAGATCGAGACGACGATCGTGGAGGTGCCGGCCGCGGTGCGGACCGGGCGCTGGCGCATGCGGTACGCCAGTACGTCACCCATGGTGTAGCGGCCGGAGTTCCTGAGCGGCTCGGCGACCAGGAGCAGCGCCACCAGCCAGGCGACCAGGAAGCCGATGGAGTACAGGAAGCCGTCGTAGCCGAAGAGGGCGATGGCGCCGGCGATGCCGAGGAACGACGCGGCCGACATGTAGTCGCCGGAGACCGCGAGACCGTTCTGGAAGGCGCTGAACTGGCGTCCGCCGGCGTAGAAGTCGGCGGCGTCCTTGGTCTGGCGGCCCGCCCAGACCGTGATGACCAGGGTCGCGACGACGAACACCGCGAAGAGGCTGATGATCAGTGGTCGGTGCTCGCCGGCCTCTCCGGCCGCGAGGACACTCTGCTGCGCGATGCTCATGCGTCGCCCTCCATACGGGACTTGATCGCCTCGGCCTTGGGGTCGAGCTTCGCGGCGGCGTGCCGGGAGTACCACCAGGCGATGAGGAACGTGGTGATGAACTGGGCGATGCCGAGGACGAAGGCGACGTTGATGTTGCCGAAGAGCTTGGTGCCCATGAGGTCGCCGGCAAAGTTCGACAGCAGGACGTACAGCAGGTACCAGGCGATGAAGCCGACGGTCAGGGGGAAGGCGAAGGAGCGGTAGGAGTGGCGTAGTTCACCGAACTCCGCACTCTCCTGCACCGCGGTGAACTCCTCGGCGCTGGGGAGTTTGTGTTGCTCTTTCGAGGGGGGCGGTGCGTCGGTAGCCACGGAGTCTCCTCGCGTTGCGGGTGCTGTTGCCACGGTGGACTGGGACGGGTCTGGGTCCGGGGACGGGTTCGGTACGACGGGCATGTGACGGCTCTGTTCCTCACGGTGACCAGGGGGCTCGATCGTGCTCGTGCTCCCTGCCCAACGTCACGGCGGCACGCGAGGAGCGGTTCAACTACCCGGGCTTCTTTCCGAAGTCACCTCGGGTAGGTCATTGCTGGCCAGCGACTTCGCGGGATAGCTTCGCCACTGCACCACCCGTCATGTACCTGCCCGAGCACCACCTGTGTTCGGGCGGTTCTCGTTTCCGGATGATGTGGAGACCCCATGCCTCATCTGCGTTCCAGACGTCGGCTCGCTCTGGCCGTGCCCGTCGTTCTCTCGCTGACCGCCTCGCTCGGCTTCCTGCCGACGGCCGCCTCGGCCGCCCCGTACGCGGAGCCGACCACGCAGGCCGCGGACGCGCCCAACCTCTCGTACGTGGTCAACACCAAGGTGGACCACAAGACGATCGCGTCGGTGAAGAAGGCCGTCGTCGCCAAGGGCGGCACGATCGTCATCACGTACGAGAAGATCGGCGTGATCGTCGTCCACTCGGCCAACCCGGACTTCGGCGCACAGATACGCGCGGTGCGCGGCGTGCAGTCGGCGGGTGCGACGCGCACCTCGGCGCTCACTCCCGCGAGCACCACGGACGAGGGCGCGGCCCAGATCCTGACGAAGGAACAGGCCGAGAAGATCGAGAGCGCCTCCGCGGCCGACGCGGAGAGCGAGCCCCTCGAGGCCGACCAGTGGGACCTGCGGGCGATCGGCGCCGACAAGGCCGCGCAGATCAACCCGGGCAGCAAGAAGGTCACCGTCGCCGTCATCGACACCGGCGTCGACGACACCCACCCGGACATCGCGCCGAACTTCTCGGCCTCGCAGTCGGCCAACTGCGACGGCGGTGTCGCGGACACCACCGAGGGCGCTTGGCGGCCGTACACCGTGGACGACTACCACGGCACGCACGTGGCCGGTGAGATCGCCGCCGCCCGCAACGGCATCGGTGTGGCCGGTGTCGCGCCCGGCGTGAAGGTCTCGGCCATCAATGTGACCGACCCGAGCAACGGCCTCTTCTACCCGGAGAGCGTCGTCTGCGCGTTCGTGTTCGCCGCCGACCATGGCGTCGAGGTCACGAACAACAGCTACTACGTGGACCCGTGGCTGTACAACTGCCTCGACGACCCCGACCAGCGGGCCATCGTCGACGCGGTCAACCGGGCCTCGCTGTACGCCCAGAAGAAGGGCACGCTCAACCTGGCGTCGGCGGGCAACTCCAACGACGACCTCGACTCGGACGCCCTGGTCGACGACAGCAGCCCCGACGACTCCACGCCGGTGACGCGCACCATCGACCCGCACGAGTGCTTCGACGTGCCGACCCAGCTGCCGGGTGTCGTGACGGTCAGCGCCACGGGCGTGCAGAACCTGAAGTCGTACTACTCCTCGTACGGTTACGGCGTCGTCGACATCGCGGCCCCGGGCGGTGACCGGCTCTACCAGATCCCGGACACGCCGTCGAAGAACGGCCGCATCCTGTCGACCATGCCGAACAACTCGTACGGCTTCCTGCAGGGCACCTCGATGGCCTCCCCGCACGCCGCGGGCGTCGCCGCGCTGCTGAAGTCGACGCACCCGAAGGCGTCTGCGGCGCAGTTGCAGGCACTGCTGAAGGCGCAGGCGAACAACCCCGGCTGCCCGGCCTCCTACGACCAGGACGGCGACGGCACGCAGGACGCGACCTGCGTCGGGGGCAAGCGGGTGAACGGGTTCTACGGCTACGGCATCGTCAACGCGCTGCGCGCGGTCCAGTAGCCCGCACAGCACCCGCACGGTCCGCTCGTACCGCGAACGAACTGGAGACAGCATGACAGCGCCTGACCCGCGCTTCCGCCGTGCGCTGGCCATCCCGATGGGGATGGCCATGGCGACGGCACTCGCGTTCCTGCCGAACGTCTCGGCATCCGCGGCGGAGGAGTCCCCCGCGGCCGACGCGACCTCGCTCAGCTATGTCGTCAACGTCAGCCCCGGACACGGGCCTTCGAAGCATGTGCAGAAGGCGATCTCCGAGGCCGGCGGCACGATCGTCACGTCGTACGACCAGATAGGCGTGATCGTCGTCCACTCGGCGAACCCCGACTTCGCCAAGGTCGTGCGCACCGTGCGCGGGGTGGAGTCGGCCGGCAACACCCGTAACGCGCCGCTGCCCGCGCAGTCGACGACGGACGTGGGTACGCCGAAGGTGCTCAGCGCCGCGGAGGTCGCGGACGCCGAGGCGGTCGCCGGACAGGACCCGCTCGAGCCCCTGCAGTGGGACCTGCCCGCCATCAAGGCGGACAAGGCGCACGAGAAGTCGCTCGGCAGCAGCAAGGTGACCGTCGCCGTCATCGACACCGGTGTCGACGACACGCACCCGGACATCGCGCCGAACTTCGACCGTGCCGCGTCGGTCAACTGTGTGACGGGCAAGCCGGACACGACCGACGGGGCGTGGCGGCCCACCACGGGTGAAAGCCCGCACGGCACGCATGTGGCCGGTGAGATCGCGGCCGCCAAGAACGGCGTCGGCATGACGGGTGTCGCGCCCGGTGTGAAGGTGTCCGGCATCAAGGTGTCCACGACGGCCGGCTACTTCTACACGGAGGCCGTGGTCTGCGGCTTCGTGTGGGCGGCCGAGCACGGCGTCGATGTGACGAACAACAGCTATTACACCGACCCGTGGTACTTCAACTGCAAGAACGACCCGGACCAGAGGGCGCTCGTCGACGCCGTCTCCCGGGCCTCGCGGTACGCGGAGAAGAAGGGCGCCGTCAATGTCGCGGCGGCCGGCAACGAGAACTACGACCTCGCGGCCGACGAGATCACCGACCCGGTCTCCCCGAACGACGGCACGCCCTCGGACCGGGTGATCGACCCGTCGGAGTGCCTCGACATCCCGACCCAGCTGCCGGGTGTCGTGACGGTCGCGGCGACCGGGGCGAAGGGCATCAAGTCGTCCTTCTCCAACCATGGTCTGGGCGTCATCGACATCGCCGCACCGGGCGGCGACTCGACCCGCTTCCAGACCCCGGCCCCGCCGGCCACCAGCGGCCTGATCCTGGGCACGCTGCCGGGCGGCGGCTGGGGTTACATGGCCGGTACGTCGATGGCCTCGCCGCATGTCGCGGGTGTGGCCGCGCTCATCAAGTCGACGCACCCGAAGGCCTCCCCGGCCCTGGTGAAGGCCCTGCTGTACGCGGAGGCCGACGCCACGCCGTGCACCGACCCGTACGACATCGACGGCGACGGGAAGGTCGACGCGGTGTGTGAGGGGCCGAAGAACTACAACGGCTTCTACGGGTGGGGTACCGCGGACGCGTTGGACGCGGTGACGAGGTAACGCTCACGCGCGCGTGAAGGGGTCGGGACTGGTTCCCGGCCCCTTTTGCGTATGGGGGAAGATCTACGGCCATGGACGTGTACCAAGATCCCGCCACCTGGACGCCCGAACCGGTGCGGCCCAGAGGGCTGTTGAGAGTGCGCTTCATTGCGACCGTGCTGATTCTGCCGGTGCTCTGGGTGTTCTGGACGGTGGTCATCCTCGTCACCGTCGCCGTGGGCATGGTCACAGAAGTGATCGTCATGCTCAGCAACTCGTACGAGAACGGCCTGTTCAAGCTGCTGGACCGCGCCCTGGCTCGCATGCGCCTGCCTTCCTGGGGCGTGACCTGGCCCGAGCTTCGGCACGAGGGCGACACCGCGTACTACAGGACCCGGGTCGAGAAGGTGGTCGGCAAATGGACCGCCATGGCTTCGGCCCCGCGCAACCTCAAGAAGTACCGGCGGTTGGTCGAGTGCGAGATACCCCTGCGCGACTATCGCGGCGCCGGCGGTCGTTACGTCGCGGAGGTCGCCCTCAGCCAGGGCTGGGAGCTGCGGCCCACGGACGTGCGCAAGGAGGTACGTCTCTGGTGGTCGGCCGCCTCGACAGCCGACAGCATGGGTTGATTGGATCAATACTGCATAGTGAAGTCATGACTGGAGTCATGTCCAAGGGCGCTCTTCAAGCGCGACTTCCCGTACGGGAGCTGGCTCGGGCCTGCGTCGAGGCGTGTGCGCGGGCCGCCGCCGAGTTGGGGGCACGGCGGGCCGGGCTCGGCGAGGTGCCCGCCGTGCGGGTGGACGACGGGGCCGTCGCCACGGCGTTCGTCAGCGAGCGGCATCTGTTGATCAATGGCCGAGCGCCGGTCAACTTCGCACCCCTGTCCAGGTTCTGGCGCACGGCCGACGGCTGGGTGCGGACGCACGCCAACTATCCGCACCACCAGGAGCGGTTGCTCGAGGTGATGGGTCCGCCGGACTCCCTCGAGGCGGCCTTCGCCGAGCGTTCCGCCCTGGAGATCGAGGAGGCCGTGTACGCGGCCGGGGGTCTCGCCGTGGCGCTGCGGACGCCGCAGGAGTGGGCGGCTCATCCTCAGGCCGTGGCGGTGGCCGCGCGGCCGTTGGTCGAGCGCGGCCGGCTCGACTCAGCACGCGCACGTGCGTTCACGCCGCTCGGCGGGGTTCCCCTGCTGCCCGCCGCAGGACTGCGGGTCCTGGATCTGACCCGGGTGATCGCGGGCCCGGTCGCCACCCGCACGCTCGCCCTGCTCGGCGCGGACGTACTGCGCGTGGACGCGCCCCGGCTGCCCGAACTCCCCGACCAGCACGCCGACACGGGCTTCGGCAAGCGGTCGGCGACGCTGGACCTGGCGGCCGACCGGCGGACCTTCGAGGAGTTGCTCGCGGCGGCGGACGTGGTCGTCACCGGGTACCGCCCGGGCGCTCTGGACCGGTTCGGGCTGTCGCCGCGGGCGCTGGCGGAGCGGCGGCCGGGCATCGTCGTGGCGCAGTTGTCGGCCTGGGGCGCGTACGGGCCCTGGCGTGAGCGGCGCGGGTTCGACAGTCTCGTACAGGTGGCCACCGGGATCGCGGCGGTGGAGGGGTCGGTGGAGCGACCGGGGGCGCTGCCCGCACAGGCCCTCGACCATGGCACGGGGTACCTGCTGGCGGCGGAGGTGCTGCGGGCGCTGACCGAGCAGTCGGACGAGGGTGGCAGCCGGTTCCTTCGGCTGGCGCTGGCGAGGACGGCGGAGTGGCTGATGAACGGCATCCCGGCCGATTCCCGCGGGGATGTTGCGTACGACGGGCCTGATGCCTGGCTCGCCGAGACGGACAGTGGCCTCGGGCGGCTGCGGTACGCCCTGCCGCCGGTCTCCTTCGCGGGCGGGCCGACGGACTGGGCGCGGCCACCGGGACCGTGGGGGGCGGATCCCGCGCGGTGGGCGTGAGCGGCGGTCGGCCGGAAAACGTACCCATGGGCGGAATGCCGTACCGCCAGTTGTTTTCCTGGACTTGCCCGGTTCTGCGACAGCTGGTGAAGATCACGAGGTGACCTTGACAAGACCCACGGCCGGGGCTTCCGACGCGACCGGGCCGTCGCCGCGCTCCGGCACCGGCAAGGCTGTCGCCGTCCTCGTGCTGGTGACGCTCGGGGCGCTGATCCCGCTGCTGGGCCCGTCTGCCGCGCTGCACGGCACCGGGGAGGCCGCGGCGCCCGGAGTCGTCGGTATCGCGCTGCTGCGGGCGGTGCTGTTCGCGGCCCTGTGCGTCCCGGTGGGCGAGCTCTTCGTGAACCGGCTGGCCCGTTCCGTGCCCGGCGCTCCCCCGGCCGCGCCGCGCAGCTGGGCCCCGTACGCGGCCGCCGCCGGTTTCGTCGCCGCGCTGGGGCTCGCCTCGGTGGTGGCGACCGGCAACCTCGTGCCGCACAGCCTCGCCGAGATCGACATCGGCGGCCTGTACGAGTCCCGGGACGGCAAGCTCGCGCTCCTCGAGGTCAACGCGTTCCTCGTGGCGGGCCTGTGCTCCCGCTCGGCCCGCCCCGCCACCCAGGTCTGGCCGCTGGCCGCGGTCGTCGTGGCAGAAGCTCTGCGCGCGCATCCCACGACCGAGCAGAGCCCGTTGGTCGGGTCGGGGCTGACCCTGGTCCATCTGACCTGTGCGGCGCTGTGGGTGGGCGGGCTGCTGTACGTGCTGCGGACGCTGCGCCGGTGGGGGCCGACGGAAGCGGGCGCGGCTCTGCTGGGTCTCTACGCGCGCGTGGCTGTCGTTCTGCTCGCCGTGATCACCGCCACCGGGGTGTGCAGCACGCTGCGCCGGATGCCGCCGGGCACGGTCCTGCACCAGCTGACGGCGACCGCGTACGGGCGGGTGCTGCTCGCCAAGGTGCTGCTCGTGGCCGTGGTCGCCGCGCTCGCCCTGTGGGCGCGGTTCCGGCTGCGCCGGGCGCCCGACCCGCTGACCGCCTGCTCCCCCGCGCGGGCGGAGGTCGTCGCGCTGGGCGTGGTGGTCGTGGTGTCGGGGCTGCTGACGGCGCTGCCGGTGCCGATCCGCTGGTGAGCCGCCCTGGGGAGGGTCAGTTGGCGACGAGCACCTTGAGGGCCGTCCGCTCGTCCATCGCCTTGTAGCCGGCCGGGACGTCCTCCAGGCCGAGGGCCAGGTCGAAGACGGGCGACGGGTCGATGGTGCCGTCCAGGACGTCGGACAGCAGCTCCGGGATGTATGCGCGGACCGGGGCGACACCGCCGCGCAGCGCGATGTTCCGGTCGAACATGACGCCGAGGTCGATCCCGGTGCCGCTGCCGTGCGGCACGCCCACCCAGCCGATGGTGCCGCCGTCGCGGGTGATGTCGACCGCGGTGCGCATGGACTGCTCGGTGCCGACGGCCTCGACGACGGCGTGCGCGCCCTGGCCGCGGGTGAGTTCACGCACGGCCTCGACCGCCGCGTCCCCGCGCTCGGCGACCACGTCGGTGGCGCCGAAACGGCGGGCGATGTCGGTGCGGGCCTGGTGGCGGCCGAGCGCGATGATCCGCTCGGCGCCCAGCCGCCTGGCGGCGAGCACCGCGCACAGGCCGACGGCCCCGTCACCGACGACGGCGACCGTGGCACCCGCGCGGGCTCCGGCGCCGAGGGCGGCGTGGTGGCCGGTGCCCATGACGTCGGACAGGCTCAGCAGGGCGGTCAGCAGACGGTCGTCGGAGGCCGCGTCCTTGGGCAGCTGGACGAGGGTGCCGTCGGCGAAGGGCACGCGCACGGCCTCGCCCTGGCCGCCGTCGTAGCCGACGGAGCCCCAGAAGCCGCCGTGCTCGCAGGAGGTGTTCAGGCCCTCGCGGCAGTAGTCGCAGACGCCGTCGGACCACATGAAGGGCGCGACGACGAGGTCGCCGCGGCGGACGGTGCCCACCTCCGAGCCGGTCTCCTCGACGACGCCGAGGAACTCGTGCCCGATGCGCTGCCCCGGCTGCCGCGTGGCCGTGCCGCGGTACGCCCACAGGTCGCTGCCGCAGATGCAGGAGCGCAGGACGCGGACCACGGCGTCGGTGGGCAGTTGCACCACGGGGTCGGGCACGTCCTCCACGCGCATGTCGAAGGGGGCGTGGATGGTGGTGGCGCGCATGGCGAGGATCCTTCTCGTCTGTGGTGGTACGTGCGCTCAGGGGGTGGTCGAGCGCACTTCACCGTACGCCGACTCCCGCGGCCGTCGCTCGCCGAGTACGCCGGTGACCAGCAGTGACTGCGCGGCGATATAGGTGAGCATGATCCACAGGTCCGGCCGGGGCGGCTGGGGCCACTTGGCGACGCCGGTCGCGATGAGACTGTCGGAGAGCACGAAGAGCGCGCCGCCGAGCCCGGCGAGGAGTCCGAGCCGGGTGGCGGCCGCGTACGCCATGGCGGTGAGCAGCAAGCTGTACCCCGCGACGGGGACGCGCAGGTCGGCGGGCAGGCCGGGCCAGAGCAGGGCGACACTGATGACGAGGACGACGGCGTAGCCGGGGGCGAGGAAGGCACTGCGCGCGCGTGCCTCGCCGTACGCCCTGAAGAGCGCGAGGTAGCAGATGTGCCCGGCGGCGAAGCAGCCCATCCCGGCGAGGAAGGCGGACTCGGCGTCGAAGAGGAGCAGGGTGTCGCCGCCCCAGCCGCACAGCAGGGCGGCGATCAGGAGCCGGGGTGCGCCGCGGGACGCCGCGTATGCGGCGAGCAGCGGCATCAGGAGGGGCTTGGCGACGGTGTGCCCGACGTCCCAGCCGGCGGCCAGGGAGACGAGGTCGACGACGGCCGCGAGGGCGAACGCTCCGGCGAGCAGGCGTCTCACGCGGCCACGGTCTCCTCGGCCGGTTCCGCCACCGGTGCCGGCTTCCACCCCGGCCCCCGGAACACCCGCCCCGCGCGCTCGCGCCAACTGTGCGCCGCCTTGATGTCCTTGACGATCGAGACGTACTCATGGGTGGCGACCTTGATCGGGTTGAACGTGTCGATGTTCTTGGTCAACCCGTAGACAGGCCGTTCGGTCTCGGCGACGAACGACCCGAAGAGCCGGTCCCAGACGATGAGGATGCCGCCGAAGTTGCGGTCCAGATAGCCGCCCTGGGAGGCGTGGTGGACCCGGTGGTGGGAGGGCGTGTTGAACACGAACTCGAACCATCGGGGCATCTTGTCGATGCGCTCGGTGTGGATCCAGAACTGGTAGACGAGGTTCGCCGAGGAGCAGAAGGCCAGGGCTGCGGGGTGCACACCGGCGGCGATCAGGGGCACGTAGAACGGCCACACGGTGAGCGTGGTCCACGGCTGGCGCAGTGCGGTGGTGAGGTTGAACTTCTCGCTGGAGTGATGGACCACGTGACAGGCCCACAGGATGCGGATGACGTGGTGGCCGCGGTGCGACCAGTAGTAGAAGAAGTCCTGCGCGAGCAGCATCAGCGGGACGGTCCACCACAGCACGGGGACGCGCAGGGGCGTGAGTTCATGGATCGCCGTGTAGATCGCGACGATCGGGATCTTCCAGAGGAAGTCGAAGGCGAGGCTTCCCAGCCCCATGCCGACGCTGGTCACGGCATCCTTCGTCTCGTATCCGGCGGCATCCTCATCCGGATGGATACGGACGCTGATCACCTCGACCACGGTGAGCAGCACGAAGGCGGGTATCGACCACAGCACGACATCGGGCAGGTTCGGCATGGTGGCACCGTAGAACCGCTGGTCGGCCACGGCTAGACGTTGTTACTGACAAGTATTACCGGGAGTACGCGCTTACTTGTTGGTGATCTCCACCAAAGCCACCACCAGCAGTTTCAGACTCCGGCCGCCCCCAGCAGCGTCCCCGCCGCATACGTCACCCCCATCGCCAACGCCCCTCCCGCCACGTTCCGCAGCGCCGCGCGGACCGGGTCGGCGGCGCCGAGGCGGGCGCTGCTCCAGCCGGTGAGGACGAGGGCGGCGAGGGAGGAGAGGACGGTGACGGCCAGACGCCAGTCGGCGGGCGGCAGGACGATGGCGAGGAGCGGGAGCAGGGCGCCGACCGTGAAGGACAGGAAGCTCGCCCATGCTGCGTGCCAGGGGTTGGTGAGCTGGTCGGGGTCGATGCCGAGCTCCACGCGCGCGTGCGCTCTCAGGGCGTCCCGTTCCGTGAGCTGGACGGCCGCCTCACGGGCCACGTCCCGGGACAGGCCCCTGTCCTGGAGGAGTTCGGTGAGCTCCTCCAGTTCGGCCTCGGGCTGCTCGTGCAGCTCCCGCTTCTCGACGGCGAGGGCGGCCTTCTCCGAGTCCCGTTGGGTGGAGACGGAGACGTACTCCCCGGCCGCCATCGACATCGACCCCGCGAGGAGCCCCGCGAGGCCCGCCGTCAGGAGGGCCGAGCGGTCGTCCGTGGCGCCGGCGACGCCGACGACGAGGCCCGCGGTGGACACGATGCCGTCGTTGGCTCCCAGGACGGCCGCCCGCAGCCAGTTCAGCCGCTCGGCGAGCGCGCCGCCGTGGGCCTCGTCATGCGTGGGTTCGGTCACAGACGGGAGGATCGCACCCCGGGTGCCCTCCGGTCCGCACCGACGCTCACCAGACCCGTACCGACGCCCCCTTCGCGAACACCGGGCTCGTCGCGTCCGCCGGTGGCTCGGTGAGCGGCTCGGCGATCTCCTCGACCGTCGGGCCCACCTTCGCCGCGATGGGGTCGAGGAGGTCGAGGTCGAAGCCGTACACGCGCGCGGCGTTGCCGCCGACCATCGCGGCGACCTCCGCGCGGGGCACGCGCGCGTACGCGAACCTCAGGCCTTCCCGCGAGTACGGATACGTCCCCTCGTCGTGCGGATAGTCGCTCCCCCACATGATCTTGTCGATGCCGATCCGGTCGCGCAGCGGCACCTCGTGCGGGCGCATGAAGCTCGCGCCGACGAAGCAGTTGTCGCGCCAGACCTCGGAGGGCGCGTCGCCCATGCGGGCGGCCAGGCCCGCGCCGAACTTGGACTCCGCCGTGGACGCCCTCGTCGCGGCGGCGACCAGGCGCCCGTGGTAGTAGTCCAGCATCTCCAGCACACCCGGGATCCACCCCGACCCCTGTTCGGTGAGCACGAGCCTCAGCTCCGGGTGACGGCGGAAGGCACCGCCGAACACCAGGTGCCACAGCGCCCGGTGCGAGAACCAGGTCGTCTCGACCATGAAGACCGCGCGCGCCGCCGGTTCGTCGCCGAGCGGCGGGGAGGCCGAGCCCGCGTGGTGGTTGACGGGGACGCCGAGTTCCGCGCAGACGGCCCAGATGGGGTCGTACGTCGACGAGTAGAGCTCCGGGAGACCGCTGCCCGGCGGTGTGCCCGGCAGCAGCAGGCCGCCCTTGAGGCCCGCTTCGACGGACCGGCGGATCTCCTTCACCGCCTCCTCGACGTCGTTGAGCAGAATCTGGAAGACCCCCGCCCGCCGCCCCGGTGCCGCCGCGCAGAAGTCCGCCAGCCAGCGGTTGTGGGCGCGCAGACCGGCCCAGCGCCGCTCGAACTCCCCGGCGTCAGGTGCGGGCGCCATGAGCGAGCCGGACGGGAAGAACGGCGGGATGGTGTTGGGGAACACCACCTCCGCGACGATCCCGTCCTCCTCCAGCTCCGCGAGCCGTCGCTCGGAGTTCCAGTTCTTGTCGGCGGTGTCGGCGAGCAGGTCCTCGTAGGGATTGACGTACGTCGCCGCCCACGCGTCGAACTCGTCGTGGTACCGCCGCTCCAGATAGGGCTTGTAGTCCAGCAGGTCGGCGCCCGCGTGGCAGTCGGCGGAGATGACCGTGTAGCGATCGGTCATGGCGTCACCCCCAGGTTCGGGAAGTCATGGTCCGTCAGCCAGTGCCGGCCGACCTCGCGCGAGCGCGCCCAGGACGCCTCCACGGCCGTCTGGTCGGCGGACTGGCCGAGCTCGGCGGGGGTGGGGCCGATACGGTGGGCGAGCGGGGTCAGCTTCGCCACGTCGAAGCCGAAGACCTCCGCCGCGGCCAGCCCCAGCATGCGGCGGGTCTCCGCGACCGGGATGTCGTGGAAGGTGCGCTTGAGCCACGCGCGTGTGTCGGGCCAGGTGCCCTCGGGGTGCGGGAAGTCGCTGCCCCAGAGGATGTTGTCGACGCCGATCTCGTAGCGCTGGGCGAGCTCGCGGCGTTTGGTGTTGGTCGCGCAGATGAAGACCTGCCGGTCGAGGTACTCGTGGGGCGGACGCCTCACCTCCTGGAAGGGCGAGAGCTTCTTGCCGCCGTGTGCGCCGAGGTAGAGGCGGTCCATGAACCACAGCAGGTTCGGCAGCCACCAGCAGCCCGACTCGGCGACACCGAACCTCAGCCCCGGGTGGCGTTCGAAGACGCCCGACCAGAGCAGGAACCACAGCGGCCGCGCGGGCCACCAAGTGACCTCGGAGACGAAGATCCCGAGGTGGTCGCCGTACTCATGGCGCGGCGCGGCGCCGGAGTGGGTCATCACCGGCATCCCGCATTCGGCGGCCGCCGCCCACACCGGGTCGTAACGGTGGTCGTGGTAGGGCTCCTTGTCGACCCACATGGACGGGATCATCAGCGCGCCGAGCCCGGACTCCTTGGCCCGGTACACCTCGGCGACAACCCGCTCGGTCGGGGCCGTGACCGGCAACAGGGCCACTCCGCAGTGCCGTTCGGGGTGCTCGGAGACGAAGTCGGCCAGCCAGCGGTTGTGCGCCCGCGCGCCCGCCATGCCGAGCTCCGGGTCGTGATCGCCGGAGAGCCCGAGGCCCACCCCGAAGGGCGCGGCGGTCTGGCTGTCGACCGCGTCGGCGTCCGGGAAGACGACCTCGGCGGCCACCCCGTCGCCGTCGAGTTCCTTCAGCCGCTGCGCGGTCTCCCAGCCCCCGCGCAGGCCCTCCTCGTTGTCCTGGAACCACTTGTTCGCGAACGCCTCGTTGCGGATGCCGAGCCGGGTCATCTCCTCGCGGCGCCGGTCGCGCCCGGCGAGGAAGTCGTCGAACTCCCGGTGGAAACGGGAGTCCAGATAGGGCCGGTACTCCTCGGTGGGCAGTCCGGCGTGGCAGTCGGAGGAGATGATCAGGTACGGGTCGTCCTGGTCGGTCATCGAAGCTCCCTAGTCCAGGATGAAGTTCTCTAGGTACGACGGGTTCGCGCGGTCGAGCATCGACTGCGCCCGCGCCCTGATCTGGGCGTCACTGTGCTCGCTCGCCGGCAGCATCCAGAAGCGGTCCGCGCGGATGCCGTCGACCACGGCCTCGGCGACCTCCTCGACCGGTGTGAACCGCACCTCGCGGCCCGCCTCCTCCATCGCGGCCTCCCATTGGTCGAGGCTGCGGTACGGCGTCCTGCGCGGCCGCTCCTTGGCGTACCGCTCGGGCCGGTTGCGGTGCGACTCCCACAGGCCCGTGCGGAGCATGTGCGGACCGGGGAAGAGGACGGAGGCGCCCACGCGTGCGTGCTCCGCCTTGAGGTGGGCGTACAGGGACTCGGTCATCGTCACGACGGCCGCCTTGGTGACGGCGTAGACGGAGGCGGTGGGCAGCGGGGCGATACCGCCGTCGCCGGAGGACGTGTTGACCACATGACCGGGTTGACCCGACTTGATCATGTGGGGCACGAACGCCTGGATGCCATGGAAGACACCCCATACATTGACGGAGAACGCCCACTTCCAGTCGTTCGGCTCGTGCTCCCACATCCGGCCCTCGGCGCCCGAACCGACCCCGGCGTTGTTGCACAGCACATGGACGGCCCCGTACGTCTCATGGGCGAAGTCCGCCAGCTCCAGGACCTGTTCACGCTCACCGACGTCCACCACACGCGCGTGCACGTCCGCACCGTCCGCGCGAAGCCCCGACACGGCCTTCTCCAGGGCGCCCTCCTCGACGTCCGCGAGAACGACCTTGAGCCCTTCGGCGGCGAACCGCCGGACCATCGCGAGGCCGATGCCGCTCGCCGCGCCGGTGACCACGGCGACCTGGCCTTCCCTGAGGTCCATCACGCACTCCCCTCGGGGGGCGCGTCGAGGACCTGCGCCGGATCGTCGTAGCGCTGATGGATGTACGGCAACAGCGCCTGCGCGTCGACCCGCTCGACCACCCTGCCCCGCTGGTCGCTGGTCTTCTCGCCGATGGTGATCTCGACGAGGCGGCACACCGGGAGGTCGGCGACCGGGTCGTACATCGACTCGCGCAGGACGACGTCGCCGGTGATCCGCTCCAGCTTGCGGACCTTCTCGTTGCGCAGACAGCGTACGAGCACCGGGTCGGCGTCGAAGCCCGAACCGTCCACGGCGGGCAGGAACTTGAAGTAGAAGTCGGTCTTCCGGACCGGCTCCGGCAGCGGCAGGTCGCCGGCGACCGCGCCGCGCACCTCGGCGAAGGCGATGCCGTGGCGGGCGAGGAACGCACGGACGATCAGACCGTCGCGCTCGACGACCACCTCACCGAGCTTCTTGGGTTCACCGAAGACCTCGCGGCCACCGATGAGGGCCCGTTCATGGGTCATCGGCATGACGAGGGGATACCAGCCCTCGACGCCGTCATGGGCCGCGGCGACCGCGAACGAGCCCGCGCCGAGCGGATATCCGGGCAGGTCGACCTTGCTGATGTTGACCCGGGCCAGCGGCCGGCCCGTGGGTTTCAGGGGTGGTGGCAGGACCGCCGCGAGCGCGTCCGGGTCGGTCTCCCAGATCGCCATCACACCGGTGGACCAGATGTCCGGGAGCCTGGAGCTCGCGGTGCGCGCGGCGGCGATCTCCGCCTCGGTCCGTGCGCCGTACCGTACGCGTGCCATGTCGTACCGCCCTTCTTCTGATGGGCCGTCACCTGTAACACAGTTACAGCACCCGCCCCGCGGGGTAAATACGCGTGCACGAGCCGGACTTGGGGGCAGCATGGCGAGAGCGTCGCTCACCCGGGACGAGGTCCTGGACACCGCCGCGAACCTGGTCAAGCAGCACGGCCCCGAGGCGCTGACGATGCGCAAGCTCGCCGCCGAACTGGGCACCGCCGTGACCTCGATCTACTGGCATGTCGGCAACCGGGAGTCCTTGCTGGACGCGCTCGTCCAGCGGACCGTGGCCGACCTGGGCGAGTTCCGTCCGGTCGGGCGCACCCCGGCCGAGCGGATCGTCTCGGTGGCCCGCATCCTGCGCCGACGGCTGCGCGCCCATCCGCATCTGATCGCGATGGTCCACGAACGCGGCCTGACCGAGCGGATGTTCCTGCCCGCGCGCCAGGCGCTCGTGCGCGAGGTGCACGCGGCCGGGCTGCGCGGCGCCCGGGCGGCGGAGGCGGTGCGGGCGGTGCAGTTCCAGGTCGTGGGCTTCGTCCTCGTGGAACGCAACCGGGAGCGCGCGCCCGTGCAGCGGCCCGCGCAGGAGACCACCGCGTACGACGACCCGGGGCTCGCCCGTGCCTTCGCGCGGCCGGTGAACGAGGAGCGGCTGTTCGTCACGTCCGTGCGGGCGTTGACGCGCTCACTGCTCGAAAACAAATAAGTGGCGCCGTACAGACGGCTCTCCTACATTCGTGATCGCGGGGGCGGCTCCGCAAGCGTGCTTCCTTCTCCCTTTCCGACGCTGACAGCGCGCTCACTCTCCGCCCCTCGCCTTCTTCTCTCTTCCTTCCCGCCGGGGGCCTCCGCTTGTCCGTACTGTCGTCCGTGCTGCTCCGCCGCCTTCGTACCGTCTACGTCGACCAGGCCGGGCCCCGCCCGGGCGACCCGTCGACGACGCCAGGGCTCGTCGCGCTCGAAGCCGAGCTGCTGGACCGGGGATTCGCACCGACGGCGGAGCTGCACGCGGCCCTCGCCTGGCTGGGGCCCGCCGGGCTCGGGGACGCGGGCAGGCAGCTGATCCGGCACATCGACGCCGAACTGGGCGCGGACCGCACCCATATGCCGATGTTCCGCAGCTTCCCGGCCTCGGTGCCGGACGACACATTCCAGCTGTACGTCGACCGGATCTTCACCCTGCTGCTGCAGTGGCCCGCCCAGCCGTGCGTGCTGTGCGGCACGGTCGGCAGCGTGCACCCGGTGTCGCCGTGCGCGCATCTGGTGTGCCGGGAGTGCTGGGACGGCGCGGACTACGCGGGCTGCCCGGTCTGTCATCGCCGTATCGACCGGGCCGACCCCTTCCTGAAGCCGGAGCACCCGCGCCACGAGCGTGAACTCGCCGTCGGCCCGCTGAAGTCGCTCGCCCTCGGCGTGGACGCGAAGGCGGACGCGGTCCGGGCCCTGCTGAAGCTGCTGGCCCGTCGCACCCCGCTGCCGCCGCAGGACCGGGACGATGTGAAGATCCTGCTGGCGCACGCGCCGGCCGACCTCGGCTGGTTCCCGGCGGACATCCCGGTGCGCCGGACCAAGGCGCTGGTCCTCGGCATGCTGCTGCTCGACCGGCACACGCGCGTGACGGCGACCGGGCTCCTCGCCACGCATCTGACGACCGCGACGGACGTACTGCGGCTGCTGTGCGTGTGGTCCGGCGGCGAGGCCGACCTGCTCGACCCTCCCCGTATGCGCTCCCTGCCGCGCGCGCTGCGCCGACAACTGCTCGGCACACTCGACGGCCTGGCGATGCCGTCGCTGGTCGAGGACGTGCTGCGGCACCCGGGCGCCTGGAAGCGCGCCGCCGAGATCCTGCACCCCTACGAGCAGCACGCCCGCCATCCCCAGGCCGCGCTCGCGTTCGCCGTCCTGCGTGCCACGGACACCTCCGAGGGCGCGCTCGGCGAGGCACTGCTGCGGACCGCCGCCGAACACCCGGACGCGGTGCGGGTCGACGGGGTCCGCGTCAAGCCGGCCACCTGGACGGCACGCGTCGAACAGGCGCTGCACGAGAAGGACATGACGGCCGCCCTGGAGCTGCTCGCCCAGCGGCCGGGCGAACTGCTGCGCAGGCTCGACCATCTGCTGCGGCTGCGCGAACTCGACGCACTGCCGGAGGGTTTCGGGGACCTCCTGCGCCATGTGCTGCCCAAGGCGGGGCCGGGTCCGCTGCTGGCCGTGCTCGGCCGGATGCGGATCCGTCATCTGCCGGGCGGGCGGCGGGTGTTCTTCCCGCGCGGGCAGGTCACCCACTCCTTCACGATCGACGACACGCGCGTGCCGCTGTCGTCGGAGGTGACGGACCAGGTGTGCGCGCTGCTGGAGGCCGAGGCGCTGCGCCGCCTGGCCGACGGGCCTCGGCTCGACCTGGCCGTGCTGGACTCGGCGCTCACCGGTCTCGCGGTACCGGCCGTCGAGAGCGCCGCCGCGAAGGCGCTCGTGACGGTGCCGCGCGGCAGCACGCAGCCGCTGCCCGAGGGGGAGGTCCTGCGGCTCTTCCTGCACTGGATGGAGCCCGCGGGCACCCGGGTGGACCTGGACCTGTCGGTGGCGCTGTACGACGAGGACTGGAAGTTCGCGGGTCTGTGCGACTACACCAACCTCGTGTACGAGGGCCGTTCGGCGGTCCACTCCGGTGATCTGGTCTCGGGACCCGCGCCGGACGGGGCGACCGAGTACGTCGACCTGGACCTCGGCGCGCTCGCCGACCGTGGGGTGCGGTTCGCGCTGCCCGTCGTCTTCAGCTTCAACGACGTCCCGTTCGAGGCACTCCTGGACGCCTTCGCCGGCTTCATGGCGCTGCCGTCCGCCGCCCTGGAGGACCGTGACGCGTCCTACGACCCGCGCACGGTCCGTCAGCGGTACGACCTCGTGGGCGACTCGCGCATCCACGTCCCGATGCTGGTCGACCTGGACCGCCGCACGTTCCTGTGGACCGACCTGCACCTGCCGGCCGCCGAGGGCTTCCACAGCCTGTATGTGCACGGGGCCGACCTGGGACGGGTCGCCGAGGACCTGCATCAGTACTTCTCCTGCGGCCGTACGACCCTGTGGGACCTGGCCGTGTGGCGGGCGGCCGCGCGGGGCGACGAGGTCGCGGTGGTACGGCGCGCGCCGCATCCGCGCGCGGTGGACGAGCTCTGGCACTACCGGCGGCACATCGGGGAACCGGACACGGAGTTCGCGGCACGCGTGCGTGCCCTGGAGCCGCCGGAGAGACGGCAGCCGTCCGAGGACGCCGACGCCCTCGCGGGTGAAGCGGCCGCGAAGAAGCATGTGTTCCTCGCGCTGGTCCACGGCGGAGTGGCCCCCGAGGGCGCGGCCGGGTCGGTGTACCGGCTGCTGCCGGGGCCCGTCGACGGCTGCGGTCTGGAGGCGCTGACGGCGGGGGACCTGGTGGCGGCGCTGGGGTGAGGGGGCTGACCCGGTGAACAACTGCCGGGCTTCGGTGCGAGGTTGCTGCCCCGTACGCGCGCGTGCGTGCGGTTCCTCACGCCTTTGTGCGAACACCCGGCGCCGCCCGCCGCCGCACATGCACCCCTCTCGGCCGGGTGCGCGCGGCGCTGTCAGTGGGGGCCCGTATCCTCAGGGACCATGCTCGAAGACCAGTCGACCGCAGCGTCCTCCCCCACAACGTGGCCGGCCGCGTATCCGCAGGGGTACGCGGTCGTCGACGTGGAGACCACCGGCCTCGCCCGGGACGACCGGATAATCTCCGCGGCCGTCTACCGGCTGGACGCGCGCGGCGAGGTCGAGGACCACTGGTACACGCTGGTCAACCCGGAGCGCGACCCCGGCCCGGTGTGGATCCACGGTCTGACGAGCGATGTGCTCGAGGGCGCGCCCCTCTTCCAGGACATCGTCGAGGATTTCTCGACCCGGCTGGACGGCCGGGTGCTCGTCGCGCACAACGCGGTCTTCGACTGGCAGATGATCGCGCGGGAGTACGCGCGGGCGGAGCGCGAGGCGCCGGTGCGACAGCGGCTGTGCACCATCGCGCTGTCCAAGGAGCTCGCCCTGCCGCTGCCCAACCACAAGCTGGAGTCGCTGGCCGCCCACTTCGGCGTCGTACAGCAGCGCGCGCACCACGCGCTCGACGACGCGCGCGTGCTCGCGGAGGCGTTCCGGCCGAGCCTGCGGGCGGCGGCCGAGGGTGGCGTACGGCTGCCGCTGCACGAGTGCCGGCCACTGACCGAGTGGACGGACCGGGCCGTGCCCCGGCAGCAGCAGTCGAGCTACGGCAGCTACCGGCCGACCAGTTGGCGCCCCGCCCGCAAAAGGCCCGCATGCCCCTATCCCAACCCGGGGCGTTACGAAGAGGGCAAACCGCTCAAGCAGGGCATGCGCATCGCCTTCTCCGGCGACACCTCCACCGAGCGCGACCTCCTGGAGGACCGCGCGATCGAGGCCGGGCTGCACGTCGCCACCAGCATCTCCCGGCTGACCAGCCTGCTCGTCACCAACGACCCGGACTCGGGCACGTCGAAGGTGGTCAAGGCCCGGCAGTTCGGCACGCCGGTCGTCGACGAGGCGGCCTTCGGGCAACTCCTCGGCAATGTGGCACCGGCGTCGCAGGGATGACCGTACGGACGGGTGATTGCGCCGCGACTCGCCCGCCGCCGCCTAGCCCGCGCCGGACCGACGGCTCACCCTGTGGCGCATGGCGACTTGCGAAGTATGCGGAAACAACTACGGCATGACCTTCGAGGTGCACGCACAGGGAGCGGTGCACGTCTTCGACTGCTTCTCCTGTGCGATCCACCGCATGGCCCCGATCTGCGAGCACTGCCGTGTGCAGATCATCGGCCAGGGCGTCGAGGTCGAGGGCCACTGGTTCTGCGGCGCCCACTGCGCCCGCGCGGAGGGAAAGGTGGGCATCGTCGACCGCGTCTGACCACACCCCTGTGCGAACACCCCATGACCCGAGTTGTACGGTCATGGGGTGTACCGCTTCCTGTTGTCCCGGCAGTGGGTGATCCTCACGCTGGTCGCCCTCGTCCTCATCCCCACGATGATCCGGCTGGGCATCTGGCAGATGCATCGCTACGAGGAGCGCAGCGCCCGCAATCAGCTCGTCTCCGACGCACTGTCCGCCGACCCGGTGCCGGTGGAGCGGATGACGGCCGCCGGGCACGCGGTCACCAGCAAGGAGCGGTACCGGTCGGTGACCGCGACGGGCCGCTTCGACACCGATGACGAGCTCGCCGTCCGCCGCCGCACCAACTCCGACGACGAGGTCGGCTACCACGTCCTGACCCCGTTCGTCCTGAACGACGGCAAGGTACTCCTGGTCAACCGCGGCTGGGTGCCCACCGGTGCCACCCAGACCGCCTTCCCGAAGGTCCCGGCGCCCCCCGCGGGAGAGGTCACCGTCACCGGGCGGCTGATGCCCGACGAGACGACCGAGGCGAGCGGCATCAAGAACCTCACGGGCCTGCCGGACCGCCAGATCATGCTGATCAACAGCGAGCAGGAGGCCCAGCGCCTCGGCAAGCAGGTCCTCGGCGGCTACATCGCCCTGACCACGCCCGAGCCCAAGGGCGACACCCCGGAGCTGCTTGGCAGGCCGGGCAAGGAGAACGCCCCGCTGAACTACGCCTACGCCTACCAGTGGTGGCTGTTCGCCGCGGGCGTCCCGATCGGCTGGATCGTCCTGGTCCGGCGCGAGCTGCGGGACCGCCGGGAGGCGGCGGAGAAGGAAACGGCGACGGAGGCGGAGCCGGCGGCGGTCTGAGCCGGGCGACGCCCGTCCCTCCTCCTCACGCCTCCTGCCGGTCGCGCCAATAGAGAAACGTGCGCTCCGGCGCCGGCAGCAGCTCCCACGGATGCGTCGTCATATGGCGGCCGATACGCCGGAAGACGGGTGCGGCCTCGTTCGGACGGTGGGTGCGGACCAGGGCGAAGGCGAGGAGGTTGAGGTCGGCGACGGCCTCGGCATGCGGCGTGGCGGCGGTGCGGAACCAGCTGGCCAGAGCCGTCTCGATCTCCTCGCCGGCCCAGGACTCGTTCCAGTGGGCGTCGGCCCCGAGCCCCGTCCGCCCCCGCAGTTGCCGGTGCGCGACCAGTTCGACGCGGGCCGCCACGGGAAGCAGGGCCAGGGGTGATCCGTGCGGTGCGCGGGAGGCGGCGTGCCGGGCGAAGTCCGTCATGGCGGTGACCGTGCCGGGGCCGCGCGGGGACAGATGGCGCAGCAGCCGGTGGTAGGCACCCCGGTGCCAGGGTGCGCGGTTGACGGCCTCGGTCCACACGGGCACGGCGTCCCGGACCGGGACGGCGAGCGCGTACATCACGTCCAGCAGGGCCAGCCACGGGGTCGGGTCCTCGGGGCAGGCGTCGGCGGCACGCAGGCACGCCTGTTCCGCCTCCCGGGCGGCGGCCCGCCCCTCGGAAGCGGCCCGCGCGGACCGTACGCAGGCCCGCAGCACCAGGGCGTCCCCGTCACCGGGCCGGTCGGCGGTCCAACGCTCGCAGACCGCGGGCGGCAGATCCCCCGCCAGTACGGACATCCGGTGCCACCGACGGTCCCAGTCGCGGCCCGTGTCGCGCAGCAGTTCGGCGACCGGCTGCCACAGGGGGCGGGTACGGCCGGCGCCCAGGCCGTGCAGCTGAGGGGTGGGGCGCAGCTCCGTCAGGGTCGTGTGCAGCGTGTCGTCGTCGAGTGCGGGGCGGACCAGCAGGGCGGGGCGGCGTCTGAACATCTCGGTCCCGGAGGTGAGTCGTCGGGGACCGCGGGGCGGTGCGTCCGCCCCGCGGTCCCCCGGCGGTGGAGGTCAGCAGCAGCGGCCCTGCGGGTGGGCCTCCTGGTGCCGGGTGCGCAGCACCTGGTAGTCGCGCCGGGTCGGTACGGGCGCGAGCGGGTGGTGGCGGAGGTGGCGTTCGCAGTAGCGGTCGTACTCCGTCTCCCCGGTCAGCTCCCTCAGGTACCAGCGGACGGCCCGGGCCCATCGCCGGACGCTCACGACCGCACCCCGGCCAGCGGCGCCTCACCGGCCTGCTCGGGCACCTCGATGCGGGACTCGACGTACGGCGACTCGGTCGTCTCCAGGGTGCCCGGGGCGCGGACGGCCCGTACGCACACGACTGCCGCGTTGACGATCACGACCGCGACGAGCAGCAGGAACAGGGCGATCAGTACGCCGTCGACGGTGGAGTTGGTGACCACGGTCCGCATGTCGTCGAGGGACTTGGCGGGCGGCAGCACCTGTCCGGCGTCGATGCCGTCGGCGTACTTGGCGCGCTGGGCGAAGAAGCCGACGCGCGGGTCGTCGGAGAAGATCTTCTGCCAGCCGGCGGTGAAGGTGATCGCGACCACCCAGGCCAGCGGGACCCCGGTGACCCAGGCCCAGCGCAGCCGCCCGGACTTCACCAGGACCGTGGTGCACACCGTCAGGGCCACGGCCGCCAGCAACTGGTTCGCGATGCCGAAGAGCGGGAAGAGCTGGTTGATCCCGCCGAGCGGGTCGGTGGCGCCGCTGTAGAGGAAGTAGCCCCAGGCCGCCACGACGAGTCCGCTGCACAGCCAGATGCCCGGCTTCCAGTTGACCCGGCCGACCGGCTTCCAGACGTTGCCGAGCATGTCCTGGAGCATGAAGCGCCCGACCCGGGTGCCCGCGTCCACGGTCGTCAGGATGAACAGCGCCTCGAACATGATCGCGAAGTGGTACCAGAAGGCCTTCATGGCCGTCCCGCCGAAGACCCCGGAGAAGATCTCCGACATGCCCACCGCGAGGGTCGGGGCGCCTCCGGAGCGGGCGATCAGTGTCTGCTCCTCCACCGCCTTCGCGGCCTGTGTGAGCTGGTCGGGCGTGATGGTGAAGCCCAGGCCCGCGACCGCGTGGGACGCCGACTCGGCCGTCGTGCCGAGCAGCCCCGCCGGGGCGTTCATCGCGTAGTACAGCCCCGGCTCCAGGGTCGCCGCGGCGATCAGCGCCATGATCGCGACGAACGACTCCATCAGCATGGCGCCGTAGCCGATCATCCGGATCTGCGACTCCTTCTGGATCAGCTTCGGAGTCGTCCCGGAGGAGACCAGGGCGTGGAAGCCGGACAGGGCGCCGCAGGCGATGGTGATGAAGAGGAAGGGGAACAGCGAACCGGCGAAGACCGGGCCCGCGCCCGAGGATGCGAAGTCGGTCACCGCGTCCGCGCGCAGCACCGGGGCGGCGACCACGACCCCCACCGCGAGCAGCGCGATCGTGCCGATCTTCATGAAGGTGGAGAGGTAGTCCCGGGGGGCGAGCAGCATCCAGACCGGGAGGACGGAGGCGACGAAGCCGTAGCCGATGAGACAGAAGACGAGGGTCGTCGGGCTCAGGGTGAAGGTCGAGGCCAGCGAGGACTCCTGGACCCAGCTGCCGCCGACGATCGCGAGCAGCAGCAGGACGACACCGATGAGGCTGGTCTCGACGACCCGGCCCGGGCGGATGCGGTGCAGCCAGAAGCCCATGAACAGGGCGATCGGGATGGTCATCGCGACGGAGAAGGTGCCCCACGGGGAGTGGGCGAGGGCGTTGACCACGACCAGGGCGAGCACACCCAGCAGGATGATCATGATGGCGAAGACCGCGATCAGTGCCGCCGCGCCGCCCGCCCGGCCGATCTCGTCACGGGCCATCTGCCCGAGCGACTTGCCGTCCCGGCGCATGGACAGGAACAGCACGATCATGTCCTGCACCGCACCCGCGAAGATCACTCCGGCGACGATCCACAGAGTGCCGGGCAGATAGCCCATCTGGGCCGCGAGGACCGGGCCCACGAGCGGTCCGGCGCCCGCGATCGCCGCGAAGTGGTGGCCGAGGAGCACCCGGCGGTCGGTGGGGTGGAAGTCGACGCCGTCCTCCAGGCGCTCGGCCGGGGTGGCCCGGCGGTCGTCCGGTTTCAGGACGCGCCGCACGATGAAGCGGGAGTAGAAGCGGTAGGCGATCGCGTACGAGCCGAGCGCGGCGACGACCAGCCAGACCGCGGAGATCTTCTCCCCGCGGGCCAGCGCGAGGACGCCCCAGGCGACCGCGCCGAGCAGCGCGACGACAGCCCACAAAAGGATCGACCGAGGTGACATACGTGACTTTTCAGGCGCCTCGAGGGCAGGCTGAAGGGCGGTTTCGGGCATGGCGGCTCCTCACCGGAAACGGTGGAACGAGACAGGGAAGACGGTGGAACGAGACAGGAAGAGAAAGGGCTCAGCGGCGATGTCGGTCCGTCAGCGCGTACGCCGCGAGCAGACAGAGACCGCACCCCGGCACCCAGGCGAGCTGGTACCAGTAGAAGAACGGCGTCCCCGCAAGCCGCGGCTCCGCGCCGGCGTACAGCGGAACCCACAGCAGTCCCGCGGCGGGTGCGAGAAGCAGTACGGCGATCGCGACGCGCCGTAGCCGGTGATGACCGGTCCGTACCATGACCTGCGCTCCTCTCCCCTTCGCTGTGGGTCTGTGCAAGAGTTGCCCACCCGTCGCAGTCGGTTGACAGCGAATGTCCAGAAGATTTCCCGCCGGTTCCCTGTCATCCGAACCGGCCGCACGCGCAACTCTTGCGCGAGGGTCAAGCCACACCTGCGGGCACACCAAGGACGGTGACCATGGCCGACAGCGCCATGACCGCGACGTTCCTCGCCGTGATCGGCGGAGCGTCGCTGCTCGCCGTGACCGCGCGCCGGCTGCACCCCAGCGACCGGCTGCCGTCCCTGGAGGGCTGGGCGCTCGCCGACCGCAGCCTCGGCCCGGTGTGGACCTGGCTGCTGCTGGGCGGCACGATCTTCACCGCGTACACCTTCACGGCCGTACCGGGACTGGCGTACGGCAACGGCGCGGCCGCCTTCTTCGCGGTGCCCTACACGGTGATCGTCTGCCCGATCGCCTTCGTGCTGCTCAGCCGCCTCGGGGAGGTGGCCCGGCGGCACGGGTACATCACCGCCGCCGACTTCGTGCGCGGCCGCTACGGTTCGGCGCCGCTGGCCCTGGTGGTCGCGCTGACCGGGATCCTCGCGACGATGCCGTATCTGGCACTCCAGCTGCTCGGGATACGCGCGGTCCTGACCGCGGGGGGCGTCTATCCGCGGGGCGCGGCCGGTGATCTGGTGATGGTGGCGCTGTTCGCGGGCCTCGCGGTGGCCACCTACCGGCACGGACTGCGGGCGCCCACCGTGATCTCCGCGCTCAAGGCGGTCGCCGTCTTCGTCTCGCTCACCGCCGTCACCTGGCTGGTCCTGGAACGGCTCGGCGGACCGGGCGCCGTCTTCGACGGAGCCGCCGAACGCCTCGGCGGCCCGGCGCTGCTGATCTCCCCCGAGCAGCAGCCCTCCTACGCCACCCTCGCCCTCGGCTCAGCCCTCGCCCTGCTGATGTACCCGCACGTCCTGACCGCCGCCTTCGCCGCCGACAGCCCGCGCACCCTGCGCAAGGTCGCCGTGGCCCTGCCCGCCTGGACCGGGCTGCTCGCCCTCTTCGGGTTCCTCGGCATCGCGGCGCTCGCGGCGGGCGTGCGGGCACCGGAGGGCGGCGCCGAGACCGCCGTACCGATGCTGGTCGACCGGCTGATGCCGGGGCCGCTGGCCGGACTGGTGTTCGGGGCGATCACCGTGGGGGCGCTGGTCCCGGCCGCGGTGATGTCGATCGCGGCGGCCACCAGCTTCGTGCGCAACGTCTACGTCGAGTACGTGCACCCCACCGCCACGCCCAAGCGCCAGGTGCGCATCGCCAAGGCGGTGTCGCTGACGGCGAAGGTCGGCGCGGTCGCGTTCGTGTTCGGGCTGCGCGACCAGGACGCCGTCAACCTCCAACTCCTCGGCGGGGTCTGGATCCTGCAGATCTTCCCGGCCGTCGCCGTGGGCCTGTTCACCGGACGGCTGCATCCACGGGCGCTGCTCGCCGGATGGGGCGCCGGGATGCTGTCCGGCACCTACCTGGTCGTCCGCGAGGGGTTCTCGTCGGTCGGCACCGGCCCCTTCCAGATCTACGCCGGCCTCACCGCCCTCCTGCTCAACCTGACCGTCGCCGTGATCGGCACCGCGGTCCTCGAACGACTCGGCGTCCCGCGCGGCGCCGACCTGACCGATCTGCCGTCGCGCCTGTCCGTCGGCCGGCGCCCGGAGACGGGAGCGAACAACCCGTGAGACAGCACCTGAGACACACCACCTCCGTACCGGTACCGCTCGCCCCCGCGGCGACCGATCCGGCCGAGCTGGAACGCGAGGCCGGGGTGGCCCGGCTCTTCGAGCAGCACTACGCCTCGATGCTGCGGCTCGCCGTGCTGCTCGGCGCCGACGACCCGGAGAACGTGGTCGCCGAGGCCTACTACCAGATCTACCGCAAGTGGCGGCGGCTGCGGGACACCGAGGCGGCGGAGGCCTATCTGCGCTCCACCGTCTGCAATCTGACCCGGATGCGGATACGGCACCTCCAGGTCGCCCGCAGACATGTGGAGAACCCCCCTGCCCCGCTGGACGAACTCGTCGCCTCCGCCGAGAGCACCGCACTCCTCCACGACGACCAGCGCGTCCTCATCGACGCCCTCCAGCAACTGCCGCCCCGGCAGCGCGAGGCGCTGGTGCTGCGACACTGGCTCGGTCTGAAGGAGAGCGAGATCGCCTCCGCGATGGGGATCTCCTGCGGCTCCGTCAAGACGCACACGGCACGCGGCCTCGCCGCCCTGACCCAGGCGATGGAGGCCCGGCGATGAAGGACACGACCCCGGACCGCACCGAGCGGGAACTCCAGGAGGCGCTGGCCGCGTTGGCGGGCGGTGTGCACGCGGCCCCCGACGCCTATCGCACGGCACGCGGCGAGTGGCTGCGCCGTGAACGCCGCCGCCGGCTCGTCCTGGCGGTGCTCATCGCGGTCGTCTTCGCGCTGGCGACGCTGATCGGCCTGTGGGTGCTGAACCAGGCACCCTCGGACCCGGGGGTCATCTTCTCCGGTACGCAGGCGTCACTCCCCCGGTCCTCCCCCTGATTGTCGCCGGGGTTCACAGGGAACCCGCATTCCCGTGCCCCGTATCGAGGATTACGCCCTGATCGGCGACGAACAGACAGCGGCCCTGGTCGGCAAGGACGGCAGCGTCGACTGGCTGTGCCTGCCCCGCTTCGACTCCGCCGCCTGCTTCGCCAGACTTCTCGGCGACGAGGAGAACGGCCATTGGCGCATCGCGCCCAAGGGCGCCGACGGTGAGTGCACCCGCCGCGCCTACCGCCCCGGCACCCTCGTCCTGGACACCGACTGGGAGACCGACGAAGGCTCGGTGCGCGTCACCGACCTGATGCCGCAACGCCACCAAGCTCCCGACCTCGTACGCATCGTGGAAGGTCTCAGCGGCCGGGTCACCCTGCGCAGCACGCTCCGGCTGCGCTTCGACTACGGCTCGGTCGTGCCGTGGGTGCGCGAGTCCGACGGACACCGGGTGGCCGTCGCGGGGCCCGACTCGACGTGGCTGCGCAGCGAGCCCCCGGTACACACCTGGGGCGAACACCTCGGGACGCACTCGGAGTTCACCGTCGAGAAGGGCGAGAAGGTCGCCTTCGTGCTCACCTGGCACCCCTCGCACGAGCCGCGCCCTCCGCTGGTCGACCCGTACGAGTCGCTGGAGTCCAGCGTCACCGACTGGCAGGCGTGGGCGGCGCGCTGCCGCTACGACGGTCCGCACCGGGACGCCGTGGTCCGTTCCCTGATCACCCTCAAAGGGCTCACCTACCGGCCGACCGGCGGCATCGTGGCCGCGGCCACCACCTCACTGCCCGAGGAGCTGGGCGGGGTACGCAACTGGGACTACCGCTACTGCTGGCTCCGCGACTCCACGCTCACCCTGGGCGCCCTGGCGTCGTGCGGCTATCTGGAGGAGGCCGAGGCCTGGCGGGACTGGCTGCTGCGCGCGGTCGCCGGCGACCCGGCCGACCTCCAGATCATGTACGGCCTCGCGGGCGAGCGGCGGCTGCCCGAGTACGAGCTGCCGTGGCTGTCCGGTTTCGCCGGCTCCAAGCCCGTACGGATCGGCAACGAGGCCGTGAAACAGCTCCAGCTGGACGTGTACGGCGAGGTCATGGACTCGCTGTCGGTGGCCCGGCGGGCGGGGCTGCCCGCGAAACCGCACATGTGGTCCCTCCAGAGCGTCCTGCTGGACTTTCTCCGGGCCTCCTGGCGGCAGCCGGACGAGGGGCTGTGGGAGGTGCGCGGCGGCCGCCGCGACTTCGTCCACTCGAGGATCATGGTGTGGGTCGCCGCCGACCGCGCGGTGCGCGCCCTGGAGACCTACCCGGAGCTGAGCGGCGATGTGGACGGCTGGCGCGCGCTGCGCGACGAGGTGCACGGCGAGGTGTGCGAGAAGGGCTACGACCCCGAGCGGAACACGTTCACCCAGTACTACGGCTCGCGCGAACTCGACGCGTCCCTGCTGCTGATCCCGCGCGTCGGCTTCCTGCCGCCCGACGACCCCCGGGTCGTCGGCACCGTCGACGCGGTCCGCGCGGAGCTGAACCACGGCGGTTTCGTACGGCGTTACAGCGTCGAGGGGATGCCCGTGGACGGGCTGCCGGGCGGCGAGGGCGCGTTCCTGGCGTGTTCGTTCTGGCTCGCCGACGCGCTCCACATGACGGGCCGCACGAAGGAGGCACGGGACCTCTTCGAACGGCTGCTGGCGCTGACCAACGACGTGGGGCTGCTGTCCGAGGAGTACGACCCGGTGGGCGGCGTCCAGCTCGGCAACTTCCCGCAGGCGTTCAGCCACATCGGTCTGGTGAACACCGCCCTCGCCCTGTTCGGGGGCGAGGAGGCAGGATAGGAGCCATGGATCTTGGACTGAAGGACCGCGTGTACGTCGTCACCGGGGCCACGCGCGGCCTCGGCAACGCGTCCGCGCGTGAGCTGGTCGCCGACGGCGCGAAGGTCGTTCTCACCGGGCGCGACGAGAAGCGGGCCACCGACGCGGCGGCCGAGCTGGGGCCGAACGCGGTCGGGGTGGCCGTCGACAACGCCGATCCGGATGCGCCCGCACGGCTGATCGCGGCCGCGCGGGAGCGCTTCGGCGGCTTCGACGGCATCCTCATCAGCGTCGGCGGCCCGGCGCCCGGCTTCCTCGCGGACAACACGGACGACCAGTGGGCCACGGCCTTCGAGTCGGTGTTCCTGGGCGCGGTGCGGCTCGCCCGTGCGGCGGCGGCCGAGTTGGAGGCGGGCGGTGTCATCGGGTTCGTGCTGTCGGGCTCGGTGCACGAACCGATTCCGGGGCTGACCATCTCGAACGGGCTGCGGCCGGGGCTCGCCGGGTTCGCGAAGTCCCTCGCGGACGAGTTGGGGCCGCGCGGGATTCGGGTCGTGGGGCTGCTGCCCTCCCGTATCGACACGGATCGCGTGCGCGAACTGGACGGGTTGTCCGCCGACCCGGAGGCCACGCGTGCGGCCAACGAGTCGAGGATTCCGTTGCGGCGGTACGGGACTCCGGAGGAGTTCGGGCGCACGGCGGCATTCCTGTTGTCGCCGGCCGCCTCTTACCTGACCGGGATCATGGTGCCTGTGGACGGCGGCATGCGACACGGGTTCTAGATATCAACTGACCCTCTCCGCACGGTGCTTGACCGCCTTCATGCGGACCTCCGCCGGCAGTGACGCCAGGCCCGCCGAAGTGCGAGCGTGTGCCAGGGCCTCCGCCGTCAGGTGGCTCAGCGCCGTCCCGGGGTCCACGTGCGGTTCCAGCAGGAGCCGTACGCGGGCCTTCGGGGCGTTGCGCCTGCCCGTCAGCCGGACGTGGGCGTGGGACACGCCGTCCAGCTCGGTCGCCTCGTTGGCCAGCACGCTTTCCAGGGCCCGGCCCCGCAGCAGCGCGCCCTCGCCATCGCCGGTGTCCACCAGGACCTCGGTCAGACGGTGCCGGCGCAGGTTCGCGGTCAGCCACCACAGGGCGAGCAGGAGGAGGACGGCCAGTACGGCGAGGACGGTCGGCCACCACCAGCCGTGGTTCTCCCAGCGGGTGCGTTCGGTGTCGTCGAGCAGTACGTCGTGAGGGCCGTCGTGGATCCACCAGGACGGCGGGTTCAGCCCCAGCCCCACGGCCAGCACCGAACCGCCGACCACCAGCAGGACGAGTCCGGCCACACCGAGCACGACACGGTTGACGATCCGCAGCATCGGACTCACCCCTTCTTTCCCGGCCGCCGTACATGCACCGACAGTGCGGGCGGCCTGGCCAGACCCAGCCCGCTGATCGCCTCGGCCAGCGTGGCGTCCAGGTCGGCGCGTACGTCGTCCAGTTCGCGGAAGTGCGAGACCGCGCCGACGTCGGCCTTGGTGCGGGTCAGGCGTACGCGTACCGACTGGACGCCGGCGACCTCCACGGCCCGGTCGCGCAGGACCAGGGCGGCGGCCTCGCGGTGGAGTCCGGCGCGTACGTCGGTCATGGTGCGCCGCATCGGCAGGACGCGGCGCAGACCGGGGGTGGCGGCGAGGACGATCAGCCAGACGCCGAGGGCCGCGGCGATGCCGGCGCCGACGAGGACCCAGGTGTCGTCGAGGGGGCGTTCGGCGAGTTGCGTGGCCAGCTCTCGGCGCCAGCGCATGGCGGGCTGCTCGGCGCGGACCGCTGTGATGTCGTAGAGGAAGAATCCGGCGACCACCACGAGCAGCAGCGCGACGATGCCCGCGGGGACGCGCCGTGCCGACCAGAAACGGCCCTCCGCCGCGCCCTCGCCCTCCGGTACGGGTGGGAGTTCGTACTCCCCGGTGTCGGTGTCGGTCGTCTTCTCCAGCACCGGTAGTCGTTGTGTGGTGCCTTCCGTGCCCTGTGAGCCCTGGGGCTCGCTCATCGCGTCCTCCCCTGTGCCGGACCGTACGGCGGAGTCAGGTGCAGTCGCTCCACATGGACGACGACCTCCGACACCTCCATTCCCACCAACGCGACTACCCGCTCCCCGACATGACGACGCACCCGAGCACAGCGGGCGCCGATGTCGCCGGGGTAGCCGAGTTCGAGGTGGACACGGACACGGGCGGTCCGATGGTGGACGACGACCGTGGCGTGCGGGGGTGAGGCCCCCTCGGGGAGGCCGCCGATCGCCTCGCCCGCCGCCTGGGAGGCGATCTTCGCCACGACCCGGTCGGCGATCCGGGTCGCACCGCGCTCGCCGGGCGGGACGACGGTCAGCGGTCTGCGGAGCTCACCGGAGTCGGTGGTCACCTATGTCACCGCCGGTCACGGCGGCTGTCACGGGTACGGAAGAAGTCACCGAGCTCCAGGTCCCCCTCCAGAAACCGCCCGACGACGAAACCGATGGCGCCCAGGGCCGCCACCAGCAGGAAGGCACCGAACCCGCCGAAGTACCCGGCGAAGCCCAGCGCCATGCCGGCGATCATGCCGACCACGGCCATGCTCATCCTGCGCTCCCCTCAGCTCTCGCCGGACTCACTGGAGCCGGGACTCCGGCTCTTCGTCCTCTTCCTCGGGCAGCTTCACATCGCTCACCGCGATGTTGACCTCGACGACCTCGAGGCCGGTCATCCGCTCCACCGCCGCGATCACGTTCTCCCGTACGGCGTGGGCCACCTCGTTGATCGACACGCCGTAGTCGACGACGATCTCCAGGTCGAGCGCGGTCTGCACCTCACCGACCTCGACCTTCACGCCCCGGGTCACGGACTTCGCCCCGCCCGGCACCCGGTCCCGCACGGCCCCGAAGGTGCGGCTCAGCCCACTGCCCATCGCGTGCACGCCGACCACGTCCCGGGCGGCCAGCCCGGCGATCTTCTCCACGACCCCGTCGGCGATGGTGGTGCGTCCGCGCGTCGCCGGGTCACCTCCACCGCGCTTGGTGGGCTTGCGCGGCTGCACGCCGGTCTCCACCTCGGGCGTCTGCGTCATGTCAGTCATCGCCGTACATCCCTTCTGATCGTCCTCCTTCGACCACCGTAAGCGGGGTTACGTCGTTGCGCGCCGTCGATGCGGCAGGCTGGAGCAATGACGGCGGACCGGTGGGCGCAGACAGTGCGGCATCAGCTGGGGCTCGGCAGGCTGCTGCCGCTGGGCGGCGCGCACGACGGCGCGTGGATCGCGGAGGAGGCGGCCGAGGCGGTGCTGCGGCGTGCGGTACGGGAGCTGCGCGGCGTACGACTGGACCGGCTGCGGATCTCCCTCACCGACCCGGAGGACGTGCACGACCCCGTCGTACCGCCTCCGCCCAGTGCGCTGCCGCCGGGCCCCCTGCGGGTGACGGCGGAGTTCGCGGCGACGGCGGACGAGCCGCTGCCAGCCGCGGCGGCCCTCCTGCGCACCGCCCTGTCGACCGCGGCGACGGAACGGCTCGGTCTGACGGTGACCGAGGTCGACCTGCGGGTGACATCCCTGCTGGACGAGGAACCGGAAGCCGGTCCCGTACGGCGGCCGGAACCGGCGTCGGCCGAGCCGGCCGGCGATCCCGCGGCCGCCGCGGCGCTGTCGGTGCCCGGTGTCACCGGGCTGACCGCCGCGCTGGGCCGTGCGGTGCAGGTCGAGGAGCGGCAGGGCGAGACGGCCCTGCCGCGGCGCCACGTCCGGGTGGAGGTGGCGGTGGACGCGGAGCGCCGGGCGGTGGATGTCGCCCGGGCGGTCCGCCGAGAGGTGGGAAAGGCGATCCCCGGTCACCCGACGGTGGCGGTGCTGGTCACCGCCGTCGGATGAGGGCTCACTCGCCCACGCCGGCCAGGTCCCGCAGACGGCGCGTCTGAGCGGCACGCTCGGCGGCGCGCTGCTCGTCGTAGGTGCGGTCCTGCGCACCGCGCAGCAGGGCCTTCGTCTCGATGACGGCGTCCCTGGGGGCGGCCAGCAGTGCCGCGGCCAGGTCCTGGACCGCGCCGTCGAGCTGGTCGAGCGGTACGGCGATGTTGGCGAGGCCGGTGTTCACCGCTTCCTCGGCCAGCACGAAGCGCCCGGTGGCGCAGATCTCCAGCGCCCGGGCGTAGCCGACCAGCGAGACGAGCGGGTGCGTGCCCGTGAGGTCCGGGACCAGGCCCAGGCTGGTCTCGCGCATGGCGAACTGCACGTCGTCGGCGACGACGCGAAAGTCGCAGGCGAGCGCGAGCTGGAAGCCCGCCCCGATGGCATGCCCCTGGACGGCGGCGATGGACACGACGTCACTACGCCGCCACCAGGTGAAGCCCTCCTGGAACTCCGCGATGGCAGCGTCGAGTTCGGCGTCACCACTGCGGGCGAGGTCGATGAACGACGGCTCGCCCTCGATCCCCTCCGGCGTGAACATCTGCCGGTCGAGCCCCGCGGAGAAGGACTTGCCCTCTCCACGCAGCACGACGACACGGACGGAGCCGGGCACGAGCCGACCGGCCTCGGCGAGCGTGCGCCACAGAGCGGGGCTCTGCGCGTTGCGCTTGGCGGGGTTGGTCAGCGTCACCGTGGCGAGCGCGTTGTCGACGGTGAGCCGTACGCCGTCCTTGTCGAGCAGGGGAACGAGTTCCTGGCCCATGGGGCGCCTCCGATGAGTGCGGTCATCCTCCGTGCCACATGGCACGGCTAAGTGACTGCACAGTAACCACCCGGACGATCGGACGACCGACCGGGTGGCCACCATCGAAAGCCGAGGGGCCGCCCGGAATCAGGACGACGCGGCCTTCTTGCCCCGGGTCGCGCCGCCACGCCCACGGAGCGTGACGCCCGACTCGCTGAGCATCCGGTGTACGAAGCCATACGAGCGGCCGGTCTCCTCGGCCAGCGCTCGGATGCTCGCACCGGAGTCGTACTTCTTCTTCAGGTCTGCCGCGAGCTTGTCGCGCGCGGCGCCGGTTACCCGGCTGCCCTTCTTCAGAGTCTCGGCCACCCGTGCCTCCTCATGGGAAGTGCGCTCTGGTCCCCTCATGATCACCCCTCCGGGGCTTCATGGCCACCCATTCGGCAAGGTCCGTAAGACAAGGTTGTGACGACAGGAGCGCATCCCCACATACGGAATCTGTGATTCCGCAGGGAGTCGTTCGTACCGCCGAACGGGTTCTTTTGTGAAGTGCCTGGTCAGAGACGCAGCGCGGCCGAGCCCTTGTCGATAAAGGGATCGGCCGCGAATTGGATGTAGGACACACCTCGGTACGAGGAGATCTCACACAGATGATGGATCACCGGTAGGCCGAATGATCCATACCTAGTTGATCAACCGTTCGATCAAGCGAGGGCGACGAGGTCCGCGTAGTCGGAACCCCACAGATCCTCGACCCCGTCCGGCAGCAGAATGATCCGCTCCGGCTGGAGCGCCTCGACGGCGCCCTCATCGTGGGTGACCAGGACGACCGCGCCCTTGTAGGTGCGCAGCGCGCCGAGGATCTCCTCACGGCTGGCCGGGTCGAGGTTGTTGGTGGGCTCGTCCAGAAGCAGCACGTTCGCCGAGGAGACGACCAGGGTGGCGAGGGCCAGACGGGTCTTCTCACCGCCGGAGAGGACCCCGGCGGGCTTGTCCACGTCGTCGCCGGAGAACAGGAAGGAGCCCAGCACCTTGCGGACCTCGACCAGGTCCAGGTCGGGGGCGGAGGAGCGCATGTTCTCCAGGACCGAGCGCTCCGGGTCGAGGGTCTCGTGCTCCTGGGCGTAGTAGCCGATCTTGAGCCCGTGGCCGGGGACGACCGCGCCGGTGTCCGGCTGCTCGGCACCGGCGAGGAGCCGGAGCAGGGTCGTCTTTCCGGCGCCGTTGAGCCCGAGGATGACGACCCTGGAGCCCTTGTCGATGGCCAGGTCGACATCGGTGAAGATCTCGAGGGAGCCGTAGGACTTCGACAGGCCCTCGGCCGTCAGCGGGGTCTTGCCGCAGGGCGCGGGGTCGGGGAAGCGGAGCTTGGCGACCTTGTCGGAGACCCGCACCGCGTCGAGCCCGGCGAGCAGCCGGTCGGCGCGCTTGGCCATGTTCTGCGCGGCGACCGTCTTGGTGGCCTTGGCGCGCATCTTGTCGGCCTGGGAGTGCAGCGCGGCGGCCTTCTTCTCGGCGTTCTGCCGCTCGCGCTTGCGGCGCTTCTCATCCGCCTCGCGCTGCTGCTGGTAGAGCTTCCAGCCCATGTTGTAGACGTCGATCTGGGCGCGGTTGGCGTCCAGATAGAAGACCTTGTTGACGACCGTCTCGACCAGGTCGACATCGTGGGAGATCACGATGAAGCCGCCGCGGTACGTCTTGAGGTAGTCGCGCAGCCAGACGATCGAGTCGGCGTCGAGGTGGTTCGTGGGCTCGTCGAGGAGCAGGGTGTCCGCGTCCGAGAACAGGATCCGCGCCAGCTCGATACGGCGGCGCTGACCACCGGAGAGCGTGTGCAGCGGCTGGCCGAGCACCCGGTCGGGCAGGTTGAGCGCGGCGGCGATGGTGGCGGCCTCGGCCTCGGCGGAGTACCCGCCCTTGGTGAGGAACTCGGTCTCCTGGCGCTCGTACTGCCGCAGGGCCTTCTCACGGGTGGCGCCGCTGCCGTTGGCGATCCGCTGCTCGTTCTCGCGCATCTTGCGGATCAGGACGTCGAGACCGCGCGCGGAGAGGATCCGGTCGCGGGCGAGGACGTCGAGGTCGCCGGTGCGGGGGTCCTGCGGGAGGTAGCCGACCTCGCCGGAGCGGGTGATGGCGCCGCCGGCCGGCTGGCCCTCGCCGGCGAGGCACTTGGTGAGAGTGGTCTTCCCCGCCCCGTTGCGGCCGACCAGACCGATGCGGTCGCCCTTGGCGACACGGAAGGTGGCGGACTCGATGAGTACTCGGGCGCCGGCGCGCAGCTCGATACCGGAGGCGGAGATCACGGACAGACTCCAGGGCAGGTTGTTTGGCGGTCGGGCGGCTGAGGACGTTCCCGCCGTCTAATGCGCGAGGAGAATGGCCATGGGCCAAGTCTAACGGGACCGTGCAACCACTTTTTCTGAGTTCGGGTGTTCGATGGCGCACTGTGTGGTGTCCCTCGTTCGGGTGAGCGCCCGGGGCCGCGTCCCGGGCACGGGGCGACGATGGCCCCATGCAGTTCGACGACGACGCCCAGCTGGACACCTCCGAGGTCCAGGACGTGCGCGGCAGCCGCATCCCCGGGGGCAAGGCGACCGTGGGCGGCGGCATCGCCGGGCTGATCGCGGATCCAGGAGCGGTTCCAGGGACGGGTGACGCCGGAGTCGTCGACGCACGGGTCGGCGGCGCAGCGGCAGCTGCGGTTCCACCAGGGGTTCGAGACCGGCGACATGGCCCGGTGCAACACCTTCCGCTGAGCTGTCCCGGCGGTGTTCCGGCTGGTCGGGCGCTGTTGTCAGTGGTCGCTGCAAGACTGGTGGCAGGTTCGGATTCGCGGCATTTGATCACAAGGGAGTGATCGGTATGGCAGGCACGAGCGGTGGGCGGCCCAGCATCTGTCCGACGCTGCTGTACGCGGACGCCAAGTCAGCGGTCAAGCAGCTCACGGAGGCTTTCGGCTTCTCCGAGCTGGCGGTCTACGAGGGCGAGGACGGCAAGGTGGCGCACGCCGAGCTGGCGCAGGGCAACGGCGTGATCATGCTCGGCTCGAAGGGCACCGGCAGCAAGTTCGACGCCGCCATGAAGGACGCCGGCACCACCGGGGTGTACGTCGTCGTGGACGACGTCGACGCACACCACGGACGGGCGGTGGAGCAGGGCGCGGAGATCCTGATGCCCCCGACCGACCAGGACTACGGATCGCGGGACTACATGGCCCGGGACCTCGAGGGCAACGTGTGGAGCTTCGGGACGTACGCACCCGAGATCACGGCCTGACCCGCGTCAGCTGCCCCCCGTGTGCACCTGGAAGGCCGCCCGGCGGACCGCCTTGGCCAGCGCGGGGTCGGGGTGGGCGGCGGCGAGCGCGACCAGGACCTGCACCGTGCGGGGGTGACCGACGGCGCGCACCTCGTCGAGCAGCATGGGCACGGTCGGCTGCACCGCGGACTCCAGATGCCGCACCAGCAGCGGGGCCTCCCCGTGGTCGGCGACGGCGGCGGCGGTGTCGACCCACAGCCACGTGGCCTCCTCCCGGGTGAGCACCTCGTGGGCGTCCTCCGGGTCGGCGCCGTCGTGCACGGCGAGCCACAGCAGGGCGTACGGCCGCAGGGTCGGCTCGTCGGCCACCGCGCGCACATCCGGTTCGGCGGGGGCACCGACGACCCGCAGCGCCTCGAAGGCGAGGCCGCGCAGCAGGGCGTCCTCGCCGCGGGCGGCGCCGAGGAGCTCGGTGACGGCGCTGCCGACCGGGCGGGCGGCGAGCCAGGCCCGGTACTCGTCGCGGGCCGCCTTGGGGCGGAGCTGGGCACAGCCGCGGAGCATCTCCTCGGCGACGGCCTCGATGTTGCCGGCGGGGCTCTGCGCGGCGACGCAGATCTGCTCCAGCTTGACCCAGACCGCCCAGCTGCCGAGCGGGGTCAGCGTGGCCTGCGCGTCGCCGTAGGTGAGGGCGCCTACGGAGGCGAGGGCGCGCAGGGACCAGTCGAGGAGCGGGTCGAGCGGGGTGTCCCGGGGCTGTGCGTGGTCCGGGTCGGGCTGCGGACCGTAGGGGATCTCGCACCGTTCGGTGCGCAGTTCGGTGACCCGCTGCTCCAGGAGGTCCAGCAGTTGCTCCACGGGCACGGGCCCGGCGGACAGCTGGAGGAAGGAGAGCACCTGCGGCATGGCGGAGACGACCTCGGCGACCGTGGCGCCCTCGTGCTCCGCGGGTTCCGGGTGGGCGAGCGACCAGGCGTCGAAGAGGGCGACCCAGCCGCGCAGGACGGCGCTGTCGTCGCGGTCCCAGGCGCGCAGGCGCCAGCCGGGGCGGGCGCTGTCGCCGTGCACCTCGACCAGGCCGGCGAGCCGGGCGGTGTCCCACTCGGCACGCACCTGAGCCGTGCTCAGGCCCAGAGAGGCCGCGGCCCGTTCGGCGCTGGCGTCGGACAGGGCGGCCTTGCCGTCGTGCTGCCCGGCGTCCCGGCCGGGGCCCAGGGCGGCGTCGGCCCAGTGGGCGACGCGGGCGGCGCCGGCCAGTAGGGAGCGCGCCATTCTGGCCAGCTCGGCCTGGGCCGGGGTGCCCTCCGGGGGGCGGGGTGCAGGGCGGCGCGAGGGCCGCTGGGTCATCGCTCGGGGGGCGGCGGCCAGGGGTCGCGGTCGGACGAGTCGAAGCCTGGAGTCGCGCGGGATACGGGACGTCACGGGTGCAGTCTTCCGGTTGACGGTCCGAAAACCCAAACGGAATGTAACGGCGGGCTACGGGGATGGCCAACGCAGGGGTCCCGGCGGGCGGCCGGGGAACGGAAACTGGCCAGTGGTACGCCCTTAAACGGAACCGGTGGATGTGTCTGCCGGGTGCCGTCGGCGGCCGTTACATCAGCGGGGTCAGAAAGCGGCGGAGCGCCTCTTCGTACCCCGCGGGGTCGGCGTTCCACATGGCTCCGTGCGGAGCGTGCCGAACGGTGTGGAGGGCGATCAGGTTGGGGCGGGCGGCGGCGAGACGGCGCGAGAGGGTCCAGGGGGCGATCGTGTCGTCGGGGCCGTGGACGATCAGGGTGGGCACCTTGAGGAGGTCCGGGTCGGCGCCCTCGGCGGCGGCGTCGGAGTGCAGTCCGGTGCGGCCCTGGGCGGCGCGGACGGCGAGCGGCAGCAGGGCGCCGGGGGTGCGGCGGGCGCTGGCGAGGGCGCGCAGGGTCGTCTGCCAGCTGAGGACCGGGGAGTCCAGGATCAGCCCGGAGACGCGGTCGCGGACCCCGGAGTGGGCGGCGGCGCGCAGCGCCATGGTGGCGCCGGTGGACCAGCCGTGCAGGACGACCTTCTTGGCGCCGTGGCGGACGGCATAGCGGATCGCCGCGTCCAGGTCGCGCCACTCGGTCTCGCCGAGGTGGTTGAGGCCGTCCGGTGGGCGGGGCGCGCCGAGGTCGCCGCGGTAGGCGAGGGCGAGCACCGGGAAGCGGCGGCTCGTGAGGAACTCCATGACGTTCAGGGAGAGTTCACGGGTGGTGCCGAGGCCGTGCACGGAGATGACCCACGTACTCCGTATGCCGGGGACGAACCAGGCGGGCAGGGTGCCGAGTTCGCCCGGGATCTCGACGTCCTCGTGGTCGAGGCCCAGGGCGGATCCGGGGTCGCCGGTGTGGGTGTTCGGGGTGAACCACACCTTGTCGCCGGGTCGCAGGGTGCCGTGTGTGACACGCTCCAGGCGGCGTACGACGGTGTCGGCGGAGTGGGACGCGGTGCCGAGGACGGGGCCGACGACCGCGTGGGTGGTGTCGCCGCAGAGGCCGTAGGTGCCGGGGCGCAGGGCGGACAGGTCCCGGGTGAGCGCGACCTGGCCGACGGCCGTGGCGTGCACGGTGAGCCGGGGTTCGTTGGGCAGGGGACGGCCCGGGGGCGCCTTCAGCGCGGCGTCGCTGGCGAGTCGTCCGGCGGCGACGCTCGCGGCTCCGGCGGCCAGGGCCATGGTGACGGCTGCGGCCGTCGCTTTGACAGTGCGCACCCGTCCAGTGTCCTGGCGGACCCGGTCACGGGCCAGTGGGAGGGCGATTCGGAGTGACGCGGGACAGTTCGCCACCGCCGGGCCCGGTCCTTGCCCGGACGGCCGGGCGCCCACGGACCCGCGTCACCTGCGCTGCCCGTACCCCCGTAGCCGCTCCCCCGCCTCCGCCACCTGTTCCTGCGACAGCAGGGCCGGGGTCAGACCCGGCACGGAGGACGCCGTCAGCCACAGGCGGCACATCCACTCGAGCTGGGCGGTGCGGTCGTAGGCCTGGTCGAGGGTGGTGCCGTAGGCGATCGTGCCGTGGTTGCGCAGGAGGCAGCCGGTGCGGTCGGCGAGGGCGTGGAGCATGTTCTCGGCCAACTCCTGGGTGCCGTACGTCGCATACGGGGCAACCCGGACGGCGCCGCCGAGCGCGCCGGACATGTAGTGGATCGCCGGGAGCTCCGGGACGAGCGTCGAGACGGCCGTCGCGTGGACGGCGTGGGTGTGGACGACGGCGCCGGCGTCGGTGGTGCGGTAGATCGCGAGGTGCATGGGGAGTTCGCTCGTCGGGACGAGCGAGCCCAGGACCCGGCGGCCGTCGAGGTCGACGCCGGTCACGTCGTCCGGTGTCAGCCGGTCGTACGGCACTCCCGAGGGCGTGACCAGCACGGTGTCGCCGACGCGTACGGAGACGTTGCCGGAGGTGCCGACGACGAGTCCCTCGGAGACGGTGCGGCGGGCGGTCGCGACCAGTTCCTCCCAGGCGGGCACCTCCTCTGCGCGCACACTCCGCTTCCACGGCTCCGGCACATCCCGTGCGCCTTCTCCGGCACCCCGTCCGTCCCGCTGGTCGCGTCGCTGCTCAGCCATGCCGCGATCCTGTCAGGTGGGGCCGCCGAACGCGGCCGGGCGGGGGCACTTTAGGGCGGAGGCCAGGCGTCCGGAAGGTCGCAAATGCGGACACTTCCCCCTCGGCTGCGGCTTGGCCGTAGAGCGCCGGACATGCGCGGATCTTCCAGTAATCTCTGCCTGTTTTGTCGTGCACGCCGCCATTCCGGGGGGAAATATGGCCCGTGATCGCAAACCTTCCCGTCACCGCGGCCGCGTCCTTGCCGCGTCCGTGGCAGCGCTCACCCTCGCGGGGACCGCGCTGGCCGAGTTTCCGGCTTCGGCGGCCGGTAAACCCAAGGGGCACGACGTCTCTTCGCATCAGAAGAACGTCGACTGGCAGAAGGCGAAGTCCAAGGGGGCGAAGTTCGTCTACGTCAAGGCGACCGAGTCCCACACCTACCGCAACCCGCACTTCAACCAGCAGTACAACGGCGCGCGCAACGCGGGCCTGATCCGCGGGGCCTACCACTTCGCCCTGCCGAACAAGTCGTCGGGCAAGGCACAGGCGGCGCACTTCGTACGCAACGGCGGCGGCTGGAGCGCGGACGGCTGGACGCTGCCGCCGGCGCTCGACATCGAGTACAACCCGTACGACAGCAAGCACAAGTGCTACGGCCTGAAGAAGGCCAGGATGGTCAGCTGGATCAAGTCCTTCAGCAACGAGGTGAAGCGGCTGACCGGGCGCCGCCCGGTGATCTACACGACCGCCCACTGGTGGAACACCTGCACCGGCGGCAGCGGCGCCTTCGCCTCGAACCACGCGCTGTGGGTGGCCCGCTACAACTCGGCGGACGCCGGGGCGCTGCCGACCGGATGGGGGTACTGGACCATCTGGCAGTACGACAACAGCGGCAGCCTGCCGGGTGATCAGAATCTCTTCAACGGGTCCCTGGCACAGCTGAAGAAGTTCGCCCGGGGCTCGTAACCGTGCGGCGGTTGGGCCGCGCTGGAGGATCGGAGGGGAATCCCTCGGTTCCAGACACCGTGCGGCCCGCCTCAGTTCATCTTCCGTTCACCCTGGTTACCTACGTTCGACCAGCCAATGACGCTCGAACGATTGCCTGGGTAAATGGAAAACTTCTCGCTGATCCTCGCGATTGTGGTAGTAACCGCACTTGCGTTCGATTTCACGAACGGTTTTCACGACACCGCCAACGCGATGGCCACGACCATCTCGACCGGTGCACTCAAGCCCAAGGTCGCGGTGGCCATGTCCGCCGTGCTGAACCTTGTGGGCGCATTTCTCTCCGTGGAGGTCGCCAACACGATCTCCAAGGGTCTCGTCGACGAGAGCGGCATACGTCCCGAGGTCATCTTCGCCGCCCTGGTCGGCGCGATCCTCTGGAACCTGCTGACCTGGCTGGTCGGGCTCCCCTCCAGCTCCTCGCACGCCCTCATGGGCGGTCTGATCGGCGCCACCATCGCCTCGGCGGGCATGGGCGCGGTCCACGGTGACGTCCTGATCACCAAGGTCCTGATCCCGGCGATCGCGGCGCCCATCGTCGCGGGCCTCGCCGCGATGCTCGCGACCCGCCTCTCCTACTCCATGAGCAAGAAGGCCGACGGCAGGGCCGCCGCGAAGGGCTTCCGCGCCGGCCAGATCGCCTCGGCGGGCCTGGTCTCGCTGGCCCACGGCACGAACGACGCGCAGAAGACGATGGGCATCATCACCCTCGCCCTGGTCGCCGGCGGCGCCGTCGCTCCCGACTCCGACCCGCCCACCTGGGTCATCCTCTCCGCGGGTCTCGCCATCGCGCTCGGCACCTACCTCGGCGGCTGGCGCATCATCCGCACGATGGGCAAGGGCCTGACCGACCTCCAGCCGCAGCAGGGCTTCGCCGCCCAGACCAGCGCGGCCACGGTCATCCTGGCCTCCTCGCACCTCGGTTTCTCCCTCTCCACCACGCACTCGGTCTCGGGTGCGGTGATGGGCGCGGGCCTCGGCCGCAAGGGCGGCGTCGTCCGCTGGTCCACGGCGACGCGGATGTTCGTGGCGTGGGGCCTGACCCTGCCGGCCGCGGCCCTGGTGGGCGCACTGGCGGAGTGGGTCACCGGCCTCGGCGACTGGGGCACGGCGGTCGTGGCGGTCTTCCTCATCGCCTCCAGCGCGGCGATCTGGAAGCTCTCGCGACGCGAGGTCATCGACCACACGAACGTCAACGACAGCGACGAGGAGCCAGCCGGCGTGGTGACGACGGCGATCGCCGCGGTCACCCCTCCCCCGGCGGGCACGGTGACCGAGGACCTCACGGCCACGATCCCGGCCCCGACCGCAGCCCCGGAGCCCGCCGCTCCGCCGGCCGCCGTCTGAGCCCGCCGCACCCAGGAACGAAGGAATCACCGACATGAAGATCGACTGGGAAGCGCTGGGCTCCGTCTTCGGCGTCAGCCTCGTGGTCACCGTGGCCCTCGTGGCCCTGTTCACCCTCGGCATCATGGGCCTCTCCCGCCAGGAACGGGCCACCGCACAGGGCGGATCCGCGGCTCTCGCGGTCACCGGCGCGTACGCCTGCTTCGCGGCCTGCGCGGCGGCGGTGACGTACGGGATCTATCTGATCGTCGCCTGACGCGACGAGCGAACACCCCGTGGGGTGCGGGACGGTTCTCCGTCCCGCACCCCACGTTTTTGTCACGTCCGCAACCCCCCGTATGTGGGCCTCAGCACACTCTCCCGTCCCAGGTCAACGGCAAGTTGACGGCCCTTCCGGGCCCATGGTGGACTGCCGGAGCCATGTACGACGGCAGAAGAGGAAGCCGGTGGAAGTCCGGCGCGGTCCCGCCACTGTCACCGGGGTAGGTAGCCCCGGGAGCCAGGAACTCTCGTCGTCGGTCTCGTCGAACCAGGGCGTGGACACCCTGAGTGAGGACATATCGCCATGCTCGCCTGCCGTTTGAGATACCGCACCAGGTCACTGCCCGACGCCACGGCCGGCTGAGCCGATGCGTGCCGATCGCGTCTTCGCGTACGGCGCCGCCACCGGACTTCTCGGTGACCTGCTGCTCGGTGATCCACGCCGGGGGCATCCGGTCGCCGTGTTCGGGCGGGCCGCGGGTGCCGTGGAGCGGGTGTTGTGGCGGGACCACCGGGGTTGGGGGGCCTTGCACACCGCGGTGTGCGCCGGGGGCGCCGTCGTGCTCGGTGCCGTGGCGCAGAAAGCCGTACGTCCCTCCCCCGTCGCCTCCGTCGCGCTGACCGGTATCGCCACCTGGGCCGTCGTGGGCGGCACCTCGCTCGTGCGCGAGGCACGAACCATCGGGCGTGCCCTGGAAGTCGGGGACGTCGAGGCGGCGCGGGAGCGGCTCCCTCATCTGTGCGGGCGGGATCCGCAGGCCCTGGACGCCGACGGGATCGCCCGGGCCGTGGTCGAGTCCGTTGCCGAGAACACCTCCGACGCCGTCGTGGGGGCCCTGGTGTGGGGAGCCGTCGGTGGCGTGCCCGGGCTGCTCGGGTTCCGCGCCGTCAACACCCTTGACGCCATGGTCGGGCACAAGTCGCCGCGTCATCGGCGGTACGGCTGGGCCTCGGCCCGGCTCGACGACGTCGCCGGGTGGCCGGGGGCCCGGCTGACCGCCGTACTGGCCGCTGTCGCCGGGAGCGATCCGCGGGGGGCCGTACGAGCCTGGCGTGCCGACGCCGGCGAGCATCCGAGCCCCAACGCCGGGCCCGTGGAGGCCTCGTTCGCCGGGGCCCTGGGCGTGCGGCTCGGCGGGACCTTGTCGTATGCGGGGCGCGTCGAGCACCGGCCCGTGCTGAACCAGGAGGGGCGTTCCGTGGAGGTCCACGACATCGAGCGGGCCGTACGGCTGTCCCGTCGCGTCGGTCTGCTCGCGCTCGGCGTCAGTGTCGCCGCGCGGGTCGCTCTCAAGGCGCGTGCCTCATGACCGGCGGTGGGCTTCTCGTCGCCGGTACCACCTCCGACGCGGGCAAGAGTGTCGTCACCGCCGGAATCTGCCGGTGGCTGGTACGGCAGGGGGTCAAGGTCGCGCCCTTCAAGGCGCAGAACATGTCCCTCAATTCGTTCGTGACCCGCGAGGGTGCCGAGATCGGGCGGGCTCAGGCCATGCAGGCCCAGGCCTGCCGCGTCGAGCCGACCGCGCTCATGAATCCCGTGCTGCTGAAGCCGGGTGGTGAGCAGAGCAGTCAGGTCGTACTGCTCGGCAAGCCCGTCGGTGAGCTCAGTGCGCGCGGGTATCACGGGGGACGCCAGCAGCAGTTGCTCGGCACCGTGCTGGACTGTCTCGCCGAACTGCGGGGCACGTATGACGCGGTGATCTGCGAGGGGGCCGGCAGTCCCGCCGAGATCAATCTGCGGCGGACCGACATCGTCAACATGGGCATCGCCAGGAACGCCCAACTCCCTGTCCTCGTCGTCGGCGACATCGACCGCGGTGGCGTCTTCGCCTCCTTCTTCGGGACCGTCGCGTTGCTCTCGCCGCAGGACCAGGCCCTCGTCGCCGGGTTCCTCGTGAACAAGTTCCGCGGGGACGTCAGCCTCCTGGAGCCCGGGCTCGACATGCTCCACGGCCTCACCGGCCGGCACACGTACGGTGTGCTGCCCTTCCGGCACGGGCTCGGCATCGACGAGGAGGACGGGCTCCGGGTCTCCCTGCGGGGGACCGTACGGGAGTCGAACACGGCCCCGCCCGTCGGCGAGGACGTGCTGCGGGTCGCCGTCTGCGCGATTCCGCTCATGTCCAACTTCACCGATGTCGACGCCCTCGCCGCCGAACCGGGCGTCGTCGTGCGGTTCGTGGACCGGCCGGAGGAACTGGCCGACGCCGACCTCGTGGTGATCCCGGGGACCCGGGGCACGGTCCGGGCGCTGGAGTGGCTGCGGGAGCGGGGACTTGCGCAGGCCATCGAGCGCAGGGTCGCCGAGCAGCGGCCCGTCCTCGGCATCTGCGGTGGCTTCCAGGTCCTCGGTGAACACATCGAGGACGAGGTCGAGAGCCGGCGGGGTCATGTCGAGGGGCTCGGCGTGCTGCCCGTGCGGGTGCGGTTCGCCCGCGACAAGACCCTCACCCGGCCGGAAGGCGAAGCCCTCGGCGAGCACGTCGCCGGGTACGAGATCCATCACGGGGTCGCCGACGTCAGCGGCGGAGAAGCGTTCATCTCTGATGACAAGGGACACAGCCTGGACGGCTGCCGGGTCGGCCAGACCTGGGGCACCCACTGGCACGGCTCGCTGGAGTCGGACGGATTCCGACGGGCCTTCCTGCGCGAGGTGGCGGCCGCCGCGGGCCGCCGTTTCGTACCGGCCCCTGACACGTCGTTCGCCGCGCTGCGCGAGGAGCAGCTCGACCGGCTCGGCGATCTCATCGAACAGCACGCGGACACGGACGCGCTGTGGCGGCTCATCGAGTCCGGCGCGCCGCAAGGACTGCCTTTCATTCCACCGGGAGCGCCTGCATGAGCACTGTGTTGTTGTTGTCGACCGCCGACACGGACCTGCTGGCGGCCCGCGCCGCTTCCGGTGCCGACTACCGGATCGGCAACCCGACCCGCGTGGACGTCGCGGAGGAGCTGCCCGCGCTCGTCGAGGGCGCCGACATCGCCGTCGTACGACTGCTCGGCGGCAAGCGTGCCTGGGAGGACGGGCTGGCCGCGCTGAAGACCGCCGGAATCCCGACCGTGCTGCTGGGCGGAGAGACCGTTCCGGACGCCGAGTTGATGGCCGAGTCGTCGGTGCCCGCCGGTGTCGTGGCCGAGGCGCTCCGGTACCTCGTCGAGGGCGGGCCCGCCAACCTGACCGAGCTGGCCCGGTTCCTCTCCGACACCGTGCTGCTGACCGGTGAGGGGTTCGTCGAGCCGCAGAAGATGCCGGAGTACGGCGTCCATGGCGAGCGGCCCTATGTGGAAGGCCGACCTACCATCGGCGTGCTCTTCTACCGGGCCCATGAACTCAGCGGCAACACCGCCTTCGTGGACACCCTCTGCGACGCCATCGAGGCACGCGACGCCAATGCTCTTCCCGTGTACTGCGGTTCACTGCGCGGGGCCGACGCGGAGTTCTATGAACTGCTGACCAAGGCCGACGCCCTCGTCGCCACCGTCCTCGCCGCCGGCGGCACCCACGCCTCGCAGGCCTCTGCCGGCGGTGACGAGGAGGCCTGGGACATCGGGGCGCTGGCCGACCTGAACGTGCCGGTGCTGCAAGGACTCTGCCTCACCTCGTCCAAGGCCGCCTGGGACGAGTCCGACGCCGCCCTCTCCCCCATGGACGCGGCGATGCAGGTCGCGATCCCCGAGTTCGACGGACGGCTGATCACGGTTCCCTTCTCCTTCAAGGAGCAGGGTCCGGACGATGTCCCGGTCTACATCGCCGACCCCGAGCGGGCCGCGCGCGTCGCCGGGATCGCCGTACGGCACGCCCGGTTGAAGCACCAGCCGAACGCCGAGAAGAAGCTCGCGCTCGTCTTCACCGCGTACCCGACCAAGCACGCGCGCGTCGGCAACGCGGTGGGACTCGACACCCCCGCGTCGGCGGTGCGGGTGCTGGACGCGCTCCGGGCCGCCGGTTACGTCGTCGAGGGGCACCCCGACAACGGTGACGAGCTGATCCACCGGCTCATCAACGCCGGTGGACACGACGTGGAGTGGCTCACCGAGGAGCAGCTGGCCGCCGCGCCCGCGCGCGTGCCGCTGGCCGACTACCGGGCGTGGTTCGACAAGCTCGACCCGGAGCTGCGGAACGGCATGCTGGAGGCCTGGGGCGAGCCCCCGGGCAACCTGTACGTCGACGGGGACGACATCGTGCTCGCGTCGCTCCAGTTCGGGAACGTCGTCGTGATGATCCAGCCGCCGCGCGGCTTCGGTGAGAACCCGATCGCGATCTACCACGACCCGGACATGCCGCCGTCGCACCACTACATGGCCGCCTACCGGTGGCTGGACAACAGCTTCGGCGCCGACGCCGTCGTCCACATGGGCAAGCACGGCACGATGGAGTGGCTGCCCGGCAAGGGCCTCGGTCTCAGCGGAGGCTGCGCTCCGGACGCCGTCCTCGGTGAGCTGCCGCTCATCTACCCCTTCATCGTCAACGACCCCGGTGAGGGCACCCAGGCCAAGCGCCGCGGGCACGCCACCGTCGTCGACCACCTGGTACCGCCCATGGCGCGTGCGGACACGTACGGCGACCTGGCCAAGCTGGAGCAGCTCCTCGACGAGTACGCGCTCGTCTCCGACCTGGACCCGACGAAGGCACCGGCCGTGCGGGCGCAGATCTGGACGCTGGTGAAGGCGGCCGAGCTCCATCACGACCTGCATGTCGAGGACCAGCCGGACGACGACGCGTTCGACGAGTTCGTCATGCACATCGACGGCTATCTGTGCGAGATCAAGGACGTGCAGATCCGCGACGGGCTGCACATCCTCGGCGGGGGCCCGGTCGACGAGGCACGGGTCAACCTCGTGCTCGCCGTGCTGCGCGCCTCGCAGGTGTGGGGCGGTCAGGCGAACGCGCTGCCGGGACTGCGGGCCTCCTTCGCGGCCCATTACGGGCTGGTCGAGAAGGAGTTGCTCGCCGAGCCCGGGGCGCCGGTGAAGGTGCCGGTGGAGCTCTCCGACCTCGTCGAGGGCCCGTCGCGTACGGCCGCCGACGCGATCGACCTGCTGGAGCAGCTGTGCCGGCGGGTCGCGGAGGGGATGGAGGCGCGGGACTGGGACGCCGCGGTCGTCCCGGCTCTCGTCCGTGGTGTGCTCGGCACCGAACTCCCGGACGCGGTCGCGGTGTTGGAGTTCGCCTGCAACGAGGTCGTACCGCGTCTCGCGAAGACCACCGACGAGATCGACCACATCCTCAAGGCGCTCAACGGCGGTTACGTCCCCGCCGGTCCGTCCGGCTCCCCCACCCGCGGCCTCGTCAACGTGCTCCCGACCGGCCGCAACTTCTACTCGGTCGACCCCAAGGCCATTCCGTCCCGGCTGAGTTGGGAGGTCGGGCAGTCGCTCGCCGACTCGCTGGTGCAGCGGTATCTCCAGGACACCGGCGAGTACCCGAAGTCCGTCGGCCTGACGGTCTGGGGTACCTCCGCGATGCGCACCCAGGGCGACGACATCGCCGAGATCCTCGCGCTGCTGGGCTGCCGTCCGGTGTGGGACGAGGCCTCGCGCCGGGTGACCGGCTTCGAGATCGTCGGCCTGGAGGAGCTGGGCCGTCCCCGTATCGACGTGACGGTCCGTATCTCCGGGTTCTTCCGGGACGCGTTCCCGCATGTGGTCGCGCTGATCGACGACGCCGTCCGCAAGGTGGCCGAGCTGGCCGAGCCCGCCGACCGGAACTTCGTCAAGGCCCACGCCGACGAGGACACCGCCGAGCACGGTGACCGGCGGCGCGCGACGGCCCGTATCTTCGGCTCCAAGCCGGGCGCGTACGGCGCCGGTCTGCTGCCGCTGATCGACGCCCGCAACTGGCGGTCGGACGCGGACCTCGCCGAGGTGTACGCCGTCTGGGGCGGTTACGCCTACGGGCGCGGACTCGACGGACGGGCGGCGCGCGGGGACATGGAGACCGCGTTCAAGCGGATCAACATCGCCGCGAAGAACGTGGACACCCGCGAGCACGATCTCGTCGACGCCGACGACTACTTCCAGTACCACGGCGGCATGGTCGCCATGGTCCGCCACCTCACGGGCGCCAACCCCGAGGCGTACGTGGGCGATTCGGCCACTCCCGACCAGGTCAAGACCCGCACCCTCGGCGAGGAGACCCACCGCGTCTTCCGCGCCCGCGTGGTCAACCCGCGCTGGATGGCGGCCATGCGCCGGCACGGCTACAAGGGCGCCTTCGAGATGGCGGCGACCGTGGACTACCTGTTCGGCTACGACGCCACGGCGGGCGTGGTCGACGACTGGATGTACGAGAAACTCAGCGCCGAGTACGTCTTCGACCCGGAGAACCGGGACTTCATGAAGAAGTCCAACCCGTGGGCGCTGCGCGGCATCACCGAGCGGCTTCTGGAGGCCGCGGACCGCGGCCTGTGGGCCGAGCCGGACGCGGAGACGCTGGAGCGGCTGCGAGCGACCTACCTCGAACTTGAGGGAGATCTGGAGGGCGACTCATGAGCGCCCTGGAAACCCCCGCGTCGGCGGGGAGCACCCCAGCACACCGCCTACTGCTGGCGACACGGCCGGACCACCCCCGCGTCGGCGGGGAGCAGGCTTCGACCATCACGGGGCCGCGGCTTGGCTGCGAGTCGCTCTGCCATGAATCCCCCGAAGGAGTGATCACCGCGTGAGCACGCCCTATCCCTTTACCGCCCTCGTCGGACAGGACAGCCTCCGCTTGGCGCTGCTCATCAACGCGGTGAGCCCGGCCGTCGGCGGTGTGCTGGTGCGCGGGGAGAAGGGCACGGCCAAGTCCACGGCCGTGCGGGCGCTTTCGGCGTTGCTGCCGGAGGTGCCGGTCGTCTCCGGGTGCCGTTTCTCCTGTGATCCGGCCAAGCCGGACCCGGCGTGCCCGGACGGGCCGCACGAGCCCGGCAACGGCGTCGAGCGCCCCGCCCGCATGGTCGAACTCCCCGTCGGCGCCTCCGAGGACCGGCTCGTCGGGGCGCTCGACATCGAGCGGGCGCTCGCCGAGGGCGTGAAGTCCTTCGAGCCGGGCCTCCTGGCGGACGCGCACCGCGGCATCCTCTACGTCGACGAGGTCAACCTGCTCCACGATCACCTGGTCGACCTGCTGCTGGACGCGGCGGCGATGGGCGCGTCGTACGTCGAGCGTGAGGGTGTCTCCGTACGGCACGCCTCGAAGTTCCTGCTCGTCGGCACCATGAACCCCGAAGAGGGCGAGCTGCGGCCGCAGTTGCTCGACCGGTTCGGGCTGACCGTCGAGGTCGCGGCCTCGCGGGAGCCGGACCAGCGGGTGGAGGTCGTACGGCGTCGGCTGGCGTACGACGACGATCCGGCGTCCTTCGCGGCGCGTTGGGCGGACGAGGAGGCTTCCGTACGGCAACGGATCGTCGGTGCGCGGGAGTTGTTGCCGTCCGTGCGGCTGGGCGATGGTGCGCTGCGGCAGATCGCTGCGACCTGTGCCGCGTTCGAGGTGGACGGGATGCGGGCCGACATCGTGATGGCCCGGACGGCCACCGCGCTGGCGGCCTGGGCGGGGCGGACCGAGGTGCTCGCGGAGGATGTGCGGCAGGCCGCGCTGCTCGCGCTGCCGCATCGGCGTCGGCGCAATCCCTTCGACGCGCCCGGACTTGACGAGGACAAGCTCGACGACACGCTGGAGGAGTTCTCCGGCGAGGGCGAGGGCCAGGGCGACGAGGATCCCGATCCGGACGGCCCCGGTGGGGGTGGCGGTCAGCCGCCCTCCGAGGGGCCGCAGGACGACGGTGGCTCCGGTGCGCAGCCCGAGGCCGGTGACGGTGGCGAGCCGCAGGCCGGCGGTGCCGGTGCGGGTGAGCAGTCCGCCGTACGCGCTGCCGAGCCCTTCCGTACCAAGGTGCTCAGCGTGCCGGGGCTCGGGGACGGGGCCGCCGGGCGGCGTTCGCGGGCGCGGACCGAGCACGGCCGGACGACCGGTGCGCGACGGCCCCGGGGGGCGCTGACCAAGCTGCACCTGGCCGCGACCGTGCAGGCTGCCGCCCCGCATCAGCGGGCGCGCGGGCGGTCCGGGCCCGGCCTGGTGCTGCGCCGGGACGATCTGCGGCAGGCGACGCGGGAGGGGCGTGAGGGGAACCTCGTGCTGTTCGTCGTGGACGCCTCCGGGTCGATGGCGGCGCGGCAGCGGATGAGTGCGGTGAAAGGTGCTGTGGTGTCGCTGCTGCTGGACGCGTACCAGCGGCGGGACAAGGTGGGGCTGGTGACGTTCCGGGGTTCGGCGGCGGATGTGGCGTTGCCGCCGACGTCGTCCGTGGACGCGGCCGCGGCTCGGCTGGAGACATTGCCCACGGGTGGGCGGACGCCGCTTGCCTCCGGGCTGCTGAAGGCCCATGAGGTGCTGCGGGTCGAGCGGCTGCGGGATCCCGCACGGCGGGCGCTCGTGGTGGTCGTGACCGACGGTCGGGCCACCGGTGGGCCCGAGCCTGTCGCGCTGGCTTCGCGGGCGGCTCGGCTGTTCGCCGCCGAGGGGGTCGCCTCCGTGGTCGTCGACTGTGAGTCCGGGCCGGTGCGGCTCGGGCTCGCGGGGCAGCTCGCCGGTGAACTGGGCGGTACCGCGGTCACATTGGACGAGCTGCGGGCGGACTCCATCGCCGGGCTCGTGAAGGACGTACAGAGGAGGGCCGCGTAATGCCTCAGGGTCAGCCGAGTGTGGTGCCGGACGATGGTCTGACCACGCGTCAGCGTCGTAATCGGCCTTTGGTGGTCGTGCATACGGGGATCGGCAAGGGGAAGTCGACCGCCGCCTTCGGGCTGGCGCTGCGGGCCTGGAACCAGGGGTGGCCCATCGGGGTGTTCCAGTTCGTCAAGTCGGCGAAGTGGAAGGTCGGCGAGGAGAACGCGCTGCGGGTGCTCGGCGCCAGTGGTGAGGGTGGCTCCGTCGACTGGCACAAGATGGGTGAGGGCTGGTCGTGGGTGCAGCGCGATCAGCAGATGGACAACGAGGAGAAGGCCCGGGAGGGCTGGGAGCAGGTCAAGCGGGACCTGGCCGCCGAGACGTATCAGCTGTACGTGCTCGACGAGTTCGCCTACCCCATGCACTGGGGGTGGGTGGACACCGATGAGGTGATCTCCGTGCTGCGGGACCGGCCGGGCACGCAACACGTCGTCATCACCGGGCGGAACGCTCCGGAGAAGCTGGTCGACTTCGCCGATCTCGTGACCGACATGTCCAAGGTCAAGCACCCCATGGATGCCGGGCAGAAGGGGCAGCGGGGTATCGAGTGGTGATGTCCTCGTCCGTTTCCGTTCCCCGGCTGGTCATCGCCGCGCCCTCGTCGGGCAGCGGCAAGACCACCGTTGCCACGGGGTTGATGGCCGCGTTCGCCGCGCGGGGGCTTGTCGTGTCTCCGCACAAGGTGGGGCCTGACTACATCGATCCCGGGTATCACGCGCTCGCCACCGGGCGGGTGGGACGGAATCTCGACGCGTATCTGTGCGGGTCCGAGCTGGTCGGGCCGCTGTTCGCGCATGGGGCGCGCGGGTGCGACATCGCCGTCGTCGAGGGTGTGATGGGGCTGTACGACGGGGCCGCGGGGGAAGGTGAGCTGGCGTCCACGGCTCATGTGGCGAAGTTGCTTCGGGCGCCGGTGGTGCTGGTCGTGGACGCGTCGTCGCAGTCGCGGTCGGTGGCGGCGCTGGTGCATGGGTTCGCCTCCTGGGATCCCGAGGTGCGGGTCGGGGGCGTGATCCTCAACAAGGTCGCTTCGGATCGGCATGAGGAGTTGCTGCGGGAGGCGTTGGACTCTGCTGGGGTGCCGGTGCTCGGGGTGCTGCGGCGGGTGGCTCAGGTGGACACGCCTTCGCGGCATCTGGGGTTGGTGCCGGTCGCCGAGCGGCGGGCGGAGGCGGTGGACGCGGTTGCGGCCATGGCTGCGCAGGTTTCCGCCGGGTGCGATCTTGAGGCGCTGGTGGGGTTGGCGCGGGGTGCGGGTGCGTTGTCATGTGCGGCTTGGGATGCGGCTGAGGTCCTGGGTTCTTCGCCCCCGCCGCCCCTTCCCGTCCCGACCCTGGGGGCTGCGCCCCCAGACCCCCGCTTTCGGCCCGAAGGGCCTCGTCCTCAGACGCCGGACGGGCTGAAGGCACCGGTGGTCGCCGTCGCCGGTGGGTCCGCGTTCACCTTTTCCTATGCCGAGCATGCCGAGTTGCTCACCGCTGCCGGGGCCGTCGTCGTTCCCTTCGATCCCCTTCGGGATGAGCAACTGCCCGACGGTGCCCGTGGGTTGGTCATCGGGGGTGGGTTTCCCGAGGTGTATGCATCCGAGTTGTCCGCCAACGAGCCTCTGCGCAAGGCCATCGGGGAGCTCGCTCTGAGTGGTGCTCCCGTTGCCGCCGAGTGTGCCGGGCTGCTCTATCTGTGCCGGGAGCTCGACGGGCTGCCCATGTGCGGGGTGCTCGACGCGTCCGCGCGGATGAGCGAGCGGCTGACGCTCGGGTATCGGGATGCCGTGGCCGTGAGTGACAGTGCCCTGGCCGTCGCTGGGACCCGGATGCGCGGGCACGAGTTTCATCGGACCGTCGTCGAGCCGGGCTCGGGGGCGGCTCCCGCCTGGGGTGTGCGCGCCCCTCAACGGCGGGTCGAAGGTTTCGTACAACAAGGGGTGCACGCGAGTTATGTGCACACGCACTGGGCGTCGCAGCCCGGTGTCGCCCGTCGGTTCGTGGAGAGGTGCCGGACGTCATGAGCAGCAAGCTGGTCGGAGTCGGGGTAGGGCCCGGTGATCCGGAGCTGGTGACCGTCAAGGGCGTCAACGCTCTGCGGGCCGCCGATGTCGTCGTCGTGCCCGTGATGGCTGCGTTCGATGGAAAAGATGGCGGGGAGCGGGGGCGGGCCGAGGCGACCGTCCTGCACTACGTGGGTCAGGAGAAGGTCGTACGGGTCGTGTTCGCGCTCAACGAGCGGACCGACCGTGGCCGGCGCGAGGCCGCCTGGGACGCCGCCGGGGAGCGGGTCGCCCAGCTGCTCGCCGAGCACTCCTGCATCGCCTTCGCCACGATCGGCGATCCGAACGTGTACTCCACCTTCACCTATCTCGCGCAGACCATCGCCGAGCTCGTGCCGGGGACCGTCGTGGAGACCGTGCCGGGCATCACCGCCATGCAGGATCTCGCCGCCCGTTCCGGTGCCGTGCTCACCGAGGGGACCGAGCCGCTGACCCTGGTGCCGGTGACCGCCGGGGCCGCGGCGCTCAAGGAGGCCCTCGCCGGGCCCGGGACCGTGGTGGCGTACAAGTTCGGGCGGCAGGCGCAGGAGGTCGCCGAGGCGCTGCGGGAGACCGGGCGGATCGACGACGCCGTATGGGGGTCCGCGCTCGGGCTGCCGGAGGAGTCCGTGCAGCCCGCCTCCGAGCTCGGCGAGGCCGCGCTTCCCTATCTCTCCACTCTCATCGCGCCCGCCCCGCGCGACGGTGGCCGGGGCGGCAAGCTGTGACACCCCCCGGCCCGCCCGCCAGAGGCTCAGTCGGCGATGCCGACCACCAGCCAGATGAACGCCGCGCCCGCGACCGTGCACAGCAGGGTCGAGCGGGCGGGGTGTTCGTGGTGCGCCTCGGGGAGGATCTCGGCCGCCGCCAGGTAGAGGAGTGCGCCGCCGAAGAAACCCAGATAGGCGCCGAGCAGCTGCTCCGGGATGGTGAGGAACAGGGTGGACGCGGCTCCCACCACCGGGGCCACCGCGTCCGCGAACAGCATCGCGAGGGCTTTGCGGCGGGCGTTCCCGTACAGGCTCGTGATCGTGTACGTGTTGAAGCCGTCCGCGAAGTCGTGGGCGATCACCGCCAGGGCCACGGCCGTGCCCATGCCACCGCCGACCTGGAAGGCCGCGCCGATCGCCACGCCGTCCATCGCGCTGTGACCGACCATCGCGGCCGCGGCCGTCAGGCCCACCTCGGGGACCCGGCCGTCGTGCTCCTCGCCGCCGTGCGCCGCCTGGCGGACCGCCAGCAGACGTTCCACCAGATGGGCCAACAGGAAACCGGCCACGAACAGCAGGAGTGCCGCCGGTACGCCGAACACCTCGGTGCCCGCCGCCTCCAGCGCCTCCGGCAACAGGTCGAGGCCCACCACGCCCAGCATCAGGCCGCCTGCCAGGCCGAGGACGAGGTGGCGGCGGTCCGTCACGCGTTGTGCCGTCCAGCCGCCGGCCAACGTCATCAGGAACGCGCCGAGCGCGACGAACACCGCCATGGGCCCTTCGTATCCGATCGGACCCTGTGCGCGCACATCCAGCTGCCCTGCGAATCTCCGTGAATCTTCGTTCGAGAGGACCCGAAACCATGGCCGACGCCCCTGCCGGCAAGGTGACCTTCGTCGGTGCCGGCCCCGGCGCCGCCGACCTGCTGACGTTCCGTGCCGCGCGCGCGATCGCCGCGGCCGACGTCGTGATCTGGGCGGCCAGCCTGGTCCAGGCGGAGGTTCTGGAGCACGCCCGCGCAGGCGCGGAGATCCTCGACTCGGCGACCATGTCCCTGGAGGACGTCGTCGCCGTGTACGAGCGGGCCGTCACCGAGGGCCTCAATGTCGCCCGGATCCACTCCGGCGACCCCGCCCTGTGGGGCGGCACCCAGGAGCAGCTCGACCGGTGCGCCCGGATCGGTATCGCCACCGAGGTGATCCCCGGCGTCTCCGCCTTCTCCGCCGTCGCCGCGCTCGCCCAGCGCGAGCTGACCATCCCGGAGGTCGCGCAGTCCGTCGTCCTCACCCGGCTCGGCGGCGGCAAGACGCCGATGCCGCCCGGCGAGGAGGTGCGGGAGTTCGCCAAGCACGGGACCACCATGGCGATCTTCCTGTCGGCGGCCCGTAGTGGGCAGCTCGTGCGGGAGCTGCTCGAAGGCGGCTATCCGACCGCCACTCCCGTCGTCGTCGCCTACCAGGCCACCTGGCCCGAGGAGCTCATCGTGCGGTGCACGATCGAGACGCTGGAGGAGACCGTCAAGGAGCACAAGCTCTGGAAGCACACCCTCTTCCTCGTCGGCCCGGCGCTCGACGCCGAGGGCACCCGCTCGCACCTCTACCACCCCGGCCACTTCCACGGGTACCGCAAGGCCGACCCGGAGGCCCGCCGGGCGTTGCGGCAGCGGGGTGCGAGTACGTGATCACGGTCTTCGGTACGGGGACGGGGACGCCGGTTCCCGCCGATGTGCTGGCCGGGGCCCGGCTGGTCGTGGGCGGCCGGCGTCATCTGGCGTCCGCGGCGCTTCCCGGGGACGTGGAGCAGGTCGTCCTCGGGCCGCTCGCGCCCGCGCTGGACGTCATCGAGCGGCATCTGGACAAGCAGGACCGTGTGGTCGTGCTGGCCTCCGGCGACCCCGGGTTCTTCGGGATCGTACGGGTGCTGGCCGAGCGGTTCGGGGCCGAACGGCTCGATGTCCGTGCCGGGGTCTCCTCCGTCGCCGCCGCCTTCGCGCGCGCCGGGCTGCCGTGGGACGACGCCGTGGTGGTCAGCGCACACGGCAGGGACCTTCGTACGGCCGTCAACGTGTGCCGGGCGCGGCCCAAGGTCGCCGTGCTGACCGGGCCGGGGGCCGGGCCCGCGGAGATCGGGGCCGCGCTCAGGGCCGATGACCGGGTCCTCGTCGTGGCGTCCGCGCTCGGGTCGCGGGAGGAGCGCGTCGAGCGGGTCACGCCCGCCGAGGCCGCCGCCCGGGACTGGGGGACGGCGGTGAGCGTGGTGCTGTGTCTGGACGAGGCGCGGGCGCTCGGTGCCGTGCGGACGGTCGCCGGGGCCGCGTCCGGGCCCGTGCAATGGGCCCTGGACGAGGGTGAGTTCACCCATCGCGACTCGATGATCACCAAGTTCGAGGTGCGGGCGCTGGCGCTGGCCCGGCTCGGTCCCCGGCTCGGTGATCTGGTCTGGGACGTCGGCGCGGGCTCCGGTTCCGTGGCCGTGGAGTGCGCGCGGTTCGGGGCAGCCGTCGTCGCGGTCGAGAAGACCCGGGACGGCGTCGAGCGGATCCGCGCCAACGCGGCGGCGCACGGTGTCGACGTACGGGCCGTGCACGGGGCCGCGCCGACCGTGCTGTCCGATCTCGACGACCCGGACGCCGTGTTCATCGGTGGCGGGGGGCGTGAGCTGCCCGCCATCGTCACGGCGTGCGCGCGACGGGCCCGGCGGACGGTCGTGGTCGCGATGGCGGCGCTCGACCGGGTGCCGGGGGTGCGCGAGGCGCTCACCGGTGCCGGGTTCACCTGTGACGGGGTGCTGTTGCAGTCCTCGCGGCTCGCGCCGCTGCCGGGTGAGGTGACCCGGCTGGCGGCCACCAATCCTGTTTTTCTGTTGTGGGGGGTCCGAATCCCCGACCCTGAAGAAGGAGTTGCTCTGTGATCGGCCTCATTTCCGCCACCTCGGCGGGCGCGGCTGCGCGGGACCGGCTGGCCGCGGCGTGGCCGGAGCGGACGCGTGTGTACGAGGGTCCCGTCGGGGATGCCGTACGGGCCGCGTTCGCGGAGTGCGAGCAGCTCGTGTGTTTCCTCGCCACGGGGGCGGTGGTGCGGCTGGTCGCGCCGCTGCTCGGCGACAAGACGTCGGACCCGGGTGTGGTGTGTGTCGACGAGGGCGGGCGGTTCGCCGTGTCGCTGGTCGGCGGGCATGGCGGTGGCGCCAATGAACTCGCCCGTGAGGTCGGTGAGTTGCTGGGCGCGGAGCCCGTGGTGACGACGGCCACGGATGCCGTAGGGCTGCCGGGCCTGGACACGCTCGGGTTCCCGGTGGAGGGCGATGTCGCCGCGGTGTCGCGGGCCCTGCTCGACGGTGAACCGGTCGCTCTCAAGGCGGAGTTGACGTGGCCGCTGCCCGCGCTGAAGGTCACGGGGGAAGGCGACTACTCCGTCCGTCTCACCGACCGTCTCGTGGAGGCCACCGAGCGCGAGGTCGTGCTGCGACCGCCGTCCCTCGTCGTCGGGGTCGGTGCCTCGAAGGGGGCGCCGGTGGACGAGGTGCTGGGCCTGGTCGAGGGCGTGTTGCGGGGCGCCGGACTGTCGGCCGCGTCGGTCGCCGAACTGGCCACCGTGGACGCCAAGTCCGAGGAGCCCGGCATCGTCCGGGCGGCTCAGCGGCTCGGCGTGCCCCTGGTGACGTACTCCGCCGAGGAGTTGGCGTCCGTCGAGGTCCCGAACCCTTCCGACGCGCCCCTCGCCGCCGTGGGCACGCCGTCGGTGGCGGAGGCCGCCGCGCTCGTCCGAGGCGGCGAACTCCTCGTACCCAAGCGGAAGTCCGAGCGTAAGGACGGGCTGCCGGCCATGGCGACCTGTGCCGTCGTACGGCGTCCCGCGCGCGGCCGGCTCGCGGTCGTCGGGCTCGGTCCCGGCGCCCGGGACCTGCTCACGCCCCGCGCGAAGGCGGAGTTGCGGCGGGCTTCGGTGCTCGTCGGGCTGGACCAGTACGTCGACCAGATCCGTGATCTGCTGCGGCCCGGCACCCGGATCCTGGAGTCGGGGCTCGGGGCCGAGGAGGAGCGGGCGCGGACCGCTGTGGCGGAGGCCCGCAAGGGGCAGGCCGTCGCGCTGATCGGCAGCGGGGACGCGGGCGTGTACGCCATGGCCTCCCCCGCGCTCGCCGAGGCGTCCGACGACATCGACGTGATCGGCGTACCGGGTGTGACCGCCGCGCTCGCGGCCGCCGCGATCCTCGGTGCCCCGCTCGGCCACGACCATGTGTCGATCAGCCTCTCCGACCTGCACACTCCGTGGGAGGTCATCGAGCGGCGGGTGCGTGCGGCGGCGGAGGCGGACATCGTGGTCACCTTCTACAACCCCCGCTCGCGCGGCCGGGACTGGCAGCTGCCGAAGGCGCTCGCGATCCTCGCCGAGCACCGGGAGCCGACGACGCCGGTCGGTGTCGTACGGAACGCGTCGCGGCCGGACGAGTCCGGTCGTCTCACGTCGCTGGGCTCCCTGGACCCGGCGACGGTCGACATGATGACAGTGGTGACCGTGGGCAACACGGCGACCCGTGACATCGCGGGACGCATGGTGACGCCGCGCGGCTACCGCTGGCAGACGGCAGAGGAGGGCGCCAAGTGATCCGTGAGGTCCATCCGATCGAGGTGGAGTCCTACCGGCGGCTGCGCGCCCGCCTGGACACCTCGCACTTCCCGCCGCTGACCCGGTCAGTGGTCGAGAGGGTCATCCACTCCGCCGCCGACCTGGAGTACGCGAGCGATCTCGTCATGGACGAGGGCGAGCTGGAGAAGGCACACGCGGCCCTGCACGGCGGTGCGCCCGTCGTCGTGGACGTGGAGATGGTCGCGGCCGGCATCACCCGGCGCGAGACCGTCTGCCGGCTGAGGGACGCCGTGGCCGGTGCGGGGCTGACCCGTTCCGCGCACGCCGTCCGGCTCGCCTACGAGCAGGTCGGACCCGGCGCCCTGTGGGTCATCGGCAACGCGCCCACCGCGCTGGAGGAGCTGCTGACCCTGGACGCCGCCCCGGCGCTCGTCATCGGTCTGCCCGTCGGCTTCGTCGGCGCGGTCGAGTCCAAGGCCGCGCTGCGCGAGAGCGGGCTGCCCGCCGTGAGCAACGTGTCCGAGAAGGGCGGCTCCGCGGTCGCCTCGGCCGCGCTCAACGCCCTGCTGTACCACCCCGTTTCGTCTTCCGAGGAGAAATCGTGACCACCCCCCAGCCCGCCCTGCTCATCGCCGGACATGGCACCCGGGACGAGGCCGGAGCCGAGGCGTTCCGCGACTTCGTACGGGAGCTGGGGCGCCGTAACCCCGAGCTGCCCGTCGCGGGCGGCTTCATCGAGCTGTCCCCACCGCCGCTGGGCGATGCCGTCGCCGAGCTGGTGGAGCGGGGTGTACGACGGTTCGCCGCCGTTCCGCTGATGCTGGTGTCCGCCGGGCACGCCAAGGGTGACATCCCGGCGGCGCTGGCCCGCGAGAAGGAGCGGCACCCCGGGATCTCGTACACCTACGGCCGTCCGCTGGGCCCACACCCGGCGTTGCTGTCGGTGCTGGAGCGGCGGCTGGACGAGGCGCTCGGCTCCGCCGAGCGCTCCCCCGGTGACCGTTCGGACGTGACCGTGCTGCTCGTCGGGCGCGGCTCGACCGACCCGGACGCCAACGCCGAGGTGTACAAGGCGGCCCGGCTGCTGTGGGAGGGGCGCGGGTACGCGGGCGTGGAGACGGCGTTCGTGTCGCTGGCCGCGCCGGACGTGCCGAGCGGGCTCGACCGCTGTGTGAAGCTGGGCGCGCGGCAGATCGTCGTGCTCCCCTACTTCCTGTTCACCGGCATCCTCCCGGAGCGGGTCCGGCAGCAGACCGAGGGCTGGGCGGCCGCCCACCCGGAGGTCGAGGTGCACTCGGCGGACGTCATCGGTCCGGAGCCGGAGCTCCTCGACCTGGTGATGGAGCGGTACCGGGAGGCCATCGCGGGCGATCTGCGGATGAACTGCGACTCGTGCGTGTACCGCATCGCCCTGCCGGGCTTCGAGGACAAGGTCGGTCTGCCGCAGCAGCCGCACTTCCACCCCGACGACGACGGCCACCATCACCACCACGGACACCACCATGGCACCCACTCACATGCGCACTGACGCGGAGGGTGCGGCGCCGCACGACCTCCGCCACCACGGCGACGCCGAGGTCCGCGACGACGGGGCCCGGCTCGCCGACCTCGCCGTGAACGTCCGCGCGAACACGCCCCCAGCGTGGCTGCGGGAGCGGATCGCCGAGTCGCTGACCGGCCTGGCCGCCTACCCGGACGGCCGGGACGCACGGGCGGCGGTGGCGGCCCGGCACGGCCTCCCGACGGACCGCGTGCTGCTGACGGCGGGCGCGGCGGAAGCCTTCGTGCTGCTCGCCCGCGCCCTGGAGGCCCGTCAACCGCTCGTCGTGCACCCGCAGTTCACGGAACCGGAGGCGGCGCTGCGGGACGCGGGCCACACGGTCGACCGGCTGCTGCTGCGCCAGGAGGACGGCTTCCACCTGGACCCGGCGGCCGTCCCGGCGGACGCGGACCTCGTGGTGATCGGCAACCCGACCAACCCCACGTCCGTCCTGCACCCCGCCGACACCATCGCCCGACTGGCCCGCCCAGGGCGGACGCTGGTGGTGGACGAGGCGTTCATGGACGCGGTGCCGGGCGAGCGGGAGGCCCTGGCGGGCCGCACGGACATCCCGGGCCTGGTCGTCCTGCGCAGCCTGACGAAGACCTGGGGTCTGGCGGGCCTGCGCATCGGCTACGTCCTGGCCGCCCCGGAGACCATCGCGGAGCTGGAGCGCGCCCAGCCCCTGTGGCCGGTGTCCACCCCGGCCCTGGCGGCGGCCCAGGCCTGCATGGAACCGCAGGCCCTGGCCGAGGCGGCCCACGCGGCCCACCGCATCGCCGCCGACCGCGCCCATCTCGTCGCCGGACTACGGGAGTTCGCCCCGGACGGCCTGACGGTGGCCGAACCGGCGGAGGGCCCCTTCGTCCTCGTACGGCTGCCTCGTGCGGCCGCCGTGCGCCGGCACTTGCGCGACCTCGGTTTCGCGGTGCGGCGCGGGGACACGTTCCCGGGCCTGGACGAGGAGTGGCTGCGGCTGGCGGTGCGGGACCGGGTGACGGTCAACTCGTTCCTCCAGGCGCTGGATCAGGCGATGGTCCTGGCGAAGTACTGACCCGCTCCCGGGTTCCGTCCGGGAAGCGGATGTCGATGGCGCCCTCGGCGTCGACGGTGACGCTCGCGCCGGTGGTGCGGGCGTCCCCCTTGGTCAGGACGACGAGGGTGACCAGGAGCGGGCCGGTGCCTTCGAGGACGGGGGTCGCGGAGTGGCGTCCGTAGGCGTTGGCGTCGAGGGTGCGTACGACCGTGCCCTCGGCGTCGCCCCAGCCGTGCAGGGCGACGAGGGCGCTGGTGAGGCCGTCGGTGCGGCGGGCGAGGGCGCGGCCGGGGCCGGTCTGCGCGTGGGGTGCTGCGGTGTCGTCGGCGACGGCCCAACCCCCTTCGCGCACAGGTGAGTTGCCCGGGACCCGGTGGACCCGCACTTCCCATGGTCCGTGCACGACGCTCACCGTCTCGATCCCCGTGGCCTGGCTGGAGGCGGCGCGTCGGCCCTCGACGCCCAGGGGGTGGATGCGGCCCCGTTCGGACGGTGTCCCGTCCGGGCCGAGGAGGGCGATGTGGTTGTCGGGCCCGATCGGTGTGTCCGGGGCGGTGGCGCTGGAGTAGGCGAGCTTGGCGTAGTGCGGGCTGTCCTCGTCCGTGGCCGGTGGGGGCGGGAGGCGGTCGCTGCCGTGGTTGACGAGCCGGACGATCCCGTCGGCCGCCGTGGAGTGCAGCAGCCAGCCCGGGGCGGGCAGGGCGAGGGTGGAGTCGGCGGTATCGACGGGGCCGGGTTCCTCGGTGGCCGTCCACACGGGGTGGGTCTCGGGCAGGAGGAGGCCGAGGAAGGCCTTGCTCGCCCAGTACGGGGAGGCGGGGCCCGAGTAGCGCTGGGTGACCGGGAGGAAGGGCCGGTACCAGCCGAGGCTGAGCAGGCCCCGCTCGTCTGGGGCGCCTCGCTCGGCGAAGTGCTTCAGGGTGCCGGAGGCCAGGCGCCGGGTGCGGCCGGGCGGCAGCGGGGTGGCGTCGCCGAGGGCGCCGGCCCAGAGGGGGGCGGCCGCGGCGAAGCGGTAGGTGAGGGAGCGGCCCTGGTGGACGGGGGCGCCGTCCGAACCGAAGAAGTACTGGTGGGCGGTGAGGAATTCACGCAGGCGGGCGCGGTGTCGGGCGACGGTGCCGACGTCCGCACGGGGGCCGGCGATCCGCGCCCACAGCACCGGGTACAGGTGCAGCGCCCAGGCGTTGTAGTAGTCGAACTTCTTGCCCTCACCGTCGGTGTACCAGCCCCCGCCCCGGTACCAGTCGTCCAGCCTGGCGAGCCCGGCGTCGATCTCGCCACGGCTGTGCGGGGCACCGACGGAGGCGAGGAACTCCTCCGTGATGACCTGGAAGAGCCGCCAGTTGGAGTCATTGGCGACAGCACCGACGAAGTGGCCCAGCCACTCGGTGACTTGACCTCGTACGGTGTCATCCAGCTGATCCCAGAGCCAGGGCCGCGACTCGTGCAGCGCGATGGCGATCGAGGCGGCCTCGACCATCGGCTGCCCCCGGTCGGTGATGGGCGGCCAGCGCTCATCACCGTACGGATCGGTACCGGCGGCCAGTCCGGCCGCGTACCGCTCGACGAGGGCGGGGTCGACCCGGCCCTCGGCACCCGCGATACGGAACGCGGCGAGCAGAAAGGACCGGGCGAACCCTTCGAGCCCGTCGGACCAGGGGCCGGAGTGGCTGGGAGGCCCGGGGAGCCGGTACTGGGCGTAGTTCGGAGAGGCGTAGGGCAGTAGGCCACCGAGAAGCCGGTCGGCGAGGGCTTCCCAGTGAGCGCGGGTCCAGCCGGTGAGGGGAGAGGTCTCCAGGTCCTGGGGTGGAAGGTCGGGAAGCTGCGTCGGGTCGTCAGGGGGCGACACATACGGCGCGGTCATACGGGACTGAGCCCTCCGCTTCTGTTCAAGGGGCGGTCGGTCAACATGCCTAGGGGCGCGGGGCCGTATCGATATGCGGCTCCGCCGCGGGGGCGCGACCAGCCCCCACGAGCCCGCAGCTTCACGACGGCCTCCCCAGCGGTGCGACACTGCTGCGAACGACGATGTGCGTGCCCAGCAGGTGATGGCTCCCGGCCGCACTGTCCGGATCCCGCAGAGCGATCCGCACGGCAGCCCGCCCCAACTCCTCCGCAGGCGTACGGACAGTGGTCAGCGGCGGATTGAAGTCCTCGGCGAGCGGGATGTCGTTGTAACCCACGACGGAGATGTCCTCCGGCACCCTCAGCCCCGCATCGGCGATCGCGCGGAGCACCCCCGCCGCGACCATGTCATCACCGGCCACGACAGCGGTGAACTCCCGTGTCTCCTTGAGCAGTTCGGTCATGGCCCGCAACCCGGCCGCCCGTCCGAGCCCGCAGTCGACGACACGCGCGGCCTCCCCGGGCAGCCCGTGCTCGGCGAGCGCCGCACGGTAGCCGGCGACACGAGCATCCAGAGCCGTGTTCCCGGGCAGTCCGCCGAGGAAGACGATCCGACGATGCCCGGCCGACAACAGGTGCCCCGTGATCGCGCGCGCCCCCGCCTCGTTGTCGAACTCCACGACCAGTGCCGGGATCTCCGGATCCGGGGCCGGACGTCCGCACAGCACGAGCCGCGCGCCCGACGAGTCCAGCGCCTGCGCATAGTGAGCCACCCGCGAGCGGTACGCGTCGTCCTCGACCACGCCGCCCACCAGAATCACCAGCCGCGCCCCCTCCTCCCGCATGAGCTGCACGAACTCCATCTCCCGCTGCGGATCCCCACCGGTGGCCCCCACGACGCACAGCCACCCCCGGTCGGCGGCCTCGGCCTCGACGCCCTCGGCGACCTGGGCGTAGAAGGGGCTGGTGACCTGTCGGACGACGACCGCGGCCATCTTCCGGCCACCCCCCACCAGCGCCCGCGCATGCGCGTTGGCGACATAGTCGAGGTCACGCGCGGCACGCAGCACGCGGGCCCGGGTCGCGGGTGGCACAGGATGGTTCCCGGTGAGCGCACGCGACGCCGTCGCCGTCGAGACACCCGCCCGCTCGGCGACCTCGCGGATCGTGACCCGTCCCTTGCCTGTCATACCGTTCCCCATCCCCCGCGCCTCTCGCTCCACCGGCGGAGCGTCACGTATTGGCCGCATAGTCCTTCGCGAACTCCTCGGCCATTCTGTCGCCGCCCCGCGATCGCCACTTCTTCACGGCCGCGTCCCACTCCGTCAGCGAGATCCGTCCGGCGACGATCCCGGTGACCGTGTCGTCGAGCATCGCCTTGAGTGTGGTCCCCTGTGCGTTCTTCGTACGGGACTGGAGTCCGTACGAGGCGTTGCGGACGGCGTGCGGCACCGTCTGCTGCTGCCAGGCGTGCAGGGCCCGTACGGCATCCGGCATCCCCGGGACGAACAGCACCTGCGGGCCTTCGGCGAGGTACTTCAGCGGCAGGTTGGTGTTGTTCTCGACCTCGCCGAGCTTGGTGGGCTGCGGGGAGCCGTCCTTGCCGCGGGTGAAGTGGGTGCCCTCGACGCCGTAGTGGACGAGCTCCCACTCCTTGCTGCCGAAGGGGGCGGCGAGGTAGTCGAGGATGCGCAGGAGCAGCTCGACACGTTCCTTCTTCGCCTTCTTCAGGACGGTGTAGCCGAAGGAGCGGCGGGCGGCGACGATGCCGCCGGGGGTGCCGTCGACGCTGTACGGGAGGGCGGCGGCCGGGGTCAACTTGCCCTGGCTCTCACGGTACTTGGGGAGGTAGGCGCCGAAGCCGTCCTGCATGGAGCCGACGGTGCCGTTGTAGAAGAGGGTCGTCAGGTCGATCTGGGAGATGGAGGTCGCGTCCGGGTGGTACGCGCCTCCCTTGCGCAGTCCGGCCTGGAAGGCGATCGCGGCCTTGAAGCGTTCGTCGGCCCAACCCGGCTGGAAGGCACCGGACTTGGTGACGGCCCACTCCTGGGGTGCGTTGTGCGCGGCGGAGTGCACGGCGTTGCCGAACAGGGATCCCTGGGCGGCGCCGAGCGCGTAGGTACGGCCGCTCGTGGCCTTCTTGGCGACGGCCGCGAAGTCCTCGGAGGTCCAGCCCTCCGTCATGCCGGCGTCGGTGAACATCCCCTGGTTGAGCCAGAGGGTGGAGCCGGGCAGCGGGCGTTCCAGGGGGATGCCGTAGACGCGGCCGCCGATGCGGCCCATGTCCCGCCAGGCGTGGGTGGGGATGTTGGCGAGGTTGGGGTAGTCGGCGACGGCCGCGCCCGAGAGGAACGGGGTGAGGTCCTCGGCCCTGCGCTGCACGAACTCGGCCTCACGGGGCAGGACGAACCCGGAGAACATGTTGATGATGTCCGGCAGGCTGTCGGGGTCGCCCGCCATCACCGTCGCCATCTTCTTCTGGTAGTCGGCCTGGGAGATGATCGTGTACTCGATCTTCACGCCGAGGGCCTTCTCGACGGTCGCCCAGAACTGGTTGGCGGAGGCCGGCTTGGGCGGCGTGCCGAAGGACACCGACATGACCTTGACCGTGGAGCCGTCGCCCGGAGTGCGGGCGACGGACTTCACCAACTCGGCGGGGTAGGCGGTGTATCCGGCCTGGACACCGGCGTCGGTGGGAGCCAGGTCGGGCTTGGGGCCGGTGGCGGGCCGATACGACGGCCAGGGGGCGAGCTTCTTGCCGGCGTTGGAGACGTCGCTGTCGCCGGAGCCGGTGGAACAGGCCGTCAGTACGCCCGGGACGGCGACGGCGGCCATGGAGCCGAGCAGGGTGCGACGGGACATGCGGGGCATGGGTGAATCACCTCGTGTCAGCTTGTGGGAGCTTGCGTCAGCTCTTGATGGCGCCGGTGAGCACGCCCTTGGTGAAGTACTTCTGCAGGAAGGGGTAGACGAGCAGGATCGGCACGGTGGCGATCACCAGGACCGCCATCTGCACGGTCTGCGGGGCAGTGATCGTGCCCTCGCCGGTGGTCGCGTCGGTGAGTCCGGAGCCGGCCACCACGTAGGTGCGCAGCACCTGTTGGAGGGGCCAGTGGTCGCTCTCCAGATAGAGCGAGGCGTAGAACCAGGAGTTCCAGTACGCCACCGCGTAGAAGAGTCCCACGACCGCCAACGCGGCCTTGGACAGCGGCAGTACGACGGAGAAGAGCACCCGCCAGTCCCCCGCCCCGTCCAGGCGTGCGGCCTCGTACAGCTCCTCGGGGATGCCCTGGAAGAAGCCGCGCAGGACGACGAGGTTGAAGACGTTCACGAGGACCGGCAGGACGAGCGAGGCGTAACTGTCCAGCAGGCCCAGCTCCTTGACCAGCAGGAAGCTCGGGATCATGCCGGGCGGGAAGAGGAACGTGAACAGGACGAGCAGCAGGACGGGCCTGCCGCCGAAGACGCCGGGGCGGGACAGGGCGTAGGCGAGGGTGACCGTGCAGGCGAGGCTGAGCAGGGTGCCGACGATCGTGACGCCCGCGCTGACGCCGAGGGCGTGGGTGACGATGCCGCCGTCGAGGATGTCGCGGTAGGCGTCGAGCGAGGGCTCGGTCGGCCAGAGCACCCAGCCGCCGTTGGCCACGACCTCGTCGGTGGAGGCGAGCGAGGTCGAGACGATGACGAGGAACGGGACGCAGACCAGGAGGACGACGGCCACGAGGGCGAGGGCCTTGGCTGCCTGGGTCAGCGGCTTCGGCGTCTCCATCCAGCCGGGCCGTATGTGGCTGCTCACTTGTAGACCCCCTGTTCGCCGAGGCGGTGGGCGACCTTGTTGGCGGCGTAGACGAGGAGGGCGCCGACGACGCCCTTGAACAGGCCCGCGGCGGCCGCGAATCCGTAGTCGCCGCCGACGATGCCCTGGTAGTAGACGAAGGTGTCGATGATCTCTGCGGCCTCCGGGCCGACCGCGTCGCGCTGGAGCAGCATCTGCTCGAAGCCGACGGAGAGGATCTCGCCGAGCCGCATGATCAGCAGCAGCACGATCACCGGGCGGATGGCGGGCAGCGTGACGTGCCAGAAGCGCCGCCAGGGGCCGGCGCCGTCGATCGCGGCGGCCTCGTACTGCTGCTCGTCGACCTGGGCGAGGGCGGCGAGGAAGATGATCGTGCCCCAGCCGGCGTCCTTCCAGACGACCTGGGCGACGACGAGCGGCTTGAAGGCGTCGGGGTTGCCGATGATGTCGACGGTGTGCAGGCCCATGCCGTCCAGGCCGGAGTTGAGCAGCCCGGTGTCGCCGAGGAGCTGCTGGAAGAGGGCGACGACGATCACCCACGAGATGAAGTGCGGGAGATACGCCACCGACTGCACGAACCGGCGGACGCTGCTCCAGGTGAGGCTGTGCAGGAGCAGGGCGAGGGCGAGCGGCACCGGGAAGAAGAAGACCAGCTGGAGGACGGAGATCCAGAGGGTGTTGAGGACCGAGTCCCAGAACGCCCCGTCCTCGAACATCCGCTGGAAGTTGCCGAGTCCGACCCAAGGGCTGCCCCAGATGCCGTCGAAGGGGACGTACTCCTTGAAGGCGATGACGTTGCCGACGAGGGCGCCGTAGTGGAAGAGCAGGAAGTAGGCGAGGCCGGGCAGCATGAGCAGGACCAGGGATCGTGAGCCCCTGCCCTGAAAACCTTTTCGCCGTCGGGGCGCACCGCCGGATCGACGGCGCGCCTCCTTCACCTCCTCGGTACCTGCACGTTCCCGTAGTACAGCGGCCACGGGTCCCCCTCACGTCTCGAAGTCGGAGCGAGAGGAAGTTAAAACGTTTTCATTGGTCGGTCAACAGCTCTGACAGAGAAAGGCTGTTGACCTTCGGGACCCCGGGATCAGTTCCTGGCGCGGCGGGCGACTGCGACCGCTCCCCCGCCGGCGAGGAGCAGGGCGAGGGCGCCGCCCACGATGTACGGGGTCGTCGAGCTACCGCCGGTTTCGGCCAACCCGGCCTCGGCCGGGGCGCCTTGGGGCTCCACGTCTCCCGCGGGGGTGGTCGCGGCGGCGGGTGCGGCCGGGGCCTCGCAGGTGGCTTTCGCCAGCGTCAGGGACCCCTCGACCTCGGCCACGTTGAGCTTCAACGGGTTGATGGAGACGGTGAGTTCGAGGGCGGTGGCGGCTGCCGTGTCCGTGGTGGTCTCGGTCTTGGAGAGGTCGAGACGGACCTCTCCGACGCCGGGCACCTTGACCTCGGTCGGGCCGCCGGCGGTGAGCGTGACCTTCTCGCCGAGGACGGTGACCGAGCCCAGCAGGTTGGAGGTGGCGGTCGGGGTCCTGCCGGCCTCGCACGTCGCCTTGGAGGTGACCGTGCCGAGCTCGATGAGCGAGAGCAGGGGCAGGCCGGGGACATGGAGCTTGGCGTGGGCGAGGGTGGTGGAGGCTTCGGCCCTGGTGTCGATCACGTCCGCCTTCGCCGACGCCACCTGCGCGTCGAGCACGCTGAAGGCCTTTCCGCCGTCGACGCCGTTCAACTGGGCGCTCAGCACGGTCTTTTCGGCGCTCTGCGGCGCCTGCACTTCGTTGAGGGAGACCACGAGTGGCACGTTCACGGTCTTGTTGAGCAGGGACACGTCGAGCCCGGTGCGCAGGACGACGGCGCTCGCACGTCCTTCGTCACCGGTCGCGTGTGCGGAGCCGGCACCGGCCAGGACCGCGGGACCTGCGGCCAGGGCCGTGGCCGTCGCGACGGTCGCGAGACGGCGTGCGGGCATGCGGAAGTTCTTGCCGTTCAAGGTGGGGACCCCTCAGAGGAGACTTGCTCGGGACCCGGCAAGAATTACGTACTCAGAGTGAACAGTCAGCAGTCCGGCGGGACTTCACCCCAACGTGCTGTTTCCGTGAACCTTTTCGAATCGTGCGGCACGGGTGTTCCTCGAAGTCACCCCTGTACCCCCATGTGTGCGAGCGCCCCCGTTGACGCGCCGGTTCGAGAGCCGGGGTGCACAACGACGCGGGGCGACTTTCGGTCACGCTCCGTCAACGACGCGTCCGTTCAGCACGACCCGTCGTGGCGCCGCCAGTACGCGTACATCGGCCCGTGGGTCCTCGTCGTACACCACGAGGTCGGCCGCGGCGCCCTCCTCCAGGCCCGGGCGTCCCAGCCACTCGCGGGCCGCCCAGGTCGTCGCCGCGAGAGCCTCGGTCGGGGGAATGCCCGCCTTGGTCAGTTCCGCGACCTCGGCCGCGACCAGGCCGTGGGGCAGGGTGCCGCCGGCGTCGGTGCCGACGTAGACCGGGATGCCGGCGTCGTAGGCGCTCCGGACCGTGTCGTAGCGGCGTTCGTGGAGGCGCCGGATGTGGGCCGACCAGCGGGGGAACCTGGACTCGCCGCCCTCGGCCAGTTTCGGGAACGTGGCGATGTTGACCAGGGTCGGGACGATCGCCACGCCGCGGTCGGCGAAGAGGGGGATCAGCTCGTCGGTGAGGCCCGTGGCGTGTTCGACGCAGTCGATGCCCGACTCGACCAGGTCTCGCAGCGACGACTCCGCGAAGCAGTGGGCCGTCACTCTCGCGCCCAGACGGTGGGCCTCGGCGATCGCCGCCTGCGCCGCGTCGCGCGGCCAGCTGGGGGCCAGGTCCCCCACCTCGCGGTCGATCCAGTCACCGACGAGTTTGACCCAGCCGTCGCCCCGGCGGGCCTCCTGGGCGACGTACGCGACCAGGTCGTCCGGTTCGATCTCGTGGGCGTAGCCGCGGATGTAGCGGCGGGTGCGGGCGATGTGGCGGCCGGCACGGATGATCTTCGGGAGGTCCTCGCGGGCGTCGGTCCAGCGGGTGTCCGAGGGGGAGCCGGCGTCGCGGATCAGCAGGGTGCCGGCGTCGCGGTCGGTGAGGGCCTGCTGTTCGGCGACGCCCTGCGGAACGGGGCCGTGGGGGCCGAGGCCCACGTGGCAGTGCGCGTCGACCAGGCCGGGGAGGGTCCAGCCCGCGACGGTCCGGACGTCCCGGGTGCCGACGGGACGGTCGTAGGTGACGCGTCCGTCCACGACCCAGAGTTCGTCGCGGACGTCTTCCGGGCCCACGAGGACGCGTCCCTTTAGGTGCAGCACCGCCTGATCGCTCATGTGCTGCACGATATGCGTTTCGCCGGATACGTTGATCGTCGGCTGCGGCTTTGTGGGGGCTGGTCGCGCCCACGCGGCGGAGCCGCAAATCGATACAGCCCCGCGCCCCTTACTCGGCGTTGCCGTCCTCCTCGACTTCGGCCATCGCCGGGTCCAGGAGCCGCGACAGGAAATGCCGCGTACGTTCATGGCTCGGGTTCGTGATGACCTGGGCCGGCGTGCCGTCCTCGACGATCACTCCGCCGTCCATGAAGACCACCCTGTCGGCGACCTCCTTCGCGAACGTCATCTCGTGGGTCACGACCATCATCGTCATGCCCTCCTGGGCGAGCATCCGCATGACCGCCAGGACGTCCCCCACCAGCTCCGGGTCCAGTGCCGACGTCGGCTCGTCGAAGAGCATCACCTCGGGGCCCATCGACAGCGAACGGGCGATCGCGACCCGCTGCTGCTGGCCGCCGGAGAGGGAGGCCGGGTAGGCGTTCGCCTTCTCGGACAGGCCCACCCGCTCCAGGTTCTCGGCGGCCACCTTCGCCGCCTGCGCCTTGTCCCGCCTGAGCACCCTGCGCTGGGGCAGCGTGAGGTTCTCGGTCACGGTGAGATGCGGGAAGAGGTTGAACTGCTGGAAGACCATGCCGATACGGCGGCGTACGGCGTCGATGTCGACATCGGGGTCGGTGAGTTCGGTGCCGCCGACGAAGACCTGGCCCTTGGTGGGTTCCTCCAGGAGGTTCACGCACCGCAGCAGCGTGGACTTGCCGGAGCCGGAGGGGCCGATGACGCAGACGACGTCGCCCTGGCCGATCTCCAGGTCGATGCCCTTGAGGACCTCGTTGTCGCCGAACGACTTGTGCAGACCGCGGACTTCGATTTCCGGTCGGCTCATTTCACGGCCTCCTGGGCCTTCGCCTCCATGCGGCGCACGACGAAGCCGAGCGGGATCGTCACCAGCAGATAGCACAGGCCGGCGACGAGGATCGGCGTGGAGTTGGCGGTCGTACTGGCCAGGTCACGGCCGTACTTGGACAGTTCGCGCTCCTCCAGGGTGACGCCGAGGAAGAGGACCAGCGAGGAGTCCTTGAAGAGCAGGACGAGTTCGTTGGTCAGCGGCGGGAGGATGATCCGGAACGCCTGCGGGATGACGATCGAGACCATGGCCCGCGCGGGCGAGAAGCCCAGCGAACGGGCCGCCTCCATCTGCCCCTTGGGCACCGCCTGGATGCCCGCGCGGATCGTCTCCGCCATGTACGCGGCCGCCACCAGGCCGAGCGCGAGGGCGACCTTGCCGTAGGTGCCGCCGGGGATCTCGGTCCCCGGGAAGGCCAGTGGCACGGCCACGCCGATGAAGATGAAGATCAGCAGGGCGGGCAGGCCGCGGAAGATCTCGATGTACACGCCGGCGAACCAGCGGTACGGGCCCACCGACGACAGCCGCATCAGCGCTATGACCATGCCGAGAACGAGTCCGAACGCGAACCCGGACAGCGTGTAGAGCACGGTGTTCTTCAGCGCGAGCGTGATGACGTCGGGGAACATCTGCTCGGCGATGTCCCACTGCGCGAACTGGTTCTTGAGCCGGTCCCAGTCGGCCGACGCCGCGAAGGCGACGACGGCCGCGACGAACACGACGTACTGGGCGCCGCGCGACAGGCGGCGCTTCTGACTCCGGGTCAGGCCCTTTTTGCGAGGCTGGAGTTGTGCGTCGGAGCTCGTCATGAGGCGGACGGGGACGCGGAGGCCGCGGACTCGTCGTAGGGGCCGATCCACTTCTCGTACAGCGTCTTGTACGTGCCGTCGGACTTGGCCTCGGCGAGGGCCTTGTTGATGGCGGCGAGGAGCTTGGTGTTGCCCTTCTTGACCGTGAAGCCGTACTGCTCACCGGTGTTGATCTGCTCGGCGACCTGGAAGGCGTCGGCGTTGGCCTTGGTCTTCAGCCAGCCCTGGACGACCGGGTAGTCGATGACGACGGCCTTGACCTGGCCGGAGCGCAGACCGTTGAGGACGGCGTCGGAGGACTCGAAGGAGACCGGGTCGAAGCCCTGGCTCTTGGCGTAGTCCTCGCCGGTGGTCTGCGCCTGGGCGCCGATCGCGACCTTCTTGGACTTGGCGTCGGCGAGGGACGTGATGCCGCTGCCCTTGTCGACGAGGAGGGCCTGGGTGGCTTCGAAGTAGGGGTCCGAGAAGTCGACGTTCTTCTTGCGCTCCTCGGTGATGGTCATGCCGGCGGCCGCGAGGTCGCACTCGCCGGAGTTGAGGAACGCACCGGTCTTGAAGTTCTCGAACGGCGTGTCGAGGATCTCCTGCTTCACGCCGAGGTCCTTGGCGGCGAGGTCGATCAGCGACACGTCGAAGCCCTGCACCTTGCCGTCGATCTCCGACTGGAAGGGCGGGTACGGAAGGTGGGTGCAGGTGGTGAGCTGCCCCGCCTGGACGAGCTCGACACCGCCGGCCGCGGTCTTGGTGCCGCTGTCGCCGTCGTCGTCCGAGGAGCAGCCGGCCACGAGCACGAGCCCGGCCGTCGCGGTGGTGGCGGCCAGGACGCGGGTCCGACGCCCGAGGATCGTCTTCACGGGGAAGCCTCCTGTGAGGGAACTGTCTGTTCCGGATATCGGGTTCCGATTATAAGGAGAAGTTTGAGACCCTCAAATCAAACCGATGGTTATAGGGCCGTCTGACCTAAGAAGTCGGTGGCGGGGTGGGGTGCCCAGGGTGCCGGTTACCCTCGATTCGTTGATCCCGTGAGTGAAGAGAGCACCACTGTGACGCACCCCTTCCTGGACCTGGCCCCGCTCAGCGCGGCGCACTTCGCGTCGATCGAGGACCGCGTGGCGCGGCTGCTGAGCACCTCGCAGGATGTCGTGATCATGCAGGGGGAGGCGTTGCTGCCGCTGGAGGGGGCGATCCGCGCGACCGCGGGTCCCGGCACCGTGGCGCTGAACGTGATCACCGGGCCGTACGGGCAGACCTTCGGGGACTGGCTGCGGGACTGCGGGGCCACCGTGATCGATCTGGCGGTGCCGTTCCACACGGCGGTGACCGTGGAGCAGATCCGGGAGGCCTTCGCCGAGCATCCGTCGATCGACTTCGTCTCGCTGGTGCACGCGGAGGCGGCGACGGGCAACACCAACCCGGTCGCGGAGATCGGGGAGGTGGTGCGGTCGCACGGCGCGCTGTTCTACCTGGACGCCGTCGCCTCGATCGGGGCGGAGCCGGTACTGCCGGACGCGTGGGGTGTCGACCTCTGTGTGATCGGGGCGCAGAAGGCGATGGGCGGGCCCGCGGGTGTTTCGGCGGTTTCGGTGAGCTCGCGGGCGTGGGCTCGCATGGCGGCGAACCCGCAGGCGCCGCGACGGTCGTACCTCTCCCTGCTGGACTGGAAGGAGCGGTGGGTCGACGGCGGGCGCAAGGCGTTGCTGCACGCGCCGGCCCAGCTGGAGATGCTGGCGCTGGAGGCCTGCGTCGAGCGGATCGAGGCGGTCGGGCTCGACGCGGTGATGGCTCGCCACGCGTCGGCGGCCGCGGCGACCCGGGCGGGGGTCGTGGCTCTGGGGGGCGGACTCGAGCCGTACGTGTACGAGGCCCGGGACGCGGCGCCGGTCGCCACGACCCTGCGGGCGCCGGCGGGGGTGGTGGCGTCGGAGCTGGTGGCTCGGGCCCTGGCATCGGATCCGGCGCTGCCGCTGGCCGCGGGTGGGGGCGCGCTGGCCAAGGAGATGATCCGGGTCAACCACTACGGCGCCGATGCGACACCGGGCGCCGTGCGGGCGAGCCTTGCGGCGCTGGGGGCCGCGTTGAGCGAGCAGGGGCTGGATGTGGATGTTGAGGGGGCGCTGCGGGCTGTGGAGGACAGCTGGCGGTAGGCGTTCGGGCGGGGGCGGGTTCTTCTCGCCCCCGTCGGCCCGAAGGGCCTCCCTCCCCCTCGAACGCCGGACGGGCTGGAAGGTGCGGAGGGGCTGAAAGGCACGTTTCGGCATGCCGTACCCCCATGCCATGCTCCCCGCATGACCACAGACACACCCCTCACCCTCCCCGACGGCCGCCCCGTCCCCCTCCTCACCGCCGGTGAACTCCCCATGCTGGAGAGCTGGTTGGACTTTCATCGGGCCACGTTGGAGCTGAAGTGTGCGGGGCTGGACGACGAGCAGGTGCGGCGCCCCGCTGCCGAGCCGTCCGGGCTCACGTTGCTCGGGCTGGTGCAGCATCTTGCCGAGGTCGAGCGGAACTGGTTCCAGCGGGTGGTCGCGGGGCTCGATATGCCGCCTGTGTTCGGTGAGGCGACCGGGTACCGCCTTGATCCCGCCCGCACGCTCGAGGACGCGCTCGGTGTCTGGCGGCGGGAGATCGCTCGGGGACGCGAGATCGTCGCCGGGCGGTCGCTCGACGACACCGGGCGGATCATGGAGGGGCCCGTTCCCGGGATGGAGGTGAGTCTGCGGTGGGTGTTTATCCACATGATTGAGGAGTACGCCCGGCACAACGGGCATGCCGACATCTTGCGGGAACGAATCGACGGGGTGACCGGAGCCTAATTCAGGGGTAATTCTGGAATTCATTCCAGAGCAGCTTCCCGTATTCGTCTGCCCGCTTTCTCTCGTCCTAAACGCAAAGATTCTGCGAACGTCAACCGGATGAATTCGGGCAGATCTCATGGGGATTACATGGCTGTGACGCGTTACACATCGAGGGTGTTTTGTGCCTTTTGGTGGGGATAAAACCCCCCATACGTCGCACCTTTCACGCGTCCGCCCGCGCCCGCGTGATAACACATGCACCGCCGACCCGTAACCCCTCTCGGCGATGCAATTTTTAATTTCCCTGGGTAAATTCAATTCGCATGACTGCCGCACAAGCAGACACGACAGCAGAACTGCAAATCGACCGACCGTCCGTCGCGGACGGCGCCGCGTTGTGGCGGATTGCGAGGGACTCCAAGGTCCTCGACCTGAACTCGTCGTACAGCTATCTGCTGTGGTGTCGTGACTTCGCCGCGACGTCGGCCGTCGCGCGGGACGAGCGCGGGGAGCCGGTCGGCTTCGTCACCGGCTACCTGCGGCCGGACCGTCCGCGCACCCTGCTCGTCTGGCAGGTGGCGGTGGACGAGGCGCACCGCGGGCGCGGGCTCGCCGGGGCGCTGCTGGACGCACTCGCCGTGCGGGCCTCGGCCGAGCAGCGGATCACCGCCGTCGAGACCACCATCACGCCCGGCAACACCGCTTCCGAGCGGCTGTTCGGCGCCTTCGCCGAGCGTCATGACGCCGGCCTGGAGCGTGAAGTGCTCTTCGACGCCGGTCTGTTCCCCGACGGGCCGCACGAAGCCGAAGTCCTGTACCGCATCGGCCCCCTCTCCCTCTGACGACCCGAGACGACCCGAACGCACTCCCCCACGCATCGAGGAGCGATTCTTCGTGACCATCACCCAGCCCGACCTCAGTGTCTTCGAAACCCTCGAGTCCGAGGTGCGCAGCTACTGCCGCGGCTGGCCCACCGTCTTCGACCGCGCGCAGGGCAGCCGCATGTACGACGAGGACGGCCACGAGTACCTGGACTTCTTCGCGGGCGCCGGATCCCTGAACTACGGGCACAACAACCCCGTCCTGAAACGGGCGTTGATCGACTACCTGGAGCGGGACGGCGTCACGCACGGGCTCGACATGTCCACCACCGCGAAGCGGGCCTTCCTGCAGACCTTCCAGGACGTCGTCCTGCGGCCGCGCGACCTGCCGTACAAGGTCATGTTCCCCGGCCCGACCGGCACCAACGCCGTCGAGTCCGCGCTCAAGCTCGCGCGGAAGGTCAAGGGGCGCGAGGCCATCGTCTCGTTCACCAACGCCTTCCACGGGATGTCCCTCGGGTCGCTCGCCGTCACCGGCAACGCCTTCAAGCGGGCCGGCGCCGGCATCCCTCTCGTGCACGGCACGCCGATGCCGTTCGACAACTACTTCGACGGCACGGTCGAGGACTTCCTGTGGTTCGAGCGGCTCCTGGAGGACCAGGGCTCCGGACTCAACAAGCCGGCCGCCGTGATCGTCGAGACCGTGCAGGGCGAGGGCGGCATCAACGTGGCCCGCAAGGAGTGGCTGCAGGCGCTCGCCGAGCTGTGCGAGCGGCAGGACATGCTGCTCATCGTCGACGACATCCAGATGGGGTGCGGACGTACGGGGGCCTTCTTCTCGTTCGAGGAGGCCGGCATCACGCCCGACATCGTCACCGTGTCCAAGTCGATCAGCGGCTACGGCCTTCCCATGTCCCTCTGCCTGTTCAAGCCGGAGCTGGACATCTGGGAGCCGGGCGAGCACAACGGCACCTTCCGCGGCAACAACCCCGCCTTCGTCACCGCCACCGCCGCCCTGGAGACGTACTGGGCGGACGGTTCCGCGATGGAGAAGCAGACCCGCAAGCGCGGTGAGCAGATCGAGCAGTCCCTCATCTCCATCACCGAGGAGAACCTCGCCGATGTGAAGGAGTACCGGGGGCGCGGGCTGGTGTGGGGCCTGGAGTTCCACGACAAGGAGCGCGCCGGGCGGGTGGCGCACCGGGCCTTCGAGCTCGGGCTGCTCATCGAGACGTCGGGCCCGGAGAGCGAGGTCGTGAAGCTGCTTCCGGCGCTCACGATCACCCCCGAGGAGCTGGACGAGGGACTCAGCGTCCTGGCCCGCTCCGTACGCGAAACCGTCTGAACCACCGTCTGTACAAACCGTCTACATAGGAGGCATCGCAGCACCGTGATCGTCCGTTCGTTCAAGGACATCGAAGGCACCGACCGCCATGTGAGGGCCGCGTCCGGTACCTGGGAGAGCAAACGCATCGTCCTCGCCAAGGAGCGGGTCGGCTTCTCGCTGCACGAGACGATCCTGTACGCGGGTACGGAGACGTCGATGTGGTACGCGAACCACATCGAGGCCGTCGTCTGCGTCGAGGGCGAGGCCGAGCTGACCGACCACGAGAGCGGGCTGACCCACTCGATCACGCCCGGGACCATGTACCTCCTGGACGGGCACGAGCGGCACACGCTGCGGGTCAAGGAGGACTTCCGCTGCATCTGCGTGTTCAACCCGCCCGTGACCGGCCGGGAGGACCACGACGACAACGGCGTCTACCCGCTGCTCACCGAACCCGAGGAGGTGTGACCGCATGACCACCGTCACCGATCTCTACCCCAGCCGCGGCGCCACCGAGGTGGCGCTCCCACGCAAGGACCCGGTCGTCTGGTCGGCGCCCGGCGCGCCGGGACCGATCGCCACGGGCGAGCTGGAGTCGTTCGAGCGCGACGGCTTCCTCGCCGTCGACCAGATCATCGGCGATGACGAAGTGGCCGTCTACCGGCAGGAGTTGGAGCGGCTCGTCACCGACCCCGCGATCCGCGCGGACGAGCGGTCGATCATCGAGTCGAAGTCCAAGGAGATCCGGTCCGTCTTCGAGGTGCACCGGATCAGCGAGGTGTTCGCGCGCCTGGTGCGGGACGAGCGCGTAGTCGGACGGGCCCGGCAGATCCTCGGCTCGGACGTGTACGTCCACCAGTCGCGGATCAACGTCAAGCCCGGGTTCGGTGCCTCCGGCTTCTACTGGCACTCGGACTTCGAGACCTGGCACGCCGAGGACGGGCTGCCGAACATGCGGACGGTGTCCGTCTCCATCGCCCTGACGGAGAACTACGACACCAACGGCGGCCTCATGATCATGCCGGGCTCGCACCGTACGTTCCTCGGCTGTGCGGGGGCCACGCCGAAGGACAACTACAAGCAGTCGCTGCAGATGCAGGACGCGGGCACGCCCTCGGACGAGGCGCTGACCGCGATGGCCGGTGAGTACGGCATCAAGCTGTTCACCGGCAAGGCCGGTGCGGCGACCTGGTTCGACTGCAACTGCATGCACGGGTCCGGCGACAACATCACGCCGTTCCCGCGCAGCAACGTCTTCATCGTGTTCAACAGTGTGGAGAACGCGGCGGTGGAGCCGTTCGCGGCACCGATACGCCGGCCCGAGTTCATCGGCGCGCGGGACTTCACTCCCGTCCGCTGAGCACCGCGCAGTCCGTGCGGCCTTTCGACGCCCCCGCCGTGGAACGTCTTACGGTCGGGGGCGTCGAAGGGTCCGCCAAGACCGCTCAGAGCCAGGCCAGCCGGGACGCGTGGTCCAGTACGTTCTGTGCGGCGTCCTCGTCGCCCGAGGTGCCGCGCGGTACCTCGTCGGGGGTGTAGCGGCCGCCCACCAGCAGGCAGAAGTCGACGGGATCCAGGGTGAGTTCGGCCCGTACGGGATCGTCCTGCGAGCCCAGTACCCATCGTTCGCCGCCGGTGACCGAGAACAGCACCGGCGCGGCGTCCCGGCCCAGGGCCAGGCCGAGGATGCGGACGGCCAGGTGGACCAGCTGCCACAGGTGCGCCTCGGGCGGCGGCGGGACGGCGAGTCCCAGGGCGCGGCCGATGTCGTCGGTGTGGATCCACGCCTCGAAGGCGCGCACCACGTAGTGGTCGGCGACCGGCAGCCGTACCCCCATCAACATCACCGCACGGGCGGCCTGTTCGGGATCGAGGGCCTCGGGCGCGGTGAGCAGCTCGTCCGCCTGTGCGGCCCAGTCGGCGACGGTCTCCTCGGGCGTACGGCCGTACTCGTGGGCGATGACCTCGGCGGTCCGCTCGTTCCAGGCCTTGCCCCAGTGGGTGTCGTGCGGGATCCGGGAGAGCGGCAGACGGGTGTCCAGGCCGAGCAGCCGCGCCAGGTGCTCGTCGGCGGCGAGGAGATGCGCGACGGTCGCGTGCACGTCCCAGTCGTGCACGACCGGGGTGGACCAGCGGCCCTCGATCTCGGGCAGCAGCGCCTTGAGGCCGGCCACCGCCGCGGCGTACGGGGCGGCGTGCGCCGCGACCCGGGGTGCGGCGGGGCGGGTGCGCAGGGCGCCGGAGAGGATGTCGGCGGCCGGGCGGCGGCCCGGGCCGTTCGACGCGGGGCCGTCGAGGAGTCGTACCGTCTCGCGCAGCCGCTCCGCCTCCGCCGCGCAGCTCTCGCACTCGGCCAGGTGCAGCGGGACCGTTCTGCGGTCGGCGGGGTCCAGGGCCCCGAAGGCCCAGGCGGCCAGCAGGTCGCGTACGCCGTCGTGTTCGGTGGTCACCGGACGCCCCCCTTTCGCGCGAGGTCTCCTGCCATCATGCGCCTCTTTCCAGCGCAGGGTCGGGCGGGTCCGCCAAAGACTCGGCCAAGGTACGTAACGCTGTGCGCAACCGTGTCTTGGCCGTCCCCTCGGGGATGCCGAGTTCGACGGCGGCCTGCCGGTAGGTGCGGCCCGCGAAGTAGGCCAGGTGCACCACCTCCCGCTGGGTCTGCGGGAGTTCGGCGAGGGCGGAGTGGAGCAGGAGGCGGCGTTCCCGGTCGACGACCGTCTCGTCGGGGCCGGGACCGGGCTCGGGGATGGCCTGGAGCGCGGAGTCGTCGGCGCCGGCGGCCTTGCGGTGCCGGGCCTCGCTGCGCACCCAGTCCACGGCCCGCCGGTGGGCGAGCATGGAGAGCCAGGTGCGCAGGGTGCCGCGGCCCGCGTCGAAGGCGTACGGCCTGCTCCACAGGTGGGCGAAGACCTCCTGTGCCACGTCCTCGGCGGCGCCCGGACTGCGGGTGACCCGTACGGCGACCCGCCGCACCAGGCCGCCGTACGCCTCGTACGCCTCGGTCAGCGCGGACTCGTCGCCGTACACCAGCCGCCTGTGCAGCTCCGTGTCGACGGGAGGCCGCACGGACGTGTCGCCCGCGTGTTCCACCGGCACCACCACCCCTGGTGCCTTCCTAGCGTTCTCGCCGGGCCCGCGCCAGCGGTTCATGACAACAGGCCATGGCCAATGGTTCGCGCGCCGTAGGTCAGATGGACAGGGCGTCCAGAAGGCGGTCGACGTCCGCGGCGGTGTTGTAGAGATGGAAGGCGGCGCGCAGATGGCCCGCGCGGTCGGAGACCTCGATGCCCGCCGCGCTCAACGCGGGCTGTTTCGCGCCGAGTCCGGGGACGGAGACGATCGCCGAGCCGGGGGCCGGCACGGGTTCGTGGCCGAGCGTGGCGAGGCCCGCGCGGAAGCGGTCGGCCAGGGCCAGGTCGTGGGCGTGGATGGCGGCCACGCCGAGTTCCTCGATCAGGGAGAGGGAGGCGCGCAGGCCGGCGTAGGTGAACAGGGCGGGGCTGATGTCGAACCGGCGGGCGGAGTGGGCGAGTTCGGCGATCGGGCCGTAGCAGCTGTTCCAGGGGATCTCGCCCGCGACCCAGCCGGCCAGCAGGGGGGTCAGGGCGCCGAAGTCCTCCGGGACCACCAGGAAGGCGGCGCCGTGCGGGCCGAGCAGCCACTTGAAGCCGGTGGAGACGGTGTAGTCGTGCTCGGTCGCGTCCATGGCCAGCCACCCGGCGGCCTGTGAGAAGTCGACGTAGGTCCGGGCCTCGTGCGCCCGGGCGGCCTTGCGCAGCGCGGGCAGATCCGCGATACGGCCGTCGGCGGACTGGGCGGCGCTGACCGCGACGAGGGCGGTTTCCGGGCGGACCGACTCGGCGAGCCGTTCCAGGGGGACGATGCGGACCTTGAGGTCGCCCCGGGCGTGGAAGGGGTTCACGACGGACGTGAAGTCGTCCTCCGCGGTGAGGACTTCGGCGCCCGCGGGAAGCGAGGCCGCGACCAGGCCGGAGTAGGTGGAGACGGAGGCGCCGGCCGCCACCCGGTGCGTCGGCACCGCGGCCAGGCGGGCGAAGGTCGCGCGGGCCGTCTCCACGTCCTCGAACAGCGGGTCCAGCGGCCTGCCCTCGGCCCGGATCCGCGTGGCCTCCGTCAGGGCGGTCACGGTGCGGGCGGGGAGCAGACCGCTGGACGCGGTGTTCAGAAAGGTGTTCTTCGGGGCGAACTCGGTACGGACGAGGCTCTCGAAGGTCATGGGTCCACTGTGGAGCCGCTCGAAGCATTAGTCCATTGCGGATTTTTACGTGGTTTCCCTAAGCAATCCTTATGGGTCCGCTCCGACCTGCGCCGTCTCAGCGCTGCTGCGGTACCGCGCATCCGTCGGGGCCGCAGGCCTCCGCGCCGTTGTCCTCGATCAGCGTCAGCGGCGGGCGCTCGCCCCAGGCCTGGGTCAGCGCCTGGGTGAAGACCTCGGCGGGCTGGGCGCCGGAGATGCCGTACTTGCGGTCGAGGACGAAGAACGGCACGCCGTTCGCGCCGAGTTCGGCAGCCTCGCGCTCGTCGGCGCGGACGTCGTCGGCATAGGCGTTCGGGTCGGCCAGGACCTTGCGGGCGTCGTCGGCGTCCAGACCGGCGGCGACAGCCAGCTCCACGAGCCGCTCCCCGCCCTCGGCGAAGACGGAGCGCTCCTCCGCGAAGTTGGCCTTGTAGAAGATCTGGATGAGCTCGTCCTGCCTGCCCTGCGCCTTGGCGAGGTGGAGCAGGCGGTGCATGTCGAAGGTGTTGCCGTTGTCGCGGTCGCGGGTGCGGTAGGCCAGACCCTCGGCGGCGGCCTGGGTGCCGAGGTTGTCCTCGGCGTCCTGAGCCTGGGTCTCGCTGATGCCGTACTTCTTCGCGATCATCGGGACGACGGGTCCGATGTCGGTCTTGTCGCGTCCCGGGTCCAGCTCGAAGGAGCGGTGGACCACCTCGACCTGGTCACGGTGCGGGAAGGCCTCGAGCGCCTTCTCGAAGCGGGCCTTGCCCACGTAGCACCAGGGGCAGGCGATGTCGCTCCAGATCTCGACGCGCATGTCTTCGGCTCTTTCCAGGTCGCACGGGTACGGAGACGGCCTCCGGTTAATGAGTGAACGTTCAAGGAGTGGGGTTCATTCCCCGGCCACCGGAAGCGTCATGCGCAGATGGTGGTGCCCCGCTTCGACGGGGTGCGGGCCCCAGCCCTGGCGTGTGTAGAAGGCCTGCGCCCGCGCGTTGTCCACATGCACCTCCAGCACGGCGGTCCGCTTGCCGTCGGCCTGCCACTGCTCGACACAGGCCGTGTGCAGGGCGGCGCCGACGCCGGAGCGCCACCGGTCGGGGTCGACGTGGAACTGAAAGAGCTTGACCGTTTCCGCCGGGGCTCCCTCGGGGGTACGGAAGGAGGCGAGCGCGACGATGCGCCCGTCGTCCACCAGGCACAGGACATGGCCGTCCGGCCGGGCGATCGCGCCCTGCCAGGCGGCGAGCCAGTCGGTGCCGTCGTCCGGGATGCCGTCCGGGTAGTACGTGGCCCGGGCGCGGGCGTGGAGCGCGGCGACGGCCTCCGCCTCGGCGGGTACGGCGGTCCGGATCACTCGGGCCGCGACAACTCTGTCACTGATCACGCAACGGAGGACGTGACCGAGCCCACCCAGGTTCCCGGCCAACCCTAGACTGCCGACCATGGAATGGGACTACTTCATCAGTCACGCCAGTGAGGACAAGCCTCTCGTGGCCTCGCCGTTGGCCCATTACCTGAGATCGGTCGGTTTCCGTGTCTGGTACGACCGGTTCACTCTGAAACTCGGGGATTCGCTCTTGGCCGGGATCAATACGGGTCTGGCGAACTCGGCCTTCGGTGTCGTGGTCCTGAGCCCATCCTTCTTCGCCAAGCACTGGCCGCAGAGGGAACTGGCCGGACTGATGGCGGTGGCTCAGGGCGAGCGTCGCATTCTGCCCGTCTGGCACGAGGTGGGAGCGGACGACGTCGTCAGGACGTCGCCGATACTCGCGGATCTGGTGGGGGTGAGCACCCGGCGCGGATTGAACGCCGTGGCCGAGGAGATCATCCGTGCGTCCTACCCCGACCGCCTGGATTCGCTACCGGCGTCGAACGTGGGGCGAGAGTCATCGGTGGACCTGAAGGAAGCTCGCGCAACCCTGACCGAGATGTTGAACAATTCCGCGAGCCGCGACGACGTCTTCCTTCTCCTCTCCGCCTACCAGGAACTGCTGTCGGATTCGCTGGGGCGACGGCCGTCGACGCCCGTCATCCCTGCTTCACGAACCTGCCGGGCGGTCCCCTTCGACTTCGCCCTCGTGGAATCGCGCGGAGCCTCCAGGCCGGTAGCGATTCGATTCATCGTCCTTGGGCCCACGCAGGGAGAAGGCGACGCAGAGGCACTGATTCGTGAGACGGAGGCCGGATTCGGCCAGGAAGACAAGTCCTTCCGAAGGTCGTCTTTTGGGCCTTACTCGGGGCGAATCGTCGGCGCGTTTCCGGAGGTGTCGAAGGTCGCACGCGAACTGGCCGGTTGGGCCGAGTCACGCAACCTGTATCAGCGCGACCCCGAAAGTTGGAGTTTCACGGTCACTCTTCTCAACGGACGGCGAATCCCCGATCAGTCCGCCGGAGCGCTCAGGGAGGAGTTGGCCGCAGCATCGCGGCTTCCCCTCCGCATCGCCTCGTACGACCGGCTGACGGACACGGATGTGCCAAGAGATATACGGTGAGAGGACCGCCTCAGCTTCCGTCTCTCAGATCCTTCGGCCAGTCGGGCCTGAACTCCAGGTGGTCGTACGTCACGACGCAGCCCTCGCCCATCGGGGACTGTGTCATGAAGCCGACCAGGGCGGCGTCGCTCTTCTTCTCGTCGTCGAGGGTGAACAGCCGGACGAATATCCAGCGTTCGCCGTCACGGGAGGCGTGGAAGGCGAAGGCGCGGCCGGTGCGGCTCACTCTGAGCCAGACCGAACTGCCGTCCACGGTGAAGGAGTTGGCGTCGTCGGAGTGTCCCCGGGTGACCACCGTGCAGATGGTGGCCACGTCCGGGGAGTACTCCAGACAGAGCTTGGCCCAGGCCCGGTCGCCGACATGGACGTAGAGCACACCCGCGTCGAAGGACGCGTTGAACCCCACGGTGACCCGAGCGATGAGCTGAAAGTCCCCCTCGGGCGCACCGAGCAGCCGCGGCGCGTCGGAGGCGGGATCGAGCCCTTCGGCAGTGGGCGGCACGAACCGGTCCTGCCGCGGCCCGGCCCACCCGGTGAGCACACCGTCCTCGTAGGACCAGTGCCCGTCGGGGCCATAGGTACGGAGCCGGAAGGGCAGTTCGGGAAGCTCGATGTCCATCAGCTAACTATCTCAGGGTGGGTCGAGAAACTTAGGGGCGCGGGGAACTGCGCGACCAGCCACAACGAACCCGCAGCCGCCACACAGCCCCGCACCCCTACGGCGCTATCGCTCCAACTGCCCGTTAAAACGACGCGGCAGCCCCAGCGGGTTGTCATCCCGCAACTCCACCGGCAGCAGAGCCTCCGGAGTCGTCTGGTACACAACCGGCCGCATCCACCGCTCGATAGCCGTACCGCCCACAGAAGTGGACGTCGACGTCGTCGCCGGGTACGGACCGCCGTGATGCTGAGCCGCCGCTACGGCGACCCCCGTAGGCCAGCCATTGACGAGCACACGCCCCGCCAGCGGCGTCAGCTCCGCCAGGATCTCCGTGCCACGCCCCTTGCCCTCGGTCTCCTCGGTCGACAGATGCACCGTCGCGGTGAGGTTGCCCGGCAGACGCGACAGCACGGCCCGCGCCTGCGCGTCGTCGTCGTAGCGCGCCACGACCGTCACCGGACCGAAGCACTCCTCCAGGAGCAGATCGTGCTCGCCCTCGGCGGTCAGCTTGTCCGCCGGCACCGTCAGGAAGCCCGCGCTCACCGTGTGGTCACCGCCCGAGCCCGGCGTGACCGGCGTCTCCACGTCGGCCAGTCCGGCGCGCTCGGCGACCCCGGCGATGAAGTTGTCCCGCATGCGGTGGTCGAGCAGCACGCCCGCGTCGGTGTCGCTGACGGCGTCCGTGAGGGACTTGACCAGGCCGTCACCGGCGGCGCCCGACGGCACCAGCACCAGGCCCGGCTTCACACAGAACTGGCCGACGCCCAGCGTCATGGAGCCCGCGAGGCCCGTACCGATGGCCTCGGCGCGCTCGGCGGCCGCGGCCTCGGTGATGACGACGGGGTTCAGGGAGCCCAGCTCGCCGTGGAAGGGGATCGGGACCGGACGGGCGGCGGCCGCGTCGAAGAGGGCCCGCCCGCCACGGATGGACCCGGTGAAGCCGGCCGCGGCGACCAGCGGGTGCTTGATCAGCTCGATGCCCGCCTCGAAGCCGTGCACGAGACCGAGCACGCTCTCCGGGATGCCGTGCTCGGCGGCGGCCCGGCGCAGGACGGCCGCGACCAGCTCGGACAGGCCCGGGTGGTCGGGGTGCGACTTGACGACGACCGGGTTGCCGGCCGCCAGCGCGCTCGCGGTGTCACCGCCGGCGACGGAGAACGCGAAGGGGAAGTTGGAGGCCGAGTAGACGGCGACGACGCCGAGCGGCACCTTGTAGCGGCGCAGATCCGGGATCGGCGGGGTCGCGGTGTCGTCGGGGTGGTTGATCACGACGTCGAGGAAGGCGCCCTCGTCGACGATGTCGGCGAAGGCCCGCAGCTGGTAGCTGGTGCGGGCGAGTTCGCCGGTGAGCCGGACCGGGCCGAGCGCGGTTTCGGCGTCGGCTGCCTCGACGAGCTGGTCCTTGGCGGTCTGCAGCTTGTCGGCGGCGGTACGCAGGAAAGCGGCGCGGACCGTACGGTCGGCGAGGGCGCCGCGGGCGTCGTGCGCGGCCCGGACGGTGGCGTCCACCTCCTGGGCGGTAGCCTCCACGGCAACCTGCTCACGCTGCTTCCCGGTTCGGGGGTCGACACTCCAGACTGGTGCTGCTGCCACCGCGGGTCCCTCCACACAGTTCCTAGGTCATCCACCAGGGTCGTTCGATATACTGAACGCTGTCTCTGATGGTGAATATGCTGTTGGAGACTATTTCCCGTCCAACGAAGGGGTCAAGGGCGATGTCGGCAGGCGAGACGGGCGGCGGGGCGCAGGTCAAGTCCGCGGTACGGACGGTTGAACTGCTCGAATACTTCGCCGGACGCCCCGGCATGCACTCCCTCGCGGCGGTCCAGGAGGCCGTCGGTTATCCCAAGTCCAGCCTCTACATGCTGCTGCGCACGCTGGTGGAGCTGGGCTGGGTGGAGACGGACGCGACGGGCACGCGATACGGCATCGGGGTGCGGGCGCTGCTGGTCGGCACGTCGTACATCGACGGCGACGAGGTGGTCGCGGCGGCGCGTCCGACGCTGGACCGGCTGTCGGACGACACGACCGAGACCATCCACCTGGCGCGTCTCGACGGGACGAACGTCGTCTACCTGGCCACGCGGCAGTCGCAGCACTATCTGCGCCCCTTCACCCGGGTCGGCCGTCGGCTGCCGGCCCACTCCACCTCCCTCGGCAAGGCGCTGCTCAGCACCTACACCGACGAGCAGGTCCGCAAGATGCTCCCGGAGACGCTGCCGGCGCTGACCGAGAACACGATCACCGACCGGGAGAAGCTCATCGAGGAGCTGCACCTGGTGCGGGAGCAGGGCTTCGCCGTGGACCGCGAGGAGAACACGCTGGGGCTGCGCTGCTTCGGCGTGGCGATCCCCTACCGGACCCCCGCGCGGGACGCGATCAGCTGCTCGGTGCCGGTGGCCCGGCTCACGCCGGCGCACGAACAGCTGGTGAAGGACGCGTTGTTCGACGCGCGGGACCGGCTGACACTGGCCACCCGTAGGCTCTGAGACATGCAGATCACGCTCCGAGAGGTCCACGACAGCGATCTGCCGGTGTTCTTCCGGCAGATGAACGATCCCGAAGCCCTGCACATGGCGGCCTTCACCTCGAAGGACCCGACCGACCGGGACGCCTTCGACGCCCACTGGAAACGCATCCGGGCCTCCGACGCCGTGCATCGCACGGTCCTGGCGGACGGGGACGTGGTGGGCAGCGCGTCGGTGTACGGCGAACCGAACGAGCGCGAGGTGACGTACTGGATCGACCGCGCGTACTGGGGGCAGGGCATCGCCACGGCGGCCCTGCGCGAGCTGGTGACCCAGGTACCCGAGCGCCCGCTGTACGCCCGCGCCGCCGCCGACAATGCCGGTTCCCGGCGTGTGCTGGAGAAGTGCGGTTTCCGGCTGTCGGCCCATGCGCGGGGGTACGCGAACGCCCGTGGCGAGGAGATCGACGAGGTCGTCCTGACGCTGGGCGGCTGACGGCGCCGCGCATGAACGTCCCATGAGAATCGCGGACGCACGGGAACGATTCGCGGTGCTCTGCTCGTCTACCTGAGCGGAATGAACAAGACGATCAGGCGCGCATCGGTCTTCGCGCTGCTGCTGGTGTTCGCTCTGCTGGTGCGGGCGACCTGGGTGCAGTTCTACGACGGCCAGGCGCTCGCGGACGACAGCGACAACCGGCGGAATGCGATCGAGACGTACTCATCGCCGCTCGGGAACATCATCGTGGCCGGTGAGTCGATCACCGGTTCCACGCGGACGAAGGGCGGAGACCTCGCGTACAAGCGCACGTACAAGAACGGCGAGCTCTACGCGGCGGTGACGGGCTTCGCCTCACAGACGGGCAATCCGACCCAGCTGGAGGGTGTCTACAAGGACATCCTCAACGGCACGGACACCCGGCTGAAGTCCGTGATGGACACGGTCACCAACCAGCGGGCCGAGCCGGGCAACGTGGTCACGACGATCGACCCGGATGTACAGAAGGCCGGCTATGAGGCGCTCGGCGACAAGCAGGGTGCGGCCGTCGCGATCGATCCGACGACCGGCAAGATCCTGGCCGTCGTGTCGACGCCGTCGTACGACCCGTCGGCGCTGGCCGACGCCAACACGTACGGAGACGCGTACGAGAAGCTGGACAAGGAGTCCGACAAGCCGCTGACCAACCGCGCGCTGCGGCAGCCGGTGGCGCCAGGTTCGACGTTCAAGCTGGTCGTGGCGGCGGCGGCGCTGGAGAACGGTCTGTACTCGTCGGTGGACGAGAAGACCGACAGCCCGGACCCGTACCGGCTGCCGGGCACGGTCACCGATCTGGAGAACGAGAACAAGTCCGCGCCCTGCGAGAACGCCTCGATCCGCACCGCGCTCCAGTACTCCTGCAACAACGTGTTCGCGAAGATGGCGTTCAACCTCGGCCAGGACAAGTTGCGGGCGATGGCGGAGAAGTTCGGCTTCAACGACGAGTCGCAGGACGTGCCCGTGCGGGCGTACACCAGCGTCTACCCGTCGGACATGAACGACTCGTCGACGGCCCTCACCGGCATCGGCCAGTTCGATGTCACCGCGACGCCGCTCCAGATGGCCATGGTGTCCGCGGCCATCTCCAACGGCGGCAAGCTGGTCTCACCGCACATGGTGTCGCAGATCACGGACAACGGCGGCGATGCGCTGGAGAACTACGACGACGAGGCGTCGACGACCGAGGTCGTCAGCTCCGAGACCGCCGAGCAGCTCCAGTCCGCGATGCAGACGGTCGTCAAGGACGGCACCGGTACCAACGCGCAGATCGACGGGGCGACCGTCGGCGGCAAGACGGGTACCGCGCAGCGCGGCGAGAACAACAGCAAGTCGCCGTACGCCTGGTTCACGTCCTATGCCAAGTCAGGGGACAAGGAAGTCGCCGTAGCGGTCCTCGTCGAACAGTCGGACGCGGCCCGCTCCGAAGTGAGCGGCAACGGCCTGGCGGCCCCGGTGGCCAGGGCGATGATGAAAGCAGCGATCAGCTAGGCGCCCCAAGGGGCGCGGGGAACTGCGCGACCAGCCACGACGAACCCGCGGCTGGTCGCGCAGCGTCCTCACTTCGCGCCGAGGATCTGCTCGATCGGGTCGATCGCGAAGTAGATCAGGAACAGCGCCGAGGTGCCCCACAGCAGCCAGTGGATCTCCTTGGCCTTGCCGAGGACCGTCTTGATCACGACGTAGGCGACGAAGCCCGCGCCGATGCCGTTGGTGATCGAGTACGTGAAGGGCATCACGGCGATGGTGAGGAACGCCGGGATGGCGATCTCGTACTTCTCCCAGTCGATGTGCTTGACCTGGGTCATCATCAGGAAGCCGACGGCGACCAGGGCGGGGGCGGCCGCCTGGAGCGGGACGATGGTGAGCAGCGGGCCCAGGAACAGGGCGAGGCCGAAGAGGCCACCGGTGATCAGGTTCGAGAAGCCGGTGCGCGATCCCTCGCCGACGCCCGCCGCCGACTCGATGTACGACGTGGCGGAGGACGACGACGCCGCGCCGCCCGCGACCGCCGCCGCGCCGTCGATGAGCAGCACCCGGCCGAGGTTCGGGACCTTGCCCTCCTCGTCGAGGAGGCCCGCCTCCGCGCTGATGCCGACGACCGTGCCCATGGTGTCGAAGAAGTCGGACAGGACCAGCGTGAAGATCAGCAGGACGACGGTGATGACACCGACGTCGGCGGCGCTGAACGCCCCGAAGAGGCTGAAGTGACCGATCAGCCCGAAGTCCGGGGTGTCGACGAGCTTGTCGGGCCACGCGGGCGTGGTCAGACCCCAGCTCTTGATGTCGGCCGCCGAGTTGATGATCATCGCGATGATCGTCATGGTCACGATGCTGATCAGGATGGCGCCCTTGACCTTACGGGCGAGCAGTCCGATCGTCAGCAGCACGCCGAGACAGAAGACCAGAATCGGCCACCCGGAGAGGGTGCCGGTGCCGCCGAGCTGGACCGGCACGGTGGTGTTCGCGGCGTCGGGGATCCGGCTGACGAAGCCGGCGTCGACGAAGCCGATGAAGGCGATGAACAGACCGATGCCGACGCTGATCGCCTGCTTGAGCGGCTGCGGGATGGCGTGCATGACGGCCTCGCGCAGACCGGTCACCACCAGGACGCAGATCAGCAGGCCCTCGAGGACGACAAGGCCCATCGCGTCGTCCCAGCTCATCAGCGGGGCGATCTGGAAGGCGACGACTGCATTCAATCCGAGGCCCGCGGCGAGCGCGAGGGGCAGGTTGCCGCCGACGCCCATGATGATCGTCATCACCGCGGCCACCAGGGCGGTGGCGGTGGTGAGTTGGACCGGGTCGAGGGTGTCACCGAACTTGTCCTTGGCGCTGCCCAGGATGATGGGATTCAGGACAAGGATGTAGGCCATCGTGAAGAATGTGGCGAAGCCGCCGCGTATCTCGCGGGCGAAGGTGGATCCCCGCTCGGAGATCTTGAAGTACCGGTCGACGCCGTTCGCCGCTGGTAGCGGGCCACTCGGCCGGTCGGCCACCTTCTGCGTGTCGGACATGGCTGTTGCTCCTTGTTGCCTGATTGATCTGTGCGCGGATGCTGGCTGGATTGTTCCCGCGTTGAACGCGTTTCAGGTTTTCAACGTGTTACGGAATCGGGGTCCGGTGGGCCAGACTGCGTTCGAAGCCCTGTACGAACCACGAGGTTGATCACTGCTACGCTTCCGGATCTCGTCCGGGCCAGCTCCGGATGATCACATGTCATTCACATGACAGGCACAGGGAGGTTCCGCCCGTGGGCACGGTCGTCGACGACGCAGCCTCCGTGGAGTTCCATGCCTTCTTCGAGCGTCACTACGCCGAACTGTCCCGTCTCGCCCATCTGTTGACCGGCGAGTCGGACGCCGCCGACGATCTCGCGGCGGACGCGCTGCTCGCGCTCTGGAACCGCTGGGACCGGGTACGCGCGGCCGACCATCCGGCAGCGTACGCCCGTGGTGTCGTCGCCAATCTCGCCCGCACCCGCATCCGCAGCGCGGTCCGTGAGCGCCGACGGATCGCCCTGTTCTGGTCGCAGCGCGAGGAGAAGACGGAGAACCCTGACATAGCGGGTGTCGTGGACGTCCAAGAGGCGCTGCGCAGGCTGCCGTTCCGCAAACGGGCGTGCGTGGTCCTCCGGCACGCGTTCGACCTGTCGGAAAAGGACACCGCTCTCGCCCTCGGTGTTTCCGTGGGTACGGTTAAGTCCCAGACGTCCAAGGGCATGGCGGAACTGCAGCGGCTGCTCGGCTCCCAGGGCGTACCGCAGAGGGTGCACGCGGCGATTGCGCACGGCGGCGAGACCGGAGGACGGAACCGATGAGGCAGCAGGACGTGCACGACGAGCTGCGCGCCCGGCTGCACGAGGCAGCCGGACAGCACGAGCCCGATCGCGCGCGCATCCTGGCGCGGATCGAGCGCGGCATGGCCGAGGAGGTCCGCTCGGACCACCGGGCGACCCGTCCGCCGGTGTTCGGCTGGGTGCGGGTGGTCAGCGCCACGGCCGCGGTCGCGTGTGTGCTCGGCGTCGGCGGCTACGCGGTGGCATCGGCCGTGAAGGACGACGCCCCGCAGCAGACCGTGGCGACCACGGCGACCCCCGAGCCGTCGCCCGACGCGACGAGCCGGGCGCCGATCCAACCGACCGACCCGTCGCCGGGCGAGGCCCAGGAAACCGGCAAGCCCAGCAGCACCCCCACGCGGCAGCAGCCCTCCGCGACCCCCACCGCCCAGCCCCCGGTCACCGCCGCCGGCGAGGAGGACGGCCCCCTCTGGTCGGACGGCTCGGTCGACCCGCACAGCAACGACTTCTGGGCGCAGAGCGACATCACCCTGAAGACCTCCGAGGAACTGACCGCGCTCACCGTGCAGTTGAAGGTCGCGCAGACCGGCGGCGTCACCTCGACCGGCGCCTGGCGCTCGCTCCCCGAGGACGACTTCACGCTGACGACCGAGGAGAAGGACGGCTTCCTCGTCTACACCTGGACGCTCAAGGAGGGCCGCAAGGTCGCCAAGGGCGAGTGGGTGTTCGCGGGGCAGTACGACCATGAGCGCGGCGGCCGCGACGCGGCGGACGACCGGTACACCGCGACCGGCACCGCGGACGGCGAACAGCTCGCGGTGAAGGGCGACTTCGCCTCCCACTCGGGCGACGACGCGTCCTCCGACGGGGATTCGTAAAGAAAGTCCGCAGGGGCGGCAACCCTTTCCTTCACCCGTGGCGACCAGGAGCCGTAAGGATCCTCTCCCACGCAAGGAATGGGCATGACTGCACGAGCTGAACAGCGCGTCCGCCACCGCCGCCAGGTCTCCAAGCGTCGGGCGGCGATCGCCGGAGTCTCGGCCCTCGGCCTCACGGGTGCGGCGATCGTCACGACGACGATGCTGTCCTCCGCGAGCGCCTCGTCCTCCTGGCCGACCGCCACCGGCAAGCAGGCCGTGAGCAGCACCATCAAGGTCACGGGCACCTACAACGGCGGCTACAAGCAGTTCTACGGCAGCGGCGCCCTCGGCGGCGACAGTCAGGACGAGGGCCAGGACCCGGTCTTCCAGCTGGCGGACGGCGCCGTCCTCAAGAACGTGATCATCGGCACCCCGGCCGCGGACGGCGTCCACTGCCTGGGCAGCTGCACGCTGCAGAACGTGTGGTGGACGGATGTCGGCGAGGACGCGGCGACCTTCAAGGGCAAGTCCTCCTCGTCCGTGTACACGGTCTACGGCGGCGGCGCGAAGAACGGCTCGGACAAGGTCCTGCAGTTCAACGGCGCCGGCAAGCTGGTCGTGAGCAAGTTCCAGGTCGAGAACTCCGGCAAGCTGGTGCGCAGCTGCGGCAACTGCTCCACGCAGTACAAGCGCACGATCATCCTCAACAACGTGGACGTCACCGCGCCGATGAACGCGATCGTGGGCATCAACACGAACTACGGCGACACCGCCGCGCTGCGCAAGGTTCGCATCCACGGCGACAGCAGCAAGAAGATCAAGACCTGTGTCCGCTTCAAGGGCAACAACACGGGCGCCGAACCGACCCAGATCGGTACCGGTGCCGACGGAACCTTCTGCAAGTTCTCCTCCTCTGACATTTCGTACGAGTGAGTGAACCTTCAAGCATGACGGAGCCATCCCCTTGAGCACGCACAAGAGACACCTCACACGCCGACGCGTGCTCGGGGCCTCCGCGATCGGCGTCGCCGCCACCGGCGCCGCCGTCGCGGGCGGCACCGGCCTGCTGTCGTCGGCGTCCGCCGCGACCTTCGGCTACCAGGACGACGGCAAGAACTACGTCGTCGACACCGGAGCCTCACTCGTCTTCAAGGTCTCCAAGTCGACGGGCGACATCACGTCCCTCGTCTACAAGGGCAAGGAGTACGAGGGCTACGGCGGCAAGCACTCGCACGTCGAGTCCGGCCTGGGCGCCTCCACGGTGACGATCAAGCAGGTGGGCTCGACGATCCTGGTGAAGGTCGCGCACGGCGCGATCACTCAGTGGTACGCGGCCCGCAGCGGCCAGAACAACGTCTACGCCTGGACGAACAAGGCGGACGCCTCCTTCACCGCGACCCGCTACCTCGTCCGTCTCAAGCCCGGGATGTTCCCCAACGAGGGCTCGGACTCCTGGATCGAGGCCTCCGACAAGGTCATCGAGGCCGGTGACGTCTGGAAGCGCGGCGACGGCACGACCCACTCCAAGCACTACTCGGGCAAGCGCGTCATCGACTACGACCACATCGGCCTCACCACCGGCTCGGTCGGTCTGTATCTGGTGCGCTCCAACCACGAGAAGGCCTCGGGCGGCCCCTTCTACCGCTCGCTGCTGCGCCACTCCAACGACCTGGGCGCGGGGCTCTACGAGATCCTGCACTACAACCAGGCCCAGACGGAGCCCCAGCGCTTCGGTCTGCAGGGCCCGTACGTGCTCGCCTTCACCGACGGCGCTGCGCCCTCCTCGTCCCTCTTCCACGCCAAGCTCGACACCTCCTGGGTGGACGGCCTCGGCATCACCGGCTGGGTCGGCGCGGCCGGCCGCGGCAAGGTGGCGGGCGTCGGGCTGAAGGGGATGGACGCCAGGTACGAGTACACCGTGGGCTTCGCCAACGCGGACGCCCAGTACTGGGCGAGGGCCGCGGCGGGCACGGGCGGGTTCTCCTGCAAGGGGATGCTGCCGGGCACGTACACGCTGACCGTCCACAAGGGCGAACTCGCCGTGCACACCGCGTCGGTGAAGGTCACGGCGGGCGGTACGACGTCCCTGAACAGCCTGACCATCACGGGCGACCCGTCGACCGCTTCGGCGCTCTGGCGGCTCGGCGACTGGGACGGCACGCCCGGGGAGTTCAAGAACGCCAAGCTGATGACGTACGCGCATCCGTCCGACGCCCGCGCGGCGAAGTGGACCGGCAACGTCACGATCGGCGGTGGGAGTGAGGCGGCGTCCTTCCCTGCGTACATCTGGAAGGACGTCAACGACGGCATCCTGGTCTACTTCAAGTTGACCAAGGCACAAGCCGCGTCAGCGCACACTCTCAGGGTCGGTGTCACGGACGCCTTCCTCAACGGCCGTCCGCGCGTCACCGTGAACGACTGGGTTTCGGCCGTCCCTGCGGCTCCCACTCAGCCCAACACCCGCTCTCTCACCACAGGTTCATACCGGGGGAACAACCATTCGTTCACCTTCAACGTCCCTAATAGTGCGTGGAAGACGGACACCTCCCAGTACAACGTCCTCAAGCTCGACATCGTCAGTGGTTCGACGGGCACGGCCTATCTCAGCCCGGGCACGTCGTTCGACTGCATAGACCTGCTGACCTGAGCCCCCCTCGGTCAGCAGTAGCCGGCTAGAGCCCCCCTCGGCCGGCACAGAGAACGCCCCGCAGGTGACGACCTGCGGGGCGTTCACGTACCTAGGGGCGCGGGGCTGTATCGATTTGCGGCTCCGCCGCGTGGGCGCGACCAGCCACAGCCGGCCGACAGCCCGCGAACCGCCATCAGTTCATGGTGGATCCGATCGCCGTCGAGCCTGTGGTCAAGAACGTCGTCGCCGGCAGCGCACCGTTCGACTGCCGGGAGGCATACGCCGTCGCCGCGTCCGTCGACTTGAGGGACGGTGTCGACACCCCGCTGTCCCAGTTGTTCGCGGCGGACACCGTCGACGGGCCCAGCTTGGACAGCCCGCCCTTGTTGCTCACGGCCAGGTTCCGCGCCAGGCGGGCCTTGCCCGTGGCGAAGTAGAAGCCCGCCTCGGCGTTGGCGTACGCCGTGTTGCGGTTCAGGACGATCGCGCCCGGGTTGGAGTTCTCGGTGAAGCCGTTCAGCGTGTTGTCCCAGGCCGCGTTGTTCTTGACGACGTGCGCGACCGTGACGCCCCCGCCGCCCAGCTTGTAGCCGTTGCCGTTGCCCTCGAAGGCCGAGTCGTTCCAGCGGTTCTTGCCGTTGCCGAACGCCCAGGAGTGCTCGATGGTGACCGGGGAGGAGAACTGCCAGAGGTCGAGACCGTCATCCGAGTTGTTGTAGAGACGGGCGCCGGTGATCCTGTTGCCGGTGCCGGAGCCGAACTTGACCGCGATGCCGTCGGCGTTCTGCCCGTGTCCGGCCGGGTCGTAGTTGCCGTGGCTGTCCAGGTTCTGCACGAGGTTGTTCGTCGTGCCGTCGCCGCGCAGCGTGAACCCGGAGTCGCCGTTGTTCGCGGTGACGAGGTTCTTGAAGACGCCGCCCACGGACGAGGTCACGACGAAGCCCTGGGCCGGGGAGTTCTGGAAGGTCAGGTTCTGCACGGTCCAGTAGTCGCCGTAGATCCCGGCCAGCCAAGACCCGTCGGCCAGCTTGGAGCCGTCGACCTTGACCTTCTCGCTGCCGTACGCCTGGAGCGTGATCCGTGCCGAGCTCGTGCCGTTCGCGGTCGACTTGAGGGTCGCCGTCGGGTAGTACGTGCCGGCGCGGAGCTGGATGGTGGTGCCCGCGGCGGCGCTCTTCACGGCTGCTTCGAGCTGCGCGGTGGTGGACACGGTGACCGTCGACGAAGCGGCCTCGGCGCCGCCGTTCGACAGGCCGAGATAGACGCCGCCCGCCCCCGCGGCGACGGCCACCGCCGCGGCGACGGAGAGCGTACGGGTCCTGCGGTGGCGTCCGGTGCTCTGACGCACGGGGCGTTCCTTTCCTAGGCGATGGAGGCGAAACGGGCCGGAGGGGCCGCCCCGGCCCGTTTCTGCATCCAGGTCGCCACCGCGCCCGGAAAAGGTTGCCGCGCCCCGTGAAGATCGATCGAAAGTTTCGGTATCGCCCATCCCCCGCACACCGATTGACGCGTCCCGCCCCACCGATGACACTCCGATCGAACACAAACCCCCACACTCACACAGGATGTGTCATGCGCCCCCGCACCGCTCGCACGCTCCTGCTCCCCCTCCTGGCCCTTCTGCTCGGCCTGCTGTCGGCCCCGCCCAGTACCGCGAACTCCGGAGCTCCACCCGTGAACAAGCCCAAGTACGCCGGATATCTCTTCACCTACTTCACCGGCGAGGGCACCGCCGACGGCGAGCAGATCCGCTACGCCCTCAGCCGTGGCAACGACCCGCTGCACTGGCGTGAGCTGAACGCCGGAAAGCCGGTTCTGACCTCGACGACCGGCGAGAAGGGGCTGCGCGACCCGTTCGTGATCCGCTCCCCCAAGGGCGACAAGTTCTATCTGATCGCCACCGACCTGCGCATGTACCGGAACAGCAGCGGCAGTTGGGACCACGTCCAGCGGCACGGCAGCAAGTCGATCATGGTCTGGGAGTCCACCGACCTGGTCCACTGGACCGACCAGCGCCTGGTGAAGGTCTCCCCCGACTCCGCGGGCAACACCTGGGCGCCGGAAGCCTACTGGGACGACTCCCTCGGCGAGTACGTCGTCTTCTGGGCGTCGAAGCTGTACGCCGACGACGACCCCGACCACACGGGATCGACGTACAACAAGATGCTGTACGCGACCACGAAGGACTTCCGCACCTTCAGCGAGCCGAAGGTCTGGGACGACCCGGGCTACTCGGTCATCGACTCGACGGTCGTGAAGCACAAGGACACGTACTACCGCTACACCAAGGACGAGCGGGACCCCAGCTCCTCCAGTCCCTGCTCGAAGTTCATCACCGCGGAGAAGTCGACCTCCCTGACCTCGACGAAGTACGACTTCGTGGCGGACTGTGTCGGCAGTGGCGCGATGTCGCGCGGCGAGGGGCCGACGGTGTTCAAGTCGAACACCGAGGAGAAGTGGTACCTCTTCATCGACGAGTACGGCGGTCGCGGGTACGTCCCCTTCGAGACGACCGACCTCGACTCGGGCCAGTGGACCCCGTCCACGAACTACCAGCTCCCGGCAAGCCCCCGGCACGGCACGGTACTTCCGGTGACGCAGGCCGAGTACGACCGGCTGCTGGCGGCGTATCCGGTCGGTCCCGCCTCGGTCGTCGACGTGACGGCGAAGGACCAGAAGGGGTACGCCATCGTCACGGAGGCCTCCTCGAAGGTCGTGCTGCCGATGCGGCCGGACGCGGACCTCTCGCGCCTGGCACCGAAGCTCGCGATCGGTGAAGGTGCCTCCGTCAGCCCCGGGTCCGGTACGCGCCGCGACTTCCGCAAGCCGCAGACGTACACCGTGACGGCCGCCGACGGCACCCGGCGCACCTGGACGGTGGAGGCGGTGCGGACCGGGAGTCCCGTCCTGCCAGGGCTCAACGCCGACCCTGACGTGCACTATCTGAACGGTGAGTACTGGATCTACCCGACGACGGACGGCTTCCAGGGCTGGGGCGGCACCCGGTTCAAGGCGTACTCGTCGAAGGATCTGGTCCACTGGAAGGACCACGGCGTCATCCTCGACCTCGGTCCGGACGTCACCTGGGCGGACACGTACGCGTGGGCGCCGGCGATCGCCGAGCGGGACGGCAAGTACTACTTCTACTTCTGCGCCGAGCAGCAGATCGGCGTCGCGGTGGCGGACTCCCCCGCCGGCCCCTTCAAGGACGCCCTGGGCAAGCCGCTGGTGGCGAAGGGCGGCTCGTTCCAGGGCCAGATGATCGACCCCGCCGTGTACACGGACGACGACGGGACGTCGTATCTCTACTGGGGCAACGGCCACGGATACGTCGTGCCGCTGAACGACGACATGACCTCGTACGATCCGGCGAAGGTCAAGGACATCACCCCGGACAACTTCCGCGAGGGATCCTTCGTGATCAAGCGGAAGGGCACGTACTACTTCATGTGGTCCGAGGACGACACCCGCAGCGAGAACTACCACGTCGCCTACGCGACGGGACCGTCCCCGCTCGGCCCGTGGACCAAGAAGGGGACGATCCTGTCCAAGCGTCCCGAGTACGGCATCCTCGCCACCGGCCATCACTCCGTGGTGAACACGCCCGGCACCGACGACTGGTACATCGTCTACCACCGGTTCGCCCTGAACGGGCCGGGCAAGGCGGGCGGGGACGGCATGCACCGGGAGACGACCGTCGACCGCATGGAGTTCGCGGCCGACGGATCGATTCTGCCGGTGGTGCCGACCCTGGAGGGAATCAAGCCGGTCAGGAAGAACTAGCTGACGAAGTACGTCGGGTTCGGGAGCTTGTACGTCCTGTCGGCGTAGCCGCCGTCCAGGTCCGAGTACTGGTCGCCGAAGTTGGCGACGATGTCGTACCCGAGGTCCTGCTCGATGTGCTTGCGGGTGCCGGACTTGTACTGCACGGTCGTGCAGGTCCAGGTGCCCGGCGTGGCGCAGGCGCTGAGGTAGGACGGCGGGTTGGCCTTGTCCTTGAGGAACACGTGGTCGGCGTCGAGGTTCACATCGGCGCCGATCTTCTTCAGGTTCTCGACGGCCGCGGAGCGCTGCGCCTCGGACAGACCCGAGTTGTAGAAGACCTCGACGCCCTTGGACTCGGCGTACCGGACCAGCTCGGGGCTGCCGAAGACGGCCGGGCGGTCGGCCTTGTTCACGTAGTCGGCCCACGTGGTGGCGTTGTACGTGTAGTTGGTCTTCTTCTCGTAGTCGAGGCTGAGCAGCAGCGTGTCGTCGATGTCGAAGACGACCGCGGGCTTGTCGCCCTTCTTCAGCGCCTTGCGGGCCGCCTTGTCGATCTGCTTCCTGGCGGCCGCGTCGAGCTTGGCCAGGTCCTTGGCGTACTGGCTGCTCGTGGACGCCTGGTAGACGCCGTTGGCGTCGAGCGTGGTGCCGTAGTAGGTGTCGATGTCCTTCACCAGGAGCCCGATGTTGTAGGGCTCGTGGGTGCTGTTCGCGGTGGACTGGCCGGCCGTGGCCGCACCGGCGCCGTAGAGGGCGGCGCCGGTGACGGCACACGCTGCGGCGATCGCCGCGATACGCAGTGGCTTATGCATGACAGACGTTCTACGCGCGTCACCCGGGTGGGCGCGAGACCCGCCGGGCAAAAAACGGGTCAAGCGCCCCGAGAGGTCAGTTCATCGTGGCGCCGATGGTCGTCGATCCCGTGGTGAGGAAGGTCGTCGCCGGCAGGGTGCCGCTGGAGCTGCGGGCGTTGTAGGTCGTCGACGCGTTCGTGGAGATGAAGGACGGTGTCGCGATGCCGGAGTCCCAGTTGTTGCCGGACGAGGTGACCGACGAGCCCTTGCTGACCGAGCCGCCGCTGTTGCTGACGGCGAGGTTCTTGCCGAGCTTGGCGGCGCCGGTGGCGAAGTAGTAGCCCCACTTGCTGTTGGCGTAGGCGGTGGTCCGGTTGATGACGATCGCGCCCTTGTTGGAGTTCTCGGTGAACCCGTTGCCGGCGTTGCCCCAGGCCGCCGAGTTGTTGATGACGTGCGCGACGACCTCGCCGTCACCGCCCAGCTTGTAGCCGTTGCCGTCGCCCGCGAAGGCCGAGTCGGACCAGCGGTTGACGCCGTTGCCCATGGCCCAGGTGTGCTCGACGGTGACGGGCGAGGAGAAGGACCAGAAGTCCAGACCATCGTCCGAGTTGTTGTAGAGGCGGGCGCCGGTGATCAGGTTGCCGGAGCCGGAGCCGAACTTCACGGCGATGCCGTCGGCGTTCTCGCCGTGGTTGGCGGCGTCGTAGTGGCCGTAGGAGTCGATGTTCCTGACCGTGTTGTTGACGGTCCCGTCGCCGGTGAGCGTGAAGCCGGAGTCGCCGCCGTTGATGGTCTTGATGTTGTTCCACACCGTGCCGGTGCAGGACTGGCAGACGACGGCGCTGTCCGGGGAGTTCTGGAAGGTGATGTTGGAGACGTTCCAGTAGTCCGCGGTCAGCTTGAAGATCCAGTCGCCGTCGGGCAGGTTCGAGCCGTCGATCTTCACGGTCTCCGAGCCGTAGGCGGTGAGCTGGACCGGCGAGGACGAGGTGCCGTTGGCCGTGGACTGCAGGGTGGCCGTCGGGTAGTAGGTGCCGCCGCGGACCTGGATGACCGTGCCGGCGGTGCCGCCGGATATGGCGCTGCTCAGCTCGGCCGAGGTGTCGACGACCACGGTCGCGGCCTGGGCCTGGGTGGGGAGGACGGCCACGGCGGTGCCGAGGGCGAGGGCCGTCGTGGCGATCAGAGCGGTACGACGAGACATGGAGTGCGGTCCTTTTCTCGTACGGATGGGGAGGGGGACGGTGGGTCAGAGGACGTGGTCGAGCCAGTGGAAGACCTCGTCCTGCATGCGGTCGACGAAGACATGGCCGAGATCGGGCCAGGTCTTCAGACGCAACCGCTCCTCGGCGTGGCACGAGTGCCAGACGGCGCGCAGCGTGTCGTACGCGGCTCGGACACCGTCGGCGGGGAACAGCGGGTCGAGCCCGCCGTCGAAGAAGAGCATCGGCCTGGGGGCGGCGATGCTCGCCACGTCGGGGAAGTCGAGGAACCGGGAGAGGCCCGGGTGGAGCATGTAGTACGACGACTGCCCGCGCAGCGTGTTGTTGCCGGGCACCATCATTTCCCTGAGGCCGGTCATCCAGCAGACGGCGGCGGTGGCCGCGATCTCGTGGCTGAGCGCGGCGGTCTGCCAGGCGCGGTAGGCGCCCATGGAGAAGCCCAAGGCCCCGACCCGGCGCACGCGCTTCAGACCGGCCAGGAAACCGGCGGCGCGGGCGTCCTCGCGGGCCATGAGTCCGGCGAGCGAGGAGCCGAGATGGTAGAAGTTGCTCGCCAGGGCCTGCTGTTGGTCGTAGGCGATCGGGCCGCGATCCCCCCAGCCCGGGGCGTCCAGGCACAGCACGACATATCCGCGCCGGGCCAGCTCGTCGCCCACGAACCGACCGCTGTAGTACCTGTCGGCCCACGCCTGGGCGGAGGCCAGCCGGGTCTCGTCGTACCAGGGCCGGACGAGTTTCTCCTTGCCGATGCCGAACTCGGCCCCGTGGTCGTGGAGGAGGAGCACGGCGGGGAAGGGGCCGGGGCCGTGCGGGGTGAGGAGGACACCCCGCACGCGCTCGTACCGGGTGAGGGAGAGCGTCACCAACTCCTGGGTGTAGGAGTCGGTTCGGGACGGCACGCCGTACTCCGGCGCGTACGGTGTCTCGTCCTGCCGCTCCACCAGGAGGTGTTTCTCGACCTTGGCCCGGGCCACGAGCCGCCAGTCACTGAAGTCCCGGACCGGCGAATTGCCCCAGGCGAGCGGGAAGGTGAGCTCCTTCTTCAACGCCGGGTACAGGCTGTCAGGAGTGGCCATACGGCCTCCCCGCGCCGGCCTGGGTCAGGACGTGGCGCTCGACCGCCGCCGGGGACCTGAGCGGCCGGTGGTCGTAGATGTCGGCCGGGTCCCAGCCGACGTCGTCGGTCAGTCCGAGGCCGCTCGCCACCGTGTTCAGCCCGGCCGGGCGGCCGTTGAACCAGGAGCCGGTGTCGTGGAAGTGCTCGCCTCCGTAGACGGCCAGGGCGAGGTTCGGGTCGTACCGGAAGACATTGCGCTCGGAGTAGATCGCCGACTCCACGCCCACGCCCAGGGCGTAGAGAGGTGCCTGGCCCCGGTAGACGTTGTTGACGACATGCACCTGTCCGAAGCGGACGCGGGGGCCGCGCTGCATGATGTCGGTGAAGAGGTTCCGGGCGAAGGTGATCCTGAGGTGCCCCCGGTCGCGGTCGCCGCGTCCGTCGCCCGACCCGATGAGGAGCGCCTTGTCGTGGTCGGTGAACCGGCTGTCGGAGACGGTGATGAAGTCGGAGCCGTCCTCGATGTCCAGCAGTCCGTCGTGCCGTTGGACGTGCTCGCCGTGGAAGCCGAGCGGTGCCTCGCGGTCCGGGAAGCGGCCGTCGGTGAAGGTGCAGTGGTCGACCCAGATGTTCTTGCCGGTGATGACGGTCATCGCGTCGAAGCGGGCGTTCCAGTTGCCCTGTGTGCCGTCATCGGGCGACCAGCTGGTGAAGTGGTCGACGGGAGCCTCCAGTCGGAGGTTGCGCACGATGATGTTCGTGCCGGTGTTGACCGTCAGGAAGACGCCGAGCAGCCGGGCGTCGCGGCCGGCACCGACGAGTGTCGTGTTGCTCGGCACGGTCAGCTGGATCTGCGCCTTCTCCTTGTTCGACCCGGTCTGCCGCAGCTGCCGCTGCTGTTTGCAGTAGTCGTGGCGGGTGTCGGACCAGGTGGTGCCGTCCTCGCCGAAGCAGGACATGTACTTGGCGAGGTCGTATCCAGGGGCGTAGTCCTGCTCGCCGAGCAGTGAACCGTCGTCCGCCTCATGGCCGTTGATGTCCCCGGCGACCCGGATCACCTTGGGTGCGGTGGGATCGCCCGCGTTGGTGAGAGCCTCCTTGAGCTCGGCGCGGGTGTGCACCGTCGAGGTAGTGCCGCCCGCCCCGCCGGTGGTGCCGGTGCCGGTGGAGGCCCAGCCGACGGGACCGCGCTCGGTGGCGGCGGCTGGCGGTGCCCAGCCGACGGCCAGGCACACGCAGGCGAGGAGGGCCGCGGCGGCCCTCAGCGTCGGGTGCACCACCGTGCCCCGCAAGGGGCGCGGGGAACTGCGCGGCCGGCCCCCACCGGCCCGCGGCGAACGAACCGCGGGTCCGGCGGAGCGCTCAGGCACGGGGGCGCCAGTCGCCGAGATACGTGGCCTTGGTGTGCGACTCGGCTTGCTCGCACGTCAGTTGAGGCCGGTTGTCCGGCACCGGGATCACCGCGCCGGGGCCGGAGTTGCGGTACTCCCGAAACCGCATGGTCTGCCAGGGGTACGCCTCCCGCATGTTGGTGTAGGGCGCGACGGGGTCGATGCCGGGCCCGATCCGGGTGTCCCGCACGACGAGGGACGGCCAGGCGGTCGTCTCGTACGACGGGACCCACGGCCGGGCCAGCTTGTACGCCGCGTCCTCGGCGCCCGAGGTGACGCGGGAGCGGAGGGCGAGGATGCCGTAGGGGTTGGCGCGGGCGGTGGACGGGGCGAAGACCATGCCCTTCGGGGTGAAGGTGACGTCCCGCTGGAGGGTGTGGAAGTGGCACTCCTCGAAGACGGCGGTGGCCCGGCCGAAGACGAAGTCGACGTCGCCCTCGATGTAGCAGCGGTGGAAGTACTGCCGGTCGAAGGAGGTGAGCGCGGTCGTCTCGACGAAGAGGGTGTCCTGGTGGGCGAGCAGCCGGACGTTGTCGAAGTGGGTGCGGTCGCCGTAGGTGTAGGAGGCGACCGCCTGGGTCCCGGTGATGTCGGGATGGTCGGCGCGCAGCCAGTCGTTGGCGAGGGTGAGATCGCGGACGGTGAGGCCGGGGGCGGCCGAGGTGAAGGTGGCGGAGCCTGCGGTGCCGTACGTTCCGGAGCCGTCGGGCTTCTGTGTGCCGTTCGCGTTGTCGTGGACGATCACGGCGTCGCGGGGGTCGCAGGAGGCACCGCGCAGGGTCAACTCTGGCTTGTCGGCGGGCACGTTGACGACCTCGCGATAGGTCCCCGGATGCACGACGATCGTCCAGCCCGGACCGTCCACCGCGTCCACGGCCGCCTGGACGGAGTCACCGGGGCGGACGTGCAGGACCCGGCGGGTGCCGGCGGCGAGGGCCGGGGTGGCGGCTCCGGCCCCGAACAGGCCCGCACCGGCGGCGAGAAGGGTGCGTCTGCGCATCTCAGCACCCCTGCTTCCACGGCTGCCAGTCGCCGAGGTAGGCGGCGCGGGTCGCCGACTCGGCCTGGTCGTCGGTGAGTTGGGGCCGGTTCTCGGGGACCGTGATCACAGCGCCCGGTCCCGTGTTGCGGTACTCGGCGAAACGCTGGTTCTGCCAGGGGAAGCTGTCCGACATGTTGGTGTAGGGCGCCACCGCGTCGATGCCCGCGCCGAGCAGGCTGTCCCGGACGGTGAGGCCGGGGCGGGCGGTGGTGTCGGAGCTGGGCACCCAGGGGCGGGCCAGCTTGTAGTAGGCGTCGGGGGCCTCGCTGCTGACGCGGCTCCTCGTGACCAGGTAGCCGAGCGGGTTGGCGCCTGCCGTGGACGGCGCGAAGACGAAGCCGTACGGGGCGGAGGCCAGGTCGGTGCGGGTCAGCGTGCGGAAGTGGCACTGCTCGAACACGGCGGTGCCCCGGCCGAAGACGAAGTCGACGTCGCCCTCGACGTAGCAGTGCGAGAAGTACTGGCGGGCGAAGACGGCCAGGGCGGCGGAGTCCGCGTACAGGGTGTCCTGGTGGCCCAGGAAGCGGCAGTGGTGGAAGGCCGAGCGGTCGCCCAGCACCTTGATGGCGACGGCTTGGGTGCCGGACACGCCCGGGTGGTCGGCGCGCAGCCAGTCGTTGGCGAAGGTGATCCAGCGGGCGGTGAAGCCGTCGGGGCGGACCAGGGTGGTGGCCGAGCCGGTGGTGCCGTAGGTGCCGGAGCCGTCGGGCTTGGGGGTGCCGGCCGCGTTGTCGTAGACGATGACGACGTCACGCGGGTCCTCGCTCGCGCCGATCCAGGTCAGCTCGGTGGCAGTGGCCGCGACGGCGACCGTCTCCCGGTAGACGCCGGGGGCGAGGACCAGGGTGTAGCCGGTGGTGGTGACCGTGGTGACGGCGGCCTGGACGGAGGTGAAGTCGCCGCGGCCCTGAGTGTCGACGTAGAGCGTGGTCGGGGTCAGCCGGGCGGCCGGGGAACCGAACCGGCCGAAGGGGCGCCGACCGCCGGCGGAGGCGGGCGCGGACGCGAGGCCGAGCGCGGCGACCGCACCGGCGCTCGCGGTCAGGAATCCCCTTCTGGACAGGGGGAGTTGGCGATGGGGCGAGCGCATGGGAATGCTCCTTGGCTGTGCGGCTCTTCGGGGATGTGCGTGGTGTTTCCTCGCCGTGGGGGGTGTGGGCCGGGGCGGGCGCACTCGAGGTGGTGAGTGCGGTGCGGGCCGCCCCGGCCGTTCAGGGGGCGGGTGTCAGCAGATGCGGCCGGCGCCCGCGCCGCGGTCGACGATCTCGGGGACCTTCTTGACCGGGTCGATCTTCGTGCGCAGGGTCGGCGTCCAGCCGGCGCCGGACTCGAGGGTCTCGGCGGGGATCTCGGCGTTGTGGACGGCGATCAGGTCGGTGGGCTCGCCGTTGACGTAGTTGTCGGCGGCGGTGACCGGGGAGACGTTCCAGCGCTTGAGCACCTTGGCCGCGCTGACGCCCTCCGGCAGCGTGAACGCGTTGTGCTCGGCGACCAGTTGGGATTCCTTGCCGATGCCGAAGCTGTAGGCGTAGTCCTCGTTGGCCACGAAGTGGTTGTTGTAGGAGTCGACCTGTCCGAACCGCACTCGCGGGGCGCGCTCGACGAGGTCGGAGAACTGGTTGTGGTGGAAGGTGACCTTGAGCTTGCCCCGGTCGCCCACAGCTGTGGACTCGCTGTCGCTGTTGCCGATCAGGATCGTCTTGTCGTGCTCGGTGAAGACGTTCCAGGAGGCGGTGACGTAGTTGGAGCCGCGGACGATGTCCAGTTCCCCGTCGTGCTGCTGGTAGAGCATGCCGAAGTAGGTCGGCGCGGCGCTGTCGGGGTGGGAGCCGTCGGTGAAGGTGTTGTGGTCCATCCACACGTGGGTGGAGCCGTAGACGACGGCGGTGTCGTACTCGGAGTTCCAGTTGCCGTTGGCGCCGTCGGTCGGGTCCCACTGCGGGAAGCAGTCGATGGGGCTCTCGAAGGCGAGGTTGCGGATGATGACGTTGTCGACGGCCTTGATCTGGAGGCTGGCGCCCTTGATCCCGGCGTTCTTGCCGATGCCGATGATCGTGGTGTTGGAGGGGACGTTGGCCTTGATGGCCTTGTCCTGGTTGGCGGCGGAGGTGCGGCGCAGCCCCTCGGGGCTGTCGTCGGGCTCGGCGCTGAGGTCGGTGTCGAGCCCCCAGGTCTCCGGCGCGTACTTGGCGAGGTAGGCGTCGAAGTCGTACCCGGCGGAGGCGAAGGCGTCGCAGCCCTCCGAAACGGCGTCGATCGCCCCCTTGACCTTGATGATCTTCGGCGCGTCTCCGCCGGCGGCCAGGGCGGCCTTGAACTCGGCCCAGGTGGAGACGGTGTGGACGTGGGCGGCGTCGGCCGCGGCGCCACCGGTGGTCCCCGTCCCGTAGGAACCCCAGCCGTCACCGGCTGGGAGGGTCTGCCGGGCGACGTCGCGACCGCTCGCCTGGGCGCCGGGCCCGGTGACGGTCAGCACGAGCGCGCTGCAGCCGACGACGGCGGCGGCACGCGCCACCTTGGCTGCTATGTCATGCCCATGCCATTTCTGTGTGCTCATGGTGCGGCTCTCTCTTCCGGTTCAGGGGGTGTTTACGCGGTGGCTTCGGGCCAGGTGATCCAGGACGTGGGGATCTCCTGGTCGAGCCGCCGCACGTCCTGCGGGCGCAGCACCCGGGTGCGCAGCAGTTCCTGCGCCACGAGCCGCGCCACGGCGATGGCACCGGGCGGGTTGAAGTGCGTGTTGTCCTGCTCGGTCGCGGTCCAGTTGAAGTACGTCTTCGTCTCCTCGACCCCGAGCTTCTGCCACAGCGCGAGGGACAGTGCCTGGATGTCGAGCAGCGCGACCCGCTCCTCCTCGGCGAGCGCACGCATCGACGCCGGGTAGTCGCCGTGGGTCGGCACGGCGTTGCCGGCGGTGTCGAACTTCCGGCGCTCCACGGAGGTCGCGAGCACGGGCCGCGCACCACGGGCGCGGGCGCCGTCGATGTACAGCCGCAGATAGTCCTGGTACGTCGTCCAGGGCTCGGTGTAGCGGGTGGGATCGGCGGACTTCTCGTCGTTGTGCGCGAACTGGATGAGGAGGAAGTCGCCGGGCTGAATGGCCCCGAGGATCACATCGAGCCGACCCTCGTCGACAAAGCTCTTGGAACTCCGCCCGTTCACCGCGTGATTGGAAACGGGCCGGTCCTTGTGCAGAAAGAAGGGAAGCGCCATGCCCCACCCGGTCTCGGGGGCCGCGTCGGCGTATTTCTGGGCGGCGGTGGAATCACCGGCGATGTAGAGGGTTCGGGCGCGGCGCGTTCCGGCTGAAGCGGAACCGGTGGCCGCGAGAGTGAGGGGAACAGCGGCGAGGGCCGCGGTGGTGACCTGTCTGCGGGTAAGCGACATGGGAATGCCTTTCGTTGACCGAGCCAGGGGCGCGGGGAACTGCGCGACCGGCCCCAACCGGCCGGCAGTTCCCCACAACCGAAACCACCGAACTCTTAGCCGTTCTGCGACTTCCACTCGGCCTGAGCCTCGTTCAGCTGGTCCGCCAGCGTGTCGAGGAAGTCCTTCGCGCTCATCTTCCCGAGCAGCACCTTCTGGAAGTTCGGCTCGTTGTCGGCCTTCGAGATGGTGCCCCAGTCGGGCAGGTAGTACGGCAACTGGACGATGCTGGTGGAACCGTCGGTCAGCGCGGCCGCGGCCAGCTTGGTCGGCTCGGCCTTCGAGATCCACGCGTCCTGCGCCGCGTCGTTGTTCGCGGGCACCTGCCCCGCGGACTCGTTGAACTTCGAGTTCTCCGCCTTCGACAGCGCGAACTCGATGAACTTCCAGGCCGCGTCCTTGTTCTTGGAGGTCTTGAACAGGCCTATGCCGTCAACGGGGTTGGAGACCTGGACCCGCTTCCCGTCGGCCCCGGTCGGCTGCGGAATACCCCGGAACTTCTCGACCCCGAGCGCCTTCACATGGTCCTGGTACGACCCCAGGTTGTGGTTCAGCATTCCGATCGTGCCGGAATCCCACTGGGCGACCATCTTGGTGAAGTCGTTGTTGAGGTCGGCGGACGGGGTGTCCTTCTTGAAGAGCGCCGCGTACTTCTCCAGCGCCTCCACGTTCTTCGGGTCGTTGACCGTGGTCTTGTCGCCGTTCCAGAACGACGTGAGCCCGGACTGCCCGTACATCGCGTCCAGAGCCTGCGCGATGGACCCGGCGCCGCCGCGGATCGTGTAGCCGAACTCGTTCTTGTCGGCGTCGGTGAGCTTGTCCGCCGCCTCGTAGAACTTGTCCCATGTGGTCGGCTCGTCCAGACCCGCCTTCTTGAACAGGTCGGTGCGGTAGTAGAGCACACCGTTGTTCGCGGAGGTCGGGATCGAGTAGAGCCGGCCGTCACCGCCGCCGGCAGCCGTCAGCGACTCGACCATGTCCTCGTTGAGCTTGCCGTTGAGCGAGGACTTGGCGAGCCGGTTGTCCAGCGGCTCCAGCGCGCCCTGCGCGGAGAAACCCGCGAGCATCGCCGCGCCGACGCCACCGACGTCCGGCAGGCTGCCGGCCTGGATGGCGGTGTCCACCTTGGACTGGTAGTCGGTGGAGGCGATACCGATGTACTCGACGTCGATCTTCGGGTTCGCCTTCTCGAAGTCGGCGATGACCTCCTTCCAGATGTCGGTGCGGACACCACCGTTGTTGTCCCAGAAGACGATCTTGCCCGTGCCGCTGCCCTCGTTGCCCTTGTCACCCGTGCTGCTGCCGTCGTCACCGCAGGCGGTGGCGGTCAGCGCGAGGACGGAGCCCAGGGCGACCGCCACGGCGGCTCGCCTGCTTCTGCGGATGCTGATCTTCATTGGTCGGCTCTCTCTTCTGGGTCAATCTCAGCTGGATCGAGATGTGAACTGCTGTGTCGAGATATGAAGTTGTGGGGGTCAGTGGCGGGCGTACGGCGCCCAGTCGTCGCTGCCGCGGAGGTAGTCGGCGACGGTGTGGGCGCGGGCGTCCTCGTCGCTCATCTGCGGCCGGTCCGCGGTGACTTCGGCACCGGGCCCGTAGTTGCGGTACTCGGTGAACCGGGCGTCCCTCCACGAGAAGCCGCTCATGTCGGTCCACGGGGAGGCCTTGATCGCGGCCGGCAGCTGGGTGTTGCGGATCAGGACCTGGGCGACGGCCTCCGGTTCCCCTCCCGGATGCCAGGGCCTGCCGAGGTGGAAGCTCCCGGCCGGCGCGTCGCTCACGATCCTGGAGTCGGTGATCAGGAAGCCGTAGGGATTCCCGGTCCAGGTCGAAGCCGCCGTGATGTAGCCGTTGTTGGTCGCCGAGCCCCGGCTCAGCGCCTTGATGACCGACCGCTCGATCACCGTCGTCGCCCGTCCGTAGACGAAGTCGACGTCGCCCTCGATGTACGAGTCGCGGACATAGACCCTGCTGACGGTGGTCAGCTTGGGGCTGTCGGTCATCAGGGTGTCCTGGTTGCCCAGGAAGGCGGTGTTCTCGAAGACGATCCGGTCGCCGGTCGTCTTCATCGCCAGCGCCTGCTCGCCGTTCAGCTCGACCGCGGCCTCGTCGAAGTCGTTGCTGAAGGTGAGGTTGCGTGCCGTGACGTCGTTCGCGGCGATCCGCACGGTGGCGCTGCCGGTCGAACCGCCGTACGCGGCGGGCGTGTCGTAGACGATGACGGTGTCGGACCGATCTTGTCCAGTCCCCTGCAGCACGATGTTCGGCTTGGTCGCGGGGATGAGGACCTTCTCACGGTAGGTCCCCGGCGCGACGGCGATCTTCACCGCCTCGGTGTTCCCGGCCGGCACGGCGTCCACGGCGGCCTGCACGGTCGCGTAGTCGGCCGGGACGCGCAGGGTCACCCCGCCGAGCTGCTTCTGGGGCCCGGAGAACCGCGTCACCAGCGCCGGGACGGCGGCGGCCGGGTCCAGCCGGTAGGCGTAGAACTCCCGGGGGTCAAATGCCGTACCCCATGCGTCGGTTCGCCCGGTCGTGTTCCTCAGGATCGATCCGCGCTGCACCAACTCGGCCGTGGCATCGGCCTGGTAGGGGTGCTGGACGCCGTCGTAGTAGCTGTTCTCGATGACCATCCTGGTCCTGCCGCGCGACCAGTTCCCGTACGTCCACGTCGGGTCCCCGTCGGCGACCTGGGCCGAGAGGTAGTTGTTGTAGAGGTGGGCGTAGGCGCAGTTGTCCGCGGAAGGGTTGCGCTGCTTCGTTCCCGTGAACCAGTTGTGGTCGATCGTGATCTCGGTGAGGACATTCGTCGTCCAGCCGATCCCGAACGCCTTGTTGTGGTTGGCGAACTGGTTGTAGGAGACGGTGATGTACCGGCTGTCCTTGCGGATGTCAAGCAGCCCGTCGCCCATGTGCGTGAAGCGGTTGTGGTCGATCCAGACGTGGTCGACGGTGTCCATCTGGATCGCGTCGAAGTCGGTGGTCTTCCCGTCCCAGTCGCCCTCGACGTAGGAGTCCCGGATCGTCAGGTTGCGGATGATGACGTTGCTGGTGCCGGGGTTGAGGTGCAGCTCGCCGTGGACGATCTCGCCGGTGTCGCCGACGCCGATGATCGTCTTGTTCGAGGCCACGACGATGTCCGAGCCGAACGGCTCGACGGCTATCGCCCCCGACACCCGGATGACATAGGGCTCTTCGGCCGCCGCGTACTGGGCGAGCGAGGCCTGGTCGGTGACGGTGACGACCTTGCCGCCCGCCCCGCCGGTGGTGCCGCCGGCGAGGGAGGCGAAGCCGTGCGGCTGGTCGGTCCAGCGAGGGGCGGCCACCGGCGGGGGTCCTGCCGAGGCGTCGGCTTCCCCGCTCGCCCCCAGCACGAGGGCGGCCAGCAGGCCCACGACGGTGGCCAGGACTCTGCCGGGACCGAGTCCCGACAAGCGCTTGCTATGGAGGTGCGTCATTGCGGCTCCCAACAGGCGTACAAGGAGAGGTGTGCTACAGCTGGTCGATCCTGAACTTCGTGAAGGTTGCCGCGCCGGCATGACCTTGACCGGTGGGCGCGAGGGCGACGAGACCGAGCAGAGCGCCGACCCAGCGCCACGGCGTGGCCGCGAAGACGGGACCGGACGGACGCGGGCCGTCGCCGACGTCGTGGAAGAAGCGGCATCGCGCCCCGGCGCCGATCTCGATCCGCAGCCGCACCCGTCCCTCGGGGGCGAGCACGGGGTGGGCGGCGTCGCGCTCCCGTTCGGCGACCGCCTCGGCGAACCGGTGCACGACCTGCACGGTTCCGTCCTCGTCCCGCTGGAGTCCGATCCAGCCGAACGCGTCCCCGAGGACCGCGAGCCCGGCCCGCGCCCCCGGATCCTCGCTGTCCAGGCGCAGCTCCACCTCGACGGCGGAGGGCGTGCCGGGCAGCCGCTGGGTGAGGACGTTCGGCAGTCTGCGCAGGTCGTGCGTGTCGGCCGAGCGGACGCAGGTGAGGCGGAGCCCGTCGCCGGAGTGGTGGGTGGCCCAGCCGTCCCGCGGGTTGGCGGTCCAGCTCCACTGGCGGCCGAAGCGTCCGCCGGGGAAGTCGTCGTCGGTGGCGGGCGCGGCGGGCGGCTGCGGCGGCAGGTCGGGCTTGGTGTGTACGGCCACGGGGGCGCCGTCGTCCCCGAGCACCGGCCAGCCGTCGTCGCCCCAGCGCATCGGCTGGAGGTGGACGACCCTGCCGTAGGCGCCCTTCTGCTGGAAGTGCAGGAACCAGTCCTCACCGGACGGGGTGCGCACCCAGCCGCCCTGGTGGGGGCCGTTGACGTCGGTGTCCTTCTGCTCCAGGACGACCTTCTCCTCGTACGGCCCGAAGAACTCGCGTGAGCGGAAGGCGCCCTGCCAGCCGGTCTCCACTCCCCCTGCGGGGGCCAGGATCCAGAACCAGCCGTCGCGCAGGTAGAGCTTGGGGCCCTCCAGGGTGAACCAGCCCGGTATCCGGTCGCCGTCGACGATCAGCTTGCCGTCGTCGAGGAGTTCGGTGCCGTCGGGGTGCATCCGGTGGCCGGTGAGCCGGTTCTTGACGCCGGAGCGGGACTTGGCCCAGGCGTGCACCAGGTAGGCCTCGCCGGTCTCGTCGTCCCACAGGGGGCAGGCGTCGATCAGGCCCTTGCCCGCCTTGAGGAGGTGCGGGCGGGTCCAAGGCCCCCTGATCTCGGGGGCGTTGATCTGGAAGATGCCCTGGTCGGGGTCGCCCCAGAAGATCCAGAACCGGTCGTCGTGGTGGCGCAGCGACGGGGCCCAGACGCCGCAGTCGTGCCGGGGTGCCTTGAACTCGGCCGCGGGCTCCAGGCGTTGGAGCGCGTGACCGACCAGGGTCCAGTTGACGAGGTCGCGGGAGTGCAGCAGCGGCAGGCCGGGGGCGCGGCCGAAGCTGGAGGCGGTGAGGTAGAAGTCGTCGCCGACGCGCAGGACGTCCGGGTCGGACCAGTCGGCGTCGAGCACAGGGTTGGTGTACGTCTCGGCGGTCACAGGCTCACCGCCTTGCGGATCAGGGCGGCGGCCCCGCCGCGGTCGAGGCGGCCGTCGGCGACGACCGTGACGACCCGGCGGACGAGGGTGTCGCCCGGGGCGATCGGTACGCGCTCGGCGTGTGCCAACGACGAGCCCACGCCGGGGTATTCGCCGGTGCGCACGAACCACGGGTCCCGGCGGGTCTGCTCGGTGGCCCCGGCGAAGACCAGCGTCCAGGTGGAGCCGACGAGGGCGAGCCAGTCGGCGCGGTGGGCGTGCACCTCGGACTCGCCGTCGGCGCTCGGGGTGAACACGTCCGGCGCCCGGTCCTCCTTGCGGGCCCGCCAGAAGAAGCCGCCGTACGCGGCGCCCGGGCGGCCGTTGGTGGCCGGGCTGCCGATGGACAGCGGGCCGGGCGTGACGTTGGTGAGCGAGAACGTGAAGTCCAACGCCCAGGCGGCGTCGGTGAGTTCGGTGGCCGCGACCGTACGGCGCTCGCGCAGCAGCTCGGCTCCCGCGGCGATCCAGCGCAGTTCCTCCACGAAGCCGTCCGGGTCGCGGAGCTGGAAGGAGCTGTGGCGCTGGGCGCCGTGGTTGTCGAGCTCGGTGGGGCCCTGGTCGCGGACGTAGGTGCGTCCGCCCCAGAAGTTGAACCCCTCGACGTCGGGAACGGCGACACCGACGCCGAGGTGATGGAGGTGGTCGGCGGGGCTCAGTTCGGTGACTGCCGTGCCGGCCAGGGTGGTGACGGGGTGCAGATAGGGGCGCGGGGAGAGCCGCGCGGGCAGCTCGGGCCGGGTGACATAGCGGCCGACCGGGCGGCCCGCGATGCGCAGGACCGGGGAGTCGGGGGTCGTCATCAGGTACTCACCTCTTTCGGTAGGGCCCAGGTGGCGCCGAGCTCGGAGTAGAGGGCGAGGGTGTCCGCGGAGGCCGCGACGAGCCCGTCGACGCCGGGGACGACCCTGCGGTCCTCGCCGGGGATCAGGTGCCAGGCGCTCTCGGGCAGCGGGGCCGGGTCGGGGGCCGTCCGGATCGCCTCGACGACCTTCATGAAGGCGCCGGTCACGTCCGGCGGGACCAGCAGGTCGGTGCCGTCGGTCAGGTGGTCGACCAGGTTCTCCAGCAGGTCGGTGCGGCCGTGGTCGTACTCCTCCGGGCCGTGGCCCGCGCGCTGGAGCAGGACGCGGTCCTGCTTGTACCAGAAGGTGATCCGGCCGCGCGTGCCGTGCACCAGGACGTACGGGTCGTCCGGGTCCTCGGCGCACAGGGTCGCCGCGACGGTGACCGGGCGGCCCTGTGCCGTGGAGATCCGGACGCAGGAGGTGTCGTCGGACTCGATGTCGTTGGCGCGCAGCAGCTCGGTCTCGATGCCGGTGACGTCCTCGGCGCGCGTGGAGCCGTTCAGGGCGAGGCCGGTGGCGACCGCGTGCGCGAGCGGGTTGGTCAGCGCGCCGTCGATCACGTCGACGCCGTTCAGGCGCCGCTTGCCCGCCCAGGGAGCCCGCGTGTAGTAGGCCTCCGGGCGCGCCCAGGCACCGGCGCCACCGACGCCGACCAGCTCGCCGATGGCCCCCTCGGCGACCAGCTGCCGGATCGCGGGCACCGCGTGCGAGCCCAGTGACTGGAAGCCGATCTGGCAGACGACCCCGGCCGCGGCGACCCCGTCGGCCATGCGCCGGAACTCGGCGTACGACGGGGCCGGGGGCTTCTCCAGCAGGAGGTGCACGCCCCGGCGGGCCGCTTCGAGCGCCAGGTCGGTGTGGGTCGGGATCGGTGTGCAGATCACCGCGATCCGGGCGCCCGTGGAGTCCAGGAGGGCACCGAAGTCGGCGGACTGCTCGGGCGTGCCGAGGCCCTCGGGGAGCTCGCCCGCGGTCAACGGGGTCAGCTCGCAGATGCCCGCGAGGCGGACGATCCCCTTGTCCTGGAGCCGGCGGATGTTCTCCAGGTGCCAGCGGCCGTGGCCGCGCGCTCCCGCCAGGACGATGTCTACGGTGCTCATGGGATCCTCCCTGCGCCCGCGCCGCGTGCCACCTCTCGGTCGGCCGCCTCGGCGCTGTCGATCTTTGTGTGCAGGGTAGGCGTCCAGCCGACGTCGGCCGTGAGGTCACGCTCGCTGCCGGAGTTGTAGGCGTTGTGGATCGTCAGCAGGTCGACCGGGAAGCCGTTGAAGAGGGTGCCCTCGTCGTGCAGGGCGGTGCCGTTCCAGCTCTTGACCAGGTCGGCGACCTCTACATGGCCGGGCGTGGTGAAGGCGTTGTTCTGGGCGTAGAGGCCGGACTCGGTGGAGACGCCGATCGAGTAGCGGTAGTCGTGGACGTCCTCGGGGACGACGTAGCGGTTGTTGTAGAGGTGCACCTGGCCGAAGCGGACGCGCGGGGCGCGCTGAACGATCGACTCGAACTGGTTGTGGTGCAGGGTGACCCGGAGCTTGCCGCGGTCCCCGGTCGCCGAGTCGCCGTTGCCGATGAGCATCGCCTTGTCGTGGCCGACGAGCCGGCTCCAGGAGACGGTGACCAGGTCGGAGCCGTTGGTGATGTCCAGCAGACCGTCGTGGCGCAGGTAGTTGCGGCCGAAGTGGGTGGGTTCCTTCTCGTCCGGGTGACCCTTGTCGCTGAGGGTGACGTGGTCGACCCAGACGTGGTGGGAGCCGATCAGCCAGATGTTGTCGTACGCCGTCTTCCAGTCGCCGAGGCCGCCGGTGTTGGGCTGCCAGACGGGGAAGCAGTCGTAGGCGTCGCGCAGATCGAGGTTGCGGATGATGACGTTGGAGGCGTTCCTGACCTGGAGGTTGGCGCCCTTGAGGACCGCGCCCTGGAGCCCGACGATCGTGGTGTTGGAGCCGACGTTCAGCGTGACCCGCTCGGCCTGCCGGGCCGCAGAGGCCTGGCGGGCCTCCTCCTGCGCTCCGCCGGGCTTGGCCGAGCCCCAGGTGCGGGGGTCGTAGGCGGCGAGGTACTTCTTCAGCGTGTAGCCGTCGGTGGCGTAGTCGGCGCAGTCCAGGTGGTCGCCGTCGTCGTCGGTGTTGGCGTCGATCGTCCCGGCGATCTTGATGATCTTCGGGGTGGCGCTGCCTCCGTCGAGGGCCGCCGCGAGCTCGGCGCGGTCGGTGACCGTGAAGACATGGGCCTCGTCGGCGGCGGAGCCACCGGTGGTACCCGTGCCCTCGGCGGCCCAGCCGTCGTTCGCCGGCAGCGTGTCACGGCCGATGTCGCGGGCCTCGGCGTGGGCGGGGACGCAGAGGAGCCCCAACACGCCTGCCGTGACCACGATCTGACGGACCCTCATCACCCCTTCACCGCCCCTGCGCTGAAGCCGGTGATCAGCCACTTCTGGATGAAGGCGAAGACGATCACGACCGGCACGGCCGCGATGATGCCGCCCGCCGCGAGCGCGCCGAGGTCGACGCTGTCCGCGCCCATCAGGGTGTTGAGGCCGACCGGGATCGTCTGCTTGTCCTGGTTGTTGAGGAACATCAGGGCGAACAGGAAGTGGTTCCAGGAGTGCACGAAGGCGAAGGAACCCACCGCGATCAGACCGGGCCGCAACAGGGGCAGGACGACGATCCGGAACGCGGTGAAGCGGTTGCAGCCGTCGACCCAGGCCGCCTCCTCCAGGGAGTACGGCACGTTCTTGATGAAGTTGCTGATCAGGATGATCGACAGCGGCAGCTGGAAGACCGTCTCGGCGATGATGACACTGGTCAGCGAGTTGATCATCTGCAGTTCGGCGAAGATCTCGAACAGCGGCACCAGGAGCAGCGCGCCCGGCACGAACTGGGAGCACAGCAGGCCGAGCATGAAGAGCCGCTTGACCTTGAAGTTGAACCGGGCGAGGGCGTAGCCGCCGGCCAGCGCCACGAGGGTCGTCATCACCAGGGTGGCGACGCCGACGAGGACGCTGTTCTCGAAGTAGGTGCCGAACGACCGTTCCGTCCAGACCTTCTCGAAGTGGTCGAAGGTCATCGGCCACGGTACGAGCGAGGTCGAGCCGGACGGGCGGAGCGCGAAGAGCAGGATCCAGTAGAACGGGATCAGGGTGAAGAGCAGATAGATCGACAGCGGCAGGTAGATGTGCCAGCGGGGGACCTCGTCCCAGGCACGCTGGTGCTTCTTCGGGCGCGGCGGTGCGGGATCCGCGGCCTGCGGGGCCGGGGCGACCGGGGTGGCTTCCTTGGTGATCACTTGTCGTCGCCTCCGAACTTGCTCAGGCGCAGATAGACCATCGAGCAGAAGAGCAGAATCACGAACGCCACCGTGGTCAGGGCCGATGCGTAGCCGAAGTTGTGGGCGTCGACGCTGGTGTTGGCGATGTAGAGCGGGAGGGTCGTCGTCTCGCCCGCGGGTCCGCCGCCGGTGAGGGTGTAGAGCAGGTCGACGTTGTTGAACTCCCAGACCGCCCGCAACAGCGTGGACAGGATGATCGCGTCCTTCAGGTGCGGCAGCGTGATGTGCAGGAACTGCTTGAACCGGCTGGCCCCGTCGACCTCGGCGGCTTCGTAGAGGTCCTTCGAGACGGACTGCAGGTCGGCGAGGATGAGGATCGCGAAGAAGGGGACACCACGCCACAGGTCGGCGACGATCGCCGCCGGGAACACGGTGGAGGTGTCCGACAGCCAGCTGGTGCCGTAGGAGCCGATGCCCATGTCCGCGAGGTAACGGGTGATGCCCGTCTGGGAGTTGTAGAGCAGGACCCAGATCGCGGAGGTCAGCACGCCGGAGACGGCCCACGGGGAGAAGACCATGGCGCGTCCCATGGCCCGGCCCACGAAGCTCTGGTTGACGATGAGCGCCAGCGCGAGACCGAAGAGCAGCTGGAGGCCGACCTCGACGAAGACCCACTTGGCGCTGAAGACCAGCGTGTCCCAGAAGACCGGGTCCTCGGTGAAGGCGTGGACGAAGTTGTCGAAGCCCGCGTATCCGTTGCGCCAGGGCTTCGTGGGGTTGTAGTTCTGCAGGCTGTAGTAGAAGACGCTGATGACCGGGTAGGCGATGAAGCCCAGCATGAGCAGGCCGGCCGGTGCGATCAGCAGGTAGGGGAGCTTGCGTGGGGTGGCGGAGGCACGGCGCCGCCGGGGTGGCGCGGGCGGTTTCGCCACGGCTGCGGCTTGGGCCATGACTGTTCTCCGATCTCGGTACGTCTTGGTACGTCTTGCGGGAAGCGCTTTCTCTCTGGACATGCAGGTGCGCTGTGGTGCTGCTGCGGCTCAGCCGGCGTACGGGTCGCTCGCCTTGCCCGGACGGGCCAGGAACTCGAAGTCGCAGCCGGTGTCGGCCTGCGTGATCTGCTCGTTGTAGAGCGCGCCGTAGCCTCGCTCGTAACGGACGGGCGGCGGCGTCCACTGCGCCCTGCGGCGCTCCAACTCCTCGTCGTCCACATGGAGATGGAGGGAGCGCGCCTTGACGTCCAGGGTGATCCGGTCACCGCTGCGGACGAGGGCGAGCGGTCCGCCGATGTACGACTCGGGCGCGACGTGCAGCACACACGCGCCGTAGCTCGTGCCGCTCATCCGGGCGTCGGAGATCCGGACCATGTCCCGCACCCCCTGCTTGAGCAGGTGGTCGGGGATGGGCAGCATGCCGTACTCGGGCATGCCGGGTCCGCCCTTGGGCCCGGCGTTGCGCAGCACCACCACACTGTCGGCGGTGATGTTCAGCGACGGGTCGTTGATGGTCCGCTGCATGGTCTTGTAGTCGTCGAAGACGACCGCGGGACCGGTGTGCTTGAGCAGGTGCGGCTCGGCGGAGATGTGCTTGATGACCGCGCCGTCCGGGCAGAGGTTGCCGCGCAGGACGGCGACACCGCCCTCGTCGGCGACCGGGTTCTCGCGGGTGCGGATGACGTCGTCGTCGTGCACGACGGCACCTTCGAGCTGCTCCCCCAGAGTGCCGTTGACGGTCGGCCGGTCCAGGTGCAGCAGGTCGGTGATCCGTGTGAGGAAGGCGGGCAGGCCACCGGCGAAGTAGAAGTCCTCCATGAGGTACGTCTGTCCGCCGGGCCGTACGTTCGCCAGCACCGGGACGGTACGGGCGATGCGGTCGAAGTCGTCGAGGGCGAGCTTGATCCCGGACCGGCCCGCCATCGCGATCAGGTGGATCACGGCGTTGGTGGAGCCGCCGAGTCCGAGCACCGTGGTGACGGCGTCCTCGAAGGCCTCCCGGGTGAGGATCTCCGACGGCTTGAGGGCGGTCCAGGCGAGCTCCACGGCACGGCGCCCGGAGGCGGCGGCCATCCGCTCGTGCCCGGACTCGACGGCCGGGATCGAGGAGGCGCCCGGCAGTGTCATGCCGAGGACCTCCGCCGCCGCGGTCATCGTGGACGCGGTCCCCATGGTCATGCAGTGACCGGGTGAACGCGCCAACCCGCCCTGGAGCTCGCGGAGTTCGCAGTCCGTCAGATTGCCCGCGCGATGCTCGTCCCAGTACTTCCACATGTCGGTACCGGACCCGAGGGTCTCCCCGCGCCAGTGCCCCGGCAGCATCGGCCCCGCGGGCACGAAGAGCGACGGCACGTCGGCCGAGGCGGCGCCCATGAGCAGCGCCGGCGTCGACTTGTCGCAGCCGCCGAGCAGCACCGCCGCGTCGATCGGGTACGACCGCAGCAACTCCTCCGTCTCCATCGCGAGGAGGTTGCGGTAGAGCATCGGGGTCGGCTTCTGGTACGTCTCCGAGAGCGTGGAGACCGGGAACTCGAGCGGGAAGCCCCCGGCCTGCCACACGCCCCGCTTGACCGCCTCGGCGCGCTCGCGCAGATGGACGTGGCAGGGGTTGATGTCGGACCAGGTGTTGAGGACGGCGATCACCGGGCGGCCCCGGTACTCCTCCGCCTCGTAACCCAGCTGGCGCATCCGGGCGTTGTGCGACCAGGTGCGCAACTGGCCCTCGGTGCCGAACCACTGGTGGCTCCGGAGCTCCTCGGGGCGCTTTCGCTCTCTGTCGGTCATATCGACCACCCGGCGGCTATCCCGGCGACCTCGGCCCGCTCGTCCTCGGGCAGCGTCCGGCTCGGCGGACGCACCTCGCGGCGGCACAGACCGAGGGAGGCGAGGGCCTCCTTGACGATGGTGACGTTGTTGGCGGAGCCGTTGGCGGCACGGAGCTCCTCGAAGCGGCGGATCTGCTCCCAGACCTTCATGGCGGCCGGGTAGTCGCCGGATCGCAGTGCTTCGATCATGTTCAGCGAGACGGCCGGGGCGACGTTCACGAGTCCGGAGGTGAAGCCGGTGGCGCCCGCGGAGAAATAGGAGGGGGCGTAGGGCTCGGCGAGGCCGGCGACCCACACGAAGCGTTCCAGTCCCGCGTCCCGGGCGAAGGCGGCGAATCTCGCCGCGTCCGGGACGGCGTACTTCACCCCGATGACGTTCGGGCAGGCGTCGGCGAGTTCGGCGAGACGAGCACCGCTGAGCTGCGCGTTGCGGATGTACGGGACGACGCCCAGCTCGGGCACGGCCTCGGCGATGGCGCGGTGGTAGTCGACCCAGCCGCCCTGGGAGACGTAGGGATGGACGGGCTGGTGGACCATCACCATCGCCGCGCCCAGCTCACGGGCGTGCCGTGCGGAGGCGACGGCGGTGGGCACGTCGTGGCCGACGCCGACAAGGATCACGGCACGGTCGCCGGCCTCGTCGATCGTCAACTCGGTGACGAGCTGGCGCTCTTGGGGGGTCAGGGCGTAGAACTCGCCGGTGTTCCCGTTGGGGGTGAGGGTCGTGACCCCACCGTCGAGGAGACGACGCAGCAGGGCCCGGTGGGTGTCCTGGTCGACGGTGCCGTCCTCGGCGAACGGTGTCACCGGGATCGCCACCACGTCGGCCAGGGCCGCCCGTTGGGTCTCGAACGTCGCTGTCATGCCTGACCGTCCTCTCCCTGGGCCTCGGACTCCGCGTCCGGGAAGGCCCGTTGCACGAACGACGCGATGTGCGCGTGGAGGGCGCGGGCCGCGCCGTCGGCGTCACCGTCGAGAGCGAGCCGCAGGATCTCCCGGTGCTCACCGGCCTCCCGCTCCCAGGAGGGCGAGGCCGCCCAGGCGACGGCGGAGACGAGTGCCGCCTGGTCACGGACCTCGTCGAGCATCCGGCCGAGCAGCGGGTTGCCGCACGGCAGATACAGGGACCGGTGGAACTCCCGGTTGGCGAGAGAGCGTTCGGCGGTGTCGGTGGCCTGGTCGGCGCGGGTCAGCGCGTCACGGGCCTCGTCGAGGGAGGCACCGCGCTTCACCGCCCGCTTCAGGGCCTCGGGTTCGAGGAGCAGCCGGACGTCGTAGACCTCGCGCGCCATGTCCGCGTCCACCATGCGCACCGTGACGCCCTTGTACTGGTTCATCACGACGAGCCCGGTGCCGGCCAGGGTCTTGAGCGCCTCGCGCACCGGGGTCTTGGACACCCCGAACTGCGCGGCGAGCTCGGTCTCGACCAGAGCCTGCCCCGGCGTCAACTGGCCGGTGAGGATGCGGCGTTTGATCTCCTCGAGCACGTACTGCGTGCGGGAGGGGATCGGCGTGGGCACAGAGGTCATGCGCGCCTCTCGGATCTCGCGTATCGGATCTCACGTATCGCGTCTCATATATGACGTACGAAGTACGACGGGTTGAAGGTAGGAGGGGGCCTGTGTTTCGTCAATGCTTCTGACAAAGGAAGTTGAGGTTGCCGATCAGAGAGTTCAGACGGTGTACGTCTCGCCGACGCGTGCGGCGGCGGTGCGGCCGCCGAAGACGGAGGCGGCGCGCGCGGTGGCGTTCTCGGGGGTGAGGGTGGGCCCGACGTGGGTGATCAGCAACGTCCCCACGTCTCCCGCCCCGCGGGCGAAGGCCCCGGCCTCCTCCGGTGTCAGATGCACCGGGTCGACTTCGCCTTCGCAATGCGCGTCGACATCGGCCTCGCAGAGGAACAGGTCCGCCCCACCGGCGAGATGCAGCAGTCCGTCGCACGGACCGGTGTCCCCGGAGTACGCCAGGGCCCGTCCGCCGCTCTCGGCCCACAGGCCGTAGGCCTCGACGTCGTGCTCGACACCGCGGGCGGTGAGCGTCAGATCGCCGTGCCGGACGGAGTGCCCGTCGTACAGCGGCCGGAAGTCGAAGACGCCGCTCAGGAACCCGGTGTCCGGGCGCCCGAAGAACCCGGCGAGGCGTGGGGCGCAGTCGCGCGGCGCGTACACCGGGATCGGCGCGGGGAGGGTGAGCCCGCCGTACGCGAAGCCGTAGACGGCGGCCGTCAGGTCGGCGTAGTGGTCGGCGTGCAGATGCGAGATCCAGATCGCGCTCAGCCGCGTCGGATCCGTGTGCCGCTGCAACTCGGCGAAGGTCCCGGTCCCGGCGTCCACCCACACCTCGGCACCGCCTCCCTGCACCAGATGGCCGGAGCACGGAGTGTCCGGGCCGGGGTGCGGGGAGGCGGTGCCGAGGACGGTGAGGGTGAGAGACATGCGGGGAGCGTAGGTCCGGGTGCCTCGCACACGCCTCTGATTAAGGCCGCTCGATCAGGGCCGCTCGATCAAGGTCGTTCGATCAAGGCCGCCACCCCGGATTCCGTCCGCTCAGCCCGACGGCCCGGTCGAGCAGCGGGTCGCCGTCCGGCACGGGGACCACGGGACCGAAGATGCCACCGCCCCGGTCGTCCTCCTTGGCGGCCGCGAGCAGGAAGTCGTACGACACCTGGAGCGCGACGGGGTCCGGGTCGTACGGGAGGCCGGTGGAGCGGGCCAGGTCCCAGCCGTGGACGACCAGTTCGTCGACCGCGACCGCTCCGGCGACCTCGCCGGGCAGGTCGACGCCGCCCGCGCGGGTCATACCGGTCCAGGCGGACGGGTCGCGCCAGGCGTCGGCGAGTTCGTCGAGGACCTTCGGCAGCTCCTCGCGCCAGCCGGGGCCGATGTCCGGTACGGCGGCGGTGGGGGCGGTGTTCGTCGTGGGGCCGAGGTCCTTGCGGGCCGCGTCACGGAAGGCGACGCTCAGGCCCAGCAGGTGGCCCAGCAGATTGCGGACCGCCATGTCCGGACAGGGGGTCGGATCCGCCAGCTGCTCGTCCCGGACGGCCCGGGCGAGGTGCGCCAGGGTGCGGGTCTGGGGGCCGAGGTCGAAAGTCATGCGTGCTCCTCCGGGATGGGTGCCCTTCAGGAGGTAGACCGGCAGGCCTCCCAGAACTCATCGCCGTCTGTGGAAACGCATCTCCTTCTAGGGCACCTGCCCGATCCCCGCACCCCCTCCTTAGTCCCACGATCAGCAGGCATGGCACCCATCTGGACCGTCCTGCGCGACCGCGACGCCGGCCTCTACCTCGGCGCCGTCGTCGTCTCCGGCTTCGGCACCTCCGCGCTCTGGCTGGCCTCGGGCGTCTGGGTCAAGGACCTCACCGGCTCGGACGGCCTCGCCGCGCTGTGCCTGCTCGCCATGTGGGCGCCGACGCTGCTCGGTCCGCTCCTGGGCACCCTGGCCGACCGTGTGCGGCGCAAACCGCTGCTGATCGGCGCGAACCTGCTCCTGGCCGCCCTGCTGCCCACCCTCTTCACCGTCGACTCCGCCGACGGCCTCTGGCTTCTCTACACGGTCCTCTTCGTCTACGGCGCGGCAGGCGTCGTCCATGACGCGGCCGAGTCCGCCCTGGTCGCCGCCGCCGTCGACCCGTCGCTGCTCGGCGAGTTCAACGGGCTGCGGACGGCGATCACGGAGGGCATGAAACTCGTGGCCCCACTGGCGGGCGCGGGGCTCTACACCGCGTACGGCGGCCCGGCCGTCGCCCTCCTCGACGCCCTCACCTTCGTGCTGGCCACGGTACTGTACGCCGCCCTCCGCGTCCGGGAGAGCAGGCCGGGGCCGTCCCGGCGCACCCACGCCGCCGAGGCCGTCCGTCATCTGCGGGCCCACCCGCTCCTGCGCCCCCTCGTCCTGGCCGGCGGCACCACCATGCTCTTCGCCGGCCTGACCGGTGCGATGCTCTACGCCGTCATCGACGACCTCGGGCACTCCCCCGCGTACGCCGGTGTCCTCTACGCCGTCCAGGGCGCCGGTTCCGTGGTGGTCGGGCTGCTCTCGGGCCCCGCCCTGCGGCTTCTCGGCGCCCGCCGGTTCGCGGCGTACGGCATCGCCCTGACGGCCGTCGCGACGGCCGTCAGGGCCGTCCCGTCCGATCCGGTGGCCCTCGCGTGCAGCGCGGCGAGCGGGGTGGGGCTGCCCTGTGTGCTGATCGCCGCGCTCACCGCCGTACAGCGCGAGACACCGGACGCACTGCTGGGCCGCACGGTCGCCACGGCCAACACCCTGGTGTTCACACCGAACGTCCTCGGGCTGGCCGCGGGGGCGGTCCTGGTCGAACTGGTCGACCAGAAGCCGCTGTTGGTCGTCCTGGGCGGGCTGTGGCTGCTGACGGCGGTGCCGCTGGCTCAGAGGCCGGCGAGCGCCGCGCGCACCAGCTCCAGATCCCCGTCCGACGCCAACCCCGCGTGATAGAGCCGCATCTCCGTGGCGCCCAGCTCCCGCGCGCGTGCCGCGTCCGTCGCGAGCGTGCCGGGGCTGCCGCCCATCCCGGAGACCACGCCGAAGTTGGCGGCGATCACCGTGTCCGTCCGGCCCTGCTCGGCGAAGGGCGTCAGCAGGCCCGGTCCGCCCGCGCACGGCACGACCACGCCGTCCGCGACGGAGAGGATGTGCGCGGGGTCCACGCCGGGGTTCGCGCCGACGTGGTGCGTCACCGGGTCGGCGTGCAGCAGGATCTGGAAACCGTCGGGAGCCGTCGCGCGCACCGCGCCGACCGCCGCCTCCTGGAGCGTGCGGGCGGTTTCGTCGCGCCACGCACGCGTGGCCGCCGCCACCGAGGCACCGAGGAGCTTCTCGACACCGGCCCAGTCCGGGTCGTCCGGCGCCCCCTGCCACAGCGGCTCCAGCGCGTCCCGTACCGCGGCCGCCAGTTCGTCGGCGTCCAGGCCCTGGGCGCCGTAGCCCTCCCGGCAGACCGCGCAGAAGCAGAGCGCCATCAGATACATCCCGGCGTCCCCGAGGCCGACCCCGCCGGTCTTGTCGTGGGCGTGCAGATGCTGGAGGCCGTACCAGCCGAGGGACTCCAGTTCGGTGCCGCGCGCGCCCGGGCGCACCGCGGCCTCGGCGGCCAGGTCGACGAGGTACGCGCGCGTGGCGGGCTGGGCGATACAGGGGGCCCACGGGTAGCGGTCGCCGTAGGCGTTGACGACCGAGGTGTCCGGATGTTCCGCGCCCAGGCGGGAGTTGTGGGCGAGGACCACCCAGGTGTGCACCTCCAGACCGGCCTGCGTCAGCGCGGCGGCCGCCTCGCCGAACGCGTCGCCGGGCGCCCAGTCGCCGGCCGGGTACGGGCTCAACTCCCTTCCCTGCCAGCGGTCGTCGGTGGGGTAGAGCACGGACGCGTGCTCGGCGGTGACGATGCGGTGGCGCGGGTGGCGGGGCGTCAACGCGCGCGTGGAGTGGTACGCGGAGGCTAGCGTCACCTGCCGCACACCGAGGGAGGCGATGCGCGCGGCGGCCTCCGGGTCCCCGTTGACGTCCCAGGGGTAGACGAATGTCGACGCCTTCACTTGGTGTCCTCCTCCAGCAGCGCGTATCCACGCTCGATGATCTGAGCGAGCTGCTTCACATGATCCTCGGTCGGCTCGTGCAGCGGCGGCCGCACCTCCCCCACGTCGAGCCCGCGCAGCCGTACACCGGCCTTGACCAGGGCGACGGCGTAACCGCGGCCCTGGGCGCGCAGCTCGACGAACGGGCGGTAGAAGCCGTCCAGGAGGCGGTTGGCCGTCCGCGAGTCGCCCGACTCGAGCGCCCCGTGGAAGGCGAGGGCGATCTCGGGGGCGAAGCAGAACACGGCGGAGGAGTAGAGCGGGACGCCGACCGCGCGGTAGGCGAGCTGGGTCTGTTCGGCGGTCGGCAGGCCGTTGAAGTAGAGGAAGTCGCCGGGGACCTCGGTGCGGACGGCGCTGACGATCCGCTGGACGAGGTCGAGGTCGCCGAGCCCGTCCTTGAGGCCGACGATCCCTTCGGTGCGGGCCAGTTCGACGACGGTCGGCGGTGTGAACACGGCGTTGTCGCGCTGGTAGACGACGATGGGCAGCGCGGTGGCCGCCGCGATCTCCTTGTAGTGCCGCAGCAGGCCCTCCTGCCCGGCGATCACGAGGTACGGCGGCAGCGCGAGCAGTCCGTCCGCGCCGGCCGCCTCGGCCAGCTTCGCGTACCGCACGGCGAGCGCGGTGCCGTACCCGGCGCCCGCGACGACCGGCACACGTCCCGCCGTCTCCTCCACGGCCGCCCGCACGCACGCCTCGAACTCCTCGGGCGTCAGCGCGTGGAACTCCCCGGTGCCGCAGCACGCGAAGACGGCGGCGGCCCCGGCCTCCACCCCGCGGCGCACATGCGCGCGGTAGACGTCGAGGTCGACCGAGCCGTCGGGCGCATAGGCGGTGACGGGGAAGAACAGCGGCCCGCTGGGGATGCCGAGTCGGGTGGCGAGGTCGGCAGTCGTCACGGGCTCTCCCTAGAACGAGAAACAGAGGCGTGCGGGATTCTGATCAGAGTTTACATTTCTGAACATGCGTAGCACCACCCTTGACGAGGCGTGGCGATGATCCTTAACTTGTCCACGAATGTGAATACCGAGCAGTCTTACGGTCGTCGACCCAAGGAGAACCGAGGATGCCAGCGCCCCGCACCGTTCTGCTCACCGGCGCCGCCGGCGGGCTCGGCACCCTGATGCGGGACCTGCTTCCCGGGTACGGCTACGAGCTGCGCCTCCTCGACCTGCTCCCCGTCGAGGGCGAACCGGACGCGATCGTCGCGGACCTCGCCGACAAGGACGCCGTGCGCGAGGCCGTCCGGGGCGTCGACGCGATCATCCACCTCGCGGGCATCTCCCTGGAAGCCTCCTTCGACAAGATCCTCAGGGCGAACATCGAGGGCACCTACAACCTGTACGAGGCCGCCCGCGAGGAGGGCGTACCGAGGATCGTCTTCGCCTCCTCCAACCACGCGGTGGGCTTCACCCCCCGCCCCCAGGGCGACGCCCCCCTGATCCCGATCGACACCCCGCACCGCCCGGACACCTTCTACGGCCTGTCCAAGTCCTTCGGCGAGGACCTCGCCCAGCTCTACTGGGACAAGCACGCCCTGGAGACCGTGTCGGTGCGCATCGGCTCCTGTTTCCCCGAGCCCAGCAGCGTCCGCATGCTGTCGGTGTGGATGAGCCCGGCCGACGGCGCCCGCCTCTTCCACGCGGCCCTGACCGCCGAGGACGTCCAGCACACCGTCGTCTACGGCTCCTCCGCCAACACCCGCCTGTGGTGGGACCTCAGCACGGCCCGGGCGATCGGCTACGACCCCCAGGACGACTCCGAGCAGTACGCCGAGAAGATCATCGCCGAGCAGGGCGAGCTGGACCCGGAGAACATCGCCCACGCCCACCTCGGCGGCCACTTCGTGAGCGACCCGCCGATCTGGCCGTACTGACGGTCACAGAACGGACCGGCCCGCAGATCGATACGGGCATGACGGGCGCCGTGGACCGTGGCGCCGAGCGCCACGTCCAGGGGCGCGGGGAACTGCGCGACCAGCCACAACAAACCCGCAGCCGCCACACGGCAGCCGCCTCCGAGCTCATCGGCGCACCCTGCCCGAACGGGCACATCCGGTCAGCATCCCCCTCGTAACAGACCTGGTCACCACCCCGTCCCCGCTGTACAACTTCCTGCATACGGCCCGAACGGGCAGCACGACAGGAAGGCGGGTGACCGAATGACCAGAACCGCGGAGGAACGCCAGCGGGAAATCGTCCACGCCGCCCGCACCACCGGCGCCGTGGACGTCAACACACTCGCCACCCAGCTCGGCGTGGCAAAGGAAACCGTCCGCCGAGACCTCCGCGCCCTGGAGGACCACGGCCTGGTCCGCCGCACCCACGGCGGCGCCTACCCCGTGGAGAGCGCCGGCTTCGAGACGACGCTCGCCTTCCGCGCCACCAGCCACGTCCCCGAGAAACGCCGCATCGCCACCGCCGCGGCCGAACTGCTCGGGGACGCCGAGACGGTCTTCGTCGACGAGGGCTTCACCCCCCAGCTCATCGCCGAGGCCCTCCCCCGGGACCGCCCCCTGACCGTGGTCACCGCATCCCTCCCGGTCGCGGGCGCCCTCGCCGAGGCGGACGGCGTCTCGGTCCTGCTGCTCGGGGGCCGGGTCCGCTCCGGCACCCTGGCCACCGTCGACCACTGGACGACGAAGATGCTCGCCGGCTTCGTCCTCGACCTCGCCTACATCGGCGCCAACGGCATCTCCCGCGAACACGGCCTCACCACCCCCGACCCCGCGGTCAGCGAGGTCAAGGCACAGGCGATCCGGGCCGCGCGCCGCACGGTGTTCGCGGGTGTCCACACCAAGTTCGGGGCGGTCAGCTTCTGCCGGTTCGCGGAGATCGGCGCGCTGGAGACGATCGTCACGAGCACCCTGCTCCCCACGTCCGAGGCCCACCGCTACTCACTGCTCGGGCCTCAGGTCATCCGCGTCTGAAAAACCAACTCACCACTCAATGCGGCACGCCACACCTTGTCGTGCCCTTTATCTCCCCATAAGTCCAGGAGCGATCCATGCGAACCCAGAGCCGACGACGGCCACCGCGAGCCACGCTCGCCCTGGCCGCCGCAGGGACGCTGCTCACCCCGCTGCTCTCCGGCTGCTGGGTCGGAGCCGGCGGGGCGGGGGCGGGCGGCAACTCGATCAACGTCCTCATGGTCAACAACCCCCAGATGACCGAGTTGCAGAAACTCGCCCCCCGCTTCACCGAAGAGACCGGCATCAAGGTCAACTTCACCGTCCTGCCCGAGAACGACGTCCGCGACAAGATCAGCCAGGACTTCGCCAACCAGGCGGGCCAGTACGACGTGGCCACCCTCTCCAACTACGAGATCCCGATCTACGCCCGCAACGGCTGGCTGCACGAGATGGACTCCTACGTCGCCAAGGACCCGGCGTACGACGAGCAGGACGTCCTCAAGCCCATGCGCCAGTCCCTGACCGGCGACGACGGCAAGCTCTACGGCCAGCCCTTCTACGGCGAGTCCTCCTTCCTGATGTACCGCAAGGACGTCTTCGCGAAGGCGGGCCTGACGATGCCGGCCCACCCCACCTGGACCCAGGTGGCCGACCTGGCCGCGAAGGTGGACGGCGCCGAGTCCGGCATGAAGGGCATCTGTCTGCGCGGACTGCCGGGCTGGGGCGAGGTGATGGCGCCTCTGACGACCGTCGTGAACACCTTCGGCGGCACCTGGTTCGACCAGAACTGGAAGGCCCGGCTCGACTCTCCCGAGTGGGAGAAGGCGACGAAGTTCTATGTCGACCTCGTACGCGAGCACGGTGAGTCGGGAGCGCCCCAGTCCGGCTTCGCCGAGTGCCTGAACAACATGACCCAGAGCAAGGTCGCCATGTGGTACGACGCCACGAGCGCCGCCGGTTCCCTGGAGGCGAACGACTCCCCCGTCAAGGGCAAGGTCGGCTACGCCCCCGCTCCCGTCGAGGAGACGAAGTCCTCCGGCTGGCTCTACACCTGGGCCTGGGGCATCCAGGACGCCTCCCGCAACCCCGACAAGGCCTGGAAGTTCGTGTCCTGGGCCTCCGGAAAGCAGTACGAACAGCTGGTCGGCGACCAGATCGGCTGGTCCAACGTCCCGGCCGGCAAGCGCGCGTCGACGTACACGAATCCGGCGTACGTCAAAGAGGCCGCCGCCTTCCAGGAGATGACCAAGGAGGCCATCGAGGGCGCGCAGCCCAATGACCCGGGGGTGCAGCCGCGCCCCGCGCCCGGCATCCAGTTCGTCGGCATCCCCGAGTTCACCGATCTCGGCACCAAGGTCTCCCAGGAGATCAGCGCGGCCATCGCCGGACGCCAGTCCGTCGAGTCGGCGCTGGAGAAGTCCCAGCGGCTCGCCGAGAAGATCTCCGAGGAGTACGAGGGACGATGACAGCGACAACGACGGCCCCCGTGGCCGCAACTCCCGTACGCGCCGCCCGCCCACCGTCGGCCCGGCTGCGCAACTGGGCCACCCGGGCCCCGCTCCTGCCCGCCCTGATCTTCATGATCGTGGTCACCCAGCTCCCGTTCGTGGCCACGCTGGTGATCTCGTTCTTCGACTGGAACGCCCTGTACCCGAAGGCCCGGCACTTCACGGGCATCGACAACTACCAGCAGGTCCTGACCGACGAGGCCCTGCGCCGCTCGGTGTGGACGACGGTCCTGTTGACGGTCGCCGTGGTGCTGGTCAGCCTGGTGCTCGGCCTGGCTCTGGCACTGCTCCTCGACCGGAATTTCCGGGGCCGTGGCGTGGTCCGCACCCTCCTCATCGCCCCCTTCCTGGTGGTCCCCGTGGCCGCGGCACTGCTCTGGAAGCATGTGCTCTACAACCCTGAATACGGTCTGCTCAATGGGTTGTTGCACTATGTGGGCGGCCCACAGCCCGACTGGATCTCCAACACCCCGCTGCTCGCCGTCGAAGCTTCTCTCGTCTGGCAGTGGACGCCGTTCATGATGCTGATCCTGCTGGCCGGCCTGCAGAGCCGCGACCAGCAGCAGATGGAGGCGGCGAAGGTCGACGGCGCCAGCCAGTGGCAGATGTTCCGCTACCTGACCCTCCCGCACCTGCGCCGCTACCTCGAACTCGGCGCCCTGCTGGGCTCGATCTACATCGTCCAGAACTTCGACGCGGTCTTCACCATCACGTCGGGCGGCCTCGGCACCGCCAACCTCCCCTACACCGTCTACCAGAGCTTCTACCAGGCCCACGAGAACGGCCTCGCCTCGGCCGCGGGCGTCCTGGTGGTCATCGGCTCGATCATCATCGCGACCTTCGCCCTGCGCGTGGTGTCGTCCCTGTTCCGTGAGGAGGCGGGTCGGGCATGAGTGCAATGACCGTACGCCGTAAGGGCGTTGGCCTGGGCCTGCTGGCCTGGCTGCTGGGGATCGTCTTCTTCCTCCCCATCGCGTGGATGGCCCTGACGTCCTTCCACTCGGAGACGGACGCGGCGACGAATCCCCCCTCCTTCGGAGCGGCCCTCACCCTGGACGGCTACCGCGAGTTCTTCGGCACGGGCGGCGGCGCGAGCCCCTGGCCCTCGCTGATCAACTCGACGGTGGCATCGCTGGCGTCGACGGCCTTCGTCCTGCTCCTGGCGCTCCCGGCGGCGTACGCGCTGTCGATCCGCCCGGTGAAGAAGTGGACGGACGTCCTGTTCTTCTTCCTGTCGACGAAGATGCTGCCGGTGGTGGCGGGTCTGCTGCCCATCTACCTGTTCGCCAAGAACACGGACATGCTCGACAACATCTGGCTGCTGGTCATCCTCTACACCTCCATGAACCTGCCGATCGCGGTGTGGATGATGCAGTCGTTCCTGGCCGAGGTGCCGGTGGCGATCATCGAGGCGGCCCGGGTGGACGGGGCGCGGCTCCCGACGATCCTGGCGCGCGTGGTGGCCCCGATCGCCCTCCCGGGAATCGCCGCCACAGCGCTGATCTGCTTCATCTTCAGCTGGAACGAGCTGCTGTTCGCGCGGGTCCTGACCGGCGTGGTGGCGGAGACCGCCCCCGTCTTCCTGACCGGCTTCATCACCAGCCAGGGCCTGTTCCTGGCGAAGGTATGCGCCGCGTCGCTCGTCATCTCCCTGCCGGTGCTCGCCGCGGGGTTCGCCGCCCAGGACAAGCTGGTCCAGGGTCTGTCGTTGGGAGCCGTGAAATGAAGGCCGCCGTCATCGAGTCCGTGGGCCGTGCCGTCGTCGCCGAGGTCCCGGACCCGACGCCGGGTCCGCGCGAGGTCGTCGTCGAGGTCGCCGCGTGCGGACTGTGCGGCACCGACCTGCACATCCTCCAGGGCGAGTTCGCGCCGAAGCTGCCGATCGTGCCGGGGCACGAGTTCGCGGGCGAGGTGGTGGGGGTCGGCCGGCAGGTGACGGAACTGTCGGTGGGCGACCGGGTGGCGGTGGACCCGTCCCTGTACTGCTACGAGTGCCGCTACTGCCGTACGGGCCACAACAACCTCTGTGAACGCTGGGCGGCGATCGGTGTGACCACGGCCGGCGGCGCGGCGCAGTACGCGGTGGCCCCGGTGGCGAACTGCGTACGGCTCCCCGAGCACGTCCGCACGCAGGACGCGGCCCTGGTGGAACCGCTGTCGTGCGCGGTACGCGGCTACGACGTCCTGCAGTCCCGGCTGGGCGCCCACGTCCTGATCTACGGCTCCGGAACCATGGGGCTGATGATGCTGGAGCTGGCAAAGCGGACGGGTGCGGCGAGTGTGGACGTGGTGGATCTGAACCCGTCCCGCCTGGAAACGGCCCGCCGACTGGGCGTCTCGTCCTCGGCGGCGAACGCGGACGAGCTCGAGCGCCCTCAGGGCTGGGACGTGGTCGTCGACGCGACGGGCAACGCGGCGGCGATCCAGGACGGGCTGGAGCGGGTGGCGAAGGCGGGCACGTTCCTCCAGTTCGGCGTGGCCGACTACGCGACGCGCGTGACGATCGACCCGTACCGCATCTACAACCAGGAGATCACCATCACGGGCTCGATGGCGGTCCTCCACAGCTTCGAACGGGCGGCGGAACTCTTCGCGAACGGCGTCCTCGACCCCGAGATCTTCATCAGCGACCGCATCCCCCTGGACCGGTATCCGGAGGCCCTGGACCAGTTCGCGGCGGGCGTGGGCAGGAAGATCGTGGTGGTGCCGTAGGGCTTTTCCTCGCCCCCGCTCCTCAAACGCCGGAGGGGCTGACCAACCAGCCCGTCCGGCGTTTGAGGGCGAGGCCCGTTCAGGGCCGAAGCGGGGGTCTGGGGGCGCAGCCCCCAGGGATGGGGACGGGTAGGGGCGGCGGGGGCGAAAACCGTTGGGGTCCGCCCCCACCGGCCCCCTACCATCCCCGCATGCCAAGACCCCAGGGATTCCACTACGAAGCCCACACCAACGGAACCGTCCACATCACCCACCACAACCGCCCCGCCACCACCCTCCACGGCCCAAGAGCCACCCAGTTCCTCGCCGAGGTCGAGTCGTCCTCCGACCCTCAGCTCGTCATGGCCCGCTGGACCGGAAACTACAAGCGCGGCAATGAACGCACCGCCCGCAACCACCCCAGAAACCGCCACTGAGCCGATCGGTCGCAGGTAAGGGAACGGTAAAGCGGGCTCGATCGTTCACCGGTCATGACAGCTATGACCCCCGGCTCGAACATCCCTCTCTCCACCGCGCGCGTGACGGTGGACGTCGCCGCCCCGGTGCGGCTCGACGTATCGGGCCTGCTGCTCACCGCCGACGGCAAGGTGCGCTCGGACGACGACTTCATCTTCTACAACCAGCCCAACGGCCCGGGCGTGACGTACCGCTCCGGCGGCGGCGCAGCCCCGGACGCGATCATCGTCGACACCGCCGCGCTGCCGCCCGGCATCGAGAAGATCGTCGTCACCGCCAGCCCGGACGCCGCCGGCCAGACCTTCCAGGGCGTCGAACCGACGGCGACGATCCGCAGCGCCGACGACAACGCCGTCCTGGCCACCTTCACACCCCCGCAGCTAGGTGCCGAGACCGCGCTGGTGGTCGTGGAGATCTACCTGCGCAACGGCGCGTGGAAGGCACGCGCGGTGGGCCAGGGCTACTCCAACGGCCTCGCCGGCATCGCCACCGACTTCGGCGTGAGCGTGGAGGAACCGGCCCCCGTGGCGCCGCCCCAGCCGGCCGCCCCCGTCACCCCCGTCGCCCCCGTCGCCCCGCCGCAGCCCACCATCCAGACCCCCGTCACCCCGCCCGCCCCGCCGATGACCACTCCGGCGACCCCGCCGCCGCCCGCACACGCGCCCGGCGCGGGGAAGATCAACCTCGACAAGGGCCGTGTCAGCCTCCAGAAGAACCAGACGGTGTCCCTCGTCAAGGGCGGCCGCCCCCTGCTCTCCTCGGTCAAGATGGGCCTCGGCTGGGAGCCGGCGTACCGCGGCAAGGACATCGACCTGGACGCCTCGGTCATCGCGTACGGCCCGCAGCGCAACCACGTCGACAGCTGCTACTTCGGCAAGCTCCAGATCGTGGGCGGCGCCATCCGCCACTCCGGCGACAACCTCACCGGCGAGGGCGGCGGCGACGACGAGGTCATCACCGTCGACCTCGGACGGCTGCCGCAGGAGGTCAGCGGGCTGGTCTTCACCGTCAACTCCTTCTCCGGGCAGAAGTTCACCGAGGTCGCCAAGGCCTACTGCCGGCTGCTGGACGCCACGACCGGCGAGGAACTCGTCCGCTTCGACCTCACCGGCGCCGAGGCCCAGACCGGTGTGATGATGGCCAAGCTGATCCGCCAGTTCTCCGGCGAGTGGGAGATGACGGCGATGGGCGACTTCGTGAAGTCCCGCACGGTGCGCGGAATGGTGAAGCCGGCCGCTCAGGCCCTGTAGCCGTCACGGGTCCGGCCGGCGTCCTCCCCCGGCCGGACCCGACCGCCGATCCGGTCCGCCGAAGCCCGTCGCAGTTCAGAAGAGCGCGCTGTAGGCGTTCAGCGCCGGCTGCCCGCCCAGGTGGGCGTACAGGACGGTGGAGTCCCGCCCGATCTCCCCGCGCTCCACGAGATCGACGAGGCCTGCCATGGACTTTCCCTCGTACACGGGGTCGGTGACCATCCCCTCGGTGCGGGCGGCGAGCCGCATCGCCGCGAGGGTGGCCTCGTCGGGGATGCCGTAGACGCCCGCGTGGTACCGGTCGTCCAGCTCGATGTCCGCTTCGGTCAACTCCCGCTTCACCCCGATGAGTTGCCCGGTGCCGTAGGCGATCCGGGCGATCTGCTCGCGCGTGGCTGCGGGCTTCGCGGACGCGTCGATGCCGAGCACCCGGCGCGGCCGCGCCCCCGCCTCCTCCAGGGCGGCGAACCCGGCGACCATCCCCGCCTGGGTGGACCCGGTCACCGAGCACACGACCACGGTGTCGAAGAAGACCCCCGATTCCCGTTCCTGCTCGGCGACTTCGTACGCCCACCCGGCGAAGCCGAGGCCGCCGAGCGGATGGTCGGAGGCGCCGGCGGGGATGGCGTACGGCTTGCCGCCCGACTCCTCGACCTCCCTGAGCGCCTGCTCCCAGCTCTCCTTGAACCCGATCCCGAACCCGGCCTTCACCAGCCGTACGTCGGCCCCGGCGAGCCGGCTGATCAGGATGTTGCCGACCTTGTCGTACACGGCGTCCGGCCAGTCCACCCAACTCTCCTGCACCAGCACGCACTTGAGCCCCGCACGGGCGGCACAGGCCGCGACCTGACGGGTGTGGTTGGACTGCACCCCACCGATCGAGACCAGCGTGTCGCAGCCCTGGGCGAGGGCGTCGGCGATCAGGTACTCCAGCTTGCGGGTCTTGTTCCCGCCGTACGCCACCCCGGAGTTGCAGTCCTCGCGCTTGGCCCAGATCGCCGCACCGCCGAGGTGAGCGGTGAGCCGTTCCAACCTGTGCACCGGCGACGGACCGAAGAGGAGCGGGTAACGGTCGTACGAGGAAAGGGACATGGGTCCTCCCGGGACGGGGTTCAGTCGCTGTCGGCGAGTTCGGCGAGGCCGCGCCAGATCTCGGCCGTGACCCGGACCGCCCCGTCCACGTCACCGGCCGCGCAGGCCTCGATGAGCCGCTCGTGCAGCCCGGCGGAACGGCAGGTGCCGCCCTCGCCGAAGCGCCGTCGCTCCAGCCGGCGGATGAGCGGGGTGTAGCGGGCGGCGGTGGCGGCCGCGGCGCGGTTGCCGCTGACACGGACGAGGACGTCGTGGAGTTCGTCGTCGGCCTGGAGCGCGGTGTCCACGTCGCCTGCGGCGACGGCCGCCGCGAACCTCTCGTTGGCCGTGCGCATCGTCTCGACGTCCGCGGCGAACAGCCGGGGCACGGCGACCCGGGTGACGAGTTCGTGCATGGCACCCACCACGGCCGCGGCGTCCCGCACCTCCCCGGCCATCAGCGGGGTCACCCGGGTATAGCTCTGCGGCTTGCTCTCCAGCAGCCCCTCGTCGACGAGCCGCGAGAACGCCTCCCGCACGGGCGCCCGGGACAGCCCGAGCCGTTCCGCGAGATCGGCGTCCCGCACCGCCGCGCCGGGTTCGAGCTCACCGGCGACGATGGCGTCCCGGATGGATTCGTAGGCGCGGTCCCTGAGCAAGGTGCGCGGTATGGCTTCCACAAACTGAAATGTTAGATGTCAATCCACGAGGCGGACAAGAGCACGGACAAGGGTGTGGCCCGCACTCCCCGTGAAAGTGCGGGCCACGCTTGTCACCGCTCAGACAGCCCACGGCCAGTCGGCGTCCCGAGCGCTCTCCAGCAGCGGAACCATCCGGAAGGCCGCGTCCGAGAGACCACCGAACGTGTGCCGGTTCGCCTTGCCCGACGGGCCGTGGCCCGCGCGGTAGCCGGCGAGGTTCCAGGTGTAGACCGGCACATGGGCGGGGACCTGCTGGGTCGGGTCACCGTGCCGGTTGAACGTGTACTGCTCGTCGGTGACGATCAGCACCCGGTCCTGCCCCCGGTAGTGCGCACGGACCGCCGAGGTGGTGTCGGTGCCGCCCAGGTCGCCGAAGCGGCCCAGGATCTTCAGCACCGACTCGCCCTTGCCGTACGCCAGGTTCCGGCTCGTGGTACCGAACTCGACGAGGTCCGCCTGCTCGGCCCGCAGTGCCAGCGCCGTACCGAAGATCGCCGCCGCGTCGGCCCGGTTGAGCTGCGAGCGGTCCGACAGCCGCGCCCACATCGAGCCCGAACGGTCGACCAGGACCAGCGTCCGGCCGGGCAGCGCGGGCACATTGGCCAGCGAGTGGCCGAGCGCCTGCTCCAGCGGGTACGACCAGCGCAGCGAGGGCGCGTGCTGGTACGCGGCCAGGTACCGGAAGGGGAACTGCCGCGACCGCGCGACCTCGGCCGGGTCGCTGATGCGCGCCGCGACCTGGGCCGCGACCTCGTCCGAGACTCCGGCCTGGTCGAAGTTCCGCAGGTTGCGGACCAGCGCCATGGCACCCATGGACGGGATCACGGCCTCCCAGGCCGCCTTGTCCATCGGGCCCTGGAGCCATCCGGCCAGCGCCTCCCACGTCATCCCGGCCGCCGCGAGCCGCTCGGCGCCGCCCTCGGACGTGACGACCGCACGCCGCTGCCCGACCGGCAGCGCCATCAGCTCGCGGTGCGCGGTGAGCACGGTGTTCGACGCGGGCGGCACGGCCGCGTCCGGGTTGTGCCGGCGGTCGAGCGCGTACCGGAACAGCTCGCCCTGCCACGGCTTGTCGGCGTCGGGCGCCGCGTGCACCAGGTTGAGGATGTCGCCGAAGCGGTAGCCCTTGGACGCGGTGTCGTACTTCAGCAGCGACTTGCCGCTGTAGAGACGCTGTACGGCGTCGGCGACACCGCGCTTGACGGGCTTGGGCACGGCGCGGCCGTACGTCGCCGTCCAGTACCCGAGCAGCTCGCCGGGCTCGTCCGGGCGCCGCAGCACCGAGGCGATGACCTGCCGGTTGGCCGGTCCGTCGGTGACGCCCGCGTCCAGACGTGCCTTCACGTACTCGGCGGCGCCCACGATCGAGGCCGTACGGAGGTTTCCCTCGCCGCGCAGCCAGCCGAGCAGGCCGGCCGTCCACGCGGGGTCCTCGACGGCGAGCTGCCGAACGAGGCGCGCGAAACGGTCGTCACGGTCGGCGCCGGACTCGTAGAAGGTCTGCTGCGAGACGAAGTTGGCGATCGCCAGCAGAAAGAGTTCGGAGCGCGCGTCCCGCTCGTGGCCGCGGCCGCCCTCGTACGACCGGAGTACCCGTCCGGTGGAGGTGACTCGCGAGGTGGGCTGAGCTCGTGCCGCCTTCTTGTTGAATCGCGCCATGGTGAATTCCCCCGAATTCATTGCCGTTTCGGAGGGAGGCGCAACAAAAGGAGGGTGTCCGAGGTCGAAGTCGACTGCGGTTGCTTATAACTGGCGCGTCTTCCGTTCCGCCACACCGACCCTGGGCCGATGACGGGATTCGAACCCGCATGAGGGACTCGCCCCCACCAGTTCCCGAAGTATCCGCTGCCTGCGCACCGGGCACCCACCTTGAGCTGCGCCTCCCCGAGATCAAATGGTTCGCACCGGGAGGTGCATGAAGTTGTGGTGTCCAGAGTTCAGGTCGGCGGAACCGACATTAGGTGCTCTAACCCCTGAGCTACACCGGCGCGTTGTACCGGTGGCGGGACTCGAACCCGCGGCCGCCCCATTATCAGTGGAAGTAGGTCCTGCCTTCGCACCTGGACGTTCATCACTGTAGGAGGGCGGCCGCGGAACGGGCGAGCGAATTAATTACCCGCGCTTCTGGCGCTTCCAGGGACCGGTGATGGCCAGCATGATTCCGGGCGTCTGGATGTTGGCGTACAGGGTCCGGCCGTCGGGCGAGAAGGTGACGCCGGTGAACTCGCTGTACTCGGGCTCCTCTTCGGTGCCGATGTTGAGTTCGTTGCGGGCGATGGGGTAGGTGCGGCCGCTGTCGGTGGCGCCGAACAGATGCTGGACGCCCTCGCCGTCCTCGGCGATGACGAGGCCGCCGTAGGGGGAGACGGTGATGTTGTCGGGGCCGTCGAAGGCACCGTCCTTGGAGGGGTCGGGGTTGACGCCCAGCAGGACCTTCAACGTCAGCGTGCGGCGCTTGGGGTCGTAGAACCAGACCTGGCCGTCGTGCTGGACGGGGCTCTCGTCACGGGCGTACGAGGAGACGATGTAGGTGCCGCCGTCGCCCCACCACATGCCCTCCAGCTTGCGGGCGCGGGTGATCTCGCCGTCGGCGAACTGCTTGCGGACGGGGGCGGTCTTCGCGTCGCGGTCGGGGACGTCGATCCAGTCGACGCCGTAGACCGTGCCGGTCTTCGTGGCGCGGGAGAGGTCGTCGACGAACTTGCCGCCGGAGTCGAAGCACTTGAACGCCTGGAGGACGCCGGCGTCGTCGGCGAGGGTGCGCAGCTTGCCGCGGCCGTGCCGGAAGCCCTCCGGCGGGGTCCAGCGGAAGAGCAGGCCGTTGGGGCCCGAGGCGTCCTCGGTGAGGTAGGCGTGGCCACGCTTGGGGTCGATGACGACCGCCTCGTGGGCGTACCGGCCGAACGCCTTGACGGGCTTGGGGTCGCGGTTGGCGCGGAGGTCGGCGGGGTCGACCTCGAAGACGTAGCCGTGGTCCTTTGTCATGCCGTTCTGGCCGGCCTTGTCCTCGGTCTCCTCGCCGGTGAGCCAGGTACCCCAAGGAGTGCTGCCGCCCGCGCAGTTGGTGGAGGTCCCGGCGATGCCGACCCACTCGGCGAGCTGTCCGTCGGGGCGCACCTCGACGACGGTGCAGCCGCCGGACGCGGCGGGGTCGTAGACGAGGCCCTCGGTGAGCGGCACGGGGTACTTCCAGTTGGCGCGCGGGCCCTTCAGCTCGTGGTTATTGACGAGGAGGGTGGTGCCGCGGGGGCCCGCGAAGGCGGCCGTGCCGTCATGGTTGGAGGGCGTGATCTCGCCGGACTCCAGCTTGGTCTTCCCGCTGTGGGTGATGACGCGGTACTTGAATCCGGCGGGCAGCGCGAGGATGCCGGCGGGATCGGGGATCAGCAGCCCGTAGCCGACACCGCCGTGGCCGCCCGCGGCCTCCGCTCCCTGGCTCTCGATGTCGGTGGCCGCGAGCGCGTTCGGCGCGGTGGCGAGGGCGCCGACGCTGCCGGCCAGCGCGACCCCGGCACCGGTGATCGCGGATTTCGTGGCGAAGTCCCTGCGGGTGAGCGACATGGTGTCTCCTGTGACGGTGGGTGGCCTGGAGGGTGGGGGGACCTCGGGTCGGCGCCACCGTCCCGCCCACGTCTGAACGGCAGTTGAACAGGGGGCGGCTGCGAGGGCCCCGCTTCCGTGAATCCGCCAGACCGCCGCTGTTCGAGCCAATGGGAGGAATAATCTTCGTAATGAAGGTCAACAGGGGCGAATCGTGATGAAATTCGTGATTCATTTCAGAATGCCTTGACTCTCCAAGCCCCGGGACATAGACCGGAAGAGCACACCACCCGAAGGGGAGGCGAGCCCGATGGACGCGAAGCGGGTGAGTCGCCTCCATGAAGGCCGGCTCATGAAGCTGGCCCATGTGAGTGGAGTCGGCACCGGGAGGGACGAGCACTCGGGACAGGACGTGATCATCGTCTTCGTCACCCGGAAAGTGCCCCGTGACCGGCTCCTCCAAGAAGACGTGGTTCCGGACGAGCTCGACGGCGTACCGGTGCGCGTGCTCGCGATCGGTGAAGTGAGCGCTCAGGAAGAGGACTTGTGAGCCGTTCTGAGCGCTGAGTCACCGCGCCGCGGCCCGTAAGGAACCCAGAGCCGAAAACTGAAGAGGTGGTCTGGCGTGAGCCAGCCCGAAATGATGCGAGGACCGACTGGTGGTCAGCTGAGTGACAGCTCCCGCCAGCAAGCGAGTTCAGACTTCCTGCGGCAACAGTCGCCGCTGGCCAACGTCGTAGGCTTCGGCCACGGCGTGAAGTGGATCGACGGACAACCCACGGGCGAGGCAGCCGTGTTGGTGTTCGTGACCCAGAAGGTTCCGGAGTCCCAGCTTCCCGAGCGGGATGTCATCCCGCAGGTGATGGACGACGGCACCCCTACCGACGTAGTCGCGGTCGGCCATGTCGCCGCGCAGCGTCAGCGGCAGCGCAGGACCTCGGGCCGCTCCGATGACCGCGGTGTCTCCTACCAGCCCGACGGCAGCGTGGCCGAGCAACTCGCGGGGCTCTCGCAGCCGTTGCTGGAAGAGCTCAGCGCGCTCGGACAGTTCGAGCCGCAGCTCCTCAAGCGCCGTATGCGCCCGTCCCCTTCCGGCTTCTCGGTCGGCAACGTACGGGTGACCGCGGGCACACTGGGCAGCGTGGTGTACGACTTCCTGCCGGGAGCCTCCGTGGACCCGCCGGGTCCCGGCCTCGGGACCCCGTCGAAGTTCTACATCCTCTCCAACAACCACGTGCTGGCCGACTCCAACCGCGCGCAGCTGGGCAGCCCGATCCTGCAGCCCGGCACGTTCGACGGCGGCACGGACCCCGCGGACCGCATCGCGACCCTGGACCGGTTCATCCCGATCCAGTTCGCGCCGCAGATCCCGGTGGAGCGCCACAACAACGTCGTGGACTGTGCGCTCGGTGCGGTGGAGTTCCAGGACGCCACCCGTGAGCAGTACTTCAGCGGTGCGCCGCGCGCCTGGCGGCGCAAGGCCAACGTCGCGGTCGGCGACCTGGTGAAGAAGACCGGCCGTACGACGAACATCAGCTTCGGCCGGATCATGGCGACCGACGCCACGATCGACGTCAACTACGGCACGGCGGGGACGGCCCGGTTCAAGGACCAGATCCTGACGACGACCATCTCGGCGGGCGGCGACTCCGGTTCGCTGGTGACCTCCCTCGACAACGTCGCGACCGGTCTGCTCTTCGCGGGCTCCTCGGTCGTCACCGTGGTCAACCACATCGAGAACGTCCGCGCACTGCTGCGGGTGGAGATCGCCGAGCAGCTGGCCTGACGGTCAATCGACACCCGCACAGGAAGAGGGAATCAGCATGACCACGCAGGCCAAGCGGCAGAAGAGCCAAGCCGGCTCCGAACACCGCTTCCACAACCCCCAGGGCGCGGAAGTCAAGACGCGTGACGAGGCGTTCGCCTCGCTGCAGGACGTGTCCCCCGACGCGGTCGCCACGTCCGCCAAGCTGGAACTGCACAACGGGGCGGTGACCTTCGCCATGGAGGTGAAGTACAACCCCAACACCTACCCGCACGTCGTGACCGGCGGAAAGATCACCTCCGGCATCTGCGGCGCCCCCTGGGACATCACAGGCGGCTTCGTAGGCGAAACGATTCGCCTGGACGCGAAGCGTACCGGTCAGGGCCCCTGCGCCAACACGATCACCATCGTCGGCGAGTTCCAGAACCCGCCCGCCTACCGGGGTACGTACGGCTTCAACGGAGCGACGTCGTCGTTCAAGCACACGACGATCCACCACTGCTGAGGCTGCGAACCGCTGAAGTAGTCAACAACTGAGTGTTGTGGCGGGGAGGTCAGCGACCTCCCCGCCACAGCCGTGTCAACTCCCCTGCTGGGAACGCGCCTTGAAGGCGGCCTTGCGCGCCTCCTTCGCGATCTTCTTGTCCGGATGCAGCCGCCCCATCGCCTCCAGCACATCCGCGGTCGCCGGGTGATCCACCCGCCAGGCCGCCGAGAAGAACCCGCTGTGCTGCTGTGCCAGCCCCTCGACCAGTGCCCTCAGCTCATCGGAGTTCCCTTCGGCCGCGAGCTGCGCGGCGACCGTGTCCACGGTCAGCCAGAAGATCATCGACTCGGGCGGCGGCGGAACGTCGGAAGCGCCCTGCTCGCTCAGCCAGACCCGGGCCAGACCTCCGAGCTCCGCGTCGTCGAGCACTTCCCGCAGGGCGGGCTCGGCAGTAGCGCCCACCAGCGACAGCGCCTGCTGGCACCGCAGCCTCCGCAGCGGTGCCCCGGCGTCCCCGCCCCGGGCGGCCGCCAGCAACTCCCGTGCCGCGGCGAGGGCTTCGCGCCGCGCCAGCCACTGCTCGGTCTCGGCCTGCGCGGCGGCGGGCGGAAAGTGGGCGGTGCCGTCGAGGAGCGCGTCCGCGCCCTTGTCGGCGAGGTCCCCGACGGCGGGCGCCGGGAATCCGGCCTCCATCAGCCGCGCCCGCAGCCCGTACAGGCCGAGCGGGGTGAGCCGCACCATGCCGTACCGGGACACGTCGGTGTCGTCGACCGGCGCGGCGGGCTCCTCGTCAACGTCGGCCATGAGCGCCTCGTCGACGGGCTGGTACTCGACCAGACCGACCGGCTCCAGGAGCCGGAACTGGTCGTCGAGGCGCATCATCGCGTCGGAGACCTGCTCCAGGACGTCGTTGGTGGGCTCCCTCATGTCGCTGGGCACGATCATCGAGGCGGCGAGGGCGGGCAGCGGCACGGGTCCGTCGCCGGGCCCTTCCTCGTTGACGGTCAGCAGATACAGGTTGCCGAGCACACCGTCGAGGAACTCGGCCTCCGCCTCCGGGTCCCAGTCCAGCGAGGAGAGGTCGATCTCCGCGATCCCCTCTTCCGGGTTCACCGCCTCGACCAGGTCGTCCAGGTCCGGCACGCTCGCGTCGGCGAGCACCGTCTCCAGCGCCGTCTGCCACACGGAGAGCACGTCGTGCGGTGTGCCGCCGGTGAGCAGGGCGAGCTCCTCGCCCGCGGCGACGGTGCCCTCTTCCTCGTCGGTGATCTCGACGAGCCCGGTGTCCACGGCGACCCGCCAGGCCTCGCTCGCCCAGGCGGCGGCGTCGTCCCCGGTCAGGTCGAGCAGCTCGGCGGCGGCGGGCAGCTGTTCCTCGACGAGCTCGCCGCCGGCGTCGACGCGGGTGTCGGGGCCGGCCCAGCGGGCGAGTCGGGCGGCCCGGGACAGCAACGGCGTGGACAGCGCGTCCCGCGCCAGCTCCGCTTCGGGATGCAGCCGCACCGGCGGCAAGGGGGAGCTGTCTGACATCGGCTGGTTCTCCTAGAGACGGCGTGACGACTCAGCCGCTCAGCCTAGACGGATTTCGACCCATGCCGCCCGGTTCATCTGCCCGTCGGGCCGCGTACATGGCCGAAACCTTGACAAGTGGCCTGACCAGGCAGGAGATTACGCGCGTAGAAATCTGCTGGACATGTGTTCACTGTAATTTCTACGCGCGTCGCACCGCCCCACCGGTTCGGCTCCACACACATTTCACCCTCGTCCCGGCGCTATGCACGTCCCCGGAGGGATCCCGTTGCCGAGCAAGTCCTCTGCGCGCCTCGCCGCGCTCACCGTCGCCGCCGTATGTTCCGCGGCGTCCACCATCGTCCTGACCTCTCCCGCGCACGCGGACTCCGTGGCCATCCATGACATTCAGGGCACCACGCGCATATCCCCGTACGCGGGCAAGGCCGTCACGGATGTGTCCGGAATCGTCACCGGCATCCGCACCTACGGCTCCTCCAGAGGTTTCTGGATCCAAGCCCCGAACGCCGACGCCAACCCGGCCACCAGTGAGGGCGTCTTCGTCTTCACCAGCTCCACCCCGAAGGGCGTCGCCGTCGGCGACCTCGTCACGGTGTCGGGCACGGTCTCGGAGTTCGTCCCGGCCGGCGCCGCTTCCGGCAACCAGTCGATCACCGAGATCACCAAGCCGACGTTCACCGTCGTCTCCAGCGGCAACGCCGTCCCGGCCGCGAAGGTCATCGGCGCCAAGTCGGTCCCGGCCGCGTACGCCCCGGCGGGCGACAGCGCCGCGAGCAACTCCGTCAACGGCCTGACCCTGGAGCCGTCGAAGTACGCCCTGGACTACTACGAGTCCCTGGAGGGCGAGAACGTCCAGGTCGCCGACGCCCGGGTGACCGGCGCCACCGACCCGTACACCGAGCTCTGGGTCACGGTGAAGCCGCGCGAGAACGCCAACCGCCGCGGCGGCACGGTCTACGGCTCCTACGAGTCGCAGAACTCGGGCCGTATCCAGATCCAGTCCCTCGGCGCTACCTCCGCCTTCCCGAAGGCGAACGTCGGTGACGTCCTGGAGGGCGCCACCTCCGGCCCGCTGGACTACAACCAGTTCGGCGGTTACACCCTCGTCGCCAACACGATCGGCACGCTGAAGAGCGCCGGTGTGGCCCGTGAGACGACCGAGAAGCAGAAGAAGGGCGAGCTGGCGGTCGCAACGTACAACGTCGAGAACCTCGACCCGTCCGACAACACCTTCGCCGAGCACGCCGCCGCGATCGTGCACAACCTGCAGTCGCCCGACATCGTGTCCCTGGAGGAGATCCAGGACAACAACGGCGCGACGAACGACGGCACGGTCGCCGCCGACCAGACGGTGCAGAAGCTGATCGACGCGATCGTCGCCGCAGGCGGCCCGACGTACGACTGGCGCTCCATCGACCCGGCGAACGGCACCGACGGCGGCGAGCCGGGCGGCAACATCCGCCAGGTGTTCCTCTTCAACCCGGAGCGGGTCTCCTTCACCGACCGCGCGGGCGGCGACGCCACGACCGCCGTCGGTGTCACCAAGGAGAAGGGCAAGGCCGCGCTGACGGTCTCCCCGGGCCGTATCGCCCCGGCCGACGCGGCCTGGGCGAACAGCCGCAAGCCGCTGGTCGGCGAGTTCGTCTTCCGTGGCAGGACGGTCTTCGTGATCGCCAACCACTTCAACTCCAAGGGCGGCGACTACGGTCTGACCTCGCAGTACCAGCCGGTGCCGCGCAGCTCGGAGACCCAGCGCCACCTCCAGGCGACCGCGGTGAACGCGTTCGTCAAGGACGTCCTGGCCACCCAGAAGAACGCGGACGTCATCGCCCTCGGCGACATCAACGACTTCGAGTTCTCCGACACCGCCAAGATCCTGGAGACCGACGGCGCCCTCTGGTCGGCGATCAAGTCGCTGCCGAAGAGCGAGCGTTACTCGTACGTCTACCAGGGCAACGCCCAGGTCCTGGACCAGATCCTGGTCAGCCCCTCGATCCGGAAGTCCTGCGACTTCGAGTACGACAGCGTGCACGTCAACTCGGAGTTCAACGACCAGATCAGCGACCACGACCCGCAGGTGCTGCGCTTCCAGCCGTAAATCCCTTGGGCTCAGGACTGGTTGAACACCCCGTTCAGCCAGTCCTGCCAGGCGGCTTCGCACTCCTTGATGTCGTCACCCGGCGTGAAGTCGTGCAGGGAGACGCCGACCGGGTAACCCCAGTTGTTCCGTCCGAAGATCCGGGTGAGCCCCCGGTCGGTGCGCAGCCCGATGAAGTAGGGGTTGCGGAAGTCGACGACGGCGTCGAACTCGTCGGGCCCATGGACCCTCACCGAGGTCCCGGCGGCCACGCCCTCCCCGACCCCGAGCGCCCGGGCGACGACTTCCAGCGCGTCCGCGGCCTTCGACGCCTCAGGTCCGTCGAAGGTCGCGAAGGCGGCGGGCCGGGGCGCGAAGTGGGTGAGGTACTCGCGCAGGGTGTGCAGATAGAAGTCGGTGTGCTTGGCGGCGCCGTCGTACTGGTTGTCCCAGTCGTCGACGAAGATCCCGCTGTGTACATACCGCACCCAGGCGCGGCGGCCGTCGTCGCGCGGCTCGACGGTGTAGTCGAGCTGGTTCATGGTCTGCTCGGAGATGCCCTCCACGTTCTCGACCCGGTTGGTGTAGCGGTGGGGCGGGTCCCAGGCGGTGACGGTGGACCCGAAGGGCCCCTTGCCGCCGACCTTGGGCTCCGGCGGCTCCATCGGCCACAGATAGCCGTCGGTGCCGGTGGTGACGGCGTCCCACACCTGCTGCGGGGTGGCGTCGACCTCGAACTCGCGGACGATCTCGAACTCTTTGGACATGATCTACTCCAACTCGGTCTGCTTGAGGGTGGGATGGACCGCCACGACGATCCGATGGTCCCGGCCGCCCTCGGAATCCGGGGCGTCGTACTTGCGGATCAGCGCGGTGACTCCCGCCGTCAACTCCTGGACGAACGCGGCCCGTTCGACGGCCGACGCGAACCGCACCTCGCCGTCCAGCGCGTAGGTGGCGAGCCCCTTGCGCGCCTTTGCCGCACCGGTGATCAACTGCCCGACGTCCCGCACCAGCCGGGCGCCGAGCGCGAGCAGCCAGCGCGCGGAGAGCTGGTCGCGGAAGCGGTCCGGGTCCGGCTGCACGGAGGCGAGCGCGAGCGGCGAGATGACGTACGACGCGGCCGTCGCCCGCATCAGCCGCTCGGTGACATTGCCCTTACGGCGCTCCCCGGCCAGCTCGACCAGGCCGTGCCGCTCCAGCGCCTTGAGGTGGTAGTTCACCTTCTGCCGGGGCAGTCCGACCTTGCCGGCGAGCATCGCCGCCGACGCGGGTCCGGCGGCGAGCTCGGCGAGCAGCCTGGCCCTTATGGGGTCCAGCGAGACGGCTGCGGCCTCGGGGTCCTCGATCACGGTCACGTCCAGCATGCGTCCACCGTCTCACCGAAAACTTTTTTTGTCCAGGAGAGAAGAGTTTTCGGTGACGGGCCCCTCAGCCGGGTCACTCGGGTACGAGCCCCAGCGCGTGGTCGTACCGGCTGACCGTGCTGCTCTTGAGCCCCGGCCAGGTCTGCACGCGCTCCCAGAGGGCGCTCGCCGAGCCGATGCCGTCCCCGGGTGCGGCCATGGCGTCGATGTGGGCCTGGGCGCTCTCCCACCCGGCGTAGTTCAGGACCCGGGTGCCGTCGGTGCTCAGGTGGAAGTGACCGGAGATCCCTCCGCGATGCGGGTTCGGCTCGCTCTCCAGCGCCTCGAAAACGGCGTCCACCCAGGCACGCTGCCGATCAGGATCGGGGCCCTCGAACTCCACGTCGACGATCACGATGCACCCCGGCACCCGTGTGTCGCCCTCCCGGACGCCACTGCGGTAGCGCCGGTAGCGGCCGAGCCACAGGCGCTCGATGCCGGGCACGGCGGTGTCGATCTCGTCCACCCGCTCCTGCCGGTGCGTCTTGACGAAGGCCTCGTACGCCGCCTCGCCCGTCCACTGCGAGTGGTGGAGCAGCGTGCCCGTGTCATGGCCGGTGTAGACGTGGTACGAGCGCAGATCGGCGGTCGGCCAGGGCCTGCGCTCCCAGGTACGGGCGATGGCCTCGACCGCGTCGCGCTGCCGCTCGGGGGTGCCCACACGCCAGGTGCTGAAGAAGGGGGCGCCGACACGGGGGTCGGTCAGGTCGGGGTGGTCGTCGGTACGACGGGTCATGGCGGACTCCCTCACTCGTGATCGCTCGCGATCGGTGTACGCCTCACCCTCCAACCTCAACCAAGATTCAGGTCAAGCCCGTGCTTGGCCACGGGATTTCGGGAGACCCGCCTGGTCATGGCCGAGAAGGACAGTCCCTCCGAGTTGCCCGCGCGTTCCTGGCGGGCGGTGTTGCGGCGCACGGTGAAGGAGTTCCAGGACGACGAACTCTCCGACCGGGCGGCCGCGTTGACGTACTACGGCGTGCTGTCGCTGTTTCCCGCGCTGCTCGTGCTGGTGTCCCTGCTGGGGGTGGTGGGGCAGAGCGCCACGGACAAGATCCTCGGCAACATCGGGGACCTGGCCCCGGGTCCGGCGCGGGACATCCTGCGGGACGCGGTGGCACAGCTCAGCGACACGGGAGGCACGGGGAGCGTCCTCGCGGTGCTCGGGCTGCTGGCCGCGCTGTGGTCCGCGTCCGGTTACGTCGCCGCGTTCATCCGTACGTCCAACGCGGTGTACGACCTCCCCGAGGGCCGCCCGGTGTGGAAACTGACGCCGCTCAGGCTGATCCTGACCGTGGCCCTGATGCTGATGCTCGCCGCCAGCGCGGTGATCGTGGTGTTCACCGGCCCGCTGGCGGAACGGGCGGGCACGGCGATCGGGCTCGGGAACGCGGCGATCACCCTCTGGGGCATCGCCAAGTGGCCGGTCCTGCTGATCCTGGTCGTTCTGATGATCGGCCTGCTGTACTGGGCCGCCCCCAACGTCCGCGGCCGCGGCTTCCGCTGGATCTCCCCCGGCAGCTGCCTCGCCACCCTGATCTGGCTCGCGGCCTCCGCCGGCTTCGCCGTCTACGCGGCCAACTTCGGCTCGTACAACAAGACATACGGCACCCTCGCAGGCGCCATCGTCTTCCTCGTCTGGCTCTGGCTCTCCAACCTCGCGATCCTGCTGGGCCTGGAATTCGACGCCGAACTGGCCCGAGAACGAGCAATCACCGACGGCCGCCCCCCGACGGAGGAACCGTACGTGGAGCCAAGGGACACCCGAAAATGGCCACCGAAGTGGCGAGCGGCACGGGAGCAGTGACCAAAACGCCGGTCCGCGCCTTTCAGCCCGTCCGGCGTTTGAGGACGAGGCCCGTTCAGGGCCGAAGCGGGGGTCTGGGGGCGCAGCCCCCAGGGATGGGACGGGTAGGGGCGGCGGGGGCGAGAAAAGCCCGGCGCGCACCCCCACCACCCCGTCACGCCGACGCCGGCCGGGCAGCACTCACCCGGCCGGCGCCACACAACTCCCCGCTCCGCCTAGCTAGCGTCCGTTCCGCCGCCGCACCATCTCCTCCACGACCACGACGCCCACCACCGCCCCCACGACCATCACCGGCCGCGGATGCCGCAGCGCAACCTGGACGACGGTACGCACAGGACGCGGCACGCTGTGCTCGACGGCATGCCCCGCATGAGTCGCCTTGTCCTGCACCGTGTGCCCGACCTCGCTCGCCCTGCCCTGAACGGCATGCCCCGCCCGACTCGCCCGATCCTGAACAGCATGACCGGCCTCAGCCGCACTGCTGCGCAGCTGCACAGTCATCGCACCGGCCTTGTCCTTGAGATCCGCGGCACGCGCCATGGCCCGCCCCTTCACATCCGCCTTGCTCGCCAGCTCCTCGACCGTGTCGCCGAGCTGGCCCCTCGTCTCCTCGATCTGCTGACGCAGCTCCTCAGGACCCTTGGCCCCGCCCGCCACGCCCGGCGTCGTCTTGTTCGTCATCGGTGTGCCCTTTCCCTGATCTCCTCGACATCGGCCCTGACGCTGCCGAGGGTCTCCTCGGGCGTGGGGGGCGCGGCCCGGCGCAACTGGGCGCGACCGCGAGCGGCAAGCACAGCCGCGATCACGAACAGCACCGCCGTCACGATGAGCGCCGCGGCCCAGACGGCCAGCGCCAGCGAGAGCGCGGCGGTCGCCGTACCGGCCAGGGCGAGCAGACCGGCGTAGCCGAATGCGCCCGCGGCGCCGAGCAGCCCGCCGCCGCGGCCTGCGCGCCGGCCCTTCTCGGCCAGCTCCTCCTTGGCGAGGGCCACTTCCTGTCGTACGAGCTGCGAGAGCTGTTCGGTGGCCTGTCCGACGAGTTCACCCACGGAGTGCTGGGTCGGGCCGGGGGCCGTGGAGTGGGTCACGGTGTCCGCCTCCTCTCTGGTTCGGAGCGGACGAGTACCCGATTGCGGCCCCCACAAGCGCTGTTTCGCGAGTTCGGTCACCGGACCGTAGCCCTAGCCCTCCCCGCCCTTCCCACGCTCCCCCAGCTTCGCCAGCTGGCGCTGGAACCAATCCAGCCGCGCCTGCAGCAAGGCGGCCTCCGCCGCGAGTTCGGGCACGCCGAGGCCGTCGGCCGAAACATCCGCCACCACCGCCCCAGTCCCCGCCACCACCCGCAACCCGTCCCCCGCCAGCCGTGCGAACGACGCGAGCGAGACGGACGTACGACCCCGCAGACACCCCGCACACGAGGGCGCGAGCGCGCGCCAGCCAGGGCGGCCCCAGCCGGCGTCCGCCAGCGCGGAGGCGACCGTGCCGCAGATGCAGGGGCCCACGGTGGCGGCCCGGATCCGCTGGCGGGCATAGCGGAAGCCGCGTTCGAAACGGAGGTAGCGGCCGATGACCGAGACCTCGAGCAGGACGGCCGCCCGATGCTCGGCCGTGCACAGCAGTGCCTCGGCCGTCGAGCGGTCGTGCACACAGTGGAAGCCGCAGTCGCAGCGACGGTGCGGTGCCTGGTGCCGCAGGCCGTAGACGCAGGACGCGTCGGCCACGACTCCGTACGGCAGCGCGCCGCCCAGCGACACACCGGTGAACCCGGCCCGGGTGCCGTCGTGGGACAGCACCGGGTGGGCGATCTTGTATCCGGTCGGCGGCTCCGTCGGGCGTTCCTCCGGAAGCCGCAGCCTCATCGGGCGGCCGGGACCTCTTCGGGCGCCCTCAGTTCCTTGATCTCTTCCGGAAGTTCGAGTTCGGGTTCCTGCTCGTGCGCCTGCGGCCGCTCTTCCGCGACTCCGGTGGCGAGTGCCTTACCGAGCTTCATGACGCCTCCCATGACCAGGGGCCGATGACCGTCCTGGCCATGGTGACCCATGAAGTGCCGATTTGGACATAGGGCCCTGGAGTCGCTCACCGCCAGCAACTCCTTAGTATCGCTTATCAATACTGCGTAGAAAAATTAAGTGGAGCTTCACGATGGCTCCGCCGAGACTACCCCCATGACGTACTCCGCTCCCTCCACCCCTCCCCCCGTCCCTCCCTTCGGCCGCGCCCTCTGCGCCATGATCACGCCCTTCACAGAGGGCGGCGCCCTCGACCTCGACGGTGCCCAGCGGCTCGCGGAGCGGCTGGTGTCGGAGGGCTGCGACGGGCTGGTGCTCTCCGGGACGACCGGTGAGTCGCCCACGATGACGGACGCCGAGAAGGCGGAGCTCGTACGGGCGGTGCGGGAGGCGGTGGGCGAGCGGGCGTCGGTCCTGGCGGGCGTCGGCACCTTCGACACCCGGCACACCGTCGAACTCGCCCTGGAGGCCGAAAAGGCGGGCGCGGACGGCCTGTTGGTGGTCAGCCCGTACTACAGCAAGCCCCCGCAGGACGCCGTCGAGGCACACTTCCGGCAGATCGCGGATTCCGTGGGCCTGCCGATCGCGGTGTACGACATCCCGGGCCGCACCGGCACCCGTATCGAGCCCGACACCCTGATCCGGCTCGCCGAACACCCCCGGATCGTGGCGGTGAAGGACTGCTCCTACGACTTCCTCGCCGCCCAGAAGGTCATCTCCCGGACGGAGTTGGCGTACTACGCGGGCTGCGACGAACACAACCTCGCGCTGTACGCGGTGGGCGGCGCGGGATATGTGAGCACCGTCGCGAACCTCGTCCCCGCTCGACTCCGCGCGGTCCTCGACCTGTTCGACGCGGGCGACACGGCGAAGGCGGCCCGCCTCCAGCAACGCGCCACGCCCCTCATCGAGTTGACGATGTCGGCGGGCCTGCCCGGCACGGTCACCGTGAAGGCCCTCCTCAACGAGCTGGGCCTGCCCGCGGGCCCGGTCCGCGCACCGCTGCTGCCCGCCGGCCGGGATGCGGTCGACGGGCTGCGGGCGGCATACGAGGAGCTGACGGCCGGCTGATCAGCGCTCGGCGAAGACGGGCTCCCACGGCTCCGGGTCGGTCTCCGGATGCTCGCGGACTCCGCTCAGCGGTACGACCTTGCTGCTGCCGATCGTGACCAGCACGAGCCGGTCCTTGTACGGCTCGTCATGACCGGTGGTCCGCTCCCAGGCGATGAGCCGCTGGTCGTCGACCCAGGCAAGCAGTTCGGCGCCGCGGACCTTGGTGATCTCCTTGCCGGTGAGGGGATCCCTGATGAAGGAGTACGACTGGCCGGGCAGGGTCCTCCCGGCTTCCGGGGCGATGGCGGGATCGTTCACCTCGGCCAGGCCGGAGGCGGCCAGCTTGCCGTTCGGGGACAGCCGCGCGGGCACGTCCCACCGCAGGTGCTTCTCGTTCGCGGGCGCGGCGGTCTCCTTGCCCGACAGGTCGTAGAACTTCGGCCGGACGAGTGTGCTGAGACCTCCGCCGGCCGCGAACAGGTGCCTGTCGTCACGAGTGAAGGCGAAGTCGGCGCGGCCACCCACGGAGGAACTCGGGCCCCGGTGCCAGATACCCCCGCCCTTCGCGGCCAGGTCCAGGAGGAGGAACCCGGTCCGGCTCACCCTGTGCATGGACGTCCACTCGCCCTCGCTCTTGTCGAGCGAGTCGGGGTGCTCGGAGTACGTCGTGGCGACCAGCTCGGTCCCGCCGTTCGAGAACGCCAGCCCTGCGACCCCCTTCCCGACCGGGATCCACCGCTCGACCTCCCCCGTCGCGAGGTCGAGCAGCCCGATCCGGGCGGCGGGCAGGGTCCGCTCCAGCACGGCGGCGGTCTTCAGGCCCGGTGCCACGGCGACGAAGGACCACCGGGTGTCCTTCTTGTACTTGCCGGTGTCGGGATCGAGCAGCCAGTAGGTCCGCTCGTAGGTCGCCTCCTTGTTGTTCTTCGCCACGAGCGCCGTCGTGCAGTACGCGGCGAGCGCGGACCGGCCGGCCGCGATCAGGTCGCTCGGCGGCGACTGGTCGGGGTGGGCGCTGATCCCGTCCCGCTGCGTGACACTCGCGGGGCGTACGTCGTCGCGTCCTTCGTTCAGCATCGGCACCGCCACGGAGACGGCCACCACGGCCGCGGTGGCGGCCGCGACGGACACGAGCCTGCGGGTGCGGCGGCGCCGGCGGACGGCCAGCACCCGGTCGGCGAACCCCGGGCCCGCCGACGCCTCTTCGACGGCCAGCTCCCGCAGGGAGTCACGCACGAGTTCCTCGACGTTCACGGACGTACCTCCACGGGTGTGTAGTCATGAGCCGGCGGCTGCCGGGCGTCCTCGCCACCGCTCAGGGCGGCCAGCTCGGGCGCGAGGGTGCGCAGCCGGGCGAGCGAGCGGTGGGCGGTGGACCGTACGGTGCCGACGGAGCAGCCCAGGACGCGGGCCACTTCGGCTTCGGGCAGGTCCTCGAAGTAGCGCAGCACGAGCACGGTGCGCTGTCGGGCGGTGAGGCGGGCGAGCGCGCCGCGCATCACGAGACGCAGCTCGGCGGCGGACGAGGCGTCCGCGTCCGCCCGCCCCTCCGGCGGCTCGGCGACACTCAGTTCACGTCTGGGCCACTTCAGCCGCCAGCGGCTGATCTGCTGCCGGTAGAGGATCTGCCGTACGTACGCCTCGGGTTCGTCGATGCGGTGCCAGCGGCCGGCCGCCTTGATCAGCGCGTTCTGCAGCAGGTCCTCGGCGGTGTGCCGGTCCCCGCCGCTGAGCAGCACGGCCGTCTTCAGCAGCGCGGACGACCGGTGCTCCACGAACTCCCGGAAGCTGTCCTGCGCTTCGGCATCCATCGTCACCTTCTCTTCCCCCGGGGCGGACCCGATGTCCGCCCCCTGTGCCCCTTCTGACGCGCGGGACCGCACCCCGCTATGTCTGCGCGTACGAGAAAATTCCACCGACCCGCCAGGTGCCCTCCCGTACGGTGACCCGATGAGCCGCCCGCGCCCCCGCCCGCTCCTCTTCCTCGACGTCGACGGCCCCCTCAACCCGTACGCGGCGAAGGCCGAGCGTCGCCCCGAGGGCTATACGACGATCAGGGCGACCTTGCACCAGGGCCGCCCCCTGCGCGTGTGGCTCAACCCCACCCACGGCGCGGCCCTCCTCGCGCTCCCCTACGACCTGTGCTGGGCGACGACCTGGATGGACGCGGCCAACCGCTGGATCGCCCCGGTCATCGGCCTCCCCCGGCTGCCCTACGTCGACTTCGGCGACTCCCTGCTCGTGCACCGCCCCGACGGAATCCACTGGAAGACGGAGGCCATCGTGGCGTACGCCGAAGGCCGCCCCTTCGCCTGGGTCGACGACGAGCAGAGCCCGGCGGACACCGCCTACGTCACCGACCGCCACCCGGCCCCCGCCCTCCTGCACCACGTCGATCCCCGACTCGGCCTGCGCGAGGAGGACTTCACGGCCCTGACGGAGTTCGCGACGACGCTGCGGACATGAGTGAGCGCCCTCCCGCACTCGGCGGAAGGGCGCTCCCCGTGACGCCGGACGTCAGTTGTGGCTGTGCAGGATCTCGTTCAGCCCGCCCCACACCGCGTTGTTCGGCCGGGCCTCGACCGTGCCGGTGACCGAGTTGCGGCGGAAGAGGATGTTCGAAGCGCCGGAGAGCTCACGGGCCTTGACGATCTGGCCGTCGGGCATGGTGACGCGGGTGCCGGCGGTGACGTAGAGACCGGCCTCGACGACGCACTCGTCGCCCAGCGCGATACCGACGCCCGCCTCGGCGCCGACGAGGCAGCGCTCGCCGATGACGATACGGACGTTGCCGCCACCGGACAGCGTGCCCATCGTCGACGCGCCGCCGCCGATGTCGGAGCCGTCACCGACCACGACACCGGCGGAGATACGGCCCTCGACCATCGACGTGCCGAGCGTGCCGGCGTTGAAGTTGACGAAGCCCTCGTGCATGACGGTGGTGCCCTCGGCGAGGTGGGCACCGAGGCGGACGCGGTCGGCGTCGGCGATGCGGACACCCTTCGGCGCCACGTAGTCCGTCATGCGCGGGAACTTGTCGATGGAGGTCACCTGGAGGTGCAGCCCCTCCGCCCGCGCGTTCAGCCGTACCTTCTCGATGTCGTCGACGGCGACCGGGCCCAGCGAGGTCCAGGCGACGTTGGCGAGGAGGCCGAAGATGCCGTCCAGGCTCTGGCCGTGCGGCTTGACCAGGCGGTGCGAGAGCAGGTGCAGGCGCAGGTAGGTGTCGTGCGTGTCGGTCGGCTTCTCGTCCAGCGAAGAGATGACCGTACGGACCGCGACCACCTCGACGCCACGCCGGGCGTCCGGCCCGATCGCCTTCGCGGCACCCTCACCGAGCAGTTCCACGGCCCGCTCGGCCGACAGCCGCTCGGTACCGGACGGCCCGGCCTCCGCCGTCAGCTCGGGCGCGGGGAACCAGGTGTCGAGAACAGTGCCGTCGGCGGCGATCGTGGCGAGGCCGGCGGCCACGGCGCCGGTGGTACGAGAAGCAGTCGTATCGGTCATGAGGGCAACCTAACCGCCTCACAGCCACAGAGGCCAACCAGCCAAGACCCCATCTCAGGTACCGAACCGCTGCGCTCGGCTGGAACGGGGCCGGAGCACAGCCGACGGGGGCCTCTCAACGCCGGCCCAGCCAATCTCACCCCGTCCGGCGTTCGAGGACGGCGCCTCTCGACGCCGGTCCACGCAATCTCACCCCGCCCGGCGTCTGAGGACGAGGCCCCTTAAGGGCCGATCGGGGTCTGGGGCGGAGCCCCAGCGGGGTCGAAGGGGCGGAGCCCCTGGGGATGGGACGGGTAGGGGCGGCGGGGGCGAAAGAAGACCCTGCACGGCCCCCACCTGCCCATGAGTCTCTTTTGGGAACGTACGCTGTCGGTGCAACGACGCGCGAAGGGACGGTACGCCCGTGGCCCGCAGAACGAGCCTGGAGGACTCCAGCTGTGCCATCGCCCAGGCCCTGGACGTCGTGGGCGACTGGTGGACCCTCCTGATCGTCCGCGACACCGCCCGCGGCGTACACCGCTTCGACGACCTCCAACGCGAACTCGGCCTCTCCCGCAAGGTCCTCACCGAACGCCTGCGCCTCCTCGTAGAGGCGGACGTCCTCGCGAAGACCCCGTACCAGGACCGCCCCGTACGCCACGAGTACCGCCTCACCCCCCGCGGCCACGCCCTGCTCCCCGTCCTGATCGCCCTCCAGGACTGGGGCGACACCTGGATCCTCGGCGACGAGCCCGGCACCACGACGGCCACCGCGGCGGAGACATCCACGCAGGCCCACCGCGTCCACGAACTCGTCGGCACCAAGGTCCCGGACCTACAGCTCCCCGACGACCGGGGCCGGCCGCGCGACCCGATCGCCGACAGCACCCCCTACACCGTCCTGTACTGCTTCCCCGGCGCCTACGCCCGCCCCGACGCCTACCCCCCGGGCTGGTCCGACATCCCCGGCACCCCCGGCTGCACCCTGGAGTCCCGCACCTACCGCGACCGCCACGCCGAGTTCACCGAGGCCGGCGCCACCGTCCACGGCGTCTCCACGCAACGCCCCGACGAGCAGCGCGCGTTCTCGGCAGCGGAGCAGCTGCGCTTCCCGCTCCTCTCCGACGCCGATCTGTCCCTCATCGCCGCCCTGCGCCTGCCGACGTTCCGCGCTGCGGGCGCGAGCCGGCTCAAGCGCCTGACGCTGGTCGTCGACCGCGACCGGGTCGTACGGGACGCGCAGTACCCGGTGACGGACATCGCGGGAAGCGTCGAAGCCGCTCTGTCGGCGATCAACGGGTTCCAGAAGGAATGACCCGCCCCAGCACCTCCCGCGCATACCCCTCGTCGTACACCCCGTCCGTCAGCAGCACCTGCAGACAGATCCCGTCCATCAGCGCCACCAGCGCCCGCGCGGTGACCGCGTCGGTGCGGCGGCCCAGCCGCTCGGCGAGGTCCTCGGCCCACTCCGCGGCGACCGGCCGCAGCGCGGGGCGGCGCAGGGCGGCGAGATAGAGCTCGCACTCCAGCTCCACGCCGGTACGGTCACCCGCGAGCCACTCACCCAGCAGACCGGCGAGTTCGGTGGCCAGGTCCGCGCCCCGGTCCTCCAGGCCGCCCCGTGCCACGACGACCTTGGCGAACCCTTCGTTGGCCTGCCGCAGCGCGGCGACCATCAGCTCGTCGAGGGTCTTGAAGTGGTACGTCGTCGAGCCGAGCGGCACATCGGCCTCGGCGGCGACGGAGCGGTGGCTCAGCCCGGCGAGGCCATGGCTGCCCACGACCCGGATCGCCGCGTCGATGATCCGCTGCCGCCGCTCGGGGTCGTAGCGCCGGGCCATCAGTGCGCACCGCCCAGGTTCAGCACGACCACCCCGGCGATGATCAGCACGATCCCGGCGGCCTTGGCGGGGCTCATCCCCTCGCCCAGGAACGTGAACCCGATCGTGGCGATCACCGCGGTGCCGACGCCCGCCCAGATCGCGTAGGCCGTACCGACGGACACGGTCTTCAGCGTCTGTGCGAGCAGCGCGAACGCCAGCGCGTACCCGAGGACGGTCAGCAGCGACGGCAGCAGCTTGCTGAAGCCGTCGCTGTACTTCATGGCGGTCGTCGCGGCCACCTCGGCGGCGATCGCTCCGGCGAGCAGCACATATCCCATGTGTACGAGTGTACATAACGCTCGCACCGAGGCCGGCCGGACCGCCGACACGGGGCCCGGCTCGCGCATCCGCGCCAGGCGGTCGAGCAGCCGACGCTTGGTGTGGGCCGCGCGGCGCAGGGCGGAGACCCTGCGGTAGCGGAGCAGTTCGGCGGGGTCGGGCCGGACGGCTCCGCTCAGCTCGTAGCCGTTGCGGACCAGCCGGTCACCCAGCACGGCGTCGCAGAGCCGTATCTGGTCAGGCGTCAGCCGCTGTTGCCAGCTGCCCGCCCGGGAGGTGTCCAGGGCGCCGTGCGTACGCCGGTGCCAGGTCTTGCGGGCGGGTACGGCCTGGCGGGCCATGCGGCTCGGCTCGGTCATCTCGGGGGCGTACTCCTCGCCCAAGTAGCCGCAGAGTGCTCTCAGTCGGGGCTCGGGGTCGGCGAGCAGGTCCTCGAAGCGCAGCTCGTGCCAGCTGTCGGGGCCCAGCCGGTGTGCGGAGCGCCGGGTCACGTCCATGACCTGCGCCCAGGTGGCGACGCCCTCGTGGAAGCCGCGGTGCCACCAGGGCATCCCCAGCAGCGAGGCGACACAGTCCCGTCCGTCGCGGACGAGGTGCACGAACTGCGCGTCCGGGAAGAGTCGCAGGATCTCCTCGACATGGAGGGCGTAGGCGGGCCGTTTGTCGCCCCAGCGGACCTTGCCGTGGCTCTCCGCGTACGCCCTGAGCGCGATGCCGAGCGCGGAGCCCAGGGTGGGCGGGCCGCCCTCGATGCGCCGGGCGACGGTGCCTGCGTCCAGCCCCAGTTCGTGGAAGCGGGTCTCCTTGCGTGCGGTGATCCAGTGGGCGAGACCGGCCCGGTTGTCCGGGTCCCGCAGGTCGCCGAAGCCGAGCCGGGCCTCGTAGGCGGGCAGGACGAAGCGGGTCTCCGGGGGCAATGCGATGCGAGGGTGCGCGTGGAGCATGAGCTGCAGCAGCGTGGTGCCGGAGCGGGGGCAGCCGAGTACGAAGACGGGGCGCGCGGAGGAGGGAGCAGAGGTAGCCACGCTCCGACGCTGCCGCCGGAGGCTGGGGGCGAGCTGGGAGGGCTCTGAGAAAGCCGTGGGGAAGCTGCTGAGAAAACGATGTGGAAACCGCTCGCACAAACGGCTGCTCGAAGAGCGCCAAGTCCACTACTGTGCCATCTGCTTCACCGTTCATCTACCGCGCCGTCACGGCTGCGGCCTCCCACATGGGCTCCGCCAGAGGAACTGCGCATGCCAGACACCAAGTCCCAGCCCCCACATGACCGACCGTGGGAGACCGGCTGGGCACCCGACACCTCCCGGGCACCGGGAACCCGCCGTCTCTATCTCGCAGGCGTCCTCGCCGTGGCCACGGTCGTCGCCTGCGTCACGGCGATATCCATGACGGACAGCCCTCCTGACGCCGTGGCGAAGTCGGCGCCCCCCGTGGACGGCGGGACGATACCGGGCCTGGCCGGCTACGCCAGCCCGTCCGACACCACGACGGTCCCCCCGAAGGGCAAGAGCGGCCTGGCGACCTCCGAGGAGACCGCCTCCGCCGCGCGCCAGCAGGGTTCTTCCCCCTCGCCCGCGCCTGATCCGACCTCCAAGTCCCCCTCGTCCAAGCCGAGTTCGTCGTCCCCGAAGCCGACGGTCAAGTGGCGCTCGGTCCGCTCGGTGAACTACCCCGACCGCTACTGGCACGTGAGCGGCGGTTACGTGAAGCTCGACCCGGTCCGCGGCTCGGAGTCCCGCGAGGACTCCACCTTCAAACTGGTCAAGGGTCTTGCGGACAGCTCCTGTTACTCCTTCGCCACCCAGGACGGCAGGTATCTGCGCCATCGCAGCTTCGTCCTGGTCTCCGACCGCAGCGACGGCTCGTCCATGTTCAAGCAGGACGCGACCTTCTGCGCCCGCTCCTCGTCGGTGTACGGCGCGGTCATGCTGGAGTCGGTGAACTACCCGGGCCGCTTCCTGCGCCACCAGAACTTCCAGCTGAAGCTGGACTCGTACCAGTACAACGACCTGTACCGATCGGACTCGGCGTTCCGGCTGGTCGACGGGCTGGCCTGAGCACACGCACGGAAAACGGCGACGTCCACGGGGACGTCGCCGTTTCTTCGTGTGCGGTCGATCTCAGACGTTGAACCCGAGCGCCCGAAGCTGCTCACGCCCATCGTCCGTGATCTTGTCCGGGCCCCACGGCGGCATCCAGACCCAGTTGATGCGCAGCTCGTTGACGATGCCGTCCGTGGCGGACTTGGCCTGGTCCTCGATGACATCGGTCAGCGGGCAGGCCGCCGAGGTCAGGGTCATGTCGATCGTCGCGATGTTCGCGTCGTCGATGTGGATGCCGTAGATGAGCCCGAGGTTGACGACGTCGATGCCCAGCTCGGGGTCGACGACGTCGTACAGGGCCTCGCGGACTTCCTCTTCGGAGGCCGGCTTCATCTCAAGGGTCTCGCTCATGCCGTCTTCCTTTCGGCGTCGGCCCCGCCCAGGGCCTGGGCCGTCGCGTCCTTCCACGCCATCCAGCTGAGGAGGGCGCACTTGACCCGGGCCGGGTACTTGGAGACACCGGCGAACGCGACCGCGTCCTCCAGCACCTCCTCCATGGCGTCGTCGGGCTCGATCTTCCCCTTGGACTGCATCAGCTCCAGGAAGGTCTCCTGGATCTTCTGCGCCTCGGCGAGGTCCTTGCCGACGAGGAGGTCGTTCAGCACGGAGGCGGAGGCCTGGCTGATCGAGCAGCCCTGGCCCTCGTACGAGATGTCGGCGATCTGCTCGCCGTCGTACTTCACGCGCAGCGTGATCTCGTCGCCGCACGTCGGGTTGACGTGGTGCACCTCGGCGTCGCCATCCCGAAGACCGCGCCCGTGCGGGTGCTTGTAGTGGTCCAGGATGACTTCCTGGTACATCGAATCCAGCTTCACGGTCTCAGCTCACGCCCTTCAGCCGAAGAAGTTCCGTACGTGCTCCAGCCCGTCGACCAGAGCGTCGATCTCGGCCGGCGTGGAGTACAGATAGAACGACGCTCGCGTGGTCGCAGGAATTCCGTAGCGCAGGCAGACCGGGCGGGCGCAGTGGTGGCCCACGCGGACCGCGATGCCCTGCTCGTCCAGAACCTGGCCCACGTCGTGCGGGTGGATGTCGCCGAGCGTGAAGGAGATCGCGGCGCCCCGGTCCTCGGCCGTCGTCGGGCCGATGATCCTGAGGTCCGGGACCTCGCCGAGCCGCTTCACCGCGTACTCGGTGAGCGCGTGCTCGTGGGCGAGGATCTTGTCCATGCCGATCGCGTTCAGGTAGTCGATCGCCGCGCCCAGACCGACCGCCTGCGCGATCGGCGGGGTGCCCGCCTCGAACTTGTGCGGGGCGGGAGCGTAGGTCGACGAGTGCATCGACACCGTCTCGATCATCTCGCCGCCGCCCAGGAACGGTGGCAGGTCCTCGAGCAGCTCCTGGCGGCCCCAGAGGACGCCGATGCCGGTCGGACCGCACATCTTGTGGCCGGTGAAGGCCACGAAGTCGGCCTGCAGCGCCTGCACGTCCATCGGCATGTGCGGGGCGGCCTGTGAGGCGTCGATGCAGACGAGCGCACCGACCTCCTGCGCACGGCGCACTATCGCCTCGACTGGGTTCACGGTGCCCAGGATGTTGGACACCAGCACGAAGGAGACGATCTTCGTCTTCTCGGTGATGACCTCGTCGATGTTGGAGAGGTCGAGGCGGCCGTCGTCGGTGAGGCCGAACCACTTCAGCTTCGCGCCCGTGCGCTGCGAGAGCAGCTGCCACGGCACGATGTTGGAGTGGTGCTCCATCTCGGTGATGACGATCTCGGTCTCGTGGTCCACGCGGTAGGGCTCGTCGGCCCAGCCCAGCATGTTCGCCACGAGGTTGAGCGACTCGGAGGCGTTCTTGGTGAAGATGACCTCGTCGCGGCTGGGCGCGTTGATGAACGCGGCGGCCTTGTCGCGCGCGCCCTCGTACAGCGCCGTGGCCTCCTCGGCGAGCACATGCACACCGCGGTGGACGTTGGCGTTGTAGCGCTCGTAGTACTCGTTCAGGGCGTCCAGGACCTGGCGCGGCTTCTGCGAGGTCGCCGCGTTGTCCAGGTACACGAGCTTCTTACCGTCGTGGACCTGGCGGTCCAGGATGGGGAAGTCCTTGCGGATCGCCTCTGTGTCGAGGAGGCCCGGCAGCTGTGTCACGCGGATGCGCCACCCTTCACGTACTTGTCGTAGCCCTCGGCCTCGAGCTGGTCGGCGAGCTCCGGGCCGCCGGACTCGGCGATGCGGCCGTTCGCGAACACGTGCACGTGGTCGGGCTTGATGTAGCGCAGGATGCGCGTGTAGTGCGTGATCAGCAGGGTGCCGACCTCGCCGGTCTCACGGACGCGGTTGACGCCCTCGGAGACGATACGGAGGGCGTCGACGTCCAGACCGGAGTCCGTCTCGTCGAGGATCGCGATCTTCGGCCTGAGCAGCTCCAGCTGGAGGATCTCGTGGCGCTTCTTCTCACCGCCGGAGAAGCCCTCGTTGACGTTGCGCTCGGCGAAGGCGGGGTCCATGTTGAGACGCTGCATGGTCTCCTTGACCTCCTTCACCCACAGGCGGAGCTTGGGGGCCTCGCCGCGGATGGCGGTGGCGGAGGTGCGCAGGAAGTTGGAGACCGAGACGCCGGGGACCTCGACCGGGTACTGCATCGCCAGGAACAGGCCCGCGCGGGCGCGCTCGTCGACGGACATCTCCAGGACGTCCTCGCCGTCGAGGGTGACGGTGCCGCCGGTGATCGTGTACTTCGGGTGGCCCGCGAGCGAGTAGGCGAGGGTCGACTTGCCGGAGCCGTTGGGGCCCATGATGGCGTGGGTCTCGCCCTGCTTCACGGTCAGGTCGACGCCCTTGAGGATCTCCTTCGTGGCGTTGTCGGCCTCGACGGTGACGTGCAGGTCGTGGATTTCAAGCGTTGCCATGGGTTCCTCAGGACTCCTGGGTGAGGGAGACGAGCACGTCGTCCCCTTCGATCTTTACGGGGTATACGGGGACGGGGCGCGTCGCGGGAAGGCCGGACGGCTTGCCGGTGCGGAGGTCGAACGCGGAGCCGTGCAGCCAGCACTCGATCTGGCAGTCCTCCACCTCGCCCTCGGAGAGCGAGACGTTCGCGTGCGAGCAGATGTCGTTGATCGCGAACACCTCCCCCTCGGTCTTCACGACCGAGACAGGCGTGCCGTCGAGCTCCACCCTCTTGGGGGTGTCGTCCTCCAGCTCGCCCAGCCCACAGGCGCGTACGAACGTCGACGAGGCAGTCATCAGACCGACGCCTCCAGCTCCTCGTCGATCCTGGCGAGAAGGCGCTCCTGGATGTCGGCGACCCGGATCTGCTGGACCAGCTCGGCGAAGAAGCCGCGCACCACCAGGCGACGGGCCTCGTCGGCGGGGATGCCGCGGGCCATCAGGTAGAAGAGCTGCTCGTCGTCGAAGCGGCCGGTCGCGGAGGCGTGCCCGGCGCCGACGATCTCGCCGGTCTCGATCTCCAGGTTCGGCACGGAGTCGACGCGCGCACCGTCCGTGAGGACGAGGTTGCGGTTCATCTCGTAGGTGTCGGTGCCCTCGGCCTTGGCCTCGATGAGCACGTCGCCGATCCACACCGCATGGGCACCCTCGCCCTGGAGCGCGCCCTTGTAGGCCACGTTCGACTTGCAGTGCGGGGTGTTGTGGTCGACCAGAAGGCGGTGCTCCTGGTGCTGGCCGGCGTCCGTGAAGTACAGGCCGAAGAGCTCGGCCTCGCCACCGGTACCGGCGTAGGCGACGCGCGGGTGCAGGCGTACGAGGTCGCCGCCGAAGGTGACCACGAACGACTTGAAGGTGGCGTCCCGGCCGATCAGCGCGTTGTGCTGGCCCACATGCACGGCCTTGTCGTCCCAGTCCTGGACGGAGACGACAGTGAGCTTGGCGCCGTCGCCCAGGATGTAGTCGACGTTGGCGGCGAGCACCGCGTCACCGGTGTGGTCGATGACGACGACGGCCTCGGCGAAGGCGCCCAGCTCGATCACCTGGTGGGCGAAGGCGGTGCCGCCCTCGCCGTGCACGGCGATCCGGATCGGCTCGGTGAGCACCGTCTCCTTGGGGACGGTGATCACGCCGGCCTTCTCGAACGCCGAGTAGGCCTGGGCAGCGATGCGGTCCACCGGGGTGCCCGCCTTGCCGAGGCGGGCGTCGTCACGGCCGACGGTCTCGACGGTGACGCCCTCGGGGGCGTCCACGTCGACCTTCAGACCGCCGTCGGTCGCGACGGCGGTGCCGTCGTGCAGCCCGCGCAGGCGCTCCAGCGGGGTGAACCGCCACTCCTCCTCACGGCCGTGCGGGACCGGGAAGTCCGCGACGTCGAAGGACGGGGGCGCGCTCATGCGCGTGGCGACGGTCGACTCGGCGGCCACCGCGATCTGGCCGGCGGTGGTGGACCCCACCGGGATGTTCTGAGCCTCAGCCATGGCTGTCGGTCTGCTCTCTTCCTACGTCAGATTTCGCTAGCTGTGTCCGAAAGGGGGGCGGGTGTCAGCCGACCGCGCCTTCCATCTGCAGCTCGATCAGCCGGTTGAGCTCCAGCGCGTACTCCATCGGCAGCTCCTTCGCGATGGGCTCGACGAAGCCGCGCACGATCATGGCCATCGCCTCGAACTCGGTCATGCCCCGGCTCATCAGGTAGAAGAGCTGGTCGTCACTGACCTTGGAGACGGTCGCCTCGTGGCCCATGGACACGTCGTCCTCGCGGACGTCCACGTAGGGGTACGTGTCGGAGCGGGAGATGGTGTCGACGAGCAGCGCGTCGCACAGCACGTTCGACTTGGAGCCGTGGGCGCCCTCGCCGATCTCGACGAGACCGCGGTAGGACGTACGACCGCCACCACGCGCCACGGACTTCGAGACGATGTTGGAGGAGGTGTTCGGCGCCATGTGGACCATCTTGGAGCCGGCGTCCTGGTGCTGGCCCTCGCCCGCGAAGGCGATGGAGAGGGTCTCGCCCTTGGCGTGCTCGCCCATCAGGTAGACGGCCGGGTACTTCATGGTGACCTTGGAGCCGATGTTGCCGTCGATCCACTCCATGGTCGCGCCCTCGTACGCCACGGCGCGCTTGGTGACCAGGTTGTAGACGTTGTTCGACCAGTTCTGGATGGTCGTGTAACGGCAGCGGGCGCCCTTCTTGACGATGATCTCGACGACCGCGGAGTGCAGGGAGTCCGACTTGTAGATCGGCGCCGTACAGCCCTCGACGTAGTGGACGTAGGCGTCCTCGTCGACGATGATCAGCGTCCGCTCGAACTGGCCCATGTTCTCCGTGTTGATACGGAAGTAGGCCTGGAGCGGGATCTCCACGTGCACGCCCTTCGGCACGTAGATGAAGGAGCCGCCGGACCACACCGCGGTGTTCAGCGACGCGAACTTGTTGTCGCCGACCGGGATGACGGTGCCGAAGTACTCCTTGAAGAGCTCCGGGTGCTCCTTCAGCGCGGTGTCGGTGTCGAGGAAGATGACGCCCTGCTCCTCCAGGTCCTCGCGGATCTGGTGGTAGACGACCTCGGACTCGTACTGGGCCGCGACACCGGCGACGAGGCGCTGCTTCTCCGCCTCGGGGATGCCGAGCCTGTCGTACGTGTTCTTGATGTCCTCGGGCAGGTCCTCCCAGGACTCCGCCTGCTTCTCCGTGGAGCGCACGAAGTACTTGATGTTGTCGAAGTCGATACCGGAGAGGTCCGAGCCCCAGTTCGGCATGGGCTTCTTGTCGAACAGGCGCAGGCCCTTGAGACGGAGCTTGGTCATCCACTCCGGCTCGGACTTCTTCGCGGAGATGTCCTTGACGACGTCCTCGTTGATGCCGCGCCGCGCGGAAGCGCCGGCCGTGTCGGAGTCCGCCCAGCCGTATTCGTACTTACCCAGGCCCTCGAGCTCGGGGTGGGCAGTCTCCTCGATGGGGAGAGTCATGCGGGGTTCCTCCCGGCCGTGCTTGCAGATGCGTTATGTGTGGTGTGGGAAATCTTTGGGATGAACGTCGTGCAGACGCCGTCACCGTGCGCGATGGTCGCCAGTCGCTGGACGTGCGTTCCGAGCAGCTGGGAGAAGATCTCGGTCTCCGCCTCGCAGAGCTGGGGGAACTTTTCCGCGACGTGGGCGACGGGGCAGTGGTGCTGGCACAGCTGCTCGCCGACCGGTGCGCTGCGCGCCGTAGCAGCGTACCCGTCCGCGCTCAGGGCCTTGGCCAGGGCTTCGGTGCGCTCCTCGGGGGCGGCGGCCTCGATCGCCTTGCGGTACGCGGTGGCCTGCTCGGCGATCCTCGCGCGGGCGAAGGCCACGACGGCCTCGTCCCCGCCGAACCGCTCCGCGATCCAGCGCAGGGCGTCCGCGGCGAGCTTGTCGTAGGACTGGTCGAAGGCGTCGCGGCCGCAGTCGGTGAGCGCGAAGACCTTGGCGGGACGCCCCCGCGTCCGCGCGCCGTAGATCTTCTGCTCGCGCGCCTCCACGACGTCGTCGACGACCAGCGCGTCCAGGTGCCTGCGTACGGCGGCCTGGGTCAGGCCGAGACGGCCGGCCAGCTCGGCGACGGTCGACGGCCCGTGGTCCAGGATGGATCGCGCGACCCGGTTGCGGGTTGACCGCTCTCCGGTCGCGAGCTCCTCCTGCAGGGCCCCCGTGGGGGTCTCCTGAGCCTCGCCGACGTTTTTCACAACACCATTGTTGCGTAATTCCTCAGAGGCGGGCAACCCACGTCCCGGCCGATGGACGGTGCGGTGCATCACTTAGGTAAAGCTAACCTGACCTGCGAGAACGATCTTTGATCGATCAATTCGGTGGCATCGCCGGACCTCTTGCGGGACACTTCACAACCATGCCCATACCCCCTCCGACCGGCCCTCTTGTCACCCGCGGCACAGTGGCCGCACAGCTGCGTGAGCTGGGCGTCCAGGACGGCGAGGCCCTCCTCGTCCACTCCTCCCTGAAGGCGCTCGGCTGGGTCTGCGGAGGACCTGTGGCAGTGGTCCAGGGACTGCTCGACGCCCTCGGCCCGGACGGCACCCTCGTGGTCCCCACCCAGACCGGAGACCTCTCGGACCCCGCCCTGTGGGGAAACCCGCCGGTCCCCGAGGAGTGGTGGGACACGATCCGCACATCCATGCCGGTCTACGACCCCCAGGTCACGCCCTCGCGCGGGGTCGGCGTGCTCCCGGAGACCGTGCGCACCTGGCCGGGCGCCCTGCGCAGCGCACACCCCCAGACGTCGTTCGCGGCGGTCGGCGGCCGCGCTCGTCAGATCACCGACGGACACGCGACCGACTGCCGCCTCGGCGAGCACAGCCCCCTCGCCCGTCTCGAAGACCTGGACGCGCGCGTGCTCCTGCTCGGCGCCGGCTACGACACCTGCACGAGCTTCCATCTGGCCGAGTACCGCATCCCCTCACCCCTGGTGAAGGTGGGCCGCCCGGGCCCGGTCGGCTGGGAGACGGTGACCGAGGTGTCGATCACCTCGGAGCAGTTCGAAGAGCTCGGGCACGACTTCGAGCGGGACCGCCCCGTCGTACGGGGGGAGGTGGGCGCGGCCGACGCACGGCTGTTCCCGGTGGCCGACGCGGTGGCCTACGCGGGGCGGTGGCTGGCGGTGCACCGCCCCCGTGAGGAGGAGATCCTGCACCCGCCCGTCTGAGGCGCGCATCGCGTACCTAGACTCTTGAGCCATGCGAAGCGAGCCCGTGGTCCAGGTCCAGGCCCTGGTGAAGCGGTACGGCACGAAGACCGCGGTGAACGGCCTCGACCTGGTGGCCACGGCGGGGGTGACCGCCGTACTCGGTCCCAACGGGGCGGGCAAGACGACCACGGTCGAGACCTGCGAGGGGTACCGCAGGCCGGACTCCGGCACGGTGCGCGTCCTGGGCCTCGACCCCGTCCGGCACTCCCGTGAGCTGCACACCCGGATCGGCGTGATGCTGCAGTCCGGTGGCGTGTACTCGGGTGCCCGGGCGGACGAGATGCTGCGCCATGTCGCCAAGCTGCACGCCCACCCGCTGGACGTGGACGCGCTCATCGAGCGCCTGGGACTGGGCAGCTGCGGCAGAACGACGTACCGCCGGCTGTCGGGCGGCCAGCAGCAGCGGCTCGCCCTCGCGATGGCCGTGGTGGGCCGCCCTGAGCTGGTGTTCCTGGACGAGCCGACCGCCGGGCTCGACCCGCAGGCCCGCCACGCGACCTGGGACCTGATCCGCGAACTGCGCACCGACGGCGTCTCCGTCGTCCTCACCACCCACTACATGGACGAGGCCGAACAGCTCGCCGACGACGTCGCGATCATCGACGCGGGCAAGGTCATCGCCCAGGGCTCCCCCGAGGAACTGTGCCGGGGCGGCGCCGAGAACACCCTCCGCTTCACCGGCCGCCCGGGCCTGGACGTGGGCTCGCTGCTGAAGGCCCTCCCGGCCGACTGCACGGCCGCGGAGCTGACGCCGGGCTCGTACCGGGTCGGCGGCAAGGTCGACCCACAGCTGCTGGCGACGGTGGCCTCGTGGTGCGCACAGCACGGGGTGATGCCGGACAAGATCTCGGTCGAACGCCACACACTCGAAGACGTGTTCCTGGAGCTCACCGGCAAGGAGCTGCGCTCATGACCACGACCGGCACGTACACCCCGAGGCCGGGCGCGGCTCCCTTGGGACGCATGATCGCGGCACAGGCGGCGCTCGAGACGAAGATGCTGCTCCGCAACGGCGAGCAGCTCCTGCTGACCGTCGTGATCCCCACCCTGCTGCTGGTCCTGTTCAGCTCGGTCGACATCGTCGACACGGGCGCGGGCGAGGCGGTGGACTTCCTGACCCCCGGCATCCTCGCCCTCGCGGTCATGTCGACGGCCTTCACCGGCCAGGCGATCGCGACGGGCTTCGAGCGCCGCTACGGCGTCCTGAAGCGGCTGGCCGCCTCCCCGCTCCCGCGCTGGGGCCTGATGACGGCCAAGACGGCGTCGGTCCTGGTCACGGAGATCCTCCAGATCGTCCTGCTGACGGCGATCGCCTTCGCCCTGGGCTGGGAGCCGCACGGCAACCCCTTGGCCGTCCTGCTCCTGCTGATCCTGGGCACGGCCGCCTTCTCGGGCCTGGGCCTGCTGATGGCGGGCACCCTGAGGGCGGAGGCCACCCTGGCCGCCGCGAACCTCGTCTTCCTGCTGCTGCTCGTCGGCGGCGGCGTCATCGTGCCCATGGACAAGTTCCCCTCCGGCGCGCAGGACGTCCTCGGGCTGCTCCCCGTCAACGCGCTGTCGGACGGACTGCGGGACGTACTCCAGCACGGGGCCGGCATGCCGTGGGGCGACCTGGGGATCCTGGCGGTGTGGGCGGTCGTGGGGCTGGCCGCGGCGGGCAGGTTCTTCCGTTGGGAGTAGGTCCGTGCCGGACCCTCGTGAAAGCGTGCACAAGCGGCGGCCTACGATGGGGCACGTGCCGAATCTGACCCCCGCCGACGCCGCAGCCGCCGTGCGCAACCCACTCGCCTTCATCGCCGCACGCTGGACCCCGGACCCCCGGACGGTACAGCGGGCGGCCCTCGCCGCACTCGTCATGTCGGTGGTCATCGTGGTCACCGGCGGTGCGGTGCGGCTCACCGGCTCGGGCCTCGGCTGCCCGACCTGGCCCAAGTGCACCGACGACTCGCTGACCACCACGAGCGCCATGGGCGTGCACGGTGTGATCGAGTTCGGCAACCGCATGCTGACGTACGTGCTGTGCGCCGCCGTCGGCTGGGCGATCATCGCCGCGCGCTCCGAGAAGCCGTACCGGCGCAGCCTCACCCGGCTCGGCTGGGCGCAGTTCTGGGTCGTGATGGGCAACGCGATCCTCGGCGGCATCGTGGTGCTGGTCGGCCTCAACCCGTACACGGTCGCCGCGCACTTCCTGCTGTCGACGGCGCTGATCGCGGTGGCCACGGTGATGTGGCAGCGCACCCGGGAGGGCGACGGGGAGTCGCGTCCGCTGGTCGGCAAGTCGGTGCAGCAGCTGGTGTGGTTCCTGGTCGCCGCGTCCGTGCTGCTGATCGCGGTGGGCACGGTGGTGACCGGGTCGGGACCGCACGCGGGCGACTCCAGCGAGGTCGAGCGGATGCCGCTGGACTGGGAGACGGTCAGCAAGCTGCACGCCGTCCTCGCCTGGATCGTGGTGACGCTGACGTTCGCCCTGTGGTTCGTCCTCAAGGCGGTCGACGCGCCGAAGGGCCCCCTGCACCGCACCCGTGACCTCTTCCTGGTCCTGCTCGCCCAGGGTGTCATCGGCTACGTCCAGTACTTCACCGATCTGCCCGAGATCCTGGTCGGCCTGCACATGTTCGGCTCGTGCCTGGTCTGGATCGCGGTCCTGCGGGTGCTGCTGGCGCTGCGGGAGCGGCCGGGGACGGACACCGAGGTGCCGCTCCCGGCGCAGGCCACGTCATCGCTCTCCGCCGGGATCTGACCCTCCGTCCCTCGTGGGGATCCGGTCGGCGCTCCGCTCGGCGGGGGCCAGCAGGGTCTCGAACACCGCGAGCAGCTTCTCCACGGTCTGGCGCGAGAACATGCCGACCAGGGCGGCCGCCGCGGTGACCCCGTAGGGATTGATGTCGCCCGACGAGGCCAGGGTGGTCGTCAGTCCGCCCCGCAGCACGAGATAGACGACGAGCGCCAGCGCCGATCCGACGAACGGCTCCACGGCGTACATCAGCACCCAGCTGCGCCGCAGCAGCCGGTTGCCCACGTACTCGTAGAGCGAGCGCAGGGTGTGGATCAGCGCGCCGACGGCACCGGTCGCCAGGATGACGATGAACAGCCTGGACTCGCGGGTCAGGCTCGGCGACCAGAACAGGACGCGTACCCGGGCGGCCGGTTCAGGGCCGGTCGCGGTGGGGTCCGGTGGGGGCGGCCACGTCTGGACCAGGACGACGCCCAGCGCGATGGTCAACAGCAGCAAGAAGACGGCGAGTACGAGGATGTCCCGCGTGCCCGCGTCGGTCTTCCCCACGTCGGACCGTGTCGGTGGCTCCCCCTGTGGCGGTTCCTCCCCCACCGGTTCCGCCTACTTCCGCGTCAGCAGCCGCAGGGCGGCCATGGCCGCGGCGCGGGCGCCGGACGCGTCACCGTAGGGCTTGGTGGTGATGGTGACGGCCTTGCCCTCCGTCGAGAACACCTGGTGGGTCACCGTCTCCTGGACCTTGGCCATGAAGAGCGTCGCGGAGTCCGAGTCGTCCGGGCACACGAGCCCGCGGGGTCCGTACAGCACGATCCGCTCGGGGTCCGTGACATTGACGAGCGCGGACAGACCGGTGCCGAGGGCCGCACCGGCGTGTTCCAGTACGTCCTCGACCTGCTTGCTCCATGGGGTCGACAGCAGCGCGAGCACCGCGTCCAAGTCCCGGACCGGTAACGCGGTCAGCTCGCGGACCCGGCGGGCGATGGCGTCGACACCGACCACGCTCTCCAGACAGCCGCGATTGCCGCAACTGCACTCCCGGCCCCCGGGCTCGACCACCACGTGCCCGATCTCCCCGGCGGCGCCCGTCGCACCGTGCAGGACCCTGCCGTCGGCGACGATGCCCGCGCCGACGCCCTGGTCGATGAGGACGACGGCCGAGTGACGGACGCCCCGGGTGTCCCCGAGAGTGGCCTCGCTCAGAGCCAGTGCGTTCGCGTCGTTCTCCAGGATCGTCGGCAGGCCGGTCGCCTCCCGGAGCGGTCCGGCCAGGGTCAGACCCGACCAGCCCACGCCTGCCGCGTAGTTGGGCGCCTTGACCACCTCGCCCCGGTCCGCGCTGACATGGGCGCCGATCTCGATGCCGAGGCCGGTCCGGTGGACGCCGGCCTTGCCGCCGACGGCCGGCGCCCGGTCCATCAGCCGCGTCACGAAACCCGCGAGGACCGTGACCGCCTCATGCTCGCTCTCCACCGGCTCCAGCTCGTGGTCGGCGCGGGCGAGGGTGGTGCCGGACGCGTCGATCACGGCACCGGTGAGCCGGGTCGGTCGTACCTTGACGCCCACGAAGTACTCGAAGTTCTCCGCCTCCCGCTCCTCCGCAGGGGGTGAGGCGGGCTCCTGCGACTCCGGCTGCGGCAACAGCCCGGTCTCCTCCAGGTAGTGCAGGCCGCGCGGGGTGATGTCCCAGGAGTTGTGCCGCCACTGACGGCTGCGCCAGGCGACGCCGGAGGCCAGCATGCGCCTGCCGATCCGGCTGATCTCGGTGATGTCCACGTCCAGCCGCTCGGCCAACGTCTCGTTGTTCAGGCCCGGTTCCCGGGCGATCTCCACGAGGAACCGCGCGGCATGGCTCCTCGGATCGAGGGAGAGCTGCAGTCCGGAGGGCAGCCTGCGCAGGCTCCAGTACGTCACGTCGATCAGACCGAGGAGGCGTCCGCGCTGCTCCGCACGTATGTCGGCGCCGTCGCGGACATACCGTCCGTACAGCCAGCGGAGACCGTTGTGGGCGGCTTCCAGCGCCTGCTCGTCCGCGGCCAGCGAGGCGTCCGTGATCAGCATCCCCAGCGCGGTGAACCGCCCTTCGGGGATCTCCTTCTCCGACTTCATCGCGTCGACCATGCTCTGCACCTCGGTCAACCGATCACGTCGGACCGCCGGCTCCCGGTCCTTGCGTCGACGTACATCCGCCATGACACACCCCTCTGTGGATCTCTCCCTGAGCTGGACAAGACGCTCCCAATTCACCATCCTCCGATGTCAAGTGACTGTCAAGTGACGTTCTCATGATTTACCCGGACACACCGGGAACCTCTTTACGGAAGCCGCACTCTGTAAAACACCACCCGCATATGCAATGCGGCTCGTTAATATTTGGTTAAGCGCTACGGACCAGGGGGAACCATGAGCGCAGAAGAAGACGGGGGCGCCCATCTCCATTCGATCAATGGGCTCGAATTGCCGTCGGATCCGGCAGATCTCTTCGTCACCCTGTACGACGCGCTGCCGGATGCCCACTTCCGCGGAACCGAGGCGAGGGGCTGGCACCGCGACGAGGCCACGCAGCGGCTCGCCGAGGAGGTCTATCTGGACGTCCTGGACCACGGGGACGCCGACACCTGGCTGACCACGGAGATCGTCGCGCGGCACGGCCCCCGCGGCATGTTCGCCGCACTCGTCGGGCTCGACCTGGCGCTCAACATGGCCAATCCCTTCGGTCAGACCTTCGACGCAAGGACCGTGGCCTGGCTCACCGACCGCTACAGCCTGCACGGCCGTCTGAACGATCCGCTCGGCCGCACCACGGGATTACTACTGCCCCGCTGCGCCTGGCCGGGGACACTGCACACCCGCCCGACGGGCAAAGCCGGGTACTTCAAGGTGCACCGCGTTCCGCAGGACATGTGCGACAAGGTCAAACACGCCTGGCTGACCACTCGGAATGGCGGGCACTTCTCGGGAAAGGAAGCGATTCCCATTGGGGCTGTTCCTTTGATGGAACAGTTGAACGAGCAGCCGTTCGAATTCCGTGAGGAAGCGGATCAGGGGCTGTATCGAATACGGATCAACGACCGGTCGCTGTATGAGCGTCTCGACAAAACGATGCGCAATCTCGAACACTCCGGGGCCAAGATCGCCATTCTGCCGGAATACGCGCTCTCCACGGGCCTGCTCGACCACTGGCGGACCCTGCTGGACACGGAACCGCGCCCCGGCAGCGCCCTTCAGTGGCTGCTGCTGGGCAGCGGACCCGTCGGGGACGAGAAGCCGCCCCCGAACCGGGCGCTCCTGATCGACCGCTTCACCGGCGAGACGCTGCTCGAACACGACAAAACGGCCGGCTTCACCCTGGCCGCCGGCCAGGCTGCCGACTGGGAGCTGCCCGACCGCCCGACCGTGGAGCCGGTGGACGAGGACATCACACTCGGCGACAAGGTCACCGTCCTGGAGACCTCGCTCGGCCGGATCGCCGTGCTCATCTGCGAGGACATCGCGCAGCCGACCGACTGGGAGGCACCCCTGCGGGCCTTCGGTGTCTCCCATCTGTTCGTGCCGATCCTCTCCACCCCGATCAGCGAGAAGCAGTTCCGCTGGGAGCAGCAGACGGGGCACCGGTGCGTCGACGTGCTCGGTACCTGGGTCGTGTTCTCCAACAGCCTGGCCCTCGGCGAACACCTGCGGCACCGCTTCGACCCGGACGACTACTTCAACTGCCTCGTCCTCGGGCCGCGCTCACGCCGACCGCAGACCTACGCCAACCACTACGCCCAGTTCGGCCGCTCGGTGGACGGAGCCGGGCTCGCGCATGTGGTCCACGACGGGGACAGGACGTACGAGGACAGGGGGCCGCTCCCCGGCATCCACCGCGGCTCGGCCGAGTAGCCGGTCAGGCGTACGCCGCCACGAGTTCGTCGATCGCCGGTCCCAGGTAGCCCCGGGTCAGCTCACCCCTGCGCGCCGTCCACTCCTCGGTGGGCGGTGCGGGGTCCTCGTACCGCCGCCGCCCGATGTCCTCCACCACCTCGACCGGCGCCCCCAGCTCCGGCAGCAGCTCCAGCGCCTCCCGCTTGGTGATGAGCCGTCCGTCTCGCAGGGTGGCGGTCGCGCGGGCGAAGGTCGTCAGGCCGACGTCGACCCAGGGGGCCTGCCGCCAGCGTTCCGCCTTCTCCAGCTTGGGCCGCCAGAAGTCACGCTGGTCGCGGACGACGAACTCGTCGAGTTCGAGGTCCGGAACCGGCGGCAGCAGTCCGGCCGGGCCCTTCCCGTGCAGCACCCGCCCGAACGTGTGCAGTTCGCGCCGGGTCACCGGGGTGACGGGCCGCTTGAACAGCTGCTCGTGCGCCCAGGTCAGGTGCGGCCGGGCGGAGTTCTCCACGGCGTCCGGTGTCAGATACGTGCAGTGCAGGTTCGGGGCGAGCGGTTCGTCCCGCAGCCGGGCGTGTCCCTTCGCCAGCCGCCAGGTCGTGCGGGGCGAGATCGGACGGTCCAGTACGGCGATCAGGTCCAGGTCGCTGCGGCCCTCCTGGTAGTCGCCGCCGGCGAGGGAGCCATGGGCCCAGACGGCGAGTGGCGCGAGCGGTTCGAGGCCGGTGAGGAAGCGGTCGAGTAACGCGTCGGTCTGCATACACCCATCCTGTACAACCCACCCAGTCCCGTACACCCTTCCCGCACCCCGTCCGGGCGCACCCGGACCCGAACCCGCCCCCGGCTCACTCCAGCCCGTACACCCGGCGCGCGTTCCCCGCCGCGATCAGCCCCGCGACCCGCTGTGCGTCCGCCAGCGACCACGCCCCCTCGGCGACCCAGTTGCCCAGCACCCGGGCCAGCGCCTCACGGAACAGCCGCGCGCCGACCACGTGCAGTTCGGGCAGGCCCTGGGCACCGCTGGAGAAGAGGATCTTGCCGAAGGGCGCGAGCTCGAGGATCTCCGCCAGGACCGTCGCCGCACGGGCGCCCGTACGTACCAGAGCGGCGCCCGAGTCGGCGTACACATGCGGGAAGACACCGGCGAGATGGGCGGCGTGACGGTGGTACGGGTAGCCGTGCAGCAGGATCAGGTCGGTGCCGAGCCCGGCGGTGGCGCGCACGAAGTCCGTGAGCAGGACCGGGTCCGTACGGTCGATCCGCAGCCCCGGCTCACCGAGCCCGGCGTGCAGCTGGAGCGGCAGCCCCGAGGCGACCGCGATCCACAGCAGGTGTCGTAGCAGCACCGGATCGGACAGCTCGCCGCCCACCCGGCGGCCCGCCAGCCAGCGGCCGGCCGCGCCCCGCACCTCCCCCGGCCCCGGCGGCTCGGGCGCCAGCGCCAGTCCGTGCCGTACCCCCGCCACCGAGGTGAAGGCGACCGCACCGACCGCCGCCCCGTGCACCGACTCGGCGAGGTTGGCGAGGAACGACTCGACCGTGCCGGAGGTGTCGGCGACCTGTTCGGCGAGGAGTTCGAGCCGCACGATCTCGCGGGCCTCGGCGGCCGACGCCGCCGCCATCTCGCCGGGGCCGGTCAGATCGCCGGGCAGGCCCGTGTCGACGAGGTACGTCGTGATGCCACTGCCCCGCAGCAGCCTGCGGCCCGCCTCCAGTACGCCGAGTTCACGGCGACGGGCGAGATAGCGGGCGGGCGGGCAGTGCGGTTCCAGACCGAGGAGCGGGGGGCACAGCCGCCGTAGGGCGAAACCGGTCTGGGTGTCGAAGAGGGTCGTACCGGGGGCGGGCGGCCCCTCGGTACGGGCCAACTGGGCCTCGAAGGTGCCGAGGCCCAGCTCGGTTCTCAGTACGCCGTGGCAGTACTGGTCCACGAGGGACGGCGTTTCGATCATCCGGGCTCCCGTGGCTGGACCGTGTCCTTGCTACGGGGCCTAACGGGTGAACGGGGCGTCAGGTGTTGCTGTCACGCACCCGGTGTGAAAGCCGTGCGCGTCAGCCGTTCTTCGGGCCGCCCACCTGGATGCCCGCCATGCGGGTCCACTCGTACGGACCCGTGCGCACCTTCGCGGCGAACTCGCCGTCGAAGTCCTCGTGGACGGTGATGCCGGCCTTCTCGACCGCCTTCTGGGCGATCTCGACGGTCGGGGCCACCAGGTTGCCCCAGTCGCCGTCCTCGCCGACGAGGGCGATCCGGGCGCCGCGGTCGCCCAGGTAGGCCACCTGGCCCTCGGCGCCGCCGTGTGCCTTGGAGAAGGCGCTGATCTGCTTGGCCAGCTTGGCCGCCGTGCGGTCGGCCTTCGCGTCAACCTGCTGCGTGTCTGCCATGGCCAGGATGCTACCGACGGGTAGATCAAACGGCGACGGGCGGGGTGCGTGACCCTTGCCTCAGCGCGGCTAGCGCAGGAAGGGGTCGACCGCGACCGCGAGGAACAGGATCGACACGTAGGTGATCGACCAGTGGAACAGGCGCATCTCCTTGAGCTTCCCGCCCGTCACCTCGGCCTTGGCCCGGTTCTGCAGTCCGTGCGCCTCCCACAGCCAGAAGGCGCCGGCCAGCAGCGCCACCAGCGTGTAGAACCAGCCCGTGTAGCCGAGCGGGGTCAGCAGCAGCGAGACGGCGACCATGACCCAGCTGTAGATCACGATCTGCCTGGCGACCACCTTGTTGGAGGCGACCACCGGCAGCATGGGCACGCCCACGCGCGCGTAGTCCTCTTTCACCTTCATGGACAGCGGCCAGTAGTGCGGCGGCGTCCAGAAGAACATGACGAGGAAGAGGATGACCGGCGCCCACGACAGGGAGTTCGTGACGGACGACCAGCCGATCAGCACCGGGAGACAGCCGGCGATGCCGCCCCACACGATGTTCTGCGACGTACGCCGCTTGAGGATCATCGTGTAGACGACGACGTAGAAGAGGAGCGCCCCGAGGGACAGCCAGGCGGACAGCCAGTTGACGGCCAGGCCGAACAGGAGCGTGGAGACGATCGCGAGAGTGATGCCGAAGGCGAGGCACTCGCGCGGCGACACCATGCCGGTGACCAGCGGTCTCTGCGAGGTGCGGTCCATGAGCGCGTCGATGTCGCGGTCGATGTACATGTTCAGCGCGTTGGCGCCGCCCGCGGAGAGGTAGCCGCCGAGGCAGGTGAGGAGCACCAGCGTCAGGTCGGGCACACCCTGCTCGGCGAGGAACATCACCGGGACCGTGGTGATCAGGAGCAGTTCGATGATCCGGGGCTTGGTCAGTGCCACGAATGCCTTGACACGGGCCCCGAACGGCCGGTGACTCGAGCTCTTGCTCTCCCCCAGCACCCCGGCTGGACGGGATTCGACGGCCGTCACGCACACCCCTACAGAGACATCCCAGCAAACCCCTCCCGTGTGAAGTCCCGGTAAAGGCTCGCGCGTACCACGCCACTGTAGACGTTGCCCATACCCCGACATTCGCGGGGGTGGGGTCGTGTTGGGCAGCACCCCCGGAAGAGCTGATCAGCACCCCCGGACGAGCTGATCGACACTCGGTTGAGCACTCGAACGAGCGCGTCCGTATTCAGTTGCCGAATGGCGAATCGGCCCAGTCAGGAGGCGGATCGTCGTGACTCCCGGCAGTCTGGAATGACGCGAAAATACGCACGTACTTACGGGGGTAGGCTCGACAACGGCCGGGGCGCCCCGTGCACCGGCATTCGACATGCGTGACATGTGGAGAGGAGCCCTGACCCAGGGTGAGCACCAAGCCGACCACCACAGACCTCGAGTGGACCGAGTTGGACCAGCGGGCCGTCGACACCGCCCGCGTCCTGGCCGCCGACGCCGTACAGAAGGTCGGTAACGGCCATCCCGGTACGGCGATGAGCCTGGCTCCCGCCGCCTACACCCTCTTCCAGAAGGTGATGCGGCACGACCCCGCCGACCCGGAGTGGGTCGGGCGCGACCGCTTCGTGCTGTCCGCGGGCCACTCGTCCCTGACTCTCTACACCCAGCTCTACCTGGCCGGCTTCGGCCTGGAGCTGGACGACCTGAAGTCGTTCAGGACGTGGGGCTCGAAGACCCCCGGTCACCCGGAGTACGGACACACCAAGGGTGTCGAGACGACGACCGGCCCGCTCGGCCAGGGTGTCGCCAACGCGGTGGGCATGGCGATGGCGGCCCGCTACGAGCGCGGTCTGTTCGACCCGGAGGCCGCCGAGGGCGAGTCCCCGTTCGACCACTTCGTGTACGCCATCGCCGGTGACGGCTGTCTCCAGGAGGGCATCTCCGCCGAGGCGTCCTCGCTGGCCGGCCACCAGCAGCTCGGCAACCTCGTGCTGCTGTGGGACGACAACCACATCTCGATCGAGGGCGACACCGAGACGGCCGTCTCCGAGGACACCGTCAAGCGCTACGAGGCGTACGGCTGGCATGTGCAGCGCGTGGCCCCCAAGCCGGACGGCGACCTCGACCCGCACGCCCTCTACAACGCCATCGAGGCCGCGAAGCAGGTGACGGACAAGCCGTCCTTCATCGCGATGCGCTCGATCATCGCCTGGCCCGCCCCGAACGCGCAGAACACCGAGGCCGCCCACGGCTCGGCGCTCGGCGACGACGAGGTCGCGGCGACCAAGCGGGTGCTGGGCTTCGACCCGGAGCAGAGCTTCGAGGTCTCGGACGAGGTCATCAACCACACCCGGGGCGCCCTGGACCGTGGCCGCCAGGCCAAGGCCGAGTGGGAGAAGCAGCTCCAGGAGTGGCGCAACAACAACGCCGAGCGCGCCGCCGAGTTCGACCGCATCGTCGCCGGCGAGCTGCCCAAGGGCTGGGAGGACAAGCTCCCGGTCTTCGAGCCCGGCAAGGGTGTCGCCACGCGTGCCGCCTCCGGCAAGGTGCTCCAGGCTCTCGGCGCGGTGATCCCCGAGCTGTGGGGCGGCTCCGCCGACCTGGCCGGCTCGAACAACACCACGATCGACAAGGACAGTTCCTTCCTGCCGGCGGACAACCCGCTGCCGGAGGCGGACCCGTACGGCCGCACGATCCACTTCGGCATCCGCGAGCACTCCATGGCCGCGGAGATGAACGGCATCGCGCTGCACGGCAACACCCGTGTCTACGGCGGTACGTTCCTCGTCTTCTCCGACTACATGCGCAACGCGGTGCGGCTGTCCGCGCTGATGCACCTGCCGGTGACGTACGTGTGGACGCACGACTCCATCGGTCTCGGCGAGGACGGCCCCACCCACCAGCCGGTCGAGCACCTCGCCTCGCTGCGCGCCATCCCGGGCCTGAACGTGGTCCGCCCGGCCGACGCCAACGAGACCGCGATCGCCTGGCGCGAGATCCTCAAGCGCTACACGAAGGTCTTCGGCAAGGGCGCCCCGCACGGTCTGGCGCTGACCCGTCAGGGCGTGCCGACGTACGAGTCCAACGAGGACGCGGTCAAGGGCGGCTACGTCCTCTTCGAGGCGTCGAACGACGCCCCCGAGGTCGTGCTGATCGCCACCGGCTCCGAGGTGCACGTCGCCGTCGAGGCGCGCGAGCGGCTGGAGGCCGACGGTGTGCCGACGCGGGTCGTGTCCATGCCGTGCGTGGAGTGGTTCGAGGAGCAGGACCAGGGGTACCGGGACAGCGTCCTGCCGCCGTCGGTGAAGGCGCGTGTCGCGGTGGAGGCCGGCATCGGTCTCACCTGGCACAAGTACGTCGGGGACGCCGGCCGCATCGTTTCCCTGGAGCACTTCGGTGCTTCGGCCGACGGCAAGGTCCTCTTCCAGGAGTTCGGCTTCACTGCGGAGAACGTGGCCGCGAAGGCGCGGGAATCCCTCGCCGCTGCCCAGCGCTGACGCTCATATACGAAACGTAGGAGATGTAATTCCATGACAGACGCACTCAAGCGCCTCTCCGAAGAAGGCGTCGCGATCTGGCTGGACGACCTGTCGCGCAAGCGGATCACGTCCGGCAACCTCGCCGAACTGATCGACCAGCAGCACGTCGTGGGCGTCACGACCAACCCGTCGATCTTCCAGAAGGCGATCAGCAGCGGTGACGGCTACGAGCAGCAGCTCGCCGACCTCGCCGCCCGCAAGGTCACCGTCGAAGAGGCGATCCGCATGATCACCACGGCGGACGTCCGCGACGCCGCCGACATCCTGCGCCCGGTCTTCGACGCCACCGGCGGCCAGGACGGCCGCGTGTCGATCGAGGTCGACCCGCGCCTGGCCCACAACACCAAGGCGACCATCGCCGAGGCCAAGCAGCTGGCCTGGCTGGTCGACCGCCCCAACACCCTCATCAAGATCCCGGCCACCAAGGCGGGCCTGCCGGCCATCACCGAGGTGATCGGCAACGGCATCAGCGTCAACGTCACGCTGATCTTCTCGCTGGAGCGCTACCGCGAGGTCATGGACGCGTACCTCGCGGGTCTGGAGAAGGCCAAGGAAAAGGGCCTGGACCTCTCCCTGATCCACTCCGTGGCGTCCTTCTTCGTGTCCCGCGTGGACACCGAGATCGACAAGCGGATCGACGCGCTCGGCTCCGAGGCGGCCAAGGCCGCCCGCGGCAAGGCGGGCGTCGCCAACGCGCGTCTGGCCTACGAGGCGTACGAAGAGGTCTTCTCCTCTTCCCGCTGGCAGGAGCTGGACAAGGCGCGGGCCAACAAGCAGCGCCCGCTGTGGGCCTCGACCGGCGTGAAGGACCCGGCCTACAAGCCGACCCTCTACGTCGACGAGCTGGTGGCGCCGAACACGGTGAACACCATGCCGGAAGCCACTCTCCAGGCCACCGAGGAGAGCGGCGAGATCCGCGGCAACGCCGTCGCCGGGACCTACGAGCAGTCCCGTGCCGAGATCGACGCGGTCGAGAAGCTCGGGATCTCCTACAACGAGGTCGTGCAGCTGCTGGAGGACGAGGGCGTCGAGAAGTTCGAGGCGTCCTGGAACGACCTGCTCAAGTCGACTGAGGCAGAGCTGGAGCGCCTCGCCCCCTCGGAGGGCTGAAACCTTGTCGAGCAGCAACCCGCTGCGTGACCCCGCCGACCGACGGCTCCCGCGTATCGCGGGGCCGTCGGGGCTCGTCATCTTCGGCGTCACGGGCGATTTGTCCCGGAAGAAGCTCATGCCCGCCGTGTACGACCTCGCGAACCGGGGTCTGTTGCCGCCGGGCTTCTCGCTGGTCGGTTTCGCCCGGCGCGAGTGGCAGAACGAGGACTTCGCCCAGGAGGTCCACGACGCCGTCAAGGAGCACGCCCGTACGCAGTTCCGCGAGGAGGTCTGGCAGCAGCTCATCCAGGGGATGCGCTTCGTCCAGGGCACCTTCGACGACGACGACGCGTTCGAGCGGCTGCGGGGCACCATCGAGGAGCTCGACAAGGCGCAGGGCACGGGCGGCAACTTCGCCTTCTACCTCTCGGTGCCGCCGCGCTCCTTCCCCGTGGTCATCCAGCAGCTGAAGAAGCACGGGCTCACCGACCAGTCCGCCGGCTCCTGGCGCCGTGCGGTCATCGAGAAGCCCTTCGGTCACGACCTGAAGTCGGCCGAGGACCTCAACAAGGTCGTCCACGAGGTCTTCGCCCCGGACCAGGTCTTCCGGATCGACCACTACCTCGGCAAGGAGACCGTCCAGAACATCCTGGCGCTGCGCTTCGCCAACCAGATGTTCGAGCCGATCTGGAACCGGTCCTTCGTGGACCACGTACAGATCACGATGGCCGAGGACATCGGCGTCGGCGGCCGGGCCGGCTACTACGACGGCATCGGCGCCGCCCGTGACGTCATCCAGAACCACCTCCTCCAGCTCATGGCCCTCACCGCCATGGAGGAGCCGTCCTCCTTCGACGCGGACGCGCTGGCCGCCGAGAAGACCAAGGTGCTCGGCGCGGTGAAGCTGCCGAAGGACCTGGGCCGGGACACCGTCCGCGGACAGTACGCGGAGGGCTGGCAGGGCGGTGAGCAGGCGGTCGGGTACCTCCAGGAGGAGGGCATCGACCCCAAGTCCAAGACGGACACGTACGCCGCCATCAAGCTGGAGGTGGACAACCGCCGCTGGGCGGGCGTCCCCTTCTACCTGAGGACCGGCAAGCGCCTGGGCCGCCGCGTCACCGAGATCGCGGTGGTGTTCCAGCGGGCCCCGCACTCCCCCTTCGACTCGACGGCCACCGAGGAGCTGGGCTCCAACGCGATCGTCATCCGCGTCCAGCCCGACGAGGGCATCACGGTCCGCTTCGGTTCGAAGGTCCCCGGCACCTCCATGGAGATCCGGGACGTGTCGATGGACTTCGCCTACGGCGAGTCCTTCACGGAGTCCTCGCCCGAGGCGTACGAGCGGCTGATCCTCGACGTCCTGCTCGGTGACTCGAACCTCTTCCCGCGCACCGAGGAGGTCGAGCTGTCCTGGAAGATCCTCGACCCGATCGAGGAGTACTGGGACCAGCACGGCAAGCCGGCCCAGTACTCGTCCGGCACCTGGGGTCCGGTCGAGGCGGACGAAATGCTCGCACGAGAGGGACGGAGCTGGCGCCGGCCATGAAGATAGACCTCACGGACACCACGGCCAGCAAGATCAACAAGGCACTGGTCAAGGGCCGCCGGGCCATCGGCACGCCGGCCGTCGGCATGGTGCTCACGCTGGTCATCGTCACGGACGAGGAGAACGCGTACGACGCCCTGAAGGCCGCCAACGACGCGTCGCGCGAGCACCCCTCGCGCACGCTCGTGGTCATCAAGCGCGTCTCCCGCACTCCCCGCGACCGCACCCAGTCCCGCCTCGACGCCGAGGTGCGGGTGGGCGCGGACGCGGGCACCGGCGAGACGGTGGTCCTGCGGCTGTACGGCGATGTCGTGCACCACGCCCAGTCGGTCGTCCTGCCGCTGCTGCTGCCCGACGCCCCCGTGGTCGTCTGGTGGCCGGTGGAGGCACCGATCGACCCGGCGAACGACCCGCTGGGCGCCCTCGCCCAGCGCCGGGTCACCGACACCTACGCCTCCGAGCAGCCGGTACGGGACCTCGGCGCCCGCGCCGACACCTACACGCCGGGCGACACCGACCTGTCCTGGACCCGCATCACGCCTTGGCGCTCGATGCTGGCCGCGGCTCTGGACCAGGTCACCGTGGACGTCAACGCCGTCGAGGTGGAGGGCGAGGAGTTCAACCCGAGCTGCGAGCTGCTGGCGATGTGGCTCGCGGACCGGCTGGCCGTCCCGGTGAAGCGCTCGCTGTCGGGCGGCCCCGGCCTCACCGCGGTCCGCATGGCCACCAGCCACGGTCCCATCACGCTGGACCGCGCGGACGGCTCGCTGGCGACGCTGTCCATCGAGGGCCAGCCGGACCGTGCGGTGGCGCTCAAGCGGCGGGAGACGGCCGAGCTGATCGCGGAGGAACTGCGGCGGCTCGACCCGGACGACACGTACGCCTCGGCGCTGCGGTTCGGGGTGGAGCGGCTGAACCCTTCGGCGCAGGGCGTGGCGGCTCCGGCGGCTTCGGCTCCGGTCGCTTCGGCCGAGGAACCGGTCGCGGTTCCTGTGGAGGAGGCGGCGAATGCTCCCGCGAAGAAGGCGGTGGCCAAGCCCGGCCCGGTGAAGAAGGCGGCGGTCAAGTGAGTACTCCGCAGCTGGTCGTGCACCGCGACAAGGAGCTGATGGCGCAGGCCGCCGCGGCCCGTCTGATCACGAAGATCGTGGACGCGCAGGCCTCCCGGGGTTACGCGTCCGTGGTCCTCACCGGCGGCCGCAACGGCAACGGTCTGCTGGCCGCGCTGGCGGCGGCTCCCGCGCGGGACGCGATCGACTGGGGCCGGCTCGACCTGTGGTGGGGTGACGAGCGGTTCCTGCCCGAGGGCGACCCGGACCGCAATGTCACGCAGGCCCGCGAGGCCCTGCTGGACTCGGTGCCGCTCGACCCGAAGCGGGTGCACGCCATGCCCGCCTCGGACGGCCCGTACGGCAAGGACGTGGAGGCGGCGGCGGCCGCCTACGCCGAGGAGCTCGCCCGTGCGGCGGGCCCGGAGAACCACGGCTCGGTGCCGACCTTCGACGTCCTGATGCTGGGCGTCGGCCCGGACACACATGTCGCGTCGCTGTTCCCGGAGCTCCCGGCGGTCCGCGAGACCGAGCGCACGGTGGTCGGCGTCCACGGCGCGCCGAAGCCCCCGCCGACGCGCGTGACGCTGACGCTGCCCGCCATCCGCGCCGCCCGCGAGGTCTGGCTCCTCGCGGCCGGCGAGGACAAGGCCCAGGCCGCGGCGATCGCCCTCTCGGGCGCGGGCGAGATCCAGGCCCCGGCGGCCGGCGCGCAGGGCCGCCAGCGCACCCTGTGGCTCCTGGACGCGGCAGCGGCCTCACAGCTGCCGCGCTCGCTGTATCCGCCGGCGTCACCCTGAGCGCACTGCCGGAAGGCCCCAGGTCGATGACCTGGGGCCTTCTTGCGTTCACGGCACGCCGCCGCGATGGAGCCGGGCCCGTCAGTGCCCGTAGGGGTTGCCCTGGTTGTAGGGGTTCCCGGCCGGCGGCCCGTAGGGGTTGCCGTGGTGGTACGGCTGCCCTGTGCCCGGCCCGTACGGATTGCCCGGGTGGTACGTCTGTCCCGGGCCCGGCCCGTACGGGTTGCCCTGCGGCGGCGCGTACGGCGGCATCGGCGGGGGCGGTGGGGTGAGGTGCGGCTGGGTGGCCGGGTGGGCGGCCAGCCGGATGCCGTAGCGCTGGTCCAGTCGCCGCATCTCCAGCAGCGAGATTCCCGTGACCGTCAGTGGTGCGCCCAGGATGAACAGGACGCCCATCCCGAGGCTGAGCCCGTGCAGGTCGCCCGTGAGGAGGTCGGGGAGGGCCATCAGCCAGGACGTGACCGTGGCGAGCAGCGGCGGCAGACAGCGGTGCACACCCGCGGTGCCGAAGAAGTTCGCGCCCACGTGCCAGGCCCCGCGGGCCACGAAACCGATCAGCCAGAGCACGACCGGGCCGAGGACCAGGATGAAGAACCCCGCGCCGCCCGCAGTCTGCAGCAGCACCACCGTGAGCACGATCGTCCCCACGAAGAGCAGCAGCAGTTTCAGCGAGTTGAACAGCGAGGGCTTCAGCCCGCTCACCGAGCCGCGCCGCCGCCACACGAAGAGCATGACGCCGACCGTCAGCGGTGTGATGAAGAGCAGGACGACGGAGGCCGTCAGCATGTTCTCCAACATCTCGTCGAAGGCGAAGCCGCCCTCGACGAAGGTGTACACACCGATCGCCGCGACCGTCCCGGCGATGAGACGGATCTTCTTCAGCTGTTCCACCGCCGGGTCGATGGACTCCGGTATCCACGCCGGGTGAAACACGGCGCGTGCCGCGTACTTCGGTTTCCAGAGCGACCCCGCCGTCAGCGCGCCGCCCGTCCAACTTCCTTGTGAACCAGCCACCTTGCACTCCCCCGAGCCATGGCTTTCATGATCGTCGGGGATTCTACGGGAAGCGGACGGCTCCGCGCCGCCCGCTTTCCGCGATCCGCGGTCACGAACGGCCGCGCAGCTCCCGGTACTTGGCCACCAGAGCCTTGGTCGACTCGTCGAGACCCGGAACGTCCGCGCCCTCGGTCAGTGCGGGTTCCACGCGCTTGGCGAGGACCTTGCCGAGCTCCACTCCCCACTGGTCGAAGGAGTCGATGTTCCAGACGGCTCCCTGGACGAACACCTTGTGCTCGTACAGCGCCACGAGCTGCCCGAGTACCGACGGCGTCAGCTCGCGCGCGAGGATCGTCGTGGTCGGGTGGTTGCCCTGGAACGTCTTGTGCGCCACCAGCTCCTCGGCCACCCCCTCGGCCCGTACCTCGTCCGGCGTCTTGCCGAACGCGAGGGCCTGCGTCTGTGCGAAGAAGTTCGCCATCAACAGGTCGTGCTGCGCCTTGAACTGGTCGCCGAGCTCGGCGACGGGCTCGGCGAAGCCGATGAAGTCCGCCGGGATCAGCTTCGTGCCCTGGTGGATCAACTGGTAGTACGCGTGCTGCCCGTTCGTCCCGGGAGTCCCCCACACCACGGGCCCCGTCTGCCACTCCACCGGAACACCGTCCCGGCCCACGTACTTGCCGTTGGACTCCATGTCCAGCTGCTGGAGGTACGCCGTGAACTTGGACAGGTAGTGGCTGTAGGGCAGCACCGCGTGCGATTGGGCGTCATGGAAGTTGCCGTACCAGATCCCCAACAGGCCAAGGAGCAGCGGCACGTTGGACTCGGCGGGCGCGGTCCTGAAGTGCTCGTCGACGAGCCGGAACCCGTCGAGCATCTCCCGGAAGCGGTCCGGGCCGATGGCGATCATCAGGGACAGCCCGATCGCCGAGTCGTACGAGTACCGTCCGCCGACCCAGTCCCAGAACTCGAACATGTTGGCCGTGTCGATACCGAAGTCGCCGACCTTCTCGGCGTTCGTCGACAGCGCCACGAAGTGCTTGGCGACGGCGGCCTCGTCACCGAGCGCGTCCAGCAGCCACTGGCGTGCCGAGGTCGCGTTGGTGATCGTCTCGATGGTGGTGAAGGTCTTGGAGGCGATGATGAACAGCGTCTCGGCCGGGTCCAGGTCGCGGGTCGCCTCGTGCAGGTCGGCGCCGTCCACGTTGGACACGAAGCGGACCGTGAGGTCGCGGTCGGTGAAGCTGCGCAGCACCTCGTACGCCATCGCCGGGCCGAGGTCGGAGCCGCCGATGCCGACGTTGACGACGTTCTTGATGCGCCTGCCGGTGTGCCCCTTCCACTCCCCCGAGCGGACGCGCTCGGCGAAGCCGGCCATCTTGTCGAGGACCGCGTGCACGCCCGGGACGACGTTCTCCCCGTCGACCTCGACCACCGTGTCCCGGGCGGCCCGCAGCGCGGTGTGCAGGACGGCCCGGTCCTCGGTGGTGTTGATCTTCTCGCCGCGGAACATGGCGTCCCGGAGGCCGAAGACATCGGTGGCGGCGGCCAGTTCGCGCAGCAGCCGCAGCGTCTCCTCGGTGACGAGGTGCTTGGAGTAGTCGACGTGCAGGTCCCCGACCTGGAGCGTGTACCCGGCGCCGCGGCCCGGGTCGGCGGCGAACAGCTCGCGCAGCCGCACCTCGCCGAGCTCCTCGCGGTGCTTGGCCAGAGCGGTCCACTCGGGTGTCTGGTTGAGCCTCGTACGGCCGTCTGCGTTCATGTCCGACTTCAGCCTTCTTTCGTGCCTGTCCCAGCTGGTCCAACCTAGTTGATCAGCGCGTGACATGAGCTGTCACGGCGCCGTCCTTCGGTGCAACAACAGGTACGTCCGGCTTGAGCGCAGGTGTCAACGAGGCGACGGAGAGAACGAAGAAGCCGGCCGCGAGCAACGCCGGGGTGCCCCGCCCCCAGACCGTGGCGACGACACCGCCGAGGATCGCGCCCAGGGGTGCCCCCGCGACCGCCAGGGTCCGGAAGGCCGAGCTGACCCGGCCCAGCATCTCGGCGGGGCTGCGCTGCTGCATGAGGGTCGTGGTGTTGACGTTCCACACCATGCCCATCAGCCCGAAGACGGCCATCGCGGCCACCATCGCGGCCAGGCTCCGCACCGTCCCCATCACGACGAGCGCGCCGATCTGCACCGTCCCGGCGAGCAGTACCGCCCGCACCCGCCCTGTGCGGGAGACCAGTCGGCGGTTGAGCGCTCCCCCGGCCAGGGAGCCGACGGTGTAGGCGGTCGTCGCCGCCGCGAACCCGGCATGCCCCGCACCGATCCAGTCGGTCACCAGAAGCACCATGGTGGCGATGAGGGCGCCCACGCCGACATTGCACAGGGCCGTGGCCGCGCACAGGCCGCGCAGGGCCCGGTCCCCGGCCAGGGTGCGCAGCCCCTCCGCGATCTCCCGGCGCAGGGTGCTGCCCGCCGGTCTCGGCTTCCGCGCGGGCCCACCTGTCCGCAGGGAGGCGACCAGCGCCGCCGCCACCAGGAAGGTCACCGCGTCGGCCACGAAGGGCACGGGGGCGCCGACCACCAGCAGCAGGGGCACGACGGGGGCGCCGAGCAGACCGCCGGCAATCTTCTGCCCGGTCATCAGACGGGCGTTCGCACTGCCGAGGGCCTCGTCGTCCACCAGAGCTGGCAACAAGGCAGTGGACGCGTTGTCGAAGAGTGTCTGCAGAGTGGTCAGGGCGAAGGCCAGCGCGATCAGAAGACCGATGGAGGCCTGTCCGAGTGCCACGGCCACCGCGAAACAGGCGACCAGCAGCCCTCGTAGCGCATCCACCGTCCACATCGCGCGCCGCTGGTCCACCCGGTCGGCGACCGCTCCGCCGAGCAGCCCGAAGACGATCCAGGGCAGATAGCCGCAGGCGGTGACCGCCGCTATGGCCAGGGGCTCGTCGGTCAGGGTGGCGGCCAGCAGGGGCAGCGCCGCCGTACGCAGCGCATCACCGAAACTGGAGAGCACGGCGGCACTCCACAGCCGCCCGAACCCTCCACGCCACGCGGGCACCCGCACACCCGCAGCCTCGACCGTCACCACAGCTTCCCCCTCACGATTGGCCCGCCTTGCGGCGATGCACAAACCGTAGAGGCCACCACTGACAGCGCGGTGGGCCTGTGGATAACGTGAGAACAGCTCCGGCCAGGCACCTCTCGGTGCCCGGCCGGCTGTCAATTCCTAGATCTCGCCCCGCAGTTTGGCGAGCGCCTCGGCGAGGATCGCCTCGCCGTCCGCATCGCTGCGCCGCTCCCGTACGTACGCGAGGTGCGTCTTGTACGGTTCGGTGCGCGGCGGGTCCGGCGGGTTGTCCCGGTCCTGTCCGGCGGGGAAGCCGCAGCGCGGGCAGTCCCAGGTATCGGGGACCTGCGCGTCGCTGGCGAAGCTGGGCTGCGTCTCGTGCCCGTTGGAGCACCAGAAGGAGATGCGCAGCCGGGGCGCGGACTCGCCACGCTCGGCCTCGCCCATCGGCCCCGCCCCGACCCGGCTTCCTCGGATCGCGTTGCCACTTGCCACGGTCGTAACTCCCTGCGTGATGGTGCCGCGAAGCGAGTCGGCGTTTTCGCTTCGTTGCGAGCGCCTCAGTCTACGTAAGGCCCAACGCGCGTCCAGTGATTGGAGTTACAGCCCCTACACCTAGACGCAAGCCCCATGATAGGCCGCGCTCAGGTGCGCGTACCGAACATGGGGCCTTACGTACGGAATGTGCGTGCCGGTCAGTTGTTCACCTTCATCAGAAGGCCGAGCACGATGATGCACGCGAACCACAGCAGACCGACCACGATGGTGATCCGGTCGAGGTTGCGCTCGGCGACCGAGGAGCCGCCGACGGAGGACTGCATACCGCCACCGAACATGTCGGAGAGGCCGCCGCCCTTGCCCTTGTGCATGAGCACCAGCAGCATCATCAGGCCGCTGAAGACGATCAGGGCGATCGAGAACCCCATAACCACGGCTGGACCAACTTCCTCGGATCTGGATGGACGACAGGGGCACAGCCTCAGGGCTGTGCCCCCGCAAGGGTACGACGGATCCCGCTTACCGCATACTCACTGGTCGCGGAAGCGCACGATCTTGACGAACTCGTCGGCATCGAGTGACGCACCGCCCACGAGCGCACCGTCGATGTCGGCCTGCGCCATGATCTCGGCGACGTTGCCGGACTTCACGGAGCCGCCGTACTGGATGCGGACCTGGTCGGCCAGCTCCTGGGTGTAGAGCTCGGCGATCTTGCCGCGGATGGCGGCGCAGACCTCCTGGGCGTCCTCGGCGCCGCAGACCTTGCCGGTGCCGATGGCCCACACGGGCTCGTAGGCGATCACGACGGACTCGGCCTGCTCGGCCGGGAGGTCCTTCAGACCGCCCTCGACCTGGGCGAGGGTGTGGGAGACGTGGTTGCCCGCCTCGCGGACGTCCAGCTCCTCGCCGACGCACAGGATCGGGGTCAGGCCGTGCTTGTAGGCGGCCTTGACCTTGGCGTTGACGATCTCGTCGGTCTCGGCGTGGTACTGGCGGCGCTCGGAGTGGCCGATCGCCACGTACGTGCACTTCAGCTTGGCGAGCATGGCACCGGAGATCTCGCCGGTGTAGGCGCCGGAGTCCTGCGCGGAGATGTCCTGGGCGCCGTACTTGATCTTGAGCTTGTCGCCGTCGACCAGGGTCTGCACGGAGCGCAGATCGGTGAAGGGCGGCAGGACGGCGACCTCGACGGCCTCGTAGTCCTTGTCGGCCAGGGCGAAAGCGAGCTTCTGGACGTGCGCGATGGCCTCGAGGTGGTTGAGGTTCATCTTCCAGTTACCCGCCATGATCGGCGTGCGAGTGGTCATGCGGGGTCAGTCCTCCAGTGCGGCGAGGCCGGGGAGCGTCTTGCCCTCGAGGTATTCGAGGGAGGCGCCGCCGCCGGTCGAGATGTGGCCGAACGCGTTCTCGTCGAAGCCCAGGATGCGGACGGCCGCGGCGGAGTCGCCACCGCCGACGACCGTGAAGGCCTGGGAGTCGAGGAGTGCCTGGGCGACCGCCTTGGTGCCCTCGGCGAATTCGGGGTGCTCAAAGACGCCCATCGGGCCGTTCCAGAAGACGGTGGCGGCGTCGGTGATCTTCGAGGCGTACAGCTTGTTGGACTCCGGACCAATGTCCAGGCCCATCCGGTCGGCCGGGATGGCGTCGGCGGCGACGGTGGTGGCGCCCGCCGGAGCCTTGGTCTTCAGGTCCGGGAACCCGGGAGCGACCACGGCGTCGACGGGCAGCACCAGCTCGACGCCGGTCTTCTCCGCGCGCTCGATGTACTCGAGGACGGCCGGGATCTGGTCCTCCTGGAGGAGTGACGCGCCGACCTCGTGGCCCTTGGCCTTGAGGAAGGTGTACGCCATGCCGCCGCCGATGAGGATGCGGTCGGCCTTGCCGAGCAGCTGGTCGATGACGGCGAGCTTGTCGGAGACCTTGGCACCGCCGAGGGCGACCACGTAGGGGCGCTGCACCTCGTCCGTGAGCTTCTTCAGGACACCGACCTCGGTGGCGATGAGGTAGCTGGCGTAGTGCGGCAGGCGGGCCGGAAGGTCGAAGACCGAGGCGTGCTTGCGGTGCACCGCGCCGAAGCCGTCGCCCACGTACACGTCGGCGAGGGCGGCGAGCTGGTCGGCGAAGGCGCCGCGCTCGGCGTCGTCCTTGGACGTCTCGCCGGCGTTGAAGCGCAGGTTCTCCACGACCGCGACCCGGCCGTCGGCGAGGCCGGCGACGGTGGCCGTGGCGGAATCGCCGACGGTGTCGGTCGCGAAGGCCACGTCGGCGCCGAGGAGTTCACCGAGGCGCGCGGCGGCGGGAGCGAGGGAGAAGGCCGGGTCCGGGGCGCCCTTGGGGCGGCCCAGGTGGGAGGCGACGACCACGCGGGCGCCCGCCTCGGCCAGCGCCTTGACGGTGGGCAGCACGGCGCGGATACGGCCGTCGTCGGTGATCGTGGTGCCGTCCAGCGGCACGTTCAGGTCGGCGCGGACGAAGACCCGCTTGCCTGCGACGCCTTCGGCGAGAAGTTCGTCGATCGTCTTCATTGAGAGGGCTCCCGAGAGGACTGGTGGTGCTCGTGATCCTAAGAAGGCTGGTCTGTACGTGAGTCAGGGCCCGAGCGGCGCGTCGTTGCGCCGCCCGAGCCCTGCTCTCACATCAACGTGCCTGCTCTGTCGGTCAGAGCTGGTTGCCGACGAAGACCGTGAGGTCGACGAGTCGGTTGGAGTAGCCCCACTCGTTGTCGTACCAGCCGAGGATCTTCACCGACTTGCCCTCCTGGACCATGGTCAGGGAGGAGTCGAAGGTGCAGGAGGCCGGGTCGCTCACGATGTCCGAGGACACGATCGGGTCCTCGGTGTAGACGAGGATGCCCTTGAGGTCGCCGTCGTCGGCGGCCTTCTTGAACGCGGCGTTGACCTCGTCCTTGGTGACCTCGCGCTGGAGCTCCACGACCAGGTCGGTGGCCGAGCCGGTCGGGACCGGGACGCGCATCGCGATGCCGTCGAGCTTGCCCTTGAGCTGCGGGAGGACCAGGGCGGTGGCCTTGGCGGCACCCGTCGTGGTCGGGATGATGTTCTCGGCGGCGGCGCGGGCGCGGCGCAGGTCCGAGTGCGGGAAGTCCAGGATGCGCTGGTCGTTGGTGTACGCGTGGACCGTCGTCATCAGGCCCTTGACGATGCCGAAGTTCTCGTCCAGAACCTTGGCCATCGGCGCCACACAGTTGGTGGTGCAGGAGGCGTTGGAGATGACGTGGTGGTTGGCCGCGTCGTACTTGTCCTGGTTGACGCCCATCACGATGGTGATGTCCTCGTCCTTGGCCGGAGCCGAGATGAGGACCTTCTTGGCGCCGCCGGTGATGTGCTTCTCGGCGTCGGCCTTCTTGGTGAAGATGCCGGTCGACTCGATGACGATGTCGACACCGAGCTCGCCCCACGGGATGTCGGCGGGGTTGCGCTCGGAGAGCACCTTGATGGTGTGGCCGTCGACCGTGATGGTGTCGGCGGTGTGCGTCACCTCGGCCTTGAGGCGGCCCAGGATGGTGTCGTACTTCAGCAGGTGGGCGGTGGTCGCAGTGTCACCCAGGTCGTTGACAGCCACGATCTCGATGTCAGCACCCTGCTCCAGCAGTGCGCGGAAGTAGTTGCGACCGATACGACCGAAGCCGTTGATGCCTACGCGGATCGTCACGAACCGATCTCCTCGTTGGTACGCCGGCTATGCAGTGCCGGCGAGCTCTGTTTGGGATGTCCCCGACCGCCTACGACCCTACCTCCCTGAGGCTCTCCCGGTGACATCGAGATGCCGCATACACGGGCAGGCGGTCCGTACCCGCCAGTAGGGGTACGGACCGCCCGGCTCGAAAGGCTCCGTCGCTCGAATTGATTACGGAGGGTCAGTCACCGTTGACCGGTGTGTTCACTTTCCGAGAGCAGCGAGCGCCTTGCCGAGCAGGGTCGTGCGGTCGGCCGCCGCGGTGACGTGTTCCAGGCCGAAGCCCAGCAGCACGGTGTCGTCCGTGGTGACCGCGCCGTACGTCTTGAACAGCTCTCCGGAGCGCCCCCAGTCCTTGACGACCGCCGGGCTGCCCGCGGGCGGTCCGGGGACGCTCCAGGCACCGAGCGACGTCTCGAAGCCCTCGGTCTCGACGGCGTTGCCGCCGATCACCACGGACGCGTTGTCGGCGAGGACGCCACGGCCGCCGGATCCGGGGTCGGTGATGTAGCTGAGGGAGACCTCGACCCTCTTGCCGGCGTACGCGGAGAGGTCGAAGGCGACCTCCTGCCAGCCGGCCGACGCCCCGGTGAAGCTGTTCCACTGACCGCTGGTGCCAGAGGCCGTGCAGCCGCCGTCGCCGAGGGTCAGATACCGCTTGAGTGCGGGATGGGCCGCGATGAAGTACCCGGCGTCGCACTCCGCGGGCACGGTGGAGGTGGTCCTGCCGTTCTTCTCCGGGAGCGTGGTCCAGTCGTCGGCCCCGGCCGTGTGGGCCTCGAGGACCGCGTGGTCGTAGCCCTCCTCGGTGCTCCACAGCAGCCGGGTGCTGAGCGTGGGTGCCTGGGCGGCGGTCACCGAGGTGAGGTCGATGGTGCGGGTGAGGCGGTTCCAGGCGTAGTCGCTGTGCGTGACGGCCGCCATGGAGGCGCCTTCGTAGGGGCCGTACGGGTTGACCGTGCCGGGGTAGCTGCCGCCGCCCGCGCTCGCGAACTGCGGGAACGTGGCGACCGGGAGGGTGTCCGAGGTGACGCTGAACGACCCGGCCGTGTCGAGCGGGTTGCCCGGGGCCGCGCCGAGCGCTCCGCCGGCTCCGGCGAGTTTCCCGACGCCCTGGAAGGCGGTGGTCCCCGGCAGGGACGTACGGGTGTAGGCGCCCAGGTAGTACTGGCTGAAATCGTTCGACAGGGTGCCGCCGCCGAGGTCGACGTTGCCGCCGGCCCGCTCGCCCGCCTCGATCAGCTTGCCGCCCTCGTTGAGGAAGGCCCGCAGCTGGAGCTGGGTGGCGTTGCCCGGGACGCTCGCGCCCGTGTAGTGGACGACCGTCTTGAAGTGATCCAGGACGCCGAGCGCGTCGGGCGTGCCCTGGGTGGCTACGTCCCAGGCGATCGCCTTGCGGCCGTTGGCCTTCAGGGCGTCGACGTAGGTCTGCGCCTGTGTGGCGGCCGCGCCCTCCTCGGCGACGACGAGCACGTCCGCGCGTGGCCGCGTGGCCACGGTGTACGTGAAGTGCTCGCTGGAGGTGCGCTTTCCGCTGCGCGTCTCGCCGGTGAACCACACCTCGACCTTGTCGCCCGGGTCGCCGTCGGCGGCCTTGGCGCGGTACTCGTCGAAGTAGAGGTTGTCCTCACCGCCGAACGTCTCGCCGCCCTTCCATGCCTTGAGCGCCATGTCCTCGACACGGCCGCCGTTGACGCGGTACTTGAGCTCCTTGTCGCGCACCGACTTGCGTGCGACGACGGAGACTTCCTGGTCCGCTCCGCGCGAGTACGACGTGGTGAACGTCTTCGGGGTGAAGTCGGCGGCCTTCAGTCCGAGCGAGGACTTCGGCTGGTCGGGCCGGGCCGCGGACTCGGCGACGGAGAGCGCGAACGGGATGTTCTTCTCGAACTCCTGCTGGATCAGCTTCTCGTCGTCCGGGAAGTTGAAGACCGACTGGCAGTCGGCCGCGTTCCACTGGTCGTCGGGGTAGAGGTCCGACACGGTCTGACAGGTCGACATCTCGGGGGTGAACATCGCCAGGCCGTTGACGTTCGACGCGTGGCCGTCCGCCTCGCCGTTGGTGGTGTACAGCTCCGAGGAGACCTGGGGCCGGTAGCCGGGGATCGCGGAGTTGTCCGGGGTGCCGGCGAGCGATTTATAGAGGACGTCGTCCGGCGTGTCGGTGGCCACCTGCCAGCCGACGCCGTAGAGGAGGAGTTCGGCGGCGGAGTGGTAGTTGATGCCGTACGTGAAGCCGATCCGCTTCTGGAAGGCGTCGATGGCCTTCGTCTCGGGCTCGGAGCCCGGAGTCGTGCCGCGGTAGGTCTCGCTGGTGGGGGTGGGTGACGAACCCTCGTTGTCGTAGCCCCACTTGTAGGAGAAGTTGCGGTTGAGGTCGACGCCGTCGCCGATGGCGATGGTGCCGTCGGCGTTGTTGTCCCGCAGGTTCTTGCGCCACAGGCGGGAGTCGTCGCCCTGGAAGGTGTAGTCATAGCCGTCGGGGTTGGCCGAGATGACGAACCACAGCTCGGTCGAGTCGACGATCTTCTTGATGCGCTTGTCGGACTTGTAGTTGTCGACGTAGTGGTGGAGCAGCCGTCTGGTCATCTCCGGCGTGATCCACTCACGCGCGTGCTGGTTGGACAAGTACAGCACGGAGGGCTTGGCGCCGTCCTTGGTCTTCTTCGCGTTCTTGGTGAGCTTGAGCGCGAGGATGTCCTGGCCGGTGACCGTCTTGCCGATGGAGACGACCTTGGTGAGGCCGGGGTTCTCCTGGCCGGTGCGGAGGATCTCCTCCTTGATGTTCCCGGCCCCGCTGTACGGGCGGAACACACCGTCGGCGGCCGCCTCGACGCGCTTCTCGGCCTTGGCGGAAAGGGTGTGCTCGGTGAGGTCGACGCCCTGCTTCTCGAGCTTGTCCGCCTGTTGGTCGCTCAGGTAGACCTCGACGGTCGCGGTGCCCTTGGCGGGTACCTGCTCGCTCAGTTCGTGGCCGTCCTGCCCGGCCGCCAGCAGCAGGGGTACCTGCTGGCTGGTGACCTCGGCCCGGAAGACCTTGATCTCGTTGGGATCGGGAGAACCTGCGCTCTCCGCGGCCTGGGCGATGGGTGCGATGCCCGCACCACCCAGAAGGAGTGCGCCAACAGCGAGGATCGGTCTCGCTCTTCGTCTCATGTGCCCCCCTTGCGTGTGTCCACCACAGCAGCGAACAGATGCCAGGCTCATGACAGTTCATGATCCAGTCAAGGGGGCCTCAAGGACGGACAAACGCCGGTGTCGACACTCCAATGGAGCATCGGCACCGGCGCGGTGACGGCGAGTCAGCCTGCGAAGTTGTCGGCCATCTCCTCGGTGATGCTGGACTCCGTGCCCGGGATGCCGAGGTCCTGGGCCCGCTTGTCGGCCATCGCCAGCAGTCGGCGGATCCGGCCGGCGACGGCGTCCTTGGTCAGCGGCGGGTCGGCGAGCGCGCCCAGCTCCTCCAGGGAGGCCTGCTTGTGCTCCATGCGCAGACGCCCGGCGGCGGCGAGATGCTCGGGCACCTCGTCGGCGAGGATCTCCAGGGCCCGCTGGACGCGGGCGCCGGCCGCGACGGCCGCGCGCGCGGAGCGGCGGAGGTTGGCGTCGTCGAAGTTGGCGAGACGGTTCGCCGTGGCCCGCACCTCGCGGCGCATCCGGCGCTCCTCCCAGGCCAGCACCGACTCATGGGCGCCGAGCCGGGTGAGCAGCGCGCCGATCGCGTCGCCGTCGCGGACGACCACCCGGTCCACCCCGCGCACCTCGCGGGCCTTCGCGGCGATGGAGAGCCGGCGGGCGGCGCCGACCAGGGCAAGGGCGGCCTCCGGACCCGGGCAGGTCACCTCCAGCGAGGAGGAGCGGCCGGGCTCGGTCAGCGAGCCGTGCGCCAGGAAGGCCCCGCGCCAGGCGGCCTCGGCGTCGCAGGTGGCCCCGGAGACGACCTGCGGGGGCAGACCGCGGATCGGGCGGCCCCGGCCGTCGACCAGGCCGGTCTGCCGGGCCAGCTGGTCACCACCGGCGACCACGCGCACCACGTAACGCGAACCGCGGCGCAGTCCGCCCGGAGCCATCACGATCAGCTCGGAGCTGTGGCCGAAGATCTCCAGGATGTCCCGCTTGAGCCGACGGGCCGCCATCGCGGTGTCCAGCTCCGCCTCGATCACGATGCGCCCGCTCACCAGGTGGAGGCCGCCGGCGAACCGCAGAATCGCGGAGACCTCCGCCTTTCTGCAGCAGGTCCGGGTGACGGGAAGCCGGGAGATCTCATCCTTCACCGCTGCCGTCATCGCCATGGGCCGATCCTTCCATGCATCCGAAAAATACGGTCGTACGCGGCGGCCAACAGCTCCGGGTCATGCCTCGGGGTCCCATCGGGCCGGGCCACCGGCGCCAGCTCGACCGCGGCACCGAACCGCTTGGCGGCATCGGTCAGGGAATCGCGGTCGGGCACGGCGGCCTGGTCGGCCAGCACCACGTCCAGGGCGAGTTTAGGGGCGTGTCGTCCCAAAACCTCCAAATGACGCTGCGGGGAGAAGCCATCGGTTTCTCCGGGCTGCGGAGCGAGGTTCAGCGAGAGCACCCGGCGCGCCTTCGTCTGGGTGAGGGCGTCCAGGAGTTCGGGCACCAGCAGATGCGGGATGACCGAGGAGAACCAGGAGCCGGGTCCGAGCACCACCCAGTCCGCGTCGAGGACGGCGGCGACGGCCTCGGGGACGGCGGGCGGGTCGTGCGGTACGACGTGCACGGACTGCACCTCGCCCGGGGTCAGGGCGACGGTCGCCTGTCCCCGGACGGTGTCCACGTCCTCCGGCCGCTCCGGGTCATGCCCCTTGACCAGGGCCTGGAGCTCCAGGGGTACGGCGGACATGGGCAGCACCCGGCCGTGCGCACCCAGCAGCCTGCCGACCAGGTCGAGGGCCTGGACAGGGTCGCCGAGCTGCTCCCACAGGGCGACGATCAGCACATTGCCGACCGCGTGGTCGTGCAGGTCGCCCTTGGACTGGAAGCGGTGCTGGATGACTCGGGCCCAGGTCTGGCCCCAGTCGTCGTCGCCGCACAGCGCGGCCAGCGCCTTGCGCAGATCGCCGGGCGGCAGTACGCCCAGCTCGTCGCGGAGCCGCCCGCTGGAGCCGCCGTCGTCGGCCACGGTGACGACGGCGGTGAGGTCGCCGGTGATCCGGCGCAGTGCGGCGAGCGAGGCGGACAGGCCCATGCCGCCGCCGAGGGCGACGACCTTGGGTTGGGCACCGCGGCGGCGCGGCTTGGCGCCCCGGGCCTCCACGGGCCGGGTCGCGCGTCCCTCGGGCACGACCCGGCGCAGCCTGCTCAGCCGCGGAGAACGTCCTGTCATTCCCGTCCCATGTCCCGGTGTACGACCACCGTCTCCACGCCCTGGGAGGCGAGACGGGCGGCGAGCTTCTCGGAGGTGGCGACGGACCGGTGCTTGCCGCCGGTGCAGCCGACCGCGATCGTCACGTACCGCTTGCCCTCGCGGCGGTAGCCGGCGGCGATGAGCTGGAGCAGCTCGGAGTAGCGGTCGATGAACTCCTTCGCGCCGGGCTGGTTGAAGACATACGCCGACACCTCCTCGTTGAGGCCGGTGAAGGGGCGCAGCTCCGGGACCCAGTGCGGGTTGGGCAGGAAGCGCATGTCCACGACCAGGTCGGCGTCGACCGGAAGGCCGTACTTGAAGCCGAAGGACATGACGGTGGCCCGCAGCTCGGGCTCCTCCTCGCCGGCGAACTGGGCGTCCATCTTGGCGCGCAGCTCGTGGACGTTGAGGCTGGAGGTGTCGATGACCAGGTCGGCGTCGCCGCGCAGCTCGCGCAGCAGCTCGCGCTCGGCGTCGATGCCGTCGACGATGCGGCCGTCGCCCTGGAGGGGGTGCGGGCGGCGCACCGACTCGAAGCGGCGGACCAGGGCCTCGTCGGAGGACTCCAGGAAGACGATCCGCCGGGTGACGTGCTTGGCCTCGAGGTCGGCGAGGGACTCGCGCAGGTTGTCGAAGAAGCGGCGGCCGCGGACGTCGACGACGACCGCGATCCGGGCGACGTTGCCCTGGGAGCGGGCGCCGAGCTCCACCATGGTGGGGATCAGCGCGGGCGGCAGGTTGTCGACGACGAACCAGCCGAGGTCCTCCAGACACTTGGCGGCGGTCGACCGGCCGGCTCCGGACATGCCGGAGATGATCACCAGCTCGGGGATGGCCGCCTCGGGAAGTCCGGCCGGCTCGCCGGTCGTGCCCGTACTCACTTGTGCTCCGTCTCCGTCTTGGCTCTGTTGGCCTTCGTTCTCGTTCACATTCATGTCTCCTGCCCCCGTCGTTCGTCCGGGGTGCCCGCCGTCACGGGCTCCCCACCGGAACCCATGGTGTCGGGTTCCTCTTCCATGATCTCTCCAGTAGCTGTGTTCACCGCAGGCGCGGCCGGTGCCGCCTGGGCGAGGGCCACGGCGATGGTCTCTGCCGTTTTGCGGCCTATGCCGGGGACCTCGCAGATCTGGTCGATGGTGGCAGATCGAAGTTTCCTCAACGAGCCGAAATGTTTGAGAAGCGCCTGCTTGCGTGTCTCGCCGAGGCCCGGGACGTCGTCCAGAGGGCTCGCTCGGAACCGCTTGGCCCGCTTGGCCCGCTGGTAGGTGATCGCGAAGCGGTGGGCCTCGTCGCGGACGCGCTGGAGCAGATAGAGGCCCTCGCTGGTGCGGGGCAGGACCACCGGGTCGTCCTCGTCGGGCAGCCAGACCTCCTCCAGTCGCTTGGCGAGACCGCAGACGGCGATGTCGTCGATGCCGAGCTCGTCCAGGGCCTTCTTGGCTGCGGCGACCTGGGGCTGTCCGCCGTCGACGACGAGGAGCTGGGGCGGGTAGGCGAACTTCTTGGGGCGGCCGTCGTCCTCCTTGAGGCCGTTGACGGGCTCACCGGCGAGCCCGTCCTCGTGGCCGTCCTCCACCCACTCTCCGGTCTTCTCCTTCTCGGCGAGGTAGCGCCGGAAGCGGCGGCTGATCACCTCGTGCATCGAGCGGACGTCGTCCTGGCCCTCGAAGCCCTTGATCTGGAAGCGGCGGTACTCGCTCTTGCGCTGCAGACCGTCCTCGAAGACGACCATGGAGGCCACGACGTCGTCGCCCTGGAGGTGCGAGATGTCGAAGCACTCGATCCTCAGGGGCGCGCTGTCCAGGTCGAGGGCCTCGGCGATCTCCTCCAGGGCGCGCGAGCGCGTGGTCAGGTCGGAGGCGCGCTTGGTCTTGTGCAGCGCGAGGGTCTGCAGGGCGTTGCGCTGCACGGTCTCCATCAGCGCCTTCTTGTCGCCGCGCTGCGGGATGCGCAGCGAGACGTTCGAACCGCGGCGCCCGGTGAGCCACTCCTGGACCGGCCCGACGGGGTCGGGCAGGGCCGGGACGAGGACCTCCTTGGGGACGGAGTCCCCGGTCTCCTCGCCGTAGAGCTGCTGGAGGGCGTGCTCGACGAGGGCGCCGGTGGTGATCTCCTCGACCTTGTCGGTGACCCAGCCGCGCTGGCCGCGCACGCGTCCGCCGCGGACGTGGAAGATCTGCACGGCGGCTTCGAGTTCGTCCTCGGCGACCGCGATGAGGTCGGCGTCGGTCGCGTCGGCGAGCACGACGGCGCTCTTCTCCATGGCCTTCTTCAGGGCCTCGATGTCGTCGCGCAGGCGGGCCGCCCGCTCGTACTCCATCTCCTCGGCCGCCTCCATCATCTGCTTCTCCAGGCGGCGCAGGTACGTCCCGGTCCGGCCTGCCATGAAGTCGCCGAAATCCTCGGCGAGTTCGCGGTGCTCGTCGGCGGTGACGCGGCCGACGCAGGGCGCGGAGCACTTGCCGATGTAGCCGAGGAGACAGGGGCGGCCGGTGCGGGCGGCGTTCTTGAAGACACCGGCGGAGCAGGTGCGGACGGGGAAGACACGCAGCAGGAGGTCGACGGTGTCGCGGATCGCCCACGCGTGCCCGTAGGGCCCGAAGTACCTGACGCCCTTCTTCTTGTGACCGCGCATCACCTGCACGCGCGGGAACTCCTCGTTCATCGTCACCGCGAGGTACGGGTAGCTCTTGTCGTCGCGGTACTTGACGTTGAACCGGGGGTCGTACTCCTTGATCCAGGAGTACTCCAGCTGCAGGGCCTCGACCTCCGTGGACACCACCGTCCACTCCACGGACGCGGCCGTGGTCACCATCGTGCGGGTGCGGGGGTGCAGGCTCGCCAGGTCCTGGAAGTAGTTCGCCAGGCGCTGGCGCAGGCTCTTCGCCTTTCCGACGTAGATCACCCGGCGGTGCTCGTCGCGGAATCTGTAGACCCCGGGAGAGTCCGGGATCTGTCCCGGCCTGGGGCGGTAGCTGGAGGGGTCGGCCATGTCTCCCACCCTACTGGCGGGGGCTGACAGTCCGACGGGGCCGGGGACGATGGCCGCGCGACCTCTACCTGGACTCCAGGAACGTCAGGACGGCCAGGACCCGGCGATGGTCGTCGGTGTCCTCCGTCAGGCTGAGCTTGCCGAGGATGCTGCGGACATGTTTCTCGACCGTGCCCTCGGTGACCCACAGACGGCGGCCGATGCCGGCGTTGGAGCGGCCCTCCGCCATCAGGGCCAGGACCTCCCTCTCTCGGGCGCTGAGGTGGGACAGAGGGTCGTCGCGGCGCTGGGCCGTGAAGAGTTCGTGGACCAGGGAGGGGTCGACCACCGCGCCGCCCTTGCCGACGCGGTCCAGGGCCTCGATGAACTCGTCGACGACCGTGACCCGGCTCTTCAACAGGTAGCCGACCCCACGCCCGCCGGCCAGCAGCTCCAGGGCGTCCTCGACCTCGACGAACGCCGACAGGACGAGGATGCCGGTGCCGGGGTGGCGCTCCCGGATGGTGCGGGCCGCCTTGAGTCCCTCCGTGGAGTGGTCGGGCGGCATCCGTATGTCGACGATGGCGATGTCGGGGCGCTCCTCATGGACCAGCTCCAGGAGCCGCTCCGCGTCACCCGCCTGGCCGACCACCTCGTACCCGACTCTCTCGCAGAGACTCGCCAGTCCCTCCCGGAGCAGGATGTCGTCGTCGGCGAGGACCACCCGTCCCCGCACCTGCCGCTGCGATGCGTCGTCCATGGCCCCGGCTCCCCTTGCCCGACCGATCTGCTGCGCGCCCAACAGCCTGCCCCACCGGCCGGATTACGGCTAGCCGGAAGCGGGATTGGGGGCCTGCCGTGACGACACACGGACGTGTGCGAGCGATTCTCGAACCAGTGCGATGCAGCGGGACCGGTCGCTTCGGGCGAGAGGCGACGGGTCGCGGAACCGAAGGGTTGCGGGACATGCGACGGACGCGGATCCAGAAGGCGAGGCGGTCGACCCGTGTCCGCCCCGGCACCGGGGACACGTACGGCTTCGGCCACGTCCTCGACCCCCGGGATCCCGACCTAGCGCGCGCCAAGCGTCTGCAGTCGGCACACCAAGGCGGTACCCACCGCCCCTAGAACCGGACGGCAGCCTCTCCGTCCGACATGACCGCCCGGTGCGTACGCGACGTCACCGAGTCCGAGGTCCCCCGCCCGGACAACTCCCCCCGTGTGCGCGTCGGGCGGTCACACGTTCGTCGACGGCGGGGTCAGCGGCAGCCGTACCCCCATGGTGGTGCCCTCGCCCGGCGGACTGCTGACATCCAGCTTGCCGCCGATCGCCTCGACGCGGTCGATGAGCCCGATCAGCCCGGATCCACGGCCGGGCTCGGCTCCCCCGACGCCGTCGTCGCGGATGACCATCTCCAGCCAGTCGTCCCGGATCTCGGCCGCGACCTCCACCACGCGCGCGTGGGCGTGTTTCGCGGCGTTGGTGAGGCACTCCGAGGTGACGTAGTACGCGGCCACCTCCAGCTGCTCCGGGAGGCGCGTCGCGGGCAGCTTCAGGTCGAGTTCCACGGGGACGGCGGAGCGGCGGGCCAGGGAGCGCAGGGCGGGGCCGAGGCCGCCCTTGGAGAGGATGGCCGGGTGGATGCCGCGGGCCACCTGGAGCAGGTCCTGGAAGGCGTCGTCGAGGCCCTTGCTCACATGGGCGAGCTGCTCGGCGAGTTCGCAGGACGGGTCCGTCAGCAGGGACTCGGCCAGCCTCAGGTCCAGTTGGAGGGCGACGAGCCGCTGCTGGACCCCGTCGTGCAGATCGCGCTCGATCCTGCGCCGGGAGGCGTCCGAGGCGGCCACCACGCGCGCGCGTGACGCGGTCAGCTGGGCGCGGCTGTCGGCGTTGGCGATGGCGGTGGCGATGAGCTCGGTGAAGTCGGCCAGCCGCGACTCGGTGCCGCCGGGCAGCGCGTCCAGCGGGGAGGCCGCGAGGATGAAGCCCCACAGCCGGTCGTCGACGACGATGGGCGCGCCCACGACCTGTCCGACATGAGCCGCGCGCCGTGTCCCGGACACCTCGCGCAGCGCCTTGAGGCCCGCCTGCCGACGCTCCTCGCGGCTCGCTCGCTCGAGCTCCTCCGGGATCCCGTACGCGGTACCGAGGACCGTGTGGCTGCCGTCGGGCTCCTGCCGCAGCACGGCCGCGGTCGTGTTCAGCAGGGCCCCCACCTCCTCCGCCACCCGCGTGAACACCTCGGACGGCGGGGCTCCGCGGGCCACCAGGGTGGCGACCCGGCGCAGCGCGGCCTGCTCGAGTGCGGCCCGGCGGCTCTCGGTGACGTCGCGCGCGGTGGCGTAGATGAGGCCCTCCTCGGGGACCGGCCGGGCGCTCCACTGGAGCCAGCACTCGGTGCCGTCCGCGCGCAGGTAGCGGTTCTCGAACTCGGCCACGTCGACGCCGCTCGCGAGACGGCCGAGGACGACGCGGGTGCTGTCCCGGTCGTCCTCGTGCACGAACTCGATGTAGGGCTTGGACAGCAGTTCCTCGCCCGAATGGCCGAGGGTCCTCTCGAAGGCCGGGTTGACCCGCTTGAAGTAGCCGTCGAGGCCGCTGATGCAGAGCAGGTCGAGGGAGAGGTTGAAGATGCTCTCCACTTCCTGTTCGGCCTTCTCGCGCCGCCCGTGGGCCGCCGCGAAGGATGCCATGGTGCCGTTCATGCCGCCGAGCAGCTGGGCCCAGGTGCCGTCGAAGGAGGCGACGTCGGCGCGGTGTCCGAGCCGGTTGTGGTCGATCGCCGTGGTCATGGCCCGGATCTCGCCGGCCAGCCGCTCGGTGGTGACGCGCAGTTCGCGGAAGGTGTCGGCCACATCGCCGAGTTCGTCACGGCCGGCGTACCGGATGTCGTACGAGAGATCGCCGTACGACAGGGCCCGCGCGCCCTGCGAGACCTCGCTGAGGGGGCGGGTGATGGAGCGGCGCAAGGCCAGCGCGAGGACGGTGACGACGCCGAGGACGGCCAGGGAGACGGCGAGGTCGCGCCGTACGCGGGTCTCCGCGCTGTGACGGTCGCGCGCGGCGGTGACCTCGAGGGCCCGCGCGGCCTGGTCCTGGATGCCGCGCAGGGAGTCGATGCGGGCCGTGGAGTCGGTCAGCCAGCTCTCGTACGACGGCCGGTGGACGGTCTCGGGTACGGGCGCGGCGAGCGTCTCGCGGACCTTGCGGACGGCCCGTCCTGGCGCCTCGAACTGGGTTCTGTACAGCTCTCCCCGCAGTTCGTCCGAGGTGTTCTGCTTGAACGTGTCCAGTTCGGCCGCCTCGAGCTCGGGCCAGCGTCCGGCTGCGGTGGGGCCTTGCCCGGCGGGTGCGTCCAGCAGGATCGCCAGCTCCACGCGCTCGCGTTCGGCGGCCTCGATGGCCCGTACGAGGGCGATGTGGGCGTCCGCCGCGCGGCCCGAGGTCCGGGTGGGGCTCCCCGACTCGAACCCGGCGACGTTGTCGAGCAGGGCGTCCTCGATGCCCGCGTAGTTCTGGGCCACCGTGCGGGCGGTGAGTGAGGCGGTGCCCGTCTGGACGCGAAGCGCGTTCAGTCGGCGGCCGGCGGCGTCGAGGTCTCCGGCGGTGTCGGCCCCGGTCCAGCCGGCGGTTCGGTCGACGGCCCGCTCCAGGGCCTGGTCCGTGGCCCGTTCGGCCGCGGCACGGGCCCCCGGGGTGACCGTGCTCGGGCGGAGCCGGGCCTGTACGGCGGCGATCCGCTCCCGGGCGACGGCGTCGGAGACCTCGGTGAGCGCGAACGACACCTGGGTCGTGGTGTGGAAGGCCCGCAGGTGGCTCGCCTCCTGCCACTGGGCGACGCCGCTGAGGGCGGTGAAAGCCAGCAGCCCGGTCACCGGCAGCAGTACGAGAAGCATCAGCTTGCGTCCGACACGCAGGCGGGCCAGGAGCGCGGGACGCCCCGTCCGTGTCGGTCCCACGCCGCGCACGTTCGTTCCTCAGCGCCCGGTGGGCGGGTAGTACTGGTGGTCCGCCAGGTCCTTGTCGATGGCCTCCACCGCCCCGTCGAGCGTGGCCTTCACCGGCGCCCTGTCGAACATGATCTTGGAAAAGGCCCGGGAGAAGGCGTCGGTGATCGCCGGGTAGGCGGGCGTCTGCGGCCGCGGCCGGGCGACTCCGCCCGTCAGTTGCTCGATGAACAGATGCTCGGCGCCGTCGGTGCCGTAGGCGGACGAGAGCTTCACCGCGCTGTGCGTGGCCGGGACACCGCCGTTGGCCTCGCTCATCCGGTGGACCTGGTCCGGCTTCAGCAGATAGGCGAGGAAGCGCCAGACGGCGTCCCCGTCGGCCGCGTCGGAGGTGACGCCCCACTGCCAGGAGCCCATCCCGGTCACCGTGCCCCGGCCGAAGTCGGGCAGCGGCACGATCGCCACGTCGCCGGGGTGCGCCTTGCTGTAGTCCGGGTACCACCAGTGGCCGGTCCAGGAGATGACGCTACGGCCCTCGGTGAACGCCTGGTCGTCGGTCCTGCCGGGCTCGACGAGCCCCTCCTCGGCCCAGGTCTGGATGGTCGTGAGCGCCTTGACCGCCTCCGGGCTGTTGAGGAAGCCGTCGGCCGTGCGGAACGTCTTGGGCTCGATGAGATCACCGCCCGCCGACCACACCGCGGGCGCGAAGCCGTAGGTGTTCCACTCCTCGCCGGGCTTCGCGTAGACGAGCCCGATGTCGAGGGGGTTCTTGTGGCCCTTGCGCAGGGTGCGCAGAACATCCGTGAATTCGCCGGAGGTCCAGGCGTCGTCGACGCCCTGGGGGATACGGATGCCGGCCTTCTCCAGCACCGAGGGGCGCACATACAGCCCGAGCCCGGAGTCGAAGGTGCCGATGCCGTACAGCTTCCCCGCGTACGTGCCCTGTTGGCGGATCGAGGCCAGCAGATCGCTCCGCACGCTCTCGGGGACGCAGGAGTCGATCGGCTTGAGCTTGCCGGACCAGGCGTAGCTGTAGAGATTAGGGCCGTCGAAGTCGAGCAGGTCCGGAAGGTCGCCGCTGGCCGCGGCGGAGTTCACCAGGTCGGTGTACGGGCGGTGCTCGGGCAGGGTGACGAGCTCCACCCGCACCTGCTTCTGCGCTTTGTTGAACTCCACGACCTGCTTCTGCAGGGTGCTGAGCTCCCCGCTCGGTCCGGCGTGGAACCACATCGTCAGATGCTCGGTGCCCTCGATCCTGCCGTCGCAGGTCGTGTCACTGCGTGCCCTGCCACCCGTGCCGTCGTCGTCATCGCCTCCCCCACCGCACGCGGCCAGCAACAGGACGACCCCCAACAGCCCTGCGGCCAGGGCGCGATGATGCCGATCCGTTCCGACGTTCCTGATCCACGCCTGCATCGCGCACCCCCACTCGACCGGCGTTCAGCGGCCTTCCCAGGGCAGCCCACATGCTACCCCCGGTGACATGCCGCTGCGCTGTGTGAGCGGGAACCGGTGGATTCGGCAAGGGACTTCAGCACATTCCAGCTGCCCGGAAGCAACGCGCGTCGACTCTTTCCGGGTAGCCGGAAAGCGCAATCATCTGCCTGCTGGGACCCTGTGGGGCATGTCCATGCGCTGTCTTCTCGTCGATGACAGCATTCGGTTCCTGGAAGCCGCGCGCACTCTGCTGGAGCGCGACGGGATACCCGTCGTCGGCGTCGCCATGTCAGGTCCGGAAGCGCTGGCACGGGCCACCGAACTCGCTCCGGACATCGTCCTGGTGGATCTCGACCTCAACGGGGAGAACGGCTTCGACCTCGCGGTGGAGCTCGCCGTCAATGTCACATCCGTGATCATCCTGATCTCCACACACTCCCTGGACGACTTCGAGGAACTCGTCGCCGCCAGCCCGGCGCGAGGCTTCCTTCACAAGTCCGCGCTCTCCGCGCGGGCGATCAGAGACGTACTGGGCAACGACGGCCCGGGCGCGCCGACTTGACTTCTCCAGGCCGTATCCCGGCCAGGAGTGCGTGACTGTTGGGCATGAGGTGTTGTCGGGACTTGGTCAACACGCTTCAATGCGGGGGAACTCGGGACCGTGAAGAACGGCGTACGGATGTGAAGACGCCCCGGCCCCGGTGCGAATCCGCACGAACGGTCTGACCAGCCGTCGTGACCACACAGAAAGGCCCCTGCATGCCGCACGCCACACAGCACGGGGACGTTTCCGCCGTCGCCGACGCGGAACTGGACACGGCCCTGCGAGGCGGCCCCTTCCATGTCGCCCTGCGGGCGGCGATCGCCGCCCGCGGACTGCCGCTCCAGCGCGTGCAGCACCATCTGTCGCGCTACGGGGTCAGGGTCGGCGTCACCAGCCTGAGTTACTGGCAGCAGGGTGCCCGCCGCCCCCAGCGCCCCGAGTCGCTGCGCGCGGTGCGGGCCCTGGAGGAGATCCTCCAGCTGCCGGAGGAGTCACTGATCCGGCTGCTCGCCGAAGCCGACGCACACGCGGCCGGCCAGCGCCCCGCCGTCCGCTCCTACCGTTCCCTTGTCGAGGCCTCCGGCGTACTGGAGCGGCTGCTGGCCGAGCTGGACTCACCGCCGGACGGCGGGCTGCACACCCTCGGGCACCACGAGCGGGTACGGATAGGGGGACGGCGGGAGCTTCTCGGGCGCGAGTCGCACCACATCGTGCGCGCCCACCAGGACGGCGTCGACCGGTTCGTGGCCGTGCACCACGGCGACCCGGGGTGCGCGCCGGAGCGCATGCAGGTGCACGCCCTGGAGAACTGCCGCACCGGACGCGTCCGCTCCCACCACGAGACCGGCGTGCTCGTGGCCGAGCTGCTCTTCGACACACGGCTGCGGGCCGGCGACACCTTCCTGTTCCGCTACGGCGTCGAGGACGGCACGGCGGGTGTCTCCCGCGAGTACATCCGCGGGTTCGGCCCGTCCGGCGGGCAGTACGCGCTCCAGGTGCGCTTCGACGAGAACGTGCTGCCGGCCCGCTGCCACCGGTTCACCCAGCACTCGGCGGCGGCCCCGCGCAGCGGGCGCCAGGAGCTGGCGCTCACCGGGACGCACCGGTCGGTGCACATCGTCGAGCCACGGGTGCGGACGGGGATCGTGGGGATCGGCTGGGACTGGGAGTGAGCTGTGTAGGGCCCGCCTGACGTAAACGCTTGCGCAAGCGTTTACGTCAGGCGTCGGATGGGATACGTTCCCGGCCTGAGGGGTGTCCGCCGAGAGGTGTCGCCCGAGGGCTGTCCAGGAGGGAACGTCATGCCGACCATGGCCGATGTCGCGCGCTGTGCGGGCGTGTCCGTGGCGACCGTCTCGCATGTGCTCAACGACACCCGGCCGGTGCTCCCGCACACCCGTCAGGCCGTCCTGGACGCCATCGACGAGCTCGGCTACACACCCAACACCCTGGCCCGCTCCCTGGTGACCTCCCGCACCCGGTCCATCGGACTCGCGGTGTCGGCGATCAGCAATCCGTACTTCACGGAGATCCTCCAGGGAGTCGAGGCAGAGGTCCTGGAACGCGGCTACAGCCTGCTGATCGCCGATCCGCACGACGATCCCGCCCATGAGCGCAAGGTCGTCCAGCTGCTGCACGAGCGGCGGGTGGACGGCATGATCGTCGCGCCCTCGGCGAACCCCGGGGAGCTGCTGGCCTACCTCGGCCGCCATGCCGTGCCCACAGTGCTCCTCGACCGTGTCGTCGACGCCGCGCCGCGCTTCGACCAGGTCTGCGCCGAGAACACCGCGCCGATGAGCGAGCTGGTGGCCCATCTCGCCGTGCTCGGCCATCGGCGGATCGGGCTGGTGGCGGGCCTGCCCGGGCTCAGCACCAGCAGTGAGCGGGTCGCCGGGTACCGTGGCGGGCTCGCGGCCGCCGGTCTGCCGTACGACGAACGGCTCGTGGTCCACGGCGACTCCGCGTCGGCCGGTGCCGAGCGGGCCACCGCAGCCCTGCTGGCCCTCGCCGAACCGCCGACGGCGCTCGTCACCGCCAACAACGCGATGACCATCGGCGCACTGCGCACCCTGCGCGACCGTGGTCTCGCCGTGCCCGGCGATATCGCCCTGTGCTGCTTCGACGACTTCGCCTGGGCCGACCTCTTCTCACCCCGGCTCACCGCGATCGCCCAGCCCAGCAAGGAGATCGGCGCCCTGGCGGTGCGGGTGCTCCTGAACCGCCTGGCCGATCCGGACCGGCCGGCCCAGACCGTCCGCCTGCCGTGTGCCCTCGTGCATCGCACGTCGTGCGGGTGCCCCGAGGAGGCGGTGGTGTCCGAATGACGGCTGCCCGAGGGGGCCGAGGTGTCACGACAGCGGCTGCCCGAAGAGGTCGGGGTGCCCCAACGGCAGCCGCCCGAAGTGGCCAGGGTGCCCTAACGGCAGCTACCCGAGGGGAAGTTGCCATCGCTCCGTCTGTCCCCGTACCGCAGGACAGCCCCGCAAGCCCGAGAAAGGAACACGTTCGTGATCGTCGTCGCCGGTGAGGCCCTCATCGACCTGGTACCGCAGGGCACGGGAGCCCTGGCGGGACTGACGCCCGCGCTCGGCGGCGGCCCGTACAACACGGCCGTCGCCCTCGGCCGCCTCGGCTCCCCCGCCGCCTTCTGCTCCCGTACGTCGTCCGACGCGTTCGGCGAGGCCCTGCTCGACGGGCTGCGGCGGGCGTCGGTGGACGTGTCGGCGGTGCAGCGCGGGCCGGAGCCGACCACCCTGGCGGTCGCCACGATCGACGCGAGCGGCTCGGCCGCCTACTCCTTCTATGTCGAGGGCACCGCCGACCGTCTGTTCGCGGCCCCCGCCGAGCTCCCCGCCGGTACGCGCGCGGTGTCCTTCGGCACCTGCTCGCTCGTCCTGGAGCCGGGGGCGAGCGCCTATGAGGAGTTGATGCGGACCGCGGCCGCCCAGGGCGTGTTCACCGCGCTCGACCCGAACATCCGGGCCGGGCTGATCCCCGATCCGGACGCCTACCGGGCCCGGTTCAAGAGCTGGCTGCCGTCGGTGTCACTGCTCAAGCTCTCCGAGGAGGACGCGCTGTGGCTGGGCGGCACCCCGCGCGAGTGGCTGGCCGCGGGACCTTCGGCCGTTGTGATCACTCACGGCGGTGAGGGTCTGACCGCGTTCACCCGGGACGGCTCGGAGCACTCCGTGCCGGGCGAGAAGGTCGACGTCGTCGACACGATCGGGGCCGGTGACACGGTGAACGCGGCGCTTCTGCATGGTCTGTCCGTCCAGGACGCCCTGTCCGCCGAGGCGCTCCTGGGACTGGGCGCCGACGGCTGGACAAGGCTGCTGCGATTCGCGGCGCGGGCAGCCGCGATCACCTGCTCCCGGGCGGGGGCGGAACCGCCGTACGCCTCCGAACTCGGGGACCTGTAGGGGCGTTCGGCCTTCCGCCGATTCCACTGTTCAGGAGTCAAGGTGCGTCTCAGCCGCAGGGATCGGGCGGCTGATCATGCAACGACCGGCGCCCCGCGGGGAGTTCCCACGGGGCGCCGAACTTTTCCGCATTTCTCAGGACCTGTCACCCATGGGGCTCAGGCCTTGCGGGCCCGGGTCGCCTTCTTCGCGGGTGCCGCCTTCTTGGTGGCGCCGGCCGCCTTCTTGGTCGCCGTGGTGTCGGCGGCCCTGGTCGCGGTCGTCCTCGCCGTGGCCGTCTTCTTCGCGGCCGTCTTGGCGGCGACGGTCTTCCTGGCCGCCGTCTTGCGCGGGGCCTTCACCGAGGACGCGTCGCTGATCCGGTCGGCGCCGAGGATCTCCCGCAGGAACTTGCCGGTGTGGCTCGTGGGGACTCCGGCGACCTCCTCGGGGGTGCCCTCGGCGACGACGAGGCCGCCGCCCGCGCCGCCCTCGGGGCCCATGTCGACGACCCAGTCGGCGGTCTTGATCACGTCGAGGTTGTGCTCGATGACGATGACCGTGTTGCCCTTGTCGACCAGGCCGGAGAGGACCTTCAGCAGCTTGCTGATGTCCTCGAAGTGCAGACCGGTGGTCGGCTCGTCCAGGACGTAGACCGTGCGTCCGGTGGAGCGCTTCTGAAGCTCGCTGGCCAGCTTCACGCGCTGGGCCTCGCCGCCGGACAGGGTGGTCGCGGACTGGCCGAGGCGGACATAGCCGAGACCGACGTCGTTGAGCGTCTTGAGGTGGCGGTTGATCGCCGGGACGGCCTCGAAGAAGTGCATGGCTTCCTCGATGGGCATGTTCAGGACCTCGGCGATGGACCTGCCCTTGTAGTGGACCTCCAGGGTCTCCCGGTTGTACCGGGCGCCGTGGCAGACCTCGCACGGGACATAGACGTCCGGGAGGAAGTTCATCTCGATCTTGATCGTGCCGTCGCCCGAGCAGTTCTCGCAGCGGCCGCCCTTGACGTTGAAGGAGAAGCGGCCGGGCAGGTAGCCGCGGACCTTCGCCTCGGTGGTCTCGGCGAACAGCTTGCGGACGTGGTCGAAGACGCCGGTGTACGTCGCCGGGTTGGACCGCGGGGTGCGGCCGATGGGCGACTGGTCGACGTGCACGACCTTGTCTACGAGGTCGTCGCCGTCCACGCGCGTGTGGCGTCCCGGAACGCTCCGGGCGCCGTTCAACTCACGGGCCAGGTGCGTGTACAGGATGTCGTTGACCAGCGTGGACTTGCCGGAGCCGGAGACGCCGGTGACCGCGGTGAACACACCGAGCGGGAACGAGACGTCGATGTCCTGGAGGTTGTTCTCCCGGGCACCGTGCACCGTGAGCCGGCGGGACGGGTCCTGCGGGCGCCGGATGTCGGGGAGCGGGATCGCCTTCTTGCCGGACAGGTACTGGCCGGTCATGGACTCGGCGTTGGTGAGCAGCTCCTTCAGGGAGCCGCTGTGCACGACCTTGCCGCCGTGCTCGCCGGCGCCGGGGCCGATGTCGACGATCCAGTCGGCGACCTTGATGGTGTCCTCGTCGTGCTCGACGACGATGAGCGTGTTGCCCATGTCGCGCAGCCGGACCAGGGTCTCGATCAGCCGGTGGTTGTCGCGCTGGTGCAGACCGATGGACGGCTCGTCCAGGACGTACAGCACACCGACGAGGCCGGAGCCGATCTGGGTGGCCAGGCGGATGCGCTGGGCCTCACCGCCGGACAGGGTGCCGGCCGCGCGGTTGAGCGAGAGGTAGTCGAGGCCGACGTCGACGAGGAACTTGAGTCGCTCGTTGACCTCCTTGAGCACCCGCTCGGCGATCTTCTTGTCGCGGGTGTTGAGCTTCAGCTCGCCCAGGAAGTCCGCGCAGTCGCTGATGGACATCGCGGAGACCTCGGCGATCGACTTCCCCATCACCGTGACCGCGAGGACGATCGGCTTGAGGCGGGTGCCCTCACAGGTGGGGCAGGGCACCTCGCGCATGTAGCCCTCGAAGCGCTCACGGCTGGCGTCGCTCTCGGACTCGCTGTGCCGGCGCTTGACGAAGGGGACGGCTCCTTCGAAGGGCGTCGTGTAGACCCGCTCGCGTCCGTACCGGTTCCGGTAGCGGACCTCGATCTGCGTCTTGTGGCCGTACAGCAGGGCCTTCTTGGCACGCTGCGGCAGGCCCGCGAAGGGGATGTCGGTCCGGAATCCCAGCGCGTCCGCGAGGGCGCCGATCAGCCGGCCGAAGTAGTCCTTGGTGTGCCCGTGCGACCAGGGGTGGATGGCGCCCTCGTCGAGGGACTTGTCCTCGTCGGGGACGATCAGCTCGGCGTCGACCTCCATGCGGGTGCCGATGCCGCTGCACTCGGGGCAGGCGCCGAAGGGGGAGTTGAAGGAGAAGGAGCGGGGCTCCAGCTCCTCGAAGGACAGGTCGTCGTACGCGCAGTACAGGTGCTCCGAGTACATGCGCTCGCGCTCGGGGTCGTCCGCGGGGAGGTCGACGAAGTCGAGGACGACCATGCCGCCGGCGAGGCCGAGGGCGGTCTCCACGGAGTCGGTGAGCCGGCGCTTGGCGGACTCCTTCACCGTGAGGCGGTCGATGACCACCTCGATGGTGTGCTTCTCCTGCTTCTTCAGTGTGGGCGGCTCGGAGAGCTGGATGGTCTCGCCGTCCACACGCGCGCGGCTGTAGCCCTTGGTCTGGAGGTCGGCGAAGAGGTCGACGAACTCGCCCTTGCGCTCGCGCACCAGCGGCGACAGCACCTGGAAGCGGCTCCCCTCCGGCAGCTCCAGCACCTTGTCGACGATGGCCTGCGGCGACTGGCGCGCGATCGGGCGGCCGCACTCGGGGCAGTGCGGCTTGCCGATCCGCGCGAAGAGCAGCCGGAGGTAGTCGTAGACCTCGGTGATGGTGCCGACCGTCGAGCGCGGGTTGCGAGAGGTCGACTTCTGGTCGATGGAGACCGCGGGCGAGAGGCCCTCGATGAAGTCGACGTCCGGCTTGTCCATCTGGCCGAGGAACTGGCGGGCGTACGAGGAGAGCGACTCCACGTACCGACGCTGACCTTCGGCGAAGATCGTGTCGAAGGCCAGGGAGGACTTGCCCGACCCGGACAGGCCCGTGAAGACGATGAGCGAGTCACGCGGCAGGTCGAGCGAGACGTTCTTGAGGTTGTGCTCGCGCGCGCCACGGACGATGAGACGGTCGGCCACGCCGGTCCGCACCTTTCTTGAGAAGAAGTGACAGGGGCGAGGCCCCCGTGCTTTTTCAGACTAGGGGGAGCCACTGACAACGCCGGTCGGATTCCCGGATGCATAACAATCCCCGGCCTTCCAGCATGCCCGACGCCGCTGTCGACCATATAGCACGCGCATTCGATTTACGGCACTGCTTCACCACCTTCACCCAAAGGTGTGGCGCAGCTAGTGTCAGCAGCATGATTGATCACGCGCATGACCTGGCGTCTGTACGTGACGCGACGGAGCGGCTGCTCACCGCAGCCGCCAAACTGGACAACGCGTCTGTGTCCGAGCCGTCACGGCTCCCCGGGTGGACCCGCGGCCACATCCTCGCCCACCTCGCCCGCAACGCGGACGCCCTCGTGAACGTTCTGGAGGGCCGGCCGATGTACGTCTCCGGGGAGGCCCGGGACGCCGACATCGACCGGGACGCCCCGCGCCCCCTCGACATCCAGCTCACGGACGTCCGTGACAGCGCCGCCCGCTTCCAGGAGGCGGGAGCCGTCCCGGCCGACTGGTCGCGCGTCGTGCAGCTGCGCAACGGCGTCACCGACTCGGCGGCCCGGGTGCCGTTCCGGCGGTGGGTGGAGGTGGAGCTGCACCATGTGGACCTCGGGATCGGGTACGAGCTGGAGGACGTGCCCGCGGAGTTCGCGGACCGGGAGATCGTCTTCCTCGCCGAGCGGTTCACCGGGCACCCCGACGTACCGCCGACCCGCCTGACGGACGACACGCGCGCGTGGACCACGGGCCGGGTGGCGGAGGCGCTCGTGGTCACGGTGACGGGATCCCCCGCCGACCTGCTCGGCTGGCTCGCCGGGCGCCGTGACGGATCGGCGCTGAGGGTGGAGGGCGGAAGGCTGCCGGAGCTTCCTCCGCTGTAGGGGCGCCCTAGACTGACCGCCATGACGTACAGCGGACAGGTCACGGTCGGTGGCCCGGCGGACGTGCACGAACTCAAGGACCTGATGATCACCAAGATCGCGGTCGGTCCCATGAACAACAACGCCTATCTGCTGCGCTGCCGGGCCACGGACGAACAGCTGCTGATCGACGCGGCCAACGACGCGGAGACGCTGATCGGCATGATCGGTGACGACGGCATCGCGTCCGTCGTCACCACGCACCAGCACGGCGACCACTGGCAGGCCCTCGCCCGGGTCGTCGACGCCACCGGCGCCCGTACGTACGCGGGCCGGGAGGACGCCGCCGGCATCCCCGTTCCGACCGACGTCCTCGTCGACGACGGCGCCACGATCCGGGTGGGGCGTGTGGAGCTGACCGCGCGCCATCTCGTCGGACACACGCCGGGGTCGATCGCCCTCGTCTACGACGACCCGCACGGCCACCCCCATGTGTTCACCGGCGACTGTCTCTTCCCCGGCGGCGTGGGCAACACCCGCAAGGATCCCGAGGCGTTCGCGAGCCTGATCCACGACGTGGAGACGAAGATCTTCGGCGTCCTGCCGGACGAGACGTGGGTCTACCCGGGCCACGGCAACGACACATCGCTCGGCGCCGAGCGTCCGCAGTTGCCGGAGTGGCACGCGCGCGGATGGTGAACGACGGGGCGCGCGACGAATCCCTGCGCACCGGCGCGTAACCAACTCGCGCACGCCCGGGGCATAACGACCCTCGAGCGCCCCGCGCACAACACACCTTTACGCGCCGCACCTTCGCGCCCCCGGCGCGCATGACAGCGCACGCGCCCCGTGTGAACCGTTCACACACGCCGGTGCCCTGCGCACGCTCCCCGCGCACATGGTTGCGCGGTCAACTGGTAGCAGCCCCGCACAGGATGACGGCTCCTGCGCGGCAAGGGCCGCCGGTCTTCCGATCCCCGCCCTCGGCCGGCGGCCCCGGCGACGTGCACAGGGGGCGTTCACAAGAACGCAACACCCGTTCCCAGTATGCGGACAAATACCGCTGTGACCTCGACAAACGGGTCGCCCTGCTGTCAATCTCCCGCCATGCACCTCGCCCCCCGCACCCTGCGCCGCGCTGTCGCCGCCGCGACCATAGCCCTGCTCGCCACCGCCGTCGGCTGCGCACCGCAGCCGGAGGAGGACTCGGCCGCCAAGCCTTCGGGGTCGTCGACCGGCACCACGTGTGCCAAGGGGAAGCTGGCCACCGAGACGTCCGGCAAGCTGACGATCGCCACCGACGAGCCCGCGTACGAGCCGTGGTTCAAGGACGACCAGCCCGCCAACGGCAAGGGGTTCGAGTCCGCGGTCGCCTACGCCGTGGCGGAGCAGCTCGGCTACGACAAGAGTGCCGTCGTCTGGCAGAGCGTTCCCTTCAACAAGGCGTTCGCGCCCGGTGAGAAGACCTTCGACTTCGACATCAACCAGGTGTCGATCAGCACCGAGCGCAAGAAGGCCGTGGACTTCTCGTCCGGCTACTACGACGTGCGTCAGGCGGTCATCGCCCTCAAGGGCACCAAGGCGGCGAAGGCGACGAGCATCGCGGACCTGAAGGGCCTCAAGCTGGGCGCCCAGGTCGGCACGACCAGCCTCAACTACCTCGAGGACGTGGTGAAGCCGACCCAGCAGGTCGCCGCCTACGCCAAGAACGACCAGGCCAAGTCCGCGCTGAAGAACGGCCAGGTGGACGCCATCGTCGTCGACTTGCCGACCGCCTTCTACATCACCGCGGCCGAGGTGACCGACGCCGAGATCGTCGGCCAGTTCGAGAACCAGGGCGGCACGCCGGAGCAGTTCGGCCTCGTCCTCGACAAGGGCAGCGCGCTCACGTCCTGCGTGACCGACGCGGTCGACACCCTGCGCGAGAACGGCACGCTGGCGAAGATCGAGCAGCAGTGGCTGTCCGACGCCGTCGACGCCCCGGTGCTCAAGTGACGCTCACGAAGGAGGAGTCCGGCGCGGAGTCGCCGGACTCGGGCGACGGGTACACGCCCTCCGAGCGGCGGCTCGAGCGGGAACGCCACAAGCGGACCCGCTCCCGACGAGCCACGGCGATCGCCGCGCTCTCCACGCTCGTCACGGCCGTCGTCCTCTACCTGGTCGTCGTCAACGCGCCGGGCTGGCCGCGCACCAAGGAGACCTTCTTCAACGGGGAGTACGCGCGCGAGGCGTTCCCCAAGGTCCTCGAAGGGCTGTGGCTCAACCTCCGGCTGCTGCTGATCTGCGGCGTGGCCGTGCTCGTCCTCGGCATGCTCATCGCCATCGCCCGCACCCTGCGCGGCCCGGTGTTCTTCCCGCTGCGGGTGCTGGCCGCCGCCTATACGGACTTCTTCCGGGGCCTCCCGCTCATCATCAACCTGATGATCGTGGTCCTGGGCGTCCCGGCGCTGCGGCTCCAGGGCGTGACCGTCGACCCGGTGCTGCTGGGCGGCACGGCGCTGACGCTGACGTACTCCGCGTACGTGGCCGAGGTGTTCCGCGCCGGCATCGAGTCCATCCACCCCTCGCAGCGCGCCGCGGCCCGCTCGCTCGGCCTCTCCAACCGGCAGGCGCTGCGGCACGTGGTGCTGCCGCAGGCCGTACGACGCCAGGTGCCGCCCCTGCTGAACGACCTGGTGTCGCTGCAGAAGGACACCGGGCTCGTGTCGATCGGCGGTGCGGTGGACGCCGTACGGGCCGCCGACATCATCGTGGGCCGCAGCCTCAATTACACGCCGTACATCGTCGCGGGCCTGGTCTTCGTCGCGCTGACCATTCCGATGACCCGGTTCACGGACTGGGTGACGACCCGGATGGACCGTCAGCGGGCCCAGGGAGGAACCACATGAGCGACGCACCGGTGCTGCGGATGGAGTCCGTCCGCAAGACGTTCGGCGGCTCTGTCGTGCTGCGGGACGTGGACCTCGAGGTCGCCTCGCACACGGTGACCGCGCTGATCGGCGCCTCCGGTTCCGGCAAGTCCACGCTGCTGCGCTGTGCGAACCTCCTGGAGGAGATCGACGACGGCGCGATCTGGCTGGACGGCGAGGAGATCACCGACCCGCGGGTCGACCAGGACGCGGTACGCCGCCGTATCGGCGTGGTCTTCCAGGCGTACAACCTCTTCCCGCACATGACGGTGCTGGAGAACATCACGCTCGCCCCGCGCCGTGTGCACGGGGTGTCCCGCGCGGAGGCCGAGGAGCGCGGCAAGGAGCTGCTGGAGCGGCTCGGGCTCGGTGGCAAGGCGGGCGAGTACCCGGACCGGCTGAGCGGCGGTCAGCAGCAGCGGGTCGCGATCGTGCGCGCTCTGGCCGTACGTCCTCGGCTGTTGCTCCTCGACGAGATCACCGCGGCCCTCGACCCGGAGCTCGTGGGCGAGGTGCTCAGCGTCGTGCGTGATCTGAAGGGCGAGGGCATGACCATGGTGCTGGCCACGCACGAGATGGGCTTCGCCCGCGATGTCGCCGACCAGGTCTGTTTTCTGGACGGAGGCGTCGTTCTGGAGAGCGGGACGGCCGAGCAGATCTTCGGTGACCCGCAGCAGGAGCGCACACAGCGCTTCCTGCGGCGGATCGTGGAGGCCGGGCGCCTGTAACAGGCGCCCACCAGGAGGGCGGGACTTACGCCTCGGCCTGTCCCGTCCCCGCCAGCGCCGCGACCCGCTCCACGCCGAACGCGTATCCCTGCACACCACAGCCCGCGATGACGCCGTCGGCGCGCAGGGAGACGTACGAGTGGTGCCGGAAGGACTCGCGCTTGTGGATGTTGGAGATGTGGACCTCCAGCACCGGCAGTCCGTCGCAGGTGTTGAGTGCGTCCAGAATCGCGACCGACGTGTGCGAGTAGGCGCCGGGGTTGATGACGATCCCGCAGTGGTTCAGCCGCGCCTCGTGGATCCAGTCGACCAGCTCGCCCTCGTGGTTGGACTGCCGGAAGTCCACGGTGCCGCCGTGCGCGGCCGCGGTCTTGGCACACAGGGCCTCGACGTCGGCGAGGGTGTCGGAACCGTAGATCTCCGGCTGGCGCTGGCCGAGCAGGTTCAGGTTGGGGCCGTTGAGGATCATGATCGGGGCGTTGGCCAGGGTGCGGGGCACGGTTCCTCCGGTCCGGTGGCGGGTGCGCGATCCGTTGAAGACCGCTGCTCAGACCCCGGTTTATCACGGTGCACCCGGGGAGCGGACAGCCGTACCCTCCACGGATGACGACGATCTCGTACCCGCCCAAGCCCTCCCCCGGCGACCGCATAGCCGTCATCTCGGCCGGCGCCGGCCTGCCCGAGCTGTTCCCGCGCCCCTTCGAACTGGGCCTGGAACGACTGCGCGAGGACTACGGCCTCGTCCCGGTCGAGTACCCGACGACCCGCAAGTTGGGCACGACGCCGCAAGAGCGCGCCGACGACATCCACGCCGCCTTCGCCGACCCGGACATCAAGGCGGTCATCGCGTCGATCGGCGGCGACGACCAGATCACCGTGCTGCCTTACCTGGACCGGGAGTTGATCCGGGCGAACCCGAAGCCGTTCTTCGGGACGAGCGACAATACGAACCTGCTCGTGTATCTGCGCAACACGGGGATCGTCGGCTTTCACGGCGCGACCGTGATGTGCGAGCTGGGCCGCCCCGGCGCCATGAACCCGCAGACCGCGGACTCCCTGCGGGCCGCGCTGTTCGCCTCGGGCGAGTACGAGCTGAGGCCCGCCGACCGCTGGAACGACGTCAACCGTGACTGGGCGGACCCTGCGACCTTCGAAGCGGAGCCGGAGACCAGGCCCGGCAGCGGCTGGACCTGGGTGAATCCCGACCGCGTGGTCGAGGGCCGGACGTGGGGCGGCTGTCTGGAGATCCTGGCCTGGCTGCTGATGGCCGACCGCGAGATCGCACACGACCTGAGCGAGTACGACGGCAGCGTTCTGCTCCTGGAGACCTCCGAGGAGATGCCGAGCGGCGAGGAGGTCTTCCGGATCCTGCGCAACATGGGCGAGCGCGGCCTGCTCCGGCGCTTCTCAGCACTGCTGATGGCGCGCGCCAAGACCTGGTCCTTCGAGCAGCCCAACAACCCGGAGCAGGCCGAACGTTACGCGGCGGCGCAACGTGCCGCAGTACTGCGCGCGATGCGGATGTATGCCCCCGACACCACGATCGTCTTCGACGTGGACTGCGGCCACACCGATCCCCAACTCGTCATTCCCTACGGGGGTCTCGTCCGCGTCGACGGTCCCGCCCGGCGCATCACGGTCACCTACTGACGCGCCCGCACGCCCCCGTAACCCGTCGTCACCGTGGGTAGTTGACGCGGCATGCACGACGTACGCACCGTAAGGGCGCCCTCCATGCTGCGGCTCGCGGCCGCCTCGCTCGCCGGGACGGCCATCGAGTTCTACGACTTCTTCGTCTACGGGACCGCGGCGGCGCTGGTCCTGGGGCCGCTGTTCTTCCCGACGTTCTCGCCGCTGGCGGGGACCCTGGCCGCCTTCGCCACGTTCGGCGTGGGGTTCGTGGCGCGGCCGCTGGGTTCGGTGCTGTTCGGGCACATCGGGGACCGGCGCGGGCGGCGGCCGGTCCTCGTCGCGTCGTTGCTGCTGACGGGCGGCGCCACGGTCGCGGTCGGCTGTGTACCGACATACGACTCGATCGGGGTGACCGCTCCCCTGCTGCTGCTCGTGCTGCGGTTCCTGCAGGGCCTGGGGCTCGGCGGGGAGTGGGGCGGGGCCGTGCTGCTGACGGCCGAGCACGCGCCGCCCGAGCGGCGGGCCCTGTGGTCGAGCTTCCCCCAGATCGGGCCCGCGGTGGGATTTCTGCTCGCCAACGGCGTGATGCTCGTCCTGTCGGCGTCGCTGACCGAGGCGCAGTTCGCCGCGTGGGGGTGGCGGGTGCCGTTCTGGGCTGCGGGGGTGCTGGCCGTGGCGGGGCTGTGGCTGCGGTCGTCGCTCGCCGAGAGTCCCAGCTTCCTCGAGATCGACGACCACGCGCGTGTGCCGCTCGTCGAGGTCGTGCGCGACCACTGGCGGCTCGTCCTGCTGACGGCCGGGGCGCTCGCGGTCGGGTACGCGATCTTCTACGCCGTCACGACCTGGTCCCTCGCGTATGCGACGGAGCGGCTGGGCGTGGGCCGTACGGTCATGCTGGCCTGCATCATGGCCGCGGTCGTGGTGAAGGGATCGCTCACGCCGGTGGCGGCGTTGCTCGGCGACCGCTACGGGCGGCGGCCGCTGTGTCTGACGGGGTGCGCGGTGGCGGCCGTGTGGATGTTCCCGATGGTCGCGCTGCTCTCGACCGGCGAACCGCTGCTGATGTTCCTGGGGTTCCTGGGCGCGCTGCTCGCGTTCATCACGATGTTCGCCGTGATCGCCGCGTATCTGCCGGAGCTGTACGAGCCGAGGGTGCGCTGCACGGGCGCCGCGGTCGGCTACAACCTCGGCGGGGTCCTCGGGGGCGCGCTCACACCGATCGTGGCGACGGCGCTCGCCGAGCGGGGGGGCCGGGTGCCGTGGGGCGTGGGGGCGTATCTGACGGGGATCGCGCTGCTGAGCCTGGGGTGCTTCGCGCTGCTGCCGGAGACGCGTCCGGTGCCGGTGGCCGCCGCGGCGGAGCGGGCCATGGATTGATCCGGGGAATCGGTCCATGGATCGGTCAGCAGGTCGGTCTACGGATTGATCGCCAGCTCCAGGTAGGCCGCGAACAGCACCAGGTGTACGCCGCCCTGGAGCGGGGTGGCCCGGCCCGGCACCACCGTCAGGGAGCTGACCACCACGGTCAGGGCCAGCAACACCATGTGGGTGGCGCCCAGGCCCAGGACGAGCGGGCCGTCGAGCCAGATGGAGGCCAGGGCGACGGCGGGAATGGTGAGGCCGATGCTGGCCATCGCGGAGCCGAGCGCGAGGTTGAGGCTGGTCTGCACGCGGTCGCGGCGCGCGGAGCGCAGCGCGGCGATGGTCTCGGGGAGCAGCACCAGCAGGGCGATGATCACGCCGACGACGGCATGGGGCAGTCCGGCCGCGGACACCCCGGACTCGATGGTGGACGACACGCCCTTGGCCAGGCCGACGACGCCGATCAGGGCCAGTCCCAGCAGCCCGAGGCTGATCCGGGCGGTGCGGGAGGACGGCGCGTCGGCGTGGTCGTCGACGGTGACGACCACGCCCTGGCGGGTGATCGGGAGGAAGTAGTCGCGGTGCCGCACGGTCTGGGTCGCCACGAACAGGCCGTACAGGACCAGCGAGGAGAGCGCGGCGAAGGTCAGCTGGACGCCGGAGAACTCCGGGCCCGGCTTGCTCGTCGTGAACGTCGGCAGGACCAGGCTGAGGGTGGCCAGGGTGGCGACGGTCGCGAGGGCGGCGCCGGTGCCCTCGGGGTTGAAGACGGCGATGCCGTGGCGCAGCGAGGCGACCAGGAGGCAGATGCCGACGATGCCGTTGCAGGTGATCATCACGGCCGCGAAGACCGTGTCCCGGGCGAGAGTCGAACTTTTGCCACCGCCGTCGGCCATCAGGGTGACGATGAGGGCGACTTCGATGATGGTGACGGCGACGGCGAGAACGAGGGAACCGAAGGGTTCGCCGACCCGGTGCGCGACCACTTCGGCGTGGTGCACGGCGGCCAGGACGGCGCCCGCGAGGACCAGGGTCACCAGGGCGACGATCACGCCCGGCAGATCGCGCCCCCAGGTAAGGGCCAGGAGGACGACGGCGAGCACCGGCACGAGGATCGTCCACTGGGTGGTGAGCGACCTGAGCCGAGTGATCATGCGGCGATCGTCGCAGAGGGGGTAGGGCCCCGCACCCTGGCGGGACGGGGCCCCACGGGCCTCACTTGAGCTCGGTGACGTCCACCAGATCGCAGTCCGTGAAGGTCGGCGCCTTGGTGCACAACGCGGCCATCTGCTCCGCGAACTTGCCCGTCTCCGGGTCGCCGCTGTTGCGCATGGCCTCCTCGTAGGAGTCGAACTCGATGACGACGAGGTAGCGGTTGGGATTACTGCGGTCCCTCAGCACCATGCGGTGGGTGGGGCCGTCGGTGCGGCCGGCGAACTGTTCCTCCGCCCGCCGGCCCATTGCCTGCATCTCTTCGATGCGGTCGGTCTCGTAGTCGATGATCTGCACGAACTTCATGGGTGCGTCCATGGTGCCTCCACCCGGCCGTGGCGTCTCCGGGCGGGAGACGCTCCGCACACAACGGAAGCACCGGGAGCGGTGGGCGGCAATTGGCCGCACGGCGCTCCCGGTGCTGGTTGTTCCTACGACCGACGTGGTCAGACGTCGATGCTGTCCTTCGGAGCGCCATCGCTCTGCGCCTGCGCCGCCTCGGCCGCCGCCTGCTTCTTGGAGGCGCGGAGGCTGGTGATCGTGGTGACGATCAGGACCGCGCAGATCACGCCGAGGGAGACGGGGATGGAGATCTCCGGGACATGGACCCCGGACTCGTGCAGCGCGTGCAGCACCAGCTTGACGCCGATGAAGCCGAGGATGATCGACAGGCCGTAGCTGAGGTGGACCAGCTTCCTCAGCAGACCGCCGATGAGGAAGTACAGCTGGCGCAGACCCATCAGGGCGAACGCGTTGGCCGTGAACACGATGTACGGGTCCTGGGTCAGGCCGAAGATCGCGGGGATCGAGTCCAGGGCGAAGAGCACATCGGTGGTGCCGATCGCGAGCATCACGACCAGCATCGGGGTCATGACCCGCTTGCCGTTCTGCTGGATCCACAGCTTGGTGCCGTGGTAGCGGTCGGCGACTCCGAACCTGCGCTCGGCCGCCTTGAGGAGCTTGTTCTCCTCCCACTCCTCGTCCTCCTCGCTGGCCCGGGCCTCCTGGATGAGCTTCCAGGCGGTCCAGATGAGGAAAGCACCGAAGATGTAGAACACCCACGCGAAGCTGGCGAGGATCGCGGCACCCGCGGCGATGAAGATGGCCCTGAGCACCAGGGCTATGAGGACACCGACGAGCAGGACCCGCTGCTGGTACTGCGACGGGACCGAGAACTTCGCCATGATCAGGACGAAGACGAAGAGGTTGTCGACGCTCAGGGACTTCTCGGTGATGAAGCCCGCGAAGAACTCTCCGCCGGCCTGGCCACCGCCGAAGATGAACAGGCCCAGCCCGAAGAGGCCGGCCAGGGCGATCCAGACGACCGTCCAGATTCCGGCTTCCTTGATGGACACGTCGTGCGGCTTGCGGCCGATGAAGAAGTCGACCGCGATCAGGGCTGCGAGGCCCACGATTGTCAGGACCCACAGGGTCACGGAAACATCCACTGCTGCGCCTCCGGCATGACGTAACGGCAAATAACCAGCGTCGTCGCGCTGCCGGAGGTCTCTTCCACCCAAGGTGGGCCGACGCCCCGGGATCAGATCCGATCCGTATTGACGGGTACGCCGCATCGACAGGGAGTACTCCCCTCCGTGAGGAAGACGGTACCCCAATCACCAAGGAAAGGTAAAGCGATTGGCAAAAGAAAGGTCAAAGCACCTGGTCAGGCGACTTTACGTGTACTTGGTACGGGCCGCCGCCACCTGCTGAAGCACCTGCTGGAGCACCTGACTGCCCGCCGGCACGAGCGAGGGCTCGTACGTCCAGGCATGCCCCACCCACGGGTCGGCGAGATGGTCGTCGGGAACCGGTGTGAGTCGCATCAGCGAACGCCACAGCGGGTCGAGCAACGGACCGTACCCGGAGGCCTCCTCGCGGTCCGCGACCATCATCAGGTGGACGCCGACCGCCGGGCCCTCGTCGGCGAGGTAGCGCAGCTGGGTCACGGCGCGGTCGTCGAAGCCGTGCGGGAAGTCGTTGACGATCAGGAGCTGCTCGGAGGTGTCGAAGCCGGGCGGGAGCGCGTCGGGCGCGCCGCCCCGCACCGCCATCTGCACCAGGTCGACCCGTTGGGTGAGCCGGGCCAGGACGTCCGTCACACCCGCCGCGCCGACCGCGGGCGGGGCCGCGAGCACGCCGCTCTGCACCAGTGGCACCAGCGCCTGTCCGCCCGAGCCCGCCGGGTCGATGACGTGGACGGTGAACTCGCGCGCGGGATAGACGGCGAGCAGCCGGGCCGCGACCGCCACCGCGGTGTCCATGGCCAGGCGCTTCACTTCGTGGGAGTCGGTGTACGAGCCGTCGATCGTGCCGGCCCGCCCGCTGTCGATCCACAGTCCGCGCTCCAGCGGGAGCCTGACCAGCATCGGGATGCTCACCTGCGGGGCCTCGGGAAGGTGGAGGTCGCCCAGGCGCAGGGCCATGGGGATCTCCATCGGCACCCGGTAGCCGTGCCAGACAGGGTTGTCCCAGCGGGCGTACGCCGGCGGCAGCGCAGGTTCCACGACATCGGCCTCGGCGGCGAGCTGCGCGAGGTCCCGGTCGAGGGCCGCCTGGGCCTGGTCGACGAGCTGGGCGTGCTTGGCGCGGGCCGCCTCGCGCGCGGCGTCGCCCTGGCCCCCGATCCGGCTGCGCGGGTCGGACAGGACCTGGTCGAGCTCCTTCTCCATGCGTGACTCGGCGAAGTCGACGGCACTGCGGTACGCGGCCATGGAGCGGGCCAGGTCCTCGAACATGCCCCACACCTGGTTGTAGAGCCGCTCGTCCATGGACCAGCCGGTCGCGTCCCCCGCGACGGGCTGCTGCGGCTGCCCGGGCTGGGCCGGGGGCGCGGTCGGCGGGGGCGGCGGCGGTGCGGTGGTCTGCCGGTGCGGGTGGCTGTAGTCGACCGGACCGCCCGCGGTGGGCGCGGACGGCTGGGTGGCCGCGGAGGGGTCCGTGGAGCCCGGCTGGGCGCCCTGCGCACCGTAGGGAGAGGTGGGCTGGCCGGACGTCTGGGCGCCGTAGGGCGAGGTCGGCGGCTGCGGTGGTACGGCTCCCTGAGGTGCCGTACCCCCCTGGTCCGGGCCGAGTGCCGGTGCGGCCGTCTGCCGGGTGCGGTCGCCGTCGGCGGTGCGCGGCGGGGCCGGGACGGAGCGGGCCAGACCCTGGGCCACGGCCTCGTTGATGCTGCCGGCGAGCGTGTGGGCCTCCGGCATGCCCTGGTCCGCCAGGAGTTCGGCGAGGCCGCCGGCGTACCCCTGGCCGACGGCGCGCACCTTCCAGGCGCCCTGACGGCGGTAGAGCTCCAGGGCGACGACGGCGGACTCGGCCTCCAGGCCGGTGATGGTGTAGCTGGCGACCTCGGCGCCGTCGAGGCCGGTGACCGCGACGAAGGGGGCGGCCAGGCCGCCGAAGCGGACCGGGCCCGCCACTCCCGTGGGCAGGGCGAGCAGCACACTGATCCGGTGCACCACCTCCGGCATGGCGCCGAGGTCCACCGCGAGGCGGTGGTCGGCGGCTGCCTGCCGGGAGACCTCCAGGCCCGGCAGGGTGGGTGCGCCCGGGTGGGCCACCCACTCCACGCCGTGGACCTTGCCGTGCTCGTCGCTCAACGCGGCTCCGGCCACGATCGGCTTGCCGGCCGAGACCCGGATCTCGAGACGGGCCTGGGAGAGCGGGTGGTTCTGCCCCCGCACCAGCTCGGCCGTCATGCCTTCGTCCCCCTGTGTCGCTGTTCGGTGTCGGGTACCGCTCGCGCGGCTTACAGGTGCGGCAGGATCGCCGGCATCAGGTCCTGGAAGGTACGGCCGTTGGCCGGAGTACCCAGGGCCGTCATCGTCCAGCCAGGGCCCGTGCGGTGCACCTTCGCCATGATCTGGGCCGTGTAGGCGCCACCGCCCGCGAGCGTGTAGCGGGCCAGCTCCTGGCCGTTGGTCTCGTCGACCAGGCGGCAGAACGCGTTCTGCACCTCCTGGAAGGTCTGGCCCGTGAAGGAGTTCACGGTGAAGACGATCTGGTCGATGTGGACCGGGATGCGCGCCAGGTCGACGAGGATCGCCTCGTCGTCGCCACCCTGGCCGACACCGCCGACGAGGTTGTCGCCGGTGTGGCGCACCGAGCCGTCGTCGCTCACCAGGTGGCGGAAGAAGACGACGTCGACCGGCTGCTTGTCCGCGAACAGGACAGCGGAGGCGTCGAGGTCGATCTCCCGGGTGCGCGAGCCGAACAGGCCGCGACGGGGAGCCGCCTGCCAGCCGAGACCCATGCGCACCGAAGTCAGGCTGCCGCCATCGTTCTTCTGCAGACTGATGGCCTGACCCTTGGTCATGTTGACGGTCACGCGCTGATTCCCCTCTCGAACTGTCCCCTGTTACCGCGGGCTCCGCGGTTGACCAGAACCCTACGCAGTGGCACTGACAGTGCCGCTACCCAGGTCCGCACTTTGTGTCGGTCTTGCAACACAGCGCGTTCGCAGCGGGGACGGGGCGCCCGTCAGGCCAGGCCGGCCTCCCTCATCTGACGCAGTTCCTTCTTCATCTCGGAGACCTCGTCGCGCAGCCGGGCCGCGATCTCGAACTGGAGGTCGCCGGCGGCGGCGCGCATGCGCTCGGTCATCTCCTCGATCTGCCCCGCGAGCTCGGCAGCGGGCCGGTCGGTGGGCACGGTCTCCTTGGCCTTGCCCTTGGCGCCCTTGGCCGCCTTGCCGCCGAGAGAGGGCACGGGGGCCTTGGCGGCCTTGCCGTCCTTCTGCTTGCGGTACCCGGAGCCGAGCAGCTGCTCGGTGTCGATGTCCTCGCGGGCGATCTGCGCCACGATGTCGTTGATCTTCTTGCGGAGCGGCTGGGGGTCGATGCCGTTCGCCGTGTTGTACGCGACCTGCTTCTCCCGGCGCCGGTTGGTCTCGTCGATGGCCTTCGCCATCGCCGGGGTGATCTTGTCGGCGTACATGTGGACCTGACCGGAGACGTTGCGCGCCGCGCGGCCGATGGTCTGGATCAGGGAGGTGCCGGAGCGCAGGAAGCCCTCCTTGTCGGCGTCGAGGATGGCCACCAGGGACACCTCGGGCAGGTCGAGGCCCTCGCGCAGGAGGTTGATGCCGACCAGGACGTCGTACTCGCCGGAGCGCAGCTCCCTCAGCAGTTCGACGCGGCGCAGGGTGTCGACGTCGCTGTGCAGATAACGGACCTGGATGCCGAGCTCCAGGAAGTAGTCGGTGAGGTCCTCGGACATCTTCTTGGTGAGCGTGGTGACCAGGACACGCTCGTCCTTCTCGGTGCGCTTGCGAATCTCGTGCACCAGGTCGTCGATCTGGCCCTCGGTGGGCTTGACCACGACCTCCGGGTCGATGAGGCCCGTCGGGCGGATGATCTGCTCGACGACGCCGTCCCCCCGGGAGAGCTCGTACTTGCCCGGCGTCGCGGACAGGTAGACGGTCTGTCCGATCCGCTCCTGGAACTCCTCCCACTTCAGAGGGCGGTTGTCGAGGGCGGAGGGCAGCCGGAAGCCGTGGTCGACGAGGGTGCGCTTGCGGGAGGCGTCGCCCTCGTACATGGCGCCGATCTGCGGGACCGTGACGTGCGACTCGTCGATGACGAGCAGGAAGTCGTCCGGGAAGTAGTCCAGCAGGGTGTTCGGCGGGGAGCCGGGCTCGCGGCCGTCGAAGTGCATCGAGTAGTTCTCGACGCCCGAGCAGGAGCCGATCTGGCGGAGCATCTCGAGGTCGTACGTCGTTCGCATGCGCAGACGCTGGGCCTCCAGGAGTTTGCCCTGCTTCTCCAGCTCGGTGAGGCGCTCGCCCAGTTCCTTCTCGATGTCGTTGGCCGCCCGCTCCAGGCGCTCGGGGCCGGCGACGTAGTGGGAGGCCGGGAAGATGTACAGCTGCTGGTCGTCGCTGATGATCTCGCCGGTGAGCGGGTGGAGGGTGGACAGGGCCTCGATCTCGTCGCCGAACATCTCGATGCGGACGGCGAGTTCCTCGTAGACCGGGAAGATCTCGATGGTGTCGCCGCGGACGCGGAAGGTGCCGCGGCTGAAGGCCAGGTCGTTGCGCGTGTACTGGATGTCCACGAAGCGGCGCAGCAGCTGGTCGCGGTCGATCTCGTCGCCGACCCTGAGGGGGACCATGCGGTCCACGTACTCCTGCGGGGTGCCGAGGCCGTAGATGCAGGAGACCGAGGCGACCACGATGACGTCACGGCGGGTGAGCAGCGAGTTGGTCGCGGAGTGGCGCAGGCGCTCGACCTCCTCGTTGATCGAGGAGTCCTTCTCGATGTAGGTGTCCGACTGCGGGACGTAGGCCTCGGGCTGGTAGTAGTCGTAGTACGAGACGAAGTACTCGACCGCGTTGTTCGGCAACAGCTCCCGGAACTCGTTCGCCAGCTGGGCGGCCAGGGTCTTGTTCGGGGCCATCACCAGGGTGGGCCGCTGGAGCTTCTCGATCATCCACGCTGTGGTGGCGGACTTGCCGGTGCCGGTCGCACCGAGGAGGACGACGTCCTTCTCACCGGCCTCGATGCGCTTGGCCAGGTCGGCGATGGCCGCCGGCTGGTCGCCGCTGGGCTGGTAGGGACTGACGACCTCGAAGGGCGCCACCGTGCGTTCGATCTGGGAAACGGGCCGCATGGAGTCCACCGTACGACCCCCCACTGACAACGCGGTCCGATCACCGGTTCTGCGGGGTGCGGGAGCTGCGGTGGCCGACGCCTCGGCGGGTGCGGATCGAGGTGCGGCGCGGGGTGTGCGGGGCGTCGGCGTGGGCCGGGATGCCGGGCTTGTTCTCGGGGGTCCACTCGGGTTTGCCCATGACCATCAGCGGGTCGAACATCACGACGACGCCGGCGATCAGCAGAAAGGCCAGGGGGCCGACCATCATCGGCGCGAGCAGTTCGGCGGGCGAGTCGCCCGAGGAGGGGGCGCCGGTGGCGCCGTGCAGATGGACGCTGAGGGCTGCCATGCCGGTGTAGTGCATACCGCTGACGGCGAGCCCCATGACGAGACTCGCGCCGACGCTCCACAGGAAGCCTCTGACCTGGCCGGCCGCCCACAGGGCCGCGGTGGCGGCGCACATGGCTATGACGACGGACGCGGCCACGGTGAGCGTGTTGTATTCCAGCTTTCCGTTGAACCGCATTCCGGCCATGCCGAGATAGTGCATGGAGGCGACGCCGAGGCCGGTGATGGTGCCGCCGGTGAACAGGGCCGTGCCGCTCGCGCCCTTGTAGCCGACTATGAAGATCCCGACGCCCACCATGACTATGGCGACGCCCAGACTCGCAAAGGTCGTCGGTTTGTCGTAGTGGATCGGGGCGCCCTTGACCGTGAAGCCCATCATGGCGACGAAGTGCATGGTCCAGATGCCGGAACCGATGGCCGCGGATCCGAGGGCGAGCCAGCCGGGTCTCCAGGAGTTCGAGACCAGCATGGACCGGGTGGTGCAGCGCAGGCCGAGGGCACCTCCCAGACAAGCCATGAGGTAGGCCACCAGCGGTGTGACGAGTCCGTAGCTGAATCCGTCGACCGTGCCTTGCATGCGCGGCTGTCCTTCCCGCCCTCTTGCGTCCCGGAATGTGCTGAAATACGCCCCCTCCCAGGACCGCCCGGGCGGTCAGGGTTGAGGCAGAGAGTATGACTCCCACCGGAATGGTCGAACGATTTTCCGGCAAAGAAACACGCCCTTGCCGCAGTTGTGCGGCACCAGTGAGCGGAGTTGGGCAACCCCATTCAATCTGTGGTCATTCTGTACCCCCCTGCTGTTGACCCACTGCTGTCACAGTTGAGCTGTCCGTGATCGCTCGACGCAAGGAGTCAGCATGCACGCGCGCGCAGTTGCCGCCACGACCTCCGCGCTCCTGGGGGCTGCCACCCTCCTGCTCCCAGCCTCCGACGTCCGCGCCGTCGAGGTCGGCGAACCGCCGACGGTCATCGCCCACCGGGGCGCGTCCGCCTACGCCCCCGAGAACACCCTGGCCGCCGTCGACAAGGCGGCCGAGCTGGGCATCCGCTGGGTCGAGAACGACGTCCAGCGCACCCATGACGGCGAGCTCGTCGTCCTTCACGACGACAACCTGCGGCGCACCACCGACGTCGAGGAGGTCTTCCCCGACCGGGCGCCCTGGAAGGTGAAAGACTTCACGGCGGCCGAGATCGCGCGTCTCGACGCGGGAAGCTGGTTCGGCCCCGCGTACGCGGGCGCGCGCGTTCCGACGCTGGAGCAGTACGTGCACCGCGTCGACCGCAACCACCAGAAGCTGCTGCTGGAGATCAAGAACCCCGAGCTGTACCCGGGGATCGAGCAGCAGACCCTCAAGGTCCTCGCCAACGAGAGCTGGCTCGACCGGCAGCACCGGTCCAAGCTGATCGTGCAGAGCTTCAGCGCGGACTCCGTGCGGACCGTCCACAAGCTGAAGCCCGACGTCAAGACCGGCCTGCTCGGCACGCCGACCGTGGCGGACCTGACCGTCTACGCGCAGTTCACCGACCAGATCAACCCGTCGCACAGCACCATCTCCACCGGGTACGTCTCCGCCGTACAGGCGTTCACGGGGGCGCACGGCAAGCCGCTGGAGGTCTTCACCTGGACCGTCAACGACGCCGCGACCGCGAGGCGGGTCGCGAGGTACGGCGTCGACGGCATCATCACCAACACGCCGGACGTGGTGCGGGACGCGGTGGGAGCGCCCTGAGAGCCGCCCCGCCCGGGGAGCCGCCGTACTCCGGCCGCACCCCGGGCGTTGTCAGTGGCGGGTCGTACGGTGGGTCGCATGAACAGCCATGGGCAGTACGAGCAGCAGGTCGTGTGGGCCGTGGTGGGCACCGACATCGGTCCGCTGCTGCTGGCCGCGACCCGTGAGGGTCTGGTCAACGTCGTGTTCCACGCCACCGAGGCGGTGCGCGACCACGCGCTCGACCGGCTGGCGTCCCGGCTGGGCACCGAGCCCGTGGAAACGCCCGGCTCCCCGCTGCTGGCCGAGGCGATACGCCAGGTGGAGGCGTACTTCGCGGGCGCGCGGCACGACTTCGAGCTACCGCTGGACTGGTCGCTGATCTCCGGCTTCAACCGTGAGGTGCTGCGCGAGCTGGCGTCCGGGGTGCCGTTCGGCAGCGTCGTGGGATACGGCGACCTGGCCGGACGGGTCGGCCAGCCGGGGGCGGCTCAGGCCGTGGGGGCGGCAATGGGCGCCAATCCGCTGCCGGTGGTCGTGCCCTGCCACCGGGTCGTCGCGAGCGACGGCGGCATCGGCGGGTTCGGGGGCGGTCTGGAGACCAAGCGGAAGCTGCTCGCCCTGGAGGGAGTGCTTCCGGAACCGCTGTTCTGAGGACCGGAAAGCGGGCCGGATCCGTCCCCGCGCGAAGGCTGGCCGGAAAGCTGCGGCGGTAGCAGACTCCGCCATGCGCACAGCCACTGGCATCCGAAGACTTCGGAGCCGAAGGGACGGCGATCACGCATGAGCGCAACCGGAAACAGGGCAGTCGCGTATCTCAAGCCGGGCGCGGTGGAGGTCAGGACCATCGACTACCCGACGCTCGAGCTCCAGGACGGGCCGGGGGTCGCAGTCGCCAACGTCGGCCGCAAGTGCCGGCACGGTGTGATCCTCAAGGTGCTCGCCAGCAACATCTGCGGCAGCGACCAGCACATGGTGCGCGGGCGGACGACCGCGCCCGAGGGGCTGGTCCTCGGACACGAGATCACCGGAGAGGTCGTCGAACGGGGACCGGACGTCGAGACCCTCGACGTCGGCGACATCGTCTCCGTACCGTTCAACATCGCCTGCGGGCGATGCCGCAACTGCAAGGAACGCAAGACCGGCATCTGTCTGAACGTCAACCCGGCACGGCCCGGGGCGGCCTACGGATATGTCGACATGGGCGGCTGGGTCGGCGGCCAGGCCGAGTACGCCATGGTGCCGTACGCGGACTTCAACCTGCTGAAGTTCCCGGACCGGGACCAGGCGCGCGAGAAGCTGCTCGACCTGACCATGCTGTCGGACATCTTCCCGACCGGCTTCCACGGCGTGGTGAGCTCGGGTGCCGGCGTCGGTTCGACGGTGTACGTCGCGGGAGCGGGGCCGGTGGGCCTGGCGGCGGCCGCGTCCGCGCAGCTGCTGGGCGCCGCGGTCGTCATCGTCGGCGACCTCAACGCCGAGCGGCTCGCCCAGGCGCGGAGCTTCGGCTGCGAGACCGTCGACGTCTCTCGGGGCAGCGTGGGCGAGCAGATCGCGCAGATCCTCGGGGAACCCGAGGTGGACGCCGCGGTCGACGCGGTCGGCTTCGAGGCACGGGCCCACGGCCCGCAGGCCCCTGAGGCGCCAGCGACGGTCCTCAACTCGCTGATGGGCATCACGCGCGCGGGCGGCGCTCTGGGCATTCCCGGTCTCTACGTCACGGACGACCCGGGCGGGGTCGACGCGGACGCGAAGTCCGGGACGCTGAAGGTGCGGCTCGGGCTCGGCTGGGCCAAGAGTCACCGCTTCACCACCGGTCAGTGCCCGGTGATGCAGTACCACCGGAACCTGATGCGGGCGATCCTGCACGAGCGCGTGCACATCGCCAAAGCGGTCAACGCGACCGTGATCGGCATCGAGGACGCACCCCGCGGCTACGCCGAGTTCGACCAGGGCGCCAGCCGAAAGTACGTGCTCGACCCGCATGGGGCGCTGGACGGCGTACGGCCGGTCTGACACCTCTGGAGGGGGCCACGCACGTGTGGCCCCCTCGCCACGCCCCACTACTCGTAGTGGCGGGCCTCGAAGACGTTCCCGTCGGGGTCGCGGAAGTAGAAGCTGCGGCGGGCCATGCCGCGGGCGCCGAAGGAGTCGTAGAAGAAGTCCGAGACGGGCACCGCCTGCTCCTCCAGGCGGACGCGGAGTGCCTGGAAGTCGTCGCCGGGCAGGGCCAGGCAGACATGGTTGACGGGATGTCCCGAGCTCTCGGTGGCGCCGGGGAGCATCGTCATGCGGTGCGTCATGGTGAGCGGCATCAGGTCGAAGATGGTCTCGTCATTGAGTCGTACAGAGGGGAAGGACACCGCTCCCGCGGCGTAGTCGGTGATCCTCAGGGGTGCCATGCCGACTGCCTTCTCGTAGAAGTCGGCCGATGCCACCGGGTCGCGCACCCAGAGGACGACATGGTCGAGACGTGTGGCGTTGTCCGTCATGTCCCCAGGCTGATGTCGTCCCCCACAGCCCGCAAGGGTTTGGCCGGGTGTGCTGCCCGCCAGAGATCAGGGAGGACCCATCGACAGGAGGCAGGCGCGTGGTGCTGGTGTTGTCGGAGGAAGTGCGCGAGGCGGTCGACGCGCGTCGACCCGTGGTGGCCCTCGAGTCCACGATCATCGCCCACGGGTTGCCGCGGCCGCGGAACCTGCAGGTGGCGCTGGAGCTGGAGGACGTCGTACGGCAGGAGGGTGCCGTTCCCGCGACGATCGCGGTGCTGGACGGGCGACCCCATGTCGGCCTGGACAAGCAGCAGTTGGAGCGGGTGGCCAACGAGGACGGGATCCGCAAGCTGGGCCATCGTGACCTGCCGCTCGCGGTGGCCGCCGGGGCGAGCGGGGCGACCACGGTGTCGGCGACGGCACAGCTGGCGGCGCTGGCGGGTGTGCGGGTGTTCGCGACCGGAGGGCTCGGTGGGGTGCACCGGGAGTGGACGGTGACGCAGGACGAGTCGGCGGACCTGGGGCTGCTGGCGCGCACGCGGATCACGGTGGTCTGCGCGGGCGTGAAGTCGATCCTCGACGTGCCGGCGACCCTGCAGCGGCTGGAGACACTGGGCGTGGCGGTGGCCGGGTACGGCACGGACCGCTTCCCCGGCTTCTACCTGTCCGATTCGGGGCATCCGGTGGACTGGACGCTGGACTCCCCGCAGCAGGTCGCGGACGTGATGCGGGCCCAGGACACCCTGGACGGACCCAGGTCGGCGCTGATCGTCGCCAACCCGGTCCCCGAGGCCGAGCAGTTGGACCCGGAGCTCCACGCGCGCGTGCTCGCGGACGCGTTGCGGGCCGCCGAGGAGGCGGGGGTCACCGGTCAGGGGGTCACGCCGTTCCTCCTCTCCTACCTCGTACGGCACACCGACGGCGCCTCCCTGAGCGCCAATCTGGCGGCGGTGCGGGGCAACGTCCGACTGGCGGGGCGGATCGCGGCGGCCTGGGCCGGGGCGTGACGGTCGCGGCGGACGGTGCCTGGGCCGAACCGGCTCCGGGTGGTGCGCTGTTGGTCGTCGGTGACGTCGTCACCGACATCGTGGCCCGGCACCGGGGACCACTCGCGCCGAGCACCGACACGGCTGCGGCGATCCGGACGCTGCCGGGCGGGGCGGGGGCCAACGTGGCCTGCTGGGCGGCCGGTCGGGGCGGCGTCGAGGTACGGCTGCTCGGGCGGGTGGGTGCGGACGCGGCCGCATGGCACGAGCGGGAGTTGGTGGCCTGCGGGGTACGGCCCCGTCTCGTCGTCGATGCGCAGGCGCCGACCGGGACGGTGATCTGCCTCGTCGACACGGGCGCCGCGGCCGAGCGGACGTTCCTCACGGACAGCGGCGCGGCCCTGCGGTTCGATCCGGACGACTGGTCGGACGCACTGCTCGACGGGGTGGCCCGCCTGCATCTGTCGGGCTACCTGCTGTTCTCGGAGCCGAGCCGGGCGCTGGTGGAAGTGGCCCTGTCCGCCGCACGCGCGCGTGGTGTGCCGGTGAGCCTGGATCCGGCGTCGACGGGGTTCCTCGTGGAACTCGGCGTCGACCGTTTCCTGACGCTGGTGGAGGGGATCGACGTCCTGCTGCCCAGCCGTGACGAGGCGTGTCTGCTGACGGGGCTGCCCGACCCGGCGGACGCGGCGGCCAAGCTGAGCCACCACGTCCCGCTGGTGGTCGCCAAACAGGGGGCGGACGGTGCGCTGCTGGCCCGCTCGGGCACGGTGCTCACCCAGGTCCCGGCCGTACCGGCGACGCCCAGGGACACCACGGGCGCGGGCGACGCGTTCACGGGCGCGTTCCTCGCCGCTCTCCTCACGGGTGCCGAGCCCGAGGAGGCGGCGCGGGAGGGGTGCCGGGCGGGGGCGATGGCGGTCGAGCGGGTGGGCGGCAGACCGCCGGCCGTGGCCGGCTGACGTTCGGCACCGGGGCGGCGGCTCGTGGGGAGCGGACCGCCGATCCCCACAGAGTGCCGGGCGGTGGCCCGTGGTGGACCGGCGCCGTGGGCCGCTCCGCGCCGCCTCCCGGACCCGAGCGGCGCCGCCCCAACGTCCGTCACCCGCCCCTGTCGGCGCCCGATCGCCGGCCGTTCCCGGCCGCCGTCAACGAAAGGGACCGCGGCTGCCGGCCCCTCCCGCACGCCGATCCCCGCCCCGCCCTACGCCTTGCGCCCCCACGCCGAGATCATCGGCGCCGTGGCCAGGTCCATGCCGCCCGCCGCGACGTTCGCCAGGTGCTGGTCGATGTCGTCGTCCGTGGCGAGGCCCGCGGTGACGAGTTGACCGCGGATCTGGCGGATCGTGGCGGACTCCAGGGCCGCGCAGGCGGGTGAGCTGAGCGGGAAGTACGCGTCGGCCTCCACACGGTGCAGGCCCGCCTCGCGGAGCAGGCGCGGCAGGCGGCGGCCGTAGGAGAGGTCGGCGCCGCGGTCGGCTAGCAGCCGGCGGAAGCCCTGGCGCAGACGGTTCGCCAACTGCTCGGCGGGGCCGCGGTCGTCGGGGCAGGTCAGGGGCTGGAGGGCGGGGTCGGCGTCCTCGATCAGGAGGCGGCCGCCGGGGCGCAGGGACTCGGCCATCGACCGCAACGCCCGTTCCCGGTCGGGCACGTGGACGAGGACGAGGCGGGCGTGGACGAGGTCGAAGCCCTCCCCCGGCGCCTCCTCCGCGCCCACGTCGTGGACCCGGACCTCGACCGGCGGGCGGGCGGCCGGGGCGAGCCGCGAGGTGTCGATGTCGGTCGCGACGACCCGTCCGGTCGGGCCGACCTTCTTGGCCAGCCAGGACACCACGGACGTGCCGCCGGCGCCGACCTCCCAGCAGCGCCAGCCGGGTCCGATGCCGAACGACTCGAGGTGCCGGAACGTCGTGGGGTCGAAGAGGGCGGCGAAGGCGTCGAAGCGCTCTGCGGCCTCGGCCTGTTGGTTGTCGAGGAGATACCCGTCGGTTCGCATCATGTCGCGATCATCCCATTTGCCAGTCTTGTCCATACGGGTCGACGCTCCGGCGCCCCGAAACGCCACCGTACGACGGTGCACGCCGGAACCAACGGCAGTCACCCCGCCGTCACAGCGGCCGAAGCCCGTCGTCCACAGGCGGGAACAAAGCGGAACATCCTGTTCCCACAGGCTTGCACGCCTTTTACCCCAAGCTGGCAGACTGGCCGGCCAGGGCGCAGAGATGCGGTGAGCGGGGATCCACCCAAGGAGATCCAGATGTCCATGGCAGGGAATCTGCGGAAGGTCACGAGCCTCAGCAGGGTCGGCGGCCTCCGCAAGGTGGCGCGGTTGGCGCGGCGGCGCCGGCGCGTCGACCTGAGCCACCCGGCCCGATCCCCCCTGGGTTCCTCCGTGGTGAACTGCGTGACGTACCGGGACGGCGGACGCGTCCTGGGCGGCAGCGACCTGGTCGACGCGGTGGAGCGGGTGCGCAAGCACGGCGACGGTTTCGTCTGGCTCGGTCTCCATGAACCGACGGACCAGGAGTTCGCGGGCATCGCGGAACTCTTCGAGCTCCATCCGCTGGCGGTGGAGGACGCGATCGAGGCACATCAGCGGCCGAAGCTGGAGCGGTACGACGACGTACTGTTCGCGGTGTTCAAGACGGTCTGCTACGTCGAGCACGAGGAGCTCACGGCGACGAGCGAGGTGGTGAACACCGGCGAGATCATGGTGTTCGTCGGCGAGGACTTCGTGATCACGGTCCGGCACGGCATGCACGGCTCGCTGGGCCCGCTGCGCGAGGAACTGGAGGCCGACCCGCAGCAGCTCGCCAAGGGCCCCGCCGCGGTGCTGCACGCGGTCGCGGACCATGTGGTCGACGACTATCTGCACGTCACCGACCTGGTGCAGGCCGACCTCGACCAGGTCGAGTCGGACGTCTTCTCCGAGAACGGCGCACGGCTGGACCCGGGGCGTATCTACCAGCTCAAGCGCGAACTCCTGGAGCTGAAGCGGGCCGTGGTCCCGCTGACCCGGCCCATCGAGGAGCTCTCCACCCGGCCGATACGGGCGGTCGCCCCGGAGATACAGGCCTACTTCCGCGATGTGTCCGACCATCTGCTGCGCGCCAAGGAGCAGATCGCCGCCTTCGACGAACTGCTCAACTCGATCCTGCAGGCACACCTCGCCCAGGTCTCGGTCGCACAGAACGAGGACATGCGGAAGATCACGGCCTGGGCCGCGATCGTCGCCGTGCCGACGATGGTCTGCGGGGTGTACGGCATGAACTTCGAGCACATGCCGGAACTGCGCTGGATGTTCGGCTATCCCCTGGTCCTCAGCGTGATAGCCGTCGCGTGTCTGACGCTGTACCGCGGCTTCCGGCGCAGCGGCTGGCTCTGAACCCCGAGGAGGAACCGGGGGTGGACGGGGTGGACTCCACCCGTCGAAGGCGGGCGGAGTCCACCCCCGACCGTGCCCACCCCCGACCGCGCCTCGCGGATCAGCGCATCGAGCTCTTCGCGTAGACGCTCTCCGCCCAGGTGTGGATCTGGTCCTCCGACAGGTGCTGGGCCAGGTCGGCCTCGCTGATCATGCCGACCAGGCGCTTGTTCTCGATGACGGGGAGCCGGCGGATCTGGTGGTCCTGCATCTCGCGGAGCACGTCGCCGACGTCGGCGCCCGCCTCGATCCAGCGCGGGGTGCCCTGGGCCATCTCACCGGCCGTGACCTTGGCGGGGTCGTGCCCCATGGCCACACAGCCGATCACGATGTCGCGGTCGGTGAGGATGCCGCAGAGCCGTTCGTTCTCGTCGCTGATGGGCAGGGCTCCGACATTGAGCTCGCGCATCAGCTGGGCGGCGCGGTCCAGGGTCTCGTGGGCGGGGATCCACTGGGCGCCGCGGTGCATGATGTCTCCGGCGGTGGTCATGAAGTACCTCCCGGTGCCGGACGGCCGGCGCGGCGCGGGGCGCGCCGCTGGTCCCGGCGCCCTACATTCTCGCCGCGCCGCCGGGCCCCCGCACCCGGAACCGGGGAGCCGCTCAGGCCGAGAATCCGACGATCTTCCGCGGCACGATGCGGATGATCACGCGGACCTCGTCCTCCTTCTCGGCGGGCGGGTCGACGCCGAGGTACTTGTGCGAGAGGTCGTACGGGAGCTGCTTGTCCGGGTCCGGGAGGATCTCGGCGGTGCCGCGGATCTCGACCGAGGTGTAGGGGTTGGCGAGGTCGTAGACCGAGACGCTGATCCGGGGATCGCGGCGGAGGTTGCGGACCTTCTGGCGGCGGTCGGTGGAGGAGAAGAGGACGGTGTCGCCCTCGCGCTTGATCCAGACCACCGAGTTCTGCGGGGAGCCGTCGGGGCCGAGGGTGGCGACGCTGGCGAAGTTCTTGCCGTCGAGGAGGGCGCGGACGGAGTCGCCGAAAGGGAGGGGATCGCTCGAGGAAGTCGTCATGGCACTCACCCTAGTTATATGCACGCGCATATAAAAGCGGTTTGGTGGATCTCCCCCGGAGAACGGCCGGAAGTAGCGGATCAGCCGCCCCATGCCGGGTGCCGGGGGTCGTCGGCCCTCACCAGGACGTCGGCGGTGCCGGCGGGGTCGGTCTCGTCCGCGTAGCGCTCGAAGGCCTCCAGGGTCCACTGGTCGGCTTCGGGGGTACGTCGGCGCAGGGCGCCCGGGGAGAGGAGGACGTGGACGGACAGGTCGAAGGGGAACCAGTGCCGCAGCAGGAGGGGGCCGTGCAGCAACAGGACGCCGCCGGACGGGAGTTGGACGTAGGGGCTGCGGGTGGCGCGGTCGGTGTCAGGGTCCCACAGGTCGGGCAGGACGCGGCCGTCGCCGCCCGGTTCGAGGGGGCCGAAGACCTCGCGCCACAGGGCGCCGGTGTCGAACCAGCCGTCGTAGTACGCCTCCACATCCTGGCGGCCGTACTCCAGACGGAGCGAGGCAGGGCGCAGAAAGCCCTGGGTGCCGACGACGAGCGAAGGGCGGCCGCGTATCCGCAGGGCCTCGGAGACGCGCTCGGCGAGATCCTGCGGGCGGGCCGCGGGGGCACCGTCGAAGGCGACGCGCGGCCAGGGACTGTCGTCGGCCGGCTTCAGGTCGAGCAGACGGTCGGCCAGCACGTCGCCGAGCCGCTCCCAGGTGATCGCTTCGAGTCGCACACGGCCCATGATGCGTCAGCCGACGGTCAGGACGCGTCCCGCTCATGGACCCGACGGGCGGCGAGCAGATGCGGGAGGTGGGTCTCGCTCCAGGCGCGGGCGGCGTCGAGCAGGGGGATCAGCGTGCGGCCGAGAGGGGTGAGGGCGTATTCGACGCGGGGCGGGTTCTCTTCGTACGCGGTGCGGGTGAGAAGGCCGTCGCGCTCCATCGCGCGCAGGGTCTCGGCGAGGACCTTGGGGGTGACGGCCCTGAGCGGGACCCGGAGTTCGGTGAAGCGGCGCGGGCCCCCTTCGAGGCAGCGGATGACCATGCCGGTCCACTTGTCCCCGACCCGGAAGGGCATCACCGAGGAAGGGCAGACAGCGTCGAACATGTCGGGATCCAGCGGAGCCGGTCGGGTGCCGTCCGGGGAGTCGGTCATCGGTCGAGGTTAGCGCCGATACCGTTGAAGTAACCGGCCCTTGTGTCTCTAACGTCCAGGTCAGGCACCGAACCGCGGTGCGTGGCAAGGAGGTCGGGCATGAGTGGGATCGTCGTCTTCGGAGCAGGCGGGCGGGCAGGGCGGGCCGTCACGGCGGAGGCCCGGCGGCGTGGGTACGAGGTGACGGCCGCGGTGCGGGATCCGGCGCGGTATGCGGAGCTCGGGGCGGACGGGGTGGCCGTGGTCCGGGGTGATGTGACGGATCCCGGTTCGGTCGGTTCCGTGGCGGGCGGACACCTGGCCGCCGTGCACGCGGTGTCGCCGTTCAGCGGGCCGGAGCAGGGCTTCGACACGCTCGACCCGGACTTCTTCGTGAAGGCGGCGGACGCGCTGGTCGGCGGGCTCACCGCGGCGGGCGTGCGGCGACTGGTCGCCGTGGGGCTGGGCGCGAATCTGCTCGGGGCGGACGGGCGGCCGGTGATGGACGACCCCTCGGTGTTCCCGCCGGAGATCCGGCCGTTCGCGCTGGCGCACACGGCGGGGCTGAGCCGGCTGCGGGCGGAGAGTGACGGCGGCTTCGTCGACTGGGCGATGCTCACACCGGGAGGAGGACTGGAGGAGAACGCTCCGCGCACCGGGCGCTATGTGCTCGGCGGGGAGCGGGTGCCCGAGGGGACGCGTGTCCTGTCGTACGCGGACCTCGCCGTGGCGGTGGTCGACGAGATCGAGCGGCCCACGGCGCATCGGACGCGGGTGTCGGTGGTCGACGCCGAACAGGACACCGAATCGGACGCCGAATAGGACACCGAGTAGGACAAGGCCGTGGTTCATGGCCCGCTCGCGGGAATGAACCCGGTATGTCTCGCCTCGCGACTCCCCCGCGCCGCACCGGGATTCTCGTCGTCCAGCCCCTCAGGCGGAAGCAGTGCGCCGAGTGCCGGGGCGGGCCGTTGTCGTTGCTGGTGCTGGAGGAGGGGGCGCCGCGGTGTCTGGACTGCGCCGACCTCGGGCATCTGGTGTTCCTGCCGCGCGGCGACACCGCGCTGACGCGCAGGGCGCGGGAGGAGAGCGCGCTGTCGGCGGTGGTCGTCCGGTTCAACCGGCGCAGGGCGAGATACGAGCGGCAGGGCGTGCTCGTCGAGGAGGAGGCGCTCACGCGGGCGGAGGTGCGGTGCCTCGCGGACGCCGAGGCGCGGCGACGGCGCCGGTCGCGGGACGCGCGGCGGCGGGCGGCGGCGGACGTGCGGTTCACGGACGCGTTCACGGCGGAGATACGGCGGCTGTTTCCCGGCTGCCCGGTGGAGCGGGCGCAGGGGATCGCGGCGCATGCCTCGGTGCGGGGCAGTGGGCGCGTGGGGCGGAGTGCGGCGGGGCGGGCGCTGTCCGAGGGGGCGGTGGTCTCGGCGGTCGTGGCGTCCGTACGGCATCTGGACACGCCGTACGACCAGTTGCTGATGAGCGGGGTGTCGCGGCACGAGGCGCGCAGGCGGATCGCGGCGGCCGTGGAGACGATGCTGGGCGGATGGCGGGCGACGGAGGCCGAGGCCGGTTGAGGGGGCGGGCCGCGGTCCCACGGCACCGCCGGGCTGTGCCGCCGTGCCGCCGCGCCCGGGAGTGGACCGGTGATTCGGAGGGCGGCGGCAGGGGGAGGTTCTCCTCTTTGGACGCTCGCGTATGCCCGCGCGGCCTTCGGCCATGGTGACCCTTCCCGTACGGGAATTCACTTGTGGTGACGGTTGGTGCCGGGCAGGATCTCGGCTCGATGCGGGAGTTGACGACATGATCGAGGGACCGTACTTCGTACTGACGGTGCTGGGTGTGCTCGGGACCGGCCTGGTGGCCGGGGTCTTCTGCGCCTTCTCCACCTTCGTGATGAAGGGGCTCGCCGCGCTGCCGCCGGCGCAGGGCGTCGCCGCGATGAAGGCGATCAACGTGACCGCGCTGCGGCCCGCGTTCATGCTCGTGTTCGCCGGGTCGGCGGTGCTGTGCGCGGTGATCGCGGTGGTGACGTTCGTGCTGTGGCCGGACGAGGGGACGGTGGAACTGCTGCTGGGCAGCGCGCTGTATCTGTTCGGCTCGTTCGGCGTGACCATGGTCGCGAACGTGCCGCGCAACGACACGTTGATGAGGCTGGACGCGGGGACGGCCGAAGCGGCCGCGTACTGGCCGGAGTATGTGCGTGAGTGGACGGTCTGGAACCACGTCCGCATGGTCGCCTCGGGCGCCGCGGCGGTGTCGTACGTGCTGGCCCTCACGTAGTCGCGCGCGGGCACGGGGACAGCCCCGAGGAGCCGCCGGAAAGCGCTGTCCCCTCACCCTGTCTTCCCCCCTGCGCGAGTGGCCGACGGGACGTATCGTGGCCGAAAGGGTGCCGCCCGATGACGCACGGCCCGTCGACGCCCACGCAAGGAAGACGGCCATGGCCGATCCCAAGGGATTCATGACCACCCCTCGCCAGGAGTGGCCTCGCCGGCCCGTCGAGGAACGGGTCGGGGACTGGGACGAGGTGTACGTCCCCGGGGCCTTGCTGCCCATCATCAACAAACAGGCAGACCGCTGTATGGACTGCGGCATACCCTTCTGCCACGAGGCCTGTCCGCTCGGGAATCTGATCCCCGAGTGGAACGACCTGGTCAGCCGGGACGACTGGCGGCAGGCCGCCGACCGGCTGCACGCCACGAACAACTTCCCCGAGTTCACGGGTCGGTTGTGCCCGGCGCCCTGCGAGGCGGGGTGTGTGCTCGCCATCAACCAGCCCGCGGTCACCATCAAGAACGTCGAGGCCGCGATCGCCGACCGGGCCTGGGAGCTGGGGTTCGCGCCACCGCGGCCGCCGGACCGGCTCTCCGGGCGCACGGTCGCGGTGATCGGGTCGGGGCCGACCGGACTCGCGGCGGCGCAGCAGCTGACCCGGGCGGGGCACACGGTCGCGGTGTACGAGAAGGACGACCGCCTCGGCGGGCTGATGCGGTACGGCATCCCCGCGTTCAAGATGGAGAAGCACCATCTTCAGCGGCGGATCGAGCAGATGCGGGCCGAGGGCACGAAGTTCCGTACGTCGACGGCGGTCGGGCGGGACATCGGGGCGGCGGAGCTGCGGGCCCGGTACGACGCGGTGGTGATCGCGACCGGGGCCACGACATGGCGTGAACTGTCCGTGCCTGGGCGGGAGTTGGCGGGGATCCACCAGGCGATGGAGTATCTGCCGCTGGCCAACCGGGTGTGCGAGGGGGACTTGGAGAGCTCCCCGATGTCCGCCGCCGGGAAGCATGTCGTCATCGTCGGCGGTGGGGACACGGGGGCCGACTGTCTGGGGACGGCGGTGCGCGAAGGGGCCGCGTCCGTCAGCCAGTTGGACATCTACGCCCAGCCCGGCGCCGAGCGCGACGAGGACGCCGAGCCCTGGCCGACGTATCCGAAGATCTACCGGCTGTCGGCCGCGCACGAGGAGGCCGGCGATCTCCGGACCGCGCCGGCGGCCGACGCTGACGCGCGGCTGTTCGCGGCGTCCACGCTCCGCTTCACCGGCGACGCGGACGGGCAGGTGCGGTCGCTGCACCTGGTCGAGGTCGACGCCGAGCGCCGCCCGGTGTCGGGCACCGGGCGGACGCTCCCCGCCGATCTCGTCCTGCTCGCCCTCGGCTTCTCCGGGCCGGACCGGGCGGACGGGCTCGTCGATCAGCTGGGGCTGGCGATGGAGCCGCGCGGCACGATCACCCGGGACGCCGAATTCGCGACCAGCGCTCCCGGGGTGTTCGCCGCGGGGGATGCCGCCCGGGGACAGTCGCTCATCGTGTGGGCGATCGCGGAGGGGCGGGCGGTGGCGGCGGCGGTCGACCGCCATCTGACGGGGAGTTCGCGACTGCCGGCGCCGATCGGGCCGTACGACCGGCCGATGACGGTGTAGCCGGGCCGAGCCGCAGGCGGCGACGGCGGGCGCCACGGCCCGCCGGCCCCTCCCTCGTTCGGATCCGCTCGTCCACGTCGTCTCCGTGACGAGTCGAAGATCGTCCGGCTCTCCCGGACCACACTCAGACCCGCTCGTCCGTCCCCGCCACCTTCTTCGTCGCCAGGGCCAGCCTGTTCCAGGTGTTGATGGCGAAGATCAGCCCGAGCACCTGCGCCAGCTCCTCCTCCTCGAACCGCGCCGCGGCCTGCGCGTACACCTCGTCCGGTACGCCCCCGTCGGCCACCAGCGTCACCGCCTCGGTCAGGGCCAGGGCCGCCTGCTCCTTCTCCGTGAAGAAGTGCCGGGCCTCGCGCCAGACGGCGACCATGTGGAGCCGGTCCTCGCTCTCGCCCGCCTTGCGGGCGTCGTTGGTGTGCATGTGGAGGCAGTAGGCGCAGTGGTTGAGGTGCGAGGCGCGGATCTGGATCAGTTCCACCAGGGCCGGGTCCAGTCCCGCGCGGGCGGCGGCGTCGAAGCCGATGAGGGCGCGGAAGACCTTCGGGGCGGACTTGGCGAAGTTGAGGCGAGGAGCGGCGGCGGTGTTCGTGTTCGTCGTCATGTCCCTCAACCTACGGGGCCGATAGACCCGCTGTAGGGTGCATTTTCATGGCGAGATCGTGGGTCAATTCCGCGGAGCGGATCGGCTCCGACCTGCACCTGGAGCTCTCCGGGCCGGGCAGCAGACGGGCCGCTCTCATCGATGCCCTGCGCGAGGCCGTACGCAGTGGCCGGCTCACCCCCGGCACCCGGCTGCCGCCGTACCGCTCGCTCGCCGCCGACCTGGGCGTGGCCCGCAACACGGTGGCCGACGCCTACGCCGAGCTCGTCGCGGAGGGCTGGCTCACCGCCCGCCAAGGCTCGGGGACGCGGGTCGCGGAGCGGACCGAGCCGCTGCGTCCCGGCCCGAAGCACGCGCGCGTACCCGTGAAAACGCCTCCACACGCGCGTGGCCCCCGGCACGACCTGCGGCAGGGCACCCCGGACGCGTCGACGTTCCCGCGCGCCGCCTGGCTGGCCTCCTACCGGCGGGCCCTTCAGCAGGCGCCCCACGAGGTGTTCGGCCCCGGCGACCCCGCGGGCCGCGTCGAGCTGCGGGAAGCGCTCACGGAGTACCTGGCACGCGCGCGTGGCGTGCGCACCGAGCCGGACCGGATCGTGATCTGCTCCGGTTTCGCGCACGCGCTGCGGCTGCTGTCCCGGACGGCGGTCCTGCGCGGCACCCTGGCCGTCGAGGCGTACGGTCTGCCCTTCCACCGCGAGCTCCTCGCCGACGCGGGCGTCCGGACCGTACCGCTCCCCCTGGACGAACACGGCGCCGACGTGAGCCGGTTGGCGCGGGAGCGGGCCGTGCTGCTCACGCCCGCGCACCAGTTCCCGACCGGCGGGCCGCTGCACGCCGAGCGGCGGGCGGCCGTCGTCGACTGGGCACGCGCGCGTGGCGGGGTGGTGCTGGAGGACGACTACGACGGGGAGTTCCGCTACGACCGCAAACCCGTCGGCGCGGTCCAGGGCCTCGACACGGAGCGGGTGATCTTCGTCGGTTCGGTCAGCAAGAGCCTGTCGCCCGCGCTGCGGCTGGGGTGGATGGTGCTGCCGGAACGCTATGTCGCCGGCGTGCTCGCGGCCAAGGGCGAGCGGGAGGCCTGGGTGAGCGTCCTCGACCAGCTGAGCCTCGCCGACTTCCTGTCGTCGGGGTCGTACGACCGTCATGTGCGGCGCATGCGGCAGCACTACCGGAGCCGCCGTGACCGCCTGGTCGCGGCGCTGGCCGAGCACGCCCCGCACATCGAGGTGACCGGGGTCGCGGCCGGGCTGCACGCGGTGCTGCGGCTGCCGCCCGGCACCGAGCGGTCCGCGCTGAAGGCGGCCGCCTGGGCGGGCATCGCGCTGGACGGCCTCGCCGAGTTCCGGCACCCGGGGGCACCGAAGGCGCCGGAGGCATCGAAGGCACCGGAGCCGTCCGAGACCGCCGTACCGGCCTACGACGGGCTCGTCGTCGGATACGCGACGCCCTCGGAGCACGCGTACGGCGCGGCGCTGGACGCCCTGTGCCGGGTCCTGCCCCCCGAGGCCGGCTGAGGGGTCTCCTTCCCCCGGAGGAGGCGCGGCGTACTGCCTGCGAAGGAGCGCGCCCCGGACGCTCTCCTCCGGTGCTCCTGATTCCTCGCCGTACGTCCGAAAAGTGGCTTCCGACCGACCTGGGAACCGACAGCGGTGGGATCATTCCAGCAGGAGGTGTGCTGCCGTCGGACCCCCGGCGGGATCGGCAGCGGCTCGCCCCATCCTTCGTTCCGCCGTCAGGCGCAGGGCCACCCCCGCGCGTCCCCCCTGTTGGCGGCCGGTCCTGGAGGGTGAGCGATGACGACGCTCGACGAACGTCACGGAGAAGGTGCACGCGACGGGGACAGGCCTCGGGGCGAGGTGGCCCTCGGTCTGGCCGACGCCCATGCCCCGGTCACCGTCCCGCTCGAGCGTCCCGGCGCCGCGGTGCCCGCCGACGCGGGGTCCAAGGCCGCGAACCTCGCGCGCGGCCGGTGCGGGGCTGGCGGTGCTCCCCGGCTTCGTGATCCCGTACGAAGGGGGCGACGACCCGGTCGCCCTGCGGCGGGCCTGGCAGGAGCTCTCCGACGGCGGCGCACGCCCGCTCGTCGTACGGTCCTCCTCGCCCCAGGAGGACACGGAGGAGTCGTCCCTGGCGGGCCAGTTCGCCTCCGTCCTGGACGTGCGGGGATGGCAGGACTTCCGTACGGCGGTGCGGACCGTGCTCGATTCCGCGGTACGGCCCGACGGGGCCACGGCGCCGATGGCGGTGCTCGTGCAGCCGATGCTCGCGGCGCGGGTCGGCGGGGTCATGTTCGGTGCCGATCCCGTGGAGGGGCGGACCGACCGGATGCTGGTGAGCGCGGTGCGGGGCGGTCCTGACACGCTGGTCAGCGGGGAACAGGCGGGCACCAACTACTGGCTGAGCGGGCGGGGACGACTGCTGCGGACGGAGCCTTCCGAGGCGGGTTCGCTGCTCACCCGCTCCGAGCTGGCCCGCCTCGCGCGGCTCGCGCGGCGGGCCCGGCAGATTTTCGGCGGGCCTCAGGACATCGAGTTCGGGTTCGACGGGGACGGGCGGCTGTGGCTGTTCCAGAGCCGCCCGATCACGGCGATGGCGGCGCGGCCGCCGCACGGGGCACGGCTGCTCGGGCCCGGTCCGGTGGCGGAGACGCTGCCCGGGCAGCTGGTGCCACTGGAGGAGGACCTGTGGGTGGCGCCGATGGCCCGCGGGCTCGCCGCCGCGCTCGACATCGGCGGGAGCGCGCCGCGGCGGCTGCTGCGGACGGTGCCGGTGGTCACGACGGTCGGCGGTCGGGCCGCCGCCGACCTGCGGCTGCTCGGCACCACGGGTCCGCGGCACCGGTGGCTGGCGCTGCTCAACCCGGCGCCGGGAGCCCGCCGACTGGGCGCCGCCTGGCGGGTGGGCCGCCTCGCCGCGGCGCTGCCGGGTCTGGCGACGGACCTCGTGGCGGACGTCGACCGCCGCCTCGCCGAGATACCGCGGCTGTCGGCGCTCTCCTCGTCCCCCCTGGTCGCGGAGGTCCGCTGGACCCGCAGGACCCTGGTCTCCCTGCACGCCCAGAAGGCCCTCGCGGGAACGCTCCTCAAGGAGCCCCCGAAGAGCCGTACTGCGGCGGGCACGGCACTGGCCGCCCTGGAGACGGCACGCGCGCGTGGCCTGCCCGACGAGCGGGTGATCGCCGAGAACCCGGTGGTCCTGGCGCTCACCTCACCGAGTCTGCGGAAGCGGAGGCGGCTCCCGGCGCCGGCGGACGTGGCCGGCGACGAGGAGCAGGCCGTGCCGAGGTCCCGCGTGCCGGAGGCCGCCGAGAACGTCCCGTCGGAACCCGGGCTCGGCACGCTCCACTCCCCCACCACCGCCCTCCCGCCCCGTGAATCCCTCCGCCTCCGCATCCGCTGGGTGCAGGAGCTCCAGGTGCGGCTCGTGCGGGAGGCGGCGCGGCGGCTCGGGCTCGACGCGGAGCGGGTCGGGCTCCTGCGGTGACGGGAGCTGGCCGCGGGGCTGCGCGGCGCGCCGCTGCCCGCCGATCTCGGGGCACGGGTGCCGCTGGACGAGTCGGCGCCGTTGCCGGACGCGTTCCGGCTGACGGAGGCCGGAGGTGTCGTCGCCGAGCGGGGCGGCGGGAACCGCGACGGGATGCGAGGGGTGTCCGGTGGGCGGGCCGTCGGGACCGTCTGGGACGGGACGGGGCCGCAGCCCGAGGACGCCGTGCTCGTCGTACGGACCCTGGATCCCGCGCTCGCCCCGTGAAGTCGGCGGTCGCGTGGCTGGCCACCAGGTAGCTGCCGGAGGGCAGTCGGTCGAGAAGCCGCGCGACCAGTTCGTACGCGCCGTCCTCGTCCGGAACGAAGTGCAGCAGGGCCACGAGCGACAGCGCGACGGGGCGGTCGAAGTCCAGGATCTTCCGCGCGCCCTTCACGATGGCGTCCGTGTCACGGAAGTCGGCCCGCAGGTACTCCGTCACGGCGTCGTCCGTGCCCCGGAGCAGATCCGCCGCGTGGGCGAGGACGATCGGGTCGTTGTCGCAGTAGACGACGTGCGCGCCGGGCGTGATCTTCTGGGCGATCTGATGGAGGTTGGGCTCCGTGGGTATGCCACTGCCGATGTCCAGGAACTGGCGGATGCCCTGGCGGGCCAGCCAGTTCGTGGATCTGTGCATGAAGGCCCGGTTGACCCGGGCCATGACCGGAACTCTGGGATCGAGGGCCAGCATCTGCCGGCCCATCGCCTCGTCTACCGGGTGGTTGTGAGTGCCGCCGAGGTACCAGTCGTACATCCGGGCGGGGTGGGGTTTGCCGGTGTCGATCTCAACCATTGCTTAAGCATGCCTATGTCACAGCAACCACGTCACGACAGCAGGAAGTCCGCCTCCCCCGCCTTGGCGCCCTCGATGAAGGCCGTCATCTCGTCACTGGTGTAGATCAGCGCCGGACCGTCCGGGTCCGTGGACTGACGGACGGCGATCCGTCCGTCGGCCAGCTTCATCGCCTCCAGGCAGTTGCCGCCGTTGCCGCCGCTCCACGGCTTGTGCCAGCCCTCGCTGCCCAACTCCCGCGCGGGCATGCCGTTGTAGACCGGTATGCGCGGCTTGATGCGATCCATTCACAGCTCCTTGCGGAGATCCCGGAGGATCTCCTTCGTGCGATGTGCCGTAGCGGCCTGCGCCGCCATGCGGTCCATGACCTCGAGATGGGTCGCCACCTCGGGGCGCGCGTCGAGATAGACGGCGCCGGTCAGGTACTCGCTGTAGACCATGTCCGGAAGCTCCGGCACGGCGAATCGGAACAGCACGAAGGGCCCGTACGTGCCGGGGTGCGGCCCGTTGGCGAACGGGGCGACCTGCAGGGTCACGTTGGGCAGCTTCGTGGCCTCGAGCAACTTGTCGATCTGGGCACGCATCACCTCCGGGCCGCCGACGGGGCGGCGCAGCGCGGTCTCGTCCACCACGGCCCAGAACCGCGGCGCGTCGGGACGGGTGAGCAGTTCCTGGCGTTGTACTCGCAGTGCGACGTGCCGTTCGATGTCGTCCGGGCTGGTCTGGCCGATGGCCCCCGACTTCAGGACGCCGCGCGCGTACTCCTCGGTCTGCAGCAGTCCGGGCAGGAAGTGGGGGTCGTAGGACCGGATGAGGCCGGCGGCGCCCTCGAGGCTGACGTACATCGAGAACCAGCCCGGCAGGATGTCGTGGAACCGCTGCCACCAGCCGGGTTTGTTGGCCTCCTCGGCCAGCTCCACGAAGGCGTCGGCCTCCTCCTCGGAGACGCCGTAGGACTTCAGGAGCAGCTGGAGATACGGGATCTTGAGGCCGACCTCGGCCATCTCCATCCGGCGGACCGTGGCGGGGGCGACGCGCAGGACGCGGGCGGCCTCCTCACGCTTGAGACCGGCGCGTTCACGCAGGTCCAGCAGGCGCCGGCCGAGGACGACCTGGCCGACCGTCGGCGCGGACCGCGGCTCGCTCACCCTCCACCTCCTGGACGTCCCTGAGGTCCGAAGACCCGTAAAAACCTGTGCAAAAGAATCCTGGCAGCCGGACGGCGCCATTCGAAGACCTATTCGAAGACCTGGTCGGATCTCCGGTGATCTCAACTGGCGCCGCTCGACATGCTGTTGCGAGCAGTGTGCCACGGCCTTCCAGACCGTCACACAGCACTCTGCAATTTTCAGAGTGACACTTGCCAAGTGTTCACGGCGGGGCGATAGTGGCAAGCGTGATTCCGTCCGCGCCCTTAGGAACAGACGCCGCCGCAGGCCCCCACAGCCTCGGCGCTGCTCCGGGAGCAACCCCTGGTGGGGCCGCTGCCGAGCGCCGGTTCCGGTTTGAGCTGGCCGCCCATCCGGGTTCTCCCGCCCAGGCCAGACGGCTGACGCGGGCCCGGCTGAACGGCTGGTCCGTCTGCGAGGACATCTGCGATTCGGCGGCCCTGGTGGTCACCGAGCTGGTCACCAACGCGATCGTGCACACGGCGAGCAGCCACATAGTGTGCGAGCTCCACGACGGCGACGAGCTGGTGCGAATAGCCGTGCGTGACGAGGGCTGCGCACCGGGTGAGGTCCATCCGTCGGTGGCGCAGCGGGGCGAGGAGGAGCACGGGAGGGGATTGCTCCTCGTCGACGCCCTCTGTCACGCCTGGGGAGCCCATGAACACGGCCCCGGTCTGCTGGTCTGGGCGGAGCTGCCCCGCAAGGCCGACGCCCCGCGCCACGACTGCGGCCCCTGCAACGACCTGGGCTGGGGAGCCCGCCCCAAGCCCGGCCCCGCCGACGGCTCGGGCGGCCAGCACGACGACGCGGACGCGCGACACGACGGAACGGCGCGGCATCACGGGACGGGGGGTCCATGGCTGTGAGGCCCGCGACCGGCGGCAAGGTACTGACCCTGGACACGCTGGTCCGCCTCCGGCGCGGCCTGCACACCCCGGCCGCACCCCGCCGCCTCCCTGTCCCCGACGGGATGACCACCCCCCTGGGCTGCGACGCGGTGGCGATACCCGCCCGCTTCGGCCCGCTCCTGATGCCCCGGCTGCCCCGTGCGGGGTGCGTCTACGCCGATGAGACGCACTGGTGGTGGCTCGTCCCGTCGGACTCCGACTACGCCCTGGAGTGGCCCGCTCCCGCCCAGTACACCACCGGCGCGATCGTTCCGGACGCGCCGGTGGCCCCCGACCTGATCCACCGCCCCGAGGGCAAGCTTCCGTACACACCGCCGATCCCGCTGTATCTGGCGCTGTGCCGGGTCACGGGGACCACGCCGACCTGGTCGCGGTCGATCAGCGCGTAGGTCTCCGACGGTTGGCCGAAGGGGCTGAGGACGCCGTGTCCTAGGACGGTCCGTGAGGCAGGCGAGGCGGGGGATCGCCGTAGGCCTCCGGCAGGTCGGCCCTGAGGCAGGGCGACCGCGCAGCGGGGCGCGGACCGCGGCAGTGGGTATCCGAGGCGCAAGCCCCACCTGGGTGGCCGACCCGAGGCCGAGCCGCGAACCCCGGCCGGCCGCCACCACGGCGTACGCCCGCGCGTCCCCGCGCATCCGTCTGCGCCCTGCCCCCGGCATCCCCCTCCCGCGATAGTGGCCCTCCGTCCACGAGCGGGGGAGGTCGACGGTGGCGAAGAAACGGGACGTCAGGGAGCCCGAGCTGTCCGAGTCGGAGCGGCTGCTCTTCGGCGGGCCCCTGCGGTACGACACGGGCTGGAACAGTCACTCCGACGCCCGGCTGCAGCTGAGCTTCCGGGCCATGGTGCGCCAGCTGCCGGCGCTGCTCGCGCTCAGTTTCCGGCTGGCCTGGCAGGCGGACCGCAAGGCCGCGCGGATCGTGCTCGGCGCCGAGGCGGGCCGGGGTCTGGCGCAGGCGGTGAGTCTGCTGGCCGTGAACAGCGTGCTGGGCCGGCTGATGGGCGGCGGATCGATCGAGGAGCGGCTGCACGGTGCCGTTCCCGCCCTCGTCGCCATGGCCTGCGTCATGCTGGTCTCCGCGCTGCTGCGGGCCGCGTCCACGTACGCCACCGGCCGCCTCGAGCCCAAGGTCGAGCGCGTCGCCACCGAGCGGTATCTGGAGCGGGCCGCGGCCGTGGAGCTGGCCGCCATCGAGGACCACGCCTTCCACAAGCTGCTGGACACCGCCCAGTACGGCGCCACCTCCGCCCGCCGCATGATCGCCTACGCCACCCGGGTCATGAACGCGGCGATCTCCCTGATCGCGGCCGCCGGTGTCCTGACCGTGCTGCACCCCGCCCTGCTACCGCTGCTCGTGACGATGACCCTGCCCAGCGCCTGGAGCGCCCTGACCGTCGCGCGCCGCCGGTACGAGTCCTTCCACACCTGGGTGCAGCACGCCCGCGCCGGCCATCTCCTCAGCGGCCTGCTCACCGAGCCGGAGTCCGCGCCGGAGATCCGTCTGCACGGCGTCGGGCCCTTCCTGCTCCACCACTACCGTGCGATGTCGGAGGTCGCGGAGGCGGAGCAGGCCCGACTGGCCCGGCTCGCGGCCCGTACGGGACTCATCGCGGCGTCCTGGACGGGGATCGCGACGGTGGCGACGTACGCGACGCTCGGCGGTCTGCTGCTGGCCGGGGCCATGGCACTGTCCGTCGCGGGCACGGCCGTGATCGCGATCCGCTCCGGCTCGTCCAGCCTCGACAGTCTCGTCCTGGAGCTGAACCAGCTCCACCAGGAGGCCCTGTTCGTGGGCGATCTTCAGCGGCTGTACGTCGAGGCGGAGAAGCGGGCGATCCCGGTCGGCGGGCAGGAGCTGCCCGAGGATCCTCAGGAGATCCGCTTCGAAAACGTCACGTTCAGCTATCCGGGCGAGTCCACCCGGCCCGCCCTCGACGACATCACCCTGGCTCTCCCCCTCGGCCGGATCGTCGCGCTCGTCGGCGAGAACGGCTCCGGCAAGACGACCCTCGTGAAGCTGCTCTCCGGTCTCTACACACCCGACCGGGGCCGGATCCTGTGGGACGGCGTGGACGCGGCCGGTGCGGACCGGCGGCTGCTCGCCGAGCGGATCGCGATGGTGGCGCAGGACTTCAAGAGGTGGCCGTTCACGGCCAGGGTCAATGTGGCGGTGGGCCGCTCGGCCGCGCCCCTGACCGAGGAGCGGCTGGCCGACGCGGTCGCCGAGGCGGGGGCCCAGGAGGTGGTGGCCGATCTGCCGCGCGGCCTGGACACGCTGCTGGCCCGCCACTTCAGCGGCGGGCACGAGCTGTCGGGCGGGCAGTGGCAGCGGCTCGGCATCGCCCGGGCCGCGTACCGGCGCGGCCACATCCTGATCGTGGACGAGCCGACGGCGGCCCTGGACGCCCGGGCCGAGCTGGAGGTATTCGAGAAGATCCGCGCCCTGGCGGGCACGGGACAGACGGTGGTCCTGATCACCCACCGGCTGGCGTCCGTGCGCCACGCGGACCTGGTGCACGTCCTGGAACAGGGCCGGCTCGTGGAGTCCGGCACACCGGAGGAACTGCTGGCCACGGGCGGGGTCTACGCGGAGCTGTACTCGCTCCAGGCGGACCAGTTCACCGCGCCGAGGGCGAGCTGACGCTCACGCCACGGCGGCGGCCTCGCCGCCCCGCACGATCACCAGGAACGCGTCCGTCGCGAGGTCCATCACGACCTCGGCGGGCAGTCCCTCAAGTCGTCGCGCGTGCGCGAACTCCTCCGCCGGCCACGAGCCTCGCGGCCCACCTGCGGGAAAGCACTCGAGCACGGTCCGCCCGTTCACCATCCTGCACCTCCGATAAAGCGTCGTTCTTTTAGGAGTTAACGCTCTGGAGGGCCTGAAGGGCTCGGTGAGTTGCGGGACTGAGACGTAGCTGACACGCGTTCAGCGCTCAGCGTGAGAATCTGGTTACCGAACGGTCACTTCCACTACCGTTCGTGTCATATCTCGTACTCATCGTGATAGCGAATGCGCTCACTCCCCGCAGGCGCCCCCAGCGCCGACGCGCGCCCCTTCGGCTCCTCCCACTCCTCCTGCCGGCCCAGCGCGGTGAGATCCAGGAGGCTGGTGGTGGAGCCGAGTCCGTCGAGACCGCGTTCGTACGTCGAGTAGGTGTGGAAGACCCGGTCGCGGTCCCGCAGGAAGCAGCTGAGGCCGGGCCGCTCGAAGGACTCCCCCTCGTGCTCCAGGGTCACCTCGAAGTCGTGGTTGAAGTCGCCGCCGAACGACGAGTACCAGGGCACGGTCCATCCCATCCGCGCCTTGAACGGCAGGATCCTGGTGTACGGCGCCCGGGACACGGCCGCGAAGGTCGTCCCGCGTGCCTTCAGATGCGCGAGATGCCCGATCTGGTCCAGGAACGCCGAACAGCTGCGGCAGCCCGCGTCCCATTCGGGCGCGAACATGAAGTGGTGGACGACGAGCTGGTCCCGTCCCTCGAACAGGTCGAGCAGCGTGGCCTTCCCGTCACCGCCCTCGAAGACGTACTCCGCGTCGATCTCCACCATCGGCAGCCCGCGCCGCTCGGCGTTGAGCGCGTCACGCGCGCGCGTGGCCGCCTTCTCCTTGACCAGCAATTCCCTGCGCGCCGCGCGCCACTGCTCACGCGAGACGGTCTCCGGAAGCGACATGGCTCCTCCTGCTGCGACGGTCCGTTCCGAGTGCTGACCGAAGGCGGCGGCGGAACTCATCGCCGTGTCGGAAGATTTTTACGTGTCGTAGTCCTGGATGCGCTTTCCGTGGCTGCGGTCGAGGAGGGCGGGCATCCGCTCCCCCAACTCCCGGACGACTTCGGCCACATCGAGGGTCAGCAGCTCGCGGTCGCGCATCAGGATCCGGCCGTCGACGATCGTCGTGCGGACGTCGGAGGAGCGGGCGCTGTGCACGAGGGTTGCGGCGAGGTCATGGACGGGCTGGGTGTGCGGGCCGGTGAGGTCGACGAGGACGATGTCGGCGCGACGGCCGGGGGCGAGGGTGCCGAGGGTGTCGCCGAGTCCGACCGCGCGGGCGCTCTGGAGCGTGGCGTGGTGCAGGGCCTGGCGGGAGGTCAGCCATCGCGGGTCGCCGGTCGTGGACTTCTGGATGAGGGCGGTGAGCGCCATCGACTCCCATACGTCGAGGGAGTTGTTGGAGGCGGCGCCGTCCGTGGCGAGTCCGACGGGGATACCGAGGTCGTGCAGGGCGCGTACGGGTGTGGTGGTGGGCCAGGCGAACTTGAGGTAGCCGCGGGGTGCGGTGGCGACGGCGACGCGGCCGGAAGCGCCGGCGAGAACGGGCAGGTCGCGGTCGAGGATGCCGGTGCCGTGGGCGATGAGGACGTCGGCGTCGAGGATGCCGGTGCGTGCCAGGACCTCGATGGGGGTGACACCGTGGCGTTCGAGGCTGGTCTCCGCCTGATCGCGGTTCTCGGAGGCGTGGAGGTGGACAGGCAGTCCGTGCTCGCGGGCGAGTGCGGCGGTGGCGGCGAGGTCGTCTTCGTCGACGGTGTAGGGGGCGTGCGGGGCGAGGGCGGTGGTGATGCGGCCGCCGGCGGCGCCCCGGTGCCGTAGCGCGAACTCCAGTGATTTCTCCCGCCCTTGGGGACCCTGGGAGGAGAAGTAGGCCTCGCCGAGATGAGCGCGCATCCCGCACTCCTCGACGACGGAGGCGACGGCGTCCATCGAGAAGTAGTGGTCGGCGAAGCAGGTGACACCGGCGCGGATCATCTCGGCGCAGGCGAGCCGTGCACCCAACTCCACGTCCTTGGCGGTGAGGTTGGACTCGATCGGCCAGACGACGTCGTTGAACCACTCCTCCGTGGGCAGGTCCTCGGCGACGCCGCGCAGGGCGACCATCGGGGCGTGGGTGTGGCAGTTGACGAGTCCGGGGAGGGCGACTTGTCCACGGGCATCGATGTGTTCGGCGACGGGCGGGCTTTCGGAGGACGTCGTGACGGACTCGATGACTCCGTCCCGTACGACGATGGTGGCGTTCTCCTCGAACCCGATGCGCTCCTGATCGTCGTGCACGAGAACGGTGCATCCGGTGATGACGAGGTCGGCGGGAGAGTCGGTCATCACGCCAACGTACGACGGGGTCCTCGCGCCGCGTGAGCCGAACCGCGCATCCTGTCCCGACTCTGTCGTGAGGTCGGCCGGACGAGCACCCTGGCCTCACCACGGCATCTGGAAGGGGGTCCGGCATGCTCATCGGCACCTGGAACCTGGAGAACCTGTACCGGCCCGGCGGCCCGTTCGGCCCCAGGGACAAGGCGGCGTACGAGACGAAGCTGGCCGCTCTGGCCGAGGTGATCACGGAGCTCGATCCGACGCTGCTGGGCGTGCAGGAGGTCGGGGAGCCGGAGGCGCTGCGGGACCTGGTCGGCATGCTGGGCGGCGACTGGCACACCGCGCTCTCCCGGCACGCGGACGGCCGGGGCATCCGGGTCGGCTTCCTCAGTCGCACGCCGTTCGAGGTGCTGCACGACACGAAGGGGTTCCCGGTGAAGCTGCGCCCGGTGCAGGGGGACGACAAGGGGCTCGAGGTGGCGGAGGCGGGCCGCGGCCTCCTGGCGGTGGAGGCGGCTGTGGAGAGCGGGCCGCTGCGGGCGGCGGTGTGCCATCTCAAGTCGAAGCTGCTGTCGTATCCGGGCGGCCGGTTCCAGCCGCGCGACGAGGGCGAGCGGGCCCGCTTCGGTGCGTACGCGCTGTACCGGCGGGCGGCGGAGGCGGCGTCCCTGCGGGCGCTGGCCGACGAGCTGCTGGACGGTGACGGCCGCGAGCGGGACGTGGTCGTGCTGGGCGACCTCAACGACGAGGTCCAGGCGGCGACCACACAGATCCTGCTCGGCCCGCCCGGCTCCGAGCTCGGCACCCCCGCCTTCGACCGGCCCGACGGGGGCGATGCGGTACGGCTGTGGAACGTGGCTCCGAAGATCCCGGCCGAGCAGCGCTTCTCCCGTGTCAACTCCGGACGCCGGGAGCTGATCGACCACCTGTTGCTGAGCCGTCGGCTGGTCGGCCGGGTGACGGTCGCGGGGACGGGGCTGCCGGGTGAGGAGTCGCTGCGGCTGCCGCCGGTGGGGGACGATCCGGTGGAGCGGCGGGGGGTGGCGGGGTCGGATCATGCGCCTGTGTGGGTGCGGGTGGGGTAGTACCGGTGCGCATGGTCGTCGTGGGGGGTTTCCGACGTTGGCGGATGCGGGTCCGCTGTGGCTGGTCGCGCAGCTCCCCGCGCCCCTTAGGGGCGTTTCGCGGCCCGGCGTTATACGGCCAGGGGCAGTTCGGGCAGTCGTAGTCCCACCCGTTCGCGGTCCTTCTCCAGTTCGCCCAGCAGTTCGGTGAGGCGTTCGGTGTGGTGCGGGGTGAGGCGGCCCGAGTCGTCGAGGTGGACGGCGCAGGCGGTGGTCGTGTCGACGAGGCGTTCGAGGGTGGCGACGATGTGGTCCGCGCCTTCCGAGTGCCGGGCGAGCGCGGGGAGTTCGGCGGCGGCGAGGGTGATGGCGGTGCGGGCCTGGGCGAGGGTGCGGTAGGCCTCTCGGCGGAGGGCCCAGCGCAGGGCGCGGGGGTCGGAGTCGCCCCGCAGGTCGATGTCGGCCTCGCGCAGCACGTGGTCGAGGTACGCCTGGGCCGCGCCGCTCGCCGCCGTGAGTCGGGCGCGTACCGTCCCGCCGCGCTGTCCCGGCATCGGGAGGTGGCCGACGAGGAGGACGATCGCGCAGGCCAGCAGGGTCTCGCCGATCCGCCCTGCGGAGGCCTGCGGTTCGCCGCCGACCATGACCAGGGCCAGGACGAGGACGGTGACGACGGCGGTCTGGGCGGCGAAGTGCCGGGTGGCGACCGGGATGAGGGCCCCGCTGACGGCGACGAGCGCGATGAGCCCCTCCGGCCTGGGCAGCACCGCGGCGAACCCGGCGAAGACGAGCGCACCGAGCACGGTCCCCGCGGCCCTGCACAGCACCCTGGACGCGAGCGGTCCGAGGTCGGGCTTGACGAGAAAGACCGCGGTGGCGGGCAGCCAGTACCAGTGCTCGTGCTGGCCGTACCAGCGGGCGTGGTGCAGGGCCTGCGCGACGGCCGCGCTGGCCCCGAAGCAGAGGGCGACCCGCAGCCCGTACTCGCGTCCACCGGCCCCGAAGACGGCCCGCAGCAGGTCCTTTCCGGTACGCCGACGGGTGTGCAGGTCGCTCCCCTCGGCCTGGTCGAAGGCCTCGGCGGCGCGCAGGAGGGCGTCGTCGAGGGCCCGCAGTGCGGGTGCGGAACGGGTGGGCGCGGGCAGCGGCCCGGTGTGCGTGTTCTCGCGTACGGCGGTGGCGAGCCGTCGGGGTCCCGCGGACGCCCGCCCGGAGCCGGCCTCCCCCGCCCACGCGAGCGCGGTCGCGGCCTCGGCGAGCGGCAGCGCGGCGGTGTACTGCGCGTGCAGCCGCCGCTCGGCGGAGGAGCTGGCGTAGCGGCGCAGCCGCGGTCCGGCGAAGGCGTCCTGCGCATGGTCGAGAGCGGCGGTGAGCGCTGCGCGCCGGGTGGTGGCATGCGAGGTGCCGACGGCGTCGAGAAGCTCTGCGACGGCGTCGTAGACCGCCGCCACCGCCTCCCGCTCGCCGTCGAACCGGAAGTCCCCGGCGAGGGAACCGGGTGTCGGCAGCGCGAGCCGCAGCCCGAGCAGCCAGCCGGCCCCCACGAGATAGGCGAGGGCGCGCTGCCACCCCTCGTCCGGCAACGGCATCCCGGCACCGATGGCGCACGCGACGAGCAACTGCGTTCCGGCTCCGGAGGCGACGGGTCCGATGGCGCTCACGCCGCCCGCGACGAGTCCGACGCCGGTGAGGAGCAGGCTGAGCGTCACGGCCCCGAGGTGATCACCGGCGTACGTCCCGGCGAGCAGCCCGACCGCTCCGGCCAGGGCGGGCATGCCGAGCCGCTTGACGGAGGTCCGTCGGCTGCCGGGGCGGTCGTTGATGCCGGCGAGCATGGCGGCGATGGCGGCGACGACACCGAGCGAGGTGCCGCCGGCGAGCACGGCGGCGAGGAGGAGCGGCCCGGCGGACAGCGCGCCCCGCGTGACGGCACTCCAGGGCACGGGGCCGCGCTGGGCGCGCAGGGGGTGGTCGAGCCAGGGCGGAAGGGATCGCAGGGTGGCGCGGGACACAGGGCTCCTGTCGGCTGGTCGAGGGCGGGGGCTGCCTTCGGGCGACGGTGGCCGGGCTGTCGGTGTCCACGGTAGATCGCGTTCTTGGAGAGGATGGGGCCGTCGTATTTCGGGGATGTGACGGTTGGCCGGAGAGGCGGGTTCTTTATGAACGCAACTCGCGGCGGACCGCTGGGCGCATGGCGGAAAAGGAGCGGGCCCGAGGGCGTAGCCTGCCCCCGGGCCCTGTGAATGCCGTCCATTTCGCACGCCGGCACACTTGAGAACCCAGATCAGTCGTCATGTCGTCGCGTCCTGCCTTTGGACCACCGCACATCGAGCTGTGCGGACTGGACTTGAACCAGCATCTCGACGCCCTGGGTCTGGGCCCGGTCGATCCGGCGATCGACGGCGAATACTGAGTCTGGAGCAAGAGTCTGAGATTGATCGCGGTCTGCCTCTGCCAGTTGGGCTACCGCGGCGCGTGATGGTGCCGCGGGGAGGACTCGAACCTCCACTGGAACCGCGAAGTCACGACAAGCTTCAGCTTCAGCTTGCGCTCCTCGCGCACCCCGGCCGCAAAGGACCGGGGATTCTCTGAGATTACCCGAAGAGGTAACCGAACACGGCGTCCCCGACCCGCTGGTCGACGACATCCACGCCGTTCGCCTCTTCCCGGGCGAACTTCACGGCCTGCTGCAACTTCTCGACCCGGTCGAGGAGTTCATTGACGCGCCGCGCCGGGAGCGCACCGGAGAACTTCACGGTGGTCCAGTATCCGATCGGGATGTCCTCGTAATAGACCTCGACCTGGGCGGGATGCTTCTCGGTCGCCTCGGCCTTCACATGGTTGCGGGGCACCTTCTTCGTACGGAGGGTCCGCACCGGCTCGGTCTTCCAGGAGTCCGTGGACGGGTCCTGCACCCACCCCTCGGAGGCGTCGAGCACGGGCAACTTCCGTACGAACGTGTTGAGGTCGACGAGCTGCTTCTCCAGAAACAGCAGATACGACACCGGCACATCGGCGACGAGCACCCGCCCGTCCACCTTCACATCCGCGCGCGCGGCGCAGTTGGCCCAGTCCTTCGTGGCGGTCACATCGAACAGCCGCGTAAGCGTCGCCGCGGTCTCCCGCAGCACGTCCTCCGCCTTCACCTGCACCCGGGTCGACTCGGGCGGCAGTTGCTCACCCTCCTCGTCCTTCGGCTGATAGGTACGCGAGATACCGGCCAGCAACGCGGGCTTCTGCAGCCCATGGTGAGCTGCCGTCAGGTCCTGGTGCGCCTTGGACTTGACGCCTTTCTCGACTGCGATGATCTGATTGAGTTTCGCCACGTCAGGGACGTTACCAGCGACAACGGCCGCATTTCGAAAGGTTATTCGTCGGCGGATCCGGCAGGAACGGGCGCCTGGGCGTCCGCGTGCTTCTGCCCACCGGCCTGCTCGAAGAGCGCCTGAGCGTGATCGGCCGCCTCGTGCAGCGCGGCCGGATCCTTTCCCGTGGACAGTGACGCGATGACAGCGTCCACCCCCCCGCAACCCCGCCCGCTCCAACAACCGCTTCTCATTGGTCACCCACTCCCCCCGCCCCGCCAACACCCCGTGCGCCGCCTGCGTGGCGGCTGTGGCGATCGCGCCGGCGAGTTCGGTGACGCGGCCGGACGGGGCGTGGGCGGACTTGGCGTAGGCGAGGGTGGCTCGGGCGGTGCCGTGCCAGCGTTCGGGGGCGGAGGCCCTCAGTTTCTCGGGATACGCGGCGGGCTTCGGCAGTCCGCCCCGCAGCACCTGGTTGACGGCCAGCTCCGCCACCACCAGGTAACTGGGAATCCCCGCGAGATGGAACATCAGCGGCTCCACCCGGAAGCGCCCGGCCTCCGCCTCCGCCAACTCGTGCTCCACGACGTCGAGATCGCGGTAGTGCACATCGACCCGCCGTCCGTCGATGGTCAGCCACGCGCCCCCGTTGAAGACGCCACCACCCCATCCGCCGACGTCCGACACCTCGCCCTCCCAGCCAACAGCGCGGAGGTCGGCGGGGTCGAAGGGGCCGCGGTAGTAGACGGCGAGGTCCCAGTCGCTGTCCGGCCGGTTCGTGCCCTGGGCTCGCGAGCCGCCGAGGGCCACGGCGTGGACGGCGGGGAGGGTGGCGAGGCGGTCGGCGGTGGTGTCGAGGAAGACGGGGTCGGGGAGAGTGGGCATGTGCTGCAGCGTAGGTGGGCGGGTGACGTGGCTCCACGCAATTGCGCACCCTCACATCGACGGCCGAAGCAGTCCTCCCCGACTGCGAGTTGCCCTACTGTGGTTGCGGGGAGAGTGATCATGGGAATCAGGCAGCGCAAGCGGCGTCGACCGAGCGGACCGACGCAGATCACGGCCAGGCTGGCGATCCCGTTCGTCGGCGACATCACCGGCACGTGGGAACCGGCCGACGCGGAGCGCAGTGCGGCCTGGGAGTTGTACCTGGAGCTCGTCACGCGCGTGTCGGTCGAGGAGCTCGACCCCGAGGAGGGCTTCCTTCGGGAGGCGCTGTCGTCCCTCTACACGTTCTTCGACACCACCCGCGAGATCCTGCGCCGCTACGGCCCCGAGGTCGCCCCTCCGCTGGCCCCCGGGCACGTCAGCTTCGGCGTCCTCGCCGTCACGGTCCTCAACCGTGTGCTGCGGCCCCTGCTCTCGTCGTGGCATCCACGACTGACGGCGTACGAGTCCCAGCGCCCGGAGGGAGTGGATCCGGTGGTGTGGGAACGGCAGTGGGAACACGCGGACGCGTTGCGTGCACAGATCGCCGAGGTGCGCGTGACCCTCGCCTCGCTGGCGGAGAACCTGCGGGAGGTGGCGGACGTCAGCGACCTGATCAACCTTCCGGCACCACGCTGGCCGGAAAGCACGGCTCCCGCGGGCCGGGTGAGCCCGGAGGGCGCCCAGAGCTGAAACGGGCTCGCCCCATTGTCAGTGGCACGCGTTATCAATGAACTCGTCACTCACTGTAACGACGGGGGAGTTTGCGATGACGCACGACAAGGCATGCCGACCGCGCGATACCCACCTCTCCACGGCCGGTCTGCGCGCCCGCGGCTGGACCGTCAGGATGGTGCGACAACTGCTCGGCGAGCCCGATCTGCTGCGGGCCAACCCGTACTTCCGGACGGCTCCGCAGACCCGCCTCTACCGCGTCGAGCGGGTCGAAGCGGTGGAGGCGAGCGAGGAGTTCAGGGCGGTGTCGGCGGCTTCCGTCCGTCGCTCCGTCGCGGCGAAGGCCGCCGCGCAGCGCAGGCGGCGGGAAGTGCTGGCGCGTATCGCCGCGGAGCCCGTCGACGTCCCGCGGTTGCCTCCCGACCGGCTGTCGGCGGCGGCCGTCGCGCATCGCAACCACCGTGACGAGGAACGAGGGCACGGGCGTCGGGACCATGCACCCGGTCCCGCCGCGGTCGAGAGCGCCGCACCGGAAGCGCTGGCCCGGTGGAAGGTCAACTATCTGCGTCACCGGCTGACACGCCACGACGAGCTGCTCGACGGACTGCGTGGACACACCGGCCGCGCGGCCGCGGAGGAGCTGCTGCGCCGGAGGGTCTACGCCGCCATCGCCGAGGCGTACCCGGACCTTGCGCAGGAGTGCGAACGGCAGCTGCGCGACCGGGAGTTCGGTCCACCGCGGACATGACGTGCGGCATCCGTCACGCCTCCCACAGGTCGCGATGCCGGTGGCGGGTCGGCGGGTGGTCCAGATCCTCGGCCCACAGCAGCAGCGCATCCGTGGGGGCCGCACGCAGGTGCCGTCGGGCGGCGGTGCGGAAGACCTGGAGGGCGGCTCTGGCCCGGCGTTCGTAGGGGCTGTACCGGCGTTCGTTCACGGCGCGGGAGTACGTGTACGAGGTGAAGCTCCGCCCGGCGAGCCTCGGCACGGGGCGGCGCCCCTCGCGCTCGGCTCGGCTCAACTCCGTGTCGGAGTAGCGGAGTTCGGTGAGCGCGTGGCCCGTCCAGGGGCCCGGCAGACCGAGCGGCCAGAAGGCGGGCAGGGTGCGGTGGCGGCTGGGGACGTGGTGAACGGTGCGTGACATGGCAGACCTTCCGCGGCCCACCGGAGTGTCCGGTGCGGCGCTAGAAGTCCGCCGCCGTGAAACGTCCCAGGTGTTGGTCGCGCATAGCGGGAGGCTGGCAGCCGCGGGCCGTGCTGTCGAGTGGTTATCCACAGGCGGCGTCCGTCGCGGGCGATTGTCAGTGGGGTGCGCTTCAATGGGATGTGCGTCACGGAGAGTTACTGATGGCCGCGGTCGAGGGGCCGAGGCGTGCCACGGGGGAGGTAGCGATGGTGATGGGTCGCGGGGAGCACGAGGAGGACGGGCGGCGGCATGTCTCGCTCGCCGGCCTGCGGATGCGGGGATGGACGGCCGGGGGCATGGTGCACCGGCTGCTCGGGCCGCCGCACCGACTGAGCGTCGATCCGCGCGTCCGGGCTTCGATCCCGGCACGTCTGTACCGGCTCGAGCGGGTCGAAGCGGCCGAGCAGAGTCATGAGTTCCGCTCCAGGCCGGCGAGGAGAGAGGAGCCCGACCGGGAGAAGGCGCTCGCTGGCATCTCGGCGAGGGGAGGATCCCCCGGCGGGAAAATCGGATGCGGCCTTGGAACAGGGCTTGGATGATCGCGAAGTTGACCGTCCTCCGCCCACCGCTGGAGCCCTCGTGATCCGTCGCGTCACCGTCCCCGCCCTCTTTCCGCCGCCCACCTACTCCCACGCCTCCGTCGTGGAGGCCGGCACGAAGCTCGCGTTTCTCGCCGGTTCGGTGCCGCTCGACGCCGAGGGCAGCATCGTCGGCGAGGGGGACCCGGTTCGGCAGGCCGAGCAGGTGATGGCGAACCTCCAGGAGCAACTGCGGGCGGTCGGCAGCGACTTGGCGCACGTCCTGCACACCGAGGTGTACGTCGTGAGCAGTGAGACCTCGGTACTCTCGGCCGTCTGGGAGGTCGTGGAGGCGTCCGGCCTCAGCACCGGCCCGCACTCGTCGACGCTGCTCGGGGTGGCCTGCCTCGGGTACGCGGGACAGCTGGTGGAGATCACGGCGACAGCCGTCGTCCCCTGAGGCCTGTCCGACGGATCATGACCGGGAGCGCCCAACAGGCCTGGGAACAAGGGGATTTGCATCCCTCACGCTCATCGTCCACCAAGTGGCCAAATCGAACAGTTGCTTGATTAACACATCCCTCGTGGCTAGCCTTTTGAGCTCGCCAACACCTCGTTGGACACCACTCACAGAAGGAACCGTGTGACTAAGAACCGCCGGCTCAAGCGAATAGGCACCGTCGCAGGCACCCTGTCCGCTGCCCTCCTCCTCACCGTCACCCAGGCAAACGCCGCCGCCGAGGTCGAGCGCGCGACCGCCACTGATTCCTCCAACGAGGTCGAGTGGGTGAAGTGCGCCGTCATCAAGGAGGACGGCAGCAACGTATACCGGGCCTGCTTCTCTCCCCCCGGCGACTGGTTCGAGGTCTACGACGGGAAGCCGGACGGCTCCTCCGCCGTCATCGACTGGGAAGTGGGGAGCCGATGGGGCTCCATCTTCAACGCTGACGGCTCCGGCGCCGACCGCTACAAGAACAAGGACTTCACCGAGAGTGCCACGGTCCGCTTCCGCGTCTGCCTGGGCCACTGGTCCACCAAGACGATCACTGCGGGTACCTGCTCCGGCTGGGTGAGCAACCTCACCTGACGAGACCCTCGATGAGCCGGGCGTGATGCGGGCGTTGGCGGCCCGCTTGTTCGCAGCGCCGCCCGCACCCGAGGCTTGGGGTGCGGGTTTCACGGCACCGGCACGGTGCGTCGACGGTCGACCCGCTGTCGCTCCTTCCCCCCGGAAATGCGGTGCGGTGGCTGTCGGCGCCCTGGCAGGATCCCGTCGCGTGACCTCATACGACTCCACGATCACCCTGCGTCGGGCGACCGCCCCCGACGCCGCAGCAACAGCCGACGTCTGGCTGCGCTCCTTCGCCGCCGCGCTGCCGACCGTCGTCCGGCCTCGGTCCGACGACGAGGTGCGGGACTACTTCCGGGAGGTGGTCGTACCGCTGCGGGAGACCTGGGTGGCGGACTCGGACGGGATCGTGGGAGTGATGGTGCTGAACGGCGAGCTCCTGTCCCAGCTCTATATCGCCCCCGACTGGCGTGGGCGCGGCATCGGCGACCGGTTCGTCGAGCTGGCCAAGGGGCGCAGTCCGCAAGGCCTCCACCTGTGGACCTTCCAGGTCAACAAGCCCGCCCACCGCTTCTACGAACGGCACGGCTTCGTCGCCGTCGAGCACACGGACGGCAGCGAGAACGAGGAGCGGGAGCCGGACGTGCGGTACGTCTGGCAGCCGTAGGGCACGGGCGGTTTCAGCCACCGGCGTTGCCGGCCGGCTCCACTGCGTACGACGGCCACCAGCGGGCCGCCGGGGGCCGCGCCTGCCCGACCGGACGCAGCACCGGACAGGTCGCCCTCGGGATCACCCGGGCGGAGGCCACCTCGCCGCCCGTGTCACCCCGTTCCCCGCCCCCAGACCCGCCCCTTGGGCAGCGGCCCCGCATATCCCCCCACCTTGCTGGTCCGCAGCCCCAGCCCCACCAGCGACTCCGCCAGCTTCACCGCCGCGCCCACCCCGTCGACCACCGGCAGCCCCAGCTTCTCCCCCACCACCCGCTGGAGCCCCGTCATCCCGGCGCAGCCCAGCACCAGTACCTCGGCGCCGGCTTGACGGGCCCGTTCCGCGGCGGCGAGGAACGCCGCCTCCGTACGGGCGGCGTCCCCGAGGTCCAGCACGTTCAGTCCCGTGCCGACCACGGCGACGCAGTTGCGGCCCACGCCCGCCAGTTCCAGGCTGTCCTCGATCTGGCCGCAGGAGCGTTCCAGCGTGGTGACGACCCCGTACCGACGGCCGAGGAGACAGGCCAGATGGGCCGCCGCCTCCGTGATGTCGACGACGGGGACGTCCACCAGTTCCCGGACGCCTTCGCGCCCGTGCTCGCCGAAGCCGGCCATGACGACGGCGTCGTACGCGGGACCCTCGTAGGTCCGCAGGAGGTCGATCACCGCGGCCGCCGAGAGATAGCTGTCGAGCCAGCCCTCCGCCGACTCGGGCCCCCACTGCGGCGTCAGCCCGGTCACGGCGGTGCCCGGGCCTGCCGCGGCCCGGGCACCTCGTACGATCTCCTCGGTCATCTCCTGCGTGGTGTTGCAGTTGGTGACGACGATCCGCACTCCGCTCAGACCTCCGCCGCCTCGGGAGAAGTTCGCTCGCTCCGACACAGGAGCGCGTACAGTCCCGCGGCCAGCGCGGTGCCGATGAACCAGGAGTACGGCGCCACATCGCTGAACGTCTTCACCAGCGCGAGCACCGCCGCGACCCCCGCCGCCGGCAGGAACGCCCACAGGGCCTTGGGGTTGACGCCCTTGCGGTAGTAGTAGCGGGAGCCGGGCGTGGCGTCGAACAGTTCGTTCACGTCCACGCGGCGCTTCTTGACCCAGTAGTAGTCGAGCATGATCACGCCGAACAGCGGGCCGAGGAAGGCGCCGAGGCCGCCGAGGAAGTAGTTGACGACCGTCGGGTTGGAGAAGAGGTTCCAGGGGGTCACGAGCAGCGCCGCCACCGTGCTGATCATGCCGCCGACCCTGAAGGTGATCTTCTGCGGCCAGACGTTGGCGAGGTCGTACGCCGGGGAGACGAAGTTGGCGACGATGTTGACGCCCATGGTGGCGATGGCGAAGGTCAGCGCGCCGAGGACCAGGACCCAGGTGTTGCCGACCTTGGCCACCAGCTCCGCCGGGTCGGTGATGGCCTCGCCCCACACCTCCAGCGAGCCGGCGGTGACGATGACGGAAACCACCACGAAGGCGGTGGAGTTGATCGGCAGGCCCCAGAAGTTGCCACGCCGCACCGTGCGGTAGTCCGGCGCGAAGCGGGAGAAGTCGCAGAAGTTGAGCATCAGCGTGCCGTACGTGGCGAGGATCAGGCCGATCGCGCCGAACCACTGCCGCCACTGCTCGCCGACCGAGACCGGGTGCGGGGTCGAGGTGAGCGAGATGGTCCAGCCGGCCTTGGCCAGGACCCAGATCGCCAGCGCGATCATCACCAGCCAGATCGCCGGTCCGCAGAAGTCCTGGAACTTGCGCACCGACTCCATGCCCTGGCTGATGATCAGCGCCTGGACGAGCCACAGGGAGAGGAAGGAGACCCAGCCGAGCGCGTCCAGGCCGAGGAAGGAGTTGTGCGTCCAGGACTCCAGGCCCGGCCAGGCGGCCAGCAGCATCACGTTGACCGCGACGGAGGCCAGGTAGGTCTGGATGCCGTACCACATGATGGCGATGACGGCCCTGATCAGCGCCGGGATGTTCGCGCCCCACACGCCGAAGCTGATGCGGCTGACGACGGGGAAGGGCACACCGTGGCGCTGGCCGATCTTCCCCATCCAGTTCATGCCGATGTAGATGATCACGAAGCCGACGAGCAGGGAGGTGAAGACCTGCCACACGTTCATGCCGAGGACGAGCAGGCCCGCCGCGAACGTGTAGTTGCCCAGGTTGTGGACGTCGGACATCCACATGGCGAAGAGGTCGAAGACCTTCCAGTTCCGCTTGCCTGCGGGCGCGAGGTCTTCGTTGGTGAGCCGGGGGTCGGGGACGAACGCTGGCGCGCCGGTGGCTTCGGCGTGGTCGGCGAGGGACACGGGGGCCTCCAGGGACGGGGAGGGAGGAGGGCGGCGGTAGCCTGGCAGCCGTTTTGGTATACCAAACTGCGGTCATAGTCCTCCCGTCAAGCGTTCCGACCGATGTCGTGTTCGTTAACGCTCCGTAAAACACCTCCGGAGTCGGCGAAGATTGCTCCATGAGCTCCACGACGAAGATCGAACCCCTGGGCGCCGTCCGTGAGCGTGTCCTGGTCACACTGCGGCAGGAGATCATCGCGGGCCATCTCCGGCCGGGCGACAGACTGGTCGAGCGGGAGCTGGCAGAGCGCTTCGGAGTCTCCCGGGTGCCGGTCCGCGAGGCGATCCGGGCACTGGTGACCGAGGGCTTCGTCCACTTCGAGACACCCCGCCGTACGGTCGTACGACGGCTGACCCCGAAGGATGTCAAGGAACTCTTCGAGCTGCGCGAGGCGTTGGAGGTGTACGCCGCCGCCCTGGCCGCGGCCCGCGCGACCCCGCAGGATCTGGCCGAGGTCGAGCAGCTCCTCGACCAGGCGGCCACCGCGACCGAAGCCGGTGACGCGGAGACGATCACGGACATCAACAGCCGGCTGCACGACCGGATCGTGGCGATGGCCGGGAACAGCCTGCTGATAGAGGCGCTCGAACCGGTCGCGGGCCGACTGCGCTGGATGACCCGACGGAACGAGGAGTGGCCCCAACTCCTCGTCGAGCACCGGGAGTTGTACGAGGCGATCGCGTCCGGCGACCCGGAGCGGGCCCGCGCGCACGCACTCGCGCACGTGCGGACCAACTACGAGTCGACGGTCCGCCAGCTGTTCGGCGAGGACGCCGAACTCACCTAGCCGAACTCACCTGGGCGAACTCTTCCACTGACGCGCGTACTTGTCCGTCGCCGCCACCATCGCCTCGGCCACTCCGGGCGCCCCGGCGTTGTGCCCGACCTCGTCGATCACCACCAACTCGCTGCCCGGCCAGGCGTGATGGAGGCGCCAGACGATCCCGGCGAGGTTCCCGAAGTCGAGGCTGCCCTGCACCAGCGTGCCCGGGATGCCCTTCAGCAGAGGCGCCTCGCGCAGGACGACCTCGTCCGCGCCCAGGAAGTGACCGTTTCCCCAGTAGTGCGTGACCGTGCGGGCGAAACCCATCCGGAAATCCGGGTCCTCGAAGCGCTCGACCGACCTGGGCGGCGCCGGAATGGTCGCCGTCTCCCAGTCGGTCCAGGCCCGGGCCGCCCGTGCCCGCACGTCGGGATCGGGCGACTCGACGAGCCGGTTGTAGGCGGCGGCGAGGTTTCCGGACCGTTCAAGCATGGGCAGCTCGCCGACGAACCGCTCGAACGCGTGCGGAAAGATCTGCCCAAGTCCCCTGGTCAACAGGGCGACTTCGGCGTCCGACCCGGTCGCGACCCCCGTCAGCACCAGCTCGCTCACGGCCGCCGGATGCGTCTGCGCGTACCGCAGCCCCAGCACCGACCCGAACGACACACCCCACACCAGCCACCGATCGATCCCGAGGTGCTGCCGCAGCAGCTCCAGATCGGCGATGAGGTGCGGCATCGTATTGACGCTCATGTCGGTGTCGTACACGCTCGCGGGCGGCGTCGAACGCCCGGCGCCCCGCTGATCGAGCAGCACGATCCGATACGCGGCCGGGTCGAAGAGCCGCCGGAAGTACGGCCCGCTGCCGGACCCCGGCCCGCCGTGCAGCACCACCGCGGGCTTGCCGCGCGGGTTCCCGCAGATCTCCCAGTGGACGCGGTTGCCGTCACCGACGTCGAGCATGCCGTGGTCGTACGGTTCGATGTCCGGGTAGAGAGGCATCCGGCGACCTTAACCCCCGCACGACGGCCCGGTCCCCTCAATGGAGACCTGCCGCCGAACGCAGCACCTCCCGCAGCATCTCCGGGGTCAGCCGGCCGGTGAAGGTGTTGCGCTGGCTGACGTGGAAGCACCCGAAGAGGTCGATCCCGTCCAGCGGCACCCGCGCCCCGTGCCCGAACACGGGCCGCGGCCGGGGCACGTTCCACCCCGCCTCCGCCAGCGCGGGCAACGTGGCCTGCCAGCCGAAGGCACCGAGCACGACCACGGACCGCAGGGTCGGCCGCAGCAGCCTCAGCTCCTGGACCAGCCAGGGCCGACAGGTGTCCCGCTCCCCCGGCGTGGGCTTGTTGGCGGGCGGCGCGCAGTGCACGGGCGAGGTGACGCGGACGCCGTGCAGCTCCAGGCCGTCGTCCACGCTCACCGCGGTGGGCCGGGAGGCGAGGCCGACGTCGTACAGCGCCTGGTACAGCACGTCTCCGGAGCGGTCACCGGTGAACATACGGCCGGTGCGGTTGCCGCCGTGCGCGGCCGGCGCGAGGCCGACGATCAGCAGCCGGGCGTCGGGCGGTCCGAAGCCGGGCACCGCACGGCCCCAGTACGTCTGGTCGGCGAAGGCGGCCCGCTTGGTACGGGCCACCTCCTCGCGCCAGTCGACCAGCCGGGGGCAGGCACGGCAGTCCGCGATGCGCCGGTCGAGCTCAGCGAGAGGGTCCACGCCTCAACCGTACGACGGTGTCCAGGCCGCCCCGAGTGCCGGCAGCGGCCACACGAACCGGGCGGGAAGCACGCTCCCTGGGGAAATCCCGTGGGGTCGGGTGTGCGCGGCGACTATCGTCGGGGCATGGCTGCTGAACGTGCTGATGACGGTGTGGGTGAGGCTGCGGACAGGAACAGCCGGGGTCGGGCCGCCGTGACGGGGACGGAGTCCGAGGCGCCCGGTGGCCGCGCGGTCGGCGCCGAGGGCCCCTCCGGTGACGGCGACGGCGAGGACGCGCCCGGCGGAGACGCGAAAGCGGCCGTGGCCGTCGATCCGAAGGTCGCCGCCGCGGTGGCCGCCGCCGAGGCCGCCGGGCCGCAGAACGGCGAGACCGTCCGCATCGACAGCTGGATCTGGTCCGTACGCCTGGTCAAGACCCGCTCCGCCGGCGCGACCGCCTGCAAGGGCGGCCACGTACGAGTGAACGGCGACCGGGTCAAGCCGGCCCACTCCCTCCGCGTCGGCGACGAGGTACGCCTGGTGCACGAGGGCCACGAGCGGATCGTCGTCGTCAAACGCCTCATCCGCAAGCGGGTCGGCGCCCCGGTCGCCGTCCAGTGCTACGTCGACAACAGCCCCCCGCCCCCGCCCCGCGAGGCCGTCGCCCCCGCCGGCATCCGCGACCGCGGCACGGGCCGCCCCACCAAACGGGACCGACGCGACATGGAACGCCTGCGAGGAGCCGGCGGGCGCCCCGGAGGCCACTGACCACACACCGCGCACCCCAGGGGCCTCCCCCGTGCCCTGGCACCCCACCCGACGCACACGGCGGTGGCGTCCGGGGCAAGCCCTCAGGCTCTCCGGACGCCACCGCCCTGTGCGTCGGTGCTGATACCCGACCTCGCCGCGCGTCGTCGCGCAGCGGGGGTCAGGCGCGTCGGCGTACCAGTCCCAGCAGGCGCGCGTTCTGGTCCCGCCGGGCCCACGCGATGAGGGCCAGCGGCACGATCAGGATGAGAGGTGTCGCGGCGTTCTCCCCGTCGAAGACGGAGACCTGGACGACGAACGCGCCCACCATGAGCGCGCTCAGCGCCATCGCGGACACCGACTGCAGCAGCGGGATCAACAGCGCGACGGCACCGGCCAGTTCGAGCACGCCGATGGTGTACATCCCGGCGTCGCCCCAGCCCATCTCGGCGAAGCCCTCGGAGGCCGAGGGGTGCGCGATCAGCTTGGGCAGGGCGCTCGCGACGGCGTAGAACAGGGCGAGCACCACCTGCAGGGTGCGCAGGGCGATCCGGGCACGGCGTCCGCGCGCGGTCGCGGACTCGGCGACGACGGTGCCGGACCGGACGGACGCGGCGGCGGTGGCGTTGGCGGGGAGAGTGGTCTCGGACATCGGGGTCTCCTGTGGGAAGCGGTCCGTGCTGCTGTCAGAGAGATAGACCGGGACCCACTCCGAAACTCATCGCCGCCCGCGGACCAAATCCCCGATCTAGGCCACCCGCACCGCCCTCACCCATGTCCCGTCCTCCGTCAGATACTTGTCCACCCCTAGACCCGCCTCCCCCAGCGCCTCCTCGAACTGCTCCTTCGTCAACGGCCGTGCCAGGAACGTCTGGGTCCACACCGCGTCCGGGAACTCGTACTCCGCGCGCACCGAGTTCACCCCGTCCCCGACCGGTTCCGCCGACACCATCCGGACGGTGAAGCCGCTGGGGTCGACCCGCTCGCGCGGCAGGTTGGTGTGGTAGTCCGCGCCCTCCCGCTGGATCAGCACGCACCCGCCCTCAGCGACATGCCGCGCACAGGCGCGCAGCAACCCCCGCCGCACCTCGGCATCCCCGGCGTGCACCAGGAACGACGCGAGCATCACCACGTCGAACGTCTCGTCCAGGTCGAGCCCTTCGACCGGGCCGCATACCGTGCGGGCCCCGCGGACGCGCTCCAGCATCTGCGGGGACTCGTCCACCGCGGTCACCGTGAAGCCCCGCTCCAGGAGCGGATGGGTCATCCGCCCCACGCCGCAGCCCAGCTCCAGGATGTGCGCCCCCGCCGGCACGGCCGCGGCGATGATGTCCGGCTCGCCCCCCACCGGCAGCCGTGCGTACAGCTCCACCGCGCAGCCGTCGGGAGTGATCGCACCGGGCCCGGTTCCCTCGTACCCCTCACGCATTCTCAGCTCCATGCCCGTCCAACGGCCCACCTCCGCACGCCCGTTCCCCACTCGCACAGATTCACCCGTCCGAGCTACAGCAGACGTCCGGCCCGCCGTCACAGCGGAAACCAGCCGCGCCCCATGTACCAGTGCCCACCCGCCCGCAGGTGGTCCCCCACGGCCCGCTCCAGCGACGTCCGCCGCGGTAGCCCCGCCACCGCCAGCTCCGGGTCCCCGAACACGAACTGGACCGGTTCCGTGTCAGCGGGCTCGCTGCCCCGGCGGGCGATCCGGAACCGTTCCTGGAACCGGACGATGTTGGAGTCGGCGTTCAGATATCGCTTCAACTGCGGGTCGAGCAGCCAGGAATGGCACATCGCCGCCCGATACCGCTCCTCGGGATGGTGCAGGGCGAAGAACTCCCGGGCGAGCGCCACGGACCGGTCGCAGGCCGCCGGGGTCAGCGGACCGAGGAACTCGGGGATGTGGATGTCCAGACAGGGCGTGCCCGCAGCCCCGTCGAACCCGGCCTGTGCGAGCACCGACGCCGCGCCCGTCCAGAGGTTCGCCCGCTGGAACTGCAACCGCCCCAACTGGTACAGCTCGCCGCGGAAATGGAGCGTGAGCCACTGCGGGGACTGCACCCCTGCACTGCCGTGCCGTCGGCGGTGGACGACCATGTTCCGCCCGAGGTCGGCGAGGGTACGCCGGGAGATGTCCACGGGGATGCCGAGTGCGCGGTGGTACGCGCGCGCGTGCGGAAGCGCCGCGACGAACACGTACGCGGCGAAGAAGCGGCGCAGCGCCACCGGTGCGTCGGCGACCCGTTCCCCCAGCTGCAGTCCGTCGCCGTACTCGATGATCTTCCCGATGTCGCGGACCAGTTCCTCGGCGCACTCCGCCAGGAGCCGCATCGCCCCGGTGTCCGCCGTCAGCGTCCGGCGCGACGCGATCAGTTCGTCGATGTCCTCATGGGGTACCGCGAGGTCCAGAAGCACCTCGGCCAGCTCGTCGGTATCCGGAAGCACGTGGTCCTCCCCCTGGTCGGAGCCTTTGGTGAACGTCGCACCGAAGAGTACGTTTCAAGAAGGAGTGGTGATCCCGATGCGTACGGGCAGTGAGCCGACGACCGCGCGCAGTGCGCTGCGCACGCGCTTCTGGCTGAGCGTGTGGGGGCTGGTCTGGGCGGTCTTCGGCACAGCGGCGTTCGCCCTCACGGGGCGCCCCGGCTGGGCCATCGCCTGTGGAGTGCTGTGGCTGGTGATCACCGTGGATCTGACGCTGATCGTCCGGCACATCCGCCAGGGCCCGCACTACCAGCCGGGCCCGGGCATCCCGCCGTACCGGCCGCCGGAGAACCGGCGGCCCTAGGGCAGGCTCACGACTCGAACCGCGCCGCCTTCAGGTACTGCGGGTTCGGGTCGAGTGCCGCGGCCAGCCGGAAGTGGCGCTTGGCCTGGTCCGGGCGTGCCTGCCGCTCGTAGGTGCGGGCGAGCGCGAAGTGCGCGAACGCGTTGTCCGGCTCGCGCTCCAGCACGATCGTGAACTCCAGCTCCGCGGGACGCAGTTGCGCGGCCGCGAAGAAGGCACGCGCGCGCAGCAAGCGGGCGGCGGTGTTCTCGGGGTGCGCGGCGATGACCTGGTCGAGCAGCTTCACCGCGCCCTGCGGATCCCGTGCGGCGAGCAGTTGCTCGGCGGCACGGAAGTCGATGACATGCGTCTCCGGAGTACGTCCGGTCGAACCGCTGGTCTGGGGCACGGCAGAGTCCTTCCCTCACTGGAAGCGTTCAACGCCCGGACAGGGGCCTGCTATTCCTGGGGCGGCTGGGACGAGGCGTGCGAGGCGCGGGCTCTTCGTGCGAGATCGGCCCATACGTCCGTCACACGTCGCCGCAGGTCGTCCAGGGGGACGTCGTTGTCGATGACGATGTCCGCGATCTCCAGGCGCTTCTCGCGCGTCGCCTGGGCGGCCATGCGCGCGCGTGCGTCCTCCTCGGTCATGCCGCGCAGCCGCACCAGCCGGTCGAGCTGGGTCCCGGGGCTCGCGTCGACGACGATCACGAGGTCGTACAGCGGGGCGAGGGCGTTCTCGGCGAGGAGCGGGACGTCGTGGATCACGACCGCGTCCGCGGCGGCGGCCGCCTCCAGCTCGCGGGAGCGGGCGCCGACCAGCGGGTGCACGATCGAGTTCAGTACGGCGAGCCTGTCGGGGTCGGCGAACACGATCGAGCCCAGCTTCGGCCGGTCCAGAGCGCCGTCCGCGGCGAGCACGTCCCGGCCGAAGGCCTCGACGACCGCCGCCAGCCCCGGCGTGCCCGGGGCGACGACCTCGCGCGCGATACGGTCCGCGTCGATCAGCACGCCCCCGTGCTCGACGAGCAGCCGCGACACCTCGCTCTTGCCGGCGCCGATCCCGCCGGTCAGACCAACCTTCAGCATGACCGGAAGCTTAGGGCCTGCCACTGACAGCGCACCCGGCGGAGGTCAGTTGTCGCCTTCGCGCTCCGCCAGGAACTTCTCGAACTCCATCCCGATCTCGTCCGCCGAGGGAATGTCGATCGGCTCGGCGAGCATGTTGCCCCGTGTCTCGGCGCCGGCCGCCGCGTCGTACTGGTGCTCAAGGCCCTGGACGAGCGCGACCAGGTCCTCGTCGCCCTCCTGGATCTGGCGGTCGATCTCGGTCTGGGTGCGGTGGGCGTCCGTGCGCAGGGCGTGTGCGATGCCCGGCAGGACGAGGCCCGTCGCCGCAGTGATGGACTCCAGGACGGTCAGCGCCGCGTCCGGGTACGGGGAGCGGGCGATGTAGTGCGGCACGTGCGCGGCGACGCCCAGGACGTCGTGGCCGGCCTCCATGAGGCGGTATTCGACGAGCGCCTCGGCGCTGCCGGGAACCTGCGCCTCGTCGAAGGGGCTGCGGTGGCCCGGCACGAGGTCGTTGCGGTTGCCGTGCGGGGTGAGGCCGACGGGGCGGGTGTGCGGGACGCCCATCGGGATGCCGTGGAAGTTCACGGACAGGCGGACGCCGAGCCGCTCCACGATCTGCTGGACGGCCGCGGCGAAGCGCTCCCACTCCACGTCCGGCTCGGGTCCGGACAGCAGCAGGAAGGGCGCCCCGGTGGCGTCCTGGACGAGCCGGACGTCGATGGTGGGCTCCTCGTACTCCGTCCACCGGTCGCGCTTGAACGTCAGCAGCGGGCGGCGGGCGCGGTAGTCCACGAGCCGGTCGTGGTCGAACCGGGCCACGATCTGGTGGGGCAGCGAGTCCAGCAGCCGGTCGACGATCTGGTCGCCGGTCTCGCCCGCGTCGATGTATCCGTCGAAGTGGTAGAGCATGACAAGGCCGGCCGACTCCTGGGCGAGCGCCATGTCGACGACAGCCAGGCCCTTCGGCTCCCATGCGTACAAACCCTGCGGATCAAGCACAGTGACCGCTCCTCCTCGTGTTCGTACTGCACAACGCCCTTTGTGACGTGGGCATTCCCGCCCACGCCTCTGATCAGGCACCTCTTACTGCGTTCCCATGCCTCGCTCCACTGCGTCACGAGGGGCCCCCACGCGCGTGGCGCGAGAGGGAGGAAGAGGGGGTCCGGCCTTGGCGAGGGTGTCGGGCGGGAACGCGGCGATGGAGTGGTCGGCGTCGACGACCTACGGCCGCCCTGAATGCGGGTGAGAGAGACACCGCTGCCTCTGTGCATACCCGGTGGAGGCCCGACGCAAAAGACTGAAGGACCGCACCTCGAAAGGTGCGGTCCCTCAGTCAACAGCTAAGCCTCAGCGGCAGCCGTTCAGCTCTGGCCGCCGGCCAGCTTCTCGCGCAGAGCGGCAAGCGCCTCGTCCGAAGCGAGGGCACCGGAGGTGTCCGCACCCTCGGAGGAGTACGAACCGCCACCGCCGCCACCCGCGGCCGGAGCCGCACCCGCAGCGTCGCCGCCCTCGGCCGCAGCAGCGGCGTCGGCCTCGCGGGACTTGATGACCTGCTGCTGGTGCTGCTCGAAGCGGGTCTGCGCCTCGGCGTACTGGTTCTCCCACACCTCACGCTGGGACTCGAAGCCCTCGAGCCAGTCGTTGGTCTCGGGGTCGAAGCCCTCGGGGTAGATGTAGTTGCCCTGGTCGTCGTACGACGCGGCCATGCCGTACAGCGTCGGGTCGAACTCGACCGAGGCCGGGTCGGAACCGAAGGACTCGTTGGCCTGCTTCAGCGAGAGGCTGATGCGACGACGCTCGAGGTCGATGTCGATGACCTTGACGAAGATCTCGTCGTTGACCTGGACGACCTGCTCCGGGATCTCCACGTGGCGCTCGGCCAGCTCGGAGATGTGGACCAGACCCTCGATGCCCTCGTCCACGCGGACGAACGCACCGAACGGAACCAGCTTCGTGACCTTGCCGGGCACGACCTGGCCGATCTGGTGGGTGCGGGCGAACTGCTGCCACGGGTCTTCCTGGGTCGCCTTCAGCGACAGGGAGACACGCTCGCGGTCCATGTCGACGTCGAGGACCTCGACGGTGACTTCCTGGCCGACCTCGACAACCTCGGACGGGTGGTCGATGTGCTTCCAGGACAGCTCGGACACGTGGACCAGACCGTCGACGCCACCCAGGTCCACGAAGGCACCGAAGTTGACGATCGAGGAGACCACGCCGGAGCGGACCTGACCCTTCTGGAGGGTCGTGAGGAACGTCTGGCGGACCTCGGACTGGGTCTGCTCCAGCCAGGCACGGCGGGACAGGACCACGTTGTTGCGGTTCTTGTCCAGCTCGATGATCTTGGCCTCGAGCTCCTTGCCCACGTAGGGCTGGAGGTCGCGGACACGGCGCATCTCGACGAGGGAGGCCGGGAGGAAGCCACGGAGGCCGATGTCGAGGATGAGACCACCCTTGACGACCTCGATGACGGTACCGGTGACGATCCCGTCTTCTTCCTTGATCTTCTCGATCGTGCCCCAGGCACGCTCGTACTGAGCGCGCTTCTTGGACAGGATGAGGCGGCCTTCCTTGTCCTCCTTCTGGAGGACCAGGGCCTCGATCTCGTCGCCGACGGCGACGACCTCGTTCGGGTCGACGTCGTGCTTGATCGAGAGTTCGCGGCTCGGGATCACGCCTTCGGTCTTGTAACCGATGTCGAGCAGGACCTCGTCCCGGTCGACCTTCACGATGACGCCGTCGACGATGTCGCCGTCGTTGAAGTACTTGATCGTCTCGTCGATCGCGGCGAGGAAGGCTTCCTCGTTACCGATGTCGTTGACCGCAACCTGCGGGGTGGTGGCGGTGGTCTCGGTGCTGCTCGTCATGTGGGAAAGGGCTCCGGTTACGGACAGAAAGTCGTAGGTACTGCTACGCCGGGAGCCCGTATCGCTCTGAAGAAGCCGGACAGCCAAGGAAGCACCACACCGGACAAAGCCGATGGCGCCTCGAAAACCGAGGGGACATACAACAGATGCGAGCGCAGCCTGCTACGTCTGAGGAGCGCAGGCCCGCAGCGCAACTTGTAGCATACGGGGGCAGCCGGACAGGGTCAATGCGCGAAGGCGCACACCCGGGGCGGATCGCCGCATACCCGGCACAAGAACTGTCTCTGGAGGCCATCCGGGCCCCGAGACACCTCCTCCGTGACACCCCCCGAGGGGACGGATTGGAGGGAAGAGTACGACGAGGGAGCCGATCATCCAAGAGCCCGTAGCGTCCGAGCCCAACGTCACACCAGACTCCGAGTCCGAGGCCACCCGGCGTGACGCCGATGTCGCGGAGAGCTCCCGGGCCAACCGGGGCTGGTGGGACCGCAACGCGGACGAGTACCAGGTCGAGCACGGCACGTTCCTCGGCGACGACCGCTTCGTGTGGGGTCCCGAGGGTCTGGACGAGGTGGAGGCCGAGCTGCTCGGCCCGCCGGAGGAGCTGAAGGGCAAGGACGTCCTGGAGATCGGCGCCGGCGCGGCCCAGTGCTCGCGCTGGCTGGCCGAGCAGGGGGCCCGCCCGGTCGCCCTGGACCTCTCCCACCGCCAGCTCCAGCACGCGCTGCGCATCGGCGGATCGTTTCCCCTCATCTGCGCGGACGCCGGCGCGCTGCCCTTCGCGGACGCCTCCTTCGACCTGGCGTGTTCGGCGTATGGCGCGCTGCCGTTCGTGGCGGACCCTGTGCTGGTCCTGTCGGAGGTGCGCCGGGTGCTGCGGCCGGGCGGGCGTTTCGTCTTCTCGGTCACCCACCCGATCCGCTGGGCGTTCCCGGACGAGCCCGGCCCGGAGGGGCTGACCGTCTCCGCCTCGTACTTCGACCGCACGCCGTACGTCGAGCAGGCCGAGGACGGCAGCGCGGTGTACGTCGAGCACCACAGGACCGTCGGCGACCGCGTCCGGGACATCGTCGCCGCGGGCTTCCGCCTGGTGGACCTGGTCGAGCCGGAGTGGCCGGCCTGGAACACCGCGGAGTGGGGCGGCTGGTCGCCGCTGCGCGGGAATCTGATCCCGGGGTCGGCGATCTTCGTGTGCGAGCGGGACTGACAGCCACGCACGCGCGCGTGGCTCAAAGAGGAGCACGCGCGTAGCGGGGCGTGCTCGCGGTCGTACGACACTGGGGGCGTGATCCGTTACGACGCTCTGGACGCCCTTCCTGTACGCGGTGCCCTGCCCGCCCTGTCCGACGCCCTGGACGCGCACGGCACCGCCGTTCTCGTCGCGCCGACCGGCAGCGGCAAGACCACCCTCGTACCGCTGGCGCTGGCCGGGCTGCTGGGCGGTGACGCTCCCGCGCGGCGGGTGGTCGTGGCCGAGCCGCGGCGGATCGCGGCCCGCGCCGCGGCCCGGCGGATGGCGTGGCTGCTGGGCGAGAAGGTCGGCGGGAGCGTCGGCTACACCGTGCGCGGGGAGCGGGTCGTCGGGCGCCACGCGCGCGTGGAGGTCGTGACGACGGGTGTCCTGTTGCAGCGGCTCCAGCGGGACCAGGAGCTCGCGGGCGTCGACGTGGTGGTCCTGGACGAGTGTCATGAGCGGCATCTGGACGCGGACACGACGGCGGCGTTCCTGTGGGACGTACGGCAGGCGCTGCGGCCGGAGCTGCGGCTGGTGGCCGCGTCGGCGACGACCGACGCGCAGGGCTGGTCGCGGCTGCTGGGCGGGGCGCCGGTGGTCGAGGCGCACGGGAGGGCGTACGGGGTCGGGGTGGTCTGGGCTCCCCCGGCCCGTCCGGTACGGCCCTCGCACGGCATGTGGGTCGATCCGTCGCTGCTGACGCATGTGGCGTCGGTGGTGCGGCGGGCGCTGGCCGAGCGGGAGGGGGACGTGCTGTGCTTCCTGCCCGGCGTGGGCGAGATCGCGCGGGTCGCCGGGCAGCTGGGCGGTCTCGACGTGGACGTGCTCCAGGTGCACGGGCGGGCGCCGGCCGCCGTGCAGGACGCGGTGCTGGCGCCCGGCGAGCGGCGCCGGGTGGTGCTGGCGACCTCCGTCGCCGAGTCGTCGCTGACGGTGCCCGGGGTGCGGGTCGTCGTCGACTCGGGGCTGACGCGGGAGCCTCGGGTGGACCACGCGCGCGGGCTGAGCGCGCTGACCACGGTCAGGGCCTCCCGCGCGGTGGGCAGTCAGCGGCTGGGGCGGGCCGGGCGTGAGGCGCCGGGTGTGGCGTACCGCTGCTGGACGGAGGCGGAGGACCTCCGGCTGCCTGCTTTCCCGGCCCCGGAGATCAAGGTGGCCGACCTGACGGCGTTCGCCCTCCAGACGGCCTGCTGGGGCGATCCGGACGCCTCCGGGCTGGCGTTGCTGGATCCGCCGCCGACCGGGGCGATGGCCGCCGCGCGGAGCGTCCTGTCGGCGATCGGCGCGGTGGACTCCGCCGGGCGGGCGACGGAGCGCGGGGCACGGCTGGCCCGGCTGGGGCTGCATCCCCGGCTCGGGCGGGCCCTGCTGGACGCCGGACCCTCGCGGGAGGTGGCCGAGGTGGTCGCGCTGCTCGGTGAGGAGCCGCCGCGGGAGTACGGCGACGATCTGGCGGCCGCCGTACGGACGGCCCGGCGTGGGGGCGACGCCTATGCGGGGCGCTGGCGTACGGAGGTGCGACGACTGCAGGCCCTCACCGACGAGCCGACCCGCGCGTCCTCTCTCACGGAGGATGCCCTCGTCGGGCTCGTCGCCGCCCTCGCCTTCCCCGAGCGGGTCGCCAAGGCCGACGGCGGTTCCTATCGCATGGTGTCGGGCACCCGCGCCGAGGTCCGTGACGCCACCGGTCTGCGCGGGGCGCCCTGGATCGCCGTCGCCGTCGCGGACCGCCCCGTCGGGAAGGGCCACGCACGCGTGCAGCTCGGCGCGGTCGTCGGCGAGGAGACCGCGCGGCAGGCGGCAGGGGCGCTGCTCGACGAGCGGGACGAGGTCCACTGGGCCGACGGGGACGTCGTGGCGCGGCGTGTGGAGCGGCTGGGGGCCGTGGAGCTGGCGGTGCGCACGCTCCGGAACCCTGACCCCGTTCTCGTACGCGACGCGCTTCTTGAAGGGCTACGGCAGGAAGGGCTGCGTCTGTTGCGCTGGTCGCCCGAGGCCGACGTGCTGCGGCGGCGGCTCGCCTTTCTGCGGCTGCACCTCGGGGAGCCGTGGCCGGACGTCTCCGACGAAGCACTGCACGCGCGCGTGGACGAGTGGTTGGAGCCGGAGCTCGGTCGTGCCCGGCGGCGGGCCGATCTGGCACGGATCGACGCCGGGGACGCGCTGGGCCGACTGCTGCCCTGGGCCTCGGGGGATGCCGCGCGGCTCGACGAACTCGCTCCCGAGCGGATCACCGTGCCCAGTGGGTCCAGAATCCGGATCGACTACGCGAACCCCGAGCAGCCCGTTCTCGCGGTGAAGTTGCAGGAGATGTTCGGGCTGCACGAGTCGCCCGCGGTCGCCGGGGTCGCGCTGCTCGTCCATCTGCTCTCGCCCGCCGGGCGCCCGGCCGCCGTGACCGCCGATCTCGCGTCGTTCTGGAAGGACGGCTACAAGGGCGTGCGGGCGGAGCTGCGGGGCCGGTATCCGAAGCATCCCTGGCCCGAGGACCCGGCTGGAGCCGAGCCGACACGGTATACGAACGCGCGGCTCAGGCGGTGACCGGTTCGGGTGCGGAGTCCGTGGCGGGTTCCGGTTCGTCGGGGCGGCGGCTGCGGGCCTCCAGGTACAGGGACAGGGCCAACAGGAGCACGCCCAGGGTCGCGAAGCCCCAGGGGAGGTACGAGGTCATCAGGAGCACCAGGGTGCGGTTGGACTTGACCAGGTCGACGGTGTGCTCGATGTAGTCCTCGCGCATCTTCACGTGGCCGGCGAACGCCGTCACCTTGTCGCGGTCGCCGAGGAGGGTGCCGCCGCGGAGCTCCTCCTTGTGGATCTCCTCGCCGTAGACGGGGGCGCCGGTGACGGGTTCCACCCAGAACTTGCGGACCGTGGTGTACCAGCGGGTCGTGCCGGTCTTGGCGAGCTGCTCGGGGGTGACGCCCGCGATGGGCAGCTTCTTGGGCCACTTCACCTGGCTCCAGGGGATGGTCTGCTCGAAGTAGTAGACCTCCAGGCCGCGGAAGTCCTGGGTGCCCTTGTAGTGGATGGGGGACGAGGTGCGGGTCTGGGCGTCGAAGTACTCGTAGTCCCGCTTCTCCGTCAGGAAGGGCCACTTGAACTCGAGGCCCTCCCGCTTCACCGGGTCGCCGTCGACCATCTCGCCCGTGGCGTGGACCGGTTCCTGGGTGTGGGCGTCGAAGATGTACCGCTCGGGGATGTAGGCGACCTGCTGGCCGTCGGGTCCCTGGGCGTAGGACAGGCCGTCCCAGACGACGACGTCCCGGCCGAGGGTCCTCTCGATCTTCTCGGAGGCCTCGACGTTGCCCTTGAGGGTCTGCACGATGGTGACCTTGGAGACCTTCTCGACCTGCATCGCGTTGTTCATGAGGGTGGCGTCCTTCGCCTCCAGGACCATGTCCTGGTACTGGCCGGCCGGGATCTTGGCCAGGCGCGGGAAGGCGTACCAGCGCAGCAGCGGGGACAGTGCCGCGAAGAACACGGCGAGAGCGAGCAGGATCAGGCTGGCCTTGCGGCGCATCTCGGCCTCCCTCCCGGGTGGTTACGGGTGTGACGGCACCGTCGTCAGCAGCGGCTTCGGGGACGTCTTGCCGGCCGGCGACCCCATCGCGGTGATCGTGAGGACCAGGGCGAGCGCCACGGCCAGGCCGATCGCGGCGGCGATCAGAGCACGCATGCGGGCCTCCCGACGGTCTGGAACTGATAGGTCGTCAGGTCCGGCACCGTAGCAACGGGTGGGCGAGATGAGAACACGTTGCACACGACGACGGCGCCCCTCCTCACGAGGGGCGCCGCCATGGTCGTACGTCAGGAACGAGCCGTTACGCGCTCGGGCTGGCCGACGGGCTCGGGGACTCCGACGTTTCGGCGGGCGCCGCCACGGTCAGTTCGACCGTCAGGGTCGCGCCGCCGGAGGTGTTGATACGGAGCAGGAACGTGCCGGTGGTGTCGTCCGCGTACAGCTTCGGCAGCTTGAGCAGGCCGTTGGCGTCCGTCTCCAGGCCCGTGAGGGTGCGTACGGTCTTGCCGTCCGCGTCCTTGAAGTAGGGGCCCTTGGTGTTCGCGGTTGCGTCGTCCGCCGAGGTGATCAGGGTGGCGGTGGCGGCGACTCGGTCCGCGACGGCGCCGTCGTAGGTCGCCTTCACCTCGACCTGGTCGGCGAACTCACCGCCGGGGGTGCAGGTCAGCGCGGTGTCGCTGGTGCGGGCCAGGGTGTCGGCGACGCGCTCGGTGACGGTCGCCTTGTAGTCGAGGCCGGTGACCGAGCGGCCCACGACGGTGGCGCGGACGGTGAACTCGCCCGTCGTCTCGCCCGCCTTGAGGGTGGGCGCGACGGCCACGCCGGAGCTGTTCGTGACCACCGTGGCCACGCTCTCGCCGCCCGTGAAGGTGGTGTCGGTGTCGCCGACGATCGTGAAGCGGACCCGGACCTTGCCGACGGCCTTGCCGGCCGAGGTCTCGGCGCGGGTGCTGATCCTCTTGGTGAAGGTGTCGCCGGCCTGCGCGGTGAGCTTGGCGGTGCCCGCGTCCTCGAGGTGGTCCACCGTGTCGGTGGGGGTGGGCGTCGGCGTGGGGGTGCCCGGCGTGCTCGGCTTGTCCGACGGCGGCGGGGTGGGGCTGGGGGTGTTGCTGCCGGGCGTGCTGGGTGTCGACGGCGGAGTGGGCGACGGCGTCGGGTCCGCGCTGTCGTTCTCGTCGCTGCGGTTGCCCGGAACGGTGCCGGTGCCGTCGGGGATCTCGTGGGTGCCCTTGCGGTAGTACTCCAGCCACGACAGGACCGTGTTCAGGTAGTCCTGCGAGTTGTTGTAGCTGAGGATCGCGCTGTTGAGGTCGGACTGGGTGGACAGGTCCCAGCCGAAGCGGCACAGGTAGTGGCCGGCGGCGAGCGCCGCGTCGTAGATGTTGTTGGGGTCCTTCTTGCCGTCGTCGTTGCCGTCGCGGCCGGCCCACTCCCAGGTGGAGGGGATGAACTGCATGGGGCCGACGGCCCGGTCGTAGACGCTGTCACCGTCGTACGCGCCGCCGTCGGTGTCGCTGATGTGCGCGAAGCCGACGCCGTTCAGCTTGGGGCCGAGGATCTTGCCGATGGTGTTGCCGTCCGCGTCGACGCGGCCGCCGCGGGCCTGCCCTGACTCCACTTTGCCGATGGCGGCCAGGAGTTCCCAGGGCAGGTTGCAGCCGGGCTTGGACGACTGGAGCGAGGACGCGGCCTGCTTGTAGGCGTCCAGGACGGTCGCGGGTATGCCGGCCTCGGTCGAGCCGGTGGCGGCGGGAGTGCCGACGGTCGGTGCGGGGCTCGGGCTGTTGAGCGGCGGCAGGTCCGTGTAGTACGGCGAGTTGCCGGTCGCACCGCTGTCGTCGCCGGTCGCGTCGGGAGAGGGCTGGGCGTCGGCGGCGGTCGATCTGCCACTGTCGTCGACCGTCACGCCGGGTGCCTGGGACGCTGAGAGTGCCGCGACAGCCGCCGCGGCGACGGTGGTGGCCACCGCTCCCTTGCGCAGCCTCCTGCCGAATTGCGCCGACATAAAGTGAATCCCTCCCGTGGACGCCCGAGCGCCCGTCTCCGTTCGACGTGCTCGCCATGGTGTGACGATCGACCCGTGGTGCGGGTTGCCCTCGTGGAGCCATTCAGTGCCGTGTTCTTCTGTTCGACCGCGCTCCCCGGCGCGGTGACCCAGGCGACCCTACGACAACTTGCTTTGCGCGGGCACCCGTTCGTGCCCGGTTTTCACCAGTTGGCCATACTGGGCCGGTCCGACCACACCGAGCCCGGGGGCCTTCTTGCCGTTCACGCTGAGCCACGCGGCCGCTGTACTGCCCGCTTTACGCACCGATGGAACCGGCCGCGCCTCGCTGGTCCCGGCGGTGCTGGTGGCGGGTTCCTTCGCCCCCGACATGACCTATTTCGCGGCGAGTGTCCTGTCCGAGGCGATGGAGTTCGGGGACTTCACCCACTCCTTCGCGGGCGTCTTCACCGTCGACGTGCTCATCGCGTGGGCGCTGGTGGGGCTGTGGCTGCTGATCCGTGAGCCACTGGTGGCGCTGCTGCCACGGCGCCGGCAGGCACGGCCGGCGTCCTTGTTGCGCTGCGGGGTGCCACGCGCGCGTGTCCGGCCGTCGCTGGTGGCGCGCTGGTATGTGTCGGCGGCGTTCGGTGCGCTGACGCATGTCGTGTGGGACGCGTTCACTCATTTCGACCGGTGGGGGATGCGGGTGTTCCCGGTCCTGGGCGAGACGATCGCGGGCTCGCCGCTGTACTGGTACCTGCAGTACGGCAGTTCGGCGGTGGCCACGGTCGTGATCACGGTGTTCCTCGTGGTCGCCCTGCGGCGGGTGCGGGTCGCTGCCGCCGAGCCGGTGGGAGTGCCTGTGCTGACCGGCGCGGACCGGTGGTGGGCCGCTGTCGTCATCGGTGGCTGTGCGCTGGTGGGGGCGGTGCAGCGGGCCTCGCGGTGGTGGGACTACTGGGGGTCCACCGCGAAGCCGTGGGAGCTGATCCCGACGCTGTGCTTCGGGGTGGGCGCCGGGCTCGTGCTGGGGGTGCTGGTGTACGCCGTGGGCGTCAGGGTCTGGCGTCCGGTCCCGGTGCCCGGTCCTGGCCGGGAGCTGAGCCGTCGAGGCGGTCGCTGACCGCGGCGGCGGTCGCGACGAACACGGTGACGGTCCGGACCTGACGGGAGCGGGTCAGTGCCGTGAGGAGCAGCGCGAGATAGCTGCGGGCCTGGTCGGCGGTGAGCCGCCAGTCCCTCCGGGTGAGCCGGTGACGCAGGTCCGCGGCCCTTTTGCGCAAGGCCGTCGCGAGGTCGGTCGGGATGCGGGCGGTACTGGCCGTTGCCGCGAAGGGCGGGACCGACGGCGGTGGGGTGGACGCGGTCGCATCGGTGGTCGCCTGCGCCGGAGCCGTGTGGCGGTGGAGCGTGCGTATACCCATGTCCGCATCTTTACGGGCCGGGGGATGGGGAGCGTGTTGTCGGGGACCACGTGGGTGACGGGGGCGGGGGTGGGTGGGGCGCTTGTTCTCGCCCCCGCCGCCCCTACCCGTCCCATCCCCAGGGGGCCGCGCCCCCTTCGCCCCCGCCGCAATCAGGTGGGGGCGGGGAGGGTTCGTAGGCGGTGCGGGTGTGTGGGGGCTGGTCGCGCAGTTCCCCGCGCCCCTGGGTCGGCTGCCGTAGCCGCCGATGGCGAGCCGCCCGGCATTCAGCCCACCCGCACACCCGGCCGCCGGAGGCTAGTGCGCCGCCGACTCCCAGTCCGGGCCCACTCCGACCGAGACGCCCAGCGGGACCGTGAGCTGGACCGCGTTCGCCATTTCCCGGCGGACGAGTTCCTCGACCTGTGCGCGCTCCCCCGGGGCGATCTCCAGGACGATTTCGTCGTGGACCTGGAGCAGCATGCGGGAAGTGAGACCGGCTTCCCGCAGGGCCTTGTCGACGTTGAGCATGGCGATCTTGACGATGTCGGCGGCCGTGCCCTGGATGGGCGCGTTGAGGGCCATGCGTTCGGCGGCCTCGCGGCGCTGGCGGTTGTCGCTGTTGAGGTCGGGCAGATAGCGACGGCGGCCGAAGAGGGTCGCCGTGTAGCCGGTCGCCCGGGCCTCGTCGACGGCCCGGCGCAGGTATTCCTGCACACCGCCGAAGCGCTCGAAGTACGTGTCCATCAGGGCACGTGCCTCGCCCGCGTCGATGTTCAGCTGCTGGGAGAGACCGAAGGCGGACAGGCCGTACGCCAGCCCGTACGACATCGCCTTGATCTTGCGGCGCATCTCCGCGTCGACGTCCGCGCGCTCGACCGCGAACACCTGAGAGGCGACCGTGGTGTGCAGGTCCTCGCCGGAGGTGAACGCCTCGATGAGGCCCTCGTCCTCGGACAGGTGGGCCATCACGCGCAGTTCGATCTGGCTGTAGTCCGCGGTCATCAGGGACTCGAAGCCCTCGCCGACCACGAACCCGCGGCGGATCGCCCGGCCCTCGTCGGTGCGGACCGGGATGTTCTGCAGGTTCGGGTCGGTGGAGGAGAGCCTGCCGGTGGCCGCCACGGTCTGGTTGAACGTCGTGTGGATACGGCCGTCGGCCGCGACCGTCTTGATCAGGCCCTCGACGGTGACGCGGAGCTTGGCCTGCTCGCGGTGGCGGAGCATGATCACCGGCAGTTCGTTGTCCGTCTGGGTGGCCAGCCAGGCCAGAGCGTCGGCGTCGGTGGTGTAGCCGGTCTTGGTCTTCTTCGTCCTGGGCAGGCCGAGCTCGCCGAAGAGGACTTCCTGGAGCTGCTTGGGTGAGCCCAGGTTGAACTCGTGTCCGGCGGCGGCGTGGGCCTCCTTCACGGCCTGCTGGACGGCGCCGGCGAACATCTGCTCCATGGCCTCCAGGTGGGCCCGGTCGGCGGCGATGCCGTGCCGCTCCAGGCGGGCCAGCAGGGTGGAGGTGGGCAGCTCCATGTCGCGCAGGAGGTCCGTGGCACCGACCTCCTGGAGGCGCTCGGTGAAGGCCTCGCCGAGGTCGCGGATGGCCTGGGCCTGCACCATCAGGGCCTCGGCCTCGGCGCCGTCGTCCGCGCCGAAGGCGAGCTGGCCGTCGGCCGCGGCGGCGGGCGCCAGCTCCCGGTGCAGGTACTCCAGGGACAGGGCGTCCAGGTCGAAGGAGCGGCGGCCGGGCTTGACGAGGTACGCGGCGAGCGCGGTGTCCATGGAGACGCCGGCGATGCTCCAGCCGTGCTCGGCGAAGACGCGCATCGCGGCCTTGGCGTTGTGGAAGACCTTGGGCTTGCCGGCGTCGGCCAGCCAGGCGGCGAGCGCCGTCTCGTCGGCCTCGTCGAGCTGGGTGGGGTCGAACCAGGCGGCCACTCCCCCGGACGCCGCGAGGGCGATCTCGGCGACCGAGCCGGTGCCCAGCGCCCAGGTGTCGACCGTGGCGACGCCGAGCGTGTCGGTGGTGTGCTCGCCGAGCCAGCCCGCCAGCTCGCCGGTGCCGAGCACGGTGCCGTCGAGCTCCACGCCGGCCGTCGCGGCCGGGGCCGGCTCGGCCTCCTCGGCGCCCGGGTCGACGGCCAGCAGGCGCTCGCGCAGGGACGGGTTCCGGATCTCGAGGGTGTCGAGGATCATCGCGAGGCTCTTGCGGTCGTACGGCGCCCGCTCCAGCTCGGCGACCGTCTTCGGCAGCTCGACGGTGCGGACCATCTCCGTCAGGCGGCGGTTGAGCTTGACCGCCTCCAGGTGGTCACGCAGGTTCTGGCCCGCCTTGCCCTTGACCTCCTCGACGCGCTCGACGAGGTCCGCGAAGGAACCGAACTGATTGATCCACTTCGCGGCGGTCTTCTCGCCGACGCCGGGGATGCCGGGCAGGTTGTCGGACGGGTCGCCGCGCAGGGCCGCGAAGTCGGGGTACTGGGCGGGCGTCAGACCGTACTTCTCGAACACCTTCTCCGGGGTGAACCGGGTCAGCTCGGAGACACCCTTGGTCGGGTAGAGCACGGTGGTGTGCTCGCTGACGAGCTGGAAGGAGTCGCGGTCACCGGTGACGATCAGCACGTCGAAGCCCGCAGCCTCGGCCTGGGTGGCGAGCGTGGCGATGACGTCGTCGGCCTCGAAGCCGTCGACCGCGAACCGCGAGACGTGCATCGCGTCCAGGACCTCGCCGATCAGCTCGACCTGGCCCTTGAACTCGTCCGGGGTCTTGGAGCGGTTGGCCTTGTACTCCGTGAACTCCTCGGAGCGCCAGGTCTTGCGGGACACGTCGAAGGCCACCGCGAAGTGCGTGGGCGCCTCGTCGCGCAGGGTGTTGGCCAGCATCGAGGCGAAGCCGTAGATCGCGTTCGTCGGCTGGCCCGTCGCGGTCGTGAAGTTCTCCGCGGGCAGCGCGAAGAACGCACGGTAGGCAAGCGAGTGCCCGTCCATGAGCATCAGGCGCGGGCGGCTGCCGCCGGGGCTGTTGTCGGTCTGCTTCGCTGCTGTCTCTGCCACGACCCCGATCCTGCCACGCCGCACTGACAGTCGGCCGCCATCCGGGGCTCAGGCCGGTTCGGCACCGCCCTCCTGCCGGTGCGGCCTTGCCGGCGGCCATGGCGAAAGGTTGACCGGGACGAGGAGTTGGGCGCCTCCGTGACCCTCCGAGGCCGGCTGTCGGCAGACCGTGTTCGCCGCCGGGTCGGCTCGCCCGGCTCCTCGACCCGAGCCCACCCGTTCGGCCACCCCCACCCCACGTCCTCGGCCGCCCAGCCATCGCTGCTGCCCTCCCCACGCCCGGCGAACGCCGTTGTCACCCCCGCGTGCGAGGATCGGAGACGTACCTCACATGTGTGCGAAGGAGAGAGTGCGATGGCCACCAAGCCGCCCAAGGGTGATCCGGTTCAGGACGCTCCGCAGGTCGCCGAGCCGAAGCACGCGGCGGCGGGGCTGCCCGCCATCGGGCACACGCTGCGGATGGCTCAGCAGCAGATGGGCGTCAAGCGCACCGCGCTCACCCTCCTGCGCGTGAACCAGAAGGACGGCTTCGACTGCCCGGGCTGTGCCTGGCCGGAGCCGGACCACCGGCACAAGGCGGAGTTCTGCGAGAACGGCGCGAAGGCGGTCGCCGAGGAGGCCACCCTGCGCCGGGTCACCCCGGAGTTCTTCGCCGCGCACCCGGTCACCGACCTCGCGACGCGCAGCGGCTACTGGCTGGGGCAGCAGGGGCGGCTCACCCACCCCATGTACCTCCCCGAAGGGGGCACACACTACGAACCGGTGTCCTGGGACCGTGCCTTCGACATCGTCGCCGAGGAGATCACCGCCCTCGCCTCCCCCGACGAGGCCCTCTTCTACACCTCGGGCCGTACCAGCAACGAGGCCGCCTTCCTCTACCAACTGTTCGCGCGCGAGCTCGGCACCAACAACCTGCCGGACTGCTCCAACATGTGCCACGAGTCCTCCGGCTCGGCCCTGAACGAGACGATCGGCATCGGCAAGGGCAGCGTCCTGCTCGAGGACCTCTACAAGGCCGACCTGATCATCGTCGCCGGCCAGAACCCCGGCACCAACCACCCCCGCATGCTCTCCGCCCTGGACCGGGCGAAGGCGAACGGCGCGAAGATCATCAGCGTCAACCCGCTGCCCGAGGCGGGCCTGGAGCGCTTCAAGGACCCCCAGACCGCCCAGGGGATGCTCAAGGGCACCGCTCTGAACGATCTGTTCCTGCAGATCCGCATCGGCGGCGACCAGGCCCTCTTCCGCCTCCTCAACAAGCTGATCCTGGACACGGAGGGCGCCGTCGACCAGGCGTTCGTCGACGAACACACCCACGGCTTCGAGGAGTTCGCGGCCCAGGCCCGCGCCGCCGACTGGGACGAGACACTCACCGCGACCGGCCTCACCCGCGAGGAGATCGAGCAGGCCCTGGGCATGGTGCTCGCCTCGAAGCGCACCATCGTCTGCTGGGCCATGGGCCTCACCCAGCACAAGCACTCCGTGGCGACCATCCGCGAGGTGGTCAACTTCCTTCTCCTGCGCGGCAACATCGGCCGCCCCGGCGCGGGCGTCTGCCCGGTCCGCGGTCACTCCAACGTCCAGGGCGACCGCACGATGGGCATCTTCGAGCGCCCCGCGCCCGCCTTCCTCGACGCCCTGGAGAAGGAGTTCGGTTTCGCGCCGCCGCGCGAGCACGGCTACGACGTCGTACGGGCCATCCAGGCGCTGCGCGACGGCAAGGCGAAGGTCTTCTTCGCGATGGGCGGCAACTTCGTCTCCGCCTCCCCCGACACGGAGGTCACCGAGGCGGCCATGCGGCGCGCGCGGCTGACCGTGCACGTGTCGACCAAGCTCAACCGCTCGCACGCGGTCACGGGCGCGCGTGCCCTGATCCTGCCCACCCTGGGCCGCACCGAGCGCGACCTTCAGGGCAGCGGCGAGCAGTTCGTGACCGTCGAGGACTCCATGGGCATGGTGCACGCCTCCCGCGGCCGCCTGGAGCCCGCGAGCAGGCACCTGCTGTCCGAGCCGGCCATCGTCTGCCGCCTCGCACGCCGCGTGCTGGGCTCCGGGTCCCGCACCCCGTGGGAGGAGTTCGAGAAGGACTACGCCACCGTCCGCGACCGCATCGCGCGCGTGGTCCCCGGCTTCGACGACTTCAACACGCGCGTGGCCCACCCGGGCGGCTTCGCCCTCCCCCACGCCCCCCGCGACGAGCGCCGCTTCCCGACCACCACCGGCAAGGCCAACTTCACCGCCGCGCCCGTGGAGTTCCCCGCGCTGCCCGAGGGCCGGCTGCTGCTGCAGACGCTGCGCTCGCACGACCAGTACAACACCACGATCTACGGCCTGGACGACCGCTACCGGGGCATCAAGAACGGCCGCCGGGTCGTCCTGGTCAACCCCGAGGACGCCCAGAAGCTGAAGCTCGCCGACGGCTCGTACGTCGACCTCGTGAGCGAGTGGAAGGACGGCGTGGAGCGGCGGGCGCCCGGCTTCCGGGTCGTGCACTACCCGACGGCACGGGGCTGTGCGGCGGCCTATTACCCGGAGACCAACGTCCTGGTGCCGCTGGACGCCACCGCCGACACCAGCAACACCCCGGCCAGCAAGTCCGTCGTGGTCCGTCTGGAACAATCGGCGACCGACTGAGCGTTTGCTCAGCCGAGCAGTGATCCCGACGAAACGGAGCCGGGCCCCATGGGCGAGCAGCAGCATGTGAAGTTCCCGCAAGAGGTCATCGACGAGTACGCCGCGCTCGGCGTCGACCTGCTGGCACTGTTCTCCGCGGGGCACCTCGGCACCCGCATGGGCGTGGAGATCGTGGAGGCCTCCGCGGACCGGGTCGTCGGGACGATGCCGGTGGAGGGCAACACCCAGCCGTACGGGCTGCTGCACGGCGGCGCCTCCGCCGTCCTCGCCGAGACGCTCGGCTCGGTCGGCTCGATGCTGCACGGCGGCAGCTCCAAGATCGCCGTGGGCGTCGACCTCAACTGCACCCACCACCGCGGGGCGCGCTCCGGCCTGGTGACCGGCGTGGCCACACCCGTGCACCGGGGGCGGTCGACCGCGACGTACGAGATCGTGATCAGCGACGAGCAGGGACGCCGGGTGTGCAGCGCACGGCTGACGTGTCTCCTGCGGGACGTGAACCCCGGCGACGCGGCCCACGTCGTGGCGGCCAACTGACCACGCCGGGCCACCGGCCCGGGACCACCCCGGGCCCCGCATCCCAGCCCCCACTGGCCGCGCCCAACTCGCCCCGGCCCCAACGGACTCTGGCCCGACCCACCCCCCAGGGCCTAGCGTCAAGGCATGAGAACGGGAGGATCCCCGGAGCTCCGGGGCGGCACGGCCCCGCCCCCCATCGGCGCGAGCCCCCCGCCCGCCGTCGGCGAACGGCCCCGCCGGTGAGCGGCGTAGGCCCCGTGGAGCCGGGCGAAGGCACGCACGCGTGGGACGTTCTCGACGGCCCGCCGCTCCCCCGCCGTCCACGAGGCAGGCTCGCCGAGCTGTACGGCAGGCACCGGCGTGCCGCCCTCGGCGCTCTCGCGTGCGCCGTTCTCGTCGCGGGCGGCGGCTACCTGTATGCCACCCGCCCGCAGCCGCCGGCGGCCCTCCCCCCGCCGTACCCCTCCCAGGTCACCGATGTGCACTACCTGAGCTGGGAGCCGACGCCCGAGGGCGCGCCGAGGCGGAGCTTCAGCCTCGGGGTGGAGCTGACCGTACTGGCCGGGCCCCCGGTCACCGTGACCCGGATCTCCCAGCCGTACGCCGGGCTGTCCGTGAAATCCACCCCAACGGCCCCTTTCCGGACGACAGCGGGCTCAAGCCGCAAGATCATTGTCACCATGCACGTGACGCAATGCAGAAAAGTGCCGTGGAACGCCGGACTCCCTTTCCTCGACGTAACTCTACGTAATACGCGCGCAATAGAAGTCCACAGCTTCATCCTCGGACAGCGCTATGCGCAGCAGCTCTCAGAGGCCCTACAAGTCGCCTGCAGCAACAATTCTGGGTAATCACCAAAACCCCCGAGACGCCTGAACTACCCAGGTCGGGTCCTGCGGGTTCTCACTATGCGGACCGGGCGAATCGGGCCTAATTCCACTGTTCCACCCACTCAGTACCGCTCTGCATTACGACGTGTCATAACAAGAGCGTCACAGCCTGGCCCGGACCCTCCTCCACGATCCCCACACCCGCTTAGAGTCACGGCCAGTCACCGCGCCACCGGATTGTCACGTCAGGGACCCAGCGCAACGACTCGGCGGCTTCCAGGGGGAAGCGCCGCGCCAGTGAAAGGACGAATCGTGCGTCAACGTTCGCTCATCAGCATCACCGCCGCGCTGGCGGCGGGAGCACTCACCCTCACCGCCTGCGGCTCGCGAGACGACGACGGCGGCTCGGACTCCGCGGGCGGCACCAAGGTCGTCATCGGCGTCGACGCCCCCCTCACGGGCGACCTGTCCGCGCTGGGCCTCGGCATCAAGAACTCCGTCGACCTCGCCGCGAAGACCGCCAACAAGCAGAAGCTCGTCGACGGCGTCACCTTCGAGATCAAAGCCCTCGACGACCAGGCCCAGCCCTCCTCGGGCCAGGCGAACGCCTCCACCCTGGTCGCCGACAAGAGCGTCCTCGGTGTCGTCGGCCCGCTGAACTCCTCCGTCGCCGAGTCCATGCAGAAGGTCTTCGACGACGCCAAGCTCGTCGAGGTCTCCCCGGCCAACACCGGCCCGGCCCTCACCCAGGGTGTCAACTGGCAGAAGGAGAAGGTCCGCACCTACAAGTCGTACTTCCGCACCTCGACCACGGACGCCATCCAGGGCCCGTTCGCCGCGCAGTACGTCTACAACGACGCCAAGAAGACCAAGGTCTTCGTCATCGACGACAAGAAGACCTACGGCGCCGGCCTCGCCGCCACCTTCACCGCGGAGTTCAAGAAGCTCGGCGGCAAGGTCGTCGGCACCGACCACATCGACCCCGAGACCAAGGACTTCTCCGCGGTCGCCACCAAGGTCAAGTCCTCCGGCGCCGACGTCGTCTACTACGGCGGCGAGTACCCGCAGGCGGGCCCGCTCAGCAAGCAGATCAAGGCCTCCGGCGCCAAGATCCCGCTCGTCGGCGGCGACGGCATCTTCGACCCGCAGTTCGTCGAGCTCGCGGGCGCCGGCAGCGCCGGCGACCTCGCCACCTCCGTCGGCGCCCCGGTCGAGGAACTCGACTCCGCCAAGCAGTTCGTCGCCGACTACAAGGCAGCCGGCTACAAGGACGACTACGCGGCCTACGGCGGCTACTCCTACGACGCCGCCTGGTCGATCATCCTCGCCGTGAAGAAGGTCGTCGAGGACAACGACGGCAAGCTGCCGTCCGACGCCCGTGCGAAGATCACCGCCGCCGTGCAGAACGTCTCCTTCGACGGAGTGACCGGCAAGGTCGCCTTCGACGAGTACGGTGACGCCACCAACAAGCAGCTCACCGTCTACGCCGTCGAGAACGGCGCCTGGAAGGCCGTCAAGTCCGGCACCTACACCGGCTGATCGAGACCCGCAGCACCACCTGAACGAGCCGCGCGGGGCGCTGTTCCACTGGCGCCCCGCGCGGACTCGCATCCGGCCACACATCCGTCGAAACCAATCCGAAGTCTCGGAGGACATGCGGTGAACGAACTGCCGCAGCAGCTGGTCAACGGCCTGCTACTGGGATCCATGTACGGGCTGGTCGCCATCGGCTACACGATGGTCTATGGCATCGTCCAGCTCATCAACTTCGCCCACGGCGAGATCTTCATGATCGGAGGGTTCGGCGCCCTCACGGTCTACCTGTACGTGCTGCCCGACGGCACCACCATGTGGCTCGCACTGCCACTGATGCTCCTCGGAGCCGTCATCGCCGCAGTCCTCGTCGCCGTAGGGGCGGAACGGTTCGCCTACCGCCCGCTGCGCACCGCGCCACGCCTCGCCCCCCTCATCACCGCCATCGGCCTCTCCCTCGCCCTCCAGCAGGCGGTGTGGGCCTGGTACCCCGGTGCCAAGGAATCCATCAACTTCCCCGAGATCGCGGGCGGCCCCTTCGAGATCGGCAGCGTCACCATCCAGACCGGTGACATCTTCCTGCTCATCGCCGCCCCCATCAGCATGGCGATCCTCGCCTACTTCGTCATGAAGACCCGCACCGGCCGCGGCATGCAGGCCACCGCCCAGGACCCCGACACCGCGAGGCTCATGGGCATCAACACCGACCGCATCATCGTGGTCGCCTTCGCCCTCGGCGCCGTCTTCGCCGCCGTCGGAGCCGTCGCCTACGGCCTCAAGTACGGCCAGGTCCAGTTCCGCATGGGCTTCATCCTCGGCCTCAAGGCCTTCACCGCAGCCGTCCTCGGCGGCATCGGCAACATCTACGGAGCCATGCTCGGCGGCCTCGTCCTCGGCCTCGCCGAGACCATGGCCACCGCCTACATCTCCGACGTCCCCGGCTTCGACCTGCTCGGCGGCCAGTCCTGGGCCAACGTCTGGGCCTTCGTACTCCTCATCCTCGTACTCCTCGTCAGGCCACAAGGCCTGCTCGGCGAGCGCGTCGCTGACAGGGCGTGACACCGATGACCACACAGACCACCGAAACCCCCAGCGCCCCCGTCAGCAAGGACGGCAACGCCAAGGGCCTCATCGGCCTCCCCGAGAACGTCGGCCGCGCCCTCGCCACCGCCGGCGGCGCCCTCGCCGTCGTCTCCACCTTCCTCGCCTGGACCTGGACCAGCGAATTCCCCGGCGACCTCACCGTCACCGGCTACCCCGGCGGCCTCCAGGTCCTCGTCCTCATCGGCGGCGCCCTCACCGCCCTCTTCGGCGTCGCCTCCTACGGCGTCACGGGCCTGCGCTGGCTCACCCCCGCCGGCGCCGACAGCGCCCTGAAACTCGCCGCACTCGGCACCTTCGCCACCGCCTGGTACACCGTCATCGCGATCACCGTCCAGCTCGGCGGCATCGTCAACCTGGAACCCGGCGGCTACATCGTCGCGATCGTCACCCTGGCAGGCGTCCTCGGCGCCTTCTCCCTGCCCTTCGTACGACCCGAGCCCGACCCCGTCGACCCCGACGACACCGGCTGGGAGCAGTTCAGGCACAACGCACGCCACAAGTGGACCGTCTTCAAGGCCTCCATCGCCTCCGGCACCCCCAGCAAGGCACCCACGCTCCCCGCCTACGCCGAGATCCTCGTCATCGTCGCCGCCATGGCCGTCGGCCTGACCGTCTTCACCTACGGCATCGGCACCGAATACGACGAACAGTTCATCGGCTTCCTCATCACCGTCGGCTTCGGCTTCGCCGCCCTCGCCAAGGCCGGGCTCGTGGCCCGGGTCTCGGCCGTCACCGGCAAGCACCGCACCATCACCATGTTCGGCGCGTTCATCGCCGCCGCGCTCTTCCCCTTCACCCAGTCCGACGACCAGTACGCGACCATCGGCGTCTACATCCTGATCTTCGCCACCGTCGCCCTCGGCCTCAACATCGTCGTCGGCCTCGCCGGCCTCCTCGACCTCGGATACGTCGCCTTCCTCGGCGTCGGCGCCTACACCGCGGCCATGGTCTCCGGCTCCCCCTCCTCACCGTTCGACATCCACCTGCCGTTCTGGCTCTCCGCAATCCTCGGCGCCGCAGTCGCCATGGTCTTCGGCGTCCTCATCGGCGCCCCCACCCTCCGACTGCGCGGCGACTACCTCGCCATCGTCACCCTCGGATTCGGTGAGATCTTCCGCATCACCGTCCTCAACATGGACGGCACCTCCGGACCCGACATCACCAACGGCTCCAACGGCATCTCCTCGATCCCGAACCTCAACATCCTCGGCTTCGACTTCGGCGCCGAACACACCATCCTCGGGTTCACCATCGCGCGATTCGCCAACTACTTCCTGCTGATGCTCATCATCACGCTGATCGTCGTTGTCGTCTTCCAGCGCAGCAGTGACTCCCGCATCGGCCGCGCCTGGATCGCCATCCGCGAAGACGAGACCGCCGCCCTCGCCATGGGCATCAACGGCTTCCGCGTCAAGCTCATCGCCTTCGCCCTCGGCGCCTCCCTCGCCGGCCTCGCCGGCGCCGTCCAGGCCCACGTCACCTACACCGTGACCCCCGAGCAGTACCAGTTCGCCCACGTCGTACCGCCCAACTCGGCCTTCCTCCTCGCAGCGGTCGTCCTCGGCGGCATGGGCACCATCGCCGGCCCCCTCGTCGGCGCCGCACTCCTCTACCTCATCCCGGCCAAGCTCCAGTTCCTCGGCGACTACCAGCTCTTCGCCTTCGGACTCGCGCTCGTCCTCCTCATGCGCTTCCGCCCCGAGGGCCTCATCCCGAACCGGCGTCGCCAGCTCGAATTCCACGAAGAGGCCGAAGCGCCCACAGTCCTCGGCAAGACAGGGGCCTGACACATGACCACCGACACCACCACCGTCACCGGGACGACCGTCCTGGACGCCCGCGGCGTCACCATGCGCTTCGGCGGCCTCACCGCCGTACGCAACGTCGACCTCACCGTCAACAGCGGCGAGATCGTCGGACTCATCGGCCCCAACGGCGCCGGCAAGACGACCTTCTTCAACTGCCTCACCGGCCTCTACATCCCCACCGAGGGAGAGGTCCGCTACAAGGGCAACGTCCTGCCGCCCAAGTCGTTCAAGGTCACCGCCGCCGGCGTCGCCCGCACCTTCCAGAACATCCGCCTGTTCGCCAACATGACGGTCCTGGAAAACGTCCTCGTCGGCCGCCACACCAGGACGAAGGAAGGCCTCTGGTCCGCACTCCTGCGCGGCCCCGGCTTCCACCGCGCCGAAAAGGCCTCCCGCGAACGCGCCATGGAACTCCTGGAGTTCATCGGCCTCGCCAACAAGGCCGAACACCTCGCACGCAACCTCCCCTACGGCGAACAGCGCAAGCTGGAAATCGCACGAGCACTCGCGAGCGAACCCGGCCTGCTCCTCCTGGACGAGCCCACCGCCGGCATGAACCCCCAGGAGACGCGAGCCACCGAAGAACTGGTCTTCGCCATACGCGACAAGGGCATCGCCGTCCTCGTCATCGAGCACGACATGCGGTTCATCTTCAACCTCTGCGACCGCGTGGCCGTCCTCGTCCAAGGCGAAAAACTCGTCGAAGGCGACAGCGCCACCGTCCAGGGCGACGAGCGCGTCATCGCCGCCTACCTCGGAGAGCCCTTCGAGGACGCCCCCGGCGACGAAGAAGCCGCGGAGGTCGAAGCAGCCGAGGCCCAGGCCGACACCACGACCGACGCCGCGCCCGGCAAGGAGAACGACCGATGACCGCACTGCTCGAAGTAGAGGACCTCCGGGTCGCCTACGGCAAGATCGAGGCCGTCAAGGGCATCTCGTTCAAGGTCGAGGCCGGCGAGGTCGTCACCCTCATCGGCACCAACGGCGCCGGCAAGACGACGACGCTTCGGACACTGTCCGGTCTGCTCAAGCCCGTCGGCGGCCAGATCAAGTTCGACGGCAAGTCCCTCAAGAAGACCCCGGCCCACCAGATCGTCTCGCTCGGCCTCGCCCACTCCCCCGAGGGGCGGCACATCTTCCCGCGCATGACGATCGAGGACAACCTGCGGCTCGGCGCCTTCCTCCGGAACGACAAGCCGGGCATCGAGAAGGACATCCAGCGCGCCTACGACCTCTTCGCCATCCTCGGAGAGCGCCGCAAGCAGGCCGCGGGCACCCTGTCCGGTGGCGAGCAGCAGATGCTGGCCATGGGCCGCGCGCTCATGTCCCAGCCGAAGCTGCTGATGCTGGACGAGCCGTCCATGGGTCTCTCACCGATCATGATGCAGAAGATCATGGCGACCATCGCCGAGCTGAAGTCCCAGGGCACGACGATCCTGCTGGTCGAGCAGAACGCCCAAGCAGCACTGTCGCTGGCCGACCACGGCCATGTGATGGAGATCGGCAAGATCGTACTGTCGGGCACGGGCCAGGACCTGCTGCACGACGAGTCGGTACGGAAGGCGTACCTCGGCGAGGACTGAGTCCTCGTCCCGGTGACCGCTGTACGACGAGGCCCGCGCCCCCTGCTGGGGACGCGGGCCTCTCGCATGGATGTGTTCGGGGAAGGTCAGCCCTTCCCGGCCTTCTTCTCGTCGGCGTCCTGGATGACAGCCTCGGCGACCTGCTGCATCGACATACGGCGGTCCATCGACGTCTTCTGGATCCAACGGAACGCGGCAGGCTCGGTCAGCCCGTACTCGGTCTGAAGAATCGACTTCGCCCGGTCGACGAGCTTGCGGGTCTCAAGGCGCAGGGTCAGGTCGGCGACCTCGGCCTCCAGCTCCTTCAACTCGGTGAACCGGGACACGGCCATCTCGATCGCCGGTACGACGTCACTCTTGCTGAAGGGCTTCACCAGGTACGCCATCGCACCGGCGTCGCGGGCGCGCTCCACGAGGTCGCGCTGCGAGAAGGCGGTGAGCATGAGGACGGGGGCGATGCGCTCCTCGGCGATCTTCTCGGCCGCGGAGATGCCGTCCATCTTCGGCATCTTGACGTCGAGGATCACGAGGTCCGGCTTGTGCTCACGGGCGAGCTCGATGGCCTGCTCACCGTCACCGGCCTCGCCGACGACGCTGTAGCCCTCTTCCTCCAGCATCTCTTTGAGGTCGAGCCGGATGAGGGCCTCGTCCTCGGCGATGACGACACGGGTCGTCAGCGGAGGCACGTGCGACTTGTCGTCGTCGGGCGCGTCTACGGGCTGGGGCGACTCGGGGGCGGTCACGGGGGCTCCTCGTTCAGGGCAGGGGTGCTGCTCCCAAGAGCCTACCTAGCTGCGGTAAGGTGGGGGCACGGCGGGTGACCGCCAACCTTTGTTTTAGAGGAAGCCCCGGTAGTCCAGCGGGAGAGACACGGTGCTCAAACCACCGACAGCGTGGGTTCGAATCCCACCCGGGGCACTTTTCCTTCGATTCGAAGGTTAACCCAGTAAGCGGATGTCCACGTTCTCGTGAACATCCGCTTTTTGCTGCGTGTCTTCGCGATCACTCGCACAGAGTGGCCGCATGTACGACGTCAGCACACGCAAGCGAGCCTTGGCCCTCGTCGCTCAAGGGCGCAGCCTGAACTCCGTGAGCAAAGAAGTCGGCGTCTCGCGGTTCGCGATCCGCTCCTGGCAAACACGCATTGATCCCGTCAGGCGCAGTGGCAAACCATGCCCGCGATGCCAGGAATTCCCCGGGCCTCCGGACGCACCCGAGAAGTACTCGTATCTACTGGGCCTCTACCTCGGCGACGGGTGCATCAACCTCCACCGGCGCGGGGTCTACTTCATGCGCATCGTGCTGGACAACGCCTGGCCAGGTGTGATCGACGAGTGCGAGGCCGCGATGCGCTCCGTTCGCCCGGACAACAGCGTGTGCCGTGTCAAGAAGCAGGGCTGCGTCGCTGTCACGGGCTCCAGCAAGCACTGGCCCCACCTCTTCCCCCAGCACGGACCCGGCAAGAAGCACGACCGCCTCATCGCCCTCGAACCCTGGCAGCAGGAAATCGTCGACGCCCACCCTTGGGAATTCATCCGCGGCCTCATCCACTCCGACGGCTGCCGCATCACCAACTGGACGACCCGCCTCGTAGCCGGTGAACGCAAGCGCTACGAATACCCCCGGTACTTCTTCACCAACAAGTCCGACGACATCAGGAAGCTCTTCACGAACACCCTCGACCTCGTCGGCGTCGAATGGACGACCCTCGCCCGAGGCAGCGACCCCTTCAACATCTCCATCGCCCGCAAAGCCTCAGTCGCCCTCATGGACACCCACGTAGGCCCGAAACACTGACTACTTGGGACTGTCGTCCTCGCCGATGTGGTGCACCCGGACGAGGTTCGTCGACCCGGCAACCCCGGGCGGCGAACCCGCGGTGATCACCACGGTGTCGCCCTTCTCGCAGCGGCCGTACTTCAGGAGCAGTTCGTCCACTTGGTCGACCATCGCGTCCGTGGAGTCGACCTGGGGGCCCAGGAAGGTCTCCACTCCCCACGTCAGGTTCAGTTGGGAGCGGGTCGCCGGCTCGGGGGTGAACGCCAGGAGCGGGATCGGGGAGCGGTAGCGCGAGAGTCTGCGGACGGTGTCTCCGGACTGGGTGAAGGCGACGAGGAATTTGGCGCCGAGGAAGTCGCCCATTTCGGCTGCCGCGCGGGCGACCGCGCCGCCCTGGGTGCGGGGTTTGTTGCGTTCGGTCAGGGGCGGGAGGCCTTTGGCGAGGATGTCTTCCTCGGCGGCTGTGACGATCTTCGCCATGGTGCGGACGGTCTCGATGGCGTATTTGCCGACGCTGGTCTCGCCGGACAGCATCACGGCGTCCGTGCCGTCGATGACGGCGTTCGCCACGTCGCTCGCCTCGGCCCTTGTCGGGCGGGAGTTCTCGATCATCGAGTCGAGCATCTGGGTGGCGACGATGACGGGCTTGGCGTTGCGCTTCGCCAGCTTGATCGCGCGCTTCTGGACGATGGGGACCTGTTCGAGGGGCATCTCCACGCCGAGGTCGCCGCGCGCCACCATGATGCCGTCGAAGGCGGCGACGATGTCCTCGATCGCTTCAACGGCCTGGGGTTTTTCGACCTTGGCGATGACGGGGAGGCGTCGGCCTTCTTCGTCCATGATGCGGTGGACGTCGTCGATGTCGCGGCCGGATCGGACGAAGGACAGTGCGATGACGTCGAAGCCTGTCCGCAGGGCCCAGCGCAGGTCTGCCTCGTCCTTTTCCGAGAGGGCCGGCACCGACACGGCCACACCCGGCAGATTCAGTCCCTTGTTGTCGGAGACCATGCCGCCTTCGATGACGGTGGTGTGGACGTGGGGGCCGTCGACGGCGGTGACTTCGAGGCAGACTTTGCCGTCGTCGACGAGGATGCGCTCGCCCGCGCTGACGTCGTCGGCGAGGCCCGCGTATGTCGTTCCGCAGGATTGCCGGTCGCCTTCGGCGCCTTCTTCCACGGTGATGGTGAAGGTGTCGCCGCGTTCAAGGAGTACGGGTCCTTCGGTGAAGCGGCCGAGGCGGATCTTCGGGCCTTGAAGGTCGGCGAGGATGCCGACGCTGTGGCCGGTCTCGTCGGAGGCCTTGCGGACGTGGTGGTAGCGCTCCTCGTGCTCGGCGTAGCTGCCGTGGCTGAGGTTGAAGCGGGCTACGTCCATTCCGGCTTCGACCAGTGCCTTGATCTGGTCGTATGAGTCGGTGGCGGGGCCCAGGGTGCAGACGATCTTTGCTCGGCGCATGTTTTGACCCTAGGGCTTACCGGTGGGTAGGGATTTGGTGGGCGGTGACTACTCAACAACCTTTGGATGACGGGTTGTTGACAAGGGTTGAATTGTGCGCCGGGGTGCTCCGATGAGCGTTCCCTTGTGCGAATTCCCCTCGGTTTCAGAGCTTCGGTGGTGCCATGGTGAAGCGGGCGTTGACCTGGGCGTAGACGCGTTGGCGTTGGGGTTCGAGGTCGAGGGGGGCGGCGGCGTCGTCCTCGGCCGCGGCGTAGGACATGGAGCGCATGCGGCTGCCGGGGGCGGCGGGGGCGAGGGGTTGGGCGTTCTCGGCGCCGATGTCGGCGAGTTCGACGAGGGCGGCGAGTGTGGTTCCGAGTGCCTCGGCGTATTCGCGGGCTCGCTGGACGGCTTCTTTGACGGCCTGCTGGCGGGCCTGGCGGTGGGCCGGGGAGTTGGGGCGTAGGGCCCACCAGGGGCCGTCGACGCGGGTGAGGTCCAGGTCGGCGAGTCGTGTGGTGAGTTCGCCGAGTGCGGTGAAGTCGGTGAGTTCGGCGGTGACGTGGACGCTGCCGTGGTAGGCGTGGACGCGTTCGCCGCGGCCTTTCTCCTTGAGCTGGGGGGTGATGGAGAAGGCGCCTGTCTCGAGCCTTTCGACGGCGTCGCCGTAGGTCTTGATGAGGTCGAGGACGGTGGCGTTGCGGCGGGTGAGGTCGTCGAGGGCGGTGCGGCGGTCTTTGCCGCGGGCGGCGACGCTGACGCCGATGCGGGCGATTTCGGGGTCGACTTCGAGGCGGGCTTCGCCGCGGACGGCGATGCGGGGGGCGTCGGGGGTGCCGTAGGGCACGAAGGGTTGGGGGTCGTCCGCAGCTGGTGTGGTCATACGACCCACTCTGTCACTTCTTGGCGTGTTGTCAGCTCGTCGGGTGACAGGTTGGGTCATCAGATCGAAACCTGTAGGGGGTGTTGCGGTTCGGCGTGTGCGGGTCAGAATCTACGCGCGTTGTTGACCGTTCCCCGAGGAGATCAAGACATGCCGTTGAACCGCAGGAAGTTCCTGGAGAAGTCCGCCGTGACCGGTGCGGGCGTCGCGCTGGCCGGTGCCGTGGGGGCTCCTGCGGCTGAGGCGGCGGAGGCCAAGAAGGGGCAGAAGCCCGCAAAGCGGTACTCCTTCACGGTGATGGGCACCACCGACCTGCACGGCAACATCTTCAACTGGGACTACTTCAAGGACACGGAGTACACGGACGCCAAGGGCAACGCGAAGGGTCTGGCCCGGGTCTCGACCCTGGTCGATCAGGTCCGTGCGGAGAAGGGCCGCCGCAACACGCTGCTCATCGACGCGGGCGACACGATCCAGGGCACGCCGCTGACGTACTACTACGCGAAGGTGGACCCGATCACCGCCAAGGGCGGTCCGGTCCACCCGATGGCCGCGGCGATGAACGCGATCGGCTATGACGCCGTGGCGCTGGGCAACCACGAGTTCAACTACGGCATCGAGACGCTGCGCAAGTTCGAGGACCAGTGCCACTTCCCGCTGCTCGGCGCGAACGCGCTGGACGCGACGACGCTGAAGCCGGCCTTCCCGCCCTACTTCATCAAGAAGATCTGCCCGCCCGGTCTCCCGCCGGTCAAGGTGGCCGTCCTCGGTCTGACCAACCCGGGCATCGCGATCTGGGACAAGGCGTACGTCGAGGGCAAGCTGGTGTTCCCGGGCCTGGAGGAGCAGGCCGCGAAGTGGGTGCCGAAGCTGCGGTCGATGGGTGCGGACGTGGTCGTCGTGTCGGCGCACTCCGGCTCCTCGGGCACCTCGTCGTACGGTGACCAACTGCCGTACATCGAGAACTCGGCGGCGCTGGTGGCCCAGCAGGTGCCGGGCATCGACGCGATCCTCGTCGGGCACGCGCACACGGAGATCGCCGAGCTGCTGGTCACCAACGAGAAGACCGGCAGGACGGTCGTCCTGTCGGAGCCGCTCTGCTACGCGCAGCGGCTGTCCCTGTTCGACTTCGAGCTGGTCTTCTCGAAGGGCCGCTGGACGGTCGAGTCGGTGAAGGCGACGGTGCGTGACTCGAAGACGGTCGCGGACGACCCGAAGATCACGAAGCTGCTGAAGGACGACCACGACATCGTGGTGGAGTACGTCAACCAGGTCGTCGGTACGGCCACGGAGACGCTGACGACGGTCGAGGCCCGCTACAAGGACGCCCCGATCATCGACCTGATCACGAAGGTCCAGGAGGATGTGGTCAAGGCGGCGCTGGCGAGCACCGAGTACGCCGCGCTGCCGGTCCTCTCGCAGGCCTCGCCGTTCTCCCGTACGTCGGAGATCCCGGCGGGCAATGTGACGATCCGGGACCTGTCGAGCCTGTACGTGTACGACAACACGCTGGTCGCGAAGTTGCTGACGGGTGCGCAGATCAAGGCGTACCTGGAGTACTCGGCGCAGTACTTCGTGCAGACCGCGGCGGACGCCGTGGTGGACGTGGAGAAGCTGACGAACGCGAACAGCCGTCCGGACTACAACTACGACTACGTGTCGGGGCTGTCGTACGAGATCGACATCGCGCAGGCGGCGGGTTCGCGGATCAAGAACCTCACCTACAACGGTGCGGCGCTGGACGACGCGCAGCAGTTCGTGTTCGCGGTGAACAACTACCGTGCCAACGGTGGCGGTGCGTTCCCGCACGTGGCTTCGGCGAAGGAGCTGTGGGCGGAGTCGACGGAGATCCGTACGCGGATCGCGGAGTGGGTGACGGCGAAGGGTGTGCTGAACCCGGCCGACTTCGCGTCGGTGGACTGGAAGCTGACGCGGAACGGTACGCCGGTCTTCTAGTGGTCCGGGCCTTCCACAGGGTTCGGCAGAGTTACGTCCACGGCGCCGGCGAGGCTTTCACGTCGGCGCCGTTGGCGTGCGCGCTCTTCTCCTAGCGTCCCTCGACCAGTGGGGTGAGTGTCTGGGCCTGGCGGGCGGCCGGGATCTGGGGCTGTTGGTCGAGGCCGAACGTGGTGAAGGCCGTTCGGGTGGGGAGGGGGTAAGGGGCCTTCTCCGTCAGGGAGTTGAGGATGGTGGCGCTGCGCCAGGCGGCGAGGCCGAGGTCGGGGGTGCCGACGCCGTGGGTGTGGCGTTCGGCGTTCTGGACGTAGAGGGTGCCGGTGACGGAGGGGTCGAGGACGAGGCGGAACTGTTCGTCGACGCGGGGGCGTTCGCGGCTGTCGCGGCGCAGGTAGGGGTCGAGTCCGGCGAGGATGCGGTCCAGGGGGCGTTCGCGGTAGCCGGTGGCGAGGACGACGGCGTCGGTGGTGAGGCGGGAGCGGGTGTTCTGCTCGGTGTGTTCGAGGTGGAGTTCGACCTTGGTGGTGGCGACGCATCCCGCGGTGCGGACGCGGACGCCGGGGGTGAGGACGGTGTCGGGCCAGCCGCCGTGCAGGGCGCGCCGGTAGAGCTCGTCGTGGATGGCGGCGATGGTGTCGGCGTCGATGCCTTTGTGGAGCTGCCATTGGGCGGTGACGAGGCGGTCGCGTTCGGCTTCGGGAAGGGCGTGGAAGTAGCGGGTGTAGTCGGGGGTGAAGTGTTCCAGGCCGAGCTTGGAGTACTCCATGGGGGCGAAGGCCTCGGTGCGGCCGAGCCAGTGGAGGCCTTCGCGGCCCGCGGGGCGGGTGCGGAGCAGGTCGAGGAAGATCTCGGCGCCGGACTGTCCGGTGCCGACGACGGTGACGTGTTCGGCGCGCTGGAAGGCGTCCCGGTGGGCGAGGTAGTCGGCGGCGTGGATGACGGGCACACCGGTGGCCTCGACGAGGGGTTTGAGGGGTTCGGGGATGTAGGGCTCGGTGCCGACGCCGAGGACGATGTTCTTCGTGTACGTCCGGCCGAGGGCTTCGGCTTCTCCGTCGGTGTCGAGCTGGGTGAAGTCGACCTCGAAGAGGTCGCGTTCGGGGTTCCAGCGGACGGCGTCGACCTGGTGGCCGAAGTGGAGTCCGGGGAGGTTCTCGGCGACCCAGCGGCAGTAGGCGTCGTATTCGGCGCGCTGGATGTGGAAGCGCTCGGCGAAGTAGAAGGGGAAGAGCCGGTCGCGGCTCTTGAGGTAGTTGAGGAAGGTCCAGGGGCTGGCGGGGTCGGCGAGGGTGACCAGGTCGGCGAGGAAGGGGACCTGGATTCTGGCACCGTCGATGAGGAGGCCGGGGTGCCAGTCGAAGGCGGGGCGTTGTTCGTAGAAGACGGTGTCGAGTTCGGCGAGGGGGTGGGCGAGGGCGGCGAGGGAGAGGTTGAAGGGGCCGATGCCGATGCCGACGAGGTCGCGGGGTGCGTCGGGCTGCTGGTGGGGCGGTGTGGGGGTCATCTGTGGGTGGTTCCTTCCACGACTTTCAGGAGCGCGGCCAGGTCGTCGGGCCGGGTGTGGGGGTTGAGGAGGGTGGCCTTGAGCCAGAGCCGGCCGTCGAGGCGGGCCCGGCCGAGGACGGCGCGGCCGTCGGTGAGGAGTTTTCGGCGTACGGCGGCGATGTCGTCGTCGGTGGCGTGGACCGGCCGGAACAGGACCGTGCTGATGGTGGGCGGGTCGTGGAGCTCGAACCCCGGGTGGTTCTGGACGAGTTCGGCGAACTCCCTTGCCCGTGCGCAGACTTGGTCGACGAGTCGGCCGAGTCCGGTGCGCCCGAGGGTTTTCAGGGTGACGGCGATCTTGAGGGCGTCGGGGCGGCGGGTGGTGCGCAGGGAGCGGCCGAGGAGGTCGGGAAGGCCGGCTTCGGTGTCGTCGTCGGCGTTGAGGTAGTCGGCGCGCTGTTGGAGTGCGGCGAGGTCGCGGGCGTCCTGGACGGCGAGGAGGCCTGCGGCGACCGGCTGCCAGCCGAGTTTGTGCAGGTCGAGTGTGACGGTGGCTGCGGCGCTCAGGCCGGTGAGCTTGTCCCGGTGCCGGGTGCTGAAGAGGAGCCCTCCGCCGTACGCCGCGTCGATGTGCAGGCGGGCGCCGTGGGATCGGCAGACCGCGGCGATCTCGGGGAGCGGGTCGATAAGGCCGGCGTCGGTGGTTCCTGCGGTGGCGGCGACGAGGTGGGGGCCGGGGAGGTCGGTGAGTGCGGCGTCCAGGGCGGCGGGGTCCAGGGTGCCTGCGGGCGCGGGGACGATCACCGGGTCGGGGAGGCCCAGGAGCCAGGCGGCTCGGGGCAGGGAGTGGTGGGTGTTGGCTCCGCAGACCAGGCGGACACCGGCGCCCAGGGCTTCTCGGGCCAGGAGAAGGGCCAGTTGGTTCGATTCGGTGCCGCCAGTTGTCACGAGGGAGTCGGGCTCGTTGTCGGCTGCGGGCCCGTAGGGGCTTGTCGCGCAGTTCCCCGCGCCCCTAGGCACATCGACGTAGACCTCATTGGCAAGTACCCGAGTTACCAGTCGCTCCAGCTCCGACGCTGCCGGTGCCTGGTCCCAGGAGTCCAGGGACGGGTTGAGGACTGATGCCGCCAGGTCGGCTGCCGCTGCTACCGCGAGGGGTGGGCAGTGCAGGTGGGCGGCGCATAGGGGGTCCGCCGGGTCGGCGGAGCCTGCCGCGAGGGCCCGTACCAGGTGGCGTAGCGCCTCCGGGTCGCCCTCGTCGGGGAGTACGTCGCCCACCGCGTGCCGTACGCGGGTCCCGACCGTTTCCGGGCCTCCCCTCGGCAGCGGGCCCCCGCGCTCCCTCGCGCCGTCTCGTAGCGCTTCGAGGACGGTGTCGAGCAACGGGCGCAGGGCGCGGGGGCCTTCGGGGCCGGAAGCCAGTGGCGGGGTGCTCATGGTTGTCCTCCGGGGCGCGCCGCCAGAGGGAGTTCCAGCTTGTACGCGGTTGCGTGGGCGCGCCCGAAAGGTTCAACGATTCAGACCCGAAAGGGGGTACTTCCGTGCGGGGAGAACGTGTTGGGGGGGTCAGCCCCGGAAGTCCTCGGCGTGGTCCCGGGCCCACTGCTCGAAGGTGCGGGCCGGCCTTCCGGTGATCTTCTCGACGGTGGCGGTGATCTCCGGGGTCACGCCGACGGTGGCGGCCCAGCTCTTCAGCAGGAACTGGAGGAGGTGTGGCGGCATGTGGGAGAACAGTTCGGTGGCGGCCTGCTCCGGCGGGAGTTCGACGTACTCCAGGTCGCGTCCGAGGGCCCGGCCGATCGCGGCGATCTGGTCGGCGTTGCTGGTCGCTGCGGGTCCGGTGAGGATGTGGGTGGCGCCTTCGTGGCCGACGTCGAGGAGGGCGTGTTCGGCGACGGCGGCGATGTCGTCCTCGTGGATGGGTGCGCTCATCGCGTCGGCGAAGACGCCGCGGACGGTGTCGCCGGCGTGGATCTGCGCCGCCCATGAAAGGGCGTTGACGGCGAAGGCGTGGGGGCGCAGGAAGGTCCATTCCAGGCCGCTGTCGCGGATGGCGCGTTCGGCGTTGGCGTGCATGACCTGGAGGGGGTTGCTGTCGTCGGCGCCTGCTTTGACGTATCCGGCGGACAGGAACACGACGTGCCGGACGCCGGCTTCGCGGGCCGCCGTGAGGAGTTCGGCGTTCGCGGCCTGGACGTAGAGGAAGAGTTTGGTGGCGCCTTCGAAGACGGACCTGTCGGGGTGGAGGCGCATGACCTCCACCCCGTCGGGCAGTGCGGCCTTCTGCGGGTCGCGGCTGAGGGCGCGTATGGGTCGGCCTGCGGCGACGAGGCGGTCGACGAGGGCACGGCCGACGTTTCCGGTGGCGCCGGTTACTAAGATCACGGGTCTGTCTCCCAGAGTTGATCGTCCTTGACTGTCCGTAGCCTAGGGCGGACGATCACCCTCCCGCGTCGTCTCCCGGGAGCAACCGCGGCCTACGCCTGAGGTACTAGGACTCCCTCACTCGCAGCGCGCGTGCCAGGTCGTCGAGTTGGTCGGCGAGCTTGCGGCGCAGGGCCGGGATGGGCTCGGCGTTGCGCAGGCACCGTTCGCCGTGGCCAAGGGTGTCGGCGTCGACGGCGTAGGCGGGGAAGGCGTAGCGGCCGGCGGCGTCGGCGATGGCGGGGCCGCGGCGGGCGGCGAGGGCGACGGCGTCCTCGAAGTAGCGCGGGACGTACTCCTGCAGGAGTTCGGCCTGTTCGGGCTGCCAGAAGCCCTGGGCGGTGGCGGTGAACAGGTAGTTGGACAGGTCGTCGTGGGCGAACATGGCCTCCCACGCGGTGCGCTTCGCGGCCGCGTCGGGCAGGGCGGCGCGGCAGCGGGTGGCGCCCTCCTGGCCGGTGGCGGACGGGTCGCGGTCGAGTTCGGCGGCGATGGCGGTCTCGTCGGTGGCGTCGAGTACGGCGAGGCGGGCCAGGACGCGCCAGCGCAGTTCGGGGTCGAGTTCGGGGCCGCCGGGGACGGTGCCGTCGGCGAGCCAGGCGGCGATGGTGTCGGGGTGGGCGGCGACGTCGATGAAGTGGCGTACGGCGATCAGGCGCAGGCCGGGGTTGTCGCCGTCCTCGGTGCGGCGGATGAGGTCGCGGCACAGGGAGGTGAGGGTGGCGAGGGCGGCGGGGCGCTCCTCGGAATTCACGTAGCGGCCGGCGACCTGGACGGAGGCGAAGGCGAGGACGCCCTGGACGAGGGCGAGGTCGGTCTCGTGCGGGAGGTGGGTGCGGGCGGCCTCGAGGTAGGCGGTGGGCGCCAGTTCGCCGTCGCGGACCGCGTCGCGCAGGGCGTTCCAGACGACGGCGCGGGTGAGCGGGTCGGGCAGGCCCGACAGGGCGGCGCGGACGGTGTCGAAGGAGTCGGCGTCGAAGCGGACCTTGGCGTAGCTGAGGTCGCCGTCGTTGAGGAGCAGGAGGGCGGGGCGCTTGCCGATGGGCTGGGGTGCGGTCTGCGGGATGTCGAGGTCGAGGCGTTCGCGCAGGACGAGGTGGCGGCCCGTGTCGGCCGCGCCTTCCGCCAGGGTCCGGTCGTAGAGGCCGACGGCGATGCGGTGCGGGCGGCTGCCGGTCTGCTCGACCTGGAGGGTGTAGGTGCCTTCGTCGCCGGGGGTGACCTGGGGCTTGAGGGTGTCGACGCCGGTGGTGCGCAGCCAGGTCTCCGCCCAGGCGTGGACGTCGCGTTCGGTGCTGCTCGCGAGGGAGTCGATGAAGTCGGCGAGGGTGGCGTTGGCGAACTTGTGGCGGGCGAAGTGGGTGTTGATGCCGGCGAGGAAGTCCTTCTCGCCGAGCCAGGCCACCAGTTGCCGTAGCGCGGAGGCGCCCTTGGCGTAGGAGATGCCGTCGAAGTTGAGCATGGCGGAGGCGGTGTCGGGCACGACCTCGGGGTCGGGGGCGACGGGGTGGGTGGAGGGGCGCTGGTCGGCCTCGTAGCCCCAGGCCTTGCGGGCGACGCCGAAGTCGGTCCAGGTGTCGGCGAAGCGGGTGGCTTCGGCGCAGGTCTGGTAGCCCATGTACTCGGCGAAGGACTCGTTGAGCCAGATGTCGTCCCACCAGCGCAGGGTGACGAGGTCGCCGAACCACATGTGGGCCATCTCGTGGGCGATGACCATGGCGCGGGTCTGGCGTTCGGTGTCGGTGACGGCGGAGCGGTAGACGAACTCGTCGCGGAAGGTGACCAGTCCGGGGTTCTCCATGGCGCCGGCGTTGAACTCGGGGACGAACGCCTGGTCGTAGGAGTCGAAGGGGTAGGGCTCCTCGAACTTCTCGTGGTAGCGGTCGTAGCACTGCTTGGTGACCTCGAACAGTTCGTCGGCGTCCGCGTCGAGGTAGGGGGCGAGCGAGCGGCGGCAGTGCAGGCCGAAGGGCAGGCCTCGGTGTTCGGTGGTGACGGAGTGGTAGGGGCCGGCGGCGACGGCGACGAGGTAGGTGGAGATCTGCGGGGTGGGGGCGGCCTGCCAGTGGCCGTCGCCGAGGTGTTCGGTGATGCCGTTGGCGAGGACGGTCCAGTTCTCGGGGGCCTTCACGGTCAGCTCGAAGACGGCCTTGAGGTCGGGCTGGTCGAAGGCGGCGAAGACGCGGGGGGCGTCGTCCATGCAGAGCTGGGTGTAGAGGTAGGTCTCGTCGTCGGTGGGGTCGGTGAAGCGGTGCATGCCCTCGCCGGTGCGGGAGTAGCGCATGCTCGCGTCGATGCGGAGTTCGTGTTCGCCGGCGGTGAGGTTCTTCAGGGGCAGCCGATCGCCGTCCAGGGCCTCCGGGTCGAGGGGCTGTCCGTCGAGGGCGACGGAGCGCAGCTGTGCGGGCTTGAGCTCGACGAAGGTGTCGCCGTCCGTGCGCAGGGTGAAGCGGATGACGGTGCGGGAGTCGAAGGTGTCGTCGCCGGTCGTCAGATCGAGGTCGATCGTGTACCGGTGGACGTCGAGGAGCTTGGCACGGGTCTGCGCTTCGTCGCGCGTCAGTACGGACATGCAGGACATGCTGCCTGATGGGACTGGCCGGGCACAGGGGCGGATCGGTACGCGGCCTATGTCCGGTCCTGTTCGAGACTGCTGTGGTGCGCCCCTTCTGCGCGCTGGAGCGGGACCCTGGTGTCCGGGTGGGGCAGGGCGGGGCGTGAGGGGCGGTCGTGGGCCTCGCCGTGGTTCTTGACGAGGGCGCGCAGTTCGCGGATCTCCTCCTGGAGGACGAGCTGGCGCCGGTGGTCGTCGTAGAGGTAGCGGACCTTGGTGCGCAGTATCCAGGGGTCGATGGGTTTTGTGATCAGGTCGGCGACGCCGAGCCCGAAGGCGGTGGAGGTCAGTTCGTGGTCGGTGCCGAAGCCGGTGAGCAGGACGACGGGTATGTGCTGGGTCTGTTCGAGGCGGCGCATGTAGCGCACGACGTCGAGGCCGCTGACGCCGGGCATGCGGACGTCGAGGAGGAGCAGGCCGACCTGCCCGCGGAGTACCTGCTTGAGGGCCTCGTCGCCGCTGGTGGCTCGGCTGAGCCGGTACCCCAGCGGGGCGAGGGCGCTCTCCAGGGCGTACAGCGTGTCCTCGTGGTCGTCGACGATGAGGATCTTGGCATCCGACGGCATGGCCCGACGTCCCTCCCGCGTGGGACAACCAGCTTATGTCCGAAAAGCTGACGGGGAGTGCTCGTCAGCTGACAAGGAGTGCACAGCGCAGCATGCCTCTCGCGGGCCCGCCTGTCACGCCCTTTCGGCGTCGGCCGAGGTCAGCTCGCCTGTGACGAGGTGCCGTTGACCGCATCCTCTGCGATCCGCTCGTGGTGGCGGATCACTTCGGCGATGATGAAGTTGAGGAACTTCTCAGCAAAGGCCGGGTCGAGCTTGGCGTTCTCGGCGAGGGTGCGCAGCCGTTCGATCTGGCGGGCCTCGCGGGCCGGGTCGGCGGGCGGCAGTTGGTGCTGGGCCTTGAGGTGGCCGACCTGCTGGGTGGCCTTGAAGCGTTCGGCGAGCATGTGGACGACGGCGGCGTCGATGTTGTCGATGCTGTCGCGCAGCCGGGCGAGCTCCTCGCGCACGGCGGGGTCGACGTCACCGGTTCCGTTGGTGCTGGTGGTCATGGGCGACCACCCTACGTGGCGGCTGCGGGGACGCCGTCGAGGTGTCCGCGATCGGGCCCGGTCCCTGCGGAGAGCCGCCCGCGAAGGCGCGTGGAGCGGCCCGGCTCGGTCGTCGGGTCGGCTCGGGTCGCCTCGGCGCGGGGCTCAGCACGCGAAGGATCCGCCGGAGTCGCCTCGGTGGGGCCGGAGGCGGCCGCCGTGGCCCCTAGGTGGCGTCGGTGCCGGGGAGTCTGGGTGGATCGTCGGGGTCGGGTACCTGGTCGCTCCAGCCGCCGGGGACGGCGCGGCCCTGCTGGGCGCGGAAGCGGACGGGGGCGGTGCCGACGCGGCGGGTGAACAGGCGGGAGAAGTAGGCGGGGTCGTCGTAGCCGACGCGGCGGGCGACGGCGGCGACGGGGAGTTCGGTGGCGGCGAGGAGTTCCTTGGCGCGGCCCAGGCGGATGCCGAGCAGGTAGTCCTTGGGGCTGCAGCCGGCGCCGCGGCGCACGGCGGTGCGCAGTTCGGCGAGGGTCATGGCGTGCCGGGCGGCGTGGTCGGCGACGGACATGGGGGTGAAGGCGTCGCGGGCGAGGGCCTTGAGGACCTGGTGGCCGTCGGGGGTGAGGTCGGCGCGGGCGCGGCGCAGGGCGACGAGGAGTTCGTGGACGGCGGCGCCGGTCTCGACCTCCAGGAGGGGGTTGTCGCGGCGGGCGGCGCGGGCCATGCGTCCGATGACGGCGCGGGGTCCGGTGGCGTCGGTCAGGGGGACGACGGGCCGGCCGGGTTCGATGTAGCCGAGTTCGGTGTAGGTGGCGGTGGCGGGCCCGGTGAAGTCGACGAAGCCCTCGTCCCAGCCGGTTTCGGGGTCGGGCGCGTAGTGGTGGGGGACGCCGGGGGTGAGCCACAGCAGGGCGGGCGCGGTGACGGTCGTACGGCGGCCGCGGGCGTCCTCGTACCAGCCGCCGCCGGTGCTGATGACGACGGCGACGTGGTGGTCGAGGGTGCGGGGGCCGACGGTGGGCAGGGCGCCGTACTGGAGGCCGACGCCGAGGCAGACGAGGCCGAGGCGGTGGTGGGCGGGGCCGGGCGTGAGGAACCGCATCCAGGTGTGGTACATCGGCAGGCCCCGTTTCATCCGTCCAAGCTGCGCCGATCTTTGTCCATGGACCCTGACCTGCGCCAGAGGTGAGGGTGGGGCGTATGAGCGAGTTCACGGTGGGGGAAAAGGACTTTCTGCTGGACGGGCGGCCGGTGCGGCTGCTGTCCGGTGCGCTGCACTACTTCCGGGTGCACGAGGCGCAGTGGGGGCACCGGCTGGCGATGCTGCGGGCGATGGGCCTGAACTGCGTGGAGACGTACGTCCCGTGGAACTTTCACGAGCCGAGGCCGGGTTCCTACGACGATGTGGAGGCCCTCGGCCGTTTCCTGGACGCGGCGCGGGAGGCGGGGCTGTGGGCGATCGTGCGGCCGGGGCCGTACATCTGCGCCGAGTGGGAGAACGGCGGGCTGCCGCACTGGCTGACGGGGCGGCCGCGCACCGGCGACGCGGAGTACCTGGGGCATGTCGAGCGCTGGTTCCGCCGGCTGCTGCCCCAGGTCGTGGCCCGGCAGATCGACCGCGGCGGTCCGGTGATCATGGTGCAGGTCGAGAACGAGTACGGCAGTTACGGCTCGGACGCGGAGTATCTGCGCCGGCTGGCCTCCCTCCTGCGCGAGACGGGCGTCACGGTCCCGCTGTTCACCTCCGACGGCCCCGAGGACCACATGCTGACCGGCGGCTCGCTCCCCGGTGTCCTCGCCACGGTGAACTTCGGCTCCCACGCGCGCGTGGCCTTCGAGACCCTGCGCCGGCACCGGGCCGCCGGGCCGCTGATGTGCATGGAGTTCTGGTGCGGCTGGTTCGACCACTGGGGCGCCGAGCACGTCGTACGGGATCCCGGGGACGCGGCGGCGGCCCTGCGGGAGATCCTGGAGTGCGGGGCCTCCGTGAACCTCTACATGGCGCACGGCGGGACGAGCTTCGCGGGGTGGGCGGGCGCGAACCGGGGCGGTGGCGATCTGCACGACGGTGTGCTGGAGCCGGATGTGACGTCGTACGACTATGACGCGCCGATCGACGAGTTCGGCCTTCCCACGGACAAGTTCTGGCGCTTCAGGGAAGTCCTCGCCGAGTACGCGGACGGCCCGCTTCCCGAACTGCCGTTGGAGCCGGCGCAGTTGGGCTCTCCCGCCGAGGTGGAGCTGACCGGCTGGGCGTCCCTGAGCGACGTGCTGGAGACGCTCGGCGGCCCGGAGACCCTCTCCCCCGTCCCTCCGACCTTCGAGGAACTGGACGTGGACCGGGGCCTGGTGCGCTACGCAGTGACCGTCCCGGGGCCCCGGCAGCCCTACCCGCTGATCGCGCGCGGGGTGCGGGATCTGGCGGTGGTGTACGTCGACGGGGAGCGGGCCGGGGTGCTCACCGAGGAGGACGAGCGGCTGAAGGAGCCCGTGGCGGGGCACGCGCGCGTGGAGCTGTGGGTGGAGTCCCTGGGGCGGGTCAACTACGGGCCGCGGACCGGGGAGGCGAAGGGGATCACCGGGGGGCTGCTGCACGAGCGGCAGTTTCTGCACGGGGTACGCGCGCGTGGGCTGCGGCTGGACGCGCTGGAGGACGTCGACGGGATGGCTTTCCGGCCGCTTCCCGAAGAAGGAGCCCCGGGTCTCCACCGGGGCACCCTCACCGTGCGGGGCGCGGGGGACGCGCTGCTCGAACTGCCGGGCTGGACCCGGGGGTTCGTGTGGGTCAACGGCTTCAACCTGGGCCGCTACTGGTCCGCGGGCCCGCAGCGGGCGCTGTACGTGCCCGGCCCTGTGCTGCGGGAGGGCCTGAACGACGTATGGGTGCTGGAGTGGGAGAAGGCGTCCCGGGCGCCGCTTCTCAAGCGCCGATGACCTTGTGCAGGTGCACGTCCTGGTGGCCGCCGGGGATGCCCTCCGTGCGGCCGGTCTCGCGGAAGCCGAGGCCCTTGTAGAAGCCGGGGGCCTGGAAGGTGAAGGAGGACACGATCATCTCGGTGCAGCCGCGGCGCACGGCCTCCTCCTCGGCGGCGCCCATGAGCCGGGTCCCCCAGCCGGCGTGGCGCTGGTCCGCGCGCACCCACAGCATGTCGACGGCGCAGCAGGAGCCCCAGATCCACGCGGTGAGCCCGCCGGCCAGCTCTCCGCCGGCGTCGGTGGCACGGACGGTGAGGGGTGCCGGGGTGCCGGCGCCGGTCGCCTCGGCGTTGAAGGCGGTGAGCTCGTCGTCGAGGCGCTGCTCCAGGGCCTCGTCCTTGTCGCCTACCTGCAGGGAGGTCCCGGGTTCGATGGTCACGGCCGGGAGTATGCCAGGGCGGTCGTCGGCCGGGGAAAATCCGCCCGCACCCTCGTAGAGTGGAGTCGGGTTCAGGGCGTCTTGGGGGTACCGGCGTGGCGAACGACGGACCGGTCGAGCACGGCTACCCGCACCTGGAGACGGTGCGGGCCTCGATCACCGCGCTCTGGAAACGGCTGTCGTACGACACCGTCCAGACGTTCTCGACCAGCGTGGCCCCCGCCGACATGGCGTTCTGCGACACGGACGATCTCCATCTGGGGACGCAGCGGGTGGCCCGTGAGCTGGTGCGGCACTACCGGCTCCCCGACGCCCGGATGATCGTCGGCTTCCGGGAGATGACGCATGCGGCGAACGTCGAACTGGCCGCGGGGCCCGAGTACTTCGTGGAGTTGAACGACCGTTTCCGTACCCATCGCCGGGACATCGGGGCGGCGCTGGCGCACGAGGTGATGCATGTCTATCTGCACCGGCTCGATCTGTCGTTCCCGGGTCTGAGGGAGAACGAGATCCTCACGGACACGGCGACGACGTATCTCGGTGCGGGGTGGCTGCTGCTGGACGCGTACCGGGAGGACGCGGCGTCCTCGCAGAAGCTGGGGTATCTGACGCCGGAGGAGTTCGGGTACGTGCTGGCGAAGCGGTCGCTGGTGTTCGGTGAGGATCCGTCGGTGTGGTTCACCAGTGCGCAGGCCTACACGGCGTATGTGAAGGGGATGGCGAAGGCGCGGCAGGACGAGCAGCAGCCTCCGCTCACCGCTGCCGGCTGGGCTGGGCGGCGGCGGTACGCGCGTGACCGGCGGGCTCATGTTCCGCAGTCCGGTGCGTCGTATGCGTTCACTCCTGACGGGGGTGCCGGTGGGTTGCGGGTGTCCTTTCCCTGTCCTACCTGTCATCAGAAGATCAGGGTGCCGGTGCGGGGGCGGGTTCGGGCGCGGTGTGGGTTGTGCAGGACCGTGCTGGAGTGTGACACGTAGGAGGTGTGTCGTCGTCTGCGGGTCGGTGGGGGCTGGTCGCGCCCACGCGGCGGAGCCGTAAATCGATACAGCCCCGCGCCCCTGAGTGGGTCCACTTACGCTCCGTAGACCTGTCCCGGCATTTCCGCCTGGTCAAGCAGCTTCCGTGTCGTCTCCCCCGCCTCCGCCGGGGTCCACCTCTCCCCCTTGTCCGTGCTCGGTCCCGGCCTCCAGCCCTCCATCACCGTGATCCGGCCGGCCTCCACCTCGAAGACCCGGCCGCTCACCCCCTCACTCGCCGCCGACCCCAGCCACACCACCAGCGGGGAGACGTTCTCCGGGGCCATCGCGTCGAAGCCCTCGCCCGGTGCCGCCATGGTGTCGGCGAAGGTGTGCTCCGTCATCCGTGTCCGTGCCGCCGGGGCGATCGCGTTGACCTGGACGCCGTAGCGTGCGAGTTCCGCCGAGGCGACGAGTGTCAGGCCCACGATCCCCGCCTTCGCCGCGCTGTAGTTGCCCTGCCCGACCGAGCCCAACAACCCGGCCCCGCTACTGGTGTTGACGATCCGGGCGACCGGCGTTCGTCCCGCCTTCGCCTCCGCCCGCCAGTGCGCGGCGGCGTGCTTGAGCGGCAGGAAGTGGCCCTTGAGGTGGACGCGCATCACCGCGTCCCAGTCGTCCTCGTCGAGGTTGACCAGCATCCGGTCGCGCAGGAACCCGGCGTTGTTGACGAGGGTGTCGAGGCGGCCGTACGTCTCCAGCGCGGCGGTGATCAGGGAGCTCGCCCCTGGGGTCGTCGCGATGTCGCCGCCGTGGGCGACGGCCTCGCCGCCCGCCGCACGGATCTCCGCGACCACCTGTGCGGCCGGGCTGTCCGCGTCGGGCGCCCCGTCGAGGCCGACGCCGAGGTCGTTGACGACGACATGGGCCCCCTCGGCGGCGAAGGCGAGCGCGTGCGCCCGGCCGAGTCCGCGGCCGGCCCCGGTGACGACGACGACCCGGCCGTCGCAGATTCCGCTCATCTCAGGTCTCCTTGTTGGCAGTTGCCGCGTCCAGGAAAAGCGGTCGTTCCCCGCCCCCGTGCACCAGCAGCGACGCCCCGGTGATGTACGCGGCGGCGTCCGAGGCGAGGAAGACGGCCGCGGCGCCGATCTCCGCGGGCTCGGCCAGCCGGCCGAGCGGGACGGTGCGGGAGACGGCGTCGATGCCGTCCTCGTCGCCGTAGTGGAGGTGGGCCAGCTCGGTGCGCACCATGCCGACGACCAGCGTGTTCACCCGTACGTCCGGCGCCCACTCCACCGCCATCGACCGGGCGAGGTTCTCCAGCCCGGCCTTCGCCGCCCCGTACGCCGCCGATCCCGGCGAGGGGCGGCTGCCGCTGACGCTGCCGATCATGACGACCGAGCCCTTCGACCGTTTCAGGTGCTCGTACGCCGCGAGGGAGGCCGTGAGCGGGGCGAGCAGGTTCAGCTCGACCACCCGTGTGTGCCGCTCGGCGTCCGCGTCCGCCAGCAGCCGGAACGGCCCGCCGCCCGCGTTGTTGACGAGGACGTCGAGACGGGGCAACGCGGCGAAGAAGGCGCGTACCGCGTCCGGGTCCCGCACATCCACGGACACGAACTCGGCGCCCTCCAGCGGCACTTCGGGTGGCCGTCGCGCGCACACCACGACGTCCGCTCCCGCGCTCACGAACGCCTGCGCGATCCCGGCACCGACTCCCCTCGTGCCGCCCGTGACGACCGCGACCCTCCCCTTCAGCTCCATTCGCCGCTACCCTTCACCTAACAAACGTTTGGTGGAAAGGTAGCTGATGCTTCCATGGGTGTCTCCACCTCGTCCCCGGAAACGGGGCACGGAAAAGACGGCATCGCCGTCGTCACGGTCGACTTCCCCCCGGTGAACGCCCTGCCGGTGGACGGCTGGTTCGCGCTCGCCGACGCGGTGCGCGGAGCGGGCCGCGATCCGCAGGTGCGGTGCGTGGTGCTGGCCGCCGAGGGCCGGGGGTTCAACGCGGGCGTGGACATCAAGGAGATCCAGGCACAGGGCCCTTCGGCTCTCGTCGGCGCCAACCGCGGCTGCTATGAGGCCTTTTCGGCGGTGTACGACTGCGAGGTCCCGGTGGTGGCGGCCGTGCAGGGCTACTGCCTGGGCGGCGGTGTCGGCCTCGTCGGCAACGCGGACGCGATCGTGGCGAGCGAGGACGCCACCTTCGGGCTGCCCGAGCTGGACCGGGGCGCGTTGGGCGCGGCCACGCATCTGGCCCGGCTGGTCCCCCAACACCTCATGCGTGCCCTGTACTTCACCTCCCGCACGGCGACCGCGGCGGAGCTGCACGCGCACGGTTCGGTGTGGCGGGTGGTGCCGCGCGCCGAACTCCTCGAGGCGGCCCTGGAGTTGGCGCGTGAGATCGCCTCCAAGGACGGGGAACTGCTCCGGCTCGCCAAGGCCGCGATCAACGGTATCGACCCGGTCGACGTGCACCGCAGCTACCGCTTCGAGCAGGGCTTCACCTTCGAGGCGAGCACCGCCGGGGTGGCCGACCGCATCCGTGACAGGTTCGGGAAGGAGGGCCGATAGGTGAGCGACAAGACCATGACCGCGGACGAGGCCGTGGCCCGGCTGCACAGCGGCATGACCCTCGGCATCGGCGGCTGGGGCTCGCGCCGCAAACCGATGGCCCTGGTCAGGGCGCTGCTCCGGTCGGATGTCACCGACCTGACGATCGTCTCGTACGGTGGCCCGGACGTCGGCATGCTCGCCGCGGCCGGACGGATCCGCAAGCTGGTGGCTGCCTTCGTCACCCTCGACTCGATCCCCCTCGAACCGCACTACCGCGCGGCCCGCGAGCGCGGCGCCTTCGAGCTGATGGAGATCGACGAGGCGATGTTCATGTGGGGGCTGCACGCGGCGGCGAACCGCATGCCCTTCCTGCCGGTGCGGGCGGGCGTCGGCTCGGACGTGATGCGGGTCAACCCCGGGCTGCGGACGGTGACTTCGCCGTACGACGACGGCGAGACGTTCGTGGCCATGCCCGCCCTGCGTCTGGACGCGGCCCTGGTCCACGTCAACCGCGCCGACCGGCTGGGCAACGGGCAGTGTCTGGGCCCGGACCCGTACTTCGACGACCTCTTCTGCGAGGCGGCGGACACCGCGTACGTCTCGTGCGAACGGGTCGTCGACACAGCCGAGTTGACGAAGGAGGCTCCGCCGCAGTCGCTGCTGGTCAAGCGGCATGTGGTGACCGGAGTCGTCGAGGCCCCGAACGGGGCGCACTTCACGTCCTGCGCGCCGGACTACGGGCGGGACGAGGCCTGGCAGAAGGCTTATGCGACCACGCCCTGGCCGGAGTTCGCGGCACGGTACCTGAAGGAGGGATCGTGAACGCCTCGCTTGTGCCGCCCACCCGCGCCGAGTACTGCGTGATCGCCTGTGCCGAGGCCTGGCGGGACGGCGGTGAGATCCTGGCGAGCCCCATGGGTCTGATCCCGTCCGTCGGCGCCCGTCTCGCGCGGCTCACCTTCGCCCCGGATCTGCTGCTGACGGACGGCGAGGCGATGCTGGTCCGCCCGGACGGCACCGTCGAGGGCTGGCTGCCGTACCGGCAGCATCTGACCCTGGTCACGGGCGGGCGGCGGCACGTGATGATGGGCGCGAGCCAGATCGACCGGTACGGCAACCAGAACATCTCCTGCATCGGCGACTGGGCGCAGCCGAAGCGGCAGTTGCTCGGGGTGCGGGGGGCGCCGGTCAACACCCTCAACAACCCGACGAGTTACTGGGTGCCCCGGCACTCGCGGCGGGTCTTCGTCGAGAAGGTCGACCTGGTGTGCGGGGTGGGCTACGACCGTGCTGCCGGCGCCCGCTTCCATCGCATCCCGCGCGTCGTCTCCGACCTCGGCGTCTTCGACTTCGCGACGCCGGACCACTCGATGCGGCTGGCCTCGCTGCATCCCGGGGTGAGCCTCGAGCAGGTGGCGGAGGCCACGGGGTTCGCCCTGAACATCCCGGACGAGGTGCCGTACACGCGTGAACCGACCGTGGACGAGCTGGAGTTGATCCGCGAGGTGCTCGACCCGGCCGGCATCCGCGCCCGGGAGGTCGCCGTCTGATGGACACGGCACTCACCCGGCTGGTCGGGGTCCGCCATCCGATCGTGCAGACCGGGATGGGCTGGGTGGCGGGCCCCCGCCTGGTGTCGGCCACGGCGAACGCGGGCGCGCTGGGCATCCTGGCCTCGGCGACGATGACCCTCGATCAGCTGCGAGCGGCGATCCGCGAGGTCAAGTCCCGTACGGACGAGCCCTTCGGGGTCAACCTCCGTGCCGACGCGGCGGACGCGGGCGACCGGGTGCGGCTGATGATCGACGAGGGGGTGCGGGTCGCCTCCTTCGCCCTCGCGCCCTCCGCGGAGCTGATCGCCGAGCTCAAGGAGGCGGGGGTGGTCGTCGTCCCGTCCGTCGGTGCCCGCCGGCATGCCGAGAAGGTGGCGGCGTGGGGGGCGGACGCGGTGATCGTGCAGGGCGGGGAGGGCGGCGGTCACACCGGCGAGGTGGCGACGACCGTGCTGCTGCCGCAGGTGGTGGACGCGGTGGACATCCCGGTCGTGGCGGCCGGAGGGTTCTTCGACGGGCGGGGGCTGGTCGCGGCGCTGGCGTACGGGGCGGCGGGCGTCGCGATGGGCACCCGGTTCCTGCTCACGTCGGACTCGACGGTGCCGGACGCGGTGAAGGCGCGATATCTGGCGGCGACGGTGAAGGACGTGATGGTGACGCGGGCGGTCGACGGCCTGCCGCACCGGATGCTGCGCACGGACCTGGTGACCGGGTTGGAGAACTCCGGCCGCGCGAAGGTCCTTGTGCGGGCGGTCCGCCACGCGACCGGTTTCCGCCGCCTGTCCGGACTCACCTGGCGACAGATGATCCGCGACGGCCTCTCCCTGAAGCACGGCAAGGACCTCACCTGGAGCCAGGTCCTCCTCGCCGCGAACACGCCGATGCTGCTCAGGTCGGCGATGGTGGACGGCCGTACGGATCTCGGAGTGATGGCCTCCGGGCAGGTCGCCGGGGTGATCGACGACCTGCCGTCGTGTGCGGAGCTGGTGGACCGGGTGATGGCGGAGGCCGCGGAAGTCGTGGGGGCGCTGTCGGCGGGCGGGGTGCGCGAGGCGCGCCGGGCGCCCAGCAGCTCGGGAGGCTGATGCTGTTCGGCGAGTGCCGGTCGTCCGTGGTGGATCGCGCAGTTCCCCGCGCCCCTTACGGGGCGCGGTCCCGCACCTCAACCGCTCAGAGCCGCTCGATGATCGTCACGTTCGCCTGGCCCCCGCCCTCGCACATCGTCTGCAGGCCGAACCGGCCGCCCGTGCGCTCCAGTTCGTGCAGCAGGGTGGTCATCAGCTTGACGCCCGTCGCGCCCAGGGGATGGCCGAGGGCGATGGCTCCGCCGTTGGCGTTGACCCTCTCCGGGTCGGCGCCGGTCTCCTTCAGCCAGGCCAGGACGACCGGAGCGAAGGCCTCGTTGATCTCGACGAGGTCGATGTCGTGGATGGAGAGGCCGGTCTTCTTCAGGGCGTGGGCGGTGGCGGGTATCGGTGCCGACAGCATGCGGATCGGGTCCTCGCCGCGCACCGAGAGGTGGTGCACGCGGGCGCGTGGCGTCAGCCCGTGTTCGCGTACCGCCCGCTCCGAGGCCAGCAGCATGGCCGCCGCCCCGTCCGAGACCTGCGAGGAGCACGCGGCGGTGATCGTGCCGCCCTCGACGACCGGCTTCAGCCCGGCCATCTTCTCCAGCGAGGTGTCCCGGCGCGGGCCCTCGTCGACGGATACGTCCCCGTAGGCGACGGTCTCCCGCTCGAATCGCCCCTCGTCGATCGCCCGCACCGCCCGCTGGTGCGAGCGCAGCGCGAACTCCTCCTGGTCCTGGCGGCTGATCCCCCACTTCGAGGCGATCATCTCGGCGCCGACGAACTGGTTCACCGGCTTGCCCCCGTACCGCGCCTGCCAGCCCTCACTGCCCGCGAAGGGACCCTGGGTGAGCCCGAGCGGCTCGGCGGCCTGCCGGGTGGCGAAGGCGATGGGGATCAGGGACATGTTCTGCACCCCGCCCGCGACCACCAGATCCTGTGTCCCCGACAGCACGCCCTGCGCCGCGAAGTGCACCGCCTGCTGGGAGGATCCGCACTGCCGGTCCACGGTCACGCCCGGCACCTCCTCGGGCAGCCCGGCCGCCAGCCAGCAGGTCCGCGCTATGTCCCCGGCCTGCGGCCCCACCGTGTCCAGACAGCCGAAGACGACGTCCTCGACGGCCCCCGGGTCCACCCCGGCCCGCGCCACCAGTTCCTTCAGGACATGCGCGCCCAGGTCGGCGGGATGGACCCCGCTGAGCCCTCCCTTGCGCCGCCCGACAGGCGTCCGGACCGCTTCGACGATGTAGGCCTCGGCCATGCCAACTCCCCAGACTCCTCGGAATCCTCAATGAGTTACGTACGTACGGCGATCCCGTCCAGCACCATCGACAGGTACTGCCGGGCGATCTCCTCCGGGCTGTGCTGTCCGCCGGGCCGGTACCAGGACGCGGCGACCCAGACGGTGTCGCGGACGAACCGGTAGGTGAGCCGGACGTCGAGGTCGGCCCGGAACACCTCGGCCGCGACCCCGCGCTCCAGCGTGGACAGCCACGCCTTCTCGAACTTGCGCTGCGACTCGGCGAGGAACCCGAACCGCTCCTGCGCGACCAGCTGCCGGCTCTCCTTCTGGTAGATCGCGACGGCGGCGCGGTGCCGGTCGATCTCCCGGAACGACTCGGTGACCAGGGCCTCCAGCGTCTCGCGGGGCCCGAGTTCGGCGGCCAGGACGGTGTCGTAGCCGTCCCAGAGCTCGTCGAGGAAGGTCCGCAGGATCTCCTCGAGCATCGATTCCTTGGAGTCGAAGTGGTAGTAGAGGCTGCCCGCGAGCATGCCCGCGTGGTCCGCGATCTTGCGGACGGTGGTGGCGTTGTAGCCCTGCTCGGCGAAGACCTCGGCGGCGGTGTCGAGGAGTTCCCGGCGACGGGCGGGCGCGGCGGGGGTCACCTGCGGCTTCTTCTTGGTCGGCACGACATCATTCTGGACGCTCCGCTCGTCAGGCGTGCTGGCTGCTGACGGCGACGACTTCGCCCGTCATGTACGAGGAGTAGCCGGACGCCAGGAACACGATCACGTTGGCCACCTCCCAGGGTTCGGCGTACCGCCCGAACGCCTCCCGCGCGGTGAGCTCCTCCAACAGCTCCGGCGTGGTCACCTTCGCGAGGTGCGGATGCATGGCGAGGCTCGGCGCCACCGCGTTGACGCGCACCCCGAACTCGGCCGCCTCCAGGGCCGCGCACCGGGTCAGCGCCATCACGCCCGCCTTCGCGGCGGCGTAGTGCGCCTGCCCCGCCTGGGCTCGCCAGCCGATGACGGAGGCGTTGTTGACGATGACGCCGGTGCCGGAGTCGCGCATCAGCCGCAGCGCGGCCCGGGTGCAGCGGAAGGTGCCGGTCAGCGTGACGTCCAGGACGCGGGACCACTGGTCGTCGGACATGTCGACGAGAGGTGCGGTCCCGCCGAGCCCTGCGTTGTTGACGACGACGTCCAGCCGTCCGTGTACCGCCACGGCGGTGTCGAACAGGGCTCGCACCTGGGACTCGTCGGTGACATCGCACGGCAGGGCCGTCACCGCGCCCGGGAAGTCCCGCCCGAGCTCGGCCTCCGACTCCTTGAGCCGCCGCGTGTGCGCGTCGCTGATCAGCACCCGCGCACCCTCCTCCAGGAACCGCCGTGCGGTGGCGCCGCCGATGCCGGCGCCGGCCGCCGCGGTGATGACGGCGGTGCGCCCGCTCAGCAGTGCGTGCCCTGGCTCGTACGCCGGAGTCTCGACGCCTGTCATAGGACCACGCTAACCTACCAAACACTTGTTAGGGAAGCGCCGTCGAAGGGCTGTTGCCGATGGACCTCGCCTTCACGCAGGAAGAGGAGGCCTTCCGGGCCGAGGCCCGCGCGTGGCTGACCGCCCATGTGCCGTCCGAGCCGCTGCCCTCCCTGGAGACGGCGGAGGGCTTCGCGGCGCACCGCGCGTGGGAGGCCGAACTGGCCGCGGACCGCTGGTCGGTGGTCGACTGGCCGACGGCGTACGGCGGCCGGGACGCGGGGCTGGTCCGCTGGCTGCTGTTCGAGGAGGAGTACTACGCGGCGGGCGCCCCCGGACGCGTCAACCAGAACGGCGTCAGCCTGCTCGCACCGACCCTCTTCGACCACGGCACGCAGGAGCAACGCGCGCGGGTGCTGCCGTCGATGGCCGGTGGCGAGGTGGTCTGGGCGCAAGCGTGGTCGGAGCCGGAGGCCGGATCGGACCTGGCGTCCCTGCGCTCGAAGGCGGTCCGTACGGAGGGCGGCTGGCGCTTGAGCGGGCAGAAGACGTGGTCGTCGCGGGCGGCCTTCGCGGACCGCGCGTTCGGCCTGTTCCGCAGCGACCCGGACGCCCCGAAGCCTCACCAGGGCCTGACGTACCTGATGTTCGATCTGCGTGCTCCGGGCGTCACGGTCCGCCCGATAGCCCGCCTGGACGGCAAGCCGGCCTTCGCGGAACTCTTCCTCGACGAGGTGTTCGTGCCGGACGAGGACGTGATCGGGGAACCGGGGCAGGGATGGCGGATCGCGATGTCGACGGCGGGCAACGAACGGGGGCTGAAGCTCCGCTCCCCCGGCCGCTTTCTGGCCGCCGCGGACCGTCTGCACCGCCTCTGGGAATCCCAGGGCAGCCCGGCACAGACCGGCGACCGGGTGGCGGACGCGTTGATCGGAGCCCGCGCCTACCGGCTCTTCACCTTCGCGGCGGCCTCCCGCGTCCTGGACGGCGAATCACTGGGCCCGGAGTCCAGCCTCAACAAGGTCTTCTGGTCGGAGTACGACATCGCGCTGACGGAGACGGCCCTGGATCTCCTCGGCCCCGAGGGCGAACTGGCGGACACCGACTGGTCCGAGCGCTACGTCTTCTCCCTCGCCGGCCCCATCTACGCGGGCACCAACGAGATCCAGCGCGACATCATCGCCGAGCGCCTGCTCGGCCTGCCGAAGGGACGCCGGTGATGAGGTTCCTCATGGACGCCGAGCAGCATGCCTTCAGCGCCTCGCTGGACGCGATGCTGACCGCCGCGGACACCCCGGCGGTGATACGGGACTGGAGCCGGGGCGACCATGTGAAGGGACGCGCGCTGTGGGCGCGTGTCGCGGAGGCGGGGGTCTTCGCGCTGGCGGTTCCGGAGGCATACGAGGGTCTGGGTCCCCGACCCGTCGAACTCACGCTGGCCTTCGTCGAGTTGGGCCGGCACGCGGTGCCCGGCCCGCTGGTGGAGACGGTCGCGGCGGCGACCCTGCTGGCGGGCCTGGACGACCAGGGCCCGGCGAAACGCCTGCTGCCCGCACTGGCCTCGGGCGAATCGGCGGCGACCCTGACCACGGGGCCGTACGCACTGGACGCGGACATGGCCGACGTACGGCTGACGGTCTCCGCGTCCGTCAGCGGTCCCGCCGCGGTCACCCCCACCGAACTCCGCCTCGCACCCCCACCCGGCCCCCCGCTCCCCTCCCTCGACCCCGCCCGCCGCCTCTTCCCGGCCACCCCCCACCACGGTGAGCTCCTCGCCACCGACCCGGCGTCCCTCGCCCCCGCCCTGCTGCTGGCCCGCCTCACCACCGCCGCCCAGGCCCTCGGCGTCGGCCTCGCACTTCTCGGCAAGACCGTCTCCTACGTCAGACAGCGCACCCAGTTCGGCACCCCCATAGGCTCGTTCCAGGCCGTGAAGCATCGACTCGCCGACGCCGAGATCGCCCTGGAGTTCGCCCGTCCCCTGCTCCTGGGCGCCGCCCTGACCCTGGCCCCGGAGGACGTCGCCGCCGCGAAGGTCACCGCGTGCGAGGCGGCGTACACCACCGCCCGTACCGCGCTCCAACTGCACGGCGCGATCGGGTACACGGCGGAGTACGACCTGTCGCTGTGGCTGACCAAGGCCCGCGCCCTGCGGACCGCCTGGGGCAGCCCGGACGAGTGCCGGGCCGCCGTCCTCCTCAGTGGTGGTCGCCGCTGCTGATCTGCCGGTACTCCTCCACCGTCGGCTTGGGAATCCGCGTCTCGGGCCCGAACATCACATACGCCAGCCGCGCCCGCACCCGCTGGGAGACCGTGACCGGCCGCCGCACACCGTTCGCGTCGACGAGCGGTCCGATCTCGTACGGCGGGTTCTGCTCGTGCTGGGTGAGGGTGTGCAGCTGGTCCTGCGCGAGGGGTTCGTGGATCTCGACGTACTCCCCGTGCGGCAGCCGTTTGATGACGCCCGACTCCCGGCCGTGCAGCACCTTGTCCCGGTCCCGGCGCTGAAGCCCCAGACAGACCCGCTTCGTCACGATGAACGCGAGTACCGGCACGACGAAGACGGAGATCCGCACGAACCAGGTGATCGCGTTGATGGACAGATGCAGATGCGTGGCCACGATGTCGTTGCCACCGCCGATCAGCAGGACGACGTACAGGCTCAGCCAGGCCACGCCAAGGCCGGTGCGCACGGGGACGTTGCGCGGCCGGTCCAGGATGTGGTGCTCGCGTTTGTCGCCGGTGATCCACGCCTCGACGAAGGGATAGACGCCGATGGCGAGCAGGATCAGCGGGAAGAGCGAGAAGGGGATGAAGACACCCAGCACCAGGGAGTGACCCCAGGCGTTGATCTCCCATCCCGGCATCACCCGGATCAGGCCTTCGGAGAAGCCGAGATACCAGTCGGGCTGGGCGCCGGTGGTGACCAGGTCGGGACGGTAGGGGCCGAACGCCCACACGGGGTTGATCTGGGCGAGACCGCCCATGAGCGCCAGCACCCCGAAGACGAGGAAGAAGAAGCCGCCCGCCTTGGCCGTGTACACCGGCAGGAACGGCATCCCCACGACCGTCCTCTCGTCACGGCCGGCCCCCGGGTACTGCGTGTGCTTGTGGTAGAAGACCAGGATCAGATGCGCGACCACCAGGCCCAGCATGATCCCGGGCAGCAGCAGGACATGGATCGGGAACAGTCTCGGGATGATGTCGTGGCCCGGGAACTCCCCGCCGAACAGGAAGAAGGAGAGATACGTCCCGATGATCGGGACCGACAGGATCGCGCCCTGCGCGAAGCGGATGCCGGTGCCGGACAGCAGGTCGTCGGGGAGGGAGTAGCCGGTCAGTCCGGTGAGGATGCCGAGCATCAACAGGGTCCAGCCGAACACCCAGTTGAGCTCGCGCGGCTTGCGGAACGCTCCGGTGAAGAACACCCGCATCATGTGCACGAGCATCCCGGGGACGAAGACCAGTGCCGCCCAGTGGTGGATCTGCCGGATCAGCAGCCCGCCGCGCACATCGAAGCTGATGTCGAGCGTGGACTCGAACGCCCGGGTCATCACGATGCCGTTGAGGGGCTCGTACGAGCCGTGGTAGACGACCTCGACGCCGCTGGGCTCGAAGAACAGGGTGAGATAGATGCCGGTGAGGATGATGACGAGGAAGCTGTAGAGGCAGATCTCGCCGAGCATGAAGGACCAGTGGTCGGGAAAGACCTTGCGCATATTGGCCTTGGCCAGCCCGTACAGGCCGAGCCGCCCGTCCGCCCAGTCGGCGATCTTCTCGCCCTTCGCGGGGGCCCGTCCCCGCGCCTCGTCCACCGATCGCGCGCCGTCCATAGGCCGTCGCCTCTCTCGTCGGATCACCTTTCAGAGTGACACGACGACGCGGCTAAGCCAACGGCGAGCGCAGCCCCGCGAGGGACTCCCGCGAACTCGCCCCGGCCGGCGGCCGGTTCAGGCGCCCGGCGGGATGATCCCCTGCGCTCGCGCGGCCACCAGCCACTTCGGGAACTCCCCGACGATCCGGTCGTACAGCTCGGTGTCGGACACCTTCCGCGGCTCCGCGCCGGCGTGGAAGAACCCGGCGTTGTCGACGACCCGCTTGTCCGGGACGGCGAGTTCGTCGAGCTTGCGCAGGTAGTCGAACTGCTTGCTCTTGGCGTCCCCGAAGCCGATGAACTGCCAGAACAGCGGCAGCCTGGCCGCCTTGCACAGGTACCGTTCGGCGGCGAGCTTGTTGATCGGGCCGCCGTCGGTCTGGAAGACGACGAGGGCGGGTTCCCGCGAGCCGCTGTCGAGGTAGTGGTCGATGACCGCGTCCATGGCCAGGTGGTAGCTGGTCTTGCCCATGTGCCCGAGCCCGGCCACGATCCGTTCGATCCGCCCCTGGTGATCGGCGAGGGCGATCTCGGTCTCGGCGTCGACCTCGGTGGAGAAGAACACCACCGGCACGGTGCCGTCGTCGTCGAGGTGCGCGGACAGTCCCAGCACCCGGTCGGCGAGCGCCTGCACACTGCCGTCCTTGTAGTACGGCTTCATGGACCCGGAGTAGTCGACGACGAGGTAGACCGCCGCCCGCAGCCCGTCCAGGCCGTGCTTGCGCAGCGAGACCCCTGCGCTCTTGTAGAGGCTGACCAGCGCGGGCGCGGTCTCCTCGACCTTGGTGAGACTGATCGCGGACATCCGAGCTCCCCCTTGTCGCCCCTTTGAACGTGCCGAGCGTACGTCACCGGAGGCCCGCCGCTCGCCCTGTCCCCAGGCGTTCGCTATTTTGTTCGCCGCCGTACCAACCGGCTCATCGATCGTCCCTTGTCCCTAGGAGCCGGCCGTGGAACCCGAGTCCGCCGTCACCACCTGTTACCGCCATCCCCAGGTGGAGTCCCATGTCCGCTGCACCCGCTGCGAGCGGTACATCTGCCCGGACTGCATGCGCGAGGCGGCCGTCGGCCACCAGTGCGTGGAGTGCGTGAAGGAGGGCGCGCGATCCATCCGCCAGGCCCGTACGGTCGTCGGCGGGCGGGTGTCGGCGGTGCCGCTGGTGACGTACGTCCTGATCGGGCTCAATGTCCTGGCGTACCTCGGCGAGGTGATCCGCCCGGAGATCGTCGACCGTTTCTCGATGCTGACCGCCGGTCTGGTGGGCCCGGACGGCGGCCCCTACGTCTACCAGTCCTCCTACCCGTCGGACTTCCACGCGGAGGGCGTGGTGGCGGGGCAGTGGGAGCGGCTGCTGACCGGCGGCTTCCTGCATCTGGAGCCCACTGAGGGAACGTTCGGCCTGATGCACATCGTGATGAACATGTGGTCGCTGTGGCAGCTCGGCCGGGTCGTGGAGCCGATGCTGGGCCGGGTCCGTTATCTGGCGCTGTACCTTCTGTCGACGGTCGGCGGTTCGGTCGCGGTGCTCCTGCTCGCCGCCCCTGGGGAGGGGGCCGTGGGCGCCTCGGGGGCGATCTTCGGCCTGGGGTCGGCGTACTACGTCCTGGCCCGCCGCGTGGGCGCGGACATGGGGGCGGTCAACCGCCTCATGGTCTTCCTGCTCGTGTGGCTCGTGGCCTCCGCGGCCTTCACCTCCTGGGAGGGCCACCTCGGCGGCCTGCTCACGGGCGGCGCCGTGACGCTGGCGTACGCGTATGCTCCCCGCGGACCACGGCGCGGGTTGATCCAGACGGTCGCCTGTGTGGCGCTGCTGGCGCTGCTCGTGGTCCTGTCGATCGCGAAAGTCTCGGAGCTGACCCGGTGAAACGAGCAAGGACCGTTGTGCTGTTCGCGGCCGTACCCGTCGTCATCACGGCGGCGGCCTACCTGCTCGCCCCCACGGACTCCGCCGACACCCCGGGACAGCCGTCGGTGTCCGCCTCGCAGCGGGCGCTCGAGGAGGCCAAGAGCCGTGCCGAGGAGGAACAGGCGGCGGACGACGAGGCGATCGCCGCCCTGCCGGCCGGGCTGTCCGCACCCGCCAAGAAGGAGCTGGCCCAGCAGATCGTGGCGAGCGCCGAGAACTCCACCCTCGACTGGCGCTCCGCCTACGGCTACATCGAGGACATCGGGGACGGCCAGGGCTACACGGCCGGCATCATCGGCTTCTGCACCGGGACCCACGACCTGCTCACCCTGGTCGAGCGCTACACGAAGGCCCACCCGGACAACGGTCTGGCCCGCTATCTGCCCGCCCTGCGCGAGGTCGACGGCACGGACTCCCACGAGGGCCTGGACCCCGGCTTCACGAAGGCGTGGAAGGCGGAGGCCGAGGTGGCGGCCTTCCGGCAGGCCCAGGACGAGGAACGCGACCGCGTCTACTTCGACCCCGCGGTCCGCCTCGCCAAGCTGGACGGTCTGGGGACGCTGGGCCAGTTCGTCTACTACGACGCCATGGTCTTCCACGGCCCCGGCACCAACGCCACCAGCTTCTACGGCCTGCGCGAACGCGCGATCCACGAGGCCGACCCGCCCTCCGAGGGCGGCTCCGAGAAGGCCTACCTCGACATCTTCCTCGACATCCGCGAGCAGGCCATGCGCACCAGGCACGGGGACATCGACACGTCCCGCGTCGACACCGCGCAACGGCGGTTCCTGTACGACGGGAAGCTGGACCTGGGCACGCCGCTGACGTGGCAGGTGTACGGGGAGACCTTCGAGGTGCGTTAGGAGGCCCCCTCGGAGACGTCCGGGGACGCGCCCCACGTCTCCCGCAGTACCCGCTCCGCCGGCTTGCCGTGCGGGGTGTACGCCAGCTTCGCGGGGGTCTCGCCGCTGTCCGGCCAGTCGTCCCACATCCACCAGCACACCCCGGCCCACCAGTCGCGGCCCGTGAACGTCTCCAGCAACGCCCGGTAGGCGGCGGCCTGTTCGGCCTCCCCGCCGCGGTGGCTGAGGTCCCAGGCGTACGGCGCGGTGGTGGAGCCGCGCTGGCTGACGTAGCCGGCCTCGGTGAACAGGATCCGCCGGTCCTGGCGCCGGGCGAACGCGGCGAGCTCCTCGGCGATCGGCTGCCAGGCGCGGCGCAGCCGTGCGGTGTCCGCGGTGGGTTTGCCGGACAGCGGCCAGTAGGCGTCGATGCCGATGAGGTCGAGCTCCTTCCAGAAGCGGATCCTGCGGTACTCGTCGTAGTTGGCGGCGTAGGTCAGGGGGCCGTCGTAGTGGTCGCGGACGGTGTCGACGACCCTGGTCCAGGCCTCGGTGTCGCGGGAGACCCCGGCGAGTTCGGTGCCCACCGCGAGCTGTTCGGCGCCCGTGTCGGTGGCGAGGTCGGCGTAGTGGGTGAGGAATCGGCGGTAGGAGGCGAACCAGGCGGAGCTGTCGCGGGGGCGGATCTCGGCGCGGTCGCCGTCGCCGGGCAGGTCCACATGCGGCTTGATCATCACCTCGAGGCCGGCCGCGTGCGCGCGGCGCACGATCCGTTCCAGGCTCGCGTCGCTCGCGGTCTCCTCGGTGGGGCGCATGACCGTGTCGGTGCGCCGCCGCTGGTACCAGGTCGGGGTGAAGGTGACCCAGCGGGCCCCGGTCGCCCGGATGTCCCGCAGATAGCGGTCGGCGGCGGGGCTTTCGTAGTCGGTGCGGTACCAGGAGGGCAGGGTGATGCCGCGCATCGTCGAGGTCGCTTCCTTGCCGCCGGCGCCGCTGGAGGCCTTCGTGGTCGTACAGCCGGCGGCGAGGAGGGCCGCCACCGCGGCAGCGGCGACGGCCCTCCTCTTCATGACCGATGTCCTCACAGGCTCGTCGGGCTGACGAAGGCGTAGCCCAGGGCCTCGATGCCGTCGATCGTCTCCTTGAGCGGCTGGGTCGGGAAGTACGGATGGTAGAAGAAGCTGGCGACCCCGTCCCGGACGGCCAGGTTGGCCTTGGCCGAGGCGATGAGGTCGGCCGGCAGCCGTGGCGGATGGTTGTTGTACGCGTCCGGCTCGTAGTTGCCGATGTTCTCGGGCAGCACCTTGGTGCTGTACACGTCCCGCACCACGTACGGGAAGAACTGGCCGATGAACACGTTGGGTCCGGCGGAGTTCCCGCTGAGCGTTCCGGAGAAGTACAGCGAACGCTCCAGTCGGGCCGCGTAGTTGGCGCTGAACACCTGGTAGTCGGTGGCCGATGCCGCGTAGTGCGGGGTGGTCCACAGCGTCGGCTTCGGCAGCCCCGCGGCGGTGAACGCGGCGAGCGCGCTGGTCACCCGGCCCTGTGCCCAGGCGGTGGAGTCCCCGGCGACCGGGCCGTCGTAGACGACGTTGTCGGAGGCGTCGACGTGGGCCCGGTAGAACTCGAAGTCGTCGCCGGTGACGCCGTTGTAGGGGTTGGCGACGGTGCCCAGCTGGTGGGTGTAGCCGTGGTTCATGAGGACCGTGCCCCGGGCCAGCATGTACTTCAGGGCGCTGACCACCTGCGGCCGCTGGGCGAGGGTGACCGTCTCGGGGACCCCGTTGTTGTAGGTCCGTTGGGGTCGGTGTAGACGGGGATCACGTTGATGCCGTACGCGATGTTCTCCGCCTTCAACAGGTCGGCCATCGACCGTAGTTCGGAGGGTTCCGAGCTGGGGCTGATGTCCTCCAGGCGCAGGAGCGCGCGGTGCCGTTCGGTGGTGGCCGGCGCGAGGGCGTCGAAGAGGAGGTCCTCCAGGACGATGATCCGGTCGCTCTCGGAGACGTACGCGAACGGGATCTCACCGATGTAGGTCAGGTTGGACGACCGCACGGCCCATCCGAAGGTGTGGGCGTTGGAGCTGTCCAGGCCCTCCGCGACCCTGGTGACGGCGGGATAGCCGGGTCCGGTGAGGACGTTGGGGCGCAGCACGCCGCCGTCCTGGCCCGCCGGGATCTTCCGGGTGAGGGTCTGGTTCTTGTACGTCACCTGTGTCACGGTGCCGATCGAACCGCCGTCCTCGTAGTACGACGTCGTCGGGTCCCAGCCGTACTTCTGCGTGAACTGGGCTACGCCCACGGAGTTCGCCATGTTCCAGATGTTGGCGCCCATCCAGATCACTGGCTTGGTCGTGGTGGAGGCGTCCTGGTAGAAGGCGTCCGGGGTGTCGCAGCAGCAGTAGGTCGAGCCGATGTAGACCACGGCCGTGTACGAGTTGACCATGCCGGCCGTGTACTGCTGGACGGGCTTGGCGGTCACCGTGCCGAAGTGAAGGGCTTCGGCGTAGTCGCATGACGTCCGGTTCGTGATCATTCGAGGTCGGGGAGTGCGAGGGAGCGGCGAGGGTCGCGGCGTAGGTCGGTCGCGATGTTTCGCTCCGGCCGCGCGGAGGACTTTGATGGCGAGGTTGCGCCAGGTGGCCATCGCGCGGGGGTGTTGCCGGTCCACAGCTGGGAGGCGTCTTCGGCGAAGGTGGTGTCGCGGTCTGGGCTGTCGACTTCCGGAGCGCCACCGAGCTGATAAGCCGCCAGGAACCGGGCCCACACGAGAACGCTGAAGCCTTGGGTTCTCACCCACTAATCCTCCGCATCTCGGGGGGAATCACAATCACGCGCACGATCGAGACAGCCGGGGGTGTGTACGCACCCGGACACCTGGGGGACCCTCTTCTCCAAGTCGCCCCGCAAGTGCGTGAAGCAAGCGGGTGAATATAGGAGAACGAAATGGCCACTGCCGCGTTGGACAGAGGTCCCTGGACAAACCCTGGCAGCTACTCCATGGAGGCTCCCATGCGACTTGGCATGAAGACCGCCCTACTCAGTGCAGCAATCGGCGCGCTGAGTGTCTCCGGCGTGGGCAGTGCCCATGCCGAGGATCTCCCCCCCGGGCACAATCACGAATCCCGCCCCGCGCACGCCGGAGAGTCCCACGACGGCCACTCCGACGATTCGCTCTATGTCACGAAGTATCACCGCAAGAAGTACTTCAGCAGGATCGAAGAAACCAGCAGGCCCGCCCCCGTCGCCGAAGTACCAGCGGACGCTCTGTGTAGCCAATCCGTCACTACCACCGGCGGTGACGCGACAACTGGTGATGCGGCCGCTACGGGCGGGGCAGCCACCACAACCGCTACGCAAACCCAGACCTGCAACATTACGGTGAACCTGCCGCCGGTCGGTTCGGGCGAGTCAAATCAAATCAGGACGGAGACCCGCACGACAAGCTTCATCGAAGAGGACCGCACGAAGATCCGCCACTGAAATTACTCGCAGGGTTCCAGTGAATTGCGCACCGGCTTGTAGCAAGGTTTCTGCGTAATTGCACGATGCCTGGTTCGTGATCCGCAACTGCGCCGAAGCGTTCGACGTGAGGGCTTGGACCTCAGTGCTTCGGCGTAGTCGCGTGACGCCAGGTTCGTGGCGATCTGCCAGCTCAGCGGCCCTCTCGTAATGGCAGGCACGGCTTCCAAGATCATAGAGTTCACTACGCCCCGTGATCCAAGTGGAAGACCGTGCCTGCCGACGCATCATCTCTGATCCCTCCTGCCCTTGACCAACTGCGCGAGAATCCGCAGGTCGGACCCGAGGAGGTCCCGGGCCTGCTGGAGCGGCTGGCCGAGGTGCCGGACCCGCGTGATCCACGCGGGGTGCGCCACCGCCTGACCGTCGTGCTCGCACTCACCGCGTGCGCGGTGCCGGCTGGGGCGACATCGCTGCTGGCGGTCGGCGAGTGGATCACCGACGCCCCAGAGTATGTGCTGGAACAGGTCGGCGCCCGCCCTGATCCGCTTCTGCCCAGGAGGGTCTTGCCCGCCGAGACCACGGTCCGCCGGCTGCTGGTCCGCATCGACGGCGACGCGCTGGACCGAGCCGTCGGGAGCTGGCTCGCGGACCCGCAGACCAAAGACGGCCGGGGCTGCCGGGCTGCGCGGCCTGGCCGTGGACGGCAAGAGCCTACGGGGTGCGGCCAGGGCAAAGGACCGGAAGGTCCATCTGCTCGCGGCGCTGGAGCACACCACCGGCCTGGTCATTGCCCAGTTGGACGTAGGGGAGAAGACCAACGAGTCTCTGTATCCGGGACATCCCGCTTCAGGGCCGCACCAAGGGCACCGGCCACGGACGTTCGGAGATCCGCCGGATCAAGGTCGCCACGGTGAACAACCTTCTCTTCCCCGGAGCCCGCCAGGCCGTCCAGATCAAGCGCCGTCGCACCGACCGCAAGACCGGCAAGACCGCTGTCAAGACCGTGTACGCCGTCACCAGCCTGACCGCCGAGCAGGCCACCCCGTCCCAGCTCGCCCGACTTGTCCACGACCACTGGACGATCGAGGCCCTGCACCACGTCCGCGACACCACCTTCGCCGAGGACGCCTCGCAAGTACGGACCGGCAACGCGCCTCGCGCGATGGCCACCTGGCGCAACCTCGCCATCGGAGCCCTCCGAACAGCCGGAGCGAAGAACATCGCGGCCGGCCTCCGCCACAACGCCCGCGACCCCCGGCGCCCGCTCACGCTCCTCGGCCTCAACTGATCACAAACCGGGCGTCACGCGACTACGCCGAAGCCCAGGGGCCTGCCGATCAATAACTCGTCGATCTTGATGGGGATTACGGGAGGGTGGGGTCGTGCCCGGCGATCGCGGCGAGTTGTTGTGCCGTGGTCACGGTGAGGGCGCCGGTCGGGATCTTGTGCCCGAGCGCGGTGAGCACGGGGGTGACCTCCTGGAGGGTCGCGCCGATTCTGCTCTTGGCCAGGCCGGTCGCCTCGGCGAGAACGGTGTTCGTCATGGACCAGCGCCGCTTGAGGAGGAAGACGACAAGCTGGTCGGAGACGGAGAGCCGTCTGCCGCCGGCGCCGGGGCCGCCGTCGGGGCGTTTCCCGGGCAGGAAGATCGGCGGGTGCTCGGCACGCCAGGCTCGGTAGCGGACGGCGAGATCGTCAAAGGCGGCGGGCTCGAGTCCGGTGAGGCTGGGGTGCCGCAGCCAGGCGGGGAGCTTGTCCCCGGTGGGAAAGCGCCCGAACTCGGTGCTGGGCGGGGGCGGTTCGGGAGCGAGTGGTTCGGGGCGCAACGTGTAGTTCCATGCGCCGTGCCACTCGTGCGGCGTCAGGGGCAGACGCTCCATGACGGTGTCGGGGACGGTGACGCCGGTGGGGTAGGCGCCGGGGTCGAGCTCGGCGTGGACGGACAGCCCGCTGCGTGTCGTGGTCGCTCCGATGGTGCTGACGACGACTTCGTGGCTGGTCAGGGGCCTGCCACGCCAGTTGATACTGATCTGCGAGAACAGCCGGTGCTCTATTTTGTTCCACTTCGATGTTCCCGGTGGAAAGTGACAGACAGTCACATCAAGGCCCGACTCATAGGCGAAATCGGCGAGTTCCTTCTTCCAGGCACGCACACGGTAGCCGTTGGAGCCTCCGGCATCGGCGGTGACCAGCAGGCGAGAAGCGTGCGGGTAGCGGCGGTGCCCCTCACCGTTCCACCAGCGGCGCAAAGTGGCCACCGCGAAGGCAGAGGTGTCCCCGTCGCAGCCCACCGACACCCAGCCGGTATCCGCGCCGATGTCGTAGATCCCGTACGGCACCGCTTTCTGGGCGCCCTTCTCGGGGAAGTCGTGCGCACGCACCTGCACCGGCTGCCCGGCGCGATGCCACTCGCGTCCGATGACCGCGTAGTTGCCCAGCGTCTCCTTCTTCTTGGCATCCACGCTGATGACCGGCTGCCCGTCGGCGAGGTACGCCGTGACCTGGTCGTTGATGTAGCGGAACTGGGCGTCCCGGTCCGGATGCCGGGCCCCCTCGGTGGTCCTCGAGGTGCCCTGCAGGGAGAAGCCCTCCGCCTTCAACAGCGTGGCCACCGTGTCCGAAGCGACCCGGTGCCCCTGGCGCGTCAGCTCGGCCGCCAGATTCCGGGTGGACTTCACCGTCCACAGCAGCGGAGATTCCGGGTCGCCGCGCTGGTCCGGCTCGACCAGCGCCAGCAACGCGGGCACCAGCCCCGGATCGGCCTCCCGCAAGGGCTTCCGCCCCGCGCCCGGTGCCCGCACCCGGCCAGCGGGCTCCTCCGCGTGCTCCAGCTCCCGCTTCCCGCGCGACACCGTGGACTCCGCCACCCCGGCCGCTCCGGCCACCATGCGGATCCCACCGTGGCCCAGAACGCGGGCCGCGGCGCCCAGCATCAGGCGCTGCTGGCGCTCATCGAGATGCGGCAGCAACAGCCCGAACGCATCCACCAACTCTGCCTTCGTCCCCTCCGACACCCCCGCATCCTACGACCCAACAGCCCACGAAAACCTAAGAGTTATTGATCGGCAGGCCCCAGTGCCGAAGTGGGGGCCGGATTCCTGCTCTATTGCCTGACCGCCTGCCTGATACTGCTGGTCCGGATACGACTGCGCCGCCAGGCACAAAAAGCGCAGGCCACCGCCGGGAGCAGTCATGATCACTGAGCTGCTCCTGTGGTCGAGCGTCACTTTGATCATTATGGCAGGCTGCTACAACACCAGCCTCTTTCTGCTGTCGAGGCGCAGAATTCGCCGTTCTCGAACAGACCGGAGAGACCGGTTCTATGTATTTCTTCTCGCCTGCCTCAACGAGGAGAAAGTACTTTCCGAAAGTCTGGCGCGGATCACTTCGCTGCCTGCCCGGAATTTTATGGCACTGGTGATCGATGACGGTTCGGACGACCACACTTCGGAGATCGCTCTGGCCGCCGACCCGACCGTGGTCCGACTGCACCGGCGCGCTCCGCCGAATGCCCGTAAAGGCAAAGGTGCAGCACTCAACGACGGCGTACGTCACCTGCGGGAATCCGGTCTGCTCGCCGGTCATGACCCGGAAGACGTGGTCCTGTGCGTGGTCGACGCGGACGGGCGGCTCGATCCGCATGTCGTGCAGTCGGTCGACCCGTATTTCGACAACCCGAGAACAGGCGCTGTCCAGATCTGCGTCCGTATGTACAACCGGCATCTCGGGCTGCTCGCCCGCATGCAGGACATGGAGTTCGTCGTCTACGGCGACGTCTTCCAGAGCGCACGCCGCTCCATCGGCAGCGTGGGCATGGGCGGCAACGGGCAGTTCATGCGGCTGTCGGCGCTCAACACCCTGAACGCCGAAAAGGGAGTCGGTCCTTGGAGCGACAGCCTCACCGAGGACCTCGACCTCGGGGTGCGGCTGATCGCCAAGGGCTGGACCAACCAGCACTGCACCACCGCCGCGGTCTCCCAGCAGGCCGTGCTCAGCCTGCGGCGCCTGATCCGCCAGCGATCCCGCTGGTTCCAGGGCCACCTGCAGTCGGCCAATCTCGTCCCGCTCATCCTCAGGGACGTCCCGACCCGTGCCGCACTCGACCTGCTCTACCACCTCTCCAGCCCGGTGCTCATCCTGCTCACCTCGCTGCTGCCGCTGTCCTTCCTCGTCGCCGTCGGCGCCACCACCGTGGCCTCCGTCCAGGCAGGACAGTCGCTCGTCTCGCCCATGTGGCTGCTCGGCCCGTATCTGCTCTCGTTCACGGCCGCCTATGCGTACGGCTTCATCTATGCCAAGCGTGAGCGGGAGCTGGGCCTGGTGCGCTCGGTCCTGCTCGCCCATGTCTTCGTCTTCTACGGCTACATCTGGTTCTTCGCCGGCTGGTGGGGCTTCTGGTGGATGCTCACCGGCCAGCGGGGCTGGCTGAAGACCGCACGCACCTGAGGACGTTCAGGCCGCGCCCGATCCCCGCGCGGGTCCTCATCTCCTTCTCGTAGGACCTCTCTCATCACCCTCGACGTGGTCGCTGCGCCGATCACGCATGCCCAAGGGGGGCACCCATGTCCACACCTCCGTCTGTCATGCCCGTACGCGCCATGCTCGTGCTCGGCACCCGGCCGGAAGCCATCAAACTGGCGCCCGTGGCGCGGGCGATGGCCGCGAGCCCGCAGTTCGAGCCGATCGTCGTCACCACCGGCCAGCACCGCGAGGTGCTCCACCAGATGCTCGGCATGCTGTGCGTCGACGTACGCATCGCCCTGGACGTGATGCGCAGCCGGCAGCAGCTGTCCGACCTCACCGCCCGGCTGGTCGGGGAGCTCGGCGGGGCCATGCGGGAGCAACGACCCGACCTGGTCGTGGTGCAGGGGGACACCACGACCGCGCTGGCCGGTGCCCTGGCCGCCTTCTACGAGAAGATCCCGGTCGCCCATGTGGAGGCGGGGCTGCGCACCGGCGTCATCGACAACCCGTTCCCGGAGGAGCTCAACCGCAGCCTCATCGGCCGTATCGCCCGCTGGCACTTCGCCCCCACCCCGGCCGCGGCCCGGCACCTGACTGACGAGGGCGTCTCCGAGGAGCAGGTGTTCACCACCGGCAACACGGTGATCGACAACCTGCTGTGGGTGCTCGCCGAGGGCACCGGAGCCTCCGCGTTCCGCACCACGGGCCCCAAGCGGATCCTGGTCACCCTGCACCGCCGGGAGAACCAGGGTGAACGGATGCGCGGCATGGGACGGGCGCTGGTCCGGCTCGCCCGGCGGGGGGGACGTGGAGATCGTGCTGCCGCTGCACAAGAGTCCGGCCGTGCGCGACGTGCTGCTGCCCGAACTCGACGGTCATCAGGGCGTCTCGCTCGTCGAGCCGCTCGGTTATCTGGACTTCGCGGCGACCCTGGCCGAGTGCGACCTCGTCCTCACCGACTCCGGCGGCATCCAGGAGGAGGCCCCCAGTCTCAGCAAGCCCTCGCTCGTGCTGCGGACGACCACCGAGCGGCCCGAGGCGGTCGAGGCCGGATCGGCCCGGCTGGTCGGCACGGACCCGGACACCATCGTGGCCTGGGCGGAGAAGCTCCTCGACGATCCGGTGGAGTACCGGCGGATGGCGAGCGCGGGCAATCCGTTCGGCGACGGCAGGGCCGCGCGCCGGATCCTGGACCAACTGGCCGAGGACTTCGCCGCCGATGTCCCGGTCGGGCTGACGGCATCCGGGCCATACTCGACGGCATGACACCGTCACTCCTGCGCTCGCGCCGACGGATTCCCCTGATTCCGCGGGGACTTCGGGCGGGGCTTCGGCCGGGACTTCGGTCGGGGCCTCCGTCGGCGCGTCCACCAGGGCCCTCGCCGGAGCTTCCGTCGGGGCCGGGGCGCAGGAGCCGCATCCTGGCCGGAGTCGCACTGGCCCTCACGCTCGCGATCGGACTGTCCGTCATGGTGAGCCAGTGCGGCTCGGACCCGGAGCCACGACGGACCGCCCCCTGGTCCGACGGCTCCACCCACGGCCGCTGGACCTCCGTGTTCAACGGCCACGGCACCAACACCGGCGACGACGACTCGCTTTCGCTGTCCCCGATGCCCGCCGAGGACCCCGGTACCACCCATGCCGGGCTCGTCGTCAGCACCGCGTCCTACGACGACCTGAGCTTCGAGGCACGGATGCGCACGGTCGAGCAGCTGCGCACCCCGCACCCGAACCCGCGGGAAGTGCCCTGGCTGGTATGGGCGTACACGGACCCGGAGCACTTCTACTACATCACCCTCAAGCCGAACGGCTGGGAACTCGGCAAGCGGGACCCGGCGTATCCGGGCGGCCAGCGGTTCCTGGCCACGGGGCACGAGGAGTACCCGGTGGGCGACTGATCCTCGGTACGGGTGGAGCAGAAGGGCACGGTGCTCACCGTGGAGGTCGACGGGAAGAAGCTCGTGAACTTCACCGACGCCGAACGCCCTTATCTCCAGGGCCGGGTGGGCGCCTACACCGAGGACGCCACGGTGGAGTTCGAGGGGCTCGAGGCTTCCTGAGCATGCGACGGCGCCTGCCGTCCGTCCGGTCGGGGACTGGAAAGGCAGGCGCCGTCAGTGTTCCGTACGCCTTTGTACGGGACGTTCTGTGAGCCGGTTAAGGCTTTTTGACGAACAGTCAGACCATCAGGGAACGGTCCGTCGGACGGATTGGGGCCGGCAGTTCGCTGGCACCGGTCAGGAAGCGGTCGACGCCGCGGGCGGCCGAGCGGCCCTCCGCGATCGCCCACACGATGAGGGACTGGCCACGGCCCGCGTCACCGGCGACGTACACACCGGGGACGTTGGTCTGGAAGTCGGCGTCACGGGCGATGTTGCCACGCTCGTCGAGCTCCAGGCCGAACTGCTCGACCAGACCGTTCTCCCGGTCGGTGCCGGTGAAGCCCATCGCCAGGGTGACCAGCTGGGCGGGGATCTTGCGCTCCGTGCCCGGCTTCGAGGTCAGCTTGCCGTCGATGAACTCGACCTCGCTGAGGTGCAGCCACTGGACGTTGCCGTCCTCGTCGCCCTCGAAGTGGGTGGTGGAGACGGAGTAGACCCGCTCGCCGCCCTCCTCGTGCGCGGACGTGACCTTGTAGAGCATCGGGAAGGTCGGCCACGGCTGGTTCGGCGCCCGGTCCTCGCCGGGGCGGGGCATGATCTCCAGCTGCGTGACGGAGGCCGCGCCCTGGCGGTGGGCGGTGCCCACGCAGTCGGCGCCGGTGTCGCCACCGCCGATGACCACGACGTGCTTGCCCTCGGCGGTGATGGGGGGCGCCACGAAGTCGCCCTCCTGCACCTTGTTGGCCAGGGGCAGGTACTCCATCGCCTGGTGGACGCCCTTGAGCTCGCGGCCGGGGACCGGGAGGTCACGGGCGGCCGTCGCACCGGCGGCGATGACGACGGCGTCGTACCGCTTGCGCAGGTCGGTCGCCTTGAGGTCGCGGCCGATCTCGATACCGGTACGGAAGCGGGTGCCCTCCGCGCGCATCTGCTCGATACGGCGGTTGATGTGCCGCTTCTCCATCTTGAACTCGGGGATGCCGTAGCGCAGCAGGCCGCCGACGCGGTCGGCGCGCTCGTAGACGGCGACGGTGTGGCCGGCCCGCGTGAGCTGCTGGGCGGCGGCCAGGCCCGCCGGGCCCGAGCCGATGACCGCGACGGTCTTGCCCGACAGACGCTCCGGGGCCTGCGGCTCGACGTCACCGCTGTCCCACGCCTTGTCGATGATCGAGACCTCGACGTTCTTGATGGTCACGGCCGGCTGGTTGATGCCGAGGACACACGCCGACTCGCAGGGAGCCGGGCAGAGGCGACCGGTGAACTCCGGGAAGTTGTTGGTCGCGTGCAGACGCTCGCTCGCGGCCGCCCAGTCCTCGCGGTAGGCGTAGTCGTTCCACTCGGGGATGAGGTTCCCCAGCGGACAGCCGTTGTGACAGAACGGGATACCGCAGTCCATGCAGCGGCTGGCCTGCTTGCTGATGATCGGCAGCAGGGAGCCGGCGACGTAGACCTCGTTCCAGTCCTTCAGACGTACGTCGACGGGGCGGGACTTGGCGACCTCACGGCCGTGGTTCAGGAAGCCCTTCGGGTCAGCCATTGATCGCCGCCTCCATCATCTTCTCGGTGATCTCGGTCTCGGAGAGACCGGCCTGCTCGGCGGCGGCCTTGGCGGCGAGCACTGCCTTGTACGTGCTGGGGATGATCTTGCTGAAGCGCTCCACGGACGTCTCCCAGTCGACGAGCAGCTTCTCGGCGACCGTCGAGCCCGTCTCCTCGGCGTGGCGGCGCACCACGTCGTGCAGCCACTGCTTGTCGGCCTCGTCCAGCGTCTCTACGGCGCTCACGTTGCCGGCGTTGACGTTGTCGCGGTCCAGGTCGATGACGTACGCGACGCCACCGGACATACCGGCCGCGAAGTTACGGCCCGTCTCGCCCAGGACCACCGCGTGACCGCCGGTCATGTACTCGCAGCCGTGGTCGCCCACGCCCTCCGAGACCACCAGCGCACCGGAGTTGCGGACGCAGAAGCGCTCACCGGTACGACCGCGCAGGAACAGCTCGCCGCCGGTCGCGCCGTAGGCGATCGTGTTGCCCGCGATCGTCGAGAACTCGGCGAGGTGGTCGGCGCCCCGGTCCGGGCGGACGACGACCCGGCCGCCGGAGAGGCCCTTGCCGACGTAGTCGTTGGCGTCGCCCTCCAGGCGCAGCGTGACACCGCGCGGCAGGAAGGCGCCGAAGGACTGGCCCGCGGACCCGGTGAAGGTGATGTCGATGGTGTCCTCGGGCAGGCCCGCACCGCCGAACTTCTTCGTCACCTCGTGGCCGAGCATGGTGCCGACCGTGCGGTTGATGTTGCGGATCGCGACCTGGGCGCGCACCGGCTGGGCGTCGGTGGCGCTGGACGCGGCCAAGGCGTCGGCGGCGAGCTTGATGAGCTCGTTGTCGAGCGCCTTCTCCAGGCCGTGGTCCTGCTCGATCACCTGGTGCAGAGCGGAGCCCTCGGGCAGCTCGGGCACGTAGAAGAGCGGAGCCAGGTCCAGGCCCTGCGCCTTCCAGTGGTTGACCGCGCGGGTCACGTCGAGGGTCTCGGCGTGGCCGACGGCCTCCTCGATGGTGCGGAAGCCCAGCTCGGCGAGGATCTCGCGGACCTCTTCGGCGATGAACTGGAAGAAGTTCACGACGTACTCGGCCTTGCCCGTGAACCGGTCGCGGAGCACCGGGTTCTGGGTGGCGATGCCGACCGGGCAGGTGTCCAGGTGGCAGACGCGCATCATGACGCAGCCGGAGACGACGAGCGGCGCGGTCGCGAAACCGAACTCCTCGGCGCCGAGCAGCGCGGCGATGACGACGTCACGGCCGGTCTTGAGCTGGCCGTCGGTCTGGACGACGATGCGGTCGCGCAGGCCGTTGAGCAGCAGGGTCTGCTGGGTCTCGGCGAGGCCCAGCTCCCAGGGACCACCGGCGTGCTTGAGGGACGTCAGCGGCGACGCGCCCGTACCGCCGTCGTGGCCCGAGATGAGGACGACGTCCGCGTGCGCCTTGGAGACACCCGCGGCGACCGTGCCGACGCCGACCTCGGAGACCAGCTTCACGTGAATCCGCGCCTGCGGGTTCGCGTTCTTCAGGTCGTGGATCAGCTGGGCCAGGTCCTCGATGGAGTAGATGTCGTGGTGCGGCGGCGGGGAGATGAGGCCCACGCCCGGCGTCGAGTGACGGGTCTTGGCGACCCACGGGTAGACCTTGTGGCCGGGCAGCTGACCGCCCTCACCGGGCTTGGCGCCCTGGGCCATCTTGATCTGGATGTCGTCCGCGTTGACCAGGTACTCGGAGGTCACACCGAAGCGGCCGGAGGCGACCTGCTTGATGCTGGACCGCCGCGCCGGGTCGTACAGCCGGTCCGCGTCCTCGCCGCCCTCACCGGTGTTGGACTTGCCGCCCAGCTGGTTCATGGCGATGGCGAGGGTCTCGTGCGCCTCCTTGGAGATGGAGCCGTACGACATGGCGCCGGTGGAGAAGCGCTTGACGATCTCGGAGACCGGCTCGACCTCGTCGACGGAGATCGACGGGCGGTCCGACTTGAAGCCGAAGAGTCCACGGAGCGTCATCAGCCGCTCGGACTGCTCGTTCACGCGGTCCGTGTACTTCTTGAAGATGTCGTAGCGGTTGGTGCGCGTCGAGTGCTGGAGGCGGAAGACCGTCTCCGGGTCGAACAGGTGCGGCTCGCCCTCGCGGCGCCACTGGTACTCGCCGCCTATGTCCAGGGCGCGGTGGGCCGGCGCGATGCCGGACGCCGGGTACGCCTTGGCGTGCCGGGCGGCGACCTCCTTGGCGATGACGTCGATGCCGACGCCGCCGATCTTGGTGGCCGTGCCGTTGAAGTACTTCTCGACGAAGGCGGTGTCGAGACCGACGGCCTCGAAGACCTGGGCGCCGCGGTAGGAGGCGACGGTCGAGATGCCCATCTTGGACATGACCTTCAGCACGCCCTTGCCCAGCGCGTAGATCAGGTTGCGGATGGCCTGCTCGGCCTCGATGTCGGAGAGGAAGGTGCCGGCGCGGACGAGGTCCTCGACGGACTCCATCGCCAGGTACGGGTTCACGGCCGCGGCGCCGAAGCCGATCAGCAGGGCGACATGGTGGACCTCGCGGACGTCACCGGCCTCGACCAGCAGACCCACCTCGGTGCGCTGCTTGGTGCGGATGAGGTGGTGGTGGACGGCCGCGGTGAGCAGCAGCGACGGGATCGGCGCGTGCTCGGCGTCGGAGTGCCGGTCGGACAGGACGATCAGCCGGGCGCCGTTGTCGATGGCGGCGTCGGCCTCGGCGCAGATCTCGTCGATGCGCGCGGCGAGGGAGTCGCCGCCGCCGGAGACCCGGTACAGGCCGGAGAGCGTCGCGGCCTTCATGCCGGGCATGTCGCCGTCGGCGTTGATGTGTATGAGCTTGGCCAGCTCGTCGTTGTCGATGACCGGGAAGGGCAGGGTGACGGTCCGGCAGGACGCGGCGGTCGGCTCCAGCAGGTTGCCCTGCGGGCCCAGCGAGGAACGCAGCGAGGTGACGAGCTCCTCGCGGATCGCGTCCAGCGGCGGGTTGGTGACCTGCGCGAACAGCTGGGTGAAGTAGTCGAAGAGGAGACGCGGTCGCTCGCTCAGCGCGGCGATCGGCGAGTCCGTGCCCATCGAACCGAGCGGCTCGCCGGCGGTCTTGGCCATCGGCGCGAGGATGATGCGCAGCTCTTCCTCGGTGTAACCGAAGGTCTGCTGGCGGCGGGTGACCGAGGCGTGGGTGTGCACGATGTGCTCGCGCTCGGGCAGGTCGGAGAGCTCGATCTCGCCGGCCTCCAGCCACTCCGCGTAGGGGGCCTCGGCGGCGAGCTGCGCCTTGATCTCGTCGTCCTCGATGATGCGGTGCTCGGCGGTGTCGACGAGGAACATCCTGCCGGGCTGCAGACGGCCCTTGCGGACGACCTTGGCGGGGTCGATGTCGAGGACGCCGACCTCGGAGCCGAGGACGACGAGGCCGTCGTCGGTGACCCAGTAGCGGCCGGGGCGCAGACCGTTGCGGTCGAGCACCGCGCCGACCTGGACGCCGTCGGTGAAGGTGACACAGGCCGGGCCGTCCCAGGGCTCCATCATCGTGGCGTGGAACTGGTAGAAGGCGCGCCGGGCCGGGTCCATGGAGTCGTGGTTCTCCCACGCCTCCGGGATCATCATCAGCACGGAGTGCGGCAGCGAACGCCCACCGAGGTGGAGCAGTTCGAGCACCTCGTCGAAGGACGCCGAGTCGGAGGCGTCCGGCGTACACACCGGGAAGACGCGCTCGAGGGCCTTGTCGTCGTTGCCGAACAGGTCGGAGACGAGCTGCGACTCGCGGGCGACCATCCAGTTGCGGTTGCCCTTGACGGTGTTGATCTCACCGTTGTGCGCGACGAAGCGGTAGGGGTGCGCGAGCGGCCACGACGGGAAGGTGTTCGTGGAGAAGCGCGAGTGGACGAGGGCGACGGCCGAGGCGAAGCGGCGGTCGGACAGGTCCGGGAAGAAGGGCTCGAGCTGGCCGGTGGTCAGCATGCCCTTGTAGACGATCGTGCGCGCGGAGAGCGACGGGAAGTAGACGTCGACCTCGCGTTCGGCGCGCTTGCGCAGCACGAACGCCTTGCGGTCGAGGTCGATGCCGGTGCTGGTGCCGTCGGCGACGAAGAGCTCGCGGAAGGCGGGCATCGTCGAACGCGCGGTGGCGCCGAGGAGTCCGGGCGCGACCGGAACCTCACGCCAGCCGAGGACGGTGAGGCCCTCTTCGGCGGCGATGGTGTCGATCTGCGAGATGGCGTCCTCGGTGCCGTCCTCCGGGAGGAAGGCGATACCGACGGCGTACGCACCGGCCTCGGGCAGCTCGAACTCGGCCACCTCGCGGAAGAACGCGTCCGGGACCTGGGTCAGGATGCCCGCGCCGTCACCCGAGTCGGGCTCGGAGCCGGTGGCACCGCGGTGCTCCAGGTTGCGCAGAACGGTCAGCGCCTGCTCGACCAGCGCATGGCTCGCCTCGCCGGTGAGGGTGGCCACGAATCCGACGCCACAGGCGTCCTTTTCGTTGCGGGGGTCGTACATACCCTGCGCAGCAGGGCGAGCATCCATGAAGGACCACTTCTGGCCATTCGCGGAGTGCTGGGACGGCTGGCGCGGCGTACGCATCGGCTCTCCCGTCGTCGTCTCAAGTGGCATATCTGCGTGCCGAGGGACGACGTTGGCCCTCTGCGTGTGCGCAAAATTTCGTGCAGGTTACATGATGGAGCGGATCTCGGGAACCGGATACCCCGTTCCAACATGCGGACGCCACGAGGTCGCGAAGCGGGTGTCGCGGACGTGGCTTGAAGTATGTGGGACCGAACAGGACAGATCAGTGTCCATCGGCCCAGGGGGCGGGGGGAGCGGCGTCGCCCACCTCGCGGGTGCGCGGCAGGCGTCATTGCCCACAGCGCTTACGGCTCATGCCCAGTGGTTAAGCATTCGAAACCAGTGAGTAACGGCTACTTATGCGGCCCATCGCATAAGTTCCAGTCGACCTATCCTACGGCCGTTCCGAACAGACTGCCCAGGGCGTACGTCACACCGGCCGCGGCACCACCGAGCGCGAGCTGTCGCAGTCCACTGAACCACCAGCTCCGTGCGGTCACCTTGGCCACAACGGCACCGCAGGCGAAGAGCCCGACCAGCGCGAGCAGCAAGGCGGGCCACAGCGTGGTGGCGCCCAACAGATAAGGCAGTACGGGAAGCAGGGCCCCCAGCGCGAACGCGCCGAACGACGACACGGCGGCCACGAGCGGCGACGGCAGATCCCCGGGATCGATCCCGAGCTCCTCGCGCGCGTGTATCTCCAGGGCCTGCTCGGGATCCCGCGACAGCTGCTTGGCCACCTCGCGGGAGAGCCAGGGCTCGACGCCCCGAGCCTCGTAGAGAGCCGCGAGCTCAGCCTCTTCGTCCTGCGGATGCTTGCGGAGCTCCCGCCGCTCGACATCCAGCTCGGCCTCGACGAGCTCGCGCTGCGAGGCGACGGAGGTGTACTCACCGGCGGCCATGGAGAAGGCGCCGGCGGCGAGCCCGGCAAGTCCGGTCAGCACGATGGCCTGCTGCCCGACAGCCCCGCCGGCGACACCGGTCATGAGGGCGAGGTTCGAGACGAGCCCGTCCATCGCCCCGAAGACGGCGGGCCGCAACCACCCCCCGTTCACATCCCGGTGCGTGTGGTTGTCACGGTGCGCCACGTGCAGTGGCGCCTCGGTCTCGATGATGGCCATGCGGGATCCCCCAGGAAGCTGAGCCAAAGCTATGTTTGGACTGATTCTAATTATCGACAACCAGACTCTACGCACTGAAATTCCTGCCCGCCAGCAAGGAAAGGCTGAGCTAACCTGCGGTTTTACCGTCGAATGCGCATACGATCGGGAGCCCGCTCAGATGTCGACCGGGTGACGCTGGGTCCCCTGATGCTCTGGTGACGTGTGCCGGTGGGACACATCCGCAAAGGCCCCGCGCCCTGTGCGGAGCCTCCGTAGGAGAGGCCGCGTATGGCATCCATCGCCTGCATTCCCTCGGTCCCGACGCCCGGGGACGCCGCCGGACTCCGCGAGCGGGCACGCGGCGCACTGCTGGGCCTGGCCGTGGGCGACGCCCTGGGCGCCCCTGCGGAGAACATGAAGCCCTCGGAGATCCGGGCCCGCTGGGGCCGCATCACGGGCTACGTGGCCAAGACCCCGGCGGGCACGGACGACACGGAGTACGCGATCTTCTCGGGGCTGCTCCTGTGCCGCCACGGCTCGGCGCTGACGCCGTCCCATGTGGAGGCGGCGTGGCACGAGTGGATCGCGGACCGGGACGAGGGCCCGTTCCGGGGCGCCGGCTTCAGCGAACGCGGCACCCTGGAGAACCTCCGCAGAGGGCTGGCGGCGCCCATCTCGGCCCAGCACCGCCATGCCTGGAGCGACGGCCTGGCCATGAGGGCGGCCCCCTTCGGCGTCTTCGCGGCGGGGCGCCCGGCGGAGGCGGCGCGGCTGGTGGCGATCGACGGCTCGGTGAGCCACGACGGCGAGGGTATCTACGGCGGCCAGGCGGTCGCGGCGGGCGTGGCGGCGGCGATGGCGGGCGCCCCCACGATCGCGGTGGTGGCTTCGGCGCTGGCGGTGGTCCCGGACGACTCCTGGACGGCGAGATCGCTGCGCCGTGCGGTGGCGGTGGCCCACCGAGGCGAACGCGCCGTCCGCTCAGCCGTCGTGATCGGCGGCTACCCCTGGACCGACCTGGCCCCCGAGGCGGTCGCCCTGGCCTTCGGCGCGTACGCGGCAGCCGACGGCGACTTCGTGGACTCGGTCCTGACCGCCGTGAACATGGGCAGGGACGCGGACACGACAGCAGCGGTGGCCGGCGCCCTGGCCGGCGCGACAAAGGGCGCGTCCGCGATCCCGGCGGACTGGGCAGCGGCGATCGGCCCGGCGAAGGGCAGCTGCCTCCCGGCGATGGCGGGCCATCACGTACTGGACGTGGCGGACCGGCTGACGGGGGCGGTACGAGGAACACATCCGACGACGTTCACGCTGGAGGCGGCGGAATGAGACCACCGGCACCGTGGGGGGAAGGAACGAACACAGTCGCGGCCGCCGACGGCGAAGCAGCCCCACAGGGGCCACCCGCACCCGACAACGAAACCCGCACGGGCGGTGCGGGCAAGAACACCCGGGCCGAAGGCGAAGCCGAGGCCGTTGGCGCCGCACCGCTGCCACAGGCACCCGCCCGCCCCCGGCGTATCGAAGGCCTCCTCCTCGGACTCGCCGCAGGCGACGCCGCCGGCTGGCCCGCAGCCCGCCACCGCGCCGCCCGCATGCCCGACTGGACCCGCCGCCTGACCCGCGAACTCGACACCTTCGCCGAACAGAACGCGACGACGACCCTCCCCGTCCCCATCGCCCTGAACCAACCCCCGGAGCCCCTCCGCCTGGGCCCCTCCGACGACGCGGAATGGGCGGCGTTCGCCGCAGAGGCCCTTCTCCGAGCCGGCGACGACACCGCCCTGGGCGACCTCAGCCGGGAACGCCGCGCCAGAGCCGCGATCGACCTCACCTGGAACGCCCTCGCCAGCGAGGTCGCCGCCGCGGCGGACCGCGCCCCCGAGATCGAATCCGCCGTACTCCCCCTACGCGCCCGCATCTCGGTGAGAGCGGGCCTCGGCAACCTCGCCACCGGCCTACGCCCACCCGCAACCGGCCACGACAACCCCCACTACTTCGACGACGCGGCCTGCATCCGCGCCTGCGTCCTCGCCGCAGCCCACCCCGGCAACCCCCGACTCGCCGCGGACCTGGCCGAGTTCGATGCCCGCTACACCCAGGACGGCGACGGCGTGCACGGGGCGAGAGCCATGGCCGCAGCCCTCTCCCTCGCCCTCAACGGCGCCGACATCCACACCTGCACCGCAGCCGCCCTCACCGAACTCCCCGAAGCGACCGAGATCGGCCGCAACGCCCGCCACGCCCTCAAGCTGGCAAGCGACGCCGAGAACGCCTTCGCCCTGATCCCCCTCCTGGAACACCAGATCGTCGACCACGTCTACAGCTACGGCATCGCGGCAGCCGAAACGGTCCCGGTAGCCCTGGCCCTGGCCACCGCGGCGAACGGCCGGATCGCAGAGGCCGTACCGGCGGCGGCCTGTCTCTCCCGGGTCGCCGACTCGGCCCCCGCCCTGACCGGCGCCCTCACCGGCGCACTGGGCGGCGGACAGGCGATCCCCGCCACCTGGCGGGACGCCTGCCGCACCCTCTCCGGCTGCGCCCTCCCCCGGCTCACCGGCACCGACCTCGTAGAACTCGCCGAACTCCTGGAAGCCACACAACCGGCCCTCCCGGGAGGATGATTCGGGCATGACGCCCAAAGAATCAGAAACCAGCCTCGAGGACCGGATCACCGGCGCCCTCGTGGGCGCGGCCGTCGGCGACGCCCTCGGCGGCCCGGTGGAGGGCTACTCCCCCGACCAGATCCTCGAACGTCACGCCGGCCGCGTCCACGGCATCGTCGGCCCCTGGAGCGGCGACGCCTGGCGCACCGCCCGCCCCATCGCCCCGTACCACAAGGGCGACGGGCACGTCACCGACGACACCTTGATGACGCACGCCCTGGTCAGGGTCTACGCCAAGGTCCGCGACCACCTGGACGCGTACGCGATCGCGGACCACCTGGTCCCGGACCTGATGACAACGCCGCGCTGGATCCCGGAGCTCGAACAGGAGGCTCTCCCCCTCCACCGCGTCTTCCTGGCGGAGAAGTGGCTGGTGACCCGCCTCCACTACGGCCACGTCGATCCCCGCGAGGCAGGCGTGGGCAACATCGTCAACTGCGGCGCCGCGATGTACATGGCCCCGGTCGGCCTGGTCAACGCGGCCGACCCACGGACCGCCTACGCCGAGGCCCTGGACATCGCGGGCGCCCACCAGTCGTCGTACGGCCGTGAGGCGGCGGGAGTCTTCGCGGCGGCGGTGGCGGCGGCCTGCGCCCCGAACGCGACCCCGGAGTCGGTCGTGACCACCTGTCTGTCCCTGGCGAAGGACGGCACCCGGACGGCGATCCTGAAGGTCTGCGAGGCAGCCCAGGACCACACGGACTTCGAGTCGGCCCTGAAGCCGCTCAGGGAGGCGATCGCGCCGTACGACACGGTGGGCCCCGACTACCGCGCCCCCTCCCTCGGCGCCCGCCGCCCCTCCCGCCTGCACGCGATCGAGGAACTCCCCGTCGCGCTGGGCATGTTGCTGGTGGCCGGCGGCGACTACCGCCACGCGGTCCTGGGCGCGGTGAACTACGGCCGTGACTGCGACTCGACCGCGACGATGGCGGGCGCGATCGCGGGCGCCCTCGGCTCACCGCCCCCGGACGACTGGGCGAAGCAGGTCGCGGAGGCCAGCCGCCTGGACCTCTGGGACCCGGCGACCACGCTCACCGAGGTGACCCGGGAGATCTTCGAACGGGACGTACGCCGCCGGCGCGCCCACGAGTCCGCCTTCACCGAGATCGAAGGCCCGAGATGCTCCGACTGACCTGGGTCCAACCCGAAGACCTCCTGGGCCACGAACTCCGCCAGGCAGCGCTGGACGGCCGCGAGGCGTCGGTGATCGCGGCGAGATGGAAGGCGGCGGGCGGCAAGGAGGCCCCCCTCCGCGCAGGCGCCTCCCCGGAACCTCCGTCCAGGTATCTCCGGCAACTGGCCAAGGACCTGCTGGACGAACTGGCGGATCTGCCGAGCAGGCTGGAGGACCACGAACCGACGGACCTGGCAAAGATCAGACGACTGTGCCCCGACTGGCCGTCCGGCGCCGACGCCGTACCCCTCGTCCCCTGCTCCCGCTTCGAAGCAGCCTGGCTGGGCCGAGCCGTCGGCTGCCTTCTGGGCAAACCCGTCGAAAAGCTCCCCCTGGAAGCCATCCGTGACCTGGCCAGATCCACCGGCAACTGGCCCCTGAACACCTACTTCACCGCCCGAGGAGTCCCCTCCGACCTCCTGCGAGCCCACCCCTGGAACCGCCGCTCGGCCCCCACCTCCCTCGCCGAGAACATCGACGGCATGCCCGAGGACGACGACCTCAACTATCCCCTCCTCAACCTCCTCCTGCTCCAACGCCACGGCAGGGACTTCACCCCCACGGACGTGGCCGGCCTCTGGCTGGACGAACTCCCCGCCGGCCGCACCTTCACCGCCGAACGCATCGCCTACCGCAACCTCCTCCTCGGCCTGAACCCCCCGCGCACGGCCCGCCACCGCAACCCCTTCCGCGAATGGATCGGCGCCCTGATCCGAGCCGACGTCCACGGCTGGACCAACGCCGGCGACCCGGCATCCGCGGCGCAACAGGCCCACCGGGACGCCACCCTCACCCACACCGCCAACGGCGTCTACGCGGCGATGTTCACGGCGGCCACGATCGCCACCGCGACCACCGGCACCCACGACATCCACTCCTGTCTGCGCACCGGCCTGACCGTGATCCCCCCGGCCTCCCGCCTCTCCCGGGCCGTCCACCACGCGATCCGGCTGGCCCGGCGCACCGACGACTTCGACGAGGTCGTGGACGAACTCCACGCCACCTACGCCGACACCCACCACTGGGTCCACGCCATCCCCAACACCGCCCTCATCGCCGCCGCCCTCACCCACGCCGACGGCGACTTCACCGGCTCCATCTGCCGGGCGGTGAGCGGCGGTTGGGACACCGACTCCAACGGCGCCACCGCGGGCAGCGTCGCCGGTCTCCTCACCGGCACCCCCGAGCGACTCCCCGACCGCTGGACCACCCCCCTCAAGAACCGCCTCGCCACCTCCGTCGCCGACTTCGACGGCACCGGCTTCGACGCCCTCGCCCACCTCACCCGCCTGGAGGCTTCCCGCCCATGACGCACATCGCCGTACTCGGCAGCACGAACATGGACCTCGTCGCCTATGTCGCCAAGGCCCCGCAGCGCGGAGAGACCGTGACGGGACGGGAGTTCCGTACAATCCCCGGCGGCAAGGGCGCCAACCAGGCGATCGCCGCGGCCCGCGCGGGCGCCACCGTCTCGATGATCGGCGCGGTCGGCAACGACGCCTACGGCACCCAGCTGCGCTCCACCCTCGAACACTCCGGCGTCGACACCGACCACCTCCGCACCGTCGAGGGCCCGTCCGGCACCGCCCACATCGTCGTCGACGACGAGGGCGGCAACGCGATCGTCGTGATCCCCGCCGCGAACGGCACGGTCGACCGCCTCGCGCCCGGCGACGACGGCCTCATCGCCAGCGCCGACGCCCTGCTCCTCCAACTGGAGATCCCCCTCGCCGCGGCCATCGCGGGCGCCGAGGCGGCCCGCGCCCACCGTGTCCGCACCATCCTCACCCCGGCTCCCGCCCAGCCCCTGCCCATCGAACTCCTGGCCGCCACCGACCTGTTGATCCCCAACGAGCACGAGGCGTCCACCCTCACCGGCCGCACCGACCCGCACGCCGCGGCGATCGCCCTCCTCGACGAGGTGCCGGAGGTGGTCGTCACCCTGGGCTCCGCGGGCAGCCTCTACGTGTCCCGCTACGCCGAGCCCTTCACCGTCCCCGCCCCCCAGGTCGCCGCCGTGGACTCGACCGGCGCGGGCGACACCTTCGTCGGCGCCCTCGCGGTGGCACTCGGCGAAGGCCGGCCCATGCGCGAGTCCCTGAAGTGGGCGGCCGCGGCGGCGGCCATCTCGGTCCAGCGGGCGGGCGCCTCGGCGTCGATGCCGTACCGCCCCGAGATCGACAAGCAGTGCACGGCATGAAGGTCCCGCACGGCACCGCCCCCCTCACCGGCCTCCGCGTCCTCGATCTCGCCACCCTCTTCGCCGGCCCCGTCGCCGCCACGATGCTCGGCGACTTCGGCGCGGAGGTCATCAAGGTCGAGCACCCGTCCAAGCCCGACCCCTCCCGTGGCCACGGCCCGTCGAAGGACGGCATCGGCCTGTGGTGGAAGCTCCTCGGCCGCAACAAGCGCACGATCACCCTGGACCTCTCCAGGCCGGGCGGCCGGGCGACGCTCCTGCGCCTCGCCGCGACGGCGGACGTCGTCATCGAGAACTTCCGCCCCGGCACCCTGGAGAAGTGGGACCTGGGCTGGGACGAACTCTCCGCGGCCAACCCCCGTCTGATCCTCACCCGCGTGACCGCCTTCGGTCAGTTCGGCCCCTACGCCCACCGCCCCGGCTTCGGCACCCTCGCCGAGGCGATGAGCGGCTTCGCCGCGATCACCGGCGAACCGGACGCACCCCCGACGCTCCCTCCCTTCGGCCTCGCCGACTCCATCGCGGGACTCGCGACCGCGTACGCGGTGATGACGGCGCTCGCCGCCCGCGACCGCACGGGCGAGGGCCAGGTCGTGGACATGGCGATCATCGAGCCGATCCTCATGGCCCTGGGCCCGCAGCCGACCTGGTACGACCAGCTGGGCTATGTCCAGGAACGCTCCGGCAACCGCTCCGCCAACAACGCCCCGCGCAACACCTACCGCACCGCGGACGGCGGTTGGGTCGCCGTCTCCACCTCGGCCCAGTCGGTCGCGGAACGCGTCCTGCGTCTGGTGGGCCGCGAGGACCTGACCGCCGAGCCGTGGTTCGCCACGGGCGCCGACCGGGCCCGCCACGCCGACGTCCTCGACGAGGCGGTCGGCACCTGGATCGCCGAGCGCACCCGCACGGAGGTCCTGGCCGCCTTCGAGAAGGCGGAGGCCGCGGTGGCCCCGATCCAGGACGTCCGGGACGTGATGACGGACCCCCAGTACGAGGCCCTGGACACCATCACCACGGTCGCCGACCCCGACCTGGGCCCCCTCCGTATGCAGAACGTCCTCTTCCGCCTCTCCGACACCCCCGGCGCGATCCGCTGGACGGGCCGGCCACACGGCGCCGACACCAAGGAGGTCCTGGCGGAACTGGGCCTGACGGAGGGCGAGTTGGCGAGGCTGCGCGAGGAGGGCGCGGTATGACACCACTGACCTGGCTGTACGTCCCGGGCGACCGCTCCCCGGTGGTGGCGAAGGCCCTGACCGCCGGCGCCGACGTCGTGGTGATCGACCTCGAGGACGCGGTCGCCCCCGACCGCAAGGCCTACGCCCGTGACGCCACCGCGGCACTCCTCGCCGAGCCGCAGCCGCAGCCCGTCCACGTCCGGGTCAACGCCCTGGACGGTCCCCTCGCCGCCGCCGACCTGAAAGCCCTGGCCGCCCTCCCCGGCCTGACCGGCCTGCGTCTCCCCAAGGTGACCTCCCCGGAGCAGATCACCCGCATCGCCGCACACACGGCCCCCACCGCCGGAGCCGCCCTCGCCCTGTACGCCCTCCTCGAAACAGCCCTCGGTGTGGAACGCGCCTACGAGATCGCCGCCGCCCACCCGTCCCTGCGCGGCATCGCCCTGGGCGAGACGGACCTACGGGCCGACCTGGGCGTACGGGACGACCCGGGCCTCGACTGGTCCCGCTCCCGAGTGATCGTGGCGGCCAGAGCGGCGTCCCTCCCTCCCCCGCCTCAGTCGATCCACCCCGACATCCGCGACCTGGAGGGCCTGGCAGCCTCCTGCGCCCACGGCCGCACCCTGGGCTTCCTGGGCCGGGCCGCCATCCACCCCCGCCAGCTCCCGGTGATCGAACAGGCCTACCTCCCCACGGCATGGGAGATCGAACAGGCGGAAACGATCGTGAAGGCGGCAGCGGTGGAACGGGGAGCCCAGGCATTGCCCGACGGCCGGTTCATCGACGCGGCAGTGGTGGCAACGGCACAACGCACCCTGTCCCTGGCCCACCGGATCTGACCCCGTACGACGATGAGGGGCGCCCCTGGATCCAGGGGCGCCCCTCATCGTCGTACGACAGATTCTCAGGTCTTCTTCGCGGACTCCGCCTCGTCCTTGACGTCATCCTTTGCGTCGTCGTTCGCCTCTTCCGCGGCCTCGGCGGAGTCGGCGTCCTCGGCCTTCTCCTCAGCCGCGGTCTCTCCGTCGGAACCGTCGACCTCGGGTTCCACGATCTCTTCCCGGCCCGGCCGCTTCTTCGCCGACACCACGATGTAGACCACCGCGAGCAGGAACACGACCAGCGCGGTCCAGTTGTTCAGGCGCAGGCCCAGGATGTGGTGGGCGTCGTCGACGCGGAGGTACTCGATCCAGAACCGGCCCACGCAGTACGAGGCGACGTACAGCGCGAACGCCCGCCCGTGCCCGAGCCTGAAGCGGCGGTCGGCCCAGATGACGAGGACGGCGACGCCGATGCACCACAGGGACTCGTACAGGAAGGTCGGGTGGTAGTAGCCCGGCACCCGGCCGTCCGTCGAGGACGTGATGTGCAGGGCCCAGGGAAGGTCCGTCTCCCGCCCGTACAGCTCCTGGTTGAACCAGTTGCCCCAGCGGCCGATCGCCTGGGCGAGGGCGATGCCGGGGGCGATGGCGTCGGCGTAGGCAGGCAGCGGGATGCCCCGGCGGCGGCAGCCGATCCAGGCGCCCAGGGCACCGAGCGCGATCGCGCCCCAGATGCCGAGACCGCCCTCCCAGATCTTGAAGGCGTCCACCCAGTCGCGGCCCTCGCTGAAGTACAGCTCGTAGTCCGTGATCACGTGGTAGAGCCGGCCGCCGAGCAGACCGAACGGCACGGCCCAGACGGAGATGTCGGCCACCGTGCCGACCCGTCCGCCTCGGGCGATCCAGCGCTTGTTGCCGAGCCAGACTGCGACGAAGACACCGATGATGATGCAGAACGCGTAGCCGCGCAGCGGGATGGGGCCGAGGTGGATCACCCCGCGCGACGGGCTGGGAATGTAGGCAAGTTCCATGGCAGGTCCGACGCTACCGTGCCGGGCCCCGCCCACGGCAGGCAGCCCGGCTACGGGTCCATAACGGGAGGGTCGGAAGACTCCTACCCCTTGTTCGCCTCCAGCACCTGCTGCTTGAGCTTCGCCGGGGTCATGGTCTGGTCCTGGTAGATGTTCTTGCCGTCGAGGAGGACGGTCGGGGTGCCGGAGAATCCGCCGTTGCTGAAGGCCGCCGCGGACTTGGCGACCCAGGTGTCGTGAGTGCCGTCCTCGACACAGGTACGGAACGTGGTCGTGTCCAGGCCGTCGACCTTCTTCGCCAGCTCGATGAGCTTGCTGTCCTTGGCGAAGACGTCGTCGGTCTCCTGCGGCTGGTTCTCGTACAGCACGTCGTGGTAGGCGGTGAACTTGCCCGCGTCCTGGGCGCAGGCCGCCGCGTTGGCCGCCTTGCGGGAGCCGGAGCCGCCCATGTTGCCGTCGATGATCGTCGCGAGGTGGTACTGCACCTTCAATTGGCCGGAGTCCGTCAGCTCATGGATCGTCGAGCGGTAGGCGTCCTCGAAGGACTTGCAGGCCGGGCAGCGGAAGTCCTCCCAGATCGTGAGCGTGGACTTGGCGCTCGCCTTTCCGACCGGGATGGCGAGGTTGTCGTCGCCGTTGGCCCCAGAGGGCGCCACGACCGGGCCGTCCGCGGAGTCGCCGGTGTCGTCCTTGCCCGCGTTGGCGGCGACCACTCCGATCACCGCCGCGAGGCCCAGGACACAGACGACGCTCGCACCCACGATCAGCGTCCGCCGTCGCTTCTCCGCGGTCTTCTGCTTCTCTCGCTCGACCGCCAGCCGCTCGCGGGCGGTGCGCTTTCCCTCACGGTTCTTCTCGCTCACACCCGCAGAACGAACCGGGGAGGCGCACCGCGCCTCCCCGGTCCCAGGTCCACCCGTTCGAGTGACCCGTACGAAATGTCCCGCCTGCCTACGGGATGTCACGCCTGCTTGCGCACGCCCTTCGCCAGCTCACCGGCGAGCTCACGGACGGCCTCGACCCCCGCCTTGTCGTCCGGCGCGTCCAGCATCCGCTTCACGAAGGCCGAACCGACGATCACGCCGTCCGCGAAGCCGGCCACCTCGGCGGCCTGCGCGGCGTCGGAGACCCCGAGCCCGACACAGACGGCCAGGCCGCTGCCGGTGGCACGGGTGCGCTCGACCAGCTCCTGCGCCTGTGCGCCCACCGACGCACGGGTGCCGGTGACGCCCATGAGCGAGGCCGCGTACACGAACCCGCTGCCCGCCGCGGTGATCTCGGCGAGCCGCGCGTCCTTGCTGCTGGGCGCGACCACGAAGACCGTGGCCAGCCCGTGCTTCTCCGCGTGCTCCCTCCACAGCGCCGACTCCTGCACGGGCAGGTCGGGCAGGATGCACCCGGCCCCGCCCGCCTCGGCGAGCTCGGCGGTGAAGCGCTCGACGCCGTAGCGGTCGATCGGGTTCCAGTACGTCATCACGAGCACCGGCTTCCCGGTCGCCTCGTACGCCTCGCGCACCGTCCGCATGACGTCGGCGATCTTGACGCCGCCGCGCAGGGCGATGTCGTCGGCGGTCTGGATGACCGGGCCGTCGAGGACGGGGTCACTGTGCGGCAGACCCACCTCGACGACATCGGCACCGCCGTCGAAGACGGCCTTGATCGCCTCGATGCCGCCGTCCACGGTCGGGAACCCGGCCGGGAGGTAGGCGATGAGCGCGGAGCGGCCCTCGGCCTTGGCGCCGGCGAGGGTGTCCGTCAACAGCTGGATGTTCCCGCTCACTTGGCGTCCCCCTCGATCTCGGCGAGGTCGGCGGCGTCGGCCGCGACCTCGGCGTCGGTGTCGTACAGGCCGAAGTAGCGCGCGGCCGTGTCCATGTCCTTGTCGCCCCGCCCGGACAGGTTGACGATGATCAGCCCGTCCTTGCCCAGCTCCTTGCCGACCTCCAGCGCACCGGCCAGCGCGTGGGCGCTCTCGATGGCCGGGATGATGCCCTCGGTGCGCGACAGCAGGCGCAGGGCCTGCATGGCCGCGTCGTCGGTGACCGCGCGGTACTCGCCGCGGCCGCTGTCCTTGAGGTAGGAGTGCTCGGGGCCGATGCCCGGGTAGTCCAGACCGGCCGAGATCGAGTACGGCTCGGTGATCTGGCCCTCCTCGTCCTGCAGGACGTAGGAGCGCGAACCGTGCAGGATGCCGGGCTCGCCCGCGGTCAGGGTCGCCGCGTGCTCGCCGGTCTCCACACCGTGCCCGGCGGGCTCGCAGCCGATGAGGCGTACGTCCGCGTCCGGGATGAAGGCGTGGAAGAGACCGATGGCGTTGGAGCCGCCGCCGACACAGGCGACGGCCGCGTCGGGGAGGCGGCCGGCCCGCTCCAGGATCTGCCGGCGGGCCTCGACACCGATGACACGGTGGAAGTCACGGACCATGGCCGGGAAGGGGTGCGGTCCCGCGACCGTGCCGAAGAGGTAGTGCGTGCGGTCGACATTGGCGACCCAGTCGCGGAACGCCTCGTTGATCGCGTCCTTGAGGGTGCGCGACCCCGACTTCACGGCGATGACCTCGGCGCCGAGCATGCGCATCCGGGCCACGTTGAGGGCCTGGCGCTGGGTGTCGATCTCACCCATGTAGATCGTGCACTCGAGGCCGAACAGCGCGCAGGCCGTCGCCGTCGCCACACCGTGCTGACCGGCGCCGGTCTCGGCGATGACACGGGTCTTGCCCATGCGCTTGGTGAGCAGGGCCTGGCCGAGCACGTTGTTGATCTTGTGCGAGCCGGTGTGGTTGAGGTCTTCCCGCTTCAGGAAGATCCGTGCGCCCCCCGCGTGTTCCGCGAAGCGGGGTACCTCGGTGAGGGAGCTGGGGCGGCCCGTGTAGTTGAGCAGCAGGTCGTCGAGCTCGCGGGCGAACTCGGGGTCGTGCTTGGCCTTGTCGTACTCGACGGCGACCTCGTCCACGGCGGCGACGAGGGCCTCCGGGATGAACTTGCCGCCGAACGCGCCGAAGTAGCCCTCGGCGCTGGGGATTTGACCCTCGGGGTCGGGGATGAAGAACTCGCTGGGCATGAGTGAACCTCACGGTGAGTGGTGTGTGAACAGCACTAATCGCCGTGGGGGCGGGGTTTGTTCGACGGCGAAAGGCCGTCCGTGGCTTGTCGCGCAGTTCCCCGCGCCCCTATAGGGCGCGCTGCCATCGACGGCCGTTTACCTGCCCAGGTTCGTCTCCGATGACGTAGCGCACACGCCTGCCGTGCACCCGGCGTGCGGGCGCGCGGCAGCCACGAGGGCGGCAGCCGCGCGCGAGGCGGGCGTACCTGTCCGTGGGTGTCATGGTGAGCGTCATCGGGGCAAGCCTATCTAAAGATCAACTGCGCCCGTGCCGCAGGGCCGGGTGCTCGCCCGCCGCGACCAGGTCGGAGACCGCGGACTTCGGGTCCTTGCCGGTGACCAGGGACTCGCCGACCAGGACCGCGTCGGCGCCGGCGTTGGCGTAGGCGATGAGGTCGTGGGGGCCGCGGACGCCGGACTCGGCGATCTTGACGATGTGGTCCGGGATCTCGGGGGCGACGCGCTCGAAGGTGCCGCGGTCGACCTCGAGGGTCTTGAGGTTGCGGGCGTTGACGCCGATGACCTTGGCGCCGGCGTCCACCGCGCGCTCGACCTCGTCCTCGTCGTGGACCTCGACGATCGGGGTGAGTCCGATGGACACCGCGCGCTCGATGAGGGATTCCAGGGCGGGCTGGTCGAGGGCCGCCACGATCAGCAGGGCGAGGTCGGCGCCGTACGCGCGGGCCTCCCACAGCTGGTACGACGTGACGATGAAGTCCTTGCGCAGGACCGGGATGTCCACACGCGCGCGGACGGCTTCCAGGTCGGCCAGCGAGCCGCCGAAGCGGCGCTGTTCTGTGAGGACGGAGATGACGGCCGCGCCGCCCGCCTCGTAGTCCGCGGCGAGCCCGGCCGGGTCGGCGATCGCGGCCAGCGCGCCCTTGGAGGGGCTGGAGCGCTTGACCTCGCAGATGACCTTGACGCCGTCGCCGCGCAGTGCGGCCACGCCGTCCTTGGCCGCGGGAGCCTTCGCCGCGCGCTCCTTGAGCTCGTCGAGGCTGACGCGCGCCTGCCGCTCCGCGAGGTCGGCACGGACTCCGTCGATGATCTCGTCGAGCACACTCACGCGAGCGGCCCCCTTCCAGACGGTTGACAGTTCCAGCGACCAGAGAAAAGAGGTGGTCACTGCGATGGTATCCGGAGGAAGGCGTAGGCCTCGCATCCGGTTGACGCCGGTCCCACTACCTGGACGTTCGCCAATTGATCAAGGGTGCAGCCAGCCACCGAACGGTAGGTTCCGGACAACCGTGAAGACCAGCAGCGATGCGCCGACGGCCCAGAGGTGCACGGGCCCGAGATCGAGCCGCAGCGGTCGACCGCGCGCGGCACGGACCACCCAGACGGTCCACAGCACGGCGAAGCCCAGATAGCCGAGCACGGCGGGCGCGTTGGCCTGGAGCGCGGTCAGGAAGTCCCCGTGGATGAACGCGTGCGCGCTGCGCAGTCCCCCGCAGCCGGGGCAGTACAGGCCCGTGTAGCGCAGGAGGGGACAGACGGGGTAGTGGCCCGGCTCATTGGGGTCCACGGCGGCGACGTACGCGAAAGCGCCCGCGACGGCCGCGAGGACCCCCGCGGGCACGGCCAGCCGTCCCGCCCTCGCCGCGTACGGCGTCACCCTGTGGCTGTCGGCGTTCACGCCTTGCATTGTGCCTCGCCCGGGCCCGGACACGCGTGAGGGGCGGCACGGGGCCGCCCCTCAGGAAGTCGTACGTGACTGCCGTACAGCGATCAGCTCTCGGTCTGCGCCGAGGTCACGAGCGCCTTGTGCGCATCCTTCGGCATGCCCAGACCCATGGCGCTCATGATCCAGCCGATGATGCCGCCGGCGACCACGATCACCATGCCCGCCCAGAATCCCAGCGGCTCGGCCAGCACCATGAAGGCGCCCGCGACGCAGAAACCGATGAAGGCGATAGTGACACCGGTCCAGGCGGCCGGGGTGTGACCGTGGCTGCTGCCCGCCATGACTTGCTCCTCGTTGCTGTAAACGTGTCTGAGCCGGACGCTCAGGATCCATTGTTCCGCACGCACGCGTGCAGAGTGATCGGGGGTGGTCCAACCAACCTAAGGGGCGCGGGGAACCGCGCGACCAGCCCCCACCGGCGCGCAGCCGAAAATCAATCCCCGCTACGCCCCTGTGGGGTCTTCCCCTCGGTCCAGGGCCTTCCACATCTCCTCGGGCCGGTCGGGGTCGGCCGCCTTCGGCCTGCGGACGGGACGCGGCGCACCGTTCCGCTCGTACCGACCGGACATCGCGGGCCACAGCCGCCCGTACCGCAGCGCGAGCAACCCGGCCAGCAGGATCAACGCCCCGCCGGCAGCGGCGACGTACGGCCAGGCGGTATGGCTCAGCGCGGCGACGGTCGCGGACGCGTCGCCGGACGCCTTCGCGGCCTGCTCGTCGAGCGCGGACGCGTCGTTGACACCGAGCAGCGCCGCCGCGACGATCCCGGCGCCGGAGAGCGCGAGCAGCGCGGCGACCGCGAAACGGCCGGCCTTACGGACGGCGAAGACGGCGACGAGCGCGGCGAGGCCCACTATGGCGAGGGCCGCGGGCACGCCCGTGACGTCGCTGCCTTTGGCGGTCAGCGGGAAGTCGCCGCCGGCCACGGTCGCGGTGCCCTCCGACCACTGCTGACGGGTCGCGAGCAGCGCCACGGCCGCGCCGAGCGCGCCGGAGAGTAGGGCTACGGCGAGGCTGAGCCGTCCGGCCCTGGCGGGTCCGGCGGCTTCGGAACGGGGGGGAGGAACAACAGTCACGTAGTCCACTATCGCCCGAACCCCAGGCGAAGCGTCACCCGGGGTTCGTATGAGAAGCGCCCTATTGCCCGAGTCGGTTCGCCGTGTGCACCGCGCGGAGCACCGCGGCCGCCTTGTTCCGGCACTCCTGGTCCTCGGCGACCGGGTCGGAGTCGGCGACGATGCCGGCGCCGGCCTGGACGTAGGCCGTGCCGTCGCGGAGGAGGGCCGTGCGGATGGCGATGGCCGTGTCGGAGTCGCCCGCGAAGTCGAGGTAGCCGACGCAGCCGCCGTACAGCCCGCGCCGGGACGGTTCGAGTTCGTCGATGATCTGCATCGCGCGCGGCTTGGGGGCGCCGGAGAGGGTGCCCGCCGGGAAGCATGCCGTCAGGACGTCGAACGCGGTGCGGCCCTGGGCGACCTTGCCGGTCACCGTCGAGACGATGTGCATCACGTGCGAGTACCGCTCGATGGACATGAAGTCCACGACCTCCACGGAGCCCGGCTCGCAGACGCGCCCCAGGTCGTTGCGGCCCAGGTCGACGAGCATCAGGTGCTCGGCGCGCTCCTTGGGGTCGGCGAGCAGTTCGTCGGCGAGAGCCTGGTCCTCCTGCGGGGTGGCCCCGCGCCACCGGGTGCCGGCGATGGGGTGGACCATGGCCCGCCCGTCCTCGACCTTCACCAGGGCTTCGGGGGAGGAGCCGACGACGTCGAAGCCGTCGAAGCGGAAGAGGTACATGTACGGGGAGGGGTTGGTGGCCCTCAGGACCCGGTACACGTCCAGCGCGCTTGCCGTGCACGGCGTTTCGAAGCGCTGCGAGGGGACGACCTGGAAGGCCTCGCCCGCGCGGATGCGCTCCTTGATGTCCTCGACGGCCTCGCGGAAGTCCGCGCCGCCCCACAGCGCGGTGTACTCGGGGACCTCGGAGGGCGGGAGGACGGCGGGTGGCTGGGACACCGCGCGGGACAGGTCCGCCTGCATGGCGTCGAGGCGGGCCACCGCGTCCGCGTAGGCCTCGTCGACGCCCGTGTCGAGGTCGTTGTGGTTGATCGCGTTGGCGATCAGCAGGACCGAGCCCTCCCAGTGGTCCATCACCGCGAGGTCGCTGGTGAGGAGCATGGTCAGCTCGGGCAGCTGGAGGTCGTCGCGCTCGCCGGGGCCGATCTTCTCCAGGCGGCGCACGATGTCGTAGCCGAGGTAGCCGACCATGCCGCCGGTGAAGGGCGGCATGCCCTCCTGGTGGGGGGTGTGCAGGGCCTCGATGGTGGCGCGCAGGGCGGCGAGGGGGTCGCCGTCGACGGGGACGCCGACGGGCGGGGCCCCGAGCCAGTGGGCCTGGCCGTCCCTCGACGTGAGGGTCGCGGCGGAACGCACGCCCACGAACGAGTAGCGGGACCAGGAGCGGCCGTTCTCCGCGGACTCCAGCAGGAAGGTGCCGGGGCGCTCGGCGGCGAGCTTGCGGTAGAGGGCGACCGGGGTGTCGCCGTCGGCGAGGAGCTTGCGCGTGACCGGGATGACACGCCGGTCGGTGGCGAGCTTGCGGAAGGTCTCGAGGTCCATGGCGGCTGACCTTACTGATCCGAGGCGGACACGCCGGAATCGGCGTCCTTGAGCAGCACGTCGACGTCGAAGCAGGTGCGCGCGCCGGTGTGACAGGCGGCGCCGACCTGGTCGACCTTGACCAGCACGGTGTCGGCGTCGCAGTCGAGCGCGACCGACTTGACCCACTGGAAGTGGCCGGAGGTGTCGCCCTTGACCCAGTACTCCTGGCGGCTGCGCGACCAGTACGTGCAGCGGCCGGTGGTCAGCGTGCGGTGCAGCGCCTCGTCGTCCATCCAGCCGAGCATCAGCACCTCACCGGTGTCGTACTGCTGGGCGATGGCGGGGACGAGCCCGTCGGCGGCGCGCTTGAGGCGGGCGGCGATCTCGGGGTCGAGGGTGTTGCTGGGCTGGGGCGTGCTGGTCATGGTTGCCATTGTGCCGCGCGCCACTGACACGGCTGGCGTGGTGTCCACTGTGCGGACCCGACGTGCGGTCGTAGGCTGACGGCATGTCGACTTTCGCCAAGCGTGAACGACTTCTGCTCGCCGATCTTCTGGAGACCGCCGGTCCCGAGGCCCCGACCCTGTGCGAGGGCTGGCAGACCCGGGACCTGGCCGCGCACGTGACGGTGCGCGAGCGCCGCCCCGACGCCGCCGGGGGTCTGCTCATCAAGCAGCTCGCCTCCCGTCTGGACAAGGCGATGGAGGAGTTCACGGCCAAGCCGTACGAGGAACTGATCCAGCTGATCCGTACCGGCCCGCCGCGCTTCTCCCCCTTCTCCCTCAAGCAGATCGACGAGGCGTCCAACACGATCGAGTTCTACGTCCACACCGAGGACGTCCGCCGCGCCCAGCCCGACTGGACTCCACGCGAACTCGACCCGGTCTTCCAGGACGCCCTCTGGACCCGTCTGGAGCGCACCGCCCGCCTGATGGGCCGCAGCGCTCCCACGGGCCTCGTCCTGCGCCGCCCTGACGGCCAGACGGCGGTGGCCCACCGCGGTGCCCCGGTCGTGACGGTGACCGGCGAGCCCTCGGAGCTCCTGCTGTTCCTGTACGGCCGGCACAGCGCCGCGCACGTGGAGCTGGACGGTGACAAGGACGCGATCGCCAAGCTGCACGAGGCGAAGGAGCTGGGGATCTAGGAGCTACTTCGGGAGCTCGGCGCGGCGCAGATCCCTTACGCACAGGGCCACGACCCCGCCGAGCCCGCAGACCGCCGCGCTGACGACGAACACCGGGCCCGTCCCCCACGTTCCGATGGCCGCGGCGGACAGCGGCATGCTCAGCGGGGCGAAGCCCAGGCTCACCAGACTGGCCACGGCGGTGACCCGGCCCAGGTAGGCGGGGTCGGCCTGTGTCTGCAGCAGGGCCCCGCACATCGCGCCGCTGAGCCCGGCGAGCAGCCCGACCAGCAGGGCCGTGCCGACGGCGACGGCGATGCTCGGCGCCTGGGCGAGGGCCCCGATCGCGACCGAGCCCGCGATGATCGTGTACGCCGCCACCCGCCCCGCGTGCGGCAGCCGCCCTCGGACGGTCAGCAGCAGGGACGCGGCACCCGCGCCGACGCCGAACCCGGCGAGCATCCAGCCCATCCCCGCGGCGCCCCAGCCGCGCTCGTCGGCGAGGAGGGTCAGGCCGACGTTGAGGGGGCCGACGAAGCCGAGGTCGCCGAGCGCGATGGCCAGCATCAGCGGGGCGAGGACACGGTGGCCGCGGATGTAGCGCAGGCCGGCCGTCAGGTCGCTCCAGGCGGTGCCCTGGGCCCCGGGCGTCCCGTCGTCGGCGGGCACCTCCCGGATGCGTACGGAGACCAGCAGCGGCACGGACACGGCGATCAGCAGCCCCGCGAGGCCGAACGCCGCCGCCGAGCCGCCGACCGCCACGCCGAACCCGCCGAGCGGTCCGCCGACGGCACTCGCGAAGCGGATGCCCAGACCTCGCATGCCCTGCACGCGCGCGAGCTGGTCGCGTGACGTCACGCGCGCGGGGAGGGCGCCCACGGCCGGCACGAACACGGCGTCGACGGCGCCGAAGACCAGGGCGAGCACGGCCAGCGGCCACAGGCCCGGGCTGGTGAGGAACAGCAGAGCCGCCACTGCCAGCACCGCCGCGCAGCGCACCACGTCGCTCCCGATGACGACCCTGCGCGGCCCGAGCCGGTCGGCGATCACTCCCCCGCCCAGCATGAGGACCGCTCGCGGCAGCGCGCCGGCCGCCATCACGAGACCGGCCTGCGAGGGGCTTCCGGCCTGTACGGCGGCCCAGGACAGGGCGATGTAGTACACGCTGTCGCCGACCATCGAGGAGGTGTAGGCGGCGAGCCAGCGCAGAACGTTGCCGTCGCGGTGGGCGGGCCGGGGGGTGACGTCGGGCGCGGGTATGAGCGTGGCGGGCACGGAACCGGGTCCTCTCAGGCGCGGAACGGGAACGCGTACGTGTGCACCGCGACGTTCTCGCGGCCCTCGGTGTCGCCTGCGGCGTCGGCGGTCCGGCCCTGCTCGTCGTACTTGTGAAGCAGCGCGAGCATCTCCTTGTTCAGCTCGGCCAGTTCGTCCGCGGTGAGGCGGAGTGCGGCCTCGGAGGACTCGGCCGTCCGGTTCCACTCGTGGCTCCAGTGGGCGCGTTCGTCGAGCCAGCGGCGGTACATGTCCATGCGCTGCTCGGCGAAGAGCCTGCTGGCCGCGGTGTGCGCGGCCGCCCCCTCGGGGGCGTCGCGGAAGTCCTCGTCGCGGATGCTCACGCCGTCCGAGGCGGGCTGCCACCACCGCTCCCGGCCGTCCGCGCTCTGCGGCCGGGCCTCTTCGATCAGGCCGTGCTCGGCGAGCTTGCGCAGGTGGTAGCTGACCAGCGAGACGGCCTCGTCGACCGCCTCGGCCAGCTGCGAGGCGGTGGCGACACGGGCCAGGGTCAGATTCCGGTACAGCCTCATCCGCAACGGGTGCGCGAGCGCCTTGAGGGTGCCCACGTCCGTGATCCGCCGGTCCCGTTCCTTGCCTGTCATGCCTCCACCGTAGATACGAAAGAAAAGTTGCGCAATGATTTTTGCGCAATTTCTCTTTTGCATCTGCCCACAGGTAAGCCCCGACCACCAGGTGCCCGGGGCTTACGTCAACGCCTCACACACGTCACCGCACGGGGTGTCCGGCCTCCCGCAGCGCGTCCTTCACCTCGCCGATCCGCAGATCCCCGAAGTGGAAGACCGAAGCCGCCAGCACCGCGTCCGCCCCCGCCTCGATGGCCGGAGCGAAGTCGGCGAGCCTGCCCGCACCGCCGGAGGCGATCACCGGAACCGTCACGTGCTTGCGGACGGCGGCGATCATCTCCAGGTCGTAGCCGTCCTTCGTGCCGTCCGCGTCCATCGAGTTGAGCAGGATCTCGCCCGCGCCCAGCTCGGCGGCCCGGTGCGCCCACTCGACGGCGTCGATACCGGTGCCCTTGCGGCCGCCGTGGGTGGTGACCTCGAAGGTGCCCTCGGGAGTGCGCCGCGCGTCCACCGACAGCACCAGGACCTGGCGCCCGAACCGCTCCGCGATCTCCTTGATCAGCTCGGGGCGCACGATGGCGGCCGTGTTCACGCCCACCTTGTCCGCGCCCGCCCGCAGCAGCTTGTCCACGTCCTCGGCGGTGCGCACACCGCCGCCGACGGTCAGCGGGATGAAGACCTGCTCGGCGGTGCGGCGCACCACGTCGTACGTGGTCTCGCGGTTGCCCGACGAGGCGGTGATGTCCAGGAACGTCAGCTCGTCGGCGCCCTCGGCGTCGTACACCTTGGCCATCTCGACGGGGTCGCCCGCGTCGCGCAGGTTCTGGAAGTTGACGCCCTTGACGACCCGGCCGTTGTCCACGTCCAGGCAGGGGATGACTCGTACGGCGAGGGTCATACGGACACTCCGGGTTCTCCGCCGGGGCGGAATGCCTCCACCTCGACCTCGACGACCAGGCTGGGGTCCACGAAGCCGGAGACGATGATCATGGATGCGGCGGGCCGGACGGCGTCGAACAGCTCCTTGTGAGCGCGTCCGACCTCGTCCACGTCCCGGCCATGGGTGAGGTACATGCGCGTACGCACGACGTCCGCCGGGCCGAGTCCCAGCTGCTCCAGCGCCGCGAACGCGACGTTGAAGGAGTTGACCGTCTGCTCGTACGGACCGCCCCCGGCGATCTGACCGTCCACGATCGACGTGCAGCCGGAGACCAGCACCAGACCGTTGGGCAGCTCCACCGCGCGGGAGTACCCGAAGGCCTCCTCCCAGGGCGCGCCGGTCGAGACGCGTCGCAGATCGCTCACTCGGCCACCGCCTCCAGGGCCTCTTCCAGCGTGAACGCCTTCGCGTACAGGGCCTTGCCGACGATGGAGCCCTCGACACCGAGGGGTACCAGCTCGGCGATGGCCCGCAGGTCGTCCAGCGACGACACCCCGCCGGAGGCCACGACCGGCCGGTCCGTGGCCGCGCAGACGCTGCGGAGCAGCTCCAGGTTCGGGCCCTGCAGCGTGCCGTCCTTCGCGATGTCCGTGACGACGTACCGCGCGCAGCCCTCCTTGTCGAGGCGCTCCAGCGTCTCGTAGAGGTCGCCGCCGTCGCGGGTCCAGCCGCGGCCCTTGAGGGTCGTACCGCGTACGTCCAGGCCGACCGCGATCTGGTCGCCGTGCTCGGCGATGATCTTGGCGACCCACTCGGGGGTCTCCAGCGCGGCGGTGCCGAGGTTCACTCGGGTGCAGCCGGTGGCGAGGGCCGCCGCGAGGGAGGCGTCGTCGCGGATGCCGCCGGACAGCTCCACCTTGATGTCCATCGCCTCGGTGACCTGGCGGACCAGGTCCCGATTGTCGCCGGTGCCGAACGCGGCGTCCAGGTCGACGAGGTGCAGCCACTCGGCGCCCGCCCGCTGCCAGGCGAGGGCGGCCTCCAGCGGCGAGCCGTACGAGGTCTCCGTGCCGGACTCGCCGTGCACGAGGCGGACGGCCTGGCCGTCACGGACGTCGACGGCGGGCAGGAGTTCGAGCCGTGAGGGGTTCGAGGGCATCAGAGGGTTCCGATCCAGTTGTTCAGCAGCTGCGCACCGGCGTCGCCGGACTTCTCGGGGTGGAACTGCGTGGCCCACAGGGCACCGTTCTCCACGGCGGCCACGAAGGGCTTGCCGTGCGTGGACCAGGTCACGAGCGGTGCCCGCATCGCCGGGTTCGAGGTCTCCAGGGTCCAGTCGTGGACGGCGTAGGAGTGCACGAAGTAGAAGCGGGCGTCCGCGTCCAGGCCGGCGAACAGCTGGGTGCCGGCCGGCGCGTCCACGGTGTTCCAGCCCATGTGGGGCACGATGTCGGCCTGCAGCGGCTCGACCGAGCCGGGCCACTCGTCGACGCCCTCGGTCTCCACGCCGTGCTCGATGCCGCGCGCGAAGAGGATCTGCATGCCGACGCAGATGCCCATGACCGGGCGCCCGCCGGAGAGCCGGCGGTCGATGATCCAGTCGCCGCGCGCTTCCTTGAGGCCCTTCATGCAGCTGGCGAAGGCGCCGACGCCGGGCACCAGCAGGCCGTCGGCGTTCATGGCCTTGTCGTAGTCACGCGTTATCTCGACCTCGGCCCCGGTGCGTGCGAGGGCCCGTTCGGCGGAACGGACGTTGCCGAAGCCGTAGTCGAAGACGACTACCTTCTTGGCGGACGCGCTCAATTCCACACCTCCAGCCTCATGACGCCCGCGACGAGACACATCGCGGCGCCGATGGAGAGCAGCACGATGAGCTGCTTCGGCATCCCCTGCTTGACGAAGGAGTAGATCCCGCCGGCCAGGAAGAGGCCGACGACGATCAGGACGGTCGACAGCCCGTTCACAGCGCGCCCTTCGTGGACGGGAGGATGCCGGCCGCGCGCGGGTCGCGCTCGGAGGCGTAGCGCAGGGCCCGGGCCAGCGCCTTGAACTGGCACTCCACGATGTGGTGCGCGTTGCGACCGTACGGCACGTGCACGTGCAGCGCGATCTGGGCCTGGGCGACGAAGGACTCCAGGATGTGCCGGGTCATCGTGGTGTCGTACTCGCCGATCATCGGCGCCATCTTCTCGGGCTCGGTGTGCACGAGGTAGGGGCGGCCGGAGAGGTCGACGGTGACCTGGGCGAGGGACTCGTCCAGCGGAACCGTGCAGTTGCCGAAGCGGTAGATGCCGACCTTGTCGCCGAGCGCCTGCTTGAAGGCGGCGCCGAGGGCGAGGGCGCTGTCCTCGATGGTGTGGTGCGAGTCGATGTGCAGATCGCCCTCGGTCTTCACGGTCAGGTCGAACAGACCGTGGCGGCCGAGCTGGTCGAGCATGTGGTCGTAGAAACCGACACCCGTCGACACATCGACCTTGCCGGACCCGTCGAGGTCGATCTCGACGAGGACCGAGGTCTCCTTCGTCACCCGCTCTACGCGGCCTACGCGGCTCATGCGCTCTGCTCCTTCTTCAGTTCACGGACCGCGTCGAGGAACGCGTCGTTCTCTTCGGGGGTTCCGGCGGTGACCCGCAGCCAGCCCGGTACTCCGTTGTCCCGGACCAGGACACCCCGGTCGAGGATCTTCTGCCACACGGTGTGGGAGTCGTCGAACCGCCCGAACTGCACGAAGTTGGCGTCCGACGCCGTGACCTCGTACCCGATCGCCAGCAGCTCGGTGACCAGCCGGTCCCGCTCCGACTTCAGCTGCTCGACGTACTTCAGCAGCGTGCCGGTGTGTTCCAGGGCGGCCAGGGCGGTCGCCTGGGTGATCGCCGACAGGTGGTAGGGCAGTCGTACGAGCTGTACGGCGTCGACGACCGCCGGGTGCGCGGCGAGGTAGCCGAGGCGCAGGCCGGCCGCGCCGAAGGCCTTCGACATCGTCCGGGAGACGACGAGATTCGGCCGACCTTCGATCAGCGGCAGCAGCGAGGCGCCGTGGCTGAACTCGATGTACGCCTCGTCCACCACGACCAGCGACGGCTTGGCGGCCTGCGCGGCCTCGTACAGCGCGAGGACCGTCTCGGCCGGGACCGCGGTGCCGGTGGGGTTGTTGGGCGTGGTGATGAAGACGACGTCCGGCCGGTTCTCGGCGATCGCCTGCTCGGCGGCGGCGAGGTCGATCGTGAAGTCCTCGTTGCGCGGACCGGAGATCCAGCCGGTGCCGGTGCCGCGCGAGATCAGCCCGTGCATCGAGTACGACGGCTCGAAGCCGATCGCCGTTCGGCCCGGTCCGCCGAAGGTCTGCAGCAGCTGCTGGATGACCTCGTTGGAGCCGTTGGCGGCCCAGACGTTGGCCAGGCCCACCTCGTGACCGGACGTGTCCGTCAGGTACTTGGCGAGCTGCGTGCGCAGTTCCACGGCGTCCCGGTCCGGGTAGCGGTTGAGGTTCCGGGCCGCCTCGCGCACCCGCTCGACGATGCGCTCGACCAGCGGCTCGGGCAGGGGGTAGGGGTTCTCGTTGGTGTTCAGTCGTACGGGGACGTCCAACTGGGGCGCGCCGTAAGGGGACTTGCCGCGCAGCTCGTCCCGTACGGGGAGATCGTCGATGCCAGTCACTTGCCTTCAGGAACCTTCCACCCGAACCGAGCCTTGATCGCCGCGCCGTGCGCGGGCAGATCCTCCGCCTCCGCCAGCGTCACCACGTGATGCGCCACGTCGGCCAGCGCGTCCTTCGAGTAGTCGACGATGTGGATGCCCCGGAGGAAGGACTGCACCGACAGCCCGGAGGAGTGGCAGGCGCAGCCGCCGGTGGGCAGGACGTGGTTGGATCCGGCGGCGTAGTCGCCGAGGGACACGGGAGCCCAGGGGCCGATGAAGATCGCACCGGCGTTGCGGACCCGCTCGGCGACCGCGGTGGCCTCGGCCGTCTGGATCTCCAGGTGCTCGGCGCCGTAGGCGTTGACGACCCGCAGCCCCTCGTCGATGCCGTCGACGAGGACGATCGCGGACTGCCGGCCCTTGAGGGCGGGGACGATCCGGTCGTCGATGTGCTTGCTGGCCGCGACCTGCGGCTCCAGTTCCTTCTCGACCGCGTCCGCGAGCGCGACGGAGTCGGTGACCAGGACGGCCGCCGCGAGCGGATCGTGCTCGGCCTGGCTGATCAGGTCGGAGGCGACGTGCACCGGGTCGGCGGTGTCGTCCGCGAGGATCGCGATCTCGGTCGGCCCGGCCTCGGCGTCGATACCGATCCTGCCGGTGAAGTAGCGCTTGGCCGCGGCGACCCAGATGTTGCCGGGGCCGGTGACCATGGTGGTGGGCGCGCAGGACTCGGTGCCGTAGGCGAACATCGCGACGGCGGTCGCGCCACCGGCGGCGTACACCTCGTCGACGCCGAGCAGCGCGCACGCGGCGAGGATCGTGGGGTGCGGGAGGCCGCCGAAGTCGGCCTGCGCCGGGGAGGCGAGGGCGAGGGACTCGACGCCGGCCTCCTGGGCCGGGACGACGTTCATGATCACGGAGGACGGGTAGACGGCCCGTCCGCCGGGCGCGTACAGCCCGACCCGGTCGACCGGCACCCACTTCTCGGTGACGGAACCGCCGGGCACGACCTGGGTCGCGTGGGTGCTGCGACGCTGCTCGCGGTGGACGAGACGGGCGCGGCGGATGGACTCCTCGAGGGCCGCGCGCACGGCCGGGTCGAGGGATTCCAGCGCGTCGCTGATGGCCTGGGCCGGGACCCGTACGGATTCCAGCCGCACTCCGTCGAACCTCTCGGCGAAGTCGATCAGCGCCGCGTCGCCCCGATGATGCACGGCCTCGCAGATCGGACGCACCTTCTCGAGGGCGGCCTGAACGTCGAAGTCGGCTCGGGGCAGCAGGTCGCGCAGGGCGGGACCCTCGGGGAGGGCGTCGCCGCGCAGATCGATTCGGGAGATCACGGGGTCAATTCTCTCAGACCGCGGTTCGGCGTCGTTCGGGCATTCCAATGGCTGATACGCAACCTGGAAGATCCCCTTCACGTCTAGCGTTCAGGGCGTCACCGAGCGGGCATGAACAGTTGTGCGAAACGAGTGAGCGACTGAGAGGGACGGAAGAGCCGTGACCGACGGGGCCGGCATCCAGGACGGGGACCTGCCGGACGATCTGACCGCCGCCGAGGCCGGGATGTGGCAGGCCTTCCGTAACGGCAGCGTGTACGACCTGAGCAGCGGCGACTCGGTCGTCGACGATCCGCACGGCGGGCATCCGTGGGGACCCGAGCGGACCGTGCGGGCCCGCATCGTCTGCTGGCTGCTCCTCGACGGACCGCCCGCGCTCGCGGGCCGGGTGTCGTCCCTGAAGCTCAGCGGGGTGCAGATCAGCGGCACGCTGGAGCTGGCCGGCGGCATCGTGGTGCCGTACGTGGAGATGCGGGGCTGCCGTTTCGAGCGGGACGTCCTGATGCCGGAGGCCCGCTTCACGACCATGCGGATGGTGGACTGCTCGGTGCCGCGCCTGGAGGCGGCCCGCATCCACACGGAGGGCGACCTGCACTTCCCCCGCTGCCGCTTCCACAACGGCGTACGGCTGACCGACGCCCACATCGGCACCGATCTGCTGCTCAACCAGGCGATCGTCTACCGGGACCGCAGCGGCCGCTCGATCGCCGCCGACGGCATGACCGTCGGGCAGGATCTCCAGGCCGAGCTCCTTGAGTCGCACGGCGAGCTGAGCCTGCGCAGCGCCAAGATCGGCGTCTCGCTGAGCCTGCGCGGCGCGAAGCTGGCCAACCCGTACACACGGCTCGCGCTGAACGCGCCGCAGCTGACCGTCGAGCGCTCGATGTACCTGACCCCGGCGGGCATCGGCAGCCCGCTGCTGAGCGGGGCGACTCCGGCGCGCGGGACGCGTATCCAGCGGTTCACGTGCGAGGGCGGACTGCGCCTGGACGACGGGCGGTTCGGGGATGCCCTCGACTTCGAGCGGGCGCGGTTCACGCTCACCGACGACCAGGAGGTGTCGCTGCGCCGCATCCAGACGCCCGAGCTGCGCTTCCTCGGGGAGCGGCCGGCTCGCGGCACGGTCGTGCTGTCGGGGGCGCGTGTGGTGAACCTGATGGACCGCACGGACAGCTGGCCGGGCCCTGGGCGGCTGCACATGGGCGGCTTCAGCTACGAGAACCTGGTACCGAGGGGCCCGTTCCCGCTGGCCGAGCGGCTGGAGTGGGTGACCGCGGCGACCGCCGAGTACAACCCGGAGCCGTACGAGCGGCTGGCGACCGTGCTGCGGACCGGCGGCGAGGACGAGGACGCGCGCGAGGTGCTGCTCGCCAAGCAGCGCCGACGCCGCGAGACGCTGCCGCCCGCGGCCAAGCTGTGGGGGTACGCGCAGGACTGGACGGTCGCCTACGGGTACCGGCCGGGGCGGGCCCTGGTGTGGATGGCGGTGCTGTGGGCGGCGGCCTCGCTGGCCTTCGCACACGCGAACCATCCGCCGATCAAGAGCGGCGAGGCGCCGTACTGGAACCCGGCCCTGTTCGCCCTCGACCTGCTCCTGCCGGTCATCGACCTGGGGCAGGTCGGGTTCTGGCAACTCAGGGGCGGCTGGCAGTGGCTGGCCGCGGTGATGATCCTGCTGGGCTGGATCCTGGCGACGACGGTGGCTGCCGGAGCGACGAGGCTGCTGCGGCGGAGCTAGGCCGCAGGGCACAGCGATGGAACAGTAGTTGAACAGTAAACGCTTTACCGATTCTTGACCTACCGCCGTACAACTTTCCGCACTTTGCTCGAAACCTCTGGCGCATCCTCGACCAGCGGCTTTTCAATGGTCGACACCATGGCTCTGCTGCCTCCTTTCGTCCGCACCTCAAGGACGACCAGGACCCTCGTCCAGCAACCCGCCGTCGCGCTCCCGGCCGACGGCGAGGTGCTCCTCGACGCGCCGGACGACCGTCTGGGCCCCGCCCTCGTGGCCGCCGGGCAGGGCTCCTGGCGGACCGCGTCCCAGCTGCTCGCCGCGACCCGCGAGGGCGCCGGGTGGGAGAACCGGGACCGGTACGCCGTACGACTGGCGTCCTTCGCGCAGTCACGTGCCGAGTGGTTCGAGGACTGGCGTACGGCCGCCCCGCACGACCCGGACATGCTGCTGGTCGGCGCCCAGCTCGCGGTGGCCCGCGCCTGGCAGTCGCCGGCCAGGGCGGAGCTGCTGCGCGAGGTGAGCCCGCTGATCACGGCCGCCGCGCGCGGCGACGACCGCGATCCGGTGCCGTGGCGGATAGCGCTGGACCACGCACACGGCTCGAACGCCGGGCACAAGTACTTCGAGGAGCTGTGGGAAGCGGCGATCCGCCGCGCCCCGCACCACTACGGCTGCCATGCCGCCGCCATGCGCTACCTCGCCGACAGCTGGCACGGCTCCCACCACGAGTGCTTCGACTTCGCGGAGACGGCCGCGCAGGACGCCCCCGCGGACTCCCTCGTCCAGGCACTGCCGACGCGTGCCGCCCTCGCCTATCTGACCGACGGTTGCGGACCCGACGTACCGCACGAGCGGCTGGACGCGGCGGCGGACCGGGCGATCGCGCTGTCGGACCGTTTCCCGGCGGCCGACCCGTGGCCGGCGGAGATGCGGAACAAGCTGGCGTACGTCCTGTCCCGCCTGGGCCGCTGGACGGACGCTCTCGAACAGGTGAGGCTCATCGGCCCGTACGCCACGTCGTTCCCCTGGGACCAGCTCTCCGACGATCCGCTGGGCCGGTTCCTGGAACTGCGCGAAGAGGTCCGCCTGCACGCGGCCTCCGGACATCCACGGAGTGGGCACACGGAACGTGCACACCCCGGCGACCATTAGGCTTCTGCGCCGTGACCACCGTCCGTCTTCCCCTCTTCCCTCTGAACTCGGTTCTGTTCCCGGGGCTGGTGCTGCCGCTGAACGTCTTCGAGGAGCGCTATCGCGCCATGATGCGCGAACTGCTCAAAACCCCCGAGGACGAATCGCGCCGCTTCGCCGTCGTGGCGATCCGCGACGGCCTCGAGGTCGCCGTGAGCTCCCCCGGGATGCCCGACCCGACGGCCCTGCCCGAACGCGGGCCCGCGGCGGGCTTCGGCACGGACCCGATCAAGGCGTTCCACGGCACCGGGTGCGTGGCCGACGCGGCGACCATCCGGGAGCGCGAGGACGGCACGTTCGAGGTGCTGGCGACGGGCACCAGGCGCGTGCGTCTGTTGTCGGTGGACGCCTCGGGCCCGTTCCTGACGGCGGAGCTGGAAGAGCTCCCGGAGGAGCCGGGCGAGGGGGCGGGCGCGCTGGCAGAAGGCGTCCTCAGGGCCTTCCGCCAGTACCAGAAGCGCCTGGCGGGCGCCCGCGAGCGCTCGCTCACGGCGGGCTCGGAGCTGCCGGACGAGCCCTCGGTGGTGTCCTACCTGGTGGCCGCGGCGATGATGCTGGACACCCCGACCAGGCAGCGCCTGCTCCAGGCTCCCGACTCCGCGTCCCGCCTGCGCGACGAGCTGAAACTCCTTCGCTCGGAGACGTCCATCATCCGTAACCTGCCGTCGTTGCCGGCGTCGGACCTGACGCGCGGTCCGACGAGCCTGAACTGAGCCGGGGCCCTCAATGGCGAAGAAGTCGAAGAAGCAGCAGTCGGGCGGCACGCCCGCGACGGTGGCGCTGACGGCGGCGGGCGTGGAATACACGGTCCACGCCTACGACCACGACCCGAACCACCCCTCCTACGGTGAGGAGGCTGCCGAGGCGATGGGCGTCTCCCCGGAGCGCGTCTTCAAGACCCTGGTGGCCGACGTCGACGGCGCCCTGACGGTGGCGGTGGTCCCGGTCGCCGGCCAGCTGGACCTGAAGGCGCTGGCCACGGCGGTCGGCGGCAAGCGCGCCGCCATGGCCGACCCGGCCCTGGCCGAACGCACCACGGGCTACGTCCGGGGCGGTATCTCCCCGCTGGGCCAGCGCAAGAAGCTCCCGACGGTCCTGGACGCCTCGGCCTCGGCCCACCCCACGATCTGCGTCTCGGCGGGCCGCAGAGGCCTGGAGGTCGAACTCACCCCCGAGTCCCTCTCCGAACTGACCGAAGCGACCCTGGCCCCCATCGGCCGCGCCTGACCCCTCGACGCGGCCGTGTTCCTCGACTAAGCACGAGGGACATGTCGAAGAAAACGCGAAAGCGAAAGTGGCGCACAAAAAAGGGCCGAGCAAACCACGGCAGCCGACCGGCATAGAACCAGGCATCTCAGCCGGTCCGGCGTGCGAGGACGGGGTTTGCCATCCCGAGCCCCCACCCACCCGCTGGGGGCTCCTCTCAACGCCGGTCAGGCATCTCAGCCCGCCCGGCGTTTGAGGACAAGGCCCCTTCAGGGCCGACAGCGGGGGTCTGGGGGCGCAGCCCCCAGGGATGGGACGGGTAGGGGCGGCGGGGGCGAAGAAACCCTCGCCGCGACCACCGCCCACCGAAGCCCTACACCGACGGCGCCCCATGAGGCCCGTACGGCCCCTGCTGCGGATACGGCTCAGGATCCCGCGGCCCGAACAGCGCCGTGAGCCCCAGATGCACCACCAGCGCCCCGAGCGGCCACGCCAGCCACGCCCCCTTCGCCTCCAGCTTCAACGGCGCCGAGAACGTGACCCCCTTGCCCACGGACTTCGCATGGGCGATCACATCCTGCGCGGGCCCCAGCCAGATCCCGACCCGCCAGGCCAGCAGCGACCCGAGGAACCCCCCGACCCCCAGCGCCACGACCAGCGGCACACCACCGCGCCGCCGCACCAGGAACACCACGAGCGCACTCACGAGGCCGAACGCCAACCCCAGCAGAGTGAACGTTCCGTCGACCCCGATCGCCTGCTCCCCCTCGGTGTCCCCGAGGTAGACGACCCAGCTCTTGTCGACGACGTCCCCGACCAGCGGCACATGCGGAGCCAGCCACCACCACAGCACCCCGAGCAGCACCCCACCGACCGCCATGGCGACAGCGACGACAACGGCCTCGATCACTTCGGTCGCCATTCCGGGACCGTCGTACGCGGCCTCATGGGGCGCGGGAGCCGCGTACCCGGCGGCAGGCGACTGCCACGCGTCGTGCGGGGGCTGTTCGTGCGGCGGCGGGGGCGGAGTCAACGGTGCGGTCACCCTGACATCGTGCCAGGCCCGCCTGTGCGGCGCGTCACCGGACGGCCGCCCGACGGTACGCCCAGGTGGCGACGGCCAGCGACACGACCCCCACGACCCCGCACACGGCGAGGTCACCGAGCACGAACGCCCAGTCGGGATCCGGTCCGAACGTCCGCGCGAACGCCTCCACGCCGTACGTCGACGGCAGCAGATCCCGCAGGAACCGCACCGCCTCCGGCATCCGGTCGGCCGGCAGCACCCCGAGCAGCAGCGCCGCGGACATCCCCAACTGCCCGAGCACCGTGGCCAGTTCCGGCCGTGGCGCGAGCAGCCCGAAGGCCGCCCCCAGCCCCGCGAGGGCCGCACCCGCCAGCGGGATCACGGCGACGAGCACCCACAGATTCGCCAGCGGCAGCCCGAACAGCACACACCCGAACACCGCGGTCACCACGGTCCCCGGCACGGTGAAGGAGGCGTACGCCCCCGCGGCCCCGAGCACCACGGCGGCCGGCGGCACCGGCAGCGTGGCGTAGTGGTCGAGCCCACCGCTGGCCCGCAGCTGTCCGAAGTACTGCGCGAGCAGGTTCAGCGCGACGAAGGCCACGACGAGCACCGACGACCCCGCGACCACGGCCTGCGCCTCGGCCCCACCGTCCACGACCCCGCGCATGAGGACCATGATCCCGACCGACTGGAAGGTCGCCACGAACAGCAGCGGGATGCGTGCCACCCGCGCACGGGACAGCTGCGCCCGGTACACGGCCGCGAGCGACGGCCACAGCCGCGCACGCGGCCCGAGCTCGGCCGCGCCGCGGGCCGTCTCCTCGACGGCCCGGGCGCTGCCCGGCAGAACCTCGGCGGGTACGACACTCACGTGGCGCTGCTCCCTCTCACAGACGGGTTCACTCCGGCGTTCGTCCTGTTCCGTACGGATGCTACGGCCCGCGCGCTCAAGCCCGGTTCAAGGTCCCGCGTCGCGCTCACGCCTTCACCAGCCCCTGCTGCGCCGCCCCGCCGAGCGCCAGATAGACGTCCTCCAGGCTCGGCGTGGCCAGGGTGAAGTCGTCGAGGGCGGCGAAAGCCGCTCCCCCGGTCACCGTCGCGACGACCGCCCGCGCCTCCTCGGGCGCGAGCCGCAGCGTCCAGCGGCGCCCGGAGGCGACGGCCCGGTCCTGGAGCGCGGCGACCTCGGGGACGTGCAGCGGAGCGGCCTCGCGCCATACGAGGTCGACCCGGACCTCCCCGGCGACCTGCTCCTTGAGCCCGACGGGGGTGTCGCAGGCGATCACCTTGCCCTGGTCGAGGACGGCGACCCGGTCGAGGACGGTCTCGGCCTCGATGACGTTGTGGGTGACGAGCAGCACGGTCGTCCCGCGCTCGGCCCGCCGCCGGTCCACGGCGGACCAGACGGCCCGCCGCGCGACGGGGTCCATCGCGGTGGTCGGCTCGTCGAGCACCAGCAGCGGCCGCTCCCCGACCAGCGCGGCCGCGAGGCACGCCAGCCGCCGCTGGCCACCGGAGAGCTTGTTGATGGCCCGTCCGGCGAGCGGTGTGAGACCCAGTTCGTCGAGTACGGCGTCCCGCTCGGCCCGCGCCGCCCGCGCCTCGAGTCCGCGCAGTCGCCCGGTGGTCTCGGCGGCGAGCGAGACGGTCAGTTCGTCCAGGGCGGTGGACTCCTGGCCGAGGTAGGCGAGGATCCGCGCGGCCCGCTCCGGGTGCCGCACGATGTCGTGGCCGAGGATCTCGACGCTGCCCCGGTCGGGCCGCATCAGCCCGGTGAGCTGCCGTACGAGGGTGGACTTGCCGGCGCCGTTCGGCCCGAGGAGTCCGAAGATCTCGCCGCGCCGGATGTCGAGCCGTACATCGTCGGTGGCACGCACCTCGGGGGTCGCGGGAACCCCGCGCCGGCCGCGCACCGCGGGATAGGTCTTGGTCAGCCCGCGCACGGCGCACACGACATCGTCACCGTGCCGAAGTGCCTGTGCCGCGCGCGTACTCACAAGGGACGAGAGTACGGGGTCGGCAAGCTCCGCTCGCCCTTGGGGGCGGCGTATGTGCCGTTTCACTCCCCCGCGGGAGCGTGCTCGGCGGCGGTCCGTACGTCGATCTCGCGCCAGAACCCGGCACGGATGGCGTACCGGTCGTGCTCGTCGATCTGGTCGTCCTTGTGGGCGAGCAGTCCGAACCGGGCGGCGTACCGCAGCAGCTCACCGTCGATCCGGTGCGGGACGCGCGGATACATGCCCGAGAGCTTCTGCAGATGGCCCTGGTCGCCCAGCCGCTCCATCCAGCGCCGCGCGAAGACCTGCCCCACCTCGAACGGATCGCCGCCGACGGTGGTGATGTCCTCCTCGCGGTCCGCCCATCGCTGCTCGGCGCTGGTCAGCTGGGCGAGGGTGGGCATCGAGGCGACCTCGGGCGGCTCGGCGGCGCCGCCGGGGCGGTCGACCCAGCCCTTGTCGGAGGACCAGCGCAGGGTCGCGTTCGCGGGCTGCTGCGGCTGGGCGCCGGGACCGCGCAGGGCGGCCAGGTCCTTGGGGGTGGGCACGCCCTTGGGCGCGGGCACCCGCTCCTGGGTGCCGTTCTCCGAGGCGGCGGGGGCGTGGTCGCTCTCGTCGGCGGACCGTTCGGCCGCCGCGGCGAGTGCGGAGTCGGGCAGCGGCGCGGACAGGATCGCGGCGATCTCGGGACGCGGCGCGGGCGGCGGCGCGCAGATCCCGCCGAGATCCTTGGCGCGTACGGCCTTGGTGATCCACGTACGGTCCAGGACGCGCCGTTCGTCGGCCTCGGCGACGAGGTCCTCGGACTGGTTGTAGTCCCCGTCGGCGGCCTGGACGGCCCACAGGTGTACGGCGACGCCGTGCTCCTTGGCGGCCATCATGCCCGGCAGCAGATCGCCGTCGCCGGTGACGAGGACGATGTCGGAGCAGGCGCGGTTGCGGGCCAGCTCGGTGAGCTCGGCGTGCATGGCCGCGTCGACGCCCTTCTGGGCCCAGCGTCCGTCGCTGCGGGTCAGGGCGCCCAGCCGGACGGTGACCCGGGGCATCACACGCAGCCTGCGGTGCTCGGGCTGGGGGACGCGGTCGGGGGCGCCGTCGAACCAGTAGATGCGCAGCAGGGGCCGTTCGGTGTCCGACTCGGCGCGTTCGCGCAGGCCGTGGATGAGGGCGGTGTGATCGACGGTGATCCGGGATCGCGAGGGTTCCCCGGCAAGGAGGGAGGCGGCGGCGCCCAGCAGATACCCGGCGTCCACCAGGACGATGCATCGGTCCACGCGACTCACCCTCTTCCGAGGCGGTTTACTTCGGACTTCCTTCGAGTCTGCCCGACCGCGCGGAGGTTAACGGCCGGAACTCGATCTTCGGCGTGGCGTTTCGGAACATCGCAGGGCGACAAGCCCTGTCACAGACGGTAATTATCCGAAATGCGTTCTTTGTCAGCGTATGTGAATCTGGTCCCGGCCCTGGCCCCTAGATCCCCCTCAGGAGGCAGATCACCATGGCCAAGAACAAGAACCGTGACCGCAAGCAGCCGCAGTCCGAGCGTGGTCAGCAGGAGGCCCAGCAGTCCTCGATGGAGGCGCAGGCCGAGCAGCGCATGACCCAGGTGACTCCGGGTGACATGGCCCGCAAGGGCAAGCAGAAGCGCTTCGGCCACAACTGACATCTTCATAACGGGCCGTTGAGACCCAGGCACACAGAGAGGGCGTACCCGGTTCACGGGTACGCCCTCTCGACATGTCCTATCCGGCCAGGCAGGACGGGCCGAGCAGCACCTTCAAGTCGCCGAAGAGCGCCGGGTCCGGCTTCACCCGGTGCCGGTCGAGGCGCAGGACCGTGGTCTTCGTCGGACCCTGGAGCCTGATCCGGACCTCGCTCTCGCCCTTGTGGTGGGTGAGGATCTCGCCGAGGCGGCTGATCATCGGCGGGGTGACCCTGGTGGCCGGGATGGTGAGGATCACGGGCGCGTTGGTGCCCGCGTTGGACAGGTCGGGGACCTGGAGTTCCATCGCCACCAGCCGGGGCACGTCCTCGCGCTTGTCGAGGCGGCCCTTGACGAACACCACTGCGTCCTCGACGAGTTGGGTCGAGACGAGCTGGTAGGTCGCCGGGAAGAACATGCACTCGATGGAGCCGGCGAGGTCCTCGACGGTGGCGATCGCCCAGGCGTTGCCCTGTTTGGTCATCTTGCGCTGCAGGCCCGAGATGATGCCGCCGATGGTGACGACCGCGCCGTCCGCGTGCTCACCTCCGGTGAGCTGGGCGATGCCCGCGTCGGCCTTGTCGGACAGCACGTGCTCCAGGCCGAAGAGCGGGTGGTCGGAGACGTACAGACCGAGCATCTCCCGCTCCTGGGCGAGCAGATAGGCCTTGTCCCACTCGTCGGTGGTGAACTCCACGTCGAGTCCGAAGCCGGGCTCGCTGGTCTCTTCCTCGCCCATCCCGCCGAAGAGGTCGAACTGGCCCTCGGCCTCCTTGCGCTTGACCTGCACGACATTGTCGATCATCGGCTCGAAGTGCGCGGTGAGGCCCTTGCGGGTGTGGCCCATGGTGTCGAAGGCGCCCGCCTTGATCAGCGACTCCGTGGTGCGCTTGTTGCAGGCGACCGCCTCGACCTTGTCGAGGTAGTCGGGGAAGGAGGCGTACTTTCCCTTGGCCTTGCGGCTCCTGATGATCGACTCGACCACGTTCGTACCGACGTTGCGCACCGCTTCGAGGCCGAAGAGGATCACGTCGTCGCCCTGGGCGGCGAAGTTGTGCACCGACTCGTTCACGTTCGGCGGGAGCACCTTGATGCCCATGCGCCGGCACTCGTTGAGGTAGACGGCGGACTTGTCCTTGTCGTCCTTGACGGAGGTGAGCAGTCCGGCCATGTACTCGGCGGGGTGGTTGGCCTTGAGGTAGGCGGTCCAGTACGAGACCAGGCCGTACGCGGCGGAGTGCGCCTTGTTGAAGGCGTAGCCGGCGAAGGGGACCAGGACGTCCCACAGGGCCTTGATCGCCTCGTCGCTGTAGCCCTTCTTCTTTGCGCCCTCCTGGAAGAGGACGAAGTTCTTCGCCAGCTCGTCGGGCTTCTTCTTGCCCATCACGCGGCGCAGGATGTCGGCCTCGCCGAGCGAGTACCCGGCGATGATCTGGGCGGCCTTCTGCACCTGCTCCTGATAGACGATCAGGCCGTAGGTGACCGCGAGGACCTCTTCGAGCGGCTCCTCGAGCTCCTTGTGGATCGGGGTGATCTCCTGGAGCTTGTTCTTGCGCAGCGCGTAGTTGGTGTGCGAGTCCATGCCCATCGGGCCGGGACGGTAGAGCGCCGAGACGGCGGAGATGTCCTCGAAGTTGTCGGGCTTCATCAGACGCAGCAGCGAGCGCATGGGGCCGCCGTCGAACTGGAAGACGCCGAGGGTCTCACCGCGCTGGAGCAGTTCGAAGGTCTTGGGGTCGTCGAGCGGCAGGGCCAGCAGGTCGAGGTCGATGCCCTTGTTGGACTTCACCATCTTGACGGCGTCGTCCATGATCGTCAGGTTGCGCAGGCCGAGGAAGTCCATCTTCAGCAGGCCGAGCGACTCGCACTGCGGGTAGTCCCACTGCGTGATGGTCACACCGTCCGTGTGCCGCACCCAGATCGGGGCGTGGTCGACGATGGGCTCGCTGGACATGATCACGCCGGCGGCGTGCACACCCATCTGCCGGACCAGGCCCTCGACGCCCTTGGCGGTGTCGATGACCTTCTTCACGTCCGGCTCGTTCTCGTACATCGCCCGGATCTCGCCGGCCTCGCTGTAGCGCGGGTGCGAGGGGTCGGTGATGCCGTTGAGGTCGATGCCCTTGCCGAGGACGTCGGCGGGCATGGCCTTGGTGAGGCGGTCGCCCATGGCGTACGGGTAGCCCAGCACGCGCGCGGAGTCCTTGATCGCGTTCTTGGCCTTGATCTTGCCGTAGGTGCCGATCATGGCGACCTTGTCGGCGCCGTACTTCTCGGTCACATACCTGATCACTTCCACGCGCCTGCGCTCGTCGAAGTCGATGTCGACGTCGGGCATGGAGACGCGCTCGGGGTTGAGGAACCGCTCGAAGATCAGGCCGTGCGGGATCGGGTCGAGGTCGGTGATGCCCATGGCGTAGGCGACGATCGAGCCGGCCGCGGAGCCTCGGCCGGGGCCGACCGCGATGCCGTTCTTCTTGGCCCACATGATGAAGTCGGCGACGACGAGGAAGTAGCCCGGGAACCCCATCTGGATGATGACGTCCATCTCGTACTCGACCTGCTTCTGCCGGTCATCGGGGACGCCGCCCGGGAAGCGGCGCTCCATGCCGAGGCGGACCTCCTCCTTGAACCAGGTGACCTCGGTGAAGCCCTCGGGGATGTCGAACTTCGGCATGAGGTTCTTCGCCTCGAACATGCCGGAGGTGTCGATCTGCTCGGCGACCAGGAGGGTGTTGGCGCAACCCTGCTGCCAGGCGTCCGAGGAGTCGACGGCGTACATCTCGTCCGTGGACTTCAGGTAGTAGCCGGTGCCGTCGAAGCGGAAGCGGTCCGGGTCGGAGAGGTTCTTGCCGGTCTGGATGCACAGCAGGGCGTCGTGCGCGGTCGCCTCGTGCGCGTAGGTGTAGTGCGAGTCGTTCGTCACCAGCGGCGGGATGCCGAGCTTCTTGCCGATCTCCAGGAGGCCGTCGCGGACCCGGCGCTCGATCTCGATGCCGTGGTCCATCAGCTCCAGGAAGTAGCGGTCCTTGCCGAAGATGTCCTGGTACTCGGAGGCCGCCTTCAGCGCCTCGTCGAACTGGCCCAGGCGCAGGCGGGTCTGGAGCTCGCCGGAGGGGCAGCCGGTGGAGGCGATGAGGCCCTCGGACCACTGGGAGATGGTCTCCTTGTCCATCCGGGGCCACTTCTGCAGCCAGCCCTCGGCGTACGCGTCCGAGGAGAGCCGGAAGAGGTTGTGCAGACCGGTCGAGTTGGCCGCCCAGATCGTCTTGTGGGTGTAACCACCCGAACCGGAGACGTCGTCCCGCTTCTGGTGCGGCTGGCCCCACTGGATCTTGCGCTTGTTGCGCCGGGACTCGGGAGCGACATAGGCCTCGATCCCGATGATCGGGGTGACCCCGGCCTTCTTCGCGGTGTGGAAGAAGTCGTACGCCCCGTGGAGGTTGCCGTGGTCGGACATGGCGATATGGGTCATGCCCATCTCGTTGCACGCGTCGAACATGTCCTTGAGCCGCGCGGCACCGTCCAGCAGCGAGTACTGGGTGTGGACGTGCAGGTGCGTGAACGGCGGCTTTGACACGGTTCGGCCTCCATGGAAAACGGTCGGCGACAGGCGGACGGACAGTTCGGGGGACAGCGTCGAAGTCTATGCCTCGGCACTGACACTCCGAGGCCTGCCCCGCGTACCTTCACAGCGAGGGTTTCGCGGGCACTTTCGTCCGGCCCCGCCCGTTGAGACGACAGAAACGCTGTCGTACACATGCACCAGGAGGCACCCAGCGATGTCGGTACCGCAGCTCAACGACGAGCCTCGCGGCGAGGAGATTCTCGCCGTCTTCGACACCGCCTTCGGCGAGCTCCTGGCCGCCGACCCGGCCGCGTTCCGGGTGAAGTTCCGGAAGATGGCGGCCTCGGCGTTCGCGTTCTACCGGGGTACGGCGTGCCTGTTCTACAACGACCTCGACTCGGACAAGCGGGGCGGCCCGTACCTGGACGAGCGCACCTCGCGCGTGTGGATCCACGGCGACCTGCACGCCGAGAACTTCGGCACGTACATGGACTCCACCGGCCGGCTGATCTTCAACGTCAACGACTTCGACGAGGCGTACGTCGGCCCCTTCACCTGGGACCTCAAGCGCTTCTCCGCCTCGATCGCCCTCATCGGGTACGCGAAGGCACTCAGCGACGAGCAGATCACCGAGCTCGTCAAGGTCTACGCGGCCGCCTACCGCGAGCGGATCCACGCCCTGGCCACCGGCGCGAAGAGCGACGAGGTGCCGCCCTTCACCCTGGACACCGCCGAGGGCCCGCTCCTGGACGCGCTGCGCGACGCCCGCTCGCTGACCCGCTTCAGCCTGCTGGACTCGATGACCGAGATCCGCGACTTCGAGCGCCGCTTCGCGCCGGGCGGCGGCTCCATCGAGCTGGACGCGGCCACCCGCTACAAGGTGCTCGCCGCCTTCGACGGCTACCTGGAGACGCTGCCGGACGCCTCGCTGACCCGCCCGGACTCGTACCGGGTGAAGGACGTGGTCGGCCGCCGCGGCATCGGCATCGGCTCGGCGGGGCTGCCGTCGTACAACATCCTCCTGGAGGGCCACAGCGACGCCCTCGAGAACGATGTGGTGATCTACATCAAGCAGGCCCAGACCCCGGCCGTCTCCCGGCACATCACCGACCCGGCGATCCGTGACTACTTCCAGCACGAGGGCCACCGCACGGTGCTCTCGCAGCGCGCCCTGCAGCAGCACGCCGACCCGTGGCTGGGCTGGACCGAGCTGGACGGCTCGGGTCAGCTGGTCGCCGAGGTCTCGCCGTACGCCGTCGACCTGGACTGGGGCGACATCGACGACCCGGAGGAGATCGCGGCGGTCGTCGCCGACCTCGGCCGGGCCACCGCCACCATGCACGGGGCGGCGGACGACCAGTCCGGCGAGTCCCTGGTGCCCTTCTCGACCGAGCGGGCCATCGACGCGGCCATCGCGGCCGACGAGGACGGCTTCGCGGACCTGCTGGTCTCCTTCGCCCACGACTACGGGGCACGCGCGCGTACCGACCACCAGATCTTCGTGGACCTGTTCCGCAACGGCCGCATTCCGGGCCTCTGAATCCTCGGTCCGCCGACCGACCGCAGACCGGCCTCTGACCGAATCGATCGATAACGATAGGGCCGCTCACAGGGACCCTTTAGGGGTCCCTTACAGGCCCGCGTGACACACTCTCCTCCGCTATGGACATATCCGGGACCCGACTGCGAGCGCTCCGCGCGGCGCTGTTCACGGCACTCGTCGTGACACTCAGCACCACGTCGCACGTGCTGCTGTCCCGGGTCCCGCTGCCGCTGAACACGGTGGCCCTCGTCGCGGCCGCCGTGTTCGTCCTCGCCTACGCCCTCGCCGGCCGCGAGCGCGGCTTCGGGCGGATCGCCGCCCTGCTGGTGCCGCTGGAGCTGGCCGCCGACACCGTCTTCACCGCCGGCCAGCACGTCTGTTACGGCGCGGCGGGCGGACCGGTCACCGGTCCGCTGCGCTCGGTCGGCTGGGATGTGTTCTGCGGTGACGGCAGCAGCGTCGGCAGTCCGCTGGCCCGTGTGACCGGCACCGACACCGACCGCCTCGCGGGCGCCCTCGCCCACGCCGATCCGCAGGCCGCCTGGCTGCTGCTCGGCGCGCACATCGGCGTCGGCCTGCTCGCCGCCGCCTGGCTGCGCCGCGGCGAGCGCGCCCTGGCCCAGCTGGTCGGCGCGGTGACGGCGACCACGTTCCGGCCGCTCCTGCTGGCCGTCGCCGCGGTGGCGGTACGACGGACCCCGGCGACCCGCGCCCCGCGGCACCCCGGTCGTCGTACGGCCGTCGTGCGCGACCGGATCCTCGTGCACTCCCTGGGACGGCGTGGACCGCCGTGCTCGGTCGCTTTCGCCTGACCGGACAGCACCCGAGCACCACCAGTCCCCCCCATGCATCCCGCACACGAGGTGTGCGCGTCCCCTTACGGAGATCACCCATGAGCAAGCGGAACAGCCAGGCGTCGAAGTCGGCGGCCCGTGAGCGGCTGCGCCAGGAGCGCGAGCGCCAGGCCAAGCGCGACAAGGTCAAGCGGCAGGTCATCGTCGCCTGCTCCCTCGTCGGCGTCCTCGCGATAGCCGGCGGCATCAGCTACGCGGTCGTCCAGGGCAACAAGCCGGACTACTGGGAGGCCGCGAAGGACGACAAGCTCGTCAAGCCGGCCAACACCACGGGCACGAACGGCACGACCGTCACCATCGGCAAGAGCACCGCCAAGAAGACCCTCGTCATGTACGAGGACCCGCGCTGCCCCGTCTGCGCCTCGTTCGAGCAGACCGTCGGCTCGACCGTGGACAAGGACGTCGAGGACGGCAAGTTCAAGATCCAGTACGTCGGCGCCACCTTCCTCGACAACGGCCTGGGCGGCGAGGGCTCCAAGAACGGGCTCAGCGCGCTCGGCGCGGCGCTCAACGTCAGCCCCGAGGCCTTCCTCGAGTACAAGACCGCGATGTACTCGACGAAGTGGCACCCGGAGGAGTCCGACGACAAGTTCAAGGACGACGCCTACCTCATCAAGATCGCGAACACCGTCGACGCCCTGAAGAACAACAAGACGTTCCAGAACGCCGTGAAGAACGGCACCTACGACAAGTGGGCGCTGGAGATGTCCAAGACGTTCGACGACAGCGGGGTGACCGGCACCCCGACGCTGAAGATGGACGGCAAGGCGCTGACCGGTTCCGACGGCAAGAACGCGCCGATGACGGTGGCCGACTTCAACACGGCGCTCGAGGCGGCCCTCAAGGCCTGACCGACCGTCATCCGAAGAGCGGGCGAACTTTTACCGGTTCGCCCGCTCTCGTTCATACCGATCAGTAACCTGATCGGTCGTGACCAGTAGATTCAGAGCATCCGAGCGTCTCAACTCCCTGTCACCGCGCCGCCGTACGGTGGTCAAGGCCGCCGCTGCCGGCGCGGTACTGGCCGGCCCCCTCGCCGCCGCGATCCCGGCCCGCGCCGCCGAGGCCCCCGCCTTCCTGCACGGTCTCGCCTCCGGCGACCCGCTCCCGAACGGTGTCCTGCTGTGGACCCGGGTGACACCCTCCGCCGAGGCGATACCCGGCTCCGGGCTCGGCCCGGACACCGAGGTCGGCTGGGTCGTCGCCAAGGACAAGGCGTTCACCAACGTCGTCGCCAAGGGCACCACGACCGCCACCGCCGCCACCGACCACACCGTCAAGGCCGACATCCGCGGCCTGGAACCGGCCACCGACTACTGGTTCCGCTTCTCCGCGGGCGGCACCGACTCCCCGCCGGCGCGCACCCGCACCGCGCCGGCGGCGGACGCGGCCGTGACGAACCTCCGCTTCGGCGTGGTCTCCTGCGCCAACTGGGAGGCCGGCTACTTCTCCTCGTACCGCCATCTCGCGGCCCGCGGCGACCTGGACGCCTGGCTGCACCTGGGCGACTACATCTACGAGTACGGCACCGGCGAGTACGGGACGCGCGACACCGTCGTACGCCCGCACGCGCCGGCCCACGAGATCCTCTCGCTGGCCGACTACCGCACCCGGCACGGCCGTTACAAGACCGACCCGGACCTTCAGGCGCTCCACGCGGCCGCTCCGGTCGTCGCCATCTGGGACGACCACGAGTTCGCCAACGACGCCTGGTCGGGCGGCGCCGAGAACCACACCGAGGGCGCGGAGGGCGCCTGGGCCGCGCGTCAGGCCGCCGCCAAGCAGGCCTACTTCGAGTGGATGCCGGTGCGCACGGCGATCGCCGGCACCACCTACCGTCGGCTGCGCTTCGGCAAGCTCGTCGACCTCTCACTCCTCGACCTGCGCTCGTTCCGCTCGCAGCAGGTGGCCGTCGGCAACGGCTCGGTCGACGACCCGGACCGTACGCTCACCGGGCGCGCCCAGCTCGACTGGCTGAAGGCGGGGCTGAAGTCCTCCGACACCACCTGGCGGCTGGTCGGCAACTCCGTGATGATCTCGCCGTTCGCCATCGGCTCGCTCTCCGCGGACCTCCTCAAGCCGCTCGCCGAGCTGCTGGGCCTGCCGAAGGAGGGGCTCGCCCTCAACACGGACCAGTGGGACGGCTACACGGACGACCGCCGCGAGCTCCTCGCCCATCTGCGCGCCAACGCGATCCGCAACACCGTGTTCCTGACCGGCGACATCCACATGGCGTGGGCCAATGACGTGCCGGTGAACGCCGGGACGTACCCGCTGTCCGCCTCGGCCGCCACGGAGTTCGTCGTGACCTCGGTGACCTCCGACAACCTCGACGACATCCTCAAGGTCCCCGAGGGCACGGTCACCGCGCTCGCGGCGCCGGTCATCCAGCTCGCCAACCGGCACGTCCACTGGGTCGACACGGACCGCCACGGATACGGCGTCCTGGACATCACCGCCGAGCGGGCGCAGATGGACTACTACGTGCTGTCCGACAAGACGAAGGCGAACGCGACCTCGTCCTGGGCCCGTTCGTACCGCACGCGCAGCGGCACCCAGAAGGTCGAACGGACATACGACCCCGTGTAGTCACCTTCTGGCCAACGGCGGGTAGCGCAAGCCGCATTCGTATACGGAAGCGCTACTCGCCCGGTCAGAAGGCATTTACAGGCTGAGCATGTACACGTAATCTCCGGGCGGCGGCCAGGAAGACCCCTGCGTCCGCTCTCCCCAACGCATCAGCTAGGAGTCAGCATGCGTGCGCTTGCCCGGATATCCCCTGTTATGCGCAGACGCCTTCTCGGCACGGCCGTTGTGGCCGGAACCCTGATGCTCACTCCCCTGTCGGCGCCCACCGGTATCGCGGCGGCCCAGGCTCCGGCCGCCGACTGCGCCGACACGGACACCCACACCGCGGCCCGCGAGGCCCGCCCCGCGCACGGCGGGACCGTCGCCGAGCCCAACGAGATCAGCTCCGCGAAGGCCCAGTCGTTGGACGCCGACCTCAGGCAGAAGCTCGACAAGCTGCCGTCCTCCGGCAGCCGCAGCCTCGCCGCGGCCGCCTCGACGGCCATCCCGGTGTACTTCCACGTCATCCACAACGGGGCGACCGGCCAGCTCAGCTCCTCCGACATCAGCGCCCAGCTGAGCGTCCTGAACGCGGCCTACGCCGGCCAGGGCACCGGAAACGTCGACTCCGGCTACCAGTTCACGCTGGCCGGCACCGACTACACCGACAACGCCGCCTGGTACAACGTCGGTTACGGCTCCACGGCGGAGAAGGCGATGAAGACCGCCCTGCGCAAGGGCGGCGCGAACGCGCTGAACGTCTACACCGCCAACCTCGGCGACGGCCTCCTCGGCTGGGCCACCTTCCCCAGCTCCTACAAGTCCGGCCCCTCGATGGACGGCGTCGTCCTCCTCGACGAGTCCCTGCCCGGCGGCTCGGCCGCCAACTACGACGAGGGCGACACCGCGACCCACGAGGTCGGCCACTGGATGGGGCTTTACCACACCTTCCAGGGCGGCTGTACCGGCAAGGGCGACTACGTCGACGACACCCCGGCCGAGAAGAGCGCCGCCTACGAGTGCCCGGTCGGCCGCGACACCTGCACCAGCAAGCCGGGCGTCGACCCGATCCACAACTTCATGGACTACACGTACGACGACTGCATGTACCAGTTCACCTCGGGCCAGGTGACGCGGATGCAGCAGAACTGGGCCGCCTACCGCGCCGCGGGCTGACCCTAGAGGGACTCCAGGAAGCCGAGCGCCACCCGCCAGGTGGCCTCGGCGGCCTCCTCGTCGTAGTCCGGCAGGCCGGGGTCGGTGTAGAGGTGGCCGGCCCCGGCGTATCTGTACACCTCGACGTCCGCGCCGGTCCGGCCCATCTGCAGATACCAGGAGCTCAGCCAGTCGTCGGTCTCGAACTGGTCCGGCTCGGCCACATGCAGCTGGACCGGCAGGTCGTCCACGGAGGCGTTGGCCGCGATGTCCGAGGTGCCGTGCAGAAGCAGCAGCCCGCGCGCCTTGTCGTCACCGAGGGCGAGGGTCTGCGCGACGGAGGCGCCGAACGAGAACCCGGCGTACACCAGGCCCCGCTCCGAGTAGGGCGCGGCGGCCAGCACCGCCCGCTTGAGCAGCTCGTCCTTGCCGACCTGGTCCTTGAACTCCATGCCCTCCTCGACCGTCTCGAACGTATGCCCCTCGAAGAGGTCCGGCGTCCACACCTCGTGCCCCGCGGAGCGGAGCCGGTCGGCGGCCTGCCGCACCGCGGGCCTCAGGCCGTAGGTCGAGTGAAAGAGCATGATGTTCATGAGGCCATGGTGCCAGCCGGGTACGACAGTGCCGTTCCGCGGCCGTACCCACATCGCCGCCGAAGTCACATGTTCATGTCCGCCCCGGGCCGGTTAGGTTCGGGGACATGGAGAACGTACTCCGCCCGCTGATCGTGATCGGTGGCTCGGTTCTGCTCACGCTGGTCATCGGCTGGGCCACGGACCTGCTGCTGCGCAAGGCCGACGGACGGCACCACGAGACCCCGCTGTGGGGTCTGCTGCGCCGTGGGCGCATCCCCTACCAACTGGTCATCTGCGCGGCCCTGCTCAGAGGGTCGTACGACGAGGCACGGCTGCTGCGCGAGTACCGGGTCGGCGTCGGGCAGGCGCTGACGCTGGTGCTGATCGGGGCGACGGCCTGGCTGGTGATCCGGATCGCGGCCGCGGTCGTCGAGACGACGTACACGCGCTACGCGCGCGCCAGCCGCGACCCCGCCCGGGTCCGCCGGGTGCGCACGCAGGTGACGCTGATCACACGGGTGGTCGCCGCGGTCGTCGGTGTGGTGGCGGTCGCCGCGATGCTGCTGACGTTCCCGCCGATGCGCGCGGCCGGCGCCTCGCTGCTGGCCTCGGCCGGCATCCTCGGCATCGTCGCTGGTGTCGCGGCGCAGTCCACGCTGAGCAACATGTTCGCGGGGCTGCAGATCGCGTTCGGTGACATGGTGCGCATAGGGGACACGGTCGTGGTGGACGGCGAATGGGGCACGGTCGAGGAGATCACGCTGACCTTCCTGACCGTGCGGACGTGGGACGAGCGCCGGATCACGATGCCCGTCTCCTACTTCACGTCCAAGCCGTTCGAGAACTGGTCGCGCGGCGGTGCCCAGATGACCGGCATCGTCTACTGGCATCTGGACCACTCGGCGCCGATGGAGGCGATGCGCGAGAAACTCCGCGACATCCTCCGCGACTGCCCCGCCTGGGACGGCCGCGCCTGCGACCTGACCGTCACGGACTCCACCCCGAACACCATGCAGGTGCGGGCCCTGGTGACCGCCAAGGACGCGGACGACATCTGGACGGTCCGGGTCACGGTCCGCGAGCGCATGATCCAGTGGCTGTCCGAACAGCACCCGCACGCCCTGCCCCGCGTCAACACGGCGGACGCGTCCCTGCCCCCGGGCACCAACGGCAACCGCCCGTCCCCCTCCCCGGACGGCGCCCCCCGCCGTGCCCACGAGCCCCCGAGGACCGGCCGCTGAACCTCGCTCGCCGAGCAGTTCGACACCCCCGGCACTGACGACCACTCACCGACCGCGCTCGGTGCCCCCATTGACCTGCACGATCTGCGAAGTACTGCATTCTCCCGGGGGTCGACCCCCGAACCCCCAGCAGAAAGGACGGGCCAACGCGGACGACCGGAGCCGACGGACGAAACAGCCCCACCCGCACCAACCCGCTCACCTCGCCGAGATCAACGCCCCCGCTCGGCGCCCCCATTGACCTGCACGATCTGCGAAGTGACATGTCCGGCCCCTGGCGAGGCCAGCCACTGCAGCGTGCCGGCGATGTCCCCGGGCGTCCCGGCGCGACCGTTCGCGGTGTCGGCGACGAGCCGGGCGCGGCGGGCGGGGTCGATGGCCGCCCCGAAGAACTCGGTGTCCTCGATGTAGCCGGGCGCGACGACGTTCACGGTGATCCCGCGCGGTCCGAGCTCCCGGGCCAGATCATGGGCGTACGGATGCAGTCCGGCCTTGGCCGCCGCGTACGCCCCGCTGCCGGACCCGCGGTAGGCGGCGATGGAGCTGACGAACAGCACCCGCCCGCCGGGCTCGGCGAGCCGGTCCTTCAGGGCCTCGGTGAGCAGCGCCGCGGTCAGCAGATTGAGCCGGAAGTTGACGGTCCAGGCATGGGCGACGGCGTCCAGCGGATCCTCACCGGAGGCGGGCGGTTCGAGCTGCCCGGTCCCGCCCGCGCTGTGGACCAGCACATCCACGGTCCCCAGCTCCCGGGCGACGAACCCGGCGACCCCACGCACCTGCGCCGTGTCACTGAGATCGGCCGCGTACGTCAGCGCCCCCGGCACCCCGGCCTTCTCCAGCACCTCGGCCCGCCGCCCGAGCAGCAGCACCCGGTCCCCGTCCGCCGCGAAGGCCTGCGCCGCCGCGAGCCCGATCCCTGTACCGCCACCACTGATCACGATGTTGCGAGACATGGCACCACCCTAAGAAGGGCCGCCCGTGCAGTCGTTGCCCTTCACACGACTGCCATACGACGGACAGCTCACCGCAGGCTGCGCACGTCGAGGTGTCTCAACACCCGGTCCACGACCTCGGGATCGGCCCCCGGCTCACTGCGCGCCGCCAGCACCTCGTGCCGCGCGGCGCTCATCATCTCGCCCTGGATCCGCCGGATCCGCTTGAGCCGCCGCGCCCGCTGCTCGTGCGCCTCCCGCCGCTCCTCGTCCCCCATGTCCGGGCTGATCCGCACCCCGATGTCGAAGGCCCGTCGCAGCATCTGCTCGGACAGCTCCTCCGGCAGCTCCTCGACCTCCTCGATCTCCTTCAGCCTGCGCTTGGCCGCCTTGGCCGCCCGGATCGCCAGCGTCTTCTCGAACTCCTTCTCCCGCTCGGTGTCGGCCTTCACGCCGAGCTTCTTCACGAGCCAGGGCAGGGTCAGTCCCTGGAGCACGAGGGTCGCCATGATGACGCCGAACGCGATGAAGACGATCTCGTCCCGGTCGGGGAAGGCGGACCCGTCGTCGGTCTTCAGCGGGATCGCCAGGGCCAGCGCCACGGACGCCACCCCGCGCATCCCGGACCACCACATGACGACGGTCTCCCGCCAGGTCATCGGGATCTCCTCGTCGTAGTCCTGCTTGGCGTGCAGCCGCTTGGCGACCCAGGTCGCGGGCAACAGCCACAGCAGCCGTACGAGGACGACGACCCCCACGATCGCGGCCGCCCAGCCGAGCATCTCGCCCCACCGCCCGGACGCGGTCCGGATGGCGTTGTGCAGTTCGAGCCCGATCAGCCCGAAGGCCACGCCGGTGACCAGCGTGTCGACGATGTCCCAGAACGTGTGCCCGGCGAGGCGCGTGAGCACGTCGTCGGCGTCGGTGGCGTACTCGGCGAGGAAGAGGGCGGTGGTGAGCACGGCGAGCACCCCGGAGCCGTGCAGCTCCTCGGCCAGCACATAGGAGGCGTACGGCACGAGGAGGCTGAGGCCGATCTGCAGGGTCGCGTCGTCGAGCAGATCCATGAGCTTGTTGGCGCCCCAGCCGAGGGCGACGCCGACGACGACGGCGACCACGGCGGACAGCACCAGGTCGAGGCCGGCCCGCCAGGGCGAGAACGAGCCGCTGACGGCCGCGGCGATCGCCACGTGGTACAGCACGATCGCCGTCACGTCGTTGAAGAGCCCCTCGCCCTCCAGGATCGACACCAGTCGGCGCGGCAGCCCGAGCTGCCCGGCGACGGCGGTCGCCGCGACCGGGTCGGGCGGTGCGACCAGCGCCCCGAGCGCCACGGCGGCGGCGATCGGCAGCCCCGGCACGATCGCGCCCGCGACGACGGCCACACACAGGGTGGTGACGAACACCAGCGCCACGGCGAGCAGGAAGATCGGCCTGATGTTGGCCACGAACTGCCGCCAGGAAGTCCGCCGTACGGCGGCGTAGAGCAGCGGTGGCAGCAGGAGCGGCAGGATCAGCTCCGGCGAGATCTCGACGTTGGGCACGAAGTCGAGCAGCGCGAGGACGATCCCGAGCAGGGTCATCAGCACCGGCGCCGGCAACCCGACCCGGTCCCCGACCGGGACGCTCACCACGGCCCCGAGCAACAGCACGAACAGCAGGGCCAACTGATCCACGGTCAGCACTCCGATGAGCTCTGGGGCGTTCGGACGACAGACCTCAAGCCTGCCACGCCACGGTTCTCACCAGCGTTTTCGGCACCCTGTGTCACCGAGCGCACCCCGCGCTACAGAGCGCGCCGCATCCCCCGGTGCGCTATCCCCGCCTCCAGGTACTCCGGCCCGTACGCCTCGTACCCCAGCCGCTCGTAGAACCCCAGCGCATGGGTCTGCGCGTGCAGATCCACCGCCGCCAGCCCCAGCGCGCGTGCCGCGTCCTCGATGGCCCGCACGAGCGCGACGCCGACCCCCAGTCCGCGCGCCTCCTGGGTGACGGCGAGCCGCCCGAGCGACCCCAGCGTCAGATCACCGCCGACCTTGTCCGCGGCCGGAGAGCCGTACAGCAGCCGCCCGGTGCCCAGCGGCACCCCGTCGTCCCGCACGGCCAGCACATGCATGGCGACGGCGTCGTACGCGTCGTACTCCAGGTCCTCCGGCACCCCCTGCTCGGCGACGAAGACCTCCTTGCGGACCGCGAAGCACAGCTCGCGGTCGGCGGGGTCCTTGGCGACCCGGACCGCGTACGACGGCAGGCTCATCCGTACGTCTCCTCGCGGACCTGGTCCAGGGCCTTCTGCAGGTCGGCCGGGTAGTCGCTCTCGAACTCGACCCACTGTCCGTCCCCGGGGTGCTCGAAGCCGAGGCGGACGGCGTGCAGCCACTGGCGGCTCAGGTGCAGCCGCTTGGCGAGGGTCGGGTCGGCGCCGTAGGTCAGGTCGCCGACGCAGGGGTGGCGGTGGGCGGCCATGTGGACGCGGATCTGGTGGGTGCGGCCGGTCTCCAGCTTCACGTCGAGCAGGGAGGCCGCGCGGAACGCCTCGATGAGGTCGTAGTGGGTGATCGACGGCTTGCCCTCGGCCGTGACCGCCCACTTGTAGTCGTGCTGCGGGTGGCGGCCGATGGGCGCGTCGATGGTGCCGCTCGTCGGGTCCGGGTGGCCCTGCACGAGCGTGTGGTAGCGCTTGTCGACCGTGCGCTCCTTGAACTGACGCTTGAGCGAGGTGTACGCCCGCTCCGACTTGGCGACCGTCATGAGGCCGGAGGTGCCCACGTCCAGCCGGTGCACGATGCCCTGGCGCTCGGCGGCGCCGGAGGTCGAGATCCGGTAGCCGGCGGCGGCGAGACCGCCGATGACGGTCGGCCCGCTCCAGCCCGGCGAGGGGTGCGCGGCGACGCCGACGGGCTTGACGATCACGACCACGTCATCGTCGTCGTGCACGATCTCCATGCCCTCGACGGGCTCGGCGACGATCTGCACGGGCGCCGGCGCCTGTGGCATCTCCACCTCGAGCCAGGCGCCGCCGTGGACCCGCTCGGACTTCCCGACCACCGACCCGTCGACCGCGACCTTCCCCGCGGCGGCGAGTTCGGCGGCCTTGGTACGGGAGAAGCCGAACATGCGGGAGATGGCGGCGTCGACACGCTCGCCCTCCAGGCCGTCGGGCACGGGCAGGGTACGGATCTCGGGAATCGGGCTCACCCGACGAGTATGCAGGACAGCGCCGACGGCCCCGACGCGAGCCTGTGGAAAACCCTCGGCCGGGACCCCTCTCGGCCCCTCAGTCCTTGTGGACGGTCCCGTCCGGGTCGAGGCCCTTGAAGGACAGCAGCACGATCAGGATGCCGCCGCACACGATCGCCGAGTCGGCCAGGTTGAACACCGCGAAGTGCTTGGGCGCGATGAAGTCCACGACCGCGCCCTCGAAGACGCCGGGCGAGCGGAAGATCCGGTCGGTGAGGTTGCCGAGGGCACCGCCCAGCAGCATGCCCAGCGCGATCGCCCAGGGCAGGCTGTAGAGCTTGCGGGCGAGCCGGGCGATCACCACGATCACGGCGGCCGCGATCACCGTGAAGATCACGGTGAAGGCCTCGCCGAAGCCGAAGGCCGCGCCCGCGTTGCGGATCGCCTCGAACTTCAGCCAGTCCCCGATGATCTCGATCGGCGCGTGGTGCTCCAGCTTGGCGACCACAATCATCTTGCTGACCAGGTCGAGGGCGTACGCGAACGTGGCGACCGCGAACAGCACGGCGATCCGCCGCTTCCCCCTGGGCCGCGCCTCGGCGCTCCCCTGCCTCTCCGCACCGGATGACTGCTCCGGCTCGGTCTCCGCTCCCTCCGGGGAGTCCGGCGTACCGATGATGCGCTCCGCCTCTGCCACGTGAGTCCCTCGACCTAGGTGCCTGACTGAGGACGAGGGTACGGCACGCCCCACCGCACCCTCAGTACCGGCGTTCCTGCTTCTGCTTGCACTCCACGCAGAGCGTGGCCCGCGGGAAGGCCTGCATACGTGCCTTGCCGATGGCGTTGCCACAGTTCTCGCACAGGCCGTAGGTACCCGCGTCGAGGCGGTCCAAGGCACGCTGGGTCTGGATGAGCATCTCGCGCGCGTTGGCCGCGAGGGCCATCTCGTGCTCGCGCGTGATGTTCTTGGTGCCGGTGTCGGCCTGGTCGTCGCCCGCGCCGTCCCCGGAGTCCCGCATCAGGCCCACGAGGGACTCCTCGGACGACGTGATCTCGGAGCTCAGCCGCAGCGCCTCGGACTGCAGCTCGGTACGCGCCTCCTGGACCTCCTCCGGCGTCCAGGGGTCCTCGCCGGGGCGGACCGCGAGCTCGCCCGGCTCCACCGCCGCGGCGAGGCGTGCCTTGGGGACGGCGGTCTGCGCCGCCGTGGCCGTGCCAGGAGTCTTCTTCGCAACCACCGTCGTGGCTCCCGTCTGCTTCGCGGCCTGCGCCGCGCCCGCCTTCTCGGCCGTGCTCTTGCCGGCCGCACTCTTCGTGGAGGTGCTCTTCGTCGAGGTGCTCTTCGCGGCAGCGGTCTTCTTGGCGGCCGTCTTCTTGGCTGCCGCCTTCTTCGCCGCCGCCTTCTTCGCCGCCGCCTTCTTCGCCGCCGCCTTCTTGGCAGTCGTCTTCGTGGCCGCCGCCTTCTTCGCGGCGGACTTCCTGGCCGCCGGTCTCTCGGGCCCCTCCTCCTCGACGGCCTTCCGCGCGGGAGCCGCCTTGGACGCCGTGGCCTTCTTGGCCGGGGTCTTCTTCGCGGCGCCGCCCACCGTCTTCACGGCCTTGGCGGCACGCCCCTCTGCACCCCCCTGTGCGCTCTTCTTCCCACCCACGTCCTTGGCCGCACCACCGGAGGCCTTGGCAGCCCCCGAACTGCCCGACGCCGACTGCTGTACGGCGGTCTTCTTCGCCACCATGGCCGCGGCCCCTTCACATATTGTGATCTTGCACGCGAATCGTGCTGGGACGATAAATCGACTTGAGTCCCACGGCAACGGGGCACACCGCCCGATTCGCCCGGCTCGCGCATGGGGCGCGCCGAACCTGCATGCGTTGTGCCCAGCTCCCCGCCGGGTAATCCGCCGTGCCGTGCGTCCCAGAATCCGAACACGCGTACCGCTCCATTCGGGTCACTCCCCGCCGCGCGACGCCCGCGTCCCCGGGGCCCGGAAAACCGGTCGGCCGCTGTCCGTGCGGCGCCGTACACTGGGCGGAGCGAAAAGCATGGATGGGGACGAGTAGCGGCGTACGCAGCCAAGAGCGACCCGGGGACGGTGGAAGCCCGGGGGCGAGCGCGACGCGAAGATCACCCCGGAGCCGCCGGAAGAAGCCCCCTCGTGGGGTGGTAGACCCGGCATCGCGACCCCAATGAGGGGGCTCATCGGTGTGGAAGGCGCACCGGGGAGCCAAGGAGGGTGGTACCGCGGGAGCGCGCCGAGACCGGCGTACACAAGACAGCTCTCGTCCCTCCGGACGGAAGGCAGCAAGTCCGCCGGAGGAAGCTCGCTGATGACATCGCCTACGTACCGCCAGGTGCCCGCCCAGGTCGACCTGCCCGCCCTCGAGCACGCCGTGCTCGAATTCTGGCGCGAGCAGAAGATCTTCGCCAAGAGCCTGGAGCAGTCCGAGGGCCGCCCCGAGTGGGTGTTCTACGAGGGCCCGCCCACCGCCAACGGCATGCCCGGCGCCCACCACATCGAGGCGCGCGTCTTCAAGGACGTCTTCCCCCGCTTCCGCACCATGCGCGGCTACCACGTGGCCCGCAAGGCCGGCTGGGACTGCCACGGCCTCCCGGTGGAGCTCGCGGTGGAGAAGGAGCTCGGCTTCTCCGGCAAGCAGGACATCGAGGCGTACGGCATCGCGGAGTTCAACGCCAGGTGCCGCGACTCCGTGCTGCGCCACACCGACGCCTTCTCCGAGCTGACGACCCGCATGGGCTACTGGGTCGACCTCGACGACGCCTACGTCACGATGGACCCCGAGTACATCGAGTCGGTCTGGTGGTCGCTCAAGGAGATCTTCAACAAGGGCCTGCTGGTCCAGGACCACCGCGTCGCCCCCTGGTGCCCCCGCTGCGGCACCGGCCTCTCCGACCACGAGCTGGCGCAGGGCTACGAGACGGTCGTCGACCCGTCCGTGTACGTCCGTTTCCCGCTCACCTCCGGTCCGCTCGCCGGTGAGGCCGCGCTCCTGGTGTGGACGACCACGCCCTGGACGCTGGTCTCCAACACCGCGGTCGCCGCCCATCCCGACGTCACCTACGTCGTGGTGACCGACGGCCAGGAGAAGCTCGTCGTCGCCGAGCCGCTCGTCGCCAAGTCGCTCGGCGAGGGCTGGGAGACCACCGGCCAGTCCTTCACCGGCGCCGAGATGGAGCGCTGGACCTATCAACGTCCGTTCGAGCTCGTGGAGTTCCCGGAAGCGGCACATTTCGTCGTCAACGCCGAGTACGTCACGACCGAGGACGGTACGGGCCTGGTCCACCAGTCCCCCGCCTTCGGTGAGGACGACCTCAAGGTCTGCCGCGCGTACGGCCTGCCCGTGGTGAACCCCGTCCGCCCCGACGGCACCTTCGAGGAGGACGTCCCCCTGGTCGGCGGCGTCTTCTTCAAGAAGGCGGACGAACAGCTCACCGCGGACCTCCAGCAGCGCGGCCTCCTCTTCAAGCACATCCCGTACGAGCACAGCTACCCGCACTGCTGGCGCTGCCACACCGCGCTCCTCTACTACGCGCAGCCGTCCTGGTACATCCGCACCACCGAGGTCAAGAACCGTCTCCTCCAGGAGAACGAGAAGACCAACTGGTTCCCGGACACGGTCAAGCACGGCCGGTACGGCGACTGGCTGAACAACAACATCGACTGGGCGCTGTCCCGCAACCGCTACTGGGGCACCCCGCTGCCGATCTGGCGCTGCGAAGACGACCACCTGACCGTGGTCGGCTCCCGCGCGGAGCTCACCGAGCTGACGGGCACGGACCAGTCGGGCCTGGACCCGCACCGCCCGTTCATCGACGACGTCACCTTCGACTGCCCGCAGTGCGCGAAGACGGCCACGCGCGTGCCGGAGGTCATCGACGCCTGGTACGACTCGGGTTCGATGCCGTTCGCGCAGTGGGGCTACCCGTACAAGAACAAGGAACTGTTCGAGAGCCGGTACCCGGCGCAGTTCATCTCCGAGGCCATCGACCAGACGCGCGGCTGGTTCTACACCCTCATGGCCATCGGCACCCTGGTCTTCGACAAGTCCTCGTACGAGAACGTCGTGTGCCTCGGCCACATCCTCGCCGAGGACGGCCGTAAGATGTCCAAGCACCTGGGCAACATCCTGCAGCCGATCCCGCTGATGGACCAGCACGGCGCGGACGCGGTCCGCTGGTTCATGGCGGCCGGCGGTTCCCCGTGGGCGGCCCGCCGCGTGGGCCACGGCACGATCCAGGAGGTCGTCCGCAAGACGCTCCTGACGTACTGGAACACCGTCGCCTTCCAGGCCCTGTACGCGCGTACGTCGAACTGGGCGCCGTCCGCGGCCGACCCGGCCCCGGCCGACCGCCCGGTCCTGGACCGCTGGCTGCTCTCCGAACTCCACGCGCTCACCGACCAGGTGACGCAGGCTCTGGAGGCGTACGACACCCAGCGCGCCGGCAAGCTCCTGTCCGCGTTCGTCGACGATCTGTCCAACTGGTACGTCCGCCGCTCCCGTCGCCGCTTCTGGCAGGGCGACAAGGCCGCGCTGCGCACGCTGCACGAGGTCGTCGAGACGGTGACGAAGCTGATGGCCCCGCTGACCCCGTTCATCACCGAGCGGGTCTGGCAGGACCTGGTGGTTCCGGTCTCCCCGGGCGCCCCGGAGTCGGTGCACCTGGCGTCCTGGCCGGAGGCGGACCTCGACGCCATCGACCCGGAGCTGTCGAAGCAGATGGTCCTGGTGCGCCGGCTCGTGGAGCTGGGCCGGGCCACGCGCGCGGAGTCGGGTGTGAAGACCCGTCAGCCGCTGTCCCGTGCGCTCATCGCCGCGACCGGCTTCGACGCCCTCGACCGTGAACTGCACGCGCAGATCACGGAGGAGCTGAACGTCGAGTCCCTGGCGTCGCTGAGCGAGGTCGGCGGCAGCCTGGTGGACACCACCGCCAAGGCCAACTTCCGCGCCCTGGGCAAGCGTTTCGGCAAGCGCGTCCAGGAGGTGGCGAAGGCCGTCGCGAACGCCGACGCGGCCGCCCTGTCCCTCGCCCTGCGCGAGGGCACGGCGTCGGTCGAGGTCGACGGCGAGACGATCACCCTGGCCCCGGACGAGGTGATCATCACCGAGACCCCGCGCGAGGGCTGGTCGGTGGCGTCCGACTCGGGTGCCACGGTCGCTCTCGACCTGGAGATCACCGAGGAGCTGCGGCAGGCGGGCCTCGCCCGTGACGCGATCCGTCTGATCCAGGAGGCCCGCAAGAACAGCGGCCTCGACGTGGCCGACCGCATCGCGCTGCGCTGGACGTCCACGGACCCGGCGGTGCTCGCGGCCCTGACCGAGCACGCAGGCCTGATCGCCGACGAGGTCCTGGCGACCGCCTTCTTGAATGAGCCCAGCCACCAGGATGAGGCGGACGCCACATACGGCGATGCCTTCACCGACGAGGGTCTGTCGCTGACGTTCCGCCTGCGCAAGGCGTAACCGCAGGACAGCCGAGGGCCCGGTCTCCCCACTCGGGGGGCCGGGCCCTTCCGGTTCCCTCGCCTGCACGGATACAGACACAGGGCACGACGATCAACACGCGTAAAAGGGGCGAGCCCCGGACCGGAGTCCAGGGCTCGCCCCTTTGAACGCTGCCGACGCCTAAGGCGTACTACACGTCAGTTGTCGTCCTCGTCGATGAGGAACCCGCGCATCGGCGACGGGGCCTGGCCCATCGGGCCGGGGCCCTGCGGCCGGACCGGAGCCATCGGCTGGGTCATCGCGGGCGACATCTGCTGCTGGCCACCGTAGGACGGCGCCGCCGGAGCCGGGGCTCCGCCCATGCCACCCGGGTTGCCGCCGTACGACGGGGCGCTCGCGCCGGCCGGGGCCATGGAGGGCGCCGGGGACGGCGGAAGCGACGCGGCCGCCGGGGTACGCGGCGGGGCCAGCGAGTCGTCGGCCTGGGTCTCCAGCTGACGCAGCTGCGACTCCAGGTAGGACTTCAGCCGCGTGCGGTACTCGCGCTCGAAGCCGCGCAGGTCCTCGACCTTGCGCTCCAGCGTGGCGCGGGCGGACTCCAGGGAGCCCATCGCGACGCGGTGCTTCTCCTGCGCGTCCCGCTCCAGGGCGTCGGCCTTGGCACGGGCGTCACGCTCGAGACCCTCGGCACGCGAACGCGCCTCGCCGACGATCTTGTTGGCCTCGGAACGGGCCTCGGCGATCGCCTGGTCGGCGGTCTGCTGGGCCAGCGAGAGGACACGCGCGGCGCTGTCGCCACCGGGACCCTGACCGGGGCCGCCCATGGGGCCACCGCCCATGGGGCCACCCATCGGACCGCCCATGGGGCCGCCCATCTGCTGCTGCATGGGGGGCTGGCCACCCATCGGACCCTGGCCCATCGGACCGGGACCCTGACCCATCGGGCCGGGACCCTGCGGGCCACCCTGACCGCTGGGACCGGCAGGCAGCTGCGGCGCACCGCTCGGCAGCTGGGGCGGGCCACCCATGGGGCCGCCCATCTGCTGCTGCGGCGGGCCCGATATGCCGGCCGGCACGGGGCCGCCGGGCCCACGCATGCCCTGCTGCGGCATTCCACCCTGCTGGGGCATACCCTGCTGCGGCATACCGCCCTGCTGGGGCATACCCTGCTGCTGCATACCGCCCTGCTGCTGGTCCTGGGGGCCGCCGGGGCCCTCCGGAGGCTTGCGCATGTTCTGCTGGTTCTGGGCAGCAGCACGCGTCGCCGCGGCCAGTTTGGCGCGCAGGTCCTCGTTCTCGCGCAGCAGGCGCGTCAGTTCGGCTTCGACCTCATCGAGGAAGGCATCGACCTCGTCCTCGTCATAGCCTTCTCGGAGGCGGACGGTCGTGAACTGCTTGTTCCGCACGTCCTCGGGGGTCAACGGCATCTCTTCACCTCAACGTAGTCATCGGCAGTCGGCAAGACCGTATCGTCCACTCTCACCTCGCGAGATTCCCCACGATGGAGATCAAGATGTAGACGATGATCATCAGTACGAAGAAGGACAGGTCGAGCGCCACGCCCCCGAGACGCAGCGGCGGGATGAACCGCCGCAGCAGCTTCAGCGGTGGATCGGTGACAGTGTAGGTGGCCTCCAGAACGACCACCATCGCCTTGCCAGGTTGCCACGAGCGGGCGAACTGGAAGACGTAGTCCATGACCAACCGGAAGATGAGCACGATGAGGAACACCATCAGCGCGATGTAGATCACCTGCGCGAACACGCTCATGGCCTGTCTTTCCCTCTCCCCTGTTCCTACTTCTTACCGGTCGGCTGTCTCAGCTCTGATTGAAGAACCCGCCCTCTGCGATACGGGCCTTGTCCTCCGCCGTGACATCGACGTTAGCAGGCGACAACAGGAACACCTTCTGCGTCACCCGCTCGATGCTGCCGTGAAGACCAAACACCAAACCAGCCGCAAAGTCGACAAGTCGCTTGGCATCTGTGTCATCCATCTCAGTCAGATTCATGATCACCGGGGTGCCCTCACGGAAGTGTTCCCCGATGGTACGGGCCTCGTTGTAGGTCCGCGGGTGAAGCGTGGTGATCCGGTAAGGCTCTCGTTCCGACACGACCTTGGGCATGATCACCGGTGCGTTCTTCTCCAGGCTTTGACGTTCTTGTGTGATGGACGCCACGGGCGCGATGCGCGCGGGACGTCCGGATTCAGCGGCCAGCGAAGCGGAACGGGCGATCGGCTCGCGCGACACCGACGGCTGTACGATTCGCACCTCTTCGTCCCTTTGGGACTGATGTGCGCTGTGCGCCTGATGCACCGGCTCATGCCGCCGGTGGTCACGCTCGGGCTCCGGGTCCAGTTCGGGTTCGAAGTCGTCGTCGGGGTCAAACCCGCGGCCGTCGTAACCATCGTCCTCCACGAGGCCGAGGTAGACCGCCATCTTGCGCATCGCGCCGGCCATGCTCTGAGTCCTCCGCTCTGTGGTGGATCGGCTGACGAACTGCCAAGTGCCCGCGATCCACGTGGTCGTTACACCCGCCTTTCGGCGGTAATGACCATATTTTCTGCTGTGGTCCGACTTCCTGGCGACGTTACCCGAGCCTCGCGCGGACTCCGAGTACCGCCGTACCGACGCGCACATGTGTCGCTCCGGCCGCCACGGCCTGCTCGAGATCCGCACTCATCCCTGCCGACACCATGTTCGCAGCCGGATGGGCTCGGCGCAGGTCGGTCGACAAATCCATCAACCGCTCGAACGCCGCGAGTTCGCGTCCCGCGTAAACACCGGTGAGCGGTGCGACGGTCATCAGACCCGCCAGCCGCAGACCCGGCGCCTCTGCCACGAGTTCGCCCAACTCTTCGATTCCATCGGGTGCAACGCCCCCGCGCTCCCCGCGTCCGCCTTCGTTCGCGTCGAGCGCGACCTGGATCAGACAGCCGAGTTCCCGCCCCTGCCGCTCCGCTTCCTTGGAGAGCGCCGTGACGAGTCGACCACGGTCGACGGACTGCACCATATCGGCATAACCAGCCACAGAACGCACCTTGTTGGTCTGTAGCTGGCCCACGAAATGCCAAGTCAGCGGCAAATCCGAACACTCGGCAGCCTTGGGTGCCGCGTCCTGGTCCTTGTTCTCGGCGACGTCGCGCACACCGAGCTCCGACAGCATGCGTACATCGCTCGCGGGGTAGGTCTTGGTGACCACGATCAGGGTCACCTCCTCGCGCTTGCGGCCCGCGGCCGCGCACGCGGCGGCGATGCGGTCCTCCACCTGCGCCAGGTTTGCGGCGAGTTCGCCCTTACGGTCCGTCATGCTCTCTCAGTCCAGCCAGACATATCCCGCGAGTCGCCCCGTGGTGCGATCGCGGCGATACGAGAAGTGGTCGCCCGACTCGAGCGTGCACACCGGCGACTGCTCCCGGTCGCGCACCCCGAGCCGTTCGAGCTGCGCGTGCACTCCGGCGGTCACGTCCACCGCGGGGGTGCCCCAGCTCGTCTCGGCGTACGCCGTCGGTTCGACGGCGGCCACGTCGGCGCGCATCGCGTCCGGCACCTCGTAGCACCGGCCGCAGACGGCGGGTCCGGTGCGGGCGACGATCCGGGCGGGCTCGGCGCCGAGTTCGGTCATGGCCCGTACGGCGGCGGGGACGACCCCCGCGATCATGCCGGGCCGCCCCGCGTGGGCCGCGCCGACGACTCCGGCCACGGGGTCGGCGAGCAGAACGGGCGTGCAGTCGGCGGTGAGGACGGCGAGGCCGAGGCCGCGCTCGGCGGTGACGACGGCGTCGACCTCCGGCACCGGACGGTCACCCCACGCCTCGGAGACCACGGCCACCTCCGCCCCGTGCACCTGGTTCATCCAGACCACCCGGCCGGGGTCGATCCCCAGCGACTTGGCGGCCAGTTCGCGATTCGTGCGTACGGCGCCGGCGTCGTCGCCGACCGCCCCGCCGAGGTTGAGCTCCTCGTACGGAACGGCGCTCACCCCGCCCCACCTGTCGGTGAAGGCGAAGTGCGCGCCGCTCACGGTGTCGCGCTGTCCTATCACTTCAGGAAGTCCGGCACGTCCAGCTCCTCGGCCGCACTGTCCGAGTAGGTCCGCGACGGCGGGACCGGCGGGGCGACCGGGAGGTCGGCCACCGGATCGGGCGCGGGCTCCGGCTCCTCCTTCGGCGTGACGCTGCCGAGCGAGCCGAAGGACGGACGGCTCTCGGTCTGCCGCGCCGGGGTGGGCTCCTCGCGGCGGGCCGAGGACGAGGTCGAACCGAGGACGGTGTCCCGGCGGGCCGGCGGCTGGCCGCCGTCGAAGCCGGCCGCGATCACGGTGACCCGGACCTCGTCGCCGAGGGCGTCGTCGATGACCGCGCCGAAGATGATGTTGGCCTCGGGGTGGGCCGCCTCGGAGACCAGCTGGGCGGCCTCGTTGATCTCGAACAGACCGAGGTCGGAGCCACCGGAGATGGAAAGGAGGACGCCGCGGGCGCCGTCGATGGACGCCTCGAGGAGCGGCGAGGAGATCGCCATCTCGGCTGCGGCCACCGCGCGGTCGTCGCCACGGGCCGAGCCGATGCCCATGAGAGCCGAACCGGCCTCGGACATGACCGACTTGACGTCGGCGAAGTCGAGGTTGATCAGACCCGGCGTGGTGATGAGGTCGGTGATGCCCTGGACACCGGAGAGCAGGACCTGGTCGGCCGACTTGAAGGCGTCGAGGACCGAGACCTGGCGGTCCGAGATGGACAGCAGCCGGTCGTTCGGGATGACGATGAGGGTGTCGACCTCTTCGCGGAGTTCCGCGATGCCGTCCTCGGCCTGGTTGGCGCGACGGCGGCCCTCGAAGGTGAAGGGGCGGGTGACCACGCCGATGGTGAGGGCGCCGAGGTTGCGGGCGATGTTGGCCACGACGGGCGCGCCGCCGGTACCGGTGCCGCCGCCTTCGCCGGCCGTCACGAAGACCATGTCGGCCCCCTTGAGGACCTCCTCGATCTCCTCGCGGTGGTCCTCGGCCGCCTTGCGGCCGACGGCCGGGTTGGCTCCGGCGCCGAGTCCGCGGGTGAGTTCACGGCCGACGTCGAGCTTGACGTCGGCATCGCTCATCAACAGCGCCTGAGCGTCGGTGTTGATGGCGATGAACTCGACGCCCTTGAGACCGACCTCGATCATCCGGTTGATGGCATTGACACCACCGCCGCCGACACCGATGACTTTGATGACTGCGAGGTAGTTCTGCGGTGCTGCCACGTCGAAGGCCTCTCGCCTCGAGTTACGTGTCGTCGTCTCGCGGGTGATGCGATACGCGACGGATGCCGAATGGGACGGTCCATAGCGCCGACCCGAACCCTAACGTTGAAGTTTAGGGTTACCAGTGTGTCTGTTCCCTGGAGTCTTCTGAACAGGACACTAAGTCGACAAGTGGCGCACGTTCAACGAACACGCCGAACCTCCCGTTTTTCTTTTCACCCTATGTGATCAGCCGTAGCGGTAGCCAACCAGGGTGCTGGCCTGCGCGGATGTACGTCAACTCCCTGATGACGCAGGGGCGGTGGGGACCGAGACGTCGAAGTACCGCGCATCGGGCGCCGCTTTCAGAAGAGCAGTGAGCGTACGGGCCTTGGCGGCACCCTTCTCGCCACTCCCCCACGCGACGGCCCTGCCGTCGCCCAACTCCAGTGAGATGTCGTCGTACGAACGCACCTTGACGGTCCGGGCGCTCTTCGCGACGGCGGCCGGAATGTCACCGGCGACCCGGACGGCTTCGCGCACGAGCCGGTCCTCGCCGAAGCGGCGCAGGCTCGCGGCGGCGGAGCCCGACTCGGAGACCGTCAATTCCAGTGCGGGAACGTCTTTCGGAGCCTGGGAAACCGTGGCAAAACGGACGCCGCCATCGTCCACTTCGACAAACTTTCCGCCCTTTTCGACAATCAGAACCGGAGTGCGCTCGACCACTTTCAGGTCGATTCCATGGGGCCAGGAGCGGACCACGTCAACCGAGTCAATTCGGGGCAATTTCCGGAGCAACCGTGCCTCAATCGCATCGGTGTCGACGGAAATCAGCGGCGATCCGACCGGTACGTCGGCCGCCTCGCGCACCTGTCCGGGCGTCAGAACGCCGGTACCGGAGACGGCCACCCGCTCCACGCGCAGCCACTGCGAGCCGTACAGGGCCCAGACGCCGCCCGCGCCCAGCAGGACCAGGACGACGGCGAGAACGATGATCGTACGAGGCTGAGGCACCCTCAACCGTCGGACAGGGGGCGGGCCGGACGACTCCTGCTGGCGTTCACCGCGCTCGGCGGTCGTCGTTCCGGCCACGCTGCCTGCCCTTCGTCACATGTGCCTAGCGGTGTGCACGGTTGGCGGCGATCGCCTCGTACACCATGCCGACGAGCAGGTCGTCGGCGTCCCGGCGGCCGAACTCGGCGGCGGCGCGGGACATCTGGTAGAGCCGGTGCGGGTCGGCGAGCACGGGCAGCACGTTCTGCTGGACCCATTCGGGGGTGAGTTCCGCGTCGTCGACCAGCAGACCGCCGCCCGCCTTGACCACCGGCTGGGCGTTGAGCCGCTGTTCGCCGTTGCCGATGGGCAGCGGGACATAGGCGGCCGGCAGTCCGACGGCGGAGAGTTCGGCGACGGTCATCGCGCCCGCACGGCAGAGCATCATGTCGGCCGCGGCGTACGCGAGATCCATCCGGTCCACGTACGGTACCGGGATGTACGGGGGCATCCCCGGCATCTGGTGCACCTGCGGCAGTTCGTTCTTCGGGCCGACCGCGTGCAGGACCTGGATGCCGGCCTGCTGGAGCCAGGGGGCGACCTGCTGGACGACCTCGTTGAGGCGGCGGGCGCCCTGGGAGCCGCCGGAGACCAGAAGGGTCGGCAGGTTGGGGTCGAGGCCGAACATCGCGCGGGCCTCGGGGCGGACCGCGGCCCGGTCGAGGGTGGCGATGGTGCGGCGCAGCGGGATGCCGATGTAGCGGGCGCCCCGGAGCTTGCTGTCCGGGGTGGAGACGGCGACCTGGGCGGCGTACCGCGAGCCGATCTTGTTCGCGAGGCCGGGGCGGGCGTTGGCCTCGTGGATGATGATCGGCACCCCGAGCCGCTTGGCGGCGAGATAGCCGGGCAGGGCCACGTAACCGCCGAAGCCCACGATGGCGTCCGCCTTGGTGCGCTCCAGGATCTGCTCGGCGGCCTTGATCGTGCCGCGCAGCCGGCCCGGGACGGTGATCAGCTCAGGGGTGGGCTTGCGTGGCAGCGGCACCGCCGGGATCAGCGCGAGTTCATAGCCCCGCTGCGGGACGAGCGTGGTCTCCAGGCCGCGCTCCGTGCCGAGGGCCGTGATCCCCACGGTCGGGTCCTGCCTGCGCAGGGCGTCCGCGAGGGCGAGCGCGGGCTCGATGTGGCCGGCGGTCCCCCCACCGGCGAGTACGACATGCACCGAAATTCACCGCTCTCCGGACGAACGCGCCGAGGCACGCCGTCGCATCGTGTTCCATCTCCGAGGCCCCGTGGGTCCCCCGCCACCCCGCTTTCTACCAAAGCGGGGCTGCCGCAGCGAAAGCGCTGCCCGTGCAGCGGGCTCGTCGCGCGCGAAGGCGATCAGCAGCCCGATGGCGAACATGGTCGGCAGCAGGGCGGATCCTCCGTAGGAGAACAGCGGGAGCGGGACACCGGCGATCGGCAGCAGGCCGAGCACCGCACCGATGTTGATCACCGCCTGTGCGGTGATCCAGGTGGTCACGCCTCCCGCGGCATACCTGACGAAGGGGTCCTCCGTGCGGCCGGCCACGCGGATACCCGCATAGCCTAGAGCCGCGAAGAGGGCGAGCACCGACAGCGTCCCCGCCAGGCCCAGTTCCTCACCGGTGACGGCGAAGATGAAGTCCGTGTGTGCTTCCGGGAGTTGGCCCCATTTTTCCACACTGGCGCCGAGCCCGGAGCCAAAGATTCCGCCGGATGCGAGCGCGTAGATTCCGTGCACGGCCTGCCAGCAGGCGTCGCCCGGGCCCGGGTCGGTGGCGCCGATGCACTGGAGCCGGGCCATCCGGTTGGGGCTGGTCTTGATGAGGATCATGCCGATCGCGGCGGCGACCGACAGTACCCCGACGAACAGCCGGGTCGGCGCCCCCGCGAGCCACAGAAGGCCGAAAAGGATCGCTGTGAGGATGATCGCGGTACCCATGTCGCCGCCGAGCATGATCAGCCCGAGCAGCATGAAGGCGACCGGGACGAGCGGCACCAGCATGTGCTTCCACTGGGTCAGCAGCTTCTTGTCCTGCTTGCGGGCCAGCAGGTCGGCGCCCCACAGCACCAGGGCGAGCTTGCCGAACTCACTGGGCTGGATCTGGAAGGAACCGCCGAGCGCGATCCAGTTCTGGTTGCCGTTGACCGCCATCCCTATCCCCGGCACCTGCACCAGCGCCATGAGGAACACGGCGCCCGCGAGGATCGGGTAGGCCAGCGCCCGGTGCAGCTTCACCGGCATCCGCGAGGCGACGAGCAGCAGTACGGCGCCGATCGCGGCGGCGAGGAGCTGCTTGCGGAAGAAGTACGAGCCCGGCAGCGACATCTGCAGCGCCTTGATCTGGGAGGCCGAGTAGACCATCACCAGACCGAGCACGGTGATCAGCAGACTGCCGCCGAGGATCAGGTAGTACGCCGTCAGCGGCCGGTCCCAGGCGTGGCGCGCGCGTGTGTAGAGCCGTTGGACGGGATTCTGGCGCGCTGTCCGGGAAGCGGCGGGACGTCTGACGGCCCGCTGCACGGGCGGTCGGCCGGTACGGCTGCTGGGCATCAGAGCCTCCGCTACGTCGGTCAGGAGCCGAGTTCGCGAACCGCCTCCGCGAACGCGTCACCGCGCTTGTTGTAGTTGGTGAACATGTCCATGGAGGCACAGGCCGGGGCCAGCAGCACCGTGTCGCCGGGCTGTGCCAGCCGCTTCGCCTCCGTCACCGCCTGGAGCATCGCCCCAGTGTCGGTCCGGTCGAGGTCGACCACGGGTACTTCCGGCGCGTGTCGCGCGAGGGCTTCGCGGATCAGAGCCCGGTCGGCGCCGATCAGAACCACAGCACGAAGTCGCTTTGCCGACTTGGCGACCAGTTCGTCGAAGGAGGCGCCCTTGGCGAGCCCTCCCGCGATCCAGACGATGGACTCGTACGCCGCCAACGAGGCTTCCGCCGCGTGGGTGTTGGTGGCCTTGGAGTCGTCGACGTAGGCGACGCCGTCCACGTCGGCCACGTGCGCGATGCGGTGCGCGTCCGGCGTGAAGGCCCGCAGACCGTCCCGTACGGCCTTGGGGGGCACCCCGAAGGCGCGTGCGAGCGCCGCCGCGGCAAGGGCGTTGGCGATGTTGTGCGGGGCCGGCGGGTTGACGTCGGAGATCTCGGCGAGCTCCTGGGCGTTCTTCTGCCGGTTCTCGACGAAGGCGCGGTCGACCAGGATGCCGTCCACGACGCCGAGTTGGGAGGGGCCAGGGGCGCCGAGGGTGAAGCCGATGGCCCGGCAGCCCTCCTCGACGTCCGCCCCGCGCACCAGGTCCTCGGTGGCCTTGTCGGCCACGTTGTAGACACAGGCGATGCGATTGCCCTCGTAGATACGGCCCTTGTCGGCGGCGTACGCCTCCATGGAGCCGTGCCAGTCGAGGTGGTCCGGCGCCAGGTTCAGGACGGCGGCGGAGTGGGCGCGCAGGGAGGGCGCCCAGTGGAGCTGGTAGCTCGACAGCTCCACGGCGAGTACGTCGTACTGCTCCTCGCCGAGCACCGCGTCCAGCAGGGAGACGCCGATGTTGCCGACGGCGGCGGTGCGCAGGCCGGCCGCCTTCAGGATGGACGCCAGCATCTGGGTGGTCGTGGTCTTGCCGTTGGTGCCCGTGATCGCGAGCCAGGGGGCCGCGTCGGGGCCGCGCAGCCGCCAGGCGAGCTCCACGTCGCCCCAGACGTCGACGCCGGCCTCGCGGGCCGCCGTGAACAGCGGCTTGTCGGGCTTCCAGCCGGGTGCGGTGACGATGAGCTCGGTGCCCTCGGGCAGGGTCGCGCCGTCGCCGAGACGCACCGGGATGCCCAGTGCCTCCAGTTCGGCGGCCTGCTCACGCGCGCGTGCGTCGTCGCCGTCGTTGACGACCGTGACGATCGCTCCACGCGCGTGCAGCACCTTGGCCGCCGGGACGCCGGAGACGCCGAGTCCGGCGACGGTGACGTGCTTCCCCTGCCAGTCGGTCACTTTTCCGCTGCCCATCCCGCGTAGAAGAGCCCCAGGCCGACGATCACACAGATGCCCTGGATGATCCAGAAACGGACCACGACAAGGACTTCCGACCAGCCCTTGAGTTCGAAGTGGTGCTGGAGCGGCGCCATTCGGAAGACGCGCTTGCCGGTGAGCTTGAAGGAGCCGACCTGGATGACGACCGACATCGTGATGAGGACGAACAGGCCGCCCATGATGGCCACGAGGAGCTCGGTGCGGGAGCAGATCGCCAGGCCCGTGAGGACACCGCCGAGGGCGAGCGAACCGGTGTCGCCCATGAAGATCTTCGCCGGCGAGGTGTTCCACCACAGGAAGCCGAGGCAGGCGCCCATCAGCGCCGAGGCGATGACCGCGAGGTCCAGGGGATCTCGTACCTCGTAGCAGGCCCCCGGGTTGGTCAGGGTGCCCGCGTTGGCACAGGACTCCTGGAACTGCCAGACACCGATGAAGGTGTAGGCACCGAAGACGAGTACAGAGGCACCGGTGGCCAGGCCGTCCAGACCGTCCGTCAGGTTCACGCCGTTCGACATCGCGAGGATCATGAACAGCGCCCAGACCACGAACAGCACCGGGCCGATCTTCCAGCCGAAGTCCGTGATGAACGACAGCTTGTCGGAGGCCGGGGTGTTGTTGCGGGCGTCCGGGAACATCAGCGCGAGCACCGCGAAGCTGATGCCAACGATCAGCTGGCCGGCCATCTTGGCCTTGGCCCTGAGGCCCAGCGAGCGGCGCTTGACGATCTTGATGTAGTCGTCGAGGAAGCCGACCAGACCCATACCGACCATCAGGCCGAGCACCAGCAGACCCGAGTAGGTCGGCGGGTAGCCGGTGATGACCTTGGACAGGAAGTAGGCGGCCACCGTCGCGAAGATGAAGGCGATACCGCCCATGGTCGGCGTACCGCGCTTGCTGGCGTGCTCACGCGGGCCGTCGTCGCGGATGTACTGGCCGTACCCCTTGCGCGCGAGCAGCTTGATCAGCAGCGGGGTGCCGACCAGGGTCAGGAACAGACCAATGACTCCTGCGAACAGGATCTGCTTCATCATCGGGCGGCAACCTCACCCTCGGCGCCGAGCAGCGCCGTGGCGACGCTCTCCAGGCCGACCGAACGGGACGCCTTCACGAGTACGACGTCTCCCGGGCGCAGCTGACTGCGCAACAGGTCGACCGCCGCCTGTGCGTCGGACACGTGCACCGACTCCTCACCCCACGAACCCTCGTTATATGCGCCCAGTTGGAGCCAGGACGCTTCCCTGCCCCCGACCGCGACGAGCTTGCTGACGTTGAGCCGGACGGCGAGCCGTCCGACCGCGTCGTGCTCGGCGAGCGCCTCGTCCCCGAGCTCGGCCATCTTGCCGAGCACCGCCCAGGTCCGCCGCCCCCGGCCCATGGCTGCCAGGGCGCGCAGGGCGGCCCGCATGGACTCTGGGTTGGCGTTGTAGGCGTCGTTGACGACGGTCACGCCGTCCGGGCGCTCGGTGACCTCCATCCGCCAGCGGGAGAGGGAGCCCGCCTCGGAGAGCGCGGTGGCGATCTCTTCCGCGGACATACCCAGCTCATGGGCGACGGCGGCCGCTGCGAGCGCGTTCGACACGTGGTGCTCACCGTACAGGCGCATGGTCACGTCGCTTGCACCGGAGGGTGTGCGAAGCCTGAAGGAGGGCTGTCCGGTGTCCGTGAGTCTCACGTTCTCGGCGCGTACGTCCGCTTCGTCGGACTCTCCGAAAAGGATCACCTTCGCCTTCGTACGGGAGGCCATGGCCCGTACGAGAGGATCGTCGGCGTTGAGAACGGCCGTGCCGTCCTCCGGCAGACCCTCGACGATCTCTCCCTTGGCCTGCGCGATCTGCTCCCGGCCGCCGAACTCGCCGATGTGTGCGGTGCCGACGTTGAGGACGAGGCCGATCTTCGGGGGCGTCAGATCCGTGAGGTAGCGGATGTGGCCGACGCCGCGGGCGCCCATCTCCAGGACGAGGAACCTCGTCTCGTCGGTGGCGCTGAGGGCGGTCAGCGGCAGCCCGATCTCGTTGTTGAGCGAGCCGGGGGTCCACACCGTCGGCGCCTTGCGCTGCAGCACCTGGGCGATGAGGTCCTTGGTGCTGGTCTTGCCCGCCGAGCCGGTCAGGGCGACGAGGGTCGCGCCGAGACGTCGTACGACATGACGGGCGAGGGCACCGAGGGCCTTCTGCACGTCGTCCACGACGATCGCGGGCACGCCGACGGGCCGCGACGCCAGTACGGCGACCGCGCCCGACGCGACGACCTGCTCGGCGAAGTCGTGGCCGTCGACGCGTTCGCCGACGAAGGCGACGAAGAGACTGCCGGGCTCCACCTCGCGGGAGTCCCGGACCACGGATCCGGTGACCTGGGCGGACGGATCCGGTATGTCGTGGGTCTGCCCGCCGACGACTGAGGCGATCTCGGCGAGAGAGAGGGCGATCACAAGTTCATCCCTGGGTCTTCTGGATGGCTTCTCGAAGCACCTGGCGGTCGTCGAAGGGACGGACCACTCCGGCGATGTCCTGGCCCTGCTCGTGGCCCTTGCCTGCGACCAGCACGGTGTCGCCCGGCTGTGCGCGGGAGACGGCGGCGGCGATCGCGGCGGCCCGGTCCTCGAAGACCTGGACCTCGCCGCGCTTGTGTGCTGGTACGGACGCCGCGCCCTCGAGCATGGTTGCAAGGATCGCGAGCGGGTCCTCCGAGCGGGGGTTGTCGGAGGTCAGTACGGCGGTGTCGGCGAGCCGGGCCGCGGCGGCGCCCATCGGCACGCGCTTGGTCGTGTCGCGGTCCCCGCCGCAGCCGAGCACGATGTGCAGCTTGCCCTCGGTGACCTTGCGGAGCGCTTTGAGAACGGACTCGACGGCGTCCGTCTTGTGGGCGTAGTCCACGACCGCGAGATACGGCTGGCCGGCGTCCACCCGCTCCAGGCGCCCCGGCACGCCCGGCACCGCGGCGATGCCGTCGGCGGCGGTCTGCGCATCGAGGCCCGCGGCGGCGAGGGCGGTGATCGCGGCGAGGGTGTTGGCCACGTTGAAGGGCCCGGCGATCGGGGACCTGGCGGCGATCCGCTCGCCCTTGGGGCCGACCACGGTGAACGTCGAGTCCATCGGGCCGACGTGGACGTCCTCGGCACGCCAGTCGGCGTCGGGGTGGCCCTCGGCGGAGAAGGTGACGACCGGGACCGTGGCTTCCTTGGCGAGCCTGCGGCCGTACTCGTCGTCGACGTTGACCACGCCGAGCCGGCTGCGTTTCGGCGTGAAGAGCTGTGCCTTGGCCCGGAAGTAGTCCTCCATGTCGGAGTGGAACTCCATGTGTTCCGGGCTGAGGTTGGTGAAGACGCCGATGTCGAAGACACAGCCGTCGACCCGGCCGAGCACCAGCGCGTGGCTGGACACCTCCATCGCGACCGCCTCGACACCGCGCTCGCGCATGACCGCGAACAGGGCCTGGAGATCGGTGGCTTCGGGGGTGGTGCGCTCGGACTTGATGCGCTCGTCACCGATCCGCATCTCGACGGTGCCGATGAGTCCGGTGTTGCGGACGGCCTTCAGACCGCCCTCCACCAGGTACGCGGTGGTGGTCTTTCCGGAGGTGCCGGTGATGCCGATCTGGAGCAGATCGCGGCCCGGACGGCCGTAGATGGTGGCCGCGAGTTCGCCCATCCGCGCGCGCGGGTCGTCGACGACCAGTACCGGAAGCCCCGTCGCCGCGGCGCGCTCGGCGCCGGTCGGGTCGGTCAGCACGGCGACCGCGCCGAGGCCGGCGGCCTGGGTGACGAAGTCGGCGCCGTGCAGGCGGGCGCCCGGGAGGGCGGCGTACAGGTCGCCGGGGCGGACGGCCCGCGAGTCATGGGTGATGCCCGTGACCTCCGCGGTGCTCCCCGGCTGTTCGGCACCCAGCTGACCGGCGAGCTCCGCGAGGGGTGTGGCGGAGACCTGAACCGGCCTGGGCGGCCCCGGATATGTCACGGGATGGCCCTTCTGGGTGGTTTGGGACTGATCAGCGTGTGGCACGGCGGTGAGCGTACCGGGCACACCCCGTTCGGAGCGAAGTGAGGGCATGGGCGCGCCCTGGTTCCCGGAATCGGGAGTGATCGTTGTCACGAGCTGGTTCCTGGGTGGTTCCGTGCCGAGCAGTGCAGGTCAGGGTTTGAAGGTGACGGGGAGACTGGCGGACTTGGCCCCGGTGGGCGGGACCTGGAGGGTCTTCAGGGCGAACTCCATGACCTGCTTGTAGACGGGTCCGCAGATCTGGCCGCCGAAGTAGCTGCCCTTGGTGGCGTTCTGGATGGCGCAGTAGACGGTGACACGGGGGTTGTCGGCGGGCGCGAATCCGGCGAACGAGGAGGTGTAGCCGCGGTACTTGCCGGTGGCCGGATCCACGCGGTTGGCCGTACCCGTCTTGCCCGCGACCCGGTAGCCGGGAATGCGCGCCTTGGCGCCGGTGCCCTCCCGGTCGTCCACGACGGACTCCAGCATCCGGGCGAGGGTCTTCGCCGTCTTCTCGCTGATCACCCTCGCCTTTTCGGGCTTCGCGGCGGGGGCGAAGCGTCCGTCGGGTCCCTGGGTGCCGCGGACGAGCGTGGGTTCGACGCGTACGCCGCCATTGGCGATCGTCGAGTAGACGGACGCGGCCTGCATCGCGTTGAGGGAGACGCCCTGGCCGAAAGGAATCGTGTACTGCTGCGAGGTCGACCAGTCCTGCGGCGCCGCGAGGATGCCCTTGGTCTCGCCGGGGAAGTCGAGGCCGCTGTAGCTGCCCAGGCCGAACTTGCGCAGATACGAGTAGAGGACCTGGTTGGCCTGCGCCTGGGTCTTGCCGAGCTGACCGGTCGCCAGGATGGTGCCGATGTTGCTGGACTTGGCGAGCACGCCGTTGAGCGTGAGGTACCAGGTCTCGTGGTCGATGTCGTCCTTGAAGAGCCGGTCGCCGCGGTGCAGCCGGTTGGGCACGACGACGTGCGTCTGCGGCGTGGCGACGTTCTCCTCCAGCACGGCGGCCATCGACATGACCTTGGCGGTGGAGCCGGGCTCGTAGGCGTCCTCCAGAGCCCAGTTGTGCAGGGTGCCCGGGTCGGCCTGGGACAGGTCGCCCGGGTCGAAGCCGGGCGAGTTGGCCATGGCGAGGATCTCGCCGGTCTGTGTGTCCTGCACTATCACGTACCCGCGGTCCGCCTTGGACTTCTTCACCTGCTCGGTGATGGCGTCCTGCGCGGCCCACTGGATGTCGCGGTCGATGGTGAGTTCGACGTCGCTGCCGGGCACCGCCGGGGTCTCGGTGGAGCCCGCGGTCGGGACCTGGCGGCCGCCGGACTGGGCGTAGCGGATCTTGCCGTCCTTGCCGGACAGCAGGGAGTTCAGCTTCTGCTCGACCCCGCCGCCGCCCTTGCCGTCGGCGTTGACCCAACCCAGTATCCCGGCGGCGAGGTCGCTGTTCGGGTACACGCGCTTGCTGGTGGCGACCGCGAAGACACCGGCGAGGACGTTGACGGTGGTGCGGTCGTCGTCCGCCTTGCTGGCCAGTGCGCTCTTGAGGTCCTTGATCTGCTTCCAGACCTGCGGCGTCTGCCGGCCGGCGAGCTTGACGTACTGCCCGTTGGTCCGCAGCTTCTCGGTCAGCTCGGCCTGCTCCTGGCCGAGGATCGGGGCGAGCAGGGCGGCGGCCTGCTCGGGCCCGTCGTCGATCTTGAGCTGCTCGCGGGTGAAGAGCGTGGGGTCGGCCGTGATGTCGTACGCGTCCACGCTGGTCGCCAGGGCCACGCCGGAGCGGTCGGTGATCTGGCCGCGCTCGGCGGCCAGGGTGTAGCCGACGTACCGGTTCTGCTCGGCCTTGGCGGCGTAGGTGCTGGCGTCGACGGCCTGGACCTGGAGCAGCCGTACGGCGAAGGCGATCAGTACGAGGGCCAGGCCGAGGCCGACCATGCGGAGCCGGGGCCGGGGGCTGCCGAGCCGGATGATGCGCGGGCCCGTGGGGCGCGCGGCCTGGGGGCGGGGCGCCGGGCGGCGGGCCGGGCGGGCACCGGGGCCCGCGGGGCGCCGTCGGGCGTCGGGGGCGGGCTTGGTGGGTCCGGGCACGCGGCGGCGCGGCGGTTCCCTGTCGGACACTTCCGTCACCTGCCGGGGGTCGGGGTCGCGGAGGACGGGGCGGTGGAGGGGGTGGGCGTGGGCGTGGGGGTGACCGACGGCGAAGGGGGTGCCGACGTGACGGCCGGCGGGACGATCGCCTCGGGCGGCCGTACGACCTGGGCCGAGGACTGCTCGGCCGCGGCGCCCGGGACGCCCTTGACGGTGCCGTCGGGGTCGAGGAAGGCGGGGTCGCCGCCGGGGACCATGCCGAGCTCGCGGGCGCGGCGCTGGAGAGCGTCCGGGGCGGAGTAGGAGTCGATGTCCCGCTGGAGGGCCTGCTCCTGGTCGGTGAGGCTCTTGGTCTCCTTCTGGAGGTCGTCGAGTTTGAACGACCCTTCGGAGAGCGCGGAGTTCAGCACGAGGAGACCGATGAGACCGCCGCCCAGGAGCAGGACGACGAGGAGTACGAACGGGGTGCGGGCGGCCTGTCCTCGGCCCCCCGTGGTCGGGAAGAGCCGTGCCAGACGAGCGGCCCGGCCCTTGAGTTCAGGTTTCCTGCTCACTGCACCTCCAGTGAGTCCGGTTTCCCCACTCGCTCACGCGCCCCAGCCCCCTCGTGTCCGTCATTCCAGCGCCTCCCTGATGCGCTCGGCGCCGCGCAACCGCGCGGGAGCCGCTCGCCGGTTCTCGGCGACCTCTTCCTCCGTGGGAAGTTCGGCACCGCGCGTGAGCAGCTTGAGCCGCGGCTGGTACTGCTCGGGGACGACCGGCAGCCCGGGGGGCGCGGTGGTGGCGGCACCGGCCGCGAACACCTGCTTGACCAGGCGGTCCTCGAGCGAGTGGTACGACAGGACGGCGATCCGCCCGCCGACCGCGAGGGCCTGCACGGCGGCCGGGATCGCCTGCTCCAGGACGGCCAGTTCGCCGTTGACCTCGATGCGCAGCGCCTGGAAGGTGCGCTTGGCCGGGTTGCCGCCGGTGCGCTTGGCGGCCTGCGGCAGGGAGTCCCGGATCAGCTCGACGAGCCGCGCGCTGTGGGAGAACGGCTCCTTGTCGCGCTCGCGCACGATCGCGGACACGATCCGCTTGGCCTGCTTCTCCTCGCCGTACGCCCGCAGGATCCGCACGAGTTCGCCGGCCGGGTAGGTGTTGAGGACCTCGGCGGCGCTGACGCCGGTCGTCTGGTCCATGCGCATGTCGAGCGGGGCGTCCTGGGCGTAGGCGAAGCCGCGGTCGGCCTCGTCGAGCTGCATGGAGGAGACGCCGAGGTCGAAGAGGACGCCCTGCACGCGCGGGAGGCCGAGCCGCTCCAGTACCTCGGGCAGCTCGTCGTAGACCGCGTGGACGAGGGTGGCGCGCTCCCCGTACGGCGCGAGGCGCTCGCCGGACAGGCGCAGGGCCTCCTTGTCGCGGTCGAGGGCGACGAGCCGGGCCTCGGGGAACTGCTGGAGGAGTGCCTCGCTGTGGCCGCCGAGGCCGAGCGTGCAGTCGACGACGACCGCTCCGGGGGTCTGGAGGGCGGGGGCCAACATGTCCAGGCACCGCTGGAGCATCACCGGGACGTGTCGACTCTGGCTCAAGGGGCCCTCTCAGATCCGGCGAGGCGGTACGCACCGCCGGGTCCCCGCCCGCTCGTGAAGGGGAGGCCTGCCGGCGCCAAAAGCGTCAGCCGGCCGGGAGCGGGAGGAGGCCGAGCCGTACGTGCGCGCCGCGCACGTGGGGAGATCCGGCGATCTGGCCGGTTTCTCCTGGGGAATTCAGTCCAGCAGGGAGACCTCGCCTCCCGCTTCGCGTCACTTTAGTCCACGGTGACTCGCGGTCAATCAACCGGCCTGCGCGTCGCGGCCCGGCTCCGGGACGGAGCGACGGACCACCGGAAATCACCCGCTCATACGCATACCGTCCGCTGTGGGTTACCTCACACGAAGGACGTGATGACGCTCTTTTTCCCATCTCACGACAGGACCGGAACGGCTGTGACCAGTACCGTCGTGGCTATGACGACTTCTGCATCCGGCGCCACCGCAACCGAAGGCGCCATACCGGGCGACACCGTCACCGACCGTCTCGTCGACGCGAACGAGCGGTACGCCTCCGCCTTCACCGACCCCGGCATGGACGCCCGTCCCGTCCTGCACGTGGCCGTGGTGGCCTGCATGGACGCCCGTCTCGACCTGCACAAGGCGCTCGGCCTGGAGCTCGGCGACTGCCACACCATCCGCAACGCGGGCGGCGTGGTCACCGACGACGTGATCCGCTCGCTCACCATCAGCCAGCGCAAGCTCGGCACCCGCAGCGTGGTGCTCATCCACCACACCGGCTGCGGCCTGGAGCAGATCACCGAGGACTTCCGCACCGACCTGGAGATGGAGGTCGGCCAGCGCCCGGCCTGGGCCGTGGAGTCCTTCCGGGACGTCGACCAGGACGTACGGCAGTCCATGCAGCGGGTGCGCACCTCGCCGTTCCTGTTGCACGCCGACGACGTCCGTGGCTTCGTGTTCGACGTGAAGACGGGCCTGCTGCGCGAGATCGACCCCTCCTGACCCACCACCGAAGCTGTCGTTCTCCTGTTGATTTCCGGTTCAGGGGTGCCCAAAAGGCCGCAAGCCCCGACATATCGCGGGCAGTTGTCCACAGGCGAGTGACACGAATCGGTAACGGCAGCCAGAATGCGTGGATGGACGTCGCGCGGAACCTTTTCCGGGCGGTGTCCGTGATTCGGGGTGGGCCGGTCCGCAACGCAGAGCGTCGGCCCGGAGAAAGAACGGGCCGAGGAGGGCCGGGTGACGACCTATGACGATCGAGCGAGCCTCACAGATCTGACTGCCACTGTGGAGCGTGTCCGCAGTTCGGTAGAGGGTGTGATCGAGGGCAAGCCCGAGGTCGTACGGCTTTCGCTGACCGTACTGCTCGCCGAAGGGCATCTTCTGATCGAGGATGTACCGGGCGTCGGCAAGACCATGCTCGCGAAGGCACTGGCGCGGTCCATCGACTGCTCGGTGCGGCGTATTCAGTTCACGCCCGACCTGCTGCCCTCGGACATCACCGGGGTGTCCATCTGGGATCAGCAGCGCCGGGACTTCGAGTTCAAGCCGGGGGCGATCTTCGCGCAGATCGTGATCGGCGACGAGATCAACCGCGCCTCGCCGAAGACCCAGTCGGCACTCCTGGAGTCCATGGAGGAGCGGCAGGTGACCATCGACGGGCAGACGTACGAGCTGCCGAGCCCGTTCATGGTGGTGGCCACACAGAACCCGGTCGAGATGGAGGGCACCTATCCCCTGCCGGAGGCCCAGCGCGACCGCTTCATGGCGCGGGTCTCCATCGGCTACCCCAGCGCGGAGGCCGAGCTGCAGATGCTCGACATCCATGGCGGGGCGAGCCCTCTGGACGACCTCCAGCCGGTGGCGCACGCGCACGACATCGTGAAGCTGGTCGACGCCGTGCGCGGAGTCCACGTCGCCGACACGGTCCGGCGGTACGCGGTGGAGCTGGTCGCCGCCACGCGCACCCACCCCGACCTCAGACTCGGCGCCTCCCCGCGCGCGACGCTGCATCTGCTGCGCGCGGCGAAGGCATCCGCCGCCCTGAGCGGCCGGGAGTACGCGCTGCCGGACGACATCCAGGCGCTCGCCGTCGCTGTCCTGGCCCACCGTCTGCTGCCCACCGCCCAGGCCCAGCTCAACCGGCGTACGGCGGAGCAGGTGGTGCAGGAGATCCTGCAGCGCACTCCGGTGCCCCAGCAGCAGGGCGGCGCCGGGCTCGGGCACGGCACGCAGGCGTACGGCCAGCAGCCGCCGCGGAGGCTGTGATGACCACCGCCGCCGGGCCGGCCCACAGCGAGGCCGACCGGGGCGACAAGGGCGGGGTGCGCACCGCGCTGGCCGGTCTGACGACCCGCGGCCGCTCGTTCCTGGCCGCCGGGATCGCAGCCGCCATCTGCGCGTACGTCCTGGGGCAGAGCGATCTGCTCCGGGTCGGGCTGCTCCTCGCGCTGCTGCCGCTGGTCTGCGCGACCGTGCTCTACCGCACCCGCTACCGGGTGGCCGGCAGCCGCCGGCTCTCCCCCGCGCGCGTGCCCTCCGGCAGCGAGGCCCGTGTCCATCTGCGGATGGACAACGTCTCGCGGCTGCCCACCGGTCTGCTGATGCTCCAGGACCGGGTGCCGTACGTCCTCGGCCCGCGTCCCCGCTTCGTGCTGGACCGGGTGGAGGCGGGCGGCCGCCGCGAGGTGTCCTACCGCGTCCGCTCCGACCTGCGCGGCCGCTATCCGCTGGGCCCGCTCCAGCTGCGTCTGACCGACCCATTCGGCATGTGCGAGCTGACCCGGTCCTTCTCGTCGTACGACACCCTGACGGTGATCCCGCGTGTGGAGCCGCTGCCGCCGGTGCGCTTCGCCGGTGAGGCGAAGGGGTACGGCGACGGGCGGAACCGCTCGCTCGCCCTGGCCGGCGAGGACGACGTCATCCCGCGCGGCTATCGCTACGGCGACGATCTGCGACGGGTGCACTGGCGTTCCACCGCGCGCTACGGCGAGCTGATGGTGCGCCGCGAGGAGCAGCCGCAGCGCGCCCGCTGCACGGTGCTGCTGGACACCCGGGGCCTCGCCTTCCGCGGCGCGGGCCCCGACTCGCCCTTCGAGTGGGCTGTGTCGGGCACGGCGTCGGCGCTGGTGCACATGCTCGAACGAGGCTTCTCCGTACGACTGCTGACGGACACCGGCAGTTCGGTGCCCGGCGAGGGCGCGGACGGCTTCGCGGGCGCGAGCCAGGAGTCGGCGGACGCGGCCGGGCTGATGATGGACACCCTCGCGGTGATCGACCACTCCGACGGCACGGGTCTGTCCCGGGCGTACGACTTGCTGCGCGGGGGCAACGAGGGACTGCTGATCGCCTTCTTCGGCGACCTCGACGAGGAGCAGGCCGCAGTGGCCGCCAAGATGCGTCAGCGCAGTGGCGGCGCGGTCGCCTTCGTGCTGGACGGCGGCGGCTGGGGGCGGGAACCGACCGATGTGGCCGGCCCGTTGGACAGGAGCGAGGAGCGGTTGCGGATGCTGCGTGAGGCGGGCTGGACGGCGCTGAGCGTGCCGCGGGGCGCCTCCTTGGGCGAGTTGTGGCGCCAGGCGGACCGTGAGCGCTCCGGCATCGGTGCGACGAGCGGGCCGGGCAGTGAGGGGGCACGCGCATGAGCGGGCGGGCACGACTGGCGCTGTGCGCCTGGGCGGCCACCCTGATGGCGTCCTGCGCCCTGCTGCCCCTGGTCGAACCGGCCTCGTGGATCCTGCAGGCGGCCTTGCTGCTCGGTGTCCAGTCGCTGGTGGGCGCGGCGACCCGGCGGGTGCCGCTGGCGCGGCCGCTGACCGTGGCCGCACAGGCCCTGGTCACGCTGATGATGCTGACCCTGGTCTTCACCCGGGAGCAGGCGGTCGCCGGGCTGGTCCCGGGTCCGGAGGCGTTCCAGCGGTTCGCCGATCTGCTCCAGCAGGGCGGCGACGACGTCGCGCGGTACGCGATCCCGGCACCGCTGGAGTCCGACGGCATCCGGCTGATGATCATCGGCGGTGTGCTGGTCATCGGCCTCGCGGTGGACACCCTCGCGGTGACCTTCCGCAGCGCGGCTCCGGCCGGGCTGCCGCTGCTGGCGCTGTACTCCGTCGCCGCGGGGCTCTCCGACGGCGGCGCCGACTGGCTGTGGTTCCTGGTCGCGGCGGCCGGCTATCTGATGCTGCTGCTGTCCGAGGGACGCGACCGGCTCTCCCAGTGGGGCCGGGTCTTCGGCGGGGCACCGCGCACCCCGGGCGGGGAGCCCGGCGTGGTGGCGCCGGTCCGCACCGGGCGGCGCATCGGCGCGGTCGCACTGGGGCTCGCCCTGGTGGTACCGGTCGCGCTGCCCGCGATGGACGGCGGCCTCCTGGACGGCACCGGGGCGGGTGTGGGCGGCGGCAGCGGGAGCGGCGGCACCATCTCCGCGGTGAACCCGCTGGTGTCCCTGCGCGACAACCTCAACGTGGACGAGGACCGCCAGGTCCTGTCCCTGCGCACCGAGCCCGAGGACCAGGGCAGCCTCTATCTGCGGATCGTCTCGCTGGACGACTTCGACGGCCGGACCTGGAAGCCGTCCAAGCGCGACATCGAGAAGGTGCCGGACCAGCTGCCCACGCCGATCGGCCTCGGCGCCGACATCCGGCGCGCCGAGATCACGACCAGTGTCACGGCCGCCAAGGACTACCGCCAGGACTGGCTGCCGATGCCGTACCCGCCCAGCGGTGTGCAGATCGACGGGGACTGGCGCTACGAACCCGAGGGCATGACCCTCGTCGGCGACCACGACCAGACCACGAGCGGGGCGACGTACGAGGTCAAGAGCCTCGTCGTGCAGCCGACGGCGGAGCAGCTGGCGGCCGCCCCGGCGCCGCCCGGGGACATCAGGCGCGACTACACCGAGGTGCCCGACTCGCTTCCGGCGGTCGTGGCCACCACGGCTCGTGAGGTCACCCAGGGCTCCGCGAACCACTACGAGCAGGCGGTCAAGCTCCAGGAGTACTTCTCCCTGACGGGCGGTTTCCAGTACGACACCCAGGTGCAGGTCGGCTCCGGCTCCCAGGCGATCGCCCGGTTCCTGAAGGACAAGCAGGGCTTCTGCGTCCACTTCTCCTTCGCGATGGCGGCGATGGCCCGCACCCTGGGCATCCCGGCCCGGGTGGCGGTGGGCTTCGCGCCGGGTACGCCGCAGGCCGACGGCACGGTGTCGGTGGGGCTGCGGGACGCCCACGCCTGGCCCGAGCTGTACTTCGAGGGCGTGGGCTGGACCCGCTTCGAGCCGACTCCGACCCGGGGCACCCAGCCCGAGTACACGCAGACGGACAGCCCGAACAGCAACCTGCCCGACCCGGGCGTCCCGTCCCGGTCGGCGCGCGCCGCGCCTTCCACCGCCCCCTCGGCGAGCGAGAGCTGCACGGCGGAGCAGAAGAAGCTGGAGGCGTGCCCGAGCGAGTCCGCCGCGGCCCTGCCGGTCACGGACGGCGGTGGTCCGAAGTGGACCGTCGTGCTCGCCTGGGTCCTCGGCGGGCTCGCCGCGCTGGCGATCCCACTGGCGCCGATGGTGTGGCGCCGCCGCACCCGGGCGGTTCGGCTGGGTGCGCACGGCCGCAGTGAGGCGGACGCGGCGCTGCACACCCTTGCGGTCTGGCTGGAACTGACCGATACGGCGTGGGACTTCGGGATCCTGCCGGACGATTCGCAGACCCCGCGCAAGGCGGCGGCGCGGATCGTGAGACTGGGGCATCTCGACCCGACGGCCGCGATCGCGGTGCACCGGGTGGCGGACGCGGTGGAGCAGGTTCTCTACGCGCCGCGGCCGCGCCCGACGGCGGGGCTCGCGGAGGACGTCCGGCGGGCGATCGCCGGACTGGCCGTCCCGGTGACCCGGCGTACGAAGCTGCGGGCGATGTTCGCGCCGCGTTCAACCGTACGAGTGGTGTGGGCGGTCTCGGAGTGGTGGACCGGTGTGACGGCCCGTGCGGCGGCGGCCAGGCCGACGCTGCGCAAGCAGCCGTCGGGCCAGGAGAGCTGAGCCCTCGGAGCAACGGTTGAGGCCCCGACCCGTGCGAGCGGGTCGGGGCCTCAGCCGTTGGATCGGGCGTTGATCGGGCCGATCACCGAAGGGGCGATCGGCGCTGTCAAAAGGGCGTGCGTGAGGGGGTGACCACCCTCCCGGAGGGTGGTCACCCCCTCACGCGTCAGCTATTGGTCGAGCTAATGGCCGCCCTGCTCGTCGCGGCGCTTCTGCCAGCGCTGCTCGATACGGTCCATCATGGAGCGCTTCTGCCTGGCCTGACGGCGCGCGTGCGGGGCACCGGCCGCGGGCTGTTCACCCGGCTTGGGGGCCTTGCGCCAGCCGGTCACGGCGAGTACCGCACAGCCGAGCATGACGAGGAAGCCCACCACGCTGAGCCAGACCTGCTTGGCGACCATTCCTGCCATGAGGAGCGCGATACCCACGAGGAAGCCCGCGACCGCCTGGTAGACCCGTCGCCGGGTGTACGTGCGCAGCCCGCTTCCCTCAAGCGCTGTCGCGAACTTGGGATCTTCGGCGTACAGCGCTCGCTCCATCTGCTCGAGCATTCGCTGCTCGTGCTCCGAGAGCGGCACGGAATCCTCCTCATCGTGCAGTCGCCGGGGCGACCCGGGGGGTCCCTTCAGGATAGGCAGGGAATCGCCCCCTTGAAACCCGCCCCTCTACGCCAATTGGCCAACCGGGATTCCGCCATGCACGTCCCGGCCCGCTAGATCTTGCATTCCCCAGCGGCCGACCCGTCATGCCGGACGGTCTCCCTCGATCATACGGCGCCGGGCGCCCGATCGGGGGGCCTGTGGCGTACTCCATGTGCACCCAAGTCCCTGATCAGCGCTGCACCAGGAGGGCTGCCTCAGGTCTCGACGGTCCCTCGGGTCTCACCGAGCACGTGAAGCTGTGTGGCCACGGAGTGGAAGGCGGGGAGTTCGGCCGCCGCCTCCTCCAGCTTGAGCAGGGCCTCCAGGGCTCCGGGCTCGGTGTCGACCAGCACGCCGGGGACCAGGTCCGCGAAGACCCGCACGCCGTGCACGGCACCGACCTCGAGGCCCGCGCCCTCGACCAGCTCGGTGAGCTGCTCGGCGGTGAAGCGCCGCGGTACGGGGTCGCCGGTGCCCCAGCGTCCGTTCGGGTCCTCGAGCGCCTGCTTGGCCTCCTTGAAGTGGCCGGCGAGGGCGCGGGCGAGCACGGCGCCGCCGAGGCCCGCCGCGAGCAGGCTGAGGACGCCCTCGGAGCGCAGGGCGGCCACCACGTTGCGGATGCCCTCGGCCGCGTCGTCCACGTACTCCAGGACGCCGTGGCACAGCACCGCGTCGTAGGCGCCGCGCTCGACCACGTCGAAGAGACCGTGGGCGTCGCCCTGGACACCGCGCACCCGGTCGGCGACGCCGGCCTCGGCGGCTCGGCGCTCCAGGGCGAACAGCGCGTTGGGGCTGGGGTCGACGACGGTGACCCGGTGTCCGAGACGGGCGACGGGCACGGCGAAGTTGCCGCTGCCGCCGCCGGTGTCGAGGACGTCCAGGGCGTCCCGGCCCGTGGCCTTGACCCGCCGTTCGAGGGCGTCCTGGAGGACCTCCCAGACCACGGCGGTACGGAGAGAGGCGCGGGGTCGCAGCGGGTCCGACACGGCAGTTGACTCCTCGGCGCGGCACCGCCTCTTGCGCGGCGGAGCGATCGGTCTGCCCTCCCCGACCGGGTACCGGAGAAAGAGGGCTTCAGGCGCCCTCCACCCTATTGCCTCCGTCACCTCGCCCGACCACCGTGGCATCCGGGCGGCAGAGCCCGTGCCGTGCCGGAGGGGTCAGCCCGCGTCCGGCATGTCCCGGCCCGTGTCGTGGTCGTCGGGCTCCGGCCGGTCCGTGTCCTGGCGGGGCTGGGGCAGGACCGGCTGGAGGACCAGCATCCGCTCGACGAGGCGCAGGAACATCGCCACGTCGCGTATGAGGTCGTCGGCGTCCCGGCGCGTGGCCGCACCCTGGATGCCGGCCTCGGCTCGGGCACGGCGCCGGGCGCCGGCGGCGAAGAGCGCGCTCCACTCGGCGAGCTCGGGAGCTATTTCGGGGAGCACTTCCCAGGCGCTCCGGATCTTGGCCCGGCGTCGGGGCGAGGGCTCCGGACGCCCGCGCGCGGCGAGCACGGCGGCGGCGGTGCGCAGGGCGGCGAGGTGGGCTGTCGCATAGCGCTCGTTCGGTGTCTCCAGGACGGCGGCCTCGTCGAGTCCGGCACGGGCCTGGGCGAGCAGGTCGAGGGCGGCGGGCGGGGCCGTGGTCCGGCGGAGCACGGGGTGTACGTCGCTCGCCGGTCCGGTCAGTGAGGGGGCAGGGCCGGTGGCGCGGCGCCGGCGGGCGGCTGCTGCGTGGTAGGTGGCCATGACGAACCTCCTGTCGTCTGTGTGACGGCACGTCCCGATACGGGATGCCGTATGTGCCCATCGTGAGGTATGCCACTGACAATCCGTTCTGACCTGGGCTTTTGCTTCGATCGAAGGTTCGGGTTAGTTTTTGCACTGACCAGTCAGTTCAAAAACTCCGGCAGTTCTGGACATCAGGGGGTGGGCTGTGGGCGGAGTCGCCGTCACAGCCGAGGGATTCGGGCTCAAGGGGCCGCGCGGCTGGGCGTTCCGAGGGATCGGCCTCGACGCGGAGCCCGGGGCGCTGATCGCCGTCGAGGGGGCGTCGGGGTCGGGCCGTACGTGTCTGCTGCTCGCGCTCACCGGGCGGATGAAGGCGTCCGAGGGGACGGCGGCCGTGGGCGGGGCCCGGCTGCCGAAGCAGCTCGCGGCGGTGCGGCAGATGAGCGCCGTGGCCAACGTCGCCGGTGTCACCGACCTCGACCCGGCCCTGACCGTCGGGGAGCACCTGCGCGAACGGGCGCTGCTGCAGCACCGGTTCGGCGACTCCCTGCGCGGACTGCTGCGGCCGCGTGCCGAGCGCACGGACGAGGCGAAGCTGCGGATCGACACCGCCCTGAGCGCCGCCGGTCTCGACCGGGAGGCCCTGCCCAAGGGCTCCCGGACCGCCGTACGCGATCTGGAGCGGCTGGAGGCGCTGCGCCTGTCCGTCGCGCTCGCCCTGATCGGGCGGCCGCGGCTGCTCGGCGTCGACGACACGGATCTGAAGCTGTCCGACGCGGAACGGGCCGAGGTCTGGGCGCTGTTGACGTCGATCGCCGAGACGGGGACCACGGTCGTGGCGGCGTGCAGTGAGGCCCCCGAGGAGGCCGTGAAGGTGTCCACGCAAAGCGCCCCTCAGGGCTCGGCTCGGAAGAAGGAGGACGTCGATGCGCTCGCCGCGACTGGCCGCGCTTGAGCTGCGGCGCTTCGGACGGGGGAAGCTGCCGCGGGCCGCGCTGGTCGCGCTGCTGGTGCTGCCCCTGCTCTACGGCGCCCTGTACCTGTGGTCGTTCTGGGATCCGTACGGCCGGCTGGACCGCATCCCCGTGGCGCTCGTGAACGACGACAAGGGGACGACCGCCGACGGGAGGAAGCTCGCGGCGGGCGACGACATCACCCGGGGGCTGCACGACAGCGACGTCTTCGAGTGGCACGAGGTGAGCGCCGCCGAGGCACGCGCGGGCGTGGAGGACGGCACGTACTACCTGTCGCTGACCGTGCCGACCGACTTCAGCGCGCGGATCGCGTCCAGCGCGGGCGACTCCCCCGAGACGGGCGCACTCCAGGTGCGGACCAACGACGCGAACAACTACATCGTCGGGCAGATCTCGCGCACGGTCTTCAGCGAGGTGCGCCAGGCCGCGTCCACGAAGGCGTCGCGGTCCTTCCTGGACCGGATCTTCATCTCGTTCTCCGACATCCACGGCGCGACGGTCAAGGCCGCCAAGGGCGCCGACAAGCTCGAAGGCGGGCTCGGAAAGGCCGAGAAGGGGTCCAAGGACCTCGCCGACGGACTGAAGGACGCCAAGAGCGGCAGCGGCGATCTGGCCAAGGGGCTGAAGAAGCTCGACAAGGGCGCGGGCGACCTGGAGGACGGCTCGCAGCAGGTCTCGGAGGGCACCCAGACACTCGCCGACAAGGTCAACGGGGTCGCGGCGAAGGCGGGCCCGTTCCTGGAGGACAACGAGAAGACGATCGGTGACACCGCCCAGCTCGTCGCGGACTCCAGCAAGGCGATCCGCAAGCACCTGGACACCCTGGTGACGACGGCCCCCGTCGCCGCCAAGGGCGCCCGCACGGCCTCCGACACGCTGGACGAGATCCATCGGACGCGCTGCGAGAAGGCCGTACTGCCCGACGCGGCCTGCGCCGACCTGGAGAAGGCCAAGGACGCGGCCGCCGACGTGGCGACCATCGCCGACGACCTCAACACCCTCGTGGGCGACCAGGACGGCGACCTGAAGAAGCTCGACAAGAACCTGGCGACCCTGCAGAAGCAGGCCCAGGCGCTCGCCGACCGGGCGCCGCACCTCTCCGAGGACCTCGACGACGCCGTCTCCAAGGTCAACGAACTCAACGAGGGCGCGGGGAAGGTCGCCGCGGGCGCCAAGAAGCTGCACACGGGGCTCGGGACGGCCAAGACCGGTGCCGGTGACCTGGACGAGGGGGTCGGCAAGCTCAAAACCGGCGCCGCCGATCTGAACGGCGGCATGTACAAGCTGGTCGACGGCTCCGGGAAGCTCTCGGACGGGCTGCACGACGGCGCCGACCGGATCCCCGACTACGACAAGCGGGACCGCGACGAGCGGACCGAGGTCATGGCCGACCCCGTCCAGCTGGTCTCCAAGGACATGCACAAGGCGCCCAACTACGGCACCGGGTTCGCCCCGTACTTCATCCCGCTGTCCCTGTGGGTGGGCGCGATGGTGGCGTACATGCTGGTCGCACCGATGAACCGGCGCGCGCTCGCCGCGGGCGCCCCCGCGTGGCGGATCGCGCTGGCGGGCTGGCTGCCGGTGGTGGCGGTCGGGGTGCTCCAGACGGTGGCCCTGATGTCGGTGCTGCACTGGGCGATCGGCCTGCAGATGGTGCGGGCGGCCGGCACGGTGGGCTTCCTGTTCCTGGTGACGGCGTGCTTCGCGGCGATCGTGCAGTGGCTGAACGCCCGCTTCGGGGCGGCGGGACGGATCCTCGTCCTCGCCTTCCTGATGCTCCAGTTGACGTCCGCGGGCGGCACATACCCCGTGCAGACCAGCCCGGGCTTCTTCAACGCGCTCCACCCCTTCCTGCCGATGAGTTACGTCGTCGAGGCGCTCCGCAGGCTCATCACGGGCGGCGGTCTCGGTCCGGTCTGGCACGCGTGCGTGGTGCTCGTCGCCTTCACCGCGGGCGCGCTCGCACTGACCGCGCTGTCGGCCCGCCGCCGCCAGGTGTGGACGCTCGACCGGCTGCACCCGGAGCTGAGCCTGTGACCTCGACGACCGCCGGGTCCCCGGCAGCTGTGAGAATCGGGGCCATGGAAAGCAGCAGCGGCAGCACGCGCCGCGAGGCCACCCGGCAGAAGCTCTACGAGGCGGCCGTCACGCTCATCGCGGAGCAGGGCTTCTCCGCCACCACCGTCGACGAGATCGCCGAGCGGGCCGGGGTGGCGAAGGGCACGGTCTACTACAACTTCGCGAGCAAGTCCGTCCTCTTCGAGGAGCTGCTGCGGCACGGTGTGGGACTGCTCACCGCCTCGCTCCGGGACGCCGCGGAGCGGACGGCGCGGGAGGGCGGCAGCAAGACGGACGCCCTGGACGCGATGATCCGGGCCGGCCTGGTCTTCATCGACCGCTATCCGGCCTTCACCCAGCTGTACGTGGCCGAGCTCTGGCGCACCAACCGGGCCTGGCAGTCCACGCTCCTGGTGGTCCGGCAGCAGGCGGTGGCGGTCATCGAGGACGTGCTGCGCGAGGGCATCGCGAACGGCGAGTTCCACGAGGCGATCGATGTCTCCCTGACCGCGTCCGCCCTGGTCGGCATGGTGCTGGTGGCGGCCCTGGACTGGAAGGCGTTCCAGGCGGAGCGCTCGCTGGACGATGTGCACTCGGCGCTGTCGCGGCTGCTGCAGGGACGGGTGAGCGGCCGGGGCTGAGCCGGCGGTACGCACGCGTAGACAGACGAAAGCGCCGGTCCGCTGTGGCCGCGTCCCCCGCGGGCCACCTCGAACCGGCGCCTTCTCCTGCTCCCCCGTGTTCCCCCGATTCCCCCGTTGGACCCCCGTTCGGTCGTTCCCCCGGGCCCCCCGTGCCTCGCTCCCGCCGACTTCCGCCGGCGGAAGGAGCGGATCCGGGGCGGCTCCGCTCCGGCGCCCCGTGTCGCCGGTGCCGAGCCGTTCCCCTTCTCCGTGGCTCCACTCTCTCGTTCGCGCAGGTCGGCCCCCATCCGCGCGCGTACTCAACTCGCCCACTAGGTACGGGTACTCAGACCTGCGTACTCAGGCCCAGGACGCTCCGTTGCCGAGTGGTTACGATCGCCTCCGTGTCGGTACTCCCTCTCGTCTTCACCAGTGGCTGGGCCAGCGGAATCAACGCGTACGCCGTCGTGCTGCTGCTCGGCGTCTTCGGCGCGACCGGGCTGAGCGACGACGTCCCCGAGACGCTCCAGCGCCCTGAGGTCCTCATCACAGCCGGCGTGCTGTTCCTGTGCGAGGCGGTCGCGGACAAGATCCCGTACGTCGACTCGGCGTGGGACTCGGTCCACACGCTGATCCGCCCCGCCGCGGGCGCCTGGGTCGGTGCGGTGCTCGCCGGGCAGAGCGGTTCGCTCAACGACGTGGTCGCGGGTCTGGTCGGCGGTTCGACGGCGTTGGCCAGTCATGCCGTCAAGGCCGGGACGCGGATGGCGGTGAACACCTCGCCCGAGCCGTTGAGCAACGTGATCGTGAGCTTGGCCGAGGATCTCGGGGTCGCCGGGATCGTCACCTTCGCCATATTCCACCCGGAGGCGGCGGCGATCATCGCAGGCGTACTGCTGGTCGGCGGCCTGGTGATACTCGTCTTCCTGATCTCCCGGATCCGACGGTTCCTGCGCCGCCGGGCGCAACGGCGGGAGGAGAAACGGCTCGCGGGACGGACAGGGCACCCACCGGGCTGGTGACCCCCGGCAGCCCTCCGAAGGCGCCCGCGGCCGGGGCTGTCAGTGGTGGCCGATAAAGTCGCAGGCATGGCACGGATTGCGGTAATCGGCGCCGGGATGGGCGCGATGGCGGCCGCCGCCCGGCTGGCCGTCGCGGGCCACCGGGTGGCGGTGTACGAGCGTACGGAGACGTACGGCGGTGCGGTGCGCCGCCTCGATCGCGACGGCTTCGCCTTCGACACCGGACCGGGGCTGCTCACACTTCCCGCGGTCTACCGCGATCTGTTCGTCAAGACCGGCAAGGAGCCGCTGGAGTCGGTCCTCGACCTGGTCCAGGTCGACCCGTCGACGCGGCATCTCTTCGCGGACGGCACCGAGGTCAGTCTGCCGAACGCCTCCCGCGCGGGTGTCGTCTCGGCGCTGGACGAGGCACTCGGCTCCGACGCGGGCGCCCGCTGGGGCGACTTCCTGGTCCGGGCCCGCGAGGCCTGGGACCGCACGCGCAGGCCGCTCCTGGAGGAACCCCTCTGGCCGAACTGGTCGGTGCTGGCCGACCGCGAGCCCTATCCGTCGGTCCCCCACAAGAAGCTGCTCCGCACCCGCCGGGCCGGGACGCTCGCCGAGGTCGGTGCCTGGGAGCTGCGCGATCCGAGGCTCGTCGCCCTTCTGGAGAGCCACGCCCTCGCGTACGGCCTGGACCCGCGCGTGGCCCCGGCGAGCGCGGCGGTGCTGCCGTACATGGAGCACGCCTTCGGCACCTGGCATGTCCGCGGCGGCATGCGGGAGTTGGCGCGCGCGGTGTACGAGCGGTGTGTGGCGCGCAGGGTGGAGTTCCACTTCGGCGCCGAGGTCACCGGGGTGCTGGAGAAGGACGGCCGGGCGGCGGGGCTCGAACTGGCCGACGGGGAGGTGGCGGAGGCGGACTTCGTCGTCGCCGGTGTCGCACCCGATGTGCTGAGCCGCTGCGTGCGGGGCACCGCGGTGCGGGAGGACGGTGCGGTTCCTCCGCTGCGCGGGCTGCCGAGCCGTATGACGGTGCTGGTGGCGCTGCGCGGCGGGCGCCCGGAGGGAGCGGCGCACCGGACGGTCGTGCACGCGGAGGACCGGGAGCGCGAGCTGGACCTGCTGTTCGGCTCGTCCCGGGGGCTCGACGCGCGCCCCACGCTCACCGTGCTGCGCCCCGACGACCCGGGTGTGGTCCCGGGCCCGGACCACGAGGCGGTCACCCTCACCGCCACGGTGCCCGCCCACGCCGACCGGGATCGGCCGACGTCCGAGGTCTTCGACGATCACGCGGACAGGCTGATCACCGCTGCCGAGCGTGCCGTACCGGACCTGCGCGAGCGCCTTCTCTGGCACGAGGTGCGTGTCCCGGCCGACATCGCGGAGACGACCGGTGCGGAGGGTGGCGCGGTTCCCGCCCCGGCTCTCGCCGCGGCCGAAGGACGCCTGCTGCACCCGGCGAACACCACCGGGCTGTCCGGTCTGTTCACCGTCGGCGGCTGGTCCCACCCGGGCGGAGGCCTCCCGCACGCCGGGATGTCGGGTGCTCTGGTGGCCGGGCTGATCGTGGAGGGGCCGGAGTTCCGGGGCTCTCGGTGACCGCTGGTCAGAAGCGGTACTGCTCGTCGTAGCCGTTGCCCTGCTGGCCGTTCCCCTGCTGGCCGTTGCCCTGGTAGGGGTACTGCTGCTCCTGCGGGAGCTCGCCGCCGTACGTCTCGTCGGTGCGCTGCTGCGGGACCCACACGCCGCCGGCCGGGGTCTCGCCACCGTAGGTGGGGTTGCCGTACTGATCCTGGCCGTAGGCCTGCTGACCGTACTGCTGCTGGCCGCCGTAGGAGGCGTCGTAGCCGCCGTAGGTCTGGGTGCCGATGTACGGGTCGGAGTAGGCGGCGTACTGCTGCTGCCCGGCCATGTCGTAGCCGTACTGCTGCTGGTCGTAGCCGGTGTAGCCGTCGTAGCCGTAGGTCTGGTCGGCGCCCTGGGCGGCCGTCGCGTACTGGTCCTGGGTCTGGCCCTGGCCGGCGTACGTGCCGTCGTTGTATATGCCGTAGGAACCGGTGTCGTCGGGCATCGGCTGCGGCTCGTAGACCTCGGCGGCCGCGGGGCGGGCGGGCGTGAAGACGTCGTCGCGGTCGTACTCGTCCTGGCCGTAACCGGACGCGCTCGGGACGTAGTTGCCCTCGTCACCGTAGGCGGCGTCCGCCGCTTCGAGGTCGGAGACCTCCAGGGTCGGCTCCTCGCGGCCTCGTTCCCGGCGCCCGCCGCGCTTGCCGCCGACCAGGCCGCCCAGGGCCTCCGGCGGATTGACCGCCCAGCCCTGTTCGAAGCCGCGACGGAAGGAGAGGGTGACGTAGGTCTGGCCGACCGCGAAGGCGATGGCGCCCAGTCCGATGACGACCACCGAGGGGATGAGCACACCGAGCACGACGCCCAGGAAGCCGGCGAAGGCGAGCAGTCGCCAGCGGAGCCGCGCCTTGTACTGCAGCAGCACCTCGCCCAGCAACCACAGCGCGACGATTCCGAACGCGATGTAGAGGACCGTCCAGCCCATGTACGCCCCTCTCCCAGTGACCGCTACGCAGTGTGTCGTATATCCGTGCGGCCGGTCTAGGCCTGCGGTGGGTGGTGCAGGCCCAGGTTCTCGTAGATCTCCAGCGACGCCGTGGAGTTGTTGAGCGTGATGAAGTGCAGTCCGGGCACTCCCTCGGCCAGCAGCCGTGCGCAGAACTCCGTGGCGAATTCGATACCGATGGAGCGTACAGCGGCCGGATCGTCTTTTGCTGTGAGGATCCGCTCTTTCAGGACAGAGGGGATGGCCGCGTTGCTGAGCTGTGGCAGGCGCTCCAGCATCCGCACGCTGGTCACCGGCATGATCTCGGGGATGACGGGGGTCTCGCAGGCAGCTTTGACGACTCGGTCACGCAGTCGCAGATAGGACTCCGGCTGGAAGAACATCTGCGTGATGGCGTAGTCGGCGCCGGCCCGGCACTTGTCGACGAAGTGCGCGACGTCGGCGTCCCAGTCCCCGGACCGCGGGTGCATCTCCGGAAAGGCTGCCACGCCCACACAGAAGTCGCCCGATTCCTTGATGAGCCGGACGAGTTCGGCGGCGTAGGTCAGACCCTGCGGGTGGGCCACCCAGTCGCCCATGGGGTCGCCCGGCGGGTCGCCGCGGACGGCCAGGATGTTGCGGATCCCGGCGTCGGCGTACTGGCCGATGATGTTGCGCAGTTCGGCGATGGAGTGGTTGACCGCGGTGAGGTGGGCGACCGGCGTGAGCGTGGTGTCCGCGACGATCTGCTGGGTCTCCTTGACCGTGCCCGCGCGGGTGGAACCGCCGGCACCGTACGTGACGGAGACGAAGTCCGGGGCGACCGCCTCGACCCTCCTCAGCGCGCTCCACAGGTTCCGCTCACCCTTGGGGGTCTTCGGCGCCGAGAACTCGAACGAGTACGTCGCCTTGCCCGTGGCGAGCATGTCGCGCACGGTGCGTGCGCGGTCAGTCCTGGTGGATGCGGTTCCGAGGGCCATACCCGCAGGTTAGCCAGGGGGCAGCGGTCACCCAACCGGATCCGGGGAATTTGCCCGTTTTGTCGACTTGTTGTCCACCCTTCGGACACCAGGACCGGTCACGCCGGGTCCCTGAGCCTCTTCGCGAACTCCGCTGCGGCGGCTCCCGGATCGTCGGCTTCCGTGATGGCCCGTACGACGACGACGCGGCGGGCGCCCGCCTCCAGCACCTCGTCGAGGTTGCCGAGGTCGATGCCGCCGATGGCGAACCAGGGGCGGTCGGTGCCGAGGGAAGCGGTGTACCGGACCAGGTCGAGGCCGGGTGCGTGGCGGCCGGGCTTGGTCGGGGTCGGCCAGCACGGGCCGGTGCAGAAGTAGTCCACGCCCTCCTGGACGGCGGCCGCGGCGGCCTCGGCCTCGGAGTGCGTGGAGCGGCCGACGAGGATGTCGTCGCCGAGGATCGCACGGGCGGCGGGGACCGGGAGGTCGCCCTGGCCGAGGTGGAGTACGGCGGGCGGCCAGGGGTGGGTGGCCCGGGCCGCGTGCGCCAGGTCGGCGCGGTCGTTCACCGAGAGGACCTTGCCGTACATGTGGCACTTGTCGGCGAACAGCTCCAGCCAGCCCAGTTCCTCGTCCGCCTCCAGGGTCTTGTCACGGAGCTGGATGAAGTCGACGCCGTTCTCCAGGACCGCGTCCAGGAAGTTGGGCAGGTCACCCTGCTTCTTGCGGGCGTCCGTGCAGAGATAGAGCCGGGCGTCGGCCAGCTGGGCGCGAGCGTCGGTGTCGGACGTGACGGGCATGGGTGTCCCCCGATGTCGGTGGCGTACGGGCCGCGGGCCGGTGCGGTCGACCTGGGCGGGCCGGGCGTAGTGAACCACAGGGACGGCTCCGCGGCCCATGCCCCGGCACCAGGTGCGACGGGCAGACACGTCCCACGTCCTGGCGACGAACCCGCAGGTCATCGACGCCAGGGCGTGGGACGCATCCGCTGATCACCGCTGTGGCACGGTGCCGCCCTGCGCACGGGGGCGGCCGCGACCGTGTGGGTGCGTGGGTGGCGGGCCCTGCGCCGGGCGGTTCGGCGGTAATGGGTCAGACGGCGAGCGCCTGGGCCCTGCGCTTCACCTCCGTGCCACGGTTCTCGCTCAGCGCCTGGGCGGGGGTCCCGGGCAGGCTGTCGTCGGGAGTGAAGAGCCACTCCAGCATCTCTTCGTCGGAGAAGCCGTCGTCCCTCAGGAGCGTCAAGGTCCCGGCGAGGCCCTTGACGACCTTCTGCTCGACCCCGTCGATGAAGGCGGCGGGGACGTGCAGTGCGCGGTTCTCACCACGGCGTACGGCGATGAGCTGGCCGTCCTTGACCAGCTGGCGCGCACGCGTCACCTCGACATCGAGGATTTCCGCGATGTCGGGGAGGGTGAGCCAGGCGGGGACGAGAGCATCGATCTTTGCGTCAATCTCGGTCACGGCATCAAGCCTGCCATCCCGCACTGACAGTCGGAAGCCAGACCCCTGCGACCTGGGCATTCGAACTACACTGTCGCCGCCTTCAGCGGCCTCGACGGGTCCGCCAGCAGCTCCGGGTCCAGCTCCGGCCCCGCCTCGATCAGCCGCCGCCCCTGTGCCAGGTCCCGGGGCCGGCCCACCGCCAGCAGGGCGACGAGGCGGTTCTCGCGCAGCCAGCAGACCGTCCAGGCCGGGCCGGACGGGTCACCGCGCCACAGGACCGTGTCGGCGGACGTGTGATGGCCGACGTACTGGACGAAGCGGCCGAACTGCTCGGACCAGAAGTACGGCACGGGGTCGTAGACCGCGGGCGTCTCGCCGATGATGTTGGCCGCCACCGTGCGCGGGCCCTGGAGGGCGTTGTCCCAGTGGTGGACCAGCAGCCGCTCGCCGTACCTTCCCGAAGGGAAGGACGCGCAGTCGCCGACCGCGTAGACGTCCGGCGCGGAGGTGCGCAGGCGGTCGTCGGCCACGACCTCGCCGTGCGCGCCGAGGTCGATGCCCGAGCCGGCCAGCCAGGCCGTGGCGGGGCGGGCGCCGATGCCGACCACGACGGCGTCCGCGGGCAGCCGCGTGCCGTCGTCCAGGAGTACCTCGCCGGGCCGCACCCGCTCCACGCGCGCGTTTGTGCGCAGCGCGGCACCGGCGTCGGCGTACCAGGACGACATCGGCGCGGCGACCTCCGCAGGAAGGGCCCCCGCGAGCGGCCGTTCGGCGGCCTCCACGACCGTCACCGCGCAGCCCGCCTCGCGCGCGGCGGTGGCGAACTCGGCGCCGATCCAGCCCGCGCCGACCACCACGATGTCGTGCTGTCGGGCGAGTACGGGCCGCAGCCGCTCGGCGTCGTCGAGGGTGCGCAGCAGATGGACACCGGGGACGCCCTCCGCGCCGGGCAGCCGGATCGGTTCGGCACCGGTGGCGAGGACCAGGACGTCGTACGGCACGGGCCCGGACTCGGTGTCCAGTTCGTGCTCGGCGGGGCGGACGCCCAGCGCCTCGCGGCCCAGCTCCAGTTCGATGCCGAGCGCCTCGAAGTCGACGTCGAAGGCGGAGCCCTCGGCCTTGCCGAGCAGTACGGCCTTCGACAGCGGCGGCCGGTCGTACGGCTGATGCGGCTCCGCGCCGATGAGGGTCACGGTGCCGGTGAAACCCTGTTCGCGCAGGGCTACCGCGGTCTGTACGCCGGCCATGCCCGCGCCGACCACGACCACGCGCCGCTGAGACTGCTCCGTCTGCTCGCTCACCGGATCACCATAGACAACTGACAATTTGTCAGTCAGCGGTCATGCACCGTGACCTGCTCCACAACGCTCGTCCCGCTGCCCTGCTGCGACTCCCACTCCCAGCTCTCCTCCAGCCGCACCCGCCCGTCCGGCAGCTCGACGACCGTGGACACGCAGTGCCCCGACGAGGTCGTCCCGTCGTGCTTGAGCTGGACGTACCGGAAGTCGAGCCGGTCGCCCTCCCGGGTACCCACCAGATGCCCGCGCACGACGTCGCCGCCCGTGTATTCGGCCCAGATCTCGCCGCTCTTCTCGTGGTACGTGAACCGGGTGCGGGTACCCACCTGACCTGGGGCCTGGTCGGCGACGGGGGCGAGGACGAGGCCGTCCAGCGAGCGGGGCATGGCAGCAGGCTCCCTTACACAAGCGCAAAACCAAGAGCTAGGGTGGCCAACGTAGAGCACTCGCGGGAGCCCGGACGCACCGGGCTGAGAGGGAGGCTGGCGGCCTCCGACCGTACGAACCTGATCCGGGTCATGCCGGCGAAGGGAGGGGCTGGACGCCCATGTCCTCACGTACGTCAGACGTCCTCGTCGTCGGGGGCGGAATCATCGGCCTTGTCACGGCCTGGCGGGCCGCGCAGCGCGGTTTCGCCACAGCCGTCGTCGATCCCGAACCGGGCGGCGGGGCCGCCCAGGTGGCCGCCGGGATGCTGGCCGCCGTCACGGAACTGCACTACGGCGAGCAGACCCTGCTGGGCCTGAACCTGGCCTCGGCCCGCCGCTATCCGGAGTTCGCGGCCGAGCTCACCGAGCTGACCGGCCACGACCTCGGCTACCGCCGCTGCGGCACGCTCGCCGTCGCGCTGGACGCCGACGACCGTGCCCATCTGCGGGAACTGCACGCCCTGCAGCAGGAGTCGGGCCTGGAGTCGGAGTGGCTGTCCGGGCGGGAATGCCGGCGCCTGGAGCCGATGCTCGCACCGGGCGTGCGCGGCGGGCTGCGGGTCGACGGCGACCATCAGATCGACCCCCGGCGGCTGATCAAGGCGCTGCTGGCCGCCTGCGAGCGGGCGGGCGTGGTCTTCCACCGCCTGTGGGCCGAGCGCCTGGACCTCGTGGGGGACCGGGCCGCCGGCATCACCGCCACCGACGGCACCCGGCTGGGCGCGGCCCAGGTGGTGCTCGCCGCCGGCAGCCTCAGCGGGCGGCTCGCCGGTGTCCCCGACGACGTGCTGCCGCCGGTGCGGCCCGTGAAGGGGCAGGTGCTGCGGCTGACCGTGCCGCAGCGGTACGCGCCCTTCCTGAACCGGACCGTGCGGGCCGTGGTCCGTGGCAGCCAGGTCTATCTGGTACCGCGCGAGAACGGCGAGCTGGTGATCGGGGCGACCAGCGAGGAGCAGGGCTGGGACACCACGGTGACCGCGGGCGGGGTGTACGAGCTGCTGCGCGACGCCCATGAGCTGGTGCCGGGCATCACGGAACTGCCGCTCACGGAGACCCGCGCGGGGCTGCGCCCCGGTTCCCCCGACAACGCACCGCTGCTCGGACCGACCGAGCTCCCTGGGCTGCTCCTGGCGACCGGCCACTATCGCAACGGTGTGCTGCTCACGCCGGTCACCGGCGACGCGATGGCCCATGTGCTGACCACGGGTGAACTGCCGGTCGAGGTCCGCCCCTTCACCCCCCGGCGTTTCACCTTCACGGAGCTGCCCGCATGAACATCTCCGTCAACGGAGAGCCGCGGGAGATCGCTCCCGGCACGGCTCTCGACACCGTCGTGCGGGCCCTCGCCCCGGCCCCCGCCGGAGTGGCCGCGGCCCTCAACGAGACCGTCGTCCCGCGCGGACAGTGGCCGTCGACGTCCCTCCGCGAGGGAGACCGCGTCGAGGTCCTCACCGCCGTCCAAGGAGGCTGACCCATGGCCGACGATCCCTTCGTCCTCGGCGGTACGACCTTCTCCTCCCGCCTGATCATGGGCACCGGCGGCGCGCCCAGCCCGGATGTGCTGGAGCGGGCGCTGATCGCCTCGGGCACAGAGCTGACCACGGTCGCGATGCGCCGGGTGGATCCGAATGTGCACGGCTCGGTCCTCTCCGTGCTGACCAGGCTCGGCATCGAGGTGCTGCCCAACACCGCGGGCTGCTTCACCGCGGGCGAGGCCGTGCTGACGGCCCGCCTCGCGCGCGAGGCCCTCGGCACCGATCTGATCAAGCTGGAGGTGATCGCCGACGAACGCACCCTGCTGCCGGACCCCATCGAGCTCCTGGACGCCGCGGAGACGCTGGTCGACGACGGTTTCACGGTCCTGCCGTACACCAACGACGACCCCGTCCTCGCGCGGAAGCTGGAGGACGTGGGCTGCGCGGCGATCATGCCGCTGGGCTCCCCGATCGGCTCCGGGCTCGGGATCCGCAACCCGCACAACTTCCAGCTGATCGTCGAGCACGCGCGCGTGCCGGTGATCCTGGACGCGGGGGCCGGTACGGCGTCGGACGCGGCGCTCGCGATGGAGCTGGGGTGCGCGGGTGTGATGCTCGCCTCGGCGGTGACGCGGGCCCAGGAGCCGGAGCTGATGGCGCACGCGATGCGGCACGCGGTGGAGGCGGGCCGGCTGGCGTACCGGGCGGGGCGCATCCCCAAGCGGCATTTCGCCGAAGCCTCGTCCCCCAAGGAGGGGTTGGCGCGGCTGGATCCCGAACGCCCCGCATTCTGAACGTACGTTCGACGCAGGCCGAAATTCGTTGCGACGTCCGTCACAGGACGGCTTCAGTCCCGCCCCGATCTCGCCCGAACCTGCGGCCCTGTCAGTCGCGGCTCGTACACTCACCTGCGTGGATACGACCCTTCAGGACCCTCTGGTCGGGCAGGTGCTCGACGGCCGCTATCGCGTGGACGCGCGGATCGCGGTCGGCGGGATGGCCACGGTCTACCGGGCCGTGGACACCCGCCTCGACCGCGTGCTCGCGCTGAAGGTGATGCACCCGGGCCTCGCCGCCGACGTCACCTTCGTCGACCGGTTCATCCGCGAGGCCAAGTCCGTCGCCCGGCTCGCCCACCCCAATGTGGTGCAGGTCTTCGACCAGGGCACCGACGGGTCGTACGTCTATCTCGCCATGGAGTACGTGGCGGGCTGCACCCTGCGTGACGTGCTGCGCGACCGTGGCGCGCTGCAGCCGCGGGCCGCGCTCGACATCCTGGAGCCGGTCCTCGCCGCGCTCGGCGCCGCGCACCGCGCGGGGTTCGTGCACCGGGACATGAAGCCCGAGAACGTGCTGATCGGGGACGACGGCCGGGTCAAGGTGGCCGACTTCGGGCTCGTCCGGTCCGTCGACACCGTCACCAACACCACGGGCACCGTGCTCGGCACGGTCTCGTATCTCGCGCCGGAGCAGATCGAGAGCGGCACAGCCGACCCCCGCGTCGACGTGTACGCGTGCGGTGTCGTGCTCTACGAGATGCTGACCGGCGAGAAGCCGCACGACGGGGACTCCCCCGCCGTGGTGCTCTACAAGCACCTCCACGAGGACGTCCCGCCGCCCTCGGGCATCGTGCCGGGGCTGGCGTACGAGCTGGACGAGCTGGTCGCCTCGGCGACCGCCCGCACCCCGGACATCCGCCCGTACGACGCGGTGGCGCTGCTCGCGCAGGCCCGCGCGGCGCGCGGCGCGCTCAGCGAGGACCAGCTGGACCTGGTGCCGCCGCAGGCCCTGTCCGTCGCGCACAGTGGCACCGAGGACCGCACCAGCGTGATCCCGCGCTCACTGACGGTGCCGAGGCCGCTACCGGTCAACGAGGACGGGCCCGCGCTCAACCACACGAGCCGGTTCGAGTCCCCGCCGCCGCCCCCGCCGCGCCGGCGCCGTTCGGGACCCCCGCGCGGGCCGCTCGCGATCGTCGTCGCCCTTCTGCTGATCCTCGGTGTCGGAGCCGGCGTCTGGTACATCAACTCCGGCCAGTTCACCAAGGTCCCGGCGCTGATCGACAAGACCGAGACGCAGGCCCGGGACCGGTTGGAGGAGGCCGGGCTCGAGGTCGGCAAGGTGAAGCAGGAGTACAGCGACACCGTGAAGCGCGGCCGGGTCATCGGCTCGGACCCGACCGTGGGCACCCGCATACGGAGCAACGACTCCGTGACGCTGACCGTCTCCAAGGGCCCCGAGACCGTGAAGCTGGGTGACCTGAAGGGCCTCCGCCTCGACAAGGCGAGGGCACGGCTCAAGGGCGACGGGCTCGAACCGGGCATGGTGACCCGGGAGTTCAGCGAGGACGTCATCAAGGGCTTCGTGATCAGCACCGACCCGGAGGCGGGCACCACGCTCCGCTCGGGCGCGGCGGTCGCCCTCGTCGTCAGCAAGGGCAGCCCGGTGGACGTCCCGGACGTCACCGGCGAGAGCCTGGAGGACGCGAAGGCGGACCTGGAGGACGCGGGCCTGAAGGTGAAGGTCGCCTCCGAGCAGGTCAACTCCGAGTACGACAAGGGCTTGGTCGCCGCGCAGACCCCGCAGGACGGCAGCGAGGCCGCCGAGGGCGACACCGTGACGCTGACGATCTCCAAGGGTCCGGAGATGGTCGAGGTCCCGGACGTGGTCGGCGACAGCGTCGACGACGCGAAGACCGAGCTGGAGGGGGCCGGCTTCGAGGTCGACGAGGACCGCGGGCTCCTCGGGCTGTTCGGCGACACCGTCAAGAACCAGTCGGTGGAGGGCGGCCAGACCGCCCCCAAGGGGTCGACGATCACCATCGAGATCCGCTGAGCGGGCCCGATCACCAGCCGTTGACAGGGTGCCCCGCGCCGCGTGGCACCCTGGACGGGTGATGACTCAGCGCAACCCCGTCGGCGGCCATGTCCCCGTGGCCGGCGGTCTGAACTCCGTCGGTCTGTCCTACGCCCGTGACCTCGCGGCCGAGACCGTGCAGGTCTTCGTCGCCAACCCGCGCGGCTGGGCCACGCCCACCGGCAACCCGCGGCAGGACGAGGAGTTCCGTGCGGCGTGCGCGGCGGAGTCGATCCCGGCGTACGTCCATGCCCCGTATCTGATCAACTTCGGCTCGCACACCGAGGCGACGGTGGAGAGGTCGGTGGAGAGCCTGCGGCACTCGCTGCGGCGCGGGCGGGAGATCGGGGCGCTCGGCGTCGTCGTGCACACGGGCAGCGCGACCGGCGGACGGGACCGGTCCGTCGCCCTCAACCAGGTTCGGGAGTACATGCTGCCGCTGCTCGACGAGCTCACCCACGACGACGACCCGTATCTGCTGCTGGAGTCGACCGCCGGCCAGGGTGCCTCGCTCTGCTCGCGGACCTGGGACTTCGGTCCGTACTTCGAGGCGCTGGACGCCCATCCCAAGCTGGGCATCTGCCTCGACACCTGCCACATCTTCGCGGCCGGCCACGACCTGACCGGCCCCTCCGGCATGCACCAGACCCTCGACCTGCTGGTGGACACCGTCGGCGAGGGCCGTCTGAAGCTGATCCACGCCAACGACCCCAAGGACGTGGTCGGCGCCCACAAGGACCGGCACGCGAACATCGGCGCCGGCCATATCGGCGAGGACCCGTTCCGGGCGCTGATGACCCACCCCGCCACCGAGGGCGTACCGCTGATCATCGAGACGCCCGGCGGCAAGGAGGGACATGCGGCGGACGTGGAGCGGCTGAAGAAACTGCGAGACGCATAGCCCGTTAGGAAATACCCCCGGAGGGTATACGGTTCTTGCTCGGTGCAGGAACCGTCACCTGACATTGGGGGCACTCATGCAACACGAGGCGCAGGCGGAACACGCTCACCACCGGACAGGCGGCAGCTGGGCCGTGGCCGTCCGGGCCACCCTCCACTGCCTCACGGGGTGCGCCATCGGCGAGGTGCTCGGCATGGTCATCGGCACCGCGCTCGGCTGGGGCAACACCCCGACCCTGATCCTGGCGATCGTCCTCGCCTTCTTCTTCGGCTACGCGCTCACCCTGCGCGGCGTCATCAAGGCGGGCCTGGGTCTGCGCGCCGCACTGAAGGTGGCGCTGGCCGCGGACACCCTGTCCATCGCCGTGATGGAGCTGGTCGACAACGGAGTGATCGTGCTGTGGCCGGGAGCCATGGACGCCGAACTCGCCGACCCGCTGTTCTGGGGTGCGCTGGCGATCGCCCTGGCCATCGCCTTCGTCCTCACCACGCCGGTCAACAAGTGGATGATCGGCCGCGGCAAGGGCCACGCGGTGGTGCACCAGTACCACCACTGACCAGTACCACTACCGACCAGCACCACTACCGACCGGAGCCCTAGAGCTCGGGCCCGTCGCCGGGCACTTCCTGGTAGGAGTAGCGCTGCTCCCGCCAGGGGTCGCCGATGTTGTGATAGCCGCGCTCCTCCCAGAAGCCACGGCGGTCGGCGATCATGTACTCGACGCCGCGGACCCATTTGGGCCCCTTCCAGGCGTACAGATGGGGGACGACCAGCCGGAGCGGGAAGCCGTGCTCGGCGGTGAGCAGCTCGCCGTCCTTGTGCGTGGCGAAGATCGTGCGCTCGGCGGCGAAGTCCGCGAGGCGCAGGTTGGAGCTGAAGCCGTACTCGGCCCACACCATCACATGGGTGACGGCCGGGGCCGGCGGGGCGATGTCCAGGATGGTCCGGGCGGGGACGCCGCCCCACTCCGCGCCGAGCATGCTGAACTTCGTGACGCAGTGCAGATCGGCCACGACGGAGGTGTGCGTCAGAGCCGTGAACTCGTCGTGGTTCCAGCACTGCTTCTCACCGTCGGCGGTGGCTCCGAAGACGCGGAACTCCCAGCGTTCGGGGCGGAACTTGGGGACGGGTCCGTAGTGCGTGACCGGCCAGCCGCGCTGGATTCGCTGTCCCGGCGGAAGCTCGGATTGTGCCGCTTCTCCTGACTCGCGTTCCACCGGCTGACCCATGACTCCATCCTGACAGACCCGGGGCAGTGCACATGACCAGCCCCTTGCCAATTCGCCTCAAATCGGACTAAGCATGCCCTTACTTACTAAGTGAAGACTTACTGGACGATCTTCGATACCGGTGCAAGGATGCGGCGCAACCTGCCAGTTCCCCCCGGTTGGAAGGAGCCTCTGCGATGCAGGGCGACCCCGAGGTCATCGAATTCCTCAACGAGCAGCTCACCGGCGAGCTCACCGCGATCAACCAGTACTTCCTGCACGCGAAGATGCAGGAGAACTTCGGCTGGACGAAGCTCGCCAAGTACACGCGCCACGAGTCGTTCGACGAGATGAAGCACGCCGAGGTGCTCACCGACCGGATCCTCTTCCTGGACGGGCTGCCGAACTACCAGCGCCTGTTCCACGTCCGGGTCGGGCAGACGGTCAAGGAGATGTTCGAGGCCGACCGGCAGGTCGAGGTCGAGGCGATCGACCGCCTCAAGCGCGGGATCGAGGTGATGCGCGCCAAGGGCGACATCACGTCCGCGAACATCTTCGAGTCGATCCTCGAGGACGAGGAGCACCACATCGACTACCTCGACACCCAGCTGGAACTGGTGGAGAAGCTCGGCGAGGCGCTCTACATCGCACAGCTGATCGAGCAGCCGGAGAGCTAGGCGGCCTCGTCCAGCCCGGCAAGAACCGGCTGCCCCTGGTCGGCGAGCTCACGCGTCGGGCAGGCGCCCCGGCCCAGCAGCGCCTGGATGCGCCGCACACAGGAACCGCAGTCGGTGCCCGCCTTGCAGGCGGAGGCTATCTGGCGCGGGGTGCAGGCACCGTCCGCCGCATGCTTCTTGACCTGCTGCTCGGTGACGCCGAAGCAACTGCAGACGAACACGCGGTTCACCTCCCGCCGGGATGGATAAGTGGTGCCGTCCCGATTAATCGGTGAGGCTAACCTAACCTTACCCGGCGCGCAGGAACCGCAAAAGTGGAGTGGGGCGCGGATCGTATGTGATCCGCGCCCCACCTCATGCTCCTGTAACAGGCGCATCCACTGCTGATCTGCTACTAGTCCCGGTACAGCTCCGCGACGAGGAACGCCAGGTCCAGGGACTGGCTGCGGTTGAGCCTCGGGTCGCAGGCCGTCTCGTAGCGCTGGTGCAGGTCGTCGACGAAGATCTCGTCGCCGCCGCCCACGCACTCGGTGACGTCGTCGCCGGTGAGCTCCACGTGGATGCCGCCCGGGTGGGTGCCCAGGCCCTTGTGGACCTCGAAGAAGCCCTTGACCTCGTCGAGCACATCGTCGAAGCGACGGGTCTTGTGGCCGGAGGCCGCCTCGTAGGTGTTGCCGTGCATCGGGTCGGTGATCCAAGCGACGGTCGCGCCGGAGGCGGTGACCTTCTCGACCAGCTCGGGCAGCTTGTCGCGGACCTTGTCCGCGCCCATCCGCACGATGAAGGTGAGGCGGCCCGGCTCGCGGTCCGGGTCGAGGCGCTCGATGTACTGCAGCGCGTCCTCGGCCGTGGTCGTCGGGCCCAGCTTGATCCCGATCGGGTTGCGGATCTTGGAGGCGAACTCGATGTGCGCGCCGTCCAGCTGGCGGGTGCGCTCACCGATCCAGACCATGTGGCCCGAGACGTCGTACAGCTGGCCCGTACGCGAGTCGACCCTGGTCAGCGCCGACTCGTAGTCGAGGAGCAGCGCCTCGTGGGAGGCGTAGAACTCGACCGTCTTGAACTCCTCCGGGTCCGTGCCGCAGGCCCGCATGAAGTTCAGCGCGTTGTCGATCTCCCGCGCGAGCTGCTCGTAGCGCTGGCCGGACGGGGACGACTTCACGAAGTCCTGGTTCCAGGCGTGCACCTGGCGCAGGTCCGCGTATCCACCCGTGGTGAAGGCACGCACCAGGTTGAGCGTGGAGGCGGAGGCGTTGTACATCCGCTTCAGGCGCTCGGGGTCCGGGATGCGGGCCTTCTCGTTGAACTCGAAGCCGTTGACCGAGTCGCCGCGGTACGTCGGCAGGGTCACGCCGTCGCGGGTCTCGGTGCCCTTGGAGCGCGGCTTGGAGTACTGGCCGGCGATACGGCCGACCTTCACGACCGGCACCGAGGCGGCGTACGTGAGCACGGCGCCCATCTGGAGCAGGGTCTTGAGCTTGTTGCGGATGTGGTCGGCGGACACCGCGTCGAAGGCCTCGGCGCAGTCGCCGCCCTGGAGGAGGAACGCCTCTCCCTTGGCGACGGCCGCCAACCGGGCGCGCAGCTGATCGCACTCGCCCGCGAAGACGAGCGGCGGATACGACTCGAGGTCCGCAACGACTGCGCGCAGAGCCTCGGTGTCGGGGTACTCGGGCTGCTGCGCCGCGGGCAGGTCTCGCCAGGTGTTGCCGGCGCTCTGGCCGGTCTTAGCGTTCACGGTCACGGCCTCAACATTACGGGGTCGTGTCGCGTCGTTTTCGCACGGCTCGACAGGTGAGACGCACCCATGCTCAGGTGCGCGTGAGGTAAGGTGCCTCGCATGTTCGCGCACTCGACCCAGAACTGGTGGTGGACCGCTCATCCGGCGGCCCACTGACTGCGCGTACGCAAGACTTCGCGAAGGCCGCCCGAGGGGCGGCCTTCGGCGTTTCCGGGGTCCGTTCCTCCCAGTGCACTCTCACCGAGAAGGACAACGGACCCATGCATCTGATCGACCTGCTCGACGATCCCCGCCCGTTCGCCCTGCTGCGCCGTCGTACGCCGGGCCATGACGAGCGGACCGTGGAGCTCCTGCTCGGCCCGGTCACCACGTACGACCGCCTCGCCGACCTCCCCGACAAAGGCCTTGCCCTGGTCCCCTTCCGCCAGATCCGCGAGCGCGGCTTCGACGTGCGGGACGACGGGACGCCGCTCGCGGTGCTGACGCCCGAGGAGACCCACACGCTGGATCTGGACGAGGTCCTGGCCCAGCTCCCGGCGCACGACGTGCGTGTCGAGCGCGGTGGCTTCGACGTCGGCGACGAGGAGTACGCCGGGATCGTCGGGCGCGTGCTGCGGGAGGAGATCGGGCAGGGCGAGGGCGCGAACTTCGTGATCCGGCGGACGTACGGGGGTGAGATCCCGGGGTTCGGAAGAGCCGATGCCCTCGCCCTGTTCCGGCGGCTCCTCGAGGGTGAGCGCGGCGCGTACTGGACGTTCGTCGTCCACACCGGTGACCGGACCCTCGTCGGCGCCAGCCCGGAGGTGCATGTGCGCATGTCCGGCGGCACGGTCGTCATGAACCCGATCAGCGGGACGTACCGCTATCCCGCCGAGGGGCCGACGCCCGAGCACCTGCTCGACTTCCTCGCCGACGGCAAGGAGATCGAGGAGCTGTCGATGGTCGTCGACGAGGAGCTCAAGATGATGTGCACCGTCGGCGACATGGGCGGGGTCGTCATCGGGCCGCGGCTGAAGGAGATGGCTCATCTCGCGCACACGGAGTACGAGCTGCGCGGGAAGTCCTCGCTGGATGTGCGGGAGGTGCTGAAGGAGACCATGTTCGCGGCGACCGTCACCGGCTCGCCCGTGCAGAACGCCTGCCGGGTCATCGAGCGGCACGAGGTCGGGGGGCGCGGCTACTACGCGGGGGCGCTGGCGCTGCTGGGGAGGGACTCCGGCGGGGCCCAGACCCTGGACTCCCCCATCCTCATCCGTACCGCGGACATCGACGCGGACGGCCGGCTGCGGGTACCGGTCGGTGCCACGCTCGTCCGTGGCTCGGACCCGGCGGGGGAGGTGGCCGAGACGCACGCGAAGGCGGCGGGGGTGCTGGCGGCGCTGGGCGTGCGTGCGCAGAGGCCGCGCGAGGAAGGCGTACGTCCCCGGCTGGCCGACGACCCCCGGGTGCGGGCCGCTCTCGACGGTCGCCGGTCCTCGCTCGCCCCGTTCTGGCTGCGGATGCAGGAAGCCCCGAAGAAGGACGCGGAGCTCACCGGCCATGCCCTGGTCGTGGACGGCGAGGACACCTTCACGGCGATGCTCGCGCACGTCCTGCGGTCCAGCGGTCTTGAGGTCACCGTCCGGCGCTACGACGAGCCCGGTCTGCGCGAGGCGGTCCTCGCCCATGAGGGTCCGGTGGTCCTGGGTCCCGGTCCGGGCGACCCATGCGACCTGACCGACCCCAAGATGGGCTTCCTGCGTGACCTGACCGCCCGTGTCGTCCGCGAGAACCGGCACGGGGTGCTCGGCGTCTGTCTCGGGCACGAACTGCTGGCGGCCGAGCTGGGGCTGGAGATCGTACGGAAGGAAGTGCCCTACCAGGGCGCGCAGACGACGGTCGATCTGTTCGGGCGGCCGGAGACCGTGGGCTTCTACAACAGCTTCGTGGCGCACTGCGACGACGAGACGGCGGCCGAGCTGGCCGCGCACGAGGTCGAGGTCAGCCGGAGCGCCGCGGGCGAGGTGCATGCCCTGCGCGGGCCGGGCTTCGCCGGGGTGCAGTTCCACCCGGAGTCGGTGCTCACGCTGAACGGTGCCGCGGTCGTACGGGAGTTGGTGGGTCAGCTGCGCGGGACGAGCACGTTCTCGGAGCGGCGGCCGGCCTTGTAGTCGAGGACGTTGCGCACCGTGGCGTCGACGATCTGGCCGACGGCGTCCTCGGTGTAGTACGCCTGGTGTGACGTGACCAGGACGTTCGGGAAGGTGACCAGGCGGGCCAGGGTGTCGTCCTCGATGGCCTCCAGGGACTTGTCGAGGAAGAACAGGCCCGCCTCCGCCTCGTACACGTCGAGGCCGACGCCCGTGAAGCGGCCGGCGCGCAGCTCGTCGACGAGGGCCGTGGTGTCGATCAGGCCGCCGCGGCTGGAGTTGACCAGGATCGCGTCGTCCTTCATCGCCTTCAGGGCGTCGGCGTCGATGAGGTGCTTGGTCTCCGGCATCAGCGGGACGTGCAGGGTGACGAGGTCGGACTCGGCGAGGAGCTGCTCCTTGGGGACGTACTCCATGCCGAGTTCCCTGCAGGCCGGATTCTCGGCGACGTCCCATCCCAGCAATCGCATGCCGAAGCCGTGGGCGATCCGGGTGAAGGCCTCGCCGATCTTGCCGGTGCCGAGGACGCCGGCGGTGCGGCCGCGCAGGTCGCGGCCCATCAGGCCGTCGAGGCGGAAGTCGAAGTCCCGGGTGCGGGTGGAGGCGCGGACGATACGGCGGTTGACGGCCATGGCGAGGGTCCAGGCGAACTCGGCGACGGAGTACGGCGAGTAGTACGAGACCCGGGCGACCGTCATGCCGAGCCGTTCGGCGACCTTGAGGTCGATGTTGTTGAACCCGGTGGACCGCTGGGCGATCATCCGTGTGCCGCCGGCCGCGAGGACCTCCAGGACACGGGCGCCGAGTTCGGCGTTGACGCTGGTGGAGATCACCTCGTAGCCGGCCGCGATGGGGGCGGTGTCCTCGTTGAGGAAGACGTCGAGGCAGCGGACCTCGTGGTGACCCCGGAAGGCCTGCTGGATCAGGGGCTTCTCGTCCGCCTGGACACCGAAGGCGAGGATCTCCACGCGGCCCTCCGGGGTGCGCCGGAATTGTCTGGTACTGGCGAATATCTCACAGACCTCTACGGAGCCGCTCCGTCAGCGCGCGGCCCTGCTGCGGGGACGGGCGGGGTTCGGCGAGGCGGCTGTGGAGACGGTCGAGATGCAGGTCCACGGTGGCCTCGACGAGCTCCGCGTAGGCCTCGGCGGCGAGAGCGGCCCTTCGCTGCGCGACGGCGGCGGTCACCAGGGCGATCAGCGCGGCCGGCCACCAGCACAGGGCGAGCGGCAGATACAGCAGCGCCCAGCCGCCCAACGCGAACGCGGCGTCCAGGCGGGTCCGGGTCTCGGTGAGGGTGTCGCGGGTGGACGTGGGGAGAAGGAGCCACAGACGGGGCCAGACGGTGGCGAGGTCGATGCCGTACTCGGCCCCGAGGCGGACGGCAGGGGCGTGGAGACGGTCCCCGAGGCGGGTGGGGTGTTCGGGACGGATGAGGGAGTTGGCGTTGCGCCGGGCGGCATGGACCGCGGCGCGCCGGTCGTGGTGGGCGGCGATCCCGGCGTAGCGGGTGGCTCGGGCGGCGTGGTGCTGGGCGGGTCGAGTGGGGGTGCCGCCGGTGGGGCGGGCCGGGGTGGGGGCGGGGGAAGGAGCCGTGGCGGGCTGGGTGGTGTCGAGACCGGTGGCGGAGGGGGCGGTGGCGTGGGCCGTGACGGGGCGGGTGGTGCGAGCCGCGACGGAGTCGGCGACCGCAGCCGCGTCGGGATCGACGGACGGAGCGGTACCGGCGCGGGCCGGGTCGAGATCGTCGTCGGACCGGGCCGGGTCCGGGGTGGTGGTTGAGCGGGCGGCGTCAGGGGCGGCGGGTGAGGTCCCCGTGGCCTGGTTCTGAGCGGTCTGTCTGTCGGCGTGGCGGGCGGCCTGGGTTGAGGTGATCTGTCTGCGGCCGGCCGCCTCCGCCAGGGCGCGCTGTCTGCGGTAGGCGGTGTCCTCGGCGGTCCAGGCTCTCTCGCGGCGGGCGGTCAGGCGGGTCGAGAGGGCCGTGAAGGGGCGGGGCCACGGGCCGCACAGGGCTCGCTCGACCGGGCCGGCGAGTGCCTGGGCGAGGGCGCCGACGGCCGCGGAGACGGGGACCGCGGCGAGGATCAGCAGGACGGCGCGGGCGACCAGGCTGTCCTGCTGCCCGGGGTCGCCCTCGGTGAGTGCGGTGAAGCCGTCCCACAGGGCACGCCAGTCGTGCCAGCCGCTCTGGCCGAGCCGCACGGCGGCCGCCCCGACCAGCAGATAGGCGAGGCCGGGCAGGACGAGCAGGGTGAACCACCGCTCGGCCAGCTTCCGGCCGAGCTCGGCGAGGAATCCCGTCACCGGATGTCCCTCATGCGTCGGGGACGAAGGTCAGTACGCGCTCGTGGAGCAGGCACTCGGGCGGGCCCTCACCGGCGAAGCGCTGCTCGACGCGCTGACAGGCGCCGATCGGGCAGAGGTAGTGGCCGGGGACGGGCGGGCCGGGAGTGGCGACCGGGGTAGGGGCGTGACGTCCGAGCAGCGGATCGGTGACGGCGGGGTCGAGCGAGCGCAGCACCTCACCGAAGTCCGCGCCCTCGCGCAGCCGCCGTACGGCCTGTTCGAACGCCGCCCGCCTCGGACCGCTCAGCATCCGCAGCACCGCCAGCTCCCGGCAGAAATCGGCATGCAGAGTGCTCAGCGCGGCGGGATCGTCCGGAAGGGCCATGGTCCGATCGTAGGACCCCACATCCCCCTCACGCCCCCGAATGCACATGCGCCGCCCAGGTCAACGGCCGCTCCGGACACCGCACTCGAAGCCGTCGTACGGCGTGATGCAGCGCGAGTGCCGCGGGCGGCGCCCCCGGCCCCGCCGCCGCCAGCTCGCCGTAGACGCCCTCCGCGATCTCGGCCGACGTGTCGTCGTCGGCCCGCCACAGCGTGCCGATCACCTGGGAGAACCCGGCGAGTTGGAGGGAGCCCGCGAGGTGCAGGGCCTCGTCGGGCAGCCGGGTTCCGCCCAGTGCCGTCTCGCAGGCCGAGAGATAGGCGAACTCGGCGGCGGGCAGCCGGAGTCGGGTCACGTCCCGTACGGACAGCGTGCCGCCTGGCAGCAACAGCCGTCCCTCGGAGGGCTGTTCGGGGTCCTGGACGCCGTGGCAGGCGAAGTGCACCCAGGAGTGCCCGGCGAGCGCGGCCCGTACGGCGTCGGCGTGGGCGGCGTCCCCGGACAGCAGCGTGCCGCCGACCGTACGGTGGGCGAGCTCGGCCTCGCGCAGGGCGCCCGGCAGCGGGGCCTGGCCCGGCGTCTCCGGTACGGCGACGATGAGCGGCTCCCGGTCCACGGGCACGGCACGGTCCCGGGCCCGCAGCAGGGCCGTGAGGCTCGGGGTGTACGAGGAGACGACCCGGTCGGGCACGGCGCCGGCGGCGTGCAGCGGCAGGAAGGTCAGCGGTCCGGAGGGGCACCACCACAGGCGGGGCGGCTCCTGGCCGGGCGGGGGCGGGCCGGTGATGTCGAGGGCGTCGAGGACCGGCTCGGCGACCGTGCTCCACAGCCACTCCAGGAGGTCGCCGACGGACTGCTCTGCGAAGGCCCGGGCCAGCCCCGAGCGGCCTGCCGCGGCGACCGCCTGGAAGAGCAGCTCGCCGCGTTCCCGGGCCTCGGCGTGGGTGAGGCCGGGCAGCGGGCAGACCCGTACGTCGGCGCCGTCGAGCAGCAGGGCGTGGCCGGTGCCCTCTTTGGCGACCGTGACGACCACGACCGGACCGCGGGCACCCGCCGACAGCAACTGCCCGGCCGCGGGCGGCCGCAGGAAGTCCCGGAAGCCGTCGCGGGCGCGGATCGCGTCGAGGGTCTCCTGCCATTCGCGGGCCAGCCGGTGGCGCCGGTCGGCGCCGGACGCGGAGAGGTCGTCGGCGGCACGCTCCAGCTCGCCGCGCACCTCGCTGAAACGGGCGGCCAGTTCGGGTGCCGCGGCCGCCAGGTCCTCGGCGTCGGTGCGCAGTTCGAGGGCCTGGGCGGCGAGGACGCCCCGGCCGGCCTCCAGCAGCTCCAGCGCGTCCCGCGGCTTGCCCGCGGCCACCGCGACTTTCGCGGCGAGCGATCCCAACTCCTCGTCGCTGAGCACCCGTTCCTGGTCGGAACGGTCGACCCCGCGCCACACCACCAGCGGCAGCTTCCCGATCGCGGTCCGCAGAGCCGCCAGCGCCTGCTCCTCGTCACCGACGGCATGGGCGACCCCCGCCAGCCGCACGGAGGCCGCGACGCTGTACGCCGGGGGCTGGGCGGGATCGGCGGCCAGTTCCGCGTTGACGGCGAGCGCCTGCTCGCGGATCGCGTCATGGCTCCCGTCCGCACGGGCGATGTCCATCAGCACCCAGGACACGGCGCCCAGTCCGCCGCCGCGCAGCGGATGCCCCCGCGGCACCAGGCGCACACACTTGCGGGCGGCCGCGAGGGCGATGTCGAGGTCCTCCCGGTCCCCGCCGAGCCGGTGCCGCTCGCGGAGGGCGTGGGACAGGTTGCCGTACAGCCCGGCGCGCCGTAGCGGGTCGGCGGGCGGGTCCTCGAGTGCCGTCTCGTAGTGGCGTACGGCGTTCTCGGCGGCCTCGATCCCGGCGTCGGGGAGGTTGAATCGGGCGAGCAGGACGCTGCCGAGCGCGGAGACGAGGTGGTGTCGCCCATGGTGGCCGGGCGCGGTGCGGGCCAGGGCGCGCTCCATCAGCCGTTGCGCCCGGTCGAGTTCGGCCCACTCCTCGGTCTGGCGGGCATACGCGACGAGCAGGGTGGCGACGTTGCCGAGGATGACCGGGGTCTCCGCCTCGAAGCGGGGCATGTCGGCGACGGTCTGCTCGGCCACCTCGATGGCCTCGCGCAGGGCGGCACCGTGTCCGGTCCGGGTGTGCCGTTCGGCGAGAGCCATGAGGAGGCTGCCGCGCAGGGTGAGAAGTTCCTCGGAGTCGGGGTCCTGCGACATCTCCTCGAAGCCCTCGCGGCAGCGGGCGACCGCCTCGTCGAGGACCGCCAGGTCGTAGCCGAAGCGGTAGCGGTGGACGAGCACCGTGGCGAGCACGGCTCGGCCCAGGGCCCGCTCGCTCGTGGAGCGGGCCAGTGCGACGGCCCGGCGGGCGGCCTCCTCGGCGGGGCCGAAGTCGGGCTCGGGCTCGTTCTCGGCGTGGGCGAGGTGCAGCATGCACAGGGCGCGCAGGACCGGGGAGGCGTCGGCATGGGGGCCACCGGGCGCGGCCAGCGGAGTCACGGCGGCCAGGGCGCGGACGATCACCTCCTGGTGGCCGCTCTCCCGGTACTCGTGCATCGCGGCGGTGCCGTACGAACTCACCGCCTCGTGCCTGGTGTGCGGCGCCGCCAGGCCCTCGCCCATGAGGTCCAGGCCGCGTCGCCGGTCCGTCGTGTCGCCGCACAGCTGGTAGCGGTACTGGAGGTGCCGGCCGAGGTCGGCGGCGTGCCGCTGCGGCTCGGCGGCGTACATCCGCTCGTAGACCTCGATGGCCTCGTCGAGGATGTACGGGTCGCGGCGGCGGGCGAACCGTTGGGCGAGCAGGCCTGCGAAGATCGGCTCGGTGTCGGCCCGGTGCGCGGCGAAGTCGGGGTGTCGGAAGATCGCGCGCTGCAGTTCCAGGGCTTCGTCGAGGAGTTCGACGTTCTTCTTCTCGTGGACGGTGGCCGTGATGAAGGCGCCCGCGGCCGTCATGGCGTGCGCCAGCCACTGCGCGCTCCGGGGGGCGAGTTCGGCGAGGGCGGCCCGTACGAGGGCGGGCACGCCCGCCATGTCCGAGGCGTCCCTCAGGCGGGCGCAGCGGTCGGCCAGCAGCCGGGCGAGTCCGGCGGCCCGGTCGGCGGCCGGCTCCGCGGGGGTGCGCAGGTCGTAGGCCGCGCGGGCGTGGACGATCGCCGCCTCCTCGTCGGCGGGATCCGCGGTGTCCTTGAACCGCAGCTCCGCGACGCCCGAGACGACGGTGTGCATCGCGGACCGGCGGGGGTCGTCGGCGGCCGAGCCGCTCAGACAGCGGGCGCCGCTGAGCAGGGCGGCGTCCACGCACCAGCGGCGCAGATGGTGCGGGGTGCCCTCGTCCTCGGCGAGATCCGTGAACCGTATGGCCAGCCGGGCCGTCGAGTTCACGTCCTCGGCGTCGAGACGCGCTGCCGGGTCGACCAGCGGGCGCAGCGGGGCGGGCGTGAGCGCGGGGTTCATGGCGTGCCCCCGGGCGATGGCGAGGATGATCACCGCCGTCTCGGGCGGGACCTCGTGCCCGCCGCCCTGTGCCCCGGCCGACCGCCCGGCGACCTGTAACAGCTGAGCGAGCCCTCGCAGCTGGTCGGCCGTCGACAGGGGCGGCACCGTGCCGTCCCGGAAGGCGGGCCAGACGCCCGCGAGTACGTCGCCGTGCCGCTCCAGCAGCGACCGCAGCTCCCGTCCGCTCCACCAGCCGACCATGCGCCCTCCCCCGTGGCATGCTCTCCTGCCCCATACACCGAACGCCGCCACGGTAACCGCGGCGGCGTTCAGAGATCCCACAACTCGAGCAGAAGGGCAGGGAGTTGGCCCCCGGCCTCAGCCGAAGAACACCCCGACCTCCTCGTACAGCTTCGGGTCCACCGTCTTCAGCTTGGCCGTCGCCTCCGCGATCGGCACCCGCACGATGTCCGTGCCGCGCAGCGCGACCATCTTGCCGAAGTCGCCGTCCCGGACGGCCTCGATGGCGTGCAGGCCGAAGCGGGTGGCGAGCCAGCGGTCGAAGGCGCTGGGGGTGCCGCCGCGCTGGATGTGCCCGAGAACCGTCGTACGGGCCTCCTTGCCGGTCCGCTTCTCGATCTCCTTGGCCAGCCACTCGCCGACCCCGGACAGCCGGACGTGTCCGAAGGAGTCGAGCGAGGTGTCCTTGAGGACCATGTCGCCGTCCTTGGGCATGGCGCCCTCGGCGACGACCACGATCGGGGCGTACGAGGCCTTGAAGCGGGAGGTCACCCAGGCGCACACCTGGTCGACGTCGAAGCGCTGCTCGGGGATGAGGATGACGTTGGCGCCACCGGCCAGCCCCGAGTGGAGGGCGATCCAGCCCGCGTGCCGGCCCATGACCTCGCAGACCAGGACCCGCATATGGGACTCGGCGGTGGTGTGCAGCCGGTCGATGGCCTCCGTGGCGATGCCGACCGCGGTGTCGAAGCCGAAGGTGTAGTCGGTGCCGGACAGGTCGTTGTCGATGGTCTTCGGTACGGCGACGACGGGGACGCCGTACTCGTCGTTGAGGCGTGCGGCCACGCCCAGGGTGTCCTCGCCGCCGATGGCGATGAGCGCCTCGACCTCCTGCTTGGCGAGGTTCTCCTTGATGCGGCGGATGCCGCCCTCCACCTTCAGCGGGTTGGTCCGCGAGGAGCCGAGGATGGTGCCGCCGCGGGGCAGGATGCCGCGCACGGCGGGGATGTCGAGGCGGACGCTGTCGTTCTCCAGTGGTCCTCGCCAGCCGTCCCGGAAGCCGACGAAGTCATAGCCGTACTCCTGCACGCCCTTGCGGACGACGCCCCGGATGACGGCGTTGAGCCCGGGGCAGTCGCCGCCTCCGGTCAGTACTCCGACCCGCATGGAAATGTCCCTTCGCCGCGGTTGCCTGTGAGGGTCACGCTAATGGTGATCCAGGTCACACGGCGATGGGTGGGAAGGGCAATTCCGGTGAATCAGCGGGTCGTTGGTTTACGTGTCGTCAAGCCGGCGCTTCTACTCGTCGTCGAGCCCGCGCTCTATGGCGTACCGGACGAGCTCGACCCGGTTGTGAAGCTGCAGCTTGCCCAGGGTGTTCTGGACGTGGTTCTGGACCGTGCGGTGCGAGATGACCAGACGCTCGGCGATCTGCTTGTAGCTCAGGCCCTTGGCGACCAGCCGCAGCACCTCGGTCTCCCGGTCGGTGAGCTGCGGCGCCTTGGGCTGGTCGGTGTCCGGGGCGGGCGCGGGCTCGGAGGCCAGCCGGCGGTACTCCCCGAGGACGAGTCCGGCGAGGCCGGGCGTGAAGACGGGGTCCCCGACGGCCGTACGGCGTACCGCGTCCAGGAGTTCCTCGGTGGACGCCGACTTCAGCAGATAGCCGGTCGCGCCCGACTTCACGGCCTCGAGGACGTCCGCGTGCTCACCGCTCGCCGACAGCACGAGAACCCGCAGCGCCGGGTTGTGCCCGACGAGTTCCTTGCAGACCTGGACGCCGGGCTTCAGCGGCAGGTTCAGGTCGAGCACGAGCACATCCGGCCCGGCGGCCTTGGCGCGACGTACGGCCTGGTCGCCGTCGCCCGCGGTGGCCACCACGTCGAAGCCGGACGCGTCCAGGTCTCGGGCGACCGCGTCGCGCCACATCGGGTGGTCGTCGACCACCATCACCCTGATCGGGCCCTGGTCATTCATCGCTGTCCTGCCTTCCCCCGTGAAACCTTCGGTACCTTCAGCTCGACCTCCGTGCCCTGCCCGGGCACCGAGATCAGTTCGGCGCTGCCGCCGAGTTCGCCCAACCGCCCCCGGATCGACAGGGCCACCCCCATCCGCCCCTCCCCCTCGGCCTGCGCGAGCCGCCCCTCGGGGATGCCGGGCCCGTCGTCCCGTACGGTCACCACGACCTCGTCGGGCTCGTCCTCGACGAGGATCCACGCACGCGCGTGCTCACCGGCATGCTTCCGTACGTTGTCCAGGGCGGCCCCCACCGCGGCGGCCAGCTCCTTCGCGGCGGCCGGGGGCAGTTCCACCGGGGCGCCGGGCTCGGCGAAGCTGACCTTGGCGGCGGCGTACGGGGCGAGCAGCGCGCGAAGATCGACGGGACCCTCGGGGTCCGGCTCGTCGACGGCTCGTACGACCGCCCCCTGGGCCGCGTCCTCCGACACCCACGAGACGGGCCTCAGTCCACCGGAGACCAGCGTGCGCAGCGCCACCTCCTGTTCGCCGGCCATCCGGCCCAGCTCGGCCGCCTCGCCGCCGATGACGGCACCGCGCCGCTGCACCATGGCGAGCACCTGGAGCACGCTGTCGTGGATGTCCCGCGCGAGCCGCTCCCGCTCCCTGGTCGCGGCCTCGATCTCCAGGGCGCGGGCGAGGGTGCGCTCGGAGGCACGGGCGACCTCGACGACGTAGCCGATGGCGATGGAGGCGACCCAGACGAGGATGACGTTGTGGACGGTGTCCCGGGCCGGGTGGCCGCGCTCGATCAGGTTGGCGGCGGCGACCGGTGTGGAGGCGAAAGCGGCCCAGCGCCAGCCGCCCTTGATGGCGTACGCGAGGACCGAGCCGGCGGTCCATATCGACGGCAGGGTGGGCCCGCCGGTGTCGATGTGGTGGTCGTTGACGGCCAGCGGGGTCAGGAGGATGCCGGTGACCGCGACGGCGAGGTCCACGGCCAGGAAGCGCTTGGTGCAGGCGGCCTCGTTCTGGACCCGGGGCAGGGTGGCGAGCGTCCAGCCGCACAGGACGACGTAGTACCCGACGGCGATGCCCGGCCGGTCGTAGTTCTCGTAGTTGGTGGCGAACAGTCCGACCGCGTACAGCATGGTCAGCACCCGGTATCCGGTGAGCGCACGCCACAGCGGCAACTCCACCGACATCCTCATCACACGCTCACGCCTGGCCATGTCCCCACCCCCGGCCCCGAAGCCCCGTCAGGACTCGGAGCGTTCCTTCTCAGCCTTCGCGAGTGCGGCCTTCGCCGCCTTCTCCGCTTCCTTCTCGGCCTTCGCCGCGTCCGAGATCTGCCGCTTGGCGGCGGTCGCGTACATGTCGACGTACTCCTGGCCGGAGAGCTTCATGATTTCGTACATGACCTCGTCGGTCACCGCGCGCAGCACGAAACGGTCGTGCTCCATGCCCTGGTACCGGGTGAAGTCCAGGGGCTCGCCGATGCGGATGCCCGGCCGCATCAGCTTGGGCATCACCTGCCCGGGCGGCTGGATCTTCTCGGTGTCGATCATGGCGACCGGGATGACGGGCGCGCCGGTGGCGAGCGCCACGCGCGCGAGGCCGCCCGGCTTGCCCCGGTAGAGGCGGCCGTCGGGCGAGCGCGTGCCCTCCGGGTAGATCCCGAACAGCTCACCGCGCTCCAGCACGTCGATGCCGGCCTTGACCGCCGCCTCGCCCGCGCCGCGCGCACCGGAGCGGTCCACGGGGAGCTGACCGGCGCCCTTGAAGAACGCGGCCGTGAGCCGGCCCTTCAGCCCTGGCGTGGTGAAGTACTCCGCCTTGGCGATGAAGGTGACCTTGCGGTCGAGGACCGCGGGCAGGAAGAAGGAGTCCGAGAAGGACAGGTGGTTGCTCGCCAGGATCGCGGGGCCCGCGGCAGGGATGTTCTCGAGGCCTTCCACCCAGGGCCTGAAGGCGACCTTCAGCGGCCCGCCGATGGCGACCTTCATCGTTCCGTACAACAACCCCGTGCCTCCTGTGTCTGTCGGTGAGACCTTAACCCGGAGCGTTGCCAAAGGGCCCGACGACCCTGGTCGGTGTCAGTGCGGTCGCGTACGGTGAACCACACCTGGACTCGTTCACATCCTTCTCATGAACAGGAGACCGAAGGTGCCGGTCCTCCCTGGAGCCGAGCCGTTCCGCCACGAGGGCGGGGAGACAGGCGTCCTCCTCTGCCACGGCTTCACCGGTTCCCCGCAGTCGCTGCGCCCTTGGGCGGAGTACCTCGCCGAGCGCGGTCTCACCGTTTCGCTGCCCCTCCTTCCGGGGCACGGCACCCGCTGGGAGGACATGGCACTCACCGGCTGGCAGGACTGGTACGCCGAGGTGGACCGCGAGCTGCGGGCCCTGCGCGAGCGCTGCGCCCAGGTGTTCGTGGCGGGTCTGTCCATGGGCGGCGCCCTCGCCCTGCGGCTGGCCGCCAAGCACGGAGACGCGGTCAGCGGAGTGGTGGTCGTGAACCCGGCGAACCGTATGCACGGCCTCGCGCCGTACGCCCTTCCGGTGGTGCGCCATCTGCTGCGGACGACGCCGGGGATCGCCGACGACATCGCCAAGGAGGGTGCTCACGAGCTGGGGTACACCCGGGTGCCGCTGCACTCCGCGCACTCCCTGCGGCAGTTCTTCCGCATGGTCGACGGTGAGCTCCCGCAGGTCACCCAGCCGCTGCTGCTCCTGCGCAGCGCCGAGGACCATGTGGTGCCGGCGGCCGACTCCGCGCGCGTGCTGAGCCGGGTGTCCTCGACGGACGTATCGGAGATCGTGCTGGAACAGAGTTACCACGTGGCGACGTTGGACCATGACGCGGAGCGGATCTTCGAGGAGAGCTTCGCGTTCATCGGCCGGCTCGCAACCGGTATCGGCAAGGAAGGGACGGCCGCACGTGGCTGAGCACGACTCCGACCGCGAGGACCGCGAGCCGGACGAGCAGGGCGTGCCCTTCGACGAGGCGGCCGCCTGGGAGGCGATCGTCGCCGGGTACGGCGACGAGCCGAAGGATCCGCCGGGCGCCAAGCCGTTCAAGTCGGTGGAGGACCTGGCGCTGCTGGAGCCGGAGACCAACTCCGAGGAGCCGAAGGAGGACGAGAAGCCCGCCTCGGCCAAGCCGCTGGGCAGCTCCGTCGCCTTCGCGCCCGGTGTCGGCCCGCGCGACTACACGGCGCCCGAGCCGGTGGAGGAGGACTTCGACGAGGACGACGAGGGCCACTTCGTCCCGCCGGAGCCGCCGCCGCTGCCGGCCGCGGACACCACCGCGAAGTTCGCGTGGCTGGCTGTCATGGGCGGCCCCCTGCTGCTCCTGCTGGCCATACTGCTCAGCTGGGACATGACCTGGTGGCTCGCCACCATCGGCATCGGCGGCTTCCTGGGCGGGTTCGCGACGCTGGTGATGCGGATGCGGACGGACGAGGACGAGGACGACGACCCGGGACGCGGAGCGGTCGTCTGAGTCTCAGCTCGCCGGAACTCTGAGGGCGGCCAGGACCGGAAGATGGTCCGTGGCCGCCCTCAGGTCTGTCCCGGTGACGCCGGGGAGTTCGAGCGGTACGCCGCAGCCGAGCACCTCGATGCCCTTCGTCGCGAAGATCGCGTCGATGCGCTGGTGGGGTTCGGTGCGGGTCCAGGTGTGCTCGGCGCCGTCGGGGGCCGTGGCCCAGCAGTCCTGGAGGGTGTCGGAGAGACGGGTGAACGTGCGGCCGCCGGGGCGTTCGTTGAGGTCGCCGCCCGCGATCGCGTGCTCCACGCCCAGTGCGGCCAGGCGGTCCAGGAGCATGCCGCCCTGCTCGTAGCGCTCGTCCTTCCGCAGGGAGAGATGGCAGCTGAGTACGCCGAGGCGGGCGCCGCCGATCCGGACGACCGCGGTGGCGAAACCGCGTCGGTGCTGTCCTGGTGTGAGCGGGAGAAGGACGTCCTCCGTGCGCTCGACCGTGGTGCGGAGGTTGCACAGGATCGCCGGTCCCGCGGCTGTGGCGCCGCCGGTGAGGGTGACGAGGTCCGCCGCGCGGGCCAGGCGGGCGAGTTTCTTGCGCCAGCGGAAGAAGCGGGGGGCTTCTTGGATCAGTACGAGGTCCGGGGCACAGGCGCGGATGACTCTGGCCAGTGCTTCGGTGTCGTCCCGCATGGAGCGGATGTTGTAGCTCAGGACTCGGACGAGGGCTGAATCGTCGGACGCCATGATGAGCAATTTACGCCCAATGACGAGGGGCGCGAGGGAGATGTGCGACTGCCGGATCGTCGTGGCTTGTCGCGCAGTTCCCCGCGCCCCTGAGTGGGTCACCCTGCCCCCGATTACATGATCGGGTCGGGTTCCCTCGCCAGGTCCGCCGCGCCCACGAGTCCGGCCTTGTTGCCCAGCTGGGCCGCGATCACGTCCGCCACCGGGCGCCAGTTGCCGCCGACCAGCCAGCGCTTGTAGGACTTGCGGATCGGGTCGAGGACCAGTTCGCCCTCGTCCGAGAGGCCGCCGCCGACGATGAAGGCGGACGGGTCGAAGAGGGAGGCGAGGTCGGCGAGGCCGGCGCCGGCCCAGCGGGCGAGCTCACGGTAGGAGTCCACGGCGACCGGGTCGCCCTGACGGGCGGCCATGGAGATGTGCTTGCCCTCGATGCCGTCGGGGCTGCCGTCGCCGAGGCCGAGGAGGAGCTCGGCGTTCTCCGGGGTGGCGTTGGCACGCTGCTTGGCGTACCTCACCAGCGCACGCCCCGACGCGTACTGCTCCCAGCAGCCCTGCGAGCCGCAGCCGCACAGCAGGCCGTCCGGGACCATCCGGATGTGGCCGAACTCGGCGGCGACACCGAAGTGGCCGCGGCGCAGCTTGTTGCCGATGATGATGCCGCCGCCGAGGCCGGTGCCGAGCGTGATGCAGATGACGTTGCGGTGGCCCTTGCCGGCGCCGAACTTGTACTCGCCCCACGCGGCCGCGTTGGCGTCGTTCTCGACGACGACGGGGAGGCCCACGCGGGCCTCGACCTTCTCCTTCAACGGCTCGTTGCGCCAGTCGATGTTGGGTGCGAAGTAGACCTCCGAGCGCTGCCGGTTGACGTAACCGGCCGCGCCGATACCCACGCCGACGATCTCGTGCCCGGCACGCGCGCCGTCCACCGCGGAGGCGATGGCGTCCACGATGCCCTCGGGCGTGCCCGGGGTCGGCACCTTGTGGGTCGAGAGGATGTTGCCTTCCTCATCGACCACGCCGGCCGCGATCTTCGTGCCGCCGATATCGACGCCGATGGTGAGTCCCATGAATCCCTCAGTTTCGGTCGAGCCCCGCTACGGCCCACCGTACCCGAGGGCGCTCTAGTCCAGGTCGATGCGCTCGCCCGGGCCGGAGTCGTCGCCCCGGTCCTGGCGGGGCTCTTCCGGGGCCTTCGGATCGGCGGTCCGCTGGGTCCAGCGCTGCTCCTGGGCCTGGACGGCGGAGCGGTAGGCGGCGAGCAGCTCGGTGCCCGCCGCGGCCAGGTGGTCGAAGACGTCCGGGTTGCGCTCGATGACGGGCTCGACGGCGGCCTTGGCCTGCTGGACGACCTGGTGCACCACCTGCTGGGCGGCGGGTCCTGCGACCGCTCCGAAGAGGGGCGACTGGAGCGAGGACAGCTTGTCGGTGACGGCGTCGACGAGCTTGAGCAGTTCCTCGGCGGCCGAGCCCGCGGGCTGGCCGTACTCGGCGCGACGGCGGGCCTTCTCCGCTGCGAGGTCCTCGGCACAGGCCGTCGACCAGGCGTCGGCGTCGGTGGCCCGCACCTCGTCGACAGCCTCACGACCGACGGCGTCTGACGGGGGGAGCTCTTCGCTCATGACGGACTCCTGACTGCGGTTCGTCCCTACGACGTTACCCGAATGGGCGTACCACGTTCACCGTGTCTCCGGCCAGAGGTCGGGGTCAGGCGCGAACCGGATGCACAGCTCCCCGTCGCGCAGGGCGGCGCCGGCGACGGTGCAGCGACGCAGGGCTGAGGGAAGGGGCACGATACGGCGGAACTGCCCGGCGGTGACCACGATTTCGTCGCCGCGCCGGATGAGGTCGAGCTCGTCGCGTATCGCGCCGGGGAGCGGGATGTGCCATACGAAGACCCGGCTGACACCGTCGTCGGCGAGGCGGTCGGCGACGGACCACTCGACGGCGGAGGTGGCGTCGTCGACACCGGGGACGGTGAGGGCGGCGAGGTCGTCGGTGCCGCGCGGGTCGTGGCCGAGGTGGCGGACCGGTCGTACGGCGTGCGTCTCCTGCCACTCCTCCAGCGCTTTGCGCTGCTGGGCGGCGAGACCGGCGAGCCAGGTGTCCTGCGCCTGCTCGGGCAGGACCCGGTTGGCCACCAGGACATCGGGGCGCAGACCGCGCAGGGCGAGGGCGAGGCCGGCGGAACGCACGGCGTCGGCGCCCGCAGGGCCGGGCTCGGCGACGAGCCGTACGACGGTGTTCCGGTCCTTGACGACCGCCTCGACCGCGGCCAGCTCCGTGTCCCACCGCGCCGCGGTCTCGTACAGCCACTCCGAGGGCATCGGCACCCCGGCCAGCCGTCCGAGCATGGGCCGCAGCGCACGGGCCGCCTGTCGCTCGGGCGGCAGGAGACGGCGCAGATAGCGGCGGAGTTCCTCGGGCAGGGCGAGCAGCGCGAGCGCCTGCGGCGTGGGCGGAAGGTCCACGACGAGCAGGTCGTGCCGCTCGGCGAGGGCCGCGTCGCGCAAGGCGCGGAGCAGGGTCAGTTCCTCGGCGCCGGGGAGGGGGGTGACCTCCTCGGCGTCCAGCCGGGAAGCACCGAGAAGATCGAGAACGTTGGCGGCACGCTCCTGGAAGGCGGCGAGGTCGTCCCGGAACCCGGCGGTGGCGTCGGGCCGCCAGGCGGTGAGCCCCTCACGGACCTGCACGGGCGTGGGCCCGGTCGCCGTTCCGAGCACCGCGCCGAGGCTGTCGGTGCGATCGGCGCTCAGCACGAGCGTGCGAACGCCGGACAGGGCGGCGGCGAGAGCGGTGGCGGCCGCAACGGTCGTACGACCGCTACCACCAGGCCCGGTGATCAGGAGGGTGCGCATGGGACTGAACGGTAGTCCCCCTACTTCGCCCCCGACTCCACCCGCTTCTTCAACCCGGCCAGCGCCCGGTCGATGATGACCTTCTCGGCCTTGCGCTTGATCATCCCCAGCATCGGGATCTTGACGTCGACCGTCAGCAGATAGGTGACCTCGGTCGACCCGCTGCCCACCGGCTTCAGGATGTACGACCCGTCCAGCGAGCGCAGCATCTGGGACTTCACCAGCGTCCAGGAGACCTCGTTCTCACCGGTCCACGTGTATCCGAGGACCTGGTCGTCCTTGATCGCCCCCGCGTCCATGACGAGCCGCACCTGCTCGGCACGCCCCTTGGCGTCGGTCGCGAGGACCTCCGCCTCCTTCACCTCACCGGTCCAGTCCGGATAGCGGGCGAAGTCGGCGATCACCCCCATGACATCGGCCGGTGCCGCCTCGATCGTGATGCTCGAGCTGGTGTGTTCCGCCATCGCTGTGGCTCCTCCAGATGCGGGCCGGTAGGGCAGGTCGTGCTGCGCACGTGTGTGCAGCGTGAAGGCTACCGCGCACGTGAGCGCCCGACTTCACCGCCCACTCACCATTCCAGGGCCCAGGGTCTGCCGCTCCCCGCGAAGTGCCCCACGTTCACGCACTCGGTCGCCCCGATCCGCATCCGCCGCACCAGCGGCTGATGGACGTGCCCGAACAGGGCGTACCGGGGCCGGGTGCGCCGGATCGCGTCCAGCAGCGCCCGGCTGCCCCGCTCGAAGCGGCGCGCGACGGTGTCGTAGACCAGCTCCGGCACCTCGGGCGGGATGTGCGTGCACAGCACGTCGACCTCGCCGACCGCCTCGATCTTCGCCGCGTACTCCTCGTCGCTGATCTCGTACGGCGTGCGCATCGGTGTCCTGAGCCCGCCGCCCACGAATCCGAACACCCGTCCCCCGATCTCCACCCGCTCGCCGTCCAGCACGGTGGTGCCCGGTCCGGCGTACTCGGACCACAGGGGTGGCATGTCGACATTGCCGTAGGTGGCGTACGTCGGTGTCGGGAAGGCCGCGAACATCTCGGCGTACTGCTTGCGTACCGCTTTCTCGATCGCGGCCGCCCGGTCGGTGCCGATGCCGGCCCACAGTCGGGCGCCGAACTCGCGGGCCTCCTCGAAGCGGCGGGCGGTGCGCAGTTCGACGATGCGGTCGGCGTTCTCCGCTCCGAACAGGTCTGGGAAGATGCCGCGCGAGTGGTCGGCGTAGTCGAGGAAGAGGACCAGGTCACCCAGACAGATCAGGGCGTCCGCACCCTCGCCGGCTCTGGCCAGGTCACGGGCGTTGCCGTGCACGTCGCTGACCACATGTACGCGTGTCCTCCGGTTACCGGCCGGTGTGGGTGCCATGGCGATCAAGGGTAGGCGTGTGCGGCATACGTGAACAGTGGCGACGGGGCCTGCGGTTACTGGCTAGTCATCAAATGGGTGGACTACTGTGCGCGAAAAGAAGCACCAATCTGTGTGACGCAGCGAACATCTCGCCGGACCCCCCTGTCGGAGACGCCATACCGGCGGGTAACGTCCGGGCAGTCCAGTCGTGCTCAGGATTTCAACAAGTGGCGCAACCACTGAAGATCCCGAGCACCTGCCCGAGCCTTGGACCGCACCGTCGCATCGCACAACGTCGTGGCGCCGGCGCCCTATGAGGAGCAGCAGTCTTGCGCGAGTTCAGCCTTCCGGCTTTGTACGAGGTCCCTGCGGACGGCAACCTCACGGACATCGTCCGTAGAAACGCCGCGCAGCATCCCGACGTCGCCGTGATCGCCCGCAAGGTGGGCGGTGTCTGGGAGGACGTGACCGCCACGACCTTCCTGGCCGAGGTCCACGCCGCCGCCAAGGGGCTCATCGCCTCCGGCGTCCAGCCCGGCGACCGTGTCGGCCTGATGTCGCGCACCCGCTACGAGTGGACGATGCTCGACTTCGCGATCTGGTGCGCGGGCGCGATCACCGTGCCGGTGTACGAGACCAGCTCGGCCGAGCAGGTCCAGTGGATCCTCTCCGACTCGGGCGCCACCGCCATCGTCGTCGAGCTGGACTCCCACGTGACCGCCGTCGAGTCGGTGCGCGACGGGCTCCCCGCTCTGAAGCACATCTGGCAGATCGACGCCGGGGGCGTGGAGGAGCTGGGCCGGCTCGGCAAGGACATCAGCGACGCCGCCGTCGAGGAGCGCAGCTCGCTCGCCAAGGCCGACGACCCGGCGACCATCGTCTACACGTCCGGCACCACCGGCCGTCCCAAGGGCTGTGTGCTGACCCACCGCAGCTTCTTCGCCGAGTGCGGGAACATCGTGGAACGCCTGCGCCCGCTCTTCCGCACGGGCGACTGCTCGGTCCTGCTCTTCCTGCCGCTCGCGCACGTCTTCGGACGGCTCGTGCAGGTCGCGCCGATGATGGCGCCGATCAAGCTCGGTCTCGTGCCGGACATCAAGAACCTCACCGACGAGCTGGCTTCCTTCCGGCCGACCCTGATCCTCGGTGTCCCGCGCGTCTTCGAGAAGGTCTACAACTCGGCCCGGGCCAAGGCGCAGGCGGACGGCAAGGGCAAGATCTTCGACAAGGCCGCCGACACCGCGATCGCGTACAGCAAGGCGCTGGACACCCCGTCGGGCCCGTCGCTGGGTCTGAAGATCAAACACAAGACCTTCGACAAGCTGGTCTACAGCAAGCTGCGCGCGGTCCTGGGCGGCAAGGGCGAGTTCGCCATCTCCGGCGGCGCCCCGCTGGGCGAGCGCCTGGGTCACTTCTTCCGCGGCATCGGCTTCACGGTCCTGGAGGGCTACGGCCTGACCGAGTCCTGTGCGGCCACCGCCTTCAACCCCTGGGACCGCCAGAAGATCGGCACGGTCGGCCAGCCGCTGCCCGGCTCGGTGATCCGGATCGCCGACGACGGCGAGGTCCTGCTGCACGGCGAGCACCTGTTCACGGGCTACTGGAACAACCCGGGCGCGACCGAGGAGGCGCTGGCCGACGGCTGGTTCCACACCGGTGACATCGGCACCCTCGACGAGGACGGCTACCTCAGGATCACCGGCCGCAAGAAGGAGATCATCGTCACCGCGGGCGGCAAGAACGTCGCCCCGGCCGTGATCGAGGACCGCATCCGCGCGCACGCGCTGGTCGCGGAGTGCATGGTGGTGGGCGACGGGCGGCCGTTCGTGGGCGCGCTGATCACCATCGACGAGGAGTTCCTGGGCCGCTGGGCGGCCGAGCACGGCAAGCCGGCGGGTGTCACCGCGGCGTCGCTGGTCGACGACCCGGATCTGAACGCGGCGATCCAGGCCGCGATCGACGACGGCAACGCCGCGGTGTCGAAGGCGGAATCGGTGCGGAAGTTCCGCATTCTCTCCTCCCAGTTCACGGAGGATTCGGGCCACCTGACGCCGTCCCTGAAGCTCAAGCGCAACGTGGTGGCGAAGGATTACGCGGACGAGGTCGAGGCGATCTACCAGAAGTAGCAGGCCCTCTGAAAGAACGTCATGGCGCGGTGTCCTCCACGAGGACCCGCGCCATCGTCCGTTCGGCGAGCGCCGTGATCGTCACGAACGGGTTCACCCCGATCGATCCGGGCACGAGCGAGCCGTCGGTGACGTACAGCCTCGAATACCCCTTCACCCTCCCGTAGTTGTCGGTCGCCCTGCCCAGCACACAGCCGCCCAGCGGGTGGTAGGTGAAGTCGTCGGCGAAGGTCCGGTTGGTCGAGCCGAACAGGTCGGTCCGGTAGATCGTGGTGTTCGCCGAGTTGATCCGGTCGAAGAGCTTCTTGGCCATGCCCGAGGACACGGCGCTCTGCGCGGCGGTCCAGCCGAGGTTCACGCCGCCCGTGGCGCTGTTGTACGTGAACGTCGCGCGCTGCGGGTTCTTGGTGATCGCCAGATAGAGGCTGACCCAGTGCTCCAGTCCCGTGGGTAAAGGAGCGATCTCCGCGAAGACGGGGTTGGCGGTGTTCGCCCAGTCGTCGATGCCCATGACCGGCATGGTCGACTGGTTCGCCCCGACGGTGTCCCACAGGTGGTTGGCCCGGCCGAGCATCGTGTTGCCGTTGGGTCCCCAGCCGGCGCCGACGCTCGCGTCCAGGGCGGGCAGGGTGCCCGTGTCCCGGGCCCGGACGAGGAGTTCGGTGGTGCCGAGGCTGCCGCCGCCGAGGAAGAGGTAGGTGCAGCTGTACTGCTTGGTCTCGACGACCGTGCCGGCGTCGTTGATGCGGTCGGCGGTCAGCACGTACGTCCCGTCGCTCGCCCGGCTGACGGCCCTGACCCGTTCCATGGTGTTGATCGTGACGTTGCCGGTGCCGAGCGCGGCGGCGAGATACGTCTTGTCGAGGCTCCTCTTGCCGTGGTTGTTGCCGTAGATGACCTCCTGCGCGAGAGCCGACTTGGTCGCCGTGCCGGCGGCCTCCTTCTGCATGTACGTGAAGTCGTAGGTGCTGGGCACGAAGGTGGTCTTCAGGCCGGTGTTCTGGGCGTGCTTGCGGGAGATGCGGGAGAACCGGTACCACTCCGTCGACTCGAACCACGTGGGGTCGACGGTGTTGACGCCGAGCATGGAGTTGGCGCGCGGGAAGTAGGTGCCGTACATCTCGTCGGCGTCGACGGTCGGGAACTGCTCGGCGAAGTACGACTTCAGCGGGGTCACCGCCATGCAGCCGTTCACCAGGGAGCCGCCGCCGACACCCCGCCCCACGAACACGGACATGTTGGCGAAGCGCACCCGGTCCAGGACGCCCGGGTACAGACCGATGTCCTTGTTGACGACGTCCAGCCACAGGAAGGTGGCCAGCGGCGCCTCGGTGCGGGTGCGGAACCACATGGAGCGCTGGTCCGGGTTGGCGGTGGAGCAGAAGACCTTGCCGTCGGAGCCGGGGGTGTTCCAGAGCCGGCCCATCTCGATCATGATCGTGCGGATGCCCGCCTGACCGAGGCGGAGGGCGGCCACGGCGGCGCCGTAGCCCGAACCGACCACGATGGCGGGGGCGTTGTCGACGGCGGCCGGTTCTACGGCCTGTGCCGACTGGAGACCGATGCGGGTGAGACCTGCGGCGGCGGCCGTCTGGAGGGCGGCCATGCCCAGTATGTGACGTCTCGTCAGCTGACGCTGCATCAGTTTTGCTGTCATGCGCGCAGCATCGGCGGATTATCCGATTCCGGCTATAGCAACGTCTTCAACTTTTCCGCCAACAGATCCCATCGCCACTTCTCTTCGACCCACTCCCGCCCCCGCTCCCCCATCCGGCTCCGCAGTTCCGCGTCCGCGAGGAGTACGACGACGCGCTCGGCCGTCTCCTCCACCGAGCCGCCCCGCACCACCCAGCCGGTCTCGCCGTCCAGTACGGCGTCCGGGGCACCGCCCGAGTCCCCCGCGACCACCGGCAGCCCCGTCGCCGACGCCTCCAGGTACACGATCCCGAGCCCCTCGACGTCCAGCCCGCCCCGACGGGTCCGGCAGGGCATGGCGAAGACGTCCCCGGCGCCGAAGTGCGCGGGCAGCTCGGACCAGGGCACCGCACCGGTGAAGCGGACGGAGTCGGCGACCCGGGTCTCCGCGACGAGCCTGCGCAGCTCCTTCTCGTACGGCCCCCCGCCGACGATCAGCAGCACCGCGTCCGGCTCGGCGGCGAGGATCCGCGGCATCGCCAGGATCAGCGTGTCCTGCCCCTTGCGCGGCACGAGCCGCGAGACACACACGACCACCGGCCGGTCGGTCAGCCCGAGCCGGGCCCGCACGGCATCGCCACCCGACCCCGGATGGAAGGTCTTCTCGTCCACCCCCGGCGGCAGCTGCACCATCCGCGAGGCCGCCTCGGGCGTCAGCGCACCGGCGATCCGCGACCGCGTGTACTCGCCGAGGTAGGTGATCGTGTCCGTGCCCTCCCCGATCCGGCGCAGCAGCTGCCGCGCGGCGGGCAGCTGGGCCCACCCCGCTTCGTGCCCGTGGGTCGTGGCCACCAGCCGCTCGGCCCCGGCCTTCCTGAGCGCGGGCGCCATCAGCCCGAGCGGCGCGGCCGCCCCGAACCACACCGACGTACAGCCGTGCTCCCGCAGCAGTCCGACGGCCGTACGCGTGGCCGCGGGCGTCGGCAGGAGCATCGTCGTACGGTCGCGTACGACGGTGAAGGGCTGCTCGGCGTCGAAGGCGGCCGTAGCCTCGGCGCCCTCGCGGCCGCGCTTCCAGGTGGACGCGTAGACGACGAGCCGTTCCGGGTCGAGCCGCAGCGCCATGTTGTGCAGGAAGGCCTGGATACCGCCCGGCCTGGGCGGGAAGTCGTTCGTCACGATCAGGGTCTTGTGCATCGCCGCCGACCCTATCCAAAGCACCCGCCCACCCTGCTCCAAGGCCCGCCCGCGGCTCGGCGCGGCCGCGTTTATGGCAAGCACACAGGTGGACGGGACATCATGGCCATCTCAAGAGTGGCAACCTCAGAACGACGACGGGCGAACAGGGGCTCCGGTGGACATTGCGGGTGCGAGGCGGTCTCCGGCCGGACTGCTGGTGACCTGGGGGCTGACGCGGCTGCTGCTGCTCCTGTTCGTGCTCAAGGTCTTCGTCTTCCCCGGCCCGGACGTCACCAGCGATGTCTCCGTGATCTACCAGGGCTGGTACGACGTCCTGCGCACCGGCACGTTCCCGCTGGACGACGTCACCTGGCAGTACCCGCCGGCCGCCGCGCTCGCGATCCTCTCCCCCGGGCTGCTGCCCTTCCTCCCGTACGCGACGGCGTTCTTCGTCCTCGCCTTCCTCGCCGACCTGGTCGCCTTCTCCCTGCTCCTGTACGCGGGCCTGCGCCCCGGTCGCTCGCTGCGCGGCGCCTGGGTGTGGGTGGTGGGCGTACCGCTGCTCGGGCCGACCGTCTACGCCCGCTACGACGTGATGGTCACCGCCGTCGCGGTGGCCGCGCTGCTCGCGGGCGCACGGCACCCCCGCGTGGCGGGCGTTCTCGTGGGCTTCGGGGCGATGCTCAAGGTGTGGCCGGTGCTGCTGCTGGTCGCCGTCCGCAGGCGGAGCACCTGGATGGCGACGGCGGTCACCGCGGCCGGCCTCGCGGCCCTGTTCTCCGTCGCCATGCCCGGCGCCTTCGCCTTCCTGACCTTCCAGGCCGACCGGGGCACCGAGGTGGAGTCGCTGGGCTCCCTCGTCTTCCATGTGGCCCGGCAGTACGGCTGGGACGGCCAGGTGCTGCTGAACTACGGTTCGGTCGAGTTCCTCGGCCCCTGGGTCAACATCGTCAGCACGGCCGCCCTCGCCCTGACCGGTCTCGCCTTCGGCTGGCTGCTGCTGTGGCGGCTGACGGCCACCCGGTTCGAGGCGCACACCGCGGCCGACGCGGCCTTCGTGGCGGTGCTGATGTTCACCACGACCAGCCGGGTGATCAGCCCGCAGTACATGGTGTGGCTGATCGGTCTCGCGGCCGTGTGCCTGTGCTTCCGGGCGAGCCGGATGGGGGTGCCCGCCCTGATCGTGCTGGTGGCGTCCTTCGTGACGGTGCTGGAGTTCCCGGTCTACTTCGGCAACGTCGTCGCCAGCGACGGCCTCGGCGTCACCCTGCTGTTCATCCGCAACGGCCTGCTGGTCGTGGCGGCCGTCCTCGCGGCCGTGGAGCTGTGGCGCTCGACGGTGTCGCCCGAGACCGAGCCGTCCGTGCCCACTCAGGCCGCCCGGACGACAGAGACCTCGGTCACCTCCTGACGCCGGGCCGCGAGCAGGGCGACCGCCGCGCACTGGAGCGTCATGGACAGCGCGAGCGCCAGGCACACACCGGGCAGCCCCAGCCCCGACAGCCCGTACGCCAGCGGCAGTTGGACCGCCGTGCCGAGCAGCGTCACGCGCAGCAGCACCGGCGCCCCTCCGCTGCCCTCGAAGACCCCGCCGAGCGCGATGAAGCAGGCCATCAGCAGCAGATAGGGCCCGACACAGCGCAGGAAGAGCACTCCGTCGTGAGCGACGCCGGGTCCGGCGCCGAAGGCGGCCATGATCCACGGGGCGGTCAGGGCCAGCAGCAGGGCGGCCCCCAGCGCGAACCCTCCTGAGACCAGCACGGCCTGCCGCCCGATCGCCCGCCGCGCGTCCCGCCCGGCGCCCAGCAGATGCGCGGTGTGGATGGAGGCGGCCTGGCGTACGGCGTAGAAGCCCATGGTGGCCACGTACATGACCTTGTACGCGATCGAGTACCCGGCCACCGCCGTCACCCCCAGCCGCGCCACGATCGCGACCAGCACCAGCGCCCCGCCCTGCCGCACGGTGAAGTCGGCGGCCATGGGCAGCCCCGTGCGCAGCGTCCTCCGGAAGGCCACCCCGGGCCCGGCGGCGGTGCGCAGCAGCGCGTTCCGCCGCAGCGCCACCAGTCCCACCCCCAACGCCACGCCCCGGCACAGCACCGTCGAGGCGGCGGCGCCCTGGACGCCGTAGAGGTGGATGAGGAACGGGTCGCAGACCAGGATCAGCCCGTTGGCGAGCAGGGCCAGCCGCATCGGGGTCCTCGTGTCCCCCGCGCCCTTGAGGATCCCGTCGACCAGCTGCTGGGCGAAGAACACGGCGACGCCCGGCATCGAGACCGCGAAGTACCCGACCGCCAGCGGCAGCGCCTCGCCCCCGCCGAGGACCAGCCGGGCGAGCGGCTCCCGCAGCAGGAACCCACCCGCCACCACCAGCGGCGTGATCGCCCCGAACACCGCCCAGCCCCCGCGCACGGCCGCCCGCACGGCCCCCGGATCCCGCGCGCCCCGGGCGTGCGCGACCAGCACGGTCGTACCGGAGCCGAAGACCAGGGCGACGCCGAGCAGCACGTTCTCGGTGTTGGTCGCCACCGCGACGGCGGCGACGGCCGGGCCGCCGAGCCGGGAGACCCAGACGGTGTTGATGATCCCGGCGGTGACGGAGGCGAGGAGCGAGAAGTAGACGGGGTGGGCGAGGGCTATGAGCTGCCTGCGATGACTGTTCACGGGTGGACCCCCTCTTATCGAGCTACCTCTAATCGAGGTAGCTCGATAAGAGGTAGCATGGTGTCACGACACCCGCAAGGAGGAACCACGGTGCTGGAGCTGTCGATCCTGGGCTTCCTGGCCGAAGAGCCCCTGCACGGCTACGAGTTGAAGGAGCGCATCAAGGCGCTCAGCGGCCATGTCCGACCGGTCAGCGACGGCGCCCTCTACCCGGCGATCACGCGCCTGATCAAGGCCGGCAAGCTCGACCAGCACGAGGAGCCGGGCGCGAGCGCGGCCCCGCGCCGCATCCTCTCCCTCACCGACGAGGGCCGCGAGGACCTGCTGGAGCGCCTGCGCCACCCCAAGCAGGCCGAGATCACCGACCAGGTCCGCTTCAACACGGTCCTGTCGTTCCTACGACACCTGCCGGACCGCCACGAGCAGGCCGAGGTGCTCCGCCGCCGCCTGGACTTCCTGAACGCGCCCACGAGCTTCTTCTACGACGGTGGGGAGCCGGTCCGCGCGGAGGAGACGGACGACCTGTTCCGGGCGGGGATGCTGCGAGTCGCGCGGGCCACCGGGGCGGCGGAGCACGCCTGGCTGACGGAGGCGATCGAGAAGCTCGGTCAGCCCAGCCGAGCGCGCAGATAGTCCCGCCACCGCGCGGTGAAGTCGTCCAGGTCCGTGTCCAGGACCCGCTCCAGCGCGTCCTCGACCGCCCCGGCCCGCTCCTTGCGGGCACCCACGGCCTGGTAGAACTCCCGCAGTTTCGGCTCGCTCCACTGGTCCGCGACCATCCGGCACGCCATCCAGCCGCTCTCGTAGGCCTGCGCGAGTTCGGTCGCGTTGCCGCTGAAGCCGAAGTCCGCGTCCTCGGGCAGCGTCGCCGGCACCCGCCCGTCGGTCACGGCCCGCCAGAGTTCGGGGGCGGCCTGCGCGGGCGAGCGGCCGGAGCCGAGGTAGCCGACGAAGTCGGCGTACCCCTCGGACAGCCACAGGGGCGTGGCGGCGCTGGTGTGGGCGCGGGTGGCGACATGCGTGGTCTCGTGGGTGAGCACGACCTGCTTGCCGACATCGCCGAGGACGCCGTACGCGTCGGGGTTGACGATGATCCGGTCCGCGGGCGCGCTCGCCGGGGAGCCCGTCTCGCCCGTGGTGACGGCCGCGATCCCGCGGTACGAGGAGGCGGGCGAGCCGAGCAGCGCCGCCATGCCGTCCAGGGAGTTCGGTACGAGGACGACGACATGCCGGGACCAGTCGGTGCCCCAGGCCGCCGAGACGGCCGGAACGGCATGGTCCGCCAGATCGGCGAAGGAGTGCAGGATCTCGGTCGACTGCTCGGCGCCCAGGACGAGGCTGTGCTCGCCGCGCACGACGGCCACCTCGCCCTGGTCCCAGAGCTGCTCGGCGGACTTCTCGGCGGGCTTCTCCGTGTCCACGTACCACTGGCCGCCCGCGTCCAGGCTCAGCGTGAGGGTGCGGCCGACGCTGACCGGTGCGTTGTCGTAGCCCTGTATCCGGTAGTCGAGTTCGGCCTCGGCGGTGGCGGTGGCCCCGTCGCGGTGCAGGGCGGTCAGACGGTACGACCAGGCCGCGAACGGCACACCACGGGCGTTCTCGAACCAGTCCAGGTCACCCGTCCTGCGAAAAGCCGCCCGGTCCCGGTCCAGGACGGCGGCCGAGCGCCGGTCCAGGAGCCGCTGGACATCGGCCCTGGCGGTGTCGGAGGCGGGCCTGCCGCCGCATCCCACCAAGGAGACCAGCAGCAGGCACAGCGCCACGACACCGTGCTTCGACGCCCGCCTTCGACCAGCCATTTCCCGATCGTACGGCGGCGGCAAGGCGTTGGTCAGACCCTGGTGACCGTCGCCCCCGGCATCATGCCCACCGGGTCGTAGCGCACCGGTGCGCCGGGGTAGGGCGCGTGGATGACCTGGCCGTTGCCCACGTACATCCCGACATGGCTGGCGTCCGACCGGTAGGTGACCAGATCACCGGGCTGGGCCTGGGAGAGCGGGACCTGGCGGCCGACGTGGCGCTGGGCCTGCGAGGTGCGCGGCAGCGAGACACCGGCCTGGCGGTACGACCACACCATCAGGCCCGAGCAGTCGAACCCGGAAGGGCCGGTGGAACCCCAGACGTACGGCTTGCCGAGCGCGCCGCGGGCGGCGGCGACCGCGGCACCGGCCCGGGCGTTGGGCGGGACCGCGCTGCCGAGGTCGGGCATGTCCGCACGGCCCGACCGCGAGGCCCGGTCGTAGGCGGCGCGCTCCGCGGACGGCAGGGAGTTGAGGAGCTCACGGGCCTTGGCGAGCTTCTTCTCGACGGTCCGCTTGTGGGTCGCCACCGCCTTGCGGCTCTTCTCCAGCTCGGAGAGCTGCCCGGCCGTCTCCACGCGCTCCTGGGTGAGCTCGCGCATGGCCTCCTGGAGGTCTTTGAGCTCACCGGCCTGGTGGGCGCTGATCCGGTCGAGGGCGGCGGCCTTGTCGAGGTAGTCGTCCGGGTCGTCGGAGAACAGCAGGGCGAGGGAGGGGTCGAGGCCGCCGGCGCGGTACTGGGCGCCGGCCAGCGAACCGAGCGCCTCCCGCATGGAGTTGATGCGCTCCTGCTGCCGGGCGATCCGGTCCTGCGCGATGGAGACCTGCTTGCGGAGGGTGTCGGCGCGTTCGTCGGCCTTGTTGTAGGCCTCGGTGGCCTGCTCGGCCTGCTCGTAGAGACGGTCCACCTCGGCACGGGTGTCGTCGTGCGGCACGGCCGACGCCGGTACGGCTCCGAGGGCCGCGGCGGTGGCTGACAGGACACAGAGCGCGGCGGACGCGCCCCGGTCGAACCCGGACGGTACAAGGCGGCGATGGGACCCCACGGGAAGCCGCACTCCTTCCGCTGGCGGACAAGGACCTTCCCCGCCCGAGCAGAAGGCGCTCAGGGGGAAACGCGGCCGACAGTAACCCTGTGACCGGGCGGCGACCAACGACCTCCGCGGGCACACAACGTGACACCCCGCCACAGACGCAGGTCATGGGCGGGGCGTGGGGTCAGTTCACGTTGTGGCGATTCGCCCGAACGGGCGGCACGGTGTCGCGATCTTGAAGGAGTACGAGGCCTACGGGGCTCAGACCCGGACGCCGAACTGGAACGGCATGTTGCCGATCGACTCGTAGCGGACGACCGTGCCCGTGCGCGGGGCGTGGATCACCTGGCCGTTGCCCGCGTAGAGGCCGACGTGGTGCAGGTCGCCGTAGAAGATGACCAGGTCGCCGACCTTGAGGTCGGACTGGCTGTAGATCCTCGTGCCGTAGCTGGCCTGGGCCTGCGAGGTGCGCGGGATGCCGACACCGGCCTGGGCGTAGGCCCAGGAGGTCAGGCCCGAGCAGTCGTAGGAGGCGGTGCCCGTGGCGCCGTAGACGTACGGCTTGCCGAGCTGGCTCTGGGCGGCCGAGAAGGCGGCCGCCGCACGGCCGGAGGCGGCGCTGGAGTTGCCGAGGTCGACGCGCTCGCTGGCGGAGCGGCTGGCGCGGGCGTCCTCGGCGGCGATGGCGGCCTTCTCGGCGGCCGTCAGCGTGTTGAGGAGCTTCTGCGCCTCGCCGAGCTTGCCCTGGACTTCCTTCTTCTTCTTGGCCAGCTCGGTGCGGGTGCTCGAGAGGTCCTTGAGCTTCTCGGAGGCCTCGGAGCGCTCCTGGGCGAGCTCGCGCTGCTTCTCCTGGATCTTCTTCAGCGCGTCGACCTGCTGGGCGCTGAGCTGGTCGGCGGTGGATGCCTTGTCCAGGTAGTCGTCCGGGTTCGACGACAGGAAGAGCTGGAGGGAGGAGTCGATGCTGCCCGTGCGGTACTGGGCGGCCGCCGCCAGGCCCATGGAGTCCCGGAGGTCGTTGAGCTCCTCCTGGCCGCGGGCGACGTTGTCCTGGATCGTGGAGATCTCCTTCTGGAGCTTCTCCTGCTTCTCCTTGGCGCCGTTGAGCTTCTCGGTGGCCTGCTCGGCCTCCTCGTAGAGCTTGTCGACCTTGGACTTGACCTCGTCCTTGCTGGGCTTCTCGCTCGGCGCCGCGTTGGCGGCGTTGGCACTCAGAGCGACTGCAGCGGCAGCAGCTGTGGTCAGCACGGTCACGCGCGTGCGGCTCGGCTGCTTGGGTCGACGGTGGGACGCCACGGAGGTGAGCTCCTTCTTGTGAGTGATCACCCGTTCGGAGGTTCGAGCCCAGACCCTAGTGACCTTCTTGTGATCAGTTCAAATCCTCACGAGAAAAAACCCGTCACAGACTGCATTCTTTACATACAACTCACGAGCAGTAATGCTCGATTGACGCTACGTTGCGTGACGATTCCGCCAATTCGGACATTAAACCTGGAAGTTAAACGATCAGGACAGTCGTTTCAAAAGCATCGCCGAAGCGACAGGCCGGGCCCCCGCCTTGGCCACCCCGTCGGCGACCTCGCGGTCGGTGGAGGCGACGATGACCGGCCGCCCCGGCGGCTCGGCGCGCACCAGCTGACGGATCAACTCATCAGCGGTGACACCGGGCTTGGAGAACAGCACCCGCACCCCGCGCGGCGGCGCGAGCAGCACCGGCGCGGCCAGCTCGGCCCCGTCGAAGACACACGTCACTTCTGCCCCGGTTTGAGCGGCGAGCTGCGAGAGCTGACCGAGCAGCCTGAGCCGCTGCTTCTCCAGGGGCATCTGGGGATAGCCGGTCTTGGTGACGTTGTAGCCGTCGACCACCAAGTGCGCCTGCGGCAGGGCGAGAAGCTGGTCCAGGATCGCGGGGTCGTTCTCGGACAGGGCCCGCGCCGCGATGTCCTTCGGGGTCATTCGTCCCGGTTCGACCGCATCGACGGTCTCGGCCGGCCGTACGGACACCGGCGGCAACGCCAGCTCCCGGCGCAGCCCTTGGGCCGCGTCGAGCACGGTGTCCAGAAGCAGCCGTACCCGCATGTCCTCGACGCTGCGCCCCTCGCGGGCCGCCCTGCGGGTGGCCTCGAGGGCGGCCTCGACCTCGCCCAGGCGGCCCTTGAGCCGCCGGGACTCGACCTCGGCGGCGGAGACCTGGGTCTGCCCCTCGGCGCGTACGGTCTCGATCTCGCCCTGGATCTTGCGCAGGGCGGCCTCGCCGCGCTTGACGTCACTGAGGGCGGCGCGCAGCTTCCGGTGCAGCGATTCGGCTTCCTTCTTCGCCGACTCCAGCTCGGTGCGCAGCCGCTCGGTCTCGGTCCGGGTGTGCTCGCGCGCGTGCGCGAGCTCCTCGCGCAGTCGTTCCAGCTCGGCGCGGCTCTCCTCGTCGGCGCGCTCGGCGTCGGCCCGCTGGGCCTCCTCGCCGGCGGCCGTCACGAGCTTCACCCAGCCGGTGGGGCGCAGCACATAGGCCGCGGCCGCCACGTCGAGCGGATCCGCGGCCGGGGGCGGTGAGCCGGAGTCGAGGGCGCCGGAGAGCTCCGGCTGGGTCTCTCTGAACTTCTCCCCGATCCGCTGCCGGAACAGCGGATCGGTCTCCAGTGCCGCGGCCATCGCGTTACCGGCGAACTTGGCCCGCCGGTTGGGCGCGAACCGCGCGTACTGTCTGAGCTGTGCGGGCAGTTCGCCGACGGTCAGCCCGCCGAAGCCGTCGGACACGATCTGTACGACCCGGCGGCGCACGCCGTCGGGCAGCGGACGGTCGAGCACCTCAGCGGCGCCGTCGCCCGGCCCCCCGCCTGCGCTCTCCACCATCCGTCAACACCCCAACCGTTCCGCGGGGCCCGCTCCCTCAGGAGCCGGCGCCCGGCCTGTCCACGAGTTCCACCTGATCCACGGCATTGCACCAGCGGCAGCGCACCGACTCGATGGTCTCACTGACCACCTCGCGCTCCTCGACCTTCGGCTCACCGGCGAGGTCGAGGTGGACGTACTCGACGACCTTCGACGAGCGGGTCACATCGAAGCGCGTGAGGTTGCCACAGAGGGTGCAGCGCCACCGCGTCGAGGCGGTCGGCAGGGGAACCGTCATCGTGACTGTGCTCATTCCTTCTAGGTCTCTATTGTCCGTGACGCGCCGGTCTCCCGGCGCGTGTGGCCGTAACCCTACGGCCTGGCGGGGACTCGCCGCTGGTCCGTCCATGGCGGCGAGGCGGTCTGTCGGCTTGCGTCCCGTTACGTCATGCTCTGTGTTCATGATCAGCAACTGGAGCGTGGTGGCCGGCCGGGCGAGCAGATCGCTGTGGCGGTCGGCGCCGATGACCTACGGCCTCATCGCCCTGTGCTGCGCGCTCTTCGTGATCGGCCCGGCGGCGGGCCTCAATCCGGCGTACGGCGCCGGCGACGCGCTGCTGGCCGCCCAGCGCGCCTACTTCCACCGCTGGGGCGTGGTCCCCGCAGAACTGTTCGAGGGTTCGGCCAGAGCCGTGCTCACCCCGGCGACAGCGCTCTTCGTCCACGGCAGCTGGGTCCACCTCCTCGGCAACATGCTCTTCCTCTATGTCTTCGGCGTGCTGACCGAGGAACGGATGGGCCGCATCCAGTTCACGCTCTTCTACCTGGGCTGCGGCTATCTCGCCCTCCTGGGTTACGCGGCCGCCAACGCCGACTCCGAGCAGTCGCTGGTCGGCGCCTCGGGGGCGATCTCCGCGGTCCTTGGAGCGTTTCTCTACCTGTTCCCCGGGGCCCGGGTGACAAGCCTGCTCCCGTTCCTCTTCTTCCTCCCTCTGCGCTTCCCGGCCTGGGTCGTGCTGCCCTTCTGGGCGACCCTGCAGTGGCTGGCGGCGGGACAGGCGTCGCACGGCCCGGGGGTGGCGTATCTGGCGCACCTGGTGGGCTTCGGCCTGGGCTTCACCTTCGCGTGGGTGCGATTCGGCCGTGCCACTAGAGTGAAGACCGCCCCAGCTCCGGCCCCCGAGGGAGAGAACCAGCAGTGATCACCGCGATCGTCCTCATCAAGACCAGCGTGGACCGGATCCCCGAGATCGCCGAGTCGATCGCGGCCCTGGACTCCGTGAGCGAGGTCTTCTCCGTCACCGGCACCTACGACCTGATCGCCATGGTCCGGGTCAAGCAGCACGAGGACCTCGCCGAGGTCATCCCCGGCAGCATCAGCAAGATCCCGGGCGTCGAGGGCACCGACACCCACGTCGCCTTCCGCACGTACTCCCAGCACGACCTGGAGGCCGCGTTCGCGATCGGGCTCGACAGCTAGGCGGTGACGTCGAGGGCGGTGATGCCCTCGCTGGAGGCGGTGTAGAGGCGGTTCCCGTGCAGAACGGGGGCCGCCGTTCCGTACTGGAGGGCGCCGACCTCCACCTTCCAGCTCAACTTGCCGGCCCGTGTGAGGACATGGACCTGCGTGGGCGTCAGCAGGTAGATCAGCTCTCCGGCCGGCACCGGCTCCGAGAAGAAGTCCCCGGGGCGGTACTCCCAGAGCCGCTGCCCGTCCTTGTCGATCGCCAGGAGGACCTGCCCCTCCGGCTCGATGCCGAGGAACGCCACGTCGTCCGAGCCGCCGGCCGTGACGAACGCACTGCCGAGCCCCTTCTCCACCCACACCCGTAGGCCGTCGGCGCCGATCCCGAACAAGGTGCCCGCCTCGTCGCCCGTACCGACGGCCACCACGCCCCCGGTCACCGCCGGCCGGTCGACGTCACCGTTCACCTTGGCCTTCCACAGCTCCGCGCCGTCGGCGCCGGCGAGGGCGTGCAGATGGTTGTCGAAGCTCGGCGCGTAGAGGATGTCGTCCGCCACCAGGAGCTCGGCGTGCGGGGATCCCTGGAGCCCGGTGTTCCACCGGCTCTCGCCGCCCGCGTCGTAGGCACGGATCTCGCCGGCGCCTTCGAGGTCGGCCACGGCGTAGCCGACGGCCACCAGATCCCCGACCAGCACCGGATTGGTGACATAGCCCCCGCTGGGTGTGGACTTTCTCCACCGTTGCGTCCCGCCCGCGTTCAGCGCGAGCAACGAGGAGACGGGGGCACCCGCTTCGACATCGCTGACGACGGTGTAGAGGCCGTCCGATGTCACCACCGGGTTCGACACGGTGAGGGTGGCGATGTTGCCGAAGTCGCGCTTCCAGAGTTCCTTGCCGTCCGCTGCGATCGCCCGCAGAGTCCCGTCGGCCATCGGGACGTAGAGCACCTTCCCATCGGGCGACACCGTCCCCAGGGGGCCCTGCGAAGCGCTCGGCCTGGCGGCCGAGTACCGCCACCGGACCTTCGCCCCCGGCTTGCCGGAAGTCGAGGCCTTGTCCGGCGCGGTAGCCCCGCCCGTCTCGCGCCCCTCGTTCCCGGAGTCCCGCAGCCACAGCCACCCGCCGACCCCGCCCCCGGCAGCCACCACGGCCCCGCCGGTGAGGGCCTTCAGCAGCCCACGCCGCGAGGGCGAGGGACCGGGGACCACGGTCTCCGCCGGGACGTCGGGCACCGCCACATCCGGCACCGGCGTGTCCGTCGCCGTCACCGGCGCCACGTACTCGACCCGGCTCTCCCGCTCCCCCGACTCCCCCTGCGGAAGCCACCGTTCGTCACCCTTGACCGCGACGGACTCCGCCGAGGCGGCCCTGAACCAGCCGGACCGTACGCTCTCCCGCAGCGTTCCCGCCGTATGCCCCACGGCCCCGACCACCGCCTCCGGCGTCGGCCGCTCCTCCGGCTCGTCCCGCAGACAGGACTCCACCAGCGCCAGCAGACCCTCCGGGACGCCCTTCAGGTCGAAGTCCCGGGTCAGCACCCGCAGCAGGATCACCGAGTCCTGGCCCTCACCGAAGGGCTCGCGGCCGCTCGCCGCATACGCCAGCACCGCGCCCAGGGCGAAGACGTCGCTCGGCGGGCCGACCTGGCCACCGTTGCGGATCTGCTCGGGCGAGACATAGCCGACCGAGCCGACGATCGCGCCCGTGCGGGTCATCGCCGTGGCCTCCAGCGCCCGGACGATCCCGAAGTCGATGACCCGGGGGCCGTCCGGCGCGAGCAGGATGTTGGAGGGCTTGAGGTCCCGGTGGACCATGCCCTTGGCGTGGATCGCGCCCAGCGCCTCACCCAGCGCCGCCGCCAGCACCCGTACCGCCGGCTCCGGCAGCGCCCCGCCGTCCAGCACCGCGTCCCTGAGGTTCGGGCCCTCCACGAACTCCGTCGCCATCCACGGGTGCTCGCCCTCGGGGTCGGCGTCGACCACGCGCGCGGTGTACGTCCCCGTCCCGCCGACCGTCTGCGCGGCCCGCACCTCCTGCCGGAACCGGGCGCGGAAGGTGCGGTCCTGGGCGTACTCGGACCGCACGACCTTCACCGCAAGGCGCAGTCCCGCCCGTGACTCGGCGAGATAGACCTCGCCCATGCCGCCCGAGCCGAGCCGGCCCCGCACCTCGTACGGGCCGATCCTGCGTGGGTCCGTCGCGCGCAGCACCTGCACTTCCTGCTCCCCCGTCGGCGTGAACCTGTCGAGGAGGCAGGGTATAGCAGGCCCGTCAGCAGGTCAGACCGCCGGGACGCAACGGCCGTCCTCCGTGCGGTACTTCCACTTCGCGCCGTCCTGGACGAGCTCCTTGACGGCGGTCACGAAGCGCTCGACGTGCTCGTCCGGCGTCCCCGCGCCGAAGCTCACCCGGATCGCGTTGAGGGACTTCTCGCCGGGCGCGGCCTCCGGGGCTCCGCACTCGCCCTGGGTCTGGGGGTCGCTGCCGAGGAGGGTGCGGACGAGGGGGTGGGCGCAGAAGAGGCCGTCGCGGACGCCGATGCCGTACTCGGCGGAGAGGGCGGCGGCGAAGTGGGAGCTGTTCCAGCCCTCGACGACGAAGGAGATCACGCCGACGCGCGGGGCGTCGTCCCCGAAGAGGGAGAGGATCCGGACCTCCGGGACCTCGGCGAGGCCTGTCTTCACCTTCTCGATCAGGTGCTGCTCACGGGCGACCAGGGTGTCGAAGCCGGCCTCGGTGAGCGCCTTGCAGGCCGACGCGATGGAGTAGGCACCGATCACGTTCGGGGACCCGGCCTCGTGGCGGGCCGCGGTCTCGTGCCACTCGACGTCCACGCCGCCGTCCTCACGGCGGGTGACCTTGCGGCTCGCGCCGCCGCCGGCGAGGTAGGGGTCGGCGGCCCGGAGCCAGTCGGCGCGGCCCGCGAGGACACCGGAGCCGAAGGGCGCGTACAGCTTGTGGCCGGAGAAGGCGATCCAGTCGACGTCCAGGTCCTGCACGGAGACCGGGTGGTGGGGGGCCAGCTGGGCGGCGTCCAGGACGATCCGGGCGCCGTGCGCGTGGGCGGCGGCGGCCAGCTCACGCACCGGCCACAGCTCGCCGGTGACGTTGGAGGCGCCGGTCACGCAGACCAGGGCCGGGCCGTAGCCCTCTTGAATGGATGCAGTGCGGGCGGCGAGGGCCTGCTCCAGGGTCTCGACGGCCTGCTGCGGGGTGCGCGGGGCGTCGAGGTAGGTGACCCGGGCGTCCTTCCAGGGCAGCAGGCTCGCGTGGTGCTCGGTCTCGAAGACGAAGACCTGGCAGTCGGCGGGGAGGGCCTGGGCGAGGAGGTTCAGGGAGTCCGTGGTCGAGCGGGTGAAGATCAGCTGGTCGTCGGCGCGGCAGTCCAGGAACTCGCTGATCGTCTTCCGGGCGTTCTCGAAGAGGTCCGTCGAAAGCTGCGAGAGGTAGCCGGCACCGCGGTGGACGCTGCCGTAGTACGGGGCGTAGGCCGCCACGTCGTCCCACACGCGCTGCAGGGCGGGCGCGCTGGCCGCGTAGTCGAGGGCCGCGTAGGTGACCTCTCCGCCGGTGACGAGCGGGACGGTGACATCGCTGCCCAGAACGGACAGTGGGGCACAAATGGTCTGGGCGGCGGCAGCGGTGGAGACAGACATGGGGAACTCCCGTGAGAGAGCATGCCGAAGAAGGACATGCGGGGGTGAGGAAAAGGGTGCGCGGAGGCGGGGCTCGGCAGCCCTATCGCATTCGCTTGCTCACGGAAGACTCCCTCGAACGACCAGGACCCCTGGATTCGAGAGGGGCCCGCGCTTGCCGTAGACCTCGCTGCCTACGGCCTGGTCTTCACCCGGGGCACCCCGCCACGGACGGAGGGTTGCCGGACAGTCGGCCGGGGCCTCATGACTGTCACTCATGACCTGGTCAAAGAACGTACGCGATGTGATCGTCGTCCCGCAACCCGTGTCCGGATCGCGGGACGACACTCGTGGACGTCAGGCGTTGCTGGCCGCCGCCCAGCGCTCCAGGGTCCGCTTGGCGGCGCCGGAGTCGATCGACTCGGCCGCCTTCACCATGCCGGCCCGGATCTGGTCCACGAGCGGTGCCTCCGTCGGCGCGAACGCCATCAGCGCCGCGGCCGAGTTGAGCAGTACCGCGTCCCGCACCGCTCCGGTCCCGCCGTCCAGCAGACGTCGGGCGACCTCGGCGTTGAATGACGCGTCCGCGCCCCGCAGCGCCTCCACCGGCACCAGTTCGAGACCGACGTCCCGCGGGTCGAAGGCCTCCTCGCGCACCTTGCCGTCGCGGACGATCCACACCCGCGAAGTGGCCGTGGTCGTCAGCTCGTCGAGACCGTCGTCACCGCGGAAGACCAGCGCGGAGGAGCCGCGCTCGGCCAGCACTCCGGCGATGAGCCCCGCCATCCGGGTGTCGAAGCAGCCGACCGCCGAGGCGGTGACCCTCGCGGGGTTGGTCAGCGGGCCGAGCAGGTTGAACGAGGTCGGGATCCCGAGGTCCCGGCGGACGCCGCCGACGAACCGCATCGACGGGTGGAACTTGGCCGCGAAACAGAAGGTGATGCCGGCCTCGTCCACCACCTGGGCCACCCGCGCGGGCGACAGGTCCAGGTTGATGCCGAGCTTCTCCAGGACGTCGGAGGAACCGCTCGCCGAGGACGAGGCCCGGTTGCCGTGCTTGACGACCTTCGCCCCGGTGCCCGCGATCACGATGGCGGACATCGTCGAGATGTTGACCGTCTTCGCCCGGTCGCCGCCGGTGCCGACGATGTCGACGGCCGGCCCGGGGATGTCCAGCGGCTGCGCGTGCGCGTACATCGCCTCGACGAGACCGGTGATCTCCTCGACCGTCTCCCCCTTGGCCCGCAGCGCCACCATGAACCCCGCGATCTGGGCGTCCGTGGCCTCGCCGCTCATGAAGCGGTCCATCGCCCACGCCGTGTCACCGGAGCTCAGGTCCTGCCCGGCGAGCAGGGCGCTCAGTACGTCGGGCCAGGAACGGCCCGCCGCGATGTCGCCTCCAGCGGGGGTCACAGCGCTCATAAGGCCGCTCCAGGATGTCGTAGAAGAGTGTGCCCCCACCCTATCCAGCCGCAGGGCACGGCAAAGGGCCCCGTCCGGTGTTCGGACGGGGCCCTTCGGCGCGCGTGGCGAGCGCAGCGATCAGTGGTGGCCGTGGCCGCTCGTGATCTCCTTGTACTCCTCGGCGGTCGGCTTGGGGATCTGGGACTCCTCGCCGAAGTAAGCCTTGCTCAGCTTGACCCGCAGCTTCTCGGAACCCTTCACCTTGCGCTCGACGCCGTTGTCGTCGACCGTCGGGCCGATCTCGGCCGGCACGTACTGCTCGTGCGCGGTGAGCGTGTGCAGCGCGTCCTGGGTGAGCGGCTCGTGCACCTCGATGAACTCACCGTGCGGCAGGCGCTTGATGATGCCCGACTCGCGGCCGTGCAGCACCTTGTCCTTGTCGCGGCGCTGGAGGCCGAGGCAGATCCGCTTGGTCGCGACGAACGCGAGCACCGGGGCGACGAAGAACGCGATCCGGACGAACCAGGTGATCGAGTTGATCGACAGGTGGAAGTGCGTGGCCCAGAGGTCGTTTCCACCGCCGATGAGCAGCACCATGTACCAGGTGATCCACGCGACGCCGAAGGCCGTACGGGTCGGCGCGTTGCGCGGGCGGTCCAGGATGTGGTGCTCGCGCCTGTCGCCGGTGACCCAGGCCTCGATGAACGGGTAGACCGCGATCGCGACCAGGACCAGCGGGAAGATCACCAGCGGGATGAACACACCCAGGACGAGCGTGTGACCCCAGAAGTTGATCTCCCAGCCCGGCATCACACGGATCAGACCCTCGGAGAAGCCCATGTACCAGTCGGGCTGGGCGCCCGTGGACACCTGGTCCGGCCGGTAGGGGCCCATGGACCAGATCGGGTTGATCGAGGCGATCGCCGAGATGACCGCGATGACACCGAAGACCAGGAAGAAGAAGCCTCCGGCCTTGGCCGTGTAGACCGGGAACAGCGGCATGCCGACCACGTTCTTGTTGGTCTTGCCGGGGCCCGCGTACTGCGTGTGCTTGTGGACGAACACCAGGATCAGGTGCGCCACCATCAGGCCGAGCATGATGCCCGGCAGCAGCAGGACGTGGACCGAGTAGAAGCGGGCCACGAAGTCGCCGCCCGGGAACTCGCCGCCGAAGAGGAAGAACGACAGGTACGTGCCGACGATCGGCACGGACAGGACCGCGCCCTCCATGAAGCGGACACCGGTGCCGGAGAGCAGGTCGTCCGGGAGCGAGTAGCCGGTGAAGCCGGTGAACATGCCCAGGACGAACAGCAGGAAGCCGAACAGCCAGTTGACCTCACGCGGCTTGCGGAACGCGCCCGTGAAGAACACGCGCATCATGTGCACGAACATGCCGGCGAGGAAGATCAGCGCCGCCCAGTGGTGGATCTGCCGGATCAGCAGACCACCGCGCACATCGAAGGAGATGTGCATGGTCGAGTTGAACGCCTCGGACATCAGCTGTCCCTGCAGCGGGACGTAGCTGCCGTGGTACTCCACCTCGTTCATCGACGGGTGGAAGAACAGCGTCAGATACACACCCGTGAGGATGATGATGATGAAGCTGTACAGGCAGATCTCACCCAGCATGAACGACCAGTGGTCGGGGAAGATCTTGCGCATGTTGGCCTTGGCCAGGGAGTAGATCCCCAGCCGGCCGTCGGCCCAGTCGGCGAGCTTCTCGCCGGCCGGCGCCTTCCCGCGTTCGCGGGCGGGCTCGTTGTTCTCGTTGGTGCTCATCCGCGCTCCCAGAAGGCAGGACCGACAGGCTCTTCGAAGTCGCCCTGCGCTTCGAGGTAGCCCTCGTCGTTCACGGCGATGCGCAGCTGCGGCAGGGCGTGACCGGCGGGGCCGAAGATCACTCGGGCACCGTCGGAGAGGTCGAAGGTGGACTGGTGGCAGGGGCAGAGGACGTGGTGCGTCTGCTGCTCGTACAGGGAGATCGGGCAACCGACGTGGGTGCAGATCTTCGAGTACGCGACGATGCCCTCGTGCGACCACTCGAGCTCGCGCTTGTCCTTGATGTCGTCCGGCTGGAGCCGGACGATCATCAGGGCCGCCTTGGCGATCTCCGTCTGGAACTCGTGGTCGTCCTCCTCCAGGCCGTCGGGCTTGGCGAAGGTGAGCGAACCGACGGCGACGTCCGAGGGGCGCAGCGGCTCGTTCGTGTTCATGTTGACGAGCAGCAGCCCCTTCTTCCACATGGTGTGGCGGAGCTTGGTCCCGGGCAGCGGGCCGAGGTCACGCAGCAGCACGACTCCGGCGAGCGGCACCAGGGTGAGCGCACCGAGCATCGTGTTGCGGATCAGCTTGCGACGGCCGATCGCGGACTCCTTGGTGCCCGCCTTCCAGTCGTCGAAGACCTTCTCGCGGACCTCGGGAGTGGCCGAGATCGGGTGCCGCTCGTCGACCATCTCCTCGTCGGACATCAGCGTGCGGGCCCAGTGGACCGCGCCCGCGCCGATCGAGAAGAGCGCCACACCGAGGGTCAGACCGAGCGCGAAGTTCAGCGCGTTGATGTGACCGATCGGGAAGACGTAGATCGCCTTGTCGTGCGGCACCGCCACGTACGAGGCGATGAAGGCGACCGTGGCCAGCATCGACAGCGTGAACAGGAAGGCGACCACGCGCTCGGAGCGCCGGGCTGCCACCTCGTCGATGTCCTGGACGCGGTGCTCGTGGGGCGGCAGGCCGGGGTCGGCGAACGGGTTCTTGTCGTCCGCGACGCTTACCGCACCATGTGAGTCCTGCTCTGCGGGCAGGTTCTCGTTCTCTTCCGGAATGTCTTGGCTACTCATGACTTCTTGGCCTTTGCGGTCCGGGCGGCGAGCCAGACGGCAACCGCGATGAGCCCACCGAGTCCGAACACCCAAGCGAACAGACCCTCGCTGACCGGACCGAGTCCGCCCAGTTCGAGGCCGCCGGGGCTCTCGGTGTCCTCCCCGTTGACCGCGTCGAGGTACGCGATGATGTCCTGCTTGTTCTGCTCCGACAGGATGGTGTCGGGGAACGACGGCATGTTCTGCGGGCCGGTCTGCATGGCCTCGTAGATGTGCTTCGGGTCGACGCCCTCGAGCTCGGGCGCGAACTTGCCGTGCGTCAGCGCGCCACCCTTGCCGGTGAAGTTGTGGCACTGCGCGCAGTTGGTGCGGAACAGCTCGCCACCCTTGGCGATGTCCGCTCCGTCCGGGCTGTACTCGTTCTTCGTCGGGATGGCCGGACCGGCACCCAGCGAGGAGATGTACGCGGCGAGCTGGTCGATCTCGGCCTGCGTGTAGATGACCTTCTTCTTCGGGACCTGCGCGCCGGGCTGCTGGGCCGGCATACGGCCGGTGCCGACCTGGAAGTCGACGGCCGCGGCGCCCACACCCACGAGGCTCGGGCCGTCGGTGGTGCCCTGACCACCGGTGCCGTGGCAGCTTGCGCAGCCCACGGCGTACAGCTTCTTGCCCTCCTCGATGGTGAGGGACTGGGCGGTCTCATCGGCCTGCGCCTTGTCCGCCGGCGCGAACGCGGCGTACAGCCCCCCGGTGGCCGCCAGCGCGAGGAGTAGGACGACGACCGCCGCCAGCGGATGGCGTCGTCGTGCGGAGAGCTTTTTCACGGATTACCCCGGTGTCAGGATCTTCTGCGTCGATGCTTCTGGAATGTGCGGGAGCGGGCCCTGCTACTTGATCAGGTAGATCGTGGCAAAGAGGCCGATCCAGACGACATCGACGAAGTGCCAGTAGTAGGACACGACGATGGCGGCGGTCGCCTGCTCGTGCGTGAACCTCTTGGCCGCGTAGGTGCGGCCGAGAACGAACAGGAAGGCGATGAGGCCACCCGTCACGTGCAGACCGTGGAAACCGGTGGTCAGATAGAAGACCGAGCCGTACGGGTCCGAGGAGAGCGAGAGGCCCTCGTGCTTCACCAGCTCGGTGTACTCGTACACCTGACCGCCGATGAAGATCGCACCCATCACGAACGTGACGATGAACCACATCCGGAGCTTCTTCACGTCACCGCGCTCGGCGGCGAACACGCCGAGCTGGCAGGTGAGGGAGGAGAGCACCAGGATCGTGGTGTTCGTCGCCGAGAACGGGAGGTTCAGGAAGTCTGCCTTCTCCTTCCAGAACTCGGGACCGGTCACCGATCGGAGGGTGAAGTACATCGCGAAGAGGGCCGCGAAGAACATCAGCTCGGAACTCAGCCAGATGATGGTTCCGACGCTGGTGAGGTTCGGCCGGTTGACCGACGGGTGCGCGTGCCCGGTTTCTACTGTCGTTGCTGTCGCCACGACCGACATTATGTCGGTCCCTTATCCCGCCCTCACTCCCGGGGGTGCCGTTCGGGGTGTCCGCAGGGTGTGTACTGCCCGTATGGCCCATCGCGGGGGTGTTCAAGCGGGTGTTGACCGGCTGTTCAAGGGAGTAGCATCCGCCGCATCGGGCTCTGCCCGTTCATGGCCGTACGACACTGATGTCACGGAGGAACCATGCAGGCGACCGCCACGGTGCTGGTCTACAGCGACGACTCCAACACCCGCGAGCAGGTGCGGCTCGCCACCGGACGCAGGCCCGCTCCCGACGTCCCCCAAGTCGAGTTCGTGGAGTGCGCGACGCCTGCCGCCGTCATCAAGGAACTGGACCGGGGCGGTATCGACGTCGCTGTCCTGGACGGCGAGGCCGTGCCCATGGGCGGCATGGGGCTGTGCCGGCAGGCCAAGGACGAGATCTTCAACTGCCCGCCGGTGCTGCTGCTGATCGGGCGCCCCCAGGACGCCTGGCTGGCCACCTGGAGCCGTGCCGAGGCCGCGGTGACGCATCCCGTGGACCCGGTGGAGTTCGCGCCGGCGCTGGCGTCCCTGCTGCGTCAGAAGAAGGCTCTGAGCGCCTGATACGGCCGCTCAGACCGATTCGGGACGCAGTCTCGCCTTCTCCTCCGGGCGGGGGCCGTCGGGGCTTCCGCCCACCAGGGCGCTGCCGTTGCGCCACTTCTTCCAGCCGAGGTTCCAGTCCCCGAAGCCGTTGCCGAAGGCTTCCATGGTGTCGCCGTAGGAGTTCACGACCTTGACGACGTCACCCTCACGGACGTTGTCGAAGAACCACTCGGCGTTGCCGGTGCTCATGCCCGTGCAGCCGTGGCTGACGTTGGCATAGCCCTGTGACCCCACCGACCAGGGGGCGGCGTGCACGTACTCGCCGCTCCAGGTGACGCGGGTGGCGTAGTAGACGGGCAGGTCGTACGACTCCGAGGAGCCCTCGGAGATACCGATGCTGGTGCCGCGCATCCGTACGAAGTACTCCTTGCCCAGTACGACCTTGACGCCGTTGCGGGTCTCGAAGCCGGGCTTTCCGGTGGTGACCGGGATGTCGTTGATCGCCTTGCCGTTCTTGTAGACCGTCATGGAGTGCGAGGACGCGTCCGTGACGGCGATGACCCGGTCGCCCGTGGTCAGCTTGAGGGGCTTGACCTTGCCGCCCCACAGCCGATCGCTGATCTTGATGCCGTCCAGATTGCTTCGAACCTGGATGGTGGCCTTGCTGGGCCAGTACTCCTTGGGGCGGTAGTGGAGTTCCTTGTCGTCCACCCAGTGCCAAGCGCCTTCCACGGCGGGCATCGAGTCGACCTTGAGCGCGCGCTCCACGATGGCCCGCTGCGCCTTGTCCTTGACGGGCTTGCTGAGTTCGGCCGTGATGGGCTGGCCGACGCCGTACTTGCCCGCCTTGGGACCGAAGGTGACCTTCAGGCGCTTCTTGGTGAGGGGCTTGCCGGTGTCGAAGGCGAGGACCTTGCGGCCGGGCGCCCCGTCCTCGTCCTCGGTGCTCACCCGCACCGTGTAGTGGGCGCTGGCGGCCAGCGGGCTGGTGCTGTGCCAGCGGGTGCCGTCGGCGGAGAGTTCGCCCGCCACATAGCGTCCTGTCGCGTCCAGGGCCGTGACGTCCGTGATGCGCCCGTCGTCGTCCTCGGCGGTGACTTCCAGGGGCTTGTCCGGGTCGGCCTTCTTGCCGTCGCCCGAGGGGCCGTTGAAGGAGATCTGGTCCGCCGCGTCGTACGGCGCCGCCGACAGCGGGCTGCCCTCGCTGCTGCAGGCGGTGCCGCCGGCGGTCAGGGCGACCACCAGCAGCGTGCAGGAGATGACGGTGCGTGTACGCGGAGTCTGGCTCATGACTTCACGCTAGGAAGCTTCGTCAGCGGCGGCGCGGTGGGTAACTCGTACGAGGGAACAGCACTGCTGCAAAAGCGGGAGCCCGGACGCTCCTGTCGGAGTGTCCGGGCTCTTTTGCGCTCAGCTCGTGCTACTGGGTGCGGTTCTCACCGCGGTAGTACTCGAAGACCCAGCCCCACAGGCCGATCATGATCAGCGGCGCCGAGAAGTACATCAGCCACCAGCCGATCGCGATCGACAGGAACGCCAGCGCGCCACCGATGGCGAGCGACAGCGGCTGCCAGCTGTGCGGGCTGAAGAACCCGACCTCGCCGGCGTCGTCCGCGACGTCCGCCTCCTTGTTGTCCTGCGCACCGACGTCGACCCGCTTGGCCGTGAAGCCCAGGTAGAAGCCGATCATGATGCACAGGCCGAAGGCCAGGAAGAGCGCCGTGGTACCGGCAGGCTCCTTCGACCACACGCCGTAGACGACCGCCATGGCGAGCACGAAGACGCTCAGCCACATGAACAACCAGCCTTGGACCTTCACTTGCCGGCCTCCTTGCCACCAGCCAGGGCCTTCTCACCGTGAGGCGCGTTCTCGAGCTGATCGAGAGCCGCGATCTCCGGGTGATGCAGGTCGAACGCCGGGGATTCGCTGCGGATCCGCGGCAGGGTGAGGAAGTTGTGCCGCGGGGGCGGGCAGGACGTCGCCCACTCGAGCGAGCGGCCGTAGCCCCACGGGTCGTCGACCTCGACCTTCTTGCCGTACTTGGCCGTCTTCCACACGTTGTAGAGGAAGGGCAGGACCGACGCGCCGAGGACGAACGAGCTGATCGTCGAGATCGTGTTCAGGGCGGTGAAGCCGTCGGCGTTCAGGTAGTCCGCGTAACGACGCGGCATGCCCTCGGCACCCAGCCAGTGCTGGACCAGGAAGGTGCCGTGGAAGCCGATGAACAGCGTCCAGAAGGTGATCTTGCCGAGGCGCTCGTCGAGCATCTTGCCGGTCATCTTCGGCCACCAGAAGTGGAAGCCGGAGAACATCGCGAAGACGACGGTGCCGAACACCACGTAGTGGAAGTGCGCCACCACGAAGTACGAGTCCGAGACGTGGAAGTCCATCGGCGGCGAGGCCAGGATGACACCGGTCAGACCACCGAAGACGAAGGTGATCAGGAAGCCGGTGGCCCAGAGCATCGGGGTCTCGAAACTCAACGAGCCCTTCCACATCGTTCCGATCCAGTTGAAGAACTTCACGCCTGTTGGCACGGCGATGAGGAACGTCATGAAGGAGAAGAACGGCAGGAGCACACCGCCGGTGACATACATGTGGTGCGCCCACACCGTCACGGACAGACCAGCGATCGAGATCGTCGCGGCCACCAGGCCCATATAGCCGAACATCGGCTTACGGGAGAAGACCGGGATCACTTCGGAAATGATTCCGAAGAATGGTAGGGCGATGATGTACACCTCTGGATGGCCGAAGAACCAGAAGAGGTGTTGCCATAGCAAGGCCCCGCCGTTGGCGGAGTCGAAGACATGCGCACCGAACTTGCGGTCCGCCTCCAGGGCGAACAGCGCGGCCGCGAGGACCGGGAAGGCCAGCAGGACCAGCACCGCGGTCAGCAGCACGTTCCACACGAAGATCGGCATGCGGAACATGGTCATGCCGGGTGCGCGCATGCAGATGATCGTGGTGATGAAGTTGACCGAGCCGAGGATGGTGCCGAAGCCGGAGAAGGCCAGACCCATGATCCACAGGTCGGCACCGATGCCCGGGCTGCGGACCGCGTCGGACAGCGGGCTGTAGGCGAACCAGCCGAAGTCCGCCGCGCCCTGCGGGGTGAGGAAGCCACCGACCGCGATGAGCGAGCCGAACAGGTACAGCCAGTAGGCGAACATGTTCAGCCGGGGGAAGGCCACGTCCGGCGCGCCGATCTGCAGCGGCATGATCCAGTTCGCGAAGCCGGCGAACAGCGGCGTCGCGAACATCAGCAGCATGATCGTGCCGTGCATCGTGAACGCCTGGTTGAACTGCTCGTTCGACATGATCTGCAGACCGGGGCGGGCCAGCTCGGCGCGCATGAACAGCGCCATCAGACCACCGATGCAGAAGAACGCGAACGACGTGACCAGATACAGCGTTCCGATCGTCTTGTGGTCAGTGGTGGTGAGCCACTTGATCACGACGTTGCCGGGCTGCTTGCGCCGGACCGGCAGTTCGTCCGCGTAGTGGGACTCTGCCGCGGCACCCTGGGGTTCGTTGAGGATGCTCACAGGTTGTTCGTCTCCCGGTTCTTCTCGTGGGCGGTCTGCTCGATGCCCGCGGGAACGTAACCGGTCTGCCCCTTCTCGGCGAGTTCCTTGAGGTGCTGCTCGTAGCGCTCGGGAGAGACGACCTTCACGTTGAACAGCATTCGGGAGTGGTCGACGCCGCAGAGCTCGGCACACTTGCCCAGGAAGGTGCCCTCCTTGTTGGGGGTCACCTGGAAGGAGTTGGTGTGCCCCGGGATGACGTCCTGCTTCATCAGGAACGGCACCACCCAGAAGGAGTGGATGACGTCACGCGAGGTGAGGATGAAGCGGACCGTCTTGCCCTTGGGGAGCCAGAGGGTCGGACCCGGGTTGTTGGTCTGCGGGTTCCGGGTGCCGGGCGTACCGACGTCGTAGACACCGCCGGCGGCGGCCGGGAACTGGTCCTTGAACCGCTGCGGGATCGCGTCCAGATTCTTGTCGGTCTTCGCGTCACCGGTGGAACCGTCGACGTTCTCGACGTAGTTGAAGCCCCAGCTCCACTGGAAGCCGACGACGTTGACAGTGACGTCGGGCTTCTTGTCGAGGCTCAGGATCTTCGACTCGTCACGAGCCGTGAAGTAGAAGAGCACCGAGACGATGATGAGGGGGACCACCGTGTACAGCGCCTCGATGGGCATGTTGTACCGGGTCTGCGGAGGAACCTCGACCTTGGTGCGGCTGCGCCGGTGGAACATGGCGCTCCACAGGATCAGGCCCCAGACCAGCACGCCGGTGGCGAGCGCGGCCGCCCACGAGCCCTGCCACAGGGAGAGGATCCGCGGAGCCTCTTCGGTGGTGGGGGTGGGCATACCAAGGCGGGGGAAGTCCTTGTATGTGCAACCGGTCGCGGTCGCCAGGACCAGGCCCGCGGTCATTGCCTGCAGCAGCTTCCGCCGCATCGGGCGCCGCGGCGAGCGGTCGGAGCCGTTGGGACTCACGTAGCGCCTTCCCGAGAGTCTCGCCCGCGCGTAGTTGGCTGCGGCCTGCCTTACTCGGTGGTCGGTCGCCGCCCTGCGTCGGGCAGGGGTTTGGATGTTTATGCGGACCAAACCCTAGCCGACGCGTTCTGGGGGTTCGCGGGGAGGGGGGCCTAGAGGGTTGGGCGGTTCGCTGGAATGGCGGCTGCGGGTTGTTTGTGGTTGATCGCGCAGTTCTCCGCGCCCCTGGCGGCGTTAGCGTTGGCGCGTGTCCTACTTCGACGCTGCTTCCAGTGCTCCCCTTCATCCCGTCGCTCGTCAGGCGCTGTTGGCCTCCCTGGACGAGGGGTGGGCTGATCCCGCGCGGTTGTACCGGGAGGGCCGACGGGCGCGGTTGCTGCTGGACGCCGCCAGGGAAGCCGCTGCCGAGGCTGTCGGGTGTCGTCCTGATGAGCTGACCTTCACCTCGTCCGGCACACGGGCCGTACACACCGGAATCGCGGGTGTTCTGGCTGGGCGGCGGCGCGTCGGGCGTCACCTGATCGTGTCAGCGGTTGAACATTCTTCCGTGCTCCATTCGGCCGAAGTGCACGAGAGGGAGGGCGGTTCGGTCGATCGGGTGACGGTCGAGCGGTCGGGGAGGGTGGATCCCTCCGCCTACGCGGCTCTGCTCCGGCAGGACACCGCGCTGGCCTGTCTCCAGTCGGCCAACCACGAGGTGGGGACGGAGCAGCCGGTCGCCGCCGTGGCCGAGGCCTGCCGGGCGGCCGGGGTGCCGTTGTTCGTGGACGCGGCTCAGTCGCTCGGGTGGGGGACGGTCGAGGGTGACTGGTCGTTGCTGGCGGCCAGTGCGCACAAGTGGGGTGGGCCGTCCGGGGTAGGGCTGCTCGTCGTACGCAAGGGGGTGCGGTTCGCCGCTCAAGGGCCCGTGGACGAGCGGGAGTCGGGGCGGGCGCCGGGGTTCGAGAATCTGCCGGGCATCGTCGCGGCGGCGGCCTCGCTGCGGGCCGTGCGGGCCGAGGCGGCCCAAGAGGCGGTACGGCTGCGGGAGCTGACGGAGCGGATCCGGGTACGGGTGCCGCGGCTGGTGCCGGATGTGGAGGTGGTGGGGGATCCGGAGCGGCGGTTGCCCGGGATCGTCACCTTCTCCTGTCTCTATGTCGACGGGGAGACACTGCTGCACGAGCTGGACCGGAAGGGTTTCTCCGTTTCGTCCGGCTCGTCCTGCACGAGCAGCACGCTGACGCCCAGCCATGTGCTGAAGGCGATGGGGGTGCTGAGTGAGGGGAATGTGCGGGTCTCGTTGCCACGAGGGGCGACGGCGGAGGATGTGGAGAGGTTCCTCGCCGTGCTGCCGGGGGCGGTGTCGGGGGTACGGGAGAAGCTGGGCGCGCCGACACCGGTGGCGGTCATGAAGGAGGACGAGCTCGTCGTCGACGCCCTGGGCAAGCGGTGCCCGATCCCTGTGATCGAGCTCGCGAAGGTCATCGGGGACGTTCCGGTGGGCGGCCTGATCAGGGTCCTGTCGGACGACGAGGCAGCACGACTGGACATCCCCGCGTGGTGCGAGATGCGCGAGCAGGAGTACGTGGGCGAGGAACCGGCGGAAAACGGAACGGCATATCTGATCCGCCGGCTCACCTGACCCACCCAAAGGGGCGCGGGGCCGTGTCGATATGCGGCTACCTCCGCGTGTGCGCAACCAGCCCCTACGCCCCCGCAGACGGCAAACTCAGCCCAGATACCCCTGAACCTCAGCCGCAGCCTCATGCCCGTACGCCTTGGTGAACCGCTCCATGAAGTGCCCCCGACGCAGCTGGTACTCCTGCGTACCGACCGTCTCGATGACGAGCGTCGCCAGCATGCACCCGACCTGCGCCGCACGCTCCAGCGAGACCCCCCACGCCAGTCCCGACAGGAACCCCGCACGGAACGCGTCACCCACGCCCGTGGGATCGGCCTTGCGCTCCTCCTCCGCGCAGCCGACCTCGATCGGGTCCTGACCGACCTGCTCGACACGGACACCGCGCGAGCCCAGCGTCGTGACCCGGTGGCCGACCTTGGCGAGGATCTGCTCGTCCGTCCAGCCGGTCTTCGACTCGATGAGGCCCTTCTCGTACTCGTTGGAGAACAGGTACGTCGCGCCCTCCAGCAGTATCCGGATCTCGTCGCCGTTCATACGGGCGATCTGCTGGGAGAAGTCCGCGGCGAACGGAATGCCGCGCGAACGGCACTCCTCCGTGTGACGGAGCATCCCCTCGGGGTCGTCGGCGCCGATGAGGACCAGATCGAGGCCGCCCACGCGGTCGGCGACGGTCTTCAGCTCGATGAGGCGGGCCTCACTCATCGCCCCGGTGTAGAAGGAGCCGATCTGGTTGTGGTCGGCGTCGGTGGTGCAGACGAAGCGCGCGGTGTGCAGCGTCTCGGAGATACGGACGGACGCGGTGTCGACGCCATGGCGGTCCAGCCAGGCCCGGTATTCGTCGAAGTCGAAACCCGCGGCGCCGACCAGGATCGGCGCGGTGCCGAGCTGGCCCATACCGAAGGCGATGTTCGCGCCTACGCCGCCCCGGCGTACGTCCAGATTGTCGACCAGGAAGGAGAGCGAGACCGTGTGCAACTGGTCCGCGACGAGCTGGTCGGCGAAGCGGCCGGGGAAGGTCATGAGGTGGTCGGTGGCGATGGAGCCGGTGACTGCGATGCGCACGGCGAGGACTCTCCTGAGGGGAGGGTTTATTGACAGTTCACGCTACCCGGTCGGCACGGGCCTCTGAAGCCGCCAAAACTACCCGATAGTAGATCTTTCTTCGCGGGCTCCGACCTGCATACGGTGCCGTCATGACGAACCTCAAGGTCCACGCCCCCGTTCCGGCCGACCTGGACGGCGATCTCGCGGCGCTGCTCGGCGACTGTGCCCGGATGGCCCCGCACTGGCTGGCTCCCGACCGGGTCGCTGCCCTTCCCGTCTCCCCCTCACTCATCCACGGCGTGACCGTTCCGACCGAGTCCGCCCGGTTGCTGGACGCGATGTCGGACTACGGCGACTGAAACAGCGCCTCCCGGGGAACCATGCACTCCCCCGCTGCGTCCCATCGCTGTCCCCCGTAAAGGGGATGTGGGATACGACCCTCCAGCCGGCCGTTTTGACAGGGCCGGGTCAGGGTCATAGGGACAGATGCGCGGCCGAAGGAGCGATGCGGTGAACACCGAGCGACCCGACAACGACGACGACGCCGAGGTCGGCAAGGCCACGGGCGCCGATGAGGGTGCCGGGGTCGCCGAGATCGCCGACGAAGACGGCGGTACGGCGGCGGAGGGGGCCCCGGAGGCGGAGGCCCCCGGGGAAGCCCCCCAGGAGGACGCCGCGGAGGCGTCCGAGGCTTCCGGGGTCGCTGAGACTTCCGAGGCGGACGAGACCGCCGGGGTCAGCGAGTCTTCCGAGGCTCCCGAGCCCGACGAGATTCCCGAGCCCGCCGTAGCTTCCGGGGCTGCCGAGCCCAACGAGATTTCCGAACCCGCCGGAGCTCCCGAGGCTCACGAGCCCGCCGGAGCTCCCGCGGCTTCCGAGGCTTCCGAGGCTTCCGAGGCTTCCGAGGCTTCCGAGGCTTCCGAGCAGGAGATTCCCCGGGACGGCGAGCCCGAGGCCCCGCACTCCGCCCGGCGCCGCTCCCCCGTGCTCATCGCCTCCGTCGCGGCCGCCGTGCTGCTCGTCGGGGGCGGTGGGGCGTATCTCGCCACCTCGGCCTCCGGTGGGTCGGGCGGTGGCGGTACGACGTCCGGGGCGAACGGCGACGACACTCCCCCGCTGCTCAACCTCGACGGGTACACCGGGGGCGACGGCGGCACGACCGGCATCGCGCCGGGTGAGCCCAACCCGTACGGCGTCACCTATCAGGCCGATGGCACACTGCCGGACGGCCCCGGCGAGGCCCCCGTGTACCGGGCGATCGGCGAGGTCACCAAGGACGACGTGGCCCGGCTGGCGAAGGCGCTCGGAGTGGACGGGACGCCCGTCCTGGAGGGCAAGGCCTGGAAGGTCGGCGGGCAGGAGGCGGCCGGGCCGAGTCTGCAGGTGAACCAGCAGGCGCCGGGGGCGTGGACGTTCCACCGGTACGCGCCGGGGACCGACGACTGCCAGAGCGAGACCGTGTGTGCGAGCGACCCCGCCGCGCCGGCCGGCGACCCGGTGAGCGAGGAGGCCGCGAAGCAGGCGGCGGCGCCGGTGCTGAAGGCGGTCGGGCAGGACGACGCGAAGGTCGACGCGAGCCAGGTCATGGGCGCCCAGCGGGTGGTGAACGCCGATCCGGTGGTCGGTGGGCTGCCGACGCACGGCTGGACGACCGGGGTCACCGTCAACGCGCAGGGCGAAGTGGTCGGCGGCAGCGGTCAGTTGAAGACGCCGGCGAAGAGCGACACGTACCCCGTCGTGAGCGCCGAGAAGGCGCTGGACCTGTTGAACACCGTGCCGGCGACCGACCACCGCATGGGCATCGGCGGCTGCGCCACCTCCGTACCGCTCAAGGACCGCCTCGAGACGCCCTGCGGGGCGGAGGGGACCAGTACGCCGAAGCAGGAGACGATCACGGTCGAGAAGGCCGTGTTCGGGCTGGCCTCGCACTACGTGGACGCCCGGCAGGCCCTGGTGCCGTCGTGGCTCTTCGAGGTGCGGGCGTCCGGCGCGCAGGACGGCTTCACGGTGACGTACCCCGCGATCGACCCGAAGTACCTGGCCTCGACCACACCGTCCTCGGCGCCCACCGACGAGCCGACGGGCCAGCCGAGCCCGCGGCCGACCGGTCCCGACCCCGACGAGCCGACTGCGGCGCCGGCCGAGCGTGATGTGAAGGTGGAGGGCTACACCGCCGAGGGCGACGAGCTCACCGTGACCTACACGGGCGGGGTCTGCGCCGACTACAAGGCGTCGGTGGTCGAGGGCTCCGACCATGTGACGGTCCAGGTGACCGAGACGCCCTGGCCGGACAAGAAGATCTGCATCATGATCGCGAAGATCTACCACGAGACGGTGCAGCTGGACGAGCCCGTGGGCGACCGGAAGGTCGTGGGCACGGACGGCACCGGGGTCCCGCTGGAGAAGGCGGGGGCACGGCTGCCGGAGACGTCCGGGGCGCGGTAGTCCGCACGCTCCGGAACACATGAAGGCGGCGGCCCTGTCGGAGGGGGCCGCCGCCTTCACCGTCGTACGGATTCGGCTGGATCTCGCGGATGCAGCCGGCGTACGGATTTAGTTGAACGAGTCGCCGCAGGCGCAGGAGCCCGTCGCGTTGGGGTTGTCGATCGTGAAGCCCTGCTTCTCGATGGTGTCGACGAAGTCGATCGACGCGCCGCCGAGGTAGGGAGCGCTCATGCGGTCGGTGACGACCTTGACGCCGCCGAAGTCCTTGACGACGTCGCCGTCGAGGGAGCGCTCGTCGAAGAAGAGCTGGTAGCGCAGGCCCGAGCAGCCACCGGGCTGAACGGCCACGCGCAGGGCCAGGTCCTCACGGCCTTCCTGGTCGAGCAGGGCCTTGACCTTCGCCGCGGCGGCGTCGGACAGGAGGATGCCGTCGCTGACAGTGGTCTTCTCGTCCGATACGGACATCTACATCTCTCCCGGGTTGTACGGAGACTGCTTGCCGACGGTTCCAACCGTCAGGGCCGCGGATTCATTCCGGGCCGCGCGCCTTGTCTTTTCGCCTGTTCTTTCATGCTCGCACACCCGCGACGAAGCGAACAGCGGCCCGAAGATCACCCGCCGGTGCGGTGCCGGGATTCATGTCACATCGACGCTATGACCGTCGTCAAAGTGACGTGAACCGGGTTATGATAGATAACGTCAGATCGACGAAAAGTAGAAAGGGTGCGTGCCGTGACCACCGCCCAGACCACGGAGCTCGACGTACAGCCGACTCCTCTCGCCCTGCTGCTCCTCGGCCGTGAGGCCGACCCGAAGAGCGAGCGGGGTGTCGAGTGCCCCGGCGACCTGCCCTCGCCGTCCGACCCGGACCTGGTGGAGCGTGCCCGCGCGGCCAAGGAGAAGCTCGGGGACAAGGTCTTCGTGCTCGGCCACCACTACCAGCGCGACGAGGTCATCCAGTTCGCCGACGTCACGGGTGACTCCTTCAAGCTGGCCCGGGACGCGGCCGCGCGCCCGGAGGCCGAGTACATCGTGTTCTGCGGTGTGCACTTCATGGCGGAGTCCGCGGACATCCTGACCGGCGACGACCAGAAGGTCGTGCTGCCGGACCTGGCCGCCGGGTGCTCGATGGCCGACATGGCCACCGCCGAGCAGGTCGCCGAGTGCTGGGACGTGCTGACCGAGGCCGGGATAGCCGAGCAGGTCGTGCCCGTCTCGTACATGAACTCCTCCGCGGACATCAAGGCGTTCACGGGCAAGCACGGCGGCACGATCTGCACCTCGTCCAACGCCAAGAAGGCTCTTGAGTGGGCCTTCGAGCAGGGCGAGAAGGTTCTCTTCCTCCCCGACCAGCACCTCGGCCGGAACACGGCCGTGCGGGACATGGGGATGACGCTGGAGGACTGCGTCCTCTACAACCCGCACAAGCCGAACGGCGGGCTGACGGCCGAGGAGCTGCGGGCCGCGAAGATGATCCTGTGGCGGGGTCACTGCTCGGTGCACGGCCGCTTCAGCCTGGAGTCGGTGCGGGACGTGCGCGAGCGGATCCCGGGCGTGAACGTGCTGGTGCACCCCGAGTGCAAGCACGAGGTCGTGGCCGCGGCGGACTACGTCGGTTCGACCGAGTACATCATCAAGGCCCTGGAGGCCGCTCCGGCCGGCTCCAAGTGGGCCATCGGGACCGAGCTGAATCTCGTACGCCGGCTCGCGAACCGTTTCGCGCCCGAGGGCAAGGAGATCGTCTTCCTCGACAAGACGGTCTGCTTCTGCTCGACGATGAACCGCATCGACCTCCCCCACCTCGTCTGGACCCTGGAGTCCCTCGCCGAGGGCAACCTCGTCAACCGCATCGAGGTAGACAAGGAGACCGAGGCGTTCGCGAAGCTGGCGCTGGAGCGGATGCTGGCGCTGCCGTAGGACTCCTGCGGCGCCCGCTCACCCCTCGGGGTGAGCGGGGTCCAGGCTGAAGACCGTCCCGTTCGGCGTGTTCACGACCACCGCCCCGCCGTCCAGCGACACCTTGGACTTGGTCGTTTCGCCGCTGGCGAGTTGGTCGGCTCGGGCGCCGGTCTCCCAGAGCAGCGTGCCCTTGCGGGAGTCGAGGGCGGCGACCCGGCCGCTGATGCTGGCCAGGTAGAGCGTGTGGGTGGTGGGGTCGTAGGTGGGCCGGCCCGAGTCCTCGACGCTGGTTCGGGTCTGCCAGAGCTGTTTGCCGGTCAGGGGGGAGACCGCGGTGACCTGGCCATTGGCTCCGGTGATCCAGACGGTGCCGGCGGCGAGGCGGATCGAGCTCTTGTAGGTCTGCTTGAGTTCGGTCGTGGTGGTGGCGCCGGTGTCCGGGTCGATGAGCCGGATCTCGTCGAAGGTGTTCTCCTCGAGGCGGGCCGGGCCTGAGCCGCCGTTGACCGCGACGCCGACGGCGAGGCGGCCGTCGACGGTGCCGAGCAGGCCGCTCCCGTTCGGGGTGCTCAGACGTCGGCGCACTGTTCCGTCGGTCTTGTTCAGTTCCAGGAGTACGGCGTCCTTGGACTCGTCGTCCGGGAAGCAGTGCGCGTACAGGCGGGAGCCCGCCGTCCCGAAGGAGCAGTAGTCGCCGGCGGGCAGCTGTGTGGTCCAGCGGTCGGTGCCGGTGCGCGGGGAACGGGCCGTCACCAGCCGGCCGCCGGCGTCGGGGGTCATGATGAGGTCGCCGGCCATGAGCTGGTCGGCGCTCGGCCCTCCCCGGTCGCGGGCCCACAGCTGGTCGCCGGTCTCGGTGTCGAGGGCGACGATGCTCGACCTGGTGCTCCCGTCGGCCGCGAAGACGTCGTGCTGCAGGATCATCGCGTCGTCCCGCACGCCGAGGAGTGCGAAGTTGTTCCCCGACGAGTCCGTGCCCTCGGCGGAGGTCGCGAGGGCGGAGCGCCAGACGGTGGCGCCGGTACGGCTGTCCAGGCGGACCGGGAGGACGGTGTTGCCCGCACAGTAGACCGCGTTCTCGTACGGCTGGCAGGTGGCGTCGCTCGTGTCCTCGCCGGCCTTCGCCAGCGGGTTGACCTCGCCCGACCGTGCGGTCTCGAACATCGTCGTCTGCCAGGCCTGCCAGCCCTTGGGCACCGCCGACCAGCGGGTGACCCCGGACGTGGCGACCGAGCTCGTCTCCTGGGGGGTGTCCGAGAATCCCGGGCCGAAGCGTATGTACCCGAGCAGGCCGAGGCTCACCGCGCCCAGTGTGCCGACGGTCACCAGCAGGCGGCGGCCCCTCCGGGTCCGGCTGCGGGGCTTCGGCAGGCCGGTCACCATCGCCGGGTCGGCGTCGCCGTAGGTCTCCTCGGTGGTCCTCAGGTCGGCCAGCCGCAGGGTCGTGGTGTCCGGGTCCATGGGGTCGGGCTCGGGCAGGGCCTCGGCGAACTCCTTGGCCAGCACGTCCAGTCGGGGCCGGTCGGCGGCCTCCTTGACCAGGCAGCGCTCCAGGACCGTGCGCAACGGCTGCGGCACACCGTCCAGTCCGGGCGCCTCGTGGACGACCCGGAAGGCGGTCAGATACGGGCTGTCGGCGTCGAAGGGGCCGCGTCCGGTGGCCGAGAAGACCAGGAGGGCTGCGAGCGAGAAGACGTCCGAGGCGGGCCCGACCGTGCGGGCGTCGGTGAACTGTTCCGGTGACATGAAGGGCGGGGTGCCGATCATCTGGCCGGTCTCGGTCAGGGTCTGGTGGTTCTCGGCGGCGCGGGAGATGCCGAAGTCGATGACGCGGGGGCCGTCCTCGGCCATCAGGACGTTGGCGGGCTTGAGGTCCCGGTGCACCACTCCGGCCCGGTGGATGTCCTCCAGCGCCTCCACCAACCCCAGGGCCAGCCGCCGCAGTTCGGCGCCCTTGAGGGCTCCGTGGTCGCGGATCCGTTCGGCGAGGGAGCTGCCGGGGACGTACTGGGTCGCCATCCAGGGCCGTATCGCCTCCGGGTCGGCGTCCACCACGGGCGCGGTGAAGGCGCCGCTGACCTTGCGGACGGACTCGATCTCGTGCCGGAAGCGGGCGCGGAAGACCTTGTCCTCCGCGTACTGGGCGTGCACCACCTTGACGGCGACGTCACGGCCCGAGCGCGATCTGCCCCAGTAGACGACCCCCATGCCTCCGGAGCCGAGCCGGTCGACCAGCTTGTATCCTCCGACCGATTTCGGGTCGTCCTTGTGCAGTGGCACGACCGGGATCCCCTTCACCGTAAAGCAGTTCGAGCCACAAGATACAGAACGCCGGAACGCCGACGGCCGGGCTCCGGACGGTCGTCGTCCAGAACCCGGCCGTCGCGGCCGTCACACGCCCGCGGGTTCCGGCTGGGCCGGTGCCTCCGTCTTCTGAGCCTTCTTCGCCTTCTTGGCCGCCCGCTTCTTCGCGCGGCGCTCCTTGCGGAGCTCCAGCATCGTGTAGAGCGTCGGGACCAGGAGGAGGGTCAGCAGCGTCGACGTGATCAGACCGCCGATCACGACCACCGCCAGCGGCTGGGCGATGAAGCCGCCCTCGCCGGTGACCCCGAGGGCCATCGGGAGCAGGGCGAAGATCGTCGCCAGGGCCGTCATCAGGATCGGGCGGAGCCGGTGGCGGCCGCCCTCGATGACGGCGTCCACCGTCGGGTACCCCTGCTTGCGGTACTGGTTGATGAGGTCGATCAGCACGATCGCGTTCGTCACCACGATGCCGATGAGCATCAGCATGCCGATCATCGCGGGGACGCCCATCGGGGTGTCCGTGATGATGAGGAGGCCGATGGCGCCCGTCGCTGCGAACGGGATGGAGACCAGCAGGATCAGCGGCTGGGCCAGCGAACGGAACGTCGCCACCAGCAGCATGAAGACGATCGCGATCGCCGCGAGCATCGCCAGGCCCAGGTTCTTGAACGCGCTGTCCTGGTCCGAGGTGACGCCGCCGATCGAGGCCGTGGCGCCTTCCGGGAGCTTCAGGGCGTCGAGCTTGGACGTGAGGTCCTGGCTCACGGCGCCCGTGTTGTCGCCCGTCGGCTTGGCGGTGACGGTCGCCGCGCGCTGTCCGTCGATCCTCGTCATCGAGACCGGGCCGTCCGCCAGCTTCACCGTGGCGATGTCACCCAGCTTCACCGGGCCGAGCTTCAGGTTCTTCAGCTCGTCCAGGGTCTGCGCCGGCTTGGCCGACTTGATGACGACGTCGCGCTCGGTGTCGTCCAGGATCGCCTTGGCGGCCGTGGTGCCCTTGACCGCCTCGGCGACGGCCGCGCCGAGGGTCTGGTCGTTGAAGCCCGCAGCGGCGGCCTTGTCGTTGGCCTTCACCGAGATGCGCGGCACGCTCTGCGCCAGGTCGCTCGTCACGTCGGTGACGTCGTCCAGGCCCGCGACCGTCTTGCGGACCTCCTCCGACGCCTCGCGCAGGACGTCCGCGTCGGCCGCCTTCACGACCACGCTGAGGTCCTGGCTGCCGAAGCCGTCGCCGGCCGCGATGGTCGTCGTACCGATGCCGTCGAGCTTCTTCAGGCCCGCTTCGATGCGGTCCTGCACGTCCTCGTACGAGGACGAGTCGTCCAGCATCACCTGGTACGAGGCCTGGTTGGTGTCCGTGCCGCCGCCGAAGGCCGCCATGAAGCCGGACGAGCCGATGGTGACCTGGTAGTCCTTGACGCCCTTGGTGCCGGCGAGCAGCCCCTCGACCTTCTTGGCCTGCTCGTCGGTGGCCGCCAGGCTGGTGCCGGGCTTCAACTCCTGCTTGACGGTGAGGACTTCCTGCTCGCCCTGGTCGAAGAAGTTGGTCTTCAGCAGTCCGGACATGCCGAACGTGCCGATGAGGATCACCACGGCGATCAGCACGCTGGTCAGGCGCCGGCGGGTCGCGAACCGCAGGACGGGGACGTAGAGGCGCTGGAGCCTGCTCTTCGCCTCCTTCTCCTCCGCCAGGCGGCGGGCTTCCTCGGCGTCGGCCGGGGTGCCCTTGGGGGCGCGCAGGAACCAGTACGACAGGACCGGGACGACCGTCAGGGACACGAGCAGCGATGCCAGCAGGGCGGCCGTGACGGTGGCCCACCAGTCAGATTAGCCAACCGTAGTCACGCTGTGGCAGAGTGTGACGTGCACGCTCGGCGCCCAGGCGACGTCGAGCACCCTCCCCGGTCAGGGCGCACATGCCTGACCGGCCAGCGTCCGGAGGGACGTGTCACGCGGGCCGACGGCTTGACCATCGGCACCAGGGCACGATGACGATCGGCCCACGGCGCGGTTTCTTGCGTCACGGTCCTGCGTGCCCCGCAGGAGCAGTCAGCTGATCAGAGACGCTGAAGGAGCCGAACAGCTCACCCGCCCTGCCACTGGTGAACATCAACCTCGAGAGCATCGAGCCTGATGTTCACCAGCGGCAGGCGCAGGCCGAGCGCGCCCTCGGTGGTCAGGCCGTCGATGGCCTTCGCGACCGCGGGGCCCTGGTCGCTGACGACGGTGACCGTCGCGTCCGAGCCGAGATCCTTGCGCATGTCGGCGAGCTTGTCCTCGACCGCGTCGGAGATGGAGACCGCGCTGCCGTCCTGGTCCATCGTCACCATGACCGCGAGGCTGGGCCTGCCGTCGGTGCGGGTGAGGGAGTCGGCCGCGGCCTGCTCCTGCTCGACCGTAGCCACGTCACCGAGGCGGACGGGCTTCTTTCCGGTCTGGCCGGTGACCATCAGGTCCTGGATCTGCCCGACCGAGGTGAAGCCGCCGCCGACCTGGACGGTGCGGTTGGCGCCGTCCTCGTCGAAGGAGCCGGCCGGGACGGTCGCGCCGCCCGCCTGGAGGGCCTGGGCGAGGGCGGCCGAGCTGAGGCCCGCCTTCGTGAGCTTCGTGTCGTCCGGGGTGACGGTGACCTGGAGGTCGCGGACGCCGTCGACGGTGACCTGGCCGACGCCGTCGATGGACTTCAGGTCCGGCACGACGGTCCGGTCGAGCTGGTCGGCCAGGGCCTGCTGGTCCTTGCCGGAGGTGACGGCGAGGACGACGGTCGGCATGTCGTCCGTGGAGCCGGCGACGACCTGCGGGTCGACGTCGTCCGGCAGCTGGGCACGGGCCCGGTTGACGGCCTGCTGGACGTCGGCGACGAGCTGCTTGGTGCCGCTGCCGTAGTCGAAGGACGCCATGATGACGGCGTTGCCCTCACTGGCCGTGGAGGTGACTCCCTCGATGCCGTCCACCGCTTCGAGGCTGTCCTCGATGGGCTCGACGACCTGCTTCTCGACGACATCCGGCGAGGCGCCCTGGTAGGGGGCGAGCACGGACACCATCGGCAGTTCGATGGAGGGCAGCAGCTGCTGCGAGAGGTGGGGGCGCCGCGATCACACGGCAGGCGATCGCGACCCCCGGTACCTACTTCTGCCCTAGCTCGCTGCGCGAGTCAGGGCTCTCAATTCTTTGAACCCTCCCCGGCCGGGACCGGGGATTCCTGGCTCTCGCTGCTCAACCGCTCAACGAACGACCGAGTCTGACGCGATCAACACCAGCCGGGTTGGAACCAGCCCGGTGCAACGCAGCTTACCTCAATTGGCTGCACAGTACGGGCAATTGGGGTCACTCCACCCTCGGACGTACCAGCCCGGACTCGTACGCGATCACCACGAGCTGCGCCCGGTCCCGCGCGCCCAGCTTGGCCATGGCCCGGTTGACGTGCGTCTTCACGGTGAGCGGGCTGACTTCGAGGCGCTCGGCGATCTCGTCGTTGGAGTGTCCGCCGGCGACCTGGACGAGGACCTCGCGCTCGCGGACGGTGAGCGCGTCGAGGCGGGCGGCGCGGGCGGGGTCGTTGGCGTCGTCCGCCGCGTCGCCCTGGGCGAGGAAGCGGGCGATCAGGCCCTTGGTGGCGGCCGGGGAGAGCAGGGCCTCGCCGCCCGCCGCGATCCGGATGGCGCTGAGCAGCTCGTCGGGTTCGCTGCCCTTGCCGAGGAAGCCGGAGGCGCCGGCCCGCAGCGACTGCACGACGTAGTCGTCGACCTCGAAGGTCGTCAGGATGACCACCCGGACCTGGGCGAGGGAGGGGTCCTCGCTGATCAGGCGGGTGGCGGCGAGGCCGTCGGTGCCGGGCATCCGGATGTCCATCAGCACGACGTCGGCCCGCTCCTCCTTGGCCAGCCGCACCGCCTCCGCCCCGTCGGACGCCTCGCCGACGACCTCCATGTCGGGCTCGGAGTCGACGAGCACGCGGAAGGCGCTGCGCAGCAGTGCCTGGTCGTCGGCGAGCAGGACGCGGATGGTCATTCGGGGTCCTCTGCGGCAGGGGGCTCGGTGCTACGACAACTTCCGCGGGGTGCGTCTGAGTTCCGCGCGCCGGTCATACGGCGTCGTCGGCGGCGCGGCTGCGGGTCTTGACCGGCAGGATCGCATGGACGCGGAAGCCGCCGCCGTAGCGGGGACCGGTGGTGAGGGTGCCGCGCAGGGCGGTGACCCGCTCGCGCATGCCGAGGAGGCCGTGGCCACCGCCGTCGGCCGGTTCGTCGTACTCCCCGGCGCCGTTGTCGAGGACGGTGATCTCGATGTTCGGTCCTACGCGGACGACGCTGACCTCGGCCTTCGCCTCCGTCCCGGCGTGCTTCTGGACGTTGGTGAGGGCTTCCTGGATGACCCGGTAGGCGGCCAGGTCGACGGCGGCGGGGAGTTTGGTGTCGCCGTCGGCGCGGGCCACCTCGACATGCTGGCCGGCGCTGCGGAAGGTGCCGACGAGTTCGTCGAGGCGGTCCAGGCCGGGGGCGGGCTCGGTCGGTGCCTCGGGGTCGCCGGACTGTCTGAGCAGGCCGACGGTGGCCCGGAGTTCGTTGAGCGCCGAGCGGCTGGCCTCGCGTACGTGGGCCAGGGCCTCCTTGGCCTGGTCGGGGCGCTTGTCCATGACGTGCGCGGCGACGCCCGCCTGCACGTTGACCAGGGCGATGTGGTGGGCGACGACGTCGTGCAGATCGCGGGCGATCCGCAGGCGTTCCTCGGCGACGCGGCGCCGGGCCTCCTCCTCGCGGGTGCGTTCCGCCTTCTCGGCGCGGTCCCGGATCGCCTGCACGAAGGCGCGGCGACTGCGGACGGCGTCGCCGGCGGTGGCGCCGATGCCGGTCCAGGCGAAGATGCCGAGGTTTTCCTGGGCGTACCACGGGAGTGGGCCGCCGAGCATGGCGGCGGCGGTGAGGACGGTCATCGTGAGCAGGCCGACCCGCCAGGCGGTGGGGCGGTCGGTGGCGGAGGCGACGGTGAACAGGGCGATCACCGCGGACATGGCGACGGGGGCGCGGGGGTCGCCGGTGACGCACTCGACGATCGAGAAGCTGCCGGTGAGGGCCAACACCGTCATCGGGGCGCGGCGACGGAAGACGAGGGCCACGGCGCTGAGGCCGATGAGGACCAGACTGAGCAGGTCCGGGGTGCGGAAGCCCCAGGTGACGCCGTCCGGTCCGTGCGGGTCCACGAACGAGCCGGCCACCATGCAGCCGAGTACGCCGACCGCGAGTACGGCGTCCAGCGCCATGGGGTGCGCCTTCAGCTGGTGCCGGACGCGCTCGAGGGTGCTCACGTCTGCCAACGGTACGGGTGACCTGCGGGGCTTGGAACGGGGGCCAGCTGTAGGTTTCCTGTGTACTTGCCGAGTGTTGGGCGTGCCCTTGCCGGGGAGAGCGCCCGGGCCTGTGTCAGCCCGGGATCAGGCCGTCGTCGCTGAGCAGTTCCCGGACCTGTTCCAGGGTGGCGTCCGGGGACGGGAGGATCAGGTCCGAGGGTTCCAGGGCGTCGTCCGGCAGCGCCTCGCCCAGCTCGCGGACCTTGGAGAGCAGGGCCTCGAAGGTGCGGCGGAAGCCGGGGCCGTCGCCGTTCTCCATCTCGGCCAGCAACTCGTCGTCCAGTTTGTTCAGCTCGGTGAGGTGGCTGTCGGCCAGTCTCACCTGCCCCTCCCCCATGATCCTGACGATCATGTCGCCCTCCTAAGGCGTGGGCCCTACTGCTTGTCGAAGCGTGGGGTGTCCTGCGGCTGCTGCTGGGACTGCGACTGGCTCGGGCCACCCTCGATGGCCTGCTGACCGCTCGTACCGCCGGCCAGCTCCGCCTTCATGCGCTGCAGTTCCAGCTCTACATCCGTACCACCGGAGAGCCGGTCCAGCTCGGCCTGGATGTCGTCCTTGTGCATGCCGGACTGGTCGTCGAGGGCGCCGGAGGCCAGCAATTCGTCGATCGCACCGGCCCGCGCCTGGAGCTGCGCCGTCTTGTCCTCGGCACGCTGGATCGCCATGCCGACGTCGCCCATCTCCTCGGAGATGCCGGAGAATGCCTCGCCGATACGGGTCTGCGCCTGGGCCGCGGTGTACGTCGCCTTGATCGTCTCCTTCTTCGTACGGAAGGCGTCGACCTTGGCCTGGAGCCGCTGGGCCGCCAGGGTGAGCTTCTCCTCCTCGCCCTGGAGCGTGGAGTGCTGTGTCTCGAGGTCCGTCACCTGCTGCTGGAGGGCGGAACGGCGGGAGAGCGCCTCGCGGGCCAGGTCCTCACGGCCCAGCGCGAGCGCCTTACGGCCCTGGTCCTCCAGCTTGGACGACTGCGACTGCAGCTGGTTGAGCTGAAGTTCCAGGCGCTTGCGGGACGTGGCGACGTCCGCCACGCCTCGGCGCACCTTCTGGAGCAGCTCCAGCTGTTTCTGGTACGAGTAATCGAGGGTTTCGCGCGGGTCCTCGGCCCGGTCAAGGGCCTTGTTCGCCTTCGCGCGGAAGATCATCCCCATACGCTTCATGACACCGCTCATGGGCTTCGCGCGCCCCCTTCTGACCGAGTCCAGCTTCAGCTCTGCGACAGAACCCACAGTACGGGCCCTGCATCCATTGACGCACTGTTCGGGGACGGATGCGCTCCTCCCCAAGGACGACTGACCAAGGCCTTGCTCCGGCGTAAGGAGTAGGTGACCTTCAGGGTGAGCAGTCGGTCACCGGACGTCCCCTCTGTCCCCCTACATGACGACTGGTGTTGCCGGATCGTTCCCCACCGGGCTGGGGTCCAACCCCGGGCACCCCTTACCCTTGGGTTTTGTGTTCCGTAGCCGTTCCACCAAGGACGAGAAGGCCACCCCCGCCGACAAGGCGCAGGTGACCGACTCCAGTCAGATCCGCCACCCCGAGGCGAAGAAGGGCCGCCCCACTCCCAAGCGGAGTGAGGCCCAGTCGCAGCGTCGCAGCGTGGCCAATACGTCGATGACGCGCAAGGACGCCTCCAAGCGCCAGCGCGACGAGCGTCGTGCGCAGCTGGAGAAGCAGCGCCAGGCGCTGGCCGGGGGCGACGAGCGGTACCTGCCGGCCCGCGACAAGGGCCCGGTCCGCAAGTTCGCCCGCGACTTCATCGACTCGCGGTTCAACGTGGCGGAGTTCTTCCTGCCGATGGCCGTGATCATCCTTGTGCTGAGCATGGTGCAGGTGGGCGCGCTGCAGAGCATCGCGCTCCTGCTGTGGCTCGTCGTGATCGTTCTCATCGTGCTCGACTCGATCCTCACGGGCGTCCGTCTGAAGAAGCGGCTCGCCGAGCGCTTCCCGGACCAGTCCAAGAAGGGCGCGGTCGCCTACGCCCTCATGCGTTCCCTCCAGATGCGTCGGCTCCGGCTGCCCAAGCCGCAGGTCAAGCGCGGAGAGCGGCCCTGAGCACTACGCCGTTCACCGGGGGCGCGGCGGATGCCTGGCTGAGCAGGCTGGGCGGGCTGCGGGATGTCGTACGACAGGAGCTGGTGGCCCGGCAGCTCGACGAGCAGATAGCCGGGCGCTTCCCGGTGGGTCAGCGGCTGCGTGTGCTCGACGTCGGGATGGGCCAGGGCACCCAGGCGCTGCGTCTGGCCCGGGCCGGGCATCAGGTGACCGGGCTCGAACAGGACGCCACGATGGTCGCGGTGGCCCGGGAGTCCCTGTGCGCCGAGCCCGAGGGCATCCGGGACCGGATGCGGATCATCGAGGGGGACGGCCGGGACACCGGGGTCCACTTCCTGCCGGGCAGTTTCGACGTCGTGCTGTGCCACGGCGTCCTCATGTACGTCGAGGAGCCGGATCCCCTGCTGGCGGGGCTGGCGCGGATGCTCGCACCGGGCGGGCTGCTGTCGCTGCTCGTGCGGAACGCGGACGCGCTGGCGATGCGGCCGGGCCTGTCGGGCGACTGGACCGGTGCGCTCGGGGCCTTCGACACCGTGTCGTACACCAACCGGCTCGGGCTCGACGTGCGGGCCGACCGCCTGGAGACGCTGACCGCGACGCTGGCCGGGATCGGGGCACCGCTGCACGCCTGGTTCGGGGTGCGGGTGTTCACGGACACTGCGGCGGACGGGGCGGAGATCCCGGGCGACGTGGAGACGCTGCTGGCCGCCGAGGAGCGGGCCGGACGGACGGACCCCTACCGTCGGGTCGCGGCGCTGCTGCACCTGTGCGGAGTGCGGGGCTGAAGGTGCGCTCGTTCGGGTGAGCAGCACAAGCCGGACATTCACCCCGTGGAGAGACTCGGGGCATGGACCTTCCAGGTCACGACCCCCAACAGCGAGGCGGCGGCGACCTTCGGGGACTCCTCGAAGGCGGATGTGACGCCGGGCGAGCAGTAGGGGCGGGGTGAAGGGGCGGCCACAGCCATGGCCGCCCCTTCTTCGAGGACCTACGCCTCTTCGGCGTGCAGGCTCATCGGCCCGTAGATCTTCGTACTGTCCTCGAACAGGTGCACTTGATCCGCGCCCCCCTCGACGAGGTCCTTCCAGTACTCACCGACCCAGGACTCGGCATCCCCCTGCGTGGTGAACTCCTCGGGCTGCAGCGCGGGCTGGACCTCCGTCCCGTCGGCCTTCTCGAATCGCCACGTCCATGCCGCCATGTACGCCTCCTCGCTCCGCTGGTTAGGCCGTGATCAACATACGGTAGTCGGTCGGGCGCGGGTCGTGTGTGGCTGGTCGCGCAGTTCCCCGCGCCCCTAAAGGCAACCCAGCGCGCGCAAGATCAGCGGTGACCGGCGAAAATCTAGCCGTGGAACTGACTCTCCTCGGCACCGGCGCCCCCTCAGGCCTTCCCCGACCCGACTGTCCCTGCGCCGTCTGCGCGACCGCGCTCGGCTCCGACGCCCGGGCCGCCACCGCGCTGCTCGTCGACGGGGCGTTGCTGCTCGATCTGACGCCCGGCGCGGTGTTCGCGGCGGCTCGGGCGGGGCAGTCGTTGGGGCAGGTGCGGCAGGTGTTGCTGTCGCATCCGCACGACGGGCCGGCCGTGGAGGTGCCGGCGGGGCTGCCGCAGCCGGGACGGGTGCCGGACGGACGGGAGTTGGCGCTGCTGACGGGGCATCGGGTGCGGGCGGTGGCGATGGACTCGCCCGGGACCGGGTACGCGGTGACCGGCCCTGACGGGCAGCGGCTGCTCTATCTGCCGCCCGGGGGCGCTCCGGCCGGGCTGGAGGAGAACGGCAAGGACAGCTACGACATGGTCCTCGCCGATGTCGTGGGGCGGCCGGACGCGCTCGCCAAGCTGCGCGCGGTCGGTGCGATGGGGCCGGCCACCGATGTCATCGCCGTCCATCTCGACCATGACGTGCCGCCCGGCGCCGAGTTGCGGCGACGGCTCGCGGCGGCGGGAGCGCGGGCCGTGCCCGACGGGACGACGCTGACCGTCGGCGTCTACGAGGACGTACCGGACGTGCCCCGGCGGACGCTGGTGCTGGGCGGGGCACGGTCCGGGAAGTCGGTGGAGGCGGAGCGGCGGTTGGAGGCGTTCCCGGACGTCCTGTACGTCGCCACCGGCGGCACGCGCAACGGGGACGGCGAGTGGGCCGCGCGCGTGGCCACGCACCGCGAGCGGCGGCCCGGGTCCTGGCGTACGGCCGAGACCTGCGACCTCGTGCCGCTGCTCGCCGACGACGGGCCTCCGCTGCTGATCGACTGTCTGTCGCTGTGGCTGACGGATGCGATGGACGCCGTCGGGGCGTGGGACGACGCGGAGTGGGCCGACGGCGGGGAGCGGGCGCTGCGGGAGCGGGTGCGGGAGCTGACGGACGCGGTGCGGGCGACCCGGCGGACCGTCGTCGCCGTGTCGAACGAGGTGGGATCGGGGATCGTGCCGGCCACGGCCTCCGGACGGCGCTACCGGGACGAACTCGGGCGGCTCAACGCGGCGTTCGCCGGTGAGTGCGAGCACGTGGTGCTGGTGGTGGCCGGGCAGGCGGTCGTACTACGGGGCTGAGGGCTCCTTGTGGGCGATGACGCGGTACGTCGTCCAGGGGCGGGGACGGCGGTTCCTCGGCGGGAGGATCGTGCAGCCCTGGGACTCCAGTTCCGCGCGGAGTTCCTCCGCGGCGTCCACGCCCTCCAGAAGGAGGTAGCCGCCGGGGCGCAGGACCGCGAGTGCGGCGCGGAGTTCGTCGGCGGGGTCCGGGGGCCGGAGGAGGGTGACGACGTCGTAGCGGGCCCTCAGGCCGGTCGCGATCCGCTCGTCCGTCAGGCTGCCGACGTACGCCTCCTCCACCCGGTCGGCCTCGCGGGCCCGTTCCACGCGGGCGGTCGGGTCGATGCCGTCGAAGGAGGTGTACGGGAAGAGCTCCTTGGCCGCCTGGGGGAAGCGGGCGTCGCCGGTGCCCACGTCCAGCCAGCTCTCGGGTTCGGGGAGGAGCCGCAGGATCGCGCGTGCCGTCGAGCGGTGGCGGCGTCTGCGGTCGAGGTCGCTGACACGGGTGCGCAGGCGTTTCATAGGGGCTCCCTGAGACATACGACATTTCACTGCAAAACGGAACGTATGGGATCTCGATCTTGGGAGCAACGACGTCAGGTGCGCGTGGTGGCCATGTGGCGCCGTCCTGTTCGATCGGTGCCGGTACTGTTCGGCGAATGAGCTCGCTTAATCTCGACGACTTCACCGATCTGATCGAGCGCCCCGACGGTGGGGTGCGCCGCGACGCCGAGGCGCGCCGGGAACGTCAGATCGTGCCGCCCGGGTCGCTGGGCCGCCTGGACGACCTGGGCGAGTGGCTGTCGGCGGCACAGTCCGCCGTTCCGGTACGGCCGATCGAACAGCCGCGGGTGATTCTCTTCGCCGGTGACCACGGCATCGCCGAGCTCGGTGTCTCGGCCCGACCGGCGGGCAGCGCCGGGGAGTTGGTGCGTGAGGTCCTGGAGGGCGGGCGGCCGGTGTCCGTGCTCGCGCGGCGGCTCGGGGTGCCGGTGCGGGTCGTCGACCTGTCGCTGGACTGCGATCCGGAGTCGCTGCCCGGCGAGGTCGTACGGCATCGGGTGCGGCGCGGCAGCGGCCGTATCGACGTCGAGGACGCGCTGACCCTGGAGGAGGCGGAGGCCGCGTTCCGGGCCGGGGTCGCGGTGGCCGACGAGGAGGCCGACTCCGGTACGGATCTGGTGGTGCTCGGCGATGTGAGCGTCGGCGGGACCACGGCGGCGGGTGTGCTGGTCGCCGCGCTGTGCGGGACCGACGCGTCCGTGGTGACCGGGCGCGGCGGGCTGGCCATCGACGACCTCGCCTGGATGCGCAAGTGCGCGGCGATCCGCGATGCGCTGCGGCGGGCCCGCCCGGTGCTCGGGGATCAGCTGCAGCTGCTGGCGACGGTGGGCGGCGCCGATCTCGCGGCGATCACCGGGTTCCTGCTGCAGAGTGCGGTGCGCAAGCTGCCGGTCGTGCTCGACGGGGTCGTGGTCGCCGCCTGTGCGCTGGTCGGGCAGCGGATCGCCTTCCGGGCGCCGGACTGGTGGCTGGCCGCGCACAACAGCGGGGAGCCGGGGCAGGCGAAGGCGCTGGACCGGATGGCGCTGGAGCCGCTGCTGGAGCACGGGGTGACGGTCGGGGAGGGCGCCGGCGGACTGCTGGCACTGCCGCTGGTGCAGGCCGCGGCGGCGCTGGCCGCAGAGCTGCCCGAGAAGCCGGAGGTCGTCGAGGAGCCGTCGGCCGCCGAGGAGCCGGAGAAAGAGGAGTAGCCCAGAGGACAGCACAGGCGCAGCAGGGGTGTCAATGTGACACCTTTGCGTGGATGTCTCCGATCTGCCGGGAAGGTGTGCAACAGGCCCGGGAGATCCAGATCACGTAGGTGTGGCTCAACTGCGCACGGTTCGGATCGGTCTTCGGACATGGCCCGCACCGTACGTACCTGGAGACGCGCCGATGAAGAGGATCGTCCGCTGGGCCCGCAGTGAATGGGGGCTGCTGTACATCGCGGTGCGCGGGCCGCTGGTCCGCCGGCGGTGGCGGGCGGTGCCGATGGCGATCGGCGCGGTGTGTCTGACGGCGGTGCTGCAGTTCGTGCAGAACCAGTCGTGGGGCTACCAGTTCGTGCAGAACGTCGGGGCCGTACGGGCGGAGGATCCGCTGTGGCCGGCCCTCCTGCGAACGCCCTTGTCGTTGTTCGTACCCGCGCTGGATCTGCCCGTGTGGGGCGCGCTGGCGCAGCTCCTGATCGTCTTCGGCATCGCGGAGATCTGCCTGGGCTGGTGGCGCACGCTGGTCATCGTCTACGCCGCCACCCTCGCCGGCACGCTCTACGCACGCCTCGGCATCTGGCTGGGCCCCGACAGCCCGCTCGGCCTCCCGGGCACGGACGCCCAGGTCGTCGACACCGGCCCCTCGGCGGCCGTGGTGGGCCTCGCGGTGTTCCTGGCCTGGCGCTATCGCGCGTACGTCACCGGGGGCGTGGTGATCGCGGCGATGGTGGTCGAGGTACTGCTGAAGGACAACCTCGCAGGCAAGGAACATCTGGCGGCCATCGCGGCGGTGCTGGCGCTGTGCGGGATCTCGGAGGTACGCCATCGGCGGCGCACGGAGCGGGTGGCGATGCGGTGACGGGCGCACGTCGGGCATCGCCCGACCGGCGGCCGCGTCGGCGAGCTGGGCGCGGGGGCGTCGCCGGGCAAGGCGGCCTGGTCGGTGATCGGGCGCGCGGGACGGCGCCCTGGTGATGTCCATGCCGGTGGCTGGGGCGTGTCAGCTGTCGCCTCGCGGGCGCCCTGTCACGGCAGGGCCTGCGGTCGGGCTTGCCCCGAGCAAGTCCGCGAGCCTGCGGGATGGGCCCGGGCAGACAGCGGTGCCGGTGGCCGGTGTGTGGGACGGCGCCCCTCAGGTATCCACGTCGGTGGCTGGGTGTGTCAGCTGTCGGCTCGCGGGCGTCAGGTCACGGCAGGGCCTGTGGGTCGGGTTTGCCGCCGATCAGGTCCTCGAGTCTGCGGCGTGGGCCCGCCCAGCGGCGGTCGTGGTGGTAGGCGCGGAGGGTGGCTTTGGCGCGGGCGCGGGGGCGGCGGCGGTAGAAGCGGCGGGCCCAGGGTGAGCCTGGGCGGGCCAGGCGGACGAAGCCGATCAGGCCGACGAGCGGGACGATGACGCTGAAGATCGCCATGCGGGCCTTGCCCTTGCTCAGGACGGCCAGGGCGAACAGGAAGTTGACCACCACGGTCGAGATCACGTTGGCCCGGTCCTGGAGCTCGTCCTGGTTCAGGTCGTTGACGCCGAACGGCGAGAATCCCGACAGCACCAGTCCCACCAGGGCGGCGGTCAGCACGACCACCTCCACGCTCTTGCGGCCCTCCTCCGTCCAGTAGACGTCGTCGAGGTGCAGGATCAGCGCGAACTCGTCCAGCACGAGGCCCGCGCCGACACCGAAGATCACCGCACACGCGGCCGTCCCGAAGCCGTGCCGGCCACTGCCCACGGCACCGAAGCCGCCGACCACCGTCAGGACGATCCCGGGCACCACGTGGTGGATGTGCACCCCGCCGGAGCTGACGTTCCCGAAGGGACCCTTGCCCGCGCGGATGAGCCGGGTGATGACCCGGGTGACCAGGAAGGTGACGACGAAGGAGGTGAGGGCGAGGAGCAGCGGCAGTTTGCCCGGCTCGATGATGTTCCGCTGGAGCCAATGTCCCATATGTGCACTTTATCCAGGGCGGGCCGTGGCGACTTCCTGACCGCCGGATAGCCTCCTCCGGTGTCTGCGCCCTCTTCGAACCCCTGGCCCGACGGCCTCCGCTTCGCCTTCGGCACCCTGACCGTGCTCCCGGTCAGGGTGACCCGCTGGGACCGTGACGCCGCGCGCGGGGGCATGCTGTGCGCTCCGCTGACGGGGTTGGTGGTGGGTGTGGTGGCCGCCGGCCTGGGTCTCCTGTTGCTGGCCCTGGGCTCGGGACCGCTGCTCGCCGCCGTCGCCACCGCCGCCGTGCCCGCCGCTCTCACGCGAGGGCTCCACCTCGACGGGCTCGCCGACACCGCGGACGGGCTCGGCAGCGGTAAGCCCGCCGAGGACGCGCTGCGGATCATGAAGCAGTCGGACATCGGGCCGTTCGGGGTCATCACCCTCGTCTTCGTGCTGCTCGCGCAGGTGGCGGCGTTGGCGCAGGCGTACGGCGAGTCGTGGGCGCGGGGTGCGGTGGCCGCGGTCGTGTCGGCCACCGCGGCCCGGCTGGTGTTGACGCTGGCGGCGCGCCGCGGGGTACCGGCGGCACGGCCCGAGGGCTTGGGAGCGGCCGTGGCCGGGGTGGTCCCGGTACGGGGTGCGGCGATCGTCGCCGTTGCCGTGACGTCGGCGGCAGCAGGTGCGGGGGCGTTCTTCGGGCCGTACGACATCGTCCGTACGGCGCTCGCGGTCGTCGTCGCCGCCGGGGTTGCCGAACTCCTGCTACGGCACTGCACGCGGCGCTTCGGCGGGGTGACCGGGGATGTCTTCGGAGGGCTCGCGGAGACTGCGGCCACGACCGCGCTCGTGGTGCTTTCGCTGGGTGGCTGAGTGGCGAGTACGTCGTGGCTGGACGCGCAGTTTCAGCATGCTCGGCGCCATACTCCCAGCTCGTACTTCTTCAGCATCGAACTCAGCTTCAGCTTTTGTGACTCCGCGCAGAACTTGCTCGTCGGCAGTTCGTACTCCACGTGGAAGACCGCCTTCTTCGCCTCGATGAACGGCGCGTTGGCCTCGCACTCGTCGTACTGGGCGCACTGTTCGTTGACCGCGAAGTCGAAGTCGTCGACCAGTTCGGGGATTTGGTCCAGGTCGTTCTTCAAGCCCACCGACATGCCCCGGTCGTGGGCGAGTTTCGCGATGAGGCGGTTGTAGCGGAGCTGGTCGGCGGCCTTCAGAGGGAAGCCGGTGCGGTTCTTGTAGCCGTCCATGTTGTCGGGCTCCACCGCGTCGAAGCCCTTCTCACGGCACATGTCCATGCGGTCCGCCATCAACGGCTCCAGGGCGTCCGTCTTGCGGATGTCGAGCCACTTCTCGCCCTCCCAGCCGTTGCCGCGGCCGATGACCGACTTGGGGAACTTCTGCGCGTCGGGGCGCCAGTCCTCCCAGGCGCCGGTGGAGAGATAGCAGATCACCTTGCGGCCCTTGCCGTGCAGCGCGGTGACGGTGGACCTGGGCTGGTCGAAGCCGTCGATGTCGTAGACCGGGACGTCGACGGAGGTGTCGACCGTCCGGCCGCTGAGCTGCCACTGCCAGTCCAGGCCGGGGGCCGGCTGCCAGCGCGGGCCCGGTTTCGCGTCCGGGGTCGCCGTGCAGGCGGCCAGCAGAAGCAGGGGGACCAGCCAGAAAACGCGTCTCACCGAGCGGGCTCCAGAGTGTGGGGCAACGTACCCCAAGGATGATCTCCCACCCCGGGGACCGCGCAGTACAGGTCCGCCCCTTCCGCCGCCGGATCGGCGCCGTCCGGGACGCCGTACACCAGGTGGCACAGCCGTACGTCCTTGCCGCCGCGCCAGGGTTGCGGGGGCTGTCGGCGGTACGTCGACCAGGTGCCCTCGATGGTGACGAGGACGTCGGCGATGCGGGCGTAGGAGGGGTGTGGTGTGGTGCCGTGGTTCAGGTCGAGGGTGCCTCGGACGGCGGTGGCGAGCCGCCGGTAGTACGCGAACTCCTCCGGGCCCGAGGTGACTTGGTCCAGGAAGGCGCCGTCCGTGCCGTACCAGTCGCGGTGGCGGGTGAGGTCGCGGACCACGTCGGCGGGCGCTCTGCGGGCGTAGTCCGTGTCGGCGTAGCCCAACACCTGTGTGCCTGCTGCCCGCAGCCTTGCGGCGACCTCGGAGAAGGCCTCGTCGGGGGCGTCGCCGGGGCCGCTGGCCGGGTTGAGGACGACGCCGTAGAGGCGGGGTGCGGCCGCGATGATCGCGTTCCATTCGGCGGGGCGGACGGACGGGTGCTCGTAGTACGGGATCAGGAGAGTGCTCATCGGTGGGCCGTCACCCTTCCCAACAGGGCCCAGACGAGGGCGGTTTGGGCCGCGGCCGCCGTGCCGTGGACGATCAGGGCGACCCAGTGCGGGTTGCCCGTGTGGGTCAGCAGCGCGAGGGTCTGGGCCAGCGCCGCGGCGCAGCAGACCGCCGTCGCGCTGAGGATCGCGCCGAAGGACTGGAGCAGCAGACCGGTCCAGAGGACCACGCCCAGCACCAGCAGACCTGGCGACAGGGCGGACATGGCGAGGCCCAGGACGAGAAGGGTGACCAGGTAGGCGGTCAGGCATTCGACCAGCGTGGTGGCCGTCGTACACCAGAAGGCCCTTGAGGTGCTGGTGTTGCGCAGGCCTGCGAGGCTGCCGCTGCGGAAGCGGTGGAGGAGCCATTCGGCGGGGCCCATGCTGAGGGTGAGGGCTACGGCGGTCAGGGCGTTGTCCAGGGCTGCGTAGAGGACGAGGACGCCGGTGCCCAGACCGAACAGGGCGTAGGGGAGGGAGGAAACGAGTCGGGGGCCCATTGTCGACTGTCGGCCGCGGGTCCGTTGTGGCTTGTCGCGCCCACGCGGCGGTAGCCGCACATTCCATACAGCCCCGCGCCCCTGAGGTCCGTCACCCACAGGCAGGACTTCCAGTAGACCTAGGACCACCACCGCCAGCAAGGAGCCCAACAGCAGGACGAGCCTGAGTGCCGTCGACGGGGTGTGGAACAAAGCCAGGGCCGCGCCCGCCGACATCGGCAACAGGGCGAACAACAGGGAGCGTTCGCGACCGAGGACCAGCAGGACCGTCGACGCGCCCAGGTACAGGGACTGTCCGGCGGCGAAGGCCACCCCCGTCATGTCGCCCGTGCCCGCGACCAGGAGGGCGACCAGGGCGCCCAGCACCACGCCCACCGGCGCCCCCAGCAGCAGGCTGCGTTGGGCCGCCGTGCGGTATCCCAGGCCCAGCCAGGAGTACGCCCGGTGCGCGAGACCCTGGTTGCAGGTCCAGCCGACCAGGGCGCCGGCGAGAAGGGGGACCGTGCCTGCCGGGAGGCCGAGGTCTCTGGGGGCGGCCATCAGCGGGGCGCCCAGTACGTAGCCCAAGCCGGGGAGGGCGAAGACGACGCCCCGCAAGAGGCAGCCCAACAGGCCTACCTGCCAGAGGTCGTGGACCGGGCCCTCCGGTTCGGGATAGCGGCGCTCGACGCGTTCGTAGAGCTCCTCGGCGAGGGCGAAGGAGTTCTTCAGGCCGTGCCGCTCGCGTATCTGGTCGTCCGACATGCCGTCGGACTCCAGGAGCGCGGCTATCTCGTCGGGATGGACGGCCGCGGCGACGAAGTCGTCGAGGCGCTCGGCGAGTTCGTCGAGGGGGTCGGGTCGGGCCCAGCTGGGGGTGCGCTGCCTGGGGATGCTGGGCAGGGTGTCCGGGCGGGCACCCGGGGGCAGCCAGACGGATCCGCTCACCAGCCGGTCCCGTCCGTCGCGACCGCGGCGTACCAGGGGTCGCGCAGTTCGAGGGTCCAGTCGGCGACGGTCTCGAGCGCGGGCTCGTACACCTCGGGCATACCGGCGAGCTCCTGGTAGATCGTCCGGAAATTGTCAACGGAACGGCGCAGTGTGAACGGAAATTGTCAACGGAACGGCGCAGTGTGAACCGGTCGATCACTCTCTGCCGTGACAACTCGCCCAGTTTCAGCCGCCGTTCGTCATCCCTGAGCAGGGTCAGGGCCGCTGCCGCCAGCTTCTCCGGCTCACGCGGGGGCACCACCAGACCTGTGTCGCCGACCGCCTCGCTCACTCCCCCGACGTCCGTCGACACCGTCGTACGGCCGCAGGACATGGCCTCGATGATGGAGAACGGGAAGCCCTCGGAGATGGAGGAGAGCATGACCACGTGGCCGGCCGCGTAGGCCCGCCAGACCTCGCTGATACGGCCCTCGAAGGTGAGGCCGTCGGTGACGCCGAGTTCGGCGGCGAGCTTCTCCAGCCGGGTCTTGTACTCCTCGCCGCCGGGCGGGACCGGGCCGAAGAGTCTGAGCCTGGTCTCCGGCATCTCGGCGCGGACCATGGCGTAGGAGCGGATCAGGGTCTCCAGGTCCTTGATGGGGTCGACGCGGCCGCACCAGGTGAGGGTCGGGACCTCGGGTTCGGGTCCCGCGTGCGGGAAGGCGGCGGGGTCCACGCCGTTGTAGACCGTGCGGATCTTGTCGGCGTCGGCGCCGCCGCGCTCCTCCCAGCGGCGGTTGTACTGGTTGCACGGGGTGATGAGGTCGGCGACCTTGTAGCCAAGGGAGTTGAGCTCGCGGTAGAAGCCGAGCATGAACGCCTTCACGGGCCAGCGTTGGGCGTCCGAGCGGTAGCCGAGGTAGCGCTCGCGCAGGTAGATGCCGTGCTCGGTGAGGAGGAACGGTACGCCGTCCAGTTGATGGGCGGCGAGGGCGGGCAGGGTGGCCAGGCCGCTGCTCACCGCGTGTGCCACCGAGTCCTCGGGGATGCGGACGCCCAGCGGGCGCAGGGCATGTTCCAGCAGGTCCGTCGCGGTGAGTGCGTCGTGGACCGTGGGGCGGGCCTCGGCCGTCGCCAGGTGCGGCATCGTCCATATCCACATCAGCGAGCGCAGTGCCGACTCCGTGCGCAGTGCGGCCGACAGGCGTCCGTCGCGGGCGAGTTCGGCCAGCTCGTACAGGGCCTCGCCGAAGTCGCAGTGGGCCTCGGGGTCGAGGAAGGAGAGCAGGAAACGCTCGTAGGAGTCGATGAAACGGCGCCGCACCCTGCCGTACGGGGCGTGTCTGCGGCCAGGGCGTGGGCCCCAGGTCGGCACGGAGGTGTGGCGATAGACGTTCGGCGGCAGCTCCCAGGTCACGGGTTCGCGGCCGCTGCCGGTGAGCGAGAGGATGTGGAAGTCGACCTCCGGCATGCCCTTGACGAGCTGGTCGCACCAGGTGCTGACGCCGCCGTGGACATGTGGATAGGTGCCTTCGGTGAGCATGGTGACGTGACGGCCCGTGCGCATCGCGGCGCGGTTCCCCCCTGTTTGCGGATGATGTACGGGGGCTGTGCTCCGGCTACCGCCGCGTCGTGGCTGGTCGCGCCCACGCGGCGGTAGCCGCAAATCGATACAGCCCCGCGCCCCTTGAGGGGCGCTCCCCCTACGGCAGCTTCAGTGTCAACGCGGACTGCAGTACCGCCGGCGTGGTCCAGGCCGAGCGCCTTCCCGCGTACGCCGTACCGAAGGTGGTCGTGCCGATCAGGAGCTGCTGCTTCGTGCCCTCCGGGGCCGTCACCGGGATCTGCGTCCCGTTCGGTGCCGTGATCGTGACCGTCGTGCCGACGCGGTACGCCGTGACCTTGCCGGAGGCCAGCGCGGCCTGCCAGGTGGCGCGGCGCTGGAGTTCGGTGCCGAGGGCGGCCTGGGCAAGGTTCTGGACCGGGGTGTTGTCGGCGAAGAGCGCCCGGTAGTCGGTGAGGACCTTGTTCATGACCGGGTAGAGGGTCCGGTCCTCGGCCAGGTTCGACTGGTGGGCGTAGTGCGGACGCGGGTCGTTGCTGATGGCGTGTCCGAGGGCGGTGCGGGCCTCCTGGGGGACGATGTACGACGTGTAGCCCGTGGCCGGGTCGAGCGGCTCGGCCAGGCAGGTGGAGGACGGGTTGTTCTCGCAGATGCCGCTGCCGCCGTCGGCCGCCGAGGCGTAGATCCAGTTGTACTCGTCGACCATCTCGGCGTTCGTACCGACGTTGTAGTACACGTTCATCGGGTAGCGGGGCACGGTCAGGACGCCGCTGCCGACCGAACGCTGGTCGGGTTCACGGGAGTTGTCGGAGGCGGTCCACTTGATGCCGTTGTCGGCGAGGGCGCCGGCGAGGTTGGGGTTGTCGTTCGGCTGCTGCGGCAGCGTCTTCAGGCCCGAGTGCTCGCCGGTGACCAGCTCGGCGCGGGTCAGCGGAAGGCCCTTGTTGACGCCCCAGTTGTAGTTGTTGCGGATCTCCGCGGAGATGTCGGCCCGGCTCATGTACTGGGTCGCGCCGCTGGTGTTCTTCGCGCAGCTCCACGGCACCGTGGAGGTGTCCTGGACGCAGCCGAGGAACTTGTGCGTGTACGTGTGGTTGATCCAGCGGTACTTGGCCTTGTCGGCGAGCAGCTGGGTGGCGAGGGCGTCCGTGCCGCCGTTCTCGGTCTTCCACTCCTCGCCGGAACCGGCGTTGTAGACCATGTCGAGCGTGAAGCCCTGCTCCTGCTGCCACTGGGCTGCGCGGACCGCGTCGGCGGCGGTCATCCGGATCGGCGTGGTTCCCGCGCCGTCACCGCCCGCGCAGTCGAAGTCGCCGGGGGTGCAGTTGTGTTCGGTGTCCCAGCGGCCGTCGGGAGCGAAGACGTCGTCGATGTGCACGGCGAAGTAGTTGCGCGCCTGTCCCAGGTGCACTCCTTGGGTCAGCCACTCGACGATGCCGCGGGCGAGTACCCGGAACTGCTGCTGGTACTGGTTGTACGCGAAGGTCACGACGAGTTCGCGGCGCCCGTCGTGGACGTACTCGCCGACGAGGCTGCCGCGGCCCGAGCCGCCGGGCACGGCGGTGTCGACATAGCTGGTGAAGCCCGCCCCGGGGGTGGCCACATAGCCGTAACTCTCCATCACCGACGGGGAGTTGTCCTCGAAGGCGAGGGCGCCGTCGAGGTATCCGAAGTACCCCGACCTGCCGGCGGCCGTGATGCCCGCGGCCTGACCGTCCAGCGAGCCGGAGTAGCTGCTGTACTCCAGGCCGACGCCCGGGTGCGCCCAGGTGTAGGCGTCGACCTGCGGGATGCCGTACGTCTTCTCGTACGTCTCCAGCGCGGTCTGTTCGGCCGAACCGGCGCCGAACGGGGCCTCGTTGGGCAGGACGACGCCCTGGTACCTGGCCCGGGGCGTGCCGTTGACCGTGTCGCTGAGGAACGCGGCCGTGATGGCGGGGCGGTTCGCGTCGTTCAGGTCGACGGTGGTGTACGGGATGCCCGTGCTCTTCAGCTGGGCGGTGATGGCCTGGACGAGGCTGTCGCCGTTGTCCACGACCAGCACTTTGAGATCGATGCGCGGCGTCACCGCGGCCGCCGCACCTGGTGCTCCGAGACCCAACGCCAGTAGCCCGGCGGCGGTCAGGGAAGCGGCCGCGCCCCTCCATCTGTGCGCACTCCATTGTGTGTGTCCTCCCCCAGAAGATCCCCTTGTGGTAAATCCAAGGATGATCAGTGGAAATCATGCAAAGCGGTGAGCGATGCGCTCACCGGAACACGAGGAGTGTGACTGAGCTCACCGGGAGTAAGGATTGAGAAGTGGCCATGACGCCACTCACAGGTGAACGCCCGTAGGAATGAGCGAACCAGCCATACGCGCGTAGGCTCGTTCCGGGTGTTCATCGACGGGGTGAAGGCCCCGGTCGATGCCGCCCCCGGACACGGTTCTAGGGTCGGCTGTCGGGCCCGGTCGACCCACCCACATTCGACCAACTGAACTTCACATCGGAAGCGAGATTTCACCACCGTGACTGCTCTCACTCTCAGCACCGCCGCGGCGCCCGGCCTGCGGGCCGACGCGATCGTGATCGGTGTCGCCAAGGGCGCGAAGGGCCCGGTCGTCGCCCCGGGCGCCGAAGCTGTGGACAAGGCCTACGACGGCAGCCTCGCCGGCGTCCTGGAGACCCTCGGTGCCTCCGGCGCCGAGGGCGAGGTGACGAAGCTGCCGGCGCCGTCCGGCTTCAAGACTCCCCTCGTGGTGGCGGTGGGGCTCGGCCCGGAGCCCGAGAAGGACTCCTCCTTCGACTCCGAGGCGCTCCGCCGGGCCGCCGGCGCCGCCGCCCGCGTGCTGACCGGCTCCAAGAAGGCCGCCTTCGCGCTGCCGCTGACGGACGCCGCCGACGCCGGCGCGGTCGCCGAGGGCGCTCTCCTCGGCGCGTACTCCTTCGACGCGTACAAGGAGAACGCCAAGGACCCGAAGAACGGCAAGGCGCCCCTCGCCGAGGTCACCCTCCTCGGCGGCAAGCCGCGCGACAAGGCGTACAAGGCGGCCGTGGAGCGTGCCCTCGCGGTCACCGAGGAGCTCAACCGGGCCCGTGACCTCGTCAACACCCCGCCGAACGACCTGTACCCGGAGGCCTTCGCGGCCGTCGCGCAGGCCGCGGCCAAGGAGCACGGCATCAAGGTGCAGGTGCTCGACGAGAAGGCACTGCTCAAGGGCGGCTACGGCGGCATCCTGGGCGTCGGCGGCGGTTCGGCGGCGGCGCCCCGGCTGGTGAAGCTGACGTACACCTCGCCCAAGGCGAAGAAGCACCTCGCGCTCGTCGGCAAGGGCATCACGTACGACTCGGGCGGCATCTCGCTGAAGCCGGCCGGTCACAACGAGACGATGAAGTGCGACATGAGCGGGGCGGCCGCTGTCTTCGCCGCCATCGTGGCCGTCGCGCGGCTGGGTCTGGAAGTGAACGTCACCGCGTGGCTGGCGCTCGCCGAGAACATGCCGTCGGGTTCCGCCGTGCGGCCGGGTGACGTGCTGCGGATGTACAGCGGCAAGACCGTCGAGGTGCTCAACACCGACGCCGAGGGCCGGCTGGTCCTCGCGGACGCGCTGTGGGCCGCCTCCGCGGAGAAGCCGGACGCGATCGTCGACGTGGCGACGCTGACCGGCGCGATGATGCTGGCGCTGGGCAACCGGACGTTCGGGATCATGGCGAACGACGACGCGTTCCGCTCCGCGGTGTACGAGGCCGCGGCAGAGGTGGGCGAGCCTTCCTGGCCGATGCCGCTGCCGGAGCACCTGCGCAAGGGGATGGACTCCCCCACGGCCGATCTCGCGAACATGGGTGAGCGGATGGGTGGCGGGCTGGTCGCGGGGCTCTTCCTGCGGGAGTTCGTGGGTGAGGGCATCACGTGGGCGCACCTCGACATCGCGGGTCCCGCGTTCAACGAGGGTGGGCCTTTCGGGTACACGCCCAAGGGGGGCACGGGTACCGCTGTCAGGACGCTGGTGCGGCTGGCGGAGCTGACGGCTGCGGGTGACCTGGGGTGACGTTCGCCTGAGAGCTCGGTCGCCGAGGGGCGTGGGCGAGTGCGGACCGGTGGTGGCTGGTCGCGCAGTTCCCCGCGCCCCCGGGTGGGTCGGTGCCCCGTACGCCCGACCGCCCCCGGGGCTGATCGCGCCCGCGCGGCGGAGCCGCACATCGACACAGCCCCGCGCCCCTACGTGTCTCACCGCGGCCCCTGCCTCAAAGTGAGGTGCTCACATGTGAGCGTGTGGTGTCTCACACCCCGGCCCGGCGTCTCGTTCTCCTCCGACAAGTGCGAAGATGGCACTCGGCAGGACAGGGCCCCCACCACAGGGCCGAAGAAAGAGCGGCCGGACACCAGCCGCCGCGCGGTCACAGGAGACCGGCGTACGGCGCACATGCATGGAGGACGTGACGTGGCGAACGACGCCAGCACCGTTTTCGACCTAGTGATCCTCGGCGGTGGTAGTGGCGGTTACGCCGCGGCCCTGCGCGGGGCGCAGCTGGGGCTTGACGTCGCCCTGATCGAGAAGGACAAGGTCGGCGGTACCTGCCTGCACCGAGGGTGCATCCCCACCAAGGCCCTGCTGCACGCGGGCGAGATCGCCGACCAGGCCCGCGAGAGCGAGCAGTTCGGCGTGAAGGCCACCTTCGAGGGCATCGACATCGCCGGGGTCCACAAGTACAAGGACGGCGTGATCTCCGGGCTCTACAAGGGCCTGCAGGGTCTGGTCGCCTCCCGCAAGGTGACGTACATCGAGGGTGAGGGCCGGCTGTCCTCCCCCACCTCGGTCGACGTGAACGGCCAGCGCATCCAGGGCCGCCACGTCCTCCTCGCGACCGGCTCCGTGCCGAAGTCGCTGCCGGGCCTGGAGATCGACGGCAACCGCATCATCTCCTCGGACCACGCCCTCGTCCTGGACCGCGTGCCGAAGTCGGCCATCGTCCTCGGCGGCGGTGTCATCGGCGTCGAGTTCGCCTCCGCCTGGAAGTCCTTCGGCACCGACATCACGATCATCGAGGGTCTCAAGCACCTCGCCCCGCTCGAGGACGAGAACTCCTCCAAGCTTCTTGAGCGCGCGTTCCGCAAGCGCGGCATCAAGTTCAACCTGGGCACCTTCTTCTCGAAGGCCGAGTACACCGCCGACGGCGTCAAGGTCACCCTCGCCGACGGCAAGGAGTTCGAGGCCGAGCTTCTGCTCGTCGCCGTCGGCCGTGGCCCGGTCTCCGCCGGTCTCGGTTACGAGGAGCAGGGCGTCGCGATGGACCGCGGCTATGTCCTGGTCGACGAGTACATGCGGACGAACGTCCCCACCATCTCCGCCGTCGGCGACCTGGTCCCGACCCTCCAGCTCGCGCACGTCGGCTTCGCCGAGGGCATCCTGGTGGCGGAGCGTCTGGCCGGCCTCAAGGCCGTCCCGATCGACTACGACGGTGTCCCCCGCGTGACCTACTGCCACCCGGAGGTCGCCTCCGTCGGTATCACCGAGGCCAAGGCCAAGGAGATCTACGGTGCGGACAAGGTCGTCGCTCTGAAGTACAACCTGGCGGGCAACGGCAAGAGCAAGATCCTGAACACCGCGGGCGAGATCAAGCTCGTCCAGGTGAAGGACGGTGCCGTGGTCGGCGTCCACATGGTCGGCGACCGCATGGGCGAGCAGGTCGGCGAAGCCCAGCTGATCTACAACTGGGAGGCGCTGCCGGCCGAGGTCGCCCAGCTCATCCACGCCCACCCGACGCAGAACGAGGCGCTGGGCGAGGCCCACCTGGCACTGGCCGGCAAGCCGCTGCACGCTCACGACTGACCCTCGGTCGACGAAGCGACTTCGCGACGACACAGACTTCCGCAATTCGTAAGGAGCAACCGAAACCATGGCGGTTTCCGTAACCCTTCCGGCGCTCGGCGAGAGCGTCACCGAGGGCACTGTCACCCGCTGGCTGAAGGCCGAGGGTGAGCGAGTAGAGGCCGACGAGCCGCTGCTCGAGGTCTCGACCGACAAGGTCGACACCGAGATCCCCTCCCCCGCCGCCGGCATCCTGGCCTCCATCAAGGTCGCCGAGGACGAGACGGTCGAGGTCGGCGCCGAGCTGGCCGTCATCGACGACGGCTCGGGCGCGCCCGCTGCCGCCCCGGCCCCCGCCGCCGAGCCCGAGCCCGCCGCGGCTCCGGAGCCGGCAGCTGCGGCCCCCTCCACCGAGCAGGCCGCTCCGGCGCCCGCTCCGACCGCCGAGGCCGCCACCGGCGCCGGCTCCGCCGAGGGCACGGACGTCGTCCTGCCCGCGCTCGGCGAGTCGGTCACCGAGGGCACCGTCACCCGCTGGCTGAAGTCGGTCGGTGACTCCGTCGAGGCCGACGAGCCGCTGCTCGAGGTCTCCACGGACAAGGTCGACACCGAGATCCCGGCGCCCACCTCGGGTGTGCTGCTGGAGATCACGGTCGGCGAGGACGAGACCGCTGAGGTCGGCGCCAAGCTGGCCGTCATCGGTGCCCCGGGTGCGGCTCCGGCCGCTGCTCCGGCTCCCGCCGCTCCGGCCCCGGCCGCCGCCGCTCCGGCCCCGGCCGCCGCCGCTCCGGCTCCGGCTGCCCCGGCCGCCCCCGTGGCCCCGCCGGCCCCGGCTCCGGCCCCCGCCGCGCCCGTGGCTCCGCCGGCCCCGGCCGTCGCTGCCCCGGCTCCGGCTGCCCCGGCCCCCGCGCCGGCCGCTCCGGCTCCGGTCGCCGCCGCTCCGGCCGCGCCCGCCGCCACCGCGGGTGACGACGGTGCCTACGTGACCCCGCTGGTGCGCAAGCTCGCCGCCGAGAACGGTGTCGACCTGGCCGCCGTCAAGGGCACCGGCGTCGGCGGTCGTATCCGCAAGCAGGACGTCATCGCCGCCGCCGAGGCCGCGAAGGCCGCCGCCGCTGCTCCGGCTCCGGCCGCTGCCGCCCCGGCTGCCCCCGCCGCCAAGAAGGCGCCGACGCTGGAGGCCTCGCCGCTGCGTGGCCAGACCGTCAAGATGCCGCGCATCCGCAAGGTCATCGGCGACAACATGGTCAAGGCGCTGCACGAGCAGGCGCAGCTCTCCTCGGTCGTCGAGGTCGACGTCACGCGTCTGATGAAGCTCCGCGGCCGCGCGAAGGACTCCTTCGCCGCCCGTGAGGGCGTCAAGCTCTCCCCGATGCCGTTCTTCGTCAAGGCCGCGGCCCAGGCGCTGAAGGCGCACGCGCCGATCAACGCCAAGATCAACGAGGGCGAAGGCACGATCACCTACTTCGACACCGAGAACATCGGTATCGCGGTGGACTCCGAGAAGGGCCTGATGACCCCGGTCATCAAGCACGCGGGGGACCTCAACATCGCCGGCATCGCGAAGGCCACGGCGGAGCTGGCCGGCAAGGTCCGCGCCAACAAGATCACGCCCGACGAGCTGTCCGGCGCGACCTTCACCATCTCCAACACCGGTTCGCGCGGTGCGCTCTTCGACACGATCATCGTGCCGCCGGGCCAGGTCGCGATCCTCGGCATCGGCGCCACCGTCAAGCGCCCGGCCGTCCTGGAGACCGAAGAGGGCACGGTCATCGCCGTCCGCGACATGACCTACCTGACCCTCTCCTACGACCACCGTCTGGTGGACGGCGCCGACGCGGCCCGCTACCTGACCGCGGTCAAGGCGATCCTGGAGGCGGGCGAGTTCGAGGTCGAGCTCGGCCTGTAAGCCTCAGGAAGCAGTGCCTGTACGGTGCCCCGCCCGGAGCTTTCCGGACGGGGCACCGTCGTGTCACCGGGGCGTCAGCCGCTTGTCCGACCAGCCCCACAGCAGCTCGACCCACGCGTTCGGGACGGACAGCTTGTCGGCGCGTGTGAGTCCCTTGGTGCGGTACGCCTTCAGGACGTCGTACGTCGCGTCCAGGCAGTCCCGGGAGGTGAGGTCGCCGGTCTTCGGGTCGAAGCCGACGAGGAAGCCGCGGGACTCGACGGTGCGGATCATCGCGCGGGCGGCGTTCGTGTCGTGTGTCGACGACTTCGTGCAGCGGTAACGGCTGTACGGGTGCTCGGAGTTGCCGGGGTAGTGGGCGTCGCGGGACATCTCGCCGAGCATGCGGTCGTACGACCCTTCCGCATGCCACGCACCGATGTTGCCGCCGGGAGGCGTGTACAGCTTGCCGCTCGGGTTCTCCACCGCGCCGTACACCCAGCGGTCGGTGCCCGCGACGCGGAAGCCCCAGCCGACGTGGCCGAACTTCTGGGCGCCGTCGGGCTTGATGAAGACGCAGGCGCCACCGGAGGAACCGGAGGCCGCCTTGCCGGTGATCGCTTCCGAGGCCTGGGGCTTCGCCGCCGCCCGGGTCGACGTCTGCTGGCAGCCCGTCACGCCCAGGACCATACCGATCACGGCCGCCGTGGCCGCCCAGCGGAGGGCTCCGCGTCGTCCTTGGTTGTTCATGCCATCCCCCGATGGTTGGTGCAAGGGGGCGCCCCTGGCGGGCACTCCCACGCCGACCGCGACGGGGGTGGGGGCTCACAGGGTTCCGGTGGTGACACGGTGGTGACCGCTCCGGGCCGTACCCGGTACGGGTCTTTACAGGGTGAGCCGCCCTGTGGAGCGTGTAAGTCTCGTCTCACCTGCATGAAAGCGCCCCCGTGCGCCCCTCGGGAAAGCGCGTGCGGCCTTATTGTCTAAACGTCAAACGCCCCCGGGGCCGATGGGCGGCCCCTCCCTAAGGAGCACTCATGACCGCGCCCGTCGTCCACTCGCTGCGCGAACAGATCCGCGAGCACATCGTGGAAGGGATCGTCAGCGGTCGCTGGAAGCCGGGCGAGCGGATCGTGGAGCGACGGATCGCCACCGAGCTGGAGGTCAGTCAGACCCCCGTGCGGGAGGCGCTGCGCGAGCTGGAGTCGCTGCGGCTGATCGAGTCGGCGCCGAACAAGGGCGTGCGGGTGCGGAACCTGACGGCGGCCGACCTGGAGGAGAGCTACCCGGTCCGGGCCGGTCTTGAGGCGATCGCGGCGGAGCTGGCGGCGGAGCGGCTGGCGCAGGACTGCTCGGCGCTCGAGCCGCATGTCGCCGCGCTCTACGAGGCCGACCGCGCGTCCGACGGGACGGGACAGGTGCGGCACACGGTGGGCTTCCACCGGGAGATGGTCCGCGCGGCCGGCAACTCCGTCCTCCTGCACACCTGGGAGGGGCTCGGCATCGAGGTCTTCACGGCCCTGTCGATCCGCTGGCTGGGCACGGTCCAGCAGTCGTACGCGGAGGAGCACGAGGAGCTCGTACAGGCGTTCCGGCGCCGGGATCCGCGGATCGCGGAGCTGGTGAAGGCGCATGTGCTGGGCTGCGCGCCGCGGCACGAAGCCGACTAGCCGTCGTCGCCGGAGGTGTTTCGCCCCCGCCGCCCCCACCCGTCCCGTCCCCAGGGGCTGGCGCCCCTTCGACCCCGCCAGGGGTGTTGCGGATGCGTGTGTATCTGCGGTCGCGCGGGGCTGGTCACGCCCGCGCGGCAGAGCCGCACATCGCCACAGGCCCGCACCCCTGGCCAACCGAGCGTGCCCTCGCTCAAACGCACTCTCACCTGCAAAAACACCGGAGCGATAACGTCACCCCGTGCCACCGCCGGAGGCACCCCGTGCCTACTTTCTCGCAATCGAGAGGTTTTGCCCTTCAACCCTTTGATCGATCATCGATCAGGGAGTTAAAGTCGCCGACGGGCCTCTACCGAGGCTGACTGGCCTCCACCGAGGCTTGAGCCCTGTCCTGCCAAAGACCTAGGGCACCCCCGAACCCTTACCGATGAGGGAACCCCCTTCGACTGAGGAAGGCGGCGACATGACCGACCCCAACGCCATCCAGCCGAGCGAGCTCGACCAGCTCCCGGACCGTGACCCCGAGGAGACCGCCGAATGGCAGGCCTCACTGGACGCGGTCGCCACGGCTGCCGGCCCGCACCGTGCCGCGTACCTGATGCGCCGCACGCTGGAGCGCGCGGAGGGCAACGGCATCGCGCTGCCCAAGCTGCTCGAGACGGACTACGTCAACACCATCCCCACCGCCGCCGAGCCCTCGGCGCCCGGTGACGAGGAGATCGAGCGGAAGATCACCGCGTGGAACCGCTGGAACGCGGCCGCGATGGTCACCCGTGGCTCCAAATACGGCGTCGGCGGCCACATCGCCACCTTCGCCTCCGCGGCCTGGCTCTACGAGACCGGCTTCAACCACTTCTTCAAGGGCAAGGAAGCCGACGGTTCCGGCGACCAGCTCTACATCCAGGGCCATGCCTCCCCCGGCATCTACGCCCGCGCCTTCCTCGACGGCCGACTGAACGAGCACCAGCTCGACAACTTCCGCCGGGAGTCGGGGGGCAACGGTCTGCCGTCCTACCCGCACCCGCGCCGGCTGCCCTGGCTGTGGGAGTTCCCGACCGTCTCCATGGGTCTGGGCCCGCTCTCCGCGATCTATCAGGCGCGCTTCAACCGGTACCTGACCAACCGCGGCATCAAGGACGTCTCCGCCTCCCACGTCTGGGCCTTCCTCGGCGACGGCGAGATGGACGAGCCGGAGTCGACGGCGGCACTCGCACTCGCGAGCCGTGAGGGTCTCGACAACCTCACCTTCGTCATCAACTGCAACCTGCAGCGCCTCGACGGCCCGGTCCGCGCGAACTTCAAGATCGTGCAGGAGCTGGAGGCCCAGTTCCGCGGCGCCGGCTGGAACGTCATCAAGACGCTGTGGGGCACGGCCTGGGACGAGCTGTTCCAGCTCGACACCACGGGTGCGCTCGTACGACGGCTCCGCGAGGTACCGGACGCGCAGGTCCAGACGTACCAGACCCGCGGTGCCGCCTACATCCGCGAGGACTTCTTCGGCAAGGACCCGGCGCTCGCCGAGATGGCGAAGCTGCTGAGCGACGACAAGATCCTCGAGTGTTTCCACTTCTCCCGCGGTGGCCACGAGGCGCGCAAGGTCTACGCCGCCTACAAGGCCGCCGTCGAGTTCAAGGGTGCCCCGACGGTCATCCTGGCCCAGACGGTCAAGGGCAACACCCTCGGCGAGGGCTTCGCGTCGAAGAACGCCAACCACCAGATGAAGAAGCTCACGGTGGACGAGTTCAAGACGATGCGTGATCTTCTTGAACTCCCCATCTCCGACGCTCAGTTCGTCGACGGGGTCGTGCCCTACGGCCACCCCGGCGCCGACTCCCCCGAGGTCCGCTACCTCCAGGAGCGCCGCGCCGCTCTCGGCGGTCCCGCCCCGGCCCGTCGTACGCACGCGCTCGCCCCGCTGCCCGCCCCCGCCGAGAAGGCCTTCGCCTCCTTCGACAAGGGCTCCGGCTCCCAGAACGTGGCCACCACCATGGCCTTCGTCCGCCTGATCAAGGACCTGGTCCGCGACAAGGAGACGGGCAGGCGCTGGGTGCCGATCGTCCCCGACGAGGCGCGCACCTTCGGCATGGAGAGCCTCTTCCCGTCCCTGGGCATCTACTCCCCCAAGGGCCAGACGTACGAGCCGGTCGACCGTGACCAGCTGATGTACTACAAGGAGGCCAAGAACGGCCAGATCCTCAACGAGGGGATCACCGAGGCCGGTTCGATGGCCGACTTCATCGCCGCGTCCACCGCGTACTCCACGCACGGCGAAGCGATGATCCCGTTCTACATCTTCTACTCGATGTTCGGCTGGCAGCGCACGGCCGACCAGATGTGGCAGCTCGGCGACCAGCTGGGCCGCGGCTTCCTGGTGGGTGCGACGGCGGGCCGTACGACGCTGACGGGCGAGGGGCTGCAGCACGCGGACGGTCACTCGCCGGTGATCGCGGCGACGAACCCGGCCTCCCTGACGTACGACCCGGCGTTCGCGTACGAGGTCGCGGCGATCGTCAAGGACGGTCTGCGCCGGATGTACGGCGAGGCGGCCCCGGGCGAGGACCCGAACGTCTTCTACTACCTCACGGTCTACAACGAGCCCATGCCGCAGCCGGCCAAGCCCTCCGGGCTCGGCATCGACGAGGGCATCGTCAAGGGCCTGTACCGCTTCAACACGGCGGAGTCGGCGGGCCTCGACGTGGCCGCGGCGAACGCCCCGCGCATCCAGCTGCTGAGCTCCGGCACGGCGATCCACTGGGCGCTTCGGGCGCAGAAGCTGCTGGCCGAGGAGTGGGGTGTGGCCGCCGACGTATGGTCCGCGACCTCCTGGACCGAGCTGCGCCGCGACGCGCTGGAGGCCGACGCGGCCCTTCTGCGCGGCGAGGAGCGGGTGCCGTACGTCCGTCAGGCGCTGCACGGCGCCGAGGGTCCGGTGCTGGCGGTCTCCGACTACATGCGCCAGGTCCCGGACCAGATCGCGCAGTGGGTCGAGCAGGACTACTCGTCGCTCGGTGCCGACGGCTTCGGCCTCTCGGACACCCGCGAGGGGGCCCGCCGCCACTTCGGCGTCGACGCCGAGTCCATCGTGGTCGCGGCCCTGGCCCAGCTCGCCAGGCGCGGCGAGGTCAAGGCGACGGCGGTGAAGGAAGCGCGCGAGAAGTACGGCCTGTAGGTCTGTGGTGGTTGTGTGATGGGGCCCCCGCTTCGGCGGGGGCCCCATTGCATCATGGGCTGTATGCGTGCCGCCCGCCTCATCAAGATGGTCCTGCTTCTCCAGTCCCGGCCCTCCATGACCGCCGCCGAGCTGGCGCGGGAGCTGGAGGTGTCCGAGCGGACGATCACCCGGGATGCGCAGGCGCTGTCGGAGGCCGGGGTTCCGGTGTACGCGGATCGGGGGCGGGCCGGGGGCTACCGGCTGATCGGCGGGTACCGGACCCGGCTGACCGGGCTGGCGCGGGGTGAGGCGGAGGCGCTGTTCCTGTCCGGTGTGCCCGGGGCGCTGCGCGAGATGGGCCTGGAGGACGCCGCCTCGGCCGCCCGTCTGAAGGTCTCCGCGGCGCTGCTCCCCTCGCTCCGGGACGCCTCGAGGACGGCGTCCCAGCGCTTCCATCTGGACGCCCCGAACTGGTGGAGCGAGCCGAAGACGCCCGAGCTGCTGCCCGCGATCGCCGACGCGGTGTGGGACGACCGGCGGGTCACCGCCCGCTATCGCAAGGGGGCGGTGGAGGTCGAGCGGGAGCTGGAGCCGTACGGGCTCGTGCTGAAGGCGGGGGTCTGGTACCTGTGCGCGCGGATTCCCGACCCCGGTTCCTTCCGGGTGTACCGGATCGACCGGTTCACGACGGTGGAACCCTCGGCGGACCGCTTCGAACGCGACGAGGAGTTCGATCTCCCCGCCTTCTGGGAGGACCAGGCGGAGCGGTTCGCACGGTCGATCCTGCGGGCCGAGGTCGTCGTACGGCTGTCACCGGACGGGGTGCGCCGGCTGCCGTACGCCCTGGCCGACCGGGTCTCCACCGGGGAGGCGCTGGAGCGGGCGGGGGCGCCGGACGAGGACGGCTGGGTGACCGTGACGGTCGCCGTGGAGTCGGAGAAGGTCGCCCGTACGCAGTTGCTGTCGCTGGGCCCGGAGGTGGAGGTGCTGGCTCCGGAGGGTCTGCGGGCATGTTTCGCGGAGGACGCGCGCCGTCTGGCCGGTCTGTACGGGACATAACAATCCGCCGCACTCCACGTGCGCCTCACCCGTCCAGGGCCGATGCTGGACCCGTGATGGACGAGACGGAGTTCTGGGAGCTGGTGGACGCCGCCCGCGGGGCCGCCGAGGGCGACCCCGAGGAGCAGGCGGACCTTCTCATCGACCGGCTCCTCCAGATGGACCCCGACATGGTCCTGGACTTCGCCCGTCACTTCGAGGCCCGCTACAACCGTGCGTACACCTGGGACCTGTGGGGCGCGGCCTGGGTCCTGCTCGACGGGGCCAGCGACGACGCCTTCGACTTCTTCCGCTGCTGGCTGATCGGGCAGGGGCGCGAGGTGTACGAGGGTGCCGTGCACGCACCCGACTCGCTGTCCGACCTCCTGAACGACTTCGACGAAGAGATCGACGGCGACGGGGAGGAGCTGGGGTACGCCGCCGACGAGGCGTACGAACAGCTCACCGGCGTCGTCGCCCCCGACCTCGGAATCCCGCCCGCGCCGCCCGAGCCGGAGGGGACACCGGTCGACTTCGAGAGCGAGCGGGTGTTGTCGGAGCGGTATCCGAAGCTGTGGGAGCGGTTCAGGGGCTGACGTCTACTTCAGGGGGAACCATGGCTCGAATCCCGTACCCGGAACATCCCGCCGACGGTGTCGCGAAGCTTCCCGTGCCGCTCAACGCCTTCCGCATGCTCTCCCACGCCCCGCCGCTCACGGACACGGCGATCGACCTGGGCCTGGCGGTCCTGCTCGAGTCGACGCTGCCGGTCCGGCTGCGCGAGCTGGTGATCATGGCGGTGGCCGCCGGCACGGAGTGCGCGTACGAAGCCGCGCAGCACCGGCCGATCGCGCTCAACTCCGGTGTGTCGGACGCCCAGTTGACGACCATCGCCGAACTGCGCTCCAGCGGGCCGGAGTTCGACCCGGCGGAGTCGGCTGCGGTCGCGGCGACCTTCGAGCTCGTCTCCCGATACACCCTGTCCGAGGGCGTGTTGACGGCTCTTTGCGCCTCCTTCACCGATCGCCAGGTCGTCGAGATCGTCACGACGGTCGGCTACTACGTCATGCTGGCGGGCCTCATGAACGGCCTCGGAGTGGACGTCGACCCGTCCGGGGAACAGTTCCTCGGTCTGACGGGCGACGGACCCGGGTGAGACTCAGACGGCGGTCGCGCGCCTGCGGGTCGTGTCCGTCGGGATGTACGCCTGGGTCTGGTCGACCTTCAGGACCACGTGGTGCATCGGGGCCGCGTTCGCCTGGTCGAGGGCGGAGGCCGTGACGGCGGCCGGGCCGAGGACGACGGCCACGGCGGCGCACAGGGCCGCCCAGGGGCCGCGGGACATCTTGGTGTTGCTGTGACTGCTGTTCATCTTCCCCACCTCCAGTCAGTGCCTATGGCATGACGGTAGGGCGGCAGTTTCGGGGTGATCCATGAGTCGCCTGCGAGGAACCTGTGAGCGGACCGGGCGTGGGCTCGGCTACGTCGACTCGGCCACCGCCTCCACGACCGACAGGACCGTCGGTGTCGGCACGATGCGCGAGATCCTGAGGCCCGCCGCCGCGAACAGTCCGGCGAAGTCGGCCTCGGTGCGTTCGCGGCCGACGAGGGCGGACATCAGCAGGAGGTCGAGGGTCTTGGCCTGGTGGGGTGCGTTGTCCCGGGGAACGACCGCGTCCACCACCAGGATCCGGCCGCCCGGCGCCATGGCCTCCCGGCAGCGCTCCAGGACGGTCACGCACCGGTCGTCCTCCCAGTCGTGGAGGATGCGCTTGAGGAGGTGGACGTCTCCCGGGGGCACGGCGGTGAAGAAGTCGCCCTCCGCCACGCTCCAACGGCCCGCGGTCTCCTCGACGTCGAGGCGATGGCCGGCCAGTACGTGCGGCTGGTCGTAGAGCACACCCCGCAGGCCCGGGTTGTGGCGCAGGACCTCCAGGAGGAGGCCTCCGTGGCCGCCGCCCACGTCGACGACCGTGCCCGTCCGCAGGAAGTCGTACGCGGCAGCGATCGGTTCGTTCTCGGGGTCGGACATGGCGGCCATCCCTGTGTGGAAGACGGCGGCGGTCGCCTCGTCCTGGGCGAAGTGTGCGAAGAACGGCATCCCGAAGATGCCCTCGAACACCGAGGTCCCCTCGGTCAGACAGCGGCCCATCTCGGCGGCCGGGAGCCACAGGCTGCGGTCGGTGTTCATCAGGATCGCCGAGCGGGCGGAGTGCGGGGCGTCGGTGCGCAGGGCGTCGCCGGTGGCGGTGAGTCGGAAGCGGCCCTCCGGGTCCTCCGCGACGATGCCGCGGGTGGCGAGCAGTCGGAGCACCCGGTAGAGGTTGCGGGCGTCCGTGGCGGTGACCTCGGCCAGTTCGGCGGGCGAGCGGGGGCCATCGGTGAGGTGGTCCGCCACCCCGACGGCCGCCGCCGCACGCAGCGCGGCGGGGAAGAGGTAGCCCAGCGACTCTTCGACGAGGAATGCGGCGGAACTGCGCGAATCGGTCGGCATGGTCGGGGTGGACGAGATCATCGACATCGCCAACGCCGAACACATACGTGCCTCCCTCGTACGCCAACTGCTGCGCGCCCGCGGCCAGGAGGCGAGCACGGTCGTCGTCGACCTGCGCGATCCGTGTCTGACCTCGGCCGGTGTCGACGTACTGGAGGACCTACGGGACCTCGCCGACTCGGTGACGGTCAGGCTCCTCGTCGTCGCCCCGCACCCGCTCACCCGCCGCGTCCTGCGTCTCACCGCCGCCGACCGGCACCTGGAGGTCCACCCCCGGCTGACCGAGGCGCTGCGGGCGATCCGGTGACCGACGTCACGGGACGCGTCCGGAAGGTTCACCTTTGAACTCTTGACCGGTGCCGTGATCCCCGGCGTACCGTGGCGGCCCCGAACAGGAGCACCCTGCCCATGACCAGCCCGGACGTGCGGGAGATATCGCGCGAGGAACATCTCGCCCACTTGCGGCTGCATCCCGACGCGAGCCATCTCCAGATCCCCGAGTGGGGCGATGCGAAGCCGGACTGGCGGGCGGAGAGCGTCGGTTGGTTCGAGGGCGAGGCGCTGGCCGCGGCGGCGCTGGTGCTGTACCGGCCGCTGCCCGGGACGCGGCGCTTCCTGGCGTACCTCCCCGACGGGCCCGGGATCGACTGGCGGGACCCCCGGCTGGAGCGCTGGCTGGACCCGCTCATCGCCCATCTGGAGGCGCGCGGGGCGTTCTCGGTGCGGATCGGGCCGCCGGTCGTCGTACGGCAGTGGGACCCGGGGACCGTCGCGACGGGCATCGCCGACCCCGCCGTAGGCCATCTCAACGACCTGCCCGCGGCCGCCATCGACGGATACGCGCTGGACGCGGCCGAGCGGCTGGGGCGGCTCGGGTGGCGGCGGTGCGCGGAGGGCGACGGGAACGGTTTCGGGCTCGGTCAGCCGCGTTATGGGTGCCTCGTCCCGCTCGAGGGGCGCACGGCGGACGATCTGCGCGAGGGCCTCGCCCCGCACTGGGAGCAGTCGTTGAGTACGGCGGAGGGGGCCGGGGTCCGGGTCTCCTGGGGCTCGGCGTCGGACCTGCCCGACTTCCACCGGCTGTATGTCTCGACCGCCGCGCACGACGGCTTCAAGGCCCGGCCGCTGGACTACTTCCGCCGAATGTGGAAGGCCCTGAACGCCGAGGACGACGACCGGGTGCGGCTCTATCTCGCCGAGTACGACGGCATCGTGCTCTCCGCCGCGCTCATGATCAACGTCGGCTCGTGCGCATGGCACTCCTACGCCGCGTCCGGGCGACAGGGGCGTCAACTGCGGCCCAGCAGCGCCCTGTTGTGGCGGATGATGAACGACGCGCGGTCGGCGGGCTGCGAGACGTACGACCTGCGGTCCATCACCCCCGCCCTCACCGACGACCGGCTGCTGGGCCGCCTGCGCTTCAAGACGGGCGCGGGCGGCTACGCCGTGGAGTACCTCGGCGAGTGGGAACGGCCCGTCGGCAGCCAGGGGAAGGTGCTCCAGCGGGCCCTGCGGGCGTATCTCGGGCGCCGGTGAGCCGGTCGATGACGACGCTCAAGGCGCGGGCGGGGGCGGCTGCTCGGACGGTGGGCGGCCCGCCTGTGGCCCGGGGACGCGGCTGTCCGGCGCCGGAGCGTCACCCCACGGCGGAATCGTCCGGTCGCCGGGGGCGGTGAAGCCGCGCTGCGGCAACGCCACCCGGTCGCCCGTCGTCGGGAGGCCGCTCTGTGGCGAGGTCGACGGCGGGTACCTGCCCTGGAGTCTCGCCGCCGTCTGTCTGATCTCCGGGAGGCGGGCCGAGAGGGCCGCGCCGGGGCAGCTGGTCATGTAGCCGTCCTCGTGGCCGGCGATGGCGGGGAGGGCGGCGGTGGTGCCGGCGGCGTAGCGGCTGAGGCCGTTGCTCGATGTCAGTTTCACGGTTCTGCGCGGGTCCACGTCCGCGAGGCCCAGTTTCCAGGCCGCCAGCGAGGCGATCGCGTCGGTCATCGCCTGCGGTACCGGGACGCCCGCCGTGAAGGTGCCCAGGGCCGCGATGCCGGACGTGCGGTGGTTGAAGCCCTGGGTGTGGGCGCCGGTGACGGGGCGGTCGACACCTCCCGCGCGGCCCTCGTAGATCGTGCCGCAGCGGTCGACGAGGAAGTTGTAGCCGATGTCGTCCCAGTCGCGGGCGCCGGTCTGGCCGGCGGCGAGGTAGCGGATGATGCGGGGCGCGTCTGCGCAGTCGTAGGTGTTGGGCGAGTCGGTGTGGTGGATGAAGACGGCGACGACCTTGTCGTCGTAGCGGGCCGGGGGCGGGGTGAGGGCGGCCGTGTTGGCCTCGCCCGTGTCCGTTGTCCAGACCGACCTCGGCACTATGCGCGGCTTCGCCGCGTGGTGGAGTGCGGCGGGGCGGGCCGCGAGGGGGTGTGCGGAGCGGGCCTCGGCCCGGCGCTCGACGCCGTGCGCGCAGAGGACGAGGACCACGACGGCCGCCAGCCCGGGGACACAGGCGAGCAGCAGCAGCACTCCGGTCGGCAGGTGGATCCTCCGGCGCGGCGCCCCGGTCCGTATTCGGACCGCTCGCCGCCGTCGTATCCCCCGCGCTCTTCGGACACGCATGGTCCCACTCTCGGACGGATCCTCCGCGTCCGCGATGTGTGGTGTGCCACCCGGTGGAACCATCGTCCTGGTCCGGGGCGTTTCTCCGGATACACGCACAGCGTGTGCACGCACGCGTGGCCGGTTCCGGGTGTCACGCGCGCGTGTCTGCTGATCACTGGGCCCGTCCCCTCCGTAATAAGGGGTCCAAGAGAAAGGCGGCTCCGTGGACCTGCTCGACATCCTGCTGGTGCTGGTGACCCTGGCCTATGCGGCATCCGGCTACCGGCGCGGCCTGGTGGCCGGCTGTGTCTCGCTCGCCGGTTTCGTGGGCGGCGCGATCATCGGCGTGTGGGTGCTGCCCTGGATGATGGACCTGGTGACCCCGGGCAGCACTTCGGCGACGGTGACGGCGGTGCTCACGGTGCTGGTTCCGGCCGTCGTCGGGCACGAACTCGCGGGGCGTCTGGCGCTGCGGCTGCGCCGGGAGCTGGACCAGGGGCCGCTGCGGGTCGCCGACGGGGTCGGCGGCGCCGCTGCCAACTCGATCGCCGTGCTGATCGTGGCGTGGGTGGCGGCGAGCGTGCTGGGCGCGTCCTCGTCCGCGGTGCTCACCACGGCGATCCAGGACTCACGGCTGCTGGGTGCCGTGCAGAACGCCATGCCGGACACCACTCCGGCCTGGTTCTCCCGGGCCACGTCCGCGCTCACCGAGGCGGGCTTCCCCCAGGTCTTCAACCCCTTCGAGAACGAGTCGACGGCCCGGGTCGCCAAGCCCACCGGCGACAGCGTCACCGCGAGCGCCACGAACGCGGCCAAGCGCAGCACCGTGAAGATCGAGGGCATCTCCGGCACCCAGGGCCGCGAGGGCAGCGGCTTCGTCTACTCCACCGAGCACGTCATGACCAACGCCCATGTGGTGGCCGGCATCGACGAGCCGACCGTCCGGGTGGGCGGGGTCGGACGGTCGTACGAGGCACGCGTGGTGCTCTTCGATCCGGACAAGGACGTGGCGGTGCTGTACGTGCCCGATCTGGAGGCACCGGTGCTGCGCTTCGACGACAACGCCACGCGCGGCGACTCCGCGGTCGTCGCGGGCTATCCGCAGGACGGCGACCTCAACCTCCAGGCGGCCACCGTCGCCAACCGGGTCCAGGCGAACGGCCAGAACATCTACAACGACGGGACCGCCACCCGCGAGATCTACTCGATCCGGTCGACGGTCCGCCCGGGCAACTCCGGCGGGCCGCTGCTGACGACGGACGGCAAGGTGTACGGAGTCGTCTTCGCCCGGTCCACGTCGGACGACGAGACGGGGTACGTGCTGACCGCCGACGAGGTCGCCGCCGACGCCGAGCGGGCGGCGGAGGCGACGGCGCCGGTGGACACGGGTGACCTGGTCACGTCGTAGCCGGTCGCGACGTCAGAAGTGCGTCCCGCCGTCGATGCGGACCTCGGTACCGGTGATGAACCGGCCATCTTCGCTCGCCAGCATCGCGACGACGCCCGCCACGGTCTCGGGGCCCGCGAAGCCCCGCCCGAGGGCGGGTGCGAGCTTGGTGTAGAGGTCCCAGTCGGTGTCCTCGGGAAGGCCCGGGCCGGTGCTCTGCCCACTGGCGCCCGAGCCGTCGGTCATGCCGGAGGAGATGGAGCCGGGCTGCACGGCGGTGAAGCGGATGCCCTGCTTGCTGTACTCGCTCGCGAGCGCGTGGGTCATGGACTGGATGCCGCCCTTGCTGGCCGCGTAGGCCGCCATGTAGGGGTGGGCGAAGGTCGCCGAGGTCGAGCTGAAGTTCACGACGGCGGGGCCGGTGCCCTCGCGCAGGGCCGGTATCGCCTCGCGGATCATCAGGAAGGTGCCGGTGAGGTTGACCGCGATGATCCGGTTGAAGTCGGCGAGGCTCTGCTCGTGGGTGTGGGCGGAACGCAGGATGCCGGCGGCGTTGACGAGCACGTCGAGCCCGCCCAGCGCCTCGACGGCGAGGGCCACGGCCTGCCGTACGGAGGCCTCGTCGGCGATGTCGACGAGGACCGTGGTCAGCCGCCGCGCGCCGGCGCCCGCCTTTTCGACGGTGTCCTTCAGGCCTGCCTCGCTGATGTCGGCGGCGACGACGGTGGCGCCCTCGGCGAGCAGCCGGAGCACGGTGGCCTGGCCGATGCCGGAGCCGCCGCCGGTGATGAGGGCGCGTCGGTTCTCGTAACGGTTCATGGCCTTCACGGTACGCCTGGGTGGCACGTTTTGCCATCAAGGCGAAAGATGCCAATGTCGGAGCTCCGGCGTAGGCTTCCCCGGTGAGCACCAAGCCCCTCTCACTGACCGAGCGCCGCAAGGCGGCGACCCAGCTCGACATCGCACGCGCCGCCGCCGCGTTGTTCACCGAGCACGGACCCGATGGCACGACCGCCGAGGACATCGCCGAGCGGGCCGGGGTCGCCCTGCGCACCTTCTACCGGTACTTCCGCAACAAGCAGGACGCCGTCGGCCCGCTGCTGGCCCGGGGCGCCGACCGCTGGCGCGAGCTCCTCGCCGCGTCGGAGCCGGGCACCGCCGGGCTGCCGCGGGCCCTGGAGCGGGCGATCGGGGAGTCGCTGTCCGTGCCGGACGCGCACGCGGCGGAGGGCCTGCGGCAGACGCGGGCGCTGCTGCGGGCAGCCGTGGCCGACCCGGCGCTGCGGGCCGTGTGGTACCGGGTGAACCAGGAGTCCGAGGAGAAGCTGATCCCGGTGGTGGCGAGGCTGGCCGGGCCGGACGCCGACCCGCTGGACGTACGCCTCACGGCCGCGGCCGCGACGGACGCCATCCGGGTGGCGCTGGAGACCTGGGCGGAGACGGACGCGGACACCAGCGGCCCGGGCTCACCCGCGGAGCTGGCGGTGCGGTGCCTGCGGGAACTGGTGGGCGGCATGAGACTGCTGACGGGCTGACGGCAGCGGTTGCGAACGCGTCGACGTGGCCTGCCCGCCGATCGGTGCCTTGATCGTCAGGATGGGCAGTGTTCTCACCGACCGACTCGTCCGCAGGAGGCTTCCGTGCCCGTCTTCTTCCTGATCTCCCTGCTCGTCGCGGGGGCCGCGCTCTATCTGGTCGTCCGCAGGCGTCGTACGGCCGCCGAGGCCGACCAGGTCAGAGACTGCGCCCCATGAACACGTCGTCGACGTACTCGCCGTCCAGCAGGAACTCCTCGGGCAGGACGCCTTCCACCACGAAGCCCTCGGACTCGTAGAGCTTGCGGGCCGGGGCGTTGTGCCCGAGGACGCGCAGCGTGATGCGGCGCGCGCCCAACTTCCTGGCCTCCTCCTGCACCGCCCGCAGCAGCGCCCGCGCCACTCCGGCACCGCGCGCCTCCTCGGCGACGACCAGGCCCTGGATCTGGCGGACGTGCGCGTTGCAGGCCAGCGGGGTCGGGAAGCCGAGCCGGATGTAGCCGACGAGCACGCCGTCGAGTTCGGCCACCAGATGGTCGCGCGGGCCGAACCGCTCGCCGTAGAAGGGCTCGTGCGGCGGCTGGGGGCGCGGCGAGACGGCGTGCAGCGTGGACCAGGTGGCGCGGTCGAGGCGTCCCAGCGTGTCCTCGTCGTCGAGGGTGGCGTGGCGTATGTGCATGTCGGCCACCCTACGGCGCACAAGACCGGGCCTTTGCGTGAATTCGGAGCAGAATTGACGCCATGCAGCGTTCCCGAATCGCGGTGGCCGGCGCGTCCGGTCTCATCGGCGGTGCCCTGGTCCGGTCCCTGCTCGCCGACGGACACGAGGTGGTGCGCCTGGTACGCCGGGCACCGGGAGATGCGGACGAGGTCCGTTGGGACCCCGAGGGGAGGCGGGTGGACACGGGCGGGCTGGCCGGGTGCGACGCCGTCGTGAACCTCGCGGGTGTCGGGGTCGGCGACCGGCGCTGGACGGAGGCGTACAAGACGCGGATCCGGTGCAGCCGGGTGCTCGGCACCTCCGCGCTCGCCGAGGCAGTCGCCTCGCTGGACAAGCCGCCGCGGGTCTTCGTCAACGGCAGTGCGATGGGCTTCTACGGCGAGACGGGCGACCGGGTCGTCGACGAGAGCGCGCCCGCCGGGGAGGGGTTCCTGCCCAAGCTGTGTGTGGAGTGGGAGGGTGCGGCGGCGCCGGCCCAGGAGGCGGGTGTACGGACCGTGTTCACCCGGACCGGGCTGGTGGTGGCGCGCAAGGGGGGTGCCTGGGGGCGGCTGTTCCCGCTGTTCAAGGCCGGGCTCGGGGGGCGGTTGGGCGACGGGCGGCAGTACTGGTCGTTCATCGCGCTGCACGACGAGGTGGCCGCGATCCGGCATCTCATCGACACCGACGGGCTGTCCGGGCCGTTCAACCTGACCGCCCCGAACCCGGTCACGAACCAGGAGATCACCGCGGCCATGGGGCGCGTACTGCACCGGCCGACGCTCTTCACGGTGCCCTCGCCGGTGCTGCGGACCGTGCTCGGTGAGATGTCCGGGGACGTCCTGGGCAGCCAACGGGTGGTGCCCAAGCGGCTGCTGGAGTCGGGGTTCACCTTCGCGTTCCCGGAGATCGAAGGAGCCGTCCGAGCCGCGCACGCGGAGCCGTAGGGGCGCGCCGGTGTCGAGAGGGCCGAGCGCGCGGAGGCCCGAAGGGCTGAGCACGGTCGGTCCTCTCGACACCGACTGAGGCGCCCCGGAGGCGGAGCAATGAAGAAGGGGCGACCGTATGCGACCGGCGTGCGACCGTGCCCTGTTCATGCGCGACTGTTCCTGACCGACTACCGCCTTAACCTCAAGCCGAACTCGGGTATCCCCGGAGCCAGTTGGGGGCATGACGTCTCCACCGGCCGCGCAACCTCGAGGAGGGGCACGTGCTTGAGCCCGCGTACCAGGCGGACGTCGTGATCGTGGGAGCCGGGGTCGCCGGGCTCTCCGCCGCGCATCGGCTGACCAGCGCAGGAGTGACGACCGCGGTGCTGGAGGCCGCCCATGGGGTGGGCGGCCGTATGTCGACGGAGAAGGTCGACGGATTCCGGCTCGACCGGATCGGACAGCTGCTGTCCACGGCGTATCCGGAACTACGCAGGACACCAGGGCTCGACGGACTCGTCCTGCGTCCGTTCGCGCCGGGCGTCCTGCTGCACAGCGACGGGCGCCACCATCGCGCGAGCGCGCCCCCCGGCGCAGGGGGCGCAAGGGGCGCACTCCACGCGGTGCGCGCCCTGGCGAGCGCCCCGAGGCCGACGGTTCCGCGAAGCACGCCACGGGGAGTCGCCCCCCTGGGCAGCGGCGTCGACCAGGCCCGTCTCGGGACAGCGCTCACCCGGATCGCGAACACCCCGATCGAACGCCTGCTGTGCCGCACCGAGTCGCCGGCCGCCCAGGCCCTCGCCACCCGCGGTCTGCCCGCCCGGACGGTCGACGGCTTTCTGCGCCCGCTGCTCGCCGCGCTGTTGTGCGACCCCGAGCTGACCACGTCCAGCCGGTGCGCCGACCTCGCGCTGCGCGCCTTCGCGGCCGGGCGGCTGTGTGTGCCGGAGGGCGGCGCGGAGGTGCTGCCGGAGCTGCTGGCGCGCTCGCTGCCGGCCGGCACGGTGCACACGGGGGTGCGGGTCACCTCGGTGTCGACGAGCTCGGTGACCACGGCGGAGCACGGCGAGTTCCGCTGCCGGGCGGTACTGCTGGCGACGGACGCCCGCACGGCAGCGGACCTCCTCCCGGGCCTGCGCGTACCGGACTTCCACCCGGTGACGGTGGTCCACCACACGACGGACGAGCCCCCGGAGACGGGCGCCGCGCTGCTGCTGGACGCGGACCGGGGCGGCCCGGTGGCCCACACGGCGGTGGTCAGCCAGGTGGATCCGTCCCGTGCTCCGGCGGGCCGTTCCCTGATCTCGTCGACGGTCCTGGGCCCGCCCCCACCGGACGTCGAGACGGCCGTACGCAGGCACCTGTCCCGCCTGTACGGCACGTCCACCACCCGCTGGGAGACCCTCGCCGTCCACCACACACCCGAAGCGGTACCTGCGATGCGGGCCCCGCACGACCTGCGCCGCCCGGTACGCCTGCTGGCGGGCCTGTACGTGTGCGGCGACCACAGGGACACCAGCACGGTCCAGGGCGCGCTGCACTCGGGCCACAGGGCGTCGACGGCGATCCTGACGGACCTGGGCTCGGCGACCCCGATGCACAGGGCGGAACCGATCCCGACAACGCAGGCTGCCTGAAACGCGCCCCAAAGGGGCGCGGGGCTGTATCGATATGCGGCTCCGCCGCGGGGGCGCGACCAGCCACGACGGAGTCGCGCAGACCCCACAACCTCCGAAGTCACGGTGAAGACATCACCCCAGCGCCGCGACCTTGTCCCGATACCCCCTCACCGGCGCCGCGTCCTTGTAGGGCTCCAACCGCTTCTCGAAGTCCCGCACATACTCGATCGCCCGCACCGACCGCATCTCCACAGCGGCCCCCGCCGCCTCCGCCCCCAGCGCACACGCCTGGTCCAGCTCACCCAGCCCCAGCCGGGCGGAGGCCAACACCACACGGCAGAACAGACGGCTGCGGGCATACGCGGGCGCCCGCAACTGCAGGGACCGCTCGGCATGCTGGGCCGCCGCCCGGAACTGCTGCAGATCCCGGTGGGCATGACCGAACTCGTCCGCCAGCTGCGCCTCGTCGAAGAACCGCGCCCAGTAAGGAACTTCGTCACCGGGCCGAGCCGCCTCCAGCGCCCGCTCGGCCCGCACCAGCGCCCCCGTGCACGCCCGCACTTCGCCCAGCACCCCGTGCGCCCGCGCCTCGACCGCGTGCAGCAGGGCCTGGACCACCGGCGGGGCATTGGTGCCGACGCCCTGCTGGGCCACCCGCGCCAGCTGCACCGCTTCCCGCCCGTGCCCGAGGTACACCGCCTGCCGGCTCATCGTGATCAGCACGTACGAGCCGTACGCCCGGTCCCCCGCCGCCTGCGCGAGCCGCAGCGACTGCACGAAGTACCGCTGCGCGAGCCCATGCGCCGCGATGTCGTACGACGTCCAGCCCGCGAGCCTCGTGAGGTCGGCCGCCGCCGAGAACAGCCGACGGCCGGTCTGCTCGCCGTACATACCGCGCAGCATCGGCTCGCACTCGTGCTCCAGGTACCGCACGAGGGCCTGCCGGGCGTGACCGCCGCCGTACATGTCGTCCAGGGAGCGGAACAGGTCGCCGACCGAGCGGAGCGCCGCGATGTCGCCGCCGGTGACCTTCTGGCCCGGGCCGCGCTCCGCGCCGCGCTGCCGGGGCACCACCGGGCGGCCCTGGGTGGGGACGGTGGGGGTCCCTCCCGCTCGAGCGAAGCCGAGAGTGGGGGAGGGCGGCTCGCCGCGGGCCACCTTGTCGTCGGCCCGCCCGATCAGCCAGTCCCGGCTGGGCACGACGAGCCCCGCCGGGGTGAACGCGATCTTGCGCAGCTCGGCGTGGCTGCCGGAGTCCTTGCGCCACAGCCCGCTGACGATGTCGATGGCCTCCTCGGGGGTCGCGGCGAACTCGAGACCGGCGTACACCGGCGCACAGGCGTCGAGCCCGAGGTCCTGCGCGGAGAGCCGGCGCCCCAGCCGCCGGGTGAAGACCTCGGCGATGAGGGCGGGTGTCGTGCCCCGCGGCTGCTGTCCGCGGAGCCACCGGGTCACGGATGTCTTGTCGTATCTCAGATCAAGCCCGTGTTCGAGACCGAGCTGGTCCACCCGACGGGCGAGCCCCGCGTTGGAGAACCCCGCTTCTGCGATGAGCGCGGCGAGCTGGCGGTTGGGAGTGCGCTGCGCGGGTCGTTCCGTCATCTGGGGTGGTGTCTCCTGCCCGGATTGCCTGTGAGCAGCCCTTATGGCCTCTATAGGACGGCGCGAATGTAGCGGAGAGTGAGCAGACGATCGCACACTTCGACGTTCGTTCATCCGATCGTGTGAGGATTGGCCGCACGGCTGACGCGAGACGGCGAGTCGTACAGTGGCGTAGGCACACTTCGTGCCTTACGACTCTCCGGGGAGGCGCTTGCCGTGAGTGAGCTGCGGTTCGTCCGTATGGGGTTCGGCGCGGACGCCGTCGAGTACCAGGAGGCGTGGGACGAGCAACGCCGGGTGCACGCGGCACGGTTCGCGGACGAGACCCCCGACACCGTCCTGCTGCTCGAACACCCGCCGGTGTATACGGCCGGACGGCGCACGGCGGACAGCGAACGCCCCCTGGACGGCACCCCGGTCGTCGACGTGGACCGCGGCGGCAAGATCACCTGGCACGGTCCGGGTCAGCTGGTGGGCTACCCCATCCAGAAGCTGCCGCGTCCGGTGGACGTCGTGGCGCATGTACGACGCCTTGAGGAAGCCCTGATCCGCACCTGCGCGGAGTTCGGCGTGGAGACCAGCCGGGTCGAGGGCCGCAGTGGCGTATGGGTGCTCGGTGATCCGGTCGAGGAGCGCCCGTCCATCGGGGGCCTGTCGCTGGACCTCGACCCCCGTCTGCACGACGAGGAGTTCGACCCGCGCATGAACGGCCCCGAGTACGCCCCGTCCAACGCCGGCCAGCGCCGCGAGGACCGCAAGATCGCGGCGATCGGGATCCGGGTGGCCAAGGGCGTGACGATGCACGGCTTCGCGCTGAACGTGAACCCGGACAACCGTTGGTTCGACCGCATCATCCCGTGCGGGATCCGGGACGCGGGGGTCGCGTCCCTGGCGGACGAACTCGGGCGGGACGTGACGATCTCCGAGGTGCTGCCGGTTGTCGAGCGGCACCTGAGGGACGTACTCGAGAATGCGGATCCGAAGCCGCGGGAGATCGAGAAGGCGACGGCGTAGTCGCGCCGATGGAAGACCGTCGTCACCTGCGGGCCGGTGAGGGCTGGTCGCACTCACGCGGCGGGGCCGCATATCGATACAGCCCCGCGCCCCCAGGTGGGGAATGGAGCCCGGAGTCCAGAGGTTGGCCTCACCGGTAGGGCCCTACAAAACACGGGGCGTACCCTGGTGTACGCCGAAGAATCGAAGCTACAGGGAGCCGATGTGTCCGCAGTCACACCCGACGGACGCAAGATGCTGCGCCTGGAGGTCCGGAACGCCCAGACCCCCATCGAGCGCAAGCCCGAGTGGATCAAGACCCGGGCGAAAATGGGTCCCGAGTACACCGCGATGCAAAAACTCGTGAAGAGCGAGGGGCTCCACACGGTCTGCCAGGAAGCCGGCTGCCCCAACATCTACGAGTGCTGGGAGGACCGCGAGGCCACCTTCCTCATCGGCGGCGACCAGTGCACCCGCCGCTGCGACTTCTGCCAGATCGACACCGGCAAGCCCGAGGCGCTCGACCGCGACGAGCCGCGCCGCGTCGGTGAGTCCGTGGTCACCATGGACCTGAACTACGCCACCATCACCGGCGTCGCCCGCGACGACCTGGAGGACGGCGGCGCCTGGCTGTACGCCGAGACGGTCCGCCAGATCCACCAGCAGACCGCCGAGCGCGAGAGCGGCCACACCAAGGTCGAGCTGCTCGCCCCCGACTTCAACGCCGTGCCGGAGCTGCTCCAGCAGGTCTTCGAGTCCCGCCCCGAGGTCTTCGCGCACAACGTCGAGACGGTCCCGCGGATCTTCAAGCGCATCCGCCCCGGCTTCCGCTACGAGCGCTCGCTGAAGGTCATCACCGAGGCCCGTGACTTCGGTCTGGTGACCAAGTCCAACCTGATCCTCGGCATGGGCGAGACCCGCGAGGAGGTCAGCGAGGCGCTCCAGCAGCTGCACGACGCCGGCTGCGAGCTCGTCACCATCACGCAGTACCTGCGCCCGAGCGTCCGCCACCACCCCGTGGAGCGCTGGGTCAAGCCGCAGGAGTTCGTGGAGCTGAAGGAGGAGGCCGACCGGATCGGCTTCTCCGGTGTGATGTCCGGCCCGCTGGTCCGGTCCTCGTACCGCGCCGGCCGGCTCTACCAGATGGCCATCGAGAAGCGCGGTTCCTACGTCGCGTCGCAGGCCGTGTGATGGCACGGAGTGCCACTCGGAGCGTGTGAATCCGAGCACAAGCAACTACCGCTCGGTAGCGACCGATTGACGCGGCCCTGGACGTCCCCGCAGATGGGGGCGGTGTCAGGGCCGCTTCAGTGTTCTCGTGCCGCAAATCAAGGCTTCATTGGTGTTTGACCGGTCGGTCACGCCCTGGTAACACCAATCAGTGACCCTGGTTGTACAGCCCGTGCACCACTCACCAGAGCCGCTATCCCTGAGGGGGGACCTCCATCATGCAGGCCGCGCCCGTTCGCGCCACCGCCATCCCGTCGTTCACCGATGCACTCCGTGCCGTCGAGTCGCTCCTCATGAGCAGCGGCCAGCGCACCGCCCGCCGCAACGCCTGGACGTCCGTGCTGGAGGACCGCCGCCGCGCCAAGGACAGGGTCGAGGCGCAGCAGGTGCTGGAGCGGTCGTTCACCGTCCGTCCCTGAAGCTTTTCCTCCGGGACACTGCCGTCGTCGGCGCTCCTCGGGCCACGTAGACTTCGTGGCATGGCGAGAAGTGACAGTGCGGCCGATGCCGCTAACCCCGGGCGACTGAAGCAGATCGCCCTGACGTACAAGATGACCCGCAAGGCCGACAAGACGATCGGCCTGGTGCTCGCGGGTGTCTTCATCCTCATCCTCGGTGTCTTTCTCGCGATCGGCTTCCTGATCGGTCACCCGGTCTACCTGGGCATCCTGGGCATCCTGCTCGCCTTCCTCGGGACGGCGATCGTGTTCGGACGCCGGGCCGAGCGGGCCGCCTTCGGACAGATGGAGGGCCAGCCGGGCGCAGCCGCGGCCGTGCTGGACAACATCGGCCGGGGCTGGACGACGACCCCCGCGGTGGCGATGAACCGCAGCCAGGACGTGGTGCACCGGGCCGTCGGCAAGGCCGGCATCGTCCTGGTCGCCGAGGGCAACCCGAACCGGGTGAAGAGCCTGCTGGCCGCCGAGAAGAAGAAGATGAACCGGATCGTGGCGGACGTGCCGGTGCACGACCTGATCGTCGGCACGGGCGAGGACCAGATCCCGCTGAAGAAGCTGCGCACCAGCATGCTGAAGCTGCCCCGCGTGCTGACCGGCCCCCAGGTGACCGCGACCAACGACCGGCTGCGGGCCATGGGTGACCTGATGAGCAACATGCCGCTGCCGAAGGGGCCCATGCCGAAGGGCATGAAGCTGCCCAAGGGCGGGCCGAAGGCACGCTGATCGACCTCCTACGACGAAGGGGCGCCCGGAGAGATCTCCGGGCGCCCCTTCGTCGTAGGAGAACTAGATCCGCACCTCGACCGTGCGTGCCAGCCTGTCGTGCAGGCCCCGGCCGTCGCGGTCCCAGATCAGGGCCGGGACGGCGATGCACAGCAGGGCGCTGCGCAGGAGGCCGCGCAGCGGGCTCGGGCGGCCGGTCGACAGGTCGACGACGCGCAGGCCGAAGAGACGCTTGCCCGGGGTGTAACCGATCGTCCCGACCGTGAGCACGTTCATCACGAAGAAGACCAGCAGCGCCCAGTTCGAGGACGCCGGGACTTCGTAGCCCTGAGTGATCAATTGGGATGCAATCAGAACGCTCATCGCCCAGTCCACGGCGAGTGCTCCGAGCCGCCGCCCCGGCCGGGCGATGGAGCCCGGCCCCTCCTCCGGCAGGCCCAGTTGCTGCCCGCGGTATCCGAAGTCCACACCGGCTTGTTCGGCGGCCGCACGGGGCCCCGAGAGCCACGATCCGATTGCTTCCCTCTTGTCCACCCGTCCACCGTACTGCCCGCGTTTCGGGATGCGGACAGGTGGGGTGCGGAGCGGGATGTCCGGTTAACTTGTGCGAAACAAATGGGTCACGCCCGAGAAATCACGCGTCCCTAATGTCGTCGTCATCGTGTGCCACCGCACTGGCCGCACAAACGAACTACCACCCCGGCAGGGAACCGTCGGGAGTAGGAGGAGCTGGATGTTCCAGAACGCCGACGAGGCCAAGAAGTTCATCGCGGACGAGGACGTCAAGTTCGTCGACGTCCGTTTCTGCGACCTGCCGGGCGTCATGCAGCACTTCACGCTGCCCGTCGAGGCGTTCGACCCGGACGAGGAGCTCGCGTTCGACGGCTCGTCGATCCGTGGTTTCCAGGCCATCCACGAGTCCGACATGGCGCTGCGCGCGGACCTCTCGACCGCCCGGGTCGACCCCTTCCGCCGCGACAAGACGGTCAACATCAACTTCTTCATCCACGACCCGATCACGGGCGAGCAGTACAGCCGTGACCCGCGCAACGTGGCCAAGAAGGCCGAGGCCTACCTCGCGTCGACCGGTATCGCGGACACCGCGTACTTCGGTCCCGAGGCGGAGTTCTACGTCTTCGACAGCGTCCGTTTCGCCACCTCGGCGAACGAGAGCTTCTACCACATCGACTCCGAGGCCGGCGCCTGGAACACCGGTGCGGTGGAGAACAACCGCGGCTACAAGGTCCGCTACAAGGGCGGCTACTTCCCGACCCCGCCGGTCGACCACTTCGCCGACCTGCGCGCCGAGATCTCCCTCCAGCTCGCCGCCTCCGGCCTCCAGGTCGAGCGCCAGCACCACGAGGTGGGCACCGCCGGCCAGGCCGAGATCAACTACAAGTTCAACACGCTGCTCGCCGCGGCCGACGACCTCCAGCTCTTCAAGTACATCGTGAAGAACGTGGCCTGGAAGAACGGCAAGACCGCGACCTTCATGCCGAAGCCGATCTTCGGTGACAACGGCTCGGGCATGCACGTGCACCAGTCGCTGTGGACCGGCGGCTCCCCGCTCTTCTACGACGAGGCCGGCTACGCGGGCCTGTCGGACATGGCCCGCTACTACATCGGCGGCATCCTCAAGCACGCCCCGTCGCTGCTCGCCTTCACCAACCCGACGGTGAACTCCTACCACCGTCTGGTCCCGGGCTTCGAGGCGCCGATCAACCTGGTGTACTCGCAGCGCAACCGCTCCGCGGCCATGCGTATCCCGATCACGGGCTCCAACCCGAAGGCCAAGCGCGTCGAGTTCCGTGCGCCCGACTCCTCCGGCAACCCGTACCTGGCCTTCTCCGCGCTGCTGCTCGCGGGCCTCGACGGCATCAAGAACAAGATCGAGCCGGCCGAGCCGATCGACAAGGACCTCTACGAGCTGGCTCCCGAGGAGCACGCGAGCGTCGCGCAGGTCCCGACCTCCCTCCCGGCCGTCCTCGACCGCCTCGAGGCCGACCACGAGTTCCTCCTCCAGGGCGACGTCTTCACGCCGGACCTGATCGAGACGTGGATCGACTTGAAGCGCACGAACGAGATCGCGCCGCTGCAGCTGCGTCCGCACCCGCACGAGTTCGAGCTGTACTTCGACGTGTGATCGAACCTGGGCCGGTTCTCCCGGCTCTCTCGGCGCCCCCGTTCCTGGTTTCTCAGGGCGGGGGCGCCGTCGTATGGTTTCGGGAACAGACGTGCGAGAAGGGCGACCGGGGGTTACGGGGATGGCCGAACGGGACGACGAGGAGCGGGAGTTCGACATCCGGTGGGCCGACGGCGCCGAGGAGAAGGAGCCCTCGGCACGGGCCCGGATGCTCGCCGCACGCTGGAAGGAGAACCCGCCTGAGGCCCAGCCGTTCCGGCCGGAGCCCGAGCGAGTGCGACGGCCGCGGTCGCCGTGGGTGTCGACGGCGGTCGTGTTCGGATGTGTGGCGGCGGTCATCGTGCTGCTGGGGTACACGAACTTCCGGGCGCCGTTCTAGGCCTCGTATATCGCGCGACTCGACGCGGTCCCGCCACCTACGATCGCCGGACACATCAGGGCTGGTCAGGGGTGGGCATGGACATCTGGTACGGGGCCGCTGCGGCCGTGCGGCTCGCGGAAGGGGTCCCGCTGCGGGAAGCGCTCGACACAGGTGATCCGGCCGCCTGGATCGCGTTGGACGCCGGGGTACGGACGATCTCCTGGGATACGGAACGGGTCGTGTGGTTGCCGGCCTGGGAGAAGACCGAGGGTGGGCGGGCGGTCAAGGATGCCCTGCTGTCCGGCGGGCCGCTCGGCGAGGGTCAGCTCGCGCTCGCCCTGTGCCACCGCGAGGGCAGGGTCAGAGAGGCCTCGCTGTGGCGGGCCGTCGATTTTCCCGGGTTGCTGCCGCTGCTCGTCGTGCGGTGTTCCGACTGGGCCGCGCCGGTGCGGGAAGTGGCACGGCGGCGGCTGACGGAGACGCTCGACGCCGAGGCTGCGGTGCGGGTGATGGGCCTGGTGCTGCGGATCGGGCGGCGGGACCGGGGGGACTTCGTCAGCGCTCTGGCCACCGCGGTGCTGCGGGCCGCGCTTCCGGAGACGCTCGCCCCGTTGTACGCCGACCCGTATCGAGGGGTACGCCGGTACGCGTACCGGCTCGCCGTCGACGAGGGGTTCCTCTCCCCCGTCGAGTTGGCCCGGGCCGCCGCCCGTGACAGCGACCCGGTCGTGCAGTCGCTGTGCGCCGACACCGCGTTGGCCGCCGTCTCGGACAAGGACGGGCCTCACGACGACGTACTCGAACCGCTGCTCGCCGCCCGTGGGCCGCAGGCTCGGGCGGCCGGGGTCACCGCGTTGCGGCGGGCCGGGCGGGTGGAGCGGGCGGTGGGGTTTCTCGGGGACCGGTCGGGGGTGGTGCGGGCCTGCGCGCGGTATGTCGTGCGGCAGGGCGGGGGCGATCCGCTGCCCTGGTACCGGGAGCGGTGTGCGCGTGCGGACGGTCTGTCTCCGGGGGTCGTGATCGGGCTCGCGGAGTGCGGGGAGCGGGTGGACGCAGCGTTGCTGTGGCCGCTGCTCGACCACCCGGCGGCGGGGGTGCGGGCGCGGGCCGTGGCGGGGCTGCGGGGGCTGGACGTGGTGGACGTACGACGGCTGCTGCCGCTTCTCGACGATCCGGCGCCCGGTGTGGTGCGGGAGGCGACCGTGGCGCTGTTGCCGTCGGTCGGGTCGCTGGACGCGGACCGGCTGATGGAGCGGCTCGCGGTGGAGCGGTCCCGGCATGTGCGGGTCGCCGCGTTCCGGCTGCTGCACGCGCGTGACGGGCTCGTCCGGCTGCGGGCCTCCGTCGCGCTGCTCGACGACCCGGACGACAAACTCCGGCAGTGGGCCCGGCAGTCCGTGCAGCGCTGGCACCCGACGGCGGACGCGCCGCCCGGGACGGTGGAGGTGGGTGAACTGCTCGACCGTGGTGCGCATCTGTTCAGCGAGTACGTGCTGAAGCGGCGCAAGTGGGAGGCCGGGCTCAAGGACTGAACCTTTGCTGGTCCTAGAGGTGATCACGACCGCTTCATGGTGGGGCCGGGTGCACACTGGGCAGTGGGGCGAGTGCCTGACTGCGGGGTGATGCAGATGCAGAGCCGTTTCCGGAGCGATCGGCGGCTGACCGTGCGTATGGCGGTCACGCTTTTTCTGCTCGGACTGCTGTACGTGGCCTTCGTTGCCGCGTTGATCGTGTTGCTGAAGTCCTGGGTGCTGGTCGTGGTGATCGCCGCGGGGATGCTGGGCGCGCAGTACTGGTTCTCCGACCGGGTCGCGCTGTTCGCGATGCGGGGACGGGTCGTGGGGCGGGAGGAGTATCCGGAGTTGCACGGGGTCGTCGACCGGCTGTGTGCCATCGCGGACATGCCCAAGCCCGTGGTCGCCGTGTCGGACATCGACATGCCGAACGCCTTCGCCACCGGGCGGAATCCGGATCATGCCGTGGTGTGTGTGACGACGGGCCTGCTGCGGCGGCTGGAGCCGGCCGAGCTGGAGGGCGTCCTCGCGCACGAGCTGTCGCATGTGGCGCACAAGGACGTCGCCGTCATCACCGTCGCTTCCTTCCTCGGCGTCATCGCGGGGCTCGTCGTGCGGTTCGCGTTCTACTCGCAGATCTTCAGCGGGCGCAAGGACCAGAACACCGCCGTGATCTTCGCGGGGGTGATGGGGGTCTCCGCGGCCGTGTACGCCGTCTCCTTCCTGCTCATCCGGGCCCTGTCCCGGTACCGGGAGCTGGCCGCCGACCGGGCCGCCGCACAGCTGACGGGGCGGCCCTCGGCGCTGGCCTCCGCGCTCACCAAGGTCTCCGGGGACATCGCGAGGATCCCCACCAAGGATCTGCGGACCGCGCAGGCGTTCAACGCCTTCTACTTCACCCCGGCTCTCGGGTCCGAGCCCGGCATCGCCCGGCTCTTCTCCACCCACCCGAGTCTGGAACAGCGACTGGATCAACTGGGCCGGATCTCCACCGAGTTGGGTGAGGCCGCGACCCCGGGGAAGGCGGACTGACACCCATGGGGCTGCTGGACATTCTGCTCGGGCGTACGAAACCGGTCGCGCCCGATCTCGACCAGCTCTTCGCACTGCCGTCGGCGGCCGTCACCCTGGAGGCCGCCGCGGGGTTCACCCCGACCGGCAGCGGGGCGGTGTGCTTCGCCACGGTCGAGGGCGCCGCGTTCGAGCAGACGCACCGCGAGGTGCAGGCGCTCCTCGACGCGGACGCCGACCGCGACGGCCCCCCGGTCCAGCTGCGACGCGACGAGTACGGCTACTCCTGGCTGGTCTCCGAGCGGGCCACCGACGAGCTTCCCCAGCTCGTGAACGACCTGCACGCGGTGAACGCCTCGATGGAGGTCAACGGCTTCGGCCCGCAGCTGCTGTGCTCGCTGGCGGGCTTCCGTGACGGCGAGGGCCGTACGCTCGCGCTGGTCTACCTCTACAAGCGCGGTACCTGGTTCCCCTTCGCGCCACTGCCCGACGGAGGGCAGCGGCGCGACAACGCGCTGGAACTGCGGGTCAAAGCGGCTCTCGGGGACGATCTGCGGATCGAGCAGGACCTGAGCCGCTGGTTCCCGGTGTGGGGCGCCCCCGGCCTCTGACACCGGTGACCGGGGAGCACCCGGCAAGGGCTCACTTGCCCTTCTTCTCGCGCTCCTGACGGCGGGACTCGAAGGGGCGGTCGCGGCGGTAGCGGCGCTCCCACTTGGCCTGCTTGTCACGGCGCTCCCGGTACGCCCGGTAGTCGCTGGGCATGACCCCGGACGAGGAACCGCCCCGGGAGGAGGGCGTCGAGGACGCGCCCCGCCCGTACTGCGTGTACAGGAAGAGCACGGCAGCTGCGGCGAGCCAGTAGACGTGGTTCCCGAATCCTAGGACGACCAGGACCGCGGCCCCGGCCATGACGATGGTGCCCATCACGGGCCTCCGTGTGCGTGGGTGGGTGAGCAGCAGAGTAGTCCCGGGGCCGCCCGGTGAAACCGGTCCTGCGGCAAGCGGTGGGGAGCAGCTCCGCAATGCGTGTCCAGCGTAGGGAGACGGTCACTGCGTGTGCATCTCCTTTTCCCGCTCCCTGGCGTGCGCCCCGCATTCCGGCACCCTAAAGTCGAGCGAAACGCCAAATTGCACCGATAAGGGGTGTTCCCGGATGAGTGATCTCTTCGTCGTCGCCTACAACGACCTCGCCACCGCCAACCAGGTCCGCGAGAAGGTGATCGAGCTGTCCAAGCAGCATCTCGTCGAGCTGGAGGACGTCGTGGTCGTCGAGCGGCGCGAGGACGGCAGGATCAAGCTGCACCAGGCCGTCAACCACACCGCCGTGGGCGCGGCGGGCGGCGCCCTGTGGGGCGGGGTGATCGGGCTGCTCTTCCTGGCCCCGCTGCTCGGTGCGGCGGTGGGTGCGGCGGCCGGCGCCGCCGGGGGCGCGGTCACCGACACCGGTATCAACGACAACTTCATGAAGGACCTCAGCCAGAACCTGCGGCCGGGCGCCGCCGCCCTGTTCATCCTGGTCAAGCAGGCCGCCCAGGACAAGGTGATCCCGCAACTCGCCCCGTTCGGCGGCGAGTTGGTGCAGACCTCGCTGAGCCAGGCCGACGAGGACCATCTGCGCGAGGCGATCGCGGCGGCGCGGTCACCGAAGGCGGAATCCGCTTCCTGACGCCGGGGCCGCCATGAGTGAATGAGGTCATGATCTCCTCGTTCACTCAGCATCACGACGGCGAACGGCTCAGCGGGGTGTACGGGGGCGGTGGCCCGGACCGGGCCACCGCCGTTCTGCTGCACGGGGCGGGCAACGGCAGCAAGGAGCGGCTGACGCCAGTCGTGGAGGAGTTCGCGGGCATGGGCTGCGGTGTCCTGGCCCTCGACTTCTCCGGGCACGGCGAATCCACCGGTGAGCTGCGGGAGTTGAGCCTGCGCCGGCGCTTCGAGCAGGCCGTCGCGGTGATCGACGCGAGGGTGCCGGCGGACGGGCCGCTGATCCTCGTCGGGTTCAGCATGAGCGGGCAGACGGTGGCGGATCTCGTACGGCACTACGGGGAGCGCGTGACGGCGATCGGGCTGTGCTCGCCGGCGGTGTACGCGGCCGAGGCGTGGGACGTGCCGTTCGGCAGCGGGGACAGCCGGTTCCGCGCGATCCTGCGCACCCCGGACAGCTGGCGCGGGGCGCCCGCGCTGGACGCGCTGCGGGCGTACGAGGGGCGGGCGGTGCTCGCGGTGCCGGGCCACGACGAGGTCATCCCGCCCGCCGTGACGGAGGCCGTCCAGGACGCGCTGGCCGCGCGGTCGCAGTACACGCGCCTCGACGTCCCGGACGCACAGCACCGGTTGGGCCTCTGGTTCCACGATCACGCCGAGGACCGGCGGGAGTTCGTCGACGCGCTGCTCGTCGAGGGCTGGACGGCGACCCGAGCCTGGGTGGCCAAGCAGCTGCCCGCGGGCCGTACGGTCGCCACCACCCGTTTCCTGTCCGGAGGCTGGAGCTCGCAGATGCGCGGGCTCACCCTCGACGACGGCTCGGACCTGGTCCTGCGGTCCTTCGTGAAGCCCTTCTTCCGGCACCACGCGCCCGGCCTGCTGAACCGCGAGGCGTCGATCCTCACACTGCTCGCCGGCCAGGACGGCATCCCGGTCCCCGAGCTGCTCGCCGTGGACGCCACGGCCGAACACAGCGATCACCCGGGCCTGTTGATGTCCCGGCTGCCGGGCCGGGTGCGGGTCGACGAGGAGGATCTCGTACGGCGGCTCGATCTGCTGGCGGCCCAACTCGTACGGATCCACCAGGTCGTACCTGACGAACGGCCGCGCGCCTATCAGGCGTGGACGTCACCGGAGAGGGTGCGCGTACCCGAGGATGCGCTGTGGGAGCGGGCCGTGGACGTCATCCGGCGCGATCCACCGTCGTACGAAGGTGTCTTCCTGCACCGGGACTTCCACCCCGGGAACGTGCTCTTCACCGACGACCTGCGGATCAGCGGTGTCGTCGACTGGGTCGAGACCTCGTGGGGCCCCGCCGACCTGGACGTCGCCCACTGCTCGACGGCGCTCGCGCTGCTGCACGGGCCGGAGCACGGGCTCGGCTTCCGGGACCGCTACGAGGCCCAGGGCGGACGTCGACTCTCCGACGGCACGGATCACCTGTACTGGCGGCTGCTCGACTCCCTCGCCTACGCCCCCGACGCCGGGAAACTGGCGGGGCCGTGGCGCGAGCTGGGGCGGACCGAGCTGACGCCGGCGGTGCTGGGCGGGCGGCTGGAGGCCTATGTGGGCGGGCTGTTGGAGCGGTACGCCTGAGAGCTCGGTCTCGGGCCGTCAGAGTTCCGGGGCCGCTCTCACCACTCCCGCGGCGACCGCGGCGGCCAGGGTGGTGTGGTCGGTGACGGTCTGGGCTGCGTAGGTCCGGGCGAACTCGGCGACGGCCTGGTCGAAGGTGTCGGCCTTGCCCAGGTAGGCGGCGATGGCGATGCGGTCGCCGGAGCGGGCGTGGGCCCGGGCGAGGGCGGTGCCGCAGAGCCGGGCGTACGAGGTGAGGGCGGCCGGGGTCATGCCGGCGACGTCCGCCGAGCCCTTCATGTCGCGCAACTGGCGCCAGTAGTAGGCCCGTCCCTGGGGTCCGGTCATCCAGCCCAGGAAGATGTCACTGGCCGCCTGGAGCAGCCGTTGGCCGGCCACGACGCGATGCCCGGGGTGGACGTAGGGGCCATGCGGCAGATGTTCCTCCAGTACGGACTTCCGTGCCTCCTTGATCTGCAGGAACAGCGGGTCGTCCGCGTCCCGTCCGGCGAGCAGGACGATGAAGCAGCGGGTGCCGACACTGCCGACGCCGACGACCTTGCGGGCGGCGTCGACGAAGCGGTAGCGGTCCAGCAGGAGGCGGCGCTCCTCGGAGAGGGTGGAGCGGTAGTCGCTGAAGATCTTGCGCAGGGCCGCCGTGTCGGAGGTGCCGGCGGATTCCAGCAGCGGTGGGTCGTTGATGATGCGGTGGCGTCCGTCGACTACCTCCGTCAGCTTGCCGAGGGCCTGGAGGCTGGTGCGGCGGCGGGCCCGGGTCAGGCTGGACTCGACGCGCCTTCGGTGGCGGGCCGAGCGGAGGAGCGGGAGCAGGGTGTCGGCGTCCGTCCGCTCGTACCAGACGGCCAGTTCGCCGAGCCCTGCGAGTCGGTGGATGGATGTGCGGTACGCGGCCGTCGCCTCCACGGCGGCACGGTGCGCCTTCGCCTCGCTGTGGCCGTTCTCGCGGGCGGCCACGACGACGCTCGCGGCGAGTCGTTTGACGTCCCACTCGAAGGGGCCGGGGAACGTCTCGTCGAAGTCGTTCAGGTCGAAGAGCAGGGAGCGTTCCGGTGAGGCGTACAGGCCGAAGTTGAGGAGGTGTGCGTCGCCGCAGAGTTGCACGGTGAGGCCGGTGTGGGGCTGGGCGGCGAGGTCTGCGGCCATCACTGCGGCGGCGCCGCGCAGGAAGGCGAAGGGGGAGGCGGTCATACGGCCGTACCGGATCGGGAGCAGTTCCGGTAGGCGGTCGCGGCCCTGTCGTTCCAGTACGGCGACGGGGTCCGGGCGGTCGATGGAGGGGATCCAGGCGGCGTGGGCGGAGCGGGGGGTGCGTTTGCGGGCGGCTCGGCCTTGGGTGGCTCGGTCGGTGGGGGTGCGGGGGGTGCCGGTGCCGGGGGTGGTCATCTGCCGCCCTGCCTGTGCATCGCGCCTCCCGGGTCTGCCGCGCCACCTCCTGTTCGCAGCGAAGCGTGGGACGGGGGGCTGCGCATGTCGGGTACGGCGATCGGGTGACGGGATGTGGGTGCGCCCCGAGGGTTTTCGCCCCCGCCGCCCCTACCCGTCCCATCCACCAGGGGCTGCCGCCCCTTCGACCCCGCCCCCAGGGGGCTCCGCCCCCTGGACCCCCATCGGCCCGAAGGGCCTCGTCCTCAAACGCCGGACGGCGACTTCCTCTAAAGACAATGTACCCGTTGGATGTGCCCGGAAACCTGTCTGACCTGCACTTTCGGGCCGATGGCGGCGGTTCGTCTGCGGCGGTGGGAGGTTGGCGGAGAGAGTTTGAGGTCTGGCGGTCTGCGGGGCAGGAGCATGGCAGGGGGCCCGTAAGCTCACGGCGAGGTGGGGCCGGATGGCTTCACCGCGTCTTGGGTTCCACCGGGCCCCCTGTCTTGCTCCTGGAGGGGCCCCGCTGATCGCCAGACCTTAAAGTCTCGGAGCCGACCGGCTGTCGGACTGTTGTGACAGGAAGCGGCCCCGGTCGGATCTTGTGTGATCCGACCGGGGCCATCTGAGGTGTTGTGGTCAGTCGGTGGCCTCGTGATCCGCACACAGACGTCCCGCTGCCTCTGCGGGGGACAGAGACAGCGGGACGGGTCTCGATCGCTCTCAGCCTGCGGGCCACTTTGTGTCCAGACCGAGTGGGAGTCTGCGCGACCCTGAGCCTGGGGGCGCCACGGGGTCCCGGACGGGGCAGGGGATCAGGCGCTCGGCTTGCTCGGCCGGTGGCAGGAGCAGAGGCAGCGCCGTTGGAGCAGGATGCCGCTGAAGCCGGGAAGCGGGATGTCCTTGGTCTGGCGGCAGTCGCCATGTAGCTCGCTGTACTCGGGGAGCTCCGCGAGCGTGCATTCTGCCGACAGCGACGGGGCTTCCGTCGCGGGCGTGCTCATGCCTCGTCCTTGTCGGCAAAGCAGCGGCCAATGGTCACGAGGGCCAGAACATTCAAGGGGTTGCACAGGTGTCCTGGCTGGGTCATCGGCACCGACCAGTAGGAGGCTCGTGTCTGCTCGTTCAGGCCCGTATGGTCGGAACGCGGGACGCCTAAGTAGGTCCCCTGACTCAGGCACTCAGTGCCCCGGGCTTTCCATCCCGGGGCGGTGCCGGGCGGCACCAGGGCGTAATAGCGGCGCCCCCCGGGGTCGTGGATAACCGGGCCGCAGACATACTCCGCGAGGCAGGCGTCGATGGTGCACGGCTCGTCGCTCTCGGCGGCTGCGTGGACGATCGTGTCGGGGAGGCGGACTGCGTCGAAGGTCCGACCGAGGGGGATCAGCGCGAGCTGTGCGACGCTGCTCCACTCGTTCCTCACCGCGCTCGGCGATGGATGGGCGGAGGCCAGCCACTCGGAAACCGTCCCGTAGGTAGCTGGACCGGTTGGGGATGTGCGGTGAACTCGGGGGACCGTAGGCTCTGCCATGTCGGCGCTCCTAGTCAGCGTTGGCCGCGCCCCGGGGCCGTTGCGAGCGGTCGCCGGGGTCTTCGTGGTCCTCGACCGTAGGAGCGGTGCGCAGGGTGCAGGGGCACAGATTGTGCCCCTACGATTACGCAGCCAACATGCCGATCTTCACTGCCAGTTCGGAGGCACGACGGCGGCGGGCCGGAACTTTCGCCTCGGCTTCTTCGAGGACGATCCGCTTCGCGTACCCGTTGTACTTGATCGTCTCCGGGGCAGCCTCGTACGCCTTTTCCAGCGTGGCGAGTGCGACATCGGGTTGCCCGTCGAGGTGGTAGCCGCGAGCTTCCTCAATGCGGTGCCGGGCCCGGCGCGGCCTCGACGGAATGGCGACGGCGTCGGCGCGTGCGGCCTGTCGTACAGACTCACCGCCCTGACGCAGTTCCACGGCGACAGTGACTGCGTGGGCACCCATGATGGCGAGAGAAAACGACGTGACGGGGTGGTAGTAGCCCTCCGGGAGGCGCGCGGCCAAGTCGTGCGCCTGGTCCCAGTAGCGCCATGCGGTGCCGGTCTGCGCCCGTCGGGCTGCGGTGTAACCGGCTTCGAAGGTAAGCGCTCCTGCGATCGCAAGGACATCGGCTGATGCGTCGGGCAGCAGCGGCCCAAGGTAGGCCAATGTCTCCAGGGTGACCGCGTCCGCAGCGTCGAACTGTGCCGGGCCTGCGTCGCGGTGCGCCTGAGCGGTTAGCCAGGCGGCCATCCCGATGGCATGGGGATCCTCTGACTCTTGTGCAGCGATCAGCCCGCGCTCGGCGACACGCCACAAGAGCGCAGAGTCCGGTTGGTAAGCCACGAAGAACTGACAGAGCGAGTAGACCTCGGCGAGTAGGGCTTGGGCCGCCCTGCGGTCCGACACGGTGTCGGCCTGGCGTACAGCGAGTTGAGCGTCAGAGATCAGGTTCGGCAGCAACGCGCCGATCACCTCGCGGTGATTCGGTGCTGAGTGCCGTGCCTTCCAAGCCCGGATGAGCCGGGCTTGAAGGTGTTCGGTCGGCGGTGCTTCACGTTCGGTGGTCAGAGGGAAAGCGTCGATGGCGGCCTTGACCGCCGCGAGTCGGGGATGGCCGGGGCCGGTGAACAACTCGACGTGTACGGACTGATTACCCGTGAGGTCCGAAAGATCCCTGACACGCAGCAGCTCCGCAATGCGCAGGATCATCTCCAGCTTGGGCACCTTCAAGCGCCCTGTTTCGATGCCCTTCACCCATGAGCCGGACTTGCCCACCAGTCCGCCCAGTTGATCACGGGTTATGCCCTTGCGGGTACGCAAGATCTGTAGGCGCTGGCCGAACACCAGCGGATCGGCGTACGGGTCCGGGGTAGCACCTTCAGACGACACAGCCGTGCCCCTCTCTGAACAGGCCAACACAGTCAGGGTATGGGGCCGGGCCGCACCTGTGTGAGGTTCCTGCTGCCCCCTGACGCTAACGCGTTACTGCTGCGTCGTCGCCTGCGTCTTTCCCGTCTGCGAACCGGGCTGCTCAGCAGGTCGCGCCGGCCTGCGTGAAAGCGGACAACGCAACCCTCTTGACGTTCCCTATCGCAAACATGCATGCTCGCTACTCATCAGGATGAGTTCGCATTTGGCGGACTCGTCGCCCTGCGAGCCGGAAGGTAATGCATGAGAAAGATCCGCATTCCGCGAAAGCTGGCGGTGTGGTTGGCCGCTGTCGTCGCGACGTTGGTCGGATTCGTCGGCGTGGGGGCCTCGGTTGCGTCGGCAGCTCCCGAAACAGGCTCGGCCCGGCAGGCTGTGACGGCCGGTTCGACCAAGGGTGTGGCGGTCAACGGGCTGAGGCTTCGCTCCAAGCCCGGATACAGCGGCTACATCAAGGGTCTGCTCTACCGGGGTGATCGCGTGTTCATCCGCGAGGTGTTTGCCTCGGACTACAACCCGAACTGGGTCGGGGTCGTGCTCACTCAGCGCAGCAAGAGCGGGCTCCCGCGCCAGACGTTCGGGTACGTGTACAAGGCCTACCTGAAGTAGGGCCGGAAGTCGTCGGGAGGCGCCCCCGATGATCATCGCAAACTTCGCGTCCCTCTTTCCGCCTGGGAAGGGGGACGCGACTCGTTTCGGATCTTCTTGAAGTGCCGTTTAGGCAGGGCCGTTTGGAGTCGGCCAGGGTGCAACCGCGGGTCGCCTATTTGCGTCAGCAATATGTACGTGAGGCCAGTGTGCTGGATGGGTGAGGGGTGTTCACCATGACTGCGGAAACTTCCTCGGGCGCGCGTGATGCTGAATCGACGGCACGGGTGCGAGGTGTCGACTGCGTCCGGGCGTGGGCCACGGCCCGCGATGCGGCAGAGGAGTTGTACGAGGCTCTCGCAAAGCTGGGGCTGGGCCCGGAGGACATCCGGCTTACGCCGCACGCTGACGGTGAAGGGAGGGGGGTGGTGCGCATCCATGGCACGCCGGAAGGGATTCGCCTCGTGGCGCAAGCCGTGAGACGGGCTTGTTCTTGAACGCTTGCTGGTGATCGGTGCGATGTAGCCACCCGCCCCTAGCCAACGGGGAGTTGAGCTGCGCACGATGGTTGGCGCGCTGGGTGCGGGGAGGGGTATTCGGATGAGGCGGAAGACGGTCGGGCGTCCGTTACGGGCCAAGGGGCGCGGCATGGTGCGCGTCGAGGAAGACGACAGGGGCCGTCAGTGGGTGACGTGCTCGGGCTGTCGCCTGGATGCTTACGCTCCGGGGGTCTCGCCCGCGAAATCCCAGGCGCGTCGGCACGCAGACATCTGTACTCGCTGACCGCACGGTGAAGGCTCCGCCGGCTCAAGCTGGCGGAGCTTTTCTGCTGCTCAGGGGTGGTGGTCGTCGGGCGGCGGGTGCCCGGACGGGACCGGCGGCCACGCCGCAGCCCGGCCGGAGCGCCCGGCCGTCCGGCGCGCCGTAGGCGCGCCCTTGAGTAAGTAGAGGGGAGTTAGACCGATCAGCTTCGGAGCGCCTGCGGCGGGCTACTTCACGGTGATGCGGAAGGCGAGTTGCGCGGCGTCGGCGCTGACGCGGAGCTCTTCGAGGATGAGCGGACGGCCGTCTTCGGTGGCGGTCACGCGGTAGGTGATCAGGATCGGGCTGCCGTCGGTCAGGCCAAGGTCGGCGCGTTCATCGGGAAGCGCGTTGCGCGCGGTGACGGTCTCGGCCCAGGACAGGGTGTGTCCGGCTGCGGCCAACACCGTGTAGATGTCGGCCGGTTCGGCGTCGGGGTGCTTGGCCAGCGTCGGGATCTGCTCGGCGACGTCGAAGGGGATCACGGTCCGGTGGGCAGCGCGTGCGCCCGTCGTGGGATCTTTGAGGAGGCGGTCTGTGATGAACACGTCTGCCTCGTCGCGGTCCAGGAGTGTGGCCGTGATCCCTGTTGCCTCGCCCCGGGTGACGGCGGGCAACTCCGCCTCTTCGCCGGGCCATCCGAGGACGAACCCCTTGCCGCTGCGGCTGATCGTGCGCTCAATGACGGCGGCGGGAAGCCCGTGCGTGCGCACGAAAGATCCCTTGCCGTGCTGGCTCTCCACCAAGCCCATGGAGCGCAGTTCCGCGATGGCTGAGCGCACGGTGGGTCGGGAGACCTGGTAGCGCTCCATGAGCTGCGTCTCGCTGGGGAGCATGCTGCCGGGTTCGTACTCGCCTGCGGCGATTGCTTCCGCAAGTCGATCAGCCAGCTGTTTGTACATGGCGCTCGGCCGAACGATGTCTCCAGGCATGCTCTGATCTCCCTGCGGCGGTACGTGAGCCAGCGTGCTGCCGAGCACTTTAGGGCACGTCCGCTCCACACTCGTCAGCTTAAGTGCTTGCCAATCAAGGTGCGATCAGCCATGCTCACACTCATCAGAATGAGTGCGCGATTGCAAATATCGCGAAGCTCTGGGGATCAACCTGAAAGGCGTGAGTGCCTATGCAGACCATCCCGGTTGATGTGCGGAGACTGGGCGCCCTGATGTGCGTCGTCCCGCCCGAACCGAGAGTCAATCAGGAGACGGGAGAGGTCCGGAAGGATCGCGATGGCAACGTGATCTACGTCGTCGGCATCTCGGTCCGCCAGCGCGACAACCGACGTGCGGACGTGATCGACGTCGCTGTGCCCAGCGAGCCGCACGGCATCGCTGAAGGTATGCGGGTGAACGTCGTCGACCTGGTGGCCGTGGCGTGGGAGATCGAGGGCCGTAAGGGGACATCGTTTCGGGCTTCCGAGATCACGCCCCAGGGAGCACCGGCCACGACCGGCGCCGTACCCGCGGGGCGGGCCAAGTCTTCAGGAGGTGAGGCCTGATGACCTCGGACGACTTAGCTCCCGACTGGGACTGGCAGGCCCTGTACGACCGCCTGATGAACCTGGCGACCATCGCCTACATCATCGACGCCACGCCCATGGACCGCAGCACTCGCCTGCTCTCGCTGGGACGGCTGGCGCAGGACACGGAGGAAGCCCTCAAGATGGCGAACTTCGTCCTCGCACGCGAGAAGGGCGGTGAGGACTGGTGGCGCTCCGAGACGACGAAGCCGTGAAGGCGATGATGCGTGATCTACGCGTCCTCGCCGGATGTGACTCGCTGCTGACCGCCCTGCGGGACCGGGCGACGGTCAAGTACTTCCTGACGCTGGTGATCACGCACGCGGAGTCCGCAGCCGATCACGGGCGCCAAGTCCTCCAGAAGCTCGAAGAGTTGGATCAGCGGGGCGGTGATCGCTGATGGATGCGACGTTGATCGTGTGGATACTCACGGCTCTGCTCTGCGTCGGACTCCTGACGCAGGCGTACTGGGAACCGAGGCTCCGGCGGCGCTTCGGCGGGGTGCCGTTGGTCTGGTACCTGATCGGCTTTCCGGTCACGGTCTGCCGAATACGGTTCACCTGGCGGCGGCTGTGCCAGAACACGGACTTGGCGGTCGTCCGCCGCCCCCGGTACACGATGGTGGGGCGCGATGTGATGGTGCGGGGGGTGGCCCTGCGGCCCGTTCCGCCTCGCCTCGGCGTGCCGAAGATCAACCGTCTTGGCTGCGGCCTCTCCGTGCGGGTTCGTCTGCATCCCGGCCAGACTCCGGCACAGTTCATCGCTGCCACGGAGGCGATCGTGCACGCGTGGCGGGTCCACTCGGTACGGGTGATCTCACCGGAGCGCGGTGAGGTTCTGATCGTCGCGGTCGCCCGTGATCCGCTGGTGGTCGATCAGGCGCGCCGCATGTACCCCGCACCCCGCTTCATGGCTGCTGTGGTCGGCCGGACTGGAGACAGCTCGGCATGGATCATCGACTTGCGCAAGATCCCTCACTGGCTGGTGGTCGGTGCGACGCAGTCCGGCAAGTCGACGCTGTTGGCTGCGTTGGTCACGCACCTGGGAGCGCAGCCGGTCGCGCTCGTGGGGATCGACTGCAAGGGCGGGATGGAGTTCTCCCTCTTCGTCAAGCGGCTGTCCGCGCTGGCGACCAACCGGGCTGAGGCGCTCGGGCTCCTGAAGGCGATGATCACGGAGGCTGAGGCGCGCATGGCCGTGTGCCGGGCGGCCGGTGTCCGCTCGGTCTGGGATCTCGACGCCGATGAACGGCCCGTGCCGATTGTGGTGTTGGTCGACGAGATCGCGGAGCTGTACTTGGCCGGTGCGACGCTGGCCGGTCGCAAGGAAGCCGTCGAGTGCTCCACGGCCCTGCTGCGGCTTGCTCAGCTCGGTGCGGCACTCGGTATCCATCTGGTCGTAGCGGCGCAGCGCTTCGGCTCCGAACTCGGTCCCGGCGCCACAGCTCTGCGGGCCCAACTCGGCGGCCGGATCTGCCATCGGGTCAACGATGAAGCCTCGGCGGAAATGGCGCTGGGTGACCTGTCTCCCGATGCGATCGCTGTCGCCCAAGCGATCACAGAAGACGAAAAAGGGGTCGCCGTCACCACGATCGGCGGTCACTGGGTGCGGGCCCGCTCGATACTCCTGACCCCGGACAACGTCCGCCAATACGCCGCGCGTAATGCGCACCGCACGCCAGAACTCCCGCACCTTGCAGCGGCCCTGGAGGCGGGAGGCGAGAACCATGAATGAGGGCGAGGCATTCGCCTACGTGGTCTTCTTCGGAGTGATCACGGTGCTGCTGGTCCGCTCGCGTGAGGTGCCGTGGTGGGTCGCGGTGCTGATCGGCCTCTTCGGGTTCTACCTCGGCCAGACCCCGGCGTTCTTCATGATCTCCGAGTTCGTGGTCTGGATCTTCGACCGCTTCGCGGTGTGACCGCCCTCAGTCCCCTGAGAGGTGCTGTCCGATGTCTCACCGGTACATCCGCTGCCCGTACTGCCGCCGCCCCCGTCTGCGCACCCGTGGCGGACGCCTCCGCCGCTGCTACTGCTGCCGCGACGGTCGACGGCGCAAACGCTGATCACGCAGGGCAAGAAGGGAGGTTCAACCCGTGCCCCGGTTCCTGAGGTTCCTGGCACTCGTCGTCATCGTGGGCGTCCTCATCGGGATGTGCTCTCAGCACTCCTGATCGCGACCCGTCCCTCACCCCTAGAGGAGCACCGTGCACCACCACCCCGCCCCTGTCATCGCAGCCCGTCTGGCTGCTCCCGCTGGAAGGTCACCGCCCCTGCATGCCGATCACTACCGCTGACGTGCGGCGCTCCGTCCTCGACCGGGCGGAGCGCATGCGCCGACTCACCGACACCGATCAGGACTTGATCCGCCTCGCCAGCGAGCCCGGCTTCCCCCGTTGGCTCGAACAGATCAAAGCCACTGGCGGATGCGCGCACCCGATCTACCTGGCGGGCCACACAACTGTGAGCGACCCGGTCACGGGGCAGGTGCTGCGCCACTACGACACGATCAACGAACCCGGCGAACGGCTGCCTGTGCGATGCCGCAACCGCCGGGAATCCCGCTGCCTGCCCTGCTCGCGTCTCCACTCCGGCGACACCTTCCACCTCGTCCGGTCCGGCCTTCTCGGCGGCAAGGGCACCCCGGCCACGGTGACCGATCACCCCCGGCTCTTCGTCACCCTCACCGCACCGTCTTTCGGCGCCGTGCACCGGGCGACCACCGATGGCGAACCATGCCGACGCCACTCCGCCGGCACATCGTGCGAGCACGGGCACCCCCTGACCTGCGGTCTCGTGCATGCCTCCGACGACTCCGCAGTCGGTCAGCCACTCTGCCCGGACTGCTACGACTACGCCGGACACGTGCTGTGGCACGCCCACGCGGGCGAACTCTGGAACCGCACCACCAGAGCCATCCGCCGCCACCTCGCCACGTCGGCGGGCATCACGCAAGCACGCATCGGCGAACACCTGCGGATGAGCTTCGCCAAGGTCACGGAGTATCAGAGGCGGGGCGCCGTGCACTTCCATGCCGTGATCCGCCTCGACGGTCCCGACGGGCCGACCACGCCTCCGCCCACCTGGGCCAGTGCCGAACTCCTCGGCGCTGCCGTGCGATCGGCTGCGGCCTCGGTGGAGGTCTCCATGCCTTACGTGCCGGGTCTGGGAGAGCTGGTGTTCCGCTGGGGCGGACAACTCGATGTGCATTCCATCCGGCGGGCTTTCGCCGATGACAGCGCGGTGACTGATCAGGCGGTGGCGGCCTACGTCGCCAAATACGTCAGTAAGGGCGTCGGTGACGCGGGCGGCACGGACTATCCGATCAGGTCGCTCGACGACATCGCCTTGCTTCGCGTCTCCGCTCACGTGCGTGCGCTCATGGGCACCTGCTGGCGGCTGGGCAGAATGCCAGAGCTGGCGCCGCTACGCCTGCGGGCCTGGGCTCACACGCTGGGCTATCGGGGTCACGTCCTCACCAAGTCCCGCCGATACTCCACCACGTACGGCGAACTCCGCGCGACCCGTGCCGCCCGTCATGGTGTGCTCCCGTCTGGTCCTGATACGGGTCCGTTGGCGCTGGTCGAGTCGGCGTGGCGATACGTCGGATCAGGTCACACCCCCGGCGCCGAACTCATCGCCGCCGGAATCGCCGAAGATCTCGTCTTGCTCCGGGAGGTCAGACAGGAACTGGCTGCCGGGCACCGGTGGCCCGATGCGGCCTGACAGCGACGGCCAGTTCCATTGTCTCCGCACGGTAAAGGGTCGTCAGGAGGCGTTGAGCACATGGCGTGTGACGACTGGAAGTCCGGATACGGCGGCCACGATCGCCCGGCTCCTCGGAGGAGAAGCGCGCGAAGCGCATCCTTCTGCCCGTGAGCCGTGGGAGATCATGACGCGGACAGACGGATTGCGGGCCGTGGTGGAGAACGCGAGCGGTTCGGATCTCATGTTCCGGCTGGCCGTCGACTGCACGGCCGGAGTCTTCCACTACAGCTCGGGTCCGTGGCTTCTGTCGGAGATCATGGGCAGGACAGTGGACCTGCTTGCCGGGCAGGGGCGGCCTTGCCTATGTGACCTGCTAATTCGGGCTGTGGACTTCACCACGAAAACCGGAACCACGGTGCGGTATCTCCTGCCGTCATTGGTATTGATCGAGCACTGGGACGGCGGGACGCAGCCAGAGTGAGGCGGGCGGGCCGCAAGTTTGGGCGGGTGGGTGGGCCATGGCGCTGTGGCCTCGATGGCGGGCACGCCACGGCGGGGTTGCACGGGTGGGTGGGTGGGGCATGGCGGGCACTGTGCCCGGAGGCGGGCTGCATGATCGCTTGAGTGCGGGCATGCAGAAACCGGCGGAGAGGTGTCCCTCTGCCGGTCTCTGGCGTGCGTCGGATGTTAGGCGGCCTCCTCCTGCAAGAGGCTGGCTCCGGTGATACAGACGCGCTGCGGGGCGCTGGCGGGGTGGAGCGTCACGCGGACGTCGTAGCTGGTGAGTGTCTCCCGGCGGGCTGCATCGTCGGGCGCCTGGTGCCATGCGTCGGCAACGGTCTGGCCGGTAGGCATCATGCGCATCGATGGGGCCCGGTCGGGCAATGCCCTGAGTTCGGTGATTTCGCGTCCCATGCGGGCGTACTCCGTGCGGAACCATGCCGCGTCGTCGTCGGCGTCGTACAGGCCTGCCGCCCGGTCCTCGCGCAGCCGCTTGCGGTCGTGTTCCAGCGCGGTGATGCGGGCGGCGTAGCCGGTGCCCGGGTCGTACTCCCGGCGCATCACCTGACCCGTGCCGTACCGCGCCAGGAACCACAAGGTGGCCTCGGCATCCAGTAGATGCGTGCGCATGGTGGGGGCGGGCTTGCAGTCCTGGGAGGCCTCAATGCCCAGGTACCGCCCGTTGCACACGTAGGTGGTGGTGTCCGCCTCTCCGCCGGTGACCTTGAGGCGGCGTCCGCACGTTCCGCAGTACACCAGTCCCGACAGCAGTCGTGTCCCCTTCGGCGCTCTGCTGCCCCGGTGAGTCCTCGGCTGCTTCGGCGCGGTGGCCTTGATCAACTCATCCCGGGTGGCTCGGTCCCACAGCGGCGGTGCTAGCCGTACCGGGTGCCCGTCCCCGCCAATGACCGGCTGGCCCTGGTGCGTCAGGAACCCTAGGGATGCCTCGCTGGTGAGGATGTTCCGGATTGCCGGACCGGTCCACGGCGTCCCTTTCGCCTCCCGCCCGTACATGATCGCCCGGTGATCACGTGGCGACGGGATCCCCGCCCGTGTCAGCCGCGCAGCCTCCGTGTACGTGGTGATCTTTCCCGTGGTGTCGGTCAGGATGCGCTCGGCGACCTTCCGGATGATCTCGGCTGCTACGGGGTCCACCTCCACGTGATCCACCTTTCCCGTCGGGACCAAGCGCACGTAGCGGTACCCGTAAGGGTTCATCTGCTTCGGCTCACCCGCTTCCCGGGCCCGGCGGGTCTCGTCCCGGTTGCGCTTCTGGATCGCCCGAAGCTCCATCTGTGCTCCGAAGCTCTCCATACTGAGCCTCATCTCGTCCGCCGGGTCGGTAAGGTCCCACGGGCCGTCATGTCCGTAGGTCACCAGGATGCGCCCCGCCTCGTGAATGGCGTACGCGGTGTTGAGGACGTCGCGCTGATTGCGCCCGATCCGGTCTACGGCCGCACCCACGATCCCCGCGTACGGGCCCATTTCCCCCCGCAGCCACGGCCCAAGCCCTGGGCGCGTCAGCGGGTCGGTAGCGCCACTGACCTCCCAGTCATCCGCGAACGCGATCACGTGCCCGCCCACCGCTGCCACCGCCGCCAACGACTGGTCAAGCTGCCGTTCCGGCGACGATGTCGCATCCGACTTCCGCGACAGCCGCCGCACCACCACCAGGCACTTCCCGCAACCGTCGAACTCCGTGGTGATCACGTCTTGCATGATGCCGACTCCGCTTCCGCACCACAGTGCGTTTAACGGAAGTCCCTGGACGGGCTGAAATACCTGGACCGGCGTCGAGGGGCGCAGCCGCCTGTGGGTGGGTGGGGGATCGGGACGGCAGGCCCTCGTACCCGGACGCCGGGCGGGTTGAAAGGCACGGCTGGGGGCGGTGTCGGGCCGTTGTCAGTGGGGGCGGGGAGGATGGGGGGAAGCGGATGGGTGGAGGTTGGAATGGGTGGTGGGCGGGAGCGGTACGTCGGGGTCGGGGAGCGGCGGGGGCGGCTTGGGGTGCGGCATCGGCTGGGGCGGGAGGTGAGGGCTCAGCGGCCGGAGGAGGTGGCCTCGGCGCTTGTGGCTTTGCATGGGAGTGATCCGGCGGCCGTGTATCTGGCTGTCGGGGCTCGGTTGGTGGAGGCGGTGAAGACCGTGGGTGAGACCGAGCGGGCGTTGTACGAGGATCGTGCGCTGGTGCGGATGCACGGCATGCGGCACACGGTGTTCGTGTTCCCGACCGAGCTGGTCGCGGTCGTGCATGCCTCGACCGGCGTGACCGTTGCCGCGCGGGAGCGTGCCGGGCTGGTCAAGGACATGGCCAAGGCGGGGGCGCCGGATGCCGTGTGGCTGGCGGAGGTCGAGGAGTCGGCGCTGGCCGCGCTGGGGCGGCGGGGTGAGGCGACGGCGTCCGAACTCGCCCTGGACGAGCCACGGTTGCGGGAGCAGTTCGTGTACGCCGCAGGGAAGAGCTACGAGGGGGTCCACACCGTCTCGACGCAGCTGTTGAGGGTGTTGGGGACCGAGGGGAAGGTCGTACGGGGGCGGCCGCTCGGCTCCTGGACGTCCTCGCAGTTCCGCTGGGCCGTGGCGCCCGCGCATCCGGAACTCGACGTCGCCGAGGCACAGGCGGCCCTGCTCGGCCGCTGGCTCGCGGTGTGCGGGCCCGCCACGGAGGACGACCTCAAGTGGTGGACGGGCTGGAAGGTGACGGACGTCCGGCGGGCACTGGCCGCGATCGGGGCGCAGGTGGTGGCACTGGACGAGGGCACCGGGTGGGTCACGGCGGGGGACGTCGAGCCGGTGGCCGGGCCGGTGGAGCCCTGGGCCGCGCTCCTGCCCGCCCTCGATCCGACGGCGATGGGGTGGCGGCAGCGGGACTGGTATCTGGCGCCGGAACTACGCCCCCTGCTCTTCGACCGCAGCGGCAACGTGGGGCCGACGGTGTGGTGGAACGGGCGGGTGGTGGGGGGTTGGGCCCAGCGCGCCGACGGGGAGATCGTGTGGCGGGTGCTGGAGAAGGAAGGGGTGGGGCGTGAGGCGGAAGCGGCGATCGGGGTGGAGGCGGAGCGGTTGCGGGGGTGGGTGGGGGCGACCCGGGTGACGCCGAGGTTCCGGACGCCGTTGGAGCGGGAGTTGGCCGGGTAAGCGATGGCCGGCGGCGAGACGGCGCCGGGTGCCCCGAGCGGCACGGGGTACCCGGCGCCATGGCTCACCGCGCGTAACGCATCAGCGCCCGCACCATGTGGCACGTCGTGTCCGACGGCGGATGGACGCCGATCGTCTCCGCCGTGGTCCGTATCGTCTCGTTGCGGGCCTGGTTGGGCAGATAGACGCCCGAGTCGAGCAGGGCGATGGCGAGCCGCATCGCCTTGAGGCGGCGGTTGTGCGTGATGTACCACTCGCGCGGGCGTCCGGGCGGCAGTGCGCGCTTCTCCACGGGCGCGTACGGCAGGTCCAGCAGCACCGGGTGCTGAGCGGTCGACTGGGTGGGCAACGGCTTCAGTGCGGCAGCGGGCACAGGCATCCTCCTGTCGCGGTCAGGGCGTCCACGGGGGGCCACGACGCCCCCCGCAACACCCTCGAACACTTCTACTATTCTACCCTCCGCCACTGACAAAAGGCCCTGGCCACAAGGGCTTTCGGGGCCGCTGTGACCCAGGTGGAGAACGGGTTTTCGCGTACCGTGGGCGGCATGGAGATCTGGATCAACCCGGCCTGTTCCAAGTGCCGCAGCGCCCTCACCCTGCTCGACGCCGAGGGCGCCGACTACACCGTCCGCCGCTATCTGGAGGACGTACCGAGCGAGGACGAGATCAAGGACGTGCTCGACCGCCTCGGCCTCGAACCGTGGGACATCACCCGCACCCAGGAGGCCGCCGCCAAGGAGCTCGGGCTCAAGGAATGGGCCCGGGACGAGTCGACGCGGGACCGCTGGATCAAGGCGCTCTCCGAGCATCCCAAGCTCATCCAGCGGCCGATCATCACCGCGGAGGACGGGACGGCGGTGGTCGGCCGCACCGACGAAGCCGTACGGGATGCTCTGTCCCGGTAAGCAGGCGGTTGTCCGGCGGCGGGAGTTCGGGGCGTCGACGCTGTTACCCTCCGCCGCCATGACCTTCGGTGATCAAGGAACGCCGTACGGGGCCGCGGACCCGTACACCCAGTGGGTGGTCGAGCAGGAGCGGATACGTCGGCACCGGCGCACCCGGCGCGCGGTGGCCGCGGGGACGGGTGCCGTCCTCGTCGCGGCGATCACCGCGGGAGCCGTGCTGTACACGGGTGGAGACGGTGACGGGGAGGCGGCCGCTCCCCCCTCGTCGGCGGCCGCGTCCGTCACCGCGTCCCTGCCCTCCGACGCCCCGTCCGCACTGCCCTCCCTGCTCTCCCGGCCCGTGATCCGTCCGGAGCAGGCCTTCCCCGCGAAGAGCGTGCGCCTCGACGACGGCTCCCGGTACGAGCGCGTCGACCTGGCCACCACCACCGACTGCTCCGAGGGCATGTCGCCGGAGCTGGCCGCGCTGATCCAAGAGGGCAAGGGGTGCGAGCGGTTGACCGCCGCGCTGTTCACGGACACCGAGCGGCGGTCGCAGGTGACGGTGACCGTGGTGAGCTTCCGGACCGTCCAGGACGCCTCGAAGGTGTTCGCGATGGCCTCGATGGACCCGGTGACCTATCAGGTGGTGTCGCTCGATCCGCCGCCGGAGGCGGGGCTGCCGACCGTGCCGCCCGGATCGGCCGGGGTGTTCCGGCGGTTGATGACCGTGCGGTCCGTGGTGTTCGCCAACGGACAGTGGGGGGACGGGGCGGAGACCGACGAGGCCGTGATCACCAAGGAGACCGAGGATCTCCTCCAGTACGCCGATGACAACGTGGTGGCGTACGAGGATCCAAGTTCTGTGTGACGCAGGTTACTTCAGTGACTCCTGTAACCGCTGAGTAACCTCGTTCGGTATCTCGTACATAGCGGCGTACGCTCCCCGACCTCTTCAGGAGGCGCGCATGTCGCGTAGGAGAACTGTCAGCACGGGCAAGAAGGTCGCGCTGTTCGTCGGTGCGGCCGCGGTGGCGGGTGGCGGGGCCTTCGTCATGGCGAGCACCTCGAACGCCTCGCAGGCTCCGCAGAATGTGCAGACCAAGGCCGACTCGGTCGTCTGCCAGGGGCTTGCCACCGCCCTCGGGAACAACCAGAAGTTCATCGACGGCCAACGGGCCGATCCGGACGCGCAGTCCACGGCCCGGATCGCCAACCGCGAGGCCGTCATCGCACAGATCAAGGTGCAGCAAGAGGCGTCCGGGTGCGCCGTTGGGGAGTCGGCTCAGGACTCCCAGGCGGCACAGCCGGCCACGCCGAGCGCTGCGGCGAGCGCGGCACCGAGCGCACCGGCCGCCGCCTCCGGGCAGCAGGTCTGCAACGGCTCCACCGTCACCCTCTCCGGCGAGGCCGGGGCGCCGGCCGCCTCCAGCAACCAGTTCCCGGCGGGGACGAAGCTGAAGGTCACCAACCTGGACAACAACAAGTCCACGACGGTGGAGGTCACTTCGGTCTCCGGCAGCTGCGCCTTGCTGAACAACGCCGCTTTCGAGCAGGTCCGCGAGCCCGGGAAGTTCCTGATCCGACGGGCTCTGATCGAGAAGGTGGGGTGATGCCGACGGCGTAGGAATCTCGTACGTGTCACAGGTCCTGCTGTTCGCGGCCACGAGCAGCAGGACCGACATGTCTTCGGCAACCGCATCGCATACGAGCCGTCGCGCCGGGCCGCTGCGCAGCCGTGAGCAGGGGTTTCTGTCGGCTTTCTGTGTCGGCTTCTGCACACCGGCCGTCCTCACGGCGTGAGGCGCGCCACAGAACCACCAGGTAACACGGGGTTCACATCGGAGCAATGATCGGGAAATCGCCTGTTGACAGGCTGCCGGGCATCAAGCGCGGCGTTTCAGTGCCGCAGCGCCGCAGCACCCGCACATGCGCCTAGAGACCCACCCCGAAGGATGTGGCCCGTGACCTTCAAGGCTGAGTACATCTGGATCGACGGCACCGAGCCGACGGCCAAGCTTCGTTCGAAGACCAAGATACTGGCCGACGACGCCAAGGGTGCCGAACTGCCGATCTGGGGCTTTGACGGTTCCTCCACGAACCAGGCCGAGGGGCACTCCTCCGACCGTGTGCTCAAGCCGGTCTTCACCTGCCCGGACCCGATCCGTGGCGGCGACGACATCCTGGTCCTGTGTGAGGTCCTCGACATCGACTTCACGCCGCACTCCTCCAACACCCGCGCCGCGCTGGCCGAGGTCGCCGAGAAGTTCGCCGCTCAGGAGCCGATCTTCGGCATCGAGCAGGAGTACACGTTCTTCAAGGACGGCTACCCGCTCGGCTTCCCCAAGGGCGGCTTCCCGGCCCCCCAGGGCGGTTACTACTGCGGTGTCGGCGCCGACGAGATCTTCGGCCGTGACGTCGTCGAGGCGCACCTGGACAACTGCCTGAAGGCGGGTCTGGCGATCTCCGGCATCAACGCCGAGGTCATGCCCGGCCAGTGGGAGTTCCAGGTCGGCCCGGTCTCCCCGCTGGAGGTCTCCGACCACCTGTGGGTCGCCCGCTGGCTGCTCTACCGCACCGCCGAGGACTTCGGCGTCTCCGCCACCCTGGACCCCAAGCCGGTCAAGGGCGACTGGAACGGCGCGGGCGCGCACACCAACTTCTCCACCAAGGCGATGCGCGAGACGTACGAGGCGATCATCACCGCCGCCGAGTCGCTCGGTGAGGGCTCCAAGCCGCTCGACCACGTCAAGAACTACGGCGCCGGCATCGACGACCGTCTGACCGGTCTGCACGAGACCGCCCCGTGGAACGAGTACTCCTACGGTGTCTCCAACCGCGGCGCCTCGGTCCGTATCCCGTGGCAGGTGGAGAAGGACGGCAAGGGTTACATCGAGGACCGCCGTCCGAACGCCAACGTCGACCCGTACCTGGTGACGCGTCTGATCGTCGACACGTGCTGCTCCGCGCTGGAGAAGGCCGGTCAGGTCTGATCCGCCGACCAGTAGCTTCTTGAGGGGCGTCCACCTTCGGTGGACGCCCCTCGGTGCGTTGTCAGCGGGACGTGCGAAGGTGGGGGCATGGAGATCGACGGGGGCCCGCTCGACATCAAGGTCGAGACGGAGAACAACGAGACGCACACACGGATTTCGGCCGCGCGCCTGCGTGAGCTGGTGCACCGGATCGGGGGCGGCGGCGATCACTTCCTGATCGTGCAGCGGATACCGGACCGGCCGGCGGTGTTCATCCAGGTCGCCCACGAGCCGGGTGGGGTCTACGAGTTCCAGCACCGCACCGGCTCCGTCCCCCACATGTGGGTGACCGAGGTGACGGACCCCGACCTCGTCGCGGACGTCATGGCGCGCTGGGCACGGCAGGAGAAGGACTGGGACGCCTCGGTCACCTGGCAGCGCGACGAGCTCGCGGCGCCCCAGGAGGTGCCGCCGCCCGACCCGGAGGTCGCCGCGCAGGCCGAGAAGTACGTGCGCGAGACGCTCGCCGACGGCTATCTCGGCATCAAGGAGATCATCCGCGAGACCGTGTACATGGTGGAGGACCGGCTCACCACCGCCCAGGCCCGCCCGATCGTCGAGCGGCTGTGGCTGGAGCGGGTCGAGGAGCAGCAGACCTGGTCGGGGCCGACCGACCCGGACCGCCTGGAGCGGGCGTTCGCCGCGCTGGAGAAGGACGGCGTCGTCGCGCGGGAGAACTTCGCCTGTTGCGGCGGCTGCGGGAAGGCGGAGATCGGCGCCGAGATGGCGGACGCGGGCGCCCTGGGGTTCGTCTTCTTCCACTACCAGTGCACCCGTAGCGCGGCCGAGCACGACGAACTCACCCTCTACTACGGAGACACCGACAACAGCCCGGAGGCCACCGCCGCCGTGGGCCGCAAGATCGTCGCCGCTCTCGACGCCGCCGGGTTGTCCACGGAGTGGGACGGCAGTCCGGACAAGACCATCACCGTCACTCCCCTGGTCTGGCGCAAACGCCTGATGGGGTGAGGCACACCACGCTCGATTTCACGCCGAGGAAGCGTCCAAGCAGCGAGAGGAGTCTCCTGTTGCGGGCCCGTGTCTGCTTCAATGAGCGCATGGCCAGCTTCCAGAACCCCAGCGCGACAGGTCGCCATGACCTCAAGCCGTTCTGGCCCTCTCGTCAGCACCATGACTTCGACCGGGTGTGTTGCCGCGCGGTGAACGCGCGGGCCCTCTAAAGCCGTACACCCCCTCGGCCTTCGGCCAGCGCGCAGTCGACGTACGTCCACCGACGAACCTCCTCGCGCGAAAAGAGCTGACTTCTCATGGCGACCACTCGTTCCCTGTCCACCGCCACTCTCCCCACCCCCTCCGAGAGCGGCGCACGGCATCGACTCCGGGCCGTCGGCCCGGACGACGTCCCCGGCGTGGTGGACTTCCTGCCGCCCGGCGCCACCTGGCTGCCCGCTCCGCAGCACACCCTGCCCACCCTGCCGGGCCAGCCGCCGATGATCGGCTACCTGGTGCTCGTCCCGGCCGACCAGCAGCCGCCCCTCCTGCCGGACCCGGCGGGCCGGGCCGGCGAGGCCGACGGCGACCCGCTCGTCCGTATCGACACCGTGCAGCGCACCGCCGAGGTGAACGGCGCGGAACTCGACCTCACCTACCTGGAGTTCGAGCTCCTCGCCCATCTCGTCGCGCACCCGCACCGGGTGCACACCCGCGACCAGCTGGTCACCACGGTGTGGGGCTACGGACATGTGGGCGACGGCCGTACCGTCGACGTCCACATCGCCCGGCTGCGCCGCAAGCTGGGCGCCGAGAACCGCCAGGCCATCCAGACGATCCGCCGGGTCGGCTACAAGTACTCCCCGCCGACCGGGCGCTGACGGCACCGGCCGTCTGCTGACGGCAGAGATCCGTCCCGTACGGCCGCTTCGGCGTGCAGAGTCTGTGACATGAGACTTCTGGTGCTGGGTGGTACGGAGTTCGCGGGACGGGCCGTCGTCGAGGCGGCCCTCGGGCGCGGCTGGGACGTGACCGTCTTCCATCGGGGACGGCACACACCCGTGGCCGGGGTGCGGTCGCTGCACGGCGACCGCACCACGCCCGACGGGCTCGCCGCACTCGCCAGGAGCGGCGGCTCCTGGGACGCCGTCGTCGACACCTGGTCGGCGGCGCCGTCCGCGGTGCGTGACGCGGCGCGGCTGCTGCGGGACCGCGTCGGGCGGTACGTGTATGTGTCGAGCTGCTCGGTGTACGCCTGGGCGCCGCCCGTCGGCTACACCGAGGACGCTCCCCTGGTGGAGGGCGCCTCGTCCGACGCCGGGCAGAGCGACTACGCCCGCGACAAGCTGGGCGGCGAGCTGGCCGCGACCGAGGTCTTCGGCGCGGACCGCTCGCTGCTCGTCCGGTCGGGGCTGCTGATCGGGCCGTACGAGAACATCGGGCGGCTGCCGTGGTGGCTGACCCGGATCGCGCGCGGCGGTCCGGTACTGGCGCCCGGACCACGGGATCTGCCGCTGCAGTACGTCGATGTCCGCGACCTCGCCGAATGGATCCTGGACGGGGTGGAGCGGGAGCTGAGCGGGCCGTACAACCTGATGAGCGAGCGCGGGCACACCACCATGGGCGCGCTCCTCGACGCCTGCGCGAAGGTGACCGGAGGCGCCGCCGACCTGCGGTGGACCGACCCGGACGTGGTGCTCGGCGCGGGAATCGAGCCGTGGACCCAGCTGCCGGTGTGGGTGCCGCCGGGCAGTGACCTGGAGGCCGCGCTGCACAGTGCCGACGTCTCGCGGGCCGTCGGGGCGGGGCTGCGCTGTCGGCCGGTCGAGGAGACCGTAGCCGACACCTGGAGCTGGCTGCGGGAGATCGGCGGCGCCGCGCCACAGCGGCCCGACCGGCCCGCGGTGGGACTGGACCCGGCGGTGGAGGCGAAGGTACTGGGCCTCGACGGGGGTGTACCCAGCACCACCCCCTGACCCGGTGGCCAAGCCCCGTGCCCCCGCCCGCCTCCCTCGGCCAGACTGGCTGCCATGGACATCGAGACGCAGCGCGACGTCGGTCGCACAGGGGCAAAAGGCATGGGGCGGGCGGCGGTTCGGGGGTTGGGGCTGGCGCTGGTGGCGCTGCCGGGGGCCGTGCTCTGTTTCACGCTCTCCCTGGTGTCCTTCGCACTGATCCCGATCGGGGTCGGGATCGTCACCACACCGTGGGTGCTGACCGGCGTACGGGCGTTCGCGGACTGGCGGCGGGTGCTCGCCGCCGAGTGGGGCGGGGTGCGGATCCCGTCGGCGTACCGGCCGATCCCCAAGGACGCCAACCCGTGGACGCGCACCTTCGGCATGCTGCGGGACCCGGCGACCTGGCGGGACTTCCGGTGGCTGCCGGTCGACATGACGGCGGGCTTCGTCACCGCGCTGCTGCCGGCCGTGCTCGTGCTCTACCCGCTGGAGGGGTTCGCGCTGGCGGCGGGGCTGTGGCGGGTGTTCCCCGACGGGTACTGGTACGGGTTCGTCCCCGTCACCGGTCAGGCCTCGGCGCTGGCCGCCGCCGCCCTCGGGCTCGTCATCCTCTTCTTCGGCCACTTCTTCGCACCCCGGGCGCTCCAGGTGCACTTCCGGCTCACCAAGGCCGTTCTCGGTGCCGGCCAGGGTGAACTCGCCGAGCGGGTGCGGGTGCTGACCGAGACGCGGCGCGATGCCGTGGACACCTCCGCCGCCGAACTGCGGCGCATCGAGCGGGATCTGCACGACGGGGCGCAGGCCCGGCTGGTCGCCATGGGCATGGACCTGGGCACCATCGAGATGCTCCTCGACAAGGACCCTGAGAAAGCCAAGGAGTTGCTCGCGCAGACCCGCAAGTCCTCCGTCGACGCCCTGGCCGAACTGCGCGACCTGGTCCGCGGAATCCATCCGCCGGTGCTGGCCGAGCGCGGACTCGGGGACGCCGTGAAGGCGTTGGCTCTCCGGCTGCCGCTGCCCTCCGAGGTGACGGTGGAGCTGCCCGGGCGGGCGGACGCGCCGGTCGAGGCGGCGGCGTACTTCGCGATCAGCGAGGTGCTCACCAACGCCGTGAAGCACTCCGGCGCCGACCGGCTCTGGATCGACCTGCACCACACCGAGGGCATGCTGCGGATCACCGTCACCGACGACGGCAAGGGCGGCGCGGCGATCGGGGCGGGCTCGGGTCTGGCCGGGGTCGAGCGCCGGCTGGGTACATTCGACGGCGTCCTGGCCGTCAGCAGCCCCGCGGGCGGTCCCACCATGGTGACCATGGAGATCCCTTGCGTGTTGTCCTAGCCGAAGACCTGTTCCTCCTGCGCGACGGACTGGTCCGGCTGCTGGAAGCCCACGACTTCGAGATCGCCGCGGCCGTCGAGTCCGGCCCCGAGCTCGCCCGCGCGCTGGCCGAGCTGGAGCCGGACGTCGCCGTGGTCGACGTACGGCTGCCTCCCACGCACACCGACGAGGGCCTGCAGTGTGCGCTCGACGCCCGCCGGGCGCGGCCCGGGCTTCCCGTGCTGGTGCTGTCGCAGCACGTGGAGCAGCTGTACGCGCGCGAGCTGCTGGCCGACGGCACCGGCGCGGTGGGGTATCTGCTGAAGGACCGGGTGTTCGACGCGGCGCAGTTCGTGGACGCCGTGCACCGGGTGGCGGCGGGCGGCACCGCGATGGACCCACAGGTCATCCAGCAGTTGCTGTCCCGGCGGGCCGCCGCGGACCAGCCGCTGGGCCGGCTGACCCCGCGGGAGCTGGAGGTGCTGGAGCTGATGGCGCAGGGCCGGTCCAACGCGGCGATCGCGGGACAGCTCGTCGTCACAGAACGGGCCATTGCCAAGCACACCTCCAACATCTTCACCAAACTGGACCTCGAGGTGTCGGACGACGACAATCGACGCGTTCTGGCGGTCCTCGCCTATCTGGACCAGGGCCGGTGAACGGTTGCTGATTTTCTGTAACTTCCGCTGTTCAGGCGATTGTTGAGGCCGGGCAGCCGAGTAATCCTCTGATTTGTTTGTGAGGCGACTGAACACCCCTGGGGCCACGTGCGTATGGAACGACGCCGCTTCACTCCTGTCGGGCGACTCGACGCCCCGCAAGGAAGTCAGAGGAGTTCCATGGGACGCAACATTCGCAAACGCCGTACGTCGATGACCACCAAGGTCGTGGCCGGGTCGGCAGCCCTAGCGCTCGGTGGGGGCGGGCTTGTATGGGCGAACTTCTATGCCTCGGCGCATGAGTCGGGGTCCGGTCAGAACCAGGTGAAGGCCGCCGGGGCACAGATCGCCACGATCCAGTGCCCGGACGTCGGTCAGAAGCTGACGAACGTCCCGAACGGGGCCCGGTCCGGCGTGAGCACGGAGCTGGCGAACCTGGACAAGCAGATCACCGAGGCGTACGCCCGCCTCGCCTCCACGCGCCAAGCACAGACGAACGACTCGGGATTCGTCCAGAACGCGATCCTCGGCCCGCTCAAGGACAAGCGGACCGCGGCTCTGGACCGGATCCGGATCAACATCCAGCGCGCCGGCGGTGCCAACCCCGACCTGGGCCAGTTCGCCGGATGCACCGGAGTGCCGGCCGAGCAGCCGCAGACCAACGACGGCGAGGCCGGCCAGGACGGCGGTCAGCAGCAGGACGGCGGTCAGCAGCAGGGCGACGGCCAGCAGCAGGGCGACGGGCAGGACCAGGGCCAGGATCAGGGTCAGGACCAGGGCAACGGCCAGCAGAACGGCCAGGGAGGCAACGGCCCGGCGGCCGACGACTTCGTGGACATCACGCAGGTCCAGGCCAACGCCCAGCTGGGTGTGGGCGCCAACGGACTCGCGGCGAACGGCCGGTCGGGTTCGCGAGGCACCTTCACCACCAAGTGCGGCACCAACGGGAACGACAACCACAACACGGACAACGTGATCGTGGCGCCCGGTGTCTCCAACGGTGCTCACCACCTGCACGACTACGTCGGCAACCAGAGCAACGACGCGTTCGCGAGCGACCAGGAGCTGGCGGCGGCTCAGACCAGCTGCCAGAACCAGGGCGACAAGTCGTCGTACTTCTGGCCGGTGCTGCGACTGCAGGACGGTTCGCAGGACTTCGACCAGAACGCGGCCGGCGGTGGCACCGAGGGCAACGTGGGCAAGATCCTCCAGCCCGCGCAGGCGCAGCTGAAGTTCGTCGGCAACAAGAAGGGCAACGTCGTCGCGATGCCGACGGCCCTGCGCATCATCACCGGTGACGCCAAGGCGTTCGTCAACGGCAACGCCAACGCCAACGTGAACTGGAGCTGCACAGGCTTCGAGAACAAGGTCCAGCTCGAGGACAAGTACCCGATCTGCCCGCAGGGCAGCCAGGTGGTGCGCACGACCAACTTCCAGAGCTGCTGGGACGGTCAGAACATCGACAGCGCCAACCACCGCACCCACGTGGCATTCGCTCAGGCCGACGGCACCTGCGCGAACAACTTCAAGGCGATCCCGCAGCTCCAGGTCCGGCTGGTCTACAACGTTCCGGCCCCGACCATCGAGAACGGGACGGTCGTGAACCCGTACGCGGTGGACTCCTTCCCGGAGAACCTGCACAAGCCGATCACCGACCACAACGACTTCATCAACTTCTTCTCCGCGAACACGATGAACAAGCTGGTCAAGTGCATCAACACCGGCCAGAAGTGCCAGTGAGCTAGCGCATGAGAGAGCCGGCGGTGGGATTTCCCACCGCCGGCTCTCTCATGCTCAGTGACTACCGGAGTGCACGGTGTGGTCCTGGCCCTCCTCGATGTCGCCGCCGAGCGTGGCGCGCAGGGTGGTCACCGTCTTGGTCTCGCCGACGGCGATCCACTTGCGGCCGACGAGGTAGTGACCGCCGTAGTCCTTGGCCCCGTTGATCCACTCGCGCTGGCCGCGGTCGGTGGCGAAGGTGGCCAGGATGAACTTGCCGTCGGCGTCGCTCTTGCGGCACGAGGCCTGGCGGATCTCGTCGGCGTCGATCTGGATGGTCGGATCGCAGCCCACCTCGGCGGCCAGGTGCTCGAGGCTGCCGGTCGCCGTCTCCGGTACCGCGGCCTTGTCGTCGTCGCCACCGGAGCCGCAGCCGGTCAGTACAAGAGCCGCCGCGGCAACCGCGAGCATCGATCGGGTCAACCTCATCTGTTCCTCCGGAACCTTCCCATGGGCCTGGGTGCCCGTCCCCTTCCATACGGCTGTGGGGCAAGGTGTGCTCAAATCCGCTGTCTCCGTGGGCACACCCGTGCGACAGTGTGCCGGTGAACGAGGACTGGGAACAGCAGATCACGGCCGTCTGGGCCACTTTCGACGAGTATCCCGAGGATCGGGCCGCCGATTTCCGGGCGGTGATCGACGCCCTGGTCGCCGAGCTTCCCGACGGCAGCGCGGAGGGCCCCTTCGAGCGGGCCTGCGCCTGGGACTCGACCGGGCACTCCGACAAGGCGGCCCCGCTGTACCGCGAGGCGCTGGCGCTGGGTCTGAGCGGCTACAAGGGCCGCCGTGCCAAGATCCAGCTGTCCAGCTCGCTGCGGAACATCGGACAGGCCGAAGAGGGCGTCAAGCTGCTGACGCCCGAACTCGACGCCCCTTCGGACGAGTTGGACGACGCCGTACGAGCGTGTCTGGCACTGTGCCTGTCCAGCCTCGGCCGGGACCGCGAGGGCCTCTCCCTCGTCCTGGGCGCGCTGGCCCCCCATCTGCCGCGCTACCAGCGGTCGATGGCCAACTACGCGCGGGCGCTGGTCGAGCCGGAGGACCCGTCGGGGAGCTGAGCCACCCGGACGGTGGTGACCAACCAACGATTCGCTCGTTCTGCTGAACGTGCAGTCACAGGATGTCGCCCCGCCCCCCGCACCCGCCTCCCCCGAGCCGTTCGTCGACGTCGAACAGGCCGAGGCCGCGCTCGTCGAGCACTACCCACGGCTCGTGCGGCTCGCCTATCTGGTGCTGCCGCCGAGTCTGGGCCGCAACCGGCGGGTCCTGACCGCGCACGCCCTCACCCAGCGCGCCCTGCCCCGGGGCCGTGCCTCCACGCCCGTCATCCCGGCCCAGTCGACCGGCCGCGACGGCGACCCCGGATACGCCCTCGTCCGTCTCCAGGTGCTGCGTACGGCGCTGGAGGCGGGCCTGCCACTGGCCCGCAAGGCGTGGCCCAAGCGCTCCCAGCTGCCGCCGCTGCTCCCCCAGGTGTGGGGCCTCAGGCTCTTCCCCCGCTCGGGCGGGGCCGATGAACTCGCCCTGGACCAGAAGCTGTCCGCGCTGTCCGGCCCGGCCCGCGCCGCCTACGTTCTGCGCGGCCTGGAGCGGCTCCCGGACGGCGATGTCCGCCGGGTGCTGACGGCGGCCGGTGTGGCGGAGCCGGACGAGTCGCTGGAGGAGGCCGACACCCTCCCGGCCCAGTACCCGCTCCTCGACTCCACCGAGTTCGACCCCTGCTCGCTCCAGGCCCGGCCCACCGACCTGATGCGACGCCGCCAGCACATGAAGGCCGCGCTCGCCGCCGCCGTGGCCGTCACCGTGTGCGGGGCACTGCTCGGGCTGCCCGGCGACGGCTGGGGCCCGGACGGCGCGGCCGCTCCGGCGTACGCGCAGAACCCGGCCGCCCAGGCCGCCCTCGACCCGGGCCGGGTGACGAGGGTCCCGGCCACCGCCTGGCAGGCCGCCTCGCGCAACGACTTCTCCGTGTGGCCCGCCCGCGGCGACCTCACCGACGACACCGCGCTGCTGCGCCGCGCCCTCGCCGTCTGGGCCCGCCCCGGCGAGACGGTACGGGTCTCCGCGACCCCCGGCACCCCGTCCGGCGGCCCCTCGGGACCGGCCCAGCTCCTGTACGCCGGGAACGTCGACAACGCGCGCGTGGTGATCCTCTACGACGGTCTGCGCATCGCCCGCTACGCCGAGCCGAAGGACGGCACGCAGGGCGCGGCCCTCGACTTCGCACGGGTCGACGGGGCGACGTCGGCCGAGGCGAGCGCGGTCGTGCTGGGCCGGGCCGACGGCAATGTCCGCTATCTCATGGCGCCCTGGGTGACGAAGGCCGCCGAGCGGGACCTTCTGAAGCCCTCCGCCGGCACGATGGCTCTCACCGTGACCGACGGGGTGACCTCGCCGCTGGCCGGCCCCGCACAGCAGACCGGCGGCTGCACGTCCTGGAACGTCCTCCAGCTGACCGACCGCAGCGGCACCCGTCTGATGAGCGACCTCGGCGAACTGGTCCCGGCCCGGCTCACCACCGGCCGCCCCGGCGCGCTCCACGAGGCGTCCGGCGCGGAGGCGCTGCGCACCTGGGCGCCGTACGCCTGCTCCCTGTCGGCGATGCGCTCGGCGGGCGTACGGACGGTGAACGCGTGGCCGTACGCCGAGCAGCGGCTGCCCGAGGCGAGCGGTGCCGCGGACTGGATGTGCACGCGCGCCGAGACCTGGCGTGGTGGCGGCACCCGTGTGCTGGCGCAGTTCCGCACACCGGGCGGGGCGTACGGGGCGGTCGCGGCGAAGGCCGAGAACGTCCCGGCGTGCGGACCGCGTGACCCGCATGTGCTGGCGGGTGTGCTGTGGAAGTCGGAGGCGGGCAACTGGTATCTGCTGGCGGCCGGCAGCAAGGACACGGCGTCGGTCGGTGCGACGGGTGCGGTCAGTGGCTCCGCCCGGGGCAACCTGCTGACCGTGAAGACGAAGGAAGGCGCGCAGGCCGGACTGAAGGGGACGCTGGAGGACGGGCGGTCGATCAACGGGCTGCGGTAGGCCGGGAGTGGGCCGGGTCAGGAACGGGCTTGCTGACACTGACGTAAACAAGAGTGTGCACGAGGGTTCCCGGAAGACTTACCCGTCAGTACATTGACGCCATGTCTAACACACCGGACCGGGCGCCGCTCAAGGCGCGGAAGGTGTCCTTCGCCTGGGAGGACACCCCGCTGCATTGGGTGCCCGGCGATCCCTTCACCACGCACACCATCAATGTGCTCCATCTTCTGCTGCCGGCCGGCGAGCGCTGGTTCGTGCACGTCTACAAGCAAGTGCTGCCGCTCATCCGGGACGAGCGGCTGCGCGAGGACGTCATCGGGTTCATCGGCCAGGAGGCCATGCACTCGCAGGCCCATGACGAGGTGCTGCCGCACCTGAAGGAGCTGGGCCTCGATCCGACGCCCTACACCGCGCAGATCGACTGGTTCTTCGAGAAGCTGCTCGGCGACCGGACCCTGCCGCCGGGCAAGGCGCGCAAGTGGTGGCTCCTGGAGCGTGTGGCCCTCATCGCGGCCATCGAGCACTACACCGCCTTCCTCGGCAACTGGGTACTGAACGCCGAGGAGTTGGACCGGCGAGGCGCCGACCCGACCATGCTGGACCTGCTGCGCTGGCACGGCGCCGAGGAGGTCGAGCACCGCTCGGTCGCCTTCGACCTCTTCCAGCACGTGGACGGCAGCTACCGGCGCCGGGTACGCACCTGGGCCACGGCGTTCACGACACTGGTGTTCCTGTGGCAGCGCGGGGCCCGCTTCTTCATGGAGAACGACCCGACGCTGACCGACGGCAGGGCGAGCTTCAAGGACTTCCACGTCCGGGGGCGGCGCGGTGTGCTGCCCGGAACCGGCGACATGCTCAGGTCGATACCGCGCTATCTGAGCCGCGCCTACCACCCCTCCCAGGAGGGGTGCACCGAGCAGGCCGTCGCCTATCTGGCCTCCTCCCCCGCCGCCGTCGCGGCCCTCACGGCCGAGAAGGGGGCCACGTGATGCCGAAGCCGCTGACCGTCGCGCTCGTCTCTGGGGCCGCGCTCCTCACCCGCCGGGCGATGCGCCGCCGTATCCAGGCCTCGCCGCTGTGGCCGATGCCCGCGCTGGACGAGCCGGTCTCCGGGCGGCCCCGGTCGCGGGCGCTGCGGCTGCTGGTGGCCTCGCGCGAGGAGGCCGCCGACGGGGTCGTACAACTGCGCCTGGAGGGAAGGGACTTGCCGCGCTGGGAGCCCGGCGCGCATCTGGACCTCGTCCTGCCGTCGGGCCTTGTCCGGCAGTACTCGCTGTGCGGGGACCCGGCGGACACCTCGTCGTACACCGTGGCGACCCGGCTGGTGGCGGACGGGCGGGGCGGCTCGCGCGAGGTGCACGAGCAGGTGGCCGAGGGCATGGAGCTGGAGGTGCGGGGGCCGCGCAACCGTTTCCCGCTCGTCGAGGCGTCCTCGTACGTCTTCGTCGCGGGCGGTATCGGGATCACACCGATCCTGCCGATGCTGAGGGCGCTGCCGGACGGGGCGGAGTGGCGGTTGCTGTACTGCGGGCGGTCACGGGAGTCGATGCCGTTCGTGGCGGAGCTCGAGGAGCTGGACCAGGTGACCGTCGTCGCCGGTGCGCCCGAACTCGGCGCGCTGGAGGTGCCCGAGGGGGCCGCCGTCTACTGCTGCGGCCCCGAAGGGCTCATGGCGGCGGTCGAGGAGCGGTTCCCGCAGGTGCGCCTGGAGCGGTTCACGGCCCGCGCCACCGCGCCGGGCGCCGCGTTCGAGGTCGAACTCCGGCGCAGCGGGCGGACGTTGACGGTCCCGGCGGACTCCTCCGTACTGGCCGCCGTGCGCCGGGAACTGCCGAACACGCTCTACTCCTGCGAGCAGGGTTTCTGCGGGACCTGCCAACAGCGGGTGCTGGAGGGCGAGGTGGACCACCGGGACGAGCTGCTGACGGACGCGGAGCGCGGGGACTCGATGCTGATCTGCGTTTCGCGAGCGCGAAGTGAGCGACTTGTGCTGGATATGTGAACACCCGTGTCCGGACCGGGCCGTTCCGGGCCGGATCCGATCGGTAAGGTGTTCGCATGACTACCGGGGTACGGCGAAGAATGGGAGTCGAGGAGCGGCGGCAGCAGCTGATCGGCGTTGCCCTCGAACTGTTCAGCCAACGCTCGCCCGACGATGTCTCCATCGACGAGATAGCGACCGCGGCAGGCATCTCCCGCCCGCTGGTCTACCACTACTTCCCCGGCAAACTCAGCCTCTACGAGGCCGCGTTGAAGCGTGCGGCCGACGATCTGGCGGACCGGTTCGTCGAGGCGCGGGAAGGGCCGCTGGGCACGCGGCTGCTGCGGGTGATGCGCCGGTACTTCGACTTCGTGGACGACCACGGGCCCGGTTTCGCGGCGCTGATGCGGGGCGGCCCGGCCGTCGGCTCCTCGACGACCAACGCGCTCATCGACTCCGTACGGCAGGCCGCGTATGACCAGATCCTTTCGCATCTGCGGGTGGAGAACCCGCCCGCGCGGCTGGAACTGGTCATCCGCTCCTGGATCTCGCTCGCCGAGTCGACCGCGCTGATCTGGCTGGACGGCCGACGGATCCCGCGCGACGAGCTGGAGGTGCAGCTCGTGCACGACTTCGCGGCACTGGCCGCGGTGAGCGCGGCCCACGACGAGGAGATGGCCGCGCTGCTGCGCCATATGCTCAGGGACGAGCCGAACGACGGCCCCTTCACCGACCTGGCGGCCCGGCTGATCGCGCTGGCGTCCTAGAGCACGGCCTTGGTGTAGGAGACGTCCAGGTCGCGTACCTCGGCGGAGAGGTGCACGGTGAGGCCGTCCTCGGGCCCGACGTGCTTGCGCAGCAGTTCCACGACGGCCTCGGTGAGCTTCGCCTTGGTCTCGTCCGACCGTCCGGCGAGCAGGGCGATCGTGACGTTCACGATCGCGTGGTTCCTGTTCTCGTCGCCGACCGCCTCGTCCTCGGTGCGCAGCACCCGGGTCTTGCACGCCTCAAGCTTCGCGGCCGCCGTCTCGACGACCACCGGGTGCAGCGCCAGGGCGAACTCCTCCCAGTCGACATGGTCGAGATGCGGGGAGCGTTCGACGGTGATCTGCGGCATGAGGACTCCTGTTCTAGGTCGACCAGGGCACCCTAACCGTCGTACAGGAGCCCTCACAGGGCCGTCTCACCCCAGCCGCAGCGCCAGCATCGCGATGTCGTCCTCCCGGTCATGGCCGAAGGAGGCCAGAAGGGTGTCGCACAGGGCGTCCAGGCCGGGCAGGGAGCCGGCGGCGGCCGCGCGGAGGTGCTCCATCGAGGCCGAGAGGTCGGTACCCCGGGTCTCGATCAGGCCGTCGGTGACCATGAGGAGCCGGTCGGTGGGTTCGAGGAAGAGCTCGGTGGTCGGCGGGTGGGGCAGCCCGACACCGAGCAGCGGACCGGCCGCCTTGACGTAGTCGGCACTGCCGGTGTCCCGGACGATCAGCGGGGGTATGTGTCCCGCGTTGGCGATACGGGCGCGCCCGGTGCCGGGGTCGATCAGGGCCAGACAGACCGTGGCCGTGAGGTCGGGGTGGTAGCGCTGGAGCAACCGGTCGAGGCGCTCCGCGAGCACGGCCGGGTCGCTGTCCTCGACGGCGTAGGCGCGCAGCGCGTGCCGGAGCTCCACCATGACGGTCGCCGCGTCCAGCGAGTGCCCGACGACGTCGCCGACCGCGGTGAGCACACCCTCGTCGGTACGCAGCGCCGCGTAGAAGTCGCCGCCGATCTCGGTCTCCGGGGACGCGGGCACATAGCGGGCCACGACGTCCATGCCCGGCAGCTCGGGCAGCCGGTGCGGCTGGGGCAGGAAGCTGTGCTGGAGCGTGAGGGCGACATGCCGCTCCACCTGGTACATGAGCAGCGGTTCCGCGGCGAACGCGGTGGCCTGGGTCAGCTGGGCGAGCAGGCTCTCGCGCTCGGGGCCCAGCCGCCGCATCCCGCGCGCGGGCGCGGCCAGGCACACCGTGGCCCTGCCGTCCTGGGTACGGACGAGCGCCAGCCGGGCGTCGTGCTCCACGCCCGGCCGGAAGTACCCGGCCGGCCACAGCGGCGAGGGCACCGTCGTGAGCTGCACGCCGACGGCCTGTCCCCGGGTGAGGCGCTGGAGCAGAGCGGCCACCGCCCGGTCGGCCCCCTCGTCCGGCAGGGCGACGGGAACGCGGTCCCGGGACAGGCCCCGGTACAGCCGCTCGTCCTGGTCCAGGACGAAGACGGCGGCGGGGGTGCCGGTGACCCGCGAGATGCCCTCGGCGGCCGCGTCGGTGAGTTCCGGCAGGGAGCGCGCCGCCTGGATGGTGACGATCGTCTCCGACAGCAGTGTCAGCCGTCGTACCAGCGCCCGGTCGTCGGCCCGCACCTGAGCGTTGCGCACGGCGGCCCGCACCACGGCCTCGATCTCCAGGGGCTCGGCGGGCACCTTCAGATAGGCCTCGAATCCCGCGTCCAGGCCCTCGCAGCAGTCGACCGGCGCCACGTTGGCCGCCGAGAAGTGCACGACGGGCAGCCCCGCCGTGTGCGGCCGCTCCTTGAAGAGACGGCACAGTTCGAAGCCGCTCATGTCCGGCAGGCCCACGTCGACGAGGGCCACGTCCGGCAGGGTGCCCTTGCGCAGCCGATCGTCGAGTTCGGCGAGCGCCTCGTGACCTGTGGCGACCGGAACGACCCGGTGGCCCGCGCGGCTCAGCAGGGTGCCCATGGCGTACCGGCTTGCCTCCGCATCGTCCACGACCATCACGGTCGTGCCTGTCAGGTCTCCGTTGACGTCCATGTGTTCAGCCCTTGGACAGCCCGATGGGGCAGACCCGGATCCGGGTCTGCCCCACCACGGTAATGCCGTTGTCAGGACTTGCGGGAGAATACGGCCACAGTCCGTCCCGGAACGGCGAAGGTGCCCGAAACCCGCTCGTAGGACGATGCCCTGACGGTAGAGTCCGCGCCCGCCGCCTGAACCTCGTGCAGCGCGTACGCCGTGCCGGCCAGGGCGGCCACCCGCTGCTCCTGGGCCTGCGGCGTCGCGTTGAACACCACGACGAGGTCACCGAGTTCCATGGTGATCACACCCGGCGTCTCCTCCTTGCCCGACAGCGGGAAGGACAGCTTCGACTGCACCTGCGCGGCCGTGCCGAGGGAGAACACGCTCTCCGTCGAACGGATCCTCAGCAGGTCCTGGTACGCCGCCGAGGTCCCCTCGATCTGCGGGCAGCCCACCTTCACCGCACCCAACAGGGGCTTGGCGAAGGGCCACTTGGACTCGTTGTCGGCCGCCATCGGCAGCCCGCGTCCGAAGCCGTTGCCGTCCTCGCAGCTCCAGTGGATGGCGTTGAACCAGTCGCCGCTGTCGTAGGAGTTGCGGTCCAGGGACTTGGAGCGCAGCAGGTCGGTGCCCGCCTGCGAGAGCGACGGGCCCTGCGAGAGGGTCGCGGTCGCCATGGCGAGGACCTGCATCCGGGCGCGGTCGTCCGCACCGGTCGTGGCGGGCAGCTTGTACGTCAGCGCGTCGAACAGCGACTCGTTGTCGTGCGCGTCGGCGTAGGCGAGGGCGTCGCCCGGCGCGTCCGCGTAACCGGCGGGCTGACCGTTGTAGTCGACCTCGGCGCCGGTGACCTCCTTGCCGTCGGTGTCGGTGAACGTGTACTGCGCGAGGCTGCCGCTCAGCCCGACCTTGATGAGGTCCTGGTAGTGCAGCAGACGGGCCTTCTGCTCGGTCGTGGTGCCGTTGCCCTCCGAGGAGTTGGGGTCGGTGTAGAGCCCGGACGCGAAGCCCTGGACGCCGGGGTCCTCGTCGAAGGGGCCGCCGCCGCGCACCGCGTCACGGGCCCGGTCGGAGAAGGTGGCGATGCCGGTTCCGGCCATGTTCTTCTGGGTGGCCTGCACGAAGCGGGCGTCGTCGGCGACCTCGCCGAAGTTCCAGCCCTCGCCGTACAGGATGATCTTCTTGCCGTCGACGCCGTCCTTGGCGAGGGTCAGCCCGTCCAGGGCCTTGCGGACCGCCAGGATGTTGGCCTTCGGGTGGTGGCCCATGAGGTCGAAGCGGAAGCCGTCGACCTTGTACTCCTTGGCCCAGGTGACGATCGAGTCGACGACCAGCTTGCCCATCATGGCGTTCTCGGGCGCCGTGTTGGCGCAGCAGGTGCTGTTGGCGACCGAGCCGTCGGCGAGGAGCCGCTGGTAGTAGCCGGGGACGAGCTTGTCGAGGACGCTGGTGTCGGCCTGCCCGCCGGCCGCCGTGTGGTTGTAGACGACGTCCATGACGACCCGCAGGCCGTCCTCGTTCAGGGACTTGACCATCTCGCGGAACTCGACCGTGCGCCCGGTGCCGTCGGGGTCGGTGGCGTAGGAGCCCTCGGGGACCGTGTAGTGGTACGGGTCGTAGCCCCAGTTGTAGGCGTCCTTCGCGGCTGCCTTCGCCACACACTCCTGCTGTTTGTCGGAGTCGGCCGCGTAGGAGGCCAGGTCGCAGTCGGGGGTCGTCTGGTCGGACTTCTTCTCGGGGATGGTGGCGATGTCGAACGCCGGGAGGAGATGGACGTAGGAGGTGCCCGACTTCGCGAGCTCCTTCAGGTGCTTGGAGCCGTCGCTGTTCTTGTCGGTGAAGGCGAGGTACGTACCCGGGTCACCGGCCGTCTTGTCCGCGACGGAGAAGTCCCGGATGTGCAGCTCCTGGATCTGGGCGTCCTTGAGCGGGGTGGCCTTCGGCTTGGTGTACGTCGACCAGCCGCTCGGGGCGAGGGACTTGTCGGCCAGGTCGACGACGAGGCTGCGCTCCGAGTCCGCGGTCAGGGCGACCGAGTAGGGGTCGGTGACCTTGTTGGTGACGACCTTCTGGACACTGGGCGCCCAGACCTTCACGACGTACCGGTACTCCTTGCCCTTCCAGGACTTGGGGCCGGTGGCGGACCAGACGCCGGTGGCGGTGTCGCGCCTCATTTTCACCGTGGAGCCGTCGAGCTCCAGTGCGACGCTCTGCGCGGTCGGCGCCCAGACGGACAGCGTCGGACGGCCGCTCCTGTCGAACATCGGGCCGAGGTCGGCCTTGGTCGCGGCCGGATGGAGATCGTCGAGCACGCCGGCGATCTGCACGCCGGTGGCCGCGAGCACGGCACCGCTGACGGCCCGCTGGGAGGCGACGAGCTGGCCCTTGAGGGCCTCGCGCACCCGGTCGCGGTCACGCGGGTCGACGGACCAGGCGGTGTAGTCCTTCAGGTGCGGGAACTTCTCCTTCTGGGCGTCGGTGAGAGTGGTCTTCGACAGACGGAGCCAGCGTTCGTCGTCGCTGGTCAGCGCGCCGTCCTTGGCCGCGATCGAGCCGTCGCGGCTGTACAGCAGCTGGGTGGAGACCGCGGCGTCGGAGCCGTTCCAGGCGACCGTGTTCCGGTCGATCCAGACCGCCTTGGAGGTGGTCAGGTCGAGGGCGGCCGCGGAGCCCGCGGGCTGCGGGAGCAGGTACTTCTCCTGGCCGTTCACCAGCCACACCTCGTGGCCGTTGGCCGTGAGGTCGAGCGACTGGTCGCTGGGCAGGTCCTTCTCGTCGCCCTTGTGCAGGATGTAGCTGAGGCTGGTGGCCCCGTCGGTGAGCGGTACCTCGTAGACCGCGCCATAGGCGTCAGTCTTCACCGGCTCGAGGGGCTTGGACCAGTCCGTGGGGCTCGCGGCGCCCGTCCAGACGTGCAGTCCCCAGCCGTCGTAGTTCCCGTCGGCCCGGTGGTAGTGCAGGACCGCCTTGGTCTTGTCCTGCGCGGGATAGTCGGGCCTCTCGGTGACGACGTCCGTCCTGCCCTGCTCGATCCAGACCTCGCCGGTCTTGGTGACGTCGATCGTGCGGTCGGCGGAGACGTCCTTGTTGCCGTCCTTGTCGATGACGAGGAAGCCGACACCGGAGGCACCCGGCTTCAACTTGACGTAGGCGAAGGCACCGTAGGCGTCACGGCCGACGAAGGGGTGGCTGTCCGGCCAGTTCGTGGCCTCGCCGTCGGCGATGTCGCCCCAGGCGTACAGGCCCCAGTTCGCGTAGTCGCCGTCGGTGCGCTTGTAGTGGACGATCGCGTAGTCGCGGGAGGAGGCGGTGGGGGTCTCCTCGGCGGGCGGGGTGCCGGTGGTGGAGGCCGCCGTGGTGCTCGCGGTGCGTCCGGCCGAGTCGATGACAACGGCCTTGTACCGCAGGGCCGTTCCGGCCGCCACGTCCTCCCCGATGACCTGCGTGACCTTGTACGGCGCGTGGTCGGCGGAGCCGAGCGTGCGCCACTTGCCGTTGCCGACCTGCGCGGCGAAGACGACCCGGTTGAGCTGTCCGCCGTCGACGCCGGCACTGATCTCGACCGTGCCGGTGGCGCCGGCGTCGGGAGCCTTGAGGGTCAGCGTCGGCGCGGTGGCGGGCTTGGCGGGCTTCCCGGCCGCCTTGAGGACGATCGCGGAGCCGGCGGGGACGGTGACGGTGATCTTCTTGTCGGCGTCGCTCTTGAGGGAGGCGTCACCGCCGTAGATCCCCTTGAACACCATCCCGGCCGAACCGGTCGCGAAGGTCGCCGACTTCGCCTCACCGGCGTTGTTGAAGGCGACGACGTACTCGGTGCCCGTCTTGGCGTCCGTGCGCGAGAAGGCGTAGACCCCGCTGCCGTCGGCCGCGTAGCGCTCGGTCTGGACGCCATCGGTGAGGGCGGGGTTGGCCTTGCGGAGCTTGGACAGCGCGGCGATCTGCCGGAACAGCGGCGCGCTCGTGTCATACGCGTCGCTCGCGTGCGTACGGTCGGTGCCGATCTCGTCGTCGTCGAGGTAGTCGGCCGTCTTCGAGGCGAACATGGTCTGGCGGGCGTCCTTGTCGCCGCCGGCGCCGGTGAAGCCCTGCTCGTCGCCGTAGTAGACGACCGGGTTGCCGCGGCTGAGGAACATCAGCTCGTTGGCGAGCTTGTCCTTGGCGAGGAGCTCGGCGTCGGTCGCCTTCGGGTTGTCCTGGTTCAGGAAGTACCCGATGCGGCCCATGTCGTGGTTGCCGAGGAAGGTGACCTGCTCGTACGCGTTGGCCTTGTCGGTCGTGTACTTGTAGTCGTCGCCGAAGACGGAGGCCAGCTTCTGCGCGCTGCCGCCCTGGGAGGCGTACTGCCGTGCCGCCTCCTGGAAGGGGAAGTCGAGCGTGGCGTCGAGGCGGCCCTGGGTGACGTACGGCGAGGTGATCGACGTGTCGGCGGAGTAGACCTCGCCGAACATGAAGAAGTCGTCGCGGCCGTGCTTGGCCGCGTAGGAGTCGAGGGCGGTGGCCCACTGGGTCCAGAACTCCAGGTTGACGTGTTTCACGGTGTCGATCCGGAAGCCGTCGATGTCGAAGTCGCGGACCCACTTCTCGTAAATCTTCTCCATGCCGCTGACGACCTCGGGACGCTCGGTCCACAGGTCGTCGAGGCCGGAGAAGTCGCCCTGGTCGGAGCTCTCACCGGCGAAGGTGGAGTCGCCGCGGTTGTGGTACATCGTCGGGTCGTTGAGCCACGACGGGACCTTGGTGGTCTTCTTCGCGGCGGTGACGGTCGGCGTACGCGCGAAGGAACCGGAACCGACCTCCGGAAAGTCGCCCGTTCCTGCGTAGTCGCTGTCGTCGAAGGGCTCGCCGTCCTTGGTCAGGTACGGGAACGCGCCCTTGGAGAGGTAGTCGTAGGACTTCTCCTCGTAGTCGACGACATCGGCCGTGTGGTTGGTGATGACGTCGAAGTAGACCTTCATGCCCTTGGCGTGGGCCTTGGAGATCAGGGTCTCCAGGTCCTTGTTGGTGCCGAAGTGCGGGTCGACCTGGGTGAAGTCCGTGATCCAGTACCCGTGGTAACCGGCGGAGGCGTCGCTCCCCGTCCCCTGCACGGGCTGGTTCTTGAAGATCGGGGCCATCCAGATGGAGGTGGTGCCCAGATCCTTGATGTAGTCGAGCTTCCTGGTCAGACCCTTGAGGTCGCCGCCCTGGTAGAAGCCCTTGTCGGTGGGGTCGTACCCGGTGGCGAGGCGGGTGCCCGTCAGCCCGCCCTTGTCGTTGCCGGTGTCGCCGTTGGCGAAGCGGTCCGGCAGGACGAAGTAGAACTGCTCGCGGGTGGAGTCGTGCCGGGCGGGCGCCGAGGCGAGCCTGGCGTCGGAGGGGGGCGGAGGCGGGGTGTCCGCCCGCGCCGCGAGGGGTTGGACGAGCGCTGCGGCCAGCGCGGTCACGGTGACCGCGGCGACCCGTCCGACATGGGCGGAACGACGCCTCGACGGCGACGGCCATCTCGGTATCACAGATGGACTCCTTGCGATTGCGGCGGCTCTACGTGGGTCCGACCCCGCGCGAAACGTATCGCCGCCGTAATGCTTACAGCAAGAGTCGTGAAAGTAACGGAAAGAACTTTCAGCAGGGGGAGTTGGTCCGCGTCAGCAGCCCGAGCGCATAATCACTCGCCCCACACGGCCACCCGTGGCTACCGTCCCCGCATGGAGCACGAAGCGCCCCTCGTTCGCGACCTCTACCCGGAGCTCGTCGCCGAACTGGCCGCCCTCCTGACGGAGGAGGGGGAACACTGGCTGGCCATCTGCGTGTGGGACGTCCGGATGGTAGGCAAGTGCGGCTGCGGCGACGACTTCTGCCAGAGCATCCGGACGTCGGAGCATCCCGGCGGACAGCCGTACGGCCCGGGCCATCGCTGTGTGCCGCTGCTGCCCTCGAAGGGCGATCTGATCCTCGACGTGGTGTACGGCCGGATCATGTACATCGAGATACTGGGACGGCCACCCATGCGCCGGGGCGGGGGTGGCCGTCCTGAGGGTGGAGCGGTTCAGCAGCTGGACTTGCCGGTGTAGATCGCGAGCGCGGTGTTGGCGCCGAGGGTGGCGGTGAACTGGCCGCTGGAGTTCACGGTCACCGTCGTGTTGTTCTGCACGTTGCAGTACGTCCCGGCGCTCAGCGAGGTCTGGTACGTACGGCTCAGACTGCTCGACTCGTGGTTGATCGCGACGTAGCCCTTGCTGCCCCGGCCGAAGGCGATCGCGTCGCCGCCGTTGTCCCACCAGTTGGTGACCGGCTCACCGCGGGTCGCGTTGCGGAAGGCGACCATGCGGAGGATCTCCGGCCAGGCGTGCTGGCACTTCCAGCCGTCCTGCCAGCAGGCGGTCACCGAGCCGCTGTTGGGCGGGCCCGCGTCCGTGTCGGACCACTCGTAGCCGGAGTTGATGTCCGGGGCGCCGTACGGGTAGGCGAGCATGAAGACGTTGGCCAGCGTGTAGTTGGCGCCGTTCTTGTAGTTCAGGGTGGAGCCGTTGCGCTCGGTGTCGTGGTTGTCGACGAAGACACCGGCGACCGAGCTGCTCATGTAGCCCCAGCCCTCGCCGTAGTTGCTCAGGTAGGCGAGGTTCTCGCTGTTGAAGACCCGCTTGAGGTCGTAGGCGTAGCGGAACTCCTGCACGTCCCCGTTGCCGGTGTACTCGGTCGGCTGGACGGCCTCTCCGCTGCCGTGGATGACCTCCTGCTTCCAGTAGACCGACGTGTTGCCGAGCCGCGACTTGATGTTGGCGAGGTCGGTCGCCGGGATGTGCTTGGCCGCGTCGATACGGAAGCCGTCGACGCCGTAGCCGAGCAGGGTGTTCATGTACCCGGCGATGGTGGCGCGGACGTACTCCTCACCGGTGTCCAGGTCGGCGAGGCCCACGAGCTCGCAGTTCTGGACGTTGGTGCGGTTGGTGTAGTCGCTGATGGTGGACGTGCAGTCGTCCATGTCGGCCGAGGAGTACAGGCCCGGGTAGTTGTACTTCGTGTACGACGAGCCGCCGGTGCCGGTGCCGCTGCCCGCGGACATGTGGTTGATGACGGTGTCGACGACGACCTTCACACCCGCGTTGTGGCAGGTGGTCACCATGCTCTGGAAGGCGCCGGCGTCACCGAGACGCCCGGCGATCTTGTAGCTCACGGGCTGGTACGAGGTCCACCACTGCGAGCCCTGGATGTGCTCGGCGGGCGGGGAGACCTGGACATAGCCGTAGCCGGCGGGGCCGAGGGTGTTGGTGCACTCCTTGGCGACCGAGGCGAAGTTCCACTCGAAGAGGACGGCGGTGACGTCCTTGGTGCCGGGCGGGGAGGCGGAGGCGGTGGTGGGGGCCAGGACGGCGGCCGCGGTGGCGAGCGCGGTGGCCGCGGCGCCGGCGGTTGCGGACCATCTCGATATCACGTGGGGGCTCCTTGCGTGACGGCCAGGCGTCTTTGCCCGGCGCCGGCGAGAACGTACCGCTAACGAAAGGTTTACAGCAAGGGGCTTGAAAGTCACAGCAAGAACTTTCATCCACAACCTTGACGTGCCCTTCTCAACTCCCCCACGCTCACGAGTTGTTGAATGCCGCCCCTTCTCCCCCGGAGCCGCCGATGACCACCAGACACCGTCCCCCGGGTGTCCTCCGCCGTGCCGCGACCAGCGCGGCCGCCGGTGCTCTCGCGCTGGCCGGCGCGATGGTGCTGCCCGCGACACCCGCCCAGGCGGACGCCACGACCTCGGGCGATGTGATCGCCAACCTCTGGTCCTACAACTGGAACTCGGTCGCCTCCGAGTGCACGGACGTGCTCGGCCCCAACGGCTACGGCGCGGTGTGGGTCGCACCGCCGGCGGAGTCGCTGAAGCAGTCCAGCTACTACTGGTGGGACGTCTACCAGCCCTACTCGTACAACCTCAGCGGCCGCTTCGGGACGGCGGCGCAGTTCGCCTCGATGGTGGACGCCTGCCATGACGCGGGGGTGAAGGTGTATACGGACGCGGTGATCAACCACACCGCCGCGCAGACCGGCACCGGCTACAACGGCACGACGATCACCAACAAGTACGACACTCCCGACTGGGACCCGGACGACTTCCACACGTCGGCCGAGTGCAGCGACTCCGACCTGATCATCGACGACTGGTCGAACCTCAACGAGATCCAGAACTGCGAACTCCTCGGCCTGCCGGACCTGGAGACGGAGGACGACGACGTCCGCTCGGGCATCGCGGCCCACCTCAACAAGCAGATCGCGCTGGGCGTGGACGGTTTCCGGATCGACGCGGCGAAGCACATGCCGGTGGCGGACCTGAACGCGATCTGGGCGAAGCTGAACGCGACGACGGCCGGTTCGACGCCGTACATCTTCCAGGAGGTGTACCCGGGTTCGACGCCGGCCGCCTCCGACTACTACTCCGCGGGTGACGTCCTCGACTTCAGCTACGCGAGCAAGCTGAAGTCGTCGTTCCAGGGCAATGTGTCCGACCTGGAGTCGCTGTCCTCGTCCGGTGTGCTGACCCCGGCGAACTCGGTGTCCTTCGTGACGAACCACGACACCGAGCGCAACGGTCTGCACATGAGCTACAAGGACGGCGACACCTACCGGCTGGCGAACGTCTTCCAGCTCGCCTACAAGTGGTCCACCCCCACGGTCTACTCGGGCTTCGAGTTCTCCTCCTCGGACCAGGCCCCGCCGAACTCCAGCGGCTTCGTCACCGACACGAACTGCGCCGGCGGCTGGTACTGCCTCCAGCGGGACACCGCGATCACCGGCATGGTGAAGTGGCACAACACGGTGGGTTCGGAGTCGGTGTCCAACTGGTCGACCAAGTCGTCCAGTGTGATCGGCTTCGGGCGGGGCACAGCGGGCTACGTGGCCATCAACAACGGCTCGCCGGCGGCGACGTACACCTTCGCGACGGGCATGGCCGACGGCACGTACGCGAACGTCATCGACAACGGCGCGACGACGGTCACCGTGTCGGGCGGCAGCGCGACGCTCACGATCCCCGCGAAGAGCGCGATCGCCTTCCACGACGGCGAGTTCACGCCCTGCACGACGTGCGAGGACGATGACGACGACTCGACCTCGACGGTGACGGCGACGTTCAACGAGTACGCGGCGACGACGTCCGGCCAGGACGTGTACGTGGTCGGCTCGATCTCGGCACTGGGTTCGTGGGACACGTCGAAGGCGGTGAAGCTTTCGTCGTCCGGTTACCCGGTCTGGTCGGGGGCGGTGAGCGTGCCGGTGAACACGTCGTTCGAGTTCAAGTACATCAAAAAGGACAGTTCAGGCAATGTAACCTGGGAGTCCAACGCCAACAGGTCGGCGTCCACCACGACTTCGGCGGTCGGGCTCAACAACTCCTGGAACGTGGCGAGCGCCAACGCCACCGACGTGACCTTCAATGTCACCGCCACGACCGACTTGGGCACGAACGTCTACGTGGTCGGCTCCATCGCCGCCCTCGGTTCCTGGAACACGGCCGATGCGATCCCACTGTCCTCGGCCTCCTACCCGACGTGGAGCAAGTCGGCGATCGTGCCCAGGAGCACCGCCTTCGAGTACAAGTTCATCAAGAAGAACGGCTCCGGGACCGTGACCTGGGAGTCCGGCACCAACCGCTCGTACACGACGGGCAGTTCGTCGGGCTACAGCACCAGCGACACCTGGAAGTGACCCGTCCCTGACCCGAAGGGGCCGCTCGATCAGTGGGCGGTCTCTTCGGGTGTCGGCTCCGGTGGGCCGTCGGCGGTGATGTCGGCCAGCAGTGTGCGGACCTGCCGGAGGCGCGGGTGTTCCGGATGCAGGGACCGCTCGCAGTCGGTCAGCGCCTGACGGGCTGCCGCTTCCGCCTCGTTCCGGTGTCCCAGACCGTGCAGGGCGGCAGCCGTGCCCATGTCCAGTCTTCCGCTCTGTTCCCGGACCCGGGGCGGGGCGAATCGGCGTGCCTCGGTGAGCGCTTCGGTGTGACGCCCTTGGGCGTTCAGGTTGTCGACCAGGGCGCAGTGCAGGGCAACGAGCGAGCGTCCTTCGGCGCGGGGCAGATTCCCTCGGGCGATGTCCTCGGCCTCCTCGTGGCGGGCCTGTCCGCACAGCGCGTCGACGAGGCCGGCCAGCACGGACAGCTCCAGACGCCACACCTGCGTCAGATGCTGGAGCCGCGCCAGTTCGCGCAGTACGGACACCGCTTCCGCCTCGGCCTCACCGAAGCGCCGCTCGGCGTTGAGGACCACCATGCGGTTCCTGCGCACACCCAGCAGGAGCAGCCGGTACGGCCCGGCGGTGTCGTGCAGCTCCGCCGCGAGGGAATCCATCTCGTCCAGCACCCGCGCCCCGCGCCCGTGGCCACACGCCGCGGCCGTGGCCATGAACCTGGCGAACTGCCCCAGTACGAGACCCCGGGGACGCTTGCGCAGGCGTTCCGCTTTCGCCTGGAGCGCCCTGGCCTCGACCTCGACCTGTTCGTACGCGTCTTCGTTCCAGAGCTCGGAGAGGCGCTCCATGTCAGCCCCGTCCTGCGCGTTTCCCCGTACCGCCCATGCGATGTTCACAGGTGGTGAGGCTACGTGAGGACGCACGCCGGGCACAGATGCGGCGGCCCCGACAGCACAGGGCCCGCCGCCTCAGCAGGCAGCGGGCCCTGTACGGGGAGGACGACCGTCAGGCCGTCGTCCACCACACCGTCGTGTCCGAGGGGACCTTCGTCTCGCCGTCCGCCTCCGTGATCTCACCGCTGGTGAGCAGGACGCGGCCGTAGGACGGGGTCGTGACCGACTCGCCGCTGGTGTTGGCGACGCAGACGAACTCGCCGCGGCGGAAGGCGAGTACGCCCTCGGGGGCGCGGAGCCACTCCACCGACTCGCCGGCGCCGAGGTCCGGCTGGGAGCGGCGCAGACCCAGTGCCGTGCGGTACAGCTCCAGCGTCGAGCCCGGCACGCCCGTCTGGGCCTCCACACTCAGCTCGGCCCAGCTCGCCGGCTGGGGCAGCCAGCTGCCGCCCGCGCCGAAGCCGTACGACGAACCCTCCCGCGTCCACGGGATCGGCACCCGGCAGCCGTCGCGGAAGCCGTCCTGGCCGGCGCCCCGGAAGTACGCCGGGTCCTGGCGGACGTCGTCGGACAGATCCACCACGTCCGGGAGGCCCAGCTCCTCGCCCTGGTAGACGTATGCCGAGCCCGGCAGCGCCAGCATGAGCAGGGTTGCCGCCCTGGCCCTGCGCAGGCCCAGCTCGCGGTCGCCCGCCGTGCGGATCTGGGTGCCGAGGCCGGGCGGGTTGGCGAAGCGGGTCGCGTGGCGGGTCACGTCGTGGTTCGACAGCACCCATGTCGCCGGTGCGCCCACCGGGGCCATCGCCTCCAGCGTGCGGTCCACCACCTCGCGGAGTTCCGCCGCTTCCCACGCGGTGCCCAGGTACTGGAAGTTGAAGGCCTGGTGGAGTTCGTCCGGGCGGACGTAGTTGGCGGTCCGCTCGACCGTCGGTGTCCATGCCTCGGCCACGAAGATGCGCTCGCCGGGGTACTCGTCGAGGATCGTCCGCCACTGGCGGTAGATGTCGTGCACGCCGTCCTGGTCGAAGAACGGCATGACATCGTTGCCCAGCAGCTTCAGCTGTTCGTGGTCGCCGAGGTCCGGGAGCCCCTCCGCCTTCACCATGCCGTGCGCCACGTCGATGCGGAATCCGTCGACGCCGATGTCCAGCCAGAAGCGCAGGATGGAGCGGAACTCGTCGCCGACCGCCGGGTGTTCCCAGTTGAAGTCGGGCTGCTCCGGGGCGAAGAGGTGCAGGTACCACTCACCGGGCGAGCCGTCCGGCTCGGTGACCCGCGTCCACGCCGGCCCGCCGAAGATCGACTCCCAGTCGTTGGGCGGGAGTTCGCCGTTCTCGCCCTTGCCGGGGCGGAAGTGGTAGCGGTCCCGCAGGGCCGAACCGGGGCCTTCGCGCAGGGCTCGCTTGAACCACTCGTGCTGGTCCGAGGAGTGGTTGGGGACCAGGTCGACGATGATCCGCAGGTTCAGTTCGTGCGCGTCGCGGATCAGCGCGTCCGCGTCGAGCAGGTTGCCGAACATGGGGTCCACGGCCCGGTAGTCGGCGACGTCGTAGCCGGCGTCGGCCTGCGGGGAGGCGTAGAAGGGGCTGAGCCACACGGCGTCCACGCCGAGGTCGCGCAGGTACGGGAGTCGGGAGCGTACGCCTTCCAGGTCGCCCATGCCGTCGCCGTTGCTGTCGGCGAAGCTGCGCGGATAGACCTGGTAGATCACCGCGTCCCGCCACCAGTCGCGGTGCTGGGCGACGGTGGCTACGGCGGAGGTCGGGGCCGGGTCGGCAGTGTGCTGCTGGCTCATGGCGTCCTTGCGTAACGGAGTCATCGGTTCAGGTGGGGGTACGGGGGCGGGTTGGCGAGGCGGCCGCGGTCGCAGCGGGGTCGGATGGCAACCGCGACCACCTCGGGTCTCAGGGGGTGTGGGGGCAACGCCCCCACAAGGGGCGCGGGGCTGTATTGAATTTGCGGCTACCGCCGCGTGGGCGCGACCAGCCACGACGGCGCTGGGGCCGATCGACAACCAGACGCGGCACTCACCCCTTGGTGCCACCCGCGGTGAGGCCGGTCACCAGGTTCTTCTGGACGAGGTAGAAGAACGCCGACACCGGTATCGCGATCAGCACCGCGGTCGCAGCCATCAGGTTGCGCTGCGCATCGTGCTCACTCACAAAGCTCTGCAGACCGACCGCGAACGTGTACTTCGTGTCGGACAGCATGAACGTCGACGCGAACGCGACCTCACCGAACGCGGTCAGGAAGCTGTAGAACGCGGCGACCGCGAGCCCCGGCTTGGCGAGCGGAAGGATCAGTCGGGCGAACGTGCCGAAGGGGGTCAGCCCGTCGACGCGGCCGGCCTCGTCGATCTCGAACGGGATGGTGTCGAAGTAGCCCTTGAGCAGCCAGGCACAGTACGGCACCGCGGTCGTGCAGTACACGAGGATGAGCCCAAGGTAGCTGTCGATGAGCTGCAGATCCGAGAGCATCTGGTACATCGGCACCATGAGTACGGCTACCGGGAACATCTGGGTGACCAGAAGCACCCACATGAACTTCCGGTAGCCCGGAAAACGCATCCGGGAGACGGCGTAGCCCGTGGTCGAGGCGATCAGCACGCCGATGACGGTGGTGCCGAGCGAGACGATCAGCGAGCTCTTCAGCCAGTCGAAGAAGGCCGTGTGCTGGAGGACGAACGAGTAGTTGTCGAACGACATCTTGTCCCAGATGCCGCCGGGGTGGAGGTAGTCGTCCTTGTCCGGACCGAGGGACAGGAAGATCAGCCAGACGATCGGGAACAGCGCGATCAGGCACGCGACGATCAGGATGCCGTGGGAGACGAACGAGCCGGCGCGACTGTTCTCGCCGCGGCGCCGGACCCGGCGGGGGGCGTGCGAGGAGCGCTGCTTGCTCACTTCGGCGGGGGTGTCGACGGTGGTCGTACTCATGGGGACTCCTGCCTCAGATCGCGAGCTGCTGGTCATTGCGGTTCAGCCAGCGGCGGTAGAAGGAGGTGAAGATGATCAGGATGGCCAGCAGCAGGATGCCGTAGGCGGCGGACTGCGCGAAGTCGCGCGGCTGCTGTCCGAAGCCGAGGAAGTAGGCCCATGTGACCAGGATCTGGGCGTCGGGGGCGGTGTTGCCGAACAGCAGGAAGATGACGGCGAACTGGTTGAAGGTCCAGATGACGCCGAGGAGCACGACGGTGGAGCTGACGGACCTGAGGCCCGGCAGGGTGACGTGCCTGAAGCGCTGCCAGGCGGTGGCGCCGTCCATCTCGGCGGCCTCGTAGAGCGAGCTGTCGATGGACTGCAGTCCGCCGAGCAGCGAGACCATCATGAACGGCACACCGCACCAGGTGTTGACCATGATCGCGGCGAACCGCTGCCAGAAGGTGTCCTCCAGCCACAGCGGTGTCGGCAGGTGGAGGGTCTCCAGGAAGCTGTTGATGACGCCGCCGTCGGCGAGCATGAACCGCCAGCCGAAGACGGTGACGAAGGTCGGCACGGCCCAGGGCAGGACGAGGATCAGCCGGTACAGCGTCCGTCCCCGAAGCTTCTGGTTGAGCAGCAGCGCGAGGCCGAGGCCGAGGCTGTAGTGCAGGGCGACACAGAGTGCCGTCCAGACGATGGTCCAGATGAAGTGCGACCAGAAGCGGTCGTACGCCGTCGGGCCCCACAGGATGTCGGCGTAGTTGTCGAGGCCGATGAACTTGTAGGTGGCGTCGATGTGGTTGACGCCGATGGTGCGGGCCGTGTTGAGGCTGTTGGCGTCGGTGAGCGTGAGGTAGACGCCGTAGATCAGGGGGTAGAGCACGAGGACGCCGAGCACGATCGCCACCGGGGCGATCATCGCGTAGGCGTACCAGTGCTTCTGGTAGCTGCGCTTGAAGCGTTGGCCCAGCCCGGGCCGCGGCGCGCGGTCACCGCGGCGCTTGCCGGTGGCGCGGTCGATGGCGACTGTCATGTTCGACACCTTCTGGGAGTTCTACGGCACTGAGAAGTGGCTGGGCACAGGCCGGTGGCCGCCGGATCCCTCCCCCCATGTCGGGAGATCCGGCGGCCACCCGGGCTCACTTGCTGAAGTCCGGCACCAGCTTGGCGATCGCGGTCTCGGCGTTGCTCAGGCCCTTGTCCAGGGACTCCTTGCCGCCGGCGATCTTGGGCAGCTCGGTGTCCAGCGGGCCCCACAGGGAGCTGTACTCGGGCAGCGCCGGGCGCGGCTGGGCGGCGGAGAGGACCGTGCCGTAGCCGGCGATGCCCGGGTCGGCCTTGACCTCGTCGGTGTAGGCGTCGTCACGGGTGGGCAGCGTGGAGTTCTTCAGCGCGATGGTGGCCTGGGACTTCGCGGAGGTCATGAAGTTGAGGAACTTCAGCGAGGCCTTCTGGTGGGCGGCGTCGGAGCCGGCGTAGACCGAGAGGTTGTGGCCGCCGGTCGGGGCGCCCGCCTTGCCGGTGGAGCCGGCCGGGACGGTGGCGATGCCGAGGTTGGCCTTGTCCTTGAACGCGGCGCCCTTGTAGAAGTTGGTGATCTCCCACGGGCCCTGGATGATCGCGGCGACCTTGCCGTTGACGAACGCGTCCTGGATGTGGGCGTAGGCGTCGGCGGTGGTGTCGGCCTTGTGCAGGCCCTTGCCGGAGAAGAGGCTCAGCCAGGTGCCGTACGCCTTCTTCGCGGCGTCCGAGTTGACCGTGACCTTCTTGGCGTCGGCGTCGACGGTGTCGGTGCCCTCGCCGTAGAGGAAGGACTGGGCGTAGTAGGCCTGGGTGGAGCCCCAGTAGCCGTCGACGCCGGTCTTGTCCTTGACCGTGGCGGCGGCCTTCTTCAGGTCGTCCCAGGTCTTGGGGGCCTCGACGCCGGCCTTCTCGAAGAGCTCCTTGTTGTACACAAGGGCGAGCGTGTCCGTGACGATCGGGACGCCGTACGTCTTGCCCTCGTACTTGGCCTGCTCGATCAGGTTGGACTTGAACTTGCTCTCGTCGGCGAGCGCCTCGGTGCCGTCCAGCGGCAGGAAGAAGCCCTTCTTGGCGAAGGCGGGGGTCCAGCCGACCTCGGAGCGCAGCACGTCCGGGGCGCCCGAGGCGCCGGCGGCGGTGTCGAACTTGTTCTGCGCCTGGTCGAAGGGGACGTTGACGTACTTGACCTTGACGTCCTTGTTGGCGGCCTCGAACTCCTTGATGAGGGCCTTGTAGGTCGGCGCCTCATTGGTGGCGTTGGAGGTGTCCCACCAGGTGATGGTGACCGGGCCGTCGGCCTTGTCGCCGCTGTCGCTGTCTCCGCCGCAGGCCGTCGCCGCGAGGGCGAGGGACGCCACCAGCGCGGTGGCCGCTATGCCACGCCGCATGAGTTCTCCTTGAGGGTGAAAGCCCGTATGTGCAGGGATGGCCCCGTCTGCCGCCCTGCTTGCGCAGGTGGCGGTCCCGTCCGCCGTCCCTGCCGCTGTCCGACTGCGCCGTTGCGGCCGCCGGGCGTGGCCGAACGTAACAGCGATGTAAGCGGCGCGAAAGGTCTTGCAGCAAAAAAGTGCAAGACATCATCGATGTTATCCGGGCGTGACCTCTCGGCAACCGCCGTGAGACGCTTGTTTCCGGCGGTGGGGCGGCACAACACGGGTTGTGCAAGACTCTGCAAGCTCTTGCCATCACTTTCACGAGGGAGCGCGATGACGCAGCAACCCGGACCCGGCCGGCCAACAGGTCGGTCGCGACGTCCAATTGGTGTGCAAGGGCAGATACGGGCGGTACAGTCCACCCCTGTGACCACACGGCTTGCCGACATCGCTGCACAGGCGGGGGTCAGTGAAGCGACTGTCAGCCGCGTCCTCAACGGGAAGCCCGGCGTCGCCTCCACCACCCGCCAGTCCGTGCTGGCCGCACTCGACGTGCTCGGCTATGAACGCCCGGTGCGTCTGCGGCAGCGCAGCGAGGGTCTGGTGGGGCTGATAACGCCGGAGCTGGAGAACCCCATATTCCCGGCACTGGCCCAGGTCATCGGGCAGGCGCTGACGCGGCAGGGCTACACCCCCGTCCTCGCCACCCAGACCCCGGGCGGCTCCACCGAGGACGAGCTCACCGAGATGCTCGTCGACCGGGGCGTGGCCGGCATCATCTTCGTCTCCGGACTGCACGCGGACACCTCCGCCGACATGCAGCGCTACGAGCAGCTGCGCGGCCAGGGTGTGCCGTTCGTCCTCGTGGACGGCTTCTCGCCGAAGGTGCAGGCGCCCTTCATCTCCCCCGACGACCGCGCGGCGATGACGCTCGCGGTGACGCATCTGATCTCGCTGGGGCACACGAGGATCGGGCTGGCGCTGGGTCCCAAGCGGTTCGTGCCCGTCCAGCGCAAGATCGACGGCTTCGTCCGCGCGATGCAGGACCAGCTGGGCCTGACCGCGGAGACGGTCGAGACGGAGCTCGTCCAGCACTCGCTCTACACCCTGGAGGGCGGTCAGGCGGCCGCCACGGCGCTGATCTCCCGCAACTGCACGGCGGTGGTGTGCGCCAGCGACATGATGGCGCTGGGTGCGATACGGGCGGCCCGGCAGCTCGGTCTGGACGTGCCGAAGGACATCTCTGTGGTCGGCTTCGACGACTCCCCACTGATCGCCTTCACCGACCCGCCTCTCACCACGGTCCGCAAGCCGGTGCCGGCGATGGGGCAGGCCGCGGTGCGCACGCTGCTCGAGGAGATCGGCGGGACGCCCGCTCCGCACAGTGAGTTCGTGTTCATGCCGGAGCTGGTGGTACGCGGTTCGACCGCTTCGGCCCCTGGGGACCGGAATCGTCCCTAGGGCGGAGAATCCAGGGGTTTCGGGCAGTACGCTGGTAGGAGATGGGGCAGTCGTACCGTCGTAGAACATGCATCCCGGACCCGACCGGGGGATGATCTGGGGGCAAGGGCTTTTCTGGCAGACTCTGTGTCCATGGGTGATCCGACCGTGACGACACTGGAAGGCCGCGCAGAGGTCGTTCCGCAGCCCGTCGCGGACGAGACGACGGAACGGGGTCTCGTGCGCCGTCTACGCACCCCGCGCCGCCCCCGCCTCTGGTTCGAGATCCTGCTGATCGCTGTGAGTTACTGGACGTACTCGCTGATCCGCAACGCGGTCCCGGAGCAGAAGGCCGAGGCGCTGCGCAATGCCGACTGGATCTGGCGGGTCGAGCACGATCTGGGGATCGCGGTCGAGGAGTCGGTCAACCACGCGGTGAATTCCGCGACTTGGCTGATCGTGGGCATGAACTACTACTACGCGACGCTGCACTTCGTGGTGACGCTCGGTGTCCTGGCGTGGCTCTTCCGTAGTCATCCCGGCCGCTACGCGGCGACCCGCATGGTGCTGTTCGCGACGACCGGCGTGGCCCTCGTCGGTTACTACCTGTATCCGCTGGCCCCGCCCCGCCTGATGAACGGCGGCGACTTCATCGACACGGTCATGGTCCACCAGACGTGGGGCTCGATGGCCTCCGGCGACCTCAAGAACATGTCGAACCAGTACGCCGCGATGCCGTCCATGCACATCGGCTGGTCCCTGTGGTGCGGCCTGACGATCTTCGCGCTGGCGTCGGTGCCCTGGGTGCGCGTCCTGGGCCTCCTCTACCCGACGGCCACCCTCGTGGTCATCGTCGCCACCGCCAACCACTTCTGGCTCGACGCGGTGGGCGGCATCCTGTGCCTGACCTTCGGCTTCACGGTGGCACGGCTCTGGTACGGCGCCCTGCCGTACCGCTTGCCGCAGCTGGTGCCGGCGGTCGCCCTCAAGCAGCCCCGGCCGCAGCCCGCATCGCCGCGATGAACGCCCGCAGCGCCGGCTGAGGCGGGGCGGTCTCGCGTACGGCCGCGTAGATCGAGCGTGCGGGCTGCGGGCTCCGCAGTTCCCGTACGACCACTCCCGGCCGGACGCCGACCCCCAGCCCGAGCCGGGGGATGAGGCTCACCCCGAGCCCCGCCGCGACGAACCCCTGGGCGGTGACGTAGTCCTCGCTCTCGACCACGAAGCGTGGCCGGAACCCCGCCGTCTCACAGGCGGTGAGCTGGGCGTCGAGGCAGGGGCCGGGCCATTCGCTGCCGACCCAGGGTTCCTCCGCGAGGTCGGACATCTCCAGCTCTTCGGCATGCGCCAGGTGGTGGCCCTCGGGAAGTACCGCGAGGTAGGGGTCGTCCAGCAGGTGCAGGAACCGGACGCCCTCCTGGCCGGAGGCTCGTGGCCCCACCACCAGCGCCAGATCCGCCCGGCCCTCCCGCACGTCCGGCAGCGGGTCCTCGGGATCGATGAGCTTCAGCTCGATCTGTACGCCGGGATGCTCCGTCCGCAGCCGGGCGACCGCCGGGGCGACCAGGGACGCGCCCGCCGTCGCGAAGTACCGCACCGACAGCCGGCCCGTGCGCCCCGCGAGCAGATCCGCCAGGGCGGTCTCCGCCTCGGCGACCTGACGGCTGATCGTGTCCGCGTACTCGGTCAGGAGCAGCCCCGCCGCCGTGGGGCGCACCCCTCTCCCGACCCGTTCCAGCAGATCCGTCCGCGCCTCCTTCTCCAGCGCGGCGATCTGCTGACTCACGGCGGAGGGCGTGTAGCCCAGCACCGTCGCCGCCCCCGTCACCGACCCGCTGCTCACCACGGCCCGCAGCACCTGCATCCGACGCACATCCAGCATGTAGCACAGCTTAACAACTCATCAAGAACTCTTCACTTGTCCTCACGCGTCACCTCCCCGACCGTAGAGGCATGTCTCCCGCCTCCACGCTCCGCATGGCCGTCCTCGCCCTCCTGTGGGGCTCGGGGTTCCTCTGGATCAAGCTCGCCCTCAACCACGGCCTCTCCCCCGCGCAGATCACCATCGTCCGCTGCGTGCTGGGCACGGCGACCCTGCTGGTGCTGGCCCGCTCGGCCGGTCAGCGACTGCCCCGCTCACGGGCCACCTGGGGTCATCTGGTCGTGGCAGCGCTGTTCTGCAACGCCATCCCCTTCGCCCTGTTCGCGGTGGGTGAGCAGAGCCTCGACTCGGGTATCGCGGGCGTCCTGAACGCGACAACGCCCCTGTGGTCGCTGCTGATCGGCCTGCTACTCGGCACCGACCGCGGCCTGCACCCCGTACGCCTCGCCGGTCTCTTCCTCGGCTTCGCCGGCACGGTCCTGATCTTCGCCCCCTGGCACCGCTCGGGCCTGCTGAGCTGGAGCGCGCTGGCCCTGCTGGGAGCCGCGGCGAGCTATGCGGTGGCGTTCGCGTACATGGCCCGCAAGCTGACCGACAAGCAGGCGCCGATGGCGATGTCAGCTGCACAGCTGCTCATGGCGACGGGTTGGACGACGCTGTCCCTTCCGGTGGCGGGCCCGGTCGACGCCGACATGACCGCCCTCCTCGCGGTGGCCGCCCTGGGCGTCCTGGGCACGGGCGTGACCTTCTACCTCAACTACCGCCTGATCGCGGACGAGGGCGCGACGACCGCGGCGACGGTGGGTTATCTGCTGCCGGTGGTGTCGGTGGCGCTGGGCGCACTGCTGTTGGACGAGCAGGTCGGAGTACGGGTACTCATCGGCATGGCGATCGTCCTGACAGGCGTCGCGATGACGCGCCCCAAAGGGGCGCGGGGCTCTGTTGAATCTGCGGCTACCGCCGCGCGGGCGCGAGCAACCACGACGGCGCCGCAGCCGAAGGAAAAGCTCTACGCCCCGTAAAACAGCGTCTCCACCACAGCCCGCGCCCGCCGCGCCGTACGCCGATAGTCATCCAGCATGTCCCCCACATGCCCGGGCCCATACCCCAAGTACCGCCCCACGGCGGCCAGTTCACGCGGGTCGGTGGGGAAGGTGTCCCCGGCCCGCCCCCGAACCAGCATCACCGCATTCCGCACCCGAGTCGCCAACACCCAAGCCTCATCAAGGATCTCGGCATCCTCACCGGCGATGAGCTCCGCGGCGCACGCCGCGGCAAGCGCCTCCCGCGTCCGCGTGGTCCGCAGCCCCGGCTCGACCCACCCGTGCTGCAACTGCATGAGCTGCACGACCCACTCGACGTCGGAGAGCCCCCCCGGCCCCAGCTTGGTGTGCAGCTTCGGGTCGGCGCCGCGAGGCAGCCGCTCCGACTCCATCCGCGCCTTCAGCCGCCGAATCTCCCGTACGGCATCGTCACCGAGCCCCTCCGCCGGATACCGCAGCGGATCGATCAGCTCGATGAAACGCTGCCCCAGGTCCTCGTCACCGGCGACGACCTCGGCCCGCAGCAGCGCCTGTGACTCCCAGACCAAGGACCACCGGCGGTAGTACGCCTCGTACGACTTCAACGTCCGTACGAGCGGCCCGGACTTGCCTTCGGGGCGCAGGTCCGCGTCGATCAGCAGGGGCGGGTCGGCGCTCGGGAGCAACAGCAGGCGGCGCATCTCGGTGACGACCTTGTTGGCGGCCTCGGAGGCCGACTGCTCGGGCACGCCGTTGCGCGGCTCGTGGACGAACAGGACGTCCGCGTCGGAGCCGTAGCCGAGTTCGTGACCGCCGAAGCGGCCCATGCCGATGACGGCGAACCGGGTGGGCAGGGTGTCGCCCCAGGTGTCGCGGACCACCGCGCGCAGGGTGCCCGCGAGGGTCGCCGCGTTGAGGTCGGAGACGGCGCCGCCGACCCGGTCCACCAGGGCGCCCTGGTCGGCCTCGGCGGGCTGGGTCTCGGTGCCGTAGGAGCCGACGATGTCGGCGGCGCAGGTACGGAACAGTTCGCGGCGGCGTACTCCGCGGGCCGCGGTGACCGCCTGTGTGGCGCCGTCCGCGCGGCTGACCCCGGCGAGGATCTCCTGTTCCAGTGCGGCCCGGCCGCGCGGTTCGAGCCCACCGTCGCTGTCGCCCAGCAGCGCGACGGCTTCCGGTGCGCGCATGAGCAGGTCGGGGGCGAGGCGCCCGGCGGACAGCACGCGCGCGAGGTTCTCGGCGGCGGCACCCTCGTCGCGCAGCAGCCGCAGATACCAGGGGGTCTTGCCCAACGCGTCCGACACCTTGCGGAAGTTGAGCAGGCCCGCGTCCGGGTCGGCGGAGTCGGCGAACCAACCCAGCAGTACGGGAAGGAGAGTTCGCTGGATCGCTGCCTTGCGGGTGACGCCGGAGGCGAGGGCCTCCAGGTGCCGCAGGGCCGCGGCCGGGTCGGCGTACCCGAGCGCGACCAGCCGCTCCCGGGCCGCCTCGGGGCTCAACCGGGTCTCGCCGGACGCGAGTTGGGCGACGGCGTCGAGCAGCGGCCGGTAGAAGAGCTTCTCGTGCAGTCGCCGTACGACGCTGGTGTGCCGCTTCCACTCGCGGTTCAGCTCGACGACCGGATCCGTGCGCAGGCCCAGGGAGCGGCCGATACGGCGCTGGTCGGCGTCGTCCTCGGGGACGAGGTGGGTGCGGCGCAGCCGGTAGAGCTGGATGCGGTGCTCCATGGAGCGCAGGAAGCGGTAGGCGTCGTCGAGTTGCACGGCGTCGTCGCGGCCGACATAGCCGCCGGCGGCGAGGGCCTGGAGCGCGTCGAGGGTGGTGCCGCTGCGGAGGGAGGCGTCGGCCCTGCCGTGCACCAACTGCAGGAGCTGTACGGCGAATTCGACGTCGCGGAGGCCACCGGGGCCGAGCTTCAGCTCGCGCTCGACCTCGGCGACCGGGATGTTCTCGACGACCCGGCGCCGCATCTTCTGCACGTCGGCGACGAAGTTCTCGCGCTCGGCGGCCTTCCAGACGAGGGGTTCCAGCGCGCTGATGTACTCCTCGCCGAGCTCGATGTCACCGGCGACCGGGCGGGCCTTGAGGAGCGCCTGGAACTCCCAGGTCTTGGCCCAGCGCTGGTAGTAGGCGAGGTGGCTGGCGAGCGTCCGCACCAGCGGACCGTTGCGGCCCTCGGGCCGCAGGTTGGCGTCGACGGGCCAGATCGACCCCTCGACGGTCGTCTCGGAGCAGATCCGCATCATGTGCGAGGCGAGCTTGGTGGCGGACCGCAGGGCCTTGCCCTCGTCGGCCCCCTCGACGGCCTCGCCGACGAAGATGACATCGACGTCGGACACGTAATTGAGCTCGTGGCCACCGCACTTGCCCATCGCGATGACGGCGAGCCGGCACAGCGCGGCGTCGTCGGGGGCGGCGGCGCGGGCGATGGCGAGGGCGGCGCGCAGGGTCGCGGTGGCGAGGTCGGCGAGCTCGGCGGCGGTCTCGGCGATGTCGGTGGTGCCGCACACGTCACGGGCGGCGATGGACAGCAGACAGCGCCGGTAGGCGACGCGCAGGGAGACGGGGTCGTCGGCCTCGGCGAGCCCGCGCTCGAACTCCTCCACGCCGGGGTGCAGATCGCGCGGTTCGTACATGACGAGCGCCTGCCAGTCCCCGGCATGCCGGGCCAGATGCTCGGCGAGCGCGGCGGAGGCCCCCAGCACACCCAGCAGACGGTCGCGCAACGGCTTGGCCGCTATCACCGTGTCCAGCAGCTCCCGGCGGGCGGTGGGGGCGGGCTGTGCCTCCAGGAGCCGTACGAGGCCGTGCAGCGCGAGATCGGGGTCGGCGGTGGCACCGAGGGCTTCCAGCAGCACGGGATCATTGCGTACGCCGGTCAGCTCCGGACCGTCCAGCAGCCGCTCGGCAGCCGAGGGATCGGTGAACCCGTGCCGCAGCAGCCGACTGAAGGTACTGCTCCTGCGCCCCGGCGCCGTCATCCTCGGCCTCCTCCGATCAAGGTCGTACGAGCTTGAGCCTAACCGGAGAGGGTGAGAGAAGCGCCGGGACGGATCGAGCGGGTGGGCGCGCGCCTTCCCCGTCCACGGCACCGGGCGCACCCCGGGTGTCAGCGGGTCACCACCACCGTGGCCGGGCGGGACGCGTCGGTGAGGACCTTGTCGCCGGGCATGCGGTCCGGGGCCGTGGTGCCTTCGAGGGGTGGCAGGAAGGCGGCTGCGACGGGGTGGCCGGCGAGGGGGACGTACACCCGTTGGACGGTGCCGGGAGTGCCCTTGCCGGGCAGGGTGGCGTACTGGACGTCGAGGCAGCGGGCGCGCAGCCGGGTCAGTACGGCCGTCACGGACGCGCCCGGCTCGACCGACGGGGGGACCAGCTGCGAGGGCTTCTCGCACCCGGGGCCGCCCGGCGGCGGGACGGGCTGTCCGGACCGACCCCCGTGCGGTCCGGACAGGGTCAGACTGCTGAGGTCGCCGACGGTGCCGTTCGTGGTGTCGACGCGGATCGTGTCGTCACGCAGCCACTGCAACGGGTGTCCGTCGAGGTCGGCCCGCACCCAGTCCGCGGTGTCGACCAGGAAGCCCGTCTCGACCGCGGCCTCCTCGGGCGGCACGAGCCGCCGGGGCGCCCGCCCGCGCGAGGCCCGTTCCGTACGGGCCTCGGGCCAGTGCCGCAGCACCACCAGCAGCCGCCCGTCGGGGCGGGCGAAGGGGTGTGCGCGGCCCGCGGAGACGGCGTAGGACCCGGCCGCGGTGACCGCCTCGCGGGAGGCCCCGTGGAACTGGACGCCGCCGCGGGGCCGAGCGTGAAGCGCACGGTGGTGAAGGCCTCGGCCTTCTCGGGCGCGGCCTCGGGGGCGGCCTTCGTGGTCGCGGCCTGGCAGCCGGTGGCGAGCAGGGCCGCGACGAGCATGGCGGCGCCCGTGGCGAGGGCGGCGGGCCGGTGCGGACGCGGGTGGCCGCGACCGTCGTAGGGGCGCAGGTGGGAACGCATGGGATACCTCCGTGTCTTCCGGCTGCAGGTCTGCCGGCCGCACGACGTTCCCGAGACGACGCAGATGTCGGACTTCCTCTCGGTGCGCGAGCTACGGAACCTGCCGATCTACACGGAGTTCCTCGCCCCGTGCCCGACCATCGCGGACATCGCCCTGCCCACCGCCCCGAACCGCACCCGGGTGTTCCAGTTCTTCCGTACGGGCTCCAAGCCGTTCACCGCGCACGAGATGACCACCCTGGAGCTGCTGGCTCCCCATGTGTACGAGATCTACAAGGAGGCCGCCCTCAGGCGTCGGCCTCCCGTGCGGCTGACCCGGCGGGAGCTGGACGTCCTGCGCTGCGTGGCCCGGGGTCTGAACACCCCGCAGATCGCCGAGCAGCCCGAGGCGCTGAAGATCCTCAACCAGGCCGAGCTGTTCTGGATCTCCACGGTCCGGCCGGACGGGCGCCCGCATGTGACCCCGCTGCCCGCGGTCTGGTCGGAGGGCGCGCTGCACTTCTGCACGGGTCCGGAGGAGCGCAAGGCCCGAAATCTGGCGGCGAACCCGCAGGTCGTGCTGACGACCGGCGTCAACACCTGGAAGGAGGGCTACGACCTCGTCGTGGAGGGCGAGGCGGTGCGCGTCGTGGATGACGGGCGGCTGCGGGAGCTGGCGGCCGCGTGGGAGGAGAAATACGGCGAGTTCTGGCGCTTCGAGGTACGGAACGGCAGCTTCCACCACGGTGCCGGGCACGCTTTCGTCTTCTCGGTGGCGCCGCGCACGGTTTTCGGCTTCGGTAAGGGGGAGCCGTTCAGCCAGACCCGCTGGCGGTTCGACTGACGTCGACAAGGGAGTCAACGCCATGGACATGTCCCTCGAAGTGATCCTGCTGCCGGTTTCCGATGTGGATCGGGCCAAGGAGTTCTATCGGGACAAGGTCGGTTTCCACGTGGACCTCGACGGCGAGGTGATGGAGGGCGTACGGATCGTCCAGCTGACCCCGCCGGGCTCGGGCTGTTCCATCGCCCTGGTCGACGGTCTCCAGGTCCCCACGGGCACACCAAAGCCGGGCACGTACCACGGCATGCAGCTGTGCGTCACGGACGCGAAGGCGGCGTACGACGAGCTGACGGCGCGCGGCCTCGACGTCAGCGAGCCGGTCCAGTTCGCCCCGCAGGACGGCGCCACCTTCATGTACTTCAAGGACCCGGACGGCAACGGCTGGGCGATCCAGGAGTACAAGCGCCGCGAGACCGAGCCGCTGCACCAGGTACTGGCGAAGCTGACAGGCAAGTAGCGCACGTGTGGGGGCGCGGGCCGGCCCGCGCCCCCGTCGTCACGCCCTTGAGGTCTGCGTCGCGCAGTTGAGAAGCGCCCCGTTGTCGGTCTGGCACGCCGTCACCGTCACGGAAACGCCTTCACCGATGGACAGGTTGACGTTCTCGTAGTCGCCGTTGCCGCCCGTGGCCCATATCTCCTTGTAGCCCCCGCTCCACGAGGCCGAGACGAAGACACCACGCCCGTCGGTCCAGCTGTCGTCGGCGATGAGGTGCTCGCCGTACGCCTGGAATCCGGCGTACCCGACCTGGGTGTTGCCGTCCTCCTTGTAGAACCAGAAACTGCAGTCCCTGCCACCGTCGTCGTCCGCGGACGCGGTACAGGTATGAACGTTGTTGTCGGCCCAGGCAACACCCGAGACGGTGCCGACCAGAACCGCCGCGGCCGCGCCGACAAGCCCCACCCTTGCGCGAGTTCGCATGCAATCGCTCCTTGATCACTGACTGATGTGGCGCGATCATGTCACGGCTTGGGAGGTTCTCGGCATGTATTTGAGGAAACGCGAAAGGGCCGACGGTCCATGACCGTCGGCCCTTCCTGCGCATACGTGCTTACAGAACCGGCAGGTTCTTCCGCAGCTCGAACGCGGTCACCTCGGAGCGGTACTCCTCCCACTCCTGCCGCTTGTTGCGCAAGAAGAAGTCGAAGACGTGCTCGCCCAGGGTCTCGGCGACCAGGTCGCTGCGCTCCATGAGGGTCAGGGCCTCGCCGAGGTTCTGCGGGAGGGGCTCGATGCCCATCGCGCGGCGCTCGGCGTCGGAGAGGGCCCAGACGTCGTCCTCGGCGCCCGGCGGGAGCTCGTAGCCCTCCTCGATGCCCTTGAGGCCGGCGGCCAGGAGGACGGCGTACGCCAGGTACGGGTTGGCGCCGGAGTCGATCGAGCGGACCTCGATGCGGGCGGAGCCGGTCTTGCCGGGCTTGTACATGGGGACGCGGACCAGGGCCGAGCGGTTGTTGTGGCCCCAGCAGATGTACGAGGGGGCCTCGCCGCCGGCGCCCGCCGTGCGCTCCGAGCCGCCCCAGATGCGCTTGTAGGAGTTGACCCACTGGTTGGTGACCGCGGAGATCTCCGCGGAGTGCTTCAGCAGGCCCGCGATGAAGGAGCGGCCGACCTTGGAGAGCTGGTACTCCGAGCCCGACTCATAGAACGCGTTGCGGTCGCCCTCGAAGAGGGAGAGGTGTGTGTGCATCCCGGACCCCGGGTGCTCACTGAACGGCTTCGGCATGAAGGTCGCCTGGACGCCCTGCTCCAGCGCCACCTGCTTCATGACCAGGCGGAACGTCATGATGTTGTCCGCCGTCGAGAGCGCGTCGGCGTAGCGGAGGTCGATCTCCTGCTGGCCGGGGGCGCCCTCGTGGTGGGAGAACTCCACCGAGATGCCCATCGACTCCAGCATGGTGATCGCCTGGCGGCGGAAGTCCATGCCGATGTTCTGCGGGGTGTGGTCGAAGTAGCCCGAGTTGTCGGCCGGCGTGGGACGGGTACCGTCCAGCGGCTTGTCCTTCAGCAGGAAGAACTCGATCTCGGGGTGGGTGTAGAAGGTGAAGCCCAGGTCCGAGGTGCGGGCCAGCGCGCGCTTGAGCACGTAGCGCGGGTCCGCGAAGGACGGCGAGCCGTCCGGCATGAGGATGTCGCAGAACATCCGGGCCGTACCGGGCGCCTCGGCGCGCCACGGCAGGATCTGGAAGGTCGACGGGTCCGGCTTGGCGATCATGTCGGACTCGTAGACCCGGGCGAAGCCCTCGATCGCGGAGCCGTCGAATCCGATGCCCTCGTCGAATGCCTGTTCCAGTTCGGCCGGGGCCACGGCTACGGACTTGAGGAAGCCCAGCACGTCCGTGAACCACAGGCGTACGAACCGGATGTCGCGCTCCTCCAACGTCCGGAGCACGAACTCCTGCTGCTTGTCCATCTTCAGCTTCCCCATCCTTGCTGGTCAGGCCACCTGTCTCCGGTCCCGCGCGAGACGGTCGGGCACCTGAGCATCCCACCACAACACCATTTCATCCGTGTTGCGGACCATGATCGGCGGGCCGACCTCCGGGCGAACGCCTCACGTACGGCAGGTGTACTGTTCTGCCGCCCATCTTGCCTGCTCGGACCCGTATAAGTAATGCCGGGCGTGTCGCAACCTCGGCGGACCCGGATCTCCGCGGTCTCCCGGTCTTCGGCCATTCCTGTGCCCTCCCTTTCTGGAGACACCCCCTTCCCCATTACGATCAGCGGACCCGACCGGCCCTCCTTACCCAGAAGGACACACCCCATGGGTTCCGCCAAGAACAAGAACTCCGCCGAGCGCCAGGCTCGAATAGCGGAGATGCGGCGTGCCGAACAGGCCCGCGAACGCCGCAACCGGCTCCTCACGATCGGGGCGAGCGTGGCCGTCGTCACCGCTCTCGTCGTGGGCGGCGTCGTGCTCGTGCGGTCGCAGGACGACGGCGGCAGCACGACGGCCGACTCCAGCAACCCGGGTCACTGGACCACGGGCAAGGACGGGGTGAAGACGTGGTCGTCGAAGCTCTCCCAGACCCACGTCACCAAGACCGTGAAGTACCCGATGACGCCCCCGGCCGGCGGTGACCACGACGCCCGCTGGATGAACTGCAACGGCGACGTCTACACCAAGGAACTCAACAACATGAACGCCGTGCACTCTCTGGAGCACGGTTCGGTCTGGGTGACGTACACCGCCAAGGCCAAGAAGGCCGACATCGAGGCGCTCGCGGCGAAGGTGAAGAAGACGCCGTACACGCTGATGAGCCCGTACGAGAAGCAGGCGGCCCCGATCATGCTGACGGCGTGGGGCCACCAGCGGACGGTGACGAGCGCGAGCGACCCGAACGTCGACAAGTTCTTCGAGACCTATGTCCAGGGCGAGCAGACTCCGGAGAAGGGCGCGACGTGCCAGGGCGGTCTGTCGTAGTGAGGAAGGCCGGCTGGATCGCCTCGGGCGCGGCGGCGGTACTCGTCGCGACCGGGGGGATCACCTACGCCGTCACCCAGGACGACGGCTCCACCGACACCCCGACCGCGGACACCGCGGACGCCGGGTTCGCGCGGGACATGGCGGTGCACCACCAGCAGGCGGTGGAGATGTCGTTCATCGTCCGCGACCGTACGAAGGACGAGGACGTACGGCTGCTCGCGTACGACATCGCACAGACGCAGGCCAACCAGCGCGGCATGCTGCTGGGCTGGCTCGATCTGTGGCGTCTGCCGAAGGTGTCGTCAAAGCCGCCGATGACCTGGATGGACATGGGCGGCATGGCCTCCGGCGAGGACGGTGCGCTGATGCCGGGCATGGCGACCAACACCGAGATGGAGAAGCTGAGGAAGCTCAGCGGCAAGCAGGCCGAGATCTTCTATCTCCAGCTCATGACCGACCACCACAAGGGCGGCGTCCACATGGCCGAGGGCTGTGTCGAGCGCTGCGAGGTGAAGGTGGAGAAGGACATCGCGCAGGGCATGGTCAACGCGCAGGAATCGGAGATCGGCCTGATGACGGACATGCTGAAGGAGCGCGGCGCGAAACCGCGTTCCTAGAGGGTCGTAGAGGGCGTTAGAGGGTTAACCCTCGGCTCTCGGAGCGTCTTAACCCTCAAATGGCCTTGTCATTAGGTTAATTGGGGTCTTCTTGGGACTCGTATTCCCCTGGCATGAACGGTTCATCGAAAGAGTGGCCACCGTCGAGTGATCCACTCGAGACGAACCGCATACAGGGGGTTCCATGAGATCCAACCGCGCCACTCTGCGTGCCGGTGTGAGCATGGCAGCGACACTGCCCATGATCGCCGGCGCGCTGGCGCTCGGCATACCCGCGGCGCACGCCGCGGACGGCCCGGCACGGGACACGCTGGCCGGGACCAGGCCGGCGTGGGCCACGGCCAAGGCCGACAAGGGCGCCACCGCCGACAGTTCGCAGGTCTCCGCCCGGGTCTACCTCGCCGGCCGGGATGCGACCGGCCTCGCCGCGTACGCGAAGTCCGTGTCCGACCCGGCTTCGGCGTCGTACGGCAAGTACCTCAGCGCCCAGCAGGCGCAGGCCCGCTTCGGTGCCACGAAGGCCCAGGTGGCCGCGGTGAAGTCGTGGCTGGCGTCCGCGGGCCTGAAGGTCACCGGTGTCACGCGGCACTACGTCTCCGTCTCCGGTGACGTGGCCGCCGCCGAGAAGGCGTTCGGCACCCAGCTGCACAACTACGCCAAGGGCTCCAAGACTTACCGTGCCCCGTCGAAAACGGCCTCCGCACCGGAGAGCCTGAACGGCGCCGTGCTGACCGTCACCGGCCTGGACAACGCCCCGCACAGGGCGAGCCACAAGGACCAACTGCCCGGTCCGGGCGCCGTGTTCAAGAACGCGGGACCGTTCTCGTCGTACTACGGCTCGAACACCGCGAGCACCCTGCCCGACGCGTACGGCGGCAAGATCCCGTACGCCATCAAGGGCTACACGGGCAAGCAGCTGCGGGCCGCGTACGGCGCGGGCTCGTATACGGGCAAGGGGGTGCGCGTCGCCATCACCGACGCGTTCGCCTCGCCGACCATCGCCTTCGACGCGCAGACCTACGCGAAGAAGCACGGCGACCCCGCCTGGAAGACCGGCCAGCTGTCCCAGGTGCTGCCCAAGAACTACAGGTACACCGGCGCCGACGAGTGCGACGCCTCCGGCTGGTACGGCGAGGAGACCCTCGACGTCGAGGCCGTGCACGCGGTCGCGCCGGACGCGAACGTCACCTATGTGGGCGCCTCGTCCTGCATGGACGACGACCTGCTGGACTCCCTCAGCAAGATCGTCGACAAGCACCTGGCCGACCTCGTCTCCAACTCCTGGGGTGACATCGAGGCCAACCAGACGCCGGACCTCGCGGCCGCCTACGACCAGGTCTTCCAGTTCGGCGCGGTCGAGGGCATCGGCTTCTACTTCTCCTCCGGCGACAACGGCGACGAGGTCGCCAACACCGGGACGAAGCAGGTCGACACCCCGGCCAACTCGGCGTGGGTGACGGCGGTCGGCGGTACCTCGCTGGCCGTCGGCAAGGGCGACAAGTACCTGTGGGAGACCGGCTGGGGCACCGAGAAGGCCACGCTGTCCGCGGACGGCAAGAGCTGGACGGCCTTCCCCGGCGCGTTCACCTCCGGTGCGGGCGGCGGCACCAGCAAGACGGTCGCCGAGCCCTCCTACCAGAAGGGTGTCGTCCCGGACGCGCTCGCCAAGGCCAACAACGCCGCCGGCAACCGCGTCGTCCCGGACATCTCCGCGATCGCCGACCCGAACACCGGCTTCCTGGTCGGCCAGACGCAGACCCAGGCGGACGGCTCCGAGTCGTACAGCGAGTACCGCATCGGCGGCACCTCGCTGGCCTCGCCGGTCATCGCGGCCGTCCAGGCCCTCGCCCAGGAGGCGCGCGGCGGCAAGGCGATCGGCTTCGCCAACCCGTCGATCTACGCCAAGTACGGCACGAAGGCCTACCACGACGTCACCGACAACCCGACGGGCCGCCAACTCGCCGTCGCGCGCGTTGACTTCGTCAACGGCTACGACGCCACGGACGGTCTGACCACGTCGGTCCGCTCCCTCGGCAAGGACAGCTCGCTGTCCGCCGTGAAGGGCTACGACGACGTCACGGGCGTGGGTACGCCCGCGAACGGCTACGTCGAATCGTTCCGCCGCCACTGAGACCGATGGGGTGGCGTGAGGTGACGTACACCTTGCGCCACCCCATCGCGTCGCTCTGACGATTACACTGAACCCGTGCCTCCACTGAACTTCTGGTCGATCTATCAGCACGGGTTCGCACGCGTGGCCGCCTGTACGGGCCACACCGTCATCGCCGACCCGCCCGCCAACGCCGAATCGGTCCTGCGGCACGCACGCCGGTGTGCCGAGGAGGGCGTCGCCGTCGCGGTCTTCCCCGAGATGGTCCTGTGCGGCTACTCCATCGAGGACCTGCTGCTCCAGGACGCACTGCTCGACGAGGTCGAGGCGGCCCTCGCGACCGTGGTGACCGGCTCGGCCGACCTGCTGCCGATCCTCGTAGTCGGCGCCCCGCTGCGGCACCGCAACCGGATCTACAACTGCGCGGTGATCATCCACCGCGGCCGGATCCTAGGCGTCGTGCCCAAGTCGTACCCCCCGAACTACCGGGAGTTCTACGAGCGCCGGCAGATCGCCGACGGCGCGGACGAGCGCGGCGGGACGATCCGGGTGGGCGGCTCGGATGTGCCCTTCGGTGTGGACCTGCTCTTCGAGGCGGCGGACGTCCCCGGTCTCGTGCTCTTCGCCGAGATCTGCGAGGACATGTGGGTCCCGGTACCGCCCAGCGCGGAGGCCGCCCTCGCCGGTGCGACCCTCCTCGTCAACCTCTCCGGCAGCCCGATCACGGTCGGCCGCGCCGAGGACCGCAAGCTGCTGTGCCGCTCGGCGTCCTCCCGCTGCCTCGCCGCGTACGTCTACGCGGCGGCCGGCCTGGGCGAGTCGACCACGGACCTGTCCTGGGACGGCCAGACGATGATCTACGAGAACGGCGTACTGCTCGCCGAGAGCGAGCGCTTCCCGCTCGGCGACTCGTACGCGATCGCCGACGTGGACCTCGACCTGCTGCGCCAGGAGCGGCAGCGGATGGGCACGTTCGACGACAACCGCCGTACCCACAAGGCGCGGACGGCCGACTTCCGGACGGTCGCCTTCGAACTCGACCCGCCCCTCACCGATCTGGGACTGCGCCGTCGCCTGGAGCGCTTCCCGTTCGTACCGGCCGACGCCGACCGCCTCGCCCAGGACTGCTACGAGGCCTACAACATCCAGGTCGAGGGCCTCCAGCAGCGCCTCGCCGCGATCGGCGGCCCGAAGGTCGTCATCGGGGTGTCCGGCGGCCTCGACTCCACGCACGCCCTGATCGTCGCCGCCCGTGCGATGGACCGCGCCGGGCGCCCGCGCAGCGACATCCTCGCCTGGACCCTGCCCGGCTTCGCCACCAGCGACCACACCAAGGACAACGCCCACGCCCTGATGCGCTCGCTCGGCGTCACCGCGGCCGAGCTGGACATCACGCCCACCGCGCGTCTGATGCTCAAGGAGATGGGCCACCCGTTCGCCTCCGGCGAGCCGGTCTACGACGTCACCTTCGAGAACGTGCAGGCCGGCCTGCGCACCGACTACCTCTTCCGGCTCGCCAACCACCACAACGGCATCGTGCTCGGCACCGGCGATCTGTCGGAGCTGGCGCTGGGCTGGTCCACGTACGGTGTGGGCGACCAGATGAGCCACTACAACGTCAACTCCGGTGTGCCGAAGACGCTGATCCAGCATCTGATCCGGTGGGTCATCAGCAGCGGGCAGTTCGACGACGAGACCGGCAAGATCCTCTCCGCGATCCTCGACACGGAGATCAGTCCGGAGCTGGTGCCGGGTGAGGAGATGCAGTCCACGGAGTCGAAGATCGGCCCGTACGCGCTGCACGACTTCACGCTGTTCCACGTACTGCGCTACGGCTTCCGGCCGTCGAAGATCGCGTTCCTGACCTGGCACGCCTGGCACGACACGGCCACCGGCGCCTGGCCGCCGGGATTCCCCGAGGAGAAGCGCGGGTCCTACGACCTGGCCGAGATCCGGAAGTGGCTGGAGGTCTTCTGCCGCCGGTTCTTCGCGTTCGCGCAGTTCAAGCGGTCGGCGATGCCGAACGGACCGAAGGTGTCGGCGGGCGGTTCGCTGTCGCCGCGAGGTGACTGGCGGGCGCCGTCGGACAGTTCGGCAAGGGCGTGGCTGCGGGACCTGGAGCGGTTCGACCTGTCCGGCTGACCTGCCCGGTCCGGCATCCCATCGTCACCGTCTGCGCCCGTACGCCGACGCCGACACCGCCAGGACCGACAACAACACCAGCGCCCCCGCCGGTCCCAGCACCGTCCACGGCGCCAGCTCGACGTACGGCTGGTTCTCCGACAGCAGCCGGCCCCACTCCGGGGTCGGCGGCTGTTCGCCCAGGCCCAGGAAGCCCAGCGAGGCCAGGACGAGGACCGTGGTCGGCAGGCGCAGGAGGGCGTTGCGCAGGACGCCCGGGAGCGCCGCGGGTACGTAGTGGTGGCGGAGCAGATAGCGCGGACCGGCACCGAACGACAAGGACGCCAGCAGGTGGCCGCTCGCCCGTTCCTCCTCGATGAGCGCCGCGGTCTGGGCGGCGTACGGGCTCCAGCCGACCAGGCACACCGCGAGGGCCGCGCCCCAGACCGACGGCCCGGTCACCGCGGTGGTCAGGAGCCCGGCGAGGACGGCCGGGAGGGTCGAGACCACCTCGGTCAGGCCGGTGCCCACCCGGGTGGCCGTGCCGAGCAGAAGGCCGGTCACGACACTGACGGCGGTCACCGCGAGAGCCACCCCGGCGGTGCGCAGCGCTCCGTGGCCTAGACGGGCCAGCAGGTCGCGGCCGAGGGCGTCGGTGCCCAGCGGGTGAGTGAGGGAAGGCGACAGCAGCCGGGCGGTGGTGTCGACGTTCAGGGGGTCGCGCAGCAGCCCTGCCACCAGCAGCGTGAGCAGAACGGCCGTACAGAACCCGGCGATCCAGGGCAGCGAGCGCGGCCGCCGGAGCACGGGCACCGCGAGCGCGGGCAGGGCCCCGTCGCGCAGGGCGGGGCCGAGGAGGGCGCGGCGCAGTGCCTGCACGAGAAGGCCGGCGGTGACGCCGAGCAGGATCAGGACAAGGGTCGCGGACTGCAGGAGCGGGAGGTCCTGGGCCTTGGCGGCGTCCAGGGCGAGGCGGCCGAGGCCGGGGATGTTGAAGATCTGCTCCACGGCGACCGCGCCGCCGACCAACGCCACGACGGTCGGCAGGAGTTGCGGCAGTACCCCGGACAGGGCGCGGCGCAGCGCGGTGCGGGCGATGGCGCCGGACGGGAGTCCGGAGGCGTACCAGGTACGCGCCCAGGGTTCCTGGAAGGCGGCGGGCAACGACCGGTCCAGGAGCCCGCCGATCATCGCCCCGGACGGTACACCGAGGGCGAGCGCGGGCAGCACCATCGCCTGCGGCCCCTCCCACCCACTGGACGGGAACCAGCCCAGCCACACCCCGAACACGGTGGCGAGCACGGAGGCGAGCAGGAACTTGGGCAGCGCGGCCAGGACGGCCGCCCCGGCACCGGTCCGCGCCTTCCGCAACCGCCGCCGGGAACCGAGATACACGGTCCGGGCACAGACCATCGCGGCCACCGCGGCCGTGACCGCGAGCGCGCCGAGCATCAGCGTGACGGACACCGCGAAGGCGGTGCTCAGCTGCGCCCCGACGGGTTCACCGGACACCCACGACGTCCCCGCGTCCCCGCGCACCAGCCCGCCCAGCCAGTCCACGAGATGAGCCGACGGCCCGTCGTCCAGACCGAGTTGTTCGCGTACGGCGGCCAGCTGGGCCGGCGTCGGGTCCTGCTCGGCGGAGCGGGCCCGCAGCACCGTCAGCGCGGGGTCGGTCCGGGACAGCCAGGGCAGCAGGGCGACGGCCGTGAGCAGCACGGCGCCGGCGACCAGGCGGCCGCCGGCGGCGCGAAGGCGACCGTCTCTCACTTCAGGTGCGTGTCGAGGTCGACCAGCGAGCGCTCGCGCGGGTCCAGGAGTACGCCCTCGACATCGGCGGCGATGCCCTGCACGGCCTGCTCATGGACCAGCGGCACGACGGCGTCGGTGCGCAGGATCTCCGCCTCGGCCCGCATGACCTTCTGCTGCCGCGTGGCCGAGTCACCCTCCACAGCGGCTGACTTGATGGCCCGGTCGACCTTGGCGTCCTTCAGCCCGGCGATGTTGTACACACCGTCACTCGTGAAGTCACTGGCGAGATAGGCGACCGCGTCACCGGTGTCGAGCAGCGTCACCCGGGAGAAGACGAGGGCGTCGTACTTGCCCGCGAGCAGATCGGCCTCCATCTGCGTGTACTCGCGCACGTCCTGCTTCACGGTGAACCCGGCCTTCTCCAACTGCTGCTGGAGCACGCTCGCGGCCTCGGGAAGCTCGGAACGGTTGGTGTAGGTGGCAAGGCGCAGGGTCCTGCCCTCGGTCCTGCCCTCCACCTGAGCGACCGTGGCGGCGTCAACTCGGCCGCTCACCTCCACCCGCTTGTCGGCGGCCCAGGAGACGGCCGGCCCGAACAGACCCTGGGCGGGATCGGCGTACCCACCGAAGACGGAGTCGACGAGGGCGGACCCGTCCACGGCCTCACGAGCGGCGGCCCGCAGCGAGGCGTCGGTGAAGATGCCGCTGCCGGTGTTGAGGATCAGGCTGTCGGTCCGCACGGAGGGCACCTCGTGCCGGGTGTCCTCGTCTAGGAGCTTCGCCTGCGCGGTGGGGATCCACTCGGCGATGTCGACATCACCACTGCGCAGAGCGTTGGCACGGGCGGTGCCGTCGGCGATCCAGGTCACGTCGATGCCGGACGCCTTGGCCTTGCCGCCCCAGTAGCCGTCGTACCGGTCGAGGGCGGCCTTGGTCTTGCCGGTCAGCGCGGTGATCTCGAAGGGCCCGGTCCCGGTGCCGACAGGGCTGACGCTGCCGTCCTTCGCATACGCCTTCGCGGCGAGGATCCCGAGGGCGGGACTGGCGAGCCGCAGCGGGAGCACCGGATCGGCGGTCCTGGTGCTGATCGTGACGGTGTCGGCGTCCTCGGCCTTGACCGTCAGGGTCACGTCGCTCAGGACGCGGGGCTTGGTCTCCGCCTCATCGGCATGGTCGAGGGCGTTGACGACCGACTCGGCGGTGACCTCGGTGCCGTCCTGGAAGGTGGCCTCACGGAGCTCGAAGACCCAGGTGGTGGTGTTCTTCTGCTTCCAGGACCTGGCCAGCGCGGGCGCGGCGACCCCGTCCTCGTCCAGCGCGGTGAGCCCCTCGGCCACGGAGAGCTTGCTCAGCACGGTGGCGTCATTGCTGTACGGCGACAGCGCCTGCACCGGCGGCACCGCGAGAGCGACCTTCAACCGAGCACCGGAGCCGCCGGCGTCCACCCCGTCCTCACCCGACACAAAACAGCCGGTCAGCAAGGGAGCGAGGGCAAGTGCCGAGAACAGACGGCGAGGGGTGGAGCGCATGGGGGGATTCCTGTCGTACGGGAGACATTCACGCCCCGCGCACGGCAGCAGGGGACCCCGCCACCTTATAAGGCAAGCCTTACCGAACTCTCACCGGGTAGATGAATTCTCAACGACTGAGACCACCCCACCGCAACCGGACCGCACCCGCACCGCCGCACCGCCCCCAGACGGGACGCACCCGCGCTCGCGCAACGGCGAGGAGGGGACGTACCGGGGGGTGTCCGCCCGCAGCGTCGGGCGCCCAACCAAGAGCACTACCCCAGAAGAACAGCACCGCCCGACCGAGGACGGACACCCCCCGGTGCGGCACCGACCCCCAACGACCAGTAGTGCGCAACGCGAACCCCCACCGAAGCCGCACAGGCCGCCGCAGGCATCGAGGCGCACCCCCACCCGTCAGATCCGCGCACTCTCCACCCGCTCAGGCAGGTGAGACGCAACCACCCGCTCCCGCCCACTCCCCGGCACAACCACCCGCCGCCGATCCACGACAGCGGCGGCCCCAGCCACCCCCAGCCCCAGCACCGCGAGCAACGCGCCCGCGACCGCCGGAGACGTCACCCCGAAACCCGCGGCCAACGCGACCCCACCGATCCACGCACCCCCGGCGTTCGCCAGGTTGAAGGCAGCCTGATTGGCGGAGGAAGCCAAGGACGGCGCCGATGAGGCCTTCTCCATGACCATCAGCTGAAGCGGCGACCCCGTGACAAAGGCGGCCACACCGAGCAGCACCACGGCAACCCCGGCACTCCACTGCGCACCCATCAGAACAGGGAACAGAGCCAGCACCACGACCAGCGAGACCAGCCCCCCGAACAACGTCCCCCGCATCGCGTGATCGGCCAGCCGCCCGCCCGCCAGGTTCCCCACCGTCGCCCCGACCCCGAACAGCGCGAGCAACAGCGTCACACTCCCGTCGGCGAACCCGGCGGAGTCGGTGAGCATCGGCGTGACGTAGCTGTACGCGGCGAACAGCGCCCCGAAGCCCGCGACGGTCGTACCGAGCGCCAGCCAGACGGGAAGGGACTTCAGCGCCGCGAGCTCACCACGCGGCCCGGCACCGGAGCCCGCGACCACCCGGTCGTGCGGGATCAGCGAGGCCAGGGCCGCGATCGCGGCCAGCCCGATCGCGCTGACACCGAGGAACGTGGCCCGCCACCCGAGGTGCTGCCCCATGAGCGTGGCGACCGGCACGCCCGCGACGTTGGCGACGGTGAGACCGAGGAACATCAGGGACACGGACCGCGCCTTGCGCTCGGGCGCGACCATCCCCGTGGCGACGACCGCGCCGACACCGAAGAAGGCACCGTGCGGCAGGCCGCTCAGGAACCGGGCGGCGAGCAGCCAGTGGTAGTCGGGGGCGAAGGCGGAGGCCGCGTTGCCGACGATGAACAGCGCCATCAGGCCGATCAGGACCGTACGACGGGACATCCGGGCGGTCACGGCGGCCAGCAGCGGGGCGCCGATCACGACGCCCAGGGCGTACGCCGAGACCAGGTGCCCGGCGGTGGGGATGGCTATGTGGAGATCGTCCGCGACCTCGGGCAGCAGCCCCATCATCACGAACTCGGTGGTGCCGATGCCGAAGGCGCCGACGGCCAGGGCGAGCAGGGCCAGGGGCATGAAGTGCCTGTGCCTTTCAGGGGTAGTTCCGCAGTACTTATGTTCACCTGCGGAACAAAGCCTCTCGGGCTCAGTATTCCATGCGGTCAGGAAGACGTGTCGACCTTCACACGGGCAGCCAGCGGAAGGTGGTCGCTCCCCGTCTCCGGCAGCGTCCACGAGCTCTCCGGCTCGACACCCTTCACCAGGATCTGGTCGATCCGCGCCATCGGGAACGACGCCGGCCAGCTGAACCCGAACCCGCTGCCGGCCGCGCCCTGCGTGGAGCGCATCTGGGAGGTGACGGCGTTCAGGGCGCGGTCGTTCATCGTGCCGTTGAGGTCGCCGAGCAGCACGATCCGCTGCAACGGCTCGTCGGCGATGGCCTCACCGAGCGCGTCGGCGCTCTTGTCGCGCTGGCGGGCCGTGAACCCGGCCTCCATCTTCACCCGGACCGACGGCAGGTGGGCGACGTAGACCGCGAGCTGCCCCTCGGGCGTGGCCACCGTGGCGCGCATGGCGCGCGTCCAGCCCAGCTTGATGTCGACGGGCTCGACCCCGGTCAGCGGGTACTTGCTCCACAGCCCGACGGTGCCCTGCACCGAGTGGTACTTGTACGTCGCCGCCAGCGCCTTCTCGTACGTCGGCACCGCCCCCGCGGTCAGCTCCTCCAGCGCCACCACGTCCGCGCCGGACGCGGCCACGTCGCGGGCGGTGCCGGACGGGTCGGGGTTGTCGGCGTTGACGTTGTGGGTGGCCACCGTGAGATCGCCGCCGGAGCCGGTCTTGTCGGTGAGCAGACCGCCGAAGAGGTTGAGCCAGACGACCGCCGGGAGCAGCACGGCGATCAGGGCGGTCACCGACTTCCGTACGACGCCGAGAACCAGCAGCACCGGCACGAAGAAGCCCAGCCAGGGCAGGAAGGTCTCGATCAGGCTGCCGAGGTTGCCGATGCGGTTGGGGATGCGCGAGTGCAGCAGCATCACCAGCGCGAGGAGCACCGCCAGCGCGGCGACGACCAGGCCGCGGCGCCAGATTCTCGGGTCGCCGCGCCATCCGGTGAGCAGCCGGTCGAGCAGGCGCCGGAACCTGGAGCTCTGGCGCTCGGGTCCCGAGCCGCCGTTGTCCGTCTCCTCCATGTACGCCTGCTGCGCCATACCGCGTCGCCTCACTGCCCGCCGTGCATCCGTCCGTCCCCCCGTGTCTCAAGACCCTAGGGGATGATCGGTTCCGATCTCGCCGTCCGATGACGGCCGTACCCGTACGAGCACGAACAAGTCGGCGCCGCCAGTTCCGTGCACGGACGCAGAAAGCGCCCTCTGTGACGAAACGCGCACAGTAGGGCTACGACGCCGCCGAACTGACGGTCGGTGAGCTGACGGGCCGTAGGTCCTCCGGGTCCAAGGGGCTCAGTCCTTCAAGGATCGTGTCGACGATCTGTTCGGACAGGCCGTCCGGGAGGTCGGCGTCGGGGCGCATGACGGAACGCAGCAACATGGGGCCGACGAAGATGTCGTTGAGCAGTTCGATGTCGACGTCCTGGCGCAGTTCGCCGTTCGCCTGACCCCGCAGCAGAACCTCCATCCCGAGCCTGCGCCGGGGCGCGATGACGAGGTTGTGGTACGCCTCCCAGAGCTTCGGACTGCTCTTCATCTGGGCGTGCACGTTGTGCAGGATCACCGAGGAACGGCTGACCAGTCCGCGCTGCCGCAGCGACTCCAGGAGGACGACGAGGTCGTCGCGCATGGAGGTGCCGGGGAGTTCGGGATCCGGGGGTTCGGCGCTGCGGACGACATCGACGAACAGCTCCTCCTTGCCGCTCCAGCGGCGGTAGATGGTCGCCTTGCCGACGCCGGCGGTACGGGCGATGCGCTCGATGGACAGCTCCGCGAGCGGCACCCCCTCCTCCAGCAGCTTCATCACACCCTCGACGATGGCACGCTCCACGGCCTCACTACGGGGCCGACCCCGCACGGGGCCCGCTTGCCGGGGCTGACCTTCGGCGAGGCTGCTCACGTCGCTGGATCCCTTCTGTGTCCTGGGACGATTGTCCCCCGCCGGGTGCCGCACCGGGGAGCCGGCCAGGGTCGCACCTGCCGGACGACCGAAGCGGCGACCGGGAGAACCGGGAACGGCACCCCGGAGGGGCGTCTCCTACTCCGCCGCCACCAACTCCCGTCCCTCCTCGTCCTTCTGGGCGGCCGGCGGCTTGCCCGGCAGGAACACGGCGACCACGATCGCGCCGACCACCGCGACGCCGGCTCCCCACAGGGCGGTGATGTGCATGGCGTGGAGGAAGGCGTTGTGGGCGGGGACGATGAGCGCATTGCCCTGGGGGCCGAGCTTGTCGGCGACGCCGAGGGTGGCCTCGATGGACTCGCCCGCGGTGTGGCGCAGCCCGGCCGGGAGGAGGTCGAGCTTGTCCTCGATGCCGTTGCGGTACGCCGTGGACAGCACCGAGCCAAGGACGGCGATACCGAGGGCGCCGCCGACCTGGCGGAAGGTGTTGCTGAGGGCGGAGGCGGAGCCGGCCTTCTCGCGGGGCAGGGCCTGCATGATGACGACGCTCACCGGGGTCATGATGTGCGCCATGCCGGCACCCATCAGGAAGAACACGACCTCCAGGATCCAGATCGGCGTGTCCGCCTCGAACCCGGCGAACGCGGCGAGCGTCGCGGCGATGATGAGCAGTCCGGCCGTGGTGGTGGCCTTGTTGCCGAACCGGTCGACGACCAGCCGGGCCCGCGGCGCGAAGATCATCTGGGCGGCGGCCAGCGGCAGCATCAGCAGACCGGTCTCCAGCGGCGAGTACCCGCGCACGCTCTGTGTGTAGAACACCGAGAAGAAGGTCACGCCCATCAGCGCGAAGAAGACCAGCGCGATGGCGGCGATCGCCGCGGAGAAGGCCTTGTTCTTGAAGTACGTCACGTCGATGGACGGATGGCTGCTGCGCTTCTCGAAGACGACGAAGGCGACGAGTACGGCAAGACCCGCGCCGATCGTCGACAGCACCGTCGCGTCCGTGAAGTCCGCGAGCTGGCCGCCCTTGATGATGCCGTAGACCAGCAGAACCAGGCCCACGACGGACAGCACGACACCGATCGGGTCGATACGGCCGGGGTTCGGGTCCCGGGAGTCGGGCACGAGCCAGATCATCAGCGCGACGGCGATGATCACGATCGGCACGTTGATGAGGAAGACGGACCCCCACCAGAAGTGATCCAGAAGCACACCGCCGGTGATCGGCCCGATGGCGATGGCGAGCCCGACTCCACCGGCCCAGATACCGATGGCCTTGGGCTGCTCCTCACGCTCGAAGACGTTCATGAGCACCGCGAGGGTGGCGGGCATCACGAAGGCGGCGCCGAGGCCCATCACCGCGCGGAACGCGATCAGCTCGGTCGGCGACCCGGCGGTGGCGGCGAGGGCGGACCCGAGACCGAAGACGGCGAGCCCGCCGAGGAGCACCCTCTTGCGTCCGAGCCGGTCTCCCAGCAGACCGGCGCTGAAGAGGAGCCCCGCGAAGACGAGGGTGTAGGCGTTGATCGCCCACTCCAGCTCGCTCTGGGTGGCGCCCAGGCCGGTGGGGGCGGGGGTGGAGATCGTCTTGATCGCGACGTTCAGGATCGAGTTGTCGAGCACCACGATCAACAGGCTCAGCATCAGCACGCCGAGGATCGCCCAGCGGCGCCGGTGCACGGCTTCCGGGATGCGGGAGCCGGGGAGGGCAGGGTCGGCAGGAGAAGTCATACGGTCGACCCTAGACCTATTTCGATACGACACCGTCTCGTATCGGAATTCTTTACGGAGACCTTAAGAAGAGCCCTAGGGCCCCGGACTTACGTCGCTCGAGGCGTGACCCAAGTCCCCCGCCCCCCTCTGGCCGAGCGTGACACGAAGTGCCACCATGGAGGTGATCCGGGGACGCCGTAAGGGCGCCTCGAGATGACGTGTAAGGAGCAGTTCCATGACGCAGCTCTCGGCTGCCCAGACGAAGCCCTCCGACGGCAGCAAAGCGCTGTACGGGGGGAAGGGCACACGCCGTATCACTGTTCGCGACATCGCTCTCGCCAAGGAGCGGGGCGAGAAGTGGCCCATGCTCACCGCGTACGACGCGATGACCGCGTCCGTCTTCGACGAGGCCGGCATCCCGGTCATGCTCGTGGGCGACTCCGCGGGCAACTGCCATCTCGGGTACGAGTCGACCGTGCCCGTCACCCTCGACGAGATGACGATGCTCTCGGCGGCCGTGGTCCGCGGCACCTCCCGTGCCCTGATCGTCGCCGACCTCCCCTTCGGCTCGTACCAGGAGGGCCCCGTACAGGCGCTCCGGTCCGCCACCCGGCTGATCAAGGACGCCGGGGCCGGCGCGGTCAAGCTCGAGGGCGGCGAGCGGTCGTACGAGCAGATCCGGCTGCTGGTCGAGGCCGGCATCCCGGTGATGGCGCACATCGGTCTGACCCCGCAGTCCGTCAACGCCATGGGCTACCGCGTCCAGGGCCGTGGCGAGGAGGCGGCCGCGCAGCTGCTGCGCGACGCCAAGGCCGTGCAGGACGCGGGCGCGTTCGCGGTCGTCCTCGAACTGGTCCCCGCCGAGCTGGCCGCCGAGGTGACCCGGTCGCTGCACATCCCGACCGTCGGCATCGGGGCCGGGGCGGAGACGGACGCGCAGGTCCTGGTGTGGACCGACATGCTGGGTCTCACCGCCGGCCGGGTCCCGAAGTTCGTGAAGAAGTACGCCGACCTGCGCGAGGTCATGGGCAACGCGGCGAAGGCGTTCGCGGAGGACGTGGTTGGAGGCACCTTCCCGCTGGAGGAGCACAGCGTCCACTAGAGCCACTGTGGCACCAGGGCAGCCCCGCCGATCTTCCCCCGCCGGCGGGGCTGCTGCCGTTTTCCTCGCCCCCGCCGCCCCTTCAACCCCACTCCTCAAGCGCCGGAGGGGCTGGATTTACTGACGCCGGTCCAGGTTTCCAGCCCGTCCGGCGTTTGACGACGAGGCCCCTTCAGGGCCGAAGCAGGGGTCTGGGGGCGCTTGTCGGTCGGCTGTCGGTGGTGTCGGTGACTTGTCGGTGGTCTGTCGGTCGGGGCTGGCACCGTCATCCCCATGACGCGAATCGACAAGAACCCCAACGGCGCCGACATCGCCGTAACCGTGCGGGGGCTGGTGAAGCACTACGGCGACACCAAGGCGCTGGACGGTGTGGACCTGGATGTGCGGGAGGGGACCGTGATGGGGGTGCTCGGGCCCAACGGGGCCGGGAAGACCACCCTCGTCCGCATCCTGTCCACCCTTCTCGCCCCGAACGCCGGACAGGCGACCGTCGCCGGTTACGACGTCGTACGGCAGCCCCGCCAGCTGCGCAGGGTCATCGGCCTCACCGGCCAGTACGCCTCCGTCGACGAGAAGCTCCCCGGCTGGGAGAACCTGTACATGATCGGGCGGCTGCTCGATCTGCCCCGCAAGGAGGCCCGCCGCAGGGCCGACGAACTGCTGGAGCGCTTCTCGCTCACCGAGGCCGCCAAGCGGCCGGCGAGCACGTACTCCGGCGGTATGCGGCGACGCCTCGACCTCGCCGCGTCCATGATCGGCCGGCCCGCCGTCCTCTTCCTCGACGAGCCGACCACCGGTCTCGACCCCCGTACCCGCAACGAGGTGTGGGACGAGGTCAAGCGGATGGTCGGGGACGGGGTCACCGTCCTGCTCACCACGCAATACATGGAGGAGGCCGAGCAGCTGGCCGACGAGCTCACCGTCGTCGACCGCGGCAAGGTCATCGCCGGCGGCGGCATCGAGGAGCTGAAGGCCAAGGTCGGCGGGCGGGCCCTGCGGGTACGGCCCGTGGACCCGCTGCAGCTGCGGCCGCTCGCCTCCTTCCTCGACGGTCTCGGCATCACCGGCCTCGCCACCACCACCGTGGACCCCGACGCCGGCTCCCTCCTGGTGCCGATCCTCAGCGACGAGCAGCTGACCGCGGTGGTCGGCGCGGTCACCGCGCGCGGCGTCACGATCTCCTCCATCACCACCGAACTCCCCAGCCTGGACGAGGTGTTCCTGTCCCTCACCGGCCACCGCGCGAGTGCTCCCCAGGACGCCGTGCCCGCCGACGACCGCGAGGAGGTCGCCGTATGAGCGCCGCCACCGTCACCACACCCGTCTCCACCTCCGTCTCCGACGACGTCCGCATTCCGCTGCGCGGGCATCTGCGGCACACCAGCGCCCTCATCCGCCGCAATCTGCTCTGGATCCGCCAGGACCCGGAGTCGATGGCCGACGCGCTGCTGATGCCGGTCATCTTCACGCTGCTGTTCGTGTTCGTCTTCGGCGGCTCGATCGGGCAGGCGCTGGGCGGCGGGCAGGACCAGTACGTGCAGTACGTCATCCCCGGCATGATCGCGATGATGAGCATGACGCTCTCGCAGGGCGTCGGCACCGGCTTCAGCCAGGACTTCAACTCCGGTGTCATGGACCGCTTCCGGTCCCTGCCGATCGGACGCGGCTCGGTGCTCTTCGCGAAGATCTCCGTCGAACTGATGCGGATGCTGTTCGCGACCGCCGTGCTGATGATCGTCGCCGTCCTGGTCGGGTTCGACATCACCAACTGGACCGGACTGCTCGCCACCGTGGCCCTGTCCACCGCGTTCGCCTCGTCGATCATGTGGGTGTTCCTCACCCTGGGCGTGATCATGAAGAGCGCGCAGTCCGTGCAGGCGATGGGCTTCCTGGTGCTGTTCCCGCTCCAGTTCGGCTCGTCGATCTTCGCGCCGACCGGCTCCATGCCGGGCTGGCTGCAGGCCTTCACCGACTACAACCCGCTGTCCACGCTCGCCGACGCCGCGCGCGGACTGATGGTGGGCGGCCCGGTCGCCCACGACCTGTGGGTGACGCTCGCCTGGTCGGTGGCGATCACGGCGATCATGGCGCCGGTCGCGATCCACAAGTTCAAGACCAAGAGCTGACGTTCACTTCGTCGGTGCGCGTCAGATCAGGGCGGTGGCCTCCGTGGGGGAGAGGCCGCCGCCCTCCGCGAGCGCCGCCTCGAACGCCTCGTCGCCGAGCCCGGCGCGTGCGTGGCGCTCGGCCCGGCTGTACGTCTCGCGTTCTATCGAAGTCGCGACATGGCCACGCGGCAGCATCGCCCGCGCGGCCCCGAGGATGCGGGCCGCGTCTCGGGGCCTGTTCCTGCCCTCGGGTGCGGCCACGGCGATCGCCGCGATCGACAGGTACAGCGGTCGCATGAACGGGGCGATGGCCTCGGACAGCGGGTCGTCGGCCTTGTCCAGGGCCTGCCGGGCCTTGTCCAGACAGGCCTCGTAGCAGCCGTCGGCCGCCTCCAGCCAGGCCTCCGAGCCGAGGATGAACGCGTCGAAGACGACGAAGTGGGCGATGTTGAACTCCGCGCGCAGCAGCCGCAGCTGCTCGCGTGCCTCCGTGGTCCGGCCGGTGAAGGCGAGATGCGCGGAGAGGAACATCCGAGCGGCGGGCAGGGCCCCGTTGACCCCGCCCTCCTGCTGAGCGATCACCTCGCGCAGAATCTGCTCGGCCCGCTCGCTCTGGCCCGCCTCCATGAGCGCGCTGCCGAGCCGGGCGCGGAGCACCGCGTTCTGGGCGCGGGCGCCGAGCCGGTCGGCCTGCTCCATGGCCGCCTCGTAGTCGGCGGCGGCGTCCAGCCAGGCGCCCGCGCGCTCCCGGGCCTCACCGCGCGCGGACAGTGCCTCCGCGGTGCCCCACGCGTCTCCCAGGGTCTGGAAGATCTCCAGCGCCTCGTCGGCGTCGCGGGCCGCGTCGCCCGCCCAGTCGGCCCGGTTGGCGAGGATGTTGGCGCGGATCTGGAGGGTGCCGGCGAGCTCCCACTCGGTCCCGGGCGTCGCACGGCAGGTGCGGACGGCGGCGTCGAGGATCCCGGACAGCTGCTCCGCGCCGCCGCTCAGCATCACGGCGTAGAACCAGAGCATGCCCGGGGGACGGCAGACCTGCGGCAGGCCGGGTTCGTAGACCTCGGTGATGATGCGCAGCTTCTCCTTGGCCTGCGGGGTCTCCCAGGCGTCCAACTCCGTGTCCATGCAGGCCAGATGGGAGAGGTGGATACCGCGCCGGGCCTCGGCGAGGAGCTCGCCGGTCAGCGGGGGCGGGGAGTCGGTGCAGCGCTGGTGGACCGGGGCCGCACGGCGCACCGGCTCGGTGAACGGGTCGGGGCCGAGGGTCATGATCTCGCTGTACCAGTTGCGGGCCTCGATACGGACGTCACGCAGCTGCCAGTACCAGGCCAGCGACAGCCCCAGGCAGAGCGCCTCCTGCTCGTCACGCTCGGCAATGGCGTGCCGCAGGGCGGTGCGCAGGTTCTCGTACTCGCGCTCCAGCCGTTCGATGGCGAGGAGCTGGCTCGGTCCGCGGAGCAACGGGTCGGTGGTGCGGGCGAGTTCGCGGTAGTACGTCAGATGCGCACGCTCCGCCTCCCCGCGCCGACCGGTCTCGTCGAGCCGCTCACCCGCGTACTCGGCGACGGTCTCGAGGAGCCGGTAGCGCATGTCGCCGCGCTCGCCCGAAGGCGCGGCGACGACCAGGGACTTGTCGACGAGCGAGCCCAGCGCCTCCAGCGCGACGGGCCCGCACACGGCCTCGGCGGCGGCCAGGTCGCAGCCGCCGGCGAAGACCGACAGCCGCCGCAGCACGTCCCGTTCGTCCTCGTCGAGCAGTTCCCAGGACCAGTCGACGACGGCCCGCAGGGTCTGCTGGCGGGGCAGGACGGTACGGCTGCCGGAGGTGAGCAGCCGGAAGCGGTCGTCGAGCCGGTCGGCGATCTGACGTGGCGTCAGCATGCGGAGCCGGGCGGCCGCGAGCTCGATGGCGAGGGGTAGTCCGTCCAGCCGCCGGCAGATCTCGGCACAGGCCGCGGCGGTCTCCTCGTCGGCCTGGACCCGGAACCCGGGCCGGGCCGCGGCCCCGCGATCGGCGAACAGCCGCAGTGCGACGGGCTCGGGCAGCGGCTCCACGGGCCGCAGCAACTCCCCCGGTACGCCCAGGGGTTCACGACTGGTGGCCAGCACCGTCAGCTGCGGGCAGCGCGCCAGCAGCTCCTCCACGAGCCGGGCGGCGGCGTCGACGACATGTTCGCAGTTGTCGAGGATCAGCAGCATCCGGCGTTTGCCGCAGTGCTCCGCGAGCCGCTCGACGGGGTCGGCGTGCCGCTCGTTCCCGGCCCGCATCGCCTCCGCGCCGGCGCCGTACAGCACGGTCTCCCGGGCGCCGACGGCGGTCAGCACGGCATCCGGCACCCCGTCCGGATCGTCGACCGGAGCGAGCTCGGCCAGCCACACCCCGTCCTGCGCGGCGTACCGCACGGTCTCGGCCGCCTCCTGCGACAACCGCGTCTTCCCCGCGCCCCCGGGCCCGAGCAGGGTCACGAGCCGCGCCGCCGCGAGGTCGCCGCGGATCGCCTCGATGTCGGTCTCACGGCCGACGAAGGAGGTGAGGCGGGCACGGAGGTTACCGAGGGGAGCGGGCTCGGTGCCTGCGGAAGCGGGCTCGGCGAAGGGCGCCCGCGAGCCCTGGTCGCTGTCGACGTCTGCTGCGGAAACGGCCGGACCAGCCGCGCCCGAGCCCTGTCCGCCGGACACCCCCGGTCGCAGCAACTCCCCGTGCAGCGCCCGAAGTTCCGGCCCGGGGTCCGCCCCCAACTGCTCGGCCAGCACGCGTCGTACGTCCTCGTAGGCCGCCAGCGCCTCGGCCGTACGGCCCGCGTCACGGAGGGCGCGCAGGCGCAGGGACTGGAGAGGCTCGTCCAGCGGGTGGCTGTCGCACAGCGCGGTCAGTTCCGGGAGCGACTGGTCGGCGTGGCCGAGGGCGAGGGCGGCGGTGTGGCGGGCGCGCAGGGCGTCCAGGCGCCGGGTCTCCCAACGGGCCGCCTCGGCGGTGCGGTCGGGCAGGTCGGCGAGGACGGGGCCGCGCCACAGGGCGAGGGCGTCGTCGAGGACGCCGGCCGCCTTCGCGGGGTCGCCGTCGGCGAGCGCGCGCGTGCCCTCGCCGGTCAGCCGGTCGAAGCGGTGCAGGTCGATGTCGTCGGATGCGGCGACGAGCCGGTAGCCGCCGTCCGCGGAGGCGACCGCGTCCGCGCCGAGGGCCCGCCGCAGCCGGCCCACCAGCGCCTGCACCGCGCCCTGCGCGTCGGCGGGCGGGTCGCCGTCCCACACCTCGTCGACCAGCAGACTCACGGCGACCGTACGGCCGGGCCGCAGCGCCAGCACGGTCAGCAGCGCACGCAGCCGCGCGCCGCCGACGGGGAGCGGGGTGCCGTCGGGACGGAGTACCTGGGTGGTGCCGAGGATGCGATAGCGCACGGGGTCCATTGTCTCTGGTGGGTTCGGGGGCGGTCACGGGGATCGGGCGCGGGCGGGCGCCGTGTCGGTTCCGGCGGCCGACGGGTCAGGTGGGCCGGCCCCGCACCGTACTGAACGTCTCCAGCAGTGCCGCCGACGAGTGAGCGTCGATGCCCTCCGTCTCGGCGCCGGGAGGTGCGTCCTCGGGCAGGCCGCTCGCCTTGCGTACGGCGTAGGACAGCCAGGAGTCCGTGTCCGGAACGTCGAGGGTGACCACGGCACCCGCGTCCGAACGTCGGCTCCGTTTTCCTGTCGCGCTCTCGGCGAACCACTTCGGGCACCGGTCCACCGTCCGCAACCACCGCTCCTCCGGCACCGGCCACCACGTTTCCGAGTCCGGCGGCTGAACGTACCCCTGTGTCAGCACCTGGAGCGCCCGCACCCGGCCTCGCACCTCGGGCAGTTCGGCGCCGTGCGTCTCGACCGTGAGCAGGCCGACCAGCCGGACACGCTCCCCCGAGCGCTGCCGCACGGCGACCTCCAGGCCGTTCTCGTCCCGCAGCACCCCGCCCTCCACCGGCCCCACGACCTTGGTCAACTGATCGTGCCAGCCCCCGCCCAATACCAGGCCGCTCTCACTCAGCAGCAGCGGCCAGCTCACCTCGTCCCCCACCGAGAACGGCGTACCGCAGCACTCCATCTGCCAGTCCTCGTAGAACACATGCCAAAGCCCCATGGCCCCACCTTCTCCGGAACCGATGAGGTACCGCGAGACGTTTTCGTCGTACGCCCGGTACGGTCGGGCAGTCCCAGAGCGTGTACGAGAGTCGGGGGAACCCCATGACCACCACAGCCGCCCGCAACAGCGACCGGCGGATCAGCCCTGTCTTCGTGGGCATCCTGGCCGTCACCGCGGTGACCGGCTGGGCCACCTGGACCGGGTTCGCCGAGCAGCCCGGCGTGGCCGTGTTCCTGTTCGTGACGGCCGCCTGGATCGTGTCCCTGTGTCTGCACGAGTACGCACACGCGCGTACCGCCCTGCACAGCGGTGACATCACCGTGGGTTCAAAGGGTTACCTCACGCTCAATCCTTTGAAGTACACCCATGCGCTGCTCAGCATCGTCCTCCCCGTCCTCTTCGTGATCATGGGCGGGATCGGTCTGCCGGGCGGTGCCGTCTTCATCGAGCGCGGCCGGATCCAGGGGCGCTGGAAGCACAGTCTGATCTCCGCGGCCGGGCCGCTCACCAATGTGCTGTTCGCGGTCGTGTGCACGGCCCCGTTCTGGCTGGACGCGCTCGACGGGGTGCCGGCGGACTTCCGGTTCGCGCTGGCCTTCCTCGCCCTGCTCCAGGTGACGGCCGCGATCCTGAACTTCCTGCCGATTCCGGGCCTGGACGGCTACGGCGTCATCGAGCCCTGGCTGTCGTACAAGATCAAGCGCCAGGTGGAGCCGTTCGCGCCGTTCGGCCTGCTGTTCGTCTTCGCGCTGCTGTGGGTGCCGGCGGTCAACAGCGCGTTCTTCGACGTGATCGACTCGATCCTGGCCTCGCTCGGCATCAGCGACTTCGAGACGTACTGCGGTCAGGACCTCTACCGCTTCTGGCAGACGAGCGACTTCTGCTCGGTCAGCGGCTGACGGACTTCTCCGCCTTGGCACGCTTCACGTAGTACCAGCACATGTTGCTGGACAGCCCCACGATCAGCACCCATACGATCCCCAGGAAGCTGCCCCGGGAGAAGGACACGACCGCCGCCGCCACGGCGAGGAGACAGACGATCAGGGCATAGAGGGCGAGGCGGGGCATGGGAGCGGCTCTCCTGTCGGGGGGACACTGGTGACGTCGTCGTCCAGTGTCCCCCATCGGCTCATACGTCCGTGACGCGCAGACCCGCGTGCGCCTTGTACCGGCGGTTCACGGAGATCAGGTTGGCGACCAGCGACTCGACCTGGTGGGCGTTGCGCAGGCGTCCCGCGAAGATGCCGCGCATGCCGGGGATACGGCCGGCCAGGGCCTGGACGATCTCGACGTCGGCCCGTGCCTCGCCGAGGACCATCACGTCGGTGTCGATCTCGTCGATCTCCGGGTCCTCCAGGAGGACCGCCGAGAGGTGGTGGAAGGCGGCGGTGACCCGGGAGTCCGGCAGCAGGGCGGCGGCCTGCTGGGCGGCGCTGCCCTCCTCGGGCTTCAGGGCGTAGGCGCCCTGCTTGTCGAAGCCGAGCGGGTTGACGCAGTCGACGACCAGCTTTCCGGCCAGTTCCTCGCGCAGCGACTCCAGCGTCTTGCCGTGGCCGTCCCAGGGCACGGCGACGATCACGATGTCGCTGCGGCGGGCGGTCTCGGCGTTGTCGGCGCCCTCGACGCCGTGCCCGAGCTCGTCGGCGGCGGCCTGGGCGCGGTCGGCGGCGCGCGAGCCGATGATCACCTTCTGGCCGGCCTTGGCGAGCCGGTAGGCGAGGCCCTTGCCCTGGGGGCCGGTTCCGCCGAGCACGCCGACGACGAGCCCGGAGACGTCGGGAAGGTCCCAGGGGTCCTTCGCAGGGGCCTTCTGTGCACTGTCGGTAGAGGTCATGGGCCGACTTTACGTGCGCCCCGCGCACCCCGTCCGGTCAGGTGAGCCGCGTCACGGGCACGCGCCGGAAGCCGATGTCGCTGTGCCCCGCCCCCGCGGAAGGCCGACAGCGCTTCTCATGCCCGGTTCGGGCGAATTCGTGGTGAACTCCGGGTCACGGGTGGCCGTTTGCGGCAGGATACGGCCACATGGACGCCGTACGTGTCTCGTTGCTGCGCGAAGTGCTCGCCGGGACCGAGTGGTTGGGGGCGACCCGGAGGTTCGCCGGGGTGCTGCGCGGCTCGGTGGTCTCGCACGGCGGTGGTCTGCTGCTGGTCGGCACGCCGGAGTACGAGCCGTGGCATCTGGCGGCTCATCTGGTGGACGAGGCGGCCTGGTCGGGGACACCGGAGCTGGCTCCCACGCTCGTACGGCATGAGGCGCAGCCCTCGGATCCGGCCCATCTGGCCGTCGGTCTCGGCCGGTTGGCGGCGGCGCGGCGCGGGGAGACGCTGCTGGTCGTGTCCCCGGCGGGTCCGGGCGCCGCACTCCTGGAGCGTGTGCACGACGCCCGTCGGGCCGGCGCGACGGTACTGGCGCTCGGCCCCGACGACGGCGACCTCGTGGCGATGGCCCACGAATCCCTCGCCGTCCCGAGCGGCCCGGACCTCGATCTCGACACCGTCCAGCACCTGGTGAGCGCGGCAGCGGGCGAGAACGCCCTTCCGGCCCCACGGACACGCCGCCGCTTCCGGGACCGGCTCTCCCGCCTGACGGACCAGCTGACGGCACCGCCGCCGGCGCGGTGGTAGGGGGCGCGAGGGAGGGGCGGTGCCCCGAAATTCGGTTGCCCCCGCCTGCCGGCGCGGCCGACCATGACCCGTCGTGACCGACGACGACTCCGCTCCCCCTGCCGCGCCCTCTGTCTCGCCCCCTCCCTCCCGTCTCCGCTCCGTCCTGCCCGATCTCACCCCATGGCGGGCCTCGGCCGACTTTCGGCGGCTGTGGGTGTCGGGGCTGGTTTCGAACTTCGGGAGCTTTCTGACGTTCGTCGCGCTGCCGGTGCAGATCAAGGAGCTGACGGAGTCCGCGGCGGCGGTGGGTGCGATCGGTGCGGTGGAGCTCATTCCGCTGATCGTCTTCGGGTTGTACGGCGGTGCGCTGGCCGACGCCATGGACAAGCGCGGGCTGATCATCTGGACCGAGGCCGGGCAGGGTCTGCTCAGTGCGGTGCTGCTGGTGAACGCGCTGATGCCGAACCCGGCGGTGTGGCCGCTGTATCTCGTCGCCGCCCTGTCCTCCGCGCTCGTCTCGGTCCAGCGGCCCGCGCTGGACTCGCTGTGGCCGCGGATCGTGGCCCATGAGCATCTGCCGGCCGCGGCCTCCCTCAACACCTTCCGCTGGACGGTCGGCGGGGTCGCGGGCCCGGCGGTGGCGGGTGTGGTGGTGGCGTACGCGGGGCTCGGCTGGGCCTATGCGGCGGATCTGGCCACTTTCGTGGTCTCGGTCGTGCTCATCATCCCGATCGCCTCCTCCCCCGCCGCGCACGAGGCGGCGAAACCTTCGCTGAAGGCGATCGCCGAGGGCGCCCGGTACGCCTGGAGCCGTAAGGAGCTGCTCGGCACCTACGCGGTCGACCTGGCCGCGATGTTCCTGGCGATGCCGCTGGCGCTGTTGCCGTTCCTCGCGGACGAGCTGGACGCCGAGTGGGCGCTGGGTCTGATGTACGCGACGGTCCCGCTCGGGGCGCTGCTGGTGAGTGTGACGAGCGGCTGGACGGCGCGGATCCACCGGCACGGCCGGATGGTGGTGTTGTCGGCCGCGTTGTGGGGCGTGGCGATCGCGGCGGCCGGAATCGTCGGCAATCTGTGGCTGGTGCTGCTGTTCCTGACGGTGGCGGGCGGCTGCGACATGGTGAGCGGGATCTTCCGCGGGGTCATGTGGAACCAGACGATCCCGGACGAGCTGCGGGGCCGGCTCGCCGGGATCGAGCTGCTGTCGTACTCCGTCGGTCCGACGCTGGGCCAGGTCAGGTCGGGCGGTTTCGCCGCGTGGTGGGGTGTGCGGGCTTCGGTGTGGTCGGGCGGTCTGCTGTGCGCCGGCGCGGTGGGCCTGCTGGCGCTGTGTCTGCCGAAGCTGATGACGTACGACGAGCGGACGGACGAGCACGCGGCGCGGGTGCGGAAGCAGCGGACCGCTGCCGCACCCACGGGCGCCTGATCAGTCGTCGTCGCTGCCGCGGGCCGAGGCGTCGTGCCACTTGGGGTCGTTCTCCCACTCGAGGTTGCGCTCGCGGGCGGTCTCCATCGCGTGCTCGGCCTCCTGCCGGGAGGCGTAGGGCCCGAAACGGTCCTTGCCGGGGCAGTCCGGCCCCTCCTCGACCTTCTTGTGTTCCAGGCAGTAGTACCACTCGCCCGGCTTGCCGACCGTGCGCTTCTTGAACAGGGCCATGACCAGCTCCTCTCGCCACCGACATGTTCCCCCACAGCGGCTCGTTAGACTCGCTGGCATGTCTGGCCAGTCGCTGCTTGTACCAGGGGAGCTGTCCCCCACCCGTTCCGTGCCCGGAAACATCCGTCGTCCTGAGTACGTCGGCAAGCCGGGGCCCACGCCGTACACCGGACCGGAGGTGCAGACTCCGGAGACCATCGAGGCGATGCGGATCGCCGGTCGGATCGCCGCGCAGGCGATGGCGGAGGCGGCGAAGCTGATCGCCCCCGGTGTGACCACCGACGAGCTGGACAAGGTGGCGCACGACTACATGTGCGACTACGGCGCCTACCCGTCGACGCTCGGCTACCGCGGCTTCCCCAAGTCGCTGTGCACCAGTGTCAACGAGGTGATCTGCCACGGGATCCCGGACTCGACGGTGCTGCGGGACGGCGACATCGTCAACCTCGATGTGACGGCGTACATCGGCGGGGTGCACGGCGACAACAACGCGACGTACCTGGTCGGGGACGTCGACGAGGAGAGCCGGCTGCTGGTCGAGCGGACGCGTGAGTCGCTGGAGCGCGCGATCAAGGCGGTCCGGCCGGGGCGCCAGATCAACATCATCGGCCGGGTCATCGAGTCGTACGCCAAGCGCTTCGGGTACGGGGTGGTGCGGGACTTCACGGGGCACGGGATCAACTCGTCGTTCCACTCCGGGCTGATCATTCCGCACTACGACAGTCCGCATGCGACGACGGTCATCCAGCCCGGCATGACCTTCACGATCGAGCCGATGCTGACGCTCGGGACGCACGAGTACGACATGTGGGACGACGGCTGGACGGTCGTCACGAAGGATCGCAAGCGCACGGCGCAGTTCGAGCACACGCTGGTGGTGACGGAGAGCGGCGCCGAGATCCTGACGCTGCCGTAGCAAGCCCGTGGACCCGTCCCCTGCTGGGGCGGGTCTTTTCTTGTACGCTTTTACCGACAGGGCGTCGGCAAACCTATTGACTTAGGTAAGCCTTACCTTAGAGGATGCACTGCATGGACTCCTTCTCGACAGTCATCCGCACCGCTTCCCATGAGCAGCACGTGGAGGCGGAGACCTCGTCGTTCATGAGCGACCTGCTCGGCGGCAGGCTGGGCGTGGACGCGTACGCGCGGTACACCGAGCAGCTGTGGTTCGTGTACGAGGCGATGGAGAGCGGGGCCGAGCGGCTGGCCGCGGATCCGGTGACCGGACCCTTCATCCAGCCCGAGCTGTACCGGCTGGGTGCGCTGGAGCGGGACCTGGAGCATCTGCGGGGCGCCGACTGGCGTACGGGGCTGACCGCGCTGCCGGCCACACAGGCCTATGCGGACCGGGTGCGGGAGTGCGCCACCGAGTGGCCGGCCGGGTACATCGCCCACCACTACACGCGCTACCTCGGCGACCTCTCCGGCGGCCAGATCATCCGCGACAAGGCGGAGCGGACGTGGGGCTTCGAGCGCAAGGGCGACGGAGTGCGCTTCTACGTCTTCGAGGGGATCGCCAACCCCGCCGCGTTCAAGCGGGGTTACCGGGAGCTGCTGGACGGGGTGCGGGCCGACGACCTGGAGAAGCAGCGGATCGTGACGGAGTGCAAGAAGGCGTTCGCGCTGAACACGGCGGTCTTCCGCGCCCTCGGTGAGGAGTTCTCCCTGAGCGCCTAGCGCTCCAGGTACACCCGGCCGCCGATCTCCACCCAGCCGCCGGGCTGGGGAGCGGTGAGGAGCTGTGAGCCCGCACCCTGGGTGATGTTCAGGGCGCGGCCCAGCCGTTCCGTGAGCAGGAGGGCGGCGGCACCGGTCGCCTCGTCCTCGTCGATCCCGTCGTCACGGCCGGGGAACGCCCGCGCGCGCACCCGCCCCGCGGGCTCGTCCTCCCAGGCCCAGGCGTAGATCCACTCCCCCTTCGGCGGCACGTCCAGGTCGTCGACCTCGGCGGCCGTCGCGTACTGCCTGAGCGTCCGCGGCGGCGCCCACTCCGCCCGCGCCTCGATCCAGCTGAACTCGCCGTCGAGCCGGGCGCCCACGACGCCGGCCGGGGTGACCAGCTCCGGCACGTCGAGCAGCCATGCCGTGCCGACACAGGGGTGGCCGGCGAAGGGCAGCCGCAGTGTCGGCGTGTAGATGTCGATGACCCCGCGCTCCGGGTCGTCCACGAACACGGTCTCGCTGAACCCGAGCTTCCCGGCGAACAGTTGCCGCTCCTCGCGGTCCGGCATCACGGATCCCTCGCGTATGACGCCGAGTTCATTGCCGTATCCGCCGTTCGGCGCGCAGAAGACGCGCAGTACGTCGTAGTCAGTCACGGGGGAATTGAAGCATCGCGCGGTCGGCGAGGTCGTCCCAGGTCCTGGCTCCGCCGGGGAGGGGCCAGAAGCCGGTGGGGGGCATGCCGTACGGAAGCGAGGCGATCAGCTCGGCGTGCCCCTGTTCCAGGGCGGCCCGTTGGCGTACGTGGCCCGGCTCGTCGGGGTGCGCCGCCAGCCGTCGTATCCGCGCCTCGTGCTCGTGGGTCGCCTGCTCGGCGACCTGCCGCCACTTGTCCTCGTCGGGCACCCGGTTCAGATCCACGCACCGCGGTTGTTCTCCCTCCGCCAGCGCCGCCACCGCCCGGTCGTGGCCGTCGAGGATGACCCAGCCGTCGAGGAAGGCCACCCACCACAGGAGGACGGGTGCGAGGGTGCCCTCGCGGGCGTGTCTGCGGTACGCCTTCACGCGCGCGGCATCCGGCGGCGAGAGGCGGCGCAGCGGGAGCACTCCGTGCCAGCCGCCTCCGCAGGCGAGCTCCAGGCTGCTGCTCGGCCAGTCGCGCACGAAGTCCTCGGTCCAGATACCCGGCGGGAAGCCGGTCCGCACGGCCAGTTCCCACCGTCCGTCCTGCAGCGGGGTGCCGTCCGCCTCCTCCAGCCAACGGGCGTAGCGGTGCGGCCAGTTGACCGACGACCGCATCATTGCCGAGCGCAGCGGGGGCAACGGGGAGCGGTAGCCGTCAAGGCCGTGCAGAGACAGCTCACGGCAACAGCCCTCGCCCGTGCGGCCCAGCAGTACGGGCCGCTCCCCCTGCCGCAGCAGGATCCGCCCGTCGCCCGTCGTCTCGAAGCGCAACGCCGGCGGGCCGGGGCGGTCCGACACGTGCAGTACCAGCCGCCCCGGCCCCAGCAGTTCCCTGCGTCCCCTGTTCACGGGGACAGTTCTACGCCTCGGTGCGGCGCCTGCGCATCGCGATTACGGCGCCCGATGACTTCAACCAAGCAAGGTAAGGCTAACCTAAACCCAAAGAGGTCAAGTCGGTCATGGAGCAGCTGCACAAGAAGGACGGTGGGGCGTGACCGTACTGGAGAAGACCGCGGCGCAGGCGGGCGGCGCGGCTGAATCCCCGCCGCGAAGACGGCACTCGGCCGCGTGGCTGATGACCGTCGGGCTGGTCGTGGGGCTGCTCGTCCTCGTGCCGGTCGCGGCCGGTGTCGGGGCCTATCCGATCCCGGTCGGGGATGTCCTCGGCTCCGTGCGGCACAAAGTCGGGCTCGGGGGCGGTGAGTTGGACCGGGTCGCCGAGTCGGTGCTGTGGAACGTGCGGTTCCCGCGGATCGTGCTCGCGCTGCTCGTCGGGGCCTCGTTGGGGTGCGCGGGGGCGTTGATGCAGGGCGTGTTCGGCAATCCGCTCGCCGAGCCGGGGGTCATCGGGGTCTCCTCGGGGGCGGCGGTGGGGGCGGTCGCGGCGATCGCGTTCGGGATCGACTTCCTCGGTACGTGGACGGTCTCGGCGTTCGCGTTCGTCGCGGGGCTCGGGACGGTGCTGCTGGTGTCGCGATGTCGCGGTCCGGGGGGCGTACCGAGGTCGTGACGCTGATTCTCACGGGGATCGCGGTGAACGCTGCCAAGCACCCCTCCACCTCCAAGGACCCCGCCATGAGACTCCTCCGCAACCGCCCCACTCCCCCGGCCCCCGCCGAGCCCGGGGACGTACTCGCCACGGCCGAAGGGCTCCACGTCCGTCTCGGACCCCGCGAAGTGCTGCATGGCATCGACATCACCGTCCGTGCCGGGGAGGTTCTCGCGCTCATCGGGCCCAACGGGGCCGGGAAATCCACCCTCCTCGGTGCGCTCGCCGCCGATATCGCGGCCGCCGACGGAGTCGTACGCATCCACGGCCGTCCCGCCACGGAGTGGTCCGCGCCCGAGCTAGCCCTGCGGAGGGCTGTCCTCCCTCAGTCGGCCTCCCTCTCCTTCCCCTTCAGCGTCGAGGACGTCGTCCGGATGGGACGCGCGCCCTGGGCCGCCGCCGCGCCCGACGACGATGACCGGGCCGTTGCCGAGGCCATGCGACAGACCGAGGTCGCCGCCTTCGCGTCCCGTCCCTTCGGCGCGCTGAGCGGCGGGGAGCGGGCCAGGGTCGCGCTCGCGCGGGTGCTTGCGCAGCGGGCTCCCCTGCTGCTGCTGGACGAGCCGACCGCGGCTCTCGACCTCAGGCACCAGGAGCTGGTGCTGCGGGTGTGCCGGGAGCGGGCGCGTGAGGGGGACGCCGTCGTCGTCGTGCTGCACGATCTGGGGCTCGCCGCCGCGTACGCGCACCGGGTCGCGATCCTGCGCGGCGGGCGGGTCGCCGCCGACGGGGCGCCGGAGGAGATCTTCGACGAGCGGCTGCTGTCGGAGGTGTACGACCAGCCCGTGGAGGTGTTTCCGCACCCTCGGACGGGGGCGCTGCTCGTAAACCCCGAGCGGAACCTTTGAATCTCCTTTGACCATTACTTGGGGTCCGTTTTGAGTCACCGTGATCGGGTCGTGCTCTTACACCGTCCATGAGAGGTGAATCACGGAACGACGGGGTATCACGCAGGTAAGGCTCGGTTAAGTTAGGTGAGCCTCACCGAACCGTGTGAGCCCTGTCACGTGATTTTTCAGCCATCGCCCGGGAGCCCGCATGCGAGCCGCCAGACTCTCCGCAGTCACCGCCACCGCCGTCGTGGCGGCCCTGACCGCCCTCACCGGGTGCACCGAGAAGGGCGGCTCCGGGGGCAGCGACGGCGTCATCAACGTGACCGCCACCGACAGCAAGTGCGACGTGTCGAAGAAGGAGTTCCCGGCCGGCCACGTCGAGCTCGCCATCGAGAACAAGGGCTCCAAGGTCACTGAGGTCTACATCCTCTTCCCGGACGACCGGGTCGTCACCGAGCGCGAGAACATCGGCCCGGGCACCAAGCAGACCGTCACCGCCGAGGTGAAGGCCGGCGACTACACGATCGCCTGCAAGCCCGGCATGAAGGGCGACGGCATCCGCCAGGACGTCAAGGCCACCGGCGGCACCGCCGCCAAGCGCGACCCCCGCCTCGACAAGGCCGTCGCCGCCTACCGCACATACGTACAGGCGCAGGCCGACGAGACACTGCCGCTCGCCGAGACCTTCGCCAAGGCGGTCAAGGACGGGGACATCGAGGCCGCGAAGAAGGCCTACGCCCCCTCCCGTATCGGCTGGGAGCGCACCGAGCCGGTCGCGGAGTCCTTCGGTGACATCGACCCGAAGGTCGACGTCCGCGAGGACGGCCTGGAGGACGGCCAGGACCCGGAGAAGGACTGGACCGGCTGGCACCGCCTGGAGCGCTCGCTCTGGAAGGACAAGAAGCTCACCGCCCGTGACTCCGAGCTCGCCGACCAGCTGGTCACCGACCTCAAGGACTGGCAGAACCGGGTCGGCAAGGCCGAGATCACCCCGACCTCCATGGCCAACGGCGCCAAGGAGCTCCTCGACGAGGTCGCCACCGGCAAGGTCACCGGCGAGGAGGAGCGCTACTCGCACACCGACCTCGTCGACTTCAAGGCCAATGTGGAGGGCGCGGAGAAGTCGTACGAGCTGCTGAAGGCGGTCGCCAAGGAGAACGACGCGGCCCTCACCACCGAGCTCGACAAGCAGTTCGCCGCGCTGGACACGCTGCTGGACAAGTACCGCGCGGACGAGACGTCTTACGACTTCACCTCGTACGAGAAGGTCGGCGAGGCCGACCGCAAGGAGCTGTCGGACGCGGTGAACGCCCTCGCGGAGCCGTTGTCCAAGCTCGCCGCCGCCGTCGTCGCCAAGTGAAGCAGGGGCAGCCCTCATGACCGAGACCTCCACGGGCGAGACCTCCACCGACGAGACCTCGCCCTCCCCTTCCCGCCGTTCGCTGATCGGCTGGGGCGGTGCCGGGCTCGCGCTCGGTGCCGCCGCGGCCGGCGGGGCGGTGGCGATGACCCGGACCGGCAACGACGTGGACCCCGCGGGCGCCGAGGCGGGGGCCGCCGTCGAGTTCCACGGCGGCCACCAGGCCGGTATCTCCACTCCCGTGCAGGACCGGCTGCACTTCGCCGCGTTCGACGTGAAGACCGAGGACCGCGCCGAGTTCGTGCAGATGCTCAAGGACTGGACGGCGGCCGCGCGGCGGATGACCGGCGGGCAGGCGGTCGGCGAGGGCGCCTTCGGCGGGCTGGCCGAGGCGCCGCCGGACGACACCGGTGAGGCGCTGGGGCTCAAGCCCTCGCGGCTCACCCTCACCATCGGCTTCGGGCCGTCGCTGTTCCGGAAGTTCGGGCTCGAAGGCGAACAGCCCGAGGGGCTCTTCGAGCTGCCCAAGTTCGCCGGGGACGCCCTCGACAAGAACCGCAGCGGCGGCGACCTGTGCATCCAGGCCTGCGCCGACGACCCGCAGGTCGCCGTGCACGCCGTCCGCAACCTGGCCCGTATCGGCTTCGGCAAGGTCGTCATCCGCTGGTCGCAGCTCGGCTTCGGGAAGACCTCTTCCACGACGCCGGAGGAGCAGACCCCGCGCAACCTCATGGGGTTCAAGGACGGCACCCGCAACATCGCGGGGACCGAGACGGACCGGCTGAAGAAGTTCGTGTGGGTCTCCGGCCAGGAAGGGCCCGACTGGATGGTCGGCGGGTCCTATCTCGTCGCGCGCCGTATCCGGATGCACATCGAGACCTGGGACCGCACCTCCCTGCAGGAGCAGGAGGACATCTTCGGCCGCGACAAGGGCGAGGGCGCCCCGGTCGGCAAGGCCAAGGAGCGCGACAAGCCGTTCCTGAAGGCGATGCTGCCCGACGCGCACGTCCGGCTCGCGCACCCCGACTCCAACCACGGGGCGACGATCCTGCGCCGCGGCTACTCCTTCACCGACGGCACGGACGGGCTCGGGCGGCTCGACGCCGGGCTGTTCTTCCTCGCGTACCAGCGCGATGTGCGCAAGGGGTTCGTGCAGATCCAGCGCAACCTCGCCCCGGACGCGCTCAACGAGTACATCCAGCACGTGGGTTCGGCGGTCTTCGCCGTCCCGCCCGGCGTCCGTGACAAGGACGACTGGTGGGGCAGCACGCTGTTCTCCAAGGAGGCGTAGCCGTGTTCAGCAACTATCTGATCGGTCTGCGCGAGGGCCTGGAGGCCTCACTCGTCGTCTGCATCCTCATCGCCTATCTGGTGAAGACGGAGCGCAGGGACGCGCTGAAGCCCATCTGGATCGGCATCGCGGTCGCGGTCGCGATCGCGCTCGGCTTCGGCTGCGCGCTCGAATTCGGCTCCCAGGAGCTGACGTTCAAGGCGCAGGAGGCGCTCGGCGGCTCCCTGTCGATCCTCGCGGTCGTCCTGGTGACGTGGATGGTCTTCTGGATGCGGCGCACCGCCCGGCACCTGAAGGCGGAGCTGCACGGCAAGCTGGACGCGGCCCTGCAGATGGGCACCGGCGCGCTGGTCGCCACCGCGTTCCTCGCGGTCGGCCGGGAGGGTCTGGAGACGTCCCTGTTCGTGTGGGCGTCGGTGCACGCGGCCGGTGACGGGACGCCGCGCCCGCTGATCGGTGTGGGGCTCGGCATCGCCAGTGCGGTCGTGCTGGGCTGGCTCTTCTACCGGGGCGCGTTGAAGATCAACCTCGCCAAGTTCTTCACGTGGACCGGCGGCATGCTGGTCGTCGTGGCGGCGGGCGTGCTGGCGTACGGCTTCCATGATCTCCAGGAGGCCGACTGGCTGCCGGGCCTGAACGACAAGGCCTTCGACATCTCCGGGGCCATCCCGCCGGACAGTTGGTACGGCACCCTGCTGAAGGGCGTCTTCAACTTCCAGCCGGACCCGACCGTGCTCCAGGTCACGGTGTGGCTGCTGTACCTGGTCCCGACGCTCGCGCTGTTCCTCGCCCCGGTAGGGTTCGCCTCCGGGAAGGGGAAGGTGAAGGCATCCGATGAGCAGGAATCGCAGCCCTCGAAGGCTCCGCAATCTTGACCGGAGGGTGCTGACAGCGGCCTCGGTGACCGCTTTGTCGCTGACGGCGAGCGGGTGCGTGGTGGTCCACGGGGAGCGCGAGGTGCTCCCCGCGACGACCAAGGCCGAAGCCGCCGAGGCGCTCCGGGAGTTCACGACCGCGTACAACAAGGCCGACAAGGCGTACGACAGTTCCCTGGACGCGGACCAGGTCACCGGCCCCCTCGCCGACATCGACGCGGCGCGGCTGAAGGCGGGCAGGGCCAACAGCCCGCAGGGCAACACGGCGCACACCCCGCTGAAGCTGTCCGACGCGAAGTACACCATCCCCAAGAAGGCGGGCTGGCCGCGCTGGTTCGTCGCCGACACCGCCGCGAACAAGGGCGGCACCGCGCGCTGGCTGTTCGTGTTCACGCGCGACGGCCTCAACGAGCCGTTCCAGGTGGCGTATCTGACGCTCGTCGCACCGGACGACGTACCGGAGTTCAAGACGGACACGGACGGCTGGGCGGAGGCCGTCCCCGCGAACTCGACGGAACTGTCCGTCGCCCCGCGGCAGTTGAGCCAGGACTACGCGACCTATCTGGAGAGCGGCGAGGGGAAGACCTTCGCGGCGGGCGCCCACACCAGCGGATGGCGCACGCAGCGCACGAAGGACGCCAAGAAGCCGGGACGGGCCACGCAGTACATCGACGAGTCGCTGACGAACGGTGACTACGCCCCGCTGGCGCTGCGCACGAAGGACGGCGGCGCCCTGGTGTTCTTCACCACGCGGCACTTCATGAAGCAGACCGCCTACGCGGGCACCACGCTCCCCGACCAGAACGCGGCCGTCGACGCGCTGACGACCGGCGAGGTCAAGCAGTCGCTGACGATGGAGTTCGTCTCCAACGAGGTCGCCCTGGACCCGGCGAAGGGTACGGACGGCGGGCAGGTGTCGGTGCTGGGGCGGATCCAGGGACTGACGGCGGCGAAGGGCGAGTAGCCCCCTCCGGGAGGTGCTTCAGCCGCGCGAGGGCCAGGCCGTGGAGGCGTGGTCCCGGTCCTCGCCGGCCCAGCGGGCGCCTGCGTCGGTGAGGATCTCCAGCAGGCTCAGCGGGTCGGGCAGGGGGTGCTCCGGGCCGCGTACCCAGTGCACGGTCCGACCGTCACCGGGCAGCCGGGCGGGCGGTACGAGGACGTAGGAGCCGCGGCAGTGCCAGCGGAGCCCCGGGTGCTCGTCCATCGTCTCGGGGTGGCAGTCCAGCTCGCACGGCCACCACTCGTCCTCGTCCTCGGGGGTGCCGCGGGTGAGGGTGAAGAACATCAGCCGGCCGTCGGTCTCGGCGACCGGGCCGACCTCGATACCGGAGGCGAGCAGCCGCTCCAGGGCCTCGCGGCCGGCGTCGAGGGGCATGTCCAGGACGTCGTGCACCATGCCGGTGGCGGTGATGAAGTTGGCCTGCGGCTGGTGCCGGGCCCAGCGCTCGATCTGGGCGCGGTCGGTGGTGGACTGCGTCTGCCAGGCGAAGGAGACGGGGTGCCGGGCGGGGGTGGGACAGCCGACTCGGTCGCAGGAACAGCGGTAGCCGGCCGGGTGCGCGGCGGGCGCGAGAGGCAGTCCCGCCCCGGCGGCAGCCAGCAGCAGGGCCTCACGGCCGCCGTCGTCGGCGGCGTCCTTCGGGCGGCGTCCACGCAGCCATTGGGTGAGTTTGCCCTGCAGGCCGGTCCGGCCGCCGAACTCCTGGCTCATGTATCGCCTCGCCTCGCTGTGGTGCGGACAGCACTCTATGGTCCCACCATCCTGCGCTCCCGGTGGCCGGAGCCGACAACCGGGGTAGGCGGGACAGGGCGTACCGGGGAGGAGGATCGGGTGAAATCCTCCTCTTTGAGAGGATTTAGAACCCCGGCGCCCCTACCGTGGTCGTCATGGTCACGAGGATCGCGCTGACGGGCCTGGCTTCGGCGGCTTCCCTGGTCTCGCTGCTGGGACCGACGATCCCGCTGGAGTGGGGGCCCGGACCGCTCACAGTGGATTCGCTGCCGCGTGTGACATACGTCGCTCATCGCGGCGGCGCCCGTGAGGTGCCCGAGAACAGCCTGACGGGGCTCATGGCCGCCTATGGGCGCGGTACGGCCCACGTGCTGGACTTCGACACCCGCATGCTGAGCGACGGCACGCTCGTCGTGATGCACGATCCGCTGCTGAACCGCACGACGTATCTGGGCGGCGAGGTGCACAAGCTGAACGTGCGGGAGTGGCAGGGCGTACGGGTGCGTCCCAAGGCACCCCTCCCCGGCAGCTGGCGGTCGGAGCGGCCGCCCACCGTGGCCCAGGTGCTGGATCTGCTGGGCGGCCTGTGGCGCTCGGCGCAGCAGCTGCGCACCGACCGTCCCGAGCGGTGGCGGTCCTTCGTGGACGTCCTGGACGTCGACTACAGGGCGCGTGACGCGGACCTGGTCCGGGCGGTGAACTCCGGTGTCCGGCGGGTGTGGGCGCACACCGTGGTGACGTCGGCGCAGCGGGACCGGGTGCTGGGGCTGGGCTGTGACGGGGTGATCACGGATACGCCGGGGCGGCTGGCGCGGGCGCCTCAGCGGGTGGCTCAGCGCGGGGCGAGACCGTAGAGGGCGTAGTCGACGAGGGTGTCGGTGTACGTGTGGTCGATGGGGCCGGTGTGCTGGAGCCAGCGCTGGGCGAGGGGCGAGACGACGAGCTCCAGGGCGATGCGCGGGTCGATGTCCGGGCGTACGTCGCCGGTGTCCTGTGCGGAGCGCAGACGGTCGACGTAGAGCTGGAGCGAGGGCTCGAGCAGCTTGGCTACGAGTTCCCGGCCGAGCTGCTCGTTGACGACGCCTTCCGCGGCGAGCGCCCTGGACGGTACCTCGAAGCGGGGGTCCCTCAGCTCGTCGACTGTGGCGCGCAGTACGGCCTTGAGGTCGGCGGCGAGGTCGCCCGTGTCCGGGAAGGCGTACGACTCCTGGCCGGCCTCGCGTGCGGACTGTTCGCCGAGGTCGAGGAAGGCCTCCATCAGCACCTCCGCCTTCGACGACCACCACCGGTAGATCGTCTGCTTGCCGACGCCTGCGCGGGCCGCGATGCCCTCGATGGTGGTCTTGGGGTAACCGACCTCCCCCACGAGCGCGAGGGCGGCGTCATAGATGGCGCGACGGGACTTCTCGCTGCGGCGAGTGGTGTCGGGGACGGGCTGCTTGACCATGGCCCGACGGTAGCAGCCGAGTGAGACGCCCCGTCTCGCCGAACCCGGGCGTTCCTCGCCCCCGCCGCCCGGGGCTCCGCCCCCTGGACCCCCCTCCTCAAACGCCGGAGGGGCTGAGAAACCCAGCCCGTCCGGCGTTTGAGGACGAGGCCCGTTCAGGGCCGACGCGGGGGTCTGGGGGCGCAGCCCCCAGGGTGGGACGGGTAGGGGCGGCGGGGGCGAGAAAAGTCCCGCGCTACGGCAGTGGGGGCCAGGGGTCGCCCCAAGCCGCGTTTCTCGCCGCCTTGTACAGGTCACCGTGCCGCTTCGTCACCGTCGTGCGGGACAGTTGCTCGTCCGTCTCGCAGAGGTCCAGCAGGACCTGGCCCTTGCGGATCTGGGGGCGGCGGATGACACGGGAGGCGGCCGGGGCGACCGGGAAGCGGGCCGCGGCGACGTAGCTGAACTTCTCGTCCTCGTAGGGCAGGGAGCCGCCCTTGACCTGCCGGTGCAGGGACGAGCGGCTGACCCGTGTCGAGAAGTGACACCAGTCCTCGCCGGGGACGATGGGGCAGGCCGCGCTGTGCGGACAGGGAGCCGCCACCCGGAAGCCGGCCGCGATCAGATGGTCGCGAGCCTCGATCACCCGGGCGTATCCGTCCGGCGTACCGGCCTCGACGATCACCACGGCCTGCGCGGCCCCCGCGGCGGCATCGACGAGAGCGGTGCGGTCGGCGGGAGTGAGTTCGTTCAGGACGTAGGACACCGTGACGAGGTCCGTGCTCTCGAGCGCGAGGGAGGATCCGATCCGCGAGCGTCGCCAACTCGCACCCTCCAGCGCCGGGTTCGCCACGGCGATCTCCCGGCCGAGGGCCAGCGCGGGCTCCGCCCAGTCGAGGACCGTGACCGACCGCGCACCGGACCAGGTGGCACTGACCGCCCAGGTCGCCGCCCCGGTCCCCCCGCCGACGTCCACATGACTCCCCGGCACCCACTGCGGCACCGCGTCCGCGAACGCGTCCAGTGCCGAGCGCACCGCCTCGAAGGTGGCCGGCATCCGGTACGCGGCGTACGCGGCGACGTCCGCCCGGTCCCGGAGGATGGGCGCGTCGGTCGGGGTGGCCCCGCGGTAGGTGGCGATCAGCCGGTCGACGGCCTGCGCGGCCTGCTTCGGGGGCAGTCCGTCGAGGACGGTGGCAAGGGTGGCGCGAAGGGTCTCGGCCGGGGATACGGGGGCGTTCACCCGGCGATTCTAGGTCGCCCGGAACCCGCCCCGAACGCCCCGCCCTCACACGCCGGACAGGCTGGTGGGGCGGACCGCGCGCGCCAGACGGGTGGCCCCCGCCGCTCTCGGTCTGCTGTCCGGTGGCCGTCTTCGGGGGTGGACCGCGTTCGACAGCAGCACCAGGAAGGTGTCCGTCGCCCGGTCCAGGACCAGGGAGGTTCCGGTGAAGCCGGTATGGCCCGCGGCCCCCCGTCCCGCCAGCTCGCCCATGAACCACGGCTGGTCGATGGCGAAGCCCAGGCCCGGTGGGGTCAGCATGAGTTCGACGAAGTCGGGGCCGAGGATGCGGGCGGGGCCGTAGGAGCCGCCCGCCAGCAGGGCGCGGCAGAAGACGGCCAGGTCACGGCCGGTGGAGAAGAGACCGGCGTGGCCCGCCACTCCGCCCAGCGCCCACGCGTTCTCGTCGTGGACGACACCCCGCAGCATCCCCCGGTCCGCCTTCGCCCAGGGCCGCCGCTGGTACTCGGTCGCCGCCGCCCCGGGGCACGGCCCGAACCCGGTCGCCGTCATCCCCAGCGGCCGTGTGATGCCGTCGTGGACGAGGGTGTCGAGGCCCCGGCCGGTGATGCGTTCCAGGACGTGCTGCAGGAGGAGCAGGTTCACATCCGAGTACATGTAGGTGCCGGGTACGCCGATCGGGGGCTCGGACCGCAGCAGCTCCAGCCGTTCCGCGTCGTCCGCGCAGTCGTACAGCGGGAGTTCGGGGCGGAGTCCGGAGGTGTGCGTGAGCAGCTCCCGTACCGTCACCCCGTGCTCGGCCGCCGCCCGGAAGTCCGGCAGATACGCGCCCACCCGGGCGTCGATGCCGAGGGTGCCGCGTTCGATCTGCTGCATCGTGGCGACGGCGGTGAACAGCTTGGTGAGGGAGGCGAGGTCGAAGGGGGTCGCGACCGTCATCGGGACGCGTGCCTTGCGGGGCAGTTCCACTCCCGCGTCGGCCTCGGGGTCGTAGGAGGCGTACCGGACCGCCCAGCCCGCCGCCTCCTCGACGGCGATCACCGGGCCGCGTCCGGCGACCACGACGGTGCCGGCCGCCCAGGGGCGCTCGCCGGTGGTGAGGTCGTGGACCTCCTGGGCGAGCTGTTCGAGTTCCCCGGGGTCGAGTCCGGCCCGTTCCGGTGTGTCGCTGCGCAGTCTCGGCGCGCTCAGTTCTCTACTCCCTCCGCGCTCGCACGTCTGTTCCAAGGACGGCACATTCCCATGAAACAGGCAAGCGCTACCAGTGCCGACACGACTTGGACCACGGCCATCGGTACGGCGGTGTCCTCCCCGGCGACCCCGACCAGCGGCGAGGCGATGGCCCCGATGAGGAAGGAGGAGGTGCCGAGCAGGGCGGAGGCGGAGCCCGCGGAGTGCTTGGTGCGCAGGAGGGCGAGGGACTGGGCGTTGGGCAGGGTGATGCCCATCGCCGACATCAGGACGAAGAGGGCGGCGGCCACGGCCACCAGGCCGGGCTCGCCGAACACGCCCAGGGACATCAGCAGCAGCGCGATCGCGGCGGCGATGACGATCGCGAGCCCCGCGCCCAGCACCTTCTCCAGGCTGACCCGACCGACCAGCACCTTGCCGTTGATCTGGCCGACGACGACCAGGCCCACCGAGTTCAGCCCGAAGAGCAGGCTGAAGGTCTGCGGCGAGGCCCCGTAGATCTCCTGGATCACGAACGGCGAGGCCGAGATGTACGCGAACAGCGCGGCGAAGGCGAAGCCGCCCGCGAGCATGAAGCCGGTGAAGGGGAGGTCGGCGAGCAGGGTGCCCATGGACCTCAGGGCCTCGCCGACCCCGCCGACATGGCGCCGCTCCACCGGGAGGGTCTCGGGCAGCCGGGCCCACACCAGCACGGCCAGCAGCGCGCCGACGACCGTCAGCACCACGAACACGCCCCGCCAGTCCGTCACCCGCAGGATCTGGCCGCCGATGACGGGCGCGACGATCGGGGCGACCCCGCCGATCAGCATGAGGGTGGAGAAGAAGCGGGCCATGGCCACACCGTCGTAGAGATCGCGTACGACGGCCCGCGCGATCACTATCCCGGCCGCGCCCGCCAGCCCCTGCGTCAGCCGGAAGGCGACCAGGGTCTCGACGGTGGGCGCCAGGGCGCACAGAGCGGTGGCGAGGACGTAGACCACCAGACCGACGAGCAGCGGCCGGCGGCGGCCCCAGCGGTCGCTCATGGGGCCGACGACGAGCTGGCCGAGGGCCATGCCGAGCAGACAGGCGGTGAGAGTGAGCTGGACCGTCGCGGCGGGCGCGTGCAGGGAGTTCGTGACCTCCGGGAGCGAGGGGAGGTACATGTCCATCGCCAGCGGAGGCGTGGCGGTGAGGCCGCCGAGGGTGAGGGTGACGACCCAGCCGGTGCGGCGCGTGGCACGAGTGGGCGGCTGCGCCGGTGCCGCAGCCGCCTGTTCCAGGTTCGATGTCGATGCCCCGCTGTCGGGCATGTGCACCTCCCTCCGAGTCCGATCCGCCACCTATGCTCTCAGCTCGTACACAGTGGCGAGTGTCACGCGAGCGAGGATGGGCGCGGGGATGACGGAGCAGAGGGTGCGCTGGGGAATCCTGGCGACCGGTGGGATCGCGGGGGCGTTCACGGCGGATCTGGTGGATCTGCCGGATGCGGAGGTCGTGGCGGTGGCCTCGCGGAGCGAGGAGTCGGCGAAGGCGTTCGCGGAGCGGTTCGGGATCGAGCGGGCGTACGGCGAGTGGGGCGCGCTGGCCGAGGACGCGGACATCGATGTCGTCTACGTCGCCACCCCGCACTCGGCACACCGGGCGGCCGCCGGTCTGTGCCTGGAGGCCGGGCGGAACGTGCTGTGCGAGAAGGCGTTCACGCTGAACGCGCGCGAGGCGGAGGAGCTGGTCGGGCTCGCGCGGGAGCGCGGGAGCTTCCTGATGGAAGCCATGTGGATGTACTGCAATCCCCTGATACGGCGGCTCAAGGCGCTGGTGGACGACGGCGCGATCGGCGAAGTGCGCAGCGTCCAGGCCGACTTCGGGCTGGCGGGCCCCTTCCCGCCCAGCCACCGTCTGCGCGACCCGGCACAGGGCGGCGGCGCACTCCTTGACCTCGGTGTGTACCCGATGTCGTTCACCCAGCTGCTGCTCGGGGAGCCGTCGGACATCGCGGCCCGCGCGACGCTCTCCGACGAGGGCGTCGACCTCCAGACGGGAGCCCTGCTCTCCTACGACGGCGGCGCGCTCGCCTCGGTGCACTGCTCGATCATCGGCGGTACGGCGACCTCGGCGTCGGTCACCGGTTCGCTGGGCCGTATCGACGTGCCGTACGGCTTCTTCTTCCCGGACCGGTTCGTGCTGCACCGGGACGGCCGTGACCCCGAGGAGTGCAAGGCCGAGGCCGGTCCCCGCAACAGCCTCAAGCACGAGGCCGTCGAGGTGATGCGCGCGCTGCGGGCCGGCGAGACCGAGTCGCCGCTCGTCCCGCTCGACGGCACGCTCGCGGTGATGCGGACGATGGACACGGTCCGCGAGCGCATCGGGGTCCGCTACCCGGGCGAGGCCGTCGGGGAGACCGTCACGCCGGCGTGAGGCCCTGGTTCCCCACCTCCGTGACGAAGGAGGCGACCGTGGCGATCGGGGCCCCGGGCGTGGTGACGTACGGCAGGGTCTTGAAGTCGGCGCGTGCCTGGGCCCGGTCGAGGGTGACGGTCGTGTAGCCGCGCCGGCCGTCGTAGAACCTCAGATGCGGGTTGGCGGTCGTGTACGTGGTCCAGTTCGAGGGTTTCTCGGTGCCGTCCTTGCCGCTGGCGACAGAGGTGGTGACGATCTCGGTACCGAGGGTGCGGGAGGCCGGGTCCTCGAAGTCGTCCTTGATGTCGAAGGCGTACCCGGCGTGCAGGTCGCCGGTGAGGACCATCAGGTTCTGCACCCCGGCCGCCTTCGCGCCGTCGAGGATGCGGCGGCGGGCCGCCGGGTAGCCGTCCCAGGCGTCCATGGCGACCGCGGCCACGGGGTTGAGATCCATCCGGCGTCGCGAGAAGCAGACCTGCTGGGGCACCACGTTCCACAGGGCCTGTGAGGTGCTCCAGCCATCCAGGAGCCAGCGTTCCTGGGCGGCGCCGGTCATCGTCCGGGTGGGGTCCTCCGACTCGGGCCCGGGAAGGTGCTTGGCGCCGCCGTAGGCCTGGTCGGAGCGGTACTGGCGGGTGTCGAGGACGTCGATCTGGGCCAGCTGGCCCCACTGGAGCCGTCGGTAGAGCTGCATGTCGGGGCCGACGGGCAGCTGGGGGAGGCGGAGCGGCTGGTTCTCCCAGTAGGCGCGGTAGGCGGCGGCGCGGCGCAGCAGGAATCGCTCTGGCGGGACGGCGTTCTCGGGGATGGAGGCGGCGTAGTTGTCCTCGGTCTCGTGGTCGTCGAAGGTAACCACGAAAGGGTGCATGGCGTGTGCGGCCCGCAGATCGGGGTCGGTCTTGTAGAGGGCGTAACGCAGCCGGTAGTCCTCCAGCGTGCCGGTCTCGTGGTCGAACAGGGCCGGCAGCACCCGGTCGGTGTACGCACGGGCGCCGCCGACCGAGTCGACGGCGTACTCGTAGAGGTAGTCGCCGAGGTGGAGAACCAGGTCGACGTCGTCCTCGGCGAGGTGACGGTGGGCCGTGAAGTAGCCGTCGTGGTAGGCCTGGCAGGAGACGGCGGCCACAGTCAGGGAGGAGACCGGGCTGTCGGCGGCGGGCGCCGTGCGGGTGCGGCCGGTCTCGCTGAGCCAGTCGCCCGCTCGGAAGCGGTAGTAGTGGACGCGGCCGGAGGCAAGGCCCTCGGCCCCGACGTGCACGGTGTGGTGGAACTCCGGGTGCGCGACGGCTGTGCCCCTGGCGACGACCGTCGCGAACGTCTCGTCCTCGGCCACCTCCCAGTCGACGTCGACGCGTTCGGCGGGCAGTCCGCCGTCGGGCTGGTAAGGAGCGGGCGCGAGCCGGGTCCACAGGACGACCGAGTCGGGCAGTGGCTCTCCCGAGGCGACGCCCAGCGTGAAGGGGAAGTCGTCGATGCGCGCCGCGTCGAGTTGGGCGGCGGCCGCCGTACCGGTCGCAGGCAGGTCCACGGCGAAGGCGAGTGCGGCGGCCGCGGCGGTCAGACCCAGGAAGCGACGGCGGCTGGGGGTCCCCCCTCTGGGGGAGCGGTGGGCGGCAGCGCACGGTTCACGGCTGTGCCGGGGCGACCGGCCTGGTGTGATGGTCATTCTTTCCTCCCGTCACAGTTGAGGGAGGGCAAGGGCGCGGGCCCGGCGCCGACACACGCTCACGGGGGTGGCAGCACCCGGATGGCGGACAGATGCTTCCGTATCGCGGAGGCTCACCTACGCTGCGCGCTCATGGACACGAGAAATGCGAGGACTGCCGTGGTGACCGGCGCGGGTTCCGGGATCGGCCGCGCGGTCGCCGTGGAGCTGCTGCGTACGGGCTGGTCGGTGACGCTGGCAGGGCGGCGGACCGAGACGCTGGAGGAGACGGCGGCACTCACGCCCGAGGGCGCCTGTCTCGCCGTACGGACGGACGTCTCACGGCCCGATGACGTGGCCGCGCTGTTCGCCGCGACCGTGGAGCGGTTCGGGCGGGTGGACCTGCTGTTCAACAACGCGGGGACGTTCGGTCCCGGCGGGGTGCCCGTCGAGGAGCTGCCGTACGACGCGTGGCGGCACGTGGTGGACACCAACCTCAACGGGGCGTTCCTGTGCGCGCAGGCGGCGTACCGGCAGATGAAGGAGCAGGATCCGCAGGGTGGGCGGATCATCAACAACGGTTCGATCTCCGCCCATACGCCGCGTCCGCACTCCGTCGCCTACACCGCGACCAAGCACGCCCTGACCGGCCTCACCAAGTCGCTGTCCCTGGACGGGCGGCCGTACGGCATCGCGGTCGGGCAGATCGACATCGGGAACGCGGCGACCGACATGACCGCGCGGATGCGGGCCGGTGCGTTGCAGGCCAACGGCGAGGTCGCGCCGGAGCCCGTGATGGACGTCGCCGACGTCGCGCGCACGGTGCGGCACATGGCGGAGCTGCCGCTGGAGGCGAACGTGCAGTTCGCGACCGTGCTGGCGACGGCGATGCCGTACGTCGGGCGTGGTTGAGGTCTCAATCTGCACAAGCGGAATATGAACATCCGGTCCATATGGGCCGGTGGCGGACTTATGCTCTACATCTCCTCCATCAGAGCTTCACATTTGGAACAAGGCACTTACGCAGACCAAACCGAGGGGGGAGACGGCAGTCGTTCCACCGCACCGGATGGGGGTGGGCTCCGCGCGGGACCGCGGAGTACGCGCCGGTGGGTGGAACGGCTGCCGCGCACTTTCTCAGCTCTTGCACATCCCTTCTCAGGCCTTGCACATCCCTTACTCACGGCTCCGCAATGCAAGGTCCCTACCTTGAGGCAGCGCCCACAGCGGGCGCCAAGAACCTCTGAGGAACGGGATGTTTGGCATCTATCTCAAGCGCGAGCTGGGCCGGCGCAAGAAGGCCGCCCTGGTCATCGCACTGGGTCTGGCGCTCGGTATCGCGCTGGTCATCACCGTCAACTCGGTGTCGGCCGGCATGTCTCAGGCTCAGGACAAGGTCCTGAAGTCGCTGTACGGCCTCGGCACCGACATGACGGTCACCAAGGCCAGGTCGGCGCCGACCGACAACAGCTCGGGCAGACCGAACTTCGAATTCGACGCCAGTTCCAACGACAGCGACGACAAGCAGAGCTCCGACCGTGTGATGACGCAGGGCGGCCAGGCCCTCAAGGCCGCGCTCGTCGCCAAGGTCGCCAAGCAGGAGGGCGTGGCGAACGCGGTCGGCGCGATCACCCTCAACGTCACCAAGGTCGACGGCTCCTTCACGCAGGGCAAGGCACAGTCCACGACCGGCAGCGGTCAGTCCCAAGGCCAGGGCGGCCCCGGCGGCAGCGGCGGCAACAGCACGGCGGCCCCCCAGGTGCAGGGCGGCGGCGCCTCGTTCGACGTGAACTCCTACTCGGTCGCCGGCGTCGACGTCACCGACCAGACCCTCGGCCCGCTGGCCGGCATGGAGATCACCTCCGGCAAGACCTTCACGGCCTCGCAGACCGACGCGAAGGTCGTGGTGCTCAGCAAGTCGTACGCCAAGGAGAACTCGTACAAGGTCGGCAAGACCCTCAAGATCTCCGGCACCAAGTACACGATCATCGGTATCGCGACGGCCTCCAGCAGCGAGTCCACCACCGATGTCTACCTGCCGCTGAAGCAGGCCCAGACGCTGGCCGACGCCAAGAACCAGGTCACCACGATCTACGTCAAGGCGACCGACTCGAAGCAGATCGACTCGGTCAAGTCGACGATCCAGAAGAACATCTCCGGTACGACGGTGACGACCTCGGCCGATCTCGCGGAGACCGTCTCCGGCTCCCTGTCCACCGCCTCCAACCTCGCGACCAGCGTCGGCAAGTGGCTGTCCATCGCGGTGCTCGCCGCCGCCTTCCTGGTGGCCGCGCTGCTGACCTCCTCGGCGGTGTCCCGCCGGGTGCGTGAGTTCGGCACGCTGAAGGCGCTCGGCTGGCCGAGCCGCCGGGTGACCCGGCAGGTCGTCGGCGAGTCGATGGTGAACGGTCTGATCGGCGGCGCCCTCGGTATCGGCCTCGGCCTCGCGGCCGCGTACACCGTCACCTCGATCAGCCCCAAGCTGACCGCGCAGCTCGGCAGCTCCGGCGGCGGTGACGGCATGGGCGGCGGCCCCGGCGGCGGCGGTCCGGGCCAGCAGTCCACGCAGAACACCATGGAGATCGCGCTGTCCGCGCCCGTCTCGCTGACCACCATCGCCCTCGCGGTGGGCCTGGCGGTGACCGGCGGTCTGATCGCCGGCGCGATGGGCGGCTGGCGCGCCTCCCGGATGCGGCCTGCGGACGCGCTGCGCAGCGTGTCCTGACCCTGCCCCGAGCCGGGGCGCCGTGTCCGTTCCCCCCGGGTCGCGGCGCCCCGCCCCCCTTACTTATGGAGAGCACCCCATGTACAGACTGACCGGCGTCACCAAGCGCTACTCGCGGGGCAAGGACACGGTGGAGGCGCTGCGCGGCGTCGACCTCACCATCGAGGACGGCGACCAGCTCGTCATCCAGGGCCCCACCGGTGGCGGCAAGTCCACCCTGCTGCAGATGATCGGCGGCCTGGACCGGCCGACCGAGGGCAGTGTCGAGCTGGACGGCGTCGACCTCGCGAAGATCAGCGAGGCGAAGCTGACCCGGCTGCGGGCGGAGAAGATCGGCATCATCTTCCAGTCCTTCAACCTCATCCCGACGCTCACCGCCCAGGAGAACGTCGAGACGGCCCTGGTCCCGCTCGGCGTGAAGCCGGCCGAACGGCGCGAGCGGGCGGCCGAGGCACTGCGCTCGGTCGGCCTCGGCGAGCGGCTCAGCCACGCGCCGTCGGAGCTGTCCGGTGGTCAGCAGCAGCGGGTGGCCATCGCCCGCGCGCTGGTGAAGAAGCCGAAGGTGCTCCTCGCCGACGAGCCCACGGGCAACCTCGACGAGGGCACCCGTGACGACATCATGGCGCTGCTGGAAGGGCTGTGGCACGAGTACGGGCTGACCTTCATCATGGTCACCCATGACTCGTCGATCGCGAAGAAGTCCCCGCGTCTGGCCACCATCAAGGCGGGGCAGATCACGCTGACGGATCAGCGGCAGCAGTATGCGCAGCAGTTCGGCGGGCAGGGGTACTAGCCGTCGTTCGTCCGCGGGTGCGTGGGGGCTGGTCGCGCCCACGCGGCTGAGCCGCATTTCGATACAGCCCCGCGCCCCTTTAGGTTGGGTCGCTCACCGTTCGAGAATCTGGTTGACCTCGGTCAACTGCTCTACGGTGAGCGGCCCTTTCTCGATCGCGCCCGCGTTCTGCTCGGCCTGGGCCACGGAACGGAAGCCCGGGATCGGGATCGTGCGCGGGCTGCGGGCCCAGATCCAGGCCAGGGCGCCCTGGGCGAGGGTGCGGCCTTCGCTGGTGAGGATGTCCTTGAGCGCGTCGATCCGGGCGAGCCACTGCGGGTCGGCCTCGGAGCCGCCCCCGAAGCCCGGGAGCCAGGCCGGCGGCCTGCTGCGGATGTCGCCGGCGTCCTGCGGCCCTTGACGCTTCCCGGCCAGCAATCCCATTGCCAGCGGGCTGCGGTTGATGCTCGCGAGTCCCAAGTCCTCGCACAGCGCCAGCATTTCAGGGGCGTCCTGCATGACATTCAGCGCGTGCTGCACGGCCGCACAGTGCTCGCCCTCCGCGAAGACGGCGGCGCGGGCGGGGTCGTCGGTGCTCCAGGCGTAGGCGCGGATGAGCCCTTCGCGTACGAACTCCTCGCAGATCTCGCGGAGTCGGGCGCCATGGGTGGGGTGGGCGTCGGAGAGATGGAACTGGTAGAGGTCGACGTAGTCGGTGCCGAGGCGGGCGAGGGACGCGGTGAGGGCCTCGCGGGCGTACTCCTCGGAGGCGTCCTGGCCGTTGAGGACGCGGGTGTCCTCGTCGAAGAGGTTGCCCCACTTGGTGGCGACGACCACGTCGGCGCGGCGCTTGCCGAGGGCGCGGCCGAGGATCCGCTCGCTGTGCCCGGTGCCGTAGACGTCGGCGGTGTCGAAGAAGGTCACGCCGAGGTCGAGGGCGCGGTGGATCGCCCGTACGGACTCGTCGTCGTCTACCTTGCCCCAGCCGAGGGGCTGTCCGCCGAGGTCGGACCACTCACCGCCGATGGCCCAGCAGCCGAAGCCGAGAGGGCTGACCTCTATGCCGCCACGGCCCAAAGTCCTGTTCGTCTCCATGGGTCGAGACGCTAGGGCTTGGAGCGCACTTCAAGGCAAGGGCTTTCGCGGAACCTGTCGGGCCTCGCTATGCCTGGCCGGTCTCGAAGCGGGTGATCTTGTCGCCGTCGACCTCGAAGTGCCACTTGGTGCGCATCTCGCCCCAGGTGTCGTTGCTGTAGCGGGCGATGAGGTCGTGGCCGCCGCGGGACTCGTTGTCGACCTCCATGTGACCGTGGGAGGAGAAGATCTCCCGGTCGGTCCAGTCGTCGAGGTCACGGTCGGAGCCGTCGTCCGACATCGTCGCGCCGGGGGCGAGGAGGGCCATGAAGCCGTCGCGGTCGTGCGCGTTGACGGCGTTGACGAAGGCGCGGACCGCGGGGTCGCTGAGTTTGCCGGTCTGAATCGTCATGGCAGCCAGACTCACACCGCTCCCCCGGGCCCGCCACCCGAACGGCGGCGCGGGTGACTCCGAGAGGTGTCAGGAGTGCGACGGTGGAAACGCGAGGGGGATGTTTCGTCCATCTCTTACGGGAGTCATCGTGACCTCACACGCCTCTTCCTACGACCGACGCGATCTGGGCCTGCTGTTGCTCCGGCTGGGTACCGGGGGCGTGCTGGCCGCCCACGGCGCGCAGAAGCTGTTCGGCTGGTTCGGCGGCCACGGCATCGAGGGGACCGGCCAGTTCATGGAGTCCGTCGGCTACTCGCCCGGCAAGGCGAGCGCCACCGCGGCGGGCCTCGCGGAGGCGGGCGGCGGCACGCTGCTGGCCCTGGGCCTGGCGACACCTGCGGCGGGCGCGGCGGCGGCCGGTGCGATGGCGGGGGCGTCCACCGTCCACACGCCCAACGGCTTCTTCAACGCCGAGGGCGGCTTCGAGTACGCGGCGACCCTGGGCCTCGCGGCGACGGGGCTCGCGATCGCGGGTCCGGGACGTCTCTCCCTCGACCACGCCATCGGGCACGTGTTCGACCGGGGTTGGATGGTCCCCACGGCACTCGCGGTGACGGCGGCGGCCACGGCGGTGGTCGTGGGGGCGCGCAACCGCAGGCTCCAGGAGAAGGAGCGGGAGGAGCAGGCGGAGCAGTTCGATGCGCAGGAGGCGTTGTTCGGGGAGTAAGGACGGCACGGGCGGCTGTCGGGGCACGGGTCGGCTGTCGGGGCACGGAGCCGGGGCACGGGCCGGGCCCGGAGGAGGATGCACCGCCGGGCCGAAGGGCGACGCAGGCCCAGCCATCTCGCTCGCCGCCATCACGTGGGGTTTCGCAGCCCGCGCACAGTCACTTCCCGGCTTCCGCCTAGGATGACCCCCGTGAACGGCCCCGAGCACCACCCCGCATCGCCGCCCCGGTGGCGGTGGCGGGCGCTGCTCGTGCTGGCTCTGCTGGCGGGGCTCATGGGCATGCACGCCCTGGCACCGGGTGCGGCCGTCGCCGCCGAGCACCCGCACACCCCGCCGCCCATGGCCGCCGTCTCCGTCTCCGTGTCCGCGCCCCACGGCGACTGCGCCGGAGAGGGCCACTGCGGCTCGGGCCACGTCACGCATGCCGACACGACCTGTTCGGCGGCCTCGGTGAGCGGCGGGCCGACGCTGCCCGCGCTCGTGCCCGACGCGGTCGCCATCGTCGTACGAGACGAATCACCGCGCGCGTACGCCGGCTCCGACCCGGAAGGCGCCCGGGCGCCACCGTCGCTGGCGGAACTCCAACTCCTGCGGATCTAGACACCACGCCGCGCACCTCGGTGTGCGCATCGGCATGTCCAGATCCCTTTCATCCAGCAGGAGTTCAAGCATGAGCACCTCCCGTACACGCCGCGCTGCCCTCATGGCGGCGACCGTCACCGCCGCGCTCGTCCTGGCGGCCTGTGGTGACAGCGACAGCGACAGCGGCGACGCCGGCCATGGGAGCAGCCACGGCACCTCGTCGTCCCCGTCGGCCGACACCGCCGCCGCCCACAACGCCCAGGACGTCTCCTTCGCGCAGGGCATGATCCCCCACCACCGCCAGGCCCTCGAGATGGCGGGACTCGCCGCCGACCGGGCCTCGTCCGCCGAGGTGAAGTCTCTCGCCGCGCGCATCGAGAAGGCTCAGGACCCGGAGATCAAGACCATGTCCGGCTGGCTGAAGTCCTGGGGCGAGGAGATCCCGGAGGCGGGCGCGTCGATGCCCGGCATGGACCACGGCTCGCAGTCCGGCATGCCCGGCATGATGGACGACGCGGACATGGAGATGTTGGGGAAGGCCTCCGGCAAGGGCTTCGACACCATGTTCCTGACCATGATGGTCGAGCACCACGAGGGCGCGGTCGACATGGCCGAGACGGAGAAGACGAAGGGCCGGTACGCCGCTGCCACCGCCATGGCCGATGACATCATCACGGGCCAGACCGCTGAGATCACCGAGATGAACAAGCTCCTCGGCAAGGGCTGACCCGGTGAACCGGGGGAGGCCGACGGCCTCCCCCGGCTGTCAGTGGCGCATGCCAAGCTGCGCCCATGAACGATCGCGACACGACGGCCGACGTCTGGGCGGGCATCGACGCCCTGTGGACCTGGCTGGACACGAGCCAACCCCTGAGCGGCCAAGAAGCCCTCCTCCTACGGATGTTGAAACTGTCGGAGGAGGTCGGCGAGGTCGCCCAGGCGGTCATCGGAGCGACGGGCCAGAACCCGCGCAAGGGCACGACCCACACGTGGAAGGACGTCGAGAGCGAACTCTGCGATGTCGTGATCACGGCGCTGGTGGCGCTGCGGACGCTGACGCCGAATACGCGGGAAGTGTTCGACCGGCATTTGACGCGGGTCGTGGAACGGTCGCTGGGTGCGTCCTAGAGGACGGTCAGTCGCGCGCGTGGTGCGCCTTCATACGGCTGGTCCGCGAGGGCCGGCTTCGGTCACCTGATGGTCGACCTCACCCTCGTGGGACCGGTCCGCCTCACAAACCGTGCTGCTCCATCAGGCGCATCAGGTTCCGCTTTCGTCCGTGGGCGCCGCGTAGGGCAGTGACGTACGCGGTGAGCTCATCCTGCGTGCCCAGCAGGCGATGGCGTTCGCGGATGCTCACCAACAGGCCGACGAACTCCGCGTAGACCGCGTTGCCGGTCTGCCCGATGAGTGGCTGCGCCAGGCGCAGATAGACAGCGAGCGCGTCGGCGGGACGGGTGCCGCGGATCCGGTCGGCGAGCGCCAGCCACTGTCGGTCGTCGGCAGGTACCCACGCCCACGTTCGAAGGAGCGGGCGCCGGCCAGCGCTTTGAGTTTCGCTTCGGTGAGAATGCCGTCCATGGTCTTCCGCCCTGCTGCGGTGATGCACTTGCGGTTACGGTGCGTCAGCCTAGCTCCGGGATCAGTGACGACGCTGCGTGAAGGTCAGGCGAGAATTGCCGAACCGGGGCCCTTGTCGGGAAGAATGCCCCAACGATGATGTCGACGCCTTCCGGACCGGCACGGGCCGGGTACGCGCCCTTCGCCCACCTCACCGTGCCCAACGCCGCCTTGTACCGCCGGGTGATGGGCGCGTTCCTGGCCGCCAAGGAGCGCTTCGCGGTCCATCTGCGGCCCGAGGACGTGTTCGCGGCGCTGCCGCCGGAGCACCGGCCCGCCGAGCCGGAGGCGGTGATCAAGGCGTTGGACAGTCTCGTGGAGTGGGGCAATCTGCGGGCGGATCCGGATACCTCGCGGGTCACCGCGGTCGAGGACTTCTACCGCAAGCGCTTCATCTACCAGCTCACGCAGGCCGGCGAGGCCGCCGAGCTGGCGCTGTCCACCTATGACGAGGCGCTGGGGCGGCGCGGTGCGCTGCAGGCGGTGGCCCTGCACGACATCGTCACGCAACTGCGAGCCCTGTTGGTGATCGCCGCCGAGCAGGAGGAGGGCGAACCGGACGCGGCCAAGGCCCATCTGGCGCTGTCCGCGCTGACGAGCCGGTTCGAGGCGCTGGCGGAGAACGCGCGGGCGTTCATGGGCTCCCTGCAGCGCACCATCGACCTGCACGATGTGGAGGTCGAGGTGTTCCTCGCCTACAAGGATCGCCTCATCCAGTACCTGGAGCGGTTCATCCAGGACCTGATCACTCTGGGCGGGCGGATCGCCCTGCTGATCGGCGAGTTGGAGGGTCAGGGCCGGGCCGGTGCGCTCTTGCGGCTGGCGGCGGCGCGGGAGGCCGCCGATGCCGCCCCGGGCGAGGTCGAGAGTGCCGAGGCACAGGCGTACGCGCGGTGGGTGGCCCGGTGGTCGGGGCTGGCCGCCTGGTTCGTGTCGGCGGACGGCCGCGAGTCGCAGGCCCGCCTGCTGCGCGGACGCGCTCTCGGCGCGATCCCGCAACTGCTGGCAGTGGTGCGGCAGTTGAACGAGCGGCGGGCCGGGCGTTCGGACCGCTCGGCGGACTTCCGCACCCTGGCCCGCTGGTTCGCCGAGGCCCCCGACGACGCGGCGCGGCACCGGTTGTGGCGTGCCGCGTTCGGGCTGTATCCGGCACGGCACCTCACCGTCGACGCCGACACCCTCGAACAGCGTGCCGCCCGCCCGGTGGCCGCCGCCACTCCGTGGGCCGAGGCCGAACCCCTGCGGATCAGCCCGCAGTTGCGCCGCACCGGCAGCTACGAACGGCGCGGCAAGACCCGCCGGGTGCAGGACCGTTCCGAGCAGCGCAGGCGCCTGGCCGAGATCGCCGCCCAGCAGACGCAGGAAATCGCGGCCGCTCGCGCCCGCCTCGCGACGGACGGCACCACACGGCTGTCCGCACTGGGCGCACTCGACCCACTCGCCTTCGGCCTCTGTCTGCAACTGCTCGGCGACGCCCTGGCCACCTGGCGGCCGGGCATGACAGCCACCGTCGCGACCAGCAACGACGGCACGATGGAGATCCGGCTGACCGCCCTGGCGGACGGCACGACGGCCGAGATCCACACCCCCGGCGGCACCTTCCGCGGCCCCGACCACCTGGTCGAGATCACCGATCTCACCCGGACCGGTCAGGTGCGCGCCGAAGGCATTCCCACAGGAGGGGAGCGATGACCACACCCCTGGGCGAGGTGCTGGACAACCGGCGCGCCGCCGAGTTCCACAAGGCCGCCCGCGCTCTGCTGAAGGAGCCGCTGCTGCTGGCGCACGGACCGAACGCCGACGAGTTCCGCCTGGTACGTCGGCACGCCGGCGACCTGCGCGACTGGTTCGACCGCAACACCGGCTGGCCGCTGAGGGTGGACGCGGAGGCGGCCCGGCTGGGCCGGACACCGGGCACCCTGACCGACGCCACCCATCCGGCCCGCGAGGCCTCCCGCGCCCGCGCGCCCTTCACCCGCCGCCGCTATGTGCTGCTGTGCCTGGCGCTGGCCGCGCTGGAGCGGGGCGAGGCGCAGATCGCGCTCGGCCGGCTCGCCGAGCAGGTGGTCCTGGACGCCGCCGATCCCCAGCTGGCCGCCGCGGGGATCGAGTTCACGCTGGAGCGACGCGAGGAGCGGCTGGATCTGGCGGCGGTGGTACGGCTGCTCATGCGCTACGGGGTGCTGCGCCGGGTGGCCGGGGACGAGGAGGCCTACGTCAGCGGGGCGGGCGATGTGCTCTACGACGTCCAGCGCCGGGTGCTGGCCGGGCTGCTCGCCGCCCGCCAGGGGCCGTCGATGATCGGCGCCGACAGCTTCGAGGACCGACTGTCCGAACTGACCGCCGAAAGCGCCCTGGACAGCGACGACCTGCGTTTCCGTGCCATCCGCCAGCGGCTGACCCGGCGCCTGCTGGACGATCCGGTGCTGTACTACGACGAGTTGACCGACGAGGAGCTGGCCTACCTGACCCGGCAGCGTGCCTTCATCACCGCACGGATCACCGAACTGACCGGCCTGGTCGCGGAGGTACGGGCCGAGGGCATCGCCATGGTCGACCCGCTGGACGACCTGACCGACGTCCGCATGCCCGAGCAGGGCACCCACGGGCACGTCACCCTGCTGCTCGCCGAGCACCTCGCGAGCGCGGGCGGCGCCGTCGACCGTGCGGAGTTGGAGGGCAGGGTGCGGAAACTGGCCGTCGAGCACGGCGGGTTCTGGTCCAAGAGCGCCAAGCAGCCGGGAGCGGAGAGCGAGTTGGTGGATCAGGCACTGGCCAAGCTGACCGCGCTGGGCCTGGTCACCGCCGTGCCCGGTGGCGTCGTCCCACTGCCGGCGCTGGCCCGGTACGCGGTCGGCGAAACCGTCGTACAAGAACCGGGTGTCCCCCGCCCCCGCACCTCTGAGCGAAAGGCGTGATGGCCGTGACCGCCGCCGCCCTGCCCTCCCCCGCGCCCGGCCGGTGGCGACCGTTGCGCATCGGTCTGGTGGACCTCTTCTACTACGACACCGAGGAGTTCTGGTTCCGCGACGGCCGGCTGCTGCTGCGCGGCAACAACGGCACCGGCAAGTCCAAGGTCCTCGCCCTGACCCTGCCCTTCCTCCTGGACGGCGATCTGTCCGCGCGGCGGGTGGAGCCCGACGCCGACCCGGGCAAGCGCATGGAGTGGAACCTGCTGCTGGGCGGGCAGCACCCGCACCCCGAGCGGCTGGGCTACACCTGGATCGAGTTCGGCCGCCACGACGAGACCACTGGACAGGACCGCTTCATCACACTGGCCTGCGGGCTGAAGGCGGTGGCGGGCCGCGGTATCGCCCGTCACTGGTACGCCGTCACCGACCAGCGCATCGGCGCCGAACTGAGCCTGCTCGACGCGACCGGCACCGCCCTGTCGCGGGACCGGCTGGCGGAGGCGCTCGCGGGTCGCGGCATGGTGTACGACACCGCCACCGCGTATCGCAGGGCGGTGGACGAGGCATTGTTCGGGCTGGGTGAGCAGCGGTACGCGGCCTTGGTGGACCTGCTGATCCAGCTGCGTCAGCCGCAGCTGTCGAAGCGGCCCAACGAGGCGGCACTGTCGCGTGCGTTGACCGAGGCGCTGCCGCCGATGGACCAGGCGGTGATCGCCGATGTGGCCGAGGCGTTCCGGTCGTTGGACGAGGAGAAGGAGGAGCTGCGGGCGGCCACCGAGGCCGAGCGTGCGGCGTCCGCTTTCCTGGACCACTACCGCCGTTACGCCCGTGTCGCCACCCGCCGCCGAGCCCGGCTGCCCCGCCATGAGCACGCCCGCTACGAGCAGTTGGGCCGCGACCTCGCGCAGGCCCAGAGCGAGCGGGCCCAGGCCGAGGAAGAGCGGGAGCGGATCGCCGTACGGCTGATGGAGCTGGAGGAGCGTGCCACGCGGCTGAAGGCGCAGGAGGCCGCGCTGCGCGAGGGCCCGGAAATGCGCAGCGCGCGCGAGCTGGAGCAGGCGGCGGCCGACGCCCGCCGCACAGCGTCCGATGTGGCCCGCGCCGAGGCGGACCGGGAGCAGGCCGCCCAGGCCCATACCCGCACCTTGGGTCGTCTGGAGAGCGCGGGCAGGCGTCTGGTGGCGGCCGAGGAGCAGGTCGCGGACATGCTGGCGCGCGAGCGGGAGGCGGCCGCGGCCGCGCACCTGGACGGCGAGCTGCGCGCCGAGGGCGCGCCGGAGGCCGAACTGCGCCGCGTGGCCGGGGAGTCGGTGGCGCGCAGGGGGCGCACCCTGGATCACGTGGAGGAGCTCGCGTCACGCGCCGAGCAGGCAGGTGCCGAACGGCGCGCCGCGGCCCGGCGGCTGGACGAGGCCCAGACCGAGGCCGGGCACACCGCCGAACGGCAGGCCCAGGCGGAGGCCGCCGCCACCGAGGCGGGCCGGGAGCTGGTGGCCGCCGTACGCGAACACCTCGATGTGTGCGAGGAGTTGCGGCCCCAGGATCCGACGGGCCTGCTGGACGGCCTGCAGGACTGGGTCGCACACCTGCAAGGGCCCTCGCCCGCGCGGGTGCACACCGCCGACGCCCATCGCACCCAGGCCGCTCACCTGGCCGACCGGACGGCCACCCTCGGCCAACACCTGACGGAACTCGCCGCCCGCCGCGCCGAGACGGAACGGGAACTGACGGACCTGGAGGCGGGCGGCCAGCGCGCTCCCACGGCACCCCACACGCGCACTCCTGGCGTGCGCGAGCAGGCACCCGGGGCGCCGTTGTGGCGTCTGGTCGACTTCCACGACCATGTCACCGGCGGTGAACGAGCGGGCCTGGAGGCGGCGTTGGAGGCCTCCGGTCTGCTGGATGCCTGGGTGCGTCCGGACGGCACGGCCATGGCTGCCGACGGGCATGACGTTCTGCTGGCGCCCGGCGCGCCGCTTGCCGGGCCGGTCCTCGGTGACGTGCTGCGCCCTGCTGTGGACCATGGTGACGCGCGGGCGGTGGCGGTGGGCGAGCAGACTGTGGCCCGCCTGCTCGCCGCGGTGGGGCTCGGCCCCGGCGGCTCCGGAGGCACGTGGGTTTCGGCGGACGGTCACTTCCGGATCGGGGCGCTGACCGGTAGCTGGTCGAAGCAGGCGGCCGTCTACGTCGGCGAGGGTGCCCGCGAGGAGGCGCGCCGGGCCCGGATCGTCGTACTGCAGGGCGAACTCGATGACTTGGCAGGCGAGTTGGCTCAAGCGGAGGCCGATCGGGCCACGGTGACCCGGCGTCGGCGCACCCTGGACGCCGAACTGGCCGCCGTCCCCGACGACGCCGCACTGCGCCACGCGCACGCGCTGGCCGCGGCCGCCGCGGACGCCGCCCACCGGGCCCGCACCCGCCAGGACGAACGCGCCGCCGAACTCGCTGCGGCCGCCGGGCAGGAAGCCCAGGCCACCACCGAACTCACCGACACCGCGACCGCCGTCAACCTGCCCACCGACCGGCCACATCTGACGGCCGTCCGCCAGGCACTGGCCGACTACACCGCCGTCCTCGCCGCACTGTGGCCCGCCCTGCGCGAGCGGACCGACGCCGCGCGCATGGCGGCCGACGAGCGCACAGAGGCCGAGCAAGCCGGCACCCGAGTCGCCGAACTGGCTCTACGCGCTGAGGAGTCGGCCCGCCTGGCGGCCACCGCCGACGAACGCCACACCACCTTGCGCTCCACCGTCGGTACCGCGGTCGCGGAGCTGGAGCGGCGCCTGGCCGCCACCGCCGAGGCCCTGGCCACGTGCGAGCGCGACCAACGCACCTCCCGCGAGGAACACACCGCCGCCGGCCGGCGCGTGGGCCATGCGGAGGGCCGTATCGAGCAACTGGAGAAGGACGTCCACGAGGCTGCCGCCTCGCGCGCCGAGGCAATCGCCGCGCTCCAACGCTTCGCGGCCACCGGCCTGTTGACCGTCGCTCTTCCCGAGACGACCGTCCCCCCGCTGGACGACGGCCCATGGGCGGCCACCCCGGCCGTCGCACTCGCCCGCACCATCGAGGCGCAGCTGTCGGGTCCGTCCGGCACCGACGACTCCGACGGCGCCTGGGAGCGCGTACAGAAGCGGCTCAGCGAGGAGTACAAGAAGCTCCAGGACGCCCTCTCCCGAGGCGGTCACACCGCCACGGCCCGCATGGTCGAGGACGGCATGGTCGTCGACATCGTCTACCAGGGCCGCCGCCGGACGGTGCCCGAACTGGCCGCGGCCCTCGCCACCGAGACGACCGAACTGGCGCGCATCCTGTCCGCGCACGAACGCGAGATCCTCGAAACCCACCTGCTCACCGAGGTCGCCGGCACCCTTCAGGAACTGATCGCCGCCGCCGAACGCCAGGTACGGGCCATGAACGCCGAACTCCAGGAACGCCCCACCTCCACCGGCATGCGACTTCGCCTGGTGTGGCGCCCCTCGCGCAAGGCCCCGACCGGACTGGCCCAGGCACGCGAACGCCTGCGCCAGTCCGCGGACGCCTGGGCGCCCGAGGACCGGACTGCGGTCGGGGAGTTCCTGCAGGCCGAGATCGCCCGCCGGCAGTCCGACGACGCGGCGGGCAGCTGGCTGGAGGTCCTCACCGCGGCGCTCGACTACCGCGCCTGGCACGAGTTCGGCATCGAACGCCACCAGCACGGCACCTGGGTCCCGGCCACCGGCCCCGCCTCCGGCGGCGAACGCGTCCTGGCCGTCTCCGTCCCCCTGTTCGCCGCCGCCTCCTCCCACTACGCCACCGCCGCCCCCGACGCCCCGCGCCTGGTCACCCTGGACGAGGCGTTCGCGGGCGTGGACGACGACTCCCGCGCCAAGTGCCTGGGCCTGCTGCACGCCTTCGACCTGGACGTGGTGATGACCAGCGAACGCGAATGGGCCTGCTACCCCCAGGTCCCCGGCGTCGCCATCGCCCAGCTCTCGCGTGTCGACGAGATCGCGGCGGTGCTGGTGACCCGCTGGGAGTGGGACGGGGCGGAGCGCGTACGAGGCGCCGAGCCGGAGCACGGTCTTGCGGTCCTCCCGGCTCAGACGGCGCCCTCAATCGGCGCGACGGCACCCGCGTCCCCCGGGGTGTCCGGCTCCGACCAGGGAGGGCTGTGGCCGTGAGCGGCCCCGAACACCCCGACCTCGTCCGGGAACCCGGCGCGCGCGTCGACCGGGACCGCCTCGGCCGCCTGCTAGGCGACCCCGACCTGGTCTGGCTGGTCGAGCGCATACGCCGCCGCATGGAGCGGGACGAACCCCTCACCGGCCCGGTCACGTTGACGGCCCCCACCACCGCCGAGCGCGCGGCCGCCGAACGCCTGCTGGGCCGAAGTCCCGGCACCGGCCACTCACTGACCGTGCGCCTGAACGCGGTGGACGATCTGCTGCGCCGCTCCGGCATCAGCCCCGACGGCCTCGCCCCGGCGGTGACCACGCTCACCGGCCCGGTCGACCGCCTCGCCGAGATACGTGCACGTGAGGCGGTGGCATGGCAGGACGCGTACACCCCCCTCGCCACGCTACGGCCCGAGCTGTCGGCCTGGGCCGACCGGTTGCGCGGAGAGGGTCTCCTACGCCGCCTCGCCCGCACCCCCGAAGCGGCGAAGACCTTACTCACCGACACCGCGACGGCTCTACAGGCGCTGCCGGCCGACCCTGCCGTGTCCCTGCCCGCCTTCGCGGCCACCACCCTCGGCGACGCCCACGCCCTCGACGACGGCACCCCACTGGCCACCCTCGTCCTGTCCGGGGTACGCGCCCTGTCGGGCTTCCTGGACGGCAGCGGCGCCGAGTGGCGCCGCGAGGCCTGGGCCTCGGCCGGCCTGCTCAGGGACGCCCTGTCCTCCACCGTCCTCACCCTGTGCCTGCGCGGCACCCCAGCCCTGGACTGGATGACCGACACTGGCGAACCAGCCGTCCTGACCCTGCGCCAGCTCACGCATAGCCCGCCGCGAACGGCGCCTTCGGTCGTGTACGTCTGCGAGAACCCAACGGTCCTGGCCACGGCAGCCGACACCTACGGGCCTGCCTGCGCACCGCTGATCTGCCTCCAGGGCCAGCCGTCGGCCGCCGCCCTCACGCTGCTGCGCCATCTGCACAGCCAGGGGTCCCGGCTCCGCTACCACGGTGACTTCGACTGGGGCGGGCTGCGCATTGCCGAGGCGCTGCTGCGGCGCGTGCCGTGGCGGCCGTGGCGGTACACGGCGGCCGACTACCTCACGGCGGCCGCGGCCACACCCTTGGCACCACGGCTGACCGGCACACCAGCCACCGCGTCGTGGGACCCCGGCCTGCCGGTGGCCCTGACCGAACTTGGCGTGCGGATCGAGGAGGAGACCGTGCTCGAGATGCTCCTCGCCGACCTGGCCGCCTGAGGTCAACGTAGCGGTATGGCGCATGCCGGGTGCGACCTTGGCTCCGCGAGGCATTGGGGCTTCGCCGACGAGATCGCACCCGACCACCGGCGCCACGGCGGGACGCCTACACGCCGTTACGTTCTGTCAGCCACCATGATCCCGACGCACTCTTCGAGCGCCGCGTGCAACGACGGCACGAAGGCGGCGAGTTCGGCATCCGACGCCTCGCCTCCCTCAAGCACGGCACCGACAACCGTCGCCAGGACGACGGCAGCCTTGAGGGCGTGCGCGTCGGCCAGCTCCTCAAGGAAACCGCCCGGCTGAGCGACCACGAACGCCTCCTTACCGGTGGCCGGATCGACACCGACGCTGCGGAAACGCCTCGCGCTCATGCGACCTCCGCCGGGCTGTAGTCCTGGCCGAGGGTCGCGAGGACGGCTGCTCGGCGCCGGCCCCGCTGCAGGCACCTGTGGTCTTGTTCGTCCCGCTCGCGTTCCCATACGCCGAGGTAGGGCCGGACGAGGGGGAGACCGTCAGCGAGGACGATGTCCGCGGGGTACGGCCTCGTTCGCCGGGCGGCAGAGGCGGGATGGTGCGCGGGAGCAGACGGAATGGAGCTGAGGGACGGTGGCCTTCCGGTGGCGCGGTGCGCACCGCGGGCAGGCAGAAAAAGGCTCAGGATCGCGGCCAGTAGGCTGCGCATAGGTCGACTCCTACGTAGTCGGCTCAGCCCCGGCACGGAAGCTCTCACCCTTCCCGCCGGGGCGTTTCTTTGAGTCTCATGGTATCGCCTTGTATCGACTCGTCGCGAGACGTATCTCAAAGAGCATCTATCACCTCCCTTGCTTAGCGTCGACTTCATGAACCCTGACGCTGAGATCGATCACGGTGCGCCGCTGACCCCGTACCGGCAGCTGGCCGAGATTCTGCGTGCGCAGATCCAGCGCGGGGACTGGCAACCGGGACGGATGCTGCCGAGTGAAGCCCAGCTCGTACAGCAGTACGGGATCGCACGGACGACCGTCCGGCGAGGGCTTGGCCTGCTGGCCGAGGAAGGCTGGGTGTACGCCGTTCCCCAGCGAGGGTGGTTCGTCTCGGACCCTCTGCCGCCCACTGCCGAAACACCCACCCAGCCAACCCTCCGATAGCCGCCTTCCCTCGGTCCGGCGGGTAGTCGTGCCGGGCAAAGATGCGCCAGACCTGCATCGCAGGCGATCCAGTCCGGCTTCAGCTGAGCGCGTATCCAGAAATGCTGTGCGTAGAGAGAGTTGGGACTCTCTGGTGCGGGAGGCATCGACATGGACCTCGCCGGGCGTTTGATCGAGGTGTCCGCAACGTCCGCCCGCCCACGCGTTCGCCACTGAGTACCCGAGGTTATGCAGTCCGTTGCGGGGACTGGACCCTACCGTTACGGACGGTAACGTTCTGCTGTCGTTGCGGGGCCTGTGGTGCGGCACTCGCTACAGCCCGCAATCCCAGCGGACTCGTCTTGACTGCTCTCAAGCACTACCTGGCCAACTCCCGACCACCGCCGCCCCCTGGACCAGCCCCTGGCCCCCCCCCACCAATTACCGACAGAACTTCTGGAGATCCGCCTAAGAGGGGGTCCCATGGCTGAACCATGGGACGGTGGTTGCTGCCTCTGGCAAAGTGATCGGCACCGCTAAACGATTCTCGTGAGGAACTTGTGAGCTCGCTCGGTAGCTTCATCTGGTCAATCGCTGACCAGCTTCGGGGCCCCTATCGCCCCAACCAGTACGGGACAGTGATTCTCCCGTTCACGATTCTGAGACGGCTCGACTGCGTACTTGAGCCGGACCGCGCGGCGGTACAGGAGCTGGCTGCGAGGTATGAGAACCCGAACCGACTCAAGGTCGAGGTCAAGAAGGCCACGGGGCGGAGGTTCTACAACACCTCCAACTATGAGTTCGTGAACCTGCTGGCCGATGCGGACGGGCTGGTGGACAACCTCGCTGACTACATCGACCGGTTCTCCGCCGACGTGGACGTGTTCGAGTACTTCGACTTCAAGAAGGAGATCCTGGCCCTGGAGAAGGCCGGGCTCCTGCGCGAGATCGTCAAGTCCTTCGGCGCTGTCGACCTGCATCCCGACGTGGTGTCCAACGCAGACATGGGGGATGCGTTCGAGTACATCATCCGCAAGTTCAACGAGGCCGCGAACGAGACCTCCGGAGACCACTACACGCCGCGCGATGCTATCCGGCTGCTGGTCGACCTGCTCTTCGCAGAGAAGGATGTCGACCTCTCCGAGGGCGGTATCATCCGGTCGCTGTACGACCCCACCGCCGGCACCGGCGGCATGCTCTCCCTGGCGGAGGAGCACCTGCTCGCCCAGAACTCCGAGGCGAAGCTGAGCCTGTACGGCCAGGAGTACAACCCGCAGTCGTACGCCATCTGCAAGTCCGAACTGCTCGCCAAGGGCCACGACGCGACCAACATTGCCTTCGGTAACACGCTCACCGACGACGCCTTCAAGGGCCGCCAGTTCGACTTTTGCATGTCCAACCCGCCCTACGGGGTGGACTGGAAGCAGTACGCCAAGGCGGTCAAAAAGGAGCGCGACTCCGCTGGCCCCTACGGCCGCTTCGCGCCGGGACTCCCCGCGACCTCGGACGGCCAGATGCTCTTCCTGCTCCACTTGGCCCACAAGATGCGCACACCCGAGGACGGCGGCGGCCGCGTCGGCATCGTCATGAACGGCTCGCCGCTCTTCAACGGCGCCGCCGAATCCGGTCCCTCCAGCATCCGCAGGTGGCTGCTGGAGAACGACCTCGTCGAGGCGATCGTCGCCCTGCCGACCAACATGTTCTTCAACACCGGCATCGCCACCTACATCTGGATCCTCGACAACACCAAGCACCCCGACCGCAAGGGCACGGTCCAACTCATCGACGGCTCGTCGTTCTGGACCAAGATGCGCAAGAACCTCGGCGCCAAGGGCCGCGAGATCAGGGACACCGACCGCGCCAAGATCGTCAAGCTGTACGCCGACTTCACCGACGCCGACCCCGACACCTCCAAGGTGCTGCGCAACGACGAGTTCGGCTACTGGACCATCACCGTCGAGCGGCCCCTGCTTGACGAGGACGGCAAGCCGGTCACCGACCGCACGGGCAAACCGAAGCCCGACACCAAGAAACGCGACACCGAGAACGTGCCCTTCACCTACGGCGGCTCGACCGCCGGCCCGGCCGGCAAACTCGATGCCATACAGGCCTACTTCGACGCTGAGGTAAAGCCACACGTCCCCGACGCCTGGATCGACTGGGCCAAGGTCAAGACCGGCTACGAAATCCCCTTCACCCGCCACTTCTACAAATACGTCCCGCCCCGCCCCCTCGCCGAGATCGACGCCGACCTGGAGAAGCAGGTCGCCAAGATCCTCGACCTGTTGCGGGAGGTCGAAGGATGACCACGACTGTTTCGCTCAGGCGGCTCGTTGATGTCATTGATTGTGCCCATGTCACTGCCCCGTTCGTTGACGATGACCGCCGGTTCCCGGTCGCGAGTATCCGAGAGTGCCAGGGCGCATATGTCGACCTGTCTGATTGCAAATACACGACACAGGAGTTCTTTGATCATCTGCGCGCGTCCGACCGCGCGCCGCGTACCGGTGACTTGTTGTTCATCCGCAATGTGTCAGTGGGCCTGGTATCAGCTGTGGCCCCAGGTACCCCCGAGTTCGCTGTTGGCCAGGAAACGGTCCTTCTTCGAAGGACTTCGGAGGTCGATCCGACGTTCCTGCGGTACGCACTGGTGGGGGCAGAAGCGAACTACGCTGTCGAGTCAGCGATGATCGGCTCCACGTTCCGTCGCATCAACGTGTCGGCGATCCGCGCTCTCCCCGTCGCATTGCCGCCGCCCGAAGAACAGCGCCTCATCGCGAACTACCTGGACCGCGAGACGGCCCACATCGACACGCTCATCGAGGAGCAGCAGCGCCTGATCGAGATGCTCGATGAACGCCGAGACGGTGTCATCGCCGAGGCGGCGACGAAGGGCGTGAGCCCAGGGGTGGCTCTGGTTGATTCTGGCGTTGAATGGCTCGGGGACATCCCAGAAGGGTGGAGTGTGAAAGCACTCCGCCGGTGCGGGACGCTCTTGACTGGCGCCACCCCGCCGACCGACAACCGTAGCAACTTCGCTGAGGAAGAGAACGAACGCCCATGGGTCCGTCCTCAGGACTTGAGCTCAGAGACGAGAGCTAGCGCATGGCTTACGGCGGACGGCTGGTCCAAAATGCGTCCAGTCCCGGCTGGCTCGGTTCTCGTCGGATGTATCGCGTACTCGCTGGGTTCGGTTGGTTACCTGCCTGTGGCAGCGACTACTAATCAGCAGATTACGTGCATTATTCCGGCCGAGGAAGGGCGGTACCTGTATTACGTCATGCGCGCAGCAAAAAGTGAACTTTGGGCTGCCTCACAGATGAACCGGGTGCCGATCTTGAACAATCAGCGTCTGGGAGCAATCCAGGTCCCGGTGCCGCCCGTTGAGGAACAGCGACTCATTGCCGCATACCTCGACGAACAGACAGAGAAGATCGACCGCACGAAGGCAGAGGCGGAGCGGTTCATCGAGCTCGCCCGAGAACGACGGTCAGCGCTGATCACGGCTGCGGTGACGGGTCAGATCGACGTACGCGAGGGGCGTGATGGCTGACCACAACGAGGTGGTCTTCGAGACTGAGATCTGCGAGTACCTGCGGAATCACGGCTGGCTGTACTCGAAGAACGACCGTGACGGTGGTGAGTACGACCGGGAGCGGGCGCTGTTCCCTGCAGACCTGTTCGTGTGGCTGGAGAAGACGCAGAGGCAGGCCTACGAAAAGGCGTTGAAGGCGGCGGGGTCCAAGGCGAAGTTCCTCGATGTGCTTACTGCGGCGCTCGACCGGCCGCTGGAACATGGCGGTGGGACGCTGAACATCCTGCGCAACGGCGTGCAGTACATCGGCGGTGGCCGGTTGAAGATGGCGCAGTTCCGTCCGGAGACGTCGCTCAACGAGACCACGACGGCGCATTACGAGGCGATGCGGGTGCGGATGGTACGGCAGGTGCACTTCTCAACAGCCGACCAGCGCAGTATCGATCTGGTGTTCTTCGTCAACGGGCTCCCGGTGGCCACGGTGGAGCTGAAGACCGACTTCACCCAGTCGCTGGACGAGTCGGTCAACCAGTACAAGCAGGATCGAAATCCGTTGACGAACGGGCGGCCGGAGCCGTTGCTGTCGTTCGGTCACCGGGCGCTGGTGCACTTCGCGGTCTCGAATGACCTGGCGGCGATGACCACGAGGCTGGAGGGGGAGAGGACCCACTTCCTGCCCTTCAACATCGGCTTCGACAGCGGTGCCGGCAACCCGCCCGGTTCGGACGGACGGTCGTCGACGGCGTACCTGTGGGAACGGGTCTGGGAGAAACACGCCTGGCTGAACATCATCGGTCGGCTGATGATCGTGCAGACCAAGGAGGAGTGGGAGGTCACCACCGGCACGTCGGTGCGGCATACGAGCATGCTCTTCCCGCGGTTCCACCAGTGGGAGGCCGTCACGAACATCGTCGAGTCGGTGAAGGAGGAGGGTGTCGGGCAGCGGTACCTGATCGAGCACTCGGCCGGGTCGGGGAAGACGAACACCATCGCCTGGACGGCCCACCGGCTGGCGCGGCTGCATGTCGATGACCAGAAGGTCTTCGACTCGGTCATCGTGGTCGTGGACCGCACCGTGCTCGACTCTCAGCTGCAGGATGCGATCCGGCAGATCGACGGCACCGGCAAGATCGTCGCGACTATCAGCCCCGAGGACGTCCGTAAGGCCGGCGCGAAGTCGAAGTCGGGTTTGCTGGCACAGGCGTTGAAGAACGGTGAGCTCATCATCGCGGTGACGGTGCAGACCTTCCCGCATGCGCTGGACGAGATCCGGACCGACGCCGGCCTGAAGGGCAAGCGGTTCGCCGTCATCGCCGATGAGGCGCACTCCTCCCAGTCGGGTCAGATCTCCTCAAAGCTGAAGCAGGTGCTGACCGCTGAGGAGGTCAAGGAGATCGAGGAGGGTGGCGAGATCGATGTGGAGTCGATCCTGGCATCGGAGATGACCGAGCGGGCCGAGTCGGAGAACATCTCCTACTTCGCCTTCACCGCGACGCCGAAGAACAAGACCCTCGAACTGTTCGGCCGCAAGGGCGCCGACGGGAAGCCGCGCGAGTTCCACCTGTACTCGATGCAGCAGGCGATCGAGGAGGGCTACATCCTCGACGTGCTCAAGGGCTATCAGTCCTACGAGACCGCGTTGAAGATCGCTGGCAGGGCCGAGAGCGGTGACGGGGGAGAGGTTGAGGAGGCAGCCGCCCGCAAGGGACTGATGCGGTGGGTGCAGCTCCATCCAACGAACATCGGCCAGAAGGTGCAGATCATCGTCGAGCACTTCCACGCCAACGTCGCCTACCTCCTCGAAGGTAGGGCGAAGGCGATGGTGGTGACCGACTCGCGCAAGTCCGCGGTGAAGTACAAGCTGGCCATCGACGCCTACATCGCCAGGCGCCGCACCGAGGACGCCTCGTACAACTACCGCGCCCTGGTCGCCTTCTCCGCTGGGGTGACGATGGCCGAGGACGAGACCTGGCACAGCGACTGGGGCCCGCAGCCGTCGAAGGACGACGAGTTCACCGAGGCCAACATGAACCCCGGCGCCGGGGCTGATCTGGCAGCCGCATTCAAGGGCGATACGTACAAGATCATGCTGGTCGCCAACAAGTTCCAGACCGGCTTCGACCAGCCCTTACTCTCGGCGATGTACATAGACAAGAAGCTGTCAGGGGTCACCGCGGTGCAGACGCTCTCGCGGCTCAACCGCACCCATCGCACCGCTGGTGGGGAGCAGAAGCGCAAGACGTTCGTCATCGACTTCGCCAACAAGCCCGAGGACATCAAGGCAGCCTTCGAGCCGTACTTCAAGAACGCGACCCTGGAGACCGAGACCGATCCGTACGTCGTCGTCCACCTGGCTAACAAGCTTGCCCAGGCCGGGATCTACACCGAGGACGACGTTCGCAAGGTCGCCGAGCTGTGGGTGACCAGGAAGGGCAACAACGCGCTCTCGGCGGCGATCAGCCCGGCGCAGCACGGCTTCCGGCGCCGCTACGCGCGGGCTATCGAGGAGGAGGACAAGGTCACGCTCCAGGCGCTCGACCTGTTCCGCAAGGATGTCTCCACCTACGTACGTCTCTATGACTTCATGTCCCAGATCGTCGACTACGGCGACCCCTACATGGAGATGCTTTCGATCTTCCTGCGCCTGCTGGAGAAGGTCATCGCCGAGTCCGCTTGGGCGGCCGACGTGGATCTCTCCGATGTGGTGCTGGTCGGGGTCAAGCACAACAAGACAATCCCGGTCGACATCTCGCTTGTGGGCGACGGGCAGCTGAAGGGCATCAGCGCCGCTGGCACGGGAATGAAGAAGGATCCGAAGTACGTCGCGCTCCAGGTCGTCATAGACAAGATGAACGACCTCTTTGGCGCCGAATCGTTCGCCGAGTACCAGGTCAGGGAGTTCGTGCAGGGACTCGTCCAGCGGTTGCTCGCCGACCCGAACCTGATCAGGCAGACCAAGGTGAACTCCAAGAAGCAGTTCGTGGAGTCACCAGACTTCCAAGCAGCCGTCACGGAGGCGGTCGCAGACAACCAGGACGCCCACAACATGATGGCTGACTACTTCTTCACCGACGGGCCGGCCATCAACTCGATCATCGTCGCCCTCGCGGATGCGTTCTACGAAGCAGCGGTTGATCAGCAGGCGGATTCTTAGACACGTCAGCACGCATGTCCCGCCCCAGCAGGCCACCCCACTGCGGAGGTGAGGGGAAGGCATGAGCGGCAGACGAGTCGGGCTATACGCCGGGTTCTGTCGCCCGGTCGCCTCGCGGCGGCCGGGGAGACGGCCATCCATCTAGGGTCGGTGTTGCCACCGGCCTCGTGCGGTCTACCCAGGGACTCGGGCGGGCAGCCCTCGAACGTCCCCGCAGAGCGCGTTTGACGGCGCTCCTTTTGACCTTGCTCCAGGTGGGGTTTACCTAGCTGCCCAGGTCACCCTGGGCACTGGTGGTCTCTTACACCACCGTTTCACCCTTACCGAGGACCGAGGTCCCCGGCGGTCTGTTTTCTGTGGCACTGTCCCGCGGGTCACCCCGGGTGGCCGTTAGCCACCACCTTGCCCTGTGGAGCCCGGACGTTCCTCGGGAAGCCCCCCCATCAAGGGGACTCCACGCGGCCGTCCGCCCGGCTCGTCTGCCGTGTCGACCATGTTACCGGGCCCTCGTCCCTCGCAGGACCGGCCGCTGTCGCCAGGACCGAGCCCGCCAGGATCAGGGCGAACGCCGCCCCCACGCCCAGCGTCAGCTGCTCGTCCAGGAACAGCGCGCCCGCCGCCACCGCCACCGCCGGGTTGACGTACGTGATCACCGTCGAGCGGGTCGGGCCGACCTCCTTGATCAGCTCCAGGAAGGCGACGAACGCCACCGCCGTGCAGATCACGCCCAGGCCCGCCAGGGCCAGCAGGACGGTGGGCGAGGGCACCGTGGAAGGCCAGGTCATCGCGGCCGGCGTTGCGTACACCAGCGCTGCCAGGCCCAGGCAGGATGCCGTGAGCTGCAAGGACGGGACATTCCTCAGGTGCCGTGCCGCTATCAGGGGCGCCGTCGCGTAGCCCACCACCGTCACCAGCACCTCCGCCAGCGAGCGGGCGTCCCCGCCCGTCAGATGCGGGACGGTCAGGACCCCCACTCCCGCCAGGCCCAGCCCCAGACCCGTCAACCGCCTCGCCCCCAGCCGCTCCGTGTCGCCGAAGAAGCGGGCCAGTGCCACGCCCACGATCGGCACCCCGGCGATCAGCAGACCCGCCGTCGAGCTGGACAGATGGCGTTCGGCGTCCGTGAGCGTGAACCACGGGCCGATGATCTCGATGCAGGCGAAGGCCAGCATCGGCTTCCAGAACGACCTGACGGTCCCCGCCAAGCCCCTCGCCGCGAACGGCAGCAGCAGCGCCGCGCCCAGTGCGCATCGCGTGAACACCACCACCGACGGGGACAGCGGGGCCTCCACCGCCACCTTGATCATCAGGTAGGGGATGCCCCAGACCACTCCCATCAGGGAGAACAGGAACCAGCCGCGTGCAGTCATGCGGGCAGTTTCGGCCGCCGTCTCAGCCGGCGTCTTGAACGCTGTTGCGGTACGCCGCCGGCGTCACCCCCAGCACCCGCCGGAACCACCGCGTGAGGTGCGCCTGGTCCGCGAAGCCCACCAGCGACGCCACATCGGCGGGGCGGATGCCCGACTCCAGCAGGCGTCGGGCTCGGTGCACCCGGTGCTGGGCCAGCCAGGCGTACGGCGGGATCCCCATCGTCGTACGGAAGGCACGAAGCAATTGGTAGCGGGACATGCCCTGTTCCGCGGCCAGGTCCGCCAGCGAGGGCGGTTCCAGCAGTTCGTCGGCCAGACGGTCTCGTACGGCGAGCGCGATGCGGTCGGCACCCGGCACCGTGTCCGACGCCGGGCGGGATGACGAGTGACGGCGGGCCAGTGCCGTGAGCAGCCACGGGAGGCGGGACTCCGCCTCCAGTGGGTCGGGGCAGGCGCTCAAGTCCGTATGTGTGCTGCGCAACGCCGCGGCCAGCTCGGGGTCGTCTATCAGCGGCTCACGGAAGTGCGGGGCCTCCGGGCCCAGGATCCCGTCCCTCAGCAGGCCGGTCTCCGCGTACAGGGCCCGGTACGCGTAGCCGTCCGTGGCGTTTCCGGGGCCGCCCGTGTGCACCTCCCCCGGCGCCAGTACGACGATGCTGCCCGGCCCCGTACGGATGTGTCCGCCCCGGTAGTCGATGATCTCCGAGCCGCCCACACAGACGCCGACCGTGAACTCGTCATGGGCGTGCGGGGCGTAGGCATGCTTGTCGAAGCGGGCCGTCAGAAGGTCCAGGCGCGGACCGCAACGGCCCAGCCTCGCCCTGGTCCACAGCGCCTGCTCCACGCGGTGCCCCCTGTCCGTCGTCCTCAGGGTGCAACGCCGGGGTACTCAGAGAAAGTCCGCTGTCTCGAGGTCGAAGGAGAACGGCTCAGGGAGCGCGAGCGGCTTCCCGAAAGGCCGGGTGCACTGCTCGCGGTAGTCATCCTTCTCCGGGTCGCTGAAGAGAGTGATCGAGGTGGCCTCACGGTCGACCAGCAGATACAGGGGGATGCCACCGCGGGCGTAGCAGCGGCGTTTGGCCTCGCGGTCGGCCTTGGGCTTGGTGGACGTCACCTCAAGGACCATGGCTACCCCTTGGCAGGGCATCCAGGAGTCGGCGCCCCGGTAGAGCCGCAGTTCCCTGGGGGCGAAGGTGCCGTCCGGGATCAGGCGGTCTTTCGGGCAGTCACCCCTGCTCTCCAGCTTCAGCCCCTTGTTTCCGGCGAACTGCATCCTGGTTCGGGACTGCTGGTGCACCTGCTCCACGATCAGTCCGATGTAGTCCTCGTGGTCCCCGTCCGGCGGCGGCGTCACGACGATCTCCCCCTCGATCAGCTCGGCCCGGAAACCCTCCGGAGCGTCCAGGGCGAGAAAGCCCTCGAGCAGGACGTCCGCCTGCGTGAGCGGCTCGTGGGCCATGGCAGTCATGTCACGCCCCTCCTTCTGTCGCTCGCCAGACTGGGACATCGGCTGATCACCTGTCCGTGAGATCGGAAACCGTTCCCTCGATCGTGGCACACGTTCCCGGCCACCGTCAGGCACGTCGAACCGTGTGCTTGACCCTGCCGCAACGTCAACGTCTCTACTGATCCCATGCGGATCGGAGAACTCGCCGCCGCCGTCGGCGTCACCACGCGGACCGTGCGGCACTACCACCATCAGGGGCTGCTGCCCGAACCGGAACGGCTGGGCAACGGGTATCGGGACTACACCCTGCGGCACGCCGTCGTGCTCGCGCGGATCCGGCGGCTGACCGAGTTGGGGCTGGGGCTCGCGGAGGTGCGGGACGTGCTGGCCGATGACACGGAGAAGGAGCTCACCGAGATCCTCCAGGAGCTGGACGAGGATCTCGCCCGGCAGGAGGCGGCGATCCGGGAGCGGCGCGTACGGTTGCGGGCGCTGCTGGACGCCGACGGGCTGCCCGCCGAAGGGCCCGTCTCCCCCGAACTCGCCGCGCTGTTCAGTGAGATGGCCCCGCTGTCCGACTCCCCCATGGCCGCCAAGGACCGCGAGGTGCTCGCCCTCATCGAGGCCGCCGCGGGTCCGGAGGAGCGGGAGCGGATGCTGTCGGCGGTGAGCTCCGTGCTCGCCTCGCCCGAAGGGGTGGCCAAGGCCAACGAGGCGTACGCGCTCCTCGACGCGCTCGCCGAAGCCTCCGTCGACGATCCTCGCGTGGACGACGCCGCCCGCAAGCTCGCCGAGAGCACACCGCGCGAACTGCTCCCCGAAGCCGTCTCCCTGGACCACGGCAGCAGCTTCCTGCGCGCCTTCTACGCCGACTTCGCCCCGGCCCAGGCGGAGGCCATCCGTCGCGCCATGCGCATCCTCACGGAGGAGACATGAAGACAGCGGCCTCCGCCCTCGTACGGCATGAACTGCGGCTGTTCGTCAGCCTCGCGCTGTGGGTGGCCCGGCGGACGCACCAGACCCGGCACGGACGAGGATTCGGATACGCCCGTGGCGAGGGGCCGTTGATGTTCGGGTTGGCGTTCGTGTGCGTGATCGAGTCGGTGACGATGTCCGTGCTGCTGCGGGATCTGCCCGCCGTGCACACGCCCGTCCTCGTCCTGGACGTCTACACCATCGTCCTCGTCATCGGCATGCACGCGGCCAACGCCGTACGGCCCCACGTGCTCTACGCCGACTCCCTCCGCATCCGCCGCGCCGCGCACGTCGACCTGCGCATACCGCTGCACCAAATCACCGGCGTACGGCGCGAGTTGCGCGCCACCCACCAGCGCGCCGACGGCGAACTCGACCTCGCCATGGGCGCACGGACCACCGTCACCCTCGAACTGGCCCAGCCAGTCCGTCACTTCACCTTCCTCGGGCGCCCGAAGCAGATCCGCCTCGTCCGCTTCCACGCCGACGAACCCGGCGAGCTCGTACGCGCGATCACGCAGGCACGAAACGCACGGTCGGAGCAGGTTCCGGGTCGGCCTGTGTGAGGCGGACCCGGAGCCGCTCGCCCAGGGACAGACCGGCGCCCTCGACGCGTCCGATCACCGCCGGTGACTCCAACTGCACCACGCCCACTGTCGGTCGACGCTCCTCCAGTTCCACCACGCACCCGTCGAACACCTCCCCCACCCGGTCCTTCAGCAGGGCCGCCTCGACGATGTCCACGCAGGCCCGTTCCACCGCGCCCGCGCGCCGGCCGCCCTCGGCCATTTCGCGAGGCAGCGCATCGAACGCGGCCAGGACCCAGTCGGGCACCGGCTCCCCCGCGACCGCCGCGAGGCAGATCTCCGACGCGTACCGGTCGGCCAGGCGGCGCAGTGGTGCCGTGCAGTGGGCGTAGGGCGCGGCCACCGCCGAGTGGGTGGTGATGTCGGGCAGTACGCCGTCCCTGAAGACCGTGTAGCCCGCGCCCCGCAGCAGCGTCGTGCACTCCTGGAGGAACGCCGCGTGGTGCGGGACATGCGGGTCCAGGGAGCGGACCAGCGCCGCGTACGACACGTGGTGCGGCCAGTCGATGTGCAGGGCGTGGGCCGTGCGGCGCAGGCGGCCGACCGCGCCGTCGGGGGCGGCGGGGAGGGTGCGCAGGACGCCGGTGCCGTGCCCCAGCATCAGGTCCGCCGCCGCCATCCCGGTCAGGAGGGAGATCTGGGCGTTCCAGCCGTCGGCGGGGAGCGGGGCGCGGTACGTCAGTTCGTACGTCCCGTCCCGCTCGACGATCTCCTGTTCGGGGACGTTCAGCGAGATCCCGCCCCGCTCCACCTCCAGCTCCTCCCGCAGCCGTCCGATCACCTCCAGCAGCGCCAGTGGCTCCTCGGCCGTCTTCGAGTCGATCTCCTTCTGTACGCCCTCGTAGTTCAGCTTGGCCCGGCTGCGGACCAGGGCGCGGCGGACGTCGACGGCGACGGTACGGCCGTCCGCGTCGAGGTCGATCGTCCACAGGGCGGCCGGGCGCGTCCGGTCCGGGAGCAGACTGGCCGCGCCCTCGCTGAGGGAGACGGGGTGCAGGGGGACCTTCTCGTCCGGGAAGTAGAGGGTCATCACGCGGCGGTGCGTCTCCGCGTCGAGCGCCGACCCGGGGGTGACGAAGGCGGCGACGTCCGCGATGGCGTACCGGACGCGGTAGCCGGTGCCCTGGCGGGAGAGGTGCATCGCCTGGTCGAGGTCGGTGGAGGTGGGCGGGTCGATCGTGAACAGGGGGATGTCGGTGGCGTCGTACGAGGGGCGCGCGGGAGGTGTCCCGGCGTCCGCCGAGGCCTCCGGCGGATACGTCTCCGGCACTCCCAGTTCGGTGCGCAGCGCTGTGAGGGCGGCCCGGAGGGGGGCTTCGAGGGCGCCGGTCACGCGGATGTGGCGGCGGGGCATACAGCGAGCGTAGGGCCGGGAACCCCGAGGAGCACGCCGTACGCTGTCGCAGAGCTGTACAGGATCTACAGCCGTTACAGCTGCTACCGCCGCTACCGAAGGAGATCCCGCCCGTGCTTGTCCTGCTGCCGCCGTCCGAAGGCAAGGCCTCCTCCGGTCGTGGCGCCCCGCTGAAGCTGGAGTCGTTGTCGCTGCCGGGGCTGACCGAGGCCCGTGAGGCCGTTCTCGGCGAGCTCGTCGAGCTGTGCGCCGGTGACGAGGGCAAGGCGCGTGAGGTGCTCGGGCTGAGCGAGGGGCTGCGGGGCGAGGTCGGCAAGAACACCGAACTGCGGACCGCCGGGGCACGGCCCGCCGGGGAGATCTACACAGGTGTGCTGTACGACGCTCTGGAGCTGTCCTCCCTCGACACGGCCGCCAAGAAGCGGGCCGCCCGTCAGCTGCTCGTCTTCTCGGGGCTGTGGGGTGCCGTCGGGGTCGCCGACAGGATCCCCTCGTACCGGTGCTCCATGGGCGTGAAGCTGCCCGGCCTCGGAGCGCTGGGCGCGCACTGGCGTACGCCGATGGCGGCGGCGCTTCCCGAGGCCGCCGGGAACGGGCTGGTGCTGGATCTGCGGTCCTCGGCGTACGCGGCGGCGTGGAAGCCGAAGGGTGAGGTGGCCGGGCGGACGGCGAGCGTGCGGGTGCTGCACGCGCCGACGCGCAAGGTGGTCAGCCACTTCAACAAGGCGACCAAGGGGCGGATCGTACGGAGTCTGCTGTCGGCGGGCATCGCGCCGGCGGGGCCTGCCGAGCTGGTGGAGGCGTTGCGGGACCTGGGGTACGTGGTGGAGGTGGCGCCGCCGAAGGGGGCCGGGAAGGCCTGGACGCTGGACGTTCTCGTGGACGAGATCCACTGACGGTTGCAGCATCTGCAACGCTCGTTGCAGCTATCGCTTCCCCTGGGCACGATGAGGCCATGACCTCGCCGCTGCCCTCCTCCCCGCTGCCCTCCTCGCCGTACGCCTCCGTGCTCGACCTCGCGCCCGTCGTGCCCGTCGTCGTCATCGAGGACGCCTCCGATGCCGTGCCGCTGGCGCGGGCGCTGGTCGCCGGAGGGCTGCCGGCGATCGAGGTGACCTTGCGGACGCCGGTCGCGCTGGAGGCGATCCGGGCCATCGCCGACGGTGTACCCGGCGCGGTGGTCGGGGCGGGGACGGTCGTGACGCCGGAGCAGGTGACGCAGTGCGTGCGGGCCGGGGCGCGGTTTCTGGTCAGCCCGGGCTGGACCGACGTACTGCTGACCGCGATGCGGGCGTCCGGGGTGCCGTTCCTGCCGGGGGTGTCCACGGTGTCGGAGGTCGTGGCGCTGCTGGAGCGCGGGGTGCGGGAGATGAAGTTCTTCCCGGCGCAGGCGGCGGGCGGGACGGCGTATCTGAAGTCGCTGGCCGGTCCGCTGCCTCAGGCGCGGTTCTGCCCTACGGGGGGTATCGGTCCGGCGAACGCACCGGAGTATCTGTCCCTGCCCAACGTCGGTTGCGTGGGCGGAACGTGGATGCTGCCCGCGGATGCGGTCGCCGCGCGGGACTGGGACCGGATCGAAGAGCTGGCCCGCGCGGCGTCGGGGCTCAGGGACGCAGGTGGGACGTGTCGTTGAAGAGCCGCACGCTCGCGTTGCCGTCGGCGTAGTACGCCACGGCGGACAGGGACGCGGCCGACAGCTCCATCCGGAACAGGGACTCCGGCGGGGCGCCGAGCGCGAGTCGTACGAACGTCTTGATCGGCGTGACATGCGTGACGAGCAGGACCGTACGTCCCGCGTACGCCGCGACCAGCTTGTCCCTCGTCGCCGCGATACGGGTGGCCGTGGCCGCGAAGCTCTCACCGCCGCCGGTGGGTTCGGCGTCCGGGTCGGAGAGCCAGGTGTTGAGGTCGTCGGGGTAGCGCTCCCGTACCTCGGCGAAGGTGAGCCCCTCCCACGCCCCGAAGTCGGTCTCCCGGAGCCCGTCCTCGACGGTCACGTCGAGCCCGAGCCGCTCGGCCACGGCGGCGGCGGTCTCCCGGGTACGGGTGAGGGGCGAGGCGAGGATCTCCTGGACCGTGCCACGCCGGGCGAGCGCGGCGGCGACCCGCTCGGCCTGCCCACGCCCCACGTCGGACAGGGACGGATCGGTCCCTCCACTCCCGGAGAAGCGCTTCTGAGGCGTCAACGGCGTCTCCCCGTGCCGTAGCAGCACAAAGGTCGCGGGCGCCCCCATGTCGGCCGGCGCCCACCCGGGGCTGGCCACCACCTTCGCGGCACGCACATCAGCCTCGGCCTCAGCGGCTCCGCCGCCCAAAGACTCCACCGCTCCGCGGCGGGACGAAGAGGCGGCCGCGTCCAGCTCCGCCGTCGAGTCCGACGCCGACCACTGCTCCCCCCGCTTCCCCGCATCCATCGCCTCGTTGGCGAGCCGGTCCGCGTGCTTGTTGCGCTCCCGCGGGATCCATTCGTACGTCACCTGGTCCGCCGGATACACCCGCCCCGCCTCCATCGCGAGCGGCTTCATGTCCGGGTGCTTGATCTTCCAGCGGCCCGACATCTGCTCGACGACGAGCTTGGAGTCCATGCGGACATGGACGGAGGCGGCGGGGTCCAGTTCGTGCGCGGCGCGGAGGCCGGCCACCAGGCCCCGGTACTCGGCGACGTTGTTCGTCGCGACGCCGATGTACTCGGCCCGCTCCGCCAACGTCTCGCCGGTCGCCGCGTCGATGACCACCGAGCCGTAGCCCGCGGGTCCGGGGTTGCCCCGGGACCCGCCGTCGGCCTCGACGATGAACTCCCGCACGCGCAACGCTCCTTACAGGCCGGACTCGGACGTACGCACCAGGATGCGACGGCAGTTCTCGCAGCGGACGACCGTGTCCGGCGCGGCCGCACGGATCTCGTTGATGTCGGTGATCGCCAGCTCCTGGCGGCAGCCCTGGCAGGTGCGCTGGTACAGCTTCGCCGCACCGATGCCGCCCTGCTGCTCGCGCAGCTTGTCGTAGAGCTTGAGCAGGTCCGCGGGGATCGTGCCCGCGATGACCTCGCGCTCCTTGGTGACGGTGGCGACCTCGTTGTCGATGCCCTCGAACGCCGCCTCCCGGCGGGCCGTCGCGTCGTCGACCTTGCCCTGCACCGCGCCGACCCGCTCGGTCAGCTCGACGACCCGCTCCTGCGCGGACTCCCGGCGCTCCATGACCTCCAGGACGATGTCCTCCAGGTCGCCCTGGCGCTTGGCGAGGGAGGTGATCTCGCGCTGGAGGTTCTCCAGGTCCTTCGGGGAGGTGGCGGCCCCGGAGTCCAGGCGCTGCTGGTCGCGGGTGGCGCGCTGACGCACCTGGTCCACGTCCTGCTCGGCCTTGGTCTGCTCGCGGGCGGTGTCGCTCTCCTCGGTCTGCGCGGCGACCAGCAGGTCACGCAGTTGGGTGTGGTCCTTGGTCAGCGACTCGATCTCGGCGTGCTCGGGCAGCGACTTGCGCTTGTGCGCGAGCTGCTGGAGGCGGACGTCGAGGCCCTGGACCTCGAGGAGACGGATCTGGTCGGCGGGCGCGGCGTTCAGTTGGGGGCTCCCAGTGAGTCGGTGGTGTCGGTGGCGGACGCCGCGTGGGCGGTCCAGGGGTCGGTGACCGTCTTGGAGACGTGGACCCGCAGGCCCCATCCGTGGCGGTCGGAGATCTCGTCGAGCTGGGTCGCGGCCAGCTCGCACCAGGGCCATTCGGTGGCCCAGTGCGCCGCGTCGAGCAACGCGAGAGGGGTTTGGGCTCGGGCCTCGGATGCCGGGTGGTGGCGGAGGTCCGCGGTGAGGAAGGCGTCGACGCCGGCGGCGCGTACGACGTCGAAGAGGCTGTCGCCGGAGCCGCCGCTGACGGCGACCGTGCGGACGACCGCCTCGGGGTCGCCGGCGACGCGGATGCCCTGCGCGGTGGCGGGGAGCCGGGCGGCGGCCCGTGCGGCGAAGTCCTTCAGCGAAAGGGGGTGGTCCAGCTCGCAGATCCGGCCGAGGCCTCGGCGGCCCTCCTTGTCGGAGGGGTCCGGCACCAGCGGTCGTACGACCCGGAGGTCCAGCGCGCCCGCGAGCGCGTCGCTCACCCCGGGGTCCGCCGTGTCCGCGTTCGTGTGCGCCACGTGCAGGGCGATGTCGTTCTTGATGAGCGTGTGGACGACGCGGCCCTTGAAGTGGGTCGCCGCGACCGTGGTCGTACCGCGCAGATAGAGCGGGTGGTGGGTGACCAGCAGGTCGGCGCCCAGCTTCACCGCCTCGTCGACGATCTCCTGGACCGGGTCGACGGCGAACAGGACCCGCGAGACCTCCTGGTCGGGGTCGCCCACGACGGTGCCGACCGCGTCCCAGGACTCGGCCCGCTCGGCGGGCCACAGGTTCTCCAGCGCGGTGATGACTTCAGACAGACGGGGCACGGGGCAAAGGCTACCTGGCTGGTCTGTGCCGATGTACCGGTCCGGCTCCCGATGACCCCGCCCAGCACAATCGTCCCGTTTTCCTCAGGCGAATCGTTCCTGTGCCATCCCTTTGTGTGAAGTGGCCGTCAGCTCGTCCCACGTCCGTGCGTGCGAAACTAGCTTCGTGGCCGGAGGTGACCGAACGATGACGGCCTGTGCGATCGAGCCCACGGCGGCGGACGAGGACGGTACGCCGCAGGCTGGCTGCACGATCACCGCGGACGGCGCGTACGCCGCCCGCCTCACGCTGGACGGCGACTCTTGGTTCCCGGAGCGCTGGACGCTGGACGGCCCCGAGCCGTACGCGGTACCGCTGCCCGGCAACCAGCCGGAGGAGCCGGGCACCGAGGTGCAGCCGATGGGCGACGGACGGGTTCTGATCAGGCGGTTCGCGGACGGGCGGCACAACTTCTCGCTGCTCTACCCGACCGTTCCCGCCACCGGTGAGCTGCCGCTCGGGGCGGTCGAGTGCCCGGAGGAGGGCACCCGGCTGTGGCTGCTGCCGCCCGCGCCGGGGGGCGAGAAGGCGTACGCCCTCGCCGCGGGCCGGCACTCGACCGCGGTGTGGCTGGTGGCGGGGGGCGCCTTCGGGCCCGAGCACCTCGCGGAGGTCCCGGGGCGCTGCTCGGGCGGGGTGTGGCTGGACCGGGCGGGGCGGATGCTGGCCCTGGACCGGGAGGTCGGGGGGTTCACCAAGGCGATCGTGGTCGATCTGGAGCGGGGCGGTGAGGTGTCGCCGCTGCTGCAGATCTCCGCCGGCAGTGACGACCGGCTGCTGCTCGCCGACCCGGACAGCAGGCTGCTGCTGATCCGTTCGGACGCGCCCGGTGAGGAGCGGCTCGGCTGGGGGGTGCTCGGCAGCACGCTGCCGGTGCGTTTCCCGGAGAGCCTGCGGCTGCCCGAGTGCGTGGTGACGCCGTTCGCCGTCCAGCCGGGGCAGGTGCTGATGCCGGAGAACTGTGCGGTGGCGCTGCGGATCGACGGGCCGGTGGGCAGCTGGGTCGGCATGTGGCGGCCGAACGGGCGGCAGGTGCACCATCTCGCGGCGCCCATGGGGTGGTTGACGGGCGCCGGGCTGTGGACGCGGGACGGGGTGCTGCGACTGCCGTACGCGACGGACGAAGCGCCGTGCGCGGTGGCGGAGTTGACGGTGCCCACGGGGGAACCGGGGGGCGGGGGAAGGACGGGGGACGCGGGCCCGGGGGATCCGGTCCGGGACGCGACGGCCGACGAGTCGACGCCGGGGAGGCCGTCGGACTCGGACGGGCCGTCGCAACCGGATCCCCCGGAGCCCGCGGTACTGAGACCGGTGCCACTCGGGAAGGCGCCGTTGGAAGCGCTCGGGAAAGTGGCGCAGAAGAGCCTCGGGAAAACGGCGTTGGGTGGTCTTGTAACGAACTAGTGCCGGTTGGCGTGGCCGCCTGGATTCGCCCCGTGGTCGGTTGGTTAAACTCGCCCGGCTGTTAGAAAGATCATGTTGACGGGGTGAGTTCTTCCGATGAGCGACGCAAGCACGATTCAGCCGCCGCGCACCGATGTCCAGCAGTCGTCCGGCCACGGTCGGCACCGGGGGCAGGTCTCGGCTCACGACGGCGATTCGGCCCCTCGGGGCCGGCACCGCAAGCCGGTCGAGGAAGCCGAAAAGGCTGCCTGACGGTACGAAGAAGGGGTCCGCGTGTCGCCTGACACGCGGGCCCCTTCGTATGTCTACTCCCGTTCCGTATGTCTACTCCCGCTTGAGCCCCAGCACCTCCGCCGCCGCGAACGTCTCCCCCGGCGGCCGCGCCGCGTAGTGCGGGGTGAGCAGCGCGTCCAGTTCGTCGTAGGTGAAGGTCTCCTGCTTGCTGTCGAACTTGGCCTGCACACGCGGGCGGTCGACCAGGGCGACCATCCCTCCGTGTACGACCAGCAGCTGGCCGTTGACGCGTGCGGCGGCGGGTGAGGCCAGGTAACCGACGAGCGGGGCGACATGCTCGGGGGCGAGGGGGTCGAGCCCGGCGTCGGGCGCTTCGAAGCCCGCGAAGACGTCCTCGGTCATCCGGGTGCGGGCGCGCGGGCAGATGGCGTTCGCGGTGACGCCGTACTTGGCGAGGGCGAGCGCCGTGGAGGTGGTGAGCCCGACGATTCCGCCTTTCGCGGCGGCGTAGTTGGGCTGTCCGGCCGAACCCGCGAGGAACGCCTCCGACGAGGTGTTCACGATCCGCCCGTACACCGGCCCGTCCACCGCCTTGGACCTCTCGCGCCAGTGCGCGGCGGCGAAGCGGGTGGTGTTGAAGTGGCCCTTGAGATGGACCCGGATCACCGAGTCCCACTCCTGCTCGGTCATGGAGAAGACCATGCGGTCGCGCAGGATGCCCGCGTTGTTGACGAGGATGTCGAGCTTGCCGAACTCCTCGACGGCCGACTGGACGAGTCGCTGGGCCTGTGGGAAGTCGGAGACGTCCCCGGTGTGGGCGAGCGCCTTGCCGCCCGCCGCGCGGATCTCGGCGGCGACCTCCTCGGCGGGGCCCGCGGAGGCCTCGCCGGAGCCGTCGCGGCCGGGCTGCCCGTAGTCGTTGACGACGACGGCGGCACCGAGCCGGGCGAGTTCGAGCGCCTCGGCCCGGCCGAGGCCGCGTCCGGCGCCGGTGACGATCGCGGAGAGCCCCTCAAGTGGCAGTGACATACCCGGAGTTCCTCAGATCTCTATGCAGGTGCGCAGCGAGGTGCCGGTGCGCATCTGGTCCAGGGCCTCGTTGATGTCGGCCAGCGGGACGCGGTGGGTGATCAGGCCCGCCAGGTCGACGCGGCCCGCCCGCCACAGGGCGATGGTCCGCTCGTAGGAGGTCAGGACGTCACCGCCGCCGTACATGGAGGGCAGGATCCGCTTCTCGTCGAAGAACAGCTCGAACATGTTGAGCTGGAGGTTGTCGTCCATGGCGCCCGCGCCGACGACGACCAGGGTGCCGCCGCGCCGGGTGTTGTCGTACGCGGTGCGCGCCGTGGCGGACCTGCCGACGACCTCGAAGACGTAGTCGAAGCCCTCGCCCGCGGTGACCTGTTGCTTGGCGTCGGCCAGCTCGTCGGGGGAAACGGCCCTGGTGGCACCGAACTTGAGGGCGGACTCCCGGCGGGAGAGCACCGGGTCGACGGCCACGATCTCCGCCGCGCCCTTGAGCCGGGCGCCCTGGATCGCGGAGATGCCGACACCGCCGCAGCCGATGACGGCGACGGACGAACCGGCCTGTACGTCGGCGGTGTTGAGGGCGGCGCCAAGACCCGTGGTGACTCCGCAGCCGATCAGCGCGGCGATGTCGAAGGGCACGTCGTCGGGGATCGGCACCGCGCAGCCCGCGTCGACGACGACCTCCTCGGTGAAGGTGCCGGTGCCGGCCATGCCGAAGACGTCTCCGGCGGGGCGCCTGAAGTTGGGGGTGCCGGCGTTCATGAACCCGGCCAGACACAGCTCGGTCTGGCCGCGCTTGCACGCCGGACACGCGCCGCAGGCGGGCAGCCAGCAGACGACGACCCGGTCACCGGCCTTCAAGTTGCCGACGCCCTCTCCGACTTCGAGGATCTCGCCCGCGCCCTCGTGACCGGGTACGAAGGGCGCGGGCTGCGGCAGCACGCCGCTCATCCCGGACAGGTCCGAGTGGCACAGCCCCGCGGCCCGCACCCTGATCCTGACCTTTCCGGGACCGAACCCCACCGCCTCGACGTCGTCGAGGATCTCCAGCTTGTCCTGGCCGATCTCGTGCAGTACGGCTGCGCGCATGGTGCGGCTCCCCTCAACGGCTGGTGTGCTCAGGTGTGTTCGACGACGGTGTCGGCGAGGACGGGCGCGTCGTCCCGCTCGACGGCGCTCACGGCGACCCGTACGGCGTCCTGCTGTTCCCACATCCGGATGCGCAGGGTCTCCCCCGGGTACACGACCCCGGCGAACCGGGTGACGTACGAGCGCACCCGCGCCACGTCCCCGCCCAGCACGGTGTCGACGACCGCCTTGAGCGTGATGCCGTAGGTGCACAGCCCGTGCAGGATGGGCCGCTCGAACCCGGCGACCTTGGCGAACTCGGGGTCGGCGTGCAGCGGGTTCCAGTCGCCGGAGAGGCGGTAGAGCAGGGCCTGGTCCTCACGGACGGCCCGCTCGACGACCCGGTCCGGCTCGCCGGAGGGCGGGTCGAGGCGGCCGGACGGCCCCCGGTCGCCACCCCAGCCCCCTTCTCCCCGCACGAAGATCTGGGCGTCGTTGGTCCACAACGGGCCGTCGGCGTCGGCGACCTCGGTGCGCATGACGAGGACCGCGGCCTTGCCCTTGTCGTGGACCGCGGCGATACGGCCGGTGGCGGTGGCGGTGCCCGCGACGGGCAGCGGGCGGTGGATGGTCAGCGACTGGCCGCCGTGCAGGACCTTGGCGAGGTCGACCTCGATGCCGGGCATGGACAGACCGCTGATCACGCCGGGCGAGCCGGAGCCGGCGACGGTGGCGAAGCTCGGCAGGACATGCAGTCGTGACTCGAGGGTGTAGCGCAGCTCGTCCGGGTCCGTCGCCGGGACGCCTGCTCCGATGCCGAGGTGGTAGAGCTGCACGTCCTTGGAGTTCCAGGCGATCTCGCCCGTCCTGGGTTCGGCGGCCACTGCCTTTGCGGCGTCGATGGGCATGGGGCTCCTGGGGGCTCAGAGACCTCGGTGCGGCCGTCCGCACCGTCGGCCGCACCGAGGTCGTTCACGGGTCCGTGCCTCCGCGCTCGTTCTAGAACGCGTTCCAGTACGGCGACCCCTGTATAGCCCAGCTCTCAGAAGTTGTGAAGACTACTGACGGCATGTCAGATGCTGGGCCTCATGACATTTGTACTGCCGGATTCCGTACATGTCCCTCTGCCGCGCACGTGGGCGGGTTCGTAGCGTGGGAGCCATGACACAGGACAGCGGGAACGGGTCGTGGTTGCGGAAGACGTCGTGCCGTATGGACGCGTGGCAGGTGGCGCGGGCGGACTGGAAGTCGGACATGGAACGCTTCAAGGCCGACCAGCGCACCGCCCGCAAGACCGGCGTGCCGGTCGAGGACCCGGGCCCACCGCCCACCGGCTTCTCCTTCCTCCCCTGGCTGCTGATGGGAATGGGCGCCTTCTCCAACATCTTCCAGGCCGGAACACCCCAGCCATGGCTGGGCGCCCTCGGCCTGCTCGCCTTCAACTCCCTCTACATCTACGTCGTCTTCCGCGCCTTCGTGAAGGAGAAGCGCGAGGCCCGCTCGACCCGGGTCGCGCTCGTCCTGATGGGCGTGGTCACCTGCGCCCTGGCCATCGGCTACGGCGGCAACTGGCTGTTCTTCTTCCCGCTGCTCGGACTGGCCACGGGCGCCGTGACCCGGGGCCCTTGGCTCGGCCGTACCGGGCTCGGCCTCACCGCACTCGCGGTGGCCGTCTCCGCGGTCCAGGACGGCTGGGACGCGGTGAACATCGGATACGCCACCTTCCTTTCGACGATGGTGACCGCGGCGATCCTGTCCCTCTCCGAAGCGGTACGGGAGTTGCGCGCCGCCCGCGAGGAACTGGCCCGGCGCGCGGTCGAGAAGGAGCGCCTGCGCTTCTCCCGTGACCTCCACGACCTCCTCGGCCACACCCTGTCCGTGATCGTGGTCAAGTCGGAGGCCGCCCGCCGTCTGGCCTCCCGCGACATGGACGCGGCCCTCGCCCAGATCACCGACATCGAGTCCGTCGGCCGCCAGGCGCTCACCGAGATCCGCGAGGCGGTGACCGGCTACCGCGAGGGAAGCCTCAGCACAGAGCTGGACCGCGCCCGCTCGGCCCTGGAGGCCGCGTCCGTCGAACCCGTCGTACGCCACTCCGGCCCACCCCTGACCGCCCACACGGAGACGCTGCTGAGCTGGGTCGTACGGGAGGCCGTGACCAACGCGGTGCGGCACAGCGGGGCTTCACGGTGCGAGATCGCGGTGGAGGGGACGGCGGAACGGGTGCGGCTGCGGGTGGTGGACGACGGGCGGGGGCCGGTCGATGCGGTGGGCTCCGCCGGCACCGGACTGAAGGGTCTGGCCGAACGCCTCGCGGCAGCGGGCGGGCGACTGGAGGCGGGCCCGGGCCCGAGGGGCGGGTTCGTGGTGGAGGCGGAGCTCCCGGTGGAGGTACTGGAGCGGGAGGTGGTGACGGTGGGGTGAGGGGCCCGGGTGAGGAGCCCGGGGGCAGGGCCCGGGGGCGGGAGTGATTGGCAGATGGGTCTCAGGACTGGAGGAGAAAGGCGCAGGTGGGGCGGGCTGGGGCTGGGACGGATCTGCCGATCGCCGATCTGCGGGGTGGGGTGGGTCAGAAGTGCGTGGGGATATTGAAGGCGCGGCGGAGTTGTGCCATGTCGTGGCGGTCTCGGGGCGTCGGCTCGTAGCCCTGGTGGAAATGGACCTGCTGGGCGGCGGAGAGGCAGGGGACCGGGGTGGATCCGATGGTGCCGGTCACGAAGGCGGAGGCGGGGTAGGGGAAGGGGTTCTGCGGGTCGAAGGAAGCCTGCGTCGCGGAGCCGTCCTCGTCGAAGACCAGCGGGTGCAGATCGATCTCCCTGCCGTCCGGGGCCGTCACGACGAAGCGGACGGGGCGCCAGTCGAGGCTCTCCACGTACCCGGCCTCGGACAGGGCCGCCGTGACGGCCGGCTCCTGCTCCAGGCGGTGCATCAGGTCGAGGTCGCGATGGTCCCGGGTCTGCTCACCGACCAGCGCGTCGATGCCCCAGCCTCCACCGACCCAGACCTCCACATGCGCCCGCCGCAGCAGGGCGAGCACGGACAACACGTCATCGGCCGACATCACTTGGAGCATGTTAGGTGCAAGGCACACCGGCACGACTCCGCGCCGAGCACACCCGGCCCCCGCGCCCTACCCTTGGGCCGTGAACGAGATGCCCCGGGACCACCGGCCCACCAAGTCCATCAGGGTTCTGCTCGCCGAGGACCAGGGGATGATGCGGGGCGCGCTCGCGCTGCTGCTCGGCATGGAGGCGGACATCGAGGTCGTGGCCCAGGTGGGGGCCGGCGACGAGATCGTGGACGCGGCGCTGATCCACCGCCCGGACGTCGCGCTTCTCGACATCGAACTGCCCGGCAAGAGCGGCCTCGACGCCGCCGCCGAGCTCCGTGACGAGGCCCCCGACTGCCGGGTCCTGATCCTCACCACCTTCGGCCGCCCCGGCTATCTCCGCCGGGCCATGGAGGCCGGCGCCGCGGGCTTCCTGGTGAAGGACGGCCCCGTCGAGGAACTGGCCTCCTCCATCCGCCGTGTCCTGACCGGCGAGACGGTCATCGACTCCGCCCTCGCCGCGGCCGCCCTCAGCGCCGGCCCCAACCCCCTCACCTCCCGCGAGTGCGACGTACTGAGCGCCTCGGCGGACGGGGCGACGGTCGCCGACATCGCCTCCGCCCTCCACCTCTCCGAGTCCACCGTCCGCAACTACCTCTCCTCCGCCATCGGCAAGACCGCCACCCGCAACCGGATGGAGGCACTGCGGGAGGCTCGACAGCAGGGGTGGGTGTGACGGGAGCCCTCGACGCCCACGCCCCCGCCGCTGCCACCGTCCAAACCCGGTGCTGGGCAGAACCGCCCCCACCCCGCACCCCGTTACCGCACCCTCGTCACCTCCGCCGACTGCGCCGCCGTGCCCTCCGGGGCCAGGCAGACGAACCAGTCCACCGGGGAACCCTCCGCCGGGCGGATCGCCGGGGTGTCGGTGCTGGTGTCCTCGTTCTGCGGGGCCCTGTCGACCTTGGTCGCCGTGCCGTTCTTCCAGGTGCAGGTGACCTGCTGGGCGTTCTTGCCGACCATGCCGATGACCAGGCGTTCCGGACCGTCGGTGTCGATGTCGAAGGGGGTCGAGGCGGACTGGAGGTCCGTGCCCGCCATGGTGTCGTGCTTCGTGAACAGGTCCTCGAACGTCTTCCGCCGCTCGTCGCCGTTGCTGAAGTACACGAGGTACGACCTCTTGCCGATCAGTTCGGAGGGCTTCGTCCCGGCCGGCGCATCGCCGTACTCACCCATCGCCGCAAACTGACCCGCCGCCTGCGCCTCGGTCCGCGGCGCGGCCCAGACGTCGATGGCGACCCGCCACTCCTTGCCGTTCTCCGTGCCGGTCGCGAGGGTCGTCCGGGTGGGGGTGAACAGGTCGGGTGCGGGCGTCGCCGACTGCGTCGCCGCCGGTGCCACCGTCCGGTCCCCGCCCGGCAGTCCCGCCACCGCGAGCGTCGCCGAGGAACCGGCGAGCACCAGGGCCGTGGCCGCGGCGACCGCCCAGCGGCGGGCCTTGCGGCGACGGCCGCCGCGAATGACCGCCTCGTAGGGGGCTATACCGATCTCGACCTCGTCCGCGGCTCCGGCCAGCATGGAGGCGATGTCACCGTTCGTCATGTCGTGGTTCGTCTCCCGGTCCGCGTTCATCACTTCCGCCCTCCCTGCGTCACGACGTCGGCCAGCCCCGGTATGGCGCGGAGTTTCGCGATTCCCTTGGCCGCGTTGCTCTTCACCGAGCCGACGGAACAGCCCATCGCCTCGGCGGTCTGTGTCTCGGTGAGGTCCTCCCAGTAGCGCAGGACGACCGCCTCGCGCTGCCGTGGCGGCAACTGGGACAACGCCTTCAGCAGGGCGTTGCGGTCCTCGGCCTGGGCGATGCGGTCGCCGGTGTCGGCGATCTCGCGTACGAGGCCCGAGTCGTCCTTGGGCGCCAGGAACTCCCGGAGCCGTCGACGGTGTTTTCGTGCGTGCGCGTTGATCATCACGCGCCGTACATACGCCTCCGGGTCGTCGGCCGAGCCGACTCTGCGCCAGGCCACGTAGACCTGTTCCAGGGTCGACTGGACCAGGTCCTCCGCGCCGTGCTGCTCCCCCGTGAGGAGAAATGCCGTCCGCATCAGCCGCGGCCAGCGGCCGATGACGAAGCTCTGGAACTCCTCGTCCCGAGCCTCTTTTCGATCCCCCATGGGCACCTCCCACCTCCTAGATGTCTAAAGGAGTCCATGGGCCGCCCAGACCGTTGCCTCAGTCGGGGGAAATCTTTTCGCCCGCCGGAATCCTCCCGCCCACCTGGCCGCCGACCTCGGAGCGTTCACCGGCGAGCTGCTCCCCCGCCCCCCGTCTCACTCCGCGGAAAACTTCCGACCCGTCTCTGCCTCTGACCCCGCCCCCGCCCCCGGCCCCTCCCCCATCTCGTCCTCGGCCTCCCCCGACACCGGAGCCAGCACCGGAACGGCCACCGGAACCGCCACCGCCGCCGGAACCCTCCGCGGCAGCCACACCAACATCACCACCGCCCCGCCCACCAACACCCCGGCCCCCGTCCGGAACACCAGCGCATACCCCTCCGTCAGCGCCTCCCGCCCCGTGCTCCCCGCCGTCCGCGCCGCCGCCAGCGTCGACATCACCGCGAGTCCCAGTGAGCCGCCCATCGTGCGCGAGGTGTTGACCAGGCCCGACACCAGTCCCGCCTCCCCGGGCGCCGCCCCCGACGTGGCCAGCGCGGCCAGGGGTGTCGTGGCGAGACCGGCTCCGAGCATCATCAGGATGCCGGGGATCATGATCGTGACGACGTAGTCCCCGTCCACACTCATCGTCGACTGCCAGGCGAACCCGGCCACAGCCACGAGGGTCCCCAGCACCGCCACGTTCCGCTCGCCCAGCACTCGCATGAACCGTGGCGCCGCCTTCGACGCCAGCACGATCGCCAGGGAGCTCGGCACCAGGGCGAGACCGGCCTCGGTCGGGGAGTAGCCGAGCACGTTCTGGGCGTACAGCGTCATGAAGAACCACATGCAGAACATCGCGGAGCCGCTCAGGAACATCGCCACGTTGGCGGACGCCACCGAGCGTCGGCGCAGCAGTCCGAGCGGCATCAGCGGGGCCGCCGTACGCGCCTCGACCAGCAGGAACACTCCGATCAGCGCCACCCCGACCATGAGCGGGACCACCGTCGCCGCCGACGTCCACCCCTCGGCCTCCGTCTGCGAGATGCCGTACGCCGAAGCCGCCAGCCCCGCCGTCACCAGCACCGCGCCGGGCAGGTCGAGTCGGCGCCCGTTCCCGGCCCGGTTCTCGGCCAGCCACCACAGGGCGCCGAGGAGGAGGACCGCGCCGACCGGCACGTTGACCAGCAGCGTCCAGCGCCACGACCACACGTCCACCAGCACCCCGCCGACGAACCCGCCCGCCGCTCCGCCGCCCGCACCCACCGCCGTCCAGGTCGCTATGGCACGCGCGCGTGCCGCCCCCTCGGGTACCGCGGACGTGACGATCGTCAGTGTCGAGGGCGCCAGCACCGCCGCGCCCAGCCCCTGCACGGCCCGTGCGACCAGCAGCTGCCAGCCGTCCTGGGCCAGTCCGCCGCCCAGCGAGGCGAGCGTGAACAGGCCGAGCCCGACCAGGAACATCCGCTTGCGCCCGTACAGGTCGCCGGCCCGCCCGCCGAGCAGCATGAACCCGGCGAAGGCGATCGCGTACGCGTTCACCACCCACTGCAGGCCCTGCTCGCTCAGGGCCAGGTCGGCCCGTACCGACGGCAGTGCCACGTTGACGACGGACATGTCGAGCACGACGAGGAACTGTCCGGCGCACGCGAGCGCCACGACCAGCCAGACGGGAGGCTTCGTACGTGGACGGGGGGCACGGGTTACTGCGGCGGCTTCCGGCATGGCCGTCATGGTCTCAACCGCCGGATGCCCCCGGCATCGGGATTTCGGCCCAGTCCGCCCCCGCAGGAGGACCTAGGCCGGGCCGGGCCTGGGCTCGCCTCTCCTTCAAGAGAAGATAAAGAAATCGTTAGCTGGCCAAAGCATCGGAATAGTTGCCCCAGCACACCGGGTTGGCCACTCACATGAGATCTACGCCGACCGATCAGCCCAGCCGCCCGGCGAGCGGCGCCCTCGTCCCGGTGCTCGCCTTCGCGGGCATCGTCGTCGCGGTGATGCAGACCCTGCTCGTCCCGGTCATCAAGGACCTGCCCCAGCTCCTCGACACCGAGCCCAGCAACGCCACCTGGGTCCTGACCTCCACGCTTCTCTCGGGCGCCGTGGCCACTCCGATCATGGGCCGCCTCGGCGACCTGTACGGCAAGCGCCGGCTGCTGATCGTCAGCCTGGCGGTGATGGTGGTCGGCGCGCTGGTCAGCGCGCTCACCAGCGACCTGATCGTCATGATCGTCGGCCGTACCCTCCAGGGCTTCGCGATGGGCGCGATCCCCCTCGGCATCGGGCTGATGCGCGACATGCTGCCCCGCGAGAAGCTCGGCTCGGCGATGGCCCTGATGAGCTCCTCGATCGGCGTCGGCGGCGGCCTCGCCCTGCCGCTGGCGGCCCTGATCGCCCAGCACGCCGACTGGCACGCCCTCTTCTACGGTGCCGCGGGCCTCGGCGCGCTCTCCATCGCCCTCACCCTCCTCGTCGTACCGGAATCCCCCATGCGCGCCGAGGGCTCCTTCGACGTGCTCGGCGCGTTCGGTCTCTCCACCGGCCTGGTCCTCTTCCTCCTGCCCATCACCAAGGGCAGCGACTGGGGCTGGACCTCGGGCACCACGCTCGGCCTGTTCGCCGCGTCGGCCCTCGTACTGCTCCTGTGGGGCGTCTTCGAGCTGCGCACCAAGGCGCCGCTCGTCGACCTGCGCACCACGGCCCGCCCGGCCGTCCTCTTCACCAACCTCGCGTCGATCATGGTCGGGGTCAGCTTCTACGTCGTCTCGCTGGTCCTCCCCCAGCTCCTCCAGCTCCCGAAGGCCACCGGCTACGGCCTCGGCCAGTCGATGGTCGTCGCCGGACTGCTGGTCGCCCCGCTGGGCCTGACGATGATGTTCACGGCGCCGGTCTACGCCCGTCTGTCCGCGAAGTACGGCCCCAAGACCACCCTCATCCTCGGCATGCTGATCATCGCGATCGGCTACGGAGCGGGTCTGGGTCTCATGAGCGCCGCCTGGCAGAGCCTGGTCATCGCCGTCGTCCTCGGTGCGGGCATCGGCCTCGCCTACTCCTCGCTCCCCGCCCTGATCGTCGGCGCGGTCCCGGCCTCGGAGACGGGCGCGGCCAACGGCCTCAACACGCTGATGCGATCCATCGGTACGTCGGTGTCGAGCGCCGTCATCGGCATGGTGCTGGCCAACACGGCGAACACCGTGAACGGCGTCGCGATCCCGACCATGCACGGTTTCCGCGTCTCCTTCCTCATCGCGACCGGTGCGGTGGCGGTCGGTCTGCTGATGGCCCTGTTCCTGCCGAAGCCGAACCGTGCGCCCCAACTGCGGGCGAGCAGCGAGGAGGAGGACAACCTGGCGCGCGCCGAGGAGGCCCTGCGCGGATTCCGCGGCCGGGTCCTGGACGCCGAGGGCACCCCGGTCCCCCGCGCCAAGGTCACGCTCATCGACCGCCGCGGCCGCCAGGCGGGCGCGACGCTCTCCGACGAGGACGGCAGTTACGCCCTCGCGGTCCCGTCCCAGGGCGCGTACGTCCTGGCCGCCCGCGCCACCGGCCACGGCCCGCTCGCCTCGTCGGCGACCCACGCGGGCGACGAGAGCGCGGTCGCCCTGGACCTGTCGCTGCCGGGTGAGACGGTCTCCGCACCCTGAGCGAAGGGTTCGCCGGACGCGGTCTTGCGGGGCCTCCGGGACAGGTGGGCCGGGTGTGGACGTACAGCCAAGTCCCAGTGGACCCAGTTGCTCACGGATGGCCGAGTACGCCCCGGGGCGCCCTGATCGCGTTCCGGCCCCACCCCGCCGTACCCCCTGTCGCCCGCCGGCCAGGGGGTACGGCAGCATGGGGCGCCCACAGACCCGTACGACCGGAAGGCCCCCGCCCATGACCGCGGCACCCAAGCCCGAGATCCTGGCCGCGTTCGAGGCGGCGAAGGGATTCATGCCGGTGGACGAGGGCCTCGCCTTCTACACGGCCGCCGTCGAGGCCGGCGCTCTCGGGCTGCCGCTCCTGGAGGTCGGCACGTACTGCGGCCGCTCCGCGATCCTGCTCGCCGACGCGGCCCGCTCGGCCGGTGTCACCGCGCTGACCGTCGACCACCACCGCGGCAGCGAGGAGCAGCAGCCCGGCTGGGAGTACCACGACCCCGAGACGGTCGACCCCGAGATCGGCCTGATGGACACCCTGCCGACGTTCCGCCGGACCCTGCACAAGGCGGGCCTGGAGGACCACATCGTGGCCCTGGTCGGCCGTTCCCCGCAGATCGCGAAGATCTGGAGCTCCCCCCTCGCCCTCGTCTTCATCGACGGCGGCCACACCGACGAGCACGCGGGCGCCGACTACGAGGGCTGGGCGCCCCATGTCGCGGAGGGCGGACTGCTCCTCATCCACGACGTGCACCCGGACCCGAAGGACGAGTTCACCGGCCAGGCGCCGTACCGGATCTATCTGCGGGCGCTGGAGTCAGGGGCATTCACGGAGGTGTCCGCCACGGACACGCTGCGCGTGCTGCGGCGGGTGGGTGCAGGGATCTGAGGCGCCGCGGGTCTCAGGGCTTCACGTTGATGTCGATGTCGACCGGGGTCTGGATGACATTGCCCGTGCCGACGCCCGGCTGACCGTAGACGTGGTCGACGGCACAGACGTCTTCCGGCGGCGCGCAGGGGAACGCGGCGGCCTGGGCCGTCGGCGCGCCCAGCACGACCGTCCCGGCGACGGCGCTGAGGACACTCGCCATGACACGCATATATGAACTCATGGGCGATTCTCGGCATATCACCCAGCCGTGAGCGACACCGACGGTGCCGTTCGGATGAAGCGACCTGCTCGGCGGCCACCCGCCTGCCGTGCCGGTGACCCGCCGCTAGGGTGGCTGTCGTGTCGTACGTAGGCCCGGACTTCGATCCTCCCCAGCCCCGCCGTTCCCGGCGCCGCCCCCTGACCGTCGCGGTCGCCGCGCTCGTCCCGGGCGCACTGCTCGGGTGGCTGGTGTACGAGACGGTGGGCGGATCCGGTGGAGGCTCCGAGGAGGCGGTGGGGACACCGACGTCGTCGTCGAGCACGCCGGCCTCTCCTTCGACGTCCTCGACGCCCTCGACGTCCTCGACCTCCGCGCCCGACGACGAGAAGCCGAGCTCCGCCCCCACCACTTCGGCACCCGCCGCCTCCGGCCCCCTCAAGGGCAAGGTCGTCGTCATCGACCCGGGTCACAACCCGAACAACTTCCAGCACACGGCCGACATCAACCGCAAGGTGAACATCGGTACGGGCTGGAAGGAGTGCGACACCACGGGCACCTCCACCAACTCCGGTTACGCGGAAGCCAAGTTCACCCTCGACGTGGCCCACCGTCTGCGCACCCTGCTGGAGAAACAGGGCGCCACGGTGAAGCTGACGCAGGACGGCGACCGGACGTACGGCCCGTGCATCGACGAGCGGGCGAGCATCGGCAACAAGGCGGACGCGGACGCCGTGGTGTCGATCCACGCGGACGGCGCGGGCGCCGGCCAGCGCGGCTTCCACGTCATCCTCCCCGGCAAGGTCAAGGCGGGCAGCGCCGACACCGGCCCGATCGTCGCCTCCTCCGCCGAACTCGGCGAGCGCATCGCCGGCAACTTCGTCCGCGTCACGGGCAGCGCCCCCTCCAACTACGTCGGCGACGGCACCGGGCTGGTCACGCGTAAGGACCTCGGCGGTCTCAATCTGTCAACGGTTCCCAAGGTGTTCATCGAGTGCGGCAACATGCGCGATACCAAGGACGCGGCACAGTTGACCAGCGGTGCCTGGCGACAGAAGGCGGCGCAGGGGATCTCTGAGGGGATTGTGAGTTTCCTGCGCGGGTAGCGTTCCGCGGGTTGATCCCCGGGGACAGCTTCGTCGGACGGACGATAAGGTCGTCTTTACGATGAGGGGCCACCCCCGCGCTTCACACAGGGGCCTTACGGCGACATGGTGACAGCGACGCCTCCAACGAAGCCGATGACGAGACGACTGAACCGAAGGACCTAGAAGTGAATATCCGCTCCCTCACTCGAGGCGACGGCGTGGTGATCGGAGCAGCGGTACTGCTGTTCATCGCGTCGTTCCTCGAGCTCTACTCCGTCTCCGGGTACGACCTTGACGTGAACGCGTGGGACAGCCTCGGCATGGGCCTCGGCATCTACATGGGCGGGGTCATCGGCGCCGCGCTGATCGTGATCAGCCGCTGCCTGCCGCAGCCCCGCAAGGTCGCCGGCCTTGACCTCGGAACGGTCGGCGTGGCCTTCACGGTCCTCGCCGCCTGGAGCTTGTTCTGGTCGCTGGTGGACTCCGGCGACAACACCGACGCCGGCTCTGGCCTCATCCTCGGCTTCATCGCGTCGCTCCTCCTGGCCGCGGCCGCCGTCGCCACCCCCTTGGTCGGCGCTCTCCAGGCCGCCCTCGTCCCGGCCCCCCGCCCCGCCGCCCCCCAGCCCTACGGCGCCCAGCCGCCCGGCGGTTACGGCTACCCGGGCGCGGGCGCTCCGCAGCCGGGTCAGCCGCAGCCCTACGGTGGTCAGCCGCAGCCGGGTCAGCCGTACGGCGGCCAGCCGCAGCCCGGTCCGAGCCAGCCGCAGCCCCAGGCGCCCCAGCCGGCCGGGGACTTCTCCCCGTTCTGGTTCGCGGTGCCGGTGGCGCGCCCCCTGTTCTCGGAGGACGGCTCGCAGTCGCCGATCGCCGAACTCGCCCCGGGTACCTGGTACCTGGCCGTCGAGCAGCGCGGCGCCAACCTGGTCGCGCAGACGCAGGACGGCCGTCGCGGCGTACTGCAGGACACCTCGGGCATCCAGCGCGGCTGATCCCGAAGCGACATCAACGCACGGCCCCTCGCCCTTCCGGGCGGGGGGCCGTTGTCGTACAGTCGCCTCGCTCGACCGGTGAACTGACACACCGTCAGGAGGCGGCTATGCGGCTCGGTCTCGCACTCGGCTACTGGGGTCGCGGCCCCAATCCCGACCACGTACCGCTGGCGCAGGAGGCAGAGCGGCTCGGCTACGACTCCGTGTGGACGGCCGAGTCCTGGGGCTCGGATGTCTTCACGCCCCTGACCTGGATCGCGGCCCAGACCTCAAGGATCAAGCTGGGCACGGCGGTTGCCCAGATGGCGGCCCGCTCCCCGACGACGACGGCAATGCACGCCCTCACCCTGGACCACTTGTCGGGCGGCCGCATGATGCTCGGCCTGGGACTCTCCGGCCCGCAGGTGGTCGAGGGCTGGTACGGCCGCCCGTTCCCGAAGTCACCGCTGACCGCGACGCGCGAATACGTCGACGTCGTACGCCAAGTCCTCAAGCGCGAGGCCCCCGTCGAGGTCGAGGGCCGGTTCCACTCCCACCCCTACAGGGGTCCGGACGCCACAGGCCTGGGCAAACCCCTCAAGCCGATCACCCACCCCCTGCGCCCCGATCTCCCCATCCTCCTGGGCGCCGAGGGCCCGAAGAACGTCGCCCAGACGACCCGCATCGCCGACGGCTGGCTGCCCCTCTACTGGTCCCCGACCCGCCCCGAGGTCTACGAAGCCTCCCTCGCCGACGCCCCGGACGGCTTCCTCATCGCCCCCATGGCCCAGGTCCGGGTCTGCGACGACGTACGCGAGGGCCTGCTCCCCGTGAAGACCATGCTCGGCTTCTACATCGGCGGCATGGGCCACGCGGCCCGCAACTTCCACGCCGACCTGATGGCACGCATGGGATACGAGGAGGAAGCCCGCCGCATCCAGCGCCTCTTCCTCGAAGGCCGCCGCGAGGAGGCGGTGCTGGCGGTCCCCGACGCCTTCGCCGACGAGATCTCCCTCGTCGGCCCCCGCGAACGCATCGCCGAACGCCTGGAGTTGTGGCGCAAGGGCCCGGTCACGGACCTCCTGGCACTGTCACCGGACCGGGAGTCGCTGCGGATACTGGCCGAGCTCAACTCGTGAGCTCTTCCTGCTGTTCGGGCCGCTCTGGCTCACGATCCGGTTTCATACGGGAATGAGCGGCAACACGCTGGTTATGTCCTCTCGATATAGCGGTGCCAACTCGGCCGGCACGGTCATAGCGATCGTCGCCGACATCATGGCCCTCATCCTGGGCCTCTGGATCCTGATGTACCTGCTGGACGCGAACCGCGCGAACGACTTCGTGCAGTTCATCCACGACGCCGCCCGCTGGCTGGCGGGCTGGAGCCACGACCTGTTCACGTTCGACGAGGCGTGGGCGCGGGTCGTCGCCGGGTACGGACTGGCGGCGGTGGTCTACCTGTTCATCGGACACGCGATCGCCAACCGGGTCCACCGCCACTGAACCCACCCAGGAGCGCGGGGAACTGCGCGACCAGCCACCACGGACCCGCGCCCCGCCACACGACCGAACCACCCGAGCTCTCAGGCGCAGCAGTCCGGGTCCAACCCGGTCGGCAGACGGTCCCCGCCGAACACAGCGCACGTAGCCTCATGACCACCCAGCGCGGCGACCGCCAGCAGTAGCGACCCGGCCGTCCAAGTGGTCAGCTCCTGGGGCCAGATGGCGCCGTCGTCGAAGACGTACCCGGTCCAGTACAGCCCGCTCTCCGGATCCCGCAGATGCTGGATCGACTGGAGAATGTCCAGCGCACGGTCCGACTCGCCCATCGCCCAGAGCGCGAGGGCGAGTTCGGCGGATTCGCCTCCCGTCACCCACGGGTTGGGGACGACGCACCGCACCCCGAGGCCGGGTACGACGAACCGGTCCCAGTCCGTCTCCATACGGGACTTGGCCTCCGCATCCGTGAGCGCGCCGCCCAGGATCGGGTAGTACCAGTCCATGGAGTAGCGGTCCTTGTCCAGGAACCGTTCGGGGTGGCGGCGGATGGCGTGCCGCAGCATGCCCAGCGCCAACTCCCAGTCCGGCTGCGGCTCTTCGCACTGTTCCGCGATCGCGAGCGCACACCGCAGCGCGTGGTGGATGGACGAGGAGCCCGTCAGCAGCGCGTCCGTGGTGAACGTGCCGTCGTCCTCGCCCTTCCAGCCGATCTGGCCGCCGGGCTGCTGGAGCCGCAGGACGTATTCCACCGCCGAGTGGACCGTCTGCCACATGCGGTCGAGGAAGGTGTCGTCGCCCGTCGAGAGGTAGTGGTGCCACACGCCTACGGCTATGTAGGCGACGAAGTTCGTCTCCCGGCCCCGGTCGGTGACGTCGTCGAACGCCCCGTCCTGGTAGGCCGCGTACCAGGAACCGTCCTCGTTCTGGTGCCGCGCCAGCCACTCGTAGGCCCGCTCGGCGGCCTCGTGCTCGCCCGCCGCGTCCAGGGCCATCGCGGCCTCGGTGTGGTCCCAGGGGTCGAGGTGGTGGCCGCGGAACCACGGGATCGCCCCGTCCGCGCGCTGCGCGGCGAGGACGCCGGCGACGGTCGCGGCGGCTTCCTCGGCGGTCAGGACACCGGACAGGACGAGGTGTTCGGTACGGGGAGTGGTCACCGCGCATCCACGGCAGGCAGGTGCGGCTTGGTCGCGTACGCCACGAAGCTCTTGCCGATCAGGGGGTTGAGGGCCTGCTCGGCGACCCTCGTCGCCAGCGGCTTCTTCATGATGTCCCAGACCAGCAGCTTGTGGTACGCCTTGACCGGCAGCGCCTTGTCGTTGTCGACGCCGAACGCGCACTTCAGCCACCAGTACGGCGAGTGCAGGGCGTGCGCGTGGTGGGTGCCGTACGGCTTGAGGCCGGCCTCGCGGATCTTGGCGAGGAGCTCGTCCGCCTTGTAGATGCGGATGTGGCCGCCCTCGACCTCGTGGTAGGCGTCGGACAGGGCCCAGCAGACCTTCTCGGGGCCGTAGCGCGGGACGGTGATGGCGATCCGGCCGCCGGGCCTCAACACCCGGACCATCTCGGCGAGTACGCCCTTGTCGTCCGGGATGTGCTCCATGACCTCGGAGATGATCACGACGTCGAAGGACTCGTCGGGGAAGGGCAGCGCCAGGGCGTCGCCCTCCATCGCGGTGGCCGTCGCGCCCTCGGGGGCCTCTCCGGCCTCCTTCATCGCCGCGAACCACTTGGCGACCTCGCGGATCTCCTCGGCGTTCTGGTCCAGCGCGACGACCTGCGCGCCGCGCCGGTAGCACTCGAACGCGTGCCGGCCGGCTCCGCAGCCGAGGTCCAGGACGCGGTCGCCCGGGGCTAGCGGGAACCGGGAGAAGTCGACGGTCAGCACGTGGCCCTGCTTTCGCGATCGGATACAACGTCAACAACTTCTTCGGCCGCGGGTGCGACGCGGTCGGCGTGCGTGGCCGCGGGCGGGAGGGCCATCGCCTCGCGGTACCGGGCCGCCGTTCCCTCGGCGGCCCGGGCCCAGGTGAACCGCGCCAGTACCCGCTCACGTCCCGCGAGACCGAGCCGCGCCCCGAGGTCACGGTCGCCGAGCAGTCGGCTCAGGGCGGTCGCGAGTGCCCCGGAGTCCCCCGGCGGTACGGCCAGACAGGTCTCCCCGTCGCGCCCTGCGACCTCCGGGATCGCGCCGCCGGTCGTCGCGACCAGCGGTGTGCCGGTGGCCATGGCCTCCGCCGCGGGGAGCGAGAAGCCCTCGTAGAGGGAGGGCACGCAGGCGACCTCGGCCGAGCGGACCAGGTCGACCAGTTCGGCGTCGGTGATGCCCTTGACGAAGCGGATGGCGCCTTCGAGGCCGTAGCGCTCGATGGCCTGGGCGACGGGGCCGTCCTCGGCGCGTTTGCCGACGACGACGAGGTGGGCGTCGGGGTGCTCGGTGCGGACCTTCGCGAGGGCCTCGACCAGGAAGATCAGGCCCTTGAGCGGGACGTCGGCGCTGGATGTCGTGACGATCCGGCCGGGGACCACGGCCACCGAGGGATCCGGTGAGAAAAGGTCGGTGTCGGCGCCGATGTGGACGACGTGGATGCGGTCGTCGCGGACGCCGAGGTGGTCGACGATCTCCTGGCGGGAGGTGCCGGAGACGGTGAGGACCGACGGGAGCCTGCGTGCCGCGCGCTTCTGCATGCGGGTGAAGGCGTACCAGCGGCGCTTGGCCAGGCGCTGGCCCCAGCTCTCGGCCGCGTCCAGCTCCAACTGGCGGTCCACGGTGATGGGGTGGTGGATCGTCGTGACCAGGGGGGCGCCGATGTCGCCCAGGAGGCCGTATCCCAGCGTCTGGTTGTCGTGCACGACGTCGAACTCGCCGCGCCGGGCGCGCAGATGGCGGCGGGCGCGCAGGGAGAACGTCAGCGGCTCGGGGAAGCCTCCGGTCCACATGGTCGCCACTTCGAGGGCGTCGATCCAGTCGCGGTACTCGTCGCGCTTGGGGGTGCGAAAGGGGTCCGGGGACCGGTACAGGTCGAGGCTCGGCAGCTCCGTGAGGCTCAGCCGGCCGTCGATGTCGTCGCCCTCGTCGAGGACGGGATAGGGCTGGGAGCCGATGACCTCGACGCGGTGGCCGAGGCGGGCCAGTTCGCGGGAGAGGTGGCGGACGTAGACGCCCTGGCCGCCGCAGAACGGGTTTCCCTTATAGGTGAGGAGTGCGATGTTGAGCGGTCGCTCGCCGTCCGCGGCCGGGTCCTCCTGGGAACCCGCCCGACTGGCCTCAGCGGTCACTCCGGGCCCCCTTCTCCCTGCTATTTCCCGCGAGATTACGCCGGGACGCTAATCTAGAACAAGTTTCAGACTTGATCGTTCAAGAGGCTCTGAATCTACCGGCAGGTAGGGGCACTGTGAGCAGTGGATCAGGTGATTCACGCCACCACTGACACCCCTGACATGCTGTGTGATCACTCGCCCTCACCGACTGTCACGGACGGGACCCATGCCTGCGGAAGCCATCACCCAGCGCCCCGCCTCTGCGCCCCTCACGGAGCGGCAGGAGGCCCGTCGTCGCCGCATCCTGCACGCGAGCGCGCAGCTGGCGAGCCGGGGCGGTTTCGACGCGGTGCAGATGCGGGAGGTCGCGGAGTCCTCGCAGGTGGCGCTGGGCACGCTCTACCGCTACTTCCCGTCCAAGATCCATCTGCTGGTCGCCACGATGCAGGACCAGCTGGAGCACATGCACGGCACCCTGCGGAAGAAGCCGCCGCAGGGCGAGACGGCGGCCGAGCGGGTGTCGGAGACCCTGATGCGCGCGTTCCGCGCACTCCAGCGCGAGCCACATCTCGCCGACGCGATGGTCCGCGCCCTCACCTTCGCCGACCGCAGCGTCTCCCCCGAGGTCGACCAGGTCTCCCGGCAGACCACGGTGATCATCCTGGACGCGATGGGCATCGAGGACCCGACCCCGGCCCAGCTCTCCGCGGTCCGCGTCATCGAGCACACCTGGCACTCGGCCCTGATCACCTGGCTCTCGGGCCGTGCCTCCATCGCCCAGGTGAAGATCGACATCGAGACGGTGTGCCGCCTGATCGACCTGACGGCACCCGACGCGAGAGGCTGAGCATACGAAGGACCTACGAGACGGGTTCCCTGCGCCGGCATTGCCCGGATCAGGTGGTGGAGGTCGCCTTCCGGCCCGACTACTGCCTTCCGGCCTCTCAGCCCGACCGTCGACGTCGGCCGCGGCGGAGGCTGACGCCTCTCGCCCAAGTCGGCTACTCCGGTCGAACTCCCTCACTCGTCCCGTAGGCCTGTTTCCAGAATAGAACTTCCGTCCGGAGATAACACCTTCCGGATGCATATTTTTCTGGACAAAACCGACCGAGATGCCTACTCCTCCGGCGGGTACACCGGCTCCCCGCTCCCCAGCAGCGTGATCATGATCGCCTCCACCGGGCAGCTCTCCGCGGCCGCCAGGACCTTCTCGTTGGCGTCCGTCTCGGGTTCGACGGGGTGGGACTGGCGGCCGGCGTCGAGGCGGAAGCCGTCGGGGGCGTGGTGGATGCACTGGGCCGAGCCGATGCAGATGGAGCGGTCGACCTCGACCTGCCAGCGGTCACCCATGGCCGCTCACGCCTCCCAGCCGGCCGGCAGGTGGATCATCTTGTGCTCCAGGTACTCGCCGAAGCCCTCGGGGCCGAACTCCCGCCCCAGACCGGAGTTCTTGTAGCCGCCGAACGGGCCCAGCATGTCGAGGCTGAAGGTGTTCACCGAGTACGTGCCCGTACGGACCTGGCGGGCGACGTCGATGCCGTGCGCCACGTCGGCCGTCCAGACGCTGCCGGAGAGGCCGTAGTCCGAGTCGTTCGCGATCTTCAGGGCCTCGGACTCGTCGCCGTAGGGAAGGAGGCAGATGACCGGGCCGAAGATCTCCTCGCGGGCGATCCGCATGGAGTTGTCGACGTCGCCGAAGAGGGTGGGCTCCACGTACCAGCCGCGGTCCAGGCCCGGCGGGCGGCCGCCGCCCGTGAGGATCTTGGCGCCCTCCTCCTGGCCGATGCGGATGTAGTCGAGGTTCCTGCGCTGCTGGCGCTGCGCCACCAGCGGGCCCACCTGCGTCGCGGGGTCCAGCGGGTCGCCGACGACCAGGGCGCTCGCCGCGGCGGCGAAGGCGTCCGCGAACTCGTCGTAGCGCGAGCGCGGCAGGAGGATGCGGGTCTGGGCCACGCACGCCTGGCCGTTGTTCATCCAGGCCGCCGACACGATCCCGGGGACGGACGTCTCGATGTCCGCGTCGGGGAGGACGACCGCCGCCGACTTGCCGCCCAACTCCAGTGTCACGCGCGTCAGATTGCGCGACGCCACCTCCATCACGCGCTTGCCCGCCGCCACCGACCCGGTGAAGGAGACCTTGTCCACGCCCGGGTGCCCGACCAGGTATTCGCTGACCTCCCGGTCGGCGGGCAGGATCGACAGCACGCCTTCCGGCAGCCCGGCCTCGCGCGTGATCTCGGCGAGGATGTACGCGTCCAGCGGCGACTCCGGCGACGGCTTCAGCACCACCGTGCAGCCGGTGAGCAGCGCGGGCGCGAGCTTGGCGGCGGCGACGAACTGCGGGACGTTCCAAGGGACCACGGCCGCCACGACGCCGACCGGCTCGCGCCGGACCAGGATCTTGCCGAGGACGCCGTCGCGCTGCTCCTCGTACGTGAAGTTCCGTGCGACCGTGATCGCCGCGTCCCACACCATCATCGCGCCGAGCGCCTGCGCGAGGACGCTCCAGGAGTACGGCGAGCCGTTCTCGGAGGAGATCACGCGGGCGATCTCCTCGTGCCGGGTGAGGATGCCGTCCTTGATGCGGGAGACGACCTCGATGCGCTCGTCGAGCGTCATCCGCGGCCAGGGTCCCTCCTCGAACGCCTTGCGCGCGGCCGCGACCGCCCGGTCCACGTCCTCGGTCGAGGCGTGCGGCACCCTTCCGATGACCTCCTCGGTATGCGGGGAGATCACCTCGATGACGTCCTTGCCCAGGGGGTCGGTCAACTCCCCGCCGATGAACAGCTGTCCGTGTTCCACGAGCTCGGTCATGGCGACTGCCTCCCCGGGACTGACTCTGACGGTTCATCAGATACGGGAACTGATACCAGTTCCCTTCGGAGGAGTCCACAGAGCTCACACCGGTTCACCACACCTCCCCGAGGAGCCCGCCCCTACGATGATCAAGTCAGGGGGAGGCAAAGGAAATGCCATGGATGCGCAAGGTCGCACGCCGTCCCGCGCTGGTCGCGGCGGCCACTTTGACCGTGGTCGCCTGCGGAGCGGGATGGGCGGTCTCGGGGCAGGGCGAGGCGGCCGGTGACGGTGTCTCGGTGTCGACGGCGACTCCGGCCACGCGGGACGAGATGATCCGCCAGTTGCGCTCACTTCTCTCCGAGCACGGCCAACAGGTGCCGGAGACCTCGGGGTTGAGCACCGAGGAGATCGAGGCGCGCTGGCAGCGGGCCCGTATCGAGTACTCCGAACCGGCCGAGATGCCGGTGGTGCCCGCGTGCGACGGATTCAAGGCCGTGTTCGACACCGACTGCTGGTAGCGCGCCCGCACCCCCTCCCCTTTCAACTCCGCTTTCAACTCCGCGCCGAGCAGCCACCGTTCGGCTGCCCTGTCATGCACCCATCAGAAAACCCACCATCAGGAAGAGGGCGATGAACCTCACGCGCACACGCACCACCGCGGCCTGTACCGTCGCGCTCCTCGCCGGCCTGGTCACCCCGGCCGCGGCGGCCACCCCCACGGCCCCCGCCGCCACGGTCTCCATGAGCGAGGAGAGCAAGTCCCCCAAGGAGATCCGCTCCTACTGGACCCAGGACCGGATCGAGAAGGCCCTCGCCAACCCGGTGGAGCAGCCCGCCCTCGCGAACGACAACGGTGTCTCCGCGGAACCCCCCGCCGTCAGCGCCTCGGCCGACGCGGTCCAGCCCTCGGCGAGCACCCTGGCGGCGTCCACCACCGCCGCGGCGGCTGCCGACATCGCCGTCGCCCAGGACGTCCCGGCCTCCACCTCCGTCCCCAACGTGGTGGTCGGCAAGCTCACGTTCACCAAGCCCGACGGCACCCCGGCCTCCTGCTCCGCCTCGGTGATCGTGTCCGACACCGCCAACACCATCTGGACCGCGGGCCACTGCGTCCACCAGGGCGACGGCACCGGCGACGCGGGCTGGAACACGAACCTGATCTTCATGCCCGGCTACAAGGACGGCCAGATGCCGTGGGGCTTCTGGGAGGCCGAGCGCAAGTACGCCCCGACGGAGTGGCTGGAGGACGGTGACGCCACGGACTCCGACATGGCCGCCGTGGTGCTGGCCCCGCACGCCGACTACGGCAACCTCCAGGACAACATCGGTGGTCTGGGGTACCAGTTCGGGTCCGTCACCGACTACTCCGACGTCTTCGCCGTCGGCTACCCCGGGGAGGGCTACCAGCGCACCGACATGGACGCCGAGCAGATGATGTACTGCTACGGCAACACCGAGGACGCCGCACCGCTGTGGCCCCTGGACGACCGGCTGAAGATGGACTGCGACATGGGCGCCGGCTCCAGCGGTGGCCCGATGTTCATCGGCGCGCTGGGCGGCAACCCGCAGATCGTCGGCGCCATCAGCCACCACGAGGTGGACGCCACGACCAACGAGCGCACCAACGACGACCTGTTCTCCGCCGCGCACTCCTCCAACGCGGTCGCGGTGATCGACGAGGTCAACGCGAGCGCCTGAACATCACCGGCTGAAGGGTGACTTGGGCTCCCATCGAAACGCGTTCTAGTTATAGTGGCGAGAACGCGGCGACAGGGGGAGCCCATGACTCAGCTCATGCCACAGGTCGGCGACCACGGCGGAGGCGTCCGGTCGATCCGGGTCCCCATCCCCGACAACCCGCTGGGCTTCACGCTGGTGTACGTCGTCGACACCGACCGCGGTCCAGTGCTGGTCGACACGGGCTGGGACGACCCGGAGTCCTGGGACACGCTCGCCGAGGGGCTGCGGGCCTGCGGCACCTCGGCGACCGAGGTCCACGGGGTGGTGATCACCCATCACCACCCCGACCACCACGGTCTGTCGGGCAAGGTCCGCGAGGCCTCCGGCGCCTGGATCGCCATGCACGCGGCGGACGCGGCGATCGTCCGCCGCACCCGCGAGACGCGCTCGGAGCGCTGGTTCTCCTATATGACGGCCAAGCTGGAGGCCGCCGGCGCCCCGGAGTCCCATGTGGCGCCCCTGCGCACCGCCCGTTCCCGGAAGCTCCCCGGCTTCTCCCCCGCCGTCCCCGACCGTGAGATCGTTCCCGGCGAACTCCTCGACCTGGCGGGCCGCCGTCTGCGCGCGATCTGGACGCCGGGCCACACACCGGGCCACGTCTGCCTCCACCTGGAGGAGACCCACCCCGCCCAACTGCCGGGCAACGGACGCCTGTTCTCCGGCGACCACCTGCTCCCCGAGATCACCCCGCACATCGGCCTCTACGAGGACCCGGACGACGCCACCGTCACCGACCCGCTCGGCGACTACCTCGACTCCCTCGAACGCGTCGGCCGTCTCGCCCCCGCCGAGGTCCTCCCCGCCCACCAGCACGTCTTCACCGACGCGGCCGCCCGGGTACGGGAGTTGCTCGCGCATCACGAGGAACGCCTCACCGACCTGCTGACGCTGCTGGTCGAACCCCTCACCCCGTGGCAGCTCGCCGAGCGCATGGAGTGGAACCGTCCGTGGGACCAAATCCCCTACGGATCACGGACCATCGCGGTCTCGGAGGCCGAGGCGCATCTGCGGCGGCTGGTGAAGCTGGGGCGGGCGGAGGCCGTGGCCGGGAGTGAGCCGGTGACCTACGTCGCGGTGTGAATCGGGTCGCGGGTCATGATCCGCCCCTGGTACCACTGGTCCATGGACCCTCTGGAGCAACTCCTCGCCGAGCGCGCCTGCGAGCGGCTCATCCTCGACTTCGTCCGCCGGCTCGACATCGGGGACCCGGGCTCCGTGGCCGAGCTGTTCACCGAGGACGGCAGCTGGGAGTGGCCCTCGCCGGGCGACGGGCGGCGGTTCGACGGGCGCGAGGCGCTGCGGGAGTACTTCGGGTCCCGGCCCGAGGACCGGTTGTCGCGGCGGGTGATGTCCAACGTCCTGGTCACGGTGGCCTCCCCGGACACGGCGACGGCGACCTCGTACTTCACCACGTACCGGGTCGACGGGTTCCACGGCGGGATCGTGCCGCCGGGGGCGCCGGTCCAGGTCGGGCACTACGAGGACACGTTCCGGCGTTCGGACGGCGGGAGTTGGCTACTGGCGTCACGGGCGTTGCATCTGCCGTTCGGGGGGCCGACGCCTCAGCTGAGCGCGTAGTCGAGGCCTTCGTCGTACGGCATCGCCATGCCCTGCGCGTACGCCTCCTCGTAGGCCTGGTCGCCGAGGCGGTCGCGGAGGAGGCGTTCACGGGCCTCGCGGGCGGCGATGAGGTGGGGCGAGTTCACCTGGGCGCGCCCGACGCGTTCCCAGAGGCGCCGGCTGATGCCCTCCAGGCCGGCGGCGCGTCGGCTGTCGCCGCCCGCGACCACGGCGGCGACCAGCCAGTCGAAGGTGAGGGCCGTGCCCACGGTGTTGTGCGTCAGCCGGCTACCGACCACCCCGGCCCGGGCGTTGGCCTGTGCCGTCTCGACATCCCCGCGCGCCAAGTCGGTCTGGGCGATGAGACCGTCGATGACGGGCCTCCCCCACTGCTCTCCACACCGAACGCTGTCCGCACGGGCCTGCTCGGCCACCTCGCGCGCCTCGTCGATCGCGCCGTTCAGCAAGTGCGCGAAGCACAGCGCGATACGGACCTGGAGCTGTGCCGACCCCTGCCAGTCCGCCCCGAGCGGCAGACGAGGGGCGGCCGACAGCAGGTCGATCGCCTCGGCCGTGCGGCCGGTGAGGACCGCCGTGCTGCCGGTGACGTAGGCCGTGGCCGCGATCATGGTGAGATCGCCCTGCTCCCGCGCCGCGTCGGCGCAGCGCCTCGCCCACCGGCACGCGGGGTCCAGGTCGCCCTGGTTGATCGCCACCGCCGAGCGCGACCACAGTGCCCGCACGAGGTCCGCTCCGGGTTCATGCTCGGCGGCGAGCACCAGGTCGAGGCAGCGGGCGGCGTCGCGCATCATGCCGCAGTGCCGCCACAGGAACCCGATGGTTCCGGCCATCTCCAGCGCGGCGCGGCTGGCGGGTTCGTCCAGTGCGCGGTCCATGGCGGCCCGCAGGTTGGCGTGCTCGGCGAGGAGCCGCTCGCACCAGGCCACCTGACGGCTGGTGTTCCAGTCGGCGCACGCCTCCCGGGCGAACCGCCGGTAGTGGTCCCGGTGCCGCAGTCGTACGGCGTCCCCCTCGGCCAACTCCCGTAGCCAGTCGGCGCCGTACTCACGCACCGTGTCGAGGAGCCGAAAGCGGTCCAGGTCCGTCGGATGGCGCAGCACGATCGACTGCCGGACCAGGTGCATCAACACGTCCGCGACCCGGTCGGCCCGCAGCGGGCCGCCCGCGCAGACCCAGGTCGCGGCACCGACGGTGAACGTGTCCGCGAACACCGACAGCCGTGCCCACAGCAGGCGCTCCAGCGGGGCGCACAGCTCGTGGCTCCAGCCGATCGTGGTCCGCAGCGTCCAGTGGCGGGGCGGACCGTCCACACTCCGTTCGTCCCGGGTGAGCACGTCGAAGCGGGAGCGCAGCCGGTCGGAGAGCAGCTCATGGAGCTTGTCCAACGAGTACAGCGCCAGCCGGGCGACGGCCAGTTCGATGGCGAGCGGAATGCCGTCGAGGCTGCGGCAGATGTCGGCCACCTGCCGCCGTGCGGTGGCGTCGAGGACGAGGCCCGCGCGCTGGACGAACAGGGTCTCGGCGTCCGTCACCCGCAGCGGGTCGACCTCCAGCGTCCGCTCCCCCGGCAGGTCCAGCGGCTCACGGCTGGTGACGAGGATGTGCAGCCCGGCTGCGCCGGCGAGCAGGTCCGCCACCAGGGCCGCACAGTCCGTCAGCAGGTGCTCGCAGGTGTCGAGGATCAGCAGCAGCCGCTTGTCCGACATCCAGTCGCCGAGAGCTTCGGCCACCGACCCGGCCGACTGGTCGGACAGCCGCACCGCCTCCATGACCGCGAGCGGCACCTGGCCCGCCGCCCGCACCGGCGACAGCTCCACCAGCCACACCCCGTCGGGATACACCGCCCCCACCCGCTCCGCCGCCCGCAGCGCCAACCGCGTCTTGCCCACCCCTCCCACACCGACGAGGGTCACCAGGCGAGTGCCGCCACCGGGCTCCAACTTCTCCGCGAGCCAGCCGAGTTCGTCCTGCCGTCCGACGAAGCCGCGGGGATCGGGCGGCAGGTTCCCGAGGAGAGTCTTCTCGCTGGGCACGGGCAACAGTCTGACCGTGGCGCCCACGCGCCCACGCCGTCCGACCGAACCGGACGGCGTGATCACCTGAAGTGGCCGTGTCGCGCCACTTCACGAACGAACCCGATCAGATCAGTGACCGGATCAAGTCCTCCGCCTCCCCGAGGAGTTCGACCTCCCGTCGGCTCATCGTCGGATTGACCGCCCGCCGGCGCCGCGCCTCCGCCAGTCCGTCGTCGGTCAGGGACGACGCATCGGCGAGCAGCGCGGCCAGCATCGCGCGCGCCGGTTCGGCGAACGTCTCGTCCCCCACAGCGACTTGGGCGAGGATCACCGCCGACATGCCCCAGTCCAGCCCGGGATCGCCCTCCTCGGCGTTGGCCCAGTCGATGACGTAGGGCCCGGCGGGGGTGAGCATGACGTTGTCCGGGTGCAGGTCGAGGTGGACGACACGGCCGGGCAGGGCGTGCAACTGCCGTAGGAGACGGGCCAGTACGACCCCGGCCTCCCGCGCGTCGATCCGTCCGGCGGCGAAGGCCCCCAGCATCGTCGGCCCGTGCAGCCGCTCCATCACCAGCTCGGTGGACGAGCAGTCCTCGACGCGCACCCGCGGCACCGGATACCCGTGCCCGCGCACCCGCTCCATGACGGCCGCCTCGACGAGCGCGTCGCCGTAGGCGTCCCGAGCCCGCCGCAGCACCCACGCCTCGTCGATCTCGTACACGTCCGAGGCCCGCCCCGAGCCGATCAGTCTCCCCGTGATGATCCCCATGCCGGGAACCTACCGGGCCCACAGCCACCCCTCAGGGGCTTTGCTACGGGCCGGTAGAGTGGCCGGGTCGTCATCACACCCGTACGGGGGGAAGCCGGTGCAATTCCGGCGCTGACCCGCAACCGTGAGCCGTCTCCTGCCGGGGGGCGGCGAGCCGGATCGCCCCGTGTCGGTACTTGTGACCGGCTCACGGGCACCGGCAACCGGCCGGTGCGCGGCACCGTCGAGGTATACGGAGCCGAGCCGCCGGGATGTCCCGTGCTGCCTGGCTCCCTTGCAGGGAGAGGCACCCGCCGATCATGAACGTCCGCCGCAGCGCCGCGGTCCTGGCCGCCACCGCAGTGATCGGGACGGCCGCACCGGCCGTCGCCGCGAGTCCTTCTCCGTCGCCGTCGGTGGTGATACCGGAGGGGTTGTACGGGGATGGGGATCCGACGTACGACGGGGTGTGGCGGCAGTCGCTCGCCCTGCTCGCGCAGGACACGGTGGGTGTCGTACCCACCGCCGGGGCGGTGGACTGGCTGACCGGCCAGCAGTGCGCGAACGGCGCCTTCGCCCCCTTCCGCGCCGACACCGCCAAGGCCTGTGCCCCGGGGCTCCTGGTCGACACCAACAGCACGGCCGCCGCCGTCCAGGCCCTGGCCGCGCTCGGCGGGCACGACACCGCGACGGGCAAGGCGGTCACCTGGTTGAAGTCGGTGCAGAACAAGGACGGCGGCTGGGGCTACACCCCGGGCGGGGCCAGCGACGCGAACTCCACGTCCGTGGTCATCGGCGCGCTCACGGCGGCCGGCGAGAAGCCTGCCGCTGTCGTGAAGGACGGCAAGTCCCCCTACGACGCCCTGCTGACGTTCGCCCTGCCCTGCACCGGGGACGGCGAGGGCGCCTTCGCCTACCAGCCGGACAAGAAGGGCAAGCTCGCGGCCAACGCGGACGCGACGGCGGCGGCCGTGGTGGGCGCGCTGGGCAAGGGACTGGCCGGGGCGCCCGAGAAGCCCACCGGCACCGACCTGACCTGCAAGGACGCCACCGACCCGGAGCAGGGCGCGGAGAACGGTGCCGCCTACCTCGTCAAGGCCCTGGCCAAGGACGGGCACCTCACATCGGCGCTGCCCGGCTCCGAGGACCAGCCCGACTACGGCAACACCGCCGATGCGGTCCTCGCCCTCGCGACCGTCGGACAGGGTGACAAGGCGGCCGACAGCGTGCGCTGGCTGGAGGCCAACTTCGAGCAGTGGGCCCAGCAGAGCGGTCCGGCCGCGTACGCGCAGCTGATCCTCGCCGCCGAGGCGGACGCCTTCGACGCACGGGACTTCGGCGGCCAGGACCTGGTGAAGCTGCTCAACGCGACCGGCCCCGCGCCCGAGAAGGTGCCCTCCGCCGCCGAGAGCGCGTCCCCGGGGGCGGACGACCAGGCGGCCGAGAAGGACGACGAGGGCGTCAGCGTCTGGTGGATCGTCGGGGTCGGTCTCGTCGGCGGCATCGGTGTCGGTTTCCTGATCAGCGGCCGCAAGAAGAAGCAGCAGCCGTGATCCGCCGAGCCCTCGCACCGCTGCTGGCCGCGCTGGTCCTCCTGACCGGCGCGACCCAGGCCGCCCACGCCGCCGGCTACCGCTACTGGTCCTTCTGGGACCGCACCGGTACCACCTGGACCTACGCCACCCAGGGCCCCGCCACCGCCGTCCCCGCCGACGGCGACGTGCAGGGGTTCCGATTCGCCGTCAGTGAGGACTCCGCGGACGCGACGAAGCCCCGTGGCACCGCGTCCTTCGCGACGATCTGCGCGAAGACCCCGGCGGCGGAGGGCAGGAAGCGGGTGGCGCTGGTCATCGACTTCGGTACGGCACAGGACGCGCCCTCCGGCGAGACCCCGCCCGCGACCCGCACGGCCTGCGCGGTGGTGTCGCAGGACGCGACGACGGCGGAGGCGCTGGCGACGGTGGCGAAGCCCTTGCGGTACGGCACGAACGCGCTGCTGTGCGCCATCACCGGGTATCCGGAGACGGGGTGCGGGGAGCAGGTGACGGGAGGGAAGAAGCCGACGTCCACGCAGAGGACGTCCGCGCAGAAGAAGGACTCCGCCAGCGGCCCCTCGGTGGGTCTGTTCGCGGGGGCGGCCGCCGTGGCGGCCCTGGGCGCGGCAGCGGTGTGGCAGGCGAGGCGGCGCGGGAATGCGCGCTGACCTTGCGCGGCTGCGGAACCTGCACCCCGCCGCCTGGTGGCTCTGGGCCCTCTCCCTCGGTGTCGCGGCCACCCGCACCACCAACCCCCTCCTGCACGCCCTCCTCATAGCCACGTCCGCCTACGTCGTGGTGACCTGTCGCCCCGACGCCCCCTGGTCCCGCTCCTACTCCGCCTTCGTCAAGCTCGCCCTCGCCGTCCTCCTCATCCGCCTCGTCTTCGCCGTCACCCTCGGCTCCCCCCTCCCCGGCACCCATGTGATCGTCACCCTCCCCGAACTCCCCCTCCCCGACTGGGCGCAGGGCATCCGGCTCGGCGGCAAGGTCACCGGCGAGACACTCCTCTTCGCGTTCTACGACGGGCTGAAGCTGGCCACCCTCCTCATCTGCGTGGGCGCGGCGAACGCCCTCGCCAACCCCAGCCGGCTCCTCAAGTCCCTGCCGGGCGCCCTCTACGAGATCGGCGTGGCGGTCGTCGTCGCCCTCACCTTCGCGCCTCACTTCATCGCCGACGTCCAGCGCGTGCGCGCCGCCCGCCGTCTGCGCGGCCGTCCGGACATGGGCATCCGGGGCCTGCTGCACGTGGGACTCCCGGTCCTGGAGGGCGCCCTCGAGCGCTCCGTCGCCCTCGCCGCCGCGATGGACGCGCGCGGGTACGGCCGTACCGCCGACGTCCCGCCCCGTGTCCGCCGTACGACGACCGCGCTCACCCTCGGCGGTCTGCTCGGCATCTGCGCGGGAACGTACGGCCTGCTCACCGCCGAAGGCGGCACGTACGGCATGCCCGTGCTCCTCGGCGGAGCGACCGCCGCCCTCGCGGGGCTGCGCCTCGGCGGGCGGCGCACCCCGCGCACCCGCTACCGCCCGGACCGCTGGAACGCGCGCGCGTTGCTCGTCGCCGGTTCCGGCGCGGTGGCGGCGGTGGCGCTGGTCCTCGCGGCCTCGACGGACCCCGCCCTGCACCCCGGCGTGATCCCGCCGGTCGCCCCCACCCTGCCCCTCTGGCCCGCGGCGGCGATCCTCGTCGGACTGCTCCCGGCCTTCATCGCCCCGAACGTCCCCCACGTCCCCCACGTCCCCCACAAGGAGCCATCGTGATCCGCTTCAAGGATGTCTCCGTGACGTACGACGGGGCGGCCGAACCGACCGTCCGGGGCGTGGACTTCGAGGTTCCCGAGGGTGAACTCGTCCTGCTCGTGGGGCCGTCCGGCACCGGTAAGTCGACCGTCCTCAACTCCGTCTGCGGTCTCGTCCCGCACTTCACCGGCGGCACCCTGCGCGGCCGCGTCACGGTGGCCGGCCGTGACACCCGTACGCACAAGCCGCGTGAACTCGCCGACGTGGTGGGGACGGTGGGCCAGGACCCGCTGTCCCACTTCGTGACGGACGCGGTCGAGGACGAACTCGCCTACGGCATGGAGTCGTTGGGCCTCGCACCGGACGTGATGCGCCGCCGTGTGGAGGAGACCCTGGACCTCCTGGGTCTGACCGACCTCCGCGACCGTCCCATCAGCACCCTCTCCGGCGGCCAGCAGCAGCGCGTGGCGATCGGCTCGGTCCTCACCCCGCACCCCAAGGTCCTCGTCCTCGACGAACCGACCTCCGCGCTGGACCCGGCCGCCGCGGAGGAGGTTCTCGCGGTCATCCAGCGTCTGGTCCACGATCTGGGGACGACGGTCCTGATGGCCGAGCACCGCCTGGAGCGGGTCATCCAGTACGCCGACCAGGTCGCCCTTCTGCCGGGCCAGGGAGCACCCCCGGTGCTGGGCGACCCGGCCGAGATCATGGCCGTGTCCCCGGTGTACCCGCCGGTGGTGGACCTGGGGCGCCTGGCGGGTTGGTTCCCCTTGCCCCTGACGGTGAGGGATGCGCGCCGGAGGGCAGGAGACCTGCGCGAACGTCTGAACGCGGGGTCGGCCGACGCCGCCAAGGGGCGCGGGGCTGTATTCATCAGCGGCTCCGCCGCGGGGCGCGATCAGCCACAAACAGCCCGCACCCGCCAACAACCCACACCCCCCGAGCCATTGGGCGCCCCCACCCGCCGCCGCTGGTTCACACGCACCACCTCCACCCCTCTCCCCCCGTCCCCCCACACCGCCGAAGTCCACGACGTCTCGGTCCGGCGCGCTCACGTCCAGGCCCTCCGCCACATCACGCTCACCGTCACCCCCGGCGAGACCATCGCCCTCATGGGCCGCAACGGCGCCGGCAAGTCCACGCTGCTCAACACCCTCGTCGGCCTCGTCGAACCCTCGGCCGGTTCCGTACGGGTAGGCGGAACCGTGCCCCATCGCACGGCCCCCAAGGACCTCGTACGCCGCGTGGGCCTCGTACCGCAGGAGCCGCGCGACCTCCTCTACACCGACACGGTCGCCGCCGAATGCACCGCCGCCGACGCCGACGCGGGCGCCGCCCCCGGCACCTGCCGCACCCTCGTCTCCGAGCTCCTCCCGGGCGTGAGCGACGACACCCACCCCCGCGACCTCTCCGAGGGCCAGCGGCTCGCCCTCGCCCTGGCCGTCGTGCTCACCGCCCGCCCTCCCCTGCTCCTCCTAGACGAGCCGACCCGCGGACTGGACTACGCGGCGAAGGCCCGGCTGGTCACGCTCCTCAAGGCGCTCGCCGCCGAGGGTCACGCCATCATGCTGGCCACGCACGACGTGGAACTGGTCGCCGAGATCGCCCACCGGGTCGTCCTGCTCGCAGACGGCGAAGTGATCGCGGACGGCCCGGCAGCGGACGTCATCGTGGCCTCCCCCTCCTTCGCCCCCCAGGTCAGCAAGATCCTGGCCCCACAGAAGTGGCTCACGGTGACGCAGGTACGGGAGGCACTCGTGGCGGGCGTCGAGGAGGGCCTCGCGTGAAGTCCGTGAAGGCCATCCGCCTCGGCCCCCGCTCCATCGCCGCCCTCGCCCTCGCCGGGGCGGTCGGTGTCGTCGCCTTCGGGTGGCCGTTTCTCGCGCCGCCGACCTCGCAGGTCGGGACGCACACGCAGGACGCGCCGTGGCTGTTCGCGGGGCTGTTGCTGTTGCTGGTCGCCGTGGTCGGGGCGGCGATCTCGGAGGCGGGGCTGGGGCCGAAGGCGGTGGCGATGATGGGCGTGCTGGCCGCGACCGGCGCCGCGCTGCGGCCGATCGGAGCCGGGACCGCCGGGATCGAGCCGATGTTCTTCCTGATGGTGCTGAGCGGCCGGGTGCTCGGCCCCGGGTTCGGGTTCGCGCTCGGCTCGACGACGATGTTCGCCTCGGCGCTGCTGACGGGCGGGGTGGGCCCGTGGATGCCGTTCCAGATGATGGCGATGGGCTGGTTCACGATGGGCGCGGGCCTGCTGCCGGGCCGGGTCCGCGGGCGGGCGGAGCTGCGCCTGCTCGCCCTGTACGGCTTCACGGCGGCCTTCGCCTACGGCACGGCGATGAACCTCGCGGGCTGGCCCTTCATGGGCGCACTGGCCTCGAACATCGCCTTCGTCCCCGGGGACCCGGTCCCCGAGAACCTGGCCCGCTTCCTCGCCTACTGCCTGGCCACGTCCCTCGGCTGGGACCTGGGCCGGGCGGTGTGCACGGTCGTCCTGACCTTCCTGCTCGGTCCGGCCGTGCTCAGGGCGCTACGCAGAGCCACCCGGCGGGCGGCGTTCGAGACCGCGGTCACATTCGAAACCTCGTTGAGCGGTGAAGCACCCCACATGACCCACATCACGAACTACCCGGCCTAGTAGTACATTTCGGACGCCATGTCCACGCCATAATGGCCTCTGACCTGCGCTTTGAGAGCCAGATCACACCACCCCCTCCCGCCGCACATACGACCACAACTAGCAAAAGGGGTCATTGCGGACGCGCTCCGAGCCTGTTTATCTGGACAACGTCGCACGGCGCCGACCCGCCCCACGGGCCTCGGCGCCAACGCATGTCAGAGCCGCTCAACGCGGTCACGACATACCCGCGACTCCCTGTCCCCGAAGAAAAGGTTCTCCGTGTCCGTCTCTCGCATCGTTCGCCGCATCGCTTCCCCGAAGAAGGCCATCACCACCGTCGCGATGGCCGCCGCCACCGCCGGTCTGGTGCTGACCGCGGCGCCCGCTCAGGCGGCCACCAGCTCCTCGGCCGCCGAGGCCAAGTCCATCGCGCGTCAGATGATCCCGAACGCCGCCCAGTACAACGCGTTCAGCAAGATCGTCGAGCACGAGAGCGGCTGGGACGTCGACGCCACCAACGCCTCCTCCGGCGCCTACGGCCTGGTCCAGGCCCTGCCCGGCTCCAAGATGGCCTCCGCCGGCTCCGACTGGAAGACCAGCGCCGAGACCCAGATCGAGTGGGGCCTGAAGTACATGAACGAGCGCTACGGCAGCCCGACCGGCGCCTGGGCGTTCTGGCAGGCCAACGGCTGGTACTGAGCCGACTGACAGCAGACTGACGTACGAAGGCGGCGGCCCCCTCCCACGAGGGGGCCGCCGCCTTCGTCGTCCAGGGGGAGCGCGCATGGTCCACTGGGCCGGTGAGCACAGAGACTGAGGAGTCCACGGAGTCCGCCCCCGAGGACCGCGGGCTCCGCCTGGTGCCGGTACTGCTCGCGCTGACCCTGGTCAGCGGTCTGATCGACGCCGTCAGCTATCTCGGCCTCGGGCACGTCTTCACCGCGAACATGACCGGCAACGTGGTCGTGCTGGGCTTCGCCGCGGCCGGCGCCCCCGGCTTCTCGGTACCGCACACCGTGACCTCGCTCGCCTCGTTCCTGGTGGGCGCGGTGGTGGGCGGCCGGATCGCCGTACGTCTCGGCCGTGGCTCCCGCCGCAGGTGGGCCCGGCTCACCCTCGCCGCCGAGGCGGCCCTGCTGGGCGCGTCCGCGGTGGTCGCCTTCGTCGCACCCGACGACACGGCCACCGTCTACACCCTCATCGCGGTCACGGCCTTCGCGATGGGCCTGCGCAACGCCACGGTCCGCAGACTCGGTGTCCCCGACATCACGACCACCGTCCTCACCATGACCCTGACCGGCCTCGCCGCGGACTCCCGCGCGGGCGGCGGGCCGGGGACGCGCTCTCCCCGCCGCTCAGCCGCGGTCGTCGCGATGGTGGTGGGAGCCGCGCTCGGGGCGTGGCTGGTGCTCCACCACGGGCTGGGCATCCCGCTGCTGGTCACGGCCGTGCTGGTGGGGGTACTGGCGGTGGTGGCGTCGGGGCGGGAGTAGGAAAGGGCCGTTGCGTTCGGGGACCGGCTCAGCGCCACTGCGGCGGAATGTTCGCCAGCTGCCGCAGCAGGTCCCAGCCCTCGCTCCTGCGCCTGCGCTCCGCCGACGGACTGCTCCACGGGGCGCCCTGCCCCACCCAGTAGCCGCGATAGCCCCGCACACCCAGGACGCTGTTGTCCCCGACGTCGGACTCGTTGCCGCAGCACGAGCAGATCTCCGCCGTGGGCCAGCCGCCCTCCCAGAACACCTCGTAGCCGTCATGCCCACAGACCCGGCAGACGGTCTCCGTCTCGTCCTCCATGCGAAGACGATATGCGGGAGCCCTGGGCCGAGCCCATGACCCAGGAGTTCGTCGCGCGGTACGGCCGCTGGAGCACCGGCCGGCGCTGGGCTCACCACGAGGGCGACCTCGGCGGCGGGCCGGTGGGCGCCCTCGCACTCGCCGACCTGCCGGCCGTCCTCATCACGGCCGCAGCGGGTCGACGGGCACCCGGTGATCCGGCTTGCCGTCCTTCGCCAGCATCGAGTGACCGTCGGCCACCGCCCGGTACAGCCTGATCCCGGAGTCGCCCCGCACGTCGTCGAGGGTCCAGACCCGACCCCCGTGCTCCACGGAACGCCGGGAGAAGACCTCCAGCGCACGCTCGGCCGCCGAGTCGTCCACGACCTCCTCGGCCACACCGGCCATGTACACCGCCTGCCCGGTACTGATCGCCACCGACGAGTCGAAGACCGAGATCCCCACCTCGGGCCGTACCGCGATGTTCCGTGAATGGGTGACCTCCGGCGAGGACACCCAGAAGAACTCCCGGTACCCCTCGTGCGCGAAGTAGACGGGCGAACTCCACGGCCGCCCGTCCGCGTCGGCGGTGGCCAGCACCATGTACCGGATCCCGTCGACGATCCCCCGCGCGATCTCGCCGCTCCCCGTCACCGAGTCCTCCGGTAGACGAGCCCGAAGTCCCGTTCCCACGGCGCCGATTCATCCTTGGCCAGCTCCCAGGCCCCCCGGATGACATCGCCTTCCACCCGCCCGAAGAACCGCTGCCGGAAGGACAGCGCCGAGAAGTCCGCCGTCTCGCGCAGCAGCCGCCACTCCTCGCCATCGAAGCTCATCGCATACGTCCGTACGACACCGCGTGTGTCGAAGTAGTGGTACGTGTACGCCCCCGACTCCGGATCGACGGCGATGATCGCCATGCTGTCCGGCGCCCCCTCGATCGGGATCTCGGTCCGCTGCACCAGGAACTTCCCATCCAGATCCCAAGCGAACACACACCGCGCCGGAGGCCCGTCCGCCCCGGGAAGATCGGCCTCCACCGCCCACTCCCCTACCAGCACACCCAGCCGCTCCAACGCTTCCTGCCCCGCCGTTCCGCCCATCGCGGACACCTCCTCCTCGTGCCGTGGCCGAAGGTATGACCGCGACTGGCGGCGAAACTCATCGGACTACGTCACCGCGTACAGGACACCGTTCAGGCTGCTGATGTAGACCACGCCGTCGGCGAAGGCCGGCGTCGAGTAGATGGAGCTGCCGGTGCGGAACGTCCACCGCCGTTTCCCGGTGTCGGCGTCCACCGCAGACAGGTTGCCGTCCCCGCTGCCCGCATAGGCCGTGCCGTCGACGACGATCGGGGCGCTCACGAACTCCTTGCCGATGCGGGACTTCCATCGCCGCTTGCCGGTACCGGCAACCACGGCGGTCAAGTCGCCGTTCGCGCTGCCCAAGTAGACCGTGCCGTCGACGGCAGTCGGCGCGCTCATGGATTTACCGGCGGCGAATTTCCACCGCTGGTCGCCGGTCTCGGCGTCCAGCGCGTAGAGCTGGCCGTCCTCGCTGCTGACGTAGACCGCGCCGTCGGCGACGGCTGCCGGTGAGCCCACATAGCCGCGGGTGGTGAACTCCCACCGTCGCTTGCCGGTGCCGGCGTCCAGCGCGTACGCGGTGCCGCTGAGACAGGCGGCGTAGACCACCCCGTCGACGACGGTCGGTGCCGCGACGACCGAGCTGCGGGTGGTGAATCTCCACCTCTGTTCGCCGGTACCGGCGTCGACCGCGTACACATGGCCGTCTCCGTAGTCGTTGCGTCCCCCCGGACCGAGGCGGTACACGACTTCACCCCCACCGCCGACGTACACGACGCCGTCGGCCACGGTCGGCGACGAGCTTCCGTACTCGCCGGTGGGGAATGTCCACCGCTGCTTGCCGGTACCGACGTCCACCGCGTACAGGTGGCCGTCCGCACTGCTTTCGTAGACCGTCCCGTCGGCGACGGCCGGCGCCGAGCTCACCTTCGCACCGATGACGAACGTCGGCCGCATTCCACCGGCGGGGAACGTCCACCGCTCTCCACCGGTGGCCGTGTCCAGCGCGTACAGGTTGTCGGAGTCGTTGCCGATGTAGACGACGCCACCGACGACGACCGGCGACGCGTACACCAGGTCGCCCGTGGCGAACCTCCACTGCTCTGTGCCGGACGGGGCCGCGGGTGTGGGTGTGGGTGTGGGGGATGCGCTGGGTCTTCGGCTCGAATCGGGCAGGGACTCGGGTCCTTCGGCGGAGGAGTCGCCGTCGCTGGACTTCCAGGCGGCGAAGCCGAATCCTGCGGCCACGGCGGCCCCGCCGAGGCCGAACAGGGCGCGTCGGCGGGTCAGGTCGGCCGGGAGCGCGGTCGGGCCGGCGCCGGTTGCTGCCGTCTCCGGGCTCTTGGGCGAGGGCTCGAATTCGGGGGCCTCGGTCACCACCGGTGCCTCGGTCACCACTGGTGCCAGTGCCGGTGCTGGTGCTGGTGCTGGTGCTGGTGCTGGTGCTGGTGGGACCTTGGGCCCGTGCGTGGTGGTGCGTGAGTGCAAGGTCGCGGCGACCGGTGCGGGGAGCCAGCCGGGCTGAGTGGGTGTGTGACCGACGGCCTCCACGGCAGCTTCGGCCTCCGCCGCCTCCCCCGCCTCTTCGGCCGCAGCCTCCGCCAGCTGCTCCAGCAGCGTCGCCACCGTCGGACGCCGTTCGGGTTCCTTGGTCAGACAGAGGGCCACCAACGACCGTAGAACGGGAGGGACTTGGTCCAGGTCCGGGTCCTCGTAGACGATGCGGAAGCTCAGGGCATGCCCCGAGCCGGTCCCGAACGGCCCCGATCCCGTCGCGGTGAACGCCAGTACCACGCCGAGGGAGAAGACATCGCTGGCGGGCCCGACCGGCTTTCCGGTCAGCTGCTCGGGGGACATGAAGCCCGGCGTGCCCACCACCATGCCGGTCCGGGTCAGCGCGGTGGCCTCATGCGCCACCGAGATCCCGAAATCGATCACCCGGGGCCCGTCCGTCGCGAGGAGGATGTTCGACGGTTTGAGGTCCCGGTGGACCACATCAGCCGCATGGATCGCCTCCAGCGCCTCGGCGAGACCGGCGCCGAGCGCCAGCACCAGGCCCTGCGGCCAGGGCCCGTGCGCGACCACGGCCTCGCCCAGCGAGACGCCGGGCACATACGCCGTCGCGAGCCATGCCGGTGACCCGTCCGGATCGGCGTCCACCACACCGGCGGTGAACACCCCGCTGACGCGTCGGGCGGCGGCCACCTCCCGGGCGAACCGGCGCCGGAACTCACCATCCTCGGCCAGTTCGGAACGCACCACCTTCACCGCCACCGCCCGGCCGCCAGGCGAGCGCCCCAGATACACCCGGCCCATTCCGCCCACACCCAACCGCGCCACGATCCGGTACCGCCCGACCTGCTCCGGATCCCCCGCTACCAGCGCCTCGAACGCCTCCACCTGCGACCCCCTGCCGAAGATCCCACATCATCCCCGACCATCAGCCGTCGCCGACACCCCCACACTCGAACCACACCGTCTTGCCACCCCCGGCCACCCCCGTCACACCCCACTTGTCCACGACCGCCTCCAGCAGCAGAAGCCCGCGCCCACTTTCGGCGTCCGGCGACAACTCACCTCGCGGGACCGGCCGTTGCGCACATCCGTCCGCCACCTCCACCCGCACCCCCGCCACCTGACGCAGCACCACCACCTCACACAGCCGATCCGGAACATGCCGTACGACGTTGGCGACCAGCTCCGTCACGCCGAGCTCCACGGCGTCGGTCAGCCCGGCCAACTCCCAGTCGACGAGCAGCGAGCGGACGATACGGCGGATGTACCGGACCGAGTGTTCGCCCACGGTGAGGCGCATGCGGTACTGGGTGGAGAGGGGGCCCAGGAGGATGGGGGGAATGTATGCGTTCACGGTACGAGCCTGAACTGGCGCAACTACGCTGGGCTACAGGCTGGATACAACCTGTTCTGGAGTGGAGGGTGTTCGTGACGCACATCAACGTCCTGGACCCGGGGGCCTCACCGCTCGACTACTACGGTTTCGAGCTGCGGCGACTGCGGGAGGCCGCCGGGCTGAGCCAGAAACAGCTCGGGGACATCCTCAACTACACCGGGTCCCTGATCGGCCAGATCGAGACAGCGAGGAAGGTGCCGACGCCGGAGTTCAGCGTGCGGGCGGACGCGGCCCTGGGGTCGGACGGATTGCTGACGCGGCTCGTCGAGCTGGTTCTGCGCAGTCAACTCCCGGCGTGGTTCAGGCAGGTTGCCGAGCTGGAGGCACGGGCGACCGAGATCTGCACGTTCCAGGCCACGATGATCCATGGCCTTCTCCAGACCCACGCCTACGCACGCGCCACGCTCGGCACGCTGAATCGGACCGACCTCGACGACCGCACCGCCGTACGACTGGCCCGTCAGCGCATTTTCGACAAGGCGGAAGCGCCCGTCTTCTGGACGGTGATCAGCGAGGCGGCGCTGTACCAGGAGATCGGCGGCCGTGAAACCATGCGCGGCCAACTGGCTCACCTGTTGGACTTCGAGGACAATCCCCGGATCAACATCCAGGTGCTGCCATTCTCGGCCGGAGCGCACACCGGACTGACAGGCTCATTCAACCTCTACCGCTTCGCCAGCGACCCGACGATCGTCTACACCGAGGGGTACGGCAGCGGACATCCGACCGCGAACCCGGACACTGTCAAGGACTGCTCGCTCCGTTACGATCATCTGCGGGCCGCCGCTCTATCCCTCAAGGACTCGGCGGAGTTGATCCAGCGTGTGATGGAGGACCGCTATGGAGAGCAACTGGCGTAAGTCCAGCTACAGCAGCGACCAGGGCGGCGAGTGCGCGACCTCCGCCCAACTCGCCTGGCGCAAGTCCACGCACAGCAGCGACCAGGGCGGGGACTGCGTCGAAATCGCCGAAGCACCCCCCACCATCGCCATCCGCGACTCAAAGAACCCGACGGGACCGATCCTCACCATCACCCCCGCCGCCTTCCACCACTTCGTCTCCTGGAGCGGCGCTACACCTGCGGTCTGACCACACCCCCCGCCTTCGCCGCCTGGTGCGCTCTCCACTCCTTGCGGAAGAGATGCGCACGCAGGACGGCGATCGCCAGGAACAGCAGCCCGAAGCCGCCCCTGCCTATATCCGCTGGATGATCGTGCCGGTGGCGAGGCCACCCCCCGCGCACATCGTCACCAGCGCGAACTCCTTGTCCACACGCTCCAGTTCATGAAGCGCGGTGGCGATGAGCCGGGCCCCGGTCGCCCCCACCGGGTGCCCGAGCGCGATCGCGCCGCCGTTCACGTTCACCTTCTCCAGGTCCTGCTCGAAGACCTGCGCCCAGCTCAACACCACGGACGCGAAGGCCTCGTTGATCTCGACGAGGTCGATGTCCTTGAGGGACATCCCGGCCTTCCCGAGCACCGCCTTGGTCGCGTCGATCGGTCCGTCGAGGTGGAAGTGCGGGTCGGCGCCGACCAGCGCCTGGGCGACGATCCGGGCACGCGGACGCAGCTTCAGCGCCCGTGCCATCCGCTTCGAGGCCCACATGATCGCGGCCGCGCCGTCGCTGATCTGGGACGAGTTGCCCGCCGTGTGGATCGCGGTGGGCATGACGGACTTCAGGCCCGCCAGCGCCTCCATGGAGGTGTCGCGCAGACCCTCGTCCCGGTCCACCAGCCGCCACATGCCCTGCCCGGCGTGCTGTTCGTCCTCGGTCGTCGGCACCTGCACGGCGAACGTCTCGCGCTTGAAGCGCTCCTCGCTCCAGGCGACAGCGGCCCGCTCCTGCGAGATGAGGCCCAGCGAGTCGACGTTCTCCCTCGTCAGGCCCCGATGGCGGGCGATCCGTTCCGCCGCCTCGAACTGGTTGGGAAGGTCCACGTTCCACTCGTCGGGGAACGGCTTTCCCGGCCCGTGCTTGGACCCCGACCCGAGCGGCACCCGCGACATCGCCTCGACGCCGCAGGAGATGCCGACGTCGATGACGCCCGCCGCGATCAGGTTCGCCGTCATGTGCGAGGCCTGCTGCGAGGAGCCGCACTGACAGTCGACGGTCGTCGCCGCCGTCTCGTACGGCAGGCCCATCGTCAGCCAGGCCGTGCGCGCGGGGTTCATGGACTGCTCGCCGGCGTGGGTCACCGTGCCGCCGACGATCTGCTCGACGCAGTCGGCGGGGATGCCGGTGCGGCCGAGGAGTTCACGGTAGGTCTCGCCCAACAGGTAGGCGGGGTGGAGGTTGGCGAGCGCGCCGCCGCGCCTGCCGATGGGGGTGCGTACGGCTTCGACGATCACGGGTTCCGCGGCCATGGGGAGTTCCTCTCCTCCTCAAGAGCCTGTGTCATATCCCCGGCCGGGCGCCCGCCGCCTGGCACGCACGCTCGCCGCGTTGCCGAACCACCCACGTGGCTCCGCCACGAGGGCGCTCCGGCGCCTTGCGATCGCACGCACCAGACGCCGCGCGCTGATCCGACCGGGAATATGACACAGGCTCTCACCCGCGCGGCGCGGGGGCGTCCCGGCCCGGCCCGCCACGCGGAACTAGTACGTGTTCTAGTTCCAAAGGCAGTCTGCTGACACGGAGTCCATCACCGCAAGAGTCGTGCACGCCTCTTGCTACTTCTAGAACCGGTTACTACGTTCACGACACAAACTGATGGACCGTCAGAATATGGCTGGAGCTGCCCATGCCCTGTCCAGCGCTCCCCGACGGGTTCGACCTCACCGACCCCGACATGCTGCAACAGCGCGTACCACTACCGGAGTTCGCCGAGCTACGCCGGACGGAACCGGTCCACTGGATCGCCCAGTCGGACAATGTCGCCGGTTTCCAGGACGAGGGCTACTGGGCCGTCACCCGCCACGAGGACGTCAAGTTCGTCTCCACGCACCCCGAGTTGTTCTCGTCCATGCTCAACACGGCGATCATCCGCTTCAACGAGCGCATCGAGCGCGACGCCATCGACGCCCAGCGGCTCATCATCCTCAACATGGACCCGCCGGAGCACACCCGTGTCCGCCAGATCGTCCAGCGCGGCTTCACCCCGCGCTCGATCCGGGCACTGGAGGACACCCTGCGCACCCGGGCGCAGGGCATCGTCCAGAGCGCCCTCGCCCAGGAGGGCTCCTTCGACTTCGTCACCCAGGTCGCCTGCGAACTCCCCCTCCAGGCCATCGCCGAGCTGATCGGCATCCCGCAGGAGGACCGCCTCAAGATCTTCGAGTGGTCGAACCGGATGATCTCGTACGACGATCCCGAGTACGCGATCACCGAGGAGGTCGGCCAGGAGGCGGCGATGGAGGTCATCGCCTACGCCATGAACATGGCCGCCGACCGCAAGAAGTGCCCGGCGAAGGACATCGTGACCACGCTGGTGGCGGCGGAGGACGAAGGCAACCTGGGCTCGGACGAGTTCGGCATGTTCGTCCTGGCCCTCGCGGTCGCGGGCAACGAGACCACCCGCAACGCGATCAGCCACGGCATGCACGCCTTCCTGACCCACCCCGACCAGTGGGAGCTGTTCAAGCGCGAGCGGCCGGCGACGACCGCGGAGGAGATCGTCCGCTGGGCGACCCCGGTGGTCAGCTTCCAGCGCACGGCGACGCAGGACACGGAGCTGGGCGGCAAGAAGATCAAGCAGGGCGACCGGGTGGGCATCTTCTACGCCTCGGCCAACCACGACCCGGACGTCTTCGAGAACCCGGACACCTTCGACATCACCCGCGACCCCAACCCCCACCTCGGTTTCGGAGGCGGCGGCCCGCACTTCTGCCTCGGCAAGTCCCTGGCCGTCATGGAGATCAACCTGATCTTCAACGCCATAGCCGACGCCATGCCCGGCCTCCATCTGACCGGCGACCCCCGCCGGCTGCGCTCCGCGTGGATCAACGGCGTGAAGGAACTCCAGGTGAGCGTGGGCTGACCGCGCCAACCCCTACTCGGGCCGACGGCTTCCCGGCGCCGTCGGCCCGTCCCCAGACCCGGGGGAGGCAGCGAGCACCCCCATCCCTACGCCCCGCTCCTGCCTCCCCCGAGGCCCGCCGCCACGGGTTCCTCCTTGCCGCCCACCGCCACCGCCACCGTCGTACGCGCCCTCGGCCCCTGGAAGAGATAGGCCAGACCGAAGCCGCCGCCCACGGCCAGCGCGCCGCCCACCGCGTCCAGGACCCAGTGGTTGCCCGTCGCCACGATCGCCGTCACCGTGAACAGCGGGTGCAGCAGTCCCAGGGCCTTGAGCCACCACTTCGGGGCGACGATCGCGATGACCAGACCGCACCACAGCGACCAGCCGAAGTGCAGGGACGGCATCGCGGCGTACTGGTTCGTCAGGGCGGTCAGGGTGCCGTAGTCCGGCTTGGAGAAGTCCTGGACGCCGTGGACCGTGTCGATGATGCCCAGCGACGGCATGAGCCGGGGCGGGGCCAGCGGGTAGAGCCAGAAGCCGACCAGGGCCAGCAGCGTCGCGAAGCCCAGCGACGCGCGGGCCCAGCGGTAGTCCACCGGGCGCCGCCAGTACAGGACCGCCAGCACCGACAGCGGCACCACGAAGTGGAAGGACGTGTAGTAGAAGTCGAAGAAGTCGCGCAGCCAGGCGACCTTCACCACCGCGTGGTTGGCCCAGTGCTCGATGTCGAGGTGCAGCCGGCGCTCCAGGTCGAGGATCTGCTGCCCGTGTGCTTCCGCCCGCGCCCGGCCCTCCGAGTTGCTGCCGCCCGTCGCCGCCAGCCGCACCTTCTGGTACGCCGCGTACGTCACCCGGATCAGCAGGAGTTCGAGGAGCAGGTTCGGGCGGTTCAGCACCCGCTTCAGGAACGGCAGCAGTGGCACCCGCCTGAAGCGGGTCGGGACCGGCTCGGCGTGCTCCGCGGGGATCGCGGCCTGGTAGTGCGGCGAGGTGCGGGACAGGAACGGGATCACGGTCGCCGCCGCGAGCGCCGCCAGCAGCACGATGTTGTCGCGCAAGGGGTACAGCGACGACATGTTCGGCAGCATCATCTTCGTCGGCAGCGTCATCACCAGCACCACGGCCACCGGCCACACATACCGGTCCGACGCCCGCTTCCCGACCCGCCCGACCACCGCGAGCAGCACCCACAGCAGCTGGTGCTGCCAGGTCGTCGGCGAGATCAGGATCGCCGCGCAGCCCGTGATCGCGACCGCGAGCAGCAACTGCCCGTCGTGGGCGTAGCGCACCGCCCGGCGCAGGGCCAGGACCGCCACCGCCGCGCCGAGCACCAGGAACAGCGCGATCTCCAGCGGCCCGGACAGGCCCGCCCGCAGCAGCGCGCCGTGCAGCGACTGGTTGGCGAGGCCGTCCGCCGCGCCGCCGAGCCCCGTGCCGGCCACGTGGTGGACCCAGTAGGTGTACGAGTCGTGCGGCATCGCCAGCCACGCGAGCGCCGTGCTCGCGGCGAACGTCACGCCGGCCGACAGTCCGGCCGGGCGCCGGCCCGTGAACCACAGCAGCGGCGCGAACAGCAGCACCGTCGGCTGGAGCGCGGCGGCCACGCCGATCAGTACGCCGCCCGCTCGTTGTCCGCGCACGACGAAGCAGCCCAACAACACCAGGAGCACCGGCATGATGCTCGTCTGGCCCAGGTACAGCGTGTTACGGACCGGCAGCGACAGCATCAGCAGGCTGATCGCGACCGGCGCGGCCAGCAGCGACGTACGTCTGTTCACCGGATGAGGAAGCGCCCGCGCGGCGACGAGGCCGAGAGCGACGACCAGGAGCAGCGTGCCGAAGGTCCAGCCCCAGCCAAGAGCCTGCTCGGCGGCACGTGTCAACGGCTTCAGAACAAGCCCCCCGAAAGGGGTACCGGTGAACAGGGTCGAGTCGTACAGCGAGCCCTTCACATGCAGGACGCCGTCCGGGCCGACCCAGGTCTCCAGATCGGTCAGCCGCTCGCCGTCGGGGGTGCTCAGGACGACGGCCACCTGTCGGACGGCGAGTATCGCGGCGATCAGCCACAGCCCCAGGTGGGCCACGCGCAGGCGTGCCCTCACCGTCTCGACGTCCGTCGCTCCGCTGTGTTCCGCATTCGCCACGCCTCGTAGGCCTCCCGCCCCGTTTTCCCACGCATTGGGTGCGTGAGGGCTGCTTTGCGAACCCTAATCAAGGCTCGCATCACCCCCGGAGAGAGACGCAGGCTGCCCCCGCCTCACCTGACGTCTGTCCTGCTTTTGTCCGAATGACGATAGTCCGCGGCCGGTCACTCCGCCTTGCCGGGCGCGACGTGGATCACTTACGGCGCCGGACGGAACGGAACCGTATGCTCCCGCCGTACTACCGTCTGAAGCCGTCGACGGTACGGCGGAGGGGTCTGGGGAAATGGTCGGTTTCCTACGAGGGCGGGCGCGTCGGCGCGTACTCTCGGTCGTTCTGGCATTACTCGCCACCCAGATCGGCTCGCTCGTCGCCCCGGCCTACGCGTGCGGCTGCGGCGCCCTGATCCCGGACACCGACCGGCGGGTCGGCGTGTCGCGCGAGGTGTCCGTCGTGCGCTGGGACGGCACCCAGGAACAGATCGTGATGCGGCTGACGGTGGACGGCGACAGCGACCGGGCCGCCTGGGTCATGCCGGTACCCCGCCGGGCGACCGTCAAGCTCGGCGACCCGGCCCTCTTCGACGAGCTGGACGCGGCCACCGCGCCGGTGCACCGCACGCGCCACCACTTCTGGCCCCAGGACGGCGACTGGCCGCTCGTCTCCGGCGACGGCGGCCCCGACACCGGCGCACCACCACCGGGCGCCGGGGTCGGCGCCGAGCCGCCCGTGAGCGTGGTCGGCCGCCAGAAGCTCGGCCCCTTCGACGTGGCCCGGCTGACCGCGACCGATCCGAACGCGCTGGGCAGCTGGCTGGACACCAACGGCTTCGCCCTCCCGCCCCGCCTCACCACCGCCCTCGAGCCCTACGTCCAGGACCGCTGGGAGTACGTGGCGGTGCGACTGGCCCCCGAGACCTCCGGCACCGCCCTGCGCGGCGCCCTGGACCCGCTGCACCTCACCTTCTCCGCCGACAAGCCGGTCTACCCGATGCGGCTGTCCCGCCTCGCGCGGACCCCGCAGTCGCTGGGCCTGTACGTCCTGGCCCCGCACCGCATGGAGCCCGCCTCCGGGATCGGCGGGGAGCGGCCCCGGGTCACCTTCGCCGGCCGGGTGACCGCGAAGTCCGGCCCGCTCGCCGAGCTGGCGCGGGGCACACCGTTCCTGACCGCCGTGGGCCAGGAGTTCCCGGCCCCGGCCCTGATCGACGGCGACCACGTGCTGCGCCGGACGGCGTCCGACACCACGTTCCAGCAGGTGATCTACGAGGACCGGCTGCGGAAGGTGGCCGGGATCCCGGCATGGCTGCTGACGGTCGTCGGCGGTCTCGCGCTGCTCGTCACGGCCGCGGTCCTGCTCGCCGTACGGCGCTCCCGGCGCCCGGTGATCCCACCGAAGCCGCTGCAGCCACCCCGACCGGTCAACTAGCCACCCGAAAGGCACAGTTCGCATGAGCGAGTCGAAGATCTGGGACGACGTCGACGACTACTTCACCACCCACCTCACGCCCGACGACGAAGTGCTGGCCGCCGCCTTGCGCGACAGCGAGGCTGCCGGGCTCCCGCAGATCGCCGTCGCCGCCCCGCAGGCCAAGCTCCTCCAGCTGTTCGCCCAGATCCAGGGCGCCCGGAACATCCTGGAGATCGGCACCCTCGGCGGCTACAGCACCATCTGGCTGGCCCGCGCGCTGCCCGCCGACGGCCGGCTGGTCTCGCTGGAGTACAACCCCCGGCACGCCGAGGTCGCGACCCGCAACATCGCGCGGGCCGGCCTCGACAAGCTCGTGGAGATCCGGGTCGGCCCGGCCCTGGAGTCGCTGCCCCGGCTGGCCGACGAGGCTCCGGCCCCCTTCGACCTCGTCTTCGTCGACGCCGACAAGGACAACAACCCGCACTACCTGGAGTGGGCCCTCGAACTGACCCGCCCGGGCAGCCTGATCATCGTCGACAACGTCGTACGCGGGGGCCGCGTCGCCGACTCCGGCAGCACCGCCCCGGACGTCACCGGGACCCGGGCCGCGATCGAACTGATCGGCTCCCACCCGAGGTTGAGCGGCACGGCGATCCAGACGGTGGGCAGCAAGGGCTACGACGGCTTCGCGTTGGCGCGGGTGCTGGCGTAGCCCTTGCTGCGGGGCCCGTGAAGATCAAGCCTCGTGGTAGAAACCCACGTTGACGGTACGGGGGGCGGTGCGGTCCCGGATGACGATCTCGCCGTTGCCGCCCCTGGGCAGCGGGATGCTCCCGCCGTAGACGAGCGGCTGCGCGTACTGGCCGACCACCAGGTGCACCTCGGAGGACGGTTCGGGCTGCGAGCCCTGGAGCCAGGTGACCTGCCAGCCGCCCTCGGGGCCGCACAGGAACTCCAGATGGACCCGGGAGACGAACAGCCAGTCGTCGGGCGTCGAGAGACGGCACACGGACTTGTCGCGGCCCACTCGCAGCACGGCGCCCGGATCACTGGGCGCGTCGGCCATCTGCATGCCGGCCGTGGCACCCTCCTCCGCCGCGGATACGGCGGCCATGGTGAGTTCGAGCACGTGCGCTCCCTTGTGCAGTTGCTGAAATGTCCCTGTGCAATTGTGCTTGCACAGCGGCCGCATGATAAATCGCCCGGCCATTCCGCGTCCGGCACAATGGACTCATGACCGAGCGAAAGCCACCTGGCGTCCCGTTCGAGTCCTGGGTCGACAAGCAGATCCAAGACGCGCAGGGCCGCGGCGACTTCGACCGACTCCCCGGCGTGGGCGAGCCCCTGCCCGCCGATCTCGACACCCCGTACGACGAACTCTGGTGGATCAGGCGCAAGATGGCCCGCGAGGGTCTCGCCGTGCTGCCGCCCGCACTGGCCCTGCGCAAAGAGGCCGAGGACACCCTCGCCGCCGCGTTCGCGGCACCCTCGGAGCGGATCGTCCGGAAGCTGATCACGGACGTCAACGTCAAGATCCGCGAGATGATGTTCAGGCCGCCGCCCGGCCCCCCGCTCGGAAAAAAGCCGTACGACGTCGAGGACGTCGTACGGCAGTGGCGGGAACGCCGCGCGGCGGCGGGTAGGTCAGAGGTGCAGTAGCCGGTCCGCCAGCTCGCGGTAGTCGCGCAGGGCGAGGCGGAGCTGCTCGGTGTCGCCCGCGTTCGCGTGCTTGTCCTCGCCGTCCTGCCAGGACGTGCGCAGGGTGCGACGGCGCTGCGTCAGGGCGTCCGTGACACGGGAGGCGACCTCCTCCATCACGTGGTCGGCCTCCTCGACGGCGTTCCGGGGCCCGTCGACGAAACCGGCGACCGCGTGCTGGAGCCGCAGCGAGAGCTTGTCGCACTCGTCGTGCGGGAGCAGCCGGCCGCGCTGGGAACCCTCGCCCTTGGTCGCCGCCTCGTGCCCGGCGGGACCGGCGACGAGGGGTGACCGCGAGCCGTCGCCCTTCTCGGGCCGCTCGGTCCGCTCGGCACCGGAGGTGTCGCGCGTGTCGTGGCCCGCCACGAGAGGGGCGCTCTCCTGGCCCTCGGGGCCCTTGGAGCGGTCGCCCTGGGGGGCGTTCGACTGGCCGCCCGTCACATAGGCACGCCCTGCCGGGCCCTCGCCCGCCGTCTTCTCGCCGCGCCGTGCGCCGTCGGCGCCCTGGCCGGTCGTCGCATCCGTCATGTCACTCAACTCCCCTTCGCGTGACGCCGGGTGGATGCCCACGGCAGATGGCCGCGGCTGTCGGTGCGGGCGGGTCGGCTCCCGCCGTCGGTTGCCTCGTGCTCGGGTGTGTTCTCCGCCCGCCCGGCCGTCCGGGACGACTCCCGGTGCCGGCCGTTGTGGCCCACCAGGTCCTCGAACAGGGACCGGGCCTCGACCATGGCCTCGCGCATCTCCTCGGTGCCGGCCCGGGCGCCGTCCTGTGTCTCGTCCCCGCGCAGATGGGCGGCTTGGTGCACACGCCGGTAGCCGTGCACATGGTCCGCGTGGTGCACGGACAGTGCGGCGACCTGCTCGTCGTACTGCCCGCCGTCCGGGAACCCCTTGACCCCGGCGAGGTCGGCGAGCAGCCGGTCCGCCTCGGCCACGGCCTCCCGCGGCGAATCGACGAAGCGCTCCTGGGCTGCCGTCCAGCGGGCCTCGTACTGCTGGCGCTGCGCCGGCTCCAGCGGCCGCTCGCGCAGCGAACCGTGCCGCTCGACACGTTCGGCGAGCTCCCGCTCGGCAGCCTGTGGGTCCCCGTCGTGCAGGGACACGGCCCGGTCGTACTCGGGTCCGAAGCGCCGCTTCAGACTCCGGCCGCGCTGCGGCCCCCGAGCACGCCGGGCAAGAACGGCCGCCACGGCAATGACGGCCACAACGATCACGATCAGAGCGATGATCAGGCCTGTTGACATGGCTCCCGGGTAGCCCCGAACAGGGGCCTCAAACCGCCAGTAATTCGCTTGCGGTCGCCACGGCGCACATCCGGAGAATGAGCCGCATGACTTCCTGGACCGTGGCCCCCGAGCCCTACGACTCCCCCGTCGCCGCCGCGCTCTGGCGGGCGTACTACACGGAGGTCAGCGACCGCTACTACCTCCTGCACGAGGGGCGGCGCACCGAGCCGGAGGAGCTGGAGCGGGAGGTCACCCGCGCGGACTGGTCCGCACTCACCCCGCCGAAAGGGCGGCTGCTGGTGGCCCGGTACGACGGTGAGCCCGCCGGCACCGCGGGCGTACGCCTACTGGACGTCGACACCGCCGAGCTGAAGCGCGTGTACGTCCGCGAGGAACTCCGCGGCAAGGGCGGCGGCCCGCTCCTCGTCCGCGCCGCCGAGGACACCGCCCGCGAGCTGGGCGCCGGCCGCCTGATCCTCGACACCCGAAACGACCTCACCGAGGCCCGCACCCTGTACGCCCGCCTCGGCTACGTGGAGACCGAACCGCACAACGACGACCAGTACGCGGAGCACTGGTTCACCAAGAGGCTGTAGGGGGCACGGCTGACGGTCGTGAAAGGGGTCAACCGAGGTGTTTCGTCGAGCCGTTGTGGGGTTGTTCGCGGTCCGAGCCGCAGAGTTCGGCGTTGAGGTCCTTCACGAGGCGGTTCAGGTCCGTGGGGCGGTCCGGGCCCCACCAGTCGCCGAGAAGCTCCGCCAGGGACTCCTCGCGGGCCTGGGCGAGGCGGTCGGCGACCTCGTGGCCGGTGTCGGTGAGGACGAGGTCGAGGCCGTCGCGGCGGGCCAGGCTCCGTTCCTCGACCTGGCGGGCGGCGGCCATGATGACGTGCAGCGGAACGGAGCTGCGTTCGGCGAGGAGGGCCGGCTCCACCCAGCCGTACTTCTTGATCCGCAGCAGCAGCCAGCTCGCGCCCGGCAGCAGGTCGTACCCCGCCCGTTCGGTGATCGTCCGGTAGATCTCCCGCCGCCCCTCCCGCGTACCGAGCACCGACAGCGCCCGGCACACCTCGTCGTACGACGACCGCTCCACCGGATTGCTGGCCAGCGTCTCGGTGAGGTCCGGCGCCGTGACCGAGCCGCGCAGCCGGTCCTCCTTGAGGAACCAGGCCAGCACGAAGCCGACGAGCGCGACCGGCGCGGCGTACAGGAAGACGTCGGTGATGGACGAGGCGTACGCGTGCACCGCGGGCGGCTGGAGCGCGCCCGGCAGCTCCGAGATGCCCCGCGGGTCGGACTCCAGCGCGTCCACCGAGGCGCCCGGCGGGAGTTCGGCGCCGCGGAAGGCGGCGGTGAGCTTTTCGCCGAGGCGGTTCGCGAAGACCGTGCCGAAGATGGCGACGCCGAAGGAGGCTCCGATGGACCGGAAGAAGGTCGCGCCGGAGGTGGCGACGCCCAGATCCTCGTACGAGACCGCGTTCTGCACGATGAGGACCAGCACCTGCATCACCAGGCCCAGACCCAGACCGAACACGAAGAAGTACGTGCTCATCTCCCCGGTCGAGCTGTTCTCGTCCAGTCGGTGGAGCAGGAGCAGACCGATGGTGGTGACACCGGTACCCGCGACCGGGAACACCTTCCAGCGTCCGGTACGGCTGACGATCTGCCCGGACGCGGTCGACGACAGCAGCAGTCCGGCCACCATCGGCAGCATGTGCACACCGGACATGGTCGGGCTGACGCCCTGCACGACCTGGAGGAACGTCGGCAGGTACGTCATCGCGCCGAACATCGCGAAGCCCACGATGAAGCTGATGACCGCGGAGAGCGTGAACGTGCGGATGCGGAAGAGCTTGAGCGGGAGGACGGGTTCGGCCGCTCTCCGTTCCACGGCGACGAACGCCACGGCGAGCACGACGCCGAGCACCGCCAGGCCGATGATCTGCGGCGAGCCCCAGCCCCAGGTGGTGCCGCCGAGGGACGCCACCAGGACCAGGCAGGTCGCGACGGAGGCGATGAGGAAGGTGCCGAGGTAGTCGATGACGTGCTGCGTCGCCTTGCGCGGGATGCGGAGCACGGTGGCGATGACGGCGAGGGCCACGACGCCTACGGGGAGGTTGATGTAGAAGACCCAGCGCCAGCTGAGGTGCTCGGTGAACAGCCCGCCGAGGAGCGGGCCGAGGACACTGGTCGCCCCGAAGACCGCGCCGAACAGTCCCTGGTACCGCCCGCGTTCACGCGGCGAGACGATGTCGCCGACGATCGCCATCGACAGCACCATGAGCCCACCGCCGCCGAGCCCCTGCAGCGCCCGGAACGCGATCAGCTGCGGCATGTTCTGCGCCATGCCGCACAGCGCCGAGCCGATCAGAAAAATCACGATCGCGGTCTGGAACAGCTTCTTCCGGCCGTACTGGTCGCCGAGCTTGCCCCATAGCGGGGTCGCGGCGGTCGAGGCGAGCAGATACGCCGTGACCACCCACGACAGGTGCTCGAGGCCCCCGAGGTCGCTGACGATGGTGGGCAGCGCGGTGGAGACGATGGTCTGGTCCAGGGCGGCGAGCAGCATGCCGAGGAGCAGGGCGCCGATCGAGACGAGGACGTTGCCGGACACGTGGGGGTCCTGCGCCTGGCCTCGTACCGCGCCGGGCGTCTGGCCGGGTGTTCCGTCCCCGGCTTGGTCCCCTGCTCCGTCTCGAGGGTCTCGCACATCCCCCGTCATACCGTCCGCATCCGCGGCCATGAAGACCTCCCGACGGTCTCGTTACATCTCCATCGTGGTCGGTGTGACCGTTTATGGCCTGTTGAGTCCTGGTGGAAGCCGGTATTCCGGGGGCTTATGGGTCGGGAGTGTGGAGGGGGTCTGCATAATCTCTGGAGTTCGCGAGGGGAGGGACGAACACATGGCGGAATCGAATGGCCATCTGTGCCCGGAGTGCGGGGCACCGAGAGGGACCGACAACACGCCGTCGTGCGGGTGCACGCAACGGGCGTCCGACGCCCTGCGCGATGCGCGTACGGCGGAGGCGGCCGCGGCGGAGGACTTCGACCCGCTGCGCATACGTCCCTACGTGGAGCTGGAGGGGGAGGCGTCGGCCGGGGCGGCCGATGTGACGATGCCGTTGCGTGCCGTGCCGGGCCCGGCGCCCACCACGAGGGACCTGAGCCTGTTCGAGGGGGCAGGCCGGGAAGGCGAGGGCGCCGACGTCGACGGCCTCACCGACTTCGACGACTTCGACGACGACCCGCGCCGACGCCCCCGCCGCACGGTCCTGCTGGGCGCGGCGGGCGGGCTCGTCGGGGTGATCGCGGCGGCCGGGCTGGCGAGCGGGCTGTTCTCGTACGACACGCCCACCCGGAACGGAGCGTTGCCGGAGGAGGTACGGGCGAGCGTCCCGGACGCGCCACCGACAACGGGAGCGGCATCCCAATCCCCGACCACGACGGCACCCCGCCCCACCACGACGCCCCCGTCGGCGTCCACCAGCCCGTCACCACCGCCGTCCCCGTCCCCAACCCCGACAAGCGCCTCCCCGACCCCGTCCCGCTCAACGGCCCCCACGCCCTCCCCCACAACCTCAACCACAGCCGACGACTCCTCCGACGCCCGCGAAAGCACACCCCCGGTGCTACGCCGCGGCTCCGAGGGCGACGAGGTCACCGAACTGGAACTCCGCCTCACCCAACTGGGCCTCTACACCCGCAAGGCGAGCGGCCACTACAACGAGGGCGTCGAGGACGCGGTTTCCCGGTACCAGTGGGCACGGGGAATCCAGGCGACCGAGTACGGGGTGTACGACCTGGCGACCCGAGAACGACTGGAGTCGGAGACACAGGAGCCGTGAGCGTCTGACGGCGAGTGGGTGGATGCCTGCGGCGGCCCGTCGCGGTCCGGTGGGGTTCGCGTCGCGCATGACGGTTCGTCGGGGGTCGGTGCCGCACCGGGGGGTGTCCGTCCTCGGTCGGGCGGTGCTGTGTGCTGGGGCTGCACCGTTGGTCGGTCGCCCGACGCTGCGGGCGGACACCCCCCGGTACGTCCCCTGCTCGCCGTTGCGCAAGCGCGGGCGGTGCCCCGCCGGGCGCCACAGGAGACGGCTCTACGGACCGGCCGGTCCGGCGTCAGAGGACGGGGGCAGCCATCCCGATCCCGTGTCATTCAGCCCGCCCGGCGTTCGGCAACGAGGGCCTGTCGCCCCGATCCCCCACCCACCCACAGGCGGCTCCGCCCCTCGACGCCGGTCCAGGTCTTTCAGCCCGTCCGGCGTTTGAGGACGAGGCCCTTTGGGGCCGATGGGGGTCCAGGGGGCGGAGCCCCCTGGGGGCGGGGTCGAAGGGGCAGCGGCCCCTGGAGGATGGGACGGGTAGGGGCGGCGGGGGCGAAAAAGGCCCCAGGCCGGCCCAGGCACCGGCCTAGCGGACGTACAGCCGTATCGTCCCGTCCGCCGTGGGCTCCACACGGACCTGGGTCAGGTCACGGACGACCACGTCCGGGTCGTAGACGTCGGCCCGCGACCCGACGCCGACCACACGCATCCCGGCAGCGCGCCCCGCAGCGATCCCCGCCCCGGAGTCCTCGAAGACGATGCAGTCCTCCGGCGCCAGCCCCAACTCCGCGGCCCCCTTCAGAAAGCCCTCCGGATCCGGCTTGCTGGCGCCCACGGACTCGGCTGTGATCCGAATGTCCGGCAGTCGCAGACCGGCCGCAGCCATCCGCGCCGTGGAGAGGTCGACATCCGCCGAGGTCACCAGCGCATGCGGCACACCACGCAAGGACGCCAGAAACTCCGACGCCCCCGGTATCTCCACCACGCCCTCCATGTCCGCCGTCTCCTCGGCAAGCATCACCGCATTGTCCGCGTGGTTCTGCTCCATCGGCCGGTCCGGCAGCAGCAACGCCATCGACGCGTACCCCTGCCGCCCATGGACGACCTTCATGACCTCGTCGCCGTCCAACCCGTGCCGCGACGCCCACCGCCGCCAGCAGCGCTCGACGACGACATCGGAGTTCACAAGGGTGCCGTCCATGTCGAGCAGGAGGGCGCGGGCGGTCAGCACGGTGGGCACGGCGGTGGCCGTCATCGGCAGCTCCAAGGCGCGGGGACCGGGGGTGACCCGGAGGGACAAGGCGGCCCCCACCCGCCGGTCAGGGAAAACGGGCGGGGAGCCACTTTGTTTCTCTACGGTACAAAACCGGGCCCGCTTTGCGCCAGCGCATCCCGAAACTGTTCACTCACCGTTCAGCTCACCCGGTGACCGCCTCCCACAGACTCCACAGCCCGAGCCCGAGCATCAGCAGCGCCGCCATCTTCGTGATCAACCGCAACGGCACCCGCTTCATCAGCGCCTTTCCACCGACGATGCCCAACCCGGCCACCGCCCAGAGCGCGAGCACCGCACCGAGACCGACGGAGAGCGGATCGTCGTAGCGGGCGGCCAGATTCGCCGTCATGATCTGCGTCAGGTCGCCGAACTCCGCGACCAGGATGAGCATGAAGCCGGCTCCCGCGACCTTCCAGAAGGACTGGTTCTCCGGGCGACGGATCTCGTCCTCGTCCTCGTCCTTCTTCATCAGCAGCACCGCGGCACCGCCCAGGAAGAGGACGCCTGTGATCGCGTGCACGATCTGCTGCGGCAAGAGCGTGAGCACGCTGCCCGCCGCCACGGCCAGCGCCACATGGAGGGCGAAGGCCGCCGCCACGCCCGCGAAGACGTACGACGCGCGATAGCGGGTGCCCAGGACCAGACCCGCCAGCGCGGTCTTGTCCGGCAACTCTGCGAGGAAGACGACGCCGAAGACGACGGCCATCACGGTGAAGCTGATCAAGGTTCCTCAATCGGTCGGGGCTGCCCCACCGAGAGTGTTACTGCGACACGACACCTCGGCACGGCAGCACACAGTCAGTGCACTACTGGCCGAAGGTCTCGCTGGCCGGTCACGGATGACCTGCCTCCGGGCGCCGGCTCAGACGAGCTGAGCAGTATGTCGACGGTCCGGCGAAGAGCTACTCCCCTTCAACTCCGTCAATCATACGAGATCGTTTCGCCGTAAACCTTGTCGTGTCATGTACGCGTCACTAACTTCTAACCCAACGCACACCTCCCCGCAACGCGGAGCCGCGAGAGTTCCCTCGCTCGCGCTCCAACACCCCCACCCCTCAAAGGGAGTTCGCATGGCGAAGTTCTACGCGCGTCGACGGCTCAGCATACTCGCGGCGCTCACCGGTCTCATAGCCTCGGTCGGACTTTTCAACGGTCCGACCGCCTCCGCCGCCCTCCCCACCCCGGTCAGCGCCGCCACCGCCCGCACCTACCTCGCCTCCCTCACCGTGGCGACGGAGGACCGCACCGGCTACGACCGCGACCTGTTCAACCACTGGATCACCATCTCCGGCACCTGCAACACCCGTGAGACGGTCCTGAAGCGGGACGGTACGAACGTCGTCACCAGCTCCGCCTGCGCCGCCACCAGCGGCACCTGGTACTCCCCCTACGACGGCGCCACCTGGACCGCCGCCTCCGACCTGGACATCGACCACCTGGTGCCGCTGGCCGAGGCCTGGGACTCCGGCGCCGACAGCTGGACCTCCACCAAGCGCCAGAACTTCGCCAACGACCTGACCCGTCCGCAGCTCATCGCCGTCACGGACAACGTCAACCAGGCCAAGAGCGACCAGGACCCGGCCGAGTGGATGCCGTCGGTCACCTCGTACCGCTGCACCTACGTCCGCGCCTGGGTCCAGGTGAAGTACTACTACGACCTGTCCGTGGACTCCGCGGAGAAGAGCGCGCTCACCAGCTACCTGGCCAGCTGCTGACGATTCAGTGACGGAACCTCCCCGCCGGCCTCCGTCGTTCCGTACCGTACGGGGCGACGGAGGAGGATCACGTGGCCGGACTTCGGTTGGGACCGCTGCTCAGGTATGCCGACGGCTCGTCCGCGACCGTATGGGTCGAGGCGAGCCGTCCGTGCGCCGCCGAGGTGCGCTGCGCGGGCGGGGCGGGCGGTAAGACCCAGACCTTTCAGGTCTCAGGCCATCACTACGCCCTGGTTCCGGTCACCGGTCTGACGCCGGGGACCTCGTCGTCGTACGAGGTCCTGCTCGACGGAGTACGCGTGTGGCCGCTGCCCGACTCCCCGTTCCCGGACTCCGTCATCCGCACGCCGGCCGACGGCGACACCGTCCGCGTCGCCTTCGGGTCCTGCCGCTGGGCCGCTCCTCCCCACGGCGAGCCGGATCCCGTCGGCCAGGACGCCCTGGACACCCTGGCGGCCCGGATCGCGACCGACCCGGACCGTGAACGGCCCGACGTGCTGCTGCTGTTGGGCGATCAGGTCTACGCCGACGAGACGTCCCCCGCGACCCGCCGCTGGCTCGCCGCGCGCCGGGATCTGAGCGATCCGCCGGGCAGCGAGGTCGCGGACTACGAGGAGTACACCCACCTCTACTACGAGTCCTGGCTCGATCCCGAGATCCGGTGGCTGCTGTCCACCGTGCCCAGTTGCATGATCTTCGACGATCACGACGTGATCGATGACTGGAACACCTCCGCCTCCTGGGTGGAGGACATGCGGGCCACCCCGTGGTGGCGGGAGCGGGTGCTGAGCGGGCTGATGTCGTACTGGGTGCATCAGCACCTCGGGAACCTGTCCCCGGCGGAGCTCGACTCCGACCCGCTCTACGCCGCCCTGCGCGAAACCCCGGACGGTACCGACGAGTTGCGCGCCTTCGCCTGCAGGGCCGACGTCGATCCGGCCTCCGTGCGCTGGAGTTACCGGCGGGACTTCGGGCGCGTGCGGCTCGTGATGGTCGACAGCCGGGCGGCGCGGGTCCTCGACGAGGAGAACCGGTCGATGCTCGACCCCGGTGAGGCGCGATGGGTGCGCGAGCAGGTGCTGGACGGGCCGGGGTCGTACGACCATCTCCTGATCGGGACCTCGCTGCCCTGGCTGCTGCCGCATCTGGTGCACGACGCCGAGGCGTGGAACGCGGCGCTGTGCCGGGGTGAACGCGGGGCGCGCTGGGCGCGGTTCGGGGAGGATCTGCGGCGGCGGGCGGACCTGGAGCACTGGGCGGCGTTCCCGGCGTCCTTCGAGGCGCTGGTGGAGCTCATCGCGGAGGCGGGATCGGGCCCTGACGCGCCGGCGACGGTGTGCGTGCTGTCGGGCGACGTCCATCACGCGTACATCGCCGAGCCGAGGTGGCCGGAGGGGAGCGGGCCCGATGCGCGGGTGCTGCAGTTGACCTGCTCCCCCGTCCACAACTCCATCCCGCTTTCGATACGCCTCGGCTTCCGCTTCGGGTGGAGCGCGGTGGGCCGCTTTCTCGGGCGCCGGTTCGCCGGACACGGAGCCTGTCCCCAGCCGTCGGTGGACTGGCGGCGGACGGGCGGCCCCTGGTTCGGCAACCAGCTCATGACGCTGGCCATGCGCGGGCGTTCGGCAGAACTGCGGCTGGAGCAGGCGCGAGCCGTGCGGGGCGGGAAGGCGCGGCTGACCGTGGTGTCGGAGTCGGTGCTGAGCGAGAAGTGACCGGGCTGTGCACAAGTGAGCCTTGAGAAGGGCGAGTTGGGCACAGTTGCATCTTCAGCAGGCATGCAATCGAACATATGCTCACTCGACCTTGGGCCCCCACATACGGCCCAACTGCTCGAAGGACAAGCCTTGTTGAAGAAGATCAGCATCTCGCTCGGCGCCGCCGGAGCGGGCGTCCTCCTCATGGCCGTACCGGCCCACGCCACCTGGTACCCGACGGGATGGCCGCAGCACGCGTACACCTCCGACAACGCGGGCGAGGGTGCCTTCCAGGCCGAGGGCGACTGGATCATGGCGAACGACATCGGGGAGGACCACAAGAGCGCCGTCACCCGCTGGGAGACCAACTACGGCCGCGAGGGCGAGTGCAAGGCGACCGGCGGCGCGTTCACCGGCCGCGAGGAGTGCAACTACAACTTCGACGAGGACTACAAGGTCCGGATCAAGGTGTGTCTGCGCAACTACTCCAACGACATCGGCTGGGAGAACTGTTCGACCTGGACCCCGTGGCTCTCCATCGCCACCGGCAACGCGTAATCCGGGGTACCTGACGCCCGGCCGGCGTGCGGCAGGCATGATGAGGCGGACCGTCCGCTTCCGGTGGGCGGTCTGCTGCCAAGCGCCCCCACACGCCCGGGAGTCCCCGTTTTGTCCGCACCGACCACGGCCTGTGCGCCCGTCTCCGTCGCCGTGGTCGGTGCCGGACCGCGCGGGACCAGCGTCCTGGAACGCCTCTGTGCCTCCGCGCCGGAACTGCTCCCGCCCGGCGCCCGGCTCACCGTCCACGTGGTCGACCCGGCACCGCCCGGCGCCGGCCGCGTCTGGCGCACCGCGCAGCCGGCGGACCTCCTGATGAACACCGTGGCCTGTCAGGTGACCCTGTTCACCGACGAGAGCGTCGACTGCTCCGGACCCGTCCGCCCCGGCCCCAGCCTGCACGAGTGGGCGGCCGGCGAGCTGGGCCCGGACGAGTATCCGACCCGTGCCCACTACGGCCGTTATCTGGAGTGGGTGTTCGCCCGCACGGTGCGCGAGGCGCCGCCCGGCGTCCGGATACGGACGCACACGGCCCGTGCGCTACGGCTCGACGACGCCCCCGACGGCCGTCAGGTCCTCACCCTCGACGACGGCCGTGAACTGACCGGCCTGTCCGCCGTCGTCCTCGCCCAGGGCCATCTGCCGACCGCCCCCGACGCGGCGCAGCGGACCATCTCGTCGTACGCCGAGAATCACGGCCTGCTCCATGTCCCGCCCGCCAACCCGGCCGACGTCGACCTCTCCCCCGTCTCCCCGGGCGAACCGGTGCTGTTGCGCGGCCTCGGCCTCAACTTCTTCGATCACACCGCCCTGTTGACGACCGGCCGCGGCGGCCGTTTCGTGCGTGATCGGCGCGGGCTGCGGTATGTCCCCTCCGGCCGCGAGCCCCGTCTGTACGCCGGGTCCCGGCGCGGCGTCCCCTACCAGGCCCGTGGCGACAACGCGAAGGGGCCGTACGGCCGTCACACCCCGCTCGTCCTGACGCCGGAGGTCATAGCGGGCTTCCGCAAGCGTGCCGACTCGGGTGAGGCGCCCGACTTCCTCGCCGAGATATGGCCGTTGGTGGCGAAGGAGGTGGAGACGGTCTACTACGCGGCGCTCGTACGGCGACCGGACCTCGCCGACCGCTTCCTCGCCGTCCCCCACCGCGACCCCCAAGAGGCGCTGATCCTCGACGAGTTCGGGATCCCGGACGCCGACCGCTGGAGCTGGGACCGGATCTCCCGCCCGTACACGGGACGCGCCTTCACCCACCCCGGCCGCTGGCGCGAGTGGCTGCTGGCGCATCTGCGCGAGGACGCCGCGCAGGCCGCCCTCGGCAACGCGGACGGCCCGCTCAAGGCAGCCCTCGACGTGCTGCGCGACCTGCGCAACGAACTCCGGCTGACCGTCGACCACGGCGGCATCGCCGGCGCCTCCCGCCGGGACCACCTCGACCGCTGGTACACCCCGCTCAACGCCTTCCTGTCCATCGGCCCGCCCCGGCGCCGGATCGAGGAGCTGGTGGCACTGATGGAGGCGGGTGTGGTGGAGGTGCTCGGGCCGCGCCTGGAGGTCCGGGCGGAGGACGGGGCCTGGGTGGCGCACTCGCCCGACGTCCACGGGTCCGGCGTACGCGTGACGACGCTCATAGAGGCACGGCTTCCAGAACCGAATCTGCGGCGCACGGCCGACGGTCTCCTCGCCCGGCTGCTGAAGACCGGACAGTGCCGGCCGCACTCGGTCGACGGATACGAGACCGGCGGACTGGACGTGACACCCCGCCCATATCGCCTGATCGACCGTCAAGGACACGCGCACACAAGGCGGTTCGCGTTCGGGGTGCCGACGGAGGGTGTGCACTGGGTGACCGCGGCGGGCGCGCGTCCGGGTGTGGATTCGGTCACGCTTTCGGACGCCGACGCGGTGGCGCGAGCGGCTCTACGTGCGACTACAGCAGGAACGGAAGGCCAAACGGAAGCAAAGCCGTGGCCAAATGTTGAACTTGTAAGTATCGATTAGTCCGACCTAACGTGGGGGTGCTCGCTCGGTTCCGTCCCCCGACCGGTCCACCCCAGGGACCGGCCCGACCGTAGGAGTACCCCCCACATGACCGGACGCCTCAACAGCGCCCAGCCGTACGTCCTCGGCCTGTTCCGCATCGTCGTCGGACTGCTCTTCACCAGCCACGGCGCCGTCGCGCTCTTCGGAGTGCTCGGCGGCGCGGACGGCAAGGGCGGCACCGTCGAGCTGGGCACCTGGCCCGGCTGGTACGCGGCCGTGATCGAGCTCGTCGGCGGCTCCCTCGTCCTGATCGGCCTGGGCACCCGCTTCGCCGCGTTCATCGCCTCGGGCGCAATGGCCTACGCCTACTTCAAGGTGCACCAGCCGAACGCCCTGTGGCCGATCGAGAACAGCGGTGAGGGCGCGGCGATGTTCTGCTGGGCCTTCCTGCTGCTGGTCTTCACCGGCTCCGGCGCCTTCGGGCTCGACCGGCTGTTCCAGAAGCGCTCGGCCGCCGCCGAGCGGCCGGCCTCGGACCGGGCACCCGTGGCCGCCTGAGCCACACCCGCACCCGACGGCGCCCGTCCCCGCGTGGGGGCGGGCGCCGATACGTGTCGGCCGGGTGAACATGCTGTGCCGAACACACGCGCCCCCCATGAATCTCCTGTCACACCTCGGGCGTACGCTGTAGGGCTGTTACGGGGGAAAACGGGGAGTGACGGTGTTCGAGAGTCTCGGGAGTATGGGCGTGCTGACCGGCAGCCCAGGAATCATCTACGCGATGGTGGCCGCGTCAGTGCTGCTGGACGTGTTCCTGCCGGTCCTGCCGAGCGGCGTTCTGGTCATCACGGCCGCCACGGCCGCGGCGGCGGGCACCGGAGCGGCGACCGGCAAGGTCCCCGGCGAGGTTCCCGACCTCCTGCTGCTCACCGTGGTCGCCGCGACGGCCTCGGTGCTCGGCGATCTGGTCGCGTACCGGCTGGCCTGGCGCGGCGGCGCCCGCCTGGACCGGGCCATCGCCCGCTCCCGCCGCCTCACCTCGGCGCAGGAACGTCTCGGCTCCGCCCTCGCCCGCGGCGGCGGCCCCCTGGTCGTCCTCGCCCGCTTCGCCCCGGCCGGCCGCTCGGTCGTCTCCTTCGTCGCGGGCGCCGCCCACCGCCGAGTCCGGGAGTTCCTCCCCTGGTCCGCCCTCGCGGGCCTGGCCTGGGCGGCGTACAGCGTCGCCCTCGGCTACTACGGCGCCCAGTGGCTGGGCACGACATGGCTGGCGACCGGCGTCTCGGTACTGGCCCTGTCCGCCGCGGGAGCCGGAGCGGCATTCGTGATGCGCCGCCGGCCGGCATAGCGCCGCGCGCCCGCCGGCTCACGGCGTGAGGGATCGGCGGACGTGGGACGGATCTGCCGATTGCCGGGCCGTCGACGGCCCGGCTGACCGGCTACCCGGCGCGTTGTGCGGTGGTGCCTCGGACCTCCAGGTCGGCCAGTAGCTCGGCCGTGGCCTCGGCCACCGCGGCTACCGCCCGCTCGAAGACCTCCTTGTTGTGTGCGGCCGGCGCCCGGAAGCCGGACACCTTCCGTACGTACTGGAGGGCGGCGGCGCGGATCTCGTCATCCGTCGCCTCCTCGGGCAACGCGGGCGGGCGAAGGGTCTTGATGCTGCGGCACATACCCCCAGTCTCGCCCCGACCGGGGAATAGCGCCGGGCGTCCGCGGAATTGTGTGGAGCATGACGACAGTGGAGATCTCTTACGTCGGCGGCCCGACCGCCGTTCTGTCTCTCGGGGGCCTGCGTCTCCTCACCGACCCGACCTTCGACGCGCCCGGTGAGTACCCCATCGGCTCCCGCGCGCTGGTGAAGACGACGGGCCCGGCGCTCACGGCGGCGGACCTCGGCGCGGTGGACGCCGTGCTGCTCTCCCACGACCAGCACCCCGACAACCTGGACGGCGCGGGCCGCGCCTACCTCGCCGGTGTCCCCCTCGTCCTGTCGACCGCCTCCGCCCACGAGCGCCTGGGCGCCCCCGTCCGCGCCCTGCCCGCGTGGGAGAGCGTGGAGGTGGGCGGCGTACGCGTCACCGCCGTCCCCGCCCTGCACGGACCCGAGGGCTCCGAACCCTTCGTCGGCGAGGTCACCGGCTTCGTACTGTCCGGGGAGGGACTGCCCAAGGTGTACGTCAGCGGCGACAACGCCTCCCTCGACCGGGTCCGGGAGATCGCCGACCGCGAGGGCCCCTTCGACGTGGCGCTGCTGTTCGCGGGCGCGGCACGCACTCCCCTCGTACCGGACGCGACCCTGACCCTGACCAGCGAGCAGGCGGCCGAGGCGACGACGATCCTGGGCGCCCGGCATGTCGTACCGCTGCACTTCGAGCACTGGGGCCACTTCACACAGGACGGACCGACGCTGACGAAGGCCTTCGCGGAGGCCGGACTGACGGAGCGACTGCACCTGTTGGCGCCCGGGGAGTCCGTACGGCTCTGACGTCTGCGATGATCCGTTCCGAGGCGGCCACCACTCAAGGGGCCGACCGACGAAGGGACTTCGTCTGATGACGCACGACGAGAAACTGACCGTGGCCGTGCTGGGCCCGGGCGGCATCGGCGGCCTGCTCGCCGGACTGCTGTCGCGGGCCGGGCACCGGGTGATCTGCCTGGCCGGGGACGAGACGGCCGCGACCCTGCGGGCCTCCGGGATCCGGGTCCGCAGCGGTCTGTTCGGGGACTTCACGGCCGAGGTGGAGGCGGACACCGAGCTGCGGGTACCGGTGGACGTCTGCCTGGTCGCGGTGAAGCACACTGCGCTCGAGGCCGCCCTGGACCGCGTTCCGCCGGCGGCGCTGGGCGATGCGCTCCTGGTGCCGTTCCTGAACGGTGTGGAGCATCCGGCGACGCTGCGGACCCGCTATCGCGAGGACGTGGTGGCCCCGGCGGTGATCCGTGTGGAGTCGACGCGGGTGGCACCGGGGGACATCGTGCACGGCAGCCCGTTCGCGGAGATCGACCTGACCGGCGACGGGGTGGCGAAGGAGCGCCTGGAGACGCTGGCGGGCGCTCTGGGCTCTGCCGGTCCGACCACCCGGGTGCTGCCGGACGAGACGGCGGCACTGTGGGCCAAGATGTCGTTCCTGGCCCCGCTCGCCCTCCTCACCACGCGGTACGCCCTCCCCCTGGGCGACGTACGCACCCGCCACCGCGAGGAGCTGACGGCACTCGTCGAGGAGACCGCCGCGGTGAGCCGCGCCTCGGGCGCCGCGACGGACCCGGCCCAGGCCCTGGCCCGCTACGACGCGTTCCCCCCGCAGACCAAGTCCTCCATGCAACGCGACGCCGAGGCCGGCCGCCCCCTCGAACTGGACGCGATCGGCGACGCGTTGCTCCGCGCGGCGGCCCACCACGGGGTACCGGTACCGGTGGCGACGCGCCTGGTACGGGAGTTGAGGGAAGCCGGTCACTGACGCTGGGGGCGCGGGGCCGTTTCCCACGGCGGCGATGAGTTCGTCAGTCGTCGCCGCCGGACGACGAGCTCCCGCCCCTCTGCTTCCCCGAGCTCTGCAGCACCTTGCCCAGGCCGACCGTCACGGCCGCCACGGCGCGGACCCAGGTCGGCCCGCCGCGCTCCGCCCACACCACGCACACACACCCGAAGACGGCGAGACCCAGAACGCCCACCAGCACCAGAACGGTCATGTCCCCACCCCTGCGTTCGTACGGTTCCGGTGATCTTCTCAGATCCCCTTCACCCGAACACATGAACTACCCCCAGAAACTCGCACCCCTAAATCGAACAGGCGTAGCATTGCGGCGTGGCTACGACCTATGACTTTCCGAGTGACCTCCTCGCCGGTCAGGAGGAGCTGCATCAGGTCCGGGCCGAGCTGTCGGCCCTGCTCAAGCGACTGCCCTGGTCGGTCGAGCCCCTGGACGGCTTCAGCGACACCGCGGGCTGGCGCAAGGTGGAACGCCCCGCCTCCCCCGGCTGGACACCCGACGAACAGGCCGAGGTCGAAAAGCTCAGACAGCGCGAACACGAACTCGCCGTCTTCATCACCGGCCACCGCTTCTGGGCGGAGGTCGTCGGCGGGGAGCGCGTGGACGCCCGCATGACGCTGAAGCACGCGCAGGAGGACGGCTGAGAAACGAAGAAGACCCCGGCCGTGATCGGCCGGGGTCTTCTTTCGGTGTGGGCGCGGACGGTTTCGAACCGCCGACATCCTGCTTGTAAGGCAGGCGCTCTACCCCTGAGCTACGCACCCGGGTCCCGAACATCCGCGCTCGGGACGAGTCGACAGACTACCTTGCCCGGGGCCGTGTCCTGCAAACGCGTATCGCGGGAGCCGGATCTCAGGGTCGACCCGGGGGTTTTCCCCACCCCGGATCCGGGAGCGTCCCGGATCCCGCGGCGGCGCCCCGCTCCGTACGGTCGAAGAGCCTCATCATTCTGGCTCAGGGGGAGATCCCAATGGCACGTACCGCCACCGCTCGCATGGTCCTCGCCGCCGGCGCCGTCGCTCTCATCGCGGGCGTCAGCGCCTGCGGTGCGTCCGCCGGGGACGACAAGGATCCGGACCAGCGGTCGTTCGCGCTGGAGGGGAGGACGCTGACCATCGACTCCGACGACTCGGCGCTGGAGATCGTCGCCGCCGACGACAACAAGGCGGGCCGGATCGAGGTCACCCGCTGGTTCCAGGGCACGGTCGCCCTCGGCAAGGACCCGAAGGTCACCTGGTCGATGACGGACGACACGCTGAAGCTGCGGATGAAGTGCACCGGCGTGGTCGCCGACTGCGCGGCCAAGCACCGCATCGAGGTCCCGCGCGGCGTCTCCGTGAAGGTCCAGGACGGGGACGGGAGCGTGCGGGCCAGGGGATTCGAGGACGCGCTGAGCATTCGTACGGGGGATGGATCGGTGCATGTCACCGACTCCAGCGGGCCGCTCGACCTGAAGACCGGCGACGGCTCCGTACGCGCCGACGTCACCTCGCGCGACGTGCGCTCCGAGACCGGCGACGGCTCGGTCCACCTCGAACTGGGCACCGTCCCGGACCGCGTGGAGTCCAGGAGCGGCGACGGCTCCGTGACCATCGACGTCCCCGAGGCCACGTACAAGGTGACCACCCAGACCGGCGACGGCGGGGTGGACGTGTCCGTGCCGCGGGCCGACTCCAGCTCGCACGTCATCACCGCCCGCACCGGCGACGGCAAAGTCACGGTCCGGACCGCGAACTAACGGGCCCGTGTGTTCGTCCTTAACCGGTGGGAGAATGACACCGGGCCAGGACGGACACAGCACGGGAGAGGGATGTGACGGCGACACCAGCGCAGCCGTACTCGCCGTCGAAGCCGCGCGCACATCATGCGCTGCGCGACACGCTCACTCTCATCGCTCTGCCACTGGTCGCCGTCCTCGCGCTGCCGGCCGCGTTCGCCGGCGGCGGCACCCGGCGCTGGTTCGGGGGACGCTCCGAGAGCCAGCGGGCCGAGGCGCAGGCCGCGAAGGACGCCGCCGCGGCCGCGTTCTACGAACTCGACACCGCCCAGCGCGATCTGCGGATCTCGATAGAGACCATCACCGCGGTCGACGACTCCCCCGCCGCCCGGCGCGCGGTCGCCGACTTCGAGGCGATCAGCAGGCGGATCGACGAGGCCAGTCACCAGTACATCGAGGCCGTCGACGCGCACGACCTCGACCGGGACGACCTGGAGGCGTCGGTCGCCGTACGCGCGCGCACCGAGCTCACCAAGGCCAAGGACGAGCTCGCCAACGTCAAGCGGGAGCTGGACCGCTTCGGCGACAGCCTCGGTCCGCTCCTCGGCAAGGCCGAGACCCAACTGGTTCGCCTCGCCCCCGCCGTCGAACGGGCCAGGCAGGGACTGCTGGCCGCCTCCAACGCCCTTGACGCCGTACGGCAGTCGGGCCTGAAGGCCGACGACCTCGCCGCCCGGCTCGCCGCCCTCGGCCCCGAGCTGACCAAGCTGAACCAGGGCGCCGGGCAGCACGGCGTCCCGGACACCCTGGAGCGCGCCGAGCGCGTCGCCCGGGAGGCCGAGACGGTCCGGGTCGAGTCCGAGCGGCTGCCCGAGAAGGCCGCCGAGATCGACCACCGGCTCGTCTCCCTGCGCACCCGCGCCCAGGCCCTCACCACCCGCGCGGGCCAGGTCGACCCGGTCCTGAGCGAGCTGCGGCGGCGCTTCACCGCGGCCTGCTGGCAGGACCTCCAGCAGGTCCCGGACCAGGCCGCGGAGAACGTACGCCAGGCCGAGCGCAAGCTCACGGAGGCCCGCGTCGCCCGCGAAGAGCAGCGCTGGCCGGACGCGACCGCCCTGTTGTCGACCGTACGGGCCCTGCTGAACAGCACCGACGAGTCCGTCTCCGCGGCGGGCGACCGGCTGCGGAGCCTGAACGCCGTACAGAAGGACCCCCAGCAGGAGATCGACCGCACCCGCTTCGCGATCCGCGACGCGCAGCGGCTGGCCATGACGGGCCGGAACACCCCCGATCCGCGTCACGCCCGCCCCCTGGACGACTCCGTGGCCCGGCTGGAGCGGGCGATCGGCACGCTGGAGGGCCGCCACCCGGACTACTGGCACTTCCTCACGGAGACGGAGGCGGTGCGGCAGACGGTGGCGCGGGTGGTGTCGCAGATCCGGGAGGAGCGCGGGGCGGGGCACTGACGCCTCTACAGCCGTCGGCCGCCGCCGGTTAACCTGTGCGCATGCCTCGCTACGAGTACCGCTGCCGGACCTGCGGCGACACGTTCGAACTGAGTCGTCCGATGGCGGAGTCCGCCGCCCCCGCGGACTGCCCGGCCGGCCACGACGACACGGTGAAGCTCCTGTCGACGGTGGCCGTCGGCGGCTCGGCCTCCGCACCGGCCCAGGCGCCCCGCTCCGGCGGAGGCGGCGGCGGTTGCTGCGGCGGGGGCTGCTGCGGCTGACGGACAGCGGCTTCGGGAACCCTTCAGGTGCGGTTTCCTACCGTGATCGGCCTCCCCCGCTGCCGAGCGAGGTGACCCAGCCCGGCGCGGGGGACACGGCACCAAGGCGGTGTTCTTCGGCCTGATGATCCCGATCTTCCGCAGCGTCTCTGATTGACCCAGGGATCCCCGGTGCTGCTCAGGAATGTGAGCCAATCGCCTTCGCGCCCTGGTGCTGAACGGCGGCAGCCGACAGCCCTCGTGGCACGTCCCCCCGGACGCTGATCGGTGGGGCCTCACGGTCCCACCGAGGAGGGTGCCCGACGTCGCCTGGGCGCCGGGCGCGCACGTGACAATCTGCCACAGGATCACTACGGAACGCTAATCCGACTGATGAGCCTCGGTCCCGGCCGGCGTCGAGCGCATGCCGCTGCCCGTCTTCCTCGGCCTGACCACGCTGGGCAGCGCGCTGTGGAACACGGCGTTCGTGATGGCGGGCTACACGCTGGGCGCCAACTGGACCCAGGTCACCGACCTGGTGTCCACGTACTCGAAGATCGTCCTCGCGCTCGCCGCCGTAGCAGTCGTGACCTCCCTGGCCGTACGACTGCTGCGGCGGCCCACGTCTAGCGAGGTGTCCGAGTCGTCCTGAGGAACTCCCGCAGGATCCGCTCCCCCGCCAGCACGCCCCGCTCGGGCAGCGCGCTGAGCGTCGGAGCGGTGAAGTCCTCGTCGGCCAGCTCGCCGTGGCCCGGCCGCCAGGCCTTGTCCGCGGCGAGCAGCAGGTCGGCGTCGAGGAGGGAGTCACCGGCAGCCAGCGTCAGCTCCGCGCCGGTGCGGCGGGCGACCTCGTGCATGGCGGCGCTCTTGGTCAGCGGTTTCGGGACGGCGTAGATCTTGCGGCCCTGGAGCGAGACCGTCCAGCCGCGGTTCTCCGCCCACACCGCGAGCTCCTTCACCCAGTCCTCGGTCAGCAGTTCACGCTCGACGACGAGGTAGGCGAAGAGGTCCTCGGCGACCCGGTGCTTGCGCACCCATACGGGGTCGGCCGTCCGCAGCAGATGCTCGCGCACCTCGTCCAGGGGCGCGCACTCGTCGGCCAGCCGGGCCTGCACGCGCGCGTGCCAGTCGGCGTCCGTCACACCGTCCACCAGCAGATGCCCGCCGTTGGCGCAGATCGCGTACTTCGGGGGCGGGCCCGGCAGGTTGATGCGCTGGTACTGCTTACGGGTCCGCGTGGTCGTCGGCACGAACACCGCCGCGTCGCCGAGTTCGGCCAGCAGTCCGGCGGCCGTCTCCGTCATGTACGACAGCGGCTTGCTCTCGTGCACCTCGACACAGAGCAGCCGGGGCGCCCGCGCGTCCGGCATGGTCAGCGCGAGGGCCGCGGAGGAGTAGATGAGCGTACGGTCGAGGTCGCTCGCCACCAGCACCGGCATCAGACGTTCACCGCCTTGCCGTCGGCGCCCGTCGCGCCCCGCGTGTACTTGGGGTGGATCAACCCCACGCAGGTGTACGGGAGTTCGTCGACCTCTTCCACCGGGACACCTCTCTGTTCGGCCAGCAGGCGTACGTGGTCCAGGTCGGCGCCCGCGCCGGCCCGCGCCAGGATCTTCCACGGCACCCGGCGCAGCAGCACCCGGGTGGTCTCGCCGACACCGGGCTTGACGAGGTTCACGTCGTGGATGCCGTACTCCTCGCTGATCCGCTCGACGGCCGCCCAGCCCTCCCAGGTCGGGTCGCGGTCGCTCGACAGCAGCTCCTTGGTCTGGGCGTCCACCGCGTCCACGACCTCCGGGAAGGTGGCGGCGACGGCGTCGAGGAACTCCACCGAGACGTCGGCGCCGGCGAGTTCGCGGTAGAACTTCGCGCCGTGGAAGTCGTTCGGGCCGACGAGGTCCGCGCGCAGCACGGTGCGCGAAATCAGGCCGGAGACCGTGGAGTTGAGGCAGGCGGAGGGGATGAGGAAGTCCTCGCGGGTGCCGTACGTCTTCACGCACGAGCCCGGGTCGGCCAGTACGGCGATCTCCGGGTCGAAGCCGGTGATGCCGTCGGACTCCTCGAACTCCTCGACGGCGTCCGCCAGTTCACGGGTGATCGCGCCCTTGCCGGTCCAGCCGTCGACGAACACCACGTCGGCCGGGTCGTGGTGGGCGGCCAGCCAGCGCAGCGCGTTGGCGTCGATACCGCGTCCGCGCACGATCGAGACGGCGTAGTGCGGCAGGTCCAGGCCGTGCCGGAACTGGGCCCAGCGGCGCATCAGGACACCGACGGGGGTGCCGGCGCGGGCGAGGGAGACGAGCACCGGGCGGGGCGAGCGCTCCGCGAGGACGATCTCGGTGACCGCGCCGACCGCCTGCGCGAGCCGCGCCGCCGACCCGTCCAGCGCGGTGTGGAAGAGCCGCTGGTACTGCTCGCTCGGCTGGTACTCCACCGGCAGCGACTCCGCGTAGTGCGCGCCGCCGCTCTGGATGGCCTCCTCGCGCTCCTCGGTCGGTGCCTCCAGCGTCACGTCCGAGAGGTCCTGGAGCAGCCAGCCGACGTCTTCCGGGGCGTACGAGGAGAAGGCGGGGCCGCGGAGGGGCTCGGGCAGCATCGGGGGCCTTTCGGGGACGTACAGGGGCTCGGGGACGTACGACGGGACCACCGCGAGCAGCACCTGCGGGGTGTGCGCGTGCAGCTGCGCGAGCAGACCGTCGGGGGCGTGGAGCTCCGCTGTGTCGGCGGTGGAGTCGATCACGGCGACGATCGCGTCGAAGCCGGCGCCGGCGATGTTGTAGGCGTAGCGCTCGCCGGGGCCGTCCGCGGGGTTGTCGTGGGCCGGGAAGGCGATGCGGGTGCGGATCGCGTAGCCCGGGTCGTCGACGGCCAGGACGGGCGAGCGGGTGGTGGTGGAGTAGCGGACCTCGGCGTCGGTGATCTGCTCCAGCTCGCGGGCGAGGCGGAGGGGGGCGTACATCAGCTCTTCGAAGCCCAGGATGTGGACGCGGCGGGCGCCTTGCGGCAGGGCTTCGGCGAGGCGGGCGGCCATCGTCGGCAGCGCGTTGTCCAGGCGTATTCGGTGCTGGGGGGTGAAGCCGTGGCGGCCGCCGTCGGGGAGACCCTGGGGCCAGTGGAGGTCGACTCGGCTGTGTGTCGGCTGCGGGCTGGTGGGGGCTTGTCGCGCCCGCGCGGCGGTAGCCGCAGATTCAACACAGCCCCGCGCCCCTAGGGCACCTTCGTACTCGGCGACCAGAGCTTGACCCTTCTCCAGCACCCCTTCCGGCAGGCCTACGCTGCCCGACGCCGCCGCCACCAGATCCACCCTCGCGCCTATCTCGCGCGCGAACTCCTCCAGGCGGCCCGCGTCCGCCTCCGAGCGCATGTCGACCAGGGCCACGACCACGTACCGGCCCCTCGGGTACCGGTCGTGAAGGTCTCTGATGGTGTTCAGGACCGTGTTGCCTGTCGAGAACTCGTCGTCGACGAGGACCAGCGGGCCGTTGCCGACCAGGAGGGACGGGTCCTCCGGGAGCAGCAGGTGCGAGGTGGCGTGGGAGTGGGACTCCTCGAAGCCGCCCGCCGTGGCCACGCCGGGCACCGGGCGGCGGGTGGAGTGGAGGTAGGGGGCGAGGCCGATGCCGTCGGCGACGGAGTGGCCGAGGCCGGTCGCGGTCTCGGCGTAGCCGAGGACGACCGCGCGGGCCGCCTCCTCGGCGCCCAGGAGGTCCCTGACCCGGCGGCCGAGGGCCAAGCCGTGGCCGTACACCACGGACGGTGACTGCGGGACGTGCTTGCCGAGCACGTTGGAGACCAGCAGATGGGCCCGCTTGGGGTTGCGGCGCAGGGCGAGGCCCAGCAGGTCGGTCAGCGTGTCGTCGCCCAGGAGTTCGACCCCGAGCCGCTCGGCGACCCAGGTTCCGGACCAGGTCCCGCCAGGCACCTCGTTGTTCACTGCGTTGTTCATGCGTCCCTTGTGTGTAACCGACCCAGCCACTGTGTGTCTCAGTCGGGGATTCCGGCGGCGAGCAGCTCCACGAAGCCGATGTCCTCGTTGGCCACCCCGAACACCTCGGCGCGCAGCATGGTGCGCTCGGCCCAGGCCCGGTGCGGCTTCACCTCGTTCATCTTGTTCGTGTACTGCGACCGCAGCACTCCCCCGCCGCCGCGCTCCGGGCGCAGGATGTCCGCCGCGTCACTGAACTCTTCGTGACTGACCACCGACAGTGCGTGCACGGGGAGCACGTGCGAGGGGTGAATACAAGTCTTACCCATCAGACCGTTGGCCTGGTCGAGGGAGATCTCGCGGAGCAGCCCGTCCATGGCGTGCTCGATGAGCGCCTCGCGCAGCTCCTCGGCCTGGCCCTCCAGGAAGGGGCTGCGGCGCAGCTGGGGCTTGAACATGCGCTCCTGGACGCGGAAGTACTCCCAGACCGGCCCGGTCACCGTGAAGCCGGTGCCGTCGGCCCGGCCCAGCATGTTCACCACGTCGGCGATCACGGAGGCGACGATCTGGACGTCCCAGGCGGTCATGTCGGGGGCCCGGCGCAGGCCGTAGGAGGAGCAGAAGTCGGTCACGCCGAGGCGGAGCGCCAGCACCCGGTCCCGGTACTTGTCGACCGCGCGGGCGATGCCCTCGAGGGTCTCCACCCGGGACTCGCGGTACATCAGGTCCGGCGACTCCAGCACCGGCATGGCGAAGAGCCGCCGCCCGCTCGCCGCCTCGGCGCCGGAGAGCGCCTCCAGGAAGGGGATGCCGCGCTCCTCGGTGAACTTCGGCAGGACGAACCCGGACAGCAGCCGGACCGCGGGACCGAGCCGCTGGACCAGGTCGGGGATCTGCTCGGGGTGGCGCACCCGGATGAAGAGCAGCGGAAGATCGGCCACCGCTCCCTCGGCGAGCTCCGTGAACTGTCGTACGAGGTTCTCCTCGGCGTCCACGACGTCCTCGTCGCCGATCGAGTCCTCCAGGCACAGCACCATCGAGACCACGCCACGCCCGACCTGTTTCAGGATGTCGTCGGCGAGCCGCGGCCTGGTGGCCGGGCTGTAGAGCGTGGCACCCAGGGCCGCGGAGAGCAGCCGGGCCGAGGAGTCCGCGTCGAACTCGCACGGCTCCTGGTGAAAGAGGCGCTGACGCACCTCAGGGGCGATGTGCCCGAAATGACGCATATGACTCCCCCGTGGCGGCTGGGCCTCCTGTGAACGGTTCACAGGTGGCCGGTAATAGTACGTACAAACCCATGTCAGGGGTTCCCGTCGGGCATGAACTTCAGGTAACGCAGGCGCGCACGACCGGGTCGGATTCTCTTGCGGAACCCGTACCCCCGCGTTGTCGTGACCAGGACCGAGAGGGCAGGATGACCGCATGACGCACGCCATGCTGAAGGGGTCGAACGTCCCGCTCGAAGTCACCACGGTGCGCGCCGTGGTGCGCTGGACTCCCGGGCAGGGGGTCCCGGTCGTCGATGCCTCCGCGCTGCTCCTCGGCCCCGGCGGTCGTGTGCGCTCCGACGAGGACTTTGTCTTCTACAACCAGCCCCGGCACCCCTCCGGGAAGGTCTGGCGCCTCGGCCAGAAGCGTGTCGCCGAGGGCCTCACCGACACGATCCAGACAGATCTGTCCGGTGTCGAGCCCGACATCGGTCAGATTCTCGTGGTCGCATCGGCGGAGGACGTCACCTTCGACCGCGTAACGGGCTTGCGCATCCTGCTGTACGACGCGGCGGTCACCGACGGGGAGCCGCTGGCCTACTTCGACATCAAGCCGGAGACCGGCCAGGAGACCGCGCTGATCTGCGGGGAGCTGTACCGCCGCGGGGACGGCTGGAAGTTCCGCGCCCTGGGCGAGGGCTACTCGGACGGCCTGAAGGGCCTGGCCGGCGACTACGGCATCTCGGTGGACGAGTCGGAAGCGGCGGCACAGGAGCCGACCCCGGAGTTCTCCCAGCCCCTGCCCCCGGAGCAGCCCACGACAGCGGTCCCGCCCCAGCCGTCCTACGGCTACCCCCAGTCCCCGCCGCCGACCCAGCCGGCGTACGGCTACCCGCAGCCGGCCAGCCAGCCCGCCTACGGCTACCCCCAGACCCCGGTCACGGTCACCCCGGACCCGGACTTCCGGCTGCCCCCGCAGGGCCCCCAGTTCATCGGGCGCTGACGAGAACACCCCAGGGGCGCGGGGAACTGCGCGATCAACCACGAACAGCCGGCAGCCGCCGTCGGACCATGCGCCCCGAGCTCTCAGGCGAAGCGGCCAGGACTCAGCGTCAGCGTTCCGCTTTCGTCTTGAAGCCCCGGCCCCACTGCAACCCCCACCCGTACAACCGGTCCAACTCCGCCTGGAACCCGTAGACGAACTTCACCTCGCGCCGGACGACGATCTCGCCCTTGACGTTCTCGATCATCACGACGGCGCAGGAGCGGGCCTGGGGGTGACGTTCGTCGAGGCCTATCTCGATGCGCGGCCCGTTGCTCGGATACAGCGTCACGATCGCGTGCGTACGGTCGAACGCCGGCGTCTGGTCGTAGATGTAGACGAACACCAGGATCCGCTTGATGGAGTCCTTGTGGTCGAGGTTGACGTAGATCGTCTCCCCGGACGCCGACCCGAACCGGTCGTCCCCGCTGAGCTTCACGTACGGCGCCGAGTTGACGTCCCCGAAGAACCCGCCGAGGGGCTGTACGACGCCCTTCGTGCCGTCGACCAGCTCGTACAGGCATCCAAGGTCGAGGTCGACGTTGACCATGCTCTGGCTGTGCCCCATCACCTCCGGCGGCTTGAGCGCCCTGAAGGGGTGCCTGAGCAGGCTCTCCCGCTGCGAGCCGCCGAAGTCGGAGGTCCGCATCCGCCAGGCGAGGTTGATGCGCAGATGGCCCGTCTCGGCGCCCTGCTCCTTGAGGGAGACCCGGTCGTGCCGTTTGGTCAGCACGATCGAGTTGGTCGCCGCGTTGCCCGAGTCGAAGTCGGCCGCGCGTCCGCGCCAGAGTCCGTCCAAGAAGCCCATGATCCCGCCCCCACGTTCACGTCAAAGACCGACGGGGCGGCGTCGAGGAGTCGACGCCGCCCCGCTCAGAGCGTTCCTCACCCGAGGCCGGGTCACACCCCGGACGAGACCTCAGTCTTCTCGTCCGAGCCCACCGCTTTTCCCTCGGCATCCGCCAGCCGCTTGTTGCGGCGTACGGAGGACCAGAAGGACCAGGCGATCAGGAGGACACCGACAGAGCCGGTGATGACCTCGTGGATCTCGTACTGGATGGTGATCATGAGGATCACGGCCAGCGCACCGATCGCGTAGTGGGCGCCGTGCTCCAGGTAGACGTAGTCGTCGAGGGTGCCCTGGCGGACCAGGTACACGGTCAGCGATCGGACGTACATGGCGCCGATGCCCAGGCCCAGCGCCATCAGCACGATGTCGTTGGTGACGGCGAAGGCGCCGATCACTCCGTCGAAGGAGAAGGAGGCGTCGAGGACCTCGAGGTAGAGGAACATGAAGAACGCGGCCTTGCCGGCGAGCGCGACGGCCGAGCGTGGCTTGCCGGAGCGTGCCGCCTCTTCCTCCTCTTCGTGCTCGCGTTCCTCCTCCTCTTCGAGCTTGTCCTCGAAGTAGCCGGAGAGACCACCGACGATCATGTACGTGATCAGACCCGCGATACCGGAGAGCAGAACCGTCTCTGCCTTGTCGACGTGCGCGCCGCCGTGCTGGTGGGCATGGGTCGCGAAGGTCATGGCGGTGACGAGCAGAACGACGAGCGCGATGCAGACCGACAGCATGTCGACCTTGCCGAGCTTGGCGAGCGGGCGCTCCAGCCACGCGAGCCACTTGATGTCCCGGTCCTCGAAGATGAAGTCGAGGAAGATCATCAGCAGGAACATGCCACCGAACGCGGCGATCGCCGGGTGGGCGTCGGTGACGAGTTCCTGGTAGCGGTCCTTGTTGTTGAGCGCGAGGTCGACGGCCTCGATCGGTCCCATCTGGGCGCTGACCGCCACGATGACGACCGGGAACACCAGTCGCATACCGAACACGGCGATGAGGACACCGATGGTGAGGAAGATCTTCTGCCAGAAGGCATTCATCTTCTTCAGGATTCCGGCGTTGACCACCGCGTTGTCGAAGGACAGCGAGATCTCGAGGATGGAGAGGATCGCCACGATGCCGAACCCGGTCCACCCCCCGTAGAAGACCGCCGCTACGAGGCCGAGCGCGGTGACCGCGAACGACCAGCCGAAGGTTTTCAGAACCACTGGCTACCCAATCCTGTATGTACGGGTCTCCCCCGCTGCCCTACTCGGCTTTTTACCGAACTTTGAAGCGGAGTCTAGTCGGCCCCCCTCCACACCCCACCGGGCCCCGGTTTTTGCTCATATCGCGTTACGAGACGTTGACCCCGAAGTCGAGCGCGATACCCCGCAGCCCTGACGCGTACCCCTGGCCGACGGCGCGGAACTTCCATTCACCCTGGTACCGGTAGACCTCGCCGAAGATCATCGCGGTCTCGGTGGAGGCGTCCTCGCTGAGGTCGTAGCGGGCGAGCTCCTGGCCGTCGGCCTGGTTCACCACGCGGATGAAGGCGTTGCTGACCTGACCGAAGGTCTGGCCCCGGTTGTCGGCGTCGTGGATCGAGACCGGAAAGACGATCTTGTCGCACTGGGCCGGCACCTTGGAGAGGTCGATCAGGATCGACTCGTCGTCACCGTCGCCCTCACCGGTGAGGTTGTCGCCGGTGTGCTCCACCGAGCCGTCGGGGCTCTTGAGCTGGTTGTAGAAGACGAACCACTCGTCCCCCATGACCCGTCCGCTGTTGCAGACCAGTGCGCTGGCATCGAGGTCGAAGGGGGCTCCGGTGGTGGAGCGTGCGTCCCAGCCGAGCCCGACCATCACCTGAGTGAGGTTGGGTGCGGCTTTGGACAGGGAGACGTTGCCTCCCTTGGCGAGCGTGACGCCCATGATGCTGGTCCCTCCCCGTGTACTGCTTCCTAGGTGGTCCTGCGCGTCCGGCGCCGCACGCAAACGGTGCGGCGCCGGACGTGGGTGGTGCGGGTGGAACGGCTCAGACGTTCACGCCGAAGTCCTGCGCGATGCCGCGCAGGCCCGAGGCGTAGCCCTGGCCGATGGCGCGGAACTTCCACTCCGCTCCGTGCCGGTACAGCTCGCCGAAGACCATCGCCGTCTCGGTGGACGCGTCCTCGGAGAGGTCGTAGCGCGCGATCTCCGCCTCGCCGGCCTGGTTCACGACGCGGATGAACGCGTTGCGGACCTGGCCGAAGGACTGCTGGCGGTTCTCGGCGTCGTAGATCGAGACCGGGAAGACGATCTTCTCGATCTCGGCCGGGACGCCCGCGAGGTTGACCTTGATCTGCTCGTCGTCGCCCTCGCCCTCACCGGTGATGTTGTCGCCGGTGTGCTCGACCGAGCCGTCGGGGCTCTTGAGGTTGTTGAAGAAGACGAAGTTCGCGTCGCTGCTCACCTTGCCCGAGCCGTCGATCAGCAGCGCGCTGGCGTCCAGGTCGAAGTCGGTGCCGGTCGTGGTGCGGACGTCCCACCCAAGACCGATGATGACCGCGGTCAGCCCGGGGGCCTCCTTGGTCAGCGATACGTTGCCGCCCTTGCTGAGGCTGACTCCCACGAGTCCTCCATTGGTGTCCAGGGGCGGGGAGCCCCGCCATGCGTTTGATACCGGATCAACGAGTCGATCCTAGTGACGGGTTCCCGCCCTACGCAGGGCTTGGAACCTAACAATCACAGGGTGTCGAGCGCCTTCACGTACTCGTTCAGGTCACGGGCGTCCGGAAGAGCGTTGACGACGGTCCAGCGGACCACGCCCTCCTTGTCGATGACGAAGGTGCCGCGGACCGCGCAGCCCTTGTCCTCGGCGAAGACGCCGTAGGCGCGCGAGACCTCGCCGTGCGGCCAGAAGTCGCTGAGCAGCGGGTACTCCAGGCCCTCCTGCTCGGCGAAGACGCGCAGGGTGTGGATGGAGTCGTTGGAGACGGCGAGCAGCTGGGTGTCGCGGTCGGAGAACTGCGGCAGGTTGTCGCGCAGCTCGCAGAGCTCGCCGGTGCACACCCCGGTGAAGGCGAAGGGGTAGAAGAGCAGGACGACGTTCTTGCTGCCGCGGAAGTCCGACAGCTTCACGGTCGCACCGTGGTTGTCCTTGAGCTCGAAGTCGGGGGCCTTTTCGCCGGCCTGGATCGCCATCGTCGTGAATCCCTCTCGGGTGGACTGTTCGGGTGAGAACACCCTACGCAGCGATCACGACAGACTGACGGACGGGCTGAGTGGAACTCAGCCCGTCCGGTAATGACTAGCGGAGGGTCACCGCTTGGACTTGGCTGCCTTCGGCGTCACCAGCCGGCTGCCGCTCCAGTCCTTGCCGACGCTGACGCTCTTGGAGGCGGAGAGCCCCGCCGTCGTCGCGGCTTCGGAGATGTCGCTGGGCTCGACGTAGCCGTCGCGGCCGGTCTTCGGCGTCAGCAGCAGGATCGAGCCGCCCTCCTCGATGTACGTGGTGGCGTCCACCAGTACGTCGGTGAGGTCGCCGTCGTCGTCGCGGAACCAAAGCACTACGGCATCGGCGACGTCGTCGTATTCCTCGTCCATCAGCTCACTGCCGATGACTTCCTCAATGGACTCGCGGAGCTCCTGGTCGACGTCGTCGTCGTAGCCGATCTCCTGGACCACCTGCTCGGGCTGGAACCCCAGCCTTGCGGCAGGGTTCGTCCGCTCCTCCGCGTGGTCCGCGGTCGCGCTCACGGGTTGCCTCCTGATCATGTTTCGGGAATAACTCAGCCACGCGCGTGCGCGAAGCATTGGCCGTAGTCCACACGGGCGGGACGGATCGCGCAAGTACCCGGCCGTTCAGACCGCCGAAACGGTGACGTTCCTGGCCGTGTCACCGCAACTCCAGGCACACGATTGTGGTCATAAGTGACCTACACCACACCTTTCTGCCCGGTTTGCGGCATTGGGAACCCGAGTGAAGCTCGAGGAACCCGTGAAGAGCCCTGGTTACCAATCAGTAGAGATGACGTTTGCTTTTCCGAGGTACACGATGGGGAGCGGTGCAGACATCCCGCATACCCATGGAAAACAGCCCTCTGACAGCGAAGGAACAGCGTGGCTTCCGGATCCGATCGCAATCCGATCATCATTGGCGGCCTTCCGAGTCAGGTTCCTGACTTCGATCCCGAGGAAACCCAGGAGTGGCTCGACTCCCTCGACGCCGCTGTGGACGAGCGCGGCCGCGAGCGGGCCCGCTACCTGATGCTGCGGCTGATCGAGCGGGCCCGCGAGAAGCGCGTGGCCGTGCCTGAGATGCGCAGCACGGACTACGTCAACACGATCCCGACCAAGGCCGAGCCGTTCTTCCCGGGCAACGAGGAGATCGAGCGGAAGGTCCTGAACGCGACCCGCTGGAACGCCGCTGTCATGGTCTCCAGGGCCCAGCGCCCCGGTATCGGCGTCGGCGGCCACATCGCCACCTTCGCCTCCTCGGCCTCGCTCTACGACGTCGGTTTCAACCACTTCTTCCGCGGCAAGGACGAGGGCGACGGCGGCGACCAGGTCTTCTTCCAGGGCCACGCCTCACCGGGCATCTACGCCCGCGCGTTCCTGCTCGACCGCCTCAGCGAGCAGAACCTGGACGCCTTCCGCCAGGAGAAGTCGAAGGCGCCGTACGGGCTGTCCTCGTACCCCCACCCGCGGCTGATGCCGGACTTCTGGGAGTTCCCGACCGTGTCGATGGGCCTCGGCCCGATCGGCGCGATCTACCAGGCGCGGATGAACCGCTACATGCACGCGCGCGAGATCGCCGACACCTCGAAGTCGCACGTGTGGGCCTTCCTCGGCGACGGCGAGATGGACGAGCCGGAGTCGCTCGGCCAGCTGACCATCGCCGCGCGTGAGGGCCTGGACAACCTGACCTTCGTCGTCAACTGCAACCTGCAGCGCCTGGACGGGCCGGTGCGCGGCAACGGCAAGGTCATCCAGGAGCTTGAGTCGGTCTTCCGGGGCGCCGGCTGGAACGTCATCAAGCTGGTCTGGGACCGTTCCTGGGACCCGCTGCTCGCGCAGGACCGCGACGGCCTGCTGGTCAACCGGATGAACACCACTCCGGACGGCCAGTTCCAGACGTACGCCACCGAGTCCGGCTCCTACATCCGCGAGCACTTCTTCGGTGACGACCAGCGGCTGCGTGCAATGGTCGAGGGCATGACCGACGACCAGATCCTGCACCTGGGACGCGGCGGTCACGACCACAAGAAGATCTACGCGGCCTTCAAGGCGGCCGTCGAACACAAGGGCCAGCCCACGGTCATCCTCGCCAAGACCGTCAAGGGCTGGACGCTCGGTCCCAACTTCGAGGGCCGCAACGCCACGCACCAGATGAAGAAGCTGACGGTCGACGACCTCAAGGGCTTCCGCGACCGGCTGCACATCCCGATCACCGACCAGGAGCTGGAGTCCGGCGCCCCGCCGTACTACCACCCGGGCCGGGACTCGGAGGAGATCCAGTACATGCACGACCGCCGAAACTCGCTCGGCGGTTACGTGCCGACGCGTGTCGTCCGCGCCAAGCCGCTCGCGCTGCCGGAGGACAAGACGTACGCGAGTGTGAAGAAGGGTTCGGGGCAGCAGTCGATCGCCACCACCATGGCCTTCGTACGACTGCTCAAGGACCTCATGCGGGACAAGGAACTCGGCAGGCGGTTCGTGTTGATCGCGCCGGACGAGTACCGCACCTTCGGTATGGACTCCTTCTTCCCGAGTGCGAAGATCTACAACCCGCTCGGCCAGCAGTACGAGGCCGTGGACCGCGATCTGCTCCTCGCCTACAAGGAGTCGCCGACCGGCCAGATGCTGCACGACGGCATCTCCGAGGCGGGCTGCACGGCCTCGCTGATCGCGGCGGGCTCGGCCTACGCCACGCACGGCGAGCCGCTCATCCCGGTCTACGTCTTCTACTCGATGTTCGGTTTCCAGCGCACCGGCGACCAGTTCTGGCAGATGGCCGACCAGCTGGCGCGCGGTTTCGTCCTGGGCGCGACCGCCGGACGTACGACCCTGACCGGTGAGGGTCTGCAGCACGCCGACGGCCACTCGCAGCTGCTCGCCTCGACCAACCCGGGCTGTGTCGCCTACGACCCGGCGTACGGCTTCGAGATCGCGCACATCGTGCAGGACGGTCTGCGGCGGATGTACGGCCCGGACAGCGAGGACGTCTTCTACTACCTCACCGTCTACAACGAGCCGATCCAGCACCCGGCCGAGCCGGAGAACGTGGACGTCGAGGGCATCCTCAAGGGCATCCACCGCTACAGCGAGGGCACTTCGGGCACCATCCCGGCGCAGGTCATCGCGTCCGGTGTCGCCGTGCCGTGGGCCATCGAGGCGCAGAAGATCCTCGCCGAGGAGTGGAACGTCAAGGCGGACGTCTGGTCGGCGACCTCCTGGAACGAGCTGCGGCGCGAGGCGGTCGACGTCGAGCGCCACAACCTGCTGCACCCCGAGGAGGAGCAGCGCGTGCCGTACGTGACGCGGAAGCTGTCGGGTGCGCAGGGTCCGTTCGTCGCCGTGTCCGACTGGATGCGGGCGGTGCCGGACCAGATCGCGCGCTGGGTGCCGGGGACGTACCAGTCGCTGGGCGCGGACGGGTTCGGCTTCGCGGACACCCGGGGCGCTGCGCGGCGGTTCTTCCACATCGACGCGCAGTCGATCGTGGTGGGCGTGCTGACCGAGCTGGCCCGGGAGGGCAAGGTCGACCGGTCCGTGCTGAAGCAGGCCATCGACCGGTACCAGCTGCTGGACGTGTCTGCGGCCGACCCGGGCGCCGCCGGAGGCGACGCGTAGGCAACGCATTGATGTGAAGGGCGGTGGGGCTCATGGCCCCACCGCCCTTACCGCTTCTTTACGATGCGGTCATGAAGGAACAACCGGCGCAGGACCGTTGGGAACACCTCACCCAGCGGCCCTTGATGGCGCTCGCGGTGCTGTTCGCCGTCGCCTATGCCGTGCCGATCGTGGACGACGCGGCCGGCCGGTCGCTCACGACCGTGTGCACGGCGATCGAGTGGACGGTGTGGGGCGCGTTCGCCGTCGACTACCTCGTACGGCTGTCGCTCTCCCAGGACCGGCAGCGGTTCGTGCGCAAGCACTGGCTCGACCTGTGCGCGGTGCTGCTGCCGCTGCTTCAGCCGCTCCGGCTGCTGCGGCTCGTCGCCACGCTGCTGCTGGTGCAGCGGCGGGCACGGATGGCCTCGCAGATCCGGCTGACGACGTATGTCGCGGGCGCGGTGGTCGGGTTGCTGATGTTCGGCTCGCTCGCGGTGCTCTCGGTGGAGCGGGACTCGCCGGACGGGAACATCCGGACGCTGGGTGACGCGGTGTGGTGGTCGTTCACCACGATGACGACCGTGGGGTACGGGGACCACGCGCCGACCACCGGACTGGGCCGGATCATCGCGGTGGGGCTGATGCTCTCCGGCATCGCACTGCTCGGTGTCGTCACCGCGAACATCGCGGCCTGGTTCATCGCCCGCTTCGAGAAGGACGACGTGGAGGAGCGGCGCCAGACGGAGGCGATCGTCGCGCTGACCGAGGAAGTGAAGGCGCTGCGGGCCCAGGTGACCGCGTTGCAGGAGCAGCAGTCGGTCAGACACTGAGGTGGGCCCCCGGCCCATCCACCGGGGGCCCTCCCCTCACTCCCCCCGGCTCAGAACATGCCGCTTCCGGGGGATGCCGCTCCGGCCAGCCAGATGACGGCCAGGAGCGTGTCTATGGCACCCAGTACGACGGCGACCAGGGCCGTCACCGGGCGGGAGCCCGTCCAGCTGCGGCCCATTCCGAGCCAGCCGGCCACGATCGCGATCGGGCCGAGGATGATCCCCAGTACGAAGAATCCCGCGACCGCGCAGATGACACCGACGATTCCGAGCGTCGCGCGATCCGGCCCGGTCCGTGACCACGTCCGGCCACGTGAGCGGGGGTGCCTGCGCGTGCGCGTGCCGTTTCCGAAGCCCGCCATCATCAACAACTCCCTGAACCCCTAGGCAGATTGGGTTCGAGAGGGCGAGTACCCCCGCTGCGGGGCTCAATCCTCCGGCCTTGCGGCGCGCCGCCCCCCTCCGGCAGCGCGCCGCAGCACCGGCCGCCCTCCGCGGCATATGCACTGCCGTGCGGAGGGCTTGACTAACTGTGACCTGCGGCGCGTACCGGGGGCGAGGAATCTTTAGCGTCTTCACCCTGATAGGCGAAGTCGCCTGAAATCCCGTCAGTTTCTGCCTGCGGAAACTCCCACGGGACAGGACCCGTCAGACGTGGCCCACTCCCGCGCCCGCCTCCGCGTTCTCGCCGCGCTTGGTGAGCAGGGCGACGAAGACGGCGATGGCGGCGACTCCGGCGGCGACCAGGGACGCCAGGCTCATGCCGGAGATGAAGGTGTCGTGCGCGACGTCGGTGATCTTCGCGGCGATCGCCTCCGGGGTGCCCTTGGCGACCGGCGGCATACCGACCTGGACCGCCTCGGAGGCCTGGGCCTCCTGGGCCGCGGTGAGCGGCGGCAGTCCCGCGTCCTTCCAGTTGCCGGCGAGGTCGCTGTCGACCTTCGACGCCATCACGGCGCCCAGGACGGCGGTGCCGAGGCTGCCGCCGATCTGCATCGCGGCCTGCTGGAGACCGCCGGCGACACCGGAGAGCTCCAGCGGTGCGTTGCCCACGATGACCTCGGTCGCGCCGACCATGACCGGGGCGAGACCCAGGCCCAGCAGGGCGAACCAGAGGGACATCACCGCGCTGCCGGTGTCCGTCTCCAGCGTGGACATGCCGTACATGGCGATCGCGGTGGCCGCCATACCGCCGGCCAGCGGGATGCGCGGGCCCAGCTTGGTGATCATCACGCCCGCGAGCGGGGAGCCGACGATCATCATGCCGGTGAGCGGGAGGAGGTGGAGGCCGGCGTCGATCGGGCTCATCCCGTGCACGTTCTGGAGGTAGAACGTCACGAAGAACAGGCCGCCCATGAAGGCGATGGCCATGAGGACCATCAGGACCACGCCCGCGGACAGCGCGACCGAGCGGAACAGGCCCAGCGGGATCAGCGGCTCCTTCACCTTGGTCTCCCAGAAGGCGAAGAGCGCGAAGCCCAGGACCGACGCGGCGATGAAGGTCCACGTCAGTCCGTCGCCCCAGCCCCATGCCGGGGCCTTGATGAGGGCCCAGACCAGGCAGAACATCGCGGCCGACAGCAGGGCGATGCCGAGGATGTCGAAGGAGCGCGGGGCGTTCTCGGCACGGTGGTCGAGCAGGATCAGGATGCCCAGGACGAGGGCGAGGACGCCGACCGGCACGTTGATGAAGAACACCGACTGCCAGTTGACGTGCTCGACGAGGACACCGCCGAGGATCGGGCCGCCGGCGGTGGAGGCGCCGATGACCATGCCCCAGATGCCGATGGCCATGTTGAGCTTCTCGGCCGGGAAGGTCGCCCGCAGCAGACCGAGCGCGGCCGGCATCAGCAGGGCGCCGAACAGACCCTGCAGCACCCGGAAGGTGACGACGAACGCGATGCTGTCGGACAGGCCGATCGCACCGGAGGCGGCCGCGAAGCCGACCACGCCTATCAGGAAGGTCTGGCGGTGGCCGAAGCGGTCACCGAGCTTGCCCGCGGTGATCAGGGAGACCGCGAGGGCGAGGAAGTAGCCGTTGGTGATCCACTGCACCTCGGCGAAGGTGGCGCCAAGGTCCTGCTGGATGGCCGGGTTGGCGATGGCCACGATGGTGCCGTCGAGTGCCACCATCATGACGCCTACGGCGACGGTGATGAGCGTGAACCAGGGGTGGCCGCGCAGCCCTGAGGCCCGCGCCCCCTCCGACGGGCCGGCCGGCCTGCCGCCCCCCGGCCCCGTCTTGTCGAGCGTGGTCTGACTAGTCATACGCCGAGGCTAATGACAGCCGCTGACAATTGACAAACTGTTTCATAAGCCGGTAACTGACACAGCATGGAAACCCTCCGCGAACGCAAGAAACAGCGCACCCGCGAGGCGCTGATTCGAGCCGCCCTCGAGCTGTTCACCACCCGGGGCTACGACGGGACGACCGTCGACGGCATCACGGAAGCCGTCGAGGTCTCCCAGCGCACCTTCTTCCGCTACTTCGCCAACAAGGAGGAGGCCGCACTCGCCGTCGTCGAGATGGCCGTCGTGCACTTCATCGAGGCGGTGCGCGAACGACCGTCGCGCGAGGCGCCGCTGGAGGCGATGCGCCAGGCGGTCCTGGAGGGCTGGGACTCGCTCAACGACGTGATCGAGTCCGTCGTACCGGTGGAGCTCTATCTGCAGATGTACCGGGTGATCGAGTCGACGCCGGTGCTGCTCGCCGCCCATCTGCGACGCTCCATGGAGGTCGAGGAGACCCTGGCGCGCGTGATCGCCGAGCGCGAGGGCCTCGACGTGGCGGCCGACCCGCGGCCGCGGCTCGCGGTGGCCGTCTTCAGCGGGGTGATGCGGGTGACGGAACGGCAGTGGAGCGCGGCCGCGGACTTCAGCCTGGACGCGATGCGGACGCTCACCGTTTCGTATCTCGAACAGGTGGGTCCAGCACTGACAGAGAACTGGCGAACACACTGAGGTCATCGCCACATACACCGAAACGTGACCTCTGTCACTCGGTTAACGCGAGACCCTCTCGTTCTCCTAGTGTGTCCTTTCAGTGACTTCCTTCGACACCTCTCCCCAATTGAACGCCTGGCGCGCACTGCTCGCGCTGGCCGTGGTGTTCGTGATGCTCGCGACCACCGGCTGGACCGCCCTGCGCAACCAGCGGAACACGACCCCACTCCAGAGTTCGCTCAGCTCCTGGGAGCACGGCCGGATAGCCGGACACCGGCTGCCGGACCCGGACGACTCGACCTCCGTCGCGCTCTCGCGCTTCTTCGCCTCGCTGACCGCTCAGCAGCGCTCCGCCCTCGCCCGCCGCTATCCCCTCGCGGTCGGCAACATGAACGGCGCCCCCGTCGAGCTGCGCTACCGCGCCAACCGCATCGCGCTCGGCCAGGCCCGCAAGGTCGAGCTGAAACGCATGCACGACAGCCGGCTCTCGGCCGACGGGCAACGCCAGGCGGGCCACCGTATGCAGCGCTTCGAGGCGCTGATGAACACCAAGCGCAAGATCCTCGCCTTCGACCCGGAGGGCTCCGGGCGGGTCGCCGAGGTCTTCGGCAATCTGAACAAGGCGCAGCGGATCTCGGTCGTCGTCCCCGGCGTCGACACCGATCTGCTCACCTTCCAGCGCACCAACCGCAAGTACTCGGCCCCGGTCGGCATGGCCAAGTCGCTGTACGCCGCGGAGAAGGCGGCGAGCCCCTCGACGCGTACGGCCGTCATCGCCTGGGCCGACTACACCGCCCCCGGCGGCCTCGGCCTCGACTCGGCGACCGCGACGCGCGCCGAGGGCGGTGCCGTCCGGCTGAACGCGCTGGTGCGCGCGCTGCCCGGCAGCACGCCCGTCTCCCTGTTCTGCCACAGCTACGGCTCGGTGGTGTGCGGGGTCGCCGCGCACACCCTGCCGGAGCGGGTGTCCGACATCGCGGTGGCCGGCAGCCCCGGGATGCGGGTCACCAACGCCGCCCAGCTGCACACCTCGGCCCAGGTGTGGGCGATGCGGGACGCCGACGACTGGATCCAGGACGTGCCGTACCTGGAACTCGGCGGCCTGGGCCACGGTGCCGACCCGGTGTCCTCCGCGTTCGGGGCACGGGTGCTTTCGGCGGAGGACGCGAAGGGGCACAGCGGCTATTTCGAGCCGGGTACCGAGAGCCTGCTGAACTTCGCCGAGATCGGCGTCGGCGCATATCGCTCGGTGCACTGTGCCAAGGACGACGAAGCCTGTCGCGCCGGTTTGTCCGGCACCGTGGCGGGCTGACGCGCGTAGAGACGCAGGAATTGCGGTCTGCGCAGGGAGGCGACGGAGGAGCTCGTGCCGCATACGATGAGCCGCATGGGTGACGTACTGGCCGGATTTCATGCCGCCTGGGAGTTCGAGTCCGACTCCGTCCTCATCCGTTACGAACGGGGGATTCGAACACCCAAGCTCTTCCAGTCCCTGGGAGAGCGACGGATCCCCCTCTCGGCACTGTCCGGTGTGACACTGACCCCCGGCAAGCGCGGCACGGTGGTGCTGCGTGCCGAACCCCGTCCCGGCGCCGATCCGTTGATGGAGGCGGCCGCGGGGCAGCTGAAGGAAGGGTGCGATCCGTACCGCCTCGTGCTGCCCGCCGAGCGGGAGGTGCTCGCCGAGTACTACGCCGACGAGTTGCGTGCCCTGCTGAAGCCGGACGACGGTGAGCCGGCCGAGCGGTTTCTGGTGCCGGCGCCCGAAGTGCCGCTGTCCTTCAAGGCGTACGACGGGAAGGCGTCCTTCGACGGGAAGACCGTGCACTTCCGGTGGTTCTGGACGGGCGCCTCCTCGGCCAAGTGGAAGGCCGGCGACCAGAGTTTCCCGGTCACCGACCTCGGCGGGGTGGAGTGGCGCTCGCCCGAGGTGTTCGAGGGGCATCTGCGGCTGATCCCGCGGGACGGTGACGGGCAGCCGGTGCAGGCCGACCAGGATCCGGCCGCCGTGGTGTTCGGGCTGGGGTACGGGCCGGTGCACGAGTCGTTGCCGTTCGCCGCGGCGGTCCTGGCGGCGGTCCGGGAGCGGGGGCCTGTCGCGGCGGTGCCGGCCAGTGCGCCGAGGCGCGATCCGGCCGACATCGCCGAGCGCATTCGTCATCTGGGGGAGCTGCACCAAGCGGGGCTTGTCACGGATGAGGAGTTCTCCGTGAAGAAGGCGGAGTTGTTGGCTGAGCTCTGAGGTGCGTGGTCGGATGCGGGTTGTGTGTGGCTGGTCGCGCCCACGCGGCGGAGCCGCACATTGATACGGCCCCGCGCCCCTGGGGCGTTCTACTCACGTCCGGCAGAGGTGAACGTCATGTCCGCGTAGCGGTCGCCTGCCACCTTTGCCGCGATCGGCTCCAGCAACGCCAGCTGCTCTTCCGTGAGTTCGATCCTTGTCGCCGCTACGTTCTCTGCCACACGGCTCGCCTTCGTCGTGCCCGGGATCGGGACGACCGTCAGGTCGTGGGCCTGGGCCTGGTGCTGGACCCAGGCCAGGGCTATCTGGCCCAGGGAGGCACCGTGGACCTCTGCCACCGTGCGGATCGGGTCCAGGAGGGCCGTGTTCGTGGCCGCGTTGTCGCCGGTGAAGCGGGGCTGGTGGCGGCGGAAGTCGTCGGCTGTCAGATCCTTGTCGGCGTCGGCGAAGGAGCCGGTCAGGAAGCCTCGGCCCAGCGGGGAGTACGGGACGAGGGCAACGCCCAGGTCACGGGCGGCCGGGACCACGCCCGTCTCGATGTCACGGCTGAACAGGGACCACTCCGACTGCACGGCCGCGATGGGGTGGACGGCCTGGGCCGTACGCAGCTCCGTGCCGGTGACCTCGCTCAGACCCAGGTGCTTGACCTTGCCCTCGCGGACCAGCTCGGCCATGGTCGCGACGGTCTCCTCGATCGGCACGTTCGGATCGCGCCGGTGCATGTAGTAGAGGTCGATCACGTCGACGTCGAGCCGCTTCAGGCTCGCCTCGACGGCCTGGCGGATGTACGGGGTGTCGTTGCGGATGACGCGCCGGGTCGGCTCGTCCGGCGGGATCGACAGGGCGAACTTCGTGGCGATGACGACCTCGTCACGGTGGGCCTTGAAGAACGGCGAGAGGAACTTCTCGTTCTCCCCCGCGCCGTAGGCGTCCGCCGTGTCGTAGAGCGTGACGCCGAGTTCCAAGGCCCGCTCCAGGGTCGCCCGGGACGCGTCCGCGTCCGTGGGGCCGTACGCGAAGCTCATGCCCATGCAGCCCAGGCCCTGCACCCCCACCTCGGGGCCGTCGGCGCCCAGTCGTGCGGTCGGGATCCTGATGTCGGTCATCCGGCCTTCTCCGTTTCGTAGCGGTGACCGGCATCGGCGTAGAAGCTGATCTTCCGGTCGAGCACGGCGAGCGTGTCCTGCAGTTCCGTGATCCGGGTCAGAACGTCCCGGCGGGTCGACTCCAGCAGTTCGAAGCGCTCGCCGAAGGTGTGGTCGCCCTCGCGGACGAGTTCCGCGTAGCGCACCATGTCGGCGACCGGCATCCCTGTGAGCCGGAGCTTGCCGACGAAGTCGAGCCAGTCCAGGTCGCGGTTGCTGTAGCGGCGCTGACCGGTGTGCGAGCGGTCGATGTGCGGCATCAGGCCGATGCGCTCGTACCAGCGCAGCGTGTGCGCGGTCAGCCCGGTGAAGGCGACGACCTCGCTGATCGTGTAGCTGTCCTGGCCCTGGGGGCGCCGGTGCGGGTGCGGCGGGGCGCTGCAGCTGTCGGTCCTGGTACCCGTCGTGGTGGTCTCCATCACCGTCATGGCCTCAACGCTATGACCTTGGAGTGCACTCCAAGCAAGCGAAACCGGTAAGAATTCGCGGGACGTCGACCGGGCGGGGTGGCTAGCGTGCGGGACATGAGTCTCGTACGACGTGCCACGCCCGAGGACGCCGGGGAAGTGCTGCGGCTCCGGCAGGTGATGATCGACTCGACGGCCGGCACCGATCCGTCCACCCATTGGCATGCCGGGTCCTTGCCCGCGCTCAAGGAGCGGCTGGCGGACCCGGACGGGGACTTCGCGGTCTTCGTCGTCGATCATCCGGAACGGCCGGGAGCGGCGGCGATGGCGGCCGGGACGCTGGAGTACCGGATCGGGCGGGCGGACAATCCGCACGGGCGGGTCGGGTACGTCTTCAGCGTGGCGACCGACCCCGACGCCCGCCGTCGCGGTTACGCGCGGGCATGCATGACGGAACTGCTGGCATGGCTCCGCGAGCGGGGCGCCGCCCAAGTCGACCTGAACGCCTCCGCCGAGGCCGAGCCGCTCTACGTCTCCCTCGGCTTCGTCCGCAAGCCGGACCCCTCGATGCGGCTGGCACTGTGACCGGCATAGTCTCGACGGCATGTCGCTGAAGAGCCTCGCCCTGATCGAGAACTGGCCGGTTCCGACCGCCGCCGCGGCCGTCGTACGGGCGGACGGGACCCTGCTCGGTACGCACGGTCCTGTCGGGCACCGGTTCCCGCTGGCATCGGTCACCAAGCCGCTCGCGGCGTACGCGGCGCTCGTCGCGTACGAGGAGGGTGCGATCGAGCTCGACGAGCCGGCCGGGCCCGCGGGGTCGACGGTGCGGCATCTGCTGGCGCACACCTCCGGGCTCGCCTTCGACGAGCACCGGGTGACGGCGCCGGCCGGGGAGCGGCGGCTGTACTCCAACGCCGGGTTCGAGCAGTTGGGCGACCACATCGCGAAGGCGACGGACATCGCGTTCGCGGAGTATCTGCGGCAGGCCGTGCTGGAGCCGCTGGGCATGGTGTCGACCTCGCTGGAGGGGTCGCCGGCCAAGGACGGGGTCTCGACGGTCGAGGATCTGGTCCGGTTCGCCGCGGAGGTCCAGGCGCCCCGTCTGCTGGATCCCCGTACGGTCGCGGACGCGATGACGGTTCAGTACCCGGGTACCAAGGGTGTCCTGCCGGGGTACGGCCATCAGAGCCCCAACGACTGGGGGCTCGGCTTCGAGATCCGTGACTCCAAGTCCCCGCACTGGACGGGGGCTTCGTCCTCACCCCGCACCTTCGGCCACTTCGGCCAGTCCGGTACGTTCCTGTGGATCGACCCCGTCGCGGGCGCGGCCTGCGTGGCACTGACCGACCGCGCCTTCGGTCCCTGGGCGGTCGAGGCGTGGCCGGCCTTCACGGACGCGGTACTCACGGACCTGCGGGGCTGAGGCCCTTCTTTCCTCGCCCCCGCCGCCCCTACCCGTCCCATCCCTGGGGGCTGCGCCCCCCAGACCCCCGCTGTCGGCCCTGAACGGGCCTCGTCCTCAAACGCCGGACGGGCTGAAAGATACGAACCGGCGTCAGTGAATTCAGCACGAACCAGTGGGGCCGTGCATCTCCCAGATCAGCAGTTCCGCCGCCGTCACACCCACCGTGTCCAGGCCCTCGGCGTTCGTGACGCGGGCCGCGTCGCCTGGGTGCAGGTGTTCGCCGTTCAGGTGTACTTCGCCGCGTACGACATGGACGTACAGGTGTCGACCGTCCGGCACCGCCGTCCGCTCGCCGACCGCGAGCCGGCGTACGTGCAGCATGGCCGCCGCCTCCGGGACGGCGTACGGCGTCGAGTCGGCGATGCCGCGGACGATGTCGTAGGACGGTTCGCCGCCGGGCTCCAGGGGGGCCAGCCACATCTGCACGAAGGTCAGGGGGGTCTCGCCGTCGTTGCGCTCCACGTGGCGGACGCCCGCGGCCGAGCTGAGGCGCTGCACGTCCCCGGCCCGCACGGTCGTCTCGTGGCCCGTCGAGTCGCGGTGGGTGAGCTCGCCCTCGACCACCCACGTCACGATCTCGGTGTGGCTGTGCGGATGCTCGTCGAATCCGGCGCCGGGGCCGAGCCGCTCCTCGTTGCAGGCGATCACCGCGCCGAAACGGAGGTTGTCGGGGTCGTAGTGCGGGCCGAAGGAAAAAGCGTGGAACGACTCGATCCCGGTCGCCGGATCGCCCCCTGGGTAGCGCTCAGCGGCGCGCCGTACGTCCATCACGGACCCCACCGTAGCCCTCACCCGGTACCCGGCGGAGCGCACTCACGTCCGGATAAGGCAGTCTTGTCCCCGTGCCCGAACCCGAAGCCAGCAACACCGAAGCCTTCGCACGTGACTCCCATCCGCACTCGGCGACCCTGAAGCGGCTGGAGAAGTCGGCCGGGTCCCTGGCCGCGCAGGCCATCGCGCGGATGGACGAGACGCTGTCGTGGTACCGGGCCATGCCACCGGAGAACCGTTCCTGGATCGGGCTGGTCGCACAGGCCGGTATCGCCGCGTTCACCGAGTGGTTCCGGCATCCCGACGCCCCGCAGGCGATCTCCACCGATGTGTTCGGAACCGCTCCGCGCGAGCTGACCCGGGCCATCACGCTGCGGCAGACCGTGGAGATGGTGCGCACCACCATCGAGGTCATGGAGTCCGCCATCGACGAGGTGGCCGCTCCCGGTGACGAGTCCATCCTGCGCGAGGCACTCCTCGTCTACGCCCGCGAGATCGCCTTCGCCACCGCCCAGGTCTACGCCCAGGCCGCCGAGGCACGCGGCGCCTGGGACGCCCGGCTGGAATCGCTTGTCGTCAACGCCGTGCTCAGTGGCGAGGCCGACGAGGGGGCCGTCTCCCGGGCCGCCGCGCTCGGCTGGAACGCGCCCGAGCATGTGTGTGTCGTCCTCGGCACCGCTCCCGACGGGGACTCCGAGCTCACCGTCGAGGCCATTCGGCGGGCCGCCCGGCATGCCAAGCTCCAGGTGCTCACCGGGGTCCTCGGGGACCGGCTCGTCGTGATCGCCGGCGGCAGCGACAACCCGCTCGCCGTCGCCAAGTCGCTGATCGGGCCCTATGCCGCGGGACCCGTGGTCGCCGGGCCCGTCGTACCCGATCTGCTGGCCGCCACCCGCTCCGCGCAGGCCGCCGCGGCGGGGCTCAAAGCCGGTACTGCCTGGCAGGACGCCCCGCGCCCGGTACTGGCCGACGATCTGCTTCCGGAGCGCGCCATCGCGGGTGACCCGAGCGCGCGCGAGCAGTTGGTGGAGGAGATCTACAGACCACTGGAGGAAGCCGGTTCGGCTCTTCTCGAGACGCTCTCGGTCTATCTCGAACAGGCGAGCAGTCTCGAAGGCGCCGCCCGGATGCTCTTCGTCCATCCCAACACCGTGCGCTACCGGCTTCGACGTGTGACTGACGTCACCGGCTGGTCGCCCTCCGACGTGCGATCCGCGTTCACGCTGCGGATCGCCCTCATCCTGGGGCGTCTGGTCGACGGGGATATCCAGCTCTAGGCTTTTGTCGGGGGTCCACAAAACCCCCTCGTGTTCTTCGTCCCTGTCCCCACGGGCGGCCGTGCCCGTCCACAAGAGAGAGTGTGAGAGTGCTCGTACTCGTCGCTCCCGGCCAGGGCGCCCAGACGCCCGGCTTCCTGACCCCCTGGCTCGAACTCCCCGGTGCCGCCGACCGCGTCGCCGCGTGGTCGGACGCCATCGGCCTGGACCTCGCCCACTACGGCACCCAGGCCGACGCGGACGAGATCCGTGACACCTCGGTGGCCCAGCCGCTGCTGGTCGCCGCCGGAATCCTGTCCGCCTCGGCACTCGGTGCCGTGACCCCGGGCGCCGTCGCGGGCCACAGCGTCGGTGAGTTCACCGCCGCCTCCTTCGCCGGTGTCCTCGACGACACCGCCGCGCTGACCCTCGTACGCAAGCGCGGTCTGGCCATGGCCGAGGCCGCCGCGATCACCGAGACCGGGATGTCGGCGCTGCTCGGCGGCGACCCCGAGGTGAGCGTCGCGCACCTGGAGAAGCTGGGTCTGACTCCGGCGAACGTGAACGGCGCCGGCCAGATCGTGGCCGCCGGCACCATGGAGCAGCTCGCCGCGCTGAACGAGGACAAGCCCGAGGGCGTCCGCAAGGTCGTCCCGCTGAAGGTGGCCGGCGCCTTCCACACGCACCACATGAGCCCCGCGGTCGACGCGCTGGCGAAGGCCGCCGAGGCCCTCACGCCCGCCGACCCGAAGCTCCCCTACGTCTCGAACAAGGACGGGCAGACGGTCGCCACCGGCGCCGAGGTCCTTGCGCGTCTGGTCGGCCAGGTCGCCAACCCGGTCCGCTGGGACCTGTGCATGGAGACCTTCAAGGAGCTCGGTGTCACGGCCCTGATCGAGGTGTGCCCCGGCGGTACGCTCACCGGTCTCGCCAAGCGCGCGCTGCCCGGCGTGAAGACGCTGGCACTCAAGTCCCCCGCCGACCTCGACGCTGCTCGCGAGCTCATCGCAGAGCACAGCGCCTGAAAAGGAGCCAGAGAGCAATGTCGAAGATCAAGCCCAGCAAGGGCGCCCCGTACGCGCGCATCCTCGGTGTCGGTGGCTACCGCCCGACGAGGGTCGTGCCGAACGAGGTGATCCTCGAGACGATCGACTCGTCCGACGAGTGGATCCGCTCGCGCTCCGGCATCGAGACCCGGCACTGGGCGAGCGACGAGGAGACCGTCGCCGCGATGTCGATCGAGGCGTCCGGCAAGGCGATCGCCGACGCCGGGATCACCGCCGAGCAGATCGGTGGCGTGATCGTCTCGACCGTCTCGCACTTCAAGCAGACTCCGGCCGTCGCCACCGAGATCGCCCACAAGCTCGGCACGGACAAGGCGGCCGCCTTCGACATCTCGGCCGGCTGCGCGGGCTTCGGCTACGGCCTGACCCTCGCCAAGGGCATGGTCGTCGAGGGCTCGGCGGAGTACGTCCTGGTCATCGGTGTCGAGCGGCTGTCCGACCTGACCGACCTGGAGGACCGGGCCACGGCCTTCCTGTTCGGTGACGGTGCCGGCGCGGTCGTCGTGGGCCCCTCCCAGGAGCCGGCCATCGGCCCGACCGTGTGGGGCTCCGAGGGCGACAAGTCCGACACGATCAAGCAGACCGTGGCGTGGACCGAGTACGACAGCACGGGCAAGTTCCCCGCCATCACGCAGGAGGGCCAGGCGGTGTTCCGCTGGGCCGTCTTCGAGATGGCGAAGGTCGCCAAGGAGGCGCTGGACGTCGCCGGCATCACCGCGGACGAACTGGACGTCTTCATTCCGCACCAGGCCAACGAGCGGATCATCGACTCGATGGTGAAGACACTCAAGCTGCCGGAGACCGTCACGGTCGCGCGTGACGTACGCACCACCGGCAACACCTCGGCCGCCTCGATCCCGCTCGCGATGGAGCGGCTCCTGGCGACCGGCGAGGCGAAGAGCGGCGACACCGCGCTCGTCATCGGCTTCGGGGCGGGTCTCGTCTACGCCGCGACTGTCGTTACCCTCCCCTAGGCACTCCGTGCCGGGTCAGTAACAGGTCCGGTTCGGAACGCACTGCCAAACCCTCTGGACAACAACGAAGGAGCGCCTCAAATGGCCGCCACTCAGGAAGAGATCGTCGCCGGTCTCGCCGACATCGTCAACGAGATCGCCGGCATCCCGGTCGAGGACGTCCAGCTGGACAAGTCCTTCACCGACGACCTGGACGTCGACTCGCTGTCCATGGTCGAGGTCGTCGTCGCCGCCGAAGAGCGCTTCGACGTCAAGATCCCGGACGAGGACGTCAAGAACCTCAAGACGGTCGGCGACGCCACCGACTACATCCTGAAGAACCAGGGCTGATCCCCGGATCAGTCCATTGCCCCGCCACCCGGCGGTGGCGCCGCTGAATCCTCGTAATCGTTGGAGAAAGATTTCCCGTGAGCCCGACCAATCGCACCGTGGTCGTCACCGGTATCGGCGCAACCACACCGCTGGGTGGCGACGCAGCCTCTACCTGGGAGGGTCTGGTCGCCGGCAAGTCCGGCGTGAAGCCCCTGGAGCAGGAGTGGGCGGCCGACCAGGCCGTCCGTATCGCGGCTCCCGTCGCCGTGGAGCCGACCGAGGTCATCCCGCGGCCGCAGGCCCGGCGCCTGGACCGGTCGGCGCAGTTCGCGCTGATCGCCGCCCAGGAGGCGTGGGCCGACGCGGGCTTCACCGGCAAGGCCGGTGAGGACACCGCCGTCGACGCCGACCGCCTCGGTGCGGTCATCGCCTCCGGCATCGGCGGCGTCACGACGCTGCTCGACCAGTACGACGTGCTGAAGGAGAAGGGCGTCCGCCGCGTCTCCCCGCACACCGTCCCCATGCTCATGCCGAACGGCCCGTCCGCCAACGTGGGTCTCCTCGTGGGGGCCCGCGCCGGTGTGCACACCCCGGTCTCCGCGTGCGCCTCGGGCGCCGAGGCCATCGGCTACGCCATCGAGATGATCCGCACCGGCCGCGCCGACGTCGTCATCGCGGGTGGCACGGAGGCGGCGATCCACCCGCTGCCGATCGCCGCGTTCGGCAACATGATGGCGATGTCCAAGAACAACGACGACCCGCAGGGCGCCTCGCGTCCCTACGACACCGCGCGCGACGGCTTCGTCCTCGGCGAGGGCGCCGGCGTGATCGTCCTGGAGTCCGCGGAGCACGCCGCCCGGCGCGGTGCGCGCGTGTACGCCGAGGCGGTCGGCCAGGGCATCTCCGCCGACGGCCACGACATCGTGCAGCCCGAGCCGGAGGGTCGCGGTATCGCCCAGGCCCTGCAGAACCTGCTCGCCAACTCCGACCTGAACCCGGCGGAGATCGTGCACGTCAACGCGCACGCCACCTCGACTCCGGCCGGTGACGTGGCCGAGCTGAAGGCGCTGCGCAAGGTGTTCGGCGACGAGGCCGACCACTTCGCGGTGTCCGCCACGAAGTCCATGACGGGTCACCTGCTGGGTGGCGCCGGTGGTGTGGAGTCCGTGGCGACGATCCTCGCCCTGTACAACCGTCTCGCCCCGCCGACCATCAACGTCGAGAACCTCGACCCGGAGGCGGAGGCCAACGCCGACATCGTCCGCGGTGAGGCGCGCAAGCTGCCCGTCGAAGGCCGTATCGCCGCGCTCAACGACTCGTTCGGGTTCGGCGGTCACAACGTGGTGCTGGCGTTCCGTACGGTCTGAGAGACCTCTGTACGCAACTGAAGGGCCCCCACCGGTCGGTGGGGGCCCTTCGGCATGCCTGGATTCCTAGACGACCTGGTGCAGCCAGCGCACCGGGGCGCCCTCACCCGCGTATCTGAACGGCTCCAGTTCGTCGTCCCACGGCTTGCCCAGGAGCTTGGCGATCTCCGCTTCCAGGTTGGTCTCGCCGCCCTGGGAGCGGGCCAGTGCCGCTCTCAGGCGGTCCTCGGGGATCAGGATGTCGCCGTGGATGCCCGTCACCGCGTGGTAGATGCCGAGGTCGGGGGTGCAGCTGTAGCGCTCGCCCTCGGCGGTGGGACAGGGCTCGGCCGTCACCTCGAAGCGCAACAGGTGCCAGCCGCGCAGGGCCGACGCCAGCTTCGACGCGGTGCCCACCTCGCCCTTCCAGGAGAACTCCGAGCGCCAGGTGCCAGGGGCCGCCGGCTGCCGGATCCAGTCGAGGTTGACGCGCGTGCCGAGCACCCCGGCGACGGCCCACTCGACGTGTGGGCACAGCGCGCGCGGCGCGGAGTGCACGTACAGAACTCCACGTGTCGTCACCGGGACCTCCGGGCAGAGCGGGACCATTGTGCGAATGGACGGAACGGTGGTGGCGGCAGCCACGTTGATGGCGAGGCTACCGTGCGGCGGCGCAAGGAGTGTGACGTACCGTCGGTCCCGGTGCCCCGAAACGCCCGCCATTCACCCAGCAGGACGCTAGTAGGGGTGTGAGCCGTTGCACGGCGACGGCTGGTGAAGGTCGGGAACTCCCGTGCGTTGGTATGGAGGGGGACGAAGTTCGCAGGGGATTGCATGTCGACCGAGGGGATCACCAAAGGGATGCGGAAGCGAAGCCACCGCTCGCGTGCCGTTCTCGCCGTCGTGACGGCGGCCGTCGTGGGCGCCGCCGGCTGTGACGCCGTCGGCGGCAGCGAGTCGGCGCCGTCCGGCACCGAGGCGCAGAGAGCCAAGCCCTCCCCCAGTCCGACGACGCCCGCCTGGGACTCCAGCCCGTCCTCCCTCGCCGCCGTGGGCGACTCCATCACCCGCGGTTTCGACGCCTGTTCGCTCCTCCAGGACTGCCCGGAGGCCTCCTGGGCGACCGGCAGTCGCGCCGAGGTCGACAGTCTCGCCGTACGGCTGCTGGGGTCGGCGAAGGCGGCCTCCAACAGCTGGAACTACGCGGTCAGCGGGGCGCGGATGACCGATCTGGCCGGGCAGATGGCGCAGGCCGCGGCGAAGAGGCCCGGGCTGGTGACGGTGATGGCGGGGGCCAACGACGCGTGCCGGGACTCCACCTCGGCGATGACGTCCGTGGCCGACTTCCGGGCACAGTTCGAGGACGCGATGAGCACCCTGCGGGACGCGGCGCCGAAGGCGCAGGTGTACGTGGCGAGCGTGCCGAACCTGAAGCGGCTGTGGTCCGAGGGGCGCACCAACCCGATGGGCAAGCAGGTGTGGAAGCTCGGGATATGCCCGTCGATGCTGGGCGACGCGGATGCCGTGGACACGGCGGCGACCGAGCGGCGCGACACCGTGCAGGACCGGGTGGAGGCGTACAACGAGGTCCTGGAGGAGGTCTGTGCCAAGGACGAGCGGTGCCGTTTCGACGGGGGCGCGGTGTACGAGTTCCGGTTCGGCACGGACCAGCTGAGCCATATCGACTGGTTCCACCCGAGTGTGAACGGGCAGGCCAGGCTGGCCGAGATCGCCTACCGGGAGGTCACGGCGGAGAAGGCGTGACCTAGAGTTTTGAACATGAACGAACTCTTCGGCACACTTCCCGACGGCACCCCGGTCCACCGCTGGACGCTGGAGCGGGCCGGAGTGCGGGTCAGGGTGCTGTCGTACGGCGGGGTCGTGCAGTCCGCCGAGGTCCCGGACCGGGACGGAGGCGCCGGGAACGTGGTGCTGGGGTTCGCGGACCTGGACGGATATCTCACGCACACCGGGCCCTACTTCGGTGCGCTGATCGGCCGGTACGCGAACCGGATCGCCGGCGGCCGCTTCCCGCTGGACGGGGTGACGTACGCGCTGGCGCCCAACAGCGCGCCGAACTGTCTGCACGGCGGCGAGCGCGGCTTCGACAAACGGGTGTGGGACGTGGCGCCCGTCGAGCACGGCATCCGGCTCTCCCGGGTCAGTCCGCACGGCGAGGAGGGCTTCCCGGGCCGGCTGGAGCTCTCGGCGACGTACACGCTGGACGCGGACGGTGCGCTGCGGATCGCGTACGAGGCGGTGACGGACGCGCCGACGGTTCTCGCCCTGACGAACCACAGCTACTTCAACCTGGCCGGCTCCGGGGACACGGGCGGCCATGAACTGCGGATCGCCGCCTCCCGGTTCACGCCGGTCGACGCGGACCGGATCCCGACCGGGGTGCTTCAGGACGTGACCGGCGGGCGCTTCGACTTCCGGGAGAGCCGGAAGGTGGGCTCGGGGTACGACCACAACTTCGTGCTCGACAAGGGTGTGACGCGGGCGCCGGCCGAGGTCGCCGAGCTGCACGACCCCTCCACCGGGCGGGTGCTGACGGTGTCCACCACCGAGCCGGGCCTGCAGCTGTACACCGCGGACCACCTGGAGGAGCCCTTCGTGCCCTGCGAGGGTGTCGCGCTGGAGACCCAGCACTTCCCGGACTCCCCGAACCGGCCGGAGTTCCCGAGCACGGTGCTGCGGCCGGGCGAGGTGTTCCGGTCGGAGACGGTGTACGCGTTCTCCACGCGCTGAGACCCCGCTCAGGGTCTCGGAAAACCACAAGCCCCGGCCCGGGTGTCAGGTCCCGGACCGGGGCTGCTCATGGGGAGTCCTACTCCCGGATCAGACGTTAATCGTGGCGGTGAGGCGACGGTCCGTGATCGAGCGGCCGATCTGGATCTCGTACGAACCCTTCACAAACGACCACGAGCCCTCCGCGCCCTCTCCCCCGGTCCATGTCTCGAAGGCGCGGCGCGGGATCTCGACGGTGACCTCGGTGCTCTCGCCGGGCCCGGCCTCGACGCCGGCGAAGCCGGCCAGCAGGCGCTCGGGGCGGTCGGGGCCGGGAGCGTCGACGGGGGCGAGGTAGACCTGGACGACCTCGCGGCCGGTGCGCTCGCCGGAGTTGCGGAGGCGGACGCGGACCGTGGTGCCCTCGACCTGGACGGACTCGTAGGTCCAGTCGGTGTAGCCGAGGCCGTGGCCGAAGGGGTACGAGGGGGTGCGGCCCTCCTTCGTCCAGGCGCGGTAGCCGATGAAGACGTCCTCGGTGTACGGGAGTTCGCCGTCGGCGGGGAGCACCCGGGTGACCGGGGCGGCGTCCAGGGAGCCCCAGGTGGTGGGCAGGCGGCCGCCTGGCTCGTGGGCGCCGGTGAGGACGTCGGCGAGGGCGGCACCGCCCTCCTGGCCGGGGAACCAGCTCAGGAGTACGGCGGCGACGTCGTCGCGCCAGGGCAGTTCGACCGGGGAGCCGGAGTTGACGACGACCACGGTGTTCGGGTTGGCGGCGGCGACGGCACGGACGAGGTCGTCCTGGCGGCCGGGCAGTTCGAGGTCCCCCCGGTCGAAGCCCTCGGACTCGACGCGGTCGGTGGTGGCGACCACGACGACGGCGGTGTCGGCGTTCCGGGCGGCCTCGACGGCCTCGGCGATCAGTTCGTCGGCGTCGCGCTGCGGCTCCTGGTGGGCGAGCGCGAAGGCGATGACCATGAACGGGATGCCTTCGGGCAGCTGGAAGACATAGGTGAGGGAGACCTCGACCGGTTCGCCCGCGGTCAGTTCGACCTCGCCGTGGGGCGCCGGGGAGCCGAAGAAGGCCTCGAAGGGGTCGCTGGTGTCGGCGGGGAGCTGGAGGTCGTCGTAGTACGTCGTGCCGTCGACGGTGAGGGTGAAGGCGCCGACGCCCTTGATGCCGAAGGTGTGGGTGCCGCTGTCGCGCGGGGTGAAGGTGCCGGTCAGTTCGATGGTGTGGAGGGTGTCGTGGGTGACGCCGTCGGGGAGGTCGTTGCCCATCCACTGGATCTGGCCGTTGGGGGCGTTGCCGGTGCCGATGACGTTGCCGTCGATGTCGCGGCAGACGGCGCGCAGGGTGAACCCCTTGTCGGCGACCGCGAGTTCGGTGTTGGGGTCGGCGCCGACGGCGTAGGTGAGGGTGCCCTCGGGGAGGGCGGCGGTGAGGCCGTCGAGCGGGGAGACGATCCGGGGCGGGAAGACGGTGGCGGAGCCGCCGCCGAGGACGCGGGCGTCGCGGGCGGCGGCGCCGATCAACGCCACGGTGCCCTGCTTCAGCGGCAGCGCGCTGTTCCCCTCGCGTACCTCGTTGCGGACCAGGACGAAGGCGCGGCGGGCGATCTCGCGGGCCAGCGCCTCGCCGTCGATCGTGTCCGGGAGCTCGGTGACGACCGGTTCGGCGCTCTCCAGGATGCCCACGCGGGCGGCGAGCCGGAGCACGTTCCGCACGGCCTCGTCGACCTTGGCCTCCTCGACCTCGCCGTCCCTCACGGCCTGGGCGAGGGCCTCGCCGTACACGGTCCGCGGGCCCGGCATGGCGACGTCGAGGCCGCCCTCGATGGCGCCCTTCGTGGAGCGGGCGGCCATCCAGTCGGAGACGTTGTAGCCGTCGAAGCCCCACTCGCCGCGCGCGATCTCGTTCACGAGGTGGTGGTGCTCGGTCATCGTCACGCCGTTGACCTGGTTGTACGCGGTCATGATGCCCCACGGGCGGGCGTTCTCGACGATGAGCTCGAAGGGTCGCAGGTAGAGCTCGCGCAGGGCGCGTTCGGAGACGACGTTGTTGACCGTGAAGCGGTCGGTCTCGGCGTCGTTGGCGACGAAGTGCTTGACGGTGGTGCCGACTCCGCCGGACTGGACGCCGTTCACATAGCCCGCGCCGATGAGTCCCGTGAGGTACGGGTCCTCGCTGTAGGCCTCGAAGTGGCGGCCGCCGAGCGGGGAGCGGTGCAGATTGACGGTGGGGGCGAGCAGGACGTGGACGCCCTTGCGGCGGGCCTCCTGGGCGAGCAAGGTACCGGCGCGGCGGGCGAGTTCAGGGTCCCAGGTGGCGCCGAGCGCGGTCGGGGACGGCAGCGCGATCGAGGGGTCGTCGGCGGTCCAGCGCACGCCTCGGACGCCGATCGGCCCGTCGGACATGACGAGGGACTCGAGGCCGATCTCGGGCAGGGCGGGCAGCGTCCACATGTCCTGGCCGGCCAGCAGCCGGGCCTTCGCGTCCAGGTCGAGCTTGCCGAGGGCCGCCTCCACAGCAGCCTCGCGCATCTGGTCCGCCGGGGTGGCGATGGGGGTCCCCCCGCGCGAGGGGATTCGAGCGTGGGGGCGGGTGCCCGCCATTGGGTCCTCCTGGTTTCGGGTCCGTGCCGTTTCCCCATCGTGCACCCGTTACCTGTAGACCGGTAGGTTTCGTTATCTGGCCGTTATATTTGGCTTACGGTCATGCCGTACGGTGACCCCATGAACGCCAGGGTCAGGAGTGAGGAACGGCGCGCGGAGATCGTCCGGGCGGCCCTGGAGGTGATCGCCGAGCGCGGCTACCGCGGGGCGAGCCTCGCCGCCGTCGCGGAGCGCGTCGGGCTCACCCAGCAGGGGCTGCTGCACCACTTCCCCACGAAGGAAGCGCTGTTGGTCGCCGTGCTCAAGGAGCGGGACCAGTGGGACGCGGTGCCGGACACCCAGTGGCGGATCGACCTGCTCGCCTCGCTCGTCGAGTACAACGCGATGCGGCCCGGCATCATCCAGACCTTCTCGGCACTGCTCGGCGAGAGCGTGACGGACGGGCATCCGGCGCGCGCGTACTTCACCGAGCGCTATGCGCAGGTGCGCGCGAGCATGGCGGCGGTGCTGCGTGCCGAGTACGGGGACCGGCTGCCGAACGGGCTGACGCCCGAGCGCACGGCGCCGTTGCTGGTGGCGGTCATGGACGGGCTGCAGTACCAGTGGCTCCTCGACCCCGAGTCGGTGGACATGCCGGGGGCGTTCCGGGACTTCCTCAGGCTGCTGGGCGAGAACCCCGAGAATCCTGAGAACCCGGCCTGACCGCGGCGACCACCTCCACCTCGATCTGCGCCTCCGGCCGGAACAGCTTCGGCACCTCGAAGGTCATGCTGGTGGGCGGGGTCCCGGTGAGGAACTCCCGTCGTACGGCGCCGTATTCCTGCAGCTTGCCGATGTCGGTGAGGTAGGTGCGGATGTTGATGATGTCCGCGAGGGTGCCACCGTGGGCCTTCAGCAGGGCGTCGATCGTCTCGAAGACGCCTCGGCTCTGCTCGGCGAGGGTCTCCCCCTCGGCGATCTGTCCGGAGACGAACAACAGGGCGCTGCCGTCGGCCTGTTCGACTCGGGCGACCTGGGAGTAGTAGGGGCTCAGGGGCTGGGGTGCGGAGGCGGGGCTGTCGATGGTGACCTTCATGAGGCTCCCTTGTCTGCGGGTTCAGGCGGTGCGGATGCGGGCCGCGGCCCGGGAGATGTCCTCGCCGGGTTCGGCGACACGTCGGTAGAGCTCCGACGCGGCCTCGCTGACGGGCAGTTGTGCCGTCTTCGTGGCCAGGTCGAGGTCCTTCACCGCGAGCGTGACGTCGAAGTGCACGCCCTCGGCGTGGGCGCGGGCGACGACTCCTGCGAGGGGGCCGCTCGCGAGGGCGGTGCGGGCCGTGTCGCCGTCCAGGCCGAGGGCGTCGGCGAGCCGCAGGGCTTCGGCGACCACCGCGATCCCGCTGATGACGGCCGAGTTGAGGACGAGCTTGAGGGCGGCGCCGGAGCCGAAGGGCCCGGTGCGGGTGACGTTGCCGAGGTGGGCGAGGAGGTGCTCGACGCCGGCCGTGTCACCGCCGGCGAGGATACCGAGGGCGCCCGAGGCGGCCTTGTCGGTGCTGCCCATGACGGGCGCGTCGACGAGGGTGACCCCTTCGGGCAGTCGGGCCGCGAGGCGGTGTACGGCACCCGGGCCGACGGTCGACATCTCGATCCAGTGGACGCCGGGCCGCAGGGCTTCCGCGGCGGCCCCTGCCACCGCCTCCAGCGCGTCGGGGCCGGCGAGCATGGTGATGACGACGTCGGCGTCCCGGACGGCGTCGGCCGGGGAGGCGGCGAGTCCGGCGCCCTCGGCGACGAGCGGTCCGGCCTTCTCGGCGGTGCGGTTCCAGACGGTCAACGGGTGGCCTGCGGCGAGGAGTCGGCGGGCCATGGGGGCGCCCATGTGTCCCAGGCCGAGGAATGCGATGTGCTCCATGACGCCGACGCTATGTCCACCCCTGCGATGCGACAAGCGAATGTCTAGCATGGACCCCATGCCGTCTCCGCATGAGTCGCTCGATCTCTCCACCGTCTGGCTGCGCGCCTTCCTGGAAGTCGCCCACCGGGGCTCCTTCACGGTCGCCGCGCGGACCCTCGGCTGGACCCAGTCCGCGGTGTCCCGTCAGATCTCCTCGCTGGAGTCGGCGCTGGGCGGGGCCCCGCTCTTCGACCGGCTGCCGCGGGGCGTACGGCTCACCGAGGCGGGCCGGGTCCTGGTGCCGCACGCGGAGGCCGTCGTCGAGGCGCTGCACGGTGCCGGGCGCGAGCTGGCGGCGTTGCGCGAAGTGGCGGGCGGACGGCTGCGATTCGGGGCGTTCGCCACGGCCGACGCGGCGCTGGTGCCCCGTGCGCTCGGTGCCTTCCGCGACCGTCATCCGCGCGTCCGGGTCTCCCGCGAGGAGGGGTTCACCCCCGGGCTCCTGGACCGGCTCGCCGCCGGGCATCTGGACCTGGCGGTGGTGTCCACGACGGGCGGCGCACCGCTGGAGCCGTACGTCCTCCACCACCTCCTCGACGAGTCCCTGTATGTCGCCGTCCCGGCCGCGCATCCGCTGGCGGACGGCGGTCCGGTCCGCCTCGGCCGGCTCGCCGACGCCGACTGGATCTCCGGCAGCGCCCGCCCGGAGGGCACGCTGCTGGACGCGGCCCTGCGCCAGGGCTTCCGGCCGCGCGTCGCACACGTCGTCGCCGAGTGGACCGCCAAGCAGGGCTACGTCGCCGCGGGCCTCGGCGTGACGCTGGTCCCGGCGCTGGCGGCGGAGTCGGTACGGTCGGACGTCGCCCTGCTGCCGGTACTGGACGAGGGGGCGCCGGCGCGGGCGGTGTACGCGGCGACGGCACGGGGACGGGTGCCGGCGCCCGCGGTGGAGGCGTTCGTGGGGGCCCTGCGGGAGGCCGCCGGGCGTATCCCGGGTTAGGTACGGATACTCAGGTGGTCGCCCTCCTGTTCGACAAGGATGATCGACATGAAGGCGAAGAACACCGTCGCGGTACTGGCGCTTCTTCCGGTCGACTTCCTTGTCGTGGCCTACGGATGGTGGGCCGCCGGCTGGGCCGGATGGGCGGCGAGCTGGAACGAGGAGCCGTACGAGCCGCCGATGGCGGAACTGGGCACGGCGTGCGCGGTGGTGGCGGCCATCGGCGTCGCGCTGCTGCTCGCCCGGCTGTGGGGAGCGGCCGCCTTCCAGGTGATCCCCGTGCTCGCGCTGATGGCGCTCATGAGCCCCTCCTGATCCACCGCGTCACACCCCATGGCGTAGACCACTTCCGTCACGCATACTGCCGCCGTCGGCACCACCACGCTCCCCACGGCGACGGAAGGCTGAACTCCCTTGAATTCCCTACGCGTTCGAGTCGGTGTGATCGGGTTCGCCCTGATGGCCGGACTCGCGATACCCCAGGCCGCCGAGGCGGCTCGCACCGCCACCGTCGAGGAACTGCGGCTCGACAAGGCCGTGCCGCAGGAGATACTGCGGCGCTCCGGATTCGACTCCGTGGCGCCGGAGTTCGCGCGGGAGCTCGGCTCGGCGCGCACCTATGCGCAGGCCCGCCGGATCGTCGTACGCGAAGGATCCGCGCTGTGGAAGCGGGCCGTCGACCGGGTGCAGGGGCGGGGGCCGGCCGGGGGTGATCTGAGCCGGGACGACGACCGGCCGTTGTACTGGGCGCGGCTGGGGATGACGCGGCAGGTGCGGACCTGGGAGCCGGGGTTCGGGCTGGGCGACGGGCAACGGGCCGCGCTGCTCGGCGAGTTGGAGCGGACCTCGCGGGGGCAGACCGCCATCCGGTATCCGTCCGGGAAGGGGATCAAGCGGATCCTCGTCACCGGGTTCGATCCGTTCACGCTGGACCGGGACATCCGGATCTCCAATCCGTCCGGGGCGACCGCGCTCGCGCTCGACGGCACGGTGGTCGAGACGGCACAGGGGCCGGCGCGGGTGGAGACGGCCGTGTTCCCCGTGCGCTGGCGGGACTTCGCGGAGGGGACGGTGGAGCGGACGTTGCGGCCGTATCTGAAGAAGGTCGACCTCTTCACCACGGTCAGCCAGGGGCGGGTCGGGCGGTTCGACATCGAGCGGACCAACGGGGCCTGGCGGGGCGGGTTCCCGGACAACGAGAACCTCTCCCGGACGGAGACCGTCCCCGTCACCGATCCGGCCTCGCAGCCGCAGTGGACGACGACGACCTTGCCGTACAAGGCGATCGTGGCGGCGAGCACCGGGCGCTTCCCCGTGTACGACAACACGAGCGTGACCGAGATCCCGGCGGGCGGGACGGAACCCGTCGTACGGGCCGACGGGCCGACGGAGGGGTCGACGGCCCGGGCCGGGGGCGGCGGTGACTACCTGTCGAACGAGATCGCCTACCGGGCGACGCTGTTGCGCGACCGGTCGGGGCTGCACGACGAGCTGCCCGGCGGCCATGTGCACACGCCCGTGCTGCAGTTCGCCACCGGTAACACCACCGAGGTCACCGACCCCGAGTTCGTGCGGAACCGGCTGGACATCATCGCCCAGGTGCGGTCGATCGTGACCGTGGCGGTCAGTGAGACGGGGCGAACGCGAGGCTGACGCCGAGGCCGGCGAGGATGGAGCCGGTCATCTGGTCGAGGATGCCCCCTGTGCTCACGCCGGGGTGGACGCGCCTCGGTTGCGGGCGAGGACAGAGAATCCAATCCGATGGCAACCATCCAGAACGCACTGTCACCTACCCAACAGGCAGACGAACGCACGTACGTGCAGTCACCGGAGAGGGTGATCACGACGGGAGAGGGGGGCAAGCGTGTGCATCTCGCACGTACGGTCGTCCTGCAAGTGCTGAGTGACCGGGATGCGGGTAGGGAGTCAAGGCGTGGTGGCGAGGGCCGAGGGGACGGAGCACGCCCGGTTCACGTTCCGGCTTCGTCTGTCTTCGACCGCGCGCACGTCGCTGTGGGCGGAGTGGGACCGGTGCCGGTGGCTGTGGAACGAGTGCGTGGCCAAGTCCAAGCAAGTTCACGCCTGGAACGAGAACCGTCCCGAGGGTACTGACAAGCGCACCTGCGGTCCGGCGCAGCTGGACCTGATGCTGACCGCCGCCCGAGCGTCCACTCCGTGGCTGTGTGAGGGCTCCAGTGTCCCGCAGCAGCAACTCATTCGAGACTTCGGCAAGTCCCGGGCCAAGGCTCAGAAGGACATCAAGAACCAGCTGCCGCAGCCGCAGCGGGCCGGAATGCCGCGTTACAAGAAGAAGCGCGAAGCGTGCCCGACACTGAATTACACCCGGCGCGGATTCAGGCTCAAGAACGGGCGGCTGCATCTGGCAGGTGGCATCGTACTGACGGTGGTGTGGTCGCGGGACCTCCCGGCCGATCCGTCATCAGTGCGCGTGTATCAGGATGGCCTCGGGCACTGGTATGCCAGTTTCGTCGTCCCCGCTGAAGTCCAGCCGTTGCCCGCGACCGGCCGCGTGATCGGCGTCGACTGGGGTGTAACGGAGACCGCCACCACCACATCTGACGCCCATGATCTCCCCTGTGCTCAGCACGGGCGGAAGGCACAAGGGAAGCTGTCCCGGTACGACCGGATGATGGCCCGCCGTCAATCGAGGAAGGGACAGCCTGCCTCCCGGGGGTACCGGGAGGCGAAGAGGCTGCGGGCAATGACCTACGAGAAGATCGCACGCCAACGGCGGGACGCTGGGCGCAAGTGGGCAAAGTCCGTCGTCCGCGACCACGATGCGATCGCCGTCGAGGACTTCAAGCCGAAGTTCCTCGCCAGAACCACCATGGCCAGGAAGGCCGCCGACGCCGCCATCGGCGCCACCAAACGGGCCCTGATCGAGATGGCCCGCAAGCACGACAGGATCGTGCACCTGGTCCACCCCGCGCACACCACGATGGACTGCGCGCAGTGCGGAGCGAGAGCCAAGCACACACTGCCGCTGGGTATGCGCACCTACACCTGCACCGAGTGCGGAGTGTCGAGTCCTCGGGACAAGAATTCCGCACACGTGATGCTCCACCGGGCTGGTCTCAACCCGGCTGGTGTCGAGGGCGTAAGACCATCCGGGGCGCCGCGCCGGATGGCCGCCTGAGCCAGAAATCCCTTCCTGTCAGGAGGGGAGGATTCAACTTGTTGAGGATCTTCTGACCGCACAGCATCAAGGTGTCTGATAGTCGCTGGCACCCCTACGTGGCGACGGCGACTATCTCGGTCAAGAGGTGATCTCCTCCGTGTCGTTGTCATTGTCGTCGGAGTCCTCGCGGGTCTCCTCCCCGAGCAGTTCGCGGGCCATCAGAGTGGCGCCCGCGACCGCGCCCGGCATCAGGAACACCGCGACGAACGGCACCAGGAACGCCACGGCGAGGGGGGTGCCGAAGCCCCAGATCAGGGTCTTGCGGGAGCGGAACAGGGCGAGCCGGTCGCGGAGTTCGACGCCGCGGCGCTGGAGGGCCACGGCGGCGAGTTCCTCGGTGAGGAAGAACCCGGTGACGAAGAAGCCGATCACCGGGACGACGGTCTGGCCGACGAACGGGATGAAGCCGAGGGCGAAGAGCAGGACCGCCCAGAGCAGGGCACGGACCAAGATCCGCAGGCTGTCGCGGCCCGAGATCCACAGCTCGCGCCACAGGGGGAGGCCGGACTCAGGGGCGGTGCCGTCCGGGGACACATCGCGGTCGACCTTCTCCGAGAGGCTCTCGTAGAAAGGCTGGCCGATCAGGAGCGTGACCGCGGTGAAGGTCAGGACCGCGAGGAGGAGGGCGAGGGCCCACAGCACGACGGTGAGGAAACCGCGGAAGAGGCCGAGCCAGGGGCTGGACCAGTCGTCGGCGAAGGGGGTGGCCCAGCCGATGAAGTCCTCGCCCCAGACCGCGAGCGAGACGAGCGCCGCCGCGTAGAGAACGAGGGTGATCAGACCCGGGATCAGCCCGAAGCCGTACTGCTTGCCGTGCCGGGCCACCCACCGCTGGCCCTTCAGCAGGTACTTGAAGCCCACCCCAAGATCGCGCATGGGGGAACTCTATCGGGCGCCGGGGATAGGGTTCCCGGTCGTGGACGCCGCTGAACTCGACCGACGTCCCCGGACCTCCGACGGGTGGATACCGGCCCGGATCGTCTCGCTGCTCATCGAACACGGGACACCCGCCGACGAACCCCGACGACCCGTGGTCCGCCGACCCGCCGTTCTGATCACCCCGGCACCACCGCCACCACAACCCCCCGCTCATCCGCCGGACTCACCGCCGCCTGCACCCGTACCGCCGCCGCCCGGGCCACCCGGCCCGCACGCGACGCCCCGGCCAGCAACACCGGCTGGAGCTGTTCGAGGCCCGTCACCAGCAGCTCCTCCCCGGCGATCAGCACCGGACGGGCCACCTTCGTGGTCGCCGCCGCCGCTTCGGTGAGGTCGGCGAGGGGCTGGAGGGAGGCGCGGACCACGCCCGCGCCGGCGGCGGCCGCGCGTTCCGCCAGGGCGAGCTGGAGCGGCATCAGCGGGGCCAGCGCCGCGGTCAACGCGTCGGCGATGCGGCGGAGTTCGGGGGAGGAGTCGCGGAGGATCTCCGCCGCCGTACGGATCACCGGGGTCAACACGAGCAGGGTGCCCGCCGCCAGTCCGGCCGCCGCGGGCAGCAGCGGGGACATCGCCTCCACGAGGTCGCCCAGCGCGGTCGCGAACTCCTCCACCGCCGGCTCCACCGCGTCCAGCACCGGCAGCAGGCTGTCGCCCAGCGCCGTCAGCAGGGCCTGGGCCGGTTCGCTGACCGGATGGACGGCCAGTGGAGCGCCGCTCGTGCCGAGCCGGGTCAGGGTGTCCACGATCCGGTAGAACGCCTCCTGTGCCTGCGGCGACGCGCTCGCCTCCGCCAGCTCCGCCGTCGTCTCGCGCAGGACCCGCAGCACCTCCTGGCCCGAACCGTCCCTGGGGTCGAAGGTGTTGATCGCGATCTTCGTGATGTTCCCGGCCGTGTCCAGGAGTTGGCCGGTGATGTCGCTGGTGCTGCGCGCCATGCGCAGTACGTCTTCCCTGCTGGGGAGAGGGGGGATCGGTGCCATGAGGAGCTCTCCTCGCGTCGCCTGACAAGCCGCCGTCGCCGGGTCCATCACCGGGTCCGTCGCCGGGTGTCCCGAGCTCAGCATGCCCCGTCCGGACCCCTCGCGATGCGCCATCCGGGGCATCCGTGACACGAACTCCCTCTTGTTCCGGTTGAGTCGAACAGGTACATGTCGCCGTACCGATCTCAGGAAGCTCCCGGAGGAGGTACGACGCGTGCGCACCACCAGAACCGCACCCGCGAGACCCGTACTGATCGCCGCCCTCGCCCTCACCACGGCAGGCTCACTGCTGCTCACCCCGCATACGGCCGGCGCGGAACCCGCGCCGCCCGTCACCCGGGACGAGGCCCCACTCGACCAGCGGGCCGCACAGGCCCCCGCGAGCGCCGCCAAAAGGGCCCTCGCCGACGAACAGGCGACCGGTGGCGCGATCCGCGGCTACCCCCGCGAGCAGATCCTCTCCCCCGACCCGGAGAACCCCGCCGACAAGTCCATCAGGCTCGGCCTCACCCCGTACCACGCGATCGCCCCGAAGCTGAACGCCGTCCAGGCCCTCGGCGACCGCGTCAGCGTCGAGGTCGCCGGACGGTCGGCCGGCGGACACCGGCTCTACCTCGTGACCGTCACCGCGCCCGAGACGGTCCGCCAGGCCCGCGCCCAGGAGCGGATACGCGAGCTCATCGAGAACTCCCCCGCGCAGGCCGCCAAGTCGCCCGAGATCAAGGCCGGTTACAAGGCTCCCGTCTTCTTCAACAACAACATCCACGGCAACGAGTGGGAGGGCACCGACGCCTCCCTGAAGCTCATCGAGCAGCTCGCCACCGCCACGGACGCCAGGACCCGGGACCTTCTCGCCCACTCCCGGCTCTACTTCAACATCACGGCCAACCCGGACGGCCGTATCGCCGGCACCCGCGCCAACGCCAACGGCTTCGACATGAACCGGGACTTCGTCACCGCCTCGCAGCCCGAGGTGCGGGCGATGCGGCAGATCGAGATCGACAAGCAGCCCGCCGTCATGCTCGACCTGCACGGCTACGTCAACGGCACCCTCATCGAGCCCACCACTCCCCCGCACGGCGAGAACTACGAGTACGACCTCTTCCTGAAGAACACCTACGCCAACGCCCTCGGCATGGAGGCCGCCGTCAACGGCCTCGGCTACACGCCCGCGAAGGACGGGGTGCAGCCCGCGCAGATCCCCTTCCGGGACCAGGAGGAGGGCTGGGACGACTGGCCGCCGATCTTCACCCCGCAGTACGCGGCCTTCCACGGCACGGTCGCCGCGCACACCGTCGAGATCCCGTTGCAGGTGAACAACGCGGCCTACGACAACCTGCCGGTGGAGGAGCTGCGGCGCCGTTCGGCCGTCAACGTGGACGTCGCCGGTGCCGCCATCCGCGCCACGCTCGACTTCGTCCGGGCCCACCGCACCGCGCTGGTGAACGACCAGATCGAGGTCTTCCGCCGCGGGGCCACGGGCGCCGCGCAGATCCCCGTCTCCTCCGAGACGGTCCCCGGAGTCCCCGGCATCGGCCCCGAGGACGTCTACACGACCACCTTCCCGCGCGCCTACGTCCTGCCCGGCGGCACGAAGGCCACCGCCACCGCCCGGCTCGTCGACCACCTCCTCGCCAACGACGTCCACGTCACCCGCGCGAGCCACGCCTTCCGGCTCGGCGGAAAGACGTACGCCAAGGGCTCGTACGTCGTCGACATGCACCAGCCCAAGCGGGGCCTGGCCAATGTGCTGCTCGCCGACGGACGGGACATCAGCGACAAGGTCTCGGTGATGTACGACATCTCGGGCTGGAGCCTGGGCCGGCTGTGGGGCGCCACGGTGGTGCCGGTGACGACCGGGGCCCTCAAGGGCCTGCCGCTGCGGTCGATCAGCGAGGCCACGGCCGTCGGCCACATCGCCCCGCGCGGCGCCCTGCGGCTGCGCCTGGACGACCCGCAGGCGATCTCCGCCGTCAACTCCCTTCTCCAGCAAGGTGTTCCGGTACGGCGGACAGCCGACGGCGGCAGCGCGATCGTCCCGGCGTCGGCGCGGCAGAAGGCGGCCGAACTGGCCCGGACGTACGACGTGGCCTTCGACGCGACGACCCTCACCGGCACCCGGGCACTGCACCGCACCCGGGTCGCCGCCGCCGTGACCCCCGGCGAGCTCTTCGCGCTGCGCGAGATGAACTTCGAGGTCACCCCGGTCTCGACGGCCGTCGCCAACGCGGGCTTCGACTGGTCGTCGGCGGACGTCCTGTTCGTGTCCACAGGGCTGGAGTACGGCGATCTCACCACGTCCGCCCGCACGGCCCTGGACGCCTTCCTCGACGCCGGTCACGGTCTCGTCGGGCGCGGCGTCACCGGAGCCGAACTCGCCACCGCCACCGGCCTGCTGGCCGCGAAGCCGGTCGAGGGCAACGGGGACGCCAACGGTGTGGTGCGGGTGGTGAACTCGGGGCCGGTGACCGCCGGCGCTCCCGGGCACGGTTTCGTGTACGCGCCCGTCTGGTTCACCGACCTCGGCCCACAGGTCCGCGTGGAGCAGTCGTACGCGACCGGAAACCCCCTCGTCTCCGGGCACTGGCGCCCGTCGGCGGACGGCAGCGGCGGACCCTTGGCCGCAGCCGGACAGCCCTCGGTCGTCAGCGGTCCGCAGTCGGTCCTCTTCGGCACCGAGCCCCTCTTCCGGGATCATCCGAAGGGGGAATTCCCGCAGGTCGCAGGGGCGTTGTTCCGCATGGCCAGCGCCGGCTAGCGGTGTAGATCAGTCAAGGAGAGCGGATGACACAGGAGATACACGGCACCGTCGCCGACGGCTTCGAGGCGGTGCGCGAGGAGTTCGCCGCGTTCGTGGCCGGTGAACGCCCCGACTACGAGGGCCAGTTGTGCGCGTACGTCCACGGCCGCAGGGTCGTGGACCTGTGGACGGGCGACGGCAACGACGCCGACTCCCTCCACGCCGTGTTCTCGTCGACGAAGGGTGCCGCGCATCTCGTGGCCGCTCTCCTCGTCCAGGACGGCACGCTCGAACTGGACCGCAAGGTGACGTACTACTGGCCGGAGTTCGCGGCCGAGGGCAAGGGCGCGCTGACCCTGCGCGAGCTGATCACGCACCGGGCCGGGCTGGTCGGTCTCGACGTCGGGTTCACCCGGGACGAGCTGGCCGACGACCGGGCGATCGCCGAACGCCTCGCCGACCAGCGGCCGTTCTGGCGCCCGGGCACGGCCTTCGGCTACCACGCCCTGGTGATCGGCGCCCTCACCGGCGAGGTCGTACGCCGGGCGACGGGCCGTTCGATCCAGGAGCTGTGGGAGGAGCGGATCCGGGCCCCGTACGGCCTGGACTTCCATCTGGGCCTGCCCGCGGCCCTGGAACCGCGGTACCGCTCCGCGCAGCCGATGATCCCGACCCCCGTCCAGCAGGCCGAGATCGATGCCACCCCCACCGGCCCGCACACCCTGGCGTCGATCGCGTTCAACGCACACGTGCCGGACCCGGGCGACCTGCTGGAGTACATCAACTCCCGTACCGTGCGCGCCAAGGGCCCGGCATCGGCGGGCGGGGTGGCGGCCGCGCGCGGGCTCGCCGGAATGTACGCGGCGGCGATCAGCGAGATGGGCGACCGGCCACCACTCCTCAAGCCGGACACGATCGCCGAGGTCGGCCAGATCCACTCCACCGGCTACGACCTGGTGGTCCGCCAGCACCGCTCCTTCGGCCTGGGCTTCCAGGCGATCGCCGACAGCCGCCACCCGTTCCTGGGCGCCGGCACCTTCGGACACAGCGGCGCGGGCGGCTCCCAGGCCTTCGCCGACCCGTGGAGCGGCCTCGCCTACGGCTACACCCGGCGCCGGCTCGCCTTCCCGGGCGGGGCGGCACCGGAGAACGACCGGCTGGTGAAGGCGGTACACCGCGCGGCGCTGGCGAGCTGATCGACGGCAACCTCGAAGGCCGCACCCCACGTCCAGGGGTGCGGCCTCCGTCGTACGCAACGAACGAATCAGACCAGCGTCACGCTGATGTTGCCGCGGGTCGCCTTCGAGTACGGGCAGACCTGGTGGGCCTTGTCGAGGAGGTCCCTGGCGGTCTCGGCGTCGACGTTCGGGATCCGGGCCGAGATCTCGACGATGATCCCGAAGCCGTCGTCGTTCTTGCCGATGCCGACCTTCGCGGTGACCGTCGAGCCGGAGATGTCGGCCTTCTCCAGGCGGGCGACGACGCCGAGGGCGCCCTGGAAGCAGGCGCTGTAACCGGCGGCGAACAGCTGCTCCGGGTTGGTGCCCTCGCCGCTGCCGCCCATCTCCTTGGGCGGGTTCACGACGACGTCGAGCCTGCCGTCCTCGGTGGCCACCCGGCCGTCGCGACCGTTCTCGGCGGTGGCGACGGCGGTGTAGAGGACGTCGGTCTGCTGGATGGTCATGCGGTGTCTTCCTCCTAGGTCCGCCGCGCTCGCGCCCACGATCGACGACGGGTTTCGGAAAGAAGTTACCGCATGCCGGAAACCGACAGAAGATGTCAGACCTTGACGATCATCTTCCCGGTGTTGTCGCCGCGCAGGACGCCGAGGAAGGCCTCCAGGTTGTTCTCGATGCCCTCGACGACGGTCTCGCGGTACTTCAGCGCGCCCGAGGCGACCCAGGGGCCGACCTCCTGGACGAACTGGGACTGGAGGTCGTAGTGGTCGCTGACCAGGAAGCCCTCGATGCGGCCGCGGGTCGCGATGAGGCGGGCGAGGTTCTTCGGGCCGGGGACGGGCTCGGTGCTGTTGTAGACGGAGATCATGCCGCAGACGGCGATGCGCCCGCCCTCGTTGAGGGAGCCGATGGCGGCCTCCAGGTGGTCACCGCCGACGTTGTCGAAGTAGACGTCGACGCCGTCGGGGGCGGCGGCGCGCAGCTGCTCGCCGACCGAGCCGTTCTTGTAGTTGAAGGCGGCGTCGAAGCCGTACTCCTCGACGAGGAGCTTGACCTTCTCGTCGGAGCCGGCCGAGCCGATGACGCGCGAGGCGCCCTTGAGCTTGGCGATCTGACCGACCTGGCTGCCGACGGCACCGGCCGCGCCGGACACGAAGACGCTGTCGCCCTCCTTGAAGACGGCGGTACGCAGGAGGCCGGCGTAGGCGGTGAGGCCGGTCATGCCGAGGACGCCGAGGTACGTCGACAGGGGCGCGGCCTCCGGGTCGACCTTCACGGCCTGCGCGGCGTCGAACGTGGCGTACTCGCGCCAGCCGCCGAAGTGCAGGACGTGGTCGCCGACGGCTATGCCCTCCGCCTCGGAGGCGACGACCTCGCCGACCGCGCCGCCCTGCATCGCCTTGCCGAGCTCGAAGGGGGCGACGTAGGACTTCGCGGCGCTCATGCGGCCGCGCATGTACGGGTCGACGGACAGGTACTTGTTCCGCACGAGGACCTGTCCCTCGGCGGGCTGCCGGATCTCCGCCTCGACCAGGGCGAAGTCCTCGGGCTTGGGCCAGCCGACGGGGCGGGAGAGGAGGTGCCACTCGCGGTTGATCATGACGGAACCTTTCAGATTTACTTCAGTACCTGAAACAACCATGCTCCTGAATATTTCATGTTGTCAAGTAATGGGGGTACGCTTGAGCCATGGCCACACCACAGAAGACCGCTCGCCCCGATGCGCTGACCCTTGAGGTCGTCGAGCTGATCGGGGACGTCGTGGCCCGTTTCTACGCGGATTTCGAGGATGCGGCGGCGGAGCACGCGCTGACCGGGGCGCAGGCTCGGCTGGTGAGTCTGCTGTCGCTGGAGCCGTTGCCGATGCGGAAGCTGGCGCACAAGTTGCGGTGCGAGCCGTCCAATGTCACCGGGATCGTGGATCGGCTGGAGTCGCGGGGGCTGGTGGAGCGGCGGCCGGATCCTGCGGATCGGCGGGTCAAGCTGGCGGCGGTGACGGAGGAAGGGCGGGCGGTGGCTCGCAGCCTTCGGGAGTCGCTGCGGTTCGCCCGGGAGCCGTTGGCGGGGTTGTCCGATGCGGAGCGGACGGTTTTCCGGGATCTGCTGCGGCGGATGCTGGGGGCTTGAGGCGGGGGGTGCACGCCGGGCTTTTCTCGCCCCCGCCGCCCCTACCCGTTCCCATCCCCAGGGGCTGCCGCCCCTTCGACCCCGCCCCAGGGGGCTCCGCCCCCTGGACCCCCATCGGTCCCGAAGGGCCTCGTCCTCAAACGCCGGACGGGCTGAAAGACCTGGACCGGCATGCCCGTTGAGCCGTCTTCTGTGCCCCCCGAGGGGTGTCTGCCCGCAGCGTCGGGCGACCGACCGACGGCACAGCCTCCGACCGCCTAGGTGCACCACCACAGGAAGCGTTCGCACGTCTGGGTCGGGGACGGGGCTGGTGTCGGGTCCGATGTTGTCGGGTTCGACGTGGGCGTCGCGGAGGACGGCGGGGTCGTTGCCGCGGGGGCGGATGTGGTGAGGTTCGGGGCGGAGGCCGTCGCGGACTGGGCGTCCTTGTCGGGGTCCTTGTCGTCCTTGGACTCCGATGCCGAGGGTGACGGGGACGTCGAGGCGTCCGGTGATTCGGAGGCCGAAGGGACGGTTCCGTTCTCGTCGGTCAGCGACTCGGACGTCTTGCTCGCCTCCGCCCCGGCCGCACCCTCCGCCGATTCGCCCCCCGCCGCGGCAGGCGTCGACGACGAACCGGGAGCGTCCATGCCGAGCTCCGCCAGGCTCAGACCACCGGCGGCAAGTATGAAGCCCGCTGCGATCAGCAGGGTCCGCCGACGCCGGCGCCGATGCGCCGCCGCTTTGCGATCACGGCGACTCGTACCACCGTCGGCACCGTCCTCGTCGTCGTCCTCGAACTCGTCGGAGTCGTCGTAGCCCTCGGGCTCCTCATCGACTTCGGCAGCCCTGCCACCCCGGCCCCGGCCCCGCGCACGTCTTCGCGCCGCCCGACCACCACCCGCGGGCACACCCACGGTCTCAGCCGCCTCGGCCCGCTCGTCGGTCCGGTCGCCGCTCTCCGCGGCACCGCCGCCCTCGGCCCCGTCGCCGTACGCCGCGTCCGCGTACCCTCCGGCAGCCCCGTACGCCTCGTAGGCGCCACCGTCCGCCCCCGGCTGCTGCTGGGCGGCGGCATACGGCTGGGCCGCGTCCGCGTGGAGTTGTTGAGCTGAGGTGCCGCAGCCCGGGCAGGCGAGGGCTCCGTTGAGGTGCCTTCGGCACGGGAGGCAGTAGTCCATGACGCGGGAAGATTAAGTTCCTGAGCGGCGGCGTTCCTAGAGGCAGCTGTGAAGGTTGTGTGGGGAACCGGCCGTTCCGGTGCGGCGAGTTGAGGATGTTCTGCCCTCAACCCACCTCATCGCATCGAAAGCGACATCGCGCCGCAGCGGACCGGTTCCCCCTCCGCTCACGTTTCCTTACGGGTCGTCATGACGCGCTGGATCAGGATGAACGCACACAGCAGCACACCGGTGGCGATCTTCGTCCACCAGGAGCTGAGCGTGCCCTCGAACTGGATGATGCTCTTGATCAGACCCAGGACGAGAACGCCGAACAGCGTGCCCACTACATAACCCGAACCACCCGTCAGCAGCGTGCCGCCGATGACCACCGCGGCGATGGCGTCGAGCTCCATGCCCACGGCGTGCAGCGGGTCGCCGGACTGGATGTAGAGCATGAAGAGCAGGCCGGCGAGGGCCGAGCAGAAGCCGCTCATCGTGTAGACCGCGATCTTCGTGCCGCCCAGCGGCAGGCCCATCAGCAGGGCCGACTGCTCGTTGCCGCCGATGGCGTAGATCCGGCGTCCGAAGCGGGTGTAGTGGAGGAGGTAGAACGCCCCGGCGAGGACGAGCAGGGCCACGATGGCACCGATCGACAGGTCCCCCACGCCCAGCGACACCCGCGTCTCGGCCAGACTGCTCACGGCCGAGTCGGTGATGGCGATCGACTCCTTGCTGATGACCAGGCACAGGCCCCGGAAGAGGAAGAGGCCTGCCAGCGTCACGATGAACGGCTGGATCTCGAAGTTGTGGATCACATAGCCCATGAGGAAGCCGCCGAACGCTCCCACGCCCAGGGATATGGGGATGACGACCAGCAGCGGCAGGCCCACGTCCTGCACCAGCCACGCCGTGAGCATCGTCGTGAAGCCGATGACCGAGCCCACGGACAGGTCGATGCCGCCGGACATGATGACGAAGGTGGCTCCGACGGCGGCGACCAGCAGATAGCTGTTGTCGATGAACAGGTTGAGGAACACCTGCGAGTCACCGAAGCCGTAGTTCACATAGCGGCTCAGTCCGCCGATGTACATCGCGAGGAACAACGCCGCCGTGACCAGGACGGGCAGCCGCCGGTCACCGAGCAGGCGCGCGGCCTTGGACGGCGTACGGGTCTGCGGCGTCGTGGGGGTCTTGGTGGTCGTACTCATCACGACACCTCCATCTTGGGAGCGGAGTCGGCGGGCTCGGCGACCGCGGCGGGCGCCGCAGGGGCCGCGGCCTTCGCGCGGGCGCCGAAGACCTTGGCGCGGAACTTCGGGGACTGCAGGAGGCAGACGACGATGACGACGGCGGCCTTGAAGACCAGGTTGGTCTGGGTCGGGACGCCGATCGTGTAGATCGTGGTGGTCAGGGTCTGGATGACCAGGGCTCCGACCACCGTGCCGCCGATCGAGAACCGGCCGCCCAGCAGCGAGGTGCCGCCGATCACCACGGCGAGGATCGCGTCGAGTTCGATCCACAGGCCGGCGTTGTTGCCGTCCGCGGCCGAGGTGTTGGAGCTGATCATCAGGCCCGCGATGCCCGCGCACAGGGCGCAGAAGACGTACACCATGATCTTGATGCGGCGGGAGCGGATGCCGACCAGGCGGCTGGCCTCGGCGTTGCCTCCGACGGACTCGACGAGCAGGCCGAGGGCCGTGCGGCGGGTCAGCGCCACCGTGATGGCCACCACCGCGGCCACGACGAAGATGGAGAAGGGCAGGGTCAGCCAGTAGCCGCCGCCGATCAGCTTGTACGGCTCGCTGTTGATGGTGATGATCTGGCCGTCGGTGATCAGCTGGGCCACGCCTCGGCCGGCGACCATGATGATCAGCGTCGCGATGATCGGCTGGATGCCCATGCGGGCGACCAGGAAGCCGTTCCAGAGGCCGCAGACGACCGCCGCTATCAGGCCCAGGCCCATCGCCAACAGCACTCCGGCCAGGGCGTCCTGGTCGGATCGGTCGCTGATGTACGAGCACGTCAGCGCGCCCGTGATGGCGACGACCGCGCCCACCGAGAGGTCGATGCCGCCGGTCGCGATGACCAGGGTCATGCCGACCGCCACCAGGATGAGGGGCGAGCCGAACAGCACGATCGAGACGAGGCTGCCGTAGAGGTGGCCGTCCGTCATGCGGATGGCGAAGAAGTCGGGTGTGAAGGGGACGTTGACGAGCAGCAGGGCCACCAGGACCACGATCGGCCAGAAGAGGTTGTGGCGCGTCAGTGCTCGCCAGCGGGAGGTGGTGGTCACTGCTGTTCTCCGCTCGCGATGGTCTCGAGGATCTTGCTGGTGGTGATCTCGGGTCCGTTGGTGAGCTGCGCGACCAGCTTGCGGTCGCGCAGGACGCCGATGGTGTGGCTGAGGCGGAGGACCTCCTCCAGCTCGGCCGCGATGTAGAGCACGGACATGCCGTCCTCGGAGAGGGAGACCACCAGCTTCTGGATCTCCGTCTTGGCGCCGATGTCGATGCCGCGCGTCGGCTCGTCGAGGATCAGCAGCTTCGGCTGGGTGATCAACCAGCGGGCGAGGAGCACCTTCTGCTGGTTGCCGCCGCTCAACTGGCCCACCCGGGCTTCCGGGTTGGCGGGGCGGATGTCCAGCGCCTTGATGTACTTGGCGACCAGTTCGTCGCGCTGGGCGGTGGGGATGGGGCGGGTCCAGCCGCGGGACGCCTGGAGGGCGAGGATGATGTTCTCGCGGACCGTCAGGTCGGGGACCAGGCCCTCGGCCTTGCGGTTCTCCGAGCAGAACGCGACCCCGGCGCCGATGGCGTCGTTCGGGGCGCTCATCGCCACCTGCTTGCCGGCGATGGTGACCTTGCCGCTGTCGGGCTGGTCGGCGCCGAAGAGCAGCCGGGCCAGTTCGGTGCGGCCGGAGCCCAGCAGGCCCGCGAGGCCCACGACCTCGCCCTTCTTGATGTCCAGGTCGAAGGGGGCGATACCGCCGTTCCTGCCGAGGCCTTCCGCCTTCAGCAGCGACTCGCCCACGTCCGCGTGGAGTTGGTGGTCGTGGAGCTCCTCCAACTGGTCCAGGGCCTTGCCGATCATCAGCTCGATCAGCCCGACCTGGTCGAGCTCGCGCACCAGGTGCTCGCCGACCAGAGTGCCGTTGCGCAGTACGGTCATGCGGTCGCAGATCTCGTAGATCTGGTCGAGGAAGTGCGAGACGAAGAGGATCGCGACGCCCTCGTCCCGCAACTGCCGCATCAGACGGAACAGTTCGAGGACCTCGTCGCGGTCGAGGCTGGAGGTCGGTTCGTCCAGGACCAGCACCTTGGTGCCGGAGCCCGAGCCGTCGCTGTCGCCGGTGCCCACCGACCGTACGATCGCGACCAGTTGCTGCACCGCGAGGGGGTACGAGGACAGGGGTGCGGTGACGTCGATGTCGAGGCCGAGCCGGTCGACGAGCTCCGCGGCCTCCTTGCGCATGCGCTTCCACTGGATGCGGCCGGCGCGGGTGGGTTCACGGCCGATGAAGATGTTCTCCGCCACCGACAGGTTGGGGCAGAGGTTGACCTCCTGGTAGACCGTGCTGATCCCGGCGTGCTGCGCCTGCAGCGGGCTGCCGATCCGCACGGTCTTGCCGTCGAGGGTGATGGTGCCGCCGTCCAGGGAGTAGACCCCCGTCAGCACCTTGATCAGGGTGGACTTCCCGGCCCCGTTCTCGCCCATCAGGGCGTGGATCTCGCCGGGGAAGAGCCGGAAGTCGACGCCCGACAGAGCCCTTACCCCCGGAAACTCCTTGACTATGCCCGTCATCTCCAGGACGGGCTGCGGCTCTGCCATGGCAGCGCTCCTCTTGAACTCGTGCAATCGGTTCAGGCCCGCGGGGAGCCTCCGTGAGCCGAGTCGAGCTCGGCCGACGGGAGGCTCCCTGCCGGTGGTGCGGTCGGTCATCACCGCGGTCGTTCGATACAGCGATCGGTCGGCACCGCGGCCGGTCAGTACCGCCAGTCGGTCGGCACCGCCAGTCGGTCGGCACCGCCAGTCGGTCGGCGCCCCCAGTGCCGCCGGTCGGTCAGTACTTGCGGTCGGGGAGCGCGGCCTTGGCCTGGTCCTGCATGAAGTCGCTCTCCTTGGTCTTGATCCAGCGCTCGACCGAGCCGCCGTCGTGGACCGTCTTGACGACCTCCATCAGCTGGGGGCCGAGCAGCGGGTTGCACTCGACGATGGCGTTGATCTTGCCCTCGGACATCGCGACGAAGCCGTCCTTCACGCCGTCGACCGTGACGATGAGGATGTCCTTGCCGGGCTTCTTGCCGGCCGCCTCGATGGCCTGGATGGCGCCGATGCCCATGTCGTCGTTGTGGGCGTAGAGGACGTTGATGTCCGGGTTGGACTGCAGGAAGGCCGCCATGACCTGCTTGCCGCCGGCGCGGGTGAAGTCACCGGTCTGGCTGACGACGATCTTCCAGTCGTCGGCGTGGTCGGCGTCCATGACCTCCTTGAAGCCCTTGGCGCGCTCGATGGCGGGGGCGGCACCGGTGGTGCCCTCGAGCTGGGCGATCTTCACGTCGCCCTTGAGGCCGGCCTTCGCGATGACCTTCTCGAGGATCTTGGCGGCGCGGCGGCCCTCGTCGGTGAAGTCGGAGCCGACCAGGGTGACGTACAGGGACTCGTCGGAGGTCTCGACCGAGCGGTCGGTGAGGACCACCGGGATCTTCGCGGCCTTGGCCTCCTTGAGCACCGCGTCCCAGCCGGTGACGACCACCGGGGAGAAGGCGATGACGTCGACCTTCTGCGAGATGTAGCTGCGGATGGCGGAGATCTGGTTCTCCTGCTTCTGCTGGGCGTCGGAGAACTGCAGCTTGTAGCCCGCCTCCTTGGCCGCGGACTTCACCGAGTCGCTGTTGGCCGTGCGCCAGCCGCTCTCGGAGCCGACCTGGGAGAAGCCGAGGGTGATCGTCTTGCTGCCGCCACCGGCGGAGTCGCTGGGGCTGTCGTCCTCCTTGGCGCAGGCGGCCAGGGTGCCCGCCGCCGCAACGCCGATGGCCGCGGTGAGGAAGTTCCTTCTGTTGAGCATGTTCTTCTCCTTTGAAGAGCCGGTCCGGGGAGGACCGCTGTTACTCGCGGGGACCGACTCACTGCGTCCAGCCTGTCGATCATTATTCGAAATATCGGTCACACTGGTGTACGAATTGCGACCGTTTGGTTCCGTGGTGCCGTGTCAGTCGGGAGCGGTGCTGGCCCGGACGACGAGATGGGGTTCGATGGCGACTCCGGGCGCCCCGGAGGGGGCCCGCCCCTCGATGAGATCCAGCAGCAGGGCGATGCTGTGCTTGCCCACCGTCGCGAAGTCCTGCCGGACGGTGGTGAGCGGTGGAGCGAAGAACTCCGATTCCGGGATGTCGTCGAAGCCGACCACCGCGACGTCCTGGGGAGTGCGCACGCCCGCTTCACGCAGCGCCCGCAACACCCCCAGCGCCATCTGGTCGTTGGCGACGAAGACGGCGGTGAGTCCACGGCCCACCCAGCCGGCCAGTTCCTGGCCCGCACGGTAGCCCGAAAGCGGACTCCAGTCCCCCCTCAGCGGCGTCGGCGGCTCGATGCCCGCCGCTTCGAGGGTCGCCCGCCAGCCGGTCTCCCGGTCGGCCGCCTCCTGCCAGTCCTCGGGCCCGGCGAGGTGCCAGACCGTTCGGTGGCCCGCGGCCAGCAGATGGCCGGTGGCCAGGCGTGCGCCCAGTTGCTGGTCCACGTTGACGCTGGGGATCTCCGCGCCGGACCCGGTCCCCACGGCCACCACCGGGAAGGGATGGCGGAGTTCGGCGAGGGCCTCGACCGCGGAGCGCTGTGGAGCGAGGGCGATGACCCCCTCCACCCCGCCCTCGCTGAGATGGTCCAGGGCCTCGGAGAGCGTCTCCACCGCCAGCCTGCGCAGACTGACCGTCGAGACGGTGTACCCGGCGGCGCGCGCCGCGTCCTCCAGCGCGAACAGGGTGCTGGCCGGTCCGTAGAGCGTGGTGTTGGAGGCGACCACACCCAGGGTCCGGGTGCGCCGGGTGACCAGGGCCCGGGCGGAGGAGTTGCGGCGGTAGCCCATCTCCTCGATCGCACGCAGCACCTTGGCCCGTGTCTCGTCCCGGACGTTGGGGTGGTCCCCCAGCACCCGGGACACGGTCTGGTGGGACACGCCGGCGAGGCGTGCCACGTCGGCCATGGTGGGCGGCCGGAGCTGCAAGTGGTTCACGGTCACACCCCCCTGGCGATCACTGATGGAAGCACCACCGACACGATGCTCGTACCTCCTCGGATGCCGGCAGGCATCGATCGGTGAATGCGGAGGTCATTGTGAGCGCTAACAATTCATGGCGGTCAAGAGGGCTGCAGCAGGGAAGGTGTCACGGTTGAATAACGCGCCTGGCTGGGAGAGTTGAGATGTCGGACGGTTGTGCACGTCACCAAAACCGTTACGCCGTTCGACCAACCGACCCATTGACACCCCGACCACGTCGTCCTTACGGTCGGGCCAGCATTTCGAACGTGAGCCGAAATTTCGAACAAGCTGGAAAGTACTAGGGAGTAGCTGACGTGCGCATCACGGGAATCAGCACGCACGTGGTCGGGACGCCATGGCGCAACCTGACCTACGTCCAGGTGCACACCGACGAGGGACTCACCGGAGTCGGCGAGACCCGCATGCTGGGCCACACCGACGCACTGCTCGGCTATCTGCACGAGGCAGAGGCCAACCACATTCTCGGGTCGGACCCGTTCGCTGTCGAGGACCTCGTCAAGCGGATGAAGTACGGCGACTACGGGCGGGCCGGCGAGATCGTGATGTCCGGCATCGCCGTGATCGAGATGGCCTGCTGGGACATCAAGGGCAAGGCCCTGGGCGTCCCGGTCTGGCAGTTGCTCGGCGGCAAGGTCACCGACAAGGTCAAGGCGTACGCCAACGGCTGGTACACCACGGAGCGCACCCCGGAGGCCTACCACAAGGCCGCCCAGAGGGTCATGGAGCGCGGGTACAAGGCGCTCAAGATCGACCCCTTCGGCACCGGGCACTTCGAGCTCGACCACGAGCAGAGCATGTACGCCGTGTCCCTCATCGAGGCCGTCCGGGACGCTATCGGCCCCGAGGCCGAGCTGATGCTGGAGATGCACGGCCGGTTCTCCCCCGCCACCGCCGTGCGCCTGGCCCGGGACCTCGCCCCCTTCAAGCCCGCGTGGCTGGAGGAGCCGGTGCCGCCGGAGAACCTGAAGGCGCTGGAGAAGGTCGCCGCCAAGGTCGACATGCCGGTCGCCACCGGTGAGCGGATCCACGACCGCATCGAGTTCCGCGAGCTCTTCGAGAGCCAGGCCGTGGACATCATCCAGCCCGACGTCGGCCACATCGGCGGCATCTGGGAGACCCGGAAGCTGGCCGCGACCGCCGAGACCCACTACATGCTGGTCGCGCCCCACAACGTGGGCGGGCCGGTCCTGACCGCCGCCTCGCTCCAGGTCGGCTTCACCGCGCCGAACTTCAAGATCCTCGAGCACTTCAACGATTTCGCCGACGCGGACATCAAGAAGGTCGTCAAGGGCGCCCCGCAGGTCGTGGACGGCTACTTCCACCTCTCCGAAGCCCCCGGCCTCGGTGTCGAGCTGGATGTCGACGCCGCCGCCGAGTTCCCGCAGCAGCAGGCCCGCTTCGACCTGTGGGCCGACGGCTGGGAGCAGCGCAAGCCGAAGGGCGCCGAGAAGTGAGCACGGCCGTCGTCATCGGGGCGCCCGGCGAGCACGAGCTCGTCGAGCACACCCCTCGCGAGCCCGCTGCCGGGGACGCCCTGGTCCGCGTCCACGCGGTCGGCATCTGCGGCAGCGACCGCGAGGTGTACCAGGGCAACCGGCCCGAGGGGTACGTCCGCTACCCGCTCACCCCCGGCCACGAGTGGTCGGGCACGGTCGAGGCGGTGGGCTCCGGGGTTCCGGACTCGCTGGTCGGCCGCAAGGTGGTGGGCGAGGGCTTTCGCAACTGCCAGGTCTGCGACCGCTGCCACGAGGGCGAGACCACTCTGTGCACGGCCGGCTACGAGGAGACCGGGTTCACCCAGCCCGGTGCCATGGCCACCACGCTCACCCTGCCGGCCCGGCTGCTGCACGCCCTCCCGGACGACGCCGACCTGACGGCGGCGGCGCTTTTGGAGCCTGCCGCGTGCATCGCGGCCGCCGCGCTCAAGGCGAACGCGCGACCCGGTGAGCGGGTCGCCGTGGTGGGCACGGGGACGCTCGGGATGTTCGCCGTGCAGTTCCTCAAGGCGGGCTCGCCCTCGGAGCTGCTGGTGGTCGGCACCCGCCCGGACCGTGCGGAGCTGTCGAAGAAGTTCGGCGCCTCCGACTTCCGCACCCGGGACCAGGAGCTGCCCGACGACTTCGACGTCGTCATCGAGACCGCCGGGTCGGCGTCGGCCGCGAACACCGCGGCCTCGCTGCTCAGACGTGGTGGCCGGCTCGTCCTCACCGGTATCCCGGCGCCGGGTGCCGACGGCCTCGACCCGACCGATCTCGTCGTACGGCAGCTGGAGGTGCACACCGTTTTCGGGGCGCCGCCGGATGCCTGGGCGCACACCGTGCGGGTCTTCGGGGCCGGGCTGCTCGATCCGCTGCCGCTCGTCACGCACGAGCTGCCGCTGGATGAGTTTGCGCAGGCCATCGACTTGGTGGGGTCCGGCGACCCGAAGGTCGGAAAGGTCCTCCTCCGGCCGTGACACACCTCTGAGCCGTACGCCGGTACGGGGTACCTGACGACTTCGTACCGGCGTACACCCAAGGCCTGCCCCATCCAGAGCCGCGATCCTCGTCCGAAATATCGAACCTGAAGGACAGCTTGTGACCGAGACCACCGCCAGCGCGGCCCGACGACCCGGTGAGCAGGCGCTCGCCGCGCTCGGCCTGAACGCGCCCGCGCACGATCCCGCCGACGCCTCCCCGCACTCCTTCCCCGGGGGCGGGCGCTGGCGCACCGAAGTGCCCTCCGTGGAGGGTCCCGAGGCCCTCGCCGTGGTCCTGAAGGAGACCTCGCGACTCGATGTGCCGGTGCACCGGGTCAGCCAGGGCAGCGGCGTGTGGATGCTCACCGATGCCGAGATCACCGAGATGGTGGAGGCGACCGCCGAGCGCGATATCGAGCTCTGCCTGTTCACCGGCCCCCGCGGCACCTGGGACATCGGCGGCTCGACCCGTACCGACTCCAGGGGCGGCGGGCTGCGCGCCCGGGGGCACGACGCGGTCGCCGGATGCATCGAGGACGCCGTCCGCGCCACCGAGCTGGGCGTGAAGTGCCTCCTCGTCGCCGACGAGGGCGTGCTGTGGGCGCTGCACCGGGCGCGGGTCGCCGGGATCATACCGGCCGACACGACCCTCAAGGTGTCGGCGCTGATCGGACCGGTGAACCCGGCCGCGTACGCCGTCTACGAGAACCTCGGCGGCGACTCGATCAACGTTCCCAGCGACCTGACACTGGATCACCTCACCGAGATCCGGCGGGTGTCGGGCGCTCCCATGGACATGTACATCGAGGCCCCCGACGACCTCGGCGGCTATGTGCGGATGTACGAGGTCGCCGAGCTGATCCGGCGCGGCGCACCGCTCTATCTGAAGTTCGGCCTGTCGAAGGCTCCCGGGATCTACCCGTACGGGCATCACATGCGCGAGCTCACGCTGTCCACCGCCAAGGAAAGAGTGCGGCGCGGACGGCTCGCCCTGGACCTGCTCGCACGGCATGGAGCGGATGGCGACATGGCACCGCTCGGCTCGCGACTGCCCGGCGCGCTCAAGCGATTCGAAACGCCTGCATAACGTTCCGGACAACGCCCCTTCACAAAAGTCCACGGAGTCACACAGACTCCGACACAACTTCTCTCGGTCGACCCGCACCACCGGCAGACCCCCGCACCGCCGGATCGCCCGTGACCTCTAGAACATCAAGGAAGATGATCATGCTGAACCGCAGAGCCGCACTCTCCGCCGTAGCCACCTCGGCCGTCCTCGCCCTCACCCTGTCCGCCTGCGGCCAGGACAGCGAAGGAGGCAGTGCGGAGGAATCGGGCAGCGCCAAGGGCGGCACCATCGGCATCTCGATGCCGACCAAGTCCTCCGAGCGCTGGATCGCCGACGGCAAGAACGTCGTGGCGGACCTGGAGGCCAAGGGCTACAAGACCAGCCTGGTCTACGGCGAGGACGACCCGGAGAACCAGGTCTCGCAGATCGAGAACCTGATCACCAAGGGCGTCAAGGCGATCATCGTCGCGGCGATCGACAACAAGTCCCTCAACGGCGTGCTCCAGCAGGCCAAGGACGCGAACATCCCGGTCATCGCCTACGACCGCCTCATCCTCGGCACGGCCAACGTCGACTACTACGCGTCCTTCGACAACACCAAGGTCGGCGAGCTCCAGGCCAACTACATCGTCGAGAAGCTCGGTCTGAAGGAGGGCAAGGGCCCCTTCAACATCGAGCTGTTCGCCGGCTCCAACGACGACAACAACACGAAGTACTTCTTCGGTGGCGCGATGAGCGTCCTGAAGCCGTACATCGACAGCAAGAAGCTGGTCGTCCAGTCCGGCCAGACGGGCCTCACCCAGGTCACCACGCTGCGCTGGGACGGCGCCACGGCGCAGAAGCGCATGGACGACATCCTCACCAAGTCGTACTCCAGCAAGAAGGTCGACGCGGTGCTCTCGCCGTACGACGGCATCTCGATCGGCATCCTGTCGGCGCTGAAGTCCGACGGCTACGGCAGCAAGGCCAAGCCGCTCCCGGTCCTCACCGGCCAGGACGCCGAGCTCGCCTCGGTGAAGTCGATCATCGCGGGCCAGCAGACGCAGACCGTCTACAAGGACACCCGTGAGCTCGCCAAGGTCGCCGGCAGCATGGTCGACGCGGTCCTGAACGGCAAGAAGCCGGAGACCAACGACACCAAGACCTACGACAACGGCTCCAAGGTCGTCCCCGCCTTCCTGCTGAAGCCGGTGAGCGTCGACAAGAGCAACTACAAGCAGGTCCTGGTCGACGGCGGCTACTACACCGAGGGCGACCTCAAGTAGTCCTGCACCGCCTGTAGACAGAACAGAGATTGGAAGGCACGACCATGGCGGGACCCGTCCTGGAAATGCGCTCGATCGTCAAGACCTTTCCCGGTGTCAAAGCGCTCTCGGACGTCACACTGACCGTCCGGCAGGGCGAGGTCCACGCCATCTGCGGTGAGAACGGCGCCGGCAAGTCCACCTTGATGAAGGTGCTCTCCGGCGTCCATCCGCACGGCACGTACGAGGGCGAGATCCTCTTCGAGGGAGAGAGCTGCGCGTTCAAGGACATCCGCGCGAGCGAGGATCGCGGCATCGTGATCATCCACCAGGAACTCGCGCTGGTGCCCTACCTCTCCCTCGCGGAGAACATCTTCCTCGGCAACGAGCACGCCAAGGGCGGGCTCATCGACTGGCGCGAGACCCTGCGGCACGCCAGTGAGCTGCTGCGCCGGGTCGGTCTGAGCGACCACCCGGAGACCCGTGTCGCCGATATCGGCGTGGGCAAGCAGCAGCTCGTGGAGATCGCCAAGGCGCTCTCGAAGAAGGTGAAGCTGCTCATCCTCGACGAGCCGACCGCGGCTCTCAACGACGAGGACAGCGGCAAACTCCTGGATCTCATCCTGGAGCTGAAGAAGCAGGGCATCACCTCGATCATCATCTCCCACAAGCTCAACGAGATCCGCAAGGTCGCCGACTCGGTGACCATCCTGCGCGACGGGCAGACGATCGAGACGCTCGACGTGAAGGCCAAGGAGACCAGCGAGGACCGGATCATCTCCGGCATGGTCGGCCGCGACCTCGACCACCGCTTCCCCGAGCGCACCGCGTACAAGGGCGAGTCGGAAGAGGCTCCGGCGCTCGAGGTCCGGGACTGGACCGTGCACCACCCGATCGACCAGTCGCGCAAGGTGGTCGACGACGTGTCGATCAACGTCAAGCGCGGGGAGATCGTCGGCATCGCGGGGCTGATGGGTGCGGGACGTACCGAGCTCGCCATGAGCGTCTTCGGCCGCTCCTACGGCCGGCACGCGGCCGGCACGGTCCTCAAGGACGGCAAGGAGATCCGTACCAAGAGCGTCTCCGAGGCGGTCGGACACGGCATCGCGTACGTCACCGAGGACCGCAAGCACTACGGCCTCAACCTCATCGACACCATCAACCGCAACATCTCGCTCAGCGCGCTGGGCAAGGTGGCCAAGCGGGGGATCGTCGACGAGCACGAGGAGCGGAAGGTCGCCGAGGGCTTCCGCAAGACCATGAACATCAAGGCGCCGACCGTCTTCGAGCCGGTGGGCAAGCTGTCCGGCGGCAACCAGCAGAAGGTCGTCCTCAGCAAGTGGATCTTCGCGGGTCCCGATGTGCTGATCCTGGACGAGCCCACGCGTGGCATCGACGTGGGCGCCAAGTTCGAGATCTACACCGTCATCGACCAGCTGGCCGCCCAGGGCAAGGCGGTCGTCTTCATCTCCTCCGAGCTGCCGGAACTGCTCGGTATGTGCGACCGCATCTACACGATGGCCGCCGGACGGCTGACCGGCGAGTTCTCTCGGGAAGAGGCCTCGCAGGAATCGTTGATGCGCCAGATGACCAAGGACAAAGAGGTAACCCGATGAGCACCGACGTGACCAAGAGCCCGGCGGTGGTCCCGCCCGGCAAGAGCGGAGGACCGTCCTCCGACAGCGGGTTGCTGCAGCTGATGCTGGACGGCCTGCGCCGCAACATGCGCCAGTACGGCATGCTGATCGCCCTCGGCCTGATCGTCGCCCTCTTCGCCGTCTGGACCGACGGCGTCCTGGTGGAGCCGCGCAACGTCTCCAACCTGGTCCTCCAGAACGCCTACGTCCTGATCCTCGCGATCGGCATGATGCTGGTCATCATCTCGGGCCATATCGACCTGTCGGTCGGCTCGTTGACGGCGTTCGTGGGCGCGTTCGCGGCCGTGCTGACCGTGCAGCACAACGTGTCGTGGCCGGTCGCGGTGGCGCTGAGCCTGGTGGTCGGCGCGGTGGCCGGCGGCATCCAGGGGTTCTTCATCGCGTATCTCGGCATTCCGTCGTTCATCGTCACCCTCGCCGGCATGCTGATCTTCCGTGGCTTCACGGAGATCCTGCTGGAGGGCCAGACCCTCAGCCCGTTCCCGAGCGGCCTGGAGAAGATGGGCAACGGCTTCCTGCCGGCGACCGGCCCGGACACCAACTACCACAACATCACGCTGCTGCTCGGCCTGGTCCTGATCGTCTTCGTGGTCCTCCAGGAGATCCGGGACCGCAAGCGCCAGCAGGAGTTCGCCCTGGATGTGGTGCCGCGCAACCTCTTCCTGCTGAAGCTCGTCTCGATCGTCTCCGCGGTCCTCGTCGTCACGATGCTGCTCGCCAGCTACAAGGGCGCGCCGATCATCCTCCTCATCCTGGGCGGGCTGGTCGTCGGCTACGGCTACCTCATGCGCAACGCCGTCTTCGGCCGTCACATCTACGCGATCGGCGGCAACCTGCCGGCGGCGAAGCTGTCGGGTGTGAAGGACAAGAAGGTCGTCTTCCTCGTCTTCCTGAACATGGGCGCGCTCGCGGCCCTGGCGGGTCTGGCGATCGCCGCGCGACTGAACGCGGCCTCCCCGAAGGCGGGTCTGAACTACGAACTCGAGGCCATCGCCTCGGCGTTCATCGGTGGCGCATCCATGAGCGGTGGTGTCGGCACCGTCCTCGGTGCGATCATCGGCGGTCTCGTCCTCGGCGTCCTGAACAACGGCATGAACCTCCTCAGCGTCGGCTCCGACTGGCAGCAGGTCATCAAGGGCATGGCCCTGCTGGCCGCGGTCGGCTTCGACGTCTGGAACAAGCGCAAGTCCGGTTCGTAACCCGGACCGACCGGATCGGGCCCCGTCGCAAGGCGGGGCCCTTCCCATGGGAGGAGAGAAGCACCGGTGAAGGAACTCTTCGGCGAGCTCGCCGACGGCACCGAGGTCCACCGCTGGTCGCTGGAGAACGGCGGCACCCGTCTGAAGGTCCTGTCCTACGGCGGGATCGTGCAGTCCCTGGAGGTCCCCGACCGGCACGGCCGGTACGCCGACGTCTCCCTCGGCTTCGCCCGGATCGAGGACTACGTCGCCTCCAGCCCGTACTTCGGGGCGCTGATCGGCCGCTACGGCAACCGCATCGGCAAGGGCCGCTACACCCTGGACGGCGAGACGTACCAACTGTCCGTGGACGACGGTGAGAACAGCCTGCACGGCGGCGCCGAGGGCTTCGACCGGCGGGTGTGGGACGTCCAGCCGTTCACCGAGGGCACCGACGTCGGCCTGCGCCTGTCCTACACCTCCGCCGACGGCGAAATGGGCCACCCCGGCACGCTCCGGGTGAAGGCGACGTACACCCTCACCGAGCACGGCGACTGGCGCATCGACTACGAGGCCACCACCGACAGGGCGACGGTCGTCAACCTCACCAGCCATGTCTACTGGAACCTCGCCGGGGCGGGCAGCGGCACGATCGAGGACCACGAGCTCCAGCTCGCCGCGTCCCGCTTCACACCCACCGACCCGGGTCTGATCCCGACCGGTGAAGTGGCCCCGGTCGAGGGCACCCCGTTCGACTTCCGCCAGACCAAGCCGATCGGCCGGGACCTGCGCGCCGGGCACCCGCAGCTGCTCGCCGCCAAGGGCTACGACCACAACTGGGTGCTGGACAAGGGCGTCACGGCCGAGCCGGAGCACGTCGCGACCCTCCACGACCCGTCCTCCGGCCGCACCCTGAGGATCGCCACCAACGAACCGGGCCTGCAGTTCTACTCGGGCAACTTCCTCGACGGCACCCTGGTCGGACCGGGCGGACGCAACTACCGTCAGGGCGATGCGCTGTGCCTGGAGACACAGCACTATCCTGATTCCCCGAACCACCCGTCGTTCCCGTCGACCGTGCTGCGGCCGGGCGAGACGTACCGCACGACGACGATTCACTCGTTCCACGCGTGACACCGCGTCACCTGTGAAACTTCTTCACAGGTAGCACACAACTTCTTACCGATTTCTCAGCGGTTGAACAGCGCCTCCGCAGCCTTCGTATGTATGGGCGGCCCGTGCTCCCCCGCGCGGGCCACCTAAAGACGACGGTCCCGGTCGTCCCCACCGGGTCCGCCCCATACGGAGGTTCCATGGCCGAGAACGTCACCTCGCTGTTCCGAGCCACCGCGGCACACAGCCCCTCGATGGCGGCGCTGACGCGGGCGGCCGGCGACGGGGCGGGCCCGATCGACTTCTGTATTCCGGTCAATCCGTACTTCCCCACACCGGGGATGTGGGACGAGATGTCCAGCCGCCTCCGCGACATCATCACGTACTACCCGAGCAGCGCCGACACCATCACGTCCGAGCTGTGCAATCTGCTCCAACTTCCGCCGCAGGCCGTGGCGATGGGCAACGGCTCGACCGAACTCATCACCTGGATCGACCACCTGCTGGTCCGTGAGTCCCTCGCCATCCCCGTCCCCACCTTCGGCCGCTGGACCGACCAGCCGATGGAGACCGGCAAGCGCGTCGACATGTTCCCGCTCCAGGAGTCCAGCGGCTTCGCCCTGGACCTCGCGCAGTACGCCGAGTTCATCCGGGCCAGGGGGACCCGGGCGGCCGTCATCTGCAACCCGAACAACCCCGACGGCGGCTTCCTGCACAAGCACGCGATCGTGCAGTTCATGGACGCGATGGCGGATCTGGACCTGATCGTCATCGACGAGAGCTTCCTGGAGTTCGCCGACGCGGAGGCGGAGCCGTCGGTGGTGCAGGAGGCCATGCTGCGGCCGAACGTCATCGTCCTGCGCTCGCTCGGCAAGAACTTCGGTCTGCACGGCATCCGCTTCGGCTACATGGTCGCCAACCCGTCGCTCGCCGGCCGGGTCCGCTCGATGCTGCCGAAGTGGAACCTCAACGCCTTCGCCGAGTACGTGGTGTTCATGCTCAAGGAGCACGGCGCCGAGTACGCGCAGAGCCTTCAGCAGGTCTACCGGGACCGGCTGGACATGTCGAGCCAGCTCGCCTCGCTGCCCGGTCTCACCGTCTACCCCTCGCAGGGCAACTTCCTCTTCGTGCGCCTCCCCGTGGGTGCCGAAGGCACCGTGGTCCGGGACCGACTGCTCACCGAGCACCGGATCCTGGTCCGCGAGTGCGGCAACAAGATCGGCTCATCCAGCCGCTTCCTGAGACTCGTGGTGCGCCCCCAGGTGGACGTCCGTCGCCTGGTGTCCGGCCTGGAACAGGTGCTCTACGGGACCAGGAGGGGAGCCGCCGTGCCCGAGCTGGCCAACGGGACCAGTTACAGCTCGGGTACGGCGGCCGTGGACCGGCTGGTCGGCTCCACGAACGGCGCGGGGGCGCCGCTTGCTCCGCAGGTTCAGCCGATGCCGGTCGCCGCACCGATGCCGGCTGCCGCCGCCGCTTCCTACGACCAGTCGAACGGGTACGGCACGCCGATGCCGATGCCCACGCCCATGCCGATGCCGATGCCCACGCCCGCGCCCATGCCGGCCGCCGCGCAGATGCCGGTAGCACCGGCGGCCGCGGCTCCGTCGCCGTTCGCCGCGCCTCAGGGGCCCACCCCGCCCGGGGTTCCCGCACGGGGTGGGCTCACTGCGGCGCAGGTGCGGGGGACTAACGGGCTTACGCCCGCCCCCGCGTCGGGGTGGCCCAACGCTCAGGCTCAGAGTTGGCCCAACGCTGCGGGGATGGGGCAGACCGGCTGAGTTTCGTCCGCGGGTGCGTGGGGGCTGGTCGCGCCCCGCGGCGGAGCCGCAAATCGATACAGCCCCGCGCCCCTTTCGGGGCGCGCCACGGCTAGACCGGGTTTAGTTTCCACTGTTGGCAGTTGTTGTTCAGCCACGTCCATTGGCGTACGTCCGCCGCGTCCGCCGTCGAGCAGTTCGCCACGTCCGCCACCTTGCCCGTGGCCTGGTTGACGATCCTCACCCAGCTGTTGTCCGTGACCACGAAGCGGAAGCGCTGGCAGGTGTTGTTCAGCCAGGTCCACTGGCGCAGGTCGGCGCCGTCGGCGCTGGAACAGTCGGCGGTGTCCAGGACCTTGCCGGTGGCCACGTTGACGAGGCGGCTGGTGTCGTCACCCTGGTCCTCGATGCGCCACTTCTGGTTGTTGCCGCCGCTACAGGTGTACTGCTGGACGTTGGCGCCGTCGGCCGTCGAACTCCCGGCGACATCAAGGCACTTGCCGCTGTTGCGGTTGGTGATGGTGTACGTCGTGGAGGTGGCCGAGGGTTCGCCCGAGGGGCCGGTCATGCTCGCGCCCAGCGCTACCGGTGTGCCGAGGTTCGGGGTGCCGTCGGAGTTCCAGGTGAACTTCTGCGCCCGGGTCGTACGGCCGTTGTCGCAGCCGTCGGAGGCGGAGTCGTTGGCGTGGTAGACGATCCAGTTCTCGGTGCCGTCGGGTGAGGTGAAGAAGCCGTTGTGGCCCGGGCCGTAGACGCCCGCCGAGTCGTTGCGCTGGAAGACCGGTGTGGACTTCTTCGTCCAGGAGGAGGCCGCCAGCGGATCGGAGCCCGTCAAGGTCAGCTGGCCGAGCTTGTAGTCGGGGGTCCAGCAGCCGCTGCCGGAGTAGACGAGGAAGGTCCGGCCGTTCCGCTGGAGGATCTCAGGACCCTCGTTGACCGTGCCGTTGCGCTCCCAGTCGTACGTCGGCGTCGAGACGGTGGAGAAGCCGGTGGCCAGGGTGTACGGGTTGGACATCCGGGCCGCGACGATGTTCTGCGTACCGCCGCCGCTCGCGCTGCCGAACAGATACAGCTGGCCGTTGACGGTCGCGACCGTCGGGTCCAGCATCCAGGCGGAGTTGAGCTGGTTCTTGTAGGTGTACGGGCCCGTCGGGTCCGACCCCGCGCTCTCCAGGACGTGGGTGCGCTGGGTGGGGTTGTAGTCGGAGACGTCCTGCCCGGCGACGTAGTACAGGTACCACTTGCCGTTGATGAAGTGCATTTCGGGCGCCCAGATGTTGCAGCAGCGCGAGGCGGCGTCGCCCGTCCACACCTGGAGGTTGGGCGCCGTGGCGAGCCCGGCCAGGGTGGCGGACTTGCGCATGGTGATGATGTTGGTCCAACTCGTCGTCAGCAGGTAGTAGTTGCCGTCGTGGTACGAGATCCAGGGGTCGGCGCCCTTCTGCGTCTTGACCGGGTTGGCGAACGAGGCCGCGCTCGCGGAGGACTGCCCGAGCGTAAGGGCGAGGACCAGCGCGGCCAGCAGGGTCAGTAGGCGACGGGCCATCCGCTGCTCCAGTTCAGAAGGTTGATGCCGAGTTTGGGGGTGCCGTTGTCGTTGCCGTCGTAGTAGTGGTAGACGATCAGGTCACCGTCGGAGTCGCTCGTGATCGACTGCCCGCCGGGGCCGATGTACCGCCCGTGCGACTCGAGGACGGGCGTCCCGCCGTTGTTCATCATCGAGACGCCGTTCTTGTCGTAGTACGGCCCGGTGACGCTGGTGGCGCGGCCGACCTTGACCTTGTACGTGGAACTGGTGCCGGCGCAGCAGGTGTCGTACGAGGCGAAGAGGTAGTAGTAGCCGTTGCGCTTGACGATGTACGGCGCCTCGACGGCCTTGGTCCCGGTGGGGCGGGACGCGAGGGAGTACCGGGTGGTGCTGGAGGAGAGCTGCTTCCCGGTGCCGGGGTCGATCTGGATCATCTTCAGCCCGGTCCACCAACTGCCGAACGAGAGCCACCACTTGCCGTCGCTGTCGACGAACAGATTCGGGTCGATGGCGTTGTAGTCGCTCGACGTGGTGGAGGTGTAGACCGTGCCGTAGTCGGTCCAGGAGCCGGGCAGTCCGGTGGTCGAACCGGCGAGCCCGATGGCGGACTTGTTGGACCCGAAGGTCGAGACGGCGTAGTACATCAGGTACTTGCCGCCGTGGTACGAGATGTCGGGCGCCCACGCCTCCGTGGCGTACGACGACCACCAGCTCGGTTTGGCCGTGAAGGCGTCGCTTCCGGCCGAGAAGGCGATCCGGTCGGTCGAGGTCCTGTAGCCGAGTCCGCCGCCGGTGCCGTAGAGCAGGTAGCGGCCCGCCGATGTGCGGATCATCGTCGGGTCGTGGACGACGGTGGCGCCGGTGACCGTCCCGGGGTTGGGGTACGCGGAGGTGCTGCTGGGGATCAGGGCGAGCAGGAGGGCTGCGGGGAGGGTGAGGAGGGTGGTTCGGACGCGCGAGGTGCGGCTCACACGGGCCTCCTTGACGGAAGAGGGGGGAAGCGTCCGAGATATCGGACGGCGATCGTCAATTCGGACGGACCGTAGAATCGAATCCCTTGCGCGTCAACAGCCCGGACCTTCACAGGAGTTCGCAGCCGAATAAATCTTGTACCGCGGGCACTTCAGTGACCGTCGGCGTGCCCCGTGCCCGCGCTCAGAGGTCGTCCACATCGACCAGCCCGTCCTGGATGGCGCGGGCCACCAGGCTTGCCTTGGTCCGCGCGGGGCGGCCGACGTTCGCGTACTTGATGCGCACCCGGTCCAGATACGAGTTGACGGTCCGTACGGAGATGCCGAGACGCTGCGCGACCAGCTCCTTCGACTCCGACTGGAACCACTCGATGAGCACGTTCTCCTCGCGCAGGGAGAGCTGAGGACGGTCCGCGCGGGTGTTCGTTCCCAGCGCGCCGGCCAGCGCGGGCGGCATGTAGGGCCGCTCGTCCGCTGCTGCCAGCGTCGCCTCGACCAGGTGCTCCCGGCCCTCGCTCTTGGTCAGATAGGTCGCGGCTCCCAGGTCCAGGCAGTTGAGCGCGGTCTTCTCGTCGTCCCGCATCGAGTACACGACCACCTGCCGCCCGGCGTCGACGAGTCTTCGAAGGTCGCCGAAGGCGGGGCCGCCCTCGCCCAGTTGCAGATCGAGAACTACGACATCGGCCGTGCTGCCCGGCTCGGTCCAGGCTTCCCCTACGGAGTCGCCGGCCGCGACCACGGTGATGGGGCGCCGCGACGCGGCGAACCACGCCTCTATGCCGGAGAGGATGGCGGGATGGTCGTCGACGACGACCACGCTGACCGGTGCGTTGTCACTCATGTCAGGTCAACTCCGGAGGCCGCCGGTCTTCTCCAGCCGGCATCCACCCACACACTTTCCCCGCGCGTTGTTCTGACCACGGACACCTCGGCGTCCGTGGCACGGCCGGGCGTCCGATCGGTTTCTCCCGTGCCGCTGCCGCCGGCGCAGTCCTCGCTGACCACGCTCACGCGTACCGCGGGGGGTGTCCATACGACGGTCACCCGCGCGGTCGAGCGGGTACGGCCCAGAATCACCGCCACCGGGTCGACCAGCTCCCTGCGCACCTCCACGGGCACCTCCCCCGGCCGTCCTCGCACGGCCAGGCTCACCGTCACCCCCTGGTGCTCGGCCACCTCCACGCACGCCCGCAGCTCGTTCAGCAGCGGGTCCAGGACGGCATCGCTCTCCGCGAAGAGGCGGCGCATACGGGCGGCTTCCACGCCGCATCGCAGCCTGATCTCCTCGTCGTGCGGGCTCAGCACACCGTGCCCGAGGCCCACGAGCAGCGGCACCGTCGTCGCCGTCAGCGCGCGGTAGCGCTCCTTGTGATCACGCTGCATGTCCTCGTGGATGCGTTCCCGGGTACGCAGTTCCTCCTCCCGTGCGGCCGCGATCCCCGCCGCCGGCGCCGTACCGTGCAGCAGGTGCGTCATCAGTACACCGACGGAGAGCTGGAAGCCGCAGCTGGCTATCGTGGAGATCCCCAGGACGGCCGACGCCGCCGCGGTCGGCGCACCCGACAGGAACACAGCGGTCGCGTTGAGCCCCACATGCGCCCCGAGGAACGCCGCGTACGCCCCGACCCGCAGGTCTGCCAGCAGGAACAGCGCATGCCAGCCGACCACTCCGAACGCCCAGTCCGGCGCAGCTGTCGACTGGTCCGGCGGGAGCGTGAACGCGCATACCGCCGAAACGGCCAGCACCGAGCCGAGGCTCCACCAGCGCACCCTCGGCGGGATCCGCCTGCCACGCAGCAGATAGACACCCCCGACCACTGCGACGGCGGCAAGGCAGACGAAGGCGGCCGTCTGGGCCCACGCGGGGCGGTACACGTCCTGGTGGACCACGAGCCGGCGCAGCGAGACGGTGAACTGCCACACCAGGCTGATCAGCAGCACGGCCAGTTGGGTCCCGTAAAGAAGCCGCCCGCGAATGAAGCGGACGTCAGCCGTGTGCTGTACCTGGGCACGGGGCGGACGCGGTACGCCGGTCGCCTGCCCTGCGCCCCCTGCCTGTGACGCCGGGGCCCGGCCGTGCCAGCGCCACTGCACGCGGGTCCCGGTGCCCGGCTGTGAGGTGACGGAAGCGGAGCCTCCGACCGCGTGCATCCTGCCGATGACGGAACCGGAGATGCCCCGGCGCCGTGCCGGGACGGACTCCGGGTCGAAACCCCGTCCCGCGTCGGACAGTTCGACGACGACACCGTCCCCCTCTGTCCATGCCCTGAGCTCCGCCTCCCGCACCCCGGCATGGCGTGCCACATTGGTGACGGCCTCCCGGACCCCGTTGAATATCGCGAGCCCCGGACCGGACGGCATCGCGAGCGGGCCCTCGATGTGCGTCTTGAGCCGCACCCTGGCCTGCCCCTCACCCTCGGGCACACAGTCGAGAAGCGCCGCGAGGTCGACGCTCCCGGTCTCGAATCCGGGTACGGCGGACATCGCCTCCAGATCCTGTCTGGCACGCGGAGGCAGCCACGACCAGTCCCGGCCGTCACCCTGGGAGACCATCAGCAGCGTCGCGCTCGCCGTGTCGTGCAGGGTCGCCAGGTACTCACGCTCGGTCGCCCTGCGTGCGGCGGCGACCTCCGCCTCCCGCCGCACCGCCGCCCTGGCCGCCGCCGACCGGTCGGCCGCCCTGGCCAGCGCCCGGACGATGAGGTAGGCGGCCCTCGACAGGCCCACCTGGATCAGCATGCGCACCAGGGGTACCACGTCGGGGCTCTGCCCGGGCGAGGAGAGGACGTCGCCCAGCGCGGAGACGGCAGCCCCCAACGCGGCCAGGGCAGCCCCGGCCACCGGTCGCGTCGCCCACTCGTACTGGAAGGCGACGACGCTGATGCCGACGATCGCCTCCACCATCACATCCGCGCCCTCGCCGCCGAGCACGGGTTGGGACAGCCCCGTCAACACCACCACGGCCGCGTCCAACGTCCACAGCAGGGCGGAGGGGAACAGACGCGGGCGGCGCAGCGAGTAAAGGCGCACACCACAGGCGAGGAAAGCGGGCACCAGCAGAGACACCACCAGGGGAAGCTCCGCCGGGTCCGCCAAGACGATGCCCAGCGCACCGCACAGGCAGACCACGATGGACCGGAGCCACACCCCGAACCGCTCGAGGGCCAGGTTCAACAGGCGCTCACTGGATCTGGGCCCGTCTGCCGGCTCAGCAGCCCCGTCCCCGTTCCCCTCGTGTCCCCCAGGCCCCATAGAACAAGGGTAGTTGACCGACGAACAAGGCCGAGCACCCCTTCCGGTGTGTGCGGCGGCCGTTCCTTGTGGGGCAAACGACCGGCACACCCGGCGACCGGGCCTGGCTAGCGTGTCCGTCGTACGATGCCGGCCGACGACACAGGCTCCCCGGCCGCGAACTGAGAGAGACGGCATTGAGAAGAAGCGCCCTGCGGTGGCCGATACCGATCGTCGCGATCATGGTGGGCCTGACCTTGTTGACCGGCTGCGCCATCGACAAGGGCACGGCACTCGCGGCGGGTTTCGAGGAACACTGGGCCGGCACGCCGGACGTGACGAAGATCCACACCACCAAGAACAACACACTGCCCTTCGCCGGGACGTCGACCGGCACGCTGATCCTCAAGGACGGCACTTCGGCCGACCGCGTGACCGAACTGGCGGGCGAGATGCGGGAGTACGTCGCCCGTCACGACAAGGTCACCGGCCGGATCACGGCGGACGGCATCACCTTCACCGTTGCCGCGGACGAGGGGCGCACCGGCGAGGTCCTGGCGCTGTGGCGGTCGCTGACGGCCGACGACCGGGTGGTGAACGGCGACATCCATGACGCGCCCTGGAAAAAGGCAACCGACCGCTGGCGGATCGAGGTCGCCTCGGTCGATGCCACCGGCGCGTTGGCGGTGTTCAAGGACATGCTCGCCGGGGGCGACCGGCACCGGCCACTCTCTGGCGTGATGGTCCTGAAGGTCAGAGGGCCGGGGCTCTTCGTGGAGACCGACTTCAACGACGGTTTCCCCGCTGAGGCGATCGCCGCGTACGAGGCGGTGCTCGCTCGGTACCCGGTCGTCGGCGCGGGTGTGCGACGCGATGCCGTGTCCGGATCGGCGGTGAGCATCGTCGTGGCGAAGAGCGCGGACCGGGACCATGCCGACGAACTCGCCAGGAGGGCGGCGCCGAACCTCGGTGCCGCCGTCGAGGTCAGCAGCGACAGGGGCGACTGAGCGCCGGCTGTTTTTTGTGGTGCAAACGACCGGCACACTCAGCGACCGGGCCGGGCCACTGTCCGGAAAAGCGTTCGCATCCGGTACAGAAAATCCACATTCAGTAACGGGGGAATTTCCATGCAGAAACTGCAGAGACGGCTCACGCTGTTCCTCTCCGCGGTGCTGACAGTTGCCATCACCATGCTCACGGTCACACCGGCCAGTGCGGCGCCGACCCGGTCGAACGGGTCCGGTAACCGGGTCATCTTCGTCCACGGGTTCGCTCCGTCCGGCAAACACGACTGCGCCGACTACTTCCGTTCCGCCCGGACACATTTCGCGAACAAGGGGTGGAGGGGAAACCTGCTCACCTTCGGCTACTACTCGGGCAACACGAACTGCTCGTACAACTACAGGGGCAACCGTGACACGCCCCTGAAGACCGTGGCCAAGGCGTTCGCGAACTACGTCTACGACAACTATTCGAGCAAGGGCATCAAGGTCGATGTCGTCGCCCACTCCATGGGCGGTCTCGTCGTCCGCGCCGCGCTGCACTACACCTACCAGCGCGCCTCGGGTTTCCCGCGCGGCAACCTCTACATCGAGGACGTCGCCACGCTCGGCACCCCGCACGGTGGAACCAACTACCCCTGTCCGATCCTGCTGCAGTGTTTCGACATGAAGCCGGGCAGCTCGTTCCTGAAGAGTCTCCCGAGCGGCATGCCGAATTCCCGCGGCCTGGGCACTGACTGGACCACCGTTTCGTCGTACGACGACGGAATCGTCTCCGAACATTCCGGCATCGCCGGCGTCGCGGAGCACGAAGTCCAGTACGACGACGGAATCGGCCACAACGAACTCAGGACCATCCGCTCCGGAACGCACAAGAGCAGGATCAAGCACGCCGCACGGGGCAACGTGTGGAGCAGTTGGGGCAATCGCGTCTCTCCCCTGGAGCAGGCCCGCCTGGCGGTGCTTTTCCACTCCACGACGTGATCACGGGAGGTGCGGTCGTCGTAATCAAGGGCGACCGCACCTACCTTTTCATCTCAGCCGCGTCTGCGGCTCGCACAGAGGGAACAGATCCTTGCGGAAATTCAGAACGTCCCTGATGGCTTTTGGCGCCACGGCCGCGGTCGTCGGGGGCGGCCTCGTCGGCGCACCCGCCGCCCAGGCCGCGGCCACCTGGCAAGCCCACGACAAGAACTGCAAGACCCTCAAGGGCGCCGACGCCCAGAGCGCCGGTTCGGTCTGCGCGGAGGTGCAGAAGCGCGTCACAGACACCGGCGCGGTCAACGGTTACCGCGCGAGAGTCACCGTCACCCCCACCACGGGTCACTGGCTGAAGCCGACCACCTATGTCTGGAGCTCGGACGGTGCCGTGAGCCAGGTCTGCTCGGGCGGCTGCGCCCAGCAGACCTCCGCGTGGACCTCCACGTGGTCTCCGGTCAAGACCACCGCCGGGACGTACTACGTTCGGGGCGAGATCTCCGGCGGCTACGTCTTCGACGTCGCCGCCTCCTGGAGCAGTTGGGCGAAGGTCGCCGAGAAGTGCGCCACCTACGCCGCCGGCAAGGTCTGTGTCCACCGGCATGAACGCGGTTACCGGGACACCTTTCAGGAGCGTGCCAAGCTGACGGTCGCCCCGGCCGCAGGCAAGTGGATCGAGCCGCGGTGGGTCCGGGTCGGCACCGTCATGAACGGCACCGACACCCACAAGACCCGCGACCTCTGCGACCCGTCCTGCACCCGGCGCACCGCCGGCTGGTCCACCACCGTGAGCCGGACCATGCCCGGTCTCGCCAGCTCTTTCGAGCTCTACGCGTCCGCCCGGGTCGCACTCCCCTCCGGAGACGTGAAGACCATCAAGGCCTCGCTCACCGACTGACTGACCTTCAGTTGACCTTCATCAGTGGTCGTTCTCCAGATGCAGCTTCAGCAGATCCACGCCGTAGTCACCGCCGTTGGGCGTGCGGATGATGGTGTGGATGTGCTGCTGGGTGGGGTTGCGGTTCTGGGTCTCGTAGGCGATCGGGGACTGGGCGTCGTACTCGATCAACACCACCGGGCTGTGTACGCGGTAGTAGAAGGCGGAGCTGTCCTTGGTCTCGCCGATCCAGTAGAAGTACGTGTCGTCGAGGTGGTCCTCGACCTCCGACATCTTCACGTCGGCGTGTCCGTCGCTCATGTTGCCGACGTAGACGCGGACCAGGTCGAGGAGGTCGTTCTTCTGGGCTTCGGTCCAGCCCTTGGCAGCCAGACCCTGGTAGGCGAGCTTGGCGTTGTCCTGACCGGCACCCGCCTTGAAGTTGTCGCCGGCCTTGGTCTCCGAGGAGATGACCTTCTTCTGCTGCGCGGAGGTCAGTGAGCGCAGGAGCGTGAGCCCAGCCTTGGTCTCCTTCTTGAAGGTGGTGATCTTCTCGCCGTTGTAGGTGGCGGAGGTCGGCTCGGAGCCCATGAAGGTGGGGGTCATGACGACCTGGTCGCCGAGGACGAAGTAGTTGATGGCCAGATGGTGGCCCTCGTACTGGAAGCCCCACGGCTTGCTGGTCGACGGCGTGCCCATGAAGGTGAAGAAGTACGAGCCCTCGGTGAGAGTGTCCTTGCCGCCGCCGCTGTAGTCGCCCAGGTAGGCGTTGAGCTTCATGATGTTGCGGGTCTGGGTGAGCCCGTCGGCGGAGAGGGCGGTGCCAAGGAGGGCGTAACCGAGGTTGCGCTGCTTCTCGGTCAGGTCTCCCATACGGGCGCCCTGACGCTCGTAGCCGTCGACGTTGCTCCACTTCAGCCACTCGTCGTCGTCCACGTCGAAGACGGAAGCCTTGCGCTCCTTCGTCGTCAGGCCGTCCAGGAAGGCCTGGGCGGCCTTGACGATCTTGTCGGTGGAGACGTCGGTGGAGTGGATGGAGTAGAGGTCGTCGACGACCTCGCCGTCGGTGGTGACGCCCACGAAGTCGGCGTACTTCACCTCGGAGGCGCCAGGGCCCATGCCGCCACCGGCTCCGCCGGAAGGCATACCGGAAGGGGCGCCGCTCGGGGCGGCGGAGGACGAGGCGGAGCTCGCCGTGTCGGAAGAGTCGGAGGAACAGCCGGTCATGGTCGCCATCGCGGTGACTCCGCCGGCGAGCAGCGCCTTGTTCATGAACCAGCGGCGGCTGCGTTCGGCTTCGGGGGTACGGGGTCGGTGTCCGTGCATGGGGAGCAGACTCCATGCCCTACCTGAAGCGTTCCTCGGAGAACCCTGTGAATGGGCAGGTCCACCTCGGCCCGTACGGTCTTCGCGGGCGGTTCCCGGTCCAGCACCTCCCACCGGTCCGCGAGCGCGTCGACGAGTGCCAGGCCCCGGCCGTCGGCTTCGAGGGGCCCTGGCATTCGTACGGCGTCGGGGGCGGGCGGACGCCGTTCAGCGCGGGTGTCGGTGACCTCGACGCGCACGCTGCCGGTGACGAGCGCGAGCCGCAACTCGAAGTCCCGCCCGGGGACCCGGCCGTGGGCGACGGCATTGGCGGCGAGCTCCGCCACGATCGCCGCGACGCTGTCCGAGGCGTCGCTGCCGTACGGGATGCCCCAGGTGTGCAGCTGGTTCAGGGCGAGGTGTCTGGCGAGGCGGGCGGCGCGTGGAGTGGGACTGAGGCGCTGCACGAACGTACGTACGGTAACTGGATGGGGTGGCGTGGGGGGTGCGGTCATGAGGCCCAATCTGGCGAACCTGAGGGCCAATTCTCCAGGTGGACGCCACGTACGCTGCGCGAGAGTACACGGTGACGGGGTGGACAGTACACGTCACTGGCCGTGACCATGAGCGCGGGAGGTGACCGACTGTGGTCGATGGTGGCGGTGAGCCGGAGTCGTCGGACAGCATGCGGACGTTCGGGGCGGTGTTGCAGGCGTTGCGGGAGCATGCGGGGCTGAGCCGGGAGGAGTTCGGCGATCTCGTGGGGTTCTCCAAACACACGGTGGCGTCCGTGGAGTTGGGGCGCCGGATGCCGGACGTGGTGCTCGTGGAACGGGGCGAGGAGGCTACGGGGAACACGGGGGCGTTGAGGAAATCGTTCCCGAAGCTGGCGCGTCAGCCGGGATTGGCGGCGTGGTTCCGGCAGTGGGCGGCGCTGGAGCAGATGGCGATCACTCTGTACACCTACGAATGCCGCATGGTCCCGGGGCTGTTGCAGACGGAGGCATACGCGCGGGCCCTGTTCGTCGGCCAGTTGCCGCCACTCGACGACGCTCAGATCGAGGAGCGGTGGACTGCCAGGGCAGAGCGGCAGAAGTTGCTGCGCGAGCGGCCGAACACCGCGTTCAGCTTCATCTTGGAGGAGCACCTGTTCTTGCGGCGCACGGGCGGAATCGACGTCACCCGTGAACTCATCGATCACGTGCTGGAGATCGGGACGTTGCGGAACGTCGACATCCAGCTCATGCCGCTGGCACACGGTACCCACGCCGGGCTGGCGGGCCCCATGCAGTTGCTGGAAACTCCCGAGATCCGGAGGTTCGCGTACAACGAAAGCCAGCGCGCCGGGTTGTTCATCAGTGACCCGCAAGAGATCAGCGTCCTCCACAGGCGGTATGCCACGATGCGTTCTCAGGCTCTCACCCTCCAAGACTCCGTGAGCCTGTTGGAACGGATGCGAGGAGACCTATGAGCAACGACGAACTGGCCTGGTTCAAGTCGAGCTACAGCAGCAGCGGCGACGGCGACTGCGTAGAAGTCGCCCTCACCCCCGCCACCATCCACATCCGCGACTCCAAGGACCGCCAAGGCCCTCAACTCGCCCTCTCCCCCACCACCTGGCAGGAGTTCCTCACCGCGGGCGCCCCCCGTCAGGGGATGTTGTAGTAGTCGACCATCTTGTCGGCGAAGGCGGCCCAGGCGTTCGTGCTCTGAGGACCCCAGATGCCGTCGACCTTGCCGGCGTTGTAGCCGTTGTAGTTCAGCATGCGCTGCAGAGCCTTCTTGGTCTGAGTGCCGGGGGTCCCGTTGATGGGGCCCTCGTAGTCGTTGTAGATGGCCAGAACCTGCTGTATTCCAATCCAGCTGTTCGTTCCCAATTCGCCGTCGATAGGGCCGCTGTAGAGACCGTGAAACCGCTTGAGCCAGGTCTGTACGCCCTTGGCCTTACGGATGGTCAGACCGAGGTTGACAACGGCCTGCGCCCCGACCTCGCCCTCGGCCATGGCCGGTTGGCTCGCCCGCGCGGTGGTGGCGGCCTGCGGGGCCGCGAAGCCGGGTGCTGCGCCGGCGAGGGTGCCGAACGCGAGAGCCACGGCGACGGCGGTGGGAACGAGCGTCTTTCGGAGAATCCTTGTACTCATGGCACTTCCTTCTCGTGGGATGGTGTCAGCCGCAGGCGTTCGCCTTCGAGCCGTTGTTGTAGGCGGCGGAGATCCAGCCCCCGGTGGCCGGGTTCCGGAAGTAGTACGCGCCGTGGTCCGACTTGCCCCGCAGGAACGTCACCGACCGCGCGGAGTCGCCGTAGTAGACGTACTGCAGGGTGCTGTTGTAATCGCCCCCGAACCGCAGCCCGTTGTCGGCGTTCGCGAAACTCTGGGTCTCGGCCCTGCCGGAATGCAGCGTGTCCCAGCTGCGATCCACATTCCACTTACGGGTTGCCTCTTGCGTACCGGAACCGAATACGCAGTCGATGCTGCTGACGTTCGGGAGGTAGCCGTCGGCCCAGAGGATCCACTGCCACAGCCCCGCCACGTTCGTGGTGTTGCCGTAACCGATCGGCCCCTCGTCGTTCCAGTCGTTCTCGAAGCCGTTGCTGAGCCCGGGGTCTGCGTCGACATATCCCTCACCGGCAGCCGACGCCGGCGTGGTACCGGACGACAGGGTGAACGCCAGGGCGGCGACGGCAGCCAGCGACACCTTCTTGAACTTGGACATACGGGTCTCCTTACGGCTGGGTCAGTGCCTGTTCGAGGACGCCGGCATAGAGCTGGGCTCCCGCGATGTTGGGATGGAACGACTTCATCGAGGCGCCGCTGCTGTCGGCCTTCGAATGATCGATGAGCACAACCCCGTGGATGGCCTCGTTAGCTGGAGTAGTGCTGCAGATCGCCCGTCCTGCAAAGGCGGCCCGGGGATCGGCGAACACCGCGTTGGCGAGGTACTGGGAGTTGGCGTCGGCCACCGCGGCCGACATCTGGGTCGCCAGCCGGTCCGCGACGCCGTTCAGCCAGATCGTCTCCGAATCGTTGACGAGCGGGGGGCTGCTGCACGACTGGTCCGGGTCGAGCAGAGCGGGATATCCCATCAGGACGATGCGGGCGTTGGGCGCCTGCTCATGAATCGCGCGCAGCGTGGCGGTCAGACGCGGTCTGATCTCGTTCCGTATCCAGTTGGGCACCCACTCACTCAGTCGGCCGGTGGTGCCCCCGGTCTCCGCTCCGGTGTCCGGGTCCCAGGCCGGGATGCCGGTCGGGTCCTTCTGGCAGTCCTCGGTGAAGGTTCCGATGAGGCAGTGCTCGATGATCGGGCCGAACCCGGAGTCGTTTCCTCCGATCGACAGAGTGACCAGCGTGGTGTTCTGGTCGAGATAGCCCTGCTTGATCTGGGGAAGCTCGCTGTTCTTGCTGCGGTTCAGGATGTTGTAGTGCTGGGCGCCGGAGCAGGCGATGAACTGGTAGTCCATGTCCGGGCTTCTGCTGTCCGCCATCTTGCCGATGGAGTTGGCGTACAGCGGCAGCGTGGCCACGCGGGACCATGCCTTGGTCGACCGGTGACAGGCGTTCTTCGTGGCCGGGTTGCTCTCGTTGTAGTAGTCGCTCTCGGGGTAGTAGTCGTCGCCCGCCTTGACGGTGACGCCTTCCCCGGACGAGAACGAGTCGCCCATGGCCACGATCTGGTTGGCCGGCTTGCCGCCCAGCGGTTCGAAGCCGACGGCGTCCCAGGCCACGTCCTCGGTTCCGTTGCCGTCCTTGGTGATGTTGGAGAGCCGCACCTGGGGCGTGTCCACGAAGTTGAACGCCCCGAGCGAGAGCCACTTGTTGGACATGACCCGCTGTGGCTTGACCCGGGTCGGGCTCGTGGAATCGGTGCCGAGGACGGTGTAGGAGGCCTGGCGGGTGTGCGCTCCGTGATCGGGTACGTGCACCCAGACCCGCATCCAGCCCCGTGCCTCCGGGCGCAGGGTCCAGGTACCGGTCACCTTCGGCTTGGGGGGTTCCGACGAGGGCTGCCGGTAGGTGTGCGAGAACCAGAAGTGGTTGTCGTACCCGGCGCCCAGCTGATGCAGGTCCATGCGCCCCGAGGGTGAGGGGAAGTCGAAGGAGAAGGAGCCCGCCGATGTGGAGGCCCCGCAACTCCGTCCCGCACCGCCCATCGGGGTGATGCCCTCCGCCACGTCGTCGACAATGAGGGTTCCGCCCGGCAATCCGGCCGTGCACCGCGGCGGATAGGCGGTGCCGTCGGGCTGCTCGGGATAGGTCGTGTCGAACCGGTGCTGCGGGTAACCGCACTCGCGCAAGGACGGACCGCATTCCTTCCAGATCGCCGGCCCGTGGTACCAGCACTTCAGGAAGAGCGGGTCGTTGTCGTCCGTGGGGAGCAGACAGGGACCGTTCTCCTGCTCGTTGTCGTTCTCGATCAGGGTGGGATCGCAGTCGTTGACCATGCCGCTGCAGAACAGGCCGATCGGAGGCTTGGCATCGGTCTTGAACGCGTCGTTGTTCCAATAGCTGGGGCGGTAGCCGGCCGCGAACTCGCCGGGAGCAGTCATCGCGAAGAGGGGACGCGCCGCCCAGCCGATCACCTTCTCCGGATAGGGCCAGAACTGCGGGTTCCGGGCGTGGTCATAGTCGGCCTCGCCGGACGCGTTCTCCAGGAACGGAGTGCGGTTCTCCTTCCACAGCGGATTGGCCGGGTTGTTGGTCCAGCCGACGCCCCACTTACCGGAGTTGGCGGCCGCGGCGGACCGGGGATAGTAGCCGCTGTTGTAGGCCCACAGGGCGTAGAACCAGTTCTCGATCCAGCGCGGCTCACCGTTGTTGATGACCAGCCCGTCGGCCCGCGTCTGGTTCCACTTGTCGGCCAGGATGTCCGCGCCCTTGGCGATGTTCGCCGCGTAGTCGACCGCCACCGCCCGCTGCTGCAACTCGGTCATGGTCGGCTGGCCGTTCCCGGGAAGGCGCATGCCGTCGGTGACCTGGGTGACGCCGTAACCGCAGTCCGAATCCGCCCAGTTGATCGCCCAGGGGTCCGGCTGATCACCGTTGGGGGCGTAGTCGACGCCGTAGAAGTTGCCGATCAGCGGGTTCGCCGAGACGCCGGGGACGGCGAATCGGGTGGCCTGCCACATGTTGGACTCCTGCGCGGTGATACCGAGCAGGATCTGGGCGGGGATGTGCCAGTCGGCGCCGCTGCCCCCGGTCAGCTCCCGCAGCGGGAACAGGCTCTGGGGCGCGTAGGAGACGTTGATCCCGGTGTTCTTCCAGTTGGCGGATCGCGACGCCCCGGAATTGAGGTTGTCGACGACGGCCTGGTCGACGGCCCACTCGATCTGACGCGGCGTCGGCTGGAAGGCCTGCAGCTTCACGTTCCCCCGCGGCACCGAGCACGTCCGGTCCGCGTCGATCGGGCTCGCCATCACGGACATCTGCCCCGACGCGGAGGCTCCATCGGCCTTTGTCGGCTTCGGCAGCGCGGGGCTGATCGCGGTGGACGTCTGCTGGGCCTTGGTGCTTCCGACCCGTACCCCCGGCAGCGCGTCCAGCACCGTCGTCGTACCGGTGTCCAGCGCCTTGAGGGTGATCCGCGCCGGGCGGGCCGCGAGAGCGTCCTCCTGGGAGACCCGGGAGTCCTTGCCGTCCGCCCACGCCGTGGTCAGCGTCGCCGCACCGGCGCTGGAAACACGGGCGTCCTTGTCGATCCCGCCCGGATTACGGACCGCGCCGGGCAGCCTCGCCCCGGACTTGGCCTTGCCGGTGACGAAGACCTGGCCACCGGGGGTCCGGGCCAGGTCGAAGGCGGTCAGGTCGCCCTGGGCAAGCTGCGTGGCCTTGGGGTTGGTCTTGGCCTTGGCCTTGGCGCCCGCCGAGCGCACCTCGGCGGCGGTGACCCGGGAGACGGCGGCCTGGTCGGAGGCCGACTCCTTGCCGGAGGCCGACTTCTTCTTCCCGCCGCCGGGCAAGCGGTCGATGAACGTGACACCGCCGTCCGCGTCCGGCATGAGCTGGAACGGCACGGCATGCGTGCGGGCCACGGTCCGTACGGCCGACCCGTCGATGCGGACCACTTCCCGGCCGCGCGCGGCCACGATCCGGCCGTCCGCCACCGGCACCGCCGACGTGACCTGGCCGGTGATCTTCGCCTTCTCTGTACGGCCGTTGCGTGCGTCGGCCGTGATCAGACGGGTCTCGCTCTTCGCCGAACTCAGCTCGTCCGTGAACTGCGAGAACACTGCCTGGTCCCCGGTGCCGCAGCCCGGCGAGAAGTAGCCGAGGGTCGCCTGGAACGGCAGCTTGCGCACCGCGCCGCTGGTCAGGTCCACGATCGCGGTGAACGCGCCGCGGCTCATCAGCTCCGGCTTGTTGGTGAAGGTCCGTGGCGCGTATGCCACCGCCGCGTACCTGCCGGACGCGGTCACGCAGGCGTTGCCGATCCAGGTGTCCGTCTCGAACCCCGGCTCGGCGAGCGAGGCGGCGGTCCGCCACGCGTAGCCGTTCTTCTCGTCGGCCACCATCACATGGAAGCCGAGCGCGTCACCGGAGGTCGTGAACGCCCGGTCCTCGGACTCCTTGTAGTCCGAGCCCAGCAGCTCGGCCCGCTCCCCACGGGGAACGGCGGACGGCTTGGGACCGGCCTCCTGACTCGGTGCCTCGGCCGCACCGGTCGGCACGGCCTCCTTCGCGTCCGCCGGCGACGTCCCGAGACCACCGGCGGCCACTGCGAGCAGCAGCCCCATGATCACGGGCACACGGGCATGTCTGAAACCCCTGCGTCTCAACTTCCTGTCCTCACTGGGTGGGTGACGCCTCGACCGGGGCGTGCGAACACCGGCGAAGGCAGTGGTCGAGCAGTGGGTCAAGCAGTCGTTCAGCCGCCAGGAACGAAGCAGGTCGCGTAGGGCTGGTAGCTCGCCGTTTCCCACAAGTTCGAGCCCACACCCGCCTCAGGGTTCTCAAAACGGTAGGAGCCGGCGGCACTGCGTACGAACGTGACAGCGCGCGCCCTACCGAAGTAGGTGACCTCGCCCGTGCTTCCCCGGAGGTGGTTGTCCGCGATGCTGAAGGTCTGGCTGCCCACCTCGCCGTCTGCCCCCAGGCCCCATCGCGCCTGCAACCTCTTCGTCGCGTAGGTGGTGTTGGCGCCGAAATCGCAGTCGATGTCCGCGTAGTCGAAGACCGTGCCGTTCTGTTCGATGGCGCCCTCTGCCCACAAGACGTACTGCCAAAGACCGACCGCGTTGGACAGCTGATACCTGCCACCCGCCCAAAGAGGGCCCTCGTCCCCCCAGTCGTCGGTGATCGTGCCGCTGCCGAAGACGACCCCCTGCGAGATGTTCGCCGACGCGGGGCTCGTGCTCAGCGCCGTCACGCCCAGGGCGGCACATACGGCAAGCGCGGTCAAACCCTTCCCGATGGACATACGTTCCCCCGTTTTCTCAGAGTGGGAGGCGGCAGGGTTGCCTGCCTCGAACGACTCTGTACGACGGGGACAGTAGCCACGCCCGGTCGCCGGGTGTGCCGGTCGTTTGCCCCACAGGAAAAAGGGGACCGGCGTCCGTCTCGTTGAGGGAGTCACATCGACCGACACTCTGTCGGCATCCTGTCTCACAAAAACCTTGACGATCTGTCACTTTGCCTGACTGACAGCTCACCAACAGCATGCCTCCCTAAGGTGCCGTGTTCATGACAGACACTTCGGAAGCAACCCCCACCCCGATCGGGCGCCGCACCGTACTGATCGCCACCGGAGCCACGGCAGCCGCTCTCGCCGTGACCGCCGCCGCGCCCGAAGCCCCCACAGCCGACGCGGCCGACACCGCCCCTGTCGCCGCCGCGGCCGTCTGCACCCTCACGAAGGAGATGACCGAAGGCCCCTACTACCTGGACGGCGCGCTCGTCCGCGCCGACATCCGCGAGGACAAGACCGGCTTCCGGCTCAACCTCGCCCTCACCGTCGTCGACGACGACACCTGCGCCGTGATCCCCAACGCCCTCGTGGAGATCTGGCACTCCGACGCCCTCGGCGAGTACTCCGGCTACGTCGGCAACAACGGCCACAACGAGCCCGACAACGGCACCTTCCTGCGCGGCGGCGTCCTCACCGACTCCAGCGGCGTCGCCACCATCACGACCGTCTACCCCGGTTGGTACCGCGGCCGGTGCGTCCACATCCACGTCAAGGTGCACACCGGCGTCACACTCACCTCCGACGGCTCCTTCACCGGCGGCACCGAACTCCACACCGGACAGCTCTTCTTCGACGAGACGATCACCGCGAGAGTCGGCGCGCTCTCGCCGTACTCGGCGAACACGGTCACCCGCACCACCCTCGCCCAGGACTCCATCTACGACGAAGGAGGCGCCGCCTCTGGCCTCCTGACCCTCACCGCACTGGGCACTTCACCGTCGGCCGGCTATACCGGAACCCTGACCCTCGGTATCGAGCGCTGACCCTGTAGGTGCGTAACGCGGCGGCCGTTCCCCTTACACACGAAGGGGACGGCCGTCGTGCCGTATCCCCACCCCTCGGCCGCGACGGAACGGCCCCTTCCCTGTACCTGATCGGCAACAAACGTGCGCGACACTCGAGGTCAGCGTGGTTCGCGAGGCACACTCTGCTGGTCATCGCCAGTCGGCAGTGGCCGATCAGAGCGCATCACGGGGGACACCATGAGCATGCCTGCCCGCAAGAACCGTAAGCACCGCAGAGCCTGGAAGCCCTACGCGCTCGGCGTCGTGGCGGCGGCCGCGCTGCTGACGACCACGGCCTGTGAGCCGGGCACGGCGGACGCGGCCGGGTCCTCGAACTCGCCGAGCGCGACGAATTCGGCGACGCCGGGTTCGACCGCTACGGCGGATACGGGCGACGGCGGCGCCGAGCAGAGCGAGGACAGCTCCGAGATCCCTCTGTGCACCATGGAGGACCTCTCGGTCTCCGCCACGAACCAACCCGGCGAAGGCGAAGACGCCCGGTACATCCTCCTCACCGTCACCAACGCCGGCGACGGCAAGTGCGACGTCCAGGGCGCTCCCGTGGTCACGCTCGGCGATGCGCAGGGACCGGCCCCCGTGAAGGAGGAGACCGACTCCGGGGAACCCATCACGCTCGCTCCCGATGACAAGGCCTACGCCGGACTGCTGGCGACCGGCGGCCACATGGACACCTACGACGTGACGTTCATGAAACTCGGTCTCGGGAGCCCCGGCGGCGAAAGCGAGGCCGGCCCCGAGGTCGACGTCCCCATGCCCGTCGACTCGTTCCCCGCCGACGACGGCCAGTGGGTGAGCCACTGGCAGGGCACCGAGGGCCTCGCCATGCGTCCCGTCACACAGTCCTGACGCCGAGGCCCACACCGAGCCACCGCGGCCCGGTCAGGCATCGGGCAGCCCAGCCCGTGAAATGACTCTCCCTGTGTCCCGCCACCGACAGCGGGACACGGGGAGAGCCTTTCCACTACAGCCCTACGACTGCTCTACGACTGCCTTACGACTCCGGACACTCCTTCCACGCCATGTGGTACACCGTGCTGATGTCCCCGTCCGTCGAGTCCATCGTCATGAAGCTGACCTTGCTCGCGGAGCTCGTCCCCGCGTTGACCCGGAGCTCCGTGTTGATGTTGAAGTTGCGCTGGACTCCACAGGGCGCCCAGACCAGTTGGGCCCAGTCGGTGGTGTCCGTCGCCTGCCAGTTGTCGTTGTACGGGCCGCTGAAGGGGTGCGACCGGGACGCCGTGCTCGGTGAGCCCTGGAAGTAGTACGACGCTCTCTGTGTGGCGCTCGCCCCCGACTGGAGGGCGGCGAAGCCCCGGTAGTCGGCGCTGGCGATGGCGTACGTGAAGCCCTGCGGGACATGGACGATCAGGTTGAGCTGACAGTTCTTGCGGAAGGACGTCGGGTCCGAGTTGCCGCCCGCCTGGGCGAGGTAGTCGCTGTACGTCACCGTGAACGCCGTGTTGTCCTCGGAGACGGCGACCGCGGTCGTACCGGCCGGGCAGCCGGAGCCGTTCACCGTGGCGACCTTGATGACGATCTTGTCCGGCGGCGGGTCCTCGAACCCCTCGGACGGGCCCTGTGCGGGCAGTGCGGTGGTGAGCAGAGCGGCGAGCGCGCCGCCCAGCAGGAGTCCACCAGCCATGGTCTCTCCCTGAAGGGTTGGGGGGTGGTTGGTTGCACCCCGGACCGTAGGGAGAGACACACCTCGCGGTCAGGTCGAACTCAAGCCATTCACAGGTGCGGTTTTCACAGTTTCTTCACAGTGTCTGAACTCTGCGGAAATAAGGGGCCGTTGACGAATCCGTCCCCAGCTCATTCACAGCCGCACATCAAGGAATTCTTCAGCCGACCCTCTAACTTCGCTCGGCATGACGGGAAACCACGAGCACGACGACGAGCAGCGGCCCGGCCGGCACCGCAGGGACAAGGGCCTCCAGCGCCGCCGTGTCCTGATCGGCGGCGGCACCGTGGCGGTGGCGGGCGGCCTCGCGGCCGCCGGTCTCGCCTCGGCCGGCCCGGGCCGGAGCGACAAACCGACGAAGGGAGCCACCACCGGCGCCGCCTCCGCCTCCACCGAGGCCTCCACTTCGGCGACCAGCAGTGTGTGCGTGCTGAACGCCGAGGTCACCGAGGGTCCGTACTCCCTTGAAGGCGCCCTCGTCCGCGAGGACATCCGCGAGGACAAGGAGGGCTTCGAGGTCCAGTACACCTTCACCGTCGTCGACGTGGCCGACGACTGCGCCCCGCTCGCCGACGCCCTGGTCGAGATCTGGCACTGCGACCACCTCGGCGAGTACTCCGGCTTCGTGGGCGGCAACGGCCACACGGAGGAGGACAACGGCACGTTCCTGCGCGGTGGTCAGCTGACCGACGAGAACGGCGAGTGCAACATCACCTCGATCTGGCCCGGGCACTACGTCTCGCGCGCCGTGCACGTCCATATGCGGGTGCACACGGACGTCACGCTCACCGACGACTCGTACACCGGCGGCGAGATCATCCACACCGGTCAGCTCTTCTTCGACCAGGACATCAACACCGAGATCCAGGCGACCTCGCCGTACACCGCGAACACCACCCAGGAGACCCTGCTGGAGGACGACGGCATCTACGACGACGGCGGCGCCTCCTCCGGTCTGCTGACCCTGAGCGCGCTGGGCTCCGGCGTGTCCGACGGCTACAAGGCGACCCTCACCGTGGGCGTCAACAGCGACTGACGGTCAGGCGCTGACGGACAGACGCCGAGGGTCGAGCGCCGACGGCCGGAAGCCGACCATCAGGCATCGACGGGCTGCCGCTCGGCGTGCTCGGTCCCCGCTGCCCTCTCCTGACGGTGGGCACGGATCGAGTACGTCAGAGCGGCGGCCCACACCGCGTAGAGGACGACGTACACCACGGCACTCACCGAACCGCCCGCGCCGATCCAGTCGCTCTTGAGCAGCGTACGGACGTTGGTGACGATGATGACGCCACCCACCGCGGAGCCCAGGACCCGCGGCGGAACCAGCCGGACCAGCCACGCGGCGACCGGCGCGGCGACCAGACCGCCGAGCAGGAAGGCCAGGACCCAGTACCGGTCGAGGCCCTGGGAGCCGAGGGAGAAGAGGAATCCCAGGCTCGCGGCGACGGCGACCAGGAACTCGCTGGTGTCGATCGAGCCGATCACCTTGCGCGGCTCCATCCGCCCGCCGGCCAGCAGCGCGGGCGTACCCACCGGCCCCCAGCCGCCGCCCCCGGTCGCGTCGAGGAACCCGGCTACCAGGCCGAGCGGGGCCAGGAACCGCTTCCGCAGCGGCTTGCCGAGGTTCTCCTCGGGCAGGCCCCGGAAGGTGAAGCGCGACATGACGTACAGGCCGAGACCCAGCAGGATCAGGGACATCACCGGCTCGGCGACCTCGGTCGACAACGACGACAGGACCGTCGCGCCGAGGAACGAGCCGACCGCGCCCGGGACGCCGATCCTGGCGACGACCTTCCAGTCGACGTTGCCGAAGCGCCAGTGCGAGGCGCCGGACATCAGCGTCGTACCGATCTCGGCGAGATGGACCGTCGCGGAGGCCGCGGCCGGACCGGTACCCATGGCGAGGAGCAGGGTGGTGGAGGTCACGCCGTAGGCCATGCCGAGGCTGCCGTCCACGAGCTGGGCGCCCAGGCCCGCGAGGGCGAGCAGTGTCAGCGTGCGCATGGGGGAGGTCCCGTCCGTCGTTTCCTGGCTTTCCCACCGGGGAGGTAGGGATGAACGGGACGCGACGGTAGGGCGTCAAACTGAGGACAGCCTTAGACCCGGATGAGCGCACTCACAGACAGGGACGCTACGGGTTCTCCCACGCCGCCGGCTCCGCCGCCAGCGCCTGCACCGGCCCTGGCAGGGCGTCCGCGGCGATGTCGGCGATGGTGACGCCCTCCAGGATGCGGCGCACATTGGCCCGCAGCGCGATCCACAGGGGCAGCAGCGGCTGAGCGGAACCGGTGTAGGCGAGCTCGGTGGGGCGTTCACCTCGGACGGAGACGATGGGGCCGTCCACGGTCCGGATCACATCGGCGATCGTGATCTTCGCCGCGTCACGGGCCAGCCGGTAACCGCCGTTGCCCCCGCGCCGGCTGTCGACGACACCGCCGCGCCGCAGGTCACCGAGGATGCCCTCCAGGAACTTGTGCGGAATGTCCTGAGTGACGGCGATGGCCTCCGCCTTCACCGGACCGTCGCCCTGTCGTACGGCGAGCTCGAGTACCGCTCGTACCGCGTAGTCCGCCCGTGCCGAGATCCTCATGAGGGCCATTGTGAGGCGTGCCCCGCCGGGCATGGAGAATGGTCCCTCCCTCGCGTCCCGGGAAACGCAGGCACAACAGGAGGCGACGCTCGCGTGGAGCTCAGCAGACGAACCTTCAGCGCACTGGCCGGCACGACGGCGCTCGGCCTGGCGCTGACCGGCAGTGGCGGTGCGCTGCCGTCCTCCGCCGCGCCCGGACTCGCGCCCACGGGCCCTCCACCGAGCCCGCCCACCGCCGACGGCAGCGCGCACACCGTCGGCTTCGACCGCTATTCGCTGCTGGTCGACGGGCGCCGGCTGGTCCTGTGGTCGGGCGAGATGCATCCGTTCCGGCTGCCGAGCCCGTCGCTGTGGCGGGACGTGCTGCAGAAGATGCGCGCGCACGGCTACAACGCGGTGAGCGTCTACGTCGCCTGGAACCTCCACTCCCCCGCGCCCGGTGAGTACGACTTCACGGGCGTCCGCGACCTGGACCTGTTCCTGCGCACGGCCGCCGAGACCGGCCTGTACGTGATCCTGCGCCCGGGCCCGTACGTCAACGCCGAGGTCGACGCGGGCGGCTTCCCGGGCTGGCTGACGGCGACCGAGGGCAGGGCCCGGACCGCCGACCCCACCTATCTGTCGTACGCCGACGAGTGGTTGACGCGGGTGAACGCGATCGCCGCCCGGCATCTCCACACCAAGGGCAAGGGCACCGTCCTGCTCTACCAGATCGAGAACGCGTACGACGTCACCGGCGCGGACGGCCGCGCGTACATGTCCCACCTGTACAAGAAGGTGCGGGCGGACGGGATCGACGTACCCCTCTTCCACAACGACAAGACCCGCGAGGGACGTTGGGTGCCCGGGTCGTTCGACACCGGTGGGGACAAGGGGAGTTGGCTGTACGGCTTCGACGGGTATCCGGAGCCTGACGAGGTCCCGCAGGACTGGGGGCGCTTCGGCACGCGGTCGGCGCGGGCCGCGAAGGCCAGCCCGAAGACCCCGGGTTTCCTCCCGGAGTTCGGGGGCGGCCGGCCCGATCCTTGGGGCGGGGCGGCGTTCGGGGGCAAGGGCTACGAGGAGTCGCGGCGGACCCGGGACGCGGCGTACGAGCGGCGCTTCCATCTCACCAACCTCGCCAACGGGATCACGCTGCACAACGTCTACATGACGTTCGGCGGCACCTCGTGGGGCTGGCTGCCCGCGCCGCAGGTCTACACGTCGTACGACTACGGGGCGGTCATCGACGAGGGGCGCCGGCAGACGGCGAAGCTCGCCCCGATGCACCAGCTCGGTCATCTGCTGCGGCAGGTCCCGGACTTCGCGAAACTGGACCGGGCGAAGGCCGTGCCGTCCCCCGACGACCGGCTGAAGGTGTACCACCTGACCAACCGCGACACGGGCTCCCATGTCTACGTCGTGCGCAACGACTCCGCCGAGGACGTCTCCGTACCCCTGCCGAACGCCGGCATCGAGGTGCCGATGACCGTCCCGGCCCATGACGCCCGGTTGATCACCACCGAACTGAAGCTCGGGCGGCGGACGTTGAGGTACGCCACCGCCCAGCTCGCTATGTTCGTCGCCGCCGGGCGGCAGGACATCGCCGTCTTCTCCGGCCGGCACGGCGACATGGCCCAGGTCGTCCTGGAGTGCCCGGACGAGCCGACGGCGACCCGGCTGGACGCGGAACCGGCGTGGATCTACGACCGCGGCCTGCTGCGGGTGACCGCCCCGCTCGGCGTGGGCCTGCTGGCCCGCGTGAAGGTGGAGAACGGCGGCTCCGGGCGCCCGCTGCTGATCTTCTTCGCCGACGACGAGACCGCGCTGCGGCTGTGGCCGTACGAGACCCCGTCCGGGACGGTGCTGGTGTACGGCCCGTCGCTGGTGCGGTCCGTCACCCTGGAGGGCTCCACCGTGCACCTCACCGGTGACACGACCGCGGTGACCGGCCTGGAGGTGTGGGGGCCGCGCGGTATCGGCCAGGTCACCTGGAACGGACAGGCGGTACCGACCCGGGTCAGCGCCACCAACAGCCTCATCGCCCTGAAGCCCCTGCCCGGTGTGGGCGCCGTGTCGCTGCCCGCGCTGGACAAGGGCTGGCGGCGCCGCACCGAGAACCCCGAGTCCGCGCCGGACTTCGACGACTCGGCGTGGCAACAGGCCGACAAGAAGAGCTCGTTCAGCACCACCCCGGTGCCCGACGGGCAGCCGGTGCTCTTCGCGGACGACTACGGCTTCCACTACGGCGACGTCTGGTATCGCGGCCGCCTCACCGACGCCGAGGACACGAAGTCGGTCTCCCTCGCCTACAGCACCGGCACCCAGGGCCTCCTGATGGCCTGGCTGGACGGGGAACCGCTGGGCACCCACCGGATGCCGGTCCCGGACAAGAAGACGGCCCGGAAGGGCACTTGGACGGACACGGCGGACTTCGCGGTGCCGGAGAAGCTGAGGGAGCGGGACGAACATGTGCTGTCGGTCCTCGTCCGGCGGATGCAGCACGACATGGACGGCGAGTCCCTCGACACGCACAAGGCGGCCCGGGGACTGACCGCCGTACGGTTCAAGGGCGCCTCGCCGAAGGTGAGTTGGCGGCTTCAGGGCGCGGCCGCGGCCGATCCGGTGCGCGGGCCGCTGAACAATGGCGGTCTGTACGGGGAGCGGGAGGGCTGGCACCTGCCCGGCCATGACGACGGCGACTGGGAGTCGGTGCGGCTGCCGCGCGAGGAACGGCGGCAGGGCGTCACCTGGTACCGCACGTCCTTCCGGCTGTCCGTGGACCCCGGCGTCGACGCCTCGATCGCCCTCACCCTCGACGACGACCGGAAGCGTGCCTACCGGGTGCAAATCTTCCTCAACGGCTGGAACATGGGCCAGTACATCAACGACGTCGGCCCCCAGCACACCTTCGTCCTGCCGAACGGCGTCCTGCGCACCAGGGGCAGCAACTCCCTTGCCCTGGCGGTCATCTCCGACGGTACGACGGAGGCGGGTCCCAAGGACGTACGGCTGACACTGCTGGGCGCGACGGCGGGCGGGGTGACAGTGGAGAACGTCTGAGGAGGAGAACCTCGTGCGAAGACGGCGATTCATCAGCGGGTTGGTCGGGGCGGGGGCCGGGATCGGGCTGGTCTCGTCGAGCGGCGGCACAGCCACCGGGGCCACCAGGGCCACCGCACCCCGGGCCCTCGGCCCACACGACTGGCAGACCGTCCCGGCCCCCGTGTGCACCCCGGCCGCCCAACTCCTCGGCGTGGCGGCCGCGGGACCGGACCTCGCGTGGGCCGTGGGCGAGGAGGGCCGCAACGGCGGCACACGCGGAGTGCCGCTCGCCCTGGTCTGGGACGGCAGCGCATGGACCCGCCTCGATCTCACCCACCTCGGGCTCACCGGCGGCTATCTGCGCTCGGTCGCCGCTTCGGCGGGCGCCGCCTGGGCCGTCGGCACCGACACGAACGGCGTCGCCCGACTGCTGCGCTGGGACGGGACGACCTGGCAGGAGTCCCTCTTCGCCGGGCGACTGGCGTACGGGACGAGCCTGACCGGGGTGACGCTGGACGCGAAGGACCGCGTCTGGCTCTCCGGCCGCAACAGCGACGGCTGCGTACTGCTGCGCGGCGACGGCGGGGACGACGGCTGGACCTGGGTGACCCCGCCCCCGACCCCGCCCACCAGCGCTCCGGCCGGCCTCCGCGTGGCACCCGACGGCGACGTCTGGGTGTACGACGCCGCACTCGTCGCCCGCTGGGACGGCGAGACCTGGACCGAACTGCCCGCCCCTGCCGGACTGCGCCCCTCCGTCACCGGACTGCTCCCGGTCACCGCCGACGACGTCTGGCTCACCGGCTACGACTACGGAGTCGGCGGCCCGCCCGGCAAACCGCCGTCCGTCACCCTCCGCCACTGGGACGGCAGCGCGTGGACCTACGCCACGACCCCGTTCACCGTCGGCATGCTCACCGCGATCGTCGCCGACGCCCAGGGCGGCCCCGACCGCATCGCGGGCTGGGACTTCTGGGACCAGACCCGCGCGCACTACCTCCGGTGGGAGAACGGCGCGTGGGTCAGCGAGCGGGGCCCTCAGTCCTCGGCCCCCGTACTGCTCAGCGGACTCGCGTCCGTGCCCGGTGCGGGCGGGTACTGGTCCGTCGGCACGAACTCCGCCTCGCCGTATCCGCCCGCGCAGGTGTATGTCGAGCGATGAGCTTCTAGGCCAGCCGGATCACGTTCCACGACAGCGGTTCGAGTACGGCGGTCAGGGTGCCGTCGGTCAGCGCGGTGCCCTCGACCGTGTGCGGGGCGACCCGCTCGGGCTCGGCGAGGGTGTTCCTGGCGTCCGGGTCGGCGTCGGCGAGGACGCTGTGCTCGACGACGGACGACAGGTCCAGCGCACCGAGGGAGACTTCGAGCGGAAGCGCCTCGGTCCGGCTGCGGTTGACCGCGAAGACGGTGACCGAGCCGTCCTCGCCGCGCACGGCGGTGGCGTGCAGCAGGTCGGTCTCGCCGTACTTCTTCGTCTCGTACGTCGGTGAGTCGACCCGCACGTCCAGGACCTCGCCGCGGCCGTACTTGGCGGCCTGGGCGAACGGGAAGAACGTCGTCTGCCGCCAGGCCGGACCGCCCGGCTCGGTCATGATCGGCGCGATGACGTTGACCAGCTGGGCGAGGCAGGCCACGGTGACGCGGTCGGCGTGCCGGAGCAGGGCGATGAGGAGGGAGCCGAAGACGACGGCGTCGGTGACGCTGTAGTTGTCCTCCAGGAGGCGGGGGGCCTCCGCCCAGTCCCGCGCGCCTGAGTTCTCGATCTCGTGCCACTCCGAGATGTACCAGACGTTCCACTCGTCGAAGGAGAGGTTGATCTTCTTCTCGGACTTCAGCCGGGCGCCCACGTGATCACAGGTGGCGACCACGTTCTCGATGAAGGACTCCATGTCGACGGCGGAGGCCAGGAAGGAGTCGATGTCTCCGTCCTCGGGCTGGTAGTAGGCGTGCAGGGAGATGTAGTCGACGAGGTCGTACGTCTCCGCCAGGACCGTCGCCTCCCACTCGGCGAAGGTCGGCATGGACTGGCTGGAGGAGCCGCAGGCGACGAGTTCGATGCCCGGGTCGATCTGGCGCATCGCGCGGGCGGTCTCGGCGGCGATCCGGCCGTACTCCTGGGCGGTCTTGTGGCCGGTCTGCCAGGGGCCGTCCATCTCGTTGCCCAGGCACCAGAGGTTGATGCCGAAGGAGTCCTTGTCGCCGTGCGCGGCACGGAGGTCGGACAGGGCCGTGCCGGCGGGGTGGTTGGCGTACTCCTGGAGTTCGAGGGCCTCGGCGACGCCCCGGGTGCCGAGGTTGAGGGCCATCATGGGTTCGGCCTGGGGGCCGATCTTCTTCAGGAAGGCGATGTACTCGGAGAGGCCGAAGCGGTTGGTCTCGGTGGAGCGCCAGGCCAGGTCGAGGCGGCGGGGGCGGTCATCGGCGGGGCCGACGCTGTCCTCCCACTTGTAGCCGGACACGAAGTTGCCGCCGGGGTAGCGGATGGTGGTTGTGCCCAGTTCGCGAACGAGTTCAAGTACGTCCGTGCGGATACCGTCCTCGTCCGCTGTGGGGTGGTCGGGCTCGAAAATGCCGGTGTAGACGCAGCGGCCGAGGTGTTCCACGAAGGAGCCGAAGAGGCGGGGGTTGACCTGGCCGACGGTGAAGGCGGGGTCGAGGGTGAAGCGGGCGGTGCTCATGTTTGCCTTTCGAGGTTGTGTGTCGTCTGCGGGTCCGTGGGGGCTTGTCGCGCCCACGCGGCGGAGCCGCATATGGACACAGCCCCGCGCCCCTAAGCCACGTTCGGCCAGCCGTTCTTTGTCCAGTGCAGTCTGTTCAACCCAAGCTTCGGCGTGCCTTCGTCCTGTGCGTCGTAATAGTGGTACGCCAGCCAATCTTGGCCCCTGTCCCTGAAGACCGACTGGCCGCCCGTGCCGACATACCTGCCGTGGCCCTCCAGCAAGAGGTCACCGCCGCCCTCCAGCATCGGTTTGCCCGTGCTGTCGGTGTAGGGGCCCGTCACCGACGTGGACCTGCCGACCTTGATCTTGTACGTCGAGTTCACGCCCGAGCAGCACGCGTCGTACGAGGCGAAGAGGTAGTAGTAGCGGCCGTGCCGCACGATGTACGGGCCCTCGACCGCGTAGGGGGCGTCCGGGCGGGTCGCCAGGTGATGGACCGTGGTGCCCTCGACCGCCTTGCCCGTCCTCGGGTTCAGCTCGACCATGCGGATGCCGGTCCAGTACGAGCCGAAGGACATCCACAGCTTGCCGTCGGCCTTGATCAGGGCGGGGTCGATGGCGTTCCAGGTGTCCGTGCGCTCGGAGGAGAAGACCTTGCCCCGGTCGGTCCAGGTGCCGGGGAGACCGGACGTCGACGTGGCCACGCCGATCGCGGAGTGGTTGGTGCCCCAGCTCGACACCGCGTAGTACAGCCAGTACCGGCCCGCGCGGTAGGAGATGTCGGGTGCCCACGGATCGCCGGTGTCGTTGTACTCGTACCACCAACTCGGCGGCTCGGCGAAGGCGTTGCCGGAGTCGGCCCAGTACTTGCGGTCCTTGGACAGACGGGCGCCGATGACTCCGCCCGTCGAATAGGCCACGTAGCCGCCGGACTTGAGGCGGATGACGGTGGGGTCGTGGATGATCTGCTGGCCGGTGACGGGCTGCGGGTCCGGGTAACCCGGCTGTGCGTACGCCGTGTTGGGCAGGAGTGCCAGGAACAGTGCCGCGATCAGGGCCGTCAACGCTCTGGGTGCTCTCACTGTCCCGCCAATCCCGTGTGGGCGACGCCCGCCACGATCTGCCGCTGGAAGAAGACGAAGACGACGATCAGGGGCAGGCCCGCCATCAGACCGCCGGCCATGAGCTGGGCCCACTGGATGCCGTAGGAGTTCATGACGGTCGCGATGCCGTTCGGCATGGTCATCAGGTCGGGGTTGTTGGTGACCATGTAAGGCCACAGGAAGTTGTTCCAGGAGGCGATGAAGGTGAAGATGCCCACCGCCGCCAGGGAGGGCCGCGCGAGCGGGACGACGATCGTGAAGAAGACGCGCCAGCGGCCGGCGCCGTCGATGAACGCGGCCTCCTCCAGTTCGCGCGGGATGCCCTGGAAGAACTTGTAGAGGATGTAGACCATCGCGGCGGGCGCGCACTGGGGCAGGATCATGCCCCAGTAGGTGTCGACCATCCCCATCTGCTGGACCGTGGTGAACAGCGGTACGCCCAGGACCGCGGGAGACACCATGAGGCCCGCCATCACCACGCCCATCAGGACGTTCTTGCCGCGGAACTCGGTGCGGGCGAAGCCGTATCCGGCCAGCGCGCTCACCGCCAGCACGATGGTCGTCACGCACACCGAGACGACCAGGGAGTTGATGAACCAGTTGCCGATGTTGCCGGTCTCCCAGAGGGACTTCCAGGCCTGGACCGTCCACGCCTCCGGCAGCCAGTGCGGCGGGATCTCGGCCGCCTCCGCCTCGGACTTGAGCGAGGTGAACAGGGCGGCGGCGATCGGGGCCACGAAGACGGCGGAGACGGCGACGCCGATCAGCGTGAGGACGATCTGGCTGGGCGTCCAGGGCTTGCGGGACTTGAGCCGTGGCTGGGTGGTGCTCATCGGGACCCCTCCTCACGGTTGCGCAGCAGTGCCATCCGTCCGAGGGCGACGGCCGCGATGATCACGAAGAAGATGATGGACATCGCGGAGGCGTAGCCCACGCGGTAGCTGGTGAAGCCCTGTTCGAGGGTGTACTGGACGAAGGAGCGGGTGCTGAGCTCGGGTCCGGGACTGAAGTCCATCATCACGACGGCCTGGTCGAAGAGCTGGAGCGAGGCGAGGATCTGGAGCGCGATCACCAGACCGGTGATGTGGCGCAGCATCGGCAGGGTGATGTGGACCATGCGGTGCCAGGCGTTGGCGCCGTCCAGCTTGGCGGCCTCGTAGAGGTGGTCGGGGATGCCCTGGAGCGCGGCGAGGTACAGCAGGAAGCTGAAGCCGACCGTCCACCACAGGGTCTGGATGACGATGGCGAGCATCGCGTACGACTTGTCGGTCAGCCAGGGGGTGTCGAGGCCGAAGGTCTCGTTGAACAGGCCGATGCCCTGGGTGAAGAGCCACTGCCACATGTTGGCGGCGACCGTCGAGGGCAGCAGGAAGGGGACGAAGAAGCACAGCCGCCACAGCCATTTGCCGCGCTCGATGTGGTGGGCGAGCATCGCGAGCAGGAAGGCCAGGACGGTGATGCACGGCACCACGAGGAGGGTGAACCAGGCGCTGTGGCCGAGCGCGTCCCACATCGCCTGGTCGTTGAGGGCTTCGCGGTAGTTGTCGAGGCCGACGAAGCTCGCGCCCTCGCCGGAGATGTTGGCGTCCGTGAAGCTGAGGTAGAGGCCGCGCAGCAGCGGCCAGATGACGAAGAGCGCGAACAGCGCCAGGAACGGGGCGATGAACCAGCCCCCGTGCTGGAAGCCCTGCTTGCGGCGGACGGTCGCGGTGGCGGTGGCGGTCCTCGCCCGCGCCGGTGCGACGACGGTCTGAGCGCTGGTCGTCATGCGGCCGTACCTCCCTGCGCGGCGGTCCTGCCGTCCATCGGGTTCTTCGAGGCGAGGAGTTTGGTGAGCCGGGACTTCATCCGCTGTGCGACGGCGGCCGGCTTGGCGGAGCCCATGGTCGAGGAGACGACGACGGGGCCGAGGTCCTGGGCGAGGACGCCGGTGGAGCCCGCGAACCACACCTTGGGCTCGGTGGCCTGGTGGTCCATGGCGCTCACGTACTCGTTCTGCGGTTCGAGCTTCTGGTAAGCGGCCGTGGACAGCGTCGGCGTGTACGCGGGGATGTGGCCGCCGGCCGCCCACTGCTGGGCGTGTGTGACGACGTACGCGGCGAGCTCGTGCGCGGCCTCGTTGGTGGCGCCGCCGCGGCCCGACTGGTGGGGCAGGACGAACGCGTGCGACTCGGCGTGGGTGGCGGGCTTGCCGAAGACGGGCGGCAGCGGGGTCGCGCCGTAGTCCAGTTCCGCGCCGGAGAAGACCGGCACCGACCAGTTGCCCTCCCAGGTGAAGGGGGCGCCGTTGATGAACTGCTCGCCGGTGGGTGCGCCGGGGATGACGTAGCCGTCGGTGACGTGTTGCCGGAGGAACTCCAGGACCTGGGTGGCCTTGTCGGCGTCGAAGAGCACCTCGGTGTTGTCGTCGTCGAACCAGCGGCCGCCGAGCTGGGTGTAGAAGGCGACGAAGAACCACCACTGGAAGTTCTGGTCGTTGGTCCACAGGCCGACGGTCTGCAGGCCCTTCTTCTGGACCTGCTTGGCCTTCTTCAGGACGTCGAACCACTCGTCGGTGGAGCCGACCGGGATCATCCGGCCGTCGTCGCCGAGCAGGTCCGCCTTCTTCAGGACGTCCTTGCGGTAGAAGCAGAGCTGGACGTGGATGTCGAGGGGGAGGGCGTAGAGCTTGCCGTCGATGACACCGCGGTTCCACAGCGCCGGGTTGTAGTCGGCCTTGCGCACGCCGTACCGGGCGAGGAGTGCCTCGTCCCAAGGGTCCAGGAGCCGTCCCGGCGAGAAGCCCGCGACGCGGCCCACGTGCATGACGCCGAGTTCGGGGGCGCGGTTGCCCGCGGCGGCCATGGCGAGCTTGGTGTAGAAGGGGTTGCCCCACTGGAGGGTGGAGTCCTTGACCGCGATGTCGGGGTGTTCCTTCCGGAAGGAGTCCAGCATCGCGATCATGTTGGCGCCGTCGCCGCCGCTGAAGAGGTTCCAGTAGCGCACCCGGGTGTCCGCGTCGGAGGCGAGCGCGTCGGCGCCGGTGCCGAGCGCGGCGAAGCCGAAGCTGCCGGCCACGGCCAACCCGCCTGCGGCGGCGAGCAGTTGCCTGCGGTTCAGGTCAGGTCGTCCCATTGCCTGCCCTTACAGTCGGAGAAGAGATTCTGTTGGTTCGATATCTCGTTAGGTGCTCGTAACTTCGAACGGGACCGTAGATAGGAAGCGCTTTCTAGTCAATGGTCCGGACAGGATTTTCAGAACCGCGAGCGGTAGTTCCCACTTGTACGAACGGTCACCGGATCGCATGACGTGGACAGTTCCGGCCGCGTACGCTCGGACGGGCTGCCGGACAGCGGTGACAAGGGGGATCGATGGACATCGCGCGCACGAGGGCGGGGCGGGTAGCCGCGGCGCTGCGGCGCGCGAGAACCGGGTCCGCGATGCGCCGGCTCGCCGTCGAACTCGACACCGCACTGCGGGCCAGGCCCACTCCCCCGGCCGGCGCGCACGAGGTGTGCCGGGCGCTGTGCGAGGAGATGAGCGCGCGCCGCGACGGGCGGCCCATCGAGCTGCGCTTCGAACGGTTCCCCGACGAGATCGAGGTGACCGGCCTGTGCGTGGAGTTCCACGACTTCGACCTGGTCATCGTCGAGGAGCGGGCCGAGGCGGTGCAGCAACTGGTCATCCTCGGCCATGAGTTGTGGCATCTCAACGCCGGACACCGGCACGGGGTGGGCCAGGCCGCCGCCCGCGCGCTGGCCGGCGGCCCCGACTGGAAGGACGCCCTGGCCGTCGCCGCACGCGACGGCTCCCGGCAGACCGACGAGGCGGAGGCGGACGACTTCGGGCACCGGCTGGCGGCGGCGTTCCGGCCCTATCTGTCGGGCCACGGCGGCAGGGCTTCCCTCAACGGGATGGAGCGGTCCATGGGGTACCGCGGGCGCAGAGGCACGGAGCGGTGACACACGCCGGTCCGCTCGCGCAGGACAACCTCCTCAGCGGGGTGTACGTCTCCTTCTGGCTCCCCACCGTGGTGCTGACCGCGGCCCTGGTGATCAAACTGCCCAGCATCCTGAAGCTCTGGCGGGACCCGCTGCTGCGGGCCGTCGGCGGACTGCTGCTGTTCGCCTGCGCGGTGTTCGTCTTCGCCGCCCCCAGCACCATCTCCTGGACCAACCGGGTCACCGGTGTGCCGAACATCGCGGCACCCTGGGTGTACTCGCTGCTCACCGCGCTCTGCGCGTCATGGCTGCTGCTGGTCGTCCACTGGCGCAACGGCCGCACCGAGCGCCACGCCCACACCCGCCGCGCGACCCGGTGGGTGGTCGCCGTCTACGCGGGTGTCGTGGTCGCCCTGTGGGTGCTGTTCGCCCTCGCCGACGTGCCCGTGGAACAGATCCGGGACCTGGACACCTACTACGCCGGCACGCCGTTCATGCGTGAGGCGATCCTCCTGTACCTGTTCGCTCACATGGTGGCCAGCCTGGTCACGTCCCGGCTCGTCTGGAACTGGATCCGCACCGCCGGTCTCGACGGCTGGCTGCGCTGGGGGCTGAGGTTCCTGGGAGTCGGCTTCGCGACGAACCTGCTCTTCAGCGTCGCCAAGCTCACGGCGGTCGTCGCCCGCTGGGCCGGACACGACCTGGACTGGCTGAACACCAACATCGCGCCGTCGGCCGCATGCATCGCGGCGACCCTGGTCGCGACCGGCTTCATCGTGCCGCACGCCGGCCAGTACCTCCAGGAGCGGTGGCGGCTGCGCCGCCGGCATCGCGGCCTCAAACCCCTGGCCCGGCTGATGCGGGGCGTCGCGGGCAGCCGTGAGCCCTTCGCGCTGCGGGCGACCCTCGAGATGCGGCTGATCCGCCGCGAGACACTCATCCGCGACGCGCTCCTGCAACTCTCCCGCCACCTCGACGACGAGCTGCGCGACCGCGCCTACGACGCCGCCCTGGCCCTCGGTCTCGAGCGCGGCCGGGCCCAGGCGCTGGCGGCGGCCGTGACGATCCTGGACGCCATGGAGCGCGAGCCGGGCTCCCCGGACGCCGACGACGCGAGCGTCCCCGACACCACCTATCTGCTGCAGGAGATCCAGGCCGTGTCCGAGGCCCTGCGCAGCCCCGACGAGATCAAGGCGGTACGCACCCGTGCGGCCGTCCCGGCAGAGAGCATGTCCGCGCATGAGTGAGAGTCCCTCCCCCGCCAGAACCGCCGTGGTCCTGGGGGGATCCCATACCGGCATGCTCGCGGCGCGGGCGCTCGCCGCCTTCGCCGACCGCGTGCTGGTCGTCGAGCGGGACGTACTGCCCGAGGGCCCCGAGCCGCGCAAGGGTCTGCCGCAGGCCCGGCACGCCCACATGCTGTGGTCGGGCGGTGTGCGGGCCATGGAGGAGCTGCTGCCGGGCGTCTCCGAGCTGCTCCGGGAAGCGGGGGCGCGGCGGGCGCCGGTCACCACGGACATCGTCGGCTACTCGGCGCAGGGCTGGTTCCGGCGCTGGCCCGAGTCCCACCATGTGATCCTGGCCGGGCGGGACCTGCTGGACGCGACGGTCCGCGCACAGGTCCTGGCCGACGGGCGGGTGGAAGTGCTCGGCGGCACCGAGGTGCTGGGCCTCGTGGGTACGCCGGAGGCGGTCACCGGGGTCCGGGTGCGGGAGCGCGACGGCCGCGAACGGACCATCGGGGCGGGCATGGTGGTCGACGCCACCGGCCGGGGCTCCGGAGCGCCCCGCTGGCTGACGGAACTCGGACTGCCCGCACCGCGGGAGCGCAAGGTCGACTCCGGCCTCGCGTACGCCAGTCGGCTCTACCTCGCGCCCGAGCAGGCCCGCGGCGGCTTCCCCGTCATCCATGTGCAGCCCGACCCGCACGCCGGCGTCCCGGGCCGGGCGGGCTTTCTGCTGCCCATCGAGAACGGCCGCTGGATCGTCACGGTGAACGGCACGCGGGGCGGCGAACCCTCCGGCGCCGACGACGACTTCGTCCGGTTCGCCCGCGAGGAGCTGCGGCACCCTCTCATCGGCGACCTGCTGCGGCAGGCCGAGCCGCTGTCCGAGGTGGCGGTCACCCGCGCCACGGTCAACCGCCGGTACTTCTACGAGCGGATGGCGGCCTGGCCCGACAACTTCACGGTGCTGGGCGACGCGTTGGCCGCGTACAACCCGGTCTACGGTCATGGACTCGCCGTCGGTGCGCAGAGTGCGCTGCTCCTGCGGAAGCTGACCGCGCGTCATGGGTGGGGTGCGCCCGGACTGTCCCGTCGGGTCCAGAAGGCCGTCGCCCGTCCGGTGGGGGCGGCGTGGGATCTGGCGACGGGGCAGGACGTGTTCTACCCGGGGGCGACGGAGAACGGGCCGACGCTGCGGGACCGGCTGCTGGCCGGGTATGTGGACCGGCTGATGCTCACGGCCACGGGGAACGGGCGGATCGCCCGCCGCGTGACGGATGTGACGTCGTTGGAGCGGCGGGCGGAGGTGTTGCTGAGTCCGTCGGTGTTGCTGGCGGCGGCGGTGGGGCCGTTGAAGGCGCCCTTGGCGGCGCCGCCTTTGACTGCTGAGGAGTTGAAGCGGGTGGGCTTGCAGTAGTTCGTCGGGCGCGGGTCGGTGGGGGCTGGTCGCGCCCACGCGGCGGAGCCGCAAATCGATACAGCCCCGCGCCCCTGCTCGGCATACAGTCACCCGGCGAAAATCGGTTGCTCCAGACCCTTTCCCGCGCCAGGCACCACCAGCAGCGAGCCCGCCACCGGGTGCGGTGCCTCCAGGCCCACCGTCGCCGTCGTGATGTACAGGTCGGTCAGGTCGGCGCCGCCGAAGGCGCACGCTGTCACCCTCGGCGTGGGGAGGGTGATCACCCGGTCCAGCGCGCCCTCCGGCGTATAGCGGCGTACCGCTCCCCCGTCCCACAGCGCCACCCACACACAGCCGTCGGCGTCGACGGTGAGGCCGTCGGGGAAGCCGGCGCCCTCCTCGATCTCGACGAGGGGGCGGCGGTTCACGGGGCGCCCGGCCTCGAAGTCGAAGACGTCGACGCGGCGGGTCGGTGAGTCGATGTAGTACATCCGGCGGCCGTCGGGGCTCCAGCCGGTGCCGTTGCTGACCGCGACGTCGTCGAGGACGGTCTCGAAGGAGCCGTCGCCGGTGAGACGGGACAGGGTGCCGCCGCCCGGCGCCTCGTCGTAGCGCATGGTGCCCGCCCACAGCGAACCGTCGGGGGCGACGGCGGCGTCGTTGGCGCGGCGGCCGGGGACCGGCTCGTGGTGCAGCCAGCGGAAGGAGTCGTCCGCGTCCAGGAGGGCGACGCCGTCCCGCAGGTTGAGGACGAGCCCGCCACCGGTGCGCGGCTTGGCGGCGCCGATGTGCTGGTCGGTGACGCGGACCGTGCGGTGGCCGGAGACGGGGTCGTAGGTGTTGATCCGGGCGCCGAGGATGTCGAGCCAGACGAGGTGGTTCCGCGCCGGGTCCCAGGTGGGGCCCTCGCCGAGGGACGCCTCGGCGCGGACGGCCACCTCGTAGTCGTACGTCTTCGAGGTCATCCCACGCTCCGGTGACCGAGGCGCTCGGACAGCTCGGCGGCACCCTTCGCGGCGAGCTGCTCCAGCTCGTCGCGGCGCTCGTCGCTCCAGCGGATCATGGGCACGGAGATGGACAGCGCGGCCACCACCCGGCCGGTGCGGTCACGGACCGGGGCGGCCACGCAGGAGACGTCCGGGTTGGACTCACGGCTCTCCACGGCGAGGCCGCGCTCGCGGATGTGGGCGAGGGCCTCGCGCAGGGCGCCCGGTTCGGTGATGCTGTTCGGAGTCATCCGGATCAGCTCGACGGAGTCCGGGATGCGGGAGCTCAGCTCCGGCTCGGGGAGCGAGGCGAGCAGCATCTTGCCGACGGAGGTGCAATGGGCAGGGAGCCGGCGCCCGGCGGCGGACACCATCCGCACCGCATGCGTCGAGTCCACCTTGGCGATGTAGATGACGTCGGTGCCCTCCAGGATCGCCACGTGCACCGTCTCGTCACAGGTCTCGGCGACGGACCGCGCGACCTGCTGCCCCTCGGCGGCGAGGTCGAGCTGCTCGGCATACCGGCTGCCGAGCTGGTACGGCCGCACCCCGAGCCGGTAACGTCCCGGCTGACCCGGCACCGGGACGATGTACGACCGCGCGGCGAGCGTGGTCACCAGCTCGTGCACGGTGGTGCGCGGCAGCTGCAGCTTGCGCACTATGTCGGGGGCGGAGAGCGTGCCGTCCCCGTCGAGGAAGAGCTCCAGAATGTCGAGAGCCCGGGTCACGGCAGGTACAAGACGTCCCACGTCCAGCCCCCTCCCTTTGCGTCTTAGGCATCTGTTCGAAATTTCAACAGACGATCGGAATAACGAACACAGGCTAGCCATACCGCGTTTCCCTGGGCAATGGGCCTGCAGACTACGCGCCGCGCAACCGTCCCGTTTCGGCAGGAAGCGTACGGGTGCGAGGTGCCGGTACTACTGTGTTCGTGTGTGACACGTCACACTGCGTGGTGTGGGCCCGAACGGCAAGGTCCGCAGCGACGCCGACTTCTACTTCTACAACAACCCGGTGGCCGCCGACGGAAGCGTGCACCTGCTGGACAAGACACCCACCGAGGACGGCAACGAGGACCGGATCAGCTTCCCCCTCTTCCCTTCCCGATCCGATGTGACAGGGTGACGTCACGTCGAAGGGTGGGGGGAGTCGCTGTGCCTGAGCTTCTCAAGGGCGGGAACACCGTGGTGGGCTCCGGGCCGCTGACCGCCGAGTTGCACACCGTGGGTGATCCGGTGGATCTGAGTGCGCTGCTGGTGGGGGCGGACGGGCGGGTGCGGTCCGATGGGGATCTGGTGTTCTACAACCAGCCCTCGGGTGAGGACGGGGCCGTGCGGCATGTCGGTGCCGATGGTTCCGGGCCCGAGCGGGTGGTCGTGGATCCGGCCGGGCTGCCCGCGGACGTGGACCGGGTCGTGCTGGTCGGCAGCTGTGATCCCGACAACGCCGCCCGTACGTTCCGTGAGGTCAACGAGGTCACCGTCCGGGCGCATCAGCCCGAAGGTGATCCCGTGGTCTTCCGTGCGCCCGCGCTGACCGACGGCGAGCGCGCGGTCCTGCTCGTGGAGCTGTACCGGCGGGGCGACGGGTGGAAGCTGCGGGCCATCGGGCAGGGGTACGCCGAGGGGCTGGCGGGGCTGGCCACGGACTTCGGGATCGACGTGTCCGAGCCGGAGGCCGAGACGCCTCCCACTCCCGCACAGTCACCGGCCCCCGCACAAGCTCCGGCTCCGGCCCCCGCACAAGCTCCGGCACCGGCACCGGCACCGGCCAGTCTCGTCAAGCCCCCGCTCGGCAAGGTCAGCCTGGACAAGGGCGGCCAGGTTTCGATCAGTCTGGACAAGTCGGACCGCGAGCTCGTCGTCACCGTGGCCCTGGAATGGGACGGCGGCAGTGACGAGCGGCGTCGCCGGGGTGCCGACCTCGATCTGTACGCCCTGTTCGTGCCCGCCGCTCAGGCCCAGCGCGGGTCACAGGCACCGGGCACGATCATCAAGACTGGGCGCGGGGAGAAAAAGGGCAAGGGCGGCGACGTCGTCTACTACAAGAACCTCGGCTCGTTGCAGCAGGCGCCTTACATCCAGCTCGACGGGGACGCCCGTGTCCCCGGCCGGGAGACGATCCGTATCGTGCGGCCCGAGGAGCAGGGGTACGTCCTGCTGTGCGCGTACTCGGCCGTCAGCAACGGGTTCGGTTCCTTCAAGAGCTTCGGTGCGCAGGTCGTGGTCGACGACGGGCGCGGCTCCAACATCACCGTGCCGCTGTACGAGAACACCAAGACCCGCTACTGGGTGGCCATCGCCCTGGTCGACTTCACCACCGCCGACGGCGCGGCGATCCAGCACATCGAGTCCTACAGCGGCCGCATGAACGAACGTCGGCCGGTGCTGCACCCGGACGGCACGATCGAGATGAACGCGGGCCCGGTGGAGTTCAAGCGACGGTCGGACTCCTAGCCGGGCGACTCCCCCAGCACCCCCCTCAACCGCTGCGCCCTGAGCACCAGTTCCAGCTCGAAGCGCCGGTCCGGGTCGTCGATCTCCGCGCCCCAGAGCTCACGGATCTGACGGAGGCGGTAGCGGACCGTCTGGGGGTGGACGCCCAGCCGGGCGGCCACCTCCGGGGCGCCGCCACGGGTCTCCAGCCAGGCCAGTAACGTCTCGGCGAGCCGGCGGCCGTGGGTGGGGCCGCAGTGGGCCAGGGGGGCCAGGCAGCGCAGCGCGAGGTCGTCGATCAGTTCCTCCGGCTGCAGGAGCACCAGCGCCTCCGTGTGCTCCGTGCAGTGCAGGACCTCGCCCGACGGCAGCAGACGGCGTTCCATCAGGCGTACGGCGGCCTCGGCCCAGCGCAGCGACTTCGCCGCGTCGGCCAGCGGGACGGGGGGTCCTATCGCGCCGGACCAGCCGGTCAGGGCGCGGTGGAGGAGTTCGGGGCGACCCGCCGCGTCCGGTTCGGGGACGACCATGCGGGGCAGTTCGTACTCCATGTCCAGGAGCACCCCCTGGCCGACCGCGGGTGGTACCGCCTCCCGTGCCGGGCGCAGCAGGACGCCGACGGCGACTCTCTCGGGGAGCGGCCAGCCGATACGGGCGGCGCGTTCCGTGAGGGCCTCGGCGGGATCACCGTGCCGGTGGCGTTCGACCAACAGGAGTTCCATCAGGCGGCGTTGGAGCCTGAGCCGTTCGCCCGCCTGGCGGGCCGCCGCCTCGGCGTAGCCGCGGACCGACTGGTCGACGAGGCCGTCGAGGTACTCGTAACCCGCGTCGACGAGTTCGTACATCGCCGGCGGCGGGATCTCGACGCGCTGGCCGATCTCGGCGAAACGGCGCCAGGCCAGACGTACGCCCATGCGGTAGATGGCCTGGAGGGAGTCCAGGCTGCGGCCGTTCAGTCCCTCGCCCCGGCCGAACTCCTGGAAGACACCCGGAGGGACCGACGGGCGGCCCTCGGCGGTCTCCAGGTGCTGGACGAAGACCTCGATGGCGCGGCGGATGCCGACGAGGGCCATCGGCTCGCCCGACTCGTCGAGGACGACGGGCAGATGGGGGTACTCGCGGCGGATCTCGCGCAGGATCTCCTCGGCGAGCGCCGGTGCCTCCGCCATCGCGATCTCCGCGAACCGGCGCACCTGGAGCCGGGGTACATCGAGCCAGGCCGACCGGGAAGTCACCGCCGTCACGGCTCAACTCCCCTGGCCTGCTTGCTCGTACGTGATCAAGGGCGTGTTCGGCTGGTCGGGCGTCGCTTCGAGCAGCGCGACGATGCCGAACGCGGCCCCCACGGCGAGCGCGGCGGCGGCCACGACGGTGAGTGCGGCGGCGAGCAGTCTGGACATCGCAGGGTCAGCCTTTCAGTGGCTCTTTCCGGCGGTTGTCCCCACCCCGGCGTTCCACCCTGTCTGTCCGCCCCAGTGTCGACAAGACATTGACACTCCGTCAAGGGCGGCCTACGGTTCCCGGCCCATAGAGCGGCCCGAACTCCGTACCCTCACGCCCCAGGAGTACCCGGATGCGCCGTACAGCCTCTCCTTTCTCCCTGATTCTGCTGGGACTTGGCACGTTTCTGCTGGTCCTGGCGCCCATGCTGGCGTGGTACGTGACCCCACGGGCCGCGGTGAACCCGATCGACATCGACCAGACCGCCGTCTACAAGGGCACCGGCAGCGTCTTCGACACCGACAAGGTCGAGACCGTGGACGGCCAGACGATCACCGTCACCCAGCAGGTGCGCGGCAACGTCGAGGACAGCGAGCGCAGCGGTGACGCGGTCTGGGACGTGACGACCACGGTCGACACCGACAAGACCCTGCCGGCCGCGGATCCGCACGACGCGCTGGACTTCACACCGCACCGCTGGGTCATGGACCGCAGGACCACCAAGCCCGTCCACTGCTGCGGCGAGAAGCCGTACATCGAGGGCGAGGCGTATCTGAAGTTCCCCTTCGACGTGCAGAAACGCGCCTACCAGTGGTGGGACAACACCCTCGGCAACACCATCGTGCTGACCTACCGGGATACCAGGAAGGTCCAGGGGTACACGGGTTACCGGTTCACCGGCACGGTCGCCCCGACGAAGGTCGGCACCCGGATGGTGCCGGGCAGCCTCGTCGGCCGGCCGGACAGCCCGCAGGTGCTGGCCGAGGAGTGGTACTCCAACCACGGGTTCGAGCTGGTCGTCGACCAGCGCACCGGCCGCGTGATCTACGCGCAGACCGGCCCGAAGCGGACCCTGCGGGCGCCGGGCGCCAAGAAGGACGCGGTGGTGCTGCTGGACAGCGAGAAGATCGCCTTCACGACCGCGACGCAGAAGGACGCGGTGAAGAAGGCCGAGCAGGACAGCGGTCAGCTGAAGGCGATCGGTGAGACGGTGCCGATCGGTGCGGCTGTGCTGGGGTTCGTCCTGGTGGTGGCCGGTTCCGTTTTGGTGGTACGCGGGAGGCGGCATCCCGGTTCATCCGATACGCCCGATTCCCCGCTCACGATGTGACTGGACGTCAGCTCTAATAAGGCCGGAAATTGTCACCTGGGTGAGTAGCCACGGCGAACGGGTGGGCGAAAACTGTCCACCCCCACCCGAGCACAGCCCACCCACATGACCCTCGCAGCAAGCACTCAAACCCCCCACAGGAACGTAAAGCTCTCCCCCACGCTCAAAGTTCCGCACCCTGAGACGAGTTGGAGCGCACATGCCCCAGCACGTACCACCCTCGCTGCACGCCGCCTCGCCCCGGGCGTCGCAGCACCCCTCGGCGCTCCCCCCACCCCCGCGCCGAATCGTTTTCCTTGCCCATCGTGATCTGGACAACCCGGCCGCCGGGGGCTCCGAGCTCCTGGTCGACCGGCTCGCCGACGGCCTCACCGGGCTCGGCCACCAGGTCACCCTGCTGTGCGGCGGTCCCGCGTCGTACCGCGACTACCGGGTCGTCTCCGCGGGCGGCGAACTCGGTCACTTCCTCCGTGCCCGTTCGGCCTTCTCCCGCCAGGTCGGCGACTGCGATCTGCTGGTCGAGGTCTGCAACGGGATGCCGTACTTCGCGCCCGTCTGGCACCGCGGTCCTACGCTGTGCCTGGTCAACCATGTGCACACCGATCTGTGGAAGATGCGGTTCGGCGGGCCGATGGCCCCCGCCGCGCGCCTCGGCCGAAGACTCGAGCACTGGGCGCTGACCGGTGCGCAGCACCGGAGTCTGCTGGTGGCCGTGTCCCCCTCGACGGCCCACGCACTGCGCGGGATCGGCGTCGAGCGGGACCGTATCCGTGTCGTGCACAACGGAGTGGAGGAGCCGGGTCCGCGCGCGGACCGCTCCCCCGAGCCGCTGTTCGTGGCGGTCGGCCGGCTCGTCGAGTACAAGCGCATCGACCTGCTGCTGCGGCTGTGGGAGCGGGTACGGCCCGTGACCGGCGGCCGGCTGCTGATCGTCGGCGACGGTCCCGAACGGGAGCGTCTCGAGCAACTCGCCGGTCCCGGTGTGGAGTTCACCGGCCATGTGTCCGAGGCGGAGAAGCACCGGCTGCTCTGTGCGGCGTGGCTGCTGCTGCATCCGTCCGCGGTCGAGGGCTGGGGTCTGGTCGTCACGGAGGCCGCGGCTCGTGAGACGCCGACGATCGCCTTCGACGTACCCGGCCTGCGGGATTCCGTCGTGGACGGGGAGACGGGTGTGCTGGCGCACGGCGAGTCCACGTTCGCGGCGGCCTGGTGCACGTTGGCCCTGTCGGGTCATCGCCGTGAACTGATGGGCAAGACGGCCCGAGATCATGCGGCGCGTTATCGCTGGGATCGGACGGTGAGACAGTTCCGTGCGGTCGCCGCCGAGGCGGTGAGGGGGGAGGCCGGCCATGCGCCGTCGTGGTGATGCCGGTTCGCGGCTGGGGGCGCGTCGTGGCTTGTCACGCACACGCGGCGGTAGCCGCAAATCAGACACAGCCCCGCGCCCCTCTGGCGGCATGAAGGACCCTTCGTTTCGACGATCCGTCACCCTTTTCCGAGCTTTCCTCCACGAGCAGGACGACCCCGACGCCTGCTACTCACTCCTCGCCCGCGACTCCGTCGATCAAGTCGAGGCCTACGACGGTCCCGTCGCCGGCCGTACGGTCGTGGATGTCGGGGGCGGCAGCGGGTGCTTCACCGAGGAGTTCCGCAGACGGGGTGCGCACGCGTACCTCTTCGAACCCGACGTAACCGAACTCGGCCCCAAGCCGACCGACGGGGCCGTGATCGCCGACGGATACCTGTTGCCGCTGTACGACGGGGTCGCGGACGTCACCTTCTCCTCCAACGTGCTGGAGCATGTCGCCGATCCGCAGACCTTCGTCAGTGAGCTCGTACGGGTCACGCGGCCCGGTGGGCTGATCTATCTGTCGTTCACCAACTGGCTGTCCCCGTGGGGCGGCCACGAGTGGGCGCCCTGGCACTACCTGGGTGCCGAGCGGGCCCGGGCCCGCTACCGGCGCCGTACCGGAAAGGCCGCCAAGCACACCCTCGGCGAGAACCTGTTCGCCGTGCACATCGGCCCGACCCTGCGGCAGGTGCGCGCCCGCGACGACGTGCGGGTGGTCTCGGCGCGCTCCCGCTACTGGCCGTTCCTCGCGGAGACCGTCGTCAAGGCGCCGGGTATCCGCGAGGTCGCCACCTGGAACCTCCTCCTCATCCTCCGGCGGTGTCCACGATGACGACGTCCACGGTCCAGGCCCCTCCCCCGGCGGCCGTACCCTCCACCGCGCGTATGGCGGGCCCGCCGGAGGGCCCGCGGTCGCGGCGCTGGCTGCTGGGGTTCTGGGCCGTGGTGTTCGTGCTGTTCCTGGCGGTGCACCCGGGGCGGCAGACCTTCGACACCAAGCTCGGGGTCACCGTCGACCCGAGCCGGTTCTTCTCCGACCTGGGTCAGCTGTGGCAGGACCAGGGCGGTTTCGGCGGGATCTCCGACCAGTACACCGGCTATCTGTGGCCGATGCTGCCGTTCTACTGGCTGGCCGACGCCGTACGGCTGCCGGTGTGGCTGGCCGAACGGCTGTGGATGTCGCTCATCGTGTCGGTCGCCTTCTGGGGCGCCCTGCGGCTGGCCGAGCGGCTGCGCATCGGCAGCGGCGCCTCACGGCTGCTCGCCGCCGTCGCCTATGCGCTGTGGCCGGTGTTCACCATCGTCATCGGCTCGACGTCGGCGGCCGCGCTGCCCGGCGCCGTCCTGCCGTGGGTGCTGCTGCCGCTGGTCGACGAGCGGTACAGCGCCCGGGTAGCCGCCCTGCGCTCGGCGGTGATCATCCCGTTCATGGGCGGCGTGAACGCGGCCTCGACCCTCGCGTCCCTCCTCCCGGTCGGCCTCTATCTCCTGTCCCGCCCGCCCGGGCCACGGCAGCGCAAGCTGATCGCCTGGTGGGTGCCGGGCCTGGTGCTGGCGACGGCCTGGTGGTGGATCCCGCTGCTGCTGCTCGGCTTCTACGGCGAGAACTTCCTTCCGTACGTGGAGAGTTCACAGACCACGACCGAGACCATGGCGGCGACCGAGGCGCTGCGCGGCGCCGGGAACTGGGTCGCGTATCTGCACTTCGGCGAGGCCTGGCTGCCGGCCGGCTGGACCGTGGCGGCCTCGGTGGTCGTCATCGTCTGCTCGACGCTCGCGGCCGGCCTCGGCCTCGCGGGGCTTGCCCGGCGGGACATGCCGGAGCGGCGCTGGCTGACGCTCACGGTGATCGTGGTCGTGCCGGTCCTGCTCGCCGGGTACGGCGGCGCGTTCGGGGCGCCCTTCCACGGGGTGGTGCAGGACTGGCTGAACGGCGGGCTCGTCCCGTTCCGGAACATCTACAAGTTCCAGACGGGACTGGCCCTGGCTCTGGTCCTGGGCCTCGCCCATCTGGCGGGGGTCGCGGCCGAGACGCGGGGCGCCCGACCTGTACGGGGGCGCCGGTTCGCGCCGCTGATCGCGGCGGTGCTGATCCTGCCCGGTCTGATGTGGCCGTATCTCAACGGCTCGATCCTCAACCCGGGTTCCTTCCAGGAGATCCCCAAGTACTGGAAGGCGACGGCCGCTTGGCTGAAGGACGCCTCGCCCGACTCCCGCGCCCTGGTCGTCCCTGCGACCGCGCACGGCATCTACACCTGGGGCTCGACCATCGACCAGCCGCTCGACGTGGTCGCCGAGTCCCGCTGGGCGCAGCGCGACTATGTCCCCTTCGGCACCGCCGGCAACCGGCGCGCGATGGACGCCGTCGAGCAGGCCCTGATGAGCGGCGGTGAAGTCCCGGGCCTGGCCGACTACTTGAGCCGCTCCGGCATCCACTACGTCGTCGTCCGCAACGACCTCGACCCGGACCAGATCGGCTATGTGCCGACGACCACGGTGAAGCGGACCCTGGAGGAGTCCGGCTACCGGCGCATGAAGGGCCTCGGCCCGGTCATGACCGGCGGCCGGATCATCCAGGACGCCCCCCTCGCGGTCGAGGGCCTGTATCCGAGGCAGCGGGCGGTGGAGATCTACGCTCCCGCCGAGGACATACCGCGCCCCGGGCATGCCGGGCTGCTGCCGGTCGCCGACACCGCCGTCGTCTCCGGCGGCCCCGAGTCCCTGCTGCCGCTCGCGACCGAGCTGCGCGGCCGGCCGACCGTGCTGACCGGCGACAACCACCCCGGCGTCGGGACCCCGCCGCTCCAGGTGGTCGGCGACGGCCTGCGCCGCGCGGACACCCGGTTCGGCCTGGTCAACGCCAACACCTCGTACACGTACACCAGCAACGAACGCAACGCCCCCGAGGCGGCGGAGGACCCGGGCGAGAAACCGCACCAGATCCTGCCGGCGAAGGGCCTCGACCATCAGACGGTGGCCCAACTGCGGGGCGCCCGCTCGGTGTCGGCGTCCTCGTACGGCAACTGGCTGTTCCATCTGCCGCAGTACGACCCGGTCAACGCCTTCGACGGCAACCCGGACACCGCCTGGGCGGAGGGTGCGCTGGGCTCGGCGGACGGACAGTGGCTGCGGATCGCGTTCTCGGACGACGCGTACGACATGCCGTCCTCGTTCAAGGTGACACCGCTGCCGCAGGACAGCGTGCGGTCGGCGGCGACGAAGGTGCGGGTGGAGACCGAGAAGGGGTCCGAGACCACCATCCTGCGCTCCGACGGCAGCACCCAGACCATCAAGTCGCCGCCCGGAGCGACCGGTTGGATGAAGCTGACGATCCTCGACTCGGCGGAACGGCGCACCGGACTGGTGGGCGCCGGCTTCTCCGAGATCACCCTGCCGGACGTCCAGGTGACCCGGCTGCTGAAGCTGCCGACCGACGCCGAGGACACGAACGCCGGCGCCGAGCTGATCTCCCTGCACCGCACGGCCAACCCCACGGGCCTGTCCGCCACGGGCATGGAGGCGGGCCTGCACCGGCGCTTCTCGACGGCCACCGGAGGGACGTACTCGATCCGGGCGAACGCGGTCCCGGTGCCGGGCGAGCAACTCGACCGGCTGCTCTACGAGATCGCGCCCGAAGGCCAGGACCACCGCGTGATCGCCACCGCCGACTCCACGGCGGCCCTCGGCGTCGGTCTGTCCGCGCGCAACCTCACCGACGGCGACCTGACGACGGCGTGGATCGCGGGCGACCGGCCGACGGTCCATCTGCGCTGGGGCGGCAAACAGCCCGTCAGCGAACTGGTGTTGGCCCCCGCGGGCGGCCTGTCCACGCGTCCGACCGAGGTCAACATCAGCTCCCCGGACGGCGCGACCATCGCCGGCGTCGACGAGAACGGCTGGGTCCGCTTCCCGGCGATCACCACCGACCGCCTCGACATCACCATCACCCAGACGGCACCGCTGACCCTCTACAACCCGGTGGTCGACGAGGATCTGCGACTGCCGGTGGGCCTGACCGAGGCCTACATCCCCTCACTCGAGACGCCCGACGCCTCCTATCGCACGCCCCAGCCGGGCAGCGACCGGGAGTTCTCGCTGCCGTGCGGCGAGGGGCCGGTGGTGTCCGTGGACCGCGAGCTCTACCAGACCAGGGTGAAGGGGACGGTGGGAGACCTCACCCAGCGCCGCCCCGTCGAGGTGACTCTCTGCCAAGAGGGGCGCTCCGACGCCGAGTTGGACCTCGGCTCCGGTACGCACCAGGTAGAGGCTGGGGACGCCGGGCCTCTGACGCTGACCGACGTCACCCTGACCCGCGGGACGGTCGCGGAACCCACCTCCACCGGACGTGACCTTCGGATCCGGGACTGGCTGGGCGACCGCCGCGAGGTGAGCGTCGGCTCCGGTGCGGCCATGTATCTGACGACGTACGAGAACTACAACGACGGCTGGAAGGCCACGCTGGGCGGCAAGGAACTGTCGTCGGTACGGCTCGACGGCTGGCAGCAGGCCTGGCGGATCCCGGCCGGGGCGGGCGGCGACGTCAAGCTGTCGTACGAGCCGGCGACGACCTACGACGCGGCGCTGATCGCCAGCGGTGTGGCGCTGCTGGCCCTGGTGGGCCTGGTGCTGTGGCGCCGGCGCTCGCCCAACCCCGACGAGCCGCAGGTCCTTCCGCCGCCGCCGGGTCTCTGGCTGGGCACGGTCGCGCTCACGGTGGTGGGGGTGCTGATCGCCGGGTGGTTCGCCCTGCTGGTGCCGGCACTCGCGCTGCTGGCGCACCGGCGGCACGAGTGGCTCGTACCGATCGCGTTCGTGGCGCTGGCCGGGGCGGGGATCGCGGCCGCGACCGGGGCGGGCGAGCCGGTGGCGGCAGGGCACGGGGCCTTCGGTCATACGGCCCAACTGCTGGCGCTGATCGGGCTGTTCGCGGCGGTGGTGAGCGTGCGGGAGCCCACGGCGGAGGGGACGCCACCCGAGTCGGAGGCGCCGACGCGACAGCTGCCCAAAGTCGAAGGGGGCGAACCCGCATGACCACCGCACCCGCGCGCATCCCGTTCCCGGTCGTGGACGAGGTCTCCCGGCACTGCCTCCAGGAGGAGGAGCCGGAGACGGTCCACATCGAGGTCCATCTGCCGGGGCGTCTTGACCCGGCGGGGCTGCGAAAAGCGTTCCATGACGCGCTGCTGCGGCATCCGCGGATCCTGATGAGGGAGGCGAGCGGGACGTGGTACCGGCGCCGGTACGAGTGGGAGCTGACCGAGCGCCCGGACGTGGAGGTGGTCACCTTCCCCGCTCCGGGGAGGGACGCGTTGCGCGACGCACGGACCCGGGCGCTGACGACGGCGCCGCCGCTGACGGACTCGCCGCCGATCCGGCTGGAGGTGGTGGAGGGGGCGGGACGAGCGGAGGGAAGCGAGGCGACGGACGTCGTGGGATGGGGGAGGACGCAGGCCGAGCGGCCGAGTTCCCGGCTGAGCGACTCCACCGTCCTCTTCCTCACCATCAACCACACCGCCCTGGACGGCCCCGCCTGCCTCCGCGTCCTCGCCACCGCCGCCGAGCTCTACGGCGGCCGCGACAACAGCCCCGCCGCACCTCCCGTCCGCACCACCGAGGTCCGGCAGGACCCCGCGGACACCCCCTCCAACTGGTCTCCGCCCGCACGCGTGGCACCCGGCGCCCCCGAACCGTCCCCCGGCAACGGCATGCTCGTCACCGAACTCCCCCTCCCGCACCGCCCCAAGGGCTCCCCCTACACCGTGAACGACCAGCTCATGGTCGCCACCGCCCTCACCATCGCCCACTGGAACCGCGAACACGGCGCCGCTCCCCGCCCCCTGCGCATCACCATGCCCGTGGACGACCGCCCCCGCGACACGAGCATGCCGATCGGCAACGGCACGCGGCTCGTCGAAGTCCCCTTCTCACCAGACGAGTTGACGACCACCGACCTGCCCGGCCTGCTGGAGCGCACAGCGACCCGGACCCGCGCCCTCAAGTCCCTCCCGCGCCCCCAACTCGGCCGCGGCGCCACCCTGCTCACCGCCCCGGTCACCCCCGTGGCCTGGCGGGCCGCCCTCACCCGGGGCCTGCGCAGAGCGGCCGGGCCCTGGACGTCCACCACGCTCCTCAGCAACATCGGCCGCATCCCGTACCCCCTGGACTTCGGCGAGGAGGCGGGCCGGGCGCACGCCGTGTGGTTCTCGGCGCCCGCCCGGATGCCCCGCGGCCTCACGGTCACGACCGCCTCCACCGCCGGCCGTCTCCACCTCGCCCTGCGCTGGTCGCGCGCCCTGCTCAGCCACGGCGACGGCGCCCATCTGCGGGACCTGTTCGAGCACTATCTGCACACGACGGACGTGGACCAGCGATGACGACCGCCCAGACCTCCCAGACCTCGCGGACCGCCCCCGCCAAGCCGCCCGAGCTGCGCGACTTCTACGAGGACCCCGCCGTCCCCGTCGCCTCCGGCACCCCGCGCAGCCTCCGCCAGGCCCGCATGCTGGCCGAGGCCCTGACGGAGGAGCGCGCGCACACCGTCCTCGACATCGGCTGCGGCGACGGCACCGCCGCCGCGGTCGCCGCCCCCCTGCTCCCCGGTCACCGTCTCGTCGGCGTCGACTGGTCCCAGGACGCCCTGCGCCGCGCCCGCACCCGGCTGCCGTACACGGTCCGCGGTGAACTCGGCGACGGCGGGCTGCCGTTTGGCACCGAGTCCGTCGACGCCGTGCTGTTCAGCGAGGTCATCGAGCATCTCGTCGACCCGGACTCGGCATTGGACGAGATCCGACGGGTCCTGCGCCCGGGAGGCCATCTCATGCTGTCCACCCCGAACCTGGCCGCCTGGTACAACCGTGCCCTGCTGCTGGCCGGGGTGCAGCCGGTGTTCTCCGAGGTCAGCCTGCGTGCCATCCACGGCCGCCCGGGCCGGGAGGTGGTGGGGCACCTGCGGCTCTACACCGCCCGTGCGCTGCGGGAGTTCGTCGCCGCGGCCGGCTTCACGCTCGTACGACTGGAAGGGGCGCCCTTCCACGGCGTACCGCGTCCCATGCGGCCGCTCGACCGGCTGGCGTGCCGCAGACCGTCCCTCGCCTCGATCCTGCTGTTGCACGCGCGGAAGACCTAGGGGGCCTGTCCATGTGGTGGGGAGTGGCGGCGGCCCTGGTGGCGAACACCCTGTACAGCATCGGTTTCGTCCTGGAGAAACGGGCGCTCAGCTCCCTGCCCGAGGTGTCGATCCGGCAACCCGCCCGGCTGCTGCGGCTGGTGCTCGGCAGCCCGCTGTGGATCGGGGGTTCGCTCGCGCTGTTCGCCGGGTTCGGCGCACAGCTGATCGTCTACCGCACCTTGCCGATCGCCGCCGCGCAGGGCATCTTCGTCTCCGGTCTCGTCCTGCTGGTCCTGCTGTCGGCGCGGCTGCTGGGCGAGGAGACGACCGGGCGCGAGCGGTACGCCCTCGGGGCGATCCTCGCCGCACTGCTGATGGTCGTCCTGTCGCTGGACGAGCGCGCGGACACCGTCAGTCAGGCCGCCCCGTACCCGCTGATCCTGCTGGTGTGCGTGCCGTCGCTGGCGGCGGGCGTGTGGCTGTACGGGTCCGCCGAGCGCCGCGCCCGCCATCGCCACCGGATGCCGACGACCGGCGTCGAGTACGGCGTGGCGGTGGGTCTGCTGTACGGCGTGAGCTCGCTCGCGATCAAGGGCGTGTCGAGCTATCTGACCTCGAGCGGCCTCGGAGGAGCGGTCATCGACCTCCTCCGCTCCCCCTATCCGTATCTTCTCCTCTTCACCGGCGCGTTCGGGCTCGTCATGTCGCAGGCCGCGCTGCAACGCTGCCGGGCCTCACTGATCGTCCCGGTGTGCACGACGGTGACCTGTCTGTTCACGGCGGTGCTCGGCACCCTGTCGTTCGGCGAGGCGCTGCCGCACGACCCGCTGCGGCTCGCGCTGCGGCTGGCCGGCACCGCGCTCGCCGTCTCCGTACTGCTGTCCATGCCCAAACACGACCAGAGCGCCGCCCAACCCCCCATCGGCGCCAAGGAGTTGACACCCCCATGAAACCCGACGACCCGCTGCTCCAGATACTGGCGTGCCCGCTCGACAAGGGTCCGCTGCACCTCGTCGTACCGGACGAGGTCCTCTACAACCCGCGCCTGCACCGCCGTTACCCGGTGGTGGACGGCATCCCGCAGCTGCTGCCGTCGTCCGGGGAGCAGGTCTCGGACGACGAACACGAGGAACTGCTCAAGCGGATGAGCCCATGACCCTGGCCGCGAAGGTCGCCCCACTGCTGCCCACCCGGCTGGTCGCCGCCGTCGCCCGGGCCGTGTACCCGCGCTTCGAACCGGAGTTGGCGCGACTCGGCGAGCTGTGCCCGGCCGGCTGCGGCACCGCCGTGGACGTCGGCGGCTGGTACGGCCCGTGGACGCGCCGTCTGTCGAGGCGGGCGCGCCGGGTGGTGACCGTGGAACCCGTGCCCCACCTGGCCCGGCTTCTCGCGGCGACCGCCCCGCCCAACGTCCGCGTCGTCCAGGCCGCCGCCGCCGAACGCCCCGGCCAGGCCCGCCTGTGGCTGCCGGCGCGCGACGCGGGCGACCGGGGCGTTTCTTCCCTGGTCCGCCGCGACATCCACGCCCAGGCCCTCTCGGTCGGCTGCGTCACCCTCGACGAACTCGGCCTCGAGGACGTCGGTTTCGTCAAGGTCGACGTCGACGGCAGCGAGCTCGCGGTCCTCCGCGGCGCGACCGGCATCCTGGCACGCGACCGCCCGGCCCTCTTCATCGAGCTGGAGTCCCGTATCCAGCCGATCGCCCCCGTGGTGACGTATCTGTCCCTGCTCGGCTACGAGGGCTGGGTGCTGCCGGGCCGCGACTGGGTGCGGCTGAGCGCCTTCCCGTTGGAGGCCCACCAGGCGGAGGCCTCCTACGTCGTCACCCACGGCCTGCTCCGCCGCGTCCTGCCCCTGCGGGGCCCCCGGTACGTCAATTCGGTGCTCTTCCTGCCCGACGCCCGCCGCCCGGTGGGCCACGATGGATCACATGTCCCTTGATTTCCAGCTGGTACTGCTCCGTCGCATGGCCGACCACAACCCGGACCTCGTCGAGGACGCCCGCCGCGAACTGGGCGCCTCCCTGGCCGACATGCGCGAGGCGAACAAACGCTGGCAGGCGATGATCCGCTCCCCCCGCGCCCGTGCCGCCGCGTCCCGCTACCGCTCGGTCCTGGGAACCCCGCAGACGGTACTCACCCGCAAGGTCGGCGACCTGGACTGCGAGGCCTGGCTGTGGCCCCTGCCCCTCTGGCCGGACCTGCGCTTCGAGGTACTGCTGGCACCGAACGGCGCGGTGTGGAACGAGTGGCTGGTCCGGGGGCCGGGGGCGCCTGCACCGGAGCTACGGACCCTGGAAGACCTCACCCCGTGGTCCTGCACGGTCGACGAGGCGGCACGCGCCTTTGCCCCGGCCCGCCCACTGGAGGGCACGGCCCCGACCCGCTGGGGCCTGGCGTTCACGGCCCCGGACCGGGACGGCGTACGACGTGAGTGCGCGGCGGAGTTCACATGGGGCTTGCTGCAACGCACGGAGGTCAGGCGCTAGCCGCCACGTGGGGAAATGGTCACGTCCGCCACCAACCGCCCACCCGGTGCAGGGCGGTGAGGAACGCGCGGGGAACAGCTCGGTCGTCCGGCAGGAATCCCGCGCCCGCCTTCGCCAGCAGCGCCATCTCACGGACGGCGAGCGGGCGCGGTTGCAGGGACAGTTGGCGCAGGGCCCGGTCCCAGGCCGACGCATCGGCCTGTCCCGTCCCGATCCACGCCTGCATCGCGGGGACGAGCGCCACCATCGCCCGCATCCTTCCCTCCGGCCCGTTGATCCGGACGACCGCGTCCAGCACACGCTCGACGATGTGCGGACAGACCGCCGCGGCGTTCTCCGCGACAGCCAGCAGAGTGATGTCCCGGGCCAGGTCGTGCACGATCAGATCGGCCATGTCCAGCGCGAATCCGAGCAGGGCGCAGTCGCTCGGGTGCCGGGTGTGCCGGGCGAGTGCGCAGAGCAGGTCCACCTGCTGCTCGACGGTGCCGGTGTGCTGCCGGATCGCGTAGGTGAGTTCGGCCGCCCAATGGTCCTCGATACAGCCCACGTCACGTTCGAGAAGTCCGAGCAGCCCGAACGGCGGGAGCACCACGCCCGGATTGGCCCCTATCGTGCGAAGAACCTCGTCCCACAGCCGGTCCGGCGTGGGCCGCCCGCCGGCGGCGATCAAGGCGCCCAGCGCGTTCAGCCGCATCGAGGGGGACGTCACGGCAAAAACCGCCGCTTCCGCGCCCTCCAGACACTCCGCGGGCAGACGCGCGATGAGACGCGTCAGATCCCAGTGGTTCGCCAACTCCTCCCAGCGGAAGAGCGCACGCGCCACCGTGCGTCTGTTCTGGGCGGGCAGCCGCCGCAGGAACTTCGGCCACTCCCGCACATCGAGCTTCGCGACCTCGGCGGTGACCATGTCGAGGAGCGCGCCACGCATGTCCCGGTCCACGAGCTGCATCAGGCCGATCATGTGCGGCAACGGGGTCTCCGGCCCGTTCGCCAAGGCTGTGTGCACCAGAGGGAGCAGGAAGCCGGCGAGAGCCTCCCTGCCGACGTACCGCCTGATGTGCTTGGCCGCGACGACGGCGTCCTGGAACGGCATGTCCCGCGCCGCGCGCACGATGTCCGGGAGCCTGTCGGTCTCCGTGTGCTCCAGCAGTGTCCTGAGTCTCGGCGCGGAGAGCGGGTGGGCGAGCACCGTGTCCAGCACCGCGGACTGTGCCGCCCGGTCCAGGCGTGGATACACCGTGTCCAGTGCGTGAGCCAGGGCCGTCCGGAACTCCTCCCGCCTCACCGCCCAAGCGCGGTCCGGGTCGAAGTCGACCTGCTGGAGCCGGGCCGCCACGGACGGCACCCACTCGCCGGGCAGGTGGGGCACGAGCCGGACCAGCAACCAAGGGACGAGCCACGGTTCGGCCTGGGCCGAGACCTCCCACAGCACGGTGGCCAGCTCCTCGGGCAGCACGTCCGGCAGTTGGCCGTACAGCGTCTCCAGTCGCTGCAGTAGCGCGTCCGCCGACCCGGCGACCCGCAGCAACGGCTGGGCGAAGACCTCGGTCAGCACCGGCACGACCACCTCGCGGACCGCACGCTCCGGATCCCCCGCCAGGGCCAGCAGTCCGGGCAGGGCGTCGGCTCCGTCGATCAGGGCCAACCGCGCCTCGACGGTCCGGGCATGCCGCAGGGCCCTGCGCACCTCCCCGTCGATCCGTGGCCTGAGTTCCGGGAGGTCCTCGGCCAGTTGTCTCAGGTGCGCGCTCCGGGACTCGACGCTCCTGATGACCGCGGCCTCCGACAACGCGAGGCCGCCCCACTCAAGGCGGTGCTGCTCGGACACGCGAAGAGCGCCCGCCCGGAGAGCCGCCAGCCGTACCTCGCTCTCCAGGACACTCCGCACCCTCGCCACAGCGGCATCGACCGCTCCGTCCGCCAGCGGTACGCCGCCGGACACGAGGAAGGCGTGCACTTCCGCGTCCGTGAGCCGGCCCGGCCGGAACACCAGGTCGTTCAGCAGCTGGCCAAGTGCCCGATCGGCGGTGTCCAGGACCGGGGCGACGACGCCCAGGGCCTCGATCCGTGGGCGCGCATCGTCGATCAACTGGGTGCACAGCAGCGCTTCGTGGAGCAGTGCCGCGGCGTCCGGTCCGGGTCGGCACGCGGCCAGCCCCGTGAGGACGGCGGCGCGGTCCTGCCGTTCGGCCGCGGAGTTGCGGTTCTGGGCCCGCCACTGGCGCTCCTGCTCGCCCCACCAGCGCGTGAAGTAGCCCTTCAGACCCTTGCTGATCGACGGCAACTGGCCCGGGCTGATCATCGCGGCCTGGCCGCCGTAGGGCTGCAACGCCTCGACGTAGAGCCGTACGAGCAGGGGGTCGCCCTCGCTCAAGCGGTACAGCTCGCTCACTACGTCCACGTTGGTCACCAGGCCGGCAAGCGGATCGCCCATCGAGTGCAGGACCTGGCTGACGCCCGCCCTGTCCATCGGGGGAAGCGTCAAGCTCGCTGCTCGGGAGCCCCAGTTGAGCCGGTCGAGCCAACCTCCGTCGTCCGTGTCCCCGGCCAGACACCTCGCCGAGGCCAGCACCCGTACGCCCGCTGCCGGGGTGGCCGGGAAGAGATCGGGGCCCGGCTCCCAGTCGGTCGCCTCATCGAGCCCGTCGAGCACCACCAGCAGGGGGCGGTCACCGGGAGGTGGGCGTCGCAAGTAGCCGAGGCACGCCTCTTTCCACTCGTCGGCGGACATGTCCGTCCGCGCGGGGGGTTGCCCGTACACCTCGCCCAGCCGCGACGCCAGTGCGGGAAACACCACGCCGGCCTGGGCGGTGTTGAAGCGGATACTCACCGGGACGACGACCACATGGGCCTGCTCCTGCCGCATGACCTCCTGAGCCCAGCGCACCAGCAGGGCCGACTTTCCTCGGCCCGCCTCCGCGACAATCAGGGCGTAGCTGTGGGCCTGGGGGTCGCCGAGCCAGGCGGACAGCTCCCTCAACTGTGGGTCCCGGCCGCCGAAGGGGACTGCGGCGCCGTCCCTGCCCAGGTACTCCGCCAGGAAGTTCTCGATCCTGCCCGCATAGCTGGCACCGAGTGCGGACAGGCCGGCCAGCATCGGTGTGACGGCGTCGGCGGCCTCCCGCCAGCGACGGTCCGTACGGTGGAAGGCGTCGTGCGCATCGAGCAGTTCCGGGTGGAGCGTACGCAACAGCCCGACGGGCACGCCCCAGCCGCCCGTCGGCCGGTCGGCATCACGCGTGGTCTTGAGGACACCGCACACGCCCGTGGTGCGCAGATTGAGCAGCGGGCCGCCGCTCATGCCCGGCACCGCCTGACCGCCCGCGAGTTTCAGCAGTCCTGCGCCGACCTCGTGCAGGCCCTCGTGCGTGAAGGTCACCGGTTCCACCTGCGCCTGTTCGCCAGGCCAGGTCCTGGTGTATCCACACCCGTGGACGCGATCCTCCCAGCGGGGTTCGTCGAGGTCCAGGCGGACACATGGGTGCCCGGTCCGCTCGACTTCGAGCACGGCCAAGTCCGGGTAGGGATACGGGCCGGGAGCCCGAAGGGCACCGGCCGACGGGTGAACGGCCACGATCCGAGCCGCCGCACTTCCCCCGTTCCAGCAGGCCCGCAGCGACTCGGCACCTGTCCCGCCGGTCACGACATGCCCACAGGTCAGGATGGTGCCGGGAGCGATGAAGAACCCTGTGCCGCCCGCCACTTCGGGGCCCGTGATCTGGACCAGGCAGTCAACCAGCAGTCGTCTGATCTGCGACATTCCCGGCGCCGCTCTCCCATTCCAGGGTGATCTTCAGTGACGCCTTGCTCCCGGTGTCCACGAAGATGCCCACCAGGCCCCCTCCCTTGACCGCCAGTTCCAGACCGAACTCGACGGTGGCCTTGGAGGGCCTGATCCTCTCCATGCTGTCGACGATGGCCGCGCCCACCCCCTGCAGCGAGTCCGTGACCGCGTCGAAGGACAGCAGTCTGTCGAGTCCGACGTCCTGGGGCCCGCGTGCCTCCATCTGGTGCACCCTGGCCAGCATGACTTTCCCATTGGGAAGCACGATGTCCACGACTCTCTGTTCGACCACTGCCGTCCCCCGTCGCATCGCCGTCGCCTACGGCAAGTCTGGCGGTCGGAAAGGGAATTGGCCACCGAAAGGCCAACAGAACACCACGGACGGTATGTCCTGGGAAGAACGTGCACGCCCCGTCCCGGGGTGGACCAACATGGTGGTCGTGGTCCTCGGTCGGGCGGCTGCAGCGTGACGCACTCGGGCCCGGGCCGCGCGGTGAGAGCCACCCGTTCCGCATACCCGGATATCCGAATACCCACGTGATCACAGGCCGCACAGGCACGGACGTGTCCAATCACCTTTCGCCCTGATCCGCTCAGGACCCGATCCACGCAACGAACATTGTCGCTCTTCCGGCAGATACCGCTCCACATGGTCCTACGGTCCGTGGAGAGCCCTCACCGAGCGACCCCCTTGGAGGCGTGCCGATGACCGAGACGTCAGATCGGACCGTGCCCGTCGAGCGGCTGAAGCTGGGCGATCACGCCTGTATGAGTCTGCGCGACACCGACTCGCCGTGGAAGGTCTTCACCGCGTACACCCGGACCAGTCTCGCCCGCCGGGAGAAGGTCCTGCTCGTCATGAACCCGGACGACATGAACGACGACGACGTGGTCGCCCTCCTCGACGGCGGCTCCGGTCACGTCGCCACCGCCCGGGACAGCGGACAGCTCTCCCTGAAGCGGAACACCGAGATGTACATCCCGGACGGCCGCTTCCGCGAGGACCGCACGATCGAGCTGTACACGCGGGAGGTCAACCGCAGCTACAGCGAGGGCTGGGCGGGGCTGCGGCTGACCGCCGACATGAGCTGGGCACCGCAGATCGGCCTCGACCACGAGCGGCTCCTCGACTACGAGGCCGCCGTGGCCCCGCTGTTCGCCGACCCGCTGTTCACCGCGATCTGCTGGTACGACCAGGAGCGCTTCGGCGACGGCCTGCTGAGCGACATGACCAAGGTCCACCCGCTGCGGGTCCTGGAGAACCTCGACTCGATCGACGCCGACACGACCCAGGACGGCAGCCGTATATCCGGCTCCGCGGAGCTCGGCACGCGCGCGGAGTTCGTCGAGACGCTGCGCGAGGCGCTGGACCGCCGGGACACCACCGGGCCCGCCCGTTTCGTCCTCGACCTGCGGGACCTGTGCTTCATGGAGGCGCACTGCGCCTGGCAGTTGATCAGCCTCACCGGCTCGTTGCCGGACGGCAGCGAGGTCACCGTGCGGTGCGGCGAACTGCTGGGGCTCGTCCTGCGGCAGCTCGGCGCCGACGAGGTGCCCCAACTGGTGCTCAGCGTCGAGGAGGACGAGGTGGCGGTGTGAGCGAGGACCTGCTGCTGCATACGGCTGCCCACCGCCGCCCGCCTACTCCTCCTCCGGCCGCCGCGTACTGAACCACGCCGCCACCTGACTCCGGTTCGCGAACCCCAGCTTCACGAGTATCCGCTCGACATGCCCCTCGGCGGTCCGCTGGGCGATCACCAGACGGTCGGCGATCTGCTTGTTCGTGCAGCCCTGCGCGATCAGCGCGGCCACCTGCGTCTCCCGCCGCGTCAGCAGCACCTCGCCCGGCGGCGACACGGCCGGCCCGATCACCGAAGGGTCCCGCGCCTCCCCGAGCGCGTACGCGACGGCCTCGTCCATCGACAGCCCGCCGCCCCGCCGGTGCGCCCGCTCGTACGCCGCGTCCCCGAGCACCCGCCGTGCGTGCCGCTCCGCGATCCTGAGCCGCCCGGGCCGGAGCGGCTCCACGGGGTTGCCGCCGATGTCCCGCCAGATCCGGTCGACCGCCCCGCGCAGCACGCCCGCCCGTTCGGCCGCCCCGGCGAGCGCCAGCGCCTCCGCGGCGGCGAGCAGATCGAGGGTGCGGGCGAGACTCTGGGCCTGCTGGGTGGTGTACGGCAGCCGCAGACACGCGCGCGCATGCTCGGCGGCCAGCTCGTAGTCCCCCGCCGACCAGTACGCCAGCGCCAGGGTGCGCAACGCCCAGCCCCGCACCCACTGTTCACCGTGTGCCTCGCAGAGCGCGATCGCCTCGACGCACAGCGGCACCGCCTCCTCCGGACGGCCCCGGCTGACGAGGGTGCAGGCCAGCTCGACACGGGTGAGGACGATGAAGCTGGCCGTCGTGGTGCGCGCCCGTCCCGGGCCGAGGGTGCCGGCCGGCACCGGCGGCGGGCTGGGCACCGACAGCTCCCGGTCCGCCGCCGAGCGGGGCGTCTCGGTGCCCGCCAGGACGGCGGCCGAGCGGGTGTGGACCAGCGACATCAGCGCGCCCGCCCACATCGCCCTGGTCAGTGCCACGTCCGGACGCGCCCCGGCGCGCAGCGCGCCGTCCATGAAGTGCCGGCCCTGGCCCCAGATACCGCCCGCGACCCAGTGGAACCACAGGGAGGAGGCCATCCGCAGTCCGTGCTGGGCCTCGCCGGGGGTGGTGAGGCAGAAGTCCAGTGCGGCACGGACGTTGTCCCGGTCCAGACGCAGCCGCTCGGTGATCTCCGCCTGGTCGGGCCCGAACCAGTTCCGCTCGTACTCGCCGGCCAGCCGCGCGAAGTGGTCCCGGTGCCGGCGCCGGGTCGCGGTCACCTCACCGAGGTCCGCCAGCTTCTCCAGGCCGTAGTCCCGCAGGGAGACGAGCAGCCGGTAGCGCACCTGCCCGCCGTACTCCTCCCGGACCAGCACCGACTTGTCGACCAGCCCCGCCACCGCGTCCAGGACGTCCGCCTCGTCGAGGCCCTCCCCGCCGCAGACCGCCTCCGCGGCCGTGAGGTCGAAGCCACCGACGAACACCGACAGCCACGCCCACACCAACTGCTCCTGCGGGGTGCACAGTTCATGGCTCCAGTCGACCGCGGACCGCAGGGTGCGGTGCCGGGGCGCGGAGGCGGGGCTGCCGCCGGTCAGCAACTGGTAGCGGTCGTCGAGCCGTTCGACGAGCTGCTCCACCCCGAGTGCCCGCACCCGTACCGCCGCGAGTTCGATGGCGAGCGGCAGCCCGTCGAGCCGGCGGCACAGCCGGGCCACGGCCTGCTGGTTGCTGTCGCCGAGGGTGAAGCCGGGCACCACGGCGGCCGCCCGGTCGGCGAACAGCCGCAGCGCCGGGAACCGTTCGGCGGCGAGCGTGCCCTGGGAGAACTCGTGCGGCGCGGGCGCCGACAGCGGCGGCACCTCGAAGAGCCGCTCGCCGACCGGACCGAGCCGGTGCCGACTGGTGGCGAGGATCCTTACCCCTTCCGTCGCCGACAGCACGGCGGCCGCGAGCAGCGCACAACTGCGCAGCAGATGCTCGCAGTTGTCGAGCACGATGAGCAGCCGCCGCTCCCGGAGATACTCCACGAGCATCTCCAGCGGCGGCCGTACGCGCTCGCTGCGCACCCCGAGCGCGTCGATCACGGCGTGCGGGACGAACGCCTCGTCCTGCAACGCGGCGAGCGGCACCAGCCACACCCCGTCCGGGAAGACCCGAGCCACCTGCTGCGCCACATGCCCGGCGAGCCGGGTCTTGCCCACCCCGCCCGGGCCCGTCAGGGTCAGCAGTCTCCCCGCCGACAGCAACCGCCTGACCTCGGCCGCCTCGTCCCTGCGCCCCACGAAGCTCGTCAGCTCCACAGGAAAGCCCGAAGTACGCCGCGACTCTGATCCGCCCACGACCAGTCACGCCCTCTGTTGTGGTCCCCGTACGCGCTGTTCCCCCGCAGGGTAGGCACCGGGTGTGCGCGACAGGCCGGGTTCGCGCAATTCCCGCCTCTAAGGGTGAGCGGAAGTTGCGCCCGGCCCCTGGGCCGCCCTCAGGATCGCCGCCACGACGAGCGCCAGGGACCGTGGATGCAGGTCGAGGAAGAGATTCGGCTCGACGAGCTCCAGCTCCATCACCCACGGCTGAGCGTCGTCCCCGTCGACGAGGTCCACGCGCGCGTACAGCAGCTCCGGAGCATCCGGTACGGCGGCCAGGGCGCGCTCGGCGACGGCGAGTTCGGCCGGGGTCGCCGTCCACGGCTCCAGGCCCGGGTGGGCGACCTTGGCCGCGTCGAAGGCCGTACCGGGCGCGAGGACCGCCCGCTTGCGGCTGGCGTGCAGGAACCGGCCCCCGAAGAACAGCAGCGCCCGCTCACCGCCGGCGTCGATGCCCTTCATGTACGGCTGCACCATCGCGGTGAGCCCCTCCTCGTGCATCCGCGCGAGCTGCCGTACGGCGGTCCCGTGCTGCTCCGGCGTGTACCGCGCGGCATAACGGGCGCCCGCTCCGGAGGCGGGCTTGACGACGTACTCCCGGTCGTCCGGGAGGTCGACGGCGTCACCGGGCGCGAGATACCGCGTGGGCACGGTGGGCACCCCCGCCGCCGCCAGCTCGCCCAGATACCGCTTGTCGGTGTTCCACCGCACGACCTCGGCCGGGTTCGCGAGCCGGGTGGCCTTGGCGCACCGCTCGGCCCACGCCACGAACTCCGCCACCCGCCAGCTGTAGTCCCAGGTGGACCGGATGAGGGCGAGGTCGTAGCCGCCCCAGTCGACCTCGGCGTCGTCCCAGAACACGGCGTCCGCCTCGGCCCCGGCCGCGCGCAGGGCGTCCAGGAGCACGGGCAGATCGCGGTCGTGGCTGGGCTCCGGCCGGGGGTCGTAGGTGACGAGGGCGACTCGGGGCACGACGGGGGTCCCTTCCCATATGACGTGTACATCTATGACTGGTACATCGACAGGCTAGGCAGGGCCCCCGCAACCGCGGCAACCCATTTGACCTTCCCCCACGGTGAAGCCCCAGCATCGGAGGCAGGACCCGGACGGGGAGGACGTACATGCTGACGATCGGTGCCTTCGCGAAGGCGTGCCGGCTGTCGCCCAAGGCCCTGCGGCTCTACGACGAGCTGGACCTGCTGCGTCCCGCGAAGGTCGACCCGGACACCGGATACCGGTACTACGCGGTCGAGCAGCTGGAGCGGGCACGGCTGGTGGCGTGGCTGCGGCGGATCGGGATGCCGCTGGCCCGGATCCGCGAGGTGTGCGCCCTCGACGCCCCGGCGGCGGCCCGGGAGGTCCGCGCGTACTGGGCGCGGATCGAGGCGGAGACCGCCCAGCGGCGTGACCTGGCCGGGTTCCTGGTCGACCACCTGACGTCCGTCGCGCGAAGGGACCCGCCCGTGCTGGAACTCCGCTACGCCGCCCACTCGGACCCCGGCCGGGTCCGCCCCGCCAACCAGGACACGGCCTACGCGGGCACCCGGCTGCTCGCGGTCGCCGACGGCTACGGCCCCGCGGGCCTGCCGGCGAGCAGCGCGGCCGTAGCGGCACTGAAGTTCCTGGACGCCGAGGACGTGTCGGCGGGCGACGTGCTCAATCTGCTGGAGGAGGCGGTGCGGGGTGCGACGGAGGCCGTCGAGGACGTGGCCGGGTCGGGCACGACCCTGACGGCGCTGCTGTGGACGGGCTCCCGGCTGGCCCTGGTGCACATCGGCGACTCCCGCGCGTATCTGCTCCGCGAGGGCGGTCTGTTCCGCATCAGCCACGACCACACGCTCGTCCAGTCGCTGATCGACGAGGGCCGTCTGACTCCGGAGGAGGCGAGGTCCCACCCGCAACGCGCCCTGCTCCTCAAGGCCCTCGGCACCACGGCCCCCGACCTCCGCCTCCACGAGGCCCGCCCCGGCGACCGCTACCTCCTGTGCTCCGACGGCCTGTCCTCGGTCGTGCCGGAGGACGACATCCGCCGCACGCTCGCCTCGGCCGCCGGCCCGGAAGCGGCCGTCCACACCCTGATCGCCACGGCGAACACCGCGGGCGGCCCGGACAACGTGAGCTGCGCGGTCGCGGACCTGGTGACGGCGGACGGCCACGCGCCGCACCCGACCTGATCGGGCACAGGATGTCGGGTCGGGCAGGGTGGGTCCTTCCTAACGTGGGTGATCGAAAGGGAAGGAGGCCGGGGTGCTGGAGCGGCTCAACCAGGCCATGGAGTACATCGATCACCGCCTCGATCAGCGGATCGAGGCGGCCGACGTGGCACGGACCGCGCTGACCTCGGAGTACCACCTGCGGCGGCTGTTCTCCGCGCTGGCGGGGATGCCGCTGTCGGAGTACATCCGGCGCAGACGGCTCACGATCGCCGGTGCCGAGGTACTGGCCGGGGACCGGACGCTGCTGGAGATCGCGGTGCGCTACGGCTACACGTCGGGAGAGGCGTTCGCGCGCGCGTTCCGCGCCATGCACGGCGTCGGTCCCGGCGAGGCCAGGCGGACCGGTGCGGCTCTGGAGTCCCAGCCACGGCTGTCCTTCCGTCTCACCGTCGAAGGGAGCAGCAGTATGCGATACCGGATCGTGGAGAAGGACGAGTTCCGGGTGGTCGGCAGGAAGGTGCGCGTCCCCCTCGTGCACGAGGGGATGAACCCCGCCATCGCCGACTTCATCCGGGGCCTCGGCAAGGAGACACTGCGGCGCATCGAGGATCTGTCCGACCAGGAGCCGCAGGGGATCCTGGGGGTGAGCGACAACCTGGACCCGAGCCGCGCGGAGGGCACCGAACTCGACTACTACCACGGGGTGGTGAGCGGGGCGGCCGTGCCCGACGGCATGGAGGCGCTCACCGTACCGGCCGGGACCTGGGCCGTCTTCGAGAACTCCGGGCCGTTCCCGCAGGCACTCCAGTACCTGTGGCGGGACGTGTTCACCCAGTGGTTCCCGTCCAACCCGTACCGCAGCCGCCCGGGCCCCGAACTGCTGCGGACCCGGCTGACACCGGACGCGGCACAGGCGGACGCGGAGCTGTGGATCCCGGTGGAGCGGGATACCGACTAGGCGCCGCCGGAAAGCAGGGGCGCCGGGCGGGAGCGCCCCTGCACAATCACCGCATGTCGATCTCCGGAACGGACGCCTACGCCAAGGAAACCCACCTCCCCCCGCTGGTCGAGCGCGCCCTCGCCGCCGCCCGCGCCCACGCCTTCCCGCACTCCGTCCGCCCCGAACAGGGCCGCCTGCTGCACGCCCTGGCGGGCGGCGCGGCGGGGGCCGTCGGGGAGACGGGCGCGGGCTGCGGGGTGGGCCTGGCGTGGCTGGCGTCGGGGGCGCGGGAGGGCGTACGGATCGTCGGCGTGGAGCGCGACCCGGAGCGTGCCCGCGTCGCCGCCGAGGTCTTCGCCGACCGGCCCGAGGTGGAGATCCTCCACGGCGACTGGCGGCGGATCGGTGAGCGGGGGCCGTACGACCTCCTCGTCCTCGACGGCGGCGGCACCGGCAAGTCCCCGGACGACGACCCCGCCGACCCGGCCCGGCTGCTCACTCCGGACGGCACGCTTGTGATCGACGACTTCACACCGGCGACCGACGATCCGCCGCTGCACGACGGGAAGGTGGACCGTCCCCGGCTCTTCTGGCTACGCCACCCCGCCCTGAACACCCTCGAACTCCCCCTGGCACCTGACCTGGCCACCCTCGTCGGGACGCGGCGCCGGCTCGCCGGGACGGAGACGACCTGGCGGGGCTTCGAGTACGGGCAGATCGTGCGGGGCGTCGTCACCCGCATCGAGCGCTTCGGCGTGTTCGTGGACCTCGACGGCAGCGAGGGCTTCATCACCGCCCCCGAGCTCACCCGGCGCCACTTCGACTCCTACGACGAGGTCGTCCACGTCGGCCAGGAGGTGACCGCGGAGGTCCTCGCCTTCGAGCTGATCCGGTCGCAGGTCAGGATCTCCGTGGCCGCCCTGGAACCCGACCCGTTCGGGGAGTTCGCCCGGACCGCGCTCGGGCGGCGCCTGTCCGGGACCGTCACCAAGGTCGTGCCGTTCGGCGTGTTCGTACGGGTCGCCGAGGGGATCGAGGGCCTCGTGCACCTCGACGAGCTGACCGACCCCGCCGCCGTCGAGGTCGGCAAGGAACTGGTCGTCGAGGTCACCGACATCAACGTCGTGCGGCGCCGGGTGACTCTGAGACCCACCACCTGACCGCCCGCCCTACACTCGCTCAGTCGTGAACTCGTACTGCACCTCATAGAGATGTCCGGCCTTCACCATGACGGTCGCTTCGATCGGGCACTCGTCATCGCTATACACCACACGGAGAGTCCGCAGCACCGGCAGGCTGCCACCGGGAAGTCTCAGTGCCCGGTACTGCTCCTGCGTGGGGACGCGGGCGGAGACTCTGTCCACGCTGAGCCGAGGCGGGTGACCGAGACCGGCGAGGAGAGCAGGCGTGCCGCCCGTGATCCGTCGCCGCTCCATGATGGCGGTGCCACGCGCGATACTCAACGGATAGTAGGAGTAGACCAGTTCAGCCGGTTCATCGTCGATGAGCAGCAACTGGTGGCGCAGCACCGCTGTACTGCCCTCCAGCAGGTTCAGCGCTCCGGCGACGTCCTGGGGAGGAATGGTCTCCATGACGTCGAGCAGCTTGCTTCGCGCCCGCGCCCCGTGTCTGCCCGCTTCCGTGAGCCAGCGGTAAGGTTCGCCGGGAGCGGCCGGGGCCATGGACGAGGCCGGGCGCAAGGTCCGCTGGCGATGCTCGCGCACGGTGACAGCGGCGCCCGCCCGCCCGATGACGAGCCGCTCGTCCTTGAGTAGCTGCAAAGCCTTCTGCACGGTGGCGTTAGACGCCTCGAAGCGGGCCTTGAGCTGCACCGTCGATGGGAGTTTGGCGCCTGCCGGCAGCCCCCCACTCAGGATGTCGTCCCGCAGATCTGCCGCGATCCGCTCATGCAGGGAACGCCGGTCGATGTCTTCCGCCTCGGCCTTGGGCACGATCAGTCCCCGATCCACATCTCGTAGCGCAATTGCTGCCGATGCGCAGGCATGACCATACGGTCCACCTGGATCGGCTGATCGTCCCGATCCAGCGTGAGCCGGGTCAACTGGAGCACGGGCTCGTCGGACGCAGTCAGAAGCACGTCCCGTTCCGCCTTGCTGGGCATTCGCGCCACCACGTCCTCACGGACGCGTACGCCGACATGTCCCAGCTCACTGAGCAACGCGACCGCCCCACCGCGGATCTTGGCTGTGCCCGCCAGCCCTGTGCCGCGCGCAAGGCCAACCGGGTAGAACGTATCCGTCAACTCGCAAGGGTCATCGTCGAGATACATGACCCGACGGCGTACGACCGCCACATCCCCTTCGGACAGCCCGAGAAGCTCCGCGACGCCTCTCGGCGCAGGCACCTCACCGGCGTGAACGATACGCTGCCCGCCGCTCCGGCCCCGTGCTTCAAGCTCGGCACTCCAGACGTCCGACTGCCCTTTCCCACGCGGGGTCATATACGGCATCGAGGCACTGACCCACCTGCCATCACTCACGAGACCTCCCGCAGGACCATCACTCGCGGACCTTGCCGCCTTACACAGTAAGCGACTTGCTCACCGCGATCACCCTTTCGAGACCTTGCCGCTTTTCGCGAATACCAGTACCTTGTGGAGATCGTACAGCCCAGGATCAAGGCGGTGGTTCGCCGTGCCCTTGTTACGGCAGCGACGGTTCTCCCGGTCGCGTTCCTCTGCGCGCGCCGCGCGAGATTTCGCCCTTGCCACTCTCACCGAGTGGCACGTCGATGACCGCCACGACGACATCCGGCTGTGCGTCTCGGAAGTCGCCACCAACGCCCTGATCCACGGAGCGCCACCGGGGCGGGACTTCTGCGTACGGTTCTGCCTGGACGGCACCACGCTCAGAGTCGAGGTCCGCGACAGCGGAGACGGTCAGCCAGTGAACCGCCTGCCCGACATAGAGGATCCCGATGGGCGGGGCCTCTTCCTGGTACGCGAGTTGGCGGACGACTTCGCCGTCACCGAGCACGTCCCGGGCAAAACGGTGTGGCTCGTTTTCAAGGTCGCGGCCGTGCCGGGAACCGGAACCCCCAAGGCCGATCTCGCGGGCGGCAGCAGGTGAAGGTCACCCGCATCGCCCTTTCGAAGAACCTCAACCACGGCAAGTACGCCCAGCTGGTCCAGCAGGCATCCCAGCTGGGCCGCGTGCGGTCGCTGGTATGGCGCCAGTACGGCTCCGTCGCCGGCGTCGGTGTGCGGGATCGCGCGATCCGCGACGGGTGGCTACGAGACGGCACCGCGGCCGGTTTCGGTGTGCTCGCGAACGCCTGGAAGGAAACGGTGCGGGACGCGGTCGCCGACATCACCGCGAACCGCGAGGCGGCCAAGGCCAAGGTCCGCCGGGCCATCATCCGTCACACCGCGGACGATGACGAGCGCAAGCGTCTGTTCACCGCGCTCAAGTACGACACATGGACCACGGATCCATACCTGTCCCGCCAGATGCGCGGTCATTGGAAGCACGGCCGGAACCGCACGCACAACCAGATCGTCGTGCGCTCCGACCAATACAAGACCTTCACTCTCGCCGAGGGCGGCAACGTCTGGCTCGCCGTGCCCGGACTGGAGCGTCGCCAACTCGTCAGAATCCCGCTGAACACCACGGTGGAACCGACGGGAACCTTACGGCTGATCATCCGAGGCGGGCGGATCGAGGTGCACTACCAGATGGACGACAGTGCGCTGAAGTCCTCCCGGCGTCCGTGCGGTACCCGTGAGATCGGAGTGGACAAGGGATACAGCGAGGTTCTCACCGACTCCGACGGCCGGCGTCACGGCCGGGAACTCGGGCGCCTGCTGACCACCGAATCCGACCAGCGCAAACTGATCAATGCCCGCCGCGCCAAACTCCGTTCCATCGCTGAAAAGGCATCCGAGCGTGGGAACCATGCGAAAGCGCAGCGGATCTGGACCAACAATCTCGGCACGCTCAAGAAGGAGCGCAGAGATGCCGCATGGCGCGCCCGGATCCGCGATGTCACTTTCCAGGCCGTACACGCCGTGGTGGACAAAGCCGCAGTGATCGTGGCCGAAGACCTCACCAAGACTTTCCCCAGCCGAAAGAGGCTGGGGAAGAGCACCAACCGGCGCTTGGCAGCCTGGACCAAGGGTGTCACCGCAGAAGCGCTGGAAGCTGTGTCGGGCCGCAGAGGTTCTGCGGTGCGGCTGGTCAACGCTGCCTACACCTCACAAGCCGTCCCTTTCACGGATAACCTCGGTGTCCGCAAAGGGGACCGGCTTCACTGCCCGTGCGGGGCGGTGTGGCAAGCAGACCACGCCGGAGCGATCAACATCCTGCACAGAGCGAGTGACCCCGACATCACCCCGCATACCCCGTACAGGCGCGTGCGGCAGATTCTGCAGGAACGTACAGATCGCCAACGGTCCAGACTGCCGGACCAGGACTCCAGCGCTGGGAGCACGTGCCGGTGCGGAGAGCGAACCATCCGATCCCTGCTCAACCATGAGCACTGAAAAGGAAGCAGTACGACGCGTGACCACTCTCTTCCCGGCCCTGACGGACGCTCCGGCGGACCGCCCCGCCCTGCGGTTCGGCGACCGGTCCCTGACGTACGCGGAGCTCGCCACCGCGACCGGTCTGCTGGCCCGCGGCCTCAGGGGCGCCGGCCGCGTCGCCGTATGGGCGACCCCGACGCTGGAGACCGCCGTCGCCGTCGTGGCGGCACTGCGGGCCGGTGTGCCCGCGGTGCCACTGAACCCGAAGTCCGGGGAGAAGGAGCTCGGGCACATCCTGTCGGACAGCGCGCCGTCGCTGGTCCTGGCGGCGCCCGGAGATGAACTACCCGCTGCTATAAGGGACTTGCCGCGCATCGACGTGACCCCCGACACGACCACCGCCACGACCGCCCGCACCGAGGAGACGGCCACCGACGACGACCCCGCCCTCGTCGTCTACACCTCCGGCACCACCGGCCCCCCGAAGGGCGCCGTCATCCCCCGCCGGGCGATCGCCTCGACCCTGGACGCGCTGGCCGACGCCTGGCAGTGGACCGGCGAGGACGTGCTGGTGCACGGTCTGCCGCTGTTCCATGTGCACGGCCTGGTCCTGGGCATCCTCGGGCCGCTGCGGCGCGGCGGATCGGTGCGCCATCTGGGCCGGTTCTCGACGGAGGGCGTCACGCGGGAGCTGTCCGACGGCGCGACGATGCTGTTCGGGGTGCCGACGATGTACCACCGGATCGCCCAGTCCCTGTCCGAGGAACCGGAGTTGGCGAAGGCACTGGGGCGGGCGCGGCTGCTGGTCTCCGGGTCCGCCGCGCTGCCGGTGCACGACCACGAGCGGATCACGACGGCGACGGGGCGGCGGGTGATCGAGCGGTACGGCATGACGGAGACCCTGATGAACACCAGTGTCCGCGCGGACGGCGAGGCCCGGGCGGGGACGGTGGGGGTGCCGCTGCCGGGGGTGGAGCTGCGGCTGGTGGAGGAGGACGGGGCGCCGATCGCCTCGTACGACGGGGAGACGGTGGGCGAGATCCAGGTGCGCGGCCCGAACCTGTTCACCGAGTACCTCAACCGGCCCGACGCGACGGCGGCCGCGTTCACGCCCGACGGCTGGTTCCGCACGGGGGACATGGCGGTGCGCGAGTCAGACGGCTACGTCCGGATCGTCGGCAGGAAGGCCACCGACCTGATCAAGAGCGGGGGTTACAAGATCGGGGCGGGCGAGATCGAGAACGCGCTCCTCGAACACCCGGGGGTGCGGGAGGCGGCGGTCACCGGGGAGCCGGACGCCGATCTGGGCGAACGGATCGTGGCGTGGATCGTGCCGGCGGATCCGGGGGCGCCGCCCGGACTGAAAGAGCTGGCGGAGCACGTGGCGAGCCGCCTCGCCCCCCACAAGCGACCGCGCATCGTCCACCACCTCTCCTCCCTCCCCCGCAACGACATGGGGAAGATCATGAAGCGGTCGCTGACCCATGACTGACCGTCTCTCCGCCCGCGAGTTCCTCGCCCTCGTCACAGACGACTTCACCGAACTCCCGTACCCCGACCGGGAGTCCGAGCCCGACGGCCCGCTCGCCTGGCAGGGCTACGACGCCGCACGCGCCCGCGCGGCCGAGCGCACCGGCGAGGACGAGTCCGTCGTCTGCGGGACGGGGAAGGTCGAGGGAACGCGGGCAGTGCTGCTCGCCTTCGAGTTCGGCTACCTCGGCGGCTCCCTGGGCGTACGCACCGGCGACCGGCTGGAGGCGGCGTACACCTACGCCCGCGCCCACCGTCTCCCGGTCGCCCCCCTGGTCGCCACGGGCGGCAGCCGTATGCAGGAGGGCATGCTCGCCCTGACCCAACTCCAGCGCGTGGCCCGCCAGTCGGCCCTCACCCGCGAGGCGGGCCTGCCCCAGATCGCGGTGCTACGGGACCCGACCACAGGCGGCGGCTGGGCCACCCTGGGCGCGGGCGCCGACATCGTCCTCGCCCTCCCCGGCGCCCAGATCGGCTTCGCGGGCTCCCGGGTCCGCCCACCGGACGCGGATCCGAGGGCGTACACGGCCGAGGCGCAGGTGGCGGCGGGTGCGGTGGACGCGGTCGTACGCCCGGAGGAGCTCCGCGAGACCCTGGGCCGCTGGCTACGCCTGCTGACGGGATCGTCGACGCGGGCGGCGCCGGTGCCACGGACGCCGACGCCGGGCCACTCCGTCGCGGACGACACGGCCGGACCCCCGACTGCCGACGACACCCCGCAAGCCCCCGACCCCCCACGCGTCGGCACGCGGATGCCCCCACCCGCGGACGGCACCCAGGACACCCTGGACGCCCCACCCGCCGACGACTCCGAGGGCCCCTCCACGCCACCCCTCCCCCACTCCGGCTGGGAAGCCGTCCAGCGCGCCCGTGCCCCTCAACGCCCCCGCGCCGAAAGCTACTTGGACACCTACTTCACCCACCGCGTCGCGATCTCCGGCGACCGCTGCGGCGGCACGGACCCGGGCATGCTGTGCGGCTTCGGCGAGCACGCGGGGCGGACGGTCGCGTACGCCGCGCAGGCCGGGACCGCGACCCGCCCGGCGGGCTATCGCACCGCCGCCCGGCTGATCCGGCTCGCGGACCGGCTCGGCATCCCGGTGCTGACGCTGGTGGACACCCCGGGCGCCGCCAATGACGCGGAGGCGGAGCGGCAGGGGGCGGGGGCGGCGATCGCGGAGGTGTTCGGCGCGGTGGCCTCCGCCCGGACCCCGATCACCACCCTCCTCATCGGCGAGGGCGGCTCCGGCGGAGCCCTGGCCCTGGCCGCGCCCGGCAACACGTGGGCCACCCCGGACAGCTACTTCTCCGTCATCGCCCCCGAGTCGGCGGCGGCGATCCTGAAGCGGCCCCCGGAGGAGACGGAGGCGACGGCGGACCAACTCCGCATCCGGCCGCAGGACCTGGTGGAGCTGGGGGTGGTCCGGGCAGGGGGTCGGCCGTCTCCTTGAATCAGGTCCGCGGCGACGCCCCGTGTCCGTGGAACCCGCTGACATCACAAAGCACCGTCCGTGACAATGGAGTTGGCACGAGTGAGACACCACGGGGGAGCCGGCGCTGGTATGGACGGGCTGATGGAGTTCAAGACCGAGGGCGGCGCCCTGGTCGTCGTGGAGAGCGTCGACGGCAGGCCCGGTGCGCGAAACATCTCGCGCGGCGGCGGACCGGTGCAGGCGGCGCACACCTTCGAGGCCGCGCTCGACGGTGTGCGGGCAGCGGCCGAATCGGCGCTGCGGGTCTTCCGGGACGGCTCCCTGCGGCCCGATTCCGTGGAGCTCGAGTTCGGGGTCAAGCTCAGCGCGGAGGCCGGGGCGGTCATCGCGAAGGGGTCGGCCGAGGGTCACCTCGTCGTCAAGCTCAGCTGGTCGCCCGAGCCTCCCGCACCGACCGGGCAGGCCGCCGCGGAGCCGGAGCCCGTCGGCCGGCCATGAGCAGCGCTGCCTGGCACGCCCGGATCGAGTGCGGGGATGAGATCGGCGCGGGATTCCTGGTGTCCGCACGGCGGATTCTCACCTGCGCCCATGTCGTCCAATGGAGCGAGACCACGGCGGTGACGGTGACCTTTCCCGGCCGCCGGGAGCTGGGCGAGCTGGCCGCCACCGTGGCCGTGCGCGGCAGCTGGCAGGGGGGTGACAGCGCCCCCGGTGACGTGGCGGTTCTCGAACTGGACCGCGAAGTGTCCATCGCACCGGCCGAGTTCGCCCTGCCCGGCGCGGAGCGGGGGCCGTCCTCGCCCGAACTGGTCGCGTACGGCTTCCCGGAGGGGTACGAGGAGGGCGCGCTCGCCGTGTACCGGGCGGTGCGCGGCCCGCTGATCGCGGACGAGTGGGTGCAGTTGGAGGCAGTCGCCGCGCACGGGCAGCCGCTGGCGGGCGGTTTCAGCGGCGCGGCGGTGGCTCTGGACGGCCGGGTGGTGGGCATGGTCACCCAGATCGCGGGGGAGCCGGAGGTGCGGGTCGGCCGCATGCTGCCCACCCAGGTCCTGGCCCGCTACTGGCCCGAGCTGGGCGAGCGCGTCCCCACCCCCGACCACGACCCCGACGCCGTACGGCGGCTGTACACCTTGGTGCGACGGGCCGTGAGCCGGGGAACGGGGTTCGACCCGAACCAGCTGTACCGCGACGCGGTGGGCCCCTTCGGCCCGGAGCTGCCGACCGGCGGTTTCGCCTCGTTGGGGGCCGCCGCCGGGTATGTGCAGTGGGAGGTCCCCGGGGCGGAGGCGGTGACCCGGTTCGCCGATCTGCTTCAGGAGTTGCTGAACGCGCCGTCCGCCCGGCCCGCCGCCACCCCCTCCTGGTCGCCGATCGTGGTCGAGATCGATCACAGCGGCGCCGGCCCGGAGCAGGTCACCGTCGAGGTGTCCGCCTACCGCGAGGGACACCGGCGGCGCGTGGGCTCCCGGCGGCTGGCGCGCTCCGCGGTACGGGAGTACGTCCAGCAGCGCATCGATGAGGCGTTCAGCCAACTCTCCTCGGATGCGGAGGAGTTGGTGACGTTCGTACTGCCCCGCGAATGGCTGAACGAGCCGGTGGCGCACTGGGAGCGCGGCGCCGAGGACTCCACCCCGCTGGGCTGTGCCTACCCGCTCGTCGTGGTGGACCGGTCCCGGCACCGCAGCGGCGGGCTGCGCCACCAGCTGGCGAAGAAGTGGCAGAAGCTGGACTCCTGCCCGGGGGCGCGGCTGCACCGTGTGGACTGCGGTACGACGGAGCGGCCGCCGAGTCTGCGCAGACGGCTGCGCGAGGACGACGCCGACCTGGCCGGGTTCTCCTTCCCGCCCGCCACCGCACGCCCGCACTTCGAGGCCGGCCTCAACTCTCCCGTACCGGTCCTGGTGTGGTCGCGAACAGGCTGCGGTGACATCCGGCACGAGGGCCCCTGTTCCGGAAAGGTGTTCCTGGACCGGCTCGCCGCGTCCGTTGCCGGCGTCCGGCCGAGCGAACTCCCACGCCATGTCATGGAGTTGCGGGAGGCCGCGGATGCGGACGAGGACCCGGACGCGCACTGGGCGAAGCACGTACAGCTCCTCTGGGACGATCCGCGCTGCTTTCCCGAGCCCGCCGCCAGCCTGCACTCCCCCGTCGCCTGAAGCCGCCGTCCATCTCATGGAGAGAGCCCCATGCCCCTGTGGCCCGTCTACACCGGCACCAACGAGCCGCACGACGGCATCACCGAACTGCCGCCGCCCCCGCCCTGGCGGGCCTTCGACGGCGGACCGGTGCTGGACGCGTCGGACACGGCCGCCGTCACGCCGGACGCGGCCGCTGTCTCTCCGGACCGCACGCACCGTGCGGAGACCTACCGGGCCACTACGGAGACGGTCCAACTGGTCAACGCGGCCTTGTACTTGCGCCGCCCGCTGCTGGTGACCGGTCCGCCCGGCACCGGCAAGTCGTCGCTCGTGTACGCGGTCGCCCGCGAACTGCGGCTCGGCGCGGTCCTGCGCTGGAACATCACCAGCCGCAGCACGCTCCACGACGGCCTCTACCAGTACGACCCGCTCTCCCGGCTGTACGCGGCCCGGCAGGCGCCGACGGCCGAGACCGGTATCGAGAACCATCTGCGCCTGGGCCCCCTCGGCACCGCTCTCCTCCCCCGCACCCGCCCCCGTGCCCTGCTCATCGACGAGATCGACAAGAGCGACCTGGATCTGCCCAACGACCTGCTGAACGTCCTGGAGGAGGGCCAGTACGAGATCCCGGAGCTGATCCGGACCGCCCGGGACGCCCCCACGGCCGAGGTGATGATCGACGGCACCGACCATCGGGTACCCGTGGAGCGCGGCCGGGTCCGCTGCCGGGCGTTCCCCTTCGTCGTCCTCACCAGCAACGGCGAGCGCGAGTTCCCGCCCGCCTTCCTGCGTCGCTGCGTCACTCTGCGGCTGCGGCAGCCGGACGACAGCCACCTCACCGACATCGTCCGCGCCCACTTCGACGAGGAGCCCGACGCCTACGCCCAGACCCTGATCAGCCGGTTCCTGTCCCGGGTGGGCGGCGGCGACCTGGCCACCGACCAGCTTCTGAACGCCATCTACCTGGCCCGCTCCTCCGATCTGGCGGCCGAGTCCCTCGATGAGCTGGCCGGGCAGCTGATGCCGTATCTGAGCGAGGCTCCGCAGTCCGATGCGTTCTGAGCGTCCTGCTCCGCAGCCGCTGGCCCTCCTCGCCGACGTGCTGGCCGAGGCGGCCGGCGGCCTGCGCCCGACCCCGCTCGAACTGGCCGAACTCCTCTGGCTGGCCCGCCACATGGAGCCCTCCGCACCGACCCCGACCGCCCCTGAACCGCCGGCCCCCGCCGAGGACGTACGACAGCCCGAAGCCTCCGCGCGGACCCCCGCACCCCCGCCGCACGGGGACCACGACCACATCGCCCCCTCGCCCCCGCGCGCCCCGCTGCACCTGCCGTCCCCGGACCCCGCCCGGGGGACGCAGGCCGAGTCCCACACCACCCTCCTGGCCCCCGCACCCCCGATGCTGCGCCACCCGCTGGCGCTCCAGCGTGCGCTGCGCCCGCTGAAACGCCGTACCGCCGCACCCGACCGCGTAGAACTGGACGAGCGGGCCACCGCCGACCGCATCGCACGCCTGGGCGCCGCCCCGGATTGGTGGCTGCCGGTGCTGCGCCCGGCGCGGGAGCGCTGGCTGCGGCTGAACCTGGTGTACGACTCCGGGCCCACGATGCCGGTCTGGCGCCCCCTGATCCGCGAACTGCACACGGCGCTCGCCCAGTCGGGCATCTTCCGCACGGTGTCCGTGTACCGCGCCGAGCCCGACGGCACGGTACGGCCCGACATCGCCACGCCTGCGGACGGCCGCACGGTGACCCTCCTGGTCAGTGACTGCATGGGCCCGCAGTGGCGGGCGGGCCCGGCCGGTCTGCGCTGGTACGGCACGCTGCGCCGCTGGGTGCGCCGGATGCCGCTGGCCGTCGTACAGCCGCTCCCGGAACACCTGTGGCGCGACACAGCCCTGCCGGCGGCCCCCGGCCGTCTGTCGGCACCGCATCCGGCGGCCCCCTCGGCCGCGCTCGCCTTCACGCCGTACGACGAGGTTCTGGCCACGACCGGTAGCGTCCCGGCGCTGCCCGTACTGGAGCCGGGGCCACGCTGGCTGGCGAACTGGGCGGCGCTGGTCGCCGCGCCGGGCGGCCAGGAACTCCCGGGCGCGGCGGCCTGGTTGAGCGGTCCCCTGCCGTCCGACGCCGCCGATCGTACGGATGTGTCCGGCCTGTCCCCCGAGGAGTTGGTCCTGCGCTTTCGCGCGACGGCTTCCCCGGAGGCCTTCCGGCTGGCCGGACATCTCGCGGTGGGCCGCCCGGACCTTCCGGTCATGCGCCTGGTCCAGGCCGCCCTCGAGCCCCGTCCACGCCCCCAGCACCTGGCCGAGGTGATTCTCTCCGGCATGCTCACGGGCATCTCCGGCCCCTCGGGCTCCTACGCCTTCCGGCCCGGCGTGCGGGACCTGCTGCTGCGGGGGGTGCCGCGTACGGCACGGGGGCGCACCACCGAACTGCTCTCCCGGGTGGGCGGGTTGATCGACGAGCGGGCGGGGTCGGCGCCGGGTGAGTTCGTGGCGTCGACGCCGGGGGCGGGGGGTGCGAGGGCGGCGGTGGACGCGGAGGCGTTCGCGACGGTCAGTGCGGAGAGTCTGCGGCAGCTGGGCGGGGGCGCGCAGGCCGCGGCACCCGAGCGGATGGGCGGCGGCCGGTATCGGCTGACGGAGCGGCTCGGACCGGACGGCAGGGTGTGGCGGGCCCGGGACACGGAGACGGATCGGACCGTCGTGGTCCGGCTGCACCGGCCGGTCGCCAATCGCGCACGCCGGGAGGCCTTCCTGCGGGACGCGGAGATCCTCCGGGGGATCGAGCACGAGGGCGTGGTCACCGTTCACGACTTCGGCATCGAGGACGACGTGCCGTACGTGGTCATGGAAGAACTGGACGGCATCCCGCTCGCCCGCCTGACGGGGGTGAGCGGTTACCGCATTCCGGCGCCCCTGCTGGTCTCGGTCGGGGCGCAGGTCGCACGAGCGCTGCTGGCCTGTCATCTGGCGGGGGTCACCCACGGCGGGCTCGACATGGCGGCTGTCGTGCTGCTGCCCGACGGCACGGTCAAGGTCACCCAGTTCGCACCGGGCCGGACCTCGGGACCCGGGGGGCGGGCCGAGGACCTGCGGGCGCTGGCCGAGACGGTGCTCCAACTGGCGGCGGGGACAACGCGGTTGGTACCGCCCCTGCGAGCGGGCAAGCTGGACCATCTGCCCAGGACTCTGCGAAGGCGCTTCGCGGACGCCCTGAACAAACTGCTGTCCCAAGTCCTCAACACCCAGATGGAGGGCGTGGAACAACTGCTCGACACGGAGCTCATGCGCCTGGCCAATGAGGCCTACGGCCAGCGCTTCTACTACCTGTTGGGCCCGCTGTGCTTCGAATGGCCCGACCGCGAGGTGCACGTCCCGGAGGATCTGCGGCCGATGCTCGCCATGCTGCTGCTCGGGCACGGCCGCAAGGTGTCCACCGACGAGCTGACGGCCGGTGTGTGGGCTGCGGGTGAGGCGCCGAGCAACCCCCTGGAGGAACTGGCCCGCCAGGCGGCCCGCCTGGCCACCGTCCTGGGTTTCGGCGCACTCGCCCCCCTTCCCGGCGGCTACGCCCTGCACACCAGCGTCGACTACGTCGACCTCATCGAGTGCGAGCGGCTGATGGCCCGGACCCCCCGGGACCGCGTGCACTACGAGCGAGCCCTCGCCCTCTGGCGCAGCGGCCCCCCGCTCGCCGACGTCCCAGGCCCCGCCGCCCGCACCGCCCGCACCCGCCTGACGCAGCTCCACCTCGGCCTCTATCGCTCCCGCGCCGAACTCGACCTGGAACGCGGCGAGTTCGAACGTGCGGCGACCGATCTGGAGGGCCTGCTGAACCTCCACCCCGGCCGGGAGGACTTCCTGCGGCTGTACCTCATCGCGCTCCGCCGCCAGGACCGCGTCGAGGAGGCCCTGGAAAGGTACGAGGAGTACGAACTGTCCGGCGGCCAGAACCCCGAACTGCGCACCCTGGGCCGGGAGTTGCGCGAGGAGTTCGGCGATGTCCCGGAAGAGACGACGCACCAGGAGCCCTCCGAGGGCCCCACCGACACCGACACCGTGTACGGCTTCGTCGCCGCCCCTGACGAACTACCGGAAGGGTTCACCGATCCGGACACCGAACACCCGACGATCCTCGACCTCCAACCGGACCTGCCCGAAGGGACCCCGCTCCCCCAGGACGACGTACCGGAGAGCCTGTTCGACCAGGACGACCGGGACGAGCCGGACACCGACACCCACGACCGCATCCGGTACGAGTTCGCCGACGGCCGGCAGCCCGGCGCGGCCCACGAGGCCCTGCGCCGACTGGTCGACGAACTCCTCGTGGCTGGCGAACTCCCCCGCGAGCATTACCGGTTACTGAACACCGACGCGGGCGTCTCCGTGCTGATGAACGCGTACACGGACGGTTCCGCCCTGTTCCACGCGACCCTCGACCTGCTCCCCGACCGGATGCGACGCCTGGGCAACCTCCGTCTCCATGTGGAGTTCTCCAAGGTGGCCCTCGAACAGGACGGCAGCGAGGTGTACAGCGACCTCCCCGACCGGGGGCGCGCCCAGACGGCACTCAACGCATCCTCCGCACAGGCGGTCATCGTCCTCTCGGACTTCTGGCATGACACGGAGATCGCGGACGGCCCACTCACCGGGCGCTCCCGGTTCGCGCCTCTCGTCCCCTACTCCGGCTGGTACCACCTCGTCCACCGAAGCCGCCCGGCCGATGACGACACAGCCCCGGACCCTCATGAACCCGCCGTGCGCGGCCCCTTCCCCATGCCCTACGACGGACTCGTCCCGCGCCCCCCGAGCGCGAGCGAGGTCATCGTCCTCGCCCTGCCCGACGGCGGGTTCGCGCTCCCGGAGTCCCCGACGCTCCGCACGACACCTCCCCGGCTCCGCGCGGCCTGGTCCTACTTCGAGGTCGACCTGCGCCAACGTCACCTCACCCTCGACAGCGAGCTCTCCGGGGTCAAGGCCTGGTGGAGCGTCGCGGATCCCGTGGCCGCAGCGGCGAACCCGGAGACCGACCCGCGCCGGCTGGTCACCGACAGGATCCTCGACGCGGCACGTGTCGACGGGCTGGCGCCCGGACACAGGGCGTGGGAGGTGCCCGGCTACCTCATCTCGTGGTCCGTCGCCGACGAACCCCCACCGACCCACCGGTCGCCCCGCCCCGGCAAGGCGTCACCGGAAGCCCTCGTCTCCAACGCCGAATGCGTACTCCTCGGCTTCGACGGTGTACTGGCACACCTCTACCCCGCCGGCTCCGAGCAGGCGGTCCTCCAGGACCTCGCCCGGCTCATCGTGGAGGAACGCGACCCCGAGGACGCGCTGTCCGGGCAGCCGCTGCCGGCGGTGGCGAAGAAGTCCGGTCCCCTCGGTGTCCTCCGGGCGTTCGCGGACCACGAACTGGCCCAGGAACTGCGGCGCCGGGCCGACCGGCACGACGTGCTCGCGGTCGGCAGCGCCCGTCCCGTCCGCTCCGCCGACGATCTGCTCCGGACCCTCCACACCTCGGGAACCCGTACCGCCGTGGTCACCGACCGGGCGCCCACGGCGGCCACCCAGTACCTGAGTCAGCGGGGCCTCCCCGTCCCCGGCGGCATCCACGGCCGCGGCACCGACCTCACCCTCCTCATGCCCCACCCCCACGTCCTCGTCCAGGCCCTCAACCAGCTCGGCACCCCCGCGTCCGCCTGCGTCCTGATCGGCTCCACCTCCGTCGGCCTCCGCGCGGCCCACGCCATCGGCCTGCCCTTTATCGGCTTCAGCGGATACGAGGCGCCCCGACGAGAGCTCCGTGCCGCCGACCCCGACGTGCTCCTCGTCGCCCACCTCGCCCCACTCGCGACCGCCGCCCGCCGCCGCTGACCTCCCATCAGCTTTACGTCAGCCTTATATAGGACATAAGCTGCAAAACCCCCCATTCAGCCTCCCCCCACCCGGCCCCCCACAAAAGGCGCCCCACCCCCACCCCCCCACACGATGCCAATGAGCCCCGCCACCCGGCGCGGCCACGGTCTGTGTTCTCGGGAGGACCTGCCCATGACCGCCACCGCCAGTCTGGAGCAGCTGCGTCGCTGCCACTTCGCCGTCGATCTGGGTGCGGCGAGGACGCGGGTGTACGTGAAGGGCGCCGGGGTCGTCGTCGACCAGCCGTCCGTCGCCGCCGTGAACACCCGGACCGGTGCGCTGATCGCGGTGGGTGAGTTCGCGGAGAAGATGACGGGCCGTACCCCCGACTACATCCGTGTCGTCCGCCCCGTCTCCGGCGGCACGGTCGTCGACATCGAGATGGCCCAGCGCATGCTGCGCCACCTGCTCGGCGACAAGATCCGCCGCTCGCTGCGCCGCAAGCCGATCCTGCGTGCCGCCGCCTGCACCCCGCACGACGCGGACCCCCTCGCCCAGCGCGCCTGCATCGAGACCATGGTCGGGCTGGGTGCCCGCCGCGTCGAACTCGTGGACACGCTCATCGCCGCCGCCGTCGGCTGCGGACTGCCGGTGGAGCGGCCCGAGGCGACGATGGTGCTGGTGTGCGGGGCCGCGGCCACCCAGGTCGCCGTGCTCTCCCTCGGCTCGATCGTCAACGCCGTACGCATCCCCGTCGGCGGCGAGGCCGTGGACCACGCGATCGTGCAGCACCTGCGCCACCAGCACGAGCTGATGCTGCCGAGTCAGTCGGTACGACCGCTGCAGCTCGCCCTGTCCGGCAACGGCCTCACCGCCTCGGGTCCCGCCTCCACCGAGATCCACGGCCGGGACGTCGCCACCGGGCTCGCCCGCTCCGTCCAGGTCGACACCGCCGCCGTCCGCGACGCGATCCAGACCCCGCTCACCGCCGTGCTCGACGGCATCGGCAAGGTGCTGCGGGACTGCCCGCCCGACCTGGTGGCCGACCTCGCCGACCGCGGGATCATGATGGTCGGCGGCAGCGCGCTGCTCCCCGGCTTCGACCAGATGCTGCGGCACGCGACCGGCATGCCGGTGCACATCGCCGAACGGCCCGAGGTGTGCGCGGTGGAGGGTCTCGGCGCGATGCTGGAGGGCCGTATCGAGCCGCTGACACTGGACCCGCTGGCCGACTGACACCGACACCGCGACAGACACCGACACCGGTATCCATCGACCGCATGGCCGACGACCCCCTTCCCCCGCTCCTGGAAGCCGTCCTCAGCGTCGGCACCGATCTCGAACTGCGCACCACCCTCCAGCACATCGTGGACGCCGCCGCCGACCTCACCGGCGCCCGGTACGCCGCGCTGGGGACGGCCGACCCGGGCCAGGACGGACTCATCGAGCTCCGCACCCCGGGCACCGCCCCGCGCACGGCGGTCTCGCTCACCGTGCCGATCCGGGTGCAGGACGAGGAGTTCGGCACGCTGCACCTCGCGGACAAGGGCAAGGACCCCTTCACCGCCGAGGACGAGCAGCTCCTGCACGTCCTCGCCGCCCAGGCCGGTATCGCCATCGGCAACGCCCGGCTGTACGAGGCGGCCCGGCAGCGCGAGCGCTGGATCGAGGGCGCGGCGGCCGTGACCACCGCGCTGCTCGGCGAGGGGTCCGCGACCGACGCGCTCACGACGGTCGCCGAACGCGCCCGTCTCCTCGCCGACGCCTCCGCGGGTGTCATCCTCCAGCCGACCGAGGAGGGCGGCATGGAGATCGTGACCGCCTCGACGTACGACGATCCCGGTGACATCGTCGGCACGACGATCGCCCCCGGCAGTCCGGTGCTGGAGCAACTCCTGGGTGGTGAACCGGTGTTCGTCGAGGACTCGGCGACCGACCCGCGGATGACGACGCCGGTACGGCACCGGTTCGGGCCCAGCATGATGCTGCCGCTCCAGGCCGGCGGCCGGCTGATCGGCACCCTCGCCCTGCCCCGCCGGCGCGGCGACCGCCCGTACACCTCCGTGGAACGCCTGCTCGCGGTCCAGTTCGCCTCGCAGGCCGCGCTCGCCCTGGTCCTCGCCGACGCCCAGCACAGCCGCGAGCTCCTCGCCGTCTTCGAGGACCGCGACCGTATCGCCCGGGATCTGCACGACCTCGTCGTCCAGCGGCTGTTCGCCACCGGCATGATGCTGGAGTCCACCCAGCGCCGCAGCGGGGCGGACGACGTGCACGAGACGCTGGGGAAGGCGGTCGACGAGCTCCAGTCGACCATCCAGGAGGTCCGTACGACGATCTTCGCGCTGCAGCAGCCGCCCGCGGACGCCCCGACGACGTTCCGGGGCAAGGTGCTCCGGGAGACGGCGGGTGCGGCGGCCCTGCTGGGTTTCGCGCCGTCCGCACGGTTCACCGGCGCGGTCGAGAGCCGTGTCCCCGAGCAGACGGCGGGTCATCTCCTCACCGCCCTGCGCCGCGCCCTCGCCACCACGTCCCGTCGCTCCGGCGTCTCGCGCATCGAGGTCACGGTCGACGCGACGGCGACCCTGCCGGACGGCCGGGAGGGCGTGCGGCTGACGGTGTACGACGACGGGGCGGCCGACGACGGGGGCACGGGGACGACGGTGACCTGGCAGGCGCCGCTCTGAGGTCAGGGGGCCGAAGGGCTCGACACCGTGTCAGCGCGCGAACCAGCAGCGCACCGTCGTCCCCTCCTCGCCGGTGTGGGTCCGGACGAGGTCGGCGATCAGGTTGACCAGCAGCAGTCCTCGCCCGCCGCGCTGGTCGCGTGCCGCGGGCCGCCGTCCCGCCAGGGGATCGGCGAGCCGTCCCTTGTCCCGCACCTCGCACACCGCGTACCCGTCCTCGGCCCACACCCGCAGCGTCCCCGAACCGCCGCCGTGCACCACGCTGTTGGTGGTCAGCTCGGCCGCCACGAGGGTGAGGTTCTCCAGTGCGAGCCCGGTCAGCCCGAGCCGGGCGCCCTCGGCGGTCGCGAGATGGCGGACCTCGGGCAGCGAGCCAGCGTCGAAGCAGAGGGACAGCACGTCCACGACGGCGGGCAGCGGCTCGTTGTAGCGGGCCACGACGGCGTCGGGAGCGTATCGGCCGTTCTCCTGCTCCGGTCCGCCGCCGGAGGGGATGACCGTGGGGTGGGTGGCGTAGGCGTCGGCGAGCACCCGCTCGTCGAGGCGTCGGATGTCGTAGGGGCACAGGATGGTCGCGAACCGGCCCTCGAAGGCCGCGTTGATCAGTGCCTCGTGCTGGACGCACGCGGGGTACTCGCCGGCCGTGCGGCCGGCCCAGATCGGTTCGCCGATGATCCGCACCCGGCGGCCGGCCGGCTGGGCGTCGGCGAAGGCGCGCAGCACGCCGGGGATGATCCGGCCGGGGTTGCGGCCGGCCTCCCGCATGTCCAGGAGCCGTACGGCGTCGGCGGCGTCGCCGAGGGCGTCGCGGATCAGCCGGAGGTTGTCGCCCGGTACGGCCACGGCGACCGGTTCGCCCGCCGCAAGTCCCTCGCGGACGAAGGGGATCGTGCCGGCGAGGTAGTCCTGGGCGTCCCGGTAGAAGAGGGCGGGGTGCAGGAACGCGGCGGTCATGGCAGCGTCACCTCGATCCCCGACAGGCCCGGCCAGAACATGTCCAGTGTCCGGCTCAGTGTGGGCGGCGGGCGGTGCAGCTGCAGCAGCCGGCCCTCCTCCAGCCGCCGCGCGGCGGACGCGAGGGCATCGGCGCCCGCGACGTCGACGAAGGTCACCGCCGACAGCTCCAGCCGGTACACGTCCGCACGCGCGCCCACCGCCTGTTCCAATGCGCGCTCCCAGATCTCGTGCGTGGCGTGGCCCACCTCGCCCACGGCGCGCAGACCGCTGTGCCCGCGCAACGCGGACACCGTGAGTCGCGGTGCCGCGTCGGCGGACCGCAGAGGTGGTCGGTGATGAAGATGCACGCCGTCTCCCACTGCTCGTGCGCCGTCTCCCGCTGTTCGTGGACGAAACGCGCGTACCCCGGGCGGAAGCCTGTCAATCCCCGCCTCATGGGTGTAGCCCGCGACGGGTCGGGCAGGCGCACGATCAGCACCGCCGGGCCCCCGCGGAGCTGGGTGCCCGGCTCCGCCCGGATCCCGGTGGGCACGAAGGAGGCCCATCAGCGCGACGACGGCCGGGGACCGACGAGGCGGAGACATGATCCCAGCGGCACACACATCTCTCACAGGGCGGCTGAACGCCCTGGTCATCGATGGCCGTACGGAAGCGGGCCGGGCGGAGCTGCGGCCGCGCGGCGAGCTCGTGCACGGTTGTGCGGAGGTCCTGGACGAGACCCTGACGGCGCTGCCGGACGGAGTCCGCCGGGTCGAACTGGACATGGCCGCCGTGGTGTTCATGGACACCGGCGGGCTCCAGTTCCTGGAAGTCCTCGACGCCTACAGTCATCGGCGGCGCATCCCGGTGGCCGCCACTCGCTGGACCGGCCAGCCGCGCCGGATCCTGGAGCTCGCCGGCCTGGACACCACCGACCCGCTGCGGGCGGCACCGGGCCCGACCGTCCCCGAGCCGGCTCCCCCGGCCCCCTCCGCGGTGGCCCTGGAGCGCGCGGAGCAGCTCCATCTGCTGCGCGCGGAGGTCGAGCAGCTCCGCCAGGCGATCGCCTCCCGGCCCGTGATCGACCAGGCCCGCGGCATCCTCATGGCCGCCCACTCCTGTACGTCCGAGGAGGCCTGGACCATCCTGCGCAAGACCTCCCAGCTCTCCAACACCAAGCTGCGTACGGTCGCCGCGGCCCTCACCGCCGGCACGGAGTCCGACGGCCCGCAGCCGCCCGAGGAGGTGCGCACGGCGTTGCGTACGGCGGTCAGGAGTTGTCTGAACTGAGGCGATCCTGTTGGATCTTGGCGCTAAAGCCCGTTGATCGGTTGCTCGGCCGGACCGTAGGTTCCGTCGCATGACGAATCTCCGGATCGGTGTGATGTACGACCGCGACTGGGCCCCCGAGGGGCTGCCCGACTTCGCGCGGCAGGCCGAGGCGCTCGGCGCGGACGACCTGTGGGTGGTGGAGGACCTCCGCTGGAACGGCGGGGTGTCGGCGGCGGCCGTGGCGTTGGGAGCGACCCGGCGGTTGCGGGTGGGCATCGGGATCGCACCGGCGCCGTTGCGCAGCCCGGCGCTGCTGGCGATGGAACTGGCCACGCTGGCAAGGGTGTTCCCGGGTCGGCTGGTGGCCGGGATCGGTCATGGCGTACGGGAGTGGATGGAGCAGGTCGGTGTCGCGCCGCGCTCTCCGCTGGCCCTGCTGGAGGAGACGATCACCGCCGTTCGGGCGCTGCTCCACGGGGAGCGGGTCACGGCGGAGGGCCGGGAGGTGCGGATCGACGGCATCCGGCTCGTCCACCCGCCGGCCGAGCCGCCGCCGCTGGTCGCCGGTGTGGTGCGGCCGCGTTCCCTGGAGCTGTCGGGGCGGGTCGCGGACGGCACCCTGATCGCCGAGGGGCATGGACCGCGGGATCTGGAGAACATCCGGGCGCTGCTCGCGAAGGGCGGGGCGGGTGAGGACCACACGCTCAGTGTCTTCGCGTTCTGCACCGTGGGTGACGACCCCGAGGAGGTGGCCCGGACCCTGCACCCGCACACCGAGGGCCACGGTGCCTGGCTGGGCCGCCCGCAGGAGGAGGTCTTCACCGTCTCCGGCAGCGCGGCACAGGCCGCCGAAAAGATCGGTGCGCTGCGGGCGTCCGGCGCCGACACCGTCGTCCTCCGCTTCGTCGGCCCCGAGCCGCTCCGGCAGCTGGAAGCCGTCCTGGAGGTCGCCGAGCGCTAAGCCGCTCCACAGCAAACGCACAGGTCAGCGGGGTCGTGGAGGGATAACCCTCGAATGACACCCGACTGAATGACATGCCACGGTCAAGTCCGCCACTCTTCCTCCACCCTGCGCACAGGCCGCACATGCCGTGCGCGGAGGTTCCCGCACGGCCCTGCTCAGCTCGACCCGGACAGCACATCCCGTCTGCCCGGTCTGTCACCGGCCGTCGACGCACGGCCGTCGCAGTGGGAGCAGCGCGACCGGGACCGCCTCCTTCACCTGGACGGTCAGCTCCAGCGGCGGCGGCAGCTGCACCTCGGCCCAACTCCTGGGCAACCAGGGCTTCGAGTCGGGCAACACCACCTGGACCGCCAGCAGCGGCATCATCACCAGCTCCAGCAGCCAGGCGGCCCGCACCGGCTCCTACAAGGCCTGGCTGGACGGCTACGGCTCCACCCACACCGACACGCTCTCCCAGTCGGTGACCGTCCCGAGCGGCTGCACGGGCACCACGTTCACCTTCTACCTGCACATCGACACGGCCGAGACCACCACCAACACCTAGTACGACAAGCTGACGGTCACCGCCGGATCGACCACCCTGGCCACCTACTCCAACCTGAACGCGGCCAGTGGCTACGTCCAGAAGCCCTTCAGCCTGTCGGCCTTCGCCGGCACCACCGTCACGCTGAAGTTCTCCGGTGTCGAGGACTCCTCGCTCCAGACCAGCTTCGTCGTGGACGACACGGCCGTGACGACCGGCTGACACTCCCCGCACACAGCGACGCGGGTCCCGTCCGGGGCCCGCGTCGCCGCGCGTGCGCTCACGCCTCTTCGGTCACGACCGCACCGATGCGGGGCGCGACCTCGTGGTGGCCGTCCACCTGGGCGAGCAGGGCGAGCAGCGAGGCGACGGTGAGCCCGGCCTCGGCGGGGTGGCGCAGGATCTTCCCCTGCGCGATCCGGTAGGCGTTGCTGCGTCCCTCACGCGTGTGGGACAGGTATCCGCCCTGCTCCAGATCGGAAATGATCTTCTGGACAGCGCGCTCGGTGAGTCTGCAATGGGCTGCGATGTCGCGCACCCGCGCGCTCTGATTCTCGGCAATGGCCGCCAGTACCCGCGCATGGTTGGTGATGAACGTCCACCCCGCGTGCGGCTCCGTCGCTCCACTCATGAGCGCATCGTACGCCTAAGGATTCAGGCATGAAAATACACGAAACTAATTTCATGCATCTATTGACGTGAGTCCACGTACGGGCGAATCTGGTGGCGTCGAAAACGTGGGTGTTCCCGGCTCTGGGGAGAGGACCATGTCCAAGTCGGCACTCTGCTGTGCAGGGCCGGTCAATGGATGCACGAGGCTCGCCGGTCACGGCGGCGAGACACGGCTGACGGTCTGCACCCGACCCGACGGTGACCGGACGGTGGTCACCGTGCGCGGCGATCTCGACCTCACCGCGGACCAGGAGCTCCAGCAGGCCCTGCGCTCGGCGCTCACGGACTCCGGCAAGGGCATCGACCTGGACCTCGGCGGCGTCGAGTTCTGCGACTGCTCCGGGCTCAACGCCCTGCTGGGGATCCGGCAGCAGGCCCTCGACCAGTGCAAGACGGCCACGATCCGCACCATCAGCCCGGCCGCCGAACGGGTGTTCTCACTCACCGACACCCTGCCCCTGTTCGCCCCGGAGGGTGAGGTGGACCAGGAAGACGACGCCTCGCAGTCCTCGACGGACCCACGGGTCGAGGTCGTCCAGCTGCGGCGGGCGATGCAGACCCGGGGACTCATCGACCTGGCCCGCGGCATCCTCATGGCCACCTTCTCCCTCAGCGCGGAGGAGGCATGGAACGTCCTGGTGATGACCTCGCAGAACACCAACACCAAACTCCACCGCGCGGCACAGCAACTGGTGGACTCCGTCCGCGGCGAACCCCCGCCCGAGGCGGCCCTCAAACAGCTGTCCGCCGCCGTCACCCACGTCACCGCCGGACGCGAGAGGGCGCGCGAGGCGGAGTGAGCGCGTCGGCGTGGAACGGCGGATCACCTGTGAGCGCGGCGTCGGCACCGACGGGTTCCGGGAGTTGCGCTGGGACCACCGGGGTGGACGGAGCCTCGGCGAGGACCGCGACCGGCCCGGTCGGCGGTGTCGGCAGGATGCGGTCCTCCCACCAGGAAAGGCCCAGCACGGTAGCGAGCAGGACGAAGGGGTCGAAGCGGGAATGGTCAGCGCGTACATGTGTACCGCCCGTTGGGGGACGCGTGCGACGCGGCGGACAGCAGATCGGTGCCCGCTCGGGACGCATCGGGTACGCCGGGATCGTGCTGACGGACGCGCACGGGAACGGCTCGTGACGTGCCGGGTTCCGGCACCGATGCGCGGGGACGCCCCCTGGGGAGCGCACAGATGGTGCGACGCTGCCGGGGGCAGGGGCGGCATGGCGCGCTAGCCCTCGCAGCGGTTCCCCGACAGTGCCGAACAGCCATCCGTACAGGGCCGGATGCGCCGGCCTCGGACCGTATCCGCAGCGTTCGGGCGGGGCTACGCTGTGCGGTGAGGCCCCAGTCCCCGGTATCGATGCTGTCCCGCTCCCGGGGTGGCCCTCTGTGTTCGTCCTGCTCCTCATCCTCATCGTGGCTCCGTTCGGCTTCGGCTTCCTCGATCCCCTCTGGTGGGTGGCCGCGGCGGTGCTGGTCTACGGCGTCAGCGGCCGGAGCGGTGACGGCGGTTCCGATCTCGGGGACTACGGGAACTACCGGGCGCGCCGGCGGCGCGAGGACCGTCGGGACCACGAACGCCGCAGGTGACCCGAACTACTCACCACCCTCAGGCCAGTCGTCCAGGCAGGGAGAGGCCATGATTCACGCAGCCGACATCCGGGAATGGCGCAACCGCGATGTCGTCGACTCCGAGTCGCACAAGATCGGCGTCCTGGAGGCCGTCTATGTGGACACCAGCACCGACGAGCCGGCCATGGCCACGGTACGGACCGGACTGCCGACCCGGCACCGGCTGGTCTTCGTCCCTCTCCAGGACGCGATCGTCGGGCCCGACTATCTCCGGGTCGACCATGCCAGAACGCTGGTGAAGCAGGCCCCTTCGATCGGCACCGACGACGTCCTGCCCGCCGGACAGGAGGAAGCGATCTTCAAGCACTACGGACTCCCCTACCAGCCCGGCGCGGCCGGCGAACGGCAACTGGCGCGCCGCTGACCACCTTCGTCGCACAGGTGTCGCGGGCTGCTGCCGAGGCTCTGCTCAGCCGGCCCGGGTGATGCCGGTGGCGGCCAGGATCCGCTCGGCCGAGACGGCGTCGCCGTCCTGTACGGCCATGACCATCGCGGCGTGCGCGGGTCCGGTGCCGGTGCCCGGTGGGATCACGAGGAACAGGAAGTGGTCCTGGTCGCCACGGGTGACGATCATGGTGTTGTCGCCCACGGCGGACCAATCGATGCGAACCATGTGCCCGTCGACGAACAGATGGTCCGGGGACCCGTCCCAGTCGCTCGCGTCGAGGCCCACGCGGGCGAGGGGGCCCAGGCGGGCCGTCAGCGCGGCGAGGAGACCCGACAGCTCGCTCTTGGGGTCGCGGGTCCGCGGCCACCACGCTCCGTCGAACGTCCCCGTGCGCCTGGCCGTCGCCTCCATCCGCAGGACAGCGGTGCCGGGAAGCACCGGCTCACCGCTGGTGCCCGCCAGAAGCCTGACGGGGCGCGCCGCCTCCTCGATCAGCCGGCCCGTGCCCGACATGCGCAGTGGGCCGCTCACGGCAGCCATCAACCAGGCGGCCGAGACGGGAACCGTCTGCGGATCGAGTACGGCCAGGGAGCGGGGCCACCAGGCGCCGTCCAGCAGATCCGGTGTCGAACCGGTGGGAGCCTGCGACACGCGGAGAGAAGGAGGGGAGCGCCGGTCTTCTGGACTCGGCGGGTACGGAACGGTCGCGGTCATGAGGGGAACCCTGCTCCGCGCCGGTCGGAACCGGCTCGGCGTGATCAATCACCGAAAACGACACCGGCTTGGAGGCCGGTGCGCGAAAAACCCTCGGTGCCGCCACCGTACTCCTCCGGCGGCCGTACGGACTCAACTCGCCATGCGCACCGGGTCCGTTCAGGGCGACAGCGCCGCCCGCCTCCCCGTCGGGGGCAGCCGCTGAAGCAGTTCCCAGAGCGGCTGTGAACCTCCCGCCCACTCCCCCAGGGTTCCCCGGTCGACCAGGTGCAGCTTCTGGGACTTCGCGAGCGGCGCACACCCCGCGGTGAAGCGTCCGTTCGTCACCAGGACCACCACGTCCCCGCCGTGCAGCTGCCGTCCGGTGCCGTTGAGCACGTGCAGATCCGGGGTGCCCACCGGCGTCCCCGAGGCGCCGTCCTGCCGGTGCTTGCACTGGATCACCCAGCGCCTGCCCAGCGGATCGGTCGCCGTCACATCGGCGCCGTTGTCCCCGGCCCCGCCCACCTGTACGGCATCGGCACAGCCGTCACGGCACATCAGATCCCGTACCGCGAACTCGAAGTCCTCGTGGTGGAGCCCGTCGAGCTGAGGCAGCCCATAGCGCAGCCTCCGCACGTGCACCCGCTCCCATTGGGCACTCACCGCCCACTGCGTGAGCCAGAGACCGCCGGCCCCCACCACGACGGCGGCGAACACGGCGAGCAGCCACCAGCCGCCCAGCAGCCACTGCCCCACGGCGCCGCAGAACCCGACACCCGCGGCGGCCGCGATGGTCAGCGCCAACGGCTGCGGCCCTCTGGGCTTCGTCGGGGTGGAGACACGCTTCGGTGACTTACGAGTCCGCCGCACCGGCGGCCGGCGGCTCACCGCTGCCCCCGAACTTGCGCTCCGTCGTTCCTCACGTACGGATCGGTCCAAGGCACCGTGTCCTCCTCGGCGCTCCTGCGCGGCCGCTCCGACCGGACAACAGGCGTCGACGCGGACATTCTTGACACTAGGTCAGATACCGCGCCCCACTGCGAGAGGGTGCCTTTTTCGGCCGCCCCGAACGCTCACACCCCGCACACGCGTTCCTATCGGGTGCGCCGGCCAGGGGAAGCGAATCCGAGCGGGAATCAGAACTCGGCCGAGAAGCGCACGTACCGCCCGTCGCCGTCAGCGCACAGGACGCCGTCGAGCGCGCCTCGGCGGGCAGGACGTCGTCCGTGTAGACCGCTTCGAGCACACCGATCCTGGGCCCCTTCGGGTCCACGACGTCATGGGTGCGCCACTCGCGGATATCGGCTGCGTGGATCATGCGCTGCCCCTCCGGCGCCGGACACCCGCCGATGCGGCAGTGCCAACGACTCCGGCGCAACCACGCCGGAGTCGCCCTTCCGGGCGGCTGCACGTGAGAGTGAGCCGACCCACACTCCATCGTACTGCGGCTACCCGGCCCGAGCCCGGCGGCGTCGGGGCGCATCCGGCACCGAGTGCCGCAGGACGCGGCCCCACATCGACGCGTACTGGCGCCACAGCGGCCCGCTCACGTAGGTGATCCCGTGCCGGGCGCAGATCTCACGCACCTGCGGCGCGAGGTCGGCGTAGTGGTTGCTGGGCAGGTCGGGGAAGACGTGGTGCTCGATCTGGTGGCTCAGGTTGCCGGTGAGCAGGTGGAGGAGAGGACCGCCCTCGATGTTCGCCGAGCCCTGGATCTGACGCAGGTACCACTGCCCGCGCGTCTCGCCCTCCAGCTGCTCCTCCTCGTACGAGAAGGTCCGGACGTCGCCCGGGAAGTGCCCGCAGAAGATCACGGTGTGCGCCCAGATGTTGCGCAGCCCGTTCGCGGTGACGTTGCCCAGCAGACAGGGCAGCGCGGACGGCCCGGCGAGCAGCGGGAAAAGCACGTAGTCCTTGGCCGCCTGGCGCACGGCCTTGCGGGCCAGCCCTGCCAGGTCGCCGAGGAGGGCCCGCACGCTCTTGCGGCCGGACGGGACGGCGTCCGCCTCCAGGTCGTAGAGGGCGATGCCCCACTCGAAGACGGGCGCGAGCAGCGCGGTGTACAGCGGCTGGAGGAGGTGGGCCGGATGCCAGGGCTGGTCCGGGCTCATGCGCAGGATCGTGTATCCGAGGTCCCGGTCGAGGCCGACGACGTTGGTGTACGTGTGGTGCAGGTGGTTGTGGGTGTGCTTCCAGGCGTCGGCGGGGGTGAGGAAGTCCCACTCCCAGGTGGTGGAGTGGATCGCCGGGTCGCCCATCCAGTCCCACTGGCCGTGCAGGATGTTGTGGCCCAGCTCCATGTTCTCCAGGATCTTGGCGGTGGTCAGCAGCGCGGTGCCCGCGAGCCAGGCGGGCGGGAAGAGGGATACGGCGAGGGCGGCGCGGCCCCCAGTCTCCAGGCCTCGCTGGGCGGCGATCACCGTACGGATGTAGCGGGCGTCCTTCGCGCCGCGCGCCGCGACGGTCTCGGCGCGGATCCGGTCCAACTCCTCACCAAGCAACTCTGTTTGATCCTCGATGGATTGAAGAGAGGCGACAGGTACGGCAGTTATGGACATCACAGGCTCCTCGAGGGGCCTAGAGAGCGAGGGTGAGCGGACCTGCCGCTCCGTTGACGCAGGTCTGGATCAACTCACCTGGTGCACCGTGCAGTTCACCGGTCCGCAGATCGCGGACGCGGCCGTCGACCAGCGGGACGAGGCAGCCGAAGCAGATCCCCCGGCGGCAGCCGTACGGCATCGCCACCCCCGCCGCCTCCCCGGTCTCCAGCAGCGGCGTGGACGCGGACGCGTCGGCCTCGACGCCGCTGCGCTCGAACCGGACCCGGCCGCCCGACGCGTCGGAGCCCCACTGCCGTACGGGCGTCAGCCGGAACCGCTCCACGCGCAGCCGCTCACCGACGCCGGCCGCCGCCCAGTGCCGCTCCAGTGCGTCGAGCAGTCCGTCCGGACCGCAGGCCCAGGTCTCCCGGTCGTACCAGTCCGGACAGAGCACGCCCATGTGCTCGGGGACCAGCCGACCCGCGGTACGGCTGTACCGCGCGTGGACGCTCAGCCAGGGCGACCGGGCTGCCAGAGCGGCCAGTTCGGCCCGGAACAGGAACCCCTCGGGGCCGGGTGCGCTGTGCAGGAGTACGACGTCGGGGGCGGGCCCGGAGAAGCCGCGGCGCGCGAGGGTGCGCAGCATCCCGGCCACCGGGGTGATGCCGCTGCCCGCCGTCACCATCAGCAGCCGCGCCGGCAGCGGATCCTCCGGCAGCGTGAACTCACCCTGCGCGGGGCCGAGTCGGAGCACGGTGCCGGGCCGGGTGCGGTGCACGAGGTGCGGGCTGACCCGGCCGCCGCTCCACTCGGCGAGTCTGTCGGCGAGAGCGGCGGTCGTACGGGAAGCGGCCGACGACAACGCCGGGATCGGCGCGCGCGGAACCGGCATGGAGGAACCCTTCTCTCGCACGGGGCACGCGGGGACAGGGCGCGTCGGACACGTCGGTTCGTCGGGCGCATCCCCGCATCATGTACGCGGGATCGCCTCGGTCACGTACCTCGGCCCCCGGGTGGCGGGCCGCAGTCGACGCCTCGCCAGAGAACCACAACGGCACGGCCCGTGACGGACACGGAACCAGATCCCGCCACCCCACCCGCCCCTCCTCCCCCTCGCGCCGGGCGACGGGGGAAGATCCCCGCGGGTCCGACGCGCAAGGTCTTCGGAAACAGGGCGTACGCATTCCGCGCCCGTCCCTCGCACCATGGCCGAATCCCGTTCGCGCACGCCTGGCCGTGGAGGACGCACGCGGTGCCGTCAGGGTGCCCGTGAGGGCAGGCTGGTGTGCGCGGTGCCCGAGGCTCCGGAGGGTGCCGTGGCGGGTGTCGCCGAGGTCGCGCTGAGGGCGAGGAGCGCGACCTCGTCGGCGGGTCCCGCGGGGAAGGTGTCCAGCAGCGAGGTGAGGTCGCTGATGATCGCGGCGGCGCCGAGGGCCCGGTTGGTGGCGGCGTGGTGGGTGAGGTGGGCGGGAGTCGAACGGCTCGGGAGACGAAGTCCGCGTGGCGCAGCGCGCCGACGAGCATCCCTCCGGCCAGGCTCACCGGCTCGGTGCGGGCGAGAGACCCGGTCGGTGTCCACGATCGTCACCGTGGCGGCCGGAGCGTCGAACAGGCGGGCGGCCAGCGCGGCGATCCGGTCGAAGGCACCGTCGGGCGGGGTGTCCAGGATGTCGTAACGACGCACCGCGGCGATCCGCCGCGCCTCCTGCTCGGGAGACAGATCCACCCGCTCCTCCACGCCTCGGTACGCACTGTGCGGGGCCGTTGCGGGTGGCTATTCGGGCCGTTGGGTGCGGTCGTTGTGGGTGAGGCCGTCCGGATGGTCCTCCGTGCGCTCGCCGAGCGGAAGAACCATCACCTGGAGGGTCGTCGGGCCGGGCATGCGCTGGATCCGTCCCGCCTCCTGCCAGCCCCGGTCCTTGTAGGCGGCGCGGACCGACCGGGCGGACCGATCCACCAAGGTGACGCCGAGCGAGGACTGGTGGTCGGCGAGCAGACGCTCCTGGAGCCGGCGGGCGAGCCCGTGGGCGTGCCGGTGCGGATGGACGACGGTTTCGAGGATCGCGAAGACATGCCCGGAGGCGGTCAGTTGCTCCAGGTTCTGCGGCATCGGTCCGTCGAACCCCTCCCACCAGGAGCCGTCGCGCGGCACGGGAACCCCTGAGACACAGCCGGTCAGGCCCTCCGCCTCGGCGACCAGCATGTCGAACCCCGGCAGTTGTACGTCGTGCTCCAGCCGGCGCAGGAACTCCTGTCGGTCACGGAACTCTTCGCCGGGCGGGGTGACGGACGACTCCACGTACAGATCCGCGAGGTCCTCCCGCATGCCTTCGGCCTGCCAGCGGTTCAGCCGGCGCAACCGCACCGTGTCCAGGACGGGACGCTCCGAGCCTTGGGGTTCGTGCGGGTGCCGCGGGCTGCTCATGGGGCGCCTCGGTTCAGAAGACCGGGAGTTGTACGGGAGTGCCGTCGTGGCCGACGGGCGGTGCGGCGCCTGGGTCCGGGACGTCCACAGCAGCATAGCCCCGGATCGGCGCCGTCCCGGGGCCCGTCGGGAGCACGGGGCCGTTGCGGCGCGGGCAGCTGGACGGTGAGTGTGCCGGAGGGCCTCGACGGCGTCCCGGGTGCGCGGGCGGCGCCTGCGAACGGCCCTGTTCCGCTTCGCCTGTATCTGCTCTACGCTCCACGCAGGGAAGACGTACTGCGACCGTGCCAGGTACCAGCAGGTCTTCCCCACCAGGCTCCCTGCCCCCGAGTCGGAAACCAGGCCCGGCCGGAGCCGCATCGTCGCAATGCGCGGCTCCAGCCTCCGTCCTCCCGGCATTTCCAGACGGGGTGTTCTCATCGAATCCCGCCGCCACGGAGGACAGCGCGCGAGGACACGGTGGAGGGGGGCCTCCCAGCCTCGCGCCACGTACGGCCGCCGCCGCACCGTGGCGGCGGCCGTACGGGCCGCGAACGCGGTTCGGGTCGGCGCCGACCGGAAAACCGGCAGGCAGCGGCGCAGCGTGTGGATTCCGAGGGGCCTCCTGTGCGGCGGTGTCGGCCGTCTTCTCCACCATCCCCTCCGTGACGGTCGTCCGGCCCCGGAGCCCCGGCGGTTCCTGAGGCCCGGGCCGCATGCGAAGCCACCTCCTCAGGGCCTTCGACGCCGTCCGCATCCTGGACTGGCGGCTTCCGGCCGTCCGCAGGACCGGGTCGGGGACTATGCTGCTTGTACGGACGTCCCAGACCCCGGCGGCTTGTCGTTGCTCGATACAGATGGCTGCGGGGAGCGGATCTTCCGTCCGCCACCCGGCGCATCCCTGGAGGGAACTGGGTGGGTCCGCTGTCCTGTCGCACAGGCTGCATGGCCGACCGACGCTCCGCCTCCGTCGAACGTACGTCCCTGCCAGGAGCACGCCGGGAGAGCCGGGAACGCCGGCGTTACCGCGTGCGCTGCCGGATGGTCCTGTGAACCGAGGCGTCATGCCCTTCCCCCAGCTCACCGTCTACCGCCATGACCGACGGAACCGGGCGCTGATCACCCTGGCCGGTGAGATCGACCTGGAATCGGCCCCGCTGGTGCGCACAGCACTGGCCCGGTGTCTGCGCGACGGCATCCGCATCGTCGATGTCGACCTCACCCCCGTCACCTTCTGCGACTGCGCCGGCCTCAACGCCTTCCTGTACGCCGCCCAGCAGACCGCCGAGTCAGGCGGGACCCTGCGACTGCACCACCCGCCACCGACACTGGGCCGGATACTCGAAATCACCGGCTGCGGGGCCCTTCTCCTCGGCCCTCCGCCCCGGCATCCGGCACCTTCTCCCGGGGATGTCCCGGCCCCGATCACCCAAGCCCCGCCGCGCCGCCCCGTTCCGCTGGGCTCCGTCCTCTCGGGTGATGCGCGGTGACGGCCCGATCGGAGCGGGGGCGGCAACGAGAGCCCCGTGGCAACGAGCCGGCCACCATGGACGCGGTCCTGTTGCGTCGGGTGAACCGCTGGCAGGCGCAGGCTGTGAGCGGGGAACTCGCGGATCTGTACGTGGACTCCCGCGAGGCGTCTCCCCGTGAGGCGTGTCGCCCACCGAGCCGCCAGGACTTCCTGCACCGTCTGACCGCCGAGATCCGTCGGCCCGGTTTCGCCATGGTGATCGCGGAGAGGGACGGTCCGGTGGGGTGCGCTTTCGGGTTCCCGGTGCGCAGTGACGGCTTCTGGTGGCTCGGCTTCGACGGGGCGCTGCCGCGCGGTATCGAGCGGCTCACCGAGTCGGGCGGTGTCTTCGCGATCACCGACGTCCTGGTCCGCCCGCACCCGCAGGACCGGGACGTGGCCCGCCGGTTGCAGGAGCGGCTGCTGACCGACCAGCATGCGGCGCTCGGCGCCACCCTGGTGGACCGGTTCGATCACCAGGCCCTCGCCGCGCTCCGCTCCTGGGGATGGCTGGACGTGGGAGAGATCTGGAGGCCGGTCAAAGCCACACTGCTCCGGATGCTGGTCCTTCCGGTCGGGGAACGAACCCCGGCTCGGTCGGCAGGACGTGCGCACGGTGCCTGGACATGGTGGCCGGGATGAGGTCCGACAGCCGCTCGGCGCGGATCCAGGCACTGGTCGCCACGCAGGCGGCGCGACGCGGTGCCCGGGTCGGTGTGGTGGACGTGTGCACCGCGGCCGTGGCCGCGCTCCCGGTCGGCGGGGCCGGACTGTCGGCGATGTCCCGGACCACGGCGAGTCATCCGCTGTGCAGCACCGACACCATCAGTGAGCAGTTGGAGGAGTTGCAGCTCATGCTGGGCGAGGGGCCGTGTGTGGATGCTTTCACCCATGGCTCGGCCGTCCTGACGCCCGATCTGCTGACCGGCGCGCTGCAGGATCGCTGGGTCGTGTTCGCGGATGCGGCCCTGGAAGCCGGGGCACGCGCGGTCTTCGCGCTCCCCCTGCAGATGGGGGCGATCAGCCCGGGAGTCCTGGACCTGTACGCCGACGTGCCGACCGTGCTGGACGCCGAGGAACTGGCGGACGCGCTGGCCTTCGCCGATCTCGCGACGCTGCTCCTGCTCGACGCGCGGATCGAGGAGACGGGCGCGCCGGCCGGCGGAGCGTCGTCGGACCGCGGCTTCGAGGATCTGGGCGCGTACCGGGCGGAGATCGACCAGGCGACCGGCATCCTCACCGTCCAGCTCGGTGTCGGCATCGACGAGGCCTTCGTCCGGCTGCGCGCCTACGCCTTCGTGCAGGGGCGCCGGCTCGCCGACGTGGCCGCCGACGTGGTGGCCCGCCGGCTCCGTTTCTCCCCGGACTCGGAACCCCGACGGACCGAAGAGGAGCCCTGATGCACCGGTGCCATCCCACTGACGCGCCCATACCTCCCGCCGCTTCCCGGCGGGCCCAGTCTCCATCGAGGGTGACACGATGAATCAGCAGCTCCTGGCCAAGACCTTCGTCGAGCTGGCGGACAACCTGGTCGCCGACTTCGATCTGATCGACTTCCTGCGCCTGCTCACCGACCGCTGTGTAGGGCTGCTCGGCGCGAGTGCCGCCGGGGTGCTGCTCGCGGACCGGGACGGCGAACTGCGGGTGATGGCCGCCTCCGACGAACAGGTACGGCTGCTGGAACTCTTCCAGCTCCAGAACGACGAGGGCCCCTGCCTGGAGTGCTTCCGCACCGGCACCCCCGTGATCGTCCCCGACCTGACCCGGGAGGCCGACCGCTGGCCGCGCTTCGTCACAGCTGCCCACCGCGGCGGCTTCGGGGCGGTCCAGGCGCTGCCCATGCGCCTGCGGGACGAGGTCGTCGGCGCCCTGAACCTCTTCCGCGCCGCCCCCGGGCCCTTCGACCCGGCGGGCACACTCGTCGCCCAGGCCCTGGCCGACGTCGCCACCATCAGCCTCCTGCAACAACGCACCGCTCACCGCAGCAACATCCTCAACGAGCAGCTGCAGACCGCACTGAACAGCCGCGTACTGATCGAACAGGCCAAGGGCAAACTCGCCGAACGCCAGGGCATCGACATGGAACGGGCGTTCACCGCGCTGCGTGGTTACGCCCGCGCACACAACCGCCGTCTGTCCGACCTGGCCCGCGCCTTCATCGACGACTCCGAACCCCTCCCCGGCCTGGGGTCCTGACACCGTCACCGAGGCTGCTTGAGCTCACGACGTGCGGTGCGGCCGCGGCCGGGCATGTGATGCGAGCGGTCGACGAGCGACGGCCCGTCACCGCCGTTCCAGCGCGTGCAGGCGCCGCAACGCGCGACACCACTCGCGCCGTATCCCCTCGGGGAGCTCCTGGCCCTTCGCAGTGGCGACCAGAGCCGCAGCCACGTCGCGAAGTTTGACATTGCAGTGCTGCGACACGCCCACCAGCAGGCCCCAGGCCTGCTCGCAGAAGCACGGCGCCAGGACCATCACCACGCCGCGCGCCTGGTCGATCACCGCACGGCTTTCCAGCACCTGCTCCAACTGCTCGTTTCAGGCGGGTAGTTCGACGGCTTCGGCCGGCAGAGCCGCATCGCCTGCCGCGGGCACAGCCATCAACAGAGGCTGTTTTCACGGGGTGCGGTCAGCTCTCCGCGTAGAGCCGGCGCAGCGCATGCCGCAGCGCCCGCTGCATCAGCCGCGAGAGCGGCTCACCCTCCCAGGCGGCGACCACGGCCGCGGACACGTCCGGGAGGCTGGCGTTGCACTGTCGCGAGATGTCCACCAGCAGGTTTCTGGCCGGCCCACGGCGGCAGGGGGCCAGGATCATCACCATGCCGCACGCCTGATCGATGACCATACGGCCGGCCAGTGCCCGCCGCAGTTGATCGATCTCGGCACGCAGCTTCGCGGCATCCCGGCTCCTTGCGTTCTCCGCCCACTCCTCAGCCGCCTCATCCCACCAGTTCTCCGGGAGCAAGGTTGTGCGATGCATGGCATCCACCTCTCCACGATCTTCACGCGTCCAGTGCGGCGAAAGCCGCCCCGAAGCCTCCGAGCGTCGGGCAACTTCACTGCTCACCCGCGTCGTTCGCGGTCCCGACGGTCCTCGCGCCGCCAACGCGCCCGGTTCTGCCGGCTGTAACGGCGGGCCCAGCGGTCCTGACGGTCCCGGCGGTTCTCATAGTCCCGGTAGTCCCCGAGATCGGAACCGTCGCCGCGGATCCAGCCTCCCCCGCGATCGCGGCCGTGCCGAGTGCCACTGAAGACCAGCACGGCCGCGGCCACCCACCACAGAGGGTTGAGAAAGCCCAGGCCGAACAGGACCACGACGAGAACGAGAAGCAGAACGAACACGGCGGGCCTCCCCGGAGCGGAACGGAACATCACCGCCGGGGGCCAGGGCCTGTACCGACAGCGTAGTCCTCCCCAGAGGTTGCGGACAGCGGCCCACGTCGCGTCTTCCGCCGGGGCCGGATGGCCACTTGCCGTCTGTCCAGAGAACGCGGTGACGGCTAGCGTGCGCGCTACGGCCCGAGCCCCCGGCAGCGTCGATCACCTCTCGCGCTCCTTCGAGGGCGCACCTCACGCATCGGTGCCTGAACCTGCCTCGCCACCAACGGGCCGCTCCCGCACTCGCCGTCGCCTTGGATTCCGGCACGGCCTCGATGCGCCCCAGACGGGCAACGATTCGCTGCCCGCCACGCCGCACGCGTCCCACCGCAGGTGGTAGGCATGTACGTACTCATCGTTCCGGCATCGGTCCCCTTCGTCCTGCTCGCCACCGTGATGGGCCTGTCCTGGTGGGAGGACCACATCCTGCCGACGCCTCGGGCCGAGCAGGCCGAAGCTCCGGTCACCCCGGCGGCCCAGCCCCTTGAACTCACCGGTGCAGAGACCGCGTTGACAACGGAGGATGCCGGGCGTTGACTGACAGCACGGCGTAGGGCCATGCCGCTCCGGCTTGTTCGGGGGCGGCATTCCACCTCCCCCGCTTCGCCCGGACCCCGCGGAACTCAGGAACTTCCGCGATCTGGAGGCCCGGCGATGATCCTGTGGATCCTTCTCTTTCTGCTGATCCTGGTGGTGTTCGGCTTCGGCTTCACCATGCAGGCCCTCTGGTGGGTCGCCGCCGCACTGCTGGTCGTCTGGATCGTCGGCTTCGCCATGCGCGGGCGCGGCGGTGGCGGCCGCCGGTACAGCCACGGTCGCAGGTAATCCACTCCACGCCCCAGCCGACGAACAGAGGACAGCCATGAGCGTCGGGCAGACGATCAAGCACAAGACCCAGGCCTTCAAGGGCCGGTTCACCGAACGCATCGGCCGGACCACCCGCAACAGGCGACTGCAGCGCGAAGGCAGGACCGACCGGGTCGCCGGAAACCTCAAGCAGTCCGGCGACAAGGCCAAGAACGCCTTCAAGCCCTGACCACATACGCCCCGGGTGGTGACCACGTCACGTGGACACCACCCGGCAGGCCCGAACATCCCATCAGCCGACAGGAATTGACGGCAATGAAGCAGATCGACGCGCGAACCGAGAGCCAGAGAAGGCAGCCATGTTCACCATTGTGATCATCGCTGTGATCGTCATCGGCCTGGCCATCCTCCTCTACACCGGACGTGGACGAGTCCGGGGCAGTGGCGGGCAGGGGCTCAAGCGCCGCTTCGGCCCCGAGTACGCCCGCACGGTCGCCGCCCACAACGGCGACACCAAGGCCGCCGAACAGGAACTCGGCGCGCGTGTGAAGGAGCACGGCTCCCTCACCGAGCAACCGCTGTCGCCCGCGGCCCACGAGCGCTATGTGACGCGATGGGCCGCGATCCAGGAGCAGTTCGTCGAATCACCGCAGCAGGCCATCATCGAGGCGGACGCACTGCTGGCACGCCTGGCAAGGGACCGCGGCTTCCCCGACGGCGAGCAGTTCGACGACCAGATCGCCGCCCTCTCCGTCCACCACTCCCACTACGTCCAGGGCTACCGCAGCATGCACACGGCGGCCCGCGACCAGAGCGGCACCGAGGAAATGCGGGAGGCCATGGTCGAGGCCCGAAGCCTCTTCGAGGCACTGGTCGCCGAACAGACGACCGACTCCACCTCCGACAGGCGCCATCCGCAGTCCCCCGACGGCAACGGCCATGCGCCATGGGCACTGAGCCGACGCCACGCGAAGGGAAGCAGCACCTGATGTCGCACAACGCCGAACACGCACCGCAACCCCAGCCTGCGGCCCGGAATCCCGCGACCCCGCAGGCGCCCCGCACCGAACCCGCTCACGCACCGCGTGAGCCCGGCACCAGCACCGCGAGCCCCGACCGCACGCCCGGCCCGGACCTCATCGCGCAGGGCGAACGGGACAAGCTCACACGGCGCCTCCAACAGGCCCTCAACACCTTCGTCGACAACCCGCGCCAGGCGGTGGAAGAGGCCGACGCGCTCTTCGACGACGTCGCCACCCAGTTCACCGACACCCTCACCGAACGGCGCCGCGTCCTCCGTACAGGCTGGCAGGACCAGGACACCGACGCGCAGACCGAGGAACTACGGATCGCGCTCAGGCAGTACCGGGAGATCACCGAACGCCTGCTGCACATGTCGGCGCCCGCCGGCCGGTGACACCGTCCTCCTCGCAGGAAGCACAGCCGCCGCAGGAAACCGGTAGATGAACCACACCGGCCGACCGCGGCGGCTGTGTGCTGATGAAGCACTCAGTCCGGTCCGGTCGGCGACTCCGAAACCGTCCGGGCCGCCAACCGTGCGGCGTGCCGCCTGACGAGCTGCCGCAACACCACCCACAGACCCCCGCACACCAGCAGCGTCGCGCTCCCGGCGCTCACACCCCCGACCCGGCCGAACACTCGCTTTCCGGGCATGGAGCCCGTTGATCAGCACCAGGCTGGAGCCCGTCGAACTCGGCGGCTGCGCCGTGGCACTTCCTCGAGGAAGGCGCCTGACTTCCTGCGACGCGTGCTTCCAGTCGAGGCGGCCGCGATCGATCTTGCGGGGCCCAGGTGAAGAAAATACTTGGCTAGCCACATGTTTGCTGTTACGTTAATTATGTGTCTAGCCACCTAAATGGGTGGCGGCACGAGAGGAGTCGTCATGAGAGCCATCCTGTTCGACCGTTTCGGAGGCACGGAAGTGCTGCACGAGGCGGACATCGAGGTCCCGCAGCCCGGCCCCGGGCAGATCCGCGTCCGCGTCAAGGCGGCCGGGCTGAACGCGCTGGACGGCAAGATCCGCTCCGGGGCCATGGAGGCCGCGTTCCCCACGGCCCTCCCCGCCGTCCCCGGTGGCGAGCTCGCCGGCGTGGTGGACGCCCTGGGCGAGGGCGTGCGGGACGTGCAGGTGGGTGACGACGTGCTGGGCTGGTCGGACACCGGCTCGTACGCCGAGTACGCGCTGGCCACCACCGTGGCCCCCAAGCCCGCCGGCCTCGACTGGCAGCACGCGGCCGCCCTGCCGGTGGCGGGCGCGACGGCCGAGCGGGTCCTGGACCTGCTCGGCGTCGTGGCCGGGGAGACCGTACTGATGCACGGCGCGGCCGGAGCGGTCGGCACCCTGGCGGTCCAGCTCGCCACGGCCCGTGGAGCGCGTGTCATCGGCACCGCCGGCGCCTCGAACCAGGACTACCTCACCTCGCTCGGCGCCACCGCCACCCTCTACGGCGAGGGCCTGGTCGAGCGGGTCCGGGCGCTCGCCCCCGACGGCGTGGACGCGGTGTTCGACCTGGCCGGGAAGGGCGCCCTGGAGGACTCCATCACCCTGCGCGGCGGCACCGAGCGCATCGTCACCATCTCCGACTTCCGTGCACACCAGCTCGGCATCACCTTCTCCAGCAGTCCCCGGGAACGCTCCGCCGCCGGCCTGGCCGCGCTGGCGCAGGACGCCGCGACCGGCAAGGTCGTCACCACCGTCACCGCCCACCCGCTCGCCGAGGCCGCCACGGCCCAGCAGGTCAGCGACGCCGGGCACGTCCGGGGCAAGCTCGTCCTCACCGTCGGCTGATCACGCCCGCTTTTCCCCCTCTTTCGATCATCACCTGGTCATCACCGCACCGAAGGAACCCTCATGCTGAACGCCCTGTGGACACCGACCACCGTCGGTGACATCTCCCTCCCGCACCGCCTGGTCATGGCCCCCATGACCCGCGACCGCTCCACGCCCGAAGGCGTACCGACCGAGCTGAACGCCGAGTACTACGCCCAGCGGGCCTCGCACGCGCTCATCATCACCGAGGGCACCCAGCCCTCCACCGACGGCCAGGGCTACCTCCTCACCCCCGGCATCCACAATGACGAGCAGATCGCCGGGTGGCGCAAGGTCACCGACGCCGTGCACGAGGCCGACGGCCGGATCGTCATCCAGCTGATGCACACCGGCCGTATCGCCCACCCCGACAACACCCCGCACGGCCGTCAGCCGGTCGCCCCTTCGGCGATCCAGCCGCAGGGCGCGATGTTCACCATGTCCGGGCCTCAGGAGATGCCCACGCCCCGTGCTCTGTCGACGCAGGAGGTCGCGGCGACCGTCGACGACTTCCGCCGCGCCGCGGCGGCCGCCGTCGCGGCAGGCGCCGACGGCGTGGAGATCCACGGCGCCAACGGCTACCTGGTGCACCAGTTCCTGTCCGACAACACCAACCAGCGCACCGACAGCTACGGCGGCTCCCTCGACAACCGCATCCGCTTCGCCGTCGAGGTCGCCGCCGCCGTGGCCGAAGAGATCGGCGCCGACCGCACCGGCCTGCGCATCTCCCCCGGCAACCCCTTCAACGACATCGCCGAGTCCGACACCGCCGAGCTGTATCCGGCGCTCCTGCGCGCCCTGAGCCCGCTCGGTCTCGCCTACCTCCACGTGATGCACGCGGGCGACGAGGAGCTGCTGGGCACCCTGCGCGCGCTGTGGCCGACCACGCTGATCCTCAACCGGGCCGGCACCGACCTGCCCACCCGCGCCAAGGACGTCGACAACGGCACGGCCGACCTTGTCTCCGTCGGCGCCCTCGCGCTCGCCAACCCGGACCTCGTCGAGCGGCTACGCTCTGACGCGCCGCTGAACACCCCCGACCCGGCGACCTTCTACGGCGGCGGAGTGGCCGGCTACACCGACTACCCCACCCACACCGTCTGAGGAACCGCATGCCCGCCTCCACCCACCGCACCCCCTCCACGGCCAGCGAGGGGCCGATGAGCTACGCGATCTTCCAGCTCGCCCGCGCCCACCGCGCCCGCGCCGCCGTCATGCTCCGCGAGATGGACCTGCACCCCGGACAGGAGCTGCTGCTCATGCAGCTGCTCGACCGGGACGGCCAGACCCAGTCCGAACTGCTCGAGAGCGTCGGCCTGGACCACTCCACCGTCTCCAAGTCCCTGCGCCGCATGCAGGACGCCGGTCTGCTCGTGCGCGAGCCGGCCGCACACGACCGGCGTGTCATGGTCGTCCACCTCACCGACAAGGGCCGGGCGACGCGCGAGCCCCTGACGGCCATGTGGCGGGCCCTGGAAGAGACTTCCGCGCTGAACCTGTCGGCGCAGGAGGCGGAGTCCTTCGTCCGCACGGCCTACGTCATCGCCGACGCGATCAACAGCCGCGCTGTTCCGCAGGAAGAATCCGAGTAACTCCCCTCGGCCCGCACCCCGGTTCCGGCCTGAAGTGCGGACCCTCCCGCTCATCAGGACGGAACCCGTTCGGGTGCCGGGCAACACCCCGCGGGGCCGGCGAGCCCTACCTCGCCGCCGGCCGGCCGCACATCAAGGACGGCCGCCCCACCCCCGTCCAGGGCACCTTCGCCCTCCACAAGCTCCTGCAGGCCGACGGCGCATGCCCGCGGCCGCCACTGCCCTGCCCGCCCAATTCCCCCCACCACTGACCTGATGGAAAGTGAGACCCCCCATGACCACCACCCTCCCCGTCCTCGTCGTCGGCGCGACCGGCTCCCTCGGCGGCAAGGTCGTCGACGAACTGCTCAAGCGCGGCAAGAACGTCCGCGCCCTGGTCCGGCCGACCACCGACGCGAGCCGGCTCGAAAAGCGGGGTGTCGAGATCTCCCGTGGCGACATGCTCGACCTCGGCTCGCTCGTCGCCGCCATGAACGGCGCCGATGCCGTGATCACCACCGCCGCCGGCTACACCCGCGGCGGCAAGAACGCGCACGACATCGACACCGTCGGCAACGCCAACCTCGCCGAGGCCGCCCACCGCGCCGGCATCCGGCGGTTCGTCCTGACCAGCATCCTCACCAGCGACCAGACGCCCCAGGTCCCGCACTTCTGGCACAAGAAGGTCGCCGAGGACAAGCTCGAACAGCTCGGCGTCCCCTTCGTCGCACTGCGCCCCGGGGCCTTCCTCGACCAGATCGCGACCATGGCGGGCAACCCGATCGACAAGGGCCGCCTGACGTGGATCGGCAAGGCCACCGTCCCGCTGACCTTCGTCCACACCTCCGACCTCGCGGCCTACCTGGCGGCCGCCGTCGACGCCGACGCGGTCAATGGCGAGCGCATCGACATCGGCTGGGACCGTCCGGTCAGCATGCGCGAGATGGCCGACTTGATGGGCAGTCGGGCCGGAAAGAAGATCAAGGTGTGGGCCGTGCCCTCCGCCGTCGCCCGCGCCGTAGGAGCCGTCGCAGGCCGCTTCATGCCCCTGGTCAAGGACATGACCGCGATGTTCGCCTGGTTCGACACGGGCCGCTACGTCGCCGACCCCCGCCGCCAGGAGCAGCTGTTCGGCCCCGTCCCCACGGCCGAGGACACCCTCGCCCGGTACACCGACGCAGAGTTGACGCCCCGCCACCCGAAAAAGTGAACGTTTCCGCAGGTCAGAGACCTATACAGGTGGGGCGGGTGGGACTCGAACCCACGGCCGACGGATTATGAGTCCTTTGAGGATCTTGGCGACCCTTGCCGATCAATGCCAATCTTGGTCGTTTTCCCAGGTCAGACGCGGTTTACTGCCTCAGCCTTTCTCGGCCCTTGTCAGTCTTTTCCGATCCTTGTGTCCAACCTGCGTCCAGAACGCGTCCTGGAAGGACAAGCCCAACCAGCTTCCGAGACGATCGCCCCAGCTCCGGAGTGCGCCTCGAACTCGCCCGCAGCGGATTCCCCTTCCAACGAGCAGGGGCTCCGCCCCCACCACTGGGGGCGGAACGTCGGCGGCCGTTGCCGCAGGTGGCCTTGCCGTGTGCGGGGCCCGACCCCCGAGTGCGGGGCGCAGTGACCGAGGTACGCCCACAGTGTGTCCGTGCGGCCGTCGACGCCGAAGCATGCCACCAGGCGCGGGTGCCGCTGTCATGCTGCGGCGTCGACGGCCGACCGGAGTCCGGCGCCCTGTCGAGCATTGCTCTCAGGCGCGTGGTCCCGCGCCGTGCAGGAGTGTGTCGATGACGAGTGTGGCCAGTGTGTCCGGGTCCTGTGCGGCAGGATCCTGGTCCGCGCCGGGCCTGTTGAGGGCTTCGCTGAAGAGGGTGTAGTACACCTGCCGCGTCCAGTCCAGGTCCGCGTCCGGGGCGAGCAGTCCCTCATGCTGTGCCCGGTTCAGGAGTTCGACGGTGTGGGCGTTGATCTCCTCCCAGAGGGCGGCTGCGGCGGGGGTGTGGGCCGTGGCATGGCTGAGGGTGAAGCGCCAGGTGCTCTTGACCCGCAGGACGTTCACGGTCATCCGGTGCAGCGCCACGAGTGCGGGAGCGGACTCGGGCCGGGCTTCTTCGATGGCGTCGATGAGTTGCTGCTTCGCGGAGACGGCGAGCGCCTCCAACAGCGCCTGCCGGTTCGCGAACCGGCGGTGCACCGTGATCCTCGTCAGCCCCGCCGCCTCGGCGATCTGCTCCATGGAGGCGCCGGCGTCCTCGGCGAGGACCCGCTCAGCCGCCTCCAGAATCGCGCGCACACTGCGCTCGGCATCTGCCCGCAGTGCTCGGCCCATGTCTGCCTCCTGTCTCGTTCGCTACCTGGTCCCCTTATAGAGGATACGTGAACGCTACGGGTATCCCGATAAATGATTCTCAAGCGTTGCAGATGATGTTTCATCTGATACGCTGATGACACGGATTAAAGGTCGCACCACGTCGATGCGACGACTGGTGACGAGAGCTCGACGAAGTCGCCGGGCCGGGACACGCCTACGTCGCTCACGCAGAGCACCCGGCGAGACGGAGCGCCCGCGTTTGACGCCCGACTCGACAGGTGCGCCCGAACGGGACCGGAAGCCGGGGCGACATCGGCCGACACGGCCCCACGACGGTCCGTTACGACGGCGTACGCCAGACCGCCGCCAGGGGCCCAGTAGCCCGATAGCTTCCGAGAGTGAACGACTTGCCCGGCTCGTCCATGGCTACGGCGGTGCGCGGAATCCGGCCCTGCATCACGGATGGACCCGCGGTCATGGCGGCTCAGCCCTGCAGTCGGCCCCGCTGTCAGGCGGTCTGCTTCATCGAGTCGTCAGCGCGTCGACGAGACCCCACCCGGCAGCGTCCAGCCGTCTCTTGACCCTCCGTAGAGGATACGTTGACGCTACGGATAACCGATTAATTGATGCTCTGTTGTTGCCGCTACAGATAAATCTGATACATTGGTGAAACCGATTGAGGGATGCCGGAAGCGGTCCCTTCCACGGCAAGACACACGCGATCCCCTGAGTCAGGAGTCCGAAATGGCAACGACGACACGACCGGTAGCCCTCATCACGGGCGCGTCCTCCGGCATCGGAAAGGCCGCCGCCCTCGCGCTGGCCGCGGCGGGCTACGACGTGGTCGGCACCAGCCGCAACACCGTGCACGTCACCCCTGTGAAGGGCGTGACCTTCCTCGACCTCGATGTGACCAGCGACGATTCGGTGACCGCCGCGGTCGCAGCGGTGATCGACCGGTTCGGACGGATCGACGTCCTGGTCAACAACGCGGGCATCGGCTCGGCGGGCGCCGCCGAGGAAAGCTCCGCCGCGCAGGCGCAGGGCCTCTTCGACATCAACGTCTTCGGCGTCATCCGCATGACGAACGCCGTCCTGCCGCACATGCGCGCCCAGCGCAGCGGACGGATCATCAACATCTCGTCCATCGTCGGGTTCATCCCGCAGCCCTACATGGCGGCCTACGCCGCCTCCAAGCACGCCGTCGAAGGCTACTCGGAGTCCGTCGACCACGAGGTACGCGAGTACGGCGTACGGTCCTTGCTCGTCGAACCCGCCTGGACCAACACCGCGATCGAGGCGGCCACCGTGCGGCCCGACCAGCCCCTGGACGTCTACGCCAAGCGGCGGCTCGCCTTCGAGGAGTACATGGCCGGCGCGGTCAAGGGCGGCGACGACCCCGCCGTCGTCGCCAAGGAGATCGTCGCGGCGGCCACCGACGCCAAGCCCAAGCTGCGCTACACCGCCGGCGCCATGACCGGACGCGTCCGCACCATGCGCCGCATGGTCCCCTCCCGCATGTTCGACCAGCAGCTGCGCAAGCTCAACCACCTGCCCGCCTGACGACTCCCAGAAGACCTCCACGACACATCGACAGGAAGGCGAACCCCGCCATGAGCACATACATTGCAGACGCGGCCGAGGACCTCACCGTGGAAGGACCCTCCGCGACGTTCACCTACCGGCGCATCGGCCCGCGGGGCGGTATCCCGCTGGTCCTGCTGAACCGGGTCCGCGGGACCCTCGACTGGTGGGACCCGGAGTTCCTGGACCACCTCGCCGCCAGCCATGACGTGATCGTGTTCGACAACGTCGGCACCGGCTACACCACCGGCACCCCGCGCGACTCGGTCGAGGGGATGGCCGACGGCACCGTCGAGTTCATCGAGGCCCTCGGGCTGCCGCAGGTGGACCTGCTCGGCTGGACCCTGGGCGGCACCACCGCCCAGCACATCGCCCGCCTTCGGCCCGACCTGGTGCGCAAGCTGGTCGTGGCGGCCGCCAACCCCGGCGGCACCGTGCCCGGCGCCCCCGACCCGGACCCGAAGGTGCGGGCCACCATGACCAAGCCCGAGAACACCGGGGACGACCTGGTGTTCCTGTTCTTCCCCGAGACGGACACCGGCCGCGCCGCCGGGTACGAACACCTCGCCAGGGTGGCCACACGGCTGGCCACCGGACGCCCCGACGTGTCCGAGGCCGCGGCCATGGGCCAGATCGCCGCGATCCAGAAGGACGCGTCGATCCCCTTCGAGCAGGTGCGCGCGGACCTGGCAACCATCCGGCAGCCCGTTCTGTACGCCACCGGCATCAAGGACGCGATGATCCCCGCCCTGGCGTCCTACACCGCCGTCCAGTACGTCCCCGACGCCACCCTCGTCGCCTACAGCGACGCCGGCCACGCCTTCCTCTTCCAGCACGCCAAGGACTTCGCCGCCCAGGTGACGGCCTTCCTCGCCGACTGAGCAACGCCGTGAAACCGTCCAAGCAGGAGATTCGTCGTGGAGTTGACCAGCGTTCCGGCGCGCCGGGAGGTCACGCCGCTGGAGTTGCTCTTCGACCTGGTCTACGTCTTCGCCATCGGTCAGCTGTCGCATCGGCTGCTGGCCCACCCGACATGGACCGGCGCCGCCCAGACGCTCGTGCTCTACCTCGCCGTCTACGCGGCGTGGGCTTACACCACCTGGGCGGTCACCCTCGTCCCGGCCGAGGATCCGCAGACCCGGCGGATGCTGCTGGCGGTCATGTTCGCGGGGCTGTTCATGAACGCCGCGATCCCGCGGGCCTTCGGCGACGCCGGGTGGGTCTTCGGCGCCACCTTCCTGCTGCCAAACTCCGCGTCCGCGACCGGACAGAGGCCGTCGTCGTGGCCTACGAAAGCGGACTGGTTCGTCCTGGCGGATGACCCCGTCGGGCGCTCGGGATGGTTTCTGACGACACAGCCGATACCTAGGTTCTGGACATGTCGATCATGCGGGAGTTCCTTCGCCGCCCCCGGCTCACCGGCGTCGTCGCTCCCAGCTCCCCCACACTCGCGCAGGCCATGACCTCCGGTCCGGATCCGATCAGAAGATCACCGGCCCCATCGGGGCCTTCAGCTCCATACGGCGGCGGGCAGGGCTCGACGAAGTCGCCGGGTCACGAATAGCTCCACTCCCGCGCACCCCGCAAGAACATCCGTACGCGGAACGCACTGCAGGTTCAACGCGCCGGGGAAACCTCCGGCCCGACTCAAGGAATTGGCATGTCTTCAAGCAATCGACGTACCCAGATCTCCCGGCAGACTGCGATGGCGCTGGCCGGCGGGTCGGTCCTCGCCACGGCACCGAGCATGGCCAATGCCGTGGGCTCGAGCTCCAGTGGCACGGGGCACTCGGGCGCCCAGAAACAGAGCGCGGAGAGCGCCAGCACTGCCCCCAACCTGCGGGTCAAGGCCGCCAACGGCGTCACCTACCAGTACCGCCGCTTCGGCCACCCCAGTGCCGGCAGCGTGCCCCTGGTCTTCTTCCAGCACTTCCGCGGCACTCTCGACAGCTGGGACCCCAAGCTCATTGACACCATCGCCGCCAAGCGCGAGGTCATCCTCGTGGACAACGTCGGCGTCGGCGGCTCCACCGGCACCACCGCCAGCACCGTCCAGCAGATGGCCCTGGACGCCATCGACTTCATCGACGCCCTCAAGCTGCCCCGCTACGACGTGTTCGGCTTCTCCCTCGGCGGCGAGGTCGCCCAGGAGGTCGCCCTGCGCCGCCCCTGGCAGGTCCGCCGTGTCGTCCTGGCCGCCACCGGCCCCCAGGGCGGAGTGGACCAGCGCGCATCCGACCCCCAGATCCTCCAGCGGATCCTGAAGGACAACTCCGGCCCCGAGGATTTCCTATTCCTGTTCTTCAAGAACACCCCCTCCAGCCAGGCCGCGGGCACCGAGTTCCTCCAGCGCCTCGGGCAGCGCACCACCGACCACGACGCCCCCTCCAGCCTCGCCACCCGCGACCGCCAGCTCACCGCGTGGTCCGAGTGGGGTATCCCCGACAAGTCCAAGCTGGTACGCCTGAACGCCCTCTTCCAGCCCGTCCTGGTCGCCGACGGCGAGAGCGACATCCTCATGCCCGCCAAGAACTCCCACCTGCTGGCCGAATACCTCCCCGACGCCCAGCTGCACATCTACCCGGACGCCGGCCACGGCTTCCTCTACCAGTACGCCGTCAAGTTCGGCACCGAGGTAAACACCTTCCTCGACCGCTGACAGCACCTCCGCCGCGAGACGGTCACCGGCACGCACCGAGAGCACGGTGACCGCCGACCCTCGGTACCCCGACGTCATCGTCTCCGGACTGCCTCGGACCGTCATGCCACACGAGCGGCTGCGCCGGATCCTCGGCGCAGCCGCCGGCGTACGTGCACCGCGCGCTCTCGCCGGTGCACAGGAAGTCGGCGGAGCCGGCACACGGAAGGTAGCGCCTGACGGCCGATCGTCCGCGCACCCGCCGCGCCGGTATCAGCATTGCCTCCGCCCCCGGCCCGGTACCTGTGGATGGCTGCCCCAGCCTCGCAACCGTCAAATGGGACAACGAATCGATCCCGAGACACCGTCGGACTGGACACGTCTGCGCCCTCCCGGCCCCTGCACGGCCCCTGGGCTTGGCATCGGCCCTCGGGGCAGTCGCCCGTCCGGCGAGCGACGCCCTCGATCACCTACTCCGTCGCAGGTCAGACGGTTTGGAGCTGCCGGGCACCACTCGACTCCAAACCACGAGCAACGGATTCGGTCCGTTCAGGCGAAGTTGACGCTCCGACACCCGAGAATGAACGTTTCCGCAGGTCAGAGACGACCAAGTGGGGAGGGTGGAACTCGAACCCACGGCCGACGTACCGCACCCCCCTCGTCGCGATCTGCGACCTCATCGAACTGGAAGTCCTCTACTCGGCCCGTTCGGCCACGGACCGCGCCCGCTTGAAGTCGGCACTCGACACCCACTACACCTGGCGCCCCACGCCCGACGGTGTCTACCGCCGCTCCCGCGTCATCCAGGAACAGTTGACCGCCAAGGGAGAACACCGCAGCGCGGGCCCCGTGGACCTCCTGGTGGCCGCAGCCGCGGAAGAAGCGGGACTCACCCTGCTCCACTTCGCCCGCAACTTCGAAACCATTGCCCGCACGACAGGGCAGCCGATCCGCACGATCGACCTCAGACAGTAAAGCTCGCGCGGTGCCAACGGGCACCGAGCTTCTGACCGACCCGGCCGCCCGGCGGTCAGACGCTGCGGCCTGGGCCGTCTCCCGACACCCAGAGGTCACCGGGCGACACCACCTCCGGATCCTCGCGTCCAGCCAGCGTCCAGAATTCGACGTCCAGACGCTCACACAACCCACCCACGGCGCCGTCCTCCAGCCGTGGGCTGATACGTCTGCGCAGGTCAGAGCGACCTCAACTAACGCTGATGGCAACGGAGTCGAACTCACGAGCAGCGGATTCCGCCCCGTGGACCAACGCCCTGAATCCGCACCCCAGATGAGACGTTTCCGCAGGTCAGAAGCCTGCACAGTGGGGCGGGTGGGACTCGAACCCACGGCCGACGGATTATGAGTCCTTTGGGGATCTTGGCGGTCCTTGCCGATCAACGCTCATTCTTGACGTTTTCCCAGTTCAGACACGTTGATCCGTGTCAATTCTATGAAGTGCTTGTCGATCTGTTCCTGTCCTTGTGGCCCCTCAATGGCCCCTGAGCGTCTTTCGGTCGGCGCGCCTACAGGAGCAGCAGGCTCTCCCCCCGGCGAGTAACCCTTGGGGGACTCGCTCCAGCGGAGCTTGTGCCGTCCGGGAGTCTCAGATCCCGGGTGTGATGCCGGTTGTCGAAGGCGGAGTTCGGGCGGCGATGCGGTCGTGTTCTTGATCGGCCAGTGCGGCCAGGGCCGTTGCCCCGCAGCCAGTGAACAATGCTCTCGCTCGTTCCAGCTGCGCGAGTCCTTCGGGCCGGCGATCGACGCCGGACAGTGCGATGCCCGCCGTCAGCCGGGCTGTGGCTTCATAGAGTGGCATTCGAGCTGCGCAGAACGCGGCAGCGGCCTCGCACGCAGCCTCTGCCGCAGCCGCGTCTTCCCTTGCGAGGTGTACCTCGGCGCGGGCCAGCAGAGCGAAGCCGAGCTGTCCGGGCGGTCTGTCGGGGCTCACAGCGGATGCTGCGCGGCCGGCCCACATCTCGGCAGCCACCACATCGCCCCGGGCCAGTTCCGCACCAGTCAACAGCCGCAACCACACTGTGCGCACGGGTGCTTCGAACGCTGACATTTCGGGGCCACCACCCGCTTCGATCACCCTGCGGACACAGCCCGCCGGATCACCGGTGAACAGCAACGCATTGCCGAGCATTCCGAGGATCGCCGACCGGTACTGGGTCGGTTCGGGGCCGGCCTGCGAAAGCGACTCCTCACAGATCTTCAGTGCTCCGGCGAAGTCTCCCCGCCACATAGAGACCGCCGCGTTCACCGCCTCGGCCAGCGAGCGTGGCTCGTTGCTGCCGACGAGTGATGCCGCCTCCAGTGCGTCGTCGGCGTACTTTGCTGCCTCGTCCAGATGCCCCTGCCACATCAGTACGTATGCGGAGGCTGCGAAGAGATCGGCGAGCATGAGGCTTTGGCCGGTACGACGGGAAAGGTTCAGGCCCTGACCGAGGTGCCGGAGCGCGACGTCGTAGTGTCCCAGGAACATTTCCGTCCAGCCGATCGTGACCAGGGTGTCGATCTGGTCGACCAGTTGCTGGTCATCGGCTTCGTCGACTACTTCCAGTACCAGGTCCAGGTAGTCGGTCGATCGGACGGAGTCCCCGGCCAAGGTATGTGCCAGTGCCAGCAGACTCCGGACAGCGGTGATCCGCCACAGGTCGCCGATGGTTTCTGCCAAGTGCAGCGCGCGTTCGCCCCAACCGATGGCTGTGGGGAAGTCGGCTGTGCGAAGCGCGACCGTCGCGACCCCCATCTGCAGAGCGGCGGTCTCGGATTCCGGACGGTCGTCGTGGTCCGCCAGTTCCCGAAGCAGCAGCGACGTCGCCTTCTTGTAACGGCCGAGCTTCCACTCCACCGTGGCTCGGGAGACGGTCAGCCGAGCCCGCTGAGCCCGTGCCTGCGCAGGCGGGAGAGAAGCGGTCGTGCGCAGGACGTCGCGGCTTTCCAGCAGTCGTCCGGCCATGCCCAGCGCATCGGCCTGCTGGAGCCAAAGTTCGGGCCGCAGCCGACTCTGCTCACCGAGCAACCGCAGGGCTTCCTGCGTCCAGTGCGCGGCAGCGGCCGGTGCGATCGTCATCACCTGACGGGCGGCCCGTACCAGTACGTCAACGGCATGTTCGTCTCCCACCCGCGCCGAACGCTGAACGTGCGACGCCTGGGCGGTCAGCGGTGCGCCGTGCAGCGCCAGGCCGTGCGCGGCCCGGGTATGCGCCTCGATCCGCCAGCCGGCGCCCGACCCCTGGTACACCGCTGCCCGCACCAGCGGATGACGGAACCGGAATCGGCGCGTGGAGCCGATCTGGCGTACCAGGTCCCGCTCCGCGACCTCGTCCAGGGCGGCAAGGGCCTGTGCCTCACCGGTCCGGGCCACGACTGCAACCATCTCGGCTTCGAAGGAGTCACCGAGCACCGCGGCCGCCTGTGTACAGGCCCTCGCAGTGGCCGACAGACCTCCCAGCTCCTCCAGCAGTGCGGCACGCACCGATTGCGGCAGATCGTCGGCGACAGGCACCGCGTCGGCCGGGACCACCGACGGGCTTTCGTTCCCGGCGCTTCGGGCCAGCGCCTCCAGGTAGAACGGGTTGCCGCCGCTGGCCTCGTACAGCCGTCGGAAGCGCCAGTGATCCGGCCTGGCCCCGCACAGCTCCGCTCCCTCGGCCGGGGACAGCGGCCCCAGCTCGACCCTGGCCACACTTCCCTCCGTTCCGGCCCGGGCCAGTGCCGCGGCCAGTCGCGGCGGAGCCTGCCGGGGACGGTAGGCGAGGGCGAGGAGCAGCGGTGTCCTCGGCGGGTGCCGTACCAGATGGTCGATCAGCTCGGCTGTACCGTCATCCGTCCACTGCAGGTCGTCCAGGCTGAGCACGAGCCCGCCGTCGGCACTCAGCGCCTCCAGCAACGTCCGCACCGCCCGGTGGAACCAGTACCGTTCGACCGTCACCGGCTCCAGCCCGGCCGGGAATCGGTCACGGAGTGCGGGGAAGACCGTACTCAGCAGCGCGAACGCGCCGGGCAGTGATCCATCGTGCCGGAGCCGGAGGAAGTCCACACGGCCGAGGTGGTCGTCCAAGGCGTCCACGAACGCACCGTACGGAGCCCGGTCGAACTCCACGCTGCGGCCGGCCAGGGTCACGAAACCGCGCAGTCTCGCCCGTTCGCCCAGTTCGCCGAGCAGCCGTGTCTTTCCGATACCCGGTTCCCCGACCACCTCGACCACCGCTGGCGCACCGGCCAGGGCATCCTCTATCGCACCGTCGAGAACCGCCAACTCCGCTGCCCGCCCGACGAGGTGGCTCCCCGTCCGGGGGCGCCGCGGTGTCGGCGGGCCGGGCAGGTCGGCGCCGTCCCGTGGGGTTCCCACCGGCGGGGGCGTGGGTGACGGGTCCGGCCCGAGAGCGGGTGCGGATCCCGGAGCACGCCCGGCGGCGGGGACGTTCAGTGCGGGGTCGGTGGTGAGGATCTGCTGGTGCAGTTGCCGCAGCGGGAGGCCGGGGTCACAGCCGAGCTCTTCGGCCAGCAGCAGCCGGATCTGCTGGTAGCGGTTGAGGGCATCGGCCGGGCGACCGCAGCGGTACAGGGTGAGGATGAACTGGCCTGCCAGTCGTTCGTCCAGTGGGTGCATCTCGACCCGGGCCGACAGCTCGGACAACAGTCCACTGTGGTGACCGCAGCGGAGCCGGACGTCGGTGTGGTCCAGTTCGACCGCGCCCCGTTCTTGGTCGACCGCGTCGCGGAGGGCGTTGATCCAAGGGGTGTCCAGACCCGCGAAGGCATCTCCCCGCCAGAGGCCGAGTGCCTGCCCGAACAGGGTTGCAGCCTGCTCGTTCCGCGCGGCCGCGCGGGCCCGTGCGGCAACGTCACGGAAGCGGTGCAGATCCACTGCCGCCGCCTCGACGTCGAGGACATACCCACCGGAACGGCGGACGATATCCGCCCCCTGGGCGACGGCCAAGGCCTGCCGCAGACGGGAGACATAGCCGTAGACCGTGTTCCGGGCCCGCTGCGGAGGACGGTCGGCCCAGACGCGCTCGACGAGCTGGTCCACCGAAACCACCTGGTTGGCGCCCACCAGCAGCACTGCGAGCACACACCGCTGACGGGCATGGCCCAGATCGACGATTCGGCCGTCCACCCGCGCCTCGACGCTGCCGAGCACACCGAACTCAACCGTCACAGCACGCCCCCGACTCTCAGATCCCACCCTGGCATAACACCTTCGACCAGCCAATTCAACGTTTACTCAAGGTTCGCCGACGGTCGGCCGAGCATCTTGGTCCAGGACAGGAAACAGCGCCACGAAGAACCCGGAGGCCCAGCTCGGCAAGCGTTCAGCCGCACAGCGAAACGCCGCACCCGACGTGCGGGCAGTCAGCGACCCCGCCGGGGGCGTGGAGTGGCGCCTCCGCACCAATTGCCCCGGATACGCACGCAGTTAGCGGCAGAACGCAGGCTGTCGCACTGAAGCCACAGCAACCTCGCCCCGGGGTGCGAGCAGCACAGCCCTTGGGCCTCTGTCCCGTCGTCCACCCAGTGGATCCGTTCCCAGTCACACCATCGACATCCAGGAGGACCGCCATGGTCAATGGCATCACGCTCAAGAGCGTTCAGAAGAAGCTCGCGGTCGCGGCCGCCGCCGCAGGCCTGGTCATGGCCTTCTCCGGCCAGGCTCAGGCCGCGAGCTATTACCAGAGCACGTCCGACGGCTGCGCCTCCGTCAACGGCTCCTACAACTACTGGCAGGTCGCGACGGGCTACGACACCAACTGGGACTTCACGATCTGGGACAACTGCGCAGACGGCAAGGGCGCGGGGCTCTACACCACCTACCAGAAGTGGGAGAACGGAGGGTGGAACTACCACGGCTACACCAAGCTCGGTTCGGACAGCAACGGTGCCAACAGCACCCCCGGCTACGCGAACGGCAACGGGCACAGCGTCCGCGACGTGAAGCTGTACGTCTGCTTCGTCGGTGACGGCAATTCCTGCGTGTCGCTGTTCTAGCGTTCCCAGGAGTCGGTCCGGGTGAGCCCCCGGCATCCGCCGGCGACACCCCCGTAGGGGCAGGGAGGGCGCGGCTGAAGTGCGCAGAGGCGCCGAGCCCCTGATGTACGGAGATGGCGTGGACGCCACGGCACCGGAGGAGGGGGCCTGTGTGGCAGCGGCAGCAGCTCAGTCTCTGCCACCGGATCCGGGCAGCACACCCGCCCCCCTCGTGGCGCCCGTTCTCCTCCTCATGGAGGACGGGCGCACCGGGCTGCTCGGCCGCCCCTGCCCGTCACAGTCCGCGGAGACCGAGGCCACTACTCCCGCAGACCTACACCGTGAGGGGGTTCGGATGGCCGATCGCGAGGGCCGCTGGTGGTCATCTGTGCCACCGGCCGGCAAGGTGGCGCGACCGCACAGCGCCTGCTCAAGTGTGGCCGGCCGGTCAGGACCCTGGCGTGAATCCGGTTCACTGTCCGTCAGGGCGGTGCGTGCGGCAGGCGCCGGCCTTGTCGTCGGCGACCCGGCCGATCCGACGTCACTCCCCGATGCCGTAGATCGCGGTACGCGACATCGGCGCGTTCGCCGCCGCGATCGCGGTCGAACTGGCCCGAGCACTTCCTCGGCCGGACCCCTCGAGATCGGCGGGGGGGTCCTCACGCCTCGGCGATCGCCGGGTCAGGAGCCGTCGGCCTGGTACCTGCGGACGTGCTCGGCCAGCGGGAGGGGCGTCTCGTCCAGACCATTGACCGACCTCCTCGCCATGCGTGCGCACGCCCCCGTGGCAGGCGAGGATCTGCTTGTCGTCGCGGTGGGAAACCACCACCGCCTCCGAGTCGGGTGTGTTCCGGTAGTCGGTGGCACAGATGAGGCAGAGGCCAGACCCGAGAGCCCTTCCCACGCGGTGTCGCACAGACCTCCGCCATGTCCCCTCCGGGACCGTCCGCGACACACAGAACAGCCGGACGCCAGACGCTCTCCCGGTAGCCACTGCTTCCACTGGACACCAGGTGCGCTATCGGCACGCCGCCGACGCCCTACCCGCGCCTGCGTACCGGCCACACCGGTATCTGCACTGCCTCCGCCGCCAGCCCGGTGCTCAACTGGTCACCCTGTGGATGGCAGCCCCAGCCGCGCAACCCAGCAAATGGGACAGCGCATCGGCCGGAGGCACCGTCGGTCGGCGCACTGCTGCGCTCTCCGGGCCCCTGCGCGGCCCCTTGGCCTGCGCCTCAGCCCTCAGGACAGTCGCCCGGACCACGAGCGACACCCTCGATCGTCTACTCAGCCGCAGGTCAGATGGGTTGACGCTCCCCCGACCGCCGCCGAACTCCAAACCCACGAGCAGCGGATTCAGTCCGTTCAGGCAAAGTTGACGATCCGCCACCCAAAAATGAACGTTTCCGCAGGCCAGAGACCTGCACAGGTGGGGCGGGTGGGACTCGAACCCACGGCCGACGGATTATGAATCCTTTGAGGATCTTGGCGACCCTTGTCGATCAATGCCAATCTTGGCCGTTTTCCCAGGTCAGGCGAGTTTCGGTACCTCACTCCTCCTCGGCCCTTGTCTGTCTTTTCCGATCCTTGTGTCCAACCTGCGTCCCGAACGCGTCTCGGAAGGACAAGCCAAACCGGGCGCGAGACGATCACCCCAGCTCGGGTGTGGGCCTCAAACCGCCGACAGCGGATTCACCTTCCGGCGTAGGTGGGCCCCGCCCCGTCCTTTGCCGGGATGACAGTCGATCTCGCGGCTAGGAACGACTGTCATCCCAAGGCGACTGCCATCCTGCGCCACTGTTCCAAGCTGTATTGCGCTGTCTGAGTGTCAGAGTGATCGGGCCAAGGATCCGTACCTCATCCTTGAGCAGCTCTCCGAGAGCCTTCACTGCGGCGGTCGGATTTCCTACCAGTCCTTGCATCACCGCGAGATCGTGGCGAGTGGTCAGGAGATCGGGATGGTCCGGTCCCAGGACTCATCCGTCCTGTTCGCTCGTGCCCCCTGTGCAGTCGGTCCCCTCTGAGCCGTTTCCAGAACGGGCCGTCTCCCCTGCGCTCAGCTCGGGCCGCGGCAGCACGCCTGTGATCCAGACGTTGCGCAGCACTCACGCACAGCGCCACAAAGGCAACGACATCCCCCTGGCAGCCGACCTGAGAAGCTGCCGAAAGCGGACATGTACGAACGTGGAGGGCAGTTGGAGTACGCCTGATCGGGGGCTCAGGCTCGACGGCGGGCCGACCCCCTCCCCCGATTCGCCCAGTGGTCGGCCCGAAGGGCACAATGCCAGTCAACCGAGCGGCAGACAGGGGGAGTTAGCGTGTCAACACGGCAGGTCTCTTACGCACTTGACGACGAGACCGTGGTGCGATTCGAGATCGAGGAGACGGACACCTTCCGACCGGTGGGGGCGGAGGAAGTGGTAGGCAGGGTCCGCGAAGCCGTGCGGCCAGCCGTGGAGGCCGCACGCGCTGTCCTGGACCAAGTGCGGGAGGTGCGCCCCGCCGAGGTGGAGGTCAAGTTCGGTGTGAAGGCGACCGGGACTGCGCAGTGGTTGGTGGCCAAGGCCGCCACCGAGGCGAACTTCGAGATCACCCTGGTCTGGCGACCGGGCGAGACTTCGAACGCGGCCCCCGACAGCCCGTGAACGCGTCCTCGGTCACCGGTCCGCGCCCGGGCAACGACCCTTGGGTCGCGGCGGTGCACGCCGACGAGTACGACAACCTTCCCTTGGGATCCGGGTTCCTCATCGACAGCCGGCGCGTGATGACCTGTGCCCATGTCGCCTGTCCCTCGTGGGACAAGGGAGCCGCTCTGTGGGTGGCCTTTCCCAAGTCCGACCAACTCATGGACCGGCGGCTACGGGTGAGTGAGGTGATCGCCCCGAACCCGAAAAGTAAGCGACACACACAGGACGTCGCGATCCTGGTGCTCGCAGACAGCGTTACCGGCGAGTCGGCGGCACCTTTGCGTCGTCCCACCGCAGGAGACCTCGTGGGCGAGCCCTGGTGGTCCTTCGGTTTCCCCGACGACGTCTTCGGCAGTTCCTCCGACGGAGAGGTAGGAGAGAAGCTGGCTCACGGCTGGATCCGGCTGGACACCGCCTCGCGGTATTTGGTGCGCCCCGGCTACAGCGGCGCCGCCCTGTGGTCGCCGACCTATCAGGCAGTGGTCGGGATGGTGGGCCAGGCGAACAGCCGTGGCGACGCCCTTGCGCTGACGCTGTTCCAGGCGGACAAGTGCCTTCCTGACGAAAAGTTGTCCGCCCTGGCGGAGTGGTCGGCTCAAGACGCAGGTGAAGGCGCACTCGCCGCCTGGGGCTGGACCCTGGAGGACGACCCCGAGGCCGGGCGACACTGGAAGCCGCGGGCGCGCGGCGTCAGCACGGACGCGGAGCGGGGTTTCCGGTTTCGCGGTCGCACCGCGGCCCTGACCAAGATCGTCGAGTGGATCACCGTCGATGAGGCGCCCAGGCATGTACTGGTGGTCACAGGATCCCCCGGGGTGGGAAAGTCGGCCGTGCTCGGGCGGGTCGTGACGTCCGCCGACACCGCCATCGCTGCGACTCTGCCCCAGGCGGACGACGCCGTACGCGCCCCTCTGGGTTCGGTGTCCTGCGCCGTCCATGCCAAGGGCAAGATCGCGCTCGAAGTCGCCCGTGAGATTGCCCGCGCCGCATCTGCGGCGATTCCGCAAGCTGTGGGCGATCTCGCTCCCAGCCTGCGTGCGGCGCTCACCGATGCCTCAGGGGCACCCTTCACCATCGTCATCGACGCGCTCGACGAGGCCACCAGCGCCAAGCAGGCTCGGATTATCGCCCGCCAGATCGCCGTTCCCCTCGCCGAAACATGCGCGGACCTGCACGTACGCGTCATCGTCGGCAGCAGGCGCCGAGATGATGAGGGAGACCTGCTCTCCGCCTTCGGTGATGCCGCACGCGTGATCAACCTGGACAACCCCGCCTACTTCGAGGAAGCCGATCTCGCGGCGTACGCGCAGGCAACACTGCAACTGCTCGGTGATGAGAGACCGGGCAACCCCTACGCCGACGACCGTGTGGCCCGCCCCGTCGCTGCCCGTATCGCCCGGTTGGCCGATGGCAACTTCCTGGTGGCGGGACTGACCTCACGTACCCGCGGATTACGTGACACGGTCGCGGCGGCCCCGGCGGACATCTCGTTCAACCCCACGGTGGCCGCGGCGCTGCACGAATACCTGGCACGGCTGCCCTCGATCGACGGCATTGCCGCGGAAACGGTGCTCACTGCGCTCGCCTACGCCGAAGCCCCGGGCCTACCGCTCTCCCTCTGGAGCGTCGCCATCACGGCGCTGCACGGCACCTGCCCGACAGAGAACCATCTGCGCGCGTTCGCGCGTTCCGCGGCGGCCAACTTCCTGATCGAGACTGGTGTCAACGACCAGAACGCCGGGGTCTTCCGTCTCTTCCACCAGGCGCTCGACGACGCGCTCAAGCAGTCCCGCGTCGAAAACGGAGCCGCGGAGGACGACGAGCGGGCTCTCGCTCGCGCCTTCATCGCCCACGGAGAGACCCGCAACTGGGAGAACGCACCTGCCTACCTCCTGCGTTCGCTGCCGCGGCACGCACTGCATGGCCGGGTCGTGGACGACCTGCTCGCCGACATGACATACCCCCTCCACGCCGACCTGCGCCGGCTGATCCCCGTGGTGGGGCCAGCACAGACACCCGAGGGGCAAGGAACTGCGCTAATTCTGCGTCAGACGCCCCTGGCCATCGATGCCGGACCTGCGGAGCGTGCGGCGCTGTTCAGTGTCACTGAAGCCCAGGAGGGGCTCGGCCGCACCTATCAGGAGCACGCGGCCGACAGTCTCTATCGGGCCGCGTGGGCGCTGGTCACTCCGCAGGCAGAGGAAGCGGTCCTCGAGGGGCACACGGAAGAGGTCCGTGCCGTGGGCGGCCTCGTCGTCAAGGGACGTTCCGTGCTCGCCAGCGCAGCCGAGGACGGCACTCTGCGTCTGTGGGATCCGGTTCTGGCCCGGGTGACACGAGTCCTGCAGCCTCAATTCGGCGGGATCAGGGCGCTGTGGAACTGCACAATCGGCAATCGCCCGCACCTGGCCCTCGGCACCGGAGACGTGGTGCGCTTATGGGATCCGGCGGCAGAGACCGGTGCCGGGCAACTTCTTGCTCTAACGGGACATGGCAGCACCGTGTACGACCTCTGCCAACTTCAGGCCGGGGACAGTACTTATCTGGCCACCGCCAGTGCAGACAAGACCGTACGTCTCTGGGATCCCACGACTGGAGACTGTGTACGGGTGATCACGGGGCACACCGACTGGGTAAACGCCGTGTGCAGCATCCCGTCGCCCCACGGTGACCTACTCGCCTCGGCTGGCGTCGATGCAACTGTGCACCTCTGGAACCCGCTCTCCAGTGAGACACCGCTGCGCGTGCTGACCGGGCACAAAGATGCGATCAACGCTGTGTGCGCGATCGAGGTCGGCGGTCACGTACTGCTGGCCACTGGCAGCTCGGATGCGACCGTACGGCTATGGGACCCCGTGACAGGAGAATCTGTGCGGGCTCTCAGTCGCCGTGCGGAGCCGGTGCTCAGGCTGTGCCCGCTGGTGGTAGAAGGGGAGTCACTGCTCGCCTACACGACAGGCGATGCCATACAACTGTGGGATGCCGCTTCTGACGACTCCGTCGTCACCCTGCGTGGGCACAGCGACGATGTCGGGGCACTGTGCACGCTCCCCGTTCACGAACGTACGTTCCTCGCGAGCGGTGGCCTCGACCACACGGTGCGCCTCTGGGACCCGGCAAGGGCGCAGGTCGAGGAAGCTCATGCCGTTCACGCGGTGTGCGCGGTGTCCGTGGACGGACGCACGGTCCTGGTGACTGGCGGCGATGACGGAGTGCAGGTGCGAGACGTTGTCACAGGCCAAGCCGAACGGTCTCTGGAGAGCCCGAGCGACTGCGTGCGCGCCCTGTGTCCACTGGTCGTCGACGGCCGCACCCTCGTGGCCGCTGCCGACGATGACCATTCCGTCGTTCTGTGGGACCTGGGATCAGCGGGTGTGTTCGGAGAGTACCGGGGACACACGGCTGCTGTTCACGGCATCTGCTCTCTGACGGTAGCCGGACGCACTCTCCTCGCCAGTGCTGGCGCCGACTGCACCGTGCGCGTGTGGGATCCCGAAACGACGGAGACCGTCCACACCCTGCGGCATCCCTACGGCGTGTACGGGGTGTGCGCCGTCGATGTCGTCGGAGTTCAACTTCTGGCTTCTGCCAGCGGTGGGCCTGACGGCCAGGTTCAGCTGTGGGATCCCACAACTGGCGAACGTGTCGGACACCAATGGCGCGCCTCGACGGCGGTTATCGCCATGTGCTCCTTGCGCATCGGCAAACAATCGGTCATCGCCGCCGCGACAATTGACGGCGAGACTTGGCTCTGGGATGCCGCCACTGGGCAATGTGTCCACGACCCCGAGGAGCCCGGCCTGCGCCATACCAGCGCGATCAACGCCCTTTGCGCCGTCGAACACGCTGGTCGCACGCTCCTGGTCACTGCGAGCAGCGACAGGACGGTGTGCCTGTGGGACCCTGCCACCGCGACGCGGGTCATGGAGGCCCCCGTCCGCCACGTGGCCCTGGGGGTGGCCTGGTTCGAGGGACTACTTGTCGTAGGCCTCGACCGAGGGCTGCAGGCCCTCACCTTCAAACTGCCGTCCTGACCTCGGAGGCTCCCGATCACTGAGTCCTCTGGAAACCAGTAGGTCGCAGCCCGGAGGGCCAAGGACAGGACACGTGCCAAGGACTGGTCGAGGAGGGCTTCCTGGACCGGGCCGAAGAGGTGGCGAGGTGGCGGGTCCTCGCCACCTGCTCCTCGCCGGACAGAGCTGGCAGGTGAAGTACATCGACTGGTCCCAGCGGCGGTGCTTCGTCGAACCGGTCGACGGCGGCGGGAAGGCGCGCTGGGGAGGAGCAGGTTCCGGCCGGACCACCTCGTACGAACTGACTCGCACGGCACGGGAAGTGCTCCTCGGCGCCGACCCACCGGTCGCGCTCACCCAGGCACGCGAGAGCAGCTCGGAACTGGTCCACTCCGACGGGACGGTGGCCGTAAGGGGCGGGCGCGACACCATCGTGCGCTGGTGGACCTGGGCTGGCTACCGGGCCAACGCCACCCTGGCCGCCACGCTCACCACGATCGCCGATCCCCTCCAGAGGCCAACAGACCGACAGCGTGAACCGGCTCTAGAAGATCAGGCTCGTACGTCCCTCTGTTGAACTTCCTTGAGCACTCCGGCCACCGTCGCGAAGTCGTTGTCCACGTGGAGGACGGTGTGCCCGTGGTGTGCAGCTGTCGCACACACCAACAGATCGATCGCTCCAGCCGCGCGATGCTGGCCCCGCTGAGTCAGTTTGTACTGGGCGGTGTCGCCCCAACGCCAGGCGTTCTTCGGAACCGGAGAGAGCAAGCAGAGCGCGTCCAGTTCCTCTGCGAGCTCATCCCGATGGGACGGGCTGGTTGCCGAGTAGAGAAATTCGGCACGTGTCGGCTCGCAGACGTGGAACACCCCGGCGGCAATGTGTCCCTCCCAGGGACGCAACGCACCTGGGGTGCGAAACAGGTGCCACAGAGCCGAGGTGTCCACCAGATACGTGATCACTCGAAGGCCTCGCGTCGCGCACGCTTCTCCGCGTCATGCGCCGCCGCGGCCTGCTCGAACTCACCACGCGCACCCCGCGCGGCCAACTTCTCCGCAGCCTCAAGCCGCTTGATCCGCGCCACGTAGTCCCGAAGGGCCGCGTTGACGGTCTCCTTCTTCGTCGTGACACCCATCAGCCGCATGGCCTCGGCCAGCGCCTCGTCGTCGAGATCAATCTGCGTGACGGACATCGGACACCTCCAACATCCACGATGTATGCACCCAGGATACATCACCAACATTGGGCACGGCCATAGACCACAAACAGACCACCCGGGGGCAGCGCGCCGAATGTCGGGGCCTTCCCGTGGGCCTATTCCCGCTACGAGACGAGCCGGCGGGGCCTGCTCGACGCCGACACGAACTATCCCGTAAGCGCCATACCCGACTTGACCGGAATCGGCGCCCAGAATCCGCCCAGATGATCATGAAGTCATGATCACGACGGGGCCACCAGGACCCTCACACCCTCGCCCCGACCGGGGAAGTGCCTGGTCAGATCGCTTCTCCTCGCGTAGCGAAGAGTGGGGCGGGTGGGACTCGAACCCACGGCCGACGGATTATGAGTCCTTTGAGGATCTTGGCGGTCCTTGCCGATCAATGCTCGTTCATGGCGTATTAGCAGGTCAGGCAGGGCGGGCCGTGTCGGTGCTTCTCGGCCCTTGTCAGTCTGTTCCTGTCCTTGCGGCCCCAAAGCGGCCTCAACGGGCCCCGTCTGACCGGCTCATCGACGCTGGATGGCCATTGCACCAGCTCGGGAACGAGGCTCGAACTCGGTCGCAGCGGATTACCCTTCCGGACGACCTCCCGATCCATCTAGGACTTGCCGGGCTTCAGATCGCCGATCACCCCGATCCGGATGCCCAGCCACGGATAGGTGTGGTTGTAGAACACGTTGTCCTGCGGCTGTAGCCCGACAGCGGAGGGCCACATCTGGAAGGCCGGTGCGTTGGAGATTCCGCCGTGGAGCCGCCGCCACACCCGCAGGGAGCTCCGTCCGGAGGGGGGCGCCGTGATCGTGTCGGTCCACTCGACCGCGTTGCCACCCTGGTCGAGAGTGCCCCACGGCGAGGTGGTCCTCGCCCCGCCGACCGTGCTGAGGCTGCCCTGGTAGACCTCGGCATAGGTGCTGGGGTCGAGTCCCAATGGGTTGACGGTGGAGCAGGCCTCGGGCTGCAGCTGTCCCGGACACCAGCTCGGTGCCGGCTTTCCGCTCGCGTGGTACGAGGCCAGTGGCTGGGTCGCCGCGTTGGTGACATCGCCGGTGGCCGGGTTGAGGACGGTGGGGTTGGGGGCGGTCGCGTCTCCGTCGCCGAAGACTCCCGGATTGGTCGGGTACTTCCAGTAGGAGTAGGTGCCGCCGCCGCGCGGGTCGTAGTAAGCCGCCTTGATCCATTCGTCCTGGCTCGGCAGGACGAAGCCCGAGCGGTGGGCTCGGGTCGTATTCGGCCGGGCCAAGTCGTACATACCGCGCTCGGTCCGCGCCGATAGTCTGACCTGATAAGTGACATAGCTGAAGCGGCCGTTGCTGCCGGACCGCTTGGAGATCAGTCGGCCGTTGTAGAGCGAGTTGACGAAGCGTGCCGCCCTCAGGAAGTTTGCGAAGCCGTACGGCTTGTCCGCCCACTCCGGAAAGGCCACCGAGTAGTGGCTGCCCCTGTTGGCGCTGCGGGAGAAGTTGATCTGGCCGTACCTCGGCCATGCCGACGAGCTCTCGGTCTCGTCATAGAGACCGAGGCGGTTGCGTCCCTCGGGATCGGCCGTATTCAGGAACGCCACCCACTGTTTCACGGTGACTTCGAGCTGCCCGATCTCGTAGCGATGGCGCACGCCGCCGACTGTCAGACACTTGCTCGGGGAGGGAGCTTCGGCGCACGAGTGGTACAGGGCGTCCTTGAACGGGAGAATGCCCACCGAAGGATTACCGGGCGCGCCGACCTTGGCGGTCCTGAGTGTGATGACCGCGCCCCCGGGGGAGGGGCTGTCCCCAGAGGGACGCGGCTCGGCAGCAGCAGCACCGGAGCCGGCCGTCACGAAGGCGGCGATCAACGCCGACAGCCCGCACGCCGCTACGACGGCCCTGCTGAGGCGAGTACGGCGGGAAACGAAGTGCATGAGCATTCTCTTTTCAGCCATGGCAGCCCTCTCCGCGGCAGCGGCCAGCGCGGATCGGACCGACGATCACTCAACGGTTGACGCCACGCTAACCCCATTCACTACTCTCCGCTTTCGATACGTCACGGAAACCGCATGACCAGCCGTGGGAGGCCTGGAATTTCGGTGCCAAAGCCCAACGCCGGGAGATCGCGCTGCGGACCCGGGACGACTACGACACACTCCACCAGGCCAGGGCGCTGCAGAAGACCGACGAGTGGAAGGCCCGCTACAAGATCCGCGCCGGCGTCGAAGGCACCGTCTCCCAAGGCGTCCTCGCCCATGGCCTGCGCAGATCCCGCTACCGGGGCCTGACGAAGGCCAGCCTCCAGCACCAGCTCACCGGAGCCGCGATCAATCTCGCCCGCATCGACGCCCACCTCGCCGAACGTCCCCAGGCTCGGACCCGCACCAGCCACCTGGCAGCACTTCGCCCCGCCGGGTAACACCCGGCGGGGCGAAGTAAGCACCCGCATTCGCCAACAGCATCCGACATTCGGGGCGGAGCCTCTGCGGCCGTTGTCGCAGGCCAGGACATCGAGGAACAGAAGATCGCAGCCGGGCGGCGGCGCATCACCGACGGGCTGCGAAAGAACGGCCGCCCGTCCTCGTACCTGCGTGAGAAAGCCAGCCAGGTCAGATCCGCACCGAACCAGGCCCTCGCCACCGATGAACGGCGCCACCACGCCACGGAGGCCCTCCCGAGTCGCGGCAAGGTCAGGCCGCGACGGAGAGTTCGTTGCCGTCGTAAGACTGGACTATCTGAGCGGTGGCACGGGATGGTGCCATGCCCTGCTCAGCTGTCGGCCGCGCCGATCATCGATGCCGGGCGCGGCTGGTGGCTCCAGACCTCGGGCGACGTCTCTACACTCAGCCCTTGCCCTGGCTCTTGGCCTCTGCCTGTGCGTCAGCGACGGCGATCGCGACGCCGAGTGCTTTGGCGATGTTGCCGCCTGCCGTCATGACGCGGGCTGTGCCCACGATGGGGGCGATGGCGACCAGGACATCCTGCACCTGGTCGACGGTCAGGCCTGCCTGAAGGGCGGGGTCGATGTGCGCGACGTAGGAGATCGGCGGAGCGTCCGAAGCGGCGAGGGCCGCGATGCGGGTGAGCATGAACATGTCCGGGGCCAGCCCGCACCGCTCAACCGAGTCGACCGTCATCGCGGCGAGGGTGTCCAGTACCGGGGTTTCAGATGCAGTGGCCATGGCAGTGTCTCCTGATGGTGTCGTGACGAAGATCAGCAGGCGGAAGCAAGCAAGGGCTCCGCAAGCGTGTACCGCTCGACCGTAAGTCCGTTTCCTGCCGATTGCCTGTCGAGGGGCTCATCCGAGGAGGGAGGCAGATGCGGCAACGGGACGGAACCCGCGGGCCGGCGAGGGCGGCCGGCCTCGGCCGCAAGGAGCATCCGGCCTGACGCGCCGGCGTCAGCGCGACCCCAATGCGTGACGGAGGAAGGGCTTCGGCTCCCGCCCCTTCCATCCGGCTGTAACGGGCAGGTACGAGCGAGGGGGAGAAGGGCCGGCCCGCCAGGTTCCGATCATGGCTGAGCCGTTGCCGGGGACGCTGATACAGAGGCGAGGAGCGTCCGCGCGGGCAGCCAGCTACTGTGGAGGCCGTCTCATTCAGACTCTTCGCCGTCGTTCAGGACAGACCCAAGCCGATCCTCGCCGACAGAGCGGACCGGACATGAATGCGGGTGAACGGCGGTGGACGACGCCCAGCAGGCCACCGACAGACTTGGAACGCCGGTCAGCCGCAGCGGCGACCGAGCCGGAACACACTCAGCTACCGGCGGTCCGTAACCCGAGGAGCTGGACGAGACCCGCCTTCGACCGCCGCGACGTCCTGACCGCATGAACCACGGTGAGCTGCCCCACCGCCACCCACCACACGAGAGGACCGAGTGGCCGCTCGGGGCCGTTTCCTCTTGGGGCAGTTCCTGGCCCCACCGGCCGCCACCACGACGCGGCCTCTCGCGTGCCGCGAACCCGGACGACCGCCACATCGAATGCGTCGACCCACCTGCAACGGCCGGAGCGCAGACCCATCGACAGCCCTGTCCTCGTTACCTCCGACCTCAGGATGGCCTCAATACACGGCCCTGTCGCAGTCGAACCGGCCAGAACACGTCTCACCAGCCACGCGCCCGCGCACATCCATGCAGGTCAGAAGGCCATCAGCCGACGCAGACCACCTCGGCGTCAAACTGGCGAGCAGCGGATTCAGTCCGTTCAGGCAAAGTTGACGCCCCGACACCCAAAAAAGAACGTTTCCGCAGGTCAGAACCCTGCGCAGGTGGGGCGGGTGGGACTCGAACCCACGGCCGACGGATTATGAGTCCGCTGCTCTAACCGGCTGAGCTACCGCCCCATAGCGGCGTGTCGCGTACATGTGTGCGCGCCGTCTGCCGCAGCATAGCCGCTCATACGATCTCCTGCTTCGTATGGTCGACTTCGCATGCCCTGAAGGACTCCGCTGTGACCTGCACGGTTCCCGGGGCAAGGGTGATCACATGAAAAAGGACCCCTTCGGGGGTCCATTTTCAACGCGCTCTCCCGACTGGACTCGAACCAGTAACCTGCCGGTTAACAGCCGGCTGCTCTGCCAATTGAGCTACGGAAGATCGAAGCTCCCCCGACTGGACTCGAACCAGTAACCTGCCGGTTAACAGCCGGCTGCTCTGCCAATTGAGCTACGGAGGAATGCCTCGTTGCATCGAACGTACCTCCCTGGGTATTCGCCAGGGGGCGGGCGTTCGCTGCGACACATACATTAGCGCAAGCAGGGGGGTGCTCCGCCAATCGGTACTCCTCCACGACGGAAGGGTGGCTCCGCCATGCGCTACAAGCTCACGTTCGTCGCCGGGCTGGCACTGGGATACGTGCTGGGCACCCGGGCCGGACGGGAACGCTACGAACAGCTGAAGAAGTCGGCACGTCAGGTGTCCCAGAACCCCGCGGTCCGCAACACCGCCGAGTCGGCCGCCCAGCAGGGCCGCCAGTTCGCGGGCAAGGCGTACCACGTGGTGAGCGAGAAGGTGGGTGAGCGGGTTCCGGAGTCGGTGACCCAGAGGGTGCGCTCCCTGCGGGACAGGAACACGAACGGTGCAACAGGGGACGACTGGGGCACCAGCAACACATAGACGGGCGATGCCGGAAGCAGATCTGGGGGCGCGGGAAACGGCGCGAAGGACCGCGACGCACCCGCGCCCGACAGCGCCCGCGCACCCCCGCGGCGCGTGGCCCATAGAATTTCCGCCATGGGGATAGTCGCCGGGCTGGACAGTTCGCCCGATTTCACTCGCATCGTCGTCTGCGACGCGGACACCGGTGCCGTGCTCAAACAGGGGTATGCCCCGCATCCGGTGGAAGGCCGCCCCTCCGACGTCGACCCCCAGGCCTGGCTCCTCTCCCTCGGCGAGGCGGCCGGCGGCGGTCTCCTCGAGGGCGTGCAGGCCATCGGCGTGTCGTCCCAGCAGAACGCCGTCGTGCCGCTGGACTCCCAGGGCAACACCGTGCGCCCCGCACTCGTCGGCGGCGACAAGCGCGCCCAGGTCGCGGCGGCCGATCTGGTCGACGCACTCGGCGGGCGCGAGGCGTGGGCACAGGCGGTGGGGTGCGTACCCCAGGCCGCCCAGCCCGTCACCAAGCTCCGCTGGCTGGTCAAGAACGAGCCCGACGCGGCCGCCCGTACCGCCGTCCTCCTCCAGGCCCACGACTGGCTGGTGTGGCAGCTCCTCGGCAGGCCGGTCCGCCGGACCACCGACCGCGGTGGCGCCTCCGGCACCGGCTACTGGTCCGCCGCCACCGGCGGCTACCGCACCGACCTCGTCGAGCTGGCGCTCGGTCACCAGGCCATGCTGCCCGAGGTGATCGGCCCTTCCGACGCGGCCGGTACGACGCCGGAGGGGCTGCTGATCTCCGCCGGCACCGGCGAGACCATGGCCGCCGCCTTCGGGCTGGGGATCGGGCTCGGCGACGCCGTCGTCTCGCTCGGGGCCTCCGGCTCCGTCATGGCCGTGCACCCCGAGGCGCTCGTCGACAACACCGGGATGATCACGTCGCTGGCCGACGCCACCGGCATGCACCTGCCGGTCGTCACCACGCTGAACGCCGTACGCACCCTGCGCGGCACCTCCGAGCTGCTCGGGCTGCCCGACCTGGAGAGCCTGTCCGAGCTGGCGATGAAGTCGACGCCGGGCTCCCACGGCCTCGTGCTGCTGCCGTATCTGGAAGGCGAGCGGACGCCGAACCTGCCGCACACCGCCGGGACGCTCGCCGGGCTGCGGCGGGAGTCGATGAAGGCGGAGCATCTCGCGCGGGCCGCGTTCGAGGGCATGCTGTGCGGGCTCGCCGACGCGCTCGACGTGCTGCGCGGACGCGGTGTGGAGGTACGGCGGGTCTTTCTGCTGGGGGCGGCGGCCGAGCTGGCGGCCGTGCAGACGGCGGCGCCGTCGATCTTCGGGGCGCAGGTCGTCGTACCGCAGCCCGCGGACTACGCGGCGCGCGGTGCCGCCCGGCAGGCCGCCTGGGCGCTCGGTGTGTCGCAGGGCACGCTCGACCCGCGGAACCCGCCGGCCTGGCAGGGGGCGACCGCGCAGATCCTGGAGCCCGGCGAGGACCTGGCGGTGGGACAGGCGGTGCGGCAGCAGTTCGTGTCGGTGCGAGAGCAGACGCATCCGGGGGCGTTCCGGTCGTAACGGAAGGTAAGAGACCGGTAGGAAATCAGCGCTTCTGTACCCGGAAGGCCGTACGAAGCACTGCTGTCGGCTTAATCGGTTGAGGTAACGCGGGGGGAGTGTCCGACGATAGGGGCCAGGGGCAACCACCCTGCCCCTACCGCCGACTCCGAGAGACCAAGCGTGCTCATACGTCTTCTGCGGACCTATCTCAGGCCCTACCGGAAACCCATCGCCCTCCTGGTGGTGCTGCAGTTCCTGCAGACCTGCGCCACCCTCTACCTGCCCACGCTGAACGCGGACATCATCGACAGCGGCGTCGTGAAGGGCGACACCGGGTACATCCTGTCCTTCGGCGCCCTGATGATCGGTATCTCGCTGATCCAGGTCGTGTGCAACATCGGTGCCGTGTACTACGGCGCGCGGACCGCCGCGGCCCTGGGCCGGGACGTGCGGGCCGCCGTGTTCGACCGGGTGCAGTCCTTCTCCTCCCGCGAGGTGGGCCACTTCGGGGCGCCCTCGCTGATCACCCGGACCACGAACGACGTGCAGCAGGTCCAGATGCTGGCCCTGATGACGTTCACGCTGATGGTGTCCGCGCCGATCATGTGCGTGGGCGGCATCGTGCTGGCGCTCGGCCTGGACGTGCCGCTGTCCGCGGTCCTCGTCGCGGTCGTCCCCGTGCTGGGTATCTGCGTGACCTTGATCGTGCGGCGGCTGCGCCCGCTGTTCCGGGCCATGCAGGTGCGCCTCGACACCGTGAACCAGGTGCTGCGCGAGCAGATCACCGGCAACCGGGTGATCCGCGCCTTCGTGCGCGACGAGTACGAGAAGGACCGCTTCCGGCACGCGAACGCCGAGCTCACCGAGATGTCCCTGGGCACCGGTAAGTACCTCGCGCTGATGTTCCCGATGGTCATGACGGTGGTGAACGTGTCGTCGATCGCGGTGGTGTGGTTCGGCGCCCACCGGATCGACGACGGGCAGATGCAGATCGGTGATCTGACGGCGTTCCTCGCCTATCTGATGCAGATCGTCATGTCCGTGATGATGGCCACCTTCATGTTCATGATGGTGCCGCGCGCGGAGGTGTGCGCCGAGCGGATCCAGGAGGTGCTGGACACCTCGTCGAGCGTGGTTCCGCCCAAGGCTCCGGTGCTGGAGCTGCGGCGCCATGGTCATCTGGAGATCCGCGGGGCGGGCTTCCGCTACCCGGGTGCCGAGGAGCCGGTGCTCAAGGGCGTCGATCTCGTGGCCCGGCCCGGTGAGGTGACCGCCGTCATCGGGTCGACCGGCAGCGGCAAGTCCACGCTGCTGGGGCTCGTGCCCCGGCTGTTCGACGCCACCGACGGTCAGGTGCTGGTCGACGGGGAGAGCGTGGCGGGCATCGAGCCCGAGCTGCTGGCGCGGACCGTCGGAATGGTGCCGCAGCGGCCGTACCTCTTCGCGGGGACCGTGGCGAGCAATCTGCGCTACGGCAATCCGGACGCCACGGACGAGGAGCTGTGGCACGCGCTGGAGGTGGCGCAGGCCAAGGACTTCGTGGAGGGGCTGGAGAACGGGCTCGACTCCCCCATCGCCCAGGGCGGCACCAATGTCTCGGGTGGTCAGCGGCAGCGGCTCGCCATCGCCCGTACGCTCGTGCAGCGCCCGGAGATCTATCTCTTCGACGACTCCTTCTCCGCCCTCGACTACGCCACCGACGCGGCCCTGCGCGCGGCCCTGTCCCGGGAGACCGCCGAGGCGACCGTGGTGATCGTCGCCCAGCGGGTGGCGACCATCCGGGACGCCGACCGGATCGTCGTACTCGACGAAGGCCGGGTCGTCGGCACCGGCCGGCATCACGAGCTGATGGCGGAGAACGAGACCTACCGGGAGATCGTGCTCTCCCAGCTCACGGAAGCGGAGGCTGCCTGATGGCCGGGCCCATGGGGCGCATGATGGCCGGGACCGGCCCCGATCACCGGTCGATGGACTTCAAGATGTCGGGACGGCGGCTCGTCGGCCATTTCCGGCCGGAGCGGTTCACGGTCTACGCGCTGGTGTTCTGTGTGTTCGTCAGCGTGGCTCTGTCGGTCGTCGGGCCGAAGATCCTCGGCGAGGCCACCGACCTGGTCTTCGCGGGCATCGTCGGACGGCAGATGGAGCCCGGCGCCTCGAAGGAGCAGGTGCTTCAGGCGATGCGGGAGCGCGGGGACGGCCAGGTCGCCGACATGCTCCGCAGCACCGACTTCACCCCGGGCGAGGGCATCGACTTCGGTGCCGTCGGCGACGTCCTGTTGATCGCGCTCGTCGTGTTCGTCGTCGCCGGGCTGCTGATGCTGGTGGCGACGCGGCTGGTGAACCGGGTCGTCAACCGGACCATGTTCCGGATGCGGGAGGACGTACAGACGAAGCTGTCGCGGCTGCCGCTGTCGTACTTCGACAAGCGGCAGCGCGGTGAGGTGCTGTCCCGGGCGACGAACGACATCGACAACATCGGGCAGACCCTCAACCAGTCGATGGGCCAGCTCATCAATTCGATCCTCACCATCGTCGGGGTGCTCGCGATGATGTTCTGGGTGTCCTGGCTGCTGGCGCTGGTCGCGCTCGTCACCGTGCCGCTGTCGTTCGTGATCGCCACGCGCGTCGGCAAGCGGTCGCAGCCGCACTTCGTGCAGCAGTGGCGCTCGACCGGCAAGCTCAACGCGCACGTCGAGGAGATGTACACCGGGCACACCCTGGTGAAGGTGTTCGGGCGGCAGCAGGAGTCGGCGCAGCAGTTCGCCGAGCAGAACGAGGCGCTGTACGAGGCCGGGTTCAAGGCGCAGTTCAACAGCGGGGTCATGCAGCCGCTGATGATGTTCGTGTCGAACCTGAACTATGTGCTGGTCGCGGTGGTGGGTGGCCTGCGGGTCGCCTCCGGCACGCTGTCCATCGGTGATGTGCAGGCCTTCATCCAGTACTCGCGCCAGTTCTCGATGCCGCTGACGCAGGTCGCGTCGATGGCCAACCTGGTGCAGTCCGGGGTCGCCTCGGCCGAGCGGATCTTCGAGCTGCTCGACGCCGAGGAGCAGGAGGCCGACCCCATGCCGGGCGAGCGGCCTGCCGAGCTGCGGGGGCGGGTGGCGCTGGAAGGCGTGTCCTTCCGGTACGACCCCGAGAAGCCGCTCATCGAGGATCTGTCGCTCAAGGTGGAGCCGGGGCACACGGTCGCGATCGTGGGTCCGACGGGAGCGGGCAAGACCACGCTGGTCAATCTGCTGATGCGCTTCTACGACGTCTCCGGCGGGCGCATCACTCTCGACGGGGTCGACATCGCGCGGATGTCCCGGGACGAACTGCGGGCCGGGATCGGGATGGTGCTGCAGGACACCTGGCTGTTCGGCGGCACGATCGCGGAGAACATCGCGTACGGGGCCTCGCGGGAGGTCACCCGGGGCGAGATCGAGGAGGCCGCGCGGGCCGCGCACGCGGACCGGTTCGTCCGGACGCTGCCCGACGGGTACGACACCGTGATCGACGACGAGGGTTCGGGGGTCAGCGCCGGTGAGAAGCAGCTCATCACCATCGCGCGGGCGTTCCTGTCCGACCCGGTGATCCTGGTTCTCGACGAGGCGACGTCGTCCGTCGACACCCGGACCGAGGTGCTGATCCAGAAGGCGATGGCGAAGCTGGCGCACGGACGGACGTCGTTCGTGATCGCGCACCGGCTGTCGACGATCCGGGACGCGGACACGATTCTGGTGATGGAGGACGGTTCGATCGTGGAACAGGGCGCGCACGGGGACCTGTTGGCGGCCGACGGGGCGTATGCGCGGCTGTACAAGGCACAGTTCGCGCAGGCGGTGGCAGAGGTCGACTGAGCACGCGGGGCGGCTGCGGGTCCGTTGTGGTTGCTCGCGCAGTTCCCCGCGCCCCTTCAGGGGCGCGGGGAACTGCGCGAGCAACCACGGACCACCCGCACCCGGCATCAGTCCAGATAGCCCCGAAGCTGATCCGCAAAAGCGTGATCCCGCAGCTTGTTCAGGGTCTTGGACTCGATCTGCCTTATCCGTTCCCGTGTGACGCCGAAGATCCGCCCGATCTCCTCCAGGGTGCGTGGACGGCCGTCAGCGAGCCCATACCTGAGCTGGACGACCTTCCGCTCCCGCTCCCCCAGCGTCGACAGCACCGCCTCCAGGTGCTCCCTGAGCAGCAGGAACGCCGCCGACTCGACCGGCGACGTCGCGTCGCCGTCCTCGATGAGGTCGCCGAGGGCCACGTCGTCCTCCTCGCCCACCGGGGCGTGCAGGGAGACGGGTTCCTGGGCCAGGCGCAGGACCTCGCTGACGCGTTCCGGGGCGAGGTCGAGGTGGGCGGCCACCTCTTCCGGGGTCGGTTCGTAGCCGCGTTCCTGCAGCATGCGGCGCTGCACGCGGACGACCCGGTTGATCAGCTCCACGACGTGGACCGGGACCCGGATGGTGCGGGCCTGGTCGGCGAGAGCCCGGGACATGGCCTGGCGGATCCACCAGGTCGCGTAGGTCGAGAACTTGTAGCCGCGGGCGTAGTCGAACTTCTCGACGGCCCTGATCAGGCCCAGGTTTCCTTCCTGGACCAGGTCGAGCATGGTCAGGCCGCGGCCGACGTACCTCTTGGCCACCGACACCACGAGCCGCAGATTCGCCTCGATGAGCCGGCGTTTGGCCATCCGGCCCATGACGACCAGGCGGTCCAGGTCGATCGCCAACTGGCTTTCCAGGTCAGGGGCGTTGAGGAGCTTTTCCTCGGCGAACAGGCCGGCCTCGACGCGGCGGGCCAGCTCGACCTCCTCGGCTGCCGTGAGCAGGGGGATACGGCCGATCTCGCGGAGGTACTGACGGAAGAGGTCGGAGGAGGGACTGCTGGTGTCGGCGACGCGGCTGCGGCTCTTCGGCTGCGGAGCCTCGACCGGCTCAGCGGGTTCCACGGTCTCCAGGGCATCGGCCGGCGGCTCTTCCGGCTCCGCCTCGGGGTGGTGCACGACACGGCTCTGCGGGGGGACCGCGGTGAGAACGTCGGTCTCCGTATCCGGCTCCGCGCCGTCTGTACCGGCGTCGGTCTTGTTGAGGGTCTGGGTCTGCACGGGGGCGACCTCCAGGATGATCGCTGCAGAAGTGAGCGGCAGCGCTGTTTCGGGGGCGGAGTCGACGGCCTCGCCGCTGTCCGTCCCGTACGCGATGAGCGGAACCGCGGGGGTGTGGGACCCGCTGGGGACGGATCGGCCGCGCTCCGAGGACTCAGGCACCGGAACCCAGTGTGGAGTACGACACATCGCCGCCACGAGGGGCGTGCGGTGACTTTTTGAGTCCGGTCCGTGACCGGGTGGTTACCCTGCCGGACGCAAACCCCTCAGAGAGCTGCGGCTCCGTGCCCGCGCAGCGCCTGGTCGTACTGCTGGAGTACCCACAATTCGTTCTGTACCGCGGCCAATTGCGCCGGATCTCCGTGGGTTCCCAGACGGGTGAGCGTGGACTGGATGTCGATGATGCGGCGCTCGACGGCGCGGCGGCGGACCGCCACGAGCTGTACACCCGCGTAGATCTCGTCGACGGTCTTGCGCATGATCGCCTCGACGGCCAGCTCCGTGACCATCGCGCGGACCGTGTCGTCGGGCGCGGTCTCGCGGACTCTCACGAGGTAGTCCTGGGAGTCCTGCACGCCGTACTCGGCGCCGCCGGCCTCCATGATCGCCTGGCGTACGGCGGCGTAGGGCGCGGCGGTGAACTCGTCGATGCCGTACGCGTCGAAGGCCGGGGAGACCAGCTCGGGGCGCTGGAGGGCGAGTTTGAGGAGCTCGCGTTCGGTGGCGTAGACGGGGTTGCGGAGGTTGAGGGCCGGTCCAGAGGCCTGGGGCCGTGGTGCGGAGTCGTACTGCTGCGGGCCGCGGGCGGACGGCGCCGGGCCCTTGCCGCCGCGGTCGCGGGCCCAGCGGGCCAGCTGGGCCACCCGCTTGACCACGAACTGGGTGTCGAGGATGCCGAGCATGCCGGCGAGCTGGACGGCGACCTCGTGCTGGGCGCCGCTGTTCTTGATGCGGGCGACGATCGGGGCGGCCTCGTCCAGGGCGGACGCCCGGCCTGCCGGGGTGTCCAGGTCGTAGCGGACGACGATCTGGCGGAGTGCGAACTCGAAGAGCGGGGTGCGGGGTTCGGCCAGCTCGGCCACCGCCTCGTCGCCCTTCGCGAGGCGCAGCTCGCAGGGGTCCATGCCGTCGGGGGCGATCGCGATGTAGGTCTCGGCGGCGAACTTCTGGTCGTCCTCGAAGGCGCGCAGGGCCGCCTTCTGGCCGGCCGCGTCGCCGTCGAAGGTGAAGATCACGCGGGCCGAGCCGTTGTCCATCAGGAGCCGGCGGAGGATCTTGATGTGGTCGCTGCCGAAGGCGGTGCCGCAGGTGGCGATGGCGGTCGTGACGCCCGCGAGGTGGCAGGCCATGACGTCGGTGTAGCCCTCGACGACGACCGCGCGGGACGCCTTGGCGATGTCCTTCTTCGCCAGGTCGATGCCGTAGAGGACCTGGGACTTCCGGTAGATCGCCGTGTCGGGCGTGTTGAGGTACTTGGGGCCGGTGTCCGCCTCGTACAGCTTGCGGGCGCCGAAGCCGACGACCTCGCCGCCGATGTCGCGGATCGGCCACATCAGGCGGCCGCGGAAGCGGTCGATGGGGCCGCGGCGGCCCTCCTGGGAGAGGCCGGAGAGCAGGAGCTCCTTGTCGGTGAAGCCCTTGCCGCGCAGGAAGCGGGTGAGGTGGTCCCAGCCCTGGGGGCTGTAGCCGACGGAGAAGTGCTCGGCGGCGGACTGGTCGAAGCCTCGCTCGGCGAGGAACTTGCGGCCGGTGTCGGCCTCCGGGCTGGTGGCGAGCTGTTCCACGTACCAGTCGGCGGCGATCTTGTGGGCCTCGACCAGGCGGATCCGTTCACCGCGCTGGTGGGAGGGGTTGTAGCCGCCCTCCTCGTAGCGCAGCGTGATGCCGGCCTGCCCGGCGAGGCGCTCGACGACCTCCGAGAAGGAGAGGTGGTCGACCTTCATCACGAACGTGATGGTGTCGCCGCCCTCCTGGCAGCCGAAGCAGTGGAAGAGACCCTTGCTGGGGCTGACCTGGAAGGACGGCGACTTCTCGTCATGGAAGGGGCACAGGCCCTTGAGGTTGCCTCCGCCCGCGTTCCGCAGCTGGAGGTACTCGGACACCACGGCGTCGATCGGGACCGCGTCCCGTACCGCCTTCACGTCCTCGTCGTTGATCCGTCCTGCCACGAGGTGAGTCTACGGGGCAGAACTGACATCTAAGGGACGAGGTTTTCGAGCGGAACGTGCGGGTCCGCCAGCACCTCGGTGTCCACCTGTGTCTTCGAGCGAATCAGCTGTTGGACGGGCTCTGTGACGTCCCACACGTTCACGTTCATCCCGGCGAGCACCCGGCGTTCCTTCAGCCAGAACGCAATGAACTCACGCTTTCCTGCGTCCCCCCGAATCACCACTTCGTCGTACGACCCCGGGGGCGCCCAGCCGCTGTACTCCATCCCCAAGTCGTACTGATCGGAGAAGAAATAGGGCACGCGGTCGTAGGCGAGGTCACGGCCGAGCATCGAGCGGGCAGCCGAGGGGCCGCCGTTGAGGGCGTTGGCCCAGTGCTCGACGCGCAGCCTGGTGTCGAAGAGGGCGTGGTGGAAGGAGGCCACGTCGCCGGCGGCGTAGATGTCGGGGTCGGAGGTGCGCAGCCGCTCGTCGACCACGATCCCGCCGCCGTACGCGCGCTCGGCGATCTCCAGTCCCGCGGCCTCGGCGAGGGCGATGCGCGGGGCGGCGCCGATCGCGGCGAGGACGTCGTGCGCCGGGTGCTCCTCGCCGTCGTCGGTGCGGGCGGCCAGCACCATGCCGTCCTGGCCGACGATCTCGGTCAGTTTCGCGCCGAAGTGGAAGCGGACGCCGCGCTCCCGGTGCAGGTCGGCGAAGAGCCCGCCGAGCTCGGGGCCCAGCACGGAGTGCAGGGGGGTCGGCTCGGGCTCCACGACGGTGACCTCGGCGCCGTACTCGCGGGCCGCCGCCGCGACCTCCAGGCCGATCCAGCCGGCGCCGGCGATCACGATGTGGCCGTTGTCCCGGCCGAGGGCGGCCAGCACTCCCTTGAGCCGTTCCGCGTGGGCGAGGCGGCGCAGATGGTGGACGCCCGCGAGGTCCGTGCCCGGGATGTCGAGGCGGCGGGGCTCGGCACCGGTGGCGATGAGGAGTTTGTCGTAGTGCACGAGCGTGCCGTCGTCGCCGAAGCGGACTGTCCTGGCCGTGCGGTCGATCGCGTCGACGGTCTGGCCGAGGTGCAGCTCGATGTCGTTGCGCGCGTACCAGGCCGGTTCGTGCACGAAGACGCTGTCGCGCTCCTCCTTGCCGAGCAGATAGCCCTTGGACAGGGGCGGGCGCTCGTAGGGGTGATCGCGTTCGTCGCAGATCAGTATCACGCGGCCCGTGAAGCCCTCCGCGCGGAGCGTCTCGGCCGCCTTGGCGCCGGCGAGACCGCCTCCGACGATGACGAATGTCTGATCCGCGTCGACCACTTGATGCCTCCTCGTAAGGGTGCCGCCACATGGGAGCGTCCCGCACGGAGCGTGATGGGGGAAGAGGGAGTGGCCCGATCAGGCCACGGAGGGTCACATTCGGGCGCGTTTGGTGTCACCCGTGGCACATATGTCGCACGAGTACCCGGTCGGGAACACGTGCACACGGCAGCGCTCTCACGCGTGACCCGTCAGCCGTGCGTGCAGCGAGCGGGCCGAGGCGTCGGTGAGGGAGGCGACCTGGTCGACGATCACGCGCTTGCGGGCGCGGTCGTCGGGGGCCTGGTCGAAGACCGCGCGGAACTGCGGCTCCAGGCCGTCCGGGGCACGGCGGGTGAGCGCCTCGGCGAGTTCGGCGACCACGATCCGCTGGTCCGCGCGGAGCCGCTCCTGCTCGGCGCGCTGCATGACGTACCGGTCGGCGACCGCCTTGAGGACCGCGCACTCCAGCCGGGTCTCGTGGGGTACGACGAGTTCGGCGGTGTAGCGGGTCAGGCGCCCGGTGCCGTACCGCGCGCGTGTGGCGGCCTCCGCGGCGAGGCAGAAGTGGCCGATGAGCTGGCTGGTGGCGTCCTTCAGCCGGGCCTGGGCCACGGCCGAGCCGTCGTAGCCGTGCGGCCACCAGGGCTGGTCCTGGAGCCGGTCGAGGGCCGCCGCGAGTTCCGCCGGGTCGGTGTCCTGCGGGACGTACCGGCCGAGGGCCACCGCGAAGACCGCCTCGCGTTCGGGTTCCGCGTGCAGGTAGTTGGGGTCGATGTGGCCGGCGTGCAGTCCGTCCTCGACGTCGTGGACCGAGTACGCCACGTCGTCGGACCAGTCCATGACCTGGGCCTCGAAGGTGGTGCGGGTGCCGGGCGCGGCCTTGCGGACCCAGTCGAAGACGGGGCGGTCGTCGTCGTACACGCCGAACTTGGGGCTCTTGGGGTCCGTGGGGTGGGCGCCTCTGGGCCAGGGGTACTTGGTGGCCGCGTCGAGGGCGGCCCGGGTGAGGTTGAGGCCGACGGAGCCCTCGGGGGTGAAGCGTTTGGGTTCGATGCGGGTGAGGAGTCTGAGGGACTGGGCGTTGCCCTCGAAGCCGCCGCAGTCCTCGGCGAATTCGTTCAGCGCTTGTTCGCCGTTGTGACCGAAGGGTGGGTGGCCGAGGTCGTGGGCGAGGCAGGCGGCTTCCACCAGGTCCGGGTCACAGCCGAGGGCCGCGCCCAGCTCGCGGCCTACCTGGGCGCATTCCAGGGAGTGTGTGAGACGGGTGCGGGGGCTGGCGTCCCAGGCCTGGCTGCGGGTTCCGGGGGTGACGACCTGGGTTTTGCCGGCTAGGCGTCGGAGGGCCGATGAGTGGAGGATGCGGGCGCGGTCGCGTTGGAAGGCGGTGCGGCCGGGGCGTTTGTCCGGTTCCGGGGCCCAGCGTTCGGTTGACTCCAGGTCGTACGACATGTCTCGACAGTAAGGGCAGGGACTGACAAACGGAGTGCGCCTTCGCGTCTGCCTGGGTTTGCTATCCGGCGAGTGCGGTTGGTGTGTGGTTGCCCGCGCCCCGCGTCGGAGCCGCGGATTGGTGCTGCCCCGCGCCCCTGAGGTTGGTCATCTGGTCGTACCTGTGCAGGAGCAGCCTCGCCATCGCCGGGTGTGTGCCCAGGGGGGCCGAGGCGATCCACGGGGCCGCCTCCGCGCACTCCGTCGCGAAGCGGCCGGGGGCCGTGAAGTAGGAGGCGATGGCGATCCTCGTGCGGCCGCTCGCCGCGAGGGCCTCGATGGCGTCCGGGACTCTGGGAGCCGCCGTCGTCGCGTAGGCGGGGACGACCGGGACGCCGAGGCGGTCGGAGAGGAGCTGGGCCGTGCGGCCGGTGTCGACCTTGGACTCCGGGTCGCGGGAGCCCGCCGCCGCCAGGACCACCGCGGTGCGGCCGCGCGTCGTGTCGTCCATGCGGGTGCGCCAGCCGGCCTCGACCAGGCGGGAGTACAGGGTCTCCACCAGGAGGGGGTGCGGGCCGAGCGGGGCGGCCACGCGTGCGCGTACCCGGGTCGCGGCGGCCATCTCGGGGATGTCGCGCTTGACGTGGTAGCCGCGGCTGAGCAGGAGCGGGACGAGGATCGCCTCGCGGTCGCCGAGGGCGGCGAGGGTGTCGGGCAGCAGGGGCTCGTTCAGCTCGATGTGGCCGAGGTGAACGGACAGGCCGGGGCGCAGGGCGCGGACCTTGTCGAGGAGTGTGCGTACGGTGCTCAGGGCACGCGGGTCACGGCTGCCGTGGGCGACGACGACGAGCGCGGGCGCTTCGGGGCGCCGCCTGCCGTCGAGCGACACGAGGCTGAGCTGGCTGGCGAGCTGGCTGCTGATCCGGTTCATGAGGTGCGCCGTACTGTCGAGGTCGGCCCCCGGGAGCAGCAGGGCGCCGGGGCTGGCGGTGGACTCGTCGCGCGGAGGGTTCGACGGCGTCATGAACAGATGGTCGCGGTGAGAGGTTGCCACCCCGTTGCGCGAAGATAACGGGGATTTTCCGTGGGTTCACGGTGGGGTGGGAGGGCATTGTGAGGTGTCCTGACCTGCGGTTTCGCTGGCGCTGGTGAGGCTGGTCACGTGCCCTTCGGTGAACCGTGGAGGCTTACATCACGTCCCTGACTGTCGAAGGACGACCAGGGAGGGACCGCCCGTGAGACTGCGCAGGCCGCGGAGGCCACGTATCCCCCGCACCCGTACCGGGCAGCGGCGGCTGGTGCAGGCCGTGATGCTCGGGTGCGTACTGGCGCTGCTGCCGGCGACCTGGATGTACATCGTGACGGGCGACCGGCTGCGCACGACCGCGGACGTACCGCACACCGAGGTCGCCGTCGTCTTCGGCGCGGGACTGTGGAACGACGAGCCGTCGCCGTACCTCGCCCACCGGCTGGACGCCGCGGCGAAGCTGTACCGCGAGGGCCGGATCGAGGTCGTCCTCGTCACCGGTGACAACAGCCGCAAGGACTACGACGAGCCCGACGCCATGCGCACGTACCTGACCGCGCACGGCGTTCCCGACCGGCGCATCGTCAGTGACTACGCCGGCTTCGACACCTGGGACTCCTGCGTCCGCGCCAAGAAGATCTTCGGCGTCGACCGGGCCGTCCTGATCAGCCAGGGCTTCCACATCCGGCGGGCCGTCGCGCTGTGCCAGCAGGCCGGTGTGACGTCGTACGGCATCGGGGTCGAGGCCAAGCACGACGCCACCTGGTACTACGGCGGGGCGCGGGAGGTCATCGCGGCCGGCAAGGCGGCCCTGGACGCGGTCTTCGAGCCGGACCCCCGGTTCCTCGGCCCCGAGGAACCGGGGGTCGGACAGGCGCTCGCTAGCGCCCGGTGAAGCGCGGGGCGCGTTTCTCCAGGAAGGCGGTCATGCCCTCCTTCTGGTCGTGGGTCGCGAACAGGGCGTGGAACACGCGGCGTTCGTAGCGGATGCCGTCGCGCAGGCCCGTCTCCAGGGACCGGTCGACGCAGTCGCGGGCGGCCCTGACCGCCGTACGGCCGTACGAGGCGATCGTCTCGGCCGCCTCCAGGGCCTCCGTGAGGACCCGTTCGTCGGGGACGACCCGGGAGACCAGTCCGGCGCTCTCCGCCTCCCTCGCGTCCATCGTGCGGCCGGTGAGGACCAGGTCCATGGCCTTGGCCCGGCCGACGAGGCGGGTCAGGCGTTGGGTGCCGCCGATGCCGGGGATCACGCCGAGCTTGATCTCGGGCTGGCCGAACACCGCCGACTCGCCCGCGATCACGAGGTCGCACATCATCGCCAGTTCGCAACCGCCGCCCAGGGCGTGGCCGTTGACGGCGGCGATCTTCGGGGTGCGCAGGTCCGCGAACTCCTCCCAGGCGCGGAAGTAGTCCTCCGCGGCCATGTCCACGGCCGTCCTCGCGGCCATCTCCTTGATGTCGGCGCCCGCCGCGAAGACCTTCTCCGAGCCGGTGACGACGAAGCAGCCGATCTCGGGGGCCGCGTCCAACGGGCGCAGGGCGTCGAGGAGTTCGGTCAGGAGCTCGCCGTTCAGCGCGTTGCGGACGTGGGGGCGGTGCAGGCGTACGGCCACGACACGGCCGTAGCGCTCGATCTTTATCGTGTTCATTTCTCCTCCGTGGAATTACGAGTCCCAGATCGCGCCGTACGCCGGAATCCCCCGCTGTTCCAGGCCGTGGACCACCTGCCAGGTCAGCTTCTTGTTGCTGATGCAGATCACCGCCTCGGCGCCGAAGTCGCGGTAGGCGGCGTACGCGAGGCGCACCATGTCGGGCTTGCCGTCGCGGGAGGTGTCCCAGATCAGGGCGTGGGGCTGGACGGCGAGGATCTCGTCGACGAGGTCGTCGCCGTAGGTGGTGCGGGGGTCGCGGGTCGCCCAGACCAGGCGGGAGGGGATCTCGGCGGCCAGGAGGTGCGGGAGGCAGGGGCCGATGCCGCTGCCGGTCGCCACGTAGACCACCTTCGTGAAGAGGGTCTCGATGTTGGCGACTCCGGCCGTGGTGATGCCTTTCACCCAGATCCGGTTCGGCATGTCGTCGATGAAGTCGCCCGTCCAGTCACCGGCCCGGGAGATCGTCAGCCGGAAGCCGGGCTCGCCGGGGGCCGGGACGTTGGCGAAGGAGTGCCATTCCTTCAGCGGGCTGCGGCTGATGGCCGTGGAGGAGCCCGCGAAGGGGGTCTCGCCGTGGTCGAAGCGGGCCAGCACCACGTGCGGGGAGGGGCGTTCGACGCGTACGTCGACCTTGCGCAGGCGCAGCCACGGCAGGGCGACGCTGAAGGTGACGACCGACAGGACGGCCACCTCCACGGGGCCCGGGGACGCCAGGAGCGTGTGCGTCCAGAAGAGGGCGAGGGCCGTCCAGCCGCCGAAGCGGTGGATCTTCTCGAAGTGGTCGTGGTGGCGGGAGCGGAAGGGCGGCAGGGCCGTGGCGATGATCAGCGCGAGGAGGGCCGTCAGGGTCCAGCCCACCGCCCTGAGCGGGCCGTCGGTCGTGGTGATGGTGAGCGCCAGGAACCAGCTCGCCCCCGCCAGCGCCCCGCCCACGTGCAGTCCGCCGAAGTGGTACACCTTCCCCAGCGTCCAGCGGACCTTCAGCGGCCAGCTGGTCGGCGCCCAGGTGGCCAGCTTGAAGAGGAGGTTGATGACGTACTGCTGGCGGACCAGGATCGCGAGGGCCAGGTCGGCGAGGGCCGCGTGGCCCATGGTGCGGGTCGACGGGGTCCAACTCGCGTACAGGAACACCAGGTTGGCCGTCAGTACCAGTGCCGCCAGGCGGTTGTAGTGCATCAGCCGCGGGTGCTTCAGCAGTCGGCGCGGGGCCGAGGTCCGCGGGGGCAGTTCCACCGACTGGCGCTCGAGTGAGGTCGTCATCGGGACACCACCGTGCGCTCCTCGGCCAGCCGTAGCAGCGCCGCTTTGTCGATCTTGCCGCGGTCCGTCTCGGGCAGATGCGTCAGGGCCATGACACTCTCGGGCACGCAGTAGTACGGCAGCGCGTCCGCCACCGCGCGCCGGGCCGTGTCGGGGTCGACGTCGGCCGGGGTGACGAAGGAGACCAGGGTGCGGGCGTCCTGCTTCAGGGTCACCGCACGCCGGCAGCCCTCGACCGACTCCAGCACCGAGGAGACGGAGTCGAGTTCGACGCGGAAGCCGCGCACCTTGACCTGGTCGTCGGTGCGGCCGAGGTGTTCCAGTTCGCCGTCGGGCGTCCAGCGGCCGAGGTCCCGGGTGCGGAACATGCGGTGGCCGGCGCCGAGGAAGGGGTCGGGGGCGTAGCGCTCCGCGTTGAGCCGGTCGTTCTCCAGGTAGCCCGCCGAGACGCAGGCGCCGCCCGCCCACATCTCGCCGACCTCGCCGATGGGGAGCGGGCGCAGGTCGGCGTCGAGGACGTAGACCGTGTTGTTGGGGGTGGGGCGGCCGATGGTGAGGATCTGGGACGACGCCTCGTGGCGGCGCATCGTGTTGACGATGGTCGTCTCCGTCGGACCGCAGCAGTTGTAGAACGTCGCCTGGCGGGCCCAGCGGTCGGCGAGCGGGCGCGGGCAGGGCTCCCCCGCCACCGCCACCGTGCGCACCCGCGGGCAGCTCGCCGGGTCGACGCCGGACAGGACCGTCGGGGTGGCGATGACGACGTCCGCGCCGCGGGCCGCCGCCGCGATGTCCTTGCCGCGGATGACGAGGGTGGCGCCGTGGGCGAGGCAGCCGAGGATCTCCCAGGCGGCCATGTCGAAGGCGATGTTGAGGAGCTGGGCGACCCGGTCGCCGGGGCGGATGCCGAGGTCGCCGGGGGCGGTGAGGAGGATGTTGGCGACGTTGCGGTGGGTGACCTTCACCCCGTTGGGGCGGCCGGTGGTGCCGGAGGTGAACAGCACGTAGCAGCCGTCGTCGGGGTGTACCCGGACGTCCGGTCTCGGCCCGGGGGCGGCGGTGCGGGGGCCCGGGACGTACGGCAGCGGCTCGTCGAGGGCGATCAGGTGGTGGCCCGGCGGCAGCGGGACGCGGTGGGCGTGCTCGGCGACGGTGATCACGACGCGGGTGCGGGCGGCGCGGATCACGTGGGCGAGCTGGGAGGCGGGGGCGAGGCCGACGTCCTGGGGGACGTAGGCGGCGCCCGCCTTCAGGATGCCGAGGAGGCCGACGAGCATCGGCACGGAGCGGCGGACGAACAGACCGACGTGGTCGCCGGGGCGCACACCCTGGCGGATCAGACGGGCGGCGAGGGCGTCGGCGCAGCGGTCGAGCTCGCCGTAGGTGATCCGGGTGCCGAGGTGCTCGGCGGCGACGGCATGCGGGGCGGCGGCCGCCTGTCGCTCGACGGCGTGGTGGATCAGCGGATCCGGGACGGGGACGGCCGGGCCGAAGCCGTACCGGTGGAAGAGGTGCTGGTCGCGGGGGGTTAAATGGCGCAGGGGCATGCTGGGGAAACCTCCTGGCTGGCTTTTCGCGTGAGAGATTGCCTGGCGCCAAGCTGGATCCGCGCTCGACTGTAGCTCCGGTTTTTCAACGCTCAACAACGCGTCCTCGGCCAACGACGAGACGGAACGAGCCACATGTGACGTCTTTCACAGCAGAGGCAACTTTCGTCACGGTCGGCGGCGACTCTTGGTGGGCACCTGTGTGCCCGGCCGGGCGGCCTCACCGCGCCCGGCGTCCGGCGGGGAGGTCGCCGTCCCGCTCGCGTAACAGGGAGCCGTCGCGCACGTAACACGGCGGAAGCACGCTGAGGAGCATGCAGAACTCCGCGACGCCCACCCACTGCCCCTACTGCGCCCTGCAGTGCGGGATGAATCTCACGCCCGTCCCGGACGGGGGCGTGGAGGTCACCGAGCGCGCGGACTTTCCGGTGAACCGGGGTGCGCTGTGCGGCAAGGGCCGCACAGCTCACCAGGTGCTCTCCTCCCGGGTGCGCCTGACCTCCCCGTTGGTGCGCTCCGAGGGCAAGCTGGTGCCCGCCACCTGGGAAGAGGCGCTGGACCGGATCGCCGGGGAACTGCGGCGCACGCGTACGGAGCATGGTCCGGACGCGTGCGGGGTGTTCGGCGGGGGCGGCCTGACGAACGAGAAGGCGTACACGCTGGGCAAGTTCGCCCGGGTCGTCCTCGGCACCTCGCAGATCGACTACAACGGCCGCTTCTGCATGTCGTCCGCGGCGGCCGGCGGAATCAAGGCGTTCGGCCTGGACCGGGGGCTGCCGTTCCCGCTGGAGGACATCCCGAAGACGGGCTGTGTGATCCTCGTCGGCTCCAATCTCGCCGAGACCATGCCGCCGTCGATGCGCTTCTTCAACGAGCTGCGCGAGAACGGCGGCACGCTCATCGTCATCGATCCGCGCCGCACCAAGACCGCCGAGCAGGCGGACCTGCATCTGATGCCCCGCCCGGGCACCGACCTCGCGCTGGCGCTGGGCCTGCTGCACCTGGTCGTCGCCGAGGGGCGGGTCGACGAGGCGTACGTCGACGAGCGCACGGCCGGCTGGGAGGAGGCCCGCGCCGCGGCGATGGCCCACTGGCCGGAGTACGTGGAGCGGATCACCGGCGTTCCCGTGCCCCAACTCCGCGAGACCGTACGGATGTTCTGTGAGCCCGAGGCCGCGATGGTGCTGACCGCGCGCGGACCCGAGCAGCAGTCCAAGGGCACGGACACCGTGGGCGCCTGGATCAACCTGTGCCTGGCGACGGGCCGGGCGGGGAAGCCGTTCTCCGGGTACGGCTGTCTCACCGGACAGGGCAACGGACAGGGCGGGCGCGAACACGGCCAGAAGGCCGACCAGTTGCCCGGCTACCGCAAGCTGGACGACCCGGCGGCACGACAGCATGTGGCCGAGGTGTGGGGAGTCGACCCCGACTCGCTGCCCGGCCCCGGACGCAGCGCCTACGAGTTGCTGGACGCCCTCGGCGTCGACATCAGGTCGCTGCTGCTGATGGGCTCCAACCCGGTGGTGTCGGCGCCGCGTGCCGCGCACATCGAGGAGCGCATCAAGTCCCTTGATTTCCTTGCCGTCTGTGACGTCGTGCTGTCGGAGACGGCGGAGCTCGCCGACGTCGTCCTGCCGGTCACGCAGTGGGCGGAGGAGACGGGCACGACGACCAACCTGGAAGGCCGGGTGCTGCTGCGCCGCCAGGCGATCACCCCGCCCGAGGGCGTGCGCAGCGACCTGGAGGTCATGCACGAACTCGCCGACCGGCTCGGTGTCGAGAAGGGCTTCCCGACCGACCCCGAGGAGGTCTTCGAGGAGCTGCGGCGGGCGAGTGCGGGCGGGCCCGCGGACTACTCGGGAATCACCTACCGGCGACTGGCCGAGGAGAACGGGGTGTTCTGGCCGTGTCCCACGGCCGACGCCGACGCGGAAGCGGGACATCCCGGCACGCCCCGGCTCTTCCTCGACCGCTTCGCCACGCCCGACGGCCGTGCCCGCTTCGTCCCCGTCTCGCACCGGGCCTCCGCCGAGGAGCCGGACGAGGAGTACCCGGTGCTGCTGACGACCGGCCGGGTCGTCGCCCAGTACCAGTCCGGCGCCCAGACCCGGCGCGTGGACGAGCTGAACGCCGCCGCACCGGGCCCGTTCGTGGAGCTGCACCCGCGGCTCGCGGCCCGGCTGGGCGCGGCCGAGGGCGACCCGGTGGCGGTCGTGTCCCGGCGGGGCCGGGCCGTGGCACCGGCCCGCATCACCACCGGCATCCGTCCCGACACCGTCTTCATGCCCTTCCACTGGCCGGGCGAGGGCCGCGCGAACACCCTCACCAACCCGGCCCTCGACCCGACCTCGCGGATGCCGGAGTTCAAGGCGTGCGCGGTGCGGCTGGAGACGGTGAAGTCCTAGGAGCGGGCGTCCCGTCCGGCCGGTGTTGACGCCGGTACGGCTCAGGTGCTCGACGGCATCGGCACCGGGGTGTCGCGGTGGGCGGCTCAGTCGAGGCGAGCGGCCGGCGGGGTGCGTGTTGACGGCGGAGGAGGCTCTCGCCGTACTCGCGTCGCCGGTGGCCGAGTTCGACGGTCACGGCCCACAGCTTCCTCAGCCGCGGACCAGCCAGTCGCCGCTGCCGATCAGCTTGCCGCGCGCACGCAGTTCGGCGGCCACGGCAGGGGCGGCGACGTATACCCACGCCCGCACGGACACGCCGTCGACGTCCCGTACGACGTCGCACTCGATCCGCTCGTAGAGGTTGTCGGGATCGCCGGGGGCGTAGTCCTCGAGCCGGTCGAGGGCGACCAGGAGGTCGTCGTACGCCTCGGGGAGGGCGGTGACGAGCTCCCCGAGGACGGTGCCCCCGGGCTCCTCGACGGCGTACGGGTAACCAGGACCGTCGTACAGCACCACGCCGTCGAGCCGCACCGGCTCCTCGGAGCTTGTGCGGCCGCGGAGGAAGTGGTCGTGGTTGACCTCCCCGGGTCGGAGGGTGCCGTAGACGAAGAACGGGAGTCTCACAGAAACGATTCTCTCTCCTCACACACGGGTGCCGGACGTGCACAGACGCCCTATGGACATGACATGTCAGGGCCCCTTGAATCTCAGGCAGCACTCGCGCCTCCTCGCTTTCCCCCCACGCGCCCCAAGGCGCCTTTTCAAGGAGACAGATGAGCCGGATACGTCCCGTTCGCCCTGTCCACACCCTCCTGGGGTCCCGGCTCGCCACGGTCGGTATGGCCGCCACCGCCGCGGCCCTTCTGGCCACCGCACTCTCCCCGACCGCGGGTGCGGCCGACAGGCCGACCCGGGCCACCGCGATCGACAACGCGGCGGACGTGCTCGTGGCGCAGGCCTCGAAGCTGGGCCTCACCGCCACGCAGGACACGAAGGTCCGGGACGTGGTGATCGACAAGGACGGCGGGCAGCACGTCCGCTACGACCGTACGTACCGCGGAATCCCGGTACTGGGCGGCGACTTCGTGGTCCACCTGGACGCGAACGGAACGTACCGCAGCACCGACAGGGCCACCCGCCAGTCCATCGCACTGTCCTCGGTCACCCCCGGCCTTGCCGCCCCGAAGGCCGCCGACCTCGCGGCGAACGCGCTGCGCGCAGCCAACCTCGGCGAGACACTGAAGAAGCTGACGGCCAAGCCACAGCTGGTCGTCGACGCCCTGCACGGCGCGCCCAAGCTGGCCTGGCAGACGAACGTCGTCGCACAGGACTCGCTCGGCAACCCGGTCGGGCGCACGGTGCTGACCGACGCGGGCTCGGGCGCGCAGATCGACGCGTGGGACTCGATCGAGACGGCGACGGGTGACGGGAAGTCGCTGTACGGCGGGACGGTGCCGCTGGAGACGACGCTGTCGGGATCGACGTACCAGCTCAAGGACGCGACGCGCGGAAACACCTACACGGGCGACGCGGCGAACAAGACGGACCTCTGCATCCTGGGCATCTGCATCAGCCGCGCCCCGGCGACGCTCTTCACGGACGCGGACAACCACTGGGGAACGGGGGCGACTTCGGACCGCGCGACGGCGGCCGTGGACGCCCAGTACGGCACCGACGTCACCTGGGACTACTACAAGAACGTCCACGGGCGGAGCGGTATCGCGGGCGACGGCAAGGGGTCGTTCAACCGCGTCCACTACGGCAACAACTACAACAACGCCTTCTGGGACGACAGTTGCTTCTGCATGACGTACGGCGACGGCGACGGGACACAGCTCGGCCCGCTCGTGTCGCTGGACGTGGCGGGCCACGAGATGTCGCACGGTGTGACGTCGAAGACGGCGGCGCTGACGTACTCGGGTGAGTCGGGCGGCCTGAACGAGGCCACGTCGGACATCTTCGGGACCCTGGTGGAGTTCTACGCGGGGAACTCCACGGACGCCGGTGACTACCTGATCGGCGAGAAGATCGTCCGCTCCGGCTTCGGCCGGGACGCGCTGCGCTACATGGACAAGCCGTCGAAGGACGGGAACTCGGCGGACTGCTGGAGTTCGACGGTCAAGGACCTGGACGTGCACTACTCGTCCGGCGTCGCGAACCACTTCGCCTTCCTCCTCGCCGAGGGCAGCGGCGCGCGGACGGTGAACGGCGTCAGCTACAACTCCCCCACCTGCAACGCCTCTTCGGTGACGGGCATCGGCCGGAACAAGGTGGGCGCGATCTGGTACCGGGCGCTGACGGTCTACATGACGTCCTCGACGAACTACGCGGGTGCGCGTACGGCGACGCTGAACGCGGCGAAGGACCTGTACGGGTCCGGGAGCACGGAGTACAACGCGGTGGCCGCGGCATGGAGCGCGGTGAACGTGAGCTGAGGCGCGGCAGCCGGTAAGGCGACGGCAGTGCGGCAGCGGGCGTGACCAGGCTCCCAGCCGCACTGCCACCGCCTTCCCAGGAACCCCGTCCCGGGCTCTGATCGGGCAAGGGGCGGGGCTACGCCCCGTACGGCCTCAGCTCCCTCGCCTCCCTCAGCCCCCTCCCCCACCACACCAGCTGGTCCAGCATCGTCTTCGCCGCCGCCTCCGGTCCCGCCGGGTCCTTCAGCCTCCCCTCGTCGTCGAACGACGCCCCCGCGTTGTGGAAGGACACCGTGTCCCGGACCGTCACCGCGTGCAGTTCCGCGAAGACCTGCCGAAGGTGTTCCACCGCTCGCAGGCCGCCCGACATGCCGCCGTACGAGACGAGGGCGACGGGCTTGGTCTGCCACTCGGTGTAGTGCCAGTCGACGAGGTTCTTGAGGCCGGCGGGGTAGGAGTGGTTGTACTCGGGGGTGAGGACGACGAAGGCGTCCGCGGTGGCCAGTTTCGGGGAGATGCCGGAGAGGGCCGCCGTCGCCTCCTGGGTACGGGCGAAGGACATGGGGAGGTCCGTCTCCGCGACGTCCACGACCTCGGGGAGCAGGTCCTCCCGGTCGTGCATCAGGTCGAGGAGCCAGTCCGCGACGACGGGGCCGAAGCGGCCGTGGCGGTTGCTGCCGACGACGAGGGTGACCTTCAGAGGTGCGTCTGTGATCTGCATGAGGGACAGCCTGATACCTCGACAAAGCTTGAGGTCAAGCTCCGGCCGCCGACGCCGGGTCACCCGGTCGCACCCCCGCTCTGCGCCCTTCGGATTCTCTTCCGCGACACCTCCGCCCTACGCCGGTGACCTGCCCAGACACCGCCACCACAGCCCCGCCGCACACCGACCTGACACCCATTCACCCCATTTCTGACGCGCCCTCAGGAAGCGCGCTCGGCCCGCTGCCACTTACCTCGGAGGGGCAGGGAACACCGAAGAGCTCGAGGGAGCACCGATGCGCCGTACCGCCCGCATGCTGACCGGCACCGCGCTCGCCGTCGCGGCCGCGGGGCTGGCCGCCGCACCGGTGTACGCCGCGGACGCCGAGAGCCTGGAGGTGTACCCGTCCTCGGTCGTGCCCGGCGGACAGGTCACGGTGAACACGGCGGCGTGCGAGGACGGCGACACCGCGGCGGGCGACGCGAGTGCGGTGGGCGCCGGACCGTTCACGCTCGCGCCGAGCACCCATGAGCAGGACGCGATCGGACAGTTCCAGGTGCCGGAGAGCGCGCAGCCGGGGACGTACGAGATCGTCGCGACGTGCGCGGAGGGCGGCCGGCGGGTCACCGGCGACCTGGTGGTCACGCTCACCTCCACCCGTCAGCAGGTGTATCCCCGAGGAAGTGTGAAGACGGGGGTCGGTGGCGCTCTGGGCCCCGATCCCGTGCAGACCGCGGCCGGCGTGGCGGCTCTCGCCGTCGCCGCCGCGGGCGGTACCTGGCTCCTGCATCGCCGGGCGAGAGGCGACGGGATCTGACGGACACCCTCCGCTGTCCGTCCGCCGGTACCGCATGTCCCCTCCCCCTCCGGGTCCGACGCCCCTCGCGGCCCGGAGGGGGACAGGGGCAGGCCCAGCGAAAAGGAGGCTCGGCATGCGCGGACACCGCAGCGCCGGCAACTTCGTCATAGCGGCCGTCACCGTCGTCGCCCTGTGCTGCGGCGCCTGGCTGCTGCGCAGTGGCGCCGCGACGCACGCACCGCCGCAGCCGTCCGCCGCCGAGGCCCGCGCCGACCGCACCGACGCACGCTCCGCGCCCGCGCTGCCGCCCTCACCGCCGGACCGCATCCGCATCCCGTCGATCCGCGTGAACGCCCCCCTGATGGGCCTCGGACTCACCCCGACCGGCAGTCTCGACGTCCCGCCCGCCGCGAAGGAGAACCTCGCCGGCTGGTACGAGGCCGGCACCACCCCCGGTGAGACGGGCACCGCGATCGTGGCCGGACATGTCGACAACGCCGACGGTCCCGCCGTCTTCTACGACCTAGGCGCCCTGAAGAAGGGCAGCACCGTCGAGGTGGCCCGCCGCGACGGCGGCACTGCCGTCTTCTCGGTCGACTCCGTCGAGGTGTACGACGCGAAGGACTTCCCCGACGAGAAGGTGTACGGCGCGGCGCACCGGCCCGAGCTGCGGGTGATCACCTGCGGCGGGGGCTACTCACGGGCGACCGGCTATCAGGGCAACGTCGTCGTCTTCGCGCATCTGACCGGCAGTCGCTGAAGCACCGTCGAGCGTGTTCGCCGAGGCACCACCGAGCATGTTCTCCTTGCCCCAGTCCCCCAGCGGTCCCAGCGCATCGTTGAGCGTCTCGCCCCGCTCGGTCAGGGAGTACTCGACCCTCGGCGGCACCTCGTCGTACGCCTCCCGGTGCACGATCCCGTCCGCCTCCAGCTCCCGCAGATGAGCCGCGAGCACCTTCTCCGTCACCCCCGGCAGCTCCCGGCGCAGTTCACCGAAGCGGCACGGCCGTTCATGCAGCGCCCAGAGGATGAGCACCTTCCACTTGCCGCCGATCACATCCATCGCCGCGTCGATCCCGCAGACGTACGACCCCGGCCGCCGTGCCCTCGCCATGCCGCCCCCTCTTCCTGCCTGGACTCTTTCCCGGCGGTAACCACCCACTCTCAAGTACGTACTTGAGCAGGCGCTTCCCCACGAACAACCCTAAGCGGCATGACTGACAACGCCCTCACCACCAAGACCCCGCTCACCCTCCTCGGCGCCGGTGCCATGGGCACCGCCCTCGCCCGCACCTGGCTCGCCGCCGGCCATCCCGTGACCGTCTGGAACCGCACCCCCGCCCGCGCCGAGGCCCTGGCCGCCGAGGGCGCGACGGTCGCCGCGAGCGCCGCCGAGGCGGTGGCCGCGAGCCGGCTGGTGATCGCCTGTCTGCTGGACGACGCGTCGGTCGGCGAGGCGCTCGGGACGGCCGATCTCCAGGACAGGGACCTGGTGAACCTCACCACCGGGACGCCGGGCCAGGGGCGCGCGAGGGCCGCCTGGGCACAGGCCCGCGGCGCCCGTTTCCTGGACGGCGGGATCATGGGCACACCGCCGATGATCGAGGTCCCGGACTCCGGTGCCTACGTCTTCTACAGCGGTTCCGCCGACCTCTTCGAGGAGCACCGCGACACCCTCGCCGTGCCGGCCGCGACCACGTACGTCGGCCCGGACCCGGGGTTCGCCGCGCTGCACGACGTGGCGCTGCTGAGCGCGATGGACGGCATGTTCGCCGGCATCACCCACGCCTTCGCGCTGATCCGCCCGGAGGACATCGCACCGAAGGACTTCGCCCAGCTGCTCGCGGAGTGGCTGACCGCGATGACGTTCATGGTGCACAAGGCCGCCGACCAGTTGGAGAGCGGCGACTACGGCAAGGACGTGGTCTCCAACCTGGCCATGCAGTCCGCCGCCAACGCCACGCTGCTGCGCACGGCCGAGGAGCAGGGCGTGAGCACCGAGCTGCTGACGCCGTACGCGGCCCTGATGGCGCGGCGGGTCGCGGACGGGTACGGGGACGAGGACATCACGGGGGTGGTCGAGCTGCTCGTGCGGGATAAGAAGTCCTGACGGTCTAGCGCACGTGCGCGGCGATCGTCCGCGCACACTCCAGGGACTCGGTCCCCGCGGTGTCCACCTCCACGTCGTACACCACCCCTTGGTGGACGATCTCCGCCTGCTTCTCCGCCATCCCGCGCACCCGGTCACCGCGGGCGATCTCCCGGCCCGCGGCCACCGCGGCCTCGCAGCGGACGCCGACCCAGAGCACGTCCAGGCCGTCGAGGACCCGGCGCCAGCGGTCCTGGGTCGACGGTCCGCCGAGGAAGACGTCGTCGATGATCACGCGGGCGCCCGCGTGGGCCATGGCCGCGATGCCCTTGGCCCAGGCCGCTTCCAGGGTCATGTACTCCGGGCCGACGTGGACCGCGCCGTCCGGGGCGAACTCGATGCCCGCGCCCTCATCCGGCATCGCCTCGATCAGCGAGTCGACCCCGAAGGCCAGCCACGGGTCCGGCAGCACCGCCTGCAGACACCGCACGATCCCGGACTTGCCGGAGCTGGAGCCGCCGTTGACCACGATCATCTGGGTCGCCATGACGTCACCGTAGGTCAGGCGAGCCACTGCTCGTACGCCATTTTCGTCACCAGCGCGAACACCACCGTCAGCAGCACGACCCGGACGAAACCGCTCCCCTTCTTCAGTGCCGTGTGCGCGCCGAGCGTGCCGCCCGCCAGGTTGAACACGGCCATCAGCCCCGCCAGCTGCCACAGGACCGTGCCCTGCCAGGCGAAGGTGGCGAGGGCGCCGGCGTTGGTGCAGCAGTTGACGATCTTCGCGGTGGCGGAGGCGGTGACCAGGTCGAGATGGAGGACGGCGGTGAGCGCGAGGACCAGGAAGGTGCCGGTGCCGGGGCCGATCAGACCGTCGTAGAAACCGATACCGAGGCCCGCGAGGCCGATCGCCGCCAGGATGCGGCGGCGGCCGGCCGGGCCGGTCGCGGGGGCGGTGCCGAAGGCGGGGCGCAGGATGACGAAGGCGGCGACGGCCAGGAGCACCACCATGATCACGGGCTTCAGTACTTCCGTACTCATCCCCGCCGCGAAGAACGCCCCCGCCGAGGAGCCCACGAGGGCCGCGAGGCCGATGCGGACCGCGAGGCGTACGTCGACCGGGGCCTTGCGGGCGTAGGTCACCGCCGCGCCGGACGTGCCGACGATGGCGACCGCCTTGTTGGTGCCGAGGGCGTACGCGGCCGGGGTGCTCGACGGCAGGCCGAGCAGCAGGGCCGGAAGCAGGAGCAGACCCCCGCCGCCGACCACGGCGTCGATCCAGCCGGCAGCCAGAGCCGCGAGGCACAGGACGACGAGGGTGGTCAGCGATATGTCGGGCATGATCGGGACCCTAGACAGGAGATAGGTGCCCAGTCCATCGAGATGAGCTGCCGCTGAGCCTCGTAGACGATGTCACCTGCATGGATTCCGCTGGTTTCGCCACCTCACAGCCCGTCCCCGGCGCACTCCCGGAACCCTCACACTCGCCCACTGCCCCCGCTGAGGGCAGCGTTCCTCGCGGGAAACAGATGTGATGCGGTCGGGTAACACCGGCAACGCACGCTCCTGGACATGACCTCGAATACGCGTGTGGTGGTGATCGGCGCCGGACTCGCGGGCGTCCGTCTCGCCCGGCGGCTCGGCGAGCTCGGCACGCCCGTGACGCTGATCGGCGAGGAGGAGCACCGCCCGTACAACCGGGTGCTGCTCGCCGATGTGCTGGCCGGACGGTACAGCCCCGACGTGATCGCGCTGCCGGCCCCCGCGGAGCTCACCCGCGCCCGGGTCACCGGCATCGACCGGGAGGCGCGGACCGTCGAGTGCGCGGACGGTTCGAAGATCGCATACGACCGGCTGGTCCTGGCCACCGGCTCGAACCCGGTGCTGCCGCCCCTGCGCGGTCTGTTCACCCCCGACCACGTCCTGCCGGAGGGCGTCCACGCCTTCCGCACGATGGACGACTGCCTGGGCCTGTCCAAGGCGGTCCGGCCGGGTGCGAAGGCGGTCGTCATCGGCGGTGGACTCCTCGGGGTCTCCGCCGCCCGGGCGCTCGCCCAGCGCGGCGCTCAGGTGATCCTCGCCCAGCAGTCCGAGCGGCTCATGGAGCGCCAGCTCGACCCGAACGCCTCCCGGCTCGTCCGGCGCCATCTGGACGAGCTGGGCGTCGAGGTCCACACCGATCTGCGGGTGCGTGACGTGCGCTGCGTCAACGGCGCGGTCCGCTCGGTCGAGATGGCCGACGGATACGCCCTCGACGCCGACCTGGTGGTCCTGGCCTGCGGGGTCCGCCCGCGCGCGGGCCTCGCCTGGAGTGCGGACCTCGAGGTCCGCAAGGGCATCGTCGTGGACGACGAACTGCGCACCTCCGACCCGTACATCCACGCCATCGGCGACTGCGCCCAGCACGACGGAAACGTCTACGGGCTCGCCACTCCGGCCCTCGAACAGGCCGAAGTGCTCGCCGAGCTGCTGGCCGGGCGGGCGACCGCCCGCTACACCGGCACCCGTTCGCTGACCCGGCTCACACTGCCCGGTCAGACCGCCTTCGACCTCGCCGCGTTCGGCGAGACGGAGGCACTTCCCGGCGACGACGTCGTACAGCTCGCCGATGCCACCCGAGGCACCTACCGCAAGGTCGTCGTCCGCGACGACCGCCTGGTCGGCGGGGTCCTCGTCGGCGAACTCGGCACCGTCGGCGCGCTCGCGCGCGCCTGGGAGGGAGCAGAGCCGCTCCCCGACGACGGTCCTCTGCTCCACCTGCTCACCAACGATGGAGGCTCCTGATGACCGCCAACAGGGAGACCACTCCCACGATCGTGCTCGTCGGCCACGGCATGGTCGGCCAGCGCTTCCTCGAAGCGCTCGCCGAGCGCGGCCTGACCGCCACGCACCGCGTGGTCGTGCTCTGTGAGGAGCCGCGCCCGGCCTACGACCGCGTAGCGCTCACCTCGTACTTCTCGGGCAAGACGCCCGAGGACCTCTCGATGACGGACATGGAGTTCATCGAGAAGGAGGGCATCGAGCTCTACGTCGGCGACCCGGCGGAGACCGTCGACCGTGAGGCCCGCAGGGTGACCGCCCGGTCCGGGCAGGTCTTCGACTACGACATCCTCGTCCTCGCGACCGGCTCGTACCCCTTCGTGCCGCCGGTCCCCAACAAGGACGCCAAGGGCTGTTTCGTCTACCGCACCATCGAGGACCTCCTCGCCATCGAGGAGTACGCCAGTACGCGCACCACCGGTGCCGTGGTCGGCGGCGGTCTGCTCGGCCTGGAGGCCGCGGGCGCGCTGAAGGGCCTCGGACTCACCTCCCACATCGTCGAGTTCGCGCCGCGCCTGATGCCGGTGCAGGTCGACGACGGCGGTGGCGCGGCGCTGCTGCGCACCATCGAGCAGATGGGCCTGAGCGTCCACACGGGCGTCGGCACGCAGGAGATCGTGGTCGACTCCGAGGGTGCCGTCACCGGCATGAAGCTCTCCGACGGCTCCGAACTCGCCACCGACCTGGTGGTGTTCTCCGCCGGTGTCCGCCCCCGCGACCAGCTGGCCCGCGACTGCGGCCTCACGGTCGGCGAGCGCGGCGGCATCACCGTCGACGAGCAGTGCCGCACGGTCGCCGACCCGCACGTCTTCGCGATCGGCGAGTGCGCGCTGGCCGCCGACGGCCGGGTGTACGGCCTGGTCGCCCCCGGTTACGAGCAGGCCGAGACGGCGGCGGCGACCATCGCGTCGGACGAGGCCTCCTTCGTCGGCGCCGACCTCTCCACCAAGCTGAAGCTGCTCGGCGTGGACGTGGCCTCCTTCGGTGACGCGCACGGCGCGACCGCGGACTGCCTCGACGTCGTCTACTCCGACTCCCGCTCGGGCCTGTACAAGAAGCTCGTCATCGGCAGCGACGGCACCCTGCTCGGCGGCATCCTGGTCGGCGACGCCGAGGCATACGGCACGCTGAAGGCCTTCACGGGTTCGGTCCCGCCGGTCTCGCCCGAGTCGCTCGTGCTGCCCGCCGGTGCCGGCGAGTCCGTCCAGCTCGGCCCGAGCGCGCTGCCGGACGACGCGATCATCTGCTCCTGCAACAACGTCCGCAAGGGCACGATCCGCGGCGCGGTCACCGAGCACAACTGCACCACCGTGCCCGAGGTGAAGAAGTGCACCAAGGCCGGTACGACCTGCGGCAGTTGCGTCAAGGTCCTCGGCCAGCTGGTCACCGCCGAGCTGGAGGCGTCCGGCGTCGTCGTCGACAAGGGCCTGTGCGGCTGCTTCTCGCAGACCCGCGAGGAGCTCTACGAGATCGTCCTCGCCCTGCGCATCAGCACCTACCAGGATCTGCTGGACCGTTACGGCCGCGAGGGCGCCCGGGGCGGCGACGGCTGCGAGACCTGCAAGCCGGCCGTGGCCTCGATCATCGCCTCCCTCGCCTCGACCATCGGTGCCGACGTCTACGTCCTGGACGGCGAGCAGGCCGCGCTCCAGGACACCAACGACCACTTCCTGGCCAACCTCCAGAAGAACGGCTCGTACTCGGTCGTCCCGCGTATCCCCGGCGGTGAGATCACCCCGGAGGGCCTGATCGTCATCGGCGAGATCGCCCGCGACTTCGGCCTCTACACGAAGATCACCGGCGGTCAGCGGATCGACATGTTCGGCGCCCGCGTCGAACAGCTCCCGCTGATCTGGACCCGGCTGGTGGACGCGGGCTTCGAGTCCGGCCACGCGTACGGAAAGTCGCTGCGTACGGTCAAGTCCTGCGTGGGCCAGACCTGGTGCCGCTACGGCGTCCAGGACTCGGTGCGCATGGCGATCGACCTGGAGCTGCGCTACCGGGGCCTGCGCTCCCCGCACAAGCTGAAGTCGGCGGTGTCGGGCTGCGCCCGCGAGTGCGCCGAGGCCCAGTCCAAGGACTTCGGGATCATCGCCACCTCGGGCGGCTGGAACCTGTACGTCGGCGGCAACGGCGGCGCCACCCCGCGCCACGCGGACCTGCTGGCCCAGGACCTCAGCGACACCGAGCTGATCAAGCTGATCGACCGGTTCCTGATGTTCTACATCCGCACCGCCGACCGCCTGGAGCGCACCTCCACCTGGCTGGAGCGGATCCCCGGCGGCCTGGACCACGTCCGGGACGTGGTGGTGGAGGACTCCCTCGGCATCTGCGAGGAGCTGGAGTCACTGATGACCTCGCACGTCGCCCACTACCGCGACGAGTGGTCCGACACCATCAACGACCCCGAGAAGCTCGCCCGGTTCGTGTCCTTCGTGAACGCGCCGGACACCCCCGACCCGGTCGTCGGCTTCGTCCCCGAGCGCGACCAGATCAAGCCCGACCTGCCCCTGCTGTCCATCGGCATGCGCCCCGCTGAAGACGTCCTGGAAGGAAGCGCCCAGCGATGACCCTGGCACCCGAGACGACCGCCCTGAAGATCCAACTGCGCCTCGACGACAGCTGGTTCACGGTCTGCGACCTGAACGTCCTGCTGCCGGGCCGCGGCGTGGCGGCCCTGCTGCCCGACGGCCGGCAGGCGGCCCTCTTCCGCGACCGCGCGGGCGAGCTGTACGCCATCGACAACCGCGACCCGTTCGGTGGCGCGGCGGTCCTCTCCCGCGGACTGACCGGCACCCACGAGGGTCGGCCGTTCGTCGCCTCGCCCCTGCTGAAGCAGCGCTTCGATCTGCTGTCGGGGCAGTGCCTGGACGACGAGACGGTACGGATCCCGACGTACCAGGTCCGGGTGTCGTAACCCGCTCCCGGAGAAGTCTTTCTTGACCGACCGTTCTCATTGGATCTAGGCTGCGAATGTGGCCAGGACCAAGGAGTTCGATCCGGAGGCCGCGCTGCAGGCAGCCCTGGAGCTGTTCTGGCGGCGCGGCTACGAGGCGACGTCCATGTCCGACCTCGTCGAGCACCTCGGCATCGGCCGCGCCAGCCTCTACGCGACCTTCGGCAACAAGCACGAGCTGTATCTGAAGGCACTGGAGCGCTATCAGGAACAGCTCCCGGACCTGCTCGGGGAGCTGTCCCGGCCGGGCCCGGTACTGCCCGCGATACGGGCGCTCGTACGGCGTTACGCGGACGAGGCCACCGCCGAGAACCTGCGCCTGAACGGCTGTTTCATCACCAACACGGCGGCCGAGCTCGCCCCGCACGACCCGGCCGCCGCACGGCAGGTCGAGCGGAACTGGGACCACGTGGAGACAGTGCTCCACTCTGCACTGGTCCGCGCCGGGGCCCAGGGCGAGCTCGGGGCGGGCCGCGATCCGCTCGCCCTCGCCCGCATGCTCCTGGTGCTGCTCCAGGGCCTCAAGGTGGTGGGCAAGGCGTCCCCGGACCCGGCGCGGGTGCGGGACGCGGCGGAACAGGCTCTGACACTGCTGGACTGAGGGCGGCTGCTCATCGAGGGCCGCCGTTTTTTATTTGGCGCCATACTGAACCGTTCGGTCAAGAATAAGGGGAGATCATGACCAGCACGCGTTTCCACGACAGGACCGTTCTCGTGACCGGCGCCGGCTCCGGCATCGGCCGTGCCGTCGCGCTGGCGTTCGCCGCCGAGGGGGCGCAGGTCGTCGTGGCCGGGCGGCGGCGGGAACCCCTCGACGACACGGCGGCCCTGATCGAGGAGGCGGGCGGCAAGGCGCTGGCGCTCACCGCCGACGTGTCCCGTGCCGCCGACGTCCAGGCCGTCGTGGCCGCAGCCGTGGACCACTTCGGCTCGCTCGACGTGGCGGTCAACAACGCGGGCGTCTTCCGGGGCGGGCAGCCGCTGGCCGAACTGTCGGAGTCCGACTGGACCGAGCAGCTCGACATCAACGTCACCGGTGTCTTCCACGCCCTCCAGGCCGAGGTCCGCCAGATGCGGACCCAGCCCTCCGGCGGCGCGATCGTCAACATCGCCTCCATCTTCGGCGTCCACGCCCGCCACCCGGGCGCCACCGCGTACGCCGCCACCAAGGCCGCCGTCTCCGTCCTCACCCGGGGCGCCGCACGCGACCACATCGGCGACGGAGTCCGCATCAACGCGGTCAGCCCCGGTCCCGTGGAGACGGAGATGTCCCTGCTCCCCGGCGAGACGGAGGCCGAGCGCGCCGAGCGCATGGAGAACTCGGTGCCGCTCGGCCGCGCCTCCGCCACGGCGGAGGTCGCCGCCGCGGTCCTCTATCTGGCCTCGGACGACGCCGCGTCCGTGGTGGGCACGGACCTGGTGGTGGACAGCGGCAAGACGGCGTGAACGCTCCGCCGGAAGTGCCACACACAGGGTCAGGAAATGAGGTCCCGGGTGTGGAGCAGTGCCTGTTCGACGGCCAGCAGGAGTCGGTGGTCCCCGTCGATGGAGCGCAGGCGGGGCTGCCAGGCGTTGACGGCCCGCCAGCCATGTCGGGTCAGGGCAGGAACCGGCGTGTCGGCTTCGAGGCCCTCCGGTACTGAGGGAAGGCGCAGCAGCAGCGTGTCCGTCCCCATCGCGACGGCAGCCGCGACACCCTTGTAGGCCAGGAGCGGAACACCGTAGGCGGCGTTCAGGGGTACTCCCAGGCCCAAGTCCTTCAGCCGGTACATCAGATCGGGGTGCGTGTGCAGTTGCCACTCGCCGAGCGTCCAGTCGTCCGGTCCGCTCGGCGGAGAGCCCTGTTCCCGCAAATGGTCCAGCAGTGCGGTGTTGAGGGGATGCTTCGGCAGCCTCGTCGGTAAGTCCGGTCGCATGGCGAGTGACCCTAGGCCTTCAGGGGGTCGTACGACACTCCCGTGAGCCGCTCGGATGCGGCCCAAAGCTGCTCGCCCGCCTGGTCGTTGCGTGTCCAGGGTGCTCGCCAGGACGGTCCCGGCGATCCGCGCCATCCCGCGAGGGCCGGGCCGGTGAAGGAGTCGGGGGACACGTCGGGGTCGGTGGCGGCGTAGAGGGTGGTGAGGGCGCCCGCCTCCGCCGGCTGGGCGAAGAACCTGTTGCCGACGGCCATGAAGCGCTCGGTGAAGCGGCGGCCCGCCATGCGGGGTCCGGCCGACTGGAGGTTGGTCGCCGCGTATCCGGGGTGGGCGGCCGCCGCGACGACGTCCGAGCCGTGGGCGGCGAGCCTGCGGGCCAGTTCGTGGGTGAAGAGCAGGTTCGCGGTCTTGGAACGGGCGTAGGCGACCCAACGGCGGTACCGCTGCTCGCTGTTGAGATCGTTGATGTCGATGTTGGCCAGGGCGTGCGTCGTGCTGGAGACGGTCACCACCCGCGCGCCCGGGGTGTCGAGCAGCGCGGGCAGCAGCAGCCCGGTGAGTGCGAAGTGGCCCAGGTGGTTGACGCCGAACTGGGTCTCGAAGCCGTCCGCCGTCGTGCCGTACGGCAGGGCCATCACGCCCGCGTTGTTGATCAGCAGGTCGAGTCGGTCGTACGGCAGTGTCCGCGCGAACTCCCGTACGGAGGCGAGGTCCCCAAGGTCGAGCCGCGCGAACTCCACCTGTGCGCCCGGCACTTCGGTGGCCAGCCGGTCCCCCGCCTCGATCCCGCGCGCCTCGCTCCGGCAGGCGAGCACCACCCGGGCGCCCTTGCGTGCCAGCTCGCGCGCGGTGACGTAGCCGATGCCGCTGTTGGCTCCGGTGACGACGGCGGTGCGGCCGTGCTGGTCGGGGATGTTCTGCTCGTTCCAGCCGGAGGACATGCCCGGGCTCCTTCCCGCCGCTTCGGCGCTCGTCGCCAGCCTGCCCCCGATATGGCCCGCCGTCGACAGGACTCACCGGAACGCGCTCTCCCGCACGACCGCCTCGTCGAACTGCCGAGCCCACGCGTTCATGACCCGTCCATGACATGTCTATCAAGTTCCCCTAGGTTCCCACCCGCACGCTCCCGCCGCCGACCGGTGGCGGGACGGTCACGGCACCTCTTGGAGCGACAGTGGAACGTCGTACCTTCCTCCGTGCGACCGCCATCGGCGGCACCTCCGCCGTCTTCGGCGGCACCCTGTGGCGCGGCGCCGCGTACGCCGCGCCGGCCCAGCCCGGCACGGGCCCCTACGGAGCGCTCGGCTCCCCGGACGCCAACGGCATCAGACTCCCCTCGGGCTTCACCAGCCGGGTCATCGCCCGCTCGGGCCAGACGGTCACCGGGACGTCGTACACCTGGCACAACGCCCCGGACGGCGGCGCCTGCTACGCGGACGGCACGGGCTGGATCTACGTCTCCAACTCGGAGATCAACCCCTCCGGCGGTGCGAGCGCGGTGCGGTTCTCGTCGAGCGGCGCGATCACCTCGGCGTACCGCATCCTGTCCGGCACCCGGCAGAACTGCGCGGGCGGCAGGACGCCGTGGAACACCTGGCTGTCCTGCGAGGAGGTCGACCGGGGGTACGTCTACGAGACCGACCCGTGGGGCACGAACGCGGCGGTGCAGCGGCCGGCGATGGGCCGTTTCAAGCACGAGGCGGCCGCGGCCGACCCGGTCCGCCAGGTGATCTACCTGACCGAGGACGAGACGAACGGCCGCTTCTACCGCTTCGTACCGACGACTTGGGGCAGCCTCGCCTCCGGCACCCTCCAGGTACTGGCCGCCGGCACCGCCACCTCGGGCTCCTACACCTGGACGACCGTCCCCGACCCGGACGGCTCCCCCACCTCGACCCGCACCCAGGTCTCCGGCTCCAAGTCCTTCAACGGCGGCGAGGGCTGCCACTACGCCGACGACAAGGTCTGGTTCACGACCAAGGGCGACAACCGCGTCTGGCAGCTCGACCTCACCTCGAACACCTACGAGTTGGCCTACGACGACTCCCTGGTCACCTCGGGAACGGCCCCGCTCACCGGCGTCGACAACATCACCGGCTCCTCCTCCGGCGACCTCTACGTCGCCGAGGACGGCGGCAGCATGGACATCTGCCTGATCACCCCGGACGACGTGGTGACACCGTTCCTGAGAATCGACGGCCAGTCCTCCTCGGAAATCACCGGCCCGGCATTCTCCCCGAACGGCACCCGGCTGTACTTCTCCAGCCAGCGGGGCACGACGGGGAGTTCGTCGGGCGGGATCACGTACGAGGTGACGGGACCGTTCCGGTCGTAGACGTGTGAACACCGCACCGCCCACCGCTTCCGGACCCGCCCCCAAGTGGGCCCGGAAGCGGTGCGGGGTCGACTGCGACAGCTGACTTCACCATGCGGACCACAATGCCCTTACGTGCGACCGCACTTGAGCGATCACTGTGCGCTTCCGTCCGGTCGCGTCACGTTCGCGTCACGGGTTCTTCACACCACTTCCACCAACACGGTCTCGCACTACCTTCGGGCACCTCTTGTCACCACGAACCCCGTAAGGACCCGCCGTGAACCTGCTCCGCAAGCCCGGCGCCATCGTCGTCGCCGCGCTGGCCCTCGCCGTCCTGCCCTCAGCCGCCCAGGCGCACGACGGCGACCACCCGTTCGCCAACTGCACCGAGGCGTACGAGAACGGCTACGCGAACATGCCCGAGGGCGACGAGCACTACGGCACCCATCTGGACCGCGACGGCGACGGCATCGGCTGCGACAGCCCGCCCGCGGACTTCACCCCCGCCGAGGACCAGGAGGCGGACGCCGCGGCCCCGAAGGACACGGACCTCGCCGAGACCGGCGGCGACGACAACACCCCGTACTTCGCGGCCGCCGGCATGTCCGTCATGCTCGCCGGCGCGGGCCTCCTGGTCGTCGTGAACAGGCGGCGCGCCGACCACTGAACGCAGACCGAAGGGGCGGTACCCCCGCACAGGGTGCCGCCCCTTCCTGGTGATCCGGAACCGACGCCCATCGGTACTGAGGGTCGGGGACAGGCGTCGGTTCCGGGGTTCGGTGGCCCGTAGGGCCTAGCGGTGGTCGCTGCCCGCCGACTCCGAGGCCGCGCGGCCCGCTTCCAGGCGCGCTACCGGGATACGGAAGGGCGAGCAGGAGACGTAGTCCAGGCCGACGTCGTGGAAGAAGTGGACCGACTCCGGGTCACCGCCGTGCTCGCCGCAGACGCCGAGCTTGAGGTCGGGGCGGGTCTTGCGGCCCGCCTCCGCGGCCAGCTTGACCAGGGAGCCGACGCCGTCCCTGTCGATCGTCTCGAACGGGCTGACGCCGAAGATGCCCTTCTCCAGGTACGCCGTGAAGAAGGAGGCCTCCACGTCGTCCCGGCTGAAGCCCCACACCGTCTGGGTGAGGTCGTTCGTGCCGAAGGAGAAGAACTCCGCCGCCTCCGCGATCTGACCCGCGGTCAGCGCGGCGCGCGGGAGCTCGATCATCGTGCCGATGGTCAGCTTGAGCTGCGCACCCGTCGCCGCCTCGACCTCCGCGATGACCTGGTCGGCCTCCTCGCGGACGATCTCCAGCTCCTGGACGGTGCCGACGAGCGGGATCATGATCTCCGCGCGCGGGTCGCCCTTGGCCGCCTTGCGCTCGGCCGCGGCCTCGGCGATCGCCCGTACCTGCATCGTGAACAGGCCCGGGATGACCAGACCGAGGCGTACGCCGCGCAGACCCAGCATCGGGTTCTGCTCGTGCAGCCGGTGGACCGCCTGGAGCAGCCGCAGCTCGTTCTCGTGCGGCTCCTGGCGGGACTCCGCGAGCGCCACACGCACCGACAGCTCGGTGATGTCGGGCAGGAACTCGTGCAGCGGCGGGTCCAGGAGACGGACCGTCACCGGCAGGCCGTCCATCGCCGCGAACAGCTCCACGAAGTCCTGCTTCTGGAGCGGGAGCAGCTGCTTCAGCGACTCCTCGCGCTCGGTCTCCGTGTCGGCCAGGATGAGGCGCTCGACCAGTTCACGCCGGTCGCCGAGGAACATGTGCTCGGTGCGGCACAGGCCGATGCCCTGGGCGCCGAAGCGACGGGCGCGCATGGCGTCCTCGGCGTTGTCCGCATTGGCCCGCACCCGCAGCCGGCGCTTGCGGTCGGCGAACGCCATGATCCGGTGCACGGCCTCGACCAGCTCGTCGGCGTCCTGCGCACCCGCGTGCATCCGGCCCTCGAAGTACTCCACGACCGGGGAGGGGACGACGGGCACCTCCCCGAGGTACACCTTGCCGCTCGACCCGTCGATGGAGATGACGTCGCCCTCCTCGACCACATGGCCGCCGGGCACCGTCATCCGCCGCCGCTTGGTGTCGACCTCGAGCTCCTCGGCACCGCAGACACAGGTCTTGCCCATGCCGCGCGCGACCACGGCCGCGTGCGAGGTCTTGCCGCCGCGCGAGGTCAGGATGCCCTCGGCGGCGATCATGCCGTCCAGGTCGTCGGGGTTGGTCTCCCGGCGGACCAGGATGACCTTCTCGCCGGAGCGCGACCACTTCACCGCGGTGTACGAGTCGAAGACCGCCTTGCCGACCGCCGCACCGGGCGACGCCGCGATGCCCCGGCCGACCTGCTGGACCTTCGCGTCCTCGTCGAAGCGCGGGAACATCAGCTGGGCCAGCTGGGCGCCGCTGACGCGCTGGAGCGCCTCGGCCTCGTCGATCAGACCCTGGTCCACGAGCTGCGTGGCGATACGGAAGGCCGCGCCCGCCGTGCGCTTGCCGACGCGGGTCTGGAGCATCCAGAGCTGGCCGCGCTCGATGGTGAACTCGATGTCGCAGAGATCCTTGTAGTGGTTCTCCAGGGTCTCCATGATCTGCATCAGCTGGTCGTACGACTTCTTGTCGATCGACTCCAGCTCCGCGAGCGGGACCGTGTTGCGGATACCGGCGACGACGTCCTCGCCCTGCGCGTTCTGGAGGTAGTCGCCGTACACGCCCTGGTGGCCGCTGGCCGGGTCGCGGGTGAAGGCGACGCCGGTGCCCGAGTCGGGGCCGAGGTTGCCGAAGACCATCGAACAGACGTTGACGGCCGTGCCCAGGTCGCCGGGGATGCGCTCCTGGCGGCGGTAGAGCTTGGCACGGTCGGTGTTCCAGGAGTTGAAGACCGCCTCGATGGCGAGGTCCATCTGTTCGCGCGGGTCCTGCGGGAAGTCCCGCCCGGCCTCGGTCTTGACGATCTTCTTGAACTTGGTGACGAGCTTCTTGAGGTCGGCCGCCTCCAGGTCCGTGTCGACGTGGACCTTCTTGGCCGCCTTCGCCGCCTCCAGCGCCTCCTCGAAGAGCTCGCCGTCGACGCCGAGGACCGTCTTGCCGAACATCTGGATGAGACGGCGGTAGGAGTCCCAGGCGAACCGCTCGTCGCCCGCCTGCTCGGCGAGGCCCTTCACGGACCTGTCGGAGAGGCCGATGTTCAGGACCGTGTCCATCATGCCGGGCATGGAGAACTTGGCGCCGGACCGGACCGAGACGAGGAGCGGGTTGTCGGCCTGGCCGAGCTTCTTGCTCATCTGTGTCTCGAGGGCGTCGAGGTGCGCACTCACCTCGTCACGCAGTGCCACGGGCTCCACGCCGCTGTCCAGGTAGACCTTGCAGGCTTCGGTCGTGATGGTGAAGCCGGGAGGAACGGGGAGTCCCAGGTTGGTCATCTCGGCGAGGTTCGCGCCCTTGCCACCCAGGAGGTCCTTGAGGTCCTTGTTTCCCTCGGTGAAGTCGTAAACGAACTTCGCTACGTGGGGTTCTTTGTTTTCCGACACGGTTCTCGACTCCCTCGAGGACGCGGTGGCTGCCCTGACGACGGGGAACATACCCAGATCGAAGGCGTCTGGGGAGGTCCACTTGCGCGTCATGTGCCTGTAACCACTCGTCCGCCAGCGGATTGAAAGTCAAAGCTTGGCAAGCGACTGCGCCCAGGTGTTTTCACTTCTTGAACGCAGGAACCGTCGAAGTGGCGGCATATCGCTCACCTGAGCGGCATTCAGCACGTCTGATTTCGATCGATGAACGATCAAAGGGTGGCACCGAGTGCCACCCCTTGGAGAAGTGCAGTCGCTCAAGATCCGCTCATCTGAGCGCTACCCCTATCAAGGGTGGCGAGAATCACGCTGCCACAGGCGCCCGGATTTCACCATGCGGACGGGTGTTGGGACCGAAATATGCCGGTCACACGCCGAGCGCGGCCAACCGCTCCTCGACCCGCTCAGCGGCATAGAGGTGCTCCACGACCAGCGCACCCGCCCCCACCAGCCCGGCCCGCTCCCCCAGCCGTGACGTCACGACGTCCAGATGAGCGGTCGAGCGCGGCAGCGCCCGCTGGTACAGCAGTTCCCGCACACCGGTGAGAAAGGGAGTTCCGGCCAAATCACCGGCGATCATCAGAACCCCGGGATTCAGCAGGGTCACCACGGTCGCCAGGACGTCCCCGACCTGCCGCCCCGCCTCCCGGGCGAGCGCGGCCGCCTCCGGATGACCGGCGGTCAGCAGGTCCCGCACATCCGATCCGGAGGCCGCGGGCACCCCGGCCTCGGCCAGCCGCCGCGCCACGGCGCCACCACTGGCGACGGCGGCCAGACAGCCGCGGGAACCGCACCGGCACAGCGCGTCCGCGCCCACCCGGATATGGCCGATGTCCCCGGCGCCCCCGTCGATGCCCCGGAAGATCGAGCCGCCGACGACAACCCCGGCACCGATGCCGGTCGAGACCTTGACCAGCACGAACGCCGAGCAGTCGGGACAGGACGTGCGCTGTTCGCCGTACGCCATGAGGTTCGCGTCGTTGTCGACCAGGACCGGCACCGCGGCCGCCCCCGTGTGCTCGGTGAAGGAGCGGGCGAGGCGGCCTCTTATGTCGTAACCGTCCCAGCCCGGCATCATCGGTGGCTGGACCACTCGGCCACTCTCGCTGTCGACCGGCCCCGGCACCGCGAGCCCGATCCCGCAGACCTCGTCCGCGCGATGGCCCGCCTTCTCCAGCAGCTCGGCGAACCAGCGGCCCAGCTCCCCCAGCACCACGTCCGGCCCGTCCTCGATGACGAGCGTGCCGCTGTGCTCGGCGAGAAGCTCCCCGGTCAGCGACAGGACGGCCGCGCGGGCGTGCCGGGTGTCCAGGTCGGCGACGAGGACGACGGCATGGGCGTCGTCGAACTCCAGCGTGATGGAGGGGCGCCCGCCGAGTGGGGAGTCCACAGGACCGCCGGCGCCCTCGCGCAGCCAGCCCGCGCGGAAGAGACGGTCCAGGCGCTGGCCGACGGTGGCACGGGACAGCCCGGTGGCCTGCTGCAGCGCGCCGCGCGTGATCGCGCGCCCGCTTCGTACCAGTTCGAGCAGATCGCCGGCGCTTCCCTGACCCCGTCCGGTCATGCGCACCCCCTTGTGTTTCTCAACTCTGCATTACATATTGAGTTTTGCGTGTTAAATAGACGTAACCCTACGGTAGCCACGACCGAACCGGTCGGCCGGACGTCTTTCGGGGAGCCCCGAGTGGATCGCACTGCCCAGCTCACAGCCCGTCTCACAGAACGTGAGTTTGTATACGATCCACCCCCGACCCGGAGTTCGCTGCACAGCAGGGCAGCCCGGGTACTGGAGGACAACTGGACCGGCACCTCCACAGTGCCCTCGCGCGGCCTGTATCCGCACCAGTGGTCGTGGGACTCGGCGTTCATCGCGATCGGCCTGCGGCATCTGTCGCCGCTCAGGGCGCAGACGGAACTGGAGACACTCCTCGCCGCCCAGTGGGGCGACGGGCGCATCCCGCACATCGTCTTCAACCCCTCCGTGCCGCTCGACGCGTACTTCCCGAGCCCCGACTTCTGGCGCTCCTCGACCGCGGGGCGCGCTGCGGGCGCCCCGCGCACCGTACAGACCTCGGGCATCGTGCAGCCACCGGTGCACGCGCTGGCCGCGTGGCTGGTGCACTGCGCGGACCCGGGTCTGTCACGGGCGCGCGGCTTCCTCACCCGGATGTATCCCCGGCTGGCGGCCTGGCACCGCTATCTGCTGCACCGGCGCGACCTGGGCGGGGGATCGCTGGCGTCCGTCGTGCACCCCTGGGAACAGGGAATGGACAACAGCCCCTGCTGGGACCTGCCGCTCTCCCGCGTCACCCCCGCCCCGGCCCGCTCCTTCCGGCGCGCCGACCTCGACCACGGGGCGGCGGAGGACCGGCCGACGGATCTGGACTACGGGCGGTATGTGCGGCTGGCGGCGGACTACAGGGACGGGGAGTACAGGGACGGGCTGGACGGGAGACAAGGGGGCGGTCGCAGCGAATTCGCCGTCGAGGACCCCTCCTTCAACGCCCTGCTCATCGCCTCCGAGCACGCCCTCGCCCGTATCGCGCAGGAGCTGGGCGCGACCGGCACGGCCCGGCACGCGCGTGCGGAGCGTCTGACGGCGGCGCTGATCGACCGGCTGTGGGACCCGGCCGAGGGCATGTTCTTCTCCCGGGACGTCCGGGGCGGGGGCCTGATCCCCGAGCGCAGCGTGTCCGGGCTCATCCCGCTCCTGCTGCCGACGCTCCCCCGGGACATCGTCGAGGCCCTCGTCCGTACGACCGCCTCCAAGCACTTCGGCCTGGGCGGCACCACCCGCCTCGTCCCCAGCTACGACCTTCTCGGCGAGGCCTTCGACCCGCACCGCTACTGGCGGGGCCCGGCCTGGTTCAACACCGGCTGGCTGATGGAGCGGGGCCTGCGCACCCATGGTGAGCGAGGCCGCGCCGACGCCCTGCGCCGGGCCGTCCTCGACATCGCGGACACCTCCGGCTTCGCCGAGTACGTCGACCCGTACACCGGCGAGGCCTGCGGCGCGACCGGCTTCGGCTGGACCGCCGCGCTCACGCTCGACCTGCTGCACACCGGCACAGCCAAGGGAGGGGACCTGCAATGACGGACCGGCATCATCTGCTCGTGCACGGCGGGACGTTCGCAGCTGTGGGCGACGGCGGAGACATCAGCGGGGTCCGGGGCGGCGCATCCCCGTCCCCGGAAGGCTTGTTCGTACGCGACGCCCGCCACCTCAGCCGCTGGCAGCTGACGGTCGACGGCGCCGTGCCCGAGGCCCTCACCCCCGTCGCCGACGGCGACACCGCGCGTTGTGTCCTCGTCCCGCGCGGCGGCCGCCAGGAGCCGCCCGCGTACACGATCTTCCGCGAACAGGCCGTGGGCGACGGCTCGTTCATCGAGTCCCTCCGTGTCACCAGCAACCGCCCGGCGCCGGCCACGGTCCGGCTCGCGGTGACCGCCGACGCCGACTTCACCGACCAGTTCGAACTCCGCTCCGACTACCGCACCTACCCGAAAACAGGAGCCACCCGCTCCCGCGAAGTCCTCGACGCGGGCGTCGAGTTCACCTACCAGCGCGGCGAATGGCGTTCCTGTACGACGGTGACGGCGGAGCCCGCTCCTGACGGCGTCGAGGAGACGGGCACCGGAGCCCGGCGCCTCGTCTGGACGCTGGAACTGGAGCCGCACGGCACGGCGGAGCTGACGCTACGGGTGATGGCACGGCCGCACGGCGACAAACGGGCCCTGCGGGTACCCCAGTCACCGGCCGCACTGAACGCACAACTCCTCGCTCTGGAGGGCGAGTTCGTGGAGGGCGTCGCCTTCCCGACCGGCTGGCCCGAACTGGCCGCCGCGTGCGCCCGTGGCCTCGCCGACCTCGCCTCGCTCCAGGTCCCGGCGACCGGACCGGACGGCGAGGAACTGCGCGTCCCGGCCGCCGGCGCACCCTGGTTCCTGACCCTGCTGGGCCGCGACGCACTGCTCACCTCGCTGTTCGCCCTCCCCTACCGTCCCCAACTGGCCGCCGCCACCCTCCCCGCGCTCGCCGCGGCGCAGGCCACGGAGGTCGGCGCGGACTCGGTGGCACAGCCCGGAAAGATCGTGCACGAGGTGCGGCACGGGGAGCTGGCGCACTTCGGCCAGGTGCCGTACGGGCGTTACTACGGCTCGGTGGACGCGACGCCGTTGTTCCTCGTGCTGCTCGGGGCGTATGTGGAGCAGACCGGGGACGTCGCGATGGCCCGGCGTCTCGAGTCCCATGCCCGGGCGGCGATCGGCTGGATGCTGGACCACGGCGGGCTGACCTCGCGCGGATACCTCGTGTACCGCGCCGACCAGGGCGGGCTCGCCAACCAGAACTGGAAGGACTCCCCCGGGGCGATCTGCTGGGCCGACGGGACACGGGCGAGCGGGGCGGTGATGGCGGCCGGGGCGCAGGGGTACGCCTACGACGCGCTGCGGCGTACGGCGTGGGTGGCACGGACGGTCTGGGCGGACGAGACGTACGCGGCGCTCCTCGAGCAGGCCGCGGGTGATCTGCGGGACCGTTTCCAGCGGGACTTCTGGATGCCGGACCGGACGTTCCCGGCGCTGGCGCTGGACGGCGAGGGACAGCAGGTGGACGCGCTGGCCTCGGATGCCGGGCATCTGCTGTGGTCCGGGCTGCTGGACAAGGAGTACGGGGAGGCGGTGGGGCGGCGGTTGCTGGAACCGGACTTCTTCTCCGGGTGGGGGGTGCGGACGGTGGCGGCCGGGCAGTCGGCGTATCACCCGCTCTCGTATCACCGGGGGTCGGTGTGGCCGCATGACAACGCGCTGATCACGTTGGGGTTGGCCCGGTACGGGCTGCATGACGAGGCGCGGGTGGTCGCGCATGCGTTGGTGGATGCGGCGACGGCCACGGGGCATCGGCTGCCGGAGGTTCTTGCGGGGTATGGGCGGGACTCGCATTCGGAGCCGGTGCCGTATCCGCATGCGTGTGTGCGGGAGTCTCGGTCCGCGGCGGCGCCTCTTGCTTTGTTGACCGCGGTCGGGGGTGCGTAAACGCTCCGCTGGGAGGGCCGGATTTCGGGTGCGGGTGCTTCGTGGCTTGTCGCGCAGTTCCCCGCGCCCCTTTAGGTGGGTGCAGTCGCCCTTGGCCAGGTGTTTGCTGCCTGTTTGCCCAGTGCTGTGAACGGCTCTTGAGAGCGAGCCGTACGGGAATGTGCCAAGTTCCGTACGGAAGGACCCTCGGGTGGCCGTCACTCTGCGCACGCGGCAACTGCCGGACACACCCGCGCCTTCTGCGCGTCCGCCGATCCTCCGGTGGACGGTCACCGCTCTCGCCGCCCTGCTCGTCCTCGGCGCACTGCTGTTGCCGAACGCCCTGGGCGCGCTGAAGCCGAACCGGTTCACCCGTATCCCCGCCGAGGCGATCCTCGGGGCGGCCGTGGCGTTGTGGTTGCCGCGGCGGCCTCGGGTGGTCGTGGCGGTGGTGGCCGGGGTGGGGCTCGGGGTGCTGACCGTGCTGAACGTGCTCGACATGGGGTTCCGGGAGTATCTGGGGCGGGGCTTCAACCTGGTGCTCGACTGGGAGTTGCTGGACGACGCGCAGTCGTATGTCGCGGATTCGATGGGCGGGACGTTCGCGGTGCTGGCCGCCATCGGGGCGGTCGTGCTGGTGCTGGTGCTGGTGGGGGTCATGGCGCTGGCGATGGTGCGGCTGAGCAACGCCTTGGTTGCGAGCAGACCGGTCGCCGCGCGGGGCACGCTCATCGCGGCCCTGGCGTGGATCACCTGTTACGCGCTCGGGCTGCAGATCGCCGGTACGCCCATCGCCTCCGACCGGGCCGCCGACGCGCTGAAGATCCAGGCGCGGCGGGTGGCGGACACGGTCCGGGACGAGGCGGCGTTCGCGAAGGAGGCGAAGGCGGACACGTTCGGGGCGACGCCGGGTGCGCAGTTGGTGCCGGATCTGCGGGGCAAGGACGTGATCTTCACGTTCATCGAGAGTTACGGCCGTAGCGCGATCGAGGATCCGGTCATGGCGCCGGGGGTGGACTCGACGCTGGCGGCGCGGACGAAGGCGCTGGACAAGGCGGGGTTCCATGCCAAGAGCGGGTGGCTGACGTCGGCGACGTACGGGGGCAGCAGTTGGCTGGGGCACTCGACGTTTCTGTCGGGGCTGTGGATCGACAACCAGCAGCGGTATCGCACGGTGACCTCCGGGGAGCATCTGACCCTCACCAAGGCGTTCCAGAAGACCGGTGACTGGGACACGGTCGGGGTGATGCCGGGTATCCAGAAGGGCTGGCCGGAGGCGAAGTACTACGGCCTGGACAAGGTGTACAACGCCTTCCAACTCGGTTATCAGGGGCCGAAGTTCAGCTGGTCGACGATGCCGGACCAGTATGCGCTGGAGGCCTTCCAGCGCCTCGTCCACGGCAAGAAGCGGGACAAGCCGCTGATGTCGGAGGTCATCCTGACGTCGAGCCATCAGCCGTGGGCGCCGATCCCGAAGCTGGTGGACTGGGACCGGCTCGGTGACGGCTCGGTCTTCGACGCGATCCAGAAGGCCGGCGAGAAGCCCGGCGACATCGTCACGGACTCGACCAAGTCCCGTGAGGAGTACGGCAAGTCGATCCAGTACTCGGTGACGGCCCTCACCCAGTGGCTGGAGCGCTACGGCACCGACGACACCGTTCTCGTCTTCCTCGGCGACCACCAGCCCATCGCCCGCGTCAGCGGCGACCACGCCAGCCGGGACGTCCCGGTCTCGATCGTGGCCAAGGACCCCAAGATCCTGGACAAGATCGCGAACTGGAACTGGACCGACGGCCTACGCCCCTCCCACAACGCCCCGGTCTGGAAAATGAGCTCCTTCCGCGACCGCTTCCTGACGGCGTACGGCTCGACCCCGCACCCGTCGAAGGACTGATGATTTCGCCCCCGCCGCCCCTACCCGTCCCATCCCTGGGGGCTGCCGCCCCCAGACCCCCAGGAAGGTGATCGCCTTGGAGACGTATTCACGCACCGCCTCGGCATCACGCCCATAGGCCTGCTCTGGCGCCTGCGCATCCCGGGGCGTGGTCCGCCTGCGCCGATGGGCGCGGCGTTCGGTGGCGCGATGGGCCACCTCGGCGCGGTAGGCGCTCGGGCCGCCGTTGCGCATGACTTCACGCGTGACCGTCGAGGTCGGACGCTCCAGGCGCCGGGCGATCTCCGCGTAGGCGAGGCCGTCGGTCAGCCCCAGCGCGATCTGCTGACGTTCCTGCTGGGTGAGCCCGCCTCCCGGCATCGGGGCCTCCTCGGTGCTCCGCGGAGGTCTGCAGCACAGTCGGCAGGCGTTGCGTCGAGTTCCGCCCGCCTCAGCCGCCCGAGGTGTCCAGTTCCGCTTCCTCGCCGATCCCCGCGCAGTCGTACGGGTCCTTGAGCCAACCGTCCGGCAGGACAACCCGGTTGTTCCCCGACGTACGTCCACGCGGCCCGTCGGCGCCCGTCGGCCAGGGCTGGTCGAGGTCCAACTCGTCGAGGCCGGACCGGAGTTCCTCCAGGGAGGAGGTGATGGCGAGGCGCTTGCGCATCTCCGAGCCGACCGCGAAGCCCTTGAGGTACCAGGCCACGTGCTTGCGGAAGTCGATGACACCGCGGGCCTCGTCGCCGATCCACTCGCCGAGGAACGTGGCGTGACGGACCATCACGTCGGCGACCTCACGCAGGGCGGGACGCGCGATGTCCTCCGTACGGCCTTCGAAGACGGCCACGAGGTCGGAGAAGAGCCACGGCCGCCCCAGGCACCCGCGACCGACCACCACTCCGTCGCAACCCGTCTCCCGCACCATCCGCACCGCGTCCTCGGCCGACCAGATGTCGCCGTTGCCGAGGACGGGGATCTCCGGCACATGCTCCTTGAGCCGGGCGATCGCGTCCCAGTCCGCGGTGCCGCCGTAGTGCTGGGCGGCGGTGCGGCCGTGCAGCGCGATGGCCGTCACGCCCTCCTCCACGGCGATACGGCCGGCGTCGAGGTAGGTGATGTGGTCGTCGTCGATGCCCTTGCGCATCTTCATCGTGACGGGGAGGTCACCGGCCCCGCTCACCGCCTCGCGCAGGATCGCGCGCAGCAGATTCCGCTTGTACGGCAGTGCCGAGCCGCCGCCCTTGCGCGTCACCTTCGGGACCGGGCAGCCGAAGTTCAGGTCGATGTGGTCGGCGAGGCCCTCCTCCGCGATCATGCGGACGGCCTTGCCGACGGTCGCCGGGTCGACGCCGTACAGCTGGATCGAGCGCGGCTTCTCGGTCGCGTCGAAGTGGATCAGCTGCATGGTCTTCTCGTTGCGCTCGACCAGCGCCCGGGTCGTGATCATCTCGCTCACGAACAGCCCCTTGCCACCGCTGAACTCCCTGCACAGGGTGCGGAAGGGCGCGTTGGTGATCCCGGCCATGGGGGCCAGGACGACGGGCGGCTGCACGGTGTGCGGCCCGATCTGCAGGGTCGTGTTCGAGGTGGTCACGGTCGTGGACATTCCCCCATTGTCGCGTACGGCGACCCGTGCTCGGCCGACCGATCTTGTACCTACCATTAGTTAGACGCACTATCGATATCGGCGTACGATGAAGCGCATGCCCGAGCCCAGCTTCCGCCGACGTCTGCTGGTCCTCGCGATCTGCTGTATGAGCCTGCTGATCGTGAGCCTCGACAACACGGTGCTGAACGTCGCCCTGCCGTCCATGCAGCACGATCTCGACACCACCACGTCGGGACTGCAGTGGACCATCGACGCGTACACGCTGGTGCTCGCCTCACTGCTGATGCTGGCCGGCTCCACGGCCGACCGGATCGGCCGCAAGAGGGTCTTCGTCGCGGGCCTGGTCGTCTTCACGATCGGCTCGGTGCTGTGCTCGCTGGCCCCGAACCTGGAGGCGCTGGTCGCCTTCCGCATGGTGCAGGCGGTGGGCGGCTCGATGCTCAACCCGGTCGCCATGTCGATCATCACCAACACCTTCACCGACCCCCGTGAGCGGGCCAGCGCGATCGGGGCGTGGGGCGCGGTCGTCGGTATCTCCATGGCGGCAGGACCGCTGGTGGGCGGCCTGCTCGTGGACACCGTCGGCTGGCGCTCGATCTTCTGGATCAACGTCCCGGTCGGTCTCGCCGCCCTGCTGCTCACCCTCCGCTTCGTCCCCGAGTCCCGCGCCCCCAAGGCCCGCCGCGCGGACCCGGTCGGCCAGTTCCTGGTGATCGCGCTGTTCGGCTCGATGACGTACGCGATCATCGAGGCGCCGAACACCGGGTTCGGCTCGGTCCTGCCGTACGCCGTGCTGGCGGTGGCCGCGCTGATCGGGCTGCTGGTGTACGAGCCCCGGCGTGCCGAGCCGCTGATCGATCTGCGGTTCTTCCGGTCGGCGCCGTTCAGCGGGGCCACGGTGATCGCGGTCAGCGCGTTCGCGGCGCTGGGCGGGTTCCTGTTCCTGTCGACGCTGTACCTGCAGAACGTCCGCGGTCTCGACGCGATGCACGCCGGCCTGTGGATGCTGCCGATCGCGGCCCCCGCGTTCCTCTGCGCCCCGCTGTCCGGACGGCTGGTCGGCCGGCACGGACCGCGGCTGCCGCTGCTGGTCGCCGGCGTCTCGATCACCGCGAGCGGGGTGCTGTTCGCCGCGTTCGACGCGGAGACGTCCAACGTCACCCTGCTGATCGGGTACGTGCTGTTCGGCGTCGGCTTCGGTTTCGTGAACGCGCCGATCACGAACACGGCGGTGTCGGGGATGCCTCGGTCGCAGGCGGGCGTCGCCGCGGCGGTGGCTTCCACGAGCCGGCAGCTGGGGCAGACGCTGGGGGTCGCCGTGGTGGGGGCCGTGCTGGTGGCGGGCGTGGGGTCGTCCTCGTACGCCGACACGTTCGTCTCCGCCTCGGTGCCGGCCTGGTGGATCATCGCCGGGTGCGGGCTCGCGGTACTGGTGCTGGGCGCGGTGACGAGCGGGGCCTGGGCCCGGCGGACCGCTCAGCGGACCGCTGAGCGGTTGGAGTCGGTCGAGGTGCGCGAAGCGGCGACGGTCGGCGCGTAGCCGTACGACCGGAGTCGACCGGTGACGCGTCGGCCCGGTGCGTCAGACTCCTCGTCCGCCAGCGCATGCATCACCATCCGCAACCCCACGTCTCGCCCCTGCCACAGCTCGGACTGGCGGCGTTTCCGATCCTGGCAGGGCATTGGAACCGCCACCGCCAGTTCGGTCGACTCAGTTCGCGGCGGCATCACTGCGCAGCGAGTGAGTGCTGATCCCACTGGTCGCAACCAGCACACGCTTGCTCAACGGCTTCATGTTCTTGAATCCTCCCCCGGCTGGCAGCAGGGGGATTCCTGACTCAGGCGGCCTGCGGGAGCGGCGCTCCCGGAGGTCTTACACCCTCGACGCCAGTCGGGTTGAGACCCGCCCGGATAAGCATCACGCGGGCGGAGTTCTTGTCTCTGGGGGAGACAGCTCCGCACTCAGTACAGGTGTAGGTGCGTTCGGACAGCGGCAGGGCGTGCTTGGCTCTCGCTCCGCAGACTGCGCAGTCCATCGTGGTGTGGGCAGGATGTACGAGGCGTACGTCCCGCGCATGCTTGCGACCCATCTCGGTCAGGGCCTTCTTTGTGGCACCGATAGCGGCGTCCGCCGCCTTACGCGCCATCGAGGACTTGGCGAGGAACTTCGGACGGAAATCCTCCACTGCTATGGCGTCATGGTCGACCACAACCTTCTTGGCCCACTTGCGACCGGTATCCTGCCGCTGTCGGGCGATCTTCGCGTAGGTCTTCGCCCGCCACTTCTTCGCCTCCCGGTAACCCTTCGAGGCGGCATGGCCCTTCATCGGTTTGCGACGAGCCGTCATCCTGTCGTACCGGCATAGTTCGGCCTGCGACTTCTTCCCATGCTGGGCGTGGGGGAGGTCGTGGGCGTCGGAGGTGGTGGTGGCGGTCAAGAACGCGCGTTCACCTTCTGGCTTTGCCCCCGAGAGATCGCCTACCCCTGCATTTCTGTTCCTGATACCGGCGTTGGGCATGCGGGACGCGCTGGTGACGACACTCCTGGTGCAGCTGGTGGGCGTGGCCCTGACCGGGCTGCTGAGCCTGCGGCTGCCGCGGACGGTCGGGTGAGGCGGTTCAAGGATCGACGAACTTGCCGTGAAGATGCTCCTGTTGATGTTGGTCTTGCTGCACACTCCTAGCCGGAGGCGAGGCCATGTTGCAGATCAACACGAGCAAAGTGAGCCGCTGGGACCAACACGGACGCGAGCACGTCGTCCAGGTACAGCGCAAAGGCGCGCAACGCACGATCAGATGCGACACCTGCGGCTGGCGCAAGAACGCGCAGTTCCTGCCGTGGCTGAAGGCGGAGGAACACCTCGCGGAGGAACACCAGGCGACGGTGGACCCGAGCGCGGGCTAACCTGCGCCCATGCCGAAGAAGGAGCCCAAGGAACTGGTCGTCGACCTGCGGGGCCGCCCGATCGACACCTTCGACGACTCCTACGACCGCATCGTCCTCCACATCGACAGGCGCGGTGTCTTCGCCCGGAGCAATGTCGGAACGAGGGCGTTCCGTGCGGCGTTCGCTGGCAGACAGTCCCAGCTGATCGTGCACAGGGCGGAATGATCGGGACCACGTTCCGGACCGAGGACGTGCCCGTGGCGGACCGGTTCGAGTACTGGCGGCAGTTGATGGAGCGGACGATCGCGCCCAGCGACATGAGCAGCGAGCACGCCGCGGACTTCTGGGCGGAACAGCGGTTGCTCGAACTGGGGCCGGTGCGGGTGTGGCCGGTCCGGGTGCTGCCGACGCGGTACCTGCGGAACGCGCGGATGGTGCGGCGGTCCGACCCCGAGGAGTACCACCTGTCGCTGGTGCTCGGCGGCGGGCTGGGCCTCGACCATGTGGGCCGGGTCGACACCTACGGCCCGCACGACCTGTGGCTGTCGGACACCTCACACCCGTACGACGTACAGCCCTACGGCATGCGGCCGACCGCCGGCCTGGAGCTCCCCTTCATCACCGGGGTGGGTGTGGAGTTCCCCAAGGCCTTGTTGCCCCTGCCACCGGCCCGGGTCCGGGAACTGCTGGGCAGACGGCTGTCCGGACGGCAGGGAACGGGCGCCTTGCTGACGGATTTCCTCACCGGCCTGGACCGGCAGTCCGATCACCTCCAGCCGTCCGACGCGCCCCGCCTGGGCACGGTCCTGATCGACCTGCTGGCGGCCTGGCTCGCCCAGGAACTGGAGGTGGAGAGCGCGCTGCCGCCGGAGAGCCACCGCCGGGTCACCGTCACCCGCATACGGGCCTTCATCCGGCAGCACCTGCACGACCCCGAGCTGCGGCCGCCCGTGATCGCCGCCGCGCACCACATCTCCCTCAGCTATCTGCACCGGCTCTTCCAGGAGGAGGGGTCCGGCGAGACGGTGGCCGCCTGGATCCGCGCCCAGCGGCTGGCGGGCGCCCGCCGCGATCTGGCCGACCCCGCGCTGCACACCACGCCGGTCCACACCATCGCCGCCCGCTGGGGCATCCCCCGCGCCTCCGACTTCACCCGCGCCTTCCGCGCCGCGTACGGGATCTCGCCGACGGAGTACCGGTTCCAGGCCCTCCTGTGCGAAGACGAGTAGACGCTCTGTCAAAGCCCTGTGGACCCGTTGTTAACGACAGCCCCAGGAACCGCTCCGCATTCTGGTCACGTGATGAGCACATACGTTTCACCCGAATCGGAGGGACTCCTTCATGGGTAGAACCTTCCGTCTCCCCTTCGCCCTGGCGGCCGCCGCCCTCCTGACCGCGCCCTTTTTGACCGGTTCCGCCCTCACCGGCACGGCGACCGCGGCGGAGACCGGCACGACCGCGGCGGCCGGCGCCGAGGCCGCCGGGGACCCGGTCTACGGCCGGCTGTACAACCAGGGCACGGGGAAGTGCCTTGCCGTGCCGGGCGAGTTCATAGATGTCAAAAACACCAAGATGATCCAGTGGCCGTGCAGCACCAGCGAGAGCCAGTACTGGACGCTTGAATCGGTGACCGGCGGCTACCAGGTGAAGAACCTGGCAAGCGGCATGTGCCTCGCCATGGCAAGCAGCACCAAGGTGCACGGCGCCAACCCCATCCAGTGGCCGTGCGACGGCGGCGACGGCGGTGAGCAGGTCTGGGCGCAGGACGCCAACGACCGGCTGATGAACTTCAACAGCAAGTTCTGCCTGGCCATCCTCGACACCTCGACGGTCAACGGAGCCAACGCCGCCCAGTGGACCTGCGGCGGGAGTGAGGATCAGCAATGGCTCTGGTAACGGAACAGCGCTCCTCGCGCCGGCCCCGCCCGGCCCACCTCGCGGCACTCCTCGGCCTCGTCGCCGTGCTGCTCGTGACCCTGCTCGTCGCACCTGACCGGGCGTCGGCCGCCGGCATCTCCGGCGAGTCGGTCGTGCACACCAACAGGGTGACCGAGGGCGACGGCACCCGGGTGCCCGACATCATCAGCACCAGCGAGACCAACGCGGTCGTGGTCTGGCGGGAGGGCACCACCGCCAACGTGCTCCCCGACGTAGGCGCAAAGGTGTTCGACCACGGGTACATCCGGTACTCGTACACCACCAACGGCGGCACGAGCTGGAGCCGCCCGCAGACCTTGGCGCAGGAGACCAGCGAGTACTCCTGGCACTACGTCACCCTCTTCGAGACGGGCGGCGCGATCTACGCGTACCTCGGGCGGACGTCGCCCGCGAACCGCACGGGTCTGCCGATCAACGCCATCGTCGCCAAGAAGAGCACCGACGAGGGGCACACCTGGCAGGACGTCGCCCTCAACATGCCGCTCTCCCTCGTCCAGGACGCGCCCGGCTACAACCTGGCCCTGGCCGGACGCCCGCTCCAACTGGGCGTCAACCGCTACGTCATGCCGTACTGGGAGACGAAGCGGAGGAACGGCCTGCTGTACTCCACGGACCTCGTCAACTGGGAACGGCGCGCCCCCGTGAACAACCCGCTCGCCGACCAGCCCGGCGAACCGCAGCTCGTCGTCTCGCAGGACGACCCGGACGAACTGCTCCTGGTCGCCCGCAACACCCCGGCGACCGGAACGACATCGTTCGCGATGACGGCCACCACCACCGACGAAGGCGAAGGCAACAACTGGACCGACTTCCAGCTGAGCACCACCGTGCCCAGCAACGACTCCAAGGGGTACTTCACCAAGGACAGCGCCGGCCGGTATCTGACCATCTACAACAGCGCCAAGAACCGGCTCGCCCTGAACTACAAGGTCAAGCCCGTCGGTAAGTCCTGGCTGACCGCCAAGCCGTTCGCCGACGGCCCCGCGGACACCACGAGCGACGGCTCCGGCTGGGACGCCTACCCCATGGCCGACGAGTACGCGCCGGGCAAGTTCTATGTCGTCTGGGAGTACGACACCTCGCGCATCAAGGTGGCCAAGCTCGACATCTCGGACCTCTAGGCCCGCAGCCCCCGCACGAGCACATCCACCACCGCCGCGAAGTCGTCCCACACCTCCGGCCGCTCCCACTCCCGGGCGTAACCGGGGTCGTGGAAGCGGCCGGTGGCGTGGAAGAGGGCGCGGGCCGTGGTGGCCGGGTCGGGGGTGGTGAAGGTGCCCGCCGCGACGCCGGCCCGCACGATCTCGGTCAGCTGGTCGGTCAGCTCGGTGAGGTGGGCGCCGACCACCTCACCGGCGTCCGCGGCCAGCACCGAGTACGTGGCGAAGAGTTCGGGGTCGTCGCCCGCCTTGCGGCGCTTCGCCTCCAGGAGCGCCGCGAGCCAGTCGCGGAGCCGGGTCTGCGGGTCACGGTCGGTGGCCGCGACGATGCCGGCCAGTTCCTCCGTCGTCCGGTCCAGCCACCGCTTCGTCACGGCCTCCCGCAGCGCCGCCTTCGTACGGAAGTGCCGGTAGACACTGCCGTGGCTGACACCGAGCGCGCGGGCCACGTCGACCACGGTCGCCTTCGCCGGGCCGTGGCGGCGCAGCACTTCCTCGGTGGCCTCGAGGATGCGCTCGGCGGTCAGGGTCTCGCTGGTCGGAGGCATGCGTAGACGGTACCCGGCACCGCGATCAGCGCTCGCTGTCAAGCATGGCCATCTGTGCGGGGGCGTACCGCTCACCGGCCGCCGCGTCCGCCGGTACGGCGGCCTCGATGGCGGCGAGGTCGGCGGCGTCCAGGGTCACGTCCAGGGCGCCGAGGGCCTCGCCGAGCCGCTCGCGGGTGCGGGCGCCGATCAGCGGCACGATGTCCTCGCCGCGGGAGACCACCCAGGCGATGGCGATCTGCGCGACGGAGACGTCCTTCTGCTCGGCGATCTTGCGCAGGGACTCGACGAGCGTGAGGTTGTGCTGGAGGTTGTCGCCCTGGAAGCGGGGCGAGTGGGCGCGGAAGTCGTTCGCGGCGAAGCCCTGGCCGGGCGTGACATGGCCGGAGATCAGGCCGCGCGAGAGCACGCCGTACGCGGTGACGGCGATGCCCAGCTCGCGCAGGGTGGGCAGGATCTCCCGCTCGGGGCCGCGGGAGATGAGTGCGTACTCGATCTGGAGGTCGACGATCGGGGCGGTGGCGGCGGCCCGGCGGATGGTGTCGGCGCCGACCTCGCTGAGCCCGATGTGGCGGACGTATCCCTTCTCGACCAGTTCCGCTATCGCGCCGACGGTCTCCTCGATCGGCACGTCCGGGTCGAGCCGGGCGGGGCGGTAGACGTCGATGTGGTCGACGCCGAGGCGCTGGAGGGAGTACGCGGCGAAGTTCTTGACGGCGGCCGGGCGGCCGTCGAAGCCGTACCAGCCGTCGTCCGGGCCGCGCAGGGCGCCGAACTTCACGCTGGTCAGCGCGTTCTCCCGAAGGGCGGCCGGGGCGGTGCGCAGGGCCTCGGCGATCAGCAGTTCGTTGTGGCCCATGCCGTAGAAGTCGCCGGTGTCGAGCAGGGTCACGCCGGCTTCCAGGGCGGCGTGGACGGTGGCGATGGACTCGGCGCGGTCCGACTCGCCGTACGCGCCGGACATGCCCATGCAGCCGAGGCCGAGGGCGGAGACCTGAGGGCCGGTGGTTCCGAGGGTGCGGGGGGTCTGTGTCGTCATGCCCTCACCCTGACATGACAGCTGACAGATTTCAATATCTGTCAGCTGTCATGTGTCATCTGCTATCCGTCAGCTGCTGTCTGTCACCCGTCCGTCGTGGCCAGCTTGGCCCCGAGCAGTACGAACGACCCCGCGAAACTCCGTCGCAGCCACGCCATCACCCTCGGCCGCCCGATCACATGACGGCGGACCGACGCCGCCAGCACCCCGTACGCGGCGAACACCACAAAGGTGGCCAGCATGAACACCCCGCTCAGCACCAGCATCCGCAGCAACGCGCCCGACTCCCCCGACGGCACGAACTGCGGCAGGAACGCGAAGAAGAAGATCGTCAGCTTCGGATTGAGGACGTTGATCAGCACGGCCCGGACGACGACCCGCCCCGCGGAGACGGGAGCGGCGTCCCGCTCCACGGCGATCGCCTCCCGGTCCCGCAGCGTCGCCCACGCCATCCACAGCAGATACGCGACACCGGCGTACTTCAGGACCTGGAACGCCGTCGCGCTGGCGTGCAGCAGCGCCGCCACCCCGGTGATCGCCGCCACCATGTGCGGCACGATCCCCAGGGTGCAGCCGAACGCCGCGACGACGCTCGCGCGCCGCCCCCGCGACAGCCCCGCCGCGAGCGTGTAGACGACACCGGTACCAGGAGTGGCGACCACGACGAGGGTGGTCAGCAGGAACGCGAGACTCATGCGGACCACCCTGCCGCGGCCGGTGATCGCCCCACAGGGCCAATCGCGCGGCTCCATGGCGGACCAATCGCAGGCGCCAACCGAATTGGGAGCAAAGGGACTTACCCGGAACCTGGCACTCCGGGATTTACTGATCGGATGACTGACAGGAACGGAGTACTCGCCGGCAAAGTCGTGATGATCACCGGCGCGTCCAGCGGGATCGGCGAGGCCGCCGCCCGGCTGTTCGCGGCGGAGGGGGCGGCCGTGGTCCTCATGGCCCGGCGCGAGAAGACCCTGGACCAACTCGCCGAGGAGATCGCCGCGGCGGGCGGCCGGGCGGCGGTCAGCGCGGGCGACGTCGCGGACGCCGGGGACGTCCGGCGCGCGGTGGCCACCGCGACGGAGCGGTTCGGGGCGCTGGACGGGGCGTTCAACAACGCCGGATACGCCGGCGATAAGATCGCTCCCCTGCATGAACTCGACGAGGCCCACTTCGACCGTGTCATGGACGTCAACGTGCGCGGCACCTGGAACTGTCTGCGCGCCCAGATCCCGGTGATGCTGGCGGCCGGCGGGGGTGCCGTCGTCAACACCGCCAGCACGGCCGCGATGGGTGCGACCGGCGCCCCGGTGCCCTATGTCGCCGCCAAGCACGCGGTGCTCGGTCTGACCCGGGCGGCAGCGGCGGAGTACGCCGAGCGCGGTATCCGGATCGACACCCTCCTGGTGGGCACGACCCGTACCGAGATGATCGCCCAGGCCGCCGAGGGCCGTCCGGAGCTCGCGGAGCACTTCGTCGCCCGGCAGATGCAGAAGCGGATGGCCGAACCCGCCGAGATCGCCGAGGCGGCGCTGTGGCTGCTCAGCGACCGCGCCTCCTTCGCCACGGGCGCCGCCCTCGCGGTGGACGGCGGCCACACCGCCAACTGACCTGGGCCCTGGCCCGGATACGCCGAAGCCCCCGCATCCGTCGAGGACGCGGGGGCTTCGGATGCCCGCTGCCGAGCGCGGTCGAGCGAGACCGCGAACGGCGTCAGCAGCCGATCAGTCGGCTCGCCAGGTAGCCCTCGATCTGGTCCAGCGACACGCGCTCCTGCTTCATCGAGTCACGCTCGCGGACGGTGACCGCGTTGTCCTCGAGCGTGTCGAAGTCGACCGTGACGCAGAACGGCGTACCGATCTCGTCCTGGCGACGGTAGCGGCGGCCGATGGCGCCGGCGTCGTCGAACTCGATGTTCCAGTTCTGCCGCAGCGCCTGGGCCAGGCCCTTGGCCTTCGGGGACAGCTCCGGGTTGCGGGACAGCGGCAGCACCGCGACCTTCACCGGGGCCAGCCGGTGGTCCAGTCGCAGCACGGTGCGCTTCTCCAGCTTGCCCTTGGCGTTGGGGGCCTCGTCCTCGACGTAGGCGTCGAGGAGGAACGCCAGCATCGCGCGGCCGACACCGGCCGCGGGCTCGATGACGTACGGCGTCCAGCGCTCCTGGGCCTCCTGGTCGTAGTAGAAGAGGTCCTGGCCGGAGGCCTTGGAATGGGCGTTGAGGTCGTAGTCGGTGCGGTTGGCCACACCCTCGAGCTCGCCCCACTCGTTGCCGCCGAACTGGAAGCGGTACTCGATGTCAGCGGTGCGCTTGGAGTAGTGGGAGAGCTTCTCCTGCGGGTGGTCGTACCACCGCATGTTCTCCTCGCGCATGCCGAGACCGGTGTACCAGTTCCAGCGCTGCTCCATCCAGTACTCCTGCCACTTCTCGTCCTCGCCCGGCTTGACGAAGAACTCCATCTCCATCTGCTCGAACTCGCGGGTGCGGAAGATGAAGTTGCCGGGCGTGATCTCGTTGCGGAAGGACTTGCCCATCTGCGCGATGCCGAACGGGGGCTTCTTGCGCGAAGTGGTCTGCACCTGGGAGAAGTTGGTGAAGATGCCCTGCGCGGTCTCGGGGCGCAGGTACGCGATCGAGCCCGTGTCCTGCGTCGGGCCGAGGTGCGTGGAGAGCAGACCCGAGAACTGCTTGGGCTCGGTGAACTGGCCCTTGTTGCCGCAGTGCGGGCAGTTGATGTCCGCGAGGCCGTTCTCCGGGAGGCGGCCCTTCTTGGCCTCGTACTCCTCCTCCAGGTGGTCCGCGCGGAACCGCTTGTGGCAGGAGGTGCACTCGGTCAGCGGGTCGGAGAACGTGGCGACGTGGCCGGAGGCCACCCAGACCTCGGGGGCCAGGATCACGGACGAGTCGATACCGACGACGTCCTCGCGCGAGGTCACCATGTAGCGCCACCACTGGCGCTTCAGGTTCTCCTTGAGCTCGACACCCAGCGGTCCGTAGTCCCAGGCGGCCTTCTGGCCGCCGTAGATCTCACTGCAGGGGAATACGAAGCCACGGCGCTTGCTCAGGCTGACGATGGTGTCGATCTTGTCGGCGGCCACGGTGCTCTCTTCATTACGACGACGGGCGACGAAGCATCTCTGCGATGGAGCAGTGCTTCAGAGCGAATGCTTCAGGTTACCGGCGGTGCCTGCCCCTCAATCAAATCGGTTCGGTCTACGGGCCTCCGCGGGCCTCCTACCACGCTTTGTTGACAACCGTTTCCATATTTGTTGAAAATGACTGTCATGAACGTACGACGACACCACATATCCGGGATCGCGCTCGCGGCGGCCACTGCCCTCGGCCTCGGAACCCTGTCCGCCTGCTCGACCGACAGCGCCGCGGCCGGAAACACGGACAAGTTCGACGTCGTCGCGTCGTTCTACCCGATGCAGTACCTCGCCGAGCAGATCGGCGGGGACCATGTGAACGTCACCACGCTCACCGAGCCCGGCCAGGAGCCGCACGACCTCGAGCTCAGCACCAAGCAGACCGCCGAGCTGGGCGAGGCGGACGCGGTGCTCTATCTCAAGACCCTCCAGCCGGCCGTCGACGAGGCCGTCTCCCAGTCCGAGGTCAAGACCAAGATCGACGCGGCCTCGCTGACGAAGCTCGAGGACCACGGCGACGTCGAGCACGAGCACGGAGCCGAGGAAGAGCACGCCGAGGAAGAGGAGGAGCACGCCCTCGACCCGCACATCTGGCTCGACCCGGTGAAGTACCGCGAGGTCGCCGAGGGCGTCGCCAAGGCCTTCGAGAAGGCCGACCCCGACCACGCGGCCGACTACAAGAAGAACGCCTCCGCGCTGACGAAGAAGCTCGACACCCTCGACACCGCGTACGAGGACGGGCTGAAGAACAGCGCGACCAAGGTCTTCTTCACCAACCACGCCGCCTTCGGCTACCTCGCCGAGCGCTACGGCCTCACCCAGGAGGCCATCTCCGGCCTGGACCCGGAGAGCGAGCCCAGCCCGGCCCGGATCAAGGAGCTCCAGACCGAGGCCAAGGCCGACGGTGTGACCACTGTGTTCTACGAGACACTGGTGTCCGACAAGACCGCGAAGACCCTCGCCTCGGACGCGGGACTGAAGACGGACGTCCTCGACCCGCTCGAGGGGATCACCGACAAGTCCAAGGGCGACGACTACTTCCAGGTCATGGAGTCCAACCTCTCGGCGCTCAAGACAGCACTAGGCGCCAAGTGATCGTTACGGAGGCCCTCGTGAGCGAGCCTGTCATCGAGCCCGTCATATCGATGCGTGGTGTCCGCGCCGACCTGGGCTCACGCCCCGTCCTCCGCGGCATCGACCTCACCGTGCACCGCGGTGAGGTCGTCGCGCTGCTCGGCGCCAACGGCTCGGGCAAGTCCACGGCCGTGCGCAGCGTCATCGGCCAGGTGCCGGTCGCGGCCGGCGAGATCGAGCTGTTCGGCACCCCGCGCCGCCGGTTCCGTGACTGGGCGCGCGTGGGCTACGTCCCGCAGCGCACCACGGCCGCGGGCGGCGTGCCCGCCACGGTGACCGAGATCGTCGCCTCCGGCCGCCTGTCCCGGGCCCGCTTCGGCATGCTGCGCAAGGCCGACCACGCGGCCGTACGCCATGCCCTGGAGCTGGTCGGCATGGCGGACCGCGCCAAGGACTCCGTGAACGCCCTCTCCGGCGGCCAGCACCAGCGCGTACTCATCGCCCGCGCGCTGGCCTCCGACCCCGAACTGCTGATCATGGACGAGCCGATGGCGGGCGTCGACCTGGCCAGCCAGGAGGTGCTGGCGCGGACCCTGCGCGAGCAGGTGGCGCAGGGCGCGACCGTCCTCCTCGTCCTCCATGAACTGGGCCCCCTGGAACCGCTGATCGACCGCGCGGTCGTCCTGCGCGACGGCTGCGTGATGCACGACGGCCCGCCCCCGAAGGCCCTCGGCCAGCACGCGCTGCCCGGCCACGACCACGTACACCCGCACGCGGCCCACGACGCCGAACCGATCCGGACGGGGCTGCTGAGCTGATGGAATTCCTGAACTACGCCTTCATGCAACGGGCCCTGCTCGCCGCCGTCCTCGTCGGCATCACGGCCCCCGCGATCGGCATCTACCTGGTCCAGCGCCGCCAGGCCCTCATGGGCGACGGCATCGGCCACGTCGCGATGACCGGCGTCGGCCTCGGCTTCCTGCTCTCCTGGTCGCCGGTGTGGACGGCGACCGTCGTGTCGGTCCTCGGCGCGGTCCTCATGGAGCTGATCCGCTGGTTCGGCCGCACCCGCGGCGACATCGCCCTCGCGATGCTCTTCTACGGCGGCATGGCCGGCGGCGTGATGTTCATCAACCTCGCGCCGACGGGCTCCAACGCGAACCTGACTTCCTATCTGTTCGGGTCGCTCTCGACGGTCTCGCAGGACGACGTGACCGCGATCTGTGTGCTCGCCGCCTTCGTGGTGTTGGTCACCCTGGGCCTGCGCCGGCAGCTCTTCGCGGTCAGCCAGGACGAGGAGTTCGCGCGCGTCACGGGTCTGCCGGTGCGCGCCCTGAACCTGCTGACCGCGATCACGGCGGCCGTGACGGTCACGGTCGCCATGCGCGTGGTCGGCCTGCTCCTGGTGTCGGCCCTGATGGTGGTGCCCGTGGCGGCGGCGCAGCAGCTCACCCGTAGCTTCGCGGCGACCTTCGCCATCGCCGTGGCCATCGGCGTCAGCGTGACCATCGGCGGCACGGTGACGTCGTACTACCAGGACGTCCCGCCCGGAGCGACGATCGTGCTGCTGACCATCGGCGCGTTCATCGTGCTGACCGTGCTTGCGACCCCGCTGGCCCGGCGCCGAGCCCGTCAGGCGGCCGCGGCGCAGCCCGGCGGCGACCCGGCGGAGTGCACGATTCCGGCCAGCCGGGAGGCGACCGGGAAGGTCGGCGTCTGACTCCGCACAGACCGGGCTGGCACAATGGCCCGGCAAGTGCAGACGTGAGGAGGCAACCGGTGACGACCGCTGGACCGCCCGTAAAGGGCCGCGCGACCCGACAGCGGGCCGCCGTGGCGGCGGCGCTCGACGAGGTCGACGAGTTCCGCAGTGCGCAGGAACTCCACGACATGCTCAAGCACAAGGGCGACTCGGTCGGCCTGACCACGGTCTACCGCACGCTCCAGAACCTCGCCGACGCGGGCGAGGTCGACGTCCTGCGCACCTCCGACGGCGAGTCCGTCTACCGCCGCTGCTCCACCGGCGACCACCATCACCACCTGGTGTGCCGGGTGTGCGGCAAGGCCGTCGAGGTCGAGGGCCCGGCGGTGGAGAAGTGGGCCGAGGCGATCGCGGCGGAGCACGGCTACGTCAATGTGGCGCACACCGTGGAGATCTTCGGCACATGCGCAGACTGCGCGGCGACGAAGTAGCTACGCCCGCCCGAAGCAGCGCTCCAGTTCGTCCAGGTCGTAGAACTTGCTGCCCTTGGCGATCGGCTCGCAGTTCGCCTTGAAGGCGGTCTCCTTCTCGTTGTAGAGCATGCGGACCAGGTAGCGGCCGTTCTTCTCGTAGACGTCCCACTGGATGTTCGAGCCGAGCGGGGCGACGGACGCGCCGCGCCAGGGGTTGTCGGCGTAGGTGTACGGCTTGGCCTCGGTCACGCCCTGGGTGCTGCCCGGCAGGCCCATCAGCGCGGCCAGCGGGATGATCTCCTCGGCGTGGGTGAAGCGGAGTTCGGCACCGAGGGTGCCGGTGCCGGCCTTCTTGGCCTCGACCTGCCGGAAGAAGTCGTCGAGCAGGACGTCGGCCATCTTGTACGTGATGTCGCTGTCCGCGAAGCCGGGCCCCTTCTCGTAGAAGTCCTCGGCGTCGCTGAGGTATCCGAACCAGTCGGCGTCGGAGCGCGAGATGTACCGCTCCATGCCCCAGCCCCTGCCGTCCGGGCTCTCCTGGCTCATCGCGGGGGCGATGGCGTACAGGTTGTGGACGGCGGTCGCGGCGGCCACCTGGTCGCTGTCGCCGAGCCCGGCCACGAAGTCGGCCTTGAAGAGCCGGCGCAGCACGCTGCGGGCGGCCTTGTGGGTCTTCGGCTGGTCGGTGATCGACTCGAGGGTGCTCGCCAGCCGCTGGTCGTTCGCGATGTAGTCGCGGTACGCGGCGCCGCCGTCCGCCTTGTGGAAGTAGAGCAGGTCCTTGTCGGTGCGGGTCGCGCCGATGAGGGACGTGAGCGACGGGTCGGTGTCGGCCAGGGCGCACGCGTAGATGTTCGCGCTGTCGACGGCCCGGCCCTGTCCGGAGCTGACGACGTCGATCTTCTCCCCGCCGGCGGCGATCTTCGAGAACAGGGACGGGAGACGCTCGGCCATGCGGACGGCCGTGTCGTGGATCTCCTCCTTGCCGCGCCCGCTCAGATCGCCGTAGCCGACCTTCGCCATGGCAGCCTGCAGGGCCCGCACCTTCGGGCCGAACTCCTCGCCCTTTCCGGTGAGTTCGCCCGCCGTCTGCGCCTTGTCCCACAGCGCGAGGATCAGATCGCCGTCCTCGCTGTCGGTGGCGGAGCGGGAGCCGTGCCGGGAGACGTTCTCCGTGAAGACGGGGGTGAAGCCGGCGGGCGGCCGCCCGTAGGAGTGCGCGCTCTGCCCGGGCGCGTAGGTGGCCTTCGTGCCGTAGCTGTCCCGGTGCGCCAGGTGTGCCCCGGGGGCGGCTGCGTCCGCGTGGGCGGGCAGCGCGGTGAGGACCAGGGCGCCGAGGGCGAGGGCGGGGGTGAGTCCGAGGCGGTTCATGTGCGGGCCGTTTCAACGAGCGGGAGACCGTGGGTGATCTCCCGCAGCGTCGACGGCCCGGGTGAACGCGCGGCGGCTACGAGGTGGCCTGCTGGTCAGGAGTCCTTCCCCGCATGGCCAAGAGTTCCTCATTCGGGATCGCGCCACCGAAGCGGCGGTCCCGGGAGGCGAACTCCACACACGCCCGCCACAGGTCGCGGCGGTCGAAGTCCGGCCACAGGACGTCCTGGAAGACCATCTCGGCGTACGCGCTCTGCCACAGCAGGTAGTTGGAGGTGCGCTGCTCGCCGCTGGGGCGCAGGAACAGGTCCACGTCCGGCATGTCCGGGTAGTAGAGGTACTTCGCGAAGGTCTTCTCGTTGACCTTCGACGGGTCGAGCCGCCCGGCGCGGATGTCCTCGGCGAGGGCCTGCGCCGCGTCGGCGATCTCGGCACGGCCGCCGTAGTTCATGCAGAAGTACAGGGTGAGCTTGTCGTTGTCCTTGGTCTGCTCCTGGGCGATCTGGAGCTCCTTGGCGACCGACTTCCACAGCTTGGGCATCCGGCCCACCCAGCGCACCCGGATACCGAGCTCGTCGAGGGTGTCACGGGTCTTGCGGATGAAGTCACGGTTGAAGTTCATCAGGAAGCGCACCTCGTCGGGCGAGCGCTTCCAGTTCTCGGTGGAGAAGGCGTACAGCGAGATGGCGCCGACGCCGATCTCGACCCCGCCCTGAAGCACGTCGAGAACGCGCTCGGCACCGACCTTGTGACCCTCGGTGCGCGGCAGCCCGCGCTCCTTGGCCCATCGGCCGTTCCCGTCCATGACGATCGCCACATGCTTGGGGACGAGCTCGCCGGGCAGCTTCGGCGCACGGGCGCCGGACGGGTGCGGCTCCGGCGACTTGTACTCGCGGCGCTGGCGCCCCAACAGCCGGCCTACCACCATGTGCTTCTCGATTCCTCTTCGGCTTACTTCTCTACGTAACGCAGCGAGCGGAGCCCGCGTTCCAGATGCCAGTGCAGGTAGGCGGAGACCAGCCCGCTGCCCTCCCGGACGTGCCGCGGCTCGCTCGCGTCCGCGGTCTCCCAGTCTCCCGTAAGCAGCGCGCCGAGGAGTTCCAGGGTCTGCGGCGAGGGTACGACGCTCCCCGCCACCCGGCAGTCCACGCAGACGGAACCGCCCGAACCGACCGAGAAGAACCGGTTCGGACCCGGCAGACCGCACTTGGCGCAGCCGCTGAAGCTCGGGGCGTATCCGTTGACGGCGAGGGAACGCAGCAGGAAGGCGTCGAGCACCAGGTTCGGGGCGTGCTCGCCCCGGGAGAGCGTCCGCAGGGCGCCGACGAGCAGCAGGTACTGCTGGACGGCCGGCTCGCCCTCGTGGTCGGTGAACCGCTCGGCCGTCTCCAGCATGGCCGTCCCGGCGGTGTACCGCGCGTAGTCGGTGACGATGCCGCCGCCGTACGGCGCGATGGTCTCGCTCTGGGTGCACAGCGGCAGCCCGCGCCCGACGAGCTCGCTGCCGCGCGCGAAGAACTGCACGTCGACGTGGGAGAAGGGTTCGAGCCGCGCCCCGAACTTGGACTTGGTGCGCCGGACACCGCGGGCCACGGCCCGCACCCGTCCGTGACCACGGGTGAGCAGGGTGATGATGCGGTCGGCTTCGCCGAGTTTCTGGGTGCGCAGCACGACGCCGTCGTCACGGAAGAGGCTCATCGGGCGGCTCCCGGGGTGGTGTGCTCCCTGGGTGCGCGCAGCATGATCCGGTCCGCCTCACCCAGCCTCTGGGTGCGCAGCACGATGCCGTCGTCGCGGAACAGGCTCATGGGTCCATTCTCCCGTACGCGCGGGGGTCAGGGGGCACGGTCGGGGTGGCTGATGGTGTCCCAGGGGGCCAGGTTCCAGGGGCTGTCCCTGTTGGCGGGGTCGAGGAGGGAGCGGAGGTGGGCGTCGGCGGTCGTCTGCGGGGCGGGGGCGTCGGGGGTGCCGTCCAGCCCGTCCTTCCACACCTTCCGGCCCAGCAGATAGTCGTCGGCGTACTCCTGCCAGGAGGCGTACGCCGACACCACCGCCGGCACGATGTTCTTCAGGGCGGTCCAGGCCTCGCCCTCGGTGATCATCCCGCCGGCGAACCCGCGCCGGGAGATGTCGACGTACAGGGCGGCGTCCCAGGCGAGCGGTGAGACACCGAGGACGCGCTGGGCCCGGGCCCGGTATCCGGAGCGGGCCAGCTCGTCGAGCCGGTCGGCCAGCTCGTCCCGCGAGGTGATCTCCCACTGCTCGGCCAGCCAGCGCCGGGCACCGTCGTCGTCGGTCCGCGTGAACGGGTACAGGGTGGTCCGCGAGGCGCCCCGGTCCCGGCTCACGGGCGCGCTCAGCGACACCATCCAGAGTTGGTGCGTGGTGAGCGGCGGCACGGGAGGACGGTCGGTGGCCTTCCGCCTCGCTCTCGTCCATCTGCGTATGCTCCACAGGCCCATGCGCCCGCACCCTACGACACCGGCGTCAAGGCACCTCACCCCGGCTGCGGGCGTTGGCGTACGCGGTCGCCGCGCTGAGCCGCTCGGCGGGGGTGGCCCGGCGGACGGTGTCCGGGGCCGCGTCCCACTCCTTTCCGCCGCCGTACGGTCTGAGTTGTACGTACGGCCCTTCGTGCCCCATGACGATGCCGACCTTTCCGCTCCGGGTGTCCACGACGTGGCTTCCGACGGGGGGTTTCATTTCCGCTCCTCTTTCTTCACCGTCACGTGGATCCCCCGCCTTTTTGAGTTTCACGCTTTTCACCTGCGGCGGCCCGCTGTGCTCCTACACTCGGCAGGAGTCTGTGCACGCCAAGGGTGGGGTGGCGCAGGGGCGTTGAACCGTGGCCAAGGGTTCACATGACTCCCGGGCTTTCGTATACGGCCTTTATATGGGGCAGTTCGAGCAGGCGCTGCGAAGGCACGACGGAAAGCCATGACCGGAAAGCCGTGGCGGGAAAGCGGTCGGGGAATTGTGCGGCGGATATCGCTTCCCTACGCCATGCGGATTGGTTCGACTTCATTCGAGTGAATTCGAGTTCACGGGAACTGCGGATGGTGACCCAGCGCCGCGATCAGGGTGTCGATCCGTAGCCGCAGGTCGCGGGAGTGCGCGCCGGTGACGAGGACGGACACGGTGTCGGGCTCGCCGTCGTCGTCCTCCGGATAGGGCCGGGAGTACGCGAGACGGACCTGCGCGGCGTGGAGACCGCCATGGAGCGGATAGGCGTACCAGGCGGCGGGGTCGTCCTCGGCGTCCGTCTCCTCGATCCCGAGAGCGATGGTGTCCCAGTCGGTGTCGTCGAAGTCGTAGTGGACGTACTCGGAGAGCAGCTCCAGGAAGGTGCGGAGGTTCTCGCTGCGGATGGACCCGTCGAGTTCGTGCGGAACGGCCGGACCGGCCGCCGGCCCCCCGAGCCCCCCGAGCCCCCCGCTCACGGCATGCCAGTCGCCGGTGGTCACGTGCAGCCCGGCCCAGAGGTCGAGCTGCCGGACGGAACTCCTGGGGTCGTAGGCGGCCTGGGGGAGCTGGGGGATGCGTTTGCGTCCGGTGGGGTCCAGTCGGTACGGAACCTGGAACGCGGTGTTCCAACGCTCGAGTTCGGGCGCGTACCGCTCCTCGGCGACCCCGGCGTCGACTCCGAGATACCGCCCGATGTCCTCCCAGGACGCGCCGCGCTCCCTCTCGTACACGACAGCCCGCGCCAACACCCCCTCCGCGACCTCCACCACCCGCACCCCCTCACTGACCCGCCCCCCGAGCCCGGTATCCACGTCACTCCGCGTCCCCACGAGCGCCTGAGCGGCAGCCGCGACGTCCACGGCTTGCGCGGAGAGGGCCAGGCGGGCGAGGTCTTGGTGGGAGTAGGCGGCTCGGTCTTCGTCGTAGGGGGTGGGGGGCGGGGAGGAGTGCTGGGTCATGGGGGCAGGGTTCCATGGGGTCGCTTCGGGGGCGCGGGGATTTTCGGTGGGGAGGTGGGACGGATCCGGGTCCCGGGCACAACTGGGGTAAACCCCCCGATCAACAAGGGAGTTGACCGGATGGGGGTCGTGAAGGAGATCCGCGAGGCTCGGTCCCATGACGCAGATCAAGCGCAACGCCGCCCTCGTAGCCGTCACCGCCGTCGCCCTCGGGATGGTCACTCCGCTGGCCGTCGCGGTGGAGAAGGCGCCCGCCCTCGACTGGAAGAAGTGCGCCGGCTCCACCCTCGACCCCCGTCAGCAGTGCGCCACCCTCGAGGTGCCCATGGACTACGCCCACCCGGGCGGCCGGAAGATCGGGATCGCCGTCTCCCGGATTCCGAGCGAGAACCCGGACGCCCGGCGTGGGGCGCTGTTCCTGATCCCCGGCGGTCCGGGTGGTTCGAGTCTCAACGACCCTTCCGGGAAGGGGCAGAAGCTGCCGCAGGAGGTGCGGGGCGCCTACGACCTGATCGGGTTCGCACCTCGGGGGCTCGCACCCTCGACCTCGGTCAGCTGCGACCTCCAGCACTCCGATCTCGCCCTCACCAAATCCCGCCCCTGGCCCGCCCCGGACGGCTCCGTCGCCGAGAACATGGCCACCGCCCAGCGCATGTCGGATGCCTGCGCACGGAACGGTGGTGAGCTGATACGGCACATCAGCACCAAGAACAACGCCCGTGACCTCGATCGGCTGAGGGCCGCGCTCGGCGAACGCAAGGTGTCCGGGTGGGGCGTCTCGTACGGCACGTACGTCGGCGCCGCCTACGCCGAGATGTTCCCGCACCGCACGGACCGCTTCGTGCTGGACAGCAACGACAACCCCGACCCGGTCCGGGCGGAACGCTCCTGGCTCCAGATCTACGAGGTCGGCGTCGAGGACAACTTCCCCGAGTTCGCCAAGTGGGCGTCCACGCCCGGCAACCCGGACCGCCTGGCCGGCACGGCCACCGAGGTGCGCGCGCTCTTCCTGCGGCTCGCCGCCCGTCTGGACCGTGAGCCGATCCCGTGGCCCGGAGCCAATCCGGAGGAGCTGAACGGCAACGTCCTGCGCCAGACCATGCTGGACAGCCTCTACGACACCGACAACTATCCGACCCTGGCGAAGCTGATGCTGGCCGCGCAACAGGGCACGGTGCCGCCCGCGCCCGCCGCCCCGCCGGAGCCGGTCCTGCAGAACGGCGCCGCCGTCGGCGCCGGCACCATCTGCAACGACGCCGTGTGGCCGAGGGATGCCGCCGTGTACGAGAAGGGCGTCGCGGAGAGCCGGGCCAAGTACCCCCTCACCGCCGGCATGCCGAGGAACGCGATGATGTGCGCCGCCTGGCCGTACCGGCCGCGGGAGACGCCGGTACGGATCACCGACCGAGGGCCCTCCAACATCCTGCTGGTGCAGAACGAACGGGACGTCGCCACCCCCGTGAGCGGCGCCCTCAAGCTCCGCGAGGCCCTCGGTCGGCGCGCTGTCATGGTCACCGTGAACTCCACGGGCCACGGCTCCTATCTCCGTAACGGCAACGCGTGCGGGGACGAGATCGTGTCGAGGTTCCTCGCCACCGGTCAGCGTCCCGCCGCCGACACCTACTGCCGCTGACCGGCCCTGCGGTAGGCACGGGCCACCGCGTGGAACGCCTCCTTGGGCTCCCGGTGCCAGCCCGTGTCCGGGTCGCCGGGGCGGTCCTGGATCGCCTTGGCGATGCCGTAGCTGGCCATGTCGAGGTCATGGCGGGGGTCGTCGGGGCGGTGCGGGGCGTCCGCGGTGAGGAACTCGAACACCATCGCCGCGTACAGGTTCATCGACTCGAAGACGCCCAGGAGGTCGACGAGGTAGGCCGCCTGGGTGCGTTCGCTGCGGACCGGGGGCGGGTCGCCCATGATCTCCGGCGGTGTCTTGCCGTAGTCGACGATGTCCCAGCCCATGCCGCCCGCCTCGGGGGCGCCGCGGTAGGTGCAGGTGCCGAACTCGGTGATGGCGACGGGCTTGCCCCAGCGCAGGTGCTGCTTCAACTCCCTGACGTAGTCCTTTCGTTGCGGGAAGTACGAGTAGTAGTCGATGCCCACCACGTCGAAGAGGTTCCAGTCGACGTTGTCGATCTCCGGGGCGGAGGCGTAGCTCAGCCGGCCGTGGAAGACCCTGCGGCCGAGCGCCGCCGCCTTCGCCGTGAAGCGGGCCAGGCGGCGCTGCATCTGCGCCCAGTCGACGGTGCCGTTCTGGAGGTTCTCGATGCGCTCGAAGACCGTGTCCCCCGGGATGATCCCGGGCACGAACAGCCAGAACTCGCAGCCCACGCTGAACTCGACGCTCGCGCCCTGCCGACGCAGCCGCTCCGCGAACCGGCCGGTCTCGGCGAGGTGGTCGAGGATGTCCCGTTCCGGGACGTCGCCGAGGGTGGGCTGGAGCCAGATGTGCAGTCCGAGCTCGGCCGCCTCGGCGGCGGTGGCGGTGAGGCGTTCGACGCCGTCGCCGGTGACGTCGACGGTGTCGGCGTGCAGGTCGTCGCGGATGGTGCGGAGGTCCGCCCGCATCCGGTCGGCGCTCCACTCGGTGGCCGGCGTCTCACCGGCGACGAGGGTGTAGACGACACCCCGGCGGGTCAGCCCGCCCCGGCCGGCGGCCTCACCCCGCCCGGCCGCCCCGGCCCCGCCCGCGGGCAGCACCGCCCCCGCCACCCCGACCGCCGCCGCCCCGGCCAGGAACTGTGCCCGGTTGATCCCCTTGGTCTTCTCCATACGGCCACTCTGGCGAGCCCGCGCCCGCCCCGCCGTCCGCCGATGGTCTACGGCCCCGCAACCAAGGAATGAGTTCCGGCGTCGATCTACTGAGGAGATCGTCCACGCGCGCCTGGCAAAGGCGCGTCCACCGAACGAAGGAGAGCGCGATCTTAGCCCGCCGTACCCTTCTCGCCGCCTCTGCCGCCACTCTCGTGGCGGCCGCCCCCGCGCACGCCACCACCTCCCGCGTCACCGAACGCCTCCGCGAGCTGGAGCGGCAACACGGCGCCCGCCTGGGCGTGTTCGCTCGCAACCTCGGCACCGGCCGGACCGTCCGGCACCGCGCCGACGAGCTGTTCCCGATGTGCTCGCTGTTCAAGACCCTGGCGTCCGCGGCCGTACTGCGCGATCTGGACCGCGACGGCGAGTTCCTGTCCCGCCGGATCCACTACACGGACGCCGATCTGCCGAAGGAGGGCTCCGACAAGACCCGGGAGCACCTGGCCGACGGCATGACGGTCGCCGAACTCGCCGAGGTCGCCATCACGTTCAGCGACAACGGCGCCGGCAACCTCCTGCTGCGTGAGCTCGGCGGCCCCACCGCCATCACCCGCTTCGCCCGCTCCCTCGGCGACCCGGTGACCCGCCTGGACCGCTGGGAGACCGAGCTCAACTCGGCGGAGCCCTGGCGGATCACGGACACGACGAGCCCGTACGCGATCGGCCGGACGTACGGCCGACTGGTCCTCGGCGACGCCCTGAACCGTCGCGACCGCGAGCTCCTCACGCACTGGCTGCTGAACAACACCACGAGCGGGACCCGGCTGCGCGCAGGGCTGCCGAAGACGTGGACGGTCGCCGACAAGACGGGCGGCGGTTCCTACGGCACCAACAACAACGTGGGCATCGCCTGGACGCCGGAGGGCACCCCGCTCGTGCTGGCCGTCCTGACGACGATGCCGGAGCAGTCCGCCGCCCGCGACGACCTGCTGGTCGCCGACACGGCCAAGGCGCTGTCGGAGGCGCTTGGTTGACGGCTCAGCCGACGGGAAAGTACTGCCTCGGCGTCACCCCCACCACGCGATGGAAGGCGGCGGTGAAGGAGCTGGCCGAGGCATAGCCGACGCGGTGGGCCACCGGTTCGACCGGGAGGCCCGCCGCCAGGTGCGGCATCGCGGCCTGCATCCGCAGCCGTTCCCGCCACTGCCCGAAGGCCAGGCCGGTCTCGGCGACGAAGAGGCGGGCCAACGTCCTGGCGCTCGCGCCGACTTGGGCACCCCAGTCGGCCAGAGTGCGCGCGTCCGCGGGGTCGGCCGTCAGTGCCCCGGCCACGGCCAGGGCCCGCGGATCTCGGGGCGAGGGGACCGAGACACTGGTCACCGGCACCGGACGCAGCTCGTCGAGCAGCACCGCCTCCGCGCGCGAGCGGGCCCGTGGGGCGAGGTCCGTCCGGACGAGATGGTCGACGAGCGCTCGCAGCAGCGCGGTGACCTGCACGACGGTCGGCTCGGTCCACCCGATGTGCGGGCAGCACGCGGGGTCGACGTAGGGGCTGCGCAGGAGCGCACCGCCCTCCGACCCGGTGGCGTGCGGAACGCCCGCGGGGATCCACAGGGCCAGCGACGGCGGCAGCAGCCACACACCCTGTTCGCTGCGGACCCGGAGCAATCCCCGCACGGACCAGGCGAGTTGGTGGTGGTCGTGCCGGTGGGTGCCGAAGAAGCTGCCCCGGGGCATCGTGAAACGGCCGACGAAGACCGCGGTGTCGGCCGGAGGGTACGGGCCGTACTGTCCGTTCGGCGACATGGGACGGCAGCCTAGCCCGTAGTGGACAGCCCAGGACCCCGCCTAGCGTCGGACCCATGCCGATGAACCGAGCCCACCGGAGACTGTGCAGCTCCGAGGTGTGGGCGCAGACGACGAAGGACCGCATCCTGCCCTGGGCCCTGAAGCAGGTGGACCTCGGCGAGGACGTGCTGGAGATCGGGCCGGGCTACGGCGCCAACCTCCGTGTCCTGGTGGAGCAGGTCCCGAGGCTGACGGCCGCCGAGATCGACGCGGACACGGCCCGCCTCCTCACGGAACGGTGGGGCGACCGCGCCCGCATCCTCCACGCCGACGGCGCCCAACTGCCGGTGGAGGACGAGGCGTTCGACTCCGTCGTCTGCTTCACCATGCTCCACCACGTGCCCACGGCCGCCCACCAGGACCGTATCTTCGCCGAGGCGTTCCGCGTCCTGCGCCCCGGCGGCACCTTCGCCGGCAGCGACAGCCAACCGAGCTTCGGCTTCCGGCTTCTCCACCTGCGGGACACGATGAACACCCTGGACCCCGCGAGCCTTCCGGCCCGTCTGGAGCGGGCCGGCTTCGGCGAGGTGGCCGTGGACGTCCACCAGAAGTCCGGCAGCCTACGCTTCCGCGCCCGCCGCCCCTGAGAACCGCCGCACATACCGCCGCTGCCACGGCGTCTCCACCGCCCGCCGGTGGTAGTGCGCCCGCACATACCCGACGGCCTCGTCCGCCGGTACGCCGTCCAGGACCGCGAGACAGGCCAGCGCCGTCCCCGTACGCCCGCGTCCGCCCCCGCAGGCGACCTCGACGCGCTCGCCCGCGGCCCGCTCCCAGGCCTCGCTCAGCGCCGCGCGAGCGGCCGGCCGGTCCGCCGGGAGGCGGAAGTCGGGCCGGCGGATCCAGTGGAACTCCCAGGGGACCGCGGGCGGTTGGTGGCCCAGGAGGTAGAGGGCGTACGAAGGGGTCGGCGCCCCCGGTGCGTGCGGGTACCTGAGGCCACGGCCCCGCACCAGCCTGCCCGACGGCAGTCGCAGTACTCCCGCGGTGTTCTCGCCCCAGTGCTCCACGGCCCCATTCGACCATGCCCCGGCCGCGGCCCGCTCAGGTATCAGGGGACGCGCGGCACGCCCATGAGCAGCGTCGGCTCCCGCCCGGACACCGCTTCCGCTGCCACCATCCGGGGGAGGAGGGTGAGCAGGCCCTCGGCCTGGTACCCGTACGCGAGAACCACGAGAACAGGGAGCCTTGATGACGATCCCCGCGCCGCTGACCGGTGTCGTCCCGCCCGTCTGCACCCCCCTGACACCGTCACGCGAGGTGGACGTCCCGTCGCTGCTCCGTCTGGTCGACCATCTGGTGGGGGGCGGGGTGCACGGGCTGTTCGTGCTCGGTACGTCGTCGGAGGCTGCGTATCTGACGGACGCGCAGCGTCGGTTGGTGGTGGAGACGGTGACGGGCCATGTGAGTGGCCAGCTCCCGGTGCTGGCGGGTGCGATCGACATGACGACGCCGCGGGTCCTGGACCACGTGGCTTCCGTGACGGCGGCGGGGGCCGATGCGGTGGTCGTGATCTCGCCGTTCTACACGAGTACGCACCCCGCGGAGATCGCCCGCCACTACCGCCTGGTGGCCGCTGCGAGTCCGGTGCCCGTCCTGGCCTACGACCTCCCCGGTGCCGTCCACACCAAGCTCCCCGCGGAGTTGGTGCTGTCGCTCGCGGCCGAGGGGGTGCTGGCGGGTCTCAAGGACTCCAGCGGGGACCTGGGGGCGTTCCGCGAGGTCGTCGTCGGGGCCAGGACCCGGGGTGACATCAACGGCTTCAGCGTGCTGACGGGGTCCGAGCTTTTCGTGGACGCGGCGCTGGCGGCGGGAGCGGACGGGGCGGTACCGGGGCTCGCGAACGTCGATCCGGAGGGGTATGTGCGGCTGGACCGGCTCTGCCGGGTGGGCGACTGGGAGCGGGCCCGGGTGGAGCAGGAGCGGTTGTGCGCGCTGTTCGGGATGGTGCGGGTGGGGGATCCGGGTCGGATGGGGGGCAGTTCGGCGGCGTTGGGGGCGTTCAAGGCGGCGCTGTATCTGCGGGGCGTCATCGGGTGCCCGGTCACGGCTGAGCCGCAGGTTCCGTTGTCGGAGAGGGACGTCGAGGGGGTGGGGAAGTTCTTGGCGGCGGCGGGGCTGCTGTGAGAGGTCGCGGGTGGCTAGCCCTCGCGCACACGCCCCGGCGTGACCATCCCCGACTCGTACGCCACGATCACCAACTGCGCCCGGTCACGGGCCCCCAACTTCCCCATGATCCGGCTGACATGGGTCTTCGCGGTCAATGGACTCAACCCCAAGGCCTCGGCGATCTCGGCGTTGTTGAGCCCCCGTCCGACCAGCACGAGCACCTCGCACTCCCGTTCCGACAAGCACTCCGGGCCACCTGAGAGCGCCGGTGCCGACGCCGGTGTGTGGCTCAGCAGCCGGGCGATCAGGCGTGCCGTCGGGCCCGGTGACAACAGCGACTCCCCAGCCGCCACCGTACGGATCGCGTCCAGGAGCTCCGCCGGTCTGGTGTCCTTCACCAGGAACCCCGACGCGCCCGCACGCAACGCCTCGATGATGTACTCGTCGGTTTCGTACGTCGTCAGGACCAGCACCTTCACCCCGGCCAGTTCCTCGTCCGCCGCGATCAGCCGGGTCGCCTCGATGCCGTCGAGGTCGGGCATCCGGATGTCCATGACGACGAGGTCGGGCCGTGCGCGCCGCGCCAGGTCCAGCGCCTCCCGGCCGGTCGCCGCCTCCCCCACCACCTCCATGTCCCGTGCCGACTCGACGAGCATCGCGAACGCGGCCCGTACGAGGGTCTGGTCGTCGGCAAGCAGTACACGGATCGTCATACGGCCCTCTCCAGCGCAGTCGTCAACGGCAGTACTGCCGTCACCGCGAACCCACCTTCCGGCCGCGGCCCCGCGTCGAGTGTGCCACCCACGCTGCGGGCCCTCTCCCGCATGCCGACGAGCCCGAAGCCGGCGCCTTCGGAACCGGCCACCGGGCCCGTGCCGTCGTCGGTCACCGACAGCCGCAGGGCACTCTGATCCTCGTAGAGCTCGACGGAGATCGCCGGTTCGGGTCCCGCGTGCCGGACCGCGTTCGTCAGGGCCTCCTGGACGATGCGGTAGGCCGCCGCGCCGACGGCGGGGGGCGCCTCGCGGATCCGTACCGTCCGCTCGACCCGTGCCCCTGTCTGGCGGGCCGTCTCCACGAGGTCGGACAGACCGTCGAGGCCGGGCAGCGGGCCGCGGACGTCCCCGACGGCGCCCTGTTCGCGCAGCACCTCCAGCGTCGTACGCAACTCTCCGCGGGCCGAACGGCACGTCTCCGCGATGTCCTCCAACGACTTGGCGACCGTCTCGCGGTCGAGGCGTTCGGGGTCCGTGGACAGCACGTGCGCGGCCACCGAGGTCTGCACGCCGATCAGGGTGATGCTGTGGGCGAGCAGATCGTGCAGGTCCCGGGCGATCCGCAGACGTTCCTCCGCCACCCTGCGCCGTGCCTCCTCCTCGCGGGTGCGTTCGGCACGTTCGGCGCGTTCCACGATCGCGCCGATGTAGTTGCGGTGCACGCGGACCGCTTCGCCCGTGATCGCGCACGCCAGGATCCAGCCGGAGATGCGGATCAGCTCGACGCCCCGGTCCGGATTGATGCTGAGCAGCATGATCACGCTGATGACGAGCAGGGTCGGCACCACGGTCAGGGTCCGGCGCCGCGGCCCGGCCACCGCGAGCGAGTAGATGGCGACCATCGACACCGCGATCAGCCCGGAGTGGGCGTTCCCCAGTGAGTGGTAGGTGCCCTCCACGCCGATGAGCGCGAGGAGCACCCCCATCGGATAGTGCCGCCGCCAGGCGAGCGTCAGCGCCGAGAGGCCGAACAGCGTCCATCCGACGACGTCCGGCGTGTGCGCGTCGGAGCCCTGCGCCACGAACGCCAGCGGCACCGACGCCAGCCCGACCCCCACCGCGATCAGCCAGTCGCGCGGGGCGGGCCGGACGAGCCGCCTGCCGGGGTGGGCGAGTTGCTCCTGGGTGGTCACCACGTGCTCCATCCTCCCCGATTCGGCCCCGGGCCGGACCCCTGGGCGTGAGCCCGGAGGTCCGGCCGGCTGTGCGCGTGCGGTTCAGCGCATCCCCGCGGGCTCCGCGACCGGCTCGGGCGACTCGCCGCCACCCACTGCCGGTTCCTTCGACAGCGCGCCCGGCCACCACACCTTGCGCCGCAGCGCCACGCTCGCGCTGGTGACCAGATACGTGCGGACCAGGAAGGTGTCCAGCAGCACGCCGACCGCGATGACGAAGCCCAGCTCCACCAGCTGCAGCATCGGCATGCTGGTCAGCACCGCGAACGTCGCCGCCAGGACCAGGCCCGCCGAGGCGATGACCCCGCCCGTCGTGCGCAGCGCGATCAGCGCGGCCTGCGCCGGTTCGGTGCCCTTCAGGGACTCCTCGCGCATGCGGTGCATCAGGAAGATGCCGTAGTCGACGCCCAGGGCGACCAGGAAGACGAAGGACAGCAGGCCGAGCCCCGGATCCGTGCCCTCGAAGCCGAAGACCGGGCCGAAGACCAGTCCCCCGATGCCGAGCGCCGCGCCCCACACCGCGACCACGGCCGCCACCAGGATCAGCGGCGCGACGACCGACCGCAGCAGGGCGATCAGGATCAGCAGCACGGAGGCGAGGACGAGCGGTACGACGACCAGCCGGTCCCGGGCGTTGGTGTCCTTCAGGTCGAGCTGCTCGGCGCTGGGGCCGCCGACGTAGGAGCCGTCGAGGCGGTCGCGCAGATCCTCGATGGTGGCGGTCTCCCCCGCCGACTGGGGTGCGGAGCCGGCGATGACGGAGATCTCCGTCCAGCCTCCCCCACTCTCGGCTTCGCTCGAGCGGGGGGACCCCCATCCGCTGCGGCCACGGGTCGCGCTGTCGACGCCCGGGGTGTCCCGGGCCTCGGCCAGGGCGGCGTCGGCACGGTCGGTGGGGGCGATGACGGAGATCGGCTGGGTGCCGCGCTCCGGATAGGCCTTCCCCAGGGTCTCCATGGCGGCGACCGCCTCGGGCTTGCTGGTGAAGGAGTCCTCCTGCTTGAGGCTGCCGGGGAGGTTCAGCGCCCCGAGCGCCAGCGCGCCGAGCAGCACCGCGCCGCCCGCGAGGACCGTCAGCGGCCGGCGTCCGGCGGAGCTGCCCATCGCGGCGAACAGCGACCGGCGGACCTTGGGCGTGCTGCCGTAGCGCGGCACCAGCGGCCAGAAGACGCGGCGGCCGAGCAGGACGAGGATCGCGGGCAGCAGGGTCATCATGGCGGCAAGCGCGCACAGGATGCCGACCGTGCCCAGCGGACCCATGCCGCGGCTGGAGTTGAGATCGGCGGCGAGGAGGCAGAACAGGCCCGCGGCGACCGTCCCGGAGGAGGCCAGCACCGCCGGTCCACAGCCCTTCAGCGCGGCGGCCATCGCGTCGTAGGGCCGCTCGATGCGCCGCAGCTCCTCGCGGTACCGGGAGACGAGCAGCAGTGCGTAGTCGGTGCCCGCGCCGAACACGAGGATCGTCATGATGCCGGAGCTCTGGCCGGACACGGACGTCCCGAACCCCTGGTTCAGCCCGTAGGCGACCCCCATGGACAGATAGTCGGCGATGCCCGCGACGGCTAGCGGCACCAGCCACAGGAACGGGCTGCGGTAGATGAGGATCAGCAGGAGCGCCACGACGGCGGCGGTGGTGTAGAGCAGGGGCCCGTCGAGCGAGTTGTAGACCTCACTGGCGTCCGTCGCGAGCGCGCCTTCCCCACCGACCTCGACGCTCAGGCCGTCCTCGCTCTTGGCGATGTCCCTTACGTCGTTGACGAGTTGGTCGCGCTTCTCCTCGTCCGTGCCCGGCTCGGTGCTGGCCACCGGGTACATCAGGGTGGTGCCGTCCTTGGACGGGACGCCCTCCGGCCGCGCGGTGAGCGTATGCGCGCTCGCGATCTCGCCGATCTGGTCGGCGGCCGTCGTCCGGTCCGCCGCGGTCAGTCCGCCGTCTCGGTGGTAGACGACGACCATCTGGGTCGTCTCGCCGCCCGGCAACCGGTCCTGGATCTTGGCGACCTGGGTGGAGTCGGCGCTCGCCGGCAGATAGTCGACGGCCCGGTCGCGCTGCACGTCCGAGAGCTTCGACGCGAACGGCGAGGTGAGCGCCAGCACGGCGATCCACAGCCCGAGCACGAGCCAGGGCACGGCACGCCGTCCCCGAATGGTTGTCGTTGCGGCCCCCATGAGTCGGGCCTCCCCTCGGTCGGATGTCTGGTTCGGTTCCAGACTCCCGGCGGCCGGGGGCCGATTCGTCGGGCGGCAGGGCGAGTTGGGGAGTACTGCGGAGGGTGTCCTTCGGGTGCCGCTACTCCCTGGGGAGTAGCGGCGGTTGTACGACGGCGGCGCCGCCGCCCGCCTTCTACGACGGGGTGCGCGCCGCCACCAGCAGCCGTGTCACATCGTCCGCGCAGATGGTGAGCGCGGCGCCGACCGTGGCGAGGGCGTCCCGCTCCGCGGGGGTGTAGGGCCCGTCGGCGAGGGCGATCCGTGCGCCCTGGAGGAGGATCGACTCACGGCCGGCGGGGGCGAGGTGCGGGGCCAGCGGGTCCAGCGCCTCGTGGAGCTCTATGGCCAGGCCTGCCCCGCAGGGCTCGCCGAAGACCCGTCCGGTGTCCGCGGCCAGCGCCTCGACCAGCGCCCCGAGCTGGTCCTCCGTGCAGTCGTCGAAGCCGGCGGCACGAACCGTGCAGGCGGCCGCCTCCAGGGCCGTACGGGAGCAGGTGCCGCCCGCGGCGAGCACCGCGAGGGCGACGGTGTGGACGGCGTCGCGGAGCATCGCGGAGAAGCGGGTGGTGGTCGGGTGGTCGAGGACGTCGGTGCCGAAGTGGCGCTTGCAGGCGGCGCACTCCACGACCGGTCCGGTCTCGCCGCGCGGCAGCACGGGCATGCCGAGGAGGGTGAAGCGGCGCCTGCCGGTCAGCCGCTGGTAGTTGCGGTCGCCGCCGCAGCCCGGGCAGAAGAACTCCCCGTCGCCCACGGGCGTCCACGCGGTGCGGGTGCCCAGCAGGCGCGCAGCCCTGACGGCCTGGCCGTTTCGTCCCCGTCCTGGCAGCACGTCGCACCTCCGCGTAACGGCACGGCAACATCGCCGTGCTGGCGTGATGTTAGCCACATCACGCACCCGGAGTCAGCACCCCCGACGAGACCTCTCCGTGACCTGCACAGGCCGATGGCCGGAAATAGACAGGCCCCGCCCGCTGTATTACAGCGGGCGGGGCCTGCGAACGCCGGTGCGGGAGACGCCTTCAGGGGCGCGGGGCTGTAGACATCAGCGGCTCCGCCGCGGGGCGCGACCAGCCACGACGGCGCCGCAGCCGATCAACGACGTTTCATCAGCGAGCAGCCCGATTGACGGCCGAGACGACCGCCTTCAGCGACGCACGTGTCGTGTTCGCATCGATACCGATCCCCCACAGAATCTTGCCGTCGATCGCGCATTCGATGTAGGAGGCGGCCTGCGCGGAGGCGCCCTCGCTCATCGTGTGCTCCTGGTAGTCCAGCAGGCGTACGTCGATCCCGATGGACTGCAGGGCGTCGAAGAAGGCCGAGATCGGACCGTTGCCGGAGCCGGTCAGGACGGTGTCCTGGCCGTCGACCGTGGCCTCCACCTTGAGCGTGTCCACGCCGTCGGTGTCGGTCGTCGACTGGTTGTTCTTGACCTGGACGCGACCCCACGCGTTCTCGGGGTTCGGCAGGTACTCGTCCTGGAAGGTCGCCCAGATGGCGCCGCCGGTGACCTCGCCGCCCTCGGCGTCCGTCTTGGCCTGGATGAGCTTGGAGAACTCGATCTGCATCCGGCGCGGCAGGTCCAGCTTGTGGTCGTTCTTCAGGACGTACGCGATACCGCCCTTGCCGGACTGCGAGTTGACGCGGATGACCGCCTCGTAGGAGCGGCCGACGTCCTTCGGGTCGATCGGCAGGTACGGGACCGCCCACTCGATGTCGTCGACGGTGACGCCCTTCGCGGCCGCGTCGGCCTCCATGGCGTCGAAGCCCTTCTTGATGGCGTCCTGGTGGGAGCCGGAGAAGGACGTGTAGACCAGGTCGCCCACGTACGGGTGGCGCGGGTGGACCTCCATCTGGTTGCAGTACTCCCACGTGCGACGGATCTCGTCGATGTCGGAGAAGTCGATCTGCGGGTCGACGCCCTGGGAGAAGAGGTTCATGCCCAGGGTGACCAGGTCGACGTTGCCGGTGCGCTCGCCCTGGCCGAACAGACAGCCCTCGACGCGGTCGGCGCCGGCCATCAGCGCCAGCTCGGCGGCGGCGACGGCGGTGCCGCGGTCGTTGTGCGGGTGGACGGAGATGACGACGTGCTCGCGGCGGGAGATGTTGCGGCTCATCCACTCGAAGCGGTCCGCGTGCGTCGAGGGGGTCGAACGCTCCACCGTGGCGGGCAGGTTGAGGATGATCTCGCGGCCCGGACCGGGCTGGTAGACGTCCATCACCGCCTCACAGACCTCCAGCGCGAAGTCCAGCTCGGTGTCGGTGAAGATCTCCGGGCTGTACTGGTAGCCGAACTCGGTCTCGGGGCCCAGCAGCTTCTCGGCGTACTCCATCACCAGGCGGGTGCCGTCGACGGCGATCTGCTTGATGTCGTCCTTGGAGCCGCGGAAGACCACGCGGCGGAAGACGGGAGCGGTGGCGTTGTAGAGGTGGACGGTCGCCCGCTTGGCGCCCTTCAGCGACTCGACGGTCCGCTCGATCAGGTCCTCGCGGGCCTGGGTCAGTACGGAGATGGTGACGTCGTCGGGGATCGCGCCCGGCTCCTCGACGATGGAGCGTACGAAGTCGAAGTCGGTCTGCCCCGAGGCCGGGAAGCCGACCTCGATCTCCTTGTAGCCCATCTTGACCAGCTGGTCGAACATCCGGCGCTTGCGCTCGGGCGACATCGGGTCGATCAGGGCCTGGTTGCCGTCGCGCAGGTCCGTGGAGAGCCAGCGGGGGGCGGCGGTGATCCGGTTGTTCGGCCAGGTGCGGTCCGCGATGTCGACCTGGTCGTACTGGCCGTACTTGTGGATCGGCATGGCACTGGGCTGCTGGCGGTTCGCCATGATGCGGGGGCTCCTCAGGATGTCCGGAAGGACGGCCGACGACGCAACGCCAAGCTCCGCGGGGAGGGAGTCGACCTGGACTACAGGCCCTCGCCGCGGCAGCTAAGAAGAAGCAGCCCGAAACACATGATGCGAAGCATGCTAGCCGAGCCGCTGCCCGTGCGGGGCGCTGTATCAGTATGCGGGACCCGGGGGACCAACGGGACAAAACGTGCGCCATACCACTCGGGAGCAGCGACCCGGGCTCCTTGTCCGCACATTTCACCAATCATGGTTGCGGGTAGTGACAGCGGCGTAACACAGTGCAATGGTGCCGAGCATGACGACCCACGGGGGCTCTGAGCCCGTCTTCTGCACCGTCGTACCACCGCACGTCCTCGACAAGCTCGCCCAGGCCGAGGACCCCGCGCTCGCCGATCCCGCCCGCAGGACCCTGGAACGCGACGCCTTCGAGCGCACCCACCGCCGGCTGACCACCGTCGTCGGCGCCCCCTCCATCGCCGCGCCGCCGGGCGCCGAGTCCGGCAAGCCGCACCGCACCGTCTACGACGCCCGGCACCGCACCGACCTGCCCGGCAAGAAGGTGCGAACCGAGGGCTCGGAGCCCGGCAAGGACGCCACGGTCAACCGTGCCTACGCCGGTCTCGGAGCCACCTTCGAGCTGTTCCTGGCGGCGTACCAGCGCGACTCCATCGACGCGCGCGGCCTCCCGCTGGACGCCACGGTCCACTACGAGGAGAACTACAACAACGCCTTCTGGAACGGCGAGCAGATGGTGTTCGGCGACGGCGACGGCGAGATCTTCCTCGACTTCACCATCCCGATCGACGTCATCGGCCACGAGCTCACCCACGGCGTCACGCAGTACACGGCCAACCTCACCTACTTCGGCCAGCCCGGCGCCCTCAACGAGTCGATGTCCGACGTCTTCGGCTCCCTCATCAAGCAGCACACCCTCGGCCAGACCGCCGCCGAGGCCGACTGGCTCATCGGCGCCGGCCTGCTCGCCCCGCGCGTCACCGGCTCCGCCCTGCGTTCCATGAAGGCCCCGGGCACGGCGTACGACGACGACGTCCTCGGCAAGGACCCGCAGCCCGCGACCATGGACGACTTCGTCCGCACCGGCCGCGACAACGGCGGCGTCCACATCAACTCCGGGATCCCCAACCACGCGTTCTACCTCGCCGCCACCACCCTCGGCGGCCACGCCTGGGAGCGGGCCGGACAGATCTGGTACGACGTCCTGACCGGCGGCCGGCTGAAGAAGGACGCCCTCTTCACGGACTTCGCCGCCCTGACGGTCGAGGCGGCCACGGACCGCTACAAGGACGGCGAGGAGCTCCAGGCCGTACTGAAGGCGTGGGAGCAGGTCGGGGTGCGCACGGCGTAGTTCCGTACTAGACACGGTCCCATGCGTATTCGAGTGAGGCGTACCGGTGGATTCGCGGGCATCGAGCGTCATGCCGAGGTGGACACCTCGGGCCGGCCCGACGCCCACGAATGGCACACCCTGGCCGAGAAGGCGCTCGCCGGCGGCCGGGGCACGCCGCCCATCGGCGTGCCCGACGGTTTCGCCTACGAGATCACCGTGGACGGCAGAACGGTGTACGCCGCCGACCCACGGCTGACCGAGGAGCAGCGCAAGCTGATCTCGCGGGTCCTGAAGGAAGGGGCGTGAGGGCAGGGGCGTGACGGAAGGTGCGTAACCCCTTCTTCACGCCCGCCCGTTGACTTCCGTTACCAGCGGTACGGATGATCCGGCGCATGGCGAATCAAGAGCACCCGATACCCCAGTTCCCGGCCGGCTTCCTGTGGGGCGTCTCGACCTCGGCCCATCAGATCGAGGGCGCGGCGGAGCTGCGCGAGCCCTCCGTGTGGGACGCCTTCACGGCCGAGCCGGGACGGGTGAAGGACGGCTCGACGGCGGCGGTGGCCGTCGACCACTACCACCACTACCGCGAGGACGTGGCGCTCCTGGCCGGCCTGGGCGTGGACGCGTACCGCTTCTCGGTCTCCTGGCCTCGGGTTCGCGCCGAGGGCGGCCTGGACTTCTACGACCGGCTGGTCGACGAGCTGTGCGCGGCGGGCGTACGACCGGTCCCGACCCTCTTCCACTGGGACCTGCCGGTGACTTTTCAGGAGGGGGGCGGCTGGCTGGAGCGGGACACCGCGGCGCGGTACGCGGAGTACGTCTCGGTCGTCGCCGAGCGGCTCGGTGACCGCGTCAAGAAGTGGATCACCATCAACGAGCCCGCCGAACACACCCTGTTCGGGCACGCGTTGGGCGCCCACGCACCCGGCAAGCAGCTGATGTTCGACGCGCTGCCGGTCGCCCACCATCTGCTGCTGGCCCACGGACTGGGCGTCCAGGCCCTGCGCGCGGCCGGCGCCACGGACATCGGCATCGCCAACTCGCACGGGCCGACGTGGCCGGCGTCCCAGGAGACCGCCGACGTGGAGGCGGCGGACTTCTACGACGTACTGCTCAACCGCCTGTTCGCGGACCCGGTCCTGCTCGGCGAATACCCCGCCGGACTGGGCGAGTTGATGCCGGGTGACGTGGCGGCCGACCTGAAGGTCATCGGGGAGCCGCTGGACTTCTACGGCATCAACTTCTACGCGCCGACCAGAGTGGGCGCCCCGCAGGGTGCGGACATCGAGTTCGGGGGCCTGACGATCCCGGCCGAACTTCCCTTCTCCGTGCGGGAGATCGAGGACGTCCCGGTGACCGACTTCGGCTGGCCGGTGGTGCCCGAGGCTCTGACGGAGCTCCTCACCGGCTTCCGTGAGCGCTACGGCGACCGTCTCCCGCCCGTCGTCATCACCGAGAACGGCTGCTCGTACGAGGGGGTCCACGACCGGGCCAGGATCGACTACCTGGACGGTCATCTCCGCGCACTGCACCGGGCGGTCGAGGCGGGTGTGGACGTACGCGGCTACTTCGTGTGGTCGTTGATGGACAACTTCGAGTGGGCCGAGGGCTACGCCCAGCAGTTCGGGCTCGTGCACGTGAACCTGGACACCCAGGAACGGACGCCCAAGGACTCGTACGGCTGGTACCAGGAGCTGCTCCGGGCCCAGAGATGACCACGGCCCTCACCGACCCGGTCGACCGGGTCGGCCGGGGCTGGACGACGGCGCTCTCGCTGGCCAACGTGGCGATCTGGGTGGGCTGGTACGGCCCGCTGCAGATCCTGCTGGCCCGGCAGGCGGAGGGCTTCGCGCCCGGCGCCGGGATGTCGAAGGAGACGCTGCTGGCGTGGGTGACCGGCGTCGGCGCGGTGGTGTCGCTGGCCGCCAACCCGTTCTTCGGCGCGCTGTCGGACCGCACCACGAGCCGCCGGGGCCGCCGTACGCCGTGGATCGTGGCCGGTGCGGCGGGCGGCGCGCTGTCGCTGCTGCTGCTCGCGGGGGCGGGCGGGCTGTGGCTGATGATGTTCGGCTGGTGTCTGGTCCAGCTGACCCTCAACGCGGCCTTCGCGGCGGTGACCGCGGCGGTGCCGGACCGGGTGCCGCGGTTGCAGCGGGGTGCGGTGGGCGGCTGGCTGGGGGCGGCGCAGATCCTCGGGGCGGTCGCCGGTACGGGGCTGGCGACGGCGGCGGGCGGGATCGCGGCGGGGTACGTGGCCTGTGCGGTGTTCACGCTGGCGGGCGTACTGCCGTACGTGCTCCGGTACGAGGATCTGCGGCTGCCGGTGACGGACCGCCCGGCGTGGTCCGCGAAGAGCTTCCTCCGAGGGTTCTGGCTGAGCCCGCGCCGCTACCCGGACTTCGGCTGGGCCTGGCTGACCCGCTTCCTGATCAACCTCAGCAACGCGCTGGTGATCCTCTACCTCCTCTACTACCTGCGGGACCGTCTGCACCACGACGACCCCGAGCAGGGCGTGCTGATCCTGACCGCGGTGAACAGCGTGACGCTGCTGGCCACGGTCGTGGTGGGCGGCGTCCGGTCGGACCGGTCGGGCCGTCGCAAGCCGTTCGTGCGGTGGTCCGGAGTGCTGATGGCGGCGGCCACGGCCCTGCTGTCCGTGTGGCAGACCTGGCCGAGCGCGATCGTCGTGGCGGCGCTGCTGGGCGTGGGCCTCGGGGTGTTCATGTCGGTCGACTTCGCGCTGATGACGGACGTACTCCCGAAGGCGGGGGACCGCGGCAAGGACCTCGGCGTCATCAACGTGGCCAACGCCCTCCCCCAGGTCGCCGCCCCCGCCCTCGCCGCACCGATCGTGACGCACCTGGGCGGATACCGGATGCTGTATCTGGTGGCCGCGGTGCTCGGGCTGGCGGGGGCGCTGCTGGTGGGGCGGATCAGAGGGGTGGACTAGGGCCTGTCCGCCCTGGGGCCGGTCAGAGGGCGCCGGCGTCCCGGGCCGACCAGACGCTGGGGTACAGCGGGCGGAAGCCGAGCTCCCGGCGGATGCGCTCGGTGGAGGTGATCCCGAGCCACGGGTCGGGATCCGTGCGGTCGTGGAGTTCGGCGGGGGCCTCGACGCCGTTGAGCTCGTGCAGTTCGAGTGCCGTGACGGGGGCGTCGTCGGAGATGTTGTAGATCCGGCCGGCGACCCCCGGGGCGTGCAGGAGACGCAGCAGGCCCTGGGCGACATCCGCGTGATGGACCATCTGCAACCGCTGGACCGACGCCCAGTTCCGGGCCCACATCAGGGACTGGGCCAGGTGCGGGTCGCCCTCGCCGTAGACGAAGACGAGTCGGCCGACCCGCACGTCCAGACCCTCCAGGGCGAGCAGTTCCCGTTCGGCCGCCGCCTTCGACTCGGTGTAGGCGCCCCACATCTCGCCGCCGGGCCGGATCTCGTCCTCCTCGGTCAGCGGGCGGCCGCGTCCGAGTCCGTACACGAGCCCCGTGCTGACCTGCACGAAGCGCTGTACGCCGGCGGCGAGCGCGGCACGGCCCAGTGCGACGGCGGCGTCCCGGTTGACGGCCCAGGCCTCGTCGTCCGGGACCCCGCGGAAGGAGGCCGCGATGTTGACGACCGCGTCCACCCCGGCGACCGCCTTGCCGAGCACCTCGTCGTCCCGCAGGTCCCCGACCACGACCTCGGCGCCCGACCCGGCGAACCGCTCCGCCCGTTCGGCGTCCCTCACCAGCACCCGCACCCTCCCCCACTCTCGGCTTCGCGCCAGCAGCCTGGGCACGAACCGCCGGCCGACCTGTCCTGTCGTACCCGTCACCAACGTCAGCATGTCCTGCTCCTCTCGTCCCGGCCCAGCCTCGGGCGGTGCCACGGGGAGCGGGAGAGACCTGCCGATCGGGGGATCGGCAGACCCTGGATAAGCCGGACGGACTGCCGCAGCCTGGAGAGGTGAACCGAGCCGAACTCGCCGACTTCCTGCGCCGTGGCCGCGCCCGCCTGGAACCCTCCGACGTGGGCCTGCCCCCCGGGGCCCGCCGCCGCACACCAGGGCTGCGCCGGGAGGAGGTGGCGTCACTGGCGGGCATGTCGGTGGACTACTACACGCGCCTGGAACAGGCCCGGGGCCCGCGTCCGTCCCGCCAGATGCTGACCGCGCTGGCCCGCGCGCTGCGCCTGACGGACGACGAACGGGACCATCTGTTCCATCTGACGGGCGAGGAGCCGCCGCGTCGCGGAGGCACGTCGGCGCATGTACGCCCGGGTCTGCTGCTGGTTCTGGACCGTCTGCACGACACCCCGGCGCAGGTCGTGAGCGACACCGGCGAGGTGCTGGCGCAGAACGCGATGGCGAGGGCGCTGAGCGGGGACGTGTGCGCCCGCCCGCCCCGGGAGCGCAACCTGCTGCGCCGCTTCTTCCTGGACCCGGCGGCACGGGAGCTGTTCCCCGCGGAGGACGTGCCCGACCACGCCCGCGCCCACGTGGCGAACCTGCGAGCGGTGGCGGCGGCCCGCCCCGACGACCCGGAAGCGGCGCGGCTGGTGGCCGAACTCCGCTCATTCAGCGAGGAGTTCGCCCGCCTGTGGGACACCCACGAGGTCGCGGTACGCCGCCAGACGACGAAACGCTTCCTGCACCCCTCGGTGGGCCTCCTGGAACTGGACTGCGAGATCCTCCTCAACCAGGACCACCACCTGCTCGTCATCCACACAGCCCGCCCAGGCACGGAGTCCCACGAGCGGTTGCAGCTGCTGCGGGTGGTGGGCTTGCAGGACCTGTCCCCTCGGGGAGTAACTCCTTAGAACCCCAGCTTCCGCAACTGCCGGGGATCCCGCTGCCAGTCCTTCGCCACCTTCACGTGGAGGTCGAGGAAGACGGGCGTCCCCAACAGCGCCTCGATCTGCTTGCGGGACTTGATGCCGACCTCCTTCAGGCGCTTGCCCTTGGGGCCGATGATGATGCCCTTCTGACTGGGGCGCTCGATGTAGACGAAGGCGTGGATGTCGAGGAGGGGCTTGTCGGCGGGGCGGTCCTCGCGGGGGAGCATCTCCTCCACCACGACCGCGATGGAGTGCGGAAGCTCGTCGCGGACACCCTCAAGGGCCGCCTCGCGGATCAACTCCGCGATCATGACCTGCTCGGGCTCGTCCGTGAGGTCACCCTCGGGATACAGCGCCGGCCCCTCGGGGAGCAGCGGCACGATGAGGTCGGCCAGCAGATCCACCTGCTTGTCCGCGACCGCCGAGACCGGAACGATCTCGGCCCACTCGAACCCGAGCTCCTTGCCGAGCTGGTCGATGGCGATGAGCTGCTCGGCCAGCGTCTTGGAGTCCACCAGGTCCGTCTTGGTGACGATCGCGATCTTCGGCGTCTTCTTGATCGACGCCAGCTCCTTCGCGATGAAGCGGTCACCGGGACCGAGCTTCTCGTTCGCGGGAAGACAGAACCCGATCACGTCGACCTCGGCCCAGGTCGTCCGCACGATGTCGTTCAACCGCTGGCCCAGCAGCGTGCGCGGCTTGTGCAGCCCAGGCGTGTCCACCAGGATCAGCTGCGCGTCCGGCCGGTGCACGATCCCCCGTACGGTGTGCCGCGTGGTCTGCGGCTGGTCCGCGGTGATCGCCACCTTCTGGCCGACCAGAGCATTCGTGAGGGTGGACTTCCCCGCGTTGGGGCGGCCCACGAAACAGGCGAAGCCGGCCCGGTGGGCAGCCTCGGGCGACTTCTTGGATGACTGGGTACGAACGCTCATGGCGCCCATTCTCCGTTACTGCGAGCCATAGCTGCGACAGCAGTCCCGTTCCTTTCGGGCGGGAGGGTCCGTGACGTCACCAAAGCGTGAGGACTTCGGCTTGACGACGGTCTCTCGCTTCCTTCTGCCGCTGGTGCGGCAGAGCTGCGCCACCTGCCCGCCCGCCCCGGCCGGCGTTCCGGTCGGGGCGTTGACGGCGGGTCTTACGGTCGGCTCCACGAGGCTTCGACACACGGGACGTGTCCTGGTCTCCGGCCACTCCGGTACCAGCGGTGCAGGCCGCCGCGAGGACGACCAGATTGCGGGCTGCGTTCTCATCCCGGTCCAGGACCAGGCCGCAGGCATCGCAGGTGAAGACTCGGACGTGCAGCGGCAGCTTGGCTTTCACCGCGCCGCACTTCGAGCAGGTCTTCGAGGAGGGATACCAGCGGTCCGCCACGATGGTGCGGCAAGCATTGCGCCGACCCTTGTAGGTGAGCTGGCGCCGGATCTCCCCAAACCCGGCATCGGCCACTCGACGAGCAAGCCGTCTGTTGCGGAGCATTCCGGCGACGTTGAGGTCTTCGACCACCACCGTGCCGTACTCGGCACGCACGCGAGTAGTGAGCTTGTGCAGCGCGTCGGTGCGCAGGTTCGCCACCCGGTGGTGGATCTTGTTGCGCTCGCGGTTGGCTTTCTCCCACCGTTTCGAGGGCTGCTGTCCGGTCCTGCGGTCCGGCCCCTGACGGCGGGAGACGCGACGGGAATGGAACCTCAGCAGCTTGAGAGCGCCGTCCAGATGATTCGGGTTGGGCTCGTATCGGACCTGGCCTGCGCTGTCGGCCAGGACCGCGAGGTGCTTGACACCAAGATCGATGCCTACCGCCACATCGGGTCGGGCAACGCGGGCTATCTCATTCCTGGCTTCGACCTGGAAGGAGACGAACCAGCGCCCACGCTCGTGTCGGACCGTCGCGGACAAGATGCGCACAGACCCGGACTTGATCTTGGCGAGGAACTTCCCGGTGGGTTCGTGGACGCGGATCGTGCCCAGTCGCGGCAGCGTGACGTGCCGACCGTCCGGTTCGGCGCGAATCGTGCCTGTGGTGAACCGGCATGACAGGCGGGCCTTGCGCTTCTGCTTCCGTCGCGGCACCCCCATCCTGGGTCCTTTGCGCTTTCCCTGCTTGGACCTGGCGTAGTTGTCGAACGCCGTTGCCGCGTTCGCCAGCCCGGTGCTGTAAGCCTCCTTGGAGTTCTCCTCCCACCAGTCGGAGAACCTGGCGTCGGAGGCCTTGATCCTGTTGAACTCCTTGCGCAGCGAGGGCAGCGCCCACGGCCGCCAGGGCGTGAGCCCATCTTCACCAATGCCGTACGAGGCTTCGGCCTTGCGCTGCCACCACGAGGCGGTCACCCACGACACAGCCCAGTTGTAGGCGGCTCGGGAAGCACCGCAATGCGACCGCAACGCCCGCTCTTGCCCTGCATTCGGATCCAGCGCGAACCTGTAGGCCTGCACCGAAAACCCCGATTGCTGTCGGAACTTCCCGCCCACTCAGCCACCCCGTTTCCATGAGCCCCCCGCCACACCCAACGAGGGATTCCCGCAGAGGTCACAGATTCGATGGGTGACCTCTTGTTCCCATCGAAGCGGGCAAGGCCCTGCCCACCCTCGTGAGCTTTCAGAAACCCTCACGCAACGAAACATGGAAGAAACACATCGGTACACATCCGGTAACGCACGCCGGTGACCCTCTGACGAGCCCCCACCTCGATGGAGACCCCCGTGACTCTCGCCGCCCCCCTTGCCGCCGGGCGTATCGACACCGGCGACACCGCCTGGCTGCTCGCCGCCACCGCCCTCGTCCTGCTGATGACCCCGGGCCTCGCCCTGTTCTACGGCGGCATGGTCCGCACGAAGAGCGTCCTCAACATGCTGATGATGAGCTTCGTGTCGATCGCCCTGGTGACCGTCGTATGGCTGGCCGCGGGCTACTCCCTCGCCTTCGGCGACGACATCGGCGGCGGACTCATCGGCGGCCTCGACCACGCCGGCATGTCCGGCATCGGCCCCGACAGCGTCCAGGGCACCGTCCCCACCCTTCTCTTCGCCACCTTCCAGCTGACCTTCGCGATCATCACCGCCGCGCTGATCAGCGGCGCGATCGCGGACCGCGCGAAGTTCGGCGCGTGGCTGGTCTTCGTCCCGGTGTGGGCGCTGCTCGTATACGTTCCCGTCGCCCACTGGGTCTGGGGCCCGGGCGGCTGGATCCTCGACAAGCTCGGTGCCCTCGACTTCGCGGGCGGTCTCCCGGTCGAGATCACCTCCGGTGCCTCCGGTCTGGCCCTGTGCCTGGTCCTGGGCCCGCGTCTCGGCTTCAAGAAGGACGCGATGCGTCCGCACAACCTGCCCATGGTCATGCTGGGCGCGGGTCTCCTCTGGTTCGGCTGGTTCGGCTTCAACGCCGGCTCGGCCCTGGGCGCCAACGGACTGGCCGCGGCCGCCTTCCTCAACACCCTCGCGGCAGGCTGCACGGGCCTGCTGGGCTGGCTCTTCGTGGAGCAGAAGCGCGACGGCCACCCCACCACCCTGGGCTCGGCCTCCGGCGCGGTCGCCGGCCTCGTCGCGATCACCCCGTCCTGCGGCTCGGTCTCCCTGCTCGGCGCGCTGGTCATCGGCCTGGCGGCCGGTGTCGTCTGCTCGTACGCCGTGGGCTGGAAGTTCAAGCTGAACTACGACGACTCCCTCGACGTCGTCGGCGTCCACCTGGTCGGCGGCATCATCGGCACCCTTCTCATCGGCGTCTTCGCCGTCGAGTCGATGACCGGCGGCACCGAGGGCCTCCTCTACGGCGGCGGCCTCGCCCAGCTCGGCAAGCAGCTGGTGGCCGTGGTCGCCGTGGGGACGTACGCCTTCGTGGTGACGTACGGCATCGCCAAGCTGATCGACGGGACGCTGGGCCTGCGGGCGGGCGAGGAGCAGGAGCACACCGGTCTCGACCTTACGGTGCACGCCGAGACGGCATACGATCACGGCGTCCTGGGCCACGGTGCCCCGGTCAGCGCCTCCGTCGTTCCCTCCGCTCAGAAGGTCAAGCCCCAGGCATGAAGCTCATCACCGCGATCGTCAAGCCGTACCGCCTCGACGAGGTCAAGACGGCGCTCCAGGAGCTCGGCGTGCACGGGCTGACCGTGACCGAGGCCAGTGGTTACGGCCGTCAGCGCGGCCACACCGAGGTGTACCGCGGCGCCGAGTACCAGGTCGACCTGGTGCCCAAGGTCCGTATCGAGGTCGTCGTCGACGACGCCGACTCCGAGGCCGTGATCGACGCGATCGTGAAGGCCGCGCACACCGGCAAGATCGGCGACGGCAAGGTGTGGGCCCTGCCGGTCGACACCGTCGTACGGGTGCGGACGGGCGAGCGCGGTCCGGACGCGCTCTGAGCCGGGGCGTCGTGGGGGCGAGCGGTACGCGCTCGCCCGGATCACGGTCGCGGAGCTCGTGACGACACGGCAGCCGGCTCCCGCCGAACCGCCCGCGGCTCTCCCGCCGAGGGACCGCCCGCGCCGCGCCGTGGGCGTCGGGACCCGGTCCGTGCCCGCCGCGCCCTGATCAGCAGGACGACGCCCACGGCCACGACCACCAGCAGCACCACCGCCACCAGCCACGGCAGCGCGAAGAAGGAGGCGCCCGCCGACTCGCGGGTGTCCTTGGCGCTCGCCGTCAGGGTCACGTCACCCCAGTCCAGCTGCGGCGCGCCCTTCCACGGCTCGCTCAGCCGTACCTTCTGGCCGGGCAGCAGCTCGGAGGGGATCCTCGTCAGGTCGCGGGCGAGCAGCGTGCGGCCGAAAAGGCCCGTCGCCCGCAGCTCCACCTTCGGGTTCAGGGTGAGATTGCCGGTGTTGTGGAGGGTGTAGGAGACCGTGGCCGCGCTGTCGCCGAAGCCGGGTACGAGCGGCTGGTGGTGGATGACGCGGACGTCCTCGACGGAGATCGCGGGCAGGGTGGGCCCGCCGACCCGGAGGTAGACACGGGCGGCGACGGCCCGCTGCACACCGAGCGCGACGGAGCCTTCCCCCGGATCGATGCGCTCGTCGAGTGCCACGATCGCGCCGGGGTGGTCGCCGGGTTCGGCGCCGTCGGGCACCTTCAGCGTGAAGGGGACGGTGACCTTGCCGTGCCCGGGGACCTTGATCCGGGACTTCGCGGGCTTCGCCCACACACCCACGCCGCGCATCTTCTCTTTCATGGTGCGTACGGCGAACCCGCCGTCGCGCGCGGTGTTGTAGGCGTCGGCGGAGTACAGCCGGAACGTCATGGGCTCGGCCGTCTTGTTGACGACGACCACCTTGTCCTCGATGGTCTGCCCGGGATCGGCGAAGAGAGAGAAGTACGGCCGCTCGGCCACCGACCCGGACACGGGGTAGACGGACCAGCTCCCGTTGTCGGCGGCGTGCGAGGGCGTGGCGAGGGCGGTGAGCAGCAGGCTCAGGAGGAGGACGTACAGCTTGCGCATGGGTGCGGACCCCCACGGGACGAGTTGGACGGGCGGGTGCGGACGCCCGTACGGTCAGCTGAGCGTGAGGGTGAGAACGCCGGAGTACGAGCCCGGAGGCGTGAACGCCGGTACGTTCAGGGAGAGTTCGGCGTCGGCGGTGAACTCGCCGCCGGTCGCCGTGTCGGCGGGCGCCGCCGCGAGGGTCGCCCCGGACGAGCCGACCTTGCCCGCCGAACCGGCCTGGCAGGTGCTGGGGCTGCCCGCCTTGGTGTCGCAGGCGGGGGTCCAGTTCAGCTGGTCGGCACCGATGGTGACACCGGGACCGGTGAAGTCGGTGACCTTGCCGGTCAGGGACCAGCCCGCGGTACCGCCACGGAAGTCCTTGACGGTCACGGCGTTGAGGTCGCCCGTGGAGGCGCCGCCCTCGCCGTACTCGACCGCCGACAGCGAGACGGTGTCCCCGGCCTGGGTCATGGACAGGACGCCGCCGCGCACGGTGGTGGTGAGTTTCTGGGCGTTGTCCGGGACGGGTGTGTCGTCGATGACGGTGTAGGCGACCGGTCCGGCGCCCACGGCGGAGTCCCAGCTGCTCCCTTCGTAGGCCACGATGCCGGTCGTCGTCTTGTCGTTGACGACCAGCGAGCCACTGATGGCACCGGCCGCGTCCGCCGTCACGGTCGCCGTGTCCCCGGTCTGGCTGGAACCGGCGCGTCCGGCGAGGGTGACGGTGGCACCCGGGGTGAAGGCGCTGCCGGTGACGGTGACACCGGCACCGGGGTTGCCGGAGCTCGAACCGAGCGCGATGGCACGGGTGTTGGGTCCGGGAGCATCGCTCGCCGTGATGGTCACGGAGCCCGGGGCGGGCGGGGTGATGACGGTGCAGGGGGTGTCCAGCTCCAGCAGATAGCTGGTGTGGATGTTGTAGTCACCGGGCGAGAGCGTGATGGCGCCCGTGGCGGTGACCGTGAAGCTGCCGGTCATGCTGAACGACGGGAACGCGGCGTTGCCCGGTACCGGGTTGTTCTTCTTCGGTCCGGCGACCGCCACGTTCCCGCTCTGCGCCCCGCTCAGGACGGCCTTGCCGGACGGCGTCATGATGTCGGCCGGCAGGTCGATGGCGGTGGGGTTGCTCGCGGCGGGCTTGACCACCGTGTACGTCACGTCGACGGTGTCGCCGACGTAGGGGGTGGTGTCGCTCACCGTGATGATCGCGGTGGTGGTGCCCTCGATCGGCGGGAGTCCCGAGATGGCGGGCGGGATGCAGCGGGTGGCGAAGTCGACGTTGTCGGCGGCCTGGGCCGGACCGGCCAGCGCACCGCCCGTGGTGACCGCGAGGGCGGTGGCGCCGAGCAGCGCGGCGAGACGGCGTCTTCGACTTCTGGGCCTGGGCGCTTGGGATCTCATGTCTGGTTGCCCCCTCTGAGGGATGCGGGCGCAGCGGCTCTTCTGCGCCGACAGGGGGCATTGATGTGTGGATTGCGTGAGAAGTCAATGGATATGAACCGGTGAACTGATGGAGCGTCAGTTCACCGTGTCGCGAGGTGAACTGACGCTCCACGCAAGCAGGTTGGGCCGGTTCGGTTGCAGATTCTCAGTCGAACACGAACGGTCCGGGCGACTGGGGCCCGGTCGCCGTGCAGTTGACGGTGATCCCGAGGACGACGATCTGCAGCGAACCGCCGTACGCCTCCAGGCTGTCGCCCGAGGCCACGATGCCATTGAGCGGACCGACGGTGACGGCGTCACCGGCGGCGAGCGCGGGGTTCTCCGTGCCGCTGAAGGTGGCGGTGCCGCCACTCGCGTTCACCAGGGTGAGGGTGGAGGTGATGGAGTCCTCGGCCAGCGCGATCGGCGCGGTGATCGCGGAGGTGACGGTGATGGTTGCGGACGTACCGTCCTGGGTGGCGGTGAGCGTGGCCTCGCCACTGCCGAAGGTTCCGCAGTCGGCGGTGATCGTGGCCGTGTCCGGGGTCACGGCCACGGCGGTGGGCGCGAACGCGAGCCCGGTGACCGCGAGGGCCCCGACGGCCAATGCCGCACCCGTACTGAATCGTTTGCCTCTCATGGGGTTCCGACTCCCTTCCCATATAGGGAAATTGCCATGTGGGGATGGATGGGAGAACAACCCGAACGGCCCGCCTGCGGCGCGTGGTGCGGAACGCTCCGCGTGGGGGGTGGCGGGATCCAAATCTGACGGACCGTCGGAACTACGGATTCCATTGATACGCGAGAGACTGAAAACGGCAAGGTTCAATTTCAGCCGACGCCGATACCTCTCAGCCCAGCGTGCTTTTCAGCCCGTCCGGCGTTTGAGGACGAGGCCCTTTCGGGGCCGAAGCGGGGGGTCTGGGGGCGGCAGACCCCCCCCCAGGGATGGGACGGGTAGGGGCGGCGGGGGCGAAAACCCTCTGGGCCTCAGCCCGCCGACACAGTCAGCCGCACAACCCCGTCCACCCCAGCCACCAGCACCGGCGTACCCGCCCCACCCAGATCCCGCACCGCGGCCAGATCCTCCGCAGGCACCGACTCCGCATCCGTCACCACCGCAGCCGCCTCCAACGACTTCGCCCCGGACGCCACAGCCATCGCCACCGCGGTCCGCAACGCACTCAACCGCAACGAGTCGAGCCCCACCGTCCCCGCCACATACGTACGCCCCGTCTCGTCCCGTACGGCCGCCCCCTCGGGCACACCGTTACGCGCCCGCGCGGAACGGGCCAGGGTGACGATCTTGCGGTCCTCGGGGTCGAGCGCGCTGCTGTCAGTCATGGAGCGAGCATAAACATCACGGATCAGCCCCGGTCCAGGCGGAGCCGCTCCGCCCGCGGCAGCCCTGCCACCACCAGGTCGTACGAGTCCTCGATGAGCTCCCGCACCAGCCGGTCCGGCAGCTCCCCGTCGACCCGCACCGTGTTCCAGTGCCGCTTGTTCATGTGATACCCGGGCGCGATCAACCCCTCGTACTCACCCCGAAGCCGCATCGCGTCCTCCGGATCGCACTTGAGGTTGACCTTCAGAGGACTGGCGTCGATCCAGCTCAGCGCGAACACCTTGCCCAGCACCTTGAAGACCGAGATCTCCGGGGCGAAGGGAAAGTCCTCCACGGCCGCGTTGAAGGAGAGACAGAAGGTACGCAGCTCCTGTGGGGTCACTCCGACTCGTCCTCCTCCTTCGGCGGCTCCACCGGCTCCACCAGCACGGTCACGATCTTGTTCCGCCGCCCGGCCGCCGCCTCCGCCGTCAACCGCAGCGCCCGCCCGTCCGGCAGCTCCACCACGGAGGACGCCCCGGCGATCGGCACCCGCCCCAGCGCCTTCGCCAGCAGCCCGCCGACGGTCTCCACGTCCTCGTCGTCGTACTCGTCGAGGTCGTACAGCTCCCCCAGATCGGTGATGTCGAGCCGCGCGGTGACCCGGTAGCGGTCCTCGCCCAGCTCCTCCACCGGCGGGAGTTCACGGTCGTACTCGTCGGTGATCTCGCCGACGATCTCCTCGAGGATGTCCTCGATCGTGACGATGCCGGCCGTGCCGCCGTACTCGTCGATGACGACGGCGACGTGGTTGCGGTCCTGCTGCATCTCACGGAGCAGGTCACCGGCGTTCTTGGTGTCGGGCACGAAGGCGGCGGGCCGCATGGCGGTCGACACCAGCTCGCTCTCCGCGTCCCGGCTGATGTGCGTCTTGCGGGCCAGGTCCTTCAGATACACGATCCCGACGATGTCGTCCTCGCTCTCACCGCTGACCGGTATCCGCGAGAAACCGGACCGCAGCGCGAGGGTGAGGGCCTGACGGATCGTCTTGTACCGCTCGATCACCACGAGATCGGTCCGCGGCACCATCACCTCCCGCACGAGGGTGTCGCCGAGCTCGAAGACCGAGTGCACCATCCGGCGCTCGTCGTCCTCGATCAGCGACTCCGCCTCCGCGAGGTCGACCAGCGCACGCAGCTCCGCCTCGGAGGCGAAGGGACCGCGCCGGAAGCCCTTGCCCGGGGTGAGCGCGTTGCCGATGAGGATCAGCAGGCTCGGGATCGGGCCCATGATCCGGGCGAGCGGCAGCAGGACGTACGCCGCCGCCGTGGACGTGTTCAGCGGGTGCTGACGGCCGATGGTGCGCGGGGAGACACCGACGGCGACGTACGACACCAGGACCATGACGCCGATCGCGACCAGCAGGGCCTCGGTCGTGCCGTCGAACTCCTGGAGGCAGGCGTACGTGACCATGGCGGCCGCCGCCATCTCGCAGGCGACACGGACCAGCAGCGCCACGTTGAGATAGCGGGTCGGATCCGCGGCGACCTGGGCGAGCTTGGCGCTGCCGCGGCGGCCGGAGCGTACGGCCTCCTCGGCACGGAAGCTGGACATGCGCGCGATGCCCGCCTCCGCGCAGGCGGCGAGCCATGCGACGACGACCAGGGCGATCGCGCCGGAGACGAGGGGAAGGCTCATGACACGGTCGGGGCCGGGGACGGGCCGGTGTGGCCCTTCTCCGCGCGCCAGCCGTCCACGATGGCGGCCTGGAGGCCGAACATCTCGGCCTTCTCGTCCGGCTCCTCGTGGTCGTAGCCGAGCAGGTGCAGCACCCCGTGGACGGTGAGGAGCTGGAGCTCCTCGTCCATGGAGTGCTGCGTCTCGGCTTCCTCGCCCTGCTTCTTGGCGACCTCGGGGCACAGCACGATGTCGCCGAGGAGGCCCTGCGGGGGCTCGTCCTCGTCCTTCGACGGCGGACGGAGCTCGTCCATCGGGAAGGACATGACGTCCGTCGGCCCCGGCAGGTCCATCCACTGGATGTGCAACTGCTCCATGGCGTCGGCGTCCACGACGATCACCGAGAGCTCGGAGAGCGGGTGGATGCGCATCCGCGCGAGTGCGTAGCGGGCGATGTCGAGGATCGCCTGCTCGTCGACCTCGGTTCCGGACTCGTTGTTGACGTCGATCGACATGGTGCTGGGTTGTCTACTTCCGCTTGTTACGGCCGCCCTTGTGGGTGCCGTTCTCCGTACCGTGGTCGCTGTCGTACTTCTCGTACGCGTCGACGATACGGCCGACCAGCTTGTGCCGTACGACGTCCTGCGACGACAGGCGGGAGAAGTGGACGTCGTCGAGGCCCTCCAGGATGTCCTGGACCTGACGCAGACCCGACTTGGTGCCGTTGGGCAGGTCGACCTGGGTCACGTCACCCGTGATCACGATCTTCGACTCGAAGCCGAGGCGGGTGAGGAACATCTTCATCTGCTCGGGTGAGGTGTTCTGGGCCTCGTCGAGAATGATGAAGGCGTCGTTGAGCGTACGGCCACGCATGTACGCCAGCGGCGCGACCTCGATGGTCCCGGCGGCCATGAGCCTCGGGATCGAGTCCGGGTCCAGCATGTCGTGCAGCGCGTCGTACAGCGGGCGCAGATACGGGTCGATCTTCTCGTAGAGCGTGCCGGGCAGGAATCCCAGCCGCTCCCCCGCCTCCACCGCCGGGCGGGTCAGGATGATGCGGTTGACCTGCTTGGACTGCAGGGCCTGCACCGCCTTGGCCATGGCGAGGTAGGTCTTGCCGGTGCCGGCGGGGCCGATGCCGAAGACGATCGTGTGCTTGTCGATCGCGTCGACGTACCGCTTCTGGTTCAGGGTCTTGGGGCGGATCGTGCGGCCGCGCGAGGAGAGGATGTTCTGGGTGAGGACCTCGGCCGGGGTCTCCGGGCCGTCCCCCTCGCCGTTCTCACTCGCTCTGAGCATCGCGATAGAGCGTTCCACTGCGTCCTCCGTCATCGGCTGTCCGGTGCGGAGCACCAGCATCATCTCGTCGAACAGGCGCTGGATGAGGGCGACTTCGGCGGCGGCGCCGACCGCGCTGACCTCATTGCCCCGGACATGGATGTCGGCCGCCGGGAAGGCCTTCTCGATCACACGCAGGAGGGAGTCGCCGGACCCCAGCACCGTCACCATGGGGTGCTGGGCGGGGACGGTGAAATGTGCTCTCGCCTGCCCCTGCGCGGGTGTGTGAGCTGTGGGTGTCTGAGTCATGGGCCGGCTCTGTAGGCCTTGCTCGTCCTCCTCGAAACGACTCGCCCGCCACATGGGCGGCCTGGCGATTTCAAGGGTACGCCGGTGGACTGACAACCCCGTAGGCCTTTTCGGGCGCGACCGGCCTCCGCGGCACCGGCCGGTGAGAGCGCCCTGAATGCAGCGGTGAGCCCTGCATGCTCCCCCCGCGTAGCTGGGCAGAATCCGCCCCGTCCGTGCCACACGTGTTCGGGGCGGTGCGCTGCCCGCCGGGGAAAGCAGGTCGGCCGTGTTCTTGCGTCTGCCCACGTCCGTGTCCGAGGCACAGCAGTGTCTGTCCGAGGGAGCGATACCCGTCGGCGGTGCCACGCTCCAGTGGGCCGTCTGGCAAAGGGACGGCTTCCCGGAGCAGGCGATGTCACTGCGCGAGGTGCCGGAGGCCAATGTGCTCGGCACCGAGGAGCTGGGGGCGGCGGTGCTGCTGTCCCGGGTCGACGACCGGGTCCCGGAGGTGCTGCGCCGGGCGGCCTCGCGGGTGGGCACCGGGGCGGTGCGCCGGGCCGCGACGGTCGGCGGGAACATTGTCGGCAGCACCCTGCGCTGTCTTCTCCCCGCCGCGCTCGTCCTGGACGCCCGCGCCACGGTGCTGGACTCGGAGGGCCCCTACGAGACCGACCTGACCGAGCTCACCGCGAAGCGTCCGGTGCTGCTGAACCTGCGCTGGCGCACCCCGCTGGCCAGCAGCCACCGCAAGCTGCCCGACGAGCCGGGCGGCGCACCGCCCCTCGTCGTCGCGGTCGCGGTGACGGCCGGAACGGACGGACGCCTCCTGCGGGTCGCCGTCCGGGACGGCTACGACGTGCTCTGCGAGAGCGTGGAGCACGACACGGAAACCGGCCCGGTCCTCGACGCCCTGGCGCGTACACCGATCGGCGCGCTGCCCGCCGGGGCGTGGGACGTGGTCCGCGAAGAGGTGACCACCGTCCTCGACCGCGTCGCCTGAACCGCCCGCCGCGAGCGTCAGGCCGACCGGCGGAAACCGATGGTCGGCACCGCCCGCCGCAACGGCCACGGCCTCGCCTGCTCCGTCGGCACCAGGTCCGCCAGGAACCCGTAGCGCCGCAGGGCCGTCGGGTCCTGTCCCTCGACGGACTGGACCCTGCGCCACCATGCCCCGATCTCGGACCAGCCCGGCGCCGACAGCGACCCGCCGAACTCCTGCACCGACAGCGCTGCCGTGAGCCCCGCGAAGGCCAGCCGGTCGGCCAGCGGCCAGCCCGCCAGTGTGCCGGTGACGAAGCCGGCCACGAAGACGTCGCCGGCGCCGGTGGGGTCGAGGGCCTCCACGGCGATGGCGGGGACCTCGGCGGTCTCCGCCGTGCGCCGGTCCACCGCGTACGCGCCCTCCGCGCCGAGGGTGACCACGGCCAGCGGCACCTGTGCGGTGAGCGCGTGGGCAGCCTCGCGGGGGCAGGAGGCGCCGGTGTACCGCATGGCCTCCTCCGCGTTCGGCAGGAACGCCTCGCAGTGCTCCAGGTCGGCCAGTCCCGCCAGGTCCCACGCACCGGTCTCGTCCCAGCCGACGTCGGCGAAGATGCGGGTGCCCTCGCTCGCGGCCTGGGTGATCCAGGGGGCCCGCTTGCCCGGCACCAGCGAGGCCACGGCCGCACGCGCGCGGGGCGGGCAGTCAGGCGCCGCTTCCTCGGGGGGCGGCTCATGGCCGTGGGAGACCATCGTGCGCTCACCCTCGTACGCCATCGAGACGGTGACCGGGGAGTGCCAGCCGGTGACCGTGCGGGACGGTGAGAGGTCGATGCCCTCGCCCTGCTCCAGGGCGTCCCAGCAGTACTCGCCGTAGTGATCGGAGCCGAAGGCGGCGGCGAGGGACGTTTTCAGCCCCAGCCGGGCCAGCGCGGTGGCCATGTTGGCGACACCGCCGGGGCTCGACCCCATCCCGCGCGCCCAGGACTCGGTCCCGCGCACCGGGGCGGAGTCGAGCCCGGTGAAGATGATGTCGAGGAAGACGGGGCCGGTCAGATACACGTCCCAGGGCGGGTCGTCCGGTGCGCGCAGGGCGACCAGCGGGTCGACCTGGGCCTGGCAGTGGCCGGTCTCTCCGGTGTCGTACGACGGTCCCTTCCCGGACACGATCACGGTGCGCTCCCTGACGTGGTGCCGATCAGGCCAGTCTGCACCACACCACTGACAACCGGCCGCCGCTCACGCCCGACCCGCCCGCCACGTCAGGCCGTCGACGGCCCCGGACGGGCGGTGCGAGCAGCACCGGGAGTCGCCTTCGGGGCGGGGGAGGCCCCCGGCACCTTCGCGGGCCGTGTCCGGATCCGGTCGTCCAGGCAAACTCAGCCCGTCCGGCGTTTGCGGACGAGGCCCTTCGGGCCGATGGGGGTCCAGGGGGCGAAGCCCCCTGGGAGCGGGGTCGAAGGGGCGGCAGCCCCTGGAGGATGGGACGGGTAGGGGCGGCGGGGGCGAGAAGAGGCCCGGAGCTACCAGCGAGGCACGCTCGGCGTCACCCACCCCGGCTCGGCGACCCGCATAGCCGCCGCGTCGTCCCGCTCACGCAGCGCCCCGTCGTCGTCGAGCCACCGCTGATGCAGGAACTCCAGCTTCTCCCGGTCGAGTTCGACCCCGAGCCCGGGCGCGTCCGAAACAGCGACCTTGCCGTCGTCGAAGGTCAGCCGCGAGGTGAGGACGTCCTCCGACTGCCAGGGATAGTGGGAGTCACACGCGTGGTGGAGGTTGGGCACCGTGGCCGCCACATGCGTCATCGCCGCCAGCGAGATCCCCAGATGGGTGTTGGAGTGCATGGACACCCCGACCCCGAACGTCCGGCAGATCGCGGCGAGTTGCTGCGTGTTCCGCAACCCGCCCCAGTAGTGGTGATCCGACAGCACCACCTGGACGGCGTCGCGAGTGAACGCCTCCTTGATCTCCGCGAAAGTCGTCACGCACATGTTGGTGGCGAGCGGCACGTCCGTCCCGGCGGACACCTCTGCCATGGCCGGCGTACCGAGGGCCGGGTCCTCCAGGTACTCGAGGACGTCCCCGATCTCCTCGGCGACCTTCAGTGAAGTCTCCACGGACCAGGCCCCGTTGGGGTCGAGCCGCAACGGGTGCCCGGGAAAGGCCTCCGCCAGCGCCCGAACGGCCGCGATCTCCTCGTCCGGCGGAAAGACCCCGCCCTTCAGCTTGAACGACGTGAACCCGTACCGCTCCTTGAACAGCCGCGCCTGCTCCACGACCCCGGCCGGATCCACGGCCGCCCCCCAGTCGTCCTTCTCGCAGGCCACGCCCGAGGGATGATCGGCCCACCGGTAGAACAGGTACGCGCTGTACTCGACCGCGTCCCGCACCTTCCCTCCGAGCAGCGCGTGCACCGGCAGCCCGAGCGCCTTGCCGAGCGCGTCGAGACAGGCGACCTCGAACCCGGAGACGACGGACAGCCGCAGCTTGTCGGCGGTCTGGACCCCGCGCAGCCCGCCGACGTCGACCTGCCCGGAGACCCGGGAGGAGTCGACCGAGACTTCCTCGGCGACCGTGAACAGCCCGTTCAGGTCGGACACCTGCCGCCCCACCAGCTTCTCGGCGAAGGGCCGCGCCAGCTCCAGGTACTTGGTGTCGCCGTACGTCTCACCGATCCCGGTCACCCCGTCCGCGGTCTCCACCTCCACGATCAGACGGGGGGTGTACGGCTGGTGCACCCCTTGCGTGTTGAGCAGCGGCGGGTCGGCGACGAGGATCGGCGTCAGCCGGACGTCCGTGATGGTGAGGTTCACAGGGCGGCTCCCACGAGGTCGAGGCCGGTGGCGAGGAGGGACGTGAGGTCGGCCAGGTCGACGGCCGAAGGATCGGTCAGGGGCGCGCGTACGGGACCCACGGGACGGCCCCGCAGCCGGGCGGCGGCCTTCACCAGCGACACGGCGTATCCGGGGACGCGGTCGCGGAGTTCAACGAGCGGGACGTAGAAGTCGCGCAGCAGCTTCTCCACCGTGCCCTCGTCGCCGGCCTTCAGCGCGCCGAAGAAGGCGTCGGCGATCTCCGGGGCGAAGGCGTGGACGGCGGAGGAGTAGGCGGGGACGCCGACGGTGGCGTAGGCGCGGGCCTGGATCTCGGCGGTGGCGGCGCCGTTGAAGAAGAGGAAGCCCTCGGGGGCGGCGAGGGTGAGGCGCTGGAGGCGGTCGAGGTCGCTGTGGCCGTCCTTGAGGCCGATGACGGTGGGGATGGCGGCCAGTTGCCGGAACGCCTCCACGCCGAACGTGACCTGTCCGCGCTGGTAGGCGATGAGCGGCAGCCGGGTCCGAGCGGCGATCTCCGCCACCTGGCGGACGAGGCCCTCCTGCGGGGCGGCGACCAGGTAGTGCGGGAGCACCAGCAGCGCGTCGGCGCCGGCCTCCTCGGCGATGCGGGCGAAGCGGACGGCCTGCGCCCAGCCGTAGCCGATCCCGGCGACGACGGGCACCCGGCCGGCGGACTCCTGGACGGCCACCGAGACCACGGTCCGGTACTCGTCCTCGTCCAGTGAGAAGAACTCGCCGGTGCCGCAGGCGGGGAAGACGGCGCCGGGGGCGGTGGCGATCTGGGCGGCGACATGGGTGCGGAAGCCGTCCGGGTCGAGGGAGCCGTCGGCGTGGAAGCTGGTCAGCGGGAACGACAGGACGCCGCCCGCCATGCCCTCCTCCAGCCGCCGCACGACTTCGCCCGTATCGAGACTCACCCTCACTCATCTCCCTATGTAGACATAATCCACGTATGAAGATGGAGATTAGATACGCGAACCGCGACCGTCAATGGCGCGGACACCCCGATTACGATCGGCACATGTCGGAGACAGGGGGCGTGCGCGAGGTGAAGTCGGCCGCGCGGACGGTCGAACTGCTGGAAGTGCTGGCCGCGCGCGGGGACCGCCCGGCGCGGCTGCAGGAGCTGGCGGACGAGCTGGAGGTACCGCGCAGCTCGATGTACGCGCTGCTGCAGACCCTGATCTCCCGCGGCTGGGTCCGCACCGACGTCACCGGTTCGCTCTACGGCATCGGCATCCACGCCCTGCTGACCGGCACGAGCTACCTCGACTCCGACCCGCGCGTCCGGGTCGTACGCCCGTATCTCGACGAGGCGTCCCAGGCGCTCGGCGAGACCATCCACATGGGCCGCCTGGACGGCCGGGACGTGGCGTACCTGGCGACCCGCGAGTCCCACGAGTACCTGCGCACGATCAGCCGCGTCGGCCGGCGCCTCCCCGCCCACGTCGGCGCCCTGGGCAAGGCCCTCCTGGCCGAACATCCCGACGAGGAGCTGCCGGAGGGCCCCTACGAGGCCCTGACCCCCAACTCCCACACCACCCGCGACACCCTGACGGCCGACCTCTCCGAGATCCGCTCCCGCGGCCACTCCGTCGACCGCGAGGAGGGCGTCCTCGGCATCATCGGCTTCGGCTTCGCCCTGCGCTACGACTCCCCCGCCCAGGACGCCATCAGCTGCTCGGTCCCGGTGGCCCGGCTGACCCCGGCGCACGAGGAGCAGATCATCGCGGTGATGCGGGAGATCAGGGCCAAGATCGAGGCGACGGTACCGGGTGCGGGGGGCGCGCCGCACTGGCGGTAACTCGGTGGACGGCACTGCTGACTACGGACCACCACGGTTTGGGCCTCGCGCGACTTCCGCACGAGACCTGGCGCCGCACTCGAAGAGAAACGAAACAGCTTGCACGGACACGCGCGCGCGAGAAATTCACTTGTTCGAGTGACGGTGTGTGAACCAGGTCCTGAGGTGCGGGCAAGTCCCTACGGTTGCTGTCATGCGATTGATGGTGCGCGTCAAGTTGCTGCCGACGCCCGAGCAAACTCAGGCGTTGGAAGCAACGTTGCGCGCCTGCAATCGGGCCGCCGATTACGTCTCCCTCATCGCATTCCAATCAGGCGTACGGGACCGCAATGGGCTTCAGAAGGTCGTGTACGGGGATGTGAAAGCCGCCTTCGGCCTTTCCGCGCAGCCAGCGGTGCGGGTGGTGAGGAAGGTCGTGGACGCCTACGCGACACTGGCCGCGCAGCGGGCGCTGGCAAGCCCACGAACGCGCCGAGCTGGAGCGGAAGAACACACGCTCGTCCATCCGCCGGCTGGCCCGCCGAGCTCATAGAGAGCAGCGCCATGCCACACATGTGAACCACAAGATCAGCAAGGAGATCGTGTCCGTCGCGCAACGCACCGGAAGGGGAGTCGCCGCCGAGCAGTTGGACGGGATCCGGGACCGGGTACGGCTTCGACGCGACCAGCGGGACACCCTCTCCTCGTGGCCGTTCCACCAACTGGGACAGCATCTCTCCTACAAGGCCCGTCGGGCAGGAGTTGCTTTTCTGGAGGTGGACGCGAGCTACACCTCGCAGCGCTGCCCGCGCTGCGGGCACACCGAAAAGGCCAACAGGCCCACTCGGGATTGCTTTTGCTGCCGTCGGTGTGGCCTCGCTGGGCCAGCCGACGTCGTCGCCGGGGTCAACGTGCGCAATCGAGCACGCTCGGCGTGGGTGCTTGTCACCGCACCCGTCCCGGCTCTCGCGATGACATCGTGAGAGCCGGGAGATGCGACCCGTAACCGTCCCGTCGTAGGGGGCAGTCGGGAGCGCGACTCGGTGTAAACGGCCAAGCTCCACCATTGACGACCGAGAAGGTGACGGCCGGGTATCTCGCTGGTTTACCGTCTTCCGTGGCTCGAACAGACATCACGTGCGGCACCGAAACCCTGGCCTACGAGAACTCGTACGCCTCGACCTCCGCGAGGTACCGCGCCCGCCGCTCCTCGTCATGCTCCAAGAAGGACGCGACAAACGAGTTCCGAGCCAGCTCCCGCAACCGCTCCTCGCCAAGGCCCAGCGCCAAACGCACCGCATCGAAGTTGTCCCCCGCATACCCCCCGAAATACGCCGGGTCATCGGAGTTCACCGTGCAAAGCAACCCCGCATCCAGCATCGCGGGCAACGGATGATCGGCCAGCACATCAACCGTCCGCAGCCGCACATTGGACAACGGGCACAACGTCAGCGGCACGCGATCCCGCACCAACCGCGAGACCAACTCGGGGTCCTCCATGCACCGCAGCCCATGATCGATCCGCTCCACACCGAGCACATCAAGGGCCTGCGTGATGTACTCCGGCGGCCCCTCCTCCCCGGCATGCGCCACCCGCCGCAGACCAAGGGCCGCAGCCGCCTCGTACACCTCGCGGAACTTGACCGGCGGATGCCCGACCTCGGCGGAGTCGAGCCCGACACCGACGATCCGGTCGAGATACGGCTTCGCGGCGTCCAGCGTCTCCAGGGCCGACTCGGCGGACTCGTCCCGCAGGAAGCACAGGATCAGCTGCGTCGAGACGCCGTGATTCGCCTCGCTGCTGCCGAGCGCCCGCCACAGCCCGTCGACGACCGTCCCCATCCCCACACCGCGCGCGATGTGCGCCTGCGGATCGAAGAAGATCTCCGCGTGCCGTACCCCCTGCGCGGCGGCACGGGCCAGATACGCGTTCGCGAGGTCCTCGAAGTCCCGCTCGGTGCGCAGGACGGCCATGAGCTCGTAGTACAGGTTCAGGAAGGACTGGAGGTCCTCGAACTGGTACGCCTTGCGGAGCTCGTCCGTGTCCGCGTACGGCAGCTCGACGCCGTTGCGGGCGGCCAGCTCAAACGCCAGCTCGGGCTCCAGCGTGCCTTCGATGTGGAGGTGCAGTTCAGCTTTGGGGAGGGGCATCGAAGCATCGTACGGCCGCTTTACCGCCGTTTCGGAACCGGCACCCGCAGAAGATCGTGCGCGACCGTCAGCTCGCCCTCGAAGCCCGCCGCCCGCGCCTGCCGTTCGAACTCGTCGGGGTCGCCGTAGCGCTGGCTGAAGTGCGTGAGCACGAGATGCCGTACGCCGGCGTCCCGCGCCGCGGTGGCCGCCTGCCCGGCGGTCAGGTGGCCGTGGTCGACGGCCAGCTGCGTGTCCTCGTCGAGGAACGTCGACTCGATGACGAGCATGTCGCACCCCTCGGCCAGCGCGTACACGCCGTCGCACAGCCGGGTGTCCATGACGAACGCGAACCGCTGCCCGCGCCGCACCTCGCTGACGTCCTCGAGGGAGACCCCGTCGACCGAGCCCTCCCGCTGGATCCGGCCGACGTCCGGGCCCTTGATGCCGTGCGCGGCAAGACGGTCGGGCAGCATCCGGCGGCCGTCGGGTTCGACGACGCGATAGCCGTACGACTCGACGGGGTGGGAGAGCTTTCGGGCCTCCAGCGCATAGGTGGAACCCGTGGCCAGCACCCCGTCCTCACTCACCGGCGCCTCGGTGATCCCGACCGTCTCCCGGTACGCCGTGGAGTACCGCAGCCGGTCGAAGAAGCGCTGGCCGGACTTCGGGTAGTGGGCCGTGACCTGGTGCGGGACCTTGTCGAGGTTGATGCGCTGGATGACACCGGCGAGCCCCAGCGAATGGTCGCCGTGGAAGTGCGTGACACAGATCCGGTTCAGGTCGTGCGCGGCGACACCGGCCCGCAGCATCTGGCGCTGGGTGCCCTCGCCCGGGTCGAAGAGGATGCCCTCGCCGTCCCAGCGCAGGAGGTAGCCGTTGTGGTTGCGGTGCCGGGTGGGAACCTGGCTGGCGGTGCCGAGGACCACCAATTCACGTACGGACACGGTGACTTACCCGGGCGGCCACTGCAGGCCGCGACCGCCCAGGACGTGCGCGTGGGCGTGGAAGACGGTCTGGCCGGCGCCGGCACCGGTGTTGAAGACGATGCGGTAGCTCTCCAGCTTGTCTTCCTCGGCGACCGACTGTGCTTCGCCGAGGACGTCGGCGGCGATGGCCGGTTCGGCGGCGGCGAGGGTCGCGGCGTTCTCGTAGTGCACCCTGGGGATCACCAGGACGTGCGTGGGGGCCTGGGGGTTGATGTCCCGGAAGGCGACGGTGGTGTCCGTCTCACGGACGATCGTCGCCGGGATGTGCCCTGCGACGATCTTGCAGAACAGGCAGTCGTCCTGCGGTTCCCCTGGCATGTGGTGTCCCTTCGGGTCGCGGGTGTGGGGGCATCGTATCGATCAGGTCAGGGAAGCGACGGAGGCACCTTCGCCGGGGTCCGCTCCAGGGCCTCCAGCGCTATGCGTACCGCCTCGTCCAGCTGTACGTCCTTCCCCGCGCCGTGGTCCTGCGGGCGCTGGACCACCTCGACGTCCGGGTCCACGCCGTGGTTCTCCACGCCCCACTCGTAACCCTCCAGCCAGAACGCGTACTTGGGCTGGGTGATCAGCGTGCCGTCGACGAGCCGGTACCGGCTGTCGATCCCGATGACGCCACCCCAGGTCCGGGTGCCGACCACCGGCCCGATCCCCAGCGCCTTGATCGCCGCGTTGACGATGTCGCCGTCGGAGCCCGAGAACTCGTTCGCCACGGCGACCACCGGCCCCCTCGGCGCGTCCTGCGGATAGCTGTACGGCCGCAGCCCGCGCGGCAGGGCCCAGCCGACGATCCGCCGGGCCAGCTTCTCGACGACGAGCTGGGAGGTGTGACCGCCGCGGTTCTCCCGGACGTCGACGACCAGCCCCTCACGGGCCACCTCGACCCGCAGGTCACGGTGGATCTGGGCCCAGCCGGGGGCCTGCATGTCGGGGACGTGGAGGTAGCCGAGCCGGCCGCCGGACCTCTCGTGGACGTACGCCCGCCGGTCCGCGACCCACGCGTGGTAGCGCAGCGGTTCCTCGTCGGCGATCGGTACGACGACGGCGTGCCGCACGTCACCGCCGCCGGACGGCGAGACGGTCAGCTCGACCGGCTTGCCCGCCGTGCCGACGAGGAGCGGGCCCGGACCGGTGACCGGGTCGACCGGATGCCCGCCGACCGCGACGATCGCGTCGCCCGCGCGCACCGCGACACCGGGCGCGGCGAGCGGGGAGCGGGCGTCGGGGTCGGAGGTCTCGGTCGGAAGGATGCGGTCGATACGCCAGCTGCCGTCCTGGTGACGGGAGATGTCGGCGCCGAGGAGCCCTTGCCGGGGGCCGCTGCCGTAGCCGCCGCGCGGCATGACGTAGGCGTGCGAGGTGCCGAGCTCGCCCTGCACCTCCCAGAGGAGGTCGACGAGGTCGTCGTGGGTGGCGACCCGGTCCACCACCGGGCGGTAGCGGTCCAGGACGCCGGACCAGTCGACACCGCTCATGTCGGGGCGCCAGAAGTGGTCCCGCATGATGCGGCCGGTCTCCTCGTACATCTGCCGCCACTCGGCCGACGGGTCGGCGGTCTGGCGGATCCGGGCGAGGTCGACGGTGATGTTGGTGTCACTGTCGTCGTCGCCCGAGGCCCGCCGGTCGCTCGGTACGACCTTCAGCCGCCCGTCGGTCCACAGCAGGACCCGCTTGCCGTCCCCGCTGACCGCGAAGTGGTCGGCGTCGGCGGCGAGATGCTCCAGGCGCTGCTGGGCCAGGTCGTAGCGCTCCAGCTCGGTCTTGGGGTCGGGGTCGTCCGGGGTGGCCCGGGAGGAGCCGAGGACACCCTGCACCGGGTGGCGCAGCCACAGCACGCCGTCCTTCGCCGCGCGCAGGTTGGAGTAGCGGGCGGCCTCGACCGGGAACGGCACGATCCGGTCGGCGAGGCCTTCGAGGTCGATGCGGGTGGCCGGGGTGCCCTCGCTGTCGGGCGTCTCGTCCTTGTCCGGGGCCTCGAAGGGGCGGCCGTGCCGCTGCGGGCCGAACGGCGAGGGCGTGGTCGCGGCGAGCGTGATCAGGTGCGGGCGGTCGCCGACCACGAAGGCGAGGTCGAAGACGTGCTCGTCGTAGACCGGGTCGAAGGAGCGGGTGGAGAGGAAGGCGAGGTGCTTGCCGTCCAGGGTGAAGGTGGGCGCGTAGTCCTGGAAGCGGAGCGGGGTCGCCTCGGTGACGGAGAGGTCGGTGGTGTTGGCGAGGCGGAGCTGGCGGAGCGGGCGCGGGCCGGGGTGGGACCAGGCGAGCCAGGCCGAGTCGGGTGAGAAGACCAGCCCGGAGACGTCGCCGTCCGCGCTCCGGTCCACCTCGCGGACCTCGCCGGTCTCCCGCTCGACGAGCAGGACGCGTCCGTCGTGCGCGGCGACCGCGGCCCGGCTGCCGTCGGGGGCCATGGCGAGCCCGAGAACCCGGCCGAGCTGTCCGGCGGCGAGGCGGCGCGGGGTGGCGCCGGGGGCCAGGCCGGTGGCGGGCGCGAACTCCAGGGCGTCGTCGCCCTCCGCGTCGGTCACCCACACCACCCACTCCTCGCCCTCCGTGCGGAAGGTGCGGGGCAGCCGGGCCCGTACGCCGGGTTCGGCTGCCAGCGCCCGGGTCGGGCCGGAACGGTGGGTGACCCAGTGCACGGCACCCCGGACGGCGACCGCGCTGCCGCGCGCGGTGTGGTCGGGGGCGGCGGAGCCGAACCAGCGCGAGGCGTTCACCGTGAACGGCTGCCGGTCGACGCGCTGCCCACCGAGCCGCACCTCCAGCCGGCGCGGCTCGGCCCCGTCCAGGTCGTCCAGGACCCACAGTTCACCGGCGGAGGTGTGGACGACCCGGGTGCCGTCACCGGCGGCGTGCCGGGCGTAGAACCCGTCGAGGGGTGTGTGGCGCCGCAGATCGGACCCGTCGGCGAGGGAGGAGTACAGCGCGCCGACCCCTTCGTGGTCGGAGAGAAAGGCGATCCGCTCCCCCGCCCACACCGGGAACTCGATGTTCCCGTCGAGGTCTTCATGCAGCCGTACGAACTCCCCGTCGCCCTGGTGATCGATCCACAGCTTGCCCGCCGTACCGCCCCGGTACCGCTTCCACCAGGCGGCCTCCCGCCCCATCGGCGCGGACAGCAGCACGGTGGACGGCCCGAGCGCGACACCGCCCACGGGCCCGTACGGCAGGAGGGTCGACGGTCCCCCGTCGAGCGGGACGGCGTGCGCCCAGGAGCGGCGCAGGCTGGCCTGGCCGTGGGTGGTGATCGCGAGGACCTGGCCGTCCGGGGTCCAGCCGCGCACCTGGGTACGCCAACTCCCCCAGTGCGTCAGCCGCTTGGCGGGGCCGCCGTCGACCGGGGCGATGTGCACCTCGGGGGCGCCGTCCCGGGTGGAGGTCCAGGCGACGGTGGTGCCGTCGGGCGAGATGCGCGGTGTGGAGACGGGCACGTTGTCGGCGCTGACCCGCCAGGCCCGGCCGCCGTCGAGGGGGGCGATCCACACGTCGTCCTCGGCGGTGAAGGCCGCCAAGTCGCCGTGCAGGTGCGGAAACCGGAGATACGAGGGCGTCGCGGGCTGTGTCACGAGTCAACCCTATGCAGGGCCGACGGCCCACGGACAGGGCTTTGGATCACTTGCCCTGGACGGGCCTGCAGTCCGGGTACTTGTCGCACCAGATGGTCTCCGTGACCGTCACGGTGACGGTGTCCCCCGGCTGCCCGTTGCCGCCCGGGTTGTTCGGCTCGGGCGAGGCGTTGCAGTTGCCCAGTCCGTTGACCTGGAACCACTGCTTGCCGTCGATCTTCGCGGTCAGCTCGCCGCGCACACACTGGCCGTTGACCACACGGGTGATCTTGCCGTCGACGTCGATGTCCTGATTGCTGGTGGTCTCGCCGGTGCAGTGGACCTCGGCCACGGCGTTGTCGGTCGCCGTCGGCGTGGGCCGGTTCCCGTAGGAGGCCTGGCAGGTCAGCCACTGCACGTTGGCCTTCTGCCGCTCCAGCTCCTTGGTGACCGTCTGGTCGGTCGTGTACGCCACGGAAGCGGAGTTCAGCCCCGCCGGATCACAGGCGGTGAGCCCCCCGGCGACCACGACCGCGAGCACGGACACGGCTGCCACCCGCTGAACCCGGTGTCCTCGCGGGCGGCCCCAAAACCTGCGCAATACCCCCATGGAGGGCAGCTTCCCACTGTCACGGCCGCCGCGGTAGAGCGCATACGGACACTCGCCCCACAATCGAGTGACACTCGATCATCTGGAGGACCGTTGCCCAGCTCGCCGCTCCGTCGGCGCGTCCTGCCCGCGCCGCGCCCCTCGGACGACACCGCTCCGTCCGTGGAAACGACGGCCTCCCCGGCGGCGGGGCCGCCCGCTCCGCCGCGTCGGCGTCGGGTGCGGATCCTTGTCGACGTGGTCGACCAGGCGGATGAAGTGGCCTATGTGACAGGCCTGTTCGAGGAACGGGGCTGGACCGTACGTCCGGCCGAGGCCGAGGAGGCCGCACCCGCCGCTCCGCACCGAACCACGCTCGTCGTCGAGATCCGGCTCCACGGAGCCCGCCTGGGAGCCCTGCGCACGGCCACCTCGGAGGTGGAACGGCTCGCCCGTCAGGCGGAGTTGGGCGCATGGGTGCGGGACGCGGCCCTGGTGGAACACCCACGGCCGACGACGACGACGTACAACGTGCATCGCGTACTGCCCTCCTGGGGAGGCCTGTTGACCTGGCTGGGGCTCTCGGACGAGCAGCGTGCCGTGACGGTCCCGGCAGGGCCGGAGTCCCAGGACGCCGCGCGCACCGAGCTGGCCGCCCGGACGCTGGGCGGGCGGGTATTCGACCCCGCCGCGCACGGGCTGCGGGTTCCGGGGCATTCGGACGCGAACCCGCCGCTGGATGAGACCCCGCACGCACGCCGGGTCCGTTGGACCTTGGTGACGGCGGGCGCGGTCGGGATCGTGCTGGCGGCCGTCTGCGGGATGTACCTGGTGTGGGCGGACGGCTGGTGGAAGCTGCTGCCCGCGCTGCTGAGCACGGCGGGGGCGCTGCCGCTGGGCCGGATGGCGAAGGAGACCCGGGACCGGGGGCGGCCGGTGCAGTGGGCGGCGGGGGTGGCGGGGACCTCGGCGATGGCGGGGTTCGGGGCGCTGGTGGGCACGGACACCAAGCCGCGGGTGCTGTGGGCGGTGGTGCTGGTCATGGCGGTGGTCGCGTTCACCGGGGCCGGGACGGTGCTCGCACTGCGCCGGACGATCTTCACGCGGCATGCGGCCTGGCTGCTGCCGTTGTCGGTGCCGGTGGTGTGGTCGATGGTCAACTGGCTGGGCGGCCAGATGCATTCGTCGTATCTGGACCGCTTCGACATCCGCGCGGACGCCGTGCCCACACCCCGTCTCGGCACCTATCTGGCGGCGGGCGAACCCATGGGCCTCGCCCTGGGCAGCATGCTGTTCTTCCTGGCGGTGGTGGGCTGGCTGCGCCACTTCCACCTGGGCCGGGACAGCGGCAACCGCTTCTTCGCCGCGGTCCTGGCGAGCCTGCTGATCGTCTCCTACGCGCTGGGCGCGATCCTCCTGGGCACCTCACAGGCGGCCAAGACCGCCGGCCGGGACGCCGAGAACGCCGCCCGCGACGGCAGCGAACCAGACGCCTACTTCGGCATCTACGGCCACTTCATGTGTCTGAGCCCGGTGGACCCGGACAAGCCGCTCGCCGTCGAGAACGGCCCGGCCCCGACCGACCACCCCGTCCTGTCCTTCGGCACCTCGGGCGACTGGATCTGGCTCTGGGACCCGAGGCGCAAGAACGGCGACGTCCAGGAGTCGTTCGCGGTCCGTCGCGAGGACGTCCGACTGCTGCCCGCGGAAAACCCGAAGACCAAGCGCTGCCCGCCCGTCTAACGTGACGGCATGCGCAACGACCGCCGCCTTCGCCGTCTCGTCGTGGACGAGCGGACGACCTACCTGTGGAACTTCCGCCAGAAGAAGGGCCCAGACGGCGTCTGGCGGGACATCGTCACCCTGCACAGGGAGGGCAACCGCACCCGGATCGTCTTCCGGGCGGGCGGCCCCGGCTCGCGGCGGTACGTCTCCGAGGGCCACCCCTGGTTCCAGGGCTACGCGGCCGACGGACAGGGCGAGGGGATCAACCTCCGCGAGCCCGGCGTCGTGCGCGCCCTGCTGGACGAAGCCGCCCGGCGCGGCCTACTGCGGCCCGGTGACCGGGAGTTGGACGGCTGGGAGCTGTTCTACGCGGTCGCCGAGACCGTCGACCTCAAGTGCGCAGCAGCAGCCACTCCTGCAGCTCCACAAGGTTCCCCTCCGGGTCCTTGAGGTGGGCGACCCGCATCCGGTCGGTCATGGGGGCGGGACCGTGCAGCAGGACGGCACCCCGCTCGGCGATCTGTTCGCAGTAGGTGTCGAGATCGTCGACGCGCAGCACGACCAGTGACCGGTGCCCGCTCGCCTCGTCGCCCAGCTCCCCCAGTATCCCGGCCATCATGGACCGGTCCTGGAGGGCGATACCGGCGGAGCCGGTGGCGGGGCTGAACTTCTCGTACGGTCCCTGCGTCGCCCCCGACTGCGCCTTGAGGCCGAGGACTTCGGCGTAGAAGCGGTAACAGACGGGGAAGTCGGAGACGAGCAGCCGGACTTGGGCGAGTTCCAAGGCGTTCCCTCTGGTTCTCAGGACCAGCGGCCGGTGCGCGCGAGGAGCACGGCGGTCGCGGCGGTCCCGGCGGTCGATGTACGCAGCACGGTACGCCCGAGGACGTACGGCTTCGCCCCCGCTTCCTCGAACAGTGCCAACTCCTCGGGGGAGACGCCCCCTTCGGGTCCGACGACGAGCACGATGTCGCCCTCGGTGGGGAGTTCGACGGTGGCCAGCGGTTCGTCACCGCTCTCGTGGAGTACGGCGGCGAAGTCGGCCTTGGCGAGCAGTGCCGCGACCTGCTTGGACGTGGCCAGGTCCGCGACCTCGGGGAAGCGGAACCGCCGGGACTGCTTGCCGGCCTCGCGGGCGGTGGACCGCCACTTGGTGAGGGCCTTCAGTCCGCGGTCGCCCTTCCACTGGGTGATGCAGCGGGCGGCCTGCCAGGGCACGATCGCGTCGACGCCGGTCTCGGTCATGGTCTCGACGGCCAGCTCACCGCGGTCGCCCTTGGGGAGGGCCTGGACGACGGTGACACGGGGGAACTCCTCCGGCTCCTCGGACACCGAGGTCATGTGGACGATCAGCCGGTCCTTGCCCTCGGTGCCGATCACGTCGCACACCGCGTAACGTCCCGCGCCGTCGGTGAGGACGACCTCCTCGCCGGGCTGGAGCCGCTTCACGGAGACCGCGTGGCGCCCCTCGGGGCCCTCCAGGACGTAGCGTCCACCGCCCCCGGCGTCGAAGTGCTCGACCACGAACACGGGAGCCGTCATCGGAGGTCATCGCCCTTCGGGAAGACCGACAACGCTGTCCGGGCGTCGGCGAGTTCGGCGACCAGCACCTCCACCAGCTGCGCGGCGGGCAGCTCGCGTGCCATGCGGTGGCCCTGGCCGGCCCACAGGGCCATGCCCTGCGGGTCCTTGGCCTTGGCGGCGGCCTTCCGAAGCGGGGACGTGAGGTGGTGGATCTCCGGGTAGGCGGCGGGGGCGTACCGGCCGTGCTCGCGCAGGAAGCGGTTGACGAGCCCGCGGGCGGGGCGGCCGGAGAAGGCACGGGTCAACTCGGTGCGGACGAACAGGGGGTTGGTGAGCGCCTGCTTGTGGACGGGCGCGGCGCCGGACTCCGTGGTGGCGAGGAAGGCGGTGCCGAGCTGTGCGGCGCCGGCGCCGGCGGCGAGGACGGCGGCGATCTGGCTGCCGCGCATGATGCCGCCGGCGGCGACGACGGGGATGCCGACGGTCTCGCGGATCTGCCCGACGAGCGACAGCAGCCCTATCCCGGTCCCGTCGTTCTCCGGGATGTCACGGTGGGTCCCCTGATGCCCGCCGGCCTCCACGCCCTGCGCGATGACCGCGTCGGCGCCGGCCCGCTGCACGGCGAGGGCCTCCTCGGCGGTGGTCGCGGTGACGAGGGTGAAGGTTCCCGCGCGCCGCAGGGACTCCAGCACCTCGCTGCGGGGGACGCCGAAGTGGAAGGACACCACCGGCACCGGGTTGTCGAGCAGTACGGCGAGCTTGGCGTCGTATCCGTCGTCACGTCCGCTGTCGGGGTCCCCGAGCTCGGTCTCGTACCAGGAGGCCTCGCCGGACAGCTGGTGCGCGTACACGTCCACGGCGGCCGGGTCGGCGTACTCCGGCTGCGGCATGAACAGATTGACCCCGAAGGGACGCCCGGTCAGCCCGCGCAGCTGCTTGATCTCCTGATACAGCCCGTCCGCCGTCTTGTACCCGGCGGCAAGGAACCCGAGCCCCCCGGCATCGGACACGGCGGCAGCGAGCTGCGGCACGGAAACGCCGCCCGCCATAGGGGCCTGCACGATCGGATGCGGGAAAAGATCGGTCAGCGCGGAGGACATGACCGCATGTTGTCACGTCCTCCGAACAAGTCCGAATCCGGCCGTCCACTGGCATAGGACAGCGGAATGGGCCGCGGGTGAGCCCCCCGCGCACCCCCCACCGACCAGCACTTTTCAGCCCGTCCGGCGTTTGAGGACGAGGCCCTTTCGGGGCCGACGGGGGTCTGGGGGCGGAGCCCCCAGGGACGGGGTCGAAGGGGCAGCGCCCCTGGGGATGGGAATGGATAAGGGCGGCGGGGGCGAGGAAATCCCTGCCCGCAGCCGCCCTCTACCGATCACCGATCACCGACCGTTGAACGCGTCCTTCAACCGCGAGAACAACCCCTGCTGCCCAGGCTGGAACTGCCCCGTGGGCCGCTCCTCGCCCCGCAGCTTCGCCAGCTCCCGCAGCAACCGCTCCTGCTCCGGATCCAGCTTGTTAGGCGTCTGCACCTCGACATGGACGATGAGGTCACCCCGGCCGCCGCCCCGCAGATGCGTGACACCACGCCCGTGCAGCGGAATCGACTGCCCGGACTGCGTGCCCGGCCGGATGTCGACCTCCTCCAGCCCGTCCAGCGTCTCCAGCGGCACCTTGGTACCGAGAGACGCCGCGGTCATCGGAAGCGTGACCGTGCAGTGCAGATCGTCACCGCGCCGCTGGAACTGCGAGTGCGGCAACTCGTGGATCTCGACGTACAGGTCTCCGGCAGGACCCCCACCGGGCCCGACCTCACCCTCACCGGCGAGCTGAATCCGCGTGCCGTTGTCGACACCGGCCGGAATCTTGACCGTGAGGGTGCGACGGGACCGTACGCGGCCATCGCCCGCACACTCGGGGCACGGCGTCGGAACGACCGTCCCGAACCCCTGGCACTGCGGACACGGCCGGGACGTCATGACCTGCCCCAGGAACGACCGCGTCACCTGCGACACCTCACCGCGTCCGCGGCACATGTCACACGTCTGAGCGGAGGTCCCCGGCGCCGCGCCCTCACCGCTACAGGTGGTGCACACGATCGCCGTGTCGACCTGGATGTCCTTCGTCGTGCCGAAGGCCGCCTCGTCGAGCTCGATCTCCAGCCGGATCATCGCGTCCTGGCCCCGCCGCGTACGCGACCGCGGACCCCGCTGCGACGCCGTACCGAAGAACGCGTCCATGATGTCCGAGAAGTTCCCGAACCCACCGGCCCCGAAGCCGCCCGCGCCACCGCCGCCCGCCTGGGACAGGGGGTCGCCGCCGAGGTCGTAGACCTGCTTCTTCTGCGGGTCCGAGAGCACCTCGTAAGCGGCGTTGATCTCCTTGAACCGCTCCTGGGTCTTCGGATCAGGGTTGACATCCGGGTGCAGCTCGCGAGCGAGCCGACGGAAGGCCTTCTTGATCTCTTCCTGCGACGCGTCGCGACGCACGCCGAGAACGGCGTAGTAGTCCGTGGCCACTTACGACTCCGCCAGGATCTGTCCGACGTACCGTGCCACTGCGCGTACCGCTCCCATCGTTCCCGGGTAATCCATGCGGGTCGGTCCGACCACGCCGAGCTTGGCTACTGCCTCGCCGCCCGAACCGTAGCCGACCGACACGACGGACGTGGAGTTGAGTCCCTCATAGGCGTTCTCATGACCGATGCGTACGGTCATGCCCGAATCCCCGGCCTCACCAAGCAACTTGAGGAGCACGACCTGCTCCTCGAGGGCTTCGAGAACCGGACGGATAGTGAGGGGGAAGTCATGTCCGAAGCGGGTGAGATTGGCGGTTCCGCCGATCATCAAGCGCTCCTCGTTCTCCTCGACGAGTGTCTCCAGAAGGGTGGAGAGCACGGTCGAGACGGTGCCGCGGTCCTCCAGGTCGAAGCCCTCGGGGAGGTCCTCGACGAGCATCGGCACATCACTGAAGCGCCGGCCCGCGACCTTGCTGTTGAGCCGGGCCCGCAGATCGGCGAGGGACGTCTCGCCGAAGGGCGCCGGGCAGTCGATCATCCGCTGCTCGACCCGCCCGGTGTCCGTGATCAGCACGAGCATCAGGCGTGCGGGTGCGAGCGCGAGCAGTTCGACATGGCGCACGGTGGACCGGGTGAGCGAGGGGTACTGCACCACCGCGACCTGCCGTGTGAGCTGCGCGAGCAGCCGTACGGTCCGCGCCACCACGTCGTCGAGATCGACGGCGCCGTCGAGGAAGTTCTGGATGGCGCGCCGCTCGGGTGCGGTCATCGGCTTGACGCCCGCGAGCTTGTCGACGAACAGCCGGTAGCCCTTGTCCGTGGGGATCCGCCCGGCACTGGTGTGCGGCTGGGCGATGAACCCCTCGTCCTCCAGGGCCGCCATGTCGTTGCGGATCGTCGCCGGGGAGACGCCGAGGCTGTGCCGCTCGGTGAGGGCCTTGGAACCGACCGGCTCCTCGGTGCCCACATAGTCCTGGACGATGGCGCGCAGCACCTGAAGCCTGCGTTCACTCAGCATCGCGCACACCTCCAGATGTCGTTCCCTCTGCGTCTTGCCTGGCACTCTGTCCGCCCGAGTGCCAGCATTCCCCGGCCCAGTGTACGGCGGTGGGGTACCGCCCGGGCAAGGTCGGTCCTGCCGCGACCGCTCGTACGGCTAGCGTCGCTGTATGACGGTGACTTGGGAAGAGCTGGGGTGGGAGAGGGTTGCGGCCGGGGTCGGGCGGTGCCGGCTGCCGGGCTGGGACTGCACAGCGGGGCTGGTCGTCGGTTCGGGGACCGCTCTGCTGATCGACGCCGGATCGAGCCTCGGCGAGGGTGCGCGGTTGCGGACGCAGGCCGAATCGCTCGCCGGGCATCGTGTGACTCATCTCGCGCTGACCCATCCCCACTTCGACCATGTCTTCGGGGCGGCGGCGTTCGCGGGGGCGGAGGTGTACGGGCCGGTGGGCATGGACGCACTGTTCGACCAGCACCAGGCCCGCGAGGCACTGCGCGCGGACGCGATCCGCAACGGCCTGGACACGGCACTGGCCGACGAGGCCGTCGGCGCCCTGCCCCACCCCCGCCATCATGTCTCCGGCGAGTGGACCCTCGACCTCGGCGGCGGCCGCCAGGTCCTGTTGGCGAACGTCGGCCCCGGCCATACCGGCCACGACCTCGTGGTCCTGGTCCCGGGCTCCCCCGAGGTGGTCTTCTGCGGCGACCTGGTCGAGGAGTCCGGCGAACCGCAGGCGGGCCCCGACGCCGTACCGTCGCACTGGCCGGCGGCGCTGGACCGACTGCTGGACCTGGGCGGCGAAGACGCGTTGTACGTACCCGGTCACGGAGCGGTGGTGGACGCGGCGTTCGTACGACGGCAGCGCGACGCCCTGGCAACCCGCTTCGGCGTGTCGCGTTAGGTGATGGCGGGCTTCTCCTATCGTCATCCGAATGCGCCAGTACTCCGCCGACCTGACCCCTCCCTGGAAGAAGCCGAAACCCGTCCCCGAGGTCCCGGCGGAGCCCGGCCTGGTGGTCGAGGAACCCGGCACCGGTTTCTGCGGTGCGGTGATCCGCTGCGAGGCGGGCACGGTGACCCTGGAGGACCGCTTCGGCAAGCACCGGGTGTTCCCGATGGAGCCGAGAGGCTTTCTGCTGGAGGGCCGGGTGGTGACGCTCGTACGTCCCACCGGTCAGGCGCCGCTACGTCCCACCCGTACGGCATCCGGCTCGGTGGCCGTCCCCGGCGCCCGCGCCCGCGTGGCCCGCGCCGGCCGGATCTACGTCGAGGGCCGGCACGACGCGGAACTGGTGGAGAAGGTCTGGGGCGACGACCTGCGCATCGAGGGCGTGGTCGTGGAGTACCTGGAGGGCGTCGACGACCTCCCGTCGATCGTCGAGGAGTTCGCGCCGGGCCCGGACGCCCGCCTGGGCGTCCTCGTGGACCACTTGGTGCCGGGCACGAAGGAGTGGCGCATCGCACAGTCGGTGACCAGCGACCACGCCCTCGTCGTCGGCCACCCGTACATCGACATCTGGGAGGCGGTGAAGCCGTCGTCCCTGGGCATCGAGTCCTGGCCACGCGTCCCCCACGGCCAGGACTGGAAGACGGGCGTGTGCCGGGCCCTGGGCTGGCCGTCGGAGAACACGGGCGCGGTCTGGCAGGCGATCCTGAAGCGGGTGAACTCTTACAAGGACCTGGAGCCGGAGCTCTTGGGCCGAGTAGAGGAGCTGATCGATTTCGTCACGGCGTAACACGCGGTACCTCATCGACCAGGGGAACTGCACCCACCCAGGGGCGCGGGGCTGCGCGACCAGCCACGACGAACCCGCAGCCGGCCCGACAACCTCTCAGTCCACGAGGTCCCGCACCACCGCATCCGCCAGCAGCCGCCCCCGCAGGGTGAGCACCGCACGCCCCGCGCCATACGGCTCCTCCTGGAGAAGTCCGTCCGACAGAGCCCGGCGGGAGGCCCGGAGCCCCTCCTCCCGCAGCAACGACAACGGCACCCCCTCCAGAAGCCGCAGCTCCAGCAGGATCCGCTCGACCCGTCGGTCCTCCTCGGACAGGAGCTCACGGCCCGCCCCCGGCGACCGACCCGCCGCCAGCGCCCCCGCGTACGCCCCCGGATGCTTCACGTTCCACCAGCGCACCCCGCCCACGTGGGAGTGGGCGCCGGGTCCCGCGCCCCACCAGTCGGCGCCGCGCCAGTACAGCTCGTTGTGGAGGCAGCGGCCCGCCTCCGAGGTGGCCCAGTTCGACACCTCGTACCAGTCGTAGCCCGCCTCGGACAGCACCGACTCCGCGATGAGATAGCGGTCCGCGTGGACGTCGTCGTCGGTCATCGGGACCTCACCGCGCCGGATACGACGGGCCAGCTGCGTGCCCTCCTCGACGATCAGCGCATAGGCGCTGACGTGGTCCGGGCCCGCGCCGATCGCCGCCTCCAGCGAGGCCCGCCAGTCGTCGTCCGACTCACCCGGGGTGCCGTAGATCAGATCCAGGTTGACGTGCGAGAACCCGGCCGTCCGGGCCTCCGCCACGCACGCCTCGGGGCGGCCCGGGGTGTGCGTGCGGTCGAGCACCTTCAGCACGTGCTGCCGTGCGCTCTGCATGCCGAAGGAGATCCGGTTGAAGCCGCCCTGCCGCAGGGTGGCCAGATATGACGGGTCCACCGACTCCGGGTTCGCCTCCGTCGTCACCTCCGCGTCCGGCGCCAGACCGAACTCGTCACGGATCGCCGCCAGCATCCGTACGAGATCGTCCGCGGCCAGCAGGGTCGGCGTACCGCCGCCGACGAACACCGTGCTGACCTGGCGCGGGTCGTCGCCGAGGACCTTGCGGGCCAGCCGGATCTCGTCGATCAGGGTGTCGGCGTAGTTGTCGCGCGAGGCCAGCACACCGCCCGTGCCGCGCAGCTCGGTCGCTGTGTAGGTGTTGAAGTCGCAGTAGCCGCAGCGGGTCGCGCAGTACGGAACGTGCAGGTAGAACCCGAGGGGGCGGGCGTCGGCCCCGGCGAGCGCGGATGCGGGGAGCGCGCCGTCGTCGGGGACGGGCTCGCCGTCGGGGAGTGCGGAAGGCATGTCCTCCATTGTCCAGGACCGTGGCGACTGCTCCGGCTACTCCGCCTGGAGCACCAGCAGCGCAAGATCGTCCTCCGGCGGCCCTACGCCGAACTCGTGCACCAGCCGTCTGACGCGCTCCGCGATCAGCGGGGCGGTGAGCCCGGCGCAGCCGGCGAGCGCCGTCGCGAGGCCGTCGCCGTCGTCGAACTGGCGGGGGCCGCAGCGCCGCTCCGTCACCCCGTCCGTGACGGCGAGCAGGGTGTCGCCGGGCCGCAGGTCGAAGGTCTCGCTGGTGTACGTCTCGTCCTCGACTACGCCGAGCAGGGTCTGGGGCCGGGCGGCGGTGCGGACCTCGCCGCCCGCACCGAGGAGCAGCGGCAGTGGATGCCCGGCGGAGGCGAGGGTGCAGCGCACACCGCCGTCGAAGGGGGCCAGCTCGCCGTAGAGGAGGGAGAGGAAGCGGGTCTGGGGGCCGTCGCCGGTCAGGGACTGGCCGCCCGCGGCGATCAGTGCGCGGGCGGCGGCGTCGGCGGCCTCCGTGGCGTCGTCGAGGAGCAGCTGGTTGAGGCGGTCCAGGACGTCGGCGACGCGGTAGCCCTCGCGGGCCAGGAGCCGCAGCCAGGGGCGGGCCAGGCCGATCACCACGGCGGCCTCGGGACCCTTGCCCTGGACGTCACCGACGGCGAAGCACCAGCGGCCGTCGCCGGCCGGGAAGAGGTCGTAGAAGTCGCCGCTGGGGCCGCCCTTGTCGCACGGCTCGTACACCAGCGCGCTGCGCATCCCGGGGATCTCCGCGACCGCGCCGGGCAGCAGCCCGCGCTGGAGGACGGCGCTGATGGTGGCCTGGCGGGCGTACTGGCGGGCCGCGCCGATGGCGAGGGCGACCCGGCGGCCGAGGTCCTCGACCAGGCCGGTGATCTCGTCGGGGAAGCGGAGCAGCCCGGAGCGTCCGATGACGAGCGTGCCGAGCGGCCGGCCGCCCGCGATCAGCCGGTACGCCAGTGCCGTGCCGTTCGCCCCGTGCACGCCCAGCGCGTCGCCGGGCCAGGGGAACGGCACGGGCCCGGAGCGCGGCGGGTCCACCGGTCTGGGCGGGTCCTTCTCCAGGGCCCGGCGCAGTTCCTCGATACGGCTCTCATGGCCGTGCCAGACGCGGGCGAGCCGTGGGCCCACCCCGCCGGTCCCGTCGCCGCCCCACACGCCGCCGCGCCCCATGTGCTCGTCCTCCAGCCACACCGCGCACCAGTCGGCGAGCCGCGGCACGATCAGCTGTCCGGCGAGGGCGGCGACCAGGTCCTCGTCGAGTTGTCCGGCGAGCAGGTCGGAGGCCTCGGCGAGGAAGGACAGCGCGCCGCGGTTGAGCCACTCCCGGTCGCGTTCGGCGCGCCGGGGTTCGGGGGCGAGGACCCCGGCGATCTCCAGGCCGTGCACCCCCGCGTACGCCCCGCTCTGCCCCACTGCGGCGCTGTCCTCCTCGGTCAGCCGCGCCCACACGGTCTTGGTGCCCTTGCGGTAGGTGATGCCCCAGGACTCGGCGAGGGTGGCCACGAGGCGCAGTCCGCGGCCGTACTCCGGTGTCTCGTACGACGGTTCGCCCGTGCCGTCGCGCGGGGCGCGCGAGGGGTGCTGGTCGGCGACCTCGACGACGAGGGCACCGGTCTCCGTTTCCAGACGGCACTCCAGATCGACGTCGGTACCGGCGTGCACGACCGCGTTGGTGACGAGTTCGCTGACGACCACGACGGCGTCGTCGGCCAGCCGGTCGGTGAGCGGTGCCGTGCCGGACAGGCCCAGTTCGGCCCACTCGGAGAGGGCGGCGCGCAGAAGTGCGCGGGCGGCGCCCGGCGCGAGGGAGCTGCCCGTGAGGGTGGCGTGCGCCCGGGCGTACGGAAGCACACTCCTGTGCACAGGGACGTCAGAAGCACCAGGATCGGTCTCCCGTTGCGCCGGAATGGCCCCCATGTCCCGCTCCCCGAGCAGATCGGACGAATACACCTCGGTCAGTGCGGACAGAGTGACAGACTGGCCACGCCCATAAGCGCCGAGTTACCGAAGTGGGCCGCCATGAGTGAGAACAGTGCTACGCGTGTGCTCGAAGACGGACAGAAAGATGACCAGATTCGAGCATCGGATCTGCGTCCGCTGCTCGCCGCGATGACGGCCGCCCGGGACGGGCACTTCGCGAAGGTGACGGAGACCGGCGCCCATGGTGTCACGGCCGAACTGACCGCGATCTTCAATCAACTGGTCGACCGCAACGTCCACTTCACCACCGAAGTCCAGCGTGTGAAGAGGGAGTTGGTGCGGCACGGCCGGCTCGACGAGCGGCTCTCGCCGAGCCCCGGCGCGGGTGCCTGGGCGTCCCGGGTCAGCGATGTGAACCAGCTGCTCGACGCCCTGGTGGCCCCGGCGGCGAACGCGACCCGGGTCCTGGACGCGGTGGCCGGCGGCGATCTGACCCAGCGGGTCGACCTGCACGACGGCAACCGTCAGTTGCGCGGCGATCTGCGGCGGCTGGGGCGGGCCGTGAACAAGATGGTCGACCAGTTGTCGTTGTTCACCGGCGAGGTGACCCGGGTCGCGCGCGAGGTCGGCACCGAAGGGCGCCTGGGTGGGCGGGCCAAGGTGCAGGGGCTGTCGGGAAGTTGGCGGGATGTGACCGAGGCGGTCAACACCATGGCTGCCCGGCTGACGGCCCAGGTGCGGGACATCGCCCTGGTGACCACGTCGGTGGCACGCGGCGACCTGACCCGCTCGGTCACCGTCGAGGCGACCGGTGAGCTGCTCGAACTGAAGCTGACCGTGAACACGATGGTGGACCAGCTCTCCGCCTTCGCCGACGAGGTGACGCGCGTGGCCCGCGAGGTCGGCACCGAGGGGCAGTTGGGCGGCCGGGCCCAGGTGCGGGGCGTGTCGGGGGTGTGGAAGGACCTCACCGACAACGTCAACTTCATGGCGTCGAACCTGACCTCGCAGGTGCGGAACATCGCCCAGGTGACGACGGCCGTGGCGAACGGCGACCTGAGTCAGAAGATCACCGTCGACGCGCAGGGCGAGATCCTGGAGCTGAAGTCCACCATCAACACGATGGTCGACCAGCTCTCCGCCTTCGCCGACGAAGTGACGAGGGTCGCCCGTGAGGTCGGCACCGAGGGCAACCTGGGCGGGCGCGCTCAGGTGCGGGGGGTGAGCGGTGTCTGGAAGGACCTCACCGACAACGTCAACTTCATGGCGGACAACCTCACTTCACAGGTGCGGAACATCGCTCTGGTCTCCACCGCCGTGGCCCAGGGCGACCTCGGCAAGAAGATCACGGTGGAGGCGAAGGGCGAGATCCTGGAGCTGAAGTCCACCATCAACACGATGGTCGACCAGCTCTCCGCCTTCGCCGACGAGGTCACCCGCGTCGCCCGCGAGGTCGGCACCGAAGGCAACCTCGGCGGCCAGGCGCAGGTGCGCGGTGTGTCGGGGGTGTGGAAGGAGCTCACCGACAACGTCAACTTCATGGCCCTGAACCTGACTTCGCAGGTGCGGAACATCGCCCAGGTGACGACCGCCGTCGCCAACGGCGACCTCTCCAAGAAGATCACCGTGGACGCGCGCGGCGAGATCCTCGAACTCAAGGACACCGTCAACACGATGGTGGAGCAGCTGCGCGCCTTCGCCGACGAGGTCACCCGCGTGGCCCGCGAGGTCGGCACCGACGGCCGGCTCGGCGGCCGCGCCCAGGTACTGGGCGTCTCCGGGGTGTGGCGGGACCTGACGGACAACGTCAACTACATGGCGGACAACCTCACTTCGCAGGTCCGCAACATCGCCCAGGTGACCACGGCCGTCGCCAACGGCGACCTCTCCAAGAAGATCGACGTGGACGCCCGGGGCGAGATCCTGGAGCTGAAGACCGCCATCAACACTATGGTCGACACGCTGTCCTCCTTCTCCTCCGAGGTCACCCGCGTGGCCCGCGAGGTCGGCTCCGAGGGCCAACTCGGCGGCCAGGCCAGGGTAGAGGGCGTGTACGGCACCTGGAAGCGCCTGACGACGAACGTGAACGAGCTCGCCCTGAACCTGACCACCCAGGTCCGCGCGATCGCCGAGGTCGCCTCCGCGGTGGCCCAGGGCGACATGTCCCGCTCGATCACCGTGGAGACCCAGGGCGAGGTCACCGAACTCAAGGACAACATCAACCTGATGGTGGCCAACCTCCGCGAGACCACCCGAGCCAAGGACTGGCTGGAGTCCAACCTGGCCCGCCTCGCCGCGCTGATGCAGGGCCACCGGGACCTGATGGAGGTCGCCGACCTGCTGCTGCGCGAGCTGACCCCGCTGGTGAACGCCCAGTACGGCGCGTTCTTCCTGGCCGACCCCGACGAGGACAGTGCCGCTCTCCGCACCACCGTCCCCGCGAAAGGACTCGCGTTCATCGCCGGCTACGGCTCGGCACAGGGCGCGACCATGGAGACCGGGGGCCTCCCGGTGCACGGCCTGGTCCGGCAGGCCGCCCGCGAGAAGAAGCGGATCCTCGTCGAGGAGGCCCCGCCGGACTACATCAAGATCAACAGTGGGCTCGGTGAGGCGGCGCCCACCAGCGTGGTCATCATCCCGATCCTCTTCGAGGACAAGCTCCTCGGCGTGATCGAACTGGCGTCCTTCTCCCGCTTCTCCGACGTCCATCTGGCCTTCTTCGACCAGTTCGTGAACACCATCGCCGTCGCGATCAACACGATCATCGCCAACTCCCGTACGGAGTCCCTGCTCGGCGAGTCCCAGCGCCTGGCCCGCCAGCTCCAGGAGCGCTCCGACGAACTCCAGAAACAGCAGGCGGAGTTGCAGCGCTCGAACGCCGAACTGGAGGAGAAGGCCGCCCTGTTGGCGACCAGCTCCCAGTACAAGTCGGAGTTCCTGGCGAACATGTCGCACGAGCTGCGCACCCCGCTCAACTCCCTGCTGATCCTGGCCCGGCTGCTCTCCGACAACCCGCACGGCCATCTCTCCGACCAGGAGGTGCAGTTCGCGACGACCATCCACCGCTCGGGCTCGGACCTCCTCCAGCTGATCAACGACATCCTCGACCTGTCGAAGATCGAGGCGGGCCGGATGGACGTACGCCCGAAGAAGCTGCCGCTGATCAAGCTGCTCGACTATGTCCACGCCACCTTCCGCCCGCTCACCCTCGACCGGGGGCTCGCCTTCGAGGTGGCGGTCGGCGAGGACGTGCCGCGCGAGATGTACTCGGACGAGCAGCGGCTCCAGCAGATCCTGCGCAACCTGCTCTCCAACGCGATCAAGTTCACCGCGACGGGCCGGGTCGAGCTGCGCGTCGACCGGGTCACGGACACCGAGCTCCACTACGTCCGCGACAGCGGTCAGGTGATCGCGTTCTCCGTCACCGACACCGGCATCGGCATCGCGCAGGAGAAACTGCCGGTGATCTTCGAGGCGTTCCAGCAGGCCGACGGCACCACCAACCGCAAGTACGGCGGCACCGGCCTCGGTCTGTCGATCAGCCGCGAGATCGCCGGTCTGCTCGGCGGCCGGATCGTCGCCGAGAGCGAGCCCGGCAAGGGCTCCACGTTCACGCTGTACGTCCCCGTCGTCAGCCCCGGCCACTCGGCGACCGGCCCCACTCCCGAGGAGCACACCCTGCCGGTACCGGAACAACTGTCGACCGAGCCCTTCACCTCCGCCGAAGTGGACGACTCGTGGCCGACGCCCACCAAGCTGGAGGCGTGGAAGAGGGGCCGGGCGGGCCAGGTGCTGCCCGGGCGGCGGGTGCTGATCGTCGACGACGACATCCGCAACGTCTTCGCACTGACCCATGTCCTCGGCCGGGTCGGCATGCCCGTCCTCTACGCCGAGAACGGCCGGGAGGGCATCGAGACGCTGGAGCGCAACCCGGACGTCGAACTCGTCCTGATGGACATCATGATGCCGGAGATGGACGGCTACGAGACGATCGCCGCCATCCGCCGCACCCCGCGCTGGACGGGCCTGCCGATCGTCGCGCTGACCGCGAAGGCGATGCCTGGAGACCGGGAGAAGTCGATCGCGCGGGGCGCCAACGACTACGTACCCAAGCCGGTCGACGTGGATCAGTTGCTGACCGTCGTGTGCGCGCTCCTCGACCCGGAGGGCCCGCAGGACGAGGAAGGTGTCCCGAAGCCCGCGGCCGACGCGGAGACCGACGCACCGGAACCGGGCATGACAGGGGAAGTGCCGGTCCCGCCGACGACTGAATGAGGCACAGTCACCATGAGCGCTGAGGCAACGACCGAAGAGCGCGCCAGCATCCTCCTCGTCGACGACATGGAGGACAACCTGGTCGCCCTGGAGGCCGTCCTGGGGTCCCTCAACGAGCCGCTCGTCCGCGCACGTTCGGGCGAGGAGGCGATGAAGGCGCTGCTGCGGCAGCAGTTCGCCCTCGTCCTGCTCGACGTCCGCATGCCGGGCATGGACGGCTTCGAGACCGCCGCGAACATCAAACGGCTCGATCAGACCAAGGACGTCCCGATCATCTTCCTGACCGGCGCGGAGGACGACTCCGGCTACGCCTTCCGCGGCTACGCGACCGGCGCCGCGGACTATCTGACCAAGCCCTTCGACCCCTGGGTGCTCAGGGCGAAGGTCACCGTATTCCTGGACCTGCACCGCAAGAACCAGCAACTGGAGAGACTTCTGGCCCAGGACCAGGGCGAGGTGGACACCCGCCTGGCCGACCTGGAGAAGCAACTGTCCGGGGAGAACCCCCCGGACCTGGCAACACTGCGCACACAGGTCCGGGAGCTACGTCAACTGGTCAGCAGAGGGCGCTTATAACGCCGGTCAGGGGCGCGGGGAACTGCGCGACAAGCCACGACGGACCGTCAGCCGCGCACAATCCCCCGCCGCCCCCTACGCCTCGCGAGCCCCCGCGTACATCTCGTCGATGAGGTGCTTGTACTCCCGCTCCACAACCGGCCGCTTCAGCTTGAGACTCGGCGTGATCTCGCCGTGCTCGACGTCGAGGTCACGCGGGAGCAGCCGGAACTTCTTGATGGTCTGCCAGCGCTGGAGACCCTCGTTGAGTTCCTTGATGTGGCCTTCGATCATCTCGACGGTGGCCGGCGCGGCCACGACCTCGGCGTACGACTTGCCGTCCAGGCCGTTCTCCTTCGCCCAGCCGAGGATCGACACCTCGTCGAGGGCGATGAGGGCGGTGCAGAAGTTCCGGTCGGCGCCGTGCACCAGGATGTTGGAGACGTACGGGCACACCGACTTGAACTGTCCCTCGACCTCGGTGGGCGCGATGTACTTGCCGCCGGAGGTCTTGAAGAGGTCCTTCTTGCGGTCGGTGATGCGCAGGTAGCCGTCGGGCGACAGCTCGCCGATGTCACCGGTGTGGAACCAGCCGTCAGCCTCCAGCACCTCGGCGGTCTTCTCCGGCAGCCCGTGGTAGCCCTCCATGATGCCGGGCCCGCGCAGCAGGATCTCGCCGTCCTCCGCGATCCGCACCTCCGTGCCGGGCAGCGGCTTGCCGACCGTGCCGGTGCGGTACGCCTCGCCCGGGTTCACGAAGGAGGCGGCCGAGGACTCGGTCAGGCCGTAGCCCTCGAGGATGTGGATGCCGGCGCCGGCGAAGAAGAACCCGATCTCGGGGGCGAGGGCCACGGAGCCGGAGACACAGGCGCGCAGATTGCCGCCGAAGGCCTCGCGGATCTTGGCGTACACCAGCTTGTCGGCGACCGCGTGCTTGGCGGCAAGGCCGAAGGGGGCGCTCGCGGTGCCGGTGCGGCGGAAGTTGTCCTGGGTGACCTTGGCGTACTCGCGGGCGACCTCGGCGGCCCAGCGGAAGATCTTGTACTTGGCGCCGCCGCCCGCGCGGGCCTTGTTGGCGATGCCGTTGTAGACCTTCTCGAAGATGCGCGGGACGGCCGCCATGTACGTCGGCTGCACGATCGGCAGATTCTCGATGATCTTGTCGACACGGCCGTCGACGGCGGTGACGTGACCGACCTCGATCTGCCCCGAGGTGAGCACCTTGCCGAAGACGTGCGCGAGCGGCAGCCATAGGTACTGCACGTCCTCGACGCTCACCAGGCCGGTCGCGGCGATGGCCTTCGCCATGTACGCCCAGTTGTCGTGCGGCAGGCGGACGCCCTTGGGGCGGCCGGTGGTGCCGGAGGTGTAGATGAGGGTGGCGAGCTGGTCCTTGGTGATCGCGCCGACCCGCTCCTTGATCAGGTCGGGGTCCTTCTCCAGGCGGGCCGCGCCACGGGCCTCCAGCTCGGCGAGGGTCAGCACCCAGTCGCCGGTCTCCACGCCCTCGGCGTCGATGACCACGACATGGGTCAGGTCGGGCAGCTCGGCGCGCTTCTCCTGCGCCTTGGCCAGCTGCTCGGCGTTCTCCGCGAACAGCACGCGGCTGTCGGAGTCGGAGACGATGAACGCGGACTCGTCAGCGTTGGTCTGCGGATACACCGTGGTCGTGGCGGCACCGGCGCACAGGATGCCGAGGTCCGCGAGGATCCACTCGATGCGGGTCGCGGAGGACAGGGCGACCCGCTGCTCGGGCTGCACCCCGAGCTCGATCAGACCGGCGGCGATGGCGTAGACCCGCTCGGCGGTCTGCCCCCAGCTCAGCGACTTCCAGTCGTCGGGGCCCTCGCCGGAGGCCGGGGGCACGGGATAGCGGTACGCCTCGGCGTCCGGTGTGGCCGAAACGCGCTCCAGGAAGAGGGTCGCCACGCTCGGCGGACGGTTCTCGATCAGGGTCTGTGTGTCGCTCACGACATCCTCCGGGGCCCGCGACAGTGCGGCGGCTGGCTCAGTGCGGCTGGTGACTCGAGTGGGTGTTGTTTAACTCACGAGTAACTATCGAGTGGAGATCAGAGTAGAGCGCCACCGACGCCGATGTAAGGGGCGGCGGCCTGTCACTTTCTACAGAGCGCGACGCTACGCACGCGTAGGGGCCCGTCGCGCTCACACGCGACAGGCCCCTATTTTCACGGGAAAACGACGCTACTTCTTGCCCTTGCCGGAACCCGCGTTGTCGTCGCTGCTCAGCACGGCGATGAAGGCCTCCTGCGGAACCTCCACAGAGCCCACCATCTTCATCCGCTTCTTGCCCTCCTTCTGCTTCTCCAGCAGCTTCCGCTTACGGGAGATGTCACCGCCGTAGCACTTGGCGAGGACGTCCTTGCGGATGGCGCGGATGGTCTCGCGGGCGATGACCCGGGAGCCGATGGCGGCCTGGATCGGCACCTCGAAGGCCTGCCGCGGGATGAGCTCGCGCAGCTTGGCGACGAGCCGCACACCGTACGCGTACGCCGCGTCCTTGTGCGTGACCGCCGAGAAGGCGTCCACCTTGTCGCCGTGCAGCAGGATGTCGACCTTGACCAGGCTGGAGGCCTGCTCGCCGGTGGGCTCGTAGTCGAGGGACGCGTAGCCGCGCGTCTTGGACTTCAGCTGGTCGAAGAAGTCGAAGACGATCTCCGCGAGCGGGAGGGTGTAGCGGATCTCGACCCGGTCCTCGGAGAGGTAGTCCATGCCGAGCAGGGTGCCGCGCCGGGTCTGGCACAGCTCCATGATCGAGCCGATGAACTCGGAGGGCGCGAGGATCGTGGCGCGTACGACGGGCTCGTACACGTCGTCGATCTTCCCCTCGGGGAACTCGCTCGGGTTGGTGACGGTGTGCTCGGAACCGTCCTCCATGACGACGCGGTAGACCACGTTCGGCGCGGTGGCGATGAGGTCGAGTCCGAACTCGCGCTCCAGCCGCTCGCGGATCACGTCGAGGTGCAGCAGGCCCAGGAAGCCGACGCGGAAACCAAAGCCGAGGGCGGCGGAGGTCTCCGGCTCGTACACCAGCGCGGCGTCGTTGAGCTGGAGCTTGTCGAGGGCGTCGCGCAGCTCGGGGTAGTCGGAGCCGTCCAGCGGATACAGACCCGAGAAGACCATCGGCTTCGGGTCCTTGTAACCGCCGAGCGCCTCGGTGGCCCCCTTGTGCAGGGTGGTGATCGTGTCACCGACCTTGGACTGGCGGACGTCCTTCACACCGGTGATCAGATAGCCGACCTCACCGACACCGAGGCCGTCGGCCGCCTTCATCTCGGGAGCCGAGACGCCGATCTCCAGCAGCTCGTGCGTCGCGCCGGTGGACATCATGCGGATCCGCTCGCGCTTGTTGAGCTGACCGTCGATGACACGGACGTACGTCACGACACCGCGGTAGGAGTCGTAGACGGAGTCGAAGATCATGGCGCGGGCGGGTGCGTCCTGGATGCCGACCGGCGCGGGGACGTCGGCGACCACCCGGTCCAGCAGCGCCTCGACGCCCAGGCCCGTCTTGGCGGAGACCTTGAGGACGTCGTCGGGGTCGCAGCCGATGAGGTTGGCGAGCTCCTCGGAGAACTTCTCCGGCTGGGCGGCCGGCAGGTCGATCTTGTTCAGTACAGGGATGATCTTGAGGTCGTTCTCCATCGCCAGGTACAGGTTGGCGAGAGTCTGGGCCTCGATGCCCTGGGCGGCGTCGACCAGGAGGACGGTGCCCTCACAGGCGGCCAGCGACCGGGACACCTCGTACGTGAAGTCCACGTGCCCCGGGGTGTCGATCATGTTGAGGATGTGGGTCTTGCCCGGCTCCTCGGTCGGGGCCCAGGGCAGTCGGACCGCCTGGGACTTGATCGTGATGCCACGCTCACGCTCGATGTCCATGCGGTCGAGGTACTGAGCACGCATCTGCCGCTGATCGACCACTCCGGTCAGCTGGAGCATGCGGTCGGCGAGCGTGGACTTGCCGTGGTCGATGTGCGCGATGATGCAGAAATTGCGGATCAGAGCCGGGTCGGTACGGCTCGGCTCGGGCACATTGTTAGGGGTCGCGGGCACGCAGGGTCCTGTCTCTTGAGGCGCCTTGTGCCTCGGGTCGGATCGATACGTAGGCTCCATGGTCCCATGGGCGGCGACCGGAGGCCGTTTTGGGCCGTCGGCCGGCCCACTGGTACTGTGGGTAGCTGTGTCTCCTGCTCTCTCAGCACGAGGCACACCCCAAGAAATCACCTGGCCCGGGTCCCTTGTGGTCCCGTGCCTGAACCTGAAAAGGCTCAATCAGTGGCGAACATCAAGTCCCAGATCAAGCGGATCAAGACCAACGAGAAGGCTCGGCTGCGCAACAAGGCCGTCAAGTCCTCCCTGAAGACCGCCATCCGCAAGGCCCGCGAGGCCGCTGCCGCGGGTGACACCGAGAAGGCCACCGAGTACCAGCGCGCTGCCGCGCGTCAGCTCGACAAGGCCGTCGCCAAGGGCGTCATCCACAAGAACCAGGCCGCCAACAAGAAGTCGGCGCTTGCTTCGAAGGTCGCGTCCCTCAAGGGCTGACACCTTTTATCTGATCTGATCTTTTTGATCTGACCGCCGGAAGGACCCAGAGCGGGCCCTCTCTCATCCGCTCCCACCCGGCACCCAGAGCTCGTACGCGGCCTGCGTTCGCCACGCGGGTATGAGCTCGAAAGCTTGGTCCGAAGGCCCCGGAGCCCGCCCTTCCCCAGGGTGGAAGCCGGGGCCTTCGGCATGCGGTGTCACGACCAGAAGTCGTTGGACTTGTCGATGTCCTCGACGCACTCGTCGAGATCGGTGGCCTTGTCTCCCACGATCCGGAAGATGATGCAGCTGTTCTCCTCCAGCCGCTTCCCTTTGCGTTCCGCGGTGAAGTGGTGCAGTGCGACGACATGGCCGCGGCCGTCGACGAGGAGGCTGCGCAGCTCGGCACTCATCGTGCCGTTGGTCTCCTCGAACAACCGGCCGTACATCTCGATGATCGCGTCCTGCCCCTTGAAGTCCCCCGAGAGCGGGTGACTACCGGGCACATGCTGCGTACAGTCCGCGGTCATCAGACCACGCAAGGCGTCCATGTCACCACGCTGAAAGGCCTCGTAGCCCTTGCGGACGAGCACAGCGTGCGGGTGTTCAGCCATGGCAACCGCCACCTTCCCGTTGTTTCGGCGATATACGGCTGATGCGCCCGATTGTCCTCCCGGAGAAGCCCCCCGTCACACCGATACAGGCAATCGCAGCCCATCCGGCGTCTGAGGACGAGGATCCGCCGTCCCGATCCCCCACCCACCCGCGCCCCTGAGGGCGGGCCCGCATCCTCCAGCCCATCCGGCGTCTGAGGACGAGGATCCGCCGTCCCGATCCCCCACCCACCCGCGCCTCTCAGAGCAGGCCCGCATCCTCCAGCCCGTCCGGCGTTTGAGGACGAGGCCCCTTAAGGGCCGACGGGGGTCTGGGGGCGGAGCCCCCAGGGAGCCGGGGTCGAAGGGGCAGCGCCCCTGGAGGATGGGACGGGTAGGGGCGGCGGGGGCGAGAACAGCCGACGCCGGCCACGGACGAACCTCAGCGAGGCCCGCTACGCCCGCCCTCGCGACCGCGCCGCCCGAGCAATCACCACGACCGCCTTCTCCAGGGCGTACTCAGGATCATCCCCCCCGCCCTTCACCCCCGCATCCGCCTCGGCAACGGCCCGCAACGCCACAGCAACCCCATCGGGCGTCCACCCCCGCATCTGCTGCCGCACCCGATCGATCTTCCACGGCGGCATCCCCAGCTCCCGCGCAAGATCCGCCGGCCGCCCACCCCGAGCCGACGACAACTTCCCGATCGCCCGCACCCCCTGAGCCAACGCACTCGTGATCATCACCGGCGCCACCCCCGTGGCCAACGACCACCGCAACGCCTCCAACGCCTCCGCCGCCCGCCCCTCGACCGCCCGGTCGGCGACGGTGAAGCTCGACGCCTCGGCCCGCCCGGTGTAGTACCGCCCCACAACCGCCTCGTCGATCGTCCCCTCGACATCGGCGACCAACTGCGACACGGCCGAAGCCAGCTCCCGCAGATCACTCCCGATCGCATCGACGAGCACCTGACAGGCCTCGGGCGTGGCCGACCGCCCGGTCGCCCGGAACTCCTGCCGCACAAAGGCCAGCCGGTCCGCCGGCTTGGTCATCTTCGGACAGGCGATCTCCCGCGCCCCCACCTTCCGCGCGGCATCGAGCAGCCCCTTGCCCTTCGCCCCACCGGCATGCAGCAGCACGAGCGTGATCTCCTCGGCGGGCGCCGAGAGATACGCCTTCACGTCCTTCACGGTGTCGGCCGACAGGTCCTGCGCATTGCGTACGACCACGACCTTGCGCTCCGCGAAGAGCGAGGGACTGGTCAACTCGGCGAGCGTGCCGGGCTGCAGCTGGTCCGGGTTCAGATCCCGTACGTCCGTGTCGGCGTCGGAGGCCTTCGCAGCGGCGACCACCTCCCGCACGGCACGGTCGAGCAGCAGGTCCTCCTGCCCCACGGCAAGCGTCACCGGGGCAAGCGGGTCGTCGTTCGCACTCTTCTTTGCCATCGCCGACAAGCATGGCACGGGCCACTGACAACGAGCCCCGCCCACCGGACGAGCCCGACGGGCACCCCCACCCCTACGGCTCCTCCCGCCACCCGTCCCACTCCCCCGCGAACTCGTCCAGCGCCCCGGGATCCAGCCGCCCGTCCTCGTCCCGCAGCACAACGAGCCACTGCGCGTCCTCGGCGTCGTCCTCCCCCGCCAGCGCGTCGCGGACGATGCGCGGCTCCTCAGCCACCCCGAACCGCTCCCTGAGCGCCTCCGCCACCTCTTCCGCGGCATCCCGGTCAGGCAGCACCAGCACATGTCTCACATCGCTCACCCAGCCATTGTCCGGCACTCGGGAAGCCTCAAACCCCAGCTCAGCCGATGACCAGCAGGACCTCACCCACTGCCCCGGCCCACCGCCTCACCCCGCCTTACGCGTCACCGGCACCCGGTCGAGCTCCACCCCGAACCGCTCCCGGTACACCCCCAGCACCTCCTCGTCCGTCCCCAGCTCCCGCACCTCGCGCGTCCCGTCCGCCCCCGTCACCGTGAAGCTCCGCCCGCTGAGCGTGATCCTCCCGCCGTCCTCCGTGACCCGCGAACACACCGGCGACCGAGTGAAGTGCGAGGCCGGCGAGGTGCTGTGCCACCAGGCGCCCGCCACGAAGTCGCCGAGCACCCGGGGCCGTACCTCCAGGCGGTACTGGGGTTTGCCGCCCATGACGACGTCCAGGTCGGCCGCCTCCGCCACCACGTGCCCACCCCGCACCCCGGCCGCGTCCGCCCCGGCCTCGACGACCCGGAACGTGCCCGCGGGATCGATCTGTTCCCCCCGCGCCCCCATCGCCAGCGGATGGTGACTGTGCGCCCCGAAGCCGACGTCGGCCAGCCAGTCGCCCCCGTCCACCGTCCGCACCCGCAGGGCGAGATGGTCGTACGGGATGCCGAGCCGCCCCTCCTCCCCGTACACCCGGGCCGCGAGCAGTGTCACCTCGAAGCCCAGCGCGGCGAGCAACGCCCCGAAGGAGCCGTTGAGTTCGTAGCAGAACCCGCCCCTTCGCGCCCCCACCACCTTGTCCAGCAGCCGCTTCTCCTCCAGCACGATCTCCTCGCCGAGATGGATCGACAGGTTCTCGAAGGGCACGGTCTGCAGATGGCGCAGCTGCAGCTCGCGCAGGACGTCCACGGTGGGCCACGCCGGGTGCTCGGCACCGAGGCGGCGGAGATAGGCATCTACCTGTGTGGAATGCATGCCCTCAGTCTCCCGCCACCCGCAGCGACCCACCCGTTCCCAGGACCACCAGCGCCCCGTCCTCGTCCGTCCGCAGCACCATCGCCCCCTGGGCCCGCAGCGCCGCGACCGTGCCGGGGGCCGGATGTCCGTACGTGTTGTCCCTCCCCACCGAGATGAGCGCCAGCCGCGGAGCCACTCTGCGTATCAGTTCCGGATCCTGGTAGGCCGAGCCGTGGTGGGCGACCTTGAGTACGTCCACGCCGCCCAGCAGCGCGCCCGCCGGGGATCTCAACAGGGCCCGCTGGGACGGGGGTTCGAGATCGCCGAGGAGCAGGAACCGCAGCCCGCCCGACCGCACGAGCAGGGCGACGCTGGCATCGTTCGGCCCTTCCGGTTCCGTCGAGAAGACCGGAGCTCCCGGGGCTCTCCCGGCCGGCGGCGGCCACACCACCTCCCAGGCCAGCGCCCCTGTGCGCCGTCGCTCCCCCGCCACGGCACGGGTGAGCGGAATCCGATGCCGCGCCGCCTGCCGCCGTACGAACTCCACCTGGTCCACCGGCTCCTCGAACCCGGTCGTCTCGATCGCCCCCACGCTCCGCCCGCGCAGCACGCCGGGCAGGCCCGCCACATGGTCGGCGTGGAAGTGGGTCAGCACGACCAGAGGGATCCTGGTGATACCGAGGGTGCGCAGACACCGGTCGACGAGCGTCGGATCGGGCCCCGCGTCCACCACCACACCGGTACCGTCACCTGCCGCGAGCACGGTCGCGTCCCCCTGTCCCACATCGCACATCACGAACCGCCAGCCGGGCGGCGGCCACCCCGTGATCACCCGGGCCAGCGGCGGCGGCTGCACCACCACCAGCAGGAGCAGTGCTCCGCAGACCCCGCACCACCCGGGATGCCGCAACAGCCGCCGCCCGGCCGTCACCACGGCCACCGTGACCAGGGCGAGCAGGACCGCCCCGGTCCAGCTGCCGGGCCAGTCCACCCCGGCGCCGGGCAGGGACGCCCCGGTACGGGCGACGTCCGCGATCCACCCCGCGGGCCAACTCGCGCACCAGGCCAGCGCCTTGGCCAGCGGCATCACCAGGGGTGCCGTCGCCAGCGCGGCGAAGCCCAGCACCGTGGCCGGCGCCACGGCGAACTCCACGAGCAGATTGCACGGCACCGCCACCAGGCTGACCCGCGCCGACAGCACCGCGACGACCGGGGCGCACAGAGCTTGCGCGGCACCCGCGGCGGCCAGTGCCTCGGCGAGCCGCGGTGGCACCCGCCGCCGTCGCAGAGCCGCGCTCCAGCGGGGCGCGAGCGTGAGCAGGGCCCCGGTGGCCAGCACGGACAGCAGGAATCCATAACTCCGGGCCAGCCAGGGGTCGTACAGCACCAGCAGCAGGACGGCCGTCGCCAACGCCGGGATCAGCGACCTGCGGCGCCCGGTCGCCAGGGCGAGCAGGACCACGGTTCCGCAGGCCGCGGCCCGCAGCACACTCGGGTCCGGCCGGCACACGACGACGAAGGCGAGCGTGAGCGCCCCGCCGAGCAGCGCCGTCGTCCGCAGGGGGATGCCGAGCCGGGGTGCGAGCCCCCGGCGCTCGACGCGCTGGGCCAGTCCGGGCGGCCCGATGAGCAGGGCCAGGATGATCGTGAGGTTGCTCCCGGAGACGGCGAGCGTATGCGCGAGGTCGGTCTCCTTGAACGCCTCGTCCAGGTCCGGAGTGATCCGCGAGGTGTCCCCTACGACGAGCCCCGGCAGCAGCGCCCGCGCATCCCCCGGCAGCCCGTCGGTGGCCTCCCGCAACCCGCCCCGCAACCGCCCGGCGAACCGCTGCACCCCCGACGGCCCCGCCACGACCTCCGGCACCCCCTGCCCCCGCACCCGCACCACGGCCGCGACCCTGTCCCCACCCACCATCACCGGCGCCAGCCGCGCGGAGACACGAAACCGTGTGGAAGGCAGCAACCTCAGCCAGGGCGAGGACTCGGGCCCGCCGACCAAGGAGCCTCCACCACCCGCTGCCCTGTCGCCGAAGGGACTCCCACCTGTCGGTCCGTTGGCGAAACCGCCCCCACCTGTCGGCCCGAAGGCAGATCCGCCCCCGCTCATCGCCCCGCCGGAGGGACCCGCGCCTCCCTCTCCGCCCCGGGCAACGGCACTCGGAGCCCCCCGACCGCCCGAACCCGCTGTCGGCGCCCCGGCCCCTCCGTCCGCACTCCTCCCGAACCCCGCCACGTCGACCATCACCAGCACCGGCGCTCGCGTGTCCACCACCGCCCCGCCCGCCTTCGCCACCCGCCGCACCTCACCCTTGATCAGCACGGAAGTCGGCGCCATACGGTCCCCTTTGACCCGCGGCCGGGTGAGCCGGGGATCGGAGGTGACCTCGATCTCGGCGGTCACGGTCGTGTACTCCCGCGCCAGCCCGGGCACCGGCCCACGGCGCAGATCGGCTCCGTGCAGCCCGGCCGAGACGGCGGCCGCGGCGACGCAGAGCAGCACGGCGGCGACCGAGACCCGCGGCCCCGCACGGCGTCGCGTCAGCAGCATCACGCCCGCTGCCACCAGGCACAGGACGGCGACACCGGTGATCCACTCGGGCGCGGCGTCCAGCATCAGCGCCGCCGTCGCCCAGGCGGCGAGCGCGGGTGGGACGAGTCGTAGGTCGGCCGGCCCTTCCTGGCGGGGGTTGGCGTCCCCGAGCCGTTTGCCGGAGGCGGCGTGCACGGCTCGCCGGGGCCGGGGCGTCGCCGGTGGAGAAGGGGAAGAGGGCGAACACTCGGGTACGTGACTCATGGTCGTACGAGATTCCGCAGATCGGCGAAGCGGCGTTCCCCGATGCCGTTGACCTCGCGCAGCTCGTCCACCGAGCGGAAGCCGCCGTGCTGGGTGCGGTAGTCGACGATGTGCTGGGCCAGGACCGGACCGACCCCCGGCAGGGTGTCCAGCTGGTCCACGGTGGCCGTGTTGAGGGGGACCGGTGCCGCGGGTCCCGCTCCCGGCACGGAGCCGGCCGGACCGCCGCCCGCCGTACCGCCCGAGCCGACCCCGAGCGCGGCAGGACCGCCGACCACGACCTGCTCGCCGTCGATGAGGAAGCGAGCACGGTTGAGATCCTCGGTGTCCGTACCGGGCCGCACCCCACCGGCCGCCCGCAGCGCGTCGGCGACACGCGAACCAGCGGGGAGCCGGTGAACGCCGGGATCACGGACCTTGCCGCCGACATCCACGACGATCTCGGCCACGGGCGAGCCCACCGCGTTCGGCGCATCGGTCGAAGCAGCGGGACCGGCTTCCGCACTCCGCTCCGCGAAGGGGGCGGCCACGACTTCGGGTGCCCGCACGGCCTGCGTCCGCCCCGCCCAGAAGTGCTGCACGGCGAAACCCGCGGCGACGACGAGCACCACCGCCAGCGCGACCACACTCCGCCGCTCCAAGCCGCACCTGGCCTGCAACCACACCGGCATCCGCTCCCGAAGAGCCAGCCCGGCCCGCGCCCGCCGATCCCCCGTCGCAGGGGGAACATCGACCCAGCCCACCGGTGCCGACCTGGCGTCAGGACTCAAGTCCGCGTCCGCGCCGATGCCGTCGGCCCCCGCACCGGGCACAACATCCCCGTCGAGGCCCGGCGGCCCTGTCCCCGCCTCGCGTCGCTCCCCGACGCGATCGGCGAACATGACCTCCGCACGCCGACGGAGTTCCTCAGCCGACGCATACCGGTGCCGGCCCCGTGACGGCCGATGGTGGCGTTGGTGGTGGCGGGTACGGACGTCGGAGGCAGGCCCACGGCCCGGCCCACTGGTCGAAGTCGCTGTGCGTGAACGTGATCGAAGTGCCATGCGACGAGGATCGGGCACCCGGCGCTCTCGCGATGATCTTGCTCAATTCCCGGGGACTACACCCCAGTTGTGGATAACTCCGCCACCCACACGAGTGACAGCCAACCACCCACAGCCCCCGCCGACGGCGTCACCGCGCCATCGCGTCACCGCACCACCGCCTCACCGCGGCGAAACCACAGCCCCCAACAACCCCGGCCCCGTATGCGCCCCGATCACCGCACCGACCTCACTGACATGCAGATCCGCCAGCCCCGGCACCCGGGCCCGCAGCCGGTCCGCCAGTGCCGACGCCCGGTCGGGGGCGGCGAGATGATGGACAGCGATGTCGACCTGCGCGCTGCCCGCCCGGTCGGCCACGATCTCCTCGAGGCGGGCGATCGCCTTCGACGCGGTGCGCACCTTCTCCAGCGGTTCGATCCGGCCGCCCTGCAGCTGGAGCAGCGGCTTGACCGCGAGCGCGGAGCCGAGGAGCGCCTGGGCGGCACCGATGCGGCCGCCCCGGCGCAGATAGTCGAGAGTGTCGACGTAGAAGTAGGCGGACGTCCCGGCGGCCCGCTTCTCCGCGGCGGTGACGGCCTCGTCCATCGTGCCGCCCGCCTCGGCCGCCTCCGCCGCGGCGAGCGCGCAGAAGCCGAGGGCCATCGCGATCATCCCGGTGTCCACGACCCGTACCGGCACCGGCGCCTCGCGCGCCGCGAGGACCGCCGCGTCGTATGTGCCGGAGAGCTCGGCGGACAGATGCAGGGAGACGATGCCGGTCGCGCCGGACTCCGCGACCCGCCGGTAGGTCTCGGCGAAGAGCGCGGGGCTGGGGCGCGAGGTGGTGACAGGGCGCCGCTTCTGAAGAGCCTGGGCCAGGGATCGGGTCGAGATCTCGGTGCCCTCTTCGAGGGCCTGGTCGCCGAGGACGACGGTCAGGGGCACCGCGGTGATGCCGTGGCGCTCCATCGTCCGCTGCGGCAGGTAGGCCGTTGAATCGGTGACGATCGCGACATGGCGGGACATGAGCTGGAGGTTACCTGCCGTAGCGCCAGGGCGGCAGCCCGACCCCTGTCACCTGGGGCAGCCTTGACCGGATCAAGTCGTGCTCTCGGGACGGGGCTTCTTCTGCCAGGGGTACGCGGGGCGCTGTGCCGGCGGAGTGATGGCGGGCCGGGTCGGTTCGTCGGCGGTGCGTGACTTCGGTGTCTCCGGCCAGGTCTGCTGGGCCGTGGTGGCGTCGGCGACGGGTGCCTCGGGCCACGGGGGCGCGGACTGCGCGGGCTCCGTCGGCTCCGCTGTCGTCCAGTGCCGCAGCGCGCCGGCCTCCATGTCGATCTGGGAGCTCAGCGAGTCCAGGTCGTCGTCCGCGAAGCGGCGGGCACGGTCCCGGGCCGCCCAGCGCAGTGAGTCCGCGGAGTGCGTGATCTGCTCGGTGCGCTCGCGCAGCGCCGGCAGCCGCTCGGCGAGCGTCGCCCGGTCCGGTTCGGACTCCAGGCGCCTGAGTTCGCCGTCCAGTTCGTGTCCGTGCGCGCTGAGCCGCTGGAAGAGGGCGAGGGACTCCTTGAGGGACTCGTCCTCGTCCACGCCCGCGTGCAGGGCGTCCTGGGTGGCGCGCATGGAGGTGCGCAGCTTCAGCCGCAGTTGGGCCAGTTCGCCCGCCGCGCCGGGCTGGGCGAAGGACTTGGCCCGCAGCGTGTGGTCCTCGACCGTGCGGCGGGCCTGGGTGATGGTGCGGTCCACGCCCCGCTTGGCGGCGCCGACCACCTTCACCGTGGCGTAGACACCGAGCACCAGGAAGAGCACGAAAAGCAGAGCGACTATCGCCATCAGTGCCTCCACGATGCTCCTCCTACGACTGGGCGCGATGTTCCGCGCCGCTCTTCAACGGTAAACGCAACGGGCAGGCGCGGAGTTCCGGAAGAACCCCGAACCTGCCCGTACGGAACCCCTAGGGGGCACCGGCACCCGCACCGTGTCTCACGACGGAACGATGTTCACCAGCTTCGGCGCCCGCACGATCACCTTGCGGATCCCCGCCCCGTCCAGCGCCGCCACGACCTTGTCGTCGGCCAGCGCCACCTTCTCCAGCTCCTCGTCGGAAATGGCCGGGGACACCTCCAGACGGGCCTTGACCTTGCCCTTGATCTGCACGACGCAGGTCACGCTCTCGTCCACGACGTACGCCGGGTCGGCGACCGGGAAGTCCTGGTGGACGACCGAGTCCGGGTGGCCCAGCTTGCGCCACAGCTCCTCGGCGATGTGCGGGGCCAGCGGCGCGACCAGCAGCACCAGCGACTCGGCGACCGAGCGGGGTACCGAGCCGCCCGCCTTGGTCAGGTGGTTGTTCAGCTCGGTGACCTTGGCGATGGCGGTGTTGAACCGCATGCCGTCCAGGTCCTGCCGTACGCCGTCGATGGCCTTGTGCAGGGCGCGCAGGGTGTCCTCGTCGGGCTCGGCGTCGGTCACCACCAGCGAGCCGGTCGCCTCGTCGACGACGTTGCGCCACAGCCGCTGCAGCAGCCGGAACTGGCCGACCACCGCGCGCGTGTCCCACGGCCGGGAGACGTCCAGCGGGCCCATGGCCATCTCGTACAGGCGCAGGGTGTCGGCGCCGTACTCCTCGCAGATCTCGTCCGGAGTGACGGCGTTCTTCAGGGACTTGCCCATCTTGCCCAGCAGCCGGGAGACCTTCTCGCCCTGGTAGTAGTACGCGCCGTCGCGCTCCTCCACCTCGGCGGCCGGCACCGCGATGCCACGGCTGTCGCGGTAGACGAAGGCCTGGATCATGCCCTGGTTGAACAGCTTGTGGAACGGCTCCACGGAGGAGACGTGCCCCAGGTCGAACAGCACCTTGGACCAGAAGCGCGCGTACAGCAGGTGCAGCACCGCGTGCTCGGCGCCGCCGACGTACAGGTCGACACCGCCGTGCGGCTGGCCCTCGCTCGGGCCCATCCAGTACTGCTCGATCTCGGGGTCGACCAGCTTCTCGCTGTTGTGCGGGTCCAGGTAGCGCAGCTCGTACCAGCAGGAGCCGGCCCAGTTGGGCATGGTGTTGGTCTCACGGCGGTACTTGCGCGGGCCACGCCCGTCACCCAGGTCCAGGGTGACGTTCACCCAGTCCTCGTTGCGCGACAGCGGCGTCTCCGGAGAGGTGTCCGCGTCGTCCGGGTCGAAGGTGCGCGGCGAGTAGTCCTCGACCTCGGGCAGCTCCAGCGGCAGCATCGACTCGGGCAGCGAGTGGGCGATGCCGTCCTCGTCGTAGACGATCGGGAAGGGCTCGCCCCAGTAGCGCTGCCGGCTGAACAGCCAGTCGCGCAGCCGGAAGTTGACGGTGCCTTCACCGACACCGGAGCGCTCCAGCCACTCGGTGATGCGTGCCTTGGCCTCGACGACGCCCAGGCCGTCCAGGGAGACACCCGCACCGCTGGAGTTGATGATCTTCGCGTCGTACGACCCGAAGGCGTCCTCCCACGTGGAGGTGTCGGTACCCCGGCCGTCCGTCGGCTCGACGATGCAGTGGATCGGCAGCTCGAAGGCGCGCGCGAACTCGAAGTCGCGCTGGTCGCCCGCCGGGACGGCCATGATCGCGCCGGTGCCGTAGCCCATCAGGACGTAGTCGGCGATGAAGACCGGGATCCGGTCGCCGTTGACCGGGTTGGTGGCGTACGAGCCGATGAAGACGCCGGTCTTGTCCTTGGCCTCGGCCTGTCGCTCCACGTCGGACTTGGAGGCGGCCTGCGCGCGGTACGCGGCGACGGCCTCGGCCGGGGTCGCGTGGCCGCCGGTCCACACGTCGTGGGTGCCCTCGGGCCATTCCTGCGGCGTGAACTTCTCGACCAGCGGGTGTTCGGGCGCCAGCACCATGTAGGTGGCGCCGAACAGGGTGTCCGGGCGCGTGGTGAAGACGGTGATGTTCTCGCCGTCGATGGGGAAGTCGACGCGGGCGCCCTCGGAGCGGCCGATCCAGTTGCGCTGCTGCAGCTTGATGGCCTCGGGCCAGTCCAGCGCGTCCAGGTCGTCCAGCAGCCGGTCGGCGTAGGCGGTGATGCGCATGTTCCACTGGCGCAGCTTGGCCTTGAAGACGGGGAAGTTGCCGCGCTCGGAGCGGCCGTCGGCGGTGACCTCCTCGTTGGCCAGCACGGTGCCCAGCCCGGGGCACCAGTTGACCGGCGCGTCGGAGGCGTAGGCCAGGCGGAACTCGCCCAGGACGTCGGCCCGCTCGGCGTCGCTCAGCTCGTTCCACGCGCGCGTGTGTCCTGGTACGGCGCGCTCACCGGTCTCGAACTGGGCGATCAGCGAGGAGATCGGGCGGGCCTTGTTCGCCTCGTCGTCGTACCAGGAGTTGAAGATCTGCAGGAAGATCCACTGGGTCCACTTGTAGTACTCGGGGTCGATCGTGGCGAACGACCGGCGCTTGTCGTGGCCCAGGCCCAGCCGGCGCAGCTGGACCTTCATGTTCTCGATGTTGGCCTCGGTGGAGACACGCGGGTGCGTGCCGGTCTGCACGGCGTACTGCTCGGCGGGCAGGCCGAAGGCGTCGAAGCCCAGGGTGTGCAGGACGTTGTGGCCGGTCATCCGCTGGAAGCGGGCGAAGACGTCGGTGGCGATGTAGCCCAGGGGGTGGCCGACGTGCAGACCCGCACCGGAGGGGTACGGGAACATGTCCATGATGAACTTCTTGGGCTTGGCGACCAGCTCCGGGTCACCGGCCAGGTCGCCCTTGGGGTTCGGCGCGGCGTACGTGCCCTCGACGTCCCAGAAGTCCTGCCAGCGTGCCTCGATCTCGGCCGCCACGGCGGCCGTGTAGCGGTGCGGCGCGGCCACCTCGGCCGCGGGGTTCGTCTCGCTCATGATCCTTAAGCTCCATCGATCGTCTCTGCCAGCGGCTGTGTCGTTCAGGAAACGAAAAATCCCCTCGCACAGGAGGGGACGCCGCGCCGATTCCGACCCATCCGGTTCGCCCGGCGGTCGGGACTGATCAGCGCGGCCCGCTAAGCAGAAGGCGTACGGCACGCATGGCGTCAGAGTACCGCAGCCGTTGAGCAAGCGGCGACGCGCTTACGTATGCCTCTTTGGCACCGGGTGCCGTTCGCTCCAACCCCGCAGAGCACTCCAACATCACCCGACTAACTGAACAAGAGTCAAAAGTTACTTCGCGTAACGACTAGTAAGGGACATCACAACAACCGCATAGTCCTTTGATAACAACGCAATAACTCAAACCTCGTACCGATCGGTATGGCTCCACTTAGAGTGCGGCAGCGGGACCGCTTTCCCGAACTGCTCGGAGTTGCCCCCATGAACGCTCGTCGTAGTAACAGCTCGCTTCCCAGGACAGGCCGCTCGGCCTATGGCGTGGTGTCGGCTGTCGTCCTGCTCTTCATACCCGTGTTCGTGCTGGTCGGAGGTGACAGGGTCCGTGACTTCCTGAACTTCGGCGCCGGCGTGCTGTCCCTCGTCTCACTCAGCTGCTCGGTGATCTGGGGCCTGGTCGCCCAGGACCGGATCTTCCTCAATCCGCAACAGCGGATCATCGGCCAGGCGGTGCACCGGACGACGGCGGTCGGCTCGATCGCGTTCCTGCTGCTGCACATCACCACGAAGGTCGCCCTCGACCACACATCGCTGATCTCGGCGATCATCCCGTTCTCACTCGGCGTCACCGGAAGCGCCGGCCTGATCGGCCTGGGATCACTGGCCGGCCTGCTGATGATCTTCGTGGGCATCACCGGCGCCCTGCGCAGCCAGTTCGCCTCCCCGGCCCCGGTCGCCGCCCGCTGGCGGGCCATGCACATGCTGGCCTACCCGGCCTGGTGCTTCGCCCTGGTCCACGGCCTGTACTCGGGCCGCGAGGCCAAGCCTGTCTTCATGATCCTCTACAGCCTCTCGCTGGCCGGCGTCATCGGCGCACTCGCCCTGCGCGCGGCGCCCCGTCCGATCAAGCGCAAGGTCGCCGACAGGATCCAGGCCGTCCTGGGCACCGAGGACCGGCCGGGCCGCGAGGAGCTGGACGCGAGCCGCGCCAGGAACGCGGAGGCCTCGTCCGCCCTGCCGGGCTACGAGAACACGCGCGCGGGACAGTCCCGTACGACACCTTCCTACGAGGCCCCCGCGCCGCCCGCCCCCGCGCCGCCCGCCCCCGAGCCCACGAACGGCTTCGCGGCCGCCTACCGCGCCGTCACGCCGCCGGCCCCGCGCATCCCGCAGCAGCCGTCCTACGGCGCCGACCAGACCGCCCGCATGGACATGCCGATGGACATGCAGCCCACGGAGGCGATCCCGCGCTACGACACCGGCGGAAGCACCTCGGGCAGCTGGCCGATCCCGTCGCCCCCGCCGGTCGGCGAGGCACCTCCGTCGGCCTACGACCCGCTCCAGGACACCGGATACAACATCCCGACCTACCGCAATACGGACACATCCGGATACGGCACGAGTGATGTGTACGACACCGGTGAGTCGAACAACTTGTCCGGCACGTACTACCCGAACGACACGTACAACAGCGGTCCCGCCACTGATCCATCGCCCGGTGATTCGTATGACTTCGACACACCGGGCTCGGGCGAACCTTGGAACATGCCTTCCGGAGGCTATAGGTGAACGAGGCCCTGCCCGACGTCCCAGAAGTCCGCGTGGTCGGCCTTCCTCAGCTCACGTCGGGCTTCGACCTTGTCGAAAGACTTGACCTGCCCATGCACCTGAAGGTGCACGGGCCGCTCGAACCCCTGGGCGGCGAGCAACTCGCGAAGCTCGCCGAGAACATCAACCTGAAGGGCCGCGGCGGCGCGGGCTTCCCCTTCCACAAGAAACTGCGCTCGGTCGCCGAGGCGGCCATCAAGCGCGGTGTGCGCCCGGTCGTCGTCGTCAACGGCAGCGAGGACGAACCGGCCTGCCGCAAGGACACGGTGCTCATCAACCGTGCCCCGCACCTCATCCTGGACGGCGCCCTGCTCGTCGCCGAAGCCCTGGGTGCCCGCACGCTCGTGGTGGGGGTCACCCGGGAGTCCACCCAGCGCTCCATGGAGGCCGCGCTCGCCGAACGCGGCCTCAGCAACGGCCGCCGGTCGGCGCTCCGCGCGCGCGTGCAGCGCAATCCCGTCCGTATGGTCACCGGAGCGGCGGCCTCGCTGATCCGCTCCATCGACGGCGGCCCGGCGATCCCGCCCGGCCGCAAGGTCAGCGCCTCGCAGAACGGCGTCGGCGGCGCGCCCACCCTGCTGTCGAACGCCGAGACGTTCGCGCAGCTGGCGATCGCCGCCCGCATCGGCCCGGAGCGCTACGGCAACACCGGCCTGTACGACGAGCCGGGCACCGTCATGCTCACGGTCTCCGGCGCGGTCGCCCGCCCCATGGTGATCGAGGCCCCCACCGGCGTGCCGCTGCGCTACATCCTGCAGCTCGCCGGCGCCCCGCCGGTCCCGCAGGGCGTGCTGACCGGCGGCTACCACGGCAAGTGGATCGACGCCGCGACGGTCAACGAGGCGGTCGTCTCCCGCAACTCGCTGGACGCGGTGGGCGGTGCGCTCGGCGCGGGCGCGATCCTGCCGATCAGTCAGGAGACCTGCCCGCTGGGCGAGTCACTGATGGTGGCGAAGTGGCTGGCCGAGGAGAGCGCCGGCCAGTGCGGTCCCTGCTACCTCGGTCTGCCGGCCGCCGCGCGCGGCCTGGAGGACATCCTCAACGGCGGCGGCCCGGCCGCCCTGGAGGCCCTCAAGCAGGTCGCCAAGAACGTGAAGCGGCGCGGCGCGTGCTCGCACCCGGACGGCTCCGCGATGTTCCTGGAGTCGACCATCAAGGCGTTCACCGACGACCTCGCCGCGCATGTCCTCGGCAACGGCTGCGGACGGCCCGTGGAGGGCGTTCTGCCGCTCTTCGAGGGCGGCATGACGCCCGCGGGCCTCCCGGGTGGCGCCGGGGCCGAGGAGAACGGCCCCAGCCGCCAGAAGATCTACGTCGACTGGACGCTGTGCCGGGGCCACGGCCTGTGCGCCGACATCCTCCCGGAGGTCTTCGAACTCGGCGCCGACGGCTTCCCCACCGTCGCCCAGGCCCAGGTGCCGCGTTACGCCGAGGCGAAGGCGCTCCGCGCGGTCCGCCGCTGCCCCGCCCTCGCCCTGCGCCTCGAGGAGGGGGCCCCGCGCGACAACGGCGCGTCCCGCAACCTCCCGGTCCTCTCCCAGGGCCGCGGCCGCCGCGCACTGGGGCGCTGAGCCGACGTCACGAAGGGGGCCGCCCGGATCGGGCGGCCCCCTTCGGCGTCAGCGGGTGTGCGGGACAACTGCCCCTGGAAACGCAAGAATCCCGCCGGATCAAGATGATCGGGCGGGATCTTTCTGTGGAGCTAAGGAGAATTGAACTCCTGACCTCCTGCATGCCATGCAGGCGCTCTACCAACTGAGCTATAGCCCCTTGCGGTGGCCCCGTGGGTTCCCCCCGGCGGCGACGCCAACATTACACGCTCCCCCGGGTGGAACACCAAATCGTTTCCCTGAGGCCCGCCCATCGACGGGCCTCACGCAGTGACGAACGAGTAGAACCGTTTGAGCGTGCAGTGTTCCTCGAGGAGCCGGCCGTAGATCGGCTCGCCCTCGAGTTCACGGTACGTCTCGATCGGGTCGCCTTTTATGATCAGCGCCCGCGCGCACTCCTCGCACCAGTACTGGTAGTCGGGATTGACCGGCTCCATGTCCCGCACGATCGGCGTCCCGCTGCCGCACCAGTCGCACTTTCGCCTGTGTGCACCCATCGATCAGCTCCAGCTGTGGCCGCAGGCCGTGCACACGTAGGAAATCCCGCCGTTGTCACCGAGGACTTGGGCGACATGGAGGGAACCGCAGGAAGGGCAGGTGAGCCGGGTGACCGTATCCCGTGTCGACGCTGCTTCAAGGAGGTGGCCGACCTCCTTGAGGATGCTCGCAGGCATCACTGCTCCCTCCCGTCGGGCCGCGCCCCCTTCCGGCCGTTTGATTCTGCCACGGCCGGACCAATACGGTCAGCGACGCCTCAGTACCAGTCCGGACACGGCACCCACCGCCGCCGTCCCGGCCAGCGCGAACATGCACGCCGAGAGCGCCTCCGCAGAGGTATACGCCTCGAAAGCCCCGAGTGACTCAAGCCGGTTCAAGAACAGTGTGCCGAATGCGGCGACTCCGGTCAGCTGACCGAGCTGGGTGACCGTGGCGAGCAGCCCGCTGGCGTCCGCCGCGTCCTCGGGCCGCACCGTGGCCAGCGCCCGGGTCAGCGTGGGGCTGAAGGCCAGGGCGAGCCCGACACCCACGCCGGCGTACGCGACGTACACCCACGCCCCGCCGTCACTGCCGCCCTCGAGCGCCAGACCGACCCCGGCCACGGCCAGCGCGGTCAGCAGGAACCCGGCCGGCGTCAGCGCGCGCTGCCAGGCCGCGGGCCACCTCCGCCAGGTCAGCCCGACCAGGCCGAAGACGACCGCGGTCGGTGCGAAGGTCAGTCCGGCGCGCAGGGCGCTGTAGCCGAGACCTCCCTGGACGTGCAGCGTGAGCACGAACAGGAAGCCGCCGTTGACCGCCATGACGGCCATGATGCGCAGGACGGCCAGGCCCATGCCCGGGTGCCGCAGCACCCTCGGCGCGATCAGCGGATCGCCGCCGCGCCGGGCGAGCCGGGCCTCGTACGCGCAGAACACCGTGAACAGCACAGCGGCGGCGGCCAGCGACAGCCAGGACCACAGCGGCCAGTCCTCCTCCTGCCCCAGCACCAGCGGCACGGTGAACAGCGACACGGCCGCGCCGAGCAGGACCAGGCCCGGCAGGTCCAGGCCTCGCCGTCGCTGGGGACTGCCGTGGTCGCGCGGCAGAACACGGCGCCCGACGATCAGGAGGACGACGCCCACGGGCACGTTCACCAGGAACACCGGCCGCCAGCCGGTGCCGAACAGGTCGGCGCTGACCAGGACTCCGCCGAGTATCTGTCCGGCGACGGCACCGACGGCGAGGACCGCCGCGTACGCGCCCAGTGCCTTCACCCGGGCCTCGCCGACGAAGTTGCGCTGGATGAGGCTGAGCACCTGCGGGATCATCACCGCCGAGCCGATGCCCTGGACCAGCCGGAAGGCGATCAGTTCCGTGGCGCCCTGCGCCAGACCGCAGGCGAGCGAGGCGGCGGTGAACAGGGCCATCCCGACGAGGTGGACCCGGCCGTGGCCGTACCGGTCGCCGAGCCGGGCACCGGTGATCAGCAACACGGAGTAGGTGATGGTGTATCCGGCGACCACCAGCTGCAACTCGGCGCCGGAGGCCTGGAGTTCGGAACCGATGGTGGGAGCCGCGACGTTCACGATGAAGACGTCGAGCAGGGCCATGAACGTGGCGGCGAGCACGACCGCGAGCAGGGGCCGGGGCCCGTTGTCAGTGCCGGGTGTTTCACTGATCGCAGGACTTGGAACGGGTGCGATACCCGCTCCGGAACGGGGCGTTGTCGTCATGCCGTCGAGCGTGACGCCACCGCGGTACGGGTGCCGAGAGCCCACCGATGCTGGTACTGACAGCACCTGGCAGGGGACGGGCCGGGCGGCGAGGATGGGGGATGTGACGATGGGGACGACACAGCGCCGCCGACCCGAGCTGGCCGCGTTTCTGCGCACCAGGCGCGCCCGGGTGACGCCGGCGGACGTGGGGATGCCGCCGGGCTTACGACGCCGTACGCCAGGACTGCGCCGCGAGGAGGTCGCTCAGCTCTCGGGGGTGGGGATCACCTGGTACACGTGGCTGGAGCAGGGCCGTCCGATCAACGCCTCCGCGCAGGTCCTGGACGCCGTGGCGCGCACCCTGCGCCTCGATCCGCCCGAGCGTGAGCATCTGTACCACCTGGCCGAAGTGCCGTACTCCTCCGCGCCGGAGGCCGTCGCGCAGTCCGTGGGTCCGGAGATCCAGGGCATCATCGACGCCCTCGAACCGCGCCCGGCGGTGGTCTACAACACGCGGTTCGACATCGTGGCCGCCAACGAGGTCTACCGGACCCTGTTCGCCGTACCGCTGGCACAGCCCAGCGGCCGCCTGCCGAATGCCCTGTGGGGGCTGTTCACCGCGCCGGACGAGCACTGCCCGCTGATGTTCCGGGAGACGGAGCTGCCGGTGATGGTGGCGACCCTGCGCGCCGCCTACGGGCTGCATGCCGGCGAGCCGGTCTGGGAGGACTTCATACGCAAGCTGTCCGCGGCGAGCCCGTTGTTCACCCGGCTGTGGGAGAGCGGCGACGTGGCGGAGCCGGGACGGCGGGTGAAGGGTTTCAGGCATCCGGTGGTGGGCGAACTGCGGATGACGTCGTTGTCGCTGTCGATCCATGGGATGCCGGAGTGCCGGATCGTCGTCTACACGCCGGACGACGAGCAGACGGCGCAGCGCACGGCCCTGTTGACGGGAATGAAAAATCCCGCCCTGTGAGGACGGGATCTTCGTCTGTGGAGCTAAGGAGAATTGAACTCCTGACCTCCTGCATGCCATGCAGGCGCTCTACCAACTGAGCTATAGCCCCTTGCTGAGTTCTTCCCGCTCGGCGGGGCGAACAAGAAGAACTTTAGCCTGCGACCTGCCAGAAAGTGAAATCCGCTCAGTCGTCGTCGCCGAGCACCGGTTCCGGCAGCGTGCCGGCGTTGTGCTCGAGGAGACGCCAGCCGCGGGCACCTTCGCCGAGGACGGACCAGCAGCAGTTGGAGAGGCCGCCGAGGCTCTCCCAGTGCCGGGTCTCCAGGCCGAGGAGCCGGCCGATGGTGGTGCGGATCGTGCCGCCGTGGCTGACGATGACGAGCGTGCCGTCGTCGGGGAGCTTGTCGGCGTGCCGGGTCACCACGGGGGCGGCTCGGTCGGCCACCTCGCTCTCCAGTTCGCCGCCGCCGCGGCGGATCGGCTCACCGCGCTTCCACGCGGCGTACTCCTCACCGTGCGCGGCGATGATCTCGTCGTGCGTCAGCCCCTGCCAGACGCCCGCGTAGGTCTCGCGCAGGCCCTCGTCATGGCTGACGTCGAGGCCGGTGAGCGCGGCGAGCTCGCCGGCCGTGTTCGCGGCCCGCTTGAGGTCCGAGGCGACGATCGCGTCGGGCTTCAGGGAGGCGAGCAGCCGGGCGGCCCGGCGGGCCTGGGCCACGCCGGTCTCGGTGAGCTCGACGTCCGTGGTGCCCTGGAAGCGGCGCTCCACGTTCCAGGCGGTCTGGCCGTGCCGCCACAGGATGACGCGGCGGCCCCGGCCGGGCCGGCCCGCCGTCACTTCACCGGTGGCACTCACCGCCAGTCACCACCGAGGTCCTCGGCGTCCTCGGCGGCCTTCAGCTTGGCGTGCTCCTCGGCCTTGCCGCGGGTGGCCTTGGCGTCCTCGGGCAGGTCGAGCTCGGGGCAGTCCTTCCACAGCCGCTCCAGGGCGTAGAAGACGCGCTCCTCGCTGTGCTGGACGTGGACGACGATGTCGACGTAGTCGAGCAGGACCCAGCGGGCCTCGCGGTCGCCCTCGCGGCGCACCGGCTTGACGCCGAGCTCCTTCTGGAGCCGCTCCTCGATCTCGTCGACGATCGACTTGACCTGGCGGTCGTTGGGCGCGGAGGCCAGCAGGAAGGCGTCCGTGATCGACAGTACGTCGCTGACGTCGTAGGCGATGATGTCGTGCGCGAGCTTGTCGGCCGCCGCCTGTGCGGCGGTGTGGATGAGCTCGATGGAGCGGTCAGTGGCGGTCACTACACGGCTTTCGGTCGGCGGTCACTTGACATCAAGGGTCTCACGGACCGCCGAGGGCACCTCATTCCTTTGAACGATCACGCCGCGGGGCCGGGTCGCGGACGTCCGCGACCCGGCCCTGTGACCCGGTTCCCGCCGGTCTCCCGACCGGTTACGACGACGTGGGCTCGTAGTCCTGGCCGAGGACCACGGAGACGTTCGCGTTCGAGGTGGTGCTGCCCTTGGTGACGGCGCTGGTGGGCAGACCCAGGGTCTTGGCGACCTCGGTGGCGTTCTCCTTGTCGGCGGCGTCGGTGTAGAGGACCTTGGAGGCGCTCTGGGCGGCGGACGCGGTGCCGCCCTCCAGGAAGGTGAAGCCGCCGTTGAGGAGCACGATGCGGGCCTTCTCGGTGTTGCCCTTGACGCCGCTGGCGTTCTGGACGGACACGCGGACGGCGGCATCCTTGTCGGGGCTCTTCGCGGAGCCGCCGAGGACGTCCTTGACCACGCTGCCGCTGGCCTGGGCGCTGAGCGTGCCGTCGGTCTGGACGGGCAGCAGGGCGGTCTTGTAGTCGCCGCCCTTGGCGAGGTCGGCGAGCTTGGCGAGGAAGGTGCCGAGGTCCTTGTCGGTGAGCGACGGGTCGAGGATCTGCGCCAGCGTCTGGACGGTGACCGTGGCGCCCTGCGCGTCGGAGGACACCTTGCGCAGCACGCCCTGCATGACCTGCCCGAACCGCTCCAGCTGGGCGTTCTGGGCCTCGCCGGAGGCGCGGTAGGTGGCGTAGGCGACGGCCGCCTTGCCGCCGAGGGTCCGGTCCTTGCCCTTGGTCACGAGGGGCGCGGTGCCCTTCTTGCCGTCGGGGTCGGGCACGTCGGCGTTGGTGTCGATCTCGATGTTGCCGATGATGTCGACGAGGTTCTGCAGGTAGGGGGTGTCCAGGCGCCAGGTGCCCTGGATCTCGGTGCCGAGGACCGTGTCGATGGCCTCGCGGGTGCCGGAGGAGCCGTCGTCCTCGACCGACTTGGCGAGCGTGGTCGTGCTGCCGTCGTCGTCGGCCACGGCGAGGGAGTTGGGGAGCAGGACCGTGGTGCCCTGATTGGTGGTGGTGTTGTCGACGAGCAGCGCCGTGGAGGTGCCGCCCTTCTTGGTGTTGTGCAGGTGGACGACGACCACGTCGCGCTTCTGGGCGGCCGCGGACGTGGCCGTGCCCGTCTTGGAGTCGGAGGAGGACAGGCCGGGCAGCTTCCCGGCGTACCAGAGGTAGCCGACGCCGCCGACCGCGGTCAGCGCCAGGACGACGACGAGGGCGACGAGGCGGCTGCGGGCACGGCGCTTGGCCTCCTCGCGCCGCTCGGTGCGGTTCTCGGTGAAGTTCAGCCAGTCGATGACGTCCTCGGAGTCGGTGTCCGGCTCCTCGACGAAGGCGAACTGCCCGGTCGCGTAGTCCCGTTCGGACCGGCCGTCACCGGCGGGACCGTCGGTCTCCTCGGCCGGGCCGGCCTGCTGCGGGATGTAGGCGGTCTGCTCGGCGACCCGGGGCTGCTGCCCGCTCGCGGCGGCGCGGCCGTAGGGGTCGTACGACGTCCCGGGCGCCCCGGGCGCTCCTTGCGCCGCTCCGTGCCCGTACGGGTCGTAGGGCGGCACGGGAGCCTGCTGACCGGTGTCGTACGGGTCGTACGAGGGCACGGGGTGCTGGTTTCCGGTGTCGTAGGACTGCCCGGGGTACTGCCCTGTCTGCTGTCCGCCCGCCGCGTACGGGTCGTAGCCGTAGCCCTGTTGCTGCGCGTACGGGTCGTACGGCTGCTGTTGCGGCTGCTGCTGGGCGGTCGGCCGGTAGATGGGCCGGCCGTACTCGTCGTAGCCGACGAGCTCGTACCGGTCGTCGTGGTCGCCGCCGTAGCCCGCGTCGTATCGGTCGTTCACCGGTGCCCCTCTCGGCTCACTCGCCGCGGTACAGCTCGCGCTTGTCGATGTAGCGCACGACTCCGTCCGGCACCATGTACCAGATGGGGTCTCCCTTGGCGACTCTCGCACGGCAGTCCGTCGAGGAGATGGCGAGCGCGGGAACCTCCACGAGAGAGACACCGCCCTCCGGGAGCCCCGCGTCCGTGAGGTGGTGGCCGGGGCGGGTGACCCCGATGAAGTGCGCCAGGGAGAACAGCTCCTCGGTGTCGCGCCAGGTCAGCAGCTGGGCGAGGGCGTCGGCGCCGGTGATGAAGAAGAGGTCCGTGTCGGGGTTGAGCGCGCGCAGGTCGCGCAGGGTGTCCACGGTGTAGGTGGGTCCGCCGCGGTCGAGGTCGATCCGGCTCACCGAGAACTGCGGGTTCTCGGCGGTCGCGATGACCGTCATCAGATAGCGGTCCTCGGCCGGCGAGACGCTGCGGTGACTCTTCTGCCACGGCTGCCCGGTCGGTACGAACACCACCTCGTCCAGGTGGAACTGCGCGGCGACCTCACTGGCCGCCACGAGGTGCCCGTGGTGGATCGGGTCGAACGTTCCGCCCATGACGCCGAGGCGGCGCTTGCCGGGGTTCGACGGGGCGTTGCCCGGGCCGGTAGGCATGTCCTGCTCTCCCATGCGTGCAGACCCTACCGGCCCGTCCTGAGGACACCGGTCAGAGGAGGCCCGGAGTGCCCCGTTATGGGCACCGGGCGCCTCAGCGGTCGCGGTTGAAGCGGGTGGTGATCCACAGCAGGAGCATCAGGACGACGAACGCGCCGCCACCGGTGAGAAGGGGGCTGAGGCTCTCGTGGTTGCCGCCGTGCTCCTCGCCCTCGGCGGCAAGGGTGACCAACTGGGCTGCGGCGCTGTGGAAGCTCATCTTCGGCAGGACCTATCCGGTGGGCGGGATAAAGATGTCGGCCCATCGTAAGCGGGCGGCTCCGCGCCGATCACGCCGACTCCGCCGTTGGGGAGCCGGGTTGCCGTCACCGGCGGCCGCGAGGGAACTTCCGCGCCCTTTCAGTCGTCCTTCTGCCTGTAGCCACGCAGCAGGAACCACGCGGTCAGCGCACAGCCCACCAGCATCACGACCAGTACGACCCGGAGCAGGTTTCCGGCCCCTTGCTGCTCGGCTGCGCCCGCAACTCCGGCGAGCCAGGCGGACGCGGGGTTGTGCTCCATGACGGGACTCCTTCGCTGTACTGCCCGTCCACCGTATCTCCGCCTAGGCTGGGCTCTGCTTCGGGGGCGCAAAGGACCGCACAAGGGTCCGCAAAGGGCCACTCTCACGCACATGGGGGAAGACATGTCCGACGACGGCCACGAGCAGAACGGGCACGAGCAGAACGGGCACGAGAACGTGCCGAGCAGGCAGCGCAGGCGCTTCCCCGGAATCTCCTCGCGTGCGTACGAGCACCCTGCCGACCGCTCCGCCCTCGTGGCGCTGCGGAAGCTGAGCGGGTTCGACACGGTCTTCAAGGCGCTCAGCGGGCTGCTGCCCGAGCGGAGCCTGCGCCTGATGTTCCTGTCCGACTCCGTGCGGGTGTCGGACCAGCAGTTCGCGTACCTCAACGACATGCTGCGGGACGCCTGTTACATCCTGGACCTGGAGAAGGTCCCGCCGATGTACGTCAGCCAGGACCCGAAGCCGAACGCGATGTGCATCGGTCTGGACGAGCCGATCATCGTCGTCACCACGGGCCTCGTCGATCTGCTGGACGAGGAGGAGATGCGGGCGGTCGTCGGGCACGAGGTGGGGCACGCCCTGTCCGGCCACGCGGTCTACCGGACCATCCTGCTGTTCCTGACCAACCTCGCCATCCGGGTGGCGTGGATCCCGCTGGGCAACCTCGCGATCATGGCGATCGTGACCGCGCTGCGCGAGTGGTTCCGCAAGTCGGAGCTGTCGGCGGACCGGGCGGGGCTGCTGGTGGGTCAGGACCTGCAGGCCTCGATGCGGGGTCTGATGAAGCTGGCGGGCGGCCACCATCTGCACGAGATGAACGTGGACGCGTTCCTGAAGCAGGCCGAGGAGTACGAGGCCGGGGGCGACCTGCGCGACTCCGTGCTGAAGATCCTCAACGTGCTGCCGCGCTCCCACCCCTTCACCACCGTGCGGGCGGCGGAGCTGAAGAAGTGGGCCGAGTCCCGCGACCACCAGCGGATCATGGACGGCCACTACCCGCGGCGCACCGAGGACAAGGACACCTCGGTCACGGACTCCTTCCGTGAGTCGGCGGCCAGCTACGCGAGCAATGTGAAGGGCTCCAAGGACCCCCTGATGAAGCTGGTCAGCGACATCGCCGGCGGAGCGGGCGACCTGGGCGGCCGCGTCCGCCGAGGCTTCGGCGGCTTCGCGAGCACGACCCCGAGGGACGACGAGCCCCCGACGGACACGAACACACCGCCCCGCAATGACAACTGAGGGCCGCTGAAGACGCCTGAAGGGGTGCGGGGCTGCATCAATGTGCGGCTCCGCCGCGTGGGCGCGAGCAACCACACACGGCCCGCAGCCGCCGCACAACCGAACCCCTACGGCGAAATGGCGTCAAACCTTCGGCTGAGCCCCAGTGGCCAACGTCCCGCACACCGCCGTCGCCCGATCCGTCGCGAACGGATCCGTCCCGGCCGGCCCGCCCGTCTTCGCGGTCTGGCCGGCCAGCAGCGGGCTCAGCAGCTCCGCCACGTTGCCCCCACAGGACAGCGGCCCGGCCTGGACATACGACACGGTGAGCTGGGCCTGGTGCAGGCGCACGTCGTTGTGGTCGAAGCGGAACCGCATCTCGCGCCGCACGGTGAACAGCGACGCCTCGGCCTTGGCGCCGGCACCGACGGGCCGCAGCGCGTACACGAAGGTGTGGTCCGCGGTGACCTCGAGGAACGTCGAGTCGGTCTCGGTGGCCCGCAGGGTCCCCTGCACCCGGATCCTGGGGTCGGCCAGCTCGACGCTCTTGGCGTCGAGGCGAACCAGCCATCCGGTGACCGCGTGGCGCCCGTCGGCGGCCGGATGGCTCAGGCTCTCGTCGAACTGGAGGTGCTGGTCCGCCGGCAGCAGCACCCGCACGGGACGGGTCTGCCCGCCGGTGAGCACCTCCGGGTAGAGCGCGGAGCGGACGATGTACTCCTTGACGGTGTCGAGCGCGCTCGACACCTGGGCCTGGGAGAAGTGCGAGGTGTCGCGGGCGGCGGGCATCGTGATCCCCGCGGCACCGATGCGGAACTGGGCGGCGGGGCTGTGCGCGTACAGCTGCTCGGGGTCGGTCGCACCGGGCACCTTGCCCTCGGGGGCGAGCGGGACGACGGTCGCCCGGAAGAGGCTCGCTTCGACATCCCTGATCGCGGCGGGGCTCTCATAGGGGTGCCGTACGCCCATGTAGATCGCCGTACCGAAGGCCAGGGCGATCAGCAGGACCAGGACGAGCGCCTGGCGGGACAGCCCTCGGCGGGTCGGTGGACGGCGGCGGACGGCGGGCGCGTGGTCGGCGATGCGCTCCTGCGCGGAGAATTCCTGGAGCCGGGCAGCACGGACGAACGACTCGTCGAAGACGACGGATCGGTACTCGTCCTCTCCACCACCGGGGCCGCCCTCGGGTGCCCCCTCAGGTGGTTCTCCAGGCCCTCCCATATCTTCAGAGTAGGTCTCCGGGAGCTCAGGTAAACGCCCTGCTGCGCGACAACTTCTGACAGGTTCTCACCAGGATCGTCAGCCCGGTGGCCGGTAAGCGCTCAAGGCATCCGCGGGGTCGCCGAGATGGCCGGCTGGGAGTGGTCGGCGGAGGCCGAGGGTGCCACCCCGGTTCCCTGCTCCAGTCCGGTGGAGGCAGGGGCGGACGGACCTTGGTCCCGGCTGTTGGAGGACGCGCCCCGGTAGACCGCGGTGAAGGCCAGCGCGACCATGCCGATGCCCATCACGAGGGCCAGCATCCAGGCGACCGGGCGGTGCCAGCGGACCTGTTTGCCGTATGTCCCCGGGGCGCCGTAGCGGCCCTCCAGGACATCGGTGTCGTCCAGCTCGTCGAGCTCGGGATCATGGCCGAAACGGTCGCGCCCGTCGGAGCCGTACCCGTCCTCGTAGCGCTCGCCTCTGCCGTGGGTTCGGCGGGCCTCGGCCTCGGAGGCCTCCGCTCTCGCCTGCGCGGCGGCCAGGAGGCGTTCCACGGCGGTCGGCTCGTGCACCACGGCCGCGCGTACGAAGGCCTCGTCGAAGACCACGGAGGCGAACTCTTCGTCCGACACCCCGCGGTCGTGGTCGTCGTCGGGCTCCCAGCCGTCAGGGAACGGCGTGCCCCCCACGTCCTCCGGCACGGATCCAGAGTAGACCTGGGGGGTCAATTTGGGCAGACGGTATGGAAATTCATCCGCCTTGTGAGACACCTCTCGTGCGGCACGGGCGCGCACCGGGAGCGCGTGCCGCACGCATATGCGCAGGCGCGCGCCTCAGCGCCGTACGTGCCCGTCGCCCGTGACGATGTACTTCGTGCTCGTCAGCTCCGGCAGCCCCATCGGGCCGCGCGCGTGCAGCTTCTGCGTGGAGATGCCGATCTCGGCGCCGAAGCCGAACTGGCCGCCGTCGGTGAAGCGGGTGGAGGCGTTCACGGCGACGGTCGTGGAGTCGACCAGCTGGGTGAAGCGGCGGGCGGCCTGCTGGGAGGTCGTCACGATGGCCTCGGTGTGACCGGAGGTCCACAGCCGGATGTGCTCCACGGCCTTGTCGAGTGAGTCGACGACCGCGGCGGCGATGTCGTAGGAGAGGTACTCGGTGTCCCAGTCCTCGAGCGTGGCCTCGACGACGGTCGCCTTGGTGTCCTTCGCGTACGCCAGCACCCGCGGGTCGGCGTGGACGGTCACCCCGGCCTCCGCGAGGGCGTCCAGGGCGCGCGGCAGGAACTCGGGGGCGATGTCCTGGTGGACCAGGAGGGTCTCGGCGGCGTTGCAGACGCTGGGACGCTGGGCCTTGGAGTTGATCAGGATGTCGATCGCCATGTCGAGGTCGGCGTGGGCGTCGACGTAGACGTGGCAGTTGCCGGTGCCGGTCTCGATGACCGGGACGACGGACTCGGTGACGACCGTCTGGATCAGGGAGGCGCCGCCTCGCGGGATCAGGACGTCGACGAGGCCGCGGGCCCGCATCAGCTCGCGCACGCTCTCCCGGCTCTCGCCGGGCACCAGCTGGACGGCGTCGGCGGGCAGCCCGGCCCCGCCCACGGCGTCGCGCAGCACCCGCACGAGAGCGGTGTTGGACTCGTACGCCGAGGCCGAGCCGCGCAGCAGGACCGCGTTGCCGGACTTGAGGCACAGCGCCGCCGCGTCCACCGTCACGTTCGGCCGGGCCTCGTAGATGATGCCGACGACGCCGAGCGGGACGCGGACCTGGCGCAGGTCGATGCCGTTGGGGAGGGTGGAGCCGCGGACGACCTCGCCGACGGGGTCGGGCAGGGCGACGACGTCCCGCACGTCCGAGGCGATGGCGCGGATCCGCTCCGGGGTCAGCGTCAGCCGGTCGATGACGGTCTCGCTGGTGCCGGCCTCGCGGGCCTTGGCGATGTCCTTGGCGTTGGCCTCGACGATCTCGCTCGTACGGACTTCCAGCGCGTCCGCGATGGCGAGCAGCGCGTCGTCCTTCTCGGCCCGCGGGAGCGGGGCGAGGTCGGCGGCGGCGGCCTTGGCGCGGTAGGCGGCCTGTGTGACCGGGGACATGGAGTCGTACGGCGAGAGCGTGGTCATGAGGGAAGGGTAGTGCGCCGTACGGGGGCGTCCACCGCTCATCCCAAACCGCGAGACACCCGTCCAGCGGCCGTCAAAACGGGTGAACCCCCACCGGTGTCGCCGGCAGCGGGCCGTACCCCTCGGAGATGCGCTGGTGGTAGGTCTCGCGGTCGATGACCTCCAGGCCGACGATCTCCCACGGCGGCAGCCCCGCGGTCAGGCGGTGCTCGCCCCACAGCCGCAGCGCGACGGCGGCCGCGTCGTGCAGATCGCGGGCCTCCTCCCAGTAGCGGATCTCCGCGTGGTCGTGGGCATAGCGGCTGGTCAGCAGAAAGGGATGGTCGTGGGCGAGCTGTTCGAGGCCGCGCCGCACTTCCTTCAGCGGGGCCTCCTTCCCGGAGACGCTGAGGGTCACGTGCCACAGGCGGGGCAGGTCCCGCGGCTGCTCGTACCGGTCGCCGGCCGCGACGCTCGTCAAGGCGCGCTCCTCACCGGCCGCACGCGACGGGGCCTCGGCGGCACCACTGCGGGACCGGTCCCCAGGGCGCACTCGTCTCACGACGGCCTCCTTTACGCAGTGACCGACCCGGTGGTCGTGCGGAATGTGTCCCTGAGACAAAGTTGAGCAGGCCGCAAGGGTTCGCGTGGCGCTTTTGCGGAACGTCCACCTGAGGGCGACGGTCTTGGCAGGGCGTTCACCCCGTTTTCGGCTACGAAGGGGCCTCCACGGCACCCTGGCGCGCTCAGGGGTGCAGGATCACCAGGTCGTCCCGGTGCACGACCTCGCGCTCGTACGCCGGACCCAGCTCGCGCGCCAGCTCCCGCGTCGAACGCCCGATCAGCTGGGGGATCTCCTTGGCGTCGAAGCTGACGAGCCCACGGGCCACCGCGCGCCCCTCGGCGTCCCGCAGTTCGACGGGGTCGCCGGCGTTGAACTCGCCCTCGACGGCGGCGATCCCGGCCGGCAGCAGCGACGTGCGGCGCTGGACGACCGCGCGGACCGCACCGTCGTCCAGGGTCAGGGAGCCCTGCGGGGTGGAGGCGTGCTGCAGCCACAGCAGCCGGTCGGCGGAGCGCTTGCCAGTGGGGTGGAAGTAGGTGCCGGTGTCGCCGCCGAAGAGCGCGTCGGCCGCGTGGATGGCGCTGGTCAGCACCACGGGGATGCCGGCCGCGGCGGCGATCCGGGCGGCCTCGACCTTGGTGACCATGCCGCCGGTGCCGACGCCGGCCTTGCCGGTGCTGCCGATGTCGACGCCGGCCAGGTCCGCGGGCCCGCGCACCTCCGCTATCCGCGAGGTGCCCGGCTTGCTCGGGTCGCCGTCGTACACCCCGTCCACGTCGGACAGGAGCACCAGCAGGTCGGCCCGCACCAGATGGGCCACCAGTGCGGCGAGACGGTCGTTGTCGCCGAAGCGGATCTCGTCGGTGGCGACGGTGTCGTTCTCGTTGACGACCGGGAACGCGCCCATCGCCAGGAGCTTGTCGAGGGTGGTGGAGGCGTTGCGGTGGTGGGAGCGGCGGCTCATGTCGTCGCTGGTGAGCAGGACTTGGCCGACGCGGACGCCGTAGCGGGCGAAGGAGGCGGTGTAGCGGGCCACGAGCAGGCCCTGGCCGACGCTGGCGGCCGCCTGCTGGCGGGCGAGGTCCTTGGGGCGGCGGCGCAGTCCCAGCGGGGCGAGTCCGGCCGCGATGGCGCCGGAGGAGACGAGAACGACCTCCTTCTCCCCGCCGCTGCGGCTCTTGGCGAGAACATCGACGAGCGCGTCGACCCGGTCGGCGTCCAGGCCGCCCGACGCGGTGGTCAGCGACGAGGAACCCACCTTGACGACGATCCTGCGGGCCTCGCTCACGGCCTGCCTCACGCTTGCCACCTGCACTGTCCCCACTTCCTTGCGCGTGGCAGCAATCTACGCGAAGGGGCCCCTGCGAGACGTATCGGTCCAGCCCCCGGACACATCAGGAGGTAACTGTTTGCTCACCCTTCGCATACGGCAAAAAGGTTGTACAGGTTGCTCGTAGAAATCAAAGACGATCCAAATTTATTCTGAAGGTTGTGCCACCTAAAGTTCACCGCGTGAAGCGCATCCTGATCCGGTCCGGCAAGAGCCCGTACGACGTGGTCCCCGTGGAAGAGTCCCTCCAGCGGGACCTGATCGCCACCAACTCGGGCAACTTGATCTTCAGCGACGCCACCCACAAGCTGCTGGAAGCCCCGGACACCGAGGTCGTCTCTAACGGCATCAAGTCGCTGGTGTCCGAGGCCGACCGGATCAACCAGGAGTACGACGCCTTCGTCGTACCGCTGGCGAACGCCTTCCGCCCGTCCTTCGAGCCGCAGCTCAAGCGGCTGACGCGGCTGATCGCCCGGCTGAAGATCCCGGTCGTGGTGGTCGGCGTCGGTGCGCAGACCGGGCTGAACTACGACCCGGCGCGGCTGAAGCCCATCGAGCCGTCCGTGCGCGAGTTCGTCTCGGCGGTGCTCGACCACAGCGCCTCGATCGGGGTGCGCGGCGAGTTCACCGAGCAGTACCTCAAGGACATGGGGTTCCGGGACGTCGAGACCATCGGCTGCCCCTCGCTGTTCATGTACGGCAAGGAACTCGACGTACAGAAGCGGTCCCCGGAGCTGACCGCCGAGTCCCGGATCGCGGTCAACGGGTCGCACAACGCGGTGCAGAAGCAGGGCCTGGGCAAGGTCATCGAGCGGAACCACGGCCGCTATCCGCATCTGCGCTTCATCGGCCAGAACCTCTCCGACGCACGGCAGTTGCACTGGCGGGACCTGTCGGACCCGAACTCCAAGGTGACGGCGATACCGACGCACCCCGACCACCCGATGTTCCGGGAGGACAAGGTCCGCGTCTACGTCGACCCGATCACCTGGATCGACGACCTGCGCGACTTCGACTTCTCCTTCGGCTCCCGCATCCACGGCAACATCGCGGCGCTGCTCGCGGGCACGCCCGCCACCGTGCTCGTCGGTGACTCCCGGACCCTGGAGCTGTGCCGCTACTTCGAGATCCCGCACGTCCGGATCGACCAGCTGCCCGCGGACCTGGACCCGGCGCGGCTGTACGAGGAGGCGGACTTCAGCGGGCTGGTGAGCGGTCACCACGAGCGCTTCGAGCGGTTCACGGCGTTCCTCGACCGCAACGGACTGCGGAACACCTTCACGCACGGCGACGGCGGCGCGGCCTTCGAGAAGCGCATGAGCAAGCTGTCGTTCCCGGCAGGGGTGCGTCCCTGGCTCGAGGCCGACCTCGCCTCGCTGGCCACGCGGATGGCGTTCATGCAGCGCCACATCACCGATCTGACGCTGGACAACGAGCGGTTGAAGCGGGACCTGGCCCGCGCCAAGGCCGGTTCCAGGAGCACCAGAACGGTCGCGGGCATTCCGGCGCCGTCGGTCTACCGCCGGGCGCGCCGGGTGGTGGGCGCACCCATCCGCCGGGCCCTGCAGTCGGGCCGCCAGTAGGACTGCGGGCAGGATCGGGCAGTACCACTCCACGGTCGTCGCAAGGCGCCCGGACACGCGCGTGTCGTCCAGAGGTCGGCGGGCGTTAACCCGGGCGCACGTCCTGCGACGACCTTGGAGTGACGCAGTGCCCCCTTCCCTCCCCCGCCGGCGCTCCACCAAGAGGCCGAAGAGACCGAAAAGGCAGAAGAGACTCCGTCTCGGACGCTCCCTGAAACGTCTCTTCAGGCGCCCCCGCAAACCCCTCCCCCTGCGTCGCCGGGCGGCCCAGGTCCTCGTCACGGCCCTCCTCGCCGCCGCCTTCGCGGCACAGGCCGTCGCGGCCCTGCTCCCCGACATCCCGCTGCTGCTGGCCGCGACGGCCGCCTCGGTGGCCGGGGAGGGCGTGCTGTACCGGTGGCAGCGCCCCATGATGTCGGTGTTCGCCAAGTCGCACGCGGACATCACCGTGCGGCACGTGCTGCGGGACCTGCTGCTGGTGGCGGGGCTGCTGCGGGTGGGCGAGCAGGAGCGGGAGTCGGTGTACGCCCCGCTGATCGCCGGTCTGCTGGTCTTCTACGGCCTGCACTTCGCGATCCAGGCGGTCTCCGTCCTGGTCCGCCGCACCCGCACCCTGCCGGTGGTGACCCGGAACATCGACGCCTCCGCGCTGCGCCTGTCGACCGCGCCGCTCGCACTGCTGCTGCGCCGCCCCGGGCACCGTCTGCTGCTGTTCGGGCTGCCGGCCACCTCCGGTCTCGCGGCCACGGCGGCGACGGACCTCCCGGCGGCCGCGGCGGCCGGGGTCGCGCTGTCGCTCCTGCTCGCCCTGCTGGGCCTGGGCGAGCTGCTGCTGCGGCTGCTGCCGAGCCGCCGTCCCGCGGGCGAGCAGGAGGTGCTCGACTGGTTCGACGCGTGGCTGGCCGACTACCGGCCGACGGTGGGCCTGTACTTCTCCGGCGGCGCGTCCTCCGCGTACCAGGCGAACATGTGGCTGGAGTCGCTCGCCAAACTCGACGCCCGGCCGGTGGTCGTGCTGCGCGAGCGCTTCATGGTGCAGAAGATCGCGGCGACCGACATCCCCGTCGTCTGCCTGCCCAAGGTCACCACTCTGATGCGGCTGGAGCAGTCCACGCTCCAGGTCCTGATCCACCCCTCCAACTCCGGCAAGACCTCCCAGGTCCTGCGCATCCCCACGCTCAGGCACACCTTCGTCAACCACGGCGAGAGCGACAAGCTGTCCTCGTGCAACCCGTACGCGAAGGCGTACGACGAGGTGTGGGTGGCCGGTCCCGCGGCGCGCGAGCGGTACGCGCTGGCCGAGGTCGGTGTGGACGACCGCGACGTGGTGGAGACCGGTCGGCCCCAGCTGGACGCCGTACACCCGTACGCGGGGCCTCCGTCCGGCCCGTACATGACCGTCCTGTACGCGCCGACGTGGGAGGGCTGGGACGGCAACCCGGGCAACACCTCGGTGGTCGAGGCAGGCGAGAACCTCGTACGGGCGCTGCTCGCGGACGACGGCGTACGGCTGCTCTACAAGCCGCATCCGCTGACCGGCTCGGTCGATCCGCGGGCGGGGGCGGCCGATCAGCGCATCCGGGAACTGATCCGGAGCGCCAACCGGCGGCGGACGGGGCCGCGGCCCGCCGCCGACGGCGAACTTGCCCGGTGCACGGCGGAGTTGGACCGGCTCACCACGGCCGACTTCCGGACCAGCGCCGACCAGGTCGAGCGGATGCTGCTCCAGTCGGTGCCGCACAAGGGACGTGCGAAGGCGGTGGAGCGGGCCACGGCCGCCTGGGAGGAGGCGTACTGGGCCTCGCTGCCCGAGTGGGAGCACCAGGTCGTCACGGACGCCCGGCCCACGCTGTACGCCTGCTTCAACCGGGCCGACCTGCTCATCAGCGATGTGTCGAGCGTGGTCAGCGACTTCCTGGCGAGCGGCAAGCCCTATGCGGTGGCCAACACCAGCGGCCTGTCCGAGGACGTGTTCCGCGAGAGCTTCCCGACGGTCCGGGCCGCCACCGTGCTGACGCCGGACGCGGGCGGGGTGGCGGAGCTGCTGGAGGCCGTACGCCGGCCCGAGAAGGACAAGCTGGTGGAGGAGCGGGCCGAGTTGAAGCGCCATCTGCTGGGCCCGGCGGAACCGGTCTCACAGGTGCGCTTCAACGCCGCCGTACAGGCGCTGTGCACGGAGGCCCGGGAGCACCGCGCACGGATGCGGGAGCGGCTGGCCGCGGAGATCCCCGGGCAGCGGCAGACCGAGGTCGAGCCCGAGTCCGAGGAGCAGCACACCGCCACTCCCTAGGCCCTCACGCCACCGCCGTCGGCCTGACGTCCCGGGCCGGCAGCATCCGGCGGGCCTTGCGCAGCGCCCGTCGGACGAAGGAGTCGAGCCCGCCCTCCCGGTACCCCGGGAACGCCCGGGCCTCGCGGGGTTCGGCGAGGTAGACGGAGTCGGGGATGCCGACGGCGGCGTCGCGGAAGTGGGGGTAGGCGAGATACACGCGGCGACCGCGCTTCTCCAGCAGCGCGGCGGCCTGCTTCTTGGCCCGCAGGAACTCCAGGACGTCCGCGAGGAGTTCGGGCCGCTCCTCGGCCACCAGATGGAGACGCAGGCGCTCGTCGACCCTGAGTCGGCGGGCGACCTCGTCCGTCCAGTAGGCGTCCATCAGGGGCTTGGCCAGCTCGAACTTGTGCCGTCGGACCTCCTCGCTGTCCCGCAGGTATCTCGGGCCGAACTGCGGGAGCAGTGTGACGAGGAAGGGCCGGAGCATGAGCATGTCGCGCCGCGGGCCAGCCGGGACCATCTCCGCGATCAGGTTCATCAGGGCGCGCGCGGAGTCGAAGCGCAGGGTGTAGCTCCCGCTCTTCGTCACGTGCTTGCCGTCCTCGCGGCCCACCAGGTAGTAGCAGGTGTAGTCGTCGATCAGGGAGACACCGTCGGCCCGCAGATAGGCCTCCATGGTGAACAGCGCGTCCTCGCCGGTCCACAACGACTCGTCGAACCGCATGCCGTGACGGTCCAGCAGGTCGCGGCGGAACAGCTTCTGCGCGCTCAGCGTGAACTTGATGTTGGACGACCAGATGTCGGTGCGCTCGAGCGTCTGTCCCCACATCGACTGCGGCGGCTTGCGGTTGATGCCCTCGACGTGGCCGAGGACCACGTCGGTGCCGTTGCGGTCGGCCATCGCGACCATCCGCTCCAGGGCCTCGGGGCCGAGCCGGTCGTCGGCGTCCAGGAAGAACACGTACCGTCCGGCGGCCTTGCCCAGGCCGACGTTGCGCGGGCCGCTGGGGCCGCCGGAGTTGTCCTGGCGGATCACCGTGACCGGCATGTCGGCGCGGTCCGCGAACTCCTGCAGGCAGGCGCCGGTGCCGTCCGTGGAGCCGTCGTCGACCGCGATGACCTCGATGCGCGTGTGGTCGATGGTCTGGGCTTCGACAGACGCGAGGCACTCGACCAGGTACGGCATGGCGTCGTACGCCCCGATGATCACGGTCACATCAGGCTGCGTCACGGTCACACTTCCCCCACATCATGAGGAACCCTTGGTCATAGGGCATTCCCCCCGTATTGGTTTATTCGCAACTTAGTAGACGGACGAGGACGGGAAGCGGTTGCCTGCTCATAGCTTTTTTGTGGCGCAGGTCACGACCGCCGGGAACGCGTCTGTCATGACGTACGTAAAAGGGCCCTGTTTTCGAGGATCATTCCTCGAAAACAGGGCCCTTTTTGACGGCGAGTTGGTCAGGCCTTGGTGGTGGCCTCCGCGGCTCCGGCCGCCGCCCGTGACTCCTGCCCGACGTTGCGCGCCTCGGCCTTGAGGGCGAGGTTCGCGACGGCGGTGTTGAACTGCTCGATGGACTTCGGCTCGTCCGGGCCCAGCAGATACTGCTTGAGCTCCCTGCGGTCCTCCGCCAGCGGGTCGCCCGCGAGGTCACGGACCGCGTCCAGCAGGCCGCCCAGCTCGGCCGCGCTGTTGGACAGGATGGTGGCGGCGCGCACCGCGGTGTTCTGCCGCTTGAACTCCTCCACACCCAGCTCGGCGGAGTCCGTCACCGCGTACGGCTTGCCGCTCGCGATGAAGTCGGAGACCACGCTGGAGATGTCGGAGACCATCGCGTCGGAGACGTTGAAGCAGTCGTACAGCCGGGGCTCGGCGCCGGTGATGACCCGGTGCTCGAAGGCGCCGACGGAACGCCAGTAGGCGTCGTTCCACTCGGCGCGCAGCCGGGCGATCTCCTCGTGCTTGGCCACGTCGACCACACCGTCACGGGTGGCCTCGGCCTCGTCGCCCTTGTCGCCGCCGCGGCCGGACAGCTCGGCGATCCGCGCCTCGATCCGGACGAGATCGGCCTTGGCCTGCGTCCGGGCGGCCACATCGGCCGTGAACCGGGCGTCGGTGGCCCGCTCGGCCCCGGCCTTCTCCACCAGGGCGGTGATCCGCGCGTGCGCGGCGCCCGCCTCCTTGCTGACGGTGCCGGTGAAGGGGTGCGGCTTGTACAGGACGCGGACCGGCGGGTCGGCCTTCACCAGCGTCTTCACGATGTTCTCGCCGGCGAGAACGATCGAGGTGTTGCCCGGGTCGCCGTCCCAGCCTTCCCAGGTGGGCGCGTAGAGAACCGTGGGAATGCGACCCTCGGGCACGCCCTGCCAGGTCTGGATCGGCGCCAGCTGTGGGCGGCCGACCTCGGCGATGTCGTCGTCACGGACGCCGACGTCGGCGATGGCGTAGCGGTCGCGGCCCGCACGGCCGGCGGTCCACACCTCGTCGTAAACCTTGCTGAACGGGTTGACGCTGGCGAGCTTGTCGCTGTCGCCGTGGCCGATGAAGACGTGCTTCATGGTCGGGACGCGCAGCAGGTGGATGTTCTTGCCGACGTTCGCCGCGTACAGCGCGACGCGCACGTTGGTCAGGTCCATGTTCATCAGGTGCACCCCTCCGGGCACGCAGACGACGGGGACCGTGGTGGGGGCCAGGTTGTTCAGGATGGCCCGCTCACGCAGGATGATCAGCGGCTTGGAGTCCAGCTGCTCCATGGTCTCCAGCCACATGTTGACCTGGTACGCCGAGTCCTTGGAGCCGGAGAAGTACAGCACCGTCTCCGGCTGGTAGCCGGCCAGCCAGTCGTCCATCGCGGCCAGCACGATCTCCGCGTTCGGCGGGGTCTTGCTGCCGCGGACGTACGGCATGAGCGCGACGACGTACAGGGTGCCCAGCGCTATCGTCGCGCCGATTCCGACGAAGGCCGCGAGGGTCTCGTCCATGGCCGCGGAGACCAGCACACCGACGACGGCGGCGAGGTCCAGGTGCAGCATCTTCTCGGCGGAGCGGTTGAGCAGACGGCGTGGCGGGGCGTCCGGGATGCGGATGCGGGACTTCAGGTCGACGTTGCGGGTGGCGACCGGCATCCGGCGGCGGTTGCGGATCAGGGTGACCAGCGCGCCGTGCGGGGCCTGGAGACCGTAGAAGGCGATGAAGCACGCGACGGCGCCGTAGAAGACCAGACCGTCCGCGAGGTCGAGCCGGGCCAGCAGCAGGACCAGGAGCAGCTGCCTGATCAGGAAGCGGATCGACAGACCCGCGCGCACCTTGCTCAGGCGGTTGATCAGATAGCTGCCCTTGCGGTGCAGATAGTGGTCCGCCAGGTACGTCACCGCTGCGGCGGCCGTGAAGGCGGGAACGCTCGGGACGAGCGCGGCCAGCATGAGCGCCGGGAAGCCCAGGATCATGAGGGCCGCCGCGGCCAGCTCGGCCGCACTGCCCACCCGGGCGACGCGAATGGCTCTGGTTATCACAGAGGAACCTGCTCTTGGAGGGGGAGTGCCGGTGTGGTTCTGATATGCAGCGAAAATGTGAGAAATTCGCGAGAGGTACTGATTCAGGCCCCTGCGAATGCTCCGATAACGGGCAGCCACAGAGGCCTGAATAGCAGATCTCTAATTGCTGTTGATTATGCCACGCCGTCCTGACGGTCCAGGACACTGGCAAGTGCCTGCTCGAACCCGGAGGCCTTGCCCGCGGCGGCCGTGGGGTCCTGCTGGCGCACGTCGATCACGTGGCCGGTGAGCTCGGACAGCAGCACGTCGAGCGAGGTGCGGGCGACGGCCTCGGAGGAGAGCAGGGTGCCCGAGGGCTCCTGACCGAACGCCTTGGTGCGCATCGGGGTCGCGGTGCGCTCCGGGTTGATGCAGTTGACGCGGACACCGTCGCCGGCCCACTCGTCGGACAGGGCCTGGGTGAGGTTCACCATCGCGGCCTTGGTCGAGGAGTAGAGGCTGTACTCGGCGCGGCCGCGGGTGTAGCTGCTGGAGGTGTAGAGCAGCAGCTGGCCCTTGGTCTCCGCCAGGTACTTGTAGCTGGAACGTGCGATCTGCACCGGGGCGAGGTAGTTGACCTTCAGCGCTTCCTCGATGGTCGCGTTGTCGGTCTCGGCCAGCTTGCCGATGCGCAGCACTCCGGCGGTGTTGACGACGTAGTCGATGCGCCCGGTCTCGGCGTACGCCTTGGACAGCGCGTCGTCGACCTCCTCGGGGTTCTCGACGTGCGTGCCGGTGGTGGAGCGGCCCAGCGCGTACACCTTCGAGCCGTAGGACTCGGCGAGTTCGGCGATGTCCTTGCCGATGCCGTAGGAGCCGCCGAAGACGACGACGGTCTTGCCGGTCAGCAGCTCGCGGTAGGCCGCCTCGGAGACCTGCTCGGGCGCGGCGGTGGACGCCAGCTGGAAGAGCTTGTCGGCGATGAAGACGTCGACGGGCTGGGTGACCTTCATGTTGTACTCGTCACCCGCGACGACGTGGATCGGCACGTCCGGCAGGTACTTGAGCACGACCGAGCAGTCGTCCGTGGCCTGGAAGTTGGGGTCGCCGGCGGCGACCTCGTAGGCCCGCTTGATCGTGGACAGCTTGAAGGCCTGCGGGGTCTGGCCGCGGCGCAGCCGGGAGCGGTCCGGGATCTCGGTGATGAACTCGCCGTCCTCACCGTGCGTGCGCGTCACGATGATGGTGTCCGCGGACGGGATGGCGACGTCGACGGCCTGGTAGCGCTCCAGCGCGACCACGCAGTCGTCGATGACGCGCTGCGCCAGCAGCGGGCGAACGGCGTCGTGGAACAGGACGTTGAGGTCCTCGCCCTCGGCCAGGCCCTCGCCGAGCGCCTCGATGGCGCGCTCGGTGGTCTCGTTCCGGGTCGAACCGCCCTCGATGACCTTCTTGACCTTCGTGAACCCGGCCTTGGCCACGATCTTCTCTATGTCCGGCACGTAGCCCGGCGCCATCAGGACGATGATGTCGTCGATCGAGTCGGCGTTCTCGAAGGTGGTCAGGGTGTGCTCGATGACTGCCTTGCCGGCGATCTTCAGCAGCTGCTTGGGGATCGAAAGACCCACACGCTGACCGGTACCGCCGGCCAGGATCACTGCGGTGGTACGGGGCTTGGCGATGTGCTGGGACACAGATGACCTACCTCGGGGCGACAGGGAACTCGGAAATGGTCCCACTTGGGGTTACCGCAGTGCAAGGTGAGCGCCGTCCGCCGCATATGTGCGCGCCATCTGTCATTCACCTTGTACTCCTGGTGATTGAGGAGACCGTTGTGGCGAGTACCTGGAATTGCTGTGAGTAACTCCACAGGGAGTTCTGTATTGCTGTGCGTGACGACCGTACCCCTCAGCGCCGCCGCAGCCGCTTCAGGCAGCGGTGTCCCAGCACCATCATGAGTTCTTTCGACGAGGTCTGGTGCACGGTGCGCGACTTGACCGGCGCCGTGTTCCGGATCGGCGCGGCGGCGGCCGCGGCGAGTGCTCCGTACAGCGCCTGCGCGGCCACCTCGGGGGCGATCCGCGGTTCCGCCGAGGCCTGTGTGGGGGGCTTCGGCACGGCGGACAGCAGGGCCGGGTCACCGAGGACGCGCACGCCCATGGTGCCGATGCGCTGTGCCATCTCGGCGCCGATCTCCGCCGCGGCCTCGACGGCCCACTGCGGGGTGCTGATCTTCACGTCCTGCGCGGTCGGACTGCACGCGTTCTTCATATGCATCACCGCGCCGTGCCGTACGAGCTTGGAATACAGCTCCTCCGGGAGGTCATTGCCGCGGAATTCCTTATTAAGATTCCGCAGCATTTCGGTCTCGGCGAGCGTCAGGGAACGGTTCGCGGTGTCCGGGACCTGCTGGAGCAGATCCGCCGGCAGCCCGAGCAGCGACTCGAAGGTGCGCATCAGCCCGCCCCGGTCGCGGTCGTCCACCACGACGACGGTGACCCGCTCCGGGCCGGCCGCCCGGGACCAGCGCTCGACGAGCCGGTCGTGCCGGTGGCGGTGCCAGAAGCTGGGGTTGGGCTTCTCGTAGGGGGCCTTCTTGAGCATGTGCTCGAGCCACTCCTCGTAGCCCATGCGCAGGCCGTTCTGGACGTACTGCTGCCACTGCGAGGGCATGACCTTCGCGAGCGGGCGCAGGGTGATCAGGATGTGTACGGACTCGCGCCCGAGCTGCCCGACGATCCGCGCGATGACCGCGTCGTCGGGGGCGTCGGCGAAGAACTCGCTGCTGATGACCGAGGTGCGCCGGCCCGCGCCCCGCGCCTTGTCCACGAGCTGCAGCCACTGTTTCTCGCTGGGCCCGGCGTCGCCCATCATCCCCGGCCGGGCGCAGGCCGCCAGCACGGCCTCCATGGGGTGCCGGGTGGTGGCCGGCCAGTCGACCCCGTACCCGCCGAGCCGGTCCTTGACGGCGAACATCGCGCCCTGGATCGACGTCGTCCCGGTCTTGTGGGGGCCGATGTGCAGCAGGCGGGTGCCGGCGGGCAGCGGGGTGATCACGCCGCCGTTCGCCGCGGATTCATGTCTCGTACAGTCCGTCTCCATGGTTAAGGGACGGTAAGAGGGATTCCTGAGACTGCGCTGAGAGAGACCTGGGACACAGATGAGTCCCAGGCTCCCGTCACACGGAATTCATCGTCGCCCGGTCAGGCGAGCTCTACGCCGGGGCGGTCCGCCTCGACCCGCAGAGTGGCCAGTGTGCTCGCCGTCGCCGTCGGCTGCCGGACCGTGTCGACGATCCTGACCCGGGCGTCGATGCCGTGGCGGTCGACGTCGAAGAGGTGGTAGCCGCGGTGGGCGTCGAGCAGCTTCCAGTGCGGGTTGTCCGCCATCAGCGGGTCCCACTGCTTGTGGAAGGCGTCCTGGTCCTGGTCGCCGTTGCTGGAGATGGACGTCCCCACGAACTCGGCGCCGACGACGTCGGAGTCCGGGTCGGCGAAGTCCTTCCTGAGGTCGCTGATCATCGTCAGATGGCGGTCGCCGGTGAACACGACGGGGTTGCGGACGTCCTCGAACTCCCGCATGAGCTGGTTGCGTTCGGCCTGGTAGCCGTCCCAGGCGTCGTAATACCAGAGCTTGCCCTCGCCGACCTTCAGATCGGTCTCGGCCATCATGATCTGCGAGGCGATGAGGTTCCAGCGGGCCGGGGAGTCGTGCAGCCCGTCCAGGAGCCACTCCTTCTGCCCGGCGCCGAGCATGGTGAGCGAGGGGTCCTGGGCGCCCTCCTGGCTGGTCGCCTGGTCGCTGCGGAACTGCCGGGTGTCGAGCACGTTGAGCCGGGCGAGCCGGCCGAACTCCAGGCGGCGGTACATCTGGATGTGCGGGCCGTTGGGGACCGAGCTCGCGCGGACCGGCATGTGCTCGTAGTACGCCTGGTAGGCCGCGGTGAGCCGGGCCACGAAGGCGTCGTGCGACTGCTTGTCGGGGTCCTGCGGGATCTCGCCGGCGAAGTCGTTGTCGACCTCGTGGTCGTCGAAGGTGACGATCCAGGGGGCGCCGGCGTGCATCGCGGCGAGGTCCGGGTCGGTGCGGTACTGGGCGTACCGGTTGCGGTACTGGACCAGGGTGTACGGCTCCCCCGTGCCCTCGTGCCGGCGTACGCCCGTCGACGCGGGCGACGACTCGTAGATGTAGTCGCCGACGAAGAGCACGAAGTCGGGGTCCTGGGCGAGCATGTCGGCGTACGGCGTGAAGTAGCCGTGCTGGTAGTTCTGGCAGGACGCGAGCGCGAAGCGCAGGCTGCCGCCCTTGCCGTGCGGGTGGGGGGCGGTGCGGGTGCGGCCGGTGGGCGAGATCTGGCCGCTCGTGCGGAAGCGGTACCAGTAGGTGCGGCCCGGACGCAGATGCCGTACATCCACGTGAACGCTGTGCCCGTACTCGGGCCGCGCCTGGGTCACGCCCCGGCGTACGGGCTTTCTGAACCGCTCGTCCTCCGCGAGCTCCCACTCCACCGGCACGACCTCGTCGGGCATGCCGCCGCCGTTCAGCGGGTCGGGGGCGAGCCGGGTCCACAGGACGATGCCGTCGGGCAGCGGGTCGCCGGAGGTGACGCCGAGGCTGAACACGCCGTCGGGCAACGTCGTTCCGGCCGCGCGGGCGGTGGTCGGCAGCCACAGCTGGGCGGAGGCGGCTGCGCCGATCACGGCGGCCCCGGCGGTCAGAAAGCGGCGTCGGTCGGGCGATGTTGCTCCGGTCATCAGTGAACTCCCCTGCCTCACTGGCCTCTTGGACACTGGAAGCTCACGCCCGTGGACAGTCCGCCCGCTGAACCACGGGATTCGGGTGCATGACAACTAGGGAGACAACAGAAGACCCGCCACGGCACACGAACACCTCGTTGCCCCAACGGCCCTGACCGGTGATCAGTACGCGAAACCGGAGCCGAGTCTCGCCTTCTTCCCGTCGGTGCCGAGCAACGTGGTGCCGAAGGCGGTGGTGCCTCCCCCGGTGCCCCGACGGCCAGGGACCCGGGGACCTTCGACGAGCCGTGGACGACGGCCACGTAGCCGGCGCGCTTCTTGCCGCCGGCCGTGCCGCCCGCGGCCGTGAAGGCCACGTCCTGTCAGCCGTCGTCGTCGAAGTCAGCGTGGATCCTGGACGCGGCGGACTGCGGCTCGGCGGCGGCTCAGTGCGGGAAGTCCGCGCCCAGCCGGGCCGAGTCCGGGGTCGTGCCGAAGGCCTTGGCACCGAAGGAGAGGGATCCCTTGGTGGTGACCCCGGCGGCGGTGGAGCGGAAGGCCCACACCGAGCCGGCGTCGGCGTTCTCGCCGGGTGCGCCGACGATCAGGTCGGCGCGGCCGTCGTGGTCGGTGTCGAGCAGGGTGACCGCCTCGCCGAAGCGGTCCCGGCGCTCGGCGGTGCCGGGGACACCGGCCGTGTTCTGGCTGAACACCTTCGAACCGGCACCGGTGGGGCCGGACGCCCCGCCCGGGATCACGGCGACCGTGCCCGCGTCCTGCACACCGGCGAAGTCCTCGAGCGGGATGCCGGCCACGATGTCGGCGTAACCGTCGCCGTCGACGTCCCCGACCGCGACGGACGCGCCGAAGTAGTCGCCCGACTCACCGGCGCCCGGCACCCCGGGGGTGTCCTGGTGGAGCATGCGCGGGTCCCCGGTCTTCGGGCCCTGCGCGGTGCCCAGGACGACGCCGACCTGTGAGCCGTACTGGCTGGGGTCGTTCGGCTCCTCGTTGCCGTTGGCCGGGAAGGGCCTGCCGAAGACGATGTCGTCGCGGCCGTCGCCGTTCACGTCACCGAGCTCGACGTCATCGCCGCCCTCGATCTTCGCGCCCTGCGCGTTCCGCAGCGCGGTCAGCGGGGCGAGGCCCTGCTCGGTGCCGTGCAGGTAGTTGAGGTTGTGGCTGGAGCCCTGGTCGCCGGGCTCCCAGTCGGCGGGCATGGTCAGCGAGAGGAGGTCGGTGATGCCGTCGCCGTCGACGTCCCCGGCGGCCATGTCGAGCACCGAGTTGTCGCCGTCGTAGACGGGGATCTCCTGGGTCCGGGCGGGCACGCCGTCCCGGGTGAAGGGGCCGAAGCGCACGCCGCCGGCCATGGCCAGGTCGGTGTGGCCGTCGCCGTCGAAGTCGCCGGGGAGGCTGGAGTAGGCGTCGAGGAGCCGCCCCGGCTGCAGGAGCGTTCCGCCGGACAGGCCCGTGGCGGAACCCCACAACACGGTCTGGCTCTGGACCTGTGCCTCGCCGCCCGACGTCCAGTGCTCCCCGGTCGCGGGCACCACCAGGTCGGTGTAGCCGTCGGCGTTCAGGTCGACGGGGCTGACGTGGTCACCGAAGCGGTCGTCCGCCTCGGGAGAGCCGGGGATACCGGGCGAGGCCTGCGAGTAGACCTTCTTGGTCGCGAGGTCCAGGCCCTTCGCCGACCCCTGGACGACGGCGAAGTAACCGGCCGCCTTCTTCCCGCCGACCGTGGCGTACGGCACCCCGACGGCGAGGTCCTCGTACCCGTCCCCGTTGAAGTCCTGCAGCGCATCGGCCTTCGGCTGTGCCTGCGCGACGGGCAGCGCGCCGCACGTGGCGGCGATCAGGGCGATCGCCGCGACGACGGCGCGCCGGGTTCTGTGCGAGGCGGACGAAGCAGGCAGGGACACGTGAACTCCGGCTGTCGTAAGGGCAGTTGACCGTGGAGAGGACGCAAGATCCTCATCCACGCTGCCCCGTACGACTCACCGGAACGACGCTTGGTTGCCCTGTCGTACGCCGGAGGTTCTCCCGGCGTCGACAACCTCAGCCGGCGACCGGGGTCACCGACCGGCTCACTGCTCGAACGGCTCGAAGTCGTCGAACTCCCGCGACGCCTCGTCCCGCTCGGCCTCCTTGTCGCGGCGCCGCTGAGCCGCGGGGCGCGGAGCCTCGAAGCGGTGGTCCTCACCACGGCGGCCGAGCATCTCGGCACCGGCCATCACGGTCGGCTCCCAGTCGAAGACCACGGCGTTGTCCTCGGGGCCGATCGCGACACCGTCGCCCGAGCGGGCGCCCGCCTTCATCAGCTTCTCCTCGACACCGAGGCGGTTGAGGCGGTCGGCGAGATAGCCGACGGCCTCGTCGTTGCTGAAGTCGGTCTGCCGCACCCAGCGCTCCGGCTTCTCGCCGCGCACCCGGAACAGCCCGTCCTCCTCGCGCACCACGGTGAAGCCCGCGTCGTCCACGGCCTTGGGCCGGATGACGATCCGCGTCGCCTCCTCCTTCGGCTTCGCGGCGCGTGCCTTGGCGACCACCTCGGCCAGCGCGAACGACAGTTCCTTCAGCCCCATGTGCGCCACCGCGGACGCCTCGAAGACGCGGTAGCCGCGCGCCTCCAGCTCCGGGCGCACCATCTCGGCGAGGTCCTTGCCGTCCGGGACGTCGATCTTGTTGAGGACGACCATGCGGGGCCGCTTGTCGAGCCCGCCGCCGTACTGCCGCAGCTCCTCCTCGATGATGTCGAGGTCGGAGACGGGGTCACGGTCGGACTCCAGGGTCGCCGTGTCCAGCACATGCACCAGCACGCTGCACCGCTCCACGTGCCGCAGGAACTCCAGACCCAGGCCCTTGCCCTGGCTGGCGCCCGGGATCAGACCCGGCACGTCGGCGATGGTGTAGACGGTCGAGCCGGCGGTCACCACACCGAGGTTCGGGACCAGGGTGGTGAAGGGGTAGTCGGCGATCTTCGGCTTGGCCGCGCTGAGCACCGAGATCAGCGAGGACTTGCCCGCGCTCGGGTAGCCGACCAGCGCCACGTCGGCGACGGTCTTCAGCTCCAGGACGATGTCCTGCAGGTCGCCGGGCACACCGAGCAGCGCGAAGCCGGGCGCCTTGCGCCGCGCGGACGCCAGCGCCGCGTTGCCGAGGCCACCGCGGCCGCCCTGGGCGGCGACGTAGGAGGTGCCGTGGCCGACCAGGTCGGCGAGGACGTTGCCCGCCTTGTCCTGTACGACGGTGCCGTCCGGCACGACCAGGACCAGGTCCTGACCGTCCTTGCCGGAACGGTTGCCGCCCTCGCCGGGCTTGCCGTTGGTGGCCTTGCGGTGCGGGGAGTGGTGGTAGTCCAGGAGTGTGGTCACCGACTGGTCGACGGTCAGGATGACGTCGCCGCCCCGCCCGCCGTTTCCGCCGTCGGGGCCGCCGAGCGGCTTGAACTTCTCCCGGTGGACGGAGGCACAGCCGTGACCTCCGTTACCCGCGGCGACATGCAGTTCGACGCGGTCCACGAAGGTGGTCATGTGGGGTGCCTCCAGCACTTGAAATGTTCGTACGGTTCTCTACTGCTGTAACACGCGAAAGGCGGACCCGCCTTCCCACAGGGGAAGTGAGGTCCGCCTCGCGAAACGTTCGGTCTGAAGCCCTAAGCCTGAGCTCAGGCGACCGGGACGATGTTCACGACCTTGCGGCCACGGTGGGTGCCGAACTGCACCGAACCGGCCGCGAGGGCGAACAGCGTGTCGTCGCCGCCACGGCCGACGCCCGCGCCGGGGTGGAAGTGGGTGCCGCGCTGGCGGACCAGGATCTCACCCGCGTTGACGACCTGACCACCGAAACGCTTCACGCCGAGGCGCTGAGCGTTGGAGTCACGACCGTTACGGGTGGACGATGCGCCCTTCTTGTGTGCCATCTCTCCTCAGTCCCTTACTTCGCAGCCGCGGGGATCTCAGTGACCTTGATCGCCGTGTACTGCTGGCGGTGGCCCTGACGACGGCGGTAGCCGGTCTTGTTCTTGTAGCGAAGGATGTCGATCTTGACGCCCTTGTGGTGGTCCACGACCTCGGCCTGGACCTTGATACCGGCCAGCACCCACGGGTCGCTGGTCACGGACTCGCCGTCGACAACGAGCAGGGTCGAGAGCTCGACCGTGTCGCCAACCTTGGCAGTGGAAATCTTGTCAACCTCAACGATGTCGCCGACAGCAACCTTGTGCTGGCGACCACCGCTGCGCACGATGGCGTACACGCGGATCTCACTCTCTCGCTCGGGACGGCACCCCCGCAGTCCAGCCACCCGGCACGCGGACAGCCTCTCCAAAACACCCAGGTGCTTCGGAGGAAAGGGTTTACGGGGATGTGACGTGTCAGTCGACACGCCGACGGTCAAGGTTACGGGGCCACGGCCGAACGGGTCAAACCGGGCCGGGGTCCCCGGGTGTGCGGCTGATCACTCGTGACCAGCCGCACACCCGGGGTGAGCCGGAACTCAGCTCTCGTCGGCGGAAGCCGAGACCGAGGACAGCGTCTGCTCTGCCGCCACGGTCTTCTTCGCCGTCGTCTTCTTCGCGGCGGCCTTCTTGGTCGTCGCCTTCTTCGCGGCCGTCTTCTTGGCCGCGGTCTTCTTGGTGGCGGCCTTCTTCGCCGTCGCCTTCTTGGCCGTCTTGCGCGCGGCCGTCTTCTTGGCCGGAGCCGTCTCCTCGGCGGCCGGGGCCTCCGTGGCGGTCTCCGTCGCCGGGACGACCACGACGGCCGTGTCCTCGGACGCGGTCGGCGCGGTGGCCTTGCGCACGGCACGGCGCCGCGGACGGGCCGGGGCGGCACTCTCGGCGGGCGCCTCGGACTGCTCGGCCTTGGCCGGAGCCTCCTCGGCGACCGGCGCGGGCGCTGCCGCGGCCTCGGTGACCGTCACGACGGCCGCCTCGGCACCCGCGGGCGATCCGGCCGGCGCGGACACCTTGCGGGTCGCACGACGACGCGTACGCCCCTTGGGCGCGGCGTCCTCGACGACCGGGTCCTCGCCGGCGGCCGGCTCGACCTGCGCCTGCGCGGCCGGCTCGACCTGCACCGGACGCTCGACCTCTTCCTCGGCCGTCACGTCCTGAGCCGTCGGAACCTCGGCCCTCTCGCCCCGCTCCCGCTTCGGCGCACCGGCCGGAGCCGACGACCGCCGGCTCGACCGACGCCGCGAACGGCCCCGGGTCGCGGCGGCCTCCGCCTCGGCGGCACTGCTGTACAGCTCCTCGTCCGCCTCGAAGACGGGCGCGGGCAGCGCGACCGGCTCGGCGACCTCGGCGACGACCTCGGCCTCGGTCTCCACGTCCAGCTCGGCAGCCTCGGCACTCTCGACGGACTCCGCCGCCACCGCGGCCTCGTGCACGTGCTCGATGCCGCCACGCCCGCGCTTCTTGCGCTTGCCGCCGCCTCCGACGGAGGTCGGCTGCTCCATGTGGACGATGACACCGCGGCCGTTGCAGTGGACGCAGGTCTCCGAGAACGACTCCAGCAGGCCCTGGCCGACCCGCTTACGGGTCATCTGGACGAGCCCCAGCGAGGTGACCTCGGCCACCTGGTGCTTGGTCCGGTCCCGGCCCAGGCACTCCAGCAGCCGCCGCAGCACCAGGTCCCGGTTGGACTCGAGGACCATGTCGATGAAGTCGATGACGATGATGCCGCCGAGGTCGCGCAGCCGCAGCTGACGCACGATCTCCTCGGCCGCCTCCAGGTTGTTCCTGGTGACCGTCTCCTCGAGGTTGCCGCCCTGACCGGTGAACTTGCCGGTGTTGACGTCGACGACGACCATCGCCTCGGTCCGGTCGATCACCAGCGAACCACCGCTGGGCAGCCAGACCTTGCGGTCCAGCGCCTTCGACAGTTGCTCGTCGATCCGGTACGTGGCGAAGACGTCGACCTCGGAGGTCCACTTCGACAGCCGGTCGGCCAGGTCGGGCGCGACGTGCGAGACGTATCCGTGGATGGTCTCCCACGCCTCGTCACCGCTGACGACGACCTTGGTGAAGTCCTCGTTGAAGATGTCGCGGACGACCCGGACGGTCATGTCCGGCTCGCCGTACAGCAGCGTCGGCGCGTTGCCGTTCTTGGCCTTCTTCTGGATGTCCTCCCACTGCGCCTGCAGTCGCTCGACATCGCGGCGCAGCTCGTCCTCGCTCGCGCCCTCGGCGGCGGTGCGCACGATGACGCCCGCGTCCTCGGGGACGATCTTCTTGAGGATGGTCTTCAGCCGCGCGCGCTCGGTGTCGGGCAGCTTGCGGCTGATGCCGGTCATCGAGCCCTCGGGCACGTACACGAGGTAGCGCCCGGGCAGGGAGACCTGGCTGGTGAGCCGCGCGCCCTTGTGCCCGATCGGGTCCTTCGTCACCTGGACGAGCACCGGCTGACCGGACTTCAGCGCGCTCTCGATGCGGCGCGGCCCGTTGGCCATGCCCAGCGCCTCGAAGTTGACCTCACCGGCGTAGAGCACCGCGTTGCGGCCCTTGCCGATGTCGATGAAGGCGGCCTCCATCGACGGCAGCACGTTCTGGACCTTGCCCAGGTAGACGTTGCCGACGTACGAGGTGGCCTGCTCCTTGTTGACGTAGTGCTCGACGAGCACACCGTCCTCGAGCACGCCGATCTGCGTGCGCTCACCGCTCTGCCGGACGACCATCACCCGCTCGACGGCCTCGCGGCGGGCCAGGAACTCGGCCTCGGTGATGATCGGGACACGGCGACGGCCCTGCTCACGGCCCTCACGGCGGCGCTGCTTCTTGGCCTCCAGACGGGTCGAGCCCTTGATGGACTGCACCTCGTCGGACGGCTCGGCCTTCGGGCGGGGCTCGCGGACCTTGACGACCGTGCGCTCGGGGTCGTCACCGGGCTCGATGTCGGCGGAACTGTCACCGGTACGACGGCGGCGGCGACGGCGGCGACGGCTGCTGGAGGACGAGGAACCGCCCTCGTCGGAGTCCTCCTCCACGTCGTCCTCGGCCTGCTCGGCGGTGTCCTCGGCATCCTGATCCGCCTCGGCGGCAAGCTCGTCGCCCTCCTCGCCGTCCGCCTCGGCGGACTCACCGCGACGACGGCGACGGCCACCGCGACGGCGGCGACGGCGCGAACCGCTCTCCTCGGCGTCCTCCGTCTCGGCGCCGTCCTCGGCGTCGGCGCTCTCCTCGGTCTCGTCCGTCTCCTCCTCGGCGACGGCCTCGACGACCGGGGCGGCCTCGGCCTCGGCGGACTCACCGCGACGACGGCGACGGCGACGCGGCGTCTGCTCCTCCTGGAACTCCGCCTCGGGCTCCTCGACCTCCACCTCGGCGGCGGCGGCCTCGGCAGCGGCCCGCTGGGGCGTCTGGAACTGCGGCTCGGCGAAGACCGGCGCCTGGAACACGGCCACGGCGGGCCGCGCCGGCCGACGCGAACCCTCGTCCTCGCCGGCCTCGTCGGCGCCGGACCGCGCGGCGGGCTCGGAGAACCCGGTGGCGGCACGACGCACGGAACGGCGGCGCGCACGACGCGGGCCGGCCTCGTCGGCGGGGGCTTCAGCGGCAGGGGCCTCGCTCGCCGGCGCCTCTTCGGCGGCCTTCGGCTCCACGACGACCTCGACCGGCTCGTTCTCCTCGACAGCGCTCACGGGCGCCTCCACGCTCTCGGGCGCCGCGGTGGGCGCGGTCACGCGACGCGTGGCGCGACGGCGGGCCCGGCGCGGGGCCTCTTCCTCGGCGGCAGCCTCTTCGGTGACGACGGGCTCCGGCTCGGCCTTCGCCGGAGCCTCGGCGTCCTGGGCGGCGGGCTCGACGGCCTCGGCAGCCTGCGGCGCCTCGACGGGCGCGGCCGTACGGCGGGTGGCCCGACGGCGGGTACGGGCGGCGGGCGCGGCCTCCTCGGCGGGCGCTTCAGCCGCTACGGCCTCTTCGGCTTCATCAGCGGGTGCGGCGCTCTCGGCGGCGACCGGAGCCCCGACGGGCGCGGACGCCCGGCGGGTCGCACGACGACGCGTACGCCCGGCAGGCGCGGCCTCCTCGGCAGACGCCCCGGCCACCACGGTCTCCGCAGCGGCCTCCTCGGCCTTCACCTCGGCCACGGCGGGTACGACGGTCTCGGCAGCCTCGACCGCGGCCGGAGCACCGGCGGGCGCGGACGCCCGGCGGGTGGCACGACGACGCGTACGGGCGGCGGGCGCGGCCTCCTCGGCAGGTGCCTCGGTCTCCGCAGCGGCCTCTTCGGCCACCGCCGGCTCTTCGATCTCCTCGGCGGGCGCGGCCTCGGCGGCCGGTATGGCCGGCGTCACCTCGTCCGGCGTCTCGGCTGCGGCGCCGACCGGCGGGCCCGCCGGTCGGGATGCGGCCCTGCGCCGACGACGCGGCGGCAGGGTGTCGCTGGGGGTGTTGAGTTCGGAACCCTCGGTGGGTTCGGTCGGCTCGAGCATGCGGGCGTTTCTCCCGTCAGGCTCCCGGGCGCCGCACCTGGTCCGGCGATGCCGGTGACGTCCGCGGCTCGCGCGATGCGCGGTGCCGCCGTCCGGGGCGCGGGCGCCGCACGGGAGCTCTCTGTGTCCTGTCTCGCCGGTTCCGTACACCCTGTTGGGTACGGCCTGGCGAAAGTCTTCTGGTCGGTGTGCTGCCCGACCCAGGTGGCTCCCGAGTACGAGGGCGGCGCTACGACGTCCGTCCTTCGCGGGACCTTCCCTACGCCGGCGCCTTCGCGGCGGCAGCGGCCGTTGTGGGGGCCTCAGCTGCCTCGCGGTCGGGCGCGAGCGGGTCGGTCACCGTGCCGGTCTCTTCATCGAACAGCCCCTGCGCCAGCCTGGTCACCGCTGCGGGGACCGGCGGCGCCAGGTCGGCCACGGCGCGAAGACCGGACAGGACGTCGTCGGGTCGAACGGCAGGCGTCACGTGCCGAACAACCAGCCGCAGTATCGCACAGGGCTGGTCGGTCGGCCTATCAGCCTGTGGACCGTGCGTCTCAAGTTGTGCGACTGCGGAACGGGCGTCGAAGGTACGGATGCCGTTCTTGGTCCTGCGCTGGACCTCGACGGACTCGGCGGCGGTGAAGGCCGCGACCGCGCGCTCGGCGTCGGCCGGGTCCACTCCGTCGAGCCGCAGCTCCCACACCGAGGCCGTGAGCCGGTCGGCGAGCCCGGAGGTCCGGGCCTCGACCGCGTCGATGATGTCGAGGCCGGTGGGCATCGACTCGTCGAGCAGGACCCTGAGTTTCTCGGGGTCCCGCGCCTGGGTGAGGGCGATCTCCAGATACTCCGCCTCACTGCCCGTGCCGGTGGGTGCGGCATTGGCGTACGACACCTTCGGATGCGGCGTGAACCCCGCCGAGTACGCCATCGGCACCTCGGCACGGCGCAACGCACGCTCGAAGGCGCGCTGGAAGTCACGGTGGCTGGTGAACCGGAGGCGGCCGCGCTTGGTGTAGCGCAGTCGGATGCGCTGCACCGCGGGTGCGGGCGGCGGGCCTTCGGGCTGTCGCTTGCCCAGTGTCGTTCAGTCCTTCGTGAGTGCGGTCGTACTGCTACCAAGAGTACGTGTCTCGCGGCCCGACGGTTCCCGTCGGTCCACCCCGACCGTCTTCCGGGGCTCCCCGAGGAGCATCCGCCGGAAGTCGGCCCGCGCCTGCCGTACGGTCTCCCGGGCGGCGGCGAGCGCCTGCCGCGTGGCCCGCCCCACACTGCGCGCGGCCTCGGCGACGGGCCGCAGCACGAGGTCCCGCACCACATGCCCGACCGGCGTGAGCAGCGTCCGGTACACCCACCGCACCGGCTCCACGAAGATCCACCGGAAGAGGGTTCCGAGGAACCGTCCGACGGCGAGCGAGACGTGCCCGGCGATCCGCCAGGCGTGCCCGAGCGCGTCCCACACCTCCCGCCCCACGACGGCCAGGAACCGCCCGACGGGCGTGAGCACCCACCGCCACAGCGCGAGCGCCGGCAGCACGAGGAGCACGCGCGCGATCCAGTACAGGCAGATGCCGATGCCCCGGAGGATCCAGAGCATGCCGTGCCCGATGGGCGTGAGGATCCACTCGTACACCCACAGGGCGGGCACCACGACGAGGTACCGCGCCAGCCAGGCCACGGCGGTGTACAGCCCGAGCCCGATCCCCCGCGTCACCCACATGACTCCGTGCCCGATCGGCGTGAGCACACGCGCGTACACCCACGCGAAGCCGTGCCCGACGGGAGTGAGCACATACCGGTACAGCCACACCAGGGGCACGACGACGAGGTACGTCCCCAGCCACCCCAGTCCCTTGCCGAGCGGCACGACCACATACCGCCACAGCCCCACGAGCGGCCACACGAAGACAGCCCGCGCGACCCACAGCAACGCCCTCCCGAACGGCCGCAGCACGGTGTCGTTCAGGAACCGCCCCGCCACCACGAGCGCGTCCCACACCATCCGCACCGGCACAACCAGCACGAGCACGACGATCCGTACCGGGATGCGGATGGCGGCGGTGAGACAGCCCTCGGGCTGCCGGGGCGGGGGCAACGACTTCTGCGGTTCCATACCGGCCAAGACGCAGCGGCCGGCGCTCTGGATTCGTCCCGCGGATTGCGATGCCGTCACGTCTGCTCCACCCGGATCCCGCAATTCGTTAGACCGTCCTACTACACAGCGGCGCGTTCCCCGAGGGCAGAGCCGCTGGCCTTGGGCGCTCGGGTCACCCTCGCACAGCAGGCCGGGACATCCCCGGCCTGCTGTGCGCAAGAGGAGCATGCCCATGAGTTCCCGACAGACGCCGTCGCCGCTCGGTCCGCTGGCCCGCTCGAGATTCCGGAAGGCCGGGATGCCGGCCTCCCTCACTCTGGTCCTCGCGACCGGAGTGGTCTCGCCCACTGCTGCGGCCGCCGCCTCCGTGTCCGACGACAAGCCGACTGCCACGCAGCAAGGGGGCAAGAGCTGCCGCCCTCACAAGTCGAGGTCGGCGGCGGAATCGTACGTTCCCGAGAGCAAGCCCAAGCCCAAGGACAAGTGCAAGGGCGCGACCGGGGCGACCGGCCCGAAGGGAGCGACCGGCCCGAAGGGTGCGACGGGAGCCACCGGGGCGGACGGCGTGGACGGAGCTACCGGAGCGACGGGTGCCACCGGGGCAACGGGAGCGACAGGTGCCACCGGCCCCAGCACGTGTGCCGAAATCGACTCCACCCAGGACAGCAACAGCTTCGAGCTGCGCGCCGCACTGACCCCGCCGGTCATGGGCGGCCCGAACAGGGCCTACGCGGGTATTCGTGACCTCACAGGGGACGACCCCCATCCCTTCAAGTGGACCGACCTCACCTCGAACACCGACTACCCGGACAACGCCTGCGGGATCTCCGTCGAAGGCCACGCCCAGGGCAATGAGACGGAAGGGGACGTGCGGATCGACGTCATCACCACCACGGGGCAGGTCTACGAGACCACATGCGACGTGAACACCATGACCACCACGCTGACCTGCGACGATCCCTGGGCCCTCATCACCTCGCAACCGCTCCCAGGCGCTGACAACAGCAGGAACGTCAGCCCGTAACCCCGATACCCCGGAACACCGCACAAGGGGTGTCCCGCAGGTCGTCACGACTGCCCGACTCCCCTTGCCGGGTCTACCGCCGGCCCGTGCGTTCCAGCTGCAAGGCGCCCGCCTGCGCGGGGCCGATGGCGTTGAAGCGGAATCCCGTCCCCTGCGTCAGCAGCCAGATGCGCGGCTCGTCCTTGAGGCACAGGTCCGGCACGGAGCGCTGGACCGCGTACAGGTCGTCGATCCCGGCCGGCGTCCTCGCCAGGAAGACATCGCGCAGCCGCAGGTCGCGAGGCAGGTAGTACTGCACCCCGCCATCCAGCTTCCAGGTGTCCGCACGGTCGTAGACGACGGCGTCCCCGGGACGGTGGAACCGCTTGATCACATCGGCCGCCGCCGCGTAGTCGAGGGGCACCGGGGCGTCGTGCTCGAACGGCTGCCGCATCTGCCTCTGGTCGGGCAGCGTGAGCACGGCCAGGGTCGCGACCAGGGCGGCGGCGGTCTTCCAGGAACGCGAGGCCGCGGCGACCCCCGAACCGGCCAGGAGGGCCCAGGCCGGAAGGGTGAAGAGGACGTAGACACTGCGGAAGTAGGAGACCTCGCCGTGGGAGGCGGCCCGGACGAGAAGGGGAGGCAGCAGGGCCCAGGCACCGCACAGCACCAGCGGAGCCCTGTGCCGCGAGCGGGCCAGCACAGCCAGAGCGATCAGGGCGCCACCACCCAGTACGGAGGCGAACAGGCCCTGGGCCAGGGAGAGAAGGGCCCAGCCGTCGGACGCCGGCACCCAGTACAGCTGACGCTGGGCCTGGGACGTGCCGAGCACGGCGAGCGGGACGACGCACCCGGCGACCGCCGCCAGTGCCAGAGCGGCCTTCCACCACAGCGAGCGGTCCTGCCGCGCATGAGCCGCGAGCAGACAGGCGTGGGCGAGTACGACGGACAGCGCGATCAAGTGCAGGAGTCCGGTCAGGACCAGCGTGAGTGCGTAGCCGGCCCATCGCCAGGGGCTGCGCGGACGGTCCAGGGCCCGCAGCAGCAGGAGCGTGGCGAGGGCGACCGCGAGAATCACCAGAGCGTAGCTGCGGGCTTCCTGGCCATAGCGGCTCACCACCGGTGAGATCGCGAAGAGAAACCCGGCCAGAATTCCGGCGCGATATCCGAAGAGCCGGTCCCCGATCAGAGCAATGACGGCCGCCGCGCCCGCCACAGCCAATACCGAAGGTAGCCGCAGGGAAACAACGGAATCCCCGAACAGCTCCACCCATCCGTGCATCAGCAGGTAATACGTGCCGTGTACGGCGTCGACGTTTCCCAGCGTGGCCAGGATCCGGCAGGCGTCCCGGCCCACCATGTCCACAGCCACAGCATCGACCCGCGCCGCGCGGACCGGGCCGGGCCGGGTCGGGTCGGGTCGGGTCGGGTCGGGTCGGGTCGGGTCGGGTCGGGTCGGCGGGCCGGGGTTCTTCGCGAGCCGTGGGGAGCCGTGCGGTGATTACCAGTGGAATATCTCCGGTCCGGCGACTGGAACTCCCCACTTATACATCCCGACCCACCGGCGCCCTCTTGTACGGACCGCCAAGGCTCGATAAATTCACCAGCCGCCCCTTTCCGCCGGAGAAAAGAAAAAGCCATGAAAACGGTCTGTCTTAATATGATCGTCAAGAACGAGGCGCATGTGATCCGGCGCTGCCTCGAATCCGTGCTCCCCCTCGTCGACACGTGGGTGATCCTTGACACGGGCTCGACCGACGAACCCAGGACATCATCCGTGAGACACTCGCCGGCCTGCCCGGAACGCTGTACGAGAGCCCGTGGACAGGCTTCGCCCTGAGCCGCACGGAGGCGATCGAACGGGCGCGGGAGAGCGCGCGCTATCTCCTGTTCATCGACGCCGACGATGTGATGGAGACCGACCCCGGCTTCACCATGCCGGAACTGACCCATGACTGCTACGACTTCGCGGTGCACCACGGCCCGGTCGTCCACTGGCGCCCGACGATGGTGTCGACCCGGCTCCCCTGGCGGTACGTCGGCGTACTGCACGAGTACCTGGAGTGCGACGGCCGGTTCGACCGGGCGCCTCTCGAGGGCGTGCGCACGGTCATCATGGGCGGCGGCGGGCGGTTGCAGGGCAGTGAGCGCAAGAAGTACTTGCGGGACGCCGCGATCCTGAAGGACGGTCTCGCCAAGGAACCGGACAACGCCCGGCACGCCTTCTACCTCGCCCAGAGCTGGCGCGACGCCGACGAACCGGCGAAGGCGCTCGCCGCCTACGACCGGCGCGCGGCCATGGACGGCTTCGCCGAGGAGGCGTTCTGCGCCCGCCTCTACGCCGCCCGCCTCGCCCAGACGCTGAAGCGCAAGACGCCCGAGGTCATGGCCCGCTTCCTGGAGGCCCACGAGTACCGGCCCACCCGGGCCGAACGCCTCGGCGAACTCGCCCACCTGTGCCGTGTCCAGGGAAATCGCTGGCCGCTCGCCTACCTGTTCGCGCGACGCGCGACGGAGATCCCGCCGCCCGACGACATCCTCTTCGTCGAACACGGCTGGTACGACTGGCAGGCCCTGGACGAACTGGCGGTGTCGGCCTACTGGATGGGCGCGTACCGCGAGTCACTGGAGTGCTGCGAGCAACTCCTGGACGGCGGCAAACTACCCGAAGCCCATCGCGAACGCGTCACCGCCAACCGCGACTTCGCCCGCGACCGACTCGCCGTGGGCGCACCCCGCCCCGAGCCGGTATGAAACGGGGGCCCTCCCCATCAGGGAAGGGCCCCACACACCCCGCGTCTCAGTGAGCGTGCCCGGCCGGGGCCGAGGCAGCGTTCTTCACCGTCAACGGCAGCAGCTTCTTACCCGTGGGTCCGATCTGGATGGACGTGTCCATCTGCGGGCACACCCCGCAGTCGAAGCACGGCGTCCACCGGCAGTCCTCGACCTCCGTCTCGTCGAGCGCGTCCTGCCAGTCCTCCCAGAGCCAGTCCTTGTCGAGGCCGGAGTCCAGGTGGTCCCAGGGCAGGACCTCCTCGTACGAGCGCTCGCGCGTCGTGTACCAGTCGACGTCGACGCCGAAGTCGGCCAGCGCCTTGTCGGCGCACTGCATCCACCGGTCGTACGAGAAGTGCTCGCGCCAGCCGTCGAAGCGGCCGCCGTCCTCGTAGACCGCGCGGATGACGGCGCCGATACGACGGTCGCCGCGGGACAGCAGGCCCTCCACGATGCCGGGCTTGCCGTCGTGGTAGCGGAAGCCGATGGAGCGGCCGTACTTCTTGTCGCCGCGGATCTTGTCGCGGAGCTTCTCCAGGCGGGCGTCGGTGTCCTCGGCGGAGAGCTGGGGCGCCCACTGGAACGGTGTGTGGGGCTTGGGGACGAAGCCGCCGATGGAGACCGTGCAGCGGATGTCGTTGGCGCCGGAGACCTCGCGGCCCTTCTGGATGACGTTCATCGCCATGTCGGCGATCTGCATGACGTCGTCGTCGGTCTCGGTGGGCAGACCGCACATGAAGTACAGCTTCACCTGGCGCCAGCCGTTGCCGTACGCCGTCGCCACCGTCCGGATGAGGTCCTCCTCGGACACCATCTTGTTGATGACCTTGCGCATACGCTCCGAGCCGCCCTCGGGAGCGAAGGTCAGACCCGAGCGGCGGCCGTTGCGCGTCAGCTCGTTGGCCAGGTCCACGTTGAACGCGTCGACGCGGGTGGAGGGGAGGGACAGACCGACCTTGTCCTCCTCGTACCGGTCCGCCAGGCCCTTCGCGATGTCGCCGATCTCCGAGTGGTCCGCCGACGACAGGGACAGCAGGCCGACCTCCTCGAAGCCCGTCGCCTTGAGGCCCTTCTCGACCATCTCGCCGATGCCCGTGATCGAGCGCTCGCGCACCGGACGGGTGATCATGCCCGCCTGGCAGAAGCGGCAGCCGCGGGTGCAGCCGCGGAAGATCTCGACGGACATGCGCTCGTGGACCGTCTCGGCGAGCGGGACCAGCGGCTGCTTGGGGTAGGGCCACTCGTCCAGGTCCATGACGGTGTGCTTGGACACCCGCCACGGGACACCGGACTTGTTCGGTACGACACGGCCGATCCGGCCGTCGGGGAGGTACTCCACGTCGTAGAACGCCGGGATGTACACCGAGCCCGTCTTCGCGAGGCGGAAGAGGACCTCCTCGCGGCCGCCCGGCCGGCCCTCCGCCTTCCACTCGCGGATGATCCGCGTCATGTCGAGCACGGCCTGCTCGCCGTCGCCGATGATCGCCGCGTCGATGAAGTCCGCGATCGGCTCGGGGTTGAAGGCGGCGTGACCGCCGGCCAGCACGATGGGGTCGTCGAGGCCGCGGTCCTTGGACTCCAGCGGGATGCCCGCCAGGTCCAGCGCCGTCAGCATGTTGGTGTAGCCCAGCTCCGTGGAGAAGGACAGACCGAACACGTCGAAGGCCTTCACCGGCCGGTGGCTGTCCACCGTGAACTGCGGGACGGCGTGCTCCCGCATCAGCGCCTCCAGGTCCGGCCACACGCTGTACGTGCGCTCGGCGAGGACGCCCTCCTGCTCGTTGAGGACCTCGTAGAGGATCATGACGCCCTGGTTGGGCAGGCCCACCTCGTAGGCGTCCGGGTACATGAGCGCCCAGCGGACGTCGGTGGACTCCCACGGCTTGACCGTGGAGTTGAGTTCTCCGCCGACGTACTGGATCGGCTTCTGCACATGCGGGAGCAGAGCTTCGAGCTGCGGAAACACAGACTCGGCGGCCGCAGCGACTTCGGCAGGCATCTCGCGAACCTTCGTGGTGGGCTGGACAGACAGGGGTGACCATCTAGCGTAACGCGATCGTGGACCACCCCCGTCCTTCCGCTCAGACCTCCATCGCGCCCTTGATCGACGGCCACGTCACGGGAAGGTCCAGCTCGACCAGCTCGGCCCGCCGCTCCTCGCGCCCGTACAGCACCCCGTACGTGAACCCGCTCTCCCCCGCTGCGTGCGCCTGACCTGCGAGATCACGCAGGGCCTCGCGGGTCATCACGCTGTCCTGGTGATCACCGAGCAGGCCCTGGAGGGACTTCATCGAGCGGACCAGATCGACGGCGGGCTCGCCGAGGACCTTGGACGCCGCCTCCGCCGAATACCTCGTCCGCTTGCATTTCTTGCGCGCCTCGTGGATCGCGAGGTCCCGGTCGGCGCCGGGCGACAGCTCCACCGCCTGCTCGACGAGCTCCGTCAGCTTCCCGAAGTCCTTCCGTACGGCCTTGGGGATCACCTTCGACGGCAGCCCGCCGGCCGCCTTCAGCAGCGGCGGCCCGTCCACCACGGCGTCCAGCGTGGCCAGCAGGTCCAGGTAGCGCTTTCCGTCGAGTACGGCGATCAGACGGCGGCGCGATCCGCCGTGCCGCGCGTGCGACCAGGTGCGCAGCCGGGTGCGGACCGGGCCGGTCAGCAGCACACGCGGCAGTTCGTCGAGGGCGACGGTCAGACGTTCCGTCAGCACCTCCTGGTCCCGGTCCACGCCCAGCTCGCCCGCGAGCCACTTCAGCTCCGCGCCGATCGGGTCGGTGACGGTGCGGTCGAGGACTTTTCCGTACGACTTGAAGGCGCTGCGCATCCGCCGGGTGGCGACGCGCATGCGGTGCACGGAGTCGTGTACGTCCCGCCGGACGGCCGGGTCGAGCTCGACGATCGCGTCCCGCTGGGCCTGGATGTAGGCCATCACGTGGTCTCCGGCGGTCTCCGGTGCCTTCCTGGCCACCTTCCGCCGCTTCACCCCGCCGGTCTCCGCGAGCGCCCGGGCCAGCTTGGAGGCCGACGCGGACGGCCGTACGCCCGTCTTCTTCAGCCGTTTCTCGACCTTGTCGAGGAAGGCCGGGTCGCCGCCGTCGGCGAGCTCGACCTCGATCTCGGTCCACTGGGCGATGCCGTCGCCCCCGGTGAGCCGCTCGGCGCGGACGGCGTCCACGCTGACCTCGGCGAGCAGCCCGCCGTCGGCGTCGACGAGATGGCGTACGTCCCGTTCGGAGATCAGCCGGACCACGGGCAGCAGCTCGAGGTCGCGGACGCGCGAGCGGACGAGGCCCGTGAGGACGCGCGGGACGGTGTCGGAGAGGGCCGTCTGGATCTCGTCCCGTACACCGGGCGAGACGGGGAACTTCAGATGCCAGCCGGCGTCGGAGCCGCCGGTGCGGCGGCGCAGGGTGATCGAGGCCGCGGCGAGGTGTTCGCCCTGGGTGTCGTAGTAGGTGGCGTCCAGCTGTGCGACACCCTTGTCGAGGACGGCTGCGACCCCGGCGACGCCGGTGAGGTCGGGCAGCCCGCTGTCGTCGGACTCGTACTTCCGCTCGATCTCGCGCTTTGTGTCCGCCATGAACTGAACTTAGACGCAGTCGGGGCGCGAGGGCAGAGGGCGCCGACCATGAATCCCGGGGGAACTGCCGGGGATCAGGAGGTGACCAGCGCTCGCATCGCCTCGCCCTCCGGGAACGGCGCGTCCTTCGCCGTCCGGGAGACAAGGAGGATGTGGGCGTCCTCGAACTGGTGGTACGACATCGGTTCGGGGCCCTGCCCGACGATCACCACGCTGTGTTCCAGACGCCAGCTGACGTACCGGCTGTGGTACTTGGGCTGGCGGATGTCGTGGTCCGGCAGGCCGAGCCGGTCGGTGAAGCGCTGGACGACGGTGCCGTAGTGCGCGTCGAACTCCGGCCGCCAGCCGCCCTCCTGGCTGGTCCAGCCGGGTATGGGACCCCAGCAGTCCTCGTCGAGGATGCCGCCGTCGACCGAGTAGAGGTAGGCGAAGGGCAGATGGAGCGTGCCGTCGCCGTCGGCGGTGACGAAGTGGCCCTCCGGGGTGACATGGGTGGCGTCGGGGACGTCCGGCGTGTCCTCGTACGCGGGCCCCTGTACCGCTTGTGACCAGTCGGGCCAGCCGGCCTCGCGTATCCGTTCCTCCACGGCCTCGGCGTCGGCCAGATCCAGCTCCGCCAGCCCCAGAAGCCGGCTCACCAGCTCCTCGCCGACCGGGCACACGGCCACGTACTCGTCCGCCATTCCACTCCCCCTACGGCAGCGCTACGCCGACATCGGCCGCTGCACTCTGATCGACTGCAACAACCCGACCGCCACCCACACCGCGAACATGGACGTGCCGCCGTACGACACGAACGGCAGCGGCAGACCGGTGACCGGCATGATCCCCAGCGTCATCCCGATGTTCTCGAAGGACTGGAAGGCGAACCAGGCCACGATCCCGGCGGCGACGATCGTGCCGTACAGCTCGGTCGTCTCGCGGGCGATACGGCAGGCCCGCCACAGGACGACACCGAGCAGCACGATGATCAGGCCCGCGCCGACGAAGCCCAGCTCCTCGCCCGCCACGGTGAACACGAAGTCGGTCTGCTGCTCCGGCACGAACTGGCCCGTCGTCTGCGAGCCGTGGAACAGCCCCGAGCCCGTGAGCCCGCCCGAACCGATCGCGATACGCGCCTGGTTGGTGTTGTAGCCGACACCGGCCGGGTCGAGGCTGGGGTTGGCGAAGGCGGCGAAGCGGGCGATCTGGTAGTCGTCCAGGACGCCGAGCTGCCAGACCGCGAGCGCACCCATCGTGCCAGCGCCGAGCAGGCCGAAGACCCAGCGGTTGGAGGCGCCCGAGGCCAGCAGCACGCCCAGCACGATGATGACCATGACCATGACCGACCCGAGGTCGGGCATCAGCATGACGATGAGCATCGGTACGGCGGCCAGACCCAGCGCCTGAAGGACGGTGCGGTGGTCGGGGTACTGCTTGTCACCCGCGTCGACGCGGGCCGCCAGCAGCATCGCCATGCCGAGGATGATCGTGACCTTCACGAACTCCGAGGGCTGGAGTGAGAAGCCGCCGCCGACGACGATCCACGAGTGGGCGCCGTTGACCGTGGAGCCGAGCGGGGTGAGCACCATCAGGATCAGGAACACCGAGGCGCCGTAGAGGATCGGCACGGCCGTGCGCAGGGCGCGGTGGCCGAGCCAGACGGTGCCGATCATCAGGGCGAACCCGATGCCGGTGTTCATGAGGTGGCGGAAGAGGAAGTAGTACTGGTCGCCCTGGTTGATCTCGGTGCGGTTGCGGGTGGCCGAGAAGACCAGCAGCGAGCCGATCATCGACAGGGCGAGGGCCGCGAACAGTATCGGCCAGTCCAGCCGGCGGGCGAGCGAGTCGCGGGCGAACAGCCGCGTCCAGCCCGCCCGTTCGGGCCCGTAGCCGGAGACGGAGAAGCTGTTGCCGGTCATGTGCACATCCTCCGGCTACCTCGCCTGCGGCGCCGCCTGCGGGTGTTGCGGTTGCCTGTCGCCGGCTTCTCGACGGTCGCCGCCAGCTGTGTCTCGTCGGGCTCGGGGGCGCCCTCCTGGGTCACCCGCTGCTCCTTGCCGGGGTCCTTGGAGACCTTCGGCGACTTGATGGTGCCGTCCGTCTGGACCTTCGGGAGGCTCTTCGTCGGGGTGGGCAGCAGGGCGTTCTTCTTGTTGATCGTGCCGTCGTCGGAGACGCCGTACAGCGCGTCGTAGATGTTGCGGACCGCGGGGCCCGAGGCGCCGGAGCCCGTACCACCCTGGGAGATCGTCATGACGACCGTGTAGTCCTTGGTGTACGTGGCGAACCAGGACGTCGTCTGCTTGCCGTAGACCTCGGCGGTACCGGTCTTGGCGTGCATCGGGATCTTGTCCTGCGGCCAGCCGACGTCGGCGAACCGCCAGGCGGCGGTACCGCGGGTGGCGACGCCCGCGAGGGCGTCGTCCATCTCGGCCAGCGTCTTCTGGCTTATGGGCAGCTTGCCGTGCGCCTTGGGCTTGATCTCGTCGACGGTCTGGCCGTCCGCGCTGACGATGGCCTTGCCGACGGAGGGCGTGTAGAGGGTGCCGCCGTTGGAGATCGCCGCGTAGATGGTGGCCATCTGGATGGGGGTGACGAGGGTGTCGCCCTGGCCGATGGAGTAGTTGACGGAGTCACCGGCGCGCATCAGGTTGCCTTCGAGGCAGTTCTCGTACGCGATCTGCTCGGCGTACGTGCCGCCCTTCTTGCCGGTCTTGCACCAGACGTCCTTGTTGGCCTTCCAGTAGTCGAGCTTCCACTTGCGGTCCGGGATACGGCCGGTGACCTCGTTGGGCAGGTCGATGCCGGTCTCGGCGCCGAGGCCGAACTGGTGGGCCGTCTTGTAGAACCAGTTCTTGGCGTCCTTCTTCGGCTTGGTGCCGCCGTCCTTCTTCCACTCCTCGTGGGAGAGCCGGTAGAAGACGGTGTCGCAGGAGACCTCCAGGGCGCGGCCGAGGCTGATCGGGCCGTATCCCTTGGTCTCGAAGTTCTTGAAGACCTGGCCGCCGATCGAGTACGAACTCGAGCAGTTGTAGGGGCCGTCGAAGGAGTACCCGGCGTTGATCGCGGCGGCGGTCGGGACCACCTTGAAGATGGAGCCGGGTGCCGACTGGCCCTGGATGGCCCGGTTGAGCAGCGGGTAGTTGGAGCCCTTGCCCGTCAGCTTGGTGTAGTCCTTGGCGGAGATGCCGCCGACCCAGGCGTTCGGGTCGTACGACGGGTTGGACGCCATGGCGACGACGCGGCCGGTCTTGGCCTCCATGACGACGACGGCACCGGAGTCGGCCTTGTAGTTCTCGCCGGTGTTGTCGTCGAAGACGTCGCGGGCCTTTTTCATCGCGTCGTTCAGTTCGTACTCGGCGACCCGCTGGACGCGGGCGTCGATGCTGGTGACGAGGTTGGAGCCGGGCTGCGCCTCGTCGCTGGCGGCCTGGCCGATGACGCGGCCGAGGTTGTCGACCTCGTAGCGGGTGACGCCGGCCTTGCCGCGCAGCTCCTTGTCGTACTTGCGCTCCAGGCCGCTGCGGCCGACCTGGTCGGAGCGCAGGTAGGGCGAGTCGGTGTCCTGGGCCTGGGTGATCTCCTCGTCGGTGACCGGGGAGAGATAGCCGAGGACCTGGGCGGTGTTGGCCTTGCCGGGGCTCGCGTAGCGGCGTACGGCCTCGGGCTCGGCGGTGATGCCGGGGAAGTCCTCGGCGCGCTCGCGGATCTGCAGGGCCTGCTTGGCGGTGGCCTCGTCGGTGATGGGGATCGGCTGGTACGGCGAGCCGTTCCAACAGGGCTGGGGGGTCTCGGCGTCGCACAGCCGGACCTTCTGCATGACCTCCGCGGGCTTCATGCCGAGGACACCGGCGAGCTTGGTGAGGACGGCCTTGCCGTCGTCCTTCATCTTCAGCAGGTCGGTGCGGGAGGCGGAGACCACCAGCCGTGTCTCGTTGTCGGCGATCGGCACTCCGCGCGCGTCGAGGATCGAGCCGCGGACGGCGGGTTCCACGACCTGCTGGACGTGGTTGCCGGACGCCTCCTTCGCGTACTCGTCGCCCTCGCGGATCTGGAGGTACCACAGGCGCCCGCCGAGGGTGCCGAGGAGGGACAGGACGAGGATCTGGATCACGATGAGCCTGATCTGGACCCGTGGAGTCCGACCGGTCTCGGGGATGTTGGTCACTGCGGCTGCCGCCCCCTCTCAGTGTGTGTACGTGTCATATACGGCGAACCTGTGAACGCGGCCCGCCAACGCGCGCGTACTCACAGCCGCTTGACCCCCTTGATGCGGCCGACGCGCGCGGTCCGGGTCCGGGCCCTGGTCTTCAGCGCGCCGAGTCCGCCCCGCTGACCGCCGATCTTCAGGCCTGTGCCGGAGGAGAGCCACCCGGAGGAGATGTCGGTGGCCTTCTTGGCGGAGGTGCTGGTCTCTGCGAGGGGGTCGTTCTCCGCGCGGCGGGCGAGCGCCATGATCCCGGGGACGACGAAGGGTGCGAGCAGCAGGTCGTACAGCGCGGCCGTGAACAGCAGGCTGCCGAGACCGACATGACGGGCGGCGGTGTCGCCGACGAGGGCGCCGACACCGGCGTAGAGCAGGGTCGTGCCGACGGCGGCGGCGACCACGACGAGCATCGGGCCGGTGGCCGACTTGAGTCTGCCGTTCTCCGGTTTGGCGAGCCCGGCCAGATAGCCGATGACGCACAGCACCAGCGCGTAGCGCCCGGCGGCGTGGTCGGCGGGCGGCGCGAGGTCGGCCAGCAGTCCCGCGCCGAAGCCGACGAGGGCGCCGCCGACATGGCCGTAGACCATCGCGAGACCGAGGACGGTCAGCAGCAGCACGTCCGGGACGGCGCCCGGGAGGTGGAGCCGGGACAGGACGCTGACCTGGAGGACCAGGGCGACGACGACGAGGGAGGTGGAGAGCAGGATCCGGTTGACGCGCAAGGGGAATCAGCTCCTACTGCTCTTGCTCGAGCTGGCCGTCGACAGGGGCGTTCGCGGACGGGGTGACCGTGACGGTGACCGTCGGCGTGGGGGTCGGTTTCGGCTTGTCGGGGAGCACCGTGTCGCGCGGGTCCTTCTTCGGGGCCTCGACGACGACGCCGACGATGTCGAGCTTGGTGAAGCTGGCGTACGGCGTGACGTAGAGGGTGCGGGTGAGGTCGCCGCCGGAGGGGTCGACGCGGGAGACGATGCCGACGGGGACACCGGGCACGAAGGGCTTGTCGGCCTGGGAGCCGAAGGTGACGAGGCGGTCGCCCTTCTTGATCTCGGCCTTGCCGTTGAGGAGTTCGACGCGCAGCGGGCGGTCGCCCTGTCCGGAGGCGAAGCCGAGCTCGTCGCTGGCCTCCATGCGGGTGCCGACGGTGAAGTCGGGGTCGTTGGCGAGGAGCACGGTGGCGGTGTTCGGGCCGACGGTCGTCACGCGCCCCACCAGTCCGTCGCCGTTGAGGACGGTCATGTCGCGCCTGATGCCGTCGTTGGAGCCGACGTCGATGGTGATGGTCCAGGAGAAGCCCTGGGCCGCTCCTATGGCGATGACCTCGGCGCCCTTGATGCCGTACTGACCCTCGCCCGCGACCTTCAGCATCGAGTTCAGCTGCTTGAGGCGGCTGGAGTTGCGGTCGTCGCTGCCGAGCTTCGCCTTGAGGGCCGCGTTCTCCTTCTCCAGCGCGGCGAGCCGGTCGTGCCGCTCGCCGGAGTCGCGGATCGCGGAGACCGCGTTGCCGACCGGGTTCACGGCGGACGACACACCGTCCTCGATGGGGCCGAAAACCGTGGCCGCGGCCTGGCGGGCACCGTCGACCGGCGAATCCTCCCCGCCGCGGATGTCCACCGTGATCAGTGCGAACGCGATGGCGATCAGCAGCACCAGGAGCAGCCGGCTCTCTCGTGTGTCCCTCACGTGCGGCGGCCGTGCCTTCCTCATAGGAATGTGCAGGTGTTCAGGTATGTGGTGTGGGTGTACAGAGGCTCGCGGATGCCTATGGGCGAGCTTATGCCTCTATATCAACGATCCGCCGTACGAGAGGAGATCATCTCGTACGGCGGAATCGAAGAGTTACGTCATCTGCGCGGCTGGGCGTCCAGCACCTGCTGGAGCGCCTCGAACTCCTCCACGCACTTGCCGGAGCCGAGCGCCACGCTGTCCAGCGGGTCCTCGGCGATGTGGATCGGCATGCCGGTCTCGCGCCGCAGCCGCTCGTCGAGGCCGCGCAGCAGGGCGCCGCCGCCGGTCAGAACGATTCCGCGGTCCATGATGTCGCCGGACAGCTCGGGCGGGCACTTGTCGAGGGTCGTCTTGACCGCGTCCACGATCGCGTTGACGGGTTCCTCGATCGCCTTGCGGACTTCGGCGGCTGAGATGACGACGGTCTTGGGCAGCCCGGAGACGAGGTCCCGGCCGCGGATTTCGGTGTGCTCGTCAGCGTCGAGGTCGTACGCCGAACCGATCGTGATCTTGATCTGCTCGGCCGTCCGCTCACCGAGGAGGAGCGAGTACTCCTTCTTGATGTGCTGGATGATCGAACTGTCCAACTCGTCGCCCGCGACCCGGATGGACTGGGCGGTCACGATCCCGCCGAGCGAAATGACCGCGACCTCCGTCGTGCCACCGCCGATGTCCACCACCATGTTGCCCGTCGCCTCGTGGACCGGCAGGCCGGAACCGATGGCGGCCGCCATGGGCTCCTCGATGATGTGCACCTGGCGGGCCCCGGCCTGGGACGACGCCTCGATGACGGCACGGCGCTCGACACCGGTGATGCCGGAGGGCACACACACGACGACGCGCGGCCTCGCGAGATACCGCCGCTTGTGGATCTTCAGAATGAAGTAGCGCAGCATCCGCTCGGTGATCTCGAAGTCGGCGATGACGCCGTCCTTCAGCGGACGTACGGCAACGATGTTGCCGGGCGTGCGCCCGATCATCTTCTTCGCTTCGGCGCCGACCGCCAGGATGCCACCGGTGTTGGTGTTGATCGCGACGACGGACGGCTCGTTGAGTACGATCCCGCGACCCCTGACGTACACCAGCGTGTTGGCGGTCCCGAGGTCGACAGCCATGTCACGGCCGATGAACGACATTGAGTTCCCCATCAGGATTCGTCTGGCCTTCCCGGGAGCTTTGAGGGCTTTTTCAGGTCGGCGAAGTGGGTGCGGTGACGTGAAGACTTCCATCGTAGTGGCGCCTACGCGAACACCGCGCGAGGGTCTTCGCCATTGTCAGCAGATGGAACGCCGCCGCGCTTGTGGAGACGGTCCATCGGGGGCACCCGTTCCCCCGATCGGCACGCATATGCCAAAGGACGGCCGAAAAGATACGGCCGCCCCAGGTCAGACCGACGGGCACCATGACGCCCCGTCAGAAAAAGCCACGAAACCTACGCACGCCCGGGGAAGAAGATCTTGACCTCGCGCTCGGCGGACTCCTCGGAGTCGGAGGCGTGGATCAGGTTCTCGCGGACGATCACACCGAAGTCCCCGCGGATGGAACCGGGGGCGGCGGCGATCGGGTCGGTGGGGCCGGCCAGCGCGCGCACGCCCTCGATGACCCGCTCACCCTCGACGATCAGCGCCACGACCGGGCCGGAGGCCATGAACTCCACCAGCGGCTCGTAGAAGGGCTTGCCCTTGTGCTCGCCGTAGTGCTGCTCCAGCGTGTCCTGGTCCAGGGTGCGCAGCTCCAGCGCGGTGATCTGCCAGCCGGCCTTGCGCTCGATACGGCTGATGATCTCGCCGGTCAGGCCACGACGGACGGCGTCGGGCTTGAGGAGGACGAGGGTGCGCTGGCTCACGTGAGACTCCTTGCGATCAAAAGTGTGCGGGGTGATGAGGTTACCCGGCGTGTCCGCCGGCCGGTCACGCAGCGTCAGGTGTAGTGGAGTCGGCCTGCGCGGCGAACCTCGCCTTCGCCTCGTCGACCTTCCGCCCGTAGTGCACCGAGGCCCACCACAGCGCCGCGAAGACCACGCCCAGGAAGAACATCGTCGGCACCACGAACCCGGAGGCGATCAGGGAGATCTGCAGGACCCAGCCGAGCGCGACGCCGCCGGGCCGGGTGATCACACCGCACAGCGCCAGACACAGGAACATGGCGATGCCGCTGACCGTCCACACCGTGGCCGTGGACAGGTCTTCGTCCTTCATCGCGACCAGACCGGCGAAGCCGATGATGAAGAACTCGCCGATCAGGGTCGATGAACAGAGAGTACGCATTCTTGGGATTCAGCCCTTCCCCAGCAGCAGCCGGGCCTCGCCGACGGTGATGACGGAACCGGTGACGAGCACACCGCCGCCCGCGAACTCGCCCTCCTCCTCGGACAGGGTGATCGCGGCCTCCAGCGCGTCGGGCAGCCGCGGCTCGACCTGTACGCGCTCCTCGCCGAACACCTCGACGGCGATCGCGGCCAACTCGTCGGCGTCCATGGCGCGGTGACTGGAGTTCTGGGTGATCACGATCTCCGCGAAGATCGGCTCGAAGGCCTCCAGGAGACCTCGTACGTTCTTGTCGCCACTGGCCCCGACCACACCGATCAGCCGGCTGAAGTCGAAGGCCTCACCGATCGCCTCGGCGGTGGCCCGGGCGCCCGCGGGGTTGTGCGCGGCGTCCAGCACGACGGTGGGAGAGCGCCGTACGATCTCCAGCCGCCCCGGCGACGACACGGCCGCGAACGCCTTGCGGACGGTGTCGATGTCGAGCGGCTCGGGCCGCTGCGAGCCGACACCGAAGAAACCCTCGACGGCGGCGAGCGCGACCGCGGCGTTGTGCGCCTGGTAGGCACCGTGCAGCGGGAGGTAGATCTCCTCGTACTCCCCGCCGAGTCCGCGCAGGGTGACCAGCTGTCCGCCGACGGCGACATGCCGCGCCACGACCCCGAACTCCAGCCCCTCGCGGGCCACGGTGGCGTCGACCTCGACGGCCTTCTTCAGCAGCACCTGCGCGGCGTCGACCGGCTGCTGCGCCAGGATGACGGTCGCGTCCTGCTTGACGACACCGGCCTTCTCCTTGGCGATCTCGCCGGGAGTCTCGCCGAGCCGGTCGGTGTGGTCCAGGTCGATGGGGGTCACGACGGCGACGTCACCATCGATGACGTTGGTCGCGTCCCAGGTGCCGCCCATCCCGACCTCGACGACGGCCACGTCCACGGGCGCGTCGGCGAAGGCGGCGTACGCCATGCCGGTCAGCACCTCGAAGAACGACAGCCGGTACTCCTGCTGCGCGTCCACCATCTCGATGTACGGCTTGATGTCCTCGTACGTCTCGATGAAGCGCTCGGCGGAGATCGGCGCCCCGTCGAGGCTGATGCGCTCGGTGACCGACTGCACGTGGGGGCTGGTGTACCTGCCGGTGCGCAGCTCGAAGGCGCCGAGAAGGGCCTCGATCATGCGGGCGGTGGAGGTCTTGCCGTTCGTCCCGGTGATGTGGATCGAGGGGTACGACCGCTGCGGCTCACCCAGGACGTCCATGAGCGCGGCGATACGGCTGACGGAGGGCTCGAGCTTGGTCTCGCCCCAGCGCGTGGCGAGTTCCGCCTCGACCTCGCGCAGCGCCTTGTCGACCTCGGGGTCCTGGGGGCGCGTCGGCACGTCTGCCTCCGGCGGTCCTCCCTGGGTGCGCAGGGTGCGGCTGCCGGCCTCGATGACCGCGAGGTCGGGGTCGCGGTCTGTCTCGGCGTCGATGATCTCGTCGAAGGGGTCGCTGTCGCTCACGGGGTCAGTCTACGGAGGGGGACCTAGAGAGTGCCTATGGAGTGGGGTGGCCCGTGAAGTCTGGCGGGTGCGAGTGCGTTGTGGCTGGCCGCGCAGTTCCCCGCGCCCCTGAGGGGCGCGAAGGGCCCCCGGAGTCCAGAAGACTCCGGGGGCCCTTCGCGCCGTACAAACCTCTACGCCTGCGGCAGCCTGTCCAGCTGGGACTGGATACGGGCGATGTCCTCGTCCGCCTTTGCCAGGCGGCCACGGATCTTGTCCACGACGTTGTCCGGGGCCTTGGCCAGGAACGCCTCGTTGCCGAGCTTGGCGTTGGCCTGGGACTTCTCCTTCTCAGCCGCTGCCAAGTCCTTCGCCAGGCGCTTGCGCTCCGCCGCGACGTCGATGGTGCCGGAGAGGTCGAGGGCGACCTCGGCGCCGGAGACCGGGAGGGTCGCCGTGGCCGTGAAGGCGTCGCCCTCCGGCTGGAGCCGGAGGAGCTGGCGGATGGCGGCCTCGTGCGCGGCCAGGGCCGTGCCGTCGAGGGTCAGACGGGCCGGGACGCGCTGGCCGGGCTGGAGACCCTGGTCGGCGCGGAAGCGGCGGACCTCGGTGATGACGGACTGGAGGGCCTCGATCTCGCGCTCGGCCGCGTCGTCGCGGAAGCCCGAGTCCTTGGGCCAGTCGGCGATGACGACCGACTCGCCGCCGGTGAGGGTGGTCCAGAGGGTCTCCGTGACGAACGGGACCACCGGGTGCAGCAGCTTGAGGGTGACGTCGAGGACCTCGCCCAGGACGCGCTTGCTGACCTCGGCCGGCTCTCCGCCCGCCTGGAACGTCGTCTTGGAGAGCTCGACGTACCAGTCGAAGACCTCGTCCCACGCGAAGTGGAAGAGGGCGTCGGAGAGCTTCGCGAACTGGTAGTCCTCGTAGAGCGCATCCACTTCGGCGACGACGGAGTTGAGGCGGGAGAGGATCCAGCGGTCCGTCGCCGACATCGCCGACGGGTCCGGCAGGGGCCCGTCCACCGTCGCGCCGTTCATCAGCGCGAAGCGCGTGGCGTTCCAGATCTTGTTGGCGAAGTTGCGGGAGCCCTGGACCCAGTCCTCGCCGATCGGGACGTCGACGCCGGGGTTGGCGCCGCGGGCGAGGGTGAAGCGCAGAGCGTCGCTGCCGTACTTGTCCATCCAGTCCAGCGGGTTGACCGCGTTGCCGAAGGACTTCGACATCTTCTTGCCGAACTGGTCGCGGACCATGCCGTGCAGGGCGATGGTGTGGAACGGCGGGGTGCCGTCCATCGCGTACAGGCCGAACATCATCATCCGGGCGACCCAGAAGAAGAGGATGTCGTAGCCGGTGACCAGGACGGAGTTCGGGTAGAACTTCGCGAGCGACTCGGTCTGTTCGGGCCAGCCGAGGGTCGAGAAGGGCCACAGGCCCGAGGAGAACCAGGTGTCGAGGACGTCGGTGTCCTGACGCCAGCCCTCACCGGTGGGCGGCTCCTCGTCGGGGCCGACGCAGACGACCTCGCCGTTCGGGCCGTAGAAGACCGGGATGCGGTGGCCCCACCACAACTGCCGTGAGATGCACCAGTCGTGGAGGTTGTCGACCCAGTCGAAGTACCGCTTCTCCATCTCCTGCGGGTGGATCTTGACGCGGCCGTCGCGGACCGCGTCACCGGCCGCCTTCGCGAGCGGGCCGACCTTGACCCACCACTGCATGGACAGACGCGGCTCGATGGTGGTCTTGCAGCGCGAGCAGTGGCCGACGGAGTGGACGTACGGCCGCTTCTCGGCGACGATCCGGCCCTCGGCGCGCAGGGCGGCGACGATGGCGGAGCGGGCCTCGAGGCGGTCCTGGCCCTGGAAGGGGCCGTGGGCCGTGATCACGGCGTGCTCGTCCATGACCGTGATGGCCGGCAGGTCGTGGCGCTGGCCGATCTCGAAGTCGTTCGGGTCGTGGGCCGGGGTGACCTTGACCGCACCGGTGCCGAACTCGGGGTCGACGTGGGTGTCGGCGACGACGGGAATGGAACGCTCGGTGAGCGGCAGCTTGATGAGCTTGCCGACCAGGTGCTTGTACCGCTCGTCGTCCGGGTGAACGGCGACGGCCGTGTCACCGAGCATGGTCTCGGCGCGGGTGGTGGCGACGACGAGCGTCTCGTCCCCGTCGCCGTACTTGATGGAGACGAGCTCGCCGTCGTCGTCCTGGTACTCGACCTCGATGTCGGAGATCGCGGTCAGACACCGGGGGCACCAGTTGATGATGCGCTCGGCGCGGTAGATCAGCTCGTCGTCGTAGAGCCGCTTGAAGATGGTCTGGACGGCCTGCGACAGCCCCTCGTCCATCGTGAAGCGCTCACGCGACCAGGCGACGGCGTCGCCGAGGCGACGCATCTGTCCGGAGATCTGTCCGCCGGACTCGCCCTTCCACTGCCAGACCCGCTCGACGAAGGCTTCCCGCCCGAGGTCGTGCCGGGACTTCCCTTCCTTCCCCAGCTCACGCTCGACGACGTTCTGGGTGGCGATGCCGGCGTGGTCCATGCCCGGCTGCCACAGCGTCTCGAAGCCCTGCATGCGCTTGCGGCGCGTGAGGGCGTCGATGAGGGTGTGCTCGAAGGCGTGCCCGAGGTGCAGGCTGCCGGTGACGTTCGGCGGCGGGATGACGATGGTGTACGGCGGCTTGTCGCTCTTCTCGTCCGCCTCGAAGTAACCCCGCTCCACCCAGCGCTCGTACAGCGGGCCCTCTACGTCGGCCGGCGCGTACTGGGTCGGCAGTTCGGTGTCGGGCGCTGATGGCTGCTGCTGAGCGTTCTCGGTCACGGGCTCAGTTTAGGGGTGTCGCGGGCATGTCCCGAAACGGCTTTGTTCTGTAACGGTGAGCCCCCCGATGCAATGCATCGCGTGTGCCTGCGCCAGGATGTTCGGAACACATAAGCATCTGGAGGGGAACCCAGTAATGAGTCACAACCAGCCGGGCCCGTACGGCGGGCAGCCCCAGCAGCCCGGTCCGTACGGTCAGCCGGGCCCGTACGGCCAGCAGCCGCCGCAGGCCCCTCAGCCCGGCTACGGCTACCCCCAGCAGCCCGCTCAGCCCCAGCAGCCGGGGTACGGCTACCCGCAGCAGCAGGGCGGCGTCCCGCCGCAGACCCCGCCGTACGGTCAGCAGCCGTACGGTCAGCAGCCCTACACGGCCCCGATGCCGCCGGTGCCGGGCGGGGGCGGCAAGAAGAAGATCGGCATCATCATCGGCGCGGTGGCGGTCGTGGCCGCGATCGCCGTGGGCGCGACTCTCCTGCTCGGTGGCGGGGACGGCGGCGGATCGGACATCGCGGACGACGGGGCGCACAAGCTGACGACTCCGGGCACCGTGCTCACCGAGTACAAGAAGTCCGACGGCGACAGCGACAGCATGACGAAGGAAGACCTCAAGGACGCCGAGTCCTGGGGTGTGAAGAACCCCAAGGACGTCAGCGCCGGCTACGAGGTCACGGACGAGAGCAACCCGCTGGGCGGCAAGATGCTCCAGTTCGGTGGCGTCTACGGCACCATCGACGACCCCGAGAAGGCCGTTGACGGCTTCTTCGCCTTCATGAAGAAGGACGCCGGCGAGGAGAACGTCACCTTCGAGGGCAGCGCGAAGGAGTACAAGCCCAGTTCGCTGGAGGGCGCGATCCTGAAGTGCCAGGGCGCCAAGATCGACAACTCCGACGAGGCGACGGCCGGCATGGCCAAGGAAATGAAGGTCACGTACTGCGTCTGGGGTGACCACAGCACGCTCGGCTTCGTGATGCCCATGGAGTACTCGGACATCGCCGCCGGCAAGGCCACGGACCCCGTGAAGGCGGCCGAGATGACGGCGAAGCTCCGCAAGGAAGTCCGCGTCAAGGCCTGACGTTTTGCTGAACCGCGAAGGGGCCCCGGTCAGTTGACCGGGGCCCCTTCGTTCGTCCGTGTGTACGGCGGCTGTTACGCCGTCTTCGCCTCTCCCGGGCCCCGTCCGTTGCGTGCATCGCGCGGGATCAGGGTCGGGTTGACGTTGGAGTGGACGACGTCCGCCGTGATGACGACGCGGGCCACGTCCTTGCGGGACGGGATCTCGTACATGACGCCCTGGAGGACTTCCTCCATGATGGCGCGGAGGCCTCGGGCGCCGGTCTGGCGGAGGATGGCCTGGTCGGCGATGGCTTCCAACGCCTCGCGCTCGAAGTCCAGCTCCACGCCGTCGAGTTCGAAGAGGCGCTGGTACTGCTTGACCAGGGCGTTGCGAGGCTCGACCAGGATCTGGAGGAGGGCCTCGCGGTCCAGGTTGTGGACCGAGGTGATCACCGGGAGGCGGCCGATGAACTCGGGGATCATGCCGAACTTGACCAGGTCCTCGGGCATGACGTCCTCGAACTGGTCCTTGGCCTCCAGCTCACGCTTCGAGCGGATCGTCGCGCCGAAGCCGATGCCCTTGGCGCCGGCCCGGGACTCGATGAGCTTCTCCAGGCCCGCGAAGGCACCGCCCACGATGAACAGGACGTTCGTCGTGTCGATCTGGATGAACTCCTGGTGCGGGTGCTTGCGGCCGCCCTGGGGCGGGACCGAGGCCGTCGTGCCCTCGAGGATCTTGAGCAGCGCCTGCTGGACGCCCTCGCCGCTCACATCCCGTGTGATCGAGGGGTTTTCACTCTTCCTCGCGACCTTGTCGATCTCATCGATGTAGATGATGCCGGTCTCGGCCTTCTTGACGTCGTAGTCCGCCGCCTGAATGAGTTTCAGGAGGATGTTCTCGACGTCCTCGCCGACGTAACCCGCCTCCGTGAGCGCCGTGGCGTCGGCGATCGCGAACGGGACGTTCAGCATGCGTGCCAGCGTCTGGGCCAGCAGCGTCTTGCCGGAGCCCGTGGGGCCCAGCAGGAGGATGTTGGACTTCGCCAACTCGATGGCGTCGTCACGGCCGCTGCCGCCGCCGTTCTCGCCGGCCTGGACGCGCTTGTAGTGGTTGTACACCGCCACGGAGAGCGCCTTCTTGGCCGACTCCTGGCCCACCACATAGCCCTCGAGGAACTCGTAGATCTCACGAGGCTTGGGGAGTTCCTCCCAGCGCACCTCGCTTGTCTCCGCGAGCTCTTCCTCGATGATCTCGTTGCAGAGGTCGATGCACTCGTCGCAGATGTACACACCAGGCCCTGCGATGAGCTTCTTGACCTGCTTCTGGCTCTTGCCGCAGAACGAGCACTTGAGCAGATCGCCGCCGTCACCGATGCGTGCCACGGTGTGCTTCCCCTTCGCCTGGGAGACGCCTAGGTCCAGCGGCTCCTGGTGCTGCCTTATTCCGACGGTACCTTGCCGGGCCCCCCGTTCGGGCCCCCCTTGGCGCGGTTCACTTTGACGTGCAGCGTGTCAAAGCACACGAACCGGACCAAGGGGCGGCAGACAATACAGCCTCCGACTAGCGGACGGATGCGTTGTTCATCTTCCGAGTGGAGATGATCTGGTCGATCAGACCGTAGGAGAGCGCCTCCTCGGCCGTGAGGATCTTGTCGCGCTCGATGTCCTCGCGGATCTTCTCGATCGGCGTGGTCGAGTGCTTGGCCAGCATGTCCTCCAGCTGCGCGCGCATCCGGAGGATCTCGTTGGCCGCGATCTCCAGGTCGGAGACCTGACCGCGGCCGGTCTCGCTGTACGGCTGGTGGATCAGCACACGCGCGTTCGGCAGCGCCATGCGCTTGCCCGGCGTACCGGCGGCCAGCAGGATGGCCGCGGCGGAGGCCGCCTGGCCCATGCAGACCGTCTGGACGTCCGGCTTCACGAACTGCATCGTGTCGTAGATCGCAGTCAGCGCGGTGAAGGAGCCGCCGGGGCTGTTGATATAGACCGAGATGTCACGGTCCGGGTCCATCGACTCCAGGCACAGCAGCTGCGCCATGACGTCGTTGGCGGAGGCGTCGTCGATCTGCACGCCGAGGAAGATCACGCGCTCCTCGAAGAGCTTCGCGTACGGGTCGTACTCGCGAACGCCCTGCGAGGTGCGCTCGACGAAGCGCGGGATGACGTAGCGGGACTCCGCGGAGGGGCCCGTGTACTCGGCGCGCGTGCGGTCGTACAGGCCGCTGCCGGGGTAGTCGTTCACTTTCTGTCTCCTAGAGGCTGAGGCGGTCGGCTGAGGGCTTGCAGGGGGCCTCAGGCCCCGGTGCCGCCGCCGCCCGGCATGTTGGCGGCCGTGGTGATGACGTCGTCGATGAGGCCGTACTCCTTGGCCTCGTCGGCGTCGAACCAGCGGTCGCGGTCGGAGGCGCGGGTGATCTCCTCGAACGACTGACCGGTGTGCCGGGAGGTCAGCTCCGCCATGCGCTTCTTCGTGTGCAGCAGCCGCTCTGCGTGGATCTTGATGTCCGAGGCCGAGCCGGCGAGGCCGGCGGACGGCTGGTGGATCAGGATCTCGGCGTTCGGCAGCGCGAAGCGCTTGCCGGGGGTGCCGGCGCTGAGCAGGAACTGGCCCATGGAGGCGGCGAGGCCCATGGCGATCGTCACCACGTCGTTCTTGATGTACTGCATGGTGTCGTAGATCGCCATGCCGGCCGTGATCGAACCGCCCGGGCTGTTGATGTAGAGGTAAATGTCCTTGTCCGGGTCCGCGGCAAGGAGAAGCAGCTGTGCGGTGATCTTGTTCGCGATGTCGTCGTCGACCGGCTGGCCGAGGAAGATGATCCGCTCGCCAAGCAGCCGGTTGTAGACCTGGTCGCCGAGGCCACCACCGATGGAAGGCTCGCCGGCGGCGGAGGGCATCAGATTCGTCACGTATCCACCTGCTCGTCTTACGACGGCGCCGGGCCGTCTTCACGTGTTCCCTGCGTGTTCCCTGCGGGGCTGGAGCCGCTCGGGACTCCACTCCCCTCGTATTCATGGACCCTAACGCGCTGGTCCCTTCGGGGAATCCCGCAAAGGGGGCTGTTCGCCGGGGGCGTAGCGCGGGGTGCCTCCGGCGGGTGGGCCACTGCCTACTCGCCGTGGCTGTGCTGCGCGTGGGCGGCTGCGGGTCGTATGGGGCTTGTCGCGCAGCTCCCCGCGCCCCTGGGTAGGAAAACGGGCCCCGGGTCATGAGTGACCCGGAGCCCGCCCTACAGCCTGCTCGGCGCCGTGGGCTCAGCCCTCGGTCTTCTCCGTGTCGGCGTCCGTGGCGTCCGCCTCCGTGGCCTCGGCGGCGACCTCGGCGGCCGTCTCGACCTCTTCCTCGTCGTCCAGGTCGATGACCTCGCCGTTGGTGTCCTTCACCGTGGCGGCCTCGACCACGACGGCCAGGGCCTTGCCCCGGGCGACCTCGCCGACCAGGAGCGGAACCTGGCCGCCCTCGACGACCGCCTGGGCGAACTGGTCGGGGGACATGCCCGAGGAAGCGGCGCGACGCATGAGGTGCTCGGTGAGCTCCTCCTGGTTGACGTTCAGCTTCTCGCGCTTGACCAGCTCGTCGAGGACGAACTGGGTCTTGATGCCCTTGACCGCGGCGTCCTTGGTCTCGGTCTCGAACTCCTCGACCGTCTTGCCCTGGATCTCGAGGTACTTCTCGAGGTCGAGGCCCATCTGGCCGAGCTGGTGGTGCTCGAGGTTGTGCTTACGGGTGTTGACCTCGTCCTCGAGCAGCTTCTCGGGGACCGGGACCTCGACCAGCTCGAGCAGCTTCTCCAGGACGCGCTCCTGGGCCTGCGTGGCCTGGTCGTACTGCTTCATGTTCTCGAGGCGCTTGCGGCTGTCGGCCTTGAGCTCGTCGAGGGTGTCGAACTCGGAGGCGAGCTGCGCGAACTCGTCGTCCAGCTCGGGCAGTTCGCGGGCGGCGACCTGGGTGACCTTGACGGTGACCTCGGACTCCTTGCCGGCCGCGGAGCCGCCCTTGAGCTCGGAGGTGAAGGTAGCCTCGCCACCGGCCTCCAGGCCCTTCACGGCGTCGTCGATGCCCTCGAGGAGCTCGCCGGAGCCGATGGTGTAGGAGACACCGCTGGCGATGCCGTCCTCGAGCACCTCTCCGTCGACCTTGGCCTCCAGGTCGATGGTGACGACGTCACCGTCCTCGGCGGCGCGCTCGACCGGGGAGGTGGAGGCGAAGCGCTCACGGAGCTCCTCCACCGACTTCTCGATGTCCTCGTCGCTCACCTCGACGGCGTCGACCTCGACCTCGATGGAGGAGAAGTCCTCGGGGAGCTCCAGGGACGGGCGGATGTCGACCTCGGCGGTGAAGTTCAGCGTGTCGCCGTCCTTCAGCTCGGTGATGTCGACCTCGGGCTGGCCGAGAACGTCCAGCTCGGCCTCGTTGACCGCTTCGGTGTAGAACTTCGGAAGCGCGTCGTTGACGGCCTCCTCCAGCACTGCACCACGGCCGAACCGCTGGTCGATGACGCGGGCCGGGATCTTGCCCTTACGGAAGCCCTTCACCGTGACCTGCTGGTTGATCTTCTTGTACGCCGCGTCGAGGCTGTCCTTGAGCTCCTCGAAGGGCACCTCGACAGTGAGCCGAACCCGAGTCGGGTTCAGGGTCTCCACGGCGCTCTTCACGGTTCGGTCTCCTTGTGGCTGACTTCTTGGATTCTGCCGGGGCCAGAACGGCTCCGGCGGATTAGCCGCCCTGAGGACTGCATCAGACGAGAGACACACGGGCGCGCAGCTTGCATAGTAACCGCAGCGGCTACACGCCCCAAAAGGCGATCAAGCCAGGTGATCGCGAAGGTGGCCGCCAATGGCCGGTCAATTGGTCGGGGTGGCGGGATTTGAACCCACGGCCTTCCGCTCCCAAAGCGGACGCGCTACCAAGCTGCGCCACACCCCGTCTGGTGCGACACGTAGGCTACATGCCCGCAGGCAGTGGAGCTGCCGCATTTACGGGGTGTGCGGCGAGGGGTCCCGACCCGCTACGATGCCTTCTGTGCCGCGGTCATCTGACCTGCGGCGCGCCCTGTGCGGGCGTAGCTCAATGGTAGAGCCCTAGTCTTCCAAACTAGCTACGCGGGTTCGATTCCCGTCGCCCGCTCTGTACGGCAAAGGGCCCGGTTCCTCGGAACCGGGCCCTTTCGTGTCACCCGGTCAGAGGGTGCGTACGTCCACGGTGTAGGCCGAGCGGATGCCGTACGCGACATAGAGGGCGTCGCCGACGAGGACCGGCGGGGCGGCCATGTCGGGGAAGTCGACGGTGCCGCTGTCGTCGCGGCCCCCGAGGGTGGCTTCGACGGTGCCGGTGGCCAGGTCGAGGACGGCCAGGCGGCCGCTGATGGACGAGAGGTAGAGGCGGGTGGCCGAGGCGGTGGGCGGGCCCGCCTGCTCCACTCCGGAGTCGCTCTCCCAGAGCTGTCTCCCGCTCTGCGGGTCGACCGCACGGACACCGCCGCTGGTGAGCGTGAAGTAGAGCCTGCCGCGCAGCAGGGTGGGGGTCGAGCCCTCCGGCTGGCTCTTGGAGAGCCGTACGGTCGTCAGGACGTGGGACGCGGCGTTGATCAGGGTCAGCGTGCGGTGCTCGCCGGTCGAGCCGAGGACGATCAGGCGCCCGTCGGCCTGTCCGACGATGTCCTTGTCCCCCGCGACCTCGATGGTCCAGTGCGCACGGCCGGTGGCCGGGTCGAGCTGCGCGATGCTCGTATGGCCGGCGGTGTCGTCGTCGTTCCACTTCTGGCAGACCAGATACCCGTGCCGGGCCGCGCTGCGCAGCAGGCAGATCTGTTCGTTCGGCTCGGGGAACTTCTGCTTCCAGCGGACCTTGCCGTCGTCGGCGTCGAGCAGGGCGAACTGCTCCCCGCGCTTGCCGTAGGTGGTGATCACGCCTTCGGGTACGGCGGTGGAGGCGCCCTGGTCGCTGGAGGGCTCCGCGGCCTCCTCGCCGTCGCCGGTGACCGTCTTCCAGATCACCTTGCCGGTCTCGGCGTCCAGGGACTGGATCGAGTAGCGGGCCGCGGTGGCCCCGTCGTCGGCGCCGACGGCCCGGTCGTCGGAGCCGTAGGCGTACACGCGGCCGTCGCGGGTGCCGATGATCGTGCCTCCGCCGGAGCTGCTGCTGCCGATGTCGTCCGCTGTCGCGTCGATGGGCAGGCTCCAGGTGTTGCGGCCGTCCGCCAGAGCGAAGCGTGTGGCGAGGATTTCGTCGCCCGCGCACACCAGGGACGTGCCGCCGGAGGCGACGCAGCGGTTGAAGGGGGCGCCGGCGCCTATCGGGTCCTTGTCGACGCTCGGGTCCTTCGCCTGCTTGCGCCATTCCTCCCAGCCGGCCGGCAGGTTGCCCGGGGCCGGGTCGTCACCGGTGAGGGCGACCGTCGTGGTGGCCGCCGCCGCGAGGGCGAGGGCGCCTGCCGCGGCGGCCAGCCAGAGGCGTTTACGGCGGGGGCGGCGGGGCTTGCCCGTGTCGACCACGGTCGGGGTGTCGTCCGTGGGGCGGGGGGCCGGCCAGTCGCCGTCCTTCAGCAACCGCAGCAACTCGTCCGCCGTGGGGCGGGACTTGGGCTCCTTCTCCAGACAGAGGCGGATGAAGGGGAGCAACTCGGACGGGACGTCGTCGAGTTCGGGGGCGCCCTCGACCACGCGGATCGCCGTCTCGTAGGGGCTCGGGCTGTCGAAGGGGCCCCGGCCCGACGCAGCGAAGGCGACCACCGCGCCCAGCGAGAAGATGTCGGCCGCCGGGCCCACGTCCTGGGGCGCGGAGAACTGTTCCGGGGACATGAAGGGCGGGGTGCCCATCACGCGGCCGGTCTGGGTGAGGACATCGGAGGCGGCGAACTCGGTGGCGCGGGAGATGCCGAAGTCGATGACGCGGGGGCCGTCGTCGGCAAGCATCACGTTGGCCGGTTTCAGGTCGCGGTGGACCACGCCCGCGCGGTGGATGTCGCGGATCGCCTCCGCCAGGCCCGCGGCGAGTTCACGGAGCCGGTGGGGCGGCAGCGGGCCGTTGTCGCGTATGTGCGTGCCGAGATCCGAGCCCGGTATGTAGAGCGTGGCCATCCAGGGGCGCGGCGCGGCGGCGTCCGCGTCCACGACCGGAGCCGTGAAGGCACCGCTGACCTGACGGGCGGCGGCCACCTCACGGCGGAACCGGGCGCGGAACTCGTCGTCGTCGGCGTACTGGGCGTGCACCACCTTGACCGCGAGACGGCGGCCGGAGGCGGAGCGGGCGAGGTAGACCACACCCATTCCGCCGCTGCCCAGACGGTCCTCGATGCGGTAGCCGCCCGCCTCCGCCGGGTCCGAGTCGCGCAGCACCATCCCCGTACGTCCCCCTGTAGCCGTCTCCGGCCCCCGTGACCGGACGGATCAGCCTAGCTCCACGGGTCAACGGGGTCAGAACTGGATCGAGTTGATGGTCTCCGCTATCGAGTTGAGGAAGCGCTGGATGTCGTCGGCCATGCCCGTCGAGGCGAGAAAGAAGCCGAACAGCACGGCCACGACGGCAGGTCCGGCCTTGAGGGATCCGCCACGGATCAACACCACCAAGATGATCGCCAACAGCAACACCACTGACAGCGAAATGGCCACAACTGATCACACCCTCGGTCGGTCCGCTCTCCCGGCCCGGGGGTGCCAGCCCCGCGCACCCCCGCCAGAACCATCGTGCCACCAACCAGGCCGCTGTATGCGGCGGGTGATGCATCGTTGACCACACCTGTGCCTGAACTGTGGGGCGCCGTCCGGCCGCGCGACCGACCCTTCATGTCCCGCACAACAATTCGAGAGTGCACCCGCACCGGTAATTCGACTGGATCGTTTCGGTCTCCACACATCCTGTTCGCAGGTAATTCGAATAGTCATCGCGCCCACAGGAAGCGGACATTCCGCCGGAGTCGCCTGCTGGTCTTATGCCCTATTTAGTCGGGATGAATCACACCAAGTTGGCGCTTGCCGTGACCATAATCCCTACCCACCAGGTGTGTTGACCGTCACGTTCACCGGACGTCAACTGCGCGATTTCCTGGGCAACCGAAGCGAATAACCAGGAATGACCTGGCGGGTTTTACGAAAACCCACAGGCAACGCTAGGGTGCCTCAGATGTTCCACGCTGCCTCGTCCCCCGCACGCGGCAGAGCGCCGCTCCCCCCTGCCCAGCCGTCGGCATCAGGAGTGCCGAGTCCGCGCTCGCCCCTCAAACAGCAGAACGAACAGTCGGCCAAGCCCGCCGGCAAGCAGCGCGACGCCTTCTTCGACAACGCCAAGTACCTGGCGATCGTGTTGGTGGCCATCGGTCACGCCTGGGAACCGCTCAAGGGCGACAGCCGCATCCTGGAAGCCGCGTACACGGTCGTGTACTCGTTCCACATGCCGGCGTTCATCATCATCTCCGGCTTCTTCTCGCGCAGCTTCGACATGCGCCCGGACCGGCTGCGGCGGCTGATCACCGGTGTCGCGGTGCCGTACATCGTCTTCGAGACCGCCTACGTCCTCTTCGAGCGCGTGGCGGGCGACGACCCCGGCAAGGACATCAGCCTGCTCGACCCCTGGTATCTGACCTGGTTCCTGTGCGCGCTGTTCGTCTGGCGGATGATCACCCCCATCCTGAAGGCCGTCCGCTGGCCGCTCCCCTTCGCGCTCGGCCTCGCGATGCTGGGGTCCGTCGCGCCGTCGATCGGTGACGACCTGGACCTGCAGCGGATCCTGCAGTTCCTGCCGTACTTCGTGCTGGGCCTGTGCATGAAGCCCGAGCACTTCCACCGGGTGCGCACCCGCACGGTGCGGATGCTGTCGGTGCCCGTGTTCGCGGCCGCGCTCGCCATCGGCTGGTGGGCGGTACCGCGCATGAACACCGCGTGGTTCTACCACCGGGACTCCGCGCAGGAGTTGGGCGCCCCGTGGTGGGCCGGGCCGGTCATGGTGCTCGCGATGTTCGGCTGCTCGCTGCTGCTGACCGCCTGCTTCTTCTCCTGGGTGCCGCGCCGGAACATGTGGTTCACGGCCCTCGGCGCGGGCACGCTGTACGGCTATCTGCTGCACGGCTTCCTGGTGAAGGCCGGTGACTACCAGGGCTGGTTCGACCACCCCTGGCTGCACCGCCCGCTCGGCGAGATCGCCGTGAGCGTCCTCGCGGCCGCCGTCGTCACCGTGCTGTGCACGAAGCCCGTGCAGCGGATCTTCTGGTTCGCGATGGAGCCGAAGATGGAGTGGGCCTTCAAGCAGGACCCCGCCGAACTGGCCCGGGAACGCCAGAAGCAGGAGCGCCGCGAGAAGGTTCTCGCCTAGCCGCTACGACCCCTTCCTCACCCCAGACCGAGAAGTGCACGCATCCGCGCGTACTTCTCGGTCAGTCGTTTGCGGGTCTCCTCGTCGAGAACCGCGAGGCGCGCCGGGTCGGCGTTGTGCGCCAGGTCCGACTCCTTCACCAGCAGCGCGCCGGGAGTGGCGAGGATCCGCCCGGCGTACGCCTCGGGCGGCTCCCCCGACCGCTTGGTGACCGCGAGCACGATGTCCTTCGTACGACGGCTCAGCGCGGCCTCCTCCAGCCAGTGTGCGGAGAGCGCGTCGTCCTCGACGGCGTCGTGCAGCCAGGCGGCCGCGATCTGCTCGGCGTCGCCGCCCCGCGCCCGCACCCCCTCGGCCACCGCCTGGAGATGTTCGGCATAGGGCCGGCCCGCCTTGTCGGTCTGGCCCTCGTGGGCGGTGCGGGCGAGGGCTTCGACCTCGGTCGGGGTCAGGGTGCGCGGTGCGTCGGTCACGGCTCCAGTGTCTCCCCGCGCAGCGCGGCGCGGGCCGGAAGGCCGGCCGCGGTCAGGCCCAGGGCGACGATCGCCGCGACGAGTGAGCCGTACACCAGCGGAGGGATGTACGGCCCCTGTCCCGTCAGCCCGTTCATCATCGGGACGAGTGTGGCGAGCGCGATGGCCGTGCCGAGGACGATGCCCGCGAGGGCGACCAGGAGGGCCTCCCAGCGGATCATGCTGAGCACCTGGCGGCGGGTGGAGCCGATGAGGCGCAGGGTGCCGAGTTCGCGGCGGCGGTCGAGGACCGTCATCACCAGGGTGTTGCCGGCGGCGACGGCCGCGAAGCCGCCGAGGACGGCCGCCATGACGTTGTTCGCCCAGGCGTTGAGCTTGCGGTCCACGGACTGGACGGTGGTGTAGTCGGCGCGGGCCAGGACCGTGCCGAGTTCCTTCAGACCGGCTCCCGTGCCGCCCCTGGTCCACAGCTCCGCGTCGAAGGCGGAGGTGACATGACCGGCGAGGTCGGTGCGGGCCATCGTCACCTGCGACAGTCCCATGCCCCGTCCGTACGTCGCCACGATCCGCGGCTCCGCCTTCGTGCCGTCGGGCAGCCGGATCGGGAGACGGTCGCCGACCTCGGCGTCCGCGTTGCCGGCCAGGGAGGCGTCCACGGCGATCTCGCCGGGTTCCAGGGAGAGTCGGCCGTCCTTGACGTCCAGATCCTGTACGGCCGCCAGATCGCGTGCGGAGCCCGTGACGCCCTGTGCGGTGGCCTCCTCGAGGGTGCCGCCGGAGGCGGGGACGAGCACGGCGGTCCTCAACAGGCCGACGGCGGAGGTGACTTCGGGGGCGCGTTCGGCCCGTCGTACGGCGTCGGGGGCCAGGCCCGGGCCGTCGGCGGTGACGATGTGGTCGGCGGTGATCCCGTCCCGCTGCTGCTCGGCGGTGACATGGTCCTCGCTGGTGTGCAGGAAGAGCAGCACCGAGGAGAACGCCATCGCGAGCACGATCGGGGTGATCGCGGAGGCCAGTCGGCGGGCGTTCGTGCGGGAGTTGGCGGCGGCGAGCACGGCGGAGGCGCCGGCGCCACGCAGCGGGAGGCCGAACAGGGCCGCGCAGGCGCGGGCGATCAGCGGACCGAGCAGGGCCACGGCCAGCATGAACAGCATGACGATGCCGAGCGCGGCGTTGGCCGCGTCCTCGCCGGTCGTCGAGGCGGCCAGGCCCGCGCAGACACAGCCGCCGGCGGCCGCGGCGATACCGAGCGGGGTGCGGATCCAGCCGAAGCGCAGACGCTCCACGGAGGCCTCGCTGAGCGCCTGGCCCGGCTTGATGCGGGAACTGCGGTGGGCCGCCATGTATCCGGCGAGCAGGGCGGCAATGATCACGGCGCCGACCGCGGAGACCAACGGGATCCAGGAGACGGACAGTTCGACGGCCCGGGGCACCCCTCCCCTGTCCCGCAGCTGCCCCAACCACCAGGCGGCCAGGGCGACTCCGGGCACACAGCCGGCCACGCCCGCGAGCGGGGCGACCAGGAGGGCCTCCGTGGCGATCGTGCGGCGGATCTGGCGCGGGCTGGTGCCGATGGCACGCAACAGGGCGAACTCTCGGGCGCGTTGGCCGACGGCGAGGGCGACGGTGCCGGCCGCGGTGAACATGGCGACCATCGTGGCGGTGCCACCGAAGGAGGCGCCGAGGGCGATGAGGATCTCCTTCCCCTCGGCGAGGGTGGGGTCCTGCACCGTGCCCCGGCCGGTACCGGTGTGGATCTTGGCCTTGCCGCCGAGGGCGTGGGCCACCTGGGCGGCAAGGGTGTCGGTGGGCACGCCGGGCTTCGGGAGCACGGCGATGGCGTCTATGCGGCCCGGGTGCCCTGAGAGGCGTACGGCTTCCGCGTCCGCGAACCAGGCCTGCGCGGAGTCCGTGGTGCCGGAGACGCGGTAGGTGTGGGTTCCGGTGGGGGTCGTGAGGGCGATCCGGTCGCCTATGCCGGCCTGGTTCAGGACGACTTCGCCGGCGGCCGGGGCACGGCCCGCCGTCAGGTGTTCGCCGGTGAAGGCGGTGGCGGACCAGTTGTGGGCGGTGAGGGCTGTGCCCTGGGGGCCGGTCACCGGGAAGGTGACGTCCGCCACGGCCGTGCGGGCGCCGGGCGCCTCGGCCGCCTTCGTGACCAGGGCGGCGTCGAGGCGGGCGCGGTCCGGGACCGGTTCGCTGTCGGCGCTGTCGCCCTTGCCGTAGTGGGCCCGCTGGTCGGCGGCGGCCACGACCGGGGCGTTCGCGTAGCGGCCGGGCGGGACCTCGGCCCGTATGCCCGTCTCCAGAAGGATGCCGCAGGCCGACACGATCAGCGCGGCCATCGCGAGGGCGACGAAGGTGCCGACGAACGCGGAGGGCCGGAATCGGACGGCGGCGCGGGCGAGGCCGTTGGGGGTGAACATCAGGCTGCCACTCCGTCGTAGGGCCTGGTGAGGGACGTCATGCGGGCGGCGATCCGGTCGGGGGTGCCGCGGTCCAGGTGGTCGACCAGTTCGCCGTCGGCCAGGAACAGGACGCGGTCGGCCCAGGCGGCCGCCGTGGGGTCGTGGGTGACCATCACGACGGTCGCGCCCTGGTCGTCCACCGCGCGGCGCAGGAGGCCGAGGATCTCGGCGGCCGTGGTGGTGTCCAGGGCGCCGGTCGGTTCGTCCGCGAAGACGACGTCGGGGCGGGTGACGAGGGCACGGGCGATGGCGACGCGCTGCTGCTGGCCGCCGGAGAGGTGGCCGGGGCGACGGCGGGCCTTGTCGGTCAGGCCGACCTGGGCGAGGACGTCCGCGGTGCGGCGGCGGTCCGGGCGGTGGCCGGCGAGACGCATCGGGAGGGCCACGTTCTGCTCGACCGTGAGGGACGGGAGCAGGTTGAAGGCCTGGAAGACGAAGCCGAGACGGGTACGGCGCAACGCGGTGAGCTTGTTCTCCTTCATGCCGGTGATCTCCGTGCCGCCGAGGCGGACGGTCCCGGAGGTGGGCCGGTCGAGGCCTGCCGCGCACTGGAGGAAGGTGGACTTGCCGGAGCCGGAAGGGCCCATGACCGCGGTGAAGGTGCGGGGCGGGAGGGTCAGGTCGATGCCGCGCAGGGCGTGGACGGCGGTCCGGCCCCGGCCGTAGCGGCGGTGCACTCCGTGGAGCTCTACGGCCCAGTCGGCTGGCATGGCTGTCCTTCCGTTCGTTCGAGGGGTGGTGTCTCGAACGTACGGATTCGGGGGGTACGGGGACCATGCGGGCGGCTGGCGGATCGAGGCGGGGGTAAACCCCACCGAGGGGGGAGTTCCCTCAGAGGCTCGCCGCCTGGGCCGTCGGGCCCTCCCGGCAGATCAACAGGAGCGCCCTGTCGTCGTTGACGTCCTTCGCCACCGCTTCGATCAGATGCCAGGCCGCGCCGTGGAATCCGCCGGCCACGTAGCGGTCGGCCTCGCCGGTGAGGCGGTCGATGCCCTCGACGATGTCGCGTTCGGAGGTTTCGACGAGGCCGTCGGTGAAGAGCATCAGGACGTCGCCGGGGCGGAGCGAGCCCTTGACCGGATCGAACTGGGCGCCGTCGTAGACGCCGAGGAGGGGGCCTTCGGCCGCCTTCTCCTCCCAGCGGCCGCTGCCCGCGCTCAGTTGGAGGCCCGGGGGATGGCCGGCGGAGTAGAGCTCGTAGTCGCCGGAGTCCAGGTCCAGGACCAGGTGGATCGAGGTCGCGAAGCCCTCGTCCCAGTCCTGGCGGAGAAGGTAGCCGTTCGCCGCGGGGAGGAACGCGTGCGGCGGCAGGCTGCCCAGGAGGCCGCCGAAGGCGCCGGAGAGAAGCAGGGCGCGGCTGCCCGCGTCCATGCCCTTGCCCGACACGTCCGTCAGGACCACCTCCATCGTGCGGCCGCCGTTGGTGCGGGCCGCGACCACGAAGTCGCCCGAGAAGGACTGGCCGCCCGCCGGGCGCAGGGCCATCTCGCGGTGCCAGCCCTGGGGCAGCTTCGGCAGCTTGCTCTGGACCCGGATGCGTTCGCGGAGGTCGAAGAGCATGGTGCCGCCGCGCCGCCAGGGCACACCGACCCGGCTGCGGAATTGGGCGATCAGCAGACCGAAGAAGCCACACGCAGCCACCACGAGCACGATGCCCGGGGTCACCCGGGACGGGCCCTCCGTGTACGGGCCCAGCTGCACGGACTCCACGATCAGTGCCGTCGCCGCCGCCGCGTACAGGCCGAGCAGGCTCGCCGGGCGCAGCAGCAGGCCGCCCGCGACGATCGGGAGGACCAGCGCGGCCGGGGAGACCCAGACCGAGTTGGCGAGCGTCGTGACCGCGATCAGCGGGATCGTGATGAGCAGACCGGCCAGTGCGACCCAGTCCGAACCGTCCCCGCGGAAGTAGTCCACAGCGCTTCTGCGCAGGCCGACGCGAGCCCGGTGCCACTGCATCTTCAACCGGGCTGTGAACGTCTCGGCTTCCGCGCGCCGCTCTCGTCCTGCTGCCATTAGTTCGGGACCCTATCCATCGGACCAGCTGCTTGGCACGGGAGGTCCCACTTGTCCCCCGTCCGAGGTTCAACTTCACAGTGAACTTCACAGGAAGCCGTCGTGCCGCCGCCAAGGAGAAATTCCCTGGCTCGTCCCGCAATGCCCTGGTAGGCATGGTCCATGGCTTCTGACTTGGCGACCGAACTGCGGGTGCTGCGGCGGCAGGACTGGGACAAGTGGTACGACAACCTGATCCGCGCCTTCGGCGGGGTCCCGGAGTCGGACCAGGAGCGCGAGCTGTGGGACACCCTCACCGAGACCGACCGTTCCATCGGCGTGTGGGACGGTGATGCGTGTGTCGGTACGGCGGGCGCGTTCAGCTTCCGGCTGACCGTACCCGGCGGCGCCTCGGTACGGGCCGCCGGCGTCACCATGGTCAGTGTGGCCGCGACCCATCGCCGCCGTGGTGTCCTCACGGCGATGATGCGGCGACAGCTGGACGACGTACGGGAGTGGGGATGGCCGCTGGCCGTGCTGACCGCCTCCGAGCCCGCCATCTACGGGCGGTTCGGGTACGGCGTCGGTACGCATGCCGTGACCGGCGAGATCGACACCAAGCAGGTGCGGCTGTCCGTCCCGCCGGGGACGGACGAGGTACGCCTGCGGTACGCCGAGCCCGCCGAGTCGCTGGGAGCGTGCGAGGCGGTCTACGCCCGCGTCGTGCCGTCGCGGCCGGGGATGGTGGCGCGTACTCCCGGCTGGGAGCGGCTGATGCTGCTCGACCCGGAGAGCGAGCGGGAGGGGGCGTCGCCGCTGCAGTGCGTGGTCGCGGAGCGGGACGGGGAGGTCGTGGGGTACGCGCGCTTCCAGGTCAAGCCGGACTGGGAGCCGACCGGGCCGCAGGGCAAGGTGCTGCTCCGTGATGTCGAGGCGCTCGACCCCGCGGTGTACGCGGCGCTGTGGCGGTTCCTGTTCGACATCGACCTGACGTCGAAGCTGCTGACCCGGGGGCGGCCGGTGGACGACGCGTGGCAGTACCTCGTGTCCGACATCCGGCGGTGTTCGCTGCGGGTGCGGGACTCGTTGCACGTGCGGCTGGTGGAGGTGGGGGCCGCGCTGGAGGCGCGGACCTATCAGGCGCCGGTGGACGTGGTGTTCGAGGTCGCGGACGACTTCTGTCCGTGGAACGCGGGGCGTTGGCGGCTGAGCGGGGACGCGAAGGGGGCGTCCTGCGAGCGGACCACCGACCCGGCGGATCTGGCTCTGTCCGTACGGGAGTTGGGGGCGGCGTACCTCGGTGGCGTGAGCCTGGCCTCGCTGGGGGCCGCCGGGCGGGTACGCGAGCTTCGGCGCGGGGCGTTGGCGGAGGCCTCGGTGGGGTTCGGCTCCGCCGTGGCGCCGTGGCTGCCGCACGGGTTCTAGGCCGGGCTCAGGGTTTCTGGCAGGCCGGGCACCAGAAGAGGTTGCGGGCGGCGAGATCGGCGGTGCGGATCTCGCCGCCACAGATGTGGCAGGGCAGGTTGGCCCTGCGGTAGACGTACACCTCGCCGCCGTGGTCGTCCACGCGGGGTGGGCGGCCCATCGCCTCGGGGGTGTGTTCGGGGCGGACGGTGTCGATGCGGTTGTGCTTCACGCCCTCGTGCATGAGGTCCACGAGGTCGTGCCAGATCGCGTCCCACTCCGGTGGGGTGAGGGTGCTTCCGGTGCGGTACGGGTCGATCCGGTGCCGGAAGAGGACCTCGGCGCGGTAGACGTTGCCCACGCCGGCGATGACCTTCTGGTCCATCAGCAGGGCGGCGATCGTCGTACGGCTGCGGGAGATCCGCTGGTACGCGGTCTCCGGGGTGGCGTCGTCGCGGAGCGGGTCGGGGCCGAGGCGGTCGTGTATCGACTGCTTCTCGGTGGGGGTGATCAGGGCGCAGGTCGTGGGGCCGCGGAGGTCCACGTACGACGTGGGGTTCGTGAGGCGGAGGCGGACCGTGTCGGTGGGTGGGGGTGCGGGGGTCGGGCCGAAGGTGACCTTGCCGAAGAGGCCGAGGTGGATGTGGATCCAGTCGGTTTCCCGGAAGCCGAGGAAGAGGTGTTTGCCGTGGGCCTCGGTGTGGGTGAGTTCCGCGCCGTCCAGGAGGTCTGCGGCGTCGGTGAACTTGCCCTGGGGGCTGGTGACCTGGGTTCTTCTGCCGCGGAATGCTGCGGCGTAGTCCTTGGCCAGGCGGTGGATCGTGTGCCCCTCAGGCACGGTGGCTCCTCTTCGTCCGGGGGGACTTTTCTCGCCCCCGCCGCCCCTACCCGTCCCATCCTCCAGGGGCGCTGCCCCTTCGACCCCGGTTCCTGGGGGCTGCGCCCCCAGACCCCCGTCGGCCCCTAAAGGGCCTCGTCCTCAAACGCCGGACGGGCTGAAAAACAGGCAAGGCCTCGTCCTCGGACGCCCGACGGGCTGGAGGACACGAGAAGCGCAGACGCCCGCTGGAGGTTCGTCGTGGGTTACTGCTGGGGGTGGTGGGGCGGGATCGGGGGGAGGTCGCCTGTTGTCTCGTAGGTCGCCAGCATGTCGATGCGGCGGATATGGCGGGCGTCCTCGGAGAACGGGGTGGCGAGGAAGGTCTCCACGAACTTCGTGGCCTCGTCCTCGGTGTGCATGCGTGCGCCCACCGCCACGACGTTGGCGTTGTTGTGCTGGCGGCCCAGCGACGCGGTCTCCTCGCTCCAGGCCAGCGCCGCGCGGACGCCCTTGACCTTGTTCGCGGCGATCTGCTCGCCGTTGCCGGAGCCGCCGATCACGATGCCGAGGGAGTCCGGGTCCGCCGCTGTGCGCTCGGCGGCGCGGAGGCAGAACGGGGGGTAGTCGTCCTGGGCGTCGTAGATGTGGGGGCCGCAGTCCACCGGGTCGTGACCGGCCGCCTTGAGCCAGTCGACGAGGTGGTTCTTGAGTTCGAAGCCCGCATGGTCGGAGCCGAGATACACGCGCATGGGATGAGTGTGACACGACTGTTTCGGGGCAGCAGCCCTGGGTGTCGTCCAGGAAAATTATCGATCTGACCATTGAAGCTCAAGAAAACCTCAAGTAACGATCCGGAATCAAAGGTTCACGAATTCCTTTGCCTCCGATTCACTGGACCGATCCGTACGCCGCTCGTACGGGACACTGCTCGCCCGGCGCAAAGGAATTCCCCGTATGACTTCGCAGCCGACCCCGGCCAAGGCCACCGGAGACCCCGGTAACGGTCTTCAGGCCGGGCTCAAGAACCGTCACCTGTCGATGATCGCCATCGGTGGTGTGATCGGTGCCGGCCTCTTCGTCGGATCCAGCTCCGGTATCGCCACCGCAGGACCCGGCATCCTCCTGTCGTACGCACTCGTCGGCACGCTCGTGGTGCTGGTGATGCGGATGCTCGGTGAGATGTCCGCCGCCAACCCGACCTCCGGGTCGTTCTCGGCGCACGCCGACCGCGCGCTCGGGCCCTGGGCCGGGTTCTCCATCGGCTGGCTGTACTGGTTCTTCTGGGTCGTGGTGCTGGCCGTCGAGGCCACCGCAGGTGCCGTGATCCTGGAGGGCTGGATACCGGCCGTGCCCCAGTGGGCCTGGGCCCTCATCGTGATGATCGTGCTGACGGCGACCAACCTGGTCTCCGTCGGGTCCTACGGCGAGTTCGAGTTCTGGTTCGCCGGTATCAAGGTCGTCGCGATCGCCGCGTTCATCGTCATCGGCGGGCTCGCCGTCTTCGGGGTGCTGCCCGGCGTCGACAGCGACAAGGCCGGTCTCGGCAACCTCACCGACCACGGCGGCTTCCTTCCCCACGGAGCCGGCGCGATCCTCACCGGTGTGCTGCTCGTCGTCTTCTCCTTCATGGGCAGCGAGATCGCCACCCTGGCCGCCGGTGAGTCCGAGAACCCGCAGCAGGCCGTCACCAAGGCGACCAACAGCATCATCTGGCGGGTCGGCGTCTTCTACCTCGGCTCGATCTTCGTCGTGGTCTCGCTCCTGCCCTGGAACGACCCGTCCATCAAGAAGGACGGCTCCTACGTCGCCGCCCTCGACTCCCTGGGCATCGCGCACGCCGGTCAGATCATGAACTTCATCGTGCTGACCTCGGTGCTGTCCTGTCTCAACTCCGGCCTCTACACGGCCTCCCGCATGGCGTTCTCGCTCGGCCAGCGGGGCGACGCTCCGAAGGCGTTCGCGCGGACCAACAGCCGGGGTGTGCCGATGACGGCGATCCTCGCCTCGGTCGTGTTCGGCTTCGTCGCCGTCTTCTTCAACTATCTGTCCCCGAAGACGGTCTTCCTCTTCCTCGTCAACTCCTCCGGCGCGGTCGCCCTGTTCGTCTGGCTGGTGATCTGCTTCTCGCAGCTGCGGATGCGGAAGATCATCCAGGCCGAGGCGCCGGAGAAGCTGGTCGTGAAGATGTGGCTGTACCCGTATCTCACCTGGGCGACGGCCGGGCTGATCGTGTTCGTGCTCGGCTACATGCTGACCGACACCGAGGGTGCGAGCAGTGGTCGTACGACCGTCCTGCTCTCGCTCCTCGTCGCGGCGTTCGTGCTCGCCATCGCCTTCGTGAAGGAGAAGGTCGGGGCCGGTCGGGCCGCGGTCTCCCCCGAGGTGCACGACGAGGTCGACGAGGTCAAGGTCGGCTGACGCGCCACGCATGAAGAAGGGGCCCCTCTCGAGGGGCCCCTTTTCTCATGCCGTCCTTCTCATGCCGTCCTTCTCATGCCGTCACAGGATCGTGAAGCTGTCCGTGACCTTGTCGTACGTCTTCACCGCCTGGTTCTCGATGTCGGGCTGGTACCAGGTGTTGATCTGGTACGACTTGCCGTCCGCGTTGAAGCCCAGCAGCCGGGCGTGCCACTTGGTGCCCTTGAGCGTGAAGGTGTACTCCCAGACGACCGCCGGGTAGTCACGGAACTTCGTCTCCTCCAGCCGGATCTTCTGGTAGTCCTCGCCCTGGTGGGCGTTGGCCTCCGAGGTCTCCCAGGTCTCCATCAGATCGCCGCGGGCCAGCGAGGACTTGGCGACGAGCTCCTGTCTGCCGTCCGGCGACGTGTAGTGGACCTCCGCGCCCGTCTTCACGTCCCTGCGCCAGCCCTCGGGTGTCGCCCAGGCGAACCCGCCCGCCTCCCGGTGCGCGCCCGGCGGCAGGCTCTGCGGGCGGGACGTGCCCTCGACGGTGGGCGACGGTGTCCCGGACACGGTCGGGGACGGGGTGGGCGAGCCGTCCGCCTGATTCCCGCCGGGTGAGCCGGAGTTCATCAGGAGCACGACGGCGACGACCGCACCGGCGGTGACCACGGCCGCGGCGGCGAGGAGTCCGGTACGGCGGTGCGGGCGCCGCGGGCCGGCCGGGCGGGCGGGTCCCGGCAGCTCGCCGGGCTCCGTCCCGAGCGGCGGCTCGTGCACCGGCCTGCGCTCGGTCAGCGCCTCGGAGCGGTCGAGCGATACGCCGCGTACGGCTCCCGCCGGGCTGCCGACGGGGGTTTCGGAACGGACCTCGGAACTGGTGGACGCGGCCGCTTCCGTGGAGGCGTTGCCGGGGTTGAGGGCGGGTGGGGGTGTGGGGCGGTCGAGGCTGACGGGACGCTCGGTCCGGGCCGGGTGCGCAGCGGGCTCATGGGTGGCCGGTTGCTGGGTCTGCGCGGGTGCGGTGCGCTGCTGCGGGATCGCGTCGTGCACGGCCTCGGGTTCCGGCTCGGGGCGCCGGGGGTCCCAGGCCGCGGGGACGCGGGAGGCGTCCAGGTAGGCGGGGGTGGGTGATTCGTGGGGGGCCCACGGGAGTTGAGGGGTCGCGCGGTCGGGGGGTGCGTGGTCGGGGGGTGGGGTCCGTGGAGTGGGTGCGGAGGGCGTCGGCGACTCGGACGCCTCCCCGGTCCCGCTCCCACCGGCCGCCTCGCCCTCGGAGGCCGGCCCTCGCGCCGCTTCGGACTCCGGCGCGACAGGACGGCCCAGCCCCTCCGGCCCCGCCCCCGCCAGGTGTTCCGGTGTCTCGGGGTGCGGGTGGGGCTTCGGCTCCGTGGCTCGGGGTCGGCTCGGGGCCGCTACCGGTCGGGATCCCGGGTCCGTGTCGGGCAGCGCTGCCCCGGGCTCCGGCGGCCGTTTTTCCTCGCGGAGTTCTTCTGCTCCGCGGACCGTCACCGTCGGTGTGGGTGTCGGGAAGGCCACCGGGTGGAGGGCGATCTCCAGTTCCGCCAGCCCCGGCCGGACGTCGGGGTCCTTTTCCAGGAGCGCGGCCAGGATGTCGCGCAACGGGCCTGCCGCGGAGGGGAGTTCGGGCTCCTCGTAGAGGACCGCGTGGAGCGTGGCGAGTGTGGTGTCGCGGGAGAACGGGGAGTGGCCGCCCATGGCCGCGCAGAGGGTCGCGCCGAGGGACCAGATGTCGGACGGCGGGCCCTGGGGGCGGCCGGAGATGCGCTCGGGGGCCATGTAGTCGGGTGAGCCGACCAGCATGCCGACCATCGTCAGCGCCTTCGCGTCCTGGATCGCCGCGATGCCGAAGTCCGTGAGGACCACGCGGTGTCCGTTCCGCTCCACCAGGACGTTGCCCGGCTTGATGTCCCGGTGCAGGACGCCACGGGCGTGCACCTGACGCAGTGCCGTCACCAGGCCGACGCCGATCCGCGCCGCCTCCAGGGGGCCGAGCGGGCCGTCCTCCACCATCATCCGTTCCAGGGAGCGGCCGGCGACCAACTCCATGACGATCCACAGACGTTCGCCCTCGTCGACGACGTCATAGATCCGTACGACATTGGGGTGATCGATCCGCGCCGTGGCCCGGGCCTCGCGCAGCGCGCGTTCCCGGCGGGTGCGCGCGTCCTCCGCGTCGAGGCCGTCTATGCGCATCTCCTTGACCGCGACCTCCCGGTCGAGCATCTCGTCGGCGGCTCGCCACACCCGCCCCATTCCCCCCTGTCCAATGCTCTCGACCAGGCGATAACGTCCCGTCACCAATATCCCGGGAGCCCCACCGCTCCTCGTGTTTCCCGTGTTCCCCGGCAATCCGTCACACCCCCCTCAACCACGCACCGGTCAACGCTTACTTCAACACAATGGTCACACTTTGCGCCGTACCAGCATAGTGCGGAGAAATCTTGTGGTAGCTCTTCAAGTACTGCGAATTCAGGCGCAGCCAAGGGGGACGAACATGAGTTCTCGTCGTATGACGACCATCGCGGGATCGCTGGTCACGGCATCTTTTTCGGCCGTGCTGATCCTTTCCACCGCCGCCGGCGCGGACGAGGGACCCGGGAGCAGCAAGGGGGGAAAGGCCGTCGACGAGGCACCGGCGGGCGTGAAGCTGATCACGCTGCTGCCCGAACAGATCTCGGTCGACAACAGTTCCGAAAAGACCGACCTCACCGCCACGGTGAAGAACGAGGGGACCAAGGAAAGCGGAAAGATCCAGCTTTTGGTCGTCGGCTTCGACGGCCTCACGGTCAATAACGTTCAAGGGTGCTCCTCGATTGCCGAAAGCGATCTGCCGGAGGGCTCGAACAGTGGTTTCGCCTGCCCGATCGACAATCTCGCGGCCGGTAAGTCGAAGTCGTACGCCGTGGACGCGACATTCGATCTCGGAAAGACCGGAAAGATCTGTCTGCCGGTGCAGACCGGCGACGGGAAGAAGACGTTCTGGCAGCAGGGCCCGGTTCCGTTCGGTACGACGAACCCGTCGCCGAACGCCCCGGCCACCCCGCTGCTGCTCGGCACCGACAACCAGCCCGTGGGGCCGGGCGGCGACAAGGAGCTGCCCAAGACCGGTCCCGCCCGTGACCTGCTCCCAATGGGGGCGGGGGGCGCGGCGCTGCTGACGGCCGGTGCGGCCGGGATGTGGTGGTCGACGCGGCGCCAGGAGAGCTGACCGACGACGGAGGCATAACCTGACGGAAACTGTCAGGTTATGCCTCCAGCATGAGGTGCATGAACAGCCACACAGCAGAGGAACTCAGCGGATTCCAGACCGGGTTCACCGTGCGTCCCGCACATGTCTTCGCCGCAGCCTCGGCCGACGACGTCATCGCCGCCGTGCGCCACGCCGCCGCCGAGCGGCTGCCGGTGACCGTCCAGGCCACGGGGCACGGGCTGCCGGGCCCGGTGGAGGGCGGCGTACTCGTCTCGACGCGGCGCATGGACCGGGTGAGCGTCGACCCTGTCGAACGCACCGCCCGCGTCCAGGCCGGGGTCCGCTGGGGTCAGGTCGTCGAAGCCGCCGCACCTCACGGGCTCGCCCCGCTCAACGGCTCCGCACCGGGCGTCGGCGCCGTGTCGTACACGCTGGGCGGCGGACTCGGCATCCTGGCACGGGAGTTCGGGTACGCGACCGACCACGTCCGCTCCCTCGACGTCGTCACCGCGGACGGGCGGCTGCGGCAGGTGACCCGGGAGTCCGCGCCCGACCTGTACTGGGCGCTGCTCGGCGCCGGGCACGGCTTCGGTGTCGTCACCGAGCTGGAGATCGGCCTCGTCCCCGTGCGGACGCTGTACGGCGGCTCGCTCGCCTTCGACGGGCGTCAGGTCGATCCGGCGGCCGTGCTGCCGGCGTACGAGGCGTGGACGCGGACCGTACCGGACGGGCTGACCTCGTCCTTCGCGGCCGTACCGTATCCGGACGTGCCGGCGCTGCCGCCGCACCTGCGCGGGCGGTACGTCCTCTCCGTACGGGTCGCGTACACGGGCGGCGACGGGGAGCGGCTCGTCGCGCCGCTGCGGGAGATCGGGCCGGTGCTCGCCGACTCACTGCGGGAGATGCCGTACAGCGAGAGCCACACCATCCACAGCGACCCGGACTTCCCGCATGCGTACTACGGGGACAGCGCGATGCTGGGTGAGTTCGATCTCGCGAGGGCCGGTGAGGTGCTCCGGCGTACCGGGCCGGGCGCCGGCGCCATGACCGTCGTACAGATCAATCATCTCGGTGGGGCGCTCGGCCGGCCCGCGCCGAACTCCGTGCCGTGGCGCGAAGGGCGGTTCCTGGTACGGCTGTTGACCATGGCGGACCGGGAGACGGCGCGCGGGATCCTCGACCCGGCCTTCGCGTTGCTCGCGCCCGTGACACTCGGGCGGGCGGTCAACTTCGCGTTCGGGGCCGGGGACCGGAGCGAGGCGTTGTACGACGAGGTGACGCGCAAGAGGCTCGCCGGGCTGAAGTCGCAGTACGACCCGGCGAGCCTCTTCCCTGACCACGTCAGCGGTTTCAGCGGTTGACGAACTTCCAGGTCGTGGGCAGCAGGCCCATCGCCAGGGCCGCCTTGAGGGCGTCGCCGATCAGGAACGGGGTGAGGCCGGCCGCGATGGCGGCGGAGGCGGACATGCCCATGTCGAGGGCCAGGTACGGGACGCCGACGGCGTAGATGATCGCCTCGCCGAGCAGCATCGCGCCCGCCGTACGCCACACGGAGCGGTCGGCGCCGCGGCGGGCCAGGGCGCCGACGACGGTGGAGGCGAGGATCATGCCGAGGATGTAGCCGAAGGACGGGGCCGAGCTGCCGGAGCTGGCCCCCGCGAACCACGGCACGCCCGCGATGCCCGCGAGCGCGTACAGCGCGAGGGAGAGGAAACCGCGCCCCGCGCCCAGCGTCGTGCCGACGAGCAGCGCGGCGAAGGTCTGGCCGGTCACCGCCACCGGGGAGCCCGGCACGGGCACCGAGAGCTGGGCGGCGAGGCCGGTGAGCGCGGCGCCGCCGAGCACGAGCGCGACGTCCCGGACACGGGAGGCCGGCAGCAGGTCGGCGAGGACCTGGCCAGGGCGGACGGGGGCGACGGCGGTGCTCATGGGGACTCCGCGAGGGTATGAACGGCGAGGGACATCGCGACGCTATCCCGGCACCCCGGCGCTGATCACCGTCAGCGCTCGACAAAGGCTCAAGCCCCGACTTGGTGGGCTCCAGACAAAGGGTGGTGGTTACACCGGGTAGGACGTGACACCGGTCACTGAGGCCGGGACGTTTCACTCACGTGTCGAGTGTGAACGGCGTCTGTAGGGTCCCACCAAACAGGGCATCGCACTCTGGCCGGATCCGGCCGACACCCCTACCCTCCGAGCCATGGTTGCCCAGGCCCTCACCCTCACGTCGCGTCGCCACGTCGACCTGCGGCGAGTGAGCGCGGCCGCCTGTCGCCGCCCCGGGTGAGGCGGCTCCGGCGCGCCTCCCCCTCCGAGACGGCGCAGTGTCGGAACCGCTCCCGAGGATGATCGCCATGCCCACCACCCTTGCCTCCCCCATCTCGCGCGCCTCCGATGCCAACCGGCGGCGCACCAGCGCCAGTGTCGTACTGCGGTCCGTGCTGGAGCACGGGCCGGTGGCGCGCTCCACCATCGCCCGGCTCACCGGGCTCTCCCCCGCCTCGGTGACCGACTACTGCGCCCGGTTCGCCCGGCTCGGACTGATCCGGGACGCTGCCGTGCCCCGGCGGTCGAACGGTGTGGGGCGGCCCCATGTGCCGGTCGACTGACTTGCCGGAAGCCCCCGTGTGGATCACACGGGGGCTTTTTGCTGTTAGCTTGTTATTGCAAGTTCATTGCAACAAGAGCTTTTGAGGGGACCCCTTCATGCCCGTCTACACGCTTCCTGAACTGCCCTACGACTACGCCGCACTCGCCCCCGTGATCAGCCCCGAGATCATCGAGCTGCACCACGACAAGCACCACGCGGCGTATGTGAAGGGCGCGAACGACACGCTGGAGCAGCTGGCGGAGGCGCGGGACAAGGAGACATGGGGGGCGGTCAACGGGCTGGAGAGGAACCTGGCCTTCCATCTGTCCGGGCACATCCTGCACAGCATTTACTGGACCAACATGAGCGGCGACGGGGGCGGCGAGCCCCACGCCGCGGACGGCGTGGGTGACCTCCAGGACGCCATCACGGAGTCGTTCGGCTCCTTCGCCGGGTTCAAGGCGCAGCTGACCAAGGCGTCCGCGACGACGCAGGGATCCGGGTGGGGCATCCTCGCCTACGAGCCACTCAGCGGCCGTCTCATCGTCGAGCAGGTCTACGACCACCAGGGCAACGTCGGGCAGGGATCGGTGCCGATCCTCGTCTTCGACGCCTGGGAGCACGCCTTCTATCTGCAGTACAAGAACCAGAAGGTCGACTTCATCGAGGCGATGTGGGCCGTCGTCGACTGGCAGGACGTGGCGCGGCGTCACGAGGCCGCGAAGTCCCGCGCGGATGTGCTGCTGCCGGCGCCGTGAGGCGCGTACGAGTCGTCCTGCCTCGTGATCGTCTTCTCAACCTTCACCGGCAGGCGGAATGACGGAAGCCCCCGCGAGGACGTGACTCGCGGGGGCTTCCTGGTGCGCCTCGGCTCAGGGCTTGCGGCCCACACCGCCGTGCTGGCCGATCGGCGTGGGAGTCGCGTCCGTGTCCGGGCGCCACAGGGGGACGGACACGATGCCCGGGTCCACCAGCTCCAGACCCTCGACGTACCCGGTGATCTGCTCGACCGGGCGCAGGAAGTAGGGGACGGCGCCGGTTTCGTTGTAGGAGTCCTGGGCGTGTTCGTAGTCCGGGTCGGTGCCTCGGGAACCTTCGTTGAGCGAGAGGTAGCTGCCCGAAGGGAGGCCGGCCAGGAGGCGGGTGACGAGGTCGCGGGCCTGGTCGTAGTCGGTGACGTGGCCGAGGATGCCACTCATGATCAGGGCCGTCGGCCGGGTGAGGTCGAGGGTCCTGGCAGCCGCCTCCAGGATGCGCTGGGGGTCGTACAGGCTCAGGTCCTCGTACGCCGTCATGCCCTGCGGTGTCGAGGTGAGCAGGGCGCGGGCGTGGGCGAGGACGAGCGGGTCGTTGTCGACGTAGACGATCTTCGACTCGGGGGCGATGCGCTGGGCGACCTCGTGGGTGTTGTCGACGGTGGGGAGCCCGGTGCCGACGTCCAGGAACTGGCGTACACCCGCCTCCTCCACCAGGTACCGGATGCTGCGGCCGAGGAAGGCGCGGCTGCTGCGGGCGATGGTGACGATGCCGGGGAAGACGGCGGTGTAGGCGTCGCCGGCCGCCTCGTCCACGGGGTAGTTGTCCTTGCCGCCCAGCCAGTAGTTCCAGATGCGGGCCGAGTGGGGCACCGAGGTGTCGATCTCCGTCATGGGCCCATGGTGCTACGGCTCGCCCTGCTCGCACGGCACATTGAGGGAGAGAAGTGCGGTGGAATCGTCGCTGGTCACACGGAGTTCGGTGACCGCCGCGTTGCGTAGTTGAGGGAACACGCGCCGGTAGTCGCCCAGGGGGATGTGCAGCAGTTCGCACAGCACCAGACGGAACAGGGTGTTGTGGGCGACGACCAGGACACGCCGGGAGGGGTGGGCGGCCGCGATGCGACGCAGGGCGGCCGCTCCCCGTGCGGCGGCCTCGACCGGGTCCTCGGCGCCGGGGAACGGGTGCGCCACCGGGTCGGCGCGGAACGCCTCCGCCGCCTTCGGGTCCTGTGCCGCGAACTCGGCGAGGGTACGGCCCTCCACCACCCCGAAGTCGCACTCGCGCAGGTCGGGTTCGCGGTACGGGGTGAGGCCGAGGGCGTCGCAGGCGGGCTGTGCCGTGATGACGGCCCGGGAGACCGGGGACGTCCAGATCGCGTCGACCGGGTGCGCGGCGGCCCACCGGCCCAGCGCCGCGGCCTGCGCCCGGCCCTCGTCGGTGAGGGCCACGTCGCTCACACCCGCGTAGCGGTTCTCGGCGTGCCAGACGGTCTGGCCGTGGCGGGCCAGCAGCAGGGTCGTGGTCATGAGTCCGCAGTATCCAGGGTGAGGCGGCTGTGCGCGTGCGCCGCGACGGGTTCCGGGAGCCAGCCGCGGGCGGTCAGTTCGGTCACGAGCCGGGCGTACGGCTTCGCGTACAGGGCCGTGCGGTCGGGGCGCGGTTCCACGACCGTACGGATACGGACCATGCCCTCGGCGATGTCCGGCAGCGCCTCGCCGGTGACGCCGTGGGCCGCCAGCACCGCCATTCCCAGGGCCGGTTCGGTCTGTTCCGGGATCCGGGCCGGGCGGCCCAGGACGTCGGCGCGGAGCTGGTTCCAGTAGGGGCTGCGGGCGCCGCCGCCGGTGAAGGCGAGGGGGCCGTCGAGGGGGGCGCCGAGGTGGTGGAGGTAGTCCAGGCAGAGGCGTTCCGCGAAGGCGACGCCCTGGAGGAGGGCGGCCCAGAGGTCGGCGTCGCCCGCGGGTTCGCCGAGGACGAGGGCGGTGGCCTGCGGGGCCAGGAAGGGGAAGCGCTCGCCCGGGGAGACGAGGGGGTAGGCGATGGCGCCGGCCGGCTCGTGCGCCGCGGCCCGCTCGTCCATCGCCGCCGGATCCGCCCCCACGAACGCCGCCGTGAGCACACCGGCGCCCACGCTGGAGGCGCCCCCTGGCAGCCAACTCCCGTCCGGTGCACGGTGGTTGTAGACGACTCCGGTGGGATCGCGGACGGGGGCGGCGGAGGCGCCCTTGAGGACGAGGGTGGTGCCGAGCACGGAGTTCCAGGAGCCCTCGCGCAGGGCGCCGGACGCGATCTGGGCCGCGCAGCCGTCGGTCATGCCGGCGATCACGGGGGTACCGGCGGGGATGCCGGTGGCCTCCGCGGCGGCCGGACAGACCTCGCCGAGCAGGGTGCCGGGGCGGACGACGTCCGGCAGTCCGGGGGCGGCGGGGACGTCGGGCCAGGCGTCGGCCGCCACGTCGTAGGCCGTCTTGAGGGCGTGACTGGAGTCGGTGGGGACGGGCCGGCCGATCAGGCGGGCGGTGATGAGGTCGGGCTGGTGGGTGACGGTTCCCCGCCCATGGGTTCGGGCCAGCCACAGCGCCTTCGGCAGCCCCCAGGTGTTCTGCACCGCGAGGCCCGCCGACCGCAGCCGCTCCGCCTCGGCCCAGGCCCGGCCGTCGTCGTACATCAGCGCGGGGGTCACGGGCCGTCCGGCGGGGTCCGTCAGCAGTACGGTCCCGGAGGTGCCGCACACCGCGAGGCCCGCGATGCGCCAAGAGCCGTTCCCGAGCGCCGCACCGGACGCCGTGCACACCGCCGCCCACCACTCCCCCGGATCCTGCTCGTGCCGCGGCCCGTCGCGCCACCCTTCCAGCGGGGCCGTACCACTGCCCAGGACCGCACCGTCGGCGCCGACGACCAGGACCCGCACGCTCTGCGTACCGAGGTCGATCCCCAGCCATGCCTCCTGCGACATCCCGGCCTCCCGCACATCTCAAACCGTGAACTTCTCACTCTGCCCTGAGATTTACCCGTGCGCGAGGGATTGACGGCCATCTTCCGCCGTTACACCCTCTGTTATCGAGTCGACTCGACGTGTGAGCAGAGCACACCGGACCCAGCCCCACCTGGAGGTCACGGATGGACACGCACGCGCACGACCGCCGACGTTTCCTCGCGCTCGGCGCCGCCCTGGCCGCCGCCCCCGTCCTGTCCGCCTGCGGTGCCGGTTTCGGCGGGGACGACGACAAGGGGGACGGCTCGGCCGCGGACGACGTCACCGGCTCCTTCGACTGGCAGCGCGAGAAGGACACGACCGTCAAGGCGCTGCTCAACAAGCACCCCTACACGGACGCGCTCATCGCCGACCTCAAGGCCTTCACCGAGAAGACCGGCATCAAGGTCGAGTACGACGTCTTCCCCGAGGACAACTACTTCGACAAGCTCACCGTGGACCTGTCCAGCGGACGCGCCTCCTACGACGTCTTCATGCTCGGCGCGTACATGGTGTGGCAGTACGGGCCACCGGGCTGGCTGGAGGATCTCGGGCCCTGGATGCGCAACTCCGCGGCCACCGGCGCCGAATGGGACCAGGCCGACTTCTTCCCCAACCTGCTCCAGGCCGACCAGTGGTCGCTCAAGGCCGGTGCTCCGCTCGGACAGGGCGGGCAGTACGCGCTGCCGTGGGGGTGGGAGACGAACGTCGTCGCCTACAACACCGAGGTGTTCAAGAAGCTCGGCCTCCGGCCCGCCGAGACCTTCGACGAGTTGCGCGAGACGGCACAGGCCATCAAGGACAAGGCGCCCGGCGCCGGGTTCGACGGCATGTACGGGATCGCCGTACGCGGCTCCCGCAGCTGGGCCACCATCCATCCCGGTTTCATGACCATGTACGCCCGCAACGGTCTGCACGACTTCACGGTCAGCGGTGAGAAGCTCACGCCTGCCATGAACACCCCGGAGGCGATCGCGTTCACCGAGGACTGGGCCGGCATGGTCAAGCAGGGCGGTCCGCCGTCCTGGACCTCGTACACCTGGTACCAGTGCTCCAGCGACCTCGGCGCGAAGAAGGCCGGGATGTTGTTCGACGCGGACACGGCCGCGTACTTCCAGGCCGTGAAGGGCGCCAGCCCGGCCTCCGGGAAGATCGCCTTCCATCCGGGGCCGAAAGGTCCCGACGGCTCGCTCGCCACCAACATGTGGATCTGGTCGCTCGGCATGAACGCCAAGAGCAAGAAGAAGAGCGCCAGTTGGCTCTTCCTCCAGTGGGCCACCGGCAAGGAACACCTGCGCAGGAGCGCGATCACGCACAACCACATCGATCCGGTACGGAAGTCGGTCGCCGACGACGCCGCGTACAAGGACAAGATGAAGAGCCTGCCCGGCTTCATCGAGACCTTCGAGACCGTGGTCGACCAGACGAAGATCCAGTTCACTCCGCAGGCGCAGTTCTTCGACGCCACCACCAGCTGGGCCGCGGCCCTCCAGGAGATCTACGGCGGCAAGAACGCCGAGTCGGTGCTGAACGGTCTGGCGGGCGACCTCGCCGACAAGGTGGACTAGCCATGCGGCTCGCCCTGCGCCCGTACTTTCTGATCGTCCCCGCCCTGCTCCTGACCTGCGGGATCCTCTATCCCTTCGGACTCGGGCTGTACTACACGCTCTTCGACTTCTCGGCGAGCAAACCCCAGCCCGACATGGTGCGGTTCGAGAACTACCAGACCGTCTTCACCCAGGACGCGTTCTGGAACTCGGCCTGGGTGACGGTGCTGTACGCGGTCGGCGCGGCCGCCACCGAGACGTTCCTCGGGGTCGCCGTCGCCCTGCTGCTGCACCGCTCGTCGATCGTCGGCCGGGTACTGGAGAAGATCCTGATCCTGCCCCTGATGATCGCCCCCGTGATCGCGGCGATCATCTGGAAGCTGATGCTGCAACCGTCGGTGGGGGTGATCAACTACCTGCTGAAACCAGTGGGGTTGGGCGGAGTCCAGTGGACGGACACCCCGACCGGGGCGCTGCTGTCGTCGATCGCCGTCGACGTCTGGGTCTACACACCGTTCGTCGCGATCCTCGCCCTCGCCGGACTGCGGTCGCTGCCGACCTCCCCCTTCGAGGCGGCGGCCGTCGACGGGGCGAGCTGGTGGTACACCTTCCGCCGGCTCACCCTGCCGATGCTGTGGCCGTACGTCCTGGTCGCGGTGATCTTCCGGTTCATGGACTCGCTGAAGGTGTTCGACATCATCTACGCCCTCACCGAGGGCGGCCCGGGCGACTCGACGGTGGTCCTGCAGATCAGGGCGTATCTGGAGGCGATCCGCTTCCAGCGGTACTCCTTCGGGATCAGCTACACGATCGTGCTGTGGGCCGTGGTGTACCTGGCCGCGATGGTGCTCGTACGCCATCTCGGGAAGATCCAGCGGAAGGCGGCGGAGGTGGCCCCCAAATGACCGTGCGCAAGCGCCTGTCGGGCTGGCTGGCCGACGCCGCCCTCATCCTCTACTTCGTCTTCGCGCTCTTCCCGATCGCCTGGATGCTGATCCTGTCGCTCAAGCCCACGAACGAACTTTTCAGCACCTACTTCTCCTTCTCCCCCACCCTCGACGGCTACCGCACGGTCCTCGGCGACAGCGAGGGCATCCCGTTCGTGCGGTTCTTCGTCAACAGCCTGGTGGTGTCGCTGGGGGCGGTGCTGCTGTCGCTGCTGGTCGGACTGCCGGCGGCGTACGCGTCGGCGCGGTGGCGGTTCAAGGGCTCCGAGAACCTGATGTTCACCCTGCTGTCGTTCCGGTTCGCACCCGAACTGACCGTGATCATCCCGCTGTTCGTGCTTTACCAGAAGCTCGGGCTCTTCGACACGTACCTCGGCATGATCTGGGTGCTCCAGCTGGTCACCCTCCCGCTGATCGTGTGGATCATGCGGTCCTATTTCGCCGATCTGACCCCGGAGCTGGAACAGGCGGCCCTGCTGGACGGCTACACCCGCAAACAAGCCTTCTTCAAGGTGGCCCTCCCCCTGGTCAAGCCGGGGGTGGCGGCCGTGTCGCTGCTCGCCTTCATCTTCGCCTGGAACAACTTCGTCTTCCCCCTCATCCTCACCTCCAACGAGGCCCAGACCGTGACCGTCGGCGCGCTGTCCTTCCTCGGCGGCGACCGCCCCAAGTACAACCTCACGGCGGCGGCGGCCCTGGTCTCCGTCGTACCGCCGCTGCTGCTCGCCCTGACCATCCAGCGGTATCTGGTGCGGGGGCTGTCGTTCGGGGCGGTGAAATCGTGATCGGGCTGCGGGGGATCAGAAAGACGTACGGCAAGGCCACGGCCCTCGACGGGCTCGAACTGGAGGTCCAGGAGGGTGAGTTCTTCTGTCTGCTCGGTCCGTCGGGGGCGGGTAAGACCACGACGTTGAAGACCGTCGCGGGGCTGGAGCTCCCCGACGCCGGGACGGTCGAGATCGACGGCAAGGACATGCGGGACGTCGAGCCGTACGACCGTGGCGTCGCGATGTGCTTCGAGAGCTACGCGCTGTATCCGCACCGGTCCGCGTACGACAATCTGGCCTCGCCGTTGCGCTCGCCGCGCTATCGGCTGCCTGCCGCCGAGGCCCGGGACCGGATCGGCGCGATCGCCGAACTCCTGGGGATCAGCGGCCTATTGGATCGGCCAGTCGGCCAGTTGTCCAATGGTCAGCGGCAGCGCGTCGCCCTCGGTCGCGTGCTGGTCCGGCCCGCACGCGCCTTCCTGTTGGATGAGCCACTCAGCCACCTCGACGCCAAACTCCGCCAGCAGATGCGGGCCGAGCTGAAGGCCATCGGGGCGGTGCAGCGCACGACCACCCTCTACGTCACCCATGACTCCGTCGAAGCCCTGGCGCTCGGGGACCGTATCGGGGTGATCCGGGAGGGGCGGATCGTGCAGACGGGGACACGGGAGGAGATCTGGTACCGGCCCCACGACGCGGAGGTGGCGCGGGCGTTCGGGCGGCCGCGGATCAATCTGCTGCCGGGGACCATGACCGAGGACGGGGGTTTCCGGTCGGCGGACGGGAAGGTCGAGCTGCCGCTGTCGGCGAAGGCCCCGGCGGGGACGGACGTCCTCGTCGGTGTCCGCCCCAGGGACATCGCCCTGAACGGCCAGGGCCTCGAACTCACCGGCACCGTCTACGTCACCGAGGTCCTCGGCCGGGCCGTCGAGGTCACCGTCCGCCTCGGCGAGCAGTACGTCTCCCTGGTGGCGCCCCGGGCCGACACCACCGGGCTGCGTCCCGACGATCCGGTACGGCTGACCGTCCGGCCTGAGAACCTGGTGCTGTTCGAGGCCGACCGGCCGGAGCGCCCAGGACGACGGATCGGGAAACGATGAGTGCCGCCAACACACAGCAGGGCCCCGCGGCCCGCCAGTCCGCCATGGCCGAGCAGGTCCTCGCCGACGGCTCGGCGACCGCGGCGGAGCTCGCCGAGCGGTTCGGGGTGAGCCTGATGACGATCCACCGGGACCTCGACGAACTCGAACGGCAGGGGATCGTACGGAAGTTCAGGGGCGGTGTGACCGCTCAGCCGTCCGGGGTCTTCGAGTCCAACGTGCAGTACCGCCTGAAGACCATGCGGGCGGAGAAGGCCGCCGTCGCCGACCACGCGCTCAAGCTGATCGAGCCCGGCATGGCGATCATGCTGGACGACTCCACCTCCACCCTGGAGATAGCCCGCAGACTCCGCCTGGGCGAGATCACCCCGCTCACCGTCGTCACCAACTTCCTGGAGGCGCTCAACCTCCTGTCCGACCAGCGCGGCATCCATCTGATGGCCCTCGGCGGCGACTACGACCCCCTGCACTCCTCCTTCCTCGGCGTCTCCTGCGTCGAGGCGGTCCAGTCCCTGCGCGTGGACGTCTGCTTCGCGTCCACGTCGGCCGTGCACGGGGGGTACGCCTACCACCAGGAGCAGCACATCGTGTCGGTGAAGCGGGCGATGCTCGACTCGGCCGCCCGCAACGTCCTGCTGATCGACCACACCAAGCTCTCCCGGACCGCCCTGCACCGCGTCGCCCCCCTCTCCCGCTTCGACCTGGTGCTGGTCGACGACGGGGCGCCGGCGGACGCGCTGCGGGACCTGGACGAGCACAAGGTCCGGTACGAGGTCTGTGCCACGAACGCGACGAACGCGACGAGGGGCGGCGATGACCCAGCTGGAGCTACGTGAGCTGCGCAAGACGTACCGTTCACGGGGACGCCCGGCCGTGGACGCCGTACGGGGCCTCGATCTCGCCCTGCGGTCGGGGGAGTTGCTCGGGCTGCTGGGCCCGTCCGGGTGCGGCAAGTCCACCACGCTGCGGATGATCGCCGGTCTGGAGACGGTGACCGGCGGGGACATCCTGGTGGACGGGCGGTCGGTGATCCAGAGCCCCGCGCAGGCCCGCAACATGGGCGTCGCCTTCGAGAACTACGCGCTGTATCCGCCGCTGACGGTGGCGGAGAACCTGGCGTTCGGGCTGAAGGCGCGGCGCCGTGCCGCCCGCGGGGACGTCTCACGGAAGGTGGCGGACATCGCCGAACGGGTCGGTCTGACCGACCTTCTCGACGCCCGCCCGGCGGGCCTGTCCAGCGGCCAGAAGCAGCGTGTGTCCCTCGCCCGCGCCCTGATCCGCGAACCGGACGTCCTGCTCCTGGACGAGCCGCTCTCCCATCTGGACGCGGCCCAGCGCGACACCACGCGCCGTGAACTCAAGCGCATCCAGCGGGACCTGGGCCATACGACCATCCTGGTCACCCACGACCAGGAGGAGGCCCTCTCCCTCGCCGACCGGATCGCCGTGATGAGGGACGGTGTGATCCAGCAGCTGGGCACGCCGTACGAGATCTACGACAGCCCCGCCAACGTCTTCGTGGCCGACTTCGTCGGTGAGCCCGCGATCAACCTGCTGAAGGGCGTCGCGACCGACGACGGCCGGGCCCGTCTCTCGGAGTCGGTGCGGATCGCGCTCCCGGTGCCGGTGGCGGCGGGCCGGGAGGTGGTGGTCGGGATCCGTCCGGAGGATCTGCGGCTGTCCGGGGGCGAGGGCCTGTCCGCGCGGGTCGTGGCCCACGAACCCCTGCTGGAGTCGGGTATCGCGACGCTGGCACTGGAGGGCGTGGAGCTGGTCGTCCTCACCGACCCGGAGGTGCGGCTGGCCCACGGCGACGACGTCCGTGTCACCGCCGACCCGGACCTCACCCATGTCTTCGACGCCGAGACGGGAGACTCCCTGCGTTGACTTCCTCCCTCTCCTGACGGAGGGGACTCCTACAGCTCGCGCCGTAGGGCTTCCTGCTTCATCGCCGACCGCCCGCCCGGAGTACTCCGTTGAGGTCTTACACCGGCTCCACAGGCCGACACCGCCAGCCCGGCGGCCAGAAGGTTATTCGCTGCGTTCTCATCGCGGTCGTGGTGGGTCCCACATCCGCCGCACGTCCATGTTCGAACATGCAGCGGCATCCTGTCTTGCAGCACTCCGCACTTCGAGCACAGCTTGGAGGAGGGAAACCAGCGGTCGACGGCGATCACTTCGCGGCCGTACCACTCAGCCTTGTATTCCAGCATGCTGCGGAACTCGCTCCAGGCCGCGTCGGAGATGGCACGGGCAACCTTGCCGTTCTTCATCAGGTTTCGAACACTCAAATCCTCGATCACGATCGTTTGGTTGTCACGGACGAGTCGAGTTGTGATCTTGTGGAGATGGTCACGCCTGCGGTCGGCAATGCGGGCGTGGATACGGGCGACCTTCCGGCGCGCCTTGGCCCGGTTGGCACCATCACCTTTGGCCTTTCGGGACAACTCCCTTTGGGCCTTCCCGAGGCGCGCGCGATCCTGTCGCTCATGCCTTGGGTTGGTGATCTTTTCCCCAGTCGAGAAAGTCAGCAATCGGTCCAACCCTGCGTCGATGCCAACCGCCGTTTCCGCGCCGGTAAGCGGTCTGACATCGGGGTCCTCAACGAGGAGGGATACAAACCAGCGTCCGGCCGCATCCTGGGAAACGGTCACCGTCGACGGCTGAGCACCCTCAGGAAGCGGCCGAGACCACACAATCTCCAGCGGCTCCGCCATCTTGGCCAGCGTCAACTCGCCAAGCCGGAAACGGAACGCGCTCGCGGTGTATTCGGCGGACTTCCGCGACTTCTTACGCGACTTGAAGCGCGGGTACTTGGCCCGCTTCGAGAAGAAGTTGGTGAACGCGGTCTGCAGATGCCTCAGCGCCTGTTGGAGTGGGACAGAGGAAACCTCGTTGAGGTAGGCCAGTTCGTCGGTCTTCTTCCACGCAGTCAGCATCGTCGATGTGGCGTTGTAGTTGATTCGTTCCCGCCGCAGCGTCCACGCCTCCGTGCGAGCCGCCAGCGCCATGTTGAAGACCTTCCGCACGCATCCGAACGTGCGCGACAGCTCTGCCACCTGGGCATCAGTCGGATAGAAGCGGTACTTGAACGCCCTCTTCACAGTCATGGCCTTCACAACTCACAAAATAGCGCAGCAACTTGTAAAGGACTGCCAGACTTCGAAGAGGACAGCGAATGACCGAACCGATAAAAATTGTGGCCGCCGGTGACCATTTCGTCCTGCCGTCGCTGATCACGCGGGCGGTGGAGCACGAGGCGGAGCGGGCGACCGTGAAGGAGCTGAAGCTCGGCTGGCCCCTGGAGCCGTTCGGGCCGGTCGCGGAGGTCATGGAGGCGAGCGACGCCGAGGAGGAGCTGATCGAGGCGCTGTCCGGTGCGGAGGTGCTGGTCACGCAGATGGGCCCGGTCACCGAACGGGTCCTGGCCGCCTCGCCCTCGCTGCGCCTGGTGGTCGTCTGCCGGGGCGGTCCGGTCAACGTCAACCTGGAGGCGGCCAAGGCGCACGACGTCCGCGTCTGCTTCACCCCCGGGCGCAACGCCGCCGCCACCGCGGAGTTCACCGTGGGACTGCTGCTGGCCGCCCTCCGCCGCATCCCCCAGGCCCACCACCTCCTGGCCGGGCAGGGGAGTTGGGAGGGATCGACGTACTACACCTACGAGAACAGCGGGCTGGAACTGGAGGACCTCCCCGTCGGGCTCGTCGGCTACGGCGCGGTGGGCAGCCGGGTCGCCCGGGTGCTCTGCGCCTTCGGTGCGCAGGTCATGGTCCACGACCCCTACGTCCGCGGCGAGATCCACGGTCTGCGGGTGGCGTCCCTCGACGAACTCCTGCGCAGGTCCCGCGTGATCACCCTGCACGCCCGTCTGACCGAGGAGACCCGGGGCCTGATCGGCGCCCGTGAGCTGGCCCTGCTCCCGCCGGGCGCCGTCGTGGTCAACGCGGCCCGCGGCCCCCTCCTGGACGAGGAGGCGCTGTGCGACGCGCTGGAGAGCGGGCAGTTGTCGGCGGCGGCGCTGGACACGTACGCGAGGGAACCGGTGCCGGCGGACTCACGGCTGCTGGGGCTGGCGGAACGGGTGGTGATGACCCCGCATCTGGGCGGGGCCTCGCGCGCGGTGGCGGAGAAGGCGGCACGGATCGCCGCGGAGGAAGTGGGCCGCTGGATGCGCGGGGAACCGCCGGCGCACTGTCTGACCTGAGGCACGAGGAGGCGCTCATGTACGTGGGTATCGATGTGGGCACGTCCATGGTGAAGGCCGCCGCCTTCGACGGTTCGGGACGTGAACTGGCCGTCGCCGCACGCCCGGTGGGCCTCGCGCTGCACGGCGGTTTCGTCGAGCAGGACATGGACGAGGTGTACGGGGCGGTCGTCGCCGTCCTGGAGGAGGTGACCTCGCGCGTGCCCGGGCCCGTGGAGCTGGCCGGGCTCACGGGGCAGGGCGACGGGGTGTGGCTGGTGGACGCGGAGGGCCGTCCGGTGCGGTCGGCGGCGTCCTGGATGGACGGCCGGGCCCACGAGCTGGTCGACCGGTGGCTGGCGGACGGCACGTTCGAGACGGTGTTCCGGCGGACGGGCAGCGCCATGTTCCCGGGCTGTCCGGGCCCGCTGCTGGCCTGGCTGGACAGCCACGACCCGAAGTCGCTGGACGCGGCGTCGGCGGCCGTCTACTGCAAGGACATGGTGTTCCAGCGGCTGACGGGGGCGGCCCGGGCGACGACGGACGTGTCGGACGCGTCGATGCCGTTCCTGGACCCTCGCTCGCGCACCTACGACAACCGGGTCGTGGAGCTGCTGGGCCTGACCCACCGGCGCGGTCTGCTGGCCCCGGTCAGCGACCCGGTCGCCGCGGCCGAGGCGCGCGGCGAGGGCCTGCCGGCCGGCACCCGTGTCGCCGACGGCCCCTACGACCTGCCCGCCTGCGCACTGGGCGCCGGCGTGACCGCGCCCGGCGACGGTCTGCTGATCGTCGGCACGTGTCTGGCCAGCCTCGTCGCCACCGGCGACGTGGACCTGACCGGTGAGCCGGCCGGTCTGTACATCTGCACCGACCGCCCGGGCCACTGGCTGCGCGCCATGCCGGCGATGGTCGGCACGGCGGCCCTGGACTGGGTGCTGTCGACGACGGGCGTCCGGCACGAGGAGGTCGACGGCCTGCTCGCGGAGACCCCGCCGGGCGCGAACGGGGTCCGTGTCCTGCCGTACTTCGCTCCCTCGGGCGAGCGCGCGCCCTTCGTCGAACCCCGGCTGCGCGCCGAACTCACCGGTGTCTCCCTGGAGTCGACGCGAGCCGACCTGATCCGGGCCACCTGTGAGGGCATCGGCTACGCGGCCCGGCACTGTCTGGAGGCGGCGGGCCTGACCGGTTCCCTCGCCGTGTGCGGCGGCGGCACCCGCAGCCCCGCCTGGATGCGGCTGCTGTCCGACGTACTCGGCCGCCCGCTGCGGGTCGTCGAGGGCGAGGTGGGGGCGCGGGGCGCGGTGCTCGCGGCGGCCGAGCGGTACGGGGTGGAGCTGGACACGGAGGCGTGGACCCGGCCGACGTCGGTGGTGGAGCCGGACGCCGAGCGGGTGGCGTACTACGCGAAGGGGCACGAGGAGCATCTGGCGCGACTGACGGCGGCCCGCGATCGGGCGCGCCACTGAATCGCCGTACGGGAATGGGGAGTTGCATGACTGACATAAGACGTCGATCCGTCCTGCTCGCGGCCGCCGCCACCCCGGTGGCCGCGGCCGTGCCCGCACACGCGGCGGTTCCCGAAAGGGGGCGGCCCTTGGTGATCGGACACCGGGGAGCCGCCGGCTGGCGCCCCGAACACACCGCCGCCTCCTACACGTACGCCGTCCGGGCCGGCGCCGACTGGATCGAACCGGACCTGGTGCCGACGAAGGACCAGGTGCTGGTGGTCCGGCACGAGAACGAGATCTCGCAGACGACGGACGTGGCGTCGCACCCGGAGTTCGGGGACCGTCGTACGACGAAGACGGTGGACGGGCGGTCGGTGACCGGCTGGTTCACCGAGGACTTCACGCTGGCGGAGCTGAAGACGCTGTGGGCGGTGGAACGTCTGCCGCTGGTCCGCAACCGCAACACGGTCTTCGACGGGCGGGAGCGGATCCTCACCTTCCAGGAGGTGGTGGACCTGGCGCGGAAGCTGTCGCGGTCGTCCGGCCGCACGATCGCCGTCTTCCCCGAGACCAAGCACCCGACGTACTTCCGCTCGATCGGCCTGGAGCTGGAGCCGCGGCTGACGGCCCTGATCCGCCGCAACCGCCTCGGGCCTCGCGAGTGCGTCGTCCAGTCCTTCGAGCCGACGAGCCTGCAGCGGATGACGGGGCTCGGGGTGCCGCTGTGGCAGGCGCTGGGGACGACGGGAGGGCCGTACGACCTGGTCTCGGCCGGTGATCCGACGACGTACGCGGACATGATGACCCCGGCGGGCCTGGCGCGGATCGCGCGGTACGCGGCATGGATCGGGCCGGACAAGTCGTCGGTCGCCGCGTCGACCCTGCTGGCGGACGCGCACGCGGCGGGGCTCAGGGTGGGGCCGTACACCTTCCGCGCGGAGAACCAGTTCCTGCCCGCGGCCTTCCGGCGCGGAAGCGGAGCGAACGATTTCGGGGACGCGTTCGCGGAGTACGCGCTGTACTACGGGCTGGGAGTCGACGCCGTGGTGACGGACTTCCCGGATCTGGCGGTGATCGCGAGGAGGGGTTGATGGGGACACGCAAGTTGGCCTGCCCGACCTGCGGGACCATGGAGGACTTCCGGCTTCTCACCGAGGCGGAGAAGACGGCGGTGCGCGAGGACAAGGGCGCGCGGTACCGGGTGGACAACCTGTGGCGCTGCACCGCCGAGGGCTGTCTCTCGTACTACCGCCACCTCAACAAGAACGACGGCGGCCGCCTCCCCGAGAAGTTCCGCGAGGAGAAGGCCGCCGAGGACTGACGGATTCCGGGCTCACGCCCACCGGGGCCGCGGGCCTACGCTCCCCTTCCGACCAGGGGGAGGTCCGTATGTCCGACTACATCCACTGCCCCACATGCCCCAAGGGCAAGGCGTATTCGTTCCGCAAGGTCAACAAGGCGGAGGAGAAGTACATCGAGTCGCTGCGCGGGAAGAAGGAGGCCCCCGGCTACTTCCGGTGCGAGGGCGACACCGCGACGGGGCAGTGCCGGTGGGTCCAGCCGCGCTGGAACCAGTCGAAGGGCTTCAGTCTTCCCGCGAGTTTCGGCTGACCGCGCCCGGTCACAGGTTGCTGAAGTCCGGGCCCTTGGTACGCGTGCGCTTGATCTCGTAGAAGCCCGGCACCGACGCGACCGCGAGCGTGCCGTCCCAGAGCCTCGCCGCGTCGTCGCCCTTGGGGGCCGGGGTGACGACCGGGCCGAAGAAGGCGATCTGCTCGCCGTCGGGGCCCGGGACGGCGATGACCGGGGTGCCGACCTCCTGGCCGACCTTGTCGATGCCCTCCTTGTGGGAGGCGCGCAGCTCGGCGTCGAACTCGAAGTCCTCCTGGTCGGCGTAGTCGATCAGGTCGGCGGGGAGACCGGCGTCCGCCAGCGCGGCGGCTATGGCCTCGAGCGTCGGGCCCTCGCCGTTGTTGTGGAAGCGGGTGCCGAGCGCGGTGTAGAGCGGGCCGAGGACGTCCGCGCCGTGCTTCTGCCAGGCAGCCGTCGCCACCCGTACCGGCTTCCACGCCTTGGTCGCCAGCATGTCCCGGTACTCCTCGGGCAGCTGGTCGATCTTGTCCTCGTTCAGCACGGCCAGGCTCATGATGTGCCAGCGCACCTCGATGTCCCGGACCTTCTCCACCTCCAGAACCCAGCGGGAGGTCATCCAGGCCCAGGGGCACAGGGGGTCGAACCAGAAGTCGACGGGCGTCTTCGCGGAGCTGGTCTCGGACATGCGTCTCCTCAAGAAAGTGTTCGAACGATGAGGGAACGCCGTCCGCGCCCCGCCCCATTCCCGCTGCCGCCCGTCATTCCCTGCTGCCGCGCGTCAGGGGCACATGGCAGGATCGGTGCTGTCCACATACCGAACACCCCCCGAGGGAGTGCCGCCCGTGCCCGGTGAGAATCTGTCCCGCGACGAGGCCCGGGAGCGGGCCGCCCTGCTGTCCGTCGACGGGTACGACGTGTCCCTCGACGTCCGCTCCGCCGTGGGCGGCGGGGACGAGGCGCCGCGCACCTTCCGGTCCGTGACCACGATCCGCTTCCGGTGCAGCGAGCCCGGCGCTTCCAGCTTCGCGGACCTGATCGCGCCGAGTGTGACGGCCGTCTCACTCAACGGCAAGGATCTGGACCCGAGCGAGGTCTTCGACGGCTCCCGGATCGCCCTGGAGGACCTGGCCGCCGACAACGAGCTGGTCGTCGACGCCCAGTGCGCCTACTCCCGCACCGGCGAGGGCCTGCACCGCTTCGTCGACCCCGAGGACGGCGAGGTCTACCTCTACACGCAGTACGAACCGGCCGACTCCCGCCGCGTCTTCGCCAACTTCGAGCAGCCGGACCTCAAGGCCCCGTTCCGCTTCGAGGTGCGGGCGCCGGAGGCCTGGACGGTGTGGAGCAACGGAGCCGGGGAGCTGTCCGAGGGCGTCTGGCGCTTCGCGGAGACGAAGCCGATCTCGACGTACATCACCTGTGTCGTGGCGGGTCCGTACCACTACGTGACGGACTCCTACTCCCGTGATCTGGGCGACGGTACGACGCTGGAGATCCCCCTCGGCGCCCTGTGCCGCAAGGGACTGGCGAAGCACTTCGACGCCGACGACGTCTTCCTGATCACCAAGCAGGGCCTGGACTTCTTCCACGAGCACTTCGACTACCCGTACCCCTTCGGGAAGTACGACCAGGCGTTCGTGCCCGAGTACAACCTGGGCGCGATGGAGAACCCGGGCCTGGTGACCTTCCGCGAGGAGTACATCTTCCGCGGCAAGGTGACGCGGGCGTCCTACGAGGCGCGGGCCAACGTCATCCTGCACGAGATGGCCCACATGTGGTTCGGCGACCTCGTCACCATGGTGTGGTGGGACGACCTGTGGCTGAAGGAGTCCTTCGCGGACTTCATGGGCACGTTCGCCAACGTCGGCGCGACCCGCTTCGAGGACGCCTGGATCACCTTCGCCAACCGCCGCAAGGCCTGGGCGTACCGCGCCGACCAGCTGCCGTCGACGCATCCGATCACGGCCGACATCCGCGACCTCCAGGACGCCAAGCTCAACTTCGACGGCATCACCTACGCCAAGGGCGCCTCGGTCCTGAAGCAACTCGGGGCGTACGTCGGCCAGGACGCGTTCCTCGAGGGCGCGCGGCGCTACTTCAAGCGGCACGCGTACGGCAACACGCGCCTCGGTGACCTGCTGTCGGTCCTCGAGGAGACCAGCGGCCGGGACATGGCGGCGTGGTCGCGGTCGTGGCTCCAGACGGCAGGGGTGAACTCACTGACCCCGCAGGTGCTGTTGAACCCCGAGGGCTTGGTGGACGAGCTCGCCGTGATCCAGGAGGCCGCCGAGTCCCACCCCGAACTGCGCCCGCACCGGGTGGCGGTGGGCCTGTACCGGAAGAGCGCTGACGGGGCGGTCGAGCGGTACGCGCGCGTGGAGGTGGACGTAGAGGGTCCGAGGACGGTCGTGGCGGAGCTGGCGGGTGCGCAGGCGCCGGAGCTCGTGCTGGTCAACGACGACGACCTGACGTACTGCAAGACGCGGTTCGACTCGGGCTCCCTGGAGACCCTCAAGGGGCATCTGGGGGACATCACCGACCCGCTCGCCCGGGCCCTGTGCTGGTCGGCGCTGTGGAACATGACGAGGGACGCGCTGCTGCCCGCCCGGGACTTCGTGGACCTGGTGCTGCGGTTCGCGGGCCGGGAGTCGGACATCGGTGTGCTGCAGATGCTGCACGCGTGGGCGAACTCCTCGCTGGTCAACTACGTGGCCCCGGAGTGGGGTCCGACGGGCGAGCGGCTGCTGGCCGAGGGCGCGCTGAAGGAGCTGCGGCTGGCGGGGCCGGGCAGCGAGCACCAGCTGGCGTGGGCGCGGTTCTTCGCGACGGTGGCGTCGGGTGCGGCCGATCTCCAGCTGCTCCAGGGTCTGCTGGAGGGAACGGCGAAGATCGACGGCCTGGAGGTGGACCAGGAGCTGCGCTGGGCGTTCCTGGAGCCGCTGGCCGCGCACGGGGTGGCGGACGAGTCGGCGCTCGCGGCCGAACTGGCCCGCGACGACACGGCGTCGGGCAAGCGCCACCAGGTCCGCTGTCTGGCGGCCCGCCCGTCGGCCGCGGTGAAGGCGCAGGCGTGGGCGCAGGTGGTGGAGTCCGACGCCCTCTCGAACGCGCTGGTCGGGGCGACGATCTCGGGCTGGAACCAGTCCTCGCAGCGGGAGTTGCTGGCGCCGTACGCGTCGAAGTACTTCGAGGTGATCGAGCGGGTGTGGACGGACCGCTCGATCCAGATCGGCATGGACGTGGTCGGCGGCCTGTTCCCGTCGCTGCAGCAGTCGCAGGCGACGGTGGAGGCGACGGACGCGTGGCTGGCGGCGCACGAGGAAGCCGCCCCGGCCCTTCGCCGTCTGGTGCTGGAGGCGAGGGACGACCTGGCAAGGGCGTTGCGCGGACAGGAGTGCGACGCGACGGCGGACTGAACCGTCGCACTGCCGCCGATCCCTACCGATCCCTACCGATCTCTGCCCTGAGTTTGGGCTCTTGGTAGCCGTTACGAAATTCAGGCAATAGCGGCCGTAACCCCTGGTCCAACCCATTCGGACCAGGGGTTTTCGCTGCCTACTCGGCATCCGAACACCCGTCCTTTAGTACCGCCTTGTCCGCATTCGTCGACAGGCACGTAACAGGGGTTAGGAATCAGATCAACGGCGGGAATCCCCGCTGCATGAACCACAACACCCCGGTCCCCCCGCTCTCCCCCCGCCCGGTCCGCCACCTCTCGGAGGTGCACCGCCGGGTGATGACGGCCGCGCAGTTGAGGTCGCACGGCGTCTCCTCGTCCGAGACGAACGAGCAGTGCCGCCCCGGCGGCCCCTGGCAGCAGCTCCTGCCGGGCGTGATCCTGCTCCACCCGGGCCCGCCGACCAGCGAGGAGCGCCTGCACGCGGTCCTGATGTACACGGCGAAGGAGCGCCCGGCGGGGGTCCCGGCCCAGCCCGGAGCCGAGCAGCCGCACGCCCCGACGTACGCGGAGGCGATGCTCACCGGCCTGGCGGCCCTGACGCTGCACGGCTTCACCTCGGCGCCCCCGCTGATGTCGCTGGACAAGCTGGACGTCCTGGCCCCACGCCTGCGCCGGCTGCGCTCGACGGGCTGCGCCCGCATCGTCCGTACGACGTCCATGCCGGCCCCGCAACAGGTCACGGGCCTCCCGGTGGCCCCGGTGCCCCGCGCCCTGGCCGACGCGGTGGCGGAACTGTCGGACGCGGGAGTGGTACGCCGTCTGCTCACGGAAGCGGTCCGGGGCGGCCACTGCGAACCGGCGGCGGTGGTCCGTGAGTTGAACAACGCGAAGCTGCTGAGCCGCCCGCACGTGGTGGACGCGGTGGACTCCCTGCTCGCGGAGGTCCGGGCGATCGCGGAGGACCGCCTGTACCGCATGGTCCGCGAGCACGGCCTGCCGGACCCGGTGTGGAACGTCGACCTTCGCCTCCCCGGCGGCCCCCACCTGGGCGGCCTGGACGCGTACTGGCCGGAGCAGGCGGTGGCCGTGGAACTGGACACCCGGGCCCCCCGCCAGGACGAGGACGCCCTGTGGTCCGAGTACGCCCGCAAGCGCGAACACCTGGAGCGCCTCGGTATCACGGTCGTCCACATCACCCCGAAGAAGCTCCGCGAGGCGGCGGAACAGCAGGCGGCGGTGGTCCGCACGGCGCTCATGGCGTCGGGCGACCGCGATCCGGCGGCGTATGTCGTGGTGCTGCCCCGGTAGTGACGGACCGGGGCGGGATCAGGAGGGGAGAGGAGGGCCGCCGATCGGAGGGGGATCGGCGGCCCCTCCTCATGCGTGCGACCGCCTACCGCCTACCGCCTACCGACGTGAGGCGCCCTCGGCGCAGCGACATCCCGGTGCCATCTCCTGTGCACCCACAGCCGCTCACCGGCCAGCTCGGTCCGCGCCCACAGCCCGGACAGCGGGCCCATTCCCGTACCCAACGGCAACCGCGCCAGCACGCGCGTCGGCTTCACGCCCCCGAGCCGCCCGTACTCCAGCACGACCACACCCCGGTCGGTCATCAACACCACACGCCGGCTGATGAACACGGTGGCGAGAAAGGCCCCGGCCATCGCCCCCAGAAGACTCCAGAGCAGATCGAAAACGCCCGGCCCGCCCCACGAGGCGACGGCGAAACGCGCCCCGATGAGCCCACTCAGAAAGAAGACGTTCTGCAACCAGGGATTGAGCCCACCCTGCGCCAACACCACGCGCCGGACCTGCTCACCGGGCTCCAGGAACCCCTGCGACCGCCGAACGACCCGACCAGCCAGACCCAACGCCACGATATGCCGCCTCGAAAATCCCATGAATATCGAGCGGATCTTCGACTTTCCCCTGAACCCTTGTCAATGAAAAACCTGGCAACGTCAGGGCCCGGCGCCTCAGCTCTCCTTGCCGCAGAACTCCGCCTCGATCACGGCATCGGTGTCCCCCGACCAGTCCCCGTTGAAGTTGAGGGCGAGCGAGTGGCGGCCGTCCGCCGTGGTCACCGCCTCCGAGGTCGAGCCGTGGATGCCGCCGCCGTGGCCCCAGACGTGGACGCCGCACGACAGCTTGCGGTCGATGAGCCCGAGGCCGTAGCCGGCGTTCGGGATGACCTCGACCGGCACCGTCGTCTTCATCTCCTTCAGCTGCTTCGGCGGGAGCAGCTTGCCCCGCAGCAGCGCGGAGTAGAAGCGGTTCAGATCGGAGGAGTCCGAGATCATCTCACCCGCCGAGGAGGCGAGCGAGGGGTTCAGCTTCGTGACGTCGTACGTCGGTCCCGTCGCCGTCTCGGCGAGCTTGGAGTAGGCGCGGCTGCTGGGCCCCGGGACGGTGACCCGGGTACCGGGGACGGAGGTGGCGTTCAGGGACAGGGGTTTGACGATCCGCCGGCGGACCTCGTCCCCGTACGGCCTGCCCGTGACCTTCTCGATCACCATGCCCGCGAGGACGTAGTTGGTGTTGGAGTAGTTCCAGGACGTGCCCGGCGCGAAGTCCGGCTTGTGGGTCATCGCGATGGCCACCAGGTCCGCCGGCGCCTTCGTGTCGTAGCGATGCTCGAAGAAGCCGTCCTTGAGGAAGTACGTCCTGCCGAAGTCCTCGTCGGCGGTGTAGTTGAAGATGCCGCTGGTGTGGTTGAGGAGCTGGCGCAGGGTGATCCGGCGGCCGTCGTGGCCGTTGCCCCGAACCGTGCCCGGCAGCCACTTCGCCACCTTGTCGTCCAGCGACAGCCGGCCCTCCGCCTCCAGTTGGAGCAGCACCGTCGACACGAAGGTCTTGGTGATGCTGCCGACGCGGAAGCGGTCGTTGACCGAACGCGGCTGGTCCGTTTGGAGGTTGCCCACACCGGCGGTCGTGGCCCAGACATCGTGTCCGGTCCTCGCCGTCGCCGTCACCCCGGGCACGCCGTCCTTCACCGCGGCCTCGATCGCCTCGCGGGTCGCCTCGTGGTCACCTCTGGCGGGTGCCGCCGCGAACGCGGGGCCCGCCAGGGCCAGTGACAGCGCCACGGCCGTCGCCGCCACGAGAGTCGTCCGTACGGTCATGTCTCTCCCCTTTGTGCTCTTCGTCGAGCGTGGTCGGGGGAGGAGACCCGGCCGAGATCGCCGAGGTTGAGCCGGGCGAGCCGGTTGATCGGGTTTCAGCCCTTCTTCAGAACCAGCTCCGTGTTGCGGTCGCCCGTCGTGCCCGCCAGGTCCGTGCGGCCGCCGGGGGCGTTGTAGGAGAGCTCGCGGTAGAAGGCCGACAGGCCGGTCTGGGAGAGGTCGGCGAAGTCCGTGCGGTGCGGGGCCGAGGACTCGACGCAGGTGGTGAAGAGGGAGATCGTGCCGTCCTTGTTGTCCACCAGCTCGACGACGCGGGCGAGTTGGGGGTAGTCGACGTGGGAGGCGGTGGAGATCTCCCAGAAGGAACGGCCGTTGCCGACGGCGTGCGGGGTGATCTCGTTGCGGTGGATGTGGCCGTTCACCCAGGCGAGGACGTTGCGGTGACGGCCGAGCAGGGTGACGACCTCGGCACCGGTGTGGCGGCGCTCGCCGGGGCGGGCGGGGTCGGGGCGGGTGTTGTCCATCGACTTGCTGGTGTGGTGGCTGAAGACGACGGCGTACGAGTCCTTGTTGTCCTTCAGCGTCCTGTCCAGCCACTTCATCTGGGCCGTCCCGACGGACCCCTCGTAGTGGCCGCCCGCGTCGGTGGTGTCGAGGCTGATGCCGATGACGTCCTCGGCGATGCGGAAGGAGTAGTACTGGGTGCCCGCGTCGAGGTTGGCGGTGGAGTAGCCGTGGCCGACCGGGCCGAGACCCCGGTACGCCGGGTCCAGGTGGGCCTGCACGTACTCGCGCGGGGTGAACGGTGCCCGCAGCTCGTCCGGGGTCACCGAGCGCATGTCACGGGCGTGGGCCTTGAGGAGGTCGCGGAAGCCGACGCCCCCCGGGTCCTTGGCCTTCTTGATGGCGTCCTGGAGCTTCTTGGCCTCGGCCGCGGGCAGGCTCATCAGCTTCTTGCCGCCGACGGCGTACTCGGTGAGCCAGGAGTCGCCGTGGGAGGCGTAGCAGCCGAGCGGCATGGAGTCGTGGTTGCCGACCGTGGAGTACCAGGGAAGGTTGAGGCCGGGGCTGTTCAGCTCGCGGATCGCGGCGGCCAGGAAGCCGTCGAGGTGCGGGAAGCCGCGCTGCTTGTCGGCGTCACGGACGGTGGTGTCGGGCTGCCAGTACTGCTTGATCCCGCTGTTCTGGACGCCCTCGTACTGCCGCGGGTCACCCGTGTTGGCGGTGACGCGGCCACCGCTCATGACCTTCAGGAACCACTCCAGCTCGGACTTGGCGTTGTTGTCCGTGTTGTCGCCGGTGGTCATGGCGAAGTGCAGCGGAGCACCGGTGACGGGGGCGCCGCGCAGCGCGTTGATCCGCTCCACGAGCGCGATCGCCCCGTGCACGGTCAGCGCCTCCTGCGGCCGCCAGGCGTGCACGTCGGTCGAGCGGAGGTACTCCAGGCGCAGCGGGTGCTGGGCGTCGATCAGGTGCAGATCGGTGAGCTGGACGAACGCGGCGAGCGCGGTACGGCGGCCCGCGCGGCCCGCCTTCGGTGCGGCGAGCTCACTGCGCACCACCCGCTCCCAGCCGGGACCGTCACCGAGGCGACGGAAACCGGAGGCGGTACGGGCGGCGGCGACGGTGGCGACGGTCGTGCCCCGGGTGTACGGGGCGAGCGGGACGGCGGGGGCCTGCCGGGACTGGGCGACGGGCGCCCCCTCCGCAGCGGTGCCGGTGGTGGTGGCGGCCTGGCTGTCGGTGGGCCGCAGGGCGTAACCGACACCCGCGGAGACGGCTGCGGCGCCGGTGGCTGCGAGGACGGTACGGCGGTTGACCGCCAGGGCGGAGGTGACGACAGAGCGTGTGCGCGACATGGCGCGGTCTCCCCGAGTGCGAACGCGTCGGCAGTGGTCGCGGGGAGCTCGCTGTCGCGAACAACCCGCTCGCTCTGGATCGTTGGCACCGGGAATGACCTGCGCGTGAACGAGACCGCAACGCGCAACACCGATCACGTACGTGGATCTTGGGCGCCCCTCCGCGCCCACGACCGCTCCTCGAACCGCCGGGAGGCGGTCACTCCGTGTTCATTTTCGTGGGTACGACCGCTATACCGCCCGCCCCGCCGCCGGCCGCTCGCGCCACAGCCGCAGCCCGATGTCGACCAGTGACACCCGGTTCAGTTCGGCGACCGCGTCCAGGTCGTGCCAGGCGGCCATGTCGGTGGAGCCGCCGATCTCGTGGCGGAGCTCACCGCCGGTGATCCGGCCCTCGTAGACGAGCCGGAGCGCGTGGTGGTCGACGACCCGGCCGAAGCGGCGGGTGTAGGTGTGGCGGCGAGTGTTCACACCCAGCAGTCCGGTGATCTCGATGGCGTAGCCCGTCTCCTCGTCCACCTCCCGCAGGACGGTGTCGTACGGGTCCTCCCCGTGTTCCATCCCGCCGCCCGGAAGGATCCACTCCGGCCTGCCGTCGTCGCCGATCCAGCGGGCGAGCAGGAGTTTGCCGTCACGGACACACATGGCGTAGGCCGCCACCCTCAGCTTCTTCCGCATGTACGGAAGTTAGCCCGCCGGCTCCGGATTCGCGGGCGAGTATTCGGGCGCCGACCAGCGCAGCGGCACCGCCGAGGGCGTCTCGACCACCTCGGTCACCGTGAACCGCACCCGGCGTTCCGTCCCGAACTCGCCGCCGAACTCGGTCCGCGCCTCGCCCGTCAGTTGCAGTGTCGTCCCGCTCGTCCAGTCCAGGAACAGCAGCCCGGCTCTCGGGTCCGCCGCGAGGTTCCCCAGGGTGAGGAACATGGAGTTGCCCGGATAGTCCCGCCAGCTCAGCTCATGTGGTGAATCGACCTGCACGAAGCCGGGGTTGCCGCCCCGATGGCTGGCCTCGGCAGCGGTGCCGGAGTGCACGGTCGCCATGAAGAACGTGTCGGCCGAGGCAATGAACTCCGCTTGTTCCGGACCCAGTTCACCTCCCCGTACCGCAACTCCCCTTTCCCGGTCGCCCACCACCTCGTACGACTCCCTCCTCTGGAGGTATTTCGGGCAGTTGGCGAACACCTTCTCCGCCTCCACCGCGAATCCCCGTGCCGTCGGCCGGAGTCGGCCGTTCAGGCGCATACGGCGGCGGGTGCGGGGGTCGAGGGCGATCGTGCCGACGGGTGTGCCGGGCGTGGCGAGGGCGGTGGCGAGCGGGTCGGCCTCCGGGACCCCGCCGGCCACCGACATCCGGTCGGGGCCGGTGGCCCGGACGAACCCCGGCGTCCCGGAGAGCGGCGAGGCCCAGACCCGGCCCGTCGACGGGTCGGCGGCGCCCAGGACCAGGAGCGGCTGGAGTTCCAGGAAGGCCGCCGCGACCGGCTTGACGCCCTCGCCGATCGCCCGCCCCACGTGGTCCGCCTGCTCCCGCACCCCGACCCGGTCCTGCACGGTCCGTGCGCCCGCGTGATAGACGCCCATGTCTAGAAGAAGCCGCAGGTGGGAGCCGACTCGGCCGGTGCCGGCGCACCCTGTGCGCCGCTCGGCACGGAGATCTCCAGGCGGGTGCCGTCCGGGTCGTGGAAGAAGATGCCGCCCGAGGCCGCGCCCTCGCGATGGGCGACGACCCCCTCGTAGGCGAAGTCCACTCCGTACGTCCGCAGCGCCTGCTCGTACTCCCTGACCCGCTCGATCGAGTCCGCCTCGAAGGCGAGGTGGTGCAGTCCGGCGCGGTCGCCCGCGAAGCCCTTGTCGGCCTGCTGCCAGAGCGTGAGGACGAGGCTCTCGCCGTCGCCCAGGAAGGCGTACCGCCGACCCTCCTCCTTGCCCTCGCCGATCAGGGCGAAACCCAGGACGTCGCGGTAGAAGGCGAGGGAGCGGTCGAGCTCGGTGACGTTCAGACCGATGTGGCCGGTGCGCAAGGTCATGACTGTCCCCTTCAGCTGATCTAACCTGTCAAAACAACATTAAGGGTTATACGCAGCCCGCGCAACCAGTCACGTACTCTTGAGCGGTTAGCACGGAAGGGAGCCTCCACATGTCCGCCGACCCCCGTCCCCTCACCGGCGAGCCCCTCGCGCTCGACCTGCTCAACACTCGGTGGATGCGGGAGGGGGCCGTACAGGATCTGCTGACCGACGTCGACGGGCTGGCGGTGTGGCTCGGAGCCAACGCACTCGACGGTCGGTTCGAGGCGGATGCGCCCACTCTGCGACATGCGCTCCAGGCGCGGGACGCGCTGCACAAGTCCGTCCACGAAGCGGCCGCGGCACCCCTCGACGCCGTCCTCGAGCACGGCCGGATCCGGGCCACCCTCACCACGGAAGGACCCGGCGAGGTTCCGGAGTTCCGCGACCCCGCCTGGGGGCCCGCCTGGCTCGCCGCGCGCAACTACCTGGAGCTTCTCAGCACCGCGCCCGACCGGATCCGCGGCTGCGCCCACGAGGCATGCATCCTGCACTTCTTCGACACCTCGCGGAACGGCACGCGCCGCTGGTGCTCGATGGCGGCCTGCGGAAACCGGGCGAAGGCGTCGCGGCACTACGCGCGTACCAAGGAAAGTTGAGAGCTGTACCAGAGAAACCTGAGAGACAGCAGGGCGAGTTGTCCCTTTGGTCGACCATCTCCCTAAAGGGGATCGCGGGTTTTCCCCATACGCCCATATCGATTCGGTCAACTCTCCCTAAACATCCTTCCCATGCGTAAAGCTGTGCGATCGTCCGGGGTCGCATTTCCGGACCTTCGCGGTCAGGACCGATCGGCCCCGGCCGCTACCGCACGTTCCTTTACCTACAAGGGATGCCGATGACCCTCACCCCCCAGCGCGAACCGATATCGGGCGGCGCGAGACGCGTGGTGCGTATAGCCGTGGCCGCCGGTCTCGTGGCCGCACTCTCCGCGGCCGGGCCGATTCCCATGGCCGTCGCCGCTGCCGACGCGCCCGCCGCGGCCGACCCGAGCGTCAAGTCCGCTCACGACAAGCTCGGTTCGGACGACGCGGACCTGCTCGCCGAGGCGAAGGCCGACGGCGACAAGAACGTCTCGATGATGATCGCGACCGCTCCGGGGCAGACCGAGCAGGTCGCCAAGCAGCTGGACGCCGTGGCCGGCGGCCTCGTGGGCCGCACCTTCGACAAGGTCGGCTACGTCCGCGCCACCGTCCCCACCGCGAAGGCGGACTCGGCCATCGCCGCCGCCGTCAAGCTCTCCTCCGTGCACGGCATCGACCTGCGCCAGGAGATCCCGCTGGACGACCCGACGCCGAGCGCGGACACCGCCAAGGGCGCAGCCGCGAGCAAGGCTGCCACGCCCGCGGCGCCCGGCAAGAAGACTCCCGCCGAGAACCCGTACAACCCGTCCTTCGAGACGGGCGCCGTCGACTTCGTGGAGGACCACCCGAAGGCGGACGGCCGCGGCATCACCATCGGCGTCCTCGATTCCGGCGTGGACCTCGGCCACCCGGCACTGCAGAAGACCACCACCGGTGAGCGCAAGATCGTCGACTGGGTGACGGCCACCGATCCGGTAGGCGACGCCGACGCCACCTGGCGCCGGATGAACAACCCGGTCAGCGGCCCGAGCTTCACCATCGCGGGCGCCACCTGGCAGGCCCCGGCGGGCGCCTACCAGTTCAACCTGTTCCGCGAGTCGGCCACCGCCGGCGGCGACGCCAAGGGCGATGCCAACCGCGACGGCGACACCACCGATGTCTGGGGCGTCCTCTACGACGCGGCCGCCGGCACCGTCCGGGTCGACCTGAACAACAACAACGACTTCACCGACGACGCGGCGATGAAGCCGTACAAGAACGGGTTCCAGGTCGGTTACTTCGGTACCGACAACCCGTCCACCGACGTCGTCGAGCGCCAGCCGTTCGTGGTCGAGATCCGCAAGGACGTCGTCTTCAACGCGGCCGGCGACAAGGCCGACTACGTCAACGTCGGCGTCATCGAGTCCGAGCACGGCACGCACGTCGCCGGCATCACCGCCGCCAACGGCCTGTTCGGCGGCAAGATGAACGGCGCGGCGCCGGGCGCGAAGGTCGTCTCCTCCCGTGCCTGCACCTGGACCGGTGGCTGCACCAACGTCGCGCTCACCGAGGGCATGATCGACCTCGTCACCAACCGCGGTGTCGACATCGTCAACATGTCCATCGGCGGTCTGCCCGCGCTGAACGACGGCAACAACGCGCGCGCCGAGCTCTACACCCGCCTGATCGACACCTACGGCGTCCAGCTGGTCATCTCGGCCGGCAACTCCGGCCCGGGTGCCAACACCATCGGCGACCCCGGTCTGGCCGACAAGGTGATCTCCGTCGGCGCCTCGATCTCCAAGGCGACGTGGTACTCCAACTACGGCTCGGTCGTGTCCAAGTCGTACGCGATGATGCCGTTCTCCTCGCGCGGCCCGCGTGAGGACGGCGGCTTCACCCCGACGCTCGTCGCCCCGGGTGCCTCGGTCAACACCATCCAGACCTGGCTGCCGGGCGCCCCGGTCGCCGAGTCCGGCTACTCCCTGCCCGCCGGCTACGGCATGCTCCAGGGCACCTCGATGGCCTCCCCGCAGGCCGCGGGCGCCTCGGCGCTGCTGCTGTCCGCCGCCAAGGCGAAGGGCATCGCGCTCACCCCGAAGACCCTGCGCACGGCGCTGACCTCGACCGCCGACCACATCAAGGGGGTGCAGGCGTACGAGGAGGGCGCGGGCCTCATGAACATCGAGGACGCCTGGGACTCCATCAAGGACGGCGCGACCGCCCACGACTACACCGTCAAGGCGCCGGTCGACACCGCGGTCGACCAGTTCCTGAAGACGCCGGGCTTCGGCACCGGCATCTACGACCGTGAGGGCGGCCTGAAGGCCGGCGTCAAGAAGTCGTACGAGGTCACCGTCACCCGTACGTCCGGCGCCGACAAGGCGATCCGTCACGAGCTGCACCTCGAGAACAACGCCTCCGGCACCTTCTCGATCGTCGGCTCGGACGAGGTCAAGCTGGAGCTGAACAAGCCGGTCACCGTCAAGATCGCCGCGAAGTCGCCGACCGCCGGTCTCAAGAGCGCGATCCTCGAGGTCGACGACCCGAGGACCGAGGGCGTCGACAAGCAGATCCTGAACACGGTCGTGGTCTCGGCGCCGCTGAAGTACACCTACGCGGCGGCGGGCACGGTCCAGCGCAACAGCACGCAGTCGTACTTCGTGACCGTCCCCGAGGGCGCCAAGTCCCTCGAGGTCGCCATCGGCGGGCTGAAGGACAAGAGCCAGACCCGGTTCATCGCGATCCACCCGTACGGCGTCCCGGTCGACTCGACCAGCACCCCGAACTGCTACAACAACTACCTCGACGGCAACGGCTGCCGCCCCGACGTGCGTTCGTACGCCGACCCGGTCGCCGGTGTCTGGGAGATCGAGGTCGAGTCGCGCCGTACGTCGCCGCTGCTCGACAACCCGTACAAGCTGGACGTCACCGTCCTCGGCGCGGCCTTCGACCCGGAGGTCGTGACCGTGCCCGAGGCCAAGGTCGGCACCCCGACCGCCGCCTCCTGGAAGGTGACGAACAACTTCGCCGCGCTCGACGGCAAGCTCGTCGGCGGCCCGCTCGGCTCGGCCAAGTCGGCCCGCCCGACCATCGCCGAAGGCGACACCCAGGTCACCACCGTCGAGGTCCCCGAGGGTGCCAAGTCGCTGGACGTCGCCATCGGCAACGTCTCCGACGCGGCCGCCGACCTCGACCTGGTCGTCCTGGACGGCAACGGCGAGGAGGCCGGTTCCTCCGCCGACGGTGACTCGGAGGAGTCCGTCTCGGTGGCGAACCCCGCCGCCGGTACCTACACCATCCAGGTCATCGGCTACGCGATCCCGGCCGGTTCGACGGCCTACGACTACCAGGACGTGTTCTTCTCCGCCGCCCTGGGCGCCGTCACGGTCGACGACTCGGTCGCGGTGAAGCTGGGCACGGGTGGCACCGCGGACGTCACCGCGGACGTCACCGCCCTGGCGGCCGCTCCTGAGGGCCGTGAGTTCTTCGGTCAGGTCCAGCTGGTGAACGCTCGCGGCACGGTCGCGGGCATCGGCAGCGTGAAGATCGAGAAGGTCACCCCGTAGGTTGCGGGTACGACAAAGGAGGGGCGGACGTCCATCGGGCGCCCGCCCCTTCGTCGTGCCTGCCTCTTCGTCGTGCCCGCCCCCGTCAGCAGGTCAGCTTGCGCGACTCCGGCAACGAGGCCTCGATCCACGCCCGTTCGCGGGCGACCGCCTTCTCGCCGACCACCCAGTGGTCGGGCACCGCGTCGCCCTTCGGGACCCCGAACAGCACCTGGTCGCCCTTGACGAGACCGCGGCCGAACGTGTCCTCGATGACGTAGGTGAGCTCGTCCGGCTGCTGCCCGTCCTGCTTGTAGTAACGGCTCACCTCCACGATGATCCGCAACTGCACCCCGTCCACGAGCCGTTCGACCGAGGTGACCTTGCCCTCGACCACGAGACGGGTGCAGGCGAGATAGTGCGGGCTGCCGAAGCGGGTGCCGGCGTCGGCGTCGGCCTCGGCCCCGGACTTCTGGGCGCTGGCCCCGCTGTCGTCCGACCCGGACATGGCGCTGGGCCCGCCCGTGGCGATCAGCCAGCCCAGACCGGCGACCACGGAAGCCGCCGCGGCCACCGCCAGCCCACCGAGGGCGAGTTTGGGGAACCATAGGCGGACACGTGAGGGACCCACCCGAGCTGGCTTCGGGACCGGAACCGGGGCCGGTGCCGGAACCGGGGCCGGCTCGGCGAGGGCGTGGCCGATGACGCCCAGTTGCTCGCGCAGCAGCGTCAGGTCGGCGCTCGCCGACCGGTGTTCGGCCATGAAGACGGCGTCCCCGCGGGCTTCCTCGGACAGTGGTTCGTCGGTGATCGCGGCCATCAGCGCGTCGATGCCGTCGTGTTCGACGGTCACGTCACACCACCTCACCCTCGTGCAGGCGGGCGCGCAGCGCGCGGACCGCCGTGTGCAGCCTGCTCTTGACCGTGCCCTCGGGGACGCCGAGCTCGTGCGCGATGTCGCGCACCGGCAGATCGGCGAAGAAACGCAGGACGAGGACCTGGCGCTGGGAGTCGGGCAGTTCGTCGAGGCCCTGGGCGACGGCGAGGGAGAGCACGCTGGTGTCCTCGCCCGAGGGGTGCTCCAACTGGCGCAGGGAGGCCAGGCGTTCGCCGATCCGCTCCTGGCGGCGCTTGGCGCGGTGCCAGTCCATGGCGAGGTTGGAGGCGACGACGGCCGCCCACGCGGAGACGTCGCGCGGCGCCTCGTACCCCTTCGCCGCCCGCTCCAGCAACCGCAGGCGGACCTGCTGCACCCCGTCCGGCAGGTCCGCCTGCGGTACACCGCCGAGCGCGAGCACGGCCCGCACCCGACGTTCCTGAGCCGCGTCGAGGGGGTCGTCCGGCCCGTCATGGACACCGTCCCCCTGGCCGCGACGGGCCTTTCTGCGCAGCACAGCCACCCCTCCCCTAGCCGCGTTTCCTCTATGACGCCGGTGGGCGCGGAAACGTTCGGTCCGATTCCCGGAATTCTTTCTTCACATGATCTTCACTGTCACCATGTGCCCCATGACGCACATCGCCAAGGGGGCCAACACCCCTGTCCCCGCCGGTCTTCTGAAGGTTGCCGTCTGCCGCCGCAAGGTGCCGGGAACGCCCGTCGTGGACGTCTCGGCGCTGCTCCTCGACGCGGCGGGCAAGGTGCGCGGCGACGCCGACCTCGTCTTCCACAACCAGTCCGCGCATCCGTCCGGAGCGGTACGGCATCTCGGCACCGGTGACGGTGCGGACCAGCTCGCCGAGTGGCTGGAGCTGGATCTGCCCCGGGTGGAGCCGGCGGTCCAGCGGGTGCTGATCGCCGCGTCGTGCGACGACGGCACGTTCGGGGCGGTGCCCGGGCTCGCGGTGCAGACCGTGGCGGCGGACGGTTCGATCGTCGTGCACTACGACGTGACGGACGCGGGCGGCGAGACGGCCTTCGTGCTCGGGGAGTTCTACCGGCGCAACGGGGAGTGGAAGTTCCGGGCGGTGGGACAGGGGTGGGACTCGGGGCTCGCGGGGCTGGCGACGGACTTCGGGATCGTGGTGGCGGAGCCGGTGCCGATGCCGGTGGCGCCTCCGGTGGCTCCCGTGCCGAACCCGGTCGTCACGAAGGCGAGCGTGCCACCGGCCGCCACCCTCATATCGGCTCCTGTCCCGGCCCGGTCCCCCGCCCCCCTGGGACCCGACTTCACCCCGCACACCCAGAGCGGCCGCGGGAACGGCGTGGTCTCCGTGGACATGCCGCTGCCGCCCGGCCCGGTGATCGTGGAGGCACGGGTCCGGGGTGACGAATGGCTCTGCGTCGAGACGCTGAACCGGCGCAACAAGGACGAGGAGACGGTCTTCAACACCACCCTGCGCGACTTCCACGGCCGCGCCCTGGTGCAGCCCCCGCGCGACCGTCCGCTGCGGATGAAGGTCAACTACGACGGCGACTGGACGATCACGGTCCTGCCGCTGTCGGCGGCCCGTCCGCTGGGCACGCAGACACTCAAGGGGCGCGGGCCGGACGTCGTCTCCTACCTGGGCACCATGGCCGATGTGAAGGTCCGCTTCGACGGCGGCGCCGACCGCGGCGAATGGTTCGTGCTGAACTGCCACGAGGCCGGGCACTTCGACGACCTCGACGACCACGAGCTGCTGTGCAACGAGACCGGAAAGCTCAAGCAGACCGTCCCGGTCCCCGACGGCCCGCTGCTGCTGGTGATCGAGCACGGCGACGGCGACTGGGAGCTCACCGCCAGGCCCCTGCCCGTCCGCGACCCGTCCGCCGGCCGGAAGACCGGCGCCTACCAGGGCCGCGGCGAGAACACCGTCACGCTGGCCAACCCCCGGCCCGGGCGCCCCGCGCTGGTCCAGTACGACTTCCCGGGCGCCAAGGCCGACTACTCGCTCGAGGTGAAGACCGTCGACGAGTACGGCGACGAGGACGACTGGCTGAGCGGCCACGACCGCGGCACCCGTGGCACGGCGGTGCTCTTCGCCGACGGCAGGGCCGAGCAGACCGTACGGGTCCGCTGTGCCGGCGAGTGGACGCTCAGGCTGCTGCCCGAGGAGGAGGCGCCCCTGCTCACCGGTGCGACCGAGGGCAAGGGGAGCACGGTCCTGCGCTACCAGGGGCCGCCCATGCTGATGACGGTGCAGCGGAACTCCCGCGGCGACAACGAGCCCCTGAGCGCGTGGTCCCTGAACCACCCGTACGGAAAGTCGGCGCTGATCGCCGACACCCTCGGCCGCCGCCGTCCCACCCTCGGCCCGGTGTGGGTCGACCCGGGCGGCACCTGCTTCATCACGGTCCGCGCCACCGAGGGCACGAAGTGGCGCCTGGAGCCGGCCCCGCTCGACGCGGCCCCCGTGCTCGGCGCCCGGACCCCGGGCGACCGGTATGGAGTCGTACGTCACATCGGGCCCGAGGCCGAGCTGGTGGTCGTCGGAACCGCCATGATCCACGTCTTCGAACTCGACGAAAATCTGTTCCCGCACCGGAAACTCACCGCATCTTCCGGCCCGCACCGCGTTTCGAGCACGTTCCTCCATGTCAGGTCGCTCGGCGAGTGGACGCTCGAACTGCGCCCCTGACAGGAGTGCCGTCCCAATCCTCGGGCAAAGGATTGGACACGACAGCCCGGATGAGACGCATGATGGAAACGTCCAGGCCACGTAAACGCCACGCAAAGGAGTCGCTGTGAGGGTCGGAATCGTCGGAGCCACCGGTCAGGTAGGCACGGTCATGCGCAGGATCCTCAAGGAGCGCGCCTTCCCGGTCACAGAGCTGCGCCTGTTCGCCTCGGCCCGCTCCGCGGGTTCGGTCCTGGACGGCGTGACGATCGAGGACGCGTCGACGGCGGACTACACGGGCCTGGACATCGTGCTGTTCTCCGCGGGCGGCGCCACCTCGAAGGCACTGGCCGAGAAGGTCGCCTCGCAGGGCGCCGTGGTGATCGACAACTCCTCGGCCTGGCGCAAGGACCCCGAGGTCCCCCTGGTCGTCTCCGAGGTGAACCCGCACGCCATCGCGGACCGCCCCAAGGGCATCATCGCCAACCCGAACTGCACCACGATGGCCGCGATGCCGGTCCTGAAGGTGCTGGACACGGAGGCGGGCCTCGAGACGCTGATCGCCACCACCTACCAGGCGGTGTCCGGCTCGGGCCTCGCGGGCGTGGCGGAGCTGCACGGCCAGGTGCAGAAGGTCGCCGCCGACGCGGACAAGCTCACCCACGACGGCGGGGCGGTCGACTTCCCCGAGCCGCAGGTCTACAAGCGCCCCATCGCCTTCAACGTCCTGCCCTTCGCCGGCAACCTCGTCGAGGACGGCCTGAACGAGACGGACGAGGAGCAGAAGCTCCGCAACGAGTCCCGCAAGATCCTGGAGCTCCCCGAGCTGAAGGTCTCCGGCACCTGCGTGCGGGTCCCGGTCTTCTCCGGCCACTCCCTCCAGGTCAACGCCCGCTTCGCCCGCCCGATCACCCCGGAGCGCGCGACGGAGCTCCTGGCGGGCGCCCCCGGCGTGACCCTCTCCGACATCCCGACCCCCCTCCAGGCCGCCGGCCAGGACGCCTCCTTCGTCGGCCGCATCCGCCGCGACGAGACGGTCGAGCACGGTCTCGCTCTCTTCATCTCCAACGACAACCTCCGCAAGGGTGCCGCGCTGAACGCGGTCCAGATCGCGGAGCTGGTGGCGGCGGAGCTCAAGGGCTAGGCGCTGGGCCTGCGCACCTCGTAGAGGAAACAGCCGTACTCGACGGCCCGGACGTGGACCAGTGCCACGGCCGGGTCGTCGAACGCGTTCCGGAAGGCGTCGTCGTCGGGGGCCCCGACCAGCTCTCCGCCCAGGATGTGCCCCTCGGCGGAGTACCGGCGGACCGTCCGGTGGGCGTTGGCGAAGGGGTAGCCGTCGGGCTGCGGCCCCGCGCACTCCTCGGCATGGACGAAGACGGGGCCCTGCTCGTCGTACGCCCCCGGCTCGGCGCCCGTCTCCGCGGCCCAGCGGCGCAGCGGGGCGTAGGAGACGAGGGCGATCCGCCCGCCCGGCGCGCTGCGCCGCAGACAGCAGCGGAGCGGTGCCCCGCCCTCCTCGTCGGTCACGGGAACCATCTGGCGTCCCGCGTCGTCCGTGGACCGGAGCTCTTTGAGGATCTCGGGGGTGATGGGGCGTGCGGTGTAGGTGGTCATGTCTCCCACACTCGCGCGTGTCCGCCCCGGTCACCGGCGGGTTTTGGACATCGCGTTCGGTACGGGACCCGTGGAAGGATGGCCGAACCGCCGAACCCACACATATCGAGGAGATGACCGCGTGCCTGGCACAAACCTGACTCGCGAAGAGGCGCGACAGCGGGCGAAGCTGCTCAGCGTCGACTCGTACGAGATCGATCTCGACCTCTCCGGCGCGCAAGAGGGCGGTACCTACCGGTCCGTGACCACGGTGCGCTTCGACGTCGCCGAGAACGGCGCCGAGACCTTCATCGACCTGGTGGCCCCGGCCGTCCACGAGGTGACGCTCAACGGGGACCCGCTCGACCCTGCCGAGGTCTTCAAGGACTCCAGGATCGCCCTGCCGGGGCTGCTGGAAGGCCGCAACGTGCTCCGCGTGGTCGCGGACGCCGCGTACACCAACACCGGCGAGGGTCTGCACCGTTTCGTCGACCCCGTCGACCAGCAGGCCTACCTGTACACCCAGTTCGAGGTGCCGGACGCCCGCCGCGTCTTCGCCTCCTTCGAGCAGCCCGATCTGAAGGCCACCTTCCAGTTCACCGTGAAGGCTCCCTCCGGCTGGACCGTCATCTCCAACTCCCCGACGCCGGAGCCGAAGGACGACATCTGGGTCTTCGAGCCGACCCCGCGGATCTCGTCGTACATCACGGCGCTCATCGTCGGCCCGTACCACTCGGTCCACAGCGTGTACGAGAAGGACGGCCAGTCCGTCCCGCTCGGCATCTACTGCCGTCCCTCCCTCGCCGAGTTCCTCGACTCGGACGCGATCTTCGAGGTGACACGGCAGGGCTTCGACTGGTTCCAGGAGAAGTTCGACTACGCGTACCCGTTCAAGAAGTACGACCAGCTGTTCGTGCCGGAGTTCAACGCGGGCGCGATGGAGAACGCGGGCGCGGTCACCATCCGCGACCAGTACGTCTTCCGCTCGAAGGTCACCGACGCCGCGTACGAGATGCGTGCTGAGACGATCCTGCACGAGCTGGCCCACATGTGGTTCGGCGACCTGGTCACCATGGAGTGGTGGAACGACCTGTGGCTGAACGAGTCGTTCGCCACGTACACGTCGATCGCCTGCCAGGCGTACGCCCCGGACAGCCGCTGGCCGCACTCGTGGACGACGTTCGCCAACTCCATGAAGACATGGGCGTACCGGCAGGACCAGCTCCCGTCGACGCACCCGATCATGGCCGAGATCCGCGACCTCGACGACGTGCTGGTCAACTTCGACGGCATCACCTACGCCAAGGGCGCCTCCGTCCTCAAGCAGCTCGTCGCCTACGTCGGCATGGACGAGTTCTTCGGCGGCGTGCAGGCGTACTTCAAGCGCCACGCGTTCGGCAACACCCGGCTGTCCGACCTGCTGGGCGCGCTGGAGGAGACCTCCGGCCGTGACCTGAAGCACTGGTCGGAGAAGTGGCTCCAGACGGCCGGCATCAACATCCTGCGTCCCGAGATCGAGACGGACGAGCACGGTGTCATCACCTCCTTCGCGATCCGCCAGGAGGCCCCCGCGCTCCCGGCGGGCGCGCAGGGCGAGCCCACGCTGCGTCCGCACCGCATCGCGGTGGGCCTGTACGAACTGGACGACGACAGCGGCAAGCTGGTCCGCGACGAGCGCGTAGAGCTGGACGTGGACGGCGAACTGACCGCCGTACCGCAGCTGGTGGGCAAGCGCCGTCCGGCGGTGGTCCTCCTCAACGACGACGACCTGTCGTACGCGAAGGTCCGCCTGGACGAGCAGTCCCTGGCCTTCGTGACGGAGCACCTGGGCGACTTCGAGTCCTCGCTGCCGCGCGCGCTGTGCTGGGCGTCGGCCTGGGACATGACCCGCGACGCCGAACTGGCGACCCGCGACTACCTCTCCCTCGTCCTCTCCGGCATCGGCAAGGAGTCGGACATCGGTGTCGTGCAGTCCCTGCACCGCCAGGTGAAGCTGGCGATCGAGCTGTACGCCGACCCGACCGCCCGCGAGGCCCTGCTGACCCGCTGGACGGACGCCACGCTGGCGCATCTGCGCTCGGCGGCCGCGGGCAGCGACCACCAGCTGGCGTGGGCGCGCGCGTTCGCGGCCACGGCCCGTACGCCGGAGCAGCTGGACCTCCTGGACGCCCTGCTGGAGGGCTCGCAGACGATCGAGGGGCTGGCCGTCGACACCGAGCTGCGCTGGGCGTTCGTGGAGCGCCTGGCGTCGGTCGGGCGCTTCGACGAGACGGAGATCGCGGGCGAGTACGAGCGGGACAGGACGGCGGCCGGCGAGCGCCACGCGGCCACCGCCCGTGCCGCCCGTCCGACCGAGGAGGCCAAGGCCGAGGCCTGGGCCCAGGTCATCGAGTCCGACAAGCTCCCGAACGCGGTTCAGGAGGCCGTCATCGGAGGCTTCGTCCAGACCGGGCAGCGCGAGCTGCTGGCGTCGTACACGGACAAGTACTTCGAGGTGGTCAAGGGCATCTGGGACGCCCGCTCGCACGAGATCGCCCAGCAGATCGCGGTCGGCCTCTACCCGACGATCCAGGTCTCCCAGGAGACCCTGGACAAGACGGACGCCTGGCTGGCCTCCGCCGAGCCCAACGCGGCCCTGCGCCGCCTGGTCTCGGAGTCCCGCGCGGGCGTGGAGCGCGCGTTGAAGGCGCAGGCGGCGGACGCGGCGGCGTCGTAGTCGCCGGTACGACGATGAGGGGCGCCCGGTGAGCCATCGGGCGCCCCTTGCCTTACCGGGGCAGGGCCGCCAAGGGGGGTGGGGTGCGAGGCCGTGTCGCGAGTACGGCCGAGTGGGGGCTGGTCGCGCAGTTCCCCGCGCCCCTTGGCTGCGTGCAGTCGGCGGCAATTACCACCCCCGCCCAGCCCCCAGCCCGGCTCACCACCGCGCAAGCCCACCGGCAACCCCCTCCAAAGCCGACAGCACCCTCCCCACCGCGACCCCCGCCTCGCTCCCCCTCCGCACCGCGGCCACCACATGCCGCACCGGCCGATCCGCCCCCAGCTCCCGCATCACCACGCCACCCCGCCCCACGGCAGCCATCCGCGGTACCAACGCCACCCCCATCCCCGCCTCCACCATCGCCAAGATGGCCGTCCACCCCGCCGCGGAGTGCCCCTGCCGAGGGCTGAACCCCGCCGCCTCGCACGCCCCGCGCGTGATGTCGGACCAGGGCCCACTCCCCCCGAAGATCCACGACTCCCCGGCAAGATCGGCCAACCGCACCCCCTGAACCGCCGCCAGCTCATGCCCCCGCGGCAGCGCGACATCCAACGGGTCCGCCAACAACTCCACCCGGGTGAACCGTCCGTCCCCCACCTCCGGCGCCTGCGCGGCCAGCGACAGCGCGAGGTCGACCTCGCCGCCGGCCAGCAGCTCGTACGCCTCCCCGGCCTCCGCCTCGCGCACCCGCACGCTCACCCCCGGATGCGTCGCCCGCAGGGCCCGTACGGCAGGCACCACCAGCGCGGGCACGGCGGTGGAGAAGGCGCCGACCCGCACCTCACCGACCTCGCCGTGCACGTACGCCGACAGTTCGGCATCCGCCCGCTCCAGTTGCTCGAACACCGCCTCGGCGTGCCGCAGCACCAGCCGCGCCGCGTCCGTGAGCCGCACCCGCCGCCCCTGCGCCTCCAGCAACGGCACGCCCAACTGCTTGGCGAGGTTGGTCAGCTGCTGCGACACCGCGGACGGCGTCATCCGCAGCGCCTCGGCCGTCGCGGTCACGGTGCCCTGCTCCCGCAGCGTCCGCAGGATCTGCAGTTTCCGGATGTCCCACTCGAGCATGGCGGCCAACCTATCCGGCGGCACCCAGCATCACCCCGCCGAGGATCAGCGCCATGCACAGCGCCTGCGCCGCGGAGACCGTCTCGCCGAGCAGGGCCCAGGACAGCAGGGCCACGCAGAGGGGCTGGAGGTAGTACACGACTCCGGCCCGGGACGGACCGACCAGGGCGATGGCCCGGTTCCAGGCGAAGAAGGCGACGGCCGAGGAGAAGACGCCGACGTACAGCAGGGGCAGCACCGTGCCGGCCGTCGGCTCGAACCCGCCCTGGACGGCGAGGCTCACCCCCTGGGCGGGCAGCAGCAGGACGGTGCCGAACAGGAAGGTCGTGAACAGGAAGGCCGTACCGCCGAGTTCCGCCGGCTTTCGGCGCAGCAGCGCGCTGCACGACCCGAAGCAGCAGGCCGCGGCGATCATCCACAGGTCACCCGCGGCGAGCCCCGCCGCGCCCCCGACGAGCAGCACCACGCCCGCGCACGCGACCAGCAGCCCACCGACCCGGCGCGCGCCCGGCCGTACGCCGTCCATCCGCTCGAACACCGCCATCAGCACCGGTGAAGCGGCCATGATCATGCCCATGTTGGCGGCCGAGGTGGTCGAACCGGCCTGGTTGACGAGGCTGTTGTAGACGGTCACCCCGAGCAGCGAGGCGAGCACCACGAAACCGAGGTGCCGTCTGATCACCTTCCGCTGCCGCCACGCCTGTCGGGCGCCGAGGGGGGCGACCGCGACGAGCGCGACGATCCAGCGCCAGAAGGCCTGTTGGACGGGCGGCACGCTGTCGTGCAGCGCACGGGAGGTGACGAAGCTGCCGGACCAGACGACGGTCGCGACGGCGGCGAGCAGAACCCCGAGGGCGGCAGCCCTCGGGGCGGAGGTCGTACGGGCGGTCCTTTCGAAGACGGCGGTCACTGGGGTCCTTCCACTGGGCGGTGATCTCGGTGGATCTACCGTCGCAGTGCCACATCTGTCACGTCCATCGAACCTTTACGACCATTCCTTTCAAGAAAACTGAACGATCGACCGGCTGTGCGCGCCTCCCGCTGCCCCAGTTGCCCCGCCACCGTCGCCCCGAACGCCACCGCCATCCCCGCCAGTTGGACCGGCGTCAGCGCCTGTCCGAGCGCCGCCCAGCCGACGATCGCGGCGGTCAGCGGGGAGAGCGGGCCGAGGAGGGTGACCTGCGTGGCGCTGAGCCGCCCGATCCCGCGGAACCAGAGCCAGTACGAGACCGCCGTGTTCGCCAGCGCCAGATAGAGGTAGCCGCCCACCGCCCGCCCGTCGAGCGCGGGCGCGGGACCCTCGACCAGCAGGGCGAGGGGCGCGATGAGCAGCCCGCCCGCGGTCAGCTGCCACCCGGTGAGCGCGAGCGGACCCACTCCGTCGGGCCGCCCCCACCGCTTGGTCAGCACGGTCCCGGCGGACATCGAGGCAGCCGAGGCGAAGGCCGCCAGCACACCCACGAGGTCGAGCGCCCCGGCCGCCTTCAGTACGACGAGGCTGACCCCGAACGCCGCGACGACCCCGGTGACCACACTCCGCGCGGTCGGCCGCTCCCCCAGCAGCAGCGCCGAAAGGCCCACGACGAGCAGCGGCCCCACCGACCCGACGACCGCGGCCATACCGCCGGGCAGCCGGTACGCCGACAGGAACAGCAGCGGGAAGAACGCACCGATGTTCAGCGCCCCGAGCACCGTCGCCTTCCACCACCAGGCCCCCTTCGGCAGCACCCGCGCCACCCCGAGCAGCAACAGCCCGGCGGGCAGAGCGCGCACCAGCCCGGTGAACAGGGGCCGGTCGGCCGGGAGGAACTCGGTGGTGACGGCGTAGGTGGTGCCCCAGGAGACGGGAGCGAGGGCGGTGAGGAGGATGGTCGCGGACCGGGTCATGACCGGTTCCCTTCGGGGTGGCGGGGTGGCGGGGTGGGAGGAAGCCTCGGGTGAACCTCTCGGGGGCGACGCCCCCGCTCGTCAGCGGCGGACGCTCTCCGCGGTGACCGTCCGCTCGGCGGTCTCCGCGCCCGCCGCATGGACGACCGTCTCCGCGACGGGTCGTACCGCGTCCGCCGGCAGGTGGCGTTCCACGCGGAGCAGCAACGCGGCGGCCACGGCGGAGGTGAGGACGAGGGCCGCCCAGGGCACTCGGCCGTCCACCGCGAGCAGTGCCGTGAACAGCGAGGGCGCCACCGCCTTCGCCAGGGACCAGGACATCTGGTACGCCGCCAGATACCGGCCGCGTACGGCCGCGGGCGCCGCCGACACGGCGAGGACCTCGGCGGCGGGGCTGTGGATCAGCTCGCCGAGTGTGTAGACGACGACCACGGCGACCAGGGCCCCGCCCAGCAGCGGGCCGGATTCCGGCCGCAGGGTGCCCAGCACGATCTGGGCGAGGAACGCCACCGCGAACAGCCCCGCGCCCAGCGCCGCGGCCCGGGTGCGCCGGGCACCGGCCCTGCGGACCCGTCCGCCGACGAACACCCCGGCGGCCGCGCACAGCACGGTGTTGATGGTGAACGCGGCGCCGGTGAGCACGGCGGGCCCGTGCAGCCACTCCACGATGAACAGCGGGAAGAGCACGGACAGGGCCGAATAGCTGAGCGCGTTCAGGAAGTTGGCGCCGGTGACGACCAGGAAGGGCCGGTCGGCCAGCACGAGCCGGTAGCCGGCCCCGCGTGCCGTGACCCCGGCCGTCTCGTCCCGGCCGCGCACCGGCCGCAGCGGCAGCAGCAGCGGCGCGGCGAGGGCGAAGGACAGGGCGTTGCCCCAGGCCGCGTAGGTGTAGCCGGTGTTGCCGGCGAAGGCGATGACCAGCGTGGCCAGCAGGGCGCCCGCGCCGTTGCCGGCGTTCTGCAGCGCGCGCGTGGCCGCCTGGAGCCGGTCGCGCCCGGCACCGCGCGCCACCTCGCCGATGAGCGACGACTGCACGGCCGGGAAGGCGCGGTCGGCGGCGGCCGTGACCAGGGCGACCGCGGCGAAGGCGGCGAGGGAATGGGCGAAGGGGTAGAGCGCGAAGCCGACGACCCGCACGCCGTACAGGGCGAGTTGGACGCGCTTCGCGCCGTACCGGTCGACGGCCGTGCCGGCCAGTGGGAGCGCGGCGATGCCCACGAGTCCGGTCACGGTGAGCACCAGGCCCACGACGGTGAAGGAGAGACCGGTGACGTAGTGGAAGAACACCAGGGTGAAGGGGACGTACATGCCCGTGCCGATGCCGTTGACCGCGGCGGCGACGGGCAGGGCCCACTCCCCCGGTATGCGCTCGGCCTTCTCCGCTTTCCCCATGACGTCCCCTAGAGAAGTGACGTGCGGTGGCACGCCAGAAAGTAACTTGCTCGAAAGCAGCTTAGCGCTAAGCAACTTTTCCGCAAGCCACTTTCCCATAAGCTACTTTCTTGCGGCCGACCGGTTCGCGGCGGATACTCAACCCATGAACGCCACGCCGCAGCAGCCCCCCAGAGATCTCGTCGACGCGATCATCGAGCAGTGGGGCACCGTGCGGCCCGACCTCGACACCCGGGCGATGGAGGTCTTCGGGCGGATCTTCCGGCTGTCACGGGCCATGGGCGACCGGATGGAGAAGGCGTACGCCCCCTACGGGATCTCCCGCGGCGAGTTCGACGTCCTGGCCACCCTGCGCCGCGCCGGCGAGCCCTACGCCCTCTCGCCCCGTCAGCTCTCCGCGACGCTGATGCTCACGACGGGCGGCATGACCGGCCGGCTCGACAAACTGGAACGCGCGGGCCTGCTCCGCCGCTCCCCCGACCCGCACGACCGCCGGGGCCTTCAAGTCACCCTCACCGACAAGGGGTTGAACGTCCTCGACGAGGCGGTCGGCGCCGGCCTCGCCACCGAGACGCAGGCGATGTCCGTCCTCAACGACGAACAGGCCGGCCAACTGGCCGACCTGCTCCGCCAGTTGCTGGCAGGAACCCAGACGCCTCCGCACTGAGCGCTCCGCAGGCAGCACGGCGACGAACCCACGGACAGGCGGGCCCGAGCGCGCCCGCGCGACGGAGCAGCCGCACACCGACACGGCCCGGCACCCCTTCACCAGGTGGGGCGGCACCGGACTCCGCTCGGGCCGCCCCGACCCCGTTCACCCGACGACGGCGGCGACCGCCTCCTCGATCACCGCGGCGTCCAGTGCGTCCGCCGCCCAGGCCACGTATCCGTCGGGGCGCACCAGGACGGTCGTACGACGGCCGCTCGCCCAGCGCTCCACGGTCAGCCGGTCCTTGCGGGTGCCCGGGTCCTCGTACGCCTCCGGGTCCGGGGTGATCAGGACGAACCCGCCGCCGCGCAGGGCCTCGTACAGGCGGCCGCTCTCCAGGGCGACGTCGGGGACGCGGGTGCCGGTGAGGCGGTGGGCGCCGCGGGGGGCGGGGTACTTGTAGCCGATGCCGGAGATCTGGCCCAGGGCCTTGCGCCGGGCGGGACCGACCGCGTTGCCGACGGCGGAGACGAGGGCGCGGACGGCGCGCAGCGCCGGGCTCTGCGCGCGGGCCAGCCGGACGAGTCCGCCGCTGCTGCGCAGCACCGCCTTGCCGACCGGGTGCCGATCGCTCTCGTACGTGTCGAGGAGCCCGCCGGGCGCCCACCCCTGCACGGCCGCGGCGAGCTTCCAGCTCAGGTTGGCCGCGTCCTGGAGGCCGGTGTTCATACCCTGGCCGCCGGCCGGGGAATGGATGTGTGCGGCGTCGCCGGCGAGGAAGACCCTGCCGACCCGGTACCGCGGTGCCTGGCGTTCGTCGCTGTGGAAGCGGGAGAGCCAGCGGGCGTCGTGCATGCCGTAGTCGGCGCCCAGGGCGCGGCGGGTGACGTCCTTGACCTCGTCGAGGTCGATCGGGACGTCGTCGGGGACCTCGTGATGGCGGTCCCAGCCCATGACCCGGTACCAGCCGTCGCCGAAGGAGGCGATCATCGCGAAGCAGTCGCCCGCGCCGTTGACGGTGAGCACGTCCTCGGGCCGCTCGGCGAGCCGTACGTCCGCGAGGAACAGCGACTTGATGACGGAGACCCCGGGGAAGTCCAGGCCGATCGCCGTGCGTACGGCGCTGTGGTGTCCGTCGGCGCCGACGACATAGGCCGCGCGGCGGACGGCGACCGCCCCGTCCGCGCCCCGCACCTCCAGCTCCACCCCGTCGGCGTCCTGCCGCAGCCCCACGACCTCGCTCTCGTACGCGAACTCGACCCCGGCCTCCCTCGCCCGCCGCTCCAGCAGCCGCTCGACCTCGTACTGCGGGGTGATGAGCAGGAACGGGAAGCGGGACTCCAGCGTGGTCAGGTCGAGCGTGAGGCGACGGCAACAAGGAGGGCCTCTTCGCGGCGGCGGTCGCCATCGATCTGCGGCTGCCGGACGTGGGCGCGCTGCCCGCCAAGGACGTCGGCCGGGCTCTCGTCACGCACTTCCTGGCCATCTGGGAGCAGAACGAGGTGCTCACGGCGCTGCTGCGGGTGGGCGCGACGAACGCGGCCGGGGCCGAGCGGATGCAGGGCATCTTCCGGGAGCAGTTGCTGCCGATCGCCGAGCGGGCGTGCCCGGACCCCCAGCAGGTGCCTGCGCGGGCCGCGCTCGTGTCGTCACAGCTGCTGGGTCTCGCGCTGACCCGCTATGTGCTGCGGATCCCGTCCGCGGTGGCGCTGGCGCCGACGGTGCAGCGGTATCTGACCGCGCCGAGCCCCTGAGCGGCCGCGCGGGAGAACACACCGAGGGCGTCGACCTCGCCCACGTACGGCTTGGTGCGCGTACGTGCGGCGGGGTCGGCGCCCTCGGGAACGTGCGGTGAGCGGTCAGGCCGTGATGTCGGCCCCCGCCTCGGTCAGGCTCCGGCCTTCGCCTTCACGGGAACCTTGGTCTTCGCCTTCGTCTCACGGTCCGTGGACTTGTCCAGGACCATCACCAGACCGGCGATGACCGCGAAGATCGCGAGCGGGGCCAGGACGTAGAGACCCAGCGTCTCCATGACGCTCAGGCCCGGACCGGGGTCGTCGCCGTCGTCGCGGGGGACTGCGAGCGCGGGAGACGTCATGAGCAGCATCATCAGCGTCGTACCGGCAGCCAGGGCACCGGCGCGCAGGGCGTTCTTCTTGTCCACGATCCCAAAAGTATCGAATGCCTTATGGCCCCGCGCGCCCGGGGTGCCATACGTGGTCGACGAGAGGGGGACGGGACGGTTCCGCCTGTCCCCCACATCAACCCGTTCCGACCGCGCGAGGCCCGCGCAGTACCTCCACCAGACCGTGCAGGCGCGGCGAGCCCGCCAACCCCTCCAGCGTCACCGGCCTCCCCTCCGCGTCCGCGATCGGCAGGCGCCAGTTCGGGTACTGGTCCCACGTGCCCGGCAGGTTCTGGGGCCGTCGGTCGCCCACCGCGTCCGGTAGCCACACCCCCACCAGCCGCGCCGGCGTACGCAGCAGGAACCGGTGCACGGCCTGGATCTCGGCCTCCTCCGTCGATGTGCTGTGGCCGCCGCCGGTGCCGTGCAGCAGTCCCAGTCGTGCCAGTACCTCCAGCCACTCCCCGGTGTCCGCCGCCGCCTCCGTCCGTTCCTCCGCCAGCTCCCGGGTCAGCAGGCCCAGCCGGTAGCGGAGTTCGACGTGTTCGCCCGTCAGACGGGCCGCGGTGGAGGGCAGGTCGTGGGTGGTCGCGGTGGCGAGGCAGTCGGCGCGCCAACGTTCCGGTGGCAGGGGCCGGCCGTCGCCCTCCCAGTCCCGCTCGAACCAGAGCACCGACGTACCGAGCACCCCGCGTTCGCGCAGCGTCTCGCGCACCCCGGGCTCCACCGTGCCCAGGTCCTCGCCGATCACCACCGCCCCGGCGCGCGAGGCCTCCAGGACCAGGATCGCGAGCATGGCCTCGGCGTCGTAGCGGATGTAGGTGCCCTCGGTCGGCGGGTGCCCCTGCGGGACCCACCAGAGGCGGAACAGGCCCATCACATGGTCGATACGCAGGGCTCCGGCATAGCGGAAGAGGGCTTTCAGCAGGCGCCGGTAGGGGGCGTAGCCCGATTCGGCCAGGCGGTCCGGGCGCCACGGCGGCAGTCCCCAGTCCTGCCCGCGCGCGTTGAAGGCGTCCGGCGGTGCGCCGACCGACATCCCGGCCGCGAGGTAGTCCTGCTGCGCCCAGGCGTCGGCGCCCCCGGGGTGCACGCCCACCGCCAGGTCGTGGACGATCCCGACCGGCATCCCGGCCTCCCGCGCCGCCCGCTGCGAGGCGACGAGCTGGGCGTCGGTGAGCCAGGCGAGCCGGCAGTGGAAGTCGACGCGGTCCATCAACTCGGCGCGGGCGCGGGCCGTTTCGGGCGAGCGGGGGTCCCGCAGCCCGGCCGGCCACCGGCTCCAGTCCGAGCCGTGCACCTCCGCCAGCGCGCACCACGTCGCGTGGTCCTCCAGGGCCTCGCCCTCCTCGGCGAGGAAGTCGACGTACGCGGCCCGCCGCCCGGGGCCGAGCGGCACCTCGCGCACCAGCTCCAGCGCCTCCCGCTTGAGCTCCCACACGGCGTCCCGGTCGATCAACGCGCCCTTGTCCAGCACCGCTTCGCGCAGCCGCCCGGCCCGTTCGGCGAGCGAGCACACCGCCTCGCGGTCGGTGACATGGGCGTACTCGGGCACGTCCTCGACCCGCAGATGCACCGGGTCCGGGAAGCGTCGCGAGGAGGGCCGGTACGGAGAGGGGTCCGTGGGGGCGCCGGGCACCGCCGCGTGCAACGGGTTGACCTGCACGAACCCGGCGCCGAGCGCCCGCCCGGCCCAGGCGGTCAGTTCGGTGAGGTCGCCGAGGTCGCCCATGCCCCAGGAGCGCTGGGAGAGCAGGGAGTAGAGCTGGACGAGGAGTCCGTACGAGCGTCCGGTGGCCGTCGGGAGCCGGGCGGGGGCGACGACCAGGTGGGACTCGGCCACCCGGCCGTCGGGCGCCGTGGCCGTCAACCGGTGGATGCCGGGCGGGAGTTGGTCGGCGGCGGCGCGAGTCTCGCCCTGCTCGGTCTCGATCCGCAGCCGAGTGCCCCTGGGCAGGTTCCCGAGGGACGCGGGCGGGCTGCCGCTCCAGCAGACCACCGTCGGTGGCAGCAGCCGGTCGCGCAGCTCACGCTCGCGGGCGGCCAGCGCGGCCGCGGGGCGGCCGGTGTCGACGCCGAGGGCGGCCAGGGCGAGGGTGACGGCGGTGGCCGAGGCGGCGACCGTACGGTCCGGGGACGGGCTGTAGGAGGTGGCGACGCCATGCAACTCGGCGAGGCGTGACAGGTCCTCGGAAGGCGGCTCGGCCGACCCCTGCGCCGCCATCTACAGCCTCGCGGGGTCCGGCTCGAAGACCGCGGACTCGCTGGTCAGGTGTGCGGCTTCGGCGAGTGGCGGCTCGCTGGTGAGGGGCTCCGCGTCGGGCAGCGGTGCCTCACTGGTCAGCGGGATCTCGGCGCAGGCGCCCTCCGCGCTGAACACGCAGAAGTGCGGCTCGGGTTCGAGGGACAGCGGCTGCGCCACGGGTTTGGAGCGGGGGTGTGCGGGAGCGACCACGAGGGGCCTCCTTGTCGAGTACGGCGACCTTGCGGGTTATCGCAGCCCTACCCAGTGGGCGCCGTGGCAGACGTACGAATGGCTACAACGTGCATCTCCTCACATTCTGTTGTGTACGTCCCGATCCCGCTGCGGCTACGACACGACCGGGCCCGGCGGAGGAGTCCGCCGGGCCTCGATCCGTGGAGCCTTACGGCTGTACCGCCTCGGCCGGTGTCGGCTCGGGCTCCGGCTGCGGCCTGCTGTCCGCCCGTTTCTGCGCCCACCGGCACAGCAGCGGTGCCGCCAGACCGCAGAACGCGAACAGGGCGGCCAGGACGACCCAGCCCGTGGTGCCGGTCGTGACGACCACGCTGACCAGGATCGGCGCCGCGATCTGCTGGACGGCCACGCCGAGCCAGAAGACCGACAGATAGACGCCCTCCTCCTTGGGCGCCGCCAGCAGATAGGAGCCGCCCCAGCCGCCGGCGGACTGGAACAGCTCGCCGCCGGTCAGCGCGATCATGGCCAGCAGCAGCACGCCGACGGCCAGGACGACCGGCAGCTTCGGTGCCGCGACGAGCAGCACACAGCACAGCGCGAGGGAGAGCCCCGCCCGTGTCAGGGCGCGTGCCACGCCGGGCATGGTGTCCGTGTCCCGGCTGGCCCGCACCTGGAGGGCGACCGCGAGCACGGTGTTGACGGCGACCAGCGGGGCGATCACCGCGGACGGCACGTCGGTGTGCCCGACGATCCACAGCGGGATACCGATGCTCAGCAGGGTCATGTGCATGGTGAGCACGGCGTTGATCCCCGTGAACGACAGGAACGGCACATCGCGCAGCACGCTCACCGAGAACCGTCGGCGCAGGCTCTTCGCCGGCGCGCTGAGGATCGGCAGCCGGGCGGCCAGCATCGCGAGCACGGCGAACGAGGCGGCGTTGAGCAACAGGATCGCCGCGTATCCCGCCCGGTTGTCGATGAGCAGTCCGATGCCGCCCAGCAGGGCGCCGACGGTGAAGCCGACGTTGCGCAGCGACCGCAGGATCGCGACGGCCCTGACCCGGTCCTCGGCCTTCGTCACCTGGCCGACCAGGGCCTGCGACATGGGCGCGGACGCCTTGTCGACCAGGCCGAGCAGACACACCACGGTGAGGAACTGCCACAGGTTCTGGACGAACGGGTACGCCACGAACCACGCGCAGCGCCACACGCTCAGCCAGACCAGGACCTTCTTCGGGCCGATCCGGTCGGCGAGGACGCCGATCGGGATCGCCGTGGCCAGGGCGATGGCGGCGGACACGGTCAGGCCGAGTCCGAGCTGGCCCTCCGACAGGCCGACGGACCGGGTGATGAAGGGCACGGAGACGGCCAGGAAGGCGCCGGTGCCGACGGCGTCGATCGACGTCAGCACGGCCAGCCGGATGCCGGCCGTCCCTCCCGGGACGGACCCGCGCCAGCCGCGGACGCGCTGCCAGAGGTCGGACATGTGCTTCCTCAATCAGTGGTGATTCGGACTCGGTCGGCGGTGCCGCGGACTCAGCCGGTGGTGGTGATACGGACGGCCGCGTCCGCGTCCAGGACGCGTCGGCGTGTGGTGTCCGCGTCCGGCCCGGTGGCGATGACATGGCCTGCGCGGTCCCAGGAGGACGCCCACGGCCGGACCTCGTCGCCGGCCTCGACGCCCACTTCCACGACCTCGATGCCGGGCAGTTCCCGGGCCGCGTCCACGCCGGAGACCTCCGTGACGGTGCCCGGCTCGGCGGCCAGAAACCGGATCGCCGAGGTCTGCTCCGACACCTGGGGCAGCGTGACCGGACGTCCGGCCAGCAGGTCGATCAGCGTCAGCCTGATCCGGGTGCCGTAGGCCAGGTCGATGAGGTCGATCAGATGGTCGCCGGGGCAGCGGCCGGCGCATTCGACCAGCGTCGGACCGGACTCGGTGAGGATCCACTCGGCGTGCAGGATGCCGGTTCGGTACCCGGTCGCGGCGACCAGCGCCCGCATGGCCGTGGTGAACGCGGCCTGCGTGTCCTCGTCGAGCGGAGCGGGCAGCAGATGGCCGAGCTCGACCGGGTAGGGCCCCGGGATCACGGTCTTGGCCGTGACGTTCTGGAAGACGATCCCGCCCCGCTGCACCAGCGCCTCGACGCTGAACTCAGGTCCCTGAAGGCGCTCTTCTGCCAGGTACCGCCACGCCAGCTCCCGGTCGGGCACCGACACCCGCTCGGTCGCGGAGGAGGTCCGCTCCCAGGCCTGCGCCGCGGTCTCGGCGTCGACCGAGTCCAGCAGCTGTACGCCGACGCTGGCCTGCCGGTTCGCCGGCTTGACCACGACCGGGCCGTCGCCCGCGAACTCGAGGATGTCCTCGGGCCCGAACACCTCGCGCCAGCGCGGGTTGCGGACACCGGCGGCGCCGGAGACCTCGCGCAGCCGGACCTTGTCCCGCAGCGCCTGTGCGGCCTGTTCGGTCGCGCCGGGCAGCCCGAGCTTCTCGGCCAGCGCGGCCGCCGCGGGCACCGCGTACTCCAGGCCCGGGACCACCGCGGCCACGGGGCGCACGGCCGTCAGTTCGGCCGCCAGGTCGAGGGCCTCGGTCGACTGGTGGTAGCTGGCCGGCACGACACGGTCCACGCAGTCGAAGCGTGCCGCGGCCCCCGCCAGGTCCCGCTTGCGGAGGATGTCGGGTTCCTCGATCACCACGACGGACCCGCTCGGGACGTTGCCCTCGATCGCGTGCAGGTAGGCCATGTTGAAGCCGATGAACACCACCTGGGCGTCGCTGGCGAGGGCGGTCATGACGAGCTCCTGAGTGCGGGTACGGACTGCATGGGCACTGCCTTCCTGCGGGGTGGGGGGAGAGTCATACGGGCGTCCCGAGCACTCCGGCCCGGCCGTCCGCGCGTACGGGCGTTCCGTCGATGACGAGCTCGATGGCGGCGAGCACCTCCGCGACCCGGTCCCGGGCCTGCTCGGCGGTGGCGCCGGAGACGATGACGTGTCCGTGCCGGCTCTTGGAGTCGCGGACCTCCGCCAACGTGTCGCCGGGGCTCGGCCTGAGGTTCAGCTCGTCGACGTACCCGAGCCCGGCGACCGTGTCGAGGCCGCGGATCTCGTCGACGTGGCCGGGCGGGAAGGCGAAGAACCGCACGACCGCCGTCGCGGTCGCCTCGGCGGGCCCGGCCGGGGTGCCCGCCAGGCCGGCGAAGATCGCCTGCTCGATGTCGAGGCCGGTGGCCAGCTCGATGAGGCGTGGGATCCGGTCCCCGCCGAGCCGGGCCTGCGACTCGACGATGCGGGGGCCGGCCTCGGTCCAGATCACCTCGGTGTGCGCGGGACCGAACCGGTACCCGCACGCGGTGAGCAGCTCGGTCGTCAGGTCCTCGACGGCCCGCCGGCGCTCCGGGGGCAGCGGCGCCGGGTGGACGTGCCCCACCTCCACGAACAGCGGCGGCGCGCCGAGCAGCTTCTCCGTGATCCCGACGATCCGGTGCTCACCGTCCCGGCTCAGTGTCTCCACGCTGTACTCGGGACCGCGCAGATACTCCTCGACCAGGAACGGACCGTCGTAGCCGTACTCCTCGACGAGTACCGTCCAGACCGCGAGATCCGCCTCCTCCTGCCACAGGAAAACGCCCCGGCTGCCGGCCAGTGCGGTCGGCTTGACCACGGCCGGGCGGCCGATGCGCCGGACCGCGTCCGGTACCTCGCGCCGGGTCGCCACCGCCTCGAAGGACACCGGGGACATTCCGCGTGCGGCGAGCAGGTCCCGCATGGCGTGCTTGTCGGTGAGGAGCCGGACGGCCTCGGCCGGGTTGACCTCGATGTGGAGTTCTTCGGCCACCTCGTAGGCGGCGGCCATCGTCTCCTCGCGGCCGATGTGGTAGATCACCGAGGCGCGGTGCTCCTCGGCCACCTCACGGATGGTGCGGCGCAGCAGCTCCTCGTCCCGGAAGTCGGCCGTGACGAACACGTCCGCCAGTGCGCGTACGTCGTCCAGGTACTCCGGCGACTCCAGCCGCGGGTCCCAGATCGCGCCGACCCAGAACCCCTCGGCCTGTGCCTTGCGGACGAACTGGCGGTACGGCATCACCATCAGCAGGCGGGGCCGGTCGTCCACGGGCGCCGTCACCGGGTGCCCCCGGCCGCCTGCTCCTCGGCGACGCGGCTGAGCAGGCTCAGGTAGCGCTCGCCGGTGTCGGGGAGCAGGGTCACGATGCGCTTGCCCCGGTTCTCGGGACGGGCGGCCACGACACCGCAGGCGTGGACGACCGCGCCGGAGGAGACGCCGACGGTGAGGCCGGCGTGCACGGCGAGCCGCCGGGTGGTGTCGAGGGCGTCGGCGTCGGCGACCGCGATCACCTCGTCGATGAGGTCGCGTTCCGTGGTCGGTGCGATGAAGCCGCCGTTGAAGCCGGGGATGGTGTGCGTGCCGGGTTCGCCGCCGGACAGCAGCGGCGATCCGGCCGGCTCGACGGCCACGATCCGTACGTCGGGGTTGCGCTCCAGCAGGTAGCGTCCCGCGCCGCTGAGGGTGCCGCCGGTGCCCACTCCGCAGACGAAGACGTCGATACGGCCCTCGGCGTCGGCCCAGATCTCCGGGCCGGTCGACTCGTAGTGCGCCCGGGTGTTGTCGGGGTTGTCGTGCTGGCAGCAGAACCAGGAGCCGGGGGTCCGGTGGTGGAGTTCCTCGGCCTTGTCGACCGCCGCCTGGTAGCCGCCGGTGTGCGGGGTGCGCACCACCTCGGCGCCGAGCGACTGGAGCATGGCCACGCGCTCCTGGGTCGCGTTGTCGGGCAGCACGATGACGCAGCGGTAGCCGCGGGCGGCGGCGAGGGCGGCCAGGGAGATACCGGTGTTGCCGGAGGTCGCCTCGATCACGGTGCCGTGGCCGGGGGTGAGCAGTCCGCGCTCCTCGGCGCCGCGCAGCATCGACAGTGCGGCCCGGTCCTTGCTGCTGGACCAGGGGTTGAACAGCTCCAGCTTCGCCAGGACCTCGGTCTCGGCCGGGACCCCGTCCAGGACGCGGTCCACGGGGAGCCTCAGCAGCGGGGTGCGGCCGATCAGGTCGACGAGGGAGTCGGCGACCGGGCGGGCGGTGACCGGCTCGGTCCGGATGTCGATCTCCTCGACGGCGGCCTCGGCGGTCCGCGCCGCGAGCTGGGCGGTCTCGGCGATCACGAGGACATGGCCGGCGCGGTCGCCGTTGCGGCGCGGCTCGCGCAGCACGGCGCCGGGCTTCGGCTTGACGACGACCTCCTCCACGCCGGGCAGCGCGGCGGCGCGTTCCTGGCCGGAGACGGACACCACCCGGCCCGGCCGGGCGACCAGGTAGCGGATGGCGGCACCGGCGACCGGCTGCTCGGGCACCACCCGGGCCGGCAGCGGCTGGCCGAGGTACTGCTGGGCCACCAGCTCCAGGGACTTGATGCCGAGGGCGCGGTCGACCAGGTAGGTGATCTTGCCGCCGGCGGGCCGGGGGTTGATCTCGATGAGCTTGGGACCGGAGTCGGTGACCTTGATCTCGACGTGGGCCATGCCCAGGTCGAACCCGCAGGCGCGCAGCGCCTCCACGGCCAGGTCGCCGATGGCGCGGACCATCTTGTCGGGCAGGCCGGAGGGGAAGCTGTGGGCCAGTTCGACGAAGTAGCCCTGGCCGATGACCGACTTGTCGGTGACCCCGAGGACCTCGTACCGGTCGCCGTCGGCGAGGACCTCCACGCTGACCTCGGGGCCGCTCAGGTACTCCTCGACCATCAGCTCGTGGTAGCGGCTCTGGCCGCGGGTGTTCTCCACCCGGGAGCGGATCAGCTCGACGTGCTCGGCGGCCTGTTCCGCGGTCTCCACCAGCCGGACGTCGGCGCTGCTGGTCTCGTCGGCCGGCTTGACCACGCAGGGCAGCCCGATCTCGGCCGCGGCGGCCGCCGCCTCGGCGGGGGTCCGCACGGTGCGGAACGCCGGTATCGCGACGCCGAGTTCGGCGCAGCGCCGGCGCATCAGCGCCTTGTTGCGGGCCGTGGCGACGCCGTCGACGCTGACGGTGGGGAGCCCGAGGAGGACGGCGACCTCGGCGGCCACGACCACGTCGTACTCGGCCAGGGTCAGGAACGCGTCGAAGGGGTGCTCGGCGCCGGCCCGGTGCACATGCGGCAGGAGTTCTTCGAGGATGTTCGTCTCGCAGTGGACGATCTCGTCGACGTACTTCTCGAAGTAGGCCGGACCGCCCGGCACTTCGAGGTACCGGTCCAGGTCGCGGGTGAAGAAGGTGACCCGGCAGTCGAGTTCCTTGATGATCTGCAGGCCCTCGAAGCCGGAACCGGAGAGGTTGCTCTCCAGTACGCCGACGTGAATCATCTGTGCCTCCGATGGCGTGCCGACACGTGGTCGGGTTGAGATGCGGTGAACGTTGCGGGGTACTGCGACGGATGGGGTGGGGCCGGCGACCTGGGCGTCACCAGCACCCGGAGGTGGCCAGGGCGCGCAGCAGCTGATCCGCGTCCTCGCGGTCCGCGGCCGAGGGCCGGGACACGATCTCGGCGGCGGGCGCCATCACGCGGGCCTTCGGGGGCACATCGCCCAGGACGAGCGCCCCGGCGCCGATCAGCGCGTCGTGGCCGACGGTGACCGGGCCGAGCACGATCGCGTTGGTGCCGAGGACCACGCGGTCGCCGACGACGGGGTGGCGGCGGGCGCCGGGTTCGCGCCGTCCGTCCTTCCACCAGCCGACGGCGCCGAGCGTGACCTGGTGGAAGATCGTGACGTCGTCGCCGACCTCGGCGGTCTCCCCGATGACCACGGCGGCCCCGTGGTCGATGAAGACGCGCCGGCCGAGCCGCGCGCCCGGGTGGATCTCGATGCCACCGGTGCAGGCGCGCGCCAGGTAGGCGAGGAGCCGGGCGCTCTGACGGTGCCCACGGGTGAACAGGACGTGGGCCACCCGGTGGGTCCACAGCGCCGGCAGCGCGGGGTGCAGCAGGGCCTCCGCGCGCGTGCGGATCGACGGGTCTCGCGCGACGATCACGGAGAGGTCCTCCCTCATCCTGGTGATCACTGTGCGCATCGCGGTCCTCCGTGGTTCATGTCCTGGTGGGGGTGGGCACCGTCGGATTCGGGCGCCGGGCTCAGTAGTTGGGGGCCTTGACCAGGTTTCCGGCGCCGTTCTCGATCTCCGGGACGTACACCCGCTCGTTCCAGACGTCCTGGGCCACCGGTTCGAGTGCGATCGAGACCGCGCCCTCGTCGACCGCGAAGGCGGCCTGGACGGCGCTGGTGATCGCGTCGACCAGGGCGGTGACCTGTTCGGCCTCGAGGTTGTTGGGGAAATGCTTGATGCTGACGTGCGGCACTCCGGTGACCTTTCTGGTGAGTCGTGCGGTCTTTATGGCGGTGACGAGTTCGTCTATTCCGTTCGCGCGCAGCAACTCGTAGTGGTCGGCCTCGAGTCGGTGGAGCGCGGGAGGTGCGGTGGTAAGCGCTTCACCGGAGTCGATGAACGATTCCTGGTCGCCGGTGGCCCGGAATACGGTGACCGGTGCGGCGACGGTGCGCTCGGCGAGTTCGCGGGGGTCGTACTCGAAGAGGAATGTCCGCCGCACCACGCCGACGATCCTGCGCACCCATTCACGGTCCAGGTGCTCGAACCGGTCGCTGACGAAGGCGATGAAGGATTCCTCGTCGTGTGTCGTGGCAAGGCATTCCTCGACCGCCGACTTCTCCAGGTTTCCGGCGAACACCGAATACAGGATGGAGACGAAGGTGGAGTCGTCGAAGCCGGTCGAGGTCCGGCCGGCCGCGTCCCCGAGGAATTCCACCGGTGGTTTGCCGGGCGCGATGAGGATCACCTCGTCGACCTGCTCGCCGGCCAGCTCCAGCTGGTGGGCGGCCTCGAAGGCGAGCCGGGCCCCGAAGGAGTAGCCCCACAGGGTGTAGGGGCCGGTCGGCTGGACCTGCCGGAGGAGTTCGAGGTCCTTGGCGACCATCTCGGCGAACGTCTCGTACGGGGTCTCGTCCGCGTTGATGCCGTAGGACTGGACGCCGAGGAACGGCCGGTCCAGGTCGAGGCGCCCGGCCAGCAGCCGCAGGCTCATCGGGTAGCCGCCGAGACCGGGCCAGCAGAAGACCGGCCGGCGGCCGTCCGCGGCGCGCAGCCGCACCAGCCGGGAGGCCGCGGTGGCGGGCTCGCGGTCGACGCGCCGGGCCAGTTCGGCGATGGTCGGCGCGTCGAACAGCACCTGGAGCGGCAGGGCGGCGCCCAGCTCCCGGTTGATCCGGTTGACCAGGGAGACCGCGGTCAGCGAATGGCCGCCGGAGGCGAAGAAGTTGTCGCGGATGGAGACCCGCTCCTGCTTCAGCACCTTCCCCCACAGTGCGGCGACGGCCTCCTCGGTGGGGGTGCGCGGCGGGACGACCGGTGCCTCGGTGTCGTCGACGGCGGCCTTGTCCAGCTCGCGCAGGGCCTGGTGGTCGACCTTGCCGTTGGGGGTGAGCGGGAAGGCGTCGAGGACGGTGACCCGGTTGGGCACCATGTACGGCGGCAGGGCCGCGGCGAGGTTGTCCTTGATGATCTCGGCGGGACCCCGCATATGCACGGAGTCCTCCTTCATGCCCTCGCTGAGCCGCTGCTGGGCGCTGATACGGCCGCCGACGGCGAAGTAGGAGGCGGTGTCCGGGCCGAGGCCGACGAGGTCCGCGATACGCCGGGCCGAGAGCAGCGGGTTACCGGTCTCGGAGCTGTACCCGGAGGACATCAGCCCCAGGTCGAGGCCGTTCATCTGGAGACGCTGGAGCTCCCGGCCGAGGTCGACATAGCGCTGCCACGCCTCGGGCGCGCTGCCGATCATGCTGACCCCGAAGCTCGAACGCGCGTAGACCTCCTGATTGATGGCGATGACGTCCTGTTTGCGGACCAACTCGTCGGACACCCGCACCAGTTCGCCGGCGTCGTAGCGGTACTGGCCGTCGGCGAGATCGGCGATGCGCCCCGGGTGGGCCTGCACATACAGGTCGACCGCGGTGGGTTCGGTCTCGGCGGCGGCCGTGCGGATCTCGTACGAGGCCAGGTAGTAGTCCTCGTCCGGGCAGCGCAGGACGTCCTTGACCGCCGGCTCCGCCGGGCGCGCGGAGATCCGCAGTCCGTAGGCGGGCAGGACGTGGTCGAAGAGGCCGACCATGTGACCGGCTTCGAACTGGAGGACTTCCTGGATGTTGTTGCGGTAGACGGGCTCGATGGCCGAGCGGCGCCCGATGAAGTGGGCCCGCAGCCTCGGCTCCCCGGCGGGGGCCGGGCCGATCAGCGTGAGCCGGTGTTCGACCGGGTGGTAGTAGTAGTGGCCCGCCTCCAGGCCCGCGATGCCGGACAGCTCCAGGTAGAGCTGGGTGGCGTACAGGGATCCGGGTGAGGCGTAGCCGTACTTGGACAGCAGCCGCTCACCGCTGGTGAACTGGCCGAACCAGCGCAGCAGCGTGCCGAGTTCGGTCAGCGTCAGGGTGTCCGGGTCCCGGGGCGCGGCCACCTGTTCCGTCGCGGGGGCGAGCAGGCGCAGGAGGTCCTGCCGGGTGACGTCGCCGCCCTCGTAGAAGCGGTACGTCTTGCGGGCGAACACCGTGCGCCGCTGCTCGGCCGTCGCGGTGCGACCGGGCAGCTCGATGAACGGGAGGCCGTACTCCTGGCGGACGCCCAGATCGGCGAGCTGGGCCTTGAGCTGGAGTTTGCTCTGCTTGGACTGGTGGTGGGCGCCGTGGTTGCCCTGGTCCATGACCGCGGCCCGGTGGGGGTCGAGTTCGATGAAGGCGATGAGGTTGGCCCCGACCCGCGTGTCGTCGCGGACCACGACCGCGGCCCGCTTGACCCAGTCGTGCTTCTCGATGGACACCTTGATCTCGTCCAGCTCGACCCGGAAGCCGCGCAGTTTGACCTGGCTGTCGGTGCGGCCGAGGAACTGCACGGTGCCGTCGTCGTTCCAGCGGGTCAGGTCGCCGGTGCGGTAGAGGCGGGTGGAGTCCGGGTCGGTGGCGAACGGGTTGGGGATGAACCGTTCGGCCGTCATGTCGGGGTTGTTGAGGTAGCCGCGGGCGAGCTGCCGCCCGGCTATGTGGAGTTCACCCGACTCGCCGGGCGCCACGGGCCGCCGGGCGGAGTCGAGGATGTGGAAGCTCATGCCGTGCACGGGCCGGCCGATGGAGAGGTGGTCGGGTCCGTGCTGGACGGTCGCGCGGTCCACGGTGAGGGACGAGGCGTTGATCGTGGTCTCGCTCGGGCCGTAGAGGTTGACCAGTCCGGCGTCCGGCAGCGCGTCGAGCAGCTCGATCGCCAGGCTCTTGGTGAGCGCCTCGCCGCCGCTGAACAGCTGGTTGAGCGAGGTGCACTGCGTCAGCCGTCCGGAGTCGACGAGTGCCTGGAGCAGGGTCGGCACGCCCTGGAGCGTGGTCACCCGGTGCGTCTGGATCAGGTCGAGGAGCCCGCCGGGGTCGGCGTAGACGCCTCGTTCGCTCATCACCACGCTGCTGCCGCAGGCCGGGGCGAGGATCTCCCACTGGGCCGCGTCGAAGCTCAGCGGGGTCTTCTGCAGCACCGTCCGGTGTTCGTCCAGGCCCTGTTCACCGGCCATCCAGCGCATCTGGCTGACGATGCTGCGGTGTTCGATGCCGATGCCCTTCGGGTTGCCCGTGCTCCCGGAGGTGTAGATGACATACGCGAGGGTGTCGCCGTGCGGGGCCGCCGGCGGACCGGTGACGGTGTCCCGGGAGGCCTGTGCCCCGGCGACGGTGACGATCCGCGTGTGCGCGGGAGTGAGTGCGGCCAGCCGGGAGACCAGGGACTCGTCCGTGAGGATGAGCTTGGTCCGGGAGTCCGCGATCATGTAGCGGACGCGCTCGTCCGGGTACTCCGGCGACAGCGGCAGGTAGGGAGCGCCCGAGTACAGGACGCCCCAGACGCTCGCCATGAGGTCGACGGACGGATCCATGAAGATCCCGACGGGTTCGTCCGTCGTCGCACCGAGCCGACACAGATGGTCGGCCAGGGTCTCGGCGCGGTCACCGAGCTGCTGGAAGGTCAGGCGCTGCGTGCCGCACGAGACGGCGGTCCGGTCGGGCCGGGTGAGCGCGGCCGCGCGCAGCATGTCTGGCAGGGACAATTCCTCGGACCCCATGGTTTTCGCCATCATCCTCGAACCTGGAATTGGTCACTTTGTGAGTGCGTTGGAAAAAGGCAAAGAAATGGCATGGTCATGCCAAGGGTGAGGCAAAACCATGTCAGTGTCGGCAGCCGGAGCCGACCGTCGATCAGCGCGCGGGAAAAGCCCCTGTCTCGGAACGAGAAGGGCGCGGCAGAAGACGGTTCTCTGGCTTTACGTCAGACAGAAAGCGCTTGAACTGGGATGAACGGTCGCCGACGGTCGAGAAAATTCTCTGCGACCACGGGGCGCCACTTAGGCGCTCAGACCGTCTCAGCACATCGCGAACAGAAGCTCAGTGCTATACCACTGGGTTTCGCGAACATACCTTTCAATACCCCCCGATTGATGGGTCGGCTGGTTGACGCCGACCGTGATCAACATGCGATCGGTGCTTACTTTAAATCGAGTCGACCCTCCTTGTAAAACCCTGATTTCGTCACAGAGCGCGACTCTTGGCCGAATCCCGATGCCTGATCGGACGTCAAATGGGGGCACTTCGGGGACAGTTCGGGCACCCTTCGACCGGGGGCAGTGGCCGGTTCCAGCCACCGCTGACCGGTCGCCCGTGACCGATAACCGACCACTATTCACTCAGTACATGTAGCGAGTGCATAATGATCGCCATGAGCACCCGCCACATCCTGCTGGGGCTGCTCGCCACGGGGCCGAGCCATGGCTACGACCTCAAGCGACGCCACGACGAACGCTTCCCGCAGGCCCGTCCGCTGGCCTACGGGCAGGTCTACACAACCCTTCAACGACTGGTCCGCGACGGACTCGCCGAGGTCGAGGGCACCGACTCGGACGGCGGACCGGAGCGCACGATGTACCGCTCCACCGCCGACGGACAGCGAGAACTCGCCACGTGGGCCGGGGAGATCACCCCGCCCGCGCCCTTCGTGACCAATGAGATCTTCGCCAAGGTCGTCGTCGCGATCCTCGCCGACGGCGACCCGGAGGCCTATCTCAGCGCCCAACGCACCGCCCACATGGCGCGGATGCGTGAACTCACCCAGGTCAAGACGGGCAAGGGCGCGGACCTCGCGACCGTGCTCTCGGCGGACTACGCCCTCAACCACCTCGACGCCGACCTCCGTTGGATGACCGCCACGGCGGGCCGGCTGACCACCCTGACCGCGGAGGTCGACACAGCATGAACAACGAAGTGCCGCTGCTGGCCGCCCGTGACCTCGTCAAGACGCACGGCAGGACCGAGGCCCTGCGCGGCGCCTCGGTCGAGCTGCGGGCCGGCGAGATCCTGGCCGTCACCGGCGCCAGCGGCAGCGGGAAGTCGACGCTGCTGCACTGCCTGGCGGGCATCGTCCGCCCGGACGGCGGCTCGGTCTCCTACGCCGGTGAGCGGCTCGACACCCTGCCCGAGAAGCGGCTGAGCGAGCTGCGCCGGACCGAGTTCGGGGTGGTCTTCCAGTTCGGCCAGCTGATCCCCGAGCTGACCGCGCTCGACAACGTCGCCCTGCCGCTGATGCTGGCGGGCGCCGCCCGGGGCGACGCCCACGAGAAGGCCGGTGAGTGGCTGGAGCGTTTCGGGGTGCGCGGGCAGGAAGGACTGCGGCCCGGCGAGATGAGCGGCGGCCAGGCCCAGCGGACCTCGCTGGCCCGGGCCCTGGTCACCGAGCCGAAGGTGGTCTTCGCCGACGAGCCCACCGGCGCGCTGGACTCACTCGCCGGCGAGCAGGTGATGACGGCCCTGGTCCACACGGCCCGCGAACAGGGCACCGCGGTCCTCCTCATCACCCACGACGCCCAGGTGGCGGCCTACGCGGACCGCGAGGCCCGCCTGAACGACGGCCTCGTGGCACCGACGGGGGTGACGGTGTGACGACGCAACCACACACCGGAAGCGACGGCACAGGCTCCGTGGACGCCGACCCGGACACCGGGCCCGGCGGGCCCACCGAGAACACCGACACCCGACCCCCACGGACCGAGCCGAGCGGCCCGCACGGTGACCCGACCAGAGACGGCAGCATGCGATCTCCACACACCGACCCCACCTCCCGGCCCGGCGGCAAGGGCTCGCTGGGCTCCGATCTTCGCCTCGCCTGGCTGCTCACGCGCGGTTCCGACCGGCGGGAGTGGTGGCGGGTCGGGCTCACGGCGGTGGGGGCGGGGCTCGCGACCGGGTTCGCGCTGGCCGCGGTGAGTCTCGCCGCGCTCCAGGGCCGCTACGACGTGTCCGTGGGCGCGGGTCTCCTCGACGACCCCGGCACCCGCTCCGGCGTCATCGTCGTCCTGCTGCTCCTGCTGATCCCCGTCCTCGGCTTTCTCGGTCAGTGCGCCCGCATCGGGGCCGTGCACCGCGACCGGCGACTGGCCGGGCTGCGGCTGGCGGGGGCCTCGGCCGGGCAGGTACGGCGGATCGCGGCACTGGAGACCGGGCTGGCCTGTCTGCTCGGCTCGCTGCTCGCCACCGTCGCCTCGGTCGTGGCGCTGCTGGGCCAGTGGCAGCACCCGACCTGGCTCGCCTGGGCCGGGATCACGCTGGTCGCCCTCGGTGTGCCGGTGCTCGGCGCCGCGGCGGGCGTGCTGGCGCTGCGCCGGGTGGTGGCCTCGCCGCTCGGCTGGGTGCGCCGGGTGCGGACGGGGTCGGGGCGCGGGTTCTGGGCGCTGTTCGCGGGCGGGGTGCTGGTCGTGGCGGCAGTGGCGCTGGCCGCGACACACAGCACGGCTTCCGGTATGCCCGGCGAGGGCGGCTCGTACGCGAAAGGACCGCTGATCATGGCCGGGGCGCTTCTCCTGGTCGGCGTGGCCGCGGTGGGGATCGTCGGCGCCGTGGCCACGCTGACGGGCCGGTGGCTGGCCCGCCGGGCCCGGACCGCGGCCACGCTGATCGCGGCGGAACGGCTGCGCGACGACCCCTGGGCCGCGGCCCGCACCCACGCGGCGGTACTGCTGGTGACGGTCGTCGGGACGGGCTTCGTGGGCGTGCGGCAGGTGCTGCTCGCCGAGCTGGACAGCAGGAGGAACGCCGACCAGCTCGCCGCGAGCATGTCGTACTACACCACGGGGGTGAACCTGGTCGCCGCCGCGATCGTCGCCACCCTCGTGATCACCCTCTCCGGCCTCGCCGTCGGCACCGCCGAGTCGCTCGCCACCCGCCGCCGCGGCCTGGCCGCGCAGACCGCCGCCGGGGTGCCGCAACAGGTGCTCGGCCGGGCGCTGCTCCTGGAGACCGCGCTGCCGCTCGCGCCCGCACTCCTGCTGGGCGGCGCCGGGGGCATGGCGATCGGGGTCGGGTACTCCCGGCTGGTCGGGGACGGGCCCGCTGTCACGCCGTACGCCGCGCTCCTGGTCCCCTTCGCGGTGTACGCCTGCTGTCTGCTCGCCGCCGCCACCTCGCTCCCGCTGCTGCGCCGCTCCCTGAACCCTGCGGAGCTGCGCTACGCGTGAGCGCATGAACGACCGGCCCCGGGGGCACGGGGGACCCTCGGGGCCGGTGCGCAACCGTCCATGGCTGCACAAAGGCCCGGATCGTCGTCAGGCAGAAATGCCGTCGATCCGGGCCATCGCATCTTCCGCGCCGTACGGTTGCAAGTACGGCAGCCAGCGCGGATCCCTGTGCCCGGTCCCGATGATGCGCCAGGCCAGACCGGTGGGCGGAGCGGGTTTATGGCGAAGCCGCCAGCCGATTTCGAAGAGGTGTCGGTCGGCCTTCACGTGGTTGCAGCGGCGGCACGACGCCACCACGTTGTCCCAGACGTGCTTGCCCCCGCGGCTGCGCGGGATGACGTGGTCGACGCTGGTTGCGACGCCACCGCAGTACATGCACCGGCCCCCGTCGCGCGCGAAGAGCGCCCTGCGGGTCAGAGGAACGGGCCCCCGATAGGGAACCCGGACGAATCGCTTGAGCCGGACCACGCTTGGTGCGGGGACTGTGACGGTTGCGCTGTGCAGGAAGGCGCCGGATTCCTCGAGGGAGACCGCTTTGTTCTCCAGGACGAGGACGAGCGCGCGGCGGAGCGGTACGACGCCCAGTGGCTCGTACGACGCGTTGAGGACCAGGACATGCGGCACGGATGCCTCCTTGGGCGTCGGCGGCGCGTGGCTCGCGCCGGGACGATCTGTAGTCAGTCTCCCCTCATGCCTGGTGGAAACGCCACCATCTCCCGGTAACGGGCTGAGAGTGTTTTCGACCACACCTTTCTTCATCCCCAGGTGAGGAGGGTCTCTCCCCCGAACATTGCAACGATCCACACACGATGCACCGTTAGTGTGGTGGGTCTGCCGCCCGGTGACCTTTCCGTGACCTTCACGATCCTTGACCGCCGTACCGGGAGGCAGGGGCTGCACCTGGAGGTACCTGCCGTGTCGTTGTCCGCCGTCCTACTGGCCGCCTCGGCGTCGCCGTCCCCGTCCCCTTCGGACTCGTCGACGCCCGCCGTCCCCTCGCTCCAGGACGCCCAGGAGAGCGCGACGAACGCCGCCAGCTGGGTCGAGCAGAACTGGTCGACCTGGCTGGCGATCGGTCTGCGCGTCCTGCTGATCCTGGTGATCGCGGCGGTGCTGAGAGTGGTGGTGCGGCGGGCGATCACCAAGCTCATAGATCGCATGAACCGCACGGTCCAGGCGGTCGACGGCACGGCCCTCGGCGGCCTCCTGGTCAACGTCGAGCGCCGCCGTCAGCGCTCCCAGGCGATCGGCTCGGTGCTCCGCTCGGTGGCGAGCTTCATCATCATGGGCACCGCGGCCCTGATGGTCCTCGGCACCTTCGAGATCAATCTGGCCCCGCTCCTCGCCTCCGCGGGTGTGGCGGGCGTGGCCATCGGTTTCGGCGCCCGCAACCTGGTCACCGACTTCCTCTCCGGTGTCTTCATGATCCTGGAGGACCAGTACGGCGTCGGGGACACCGTCGACGCGGGCGTGGCCTCCGGCGAGGTCATCGAGGTCGGCCTGCGCGTGACGAAGCTCCGCGGTGACAACGGCGAGATCTGGTACGTCCGCAACGGCGAGGTCAAGCGCATCGGCAACCTCTCCCAGGGCTGGGCGACGGCCGGCGTGGACGTCACGGTCCGTGCGGACGAGGACCTGGACAAGGTGAAGGGGACCATCGACGACGTCGCCGAGCGGATGAGCAAGGCCGAGCCCTGGAACGAGCTCCTCTGGGGCCCGATCGAGGTCCTGGGCCTCGACAATGTCCTGCTGGACTCGATGGTCGTCCGTGTCTCGGCGAAGACCATGCCGGGCAAGGCCCTGACGGTCGAGCGCGAACTCCGCTGGCGCATCAAGCGAGCCTTCGACGCGGCCCAGATCCCCATCGTGGGCGGCCCGGTCGTCCTCACGGACACCACCCCGGACCCCGACCCGACGGCAGGCATGTCGGCCCCGTCGGCCTACGCGAACACCTCCTCCCCCCAGGCCCAGGCAGCGACACCGATAACGCCACCGAGCGTGACGAAGTAAGACGCCCGATCCTGGCGAAGCCGGCCGCGGAACGGCGCCCCGTCAGAGGCGCGGGGAGGCGCGACCAGCCCCCACCGGCCCGCGGCTTTGTCCCCGCCTCGCCGACGGAGCCCTCAGCGCCGTCCGAGGATCATCAGCGGGCCGAAGAACCTCGCGCTGGCCCGCCGGCACACCGCCGCCGCACTCATGAGCCGCACGCCAACTCGTAGGCCTCCGCGATCCACGGCTCGCCCCCGCCCTCCCCGGACGGATCCACGCCGCACTGCAACGAGGCCCCGGAGCCGGGGTACCAGGTCGAGACACTGCCGTAGACCGGCTTCCCGGAACAGTCCGCGACGAAGCCCGCGTCGACGGCCCGGACCGACCGCGCGGAGACGAACGTACCCGGCCCGTCGTAGTCGCCGACGTCGTCCCGCTCCGCCGCGGAAGAAGACTTGCCCGGCCTGGCCATCGCGTCCGCGGACCACCCCAGACGCTTGGCGAGCGACACGAACAGCCGCTCCACCGAGGGCCCTTCGCCGCTCGTCTCCACCCGCGGCTCCAACTCCCGTACCCGAACGGGAGAAAACCGGACCTTTCCATCCTTCTCATCGACCTCGACCGGCCGGGACACCGCGATGAGTCTGTGCTCCTCACTCACCCTGGCCCACCGGATCTCCCCGTCCGGGCACGCCGAACCGGCGGCCGTACGCGTGACCGCGTCCGAGTCGTCCCCACCCACCCGGCACCCGGCCACGAGGAACACGGCCGCACACAGCACCACCGCCGATGTCTTCACACCGCACCCCCTCCACTCGCCCGTTCGCAGGCGGATGAAAGTACAGGAACCTGTGAAGGCGGCACGCGTTCACCTGCGGAAAGCCGGATCGTGATGAAGGCGTGACTACTCCGGAATTAATCTTGTTCACACCGTCTCCGCATTCCCAACACCACCCTCCGCCACTTAGGTTCAAGCCATCAGCGGGCCCTTGTTCTGGAGCGCAACGCCCAGGGGCCCGCCCTGAATGTGGGGAAACGCATGAGAAAGCTCGCCATAGGCACCGTCGTCTCCGGTGCCCTGGCTCTGTCCGCGCTGGCCGTGCCCGCCGCCCAGGCCGCCACGCCGGACCTCGTCTTCGCGGACGTCGTCGTGAACAACGGCAAGACGATCGTCGTGGGCACCACCAACGCGGTGACGGTCCCGGTGACGTACACCCTGACCCGCCCCTCCGACCTGACGATCGACTACGAGAACAACGCGGCGGGTGTTCTGCTCTACCGCGGCTCGCTCGCGACCTTCGAGAACGAGCTCGAGAGTGACGCCTCGCCGGCCTGCACCACCACGGCGACGACGGACACCACGGTGACGGAGTCCTGCTCCGACACCCTCGTCATCGACCCGTCGTACGGCGACCTCTTCGAGGCCGCGGACGCCACCACCTGGAACGTCGGCGGCTTCTACGGCCAGGTCGCCTCCGACCTGGACGACTCGGACGACAAGGTCAGCTTCGAGTACGGCTTCGCGGCCTGGGGCAACAAGGGCACCGCCAAGATCCAGCGCGCCGCCAAGCTCACCGCCAACGCCTCGCCGGAGCCGGTGAAGAAGGGCAGGACCATCACGGTCAGCGGCAAGCTGACCCGCGCCAACTGGGAGACCGGCAGCTACACCGGCTACGTCTCCCAGAAGGCCACCCTGCAGTTCCGCGCCAAGGGCTCGGACACCTACAGCACCGTCAAGACGGTGACCTCCTCGACCGGCGGCTCCCTCAAGTCGACCGTGACGGCGTCGAAGGACGGCTACTACCGCTACGTCTTCGCGGGCACCACCACGACCGCCGCCGCGAAGGCCACCGGCGACTACATCGACGTCCAGTAGTCACCCCCGCACCACCCCTGACCGCCCCCGCAGGTAACGACTCCGTTTCCTGCGGGGGCGGTTTGTTCGACCCCCCTTGACTCCCCCACGACCGGGACCTATGTTCCCTGCATCCGATAGGAAACCTTCCTAACAGTTGCCTTCCGTAAAGTCTGCTGCGGAACAGTCCCGGGAGAGGGGTACACATGGCCGGCACCCCGAGCACGCTGCGCGCCATGAACGACCGCGCCGCACTGGACCTCCTCCTGGAGCACGGCCCGCTGTCCCGCACCCGGATCGGCAAGCTCACCGGCCTCTCCAAGCCGACCGCCTCCCAGCTCCTGGCACGCCTCGAAGCGGCGGGGCTCGTGCTCGCCGGCGGCACCACCGAAGGCCGTCCGGGCCCCAACGCCCAGCTGTACGAGGTCAATCCGGCCGCCGGACACGCCGCCGGACTCGACGTCACCCCCGAACGCATCCTCGCCGCCGTCGCCGACATCACCGGCCGCACGGTGGGGTCGTACGAACTGCCCACCCCCGGCAGACGCCCCGCGCAGCCCGTCGTCCAGCAGGTCACCGACGCCCTCGACGGCGCCGTGAAGGCGGCCGGGCTGGCCCGCGCCGACGTCCACCGCCTCGTCATCGGCACCCCCGGCGCCTTCGACCCCAACACCGGCCGGCTGCGCTACGCCTCCCACCTCCCGGGCTGGCACACCCCGACCCTGCTCGACGAACTCGCCGCCGCGCTGCCGATGCCGGTGGAGTACGAGAACGACGTCAACCTCGTCGCCGTGGCCGAGCAGCGGCTCGGTGCCGCGCGCGGTCACGAGGACTTCGTGCTGCTGTGGAACGAGGGCGGCCTCGGCGCGGCCCTCGTTCTCGGCGGCCGACTGCACCGCGGCTGGACCGGCGGCGCCGGCGAGGTCGGATTCCTGCCCGTGCCCGGCACCCCCCTGGTCCGGCAGGTCACCAAGGCCAACAGCGGCGGCTACCAAGAACTCGCAGGCTCGCAGGCCATCCCGAAGCTCGCCCGCGAACTGGGTGTCGAAGACATCCCCACCGGCCCCTACGCCGACGTCGCCGCCGCCCTCGTGCAGCGGGCGGCGGAGTCCGAAGACCCGCGCCACCAGCGCCTGCTGGAGACCTACGCGACCCACCTCGCCACCGGTCTCGCCTCCCTCGTCTCCGTTCTCGACCCCGAACTCGTGGTCCTGAGCGGCGCCTCGCTCGCCTCCGGCGGCGAAGTGCTGCGTTCCCTCGTCCAGTCCGAGCTGGAGGAGCTGGCCGCGGCCAGGCCCAAGCTCGTCCTCGGCGACGTACCCGAACACCCCGTGCTGCGCGGCGCGCTGGAGAGCGCGCTGGCGGCCACCCGCGACGAGGTCTTCGACACCTCGCGCTGAGCCCCCGCCCCCGGTAAGCCCCCCTCTCGTCAGAGCCCTCACACCCGTTCCCCGCCCCAGGGAGACCTCGCCATGCCCAAGCGTGCCCGAATAACGGCTTTTGCCCTGATCGCCTCCGTGGCCCTTCTCACCACCTCCGCCTGTACCGGCCAGTCGAGCTCCGGCGCCGACGACGACGCCTCAAAGGAGACGACCCTCAACTTCTGGCACGCCTGGAGCGCGCCCGCCGAGGTGAAGGCGGTCAAGTCCCTGATCGCCGGCTTCGAGAAGGCGCACCCCAACATCCACGTCAACGTCGTCGGCAACATGACCGACGACAAGATCAACCAGGCGCTGCGCGCGGGCGGCTCCAAGGCACCCGACGCGATCTCGTCCTTCACCACCAACGCCGTCGGCAAGTTCTGCTCCTCCGGCGCCCTGATCGACCTCAACCCGTACTTCGAGAAGTCCGGCATCGACCCGGCCAAGACGTTCCCGACGGCGATGAACGAGTACACCCAGTTCGAGGGCAACCGCTGCACGGCCCCCCTGCTCGGTGACGCGTACGGCCTCTACTACAACAAGACCGCGTTCGAGAAGGCGGGCATCAGCGGTCCGCCCAAGACGTGGTCCGAGTTCGAGGCCGACGCCAAGAAGCTGACGATCGCTCAGGGCGACAGCTACAAGCAGCTCGGATTCATGCCGAACTACCACGGCTGGGAGACCACGACCGAGCACTACATGGGCCAGTTCTCCCCGACGTACTTCGACAAGAGCGGCAAGTCGACGGTCGCCACGGACCCGGCGGTGTCCTCGTCCTTCACCCTCCAGAAGAAGCTGGTCGACGAGCTCGGCGGCTACCAGAAGCTGGAGAAGTACCGCACCAAGCTCGGTGACGAATGGGGCCCCAAGCACCCCTTCCACACCGGCCAGGTGGCCATGCAGCTGGACGGCGAATGGCGCCTCGGCATGGCCCTGGAGGCCAAGCCCGACTTCGAGATCGGCGTCGCCCCGCTGCCCGTCCCCGACGACCAGGCGGACCAGTACGGCAAGGGCTACATCACCGGCACGATCACCGGCATCGCCGCCACCAGCAAGAAGCAGAACGCGGCCTGGGAGCTGGTCAAGTACATCACCACGGACACGGACGCGGTGGTGAACTTCTCCAACGCCATCCACAACGTGCCCTCCACGCTGGCCGCCCTGAAGTCCCCGAAGCTGAAGTACGACCCGCGCTTCAAGACGTTCCTGGAGATCGCGGCGAACCCGGACTCCACGACGAGCCCCGCCTCCCTCAACGGCGGCGTCTACCTCCACACGATCCAGGACCTCGGCTACGAGTACGAGAGCGGCAAGACCAAGGACCTCAAGGCCGGTCTCGCAGCCGCGGCCAAGCAGATCGACACGGACATCGCGCAGGCGAAGTAGCGATGAGCAGCAACACACTGAGGTCGAAGCGCCGCCGCTCGGCGCTTCGTACCGCCGCCTTCATGTCGCCCTGGCTGATCGGGTTCGCGGTCTTCTTCGCGTACCCGATGATCTCGACGCTCTATTTCTCCTTCATGCACTACGACGGCTTCAAGCCGCCGACATGGAGCGGGACGAAGAACTGGACCTACGTCTTCGAGAGCTACCCCTACTTCTGGCCCGCCCTGCGCAACACCCTCTGGCTGGTGGTGATCACGGTGACCCTGCGGGTCCTCTTCGGACTCGGCATCGGTCTCCTCATCACGAAGATCAAGACCGGCACGGGTGTCTTCCGCACCCTCTTCTACCTGCCCTACCTGGCCCCGCCGGTCGCGGCCACGATGGCCTTCGCCTTCCTTCTCAACCCCGGTACGGGCCCGGTCAACTCGATCCTGGAGAAGATCGGCATCCCGGCCCCGGGCTGGTTCAACGACCCGAGTTGGTCCAAGCCTGCCCTCACCCTGCTGTTCCTGTGGGGGGTGGGCGACCTGATGGTCATCTTCATGGCCGCGCTGCTCGACGTACCGAAGGAGCAGTACGAGGCGTCCGAGCTGGACGGGGCCTCGGCGTGGCAGCGCTTCCGGTTCGTCACGATCCCCAACATCTCGCCGATCATCATGTTCGCGGTGGTCACCGGGGTGATCGCGGCGATGCAGTGCTACACGCAGCCGCTGGTCGCCGGAAAGGTCGCCTCGGGTGTGATCCAGGGCGCGGGCACCATGTTCGAGCCCGGCTACCCGGACAAGTCGACCCTGACGCTCCCCCAACTCGTCTACAACCTGGGCTTCCAGCGCTTCGACTACGGCTCGGCCTGTGTCGTGGCCCTCGTCCTCTTCGCCCTCTCCATGGCCTTCACCGCGATCCTGATGCGGCGCCGCGGCGGTCTCATCCAGGCAGGTGACTGACAGATGACCCAAGTACTCGACCGGCCGGCGGAGTTGAAGACCCCGGCCTCCCCCGCCGAACGCACGGCCCGCCGCAAGGCGCTCCTGGAGTGGATCGCGATCCACTCCCTCGGTATCGCCGCGGCCCTGTTCTTCACGCTCCCCTTCGTGTTCGTGTTCCTGACCTCGCTCATGAGCGACGACCAGGCCCTGAGCCGGGACCTGATCCCGCACACCTGGGAGTGGGCCAACTACCGCAAGGTCTTCGACACCCCGGGCTTTCTGACCTGGTGGAAGAACACGCTCCTGTACGCCGGACTCGGCACCGTCCTCGTGGTCGTGTCGTCGATCCCCGTGGCGTACGCGCTCGCCAAGTTCCGCTTCCGGGGCCGCAACCTCTCCCTGATGCTGGTGATCTCGATGATGATGCTGCCGCCGCAGGTGGTCGTCATCCCGATGTACCTGTTCTGGGCGAAGCAGCTGGACCTCTCCGGCACCCTGTGGCCGTTGATCATCCCGCTGGCCTTCGGGGACGCCTTCTCGATCTTCCTGCTGCGCCAGTTCCTCATGACGATCCCCAACGAGTATCTGGACGCGGCGAAGGTGGACGGCTGCGGAGACCTGCGCACCCTGCTGAAGGTCGTCCTCCCCATGGCGAAGCCCGGAATCGCCGCGGTGGCCCTCTTCCAGTTCTTCAACGCCTGGAACGACTACTTCGGCCCCCAGATCTACGCCTCGGAGAACCCGGGCGCCTGGACGCTGAGTTACGGCCTGGAGTCCTTCAAGGGCGCCCACCACACCGACTGGAACCTGACCATGGCCGCGACCGTGCTGGTCATGGCCCCCGTGATCCTCGTGTTCTTCTTCGCCCAGAAGGCGTTCGTGGAGGGTGTCACGCTCACCGGAGTAAAGGGGTGACCCACATGAAACTCACCGTGGTCGGCGGAGGCTCGACCTACACGCCCGAACTCATCGACGGCTTCGCGCGGTTGCGGGACACCCTCCCGATCGAGGAACTGGTCCTGGTCGACCCGTCGGCGGACCGTCTGGAGCTGGTGGGTGCCCTGGCCCGCCGTATCTTCGCGCGGCAGGGCCACACGGGCCGGATCGTGACGACCTCCGACCTCGACGCGGGCGTGGACGGCGCCGACGCGGTGCTCCTCCAGCTCCGCGTCGGCGGCCAGGCGGCCCGCGCACAGGACGAGACCTGGCCGCTGGAGTGCGGCTGCGTGGGCCAGGAGACCACCGGCGCGGGCGGCCTCGCCAAGGCGCTGCGCACGGTCCCGGTGGTCCTGGACATCGCGGAACGGGTCCGCCGTACGAACCCGAACGCCTGGATCATCGACTTCACCAACCCGGTGGGCATCGTCACCCGGGCCCTTCTCCAGGCCGGCCACAAGGCGGTGGGTCTGTGCAACGTGGCGATCGGCTTCCAGCGCAAGTTCGCGGCCCTGCTCGACGTGGCACCGCCGGAGGTCTTCCTCGACCACGTGGGCCTCAACCACCTCACCTGGGAGACGGGCGTACGCCTGGGCGGCCCCGAGGGCAAGGACGTGCTGCCCGACCTGCTGACCGGGCACGGCGAGGCGATCGCGGCCGATCTGCATCTGCCCCGCGCGCTCCTCGACCGCCTCGGCGTGGTCCCGTCGTACTACCTGCGCTACTTCTACGCACACGACGAGGTCGTACGAGAACTGCGGACCAAGCCCTCCCGGGCGGCCGAAGTGGCCGCGATGGAACAGGAGCTGCTCCGGCTGTACGCCGACCCGGCGCTGGACGAGAAGCCGGAGCTCCTCTCCCGGCGGGGCGGCGCCTTCTACTCGGAGGCGGCGGTGGACCTGGCGGCAGGCCTGCTCACCGGCACCGGAAGCCCGTACCAGGTGGTGAACACCTACAACCACGGCACGCTGCCCTTCCTCCCCGACGACGCGGTGATCGAGGTGCAGGCGGCGGTGGGCCGGACGGGCCCGACCCCGCTGCCGGTACAGACCATGGACCCCCTCTTCGCGGGCCTGACGGCGGCGGTGACGGCCTATGAGGACCTGGCCCTGGAGGCGGCCCTGCACGGCGGCCGCGACCGTGTCTTCCGCGCCCTGCTCTCCCACCCCCTGATCGGCCAGTACGCGTACGCGGAAGAACTCACCGACCGACTGATCGCACACAACCGGGAGCATCTCGCGTGGGCATGACCGCACGGGTCCTCGCCATAGACGCGGGCAACAGCAAGACCGACGTCGCGGTCGTGACGGCCGACGGAACCGTCCTGGCCACCGCGCGCGGCGGGGGCTTCCGGCCACCGGCGGTGGGGGTGCCGGCCGCGGTGGACGCGCTCGCCGAAGCCGTGGCCGAGGCCTTCACCGCGGCCGGGATCACCTCGGTGGACCGTGTCTCGGCCTGTCTGGCGAACGCCGACTTCCCGGTCGAGGAGGAGCAGTTGGCCGCGGCCCTGCACGCGCGCGCGTGGGGAACGACGGTGGAGGTCCGCAACGACACCTTCGCCATCCTGCGGGCAGGTGTCACCGAACCCCGTGGTGTGGCGGTCGTCTGCGGCGCCGGCATCAACTGCGTGGGCATGCGCCCCGACGGCCGCACCGCCCGTTTCCCGGCGCTGGGCCGTATCTCCGGCGACTGGGGCGGCGGCTGGGGTCTGGCCGAGGAGGCCCTGTGGCACGCGGCGAGGGCGGAGGACGGCCGAGGGGAGCCGACGGCCCTCTCCCGCACCCTGCCGTCCCACTTCGGCCACGACACCATGCTCGCCCTCATCGAGGCCCTCCACCTGGAGCACATCGAACCGACCCGCCGCCACGAACTGACCCCCGTCCTGTTCACCACTGCGGCGAGCGGGGACCCGGTGGCCCGCGCCCTGGTGGACCGCCTGGCCGAGGAGGTGGCGACGATGGCCGCGGTGGCCCTGACCCGCCTGGACCTGCTGGAGGAGGAGACCCCGGTACTGCTGGGCGGAGGCATCCTGGCGGCACGCCATCCCCAACTGGACGACGGCATAAGGGACCTGCTGGCATCCCGCGCCCCCAAGGCCGTACCGCAGGTGGTGACGGCGAGCCCGGTGCTGGGAGCCGCCCTGCTCGGCCTGGACGGGCTGGGGGCGACCGTGGCGGCACAGACCCGTGTACGGAGGTACTACGACGCCTGACACTGCCCCCGAAACCCGAACCTGGAACCGAACAGATTCCCCCCGCGTGTGAATGGGCAGGGGGTGGTGCGGGGCGCCGAGCAATGCCGGAAACCCGCGCACCGCGCTGCAATCCGATCAAGATCCAGTGAAGGCCGGTGCGGATGTCGGTCCCGGCAGCGATACTTGCGGCGACGGATGACCACGGGGGAGGTCAACAGTGACACACCCGCCCAAAAGCAGCGCGGCGCCACCACCGGTACCAGGCATGCCCACCATGCCGGCGCTACCACCACAACAGGCCCATTCCAACGGCTCACCCGGCGGCACCCCCACGCCCGCCCCACCGCCGGAGCCCCGTCGTACCGCGTTCGCCGAGGGCGTCGACCGTCTGCGCGCCGCGGCCACCACCGAACCCGGCCGACTGCGGATCATCGGCGCCTTCCTCGCCGCCCTCGTGGTGGCCTTCGGCGCGGTCACCGCCTGGCAGATGACGGACCGCGCGGCAGCCGCCGACGACGTCCTCAACAAGAGCCAGCCGCTCAGCAGCGCCGCCGCCGACATCTACCGCAGCCTCGCCGACGCCAACACCGCCGCCTCCAGCGGCTTCCTGGCGGGCGGCCAGGAGACGGCCGAGTCCAGCGACCGCTACGAGAAGGACATCGACCGGGCCGCGGCCGGCCTCGTCAAGGCCGCCGCGAACTCCGACCCCGGCTCCGCCGCCGCCGCGACCGTCTCCGAGCTCAACCGCCTGCTGCCGCAGTACAAGGGCTACGTGGAGCGCGCGCGGACCAACAACCGCCAGGGCTTCCCCGTCGGCGGCGCCTGGCTGCGCTTCGCCAACGAGACCATGCAGAACGACATGCTCCCGGCGGCCGAGAAGCTGTACAAGAACGAGAACCAGCGGCTGCGCGACGACTACGCCGACGCGACGCCCTACCCCTGGGCCGCGATAGGCCTCGGCGTCCTCGCACTGGCCGCGCTCGCCTGGGCCCAGCACCGCAACTACCAGCGCACCAATCGCCTCATGAACCACGGTCTGGTGGCCGCGACGGCCACCGCGACGGTCGTCCTGCTGTGGCTCGTCGTAGGTCACAGCGTCGCGCGCGCGGGCCTGAACGACTCCTACGACCACGGCGTCCGCTCGCTCAACGTGCTGCACGACGCCCGCATCGCCTCCCTCAAGGCGCGGGGCAACGAGAACCTGACCCTGGTGGCCCGCGGCGCCGAGACGAAGACCGTCAAGAACGCCAAGGGCGAAGAAGTCACCGTGGACGCCTACGACGACGACTTCCAGACCGACATGGACAACCTCGGCAAGGGCCTGGCGGAGGCCGCCGAGCTCGCCGACGACGGCACCGGCAAGAAGCCGGTCACGGCCGCCGAGGGCAACATGACGGTGTGGAAGGAGCGGCACGCCGCCGCCCGTGAACAGGACGAGTTCGGCAACTACGAAGAGGCCCTGAACCGGGTCATCGGCGCCAAGGGCGCGACGGGCGAGTGCTTCGACAGCATCGACGACAACCTCGCCAAGGCGCTGGAGCACGAGGAGGCCGAGTTCGAGCAGTCGGCAGGCGACGGCCTGGGCGCGATGACGGGGCTCCCGGTGGGCGCCGCGGTGCTCGCCGTCCTGGGCGCGGCCGGCGCGGTCCTCGGTATCGGCCGCAGGCTGTCGGAGTACCGGTGAGAGGGGGCAACCCGATGCGAGCACGGCAAGCACCGCAGGCACGACGTACACGACGTGTGCGAGTTCCACGGACCGGCCTGAAGGGCTGGGGCGGGGTCGCCGCGATGGCGGTCGTCTGCGCCCTCGCGGTCGCCTTCGCCCTGCTGCTGCCGCTGACCCAGTCGTCCGGGGAAGGTGAGAGCACCGGCGGCCCGGGCGTGGCCCACGGCGTCCAGGCGAAGGCCGAGGACGACCCCTGTCTGGACCCGCAGATCAAGAAGGCCCCGGAGAAGCAGACGCTGTCCCCGTCGGGCGCGGACGGCGACACCATCAAGAAGATCAAGGCCCGCGAGGGGGAGAAGCGCAAGCTGATCGTCGGCGTCGACCAGAACAGCTACCGCTGGGGCTACCGCGACCCCAACAACGACGAGGGCGGCAACACGCTGGAGGGCTTCGACATCGACCTGGTGCACCGGATCGCCCAGGAGATCCTCGGCGACCCGAACGCCGTGCAGTTCAAGGCGATCCCCACCAACCAGCGCATCCCGGCGATCCAGTCGGGCCGCGTCGACATGGTGGTCCGCACGATGACCATCAACTGCACCCGGATGGCCGACGTGGCCTTCTCCGCCCCGTACTTCAAGACGGGCCAGCAGGTCCTCGCCCCCAAGTCCTCGCCGATCACCGGCCCCGACGACTCTCTCGCCGACAAGAAGGTCTGCACGGCGGCGAGTTCGACGGCCAACTCCGAGCTGACCGTGCGCCAGAAGGCCGGCAAGCTCCCCGAGACCACCGACATCACCTCCACCGTCGTCCCCAACCAACTCGACTGCCTGGTGCGGATCCAGCTCGGTGAGGTCGACGCCGTGGTCACCGACGGCGCGCTCGCCGCGAGCCAGGCCGCGCAGGACCCGACGGTGGAGCTCAAGGGCGACGCCCCCTTCACCACCGAGTACTACGGCGTGGCGATGAAGCTCGACGCCGACGATCTGGTACGCCGGGTCAACCAGATCCTGGTGGACTACCGCAAGGACACCGCGAACGGCTGGCAGGCGTCGTACGACAAGTGGCTGTCGGCGACACTGGGCACGGACTCGGCGAAGTCCGAGCCGCCGGCTCCGGAGTACCTGCGCAAGAGCTGACGCGGAGCGAACCACCCACAACACGAACCCAACCCCGACAACCCAGCAGCGAGAGGTGATCGATGGGCGTCACGGGACCCCCCGGGCCGGTGATGGACCGGGACGAGGTGGACCGTGCGCTGGCGCGGCTCGGCGCGGAGTACGAGGCGATCGAGACCTCACTCCTCGCCCTGCAGGACCACTCGGGCCGCAGACTGCTCGAGGGCGCCGCGCTCACGGGTGTCACCAAGGACCGCTGGACGTCCGCGGAGGCGTCGATCACGCTGCTGTGGGCGTACTTCGACGCGTACACGGACGCGTTGCGCAGCGCACGGGAGATCAGGTCCCGTCGCCGCTGGTCCAGCCAGGGCGATCTGGCGGAGCTGACGGAGCTGCTGCGCGGCGAGTCGGTCACGGTGGCCGGCAGCGCCACGGCGACGGCCAACGCACCGACCCTGCACGGCAATTCGGGGAAGCTGAGCGAGCAGTTCAGCCTGGTCACACTCGTCGACCGGATGAATGAGCTGTACGCGACGAGCCTCGACATGGTCGTCGCCTCCGACGCGGTGTGGTCGGCGCTGCCCGCGCGCATAGATCTACTGGCCGCGGAGCTCCAGCGCACCCGCAAGCTCGCGCACTCCGTCGGCGTCCGCCCGGGCGAGCACCCGGCCGGCGACGACCTGGAGCGCATCACGCGCACGCTGACGCATCTGCGTGAGCAGGTGGTGTCGGACCCGCTGGCGTACTGGCTGCCGACGCAGGGGAGTTCGGCACCGGGCGGCGGCCGGCCCGACACCACGGTGTACGACCGCGAGGCGCGCGCCCTGGAGGACGTGCGCCGGGAGATCGACGCGGTGCTGACGGTCCGCCAGGACGCCGAGCAGCGCCTGGTCAGGCTGCGTGACGTGCTGTCCCGCGCGGACCGTACGCTCGCCGAGGCCCGCATCGCGCGCGGCGAGGTGCTGGCGAAGATCGCCGCCACGGAGGTACCGGTCGTCAGCGGACCGCCGACCGTGCTGCAGGAGCAGCTGGCGACAGCCGCCGAGTACCGCAGACAGGCCCAGTGGCACCGCCTCTCGCCGCTCCTGGAGTCCCTGGAGCAGAAGGCGGAGGACGAACTGCTGCGTGCCCGCGAGTCGTTGACCGCGGTCACCCAGCCACTGGCGGTCCGCGCGGAGCTGCGCGGCCGCCTCGACGCGTACAAGGCGAAGGTCGCCCGGCACGGCCTCGCCGAGGATCCGTTCCTCATCGAGCGGTACGACGCGGCGCGCCGCATGCTGTGGAGCGCGCCCTGCGATCTGCGCGTCGCCGAACAGGCCGTCCTGCGCTATCAGCAGGCGGCCGCCGATCTGTTCCGCACCCCGCGGGTGCCGGAGCAGAGCGGGCCCGAGGACCGTAGGGGGGAGGCCCAGTCATGAGTGAGGCACAGCAGACCTGTCAGCGGCCCGGCTGCGGCGGTTCGTACGAGGACGTGGGCGGCGGCGAACTGTACTGCGACACCTGCGGTCTCGCACCGGTGGTGTCGTCGAAGGGCATGGTGGGTTCCCCGCCGACCGGCATCACCGGCGGCGGCAAGGGCTCCCGCGGTTCGGGCAGCAGCAGTTCGCGCGCCAGCAGCCGTACCAGTTCCCGTACGTCGTCGCAGTCGTCGAAGTCCCGGCGCTCGGTGTCGGGACGCCTCTCGCGCGCCCTGTCGGGGCGTACGACGGGCCGCTCGGTGTCGGTGCGCAGCTCCGGGTCCAGCACCAACACCAGTGCCCGCGGCCGGCTCGGCGTGGGCCTGGTCCAGGTCCCGGACGTGCCGCGGCCCGACCCGCGCGCGATGGTCCTGGAGAACCCGGAGGTCCCCGAGCGCAAGCGGTTCTGCTCCCGCTCGGACTGCGGGGCGCAGGTGGGCCGCTCCCGCGGGGAACGCCCTGGCCGCACCGAGGGCTTCTGCACGAAGTGCGGGAACCCGTACTCCTTCATCCCGAAGCTCAACGCCGGTGACATCGTGCACGGCCAGTACGAGGTCGTGGGCTGTCTGGCGCACGGCGGTCTGGGCTGGGTCTATCTCGCGGTGGACCGCGCGGTGTCCGACCGCTGGGTGGTGCTGAAGGGCCTTCTGGACACCGGTGACCAGGACGCGATGGCCGCCGCCATCTCCGAGCGGCGCTTCCTGGCGGAGATCGAGCACTCCAACATCGTGCGGATCTACAACTTCGTCGAGCACCTCGACCAGCGCACCGGCTCGCTCGACGGCTACATCGTCATGGAGTACGTCGGCGGCAAGTCGCTCAAGGAGATCGCCAACGACCGCCGCACCCCTGCCGGCAAGCGCGACCCGCTGCCGGTGGAGCAGGCCTGCGCGTACGGCATCGAGGCCCTGGAGGCCCTCGGCCATCTGCACAGCCGCAATCTGCTGTACTGCGACTTCAAGGTCGACAACGCCATCCAGACCGAGGACCAGCTCAAGCTCATCGACATGGGCGCGGTGCGCAGGATGGACGACGACGAGTCGGCCATCTACGGCACGGTGGGCTACCAGGCGCCGGAGGTGGCGGAGGTCGGCCCGTCGGTGGCCTCCGACCTGTACACGGTGGCGCGGACGCTGGCGGTCCTGGCCTTCGACTTCCAGGGCTACACGAACGTCTTCGTGGACTCGCTGCCGGACCCCGACAACATCGAGGTCTTCCGCCAGTACGAGTCCTTCTACCGGCTGCTGGTCCGCGCGACCGACCCGGACCCGGCCCGCCGGTTCGCCTCCGCACAGGAGATGGCCGAGCAGCTGACGGGCGTACTGCGGGAGGTCGTGTCCCTTCAGACGGGGCGCGCCCGGCCCGCGCTGTCGACGCTGTTCGGTCCCGAACTGCGGGTGACGGACACGGAGTTGTTCCCGAAGCTGGACGGCGACGTGTCCCGGCTGGGGGCGCGGGTGGCCGTCACCCGCCGCCGGTCCCCTGCTCCCCTTCCGCAGCTCTCGGCCGGCGGCGGGGTCATCCCGACCCTCGGCAGCACCGAGTCCCTCGTCAAGACGGTGGGGACACCGGCCGCGGCCCTGGCCCTGCCTGTTCCCCGGGTCGACCCCTCCGATCCCAACGCCGGTTTCCTCGCCGGGCTCATGGCCACCGCGGCCGCCGAGCTGCTGGGGGCGCTCGGCGCCGCGCCCGCGCCCTCCGTCGAGACACGGCTGCGGCAGATCCGGGCCTGGCTGGAGAACGGGGACGCCCACACCGCGCTGGAGGCCCTGCGGCGGCTGGAGGAGGAGCGGCCCGACGACTGGCGGGTGGTCTGGTACCGCGGTGTCGCCTCGCTCGTCACCGGCGATCACGAGGCCGCCGCGCTCGCCTTCGACGCGATCTACGACGCCTTCCCGGGCGAGCCCGCGCCGAAGCTGGCGCTCGGCCTGTGCGCGGAGGTGCTGGGACAGCTCGACAACGCGGCCGAGTACTACCGTCTCGTGTGGTCGACCGACCCCAGCTACGTCAGCACCGCCTTCGGTCTGGCCCGCGTCCAGCTCGCGAGCGGGGACCGCACCGGCGCCGTACGGACGCTGGAGTCGGTGCCGGAGTCGTCCATCCATTACACGGCCGCCCGCGTGGCCGCCGTACGGGCGCGACTGCGCGGACGCACGGCGGCCGCCGGTGACGTACCGTTCCTGGACGACCTGACCGCGGCCGCGGGGCAGGTCGAGGCGCTGGACGCGTACGGGCTGGATCCGGCGCGCCGGGAGCAGTTGTCCGCGGAAGTTCTCGGCTCCGCGCTGGACTGGATACTCTCCGGTGGCCAGGGCGCCGCACCGTCCGCACGCCGGGTACTGCTCGGCAGCGAACTGGACGAGCGGGGACTCCGCTTCGGCCTGGAGCGTTCGTACCGCACGCTGGCCCGGCTGGCCCGAGGCGGCGAGGAGAGGATCGACCTGGTGGAACGTGCCAATCGTTACCGCCCCCGGACGTGGGTGTAGTTGATGTCGCAGATGCCCCAGCTGTCCGCGTGCCCGAGCTGCGAGGAACCCCTCGAGTCGGGTGACCGTTTCTGTGGTGCGTGCGGATATGACCTGTCCGCCGTACCCGCCCCGCCCGACGACGATCCGACGCTCGTCGTCAACGGCTCGGGTCCGGCCGAGGGGGTCCCCTGGCCGGTCGCCTCCGAGCCGGCCGGTTCCGGCACCCCGCCGGCCACCCATCTGCCGACGGACCTGGCGGGCACCGACTCCGGCGGCCGTGAGCTGCCGGCCGTGCCCGCGGCGGGTGCCCATGAGCTCCCGCCCACCGGTTCCCCGGTCTCCCCCGTCACCGGCGTGCGCTTCGACCGCCCGCCGGAGCCGGACGAGTACCCGCTCCAGGCGCCCGACCCGCGCGTCGCCCAGGAGACGCCGACCCCTGCGGAGGGCGTCAAGGTGTGCGTCGCCTGCCGTGCGGGACGGGTCGACCACGACGGCTACTGCGAGAACTGCGGCCACGCCCAGCCGCGCGAACGCGACCACATGGAGCAGGAGTCCGGCCCGATCGCCGCCGTCAGCGACCGGGGCCTGCGCCACCACCGCAACGAGGACGCGTTCGCCATCGGCAACGCCACCCTGCCCGACGGCCGGACCGCCGCCATGGCGATCGTCTGCGACGGCGTCTCCTCGGCGACCCGCCCCGACGACGCCTCCCTGGCCGCGTCCCGCGCGGCGAGCGAGTCGGTGCTCGCCGCCCTGCCGCGCGGCACCCACCCGCAGCAGGCCATGCACGACGCGATCGTCGCCGCCTCGCGCGCGGTCAACTCGCTGGCCGCGGAACCGGCCACGGCCCGTGAGCACGCCCCGCACCAGAACGCCCCGGCCTGCACGATCGTCGGCGCGATCGTGACGTCCGGACTGCTGGTCGTCGGCTGGGTCGGCGACAGCCGCGCCTACTGGGTCCCGGTCGACCGCAGCTCGCTGCCGGCCCGGCTCACCGAGGACGACTCATGGGCCGCCCAGATGGTCGCCGCGGGTCTGATGAACGAGGCGGAGGCCTACGCCGACGAGCGCGCCCACGCGATCACCGGTTGGCTCGGCGCGGACGCGTACGAGCTGGAGCCGCACACCGCTTCCTTCAAGCCGGACCGTGCGGGTGTAGTGGTGGTGTGCACCGACGGACTGTGGAACTACGCCGAGGCGGCGCAGGAGATGGCCGAGGCCGTACCGCTCGACGCGGCCGTGCGCCCGCTGCACAGCGCACAGGTGCTCGTCGGTCACGCGCTGGACGGCGGGGGCCACGACAACGTAACAGTGGCCCTCGTCCCGTTCCCCGCCCCGCCGCAGGGGGCAGGATCGGCCTGAGGCCGATTTCGGGGACGTCTCAGCGGATCGGAGGGGACCGGTCCGCACACAGTCATCACCTCACGACAACCGTGGGGTCTGCGAGGGGGATTCAGCAGGCATGGCCAATTTCTCGAAGTCCAACGTGCCGCAGTTCTCGATGGACGTATATCAGAACGAGTACCTGCCGGAAGGCGCCCGCGAGGTCAACGGCATCGTCACGGTGACCGCGACCGGTGGCGGCACGATCGGCAGCGCCGTCGCGGCACCGCACCTGTTCACACCGGGACAGGGACCGGACGCGGCCGTGGCGATCATGGTCGACTGTTCGGGGTCGATGGACTATCCGCCGACCAAGATGCGCAACGCCCGGGACGCCACCGCCGCCGCCATCGACACCCTGCGCGACGGGGTGCACTTCGCGGTGATCGGCGGCACGCACGTGGCCAGGGAGGTGTACCCGGGCGGGGGCCGGCTCGCGGTCGCCGACTCCACCACCCGCGACCAGGCCAAGCAGGCCCTGCGCAAGCTCAGCGCGGGCGGCGGCACCGCCATCGGCACCTGGCTGCGGCTCGCCGACCGGCTGCTGTCCTCGGCGGACGTCACCATCCGCCACGGCATCCTGCTCACCGACGGCCGCAACGAACACGAGTCGGCGCAGGACCTCAAGGCCTCCCTCGACGCCTGCGCCGGACGCTTCACCTGTGACGCCCGGGGCGTGGGCACCGACTGGGAAGTGAGTGAAGTCACAGGGATCGCCTCGGCCCTGCTCGGCACCGCGGACATCGTTGCCGACCCGGCCGCGCTCGCCGCCGACTTCACACAGATGATGGAAACGGCCATGGGCAAGGAGGTCGCGGACGTCTCCCTGCGGGTGTGGACACCGGTCGGCACCACCATCAAGTTCGTCAAGCAGGTCGCTCCCACGGTCGTGGAGCTGACCGACCGGCGCACCGAGGCCGGCCCGCGCGCCGGGGACTATCCCACCGGTTCCTGGGGAGACGAGTCCCGTGACTACCACCTCTGCGTGGAGGTCCCGGCCGCCGACCTCGGCCAGGAGATGCTGGCCGCCCGGGTCTCCCTGGTCGTCCCCCAACCCGACGGCTCCGCGCAGAACTTGGGCGCGCAGGGTCTCGTACGGGCCGTGTGGACCGACGACATGGTCGCCTCGACATCGATCAACCCTCAGGTCGCCCACTACACCGGCCAGGCCGAACTGGCACAAGCCATCCAACAAGGCCTCGATCTTCGCAAAGCGGGCGATATGGATGGAGCAACGGCCAAACTGGGCCGGGCCGTTCAGCTCGCGAGTGCCTCCGGGAACGCCGATACTGCGAAACTGCTTGCGAAGGTGGTGGACGTGGTCGATGCCGCGACAGGTACTGTGCGGTTGAAGGCGAAGGTCGCGGAAGCGGACGAGATGACTCTCGAGACGCGGTCCACAAAGACTGTTCGTGTAAAGAAGTGACCAGAAGTGACCTAGCAGGACCCTGGTAGGACAGAGAAGGAGAGGGGGACGCGCCGACATGCCGACCTGCCCGAACGGACACCAGTCGGGTTCCGACGACTGGTGCGAGGTCTGCGGTCACCGCATGGCTGGTGCCGTACCTCCGCCCCCTCCCCCGCCGCCGCCCGGTGGCGGTTACGGCTTCCCGCCGCCGGGTCAGCCCGGTGGGCGCCCGCCGCATCTGTCCGCCGTCCCGGACCACGAGCCGGAGCTCTGCCCGCAGTGCCGTACGCCCCGTGAGGGCGGTGCGCCGTTCTGCGAGGAGTGCCGGTGGAACTTCCTGACGAACACGGCCACCTCGTACACCCCGGCCGCCCCGCGCCCGCCGGCCCCCGGCCCGGGCGTCCGCTTCCAGGGACCGCCGCAGGGTTCGTCGTACGGCGCCGGTGACTCGTACGAGTACCAGGGCTCCCGCCCGTCCCAGATGAACCGTCCCGCCGAACCGATCCCGCCCTTCGGCAACGACCCCTCCGGCCCGGCCGGAGGCCCGCCCCCGCCGCCCGGCCCGAACGGCCCCGGAGGATTCGGCGGACCCGGCGGCCCGGGCAACCAGGGCGGCCCCGGCAACCAGGGTGGCTTCGGCGGTCCGGGAGGCTTCGGCGGCCCCAACGGACCTGGTGGCCCCGGCAACCAGGGCGGCCTCGACGGCCCCGGCGGACCCGGCAGCACCAACGCTCCTGGCGGACCCGGCGGTTACAACGGACCCGGTGGACCCGGTCGCCCCGGCGGTTACGACGGTCCCGGCGGACCTGGTGGCCAGGGAGGCTTCGACGGCCCCAACGCTCCCGGCGGCCCTGGCGGCTTCGGTGGACCCGGCGGTTACGACGGTCCCGGTCGGCCCGGCGGACCTGGCGGCTACGACGGACCTGGTGGACCTGGCGGACCTGGCGCCCCCGGTCGGCCCGGCGGTTACGACGGCCCCGGCGGCCCTGGTGCCCCCGGTGCCCCCTCCGCCTTCGGCGGCGACCCGTCGCGGCCGGTGCCTCCGCCTCCCGGACCGACGCCGCCCGCCGGCCCCGGTGCGGCCGGTGGCGCCCCCTCGGCCTTCCAGCCGTCCGGTCCCGGCGGTCCCGGTGGCTTCGGCGGCGGTGACGACGACTGGGTGATCTCCCCGCCGTCCTCCACCGCACCCGGCGGTCCCGGCGGCGGCTACGGCTACCCGCAGCCCGGTTCCACCCAGCCCCCGCCCGGACCCGGTCCCGGCTACCCGCAGCAGCCCGCGACATGGTCGGCGACGATCGGTCCGGACCGCGAGTACTTCATGGCGATGATGCAGCGCTCCGGCCCCGAGGCCGCGGGGCTCAACCTGCCCGCGTACTCGCCCGAGCAGCAGCGCACCCTCACCGGCAACCAGATCACCATCGGCCGCCGCCGGCACTCCACCGGAGACACCCCCGACATCGATCTGTCGGTGCCGCCGGAGGACCCGGGCGTCTCGCACCAGCACGCCGTGCTGGTCCAGCAGCCCGACGGCACCTGGGCGGTCGTCGACCAGAACTCGACGAACGGCACGACGGTCAACGGCGCGGAGGAGCCCATCCAGCCCTTCGTCCCGGTACCGCTCCAGGACGGCGACCGCGTGCACGTGGGCGCCTGGACGACGATCACGGTCCGCCGCGGCTAGTCATGACGACGAAGGGGCCCGGCGCGAAATGCGCCGGGCCCCTTCGCCATGTCGGCTACGAGCGGCCACGCGTACAGCCCCTCCCGGCCATCCAGCCACGCCCACTCACGCCCGCCGCCCCCACCGAGCCGCCGCTTCCGGCCCGCCGGCCACTCTCACCGCACCGACTTCCTCCGCCATGTCAGCCACCGAGCGGCCACGCGTACGGTCCCTCCGGATCGTCCAGCCACGCCCACTCGCGTCCGCCGCTCACCGTGATCCCGTACCGCTCCCGCAGCGGCCATCCCTCGCGCTCCCACAACTGGTAGGCCTCCTGCGGCTCGAGGCTGCCCTGGCTCAGCTCCAGCAGGAAGCGGAACAGCTCGTTCTCCCGGGCCCGGCGCGGCACCCCGCCGAGCCGGGCAGGCTCCGGCTCCGGGCGCCCCTCGCCCCGTAGCGGCACGAAGTAGGCGGGCGTGTGCAGGAAGCGGCCCTCGGCGTGCCCCGCGTCCCGGACGGTCAGCGCGATCAGGCCGGTGGCGAGGGGGGCGAGGATCCGGGCGCCGGGGGCGCACTGGGCGAGCCAGGCCTGCGGGATCGAGGTCAGGGTGCAGGTCGCGATGATCCGGTCGAAGGGGGCCCGCTCGGGCACCCCGCGCGCGCCGTCGCCGGTGACCACGAGCGGGCGGTACCCGGCGGCGGCCAGGTGCTGCCGCGCCGCCTCGGTGATCTCCGGTTCCAGGTCGATGGTCGTGACGAGGCCGTCGTCGCCGAGCCGGTGCGCGAGCAGGGCCGCGTTGTATCCCGTACCCGCACCGATCTCCAGGACCCTGGCGCCGTCCTCGACCTCCAGTGCCGCCAGCATCATCGCCATCAGCGAGGGCTGGCTGCTGGAGGAGACCAGCTCACCGTCGCGCATCCGGGTGGCCAGCGGGGCGTCGGCGTAGGCGCCGCGCACCCAGCGCTCGCGCGTGCGCGGGTCGGGGCTCTCGCCCCACCGGCGCTCGTAGCCGCCCATGACGCCGACGTAGTAGTACGGCACGAACACATGCCGTGGCACCGCCTCGAAGGCCCTCCGCCACACGGGGTCGTCCGCCCACGCCCCGCTCGCGTCGATCCGGTCCACCAGCGCGGCCCGCGCCTCGGCGGCGACGACGTCCAGGTCCTTGTGGAGAGCATGCGCACCCATATGTCCACTGTCCTGCGGGACGGGTCCCGAAGCGAGCACCACAACCGACCGATCCGGAATTCCCGCTTCCCGTGGGGGAGGTCCGGGGAGGGGTCCTAGGCCTCAAGTCCTGGGCCACCCCGTCTGAGACCATGGACCGGTGAAAGAGATTCCGCGCGGCACGCTTCAGGAGCAGACCTTCTACGAGCAGGTCGGCGGGGAGGAGACCTTCCGCCGCCTCGTCCACCGTTTCTACGAGGGTGTGGCCGGGGACCCGATCCTGAAGCCCATGTACCCCGAGGAGGACCTGGGCCCGGCCGAGGAGCGGCTGGCGCTGTTCCTCATGCAGTACTGGGGCGGTCCGACGACGTACAGCGAGAACCGCGGCCACCCCCGGCTGCGGATGCGGCACGCCCCGTTCCAGGTGGACCGCGCGGCGCACGACGCCTGGCTGAAGCACATGCGGGTCGCCGTCGACGAGCTCGGTCTGTCCGAGGAGCACGAGCACACGCTGTGGAACTACCTGACGTACGCCGCGGCCTCGATGGTGAACACCGCGAGCTGACCGGCTGAGTCCCGGATTCCGGTCGTTCGACGCCGGATTCCGATCACGATCCGGTCAAGCCCGGTCCACAACCGCTTACCCGCCCCCACTGTCCTCTGACAACATCGCCGGGAGGTCTGGACAACACGGCGGGGGGCCGGGTCAGAGTGACGGGGTTCGGGGGATTCGCGCGGTTCGTCCTCCTGCGTGCGCGGGCGCATCGTCCGCTGCTCGCCGCCGCGCTGCTGGCGGTCCTGCTGACCACGGCGGTCCTGGCGACCCTCACCGCCTACTCGGGCGCGATCGGCGACGCGGCCCTGCGCCACTCCCTGACCGACACCCGCAACGCCGCCGACACCGCGCTGGTCGTCAAGGCCGACGTCCCGGCCGAGGAGCGTACGGCCGCCGACACCGCCGTACGCGAAGGGGCACGGAAGACCTTCGACGGACTGCCGGTGACCGTGCACAAGCTCCTGCGGTCGGGCCCGTACGCACTGCCCCGCTCGCTCCAGCCCGCCGCCGAGCGGTCCGAGGACCCGGATCTGACGCACTTCGCGGCACTGGACAGGTCGCAGGTACGGATCGCCGAGGGCCGGATGCCCTCCGCCGTGGACGAGGTCGCCTTCCCGCAGAGCGCCGCCCGGCTGCTGAAGCTGAAGCCCGGCACCCGCCTCACCCTCGTCGACCGCCTGGACGGCCCGGACGTGCGGATCACGGTCGTCGGCCTGTACCGGCCGGCCCGCACGGACGCCCCGTACTGGCAGCTCCTGGACGATCTGCACGGCCGCGGAGTCAACAAGCTCGACTTCACGACGTACGGCCCCCTGCTCGCCGCCCCCGAAGCGCTGGCCGACGGCCGGGTGAGCGCCGGGGCGTCGGCGTGGCTGGCGACAGCCGACTTCTCGACGCTGACGACCGGCCGGATCGACGCGCTGCGCGAGGCGGCCCTCGGCGGCAGCGCGGCGATGCGCGGCGAGTCCGCGCTGAGCGGCACGACGGCCGCGAACACCCAACTGCCCGCCGTCCTCGACCGCATCGACCGCTCCCTGCTCGTCTCGCGCTCCACCCTGCTGATCGTCGCGCTCCAACTGGGGCTGCTCGCGGGCTGTGCGCTGCTCCTGGTGGCCCGGCTGCTCAGCTCCCAACGCACGGGCGAGACCCGGCTACTCAGGGCCCGCGGCGCCTCCCGGCCCCGGGTCGCGGGCCTGGCCGCCACCGAGGCGCTGCTGCTCGCGGTACCCGCGGTGGCGCTCGCGCCCCTGCTGGCCGGACCGCTGACCCGGCTGCTCGCCGGACAGGGCGCGCTGGCCCGGATCGGGCTGCGTCTCGACGTGCCGGCCGGCGGACGGATCGGGGTGTGGCTGGTGGCGGCCGGTGTGGCGCTGGGCTGCGCCCTGGCGGTGACCCTGCCCGCGCTGACGTCCTCCTTCTCGACCGGCCGGGCCCGCGCGCTGCCGGGCGCACTGCGCTCGGGCGCGGACATCGGGCTGCTGGTGATCGCCGGGGTCGCGTACTGGCAGCTCAGCGGACAGACCACCGGTGCCGTCACCGGCGACAGCTCCGGCGCCCTCGGTGTGGACCCGCTGCTGGTCGCCGCCCCCGCCCTGGCGCTCCTCGCCGGTACGGTCCTCACTCTGCGGCTGCTGCCGCCGCTGGCCCGTCTCGCCGAACGCCGGGCGGCCGCCGGGCGGGGTCTGGCCGCCGCCCTCGCGGGCTGGCAGATCGGCCGGCGCCCGGGGCGCGGCGCGGGTCCGGTGCTGCTGCTGGTCCTCGCCGTCGCGCTCGGGATGCTGGCGATCGCCCAGGGCGCCTCCTGGGACCGTTCGCAGGACGACCAGGCCGACTTCCGGGCGGGGGTGCCGGTGCGGGTGCTGGCCAACGGGCAGGACGACCTCGGCCGCACCGACGAGTACGCGGCCGTCGACCACGTACGACAGGCGGCTCCCGCCGTCCGCACGGAACTGCCGCTTTCCGGCAACCGCACGGCGGCGGTGCTGGCCCTGGACACCGCGCACGCCGCGGACACCGTGCTGATGCGCCAGGACCTGGCCTCCGAGCCGGTACGCCCGCTGCTCACCGGGCTCGGCCCGAAGGGCGATACGGCGGGCGCGAGGATACCGGCGGGCACCTCCCGGCTGCGGCTGACGGCGACCCTGCGCGGCGCCTCCGCGGACACGACCGCCGATGTGACGGTGACACTGGAGGACCGCTACGGCACCCCCTACCGGGTTCCGGCGGGCACCCTCGTCGGGGACGGCCGCCCCCACACCCTCGAACTGACCGTCCCCTCAGGCCCGTTGACACTGACCGACGTACAGCTGGTCCAGCCCCTGCCCATCGGCCGGGCACAGCAACAGCGCCTGATCCTGGGCGAGTTGTCGGCCGTACGGTCCGACAAGTCCGTACGACGGCTTCAGTTGCCCGCCGACTGGACGGTGAGCTCCCTCGCCGACGGGATCGTCGAGAACGCGGACGGCAGCAATCTCCCCACCAAGCCGCGCGTGACCGGCCCGAAGCCGCCGACGGCCGCGTACGGCACCGGTTACATTCCGGCCGACAACCCTTATGTCATCGCCTCGTTGACCGTCCGCCTGCAGGTCGCCCAGCCCGCGCAGCCGCAGATCACGGCCGTCGCCACCGACCGCTACCTCGCCTCGGCGGGCGCCGGGAAGGGGCAGCGTGTCGATGTGACGTTCGGCGGGCGGACCCTGCCCGTGCGGATCGTGGCGTCCGTGGAGGCGCTGCCGACGACGGTGAACGACGGCGGGGCCCTGCTGGTCGATCTGCGGTCCGTGAACCGGGTGTTGGAGGCACGGTACGGCGAGAGCGTCACACCGACGGAGTGGTGGCTCCGGACGGACCGGCCCGCGGAGGTGGCGTCCGCGTTGCGGGCCCGTCCGGACATGGACCCCGCGCAGGTCGTCGTACGGGACGAGATCGCCGAGGAGCTGCGCGACGACCCGTTCGGGGCGGGCCCCGAGGCGGCGTTCACCGCGGCGGCCGGGGTGGCGGCGGCGCTGGCCGCGCTCGGGTTCGCGGTGAGCGCGGCGGGGTCCCTGCGGGAGCGGGACCCGGAGTTCGCGGTGCTGCGCGCGCTGGGCGCCCCGCGCCGCAGGCTGGCCCGCACGATCGCCCTGGAGCAGGGCGTCCTGGTGACGCTGGCCCTGTCGGTGGGGGCGGTGCTGGGGACGGTGCTGGCGCGGGCGGTGATCCCTCTGGTCGTCCTGACCACCGAGGCGACGCGTCCGGTGCCGGAGGTGCTGGTCGAGCTGCCGGTCGCGCAGGCCGTGGTGCTGCTGGGGGCGGTGGCGGTGATGCCGCTGGTGGTGACGGGGGTGTTGGCGTTGCGGCGGGCGAATCCGGTGGTGGCACTCAGGGAACAGGGCGGTGAGTGAGATGAGGTCCAGGCCTGTCGTGGCCCCGTGGATCCGCACCCGGCTGCGCGCCGCCCCCGGTGCGGCACTCGCCCTCGCCCTGATGGTGGCGCTCACCGCGTGTCTCGCCGCGGCCATCCCGCGCGCGGTCGACCGGTACGAGGACGCGGGCCTGCACGGCGCCGTCGAGCAGGCGGGCCCGGACCGGACGACCGTGCAGCTGTACGCGCAGCCCGAGTACGGCATCATCTCGGAGCACGACGTCCTCCCGGCGACGCTCGCCGACCAGTACGCGAAGATCCTCGACACGGTCCAACGGCCCGTCGTCGCCGACCGCGGCCAGTCGACGTACGGCGTGCGCACCGCCAACAGCATGGAGGTGCCGGACCCCTGGATCCCGCAGCCCACCGGTACGCCCGCGCAGGTCACCCTGGTCGCCCAGCACGGCCTCGCCGACCACGTCCGCTCGGTCACCGGCCGGCTGCCGCGCGCGTCGGACCCGGTGACCGCGTCGACGCCCGAGGTCGAGGGGGCGGTCAGCGCGGCGACGGCCAAAGGCCTGCACATCGAGGTGGGTTCACGGATCCACGTACCCGGCGAGGGCCGTGACCCGCTGGTCGTCCGCATCACCGGCATCGTCACCCCGAGCGACCCCGCGGGCGCCTACTGGTCGACCCACCCCGTCCTGCACCGCCCCTCCCTGGTCCCCCTCCCCGGGGCGAACGCGGAGAAGTACTGGCTCGGCGCCCTGCTGCTCGCCCCGGAGGCGGCCCCCGCGCTGCTGGGCACGCCCGGAACCCCTTGGCGGTACTGGCAGTTGGCGCCCGTCACGAACGCCCTGCACGCCTACGACGCCGAGCGTCTGAAGTCTGCGGTGGCGTCCCTGGAGTCCGGGCCGGCCCTCCAGAAGGTCCGTGAGGTGACCGGCCCGCTCACGGACGCGGACACCGACCTCGACGAGATCCTGACCGCCTACGACCGGCTGCGTGAGGGCGTCACCCCGCTGGTCGCCGTCGCCGCGGTCGGCGCGGGCACGGTGGCCGCCGTCGTCCTGCTGATGGCGGGCGGCCTGGCGGCCGACCGCCGCCGCACCGAACTCGCCCTGCTGCGGGCCCGCGGCGCGTCCCTGCGCGGTCTGGCGGGCCGACTGTTCGCGGAGACGGCGACGGTGGCCGTCCCGGCCGGTGCCCTGGGCCTGACCGCGGCCCTGCTGCTGCTCCCCGAGGGCCGCCGGACGTACGCGTTCGCGGCGGCCGCCGCGGTCACGACCGCCGCCTGCGCCGCGCTGCCGCTGCGCGCGGTGGTCGCCCATCGGGTCGTACGGATCCACACCGGCCGCGAGGACGTGGCGACGGCCCGGCCGTCCCGCCGCCGCACGGTCGCCGAACTGACCCTGCTCGTGCTGGCCCTGGCCGCGGTGGAGACCCTGCGCCGACGCGGCTCGCAGGGCGATGAACTGTCGTACGTCGCCCCGGTGTTGACGGGGGTGATCGCGGCCCTGGCCCTGGTCCGCCTCTACCCGCTCCCCCTGCGCCGACTGGCCCGCCCCGCCGGCCGCCTGCGCGGAGTGGTCGCCCATCTGTCCCTGGCCCGCGCGGGCCGTACGTCCGCCTCCGCGGTCCTGCCCCTCCTCGCCCTGCTCACCGCCCTGACGACGGCGGCCTTCGGCGGCTCGGTCCTGACCGGAGTGAGCGAGGCCCGCGACCACGCGGCACTCCTCGCCATCGGCGCGGACGCCCGCGTGGACGCGAACGAGCCCCTGCCCGCCGCCCTGCCCGACCGGGTCCGCCGTACGCCGGGCGTGCGGGACGCGACGGCGGTGAGCATCGCGTACGACGCCCAGCTCGCCAACGGCCGGCAGTCGGCGCCGCTGGTGGGCGTGGACCCGGCCGAATACGCGGCACTGGCCGCCCGGACGGGCCTGGGCCCCTTCGAGAAGGGCGAGTTGACGAAGGCGCGGGAGGTGCTGACCGCGGTGGCCTCCCCGACGGTGGCCGCCACGTACGGCACCCGCCCGATCCCCGTGCGGCTCCAGGACGGCACCACCTTCACCGTCCGCATCACGACGGTCCGGGACCGCACTCCGGCGGTGTCCGGCACGGAGTTCCTGGTCGTGAACCGGGCGGAACTGCCCGAGTCGGCGGCCCGCCCGACGGCACTGCTCCTGACCGGCGCGCAGCTGAACGCGACGGCCCTGCGCAAGGCGACGGCCGGGGCAGGCCACGTACAGCTGAGGTCGGAGGAACGTGCCCGTTACGTCGACTCCCCCCTCCAGTCGGGTGCCGAGGACATCTACACGGCCGCGGTCGCGGCGGGCGCGGGCTACGCGGTCCTGGCCCTGCTGCTCTCCCTCCTCCGTTCGGCCCCCGAACGCACCGCGCTCCTGGCCCGCCTCCGCACGATGGGCCTCACCCGCGCCCAGGGCCGCCGCCTCCTGATCCTGGAGTCCCTGCCCCAGGCGGTACTGGCCGCGGCGGGCGGCGCGCTGACGGGCTGGGCGACGGTGGCCCTGCTCTCCCCGGGCATCGACCTGACGACGATCGCCCTGGCTTCCGCCCCGTCGTCGGCGGGCCGGGCCGAGTTGAGCACGTCCGCCCTGTCCCTGGCGATCCCGGCGGCCTCGGTGGTGCTGGTGACGGTCGGGGTGGCGGGGATACAGGCGTGGTGGTCGGGGAGACGGGGGTCGGTGGGGGAGCTGAGGGCGGGGGACGCGAGATGAACCGCCGGAGAAACCCACCCCGCCTCACCCCGGCCGACGACCCGAGGAGCCCCCAGTGACCACCAACCCCACCCTCGCGGACCTGACCACCCGCGCCACCACGGCCCGCAACGCCCCCACCTACGGTCACGATGCCCTCATCACCTGCGACCGCCTGGTCCGCATCTTCACCACGGACGGCATAGAGGTCCAGGCCCTGCAGGGCCTGGACCTCCTCGTCCGCGACGGCGAACTCATGGCCCTGGTAGGCGCGTCCGGCAGCGGCAAGTCCACCCTCATGAACATCCTCGCCGGCCTCGACACCCCCACCGCCGGCGCGGCCCGCGTGGCCGACCACGACCTCCTGGCGATGACCCCGAAGGACCGCCTCGCCTACCGCCGCAGGACCGTCGGCTTCGTCTGGCAGCAGACGGCCCGCAACCTTCTCCCCTACCTGTCCGCCGCCCAGAACGTCACCCTCCCGATGCAGCTGGCCACCAGGACCACCCGCAAAGCCCGCAAGGCCCAGACCGAACGCGCCCTGGAACTCCTGGAGTTGCTGGACATAGCCGACTGCCGGGACCGCCACCCGAACCAGATGTCCGGCGGCCAGCAGCAACGCGTGGCGATAGCCGTGGCCCTCGCCAACTCCCCCGCCGTCCTGCTCGCCGACGAACCCACCGGCGAACTCGACTCCCACACCGCGGAACAGATCTTCGCCGCGTTCCGCACCGCCAACGAACACCTCGGCACGACGATCGTCATCGTCACCCACGACCAGGCGGTGGCGAGCGAGGTCCGCCGCACGGTGGCCATCCGCGACGGCCGCACCTCCACGGAGGTCCTGCGCCGCAGCGAGGTGGACGCGACGACGGGCCACGAGACGGTCGTGGCGCGCGAGTACGCCATGCTCGACCGGGCCGGCCGCCTCCAGCTCCCCGCCGAGTACACGGAGACCCTGGGCATGCGCGACCGAGTGGCACTGGAACTGGAACCGGACCACATCGGCGTATGGCCGGACGACAGCGACCGCCTCTGAGGGGCAAGGCGTCGAGGATCAGGACATCGAGGGGTGCGACGTCCGAGGGTTACGACGCTCAGCGCACGCTGACGTCCAGCGCCCCAAGTCCCGCCCGCCGTACGGCGATGGACCCATAGGGCGTACGAAGCCGAAGCCACGCCCCGGAGGAGAGCAACGCCAACTCACCGGTGGCGCGCAGAAACCCGAGCGACTGCGCCGCGTGCACGGCTCGCACCGGAAGATGCGTGTCCCCGACCGTCCGGGACCAGATCTCCCGCCCGATCCGGTCGAGTTCGGCGCGCGTACGCCCCTCGGCCGTCAACTCCCCCGTACGGGCCCGGAATTCGGCGACGCCCGCACCGACCATCGCCCGCAGCGCCTCAGGCGCGGGCAACCCCGGCACCGGCCGCCACCCGCCACGGGGCGGCAGCACCCCGGCCCAGGGCGGTCCGGTGACCGCCCCCGGCACGACGGCCGTCGCGCCCGTCTCATCGACGGCCTCGAGCAACTCCCCGGCGGACACGGTCACGTCGAGCGTGACGTCCAGCCCGTTCTCGTACGGCTTCGCCAGCCGCGCCGCGCGGATCGCCAGTACCTCGAAGGACGGCGGCCGCCCGAAGACGGCGAGCGCGGTACCGGCCGCCTGCAGACGCACCGCGGCCCCACGGTCGTAGTGGAGCAGCCTGGAGAGGAAGGCCGCGAGATCCGCCGCCTCCCCCTCGTCGGCTAGGTGGAGCACCGTCATGCGGCGACGGCCTCCTCCTCGTCGTCATCCCGGTATTCCTCCAGGAACTCCCGCTCCTCGGAGGTGATCCGACGCGGCCGCTGGGTCTTGAAGTCGAACGGCACTATGACCGTCGAGGCGCGTACGTAGATCTCGGCGCCGTCCTTCACCTCGTAGGAGATGGTGAAGGACGCCGCCCTTATCTCCGTGACCCACAGCTCGATGTCCACGGGCGTGTGCCGGTGGACGAGCTGCCGCTTGTAGTCGATCTCATGGCGCGCCACCACGGACCCCTGCTTGAAGTCCTTCTCCGGGCGGAACAGGAAGTCGATACGGGCTTCCTCCAGGTAGCGGAGGAAGACCACGTTGTTGACGTGGCCGTACGCGTCCATGTCCGCCCAGCGCAGAGGGCAGTGGTAGATGTGCCGCAAGATCGATCAGCCCCGGGTCAGCTTCTTGTAGGTGGCGCGGTGCGGACGCGCGGCCTCGGCGCCCAGCCGCTCGATCTTGTTCTTCTCGTACGACTCGAAGTTGCCCTCGAACCAGTACCACTTGGACTCACCCTCGTACGCGAGGATGTGGGTCGCGACCCGGTCCAGGAACCAGCGGTCGTGGGAGATGACCACAGCCGCGCCCGGGAACTCGAGCAGAGCGTTCTCGAGCGAGGACAGGGTCTCGACGTCGAGGTCGTTGGTGGGCTCGTCGAGGAGCAGCAGGTTGCCGCCCTCCTTGAGCGTGAGCGCCAGGTTCAGACGGTTGCGCTCACCACCGGACAGGACGCCGGCCGGCTTCTGCTGGTCCGGACCCTTGAAGCCGAAGGCGGAGACGTAGGCCCGCGACGGCATCTCGACCTGGCCCACGTTGATGTAGTCCAGCTCGTCCGACACCACGGCCCACAGGGTCTTCTTGGGGTCGATGTTGGCACGGCTCTGGTCGACGTAGCTGATCTTGACCGTGTCGCCGATCTTGACCGAACCGGAGTCCGCGGGCTCAAGACCCTGGATCATCTTGAACAGCGTGGTCTTGCCCGCGCCGTTCGGGCCGATGATGCCCACGATGCCGTTGCGCGGCAGCGTGAACGAGAGGTCGTCGACCAGGACCTTGTCGCCGAAAGCCTTCGAGAGGTTGTTGACCTCGACGACGATGGAGCCCAGACGCGGGCCCGGCGGGATCTGGATCTCCTCGAAGTCCAGCTTCCGCATCTTCTCGGCCTCGGCCGCCATTTCCTCGTAACGAGCGAGGCGGGCCTTGGACTTGGTCTGGCGGCCCTTGGCGTTGGAGCGGACCCACTCCAGCTCTTCCTTGAGGCGCTTGGCGCGCTTCTCGTCCTTGCGGCCCTCGACCTTGAGGCGAGTGGCCTTCTTCTCCAGGTACGTGGAGTAGTTGCCCTCGTAGGGGATCGCGCGGCCGCGGTCGAGCTCAAGGATCCACTCGGCGACGTTGTTCAGGAAGTACCGGTCGTGAGTGACGGCGACGACAGCGCCCGCGTACTTCGAGAGGTGCTGCTCCAGCCAGTTCACCGACTCGGCGTCGAGGTGGTTGGTGGGCTCGTCGAGGAGGAGCAGGTCCGGGGCCTCGATCAGCAGCTTGCAGAGCGCGACACGGCGCTTCTCGCCACCGGAGAGGGTGGTGACGGGCCAGTCGCCGGGCGGGCAGCCCAGCGCCTCCATGGCCTGCTCCAGCTGTGCGTCCAGGTCCCAGGCGTTGGCGTGGTCCAGGTCCTCCTGGAGCTTGCCCATCTCGTCCATGAGCGCGTCCGAGTAGTCGGTCGCCATGAGCTCGGCGACCTCGTTGAAGCGCGTGAGCTTGCCCATGATCTCGGCGGCGCCGTCCTGGACGTTCTCCAGGACCGTCTTGGACTCGTCGAGCTTCGGCTCCTGCATGAGGATGCCGACGCTGAAGCCGGGCGACAGGAACGCGTCACCGTTGGAAGGCTGCTCGAGCCCCGCCATGATCTTCAGAACGGTGGACTTACCGGCACCGTTCGGCCCGACCACACCGATCTTCGCGCCGGGCAGGAAGCTCAGCGTCACGTCGTCAAGGATGACCTTGTCGCCGTGCGCTTTGCGCGTCTTGCGCATGGTGTAGATGTACTCAGCCAAGAGAAACCGTCCGGCAGCTTGAAATCTGGCAGTGGGCAGATACACCCCATCTTGCCTGACGTCCACCCTTGGGTGGTAACCCATATGGGCGGGGCGCCGTGACCTGGGGCTTCATGACCGGCGGCGGTGACCCGGCCGTGACGGCACGTGACGGCCGCCGTCACACCGACACCGCGGCTCAGCCCTGCGTCGGCGTCTTCTTCCGGCGGACGAGCACCAGTGCCGCCCCGCCGATCACCACGAGAGCGATGGCCACCCCCGCGATCACCGGCGTCGCGCTGGAGCTGCCCGTCTCGGCAAGGTTCGTGCCGGCGGCGCCGCCCACCGTCATCGGACTCGGCTCGCTGAGGGTCTGGACCGCGTCCCCGGTCTCGGCGCCCTGCGTCTGGCAGTCGAGGACGCCGGTGAAGCGCTTGTCGAGGCCGCCGGAGCCCGTGATGGTGAAGTCGTACGCCTGGTCCTCCTGGAGCGGGATCGTCACCGTCTGCGACTCGCCCGCCGGGATGCTGTGCTCGACGCCCAGCAGCTCGAAGGTGAAGGCCGCGTCGCCCTCGTTGGTCGCGGTGATGTCCACGCCGCCCCCGGCGCAGTTCTTCGCGGCGGACAGCGCGGTTATGGCGCCCTGGTCCGCCCACGTCGCACTCGCCGTCGCCGAGACCGTCGACTCGCTGGAGCCGGCCAGGATCTGCGTCTGGCTCCGGCTCTCGGAGGAGAAGGCACGGCCCACCGGCACGGTGGTGGAGGCCTGCACGGTCAGCTCGGCCGAGCCGGCCGCCGCGTCCTCGGGCACGTCGAAGAACAGCTCGGCGCCACTCTTCGCCGACGTCAGCGGCTTGCCGTCCTTGCCGACGATCCGTACCCCGCTCGTCTCGGCGTCCGCCGGCGGCGTCACCGTCACGCTGTCCGCGTCGGTACGCACCGTCACCGGACCGAGCAGACCGCCGGGGCGGCCGGAGACCGCGGCGGGGTCGAGGGTCAGCGACGCCCTGGGCTCCGCCAGGTCACGGGCGCTCTTCTGGAGGTAGTCCGCGAGCTTCTCGGCCTGCGGGTCGACGGCGTCGATGTCCGCGGTGTCCGAGTAGCGCCAGATGGCGACCTGCGTGCCGGCCGCCGCGTCCTGCTCGGTGAGGCCGCCGCCGACTCCCGCCTTGGCGGCGAGCGCCGCGAGGTCGTTCACCTGCGGGTAGGAGTTCTGAAGGATCCAGCGGATCCTGCCCGCGTCCTTGTTGACGCCCAGCGAGGTCCCGCTCCAGGGCGTCTCGTGGTACTTGGCGTCCTGCTGCGTGGGGTTGTGGAGGTCGACGCAGTACGTCTGCAGGGTGCCGCCGCCGTCGACGGACATCTCGAACAGGCCCGCCGACACCTCCAGGTCCCCGGAGTCGTCGTGTATGACGGCCGCGCCGTACGTCTTCAGACCGCCCATGGTGGCGGTCGCGCCACCCTGGTTCTGCGCCGTCGCGTCAGCAGCGGCGGCGGCCGTGCCGGCACCGGCCGTCAGCACGCCGGCCGCGACAAGCCCGGACACCAGCGTCGCGGCGGCGCCGCGGACCGCCCTTCGCCTGCACGCGGACAACAACGCAGAAAACACAGAATTCCCCTTCGAGCAGGACCCGTTGACGTGGGGGGAACGGTCCCACCAGCAGAATCAGCAGCCTCTAGAGCTATGCCCGGCATCCTAGGTATGTGCTCGCACCACGATTCCCGGTGATGCACTCGGGCGACCGATCCGACTCGGAATCGTTATCGCCGAGATCGCCTGTGAGCAGGGCTTATCGACAAATCCACCGGGTCGTTCGGTGCGCATTCGCCGATAAGCCGCAGTTCGGTCGGCTGACGTCAGGTCACCGCGGCGATTTCCGGCTCGCGTTGAGCCTCGCTGTCGTCGGCGGGCGTCTCCCAGTTCGGCTCGGGCCGGGACGGCACACCGGTCGTCTCGGGTTTCGGCTCGCGCCGGAACATGGACGTGCCCCGCGCCATGTCGTGCCCGATCGCCACGGCGTCGATGTCCGCCGAGGTCCAGTTCTTCCCGTCGTGCACATCCGTACGGATCTTCAGCCGGCCGTGCACGATGACGGGCTCCCCCACCGAGAGACAGGCCGCCACGTTCGCGGCGAGCTGCCGATTGGCCCACACCGTGAAGAAGTTGGTGTGCCCGTCCTTCCACTCGTTCTTCTCACGGTCCAGATAGCGTGCGGTCACCGCCATCCGGAACCGCGCCGACGAACCGTTCTCCGTCTCCCGGAACACCGGCTGCGTCGCCACGTTCCCCACCACACCGACGATCGTCTCGTTCATCTCGAACCCCTCCCGGATACGCCGAACGGGCCCGTCCCGTACGGCTGCGTCTGCTGCGCCGACCGCATCCGTCGCGATCGCCGTGAAGCCAGACTGCCTCCGCCGGCACGAGCCCGCCGAGCGCTGTGGACCACCGGCCCACCTGTGGAGAACTCCGCCACCCGAACGAACGACGCCCCCTCAGGAAGGCCCCCGAGGGGCACGTCATCGCACCCCGGCCTCCGCCCCCAGCACCCTCCCGTACTGCTCCCGAACCTCCCGGTACCGCAACAACTCCGCCGCCACCGGATCCAGCACCCGAGCCCGCCCGCACCCGGCCGCCGCCTCCCTGAGCCGCCGCTCCGCCTCCATGCCGTACCGCCGCGCAGGCCCCCGCGCCGCCATCTGGCAGCTCCACTCCACGAGCGGCCCACCGATGATCCCGACCACCATCAGCAGCACGGGCACACCGAGGTTCGGCGCCATGAACCCGGCGATCTGGCCCACCAGCCACAGCCCGCCGACGATTTGAAGAAGCGTCATGGATGCCTGCGCGAACACGGCCGCCGGCCACCAGCCCGGCCGGGGCGGCCGCCCCGGCGGCAGCCCCGCCCGCGCGGCCAGCTCGTCCAGCGCCTCGGGCAGCCCCTGCGAGCCCCGTGCGGCCGCCTCCCGCACCGCCTGCGCCCACGGCGGCGCGAGCCCGGCCGAGGCCCGGTCGGCCACCATCCGCACCGCCTGCTCGACACGCTGCCGAGCCGTGGCCTCCTCATCGGCCTGAGCACGCAACGGAAGGCGCCCGGTGGCCGGTTCGAGCCGGTCCTGGTGCCACCGCCACAGCCGTAGCCACGGCGTCCCGCACGCCCGGTTGGCGTTGCGCAGCCACGCCCGCTCGGCCGCCTCGCCGGCCGCCGTCGCACCGACCGCGTCCGCGAGCCGCACGGCGAACTCGTCCCGCGCCTCCTCGCTCAGCCCGGTCCGCCGCCCGGTGGCGTACACGGACCGCAGCCGCCACGCGGCGGCGTCCACGTCGGCGGAGATCCGGCGCCCCGGCGCTCCCCGCTCGGTCACGAACTGGCCGAGCGTCTCGCGCAGTTCCCCCACGCCGTCCCCGGTGAGCGCGGACAGCGCGAGCACGGTCGCGCCCGGTTCGCCGTACTCGCCCAGCGCGATCCCGTCCTCGTCGAGCAGCCGCCGCAGGTCGTCGAGGACCTGCTCGGTGGCCTCCCCGGGCAGCCGGTCGGTCTGGTTGAGGACGACGAACATGACCTCCGCGTGTCCCGCCATGGGCCGCAGATACCGCTCGTGCAGCACGGCGTCGGCGTACTTCTCGGGGTCGACGACCCAGATGACCGCGTCGACGAGGTCGAGGATGCGGTCCACGTGCTCGCGGTGCTGTACGGCCGCGGAGTCGTGGTCGGGCAGGTCCACCAGGACGAGCCCGCGCAACTGCGCCTCCATCTCGGCGTTCTGCACCGGGCGACGCCTGAGCCGGGGCGGGATGCCCAGCCGCTCGATGAGGCTCGCCGCGCCGTCGCTCCAGCTGCACGCGATGGGTGCGGCGGTGGTCGGACGTCGTACGCCCGTCTCCGAGATGGTCACCCCGGCCAGCGCGTTGAACAGCTGCGACTTGCCGCTGCCCGTCGCGCCCGCGATGGCGACGACGGTGTGCTGCCCGGACAGCCTGCGCCGCGCCGCCGCCTCGTCGAGCACCCGGCCCGCCTCGGCGAGCGTCCGGCTGTCGAGCCGGGTCCGGGAGAGCCCCACCAGTTCGCGCAGCGCGTCGAGCCGCGACCTGAGCGGTCCGTCGTACGCGAGCGGCGCGGCGATCTGCGCACCGGAACCCCGTGTCTCGACCACGGCGACGGGCTCCGCCGCGGCAGCCTCGTTGACCCGCCGCGCGATCAGCCCGTCGTCCCACGCGTCCGAGAAGTCCGAGGAGTCCGTACGGTCCTCCCCGCGCGCGTGCTCGTCGCCCGGCTCCTCGGGCTCGTCCTCCACAAGGTCCACGGCATCCCCGCTCTTCACGGCCTCGTCCTCCGCCGGCCCGCCGTCCTCGTCCTCGGAGACGGCGTCCTGCGCGTGATCGGTCTGGTCCTCGTCAGTGACGGCGGTCACCGGTCACCTCTCCTTCTGCAGTACGGACAGCGCGGCGATGAGTTCGGCCTGGGGCTCAGGGTGTACGTCGAGGGCGTCGAGCGGCGCGAGCCGGCGCTCGCGTTCCGTCTGGACCACCCGGTCCAGGTGCTCGGTGAGCAGCCGCCCGCCCCGGTCGCGCAGCCTGAGCGCGCCGTGCGCCCCGATCCGCTCGGCGAGCCCCTCGCCCGCGGAGCGCGCCCGGCGGCCGCCCAGCAGCGCGGTGGCGACGAGCGCGGCGATCACCTCGGGGTCGGGCGCGATGCTGCGGTCGAGGTCGCGCACCTCCTCCTCGGCGAACTCCTCGAGCTCGCGCCGCCACCGTCGTACGGCCATCCCGATCCGGTGTTCGGCACTCTCCAGCGCCGGGTCCCGGCCGGTCAGCTCGGGGGCGTCCGCCGCCGGTTCGCGCCGCCAGGCCTCGTCGACGCGCTCGTCGGCGGCACTGACGGCGCACAGCAGGAGCGCGGCGAGGCTCTCCGTGAGCGCGTCGAGGAGCTCTGCGGCGGAGCAGTCGAGCGGGAACGCGCGCCACCGCTTGAGCGCGTCCCCGGCGAGTACGGCGCCCGCCTGCAGCCGTCCTCGCACGCGCGCGTGTTCGCTGTCGTACGCCCCGTCGACGGCGGCGGTGAGCCGCAGCGCGGCCGCGTACTGGGCGGCGGCGGCGCTGGCCAGCTCGGGCATGCGGGCCTTGAGCGAGTCGAGGACGCCGTGGGCGGTGCGGCCCAGGGTGTGCTGCCGGGCGGCCGGGTCCTGGGCCTGGTGGACGAGCCAGGCCCTGAGCGGTGCGACGGCGGTGGCCGGCAGCAGTCCGCCGCCCCATGCCGACTCGGGGAGCTCGGGCACGGTGAATCGCGGTACCTCGCCGAGTCCGGCCTTGGTGAGCAGCGCCCCGTACTGGCGGGAGACCTCGGAGACGACCTGGTGCGGCACCCGGTCGAGGACGGTCACGAGGGCGGCGTTGTACTCCTTGGCGGTACGCAGCAGATGCCAGGGGACGGCGTCGGCGTACCGGGCCGCCGTGGTGACCATGACCCAGATGTCGGCCGCGCAGATGAGTTCGGCGGCCAGGGTGCGGTTGTCGGCGACGAGGGAGTCGACGTCGGGTGCGTCGAGGAGGGCGAGGCCGGGCGGGAGGGTGTCGGCGGTCTCGACACGCAGCACGCGCGCGGGATCCTCGCCGGGCAGCAGGAGTTCGTCGCTCACGTCCTGGTGCGGCACCCACACGCGCGTGAGGTCGGGCAGTACGCGCATTCCGCTGAACCAGTGATGGTCCTCCGGATGACACACCAGCACGGGTGTCCGCGTGGTCGGCCGCAGTACGCCCGCCTCGCTGACCCGTCTGCCCACAAGGGAGTTGACGAGGGTCGACTTGCCGGCGCCCGTCGAACCCCCCACAACGGCCAGCAAGGGCGCTTCGGGTTCCCTCAACCGGGGCACCAAGTAGTCGTCGAGCTGGGCGAGCAGTTCGTCGCGGTTGGCACGCGCGCGTGGAGCCCCCGCAAGGGGCAGCGGGAAGCGTGCGGCGGCGACACGGTCGCGCAGGGCGGAGAGTGCGTCGAGCAGCTGAGGCCGTACGTCCAAGGTCACCACATGTGAAGAATGCCCAATTTTAGGTGATTTCTGAAGCATATGACCATGTCTGCGCGCCGATAGAACACAAGGGGACGGAAGGGACGACTGGGGCAACGGCACAGTCCAGGCATAACGAGTGCACAACACCCGGGGCGTGAGACGCCAAAAGCGATGCACGATTCGTACCTGCCTGCGATTATCAGGACCGCTTCACCGAACCTCCACATTGAGCCACGGAGGCGAAGCAGCAGGGACAAGGATCCGGGAGCCCTATCCTTGTCCCCGGCAACGTCACGGATCAGCCCACACCCGGGCACCAGGTGCGAGGCCACCACACCGGCCCCCGTAGCTCAGTGGATAGAGCAGGCGCCTTCTAAGCGCTTGGCCGCAGGTTCGAGTCCTGCCGGGGGCGCCGCTCTGTTTTTGGTAACCGCAGGTCAAGGGGCATTTTCCTGGTTTCCCCGCGAGGTCGCGCCCTATCGCGACACCTGTCTACACGGGCACGTATCCGCGGGTGATACCCCGTCTCACCAGGTCTTGGTCGTCTCACCGCACAACCGCAGGTTCGCGCCCCGGGTGTATGTCGCGAATCGCGGAAATTTCACTGTTCCGTTACCACTTGCGCGGGTCTCTCGGGCTTCCGCCGTCCGGCAAGCTCGGTCAGGACGGCCACTGTTGGCCACCACGTCGTTCCGCGACCACGGGTAGGTGGCCCCTCGCGAAGAAGTCGCCCCTTGGCGTGCCTACCCTGACCTGCCTCACGGATACGTTGGTAGCCATGGGCAAGCAGCTGAGCAAGGCACAGCTCGACGAACTGGTCGCACAGGCCACCGTGGATGCCTACGACGACGAGGAGCAGCTCACCGGCCTGTTCACGATGATCGCAGAGCATCTCGCCGTCCCGTTCGAGACGGTCGTTCTCGGGGTGAAAGTCACCGTGAAGAAGGTGGACCTGCTGCCGGGCAGTCGGATCGCGGCGGTCTGCACACGCGACAGGCATCGGCAGGCAATCGGCATCCTCGACCTTCCGCTGCCCGATCCGGCACCCGAGGGAGCCGAGTGGATCGAGGCGTACCGGCGCTGGGGACCGTAAAGGGCCGTCTGGGTCAGCGACCTCCCGGTGACGCGGGCCGGTAGCCGTGCTCCGCGAGCCAGGCCCGGGCCCGGCCCAACTGCCGTTCCGCCGAGAACAACCAGTACCGCTGCAGCTGCGCCGGTGAGGTGGCCAGCATGTCCTTGAAGCGGTGGAACGCCCCCTGCCCCTGGATCGCGATGCCGAGGAACTTGGCCAGGTCCTGGTCATCGAGGGTGACGATGAAGTCCTCCATGTCACGGTAGGCGTCACGCGAACCCGCGCCCGGAACGTGCAGCCAGCACTCGTCGTCCTCCGATTCATCCTCGGACCACGGCAGTTCGTCGTCCACGACAGAGGGGCGGCACTCGCCGGTGTCCAGGTGGATACGACCACCGCTCCAGGCAGGATCGCCTTCCAGCAGGCCGGACAACTCCTCCAGATCCACCGGCAGCGGCCGCAGCGCGAAGGCCACGGAGCCGACCGCGCTGTCGAGCTGTCCGGCGAGCACCTCATCGCCGGGCCAGTCCCGCTCGCGCAGAGCGGCCGCACACCGGGCCGCCGTCTCCGCGGCGCCGGGCACGCCCCGGGAGGCGGCCACGCCGAGCGCGTCGCCGCACTGCTGCAGCACATCACCGAGGTCCTGCGTGCGCAGCACGGCGAGCAGGGACGCACCGTCCTCGGTACGGCAGGCGGCACGGAGCGCCTTGAGCGCGTGCTCGGTCCAGGCCTCGGTCATGTCCGCGAGGCTACGCCGACGCTTATGCCGCAAGCCATCGGCTGCTGTCAGTATGCGGTGGTGGCCATGGAGAGCAATGCCGGGAAGCCCTCCGGCAGGCGGCGACCGCCGGTGTTCGGCCCGGAGCCCTGGCCGCATGCGGCGCCGTCCGGCCGGTGGACGTACTGGGACGTGTGGTTCGCCGTCGTGTGCGTGGTGGACTGCGGGAGTGGCTGGGATGAGTGCGATGCGCGCCTGACGCGGGAGCGGTCCGGCGGGATGATGCACGGGACGTATCTGGAACCCTTGTGGAGCCACCTCCTGGACCTGCGTGAGCGCCTCACGGCGGCTCGGCTGGGCGCGGCCGAGCTGGCCGACGAGGCGGTGCGCGACCCGAAGGTCGTCGCGCGGGCCCGCGCCAAGGTATGGAGGCAGCCGTTGGAGGGGCGGGCGAAGACGGAGGCCATGCGCAGCACTCCCGGTCGGCGACTGTCCGAGCGGGCCCTGACCGGGGCATGGCCACGTTTTCCCGTCTCGCCTCAGGGGCCGTACGAGACGCTTGTCCAAGGGGTGGATCAGGACCGGCACCATGGCCAGCGGGCGACCATGGCACGGGCTGAAGCGCTCATCGAAACCACCATCGGCCAGATCGAGGCGGCAGGCGGCGATCCGGCGCGGCTGCTGGCCGTCCGGCGGGCCGCGCTGACGTGCGGGGTACGGGCGCTGCGCGTGTGCGACGACTCGTGCGGCACCCTGAGCGAGTGGCTGCGCCACGCGGTGGCCGTACGCCGCCGTTCCGTGGCGGCAGGCGTCGATCCCCGCCGAGGTGTTCTGGCGGGACTTCCTCGAAGTCCTCGGTGAGACCGGCGACTTCGGCGGGACCTTCCGGCAGGAGACCCAGGTGTTCCTGCACGCCGGGGTCCAGAGCGATCTGGAACTTGTGGATGATCTGGTCGCGGAGTTGCACCGCGAGTACACCGCGGCTCGCTGGGACTTCCGCGCCCTTGAGGTCCTCGGCCGGCGCGCCTACGCCCAGGTCGCGGCCGGAGCGGTGGACCGGTTCGCCGCCACCGCGGCCATGCTCGGCTCAGAGGACTGGCAGCCCTTGGACGCCATGGTCGCCTGCGCCCTGCGGCGCGGTGATGCCACGACCGCGTGTGCCGTGCTCCGGGCTGCGGACCGGCCGGGGTTTCATCAGGACTGGGTCCGGCGCCGGGCCCGGGAAGTCGAACAAGAAGGACATACATGATGCACACAGGCGACACGGGAGACGTTCGGGATCACCTGCTGGGCTGGCTGCTGCCGGACGGCGACCCGGCCGGCTCGCTCGCCCAGCAGGATGTAGAACGGTTCTGCTGGTACGAACTGCCGGTCAAGTGGGCTGCCGAGCCCGCCGAGTACCCGCACATTCTCGCCATCCTGGCCGAGCTTCTCGACGACGCCGACCGGCCCCGCGCCGCCGCGGTCTGTACGTCAGCGGCCACCCTCGCGATCCTCGACGCGTGGCAGCGCACGTCCGAAGAGGGTCGGGCCGCCTTCCAGCAAGCGGTGGACGCCTCCCCGGTGACCCCACCGGACACCGCACTGCTCGCCTGGGGGCCGGTGATGGGCATCCACGAAGCCGTCGCCCGCAGCAACGCGTCCCGGATGCTGGAACAGGCACTGGACGACGGTGTGCTCGTGCCGAGCGCCCGCGGATACGCCACCGCCCGCACCTTGCACCTGGAACGCTGGCTCACGACCCCGCACCCCGCCCATGACGGCCATGCCCCGCTGGACGCGATCCACAGCGAACGCCGCCGCGCGTGGGCGGAAGCCCCGCCCGCCGCCCGGCGCCGTCTGCGCAGCCGACTGGCCAACCTGCTCGCCACCGCGCCCGAAGTACACGACGACGCGGCCGAACCCCTGCGCTGGCTGCTGGAGTCGACCGGCGACGGCGTGGCACTGACCCAGGCCGGCTACCTGCCCCGCGCCCTGGTCGTCGAGGCCGCCGAACGCTACGACTGGTACCTGCCTGGCATGGTGCCGCGCACCGAGTACGACGTCACTCTCCTCGTCGAACTGCACGAACTGGCCCGCACGGCCCGGCTGCTCGCCAAACGGCACCGCCAGCTCTCCCTGACCACTCGAGGCCGCCGGTACCTCGCTGACCCGGCGCTCCTGCAGGCCACCGCCGCCCAGGCGTGGTTCGGCGACGGCGTCAGGGCCGAGTTCGCCGAAGCCGCCGCGGCGGCCCTGCTCGGCGGGGAGCACACGCTCGACGACCTCACCAGCGCCGTCCACGCCCTGGCCGCCGAGGCGTTCACCCACGCCGACGGCAGCACCCCACAGCCGGACGACACCCGCCACGTCCTGTGGCAGTGGCTGCGCCCCGGCGAGGCGCTCGGCTTCCTGTCCTACCGCGACCGCCGTCGCTCCACCATCGCCCTCACCCCCACCGGCCGCGCCGCCGCCCTCACCGCGCTGCGGGCACGCGCCCACGCACCGAGGAGCACCCCCTGGGCGTGAGCCCCTCACTGCCAAGCCGGCGCGAGCTCCGCCCGCCGACAGCGGCGATAAGGTCCGCCGTGTGAGCGAGTACCAGTACTACGAGTTCCAGGCCCTCGACCAACCGCTCAGCCGCGAGGAACGGGACCGGCTGCGGGCCATCTCCACCCGGGCCGTCATCACCGCGACCAGCTTCACCAACACCTACAACTGGGGTGACCTGAGCGGGAATCCGCGCCGCATGCTCGAGCGCTACTTCGACGCCCACCTGTACGTCACCAACTGGGGCACCCACCGGCTGATGCTCCGCCTGCCCAGGCAGAGCCTGACCCTGCCCATGGTGAAGCCGTACTGCCTCGACCACCACGTCGATGCCTGGGCCACCCGCACCCACCTCCTCCTCGACCTCACCAGCGAGGACGAGGGCGGCGACTGGGTCGAGGGCGCCGACGACTCGCTGGCCGCCCTCATCGGCGTACGCGACGAACTCGCCTCTCCGCACTCGCCGCCTGGGAACTCGAGGACGACGACGAGGACGAGTACCAGTCCTGCCCCGAACCACCCGTCCCAGCCGGCCTCGGCGAGCTCACAGCCCCACAGCGCGCGCTCGCGGACTTCCTACGCGTCGATGCCGATCTGCTCACAGCCGCGGCCCAGGCCAGCCCGCCACGCCCACGAAAGTCGGCCAGGCCCACGAAGAAGGAACTCGCGCCACTGATTGAAGCCCTCCCGGAGAAGGAGAAGGACGCCCTGCTCCTGCGGCTCGCCCTCGGCCCGGAGCCCCAGTCGCGCACCGAACTCCTGCACCGTCTGCGCGGCACTCCCGCCGCCACTGCCGTCCCTGGGCGCCGGTCCGCCGCCCACCTCCTGGACGCCGCTCACGCTCTGCGCAACGAACGCCGACAGCGCGCCGAACACGACCAAGCCGCGGCCCGCGCCCAACACCTGACCACCCTCGCAGACAAGGCCGAAAGCGTCTGGCAGCAGATCGAGGCGCACATCGCCGCCAAGAAGACCGCCGCCTACGACCAGGCCGTCACTCTCCTCGTGGAACTGCGCGACGCATACGCCCACACCGGCCGGGACACCGACTTCCACCAGCGCCTGACCGGCCTGCGTGAGGACTACCAACGCCGCCCCGCCCTCATCCACCGCCTCGACCGCCACAGTCTCCGATAACGACTCCCGCCGCCCCGGTGCACGATGAGCGGGCCGCCATGCTGCATCAGGAGGCGCTGAACGAGGCACCGCCGGACCTTCAGGTGCACAAGCGCACTGTCGGGGGGCACGCCCGCACGGTGCTCAGGGACGACTCGCAGCGCGCCGACCTTCTCGTCCTGGGCGCCGAACACCGCAGCCGGCTCGGGCAGCAGATCAGCCGGGTCGCCCGCGTCGTGCTGCACCACACCGCCTGCCGGTCGCCGTCGTACCGCAGCAGACCTGGCACCCCGGCCCGGCGGCGCCCCGTCACGTGCGGGGAAGGCCGCCGGGATCGACGGCTTCGTTCCGCTGCTGCGGGGCGAGCGCGGCCAGGACCAGGTTCACGGCCTGTTCCGCCCATTCGGCGTGGCCGCCGCGACCGGCCATGTAGTCGGCGTAGAACGGACCGAGCAGCGCGGAAACCGCCGCCTCCAGGTCGCCGTCGGCGCGCACCTGCCCGGTTCGCCGCGCGCGTTCGAGCACGTCGCGCAGCAGGGCCCGGCGGGGCAGCACGGTGCGCTCGCGCAGCAGGGCGAGCAGGTCGGGGGTGTGGGCCTCCTCGGCCAGGCAAGTGCCGATCAGGGCCATGCCGTTGACGCGCTCGATGGTGGCGGCGAAGTCCTTGAGGATGGCCACCAGGTCGGTGCGCACATCGCCGGACGGCGGCGGGGCATCCGCCATCCGCAGCGCGGCCAGTGCGGCGGTGAGCAGATCCGCCTTGGTCTTGAAGCGCAGGTGGATGGTGGACTTGCTGACGTCCGCCGCACTCGCCACCTGGTCCAGCGTCATGCGGACATACCCCTGGGTGGCCAGCAGCTCCAGGGCCGCGGCCAGGATCGCCTCATCCTTCTCGGCCGAGCGGGGCCGCCCGGCCCTCTTGCTGGACTTCGTCGTGTGCATGCCCGCAGCGTAGATGAAGCGAACCGCCCCGTTCGGTTTCGGTTTCCCACCAGGGCCGGACAGCCGGGGCGGGATGCGGCACCGCGGGCCAGGGAGGAGCAGACAAGCGTCCTCGTGGCCGTCCGACCGGCGAGCCGTGGGCGCACGGACGGTGCGGCGGAGCCCCGCCCGCGCGATCCCGGCCCGGTGTGGGCGCTCTAACGGGCGCCCTGGATGTGGAAGTTGAAGTCGGCATGGCCGAGCGTGCCCATCAGACGCAGCCAGATCGGCAGCAGCATCTCGGCGCCCCGGGCACTCTCGATGCCGCCGAGGTCGATGACGGCGCTCTCGGGCCAGCCGACGGACACCAGCAGCCCGGTGACCTGCTTCTTGGCGCCGGCGTCCTCGCCGGAGACGAAGACGTTGTGCGCCCCGGCGACGCGGCCGGGCTCGACCATGACGAAGCAGTTCATGGTGTTGAGGGTCTTGACGACCTTCGTGTCGGGGAAGGCGCGCTGGATCTGTTCGCCGAGGCTGTCGGTGTTGACCGGGTTCAGCGTGGGCGGCATGCCGGCGGAGAAGTCCAGCGGGTTGGCGATGTCGATGAGCACCTTGCCCGCCAGATTGGCACTGCCCGCCGCGTGCAGGGCGTCGAGGGCTGCGACGCCGGCGGTGGTGTTGACGACCGTCTCGCCGAAGGCGGCGGCCTCGGCGAAGGGCTTCAGCGGCACGTCCGCGTGGCCGGTGTGCCAGGTGGCGAACGGCGGGTTGCCCATGGCGTCGCCTTCGGTACGGGCGAGGGTGGCCTGCGGCTCGCGGGTGCCGATGACGACCTCGTGGCCGAGGGAGGCGAGCTTGGCGGCGACGGGCCGGCCGACGATGCCAGTGCCGAGAACGGCGTAACGCATGGAAGCGGTCCTTTCTGAGGTGTGCCGGGTGACGGGCTGCACCGCCATCCGATAAAACTAAACCGAGTCGTTCGGTATTCCAATGCGGAGGATGACAGGATCCGGACGCACGCGGCCGTGCTCCGCTCAGGCAAGCAGGGCAGGCTCCAGCAGGCCGTCTGCCGACGGCCGGCCCGGCGAGGTTTCACCCAGACTCCTCTCGAGCTGATCATCATCCGGGCACTGCGCGGGAGGCTGTGCCCCTGTGCAGGCCCCACCCGGATCCGTCGCCCTGGCGTGGTCTGGTCCGGCCACCGCCGTGCTGCACTGCGACGGCGAGCCCGCAGCGCTGGAGCGTCCGCCGGGCGCAGGGCCCTTGGTGTCGCGGTGTTCACCGCGGGTGGCGACCAGTTGGCTGGTGGGGCGTTCACCACGTACAACGCGATGGGCAGGTGAGCGAGGGGTGGAATGCACCGTGCGGCTGCGGCTGCGGCTGCGGCTGCGCGGGACGGCGAGGTGTGAACTCCCGTCTGTCAAGGCGCGAATGGCGGCACGCGGCGAACTCGCTACCGTGGTCCCCGTCGGCATGGAACCACGAGGGAGACGCGGTGCGACTGCTGTTCGACATCGACGAGACAAGCCAAGAGGACCCCGGCGACGACGGTTCCTTCGAGGATGTCCAGGACGCCATCGTCCGGCTCGTCGCCGAGCGGGAGGAGGCCGGCGGTCGGCCGGTGAACGAGTTCGCGGTCGCCGTCGCCCTGGAGTACCGGCATCAGGGCACGGAAGACGGGCGACTCGCGCTGTGGCGCACCGAGCATGTACGCGCTCTGCTGCGCGAGTGGTTCCCCCGCAAGGTGACCTTGCTCCCCGATGACGAGGAGCTCTCCGACGAGCGCGTCGACGCGCCCGGGGCCGTCTGCGCCCTGGTTGGCTTCCTGGATGCGGCTGGGATCCTCGACCCCCGGTCCGACAGTCCGCAGGCACTGTACGAGGCCGCGGCTGCCGAGCGCGCCGGGTGGCGCCAGGACATGTTCGACCCGCGATTCATGGGAACCGCCAAGTTCCTCATGCTGTCGGCCGCCGAACAAGGCGTCGACGTACGGGACGAGGAGGCGCTGGACAGCTTCCTCACGCTGGTCCGCGACGGCCGGAGCGGTCTCGACCAAGAACAGCTCGCGCAGATCGCCCAGCGGCAGCACATGCAGGAACTGCTCGGCACGGATGGTCCCCTCGCCGGAGCCGGTCCGGGCAACGCCCGCGGCACAGGCAGCCTGCTGCGCGAGCGCACCCCCGTCATCGCCCCCGTCGTCCTCGCGCCGCTCGATGACCTGCAGGAGCAGGCGCGCGGTTCGGTGCTGCTCGGACAACTGGCCACGCTGGTCCACGAGATCGGACCGAGCGGCCGCTCGCTGACGAAGACCGGCCGCCTGCGCATCGTCGACGCACGCGAGCTGGCCCGGCGCCTGGACACCGCGGCCGGAGTGCCGGCCGAGGGCGCCCCCGCGCGGACCACTGCCCCCGTCCACCGCGCGCCCCGGCTCCCGCACCTTCGAGGCGACAACCCCGACGCGGCACGCACGGCGGACGACCTGCCCTGCCTGTCCCTTCTTGTCGCCTGGGCCACCGCGGCACGGTTGATCCGGGTCCGCAAGGGCCGCCTCGTGGCCGTGGCCAAGGCCCGAAAGGACGTGGACGATCCAGCGGCCCTCGCCGCACGCGCCGTACGCTCCCTGCCCGAGCTGCGCGAACGGCTGCTGCCCCACCCGTCCCGCAAGGACGGCGAGGGCGGCCTCGGCGAGTGGTCCGCGCTCTTCCCCCGCTTCGCCGACCTCGTCGCGGACCTGCTCGCCGCCCTGTACGGAATGCCGGTCGCCTCCCCATGGCCGGTGCTGTGGGCGACCGTGCGCGCGGCGTACCTCGACGACCCGTTCTTCGGAGCCGACGACGACAACTCGGTGACGCAGGCGGAGGCACACCTGCGCGGCATCGTCGGCGTCCTTGAGGACCTGGGCGTGGTGAGCGTGACTCGCGGCCGTCCGGACCCGGACTTCTCGGCCCTCGTACGTTCCGGTGCGCTCGTCCCGCCCGGCGAGCGGAATCGACAGCACGCCCTGAAGCGGGCCCTGCTCGGCACAGACGTCGAACTGCTCGACCTCACCCCGCTGGGCACCCACGCGGTACGCGAGCTCCTCCTCTCCCTCGGCCGCCAGTCCCCCGCCGTCGGTGCACTGCGCGACGAACCGGCGCCCCTGCTGCTCAGCGTCCTGCTCGACGAGTACGACACGGACAGCGCACGCGCCGAACTCGCCACATGGCACGGAACGACCGAGCAGCTCCTGAACGCGGTACAGGCCATCCGGCTGCACAGCAGGCGCGCGGCCACGCTCCAACTGCTCCTCGACACTCTGCCGGACGGCCCTCGCTTCATGACACAGGCACGCCAGGACCCGGAACTGGCACCTGCCGCGCTGCTGGCAGCAACGAACACCGGGCTCCTCGACGTCGCCGACCTGGACCAGCGGGAGGTCGCACTGCTCGCCGCCGAAAGCCTGCTGACCGTAAGGGAGTTGGGAGGGGACGAGGAGCTGTTGCGCGGGGCGCGGCGGCCGGGCGACAGCTCGGCCAGGGGGCGGCAGCATGGCAGCGCACCCCTCACACAGATGATCGACCTGGCCCTGGCGTCCGGCCATCCCGACACCGCCGGCCTGGACGGGCTCCGCCACATCGACCTGGCCCCCTTGTCACGGCGGCCGGGCCGGCCCGGCCGTCTCCGCGCCGTACAGGCGCGCAAACAACACCGCGGCAGGGGCGGCAAGGGCAAGCGGCGCAGGCGCTGAACCCCGGCCAAGTGATTCCAGGCGACGCCCCCTGCCCACCGGTCGCGTCGGAACCACGCGGCAGACGGCTCGCGCGGCTCCCCTCGATCTTGTGACACCCGGATGTCCAGCGAGGTCACAGTTCAGGTCGCCCTGGGACGTACGTGGTGGACGGGCGCACCGCCGAGGAGGCGGGGCGCGGCCGAGCGCTTCAGCCGAGGTCCGCCAGGAGCGCGGGAAGCAGGCGCTCTGCCATGACGGCACGGTCCGAGGCGTTCATGGCGCGGGCCAGGGCCGCATCCCAAAGGCTGAGGGCAGTCGGGCCGGTGAGCGGCTGGTCGCCTTCCTCGACCTCTCGGGCGGGCACGTCGGCTCACTCGGCGGGCGCAAGGACACCGCCTCCACGCCGCCCGGCACGTCCCGCAACCACCGCGCTGTGGTACCACCAGACGGGCCGATTGCGGCATGCTGGGGTCATGAACAGGTACGCGGCAGCCAAGCCCTACACCCTGCCGACGGCGCTGGCCGAGCTGGACGGGCCGACGACGGGTACGGTCACGCTGCCCCGGCACCTCGACTGGGGTCCCCGATACGTCTACGACCTGGCCGACCAGGCTGATGTCGTGTTGATGTACGAACGGGTCATCCGTGAGGCCCAGACCCCGGCCGACCTCCAGGCCTACCTGAGCGGCACACTCCTGCGGCAGCTGTGGGCCGAGTTGTTCCTGCCGCTGCCGGCCCGTTCCGCCTGGCAGGCCCGGTTCCCCGAGCTCGCGGCGAAGGCGGCCGCCGCCTAGTGGAGGAACTGCACCGCCGCCTGATCAGGATCGGGCTCGACGCGCTCGCCGAAGACTACGGGTACGCACTCGCGGGCGGCTATGCGATCCAGGCGCATCACATCGTCAACCGTATGAGTGATGACGTCGACCTGTTCGCACCCATCGACCGCGCCACCGACGAGATGCCCGCCGCGGTCGCCCGGCTCATCGAGGCCTACTCCGCGGCCGGATACCTGGTGGAGACAGCCCATCAGGCGCCCACCTACAGCCGGTTGAACGTCACCGACCCCTCCACCGGCGCGCAGAGCAAGGTGGAACTCGTCGCCGAGTTCCTCCACCATGCGCCCGTGCCCTCCGAGTTCGGTCCCGTGCTCCACCGCGACGACGTCGCCGCCGGCAAAACCGGCGCCCTGTTCACCCGGGCCGAGGTCCGCGACGCCATCGACGTCGACGGCCTGCTCAAGACCGGCTACAGCCGCGAGCGGCTGATCGAACTCGCCACACAGAACGACGCCGGATTCGACCGACGGATGTTCGCCGACGCCCTCCGCCGTGTGCAGCGCTACACCGACAAGCAATACGCCGCCTACGGCCTCGACACCCAGGCAGCCGCCGCGCTCCGCCAGCAGTTCAAGGACTGGCAACAACAACTCACCCAGCCCGAATCCGACCAAGATCGCAGCTGAACCAGAGTGAAATCCTCCCGCGCCAGGCTGCTTCGGCTGAGGCGATCCGGCGCGTCATCTAAGCCACGCCGCTGAACCGCCGCCGACGGAAATCAAGTCGGCCACGGCCCGCAGAACGGCGCGGCGTTCGGCCTCTGGGAGGTCCCTCGACACCTGCTGGGTGTGCTCCCGGATGACATCGTGCAGTCGGAAACTGCGTGGTCCGTCGGGGGACTGGACTACGACGGCCAGATGAGCGGTGAGCAGTTCACCCACCGCATCCTCCACGGCCGGCACCCTGGCCGCCGCCGCGAGACCTCCGGTGGCCCGTCGTACCCGGCAGGCAGCCGAACAGCCGGCACAACTGCCTGGCGGGGTCGGAAAGGCCCTGGTAGGCCAGGTCGAGAACCGTGCTCACCGATGGGGTCCCGTCCTCCGAGTGTGGTTAGCCGCCGGTGCCGAATGCCAGTACCGCGTCGTTGAGGCTCAACTGAGGGCGCTTCTTCACCAGCCATTCGCCGGCCGCGCGCAGCGCCAACGGCAGGCCGCTGCAGATCCGGACCAGCGCCCGGGCCGCGCCGTCCGCGTCCGTGACGCGCCAACTGCGTACGAGCTCGACCCCCGCTCGCTCGTCGAGCGATTCGAGGGGGATGGCCACCACGCCGTCCATGGCCACCACGCCGTCCATGGCCACCACGCCGTCCATGGCCGGCTCCGGCAGGCCGGTGCGGCTGGTGACCACGAGCAGACCGGTGGCCGGGGCGGACTTCGGCTGCCTGACGGGCGTTGTCGACGACGAGGGTGTCGCCTCCGGCGGTGACAGTGCTGAAGAGTGCGGTTCGCTCGCGCAGGTCCGTCTGCCCTCTTCCAGGTCGGCGCAGAGGTGACCGCCGGGATAGGACGGCTCAAGCGCCCTGGCGACCCTGTCCGTGCCGAAACCCTGTCCGTGCAGGTCAGGGTTTCGGCACGGACACACCAGCGCAGGGCGACAGGCCAGGATCTCGGCACGGGCCAGGACGCGCTCACCACCTCACGACCGCTCAGGTACCCCGGCGGGCTCGCTCGACGATCTCGTCCTCCGTGAGCGGCACATCGTGGTGACTGAGGCAGACCGGCACCTCGATCTTGCTGAATCCGGTCCCCTCGCTTGCGGCGTTGAACATGCCGGCCTTGAGACCGGCGAGGTTGTCGAGGACCGCGTTCCGCGCCTCCGCCATGGTCTCGACGGCGTTGATCTGAGCGGGAACGGTAAGGCGGCCGATGAACTGGTTCACCGTGTTGCCCAGCGCCTGGTTGTGGATCCCCCTGGGCGTCTGCGAGGCGAGGACCATCCCGAGTCCGTACTTGCGTATCTGGCGGATGAGTTCGACCGTGCTCTCCGTACTCGGATTCGACGCACCGGAGGGCACGAAGTTCTGCGCCTCGTCCATCACCAGCAGCCCGCCCAGGGCACGGTCGCCGACCGGGTGCGCCCGGAACCATGAGAACAAGGTCGCCTGGAGGCGGCGGACGAATTGGGCCCGTCCGTCGCCGGACAGGCCGACGAAGCTGATCACCGAGATACGGGCGGTCTTCCCCGGCGACGGGATCAGGAGCATCCCGGGATCGGCGGGTGCGCCGGACTCCCCGAACAGCGGGTCGGTCTCCATCGCGGCTTCGAGCGTGTCCGCCATCTGAACCGCGAAGCGCCTGGTCCTGCTGTTGACGATGTCGGGCGGGGGCTCGGCGAGCAGCTCGACGAAGCCGGCCAAGGTCTTGCCGCCGTCCCGCGCGTACCATTCGAGGGCACGTTTGAGGACCCCCAGCTGCTGGGTCGCGCGAGCACTGCTGCCCCGTATGCCGGCATGCGGCGCTAGCGATGTCACGGTCGACCTGACCAGACGCGGGAAGTCGTCCTCGTCGTCCAGGACCGGACCGAAGTCGGGGAGCGGGTAGAAGGAGATCGGGCGCCCCCGGTTCAGGCCCGGCGTCCACACCACGACTTCGACATCCGCGAAATAGCGTGGGGCCTCGCGCTCATGTGCGTCCGTCCAGGGATCCGGCGTGCGCGGCCAGGGGTCGCCGAGCCGGGCGAGGTCGTCGTTCGGATCGAGCACGATCGCCGAGACACCGCGCAGCGCACATTGCTCCACGAGCCGCTTGATCATGACCGTCTTGCCCGATCCCGCCGCCCCCACCACCGCGGTGTGCATCCGGAGCCGTTCCATGGGAACCGCGAACGGACGGCGGCCCCGGACCGTGGTGCCGATGACGATCTCGGTACGAGCCGGCTCGGCGTCCTCCGGCATGTCCGCCGCGTCCGCCCCGGAGCCGGTGTCCGTGGCCGTGATGCCGAGTTGCTGCCGCAGATCGGCCAGCACCGGCGCGAAGATCTCTATGCGGGAGGCGGGGCGTTCCTGTCGCAACCATTCGGCCAGGCCTGACGCACGGTCGTCGAGCATGGCCCGCAGAGCGGCCAGGGTCCGGAGATCGGCGGCGCCGATCGGTAACGACACCCCACCCCGCGCCTCGAAGTCGTCCTTGATTTCCTTGGTCTTGGCACCGCTCGGATACGGCATGTTCCGCAGCAGGATCAGACGGCGACTCGCCAGGTGGGCCGCCAGGCCGGCCTCCACAGCCGCGTTGCGTATCCGGGTCTGGGCGGCGCGCGGGTTGTCCGTGGCGATCGCCCGTAAGGACCAGTGGATTTCGTTCTCGCTGGCCTCGTCGACGACATGGCGCAGCCGGGCGTGCAGCGCCGCCTTGCGGCCGAAGTCCGTCTCGATGAGGAACCGCGTCTCGTCCGCACCGAGTTCCTTGACCAGGCTCCGCAGTCCCACGCCCAACAGAGCGGGCATCAGGTCATCCTCGGACGCGGCGCTGAGCGGCCCGCGATCATCGGCCTCGGCGCGGAGCTTTTCGAAGGACTCGGTCAACGCGTTCAGGTTGCCGGCCTGCGCGGGCGTGGGCTGAGCGGCTCCCGTGGGCTCTTCGCCTGTCAAGGAGGTCAGTTCGGAGACTGTGCCGGTCTGTTCACACTCGGCGAGGTGCTTCTCGACGCGATTGAGCAACCGCCGTGCGGTGAAACGGTGGGGCGCTTCGGCCAGCGCGGCCGGGCTGATCGGCCAGGTCGGGTAGGGCGGGGTGAACCCCTCGGCCTCGTAGCCCTGGCGAAATCGGTTACTGATGATGGCGGCGGCGGTGGCCTCGTCGGGAATCGCGCCGAGTGTCGGCAGGACCTCGAACCGATCCAGGGCGGACCGGACCGCCGACCGGGAAATCAGCCCCCAGGTGTCCTGGAGACACGCCACGACCATCAGGGTCCGGCGGGTTTCCTCGCGCAGTTCCATCAAGCCGGCGGCGATGTCGCCGCTCAGCTGCTTCGCGGCCCGGCTCCCGCCGGACGCGGACGACGTCAGCGCGGACGTCTCCGACGCGGACACCAGGTTGTCCAGCTGATCGAAGGCGAAGACCAGCGGTCCGTCGAGGGCGAACAGGCGCGTGAGATCGCGGAGCAGGAGTTGAGCCGGTCGCCGGCGCGGCGACATCCCCCAGGCGGCACGCCGGCCCGGATCGTCGTCGTCAAGTGCGAGGTAGGCCTGGCCGACCCCCGCGGAATCGCCCGTGGAGGCGATGAGCGCCAGCGCGCGGGCCGTATCGGCGGCCTCGTTGCCGACCTGCCGGTCGATTCTCCGGATGCCCTGAACGAACGCGTCGACATGAGCGCGCGTCAACTCGCGCTCACCGATGATGGCGTTGTGGGTCTCCGAGTCGAGGCCGGCTTGGCGCGAAAGCCCGCCGAGGAGGCGAACCAGCTGCAACTGGTCGCCCTCGTCCTTCCGGTACAGACTGTCGACGAGACTGTTGGTGGCGCCCTCCCAGAAGTCCCGGCCGGTCACGAGCTTGATGTAGAAGAAGAAGCCGCCGCGCTCCTGGATCTCGTGGCGGGTCCAGCCGAGCAGATGCGTCTTGCCTGATCCGCGCTCGCCGCACACCACCGCCGCGACCGGCGAGTGGGCGCGCTCGACGGCGCTCATCGCCCTTTCCAGCCGCCGGTACACCTCCCGATGAAGGCCGTCGACGTGGTAGGGAGTCACCGGCGTCCAGACCTCGTCCTGCGTCGGCGCGGTGCTGATGTGGATGGTCTTCAGCGCCGCGATCTCCCTGTTCACGCCGGCCCGATCCGCAGCAGGTGGCGGGGTTCGCCGCCGATGTCGACGGCGGCGTCGCGGTCCTGGTCGCTGAGTGCGCGCTGGTTGAGTTCGGCCATCAGATGTACGTCGGGCTGCTCGATCATCCGGTCGAGTTCGGCGTCGACGACCCCCCGTGGCATGTCTTCGAGCCAGGGGCGCAGCGCCGACAGCTTGACCCAACTGCCTGGTTCGCGGCGCACGGTGAGTTCCGTGTACACCGCGCGGATCCAGCCCTCGACGTCGGGCTTGAAGAACTCACCGAATTTGGTGCCCGAGCGGGCCAGGTACTGTCCGACACTGTCCAGCACCGCATAGAGCACGCCGGCCGGAAACTTCGCTCCGTCCGGGCGTCCGGCCACCAGAGCGGACTCGCACCAGGTCTTGCCCTCGGGCGTGAGCTGGTGCGTGTTGACCGCACCGCGTTTCTTGGTCGCGATCCGCTCGACATCCTGATTCGCTCGTCGGCGTATCTCCGCGCTGACCTCAAGTCCGGCGAGATCGCGCAGTTCACGGTTGGTCACCGGTCGTGCGACCACCATCAGGGCGAACAGCGATGCATGATCGCGTACGGTCAACTCCGTCGGCACAGTACCCCTCCTCGATGAGCCGAAAGCCGTTCAGATGTCGAGCCCTGGCCCGGGCACCAGTTCCACCCGGCCGGTCGCGCTGGACAACTCGCCCGTCACGGTGATCACTTGCCGCTCCCGATGCACGGTGATCGCCCGGTCGTACGAGGCCTGGTCCGGAAGCCGCACCCAGACGGCCCGCCGGACCAGTTCGGCGTGCTCGGTGCGCAACTCGCCGCGTACCTTGATCCGCCACCGGTCGTTGCCGGCCGCGTCGTCGTGCAGCCCCTCGACCACGCCGGAGAGCGTCGCGGCACCGGTGGCGTTGAGGTCACGGAGCCGGTTGGCCGCCGCCGACAGAAGCGATCCCGAGGTCTCGGGGAACGCGACGACGTGGGACGGCGCGTCGAGTGGCTGCGAGCGAGCCCACCGGAAGGTGATCTCGAACGGCTCGCTCCGGGCGGAGCCGGAAAGATCGCTGAGCGCCTTGCACAGATCCGCCGAGACGCCGGCCGTGACGGTTTCGTCGAATGCCGCGGGCTCGTCCGCCGCCACTGCCGCCTGGGCCGCGCTCACCGCTTCATGCATCTGAACCAGCACGGTCCGGCCGGCGATCTGCTCTCCACTCGGGGCCTGAGCCGTCGTATCCGCCGGCACCCGGGTCTCCACGACGTAGCTTCCGGCCTTGGACGGGCCGAGTTCGGCCGCACGCAGGAGGTCACCCACCACGCCCGGTGCCCGGCCGGCGAAGGAGAAGTGCGGACCCTGCACGACGGTGCGCGTCGCCGCACTCAGGAGGTTGCGGACACCCACTACGGCCTGCGCACCTAAGAGGAGCGACGTGTAACCCGGGTCGTGCCCCGCGGGAAACGTCCGGAAATACTGCTTGTCCAGCCGCGGTCTGGCGATCTCCAGGGCGATGTCGCCCGCCGGCCGGTCCTCCAGCGCGGAGAGACAGCGAAGGATCTCCCGGACCCGACGCTCGTTGTCCCCCATACCGTCGCGACCAGGCACCAACACCTCGTAGTCGCCCGGATGGTGCCACACACTCGCGCCACGCCAGCCTCGCGGATCCCGCTCCCAGCCCGTTTCGGCCAGATAGCCGGCGATGTCAGCGACTTTCAGCGGAATCGTCATCTCGGTTCCCCTACCAGTCCGACTGGGTCTCGGTGAGCCGGCGCAGCGAAGAGGCGGTGAGCACGTTCGCTGTCGGAACCCTGACCGGACGTATTCGCTCACGATCAGGATCCTTGATCGGCTCCTCAGAACGAAGCGAGACGAAGTAGCCCAAGTGACGGAGCATGACGCCCTCGGTCGTCATGGCCGCGTACTCCTCCTTGTCCGCGGGGACGGAGACGACGAACAAGAACCGGGGAACGGTGAAGTCGGGGCCGGCGAGCCTGTTGAACTGCCACTCATTGAGCCCGCGGTAGTTCAGATGGCCGGACGATCCGGACGGCTTCGACCATGTCTTGATCTGAGCTTCGATGGTGGGTGACTGCCTCCGTCCGTACCGACCGGTGGCACGGAATCCGAGATCGATCCCATCCGCGTCGAGATCGTCCTGCGAAACGATCAACCCTGCCGCGGAGGCAAGCACACGGACATAGTCTTCGCCGAACTTGCCCTGATGCTGCTTCGCATCGAGCACGAAAGCCCCCCAATGTCCCCCTACTGTGGCACACAGTAGTCGGAATCTTACGGGACGCGCTAACGACTGTCAGGGCCCCATAATGGACCTTCCGACAGGCCTGCGAAACGATGGCCGGCAGGCAGCTGTTCATCCCCGATGCGATGTAGGGGCGGGCCTCCCGCCCCGGCCGGGTACGGACGATGCTGTGGTTGCCGCATCTGGCTCGTTCTCCCGTTCTGGGAAGTCAGGGGGCCTTGATGTGCCACCTGTCCGTGCCCGTGGTCACCGCCCACGGTGCATTCGGAGCCGCCACCCTCGTCCTGATGCTCCTCGCGGCCGGCCGACCCTCGCGCCCGCTCGCTGCGCTCCGGGAGACTTGGTCGTCATCGCGCCGGATGCGGTGCTGGGTGGAGAACGGCGTCGGCACCGAGCCGGTGCGCAGATGTTCGTCGCGCACGGCACGCCAGCCGCTCCCGAAGCGGCGCCTACAACGCCCCCGCCCTGTGGGTGTGGTCACCCCAGCCGGTACACGAGCCGCTGATCCCCAAGTGGATGTACGACGCCCTCACCCAGAGACCGTCGGCCAACCAAGGCTCCCGGGCCGGGAACGCCATCAACGTCCACCCGCAGACGAACCGCACCTACGTGCTGCGCGGCATGGTCCTGCACGCGTGCAACCGGCGCATGTACGGCAAGCACCGCAAGGGCATCACCTACTACTGCTGCCAACCGGAAGCCAACAACCGCGGCCGCCCCGACGCCTACGCCAACCACCCCAAGACCACGTACATCCGCGAAGACCTTCTGCTGGACGCACTGGCCGCCTTCTACACCGATCGCGTGCTCCGCCCTCACCGGCCCGATCTGCTGGCCGCCGCCCTCGAACGCGCCCAGCGCCGCAACGCGAGCCAACGCCAAGGCGAACGAGACCGGCTGCACCTCCTGCTGAACGACTTCTCCCGCCGCCAGCACAACCTCCTGCAACAGGCCCAGAGCTGCCCCGCCGACGACCCCTACGCCACCGCCCTCCGCCACACCTACAACGACCTGGAAGACCAGCGGATCAACGCCCTCAGTGCACTCCGCACTCTCGGTACGGCCACTCCCACCGAGTCAGCCGACACCCTCGCCGAGCTTCTAGACGCCCTCCCCTACCTGGCCCGCCATCTAGCTGACGCCCCCGAACAGCTGCAACGACGCTTGTTCGAATCCACCCAGCTCACCGTCCGCCTCGCTGGAAGCGACGATGTCTCCTTCCAGATCACCTTGCCGAAGCACCAGTGCCGAGCCAGTGCCTCGGCGGCCCTCACGCATGCCGGCCCGTGCTCATGAGTGGCCGCGACCTCCGTTCACGTGCGCCCGATCCACCGTGTCCGGGATCCGGCCGGTCCGCCGCCAGCGGGCCAGAACGGCCCGCCCGTAGTTGTTCGTGCCCGCCACCCGGTCCAACTCCGCGCCACTGCCCACCCGCCCCGCAGCCAGCTCCCGCCGGAAGTGCTCCCACATCACCTCCTCCGCCGTCACCCCAGCAGACCGAGACCCACCATCACCCACTGACCGAGCCTCTGCATGCCCCCTCTCGTCACCGCCTGTCGACTCTCGGCTGCCGCGGCCCGTCTCTCGCCGCACAGTCTCGGTCTCGTCTCGCTCCACCGGGTCCGTCCTGCGACGATCCGCTCCCCTCGTCTCTCGGTCTCGCCGTGAGGCGCCCTCGCGCCGAGTCTCGTCGCGAAGCTCCGACGGATCATTCGGACTCTCGCCGGCCTTGAGACCGGCCGGGCGGTGGGCGAGTAGCTCCACCGACAGCAACAGGGCGACCGGAGGCCAGCCCGCCACCAACATCGGCCGCCATGCGAGCGCCGGAGCGGCCGCCACATTCGCCGCCAACGACACCGCGATCCCGAGCAGAAAGGCCAGCCACACCACAGTCCGCGCCCGACGCCCCACACTCGGAGACGAGTTCAGCAACCCCACCGTCGCCAGCAACAAGAGACCATCCACCGACAACGGCCACAACGTCGCACTCACCACATCCGCCCCACCCTGCAAGGCGAACTCCCGCTGATGCACATACGAGGCGTACCCGGCAACCGACGCCACCACCAACGCACAACCACGCCGCACCCACACCTCGGCCCGGGCACCCGTACCTGCGCCGCTCGGAGAGCCGTCCTGCGTGCGCGAACCACGCGGCGTTTCGCTCGGCGCGCTCACAGGGAACCACCCCTACGACGGCGCCGGCTTACCTGCGGTACCGTGACTGTGCCGGAAAGAACCAGCTCACGGCCCATCCAGGCCCGTACAGATGCTGTCGGTGCCCCGCCGGGGGCGCACCGCTACACAGTGTGTTTCCGCAGGCCAGGTGGGTCGCATGGCCTACCGACGGCCCTTCCTCTCGTGGGCATGCTGCGCGCTGTGCCGCAGGGCGTCCCCGACTCTTTGCGGGGCATCGCTGCAGGTAGATGAAGATTTCCGCGCTTCTGTGCATCCCGCAGGTTCGTGCCGCAGGGGGTGAACTCCAGCAAGCACCCCTCACGTTTGGTGACCACGACCTGGTCAGAGGGGTTGGCGCTCAGCACGGGAGGCGCCGATCAGGCGTCGCATACCGGCGCAGGCCGCCGCCCATACCGACGGGCTGCCTTGACTCGCTTCGCCGCGGCAACGTAAGGCCCACGAGCGACTCCCACCGCCCCCCGTAGGACCGAGTTCGGCCAAGGCCGGCCCCGAACTACACAGTGTAGTTTCCGAGTTTGAGCTCACGAACCCCTGCCCCGGTATGAACTGGGATGACCCGCGCACTGTCAGGTCCCGTCGCCGCCCAGCACCTTGGCCGCCTCGCGCGGATCCATCAGGTTGGACCAGGCCTGCTCGGCGGGCAGCAGGTCCCGTTCGGGCAGGGCGTATTCGGGATACCAGCCGTCTTTGTCGCAGCCCGGGACGTTGCTGAGGATCACGGCGGTGAGGTTGGCGGGGACGGAACCGGTGATACGGATGGCGAGATAGGTCTCGTGCCCCTCGTCCGCACGAACCTGCAACCCGAGGGTGAACGTGTCGAAGTCCTGGGCATGTTCGCGGCCGTCCCGCAAGGTCGCCCGGGCCAGCGCCAGAATGGCCGCGCGCAGTCGCCGCACAAAGCGGACTGCAGCCTCGGCCCGGTAGCGAACGTGGTCCTCACGAGTCGGCAACAGGTGCGCGGTGTAGGCAGAGGTCTTCAACCCGTCGGCGTGGACGGCGTTGTAGCGAGCCCGGGCCGCCTTGGCGTCCGCCTCCAGCGCGGCATAGAAGTCGTCGCCCGAGCCGTCCTTGCGCCGCCCGGCCGCCACCAGCCAGGGCAGATCGTCACCCACCCAGACCGCACCGCGCCACCGTTGCACCTTCACTTTGAACAGCATCTGATCATCGACGGCGCGGATCCGCTCATGCTTGGTTTCGACATCGGCGAACTGCTCCGCCGCCTTCGCCAGGATCGGATGCTCGATCTCGTCCAGCGGCACGGTGACCGGGGGCAGGGGCAGTTCCAGATCCTCGCGCAGGCAACGCAGCGTGGGACGGGCTGGTCGCATCTTTTCGTGTTCCCGGCTCTCGCTACTCGTCGATCCCGCCGACCGCGTCGATCTCCTCCGCGGTCAGCCCGGTCAGCAGCATCACGTCCGACTTCAAAGACCCGTCCAGCACCTGGAGCGCCTCGACCATGCCCGCACGCAGGTCCTCCCGGCGCTGTTCCAGGTAGGCCCGGACCGCTTCGGCGACGAGGTCCTTCTTGGTCAGTCCCAGGAAATGGGCACCCTGGCTGATCAGCTTGTCGATCTCCGGGTCGACCTTCAGCGGCGCCTGCCGCCCCGCCTTCGTTGCCACCGTCATGACCATCACCTCAACACCATGGTACCTAAGTACCTCAATTGGTAAAGCGTGAGATCGCGGCGAGCGGGAGCGGGACCCACGCGACTGAAGCGGATGTCCACGTGGCCACGTGCAGAGGGCTGTGAGTGATGGTCCGGAAGGGGTCACGTGGTCACGGCGTACACCACCCCGACAGCGCGGCCGGAGGACCGACGCCGTGCCCCGGCGGCCTGGCGCACGGCGCCGCCCCGGACACGGTCGTTGGTGGCCGGTGCCGGTACGGATACGCCGAGGTCATGGCCACTCTCGCAACACCGCACCGTACGCTCGCAATAGCTCCGACACCTGGCGGCCGTAGGCCGTACCTTGAGCTGCGGAAAACCCAGAAGTCACCCCCGAAGCCTCTGGCACCATCACTGCCATGCGTAAAGGACAACGGGGGCTGCTCTTCGTCTACGCCGTCACCTCGCTCGCCTGTCTCGCCGCCGCGCTCTGGTCGTACGACGCTGTAGCGGACGGAGACGGCAGCGACACGCTCGTCGACCGCCTGGCCCTGTTCGCCAGCGTTGCCGGTCTGCTGGTCTCCCTGTGGGGCCTACTGTCCGGCAAGTGGCAGACCGATCGGGAACGACCGGTGGCCGAGTTCGCCGACGCTCTCGCGCAACGTGTGCGGCAGCAGTGGGAGACCGCGGAGGACATCCACAGGCTCAATGATGATTACGCGATGTCCGTCTCGTGGGTCGATGAGAACGGGGGCCTGACAGTGGGCCTGCCCGAGGTCCGTGCCATGGCCTCCGCCGCCGGCAACGCTGAGGCGAGCGTAGCGGCGGACACACTCGCCGGTGAAGCCGCCTCACTCGGCGCCATTCTCCGGGAGCAGGTTCCCACCGGCCGGCTGGTGGTGCTCGGTGACGAGGGCTCGGGAAAGACCGTGCTGCTCGAACGGCTGGTCTACGACACATTGCGGGACCGGCCGCCGGGCGGCGTCGTCCATGTGCGTTTCCCCATGAGTCACTGGCCTCTGCAAGGGGTCGGACTCAATGCCTGGATGGCGTCGTATCTGACGGCGATAGAACCGACGCTCGCGCACCCCGCGCCCACTCCGTACCCGAAAAGCATCAACCGCGCTGAGGCCCTGCTGCGAGAGAGACTCGTCGTTCCCGTTCTCGACGGGTTCGACGAACTTCCGGCAAGTGCGCAAGCCGGGGTGCTGGAGAACATAAACCGCTCTCTCAGAACCGGAGACCGAATCATCCTCGCCAGCCGTCCGGCGGCGTACCGGGCTGTTGTCAGTAGCGTGGGCAGCCCTCTCAAGGGAGCAGCAGGCATCGTGCTCCAGCCCGTTTCGGCAGAGCAGGCAGAGCAATTCCTTCGTCAGAAGAAGGGGGATTGGGACGAGCTATGTGCTCTGCTGGGGACCGACACCCCGGTCGGGCGAACCCTCAAAACCCCGTTGGCGTTGTTCCTGTGCCGGACGGTGTACGAGCACCGCCCCGCAGCACTCCGCTCATCAGCCCCCTCCGAACTGTGTAGTCAGATGCGGTTCCCTACCGAGGCCGCCGTTCGGGCCCATTTGTTCGCCGGATTCATACCTGCGGTGTACCGGAACACAGGAGGGCATTCCGATTCACCCTGGGGCGAAGCCAGAGCCGCCCGGACGCTGCGTATCCTCGCGCGGTACCGACGGGACACCGAGCCGGTCGTCGGAACCGGTACAGATCTTTCCTGGTGGAAGCTCCACCACTTCACTCCACGCGTACGCGATCGCCTGACCTGGGGTATCGCACTGGCATGCGGCGCACTTTGGTTGCCGCTCGCCAAGGATGGCTTGAAGCCCCTTCTCATGGCGGCGGTCCTGTCCGCGCTCTTCGTCGCGTTCACCCGCTCAGCACTCAACGACATGTCCTTCATCCGGTCCCCCGCGGTCGGACTGCGCTGGCGTTGGCGATGGATACCGGCAGGAATCGGCGCGGTGTCCGGCTTGGCCTGGGCCGAGGCCCAAATCCAGCAAGGATCCGTCGGATCCAGTGCGACGGTGTACGTGATCCACGCTTCCGTCCTCGCGCTCGTCGGTGGAGCGTTGTTCTCCTGGAGCTCGCGTACGGCCGACCTGGAACGCCCCGTCACGCCTCGTGACCTGTTGCGGCACGACTGCCAGGCCTTCCTCGCACACGTGATGAGCTGGGGTCTCGCGCTCCCCCTGCTCTTCGCCGTGTTCTTGGGGCTTTTCTTCGCCTACGACAAAGACATCCCTCGCCAAGTGGAACTCGGCGACCTGCTGCTGCCCGCCACCCAACAGCTACTGGCGCCAGCCCTGTTCATCGGCCTGGCGATCGGTGTCCCTGTCGCCTTCTCTCGCACGGCGTGCGGTCCCTTCGTCTTGGCGTGTCTGTGGCACGGGCTGCTCCGACGAACGCCCTTCCGACTTCTCGCCTTCCTGGAAGACGCGCACCTGCGCTGCGTGCTGCGACAGATCGGCGGCTCCTACGAATTCCGGCACGTGGAATTGCAGCAGCACCTCGCCGGATCGCCGTGACCCCTCGGGATGCGGGCGGCTGCCCCGCTTCGGCGCAGACCCACGCGCTGGTTACCGTGTATCCGTTCACGACCAGAGAGATGGTCCCGGCATGAGGGGTGGAACCGCGGCTTGAGGTGTGATAGATGACTATGCCCGCGACCCGCGACCCGCGACCCGCGACCCGCGACCCGCGACCCGCGACCCGCGACCCGCGAGCCGGCTGAGCGGTCTCCGGTGTTCGGCCGGGGGGCGACGCCATGTTCGGTAAGGCACCCCTCCGGGTTCCGATAGGGCGGGATGCCTACCGTGGAGCACCTTCCACGGCGAGCGCACCCTCGTGGTCGCCGCCCGCACGGTCACCTCGACCGTACGCGTCCTCGAATCGCTCCCCGCTCTCCTGCGCGACGACCACCGTGTCACCGTCGTCTTCGCGTACGACCCGACCTCGGCCTTCGGCGCGGGCGTCCTCGATGTCCTGCGCGAGACCGGCTGCCGAGTCATGCCCTGGGAGCAACTGGCCGACATCACCCCCGATCTCATCCTGTCCGCCAGCGAGAACGTCGACCTACCGGAGGGCGACTGCCCGGTGCTGATCCTGCCGCACGGCGTGGGGTTCCAGAAGCTCGTACCGGACTCACGCGGTCCGCGCGAGCGACTGTCCGGTGTCGTCCCGGACGCACTGCTCGAATCCGGCCGGGCCTGGTTGGCCATCTCCCATCCGTCGCAGGAGGAGCAACTGCTCGCCACACATCCCAAGGCCGCGGGGCGCACGCTCCTGGTGGGCGACCCATGCTTCGACGAGCTGACCGCCAGCCGAGCGATGCGGGCCGCCTACCGCGAGGCTCTGGGGGTCGCGGAGGGCCAGCGGCTGGTCATGGTCAGCTCGACCTGGGGGCCGACCTCCCTCCTCGGCACCCAGCCGGACCTGCCCGCCCGCCTCCTCGCCCAACTCCCCTACGACAACTACAAGGTCGGCGCCATCGTCCACCCCAACGTCTGGTCGGCGCACGGCGCCTGGCAACTGCGCGCACTCCAAGCGTCGGCCCTGGACGCGGGGCTGATGCTGATGCCTGCCGTGCACGCCTGGCGCCCCGCTCTCGTCGCGGCCGATGTGCTGGTCGGCGACCACGGCTCGGTGAGCCTGTACGGCGCGTCCTGCGGCACACCGCTGCTACTCGCCGCATTCGGCGCCGACGCCGTGCCTGACACCGCCGCCCACACCATGGCAGCCCTGGCCCCCCGCCTCGACCCGCACGGCAACCTGCGCGAGCAGATCGAGGACGCCCTACGCGAACACACCCCCGAGCGCTACGCAGAGGTCTCCACGCGGGCCTTCGACGAGCCCGGCCATGCCTTGGCCCGTCTCCGCACCGCCCTCTACCACCTACTGCGGCTCGATCTGCCGACGGGGTGCGATCGCGCCGAAGGCGAAGGCCCCGAACGCCGCCTGGAGCCCGATCTCCTCGGTCGCCCAGGCGCTCAGCAACACGCCGACGACCAGCACGGCCGGCACGAGCGCGGAACCGCATCGCCAGCCTCGACGTACAGTCGGATTTCCTGATGCCCCCACCGCGGAGAGGGACCGACGTGCGGCTGCGCTGCGCTGTGCTCGACGACTTCCAGCAGGTGGCGACCGAGGTCGCCGACTGGTCACCGGTCGCGGACGACGTGGAGGTCGTCCCCTTCCACACCCACCTCGCCGACGAGGACGCCTTGGCCGCCACCCTCGCCGACTTCGACATCGTGGTCACCCTGCGGGAACGCGTGCCCTTCCCGGCGGCGCTGATCGCCCGTCTGCCGCGGCTGAAGCTGATCGTCGCCTCGGGCATGCGCAACTCCGTCATCGACTACGACGCCGCCGAGGCGCACGGCGTCACCGTGTGCGGCACGGCCAGTTCCTCCACCCCGCCCGTCGAACTGAGCTGGGCGCTGCTGCTGGGCCTCGCCCGCGGCATCGTCGAGGAGAGCAACGCCCTGCGCTCCGGCGGCTCCTGGCAGAGTGCCGTGGGGGCCGACCTGCACGGCCGCCGCCTCGGACTACTGGGCCTGGGGAAGATCGGCAGCCGGGTGGCCCAGGTCGGCCTCGCCTTCGGCATGCATGTCAGCGCCTGGAGCCAGAACCTCACCAAGGAGCGCACCGACGAGCTCGGCGTCGAACTCGCTCCCTCCAAGGAGGACCTGCTGGCGAGCAGCGACTTCGTCTCCGTCCACCTTGCGCTCAGCGACCGCACCCGCGGCCTGATCGGACCCGCCGAACTCGCCCTCCTCAAGCCGACCGCGTACCTGGTCAACACTTCACGCGCGGCGATCGTCGACCAGGACGCCCTGCTCGCCGCCCTGCACGAGGGCCGCATCGCGGGCGCCGGCGTCGACGTCTTCGACGTCGAGCCCCTGCCCGCCGACCACCCGATGCGCACGGCCCCCCGCCTGCTCGCCACCCCGCACCTCGGCTACGTGTCCCAAGCCAACTACGCAACGTACTACGGCCAGGCGGTCGAGAACATCGAGGCGTACCTGGCCGGTTCGCCCGTGCGGCTCCTCTCGCCCCACTGAGGCGCAGGCCTCGGAAGGCCTCGGCATACGCGCAACGCCCCCGCACGTAGCACGTACGGGCTACGCGTACCGGTAGATCCGGCTGTGGTCCTCCACCTCGTTCGGTGTGACGTCCCACGGCGGCATCTTCTCGTGCCGCGCGACGACCCGGCCCCGCTGGGCGTCCCCCCGCGCGAGCGGTTTCGCGGGGAGATAGTGGGCGCCCGGGTGCCGCCGCTGCCAGCGGGTCCAGAGGAGGTCGATGAAGGCGTGGTGCATCCAGAAGACGGGGTCGTTGACGGATGCGCCGCCCACCATGTGGCCGCCGACCCAGCGGTGGACCCGGTTGTGGGTATGCCAGGAAGTAGGGCCCTGCCCGGACCCCCACCCCTCCAGCTTGTTACGGAACCCTTTGGTGGACGTGGAGTTCCAGGGCGCCTTGTCGTAGACGGGATCGTCGAGGACCGCTTCCACGTCGTCGGGCCTGGGCAGCGTGATCGGGTCCCGGGCGCGGCCAAGGTCGCGGGTGAGGTAGTCGGTGTCCGTGACGCCCACCTTGATCGTCCACTTGCCGTTGCGGTAGGCGAAGGGGCCGGACATGACCTGCCGGTCGGAACGCCGCCCGGTGCCACCGAGCAGGTCCTCGGTCCACGGCAGGGCCGTCGGGGTGCGGTTGCGCGTCCAGTCCCAGTACGGCACGGTGACCGACTCGTCCACGCGGCGCAAGGCACGCTCCAGGTCCAGCAGGAGCATGCGGTGCCAGGGCAGGAAGGAGGGAGTCATGTGGGCGGCGCGCAGTCCGGTCTCACCGTCGGAGGTGTAGTACTCGATGTGCGTGCGCACGAACTCGTCGTACTCACCGCGCCGTTTGAGCTCGAGCAGCGCGTTGACGAACCGGCGCCGCTCGGACCGGGTGAGCGTGCTGACGTCCTTACGCGTGTACACCACTGTGATGCCCCCTCCTGACTCCCTCTTCCCCGCCCGGCATGCCGGTGCCGTTCGTACGGCCGTGCATGTGGTCCGGCGCGCGCAGCCGTTCGGACGGGCCGAGTTCGTCGACGGCCGCACGCGCGGCGGCCAGCGGAGTCGGATACGACCGGTAGTGCTCGACCTCGGTCATCCAACTGTCGTCCGCCCGGCGCATCAGGTGCAGCGGCCTGCCATCCACCGTGACGTGCCATGCGGGGTGGCCGGCGCCCCCGAGCTGCCCGGAGCCGTGCCGGGAGCCGACGATGCGACGCCCGCGATACGTCTCGTCGAACCACACCTCCCCCGACCCGGCCGAACCCGACACCACCAGAGCCGGCGAAAGCGCCGCCCCGACCGCCGACGCGAACAACCCCAGCACCACCCGCCGCCGTCCCGTGGGCTTGGCGTGGTGAACGGCGGGTGCCCCGGCCGCAGGGCTCATGGAGTCGGCCGCGGTGTTCCCCGCCGGCGGGCGGGGCGGTTTGCTGTGTGGCAATGTCTGTTTCCTCTTCATCCGGAGAGGCACTGGTTCGACGCACCCGAACGCGTCAACGTGGAAATACGGCACGGTTTTCCGGTCACCATGCGGCACACGGTTCCGGGCCGATCCCGCACGGGGGCGGAATCGACCCGGAGGCGCCGGCAGGCGCCGACACAAAGGCCCGGCGGAAAGCCCGGGATGAAGCACGAACGACCGCCTGAGGCGAAGCGCGTGGAGGTACGGCTCAGCCCTACAGGGACAGGGCGTTCGTCCTCAGCTGACCGTGGGCCGCCTGGTCGAGGGTGCTGTTGGCGCCCTTGGCGGTCCTGGACACGACACCGTTGCTCTTGGTGTTGAGCAGCTCCGGCTGGTGCTTTTCCACCCGGTCGTCGACCCGGTTCGCGAGCTTGCCCACCGTTCCGGTGACGGCGGAGGCACCGACGTCCGGGCCGTCGAGAGCGAAGGCGGGGGTGGCGGCACCGGCCACGATCAGGGACCCGACTACGACGGCGGCAGCCTTCAGAGACTTCATCGTGTTCCTTTCTGCGGCAACTCGAAAGTCACCAGGGGGAATTGCTTCACCGTCCCCAACGAGCCCCGGGCGCAACGGAAACCCCGAACACAGAAATTCCGGCGGCTCACACGGAAGCTCACCCGAATGATGGGCATGTCTTATCCGCCTTTCGCATCCTCGCATGAACAGGGGAAAGGCATGATCCGGCCGCCAAAACGGACGCCGTACCGGCCCGCCGCGGGGCCGGTACGGCGTCAGGGCCGCGCGCCTGCTTCGCCTCAGGCACGGCCACGAGCCCTCAGGAAGGCAGCGGGACGGGCAGGCTGGGGAGAGGCAGATTCAACTGGCCGAGGATGGCGAGGACGGCTCCCCCGAGCGCTCCCACCACTGACGTGGCCGCGGGGAGCACGCTGGTCGGGTCACCGGACGTGACGGCCTCGAGAACCTCCTTGAGGGCATCCTGCAGGGCGGTGAGCGCGTCGCCCACGGCGTCGGCGGGCACCTTCGCGTCGGCACGCGCCGGGCTGGCCGCCAGCGACGGCGGCACGGCCGCCGGGTTCGTCGACGCCGTCGGGGCATTCGGCGCCGCGGGAGTGGCGGGGGTCGTCGAGGTCGTTGAGGCCATGGTGGAGGCGGCTCTGGTGATGGCTGCCTTGGCGGCGTCGCCGAGCCTGGTCGCCTCCGTGGCGGAAAGCTGGCCATTGTCGGCCTGGGCCACGGCGTCCACCAGCGCGGTGACCTGGGTCGTCATGGTGCCGAGATCGTTCAGCTGCTTGACCTGCCCACGGAGGACTTCCGCATTGGGGAGGGGCGCTGCCTCGTGGGTGCGGTCGCGCGCCGTGTCGTCCGCCAGGGCGGCGGGGGCCGTGACGCCGAGCAGAAGCGTGGCGCAGAGCGCGGACGACGCGATGCGCCGCACAGACAAAACGGGCATGGAGGTTCCTTTCACAGGGAGTGCGTAGGGGCTTGCGTCCACCATGAAACGAGTGACTCCACTTCGCAACCGCTCGAACGCTCTGCGTAACAGCCAGCCTGTTGGGGGATGCGTCTTCACTGGTCAGGCGCCACACCGGGAGGCCCACCACTCCATCCACGTTCGGCGCACAGTCCGCGACCGCAAACCGCCGGGACCATGGAGGACGGCCCGCGAAGAAGCACGGCCGGACGGGGCGCCGGCGCCGGATCACCCGATCGCAACACGCCTGTCCACCTTGTCCGATACATCGCGAATGCCGGGTTAAAGTGACGCGCCGAACCCATCGGAATCCTGATTTTTCCTGTGAAAGGGCAACGCCGGTCATGCGTCTCTCCCGGGGACTTTGCTTGACGACACGCACGGGGATCCCCCTGCCCGACGGCCCGTCAGGGCGGGGCCGCCGCCGTCCGGGTCGTTCCGCCCGGTGATGACCGGCCGGCCTTCCGGAGCATCGCGCGGCACCACCCGACGGGGTACCGCGCCGCACGTCCTCCACGTCACCCAACCGATGGACGGTGGCGTCGCCGGCGTCGTGACCGAGCTGGTACGCGCGCAGCGGGCGGCCGGTTTCGTCGTCACGGTCGCGTGCCCCGAAGGCGGCCTCGGGCAGGCACTGCGGGAACTCGGCGCGGACGTACGGCACTGGCCCGCCACACGGGCACCGGGACCGTCGCTTCCCGGTGAGGTACACCGACTCGCGCGCGTCGTCGATGAGGTCCGGCCCGATGTGCTGCACGCGCACAGCGCCAAGGCCGGGCTCGCCGCCCGGCTGACGGTGCGGGGGCGCATCCCGACCGTGTTCCAGCCGCATGCCTGGTCGTTCGAGGCGGTCGGCGGGCTCACGGCGGCGGTCGCCACGGCGTGGGAGCGGTGGGGGGCGCGATGGACCGCCGGCGTGGTGTGCGTCAGCGAGGCAGAGCACCTCAGAGGCCTGCGGGCCGGGGTACGCGCCAATTGGCGGGTGATCCCCAACGGTATCGACCCGGCTCGCTTCCGCCCCGCCGCCGACGACGCCGTACGCGCCGCCCTCGCACCGCTCGCCGGCCTCGATCCGGCGGCCTTGCTGGTGGTCTGCGTGGGGCGACTGTGCCGGCAGAAGGGGCAGGACGTGCTGCTTGAGGCGTGGCCTTCGGTGCTGCGTCGAGTGCCCGGGGCCCGGCTGGCGCTCGTCGGGGACGGGCCGCAGGAGCGAGGGCTGCGGCACCACGCGTCCGAGGGAGTGCTGTTCGCCGGGGCCGTCGCCAATCCCGTCCCCTGGTACCAGGCCGCCGATCTGGTGGTGCTGCCGTCCCGCTGGGAGGGCATGGCGCTGGCGCCGCTGGAGGCGATGGCGTGCGGGCGTGCCGTGGTGGTCACGGACGTGGCCGGAGCGCGCGAGAGCCTGCCGCCCGGTCACCGGGCGCACTGTCTGGTGCCCGCCGGCCGGCCGCGCCCGCTGGCCGACGCGCTCACCAGGACGCTGCTCGATCCGTCGCTGCGTGAGTCGCTCGGCCACCAGGGGCGCCGCCACGTACTGACCGCGCACGACGTGCGGTACTCGGCCGAGGCGGTCGCGGACCTCTACCGCGAACTCCTCGACGCCGGGAGCACAGTGGCCCACCGCGCGGAACACACCGAGTGCAGGGAGCGCATCCGCTCATGACCGCTGAACGTACCCTTCCCCCTCCCGGCGGCCGACCAGCGGAGCACGGACACCCTCCCGTCTCGGTCATCCCCCCGCGCCAAGCCGCCGACGGCCCGTGGCTCCCCACCGCACAGCGGACCGCGGCGCGGCGCGCCCCCTGGCTGCCCCTGCTCGCTGCGGACGCAGCCGCCGCGCTCACCGCCGCCCTCGCACTCCCGCTTCCCCTGCTGACCGCGCCACTGCTTCTCGCCGTCCTCTGTCTGAACGCCCGGGCGGCGCTGTACCGTCCCGCCGCCGTACCCGCCGTCCTCGACGAACTCCCGGTTGTCTGCGCCCGGATTGCCGTGAGCTGGTGCGCGCTCGGGGCCTTGGTCGCGGCGCTCTCCCCGGCGTACACCCTGTCTGCCCGCACGTTGCTGACCGGCTGCGTCCTGCAGACGGCGGCGAGTGGGGCGGGCCGCGGCGCCGTGCACTGGTGCCGCCGCCGGGCACTGGTCCGCCACCCCGCCCCGGTCCTCGTGGCCGGCCCGGCCGCCACCTCCCAACGCGTGGCCGCCGCTTTCCTGCGCCACCCCGGATGCGGCCTCAGGCCCGTGGGCGTCCTCGCCGACGACGCGGCCGGTGGCGAGGGACTGCCGGTGCTCAGCACCGTCGAGGAGGTGCAGCGGGCCGTCATCCAGAACAGCGTCCGGGCCGTGCTCATCGTGGGCGCCACGGGCGAACACTGCGCGCTGCTACGGCAGTTGTCCGATGCGGGCTGCGAGCTCTGGGAGGTCGACGCGGCCGTACCGGCTTACGGCCGGGCAGAGAGCACCGCGTACGACGAGGCCGGGCGCACGGACTTCCGCCGGGCCCCGCGCGAGCGGATCGCCGGCTTCTCCTGCCGCCGCCTGGATGCCGGCCAACGCCCCGGCAGCCCCGCCAAGCGTGTCCTCGACGTCCTGGTCTCCGGGGCGCTTCTCCTTCTGACCGGCCCGGTGCTGCTCATCTGCGCGATCGTGCTGCGGATCAGCGAAGGGCCGCGGGTCGTCTTCCGCCAGGAGCGCGTCGGCAAGGACGGCCGCCCCTTCACACTGCTGAAGTTCCGCACCCATCGCCCGGCCGACCCACATGAGGCCGCGATCCGCTGGAGCGTGGCGGACGAACGGAGCATGAGCCGCTTCTGCCGCTTCCTTCGCCGCACCTCACTCGACGAGCTGCCCCAGCTGTGGAACGTCTTCCGGGGCGACATGACCCTGGTCGGACCGCGCCCCGAACGGCCCTACTTCGTCGCCATGTTCAGCCAGGCCCATCCCGGTTACGCCGCCCGCCACCGCATGCGGACCGGCCTCACGGGGCTCGCCCAGATCCACGGGCTGCGCGGCGACACCTCCATCGAGGACCGCGCCCGGTTCGACAACGCGTACATCGACGACTGGTCGCTGTGGCAGGACGTCTGCATCCTGCTGCGCACGGCCGCCGCGCTCGTCCGGCCGACGGGGAGCTGAACGCCGGTGAGGCGTACATACGCTGTGCCCGGCGCGCTCGGGCTGACATCGGTCCTGCCCGTGGTCGCGGTGATCGCCCTGCTCGCGCTGCCCGTCGCGCACGGCGGCGAGGGTGGCGCGGCCCCTGCCGACGCCGCCTCCGGCGTCGTCGTGCTGTGCTGTGCGGTACGTCTTCTGCGGCACCGGCGGCGTCCCCTGTCGCGCACCGCCGCCGTGGTGCTGGGCCTGCCCGTCGTCGGGGTCACGGTCGCGGCGGTGGGAGCCGGGGTGCCGGGCGCGGCGGTCACGGGTTTCGCGCGCTATCTGCAGATCCTTGTCCTCGTCCCGGCCGCCGTCCTGCTGCTGGTCCGCGACCGGCGCGACGTCCGGCTGCTGGCCTGGTCGATGGTGGGGCTCGCGGTGTGGCAGGGGGCCGTCGGGGTGCACCAGTACGCGACCCGGACCGGCGCCTCGTACATGGGCCAGGAGATCCGTGCCGTCGGCACCTTCGGCCCCGGCGACATCATGGCGATGGCGACCGTGGTCGCCTGCGGGCTGGTGTGCGCGGTGGGGCTGGCGCTGGGGCCCGTGCCTGTCCGGCAGCGGGTGTGGGCCGTGGTGTGCGCGGCCCTGCTGGTGGTCCCACTGGCGGTGTCCTTCAGCCGGGGCGCGTGGATCGCGACGGCCCTGGCCTGTACGGCGCAACTGGTGCTGGCCGGCCTCAGGCGTGCGGTCGCGGTGGGCGCGCTAGTGGCGGCCGTCGCCGTGATCATCGTCGGCGGGTTCGGTCTCGGCTCCGCGCTGCTTCAGGACAGGCTCAGCAGCATCGAGCAGGTCGCCGACGCACCCGACCAGTCGGTGTCCGACCGGTACGCCCTGTGGGCGGCAGCCGCCGACATATGGCGCGAGCGGCCGCTGACGGGCGTCGGCCTCAAGGGCTTCCCCGACCACCGCGACGGGCACGCCTCGCTGGCGCTGTCGTCGGGCAGCGACACCGAGGGCGCCGGCGCGGCGTACCGGAAGCAGCCGCTGCTGTCGCCGCACAGCATGTACCTGCTGGTCCTCGGCGAGCAGGGGCTCATCGGACTGCTGACGCTGGCGGGGAGCTGGCTGGCGCTGCTGGTGCTGGTGCTCGTGAAGCTGGCCCGCGCCCGGAGAGCACGGGCCCCCGGCCTCGACTGCGCGCTCGTCGCTTGCGGCCTGCTGGTCTGGCATCTGATCAACTTCGCGTACGCCGACATCGGCGGACCCTCGACCGTCCTCGCCGCCGTCTGCCTCGGGCTGACGGCGTGGTGGGCGCTGGCAAGTCCCGACCCGGCCGTCTTCGAGGAGGCTGCGGCACGATGACGGTCACCCCACCACGAGCCGGGGACGCCACCGTCCGCCCGGCCCGCCCAGGCCCCGACCGCCCGGACACCGGCGTCACCAGGTACGTCTCCCAGAGCTTCCTCGCCAGGGCCGCCCTCGTCACCGTTGTCCTCTCCCTGGCCGGTGCCCTGCTGGGCCTCGGCCGGGACCAGGTGCTGGCCCAGCTCTTCGGGGCCGGGAGCGAGACGGACGCCTTCCTGGTCGCCTGGACCGTGCCGGAGTTCGCGGCGACGCTGCTGATCGAGGACGGGCTGGCCTTCGCGCTCGTACCGGCGTTCAGCGCGGCCCTGGCCCGCCGCGTCCGGGAGGGCACGGGCGACCCGGTGCGCGCCCTGGTCCGCAGCACGCTGCCCCGTCTGACGCTGGCCTTCGCCGTCCTGTCGGTGCTGCTCGTGTGCGGGGCGCCGTACCTGGTCGAGGTGCTGGCGCCGGGGCTGACGAACCCACGGTTCGCGGTGGACTGCACCCGGCTGACCGGCACCTGCGTCCTGACCTTCGGCCTCGCCGGTTACTGCAGCGCGGTCCTGCGCGCGCACCGCCGGTTCGTCGCGCCCGCGGTCATCTACGTCGCCTACAACACCGCCATCATCGCGGCGATGCTCCTCCTCGGCGCGCGCTGGGGTGTACGGGCGGCGGCGGTCGGCGTCGCGGTGGGCGGCGCGCTCATGGTCGTCATCCAACTTCCTTTCCTGCTGAGGCAGTTGCGCCGAGGAGAGACGGCGCCCACAACACCGGCTGAGACGGCGGCGTCCCGGCACGCCATGGGCCTCGCCCTCGTCGGCACCGCCGCGCTCTTCGCCCTGTGCCGCCAGTCCCAGGTCCTCGTCGAGCGCTTCCTGGGCTCCAGCCTCCCTTCCGGAGCCATCTCACACCTGAACTACGCCCAGAAGGTGGCCCAGATGCCGATGGTGCTGGCGCTGATGCTGTGCACGGTCACCTTTCCGGTCGTGGCGCAGGCACTCGCCGAGGGCGACACCGAGCGGGCCCGCGATCGCATCGAACGCGACCTCACCGTGGTGTCGTACGTCGTGCTGCTCGGCACCGCGGCCGTTGTCGCGTGTGGCCCGCAGCTCGTCCATCTCCTGTTCCAGCGGGGCGCGTTCACCGCGCAGGACACCGCGACCACGGCCGCCGTCATGCGCGTGTACGCGCTCGGGCTGCTCGGCCACGCGCTGGTCGGTGCGCTCGTCCGGTCGTACTTCTCCGCGGGACGGCCCACGTGGTACCCGGTGGCCGCCATGATCGCCGGGGTCGTCGTCACGTCGTGGATCGGCGCGGCAACGGTCGGCTCGTGGGGCGTGTTGGGGATCGCCGCGGCCAACGCCGCTGGCATCACCCTCACCGCCCTGCTCCTGCTGCACGGCATGGAGAGGTGCAGCGTGCCGATCCGCACCCGGCAGGTGCTGGCCCGGATGGGCAGGCCGCTGCGTGCGGCGGTCGTCGCCGGTGGCGTGGGCGCGTTCTGCGCGAGCCGCATCGACTCCCCCGCCCTCGGTCTCGCGGCCGGCGGCGCGACGGTGACCGTCGCCTTCCTCCTGCTCGCCCGCACTCCGGGCGGGCAAGGCCTCATCCCCGTACTCCGTACCGCCCCCCGGAGGATTCCCCATGCCCGTGTCCGCTGACCCCGCACCTTCCACAGGCCCCGCACCCGACACACGCCCGCGGAGACCCGGCCCGCCGCCGTGGGTGGCGATGTACCACTCCGTGGGCGACTGCTCCCACGACCCGTACCGCGTCACCGTCTCGCCCCACCGCCTGGACCGGCAGCTCGGCTGGCTGCGCCGCCGGGGCCTGCGCGGCGTCGGCGTGCGGGAGTTGCTCGCCGCGCGCGCCCGGGGCGCGGGCCGGGACCTGGTGGGGCTGACCTTCGACGACGGGTACGCCGACTTCGTCGCGCAGGCCCTGCCGCTGCTGCGTCGCCACGCCTGTAGCGCGACCCTGTTCGTGCTGCCGGGCAGGCTGGGCGGCGACAACGCCTGGGACCCGCTCGGCCCGCGCAGGCCTCTGCTGTCGGCGGCAGGCATCCGGCGCGCCGCCGCCGAGGGCGTCGAGATCGGATCGCACGGCCTCACGCACGTGGACCTGACCCGGGCCGACGACGCGCTGCTGCACGCCGAGGTGAGCGACAGCAGAGCCCTGCTCTCCGAAGTGGCCGGTACTCCCGTCCACGGCTTCTGCTACCCGTACGGGAAGATCGACCGACGCGCCGTCGACGCCGTACGGGCGGCCGGCTACACCTACGCCTGCGCCGTCGACCCCGGCGACCTGACCGGCCTCCTCGCCCTGCCCCGCGTCCACGTCGGCGAGCGCGACACGGCCTGGCGGCTGCACCTCAAACACCTGCTGCATCGGCTGCCCCCACTGCGCCGCCGCCCCGTCGAGGGGGTGTAAGCCTTGGCGGTACCCGAGTTGAAGGCTCTGCACGTCATCACCGGTCTCGGCGTCGGCGGCGCGGAACAGCAGCTCCGGCTGCTGCTGCGCCACCTGCCCGTCGACTGCGACGTCGTGACGCTCACCAACCCCGGCGCGGTCGCCGACGGCCTGAGGGCGGACGGCGTCCGTGTCGTCCACCTGGGCATGACCGGCAACCGCGACCTGTCCGCCCTGCTCCCCCTGGTCCGTCTGATCAGGACCGGCGGCTACGACCTCGTGCACACCCACCTCTACCGGGCCTGCGTGTACGGCAGGATCGCCGCGCGTCTGGCAGGCGTGACGGCCGTGGTGGCCACCGAACACTCCCTCGGCGGCACGCAGATGGAAGGCCGCGACCTGAGCACCGGCGTGCGCGCGCTGTACCTGACCGGCGAGCGGCTGGGCCGCGTCACGGTCGCGGTCTCCGCCACGGTGGCCGACCGGCTCCGGCGCTGGGGCGTCCCCGAGCCACGCATCAGGATCGTGCCCAACGGCATCGACGTGGCCCGCTTCCGCTTCGACCCGGTCGTCCGCGAACGCACCCGCCGCCGGCTGGCGCTGCCGGAGAACGCGTACGTCATCGGCGGCATCGGCCGGCTGACTTCGGGCAAGCGGTTCGATGTCCTGGTCGACGCGCTCGCCCGGCTCCCCGCCGACTGCCGGCTGTTGCTGGTCGGCGGCGGCCCTCAGGAGAGCATGCTGCGGCGCACCGCCCAACGGGCCGGGGTGGCCGACCGGGTGCTGTTCACGGGCGAGCGGCCGTACGTACCCGACGGCACCCCCGGCCCTGATCTGCCGTCACTGACCTCAGCGATGGACGTGCTCGCCTCACCGAGCCCGGAGGAGGCGTTCGGGCTCGCCGTCGTGGAAGGCCTGGCGGCGGGGCTGCCGGTGCTGTACGCCTCCTGTCCGGCCGTCGAGGACCTGCCGCCGCGCCTCGCCGCGGGGGCCCGCCAAGTACGGGGCGGCGCGGACGCGTTCGCCCGCGCCCTGACCGAAACGCGCGCCCTGACCGAGGCCGGGCGGTCGCACCCGCCGAGCCGCCCGGCCTCCGCGGCCGCCCGCCACTACTGCATCACGCGCAGCAGCGCACAGCTGATGGACGTGTACGCGGCCACCGTCTCCCGCTCGTCTCCCTCACCCCTGGAAGCGACCATTCGATGACCTCCATGATGTCCACGGCCGGATCCTCGTCGTCCCCGGCCTCCGCGACCCGGCGGAGCCCGGTGTTCCGGCGTCTGAGGACGCTGCCGGCATCGTCCCTGATCGCGGCCGGTTCTCTCGCCGGAGCCCTTGCCGGGGGCGCCTACGGCGCGCTCACGCCGCCCGCCTACTCGGCCACGGCGTACGTCGTCGCCGTGCCGACCGAGAAGTACGACCCGCAGACGGCGCTCGGCTTCGCCCAGGCCTACGGCCGGGTCGCCACGCAGCTCGCGGTGCTCGGGGACGCCCAGGTGAAGGCGGGCGTGCCGGTGAAGACACTGCGCGACAGCGTGCGGGCGGCGACCTCACCCGACGCTCCGATGGTCGCCGTGACGGCCACCGCCGCGCGCGCCGATCTCGCCGTCGACATGGCCAACGCGGTCACCGGCGCGCTGACCCTGCACGCCAACCAGTCCAAGGACGCCACACATGTCGAACTCCGGCAGTTCTCCCGTGCCGTCAAGCCCACCGAGCCGTCCTCGGCGTCCCCGGCGCTGACCGGCCTGGTGGGCGCGAGCGCGGGCGGCCTGCTGGGCGGCCTCGCGCTGCTGGTCCGCCCGCGGCGCACCACCGCCGACGGCACACGGCCGGCCGTCGTACCTGCTCCGGCCACCGCAGCCGACGCCCACGGACAGCCGTGAGCGGGGTACTGCCGGCCCGCGCGGGCACCCTGCGGACCGAACTGTGCACGGACGAGCGGGAGTTCGCCGCACTGGCCCCGGCCTGGGAACGGCTGTACCGCAGGTGCGCTGCGGCGACCCCGTTCCAGAGCCACGCCTGGCTGCACTCGTGGTGGATGTCGTACGGCAGACCCGGCCGACTGCGGCTGGTGCTGGTGCGCGACGGCGATGAACGCGGAGAAGGTGGCGAACTCCGCGCAGCCGCGCCGCTGATGTGGATGGTGCGCCCGCTGCCCCGGCTCGTCCCGCTGGGCGGGCCGATCTCCGACTTCGGGGACGTGCTGCTCGACGACGAGCACGCCGACCGGGCGGCGGCCGCACTCGCCGTAGCCCTGTCGACGTCCGCCCGTACCGCGCTGATCGACTTCCGCGAGGTACGGCCGGGCGCCGCGGTCGAGCACGTCTACGAGCAGTGGCGGGGACCACGCCGCCGGGTGCACGACTCGCTCTGCCTGGACCTGCCCGCCCTGCCCATGGAGGAGCTGACGGCCCGGCTGCCGACGGCGAAGGCCCGGCAGGTGCGGGCCAAGCTGCGCAAACTCGCCGCGCTGGGCGTGACACACCGGACCACGCCCCCCGACGAGGCGGGCACGGCGCTGCGGCGGCTCCTCTCGCTGCACCGGTTGCAGTGGCAGGGCCGCGGGGTGACGCCGGAGCACCTTCGGGAGCGGTTCGCCGCACACCTCGTGCGCGCGGTCGTCCCGCTGGTGCGCTCCGGCGACGCCGTGGTCACCGAGTTCCTGCTGGACGGCGAGGTGGTGGCCGTCGACCTGACGCTGCTGTCCCCACGCCTGGCGGGCTGCTATCTGTACGGCGTCCATCCGCTGCTGCGTGAGCGGAGGGCGGACATCGCCGTGATGCTGCTGGACGTCTGCGCCCGGTACGCCGCCACCGGGGAGCACGGCACGCTCAGTCTGCTGCGCGGCCACGAGCCGTACAAGCTCCGCTGGCGCCCCGAGCCCGTGGTCAACCAGCGGTTGCTGTTGGCCCGACGGCGCACCGCCCCGCTGCTGTCGGCGGTCGCCGGCCACGTCGCCGTACGCAGTCGGGCCAGGGAGGTCGTAAGCGAGTGGAAGGCGCGGAGCGGCACCAGGACGTGAGCCTCCGGCCGCCGTCAGGGCAGCGGGTCACCGGGTGCGCGACCACCAGTCGAAACGGACGCACAGCTTTCCGTGGAGCCAGTACTCGACCCAGTCGCCCAGGTCCAGCGGGGAACAGCCCGGGCGCGGCAGCGGCACCGGCGGGGGCGTCGGCACGGGGCTGACCACGGGCGTCGGCCCGGTCCCGGTACGGCCGTAGAGCACGGACCGGTACGCCTCGGCCGCCCTCGGGTTCTGCCGGCATTGCCACACACCGTGCGGGCAGTAGTCGGTGAGCGTGTTGTACAGCGGCTTGTGCTGGTCGATCCAGGCGAGCATGCGCCGCATGTACTCCGCGTTGTCGCCGTTGCGGAACAGGCCCCACTCCGGATACGAGATGGGCTTGCCGTGCTCCTTCGCGAAGTCCAAGTGCTTCTGCAGACCGTACGGCTCCGTCACCTGCCCGTCGAAGGACATCCCCTGCGGCTGGTCGTAGGTGTCCATGCCGATGATGTCGACCGTGTCGTCCCCCGGATAGCACTCCGTCCAGGGCACGGCGTCGAGCCCTCGGCTCGGCGAGAAGTCGAACCGGAGCTTCTGCCCCGGCACCGAGCGCATGGTGGTGACGATCCTGTTCCAGTACGTCTTCCAGGCCTGAGGATCCGGCCCGCACCGGTGGGTGTACGTCGTGCCGTTCATCTCCCAGCCGAGCACAAGGACGGTCTCCGGCACCCCCAACGCGACCAGCCGCGCGGCCAGGCTGCGGTAGTGCGCGTCGAACTCCCCAGCCGCACCCCGGCGCAGCAGGGCGCGCACCTCGGCATCGGAGACGCTCTCCTCGTTGCGCTCCAGCATGGGCACGTTGAGGACGAGGATCCGGTCGGCCTTCTCTCGGCGCCAGGCCGCCCAGTAGTCGAGGAAGCGGGGTGCGCCCTCGATGTTGCTCCAGACGTCACCCGGCAGATACGTGTGTCCCACGCGCAGTTCGGTGCCCCCCAGCCACCGGCTGAGCCCGGCCGTCAGGGCCACGCCGCGGAGGTCGTAGTCGAGGTAGGCGCCGAACGCGGGAAGCGGTGCGGGCGGTTCTCCGGTGGCCGTCGCCGTCGGCGTCGCGGGGGCCTCTCCCGGCTCGGCGCTCAGGGCGTGTCCCGGACCCGGCACCAGTACGGCCGACGCGACAATGCCGGCCACCACGTACGCAGGCCATCTTCTGCGCCACCGCTGTGCGGCCATGGCTGCTCCTTCGTCCGCTCCACTGATCTGTCATATGTATGCCAATCAGACAGTTGAGCCGTATCCCTACGTACACCCCGACCACCCGCACGGGTGAGCCGTGCGCCACTCACGGCCGTACGGGCGGATCGCACCGGTCGAACTTCGGTAGGGCCGACCAGAACGAACTCGGGTGCCGGACGCGATGCGCCCGGCACCCGGAACGGAGCACTACCGACGGGACGCGGCGCGGCCCCGTCGGTACAGGATGGCGCCGCCCGCCAGCAGCATCGCGGCGATACCCGAGGCCGCGAGCACCTGTTCCCCACCGCCGGTTTCGGCGAGGGAGGGCGGCTTCGGGTGCTCGGGGTGCGGGTGGGTCGGTGGCGACGTGGGCGGCTCGGTCTCCGTCGGCGGTGACGTGGGCGGCTCGGTCTCCGTCGGCGGCTCGGTGGGGGGCTCGGTCTTGGCCGGCGGCTCGGTGGGGGGCTCCGTGGGCGTGTCGCCGTAGCCTCCCGTGTCCGAGTCGTCGCCGTAACCGCTGTCGGACCCGTAGTCGCTGTCGTCGCCGTAACCGCTGTCGGACCCGTAGTCGCTGTCGTCGCCGTAACCGCTGTCGGACCCGTAGTCGCTGTCGTCGCCGTAGCCGCTGTCGCTGTCGCCGTAACCAGCGTCGTTGCTGGTGGACGGCGACGCCGGGGACTTCGCCTCCGTCGACGGCGTGTCGCCGTAGCCACCCTGGGCGTCCGGGTCTTCGCTCTTGTCGGAGTCGGCCCCGTAGTCGCTGTCGGCCCCGTAGTCGCTGCCGCTGTCGCTGTCGCCGTAACCAGCGTCGTTGCTGGTGGACGGCGACGCCGGGGACTTCGCCTCCGTCGACGGCGTGTCGCCGTAGCCACCCTGGGCGTCCGGGTCTTCGCTCTTGTCGGAGTCGGCCCCGTAGTCGCTGTCGGCCCCGTAGTCGCTGTCGTCGCCGTAGCCGCTGTCGCTGTCGCCGTAACCAGCGTCGTTGCTGGTGGACGGCGACGCCGGGGACTTCGCCTCCGTCGACGGCGTGTCGCCGTAGCCACCCTGGGCGTCCGGGTCTTCGCTCTTGTCGGAGTCGGCCCCGTAGTCGCTGTCGTCGCCGTAGCCGCTGTCGCTGTCGCCGTAACCAGCGTCGTTGCTGGTGGACGGCGACGCCGGGGACTTCGCCTCCGTCAACGGCGCGGTCCGAGGCGGCGTGGTCGATGTATCGTCGGCGTGTCCCGACGTGTCCGAGTCGTCGCCGTAGCCGCTGTCGTGGCCGTAACCGTCACGCTCACGGTCGTCGCCGGGCTCGTGGGAAGCACCGTCCGATCCGAGCACGCTCGGGCCGCTGGTGTTCACGGGAACCTCGACGTGCGAGTCCGCCAGCGCCGGGACGCCGTACAGGGGCAGGATGCCCGTCGCGGCGGCGGCTACGACCAATCCCCTGCTCAGTTTCTTTCGCAATCTCGTCGTCTTTCTGTTCGAAGAACGGAAGGAAAGGCAGACCCCGGAGACGAAGGAACGGGGCCAGGACCGAACCGCGCGCACAGCCAGTCGGCCGGGGCACTGACAACGGCTGACCGTTGCCGGACCGGCAGGCGCTGGGCGGAAGAATCTCTACGTGTTGCACACCGGAGGGACCGCGTGCGAGTGCCTGTCGCAGGAGCTGAGTCTCGGGTCGTGCATCACGTGCCCGCGCCGGCTGCGGGGGCTCCCGTCAGCTCTTTCCCCTCTTCTTACGACTGCGCCCCGAGACGGGCTCCCGCCTCCCGTAGTTTCGCCTCCGCTTGATCTTTTCGCTGGTCCAGTGATGGGAACCGGTGAAGTGCCAGTACCAACAGCCCGAGCAACGGTAGATACGGTCCGGGATTTTCTCCAACAATGGCTGCTTTACCAGCCAGACCCTCGCCTCGGATTCAGTACGGAATGACGCTTTTCCCGTCTCTGGACACCGCGGCAAGATGATCGTATCAGTCATATTCCCTCCGAGGCGCGATTCGAATCACATTTCTCTTCGACGGAATGGGGGAATCGATCGTGCATCAGCTGGAAATCCACATCAAGCGGGTGACACTCTTATGGGCGAGTAATCATCGAATTTCATTCGTATGGCCCTGCGCCGCGACTAATATTAATTGCACTGATCGGGTAAACAGAGTCAGCGGCCACCCGGAAGGATGACCGCTGTTGATATCGAACCGACCCCGCATGCCGCCGGGAGGTCCGACCTCTGTTCAGCTCTTCTTATCGCCCCACGACTATGTCCTACTGTCGGACGATCACCCGATTGCTACTCCGAGGCCGCCTGCGTGCAGAAGTTGCCGATATTGGTAACACTGTCGCCGAGGACACTGACCGGCGCACTGACCGTGATCAGGGAGGACGTGAATTCCTGTTCGCACTGCTGAAACTGTGCGTTGTCGGTCGTGACGTCAGGCGCGTCACCACCATCAGCGCCGTAGGCTTGGGCGGCCCCGGCCCCCGTCAGGCCGATACCGCCGGCAAGGGTGGCCGCCAGCATGACCTTCTTCAACCCGCGCATGCGTGTCTCCATGTGTTGAACCAGCACAACAAAGGGGATGCTGGGCTTTTGCCGCCTCAACATCCCCTGATCCGCGCGTTATCGCCTTTCTCTCCCTGTGACCCCGAGCCAACAGATCGATCAGGGCGCCCGACACGGAAGGACTGAGGAGCGGGTCTCGCACTGGGCGTGCGAGACCCGACTGCAACGGCGTCCTGAGGATCAGTCCTCGATGGCGGTCTGCGTGCAGAAGTTGCCGATCGCGACGTCCTGGTCGCCGGTGACCGGACCGAGGATGGAGGGCAGGGTGCCGCCGTCGAAGTCCTGGTCGCACTCCTGGACCTGCAGGTTGTCGCTGACGACGTCGTACGGGTACGGGCCGTCGGAGCCGTGGCCGACGTTCGCGCTGGCAACCCCGCCACCGACCAGGCCGATGCCGCCGACCATGACCGCCACGGCCGCAGCCTTCTTGAGCTTGTGCATGCTGTCTCCATTTTCCTCACGCACACGACCCTCATTACGGACCGTGTCTGACTCATCACAGACAATAACATGCACCTCACTTACCGCCTAATTCCTGACACGCCCGAATGGGTGTCGTTGATTACTTCCGTGCGTTTACGGGTACCACCTGCCGCACAGACCCGAATGCACCCACCGGCCGGGGGATACGCCGGGCAGACTTTCGATACCTCACAGCCCCTCGGCGGACGATATCGCCGGCCAGCCGCGCACGGGGATCGAGGCGCGTGCCCCATAAGAGTTTCCGACCGTCAGAGGATCCGAAGGTCGTAATAACCCAAACAAAAATGCCTCCGACCGACGCGGCAACGAGGAGCTCGAATGCCCTCGTTCACCACGGCCAGAGGCACGGAAGGATAAACGAGTCGGGTCTCGCACCGGAGGCATGAGACCCGACTGGTTACGGCGTTTGGCGTTCTCTGGAAGTCAGTCGTCCTCGACGGAGGCCTGCTGGCAGGAGTTGCCGATTTCGACCTCCTGGTCGCCGGTGCCCGGACCGACGATGGAGGGCAGGGTGCCGCCGTCGAAGTCCTGGTCACACTCCTGGACCTGCAGGTTGTCGGTGACGCCGTGCGGGAACGGGCCGTCGGAGCCGTGGCCGGCGCAGGCGCTGGCAACCCCGCCACCGACCAGGCCGATGCCGCCGACCATGACCGCCACGGCCGCAGCCTTCTTGAGCTTGTGCATGCTGTCTCCATTTTCCTCACGCACACGACCCTCATTACGGACCGTGTCCGACTCGTCACAGACAATAACATGCACCTCACTTACCGCCTAATTCCTGACACGCCCGAATGGGTGTCGTTGATTACTTCCGTGCGTTTACGGGTACCACCTGCCGCACAGACCCGAATGCACCCACCGGCCGGGGGATACGCCGGGCAGACTTTCGATACCTCACAGCCCCTCGGCGGACGATATCGCCAGCCGGCCGCGCACGGGGATCGAGGCGCGTGCCCCATAAGAGTTTCCGACCGTCAGAGGATCCGAAGGTCGTAATAACCCAAACAAGAATGCCTCCGACCGACGCGGCAACGAGGAGCTCGAATGCCCTCGTTCACCACGGCCAGAGGCACGGAAGGATAAACGAGTCGGGTCTCGCACCGGAGGCACGAGACCCGACTGGTTACGGCGTTTGGCGTTCTCTGGAAGTCAGTCGTCCTCGACGGAGGCCTGCTGGCAGGAGTTGCCGATTTCGACGTCCTGGTCGCCGGTGACCGGACCGAGGATGGAGGACGGCGTGACGGCGGTGCCGCCGTCGAACGACTGCTCGCAGTCCTGGACCTGCAGGTTGTCGGTGACGCCGTGCGGGAACGGGCCGTCGGAGCCGTGGCCGACGTTCGCGCTGGCAACCCCGCCACCGACCAGGCCGATGCCGCCGACCATGACCGCCACGGCCGCAGCCTTCTTGAGCTTGTGCATGCTGTCTCCATTTTCCTCACGCACACGACCCTCATTACGGACCGTGCCCAACTCGTCACAGACAATAACATGCACCTCACTTACCGCCTCATTCCCGACACGCCCGAATGGGTGTCGTTGATTACTTCCGTGCGTTTACGGGTACCACCTGCCGCACAGACCCGAATGCACCCACCGGCCGGGGGATACGCCGGGCAGACTTTCGATACCTCACAGCCCCTCGGCGGACGATATCGCCAGCCGGCCGCGCACGGGGATCGAGGCGCGTGCCCCATAAGAGTTTCCGACCGTCAGGGGATCCGAAGGTCGTAATAACCCAAACAAAAAATGCCTCCGACCGACGCGGCAACGAGGAGCTCGAATGCCCTCGTTCACCACGGCCAGAGGCACGGAAGGATAAACGAGTCGGGTCTCGCACCGGAGGCACGAGACCCGACTGGTTACGGCGTTTGGCGTTCTCTGGAAGTCAGTCGTCCTCGACGGAGGCCTGCTGGCAGGAGTTGCCGATTTCGACCTCCTGGTCGCCGGTGACCGGACCGAGGATGGAGGACGGCGTGACGGCGGTGCCGCCGTCGAACGACTGCTCGCAGTCCTGGACCTGCAGGTTGTCGGTGACGCCGTGCGGGAACGGGCCGTCGGAGCCGTGGCCGACGTTCGCGCTGGCAACCCCGCCACCGACCAGGCCGATGCCGCCGACCATGACCGCCACGGCCGCAGCCTTCTTGAGCTTGTGCATGCTGTCTCCATTTTCCTCACGCACACGACCCTCATTACGGACCGTGCCCAACTCGTCACAGACAATAACATGCACCTCACTTACCGCCTCATTCCCGACACGCCCGAATGGTTGTCATTGGTTTACTTCAGAACGTTTTGGTGCCGGAGTGGCTGGACCGCACCGCGGCACTTGGTGACCGTTCCGGCAGGCCGCGGTCAATCACCGCCAGGAGTGCAGAGCCGGCCGGTCTCACCGTCGGTCTGCAGCGTGACACAGACCTTCGGAACCCTGGGGGCTACGACGGTGATGCTCTGCTGGACATGGGCCTGAACGGTCAACTGCTGGCTCGCGAGCTCGGTGTCGCCCGCGGCGATTCTCACGCCGAGAGTCCGCGCCTGATCGCACTGGACCGAGAGGGTGACCACGCTGGTCAGGGCGTTGTCGATCTTCTGGAGGCCGACGGCGCAGGGCAAGGCCTGCTGCGGCGCGGCCTGTGCCGGCACGGCCGCAAGGAGTGGTGCCGAAGCCAGCAGCACGGTGGCCGCCGAACGGAGCATGCGGTGAGGCATTAGCCCTCCCAGGTGTCGCTTGGGTACGCCGCCGACGGCGGCCCACCCCAGATCACAGCGCTTGAATGTCCTTTTTGCGCCTTTCAGAGAGATGTGATCATGGGTACACCAAGCCCGCAACGCGGGGGCGGCAGGGTCGGCCCCTGTCGCAGAGAAACCGAATGGCAGTCCGGCGCGATCCGGTCGTGCGGGCCCCCGGCGGTGTCAAGGTCGGTCCGGCACAGGCCGATGACTGGATCATGACGTCGACGCATTCGCCCGCGCAGCCGAAGGCCACCCCGCCCCCTGTGGTGCCTCCGGATCCCTCGACGGGGGCCCGGGCGCTGAGAGCCGCGGTGTGGCTACTGCCCGCGGTGGCCGTGGCGTGTGCCGGGTTCCGGCGGCGGTGGATGTCCGACGACGCTTTCATCTACGTACGGACCGTGCGGCAGGTGCTGGCGGGCAACGGGCCCGTGTTCAACGTGGGCGAACGGGTGGAGTCCTCGACGGGGACGCTGTGGCAGTGGCTACTGGTGGCGGCCGGGGCGGTGGGGGCCGATCCGGCGTCGGCCGCGGTGTACGGAGGGCTCGTGCTGACCAGCGCCGGGTTCGCGCTCGCGGGGCTCGGGGCGCTGCGGCTGTACGGCGGCCGGGCGGTCGTGCCGCTTGGCTCGCTCCTGCTACTGGGGCTGCCGCCGGTGTGGGACTTCGCCACCTCGGGGCTGGAGACCGGGCTGCTGACCTGCTGGATCGCGGGGGCGTGGCTGGCGTTGATCGCCCGGCCCCGGTCACCGACGACCTCGGTGCTCATCGGTCTCGGTCCGCTGGCGCGGCCCGACCTGGGGCTGGTCTCCGTCGTCTTCCTGGGCGCGCAGTGGCTGGTCGTGCGGCCCTCGTGGCGGGGGATGCTCGCGGGGGCGGGAGCGGCCGGTGCGCTCCCGGGGGCGTACGAGGTGTTCCGGGCCGGCTACTACGGGCATCTGGTGCCGCTGCCCGCCGTGACGAAGGAGGCCTCGCGGAGCCTGTGGGGACGGGGCCTGGGCTATGTCGCGGATCTGGCACTCCCCTAACTGCTGTGAGTGCCCGTGGTGTGCGTGGTCGCGGCGGTGGTCCTCGACGGCCGTGGGCTCCGCAGGGCGGCGGCCGGCTCACTTGTGCCGGTGCTCGCGCCCCTCGTCGCCGGGGCGCTGTGCTGGCTGTACGTCGTGAAGGTGGGCGGCGACTTCATGCACGGGCGGATGCTGCTGCCGGGGTTACTGCTGCTGGCGCTGCCCGTGTTCGCGTTGCCGGCGTCGCGGGTGGGCGTGTGGGCGGCCGTCGGTGTCGGGGTGTGCGCGGGATGGCTGCGGGTCCCGTACGAGGGGCGTATCGGGCCGACCGGGATCGCCGACGAGCGCGGGGTGTACGTACGGCACAACGCGGACCCGCATCCGGTGCACCACGACTTCGCCGGGGCGCCGTACCACCGGCGGTACCTGAGCCGCGTACGAGACGCCGTGCGGTCGGGGGAGCCGACGCTGCTGTTAGGGGCGCGCGGTCGCACGGCCGCCGGCTCCCCTGGTGTGACGGCCAGTTATGTGGTGCTCGGGTTGAACGGTTCCGTCGTGCCCCTGGACGGGGTCGCGCTCGATCCCATCGGGCTCGCCTATCCGCTGGCCGCGCACTCGGAGCGGATCGAGGGCGGACGGGTGGCACACGACAAGTGGCCGCCGACCGCGGGCTCCCCTCCGATCCGCCGCCCGGGACCGACCCGGCGCGGGTCGACGCGGCCCGGGTCGACGCGGCCCGGGTCGACGCGGCCCGGCGCGCCCTGCGCTGCGGAGCGCTGGCCGAACTGCGCGCGGCGACCCGGGACCCGCTCACGCCGGGGCGCTTCCTGCGGAACGTGGCCGGGGCCTGGGAGCGCACGGCATTCCGCTTCCCGAACGATCCGGTGGTGGCCGAATGGGAGTTGTGCGGAAGGTGAGTTGGGGCGGGGCCGCAGTCGGTGGGCAGACCTCGCCGGTACGTTGCTGTCCGGCGCGGATCACGGCCCGGCGCCGCCCCCCCCGTTATGTTTTCCGCGGTCCTGCAAGAGGGCCGCTGGCCTCCGGGCCCGGCATGACTGTTCCCCCCCTGTCGATGGCATGACCTGGGGGGGTGGTGTCACCGGGCCCGGGAGGTGCCGTCGGAGACGCTGATCAGAGGTCCGGCCACCGCCCGGTCCGGCGCAATGCCGGACAGCTCGCGGGCGGCAGGTCTGCATAACGTGGATGCGCGCGTACGACACCACTGCCAAGGCCGGCACGTTCAACTCCCCGGGAAGGGCGCGATGTTCGACACCGAAGACGTGGGCGTGTTCCTCGGCCTGGACGTCGGCAAGACCGCTCACCACGGCCACGGACTCACCCCGGCCGGGAAGAAGGTCTTCGACAAGCAGTTGCCCAACAGCGAGCCGAAACTGCGGGCCGTGTTCGACAAGCTGGCCGCGAAGTTCGGCACCGTCCTGGTGATCGTGGACCAGCCCGCATCCATCGGAGCCCTCCCGCTCACGGTCGCCCGCGACGCGGGCTGCAAGGTCGCCTACCTGCCCGGACTCGCGATGCGCCGGATCGCCGACCTGTATCCGGGCGAGGCCAAGACCGACGCCAAGGACGCCGCCGTGATCGCGGATGCGGCCCGCACCATGCCGCACACCCTGCGCTCGCTGGAACTCACCGACGAGATCACCGCCGAACTCACGGTCCTCGTCGGCTTCGACCAGGACCTCGCGGCCGAGGCCACCCGCACGTCCAACCGGATACGCGGCCTGCTCACCCAGTTCCACCCCAGCCTGGAACGCGTGCTGGGCCCCCGCCTGGACCACCAGGCCGTCACCTGGCTGCTGGAGCGCTACGGCTCCCCGGCCGCGCTGCGCAAAGCCGGCCGCCGCAGGCTCGTTGAGCTGATCCGGCCCAAGGCCCCGCGCATGGCCGCCCGGCTGATCGACGACGTCTTCGCCGCGCTCGACGAACAGACGGTGATCGTGCCCGGCACCGGCACCCTCGACATCGTGATTCCCTCCCTGGCCGCATCGCTCGCCGCTGTCCACGCACAGCGCCGGGCCCTGGAGACGCAGATCAACGCCCTGCTGGAGGCTCACCCTCTTTCCGCGGTCCTGACGTCGATGCCCGGCGTCGGCGTCAGGACCGCCGCAGTCCTGCTGGTCACCGTCGGCGACGGCACCAGCTTCCCCACCGCCGCCCACCTCGCCTCCTACGCCGGACTCGCCCCGGCGACCAGGTCGTCCGGGACCTCGATCCACGGCGAACACGCACCCAGAGGCGGAAACCGGCAGCTCAAACGTGCCATGTTCCTCTCCGCCTTCGCCTGCATGAACGCCGATCCCGCCTCCCGCGCCTACTACGACAAACAACGCGCCCGCGGCAAAACCCACACCCAGGCCCTCCTCCGCCTCGCCCGCCAACGCATCAGCGTCCTGTTCGCCATGCTCCGGGACGGCACCTTCTACGAACCCCGCACGCCCGTGGACATCGAACTCGCCGCATGACCCCAGCAAGACCGAATCACCCAAAGCCCGACAGGGGTGCCTTGACGAAGGACATAGAGGCACCCCCCCGGAAGGGAAGCCCGTGCGGCCCCAACGCCTTCGCTCCGTCCTCGTCGCCGTGTGCGCCACGGCGGCCGTCACCCTCACCGGCGCCGCCCCAGCCGCCGCCACGCCCGCCCCGGCACCCGCACGTGCGACGGCCGTCTCGCGCGGACTCGCCCCGCTCACCGAGCTGTTCGCCGAGCGGCTGCTGCTCGCCGACAAGGTGGCAGCCGCCAAGTACGGCACCGACAAGCCGATCGACGATCCCGTGCGCGAGCGGCAGATCCTGGACGACGTGGCCGCCCGGGCGGTGGGCCTGGGGCTGGACCCGGCCGCGGTGAGCGCGGTCTTCCGGGACCAGATCGAGGCGAACAAGCTGGTGCAGCGAGGACTGTACACCCGCTGGGACGCGCATCCCGAGGAGCGGCCCACCGAGCGGCCGGACCTGAACACCGAGGTGCGGCCGGCGCTGGACCGCATCACCACGCAGCTCCTTACTGCACTGAAGGACACGGCGGCGGTGCGGGGCGCGCCTTCGTGCGAGGCCCGGCTGGGCGTGGCCGCCGCGCGGTCGGCCCAGGCCCATGAGCTGAACCCCCTGCACCTGGCGGGGCTCGGACGGGCACTTCTGTCCGTGTGCGCCGGGTAGCGTCTTCCCCGCTCGGGCGCCCCCCGTAGGCCGCCTATCCGGCGAGCTGGTTCGCCTGGCGGATGCTGTCGGCGAGTTGCCGTACCGCCCTGTCCTCGGTCGTGTCCGCCAACTCCTCGGCACGGTCGGCCAGTTCGCCGAGTCCCGGGGCTCCCGGCAGGTGGCTCCAGTGGTCGTCGCCTTGGCGCAGGGCGTCGGCGAAGTAGGCGGCCACCGCGGTGACCTGGAGGCGGGGGCCCGCGTTCCAGAGGGTTTCGTCGAGGGAGTCGGACTCCAGTTGGCCGGACTCCTCGTGCGGGCTGCGGGTGTCGGGGTCCTGCCAGCGCACGGTCGCGGTGGCGAGGTGGCCGTCGGCGCCGGGCTTGGTGCGGACGGCGTAGAGGGCGGTCACGGTGTGGCCGGGGCCGACCTCGCCGCCGTCGACGCGGTCGTCGCGGAAGTCGTCGTCGGCGACGCGGCGGTTGTCGTAGCCGACCAGGCGGAACTCGGCGACCGTCTCGGGGTCGAAGGCGACCTGCGCCTTGGCGTCGCGGGCGGTGAGGTCGACGTTCCGCGGGAGCTGCTCGCAGAAGACCGTGCGGGCCTCGTCGGCGTCGGAGACGTACGTCGTGTTGCCGTCGCCCTTGTCGGCGAGGCGTTCCATCAGGGCGTCGCCGTAGTCGCTGCCGACGCCCACGCCGAAGAGGGTGATGCCGTGCTCGCGGCGGGCGCCGTCGATGCGGTCGAGGATGGAGTCGGGGTCGGTGTCGCCGTCGTTGGCGAGCGCGTCGGAGACGAGGACGACCCGGTTGGTGGCGCCCTCGCGCAGGCCCTCGACGGCCGTGGCGTAGCCGGTCTCGACGCCGGCGCCGAGGTTGGTGGAGAAGGTGGGTTCCAGGTTGTCGATCGCCTCGTGGATCTCGTCGCGGTGGCCGTCGAGGCGGGTCATCGGCAGGACGGTCTCGGCCTGGTCGCTGAAGGTGACGATCGCGACCGAGTCGTCGTCGCGCAGCCGGTCCGTCATCACGCCGAGGGACTCCTGGGCGAGGTCGAGGCGGCCCGGTTCGGACATGGAGCCGGAGATGTCGATGACGAAGGTGAGGGCGGCGGGCGGGCGTTCGCCGGTCTGCTCCTGCGTGCCGCGGGTGGCCAGGCCCACACGGACCAGGGACCAGTCCTCGTCGTCGGTGCGGGCGCCGTCGACGGTCACCGTGAAGCCGTTGCCGTCGGGGCGCTCGTAGTCCTGGCGGAAGCTGTTGACGAACTCCTCGGGGCGGATCGTCGACGGGTCCGGCCGCTGCCCGTCGGCGAGGGTGCGGCGGGCGTAACCGTAGGAGGCGGTGTCGACGTCGAGTGCGAAGGTGGAGAGGTAGTCGGGCGAGGGTGCGACCTCCCGGGAGTCCTGCTGTTCGGCCGAGCCCTGGCTGTGGTCGGGTGCGGGCAGCGGGCCCGTGCCGCCCGGGGAGTGGTGCACGCTGCCGTCCGCCGAGTGGCCGCTCTCGGTCCCGCCCCCGCTGCAGCTGGTGAGCAGCAGGCCGCCCGCCGCCGTGAGCGCGAGCAGCACGCCGCTCAGCCGCCGTGTCCGGTAACCCTCCATCGTCCGTACCCCCTTGGTCCGTTGACGCCGACGTATGTGACTGTGACGGCAGAGGGGGCCGGAACGTGCGCCACGGAGCGTTACGGATGCGTCTCGAAGAGGGCACGGAGACGGCCTGTCGAGACCGGTGGGTGACCCTCCGTTGACCAAGGTGTACTGCCAGGGACGTTGGTCGACCTGGTGATGGGTGATGTGCCGCCGGTTGCGGTGCGAGGCCGGCACGAGGCGTCAAAGCGGCGTTGGCGTGAGACACGAAGGCTCCTGGGTTGGCGGAGCGGTTCCTCGACAGCTCCATCCCACAGCCGGAGGCCTTCACCCGTCGCCCGGATTCAGGCCGTGTCGGAGCGCGAACTCCACCGGCCTGCCTGGGCCGTACACCTACGACACCACGTCCTTCCGCGCGAAACCGCGGAAGGCCAGGGCGAACAGCACGAGCGCGTACGTTATGGAAATCGCGGTGCCCTGGATCATGCCGGACCATTCGGGGCGGGGCTGGATGGCATCGGCCCAGGCGAACTGCCAGTGCGCGGGCAGGAAGTGACGCCAGTCGCCGAGGGCCGTCACGGCGTCGAGGACGTTGCCGACGATGGTCAGGCCGACCGCGCCGCCGACCGCGCCGAGCGGGGCGTCCGTCTTGGTCGACAGCCAGAACGCGAGCCCGGCGGTGACCAGTTGGGACACGAAGATGAACGCCACGACCACCACCAGCCGCTGGGCGGCCGTGCCCGGGGCGAGCGAACCGCCGGTGGGGATCTCCAACGGGCCCCAGCCGTAGGCGGCGGTGCCGACGGCCAGCGCCATCACCGGCAGCAGGATCATCGCGGCCAGGCTGAGGCCGAGCCCGACGACGAGCTTCGACCACAGCAGCCGGGCGCGGGGCACGGGGGCCGCCAGCAGATACCGCAGGGAGGACCAGCTCGCCTCGGAGGCGACCGTGTCCCCGCAGAACAGGGCCACCGGGATGACGAGCAGGAAGCCCGCCGACACGAACAGGTTCACCGCGGCGAAGTTTGCGCCGGACGCCGTCGCCGTGTCCATCAGGTTCACCTGGTTGCCTCGCTTGTCCGGCTCGCCGCCGACCGCGAAGGCGATCAGCAGTACGAACGGCAGCACGGCGAGGATGGCGCCCATGATCAGCGTGCGGCGGCGCTTGAGCTGGCGGACCAGTTCGACGCGGAGCGGCAGCGTACGGCCTGCCTGATAACCGGAGGCGACCTCGGTGAGCGTGCTCATGCGGAACCTCCGATCAGGGTGAGGAAGGCGTCCTCCAGACGGCGGTGCGGTCCGACCGACTGTACGGGCACCTCGAGCCGGACGAGTTCGGCGACCAGGCTTTGGGCACTGCCCTCGGCCTCGAGCCGGACCAGGAGGCCGTCGTCGGTGCGGACTGCGAAGGCCACGCCCGGCAGGGCGGCGACCTTCTCGACGACCGGCTCCTCCACCGGCACGGCGGTGCCGACGAGCAGGGTGTCGGCGGAGCCGACGATCTCCCCGACCGGGCCTGCCTGCACGAGCCGGCCCCGGTCCATCACCAGGAGATGGGTGCAGGACTGCTCGACCTCGGCCAGCAGATGGCTGGAGACGATCACCGTGCGGCCGGCGGCCGCGTACCCGACCATAACCTCGCGCATCGCGCGGATCTGGGGCGGGTCGAGGCCGTTGGTGGGTTCGTCGAGGATGAGCAGGTCCGGCAGACCCAGCATGGCCTGGGCGATGGCGAGCCGTTGGCGCATCCCCTGGGAGTAGGTGCGCACCGCACGCTCCAGCGCGTCCCCCAGACCCGCGATCTCCAGCGCCTCGTCCAGGTGCGCGTCCTCTGCGGGACGGCCGGTCGCCCGCCAGTACAGCTCCAGGTTCTCGCGTCCGGAAAGGTGCGGGAGGAAACCGGCGCCCTCGACGAAGGAGCCGACCCTTGACAGCACCGGGGCGCCGGGGCAGATCGCGTGGCCGAAGACCCGGGTCTCGCCGCCGTCCGGTGTGATCAAGCCCATCAGCATGCGCAGGGTCGTGGTCTTGCCTGCGCCGTTCGGCCCCAGCAGGCCCAAGACCTGGCCCTTCTCCACGCGGAAGGACAGGTTCTGCACCGCGTAACGGTCCGCCGACCCCGCGTACCGCTTGCTCAGATCCGTGATCTGGAGGGGGACCTCGGCCAGCCGCGGGTCGGGGGCCGGGGTCGCCGTGCGGCGGTGGCCCGTCAGCAGCAGTGTCAGCGCCAGCACGGCGCCCCCGAGCGGCAGCCACCACACCCATGCGGGCAGCGGTGCGGCCGCGGTCGTCACACCGGGTGCGGTCGGCACCTTCAGGTCGCCCTTCAGGGCCACGGTGTACGTCGCCGGGGCGGCCGGTGAGGCGTAGCCGAGGTCTGTGGAGGCCAGGACCAGCTGCAGACGGTGTCCCTTCTCCACCTCGTGATCGACGGCGGGCAGCGTGATCGTCACGTCTTTGCCGACCTTGGCGCCCTCGACCCGGACGGGTGCGACCAGCTGCGAGGGCAGCACCGGCCGGGCCGCGCCCGGGCCGACGTCGTACACCTTCCCGAAGAGCACGGCGACGTCGCTGGTCGAGCGCACATGGACGGTGACCGTCGGGGAGCCGGTGATCCGGAGGTCACGGGTCATGGGTGCCGACTCGAAGCGGGCGTACTGGCCGGGGAAGTCCAGTGACACTCCGACCCCCAGCGAGGACAGCTGGGCGAGGCCACCTGCGCCGCCGAGGCCGGGCAGGGCGGAGACGGCGGGCGGGGTCGCGCCCGCAGGGTTGACGAAGCTCTGCTCGCGTCCGGTCAGGGCGACCGGCTGCTGTCCACTCTCCAGCCCCGGATACCTGTCGCCGCTCGCTCCCCTCAACTGCGCGGCGCCATCGGTGGAGTCGACGCCTCCGGTGCGGGTGACCCGGAAGGCCGGTCCGGTGTCGACAGCCTTGTCGTCCTTGAGGTAGCGATCGAACCACGCGCGCACGCGTGCCTGGACGCGGCTGGTCTCCATGTCGCCGCCGTCGTGCCCGCCCGCGATCCAGTCGACGTCGACCGGGGCGCCGTTGGCAAGGATCGCCTTCGCTGCCGCGTCGGCCTGGCCGAGCGGGAAGAGGGAGTCCGTCTGGCCCTGCATGATCAGCGTGGGCACCTTGATGCGGTCCCCGACTGCGGACGGCGAGCGCTCCTGAAGAAGTTTGCGCGCCGCGGCGTCCGGCGTGCCGGACTCGGCGACCCGGTCGTACATCCGGCACAACTGCGCCTCGAACCGGTCGCAGCCGCCACCGGAGTTGACGAAGATGCCGCTCCACAGCTTCTTGAAGACGCCGTTCGGAAACAGCGCGTCCGCGAGGTTCCAGTAGGTGAACGCCGGGGCGATGGCGTCCACCCGGTGGTCGTACCCGGCGGCCAGCAGGGAGATCGCGCCGCCGTACGAGGTGCCGGCCACGCCCACACGCGGGTCGTCGGCCTTGTCGAGCTGCACCTCGGGCTGTTTCGCCAGCCAGTCGATCAGCTTCGACACGTCGGCGACCTCACCCTTGGGGTCGTTCAGCCCTATCTTCCCGGTGGACCTCCCGAAGCTCCGCGCCGACCATGTCAGCACCGCGTATCCGTCCCTGGCCAGGTCCTCGGCCTGCTGCTGGACGTCGGCCTTGCTGCCGCCGAAGCCGTGTGCCAGCAGGACGGCGGGGCGGCGGCCGCCCTCACCGGCTGTGATGTACGACGTGTCGAGGCGCACCCCGTCGCCCACGGCCATGACCCGGTCGGTGCGGTGCACGGGCGGGGGCGCGCCGTCGGAGGCGACGGCCTTCCACGTGCCGGCACCGGCGAGCACGACCACGGCGGCTGCGGCGGCTGCCAACCGTCGTGGCCTCCGCCGCAGCATCCGCGGTCCGGGAAGTCGAAGATCCATGCGTCAACGGTACGGGCCGCCACGGACAGCCGATGCAGCCGCAGGGCTGAACCGCTCCCCCTCCCACGGGCGTACGGGACCGCTGTCCCGTACCGCGTGCGTGGTACGACGACGCATGACCCCTCCCTCCGCCGGCGCGGTCCGCGCCCCGCCCGGGCGCCTGCAACCCTATTTTCCGTTGGAATCCCAACTCATCACCGCATGGTCACACCGCAACCGCCGACAATCGCACGATCGAAACAGAATTCAAGCGCCGAGGACGCGAATTGGCCCGAGTGCGTGCCATGTTTCACTCGGATGCCTCGCACCTGGGTCATAAATGAATTCGTTGTGGGGTGTATGACGAAAGCGCAACTCCCCACGGCACCCGCGGACGGGTATTCACACGGTGCCAGGACCCCCGCCTCACAGCTCGGGGAGTGGACATTCATGCCGGCTCCGGTGTCCTCCGCTCCGGAGGCGGGCGCGGTCCTCCAGCGCGGCAGGGAGCGTGTGGAGCTCAGGTACACCTCGGCGCTGCTGGACGACTTCCTGCTGGCGATGAGCCGGATCCAGGGCGACTTCACCCGCCTGTCGGACACCACCGAGTTCTATGCCGTACCCGAGACGCGGCCCCGGCGGAACAGCCATGCATGAGAGACAGCCTTCCTCTGCCTCCCGCAACGGCCACGTCGGCGAGAACCTGTACGACTCGTGGATGAACTCGAACTCGACCCGTCCCGTCGCCCGTACGGTGCCCGGCAGAGAGGCATGGACCCCGGACAACCTGCACGTCACGGCGAACTGGGACCCCGCCGAGGAACTGGCCTACCTCCTACAGGCCCAGACCGCCGAGCAGCATCTGGCCGAGGTTCCCCTGTACGAGGACGGCTTCCTGCCGGAGCAGGAGCCGGTGTTCACCCCCGAGGGGCCGGCCATGCGCCGGCGTCCCCTGGGGCACCGGCGGATCCGCACGCCCAGGATGCCGCTGTCGAGGATGTCGACGATGCAGACGGTCAGCTTCCTGGTCGCCTCGGTGGCCAGCATCATCGTCGCCATGATCAGTGTGTTCAGCGGTATCGTCGCCTACGACCCGTTGCGCGAGGTGGCTACCGAGGTCCCCGCCCACTCCGTTGCGGACCGCTGGTGGCCGCTGATGGTCTACGGGCCGTGGGTGGTCTCCTCCCTCTCGGTTCTGCGGGCCGCTCTGCACCGGCGCCGCGCCGCGCACTCGTGGTGCGTCGTGATGTTCTTCTCGGCCGTGGCCATGGCGCTGTGCGTCATCCAGGCACCGAGGACCCTTCCCGACATCGCCGCTGCGGCACTCCCGGCGGTCGCCGCACTGACCTGCTTCCACCAACTGGTGCGCCAGATCACGCTGACCCGTCCCCCTCGCAAGGCCGCCCGGCGGCATCGCGACGCCTCGTCGTCGTCCAAGTTAGCCAGTGCGGACCTGTGAAGACGCGCCGTCAGTTCGCGAATTCCGATCAACAGACTCGTCAGTGAATTCGGTCGAGGTGTTCTGCGAACTCATGGTGCTCGACACGCCGCACGAGCGGGAGGTTCGGGAACGTGCGGGCCTTGATCGGGTCGCGTGTGCCGGCAGAGATCAGGCGACGGGTAGGAAGTTCTGATTCGAGGCCCGGAATATCGGCTCGATCATGACGTCGTCCGTTTGTGAGACGCCGTTTTCAGCCCTGACCGCCAGCCGGAAGCGTCGGCCGTGATGGTTCCTGCCTGCCCAGCCAGCACCTTCGTGTCACCGCTCGCCCATCGCGGAGGCAAAGGGCGGGACTCCTCAGGGAGGCAGCGCGTCAGCCGGACGGGCAGGGAGGTGAATCGAGTACCACGGAATTGACCCGGGCCCCTCCTGGTGCCCGCCGGGCGGCCCGAGGCGCGGGGCAGGGTCTCGAGGAACTCTCCGGCACCAGGGGAACATCCTTGCCAGAAGCGAACACCCTGGAGGCATTCGCCACGGTTCGCCACCCCTTCCGCAAGAGCTCAACGCCCTGGATCATGACCATGCCGGGGCCACCACCCTGGCGGCGAGGGAGAAGTGCGTCGCCCGGTCGGGCGACCGGATCCCGGAGGAAATCGATGCAAAGAGCCCCGAAACGGGCCATGGAATGGCTGGCCGCCGCGGCGACCAACCCGCGAGCCTGCAAGCGGCAGTGGCGAGGGGAGTCCGGGATCGCGGTGCTGGCCTGCGGACGGTTCTGGGATGTGCTGAGCATGCCGGAGGAGATGGGCGTGCTGGCCCTCGACACCTTGCTGTGCATTCCGCAGATGCCCGGTCCCGTGCTCGCCGACACCGCCGCCCGCCGGGTGGGGTTCTTCCTGCCCCCGGATCCCAAGAGCCGCTGGATCGGCTCGGACATTCGCTATCAGGGCAAGGACGCGTGGATCGCGGTGCCCGCGCCGCATCGGGCCGCCGGGCGCCTGCGCTGGCTGGTGCCGCCCGACGGCACCGGCACGCTGTTCGTCCCGGCTGCCGTGGAACTGGCGCTCCAGCAGGCGCTGGGCACCCTCTCGATACGGGCCGGCGTGCGGCGGCCGTGCCCGACGTGCGGGGCGGCCACCGCACGGGCCCGCAGCCGGAGCGGTGGCCGCCCCGCCGACAGGCCCGCCCCGTAGGCGGGACGCCACCCGCCGAGGGCCTGCGTCGCTCTCAGTGGTTGCGCGGGAAGCCCAGGTCCACGCCCGACGGGCCGTCGGCCGGGTCGGGCCAGCGGGTGGTGACGACCTTGCCGCGGGTGTAGAAGTGCGTGCCGTCGTTGCCGTAGATGTGGTGGTCGCCGAAGAGCGAGTCCTTCCAGCCACCGAAGCTGTGGTAGCCGACGGGGACCGGGATCGGGACGTTCACGCCGACCATGCCGGCCTCGACCTCCAGCTGGAAGCGGCGGGCGGCGCCGCCGTCCCGGGTGAAGATCGCGGTGCCGTTGCCGAACGGCGAGGCGTTGATCAGGGCGATGCCGTCGTCGTAGGTGTCCACGCGCAGCACGGTCAGGACGGGGCCGAAGATCTCGTCCTGGTACGCCTTCGCCGTGGTGGGCACCTTGTCGAGGAGCGAGATGCCGATCCAGTGACCGTCCTCGAAGCCCTCGACCGTGTAGCCGGAGCCGTCCAGGACGACCTCGCAGCCCTCGGCCGCGGCGCCGGTGACGTAGGACGCCACCTTGTCGCGGTGGACCTTGGTGATGAGCGGGCCCATCTCGGAGGCCGGGTCGTTGCCGGGGCCGATCTTGATCTTCTCGGCGCGCTCGCGGATCTTCTCCACCAGCTCGTCGCCGATCGCACCGACCGCGACCACGGCCGAGATGGCCATGCAGCGCTCGCCCGCCGAACCGTAGGCCGCGCTCACCGCGGCGTCCGCGGCCGCGTCGAGGTCGGCGTCCGGGAGGACCAGCATGTGGTTCTTGGCGCCGCCGAGAGCCTGGACGCGCTTGCCGTTCGCGGAGGCCGTGGTGTGGATGTAGCGGGCGATCGGGGTCGAGCCGACGAAGGAGACGGCCTTGACGTCCGGGTGCTCCAGGAGACGGTCCACGGCCACCTTGTCGCCGTGGACGACGTTGAAGACACCGTCGGGCAGACCGGCCTCGGCCAGCAGCTCGGCGATCTTCAGGGAGGCCGACGGGTCCTTCTCGGACGGCTTCAGCACGAAGGTGTTGCCGGTCGCGATGGCGATCGGGAACATCCACATCGGGACCATCGCCGGGAAGTTGAACGGCGTGATGCCGGCCACGACACCCAGCGGCTGCCGGATCGAGGCCACGTCCACGCGGCTGGCGACCTCGGTCGACAGCTCGCCCTTCAGCTGCACGGTGATCCCGCACGCCAGGTCCACGATCTCCAGACCACGCGCGACCTCGCCCAGCGCGTCGCTGTGCACCTTGCCGTGCTCGGCGGTGATCAGCTCCGCGATCGCGTCCCGGTTCGCCTCGAGCAGCGCCCGGAACCTGAACAGGATGGTCGTCCGCTTGGCCAGCGAGGAGGTGCCCCAGGTCTGGAACGCGTCCTTGGCGGCGGCGACGGCGGAGTCCACCTCCTCCACGGAGGCGAACGCGACCTTGGTGGTGACCGCGCCGGTCGCCGGGTCGGTGACCGGCCCGTAGTTGCCCGACGCGCCTTCGACGGTCTTGCCGCCGATCCAGTGGTTGACGATCTTCGTCATGCCCAGTAGCTCCTTCACAGATGGCGGCGTCGGGTAGAGACGTGCCGGTCGTACAGCTCTCGTGCCTTGACCGCCGACGGTCGGGTCGCGGTCTCGGCCACAGGTACATCCCACCAGGCTTGCGCCGGAGGCGCGCCCGACACTGTGTCTGCCGTTTCGGTCTCGACGTAGACACATGTGGGTGTGTCCGCCGCGCGTGCCTGAGCGAGGGCCTCGCGCAGGTCACTCATGGTCTTCGCGCGCAGAACGCGCATTCCCAGGCTGGCCACGTTGGCGGCCAGATCCACCGGGAGCGGCGCCCCGGTGTAGGTACCGTCCTCGGACCGGTACCGGTACGCGGTGCCGAACCGCTCGCCGCCCACCGACTCGGAGAGCCCGCCGATCGAGGCGTACCCGTGGTTCTGGATGAGCAGCATCTTGATCGCGACGCCCTCCTGGACGGCGGTCACGATCTCGGTCGGCATCATCAGGTACGTGCCGTCGCCGACCAGCGCCCAGACGTTGCGCTCGGGGTCGGCCATCTTCACGCCGATCGCCGCCGGGATCTCGTAGCCCATGCAGGAGTAGCCGTACTCCAGGTGGTACTGGTCCCGGGAGCGTGCCCGCCACAGCTTGTGCAGATCGCCGGGGAGCGAGCCGGCCGCGTTGATGATCACGTCCGACTCGTCGACCAGGGCGTCCAGCGCGCCGAGGACCTGCGGCTGGGTCGGGCGTACGTCGGGTTCGTCGGCCTCGTAGGCGGCGTCGACGCGGTACTCCCAGCGGTCCTTGTCGAGCGTGTACTCGCCGACGTACGACTCCGGGACCCGGTGGTCGTGCATGCGCAGGGCCGCGGTCAGCTCGGCCAGGCCGCTGCTCGCGTCCGCGACGAGCGGCTGCCCGGCCAGCTTGTGGCCGTCGAACGGGGCGATGTTGAGGTTGAGGAAGCGCACGCCGTCACCCGAGAACAGGGTGTGGGAGGCCGTGGTGAAGTCGGTGTAGCGGGTGCCGACGCCTATCACCAGGTCGGCCTGGCGGGCGAGTTCGTTGGCGGTCGCGGTGCCGGTGTGGCCGATGCCGCCGACGTCCTGGGGGTGGTCCCAGCGCAGGGAGCCCTTGCCGGCCTGGGTGGAGGCGACGGGGATACCCGTGGTCTCCGCGAACTCGGCGAGTGCCTCCTCCGCACGGCTGTGGTGGACGCCGCCGCCCGCGATGATCAGCGGGCGCTGGGCCGCGCGGATCGCCCGTACCGCCTCGGCGAGTTCGGTCGGGTCCGCGCCCGGCCGTCGTACGACCCAGGTGCGCTCGGCGAAGAACTCGTCGGGCCAGTCGTAGGCCTCGGCCTGGACGTCCTGCGGGAGCGCGAGGGTCACCGCGCCCGTCTCCACCGGGTCGGTGAGGACGCGCATCGCCTGGAGGGCCGCCGGGATCAGGGCCTCCGGGCGTGTGACGCGGTCGAAGTACCTCGACACCGGGCGCAGGCTGTCGTTGACGCTGATGTCTCCCGCGTAGGGGACTTCGAGCTGCTGGAGGACCGGGTCGGCGACGCGGGTGGCGAAGATGTCGCCGGGGAGGAGCAGGACCGGGAGGTGGTTGATCGTGGCGAGCGCGGCGCCGGTGACCAGGTTGGTCGCGCCGGGGCCGATCGACGTCGTCACGGCGTGTGTGGACAGGCGGTTGGACTGGCGGGCGTAGCCGATGGCCGCGTGGACCATCGACTGCTCGTTGCGGCCCTGGTGGTACGGCATGTCGTCGCCGTACTCGATGAGCGCCTGGCCGAGTCCGGCCACGTTGCCGTGGCCGAAGATGCCCCAGGTGGCGCCGATCAGCCGCTGCCGTACGCCGTCGCGCTCCGTGTACTGGGCGGCGAGGAAGCGTACGAGTGCCTGCGCGACCGTGAGCCTCGTCGTTGAGGTCATCGGTAACCCTCCGTGTGGTCCGGGTGGAAGCAGATCCGCCACTCCCGCGTCTGACCCGGTCCCGCCATGACGTTCAGGTAGTACATGTCGTGGTCGGGCTGGGCGATGGACGGGCCGTGCCATCCGTCGGGGACGAGGACGGCGTCGCCGGAGCGGACCTCCGTGAGGACGTCCGATCCGCCCTCACGGGAGGGAGATACGCGCTGATAGCCGAAACCGTTCGGGCCGTCGATCTCGAAGTAGTAGATCTCCTCCAGCTCCGCTTCCTCGCCGGGCCGGTTCTCGTCGTGCTTGTGGGGCGGGTACGAGGACCAGTTGCCGCCGGGGGTGATGACCTCGACGGCGATGAGCTTGTCGCAGTCGAAGGCGTCGGCGGAGGCGAAGTTGCGGACGTGGCGCAGGCGGTTGCCGCTGCCACGCTCTTCGGTGGGGACCTCCGGCGCGGGGCCGTAGCGGGCGGGGAGTCGTCGCTCGCACTTCGCTCCTGCCAGGGCGAAGCGGCCTCCCGCGCCGGAGGCGATCGTTGCCCGGGCGTCGCGGGGAACGTACGCGAAGTCGGAGACCGACGCGAACACGCTTTCCCTGCCCAGGAGTTGGAACTCGTTTTCTTCTGTTTGTACGGTACATCCGCCTTCCAGCGGAAGGACGATCCACTCGCTGTCGCCGGTGGTGAAGGTGTGCGTGCCACCCGGCTCCAGCGTGACGATCCGCAGACTGCAGTAGGTCCAGCCGGCCCGCTTGGGGTCGATGTCCACGGTGTACAGGGCGTTGGTCGAGGATCCCTCGGGAACGTACAACTCGTTGCTCATGCGGCCCTCACAGCAGTCCTACGGCGGTGTCCACGGCGGCGGCCACATCCCCGTCCGCCGGGTAGAGCAGCGAACGGCCGACCACCAGACCCCGGACGGTGGGAAGTTGCAGCGCCCCGCGCCACTTCTCGTACGCGCCGGCTTGTTCCTCCATGGAGCCGCCCACCTCGCCGCCCAGGAGGACGGCGGGCAGCGTGGAGGTGGCCATGACCTCGGCCATGTCGTCGGGGTTGTCGGTGACGGGGACCTTCAGCCAGGTGTAGGCCGAACTGCCGCCCAGGCCCGAGGCGATGGCGATGGACTTGGTGACGGCCTCGGCGGAGAGGTCGTTCCTGACCTTGCCCTCGTCCGTGCGGCTGCTGATGAACGGCTCGACGAAGACCGGGAGTTGCCGTGCGGCCATGTCGTCGATCGCGCGGGCGGTGGACTCCATGGTGGTGAGGGAGCCCGCGTCGGCGTAGTCGATCCGCAGGAGCAGCTTGCCGGCGTCGAAGCCGAGCCGCTGGATGTCCTCGGCGCGGTGGCCGGTGAAGCGGTCGTCGAGTTCGAAGCTGGCGCCCTGGAGGCCGCCGCGGTTCATCGAGCCCATGACGACCTTGCCGTCGAGGGCGCCGAGCAGCAGCAGGTCGTCGAGGATGTCGGCGGTGGCGAGGACGCCGTCGACGCCGGGGCGGGACAGTGCCAGGACCAGGCGTTCGAGCAGGTCGGCGCGGTTGGCCATGGCGAACTTGCGGTCGCCGACGCCGAGGGCGCCGCGGGCCGGGTGGTCGGCGGCAACGATCATCAGGCGGTCGTTCGAGCCGAGCAGCGGTCTGCGGACGCGGCGGGCGGCGGCCTCCGCGATCGCCTCGGGGTGGCGGGTGCGCAGGCGGACGAGTTCGGAGACGTCGACGGTCACTTGACGGCCCCCGCACTGATCGCGGCCTCGACCTCGTCCGGTGTGGGCATCGCCGAGCTGCACTCCAGGCGGGAGGCGACGATGGCACCGGCCGCGTTGGCGTGCCGCATGATCTTCTCCAGGTCCCAGCCTTCGAGGAGGCCGTGGCAGAGCGAGCCGCCGAAGGCGTCGCCGGCGCCGAGGCCGTTGAGGACGGTGACGGGCAGGGGCGGGACCTCGGCGGTGTTTCCGTTTCGGTCGACCGCCAGGACTCCCTTGGGGCCCTGCTTGACCACGGCGATCTCGACACCGGCGTCCAGCAGTGCCTGGGCCGCCGCGCGGGGTTCACGGACGCCTGTCGCGACCTCCACCTCGTCGAGGTTGCCGACCGCGACGGTCGTGTGGCGCAGGGCCTCCTCGTAGAAGGGGCGGGCCTGCGCGGGGTCCTTCCAGAACATGGGGCGCCAGTCGAGGTCGAAGACCGTGAGGCCCGCCTTGGCGCGGTGGGCGAGGGCCGCCAGCGTCGCCGTACGGCTGGGCTCCTCGCTCAGGCCGGTGCCGGTGACCCAGAAGATGCGGGCGTCGCGGATGGCGTCGAGGTCGAGCTCGTGGGCGTCGATCTCCAGGTCCGGGGCCTTGGGCTCCCGGTAGAAGTACAGCGGGAAGTCATCCGGCGGGAAGATCTCGCAGAAGACGACCGGGGTGGGCAGGCCCGGGACCGGGGTGACCCAGCGGTCGTCGACGCCGAAGCCCTTCAGCGCCTGGTGGAGATAGGTGCCGAAGGGGTCGTCGCCGGTGCGTGTGATCACCGCGGTGCGGCGTCCCAGGCGGGCGGCGGCGACCGCTACGTTGGTGGCCGAGCCGCCGAGGAACTTGCCGAAGGTCTCCACCTCCGGCAGTGGGACGCCCGTCTGCAGCGGATAGATGTCTACTCCGATCCGCCCCATGGTGATCAGGTCGTACGCCATCGAGTTCCCTTCGTATCGACTCTCCCCCGGATTTCTAGTCCCGGATCCCGAGCCCTGTCAATGTTTTGTCCAGACATTCGGACGAGACCTTGACAGCGCTTACTGCCCGAACCGAAGCTGACCGGCATGACGTCGTTGTCACCTCAGCCCTCACTGTCGCGCATCCGGATCGGGTCGGCTCCCGACTCCTGGGGTGTGTGGTTCCCCGACGACCCCCAGCAGGTCCCCTGGCAGCGCTTCCTCGACGAGGTCGCCGGCTCCGGTTACGAGTGGATCGAGCTGGGCCCGTACGGGTATCTGCCGACCGATCCCGCGGTCCTCACCGAGGAGGTGAACCGTCGGGGCCTCAAGGTGTCCGCCGGCACCGTCTTCACCGGCCTGCATCATGGCGAGGCCGTGTGGGAGAAGACCTGGGCGCATGTCGCGGACAACGCGGTGCTGGCGCAGGCGATGGGAGCGAAGCACCTCGTGGTCATTCCGTCCTTCTGGCGGGACGACAAGACCGGTGAGGTGCTGGAGTCCGACACCCTGACGCCGGAGCAGTGGCGCAATCTCACCTCGCTGACCGAGCGGCTGGGGCAGCGGGTGCGGGAGGAGTACGGGCTGCAGATCGTCGTCCATCCGCACGCCGACACGCACATCGACAGCGAGTCGAATGTCGTCCGGTTCCTGGATGGGACCGACTCCTCGCTCGTGTCGCTGTGCCTGGACACCGGGCACTACGCGTACTGCGGTGGGGACAGCGTCAAGCTGATCGAGACGTACGGGTCGCGGATCGGGTACCTGCATCTCAAGCAGGTGGATCCGGAGATCCTCGCGGACGTGCGGGCCAAGGGGACGCCGTTCGGGCCCGCGGTGGCGCAGGGTGTGATGTGTGAGCCGCCGACGGGTGTGCCTGCGCTGGGGCCGGTGCTGGAGGCTGCGGGGAAGCTGGATGTGGATCTGTTCGCGATTGTCGAGCAGGACATGTATCCCTGTGAGCCGGACAAGCCGTTGCCCATCGCTCAGCGGACTCGGGCGTTCTTGAGGTCCTGCGGGGCGTAGGTAGCTTCGTCTGCAGGGGCGTGGGGGCTGGTCGCGCAGTTCCCCGCGCCCCTAGGCATGTTGCATGCATGGCTGGATGACTCGTGCCGTGCGTGTCCTGAACGAATATGGGCCCTCTGGGACCTGGGAGTTCGCCGTTGCCGCGCCTCATCCTCGGGTGCGGCCCGCGATCATCAGCTATTGCGGGGTTCGGGTCGCCACAGGCCCACGACAACCCCTGCCGTCGGAGAGCACAAGCCCCAGCGGGTGGGGGAACTCGCTTCCGCGTTGGCCGTGTTGCCGTCCCGGGAGAGCCGGTTCCGGGAGCAGATCGGGCTCGGACCCAAGGCGGCGGCTCGGGTGCTGCGGTTGCAGCGGGCTCGGCGGCTGCTGGCGGCGGGGCGGGGGCAGGCGGAGACCGCGGTCGTGTGCGGGTACTACGACCAGGCCCATCTCAGCGGTGAGTTCAAGGCGATGACCGGGTGCACACCGCGGGAGTTCACTCTGGCGCGGCGCGGGCCGGGGGGGGGTGCCCGACGGTGACCGGATGACGGGCGAGGCGACGAGTCTGGTGCTCACGCCGGGTGGCGGTGCGGATTTTTCCAAGACCGGCGGTGTTGGCTGAATGCAGTCTGTGACCTCCGGTGTTGAGCCGCTCCGGCCACGGGGGCACGCCGTGAAGGGCGTTCCGCGTGCCGATGTCAACGCGCCCCGCCCATAGCCCGCGTACGCCTTTGCTGCACTCACGTCACAAACGCCCCCTTCGTGTCACACATGTCGCGTGTACGCGGGTCTTGCGTCACACGCTGTACACAGCCCCTGACTTGCAGTCACTCGGCGTCGTTCACGGGGCACAGGCTTTGTGATCGCCAGCGCAGCGCCCGGTACCCCCGACGGCCGTTCCCGGCCGCCGCCGCGGTGCGCGCGGGGAGGTGCCACTCATGACCGACCGAAGGCTCTGGTCGTACAAGGAGATCGCGGCGCACATCCGGGTGCAGCCGGACACCGTGCGGTCGTACCGCAAGCACGGGCTGCTGCCGCCGCCCGACCATGTCGAGGGCGGCAAGCCGTTCTGGTACGCGGACACCGTCCGGAAGTGGGTCGCCGCGCGCCCGGGCAACCGTGGGCGCAGAGAGGACTGAGACATCTCCCGTCGTGTCGAAGGGTGCCTGCGTACGGCTCGCCGGCACCCCTTTTCGTGGTGCCGGCGGTCAGGAAAATCGCGGGCCGGAAGAAGGTCGTCTCTGGCACAGTCGCCCTCATGAGCAACTTCTCTGTCAAACCTGTCCTCACCGGCGAGAAGGCCGTGCTGCGTCCGTTCACGGAGGCGGACGTGGAGGGCATGTGGGAGATCATCGGCGACGCGGAGGTCACCCACTTCACGGGCGACCCGCCGGACGAAATCACCCTGGAGCGGCTGCGGAACTGGTACGGCTCCCGCAGCTCGCAGCCCGACCGCCTCGACCTCGCCGTCACCGACCCCGCCACCGGTGAACTCGTCGGCGAGGTCGTGCTCTACGAGTGGGACACCGAGGCCCGCAGCTGCACCTTCCGCACGCTGATCGGCCCGCGGGGACGCGGCCGGGGCATCGGCACGGAGGCGACCCGGCTCATCGTCGGGTACGGCTTCGAGCAACTCGGGCTGCACCGGATCCAGTTGGAGGCATACGCCTACAACCACCGGGCCCTGCGCGTGTACGAGAAGGCCGGTTTCGTACGGGAGGGGCTCCGGCGGGAGACCGAGTTCAGGCACGGCGCATGGGTCGACGAAGTCGTCATGGGCATCCTCGACCGCGACTGGGCCGCCCTCACCGCCACGGCTCGATGACCGTCACCCCCGCCCCCGGTGCCGTGCCCATCGCGGCCAGCGCGGCGGGTGTCGCGTCCAGGTCGATCGAGGACGTCACCAGCAGATCGGGCCGCAGCACGCCCGCCCGGACCAGCTCCAGCATCGGCGGGTAGGTGTGCGCGGCCATGCCGTGGCTGCCGAGGAGTTCGAGCTCCAGGGCGATCGCGCGGGCCATCGGAACCGGGGTCGTGCCGGTGGGTGAGGGGAGCAGGCCGACCTGGACGTGCCGGCCCCGGCGGCGCAGCGAGTCGACCGAGGCCGCGCAGGTGACGGGCGAGCCGAGGGCGTCCAGCGACAGATGGGCACCGCCGCCGGTCAGCTCGCGGATCGCCGCCCCCGTGTCCCCGGCCTTCGACGCGTCCACGCACTCCGCCGCGCCGAACTTCCGTGCCAGTTCGAGCGCCTGCGGGGACACGTCCACCGCCACCACCCTCGCCCCCGACGCCGCCGCGATCATCACCGCCGACAGGCCCACCCCGCCGCAGCCGTGCACCGCGACCCACTCCCCCGCGGCGACCCTTCCCTGTTGCACGACCGCGCGGAACGCCGTGGCGAAACGGCAGCCGAGCGCTGCGGCGGTGGCGTAGGAGAGGTCGTCGGGGATCGCCACGAGGTTCACGTCGGCGTGGTCCAGGGCTACGTACTGGGCGAACGAACCCCAGTGGGTGAAGCCGGGCTGGGTCTGGTGCGGGCAGATCTGGTGGTCGCCGGCGGCGCAGGTCGCGCAGGTGCCGCAGGCGCAGACGAAGGGGACGGTTACTCTGTCGCCGGGGCGCCAGGCGGTGACTGCGGTGCCGACTGCTTCCACGACGCCGGCGAGTTCGTGGCCGGGTACGTGGGGGAGGGTGACGTCCGGGTCGTGGCCCTGCCAGCCGTGCCAGTCGCTTCTGCAGAGGCCGGTGGCTTCTACGCGTACGACGACGCCGTGCGTGGGGGGTGCGGGGTCGGGGACCTCGCGTACCTCTGCCGGGTCACCGTATTGCTCGAATACCACCGCTCGCATCTGCCATCCCATCGTCGTTTTCGTCTGCGGGTACATCGTGGCTGGTCGCGCCGTTCCCCGCGCCCCTGTCGGGGCGCTGTTCCTCGGCCTCGCTCAATCCGAACCGATCGTGGAACCTCCGCAACGGTCCTGGCGCCCACCACGTCGCCCTTCCCGTCAGCTTCATCACCGCCGGTACCAGCAGGCTTCGTACGATCATCGCGTCCATCACGACCGCCAGGGCGATGCCCAGGCCCAGCATCTTGGTGTTCGTCACCCGTGACGTGCCGATCGCGACCATGACCACCGCCAGGATCACCGCCGCCGCCGTGATCAGACCGCCCGTGCGCTGGAGGCCGTGGCGGACCGCCTCGTTGTGATCGCCTGTCGTGTCGTACTCCTCCTTGATGCGGGAGAGGAGGAACACGCCGTAGTCCATGGAGAGGCCGAAGGCCACGCAGAACATCAGGACCGGGAGGGTCGTCTCGATCGAGCCGGGGCTGGTGAAGCCCAGTGGGCCAGAGAGGTGGCCGTCCTGGAAGACCCATACCACCGCGCCGAACATGGCCGTCAGGCTGAGCGCGTTGAGCACCACCGCCTGGATCGGTATCAGCACACTGCCGGTCAGGAGGAAGACCAGGAGCAGGGTGACGATCACGATGAAGGCGGCCGCCCAGGGCAGTTGCTCGGCGATCGCGTCCTTGGAGTCGACCAGGACGGCCGCGGTACCGGTCACGCTGGTGTCGAAGGGGGCGTCCGTGGAGCGCAGTTCGCCCACGAGGCGCTGAGCCGCGTCGTCGACCGCCTCGCCCTTCGGCTGCACCGTGAAGTACGCCGCCTCGCCGTTCACCAGGGGGCCGTCGACCCTCAGTACCTCGGGGAGTTCGGCGATCCGCTCCTTGTACGCGGCGTACTGGGCTTCGCTCGCCCGGCCCTCCGCCAGGACTTCCAGGCCGCCTCCGGGGCTGCCCGGGAAGCCGTCCCTGATGTGCTGCTGCACGACATGGGACTCGGCGGTCGAGGGCAGCTGGCGGTCGTCGGCGGTGCCGAACTTCACGCCCAGGAAGGGGAGTCCGAGCAGGACGAGGACCGCGGTGGTGCCGAGGGCGAAGAAGGGGGCCCGGCGCATCACGAGCGTCGCCGCGCGGGCCCAGGCCGTGCCTTCCCGGGCGGGCCGCTCGCGGCGGAACAGGCGCCGTAGATCCCAGGAGTTGACCCGCTCTCCCAGCAGGACCAGCGCCGCCGGGAGCAGGATCAGTGCGGCCGCCGCGGCCAGCAGGACGACCGCGATGCCGGCGTAGGCGAAGGAGCGCAGGAAGTACTGCGGGAAGAGCAGCATCGCCGCCAGGGAGACCGCGACGGTGAGGGCCGAGAAGAGGACCGTGCGGCCGGCCGTGCGCAGGGTGGTGCCGACCGCGGTCAACGGGTCGGCGCCAGCGGACAGTTCCTCGCGGAAGCGGCGGACGATGAACAGGGCGTAGTCGATGGCCAGGCCCAGGCCGAGGGCCGTGGTGAGGTTCATCGCGAAGACCGAGACGTCGGTGAACTCGGTCAGGCCGCGCAGCACCGCGTTGGTGCCAAGGATCGCCACGATGCCGATGCCGAGGGGCAGCAGGGCGGCGACCGCGCTGCCGAAGACCATCACCAGCAGGACGAGCGTCACCGGCAGGGCGATCAGCTCGGCCCGGGTGAGGTCCTCCTGGATGATCGTCTGCATCTCGTGCCGCACGGCGACCGGGCCGCCGATCGTCACCTCCACCGGGCCATGCGCACCCCGGAACGAGGGGGCGAGGCGGTCCAGGGTCTCCCCCATCGCCTTCTCGTCGCCCGTGATGCGGGCGGCGATCAGCGCCTCGTGGCCGTCCTCCGCGCGCAGGGCCGGGGCGCCGGTGGCCCAGTAGGAGCCGACGCCTGTCACGCCCTTCCCGCCCGCCAGCCGCTCCGTCAGGCGCTCGGCCTCGGCCGCGACCGCCGGGTCGTCCACGGAGGCGCTCCCCGCGTCGACCAGGAGCAGGAGGTTGGGCTGGGAGTCCGGGAACTGGCGCTCCAGCGCCTTGGTCGCGTACGTGGACTCGGCGTCCGGGTCCTCCCAGCCGCCGGCACCCATGCGGTCGGCGACCCCGCTGCCGGCCAGCACGGCGAGCACGGTGAGCACGAGGGCCGCGAACAGCGACAACCGGGGTCGGGCGGTCACGAGTTTGGTCCAGCCTCCGGTGCGCGGCGGCTTGTCGACTTCGGTCATCGTGCGGTGTCCCCTTCACCGGGCAGCATGGATCTGCCATTGCCTTGCCATAGACTGGCAAACACGAGAGATCGCTCGCGTTTCTCCAGAATGCGAGCGACCGCTCGTGTTGTCAATCCTGTTCGGAGAGTTGGGGATAACGCGTGCCCGCGAACGAGGAGAAGGACCCGCCGCGCCGCCGCCAGGCCCGTGGTGAACGCCGTATCGCACAGTTGCTCGAAGCCGCGGCCTCGGTCTTCTGCACGACCGGCTACACGGCCGCGAGCACCAACGCCATCGCCCGCGAGGCGGGCGTCTCACCTGGCACGCTCTACCAGTTCTTCCCGAACAAGGAAGCGATCGCCATCGAGCTCGGCGGCCGGCTCGTGCACGAGATGCAGGAGACCTACGGCGAGGCGCTCGCGCCGGTCGACCCGACGACCCCGCTGGAGCAGGCGGTCGGCACCATCGTCGACCGGTTCATCGACTTCAACTGCCGGCACCCGGTGTTCTTCGCACTGATGCACGGCCCCGACATCCCCGGCCGGATCGCCGAGCAGCACGACGCCCTGCACACGACCCTCGTCGCCCGCGTCGAGAACCTGCTCCGCTCGTTCATGCCCGAGGCACCCCAGGCCGCGATCACCCGCGTCGCGCACATGGCGCTGGGGATGTACATGGCCGGCCTGGAGCTCGTCCTCGCCCACGACGGCGCCGAACGCGACGCGTACGTCCAGGAGTTGAAGAACGCCCTGGTCCGCTATCTCGCCCCGCTCGTGGGAGCCGGGCTCGGCCTGCCGGACGGACTCACCACGACTCCGACCCCCTGACCGGCGGTGCGCTGCTGTCGTGCCGCCGGCCGGACGGACGCCCCCCCTTCGCCGGGCCCGTGATCGGCACGTTCGTCGGCCTCTGGCTGCCGCACGCCCTGTGGGACTCGACACACGGCATCGCGCCGTGGTTGGTGGCGCGGCCGGCGAGCACTCGTCCGGACAGGGAGCTGTTCGCCCGGGGACACCTGCCGCACGCCGGCGGGCCCTTCTTGGGAGAAATACCCCCTAGGGGTATAGTGTGGGTAACGGACCACATCCCTCGACGAGGAGAACGACATGAGCGCCCAGACCGACACCCAGGGTTCCGTCACCACCGTCTACAAGGTGAGCGGGATGAGCTGTGGACACTGTGAGGGCTCCGTGTCCGGCGAGATCTCCGAGATCGCGGGGGTGACCTCGGTGAAGGCCGTCGCGTCGACCGGTGAGGTCACGGTCGTGTCGGAGGCCTCGCTCGACGAGGAGGCGGTGCGTGCGGCCGTGGACGAGGCAGGATTCGAGCTCGTCGGCAAGGCCTGACCCCACCCCCCTCACCACGGGCCGTGCCGACCAGTCGAGACTGGTCCCGCACGGCCCGGCCCGTTTCCTGGAGTACGGCATGACCGCCACCGAGACCCCGATATCGCCGACCGGCTCCGAAGTCGAGCTCCTCATCGGCGGGATGACCTGTGCCTCCTGCGCGGCTCGTGTGGAGAAGAAGCTCAACCGGATGGACGGGGTCACCGCCACGGTGAACTACGCCACCGAGAAGGCGAAGGTCACCTTCGCCGAGGGCGTCGGGGTCGCCGATCTGATCGCCACGGTGGTGAAGACCGGGTACACGGCGGAGGAGCCGGCGCCGCCCCGGGAGGAAGCGGCGGACGAGGACCCGGAGTTGACGTCGCTACGGCAGCGTCTCGTCGCCGCCGCGGTGCTCGCCGTCCCCGTCGTCCTGCTCTCGATGGTCCCGGCCCTGCAGTTCGACAATTGGCAGTGGCTCGCGCTCACCCTCGCCTCCCCCGTCGTCGTCTGGGGCGGGCTGCCCTTCCACAAGGCCGCCTGGACGAACGCCCGGCACGCCGCGGCCACCATGGACACACTGGTCTCGCTGGGCACGCTGGCCGCGTTCGGCTGGTCGCTGTGGGCGCTGTTCTTCGGGGACGCGGGCATGGCGGGCATGAAGGACGAGTTCGCGTTCACCGTCTCCCGCGCGCAGGGCGCCTCGACCATCTATCTCGAAGTGGCCGCCGGGGTCACCGTGTTCATCCTGCTCGGGCGCTATCTGGAGGCCCGTTCCAAGCGGCGCGCGGGAGCGGCGCTGCGGGCGCTGATGGAGCTGGGCGCCAAGGACGTGGCCGTGCTGCGGGACGGGCGCGAGGTGCGGATCCCGGTGGGCCGGCTGACGGTCGGGGACCGGTTCGTCGTACGGCCCGGGGAGAAGGTCGCCACCGACGGCACCGTCGTCGAGGGGGCCTCCGCGGTGGACGCGTCGATGCTGACCGGGGAGTCGGTGCCGGTGGACGTGGCGGCGGGGTCCGCCGTCGCGGGCGCGACCGTGAACGTCGGCGGGCGGCTCGTCGTGGCGGCCACGCGCGTGGGCGCCGACACCCAGCTCGCGCGGATGGCGAAGCTCGTCGAGGACGCGCAGAACGGCAAGGCCGAGGTGCAGCGGCTCGCCGACCGGATCTCCGCCGTGTTCGTACCGGCCGTCATCCTGATCGCCGTCGCCACCTTCGGGGCCTGGCTGGGCCTCACCGGGGACACGGTCGCCGCGTTCACCGCGGCCGTCGCCGTGCTGATCATCGCCTGTCCGTGCGCGCTGGGGCTGGCCACGCCGACCGCGCTGATGGTCGGGACGGGGCGAGGGGCTCAGCTGGGCATCCTCATCAAAGGGCCCGAGGTGCTGGAGTCCACGCGCCGGGTCGACACCGTCGTACTCGACAAGACCGGCACGGTGACCACCGGACGCATGACCTTCCAGGAGGTCCACGCCGTCGAGGGCACCGACGAGAAGCAGGTGTTGCGGCTCGCGGGCGCTCTGGAGCACGCCTCCGAGCACCCCGTCGCCCGGGCGGTCGCGGCCGGTGCCGAGGAGCGGGTCGGGCCGCTGCCGGAGGTCGAGGGGTTCGAGAACGTGCCCGGGCGGGGCGTGCGTGGGCGCGTGGAGGGCCGTGACGTGGCCGTGGGGCGTCTCCACGACGTCCTGCCGCAGGAGTTGGCCCGGATCAAGGAAGAGGCCGAGAGCGGCGGGCGTACGGCCGTGGTGGTCGGCTGGGACGGGGTGGCACGGGGTGTCGTGGCCGTCGCGGACGCGGTGAAGGAGACCAGCGCCGAGGCGGTGCGGGAGCTGCGGGCGCTGGGGCTGACGCCGGTGCTGCTGACCGGGGACAACCGGACGGTGGCGGAGGCGGTGGCCGGGCAGGTCGGGATCGAGCGGGTCGTCGCCGAGGTGCTGCCCGAGGACAAGGTCGACGTCGTACGGCGGTTGCAGGCCGAGGGACGGGTCGTGGCCATGGTCGGGGACGGGGTCAATGACGCGGCCGCGCTCGCCACCGCGGATCTGGGGCTCGCCATGGGGACGGGGACCGACGCGGCGATCGAGGCGAGTGATCTGACGCTGGTGCGCGGGGATCTTCGGGTGGCCGTCGACGCGATCAGGCTGTCGCGGCGGACGCTGGCCACGATCAAGGGCAATCTCGTGTGGGCGTTCGGTTACAACGTGGCGGCGCTGCCGTTGGCCGCCGCGGGGCTTCTGAACCCGATGATCGCGGGTGCCGCCATGGCGTTCTCCTCGGTCTTCGTGGTGACGAACAGCCTGCGTCTGCGCGCATTCCGTTGAGGGGCCCCTCTGGAGTCCGGCGCGTCACTCACATAAGCTCTTCACAAGGCTCGCGCATCTTCCTTACGCTTGGGCCTCGATCGACGTATCGGCCCTCTTGCGTACCTAACGGACATATGCAAGAGACGCAGATCACAGTGATGTGAAGGTAACCATCGAAGGGGTTCGAAGGTCTAAGTTGACGATGTCAGGCCGCGTCTTGGGGGGCGCATCCTGGCATCTGGGGATGTCTTGGGGGACTTCCTCAGAGATGCGTTGCCGGGGCACGCACTTCGGGAAGCTTTGAGCGGCCCTCCCGACCGTGCGCTGTCCCGGCAGATCGCACACAGGAGTAGTACGGCGAGTTCTGCTCGTTCTGCTCAACGGCAGTACCTGGCAATACCGAAGGACAGCGAATTCAGGCGCTGGTCTCTCAGACGCCCGGCCGGATCCCGTGGGGGGAATCCGCACCGGGACATGGGAAGGCGCCCTGGTCGTCGGCCCGTGGGGGGACTGGCGCTGGGGCGCCTTCTCCTATGTGCGCTCATACACGGACACCGAACACACGAAGACCCCGCACACCCTCAGGTGTACGGGGCCCTGCGACATCACGTCTCAGCACAGCGGGGCACCACCGGCGCGTGACCGCAAGCCGACGGACACGCCTCCAGCGACGGGGGCACCCACCGAAGCGGTGCCCCCACCGGCAGGTGTCAGCGCTCCTCGACCGGGACGAAGTCGCGCTCGACGACGCCCGTGTAGATCTGGCGGGGGCGGCCGATGCGGGAGCCGGGCTCCTTGATCATTTCGTGCCACTGGGCGATCCAGCCGGGGAGGCGGCCGAGGGCGAAGAGGACCGTGAACATCTCGGCCGGGAAGCCCATGGCGCGGTAGATGAGGCCGGTGTAGAAGTCGACGTTCGGGTAGAGGCTGCGCGAGACGAAGTAGTCGTCGGAGAGCGCGTGCTCCTCCAGCTTCAGGGCGATGTCCAGCAGCTCGTCGGACTTGCCCAGCGCCGAGAGAACGTCGTGAGCCGCCGCCTTGATGATCTTGGCGCGCGGGTCGAAGTTCTTGTACACCCGGTGGCCGAAGCCCATCAGGCGGACGCCGTCCTCCTTGTTCTTCACCTTGCGGATGAAGGAGTCGACATCGCCGCCGGAGGCCTGGATGCCCTCGAGCATCTCCAGGACGGACTGGTTGGCGCCACCGTGCAGCGGACCCCACAGGGCAGAGATACCGGCGGAGATCGACGCGAACATGTTCGCCTGCGAGGAACCGACCAGGCGGACCGTCGACGTCGAACAGTTCTGCTCGTGGTCGGCGTGCAGGATGAGGAGCTTGTCCAGGGCCGAGACGACGACCGGGTCGAGATCGTACTCCTGCGCCGGGACCGAGAAGGTCATCCGCAGGAAGTTCTCGACGTAACCGAGGTCGTTGCGCGGGTAGACGAACGGGTGACCGATCGACTTCTTGTACGCGTACGCCGCGATCGTCGGAAGCTTGGCGAGGAGGCGGATCGTCGAGAGGTTGCGCTGGTTCTCGTCGAAGGGGTTGTGGCTGTCCTGGTAGAACGTGGACAGTGCGGAGACGACCGAGGACAGCATGGCCATCGGGTGCGCGTCGCGCGGGAAGCCCCGGTAGAAGTTCTTGACGTCCTCGTGCAGCAGGGTGTGCTGCGTGATTTCGTTCTTGAAAACGGAGAGTTCGTCGACGGTCGGCAGCTCACCGTCGATCAGCAGGTAGGCGACCTCCAGGAAGGTGGAGCGCTCGGCCAGCTGCTCGATCGGGTAGCCGCGGTAGCGGAGGATGCCCGCCTCGCCGTCGAGGTAGGTGACGGCGGATTTATAGGCCGCGGTGTTCCCGTAGCCACTGTCCAGTGTCACCAGACCGGTCTGGGCGCGGAGCTTGCCGATGTCGAAGCCCTTGTCGCCAACGGTGCTGTCGATCACCGGGTAGGTGTACTCGCCGTCGCCGTACCGCAGTACTACAGAGTTGTCGCTCACGTCTTCCCTCACCCGACGTTGTGCCTCATCTTCGAGGTTGCCCTGACTGTCTCTACCATCCCCCATTTGGCGCAGGAGAGTGCACTCGGGGTCGGCCATTGGGCTAATTGGCGGCACTCAGTGCCGCCAGCTTGCCCATCCTGCCCCTCCTCGCCCGGTTCCGGAAGGGCTCTGTGACCTTCATGACTCATTTGATCGATCATTTTTCGCGATGCGTGACCCGGCGTCCCACCTCACTCCCGGAGGGGGCCCGGTGAGAGGCGGAAGTCGAGGGCCGTACAACGCCGTCCCGCCGACACCGTGCGCACCGCCTGACCGATCGCCTTGCGCGAACCGACGAGGACGACCAGCTTCTTGGCCCGGGTGACCGCCGTGTAGAGCAGATTCCGTTGAAGCATCATCCATGCTCCCGTGGTGACGGGGATCACCACGGCGGGATATTCACTGCCCTGGGAACGGTGAATGGTCACCGCGTACGCATGGGCCAGTTCGTCCAGTTCATCGAACTCGTACGGAACCTCCTCATCCTCGTCCGTCAGCACCGTGAGGCGCTGGTCGACCGGGTCGAGCGAGGTGACGACGCCCACGGTGCCGTTGAAGACACCGTTCTTGCCCTTCTCGTAATTGTTGCGAATCTGGGTGACCTTGTCGCCGACGCGGAAGACCCTCCCGCCGAACCGCTTCTCCGCCACGTCGGGGCGGCCTGGCGTGATGGCCTGCTGCAACAGGCCGTTGAGGTTTCCGGCGCCTGCGGGGCCTCGGTGCATGGGGGCGAGGACCTGGACGTCGCGGCGCGGGTCGAGTCCGAACTTGGCCGGAATTCGCCGGGCCGCGACGTCGACCGTGAGCCGGCCCGCCTCCTCCGTGTCGTCCTCGACGAAGAGGAAGAAGTCCTTCATGCCGTCGGTGACGGGGTGCTGCCCGGAGTTGATCCGGTGGGCGTTGGTGACCACACCGGACTGCTGGGCCTGACGGAACACGCGCGTGAGACGTACGGCGGGGATGGGGCTGCCGTCGGCGAGCAGGTCGCGCAGGACCTCCCCCGCTCCGACGCTGGGGAGTTGGTCGACGTCCCCGACGAAGAGGAGGTGCGCGCCCGGGGGTACCGCCTTCACCAGCTTGTTGGCGAGCAGCAGGTCCAGCATCGACGCCTCGTCCACCACCACCAGGTCCGCCTGGAGGGGACGGTCCTTGTCGTACGCCGCGTCCCCGCCCGGCTTCAGCTCCAGGAGGCGGTGGACGGTGGAGGCCTCGGTACCGGTGAGTTCGGCGAGGCGCTTTGCGGCACGCCCCGTGGGGGCGGCGAGGACGACCCTGGCCTTCCTGGCGCGCGCCAGCTCCACGATCGAACGGACCGTGAAGGACTTGCCGCAGCCGGGGCCGCCGGTGAGGACGGCGACCTTCTTGGTGAGCGCGAGCTTGACGGCGGCCTCCTGCTCGGGGGCGAGATCGGCGCCCGTACGGTCCTTCAGCCAGCCGAGCGCCTTGTCCCAGGCCACGTCGTGGAAGCCCGGCATGCGGTCCTCGGCCGTGCGCAGGAGGCGCAACAGCTGGGCGGAGAGGGAGAGTTCGGCTCGGTGGAAGGGGACGAGGTAGATCGCGGTGACCGGCTCGCCGTGCTCGCCGGGCACCTTCTCCCGTACGACACCGGGGTCTTCGCCTTCCTCGGAAGGCTCGGCCAGTTCGGCGAGGCACTCGATGACGAGACCGGTGTCGACCTGGAGGAGCTTGACCGCGTCGGCGATCAGCTTCTCCTCGGGGAGGTAGCAGTTGCCCTGGTCGGTGGCCTGCGAAAGGGCGTACTGCAGGCCCGCCTTGACGCGCTCCGGGCTGTCGTGCGGGATGCCGACGGACTGGGCGATCTTGTCGGCGGTGAGGAAGCCGATGCCCCAGACGTCGGAGGCGAGGCGGTAGGGCTGGTTCTTGACGACGGAGATGGAGGCGTCGCCGTACTTCTTGTAGATCCGCACGGCGATGGACGTGGAGACCTCCACGGTCTGGAGGAAGAGCATCACCTCCTTGATCGCCTTCTGTTCGTCCCAGGCGTCGGCGATCTTCTTGGTCCGCTTCGGGCCGAGCCCGGGGACCTCGATGAGCCGCTTGGGCTCCTCCTCGATGATCTGCAGGGTGTCCAGGCCGAAGTGCTGGGTGATGCGGTCGGCGAAGACGGGCCCGATGCCCTTGACGAGGCCCGAGCCGAGGTAGCGGCGGATGCCCTGCACGGTGGCCGGCAGGACGGTCGTGTAGTTCTCCACGGTGAACTGCTTGCCGTACTGGGGGTGCGAGCCCCAACGCCCCTCCATCCGGAGGGACTCACCGACCTGAGCGCCGAGCAGCGCGCCGACGACGGTGAGGAGGTCGCCGCCGCCCCTGCCCGTGTCGACACGGGCGACCGTGTAGCCGTTCTCCTCGTTGGCGTACGTGATCCGTTCCAGTACGCCTTCGAGTACGGCGAGCCCCTGAGCCATGATCCGACGGTACCGGGGACCTGTGACAGTGGGGCGGGAGTCAGTGGTCAGGCCGACTGGGACTTCACGTGGGTGAGCACCGTCTCGAGGTCCTCCGTCGGGGAGAACTCCACGAAGTCGCAGTCCTCCAGCGCCTCCGGGATGTGGCCGGGGGCCCAGTAGTACGCCTGGCCCGCCTCGTAGGTCTCCGAGCCCGTGGCCGTGCGCATCCGGAGCCTGCCCTTGAGGAGGTAGCCCCAGTGGGGGCACTGGCAGGCGTCGTCGGTCAGGCCCTTGAAGGCGGGGCCCATGTCCGTGCCCTGGGGGAGGTGGATGTAGCCGACGGACATGCCGCCGCCGATGGGCATCGTGCGCAGTTCGACCCCGTTGCCCTCCATGGCCACGGGGACGTCGTTCCGTGTCGCCGACGTCATGACTGCTCCGTCTCCGGCCCTCGCGAGGGCCTCGGTGAGATCACTCCGTGCCTTCAGCGTGACACCCCCTCGGCCACCGCGACATCTGAGCGCCGATCATCACGATCGGATCTCGGGATGCCGTCAGGGTCTTGATTAACCCGCGTGTAATCGATTCCAATCCTCTGCATACGTCGATGTAATCGATTCCACGAGGAGGTGGAGCGGCGATGGCGAGCATCAAGGATGTCGCTGCCGAGGCGGGGGTCTCCGTCGCCACGGTGTCGCGCGTCCTGAACGACCATCCGTCGGTCAGCGAGGACGCACGCACCCGTGTGCTGGCCGCTGTCGAGACGCTGGGCTACCGCCCGAACGCCGTCGCCCGTTCGCTGCGCACCGACCAGACCCGCACCCTCGGCCTGGTCATCAGCGACGTGATGAACCCGTACTTCACCGAGCTGGCCCGCTCCGTCGAGGAAGAGGCCCGCGCACTGGGGTACAGCGTCATCATCGGCAACGCCGACGAACGGCCCGACCTGCAGGATCACCACGTACGGACCCTGCTGGACCGCCGTATCGACGGCCTCCTCGTCTCCCCCACCGACGGCGGCTCCCCGCTGATGCTGGACACCGCGCGCGGGGGGACACCGATGGTCTTCGTGGACCGGTGGATCCCCGGCCTCGATGTACCCGTCGTCCGATCCGACGGACGGGACGCCGTGCGCGATCTCGTCGCGCATCTGCACGCGCTCGGGCACCGACGGCTCGCCATCATCGCGGGGCCTGCCGCCACCACCACCGGTCGCGAGCGTGTGGAGGCCTTCAGGGAGGCACTCCAGGCCCACGGCCTCGAACTCCCCGACGCCTACATAGGGCAGGGCGACTTCCAGGCCGAGAGCGGGCGGCGGGTCACCGAGGGCTTCCTCGATCTGCCCGAGCCGCCCGAGGTCGTGTTCGCGGCCGACAACCTGATGGCGCTCGGTGCCCTGGACGCCGTACGCGCGCGTGGGCTGCGGGTTCCGCAGGACATCGCGCTCGCCGCGTTCGACGACATCCCCTGGTTCGTGCACACCGATCCGCCCATCACCGCGGTCGCCCAGCCCACGGGCGAGCTGGGCCGCGCCGCCGTGCGCGCACTCGTCGACCGCATCGAGGGACGGCCCCCGCAGTCCGTGACCCTCCCCGCCCGTCTCGTCGTACGCCGCTCGTGCGGCGAGAACCCCGCACAGAACAGGAGCCAGTCGTGAGCAACCAGGACGAGTTGCTGCGCATCGAGGGCATCAGGAAGTCCTTCCCCGGCGTGGTCGCGCTGGACGGCGTCGACTTCGATCTGCGCCGCGGCGAGGTGCACGTCCTCCTCGGTGAGAACGGCGCGGGCAAGAGCACCCTCATCAAGATGCTCTCCGGCGCCTATACCCCGGACGGCGGGCGGATCCTGGCCGGTGGCAAGGAGGTGCGCATCCATGGTGCGCAGGACTCCGAGCGCCTCGGGATCGCCACCATCTACCAGGAGTTCAACCTCGTGCCCGACCTCACGGTCGCCGAGAACATCTTCCTGGGCCGCCAGCCGCGCCGCCTCGGCATGATCGACCGGAAGAAGATGGAGGCCGACGCCGAGGTCCTCCTCGCGCGCGTGGGTGTCAACGTCTCGCCACGCGCACGCGTGCGTGAACTCGGCATCGCCCGCCTCCAGATGGTCGAGATCGCCAAGGCGCTGAGCCTGAACACGCGCGTGCTGATCATGGACGAGCCGACCGCCGTGCTCACCTCCGAGGAGGTCGAGAAGCTCTTCGCCATCGTGCGCAAGCTCCGCGAGGACGGCGTGGGCATCGTGTTCATCACCCACCATCTCGAGGAGATCGCCGCCCTCGGCGACCGCGTCACCGTCATCCGCGACGGCAGGTCCGTCGGGCAGGTCCCCGCCTCCACCCCCGAGGACGAGCTCGTACGCCTCATGGTGGGGCGCTCGATCGAGCAGCAGTACCCGCGCGAACAGCCGCAGAAGGGCGCCGCGCTGCTCACCGTCGAGGGGCTCACCCGCGACGGGGCCTTCCGCGACGTCACCTTCGAGGTGCACGCCGGTGAGGTCGTCGGCATCGCCGGGCTCGTCGGAGCCGGTCGTACCGAGGTCGTGCGGGCCGTGTTCGGCGCGGACCCGTACGACATGGGCACCGTGAAGGTCTCCGGGGCGCCCCTGAAGGGGCACGACGTCAACTCCGCCATGGCGGCCGGCATCGGGCTGATCCCCGAGGACCGCAAGGGCCAGGGGCTCGTCCTGGACGCGTCCGTGGAGGAGAACCTCGGGCTGGTGACGCTGCGTTCGGCCACGCGCGCGGGGCTCGTCGATCTCAAGGGCCAGCGGGCGGCCGCCGCCCGGATCGCCGAGCAGCTGGGCGTCCGGATGGCCGGGCTCCAGCAGCATGTGCGCACGCTCTCCGGCGGCAACCAGCAGAAGGTCGTCATCGGCAAGTGGCTGCTCGCCGACACCAAGGTGCTGATCCTCGACGAGCCGACGCGCGGGATCGACGTCGGCGCCAAGGTCGAGATCTACCAGCTCATCAACGAACTGACGGCCGCGGGTGCCGCCGTCCTCATGATCTCCAGCGACCTGCCCGAGGTGCTCGGCATGAGCGACCGGGTCCTGGTCATGGCCCAGGGCCGGATCGCCGGCGAACTCTCCGCCGACGAGGCCTCGCAGGACGCCGTGATGGCCCTCGCCGTCAGCAACCCCACGAACGAGAAGACCGAAACGGAGGCCACCCGTGGCCACTGACACGCTCAAGAGCACGACGGGCGCGAGTGGCGCCTCGGGGCTTCGCCGCCTGCTCCTCGACAACGGCGCGCTCACCGCGCTGATCGTCCTCGTCATCGCGATGTCGGCGCTGTCCGGCGACTTCCTGACGACGGACAACCTGCTCAACGTCGGCGTCCAGGCGGCCGTGACCGCCATCCTCGCCTTCGGTGTGACCTTCGTGATCGTCTCGGCGGGCATCGACCTGTCGGTCGGCTCGGTCGCCGCCCTCTCCGCCACCGTCCTCGCCTGGAGCGCGACGTCGGAAGGCGTGCCGGTCGTCCTGGCGGTACTGCTCGCCGTCGCGACCGGCATAGCGTGCGGCCTGGTCAACGGCTTCCTCATCTCGTACGGGAAGCTGCCGCCGTTCATCGCGACGCTCGCCATGCTGTCGGTGGCCCGCGGTCTGTCCCTGGTGATCTCGCAGGGCTCCCCCATCGCCTTCCCCGACTCGGTCTCGCACCTCGGTGACACGCTCGGCGGCTGGCTGCCGGTGCCGGTGCTCGTGATGGTCGGCATGGGGCTCATCACCGCGTTCGTGCTGGGCCGGACGTACATCGGACGCTCGATGTACGCGATCGGCGGCAACGAGGAGGCGGCCCGGCTCTCCGGTCTGCGGGTGAAGAAGCAGAAACTCGCGATCTACGCCTTCTCCGGTCTGTTCGCCGCCGCCGCGGGCATCGTGCTCGCCTCCCGGCTCTCCTCCGCGCAGCCGCAGGCCGCGCAGGGCTACGAGCTCGACGCGATCGCCGCGGTCGTCATCGGCGGTGCCTCGCTGGCCGGTGGTACGGGCAAGGCGTCCGGCACGCTGATCGGTGCGCTGATCCTGGCGGTGCTGCGCAACGGGCTCAACCTGTTGTCCGTCTCGGCGTTCTGGCAGCAGGTCGTCATCGGTGTCGTGATCGCGCTCGCCGTGCTCCTCGACACCGTGCGCCGCAAGGCCGGGGCGACCCCGGTGACGGCGAGCGGGACCGGCAACAAGGGCAGGCAGGCGGCGACCTACCTGCTCGCCGCCGTGGTCGCGGCGGCGATCGTCGGAGCCACGTCCTTCCTGCACAGCGGTTCCTCGGACGCGGGGAAGTCGCAGAAGATCGGGCTCTCCCTCTCGACGCTCAACAACCCGTTCTTCGTGTCGATCCGCGCCGGTGCGCAGGCCGAGGCGGAGAAGCTGGGCGTGGACCTGACCGTCACGGACGCGCAGAACGACGCCTCGCAGCAGGCCAACCAGCTGGAGAACTTCACCAGTTCGGGGCTCGGCACGATCATCGTCAACCCGGTGGACTCCGACGCGGTGACCCCGGCGGCGAAGGCCGTGAACAAGGCGGACATCCCGCTGGTGGCCGTCGACCGCGCGGTCAACAACGCGACCACCGCCGCGCTCGTCGCCTCCGACAACACCACCGGCGGCAAGCTCGCCGCCAAGTCGCTCGCCGAGAAGCTGGGCGGCAAGGGAAGGATCGTGATCCTCCAGGGCCAGGCCGGCACCTCCGCCAGCCGGGAGCGCGGCGCCGGTTTCGCCGAGGGGCTGAAGGCCTACCCGGGCATCGAGGTCGTCGCCAAGCAGCCGGCCGACTGGGACCGCACCAAGGGCCTGGACGTCATGACCAACCTGCTGCAGGCCAACCCGGACGTCTCCGGTGTCTTCGCGGAGAACGACGAGATGGCGCTCGGCGCGATCAAGGCGCTGGGTTCCAAGGCAGGAAAGTCCGTCCAGGTCATCGGCTTCGACGGAACCGACGACGGTCTCAAGGCCGTCAAGGCAGGCACGCTGTACGCGTCCGTGGCGCAGCAGCCGTCCGAACTCGGCAGGATCGCCGTGCAGAACGCGGTGAAGGCCGCCGAGGGTGAGAAGGTCGCGAAGTCGGTGATGGTGCCGGTGAAGGTGGTCACGAAGGAGAACGTGGCCGGGTTCACGGGCTGAGACCACAGGGCGGGCGGTTCTCCCAGGGGGACCGCCCGCCCGAAGTCACTTACCAGGGGAGCAATTTCATGTACGACTACGACCTGCTGGTCGTAGGGTCGGCCAACGCCGACCTGGTGATCGGGGTCGAGCGCCGGCCGGGCGCCGGTGAGACCGTGCTCGGCTCCGACCTGACCGTCCATCCGGGCGGCAAGGGCGCGAACCAGGCGGTCGCGGCCGCCCGCCTCGGCGCCCGTACGGCCCTGCTGGCCCGGGTCGGCGACGACGCGTACGGCCGGCTGCTGCTGGACTCGCAGCGCTCGTCCGGGGTCGACACGGTGGGCGTTCTCGTCGGCGGTGCGCCGACGGGGGTCGCGCTGATCACGGTGGACCCGTCGGGGGACAACAGCATCGTGGTCTCGCCGGGTGCCAACGGGCGGCTGACGCCTCAGGACGTACGGGCCGCGGGCAGTCTCTTCCACGCCTCGCGGGTGGTCTCCGTGCAATTGGAGATCCCGCTGGAGACGGTCGTGGAGGTGGTACGGAATCTGGCGCCGGACAGCCGTTTCGTGCTGAACCCGTCGCCGCCGCGGCCGCTGCCGCCGGAGGTGCTGGCTGCCTGCGATCCGCTGATCGTCAACGAGCACGAGGCGAAGGTCATCCTCGGTGACTCCCGGGTCGGGGAGGAGCCTGAGGACTGGGCGCGGATCCTGCTGGCGAAGGGGCCGCGGTCGGTGGTGGTGACGCTGGGGTCGCAGGGTGCGCTGGTGGCCTCCAGGGAGGGGGTGACCAGGGTGGCGCCGGTCAAGGTGGACGCGGTGGACACGACCGGCGCGGGCGACGCGTTCACGGCGGCGCTGGCGTACCGGCTCGGTGCCGGTGCCCCGCTGGCCGAGGCCGCGGCGTACGCGGCGCGGGTCGGAGCGGCCGCTGTCACGAAGGAGGGCGCCCAGGCATCCTTCCCGACCACGGCGGAGGTCGACGCGCTGTGAAGAAGGCGGGAATCCTGAACCGTCATCTCTCCGGCGCGCTCGCCGAGCTGGGGCACGGTGACGGGGTGCTGGTCTGTGATGCCGGTATGCCGATACCGGACGGCCCCAGGGTCGTCGACCTCGCCTTCCGGGCCGGGGTGCCGTCCTTCGCCGAGGTGGTGGACGGGCTGCTGGCCGAGCTGGTCGTGGAGGCGGCCACGGCGGCGACGGAGGTGCGGGACGCGAATCCGGCGGCGGCGAAGCTGCTGGACGGGCGCTTCGGCGAGGACGGCCTGGAGTTCGTCTCGCACGAGCGGCTGAAGGAGCTGTCGGCGGGTGCCCGGCTGGTCGTGAGGACCGGCGAAGCACGGCCGTACGCGAACGTGCTGCTGCGCTGCGGGGTGTTCTTCTAGCCGTACGAGCTTCGTTCCAGCCGCTTCGTTCCAGCCGTACAAACTTCGAGGGGGCCTGGTCCGTCGACCAGGCCCCCTCGGGTTTTCCCCTCCGAATCAGAACCCCCGCGATCCCCCCAGATCCCTCCCCCCAGAAGTCCTGATGCTAAGTACGACCCGCGAGGTCCGGGAAGGGTTGCACGGTTTCTCAAGAAATTTTTACCGGGCCCCCCTTCGCAGGTCAGTCCGTGTGCGCCACGAATCGCTCCGCCGTCTCCGCCAGCACCTCGCGACCGTCCCGGGCCCATAGCTCGTCGTTGAAGAGCTCCACCTCGATGGCGCCGGTGTAGCCGGCCGCCTCGACGTAGCCCTGCCACTCGCGCATGTCGATCGCGCCGTCGCCGATCTGGCCGCGGCCGTTGAGGACACCCTCGGGCAGCGGGGTGGTCCAGTCGGCGAGCTGGAAGGTGTGGATACGGCCGGAGGCGCCCGCGCGGGCGATCTGCGCGGGCGCGTTGTCGTCCCACCAGATGTGGTACGTGTCGACCGTGACGCCGACCTGGTGCGCGGGAAAGCGTTCCGCGAGGTCCAGCGCCTGCGTGAGCGTGGAGACCACGCAGCGGTCGGAGGCGTACATCGGGTGGAGCGGCTCGATGGCCAGCTTCACGCCGCGCTCCTCCGCGTACGGGCCCAGGACCCCGAGGGCGTCCGCGATGCGTTCACGGGCGCCGTGCAGGTCCTTGGAGCCGGCCGGCAGGCCGCCGGAGACCAGGACCAGGGTGTCCGTGCCGAGCGTCGCCGCCTCGTCGACGGCACGGCGGTTGTCGTCCAGGGCCGCGGCGCGCTCCTGCGCGTCGATGGCCGTGAAGAAGCCGCCGCGGCACAGCGTGGTGACGGTCAGACCCGCGTCGCGGACCAGCTTGGCCGTCGCCTCCAGGCCGTACGTCTGGACGGGCTCCCGCCACAGACCGACGTTGACGACGCCCAACCGGCCGCAGGCGTCGGCCAGTTCCGGCATCGACAGCTGCTTGACCGTCATCTGGTTGATGGAGAAGCGGGAGAGGTCGACGGTCACTGGTTCACTCCGTACAGGGACAGCAGGTTCTTCATCCGCTCCTCCGCCAGCTTCGGGTCCGGGAACAGGCCCAGCCCGTCGGCGAGTTCGTAGGCGCGGGCGAAGTGCGGCAGCGAGCGGGCCGACTGGAGGCCGCCGACCATGGTGAAGTGGCTCTGGTGGCCCGCGAGCCAGGCCAGGAACACCACACCCGTCTTGTAGAAGCGGGTCGGCGTCTGGAAGAGGTGGCGGGACAACTCGACGGTGGGGTCGAGCAGTTCACGGAAGCCCGCCGTGTCGCCGGTGTCCAGGACGCGTACCGCCTCGGCCGCCAGCGGGCCCAGCGGGTCGAAGATGCCGAGCAGGGCGTGACTGAAGCCCTTCTCGTCGCCCGCGATCAGCTCGGGGTAGTTGAAGTCGTCGCCGGTGTAGCAGCGGACGCCCTGCGGCAGGCGCCGGCGGATGTCGATCTCGCGCTGGGCGTCCAGCAGCGAGACCTTGATGCCGTCGACCTTGTCCGGGTGGGCCGCGATGACCTCCAGGAAGGTGTCGGTCGCCGCGTCCAGGTCGGACGAGCCCCAGTAGCCCTCCAGCGCCGGGTCGAACATCGGGCCCAGCCAGTGCAGGACGACCGGCTCGGAGGCCTGGCGGAGCAGATGGCCGTAGACCTCGAGGTAGTCCTCGGGGCCCTGGGCCGTGGCGGCGAGGGCGCGGGAGGCCATGAGGATCGACTGCGCGCCGGACTCCTCGACGAGGGCGAGCTGCTCCTCGTAGGCCGCACGGACCTCGGCCGGCGAACCAGCCGCGATCTGGTCGGTGCCGACACCGCACGCGATACGGCCGCCGACCGCCTTGGCCTCGGCGGCGCTGCGGCGGATCAGCTCCGCCGCGCCCGCCCAGTCCAGGCCCATCCCGCGCTGGGCGGTGTCCATCGCCTCGGCGACGCCGAGCCCGTGGGACCACAGGTGGCGGCGGAAGGCGAGGGTGGCGTCCCAGTCGATCGCGGCGGGCGAGTCGGGGGTGGTGTCGGCGAACGGGTCGGCGACGACATGGGCCGCCGAGAACACCGTACGAGAGGTGAGGGGGGAACCCGTGGTGAGGGCGAGTGGCTCCTGGCGGGGCTCGTATGCCCTCAAGTTCCCGCTGGTGTCGGGGAGTTGGATGGTCACAGCGCGATCTCCGGGACATCGAGGCGACGGCCCTCGGCCGAGGACTTCAGACCCAGCTCGGCGAGCTGGACGCCACGGGCACCGGCGAGGAGGTCCCAGTGGTAGGGGGCGTCGGCGTAGACGTGCCGGAGGAACAGCTCCCACTGGGCCTTGAAGCCGTTGTCGAACTCGGCGTTGTCCGGGACCTCCTGCCACTGGTCGCGGAAGACCTCGGTGGCGGGGATGTCCGGGTTCCAGACCGGCTTCGGGGTGGCCGAGCGATGCTGGGCGCGGCAGTTGCGCAGACCGGCGACGGCCGAGCCCTCGGTGCCGTCCACCTGGAACTCCACGAGCTCGTCGCGGTTGACGCGGACGGTCCAGGAGGAGTTGATCTGGGCGATCGCGCCGCCGTCGAGCTCGAAGATGCCGTAGGCGGCGTCGTCGGCCGTCGCGTCGTACGGCTTGTCGTTCTCGTCCCAGCGCTGCGGGATGTGGGTGGCGGTGAGTGCCTGGACGGACTTCACCCGGCCGAAGAGCTCGTGGAGGACGTACTCCCAGTGCGGGAACATGTCGACAACGATGCCACCGCCGTCCTCGGCCCGGTAGTTCCACGAGGGGCGCTGGGCGGTCTGCCAGTCGCCCTCGAAGACCCAGTAGCCGAACTCGCCGCGGATCGAGAGGATCCGGCCGAAGAAGCCGCCGTCGATGAGGCGCTTCAGCTTGAGCAGGCCCGGGAGGAAGAGCTTGTCCTGGACGACGCCGTGCTTGATGCCGGCGGCGTTGGCGAGCCTGGCCAGCTCCAGGGCGCCGTCCAGGCCCGTGGCGGTCGGCTTCTCGGTGTAGATGTGCTTGCCCGCCGCGATCGCCTTCTTGAGCGCCTCCTCGCGGGCCGAGGTCACCTGGGCGTCGAAGTAGATGTCCACGGTCTCGTCGGCGAGGACCTCGTCGACGTCCGTGGCCCAGTGCTCCAGGCCGTGCCGCTCGGCCATCGCCTTCAGCGCGTGCTCGCGGCGGCCGACCAGGATCGGCTCCGGCCACAGCACGGTGCCGTCGCCGAGGTCGAGGCCACCCTGCTCGCGGAGCGCGAGGATGGAGCGGACCAGGTGCTGGCGGTAGCCCATACGCCCGGTCACACCGTTCATGGCGATACGCACCGTCTTGCGTGTCACGTCGATCCCTTCGTAGGCGTCGTGCGCAGCATTCCCTGCACATTCCGTACGCGGTTGTGCGCGCCGCGTACGCCTCCACTGATGAGCGTCACAGCAAGCGCTTTCTATCTGATGAGAAGCTAGCCTCTGAGCAGCGGTTCGGACAAGACCGTGACCGCTTCGAGTTGTTCGAGGGGACGAACAACGGGGTGTGGGGGCCTTAGGGTCTGCTCGGAACCATGACTGACTGTGCGGCGTCTGTGCAGCCGCACAGTCCTGCGTGGCTGACTGTGCGGGGACGGGCGCGGAGCCCGAGTGCGACGAGGTACGACGATGCGCGACCGGAGGACGACGAGATGACGGTGACCCTGGCGGACGTGGCGGCGCGCGCGCAGGTCTCGCCCGCGACGGTGTCGCGCGTGCTGAACGGGAACTATCCCGTGGCCGCAACCACCCGTGAGCGAGTGCTGCGGGCCGTGGACGAGCTGGACTACGTACTGAACGGGCCGGCGAGTGCGCTGGCCGCGGCGACGTCCGACCTCGTCGGGATTCTCGTCAACGACATCGCGGACCCCTTCTTCGGGATCATGGCGAGCGCGATCCAGTCCGAGATCGGCGGTCCGGGCGGACGCGCGGGCGGCGAACGGCTGGCGGTGACCTGCAACACCGGAGGTTCTCCGGAGCGTGAGCTGACGTATCTGACCCTGCTGCAGAGACAGCGGGCGGCGGCCGTGGTGCTGACGGGCGGTGCGGTGGAGAACGCGCCGCACGCGGCGGCGGTCGCCGCGAAGCTGCGGAGGCTGGAGGATGCCGGGACGCGGGTGGTGCTGTGCGGGCGGCCGCCGGCGCCGGAGACCGGAGCGATCGCGCTGACCTTCGACAACCGTGGGGGCGGGCGGGAGCTGACGGAGCATCTGCTCGGGCTCGGGCATCGGCGGCTCGGGTACATCGCGGGGCCGGAGGAGCGGACGACCACCCGGGATCGGCTGGAGGGGCATCGGGCCGCGCTCGCGGACGCGGGGATCTCCGAGGATCCGCGGTGGACCGTGCACGGCCGGTACGACCGGCGGTCCGGGTACGAGGCGACGCTGGAGTTGTTGCGGCGGGATCCGTCTCTTACCGCGGTGGTGGCGGCGAACGACTCCGTCGCGCTGGGGGCGTGCGCTGCCCTGCGGGACTCCGGGCTGCGGATTCCGGATGATGTCTCCGTCGCCGGGTTCGATGATCTGCCGTTCAGTATTGATGCGGTGCCTGCGTTGACGACGGTGCGGTTGCCGTTGGCGGAGGCGGGGGCTCGGGCGGGGCGGATCGCCATGGGGCGGGAGGAGGGGCCGCCTGGGGGGATCGCTGTGATTCGGGGGGAGTTGATGGTGCGGGGGTCTACTGGGGGGCCGCGGGGCTGAGGCCTTTTTTTGGGGGGCTCGGCGTTGGGGGTGCGGCCTTGAGGGGGATGCGGCCTTCAGGGGGATGCCCTCGGGCTGTTTTCGCCCCCGCCGCCCTTACCCGTTCCCATCCCCAGGGGCTGGCGCCCCTTCGACCCCGCTGGGGCTCCGCCCCAGACCCCGATCGGCCCCGAAAGAGCCTCGTCCTCAAACACCGGACGGGCCGAGATTGCCTGGACCGGCGCAGTCTCCTGCAGATGGGCGGGGATCAACGCCATCGCCGCGCATCAAGCCGCCGTCCGTGGGCTCGGCCACCCATAGCCGGCCCTCCTCGATCGCATAGTGGTCCAGCATCAGCCGCATGGCGCGCTGCGCCTGGTCCCAGTCCGCCGCCGGGTGTTCCTGGGCTGATGTTGTCGGTAGCGAATGACCCTATTGACGATCATCTTCTGCCCTTCCTAGGCAGGGGAGATCAGTTGTTCGCCAATCGCTGTCATGTGCTTTCCGGGATGCGGGGACGAAGGTTAGCTTCGGCCGTCGAGATCATCACAGGTGAGCAGGGGGTGCGGTGATGGGCAAGCGGCGCCGGGGCGCCAAGGGGCGGGAGCCGCGCCCCTACCGTGCGCTGTCCGCCCCGTTCGTGGTCGCACCGCCGACCGGATGCCGCATCCGTACCCGTCTGCACGTCTCACCTGCCGACGCGGTCGTACTGCGGGCCGTCGGCGAGCACTTGGGCGCGCTGGCCGGAGCCGACTTGGCCGCGCGGGTGCGGATCGGAAATGTGCCCACCGCACACAATCGGCGGGCCGAACGGAAGAAGGCGCTGACCGCGCAGTCCTCCTCCCGCTGGGCGGGATCGATCACCCGTACCAGCGAGGACCAGTACCAGCTGGCCCGGCGGGCGCTGAACGCCCGTATCGGCTCGCTGCGTCAGGCGATCGCCACGCTCACCGCCCGCGTGGCCGTCGCGCCGGGCAGCCGCGAGCGGCGAGGGCGCAGGTGGGTGCGCGGATACGCCGATGACACCGAGCGGAGGGCCAAGCAGCAGCGGCTGCAGATCCTGCACGGTGAGCTCCGCCGGGCGGTACGGGAACGGGACAGCGGTCGGGTGCGGGTCACCCGGGGCGGACGCTGGCTGCTCAGCGCCCGCCACCACCTCTACGACACCGCCACCGCCGAAAAGCCGCTGACCGCAGCCGACTGGCAGGCCCAGCAGGAGGGGTGGGGCGAGGTGTGGTCGGCGCGGCGGATGTTCCTCACCGCCGACGGCGAAGCGGGGGCACCGTTCGGGAACTACACCCTCGGCATCGACCCGGCCAACGGCTCCATCGCACTGGTGCTGCCCGACCCGCTCCGCCAGGCACACAGCAACGCCCCTCGCGGTCGGTACGTGCTGGACGCAACGTCCGCCTTCGGCCACCGGGGCGAGGAGTGGGCGGACCGGATCGCTTCGGGCGCCTCGGTCCGTTACGACATCACCTACGACCCGGCCCACGGACGCTGGTATCTGGACGCCTCCTGGTCCACCACGACCAAGGCCCAGACGGCCGCTGTCCCGACCCTGGAAACGCTGCGGCGGCATCCGGTGCTCGCGGTGGATGTGAACGCCGACCATCTCGCCGCCTGGGTCCTGGACCCTCACGGCAACCCAGTCGGCGCACCCCACACGATCCCCCTGGAACTGTCCGGGCTGCCCGCCACCACTCGCGACGCACGGCTGCGCGCAGCGATCTCCCGGCTCCTGCACCTCGCGCAGCAGCATGAGTGCGCGGCACTGGTGATCGAGAACCTGGACTTCGCCGATGCCCGCGCCACCGGGCGCGAAAAGCTGGGCCGAGGCAAGCGCGGCAAAGTCATCCGGCATCTCGTGGCCGGGATCCCGACGGCTAGGTTCCGTGACCGGTTGTCGGGGATGGCCCACCACGTCGGACTATCCGTGATCGCGGTCGATCCGGCGTATTCGAGCAGGTGGGGTGCCCAGCATTGGCTGAACCCCCTGAAAGAACAGACTTCCACCGCGTCGACCACCGCTATCACGGGGCATCATGCCGCCGCGGTGGTGGTCGGCAGACGCGGTCTGGGCTGTACGGCCCGGCGCAGGAAAGACGGACCCCGCCAAACCGCTGCCACCACCGCCCTGCGGCGTGTTGAGGTAGCGGCCGTGCGACCGGAGGATCGCACCGGGACAACCGCCCCCGCACCGCCGAGTCACCACAGCCCAGACCGTACGGAGCGGACAGCTCCGGCACGGACCTCGCGCAGCACCCCCGGGGTGCGTCAGACGCGAGCGGGCCCGCCCGGAAAGCACCCGCCCCACGGCCCCACCACCGTTCGGGGGCCCAGCATCCACGACCAGCTCACACTGTTCGGAATGCCCGAGACGGCCAACACCGGCCAATCAACCTAGGAACGGTACGTCCACCAGTCCCGCCTTGCGGACGGCGGTCCGAGGGGCATCTGCACGATTGTCATCATCGGTTGCTGCCACTCACATGGTCCGGCTCGCGCCGGTCAGTTCTACGGTGACAGGGGTAACGGGAGCACGTAGGCGTCCGGTGTGCGCCAGTTGGGCAGGGGGCGTCGGCCGGAGCAGATCCGTCTGGAGCTCCTCGGTCCTCCGGTGTCCGCTCAGCAATGTCACTCCGTGCACGGCCGCCCCGGCGCCGACGAGGGCCAGCAGGGTGCCCGTGGCGCCGTACCCGAAGCCCTCCCCCAGCAGGGTGAGGCCGATGGCGGCCGCGGTGACGGGGTTGACGAGGGTGAGCAGGGCGAGGGGGCCGCCGAGGCCGTGGCGGTACGCCTTCTGGGAGAGCAGCAGGCCGCCCACCGCGAAGGCGACCGTCAGGAGCGCCACCAGCGCCGTGCTCCAGGAGAGCGTCGGGCTGACCGCGAGCTTCTGTGCCAGCGTGGAGCCGACCCCGGAGGCGATGCCGGACGCGGCGGCGACCGCGAGGCCGCCGCGGGCCGAGAGCACCGCGACGACCGCGGCGGCGACGAGTGCCACCAGGAGGACCTCGGTGGTGCCCAGGGTGTCCCCGCGTCCCGAGGCCGTGACGGCCAGCAGGGTCGTCAGTCCTACGAGGGTGAAGGCCATGCCGCTCCACTGCGTGCCCGAGGTCCGGCGGCCCGAGACCAGCGAGCCCAGCGGTACCGCCAGCACGAGGCTCAGTGCGCCGAGCGGCTGCACCAGGGTCAGCGGTCCGTAGCGCAGGGCGACCACGTGCAGCAGCGCACCGGAGGCGTTGAGGAGCACGGACCCCCACCACGCGCCGCGGGCCAGCGCGCCGCGCACGCTCGTGGTCCCGGCGGCGGTCCGCGCCTGGACGACCGCGGCCGCCGCGTAGCAGATCGCCGAGACCAGGGAGAGGACCACGGCCAGGAACACCGGAGAACCTGTCATCGCGGCCCACCTCCCCATCTGTCGATGTCGATACGAAACGGTTTCGTACCGACAGATTACGAGGGAGGTTAACGAAACGCAAGCGTTTCTCTAGCTGCGCCGGATTTCCGACACGAACCTCATCGCATCGCGACGAATCCGAACAGCTCCGGGACCCCACCCGGCCCGATCTCGACGGTCCGCTCCAGCCGCAGCCCCGCCGACACCACCGCGTTCAGGAGATCGGCCAGCGGGATGTGCCAGGCCCCCACCCGGGCCCGTACACCGGCAGGGTTCCAGGAGTCGAGGGTGCGGGCCCGGTCGGCGTACCGCTCGTCCAGCACCACCCGCCCCCGCTCCCGCCAGTCGGCGAACGCACCGACGAAGCAGGGGTGCACGCCCAGGTGCACGAACCGTCCGCCGGGCGTCAGCACCCGGGCGATCTCCCGCAGGACGGCCGCGTAGTCGGGGACGTCCGTGCTCGCCAGCACACACATCGCGGCCGGCACCGAGGCATCGGCCAGTGGCAGTGCCGTCGCGTCGGCGACCGCGACGGGCAGTCGGCGGGCCGCATGGCGGAGCTGGCCGCCGGAGAGGTCGACGCCGAACGGGGTCCGGCCGAGTTCCGCCGCCACGGACGCATGTGCGCCGGTGCCGCAGCAGACGTCCAGACAGATCCCCTCGCCGGGACCCAGCAGCTCCCTCAGCGTCGCGTGCACCCGGGCGAAGTACTCGCCGCCCGAGGTCGGCGACATGTAGTGGTTGTACCAGTCCGCGTGGGCGTCGTACGCCGGTGTGGTCGTCGTCATGCCCTAGAGGCTGGGAACAACTCCCCTGCCACAAACTCCCGTTCGCTCATGGCGTCAACCGCGAGCCCCGGTCGACCGCGGGTCCCGCCGAAAATCTCCCGGGGGCGCACCGATGAGTTCCGCGCCCCGCCCCGGTCTCCCTTGCCGTAACCGACCACGCACGCAACAGGAGCGACTCCCATGCCGATCGTCATCACCTCCTTCATCAGCATCGACGGTGTCGTCCAGGCCCCCGGCGGCCCCGAGGAGGACACCGACGGCGGCTTCGCGCACGGTGGCTGGACGCACGACTACTTCGACCCGGAGGTCGTCGGCGGCGCCTTCGACTCGGCGATGCGGACGGCGGACGCGCTGCTGTTCGGGCGGCGCACCTGGCAGGCGATGGCGGGGGCGTGGCCGGAGCGGGCCGGGGACCCCTTCGCGGACCGGATGAACTCCATCAAGAAGTACGTCGTGACCGACACCCTCGCCGACTCCGACCTGACCTGGGACAACACCACCAGCGTCCCCGGCACCGAGGCGGTCGCCCACCTCCGCAAGCTGAGCGAGAGCGAGGGCGGCAACTTGCTGGTCATGGGCAGCCCCTCGCTCGCCCGCACCCTGCTGCACGAGGGTCTCGTCGACGAGCTGCGGCTCATCGTGATGCCGGTGCTCCTCGGCGGCGGCAAGTCGGTCTTCCCGACCGAGGGAGCCAAGCACGCCTTCGAACTGGTCTCGACGGCCACCGCGCCGACGGGGGCGCAGGTCAGCGTGTATCGCCGGGCGTGACTCTGGACGGAGGTGCGGGGCCGTCGTACGGTATCTCTGACTGAGTCAACTATTTGGGGGTTGACGAAGGGGTCGAGGAGGGGACCGACGATCATGACCGTGCAGGACATCCGCGCCTTCAACCGCTTCTACACCAACGTCATCGGCGCCCTCGACTACAGCCGCCACCTCTACGCCCCGTACACCCTCACCGAGTCCCGCGTCCTGTACGAGCTCGCGCATTCCCCGCGTACGGACGCGGCGGACCTGCGGGGTGAACTCTCCCTGGACGCGGGCTATTTGAGCCGGATCCTCAACAAGTTCGAGCAGGACGGGCTGATCGAGCGCACCCCGTCGCGCCGCGACCCGCGTCGCAGGCGTGTGACGCTCACGGCGCGGGGGCGGGAGACCGCCGCACTGCTCGCCGAGCGCGCGGACGAATCCGTGGGCGCGCTGCTCGCCACGGTCCCGTCGGCCGACCGTCCCCGTCTCGCCGAGGCCATGCAGACCGTCCGCAAGCTCCTCTCCGACGGCCGACCGCCCCGCCGCGAGGACGTCCTGCTGCGCGATCCGGGCCCGGGCGACCTGGGCTGGATCGTGCAGCGCAACGCCGCCCTCTACACCGCGGAGCACGGCTTCAACGCCGACTACGAGGGGCTGGTGGCCCGGATCGTCGCCGACTTCGCGGAGGACCACGACCCGCACCTGGAGCGGGTGTGGATCGCGGAGCTCGACGGCCGGCCGGTGGGCTGTGTGATGTGCGTACGGGACGAGGCACCCGGCACGGCCCGGCTGCGTCTGCTGCTGGTCGAGCCGGACGCGCGCGGACTCGGCATCGGCGACCGGCTCGTCTCGGCCGTGGTCGACTTCGCGCGCGGCGTCGGCTACCGCGACATGGTCCTGTGGACCAACGACGTCCTCGCCGCCGCCCGCCACATCTACCAGCGGCACGGCTTCGTCCTCGTCGCCGAGAAGCCGCACCGCTCCTTCGGCAAGGACCTGGTCGGCCAGGACTGGCGCCTGGATCTGCACGCCGCCCAGGAGTGACGCGTAGAGTCCGGAGCATGAAGCTGGCGTTCTCCACTCTCGGCGTCCCCGGTCTCCCCGTCCCCGAGGTGCTCCGCCTCGCGAACACGCACGGCTATCACGGCGTAGAGCTGCGCGCGCACCCGGAGGAGGCGGTGCATCCCGGTATCGACGCCGCCCAACGGGCCGACGTGGTGTCCGAGTTCAAGGCGGCCGGGGTGGAGGTCCTGGGTCTCGCCGGGTACGCGCGCGTGGCCGCACCGGGCGACGACGAGCCGGTGCTGGCGGAGATCCGCGGCCTCCTGGACCTCGCCCGCGACCTGGGCGCCCCGTACATCCGTGTCTTCCCCGGCGCGAGCCCCGAGCAGTCGGCCGCCGAGGCCGACGCGACGGCGGCGCGGCGCCTGGGTACGGCGGCGGAGTACGCGGCGGACGCCGACGTACGCATCCTGCTGGAGACCCACGACTCGCACCGCACCGGAGCCGACGCGATCCGCGTCCTCGGCCCGGTCGGCCACCGCAACGTCGGCTCGCTCTGGGACGTCATGCACACCTGGCTGGGCGGCGAGCAGCCCTCGGAGACCTACGCGGCACTCTCCCCGTTCCTCGGATACGTCCAGGTCAAGGACATCGCCTCGCCCGACGACACCACTCCGCTCCCGCTCGGCGCGGGCGTACTGCCCCTCGCCGAGTGCGTCGAGGTCCTCTCCCGCCACGGCTGGGACGGCTGGTTGTGCTGGGAGTACGAGAAGCGCTGGTACGAGGGGGCCGCACCGCTTCCCGAGCTGCTGGGCGCGGGCCGCGAGCACCTGGCCCGGCTCCTGAACGAGAGCGCGTGACTAATTCGGTGGCTCAGGGACCGGGGGCCGGTTAGCGTCCCCGGGTGCATCAGCCCACCCCGCTCCCGGTCCCCCTCTCATGAGCCTGTCCGACGTGCTCCTCGACGTCCGGCCCCTGCGCACCTCCCCCGTCTTCCGGCGGCTGCTGTTCGGACGCACGGTGTCCACGCTCGGCACCTTCATGACCATGGTCACCGTCATGTACCAGGTCTGGGACATGACACACAGCGCGTTCTGGAGCGGCGCGGTAGGCATCGCGCAGGCGGTGCCGATGGTCGCCGTCAGTCTGTTCGCGGGCGCCTGGGCCGACCGCGTCGACCGTCGCCGTATGTATCTCACCGGCACCGTCGGCTCGGCGGTCTGCTCCCTGCTGCTGACCGTGCAGGGCTTCGCCGGACACGCGCCGGTGCCCGTGGTCCTCGTGCTGGTGGCGGCCCAGACGTCCTTCGCCGCGCTCGGCGCCCCCGCGGCGGGTGTGTTCGTGCCCCGGCTGCTGCCCAAGGAGCAGGTGGCCGCCGGTCTCGCCCTCCAGCAGGTCACCGGCCAGGCCATGATGCTGGTCGGCCCCGCCGTCGCCGGTGTCGTCCTCGGCTGGTGGGGCATCGGCGTCTGCTACCTGCTGGACACCCTCAGCTTCGCCCTGTCCTTCTACGGCGCCTACGGCCTGCCCGCGCTGCCGCCCGAGGGCGACAGGTCCCGGCCCGGCGTCCACGGCATCCTGGACGGTCTGCGCTTTCTGACCGGCAACCGTGCGGTGCGCGGCGCGCTGCTGACGGACCTCGCGGCCTGTCTCCTGGCGATGCCCACGGCGTTGTTCCCCCTGGTCAACGAGGAGCGCTTCGGCGGCGACCCCCGCACCCTCGGCCTGTTCCTGTCGGCGCTGGCCGTGGGCGGGGTCACCGCGACGGCCTTCTCGGGCCCGGTGACCCGGCTGGCCCGCCCCGGCCCGGTGATGCTGTGCGCGTCCGCCGGCTGGGGCGCGGCCCTCTTCCTCTTCGGCCTGACGACCAGCGCCTGGGTGGGCCTGGGGCTGCTGGCCCTGGCCGGTGCGGCGGACGCCCTCGCCGTTCTCTCCCGTACGACCATCGTCCAGACCCTCACCCCCGACGCCCTCCTCGGCCGTGTCACCGCCGCCGAGACGATCGTCGGCCAGGCGGGCCCCCATCTCGGCAATCTGCGCGGCGGCCTGGTCGCGGGCTGGTCCTCGGGCGCGACGGCGCTGGTCTCCGGCGGGCTGATGTGTCTGGCGGCGGTGACGACGGTGGGCGTCACGACGCCGGAACTGCGGCGGACGGGCGCGCCCGGTACGGCTACCGCTCCGGCCGGACCGTGAACTCGGCGGCCGGGTCCAGGCACCACTCCAGTACGGAGGGCCAGGAGCCGTAACCGGCGTCCAGGTCGAGGTGGCCCGCGCCGGGGAGGAGTGTGGTGGGGATGCCGAGAGGGTCGCCGTAGACGGCCTGTGCGCCTCCCTCGCAGTACGGGTCGTCGTCGCCTGCGACAAGGACGGTCGGCCCGGGGAGGGTGAGGTCCAGCGAGGGCGGGGCGAACCCGACGACCTCGGGGTACCGCGCGAGGACGGAGGGGGAGGGCGGGCCGACGAGCAGGACGCGGTCCACGTCGCCCGGCTTCGCGATCCCGCGGGCGACGGCGTGCAGCCACAGCAGGACGGAGGCACTGTGGGCGACGACGACCTCCGGGGCGTCCTCCGCGAGGTGGCGGGCGAGTTCGCCGAGCCACACCTCCAGGTCCGGGTCGTCCGGGTCGGGCAGCTGCGGATACGTCACCTGGTGACCGAGCTCGCCGAGACGGTCGGCGAGCCAGTGCTGCCAGTGGTCCTTGGGCCGGTGGTTCTGCCAGCCGTGGAGGATGAGGTAGGCGGTCATGACATCGATGGTTTCCGAACCCGCCCCAAGGGTCCAGTTAACCTTTCTCGATGGAACAGGTAAGCGAGACCTTCACAGTCGATCTGCGCCGTCTGACCGTCCTGCGCGAACTCCAGCGCCGGGGCAGTCTGGCGAGAACGGCGGAGGCCCTGCACCTGACCCCGTCGGCGGTCTCGCAGCAGCTCTCGGCGCTGGCCCGCGAGATCGGGGCACCCCTGACGGAACGGGACGGCCGAGGCGTACGGCTCACCGGACAGGCCCGCGTCCTGCTGGCCCACGCCGACGAGATCGCCGCCCAACTGGAGCGGGCCCGCGCCGACTTGGCGGCGTACGGGAGCGGCGGCCGCGGCTCGGTGACCATCGGCTGCTTCTCCAGCGGCATCCTGGGCCTGCTGCCGGGGGTACTCCGAGGACTGGCCGAACACCTCCCCCACGTCCGCGTCGACGTCGTGGAGGCGGAACCGCCGGACCTGTTCACGGCCCTGGACGCCGGCCAGGTGGACGTGGCCGTCGCGGTGGACTTCGCGGCGACCCCGCCCCACACGGACCGCCGCTACAGCCGGTCCGACCTGCTGACGGACGTGATGGACATCGTGGTTCCGGCGGATCACCGGCTGGCGGGACGCGGGCGGGTTCCGCTGCGGGAGCTGGCCGGCGAGACCTGGATCGCGGGGGACGCCCGCAGCTGCGTGGGCGCGATCGCCCGCGCCGTCTGCGCGACGTCCGGCTTCACCCCGGACATCCGGCACGCCGTGAACGACTGGGGCGCGCTGGCGGCCCTGGTGGAGGCGGGAGCGGGCGTGGCCCTGATCCCCCGCCTGGTCCACCCCCTGTACGCCCACCGCACTCTGGCGGTACTGACCCCGGAGGGCGCCCCTCCCTCGCGGAACATCTTCGCGGCGGTCCGCACGGGCGCGGACGCGGACCCGGTCCTGGAGACGGTGAGGCGGCACCTGGTCCGGGAGGCACGGCGATTGGCGGACTTGTCCCAGGCCCAGGCGTGAAACCACAGGTGGCCGGGGCCCGGCGCAGAACAGATCTGCCGATCACCCGACCCCGGGACTGAACCTTGCCACCCGCTGCTCCAGGCGCTTCCGCCGCTCCGGCCATTCGTCCGCCGTGATCGAGAAGATCGCCGAGTCCCTCAGGTCGTTGTCCTCACCGGGGGCCCAGGAGCGGGACCAGTTGCGCAGGACGCCCTCGAAGTGGGCGCCGACGCTTTCGATCGCCGCTCGGGAGCGGGCGTTTCGGGCGTCCGTCTTCAGGTCCACTCTCGACACGTTCCACACCTCGAAGGCGTGGCGGAGGAGAAGGAGCTTGGCCTCGGCGTTGACGCCGGTGCCCTGGGCGGAGCGGGCCAGCCAGGTGAAGCCGATCTCGATCGCGTCCAGGGTGTCGTCCGAGAGCCAACTGCGGGGCTCCCAGTAGGACGTCGCGCCCACCACCCGCCCCGTCGCCCTGGAGATCTGGGCGTACGGTGCCAGACGGCCGGTCGCGGCCCGGGCGAGTTGCGCGTCGACGTAGTCCGCCACCTCGTCGGCCCTCGGCACCCAGGTGAACTCGTATGTGCCCCGGTCCTCCTCCGCCGCCACCGCCAACTCGGTCACATGCGTGTGCGAGAGCGGCTCCAGGCGCACCAGCTCACCCTCCAGCACCGGACCTTCAAGCTTGAACGCCATCCCCCAGCCGACCCTTCAACTCCGCGAACACCTCGTGGAAACCGGGGAAAGTCTTGCGTACGCACCCCGGGTCGTCGAACGAAATACCCGGCACGCGCAGCCCCGTGACCGCGAAGGACATGACGATGCGGTGGTCACCGTACGAGGTGATCTCCGCGCCCTCACCGCGCACACCCGGCTGGATCTCGATCCAGTCCGGACCCGTCGTCACCTCCACCCCGAGCCGTCGCAGGTTCTGCGCGCACGCCTCCAGGCGGTCGCACTCCTTGACCCGGGTGTTCGCCACGTCCTCGATACGGACCGGGCCGTCCGCGAAGGGCGCGATCGCCGCCAGCGTCGGCATCGTGTCCGAGATGTCCCGCATGTTGACGGTCAGGCCGCGCAGTACGCCCGTTCCCCGGACCGTCGTGCCCGCCGCGCCGACCGACACCTGCGCGCCCATCCGCCGCAGTACGTCGACGAAGCCCAGGTCGCCCTGGAGCGCGCCGGTCCCCAGGCCCGGGACCGTCACCTCGGCGCCCGGGGTCACCGCCGCCGCGGCGAAGAAGTAACTGGCCGTGGAGGCGTCCGGTTCGATGGCGTACGTCGTCGCGCGGTAGCCGCCCGGCGGGACCACGAAGACGTCCCCCTCTCGGTCCACCCGCACCCCGAAGGCCCGCATCATCGCGATCGTGATCTCCACGTACGGCACCGAGACCAGGTCCGTCACCCGGATCCGCAGACCCTTGCGGGTCAGCGGGCCGAGCAGCAGCAGTGCGGTCAGGTACTGCGAGGACTGACCCGCGTCCAGCACCACCTCGCCGCCCTCGACCCCGGCCGCCCGTACCGTCAGCGGGTGGTGCCCCTCGGCCTGCTCGTGCCGCAGGTCCACGCCCAGGTCGCGCAGGGCACGGGTCAGGGGCAGCAACGGCCTGCGCCGCATCTGCTCCGAGGCGTCGAAGCGGTACGTCCCGTGCCCCGCCGCCACCAGTGTCGGCAGGAAGCGTGCCGTCGTCGCACCGTCCCGGCAGTACACGTCCGCCTCCGGCACCGCGGGTCCCTGCGGCCGCCCGTCGACCCGCCACGCGTCCGGCGCCCGCCCCACCCGGTACCCGAGCCCCGTCAGCCCCTCCACGAAGCCCTCCGTGTCATCCGACCTCAAGGGCCGCACGAGCGTGGTGACCCCGTCGGCCGCCGCCGCCAGAAAGAGCGCGCGGGCGGTGATGGACTTCGAACCGGGAATGTCGACTACGGGCATACCCTCATGATCGACCGACACCCCCCTCCAACGCCAGGCCGTCCACGAAATGGACCGCCCACGACGACCGCCGCGCCAAGACGAGACGCACCCACACCGACACAACGGCCCCGGGCGGGACGCCTCCGGGCAGGACGCACCCACACCGACGCACCACCCCCAGACGAGACGCACCGCACCGGCGCAACACCCCCGGGCAGGACGCACCCACACCGACGCACCACCCCCGGGCGAGGCGCACCGCACCGGCGCAACACCCCCGGCGGGACGCGCGCGCACCGGCGCACCGGCCCCCGGCGGGGCACCGCCCGCGCTTGCGCAACGGCGAGCAGGGGACGTACCGGGGGGTGTCCGCCCGCAGCGTCGGGCGACCGACCAAGGGCGCAGCCTCAGCACACAGCACCGCCCGACCGAGGACGGACACCCCCCGGTGCGGCACCGACCCCCGACGGACCGTCATGCGCGACGCGAACCCCCACCGGACCGCCACGGGCCGCCGCAGGCATCCCGCCCAACCGCCGGAGGCCACCGCAGCCACGGACCGCCCGCAGCCCCCTACGACCCCCCACCCACCCTCAACACCTCGGCCGCCTGAGGCCCGCCGGCCACTCCCGACCCCCCAACCGCCCGCGCCCTCCGAAACGTCACCGACGCCAACGCCACCCCACCCACCAGCAGCGCCGCCGCACACCAGCGCAGCCCACTCACATCCTCCCCAAGGAACACCGCCGCCGACGACATGCCGAACACCGGGACCAGCAACGAGAAGGGCGCCACCGTGGACGCCGGGTGGCGGCGGAGCAGCCAGCCCCATGCCCCGAAGCCGAAGACCGTCGTGATCCACGCGACGTAGACGACCGTTCCGGCGCCCTGCCAGTCCAGGGCGCGCAGGGCGTCGTAGTCCGCGCGCGGTCCCTCCAGCAGCAGCGAGAGAAGCAGCAGCGGCAGCACCGGCACCGTGCTCACCCACACCATGAAGTTCAGCGCGTCCGGGGGCGCCGCCTTACGGGTCAGGACGTTCGAGACGCCCCAGCACGCCGCCGCCGCGACACAGAGCGCGAACGCGCCGAGCGGACCGGAGGTGCCCTCGTCCACGGCTGCCACCCCGATGCCGGCCAGCGCCACCAGCATGCCCGCCAGCCGCAGCCGAGTGGGCCGTTCGCCCAGCACCGCGAAGGCGATGGCGGCCGTGAACACCGCCTGGATCTGGAGCACCAGCGACGACAGACCCGCCGGCATCCCCGCGTCCATCCCCACGAACAGCAGCCCGAACTTCGCCACCCCCAGCACCAGCCCCACCGCCACGATCCACTTCCACGCCACCTTCGGCGGGCCCACGAGGAACACCGCCGGCAGCGCCGCCACCAGGAAGCGCAGAGCCGAGAAGAGCAGCGGCGGGAAGTGGTCGAGGCCGATCTCGATGACGGTGAAGTTGACGCCCCATACGGCGGCGACGAGGACGGCGAGGGCGATGTGTGCGGGACGCATGCGTCGAGCATCACTTCCCGGGACCGTGAAGCACCAGCGATGATTGCTGCACGGTCGGATGTAGCAACCCTAATCAATGGAGGGCCCCGTGCTCGATCTCCAGCGCCTCCGCGCCCTGCACGCCGTCTCCGTCCACGGCACCGTCGGTGCGGCCGCCGCCGCGCTCGGGTACACGCCCTCCGCCGTGTCCCAGCAGATCGCCAAGCTGGAGCGGGAGACCAGGACCGTACTGCTCGAACGGGAGGGGCGGGGGGTGCGGCTCACTGCCGAGGCGCTGCAATTGGTCGACACGGCACAGGAGTTGCTGGCGATCGTGGAGCGGGCCGAGACCGGGATCGAGCTGCGCCGGAGCATCCCGGCGGGCCGGCTCACCGTGGCCGCCTTCGCCTCAGCGGCCCGTGGCCTGATGCCGGCCGTTCTCGCCGACCTCGCCGCCCGGCACCCCGCCCTCGACCTCCGGCTCTCCGAGATCGACCCGCATCTGTCCGTCGGACTGGTCGCCAAGGGGGCGCTGGACATGGCCGTCGTGCACGACTGGGACATCTCGCCGCTGCCCGTGCCGCCGGGGGTCGAACAGGCGGCCATCGGGGAGGACCGGTGCACCCTGCTGGTCCCCGAGGGACACCCCTTCGCCGACCGGAAGGCCGTCCGGCGTGAGGATCTCGGCGGGGAGCGGTGGGTGTGCCAGCCGCCGGGGCGGGTCTGTCACGAGTGGCTCGTACGGACCCTCCGTACCGCGGGGCATGAGCCGGAGATCATCCACCAGGCCGACGAGAACCCGACCCTGGTCGCCCTCGTCGCCGCCGGGCTCGGCATCTGCCTCATCCCCCGGCTCGGGCGGGGGCCGCTGCCGGGCGGGGTGGTGGAGGTGGAGCTCGATCCGACGCCGGTTCGGCGGCTGTACGCGCTGTGGCGGGCCGGTGCCGCGGGGCGGCCGTCGATCACCGAGACCGTACGCACTCTGCAGGACCACTGGCCCAAAGTGGCGGCTCATCCGTCCCGTTGACCCCGGCCTCCCCAACTTCCGGGATTCGGGGCCAACCCGGGAACCCCGCCCCATCCCCGCTCGTCCAACCCGCAAGCTGTCGGAGAGTCACCGCGGTGCGGTGTCGGCCTCGCTGCTGGCTGCGAACGCTGACTTACCCTCTCCGCCGTACTGCGGCCGGCAGCACGCCGCCATCGGCGCGCCCCCCTCCAACAGCGCCGATGGCGGCCCCTCCTTGCCGGGCCCCGGGCCCACCGCGGGTTAGTGTGCACTCCCTTGACTGGCAGAAACTTCCCGGATATTGGTGACTCCTCGGAAGTTTCCTTCAGCGGATCACCTCCGGAAGGAGCGCACGTGCCCTCCAGACGTACCGTCCTCGCCGCCACCGCGGGAGTCGCCGCCACCCTCGCTGTCGGCGGGACCGCATACGCGGACGACAAGAAGCTCCGCTCCCTCGTCTCCCGTATGACCCTGGAAGAGAAGGTCGGCCAGCTCTTCGTGATGCGGGTCTACGGCCACTCCGCCACCGCCCCCGACCAGGCCGACATCGACGCCAACCTCAAGGAGATCGGCGTCCGCACGGCCGCCGAACTGATCGCCAAGTACCGCGTCGGCGGCATCATCTACTTCACCTGGGCGCACAACACCCGGGATCCGCACCAGATCGCCGACCTGTCCAACGGCATCCAGAAGGCGTCCCTCACGCTCCCCCGGGGTCTGCCCGTCCTCGTCTCCACCGACCAGGAGCACGGCATCGTCTGCCGGGTGGGCGAGCCCGCCACCCTCTTCCCGGGCGCGATGGCCATCGGTGCCGGCCGCTCCCACAAGGACGCCCGTACCCTCGGCCGTATCGCGGGGCGGGAGCTGAAAGCCCTGGGCATCCGGCAGAACTACTCCCCCGTCGCCGACGTCAACGTCAACGCGGCCAACCCCGTCATCGGCGTCCGCTCCTTCGGCGCCGACCCGGACGCGGTGGCCGGGATGGTGGCCGCCGAGGTCGACGGGTACCAGCGGTCGCGGCAGGTCGCCGCCACCGCCAAGCACTTCCCCGGGCACGGGGACACCGCCGTCGACAGCCACTACGGCTTCCCGGTCATCACCCACACCCGCGCCCAGTGGGACAAGCTCGACGCGCCCCCGTTCCGCGCCGCGATCGCCGCCGGCATCGACTCGATCATGACCGCGCACATCATGGTCCCGGCCCTCGACGACTCCGGCGATCCGGCCACCCTCTCCCGGCCCATCCTGAACGGCATCCTGCGCGAGGAGCTCGGCTACGACGGCGTGATCGTCACCGACTCCCTCGGCATGGAGGGCGTCCGCACGAAGTACGGCGACGACCGCGTGCCCGTGCTCGCACTGAAGGCGGGGGTGGACCAGCTCCTCAACCCGCCGAACCTGGACGTCGCCTGGAACGCCGTCCTGAAGGCCGTACGGGACGGGGAGCTGACCGAGGCGCGGCTCGACGAGTCGATCCTGCGGGTGCTGCGACTGAAGGCGAAGCTGCGGCTGTTCGAGGCTCCGTACGTCAGCCAGGCCGGCGTCACCCGGACCGTCGGCATCCCCGCGCACCTCGCGGAGGCCGACCGGATCGCCCAGCGGACGACGACCCTGCTGGTCAACAAGGGCAGGCTGCTGCCCCTGTCGCCGCGCAAGCTCCTCGTCGTCGGCGCCGACCCGGCCTCCCCGTCCGGCACGACGGGCCCGCCTACCGGCGTGCTCGCGGCCGCGTTCACCGAGCTCGGCTTCACGGCCACGGCCCTGTCGACCGGTACGGCACCCTCGGCGGCCACCATCGCCAAGGCGGTCGCTGCGGCGCAGGACGTGGACGCGGTGGTCGTGGCGACGTACAACGTCTCGGCGACCAGCAGCCAGAAGACGCTCGTCGAGCAGCTCGTCGCGACGGGCAGGCCGGTGGTCGCGATCGCGGTCCGCAACCCCTACGACGTGGCTCAACTGCCCTCCGTACCGGCCGTCGTGGCCTCGTACTCCTGGACCGACGTCGAACTGCGGGCCGCCGCACGGGTGATCGCGGGGAAGGCGGCGCCGCGCGGGAGGCTGCCGGTGCCGGTGCAGAAGGCCGACGATCCGACCGTGGTGCTGTATCCGATCGGGTACGGCTTGTCGTATTAGACGTAGTGCGCGTACGCCACACACCCGGCGTACGCCCCCCAAAGGGCGCAAAGCACCCCGCACGTCTGGCGTGTGCCCGCTGCGGCGGGTCACGCTGGACGGGGGTATCCGGGGGGACTGCGATGCGTGAGAGATGTTCCATGGGGGTGGTGTGCGCACTGCTGGCACTGCTCGCCGCCCTGTTGACGGGATGCCAGAACGCGTCGGACGGCACCACCACCGACGGTGACAGCCGGCTCAGCAACGAGGTCGCACCCACCCGGCCTTCGGGGTACGGAGCGGTCTTCCTCTCGGTCGACGAGTGCAGTTCCTTCGGCACGACCAGCTTCACCGAGGTCTCGTGCACCAGCGAGCGAGCGGCGGCACGGGTCGTGGCGCGCTTCGACGGCACGGTCGGCGACGGTCCGCTGTGCCCGGGCACCACGGACTTCGTGCTGCACATCAGCGAACAGAGCCCGTCCTCCGACGAGGACGGCGACGGCGCGGTCCCGCAGGGCTACGCCTGCATGCGCAACCTCACCCCACCGCACCCCGGCGACCCGGGCGGCGGAGGCGGCCCGCGCACCATCGTCGGCGACTGCGTCTACAGCTCCGGCGACGGCGAGGTCCGCGAGACACCGTGCGACGGCGCGAGCGGCAAGAAACCGGAGTACGAGGTGACGAAGGCGGCCGCGACCCGCGCGAAGTGCCCCGTGTCGACGGCTCTGTACGTACAGCTCCAGGGCGAGAAGCCGGTGGGCTGCGCCCGGCCGGTGTGACCGGTGGCCGGGCGCAGCACCTGCGTTACGGCCGCAGCGTGGGCTCGCGCTCCACGTCGCGGACGTCCAGCTTCTTGTCGAACTTCGCCAGTGGCTTCGCCTGCGCGACGGCCGAGGCCGGGACGCCGGCCCAGTCGAGGATGCGGGCGGTGGCGAAGGCCTTCTGGTCGGCGACCAGGCCCGCCACGTTGGCGCCGTGGTTCATGCCGGGGGCGGTGAGGACGTACGCGTCCTTCGCGCCCTTGTCGACCCGGAAGCGCTCCGAGCCCCACGGGTCGTTCTGGCCGTAGACGTAGAGCATGTGGCGGGCGTTGTGGCGCACCCAGTTGTCCACGTCACGCATCGCGTACGGCTGGAACTTCGTCGGGATCTCGCGCGGGACGAAGTTGCGCGGCGGCTGGTAGCCGTAGCGGATGTACTTCTTCTCGATGTGCGGGAAGTGGATGTTCGGCGCTCCGAGCTGCGTGGCCGCCTGGTAGAAGTACGGCGTGTACGGCTCCAGGCCCTGGTCCGCGTAGAACGAGAACCCGGAGATCGTGTCGATCGAGTTCCAGATCTGGTCGTCGGTCGCGGTCTTCGCGTCCGGCGGGATCAGCTCGTCCTCGTCGCAGTCGGCCGCCTGGGCGTACTGCCAGAACCCCCACACGTAGTCGAGGACGACCGCCTCGTACGCCTTGTCGAGGCTGCCGACGGTGTTGAAGGTGAAGCCCTCGGCGGCGGCGTACTCCGCGTACTTCTTCTCCAGCGGTTCGCGGCGCACGAGCGCCTCGCGCTGCACCGCGTTCAGACGGTCGCGGCACTGCTTGGTGTCGACGTTCGCGAAGAAGCGGTCGTAGGCCGAGTCCTCGTTGTTCACCACGTCGTTGGGGGCGACGTAGGCGACGACGCCGTCCATGTCCTTCGGGTAGAAGCGCTCGTAGTACGTGGCGGTCATGCCGCCCTTCGAGCCGCCCGTGGAGATCCACTTCTTGTCGTAGATCTTCTTGAGCGCCTTGAAGACGCGGTGCTGGTCACTGGCGGCCTGCCAGATGTCCAGCTTGGTCCAGTCGGCCGGGTTCGGCCGGGACGGGGTGAAGAAGCGGTACTCGAGGGAGACCTGGTTGCCGTCCACGATCTGGGTCGGCTCGCGGCGGCTGGGCGTCGTGGAGACGTTGTAGCCGCCGGTGTAGAAGACCGTCGGGCGGGCGACGTCCTTGTGCAGCACGGTGATGCGCTGCTGGAACGTGCCCTTGGACGGGTGCCGGTGGTCGACCGGCTGCGTGAAGTTGAGGACGAAGAAGCGGTACCCGGTGTACGGCTTCTCCTCGATCAGGCTCACGCCCGGTATGGAGAGCAGTCTCTCCTTGATGTCGGTGGTGCCGGTGGCCGGCTCGGCGGCGGTGGCCGCCCCTGCCGTGCTCAACGTGCCTATGAGCACTGTGAGCGCCAGCAGCCATCTGAGCGCCTTGCGCATGCACCCTCCCCTGTGAGACAGATGTGCGAGCGGAAGCTATCGGAGCAACTCGCTTGCGCACCAGGGGAGATAGGGAAAACCCTCGGATATTGGCGGGTTCGGAGGGGGATTTGTCGGAGGTCTACAGACGGACCCAGCCGCCGGTCGAGTACGACCCGCTGCCGACCCGCCCCTTGATCCACACCTTGCGGCCCCCGACGTACGACTTCACCGGCCCGGCGCGCTTGGTGTAGACACCCTCGTCGACGACGGCCTCGAAGCCGCGCGCCTGAAGGCTGACCATCATCGTGCGCGGGGAGCCGACCCGCTTGGGGACGGTGATGGCGCAGAGCGAGGTGCCCTTCTTGTAGACCTTCACATGGCCCGTGGAGAAGGTGTACGTCCGGATCTTGCGGCCCTCGCAGTGTGTGGCCGCGACGGCCTCCGCCGGCACCGCGACAGCGAGCAGCCCCGAAGCGGTCAGCACGGCCAGACCGACGGCGACCCGCCGCCGTATCGCACCCATGGCCACTCTCGTCCCTCCCGTACCCCGGCGATGAGCGTACTGGTGTACGGACGCATGACGTATGTCGGATGGTTGCACGACCGTCACGAGTTCAGGCCACGCGCCACCGCCGGGGGCTCAGGCCACCACGGGCGCGTCCTCCCCCACGAACGTCCGCCACAACTCCGCGTACCGCCCGCCCCTGGCCAGCAGTTCCTCGTGCGTGCCGTCCTCGGCGATCCGGCCGTGGTCCATCAGCACGACCCGGTCCGCGCGGGCCGCCGTGGTCAGACGGTGGGCGACCACGAGGGTGGTGCGGCGGCCCGCGAGACGGTCCGTGGCCTGGTTGACCTGGGCCTCGGTGGCCAGGTCCAGGGCGGCCGTGGCCTCGTCGAGGAGGAGGATGTCGGGGTCGACCAGTTCGGCGCGGGCCAGGGCGATCAGCTGGCGCTGGCCCGCGGAGAGGTTGCGGCCGCGTTCGGCGACCTCGTGGAGGTAGCCGCCGTCGAGGGTGGCGATCATCTCGTGGGCGCCCACCGCACGGGCCGCCGCCTCCACCTCGGCGTCGGTCGCGTCCGGCCGGCCGTAGGCGATGGCGTCCCGCACGGTGCCCTGGAAGAGGTACGCCTCCTGCGGGACGACACCGAGGCGGTGGCGGTACGACGTGAGGTCCAGCGTCCGCAGATCCGAGCCGTCGACCGTCACCCGGCCGCCCGTCGGGTCGTAGAACCGCGCCACCAGCTTGACGAGGGTCGACTTGCCGGCGCCGGTCTCACCGACGAAGGCGACGGTCTGTCCGGCGGGGATGGTCAGCTCGATGCCGGTGAGGGCCGCTTCGGGTCCGTCGGAGGACCCGTAGGCGAACCGCACGTCCTCGAAGGCGATCTCGCCCCGCAGGGACAGGACTTCGAGGGGTTCGTCGGCCGCCTTCGTGGACGTCGGCTCCTGGAGCAGCTCCTGGATACGGCCCAGCGAGACGGTCGCCTGCTGGTAGCCGTCGAAGACCTGCGAGAGCTGCTGCACCGGCGCGAAGAACAGGTCGATGTAGAGCAGATACGCCACCAGCGCACCGGTCGTCAGCGTCGCGTCGTCGATCCGCCCGGCGCCCGCGACCAGCACGCCCGCCGCGGCCACCGACGCCAGCAGCTGCACGAAGGGGAAGTAGATCGAGATCAGCCACTGACCCCGGATACGCGCCTGCCGGTAGCTGTCGCTGCGCTCGGCGAACCGCGCCCCGCCGTCCCGCTCACGCCGGAAGGCCTGCACGATCCGCAGCCCGGACACCGACTCCTGGAGGTCGGCGTTGACCACCGACACCCGCTCCCGGGCCAGTTCGTACGCCTTCACGCTCGCCCGCCGGAAGAAGTACGTCGCGACGATGAGCGGCGGCAGCGTCGCGAACACGACCAGTGCGAGCTCCACGTCGAGCACCAGCAGGGTGCCCATGATGCCGAAGAACGTGACGACCGAGACGAACGCCGTGACCAGGCCGGTCTGCAGGAAGGTCGAGAGCGCGTCGACGTCGGTGGTCATGCGGGTCATGATCCGGCCGGTCAACTCCCGCTCGTAGTAGTCGAGTCCGAGCCGCTGGAGCTGCGCGAAGATCTTCAGACGCAGGGAGTACAGGACCCGCTCACCGGTACGTCCCGTCATCCGCGTCTCACCGACCTGCGCGACCCACTGCACGCCCACGGTGAGCAGACCGAGCAGCGCCGCCACCCACACCGCGCCGAGGGCGAGTTCGCCGACGCCCGAGTCGATGCCGTGCCGGATCAGGATCGGAAGCGTGAGCCCCATCCCGGCGTCCACGGCGACCAGTCCCAGGCTGATCAGCAGCGGCAGTCCGAAGCCGCGCAGCAGTCTGCGCAGACCGTAGGACTCCTCCGGCGTGACCGCGCGGGCCTCGTCGATGGCGGGGGTGTCCTGGGCCGGGGGCAGCGCTTCGACCTGGGCGAGGAGTTCCGGGGTGGCGGGCATGCCGTCGAGGGCGGTGTCCCGGGGGCCGCGCTCCCCCGCCCACAGCCGGGGCGTGATGCCGCGTTCGGCGTCGAACTCGGCGTCCAGCTCCTCCCGCAGGGAGGTGTCCTCGCAGGGCTCGGCGGGCTGGGCGTGACCGGGCGAGACGCCGCCGAGCTCGTCGGGGTCGGTGAGGAGGCGCCGGTAGAGCGCGGACCGCTTCTGGAGCTCCTCGTGGGTGCCGAGGTCGGCGAGGCGGCCGTCATCGAGGACGGCGATGCGGTCGGCGAGGTTCAGGGTGGAGCGGCGGTGCGCGATGAGGAGGGTGGTGCGGCCCTCCATGACCTGCTTCAGCGCCTCGTGGATCTCGTGCTCGACCCGGGCGTCCACGGCGGAGGTGGCGTCGTCCAGGACGAGGAGCCTCGGGTCGGTGAGGATCGCCCGCGCGAGCGCGACGCGCTGGCGCTGGCCGCCGGAGAGGGTGAGGCCGTGCTCGCCGACCGTGGTGTCGTAGCCCTCGGGGAGCTCGGCGATGAAACGGTCCGCCTGGGCGGCGCGCGCGGCCTGCTCGATCTGCTCCTGGGTCGCCTCGGGACGGCCGTACGCGATGTTGTTGCGGACCGTGTCCGAGAAGAGGAACGAGTCCTCGGGGACCAGCCCTATCGCGGCCCGCAGGGATTCCAGGCTCAGCTCGCGGACGTCGTGGCCGCCGACGAGGACGGCGCCGTGGGTGACGTCGTAGAAGCGCGGCAGGAGGAGCGAGACCGTCGACTTCCCGGAGCCGGAGGAGCCGACGACAGCGAGGGTCTCGCCGGGACGGATCTCGAAGCTGAGGCCGTCGAGGACCTCGCGGCCGTCCTCGTATCCGAAGGACACGTCGTCGAACTCGACGGTCGCGGGCGCGTCGGCGGGCAGTTCCTTCTTCCCGTCCCGCATCGACGGCTCGGTGTCGATCAGCTCCAGGACCCGCTCGGTGCCCGCGCGGGCCTGCTGGGCGACCGTGAGGACCATGGCGAGCATGCGGACCGGGCCGACCAGCTGGGCGAGGTAGGTGGAGAAGGCGACGAAGGTGCCGAGGGTGATGTGTCCGCGCACGGCCAGCCAGCCGCCGAGGGCGAGCATCGCGACCTGGCCGAGGGCGGGCACGGCCTGGAGGGCCGGGGTGTAGCGGGAGTTGAAGCGGATGGTGCGCAGCCGCCCCGCGAAGAGCCGGCGGCTGACCTCCCGGAGCTTCCCGGTCTCCTGCTCCTCCTGCCCGAAGCCCTTGACCACCCGCACGCCGCCCACGGCCCCGTCGACCACGCCCGCGACGGCGGCGGCCTGGGCCTGGGCGTACCAGGTGGCGGGGTGCAGCTTGCTGCGGGAACGCCTCGCGATCCAGGCGAGCGCGGGGGCCACGGCGAGGGCGACCAGGGTGAGCGGCAGGGACAGCCAGGCCATGACGACCAGGGAGACCAGGAAGAGAGCGAAGTTCCCGATGGTCATCGGGAGCATGAAGAGCAGGCCCTGGATCAGCTGGAGGTCGCTGGTGGCCCGTCCGACGACCTGCCCGGTGGACAGCTCGTCCTGGCGGCGGCCGTCGAGGCGGGTGATCGTGCCGTACATCTCGGTCCGCAGGTCGTGCTGGACGTCGAGGGCGAGGCGGCCGCCGTAGTAGCGGCGGACGTAGGTGAGGACGTAGACGACGACGGCGGAGCCGATGAGGAGGCCCGCCCAGGGGGCCATGTCCCGGCTGTGGTCGCCGATGACGTCGTCGATGATCACCTTGGTGATCAGCGGGACCAGCGCCATGACGGCCATGCCGACGAGCGAGGAGCCGAGGGCGAGGACGACGTCCTTCGGATACCGCCAGGCGTATCCGGCCAGTCGTCGTGCCCATCCCCGTTGCGCGCTCACGCGGGTGCCCTCCGTCGGTCAGCAGTCCTGATCTTTCGGAAGGCACCAACGCGAAAAGAACCGGATTTCATCCCTCCGCAACAAACCCGGGGGCGGTCGGCCTGGGTGCCCTGCTACTCAGGCCGTCTGAGTAGCAGAGCGCTGCCGTACGCCCCACCGAAGCCGCTTTGATCGACGGCATGAAGTCGAAGATCGTGGTCCCCGCCCTCTCCGTCGCCCTTGTGGCGCTGTTCGGGCTGGTCGCCAAGGGGTGCGAGACGATGCAGGGCGGGCCCGTCCACAGCACCGACGAGTTCCGCGACCACGTCCGGGCCACGACCCGGGCCGGCGAGGACGTCTTCCACGCGCTGTCCCCGGCACCGTCCGGCGAGCCGTGGGCCTCCCAGGAGGGCAGCTCGTCCTGTGTGGACGACTTCGGCTTCGACGAGACGGGCGTCGCCCGGGACGAGCCGATCTACACCTGGAACCTGGACTTCGCGAGCGATGCGGACTACTGGAAGGCGGTGGCCTCCCTCAGGTCCGCCTGGCGCGAGGACGGCCGCACGGTCGAGGAGATCGAGAACGGCATCGCGACGACCGTCGACGACGGCATCCGGGTCACGCTCCACCTGGGGTACTACAACGGTGAGCCGGTGCTGCGCACGGAGGGCTCGTGCATGCGCTACCGGGACGAGTACGGCGACGAGTACGACTACATGTTCGACGACAACGGGGACGGAACCGTCGACGAGTACGAGCGGCCCAGCTGAGCTCTTCGTGCGGGAGCCGCTGCTCCCGCACGAAGAAGGTGACGCGGAACCTCGTCAGGGAGTCGTCCGCACCCTCAGGTAGTAGAGCCGTGTCGTCTGCACCGCGTTCTGGTTGTCGTCGCTCACCAGCAGTACCTTCCAGGCCCCCTTGCTCCGGCCCGTCACCACCATGCCCTCGATGTTGTCGAGGAGCGGGTTGGGCTGGGGCTGCTTGGCGGTGGCGCCCAGGGTCGGGCAGTTCACGATGTCGGCGAGCAGGGTCTTCCCGACCAGGCGTACGCCGGACTGACCCGTGAGGTTCTCGACAGCGCTCGTGTCGGTGGCGTGCCGGGGGTCGGCCAGGTAGAGGCGGACCGTGTTGCCGACGCCGGAGGTGAAGCCGCGCTCCAGGACGAGGAGCCGGCCGTCGGGGAGGGCCTGGACCTCGGGGACACCGAGGCCGGGGTCGGGCCGGTAGGCGTACTGGGCGGCGAGTGCGAACCCGCCCTTGGCCCGCTGCCACGTCTGGAAGCGCACCGCGCCGGAGGTGTCACCGGAGAGCGCGTACTCCATCGACGCGAGCAGCGTGTGCCCGCCCGGCAGCAGGGTCAGCCCCTCGAAGGTGCCATTGGAGACGGCCCGCCCGGCGGGGGCCACCTGAAGCGCGGCCGGCACCGGGAGGCGGTCGAGTATCGCGCCGTCGCGGGAGTAGCGGCGTATGGACGGCTCGGTCTCCGAGGTGATCAGGCGGGTGCCGTCACGGTCGACGACCAGGCCCTCGGAGTCGAGCGCCGTGCCGTTCTCGTCGGTGAGCGGGACCACCGACTTCGGCGCGAGGGTCCTCGCGTCCAGGCCGAACAGCGCCGACCGGTCCGAGAGCGCGGCGAGGGAGCCGTCCCGGTCGAGCGCGAGTGCCGAGAGGTTGCCGACGTAGGTGCCCTCGTACGTCGCCTTGTCGAGCGCGTCGGAGAAGCGGTCGATGGAGACGGACGGCGAACAGGCGTTGCCCGGCTGGGCGTTGGCGGGACCGGCGGCGGACAGACAGGTGGCCGCCGCCAGTCCGGCGGTGACGGTCGCGAGGAGGGTTCTGATGCGCATGCGCGTCACCGTAGGGCCGCCCGGTGAAGGGCGGGAGTCCGGCAGGCGTCAGGACGCGGCGAGGTCCTTGTGGATGGCCTTCGCGACACCCTGGATGGTCGTGATGCCGTAGTTCATGGTGCTGTTGCCGTGCGTGAGCACCGTCATCACGTAGTCGTGGCCGCCGCCCTTGAAGGTGCCGACGCTGTGCACCCGCCAGCCGTGCGTGGAGCGCTGCAGCCAGCCGTTCTTGACGTGCACGAGGACGTCGGAGGGAGCGCCGTACGGGGTGCCCCAGCGCTGGGAGGAGATCACGTCGCCCATCAGCTTGCGGACGTACCAGCGCGAGTCGTCGGTGAGGACCGCATTCTTGGCCGTGAGCAGCTTCATCAGCTTCTGCTCGTCGGTGACGGTGATCTGCGTCAGACCCCAGTAGCCGTTGGCGCCGGGCTTGGTCTGGGTCATGCCCGCCTTGGCGAGGAAACCCTTCACCTTGGTCACGCCGAGCTGCTTCCACAGGGTGGACGTGGCGGTGTTGTCCGACTTGGTGATCATGGCCGTGGCGAGGGACTTCTCCCGGCTGGTGAGGGACCGGCCGGTCTTCTGCGCGTCCCACAGCAGGGTGGCGAGGACGGTGACCTTGACGACGCTCGCGGAGTCGTAGGCCGTCGACGAGCGGAGCGTACAGGTGGTCTTCGTGGTGCGGTCGTAGAGGCCCACCGCGATCGTGCCCTTGCGGTTGGCGAGCGCCGAAGTGATGTCCTTCTTCAGCTTGTCGGCGAGGCCGGCCTTGGCGGACGTACAGCTGACGGTCGGCGTGGCCGCCGCGGCCGGTGTGGCGGCGGCGACGCAGGCGAGGAGTGCGCCCCCCGCCACCCATCTCGCGCGTCTGGATATCCCCTGAGTCATGCCCTGTTGACTCATGAGTTCGAGGGAAAGGTTGTACGAGTTGGGGAACGGATGTGCCAGTCGTTACTTCCTCCTTTGCGAATTCACAGGCAAGCGCCAGGTACGGCACAGCGCGCACTCACCCGGGGTTTGGACCATGCCCGGGTGACATCTGCCACCGATCCACACCCCCACACCGACACCGCCGTATCCGCCGACCGGCCACCGCCGGCCCCACCCGCGGCGACCCCGGACAAGGCACCGCGCTGGTCGCTCCCCGCGCTGCTCGCGATCCTGGTCCTGGCGGCGGTCCTGTACTCCTGGAACCTGTCCGGATCCAGCCTCAACAGCTTCTACAGCGCGGCCGTGCTGAGCGGTACGCAGAGCTGGAAGGCGTGGTTCTTCGGATCGCTGGACGCGGGCAACTTCCTCACCGTCGACAAGCCGCCGTTCGCGCTGATGGTCATGGGACTGTCGTGCCGCCTCTTCGGCTTCGGCACCTGGCAGATGATGCTGCCGATGATCCTGACCGCCCTCGGGACGATCTGGATCGTGCACGCGTCCGTGAAGCGCGTGTGGGGCCATGTCGCGGCGACGGTCGCCGCGCTGGTGCTCGCCCTCACCCCGATCACGGTCGCCATCAACCGGGACAACAACCCCGACACCCTGCTGGTCTTCCTGATGGCGGCGGGCGCGGCCCTCGCGCTGCGCGCCACGCGTGACGGCAAGCTGCTGCCGCTGCTCGGCTCGGCGGCCTGCTTCGGCCTCGCCTTCAACACCAAGATGCTCCAGGGCTACATCCCGCTGCCGATCGTCTTCGCGCTCTATCTCTACGCCGCCGAGCCGAAGCTGGTGAAGCGGATCGTCAACCTCCTGCTCGCGGGCGTGGTCCTCGCCGTATCCAGCTTCTGGTGGGCGGCCGCGGTCTCCCTGGTCCCGGCCGACGACCGCCCCTACATCGGCGGCTCGACGGACGGCTCCGCCTGGAACCTGATCACGGGCTACAACGGCCTGGGCCGGATCTTCGGCGGCGAGGGCAACGGCGGAGGAGGCGGTGGAGGAGGCGGTGGAGGAGGCTTCTCCGGTACGGCGGGACTCGGCCGGCTCTTCAACGACGTCCTCGGCGGCCAGATCTCCTGGCTGATTCCCTTCGCGGCGATCGCCCTGATCGGCGGCCTGGTCCTGTGCGGCCGCGCCCCGCGCACCGACATGACCCGTGCCGCGCTGGTGATGTGGGGCGGCTGGACCGGCCTGCACTACCTGACGTTCGCCATGGCCGAGGGCACCATGCACCCGTACTACACGACCGCGCTCGCCCCGGGCATCGCGGCCCTGTGCGGAGGCGGCGGTGTGATGCTGCTGCGCGCCTTCCGCGCCGACAAGCGGTGGGCGTGGGTGCTGCCGCTCGGCCTCGCGGTCACGGCGATCTGGGCGGCGGTGCTGCTGCGCCGCGCCTCCGGCTGGAACACCTGGCTGTGGCCGACGGTCCTCGCCGTCATGGCGCTGGCGATCGTGGGCCTGCTGGTCTTCCGGTCCGGCGGCAACGGCAGCAAGGCACGTCTGCTGGCGGCTTCCCTCGCCGCGGCGGTCGTCGCCTCGGTGGCCGGTCCGGCCTCGTACGCCTGGTCGGTGCCGTCCGGTTCGGGCGGCGGCATGGGCGGTACGAACCCGACGGCCGGGCCCTCCACGGGCAGCGGCGGCTTCGGCGGGGGCGGTGGCGGCCGGGGCGGTATGCCCGGCGGCGGCACCGGCGGTGGTCCAGGCGGCACCCAGCAGGGCGGCCAGAACAGCCAGGCCGGCGGTCAGGCCGAGGGCGGCTTCCCGGGCGGCGGCCAGAACGGCGAGGCTCCCGGCGGCGGCAACGGCGAGCTCCCGAGCGGCGGCCAGGCGGGCGGGGGTACGCCCCCCGGCGGCACCGGCGAGAACGGCACTTCGGGCGATACCCAGAACGGCCAGAACGGCCAGAGCGGCCCCGGCGGCATGACCGGCGGTGGTGGCGGCATGGGCGGCGGCGGTATGGGCGGCGGCGCGAGCAGCGAGCTCGTCTCGTACCTGAAGAAGCACCAGGACGGCGCGACCTGGCTGCTGGCGGTGTCCAGTTCGCAGAGTGCCGCGCAGCTCATCATGAGCAGCGGTGAGCCGGTCATCTCGATGTGGGGCTGGTCCGGCTCCGACCAGGCGATGACCCTGGCCAGGCTGAAGGAGCTGGTGAAGGCGGGCAAGCTGCACTACATCCAGCTCGGCAGCGGCGGCATGGGCGGCGGCCCCGGCGGGGGTTCCAGCCTCAGCACCGAGGTCACCGAGTGGGTGCAGAAGAACGGCACGGCGGTGAAGGAGAGCGAATACAGCTCGAATTCGACGTCGGGCACGTCCGGTTCGTCCAGCTCTTCGGATTCGTCCGACTCGTCGAACTCGTCGAACACCGCGACCGTCTACCGCCTGGACGCGTCTGACGTCGGCTGACGTCCCGGCCCCTCAACGACCCCCGACCGAAAGGACGGGGGTCGTTTTGGTATGTCAACTCGCGTAGATGAGGGGCGATATGCCGTTTCCAGTCACGTGATCGACATCTACAGGCCATTTACAGGAACGCATGTCCATGTCACGCTCCCGATTGCCCGCTCCAATCAACACGCGTAGAACGGACAGCCCCCGATGCCCGTGAACCCCATACGCACGCGCCGCTGGAAATCCCTGGCGCTCACCGTCTCAGCCGTACTCGTCGGCTTCACCGCTCCCGTGGTGGCCTCGTCCCCGGCGGCAGCCACCACGACGGCGTACGACGCGACGTACTACAAGAACGCGATCGGCAAGACCGGGACGAGCCTCAAGTCCTCGCTGCACACGATCATCAGCAGCCAGTCGAAGATCTCGTACTCCGCGGTCTGGAACGCGCTCAAGCTCGCCGACCAGGACCCGAACAACACCAGCAACGTCCTCCTGCTGTACAGCGGTGCCTCGCGCAGCAAGTCCCTCAACGGCGGTGACGTCGGCGACTGGAACCGCGAGCACACCTGGGCCAAGTCCCACGGCGACTTCGGCGAGGTCACCGGCCCCGGCACGGACCTGCACCACCTGCGCGCCTGCGACGTGACGATCAACAGCACCCGCGGCAACCTGGACTTCGACAACGGCGGCAGCACCGTCACCAACGGCGGCGGCAGCACCGTCGACTCCGACTCCTTCGCGCCGCGCGCCGCGGACCGAGGCGACGTGGCCCGCATGATCCTCTACATGGCCGTGCGCTACGAGGGTGACGACGGCTTCGCCGACCTGGAGCCCAACGAGAAGGTCGGCAACGGCTCCAACCCCTACATGGGCAAGCTGGCCGTCCTCAAGGCGTGGAACGAGGCGGACCCGCCGAGCGCCTTCGAGGAGCGGCGCAACCAGGTCATCTACGACACGTACCAGCACAACCGCAACCCGTTCATCGACCACCCGGAGTGGGTCGAGGCGATCTGGTAGCAGCGCGGTCGCCGGACCGTACGCCCGTACCGCCGGGGCCCCACACCCGCGGTACGGGGCGCCGCCCCTGTGGCCCACCTGGTCTGCCAGGCGGTCGCGGGGGCGGCGGTGGTACGTCAACTCCCCGGCGCGTCAGCTCTCCCAGCGCGATGGCTCTCCCGGCACGTCAGCTCTCCAGGTGCGTCGCCGCGAACATCCGCAGCACCGCCGGAAGCACGACCACCGAAGGGCCGGGCTCCCCCAGCGCCTTCGCCAGGTCCGCCGCCAGCGTCTCCGGCGTGGTCCGCACCCCCGGCACGCCGAACGACTCGGCCAGCGCCACATAGTCAGGCCGCGTCAGTTCGGTCCCCGTCGCCTCGCCGAACGCGTCGGTCATGTACTCGCGCAGGATGCCGTAGCCGCCGTCGTCGACGATCAGCCACGTCACGTTCAGGTCGTACTGCCGTGCCGTCGCCAGCTCGGCGATCGAGTACAGCGCCCCTCCGTCGCCGGACACCGCCAGGACCGGCCGTGTCGGGTCCGCGACCGCCCCGCCCAGCGCCGCCGGGAAGCCGTAGCCGAGACCGCCGGCGCCCTGGGCGGAGTGCATGTGGTTGGGACCCTTGGCGTCGAAGGCCGACCAGGCCCAGTACGCGAGGATGGTCATGTCCCAGAAGGACGGGGAGTCGGCGGGCAGCGCCCTGCGGACGGCGGCCAACACGTCCTGCTCCAGGGTGAGTTCCTGGGACCCGATCCGCTCGGCGACCTTCGCGAGCACCTCGCGCACCCGCTCCGGGGCCTTGAAGTCCTCCCTCACCGACACCGTCTCCAGCAACGCCTGCAACGCCAGGCGCGCATCCGCGTGGATGCCCAGCGCCGGGTGGTTGGACTCCAGCTTGCCGAGGTCCGCCTCGATCTGGACGACCCGGCCGCGCGGCTTGAACGTGTGGTAGTTCGAGGAGAGTTCACCGAGCCCGGAGCCGACGACCAGGAGGACGTCCGCGTCCTCGAGGAAGTCGGTCGTGTGCCGGTCCTCGATCCAGGACTGGAGCGACAGCGGGTGCTTCCACGGGAACGCGCCCTTGCCGCCCGGAGTGGTGACCACGGGCGCCTGCAACAGCTCGGCCAGCTGCTTCAGCTTGCCCGACGCGTCCGCCCGTACGACTCCCCCGCCCGCGATGATCGCCGGGCGCTCGGCGCGGGACAGCAGGTCGGCCGCCACAGCCGTCAGTTCGGGGCGCGGCGGCAGCTCCCCGGGGAAGGCGTCGCCGCCCGTCACCACCGGGATCGACGTCTCGGCGAGCAGCACGTCCTGCGGGATCTCCACCCACACCGGGCCGTGCGGGGCGGTCAGCGCCGACTTCCAGGCCGCCTCGATCGCGGAGGGGATCTGGGACTGGGTGCGCACGGTGTGGACCGACTTCACCACACCCCGGAACGAGGCGGACTGGTCGGGGAGTTCGTGGAGGTAGCCGTGGCGGCCTCCGCCCAGCCCCGCGGAGGGGATCTGGCTGCTGATCGCCAGCACGGGCGCGGAGGCGGCCGCCGCCTCCTGGAGCGCGGCCAGGGATGTCAGCGCCCCCGGACCCGTCGACAGCAGCAGCGGTGCCGCCTCACCGGTGATCCGGCCGTACGCGTCCGCCGCGAACCCGGCGTTGTTCTCCACCCGCAGACCGATGTACCTCAGGTCGGAGCGCCGTAGCGCGTCGAACATGCCGAGCGCGTGCTGGCCGGGCAGTCCGAACACGGTCGTCGTGCCGAGCGCGGCGAGTGTCTCCACGACCAGGTCTCCGCCGTTGCGGCCGGGAGGAGGGTTGAGAGCAGCGGAAGTCTGCGCCTCCGTCGGGCGGAGCACCAGGTCGTGGTCGTGAGTCACTTCGCTTCCGAGTCCTTCCGGGCCGCCGCGATCTGCCGGGACATGATCGTGGTCAGTTCGTACGCCGTGTGGGACGCGGCCACCGACGTGATCTCCGCGTGATCGTACGCGGGGGCCACCTCGACGACGTCCGCCGAGACCAGGTTGCAGGACGCGAGTCCGCGCAGGATCTCCAGGAGCTCGCGGGAGGTCATGCCGCCGGCCTCGGGCGTGCCGGTGCCGGGCGCGTGGGCCGGGTCCAGGCAGTCGATGTCGATGGAGATGTAGAGGGGACGGTCGCCGATGCGCCGGCGCAGCTGATCGGCGATCTCGTCCACCCCGCGCCTCATGACATCCGCGGACGTCACGATGCCGAAGCCGAGCTTCTCGTCGTCGGTGAGGTCCTGCTTGCCGTACAGCGGACCGCGGGTGCCGACGTGGGAGAGGGCCTCGGTGTCGAGGATCCCCTCCTCCACCGCCCGGCGGAACGGCGTCCCGTGTGTGTACTCGGCGCCGAAGTAGGTGTCCCAGGTGTCGAGGTGCGCGTCGAAGTGCAGCAGCGCCACCGGACCGTGCTTCTTCGCCACCGACCTCAACAACGGCAGCGCGATCGTGTGGTCGCCGCCCAGGGTCATGAGCCGCGCGCCGGTGCCGAGAAGGTCGTCGGCGGCGGCCTCGATCGTCTCCACGGCCTCGTGGATGTCGAACGGGTTCACCGCGATGTCGCCGCCGTCCGCCACCTGCGCCAGCGCGAAGGGGGACGCGTCCTGCGCCGGGTTGTAGGGGCGCAGCAGCCGGGACGCCTCACGGATCGCGTTGCCGCCGAAGCGGGCGCCCGGCCGGTAGGAGACACCCGAGTCGAACGGCACGCCCACGACGGCGACATCGGCGCGGCCGACCTCGTCGAGGCGGGGCAGCCGGGCGAAGGTCGCGGGTCCGGCGTACCGCGGGATGCGGGAGGAGTCGACGGGGCCACGGGGCGTCTCGTTGCTGCTCATGGGGTACTGCCTTCTTTCCTGCGCTTCCTCGCGCACGGAGGGTACTGAGGTATTGAGGGTTTTGTGCTACTTCACTACTTCTTGTACGACTCTACTGGTGCGCCGGAACCGGCTCGTTCCCGAGTTCGGACGTCCGCCCCGCGAGCCGCTCGCGCCAGGCGGCGAGGACGGCCTCGTCGGTCGCGGGGGTGGCCAGGGAGACGACCACGTACACGGCGAGGGAGGACAGCAGGCCGTAGTAGATGGGCTCGTTGGCGAGGATGCCGTAGCCCGCCATCAGCCCGATCACGGCCAGTCCGCCGACGACGACGGAGGCGAGGGCGCCGTACACCGTGCCGCGCCGCCACAGCAGTCCGCCGAGGATGGGGACGAGGAGACCGCCGACGAGCAGGTTGTACGCCACCGTCAGCGCCTCGACGACATTGTCGATCGCGATGGCCGTACCGATGACGGCGATGCCCATGATCAGGATGAAGGCGCGGTTGCCCCTGACCTCGTCGTGCTCCTCGTCGGCGGGCCGGATCGCGCCCCGCAGTCGGGACCAGATGTCGTTGTTGGCCACGGTCGCGCAGGCGATCAGCGCGCCGGAGGACGTCGACATGACGGCCGCGAGCGCTGCGGCGAGCACCAGCCCCCGTACACCGACCGGGAGTTCGTCCTTGACGATGGTCGCGAAGGCGTCGTCCGCACTCGCCAGGTTCGGGTAGAGCACCTTGGCCGCGGTACCGATGACGGCGCCGGCGAGGGCGTACACGAGACAGTAGGTGCCCGCGACCGTGCCGCCCCACTTGGCCGTCCTGTCGCTGCGGGCGGTGAAGACGCGCTGCCAGATGTCCTGCCCGATGAGCATGCCGAAGGTGTAGATCAGCACATAGGTGAAGATCGTCTCGCCGCCGATGCCCAGCGGGTCGAAGTACTCGGTGGGCAGCTCGGCCTTCATCTCGCTGAAGCCACCGGCCTTGACGACGGCGATGGGCAGCAGCAGGAGCAGCACGCCGATGGTCTTCACCACGAACTGCACCATGTCGGTGAGGGTGATCGACCACATGCCGCCGAGCGTGGAGTAGGCGACGACGATCGAGCCGCCGAGGACGATCGCGACGGTCCGGTTCACGTCGAAGAGGACGTCGAAGATCGTGGCGTACGCGATGGTCGAGGTGACCGCGAGCATGAGGGTGTACGCCCACATGACCACGCCGGAGATGACGCCGGCCCGGCCGCCGTAGCGCAGGTCGAGCATCTCGGAGACGGTGTAGACCTTGAGGCGGGCGATGCGCGCGGAGAAGAAGACGGAGAGGGCGAGGAGTCCGAGGCCGATGGTGAAGACCATCCAGGCGCCGGACAGCCCGTACTGGTAGCCCAGTCCCACGCCGCCGATGGTGGAGGCACCGCCGAGGACGATGGCGGCCATGGTCCCGGAGTACATGGCGGGACCGAGCCGCCGCCCGGCGACGAGGAACTCGCTCTTGGACTTGGCGCGGCGCATGCCCCACCAGCCCATGGCCAGCATGCCGGCCAGGTAGATGACGATCACTGTGTAGTCGACGGCCACTGGGCCCTCCTTCGCGCGTTCTCGCCGCGGCGGGTGTCGAGCATTGACACTAGGTGGCCGGAAAGCGGCCGCGAAGTGTAGGTTTCATCCATTCCAGCCGCGCCGCATGGAGGAAATGCACACCATGCCGGACCCCTCCGTTCCGCCCACTCCCCCCGTGCCCCTCGCGGCCCTCCTGGCCCGTGAGGACCTCGCCCTGCGGCAGATCGCGGGCCCCTCCGATCCCGCCACGGTGATCCACTGGGCGCACACCTCGGAGATGGCGGACCCGTATCCCTATCTGCTGGGCGGCGAGCTGCTGCTGACGGCCGGCGTCCACGTCCCGGAGGCGGCGGGCTCGGGGGCGTACTTCGACGACTACGTCGCCCGGATCGTGGCGGCGGGCGGCGCGGCCCTCGGTTTCGGTGTGGCACCGGTGCACGACACGGTGCCGCGGGCGCTGGTGGAGGCCTGCGACGCCTACGAGCTCCCGCTCATCGAGGTCCCGCCCCGGACCACCTTCTCCGGCGTGGCCCGCGCGGTCTGGCAGCTCATGGCCCAGGCCCGCCTCGCCGAACTGCGCCGCGTGACGGAGGCCCAGCAGAGCCTGGCGGCGGCGGCCTCACGACCGGACCCGGTGCCTTCGGTGCTGCGGCAGCTGGCCCAGCGGGTGAGCGGACGGGCGGTGCTGTACGGACCGGAGGGGACGGAGATCGCCTCGGCGGGACGGCCCCCCGAAGCCGCCGTGAACAGCGCTCTCGCGCATCTGACCCAGGTCGTCACCAGCCGCTCCTCCGCCACGGCCACCGACACCGTCGCCGACACCCACCTCGCCGCCTACGCCCTCGGTGCCGGCCAGGGGTTCGTGCTCGGGGTCGCCTCGCCCCAGGGCGTTCCCGGCGACCACACCATCGCCTCCGTCGCCGCCGTACTGCTCTCCCTGCTCACCGGCGAGCACCAGAGCGGTTCGGGGGCGGCGCGGTCGTCCGCGCTGGTACGGCTGTTGCTGGGCGCCCCGCCGGAGGAGGTGGCCGTGCTGCTGGGGGCCGAGCGGTGGGTCGTCGTGCACGCCCGTCCCGACGCGCACGCACCCGACGCCGTCGCCGCCTCCGCACTGGGCGCCGCGCTCGGCTCACCGCTCGTCGACCTCGCGCAGGACGTCGTACGCGTCCTCGTCCCGGCCGACCGCGAGGCACCACCACAGCCCGGCTGGACCCTGGGCGTCAGCGCGCCGGCGAGCCCGCACGAGTGGCCGGCCGCGGACACCCAGGCCGCCCGTGCCCTCGCCCGCGCCCGGGCGACCCGCAGCGGGCTCGTCCGCCACAGTGCCCGCCCCGGCCTCTCCGCCCTCGTCCCGCACGACGAGGCCGAGGCACACGCGCGTGCCCTTCTCGCGCCCATCGCGGACACTCCGGCTCTCACCGACACCCTGCGCACCTGGCTGTCCCTGCACGGCAGTTGGGACCGCACCGCCGTGGCGCTGGCCGTGCACCGCAACACCGTGCGCCAACGCGTCGCCCGCTGCGCGTCCCTGCTGGACACGGACCTGGACGACCCCGACGTGCGCATGGAGTTGTGGTTCGCACTGCGACAGTGACCCGCGTCCCAGCGTCCGGTACATCCGGCACGCCCGCAGCCGCCTGCCTCACAATGGACACCATGCCGATACCCGGGACTCCCAGCCGCGCCGAGCTCGTCGACCACCTCGTACGGACCCGCATCGCGGGCGATGTCGCGACGCCCCGCGAGAACAACCTCTCCCACTACCGCCAGCTGGCGAACGGCGTCCGCAACTTCTGGCTCGGCCTGGAGCTCGGCGACCGCTGGACCGACGAGCAGGACGTGCTCGCGGTGATGGCGGAGCGGGTGGGTGTCAACGACGACCCGGAGTACCGGTACGGACAGGACACCATCGACCCCGAGCTGACCGTGGACGGCCTCGACCGCATGGCGGCACGGCTGCGCAAGGCCGCCGACGGCCAGCAGCGCGTCCTGTTCGCCACCGGCCACCCGGGCGGCCTCCTCGAGGTGCACCACTCCACCGCCGCCGCGCTGCGGACCGCCGGCTGCGAGATCGTCGTCATCCCGGAGGGGCTCCAGACGGACGAGGGCTACGTCATGCAGTTCGCGGACGTGGCGGTCCTGGAGCACGGCGCCACGCTGTGGCACACCCACTCCGGCGAGCCGATGAAGGCGATCCTCACGGGACTCGAGCGCGAGGGCCGTCCGCTGCCGGACCTGGTGGTCGCGGACCACGGGTGGGCGGGTTACGCGGGTCAGCACGGCGTCGACTCCCTCGGTTACGCCGACTCCAACGACCCGGCGCTCTTCCTCGCCGAGGCCGAGGGCACCGTCCAGGTGACGGTCCCCCTCGACGACCACGTCCTCAGTCCTCGCTATTACGACCCGCTGACGGCATACCTTCTGGCGGAGGCAGGCCTGGCGTAGGCGTCGGGTCCAGATACACCCGGCTCACTCCCGGGAACACCGCCCGCAGCCGCTGCTCGGCCCGCTCGCAGGCCCACTCGATCTCGGCCGCCGTGGAGACGTCCCGGAAGTCCACCTTGGCGGCGACGAGGGCCTCGCGCGGACCCTGCACGAGGGTCGTCAGTTCGAGTACGGCCTCGATCTCCGCCACGGCCAGCAACTCGGCCCGGATCCGCTCCCGCATCGGCCCGGGGAGCGGCCGGCCGACGAGGAGCTCGGCGTTGGAGCGGCCGAGGACCCACGCCACGTAGAGCAGCAGCAGACCGATGAGCAGCGAGGCGATGCCGTCCCAGCCGCCGGAGCCGGTGAGCTGGCCGCCGAGCAGTCCGCCGGCGGCGAGCACGAGTCCGATGAGCGCGGCGGAGTCCTCGAGGACCACGGCCTTCACCGCGGTGTCGGGGGTGTGCCGCAGATAGGTCCTGATCGGCGCCCGGAAGCGGGCCGCCTCGCCGCGTGCCTGCTTCAGTCCCGTGCGCAGCGAGTAGCCCTCCAGCAGGAAGGCGACGCCCAGCACGACGTACGACACGAGCGGGTCGCCGAGTTCCTCGCCCGCGACGAGGGTGTGGATCCCGTCGTAGAGCGAGAAGACCGCGCCGCCGACGAAGGTGGCGACGGCGGCGAGCATCGCCCAGATGTACCGCTCGGGCCCGTAGCCCAGCGGATGCTCCTCGTCGGCGGGTTTCTCGCTCCGTTTGAGGGCGGTGAGGAGCAGTACCTCGGTGACGGTGTCGGCGACCGAGTGGGCCGCTTCCGACAGCATCGCGCTCGATCCGCTGATGACACCGGCCACGGCCTTGGCGACCGCGATCCCGAGATTGGCGACGGCGGCGACGACGACCGTGAAGGTCGACTCGCCGCCGCCGTGCTGATCCGCTGAGTCCGCTGCTTGCGCCATGCCCCTCAGTGTTGCCGATCAATGTGGCCGATCAGTGCTGCCGGGGTGCGCGGACGACGCCTTCCTGGATCACCGAGATGGCGAGCCGTCCGTCCTGTGTGTAGATGCGGGCCTGGCCGAGACCGCGGCCGCCGTACGCGGACGGCGACTCCTGGTCGTACAGGAGCCACTCGTCGGCGCGGAAGGGCCGGTGGAACCACATCGCGTGGTCGAGGGAGGCGCCCACGACGTCGTTGACCGCCCAGCCGCCGCGGCCGTGCGCGAGCAGGACCGAGTCGAGGAGGGTCATGTCGGAGACGTAGGTGGCGAGGACGACGTGCAACAGGGGGTCGTCGGCCAGCTTGCCGTTGGTGCGGAACCAGACCTGGGAGTGCGGCTCGCGGGGCTCGCCGAACTTGCCGTACGGCGGCTCGTCGACGTAGCGCAGGTCGATCGCCTCGCGGGCCTCGAGGAACTTCTCGATGACGTCCGGGGCGATGTGGCCGTAACCGCGCAGCCGCTCCTGCGAGGTGGGGAGGGTGGCCGGGTCGGGGGCGGCCGGGATCGGGGTCTGGTGGTCGAAGCCTTCCTCGTACTTCTGGAAGGACGCCGACAGGGCGAATATGGGCTGCCCGTGCTGCACCGCGACCACGCGGCGGGTGGTGAAGGAGCGGCCGTCGTTCATGCGGTCGACCGTGTACACGATGGGGGCGCCCGGGTCCCCCATGCGCAGGAAGTACGCGTGGAGGGAGTGGGCGAGGCGGTCCTCGGGGACCGTCCGCCCCGCGGCGACGAGCGCCTGCGCCGCGACCTGCCCGCCGAAGACACGGGGGACGATGGCGGGCCGGGACCGGCCGCGGAAGATGTTCTCCTCGATCTGCTCGAGGTCGAGCAGATCGAGGAGATCCTGTAGTGCCTGACTCATGCAGTCATTTCTACTGGTCAGTAATTTCGGGAGCCTTACAGGCCCATGTCCTTGGCGATGATCGTCTTCATGATCTCGCTGGTGCCGCCGTAGATGCGGTTGACGCGGTTGTCCGCGTACAGGCGGGCGATCGGGTACTCGTTCATGAAGCCGTAGCCGCCGTGCAGCTGGAGGCAGCGGTCGATCACACGGTGGGCGACCTCGGTGGCGAACAGCTTGGCGCTGGCGGCCTCGGCGGGGGTCAGCTCGCCCGCGTCCAGGGCCTCCAGGGCGCGGTCCACGACGGCCTCGGCCGCGTCCACCTCGGCCTGGCAGGCGGCCAGCTCGAACTTGGTGTTCTGGAACGAGGCGACCGGCTTGCCGAAGACGGTGCGCTCCTGGACGTACTCCTTGGCGAACCGGACGGCGGCCTTGGCCTGCGCGTAGGCGCCGAAGGCGATGCCCCAGCGCTCGGAGGCCAGGTTGTGACCGAGGTAGTAGAAGCCCTTGTTCTCCTCGCCGAGGAGGTCCTCGACGGGGACCTTCACGTCGACGAACGCCAGCTCGGCGGTGTCGGAGGTCTTCAGGCCGAGCTTGTCGAGCTTGCGGCCGATGGAGTAGCCCTCGGACTTGGTGTCCACGGCGAAGAGCGAGATGCCGTGGCGGCGGTCCTCGGCCGTGGGCGCGGAGGTACGGGCGCAGACGATCACGCGGTCGGCGTGCACGCCACCGGTGATGAAGGTCTTGGAGCCGTTGAGGACGTAGTGCGTGCCGTCCTCGCTGAGCTTGGCGGTGGTCTTCATGCCCGCGAGGTCGGAGCCGGTGCCCGGCTCGGTCATCGCGAGGGCCCACATCTCCTCGGCGGAGACGAACTTCGGCAGGAAGCGCTTCTTCTGCTCGTCGGTGGCGAGCATCTTGATGTACGGCAGTCCGAGCAGGACGTGCACGCCGGAGCCGCCGAACTGCACACCCGCGCGCGCGGTCTCCTCGTACATCACCGCCTCGAACTTGTACGAGTCGATGCCGGCGCCGCCGAACTCATCGTCGACGCGGATACCGAAGACGCCGAGCTCGGCGAGCTTGTAGTAGAAGTCGCGCGGCGCCTGGCCGGCTGCGAACCACTCGTCGTAGACGGGAACGACCTCGGCCTCGATGAAGGCCCGCAGGGTCTCCCGGAACGCCTCGTGATCCTCGTTGAACACCGTACGGCGCACCGCCGGCCCCTCTCTGCGCCTAAACCGGCGCCGCTCTCGCGGATGTGGTTGCTCGCCGTGGGGGTGCCTCAATTATTGGTTGCGGACTCCCGTGGCTAAGCGCTTGCTCAGACCTAACGGTACCGGCCAGTAGCGAGAGGCGCCAGAGGCGCACTCCCGTAACGCTCGTCACGCCGGCTCAGCGGTACCGGACGAGCAGTGGCTCTTCGGTGAGCCGTACGGCGTCCTCGGGGCCGGTCTCGCGGGTGGTGCCGTCGAGGTGTTCGACGCGGTACGCGCCCGCGCCCGCCGGGACGGTCGCCGTGCCGGACAGGGTCCAGCGGATGCGGACGGGACCGGGGGTCAGGGCCTCGCACTGCCAGACGTTCTCGGGCAGCCCGATCTCCGGGCCGCGACCGCAGGAGCGGATCTCGGCGTGGGCGAGCCACCGCTGGAGCCGTTCGACATGGCGGCCGGCCTTGGTGGGGGCCTGGCCCTCGGCCTGGACGACAAGGGGGATCTTGCTGTTCCCCCAGGCGTAGAAGTACATCCGCTCCACGATCCTGGAGTACAGCCCCGTCAGATAGAAGCGGACCGCGTGGTTCGCCGCGGTGTCCGGGTCCAGCGGGTCGTTCAGCTGGATCATCTGCGTGGTCCCCGTGCTCCACAGCGGCAGGTGGTACCCCGCGAGCTGGAAGGTCCGTTCGACCTTCCGCACGATCTCCAGCATGGTCTCCGGCGGATCGGTGACGCCGCGCTGGAAGAGGTTGACGGCCGCCGCGTCGCAGTACTGGTAGGCGCCCGCCTCGGCGAAGCGGAGCAGGTACGCGTGCGACGCGTCGTCCCACAGGTCGGTGACCGAGGGACAGACCACGGTCGCGTCCGGGCGGTGCCGCCGGATGATGCGGCTCGCGCGCCGCGTCATCTCGACGAGCGTCTCCACGCTGCCGTTGTAGTGGTGCCCGTGGTTGGCCGTGATCCACGGCTCGTACGCGTCGATACGGTGACCCGCGTGCCGCACCACGGCGTGGACGAAGGCGTCCCAGTCGGCCAGGTCGTCCGGCGGGGCGGCCCGGCAGTCCTCCCGGTACGCGGCCTTGCGGCCGTCGGGGGCGGCCCAGCCGGGCGTGCCGCCGAAGACGAAGGTCACCGGCAGGCCCTGCCGTTCGGCGCCGTCGAGCAGCCGGTCGAGGGTGGAGAAGTCGAACACGCCCCGCGCGGACTCCAGTTGGGACCAGCGGGTCTCGCTGTCCCACAACCGCACCGCGCCCACCCGGAACGACGGCATGACCCCGCTGAAACTGTTCATCGTCACACCGAACATCTCGGGGGCGACCGGCAACGGCGCCTGGGCCCAGCTCTCCGCCCCGGCCGGCGCGACGGACACGGCGGACGCGGCGGGCACGGCCGCGGGGAGACCGGAATCCGCCCCCTGCTCCGTCGCCGCCTCCCAGTACCGCAGCAGGTCGATGAGCTCGGCGGGCTCCGCCCCGCACTCCTTGGCGAACCGCAGGACGATGTCGTAGTCCCCCGGCACCCCCAGGCCGGTGCAGTACCGGTGCAGGGTGGAGCCGCTGATGAAGACCCGCTGTCCCAGCGCCCGGTAGCCGAGCCCGCTGCGGTCCTTCAGAGCTCGCAGCGCGGTGGCCAACTCCCGTCCGCTCATGGCACCCACCCCCGTGACGGCCTGTTCCACCCTCCCAGGCTTGTCCCGAGACGTCTGCGTCATTCCTGGTCATCGGTGTGACGGATGTCCCACGCCGAGACGGGACGTGCTCCCCCTGGCCATCGGGGCGGCCGACTCGGCACCATGATCACACCGGGTCGACGAGGAGGGGATGCCGGTCCGGCTCTGCTTCACCGACCGGGTCGTGGCCGTTCACGCGACGACCTGTCCCGTCGGCGGAGGGCGAGCCACCCATCGCCCCCCGCCGGCGGGTCACTCCGTCCCCGCCGCCTCGAACGCCCCCCTGGCCATGCGGTGCAGCAGCTCGGCCATGGCACCGCGGCCCGGCAGGGACCCCGGGCGGCCGAGATGCGGGGTCGAGTTCAGCAGACCGAACACCGAGTGCACCGCCGAGCGGGCCGTGGGTTCCGTCAGGACCGGGTACACCTCGCGCACCACCTCCACCCACAGCTCGACGTACTGCCGCTGAAGCTGGCGTACGAGCTTGCGGTCGCTGTCCCTCAGCCGGTCCAGCTCCCGGTCGTGGAGCGTGATCAGGGGCCGGTCGTCCAGGGCGAAGTCGATGTGACCCTCGACCAGCGAGTCGAGGACGTCCTCCGCCGAGCCCCCGTCGACCTCCGCCAGCCGGTGCCTCGCCCCCCTGAGCAGCTGCTCGCTGATCCCCACCAGCAGCTCGGCGAGCATCGCGTCCTTGCCCGGGAAGTGGCGGTACAGCCCGGGTCCGCTGATGCCGACCGCGGCGCCTATCTCGTCCACGCCGACGCCGTGGAAACCACGCTCGGCGAAGAGTCGGGCGGCTTCCTTGAGGATCTGCTCGCGGCGGGTGGGGGCGTCGGTTCTGGTGGCCATGGAGGCAATTCTAGACAGGGAGGTTAGCGCTCGTTAACCTGAAGGACATACGTTAACGCTCATTAACAAGGTGAGGGGATCGCGGGATGCATCAGGCACCGGAGCTTCACAGCGCGGCGGACCCCGCGTCGGAGGCCTGGCGGGCCAATGAGCGGGGCCACCGAAAGCTCGTCGAGGAGCTGCGCGACAAGCTCGCCGCCGCCCGGCTCGGCGGCGGCGAGAAGGCACGTGCCCGGCACACCGCGCGCGGCAAGCTGCTGCCGCGGGACCGGGTCGACCACCTCCTCGATCCCGGTTCCCCCTTCCTGGAGCTCGCCCCCCTCGCCGCCGACGGGATGTACGAGGGCCAGGCCCCGGCCGCCGGTGTCATCGCCGGGATCGGACGGGTCAGCGGGCGCGAGTGCGTGATCGTCGCCAATGACGCGACCGTCAAGGGCGGCACGTACTACCCGATGACCGTGAAGAAGCATCTGCGGGCCCAGGAGGTCGCCCTCGAGAACCGGCTCCCCTGTCTCTATCTCGTGGACTCCGGGGGCGCCTTCCTGCCGATGCAGGACGAGGTCTTCCCGGACCGTGAGCACTTCGGGCGGATCTTCTTCAACCAGGCCCGGATGTCCGGCGCGGGCATTCCGCAGATCGCCGCCGTCCTCGGGTCCTGCACCGCCGGCGGGGCGTACGTGCCCGCCATGAGCGACGAGGCGGTCATCGTCCGGAACCAGGGGACGATCTTCCTCGGCGGACCTCCGCTGGTGAAGGCCGCCACCGGTGAGGTCGTCACCGCCGAGGAGCTGGGCGGCGGCGAGGTGCACTCCCGGATCTCCGGTGTCACCGACCACCTCGCCGAAGATGACGCCCACGCCCTGCGCATCGTGCGGAACATCGCCGCGACCCTGCCCCCGCGCGGGCCGATGCCCTGGTCCGTGGAGCCGGCGGAGGAACCCAAGGCCGACCCGTACGGGCTGTACGGCGCCGTCCCCGTCGACTCCCGCACCCCCTACGACGTCCGCGAGATCATCGCCCGCGTCACCGACGGCTCCCGCTTCTCGGAGTTCAAGGCCGAGTTCGGGCAGACCCTCGTCACCGGGTTCGCCCGGATCCACGGCCACCCGGTCGGCATCGTCGCCAACAACGGCATCCTCTTCTCCGAGTCCGCCCAGAAGGGCGCCCACTTCATCGAGCTGTGCGACCAGCGCGGCATCCCGCTGCTCTTCCTCCAGAACATCTCCGGCTTCATGGTCGGCAAGGACTACGAGGCGGGCGGCATCGCCAAGCACGGCGCCAAGATGGTCACCGCCGTCGCCTGCACGCGCGTGCCCAAGCTGACCGTCGTCGTCGGCGGGTCGTACGGCGCCGGCAACTACTCCATGTGCGGCCGGGCCTACTCCCCCCGCTTCCTGTGGATGTGGCCCAACGCCAAGATCTCGGTCATGGGCGGCGAGCAGGCCGCGTCGGTCCTCGCGACCGTCAAGCGGGACCAGCTGGAGGCGCGCGGCGAGGAATGGGCCGCCGCGGAGGAAGAGACCTTCAAGGACCCGATCCGTGCGCAGTACGAGCGTCAGGGGAACGCTTACTACGCGACGGCCCGCCTGTGGGACGACGGGGTCATCGATCCCCTGGAGACCCGTCAGGTGCTGGGACTGGCCCTGACCGCCTGCGCCAACGCGCCGCTGGGTGATCCCCAGTTCGGCGTCTTCCGGATGTGAGGGACTCCAAGACGATGTTCGACACAGTGCTTGTCGCCAACCGGGGCGAGATCGCGGTCCGCGTCATCCGCACCCTGCGCTCGATGGGGGTGCGGAGCGTCGCCGTCTTCTCCGACGCGGACGCCGACGCCCGGCACGTCCGGGAGGCCGACACCGCCGTACGGATCGGTCCGGCCCCGGCGTCCGAGAGCTATCTCTCCGTCGAGCGGCTGCTGGAGGCGGCCGCCCGGACCGGCGCCCAGGCCGTGCACCCCGGGTACGGCTTCCTCGCGGAGAACGCCGCCTTCGCGCGCGCCTGCGCCGACGCGGGGCTGGTCTTCATCGGGCCGCCCGCCGACGCCATCGCCCTCATGGGCGACAAGATCCGCGCCAAGGAGACGGTCGAGGCGGCGGGCGTCCCCGTGGTCCCCGGCGGCCGTGACCCCGAACTGGCGGAAGCCGCCCGCGCCCTGGGCGCCCCGGTCCTGCTGAAGCCCTCCGCCGGCGGTGGCGGCAAGGGTATGCGCCTGGTCCGCGACCTCGACCTCCTGGACGACGAGATCGCCGCCGCCCGCCGCGAGGCCCGCACCTCCTTCGGCGATGACACCCTCCTGGTCGAGCGGTGGGTCGACCGGCCCCGGCACATCGAGATCCAGGTCCTGGCGGACGGCCACGGCAACGTCGTCCACCTCGGCGAACGCGAGTGCTCCCTCCAGCGCCGCCACCAGAAGATCATCGAGGAGGCGCCCTCCGTCCTCCTGGACGAGAAAACCCGCGCCGCGATGGGCGAGGCGGCGGTGCAGGCGGCCCGCTCCTGCGGCTACCGGGGCGCGGGCACGGTGGAGTTCATCGTGCCGGGCGGCGATCCCTCGTCGTACTACTTCATGGAGATGAACACCCGCCTCCAGGTGGAGCACCCGGTGACCGAGCTCATCACCGGCCTCGACCTGGTGGAGTGGCAGCTGCGGGTCGCGGCGGGCGAACCACTCCCCTACGAGCAGGACGACATCACGCTCACCGGGCACGCCATCGAGGCACGTATCTGCGCGGAGGACCCCTCCCGCGGGTTCCTCCCCTCCGGCGGCACGGTCCTCAGGCTGTCCGAGCCGCAGGGCGACGGCGTCCGCACCGACTCCGGGCTCAGCGAGGGCACCGAGGTCGGCAGCCTGTACGACCCGATGCTGAGCAAGGTGATCGCGTACGGCCCCGACCGCGCGACCGCGATCCGCAAGCTCCGGGCCGCCCTCGCCGGGACGGTCACGCTGGGCGTGCAGACGAACGCCGGGTTCCTTCGGCGGCTGCTGGGCCATCCGGCGGTCGTGGCGGGCGAGTTGGACACCGGGTTGGTGGAGCGGGAGGTGGCGGGGCTCGTCGCGGTCGACGTGCCGGAGGAGGTGTACGAGGCGGCGGCGGCGGTACGGCTGGACGCCCTGCGCCCGCGGGGCGACGGCTGGACGGACCCGTTCTCGGTGCCGAGCGGCTGGCGCCTGGGCGGGACCCCGAAGCCCGTCGGTTTCCATCTGCGGGTGCAGGACCCGGTGGAGTACGCCCCGCGCGGAACCGCCACCGTCACGGAGGACCGGGTCTGCGTCACCCTCGACGGCGTACGCCACACCTTCCACCGGGCCGCCGACTGGGTGGGCCGCGACGGCGACGCCTGGCATGTGCGCGACCACGACCCGGTGGCCGCCTCGCTCACCGGGTCCGCGCACGCGGGCGCCGACTCGCTCACCGCGCCCATGCCGGGGACGGTGACGGTGGTGAAGGTCGCCGTGGGGGACGAAGTGACCGCGGGCCAGAGCCTGTTGGTGGTGGAGGCGATGAAGATGGAGCACGTCATCTCCGCCCCGCACGCCGGCACGGTCGCCGAACTGGACGTGGCACCGGGCTCGACGGTCGCCATGGACCAGGTGCTCGCAGTGATCGCACCTCACGAGGAGGCGACGGAATGACACACCCCCTGGCACTGCCCATGGTCGTACCGGAGAAGGGCCTGCCCGCCCGGGTCCGCATCCACGAGGTCGGCGCGCGCGACGGCCTGCAGAACGAGAAGGGCACCGTCCCGACGCAGGTCAAGGCGGAGTTCATCCGCCGCCTCGCCGACGCGGGCCTGACGACGATCGAGGCCACCAGCTTCGTCCACCCGAAGTGGGTGCCCCAACTGGCCGACGCCGAGGAGCTGTTCCCGCAGATCGCCGGCCTCCCGGTGGACCTCCCGGTCCTGGTGCCGAACGAACGCGGCCTGGACCGCGCCCTGGCACTGAAGGCGACCCGTGTCGCCGTCTTCGCGAGCGCCAGCGAGTCCTTCGCCAAGGCCAACCTCAACCGCACGATGGACGCGGCGCTGGCGATGTTCGCGCCGGTGGTGACCCGGGCGAAGGAGGCCGGCGTCCATGTCCGCGGCTATCTGTCGATGTGCTTCGGCGACCCGTGGGAGGGCCCGGTCCCCGTACCGCAGGTGGTGGACGTCTGCCGGACGCTGCTGGACATGGGCTGCGACGAGCTGAGCCTGGGCGACACGATCGGCGTGGCGACGCCGGGCCACGTCCGGGCCCTGCTGACCGAACTGACCGGCCACGGCGTCCCCGTGGAGCTGCTGGGCGTGCACTTCCACGACACCTACGGCCAGGCCCTCGCCAACACCTACGCCGCGCTCCAGCACGGCGTCACCACGGTCGACGCCTCCGCGGGCGGCCTCGGCGGCTGCCCGTACGCCAAGTCGGCCACCGGCAACCTCGCCACCGAAGACCTCGTGTGGATGCTGCGGGGACTCGGCATCGACACCGGAGTCGACCTCGACCGTCTCGTCGCCACCAGCGTCTGGATGGCCGAACAACTGGGCCGACCCAGCCCGTCCCGCACCGTACGAGCCCTGTCCCACAAGGAGCAGTGACCGCAATGGACCACCGACTCTCCCCCGAACTCGAAGAACTCCGCCGTACGGTCGAGGCGTTCGCGCACGACGTCGTGGCGCCGAAGATCGGCGAGTACTACGAGCACCACGAGTTCCCGTACGAGATCGTCCGCGAGATGGGCCGCATGGGCCTGTTCGGCCTGCCCTTCCCGGAGGAGTACGGCGGCATGGGCGGCGACTACCTGGCGCTGGGCGTGGTGTTGGAGGAACTGGCCCGGGTCGACTCCTCGGTCGCCATCACCCTGGAGGCGGGGGTGTCGCTGGGCGCCATGCCGCTCCACCTCTACGGAACCGAGGCACAGAAGCAGGAGTGGCTCCCCCGGCTCTGCTCGGGCGAGATCCTGGGCGCGTTCGGCCTGACGGAGCCGGACGGCGGCAGTGACGCGGGGGCGACGCGTACGACGGCCCGGCTGGACCCGGAGACGGACGAGTGGGTGATCAACGGCACGAAGTGCTTCATCACCAACTCGGGCACGGACATCACGGGTCTGGTGACCGTGACGGCGGTGACGGGCCGCAAGCCGGACGGCAAGCCGCTGATCTCCTCGATCATCGTCCCGTCGGGCACCCCCGGCTTCACGGTGGCGGCCCCCTACTCCAAGGTCGGCTGGAACGCCTCGGACACGCGTGAGCTGTCCTTCGCGGACGTCCGGGTCCCCGCGGCGAACCTCCTGGGCGAACAGGGCCGTGGGTACGCCCAGTTCCTGCGCATCCTCGACGAGGGCCGCATCGCGATCGCGGCGCTGGCGACGGGGCTGGCGCAGGGCTGTGTGGACGAGTCGGTGAAGTACGCGAAGGAGCGGCACGCCTTCGGCCGGCCGATCGGTGCGAACCAGGCCATCCAGTTCAAGATCGCCGACATGGAGATGAAGGCCCACACGGCCCGCCTCGCCTGGCGCGACGCGGCCTCCCGCCTGGTCTCGGGCGAGCCCTTCAAGAAGGAGGCGGCCCTCGCGAAGCTCTACTCGTCGACGATCGCGGTGGACAACGCCCGGGACGCCACGCAGGTCCATGGCGGCTACGGCTTCATGAACGAATACCCGGTGGCCCGCATGTGGCGGGACTCCAAGATCCTGGAGATCGGGGAGGGCACGAGCGAGGTGCAGCGCATGCTGATCGCGCGGGAGTTGGGGCTGGTCGGCTGAGCGCGGGCCGACCCGCCGAGGGCGGGTCGGCACTGCACTACCTGCCCAGGCGCCGCCGCACCCGCCGGACCTGACGGTGGTCGCCGACCGCGTCCAGGAACCGGCGGCCCCTGCCGGCCTCGTGGGCCGGGCCCTCCAGCCGCAGCAGGGTGCCGTCGCGGACCTCGGCGTACGCGACCGGGGTGTCCGCCTTCGGGAGGGTGACCGGGTGGCGTCCGTCCGGGAGCTTGCTGAGGCTTGCGGGCAGGCGCAGCCGTGCCGTTCCGTCGGCGCCGGGGAGCAGTTCGGCCGCGATCGTCAGGGTGGACACGGTGACCTCGACGGGCATCGGGTCGCCGGGCGCCGCCACCATGTACGGCAGTCCGAGCGACCGCCGGGCGCGCGCGGGGTTCGCGGCGACGAGGTCCGCCGTGTCGGGACCGAGCCGGCGCTGGCGCTGGTCCACGTCCAGGGCGAGTTGACCCCTGACCGTCCAGTACGGGAGGGACAGGCGCCCGCCGGTCAACGCCGGCCCCACGGCCGGGACGCCCGGCTCGCCGTCCCCGGTGACGCGCAGTATCCGCTCGACGCCCAGCAGCTGGACGTACGCCCACACGTCGTGGACCCCGCGCTGCAGCGGCCGGCCGCCGGCCAGCCGCTCCGGGTCGAGGCGCAGCCGCCCGGACGCGACAAGCTGGAACCGCCCCTTTCCGAGAGGCTTCAGCCGCACCTCCAGTTCGCCCTCCGGGTACCACCAGTCCTCACGGTCCCGGTCCTTGACGACCAGTTCCGCGTACGCCAGCCGGAAGGGGTCGCGGACCTCCCAGCCGTCCTGCGTTCCCGGGACGCCGTCGAGCAGCGTGGGGTCCAGCCACCGCTTCCCGTCCCGCTCGACGAGGACGAGCGGCTCGCCGTCGCCGCGCAGCAGATCGAGGGTGACGTCGCCGACGAGGCGGCCGTCCTCCCACCGCAGTCCACCGACGCGGCTGCGGGCCCTGATGTCGCGGATCCGCTCGGCGAGGGCCTGCGCCCCGGCGAAGTCACCGCCCTCGAGCAGCTCGGCCCGCAGCCGGGACACGGCAGGCAGGCCTTCCCGCACGGCCGCCGGGAACTCCGCCAGCGCCAGCTCCCGGGCCGCCTCGAACCGCTGCCGCTGCTCGGCCGGGTCCTCGCGCAGGATCTCGGGCTCACGGGCCCGGGAGAGGATCTCGATGTGGTAGAGGCGGTGCAGCAGCCGGTTCTGGAGTGCGCCGATGTCGTCGGAGGGAGTGGTCCCGTCCTTGATCTGGCGGACGACGGTGCGGCAGTTGGACCAGAATCCGTGCCGCGGGTTGAACCGGTGCCGGGTGTTGTTGCCGCCGTCGTCCCGCTTCATCCAGTAGTAGGCGGGGTAGTCGGCGAGGACCGAGATCCGCTCCGCTTTGAGATAGGCGGCGCTGACGAAGAGCAGGTCCTCCAGAATCCAGGGCCCCTCGGGGAACCGCAGTCCGTGCTCCTCGGCGAAGGCCCGCCGGAACATCTTGTGCGGCGACATGCTCTGCATGAGCTCGTCGTTCTCGATCGTGCAGGTGTCCACCGTGTGCCGGAACAGCCGCCGGGGTCGCACTATCGTGCTGGACATCTTGCCGATCACCACGTCGGCGTCGTTCCGCTTCGCGTGCTCGTACAGCCGCTCCAGGGCCTCGGGCCCGAGCGTGTCGTCGTGGTCGACGAACTGGATGTACTCACCCTTGGCATGCCGTATGCCGTGGTTGCGCGGAGCCCCCGGCCATCCCGAGTTCGGCCGGGTGTGCACCTGGACGTTCGGATGTGCGGCCGCGAGCTTCTCCAGTCGGCCCAGGGTGTCGTCCGTCGAACCGTCGTCGACGTAGATGACCTCGTACTCATCGGCGGGGAGGCTCTGTCCCAGCAGCGAGGTCGCGCACTCGTCGAGGTATTTCCCGGTGTTGTGGACAGGGACGATGACGCTGACCTTGGTTCTCAGCATTCCCCGGACTTTACTGCGGATCGGGGTTCGGCCCGTGGACGGTGGGACCGGGGAGCGGCGGCGCCTCCGGCATCGTCCTGACCCGGAGTCAAAGTCGCCCAACAGGCATTGATTTCAAGGGGGTTGGGTCGCACGAACCCCGACAGCCCACACCACAGGGCCCTCACAGCTTCCGATCAAAGGGGCCCGACCCCTGGACAAGATCTGAGGTTAGGCTAACCTACATTCGAACTTGCCCGGCGGGCGATCCGCCCCGTTCGAAAGCAGCCACACACATGTCCAACGCCAGAGCCACCCACCTCACCCGCCGCGGCATCCTCGCCGCGGGCGGCGCCCTCGGACTCGGTGCCGTGCTCGCAGCCTGCGGCGACGACGACGCGAAAAGCGGTGGCTCAGACACGGAGACGACCGCCGCGAAGAAGTCCGGTCCCTGGACGTTCAAGGACGACCGTGGCACCGAGGTGAAGCTCGACAAGATCCCCGCGAACATCGTCGCGTTCACCGGTGTCGCCGCCGCGCTGTACGACTACGGCATCTCGGTCAAGGGCGTCTTCGGCCCGACCAAGACCACCGACGGCAAGGCCGACGTGCAGGCCGGCGACATGGACATCTCCAAGGTCGAGATCCTCGGCAACGTGTGGGACCAGTTCAACGTCGAGAAGTACGCCGCCCTCGCCCCGGACGTCCTCATCACCACGATGTTCGACGACGCCGGCACCCTCTGGTACGTCCCCGCGGCCTCCGCGGACAAGATCGCCAAGCTCGCCCCGAGCGTCGGCATCTCCGTCTACGACCGCCAGATCACCGAGCCGCTGCAGCGCGTGTGGGAGCTCGCGGAGTCGCTGGGCGCCGACATGACGGCCGCCTCCGTCACCGACGCCAAGAAGAAGTTCGAGGCCGCGGCCACCCGGCTGCGCGCCGCCGCGAAGGCGAAGCCCGAGATCAAGGTGCTGGCCGGTTCCGCCAGCCAGGACATCTTCTACGTCTCCGGCACCAACCTCTCCATCGACCTGGAGTACTTCAAGGCCCTCGGCGTGAACTTCGTCGAGCCCTCGGAGAAGGCCAAGGCGAAGGGTGGCGGCTGGTACGAGAGCCTGAGCTGGGAGAACGTCGACAAGTACAAGGCCGACATCATCATGATGGACGACCGGTCCGCGACGATCCAGCCGGCCGACATCACCGAGGCCACGTGGAAGAAGCTGCCTGCCGTGAAGGCGGGGCAGGTCGTCTCCCGTTCGCCCGAGCCGATCCTGTCGTACGACAAGGTCACGCCGCTGCTCGAGACCCTCGCCGAGGCTCTTGAGAACGCGAAGAAGGTCAGCTAGTAGCTGACGCCGGTGGGGAGCTGCGGGTCCGTCGTGGCTGGTCGCGCCCACGCGGCGGAGCCGCACATTGATGCAGCCCCGCGCCCCTAAAGACAGGCAAGCTCCCCTCCCCCTCGTCACAGGAGCACCCTCATGACCACGGCCGTAGCCACCCCGTTCCGTTTCTTCTCTCTCCAGGTCGTACGGACGCGGTCGCTCGGGCCGTCCCTGGTCCGGGTCACCTTCGGCGGGGACGAGTTGCGGGAGTTCTGCTCCGACGGGTGCGACCAGTCGCTGTCGTTGTTCCTGCCGCACCCGGGGCAGACCGAGCCCGCGGTGCCGATCGAGCTCGGTGACAGCTGGTGGCAGGCGTGGCGTGAACTCCCCGACAACGTACGGGCCGTGATGCGGTCGTACACACTTCGCCAGTTGAGGCGCGACCCCGACGAGATCGACATCGACTTCGTCCTGCACGGCGTCGAGCCCGACGCGGCCACCCCGGCCGGGCCCGCCTCCCGCTGGGCCGCCCGGGCCGCCGCCGGTGACCGCGTCCTGCTGCTCGGCCCCGCCGTCGCCGACAACCGGGCGATCCGGTTCCGACCCGCCGAGGACACCGACCTGGTCGTCATCTGGGGTGACGAGACCGCCGTACCCGCCGCCTCCGCGATCGTCGAGTCGCTGCCCGCCGGTACCCGGGCCCGGGTCTGGCTGGAGGTGCAGCACGCCGGGGACGTCCAGGACCTGGTGACCGAGGCCGACGCCGAGGTCACCTGGCTCGTGCGGGACCACCAGGAGCTTGGCGCCGAGATCCCCCACCGCCTTAAGGGCGTGGGAGGTGCCCCCACCCCCATGGCCCTCGGCGCCATCCGCGACGCCCAACTCCCGCCTGCCGAGCGCCCCTACGTCTGGATCGCCGGCGAGTCCAGCCACATCAAGGCGCTGCGCCGGCACTTCGTGGGCGAGCGGGGCATCGACCGCCGCAGCGTCACCTTCGTCGGCTACTGGCGCCAGGGGCTGACCGAGGAGCAGCTCCGCGCCGCGGAGTAACCCGCCGAGCGACACCCACCGCTGTACGCCCGACTCCCCTGCGTACGGCGGTGACTGCTGTGCCGGCAGGGCCGACTGCGGCCGGAGTGACCGTAGTCACGGCTGATGCCGCGTTTACCTTGAGTTACTTAGGTTAGGCTAACCTAAGTAACGCGAAGCGAGATCGAGAATCGCGTCCCCACCCCCGTCCGACCCGCACGGACTGCTCCCCCCGGAGGACCCCCACCATGCGCTCGCACCTGCTCAATGACACGACCGCGGAGCAGTACCGCCGCTCCGTGACCGAAGGAGTAGAGCGGGTGGCAGCCAAACTCGCCGCCACCGACCGTCCGTTCACGGGTGTCACCGTCGACGCCCTCGCCCCGACGATCGACGCGATCGACCTCGACAAGCCGCTGCTCGACACCGCCGCGGCCCTCGACGAGCTGGAGGACGTCTACCTCCGCGACGCGGTCTACTTCCACCACCCGCGCTACCTCGCCCACCTCAACTGCCCGGTCGTCATACCGGCGGTGCTCGGCGAGGCGATCCTCTCCGCGGTCAACTCCTCCCTGGACACCTGGGACCAGTCGGCCGGCGGCACCCTCATCGAGCGCAAACTGATCGACTGGACGAACGCACGGATCGGCCTCGGACCGAACGCCGACGGCGTGTTCACCTCCGGCGGCTCCCAGTCCAACCTCCAGGCCCTGCTCCTCGCCCGCGAGGAGGCCAAGACGGACTCCTTCGCGAAACTGCGTATCTTCGCCTCCGAGGTCAGCCACTTCAGCGTGAAGAAGTCCGCGAAACTGCTGGGCCTCGACCAGGACGCCGTGGTCACCATCCCGGTCGACCAGAACAAGGGCCTGCAGACCGTCGCGCTCGCCCACGAGCTGGAGCGCTGCAAGGCGGACGGCCTCGTCCCCATGGCCGTCGTCGCCACCGCCGGCACCACCGACTTCGGCTCCATCGACCCGCTGCCCGAGATCGCCGAGCTGTGCGAGCAGTACAGCACCTGGATGCACGTCGACGCCGCCTACGGCTGCGGACTGCTCGCCTCGGTGAAGCACCGCGGCCGCATCGACGGCATCGAGCGCGCCGACTCGGTCACCGTCGACTACCACAAGTCCTTCTTCCAGCCGGTGAGTTCGTCCGCCGTGCTGGTCCGGGACGCGGCCACCCTGCGCCACGCGACCTACCACGCGGAGTATCTGAACCCCCGCCGTATGGTCACCGAGCGCATCCCCAACCAGGTCGACAAGTCCCTGCAGACCACCCGTCGCTTCGACGCCCTCAAGCTGTGGATGACCCTGCGGGTGATGGGCGCCGACGGTATCGGGCAGCTCTTCGACGAGGTGTGCGACCTGGCCGTCGAGGGCTGGCAGCTCCTCGCCGCCGACCCGCGCTACGACGTGGTCGTCCAGCCCACGCTCTCCACCCTCGTCTTCCGCTACATCCCCGCCGCCGTGACCGACCCGGCCGAGATCGACCGCGCCAACCTGTACGCCCGCAAGGCCCTGTTCGCCTCCGGGGACGCGGTGGTCGCGGGCACCAAGGTCCAGGGCCGCCACTACCTGAAGTTCACCCTGCTCAACCCCGAGACGACGACCGACGACATCGCCGCCGTCCTCGACCTGATAGCCGGCCACGCCGAGCAGTACCTGGGAGAGTCCCTTGACCGCGCGTCCTGAAAACCCGACAAAAACCCATGACTTCGTGGGCATCGGGCTCGGCCCGTTCAACCTCGGCCTCGCCTGTCTGACCGAGCCCATCGACGAACTCGACGGTGTCTTCCTGGAATCGAAGCCCGACTTCGAGTGGCACGCCGGCATGTTCCTCGAAGGCGCCCACCTCCAGACGCCGTTCATGTCGGACCTGGTGACGCTGGCGGACCCGACCTCGCCGTACTCCTTCCTGAACTACCTGAAGGAGAAGGGCCGGCTGTACTCGTTCTACATCCGCGAGAACTTCTACCCGCTGCGCGTCGAGTACGACGACTACTGCCGCTGGGCCGCGAACAAGCTGAGCAGCGTCCGCTTCAGCACGACGGTCGCGGAGGTCACGTACGAGAACGACCTGTACGTCGTGACGACCACGGCCGGCGACACCTACCGCGCCCGCCGGCTCGTCCTCGGCACCGGCACCTCCCCGCACCACCCGCAGGCCGTCCAGGGCCTCGGCGGCGACTTCTTCCACAACTCCCGCTACATGCAGAACAAGGCGGAGCTCCAGAAGAAGGACTCGATCACGATCGTCGGCTCCGGGCAGTCCGCCGCCGAGATCTACTACGACCTCCTCGCCGAGGTCGACGTGTACGGCTACCGGCTGAACTGGGTGACGCGCTCCCCGCGCTTCTTCCCGCTCGAATACACCAAGCTCACGCTGGAGATGACCTCCCCGGAGTACATCGACTACTACCGCGAGCTGCCGGAAGCCACCCGCTACCGGCTCACGGCCCAGCAGAAGGGCCTGTTCAAGGGCATCGACGGCGATCTCATCAACGAGATCTTCGACCTGCTCTACCAGAAGAACCTCGGCGGGCCCGTCCCCACACGGCTGCTCACCAACTCCTCGCTGAACAGCGCGGAGTACGAGAACGGCACGTACACCCTCTCCTTCCGCCAGGAGGAGCAGGAGAAGGACTACGACCTGCAGACGCAGGGCCTGGTCCTGGCCACCGGCTACAAGTACGCCGAGCCGGAGTTCCTGACGCCCGTCAAGGACCGGCTGCGCTACGACACGCAGGGCAACTTCGACGTCGCCCGCAACTACTCGATCGACACCACGGGCCGCGGCGTCTTCCTGCAGAACGCCGGTGTGCACACCCACAGCATCACCTCGCCCGACCTGGGCATGGGTGCGTACCGCAACGCCTACATCATCCGTGAGCTGCTCGGCACCGAGTACTACCCGGTCGAGAAGACCATCGCGTTCCAGGAGTTCTCCGTATGACCACCCCCCACACCTTCGCCTTCCGCCCGCTCGACCCGCTCAAGGACGCCGAGCTGCTGCACAGCTGGGTCACCCACCCCAAGGCCGCGTTCTGGATGATGCAGGACGCGAAACTGGAGGACGTCGAGCGCGCGTACATGGAGATAGCCGCCGACGAGCACCACCACGCGCTGCTGGGCCTCGACGCGTACGGCGTCCCCGCCTTCCTCATGGAGAGGTACGACCCCGCCCACCGCGAACTGGTCGGCCTGTACGACCCGCGGCCGGGCGACGTCGGCATGCACTTCCTGACTCCCGCGACCGACACCCCCGTGCGCGGCTTCACCCGGTCCGTCATCACGGCGGTCATGGCGCACCTCTTCGAGGACCCTGCCGTGGAACGTGTCGTCGTCGAGCCGGACGTCTCCAACACGGCCGTCCACGCCCTCAACGAGGCCGTCGGGTTCGTGCCCGAGCGCGAGATCCGGAAGCCGGAGAAAATGGCGTTGCTGAGCTTCTGCACCCGGGAGCAATTCTTTGAAATCCAGCGCAGCCTCGCGGCGACGGCGGTGACGGCATGACGCTCGCCGACGCGGTCGCCCACCTCTCCCCCGAGCGCTGGGAGCAGGCCAACCGCCTCCTCATCCGCAAAGCCCTCGCCGAGTTCGCCCACGAGCGGCTCATCACGCCGGAGGCCACCGCCGACGGCCGCTTCGAGGTCCGCAGCGACGACGGTCTGACCCGCTACGGGTTCACCGCCACGCGCCGCGCCCTCGACCACTGGCAGGTCGACGCCGACTCGATCTCCCGTCACCGAGACGGCGTCGACCGCCCCCTCGCCGCGCTGGCCTTCTTCATCGAGCTGAAGAAGGCGCTGGGCCTGAGCGACGAGATCCTGCCGGTCTACCTGGAGGAGATCTCCTCCACCCTCTCCGGCACCTGCTACAAGCTCACCAAGCCGCAGCTCCCGGTCGCCGAGCTCGTCCGCTCGGACTTCCAGGCCATCGAGACCGGCATGACCGAGGGTCACCCCTGCTTCGTCGCCAACAACGGACGGCTCGGCTTCGGCATCCACGAGTACCTGTCGTACGCCCCGGAGACGGCGAGCCCGGTCCGTCTGGTGTGGCTGGCCGCGCACCGCTCGCGCGCCGCGTTCACGGCCGGTGTCGGGATCGAGTACGAGTCCTTCGTACGGGACGAGTTGGGCGCGGAGACCGTCGAGCGCTTCCACGAGACGCTCACCGCCGAGGGCCTCGACCCGGCCGACTACCTCTTCATCCCCGTCCACCCCTGGCAGTGGTGGAACAAGCTCTCCGTCACCTTCGCCGCCGAGATCGCCCGCCGGCACCTGGTCTGCCTCGGTGAGGGCGACGACGAGTACCTGGCCCAGCAGTCCATCCGGACCTTCTTCAACACCTCGCACCCCGAGAAGCACTACGTGAAGACGGCCCTGTCCGTCATCAACATGGGCTTCATGCGCGGACTCTCGGCCGCGTACATGGAGGCGACCCCGGCGATCAACGACTGGCTCGCCCAACTCATCGACAACGACCCGGTGTTGAAGTCGACGGGCCTGTCGGTCATCCGCGAGCGCGCGGCCGTCGGCTACCGGCACCTGGAGTACGAGGCGGCGACCGACCGCTACTCGCCGTACCGCAAGATGCTGGCGGCACTGTGGCGGGAGAGCCCGGTGGGCTCCCTCCAGGACGGCGAGTCGCTGGCGACGATGGCCTCCCTCGTCCACGTCGACCACGAGGGGAAGTCGTTCGCCGGCGCCCTGATCGAGCAGTCGGGCCTGGCGCCCACGGAGTGGCTGCGCCGCTATCTGACGGCGTACTTCACCCCGCTGCTGCACAGCTTCTACGCCTACGACCTGGTCTACATGCCGCACGGCGAGAACGTGATCCTCGTCCTGAAGGACGGCGCCGTGGAGCGCGCGATCTACAAGGACATCGCCGAGGAGATCGCGGTCATGGACGTCGACGCGGTGCTGCCGCCGACGGTCGAGCGACTGCGCGTGGACGTGCCGGAGGAGAAGAAGCTCCTCTCGATCTTCACGGACGTCTTCGACTGCTTCTTCCGCTTCCTCGCCGCGAACCTCGCCGCCGAGGGAATCGTGGAGGAGGACGACTTCTGGCGGACGGTCGCGGACATCACCCGCGAGTACCAGGCCTCGCTGCCCGAACTCGCCGACAAGTTCCGGCAGTACGACATGTTCGCCCCGGAGTTCGCGCTGTCCTGCCTCAACCGGCTCCAGCTGCGCAACAACAAGCAGATGGTGGACCTGGCCGACCCGGCGGGCGCACTGCAGCTCGTCGGCAACCTGAAGAACCCGATCGCCGGGTTCTGACCCGGAGACAGACGGGCGCCCGGGGTACGGTCCCCCGGGCGCCCGTCCGCATGTCCGGTGGCCTGTCGCGCCCCTTCAGTCAGCGGAGCGCCAGGGCACTTGGGGCGAGCGGTAGTAGTCGATCCCCAGTGCCTCCCACCGCGGCCCCTGCGCCGCGAGCCGCACCTTGTACCGGTCCCAGTCATGCGTGGCCGCCGGCGACCACCCCAGCTCCGCCGCGCCCGCCAGCCTCGGGAAGGCCATGTACTCGATGTCCGCGGACTTCGTGAGCGTCTCCGTCCACATCGGTGCCTCGACCCCGCGGATCGCCGAAGCGGGCACACCCGGAAGGTAGGTGCCGGGATCCCAGTCGTACGACCGCTTCACCTCGACCAGACCGGCCCAGTCCAGCCCCAGCGGAGTGTCCGCCGTGTACTTCATGTCGAGGTAGATCCGGTCGGCGGGCGACAGCACGATCCCGGTCCCGTTGCGCGCGGCCGCCGCGACCTGCTCCTTCTCCCCGGCGCTCGTGCCGTCGAGCCCCCAGTACTGAGCCACCGCCCCCTTCGCGGGCGTCGCCCCGGTCAGCTGATGCCAGCCCACCACGGTCTTCCCGTACTCGGCGACGACCGGCTGCACCCGGTCCATGAACTTCGCATAGTCCTCGTGACTCGTGGAGTGCGCCTCGTCCCCGCCGATGTGCAGATACCCGCCCGGCGTGAGCGCGGCGAGCTCCCGGATGACGTCGTCCACGAAGTCGTACGTGATCTCCTTCGACACGCACAGCGAGCTGAAGCCGACCTCGGTGCCGGTGTACAACGGCGGCGCCACGCCGTCGCAGTTGAGCTCGGCGTAGGAGGCGAGGGCCGCGTTGGTGTGGCCCGGCATGTCGATCTCGGGGACGACCTCCAGATAGCGGGAGGCGGCGTACCGGACGATCTCCTGGTAGTCGGCCTTGGTGTAGTGACCGCCGGGGCCGCCGCCGACCTGTGTGGAGCCGCCGTACGGGGCGAGGCGCGGCCAGGAGTCGATGGCGATCCGCCAGCCCTGGTCGTCGCTCAGGTGCAGATGCAGCTTGTTGACCTTGTACAGGGCGAGTTGGTCGACGTACCGCTTGACCTGGTCGACGGTGAAGAAGTGCCGGGACACGTCCAGCATCGCGCCGCGCCAGCCGTAGCGCGGGGTGTCCTTGATCGTGCCGCCCGCGACAAGCCATGGGCCCGGCTGCACCGAGTCCTTCTCGACGGCGGCCGGGAGGAGCTGGCGCAGGGTCTGGACGCCGTGGAAGAGGCCCGCGGGCTGGGCGGCGGTGATGGTGACACCCTTGGCACCGCTGTCGAGGCGATAGCCCTCGGCACCGAACGGCCCCTTGGCCAGGCGCAGTTGGATGCCGCCCTTGCCCTGGGAGGTGACCGGCAGCGGATAGCCGGTCGAGGGGCGCAGGACGTCCGCGACGTACTCGCCGATACGGCGGACCGCACGGGAGTCGTCGACGCGGATGCGGGTGGCGCGGGTGATGCGGTACGGCGATCCGCCCGGCTCGACCGAGGCGGGCGCCGGGACGACCTCACCGAGCCGTCGTGTGTCGGCCTCGGACTCCGAAGGCGGCACGGGGGTCGCCCCCACGGCGAAGGAACCGGCCGCCGCGACCAGCAGCAGCGAGCCGAGCAGTCGGGTCACACGGGGAGTCGGTCTGTGGTGCGGTCTCACATCTAGCTCCCTCCAGCCCTGAAATTGGTAGAGACCACTCTGCGGGGGCAGTGGTCCGGGAGTCCACCCCTCTGCCTCGCCGGCCACACAGGCACACAGGTCCGTCACAGGGAGTACCACTACTGGAATGCCAGACTTTGCCCATGGCGGAAATCATCCAGAAGGACGGCACCTGGACCTTCGACGGCGACGCCCTGCGGCTGACCCCGGGGCGCGACAAGAACGTCAGTCTGTTCCGCAAGACCTTGGGTGAACTGGTCGTCCCGCTGGGCGCGTTGGCAGGCGTCTCGTTCGAGCAGGGCCGCAAGGCCGGGCGGCTCAGGTTACGGCTGCGCGACGGCGCCGACCCGCTGCTGCACGCCACCGGCGGCCGGCTGACCGAGCCCAACGACCCGTACCAGCTGTTCGTCGAGTCCGACCGCTACGGCGTCGCCGAGTACTTCGTGGACGAGGTCAGGAACGCCCTGCTGCTCGACCAGGTCCCGTCCGCGCCGGTCGCCGGGTATCTGCTGCCGGGCCCGGCCGTCCCGCTGTCCGTGTCCGCCGGGGACGGCACCGCCAGCTTCGACGGCGAGCGCGTCCGGCTGGAGTGGAACTGGAAGACGGAGGACGCCAAGGCCGCCGCCGGCATCCGCACCCTCGCCGTCACCGACCTCGACGCGGTGGAGTGGATCCCGGCGGTCGGCCTGGAGAACGGCTGTCTCCGCTTCAGCGTGAGGAACGCCCCCACCAAGGCGCCCCCGAAGTACGACCCCAATTCGGTGGAGCTGTGGGGCTTCAAGAAGGACCCGCTGATGGCCCTGGTCGCGGCGGCCGTCCAGGCCCGGCTTCCTCACCCGGCCAGGGCGGCCCCCACGGACGTACGGGACGCACGCGAGGGACGACCGGAACTGCCCTCCGGTCCGGTCGCGTCCACCGAGGACGGCCACGACGCCCTCCTGCGCCGTCTGCGCGAGCTCGGCGAGCTGCGCCGCACGGGTGTGCTGACGGACGAGGAGTTCACGCTGGCCAAACAGGCGGTCCTCAAGCGGATGTGATCCCCACGGGCTCCACGGCCCCCCCGGGGCTACTTGGCCTTGCGGGCCACCGTGAAGCGGTCGACCTCCTCGCCCGTCTCGGCGATGCCGCGCACCGTCAGCGTGGCCGTCCGGCCCTTGGCCGCGGGCGTGACGTCGACCCGCAGGAACGAGTAGTCGAGGTAGCGCACCCGGGACCAGGTGACGGCCTCGTTCTGCTTGCCGTCCTTGGTGTTGATGAACGAGGCGACGGACTCGACCTCGTTCTCATGCCCCTCGTAGGACTCCGCCGCGCTGAACGCATACAGGCTGCGGCCCGCCGCACCCGCCGTCACGTACACCACGCCCTCGCTCTCGGGGTACGCCGTGCCGCCGATCGGCAGCTTCTTGGCGACCTCGCCCGCCTTGATGACGTCGGTGCGCTCGTACTGGTGGTTGTGGCCGTTGATGACCAGGTCCACGGTGTACTTCTCGAACAGCGGCACCCACTCCTGGCGCACGCCCCCCTCCGAGGCGTGCGCGGTGGAGGTGCAGTAGGCGCAGTGGTGGAAGAAGATCACGACGAAGTCGATGTCGTGCGCCGCCCGGAACTTCCTGAGCTGCGCCTCCAGCCACTTGGTCTGGGTGCCGCCGGAGAGGCCGAGGTTGGCCGGGATCTCGTACGAGATGTCGTTGGCGTCGAGCGAGATGACCGCGGTGTTGCCGTAGACGAAGGAGTAGACGCCCGGAAGGTTCTTGGCGTCGGGTCCGTTGGCGGGGAGGTTCCAGCGGGCCTCCTCGCCGCCGTAGCCGTTGGGCGAGTACCAGGCCTCCATGTCGTGGTTGCCGTACGCCGGCATCCACGGCACGGACTTGGCGACGGACTCGGTCTGGGCCAGGAACTGGTCCCACACCCGCGAGTCGAAGCCGGTGTCGGCCGTCTTGCCCTGGCCCGCCGGGTCGGCGTACGCGATGTCGCCGGCGTGCAGGTGGAAGGCCGGGTTCTGGCCGAGGAGCAGGCTGTTGTTGGCGAGGCCGTGGTAGCCGACGCCCTCGTCGCCGAAGGCGGTGAAGGTGAACGGCTTCTTGTGCGCGGGGGCGGTGGTGAAGGTGCCGAGGGTGCCCAGGAGGTGCGGCTCGGCGGGGTCGAAGCCCTGGTGGCCGACGCCGTAGTAGTACGTCCTGCCGGGCTTGAGCCGGCTCAGCTCGGCGTGCACGTAGTACTGCGTGTGGTCGCCGCTCGCGCCGACGCCGGCCGGTGTGTAGAGCGTGCGGACCTCGGCCTCGATCTTGCGGGAGAGGTCCCAGGGGTGGGCGCCGATACGGAGGAAGGGCTTCTTGACGGCGACCGGGACCTGCCAGGAGACGGTGAGCTCGGTGCGCGGGTCGGCGCCGAAGGCGAGGTGGCGGCCGAAGGGGGCGACGAGGGAGCCGTCGACCGTCTCGGTGCGCGGCGTGGCCGAAGGGGTGGCCAGGGGCGTCGCCTGCGCGGTGGCGCCCGGCACGAACACGCCGCCCGCGACGGCGCCCAGTGTGACGGCGCCGCCTCTGATCATCGTGCGCCGGGAGAATCTGGCGCGCAGGTACTCGTGCTGCTCGGCCATGCTCATGCGCTCGGCGAGCTGCTCGGGTACGCCCATACGAGGAATGTCCATGGCTCCACAAGCTGCTGGTCGGACACATCGGCCCGGGGAACAGCCGGCCAACGGACTCCCATGGGCAACCCATAAGTGTTCTAAGTGTCCGAACAGCCTTCTGCCCGAAATCGGGCAGGATTCTTGCGAAAGCCGTGCCCGTCCTTCAGGATCTACCGGGTGCACGACGAACTTGTTGATCATCTGACGCGATCCACGCCCCTCCAGCGGGGCGAGGCGCTACGGGTGATCCAGGACGTGCTCGCCTACTTCGACGAGACGACCGAGGACTTCGTCCGTCGCCGCCACCGCGAACTCCAGGCCCAGGGTTTGGTGAACGCGCAGATCTTCGAACGGGTCGAGGCGGACCTGAAATACCGGGCGGTCGCGCCGCCGGAGCTTACGCTCAGGCAGCTGCGCCGCATCGTCTACGGCTGAGACGGCTGAGTCGCAACGGCCGAGGAACGGAATACATATATATGTGCGGAATCGTCGGATACATCGGAAAGCGTGATGTGGCCCCCCTCCTTCTGGAGGGCCTGCAGCGCCTGGAGTACCGCGGCTACGACTCGGCGGGCATCGTCGTCACGTCCCCGAAGACGGCGGGCCTGAAGATGGTCAAGGCCAAGGGCCGGGTCCGTGACCTGGAGGCCAAGGTCCCGGCGCGCTTCAAGGGCACGACCGGTATCGCCCACACCCGCTGGGCCACCCACGGCGCCCCCTCCGATGTGAACGCCCACCCGCACATGTCGGCCGACCTCAAGGTCGCCGTGGTCCACAACGGGATCATCGACAACGCCTCCGACCTGCGTCGCAAGCTGGAGGCGGACGGCGTCGAGTTCCTCTCCGAGACCGACACCGAGGTCCTCGTCCACCTCATCGCCCGCTCCCAGGCCGAGAAGCTCGAGGACAAGGTCCGCGAGACGCTGCGCGTCATCGAGGGCACGTACGGCATCGCGGTGATGCACGCCGACTTCAACGACCGCATCGTCGCCGCCCGCAACGGCTCTCCGGTGGTCCTCGGCATCGGCGAGAAGGAGATGTTCGTCGCCTCGGACATCGCCGCCCTGGTCGCCCACACGCGGCAGATAGTGACTCTCGACGACGGCGAGATGGCCACGCTCAAGGCCGACGACTTCCGCACGTACACGACGGAGGGCACCCGTACGACGTCGGAGCCCACCACCGTCGAGTGGGAGGCCGCCTCCTACGACATGGGCGGCCACGACACCTACATGCACAAGGAGATCCACGAGCAGGCCGACGCCGTGGACCGCGTCCTGCGCGGCCGCATCGACGACCGCTTCTCCACCGTGCACCTCGGCGGCCTCAACCTGGACGCCCGCGAGGCCCGTCAGATCCGCCGGGTGAAGATCCTCGGCTGCGGCACCTCGTACCACGCGGGCATGATCGGCGCCCAGATGATCGAGGAGCTGGCCCGCATCCCCGCGGACGCCGAGCCGGCCTCCGAGTTCCGCTACCGCAACGCGGTCGTGGACCCCGAGACGCTGTACGTGGCGGTCTCCCAGTCGGGCGAGACGTACGACGTCCTCGCCGCGGTCCAGGAGCTGAAGCGCAAGGGCGCGCGGGTCTTCGGCGTCGTGAACGTGGTCGGCTCGGCGATCGCCCGCGAGGCGGACGCCGGCATCTACGTCCACGCGGGCCCCGAGGTCTGCGTGGTCTCCACGAAGTGCTTCACCAACACCACGGTCGCCTTCGCCCTCCTGGCGCTCCACCTGGGCCGCACCCGTGACCTCTCGGTCCGCGACGGCAAGCGCATCATCGAGGGCCTGCGCAAGCTGCCGGAGCAGATCACCGAGATCCTCGACAACGAGGCGGAGATCAAGAAGCTGGCCGAGCAGTACGCCGACGCCCGCTCGATGCTCTTCATCGGCCGCGTCCGGGGCTACCCGGTGGCCCGTGAGGCCTCCCTGAAGCTCAAGGAGGTCTCGTACATCCACGCCGAGGCCTACCCGGCCTCCGAGCTCAAGCACGGCCCCCTGGCCCTGATCGAGCCCGCCCTCCCCACGGTCGCGATCGTCCCCGACGACGACCTCCTGGAGAAGAACCGCGCCGCCATGGAGGAGATCAAGGCCCGCAGCGGCAAGATCCTCGCGGTCGCCCACCAGGACCAGGAGAAGGCCGACCACACGATCGTCGTCCCGAAGAACGAGGACGAGCTGGACCCGATCCTCCTGGGCATCCCGCTCCAACTCCTCGCCTATCACACGGCTTTGGTGCTGGGCAGGGACATCGACAAGCCGCGCAACCTCGCAAAGTCAGTAACGGTCGAATAGTTGGCCTAAGGGGCGCGGGGCTGTGTCAATCTGCGGCTCCGCCGCGTGGGCGCGACCAGCCCCCACGCACCCGCAGCCACCGACGAAACAGAACGGACCCCCACGCGTGCCACCTGCACGTGGGGGTCCGTTCTCATGCGCCGGGGCCGCCCAATACCCCGGCGTCGGCTGCCCGTTAGCCGGTGGCCGTCACCCCCCGGCCGGCAGCACGCTTCGGAAGCACCGTCGGCCAGTGAGCCATCGCGGCGGTCGCCGCGTACCAGGCCACCGCACCCGCGGCGACGGCGAACCATCCACCCACCTTGGTGAGCCCGTCGTTGTCGGCGAACTGAGCGATGGCCATGAGCACCAGCGCCACGAAGAACAACCCGTAGGCACCCTGCCCGAGTTGGTCCCCGCCCGCGAGGGTGAGAGACAGTGCCACGAGGGCGAAGAGCAGCAGGAACAGCCCGGCCGCGTTGGCGGAACCGGCGTCCGAGACGGCCCATGTGAACCACAGCGCACCCAGCGCCGCGAAAGCCGTACCGTTGCCGGTGTCACGGTCCCGGAAGGCCATGAGACCCGCGACGAAGAGGGCGATTCCGCCCACGTACTGGGCGATTGACACCGCGTCGGCGGCTGTCACGCCGTCGATCACGTCGGTGTGGCCGAGGCCGAACGCCAGGAGGGTGATCCCGAGGGCGAGTCGGCCGACGATGGTGGTGGTTGCTCCCGCGGAGACGTCATTGTCCACGGCGGGCTCCCTTCATGCTGTGCAGTTGTGCGGTGTGCGATATATGCCCTTCACAAGCGCACAAACACCTCTACGCGCCAGTAGATTTACGCACTGCACAACGGGGGCCCGGCCCTTCCCAGGCGGTATCTCACCTGGGACAACGGCGAGTTACGGAATCACAACGACAGGGCGCTTCGCGCGCTTGGCGAGCCGCCCCGCGACGGACCCGAAGATCCGCCCGACGAGTCCGTGCGTGGAACCGACGACGATCGCGTCCGCCTCGTACTCCCGCCCGACCTCTTCGAGTTCATGGCAGATGTCGCCGCCGCGCTCGACGAGGATCCACGGCACCTCGGCGAGATAGTCCGCGCAGGCGAGCTCGAGTCCGAGCACCTCGGTGCGATGGTCCGGCACATCGACGAAGACCGGTGGCTCGCAGCCCGCCCACACGGTCGTGGGCAGCCGGTTGGCGACGTGGACGATGATCAGGCCCGAGCCGGAGCGGTGGGCCATGCCGATGGAGTACGCGAGCGCGCGCTCACTGGATGTGGAGCCGTCGAAGCCGACCACTACGCCGTGCTTGAAGGCGGGGTCGCAGGAATGGCGTGGCTCTTCCGCCGCCAGGGGCTCGGCCGCCGTGGGGTCGGCGACGGGCCGCTTGCGGTCCGCGGGTTCAAAGAATTCGTGACCGGCCATGGCTGTCTCGGCGTTGTGATCCTTTTTGGGAGGGACGACAGTGTGCGGCGGAGCTGTGTCCGGGAATCATCTTCCCAACCCCATACCCCAAGGGTACGGCGGCACGCCTCCTTAGCCCAGATCCCGCGCACGGTCGGTGGGGGTTCCAGGGAGCATGCACGAGGGTGCGCCCGTAACGCAATGGCTGCTGCGCTGTACAGGCGGTTTGCACAGGATTCACGCCACCGTACGGTCCTGACGGCCGTACGCTCAGTGACCGACCGCTCGAACACGCGTTGAACCCGGCAGTCACGCCCCAGGGAGCAACAGATGTCCGGACACCGACCCCCCTCCGAGGACTCCGCCACGGACGTGGTCCGCTGGGCGGTGTTCAGCTGCGTCCTCGTCCCCGTGGTCCTTCTCTGGTACGGCACCTCGCTCGCCGGTGCGGCGGGCACGGCCCTCGGCCTGGCCGCCGTCACGGCCGTCTGCCGGGTCCTGCTGCGCCAGTCGGAGCGCGGTGCGGCCCGGTTGCTCGCCGAGGAGAGCGCGCCCCATCGTGGCCGTCGTCACAGGAGCGGAACCGGGGCCCATCGAGGCGGTCGTCACACTGGGGGAAACTCACCGGTCGCTTGACCGGTTTCCGTGCACGGACCCGTATCTTTTCAGCCAACTTCCGGCCACCGCGCATCCGTTGCCCCCACCACCCCCCACCCCCCGTTCGACCTGCACGGAAAGGGTCTCCAAGGCCCCTCGCACCCTACGTGGATTGGCCACTACGACGAGGCGCACTTCCCTGCACGGCCCGTGAGTGCAACGCTTCGTGATCGAATGCTTCACGCCAAGTTGCCATGTCGACAATGTGCCGGTTGCCGAACTGGTCACCCCGGCACCACTGGACACAGTAGATTCGATCTTGACGTCTTACGGCGGGGGACTCGTGCAGGACCGAGGGGAAACGTGCAGGAGCGACACAACCGAGGAGCCGCGACCACCGAGGGGGGCTTAGCAGTATGAGCCACGACTCCACTGCCGCGCCGGAAGCCGCGGCCCGGAAACTTTCCGGGCGACGCCGCAAGGAGATCGTCGCGGTGCTGCTGTTCAGCGGCGGCCCCATCTTCGAAAGTTCCATACCACTGTCGGTGTTCGGGATCGACCGCCAGGACGCCGGCGTGCCGCGCTACCGCCTACTGGTGTGCGGCGGCGAGGAAGGCCCACTGCGGACCACAGGGGGCCTGGAACTCACCGCGCCACATGGCCTGGAGGCGATCTCACGGGCAGGCACGGTCGTCGTGCCGGCCTGGCGTTCGATCACCTCGCCACCACCGGAGGACGCGCTCGACGCACTGCGCCGGGCGCACGAAGAGGGCGCCCGCATCGTCGGGTTGTGCACCGGCGCCTTCGTCCTGGCCGCGGCGGGCCTGCTGGACGGCCGCCCCGCGACGACACACTGGATGTACGCACCGACGCTGGCCAAGCGCTATCCGTCGGTACACGTGGATCCACGCGAACTGTTCGTCGACGACGGCGACGTACTGACATCGGCCGGTACCGCGGCCGGAATCGATCTCTGCCTCCACATCGTGCGGACGGACCACGGCAACGAGGCGGCGGGCGCACTGGCCCGGCGTCTGGTGGTCCCCCCGCGCCGCTCCGGCGGTCAGGAGCGCTATCTCGATCGATCTTTACCAGAGGAGATCGGCGCCGACCCGCTCGCCGAGGTCGTCGCCTGGGCGCTGGAGCACCTCCACGAGCAGTTCGACGTGGAGACGCTCGCCGCGCGCGCCTACATGAGCCGTCGCACGTTCGACCGCCGCTTCCGCTCGCTCACCGGCAGTGCGCCGCTGCAGTGGCTGATCACCCAGCGGGTGCTCCAGGCGCAGCGGCTGCTCGAGACGTCGGACTACTCGGTGGACGAGGTCGCGGGGCGCTGCGGCTTCCGTTCGCCGGTGGCGCTGCGCGGGCACTTCCGCCGCCAGCTGGGCTCGTCGCCGGCGGCGTACCGCGCGGCGTACCGGGCGCGGCGTCCGCAGAGCGACAGGCCGACCGAGAGCGACGGAGCGACGGGCCCAGTGGGCCCGGCACCCGTTCTCCATCCGGAGGGCGGCCCGGTCCCGCTCCAGACCCGGCGTACGGCGGCGGCGAGCTCGATGGGCCCGTCGACCCAGCTGTCGGCGAGCCTGCCGGGACAGCGCAGCGGATCGTAACGACGTACCGGAACGCCGGACGGGATGACCGACTCATCCCGTCCGGCGTTCGGGCGTGCGCTCAGGTCCGCTGCACCGCCGGGCATCCCAAAAGGCGACGTCAGCTTTAGGGTGGTCGCATGAACGATCGCATGGTGTGGATCGACTGCGAGATGACCGGCCTCTCGCTGTCCGACGACGCGCTCATCGAGGTTGCCGCCCTCGTCACCGACTCCGAGCTGAACGTACTCGGCGAAGGAGTGGACATCGTCATCCGACCGCCGGATCAGGCGCTGGAGACGATGCCGGAGGTGGTGCGTCAGATGCACACCGCGTCCGGGCTCCTCGACGAGCTCGCCGGCGGCACGACGCTGGCCGCGGCCGAGGAGCAGGTCCTCTCCTACATCCGGGAACACGTCAAGGAGGCCGGCAAGGCCCCCCTGTGCGGCAACTCCGTGGGCACCGACCGCGGTTTCCTGCTCCGGGACATGCCGACGCTGGAGGACTACCTCCACTACCGGATCGTCGACGTCTCCTCGGTGAAGGAGCTCGCCCGGCGCTGGTACCCACGGGCCTACTTCAACAGCCCCGAGAAGAACGGCAACCACCGCGCTCTCGCCGACATCCGCGAATCCATCGCGGAGCTGCGCTACTACCGCGAGGCCGTGTTCGTGCCGCAGCCCGGCCCCGACTCGGACACCGCGAAGAAGATCGCCGCGAAGTACGTCCTGCCTGCTCAGTAGGTGCGTCAGGGTCCGCCGTTGGGGCGCCGTAAAAGCCGTGCACGAGCACCCCCTCGGACCCTGTACACTTTTTCTCGGCCGGTCAGGGAAACCTGAAGCAGTAAAGCCGGTCATGGTGGGTGTAGCTCAGCTGGTAGAGCACCTGGTTGTGGTCCAGGAAGTCGCGGGTTCAAGTCCCGTCACTCACCCTGAGTAATCAGCCGGTGACCTCGATACAGAGGTCACCGGCTGATTCGTTTTCCCGGGAGCCCACGTGCACACCGAACTCATCCGCACGGCCCGTCTCGACCTCCTCCCGCTGCGTGTGGACCACGCCGAGGAGATGTCGGCCGTGCTCGCCGACCCGGCCCTGCACATCTTCATCGGCGGAGCGCCCCTGAACGTCGAGCAGCTACGAGCGCGCTACGAACGTCTGGTCACCGGTTCCCCCGACCCGGCCGTCTCCTGGCTCAACTGGGTCCTGCGCCGGCACGCGGACGAAACCCTCATCGGCACCATCCAGGCCACGGTCACGGGTAAGCACGAGGCGGAGATCGCCTGGATCATCGGCACCCCCTGGCAGGGCCAGGGCCTGGCCTCGGAGGCCGCCCGGGGGCTGGTGACCTGGCTGGTCCGCCATTACGTCCGGACCGTCACGGCCCACATCCACCCGGACCACACCGCATCAGCGGCGGTCGCCACCGCAGCGGGCCTGCTCCCCACCGACGAACAACACGACGGCGAGACGCTCTGGCGGCTGTCTCTGGGCGCCTGAAGCGGACCGCCAACCGCCTTGCGCTCCCGTGGGGTTGGCGGCCGCCTACGACGACGTACGCTCCACCAGCTCCGTGGCCAGCACCACCTGCCGTCTCTCCAACCCCCGCGACACCGCCGGACGGCGGTCCGCGATCTCGGTGAGGAGGAGGTCGATCATGTGGCGGCCCATCTCGGCGATGGGCTGGCGGACGCTGGTGAGGGGCGGGTCCATGTGGCGGGCGATGGCGGAGTCGTCGTAGCCGACGAGGGCGACGTCGTCGGGGATGCGGCGGCCCGCCTCGCGGAGCGCCTGGCGGGCGCCGGCCGCCGTAACGTCCGAGGCGGCGAAGACCGCGTCCACGTCGGGAACGCGGGCCAGCAGCGCGGCCATCGCGCGGGTGCCGCCCTCCTCCGAGAAGTCACCCGCTTCGATCAGGTTCTCGTTCGCCTCCAGGCCCGCCTCGCGCAGCGCGTCCCGGTAACCGTCGATACGGCGCTGGGCACCGTACACATCGAGGCGTCCGGTGATGTGCGCTATGCGGGTGCGACCACGGGACAGCAGGTGTTCCACCGCCTGCCGGGCGCCGCCGTAGTTGTCCGAGTCCACCGAGGGAAGCGTTTCCGCCACCGAGCGCGGACCGCTGATCACCGACGGTATCTCCAGCTGGGCCAGCAGATCCGGCAGCGGGTCGTCCGCGTGCACCGAGACCAGCAGTACGCCGTCCACGCGATGCGCCGCCAAGTACTGGGCCAGCCGCTGCCTTTCACGGTCGTTGCCCGCGAAAATCAGCAGCAGTTGCATCTCCGTGTCGGAGAGCTCGGCCGCGACGCCCTTCAGCATGTCCGAGAAGTACGGCTCGGCGAAGAACCGGGTCTCCGGCTCGGGGACGACCAACGCGATCGCGTCCGTCCGGTTGGCCGCCAGCGCACGCGCCGCCGTGTTCGGGACGTAGCCGAGCTCGGCGACCGCCGCCTCCACCGCCGCGCGGGTCGCGTCACTGACCCGGGGCGAGCCGTTGATCACCCGGGAGACCGTGCCGCGGCCGACTCCGGCACGCGCGGCCACCTCTTCGAGGGTCGGCCGGCCACCGCTCCGGCCCCGCGCTCCGTGGGTTGCCATGGGCTCCGCCTTCCCGCCGTATGTTGACGCTGGCCTGGAATGTAACAGTCCTGTCCATCACAGTGAGCGTCCCTGGGGGCTGCCGTCCCCAGACCTCCGAGTCGACCCGAAGGGCCTCGCCCTCACATGCCGGACAGGCCGAAAAGGGTCGGCCGGTGTCCGACCCCCGAGTTAGTTAACAGGCCGATAACTGAAGACATATCTCCTCGCCGACTCCCTTGACACCCCCGCCAAGACCGACGACTCTTCAACTCATCACTGATGGGAGCGCTCCCACAGTACCTGACACATACACATCCCGCACGTTCCCCGCCCGAGCCGCCGCGAGAACTAACGGGCCCAACACTGCAGTTGGCCGGGGGGTCGGCACGTCAGGGCAACAGGAGGACTCAATGCGAGCACGTACCCGAACCGCCCGTCGCAGGGTGGTGGTCCTCGCGGCCGTCGCGTCGCTGGGCGCCGGGCTGCTGGCCGGCTGTGCCGACGACGGTAAAGACGACGACGGAGGCTCGTCGTCGGAGGGCGGCGGCGGCAAGACCAAGATCACTCTCGGCCTCTTCGGCACCGCCGGCTTCGAGGAGTCGGGCCTGTACAAGGAGTACGAGAAGCTCCACCCGGACGTCGACATCCAGCAGACCGTCGTCGAGCGCAACGAGAACTACTACCCGGCGCTGATCAACCACCTCACCACCAACAGTGGTCTCCAGGACATCCAGATGGTCGAGGTCGGCAACATCGCCGAGATCGTCGGGACCCAGTCCGACAAGCTGCTCGACCTGTCGAAGTACGGCAAGAAGAGCGACTACCTGGAGTGGAAGTGGGAGCAGGCCACCACCAAGGACGGCGCGACCATCGGTGTCGGCACCGACATCGGCCCGATGGCCATCTGCTACCGCACCGACCTGTTCAAGGCGGCCGGTCTGCCCACCGACCGCGAGGAGGTCGGCAAGCTGTGGGCCGGTGACTGGAACAAGCTCATCGACGTCGGCAAGCAGTACAAGGCGAAGGCGCCCAAGGGCACCACGTTCCTGGACTCCCCCGGCGGTCTGATCCAGTCGATCCTCAGTGGTGAGAAGGACCGGTTCTACGACGCCTCGGGCAAGGTCATCTACAAGACGAACCCGGCCGTCAAGGACGCCTTCGACCTCACCGCGCAGGCGGCCGAGGACGGACTGATCGGCAATCAGACCCAGTTCCAGCCGGCCTGGGACACCACGATCGCCAACAGCAAGTTCGCCGCGATGTCCTGCCCGCCGTGGATGCTCGGCTACATCAAGGGCAAGTCGAAGCCCGAGGCGGCCGGCAAGTGGGACATCGCCCAGGCGCCGAAGTCCGGCAACTGGGGCGGGTCCTTCCTGACCGTGCCGAAGTCCGGTAAGAACACCGAGGAGGCCGCGAAGCTGGCCGCCTGGCTGACCGCACCCGAGCAGCAGGCCAAGCTCTTCGGCGTCCAGGGCAGCTTCCCGAGCACCCCGGCCGCGTACGACTCGACCGAGGTGAAGAGCGCGAAGAACGACATGACCGGTGACGCGCCGATCGGCACGATCTTCGCCGAGGCCGCCAAGAACATCCCTGTCCAGACGATCGGCCCGAAGGACCAGATCATCCAGCAGGGCCTGACCGACAACGGCGTCATCCTGGTGACCCAGGGCAAGTCCGCCAAGGATGCCTGGGACAACGCCGTGAAGACCATCGACAACAACCTGGACCAGTGACCCGTATGACCACTGGGCACGAAACCGCTGCCGCGCCCCCCGCCAAGGAGGGGGGCGCGGCCCCGGCCCGCCCGCCCGCGGGGCCCTCCGCCGACGAGCGCCGCCGGGCCAGGCTGTCCCGCCGCTGGCAGCGGGACATGCGCTGGAGCCCGTACGCGTTCGTCTCGCCGTTCTTCCTGCTGTTCCTGGCGTTCGGCCTGTTCCCGCTGATCTACACCGGCTGGGCCTCGCTGCACCAGGTGGAGCTGACCGCCCCCACCGACATGAACTGGGTGGGCTTCAAGAACTACACGCGGATCTTCGACGACGACTTCTTCTGGAACGCGGCGAAGAACACGCTGACCATCGGGATCATCTCGACGGTGCCGCAGCTGCTGATGGCGATGGGCCTCGCGCACATCCTCAACTACAAGCTGCGCGCCTCGACCTTCTACCGGGTCGCGATGCTCGCCCCGTACGCGACGTCGATCGCCGCCGCCTCGCTCGTCTTCGTCCTGCTCTTCGGCCGTGACTACGGCATGATCAACTGGGCGCTGAACCAGGTCGGCATAGACAACATCGACTGGCAGAACGACAAGTGGCCCTCGCAGATCGCGGTCTCCACCATCGTCATCTGGCGGTGGACCGGGTACAACGCGCTGATCTACCTGGCGGCGATGCAGGCGATCCCGCAGGACCTGTACGAGTCCGCCGCCCTGGACGGGGCCAGCCGCTGGAAGCAGTTCCTGCATGTGACGCTGCCCGCGCTGCGGCCGACGATCCTGTTCACGGTGGTCGTCTCCACCATCGGCGCCTCCCAACTCTTCGGCGAGCCGCTGCTGTTCGACGCAAGCAAGGGGGCCTCCGGCGGATCCCAGCACCAGTTCCAGACGCTCGGCCTGTATCTGTACGAGCAGGGCTGGGTCAACCACCACCTGGGCCGTGCCTCCGCGATCGCCTGGACGATGTTCCTGATCCTCATCGTCATCGGGATCGTCAACTACGTCATCTCGCGCCGGCTGCGCGCCAGTAGTTAGGAGAACCGGCCGTGACGACGACACTGACTCCGCCCACCGACACGCCCCCGCAGAAGGCCAAGCGGGTACGGCGTCCCAAGGCCGCCCGGGCGGGCGGCACCCTGCACGGCGGACCGATCGCGTATCTGATCCTGATCGTGTTCACGCTCATCTCGCTGTTCCCGCTGGTGTGGACGGCGATCGCCGCTTCCCGCGACAACCAGCGGCTCGCGGAGAACCCGCCGCCGTTCTGGTTCGGTTCGGGACTCTTCGACAAGCTCGAACTCGCCTGGACCGACGCCAACCTGGGCGAGGCGTTCATCAACACCACGTTCGTGGCGGGGGTTTCGGCGATCACCATCGTCATCCTGTCGACGATCGCCGGGTTCGCCTTCGCCAAGCTGCGGTTCAAGGGCCGTAACGCGCTGATGCTGATCGTGATCGGCACGATGATGGTGCCGCCGCAGCTGAGCGTGATCCCGCTGTACATGATGGTCGCCAAGCTCCAATGGGCCGACCAGCTGCAGGCGGTGATCCTGCCCTCGCTGGTCAGCGCGTTCGGCGTGTTCTTCATGCGGCAGTACCTGCTCCAGGCGCTGCCCGACGAGATCATCGAGGCGGCCCGGGTGGACGGCGCGAGCAGCTGGCGGGTGATCTGGCACGTGGTGTTCCCGGCCGCCCGGCCCGCGATGGCCGTGCTCGGCATGCTGATGTTCGTGCAGACCTGGAACGACTTCCTGTGGCCGTTCCTGGTGCTCACCCAGAACGGCAGTCCGACCGTGCAGGTCGCGGTCGCGGGCCTGGGCCGCAGCTACACGCCCGACACGGCCCTGATCATGGCCGGCGCGCTGCTCGGCACGCTGCCGCTGCTGATCGTCTTCGCGATCTTCGGCAAGCAGATCGTCGGCGGCATCATGCAGGGCGCCGTCAAGGGCTGACCTCTGCTTTCCCGGGGGCCGGGTCATCGCCGCCTCGGCCCCTTCCCTTCCCCCCATCTACCCGTCGGTCTCCACGACCTCCAATGGGAGCGCTTCCATGCCTGAGCCCGCTACGCCGGCGACCCCGGTGACCTTTCCCCCCGCCTTCCTCTGGGGCGCAGCCACCTCGGCGTACCAGATCGAGGGGGCGGTGCGGGAGGGCGGCCGTACGCCCTCGATCTGGGACACCTTCAGTCATACGCCCGGCAAGACCGCCGGCGGCGAGCACGGTGACATCGCTGTCGACCACTACCACCGCTACCGCGACGACGTGGCGATGATGGCGGGCCTCGGCCTGAACGCGTACCGGTTCTCGATCTCCTGGTCCCGGGTGCAGCCGACGGGCCGGGGCCCGGCGGTCCAGGTCGGTCTGGACTTCTACCGGCGTCTGGTGGACGAGCTGCTCGCGGTCGGCATCAAGCCGGCCGTCACGCTCTACCACTGGGATCTGCCGCAGGAGTTGGAGGACGCGGGCGGCTGGCCGGAGCGTGACACGGCCGACCGTTTCGCCGAGTACGCGCAGATCGTCGGCGAGGCGCTCGGCGACCGGGTGGAGCAGTGGATCACCCTCAACGAGCCCTGGTGCAGCGCCTTCCTGGGCTACGCGTCCGGGGTGCACGCACCCGGCCGCACGGACCCGGCGGCCTCGCTGAAGGCGGCCCATCACCTGAACCTGGCGCACGGGCTGGCCACGTCGGCCCTGCGGTCGGCGATGCCGGCCCGCAACTCGGTGGCGCTGAGCCTCAACTCCTCGGTGGTGCGGCCGGTTTCGCAGGACCCGGCGGACCTGGCCGCGGCCCGGAAGATCGACGACCTGGCCAACGGGGTCTTCCACGGTCCGATACTGCACGGGGCGTACCCGGAGTCGCTGTTCGCGGCGACGGAGCTGATCACGGACTGGTCCTACGTCGAGGACGGCGACCTGCGGGCGATCAACCAGCCGCTGGACGCGCTGGGCCTCAACTACTACACGCCGGCGCTGGTGTCGGCGGCGGACAACGATCTGAGCGGTCCGCGCGCGGACGGCCACGGGGCGAGCCAGTTCTCCCCGTGGCCGGGCGCGGACGACGTCGCCTTCCACCAGACTCCGGGCGAGCGCACGGAGATGGGCTGGTCGATCGACCCGACCGGCCTGCACGAGCTGATCATGCGCTACACGCGTGAGGCCCCGGGCCTGCCGCTGTACATCACGGAGAACGGCGCGGCCTACGACGACAAGCCCGACCCCGACGGCCGCGTCCACGACCCGGAGCGCATCTCCTACCTCCACGGTCACCTCGCCGCGGTCCGCCGCGCGGTCTCGGACGGCGCGGACGTGCGCGGTTACTACCTGTGGTCCCTGATGGACAACTTCGAGTGGGCGTACGGCTACGAGAAGCGCTTCGGCGCGGTCTACGTCGACTACGGGACCCTCGCGCGTACGCCGAAGTCCAGTGCGCTCTGGTACGGGCAGGCGGCCCGCACCGGAACGCTTCCGCCGGTGGCGGTGGCCGAGTAGGGGCGGCCCCACCACCACCTCGGGGGAAACCGGGGGAGGGGCGCGGCATCCGAGGGGGATGCCGCGCCCCGGCCCGTGGGGGGGGCGTCAGTTGTAGGCCGCGAACGCCTTCGAGAACGCGTGCTGGTCCTGGACGATCGAGCTGCAGGTGGCGTCGGCGTAGTTCTTCGCGCCGCCGGAGCACTGCTTGTCGCGGGTGGCCGACCACATGGACAGCCAGCCGATCCCCTTGGACTTGGCGAAGTTCACCAGCTGGGTGGCGTCGTCGACCTTGAAGATCTCGGTGGTGACGTCGTTGACGCCGATCATCGGGGTGACGGCCACGGCCTTCCAGGCGGCGCTGTCGGAGAGGCCGAGGACGCTCTTGACCTGGGCCTGGGTGGCGGTGGCGGCCTGTTCGGCGTAGGTGCCCATGTCGCCGCTGTAGGCCGGTCCGTAGTCCATCGCCATGATGTTGACGGTGGTGATGTCGACGCCGTTCTTCTTGGCGTCGGCGAGCAGGTCCACGCCCGCCTGGGTCAGGCCCTCCGGCATCACCGGGAGGGTGAAGGAGACGTCCAGGTCCGGGTGGTTCTTCTGGAGTTCGGCTATGGCCTGCGCGCGGCGCGTGTTCGCCGCGGTGTCGGGCAGCGCGCCGCCCTCGACGTCGAAGTCGACCTTGGTGAGGTCGTAGGCGGCCACGGCCTTCTCGTACGCCGCCGCCAGCACGGCCGCCGACGAGCACGTCGTCGCCAGCTCCGAGCCCGCCGCGCCGCCGAACGACACCCGGACGTCGCCGCCCTTGGCGCGCAGCTCGCCGATCTGGGCGGCCACGGCGTCGCTCGCGAGGTCGGTCACGCCGCCCCACTTCGGGGTGCAGCCGCCGCCGTCGGTGACGAAGGCGAGGTTGTAGGCCTTGACGCCGGTGGCCTCGGCGGTGGCGACCAGGTCGAAGGCGGGGTAGAGGGAGGTGTCGACGTAGGGGGCGAAGCCGGCGCTCGTCGTGGTGCCGGTGCCGCTGCTGGTCGAGGGGGATGCGGTGGCCGTGGGGGTGCCGGCCGGTGTGGGCGTGCTGGTCGCCGTCGGGGTCGGGGTGGCCGTCGGGGTCGAGGTCGCTGTCCCGGTCGGGCGGCCGCTGGGCTCCGGTGTGGCACCGTCGTCGGCGGAGCACGCGGCATCGTCGATGAGGCAACCGGCCGGGTCGCCGGTGCCGTTGACCACGAAGCCGACGGTGACGGACTTGCCGGGTGCCAGGCCTTCGGTGTCCCACTTGGCCGGCCGCACGGTGATGTGCTGCCCGCTGACGCTCGACTCGGCGTTCCAGAGCGAGCTCAGCCCGGACCCGGTCGGCAGGTCGAACTCCAGCGTCCAGTCCTTCTCGGTCTCCCCGCTGTTGTTCGTCACGACGTACTGGGCGGTGTAGCCGGTCGACCAGTCACTGGTCCTGGTGTACGCGGCGCCGACCCCGGCCGCCTGAGCCGTACCGGTGAGCAGGATCGCGCCGCCGCCGACCACGGCCGCGGCGACAGCCCCGGCGATCACCTTGTTTCTGCCGCTCACCTTGCGCCGGTGCGTGCTCATGGCGTGCCTGCCTTCGTTGTTCGGGGGTGGGGTGCGGCAGCACGCTAGCGAGCTCGAATCGGGCAAAAGGCCTGTTCGGGACGGGGGTTGAGGATCTTAGGGTGCGCTTAAGGAAGGGATCGGGACCGGTTAAAGGTCGAGACCAATCTGCCGCGCCGCCGGCGTCGTACGCCCCCTCGGTGCCCCCGCCCGGGTGTGCGCTCGCGCCCGGCCGGCTGGATCCAGATCCGCACCTCGGTGCCGCCCAGCACCGACGCCCCGATCCGCACGTCCCCGCCGGTCTCCTCCGCGAGCCGGCGCACGATGTCCAGGCCGAGCCCGGTCGACCCGGCGCTCCCGGACCCACGCCCACGGGCCATCGCCGCCTCGGGATCGCGGATGCCGGGCCCCGCGTCCGAGACCAGCACGATGACCGCGTCCTCGCCGTTGTGCACGTCGACCGCGAAGGCGGTGCCCTCGGGGGTGTGCCGGAAGACGTTGCCGAGCAGGGCGTCCAGCGCGGCCGCGAGGTCGGCGCGGGCCACGGGTATGCGCACCGGCCGCTCCACACCGGCCACCCGCACCTTGCGCCCCTCGTCCTCGGCGAGCGCCGACCAGAACGCCATCCGCTCCCGGACCACCTCGGCGGCATCGCATCCGGCGCCGGGCCCGGCGGCCGCGGTCTGCGGCTTGGCCTCCCTCGCCGTCCGGATGATGGTGTCGACCTCGCGCTCCAGCTGGGCCACCGCGGCCCGGGTCTGCTCGGCGGCGGGCCCGTCACCGAGCGAGGCCGTGTTGAGCCGCAGCACGGTCAGGGGTGTCCGCAGCCGATGGGACAGGTCGGCCGCCAGCTCCCGCTCGTTCGCCAGGAGTTGTACGACCTGGTCGGCCATGGAGTTGAACGCCGCCGCCGCGAGCCGCAGCTCGGTCGGCCCCTCCTCGGGCACCCGGGAGCCCAGCTTCCCCTCCCCCAGTTCGTGCGCGCCCTCGACGAGCCGCTGGGCGGGCTGCACCATCCGTACGCCCAGCCGGTCCGCGACCGCGACCGAGCCGACGATCAGCGCGACGCCGACGCCGGCGAGCACCGCCCATGCCGTGGCGACGCCGTTGCTGACCTCGGACTCCGGGACGTAGACCTCGACGACCGCGATCTCGCCGGAGCTGAGCGCGACGGGCTGGAGCAGTGTGGAGCCGCCGTCCACCTCGCTGGTGGAGGCGCGGCCCAGCTTCCGTACGGTCGCGATGTCCCCGTCGGCGGCGCGCTGTCGTCCGATGTCGACGGCCTGGGCGCCGCCGCCCGCCGGTATGTGCACGGCCATCTCGGCCTCCGAGCCGGCGGAGGCGACGACCCGCTCCAGCTGGTCCCGGTCGGTGGTGATGGACAGGGCGGGCGCGACGGCCGCGGCCTCGCGCTCGGCGTTGGAGAAGGCGCGGTCCCGGGCCATCTCCTTGATGACCAGGCCGAGGGGGACGGCGAAGGCGACCACGACCATGGTGGTGACCGCGAGGCAGACCTTGACGAGTGCCCATCTCACAGCGGCGGCTCCAGCTTCACGCCGACACCCCGCAGGGTGTGCAGATAGCGCGGTCGCGCGGCGGTCTCTCCCAACTTGCGGCGCAGCCAGGACAGATGGACGTCGATGGTCTGGTCGTCGCCGTAGGACTGCTGCCACACCTCGGCGAGGAGTTCCTTGCGGGGGACGACGACGCCGGGGCGGCCGGCGAGGAAGGCGAGCAGGTCGAACTCACGGCGGGTGAGGTCGAGGCGGGCACCGTCCAGTTCGGCCTGGCGGCGCAGCGGGTCGACGACGAGGCCGCCGACCCGGATCACGGACTCCGGCTGCGCCTCGCCGACGACGGCCCGGGACCGTCGTAGGACGGCGGCCATCCGGGCGGACAGGTGTTCGACGGAGAACGGCTTGGTCAGGTAGTCGTCCGCGCCCGCGTTCAGCAGCCGGACGATCTCCGCCTCGTCGTCCCTCGCGGTGGCGATGATCACGGGGACGTCGGTGATGCCGCGCAGCATCTTCAGCGCCTCGGATCCGTCCAGGTCGGGCAGGCCGAGGTCGAGGATGACCACATCGAAACGGATATGGGCGACCTCGCGCAGCGCCTCCAGTGCCGTACCGACACTGCGCACCGTGTGCGCGGCGTCGGTGAGATGCCGGATCAGCGCCGAGCGTACGAACTGGTCGTCCTCGACCACGAGCACACTTGCCATGCGCCGCACCGTACGCCATGCGAGGGAGGCCCATCCGGCGCCTGTGGACAACTCTCACCTGTGGACAACGCATGGGACGGGTGAGGCAGTATGGCCCGCGATGCGCAGAGGACTCGTACACGTACTGGCGTGGTCGCTCGCCACGGGCGCGGCGGTCACGCTGTCGTGGTGGGGCGTCCACACGGTGATGGCGGGCACGGCCTACGACCCCCCGCGCGCCCTGCCGATCACGGCTGCCGACGCGACGACCCAGGAGTCCAAGCCGCTGGCGTCGTCGACGGCGCGTGCGACACCGTCGACGAGCCCGTCGCGCACACCGGCCCGCACTCCGACACCGTCGCCCTCGAAGACGCCGACGAAGACCCCCAGCCCCTCCCCCTCCACATCGGGCCAGGTCAAGAGCTACGACACCGAGGGCGGCCGCGCGGTCTTCGACCTCGGCAAGACCTCGGCGACCCTCGTGTCGGCGACTCCGGGCGCGGGCTGGTCGATGCAGGTGTGGAAGACGGAGACGTGGATCCGGGTGGAGTTCGCCTCCGGCGCGGACCGGGTGTCGGTGTTCTGCACCTGGCACGACAGCGCGCCCCGGGTCGAGGTGGGGACGTACTAGCGGGGGCCCGTTCCGGGGCCTGCTAGCGGAAGACCGACGGCGGCGGCGCGGGGGACGCGACCGCCGCCGCGTCCGTCACCGGTGCCGCCCCTCCCGTGAAGTCGGTGAGGGGCTTGCCGTGTTCGAGGCGGCCGGGGTGGGGGTCGGAGGCGGCCCTGCGGGTGAGTTCGGGGACGGGGAGCGGGGCGTCGGAGACGACCAGGACCGCGTTGCCGAAGCGTTTGCCGCGCAGGACCGTCGGGTCGGCGATCAGGGCGAGGTGCTCGAAGCGGGCGGCGGCCGTGGCGATCTGGCCGCGCAGATGGGCGAGCGGGGGGCCGTCGGCGAGGTTGGCGGCGTAGACGGCGTTGGGCTTGAGGGCTCTGCGGACCTCGTCGAGGAACTCCGTCGAGGTCAGGTGGGCCGGTGTGCGGGCCCCGCTGAACACATCCGCGATGACGAGGTCGGCCCAGCCGTCGGGCACCTTGGCGAGCCCCTCGCGGGCGTCCGTCGAGCGCACCCTGATCCGGGCGTTCGGATCCAACGGCAGCTCGCGGCGGACCAGTTGGACGAGGGCCGCGTCGCGCTCCACGACCTGCTGGGTGGAGCGGGGGCGGGTGGCGGCGACGTACCGGGCCAGGGTGAACGCCCCTCCGCCGAGGTGCACGGCGTGGACGGGCTTCCCGGGCGGGGCGACCAGGTCGATGACGTGCCCGAGGCGGCGCTGGTACTCGAAGGAGAGGTACGCCGGGTCGTCCAGGTCGAGGTGCGACTGCGGCGCCCCGTCGATCAGCAGCGTCCAGGCACGCGCGCGCTCCCGGTCGGGTATGAGCTCGGCGAGGCCGCCGTCGACGGCTTCTACGACGGCTTCGGCGACCGCTTGGCCGCGTCGGCCGCTCCTGGACTTTCCCATGGGGGCATTGTCCCAAGCGGCAGGCGGTCGTGCCGTCGGGGCGGCTTTCGGCCCGCACCGGCGCCGGGCCCCATCACGTCACCGGCAGTTGTCCGCCGCCTCGATCAACCGCGCCGCCTCCCCCAGCGCTGCCCGCAGCACCGCCGGGTCCGTCGCCGGGTCGGCCTCACCCGGTGGCAGCAGCCAGTCCGAGCCCTCCACCGGAGGCTCGGGGTTCAGCCGCAGCCCCCGCCCGTCGGTCTCCGTACAGGTGCTGCCCGGTACGTCCCACGCGGCGGCCGTGCCCGGCGGGACCACGAAGCCGAGGGTGTCGTCACCGTCGTCGTGGAGGACCGGCCCCACCGCGTCCCCCGCCCCGCGCCGCAGGATGTCGACCGCCTCGAGGCCCTGCCGGGTCGGCACCGTGACGAGGTCGCACCCGGCCTCCGGGACCGGTGGTTCGCGGCGCCCCGTCAGCGGCGCACACACTTCGATGCTCTGCCTGGTCTCCATCCCGGCCTCCACCACGGAACCCCTCCTCGTAACGAGCGGGTCGGGAGTCGGGCGGCTCCCGGTCCTGTGGAGTTCAACGCCCGGCGGCGTCAACGGCTACGGCGCAAGTCAGCCGCAAAGGATGGCAGTTCATGGCGGATCCCGGATGAGATATCCGGTTTGTAGCCAAACCCTGCGTGGCGGGTCCGGCACAGCGGGTACGTTCATGCCCGCTGGAAACAGGGTGTCACACGAACAACTCACCCCGAATCCGGCATGGTTCGACGGTTCGCACGAGAGGACCCGGCCATGGCGTCGTCAACGATGACCTCGTCCCAGTACCCCAGGCCACCGCGGCCGAACCTCGCGTTCCGGGAGCTGCGCGGACAGCGCTCCCCGGCCGAGTTCGCCGCGGCGGTGCGCCGGGCCGCCCGCGAGATCGGCGAGCGGGTCAGCTGTGACGCGCGCTATGTGGGCCGAGTCGAGGCGGGCGAGATCCGCTGCCCCAACTACGCGTACGAGCGGGTGTTCCTGCACATGTTCCCCGGCCGCACGCTCACCGACCTGGGGTTCGCTCCCCGCTCGTCCGTACGCGGACGCGGGGCGCGCACCACCGAGGTCGCGCCCCCGGTATGCGTCTCGACTCCCGAGCACGCCACGGGTGAGACACGGGGGGCGTACGAGCCGTATGACACGCAGGACCCCTACGAGACGTACGACAACGAGGAGAGCGACGTGCTGCGTCGCGCATTCATGACCAGCGGGGGCGCCACGGTGGCCGCCGCCTCAATGGGCCCCATCGGGCTCGCCCAAGACGCCGCGGCTGCGGGACGCCCCGTCCGCCGCGTGGGGGCGGGCGATGTGCATGCCCTGGACGAAGCGGTCCGCAGGATCCGGCTGCTGGACGACCGGCACGGCGCGGACGGGCTGTACCGGCGCGCGGCGACGCCGCTGCGCGCCGCGTACGCGCTGCTGGACGCCGGAGCCACCCGGCAGACGACCGCCGACCGCCTGCACTCGGGCGCGGGTGAGCTCGCCATCTCGGTGGGCTGGCTGGCGCACGACTCGGGGCGGTACGACGACGCGCGCTCGCACTACGCGGAGGCGCTCGCGACCGCCCGGATGACCGGTGACGCCGCCCTGGAGTCGCACGCCTTCTGCAACACGGCGTTCCTCGCGCGCGACGCGGGGCGCCCGCGGGAGGCGTTGCGCGCCGCGCAGGCCGCGCAGCGCGTCGGACGCCCGCTGGGCTCCGCACGGCTGATGTCGCTGCTCGCGCTGCGCGAGGCGGGCGGCTGGGCGGGGCTCGCCGACCGCACGGGCTGCGAACAGGCGCTGGCCCGCGCCCAGGTCCTCTTCGACCGTGGCCCCTCGGACGCAGACCCCGAGTGGATGAGCTTCTACGGCGAGGCCGAACTGGAGGGCCTGGAGGCGCAGTGCTGGTCGACGCTGGGCGACTGGCCGCGCGCGGCCCGCCACGCGCACCGCGCGGCCGAGCTGCAGGATCCCCACTTCAGCCGGAACATCGCCCTGTACACGGCCGAACTGGCGGACGACCTGGCCCGCGGCGGCCGGCCCGACGAGGCCGCGGCGGCGGGGATGCGTGTCCTGGACCTGTTGGGTCAGGTGCAGTCGTCACGGATCCAGTCGATGCTGGCCGGGACGGCGCGGGTGCTGCTGCCGCACCGCAGGGCGTCGGGGGTCTCCACGTTCCTGGAGCGGCACGCGAGCGTGCCGAGATCGGCCTAGCCCGCCAGATGCCCCAGGTCGTTCCAGCTCTCGATCGCCGGCTCGCCGTAGGCCCAGCCCAGGACCGACAGCGACGTCGGGTTAAGCCGGATCCGCGCGGCGAAGTCGAGCGGCAGGCCCAGCCAGCGTGCGCCTATGGACCGCAGGATGTGCCCGTGCGCGAAGACCAGGACGTCCCGGTCCGCCGCGCGGGCCCAGGCGACCACCTCGTCCGCGCGGGCCGTTACCTCGGCGAGCGTCTCGCCCTCGGGCACCCCGTCGCGCCAGATGAGCCAGCCGGGGCGGACGGCGTGGATGTCGACCGGGGTCATGCCCTCGTACGCGCCGTAGTCCCATTCGAGGAGCGTGTCCCACTCGCTGGCGCGCTCCTTGAATCCGGCGATCTCGCAGGTCTCACGCGCGCGTGCCAGCGGGCTGGTGCGCACCTCGACACCGGGCAGACCGTCGAGCGGCGCGCGGTGCAGACGCTCACCGAGTAGTTTGGCGCCTCGGCGTCCCTCCTCCAGGAGCGGCACATCGGTCCTGCCGGTATGTTTCCCGGCCAGCGACCATTCGGTCTGTCCGTGCCGGGCCAGCAGGATGCGCGGTGCCATGAGCGGAAGGACCTTTCGAGGAAAAATGCGGGCGGGCCGCATCCATCATCCCGCACCCTGTGCGGGGGCAACCCGTCGGGCGATCTCTGCGTCCTAGAGGGCCGGGGGCCCTCAACAGGGGCGAACACATACACCGTAAAGTGGTAAGACCGGGCAACCGGACGCCGCGACAAGAAGGGGGAGGCGATCGGATGCCGCACGCCGAGACACCAGGCATCGAGGCTGCCTCGCGAACCCGTCTGCGCTGGTGGACGGAGCTGCCGCTGATCCTCCTGGTGTACGCCTGCTACTCGGCGGGCCGACTCCTCGCGCGGGGCGACGTCACGCACGCCGTCGACCACGGTCTGGCGATCCTGAAGGTGGAGAAGTTCCTCCATATCAACGCGGAGCACCCGCTCAACCGCCTGTTCACCCGCGAGACCTGGATCGGCGTACCGGCCGACTTCTGGTACGCGTCGTTGCACTACATGGTCACCCCGGTGATCCTGGTCTGGCTGTTCCGCTCCCGCACGGTGCAGTACCGCGCGGCCCGCACCTGGCTGATGACCTCGACGTTCATCGGCCTGATCGGCTTCACCCTGCTGCCGACCTGCCCGCCCCGGCTGCTGTCGGAGAGCCACGGCTTCGTCGACACGATGGCCCAGTACAGCTCGTACGGCTGGTGGGGCGGCGAGGCGAGCGCGCCCCGGGGCATGGGCGGCATGACGAACCAGTACGCGGCCATGCCGAGCCTGCATGTGGGCTGGGCCCTGTGGTGCGGGGTCATGCTGTGGCGCTACGGCGGCACGCGTACGACGAAGGCTCTGGGTGTCGCCTACCCGCTGATCACCACGATCGTGGTGATGGGCACCGCCAACCACTACTTCCTCGACGCTGTCGCGGGCGCCGCCGTCATGGGTGTCGGGCTGCTGCTGGCGCCGTTGGTGCTGCGCGGCGCGGACCGGTTCAAGGCGCGCGCGGCGGTGGTCCTCGCGCCTGCCGCGGCGAGCACTCCTGGCGCACAGGCCTCAATTGTCAGTGCCGGATGCCAGACTTCCGCGGGTGAGCGAATTCCACGGCAGCGCGAGTCTCGGGTCCCAGCCGGAACCGAGCCGAGTGCCTCCCCCTCGGAAGCGGGGGACGGCGCTCCGGCAACAGCTCGCTGAGCTGCGCGGCCCCGACGTACCGGCCAAGGCGCTGGATGCCCGCGCCCTGGCCGCCCTCGCCGCGAACCCGGGCTGCAGACGGCGCGCGATCCTGGACGGCGCCGGGGTGAACAAGGCGGCGCTGGCGGGCGCTCTCGGCTCGCCGTCGGCATTCGGTCAGTCGCAGTTCGCGCTCACCCGGGGCAACGCGTTCGAGGCGAAAGTCAAGGCGGACGGCGGCGCGGAACTGCTGCGGCTGGTCCACGAGAGGCTGGACCGGTCCGCCGAGCCGCCCGCCCAGGCGCGGGTGCCCGAGCTGACCGCGATCGGCCCCGAGGGGCGCACGGCCCGGACGGCGCTGGCGCTGCGCGAGGCCACCGAGGCGGCCGGCGAGTGGACGCTGCTCGACCACCCGATGCTCGCGCTGGACGTCGCGGGCTCCCCCGCCTTCCTGGAGCCGGACGCGGTGGTCGTGCACCCGGACGGCACGTGGACGGTCGTGGAGATCAAGTCCTTCCCGATGCTGGACGGTTCGGCGGACCCGGCGAAGGTGGGCGCGGCGGCGCGGCAGGCGGCGGTGTACGTGCTGGCGCTGGAGCAGGTCGCGGCGCGTCTCACCCAGGAAAGCGCCCCCGCTCCCGAGGTGCGCGACCGGGTGCTTCTCGTCTGTCCCAAGGACTTCTCCAACCTGCCCACCGCCTCCGCCGTGGACATCCGCAAGCAGCGGGCGGTGACCGGCCGCCAGCTGGCCCGTCTCACCCGAGTCCAGGACATCGCCGAGACGCTCCCCGAGGGCACCTGCTTCGACCCCGCCCGGCCCGCCGAGGAGCTGACGGCGGCCGTCGAGTCGGTCCCGGCGACGTACGCGCCCGAGTGCCTGGCCGCGTGCGAGCTGGCCTTCCACTGCCGTGACCGCTCCCGCGCGGCCGGCGCGGTGACGTCCCTGGGCCGGTCCGTGCGGGCCGAGCTCGGCAGTCTGACCACCGTGGCGGACGTCCTGGCCGCGGCCCGCGGGGAGGCCGGGGACGCCGCGGACCCGGCGGTGGCCGCGCTGCGCAGAGCGGCGGAACTGCGGGCCGAGGCACTGAGCGCCATGGCACCGGGGGCGACCGCGCCGGAGGCACCGGCATGTCACTGATCGCCACCCTCGCCCGTCTGGAAGCCGTCACCTCCGGCCGCGCCCAGCCCTCCGCCACGGTCCGGCACCGACACCTCTGCGACCGGCCCCTCGTCCTCGTGCCGCTCACCACCGCCGGTGAGGCCGGCGCCCCGCTCGGCGCGCTCGTCGGCACCGACCGGGACGCCCCGCGTCTCCTCGTCGTACCGCAGCCCCGCGACCGCGATCTGCGGTTCGCGTTCCTGGCCGAGCTGGCGGACATCGTGCTGCCCTACGTCGACACGTACGCGGAGGCCGTCGAGGCGGCCGAGCGCAGCGAGACCGATCCGGAGACCGGCAAGCGGGTCAAGGTCGAGGTCGAGCTGTGCGCGGACGCCCCGCAGCTGATCGTGCCGAGCCGCGCTGGCATCGACCTCGTACGGCTGCTGGGACGCTCGATGCGTTTTCGGCGTACGGCCGAGCAGGACCCCGAGTCCCCGCATCCCGCACCGCCGCACGTGCCGTTGCTGGGCCGGTGGCTGACCCACTTCGGGGAGCGGGCCCGGGTCCCCGGTTCCTCCCTGCTGCTCGCCGCGACGGAGGTCCTGTCCCGGCACTGGGCGACCGGCCAGTCCACCCTGGAGGACCAGCACCTGGGCGCGCTGCTCGCCTGGATCGACCCGCCGGAGGGCACGACCGGCGCCGAGGCCGCCCTGGAGGCCGAGCTCGGCCGGGACGCGAAGGGCCAGCTGCTGCACCCGCCGGCCGGTCCCGCCACCGACCCGGCGTTCGACAACAAACTGCTCGCCCCGGCCATCGAGCGCTACGACCGCGCGCGTACCGCCCTCGCCGCCGCCCAGGACGGTCTGGAGGCGGACGACCGGCTCGGTGAACTCACCACCGCCGAGCGGGAGATCAGGAAGCTGGTCGAGAGCCGGACGCGGCCCACCTGGGACGCGGTGTGGCGCGGCCTGGATCTGCTGCGGACGCTGCCCGAGGGCGCGCGCGTCGAGGAGCGCTGGACCCGGGACCGCTGGTCCTTCACCAGCCACCGCGACCGTGTCCTCGCCGGCGAACCCCCGCAGCCGCGCCGCGACGACGCGGTCACCGCCGCCAACAAACTCGCCACGCGCGAGCGCGAACAGGCCCGTCTGGAGGCGCAGGAGGCCCTGGACGACCCGCTGGTGATGGCGGGGCGGCGACTGTCCGGGGAGGCGTTCGCAGGTGAGGTCACGGATGTCGTGATGACGTACAGCGAGGGCAAGCGGCCCAGCCCGCGCCCGCTCGTCACGGTCCGCACGGACGACCGGCCGCACCTCGGGGAGCGCGTGAAGGTGTACCGCTCGCTGGGCGGCAAGCCGCAGACGGCCGAGTTCGTCGGATACGAGAGCGACGGGGAGGAGGCCGCCCTGATCGTCCTGCGGATCCTCGACAAGATGGGCCGCGGCAAGGAGCCCGAGACCGGGTCCGTGCCGGAGAAGGGCGACCGGCTCTGCTTCACCCTCTTCGAGCACGAGCAGCGCGGCGGCGCGAAGCTGCCCGACCCGGAGGCCACGCCCTGGACGCACGGCGGGCCGCCCGGCGAGGCGGTCCAGGAGGCCGCCGACCGCATGACCGAGGAGGATGTTCTGTGACCACGGTCTTCGACCCGGGTACGGCCGCCGCGCAGGCCACCGACGCGATCCTCCACAACACCCTGCACAGCGACAAACGGGGTGTCGTGGTCGACTCCCCGCCCGGCGCCGGCAAGTCCACACTCGTCGTCCGCGCGGCGCTCGAACTGGCCGAGGCGGGGCGCCCGCTGATGGTCGTCGCGCAGACCAACGCCCAGGTCGACGACCTGGTGATGCGGCTCGCGGAGAAGAACCCGGAGCTGCCGGTCGGCCGTCTGCACAGCAGTGACACGGACGCGTACGACAAGGCGCTGGACGAGCTGACGAACGTACGGAAGTCGGCGAAGCCGGCGGACCTGGCCGGTCTCCCGGTCACCCTCTCCACCGCCGCGAAGTGGGCGCACGTCAAGGTCGACGAGCCGTGGCAGCACGCGATCGTCGACGAGGCGTACCAGATGCGCTCGGACTCGCTGCTGGCCGTGGCCGGGCTGTTCGAGCGGGCGCTGTTCGTGGGCGACCCGGGGCAGCTGGACCCCTTCGCGATCGTGGGCAGCGAGCAGTGGGCGGGGCTGTCGTACGACCCGTCGGCGTCGGCGGTGACGACCCTGCTGGCCCACAACCCGGAGCTGCCGCAGCACCGCCTCCCGGTGTCCTGGCGGCTCCCGGCGTCGGCGGCACAGCTGGTCTCCGACGCGTTCTACCCGTTCACGCCCTTCCGCAGCGGCACGGACCACGGCGACCGGAGTCTCGCCTTCGCGGTCGCGTCGGACGGCTCCGGTCCCGACCGGGTGATCGACGAGGCGGCCCAGTCGGGCTGGGGCCTGCTGGAGCTGCCCGCGCGGCACACTCCGCGCACCGATCCGGAGGCGGTGCGGGCGGTGGCGACGGTCGTGCGCCGGCTGCTGGACCGGGGTGGCGCGGCGACCTCGGAGCGCTCACCGGACCCGGCCCCCCTCACCGCCGACCGCGTCGCCGTCGGCACGGCCCACCGCGACCAGGCGGCGGCCGTCCGCACGGCCCTGGCCGAGCTGGGCGTCACGGAGGTGACGGTCGACACGGCGAACCGTCTCCAGGGCCGCGAGTACGACGTCACGGTCGTCCTGCACCCGCTCTCCGGCCGCCCCGACGCCACCGCCTTCCACCTGGAGACAGGCCGCCTGTGCGTCCTCGCGTCCCGCCACCGGCACGCGTGCATCGTGGTCTGCCGGGCGGGGGTGGGCGAGCTGCTGGACGACTATCCCTCGACGGAGCCGGTGCAGCTGGGGACGGTGGTGAAGTTCCCTGATGGCTGGGAGGCGAACCACGCGGTGCTGGCGCGTCTCGCGGAACACAAGGTGACCTGGAGCCCTTGAGCTGCCTTTACTGCGCCCTTGCGCGGCCACGAGAGAATGGACGACGGCCCACTCCCGACAGGCGGGTCATCGGCAACCTACGAGGAGGAGAAGACATGGCGGAGCCCACGCCGCGTCGGCATGAACAGCGGCTACGCCCCGCGCCCCTGCTCTTCGAGCCCGCGGAGGTGGCCTCCGATCCTGAGCACTTCTTCGATCTGGAGTCCATCGACGATCCGAAGGCGCTGCTGGCCCGGGCGACGGAGCTGACGCATGCCTTCCGCGCGGCGACGGACCGTGCCGTGGAGTTCCAGGCGCTCGCGGCGGCCCAGCTGGCGGACCCGCGGCGGTTCGACCGGCTGACGCCGGCGGACATCGCGGAACGGGCCGAGTGGACCGAGGACTATGCCAAGAAGATGATCGAGTTCGGCCGGGACCTGATGCGGGGCGCCGAGGGCAAGGGCACCATCGACCCTGCGTAAAGCTCTGGCATATGCCAGGCGGGCAAGATACTCCCCCGCACCGTCCCCTGTCCCGGTTTCCGGCAACCCTCCGAAACGGAACGCTCACGCCCGGTACACCTTGGGGCATGAGCGACACACGCAAGGAGCTCTTCGCCGACCGTTCCGACGTCTACGGCGTCACCGCGGACGGGGCAGAGTGGCTCGCCTCGGCAGGAACGTATCCGCGGAGCATGCTGGCCCTGTGGAGCGACCGGCCGGACGCGCCGGTCGTACTGCCCTGCGGTACCGCCTTCGACGTCGTGAGCGTTCCCGCGATCTTCGGGCGCCGGATGCTAGACCGGCTGTGGGGCGAGGGCCCCGGCTCGGGGCCGGTCGCGGTGTTCCGTGGGCGGACGCTGCTGTTCGCCGCGCCGGGCACGGCGCATCGGCTGCCCTCGCTGCTGCGGTGGGAGGAGTTCGGCCGTACGGGAGCGGTTCCGCCGCTGCTGTGCCATGGCGCCGGAGACGCGGTGACCGTCCCCGCTCCGACCCCGTTCGACAGCCGCTGGCTCGTCGCCCCCGACACCCGTCACCCCTGGCTGCCGGGCCCCGAGATCCTGCTGTGGGCGGCCGTACGGGCGGCCCGCGCTGCCGTGCGGATATCGATTTTTCCTCCCGCCGATCAGGGTGCTAAGGTCTACGACGTCAGCAGGCGCCGCTAGCTCAGTTGGTTAGAGCAGCTGACTCTTAATCAGCGGGTCCGGGGTTCGAGTCCCTGGCGGCGCACAGACAACGAAGGCCCCTCGCGAGTGCGGGGGGCTTTCGTCATGGGCGGGCGACACCTCTCCGGCGCGACAGAGGCGGCCGGGGGTCCGGGGGTTGTCCCCCGGGGGATGCGGCATCAGCGGGTCCGGGGTTCGAGTCCCTGGCGGCGCACAGACAACGAAGGCCCCTCGCGAGTGCGGGGGCCTTTGCCGTGTCCGCTACGCGCTGGGCGTGATCTGTACCGTCCAGGTTCCCGAAGGCGTCCGGCCCTCCACGTCCACCCGTACGCCCGTGCCCGGCACCGTGAAGCTTTCGCCGAGGGCGACGGGGGCGTCCGCGAGGGGCGGGTACACCGAGCCCTCCCAGCAGGCCTCGGTGCGTGGGTGGGCGTCGATCACCTGGACCGGGCCGCCGCCGGATGGGGAGCCGGCGTTCACGCGGTAGACGAGCACCCCCTCGCGACAGGTCGACGTGTCGTTGCCGACCGCACCGCGCGCCTCGAAGCCGAGGGCGCTGTCGGGCCCGGTCCTGACCACCGCGAGCTTGGTGCCGCGGCCCAGCCCGAAGGAAGCCGCCCCGGCCGCACCCGCCGCGACCACACCCGCACCCGCGCCCGCGCCCGCCCCGAGCGGCTCCAGCGTCAGCCGCGTCGGGCCCTGCACACACGCCACCTGCCGCGGCTCCAGCCAGCCCAGCTTCCACTTGTGCCAGGCGAACAGGTCCGGCGACAGCCCGAACTGGCTGCCCATCAGGTCCCAGTCGCCGACGAACGTGTCCCAGTCGCCCTTGCCGTCCACGGGGCGGTGGTAGAGATCGGGCAGGTCGAAGACATGACCGGTCTCGTGGGCGAGGACCAGCCGGTCCGGCGGATGCTGCTCGAAGACCGTGACGACCCGGCGGATGTCCGTGCCGTCGGCCCGCAGCGGGACGTCCAGGTTGACGACCTTCGTCGCGTCGGAGTCCACGCCGGGCGCGTCCGGATCGGCGACGAAGTAGACGACGTCGTACCGGGAGAAATCCACCATCCCGTCCACCGCGGTCAGCGCGTCGCGCAGATAGGCGGCGCGGTGGGACGCGCTCCAGTCACGCTGTATGGCGTACGCCGTGGACGGCTGCGGCATCCGGATCCAGTGCCGGAGCGGATGCGTGCGCAGCGTGAACTTGCCATAGGAGGCCTGCTCGAAGAAGCGACTGGTGGCCGGGAAGTGGTCGGCGGCCAGTTCGTCGGGCGTGGTGCGCGGGGTCGCGTCCGGGAAGGACAGGAACACCATCGCCGCGTCCAGGGCACGGGCCGGGCGCGGATAGGCGGTGTTCCAGGTGTCCAGACCCTCGGAGTGGTGCGCCTGAGTGCGGGTCAGGGCACAGGGTTCGGCCGAGAAGGGTTCGGCGGCCGACGGACCGGTGATGAGAGAGGTGGCGGCCAATGCCGACATGGTGGTGAACAAGGCCGCGGTGCTGCGCAGTCGAGGGCGCGGGAAAGGGCGCGGCACAGAGACCTCCGGGTGCGGTTCGCGGGACACCGCACCCAGCCTGTGTGAGATTGTCGTACTACGCCCTGTTTGTCTGCACCAGACGAGTGAGTACGGCGAAGAACCGTCAGAAGCGACACCCCGAATCGCTCACGGAACGTCACACCTGGTCGGGCGCCCCAACAAGCCGTCCAGGTGCGGGCAGAAACGATCTGTCAGAAGGGCCGGTTGTTCCGGGACACTGGACGGTGGCTGGAAGGGGTGGGGGCCAGCCTCTATGATCGGCACACTTTCCTGCACGGACAGAGATCGAGTGCACTGCGGGAGCGAACGGTGAGCGGAACCTCCGAAGGGCCGGCGCCCGCGGCAGATCTCGACCGGGCGGTCGTCACGGACAGTGACTTCAGTACGTCTCCTCGTACGGGACCCCCGACGTACCAATCGGCGTTCGCGGCCGCGCCGCTGGCCATGGCCGTCGTGGACCGCGAGGGTCTGGTCGTCGGCGCCAACGAGACGCTGGGCGAACTCCTCGGCAGCGCGCCCGAGGCGCTGGCCGGGCAGGTCGCCGCCGAGCTGGTGGATCTGGCCTCGGACGCGCGTACCTGGCACGCGTACCAGGAAGTGCTGCGCGGCCGGCAGGCCCGGCTGCGGTGCACCCGCCGGCTCAAGCACCCCGACGGCCAGTCCGTGTGGGTGCAGGTGACGGTCGCGCCGCTGGGCACGGGTGAGCCCGGTGTGCTGCTGTCCCTCGCCGACATCAGCACCCAGCGCGAACTCCAGGCGCGGCTGCGGCACTTGCAGATGCACGACCCGGTGACCCGGCTGCCCAACCGGACCCTGTTCTTCGAGCGCCTGTCGGCCGCCCTGGAGGTGGAGTCGTACGCGCAGGGCGGCACCGGGCGGATCGGGCTCTGCTATCTCGACCTCGACGGCTTCAAGGCGATCAACGACACCCTCGGCCACCGTGTCGGCGACCGGCTGCTGGCGGCGGTGGCGGAACGTCTGACCCGCTGCGCCGACGAGGCGGGCCTCACCCGGGGCAGCGCGCCCCTGGTGGCCAGACTCGGCGGCGACGAATTCGCCCTGCTCGTCGAGGACTCCACCGGCACCGACCAGCTGGCGGACCTCGCCGAGGCCGTACTGAAGGCGATCCAGGCGCCCTTCGACATCTCCGGGCGCCGGCTCTCGGTCTCCGCGTCGATCGGCGTCGTGGAACGGCACGCGGCCGGCACCACCCCCACCGCCCTGGTCCAGGCCGCCGACACGACGCTCTACTGGGCGAAGGCCGACGGCAAGGCCCGCTGGACGCTCTTCGACCCGGAGCGCAACGCCCACCGGATGACCCGCCAGGCGCTCGCCTCCACGCTCCGGCCGGCCATCGAGCGCGGTGAGTTCACGCTCGAGTACCAGCCGCTGGTCTGCATGGAGGACGGCCGTCTGCGGGGCGTCGAGGCGCTGGTCCGCTGGAACCATCCGCAGTTCGGCATGCTGACGCCGAATCGGTTCATCGGATTGGCCGAGGAGGACGGTTCGATCGTCCAGCTCGGCCGCTGGGTGCTGGCCACCGCCTGCCGCCAGGCGCGGCAGTGGCAGCTGGACCACCCCGGCGAGCCGCCGATCTTCGTCAGCGTGAACGTCGCGGTCCGCCAGGTCTGGGACTCCGACCTGGTCGAGGACGTCGCCGAGATCCTCGCGGAGACGGGCCTGGCCCCGGGCCTTCTGCAGCTGGAGCTGACGGAGTCGGCGGTCATGGGTTCCGCCGGCCGCCCCCTCCAGGCGCTGCAGGCCCTCAGCGACATGGGCGTCCACATCGCCATCGACGACTTCGGCACCGGCTACTCCAACCTCGCCTACCTCAGCCGTCTCCCGGTCGCCGTCCTGAAGCTGGACGGCTCCTTCGTGAGGGGCTTCCAGTACGAGGGGACGGGCGCCTCGCCCAACCCGGCCGACGAGGTCGTCGTGGAGGCGATGATCCAGCTGGCCCACCGGCTGGGGCTGACCGTCACCGCGGAGTGCGTCGAGACCTCGGCCCAGGCCTCCCGGCTGCGCCGCATCGGCTGCGACACCGGCCAGGGGTGGCTGTACTCGCGGCCGGTGGCGCCGGATCGTATCTCCGAGTTGATGAGCGGTCAGGCCGTCGGCAAACCGTAGGCGTCGGCGATCAGTTCGTAGCTGCGCAGACGCAGCTCCGCGCTGTGGGCGTGGGAGGTGAGCATGAGCTCGTCGGCGCCCGTGCGCTTCTGGAGGTCGTCCAGGCCGGCGCGGACCTCGTCCACCGAGCCGTGGATGACGTTGGAGTTCCAGGACGTGATGAAGTCGCGTTCCATGGGGCTGAAGTCGTAGGCCTCGGCCTCTTCGGGGGTGGGGACGAGGCCGGGGCGGCCGGTGCGCAGACGGACCATGTTGAGGCTCGCGGCGAGGACCTGGCGGCGGGCCTCCTTCTCGTCGTCCGTGGCGAGGGCGGAGACGCCGATGAGGGCGTAGGGCTCCTTCAGGACCGCGCTCGGGCGGAAGGACTCGCGGTAGAGGTCCAGGGCCGGGACGGTGTTCTGCGCCGAGAAGTGGTGGGCGAAGGCGAACGGCAGGCCGAGGGTGGCGGCGAGGCGGGCGCTGAAGCCGGAGGAGCCGAGGAGCCAGATCGGGGGGCGGTGCGGGGACTGGACGCCGCCGGGGGACGTCGACTGGATGGGGCCGGGGACCGCGTGGATACGGCGGTAGGGGTGGCCGTCGGGGAAGTCGTCGTCCAGGAAGCGGGTCAGCTCGACGAGCTGCTCGGGGAAGTCGTCGGCGCCCTCGTTGAGCGTGTTCGTGCGGCGCAGGGCCGCCGCCGTGGCGCCGTCGGTGCCCGGAGCGCGGCCGAGGCCCAGGTCGACGCGGCCCGGGGCCATAGCCTCCAGGGTGCCGAACTGCTCCGCGATCACCAGCGGGGCGTGGTTGGGCAGCATGACGCCGCCCGAGCCGAGGCGGATGCGGTCGGTGTGGGCGGCGAGGTGGGCGAGGATCACGGCGGGGGACGACGAGGCGACGCCCGGCATGGAGTGGTGCTCGGCGACCCAGTAGCGGTGAAAGCCACGGGACTCCGTCAGCTTGGCCAGGTCGACGCTGGTGCGCAGCGCGTCCGTGGCGGTGCGGCCGGCACCGACGGTGACCAGGTCCAGTACGGAGAGGGGGACGGGCGCGGTGCCGTGGATCGTTCCCCGAATCTCGTCTGCCGTCACTGTGGTGCCTCCTGTGGTGGGTGCCGTGCGCTGTCCTTCGGCCTCTAACAGGAGGGTGGCTCCGCTTATTCCTTCGCCCCCGCCGCCCTTACCCGTCCCATCCCTGGGGGCTGCGCCCCCAGACCCCCGCTTCGGCCCCGAAAGGGCCTCGTCCTCAAACGCCGGACGGGCTGAAAAAACAAAGGGGCGGCACGCCCCTGGGGATGGGAACGGGTAAGGGCGGCGGGGGCGAAAAACGGGCCTATACCTGCACGATCGGCTCCTTCGTGAACAGCGCCCCCAGCCTCGGTGCGTTCACCCTGCGGTCGGCCAGGCGCAGGCCCTCCCAGACCGAGACCTGGTTGGCGGTGAGGACCGGTTTGCCGAGTTCCTTCTCCAGGGCGGGGAGGTGGGCGGCGGTGTGCAGGGCCGTGTCCGGGAGGAGGATCACGTCCGCGTCGGGTGTGTCGGCCGACCTCGCCAGGGCGAAGACCTCCTTCTCGCCCCAGGTGCCGACCTCGGCCGCCGTGATGATCCCGGCGCCCTTCACACCGGTGACCTCCAGGCCGCCGGCCCTCAGGAACTCGGCGAACAGTGCCGCCACGTCGTCCGGATAGGTCGCCCCGACCGCGACCCGGCGCGCCCCGAGCTCCAGGGCCGCGTGCACGAAGGCGAAGGAGGTCGAGGAGGCCGGCAGGCCCGCCGTACGGGCGAGGCTGCGCACCTGCTCGTGGGCACCCTCCCAGCCGTAGACGAAACTGCCGCTGGTGCAGGCCCACACCACGGAGTCGGCGCCCGCCATGCGCAGTTCCTCGACACCCGCCGCGAGCCGTTCGGCGGAGCCCATGCGGCGCAGGGCGTCGGGGCGGTGGGCGTCCTCGCCGATGTCGGTGTGGACCACGTCGAGGCGGACGTCGCTGCCCAGAAGCTGCTCGATGCGCGGATAGTCGTCCTCGGCGGAGTGGCCTGGGTAGAGAAATCCGAGTGCGGTCATGACCAGCCTTCCTGCTGCTCTTCTTTCGGCTGCTTCTCTTGCGGGAACACGGGGCCGGACCGTGCCGCCGGATCGACCAGTGCCTGGTACGGCCCTACCGCCCGGGTACCCAGTCGGCGCAGTGCCGCCCACATCGTCACCTGGTTGGCCGAGATCACGGGGATGCGCAGTTCCGCCTCCAGTTGCGGGATGACGTCGTACGTCGGGAGGTTGGTGCAGCTGATGAACAGCGCGTCGGCGCTCTGGCGGACGGCCTTGTGGGCCATGGCGACGACCTCCCGGTACGGGACCTTCCAGATGTGCCTGGTCAGGCCCATGAAGGCGCAGCCGCTGACCGCGATGCCCGCCTCCGCGACGTACTCCTCCAGGGCCCGGGTCACCGACACGGTGTACGGCGTCACCAAGGCCACCCGGCGTACGCCGAGGTCGATCAGCGCCTCCAGAAGTGCGCCGGATGTCGTCACGGACGGGACCGCGCCCGCCCTCGTCATCGCCTCGCACATCGCCCGCTCCCCGGCGACCCCGCCGACGAAGCTGCCGGAGGTGCAGGCGTAGGCGACGGCCTCGGGGGCGATGGCGTTCAGGGTGCGTACCGCGTCGTGCAGCGTCTCGTGCTCGCTGACGAGACGGGCCAGGTCGAGGCTGACCTCGACGGGGACGTACGGCGTGCGGGTCAGATGGAGCGACACCTCGTCCGGGACCCAGCGCCACAACTCACGGTCCAGCGCGAAGTCGAAGGGGGCGACGACACCTACACCGCGCTGGGGGCGCGGTCCACCAAGAAAAGAGAGGTTCATGGCAGGTACCGGCCTCACGGTGAGAGACGGGGGGACAACGGACCGTACGCACGCCCGTGTTGACGAAGGTAGGTTCGGGTGCGAGCGTGGTCAATCCGCGCATGTCAGACGCCTGTGAAGGAACGGCTTCGGATGACCGCCCCCACCCTTCTCGTCCTGGACGCCGATCCCCTCCCCCGCCTCGGCAGGCTCACCGGCCGCGCCCGCGTCGAGCACACGGACGCGTCGACGCTGGCCGAACGGCTGCCGTACGCCGACGTCCTGCTGGTCTGGGACTTCACCTCCCACGCGGTGCGCGCGGCCTGGCCGGGCGAGGGGCCCCGGCCGCGCTGGGTGCACACGGCGAGTGCGGGCGTGGACCATCTGATGTGCCCCGAACTCGCCGCGTCCGACACGGTGGTGACCAATGCGCGCGGCGTCTTCGACCAGCCCATCGGGGAGTACGTCGCCGCTCTCGTCCTCGCGATGGCGAAGGATCTGCCCCGGACGCTGGGCCTGCAGCGGGAGGGCGTGTGGCGGCACCGGGAGTCGCGGCGGGTGGCGGGGACGCGGGCGGTGATCGTGGGGTCGGGGCCCATCGGGCGGACGATCGCCCGCACCCTCAAGGCACTTGAGATCACCACGGCCGTCGTCGGCCGTACCCCGCGCACCGGCATCCACGGCCCGGGTGACCTCGACCGGCTGATCGCCCGCGCGGACTGGGTGATCGCGGCGGCGCCGCTGACCGAGCAGACGTACGGGATGTTCGACTCCCGGCGGTTCGGGGTGATGCAGCCGTCGGCGCGGTTCGTGAACGTCGGGCGTGGCCAGCTCGTCGTCGAGGACGACCTGGCCGACGCGCTGCGCAAGCGGTGGATCGCGGGCGCGGCGCTGGACGTCTTCGAACACGAACCCCTGGGCCCCGACAGCCCGTTGTGGCAGGTCCCGGATCTGATCGTGTCCCCGCACATGAGCGGCGACACCATCGGCTGGCGGGAGGAACTCGGCTCGCAGTTCCTGGAGTTGTACGACCGCTGGGCGGCGGGCAAACCGATGCTGAACGTGGTCGACAAGAAGCGCGGGTACGTACCAGGGCACTGACGGCGCCATTTTTCACAGAGAGCCGGAGGGGCGGATGACGGAGCTCACCGAACTGACCGCAGTACAGCTCGTCGCCGGTTACCGCAAGGGCGAGTTCAGCCCCGTCGAGGTGACCCGGGCGGCCCTGGAGCGGGCCGAGCGGATCCAGCCGGAGGTGAACGCGTTCGTGCGGATCACCGCACAGGAAGCGCTCGCGCAGGCCCGGGAGTCGGCGGACCGCTGGCGGCGCGGTGAGCCCGCGGGGCTGGTCGACGGGGTGCCGGTCACGGTGAAGGACATCCTGCTGATGCGCGGCGCTCCGACCCTGAAGGGCTCCAAGGCGCTGTCGGAGAAGGGCCGTTGGGACGAGGACGCGCCTTCCGTGGCCCGGCTGCGTGAGCACGGCGCGGTGTTCCTGGGCAAGACGACGACCCCGGAGTTCGGCTGGAAGGGCGTCACGGACTCGCCGCTGTCCGGGGTCACCCGCAACCCGCACGACCCGTCACGCACCGCGGGCGGCTCCAGCGGCGGCGCGGCGGCGGCCGTGGCTCTCGGCGCGGGGCCGCTGGCGCTGGGCACGGACGGGGGTGGCAGTGTGCGCATCCCCGCGGCCTTCTGCGGGATCTTCGCGCTGAAACCGACGTACGGGCGGGTGCCGCTGTATCCGGCGAGCGCGTTCGGCACGTTGGCGCATGTGGGGCCGATGACGCGGGACGCGGCCGACGCGGCGCTGATGCTGGACGTCATCGGGGCGCCGGACGGGCGGGACTGGTCGGGGCTGGGGCCGAGTGCCGTTTCCCACCGGCGTGTTCTCCGGGAAGGTGTACGGGGTCTGCGGATCGCCTACTCCCCTTCCCTCGGCGGACAGGTGCGGGTGCAGCCGGGGGTCTCGGCGGCGGTGCGGCGGGCGGTGGAACGGCTGGCCCGGCTCGGCGCGTACGTCGAGGAGACCGACCCCGACCTCACCGATCCGGTGGACGCCTTCCACACCCTGTGGTTCAGCGGGGCGGCTCGGGTGACCCAGCGTTTCGGTCCGTACCAGCGGGAGTTGCTCGATCCGGGGCTGCGGGAGATCTGCGGGCGGGGGGCGCGGTACAGCGCGCTGGACTATCTCGCCGCCGTCGACGTCCGCATGGACCTCGGGCGCCGGATGGGCCGCTTCCACGAGTCGTACGACCTGCTGGTGACGCCCACGGTGCCGATCACGGCTTTCGAGGCGGGCGCGGAGGTGCCGAAGGGCTCGGGGCACCGGCGGTGGACGGGGTGGACGCCGTTCACGTACCCCTTCAACATGACCCAGCAGCCGGCCGCGTCCGTCCCGGTGGGCGTGGACGGCGACGGACTGCCGGTGGGGCTCCAGATCGTGGCCGCCCGGCACCGGGACGATCTGGTGCTGCGGGCGGCTCATGCGCTGGACGAGGTCACACCCTCCGGAAGCTGAGCGTCTCCCCCGACGCCCCCGACCGCCAGAGGTCGTTGCACCCCTCGGCCAGCTCCGCCAGGCCCTCCACCACCTCTCCCCAGACGATGCCGGGCACCCAGCCCACGTCGCCGTTGAGGAGCAGGTTGTTGCGCTCGTAGAAGAGGGCCAGGTCGACCACCGTCGTGCCCGCGCGGACCTCGCGGTCGTAGCCGTAGGACTTGGTGCCCAGTTCCGTACCCGCGAAGGAGAAATAGCAGAGATCTCCCGGGATGGGGGTAACTGTCGGATTTTCCAGGGGTGGCTCCGATTTCGCGAAAGGCGGGAAAAGGGCGTAGATCTCGTTGCGGGCGTATTTCGCGTGATAGACGTCGCCGGCGAGCGGGAGGGAATCCCAGACGGCCGCGCAGGTGATCGGCGCGCGATCGTCCAGCAGCTTCGCGGTACCGGTGATCCCCCGCTTGACCAGCGAGACTTCGATGTAGCGGTCAGCCATACGTTCCATGGTCCCGCGCCGGTCAAGAGCGCCTCGGTCGGGATCGGGCTCAAATCGACCGGCATAAGTCGCATCCGGTCGGGTAGCCGCGCCGCCATGGCTCCACCGATACGAAACGACATTCGAAACGACGTTCGGACCGACAGAAGCACGCCCGGAACCACTCGCCGATCGCTGCTCGCGGGGGTGGCGGCGCTCGGTGCGCTGGGGGCCGCGGGCTGCTCGCGGGTGGCCACGGCGTCGACGACGGACGGCGGTGATCTGCTCGAACGCCTCAGGGCGGCAGGTGTCGTACGGCTGGGAATAGCCGGCGAGATCCCCTTCGGCTACATCGACAAGGACGGCGAGCTGACCGGCGAGGCGCCCGAGCTCGCGAAGGCCATCTTCAAGCGGCTGGGCGTCGACCGCGTACAGCCCGTGCCCACCGAGTTCGGGTCGCTCATTCCCGGACTGAACTCACAGCAGTTCGATGTGGTCGCCGCCGGGATGTACGTGAATCCGGAGCGCTGTGAGCAGGTCATCTTCGCCGACCCGGACTATCAGATGCTCGATTCGTTCATCGTGCGCAAGGGCAATCCCAAGGGGCTGCGCGACTACAAGGACGTCGTCGAGAAGAAGGCCAAGTTCGCCACCGGGACCGGGTATGCCGAGATCCAGTACGCCGTCGACGCGGGGTACGACGAGAGCGACATCCTCATCGTCCCCGACCAGGTCGCGGGGCTGAACGCCGTCGAGTCCGGGCGGGCCGATGTCTTCGCCGGTACCGCGCTCACCACCCGCGAGGTCGTCAAGAAGTCCGCCAAGACCGAGGCCACCAAGGCCTTCGCACCCCTGGTGGACGGCAAGCCGCATGTCGACGGGGGCGCGTTCGCGTTCCGGCTGACCGAGACGAAGCTGCGGGACGCCTTCAACGTGGAGCTGCGGAAGCTGAAGAAGAGCGGGGAGCTGTTCCGGATCCTCAGGCCCTTCGGATTCACGGAGGCGGAGATGACCGACCTCACCGCGAAGGAGCTGTGCGGCGGATGACCACCGGACTGTGGGAACTCGTACTCAAGGGCGTGTGGACGACCGTCCAGCTGCTCGTCTTCAGCGCACTGCTGGCGGCCGCCGTCGCGTTCTTCGTCGGTGTCGCGCGCACCCATCGACTGTGGATCGTGCGCTTCCTCGCCGGCTTCTACACCGAGGTGTTCCGCGGAACCTCGGCGCTCATCATGATCTTCTGGGTGTACTTCGTGCTGCCGATCTCCTTCGGCTGGCAGCTGGTGCCGATGTGGGCGGGCACGCTGGCGCTCGGGCTCACCTACGGCGCGTACGGCTCGGAGATCGTGCGCGGCGCCCTGAACGCGGTCGACCCGGCGCAGAAGGAGGGCGGGATCGCGCTCAGTTTCACGCCCTGGCAGCGGCTCAGGCTGATCCTGCTGCCGCAAGCGGTGCCGGAGATGATCCCGTCGTTCTCCAACCTGCTGATCGAGCTGCTCAAGGGCACCGCGCTGGTGTCGATCATCGGCATGAGCGACCTGGCGTTCAGCGGCAGCCTGGTGCGGCTGGCACTTCAGGAGAGCCAGGAGATCTACACGTATCTGCTGGTCATCTACTTCGTGATCGCCTTCCTGCTCACCCGCGTGATGCGCGGGCTCGAGAAGAAGCTGAAGTCGGGGGTCGGCAAGGAACCGGAGCGCGGGGTGACCGCACACGAGCTGAAGCGGGCTGAGACGACGGGCGTCGGAGGTGGTGTCGCGTGAAGTGGGACTGGGGAGCGGTCGGCGACTTCATGCCGCAGTTCTGGGACGGTCTGCTGGTCACCCTGCAGGCGCTGGCGCTGGGCTCGGTGATCTCCTTCGCGCTGGGTCTGCTGTGGGCGCTGCTGATGCGGGCGCCGACCCGGTGGGTGACCTGGCCGGTGGGCGCGGTCACCGAGTTCATCCGGAACACCCCGCTGCTGGTGCAGCTGTTCTTCCTCTTCTACGTGCTGCCCGAGTGGGGCCTGACGTTCTCGGCGCTGACCACCGGCGTCCTCGCGATCGGCCTGCACTACTCGACGTACACGATGCAGGTCTACCGGGCCGGCATCGAGGCGGTGCCCGTCGGCCAGTGGGAGGCCGCGACGGCACTGAACCTGCCGGTGACCAGGACGTGGCGGGTGGTGATCCTCCCGCAGGCAATCCGCCGGGTCGTCCCCGCACTCGGCAACTACGTCATCGCCATGCTCAAGGACACGCCGCTGCTGATGGCGATCACCGTCCTCGACATGCTCGGTCAGGCGAAGCTCTTCGCCCAGGAGCACTTCCAGTTCACCGAGCCGCTGACCGTGATCGGCGTGGCCTTCATCCTCATCGCCTATCTGGCCTCCCTCCTCGTGCGAGCCCTGGAGCGTCGTCTTGTCCACTGACATCGAGCAGACCCCCGACATGAACCCCGCCGACAAGCGGCCCGACGGCGAGCTGATCCGCCTGGAGCAGGTCACCAAGCGGTTCGGGGACAACACCGTCCTGGACCATCTGGACTTCTCCGTCGAGGCCGGCAAACACGTCACCCTCATCGGGCCGTCCGGGTCGGGCAAGACCACGATCCTGCGGCTGCTGATGACGCTGACCAAGCCCGACGAGGGGATCATCACCGTCGACGGGCAGCAGCTGTTCCCTGCGCCGGAGAAACAGGTCCGCGAGGTCCGCAAGCAGATCGGGATGGTGTTCCAGCAGTTCAACCTGTTCCCGAACATGTCGGCGCTCAGGAACATCACCGAGGCGCCCGTCACCGTGCTCGGCATGTCCAAGGACGAGGCGGAGGAGCGCGCCCGCGAGCTGCTCGACCTGGTGGGCCTGTCCGACAAGTGCGACGCCCGTCCCTCCCAGCTCTCCGGCGGGCAGCAGCAGCGGGTGGCGATCGCGCGGGCGCTGGCGATGCGGCCGAAGGTGCTGCTGCTGGACGAGGTGACCTCCGCGCTGGACCCGGAGCTGGTCGCGGGCGTCCTGGACGTGCTCCGGGACATCGCCCGCTCCACCGACATCACGATGCTCTGTGTGACCCACGAGATGAATTTCGCCCGGGACATCTCGGACCAGGTCCTGATGTTCGACTCCGGGCGGATCATCGAGTCCGGTCCGCCGGAGAAGATCTTCAGCGAGCCGGCGAAGGACCGGACGCGGGAATTTCTCAGCGCGGTGCTCTGAGTACAAGAAGTGAAGGGCCCGATGTGCGAGGTCCAGCAGCTGGGGCATGACTCTGGCATATGCCAACGGGTCAGCGTCCCTGCTGAGAGGGATGGAATCTCATCAACAGGCCCTCACTTCAAGCCTCTTGCCCCTTATCGTAGAGAGGATTCGCTGTCCGGATTACGGCCCAGTAGAGCGCAGGGGGAACACCGTGGCGCTGAAGCACGAGCCGACCGCGCCGTACCACTCGGCCCAGGACGCCCTTCGCGTCCTGGAGGCCGTGGCGCGGCACACCACCGGAGTCACCGACACCGAGCTCGCCAAGCAGACCGCCATCGACCCGGAGCGCCTGACCACGCTCCTGCTGATGCTGCGCCGCGAGGGTTACGTCGAGCAGGTCGCCGACGGCGCGTACGTCACGGGGGACGCGCTGACCCGCCTCGGCTCCGCGCACGACCGTGAACAGGCCCTGCGCGAGACACTCCAGCGCACGCTGGACCGACTGCGCGACTCGGTCGGCGCGGCCGTCTATCTCAGCCGTTACGTGGACGGCGAGGTCACCATCACCCAGTACGCGGACGGGCCCACGACCCCGGTGGTCAACGAGTGGGTCGACTTCCGCTACTCCGCCCACGCGACCGCGCTCGGCAAGAGCCTGCTGGGCCAGCTGGACAACAACAGCCGCCGCGACCACCTCTCCCGGCACAAGATGGCCCGCCTCACCTCGCGGACCATCACCAGCGACAAGCTGCTGCTGTCCCGTCTGGAGTCCCAGCCGCCGACGGTGCCCCACCTCGATCTCCAGGAGTACGCGGTGGGCACGGTCTGCGCGGCCGTCCCGATCACCGCGGGCTCATCGGTGGGCTGCCTGGCCCTCTCACTCCCGGTCGAGCACGCCCACCGGCTCCGCCAGGCGGCGGACGCCCTGAACAGGAACGCGGCCCCGGTACTGCTGAGCCTCGCCATCTGAGCACCACCCACCGATGGTCAGAAGCACGCCCAAGGACCGGGTAGTATTTTCTTCGTCGCCAGCCGCGAAGCAAGAAAATGCAGCTGGCGAGAGTCATGCGCCGCTAGCTCAGTTGGTTAGAGCAGCTGACTCTTAATCAGCGGGTCCGGGGTTCGAGTCCCTGGCGGCGCACTTCAGAGGGGCCTCTCGTGGGAGCGAGGGGCCCTTCGGCATGACGGGGAGTTCTCCCCCAGCGCCGCCCGCAGGAGCAGCTGGGGGCGCGCGGCAGCGGCTGGGGGTCTGGGGGTTATCCCCCAGGGGATACAGCATCAGCGGGTCCGGGGTTCGAGTCCCTGGCGGCGCACTTCAGAGGGGCCTCTCGTGGGAGCGAGGGGTCCTTCGATGTCTTTGCGGGTGAGCTTGCGGTAGGTGCGTTCGCCGGGCGGGCGCCACCAGACCGGATCGGTGCACCGGAAGCCCTCTCTCCGCAGCAGTGCCCGGTGGATCTTGTTCGTCGCCGTGACCGGCATCCGCTCCACGACCCGGACGAACCGGGGCGCCATCTTCGTCCCGAGGTCGGGCTGCGCGGCCAGAAACGCGGCGAACCCCTCCGGTTCGAAGCTCCCGGCGATCGCCGCCATCACCTGGTCCCCGGTCACCGGATCCGGCACCGCGTACACGGCGACGGCGCCGGCACCCTCGTATCGCGCCAGGATGTTCTCGATCATCGCGGCGGCCAGGTTCTCGCTGTCGACGCGCAGCCGGTCGTCCGTACGGCCCGCGAAATAGAGGTAGCCGTCGGAGTCCCGGCAGAACAGGTCCCCCGTCCAGTACCAGCCGTCCCGCCGCCGCTCCCCCTCCGCCTCCGGATTCCGCCAGTACCCCTCGAAGGGGTTCGGCCCCTGGTTGACCAGTTCCCCGATCGCCTCGTCGCCGTTGAGCAGCTGCCCGGCCGCGTCGAACAGGGCCGCCGGACACTCCTTGCGCGACTCCGGATCGAGTACGACGAGCCCGGGCCCCGCCCGCCCGACGGCACCGGAAGGCGTACCGGGCGACCACTGCACGGCCGCCCCGCCCTCCGACGACCCGTACCCCTCCACCAACCGCACCCCGAACCGCCGCTCGAAGGCCGCGGCGTCCACGGCCCCGGCCTCGGTGCCGAAGCCCATGCGGAGCGGGTTGTCCCGGTCGTCGTCGCGCTCCGGGGTGGCGAGGAGGTACTGCACGGCCCGGCCCACATACGTGAAGTACGTCGCCCGGTAGCGCCGTACGTCCGCCAGGAACCCCGACGCCGAGAACCGCCGCCGCAGCGCGACCCCCGCACCGGCCGCGAGCGCGGGCGCCCAGTCGGAGATCACCGCGTTGCCGTGGAACATGGGCATGCAGACGTAGTGGACGTCGTCGGGCCGGACCCCGAACTGGTCGGCCAGCGAGCGCCCCGCGGCGGCCAGCCGGCCCTGTGTGCAGATCGCGGCCTTGGGGGCGCCGGTGGAGCCCGAGGTGAAGTAGAGGAGGAGGCAGTCACTCGGGGCCGCGGCGGAGGCGTCCGGCCGGGCGTCCGCGTACGGCGCGAGCAGGGCGTCGTACTCCTCGGTGCCGGTCACCAGCAGTTGGACACCCGGCAGTTCGAGGTCCTCCAGCAGAGGCAGCTGGGCCGGCTCGGTGACCAGGACGCGGCATTCGGCGTGCAGGATGTCGCGGGCGAGTTCGGGACCTCGGCGGGTGGGGTTGATGCCGGCGACGGCTGCGCGGGCGAGGGCGGCCGCGCTCAACCAGAGGGGGTATTCAGGGGTGTTGTCGAGGAGGACGCCGATATGGGCGCCCGGTGGCAGCAGGTCGGTCAGCAGCGCCGCCCGGGCCGCGACGGCGGCCGCGACCTGGTGATGGGTGAGCGTGCGTTCCTCGAACCACAGCCCCGGCCGGTGGTCGTCCCACCGGGCGGCGACGAGTTCCGCGACCGTGCGCCTGTTGGACTCCATGGCGGCGCACGGTAGTTGATGGGACGTCAGATGTGGAGAGCCGCGGGGCCAGGGGTCACGGGGTCAGCGTCACGCCGTCCACGACGACGGTGTTGGAGGTGTCGTCGCCATCGTCGCCGAATCCGAACTCGTCGGACATCGCGTGGAACGTGACCATGAAGCCGACGCAGAACACCACGAACACGCCGAGGAACGCCAGGATGCCCACGGTGGACGCCGCCAGCCTGCCACGCTGCGGCGGCTTGGCCGTGGCGACCACGTTCTGGCCCTCGGCGTAGTGGATGGTGACGAAGTCGCCCTCGAGGTTGGTCGCCGGGCCGTTCTCCTCCTCGAAGCGGACCGTGCGGCCGTCGCGGGCGGTGAACTCGTAGACATGGTGCAGCGTGGTGCTCACGGACGAGTCGCCACCGCCGCCGTGCATCGTCGTGAACACCCGCAGACAGCGCCCCTCGGCCGTCAGTCCGCTGTTCCAGGCGCTGCGGATCTGCAGCGAGCGCCGCAGCACCCGGTAGGACAGGTAGAGGACCCCGGCCAGCATGAGGCTGGGTACGAGGTAGAAGAGGACGTCCATGGTGCTTCCCCCGGTCAAAGTACTGATCGTGGAGGGAACGTACCCGCCGGGGATGCCGGACTGTCTCAAGTAAGGCTCAGAGTTCCGGCACGGTCGTCCAGGCGTACAGGATCGCGATGACGGCCGCCCCGATGAAGAACAGTCCGAACACCATGCCCGCCGTGTCCTTGCCGGGCTGCGGCTCGGACGCGGTGGCCTTCTCGGGGTCGGCCGGCGTGTAGTACACGAGGACCTCCTCGCCGCTGTCGCGGTCCCGGGGGCCGCCGCTCTCCTTGAAGCGGACCGCGAGGCCGTCGCCGGTGGTGTAGTCGTACTCGTGCCACTGCACGCGCCGGGCCACGTTGTTGACCATCTGGGTCGTGGCCCAGGCGCGCACCACCCTCGCCTGCGCGGTCAGTCCGCTCTCCCAGGCGGCTCGCCGCTCCCTGGTCCGGCGTACGAGTGCGTACCCGCCCCAGACCAGGAGGGCGATCATCAGGGGCATCACTATGTTGAAGTAGGGATTCACGGAACGCGGACCCTACCGGAGTTGATCAGAAGGTGACGTCCGAGCAGGCGTAGAACGCGTTGCCGGTGTCCGCGATCGTCCATACCGCGAGGATCACGTGGTGGCCGCTCAGGCCCGACGGCAGGGTGCCGCTGTGGGAGAGGGTGGCCGGGGGCTGCTGGCTGTTGTACGGGACCGTGAGGAACGGGGTCAGGTTGAGGTCGGAGCGGGCCAGGTTGTGGTTCTGGTTCCAGCCCGCCTTCGTGACGTAGTACTTGAAGTCCGTGGTGGCGTGGCGTGCGGTGAACTGCCAGCGGAACGTGTAGCTCTGACCGCCCGTCACCCTGGTGGTGGGCCAGGCGCCGCCCGAGGGGGTCTTCGGCGAGCTGAGCTGGCTGAACCGGCTGTGGCCACCGCTGCATATCGTCCCGTCGGCCGGGCCGGAACCGGGGAAGCCCTTGGGGCCCTCGACGCTCTGCGGCTCCCACTGGATGTCGCCGCAGTTGGTCACGGTGCCGTTCTGACAGAGCTTCTGCCGGCTGACGGGGAGGTCGGTGTATCCGTGTCCGCTCGCGCCGCCGGAGGAGAGCACGAGGGCTCCGGCCGTGCTGAGGCCCAGCACGGCGGCGTACCACTTGGTCTTTTTGCGCATGCTGCCGCTCCCTGGAGAACGTGGGGGAAGTTCAGTGAGCCGTGCAGGTCTAGACCAAGTCCCAGATTATTGCCGTTACTTGAGCATGTCCAGACCAATCACTGACCCGTCTCCCCGCGCCCCGCGCAGAACGCCACCGTCAAGTCCTTGACCAGCGCCTTGCGTTCGTAGTCGTCCAGTTCCACCAGGCCCCGCATGGTCAGCCGGCTCACCGTGTCCTCCACCGAGTCCACGACCGACGTCAGCACGCTCGACCGGTGCTGGGCGTCCAGTGCGGCGATCCGGCGGCGGTGCATCGCGGGGGCGACCTCGGGGGCGTACTCGACGCGCACCGGCTGCACCGAGAACACCTCCAGGCCGACCGGCCCCGCGTCCGCCGCCACCAGCCGGGTCAGCGCGTCCGTCGCCGAGTCCACCGACGCCCTCGCCGAGCCCGGCGGCTCCACCGGCACCCGCGCCAGCGCCGCCTCCACGCACTCGCGCAGATACGTCTCGTGGTCCTCGACCCCCAGCGTGGCCCGCGCGGTGTCCCGCACCCGCCACACCACGAGGACGACCACCCGCAGCGCGACCCCGTTGCCGTCGGCGGCCGGCATCGGTTCGCTGCGCCAGTGCCGCAGCCGGACATCGACCCGGCGACGCAGCAACAGCGGGTTGACCCACATCAGGCCGGTGCGCCGGACCGTGCCCCGGTAGCGGCCGAAGAGGCCGAGCACCCAGGCCCGCCCGGTCCGCCCGCGGGCCAGCCCGCCGAAGCCGAACAGGCTCAGAGCACCGGCCCCGGCGTACGCGGCCCACTGGGCGGGACCGAGCCCGGCCCCGACGAACTCCGGCAGCCGCAGCGCCTCCACCGCGAGCGGCGAGAGCACACCCGCCCACCACGAGGTGGCCACGCACCCGGCCATCCCGCAGGTCCCGGCGAGTACCCCCGCCGAGCCGGGCAGCACCCGCGCGGGCCGCTCCACGAGGTCCGGGTCGACTTGGGCCACGGGGCGCGGCTTGGCCGGTACCGGGCGCCGGAAGCGCGGCTGCTCGCCGGTGCCCTGCCGGCGCCCCACGACCGCGGGGCCCAGCGACGCCGGTGCCGGATGGTCCGGGTCGTCGCGGAACAGCAGATGGACGGGGATCTCGGTGGTCGTCTCGTTCTGGATGAGCCGGGCGGGCCGGGACGTGGTGGTCGTCTCGGCAGGCCCTTCGGGCTCCGGTGTCGATGAGGGGGTGTGGGAAGTGGTCGTGCTCATGCGTGCCTCCAGCCTCCGCGCCAGAAACGTCATGACAGTGGATGGGTTGTTGCGGGACAGCGGCCTATGCGAACAGCCGCCGCCAGGTCTCCGGCCCCGGATAGCCGTCCGCCGCGCCGCCCCGCCAGCCCTGGGTGCGTTGGAAGGCCTCCACGGCTCGCCGGTCCGACTCGCCCCAGCGCGGACCGGGGCCGGTCGTGTAGTACTTGCCGAACCCCTTCTTCACCAGCTGCTTTCCGAGCAGGGTGACGTATTTGTTGCTGACGCCGGGCCGGAACATCGCCCGTCCCGGATAGCCGGACACCCCGTGCGAGGAGGGTGGCCCCGGTGCGGCGGGCGCGGTCGCCCCGGTCTTGATGTCCTTGCCCTGGCCCGTCGCCAGCAGCGTCCAGGTCTGCGGCCCCGGCAGCCCGTCGGCGTCCCGGCCCTGCCAGCCCTGTGCCTGCTGGAAGGCCTGGGTGGCACGGCGGTCCGTGTCCGTCCAGCGGGGGCCCGGGCCCGAGGTGTAGTAGCGGCCTGCGCCGCGCTCGACGAGCATGCGGCCCAGCTCGGTGACGTACTTGTTGTTGGCTCCGGGGCCGAAGTAGGCGGCGCCGGGGTACGGGGCGGCCTCCGTCGCCGACGGCTCGTTCGGCTTGTCGCTGCCCGCCGTGCCCGCCATCAGCCCCTTGTAGCGGTAGGCGGTGTAGCGGACCGAGTTGCTCCAGTACGCGTACGGGGTGGCCTGCTTGCGGGCGCGCGGGCGGGTCTCCTCGTAAGCGATGTAGTAGGTGTGCGTGTAGTCCGTCCAGCCGCCGAAGATGACCACGTGCGAGCCCTTCTCGGGGTCCGCCGGATTGTGGAACAGCAGGATGTCGCCGGGCTGGAGGTCGTCCTTGGGAATCTTCACCCCGTACTGGTCGAGGCTGCCCGTCCATTCGTTGCCCGGCAGGTTCCAGGCCATCGAGACGAAGCCCGAGCAGTCCTGCCGGTAACCGTCGGACCAGTACTCCGACATGCTGTACGGGACCTGCGCGGCGACCCAGTTCTTGGCTCGCGTGATGATCTCGGCGCGGGTGGTGGCCGGTGTCCTGATCACCGCCGGTTTGCCGCCGGGGCCGTGCAGCGGGGTCTTGCCGCCCTGCGGGGTGTCGGGCTCGTCACCTGCGGGAACGCCGGGACGGGCGGGGTGGCTGGGGGCGTGCGGAGCGGCGAGGGCGGGGGCCGCGTGGCCGACGAGGACGGTGGAGGCGGCCGCGGCGAGAACGACCGCGCGGTGGGCCGCCGGGTGGGTGCCGGTGCGGGAATGCGGCAGTACGCGCCTCCAGTGAACGCATCCGGGGCAGTCGCTCATGGGATCGAATTCCTCGAATGCCGGTTCCTTGAATCCCGGAGCCTCCATGCGATTCCCCTCACACTCCAGATGGAAATGTCCGCGACTGTGCACATTCGTCAGTTTCTCAACTGTCTTCCCGACGCGCATGTTGACGGTCCGAATGATGTACGGCGACCACTCCGCCCCTGGTGAGGCGGTCCGGAGCACTCCTAAACATCGGGTAGAGTTCTCCGGGTCAGTAGGCGCCGCTAGCTCAGTTGGTTAGAGCAGCTGACTCTTAATCAGCGGGTCCGGGGTTCGAGTCCCTGGCGGCGCACAGACAACGAAGGCCCCTCACTCAAGTGAGGGGCCTTTCGTGTTGTGGGGGCCTGGGCGGGGGTTTACCGGGGCGGTCAAGTGGGTGATCCTTAGCGCGCGTTGGGGTCGAGGGGCGGCTCAGCGGGTGGGGGAATTGGCATGTTCAGGGTGGATCTGTTGGGCTCGGTGCGGGTGCACGGCGGGGACGGTTCCGTCGACATCGGCGGCGCGCGGCTGCGGATGCTGCTCGCCCGGCTCGCCCTCGAAGCCGGCCGCCCGGTCTCCGTGGACTCCCTGGTGGACGGACTGTGGGGCGAGCAGCCCCCCGCCGACGCGGCCAACGCGCTGCAGGCCCTGGTGTCCCGGCTGCGCAAGGCCCTGCGCGGCACCGGCACGGTGGACGCCGTGGCGGGCGGCTACCGGCTCTCCGTACAGGAAGAGGACGTGGACACGTACCGCTTCGAGGACCTGGCGGGCCGGGGCAGACACGCCCTCGCGGCAGGCCGGACCGAGGAGGCGGCACGGACACTCACGGCCGCGCTGGGCCTGTGGCGGGGCGAGGCCCTCGCGGATGTGCTGGAGGCCCCGTTCGCGGGCGCGGCCGCCACCCGCCTCGACGAACTGCGGGCCGCGGCCGTCGAGGACCGCTTCGACGCCGAGCTGCGGGCGGGGCGTTACGCCGACGTCCTGGCCGACCTCGAGGCGGCGGGCGCCCGACGGCCGTTGAGCGAGCGCCTCGCGGGCCTGCGGATGCGTGCGCTGTCGGCGGCGGGCCGCCAGTCCGATGCCCTCGCCGTCTACGAGGACCTGCGCGGCAGGCTGGGCGACGAGCTCGGCGTCGATCCGTCGGCCGAGGTCCGGGAGATCCATCTCGCGCTGCTGCGCGGCGAGTTGGAGCGTCCGGCAGCACGGCCCACGAACGCCCCGAGCCGACTGCCGGCCCGGCTGACCAGCTTCGTCGGCCGTGACGGCGAACTGGACCGGCTCGCGGATCTGATGGGTTCGGCCCGTCTGGTGACCCTGGTCGGCCCGGGCGGCGCGGGCAAGACGCGGCTGTCCCTGGAGGCCGCGACGAGGGACACCGCACACGCCCGGGACCGCGTCCGCTTCGTGCCCCTCGCGGGTGTGAGCCGCCTCGACCAGCTGGCCGACGTGGTGCTCGGTGCGCTCAGCTCCACCGACGGCCGGCTGTACGAGGGCGGCGGGGCCCAGCAGGCCTCCGCGGTGGAGCGGACGGCGGAGCTCCTCGGCAGTGGCGACACCCTGCTCCTGATCGACAACTGCGAGCACGTCGTCGAGGCGGTCGCCGAGCTCGCCGATCAACTCCTCGCACGCCTGCCCGAGTTGCGTATCCTCGCCACCAGCCGCGAGCCCCTCGCCATCAACGGCGAGTCGCTGTTCCATCTCGGGCCCCTGGACGTCCCCACGGGGTCGCCCGAGCCGGCCGAGGCGATGGCGGCGGCCGCGGTCCGGCTGTTCGTGGACCGGGCCGCCGGGGTCCGGCAGGATTTCGCCCTCGACGAGTCGAGCCTGGACGCCGTCCTGGAGATCTGCCGCCGCCTGGACGGGATGCCGCTCGCCCTGGAGCTGGCCGCGGCCAAGCTGCGGTCGATGGGCGTGGACCAGATCGCGCGCCGCCTCGACGACCGGTTCCGGCTGCTCTCCTCCGGCAGCCGGACGGCCCTGCCGCGTCAGCGCACCCTGCTCGCGATGGTCGAGTGGAGCTGGGACCTGCTCGACGAACCGGAGCGGATCCTCGCCCGCAGACTGTCCGCCTTCCCCGGCGGGGCGACGCTCGCGGCCCTGGAAACGGTCTGCTCGGACCCGCAGCTGCCCGCCGACGACGTCCTCTACGTGCTCGGCGCGCTGATCGAGAAGTCGCTGGTGCAGGAGGTCCGGGACGCCGACGGTGAGCCGCGTTACCGGATGCTGGACACCGTCCGCGCGTACGCGGCCCGGCGCCTGGCCGAGTCCGGCGACGACCTCACGGCCCGCTTCACGGCGTACCACCTGGCCCTGGCCCAGCGGCACGAACCGCTCCTGCGCACCGGCGCACAGCTGCGCGCCACCGCCGTCTTCGACAGCGAGCACGACAACCTCACGCACGCGCTGCGGCTCGTCCGGGATGCCGGGGACCGGGAGACGGCGGTGCGGTTCGGTGCCGCGATGTTCTGGTACTGGGGCATACGGGGGATGGGCAGCCGGCTCGAGACCCATCTGGCGGCCGTGGCCGAGTCCGCCGCCGGCCCGGCGGCCTTGGGTGGGGACTCGGCGGTGGACCGTGAGTTCCATCCCGCCGGGCTGCTCCTGCGGATGTCCCAGGTCGCCTTCGGGGGCAGCTCGCCGACGGCTGACGATCTGCTCGCCTCGTCCGATCCGTGGGTGCGGGCCAGCGCCCATCTCGCGCGGGACTTCGCGCTCACCGAGCAGGGCGACCTGGAGACCGGGGTGCCGTCGCGGATCGAGGCGCTGCGGGGCTTCGAGGCGGTGGGTGACCGGTGGGGGATCGTGCTCGCGCTGATGCCGATCGGCCGTGACCACTCCCTGCGCGGGGAGCACGCCTCGGCCATCGCGACCTTCGAACGGGCCGTCGTCCTCAGCTCCGAACTGGGCACCGAGGACTACCTCTATCTCAGTAAGGCCCGACTCGCCCGTGAGCGGCGGCGCAGCGGAGACCTCGACGGCGCGTTCCGTGATCTGCGCGCCGCACACCGCCAGGCCAGGGAGCGCGGCCAGCTGCGGCTGGAGGCCAACATCCTGGTCGGCCTCGCGAACGCGCACCGGATGTCCGGGGACGTGGACCAGGCGAACCGGACCCTGGACCACCTGGAGGCGCTGTCCCGCCGCCGCCCCGACCTCGCCGAACTCGCCCATGACCTGGTCGTCAGCACCCGCGTCGAGAACCATCTCGCCGAAGGCCGCGCCTCCGAGGCCCGGGCTCTGCTCCCCCGGGCGGCGGGCGCTCTCTTCGGTCAGGGCGCCGGGGCGGGCCTCGCCTGGGTCGCCGAACTCCTGGGCGGTCTGCGCACCCTGGAGGGCGACCCGACCGCCGGAGCGACCGCGTTCGGGATCAGTGAGGTCATGCGCGGCGCCTTCGACGCCGGGGAGCCGGAGCTCCAGGGGCATCGGAGGCGGATGGTCGGGGCGCTGGGCGAGGAGGGGTATCGCACGGCGTACGGGACGGGGGCGGCCATGCCTCGGGCGGAGGCGCGGGACTGGCTGGAGCGGGAGGCGCTGGGGGTCCGGGCGGTGCAGGCTCCGGTGAGGGTGGAGTAGCACGACGACGGGGTGGGCGCCGCACGTGATGTGCGGCGCCCACCCCGTCGAGCAGGGTCACCGGGTCAGCCGTTGTTCTTGCGGTAGGCGCGCATCGCCAGGGGCAGGAACACCACGACCATGCCGGCCATCCACGCCAGGCTGCCCGCCAGGGGTGAGGCGACGGCGCCGTCGCCGAGGAGGCCTCGGGTGGTGTCGGCCATGAGGGAGACGGGGTTGACGTCGGACCAGGCGCGGAGCCAGCCGGACATGTCGTCGGCGGGGACGAAGACGTTGCTGGCGAAGGTGAGGGGCAGCACCAGGATGGTCATCAGGCCCTGTACGGAACCGGGGGTCTTGGCCACCATGCCGAGCCACACCGACATCCAGGAGAAGGACATCGCGAAGGCGATGAGCAGACCGAGGGCGGCGAGCGCGGCGGGCACGGTGGTGTCGGGGCGGTATCCCATGATCAGCGCGAGGACGACCAGGGTGCCCAGGCACACGGCGTAGCGGACGAAGTCGGCGAGGACGGCGCCGATCAGCGGGGCCGAGCGGGCGATCGGCATGGAACGGAACCGGTCGAAGATGCCGGTGCTCGCGTCCGCGTTGAGGGAGACCCCGATGCCGATGCTGGCCTGGAACACGGTCATCACCATGACGCCGGGGACGATCAGCTGCACGTAGGCGTCCTGGTCGCCGCCGGAGATCGCCTTGCCGAAGAGGTAGACGAACATCAGCAGGGAGATGATCGGGGTCAGGACCACGTCGACCAGTTGGAGCGGGGAGCGCAGGAACTTGGTGGCGCCCCGTCCGGCCAGGGCCAGGCTGTGGTGGAGCGTGGGCACGAGACCGATCCGGGCAGGCTTGGCGGGGGCGGACGGCGCAGCGGTGTCGGGGGTGGTGAGGATGTCGGTGGCCATGACGGTGGAGTCCTTCCGGGTGGGGAGAGGCGGGGGTCAGACGGCGGCCGGTTCGGTGGCGGCCACGGCGGGTGCGTGGCCGGTCAGGGCGAGGAACACCTCGTCCAGGCTGGGCAGCCGCAGCCCGAGCTCGTCGGCCGAGATGCCGGCGCCGTCGAGCCGGCGGGCGACCGCGGAGACCAGCAGCGGCTCGTCGGCCGGCACGGTGAGCACGCCCGACTCCTCGGCGGCGGCATGCCCGGACAGCTCGGCCAGGATCGCGGCCACCTGCGGAACGTCGGCCGGCACGGTCGGGCGGACTTGAAGGATCTGTCCGCCGACGCGGCGCTTGAGCTCCCCGGGCCGGCCCTCGGCGACCTTGCGGCCCTTGTCGAACACCGTGATGGAGTCGGCGAGCTGGTCGGCCTCCTCCAGGTACTGCGTGGTGAGCAGGACCGTGGAGCCGTCCGCGACCAGCCCCTTGACCACGTCCCAGACCTCCTGGCGGGCGTGCGGGTCGAGTCCGGTGGTGGGCTCGTCCAGGAAGAGGATCCGGGGCCGGCCGACCAGGCTCGCGGCCAGATCGAGCCGGCGGCGCATACCGCCGGAGAAGGTGGCGATGGGGCGCTTGGCGGCCTCGGTGAGCGAGAAGTTCTCCAGGAGCTCCGCGGCCCTGGTCCTCGCGTCCCGCCGGGACAGACCGAGCAGCCGGCCGATCAGGACCAGGTTCTCGGCGCCGGACAGCGTCTCGTCCACCGAGGCGTACTGGCCGGTCAGCCCGATCAGCTGCCGTACCCGCACCGGGTCCTTGGCGATGTCGTGCCCGCCGATGGTCGCGTGGCCCGCGTCGGGCCGCAGCAGCGTGGCCAGGATGCGCACGGTGGTGGTCTTGCCGGCACCGTTGGGGCCCAGGACGCCGACGACCTTGCCAGCCGGGACCTCCAGGTCCACCCCGTCCAGGGCGGTGAAGTCCCCGTACTTCTTGACCAGCCCCTCGGCGCGGATCGCGTAGGACATCTCAACTCCTCGTCAGCTGCCTGCCGTTCTCGATGAGCAGGACTCTGCAGGGAGGCGCTGACAGGCCGCGGACATCCCGCTGACAGAGCCGGCGGGCGCGCTGACAGGACGTACGAGGGCTGTCAGGACGTACGAGAGGTGTCCGGGGGGGGCAGGGAAATCCCAGGTCACGAAAGTCCCCCGGGCGAACGGGGCGCTTCCTGGCCGTTTGGCCGGATACCCTCTCGCCCATGGCAGCCCGTGACCTCCAGGAGCGGATCAAGCGGCTCATCCTCGACGAGCGGCTGGCCCCGGGGGCGCCGCTGCCCACCGAGCCCGAGCTGATGGAGTACCTGGGAGCGAGCCGGAACTCGGTGCGCGAGGCCCTCAAGGCGCTGCAGGCGATGGGGATCGTGGAGATCCGGCACGGGTTCGGGACGTTTGTCGGACCGATGTCCCTGGCGCCGATGGTCGAGGGGCTCGCGTTCCGTACGGTCGCCGGGCACTACCGGGGCGAGGACTCGCTGCTGCAGTTGCTGGAGCTCCGGGAGGCGGTGGAGACGGGGCTCGTGTCGCGGCTCGCGGGGCGGCTGCCGCAGTCCGATCTCGTTGAACTGGACGGGCTCGTGAGCCGTATGGAACAACAGGCCGCGCACGGAGGCGACGGCCTGGCCGACACCGACCGAGCGTTTCACGCCACCTTGTACCGGGGTTTGGACAACGTGTTGTTGAGCGAGGTGCTGGAGGCGTTCCGGGACGCCTTCCACCGCGTACGCACGGATCTCGGGGGTGTGCCGCGGGATCCGTGGATCACCTGCAGGCAGCACCGGGAGATCTTCGATGCGGTACGGTCCGGGGATGCGATACGGGCAGAGGGGGCTATACGGGAGCACTTCGGCAACATCCGTGCCCGACTGTCCACAACCTCCCCACAAGGCCCCCACAGGGGCCACAATGAACGCGTATGACCGGTAAACACCGCGTTTCGCATCTTGCGATCATGCCTGACACCGTAGAAACCTGGTTTTCAAGATGCTGCGGATACGCGGCACTTGGGGGGGCACGGAGCCGGTTGCCGGTGATGACGGGGAGGGGGCCCCGTTCATAGGACGATGCCGAGGGGGGCATCATGCAACCGGAAGGTCGCAGTTCCATGTCTATTGGTGTGGAGAATGTGGTGACTGCGGCCCACCACTGATACGTCTGTGAAGAGTCGAGGGGGACTCGAGCAGACGTAAGGAACCGACAAAGCACGCGATGACTCGCGTGTGGGGGGATGACTCATGACGTCGACGCCGACGGGCGCCCGGCAGAACTTCGACCCGTCTGAGACCACTCAGCTCAGGGTGACTTCACAGACCCGGACGGGCACGTTCCGCCGGATCAAGAAGACCCTGCCGAAGTACGACTACGAGCACTACAGCCGATTGGCCGGACCCCTCACCCAGCCCGATCCGTCGAAGCCCTACAAGGTGGAGTACCGATCGCTGATCTCGCAGGAGACGCACCGCATCAGAGTCGCCCTGATGCTGGCCGCCGCGCCGGTGCTCTCCCTGGTCCTGCTGTTCTGGCTGCTCCAGCCCGAGCACTGGACCGAGCGCGACTACGTGGACTTCAAGTGGCTGCCCGCGCTCGACATAGTGATGCTCGTCTCGATCGGCCTGATCGAGTTCTTCCGCTGCATGAACGTGCTGTCGAACGCGCACGCCACGCTGGTCGCCCGCGACCCGATCCCGGTGGTGCCCGAGACCGGCACGAGAGTGGCCTTCCTGACCTCCTTCGTGCCTGGGAAGGAGCCCCTGGAGATGGTCACGAAGACCCTGGAGGCGGCGGTCAAGCTGCGCCACCGGGGCCTTCTGCATGTGTGGCTGCTCGACGAGGGTGACGACCCCGAGGTCAAGGAGGTCTGCGCCCGGCTCGGCGTGCACCACTTCTCCCGCAAGGGCATCGCGAAGTGGAACCAGGCCAAGGGACCGCACCGCGCCAAGACCAAGCACGGCAACTACAACGCCTGGCTGGACGCCCACGGCGACGGCTACGACTTCTTCGCCTCGGTCGACACCGACCACGTGCCGCTGCCCAACTACCTGGAGCGGATGCTCGGCTTCTTCCGCGACCCGGACATCGGCTTCGTCATCGGCCCGCAGGTCTACGGCAACTACGACAACTTCGTCACCAAGGCCGCCGAGTCGCAGCAGTTCCTCTTCCACGCCCTCATCCAGCGCGCCGGCAACTACTACGGCGCCCCGATGTTCGTCGGCACGTCCAACGCCGTGCGGATCAGGGCGCTCAAGCAGATCGGCGGCCTGTACGACTCGATCACCGAGGACATGGCCACCGGCTTCGAGATCCACCGCCACAAGAACCCGGCGACGGGGAAGAAGTGGCGCTCGGTCTACACCCCGGACGTGCTCGCGGTCGGCGAGGGCCCCAGCGCCTGGACGGACTTCTTCACCCAGCAGATGCGCTGGTCCCGAGGGACGTACGAGACGATCCTCAAGCAGTACTGGAAGGGCTGGTACTCCCTGCCCCCCGGCAAGCTCTTCAACTACACGATGATGATCATCTTCTACCCGATGTCCGCCCTCAACTGGATCCTCGCGGCACTGAGTTGCGCACTGTTCCTGGGCCTGGGCGCCTCGGGTGTGAACATCGACCCCACCGTGTGGCTGATGCTCTACGGCAACGCCTCCGCCCTGCAGATCGGCCTCTACGTCTGGAACCGCAGGCACAACGTCTCCCCGCACGAGCCCGAGGGCTCCGGCGGTGTGGCCGGCATGGTGATGTCCGCGCTGTCCGCGCCGCTGTACGCCAAGGCCCTGATCGACTCCGCGCTGCGCCGCAAGAGCAAGTTCGTCGTCACCCCCAAGGGCGACTCGGCCAGCCCCGACCGCTGGTTCGGGACCTTCCGCTACCACTGGTACTTCATCGCGATCTTCGGCGCCTCGATCGCCGCCGGTTTCGTCTACGGCCACTCGCACCCTGCGATGATCATCTGGGCGATCTTCGCCATGCTGATCACCGCGACGCCGATCTTCGTCTGGCGGCACATGCTGCGCCAGGAGAAGAAGAAGCCCGCCGAGGAGCCGCAGCCGCAGGGCCCGGCGGTCCCGGCGCAGCAGCAGTACCAGCCGCAGCCCCTGCCGGCCCAGCACGCGCCCGCCCAGAAGCCGAGCTGGGCCGCCTCTCAGCCGGGCGGCGGAGACGGAAACAGCGGGGGCAACGACCAGACCATGCAAATCGCCCTGGGTGGACTTGGGGGACGTAAGGAATGAACGACCGTGCCGGACGCCGTCGTGCCCGTCGCCTAGCGATAGGTACGGCGGTGGTACTCGCACTGGCCGGGATGAACGGGCCGTGGCTCTACCGCTTCGGGACCGAGAAATACCACCAGTACAAGATCAACAAACCGGAGTACAAAGCCGACAACGGCAAGTGGGAAGTCGTCGATTTTCCGGAGGAGTTCAGACAGAACACGATCCACGCGGCGCTGCTGCGCACCGGCAAGGTGCTGCTCGTCGCGGGGTCGGGGAACAACCAGGAGAACTTCGACGCCAAGAAGTTCGACACCCGTATCTGGGACCCGGTCAAGGGCACCATCAAGAAGGTGCCCACGCCCAGCGACCTGTTCTGCACGGGCCACACTCAGCTGTCCAACGGCAATCTGCTGATCGCGGGCGGTACGAAGCGGTACGAGAAGCTCAAGGGTGACGTCACCAAGGCCGGCGGCCTGATGATCGTCCACAACGAGAACCCCGACAAGCCGATCACCCTGCCGGCGGGCACCAAGTTCACCGGCAAGGAGAACGGCAAGACGTTCGTGTCGAAGGACCCGGTCGTCGTGGAGCGTGCCGAGAAGGTCTTCGACAAGAAGACCGGCGAGTTCCTGCGCAACGACCCGGGGCTCGGCCGTATCTACGTCGAGGCGCAGAAGTCCGGCCGCACGCACGAGACCGGTACGCAGGACAACTACCGCATCCAGGGACTGTCCGGCACCGACGCGCGCAACACGTACGGCATCGCGCAGAAGCTCGCCCTCGACAAGAAGGACTTCCAGGGGATCCGGGACACCTACGAGTTCGACCCGGTCGCCGAGAAGTACATCAAGGTCGACCCGATGAACGAGGCCCGCTGGTACCCGACGCTCACCACCCTGAGCGACGGCAAGGTCCTCAGCGTCTCCGGCCTCGACGACATCGGACAGCTGGTGCCGGGCAAGAACGAGGTCTTCGACCCGAAGACCAAGACCTGGACCTATCTGCCCAAGACCCGCCAGTTCCCGACGTACCCCGCGCTGTTCCTGATGCAGAACGGCAAGGTCTTCTACTCGGGTTCCAACGCGGGCTACGGGCCTGACAACGTCGGGCGTGACCCGGGCGTCTGGGACGTCGACACCAACAAGTTCACCAAGCTGTCGGGGCTCAGCGACCCCAAGCTGATGGAGACGTCCGGCACGGTGCTGCTCGCGCCGGCGCAGGACGAGAAGTACATGGTGGTCGGCGGCGGCGGGGTGGGTGAGTCCGACAAGTCCAGCGACAAGACGCGGATCATCGACCTGAAGGCGGACAACCCGAAGTTCGAGGACGGACCGACGCTGGAGAAGGGCACGCGGTACCCGAGCATCTCGGTCCTGCCGGACGACTCCATCCTGGTGTCGGGCGGCTCGGAGGACTACCGCGGGCGCGGTGACTCCAACATCCTCCAGGCCCGGATCTACCACCCCGAGACGAACACGTTCGAGCAGGTGGCCGATCCGCTGGTGGGCCGGAACTACCACTCCGGTTCGATCCTGCTGCCCGACGGCCGGGTGATGTTCTTCGGCTCGGACTCGCTCTACAGCGACAAGGCCAACACCAAGCCGGGCGAGTTCGAGCAGCGCATCGAGATCTACACGCCGCCGTATCTCTACCGGGACTCACGGCCGTCGCTGTCCGGTGGTCCGCAGACCATCGAGCGCGGCGAGTCCGGGACGTTCACCTCGCAGCACGCCTCGACGATAGAGAAGGTGCGGCTGATCCGGCCCAGTGCGGCGACGCATGTCACCGACGTGGATCAGCGGTCGATCGAGCTGAAGTACAAGGTGTCCGGGGACAAGATCACGGTGACGGTGCCGAAGAACAAGAACCTGGTGCAGTCGGGGTGGTACATGCTGTTCGTCGATGACGATCAGGGGACGCCGAGCAAGGCACAGTGGGTCAAGGTTCCTTAGGCGGTAACAGTTGAGGGCGCCCTCCGTATGACGGAGGGCGCCCTTCGCTGTGCGGCTACTTACTGGCCTTCGCCAGGTTCAAGGCGTACTCCCCCCACCACTCCCCCGCCTTCGGGCCGCCCTTGCACTCGCCGTCCGACTCTCCCGGGCGCTTGACCCAGACGTACGCGTCGACCAGCGGGTCCGCGGTCTTCGTCGTCGGGGTTTCGCCCAGGGCGCGGCCGGGCGGGTTGCACCAGCGTTCGTCGGCCTTGCCCTCGTTGTAGGGGCCGTTGCCGTTGCGGCTGGTGTCGATCACGAAGTGCTTGTTGCCGACCTTCGCGGAGAGCTGCTTGCCGTAGGCGATCGAGTCCTCGGTCGAGTAGAAGTTGGAGACGTTGACCGAGAAGCCGTCGGCCTTGTCGACGCCCGCCCACTGGAGCGGCTCGAAGATCTGGTCCGGGTGGCCCCAGCCGGCGTTGCCCGCGTCCAGGTAGACCTTGGTGTTCTTCAGGGACTTGAGCTTGGCGATGGCGCCCTGGAGGAGGTCGTAGCGCTCCTCGTGGAACTCGTCCTGCGTGCAGCCGTCGACCAGGTGCAGTACGGCGTCCGGCTCCAGGATGACTGTCGCCGCGCGGTCCCCGATGCCCGCGGCCACGCCGTCGAGCCAGGTCCGGTAGGCGTTGCCGTCGGCGGCGCCGCCCTGCGAGTAGTTGCCGCAGTCGCGGTGCGGGATGTTGTAGAGGACCAGCAGAGCCGTACGGCCCGCCTTGTCGGCGGCCTCGGTGAAGCCGCGCGCCTCCTGCTCGGGGTTCTCCGTGCCGATCCACTGCCCGGTGGGCTGCTCGGCGATCTTGCGGATCTGTTCGGCGTCCGCGTCCTTGCCGGACTTCTCGAACTCCGCGACCTGCTGGGCCGCGGTGCCCTCCGGATTGACCCAGAACGGGTCGGTCTCCTTGGGCTGTTGGGTGATCTTGGCGCCGGACGCGTCGTCCGGCTCGTCCTTGTCCCCGGACGAGGAGCATCCGGCGATCATCAGTGCCGCCCCCAGCACTATCGCGGACGTCCTCATCCCGGCCCCCCTCGTGCCGTACATCCAACTCCCCCTCGGTGCTGCAGTCGAAGGCTCAATCCTGACATACGTGTCGTGGGGCACACGAGATCGCCCGAGCCTTGTCGGGGAGCTGTTACAGCACCCATGGTCGGGGTAGGCGCGCGCTGGGGCGGGGACGGGCGGACAGCGAAGGGGAGTGGGCGAGGATGCACCACACCACCCGGGAGCTCCGGCTGGCAGCGGCGCTGGTGGAGGCCGCGGACACCCTGTCCGACAGCTTCGGCATCGAGGACTACCTGCAGCGACTGGCGGACCACTGCGTCGACCTGCTGGCCGCGCAGGCGGCCGGGGTCATGCTCATCGACGGCGGGCGCACCGTCTCGCTGACGGGCAGCAGCGCGCACGAGGACATGGCGATCGATCTGCTCCAGGCCCAGCACAGCGGCGGCCCCTGCCTGGACACCTACGGCTCCGGCAGGGCGGTCCCGCCGGTCTCGATCCGGGCGGCCCGCGCGGCCTCCCGCTGGCCGGACTTCACCGAGCGGGCGCTGCGCCACGACGTCGTCACGACCTTCGCGGTGCCCCTGCGGCGCAGCGATCGGCTGTTCGGCGCGCTCAACGTCTTCGTGCCCACCCTGCTCGGGGAGCCGTCGTCCGGCTCGGAGCTGCCGATGGCCCAGATCCTCGCCGACTCCGCGTCCCTCGGGCTCCAGAACAACACCGTCCACTCCCAGTGCCGCACCCTGGCCGGACAGTTGCAGCAGGCCCTCTCCAGCCGGGTCCGTATCGAGCAGGCGAAGGGCATGCTCGCCGAGCGCTGGAACGCCCGCGCCGACCATGCCTTCATGGCCCTGCGGCAGTACGCGCGCCGCCGCCGGCTGCCCCTGGACCGGGTCGCGAGCGCGGTCATCGAACGGAGTGCGGACGACACCGAGCTGCGGCGGGAGTTCGACGGCACCGCCGGTGGACCCTCGTAGAACCGCGTACCACCTGGCCGTATGACGCAGAGCCACCAGGTTTTGACATGGCGTCAAATGCCCCCTAGGCCTCGGGGCACATCCGTTCTAAAGTCTTCCTACAGAAGGCCTCAGCCCCCGGCCGACTGCCCACCACAACTGGCTTACGAGCCTCCCGTGCCGGTCGCCGGGTTACTCCCGCAGCCTGTGCGCGCGGTTGAGGACCAGCCCGGTCGGCGGCTTCGGGGGGAGCGGGCCGTCGACCGGGCCAGGTGGCGCGGGCCGGGTGGCGCGGCCAGGTCTAGAGGCCGGTCCCCGTCAGATACGCCGACACGATCACGTTCGCCGTATAGCTGCGGCTCGCGCGGTCGAAGGTGCCGCCGCAGGTGATGAGCCGCAGTTCGGCACGGCCCTTCTCGTGTGTCCCGTAGGCCTGGCGGGCGTCGAAGAGGTCGCGGGCGACGACCTGGACGTCGTCGACGGTGAACTCGGCGACCCTGCCGTCGTCGCGGATCACCCGGACCGTCTCGCCCGGCTTCAGCGCGCTGAGCTTGTAGAAGACGGCGGGCCTGGTCTCGGTGTCCACATGCCCCACCATCAGCGCGGCCCCGGCGGCCCCCGGCTTCACCCCGGCGGCATACCAGCCGACGACGCCGGCCTGGTCGTAGGGCGGCGGGTCGATCGCGCCGCCCCCGTCGAGCCCGCGGGCCACCACGGGCGCCTGCACGCCGAGTCCGGGAATGTCGATGCGCTGCGGCAGCGCGGGCCTCAACGGCTCGGCGGGGGGCGGCAGTTCGACGTCGGGTGGCCGTCCGACCGCCGCCACGTCCCCGGTCGTGGGCGCGGATATCCCGTTGCGTACGTCCGTGACCTCCCGCCCCCACAGCCACAGCCCGAGCAGCAGCACCACCCAGGCCACCCCGGTGAGGAGGCGACCCGTGCCGGAGGAGCGCATGTCAGTCGCTCCCACGGCTCCGGCGGACCCTCCGCAGCACCACCGCCGCGGCCGCCACCCCGGCCAGCACCAGTCCGGTCACCGCCTGCGCGGTCCCGGGTCCGGCCGAGCGGGCGTCGACGGCGGCGAGGTGAGCCGTGCCGCCGCCGCCCGCCTGGACCGGGGCGACGGGAGAGGTGTGCGGGGACGGCTCCTGTACGACGGTGACCGCGGCCTTGTGGGACGTGTCCCCGCAGGTGACCTGGACGTCGTAGGAGCCCGCCCGCAGTTCGGTGCGGACCCGGGTCTCGCCGACGAGGGTGCCGTCCGCCCCCGTGAGCCGTACGTCGGCGACGAACGCCGCGGAGACGGCCGTACCGGTTCTGTCGGCGCAGCCGCTCACGCGAAGGGCGATGTCGGTGCCGGGGGCGGGGGACGACGGGGTGACTGCGACTGCTTCGCCGTCGGCCGCGTGCGCGGCCGGGGTGGTCAGTGCGGTGACCGCCAGCAGTGTGGTGCAGAGAGTGAGGCGTAGTGAACCCATCGTGAACCTCCAGATATGTGGAGAGTCCCCCGGGGGCGGCGGCCCCGCATCCTCAGGGGGCCGCCACTACTCCGTACGAGTCGTCTTCATGGGTCGTGGCGTTTCAGATCCGGTCCACGAGGTCCGCGATCGAGTCCACGACCTTCGACGGGCGGTACGGGTACCGCTCGATGTCCGCATCCGACGTCAGACCGGTGCGGACGAGGAACGTCACCATCCCCGCCTCCAGGCCCGCCAGGACATCCGTGTCCAACCGGTCACCGATCATCGCGCTGGACTCGGAGTGTGCCCCGATCGCGTTCAGGCCCGCCCGCATCATCAGCGGGTTCGGCTTGCCGACAAAGTACGGCTTTTTGCCGGTCGCCGCGGTGATCAGTGCCGCGACCGAACCTGTGGCCGGCAGTACCCCTTCGGGTGAAGGTCCGGTCTCGTCGGGATTCGTCGCGATGAACCGAGCACCGTTGTTGATGAGCCGGACGGCCTTCGTCATCGCCTCGAAGGAATAAGTCCGAGTTTCACCAAGAATGACAAAGTCAGGGTCTGTATCGGTGAGGACGTAGCCGACCTCGTGAAGGGCCGTGGTGAGACCCGCCTCGCCGATGACATAGGCGGAACCACCTGGCCGCTGGTCCTCCAGGAACTTGGCGGTAGCCAGCGCCGAGGTCCAGATGTTCTCAACCGGGACGTCCAGGCCCATCCTCCGCAGACGGGCGTGCAGGTCCCGCGCCGTGTAGATGGAGTTGTTGGTGAGCACCAGGAAAGGCTTGCCCGACTCCCGGAGCCTCTTCAGGAAGGCGTCGGCGCCGGGGATCGGTACGCCCTCGTGGATGAGCACACCGTCCATGTCGGTGAGCCACGAATCGATGGGCCTGCGGTCTGCCATGTGCGGGATCTCCTGCCGTACGCATGTACGCGGTGCTGCGTCGGCCCCAGCCTAGACAGTGGCCGGATCTTGAGGGAATGGCCGACTTCCGGTTGGTTCGGCCTCCGGTTGGTTCGGCCTCCGGTTGGTTCGGCTTCCGGGTGTCTCAGCGGCGGCGGGCCAGGAGCAGCGTGCCGCCGGTGGTGAGGAGGAGGGCGGCGGCCAGGAGGCGGGCGGGGGTGCTGGGGCCGGTATGGGCGAGTTCCGCTGCCTCTTCGGCGTCGGGGAGGGCGTCGGCGGTGTCGCTCGGGGGCGGCGGGGTGTCGGTGTCGACGGCGAAGCGGTAGTCGTTGGACTGGCCCACCCAGTCGCCGTCGTCCTCATGGCGTTGTACGACAGCGGCGTTGGCGGTGACCTCGTTCGGTACGGCGTCCGAGGTGAGGGCGAGGCGCATCTTCACGGTGCGGGTCTTGCCGGGGGCGACGGTGAGGCCCTGCCGGAACACCCCTACGAGTTCGTCCTCGTCGGTGGTCTCGAAGCGGACGGGGTGGGGGCGCATGCCCTCGTAGAACTCGAGTTGGGGCTGGTCGGGTTCCAGGGCGTGCTTCTTGTCTACGAGGACCACTACCGGGTGGATGTTCTCGCAGGTGCGGTCCGTGGTGTTGGTGAGGTCGAGGTACCAGGTGGCGTATCCGCCGCCGATCTCGTAGGCGGCGGGGCCGCCGTGGATGCGGGTGGTGAGGGGGAAGGTGCGGGCGTCGGGGGCGGCGCAGGTGGGCGCGGCGGGGGCCGCCGCTTGGGCCGGGGTGGGGGCGAGGAGCAGGGCGGCTGCCGCGGCTAGGGGGAGGGTGGCGGTGGCGGGCGTACACAGTCGCATAAACACATGACCATGGCGGGTGGGGGTGGGGAACGGGGGGTGCCGCTCCGGGCCGGGGTGGAATGCCGCCCGATCGGCGGTGGGGGGATGCCTGCGGCGGCCCGTCGCGGTTCGGTGGGGGTTCGCGTTGCGCACTACGGTCGGATTGTGGGTCGGTGCCGTACCGGGGGGTGTCCGTCCTCGGTCGGGCGGTGCTGTGTCTTTGGCGGTGCGGTTGGTTGGGCGCCCGACGCTGCGGGCGGACACCCCCCGGTACGTCCCCTGCTCGCCGTTGCGCGAGCGCGGGTGCGTCCCGTCTGGGGGCGGCGGTACATCGGTGCGGGCGCGTCCCGTCTGGGGGCGGCGATGGCCGTTCTACGGTGGTCGGCTCAGCCGTCCGCTCGGCCGAACAGGGGGGCGAGCAGTAGTTGGGCGGCGCCCTCGGCCACGCCCCTGGTTCCGCCGGGGGCGAGTCGTACGGGCACGGTGCCGTTTCCCTGTGCGCGGTCGTCCAGTGCTGTTTGTACTCCTCGTACGAAGAGCTCCGGCGCCGCGGTGACCGTGCGTCCGCCGAGGAGTACTACGTCGATGTCGAGCAGCCCGACCAGGTTCGCGGCGCCTGCGCCGAGTACCCGGGCCGCCGTCTCCGTGTCCCCTCGTGTCACGGCTCCCAGGCACAGGGCCTCGATGCAGCCCCGGTTTCCGCAGTCGCAGGGTGGGCCGTCGAGCTGGATGACCTGGTGGCCGAACTCTCCCGCGCCCGTACGGGCGCCCCGGTGCACCTTGCCGCCGATCACCAGACCGGCGCCCAGTCCCGTACCGAGATGCAGATACGCGAAGGAGTCGGCCTCGTCTCCGACGGCCAGGCCCAGGGCTGCCGCGTTGGTGTCCTTGTCCACGGCGACCGGCATGCCGAGTCGGCGCGCCAGTGCGTCACGGAGGGGGAAGCCGTCCCACTCGGGGAAACCGGTGACGCGGTGCAGCACTCCCCGCCCGTGGTCGAGCGGTCCCGGCAGAGCCACGCCCACGCCGAGTACCGACCTCGGCCGCAGCACTGAGAGCAACGCCTCGGCGAGGTCGGCCACCCCCTCCACCACGGCGTCGGCTCCCGACCCCAGGTCCATCGCGACGCACCGCTCCCCCACCACGGTCCCGTCCAGGTCGACCAGCACCGCCCGCAGCTCGTCCCGGTCCAGGTGCACTCCCAGTGCGTGGCCGGCCTCCGGGACCAGCCGCAGTACCGTCCGGGGCTTGCCGCCCGTCGATGCCCGGTGGCCCGCCTCCGTCGCGAGGTCCTCCTCACGGAGTCGGGCGGTGATCTTGCTGACGGCCTGGGGGGTGAGGCCGGTGCGGTCGGCGAGTTCCAGGCGGCTGATGCCCTCGGTTCCCGCGGTGCGCAGCAGGTCCAGCACCAGTGCGGTGTTGTGGCTGCGCAGCCCGAGCAGGTTCACTCCGGCCGTCACCGGGCGCCCGCCGCTCGCCGACTTCTTCGTCCTGTCCACGCCACCATTCTCCCTACCGCTTGCACTTTGGCAACAGCGTTGCCAAAGTGGGGGCATGACTGGTACGGCTGATACCCCTCTCCGCGTGGGCCTCATCGGTTACGGCCTCGCGGGCTCCGTCTTCCACGCCCCGCTGATCGCCGCCACCGAGGGCCTCGTCCTCGACACGGTGGTCACCTCGAACCCCGAGCGCCAGGAGCAGGCCCGCGCCGAGTTCCCGGACGTACGCGTCGCCGCCACGCCCGACGAACTGTTCGAGCAGTCGGCCGGCGAGCTGGATCTCATCGTCATCGCCTCTCCCAACAAGACGCATGTCACGCTCGCCACCACCGCCCTCGAGGCCGGTCTCCCGGTCGTCGTCGACAAGCCGGTCGCCGGCACCGCCGCCGAGGCGCGGCAGCTGGCCGCGCTCGCCGAGGAGCGGGGACTGCTCCTCTCCGTCTTCCAGAACCGGCGGTGGGACAACGACTTCCTGACACTTCGAAAGCTTCTCGCCGACGGTGAGCTGGGCGACGTGTGGCGCTTCGAGTCCCGCTTCGAGCGGTGGCGACCGCAACCCAAGGGCGGATGGCGGGAGTCCGGTGACCCGGCAGAGATCGGAGGTCTGCTGTACGACCTCGGCAGCCATCTCGTGGACCAGGCACTCGTCCTCTTCGGTCCCGTCACCTCGGTGTACGCCGAGTCGGACATCCGGCGCGCCGGTGCCTCGGTCGACGACGACACCTTCATCGCGCTCACCCACGCGAGCGGGGTGCGGACCCAGCTGTACGCCACCGCCACCACCGCCCAACTCGGGCCCCGTTTCCGGGTGCTGGGCTCGCAGGCCGGATACGTGAAGTACGGCCTCGATCCCCAGGAGGCGGCCCTCAAGGACGGCGAGCGGCCGGCCGAGGGCAAGGGCTGGGGCCTGGAGCCCGAGTCGCTGTGGGGGCGGGTCGGTGCCGGTGAGTCCCCGCTGACAGGTGGCGGTCGGCCCGAACCGACCCTCGCCGGCGACTACCCCGCTTACTATGCGGCCGTGGCGAAGGCCCTGCTCGACGGCGGTCCCAACCCGGTGACCGCAATGGAGGCGGCCGCCGCCCTCGACGTGCTCGAGGCGGCCCGCCGTTCGGCCCACGACGGAGTGGTGGTGAAGCTGTGACGCACAGCGGCGAGTTGACCCCGAAGTTCCATCCGGAACTGACCCCGCCCATCGAGGAGCTGGAGGCACAGGAACGCCGTCTGGTCTTCCGCCAGTTCACGAATGACGACGCCTGGGCCCTGGGTTCCCTGCTGGTGGAGCTGGCCCGTGAGCGCCAGGCCCCCGTCGCCATCGACATCCACCGCGCCGGCCAGCAGCTCTTCCACGCCGCCCTGCCGGGCTCCGCCCCGGACAACGACGCCTGGATCAACCGCAAGCGCCGCGTCGTGGAGCGCTACGGCTCCGCCTCCTATCTGGTCGGCGCCCGCTTCCGCGCCAAGGGCTCCACCTTCGAGGAGTCCTCCCGTCTCGACGCGGACGAGTACGCGGCCCACGGCGGTTCGTTCCCGATCACCGTGGAGGGCGTGGGGGTCATCGGTTCCGTGACGGTGAGCGGTCTGCCCCAGCTCCAGGACCACAAGTTCGTGGTGGAGGCGCTGGAAGAGTTCTTGAACAAGAACGTGTAGACGACCTGCCTTAGGGGCGCGGGGAACTGCGCGACCAGCCACGAACGGCCCGCGGCTGACGTACAAGCCGCAGTTCCCCGGCTCTCCCAGCGGAGCGTCTACGCGTTCTTGAACTCCTGGCGCTGACGTCCGAGCCCCTCGATCTCCAGCTCCACCACATCCCCGGCCCGCAGGAACGGCTTCGGCTCCGGCTGCCCCAGCGCCACCCCCGCCGGCGTCCCCGTGTTGATCACATCACCGGGGTACAGCGTCATGAACTGGCTGACGTACCGCACCACTTCCGCCACCGGGAAGATCTGCTCGGCCGTCGTCCCGTCCTGCTTCAGCTCCCCGTTGACCCAGAGCTTCAGCGACAGGTTCTGCGGGTCCGGTACCTCGTCCGTCGTGACCAGCCACGGACCCAGCGGGTTGAACGTCTCGCAGTTCTTGCCCTTGTCCCAGGTCCCGCCCCGCTCGATCTGGAACTCCCGCTCGGACACGTCGTGCGCCACCGCGTACCCGGCGACATGCGCGAGCGCCGCCTCGTCCGAGTCGAGGTAGCGGGCCGTACGTCCGATGACCACCGCCAGCTCGACCTCCCAGTCGGTCTTCTCCGACTTGCGGGGCACGAGGACGGTGTCGTGAGGGCCTACGACCGTGTCCGCGGCCTTGAAGAAGATGACGGGCTCGGAGGGCGGCTCTGCGCCGGTCTCGCGGGCGTGGTCGTGGTAGTTCAGGCCGATGCACACGATCTTGCCGATCCGGGCGAGCGGCGGTCCGACGCGCAGCCCGGTGGCGTCCAGCGCGGGCAGCTCGCCGGCCTCCGCGGCCGTGCGGATCCGCCCGAGCGCCGCGTCGTCGGCGAGCAGCGCTCCGTCGATGTCCGGGACGAGACCGCTCAGGTCCCGCAGCGTCCCGTCGGCGTCGAGCAGCGCGGGCGCCTCCGCTCCCGCCGTACCGACTCGCAGCAGCTTCATGATCACAATCTCCCTCGATCGCGGGGCGCCATCCCATGGGTGCAGCCATCGGATGACTGGTCGATCCTCCAAGGTCGGCGTCCAGTCCGCAATACCCGGTTCACGGACTGGACCGGGGCCCGGGCCGATCAGCGATAGAGCGCCGCCCGCTCCACCGCGCTCCACGTCGTACTGGTGACGACGTACAGCGCTGCCGCCAGCGGCACCACCGCCACGGTGAAGAGCGTGAAGAAGGACATGAACGGCATGACCTTGGTCATCGCCCCCATCCCCGCCATCGGCTGCCCGTCGACCACCGGTACGGCCGGATTCGCGGCCATCATCCGCTTCGTACGGCGGAAGTTGAAGGCGGCGACACAGGCGACCAGCGTGAACAGTCCGACGTAGACGAGTCCCGCTCCCCCGAAGGCGCCGCCGTCGCCGAGCGCGTCCGCCCAGTGGTTGCCGAGAGGGGCGGCGAAGAGCTGATGGGTCAGGAGCGGGTTTGTCGTGTTCGAGAACAGGTGGTAGAGGAGGAAGAACGCCGGCAGCTGGCACAGGCTCGGCAGACAGCCGGACAGCGGGGAGACCTTCTCCTCGGCGTGCAGTGCCAGTACGGCCTTCTGGAGTTTCTCGGGATTCTTCGCGTGCTTCTTCCGCAGCTCGGCGATCTTCGGCTGGAGTTCGGTGCGGGCCTTCTGCCCGCGCGCCGCCGCGCGGGACAGGGGGTGCACGAGGAGTCGTACGAGCGCGGTGAACAGGACGATCGCGCCGGCCGCGGCGGATGCGCCGAGCAGGGGCTGGAGGAGGTCGGCGAGATGCTCGACCAGGGTGGCGAAGACGGACATGGGTGAGCCCTCCGGGGGTCTCGTCAGTGCCGGGAACCCGGATACGGCGATCCGGGAAGAGGTGTGCGGCATGACGACCCGCGCGGGGTCTGCGTCACCTATCGAAAACACCCGGAGAGTGCTCTCAGGGAGCCTCGGGGTGCTTCGGAAAAGAAGGTGCGTGCCCCTACGCGGCGGTCGCCAGGAGGGCGTGTCCCGGTGCGCGGGGCCTGGTGCGGCCCTTGGCATCGGGGTCGCGTTGCGACAGGAAGGCCGTGCGGCGGGCGCGGTCGCGGATGGCCGTACGGACCCGGGTGGGCGGTACGGCGGGTGCGCAGCGCGCGACGAGCAGGGAGCAGGCGGCGAAGGCGGAGCCGGCCGCGGCGGTCGCCGCGAGGGCGACGGTGGCGGAGAGGCTGCCGGTGTCGAGGAGCGCGACCTGGAGGAACAGGAGCAGCAGGGGTACGGCGGGGCGCGGACCGCGGATCATCGGCCACCCCTCCCCTCGCTCACCGGACGAGGTACGCCATTCGTACCTGTGTCGGTTATACCTGATCGGTCACCACCGGCTCCAACAGCCGCTTGGGCTTCAGCAGAGCCCGGCTGACCGGATCCACCGGGTCCGGGTCGAGTCCGGGGCCCGGCATCATGAGGACGTCGGCGGGCGGTACGAAGGTTGCGCAGGCGGGGCACTCGCCGTACGAGCCGAGTTCGGTGCCGCACTCCGTGTGCCGGAAGGCGCGCAGCACCGTCTTGTCGCAGTGCTCGCGGCCCCACCGCCCGAGTGAGCGCACCACGGGCCACAGCTCGATGCCGCGGTCGGTCAGGACGTACTCGTCACGCGGCGGCGACTCCTGGTACCGGCGCTTCTCCAGGACGCCCTCCTCGGTGAGCATCTGGAGGCGGGCGGCGAGGACGGCGCGGGGGATGCCGAGGTGGCCGAGGAAGTCGTTGTAGCGCCGTACGCCGTAGAGCGCGTCGCGGACGACGAGGAGCGTCCAGCGCTCGCCGACGATCTCCAGCGCGCGGGCGACCGAACACTGCTGTGTCACGTAGTCCTTGCCCAGTGCCATGCCGTCCACCTTAGCCACTTTGCGAGCGGTTGGTTCAGTGACCGAACCGACGCTGTTACGGTACTCCACATGACTAGGTTCAGTGAACGAACCCTCACTGAGGTGCCGACTCCGGTGCCCCTCCCACCCGCCGGGCCCACCCTCGCCCTGACCAGCGCCGCCACCGCCGTGGCCCTGATGACGTACACCGCGCCGATGGTCACGCTCCCCGACATCGCCGCCGCCCTGCACACCCCGCTCTCCGCCCAGGCCTGGCTCCTGAACGGCACTCCGCTCGGTCTCGCCGCCCTCCTCCTGGTGGCCGGCAGCCTCGCGGACGACTACGGCCGCCGCCGGATCTTCGTCGCCGGCACCCTCGCGCTCGGCCTCACCACGGTCCTCGGCGCCTTCGCCTCCACGACCTGGCTGTTCACCCTGGCCCGCATCGCCCAGGGCGCGGCCAGCGCGGCCCTCCTCGCGAGCAGCCTCGGCCTGCTCGTCCACGCCTTCCCGACGCCGGCCGGGCGGCTGCGGGCGACCGGGGTGTGGGGCGCGTTCGTGAGCGGCGGAATCGCGGTGGGGCCGATCGTGACCGGTGCGATGCCGAATTGGCGGTTGTCCTACGTCGTTCTCGGCGCCGCCGCCGTGGTCGTGGGGTCCGTGTCGGCACGCGCCTTGTCCGAGTCTCGCGCCCCGCGTGGCGGCCGCCCCGATCTCGGCGGAGCCGTGACCTTCGGACTGGCCCTGGTCGCGCTGGTCGCGGCCCTGACGCTGGGCCGCGACGGCTGGCTGCGGGCCCCGGTGGGGCTGTTGCTGCTGGCCTCGGTGGTACTGCTGGCCCTCTTCGTCGTGGTCGAGCGGCGCGCGGCGACCCCGATGATCGACCTGGGTCTGCTCCGCCGCCCCCGTTTCCTCGCCTCCTCCGCCGGCGGGCTCTTCACTGGGCTCGCGGTGATCGGCCTGTTCAGCTTCCTGCCGGCCCTTCTCCAGCAGACGATGGGACTGTCGGCGATGGACACGGCCTGGCTGTTCCTGCTCTGGTCCGGCCTCTCCTTCGCGGTGGCACTCCAGGCACGCCGACTGTCCGGCCGAGTGCCCCCGCGGCTGCAACTCGCCCTCGGTTTCCTGCTCCACGCGGCCGGCGTCCTGACCATGCTGGGCTCGGTCGGCTCGGGCTCCTGGACCCGCCTGCTCCCCGGCCTGGTCGTGGCGGGGGTGGGCAGCGGTCTGCTGAACGCCGCCTTGCCGCTGCTCGCCGTGGAGTCGGTCCCGGCCCAGCGGGCGGCGATGGGTTCGGGGGCGCAGCAGACCTTCCGGTACATCGGCTCGTGCGCGGGGGTCGCCCTGACGATCGCCCTCGCGACCTCTTCGGGCGGCGGTCTGGCCCGGGGCGCGGATATCGCGATGGTGGTGTCGGCGGGGCTGGCCGTGGTGGCGGGGGTCGTGGTGGGGGTCCTGCGGGAGCGGGGGTGAGGGGTGGGGCCGGGGCGTGGCTGGTGGATCATGCCGGTCAGCCGCTGATCGGGTCAGCGGCGCCTTTGTCCGACAGGAGGTGCTCGCCATGTGGCCGGACCCTTGGGCCGTGGTCGCCGAGTCCGACCGAGCGCAGTGGGACTATGCCCCGCTCTAACGGGTCGGCCCACTGCGCTTCGGCATGAGCCCGCAGGAGGCGGCCGTCGCGATGGAGGCAGGGGGTACGCCTCCGACAGCGCCACGGAGATCACCAAGTTCGCCCGGCTCCAGCAGCTGCGTACGCGGTTCCGTGGCGTGGGTACCCCGCCGTACGGAGCGGACGTCGTCGCCTACTACGTCGACTCGATGGGACTGACCTGCATCGCCGACGATGCCCTGTCCGGGCCCCAGGTCACCTCCGACGGGATCCGGCTGATCGGCCGGCCGCCCTCGGAGCTCGCGGCCGAGGAGTGGAACGTGCGTTGAGGAGTGGCGCGCGGCACCGGTACTAACGGGGGCGCATCGAGACCAGCTTGCCCCAGACCACCAGGCGGTACCGGGAGGTGTACTCCGGGGTGCAGGTGGTCAGGGTGATGAAGTAGCCGGGTGCGGTGTAGCCGCGGGCGGGGTGGACCGTCGAGCGGGGGATCTTTCGGAGCACTCCCGAGTCGCGGGCCGAGGTCTGGGCGAGGGTCCTGTCGACGGCGTACGTGTAGACGGCGTCCTTGGTCTCGACCTGGAGGGTGTCCTTGGGCGCGAGCCGGTTGATGTACCGGAAGGGCTCGCCGTGGGTGTTGCGGTGCCCGGCGAGGGCGAAGTTGCCTGCCTGGCCCGGCTGTTGGGTGCCGGGGTAGTGGCCGACGTACCCCTTGTTGAGGACGTCCTGCTTGCTGACGCCCTCGGCGACGGGGACGCGGAGGCCGAGGCTGGGGATGGTGAGGATGGCGTAGGCCTGGGACCAACTGGGTTGTCGGGAGCGGTTGGTGGGCTGTTGCGGCTGTCGGCGGGCGTCGTCGGTGGTCGGGGGGTCGGTGTTCGGGGTGTCGGTGCTCTGCGGGCTGGGGGCGATGGCCGGCTCCTGGCCGGTGTCCCACTCCCGCTCCAGCGCCTCCACCTTCCGCTCGGCGCCCCGCCGTGCCTCCCGGTTGGTCCACCACAGCTGATGGACGACGAGCAGCAGGAGTACGACCCCTACGGTGACGAGGAGTTCGCCGCCCGTCCACAGCGCGCGCCGGCGACGGGCACGCCGACGCCGGGTGTCGTGCCCCACGACGGGAACCCGCATGCCGTACACCGCCCTCCGCCCGTGTACGCCGCCTTCACCGGGCCCGCACGATAAGCGCTGCCACCTCAAGTGACCAGCCCCATAAGCTCGTCGGCCATGAGTGAGTACTGTGCCGCGCCGCATGGGCCGCGGTGCGGAGGCGGCGATCGTGACGGGTCACCCCCGGGCGTCCCCGGCACGGCGCTGACCGCCGGTATCCACCCCGCTCACTAACCGCTACCCCTTCTGATAACCGTTGGAAAAATAGAAAGCCGGATAGAAAGAAAGCGCTGTCACGCATCTCGACAACCCCGCACACCACACCCGATGCTTCGTGATGGCACGCGGGGGGCGCGATGGGCGAGCCACTACGTCTTCAGCCCGACCGCCCGTTCAGGGACAGGCGGTCGAGCCCCACGAGAGGCGGACAGGACAGCCATGATCCGACGCAGAACGCTGCTGACAGCCGCAGGAGGCACCCTCCTCGGCAGCGCCCTGGCGACGGGCACCGCACGCGCGGACGCCACGATCGCCGTCACCCCCGGCACGTCGTACGGCACTTGGGAGGGCTGGGGCACGTCCCTCGCCTGGTGGGCGAACGTGTTCGGCGCGAGGGACGACTTCGCCGACCTGTTCTTCACCACCAAGTCGACGACCTACAACGGCACCTCGCTCCCCGGCCTCGGTATGAACATCGCCCGCTACAACCTGGGGGCGTGCAGTTGGAACGCGGTCGGCGGGCAGTCGATGGTGGCCTCCGCCAACATCCCCGCGTTCAAGCAGATCGAGGGCTACTGGCAGGACTGGAACAACGAGGACCCCACCTCCTCCGCCTGGGACTGGACCGCGGACGCCACCCAGCGCGCGATGCTGACGAAGGCGGTGGCACGCGGCGCGACGACGGAGCTGTTCGCCAACTCGCCGATGTGGTGGATGTGCGCCAACCACAACCCCTCGGGTGCCTCGGGCGGCGGCAACAACCTCCAGACCTGGAACTACCGCCAGCACGCCTCCCACCTCGCCGCCGTCGCCCTCTACGCCAAGAACAACTGGGGCGTGAACTTCGCGACGGTCGACCCCTTCAACGAGCCCTCGTCGTCCTGGTGGACCGCCACCGGCACCCAGGAGGGCTGCCACATGGACTCGGCGGTCCAGACGGCCGTACTGCCGTACATGCGCAGCGAGTTGAACAACCGAGGGCTGTCGGGCGTGAAGATCTCGGCCTCGGACGAGACGAGCTACGACCTCGCCCGCACCACCTGGAACTCCTTCAGCTCCACGACGAAGGGGTACGTCAACCAGGTCAACGTGCACGGCTACCAGGGCTCCGCCGGCCGTAGGGACCTGCTCTACACGGACGTGGTGACGACGGCCGGCAAGAAGCTGTGGAACTCGGAGACCGGCGACAGCGACGGCACCGGCTACAACATGGCCTTCAACCTCCTCTACGACTTCCGCTGGCTGCACCCGACGGCCTGGGTCTACTGGCAGGTCATGGACCCGACCGCGGGCTGGGGCGTGATCAAGTACGACGCGAGCACCTTGCAGGCAGGCGCGGTCGAGCGGAAGTACTACGTGCTGGCCCAGTTCAGCCGCCACATCCGCCCCGGCATGCGCATCCTGGACACGGGCGTGAGCTATGCGACGGCGGCGTACGACGCGACGGCGAAGCGGCTCGTCATCGTGGCCCTCAACACCTCGACCTCGGCCCAGACCCTGACCTTCAACCTCTCCAACTTCACCACGGTGACGGGCGGGACGGGCGGCCTGGTCCCGCGCTGGAACACGGTGACTACGGGCGGGGACGCGTACAAGGCGTACTCGGACACGCATCTGAGCGGGAAGTCGGTGGCGGTGCCGTTCGCGGCGAAGGCGGTGCAGACGATTCAGATCGACGGGGTGACGATCTGAGGGAGTGGGCCGGGGCGGATCACCGGGGCGGGGCCGGCTGATCAGGCCGGTTCCGTCGGCTCCGTCGGCTCCGTCGACGAGGGCGAGCGGTCGCGGACCGCGGTCTGGCGCACGTGCTGGTGGAGCTGCCAGGCCGTGACCGCGACGATCGGTACGACGACGGCGGGCACGACCCACGACGGAACGCCGATCCACACGGCCGGCAGGCCCACGCCGGCACAGGCGACCGTCATGACGATCAGCAGCGTCTTCCCCAACGGCCGCCAGGTGAACGGCTCGTGACCGCGGGGCCGGGCGATCCGCACCGCGCCGAACCCGAGCCCCAGCGCCGCGAGGAGCCCCAGGAACGTGCCGATGGCGTACGTCATCTGGGGCTCGTCGCGGGGCACGTCGGAGGTGTTCTGCCGTAGCTCCCCCTTGCCTACGGTCATGACCTCGCCCCGCCAGACGGTGCCGGTGATCCGGTCGCCCGGCACGAGCCGCTCCAGCACGGGGCCCGGGTCACCGAAGGACACGGTGCCGCTCCAGACGGGGGCACCGTCCAAGGTCGCGGTGTAGCTGCCGCTTCTCCTGCCCGGCTCGTTCCTCGTGCGCTCGACGGTGAGGGCGACCGTGAGCAGGCAGTTCTCCGCCGCCGTTGCCGTTGCCGTTCCCGTTGCCGTTCCCGTTGCCGTCGATCGGTCCGGGCATGGCTCGGCGGCCCGGTAATCCTGATACCGCTCGACGTCGGAGGGCAGCCAGGCGGAGAACACGAGCCAGCAGCTCACGGCCGGGACGAGGGACAGCAGGACGAGCAGGACGCCTACGAGTCGCGCCGGTATCGAGGACCGCGGGTTCTTACCTGTTCCGGTCACCGTCATCACGCGCCCCCGTATCGCTGTGCCGTGGTGTCGCCGTTGCCGTTGCTCTTGCCGTTGCCGTTGCCGTTGCCCACTATCTTCATCCACTGCGGCGGCCGACAGGGCGGGCGCGGGCTCCGCCGGGGGTCCTGGCCTGCGTATATCTCTCCTCATTAAGCCATCGGCAGTACGGTGTCCCCCATGCGCCCCGACACGCCTGCCGAGAACGTCGACCACACCGCCGAAGCGGCACGCCTGGAGCGAACCGCCGGCCTGTATCCCGAGGACGCCGAAGCCCTGCTCCTGCAGGCCGCGGCCCACCTTGAACTGGCCGGCGACCGCCCCGCGGCGACCGCCCTCTACGACAGCCTGCTGGCATCGCAGACCGCCCTGGAGAACCCCTTCCTGGTACGAGCCCTCAAGGCATCGAACCTCTGGGAGTACGGCCATGAGGCGGAGGCCCGCGCGATCATCGAGGGCGTCCGGGCGGCGTCACCACGAGACCCGGCGCCCTGGGTGATCGTGGCGGAGGCCCTGGAGGCCCACGACGAGCTGGAGGCGGCCCAGGAGACGTTCACCGAGGGCACCCGCCTGCTGCTGGCGGACGTGCAGGAGCCCCCGTACTCCACGCACCCCCTGCTGTTCGGCCGCCACCGGGTCCGCCGCATGCTGGGCGCGGGCCACGACGACTGGGACATGCTCGCGGACACCCTTCACACGTCCCCGGTGCCGTTGGACGAGCTGCACGACCCGAAGCGCGTCTGGTCCCTGGGCTCGGACAACCCTGCGGAACTGGCAGCGGAGATCTCCCGCTTGAGGGCGGAGCTCGGCTCCTTCCGCGAGGCCCTGTCCCGCCCCTTCCCGGTGGCGGTCCTGCACTGGCCGTCGGCCGAACTGACGGAACTGGTCACGGCGTACCCGACGCTGGCGGAGGACTATCCCTCCCACGAAGAACACCTCGCGACGATAGAGGCCTCCCTGAGGGAGCTGGCCGCCTCCGGCACCCCGAACCTGGGCATCGTGACAGGCACCGTCCCCTCGTACGAGGCCTTCGCCGCCTCGGAGGGCGCATCACCCGGCGACGGGGCGCTGCTGCCGCAGTACGCGACGACACTGGCGGCCCGGGGGCGAGCGGTGGCTTGGCCTCCGCAGCGGGGGGCGGTTTGCTGGTGCGGGTCGGGGCGGATCTACGGGGAGTGCCACGGCACACAGGCATAGCCGAGCCACGGGGAGCCGGACATGTCCCAGCCAGGCCTTTCGGTCGCGTTACTCTTCGCCACCCTCTGGCTGGGCACCGGCCTGAAGATCATCCACGTGGCCGCCCATAACCGCCGGGGCCTCCGCCTCCTCGGCGTACCAGGCACCCGCACCCAGGGCGAGGTGGTCCGAGGCCCCCGCCGCGAAGGGCCCGTGGTCCACCCCGCCCAGGTCCGCTACCAGGCGGGCCGGACCGACCAGACCTACCGCCGGGCTCCGCTCAACGCGGAGTACGTGCCCGACCTGGAGGTCGGCCTCCCGGTGACGGTCCGGTATGACCCGGAGGACCCGCGGCGGATGGTGGTGGCGGGCACGCGGAGGACGGCTGGGCCTGTCTCCAGTTTGTGGAGCGGGGTGGGGTTGTGTCTGTTCGGGGTGGGGTTGGCGGTGTGGGCGTTCGTCTGACTCCGGGCGTCACTCCCGATAGACGGGTGGGGCATTGGTGTACGTGTGCCCTGTCGGGGCAGTCCAGGTAGCGACCCCGGTGTGCGGATCACGGCTGACCCTCCACCCCGGATGATGGGTCTTCAGCCGATGATGGCGACGGCACAGCGGTTGCAAATTCTCCGAAGTCGTCTGCCCACCACGATCCGGATGCCGATGATCGAACGGCCGTACATGGTCGAGATCGCACCGATGAGCGGGCATCCGGCAGCTGGGAAACGCGCAGTACTGATCCCGGGCAATGACCTGCCGTGCCGTCTCGGCCGTCGGCCGATAGGTGGTCGGATCGGTCTTGACGAGCAGCCCGGTCTCCGGCTGGGTCAGCAACCGCCGCCAGACCGTCCCCGGCGCGAACGCCAACTCCCGCGCCTGCCCGGCGGTGATGGGCCCGTACCCCTTGAGTTCGGCAGGCCCGTCCTCCGCGCCCAACAAGATGTCGAAGGGAACGGTCACCTGCACCACAACTGAGGAGCGCCCAGCCCGAGCCTCCCCCACAGCCGACGCGCCAGGCTGATTGACCACCAGGTCGAACAGAGCATCCGCACGCTTCTGCTCCAGAGTGCGACCGTCCCTCTCATAGGCCACGGCACACGCATCCACCGCCTGCTCCATGAGCGCGGCCTGCTGAGCGGGCAGCACCGCACCGAACAACGCCATGCCGTCGTCCTGCGGATGATGCAGAACCCTCCGCTCCTTCACCCGCACCCGATGCCGAGACTCCGCCCCTTCCGGGTCGGCCCGATGAATCTCCCGCCGCAGCGCAGCCCGCGTCTGCCCGACTGCCAGCACAGGCATCTTGCTCACAAGGACGGCCTCGACCTGCCCAGCCACCTCGTCATCCAGCACCTCCAACTGCTCGGCAACCGCCATCGCCTGCAGATAGGAGATCTGCCCCTCACCCAGCAGCCGCGCCGTCGCCTGATGCCGACCTGCCAGCAATGTGGCCGTGCGCAGACGCTGCGCAGCGGTCTGATTGGCCAGCCGCAAGGCACAGGCCACCTCTTCCACCGCCCCATCCCACGAGGCAGCGAAAACCTCGTCCAGACTCCCGCCTGCATCGACGATCACAGCCTCGGGAGTCTCGGTATGCGCGGCGATCGCCGCCAGCACCTCGACTTGCTTGGCCTGCAACCACGCCATGTGCTGCTCCAGCACCACAAGCGCATCAATGCGCCCACGCGCAGTCATCCGCTCTGGATCAAGAGCGTCAAGCGTGACCGCAGTCTCCGCACTGGGCGAACGCTCCCGGAGCGCAGCAACCCAGTCATCCGAGGGGCTGGCATAGGTCATGCGAGCATCGTCAGCAACCTCGCCCCGGCGGGTCGCAACAGCTGCTGCCGACCACTCGCAAGCAAAACTCGTCGGCTCGATCAAGGACACGGCGCTCACCCCCCAGACCATCGACAACACCGCGTCGAAATCCCCACTCCCCAGTGCGGATCGACACTCCCATTATCGCTTACTCAGAGTGATACATCCAGGTCAAACCTGTCCTCGAATGAGTGAATCATCCTCGAACGACCAATCCGACCCAGAGTCGCCAGCCGCTGAAACCACCCTGCCGACACACCCCACCCACCGACCGCAAGCCGCTGAGCCCACCCGGCGTGCTGGCGAGGCGAGACCGCGCCCCCACAACGCCGACCCGCAATCCAGCGGACCCGAATCGCCCCCACCTAGGGCCACCGTCTTTCCGGGCCGCCCGCTCGCTTCTAACCCGTGCTGGAGCGGCCCGGGTCAAGGGTGGCCCGGAGGGCCATCGCCGAAGGCGACGCGAAGCGCCCTTGAGGCGGGCTGCGGAAGCACGACACTGCAAAGAAGCGGGCGACCCAACGGCGCCAACGAGAGAGGCGTCCGCACGTCGCGCGTGGGCCGATCCCGGAGCAACACCCTGCAATCCACGCAGCCCGCGCTCCCCATCACCCACCCAAGACAGATAAGGGGCTTATCGGCCCACTTCAACGTTCCACCTCCTCCTATGTCCCACCTTTGCAGTACGGTCACATTCACCGTCCGATCTGAAGGGCTAACGTCTTCGGGGTGGCCCTGACCTGTGCATTTTGAGGAATCGATGCCCTACGAGCCCGGCACCGTCTGGCAGTACGACGTCCCCACGACCGGCAGCACGCATCTGCCGCCAGACGCCGGCTACGGCAGAGCACTGACCAACCAGGGGTACGGCTTCGAGGTCGCCGTGGCGGACCTGATCGACAACTCGATCGACGCGGGCGCAGACAAGATCGTCGTGCACTTCCTGCGTGACGCCGAGCGGATTCTGACGCTGCTGATCATCGACAACGGCAAGGGAATGGACGAGGCCGGGCTTGATGACGCGATGACGGTCGGGCGGCGGCGTGCCTACGGCGACAACGCCCTCGGCATGTACGGCACCGGCTTGAAGTCCGCGTCGCTCTCGCATGCTTCCTCCCTGACCGTGGTGAGCCGCACGAAGCGCAGCCGTGCCACCGGCCGCCGTCTCACCGCGGAGGGAATCGAGGACGCCTTCCGCTGCGACACCGTCGACCCTCGCTACGCGCAGGATCTCGTCGACCGCTATGACGGCGTCATCGAGTGGCACGGCACAGTCGTACGTTGGGACCAGGTACGCGCCTTCGAAACAGTGGCACCTGGGCAGAGCGACCAGTTTCTGTCGAAGGCGATCTCCCGTCTGGAGAACCACCTCGGCCTCTACCTGCACCGCTTCCTGCAACACGGCCTCCAGCTGGACATCGCCGTATGGGACGTGAGCAGCAGCGCGAACGAGCTCGGTGAAGAGGTGGACCACATCGCTGTGGAAGCACTTGATCCCTTCGGGTACAAGGTTCCCGGGAAGAAGGGGTATCCGAGGCAGTTCACAGCACCCGTGGAGGGCATCGGGGACATGAGCCTGACCGCCCACATCTGGCCGGCGAAATCGAAACAGGCGGGATTCCGGCAGATCGGTGCGCTCACTGAGCGCCAAGGTTTCTACTTCTACCGAAATGACCGCCTCGTTCAAGCGGGAGGCTGGAACGGCCTGCGCAACCCCGAAGGGCATCACGTACTGGCCCGGGTAGCCGTGAACCTCCCTTCGCACCAGAACAGTGTCCTGAGTCTCGACGTGAAGAAGGAAAAGGTCTCGGTGACTCCGGCCTTCACTCTCGGCGTGGACAAGGCCTCGGATTCCGCCGGAAACACATTCCGCCAGTACCTCAGCGACGCCGAGGCCGCCTATCGGGACGGTTCGAGACGCACGGAAGTCGTCCGGAAACCGGTCACCCCGCCGGGCAAGGGACTTGATCCGAAGGTCAAGCGTGTCATCAAGGAGGAACTTCCGGAGAAGACGGGCGAGGAACCCATCACGTTCAGCTGGGGAGCTCTCCCCGGCGATCGGTTCTTCGACCTGGACCGGGAGAACAACACCGTCATCCTCAACAAGGACTTCCGCGAGGACTTCAACGACGGCAAGCGCGCCGGGTCCAACGACAATCCCGTCACAAAGACCCTGCTGTACCTGCTTCTTGAGGACTGTTTCGGGCTCGGCCGCTGGGAGCGCAGCCGACAAGACCGTGTGGACTACTGGAACACTATTCTCCTGGCCTCAGCAGAGGCGCATCGCGCATGGCGCACCGAAACGCTCTCCTGACCGCTGATCGAGGTCCGCACATGAGCTACACACCTGCCGACGTCCTTCTGGACATCCATGCGTCCGCGCTGGCGGGCATGGGCAATGTCCCTCGGCATTTCGCACGCTGGGCCGCACTGGCCGCCGACGAAGTCCACCCGGAATCCGACCTCAGCGAAGAGCGCTTCCACGAGGGCTTGGTCGGTAGCAACGAGGCGTTGGCGACTCTCTGGAGCCGTCACTTGACTTCATGGGACTTCGCGGATGGGACGGAGTGGGCGCTCGGCACTCCGGCCCGCTCCGACGAACGGCGGTCGGTCGTGTACGACCGGCTCAAGTTCGGCAGCGATCTACGGAAGGCGCTGGACAACGCCGTTCCCGTGGCGAAGCTTCCCGGCCCCACGGTGATCACCCGCGAGTTCACCCCCTGGTACACCCCGGAGCGAGTGACGGCCCGCTCCTTCTACTGGACGTCGTACGAAGGGAAGCTCCGCGCCAAGGGCTGGTCCGACGCTGCAATCGCCAGCCTGGACGAGGCGAGCCGAGCAGTCGTCGAACGCCTCACCGACCCCGAACAGCCCGCAGCCCGGCAGGCGAAGGGCCTGGTGGTGGGCTACGTCCAGTCAGGCAAGACAGCGAACTTCACCGGAGTGGCCGCGAAGGCGATCGACGTCGGCTATCGCCTCGTCATCGTGCTCGGCGGAACCCTCAACCTCCTGCGCGCACAGACTCAACGCCGCCTCGACATGGAGCTGATCGGCCAGGAGAACATCCTGCGGGGTGCGGACATCACCGACCTGGACTCCCTCGTCGGCATCGACTACGTCAGCGACGACGACGCCGACTGGCCCGACTTCGTCCAACACGGAGGTCGTCCCTCGTCTCTGGGCGCGTTCGACATCGAGCGGCTGACGACCCGGGACAAGGACTACAAAGGTCTCGCTCAGGGCATTCGGGCCCTGGAGTTCGAGAAGCGTGCGGTCACTCGCCCGTTGCATGACCCGGTGAACCTCCATCACTCGGCGGCCCGGATCCTGGTGGTGAAGAAGAACAAGTCGGTCCTCACCGGACTCGTCAAGGACCTCAAGCAGATCCACGGATTGCTCGGCGAGCTCCCTGCCCTGATCATCGACGACGAGTCCGATCAGGCTTCCGTGAACACGCTCGACCCGAAGAAGTGGGAAGGCGGCAACACCGACCGCACCGCGATCAACGGGTTGATCTCCCAGCTTCTGAAACTCCTCCCACGAGCGCAGTACGTGGGGTATACCGCGACTCCCTTCGCCAATGTCTTCGTCGACCCTGGTGACGAAGAAGACATCTTCCCCCGCGACTTCCTCATCTCGCTTCCTCGTCCGGCGGACTACATGGGCGTACAGGACTTCCACGACCTGAACGACGAGGGGCCGGGGCAGGCCGAGGCAACACACGTACGCGGCATCTACGACTCCACCGGTGACCGCCTCCAAGAGGCCATGGACGCCTTTGTGCTCACCGGCGCCCTCAAGCTCTACCGCATCGACCACGGCGTCCCCGAAGGACCGTTCCGCCACCACACCATGTTGGTGCACGAGTCGGTCAGGATGGCCGAACACACCGCGCTCGCCCTGCGCATCAGCGCGATGTGGCACAACGCGGCGTACAGGGGGACAGAGGGCCACACGCGCCTCGCCTCCCTCTTCGAAAAGGACTTCCGCACATACGCGGACGAGGCCCTGCCCACCCCGGCGGCGTACGCGGACCTCAAGCCGTACGTCTCCCGCGCCCATCAGCTCATCGCCAGAGGAGGCACACCGGTCATCGTCGTCAACGGCGACAGCGAACGCGACTACGACCAGCCCGACCTGGACTTCGACCGCACCTCGAACGTCTGGAAGATCCTCGTCGGCGGTACCAAGCTCTCCCGTGGCTTCACGGTCGAGGGCCTGACGATCACGTACTACCGCCGCACGACCCAACAGGCCGACACCCTGATGCAGATGGGGCGGTGGTTCGGTTTCCGTCGTGGGTACCGGGATCTCGTTCGGCTGTACATCGGGCGCGAGGAAAGTCTCGGCCGAGGTCGTAACGCCAAGACGGTCGACCTGTACGAGGCCTTCGGAGCCATCTGCCGTGACGAGGAACTCTTCCGCGAGGAGCTGGCACGATACGCACCGTTGGTGAATGGCCGACCTCAGGTGACGCCCGCGCAGATCCCGCCTCTGGTGGCCCAGCATCTGTCGTGGGTCAAACCGTCGGCCCGGAACAAGATGTTCAACGCGGAGTTGGTGGAAGTGCGATCACCGGGGACCTGGGTGGAACCCACGGCCTATCCGGAGGCTTCCGATGAACTGGCCCACAACACCGAGGCCTGGGAGCCCGTGTTGGCCGCCCTGGGACAGACTCCGGTTCGGCTGGCGGTCGGCGACGACGCCGGATACGAGGCTCGGGTGGGGACCGTCTCCCATGAGGCGCTGATGCAAGTCCTGTGCGGCCTGCGGTGGTCCGTCCCGAGTCAGTTCTCACCGCATCTCGAGTTCCTGTTGCGAGCGGGCCAGCAGGCGCCGGCGATCGACGACTGGTGTGTGATCACGCCCCTTCAGTCCTCTGCCGATCGGCGTGGAGCCCGCGTCCTAGGGCACGGACCGTTCACTCCGGCCCGACGGACCCGGCGTCGAGGCCCACTGTTCGGTGCGATCAGCGAACCCAAACATCGTGCCGCCGCGCTACGGATCGCCGGTGCCCACACGACGGCCGCGAACGCGACGGTCGAGGATCTCGTGCGCCTCCGGCGCGGTGCCCTCATGCTCTATCCGGTGGTGGAGTCGGAGCTCAGGATCCCCACCGACAGGACGATCGACCCGCGTGACCTCGTCATGGCCTTCTCCTTCGTCGCACCTAAGTCGTCCGTGGGACAGGGCAGCCCGCTGGTCCGGTTCCGCGCGATCGACTCGGGCCGGCAGGATGCAGTTGTCATCGACCGAGACACGTACGTCCCCGAGGCGCCACAGCATTGAACGATCTGAGACCTTCGTCGCCGGGAGTTTCGGCACGCATGTCCCGGCAGGCCAGCAAGGACACCGGGGCGGAGTTGGCGGTGCGACGCCTGCTCCACGCGGCAGGCCTGCGTTACCGGGTGGAGTACCCGGTCCCTGGCATGGCCCGGCGCCGGCTCGACATGGCGTTCACCCGGGCGAAGGTGGCCGTCCTGATCGACGGGTGCTTCTGGCACGGGTGCCCGGTGCACGCGACACAGCCGAAGGCCAATGCGGAGTGGTGGCGCAAGAAGCTGGACCGGAACATGGCTCGCGATCGAGAGACGACCGAGCACTTGGTCGCGCAGGGGTGGACAGTGCTGCGTTTCTGGGAGCACGAAGCCCCTGACGCGATGGCCGCACGAGTGATGGCTGCTGTGGAGCAGCGACGTACAGAGCGAACGAGGGGGAGAGAAGGATGAGTGGCCTGACCTTAGTGGACGTGTGCTCAGGGGCGGGTGGGCTCGCTCTCGGACTCGAGCAGGCGGGATTCGAGCCGCGCCTGCTCCTGGACGACGACGAAGCGGCCGTCACCACTCTGCAGACCAACCGGCCGCAGTGGAACGTGCTCCACACGGACCTTCTGGACTTCGATCCGGCTGAGCACCCCGTGAGTCACGATGTGGACCTCCTGTCGGCCGGCCTGCCGCGAGTCAAGTCGAGCGCGACCGTCGGACGGGCGGATTCGCAGGCGGAGGAGCGGTTGTTGGAGGCCGCGATCTATCTCGTCCATGCGATCAGACCTCGGGCTGTGATCATCGAGAACGTCCCCGGTCTCGCCCACTCGGACGAGTACCAGCAGTTCCGTGATTTCGCCCGAGCCGAACTGGCGCACCTGGGATACGAGTTCAGCTGGCTCGTCCTGAACGCCGTCGACTTCGGTGTGCCGCAGAACCGTCGACTGGGCGTGCTGGTGGCCGTGGAGCGACAGCGGGCCAGGGCGTTCCAGCCGCCGGCGCCCACCGTCCAAGAGCCGATGACGGTCGGCGTGGCGCTGGAGGCCTCCATGGCCTCCCGTGGCTGGAAGGACGCTGCCCGTTGGACCGCCCAGGCGGACCGCCCCGCTCCGACTCTGGTCGGCGGCTCGCGAAACCGGGGCGGAGCCGATCTGGGCCCGACCGGGGCCAAGAACACATGGGCGACGATGGGGGTGGACGCACACACCGTCGGCGATGTGATCCCCGGCCCCGATTTCGACTGGAATCCGGAACTCGGCCGGGACGGCATGGTGAAGATCACAGTCGAACAGGCGGCACTGTTGCAGGGATTCCCCGAGGCGTGGGAGATCACCGGTCGGAAGACCGCCCGGTACCGCCAGGTCGGGCAGGCGACTCCGCCGCCCGTCGGCCGCGCTCTGGGCCGCTCTCTACTGGCAGCCCTGAACGGGGGAGAATGATCTTCGCGGCCGGCTACACTTCCGCCTCATGACCAGCACGGCGTCCCCGCAGTCCATCCTCGACAAGCCTTATGTCCTGGACCTCTTCGCAGGCCCCGGGGGCCTGGACGTCGCCGGGCACGTTCTCGACATCCCGAGTCTCGGTATCGAGTGGGACAAGAGCGCGTGCCTCACGCGGTACGCGGCCGGGCTGGACACCCTGCACGCCGATGTAAGCGCTGTGCGCCGGGACGCGTTCGAGTCCCTGCCGCCGGAGATCAACGTGCTCGCCGGTGGCCCGCCGTGCCAGACGTACTCGGTGGCAGGGAAGGGAGCCGGACGCCAGGCCCTGGACGAGGTCAAGAAGTACATCGAGCGGCTGACGGCAGGCGACTCCGACAAGGCCGTCGACAAAGACCTGAGCAATCTGAGCGACCCACGGACCGCGATGGTGCTTGAACCCCTCCGGTACGCGATCCAGGCGACCAGGAGTCCGAACCGGGACGGGCGACCCTACGACGTCATCGTCCTGGAGCAGGTTCCGGCGGTCATCGCACTCTGGGAGCACTACGCCACGGTCCTGAAGGAGACGGGTCTGCCCGACGGCACCAAGTACGACGTCGCCGTCGGAGTCCTCTCCACCGAGACCTTCGGCGTGCCGCAGACGCGGTCCCGCGCGGTGCTGATCGCCCGGCGCGCAGGGCTCGGTCTGCCCTCGCTCCCGCGAGCCACTCACCGCACCTATGAGGCGAAAGCGTGGAACCGGCAGAGCGAGCAGGACACGGACCAGGCCCGGCAGCCGACGCTCGACGAGGAACCCCAGGTGGCGGACGACTCCGACCTGCTGCCTTGGCGATCGATGGGCGACGCTCTCGAGGACTCGGTGGGCGCGCATCCGGGACGGGCCACGCCCTTCCTGGTCCGCTCGAACTACGGCAGTTCCGGGATTCCCGGCCGGCGCGGGGTGCGGACCGACCGGCAGCCCGCCACCACCGTCACCGGACGCATCTCCCGCTTCGTGGTCTTCGAGCACCTCGACGAGAACATCGTCCGCGAAGGCGCGCGGTTCAGCATGAACGAAGCGGGGATGCTGCAGAGCTTCCCTCCGGACTACCCGTGGTCCGGCACCGCGCAGGCACAGCAGGTGGGCAACGCGGTACCGCCCGTGTTCGGTACGCACCTGCTGAGTGCCGCACTCGGCCTGCCGACGCCGGACGCCGATGTCCTGCGCAAGCCCTGGCAGGCGGCAACGGAGAGCCAGCAGGCCAAGTTGCGCAACCACGGCTGCGGTGCCTCCGACGCCTGCACCGACAGGTGCCCGCGTCCCGAGACACAGAGCCCTCCCCGTTCCACGACGCCCCCGACCATCGGCGGGCCGCGGCGTCCGGCCGCACTCGTCAGTCGGCGCTCTTCCTCCCTCTGACGGGGGCGGTCGCGAAGAGGTCCGAGAAGTAGGCGGTGAGCGCGGCTACGGAAGCCTCCAGTGCGGGATCCTCGTCGGGCCCCAGAGGGAGCTGGCGTCGCGGTACCGGCGGCGCGAATGCCGCCTCCGCGATCCAGTCCCGCATCCGGGCAGGGTTCTTGGGTTCGTCCGACCCCAGGACGTCGTAGATCAGAGTCGCTCCGGCCGCGTTGATCGCGACGCTGAGGCCGTTGACCTCACGTCCGGTGGTGATCTGTCCGTTCTTCAGCAGACGGACGATGGCCTGGGCGGTGGGGCGGTGGTCGACCAGCTCCACCCGGAGAATCGTGTGGATGAGGTCCTGGTTTCCGCAGGCGACCTCCACCGGCCCGTAGTCCGCTCCGTTCCGGAAGAGTTCGGCCGCCCACCAGAGGCGGGAGAAGCATTGCCGGTCCGCGGCACCCCGGAATCGCTCGGGGGCGATACGCCTCTCCGGCTTGTTGGCTGTCGCGTCCGAAAGGTGCCGCCAGGCCACGTAGTCGGGGGCGACGGCGAGGGCGAGGTGGTTCCACAGGCGTTTGTCCGCCGCTTCTCGTCGTGTCAGCCGCAGCGTGGCGTGGAGCCGGGGGGCGAGCCATGCGTCGGCTCGCGTGCGGTCCTCCCGGAACTCGAACATGGCATCCTCGACCAGGCTGCGGAGTGGCTCGACCGCCCACCGCGCGTCGTCCTCGGGCAGCGGCTCGACGACCTTCGCCAGATCGACGCCGCCGTGCACCTGTTCGCCGGTGATCAACTGCTCGGTGAGGAACGGGTCCATGGCCGAGGCGGCGAGCAGCCCGAGCCGCTCGGGTACATGGTTCGGTCGGGCGATCATGCCTCACCTGCCCGGTTCATCTGCTCCAGGCCCCGGATGACGAATCCGAGGGACTTCTGGGCGTCGGCACGGCGGATCGCCGCGTAGTGGATGCGGGTCTGGAGTTCGGGCCAGCCGGACTCCCCAGTGCGCCGGCGGTGGACCTGACGCAGGGCTTCCTCGACGTGCACGCCGGGAATCACGTCCGGGAGCATCTCTCGCAGCACCTCCCCCTGCCAGTCGGTCGGGAAGACCGGGCCGCCACCGGGTTCCACCTCCAGGTCGCCCACGGCGGCGTGGAACACCGCGGTCCAGACGTCTGTGGCCATCTGCGCGACCAGGAGGTCGCGCACCTTGCTCTCTACTCCCGACCCGGCACTGTCCAGCAGGTCCATGACGCCTTCGACGTCGGTGTTGACCCACACGGTGGGGACGCGGGCCGCCGGGTCCACGATCCAGGGCACGTCGGCGTACGCGTGGAGCCACTCCCTGGAACTCTTCTGGAACGAAGCCTTCCGAACGTCCAGCCTGAGCCCTCGGACCGGTTCCTCCGAGACCGTGTCGACGATCCAGTTCCGGTCGGTCTCGGCGACGGCCCGTCCTTGCACGCCGTCCACGGTGCCCACGGCGTGGACGGCCAGTGAGGCCCGCCCCGCGTGGTCGTCACGGACGACCTCCAGCGAGCCGGACCAGTCCCGGCCGTCCTCCGTGTCCCGGCCGAGCAGCGCAGAGGTCCGGACGTTGGTCTCGCCGTCGGTCAGCACGGCGAGAACCTTCAGGTCGGACCATGCCGCGTCCGGCGCGTTCGCCCCGGGGGGCAGGGTCGCCGACAGGCCGATCACGGCGCTCACCCAGTCGTCGTGGCCCGCGACACCGAGCGCGACGGTCTGCTGCTGAGTCGAGTAAGCGGTGGTCTCCAACTGGTCGCGAGTGCCGTCGGCAAGCTTGATCGAGACAGAGGTCACTCTGAGCGAGACAGGCCGGTTCAGACGCTTGTAGGGGTAGATCTTCATGGTGTCACTCCCCCTTGCCGGCCCGGAGTTCGACGACGAGACGGGTCAGCGCGGTCCTGACCGGGTGGCTGGTGACGTCGGTGTCTCCTCGGAACTTCGCTCGACGTGTGCCGGGCTGGAAGTACAGGACACCGTCCTGCACCTCACAGCCCTCGATCGCGACGAGTTCGGCCCACTCAAGCCTCGGGCGTCCCCCGGAGCGCACGTCCAGTTGGGCGACCGGCACCATCGGGGTGATCTCGTCTCCCTTGGGGATGCTGACCTCGGCGACGATCTGCCACTCGCCGGCGTCGCCGACCGTCGCGTCCAGTGCGTCCAGCGCCGGGACCACTGGCCCGGTGGGTGTCTTGGCCTTGGGTTTGGTGCGCACGGTCAACGCCTTGCGCAGAGCTTCCCCTCCCTCGACGCTCGTACGCCGAGGACGGGCCACGATCTCCCTGACCGCACTGTTGACCTCGTGCGTCAGCCCGTTGATCCGGCGGAAGGCGGAGGGGGACCACCGAAGGGACAGTTCCTCGGTCTGGCCCCACCGGTCGTGCTCAGGCGGTTCGGCCGCGCGCAGGAATTCCTCGGCCTCCTTCGCGAACGGAACCGAGTCGCCGGCGGCCTCCCCTACCAGGAGCACTGCCTGGAAGGGGTTGGTCCCGACCGGCAGGCGCGGTACCCCGGCCTTCTTGACCGTCATACGGTTGCCGCGCAGCGAGTGCACCTGATCCTTGTCCCCGTCTTTGTCCCCCATGGCCTCTGTGACCAGCAAGACCGCCTGGTGTGTGCCCAGTGTTCCGGGGGCACCTCCGGACAGGGGCAGCTTCAAGGGCACGTTGCGTGCCGCGACCTGGCCGGCCTCGGTGAGCCGGTCCACGGTCGCGCCCTCGTAGTGCGCCCGTAGGGCACGAGTGCGGGAGGGCTGTTCGCGAGTGGGATCAACCTGCTCCTCTGGGACGACGACATCGCCGTTGCGCAGGGAGCGGACGGAGACCTCCAGCAGGGGGAGCCTGTTGCCACCCCCGGTCATCGCCGCCCAGAAGTCCCGCCCCAACGCGGTGACCAGGCGTCGGTGCATCCTCTTGAGATCTCGGGTGTCCTCGTGGTCATCCTGGTCCACGTCGTCGGACTCGGTGTCGGACGCCTTCTCGTCGAGGCTGGCGACATCATGCGCCCCGACGACGAGGAACGAGGTGCCGGGCTCGTCGTTGTCGCGTGTCAGGTGCAGACGGTCAACAGTCTCCTCGTCCGCCCACCACGAGCGGACGACCTCGGCCCCCTGTGATTCGGGGTCCGGGCGTCCGAACCAGGCGGGGCCCGCGTACGCGCTGCCGTCGACCTGTCGCCAGGGCAGTTCCAGGCGTCCGATGACTCGCCGCTCGGTACGTCCCTCGTGCGGCACTGACAGCGTGGAGTTGATGAGCACCAGCCCCAGGGCGCTCGTGGCCCAGAGCGTCGCCTTGCCCAAGCCGTAGGAACCGCCCGCGCCTTGGCTCGACTTCAGGCTCTCCAGTTGGCGTCTGACCACCGCGGCGAACTTGCCGTCCCCGTAGTCGTCGCCGATGAGTCCCGAAGCGTTGTAGTCATCGATCCGCAGCAGGAGCAGACGCCCCTTCTCGTACATGTCGCGCACCCCGGCATCCACGACCCGGCCGACTTTCTGGCTGCCCGAGCCTTCGGAGACGGCGGAGTAGTGGGGGAACAGGTCGTTCCAGAGGATCGCCTCACGGAAGGCGTCGAGCGTTTCCCCGGTCAGCTCATGCAGGGTGTAGCGGACCTTGACCGGTCGCCCGTTCTCGGTGAGGCGCTCGTCGAGGCTGTTCTGGCAGGTCTCCCGGGCGAGCACCTGCACGTCGGCGTCGAAGGCGAACGCGGCGGCATTGCCAAGATCACGCCCGCCGTCGGGGTAGCCGGGGCGGTGGTACCAGGTGATCGGCAGACCAGCCTGGGTGTCGGTGGTGCGGGTGTGCACCGTGCCGAGGTCCGTGCCGAGCGCCTTGGCGATGTCGGCCATGACCGTGGGGCGGGGGGTCGACCTGCCGGTGATCCACGCCGAGACGGCGGCCCGAGTCAGCTGTAGTTCCTCGGCCAGTTCGGCCTGCGTCCTGCCCGCGAGTTTGAGCTGCCGGGCCAGCCAGGGCCCGAACTCCTCACCTGTCTCCACGCGCCACCTGCTCCTTCCTCGGAGCCGCAGACGGGTCGCCTGTGGCGAACAGGAGGCTAATTTGACACAAGGGAGACTGTCAACTGACGGTTGATCGCGCTACACCCACCCTGACGACTTGACCGAGTCATTCAAATGTTCACAATTGCCCCGAATTGCCCCTGTTTCAATTCATTCCGAAGGCGCCCGTCCGGGCCGGATCAATCAGCCTTGACGCCCACCCTGCCCAACCGATAAGGTTTTGAGTTGGCGGAATTGCCGCCCCGTTCAGCTTCTTCACAAGAGAAGCCGGTCGGCCAGGCCAGAGCTCTGTCCACCATCAGATTTCTCACGCCTGAAGCAATCCAATAATCGCCGCCGGTCAGCATCCACTCAAGGCGCTGGCGGAACACTAAACGGACCCGCTACCGTGGTTCGAGTAAGCATCTCGACAGAGAAAGCAACTCGGCTGCGGGGCCGTTTCATGTCTAAATACAACCCCGTGCCCAAAAATCAAGTGATTCCTACCAGTACGGGGGTTGTTCTTTCATGGACGGACAGAGCGACGATGATTTCATGATGGCAGGTCGCGACCTGAGCAGTTTTACGTTGAACATCATGAAGGCGAAGGATGACACCGAGGTCAAGGGGGTAATCCAGACGTTCGAGACGACCGAGAAGTACTTCTCCGAAAATTTCTCTGACCTGACCGACGACCCTCCCACCTCCGAGTGAAGCCTCCATCGCAAATCCGCTGGTAAGAGCATCGACATCTCTCTGTTGGGAGTGGAGTCGGGCACCTGGCGAGCGGGCAGACGGGAAGCGGAGGGGCCGGCGTATCGTGCCGCCGGCCCCCGCTCCCGCTCATCCTTCCGGACCTTGATATCAACAGGAGTGCATGAGCAATGCCGATCTCGTCGCCCCCCTCCGTTGTCCAAACCGTTATCGAACAGTCCACCCGTGTCCTGCAGACCTATTCCGTCGACCCCGGACTCGTGGCCGAACACGCCAATGGAGAACGCCGTATCACTCAAGGTGGATACGGCGACCGGCAGCTTTTCGAACTGGTCCAGAACGCGGCCGACGAGATCGCCGGCGAGCCTGGCGGAAGAGTTCACGTGGTCCTCACGGAGACCCATCTGTACTGCGCCAATGAAGGAAACCCGGTCACCCCGGAGGGTGCGGAGACAATCCTCCGGATGAGCATGTCGAGAAAGCGTGGCGGTCAGATCGGACGATTCGGTGTCGGGGTGAAATCGGTCCTCGTGGTGACCGACGCACCGGAATTCTTCAGCAGCACCGGAAGTTTCGGCTTCGACCGTACCTGGTCGTACGAGCAGATCCGTTCCGTCCCCGATGTGGCAGCCCGATACGGTCCTGAATTCGACGCGCCCGTGCTGCGCATGGCCCGCCCGCTCGACATGGCGGCCGAGCGGGCCGACGATTCCGTCCTGCATGAGCTGCTGGCCTGGGCGACCACCGTCGTCCGCCTGCCTCTACTCCCCCGAGCGAACGACCGGCTGGGCAAGGACATGCACGGAGGTCGCGCAAAGGACCACGGTCTGCCCCGCGACGAGTTCCCCACCGGTTTCCAGCTCTTCTCCCCGCACGTCGCGACTGTCGTCCTGGAGGACCGCCGCCCCCGTCCCGTGGCCCGTCGGGTCCTGACGACACGGCAGTCCGGTGATCTGCGCACCGTGATCGAAGAGCGGACCGGCAAGGCCACCGCCTCCGAGGACTGGCGGGTGTTCACCACCTCCCACGAGCCCGGCCCGGCGGCCCGCGCGGACGCCGGGGAGCTCCACGACCGGCTCTCCCTCGATCTCTCCTGGGCCGTCCCCGCGCTCCGCAAAGACCCGGAAAGCGGCCTGTACGTCAACCCGCGGACCCGTGGCCGCGGCACGTTCTGGTCCTTCTTCCCCACCAAGTACGAGATGTCGTTGAGCGGCATCGTCAACGGCGCGTGGAAGACCAACGAAGATCGGCAGAACCTCCTCGACTCCTCCCCCTTCAACCAGGAGATGATCAGTGTGGCGGCGGCCCTGGTCGTCGACTCGCTCCCCGCCCTGGCCCCCGCCGAGGACCCCGCCGCCTATCTCCCTCTGCTTCCCGGCCGTGCCAAGGAAGCGATCAGCTGGGCGGACGAGTTCCTGACCCGGGAGATCTGGGCGTGTGTCGCGACCCGGCCGTCCCTCCCCGATCAGGACGGCGTCCTGCGCGTGCCCTCCGAGCTGCGCGTGCACCCCCGCTTCGACAGGGACCCGAAGAAGACGACTGGCTGGCTCCGGATGTGGCACGAATGCCCGGGGCGCCCCTCGGACTGGCTGCACCCCGCCGTCGAGGCCGACGTCCTGCGCTCCGGAAAGGTGGAGCACATCCTGCACGCGGCCGGACATGCCCGGTCGGACGTCCGCGCGTGGCTGGAGGCTCTGGTCGAGTCGGGCGGCGTCGAGGCCTCCGCGGTGGCGATCCGGATCCTCGCGGACATGGTCGAGTCCGGTTCCGCGCACGCGGTGGAGGCCCGCAGGGCGCACATCGTGCTCACCGAGGAACACGGGCTCGTACCGGCCGTGCCCGGTCGGGTGTTCCGCCGTGCCGACCAGGACGGGCTGCCCGAGTCCACGGTGTACGTGGTCGACGCGCTCGCGCAGGACCCGTCGCTCGCCCACGCACTCAACGTCCTCGGAATCCGCGAAGCCGACATCGAGGGACGCTTCGTCAGCGTCTTGGACCAGGGCTTCGACGGCTACCGGGAAGCGGAGTGGGAGCGGTTCTGGCAGCTCTTCCGTCAGGGCGGGATCCGCAGGTTGGGGCACAAGGTTCTGGAACGGGTCACCACGCCTCGCTCCACCCTGCGTGTGCGGACCGCCGACGGGCGGTTCCGGCCGTTGGAGGACTGCATGCTGCCCGGCGCGGTGGTCGACGCCCGGCGCGACCCGACCGTCGCCGTGGACATGACCTTCCACTCCGACGACGTGCCCTTCTTCGCACAGATCGGTCTGGGGGACCGCCCCGTCGCAGGCGTGCAGCCCAAGGAGGGAGAGGGCTGGTTCGACGAGTATCGGGAAGCCGTCCACTCCGCCTATCTGCGCGGTCTCGACAGCCGTGCCCCTCGTCCCTCGCTGAACCGGATGAAAGTGGAGGGCGCCGCGGTCGGTGGCCCCCTGCATCTGTTCCGCACGCTCTCCGAGGAGTCGCGCGCCGCCTTCCTCAAGGCGCTCCCCGACGACGCCGTGGTGGACAACTGGACCCGTCAGATCGGTGCGCAGAGCGCGACACGACAGGCCGTCGTCTCCCCTATTCGCTGGATGCTGCGGAAGTACGGGATCGTCGCCACCTCTCAAGGGCTCAAGCCGTTGCGCGAGGCCGTCGGACCGCAGCTGGCGGCCTACCGCGACGTCCTGGCGGTGGCTGACCTCTCCCCCGAGAAATCCCGCAAGCTGCGGCTCCCCGCCACGATCGACGAGGTCCCCGGCGACCGGTGGGAAACACTCCTCGACCAGGTGTCCCACAGCGAGGACGATGCGTTCGTCGGCGCCACCTACGTGATGCTGACCAGGGTCGGCGCGGACTTCCCGGAGGACTCCCTCACCCGCTGCCGGATCGGTGACGCCTGGGGCACTCGCCCCGACGGCGAGATCACCGTCGCCGTCGGAACGGTCGAATACCGGGCCCTGCGCGCCGAACAGCTTCCGGCCCTGCTGATGCCAAGTGCCGGGGGCGCCGAGCTGATGGTCGAGAAGTGGGGCATGCTCCGCCACTCCGACGTGATCAGCCGTGAGACCCGGGAAGTCGTCGACGGCGACCCCGTGCCGCTGGTCGAGCTGTACCCGGGTCTGCGACTGCGTCTCAACAGCACGAACCGCAACAGCCTCGTGCAGCGCTGCACCGAGCTGGAGGAGGTCACCCGCACCCCCAACGGCACCCATGCCTCGCCGCTGGAAGCGGTCCGCCAGGACAACCTGGTCAAGATCCGGGGGCCGCTCGATCCCGAGCCGATGCTGCGTCTGATCGACCGCGAACTCGGGCTGGGGCTCGGCGCGGCCGGCTGCCGGGCCGTGCTGGAGCACCAGGAACAGATGGCACGGGACAGCGCGATGCAGGCGGCCCGCAAGGCCGTGCGCGAGGCCGAGGACGTGGTGACGAAGATCGAGCTGCTGATCGGGGCGGACGCCCTCCGGGCGGGGCTGCCCGAAGGGTTGCTGGAGGCCGAGTCGCAGGCGATCGAGGGGGCGGAGCCCTCGGACCGCCGCATCGCCCAGATGGCGTTCAACGCCCACGGCGACGGTGTGCTCCATCAGCACGCCAGGGACATTCAGGCACGGTTCCCCGACGCGCCGGTCTCCTACACCGGCTCGGCGACCGCCGTCGCCTTCGTGTCGGACCTGCGGCTCCCGGTCTCCTTCGCGGGTGCGCGGACCCCTTCGCCTCCGGCCTTCGAGACCGTCCAGGGCCCGCAGGACTTCCCGCACCTGCACGAGTACCAGGAGGACCTGGTCCGCAACATCACCACCATGCTCGACCGGTTGGCGCCGCAGCGCGGCATGCTCTCCCTGCCCACGGGCGCGGGAAAGACCCGCGTCACCTCCGAGGCCGTGATCCGCTGGGTCAAGCGCGTCGGCGATCTGAAGGGCCCGCTGCTGTGGATCGCGCAGACCGAGGAGCTGTGCGAACAGGCGGTGCAGAGCTGGAAGTTCGTGTGGAGCAAGGTCGGCGCGGACTGCCCGCTGGCCGTCAGCAGGCTATGGGGCGGCAACGAAGCCGGCGATGTCGTCGAGTACCCGCATCTCGTGGTCGCCACGGACGCCAAGCTGGAGCGGTGCCTCGGCACCGATCAGTACGCGTGGCTGCGCGAGGCCTCGCTCGTGATCGTGGACGAGGCCCACACCGCGATCTCCAAGCGGTACACCGAGATCCTGTCCCGACTGGGCCTCACCCAGTACGAGACCGGGCGACACCTGCTCGGGCTGACGGCCACCCCGTTCCGCAACACGAACGAGGAGGAGACCCGCAGGCTGGTGAGCCGCTTCGGAAACCGGCGGCTCGACGAGGGCGTCTTCCCGTCCGGTGATCCCTATCGGGACCTGCAGGAGTGGGGGATGCTCGCGCAGGTCGAACATCGCACCCTGGAGGGCGGTCGGATCGAACTGACCCGCGACGAGAAGGCACAGGCCGACCGGATGTCGGTGCTCTCGCGGGCCGCCGAGCAGCGGCTCGCCGACGACCACGCGCGCAGTCGCCGTATCGTCGACGAGGTGGCGGGACTTCCGGAGGACTGGCCGACCCTGCTCTTCGCCACCTCCGTGGACCACGCCAAGTACCTGGCGGCCATGCTGAACGACCAGGGGATCGCGTCCGCCGCCGTGGACTCGACCACCAACGTCCAGGATCGGCGACGGCGTGTGGACGATTTCCGCACCGGACGCATCCGCGTCCTCACCAACTACGGTGTCCTGACCCAGGGGTTCGACGCTCCCGCCACCCGGGTCGTGGTGGTCGCCCGCCCGGTCTACAGCACCAACGTCTACCAGCAGATGATCGGTCGCGGTCTACGCGGCCCGAAGAACGGCGGCAAGACGACCTGCCTGATCCTCAACGTCAGCGACAACATCGCCAACTTCGACACCCAGCTCGCCTTCACCCAGTTCGAGCACCTCTGGAGCCGCGCGTGACCGACGCCTACCTCGACAGTCCCCCGCTCACCGACGAGCAGCGGGCCGTCGTCGAACAGCCTTGGGACGCACGGGTCCTGGTCACCGCCGGGGCCGGTGCGGGCAAGACGCATACCCTGGTGCGCCGGCTCGACGCGCTGTGCGGACACCAGGATCCGGACGAGGCCCTCGATGCCGCCGAGATCCTGGTCCTCACCTTCTCCCGGGCGGCGGCCCGGGAACTGCGCGAGCGGATCTCCCGGCACGGAGAACGCGCCCACCGGGTGCGCGCCCGGACGTTCGACGCGTGGGCGTACGAAGTGCTCCTCCAGTCGCGTCCGGACGGCGAGTGGGGAACGGTCGGCTTCGACGAGCGGATCGCCGCCGCGACATCGGCGATCGAGAAGGGCGCGCTGGAGATCGGCGACGCGGTCCCGCCCGTGCACGTCGTGATCGACGAGGTGCAGGACCTCCTGGGCGCACGCCGCGAACTGGTGGAGACGCTCCTCGACCGCTACCAGGACAGCTGCGGATTCACCGTCGTCGGGGACGCCGCCCAGTCCGTGTACGGGTTCCAGATCGAGGATCTCGGTGAACGCGCGGACGAGACAGGCCGGTTCTTCGACTGGCTGCGCTGTTCCTACCCCGACGACCTGGTGGAACTGCATCTCACCCGCAACTTCCGGGCCACCACGGCCGAGGCCCGGGTCGCGCTGGAGCACGGGCCCCGCCTCCAGCGGCTCGACGATCCGGACGAGGCGGGAGTCGTCTACGACGAGCTGCGTGATCTACTCCTGGATCCGGCGAACGGGATGGGTGCCCTCGATGACGAGTTCACCCTGGCGGGTCTGCGGGACCTGACCGAGACATGCGCCGTGCTCACCCGTGACAACCAGCAGGCTCTCGTGGTCTCCGAGCTGTTGTACTCCCACGGCATCGACCACCGGTTGCGGCGCCCGCTCGAAGAGCGCCCGGTGCCGTACTGGGTGGCCGAGCTGCTGCGTCGCACGGAGGCGACCGGGCTCACCGAGGACCGGTTCGCCTCCCTCCTTGCGGAGATCCCCCTGCCGTACTCGCCGGATGCGGGCGCCGTGTGGGCGGTACTGCGCCGCGTCGCGCGGGGAGCCGGACGTGGTGTTCTCGACGTGACCGGGCTGCGCCGCGCAGTCGCCGAGGGACGGTTCCCCGACGACGCCGCCGATCCGGAGACCGCGCGGATCGTCGTCTCGACAGTCCATCGGGCCAAGGGCCTCGAGTTCGACCGGGTGATCGTCCTGACCCCGCCGACCGTCGCCGATCTCCACAAGCGATACAAGAACGGGCTGGACCTCCCTGCCGAGGCACGCGCCCTGTACGTGGCGATGACGCGCCCCCGCCAGGACCTGCACCACGTGACGCCACCTGACCTGCCGCAGTTCAGGAGAGCGGGACGGCGGCACGACGGCCGCCTCTACGTGGGCTCGTGGCGGTCGTACGACAGGTTCGGAATCGTCGCCGCGGCGGGCGACGTCTGCCGGGACGACCCTCCGGACCACGCGACGGACGCCGTGGCCGCACAGGCGTACCTGCTGGAGCGGGTCCGCCCCGGCCAGGAGGTGGCGCTGCGCAAGCGTCACGACCTGCCGATGGGCCAGGCACAGAGTCCGCCTTACGTCCTGCTGCACGACGGGCGGGAGATCGGCGAGGCGTCGCAAAGGTTCCGCGAGGCGCTGTTCCAGGTGCAGAAGGTCAACCGCACCTGGGATCCTTGGTGGCCCGACGAGATCCACGGCCTGCGGATCGACACCTTGGAGACGGTGACGGGCAGCACCGCCGCGGGATCCAACGCGGGACTCGGCGAGCGAGGTGTGTGGATCGCTCCTCGGATCACCGGCATCGGCAGGTACCGCCGAGCAGACATCGAGGAGGAGCAGCGCGCATGACGTACGGGGCAGGTCGGCACTCCGAGCACTATCGGGTCCGTGACGAGGAACTCCTGGCGGGGCTCCGCCGTGAACTGCTCGGTCCCGCACCGGACTCGGCACCGGACGACCGCGCGGAGATCCTCACACAGGACGCGCCCATCGACCGTTATCTGACCGGTGTGCTCTATCCGCGGGCCTCGAAGAAGGTCCGAGAGGAGAACGCCGCCGAGCAGGACGGCCTGGACACCGCTCCGCAGCTTCGGCACGAGGACGTCGAGGAGTCCGGCACCGCGCAGGAGGTCGCGGCCGCCGGGGACCGACGCCCCTCCTCCATGGGCCTGACCTTCGCGGTCGTCCCGGGCCCGAGCGGCTCGATCGTGATCTCGACACGTGCGGCCGTCTACGAACCCACCGACGCCGACGGAAACCTGATCTCGGCCGGCCGGGCCGAGGCGCGCACCACCACGGACCAGCGGGAGCGGTGGCGCCGCGAGGAACTCGACCTGCCTGACTTCACCGTCGACGTCACGACACCCGACAGCGACAAGTGGAAGACGCTCGACGAGGACAGGCAAGTCAAGCTCCGGGTGAACGTCCGCCGACGCGACACCGCCACCGGCACGGTCACGGTGACCGTCACGCTGGTCAACGAACAGAAAGTGGGCGAACGGGATCTCCAGGACGCCTTCGCCCTGTTCCAGTGCGGTCTGACGGTCCGGGCCGCCGACGACTCCACCGCGTTCGTCGAACGTCCCGCGCCGTCCGCCGCCCACGACCCGGAGATGGCCACGAGCAGGCTGCTGCACCGCCATGCCCCGACCTTCGCGGTCGGGCACGGCTGTGCTGCGGAGTGGGACTGGACCCCTCCGCCGATCGGCATGACCGATGCCGTGCGGGCCGCCGTCGCCGAGGTCCGGAGCGTGTTCGTACCGACCGTGGAAGTGCTGCTCACCGACTCCAACCCGGAGATCGACAGCTCGGCGCTGTCCATGCTCGGGCTGGCGGAGAAGCCCGAGGCCGAGGTTCTGACCGCCTTGGAGGACCTCGCCGCGGGATACGAGCGCTGGATCGACCGAAAGTCGATCGAGACGGACGCCCTGGCGGGCGACACGCACGCGCAGCCCGCGCGGGAGCAGGTGGCGGCCTGTCTGGAGGCGCTCGACCGGATCCGCGAGGGCATCGGGCTGCTGCGGACCGAGCCGGACCTGATGCGGGCGTTCCGACTCGCCAACCGTGCCATGGCGGACCAGCGTGCCCGCAGTGCATGGGTGAAGGGCGGACGCGTGGGCGTCCCCGACCCTGCGGCCAGCCGTTGGCGTCCCTTCCAGATCGCGTTCGTGCTGCTCTGCCTGGCCGGGATCGAGAATCCCGACCACCGTGACCGTCGGATCTCGGACCTGCTGTGGTTCCCCACCGGTGGTGGCAAGACGGAGGCCTATCTGGGGCTGATCGCCCTCACGTCCTTCCTGCGGCGCATCCGCCGGGGTGCGGACGGCGGTGGAGTCACCGTGCTGATGCGCTACACGCTTCGGCTGCTCACCCTCCAACAGTTCGAGCGTGCGGCGATCCTGCTCTGCGCCATGGAGAAACTAAGGCGGCACACACCGGAGTTGGGGCAGGAGGAGTTCTCCGTCGGCATGTGGGTGGGGCGTTCCGCCACACCCAACACGCTGGCCGAGGCCGACGCCCGGCTCACGGAACTGCGCGGGAACCTGGACAAACGGCTCGCCACCGAGAACCCGGTCCAGTTGCACGCCTGTCCCTGGTGCGGGACCCGACTCGACGCCCGGGACTACGCGGTCGACGAAGAAGCCGGGCGGATGCACGTCCGTTGCCCCGGGGAGGACTGCGACTTCACCGGCGGGCTGCCCGTCCATCTGATCGACGAGGCGGTGTACGCCGCCCGGCCGACGCTGGTGATCGCCACCGTCGACAAGTTCGCGTCGATGCCGTGGCGTCCGGCAACGTCCGCGCTGTTCAACCGCGACGACCCGAGCGACGTCACCCCTCCCCCGGAGTTGATCGTCCAGGACGAACTCCACCTGATCTCAGGCCCGTTGGGGACGCTCACCGGCCTGTACGAGACGGCCGTGGACGCGCTCGCCGACCGACCCAAGGTGATCGCCTCCACGGCCACCATCCGTCGCGCCGCTGATCAGGGTCGGCGTCTCTTCGCCCGTGAGGTGCGCCAGTTCCCGCCCTCCGGTCTCGACGCCCGGGACTCGTGGTTCGCCGTGGAGACACCCCGCGAGGAGAAGGCGAGTCGACGCTACGTCGGTCTGCTGGCCCCCGGTACCAGCCAGTCCACCCTGTTGATCCGCACGTACGCGACACTGCTTCACCGGGCCAAACAGGCGACGACCGCCGACGAGGTGCGCGACGCGTACTGGAGTCTGGTCGGCTACTTCAACAGCCTCCGCCTGCTCTCCGCGGCCGAACTCCAGGTCCATGACGACGTGGTGGCCTACCTCGAACTGCTCGCCGAGCGCGAGGGAGTGACGGTCCGCCCCGTCGCCAACTACTCGGAGCTGACCAGCCGGATCGACGCCAGCGAGATCCCCACCCGCCTCAAGGGCATCGAGAAGAGGCTTCCCGACGAGGACACCGTGGACGTGCTGCTCGCCACCAACATGATCGCGGTGGGTGTCGACGTGGACCGCCTCGGTCTGATGGCCGTGATGGGCCAACCGCAGACGACCGCCGAGTACATCCAGGCCACCAGCCGGGTCGGCCGCGCGTACCCCGGCCTGGTCGCGGTGATGCTCAACTCGGCCCGTTCCAGGGACCGTTCCCACTACGAGAGTTTCCAGCACTACCATTCGGCGCTCTACCGCGAGGTCGAATCGACCTCCGTCACGCCGTTCTCCGCCCGCGCCCGGGACCGGGGGCTGCACGCGGTGATCGTGGCGCTCGCCCGCATCCTGATCCCGGCCGCCCGCCCCAACGAGGGCGCCGGTCGGGTCGAGTCCTACGTGGACATACTGCAAGATCGTGTCAAGGCGGTACTCCTGCAACGCGTCCGCGAGGTCAGCCCCGAGGAGGTCGACGCCGTGTCCTGGGCCTTCGACGAGTTCGTCGACTGGTGGCGCGACGAGTCGGACCTCCGCAACGGACTGCTCTTCGAGCCCCGCAGGGGCAGTCGCGCCCCGTCGCTCCTGAAAGCCTTCGACGACAAGGCCGAGGACGCCGCGGCATGGCCGACCCTGTGGAGCCTGCGCGACGTGGACGCCGAGTCCGCCCTGTTCATGGAGGGAACCAGATGACCCCGCCCCCCGCTCGCCGTCGCCGCACCAGCACCGCACCGGTCCACAACCTTCCGCGGCGGGGCACGGTCCGCCGTGCACAGGCGATCACCACATACGGCGTCGGATCACTCATCGCCGTGGACCACGAGTCCTTCGTCGTCTCCGGCCTGGACAGCGCAGACACGAGCTGGAACTCCGATGAATCCCCCCGGATCCATGAACGTCGACTGGAGCGCCTGGTCGACGTCGACCACTTCCGACTGCCCCCCGCGTCCGACGACCACAGCAAGGACGGAGTGCGCGTCCGCCGCTTCCCCCTGATGCACTCCTGTCCCGAGTGCAACGAACTGCAGCGGCACCGCGACTTCAATCCACCGCCGGGCCGGAGCGTCTGCGGTACGTGCGAGGTCGATCTCGTGCCGTCCCGCTTCGTGGTGGCCTGCGAGGACGGGCATCTCGGGGAGTTCCCGTACTGGCAGTGGGTTCACCGTTCCACCGAGCGCGGCGCCTCTACGGCGGGGAAGTGCGGAGGCCGGCTCCGGCTGCGCACCTCCGGGCGTACGTCGTCGCTCCGATCGATCCTCGTCTCGTGCACCTGCGGACAGGCGCCCGAGGTTTCGATGGAGGGTTCCTTCCGCCGGAACGCGCTGAAGGACCTGGGGCTCAAGTGCCAGGGTTCCCGACCGTGGTTGGGATCCTCCGCTCCGGCCCAGGAGTGCGGACTTGCCCTGCGCACGCTCCAGCGCGGTTCGTCGGCGGTGTGGCAACCGGTGCTGAAGTCGGCGCTCTCCATCCCACCGTGGAGCAACGGTCGTGCCGATCCGCTGGCGGAGCACTGGAACGCGTTGCGAAGCAGGCACGACAGCCGCGAGCGAATCCAGGACTATCTCGACGGAGCGTTCCCGGAAGGGTGCCCCATCTCGCTGGACGAGGTGATGACACTGCTCGCCGCCGAGCGCGAGGAGGATCCCGATGTCGATGCACAGCCCTCCTTCGACCATCGCTACCGCGCTCTGCGCGTCAAGGAGTACGAGAGCCTCCGCACGGGCAACGACGCGAGCGAGCACGCGCGCGACGAGCAGTTCGTCTGCGAGACCCCACTGAGTGACAGCGGCATGCTCGCCCCACTCGGCGTCACGGGCACGATGCTCGTGAAGAAGCTCCGCGAGGTGCGCGCCCTCAAAGCCTTCACCCGGCTCGCCGACCCCGACTCGACGACCGAGACGAAGGAGATGCCGCTCGCGGACTCCCCCTTGCGCTGGCTCCCGGCCATGGAGGTCCGCGGCGAGGGCGTGTTCCTCCGCCTGGACGAGGACCGACTCGCCGGCTGGGAGAAGGCCGGAGCGGTCACGGCCCGCATCGAGCGAATGCGGACCGCCCACCAGCGTGTGTTGGACCAGCGGGCCGGTGAACTGCGCCAGGCGGTACCGTCCCCGGCCAATCCACGCATGGTGCTGCTGCACACCCTGGCCCATGTGCTCATCAACGAGTGGAGCCTGGAGGCCGGGTACCCTGCCGCTGCTCTGCGTGAACGCCTGTACTCCGCCGACGACATGGCCGGCGTGCTCGTCTACACGGCGACGAGCGACTCCGCGGGCAGCCTCGGTGGCCTCGTTGCGCAAGGGGAACCGGAACATCTCTACCGGACGATCCGCTCGGCGGTGCGTCGCGCCGAGTGGTGCTCCTCAGATCCGCTCTGCGTGGAGACCGAGGCGTCGGGGACCAGCGGCACGAACCTGGCCGCCTGCCACGCCTGCGTGATGCTCCCGGAGACGAGCTGCGAGCACAACAACATCCTGTTGGACCGCGCGTTGCTCGTCGGCACACCGGACGACCCTCAAGTGGGCTTCTTCGTGGGCGTACTCAATCAGTGAGATGCGGCCGGCCGCGGGGTGTCCGACATGTTCCCTGGGTCCAGAGCACGACGTCGTAGGGTCCGCAGGGTGATTGAAACCATCGTCCTAGACGTAGGCGAGACCATCACCCGCGACGACCGCTACTGGCACTCCTGGGCGGACTGGCTGGACATCCCCCGCCACACCCTCTCCGCCCTCGTGGGAGCCGTCGTCGCTCAGGGCCGTGACAACGCGGACGCCCTACGGCTGGCTCGCCCCGGCATCGACGTGGCGGCCGAGTACCACGCCCGTGAGACGGCCGGCCGGGGCGAGTTCCTCGACGAGACGGATCTGTATGACGATGTGCGTCCGGCCCTGTCCGGGCTGCGCAAGCTCGGCGTCCGGGTCATCGTCGCCGGGAACCAGACCTCTCGCGCCGGCGAGTTGTTGCGCGACCTCGATCTGCCCGTCGACCTCGTGGTCACGTCCGGGGACTGGGGCGTGGCGAAGCCGCACCCGGAGTTCTTCGAGCGCGTCCTGGAAGTGGCCCGGGCCGCGCCGAGCGTGACGGTGTACGTCGGTGATCACCCGGCCAATGACATCTTCCCGGCGAAAGCCGCCGGACTACGGGCGGCGCACATCCGTCGCGGGCCGTGGGGCCATCTATGGGCGGACGACCCGGAGTTGAGGGCGGCGGCCGACTGGCGGATCGAACACCTCAGTCAGCTCACCACGCTCGTCGCGAGCTGAGGACTACAGGGAAGATCTCACCGATCAGGACCAGAGAAGCCATTCGCGAACACGCCGCGTATCCACACGAGTACGGTTCGAAGCAGACGACTCGTACTGGAGCCTGTATGTCCGCACACGCCGACGGTGGGGTAGGCAGGCGACTCGCCTACTACCGCAGCGTCATGCGCCCGAAGATGACACAGCAGCAGCTCGCGGACGCCGCGTGCGTCGCCCTCGGCACCATCCGCAAGATCGAGCGAGGAGAACGTGGCGTCACCGATGTCACGCTGGAAGCCCTCGCGGCGGCTCTCGGTGTCGATCCGAGCCGTCTGCGCGTCGACCGCGGACCTGTGCACACTCGAGTTCGCGAAGCGCTGCCCGCCCTCTCAGCGGCGATCGCCGCCTACGACGTCCCGGACGTCGGTCCGGTCCGCCCCCTAGGCGAGCTTCGCGCTGCCGTCGCCGAGGCCTCTCGCTGGCGCCTTGCAGCCCAGTACACGCGCATCGTCCGCGAACTCCCCGACCTGCTCGCCGAACTTGCTCGCGCCTATCACGGATCGGCCGCCCACGAGCGGCGCGAGCCGGCCGCGCTCTTGGTCACGGCCTACCGTGCGGCGGACGCCGTGGCTTTCAAGTTCGGTGCGCATGACCTGTCCGCGCGTCTCGTCGAACTGATGCGTTGGGCCGCCCCCGACGCCGACGATCCCCTCCTGGCCGCAACCGTCGCCTACGTGCGTACGGAGATCTTCTTCGCCGCACACGCTCATGCTCCCGGGCTGCGCACGCTCGAGGACGCCATCGACTCGGCGCCCGTCCCGAGCACGGTGCCTGCCATCGCTGCGAGGGGCGCTCTCCACATGAGGGCCGCGGTCATCGCCGGGCGGGCACGGGCCGCCACGGCCTCAGCAACTCACCTCGCCGAAGCTCGGGCCCTCGCGGACCATGTGCCCGAGTCCGTCTACCGCGGGACGGCATTCGGACCCGACACCGTCCGCATCCATGAAGTGTCCGTGGCCGTCAGCCTCGGAGACGACCACGTCGATCGTGCTCTCACAGCCGCACACGACTGGAAGCCACCCGCCGAACTACCGGCTGAACGACGCTCAGGCTTCTACATCGAACTGGCCCGAGCGCAACTTTGGGCCGGGCTCGCGGATCACGCGTTCGAGTCCCTGAAACTGGCCCGTCGGATCGCCCCGCAGCACACCCGAGAACACCCCTGGGTCCGTGAAGACGCCTCCACGCTCCGTCGGTTGAAGCGGACCGACTCGGAGGCGCTCACCGGGTTCGCCGAGTGGTGCGCCGCAAACTGATCTCCCCGTAGTACCCCTCGCCGGGGTACTTGTGCCCCTTGCAGGCTGTGACCATCTGTCCCACACGTCGGGACCAGCAGATGGGAACAGGGATGTCTGAGGCGATCCCGTTCGCGCCGCCCACCCTCATCAAGGGTGGCGTGAGCATCGCTCGACCGCACGGGAATCTGCCATGGCTGCCGCCCCTGGGAACGGTCTGGCACGTCGAGGCAGGTACGCACTTCGAGGCGATTCGAGCCGGCCAGACTCTTGGGCGAGCCGCGCTGACCCTGCTCGGTGACGCGTCGGGGGCGGTGATCTGCGATCCGTGGAGCCGCATTCACTACTTCCTGACCAAGCCGTCATCGACGACCGGGTGGAACGTACGAGAGACAACTGTGTGCGGAACTGCCACTTACGTCGTCGTTCCACCGCTCGGCGCCAAGGAAATGCACCTGCACTGGACGGTGCCGCCACCTCCTGATCGTCCGTTCACACCGGTGGACCAGTTGCGTCAGGCGTTCCACGCAGCGGCCGAAGCGCACTACGGCCCGCGGACGGAGCGACGCTGATGGGTGCGGAACCGGCCCATGAGGTTGTCGATGCGTTCGACGCTCTGGTCAGTCACTGCCTCGGCTGCCACCACTGCCGCAAAGCCCCGGACCAGATGTGTCCGGCAGCCCGACCGTTGCACGACAGCTGGAAAGCTGCCTGGAAAAGGGGGCGTCACGGTGATCTGCGGACGATGTGACCGGGCAATCGTGGCCGGTGAGACCTACGACGAACACGACAAGGTCTCGTCCTCCGCCGGTGGAATCACGATCTACCTGCACAAGCGGTGCCCGTCGATGTCTTCGCGCAGTGGGCGCCAGGGGTGTGACAGGCCGCTTGCGGGACCAGCCTGAGGTCAGCCACCCCGCACCACGACGCACCCGCCCCCACGATTACGGCAGCTCAAGCACGAGGGTGCAGGATAGACCCATGACAACCAAGGTCTACTTCGACATCACCATCAACGACGAGCCCGCCGGCCGTATCAACTTCAACCTCTTCGACGACGTCGTCCCGAAGACCGCGGAGAACTTCCGCGCGCTGGCCACCGGCGAGAAGGGCTTCGGCTTTGCCGGGTCGTCCTTCCACCGGGTCATCCCGGACTTCATGCTGCAGGGTGGCGACTTCACCCGGGGCAACGGCACGGGTGGCAAGAGCATCTACGGTGAGAAGTTCGCCGACGAGAACTTCAAGCTCAAGCACGACCGTCCGGGCCTGCTGTCGATGGCCAACGCGGGCCCGAACAGCAACGGCTCGCAGTTCTTCATCACCACGATCGTGACGGGCTGGCTGGACGGCAAGCACGTGGTGTTCGGCGAGGTCGCCGACGAGGCCAGCATGGCGGTCGTCAAGAAGATCGAGTCGCTCGGCTCGGGCAACGGCGCGACCTCGGCGAAGATCACCATCGCCGAGTCCGGTCAGCTCTGACACCTGCGGTCTCCGCGGACGGCCGGTGCGGTATCCATCGCCCCGGCCGTCGCGTACCGGTCAGGTCGGTCAGGTCGGTCAGGGGATCAGCAAGTACACCTTGCAGTCCGCGCACCCCTTGTGCTCGCTCAGCTCGGTGTTCCCGGCGCTGTTCTCGATGGTCATCTTTCCGGAGGCATGCTTCCAGCCCTGCCACTTCCCGTTGACCTTGATACGGACCCAGGCGTGACCCGAGCAGTCGCCACCCGAGTACTTCTTGGTCCATGAGGTGTACTCGTCGGAGAAGGCGTAGTACTTGGAGCCGCAGCTACGCGTCCAGAACTCGTCGTCGGCGGCCGCCGGTGATCCCACGGCGATGACCGCGCCGAACGCCGCGGCGAGGGCTACAGCACCGAATTTCAGTCGATTGCGCATGTGTTGTTCCCCCATGTCTTCGAGATGGCCAGATGGCACAGACTCTGGTCCGTGTCGCCCGTGTCGCCCGTGTCGCCCGTGTCACCCGCGCCGGGTCGTTGTCCAACGTGGTCCATGTCGGCTTCGGGGTCTACCTACAAAGTTGCAGGGTGCGCCGGGGTGAGGCGCCTCTTTCCCTGGCCCGCTTTGAGTAGGAGTACTCATGCCCGGCTTGTCGATCAGGCACAGACTTCGGGCATGAGACGACGACTTACCGGACCCGCCAGGAAGAACAGCGTTTTCGGCCGTACGACGCTGTCAGCAGCACTGTCGGCGCTGTGTGTGCTGGGACTTGCCGCCTGCGGGACCGAGCAGGCGGGAGACAAGGGGTCTGCCGCGCGAGCCGAGGGCCGGGTCGCTGCCTTCCCTGCTTCCCCCGCCGCCCCCACCCCCGCCTCCGCCTCCGCCTCCGCCTCCGAGGAGACCGAGGGCGCCGACTTCCTCCCGTTCATGGAACTCCTCCTCGACATCGCCGAGCCGTGCCTGCCGTCGGATCTCCCGACCGCACTTCCGCCGGAGGAGTTGGCGGAGCAGGAGAAGCTGGAGGAGCGAGAGCTCGGCGGCACGGTCCCGCCCGAGGAGCCCCTGCCCCTGCCGGACGAACCGGTACCCACCAGCGAGCCCAGGGATCCCGAGGACGCCAAGAAGGAGACGAAACTGAGCTCCGTGGAGAAGTGCGAGGCCCCTCTCCACGTCGACCGCATCACCAAGGCCCTCAAGAAGACCCCCGACCCGACCGCGACACAGGTGACCAAGGCACTGCACGATCTCGGCTACATCGAAGAGCGCGTCCACACGCCCCAACGCGCCGCCGACCACGTCGAGTTCACCCTCGACCTGCGCGTGATGGGCGGCCAGCTGTGCCTGTCCGGCAGCACCACCGGCACGAGGACGACCATCGAGGCGTACGGCGGCTCCCCGGAGGTCGAGTGCCAGGACGTGCGGCGCACGAGCTGACCGACGGGCGCCCTCAACGCCCCCAGTCAGCGCGGGTGAGTTCGTACTCGACCTCCCCGTGCTCCGACCCCTCGATCGCCTCCGGCCACTCACTGCTGAACCCCCGTACGAACCTCAGCCCCGCCTTCTCCATCACCCGCCGGGACCCCGCGTTGACCGTCATCGTGTTCGCTGTGACGCGCTGCACGCCCAGCTCGCCGAACCCCTTGCCGATCAGCGCCCGGCAGCCCTCGGTGGCGTAACCCCGGCCCCAGGCGGCCTTGTTGAGCCGGTAGCCCAGCTCCACGACCTCGGCACTGTGCTCCTCCAGTGGCCGGAACTCGAACCATCCCAGGAAGACACCCGTCGCCTTCTCCTCGGCGGCCCAGAAGCCGCGGGTGCCGAGGCAGGGGTAGTCGTGGAGGAGGTGAGGGAGGGAACGGGTGCGGATGGCGTCGAGGGAGGTCGGCTTGCCGCCGTTGAGGTAGCGCATGACGTCCGGGTCGTTGTCCAGCACGAACAAGGCGTCGGCGTCGGCCTCGGTGAAGGCGCGCAGCCGCAGCCGTTCGGTGGTCAGGAAGACATCCATGGCGCGATCCTCGTCATCGTCCGGCAAACACGTCAGCGGCGGTTCGAGTCGTATCCCACGGACCTCGTGAACTCCTCGACGGCCTCCGCCAGTTGTTCCGGCTCTTCCAGGTGGACGTCGTGACCAGCCCCCGCCACCACCGTCACCCGTGTGTCCGGGCGCAGCTCCCGCATGTCGTTGGCCTCCGTCGGACGCATCGTGCCGTTCTCGCCCTGGACCACGAGTGTCGGGCAGGTGATGCGTGACCACTCCTGCCAGTAGGCGTTCTCGGCCAGTTCGGCCAGCGAGTCGACCATGCGGTCCCGGTCGAAGCGCGGGTGCCAGCCGTCCGCGCGTTCCTCCAGCTCCCTCGCCCACCCCTCGTGACCGAGGAAGTCCGCGGCTTCAGCGAGGGTCCGGAACGGCGTCGGCCAGCCGTCCAGCCATCCCCGGATCTGCGCCGGTACGTCCGGACTCGGACCGGCCGGACCCGCCTCTACGAGGACCAGCGCGTCCACCAGTTCCGGGCGGGCGGACGCCAGCAGCATCGCCGTATGCCCGCCGAGGGACTGCCCGATGAGGGTTACGGGTCCCAGCGCGAGTTCCTCGATCAGGGTCGCCGCGTCACCGACGTAGGACGCGCGGGTCACTTCGGGCGGGCGGCGGGTGCTGGCGCCGTGCGCGCGGGCGTCGTACGACACCACGCGGAAACCGGAGGTGAGGAGGCGCGGGATCAGGGCGTCCCACTCCCCCATGTGGCCGGCCAGGCCGTGCAGGAGGAGGGCGGTGCGGGGCGCGCCGGGGCGGGGGTGGTCGCGGTAAGCGATCCGCGTGCCGTCGTACATGGTGACGTGGCTCAAGGGTGCCCCCCGGTTCTCTGTGACGGCCCGTTTCCGCGGCAGGCGCCAGGCGGCCCGTCTCCTGTGACTGGCCGCCCGTCTTCTATGACTGGTTGCCCGTCTTCTGTGACCGCCCTGTTGCCGGAACTGTGGGCTCCGCCACAGCCGTAGAGATCGAGCGCTGTTGGACTCGGCGTTCAGGAGATCACACCAGGGGGCGCGATGGCTTGGCTGAGCTTGCTGTTGTTCGTGATCGCGGCGATCACGGCCGTCGCGCTCACCGGGAAAGGCTTCGGCCGCCTGGCCGACCGTGGCATACGGCGATCCGGCCTCCCGGTGATACTCCGCAGCCTCGCCGCGCTAGCCGGTGCCGCCGCGGTCGCCCTCTACGCCCTCGGGCTGCTGGGGGTCATCGGCGCGATCATGACTGCGCAGGACGGGGGTACGGACTCGGCCCCGCCCCAGTCCTGCCGTACGCCGGGCTGGTGGGAGCGGCACGAACAGGGCATCGAGATCGTCGACTGGTCGGTGAGCTACCTGCCGCTCGGGTTCGTGTGCGAGACCAGCGACGGCGGGAGCTACGACAACGGTGACGTGCCGGGGTACGTCAATCCCGCCGCCCTGGGCCTCGCCCTCACCGCCGCCGGGTGCGCCGTCGGCTCGGGATACGCGACGGAGCTCCGCACCCGCAGGCGCGGGGCTCGGCAGGAGGGCCGGTAGGAGTGTCTTCCGGGGGCGGCGTTAGCCTCGGGACATATCGAACGTGATCGCCAGGAGTCGCACGAGCAGTACGAGCAGTACGAGCAGTACGGGGTAGCGCGAGTCACGTCAGTTCTCAGGAGGCAGGCATGGCGAAGGTTCCCAGTGCGGTGGTCGCGGCGGGCGGGCTCGTCGGTGGGTACGGCGTGGCCCGTTGGACCGGGAAACGGCAGCTGGGCGGGGTCGTGCTGGCGGTCGCCGGGGCCGCGGCCGCGCAGCAGTGGCGGCAGCAGGCGGGCGGGAAGGCCGCGGGTGCGCTGACGGCCGCGTATGTCGCCGCCTTCGCGGGGTCGCATCCGCTGGCCAAGAAGGTGGGCGCCTGGCCCGCGGTGTTCGGAGTGGCGGGGGCGGTGGCCCTGGCGTCGTGGGCGGTGGCGGACCGGCAGGGCTGAGGGGCGCTCGTCGTCACCTCTCCGGCAGAAGCGCCCAGCGCTTATATCGCGCGCCTTGAACGGGCCTTCGCCGGTACCGTCCCGTCCGACACGAGGGGAATGGGCGGGATGAGACTGGGGATCACGGAGCATCGGGTGCGGCTCGGTCCGGAGGAATACCGGGTGCTGCGTACGACCGGGCTGCACCGTGCGCTGTGCGGTGACACCGGGCACTGGCTGGACTTCCGGGTGGACCGGGAGGCCGCCGCGGAGCTGGCCGCGGCCTGGCTGCTGGCCGCCCGCTCACCCCGCTCGCTGGTGCACGTGCCGCTGCGAAATCGCGGCGAGCGGCCTGTGGGTCCCCATCCGCTCGAGCCGCATCAGGCCCGTGACCTGCTGCTGGTGCATCACTCCCGGCAGTTCCCGGCCTCCCGCTGGAAGGCGGTCCGGGCCCGGCTGGGGCACGGCAGCCCGCACACGGTCGAATTCCGCCGGGCCGACTTCCCCGCCACCGAGAACCGCCCCGTCACCGGTGCCCATCACGCCGAGTTCCGCGACCGGGTCCGGCTGACCACCGCCGCCGACACCCTCGTGCTGAGCGGCAGCGCCCTGCCCTTCGCGGACGCCGCCGCGGACTTCCTCGACCTGGCCGACACGGGGCCCGGCTGGGACATCCGGTGGCGCAGGTTCGACGGGCACGCGTGCGCCGAACTGCACCCGTCCTCCGGCCTGTTGGACCGTTCGGTGCCCCTGATGCACGTCGAGTACTGCCCGGACTGGGAGCCCGCACCGGCAGGCGGCTAGCTCCGGTGCGTCAGCACGTTCACCACCTGCCCGTTCGGGTCCCGCACGAAGAAGCGCCGTACGCCCCACTCCTCGTCCCGCAATTCCCGTACGACGTCCGCGCCCGCGGCCACGACCTGCGCGTACACCGCGTCAACGTCCTCGACCTCCACGCTGAGGTCGGGCACGACGGGGGCCGTGCGTTCCTCGGTGAAGAAGCTGATCTGGGCGGTGGGGTTGGCGGGTGAGGCGAGGGTGACCACCCACCCCATGTCCATCACCTCGCGGAAGCCGAGGAGGCCGTAGAAGTCACGGCTGGCCTTCATCTCCTCCTGCGACTCGACCTGGAAGTCGGGCATGATCCGGCGGACGGTCATGGGTACGTCTCCTCGCAGTCGCCGTCGACTTTCTGTTATCTCCGCTCCCACCCTCGCGTCTCCTGACCGTCCCCAGCCACAGGCACGCGAGGAATGACGCACGTGACTTCGACTTCACTGATCAGTCGCCGCACCATGCTCAAGGCAACCGGAGCCGTCGGTACCGTCGGAGCCTTCGGTGTCGGTACGACCCTGCTGGCGCCGCCCGCCTCGGCCGCCGGCTCCGGGTACGCGCACCCGGGTCTGCTGCACACCGGCGCCGACCTGGCCCGTATGAAGTCCAAGGTGAGAGCGGGTGCCGCGCCCTACACCGCCGGGTACGCCCGGCTGACGGCCAACCGGCATGCGCAGAGCGGCTGGACGCCCAACCCGCAGGCGACCATCACCCGCGGCGGCTCCGGCCAGAACTACACGATCCTCTACAACGACATCCACGCCGCGTATCAGAACGCTCTGCGCCACCACGTCAGCGGTGACGGTGCCCACGCCGACACCGCCGTGGCGATCCTCAACGCCTGGTCGGCCAAGCTCACCACGCTCGCCGGCAACGCGGACCGGTTCCTCGCCGCCGGGCTGTACGGCTACCAGATCGCCAACGCCGCCGAACTCGTTCGTGACCACCCGGACTTCGAGCTCGACCGCTTCAAGGAGATGCTGTCCGGGGTCTTCGCGCCGCTCAGTGACAGCTTCCTCGTCAAGCACAACGGCGCGGTGGTGTCCAACTACTGGACCAACTGGGACCTCGCCGCCATGGCCTGCGTGCTGGCCACCGGCGTCTTCTGCGACGACAAGGCCCAAGTCGGCCGTGCGGTCGACTACTTCAAGCACGGCGAGGGGCTCGGCTCTGTCAAGAACGCGATACCTGTCGTGCACGACGACGGGCTCGCCGAGTGGTTGGAGGCGGGGCGTGATCAGGGGCATGCGCTGCTTGGGGTCGGGCTGATGGGCACGTTCTGCGAGATGGCGTGGAACCAGGGCATCGATCTGTACGGCTATGACGACAGCCGCTTCCTCAAGGGGGCGCAGTACGTGGCGAAGTGGAGCATGGGTGGGGAGGTGCCGTTCACCGCGAACACGCGTGCCAAGGGGGCCGTCAACGGCTGGTCGGGGTCGGAGACGGTGGCCGGGGCCGCGGGTGTCGATCCCGCCATGACCCGGCCCATCTGGGCGATGATCGCCAACCACTACACCAAGCGGCGGGGGTTGTCCGCCTCGTACCTCACCCGGATCGCCGCGAAGTCCGGGCCGGAGGGTGGGGGTGGGGACTACGGGCCCAACAGTGGGGGGTACGACCAACTGGGGTTCGGAACACTGGCATTCACGCGGGACAGGTCGACGGCGTCCGCAAGCCCGTCCGCCACGGCGTCCGGTGCGGCACCGGACCCTCGCCCGCAGACCGGCTCCTCCGCGTCCGCGTCTGCGTCCGCTTCCGCGACTCCTGCTTCCGGTAAGGACCTTGCGGCCACGGGGTCCACCGACGTCGTCGCCTGGAGCGCCACGGCGGGCATCACTGCCGTCGCGGGAGGCCTGCTCCTGCTCCGCCGCCGGGACAAGGCCCGCCGCGGCACCGCCGAGTAGCACGCACCCGGGCGGTTCTCGCCCCCGCCGCCCCTACCCGTCCCATCCTCCAGGGGCTGCCGCCCCTTCGACCCCGCCGCACTACCCCAGAGAACAGCACCGCCCGACCGAGGACGGACACCCCCCGGTGCGGCACCGACCCCCAACGAACCGCCATGCGCGACGCACGCCCCCACCTGACCCGCGCAGGCCGCCGCAGGCATCCCCCACTCACACCGCAGCCGACCGCGCCCCCGAAGCCACCGCCGTCAGTGGACGCGCGACGTCCTCCAGCGATCGGCGCTCCGCCTTCACCGCCAACACCGCGGCCACCAGGCCCGCGATGCACATCAGGGCCGCGCCGATCTGGAAGGCGAGGACGGTGTCGCCGACGTGGCCCGTGCCGGTCAGGTCGGCGAACAGGAGGGGGCCGCTGATGCCGCCCGCTGCGGTGCCGAGGGCGTAGAAGAAGGCGATCGACATGGCGCGGGTCTCCATCGGGAAGATCTCGGAGACCGTGAGGTACGCACTCGACGCGCCCGCGGAGGCGAAGAACAGCACCGCGCACCAGCAGGCGGTCAGCGTCGTCGCGTCCAGCGCGCCGCGGTCGAACAGCCAGGCCGTGCCGAAGAGCAGCAACCCCGACAGCAGATACGTCGACGAGATCATCACCCGGCGGCCGACCGTGTCGAACAGCTTGCCGAGCAACAGTGGGCCCATGAAGTTGCCGATCGCGATCACCGCGAAGTAGTAGCCGGTGTTGCCGGTCGGGACGTCGTAGAAGGTCGTCAGGATCGCCCCGAAGCCGAAGGTGATCGCGTTGTAGAGGAACGCCTGTCCGATGAAGAGAGCGAAACCGAGGACCGCCCGCCGCCGGTACTTCGAGAACACGGTCCGGCCGATCTCGACGAACGTCACGCTGCGCCGCTGATGGATCGTGAGCTCGGCGTCCGGGGACGGCGGCGGCAACGGCTCGCCCCGATCCGCCTCCACCCGCTCCTCGATCGAGGACACGATCCGTTCCGCCTCCTCGTCCCGCCCGTGGATCAGCAACCACCTCGGACTCTCCGGGACATGACGCCGTACCAGCAGAATCACCAGCGCCAGCACCGCGCCCAGCGCGAACGTCAGCCGCCACCCCACGTCCTTCGCGAACACGGACGTGTCCAGCGCGACGATCGACAGCAGCGAACCGCCCACCGCACCCAGCCAGAAGCTTCCGTTGATCATGAGGTCGACGCGCCCCCGGTACTGAGCCGGGATCAGCTCGTCGATGGCCGAGTTGATCGCCGCGTACTCGCCCCCGATTCCGAACCCCGTCAGGAACCGGAACGCGAAGAACCACCAGGTGGAGAAGGAGAACGCGGTCAGCGCGGTAGCCGCGAGATACACCGCCAGCGTGATCATGAACAGCTTCTTGCGGCCCCATTTGTCCGTCAGCCGGCCCCAGAACAGTGCCCCCGCGCACGCCCCCGCCACATACAGGGCCGCCGCCATCCCGGTCACCTGACCGGAGGAGATCGGCAGCCCGCTCCCCGGTTCCGACAACCTCCCCGCGATGTTGCCGACGACGGTCACCTCCAGGCCGTCGAGGATCCACACGGTGCCCAGTCCGATGACGATCGTCCAGTGCCAGCGCGACCATGGCAGGCGGTCGAGTCTGGCGGGGATGTTCGACGTCACGGTCCGGCCCGTCTCGGCCTCGGCAGTGGTCATGGGCTCCCTCCTCCTCATCGAGTGAGAACCCGGGCCGGGTGCCCGGAAAGGGCCCGCCCTACGCCCGTCAGAACCCCGACCCGCGCCTGCCCCGCGCCCGAAGTACGCCCGCCCTACGCCCCCAGCGCCCGCGACACCGTATAGATCAGCAGCCCCACCAACGAACCCACCACCGTGCCGTTGATCCGGATGAACTGCAGATCCCGTCCGATATGAGCCTCGATCTTCCTCGTCGTGTGCTCGGCGTCCCAGCCCGCCACCGTGTCCGTGATGAGCAGGGTGATCTCCCGGCGGTACGTCGTCACCACGTACACCGCCGCCCCCTCGACCCACCCGTCGACCTTGGCCTGCAGCCGGGGCTCCACCGCCATCCGCGCCCCCAGCGACAGCAGCGACGCCCGCACCCGCAGCCGTAGCTCACTGCGCTCGTCCTCGGCGGCGGAGACGATCATCGACCGTACGGCGGTCCAGGCGGACGCGATCAGGTCCTGGACCTCGCCGCGCCCGAGGACCTCACCCTTGAGCCGCTCGACACGCGCCCGCGTGTCCGTGTCGGACTGCAGTTCCGACGCGAAGTCCGTCAGGAAGCGGTCCAGCGCACCCCGCGCCGGATGCGAGGGCATGTCCCGCATCTCCGTCACGAACCGCAGCAGTTCCTTGTAGACCCGCTCGCCGACCTTCTTGTCGACGAAACGAGGGGTCCAGCCGGGCGCGCCGCCCTGCACCGCGTCCATGACCTGTTCGTCATGGAGCACCAGCCAGTCGTGCGCCCGCGTCACCACCAGGTCCACGACCCGCCGGTGTCCGCCGTCCGCGACGATCTTGTCCAGCATCTTCCCGATGCCCGGCGCGATCTCCTGCGCGTCGGCCCGACGGGTGATCGCCTCCCCCACGACCGCCTGCACATCGGAGTCCCGCAGCACGGTCAGCGCCCCGCGCAGTGCCGCCGAGAGCTCCGCCGTCACCCGGTCGGCATGCTCGGGCTCCGCCAGCCACGCGCCCAGCCGGCTGCCGATGCCCACCGCTCGCAGCCGTTGGCGTACGACGTCCTCGGAGAGGAAGTTCTCCCCGACGAACTCGCCCAGGGAGACCCCGAGCTGGTCCTTCTTGTTCGGGATGATCGCGGTGTGCGGGATGGGCAGACCGAGCGGGTGACGGAAGAGGGCCGTGACCGCGAACCAGTCCGCCATCGCACCCACCATCCCCGCTTCGGCGGCCGCGGCGACATAACCCGCCCACGCACCCGCTCCCTGCCCGGAGGCCACCTCGGCGAGCACGTACACGACCGCCACGAACAGCAGCAGCCCGGCCGCCGTGAGCTTCATCCGGCGTACGCCGCGCTGCTTCTCCTCGTCGGCGGCGCTGAACGCGGTCATCGCGCGGTTACCGGCGGCGACCGGACGGGCATGCTGCTCTACGTCAGCGGTATCCGATTCGTCTGGTTTCGTGCGTTCCATCCACTCCACCCGTTCGTGATCCCCGGTACACATTGTCCCTTCATGACCGACTCCTGGAACGGAACAGGAGTTCCCGGCGTCTGTCAGGTAGGGGGGAGCTCACTCCTGAACTCCGGTGGCCCAATGGGGGGTCTGTTCAAACACCCCTCACCGCATGACGCATCATGAGGTGATCACATCGGAGCCTCGGGCTCCCGTCTGCCCGAGGAGATATGCACCGCATGACCAGGCGTAGTGGTTATGCCCTGCTTTCCGCGATCGTCGCCCTGATCGTGGCGCTTTCCGCCGCCATATACGTAGGTGTCGCCGCCGACGACGGCAGCACCGACCAGCGCAACACCGTCGCCCAGGGCGCCGCCCCGCACAACCCCGCCGCCCCCGCCTCCACCGGCACCTGGGTCGGCGCATGGTCCACCTCCCCGGCGGGCGCCGAGCCCGGCACCGAGGCCGAGGGCATGGCGGGCCGCTCGGTGCGCAATGTCGTGCACGCCTCCATAGGCGGTACGAGTGCCCGCATCACGCTCTCCAACCTCTACGGCCAGTCGCCACTGACCATCACCCACGCGTCGATCGCCATCGCCGCGGGCAGCGACACGGCCGCCGCGACCGCGCAGACGATGCGGCGCCTCACCTTCGGCGGCAACACCACGGTCGTCGTCCCGGCCGGCGGCCAGGTCATGAGCGACGCGGTCCGCATCGCCATCGCGTACGGCAGTGACGTCCTGGTCACCACGTACTCCCCCACGCGGTCCGGGCCGGTCACCTACCACCCGCACGCCCGCCAGATCTCCTACGTCGCCGCCGGCGACCTCACCGAGGACGTGACGGGGACGGCGTACACCGAACAGACCCCGTACTGGCGCTACCTGACCGCGCTGGACGTGCTGAGCAACGAGTCCGACGGCACGGTCGTCGTCCTCGGCGACTCGCTGACCGACGGCATCACCTCCACCGAGGGCGCCAACCACCGCTGGACCGACGTCCTTTCGGACCGGCTGCGCACCGCGATCGAGGCCGGCCGCGACCTGCCCCGCTACAGCGTCGTCAACCAGGGCATCAGCGGCAACCAGGTCCTCGCCAACGGCCTCGGCCGCCCCGCCGACAACCAGAGCGGCCTGGGCCGCTTCGGCCGGGACGTGCTCGGCCGTACGAACGTGAAGGTCGTCGTCATCGACCTCGGCGTCAACGACATCCTCCGCAACCCGAGCCTCGCCGACCCCGACAAGATCCTCGACGGCCTGCGCACGATGGTCCGCCAGGCCCACGCCCGCGGCATCAAGGTCGTCGGCGCGACCCTGATGCCCTTCCAGGGCCACCGGGGATACACGGGGGCCAGGGAGGACGTCCGGCAGCGGATCAACGCCGCGATCCGCGACGGCAAGGTCTACGACGCGGTCGTGGACTTCGACGAGGCCGTCAGGGACCCGTACAACCCGAGGAGACTGCGGTCCGACTACGACTCGGGGGACCGTCTCCACCCGAGCGACAAGGGGTACGCGCGGATGGCGGAGGCCTTCGACCTGGAGGACCTGACGGGCTCGGCACCGGCGGAGCTGTAGGGCGGGGCCGGGCTGGGCGTCAGCCTCGTACCGCCCATCGGGCGTCAGCCTCGTACAGCCCCGGGCGTCAGCCTCGTACAGCCCCGGGCGTCAGCCTCGTACGGCCCCGGACGTCAGTCCTCGTACCGCCGCCGGTCCCGCCTCTCCCGGCGCAGCTCGCGGTGCTCCTCCATCGCCTCGCGGACCTGATCCATGGCGTCACGGTGGACATCGTGGAGGTCGAGCGGATCGTGGCGGGAAGAGCCCAGCTCCCGGCGCGCGTTCTTCCGCTCCAGCCGCTCCTGCCGCCGCTCCTCCTTCAGCCGCTGCCGCTCCGCCCTGGGCAGCTTCCGGTACACCTCGACGCCGCCCATCAGCGCGAGCCCGGTGACGATCACCCGCGGGGCCTGAGGATCGTCCGGCTCCTCGTGCGCGCGCTCGTCGAAGCCGCCCATGATCCCGAGCCCGCGCACGACGACCTCGACGCCCGGCGGCACGATCACCTCGATGCCGCCCATGATCGCCACGCAGTTGATCTCGACCTCACGGTCCGCGAAGTTCGCCTCCCGCAGATCGATCTCGCCGCCGCCCCAGAAGGCGAAGCCGGTGAACCGCTTCGGCACGGTCCAGCGCCCCTTGCGCTGGAACCCGGCCATGACGGCGACGCCCCACGTCGACGAGCCCTCGCCGCCCGTGATCCGCGAGGCCCAACTCCCGTCCGCGACCGGCTCCTTGAACAGGTTCACCGCCGGGCCCGGCGCGGTCGGCAGATCCCGGGTGATCGGTGTCAGCTCACCGTAGGTCCGCGCCTTGTACGTCGCGTCCAGCCGCTCCTCGAACTCCTCCATGTCGAGACGGCCCTCCGCGAGGGCGTCCCGCAGGATCTCGGCCACTCGCTCACGGTCGGCGTCGGATGCGCGAAGGTCCGGGAGTTCGTCGTCCGTCATACGCAGAAGCCTACGAGTTCGAACGTTCCCGCACTATGCGGTCGCCCGCTCGGCATACATCTTGGCGATGACCGCCTCGATGTCCGGCTCCCGCACCGACAGGTCCACCAGCGGATACTCCGCCGCGATCCGCGCCACCAGCGGCGCCGCCGACGCCCCCGCGGGGAACGCCAGCCACTGCCGGGGCCCCTCCACCTTCACCACCCGGGCAGGGGCCGCCTCGATGGGCGGCAGCTCCCGCTCCAGGTCCACCACCAGGATCCGCTCGCTCTCCCCCGCCTCGTGCAAGCCGGCGAGCGGACCGTCGTACATCAGACGCCCGTGGTCGATCACCATCACCCGTGAGCAGAGCTGCTCGATGTCCTGGAGATCATGCGTGGTCAGCAGGACGGTCGTGCCGTTCTCGGAGTTCAACTCCCGCAGAAAACCCCGCACCTTGGCCTTGGAGATGACGTCGAGGCCGATCGTCGGCTCGTCCAGGTACAGCACCTCGGGGTCGTGCAGCAGCGCCGCCGCGATGTCGCCGCGCATCCGCTGGCCCAGCGAGAGCTGGCGCACGGGTACGTCCAACAGGTCGGCCAGTTCGAGGAGTTCGACACAGCGGTCGAGGTTCTCGCGGTACCGGGCGTCCGGGATCCGGTACATGCGGTGCATCAGCTTGTACGAGTCGATCAGCGGCAGATCCCACCACAGCGTCGTCCGCTGCCCGAACACCACCCCGATCCGGTGCGCGAGCCGCGACCGCTCCCGGGACGGGTCGATGCCCGCCACCCGCAGCCGGCCCCCGCTCGGCGTCAGGATGCCCGTCAGCATCTTGATCGTGGTCGACTTCCCGGCGCCGTTCGGCCCGATGTACCCGACCATCTCACCCCGCGCCACCCGGAAGGAGATCGAGTCGACGGCCCGCACCTCACGCCGCTCCCGCTTCATGAACCCGGTCTTCTTGCGCACGTCGAAGACCTTCTCGACGCGGTCCAGCTCGATGAAAGCCTCGCCCATGACCTCGCCCACGACCCCTCAGTTCCCTGTGCTCTGATACGTCCGCAACCCGGCCCGCCACGCCAGCCCCGCCAGCCCACAACACGCCACCGCCACCAGCGGCGACAGGAACGCCACCCACTGGGGCAGCCCGAGCGGCAGCGGCACGCCCAGCACATACGTCGCCGGCAGCCAGTTGACGAAGGCCAGCGGGAACACGAACGTCACCCCGCGCACCAGTTCCGTCGCGAACACCGTCGGCGGGTACTGCAGCATCGTCGTACCGCCGTATGTGAATGCGTTCTGCACCTCGGAGGCGTCCTTCGCCACGAACTGGAAGGCCGCGCCCGCGATGAACACCGCGCCGAAGATCCCGGCGCCGCTCAGGATCATCACCGGCATCAGCAGCAGCTTCAGCGGCGTCCAGTCGATGTCGACGGTGGCCAGCCCGTAGACCAGCACCATCACACCCTGTGTGATCCGCCCCAGGCGCCGCAGCCCGAACTGGTCCGCCGCCATCTGCGCGAGCACCGGCGCCGGACGCACCAACAGTGTGTCCAGCGTGCCGTCACGCACCCGCCGGCCCAGCTTCTCCATAGAACCGAGCAGCAGATCGGCGAGACCGAACGCGGTGCTGGACAGCCCGTACAGGAAGGCGACTTGGGGCAGCGCATAGCCGCCGAGCGCGTCGACACGGGAGAACATCAGCATGATCGCGACGAAGTCGAGCGCGGTCGCCGTGAAGTTGCCCAGCGTGGTCATGAGGAAGGAGGCCCGGTAGGCCATCGTGGAGCGGATCCACATCGCGGAGATCATCCGGTAGGCACGCAGCCCGTCGACGACCCTGCCGCTCTCAGTCGCCCTGCCACTCTCGGTCGCCGTGCCGCTCTCGGCCACCCTGCCGGTGTCAACCACCCTGCACCACCACCCGCCGCGTCGCCGCCCCCTGCACCATCCGCCCGGCCGCCAGCAGCACCACCGCCCACATCGCCTGGAAGGCATAGGTGCCCAGCGGATCGGCGTGCCCCATCAGCACATCCGCGGGCGCCTGCAGCAGCGACGACCACGGCAGGGCGCGTACGACCTCGCCGAGCGTGCCCGGGAAGACGTTCAGCGGCAGGATCATCCCCGAGCAGAACCACCCGACGAACATCACCATCTGCGCCACCCCGGTGCCGTCGAGCAGCCAGAACGCGCTCAACGCCACCAGATACCGGATCCCGAAACTGACCAGCATCGCCAGCAGCACCGCCCCGAAGAACGCCACCCACGAGGACACGTCCGTCGGCAGCGCGAGGTCGAAGACCAGTGCGCCGAACACGAAGGGGATCACCCCGCGACCCAGCAGCTCGAACCCCGCCCGGCCCAAGTCGGCGGCCAGCCACCACAGTTGGAGATCGGCCGGACGGTACAGGTCGATCGCGATGTCACCCGTACGGATACGCTCCATGAGCTCGCTCTCGACGCCCCCGCCACCGTTGGCGAGCGTCTTGAACAGCGACTGGCCGATCCACACATAGGTGACGGCCTGGGCCAGGTCGTACCCGCCCAGGTGCGGCTTCTCGTCCCACAGCGCGGTGTAGGTGTAGACGAGAATCAACCCGAACACCGTGTTGGTGAACACCCCGGCCGCGGTGGCCGCCCGATAGGTCGCGTACCGTCTGAATCCGCCCGCCGCGACGGCCAGGTACAACCGTCCCGAACCCATCAGTCCCAGCCCTCCCCGGCCCGTCCGGACACCGAAGCGCAGGAGCCTAGCCCGCTGGTGGTGACGCATGCCACCCATTTTCCGGGCGGACGCGCGCCGCTCATCGGGAACGGAACGCATGGTGCGACAGTCTTCATCCAGGGGCGCAGAAGACGTACGAGGGCGTACGGCGACGTACGACGTAAAAGCGTGAAACAGGAGTCCGTGCACGACATGAGCGACGAGCCGCAGCAGCCGAACCAGGGCTGGGCACCCAGAGAACCTCAGGCGACTGAAGAGCCCGGCGGGAAGAAGCCGAAGCGGCCCAAGCGGACCGGATGGCGACGGATCATCCCCACCTGGCGCATGGTGCTCGGCACCTTCGTCCTCGGGATACTGCTGCTGATCGGCCTGTTCTTCCTCGGCTACTCGCTGGTGAAGATCCCGCCCGCCAACGCCCTCGCCACCAAGCAGTCCAACGTCTACCTCTACGCGGACGGCAGCCAACTCGCCCGCGACGGCGAGGTAAACCGCGAGAACGTCAGCCTCGCCCAGATCTCCGTGGAGGCCCAGCGCGCCGTACTGGCCGCCGAGGACCGCGACTTCTACTCCGAGTCGGCGATCGACCCCAAGGCGATGCTGCGCGCCGGCTGGAACACCGCCACCGGCAAGGGCACCCAGTCCGGCTCCACGATCACCCAGCAGTACGTGAAGAACTACTACCTCGCGCAGGAGCAGACCGTCACCCGCAAGGTGAAGGAGTTCTTCATCTCGGTCAAGCTGGACCGGGAGAAGTCCAAGGCCGAGATCCTCGAGGGCTACCTCAACACCAGCTACTTCGGCCGCAATTCCTACGGCATCCAGGCCGCCGCCCAGGCGTATTACGGCAAGGACGCCACCGACCTCTCCGCGGCCGAGGGCGCCTATCTCGCCGCCCTGCTCAACGCGCCCAGCGAGTACGACGTCGTCGCCCACCCCGAGAACAAGTCGGCCGCCGTGGCCCGCTGGAACTACGTCCTCGACGGCATGGTCAAGGAGGGCTGGCTGGAGCAGTCCGAGCGCACCGGCCTGAAGTTCCCGATGCCGAAGGAGGCCACCGTCTCCACCGGCATGTCCGGGCAGCGCGGCTACCTCGTCAACGCCGTCAACGACTATCTGAGCGACAACAAGATCCTCACCGCCGACGAGCTCGACGCAGGCGGTTACCGCATCACCACCACCTTCCAGAAGAGCAAGCAGGACGCCTTCGTCGACGCCGTCAACGACAAGCTGATGGACAAGCTCGACAAGAAGAACCGCAAGGTCGACACCTACGTCCGCGCGGGCGGCGCCGCCGTCGATCCCAAGACCGGGCAGGTCGTCGCCATGTACGGCGGCATCGACTACGTCAAGCAGTACACGAACAACGCCACCCGCCGGGACTTCCAGGTCGGCTCCACCTTCAAGCCCTTCGTGTTCACCTCGGCCGTCCAGAACGAGTCGACCACGCAGGACGGCCGCACCATCACCCCGAACACCATCTACGACGGCACCAACAAGCGTCCCGTCCAGGGCTGGACCGGCGGCAGCTACGACCCGGCCAACGAGGACGACGTGTCGTACGGCGACATCACCGTGCGCACCGCCACCGACAAGTCGGTGAACTCGGTGTACGCGCAGATGGCCGTGGACGTGGGCTCCGACAAGGTCAAGGACACCGCGGTCGCCCTCGGTATCCCCTCCGCCACCCCCGACCTGACCGCCTCGCCGTCCATCGCGCTCGGCGTGAACACCGCCAGCGTCCTCGACATGGCGGAGTCGTACGCCACGCTCGCCAACCACGGCAAGCACGGCGCGTACACGCTGATCAAGACCATCACCAGGGACGGCAAGGACGTCGTGGAGCTGCCGGAGCGCAAGAGCTCCCAGGTCGTCACCCGCCAGGCCGCCGACACCACGACGTCGATCCTGCAGAGCGTCGTGGAGAACGGCACCGCCACCGCCGCCCAGGCCGCGGGCCGCCCGGCGGCCGGCAAGACCGGCACGGCCGAGGAGGACCAGGCCGCCTGGTTCGCCGGCTACACCCCCGACCTCGCCACCGTCGTCGCGGTGATGGGCCAGGACCCGGTCACCGCCAAGCACAAGTCCCTGTACAACGTGATGGGCCTGCCGCGTATCAACGGCGGCGGGGCGCCCACCGAGATCTGGGCCCAGTTCACCCAGGCCGCCCTGAAGGGCAAGCCCGCCAGTGAGTTCGACCTCGAACTCCAGGAGGGCGCCGACGTGGTCGAGACGCCGACGCAGGAACCGAGCTTCGTCCCCCCGGAGGACACGGAGGGCGAGGACAACGGCGGCACGACCGACGGTGGCCAGGACACGGGCGGTCAGACCGACGGCGGCACGACGGGAGACACCACGACGACCGGCGGGACGACGGGAGACACCACCACGGGCGGTACGACGGGCGACACGACCACCACGGGCGGGACGACCGGCGACACCACCACGACGGGCGGCACCACAGGGGATACGACCACGACGGGCGGCACCACGGGAGACACGACCACCGGCGGCACGACAACCGGTACGACAGGCGGCACGACGGCGGGCGGAGGCCCACCGACGACTCAGTGACCGGACGTCGCCTTCAGCCCGACGACAGCGACGAGCAGCAGGCACACGAAGAAGATCCGGGCGGCGGTCGCCGGCTCCCCCAGCACCACCATGCCGAGCACCGCCGCCCCTGCGGCCCCGATACCCACCCACACGCCGTAGGCGGTACCGATGGGAAGGGTCTTCGCGGCGTGGGACAGCAGAACCATGCTGGCCACGATGCCCGCCCCGGTGAGCAGGCTGGGGACCAGCCGGGTGAAACCGTCGGTGTACGGGGGTCTGGGGGTGTCCCCCAGTAAGCACAGAATCCCGATCGACCAGCCGACCTCGAGCAGACCGGCGACGACGAGCAGAACCCAGGCCATGACAGGCACCTCCGAGACGCGGATTTCTTCACGGGGTGCGTCGTCTTTGCTTTACAGCCCGGTACGGCGCGTCTCGTCGGGTCGTCCTTCAAAGGTAGCAAAAGGACAGCGAAAAGAGGCCGGTGACGATGGTCACCGACCCTTTTCGGCTTGGATCCACAGGCTGGACCCACAGGTTGGATCTACAGGTTGGATCTACAGGTTGGATCTACAGGTACAGCCCAGTCGAGTCCTCGGACCCCTCGAACCGGTCCGCGGCCACCGCATGCAGGTCACGCTCGCGCATGAGCACATAGGCGACACCCCGCACCTCGACCTCGGCACGGTCCTCGGGGTCGTACAGAACCCGGTCGCCCGGCTCGACGGTCCGTACGTTCTGTCCGACCGCGACGACATCCGCCCACGCCAGCCGCCGGCCCACGGCCGCGGTGGCGGGGATGAGGATGCCGCCCCCGGAACGCCGCTCGCCCTCGCCGGCGTCCTGCCGGACGAGTACCCGGTCGTGCAGCATCCGGATGGGCAGCTTGTCGTCCTGGGTGCTGTTTCTGTTGGCGCTCACGGCTGAGAACCTACCTGCCTGAGGGGGATGCGTACGTGCCCGGGTCAGCCCTTACGACGCCGGGTCCCCAGGGCGAGCAGCCCCACGAGTCCGACGGCGACGAGCGCGACGGGAAGGATGCGCTCGAGGCGCGGGGCGCCTTCACCGTCGACGAACTGGGCCTTGGTGTTGCTGACGGCCCGATTGACGCCGACGTAGGCCCGCCCGAGCGTGTGGTCGATGTTCGACACGACCTTGGCCTTGGCGTCGCCGACGATCGTCTTCGGGTGCACCCGCACCCCGATCTCGTCGAGCGTCTCGGCCAGGTTCTCGCGGCGGCGCTTGATGTCCGCCTCGATCTGCGCCGGGGATCTGATGTCCGACGTGTCCGCCACCGTACGGCCTCCGAGGTGTCTGCTGATGCTGTTCTGGACAGTCTGTCAGTTCGCCGGGCAGCCGCACTGTCAGCACCCCCGGTTAGGCTGGTCCGATGAGCGAGCGACTCCAGCCCGGGGACGTGGCCCCCGCCTTCACCCTCCCCGACGCCGACGGCAATGACGTGTCCCTCTCGGACCACAAAGGCCGCAAGGTCATCGTCTACTTCTACCCCGCGGCCCTGACCCCCGGCTGCACGAAGCAGGCCTGTGACTTCACGGACAACCTGGAGGTGCTGGCCGGCGCGGGTTACGACGTCATCGGCATCTCCCCGGACAAGCCGGAGAAGCTGGCGAAGTTCCGCGACAAGGAATCCCTGAAGATCACCCTCCTCGCGGACGAGGACAAGCAGGTCCTCGACGCCTACGCCGCCTTCGGCGAGAAGAAGAACTACGGCAAGACCTACATGGGCGTCATCCGCTCCACGATCGTCGTGGACGAGGAGGGCAAAGTCGAACGGGCCCTCTACAACGTCCGGGCGACGGGCCACGTGGCAAAGATCCTCAAGGACCTGGGCATCTAGCTTCCGGGATACCGGAACGAGATCCACACATCAGGAGCCAGGTCGGGCCTCTCAGGCACCGGCCTGCGCTCCTCTTTCCATTCACCGGGAGCGAGCGCGTCCCCGACCCGCCGCCAGAACCGGACGGCGGCGGGATTGTCGTCCTGAAACGCGACGGTCCACTGCCCGGGATGCCTGGCGACGACGTGCCGTACGGCCCGCAACCCGATCCCGGAGCGCCGAGCCCCTCGCACGACGAAGAAGCTGTTGAGCACACGAGTGGGTTCGCTGAGCGCCCGCACGAAGGCGAACCCGACGGGACGCGCGCCGAGCCTGATGAGATACGCCGCCCAGTCCCCAGAGCCACTGAAGGCCGCCTCCAGCCGCTCACTCCGGAACGTCCCGTCGGCGTTGGGCAGTTGCCCTCACCCCGCACACCGAGTTCTCGTCGCACTCCCCCGTCACGCCGGACGGACCAACCGGACTCAACTCCACCGTGCGCCGACCGAGATCGGAGTGCCCTACGCATGTGAGACCTGCGGCAGCGAGGGCGAGTGGCTGGGGCAGCCGATCACACTGCAGATCGATCACGTCAACGGGGACTGGCGCGACAATCGCCGGGAGAACCTGCGGTACCTGTGCCCCAACTGTCACGCGCTGACAGAGACATGGTGCCGCCGGAAGGCAAAGGCGCCCCTCGTGGCGTAGTCGGCTCGACCCGTACACTGGACGTCATCGGTCGAGCATGATGTCCGTTTTGGGGCGGTCGTGGCGAAATAGGCGATACGCGCGGGTTTTAGGTGCCCGTGGGAGAAATCCCGTGTGGGTTCGAGTCCCACCGACCGCACATACAAGAGGGGCTGCCCGACGCGGGCGGCCCCTCTCTCCCGTCTCAGCCCAACAGCTCCCGCACCACCGGCACCAACGCCCGGAACGCCTGGCCCCGATGGCTGATCGCGTTCTTCTCCTCCGCGGTCAGTTCGGCGCAAGTCCGCGACTCCCCCTCCGGCTGGAGGATCGGGTCGTAGCCGAAGCCGTTCGTGCCGGCCGGAGTGTGGCGGAGCAGGCCGCGCAGGCGGCCCTCGACGACTCGTTCCGTGCCGTCGGGCAGGGCCAGGGCTGCCGCGCAGGCGAAGTGGGCGCCTCGGTGTTCGTCGGCGATGTCCGAGAGCTGGGCCAGGAGGAGGTTCAGGTTGGCCTTGTCGTCGCCGTGGCTGCCTGACCAGCGGGCCGAGAAGATGCCCGGGACGCCGTTCAGGACGTCGACGCAGAGGCCCGAGTCGTCGGCGACCGCCGGCAGTCCCGTTGCCTGGGCCAGCGCGTGGGCCTTCAGTAGGGCGTTCTCCGCGAACGTCACCCCCGTCTCCTTGACGTCGGGTACGTCGGGGTACGCGTCCGCGCCGACCAGGTCGTGAGGCAGGCCTGCGTCGGCGAGGATGGCGTGGAGTTCGGTGATTTTTCCGGCGTTGCGTGTGGCGATGATCAGGCGGGTCATGGGGTCCAGTATCCCGGCCCCATCCCCCGCTCACCTACGACGTGCAGACCTTCGTCAACTCGCCCGCCGCGTCCGTGATGGGGCTGAGGTCGGGCGTCTCGTCGCCGTTCTTCACCGCCGTACGGACGTTGTTGACCGCCTCGTTGAGGTTGTCGACCGCCTTGTTGACGTCGGCGTTGTCGGTCTTGTCGCCGATCTCGTCGAGGTTCTTGTCGATGGAGCCGAGGGACTCCTCGATCTGGGTCGGGTCGTTGGACGCGTTCTCGACGGCCTGCTGGAGGTCGGTCACGCTGTCGGCGACGGCCTCGGCGGTCTGGACACAGTCCAGGGCCTTGTTGACCGCGTCGCAGCCGGTCGTGAGTCCCACCGTCAATCCAACGGCCGCCACTACTGCGGCGATGGCGGTACCTCGACGGCGTCGGCTCTCGGCCATGGTGATGGTCCTCCCTTGCTCAGCCCCAAGGGCCCCCGTGTACTGGCCGAGCGTACGGTGGTGTGCCGTACGCCCGTACCCGTAGTGACGCGAGCGCGGGCGGCCGGGTTGCCCGTTCCGACCGCTTTTCTTGGTGCGTCCTTTACTTTTCGAGGACGGTATCAAGGGCCTTGCGCTGGAGGACAGCGAGTTCCGTGCAGCCCGAAACCGCCAGGTCGAGCAGGGAGTTGAGTTCGTCGCGGGCGAAGGGCTCGGCCTCCGCGGTGCCCTGGACCTCGACGAAGCGGCCGTCGCCGGTGCAGACGACGTTCATGTCGGTCTCGGCACGGACGTCTTCCTCGTAGCAGAGGTCCAGCAGCGGCACCCCTCCCACGATGCCGACCGAGACGGCGCTCACGGTGCCGGTCAGGGGCTGGCGGCCGGCCTTGATCAGCTTCCTGCCCTGGGCCCACGAAATCGCGTCCGCCAGCGCCACGTACGCGCCGGTGATGGCCGCGGTGCGGGTGCCGCCGTCGGCCTGGAGGACATCGCAGTCCAGGACGATGGTGTTCTCGCCGAGCGCCTTGTAGTCGATGACCGCGCGCAGGGAGCGGCCGATGAGGCGGGAGATCTCGTGGGTGCGGCCGCCGATCTTGCCGCGGACGGATTCGCGGTCGCCGCGGGTGTTGGTGGCGCGGGGGAGCATGGAGTATTCGGCGGTCACCCAGCCCTCGCCGCTGCCCTTGCGCCAGCGGGGGACGCCTTCGGTGACGGAGGCGGTGCAGAAGACCTTCGTGTCGCCGAAGGAGACGAGGACGGAGCCCTCGGCGTGCTTGCTCCAGCCACGTTCGATGGTGACAGGGCGGAGCTGTTCGGGGGTGCGGCCGTCGATTCGAGACATGGCGCTGAGCCTAGCGGCACATACGGAAGGGGCTCCTCCCGCGGTGGGAGGAGCCCCTTCCGGGGTGGGCTCAAAGGCTCACATCATGTCTTCGATCTCCGCGGCGATGGGGTCGGCGTCGGTGCCGATGACGACCTGGATCGCGGTGCCCATCTTGACGACTCCATGGGCGCCGGCGGCCTTCAGGGCGGCTTCGTCGACGAGTGCTGCGTTGTGGACCTCGGTGCGGAGGCGGGTGATGCAGCCCTCGACCTCCTCGATGTTGTCGATGCCGCCGAGCCCGGCAACGATCTTCTCAGCTTTGGTGGCCATGTCGGTCTCCTCATGCACAGTTAGCCCAACTTCGCGAGCGATTGCGCTGTATGTACCGAAAGATGACGTCACAGCAGCCAATCGTCCGTAACTGGTCTACACCACCTGACAGGCGGTCGCCAACTCATGAGTTCCGAGACCGAGATCTCTCCCGCACGCCGACGGTGGCAGTCGGTGTTCCAGGGTCTGCAGAAGATGGGCCGCAGCCTTCAGCTCCCCATCGCCGTCCTGCCGGCCGCGGGCATCCTCAACCGGCTCGGGCAGCCGGACGTGTTCGGGGACGACGGGCTCGGCTGGACGAACGTGGCCAAGGTGATGGCGGGGGCGGGCGGCGCGCTGCTCGACAGCCAGCTGGGGCTGCCCCTGCTGTTCTGCATCGGCGTGGCGATCGGCATGGCGAAGAAGTCGGACGGTTCGACGGCGCTGGCCGCGGTGGCGGGCTTCCTCGTCTACTACTCGGTGCTGCGCCAGTTCCCGGAGGACTGTCCCGCCGGGGCGAAGACGGTGACCGGCATCGGCTGCGTGGCTTCGGTGGACGGCACGGTGACGGCGTTCACGTTCCAGAATCCGGGCGTCTTCGGCGGCATCGTGATGGGTCTGCTGGCGGCGTTCTTCTGGGCGCGTTATCACCGTACGAAGCTGGTGGACTGGCTCGGCTTCTTCAACGGGCGCCGACTGGTGCCGATCATCATGGCGTTCGTGGCAATCGTGTTCGCGGCGCTGTGTCTGTGGATCTGGCCGCCGATCGGTGACGGGCTGGAGAACTTCAGCGACTGGCTGAGCGACGCGGGCGCCTGGGGTGCGGGCATCTTCGGTATCGCGAACCGGGCTCTGCTGGTGATCGGGTTGCACCAGTTCCTCAACGTGCCCATCTGGTTCCAGTTCGGCACGTACACCAAGCCGGACGGTACCGAGGTGCACGGTGACATCAGCATGTTCCTGGCGGGCGACCCCAGCGCGGGTCAGTTCACGTCCGGGTTCTTCCCCATCATGATGTTCGCCCTCCCGGCCGCGGCTTTGGCGATGACGCACTGCGCCAAACCGAGTCGCCGCAAGGAGGTCGGCGGTCTCATGCTCTCCGTCGCGCTGACGTCGTTCGTCACGGGGATCACCGAGCCGATCGAGTACTCGTTCCTCTTCATCGCGCCGCTGCTGTACGTGGTCCACGCGCTGCTGACGGGTGTGTCGATGGCGGTGACGTGGGGGCTCGGGGTGCACGACGGGTTCAGTTTCTCGGCCGGGTTGATCGACTACATCATCAACTGGAATCTGGCGACGAAACCGTGGGCGATCATTCCGATCGGCTTGTGCTTCGCCGTCGTCTATTACGTGATCTTCCGTTTCGCGATCACGAAGTTCGATCTGAAAACTCCGGGTAGGGAGCCGGAGGACGAGGTCGAGGACGTCACCAAGGTCTGACCGTACGTAGCCCTCCGGTTGCGGAATTGACGGGTTCCTTATATCGGCCTCCATCGTGTACAACAGGTCTACACCACTGAGTGGTGTAGACCACCACCCGATGGAGGACGTATGAGCACCGCCACCGACACGGCGGCCCCCGCGAAGAAGCGGGGATCCGGTCTTTTCCAGGGCCTGCAGAAGGTCGGCCGCAGTCTGCAGCTTCCGATCGCCGTGTTGCCGGCGGCGGGCATCCTGCTGCGTCTGGGCCAGGCGGACGTGCAGGAGAAGCTGAACCTGCCCGACAAGGTCACGGCGGTCTTCGCCACGGCCGGTGGCGCGATCTTCGACAACCTGCCGATGCTGTTCTGCATCGGTGTCGCGATCGGCTTCGCCAAGAAGTCGGACGGCTCCACCGCGCTGGCCGCACTGGTCGGGTTCCTGGTCTACAGCAATGTCCTGAAGGCCTTCCCGGTGACGGAGGCCAAGGTGCAGGCGGGCGCGGACATAGCCGCGACCTACAACAACCCGGGTGTCCTCGGCGGCATCCTCATGGGTCTGCTGTCCGCGGTGCTGTGGCAGCGCTACCACCGCAAGCAGCTGGTGGACTGGCTCGGCTTCTTCAACGGCCGCCGGCTCGTCCCGATCATCATGGCCTTCGTCGGTACCGCCATGGGCGTCTTCTTCGGTCTGGTCTGGGAGCCGATCGGTGAGGTCATCTCCGACGCCGGTGAGTGGATCACCGGTCTGGGCTCGGTGGGTGCCGGTCTGTTCGGCCTGATCAACCGTGCGCTGATCCCGATCGGCATGCACCAGTTCGTCAACACCGTCTCCTGGTTCCAGATCGGTGACTTCACCGACTCCGCGGGTGCCGTGGTGCACGGTGACCTGAACCGCTTCTTCGCGGGTGACCCGACCGCCGGCCAGTTCATGTCGGGCTTCTTCCCGATCATGATGTTCGGTCTGCCGGCCGCCGCGATCGCGATCGCCCACTCCGCTCGTCCCGAGCGCCGCAAGGCCGTGATGGGCATGATGGTCTCGCTCGCCCTGACCTCCTTCGTGACCGGTGTGACCGAGCCGATCGAGTTCTCGTTCATGTTCATCGCACCGCTGCTGTACGTGATCCACGCGGTGCTCACGGCCATCTCCATGGCGATCACCTGGGCGCTCGGTGTCCACGCGGGCTTCACGTTCTCCGCGGGCGCCATCGACTACGGCCTCAACTGGAACCTGGCCACCAAGCCCTGGCTGATCATCCCGATCGGCCTGGTCTTCGCCGCGGTCTACTACGTCGTCTTCCGCTTCGCCATCACCAAGTTCAACCTCCCCACCCCGGGCCGCGAGCCCGAGGAGGAGGTCGAGGACCTCACCAAGGCGTGAGTTCCGACCGCCGTACGGCATGACGAAGGCCCCGGGACCGGGAAGGTTCCGGGGCCTTCGTGTGTGTACGAGGACTCAGATGTCGTACGACACCCTCGGCGTCGCCAGCTCCACCGGGCCGTCGTAGACCGCGCGGGCGTCGGTGAGGTTGACCTGCGGGTCGGTCCACGGGGGGATGTGGGTGAGGACCAGGCGGCGGGCGCCTGCCCGGGCCGCCGTCTCACCCGCCTCGCGGCCGTTGAGATGCAGGTCGGGGATGTCTTCCTTGCCGTGCGTGAAGGCGGCCTCGCACAGGAACAGGTCGGTGTCCAGGGCGAGTTCGTCCAGCGCCGGGGTGGTACCGGTGTCGCCGGAGTACGTGAGCGACTTGCCGCCGTGTTCGACGCGGATGCCGTACGCCTCCACGGGATGCGCCACGCGCTCGGTGTGCACGGTGAAGGGGCCGACCTCGAAGGTGGACGGCTTGACCGTGTGGAAGTCGAAGACCTCGCTCATGGAGGAGGCGGTCGGGGTGTCCGCGTAGGCGGTGGTCAGCCGGTGTTCCGTGCCCTCGGGTCCGTAGACCGGGATCGGATCGCAGCGGCCGCCGTCATGGCGGTAGTAGCGTGCGACGAAGTACGCGCACATGTCGATGCAGTGGTCGGCGTGCAGATGGCTGAGGAAGATCGCGTCGAGGTCGTAGAGACCGCAGTGGCGCTGCAGCTCGCCAAGGGCACCGTTGCCCATGTCGAGAAGCAGCCGGAAGCCGTCGGCCTCTACGAGGTAGCTCGAGCAGGCCGATTCCGCGGACGGAAACGACCCCGAGCAGCCGACGACGGTGAGCTTCATAAAGCAGAAACCTCCGCTGGCGGTAATCCAGGAGATCCAGGAATCCAGAAGATCGGGAAAGGGGACTCGGGGGTCGTGCGGTCCGTCGAGCGTAAGGCGCAAAACCCCTTGTCGCTCCTCCGCCTAGGGCTGTTGTGGGCGAACTCACCTGTGCTGTCACCGGTTCGGCTGGACCAGGGGCGCGTAAGGCTTGGAAGAAGGCGCGCGATGCGGATCGTGCGCCGGTAACGTCGTCCGTATGGACACGTCCTGGTGGCTGGCGCTCGCGGCGGTGGTACTGCTGGCGCTGGTCGCCACGCTCGTGGACGGGTGGGGACGGGGGCGCAGACCGGAGGGTCGCAGGACGCGGCCGCCGGGGCGTCCCGGGCCGCGGACCGGGACCGCACGTCCACGGCCTGCGGAGATCTGGTGGGCGAACGTGCCCTTCGAGGACGGGCCGGGGGCCAAGGACCGGCCGTGTCTGGTGCTCGCGGTGCGCGGGAGGCGCGCGGTCGTCGCGAAGATCACCAGCAAGTTCCACGACGAGCGGGCCGGGGTGATCCCGTTGCCGCCGGGTTCGGTGGGCGATGCCCACGGCCGCGCGAGCTTCCTGGAGACGGACGAGCTGCGCGAGGTGGCGGTGTGGGACTTCCGGCGCAGGGTGGGGGTGGTGGACCCGGTCCTGTGGGACCAGGTCCGTCACCTGGCGACGTAAAGCCTCGAAGAGCGTGACGAGGGCTCACGCCCAGAGCTGGCCCTGCAGCGTCTCGATCGCTTCCTCCGTCGTCGCCGCCGTGTAGACCCCCGTCGACAGGTACTTCCAGCCGCCGTCCGCGACGACGAACGCGATGTCCGCGCTCTCCCCCGCCTTCAGCGCCTTGTGGCCGACGCCGATCGCGGCGTGCAGGGCGGCGCCCGTGGAGACGCCCGCGAAGATGCCCTCCTGCTGGAGGAGTTCGCGGGTCCGGGTGACCGCGTCCGCCGATCCGACCGAGAAGCGGGTCGTCAGGACCGAGGCGTCGTAGAGCTCGGGCACGAAGCCCTCGTCGAGGTTGCGCAGGCCGTACACGAGGTCGTCGTAGCGCGGCTCGGCGGCGACGATCTTGACGTCCGGCTTGTGCTCGCGCAGGTAGCGGCCGACGCCCATCAGGGTGCCGGTGGTGCCGAGGCCCGCCACGAAGTGGGTGATGGAGGGGAGGTCGGTGAGGATCTCCGGGCCGGTCGTGGCGTAGTGGGCGCCCGCGTTGTCCGGGTTGCCGTACTGGTAGAGCATCACCCAGTCGGGGTGCTCGGCGGACAGTTCCTTGGCGACGCGTACGGCCGTGTTGGAGCCGCCCGCGGCGGGCGACGGGATGATCTCCGCGCCCCACATGCCGAGCAGTTCCCGGCGCTCCTGCGAGGTGTTCTCGGGCATCACGCAGACCATGCGGTAGCCCTTGAGCTTGGCCGCCATGGCCAGGGAGATGCCGGTGTTGCCGCTGGTGGGCTCCAGGATGGTGCAGCCCGGGGTGAGGCGGCCGTCCTTCTCCGCCTGCTCGATCATGTGCAGGGCCGGGCGGTCCTTGACCGAGCCGGTGGGGTTGCGGTCCTCCAGCTTGGCCCAGATGCGGACGTCGTCGGACGGCGACAGCCGCGGCAGGCGCACCAGAGGGGTGTTGCCCACCGCGGCCAGCGGGGAGTCGTAGCGCATCGGGATCAGGCCATGCCGCCGGCGACGGCCGGCAGGATCGTGACGTTGTCGCCGTCCGACAGCTTCGTGGTGATGCCGTCGAGGAAGCGGACGTCCTCGTCGTTCAGGTAGACGTTGACGAAGCGGCGCAGCTCGCCGCCGTCCACGATGCGGGCCTGGACGCCCGGGTGCCGGGTCTCGAGGTCGGCGAAGAGCTCGGCGAGGGTGTCCCCGTTGCCCTCCACCGCCTTCTGGCCGTCGGTGTAGGTGCGGAGGATGGTGGGGATGCGGACCTCGATGGCCATGGTTGCGGGCTCCTGTCGGAAGTGTCTGGTCGGTGGGCGCGCGGCAGCGCATTTGAACAGGTCGTGCGTGTGAGGCGCCGCGGCTCACGGCCGTTCGGCGGCAGGGGGCAGCGTCAACAGATGGCGCTGGCGAGCCTGCACAGGTCGACGTGCAGCCGCGCCACGAGCAGCATGCCCGGCGTCTTTTCGCTCACGTCGTCAAAAACCATGGGCTCATCGTATCGATTCCCGTCCCGGGTCTCGGAATGTGATCCCACATTCCGGACGGATTGCGGCCGGGGAGTGAGATGGCGCTGTTCGGACCGTCCTGCTCAGGCGGACGCGCGCAGGACGAGTCGGGTGGGTACGACGACCGACGGAAGGTCCGAGGGACGGCCGAACAGCAGCCGGGCCATCAGGCGCCCCATCTGCCCCACGTCCTGGTGGACCGTGGTCAGCGGCGGGTCGGTCGCCTCGGCGATCTCGGCGAGGTCGTCGAACCCTACGACGGCCACGTCCTCGGGGATGCGGCGCCCCCGTGCGTGCAAGACCTCCAGGGCTCCCTGGGCCATCAGGTCCGAGGCGACGAAGACGGCGTCCAGGTCGGGGCAGCGGTCGAGCAGCGCGGCCATGGCGTCGGCGCCGCCCTGGCGGGTGTAATCGGCGCGTTCGGCCAGCTCCGGCGGGGCGTCGGGGAGGACGTCGCGGTAGCCGGCGAGGCGCTCGGCGGCGGAGTGCTCCTGGTCGTGGGGGCCGGTGACGGTCGCGATGCGACGGCGGCCCAGGGAGACCAGGTGCCGGGCGGCCTGCCGGGCTCCGCCGCGGTTGTCGCCGTCGACATAGGCGTGGGCGCGCACGGTGTCGCCGTCGCGCAGGAGGGGGCGGCCGCCGAAGACCGCGGGGATGTCGAGGCGGTCGATCATCTCGTGCAGCCTGCCGCCGGGGTGCAGGGAGAACAGGACGGCCGCGTCGACATGGCCGCCGCCGAGGTAGTCGGCCACGCGCGCGTGGTCGTCCGGCTCGTCCAGGAAGAGCAGGACGGCCTGGGCACCGTGGAGTGCGAGCTCCCTGCGGATGCCGCGCAGGAGGCAGTCGAAGTAGGGGTCGAGGAAGAGCCGGTTGTCCGGCTGGTCCGCGACGACGGCGACGGCGTTCGTGCGGCGGGTGACCAGTTGCCGGGCGGCCTGGTTGGGGACGTAGCCCAGCTCGGCGATGACCTGCCGGACCTGTTCGACGACCTCGGCGCGCACCTTGGGCTCGCCGTTGATCACCCGCGAGACCGTGGATCTCGACACCCCCGACCGCCGTGCGACGTCCTCGATCGTGGGGCGCTGTCCGTGTGGCCGTCGGGTCAACACCGTCTCCGATGGGGCGAGTTGGTCGGGCGTACGGTGATCAGTATGCCTCTACGACCGTGACTTCTTCCTCCGTGATCTCGCCGTCCACGATCCGGAACGAGCGGAACTGGAAGTCGCCGAGGCCGTCGGTGTCCGCGGTGGAGACCAGGACGTAGTGCGCGCCGGGCTCGTTGGCGTAGCTCACGTCGGTGCGGGACGGGTAGGCCTCGGTGGCGGTGTGGGAGTGGTAGATGACCACCGGCTCCTCGTCGCGGTCGTCCATCTCGCGGTAGAGCTTGAGGAGGTCGCCGGAGTCGAACTCGTAGAACGTGGGCGACATGGCCGCGTTCAGCATCGGGATGAAGCGCTCGGGACGGTCCGAGCCGGCCGGACCCGCGACGACGCCGCACGCCTCGTCGGGGTGGTCCTTGCGCGCGTGCGCGACGATCTGGTCGACGAGGGCCTGGGTGATGGTCAGCATGCTGGCCAGGATAAGCAGACGGGCCGTCCCGTACCGACAGGTGGTACGGGACGGCCCATATGCCGGACGTCTGAGCGGCGGGGCAGGGAGCACCACGAGAACTCCCTGCCCTGGACGTCCCTAAGGGGCGCGGGGCTGTGTCAATTTGCGGCTACCGCCGCGTGAGCGCGATCAGCCACAGCGAAGCCGCAGACGAACGACAGTCTCCCTGCCGTGGATCTAACCGACCTTCTCGAACTCCGGCTCGCGGCGTTCCGCAATCTCCGGGTTACGACTCTTGAGCACGGCCCAGCCGATCCCGAGCGCGACGGCCCAGCCCGCCATCACGTACAGACACACCCGGGATTCGGAGTCGTACGCGATCAGCCCGGTCACGAAGAGCAGGAACACGATGGCGACGTACGAGCCCTTCGAACCGCCCGGCGCCGGGAAGGACGACGCCGGCAGACGCCCCGCCTCGACCCCACGGCGGTACCGCACATGGCTGATCAGGATCATCAGCCACGTCCAGATGCCCGCCGCGGTGGCGACGGAGACGACGTAGCCGAAGGCCTTCTCCGGAACGATGTAGTTCAGAACCACGCCGATGCCCATGAACAGCACCGACACCGTGATGGCCAGCGCCGGCGTCTTCGTCGCCGACAGCTTGTTGAAGGCCTTGGGGGCCTCGCCGCTGTCCGCGAGGGTGCGCAGCATGCGGCCGGTGGAGTACATGCCGGAGTTGCAGGAGGACAGGGCCGCGGTCAGCACGACGAAGTTGACGATGCCCGCGCCCGCCGGGATGCCGATCATCGCGAAGGCCTTCACGAAGGGGCTGACACCGGGTGCGAACTCGGTCCACTTGACCACGCAGAGGATGACGGTGAGGGCACCGACGTAGAAGAGACCGATGCGCCAGGGCAGGGTGTTGATCGCCTTGGGGAGGGTCTTCTCCGGGTTCTCCGACTCACCGGCGGTGACGCCGACCAGCTCGACGGCGAGGTAGGCGAACATGACGCCCTGCAGGGTCATCAGGGACGAGCCGATGCCCTTGGGGAAGAAGCCGTCGAAGGCCCAGAGGTTGGAGACGGCAGCTGTGTCGCCGGCGGCGCTGAAGCCGAAGGTGAGGACGCCGAGGCCGATCACGATCATGCCGATGAGGGCGGTGACCTTGATCATCGAGAACCAGAACTCGATCTCGCCGAACAGCTTCACCGAGATCAGGTTGGCCACGAACAGCACGACCAGGAAGCCCAGCGCCGAGGCCCACTGCGGGACGTCCGGGAACCAGTAGTGGATGTAGATCGCGGCGGCGGTCAGTTCCGCCATGCCGGTGACGACCCACAGCAGCCAGTACGTCCAGCCGGTGAAATATCCGAAGAACGGGCCGAGGAACTCGCGGGAGTACTCCGCGAACGAGCCCGAGACGGGGCGGTAGAGCAGGAGTTCACCGAGCGCGCGCATGATGAAGAAGATGATGACGCCGGCGACGGCGTACATCAGGATGAGACTGGGGCCCGCCTTGGCGATGTTCGCCCCGGCGTTGAGGAAGAGACCGACGCCGATGGCGCCGCCGATCGCGATCATCTGGACCTGGCGACTGCCGAGGCCACGCTCGTAACCCTCTTCGGAGGTGTTCTCCGAGCCTTTTTCGACCTGAGCGGAGGTCATATGTGTGGTGCGCCTTTCTCCATACCGAACCGGGCCTCTCGTCGGCCTCGGATCGGTTCTCGATCCCCCCGGATAGTGGAGTTGAGCGGGCTCGGGGAAGAGCGGGTGCGTTCGCGCACCGAACGACGCGGGAACGCACCCGCTCTTCCCCGGGTTCGCTTGTGCCTGGCCGGTGGTTACCGGCTCGGTGGCGCACCCGACCGAACATACGGGTGGTGTTCGTCGGGCGGTCGTGAAGATTTATCACGGCCGCAATATTGATCACCTGTGCGAGATGTGGCGCAGGACACAGGAAGAAGCGGACAAACAAATACCGGAGTGGGCATACGCCATCAGCACGGTGACGTGATCGTTATCCGGATTTGAGCGCCCGCTGAGCGAACACAAAAAAGTCACAAACTACCGCAGAAGTTACGGAAGTAGCGTCGTTACGAGGGTTTCCTGGAGCCCGCCCAGCCACAGATACGCCATCACCATCGGCTTACGGGGATCCTCGTCCGGCAGCCGGTAGAGAAGGTCGGTGTCCTCCTCGTCGGCGATCTCCAGCCGGGAGCCGATCGCGAGGCGCAGGTCGTTGAGGGCGCCGAGCCACTGGCGCGACTCCTCCGGCGACAGCTTGAGCACCGCCCCGCCGTCGCCCACCGGGCTCAGCGCGTCCAGGGAGCGGATCACCGCGAGGGCACTGTCCCGCTTGCCGGCCCGCAGGTCGTTCTCGGTGTAGCGGCGGAACTCCGAGGAGTACTCCTTCTGCTCCTCGGCCGCCCCGGGGCCAGGCGTGCCCTCGGGGTCTCCGTAGGCGTCCGGGAAGAGGCGTCTGAGCACCGGGTCGGAGGGCGGCTCGCTGGGGCCGTCGGCGAAGAGCTCGGCGAGCGGGTCGTCGGGGGCGTCCTCGGCGGGCCCAGGCCCGATGAGCTCCAGGAGCTGGACGGCCAGCGAGCGGATGATGGAGATCTCGACGTCGTCGAGCGCGACGGCCGCGCCGCCGCCGGGGAGCGGTTCGAAGTGTCCAGGCATGAAGGTCAGTTCAGCTACTTCCGGTCCTGCTGCAGGGTGGCCCACAGACCGTAGCCGTGCATCGCCTGCACGTCGCGCTCCATCTCCTCGCGACTACCGCTGGAGACGACCGCCCGGCCTTTGTGGTGGACGTCCATCATGAGCTTGGTGGCCTTGTCCTTCGAGTACCCGAAGTACGTCTGGAACACATAGGTCACGTAGCTCATGAGGTTGACCGGGTCGTTGTGGACGATGGTGACCCAGGGGACGTCCGGCTCAGGGACGGCGAAGACCTCTTCCGCCGACTCGGTGCGTTCGATCTCTACGGGAGCGGGTGACGTCACATGGCCCATGCTGCCACGCATCACAGAAATCGTCACACCGACGAGAAGGGAGTACTATCCCATCCCATGAACACAGCGGACCTTGGGCTGCCGGTGGATGTTCCCTCAACGGCGCTTTTCACTGATCAGTACGAGCTCACGATGTTGCAGGCCGCGCTGAAGGCCGGCACCGCCGAGCGGCACAGCGTCTTCGAGGTCTTCACCCGGCGACTGCCGAACGGGCGTCGGTACGGCGTCGTCGCGGGCACCGGGCGGGTCCTGGACGCCGTCGAGAACTTCCGATTCGACGCGGACGTCCTGCGCTTCCTGGGTGAACGGAACATCGTCGACGCGGAGACCCTGGACTGGCTCGCCTCGTACCGGTTCTCCGGTGACATCTGGGGCTATCCGGAGGGCGAGGTCTACTTCCCGGGCTCGCCGATCATGCGGGTCGAGGGCTCCTTCGCCGAGTGCGTGCTCCTGGAGACCGTGATCCTCTCGATCCTCAACCACGACTCCGCGATCGCCGCGGCCGCCTCCCGGATGTCCTCGGCCGCCGGGGGCCGCCCGCTGATCGAGATGGGCGCCCGCCGCACCCACGAGCTCGCCGCCGTCGCCGCCTCCCGCGCCGCCTACCTCGGCGGCTTCGCCTCCACCTCCGACCTCGCGGCCGGCTTCCGCTACAACATCCCGACCGTCGGCACCTCCGCCCACGCCTTCACCCTCCTGCACGACCAGGAGCGCGACGCCTTCCAGGCCCAGGTGAACTCGCTGGGCCGCAACACCACGCTGCTCGTCGACACGTACGACGTGGCGGAAGCCGTCCGTACGGCGGTGGAGGTCGCCGGACCGGAGCTGGGCGCGGTCCGTATCGACTCGGGCGACCTGCTTCTCGTCGCGCACCGGGTGCGGCAGCAGCTGGACGAGCTGGGCGCCCGGGACACGAAGATCATCGTGACCTCGGACCTCGACGAGTACGCCATCGCCTCCCTCGCGGCGGCGCCCGTGGACGCGTACGGCGTCGGCACGCAGCTGGTGACCGGCTCCGGGCACCCGACCTGCTCGATGGTCTACAAGCTGGTCGCCCGCGCCGAGTCCGCCGACGTGAAGGCGCCGCTGGTGCCGGTCGCGAAGAAGTCCTCCGGCGGCAAGACCTCCATTGGCGGCCGCAAGTGGGCGGCCCGGCGGATGGACGCGGACGGGATCGCGGAGGCCGAGGTCGTCGGCACCGGGGCCGTCCCGGCCGACCTCGTGGACCGGCAGCTCCTCGTCGAACTGGTCAAGAGCGGCGACGTCGTGGCGCGCGAGTCGCTGGACGTCGTACGGGACCGGCACACGGCCGCGCGCGACGGGCTGCCGCTGTCGGCGACCCAGCTGTCGCGCGGGGAACCCGTCATTCCGACGGAGTACATACACGGGCTCTCGGGTAGCTAAAGCTGGTGCGCCCTCCCGCAGCGCCGTCGAAGTCTCTAGGCTCGTAAGTTCACTCTTAGTCGAAGGACACCCACCATGCGCCGCGCCTTGATCGTCGTCGACGTACAGAACGACTTCTGCGAGGGGGGCAGTCTCGCGGTGGCCGGGGGTGCCGATGTGGCCGCCGCCGTCACCGAGCTGATCGGCCAGGCGGCCGGGGGCTCCGGCTACCAGCATGTGGTGGCCACCCGCGACCACCACATCGCGCCCGGCGGCCACTTCGCCGACAACCCCGACTACGCCCACTCCTGGCCCGCGCACTGCGTCGCCGGTACCGAGGGCGTCGGCTTCCACCCGAACTTCGCCCCCGCCGTCGCCTCCGGCGCGATCGACGCCGTCTTCGACAAGGGGGCGTACTCGGCGGCCTACAGCGGTTTCGAGGGCGCCGACGAGAACGGCGTCGCGCTGGCCGACTGGCTGCGGGCGCGGGAGGTCGTCGAGGTGGACGTGGTGGGCATCGCCACGGACCACTGCGTACGGGCCACCGCCCTGGACGCCGTACGGGAGGGTTTCCGTACGCAGGTGCTCCTCGACCTCACCGCGGGAGTGGCCGAGGAGACCACCGACCGGGCACTGGAGGAGCTGCGCCAGGCCGGGGTGGAACTCTCCGGGAAGCCGGTCGTCGCGTAGGCGTCCGGCGCCTAGGCCGGTGCCGCCGGCCTTCTGATCAGGGCCCTGATCGGGTGCCACAGCTCCTGGGCCAGCTCAGGTCCCGGCACCGCCGCGACAGCGTTGTCAGGGGCCGTGCGCCATATCAGGCCGTCCGGATGATGGAGGACGGCCGTCACCTCGTCCGGGGTCGGCGGGGCCGCGTTGCCACGCAGGTAGACCGCCCGGAGGCCCAGGTTGCGCAGCCTGGTCAGGGCTCGTGCGCGGTTCCGGGCGTGGACGAGGACACGGACGCAGCCCGTGCCGTCGGTGGCGGGTCTGGGCAGGTTCAGCGCCACCACCACGCTGCCTGTCGGCAGCTTGCAGAAACCTCCTGCGGCCATGCAGTCACACCCCCGTGTGCACCGGTGTCAATAAGAAAGCCATCAGGACGCACCTAAACACGATCGGCGGCGACCCGCCAGGGGTCACCGCCGATTCGCTTCTGACCTGCGCAAATGCCGACTACTTCACCGCGCGGCCCACCTCGAGCGAGATCGTCGAGCCGTTCAGGGCCTCCTGGACAATCTTGATCTTGGTGTTGGTGTCAGCGAGCTTCACGCCCGCGAACGGGGTCGTCGCGTCGTAGTACGTGCTGGTGTGATCGTTGAAGACCGACACCCCCTTCGACGACGGGATCCTCTTCGCGACGTCCGCGTTGTGCAGCGTGATGCCGTCCGTGCGGAACAGGCTGAAGGGCGAGTCGTACGCCTGGATGCGGCTGCGCATCGCGGTGCCGTCGGACCACTTCAGCGCCGTCGGGTGCGAGTCGACCGGAAGGAGCAGACCGACACCGGGGTGCTCGCTGGTGTTGTTGTCCACCTGGGAGGTGTCCCACTTCCAGATCAACAGACCGTTCTGGTACGGGAAGTGCTCCACCCAGCTCGGACGGGTCGTGGAGAAGCCGAAGTTGTACGGGCCGACCTTCAACGTCCGGTCGTACGACACGTACTGGCGGTTCTCGGCGATGTAGTACTGCGCGTAGTCGTCCGTGACGGAGGCGCCGACACGGGTGAAGCCGCTCGCCGTCCAGGCCGCGTCCGCGGTCTCGGCGTCGTCGGCGAACAGGGCGGCGCCGTCGGCCGTCACGGTGATCCGGTCCGCCGCGAAGCCCTTCCCGGCCACGCCGCCGTCGGTCGAGTAGCGGAAGCGCAGGTCGATCTTCTGGCCCGCGTAGGCGTCGAGCGGGAACGACAGCTTCTTGTACGTCTCCGAGAAACCGGTGAGCGTCGGCTGGCCGCTGGCGTCGCGCGGGAGGGCCGCGCCGTCCGCGGTGCCGTCGATCGCCTTCCAGGTGGTGCCGCCGTCGGTGGAGACCTCGGTGTAGACGAAGTCGAAGCTCGCCTCGGTGGCCCACCAGCCGTCGAGGCTCAGCGTCGCCGCGGACTTGCCGGTGAGGTCGACAGAACGGGTCAGCGTGTTCCGGAGGCTGTTGCCGCTGCCGCTCCACCACTGGGTGGCGCCCTGGGCGGGGGCCACGATCTCGGTGGTGACCGCCTTCTCGGGCAGCTCGACGACCAGCGCCTGCTTGTTCTTGGTGTTGTACTCGGCGACACCCAGCTTGTGCTTCGACTTGGTCGCGGCCTTCGCCACGTCGTAGTCCAGCCAGCCCAGTTGCAGCTTGTCCCACGCGGTCATGTCGCCCGGCAGATCACCGATGGTGTCCTTGCCGGTGCCGAGCCAGGAACCGGAGGACATCAGGGTCCAGAAACCGGTGGAGTTCTCGCCGCCGCCGGAGGTGTCGTAGTGGTCCGGCAGACCGAGGTCGTGGCCGTACTCGTGGGCGAAGACGCCGAGTCCGCCGTTCTCCGGCTGGATGGTGTAGTCGCCGACCCAGATGCCGGTGTCGCCGATCTGGGTGCCGCCGAGCAGGTTGCCCGAAGGGCCGGTGGCGCCGGAGTCGGTGCCGAACGCGTACCAGCGGTGGGCCCAGATGGCGTCCTCGCCCTGGGCGCCGCCGCCCGCGGACTCGTCCTCGCCGGCGTGCACGATCTGGAAGTGGTCGATGTAGCCGTCGGACTCGTTGAAGTCGCCGTCGCCGTCGAAGTCGTAGCGGTCCCACTGGTCGAACTCGGCGATGTCCGCCTTGATCTCGGCCTCGGTGCGCCCCGCCGCCTTCTGCTGGGCGACCCATGCCGTGACGCCGTCCTGGACCGCGTTCCACGCGCAGGTGTCGCAGGAGTTGGAGCCGTAACGGGCCTCGTTGTAGGGGACCTTGACCCAGTCGGTGACCTCGCCCTCGACCGAGTAGCGGCCCGAGGACTGCTTCTCGTAGTAGGTCTTCATCGAGGCGGTGCCGTCACCGAAGTAGAGGTCCTCGAAGTGGGCCTTGTTGTAATCCGCCTGCCAGGCCGTGCTGTTGTCCTGGGCACGGTCCGGCTCGGCTATCTCGTTGTGCGCGGGGCCGGGCGTGCCGCCGTAGCGGGGGTCCGTCTGCTCGCCGAACTCGACGAGGATCGTGAAGATCTTGTCGGTCTGCTCGCGGCCCAGCTCGACGTACTTGCTGTCGCCCTTGCGGCTCTTGAGCTCGACGACCTTGGAGCCGTCACGGTTCTTGACCGTGGCGGCGCCGGATATGACCTGCTTCAGCGCCTCTTCGCGCTGCGCCTCCTGGGTCCGGGAGAGCGGGCCGTCGAAGTCGTGCTCCTGTGTGGTCTTCGCCGGCTGCGGATCGGTGCGGTTCGCCGCGGCCGGTGCCGCGGTGGTGTCGGCCTGCGCGACGGCGAAGGTCGAGATGGTCGCCGTCGCGGCGGCCAGTGCGACGGTGGTCGCGGCGGCTCTGAACGTCCAGGGTCTGCTGGGCACCTGAGTCTTCCTCCCCTAGTCAAGTGACGGCATTTGACTAGAGGTTCAGAAGAAAAGACAGACCTTGACTTGAACAGGACAACTGCACTATGCGGATCCGACGTCCGCTTTACGAACATCTCGAGAAGATCCTGAGTCGCCCTCGACCGGCGCTCGCGCGTGTCCACTTCGTGGACGGTATGACTCCGTGCGCCCCCCATGCACCGGTACTGTTGGTTAGGTCACGCTTACCGTTCGTTCCGCTCGGGCATGCACGCGATTAGAGTCATTCGGCGGAACGCCCCAAAACGGCGGAAAGCCAGGCCGACACCCCCGTGGACCCCCACTTCCGAGGACACGATTGCCATGCCTCGTCCGACTGCCGCACAGCTCGCCTACGGTTCGTTCACCGTGATCTTCTCGACGCTCGCCATGCTGCTGCTGTCACAGACGAGTTCGGGTCTGGGGATCGCGGTCATCGCCGTCGCGGCGCTCGCCCTCGGGCTGCTCGTCGCCATGACGGTCCCCATCCCCAAGGCCCGCGTGGTCGCGGTGCGCAAGCCCGCCACCGAGACAGCGGAGACGGCGCAGACGCCCGTACCGGCGTCGGTCACCGTACTGGCGACCGAGCCGGTGCACGAGCGCGCCGCCTCCTGATGAACTGACGGTTGCCGGTGGTCAGTTGCTGCTGACCACCACCGTCTTCGCCGCCTTGTCGTGCAGGCCCTGCTTGTAGGGCTTGTCGAAGAAGCTCCAGCCGCCCGAGATCGCGGTCCAGACACAGGCGCAGCAGAACGCGAACGGGATCCACAGCACCGCCGAACGCGTCAGCGCGGTCTGCACGGAGGGCGTGGAGCCGTTCTCGAGGTTCGCCACCCGCATCCCGAACCACTTCTTGCCGAGCGTCTGGCCGGAGCGGCTGATCATGACGGAGTCGTACGCGATGTAGAGCACGGCCGTGATGAGCGACTGTGTGAAGGACTTGCCGTACTCGACCTTGTCGGGGTCCACGTCGTACTCGTTGACGCCGAAGCCCCAGGTGAGCAGCCAGACGATGATCGCGACGAGGATCATGTCGATGATCCGGGCGAGCGTGCGCTTGCCGCTGTCGGCGAGCGGGGGCATTCCGGCGAGCGGATCGTTCGGGAACGAGCCGCCGCCGTACGGGTCGCCGCCGCCGTAGGGACTGCCGCCTCCGTACGGCGGAGGCTGACTGCCGTACGGCGAGCCCGCGTCCCCTGACGGCGGAGGCTGACTGCCGTACGGGGAACCCTCGCCGCCCGAGGGCGGGGGCTGCTTCCTGAACGGGTCGTCTTCCGGCGGCTGCTGGCCGGAGCCGGGGGGCGGTTCGCTGCTCATGGCCCGAGTCGACCGCGATCCCCACGGCTCCGCATCCGGCGAGCGGCCGTCCGGGGTACGGAATCCGGTGGCCCCTGTGCCGTATGCGGCTATCCCGCTACGAACGTATGTGCGGCCTTGTCATGCCAGCACTGGCGCCACGGCCTGTCGAACAGGCCCCATACGACGCCCACGACACCGATCGCGAGCAGACCGGGGACGCTGTAGACGAGCCAGCGGCGCAGGGCCGCGCCGAACGTCGGGGGCTCGCCGCCCTCGATGTCCCGCACCTCCAGTCCGAGCAGCTTCTTGCCGAGGGTGCGGCCCCACTTGGCGGTGGGCAGCGCCTCGTAGAGGACGCCGAAGACGAGGAGGACGGCGAGGACGATGCCGAGGTAGGCGGAGGTCGTGCCGTCCAGGAGCCAGACGGTGACGGTCTCGCCGGAGAGCTTGGCCGCGTCGATCTTCTCGTTGACGTGGTCCAGCGCCCTGGTGCCGAGCGGGACGGCGGCCGCGGCGGTGACGCCGACGAGGACGACGGTGTCCAGCAGCCGGGCGGTCAGCCGCTTGCCGAGGCCCGCGGGGCGGGCGGAGGCCTGACGCCGGGCGGCGGCCTGGAAGACGTCCTCCACGGGCGGCTTCCAGGGCGTGACGGGCTCGTCCTCGCCAGGGGTGGCGAGGCGGTGCACCTGCTGGGCCCAGGAGGACTGACCGCCACCGGCGCCGCTGGCCATGGGGGTGGACTGCTGGGGGACGGACGCGCCCGGGGTCTGCGGAGCCGCCTGCTGCGGGCCGGAGGGACCGGCGGGCGCGGCCTGTCCGACGGCGCCCTGGACACCTGCCTGCGCGGAGGCGGCACGCTCGGCGGCGGCCTTGCCCGCGCGGAAGCCGGGGGTGGCCGCGGGCTGGGCTCCGAAGCCGCCCGCCGCCGCACCGTCGGACCGTGCGCCGCCCGTGCCTCCGCCCTGCGCCCCACCCTGCTGAGCCGTGCGCGGGGAGAGCGCCCGGAAGGTCATGGTGCCCTCGTCGCCCACAGGGCCACCGGGGGCGGGAACGCCGGGAGTTGCGGCACCGGAGGACCCCGCGGCACCGAAGGCGGGGCCCCCGGAGGCACCGGGTCCGGAGGCGGAGGGACCGTGGGAGCCTGCTGCACCCGAGCCACCTGAGCCGGGGCCGCCGAACACCGGGCCGCCGGAGGCGCCGGCACCGGAGGCGGAAGAGCCGCTGGAGCCCGCCGCACCCGGGCCGCCCGTGCCCGGGCCGCCGAACGCCGGGCCGCCGGAGGCGCCTGACCCGCTGCCGGACTGCGGTGTCGTGCCCGGGCCGGATGGCGCCGCTGCCCCGGGCGTCGGCCTGCGGAAGACGAACGTGTTGCCCGAGGCCGCGCTGTCGGACTCCGCGGGCGGGATCGTGGCCGTGCCGTCGCCGCTCGTCGTGTCCGACGGGACGCGGGGGTCGGTGCCCGAGGCCGCGCCCCAGGAGACCCGGCGGTCCTGGTCGCCGCCGAAGCCGGACTGACGGGAGCGGTCGGCGCCCCAGGCGGACGCGGGTTCGGGACGGCTGCCGTGCTGGGCGTCGGACGGGTTGGGCGCGGGCTGCGGGTCCTCGTCGAAGAAGTGCGGGCCCGTCTCCTCCACCGACGAGGGGGCCGGGGCCGCCGGGGCCTCGCCGTCCGACGGGGCCGGCCGGCTCGTGCCCGGTACCCAGGCGGCACCGTTCCAGTACCGGACGTATCCAGGAATGGACGGGTCCGGGTAATACCCTTCGCGGGGCCTGTCGTCACCGGGTGCCGGGGTTGGGGCGCTCATGTCCGTCGTCCCGTATCTGCTCGGGGGTGAATATGGGGGGCTCCACATCTATCAGACCGGCGCAACCCCCACCGCCAGTCCCACCGGACCCACTCCTTTTGAGCAACGTCGTGAACCCCCGGGAAAAAAGTTTCCCGAACCCGCGTAATGGTTCCGGCCGCACCGGCTCTCTCCACTCGTACGAGACAGACACGAGAGGGGAACACACGACATGCACACCGTGGTAGAGCGCGAGCTCGAGCTCAAACTCATTCTGTCGCCGGAGCGCAGCATCCCGGTCCCGGCCCGGCTCAGCTACCGCTCCGACGACCCGTACGCCGTCCACGTCGCCTTCCACATCGGCTCCGACCACCCGGTGAACTGGACGTTCGCCCGCGAGCTCCTGGTGGAGGGGGTGTTCCGGCCGTGCGGGCACGGGGACGTGCGGGTGTGGCCGACGAAGGTGGACGGCCGCAGCGTCGTCCTGATGGCGCTGAGTTCGCCCGACGGGGACGCCCTCCTCGAGGCGCCCGCGGCCCAGGTGTCGGCCTGGCTGGAGCGGACGCTGCGGGTGGTGCCCCCGGGGTCTGAGGGCGAGCAGCTCGGTATCGACGAGGCCCTGGCGGACCTGCTCGCCCCGACGCCCGCCGACGACCTGTGGCTGCGCGACCCGTGGCCGAGCGACGAGTCGAAGGACGGGGAGTGATCGCGTACGGACCTCAGAAGAGCTTGCCGGGGTTCAGGATCCCCAACGGGTCGAAGACCTGCTTGATCTGCCGCTGCATCTCCACGCCCACCGGGCCGATCTCGCGCGCCAGCCACTCCTTCTTGAGTACGCCCACGCCGTGCTCGCCGGTGATCGTGCCGCCGAGCTCCAGGCCGAGGGCCATGATCTCGTCGAAGGACTCGCGGGCGCGCCGGGACTCGTCGGGGTCGGCCGCGTCGAAGCAGACGGTGGGGTGGGTGTTTCCGTCGCCGGCGTGCGCGACGACGCCGATGGTGAGCTGGTACTTCTCGGCGATCCGCTCGGTCCCTTCGAGCATCTCGCCGAGCCGGGAGCGGGGCACGCACACGTCGTCGATCATCGTGGTGCCCTTGACGGCTTCGAGGGCGGTGAGCGACAGCCGGCGGGCCTGGAGGAGGAGTTCGGACTCGGCGACGTCGTCGGCGGGCACGACCTGCGTGGCGCCGGCCGCCTCGCACAGCGCGCCGAGGGCGGCGAGGTCGGCGGCCGGGTCAGTGGTGTCGAAGGCGGCGAGCAGCAGCGCCTCGGTGGTCTCCGGGAGTCCCATGTGGGCGAGGTCGTTGACGGCCTTGACCGTCGTACGGTCCATCAGTTCGAGGAGGGACGGCACATGCCCGCCCTCCATGATCCGGCACACCGCGTCGCAGGCGGCCGCGCCGGACGCGAACTCGGCGGCCAGCACCAGCTGCTCGGGCGGCTGCGGGCGCAGCGCCAGGGTCGCCTGGACGACGATGCCGAGGGAGCCTTCCGAGCCGACGAACAGGCGGGTCAGGTCGTACCCGGCGACGCCCTTCGCGGTCCGCCGGCCGGTGGACATCAGGCGGCCGTCCGCCAGGACCACGTCGAGTCCGAGGACGTATTCCGCCGTCACCCCGTACTTCACACAGCACAGCCCGCCGGAGGCGGTGCCGATGTTGCCGCCGATGGTGCACATCTCCCAGCTGGAGGGGTCCGGCGGGTAGTAGAGGCCGTGCTCGTTGACCGCGCGGGAGAGGGTGGCGTTGATGACGCCGGGCTCGACCACCGCGATGCGGTCGACGGGGTTGATCTCGAGGATGCGGTCCATCTTCGTCAGGGACAGCACGATGCAGCCGTCGGAGGCGTTGGCGCCGCCGGACAGGCCCGTGCGGGCGCCCTGTGGGACGACGGGGACGCGCAGTTCGGTGGCGGTGCGCATGACGTGTTGCACCTGCTCGACGGTGCGGGGCAGTACGACCACGGCGGGGGCGCCGGCCGGGCAGAAGCTGGCCATGTCGTTGGCGTAGGAGGCCGTGACGTCCGGGTCGGTCAGGACGGCCTCGGCGGGCAGACCGCTCAGGAGACGGTCGACCAGGTTCCCTGTCTGTTCGTCGCGAGGCGCTTCGATACGGCTCATGATCACAGCGTCGCACCTGGGTCCATCGGTGTGAACCCCGTCTGCGGCAACCGTCGCCTGCCCGGGTGTGGTCGTCGTATTGACGCACAGTGATCGCCATGGAGAACCATGAGGAGGCGGCCCCCCGGCGTTCGCGCATCGCACGGCGGGTTCTGATCGCGGCCGTCACCGGGTGTCTGGTGCTCGGCGGGACGCTGATGGTGCTGCCCTGGCAGCCGCCGGACACGCAGGCGCCCGCGCCGGCCCCGGGGGCGCAGGCGCGGGCGGCGGTCACCACGGGGGTGGCGGCCTCGCTGCCGGACCTGGCGGCGCTGATCGGTGAGCGGGAGACGCATCTGCGGAGGCATCCGCGGGACGCCGAGTCGTGGGCGGTGCTCGGGACGGCGTATGTGGAGCAGGGGCGGCGGACGGCGGAGCCGGCGTACTACCCGAAGGCGGACACCGCGTTGCGTACGTCGCTGAGGGTGCGGGCCAAGGGGAACGCCGAGTCGCTCGGCGGGCTCGCCGCGCTGGCGAACGCGCGGCGGGACTTCCGGGCGGCGAAGAGGTGGGGCGAGGCCGCGCTGAAGCTGGATCCGAGGCGCTGGACGACGTATCCGCCGCTGCTCGACGCCTACACCGGCCTCGGCGACTGGAAGGCGACGCAGCGGACTCTCGAGCGGTTGCAGGGGCTGCGCGGCGGGCCGGCCGTGATGGCGCGGGCCGGGGCGGTGTTCCGGGACCGGGGCTGGCGCGAGGACGCGATGGCGCAGCTCTCCGACGCGGCGGCGGGCGCTCAGGCGCCGGCCGAACGGGCCGCGTACCTGGAGCGGGTGGGGCAGCTGGCCTGGGAGCGCGGCGATCGTGAGCCGGCGCTGCGGCACTTCCAGGAGGCGGTGCGCATCGACCCCGACCAGCGGGCCGCGCAGGCCGGGCAGGGGCGGGTGCTGGCGGCGCTGGGGCGGACCTCGGAGGCGCTGAGCGCGTACCGGATGGCGCTGGCCAAGCAGCCGCATCCGCAGTACGCCCTGGAACTGGGCGAGTTGTACGAGTCGCTGGGGCTGCGGCAGGCGGCCCAGGTCCAGTACGACCTGTTGCGGGCGCGGGTGCGTAGTGCCGCGGCGGGCGGGGCCGACGAGGAGCTGGTCCTCGGGGTGTTCGAGGCGGACCACGGGGATCCGCAGGCGGCCGTACGGCGGCTGCGGGCGGAGTGGCGCCGCCAGCCCGGGATCGCGGTGGCCGACGCGCTGGGGTGGGCGCTGCACCGGGCCGGTCAGGACGAGGAGGCGCTGCGGTACGCGGTGCGGGCGACGGACAAGGTGCACGGCGGCGGGGTGCGCAGTGCGCTGCACGCGTATCACCGGGGCATGATCGAACGGGAGTTGGAGAAGTACGGGCCGGCCCGGCGCCACCTCCAAGAGGCGTTCCGGATCAACCCGTACTTCTCGCCGCTGCAGGTGCGGACGGCTCGGGAGGCGTTGACGGCGTTGGGTGAGCCGTCGGTGGAGGAGCTGCCGGTGATGGACGCGGAGACGGAGGCGGAGACGGAGACGGAGGCGGAGTCCTAGACCGCGGCGGTGCCGATCAGTGCGTTGCGTGTGACCAGCGCCGCCAGTTCGTCCTCCCCCAGCCCTGCGGTCCCCTCGGGCCTGCGGGGCAGCACCATGTAGCGCGACTCGGCGCTGGAGTCCCACACCGTGATGTCCATGGCGTCGGGCAGTTCGAGCCCGAACTCCCGCAGCACCTCGCGGGGTTCACGGACCACGCGGGAGCGGTAGGCCTCGGACTTGTACCAGCTCGGGGACGGGCCGAGGAGGCGGAGGAGTACCCCATTACTGAGCGAGCCGCAGCGGATCGGCTGGACACAACACGATCGTGCGATCGTCGGCCTGCAGTTTGAGGTGCCGTACAAGGGCCCCGGTAGCGTGGTCAGCGCGATCTGGAACGCCAGGTGTGGTGCCAGCGTGCGAGGCCCCTGCTCCACCAGCGTGATGGTTCAGGGCCTCCTCGTCGCCCTTGACCACGCTCACAGACCAGCTCGTGAGGGACTCCGCCCTCCCGGCACGGACCACGGACGCGATCCGTGTCGCCGCCCGGGCTGCGAAAGCGGACGACCAGTGCGCCCAAGACCGTTCGGGGCGTGCCGGCGCGCGGATTTGCTCCGCAAACCGCCCAGGAACGGTAGCAGGAGCAGAGGGCTCTGGCGTAAGCACTCAGGCTCGTTGGAAAGTCCCGCTTGCCGCAAACACACTGCGGTAAGCGGGGCTCATCTGCGAGGCAGCGGATCTGGGTAGAAGCTGCACGGCCCGATGCCACCGCAGGGCACCTTCGTCATCCAGCTCACCCGGCCCGATCACGCCCTTGCGTTCCAGGAGCGCGCAGATCGCGGTGAACCAGCGCTCGTAGTACGACGCCGCCAGATACTCGGCCGGTGGCATCGACTCGATCGCGTCCCGGAACTCGTTGGTGTTGAAGAGCCCTTGACCGCGCAGGGTGTTGAAGAGGCCGACGACCCGCGCCTCCCAGTCCGCGTGGAAGGGCTCGGTGTCGTCGGTGGTGTCGATGGCGCCGAAGCCCTCGGTGCCGCCGACGTCGTTGATCCTGGCCATGCGGCCAGCGTACGTTCGCCCTACTGCTTCGGCTTGTAGTAGAGGGAGAACCTGCGTTCCCCGGCCGCCCCGGAGGCGAGGCCCAGATACAGCCGCGTGCCGCCCTTGCGGCGGACGGCGAGGCCCTCCGGCTCGCGGTGGGTGAGGGAGCGGCCGGCCTCGGTGCGCAGCCGCTGGACCAGCTCGCCGGTGGTGATGTCGACGCTGGAGAGGTAGGCGTTGCCGTGCTCGGCGGGTGGGTTGGTCTCGGCGTCGTAGGCCGTCCCGGCGAGCTGGTAGAGGTGGCCGCGGTGCAGGGCGAAGCCCTGGAAGGGGATCTTCGTGTCGGGGTGCGCGGCGGGCTGGGCGATGTCGGCGACGGGGTGGTCGTACTCGCGGGCGACGAAGGCGTCGAGGTCCCAGATCCGGTAGCGCGGCTTGCCCTTGACGCGGTAGCGGACGGCTATGCGCCGGGAGGCCATGCAGACCGAGGGCTGGTTGTTGGTGGACCCCGGTATCGGCTTGCGTATCTTGACGTCCTCGCCGGTGCGGGTGGCGCCGTTCTTGAACTGGAAGCGGGTGACGCCCTGGCCGTAGCCGCCCTTGGCGTCGGCCTCGGTCCAGATCCAGACCTTGCCGTCGGCGGCGTTCTGCACACCGATGCTGACGCCGTGCCCGAAGCCCTGGAGGTTCATGCTGCCGAGCAGCTTGCCTTCGTGGTCGAGCTTGTTGAGGCACAGGTTGCCGGCGCCGATGCCACCGCGCCGCACCTGGAGGACGTACAGGTGCTGGTGCACCTCGTCGAAGGCGAAGGACTGCAGGACCGTGCCCTCCTTGAGGGCCTTCTCCTTCATCCAGCGGGTCGCCGGTACGTCGAGGTCGATGCGGTCGGTCACGGTCGGTGTCCCCAGGGCCCTGCGGACGCCCCGATGACGTCCACAGGACCAGAGAGTGTCAACTCCCGTTCACTGGTTTCAAGGTTCTGCGAAAGCGCTTGTGGATTTACCTGACATTCACAGGTTTCCGCGCCGCTCCTGCTCCCGCTCGATCGCCTCGAAGAGGGCCTTGAAGTTGCCCTTGCCGAAGCCCATCGAGCCGTGCCGCTCGATGAGTTCGAAGAACACGGTCGGCTTGTCCTGGACCGGCTTGGTGAAGATCTGCAGCAGATAGCCGTCCTCGTCGCGGTCGGCGAGGATCTTCAGCTCGCGCAGGGTGTCGACGGGCACGCGGGTGTCGCCGACCCACTCGCCGAGGGTGTCGTAGTAGGAGTCCGGGGTGTCGAGGAACTGGACTCCGGCCGCCCGCATGGTCCGTACGGTCTCGACGATGTCGTTGGTGTTGAGCGCGATGTGCTGGACGCCCGCGCCGCCGTAGAACTCCAGGTACTCGTCGATCTGGGACTTCTTCTTGGCGATGGCGGGCTCGTTGATCGGGAACTTGACCTTGAGCGTGCCGTCCGCGACGACCTTCGACATCAGCGCGCTGTACTCGGTGGCGATGTCGTCGCCCACGAACTCCTTCATGTTCGTGAAGCCCATGACCTTGTTGTAGAAGCCGACCCACTCGTTCATCCGGCCGAGCTCGACGTTGCCGACGCAGTGGTCGATGGCCTGGAAGGTGCGGTGGGCGGGCGGCTGGACGAGCGGGGCCACCGCGGTGAAGCCGGGGAGGTAGGGGCCGTCGTAGCCGGAGCGGTCGACGAGGGTGTGGCGGGTCTCGCCGTACGTGGCGATCGCGGCGAGTACGACGGTGCCGTGCTCGTCCTTCAGCTCGTACGGCTCGGTGACCGAGCGGGCGCCGTGCTCCAGGGCGTAGGCGTACGCGGCGCGGGCGTCCGGGACCTCGATGGCGAGGTCGATCACGCCGTCGCCGTGCTCGGCCACGTGCTGGGCCAGGAAGTGGCCCCAGGTGGTGGCGGGCTTGATCACCGAGGTGAGCACGAAGCGGGCGGAGCCGTTCTCCAGGACGTAGCTCGCGGTCTCGCGGCTGCCGTTCTCCGGTCCGGAGTAGGCGACCAGCTTCATGCCGAAGGCGGTGGAGTAGTAGTGCGCCGCCTGCTTGGCGTTGCCCACGGCGAAGACGACCGCGTCCATTCCCTTGACCGGGAAGGGGTCGGCCTGCCGGGCGGTGTCGGGAGTGTGGTGAGTGGTCTGCGTCATGCTCGCAGCCTTCTCCGCGGGCGCAAGGTGCGCAATAGTTTGCGTTTCTGGTGTGCAATATGACCAGTGCTGAGCTCGTTTCTGCGGGCTCCCTGTACAGGATGACCACTGGGAAGGGTGGCTCTCGTGGGGATCGACGGACTGGACGGGCGGATCATCGTGCTGCTGGCGCGGGAGCCGCGGATCGGGGTGCTGGAGATGTCCCGGCGGCTGGGGGTGGCGCGCGGGACCGTGCAGGCGCGTCTGGACCGGCTTCAGTCGAATGGCGTCATCCGGGGATTCGGGCCGCAGGTGGATCCGGCCGCGCTCGGCTATCCGGTGACCGCGTTCGCCACGCTGGAGATCCGGCAGGGGCAAGGGGCGGACGTACGGGCGCACTTGGCGACCGTGCCGGAGGTCCTGGAGCTGCACACCACGACCGGAAGCGGGGACATGCTGTGCCGGCTCGTGGCCAGGTCGAACGCCGATCTCCAGCGCGTGATCGACCTGGTTGTCGGTTTTGATGGCATTGTCCGGGCCGCCACGGCGATCGTGATGGAGAACCCCGTTCCGCTGCGGATCATCCCGCTGGTGGAGCAGGCGGCGGAAGACGAGGACAGGACCTAGCTGCCGTGGGGTGACCGCGTGTGAACTTCTGGGAGTACCTGGGCAACCGCCATCAGCAGCTGCTCTCGGACGCCTACCAACACGCGAGCGTCGTCTTCCAGTGCATGGTCGTGGCGACGGTGATCGGGGTGGTGATCGGTGTGGTCACCTATCGCAGCGACTGGGCGGGCAACCTCGCCACGACGGCCACCTCGACGATCCTGACCATCCCGTCGCTCGCCATGATCGGTCTGCTCATCCCGATCGTCGGCCTGGGCGTGCCGCCCACGGTGATCGCGCTGACCCTGTACGGCCTGCTGCCGATCGTGCGCAACTCGATCGTCGGCCTGCGCGGCGTCGACCCGTCGCTGGTGGACGCGGCGACGGGCATCGGGATGTCCCGGCTGATGCGACTCGTGCGAGTCGAGCTGCCGCTGGCCTGGCCGCCGATCCTGACCGGCATCCGGGTCTCCACGCAGATGCTGATGGGCATCGCCGCCATCGCCGCCTATGCCTCCGGGCCCGGCCTCGGCAACGAGATCTTCCGTGGCATCGCCTCCCTGGGCAGCAAGAACGCCCTCAACCAGGTGCTCGCGGGCACGCTCGGGATCATCGTCCTGGCCCTGCTGTTCGACGCCGCGTACGTCCTGATCGGACGGCTGACCATTCCCAGGGGGATCCGTGTCTGAAGCCTCCGGCGCCTCCATCGAGTTGGAGAACCTGACCAAGAGGTATCCCGGCAATCCACAGCCTTCCGTCGACAACGTCAACATGGAGATCAAGGCGGGCGAGATCGTCATCTTCGTCGGCCCCTCCGGCTGCGGTAAGTCGACCACGCTCAAGATGATCAACCGGCTGATCGAGCCGACCGGCGGCCGGATCCGCATCGGCGGCGAGGACGTCACCGACATCGATCCGGTGAAGCTGCGCCGCAAGGTGGGCTATGCGATCCAGTCGGCCGGTCTGTTCCCGCACATGACGGTCGCGCAGAACATCGCGCTGGTGCCGAAGATGGTCGGCTGGGGCAACAGCCGGATCAAGGACCGCGTCGAGGAGCTCCTCGACCTGGTGGGGCTGGACCCCGGCGAGTTCCACGGCCGCTATCCCCGTCAGCTCTCCGGCGGTCAGCAGCAACGCGTGGGCGTCGCCCGGGCGTTGGCGGCGGACCCGCCCGTCCTGCTGATGGACGAGCCGTTCGGCGCGGTCGACCCGATCACCCGTGACCATCTCCAGGACGAGCTGATCAGGCTCCAGCACGAGCTGCACAAGACGATCGTCTTCGTCACGCACGACTTCGACGAGGCGATCAAGCTCGGTGACCGGATCGCCGTGTTGCGCGAACGCTCGCACATCGCGCAGTTCGACACCCCGGAGGCGATCCTCACCAACCCGGCGGACGACTTCGTGTCCGGGTTCGTCGGGGCCGGGGCGGCTCTCAAGCGGCTCAACCTCACCCGCGTACGGGACGTGGAGATCACCGACTATCCGACGGTCACCGTCGACGACCCGCTCCAGGACATCTTCAACGGGCTCCGGGGCAGCGGTACCAACGAGATCCTGCTGCTCGACAAGCGGGGGCGGCCCTACAAGTGGCTCAGGCGCGGGGACCTGATGCGGGCGAAGGGCTCGCTGGCCCGGGCCGGGACGCTGGTGCACGACACGGTGACCCGGGACGCGACCCTGCGGGACGCCCTCGAGGCCGTGCTCACCGACAACGCGGGGCGGGTCGCGGTCACCGGGCGGCGCGGTGAGTACACCGGCGTCGTGGACATGGAGACGCTCATGAACTCCGTGCACGAGCTGCTGGAGGCCGACCGGCTGGACGCCGTGGAGCACCAGCACGAGCTGGAGGAGACCCGCGCCCACCAGACGCACGCCGAGCAGGAGGGCGACGGAGGGGAGAAGAAGGCGTGAGCATCCCCGAGCTGGAGGAGGACGCGCCGGCGGAGCGGGAGGCGCAGCCACCGCCGGTCACCGCCCGGCAGCGGGTCACCTGGCAGAAGCTGACCTTTCTGCCCGCCGTGCTGGTGGCGGTGCTGCTGGCGACCTGGCTGTGGTTCCAGCAGGCGGACCTGGACTCGATCTCCGAGAACGCCCTGTCGAACGGGCAGGTCTCGAAGGCGCTTTGGCAGCATGTGCAGCTGACGGTGATCTCGACGTTCTTCGTGCTGATCATCGCGATCCCGCTGGGCATCCTGCTGACCCGCAAGATGTTCCGCCCGGCGACCCCGGTGGCGATGGCGTTCGCCAACATGGGGCAGGCGACACCGGCGATCGGTCTGCTGGCCCTGCTGGTGATCTGGCTCGGCACGGGCATGAAGTCGGCGCTGATCGGCATGATCATCTACGCCGTGCTGCCCGTGCTCGCGAACACCGTCGCGGGCCTGAAGGCCAACGACCCGACCCTGCTGGAAGCGGCCCGGGGCATCGGCATGTCCCCGCTGGGGGCGCTCGCCCGCGTCGAACTGCCGTTGGCGGTCCCGCTGATCCTGGCGGGCGTGCGGACGGCGCTGGTGCTGAACGTCGGGACGGCGACACTGGCGACCTTCGGCGGCGGCGGAGGTCTGGGCGTTCTGATCACGACCGGCATCACCACCCAGCGCATGCCGGTGCTGATGCTGGGCTCGATCCTCACGGTCGCCCTCGCCCTGCTGGTGGACTGGCTGGCGTCGCTTGCCGAACTGCTCCTCAGACCACGGGGGTTGGAGGTGGGGACGTGAAGCGCGCGGGCGTGCTGGCGACGGCGGGCGTACTGGTCCTGGCCTCTGCGTGCGGCCTCACCAGTGGTTCGCCCATGGTCGACGACGTGACGCCCGGCTCCATCGGCAAGGGCCTGCCCCTCGAGGGCGCCGACCTCACCGTCACGTCCAAGGAGTTCACCGAGCAGCTGATCCTCGGCGCGATCATGGGGATCGCCTTCCAGGCGGCCGGGGCGGATGTCCTGGACCGGACGGGCATCCAGGGTTCGATCGGGGCCCGGGAGGCGGTCAAGTCCGGTGACGCGGACGGGATGTACGAGTACACGGGCACCGCCTGGATCACGTACCAGGGCAACAGCGAGCCGATCGACGACCCGCGGGAGCAGTGGGCCGCGGTACGGAAGGCCGACCTGAAGAACGGGCTGACGTGGCTGGCGCCGGCGTCCCTCAACAACACGTACGCGCTCGCGATGAACCAGGCCAACTTCAAGAAGTACGGCACGAAGACGCTGTCGGACGTGGCGGCGCTGTCGAAGTCGGACCCCGGGGCCGTGACCCTGTGCGTGGAGAGCGAGTTCGCCAACCGCGCGGACGGGCTGCCGGGTATGGAGAAGGCGTACGGGATGAGCGTCCCGGCGAAGAACATCACGCAGATGGACACCGGGATCATCTACACCCAGGTGAAGAAGGGCAGTTGCACCTACGGCGAGGTCTTCACCACCGACGGCCGCATCAAGTCCATGAACCTCGTGGTGATGGCCGACGACAGGAAGTTCTTCCCCAACTACAACGCGGCGCCCGCGATCAACTCCAAGGCGCTGAAGAAGTGGCCGGCGATCGCGGAGGTCCTCGACCCGGTCACGAAGAAGCTGGACAACACGGTCGCGCAGGAGCTGAACGCCAAGGTGGACGTGGACGGGCAGGATCCGCACCAGGTCGCGCTGGACTGGATGAAGAAGGAGGGGTTCGTGAAGGAGAAGTAGTGCCGCCGGACAGGCCCTAGCAGCTCGGGACGGAGCCCTTCCCGGTCTCCAGCGCCACCAGCGCACTCACCGCGCCCTTGAGCGTGGTCACCGGAACGAGCCGCAGCCCCTTCGGCAGCTCCGCCTCCGCGTCCGAGCACTCGTCCTCGGGGACCAGGAACACCGTCGCCCCGTCCCGCTTCGCGGCCTGCGTCTTCAGGGGCACGCCCCCGACCGCGCCCACCGTGCCGTCGGCGTCGATCGTGCCGGTCCCGGCGATGGTGCGGCCGCCGGTGAGGTCGCCGCCGCTGCCGTCGCCGTTCAGCTTGTCGACGATGCCCAGGGAGAACAGCAGGCCCGCGCTGGGGCCGCCCACGTCCGCCAGCTTCAGCGAGACCTTGATGTCGTCGTCCTTGAGGTCCAGGTAGTTCAGCGCCGCCTGCGTCGCCGCGTCCTGGGACTCCTTCATCTGAGCGGTGTTGTGCTGCTCGATCTCCTTGGTGGACTGCCCGCTCGGATAGACCGAGTCGCGCGGCATGACCGCCCGGTCCGTGTCGAACCACGCGTCGAGCACATCGCCGAGCGAGACCCGGGTGTCCGGATTGGTCGCCTCGATCGTCGTCATCCGGAGCTGTCCGCTGGTGTCCCGGGTCGGCACACCCGAGATCGTGATCACCGGGGTGCCCTTGTTCTCCCCGAGGACGTTCGCCGTCATACCGGGCTGTGCCAGCGAGAACGGCAGCGGTACGAAGGCCGCCGTGGCGAGCAGGGCCACGACGGGCAGGGCACAGACGGCTACGGCCTGGGGACGTGTAAGGCGAGAGAGCACGGGATCAATCTAACGCGACGACCACTTCCGGCCGGGGCCCGGTCAGCCGGCGTACGGATCCTCCCGGCGGCGGGCGAGGCGCCGTGGCACCTCCGGGAGCGACTCGACGCCGATGCCGGGCGCGACGGACACGCCGGTGCCGGGGGTGGCGCTCACGCGAGCGGCGTGAGCCGGCCCACCCCCGTGGTCCGCCCTGCCGTCATGGCTCGCGGATCCGGCGAACGGTCAGCGCAATGCCTCCGCGACCTCCTTCGCCGCGTCCACGACCCGTGGCCCCACGCGTTCCGGCACCGCGTCGGCCAGCATCACGACTCCGACGCTGCCCTCGACGCCCGTGACGCCGAGCAGCGGTGCGGCGGCGCCGCTCGCGCCCGCCTCCAGCTCCCCGTGCGTCAGGGTGTACCCGGGGTCCCGGAGCGGCTGGGTACGGGCGGAGAGGATCGCTCGGCCTGCGGCCCCGCGGTCCAGTGGGTGACGGAATCCGGCCCGGTACGCCACGTGGTAGTCCGTCCACGTCGGCTCGACCACGGCGACGGCGAGCGCCTCCGCCCCGTCGACCAGGGTGAGATGAGCGGTGGCTCCTATGTCCTCGGCCAGTGAGCGCAGGGCCGGCAGTGCCGCCTCGCGCACCAGGGGGTGCACCTGACGGCCAAGGCGCAGCACCCCGAGCCCGACCCGGGCACGTCCGCCCAGGTCACGCCGTACGAGGGCATGTTGTTCCAGCGTGGCGAGCAACCGGTACACCACGGTCCGGTTGACGCCCAGTTTGTTGGATAGCTCGGTGACGGTCAGCCCGTGGTCCGTATCGGCCAGCAGCTTGAGGACACGTAGTCCTCGGTCGAGCGTCTGAGAGGTCTCCGCGGTCACGACGCCCACTCCTCCAGTGGTGAGGTCGGCGGCCCTGTCGCGGGGATGCGTCATCGAGTCCCGTCGGTGACGCGCTTCAGAGGCCGCCGATCGGCCGGCGGCCCGGAGCGGTTTCCGGACCGCGTCGCTTCACGGCTGCGCTCCGCGGCGGCGCTGCCACGGGGCGTGTGCGTAGCGGGACTGTAGCGATGCCGGTTCGCTGAGCGGAAGGCTCCGTCCAGAATCCGGGCATCGGCTGGTACGGAGCACTCCGATTTGTCCTGCTATGTACGGCGCTCGGTGATCGAAGCGCGCCCCACCGTGCCCGGGGTGCCCCCGCACTGCCCGGCGTCACTTCATCCGGGTCGCCCACTCCTGCACCTTGGCGATCCGCTGCCGCAGCTGCCCGGCCGTCGCCTCGGCGCTCGGCGGTCCCCCGCACAGCCGCCGCAGCTCGGTGTGGATGACGCCGTGCGGCTTGCCGCTCTGGTGGACGTACGCGCTGACCATGGTGTTGAGCTGCTTGCGGAGCTCCATCATCTCCTTGTGCGAGACGACGGGCCGCCGCTCGGCGGGCAGTTCGAGAAGGTCCGCCTCGGAGTCCGGCTTCTTGCGGCTGTGCGCGATCTGCCGGGCCTGCCGCTTCTGGAGCAGCAGCTGCACCTGGTCGGGTTCGAGGAGCCCGGGGATACCGAGGTAGTCCTGCTCCTCCTCGCTCCCGGGGTGAGCCTGCATGCCGAACTCGGCGCCGTCGTAGAGCACCCGGTCGAAGACGGCCTCGGACTCCAGCGCCTCGAAGGAGAACTGCTCCTGCTCGCCGGTGTCCTCGTCCTGCTCCTTGTTCGCCTCCTCCATCTCCTTCTCCGACTCGGCGTACGGGTCCTCCTCGCCCTCCTTCTTCGGCTTGTCGAGGGCGTGGTCCCGTTCCACCTCCATCTCGTTGGCGAAGGTGAGCAGGTCGGGGACGGTCGGCAGGAAGACGGAGGCGGTCTCGCCGCGGCGCCGGGAACGCACGAAACGGCCGACGGCCTGGGCGAAGAAGAGCGGCGTGGAGATGGTGGTGGCGTAGACGCCCACCGCCAGCCGCGGCACGTCGACGCCTTCCGACACCATGCGGACGGCGACCATCCAGCGGTCGTTGCTCGCGCTGAAGTCGTCGATGCGCTTGGACGCGGCGGCTTCGTCGGAGAGCACGAGGGTCGCCTTGCTCCCAGTGATCTCCCGGATCAGCTTGGCGTAGGCACGCGCCGAGTCCTGGTCGGAGGCGATGACAAGGGCACCGGCGTCCGGGATGGCCTTGCGGACCTCGGTGAGCCGCTGGTCGGCGGCGCGCAGCACGCTCGGCATCCACTCGCCGCGCGGATCCAGCGCCGTACGCCAGGCCTGGCTGATCGCGTCCTTGGTCATGGGCTCGCCGAGCCGGGCGGCGATCTCGTCGCCCGCCTTGGTGCGCCAGCGCATGTTGCCGCTGTAGCTCAGGAAGATGACCGGCCGGACGACATGGTCGGCGAGCGCGTTGCCGTAGCCGTAGGTGTAGTCGGCGGCGGACCGACGGATGCCGGCGTTGTCCTCCTCGTACGTCACGAAGGGGATGGGGTTGGTGTCGGACCGGAAGGGCGTACCGGTGAGGGCGAGTCGGCGGGTGGCCGGCTCGAAGGCCTCCAGGCACGCCTCGCCCCAGGACTTGGAGTCACCGGCGTGGTGGATCTCGTCGAGGATGACGAGCGTCTTGCGCTGCTCGACGCGGTTGCGGTGCAGCATGGGGCGCACGCCGACACCGGCGTACGTCACGGCGACCCCGTGGTAGTCCTTGCCGAGCGGACCCGCGCTGTACTCCGGGTCCAGCTTGATCCCTATCCGCGCGGCCGCTTCCGCCCACTGCTTCTTCAGGTGCTCGGTCGGCGCGACCACGGTCACCTGCTGCACGACGTGGTGGTGCAGCAGCCAGGAGGCGAGGGTCAGCGCGAAGGTGGTCTTGCCGGCGCCGGGGGTGGCGACGGCGAGGAAGTCGCGCGGCTGCTCCTGGACGTACTTCTCCATCGCACCCTGCTGCCAGGCGCGCAGCTTGCTGGCGGTGCCCCAGGGGGCGCGGCCGGGGAAGGCGGGAGAGAGGTGGTGGGAGGAGGCGGCGGTGGTAGTCACGGTCTCCGTAAAGGGGTCGAGCGGCTCGGCTGGCGGTGCGGACGGGTCGGCTACGTATGACAACCGGGCCACCCTACCGGCGGCCCGGCGGGGTCAACGTGCGGACAGGCCCGGGTCCCCCGTGGGTGGGACCGAGGTCACATGGCCACCGCGCGTACCGTCACCCGCCGTCGTCCTCCAGCAGACCCGACGTGGCCACCAGGTACCCGAGCTGGGCCCTGCTCCCGCTGCCCAGCCGCAAGGACACCTTCCTGATGTGCTCCGCCACGCTTCTGCGGCTCATGCCGAGGCGGCGGGCTATGGAGTCGTCGGTCTCGCCCGCGACGACCGCGCGCAGGATCGTCTGCTGGAGGTCGGAGGTGACAGCGGGGTTGCGGCGCTCGGCGGGGTCGGCCGGGTGCACGGGGGTGGAGCGTTCCCAGGTCTGCTCGAAGACGCGGGCAAGGAAGCGGACCAGGGCGGGGTCCCGGATCTGCAGGGCGCCGTCCGCGCCGTCCTGCGACAGCGACACGAAGGCGACCGAGCGGTCACAGACGATCAGCCGTTCGACGACCTCGGCCAGGGTGCGCACCTCGGCCCCCGCCTCGGTGACCCGCTCGATGTACGCCATGGTCGGCCGGTGCGCGTGCACGGTGTGCTGGTACAGGGTGCGCTGGCGGACCCCGCGCCGCAACGCCCGCAGATCGCGGCCGAGCGCCTCGCGCAGGGTCGCCTCCGCGCGGCCGCCGCCCGGCTGGGCGGTGAGCAGTTCGTGCCGGCAGTCCCCCACCGCCGCCTCCAGGGCCGCGCTGATCACCGCCTTCTCGGTCAGCCGGACCAGGGCGGGCAGGGCCGAGCGCTGCTCGCGCGCGTACAGCGACTCGAAGGCGGTGAGCCGTGCGGACGCCGACCGCAGGGCCCGGCGCTGCTCGGCCAGCCGGTCCTCCATCGTGGACAGCACGGCGAAGCGCGCGGCGTCCGGCGCCACCGGCAGACACCAGCCGGGCGGGTCCGCGTCGTCGGCGACGACGAGTCCGAGTTCCGTCAGACAGCGCGGCACCTCGTCGGCCGGCACCCGTCCCTCGCGCAGCGCGGTGCGATACACCGCCAGCGCTCGCGGGCAAGGGCGGGTCGGACGCGTTTCATGGCAATCACACGTGCGTGGGTCGAAATGATCACGCTTCACAAGTGTGCAGATTACATTCATGCGCCCGTGTCCCTCGGACCGAACTCCGCACCACCTGACTAGTGTTCGACAGGTTCTGTTCGACGGGTTCCGCCCCTGCGGCCGCCCTGCCCGCACCTCGCCCTGTTGCCGTCCGCGAAGGAAGTCGAGAATGCCGGAACCCGTCACGGCCTCGGTGCGGGAACGCCGGTACCGCATCCTGGTCGCGGGCTACGCCCTGTCGTCGTACGGCAGTTATCTCAACGTCGTCGCGCTCAATCTGTACGTCTACGCCGTCACCGACCGCGCGCTCGCCGTCGGCGCCTTCATGGCCGTACGCCTCGCCGCGGGCATCGTCGCGGGGCTGCTGGCCGCGCCGATCCTGGCCCGGTGGTCGGCGCGGTCCGTCATGTTCTGGGTGAACGTGGTGCAGGCTGCGGTGCTGGCGGTCCTGGTGGCGGCGCCCGACACGCTGCGCACGCCCGTGCTGTTCGTGGTCTCGGCGGTGGGCGGGATCACCGGCACGGTCTTCCTGGTCGCGCTGCGCAGCTCGGTCATCCCGGAGATGGTGGCCGAGGACCGCCGTACCTGGGCCAACTCGCTGATGGTGAGCGGCCGTTCGCTGGCGATGGTGGCCGGGTTCGCGTCGGCCGGTGTGGTCGTCTCCCTGCTCGGCTACACGGCGGCCTTCCTGCTGGACATGGCCACGTTCCTGGTGTGCGCGGTGGCGGTGGCCCAACTGCCCGTCACCCGGCGGCCGAAGCCGGACGCGGCGGAGGACTCGGCGGAGGCTGCGAGTCCAGTCGGGGCCGGGAAGAAGCGCCGCCGGCTGCCCGCCGCGGTGATGGTCCTGGCCGGCGCGCCCGTGCTCGGCCTGATGGTGCTGCTGCGGGGTGTCGACGCGCTCGGCTCGTCCTCGCACAACGCGGCGCTGCCCGTGTACTCGACGGAACTGGACACCGACAGCCCGGCCACGTTCGTCAGCGTGTTCTGGTGTGTGTGGGCGTTCGGCAACATCGTGGCCCAGCAGGTGATCCAGCGGCTGCCGCGGCGCTCGGAACAGGCCCTGGGCGCACTGGGCTTCGGGCTCGGCACCATCGTGATGTCCGGCGCCTTCATCCTGGCCTTCGCCGGGCTGCCCTGGACCGCGACCGTGCTGATCGCGCTGGTCGCGGGGGCGGCCGACGGACTGACCGAGGTGTCCTACACCCAGCATCTGCAGACCCTGCCGGACCGTCTGCGCACCCATGCCTTCGGGCTGTCGGCGACCGTGGAGAGCTTCGGCTTCGGCGCCGGGATGATCGCGGTCGGCGCCGCGCTCGACGTGTTCTCGCCGCTGTCGGTCGTCGCGGTCGCACATGGTGTGGCCATCGTGATCGCCGTGCTCTTCGTGGCCCTGGTGCTGCGCCGCCGTTCGACGGCTCCGGCCGGCACCGAGGCGGAGGGCAAGGGCACGGAGGCGGAGGCGCGCGCGGAGGTGTGAAACGGACCCGGACGTCGAACCATCGAGCCGGAGCAGAAGGGGGAGAAGGGGTGCCGGACGACCGACGCGTGGCGGTCATCGGGATGGCGCTGAGGTTCCCGGGAGCGGGGACCACCGAGCAGTACTGGCGTGACATCGAGGCGGGCGTCTCACACGTACGACGGTTCGGCCGGGCCGAGTTACGGTCCGCGGGAGCCTCCGAGGACCTCCTCGACGACCCGGACCTCGTCGGCGCCAGTGCGCTGCTGGACGGGGTCGACGGCTTCGACGCCGCGTTCTTCGGGATGACCGGGCGCGAGGCGGAGGTGACCGACCCGCAACAGCGGCTGCTCCTGGAGTGCTGCCACCACGCCCTGGAGGACGGCGGCTACGCCGGCTCCGACGCCCGCATCGGGGTGTACGGCAGCGTCGGGTACCGGCTGTACTCGCTGCACAGCTATCTCGCCAACAACCTCGCGGACGTGCCGGGCGACGACTGGATCGCCCAGAAGCAGGTCCAGGTCGGCAACTATCCCGACTTCGCCGCCAACCGGGCCGCCTTCCGGCTCGGGCTGCGCGGACCGGCGGTCAATGTCTCCACCGCCTGCTCCAGCGCCCTCGTCTCGGTCCATCTGGCCTGTCAGGCGCTCCTGGCGGGCGACGCCGAGCTGATGCTGGTGGGCTCGGCGGCCCTGCACCTCCCGCAGATCACCGGGCACCGGCACGTCAAGGGCTCCACGATCTCCCGGAGCGGCACGGTACGGGCCTTCGACGCGGACGCCGACGGCACGGTCGGCGGCAACGGGGTCGCGGCGGTCCTGCTGAAGCCGCTGGCCCGGGCGCTGGCCGACGGCGACACCGTGCACGCCGTGATCCTCGGCTCGGCTGTCACCAACGACGGTGACGACAAAGGGGGGTTCGCCGCGCCCGGCGTCGCGGGCCAGCGGGACGCGGTGCTCGGCGCGCTGTCACGGGCGGGCGTACCGGCCGACTCCCTCGGCTATCTGGAGGCACACGGCACCGGCACGTTCAAGGGCGATCCGATCGAGTTCACCGCGCTCACCGAGGCGTTCAGAGCGCACACGGACGGCACGGCCTTCTGCGCGCTGGGCTCCACCAAGCCCGCGATCGGTCACCTGGACAGCGCGGCGGGTCTGGCGGGGCTGATCAAGGCGATCCTGGTGCTGCGGCACGGGGTGATACCGCCCCTGGTGAACTTCACCCGCGCCAATCCCCTCCTCGCGCTGGAGACCAGCCCGTTCTTCGTACCGACCCGGGCGACACCGTGGCCGAACGCCGGGGTCCGGCGGGCGGGGGTGCACTCCATCGGGATGGGTGGGACGAATGCGCACGTGATCGTGGAGGAGGCGCCGGGCAGGGTGCCCGAGCCGGTACGTGGTGAGCGGGCCGGGCCCGTGCTGCTGCCGCTGTCGGCGCGGACGCCGGGGGCGCTGACGGCGTATGCCCGGGCCTTCCGGGACGAGTTGGTCCGGCGTCCGGACCTCGCCCCCGCCGATCTGCTGACGACGACCGCGCTCGGCCGGCGTCATCTGCCCCACCGGCTGGTCGTCATCGCGCCCTTCGTCGAGGGGCTGGACGCGTTCCTCGCCGGCGCGCCGGGCGCCCTGACCGGGACGGCCGACCGGACCGTCGCCCCCGCCTTCCTCTTCAGCGGCCAGGGCACGGGCGGCCCCGGCATGGCCGCCGCGCTCGCCGCCCGCTTCCCGGTCGTCGCCGAGGTGCTGCGGGAGTGCGCGCGGATCCACGAGGAGGAGACGGGCGAGAGGGACTTCCTCGCACGGCTCACCGGTGAGGGGGCGCCGTCGGGCGGCCACGAAGTCCCCGCACCCCACGCCCCCTGGGACACCGCCTTCGCGCAACCCGCGATCTTCGCCCTGCAGGTCGCCCAGCTCCGGCTGTGGCGGAGCTGGGGAGTGCGGCCCGGGTCGGTCGCCGGGCACAGTGTCGGGGAGTACGCGGCGCTGTGTGCCGCCGGGGCGCTGTCCCTGGCGGACGGCATGCGGCTGCTGTGCCGACGGGGCCGGCTGATGCAGGACACGGCGCCCGGCGCGATGCTCGCCGTCTTCGCCGATCGGGACCGGGTCCGGGAACTCGCCGCCCAGGTCGGGCGCGTGGAGCTCGCCGTGTCCAACGGGCCCGCACACCAGGTGCTGGCCGGGCCGCCCGAGGCCATCGCCGAAGCGCACCGCCGACTGACCGAGCAGGGCCTGACCGGCGTACCGCTGCCGGTGGACCGTGCCTTCCACAGCGCCCTCCTCGACCCGGTCCTCGACGAACTGCGCGCGGCCGTCGAGAAGGCCGAACTGCGGCCCGTCGAGATCGAGTTCGTCAGTGGTCTGGACGGTGTCGCCCATCCCCCGGGCTGGCTGCCCGACGCCGACCACCTCGTCCGCCAGGCCCGGCACACCGCCGACTTCCACGCCGTACTGCGCACGCTGGCCCCCGTGGACGCCCTGCTGGAACTCGGCCCGGACGCCACCCTGACCCGGCTGGCCCGGCGGGCGGTCCCGGACACCCTCTGCGTGCCCACGGGCGGCACCCCGGACGAGGTGTGGCGGGCCGCGGCCCGGCTGCACTGCGCCGGGGCGCCCCTCGACTGGGCCGCCCTGCTCGAAGGGTGCGGAGGCCGGCGTATCCCGTTGCCCACCTACCCCTTTGAGCACCGGTCGTACTGGATCGGCCCACCACCGCCGCCTGCCACGGCCGTACCCGCGCACGAACCCGCGAGAGAACCCGATGGGGAGAACGACGTGACCGACCAGGCAGTACTCAAGCGTGTACTCGAACTGACCGCACAGCACCTGGGATACGACCAGGACGGGCTGCGCGCCGGGGAGACCTACGTGGGGCTGGGTGCGGACTCCCTGCAACTGATCGGCATGCTGCGGCAGTTGGAGGGCGAGTTCGGGGTGCGGCTGGCCGTACGGGAACTGCTGGAGGACGCGGGGTCACCGGAGTTGACGGCACGGCTCATCGCGGAGCGCGCGGCACGGCCTGCACCGGAGCCACGGGCAGAGATCATCGACGTACGGCAGATACCGGAGCCGCGAAAGGCGGCACCCCAGGCACCCCAGGCACTCGAGACACCCCAGGCACCCGAGGCACCCGGGCAGGCGGAGTACGCCAGCCGCAGCGAAGTCGCCGAGCTGCGGCGGCAGATCGACCTGCTGGCCGAGACGCAGGCCTCGTTGATCACCCAGCTCTCCGACGCCGTCGCCCTGCTCACCGCCGAGCGGGCCGCCCGATGAGCCCGGGCACGGCGGCGGACCGGGCCGCGGCGCTGTCCCGCCGACTGGACGAGCAGCTGGCGCGGGCACGGCAGGGCGCGGCAGCTCCCGCACCCCCGGCACCCGCCGTCCACGGCCCCCGCGTCACCCTCCCCCACGACTCCGGCATGGCCGGCGCCCACGCCACCGACACCCAGCGCACGCACGCCGCCGACCTCGCCCGGCGGCTCACGGAACGCACCCGGACCTCCAAGGATCTGGCGCAGTCACGGCGTTCGGTGCTCGCGGACAGCAGGGCCGTGGTCGGGTTCCGGCGTTCGACGAAGGAGACGCTGTACCCGCTCGCGGCCCGTGGCGCACACGGCGCGCACCTGACGGACATCGACGGGAACACGTACACCGACATCACGATGGGCTTCGGGTCCCTGCTCCTCGGCCATGAGCCGCAGTGCGTGACCGAGGCCGTGCGCGCACACCTGGACGGCGGGCTGCGGTTCGGGCCGCGTCCGGTCGAGGCGGGTGAGGTCGCCGAGCTGCTCGCCGGGTTCACCGGCATGGAACGCGTCGCGTTCGCGGCCTCCGGCACCGAGGCCAACTCCGCCGCGATCCGGCTCGCCCGCGCCGCCACCGGACGCGACCGGATCGTCATGTTCCGCGGCTCCTACCACGGTCACATCGACACCGTGCTCGGCCGCCCCGGACCCGGCGACGGCGCCGTCCCCGTCTCCCGCGGCATCCCCGACAGCGCCGTCGCCGAGCTGATCGTCCTGGAGTACGGCAGCCAGGAGGCCCTCACCACCATCGACGCCGTCGGCGACCGCATCGCCGCCGTCCTCGTCGAGCCCGTGCAGTGCCGCAACCCCGCCCTGCGCCCGGTCGCCTTCCTGCGCGAACTGCGCGAACTGACCCGGCGGCGCGGCATCGTGCTGCTCTTCGACGAGATGCTCACCGGTCTGCGCCCGCATCCGCGCGGCGCCCAGCACCACTTCGGTGTCGTGCCCGACCTGGCCACCTACGGCAAGGCACTCGGCAGCGGCTTCCCCGTCGGGGCGATCGCGGGCCGGGCCGACATCATGGACGGCGTCGACGGCGGATTCTGGCGGTACGGCGACGAGAGCCGCCCCACCGCCGAGACCACCTTCTTCGGCGGGACCTACCTCCAGCACCCGCTGTCCATGGCGGCGGCCAAGGCGGTCCTCACCCATCTCGCCGCCGAGGGGCCCGGGCTCCAGGAGCGGCTCAACGCCCGTACGGACGCCCTCGCCGACGACCTCAACCGGTTCTTCACCGACGAGGAATTCCCCCTGGAACTCGCCCACTTCGGGTCGATGTTCCGTTTCGTCCACCGCGCGGACATGGAACTGCTCTACCAGCACCTGCTGTTGCGTGGCATCTACGTCTGGGAGTGGCGCAGCTTCTATCTCTCCACCGCTCACACCGACGCCGACGCCGAGCGGGTCGCGGACGCGGTGAAGGGGTCCCTGCGGGAGCTGCGGGAGGCGGGCTTCTTCCCGACCTCCCGGCCCGCCGCCCGCCGGGTGCGGGCCGAACACCGCGCCAAACAGCCCGACTTCGGCGTGTACTTCTTCGGCGACTACCCCGACGCCGACAGCACCTCCGCCTACGACCGGCTCGTCGACACCGCCCGCTTCGCCGACGAACGCGGATTCAGCTCCCTGTGGCTGCCCGAGCGGCACTTCCACTCCTTCGGCGGACTCTTCCCCAACCCTGCGGTACTGGCCGCCTCGCTGGCCCGCGAGACCAGCCGGATCCGGCTCAACGCCGGGTCCGTGGTGCTGCCGCTGCACGATCCGGTGCGGGTCGCGGAGGAGTGGTCGGTAGTCGACAACCTCTCCGGCGGCCGGGTCGGCCTCGGCTGCGCCACCGGCTGGCACGCCCAGGACTTCGCGCTCCACCCCGACCGTTTCGAGCGCCGCAAGGAGATCGCCTTCGCCCACCTCGACGACGTGACGACGCTGTGGCGCGGCGGCGCGGTACGGCGCACCACCGGCGAGGGCGAGCCCGTCGACGTGACGATCCACCCACGTCCGGTGCAGGAGCTGCCGCCCATGTTCCTCGCCACCTCGGGGCGGCGTGCCTCCTACGAGGAGGCGGGGCGGCGCGGACTCGGGATCGTCACCAACCTCATGGGGCAGACCGTCGCCGAACTCGCCGACAACATCCGCCACTTCCGCAAGGCCCGCGAACAGCACGGCCTCGACCCCGACACCGGCCGGGTCACCGTCCTGCTCCACACCTACCTCGGCACGGACCACGCCACGGCTCGCGCGGAGGCGCTGGAGCCGATGAGCCGCTATCTGCGTTCCTCCCTCCAGATGCGGTCGGCGGCGAGCGCGGTGGGCGCCGGGCCCGAGGACGTGGCGACGGCGAGCGAGGACGACCTCGACTACCTCTTCCGCCGCGCCTACGACCGCTACTGCGACGAACGCGCCCTCATCGGCACGCCCGACAGCTGCGCCCCCCTGGTGGAGACATTGCGCGAGGCCGGCGTCGACGAGATCGCCGCCCTGGTGGACTTCGGGATGCCTGCGGAACGGATGCGGGCGGGCCTGGAGCACCTGGATGCACTAAGGCGGCGCACGTTGGGGGCGGTGCCGGGGGGCGTGGGGGCGGAGGGGGCTTTGCGGCCGGGCGTGGGGGCGGTGGAGGCGGTGCCGCCAGGCGGGGGCGCGGTGGAGGCTGTCCTGCCGGGCGCGGGCACGGTGGAGTCGGTGCCGCCAGGCGGGAGCGCGGTGGAAGCTGCGCCGCCGGGCGGGAGCACGGACAAGGGGGTGCCGCCAGGCGGGGGCGCGGTGGAAGTGGTCGGCCCCGACTCCGCGGGTGCGTACCGCCGGGGCGTCGGCCGCCGGGGCTCCGCGGAAGAGCTTGGTGGGCTCGCGACCGGCGGCCCGCTGGGGACGACGGTCCGGCGTGGCCCCGCGACCGACGCCCAGCGTCGGCTCTGGCTCGCCGCCCGGCTGATCGCCGATCCGGCCGCGTACAACGAGATCCAGTCCGTACGGCTGCGCGGCCCCCTCTCCGAGCGGGCGCTGCGCACGGCCGTGGCGGGACTCGTCGAGCGGCACGCGGGCCTGCGGACGGTCTTCCGCACGGCGGGCGACACGGTCGAGCAGGTCGTACGACCCGACCTGCGGCCGGAGTTGACGGTGACCGACGTCGACGGGGCGGAGGCGGTGGCCGCCGTCCTGCGCGAGGAGAGCGGACGACCGTACGACCTCGCCGAGGGTCCCCTGTTCACACCCCGGCTGCTGCGCCTCGCGGCGGACGACCATGTGCTGGTCCTCGGCCTGCACCACATCATCACGGACGCCCACTCGGCTGGGCTGCTCGCCGCGGACCTGGAGGAGCTGTACCGGGCGGCGGTGGAGGGCCGGGCCCCGGCGTTCGCGGCGCCGGCGGGGACCACCCTGGACGAACGGGGGACCTCTCACGCCCCTACTCACCTGAACGAACCGGCGTTCACCACACCCACCGGAACCACGCCGACCGGGCCACAGGCGGCTCACACCCCTGCCCACCCAAACGGACCGCAGCCCGGCCACCACCCCACCGCCTCGGACACGCCGTCGACCGGCTATGACTCCGCCGATCTGGAGTGGTGGCGCGGGTATCTCGCCCCCCTGCCGCCCGCCCCCGCCCTCCCCACGGACCGGCCGCGCGGACGTCGGGTCGCCGGGCATGGGGCCGCCGAGGAGGTCTTCTGGAGCGCGAGCCGGGCCGGGCGGTTGCGGGAGTGGAGTGGGCGGCAGGGTGTGACGTTGTTCGCGACGCTGCTCACCGCCTGGCAGCTGGTGCTGCGGGAGCGGTCCGGGCAGGACGAGTTCGTGGTCGGATCGACCTTCGGGAGGCGCCGCCCCGGTACCGAGCACACCGTCGGCTTCCATGTCGCCGTACTCCCGCTGAAGGCGTCGCTCACCGGCACGACCGGGCTGCGGGACGCCGTACGGGCCACGCGGGACGCGCTGTTCGCCGCCGACGCGCACCAACACGTGGACGTGGACGCCCTGTTGGCCGCCGTCAACCCCGACCCGGGACACCCGCGCCCGCTGGTGACGGTGTCGGCGGACCTGGACGGCGCGCCCCTGTCCCGGCTCCGGCTGCCCGGACTCACCACGGAGCAGATCCCCGGCGGCACCGAATCGGCCCCGCTGGAGCTGGCGTTGGCGGCCCTGGACACCCGCGACGGGCTACGGCTGCGGATCCGCTACGACGCCGATCTGTACGACGCGTCGACCGTACGGGGGCTGCTGGCCGACCTGGAGCGGGTGCTGGAGGCCATGGCGGGCGGACGGGCCGTGACGGTGGCGGACACCGAACCCGCCGCCGCTCCGACAGTGAGCGACTCGGGCACGCCCACCGCGACGGCGAGCGACGTGCAAGCCGCCTCCGTGACGGCGAGCCACCCGGAAGCGCCCGCCCCGCGCGAGACCGAAACCCTGCGGGCCCTGTGGTCCTCCGTCCTCGGTACCGACGACGTCTCCGACACCGCCGACTTCTTCGACCTGGGCGGCAGTTCGATCGCCGCGATCCGGTTGCACAACCGGGTCAGGGACGCCCTCGGCGTCGAGTTCTCGCTGGCGGACTTCTTCGCCGAACCGACGCTCGGCGCGCTGATCCGTTCGCTGACGGGGAGCGGGCCCGCCGGAGTCGCCGAGGACGTCGTGGACCGTGCCCCCGTCACCGACCAGCAGGCCCGGATGCTGGCCGCCCAGCCCGCCCTGCCCCGGCCGCAGGTCTACAACGTGCCGACGCGCATCCGTCTCACCGGCCCCGTCGACACGGACGCCCTGCGCACGGCCCTGACCGAGCTGGTGCGGCGCCACCACTCGCTGCGCACCCGATACGCCCAGGACGGCGAGGGCGCCTGGTGGCAGGAGGTCGTGGACGTCGCCCCGCCGCCCCTGCGGATCGTCGACTACAGCCGGCTCCCCGCCGAACGGGCCGCGCAGCGCGCGGACCAGGCCTGCCGGACGGCCGCCGACGAGCCCTTCGACCTGACCCTGCCGACCCTGCCCCGGCTGCGGCTGCTGCGGGTCGCGCCGGACGCGTGGGTGCTGATGTTCGTGGTGCACCACATCTGCACCGACGGCTGGTCCCACGGCGTACTCCTCGCCGAGCTGGCCGCCCTGTACACGGCCGCCGCGACCGGCACCGCCCCCACCCTGTCCACGCCCTCGGCCCAGCCCGCCGACCACGCCCGCCGTCAGCTCGAACGCCGGGGCGGGACCGAACGGACCCGGCGGGCCGCGCACTTCGTCGACCACCTCACGGGCGTACCCACCCGCCTCGAGGTGCCCACGGACCGGCCCCGCTCCGGACATCTCAGCGGCGACGGCGACACCGTCCGCGCCCACGCACCGGCCGAACTGCGGGACAGGGTCGAGAGGTTCGCCGCGGCCCACCGGGTGACACCGTTCGCCGTGGCGGCCGCCGCGCTCGGCGTCACCGTGGCCCGGCTCGCCGGACAGCGGGACCTGCTGGTGGGGGTGCCGTACGCCAACCGGGACGGCAGCGACACCGAGACGCTGGTGTCGCTGGTCTCCACGAACATGCCGGTGCGGATACGGGTCGGGCCCGAGGAGACCTGCGCCGAACTGGTCGCCCGCACCGGCGCGGAGACGCTGGCCGCCATGGCGAACGTGCTGCCGACGGCCGAGGTATGGCAGGCGCTGCGGGAGGCGGGCGTGCGCGAGGTGCCCGAGGTGGTGTCGTGTCTGCTGGTCTTCCAGAACACCGACGACGTGGAGATCGAGATCCCCGGACTCGGGGTGGAGGTGGACGACGTGGCGCCGCCGGCGGCGCGCACGGAGCTGACGTTCGGGCTGACGCCGCGCCGCGATCCGGCGCTGGGTTACCGGGCGTATGTCGAATACTCGGCGGACCTGTGGGACAGGAAGTCGGCGGAGCGAATCCTCGACTCCTACCTGTCCGTCCTCGACGACCTGTGCACCGACCCCGGCCGCGCGGTCGGCGAGCTGCTCGCCCCCACCACCTCCGGAGAGGCTTAAGCGCATGACCAAGGCCATCGATCCCCTGCACAACGAGGACCTGCTCGCCTTCCTGGAAGCCGCCTCCTCGCCCTACCACGCGGTGGCGCAGGCCGTGCAGCGCCTGGAGAAGGCCGGCTTCGAAGAGCTGCGGGAGACCGAGGAGTGGACCGGCCACAGCGGTGGCCGGTTCGTCGTACGGGGCGGCGCGCTGCTCGCCTGGTACGTCCCCGAGGGGGCGCCCGCGCACACCCCGTTCCGGATCATCGGCGCGCACACCGACTCCCCCAACCTGCGGGTGAAGCCGACCCCGGACACCGGCTCGGCCGGCTGGCGCCAGGTCGCCGTGGAGATCTACGGCGGGGTCCCGCTGAACACCTGGCTCGACCGCGACCTCGGTGTCTCCGGCCGGCTGACCCTGCGCGACGGCACGGCGAAGCTGGTCAAGATCGACGAACCCCTGTTGCGGGTACCGCAGTTGGCGATCCACCTCGACCGTACGGTGAACGAGGGCCTGTCCCTCGACCGGCAGCGCCAGCTCCAGCCCGTGTGGGCGCTGGGCCGACCGGAGCCGGGTGCGCTGCTGCGCCGGATAGCGGCCGGCGCCGGGCTCGACCCGGGAGAGGTGCTCGGCTGGGACCTGATGCTGCACGATGTGCAGAAGCCCGGACTGCTGGGCGCCGACCGGGAGTTCCTGGTCTCGGCGCGGCTGGACAACCTCGTCTCCGTGCACGCGGGCGCCGCCACGCTGGCCACCGTCGCACAGTCCTGGCCGGCGGCAGCCGAACGCATCCCGGTCCTCGCCGCGTTCGACCACGAGGAGGTCGGCTCCGGCTCCGAGACCGGGGCGCAGGGCCCGCTCCTGGAACGCGTCCTGGGCCGGGTGGTGACCGCGCGGGGCGGTGGCGCCGAGGACTGGGCGCGGGCACTGGCGGGCACGATCTGCGCCTCGGCCGACATGTCCCACGCGGTGCACCCCAACTACAGCGAGCGGCACGACCCGGACAACCATCCGCTGCCCAACGGCGGCCCGGTGATCAAGGTCAACGTCAATCAGCGGTACGCCACCGACGGCACCGGCTTTGCCGCGTTCGCCGCCGCCGCGGACCGGGCCGAGGTGCCCTGGCAGCGGTTCGTGTCCAACAACGCCATGCCCTGCGGTACGTCGATCGGGCCGATCACCGCGGCCCGGCTGGGGGTGACGACGGTGGACGTGGGCGTGCCCGGACTGTCCATGCACTCCTCGCGCGAGCTGTGCGGGGCGGACGACCCCGGGTATCTGACCCGGGCGCTGACGGAGTTCGTCTCGGCGGGCTGAGCCGACCGACAAGAGGCCGACCAACAAGAGGGCGGGCAGAAGGTGTCATCGAGGAATGTGACCCTGGCGGGGGCCGACCCCGAGCGGGCCGTACTGCGGGTGCTGATCGTGCCGCACGCCGGGGCGGGCGGGGCGAGCGGGCAGCCGTTCGCCGCGCACGCGCCGGACGACTGGCTGGTGGCGACGGCCCGGCTGCCCGGCCGCGAGTCCCGCGTCCGGGAGACCGGACGCGACCTCGACGCCCTCACCGCGGACGTCACCGCCACGATCCGGGACCTGCCGGGCTCGGCTCCCCTGCTCGTGCTCGGTGTGTGCTCGGGCGCCGTGATCGCGCTGGAGGCGCTGCGGCGTTCGGGCTCCGCCGGTGTCGCGGGCCTCGTCGTGGTGTCCCAGTGGGCGGTGAACGAGAAGCCCGACCCCGGCCGCCGACTGCTGCGCGACGTCGATCCCGGCCGTGACCGTGCCGAAGTCCTGGACATCCTGCGGGACTTCGGCGGCGTACCGGACGCACTCGCCGCGAACGAGGAGATGCTCGGCCTGCTGCTGCCGGCGATCGTCGCGGACATCAGGGCCGTCGAGGACTACGTCTGCGAACCCTTCGACCCCGGCATCCCCCTCCTGACCGTCTTCGGCGACGAGGACGAGCTCTGCTCGGAGGAACGCACCGACGACTGGTCCCTCTTCGGCCCCCGCACCCGCACGGTCTGGCTACCGGGCCGCCACCTGCTGCTGGTGGACGAGCCGGAGGCACTGGCCACGGCGGTGGCGGAGAACCTGGATCACTGGGGTCTCGTATGACGAGTTCGACGGATGCGGTGGGTATGACGGGGGCGGCGGGTTCGGCAGGCACGGCGGACGCGGCGAGCCCGGAGGGCACGGCGGACGCTGCCGGCATGTCAGGCGCGGGTGGTTCCGGCCGGGCAGGACTGGAGGGTTCCGGCGGGCTGGATGCGGACGCTCTGGGCGAGCAGAGTGCGGGCGCCGCCGGCGGCTCGGACCTTCGCGGCGCCTTTGGCGGGCTCGGCGCCGGCACTTCCGGCGGGCCGGGCGTTGCCGGCACGGCGGGCGCGGCGGGTTCGGTGGGTTCGGTGGACGCGCCAGGCGGGGCAGGTTCGGTGGACGCGGCGGGTTCGGCTGGTGCGCCGGGCGGTGTCGGCGGCTCGGGTGTCGGCCACCGGGTCGACGTCCTGTTGCTGGAGTGTCTGGAACGGGATCCCGGCCGGACCGCGCTGGTCTGTGCCGACGGCGCGGTGGTGAGTGCCGGGGAGTTGCGGGAGCGGGTGCTGGCGGTGGCGGCCGCGCTGGGGGCCCGGGGGCTGGGGCCCGGCGACCGGGTCGCGGTCTATCACGAGCGGTCGGTCGAGTTCGTGGCCGCGGTGCTGGGCGTGGCCTGCGCGGGGGCGGCGCACGCGGCGTTCGACGTGGCCGATCCGCCCGCCCGCACGCTCGGCATGCTGGAGGACTGCGCGCCGCGCGCGGTGCTCACCAGCCGGGCCCTGCGCGACCGCCTCGACGGCTGTGCGGTCCCGATGCTGACGGACGACGAGTACCGCACCGGACAGCCGGTACCGCCACCGGTGGACGGCTCCCCGGACGATCCCGTCGCACTGATCTTCACGTCCGGCTCGACCGGCCGCCCCAAGGCGTCCCTGATCAGCCACCGCGCCCTGGTCTCCCGCATGAACGCGCTGCAGACCACGCACCCCATGACCGAGGACGACCGGCTCGTCCACCACACCACGTGCACCTTCGACATGTATCTCGCGGAGATCTACTGGCCGTTGCTCTCCGGCGCCACGCTCGTGCTCTCCGCACCCGGCGGACAGCGCGACGCCGACCACCTGGCGGCGCTGATCCGCGACCACCGCGTCACGACGATGTACTTCGGGGTGTCGCTGCTGGAACTGTTCCTGCTGGCCCGCGACGAGACCGAGCGCTACGACGGTCTGCGCCAGGTCCTGACCGGCGGCGAGCCGCTCCCCGCCGACCTGGTGCACCGCTTCCACGCCCGCTCCACGGCCTCCCTGACCAACCTCTACGGCCCCAGCGAGTGCACGATCCACTGCACCGCCTGGATGTGCCCGCGCGACCCCGCCCTCGACACGGTCCTCATCGGCTCCGCCGTCCCGGACACCGAGCTGTGGGTCCTCGACGACGACGGCCGCCCGGTGCCCGAGGGCGAACCCGGCGAGCTGTACATCGGCGGCGCGGGCCTGGCCCTGGGCTATCTCGGCCGGCCCGAACTGACCGCGGAACGCTTCCTCCAGTCGCCCCCCGTGGCACCGGGCCGGCGGCTCTACCGCTCCGGCGACCTCGTACGGGCCCGGCCCGGCGGCGCGTTGGAGTTCCTCGGCCGGGTCGACCGGCAGGTGAAGATCCGCGGTGTCCGTATCGAGCTCGGCGAGATCGAGTCGACGGCCCGGCGCTGCGCGGGGGTGCGTCAGGCGGTCGTGGTGGCGCACGGCACGGGCCTGGAGAAGGCGCTGGCCGCGTTCGTGGTGCCCGAGGTGCCGTCCGCGCCGGCCGCCGAGCTGACGGCGTCGGTCCGCGAGTCCCTGCGCGGCTGGCTTCCGCCGACCATGGTCCCGGCGACGGTCGACCTCCTCGACGCCCTCCCGTTCACGCCGAACGGCAAGGTGGACCGCCTGCTGCTGGAGTCCCGGGCGGCCCGCACCACGCCGTCGCGCCCGGCGGACGCGGGGGTCGAGGGGGTCGAGGAGCTGGGAGTCGAGGAGCTGGTGGCCGCCGTCTGGTGCGAGGCCCTCGGGCTGGACTCCGTGAAGCCCGATGACGACTTCTTCGACCTGGGCGGCAACTCGTACAAGGTGGTCGAGACCGTCACCCGGCTCAGGGAGCGGCTGGGCGCGGAGATCCCGCTTGCGGCCCTGTTGGAGGAGCCGACCGTACGGGGGTTCGCCGAGGAGATACGGCGGGTCACGGGGCGTGCGTGACGGTCAGGCTCGGGGTGTGGTCGGCCGTTCCCTCAGCCGGGTCGTCACCCACGCCCCGGCCAGGGCCACCGCCGCCATCGGCAGGAACACCGCGGCGAACGCGGCCGGGTGGGAGCCGGTGGCCTCCGTCGCCGTATGGCTCACCGTGCCACCGCCCAGGGCCGCGAACGCGGCACCGCCCGTCGCCAGCAGGACGACGTTGGACAGGGCGTCGGAGATCTGCAGGGAGGCGGAGTTGGTGCCCGCCTGGGCCGGGGCGGAGAGCTGGAGCAGCAGCACACTCGTGGAGGCGATCACCAGGCCCATGCCGAAGCAGCCGAGCCCCCAGACCACGGCCAGCGTCCAGACGGGCACCGCGGCGATCAGCACGCTCGGTGCGGCGGCGATCGAGGCGGCGACCAGGACCATGCCCAGCGTCATCAGGCGCTGCCGGTAGGGCTCGACCCGTGGCCGTGACTGCACCCACGAGCCCAGCGCCCAGGTGACGCCGCCCGCGGCGAGGGAGAACCCGGCGAGCGTCGGGGACAGCCCCCGCTGGGTGACCAGCATCAGCGGTACGAAGGACTCGGCGGCGATGAAGGAGCCCGCGGCGACCCCGCGTAGCAGCACCACGGAGGGCAGTCCGCGCGCCGCCCGGTAGGTGCCGCGCGGGAGCAGCCCGAGGACGGCCGGCACCAGCAGCGCGGCGCCGGCGACGCCGGGGACGAGGGAGAGCCAGCGCAGGTCCTGGGCGGCGTACTGGAGGAGTCCGGCGCCGAGCGAGACGGCGAGGGCGAGCCGGATACGGCGGCGGTCGAAGGCGGTGCTCCCGTCGGACCCGTCCATGGGCCCTGAGGCCCTGCGCCGTATCTGCGGCAGGGCGAGCGCCAGCGGGAACACGACCAGCACCGGGATCCCGACGAACACCCACCGCCAGCCGAGGTGTTCGGTCACCGCGCCCGAGGCGAGCGGCCCGACGATCGACGGCACGATCCAGCCCGCCGCGAAGGCCGCCATGATCGCCGGCCGCAGCCGCTCGGGATAGGCCCGCCCGACGACGACGTAGAGGGCGACGATCACCAGCCCTCCGCCCAGCCCCTGCACGGCCCGCCCGAGGATGAACAGCCACATGGCACCCGCGGTCCCGGACAGCATCAGCCCCGCGGCGAACGCCCCGATCCCGCCGGTCAACGCCCCGAGCGGACCGCGCCGGTCGGACCACTGCCCGGCGAGCACCATCCCGAACAGGCTCGTCGTGAAGTACCCGGAGAATGCGAACGCGTAGAGCGAGACCCCGTCCAGCTCCCGCGCCGCGACCGGCATAGCCGTCCCCACGGCGGTCGCCTCGAATGCGATCAGCAGCACCACGGACACGATCCCGATGCTGAGCGCCCGGTACGGCCGGCTCAGCACCCCCTCCTCCACGACGGTGGCCAGGTCGGGGGCGGTGTCCGCGGCATCGGTGCCGCGCGGTTCGAGGGCTGTCATGGTCGCCAGCGTAAGGGCCACGACCCGGCTTGACCCCTGTCGGGAGACGGTCCGACGCCAGGACCTTCGTCGTACGACCAGCGACGGACTCCCCCATTCATGAACGGCGTGTGGCAGTCCCGTTGCAGCCCCCGCGATTCCCTTGAACCCGCCCTCGCCCCCGCCATACGGTCTATTCATCGATCACGGCCGTGTGCCCGAGTGGTTTAGGGACTCGCCTGCAAAGCGAGTTACGCGGGTTCGATTCCCGCCACGGCCTCCACCTGCCCGACCAGGCAGAACTCAAGGGCGGCACTCCGGAAGGGGTGTCGTCCTTCTGGACGGTCCCCATCATTCCGATCCGCCGGTCGGCGAGGTCCCGGCGCTTCAGCCGGCGCAGAGCACCCCGCCCGCCTCGTCCTGGAACGCCTCCGTCCAGTAGTGCCAACCGGCGTCCGTGACGGCGCCGGTCGGGTCCACGGCCGACAGGACCTGGACCATGGTGGCGGCCAGCTGGGCATACGGCCCCTCGGACAACCCGTGTTCCAGGTCCTCGTCGATCGCGCGCTCGCGGTGCAGCAGCCAGAGCGTGAACGCGAGCGTGGAGACGTCGGTGTTGAGCGGGTAGAGCCTGGCCTCGGGCTCGCTCCAGTGCAGGACCGCGCCCGTCCTGCCGTCGAGGACCAGGCTGTTGTCCTCGACGAGATAGCCGAGCCGGATCAAGTGGTCGGCCCCGTCGGGGAGTTCCGATCCGGGGGCGTCGGCGTGGTGCTCGGCGAGGGTCGGCAGCGGGACGTCCGTGTCCAGCTGGAAGAGGACGGCGTCCTCGGGCAGGCCGGTGTCGCGCAGGAAGCGGCGGGTCGGTTCGTGGGTGAGCGTGGCGGGGAAGTCGACGTCCTCGAAGCGCCAGACGCCGCCCTGCCCGAACTCCTGGTCCAGGAGACGGGCGGGAAGGTCCAGGACCGACCCGGACGGCGTGCCCGGCCCCGCGGCGAGGGACAGTGGGCGGATCAGCGCCGCCATCCGCCAGTACGGCGGCACCTCACCGTCCGCACCCTCCTCGAAGACCGCGAGCAGCTGACGCGAGGCCTCCGCCGCCACCTGCGGTCCGAAGCGGCCGGCGTAGGAGGCGAACTGTCCGCGCAGCTCGGCCAGTTCCTCCGCCGCCGTCGCGAAACGCACCAGCTTCTCCAGCGAGGGGGCCAGCGGGCGGCGCTCCATGAGTTCCGGGGCGTCGTACCAGAAGTCGGTCGTGGACACCTCGCCCGTGGCGCCGTCGAGCAGGACCGGTTCCGTCTCCTGGCCCTCGATGTCGAGCAGTCCGCCTATGACCAGCTGGTCCCGCAGCTCTGCGGCCAGCCGCCCCTCGGGGTCGCCGGTCGCGTCGGTCACCGTCCGCAGGCCCTCGCGCTCCAGCTCCGTGAAGCTCAACAGGCCGATCTCGGAAGGCAGTCCGGGCCCCGCCAGCCAGCGGCGCGTCGAGGCGTGCGTGACGAAGCGTTCCAGGTCGTCGTCGGTCAGTGTGATCACCGCGGTGGCGGTCGTGCTCATCGTTCCCCCGTGCGTGCAAGTTCGCAGTCCCAGGCAGTCCCGGGGCAGTTCGCAGGCAGTTCCCCGAGCAGGGCAGGACGGGCCGAGCAGTGCAGGTCTCGCCGCCGTTCCCCACTGACAGGAACACTACGCGGCACCACTGACAACGCCCCTTGGCTCAGAAGACGTCAGGCGACCCTCGCGCGTTGCCTCTGCGCCAGAATCGCCTCCACCGTCTCCCCCACCGACAGCTCCGAGGTGTCCAGCCACAGACCGATCCGCGGCGTCTCGGCCCGCAGCACCCGGTCCAGCTCCGCGACCGACCAGTGCGCCCCGTACCCCGTCTTGCCCCGCCCGGCCTCCCGGGCGGCCACGGTCTCGGGGCCCGGCGCGAGGACGACGACGTACAGCGGGCGGGTGCGGATCAGGCGTGCGTACGCCGACAGCCAGAAACCCAACACCGCGTCCCAGGGCAGGGAACGGGGTTTCGCTTTCCGGGCGCAAGACCGCCATACGACCGGGTAAGCTCCCAATCGTGCGTTGCGAGAACCAAGCGTGCACACCGTGCCGATCGAGAACCAAGACGGCATATCCGAGCTTTGCTCATAAACCGCGCAGGTTCCGTCCCGGCTGGTGTTGATGGAGTAAGACCTTTTAGGCCGCAGACCTGTGGGGCTTCCTGAGCCAGGAATCCCCCTGCTTCGGCTGGGGAGGGTTCAAGTCAGATACACGCCGCCGAGCACGACCACTAGAGCCGCAAGAGCGAACAGCAGGATCCACAGCACCAACTTCCCGACGCCCGGCGCCGGTTCGTACCGCTGCGGATCCTGCCGGCTCACTGCGTCGTCACCACCGCGGCCTGCGGCCGGATCGGCAGCCGGTTCACCGGACGTCCGGTGGCGGCCCGTACGGCGGAGGCGATGGCCGCCGGCGATGTCACCACCGGCACCGCGCTGGCCGCCTTGGCGCCGAAGGGCGCGACCACGTCCCGCTCCTCGACCAGCTTCACGATCCGGATGTCCGGCGCGTCCAGGGCCGTCGGCAGCGCGTAGCCCGTGAGGTCGGGGTGGCGGATCAGGCCGCGCGCGGTGCGCAGGTTCTCCGTCAGCGCTATGCCCACGCCCTGGGTGACGCCCGCCTCGATGCGCGCGGCGAGCTGGGCCGGGTTCAGGATCCGTCCCACGTCCTGGGCGACGGCGAGTTCGACGACCCGGACCGAGCCGAGCTCGATGTCGACGTCCACCACCGCGCGGATCGCGCAGAAGGCCATGCCCACGAAGGCGTCGCCCTGGCCGGACTCGTTCAGGGGTTCCGTGGGGTGCGGGCGGCACTGTGCCGTCGCCCACAGTTCCTTGCCGTCCATCGCCTCGGTGACGGTGGTCGACAGGACGCCGTCGTACGAGGTGATCTTGCCGTCGGTGATCTGGAGCAGTTCGGTGGACATCCCGAACTTGTGCGCCAGCGGCTGGAGCAGTTGCGTACGGACCATCTTCGCGGCCCGTTCCACCGCGCCGCCCGAGACCCAGGTGTGGCGGCCCCGGCAGCCCGGGCCCGCCGGGGGCTGGTCGGTGTCCACGGGCGCGACGTGCACCTCGTCGATACCGAGGGTCTCCTGGACGATCTGGCGGGCCAGCGTCGTGAAGCCCTGGCCGGACTCGACGGCCGCGCACAGGACCGTGGCCACACCGTCGTGGACCTTCACCGTGGCGGTGGAGACCTCGTCGGCGCCCTCCGCGCCGAGCATGTGCACCATGCCGAGGCCGTAGCCCACGCCGCGTCGGATCGCGTCCGGCTCGCCCGCGCCCTCGGGGCCGCCGGGCAGCAGCCACTCGTCCTCGGGGGTGTCCTTGGGCAGCGCGGGCAGCGGGAAGTCCCGTACGGCCTGCAGAAGTTCGGCGACCGGCGCCGGGCAGGTCACCGTCTGGCCGGTCGGGAGCACGTCGCCGGTGGCGAGCGCGTTGCGCAGGCGCAGTTCCGCCGGGTCGACGCCGAGCTTCTTGGCCAGCTTGTCCATCTGCGCCTCGTAGGCGGCGCAGACCTGCATGGCGCCCTCGCCGCGTACATGGCCGGAGGGCGGGTTGTTGGTGCGTACGGCCCAGCCCTCGATGAAGGCGTTCGGGACGACGTACGGGCCGCAGGCGAAGCCCACGGCGGCCGCGAGGGCCTCGGCGGAGGTGTCGGCGTAGGCGCCCGCGTCGAGCAGGATCTGTGCCTCGACCTTCACCAGCCTGCCCTCGGCGTCCGCGTGGTGGCGGTACCTGAGGAGCGTCGGGTGGCGGTGCACGTGGCCGAGGAAGGACTCCTCGCGCGTGGCGGTGAGTTTGACCGGGCAGCCGGTCTTGAACGCCAGCAGGCCGAGCGGGAGCTGGACGCCCTGGTCCTCGCGGTCGGCGGTGGCGCCGGGGACACCGGTGACGACGATCTTGACGCGCTCGGGTTCCAGGCCGTAGCAGGCGGCGGCGGTGTCCCGGTCGGTGTGCGGGTCGGTGGAGGCCAGGTACAGCTCGACGCCGCCGTCGGGACGCGGCACGGCGAGGCCGGCCTCGGCGCCGATGGGGGCCGGGTCCTGGCGGCCGATGCGGTACTGGCCCTCGACGACGATCTCGCCGCTCACGGACGGGTCGCCGTGGTGCAGCGGGATGTGCCGGATCAGGTTGCCGTCGGCGTGCAGCGGCTCGGCCTCGAAGGCCTGCTCCGGGTCGGTCACCGGGTCGAGCACCTCGTACTCGACGATGACGGCCGCGGCGGCCATCCGCGCGGTGTCGGGGTGGTCGGCGGCGACGGCCGCGATGGGCTCGCCGTGGTGGCGTACGACCTCGGAGGCGAAGACCGGGCGGTCGGCCTTGCCACGGCCGTAGACCGGGCTGCCGGGCACGTCCTCGTGCGTGACGACGGCGCGTACGCCGGGCATCTCGCGCGCGTGGGACGTGTCGATGGACACGATGCGCGCGTGTGCGTGCGGTGAGCGCAGCACGGCCGCCCACAGCAGGCCCTCGGCCCACAGGTCGGCCGCGTAGGGGAAGGTGCCCTCGGTCTTGGCACGGGCGTCGGCGGTCGGCAGGGAGACGCCGATGCCGTGCGGGATCGGCTCGGGGGCGGGGGCTGCCTCCGCGGGGGTGGTCGCGATGGCGGCTTCGTTGCTCACGCCTGGCCTCCGTCCTGTCCGTATGCCTGGTCACGGCGCGGCTCGAAGGCCGACGGGTTGACGCCGCCGGCTCCGGGGCCCGCCTGATGCGGGATACGTGCCTCGTCCGTGTCCGACTCAGATTCCGCCGCGGCGTGCGCCTCGCGTTCCGCGACGACCGCCTGGACGGCGTCCACGACGCCCCGGTAGCCGGAGCAGCGGCACAGGTTGCCGCACAGTGCCTGGCGGGTCTCCAGCTCGGACGGCGCCGGGTTGCCCTCCAGGAGGTCGTGCACGGTCATCGCCATGCCGGGCACGCAGAACCCGCACTGCACCGCGCCGCACTTGGCGAGCGCGCGCTGCACGTCGGAGGGCCGCCCGTCCTCGGCGAGGCCCTCGACGGTACGGACCTCGCTGCCGGCGGCGGTGACGCCGGGCACCAGGCAGGAGGCGACGAGGCGTCCGTCGACCTGGACGTTGCACGCCCCGCACTCGCCCTGCGAGCAGCCGTCCTTGGCGCCCGCGAGGCCGAGGCGCTCGCGCAGCACGTAGAGCAGCGACTCACCGATCCAGGCGTCGGCGACGGGGCGTTCGACGCCGTTGACGCGCAGGACGTAGGAGGCGAGGGGGTGTTCCTCGCCGGAGGGCACGGGCGCGGGCTCGTCCGGGGTGGCGGCGGACTCGTCGGCGGTCTCGGGGTCGGCGGTGTGCTCTTCCGCGGTCCGCGTCCCGGCTTCGTCGTCGCCGTCGGCCGGGGTGTGCTCCGCGTGCGGCTCGGCGGCCGTCTCAGCGGTCTCCACGGCCTCTCGGGCGTCTTCGGACACATCGGCTGCCGCCGCGGCTTCACCGGGGCCTTGAGCGGGCCGTGAGGCGACGGGGGCGGGGGTGTCCACGGAGGGCTCGGCAGGGGCGTGTGCGGCGGACGTCTCCACGCGTGCGTGGGCGTCCGGCACGGCGTGGTCCGGAGTGTCGGCGACCGCGTGGCCGCCGGTGTGCGCGGCGGTCGGCACGTGCGCGTGCTCGTCGACCGGCGGCTCGGAGTCCCACGGCTGTCCCGTCGGCGCCGCCCACGGCGCGGACGCGCCGCCGGGCAGTGTGGCCGGCGGTGTGCCGCCCCACTGCTCGACCAGGGACGACGTGGTGAACTCGCCCGATTCGTCCGGAAGGTCGCCGCCGGCGACGGGGATCGACCACTGCCCGGTCACATCGTGACCCGGCGCGGGAGCGATCTCCGAGGCCTCCGTGTGCTCCTGGAAGTTCCACTGCCCGGTCGCGCCCGGGTTGTACGTGAACCGGTCGTCCACGCCGCTTTGCGGCAAGGCGTTCGGGTCGGGCCACTGGGTTCCGTCGGCGGGCACGGCCCAGGTGCCGGTGGCCGCCGGGTCGGTGCCGGCGGCACCGTCGGGGGCCACCGTTATCTGCGGCGGCACATAGCCGTGGCCGGGCGCGGCGAGCGGAGTGTCGGAGGCCAGCAGGGCCTCGATGCCGCCCTCGGGGAGCTTCACGAAGGCGGTCGCGCCGTCGTCGTAGTCGCCCTGGGGCAGCGGGTCCCAGCGGCCGCCGCTCTGGGGCGTGGCCTCTCCGTGCCGGTCGTCGGTCACGACAGCGCCCTCCCCAGTGCTCGTCGGGCCAGCGCGGCGACGGTGCGCCGCAGATGCAGTACGCCGGGCGGAAGCTGTGACACGGAGCCGTCCCCCTCCGGGGCCGGGTCGGGGATGCAGGCCGCGGCGACGTACTCGCCGAAGGCCTGCAGCGCCTCCGGGACGAGCGCGCGGTTGTTGTCCCAGTCGATCAGCCGGCCGACCCACAGCTCGGCGTCCAGGGGCCGCAGCGGCATCGGCGCTATGGCTCCGACGGCGCACCGCACTCCGCGCCGGGCGGGGTCGAGGACGAGCGCGACGGAGGCCATCGCCCGTCCGGGGCCGGTGCGGCCGGTGGCCTTGAGGAAGACCTGCGGCGCGTGCAGCAGCGGCACGCGCACGAAGCCGATGAGTTCGCCGGCGCGCAGCATCTCCATGCCCGCGAGCAGATGCGACACCGGGATCTCCCGGCGGGCTCCGCCCGGGCCCGCGATGATCAGCGTCGCCTCGAGAGCGGCGAGGACCGGGAGCGCGTCGCCGGTCGGGGACGCCGTGGCGATGTTGCCGCCCAGGGTGCCCGCGTTGCGGATCTGCGGCGGGCCCGCCGCGCGTGCCGAGGCGGCGAGCGCCGGGATGAGGGCGGCGAAGTCGGGCCGGCCCATCCGCGCGTGGGTGAGTCCGGCGCCGAGCAGGGCGTGTCCGTCCTGGTACTGCCAGCCACGGATCTCGCTGATGCGGCCGAGGCCCACCAGGGCGGCGGGCCTGAGCTGGCCGGAGTTGACGGCGGCCATGAGGTCGGTGCCGCCCGCGACGGGCACGGCTGCGGGCATGGCGGTGAGGGCCGTCACTGCCTCGTCCAGCGTCGTGGGCAGCGTGACGGCCTGCGCCGCCTGCGGTGCGTGCGTGGTCAAACCGGCTGCCCCTTCCCGCTGCCCCACCTGGTCCCAGCTGGTCCCACCTGTTGCTGCCGTACGGTACGTGCTGACAGGGCGGACGTGGCAACTCTGGCACATCTTCGCCGGGGCCGAAGACAGGGGTCCGCTAGGAGGCATTCGCCCACGTCGTCGGGGAGATGGTCCGTTTTCGTACGGCATCACCGGTGCGTACGGATTGACACTCTTCGGTGATGCTTGCGGGCTTTATCCGTAACCTGTTCGGGAGACCTACCGGTTCGGTGGCGGTCCCTCGATCGGGCGGCCGAGCACTCCTGGGCGCCGCTGCCAGGGCAGCGGTCCGGCGGGCGGCCGGTAGGAGACGCCCAGGGCGTCAAGTCGCTCGTAGTGCCGGACCATTCGCCGCTCGAAGCCGTCGAAGTCACGCTCGGCCGGTGCGGGCAGATCGCTCCAGGCGACCTCGGCGAAGGCCGAAAGCCTGGGAAACGCCTGGTAGTCCACGCGCGCCTGGTCCTCCATCACCTCGGTCCACAGGTTGGCCTGCGTGCCGAGGACATGCGCCGCCTCCGTCGAGGTCAGCTCGGGTGGAACGGGTTCGAAGCGATACACGTCCTCCAGCGTGCGGACGTAACCGATGGGGACCGGCTCGTCCGCGCCCTCGTGCTGACGGTGGTCCAAGTACACCTGCTGCTCAGGACACATGACGACGTCGTGGCCCGCGCGCGCGGCCGTGATGCCACCCTCGTATCCGCGCCACGAGGACACGGCCGCGCCCCGGGCGAGACCGCCCTCCAGGATCTCGTCCCAGCCGATGAGCCGACGGCCGTGCGCGGAGAGCCACTTGTCGAAGTGACCGATGAACCACGACTGCAGCCCGTCCTCGTCGCCGACCCCGAGTTCCTTGATCCGGGCCTGTGCGGTGGGTGAGGCCCGCCACTGGTCCTTGAGGCATTCGTCGCCGCCGACGTGAATGAACTCACTCGGGAACAGTTCCAGGAGTTCCTCGAAGACGCCCTCGTAGAAGCGCAGGGTGTTGTCAGTGGGGGCGAGTACGTTCGGAGAGATACCCCAGGTGTCCCAGACGGAGAGGGAGGTGTCGGTGTTGCCGAGTTCCGGATACGCGGCGATGGCCGCCTGCGAGTGTCCCGGTACGTCGATTTCGGGGACGACGGTGATATGCCGCTCGGCGGCGTAGGCCACGATCTCCCGGATGTCGTCCTGCGTGTAGTAGCCACCGTGCGGCTTCTCCTCCCACAACGGCGAGGCCCGGTGGCCGAATTTGGTACGCGCCCGCCATGAGCCGACCTCGGTCAGCCGGGGGTACCTCTCGATCTCGATCCGCCAGCCCTGGTCGTCCGTCAAGTGGAAGTGGAAGACGTTGAGTTTGTGGGCGGCCATCAGGTCGAGGTAGCGCAGGACACCGTCCTTGGGCATGAAGTGCCGGGCGACGTCGAGCATGAGGCCGCGCCAGCGGAAGCGGGGGCCGTCCTCGATGATCTGATGCGGGATTCCACGCTTGATGTCCGGTCGGACGGGGGCCTTGCGGAAGGCTTCGGGGCCGAGGAGCTGACGCAGTGTCTGGGCACCCCAGAAGACGCCGGCCGCGTCGCCGCCCCGGATCTCGACGCCCCAGTCAGCGATGACGGAGAGCTTGTACGCCTCCGGCTCCAGGCTGTCGTCGACGCACAGCCGTACGGAGTCACGGGCGTCCTGCGGCCCCGGCCGCAGCGGCAGGCCCAGCGCCGGGCCGAGCGTGGAGCGCAGCCAGCGCTCCGTGGTGCCGGTGCCCGGTCCGGCCCACAGGGTGGTGCCCTCGTCCAGCAGGACACCGCAGCGCATCGGCCCTTCGATGGCGCGGGGCTCGGGAATCAGATCCGTCACAGAAGTCACGTCAGTCCTTTACCGCTCCGCCCAGCCCCGAGACCAGCCGTCGCTGTACGAGTACGAAGAACACCAGCACCGGAACCGTCATCACCGTCGAGGCCGCCATCACGCCACCCCAGTCCGGCTCGTCCGGCTTGTAGAAGACCAGCAGGGCCATCGGCAGCGTCGACTGGGACGTGTCGCTGATGATGAACGACTTGGCGAACAGGAAGTCGTTCCAGGCCGAGATGAAGGAAAACACGCTCGTGGCCACCAACCCGGGGAACACGAGCGGGAAAAGGATCTGCCACAGGAATCGCGCCCGGCTCGCCCCGTCGATGTACGCGGCCTCCTCCAGCGCCTCGGGCACCGCTTTCACGAACCCCCGCAGCATCCAGATCGCGAAGGGCAGCGAGAAGGCGATGTGCGGCAGGATCAGCGACCCCAGCGTGTTCAGCTGACCGAGGTCCCGCATGAGGAAGAAGAGAGGGATGGTGAGTGCCTCCACCGGCACCATCTGCGCCACGAGAAACATGATCAGCAGCGTGGTCCGGAAGCGGAAGCGGAATCGTGTCACCGCGGTCGCCGCGAGAAACGCGATCAGTGCGGAGGCGATCACCACGGTGCACGCCACGACAAGGCTGTTGACGAAATACCGACCGAAATCCTGCTGGCCGAACACGCGCCGGAAGGAATCCAGGGAGGGCGAAAGCGTCCAGGGCCGCGGCTCGGTCGACTCGATCTCCCCGGCCGGCTTGAAGGCGCTCAGTACCATCCAGTAGAGGGGGAAGGCGACGACCACCGCGATCAGCAGCGCGGACGCCTCGGCGGCCAACCGCCACGGACGCCTCACAAAAGGCCGCGCTCCGGCTCGTACAAGATTCACAGTTCCTCCCCCTGCCTGCGGAGCAGTCGCAGATACACCAGCGTCACAGCGAGCAGGATCAGCAGCATCACGATCCCGATCGCCGAGCCGAGACCGTACTGCGAGGAGGCGAACGCCTGCTGGTAGGCGTAGACGTTCAGGACGAGGTTCTGGCCCGCGATGCCGCCGCCGTTCGTCATGACGTAGATCTGTGTGAAGACCTTGAAGTCCCAGATGACCGACTGGATGGTGACGACCACCAGGATCGGCCGCAGCATCGGCGCCAGCACGGACCGCCAGATCCGCCAGTGCGAGGCACCGTCGAGGGCCGCGGCCTCCAGCACCTCGCCCGGGACGGCGCGGATACCGGCGTAGACCGTGACCATCACGAACGGGAAGGAGCACCACACCACTTCGAGCAGTACGAGGAAGAAGGCACTGAAGCGTCCGTACGTCCACGAGTGGTCACCGAGGCCCAGGACCCGGTTCACCGGCCCGAAGTCCGCGTCGAACAGGAACAGCCACACCGTCGACCCCGTGACGGCCGGGGTCGCCCACGCCCCCAACGCGGCCAGCATCAACGCCAGCCGCGGCACGGCCCGCACCCGCGTGAGCAGCACGGCGAGGGCACACCCGACGCCAAGCGTGGACACGACACAGGCCGCGGCGAAGACGACGGTGGCGAGCAGCACCTGCCAGAACTGCGAGTCGCCGAAGACCTCCGCGTAGTTGCCGAACCCTTCGAAGGTAGTGGGTTCACCACCGCTGACCTGGGCTTGGGTGTACTGGAAGAGGGAGATCAGCCCGAGCTGATAGATGGGATAGACAAGCAGCGAGCCGAGAACGATGAGAGCGGGAGCAAGATAGAGCCAGGGACCCTTCTGACGCCGCGAACCCCCACCCACCCAGGGGCGCGGGGCTGTGTCGAATTTGCGGCTACCGCCGCGTGGGCGCGACCAGCCACGACCCTCCCGCACCCGCAAGCGCTCCGCAGCCCCCGAGCTCGTAGGCGTGGCGCTCACCCGGCGGAGCCAAACGCCTCGTCCATCTTCACGGCCGCATCCTTCGAAGCCGCGGCCACACCCTTCTTACCGCTGATGACCTCCTGCAACATCGTCGGCAGCACCAGCGACGAGTCGATCTGCGACCACCCCGGCGACGCCGGCACGAACTTCGTCCCCGCCCCCAGCGTCCGCGCGAACGGCTTCACATACGGCTCCTCCGCCGCCACCTGCTGCCGTACATCGGTGAACGTCGGCAGAAAGCCCATCGCGTCGAACATCGAGGCCTGCGTCTTCTTCGACGACAGCTGCTCCATCAGCTCGACGGCCAGCGTCCGATGCGACGTGCTCTTCAGTACGCCGATGTTGTTGCCGCCCGCGAAGGCGGGGGCGATCGAGCCGGACGCGACCCCCGGCAGCGGGACGACCGCGTACTTGCCCTTGACCTTCCCCGCCTCGACCGCCGTGTGGCTGAAGTCGCCGCCGATCGCCATGCCCGCCTTGCCGGCCGCGAACGCGGTGATCGTGTCGTTGCCGCCGAAGCCCGCGCACTTGGCGGCGGGACAGTTGTCGTCCGAGAACAGGGACGTGTACGCCTTGATGCCCTTCTGGGCCGCCGCGCTGTCGATCGCGGAGGTGTACGAGCCCGCCGTGCCGGTGGCGAGTTCGCCGCCGTTGGCCCACACGAACGGCATCGCGCCGTAGGTGTAGGCGCCGCCGACGACCAGGCCGTACAACTCGGGCTCGGCGGCACGGATCCTGCGGGCCGTGGAAGCCAGCTCGGCCATCGACTTCGGCACGTCGAGGCCGAGCTCCTTGAACACGTCCGTGCGGTAGTACAGGGCGCGCACGCCGACGTAGAACGGCGCCCCGTACACCTTGCCGTCCACCGTGACCGACTGCTTCGCCGTCGGGTCGGTGTCCTTCGCCTCGCTCCAGGCGCCGAACTCCTTCGTGACGTCGAGGAGTCCGCCGTCCTTCACATAGCCGGCGGTGTCGGTGTTGCCGTACTCCATGACGTCGGGCGCGGACTTCGGGTCGTTGAAGGCGGCCTTGACGCGCTGGGCGCGGGTGTCGATCGGGATGTACTCGACGTCGACCTTCGTGTCCTTGTGGGCCTTCTGGAAGGCGGTCACGACCGAGTCGACGACCTTCTCCTTGGGCTTGTTGCCGACCTCCTGGAAGAGCCAGACGCGCAGGGTGCCGGTCTTCTCGTCCTTGCCGGAGGAGGAGTTGGTGGAGGTCTGCGGGGCGCAGGCGGTGACGACGAGGGCCGTGAGCAGGACGGCCAGGCGGGGGGATCGGGGGGAGCGCTTCATGGAGTGGGGCCTCCGAGCATGCGTTGCAACATATGCAATGACAGTTTCGCTCTGCACAACGGAGGCTAGGGACTACATGAACATGCCCACAAGAGGTCTCAACCACTTCGTGACATGCAAGGGCATGCGAAAGGCCCCCGGAGCGCGCCGAAACGCGCCCCGGGGGCCTCGCGAAGCTCAGTCAGGCAGCGGGCCCGACAGCGGGCCTACTTGTCGCCGCCGCCCTTGCCGTCGCCGTCCCCGCCGGCACCCATGGACTCGTAGATCTCCTTGCACATGGGACACACGGGGTACTTCTTCGGGTCGCGGCCCGGCACCCAGACCTTGCCGCACAGCGCCACGACGGGGGTCCCGTCGAGGGCGCTCGCCATGATCTTGTCCTTCTGGACATAGTGGGCGAAGCGCTCGTGGTCACCGTCACCATGGGACACCTGCGGCGTCGGCTCTACGAGGGTCCCCGTACCAGTCCCGCGCTGCGGCTGGGTCTCAGGCTCAAGAGTGCTCATAAAGGCAAGCGTACTGAAGCTCACAGACATCAGTTGAGCGAAGGGTCGTCCGGATACGTGGCCACCATCGCCAGCTCGTTGCGCTGGCGGCGCAGAACCTCGCGCCAGAGTCTTTCCGGGGACGGGGAGGAGACGTCGCCGGGTTCGGACTCGACGACGTACCAGGCACCCTCGACCAGCTCGTCCTCCAGCTGGCCGGGCCCCCAGCCGGCGTACCCGGCGAAGATCCTCAGCGACCCGAGGGCCGAGGCGAGAAGTTCCGGTGGTGCCTCCAGGTCGACCAGACCGATCGCGCCGTGCACCCGGCGCCAGCCCAGCGGGGCGCGCTCGCTGGACGCGCCGCCCGGGATGACGGCCACGCCGAGCGCGGAGTCGAGGGAGACCGGGCCGCCCTGGAAGACGACGCCGGGCTCACCTGTGAGGTCCGCCCAGCCCTCCAGGATGTCGCCCACGTCCACCGGGGTGGGCCGGTTGAGGACGACACCGAGGGAGCCCTCCTCGTCGTGGTCGAGAAGGAGCACCACCGCACGGTCGAAGTTCGGGTCCGCCAGGGCGGGCGTTGCCACGAGCAACCGCCCTGTGAGCGAGGACACCTCGGTCATGCCAGACATGATCCCGCATCTTCCCCGCGAGCGGGGAGGCAATGCCGGTACGGCCGTGAATGCAGCTCAGAGCGCAACCACGCGCCCCACGCGCACAACTGCCCCCGTGACCCCATGTGCCCGGGAACGCACGGCACGTGTTGTGACACAGCTATGACGTAGCTGGGCGGCACTTGGGCTTACGGAAGGGGGGTGGGCGGCGATTACCCTTTCCCTTCTGGCCACCTGCCCCACCAATCGGAACGCGAGATACATGACCGTCAACGGCTCTGACGATGTACTGCTTGTCCACGGCGGCACCCCGCTGGAGGGCGAGATCCGTGTTCGCGGTGCGAAGAACCTCGTACCGAAGGCCATGGTCGCCGCCCTGCTGGGCAGCGGACCGAGTCGACTGCGCAACGTTCCGGACATCCGTGACGTGCGGGTCGTACGCGGTCTCCTGCAACTGCACGGGGTGACGGTCCGTCCGGGTGAGGAGCCGGGCGAGCTGGTGATGGACCCCACGCATGTCGAGAGCGCGAACGTCGCTGACATCGATGCCCACGCGGGTTCCAGCCGTATCCCGATCCTGCTGTGCGGCCCGCTGCTGCACCGCCTCGGGCACGCCTTCATCCCCGGTCTCGGCGGCTGCGACATCGGCGGCCGGCCCATCGACTTCCACTTCGAGGTGCTGCGGCAGTTCGGCGCGACGATCGAGAAGCGGGCGGACGGGCAGTTCCTGGAAGCGCCGCGGCGCCTGCGCGGTACGAAGATCCGGCTGCCGTACCCGTCCGTGGGCGCGACCGAGCAGGTGCTGCTCACCGCGGTCCTCGCCGAGGGTGTCACCGAGCTCTCCAACGCCGCGGTGGAGCCGGAGATCGAGGACCTCATCTGCGTTCTGCAGAAGATGGGCGCCATCATCGCGATGGACACCGACCGCACGATCCGTGTCACCGGTGTGGACCAGCTCGGCGGCTACAACCACGCCGCCCTTCCGGACCGCCTGGAGGCCGCCTCGTGGGCTTCCGCGGCGCTGGCGACCGAAGGCAACATCTACGTCCGCGGCGCCCAGCAGCGCTCGATGATGACGTTCCTGAACACCTACCGGAAGGTGGGCGGCGCCTTCGAGATCGACGACGAGGGGATCCGCTTCTGGCACCCCGGTGGCCAGTTGAAGTCCATCGCGCTCGAGACCGACGTGCACCCGGGCTTCCAGACGGACTGGCAGCAGCCGCTGGTCGTGGCGCTCACCCAGGCCACGGGCCTGTCGATCATCCACGAGACGGTCTACGAGTCCCGCCTCGGATTCACCTCCGCGCTCAACCAGATGGGTGCTCACATCCAGCTGTACCGCGAGTGCCTGGGCGGCAGCGACTGCCGCTTCGGCCAGCGCAACTTCCTCCACTCGGCCGTGGTGTCGGGCCCGACGAAGCTCCAGGGCGCCGACCTGGTCATCCCCGACCTCCGCGGCGGCTTCTCCTACCTGATCGCCGCCCTCGCGGCCCAGGGGACCTCGCGGGTCCACGGCATCGACCTCATCAACCGCGGCTACGAGAACTTCATGGAGAAGTTGGTCGAGCTGGGCGCGAAGGTCGAACTGCCGGGCAAGGCGCTCGGGTAGCCCAGTGGCTGAGTACGACGATGGGGCGGCCCCCTGGAAAAGGGGCCGCCCCATTGGCGTTAACTGCCTCGTACGTCGTACCGGACGTACCGTCAGGCCTTACTTGCCCTTGGCGGCTTCCTTGAGCTTGCTGCCCGCGGAGACCTTGACGCTGTAACCGGCGGGGATCTGGATCGGGTCGCCGGTCTGCGGGTTGCGCGCGGTGCGAGCGGCACGGTGGGTGCGCTCGAAGGTCAGGAAGCCGGGGATGGTGACCTTCTCGTCGCCCTTGGCGACGATCTCGCCGACGGTCTCGGCGAACGCGGCCAGCACGGCGTCGGCGTCCTTGCGGGTCACCTCGGCGCGGTCGGCCAGGGCGGCCACCAGCTCACTGCGGTTCATGTTGTTACTCCCGTGTTCTTTTGCCGTTGGGGCGTGCCACGCGGCGTAGCCGCACATTCGGCACAGCGATGCCGATGCTGCCAGGGTTCTCGGTAAGGCCCCGGACCCGGGTCCGTCGTCAGACCCTCGCGCCCAGAGACGCATCCTGCCCCCACCTGCGGCGCGAAAGCCAATCCGGCACCCGTAGGAATCGTGAGAACACCCTTGGGTGTCACACGAAGAGAGGCCCCGAGCCTGGCCGACACGATAAACGTCGGCCAGGAGCCCCGGGTTCCACGACGCGCCGATGCAAGGCCTTGCCGTGGTGATCCTCACAGCCCGCGCACATCGTCCTACGAGGACGCCGCCGCCTTCGCCGCCTCGCGAACCGCTCCGGCGACCGCGCCCGCGACCTTGTCGTTGAAGACGCTGGGGATGATGTAGTTCGGGTTCAGCTCGTCCTCGGTCACCACGTCCGACAGGGCGGTCGCGGCGGCCAGCATCATGTCCGTGTTCACCGTGCGGGACTGCGCGTCCAGCAGACCGCGGAAGACACCCGGGAAGACCAGCACGTTGTTGATCTGGTTCGGGAAGTCGGAGCGGCCGGTGGCCACGACCGCCGCCGTCTGGCGGGCGATCGCCGGGTCCACCTCGGGGTCGGGGTTCGCGAGCGCGAACACGATGGCGCCCTCTGCCATGGCGGCCACGTCGTCGCCGTCCAGGACGTTCGGGGCGGAGACGCCGATGAAGACGTCCGCGCCGCGCACGGCCTCCTTCAGCGTGCCCGTCAGGCTCTCGGGGTTGGTGTTGTCGGCGATCCAGCGCAGCGGCGAGTCCGCGGCGGCGGACACCAGGTCCTCGCGGCCCGCGTGCACGACGCCATGGATGTCGGCGACGACGGCGTTCTTGACACCCGCGGCGATCAGCAGCTTGAGGATGGCCGTACCGGCCGCGCCCGCACCGGACATGACGACGCGAATGTTCTCGATCGCCTTGCCGGTGACCCGCAGCGCGTTCTTCAGCGCGGCGAGGACGACGATCGCGGTGCCGTGCTGGTCGTCGTGGAAGACGGGGATGTCGAGGGCCTCGCGCAGCCGGGCCTCGATCTCGAAGCAGCGGGGCGCGGAGATGTCCTCGAGGTTGATGCCGGCGAAGCCCGGGGCGATCGCCTTGACGATCGCGACGATCTCGTCGGTGTCCTGGGTGTCCAGGCACAGCGGCCAGGCGTCGATGTCGGCGAAGCGCTTGAACAGGGCCGCCTTGCCCTCCATGACCGGCATGGCGGCCATCGGCCCGATGTTGCCCAGACCCAGGACCGCCGAGCCGTCCGTCACGACCGCGACGGTGTTGCGCTTGATGGTGAGGCGGCGCGCGTCCTCGGGGTTCTCGGCGATCGCCATGCACACGCGGGCGACGCCCGGGGTGTAGATCATGGACAGGTCGTCACGGTTGCGGATGGGATGCTTGGACTGCATCTCGATCTTGCCGCCGAGGTGCATCAGGAACGTACGGTCGGAGACCTTGCCGAGCGTGACGTCCTCGATGCCGCGCAGCTGCTCGACGATCTCCTCGGCGTGGGCCGTGGAGGTCGCCGCGATGGTGACGTCGATGCGGAGCTTCTCGTGGCCGGAAGCGGTCACGTCGAGGCCGGTCACCGAGCCTCCGTGGGACTCCACGGCCGTGGTGATCTGGGAGACCGCGGTTCCGCTCGCGGGCACCTCCAGACGGACCGTGATCGAGTAGGAGACGCTGGGCGCCGTTGCCATGGCCGACTTCCTCTGCTTTCACCTTTGATGCTGTATGCCGTCCGATCGTCGCACCTACTGTCGAGTAGGCGGTAGCCGCGTTGGATTGCGAACGTTTTGTTCACAACGAGAGAGGCCCACGTCCGTGGACGTGGGCCTCTCTCGCAGTCAGTGACACCGACCCGCCATGCTCGCCTCGCGGCAAGTGGTCCCTCTGAGGGACGAAGGTTGGGCCCGGGGGCTTGGATCGGGCCGGTGTCACACCCAGGCTAACAAACAGATCCCGTAAGGCCATTCCCGTCTCGACAGTTCATATCGATCAATCTCTGAGAAGGTCGGGCACCCCGGTCGCGTCGGGCTGGTCGCGCTCGCCCGACACGACCGTCAGCTGCTGGGTCGCCCGGGTGAGGGCCACGTACAGCACCCGCAGGCCGGCCGGGGACTCGTCGGCGATCTCGGCCGGGGAGACGACGACCGTCGCGTCGTACTCCAGACCCTTGGCCTCCAGGCTGCCCAGGGCCACCACCCGGTCGCCGAGCCCGGCGAGCCAGCGGACGGCCTCCTCGCGGCGCTGCATGGCGACGACTACGCCGATCGTGCCGTCGACCCGGTCGAGGAGACGGGCGGCCTCCTCGCGGACGGCGCTCGCGAGGGATTCCCGTACGACGGCGAAGCGGGGTTCGACGCCGGTGGACCGTACGGCCCTCGGGGACTCGGAGCCGGGCATCGCGAGGGCCAGCACCCTGGAGGCGAGCTCGGCGATCTCCGAGGGGTTGCGGTAGTTCACGGTGAGCTGGAAGCGCCGCCGCGGACGCGTGCCCAGGGCCTCGTCCCTGGCCTCGGCGGCCTCGTCGGGGTCGGACCAGGAGGACTGGGCCGGGTCGCCGACGACCGTCCAGGTGGCGTGCCGGCCACGGCGGCCGACCATGCGCCACTGCATCGGCGTGAGGTCCTGGGCCTCGTCGACGATGACGTGGGCGTACTCGGTGCGCTCCTCGGCGAGCCGCTCGGCGCGTTCGCGCTGGGTCTCCTCGCGGACCGGCATCAGCTCCTCCAGGCCGGTCAGCTGGTCGAGCGGGTCCAGGTCGCGCCTCTTCCTGGGGCGGGCCGGGGTGCCGAGGATCGCCTGGAGCTCGTCGAGCATGGCGATGTCGTGCACGGAGTACCCGTCCCGCCGCAGCGAACGGGCGACCTTGCGGACCTCGCCGGGGTTGAGGATCCGGCGCGCCCAGCGGCCCAGGCGGCGCTCGTCGGCCATGGCGGTGAGGACGGCCTTCGGGGTGAGCTCCGGCCACCAGGCGTTCAGGAAGTCGATGAAGCTGTCCTCGGTGCTGACGTCCTCGTCGAAGGAGGAGCGCAGCTCGGCGGCGAGCTCCGGGTCGGTGTGCCGGCCGCCGGCGCCGGAGCGGGCCCACAGGGCGTCCAGGAGGAGCCTGCGGGCCCGTGGGCGCAGCAGGTTCACGGGGGCGGTGCCGCTGAGCGCGGTGTGGCGGATACGTTCCAGCTCCGGCGCCTCCAGCTCCAGGCGGCGCCCGAAGGCCACCACGCGCAGACGGGAGGCCGGGCCCGCGGGGGCCCGGTCGGGGGTGTCGTCGTCACCGAAGGTGAGCTGGTCCGCGTCACCGGCGCCGAAGGAGAGCTGGCCGGCCGCCTCGCCGCGACGGCGCCGCCTCCCGGAGCCGCCCGCGCCACCGGGGCCGCGCTGCCCGGCCGGGCCGCCCGCGGACGCGCTGTTGCCCGAGCCTGCCTCCAGCGCCCCTCGTGCCGCCTTCCGCAGCACCTTGAGCATCCGGTACGAGCCCTTGGCGCGGGCCGTGGACGGAGAGTCGTACAGCGTGGCCTCCACGCCGTCGACGAGCGAGCCGATCGCCCGGATGGCGACCTGTCCCTCCTCGCCCAGCGAGGGGAGCACGCCCTCGGTGTACGCCACCAGGAGCGGGGTCGGCGAGACGATGAGGATGCCGCCGGAGTAGCGGCGCCGGTCCTGGTAGAGCAGGTAGGCGGCGCGGTGCAGGGCCACGGCCGTCTTGCCCGTCCCCGGGCCTCCCTCGACGTAGGTCACCGAGGCCGCGGGCGCCCGGATGACCAGGTCCTGCTCGGCCTGGATGGAGGCGACGATGTCCCGCATGGTGTGGCTGCGGGCCTGGCCGAGGGCGGCCATCAGGGCACCGTCGCCGATGACGGCCAGCTCGTGGCCGTCGAGGAAGGCCTTGAGCTCGGGGCGCATGAGGTCGTCCTCGACACCGAGGACGCGGCGACCCTTGGAGCGGATGACCCGTCGGCGCACCACCCGGCCGGGGTCGACCGGGGTGGAGCGGTAGAAGGGCGCCGCGGCCGGGGCCCTCCAGTCGATGACGAGCGGCGCGTACTCGGAGTCCAGGACTCCGATCCGGCCGATGTGCAGGGTCTCGGCGATGTCGGCGGTGTTGTCGTCCCGCACCGCGCCGTCGGCGGGTTCCACGGCGGTGTAGGCGCCGTCGGGCCCCTTCTTGCCGTCCTTGCCTAGGAGCAGATCGATCCGGCCGAAGAGGAAGTCCTCGAACTCGTTGTTGAGCCGGTTGAGGTGCACCCCCGCCCGGAAAACCTGCGCGTCCCGCTCGGCGAGTGCGCCGGGGGTGCCGACCTGGCCACGCTTGGCCGCGTCGTTCATCAGGAACTCCGCCTCGTGGATCTTCTCCTCGAGACGCCGGTACACCCGGTCAAGGTGTTCCTGTTCGACGCTGATCTCTCGATCCCGAACCGAGTCGTGAATCGAGTCGACCGCAGTCTGTTGAGCCTGAGCGGCCACCGGGCCCCCTTCTGACGTGCTGGGCAGCCGTCAACCGTACGCGAAGGGGACCCGATGCAGCTACGTCAGCTACGCGTCGACTTCGACGAGTCGCTTGCCGCCGAAGGTCATGACCTCGAAGTGATCGATGTCGTTCAGGTCGAAAGCGGCGCCGCCGTGGACGTAGAGGGGCTCCTTGGCCTGCTCGGTCTTGGCGTTGGCGATGCCATAACCCCAGGTCGGGACGGACCAGGAGGTGACCGTCTCACGCTCGCCGTTCTTGCCGACGGCGATGAGGGAGCACTTCTCCGGGCCCTTGACGTTCTTCAGCTGAAGGACGGCATGGGTGCCCCAGGCCTTCTCCTCCACGGCGACGGTCGCACTGACGTCCGTGCTGGGGTCGGTCGCCGTCAGCTTGTCGTCGATGGTGTCGAAGGCTTCCTTGGCGGGGCTGCTGCTCGTCGTGTGCGCGGAGACGTTTCCGTCGGAGTCGTCACCGGTCGCCCCTACGGCTACCAGAGGACCGCCGATGATCAGGGCGGCCGCCGCGGCCACCATGTAGAAGGCGCGCCGGCGCTTCTGGGCGCGGCGTTCGGAGACCTCGTCGACGAGCTTGTTCACCAGCCGCGGACTGGGCTTGGCGGACAGCGACTCGCCGATCGCGGGGGTGCCGGAGCCGGGCAGGTCCGCGAGCGCGGCCAGCATCGGTTCCATCCCGGCGAGCTCGTCGAGCTGCTGGGCGCACCACTCGCAGGTCGCGAGGTGCATCTCGAAAGCGGTTGCCTCGGCGTCGTCGAGAATCCCGAGGGCGTAGGCGCCGACGGTCTCGTGCTCGTTCGGCACCGGAGAACCCTGCATGGAGCCAGACATACCCGAACCACCACTACCGAATCCCTGGTTTCCCCCGTAAACACTCATCACGCCGTCACCCCCCGCTCCTCCAGTGCCAGCTTCATCGACCGCAGGGCATAGAAGACCCTCGAGCGAACGGTGCCGCTGGGTATCCCGAGCGTCTCGGCCGCCTCATTGACGGTACGCCCCTTGAAGTACGTCTCGACGAGCACCTCCCGGTGTGCGGGAGTCAGGTCGTCGAGCGCGTCCGACAGCGTCATCAACCACAGCGCCTTGTCGATCTCGTCCTCCGCGGGGATGACCTCCAGCGGCGACGGATCGACCTCCTGCGGCCGGGCCTGCCGGCTTCGGTGGCCGTCGATGACGATGCGCCGGGCGACCGTCACCAGCCAGGGGCGTACAGATCCGGTCGCTCGATTGAGCTGACCGGCGTTCTTCCAGGCACGGATCAGCGTCTCCTGCACGACGTCCTCTGCTCTTTGGCGGTCTCCGGCGACCAGCCGCAGTACATAGGCGAGCAGGGGTCCTGCGTGCTCTCTGTACAGAGCACGCATGAGCTCCTCATCAGGTTCCGAGGGCTGGGACATGCGATGTCGGGCCCTCGATCCACGTTCATTGGCCACGACGGAATCCTTGCGCACGCCCACCTCCGATGTCCGGGGGTTCCCCCGACCGGTCGCTCAACACGGGGTACGGACGCGGGCCGTTGAGTGTTCAAAGTGACACGACAGTTTTCTTCAGGATGCCGAGACTAGGGGGACATGGGTGCACATACCCACCCCTTGATCTTTACATTTCCGCCACATTGGCTCGAACGCCGGGACTGCCCGTGCGCCGCCGCGAGTAAACGGCATGTAATCGAAATCACTTCGACACCCGTTCCACAGAAGGGACATAACACCCCCTCAGGCGCGTGCGAGTGCCGCTCGACGCCGGTGCCTTGCCACCCTTTCACGGTTCCCGCAGACCTCGCTGGAGCACCAGCGCCTCCTGCGCCCCCGGGACGTATCGAGATAAACGATCGGGCAGTTGTCGCCGGCGCACTGCCGCAGACACGCCCGCGCGACGGGGTCGGTGAGCAGTTCCACGGCGTCCCGGGCGATCGCGCCGAGCAGCGCGGCGAGTTCGGGAGGGCTCGCCAACTCCCTGACGAGCGTGCCGTCCTCCCCCTGCACGGCACGCGGTGCCGGGGGTGCGGTGCGGGCCAGGTCGTTGACGCGGGCGAGCGCGAGGTCGTACGACGGCCGGGGCTCGGGGACGAGTCCTGCGCGTACCAATTGGCCTGTCTGCCCACGAAGTTCGCGAAACCCTACGAGCCAGGACGCGTCGGCGTGTGCCAACGGGGTGTCCGGTGGTACGAGCCCGGCTCCGGTGATCCAGGCGAACAGCGCCTCGGTCGAGTCGAGCCGTTCGACGGGGTGGGTGGTCGCGAGGAGATCGAGGCAGATCCGCCCCGCGTCGAACCGCAGCTCGTACGGGGCCGTGGCCGTACCCAGTGCCATGTGCCTGTCACCGCCTAGAGGTGCCCTGCGCGTGAGGGGCCGGTGAGAAGGGGCTGGGAGAAAAAGCTCCCTCTCACAGTGCCTTCCCGCTCTCGCCGTCGGAACCCCTTGTACCGGTGAGGCGTGGACGTGTGCGTATGGGGATGCGCCTTTGGACCATGTTCCGGTCGATGTGCCGGCCGTTGACTGGAGGGCATGACGACGAAGAAGAGCGCGGGAACCGTACTGGGGGCGGCCACGGTCGCGATGGGCCTGATCGCCGGGGCCTTCTACGTCTTCGCCTGCGCGGTGATGCCGGGGCTCGCGCGCAGCGACGACGAGGTCTACGTCGAGGTGATGCGGAACATCAACGACGTGATCCAGAATCCGGTGTTCATGATGAGCTTCCTCGGGGCGCTGGTGCTCACGGGGGTGGCGGCGTGGCAGGCGCGGGGGGCGGGGTACCGCCGGTGGGTGTGGGCGGGGCTGATCGCCTACACCCCCGCTTTCCTGGTGACCGTCGCCTTCAACATCCCGCTGAACGACGCCCTCGACCGCGCGACGGACTCCGCTGCGGCCCGGGAGGAGTTCGAGGATGCGTGGGTGGCGTGGAACGTGGTGCGGGCGCTGCTGTCGACGGTGGCGCTGGGCTGCCTGGCAAGGGCGCTGGTCCGATACGCCCGCCTGACGTCTCCCTGATCTCGCTCCCAGGGGGCGCTGCCCCCTGGCCCCCCGCTCCTCAAACGCCGGAGGGGTTTCAGCCCGTCCGGCGTTTGAGGACGAGGCCCTTAAGGGCCGACAGCGGAGGTCTGGGGGCGCAGCCCCCAGGGATGGGACGGGTAGGGGCGGCGGGGGCGAGGAAAAGGTCGGGGCTTACGTGTCCGAGTACTTCGCGTCGGCCGCCGGGTCCAGGGCCAGGCGGTAACCGCGCTTCACTACCGTCTGGATGAGCTTCGGCGCACCGAGTGCCGTGCGGAGGCGAGCCATCGCCGTCTCCACGGCGTGTTCGTCGCGCCCCGCGCCCGGGAGCGCACGCAGCAGCTCCGCCCTGGCCACCACCCAGCCGGGACGGCGGGACAGGGCGCGCAGCAATGACATACCGGCCGGCGGCACGGGGCGCAGGACACCGTCGACGAGGACCGCGTGGCCGCGGATCTCGACCCGGTGACCGGCGATGGGGAGGGAACGGGCCCTGGCCGGGAGCTCCTGGCAGAGGAGCTGGACCAGGGGGCCGAGACGGAAGCGGTCGGGTGAGACCGTGTCGACGCCACGGGCCTGGAGCGGCAGCGAGGTGACGGGGCCCACGCAGGCCGGCAGGACGTCGTGGTTCAGGGCGGCCAGCAGCTCCGGCAGGAGTCCGCGCTCCTCCGCCCGGTTCAGCAAGGACGCCGCGGCAGGCGCACTCGTGAAGGTCAGCGCGTCCAGGCCACGGGAGACCGTCGCGTCGAGAAGCCGGTCCACGGGCCCGATGTCCTCCGGCGGCATCCACCGGTAGACAGGGATCCCGAGCACCTCCGCTCCCCCGGCCCGCAACGCCTCCACGAACCCGGGCAGCGGCTCACCGTGCAGCTGGATGGCGATACGGCGGCCCTCGACACCCTCCTCCAGCAGCCGGTCGAGCACCTCGGCCATCGACTCGGACTCCGGCGACCAGTCCTCGGTAAGGCCGGCGGCCCGTACCGCGCCTTTGACCTTCGGGCCGCGTGCGAGCAGCTCGATCCCGCGCAGCCGCTCCAGCAGGTCCTCGCCCAGACCCCACCCGTCGGCGGCCTCGACCCAGCCCCGGAAGCCGATGGCGGTCGTGGCGATCACGACATCCGGTACCTCGTCGATGACCTGCTTGGTCGCGGCGAGGAGCTCGCTGTCGTCGGCGAGCTGCACGATCCGCAGCGCAGGTGCGTGCAGGACGGCGGCTCCCCGTCGCTGCAGCAGTGCGCCCAGCTCGTCGGCCCGGCGCGCGGCTGTCACGCCTACCGTGAAACCGGCCAGGGGGCCGTGTTGTTCTGGTCGCTGCTGTTCGTCGTACATATAACTCTCGTCCCGCACTCGAGTCGTTTGCACCTACACGGGGTGTGATGGCACCTGCATGCCGAGCGAGCCTGTCAACGGTGCGTGACAGGCTCGGTTCGACTTGATGTCGCCAGTGTTACGTCACACCTCGGCGTAGTTGAGCTGCGGCTTCGCCTCGGAGGTGGCCGAGGAGGCCTGAATCCGGGAGGCCGGGCGGCGAAGGTATACGGCCCAGGTGACCACGAAGCAGGCGGCGTAGAAGGCGAGGAAGACGACGAAGGCGCCGGTGCCGGAGCCGTTGGAGAGGAAGGACTGGCGGAAGGCGAGGTTGATGCCGAGCCCGCCGAGCGCGCCCACGGCCCCGATGAGCCCCATGGAGGCGCCGGACAGACGCCGGCCGTACGCGGCGGCCTCCTCACCCTGGAGCCCCTTGGCGAGCGCCTTCGCGTGGAAGATGCCGGGGATCATCTTGTACGTCGACCCGTTGCCGAGCCCGGTGAGCACGAACAGGGCGATGAAGGCGGTGGTGAAGAGCGGCAGGGACTTCTGCATGCTGGCGACGATGATGACAGCGGTGGCCGCAGCCATGGCGACGTAGTTCCACAGCGTGATCTTCGCGCCGCCGTACTTGTCGGCGAGCCAGCCGCCCACGGGCCTGATCAGCGAGCCGAGCAGCGGGCCGATGAAGGTGACGTACGCGGCCTGCAGCGGCGTACGGCCGAACTGCGTCTGGAGCACGAGACCGAAGGCGAAGCTGTAGCCGATGAAGGAGCCGAAGGTGCCGATGTAGAGGAAGGACATGATCCAGGTGTGGCCCTCCTTCACGGCGTCCTTGGCGGCCCCGGTGTCGTTCTTCATCGTCGAGAGGTTGTCCATGTAGACCGCGCAGAGGACGGTGGCGATCACGATGAACGGGATGTAGATCCCGAGCAGCACGCGCGGTCCGCCGCTCGCGCCGATGACCGCGAGGCCGGCCAGCTGCGCGACGGGCACACCGATGTTGCCGCCGCCCGCGTTCAGGCCGAGCGCCCAGCCCTTCTTCCGCAGCGGGAAGAAGGCGTTGATGTTGGTCATGGACGAGGCGAAGTTGCCACCGCCGACGCCGGCCAGCATCGCGCACACCAGGAAGGTGTTGTACGAGGTGCCCGGCTCCATCACGATGAACGCCGCGACCGTCGGGATCAGCAGCATGCTCGCCGAGACGATCGTCCAGTTCCGGCCGCCGAAGAGGGCGACGGCGAAGGTGTACGGCACCCGGACGAGGGAACCGACCAGGGTCGCCATCGACACGAGGAAGAACTTGTCTGCCGGGGTGAGCCCGTACTCGGGCCCCATGAACAGCACCAGCACGGACCACACGGTCCAGATGGAGAAACCGATGTGCTCGGACAGGACGGAGAAGAGCAGGTTCCGGCGGGCGACCTTCTCACCGGTCTCGTTCCAGAAGGTCTCGTCCTCAGGATCCCAGTGCTCGATCCAGCGTCCTCCCCTGGTCGGTGGTGCGGGGACGGTGCTAGGGGCTGTCATTGCGCCTCCACGGGGCTCCGGGGCTCGCTGGTGCATTCGTGCTGAGCGGTGATGTCCCGAAGGTAGGGAGGGCGCGTTTCCTGGCTGTGGCACCCGGTGACCGGAAAGGAACTTTGCTCTCACCCCGCGCTAACGCGGGATGAGAGGTTCTGTCGCCTTACGTTACGAACAGCTCCCACCGGGCCGGTCACCGACCGGGAAGCCTTGCCCCGGAGGTCAGTGCTGAGGGGACTGCCAGTTCGGGTTCTGCTGGGGGTAGGGCTGCTGCGGCGGGTACGGCTGCTGCTGCTGGGGGTACGGCGGCTGGGCGGCGTACGGGCCGGGGGCCGGGGGCTGCTGGGGGTACGGCTGCTGCGGCGGGTAGGGGGCGGCCGCGGGCTGGGCGCCGTAGGGCTGCGGCTGCTGCGGCGGGTACGCCTGCGGCTGCTGCTGGGGATACGGCTGCTGGCCGTAGCCCGGGGCGGGCGGCGCGGCCGGGGCATTGCCGTACGGACCGTTGGCGTACTGGCCGGCGGCGAAGGGGTTGGCCTGCTGCCCGGGGAACTGCGCCCCCGGCGGCAGATACCGCACCCGCCCGGTCTCGTCGCTGACGGGCATGAACCCGGCGGCGTGCAGCCGGGCCGCGAACTTGGCGTTGCGCTTGCGGGTGACGAGGAGGCCGATCCCGAAGATCGCCATGAAGACGACCCAGGTGACGGCCGCCGCGACGAAGTCGCCGGGGCCCCCGCCGAGCCGGAACGCGAGGATCACGCATCCGATGGTGACGCCGAGGGCGCCGTACCCCATACGCTTCTCGGCGTTCTTGCCGGTGAGGTCGAAGTTGATGCGGGCCTTGAGCAGCTCGAAGGCGTCCGGCACGAGCGGCGGCACGGAGACCCCGTCGCTCGCGTTCGGATACTGGGCCCAGTTCTGGGCGGCACGGGTACGGGCCTGCGGGCTGGGGTCCGGGACGAGCAGCATGACGAGCGCGCCGTTGCGTCCGGAGCTCTGCCGTACGTCGGCGTACTCGTACCCGAACTGCTGGGCGATGAAGGCGAGTCGACCGAGTTTCTTCACGGAGGCCATGGCACTGGTGAGCTCTACGGGCTCCCCGCTCGCCATCAACCGGAGCATCTTCTGCACTTGCCGCTTGCTCATAGCCGTCCGCTCCCCACCGGGCCACCCCGTTCACTTCCGCAACCGACGCAGTCTCGCACGCCCGTACGGCGCAGGGAAACCGCTGTCCCCTTGGGTTTACAGGACCTTGGCACGCCCGTCCGGCCCGGTAACCTCTCGGTCACTTGTGATCTGTGGGGGGACTGTGCGAACGCGTGCGACCGTGATGACGGCTGTGCTGGCGTGCCTGGTGGTGGCCGGATGCGCGGAAGGGGATGGCGGTGGCGCGACGGAGCGCTCCGCGCAGGAGATCCTCGACGGCGCGAACAAGACGATGAGTGAGCTGACGTCCGTGACCGTCGAAGGAAAGACCAGCAACGCCAAGGGCGAGGGTTTCACCGGCCGTCTGACGACCGACCTCAAGAGCAGGTGCACCTCGAGGACCACCTGGAACTTTAACGGCGCCGCCCTCGAACAGATCCGGATTGGCGAGACGGACTACGTCCGCCCGAACCGCGCGTACATCGAGTGGTGGTCGGACAAGCCCATGAGCGGGGCCCAGAAGACCTGGTTCAGGACTCCCGCGAGTGAGGCTCAGCGGGGTGACGGACTCTCCGCCTGTCCGCGGGACTTCACCTCCTTCGGGACGACGAAGAAGGGCAAGCCGACCCAGGTCGACGGCACCCCCGCGCTCGCGTTGATCGTGACCGACAAGTCGGTGAAGACCGGCAAGTACACCTTCTACGTGGCCACCGAGGGCAAGCCGTACATCCTGAAGGTCGTGTACAAGGGCACCGACTTCCACACCACCACCACGTACAGCGGCTTCGACAAGCCCATGGATGTGCGACCGCCCGCGAAGGTGCTGGACGTCAGCACACTCGACAAGTAACCCAAAACGGGCAGAGCTTGCTTCCCGCACCCTTCACGCTTATCGTTTCTCGATAACATCGATAAACGATAAACAAGCGGGGGAGCCATGACTGAAGTGACCGAGGACCGCAAGATGCTCGAGCCCATGGCCACGGTCGTGTCCATAGCGCTGCGCCTCCTGGTCGGCCTCGCGACGGCGGGGCTCATCCTCTCGGTGGTCCGCGGCAGCTGGGGCAGCGACAGCGTCTGCATCACCGACGAGTCCACCACCAGCTCGGTCGCCCCCGGCAGCTTCGCCCCCGAGCCCGGGGCGCAGATCGCCTCGGTCCCCTACTACTGCGCCGAGAACCCCGACGCCGGCCTGCGCCTCCTGGACGAACTGGGCACGACGGCCTCGACCCTGCTGCTGATCAGCAGCCTGTTCCTGTTGCACCGGCTCCTCCAGGGAGCGGGACGCGACGGCATCCACACGACTCTGACGGCCTCCCGGCTCCGCCTGCTCGGCTGGTGGCTGCTCGCCGGAAGCCTGGTCGTCGAACTCGTCGAGGCGAACACCCAGGCGGCCGTGCTCGCGGAACTGTCCAGGGACTCGGACTACTCGGTCGGCTCCTGGCTGCAGATGTGGGACTTCCCCTACCTCGCCGTGCTGACCGGCCTCGGCCTGCTGACCTTCGCCCGGATCACCCGCGCGGGCACGGCCATGCGCGAGGACCTCGAAGGAGTCGTCTGATGGCCGGCACGGACGACGACCACGAGGACCACCGCATCGAGGTCCACCTCGACAGGCTCCTCAGCGATCGCGGCATGACCGTCACCGAACTCGCCCAGCGCGTGGGCGTCACCAACGTCAACCTCTCCGTTCTCAAGAACGGCCGCGCCAAGGCGATCCGCTTCACCACCCTCACCCGCATCTGCGAAGTCCTGCAGTGCCAGCCGGGCGACCTGCTCAGCTACCGCAAGCCCTGAAGAAGACCCGCATGTTCAGCACCATGGACGGCCGTGTGGCTCAAGCTCCGCTGAGCCCCTCGGACCGGCGAGGAAGGGCGCGCCCGGTCAGGCCCGGTGCCCCGCCCGTGCCCGCTTCTTCTTCGCCCCGTTCGGCCACAACCGCGGCTTCCGCTTGGCCGCGAGGTCCTCGATCCAGCCCACACCGAGGATCGCCAGCGCGATCAGCGGCCAGACCAGGAAGAACATCCAGATCATGTACGTCGAGTCCAGCGCGGACACCGCGCGGTCGCTCTGCATGAACGGCAGCTCATAGAGCCGGTCGAGGATCGGGACCGTGGCCATGATCAGCATGTTGTGCCAGAGGTAGATCGTGACCGCGCGGTTGTTGGAGAGCGTGACCAGCTTGTCCCACTTCGCCAGTCGGCCGGGCAGTTCCTGCCAGGACGGGGAGTACTGGAGCAGGAGCACCACGAAACCGAAGGACCAGGTCGCCTGGGCCAGCGGGATGTCGTTGAGGTCCCAGCCGTCGGGGCCCAGATGACCCGACGCCCACCACAGGCCGAACGCCATCAGCAGCACCGCGCAGGAGACCGCGAGATAGCGCGGGACCTTGGCCAGCAGGCCCTCGTGATGGGCGAAGCCCATGACCCAGCAGCCGCCGTAGACGGCGAAGTCGGTGACCGCGTTGCCGGTTTCGCCCGGGATGGAGACAAGCCCCGTGCCCACCACGGCCGTCAGCCCCAGCGGGGCGAGCAGTGTCGGCCACGGCGCCCGGCGGAACGCCCACAGCAGAAGGGGGGAGGCGACGACGAACCAGAGGTAGGCCCGCAGATACCAGAGCGGTCCCGCCGCCTGTACGGCCCAGGTGTTCTCCAGCAGCCCGGACTGGGAGCCGATGCTCCACGGGAAGGGCGGGGCGCCGAACGGGATGACGTAGTTGACCATCTCGACCAGGCCCCAGGCCCCGCCGTGGTCCGGGTCCTTCGACAGGTCCCAGCCGCCCGCGAACAGCAGCACCAGCACCACCGCGCTGAACGCCCACAGTGGCGGGAGCAGCCTCCTGATCCGGCCCCGGATCACTCCCCACGCCGGACGCTTCAGCGAGCGCGCCATCAGCGAGCCCGCGAGCGCGAACATCACGCCCATGGAGGGGAACAGAACCGTCAGCCAGGCCCAGCCGAACAGGTGGTAGGCGACCACGCGGACCAGGGCGATCGAGCGCAGCAGATCCAGGTAGCGGTCGCGGCCCGGCTTCTTCGGGGCGGCCGCAGCAGGTGCGGGCACCGCCGGCGCGGGCGTGGCGGGTACGTCGTACGACTGTGTGTGTCCGTGGGTCATCCCACCGGCCTCCGATCGCTCCCGCTGCCCGTCCGCTGACGCGGTACCGCGCCGCCGGGTGCCTCGACGACACCGGTGCGCCGCAGCTTCTGCCAGCGCAGCCGGCCGCCGGTCAGGGCGGTGATCCAGGACTGGAGGAGGACGACGTACATGAGCTGGCGGTACAGGATCTGCTGGAGCGGCAGCGAGATGAGGTGGGTCATGCGTTCGCGGTCGAGACGGAAGGCGTAGGCCGCGCAGACCAGCTGGATCGCCAGGACGCCCAGCCAGGCCACGACCGTCTTCTGTGTGGGGCCGAAGACCAGGCCGTAGATCAGGAACACGTCGATCAGCGGGGCCAGCAGCGGCGCCAGGACCATGAAGAGCGAGACCAGCGGCAGGCCGACCCGGCCGAAGCGGCCCGACGGTCCCCGTTCCACCAGCGCCCTGCGGTGCTTCCAGATCGCCTGCATGGTGCCGTACGACCAGCGGTAGCGCTGCGACCACAGCTGCTGGACGGTCTCCGGCGCCTCGGTCCAGGCCCGCGCCTTCTCGGCGTAGACGACCCGCCAGCCGTCGCGGTGCATCGCCATGGTGATGTCTGTGTCCTCGGCGAGCGTGTCGTCGCTCATGCCGCCGACCCGCTCCAGAGCCGACCTACGGAAGGCTCCGACGGCGCCCGGGATGGTCGGCATGCAGCGCAGGATGTCGTACATACGGCGGTCCAGGTTGAAGCCCATCACGTACTCGATGTGCTGCCAGGCGCCGATGAGGGAGTCCCGGTTGCCGACCTTGGCGTTGCCGGCCACGGCCCCGACGCGCCGGTCGCCGAAGGGCTGGACCAGTTCACGGACGGTGGACGGCTCGAAGACGGTGTCGCCGTCCATCATCACGATGATGTCGTAACGGGCGTTGGCCAGACCGCGGTTGAGCGCGGCGGGCTTGCCCGCGTTCAGCTGGCGGACCACCCGCACGTTCGGCAGGCCCATCGCCTCCACGATCCGCGCGGTGCCGTCACTGGAGCCGTCGTCGATGACAATGACCTCGATGGGGTGTTCGCTCGCCATCAGGGAACGGACGGTGTTCTCGATGCACTTGGCCTCGTTGTACGCCGGCACCAGCACCGACACCGGTTCGAACACCGGGTTCCCCCAGCGGAAGCCGCGGCGCCGCACCCGGCGGGCGTGGACGCCGGACAGGAGGAGCATCAGGACGAAGCGGCTGATGACGAGGAAGCCGATGATCGCGAGGGCGACCACCAGTACGGCGGTGATGTTGTCGGAGGCGCCGACCAGGAAGACCCACGCCCTGCCCTTCCACAGCTCGGCTCCGGTGACCTGGGTGTGCGCGCTGGGGGCGCCGAGGGCCTCGGTGAGGCTGTCGAACTCGTAGCCGTCGGCCTTCAGCTGGGGCAGCAGCCGGTCGAGCGCCTGCACGGTCTGGTGGCGGTCGCCGCCGGAGTCGTGCATCAGGACGATCGCGCCCTTGCCGCCCTTGGGCGTGGCCTTGCGGATGATCTCCTCGACGCCGGGCTTGCGCCAGTCCTCGCTGTCGGTGTTGTTGACGATGGTGATGTAGCCGCGGGTGCCGATGTACTCGGTGACCGGCCAGGACTTGTTGTCCATGGCGTCGGCGAAGGAGGAGTACGGCGGGCGGAAGAGCGAGGTGCGGATGCCGGCGGCGCCGGTGATCGCGAGCTGGTTCTGGGACAGCTCCCAGTCGACCCGCTTCTTCGACTGGTAGGACAGGTCGGGGTGGTTGAAGGTGTGCAGGCCGACCTCGTGGCCCTCTGCGACCATGCGCCGCACCAGGTCCGGATAGCGCGAGGCCATGGTGCCGGTGACGAAGAAGACCGCGTGGGCGTTGTGCTCCTTCAGCACGTCCAGGACCTTCGGGGTCCACTCCGGGTCCGGGCCGTCGTCGAAGGTGAGGACGAGGCGGTGGTCCCTGAGGCTCAGGCTCTGGGTGCGGCCGCTGCGGGTGTCGATGACCGGCCCGCCCTCGAGGATCTCCTCCGGGACCTTGTCGGCCGCGGCGGGGGCCTGGACGCGGTGGTCGGCGAGGATCTCGCTGTGGACGTATCCGCGCAGCATCAGCATCGCCATCATGGCGACGAGGACCAGGCAGGGCAGCAGCAGGCGCATGGGCAGGCGGCGCCGAGAGCCGTCGCGGGCCGGGGACGCGGCCCGGGGACGGCGGGTGCGGGTTGCCATCAGACGGTGCTCTCCGGGGACGGTGTCGTGGTGCTGAGGGGCGCGGGTTCGTTCGCGCCGCCGGCCACCGTGTCGGTGCCGGTGCCGCCGTTGTCGCCGACCGGTGTCTCCGTCGGGTCGGGCGTGGGCTCCTCGGTCGGCGTCGGCTCGGGCGGACTGCTCGTCGCCGGCTCGGTCGGTTCGGGGTTCGGGGTGGGGTTGCTGCCGGTGCCCGAGGTGGTCTTCGTCGCCGTCGGCTCCGGGTCCGCCACCGCGCCCGGGTTCTGGGCGGTCGCGGTGGCGCCGGGCGCGGTGGCGTCGGCGCCCGGCGACGCCGTCGTGGTGCCGCTCGGGGACGGCGAGACGCCGGGCGAGAGAGTGCCGCCGTCGGTGGGCAGGACCGTCTCCCCGGGCAGCGGGGAGTTGTCGACCTGGCCGGCCTCCTTGCCCTCGCCCTGGCCCGGTACGGGCAGCCAGGGGGCGTTGGAGTTGCCGGACAGCAGGGTCGTGACGATGACCACGGCGTAGATCGCGCAGGCGAGTCCGACGAAGATGCCGATACGGCGGTATCTGCGGCTTCTGCGGCCCGACTCGTCGACGAAGACCGGCCCGTCGGAGCCCTCCGCGGTGTCGCCGCCGGCCTGGCCGACCAGGCGGTTGTCGGCCCGCAGGGCGACCGCGTCCAGCTGGACGGTCACCTCGTGCGGGTCATGGGTGTTGCTCCACGGGTCGCCGAAGGCCGCCCCCTCGGGGCTCACCCTGGGCAGCACCTCGGTCTGGTCCGCCGATGCGAGGACATCCGCTCCTCTTGTCTCCGGAAATGCCTGGGTGCCGTTCCCCGGCGCGGGGAACCCCCTGGTCCCGGCGGCCACTGAGGGCCATTCCGGTTGGGCGTCTTCTCGCCAATTCTCGCGCACGCACATCCCCCCACGGGACAGTTCTGGGTGCGCATACGACCCCGAGCACTCGTCGACCGAACCGAGCCCCCACCCGGCCCGAGCGCCCCCTTTACCACAGCGTGCTCAGGCCACGAATGTAGCGCACCGACGGCTCATGTGTTTGCCGTGTGTCAGTTGTGGACATTGATGATCTTCATGTCAATGGCCGGAATCCATGCCCCGGCAGGCCGGTGAAGCCATTTTTCAGCCGCCGAAAGTTCGGCCGCCGCCCGGCGCAGCGCGTCGATTCCGGGGTGCACCAGCCCCTTGCGCCACACCAGCGACACGGGTGACAGAGGCACCGGATCGACGAGCGGACGCAGCACGGCGTTCGGCATGGCTGGAAAGTCCACCACCGCGAGGACCGGGTTACGTGTTCTGGCCATGACACGCCGGAACTCCTCGTGACCGACCGCGAGCGGCGCGGGCGAGGCCACCTCGATCCCCCGTCCGTCGAACAGCCGGCGCGCGAGATCGGTCCACTCCGGCGTACGCGGATTTCCGGCCCCCGCGTACACCTCCTCCCCCGCCAGCTCGGCCAGCGGCACCTCCGCCGACGCCGCCAGCCGGTGGTCCTCGGAGCACGACCGCTATGGGCTTCGGGGGCGGCGCGCGCCCGGTCAGACCGCTCTCTTGACTTGCTCCTCGGGTTGAAGCCCGAGGATTTTGGCCTTTCCGACTCGTTGCTGTGCCGCTAGGCGGCACGGGGTTGGGTCGGGAATCCGTGGCTTCCTGTTTCTTCGCGCTGTGCCGGGATTGCTCCCGGTCTTACCGGCGCTCCGCAGGCCGATACCGCCAGTCCGGCGGCCGTCTTCACGTTGATCGCGGCGTTGATATCCCGGTCGTGGAGGGTGCCGCAGGCGCTACAGGTCCGTTCCCGGACGTGCAGGGGTTTGGGCCCGTCCACGGCGCCGCAGGTGGAGCAGGTTTGGGAGGTCGGTGTGAACCGGCCGATCTTGACCAGAGTGCGGCCGTACCGGGCGGCTTTGTACCCCAGCATGCCGATGAAGGATGCCCAGCCCGCATCATGGACGGACTTGGCCAGTCTGGTGCGAACCAGTCCCGCCACCGACAGGTTCTCCACGGCGATTCCTTGGTTCTCGGAGATCAGCCTGGTGGAGGGCTGGTGGTGGAACTCACGGCGTGCGTCAGCAACCTTGGCGTGGGCGCGTGCGACCTTGAGGCGGGCCTTGGCCCGGTTCTTTGATCCCTTCTGCTTGCGGGACAGCTCCCGCTGGGCCTTCTTCAGTTTCTTCTCCGCGCGCCGCAAAAAGCGCGGGGAGTCGATCTTCGTGCCGTCGGAGAGGACCGCGAAGTGGGTGAGGCCGAGATCGATGCCGATGGTGCGGTCGGTTTCCGGCATCCGGGTCGCATCGGCGGCGGGGTCGGTGTCGATGACGAAGGAGGCGAAGTACCGCCCGCCCGCGTCCTTGATGATGGTGACGGAGGTGGGGGTGGCGGGCAGAGTGCGGGACCATTTCACCTTCACCGCGCCGATCTTCGGCAGGTTCAGACGGCCGCTGTCGGTGATGTGCCAGCGGGCGTTGGCGGTGAACCGGATCGACTGCCGAGGATCCTTGCGGGACTTGAAGCGAGGCGGGCCCAGTTTCCGTCCTTTGCGGGTGCCGTTGAGGGAGGCGAAGAAGTTCTTGTAGGCGGTCTCGGCGTCCCGCAGGGACTGCTGGAGCACCACCGCGGACACCTCACCCAGCCAGGACCGCTCGGCTGTCCGCTTGGCCTCGGTGATCAGACGTGTGGACAGCTGACCGGCCGTCGGGAACGGCTGCTCGGCCTTCCGAGCGTCCTCACGGGCGTGGACAGCGTCGTTGAACACGACACGGGCGCACCCGAACGCCCTGGCCAACGCTCCGCGTTGGGTGTGGTCCGGGTACAGGCGAAAGCTGTACCTGAGCCGCATGACCCTCACCCTAGGTACGCGTTCTGGGACACGGCCCCAGAAGATCGGAATCGATCACGATCGCCTGCCCGTTTGATATTCGCGTCCAAGTGCGACAGCTCGCGCCCGCCGATGACCACTGGGGGCGTGCCCCCAGCAGCCGCACCACCGTGTTCCGCTGGGCAGGACACAGCGACGCCCCGCGTCGCGAACTTGAGATTCATCAGCGGGCTGAAGCCCGCTGCACTACGAATGCATCCCGGTAGCGGGCCATCAGCTACAGGTCGGGGGCGAGTTCGCGGGCCCGGTTCAGCTTCCCGGTGACGGCGTGGAAGGCGCGCAGGAGGCGGAGAGCGAGATCGGTGGGGGCGGACGTCCGGCCCGTTTACAACGGAAGTGCGTGAATGCCCACCAATTAAGTGTTGGCCCCCTTGATCGCTTCGGTGCAATGGTGAACCCATGCCGCAGCCCATGTTCACGACGACCGGGGACATGCTCATAGCCGTCGACCTCACCCCCAGGACCCTCCGGACCCCCCGTACTCCGAAAACCCCCCGGAGGGAACCCGGCCCCTACCGCCGTCTCTTCGCCCACCCCGGCACCCGCGCCTTCACCGTCGGAAACCTCCTCGCCCGCCTGCCCATGGGCATGTTCAGCGTGAGCGCGGTCATCATGATCGTCGCCGCGCGGGACTCGTACGCCCTCGCCGGCGCCGTCACCGCGACCGGCCTGGCGGCGACCGCGCTGGTCGCGCCCTGGACGGCTCGGCTCGTCGACCGGTACGGACAGGCCCGGGTCGCCGTACCGGCCACGCTCCTAGCGGCGCTGGGCTCGCTCGCCCTGGTGCTGTGCGTCCACCGGGGCGCCCCCGACTGGACGTTGTTCGCCGCGTACGCCGCCACCGCGACCACCCCCAACACCGGCGGCATGTCCCGGGCCCGCTGGGCCCATCTGCTCAGGGGCGACGACAAGGCCCTGCACACCGCGAACTCCTTCGAGCAGGCCGCGGACGAACTGTGCTTCATGCTGGGCCCGGTGCTGGCGGTACTGCTGTGCGGTTCGCTCTTCCCGGAGGCGGGGACGCTCGTCGGGGTGGCCCTGCTGGTGACCGGGATCCTGGTGTTCGCGGCACAGCGGTCGACGGAGCCGCCGGTGTCCGGCTCGCTCCAGCGGACCAAGGCCCCGCTCCGCGCCCCCGGTGTCCCCCCGCTCCTCGTCGTCTGCCTCGCGATGGGCGCGGTGTTCGGGTCCATGGAGGTCGTCACCATCGCGTTCGCGGACGTGCGGGGACACCCCTCGGCGGCCGGTGTCGTCCTGGCACTCCAGGCGGCCGGTTCCTGCGCGGCCGGCCTGCTGTACGGCGCGTGGAAGCCGTCCGGTCCCGCCGAGCGACGCTACCCGTGGTGCGTGGCCGCGATGACCGCGCTGATGACCCTGCCGCTGCTCGCAGCGTCCCTGACGGGCTCCCTGCTCGTCCTCGCGGTCGCACTGCTGATCGCCGGGATGGCGACGGCGCCGACGATGGTCACGGGTCTGGCACTCGTCCAGGAAAACACCCCCGAGGGCCGCCTCAACGAGGGCATGACCCTCGCGGTGACCGGCCTGCTCGGCGGGATCGCCGGGGGCAGTGCGCTCGGCGGCTGGATGGCCGAACACGTGTCGGCGACGGCGGGGTTCGGCGTGCCGGTGGCCGCGGCCGCGGTGGCCCTGATGATCACGCTGGGGCGGGCTTGCCTCACCCCTGGTGTCCGCCGCGACACCGAGAGCCGCTTGATCGACCCGTCGAACTCGCGCTCCAATTCGCGCGCACCCCATTGACGCCCTCACAGCTCGCACATACCTTCGCCCGTCGAAGCGCTTCGACGTCACGCATCGAATCGATTCGACGACCCCTGTCGAACCGAACCGCGTGACGCCGCTCCGAGAACCATCCGGCTCCGACTTCCCTGGAGGCACGGGATGTTGACGGCACGAAGGCGTGTGATGGCGATGGCGGTGGCCCTGACCGGGTCACTGCTCCTGGCCTCCTGCGGAGACTCGGACAATGGGTCCTCCGAGGACGGCAAGACGCTCAAACTGTGGCACTACGAGGCCCCCAACAGCGCGATGGGACAGGCCTGGGACGAGGCGGTCAAGGAGTTCAAGGCCAAGCACCCGGGCGTGAAGGTGGAGTTCGAGGCGAAGGGCTTCGAACAGATCCAGAAGACCGCCCCGATGGTCCTCAACTCCTCCGACGCACCCGACGTCATGGAGTACAACAAGGGCAACGCGACGGCGGGACTCCTGTCCAAGCAGGGGCTCCTCACCGATCTCACCCAAGAGGCGACCACCCGCGGCTGGGACAAGAAACTCAGCGCGAGCGTCCGCACCACCAGCGTGTACGACACCAACGGCGTGATGGGCTCCGGCAAGTGGTACGGCGTCCCCAACTACGCCGAGTACACGATGGTCTTCTACAACAAGGACCTCTTCGCGAAGTACGGCATCGCCGAACCGAAGTCGTTCGACGAACTGACCGCCGCGATGGACAAGTTCGTCCAGAACAAGGTCACCCCGCTCGCCAACGCCGGCGCCGAGTACATCGCCCAGCAGTACCTCTACCAGCTCGCCCTGTCGAAGGCCGACCGCTCCTGGGTCGACTCGTACGAGCTCTACAAGGGCAAGACCGACTTCCACGACACCGCCTGGAGCTACGCCGCCGACACCTTCGCGGACTGGGTGAAGAAGGGCTACATCGCCAAGACCACCAACAGCGCCAAGGCCGAGGACGCGGGCGTCTCCTTCATCCAGGGCAAGTCGCCGATCCTGTTCTCCGGCAGCTGGTGGTACGGCCGCTTCGTCGACGAGGCGAAGTTCGACTGGGGCACCTTCCTGTGGCCCGACTCGAACCTCACCCTCGGCTCCGGCGGCAACCTCTGGGTCGTCCCCAAGGGCGCCAAGAACAAGAAGCTGGCCTACGACTTCATCGACATCACCATGTCGAAGAAGATCCAGAACCTCCTCGGCAACAAGGGCGGTGTCCCCGTCGCGGCCGATGCGAGCGCCATCACCGACGCGAAGTCGAAGGCCCTCATCGACAACTTCAACGTCCTCTCCCAACGGGACGGCCTGGCCTTCTACCCCGACTGGCCGGTCCCCGGCTACTACGACGTCCTCGTCTCCGAGACCCAGAAGCTGATCACGAGCAGCGAGAAGCCGGAGGGCTATCTCGACGCCTTGCAGGAGGCGTACGACAAGGGCGCGCCGAAGCAATGACGGTGACCGTCGAGAAGAGGGTGACCAGCAAGGAGAGCCACGCCGGTCACCCTCGCCGCCCCCGCGACTCCTACGCCCTCTTCCTCCTCCCCGGCGTCCTCGCCTTCCTCACCGTCATCGTCGTCCCGTTCCTGATGAACACGGGCGTCAGCTTCACCGACTGGCAGGGCGTGGGCTCCCCCAGCTGGACCGGGCTCGCCAACTACCGCGAGCTGATGGACGACTCGGAGTTCTGGGAGTCGTTCCGGCACAGCCTGTTCATGGTCGTCGCCATGGCGGCCGTACCCACGGCGGTCGGACTGGTCCTGGCCGCCGCGCTGTTCGACTACATCGGCAAGCACTTCGGGTCGAGGATCGTCGCGGTACTGCGCGCCTGCTTCTACCTCCCCCAGGTGCTGCCGATCGCGGTCGCGGGCATCGTCTGGAGCTGGATCCTGGCTCCCACCGACGGCTCCCTCAACGAACTCCTCAAGGCCATAGGGCTGTCGAGCTGGCAGCAGGACTGGCTCGGCGACCCCGACATCGCGCTCTACAGCGTCATGGGCGTGATGGTCTGGGTCCAGCTCGGCTTCCCGCTCGTCATCTTCATGGCGGGCCTGCAACGCGTGGACCCGCAGCTGCACGAGGCGGCCGAGCTGGACGGCGCCGGCTGGTGGCGCCGGTTCTGGCACATCACGCTGCCGCAGATCCGCCCGGAGATCTACGTCGTCCTGACCTGGTGCACGATCGCCGCGCTGAAGGTCTTCGGAGCGGTGTACGTCCTGACGAAGGGCGGCCCGGGCGGCGCCACGAACGTCCCGTCCTACTTCTCCTTCACCACGTTCTTCGAGAAGACGCAGGTCGGCTACGGCGCCGCCATCTCCACCGTTCTCACGGTGATCATCCTGGCCCTGTCCCTGATCGGCCTGAAGCTCCAGACCCGCGCGGAGGCGAAAGCATGAGGACCGCGCTACGCCGTTACCCCGTCCTCGTCGCCCTGTGCGTCGCGGCCCTCTTCATGGTCGTGCCCTTCCTGATCGTCGCGGTCAACGCGGTCAAGTCCCCCGCCGAGTACTCCCAGAACGGCCCCCTGAGCCTCCCCGACGGCCTCTACCTGGACGGCCTGAAGGACTTCTGGGAGCGCGTCGACTACAGCCAGAAGCTCTTCAACTCCCTGCTGATCAGCGGCGGAGTCGCGATCTTCGCGGTGATCCTCTCCGTCCTCAACGCGTACGCGATCGGCATCGGCCGCATCAAGGGCCGCACCTGGGTGCTGGCCTTCTTCGTGCTGGCGAACATGCTGCCGCAGGAGGCGCTGGTCTACCCGATCTACTACCTGAGCAAGGAAGCCGGGCTCTACGACACCAGGCTCAGCGTGATCATCGTGTTCACGGTGATCCAGGCGGCGTTCGGCACCTATCTCCTCTCCTCCGTCCTGGGCCAGTTCCCCCGCGAGATCATCGAGGCCGCGAAGATCGACGGCGCCGACAAGTGGCAGATCCTGTGGCGGATCGTCGTCCCGGTGAGCCGCCCCACCATCGGCGTACTGCTGGTCTTCTTCTTCATCTGGACCTGGAACGAGTTCCTGCTCCCCCTGGTCATGCTGATCTCCAACGACAACCAGACGGTGTCGGTGGCCCTCGGCGTCCTCCAGGGCCAGCGCCTCATGGACGCCACGATGACCAACGCGGCAGCGCTCCTGGGCGTCCTCCCGGCCATCGTCTTCTTCCTTCTGTTCCAGCGGACCCTCACCCGCGGCATCGCCGTGGGTGCCGTCAAATAAGGACCCCCCACATGAAGTTCACCGACGGTTACTGGCTGCTGCGCGAGGGCGTCACGGCGGACCACCCCGCCCAGGTCCTCGACGTCACCCCCACCGAGTCCGGCCTGGAGATCCACGCACCCTCCCGGCCCATCCTCAGCCGCGGCGACCTGATGACGGGACCGGTCATGACCATCAACGCCCACACGCCGATGCCGGACGTCGTAGGCGTCACCTTCACCCACTTCGAGGGCGAACAGCCCACCGGCCCCGCGTTCGAGCTCAGCACGGACAACCCCGCCGCACAGATCTCCTACGACGACGACCACGCGACCCTGACCTCCGGCGACCTCTCGGTCCGCTTCGCCACCGAAGGCCCCTGGCACCTCGACTTCCGTGCCCACGGCCGTGTCCTGACCAGCAGCGGCCACAAGAGCATGGGCATCATGCGGGACGCGGCCGGCGGCCACTATCTGCGTGAGCAGCTCAACCTCACGGTCGGCACCAGCGTCTACGGTCTCGGCGAGAGATTCGGCCCGCTGGTCAAGAACGGCCAGGTCGTCGACATCTGGAACGCCGACGGCGGCACGACCACCGAACAGGCCTACAAGAACGTCCCGTTCTATCTGACGGACGCGGGCTACGGCGTCTTCGTCGACCACCCGGGCAAGGTCTCCTTCGAGGTCGCCTCGGAGGCGGTCTCCAGGGTGCAGTTCAGCGCGGAGACCCAGGAGTTCACGTACTACGTCATCTACGGTCCGACGCCGAAGGACATCCTCCGCAAGTACACGGCCCTGACCGGCCGCCCGGCCCTCCCGCCCGTCTGGTCCTTCGGCCTGTGGCTCTCGACCTCCTTCACCACCTCCTACGACGAGGAGACGGTGACCTCCTTCATCGAGGGCATGCGGGAACGCGAACTCCCGCTGTCCGTCTTCCACTTCGACTGCTTCTGGATGCGCGAGCACAACTGGTGCGACTTCGAGTGGGACCCACGGGTGTTCCCGGACCCCGAGGGCATGCTCAAGCGGCTCAAGGAGCGCGGGCTGCGGGTCTGTGTCTGGATCAACCCGTACATCGCCCAGCGCTCCCCCCTCTTCGCGGAGGGCAAGGCGCTCGGGCATCTGCTGAAGCGGCCGGACGGCAGGATCTGGCAGTGGGACCTCTGGCAGCCGGGGATGGCGATCGTGGACTTCACCAGCCCGGCGGCGCGCGAGTGGTACGCGTCCAAGCTGGTGGGGCTGCTCGCGCAGGGCGTCGACTGCTTCAAGACCGACTTCGGCGAGCGGGTGCCGCTGGATGTGGAGTGGTCCGACGGCTCGGACCCGGAGCGGATGCACAACTACTACACGTACCTCTACAACCGCACCGTCTTCGACGTCCTGCGCGAGCACCGGGGCGAGGAGGAGGCGGTCGTCTTCGCCCGGTCGGCGACGGCGGGCAGCCAGAAGTTCCCGGTGCACTGGGGCGGCGACTGCGAGGCGACGTACGAGTCGATGGCGGAGTCACTGCGCGGCGGACTCTCCCTCGGCCTCTCGGGGTTCGGGTTCTGGAGCCATGACATCGGCGGCTTCGAGGGCACGCCGACGCCCGAACTCTTCAAGCGGTGGCTGGCGTTCGGGCTGCTGTCCTCCCACAGCCGGCTGCACGGCAGCTCGTCGTATCGCGTCCCGTGGCTCTTCGACGAGGAATCGGTCGACGTGCTGCGGCACTTCACCCGGCTCAAGCTCCGGCTCATGCCGTATCTGTACGAGGCCGCCCGCACCGCCCACACCGAGGGCGTGCCGGTCATGCGGGCGATGGTGCTGGAGTTCCCGGACGACCCGGGGTGCGCGCATCTGGAGCGGCAGTACATGCTCGGCCCCGATCTGCTGGTGGCGCCGGTGTTCAGCGACTCCGACGACGTCTCGTACTACGTCCCCGAAGGCACCTGGACCCACTTCGTCAGCGGGCAGACGGTCACCGGACCGCGCTGGGTGCGCGAGCAGCACGACTTCCTCAGCGTGCCGCTGCTCGTGCGGCCCGGTGCGGTGATCCCGGTCGGCGCGGTGGACGACCGGCCCGACTACGACCACGCCGACGGGGTGACCCTGCGGGCCTACGGCCTGGAGCGGGGCGCCCAGGTGACGGTACGGGTCGGGGACGTGGCCTACACCGTCGTACGCGAAGGGGACACGCTGCGGGCCTCGTGCGGCGCCCCTTCGGCGCCGTGGGCGCTGGCGGCCGGGGAGCGGGTCGGGCGGGCGCAGGCCGGGACCGGGTTTCTCACGGTGGAGCTGGGCTGATGGTGAAGATCACTGATGTGGCCCGGCACGCCGGCGTCTCCCCCAGCACCGTCTCCTACGCGCTCAGCGGCAAGCGCCCGATCTCCGAGGAGACCCGGCAGCGCGTCGAGGCGTCCATCCGCGAACTGGGCTACCGGCCGCACGCGGGCGCCCGGGCGCTGGCCAGCAGCAGATCGAACGTGCTGGCGCTGGTGGTGCCCTTACGCACCGGGATCCACGTCCCGGTGGTGATGCAGTTCGCGGTGTCGGTGGTGACGACGGCACGGCGCTACGACCATGACGTGCTGCTGCTGACGCAGGAGGAGGGCGAGGACGGGCTGCGCCGGGTCGCCGACACGGCACTGGTGGACGCGATGATCGTCATGGACGTCCAGCTCGACGACCCCCGGCTGCCGTTGCTGCGCTCGCTGGAGCGGCCGTCGGTGATGATCGGGTTCCCGGCCGAGGCGGACGGTCTGACCTGTATCGACCTCGACTTCAAGGCGGCCGGCGAGGCGTGCGTGGAGCATCTGGCGCGGCTCGGGCACCGGGTGGTCGCGCTGGTCGGGTCGCCGCCCGAGGTGTACGTCCGCCAGACCGCGTTCGCCCAGCGTGTGGTCCAGGGTTTCACCGCCGCCGCGGACCGGGGCCGGCTCGCCTCCTCGGTCCACCCGTGCGAGGCCTCGCCCGCCGCCGCCCGCGAGGTCGCCGAGCAACTGCTGCGCGAGCAGCCCGCGCTGACCGGGGTCGTCGTCCACAACGAGGCGATCCTCGAACCCCTCATCGACGCCTTCGAGCAGCTCGGCCTGCGCGTCCCCGCCGATCTCTCCGTCACCGCCATCTGCCCCGACGAACTCGCCGGGAACCTCCGCGTCCCCGTCACCTCGGTCGCCCTGCCCTCCGCCGAGGTCGGCACCCGGGCCGTGGAGCTGCTGATGAAAAAGCTCGACCACAAGACGGTGCCCGAGGCCACGCTGCTGCCGCCCCGGATGACGGAACGCGCGAGCACGGCGCCGAGGAACGCCCCCTGAACCCCACAGATGCCCTGTATGCCCGTAGATGCAAGGCCCTACTCGAAGGAGCCGTGACATGAAAGGCAGCAAGAGACGTAGATCCACACTCGTGGTGGCGCTGGCCCTGATCGCAGGGCTCGGCGCCACTGTTCCCTCCCACGCCGATACGCCGTACCCCTTCCGCGACCCCTCCCTCACCGTGGACCGGCGCGTCGACGACCTGCTGGACCGGCTCACCCTCGACGAGAAGATCTCCCTTCTCCACCAGTACCAGCCCGCCATTCCCCGCCTCGGCATCGAGTCCTTCCGCACCGGCACCGAGGCCCTGCACGGCGTCGCCTGGCTCGGCGAGACCACCGTCTTCCCCCAGGCCGTCGGGCTCGCCTCCACCTGGGACCCGGCCCTGATGGAACAGGTCGGCTCGGCGGTCGGCGACGAGGCACGCGGCTTCCAGCAGGAACGCCCGGCCGGCTGGGGCCTCAACCTCTGGGCACCCGTGGTGAACCTGCTCCGCGACCCGCGCTGGGGCCGCAACGAGGAGGGCTACAGCGAGGACCCCGAGCTGACCGGCGCGCTGTCGACGGCGTACGGCGAGGGCCTGACCGGCGGCGACCCCGACCATCTGAAGACCGCGCCCACCCTCAAGCACTACCTCGCCAACAACAACGAGTGGCACCGCACGACCACCTCCTCCGACCTGCGCCCGCGCGTCGCGAAGGAGTACGACGAGGCGGCCTTCAAACCGGCGATCGAGGCGAACGCGGCGACGGGGGTCATGTCCTCGTACAACCTGGTCAACGGCCGCCCCGCGACGGTGAATCCGGACCTGGACGGCGTCGTACGGAAGTGGACCTCCTACGACCTCCTGAACGTCACCGACGCCTTCGCCCCGGGCAACCTCCCCGGCGACCAGAAGTACTACCCGAGCGTGACGGAGGGCGACGCCGCGGCCATGAAGGCCGGCATCGACAGCTTCACCGACAACGACGCGAACTCCTCGGTGACGACCGGAGCGATCAAATCCGCCTTGCAACAAGGCCTGTTGAAGGAGTCGGACGTCGAGGAGGCCGCCGGGCACATCCTGTCCGTGCGCGTCCGGCTCGGCGAGTTCGACCCGGGCGGCGGCAAGTACGGCTCGATCGACAAGTCCGTCATCAACAGCCCCGCCCATCAGAAGCTGGCACGCAAGGCGGCGACGGAAGGTGCCGTGCTGCTGAAGAACCAGACGGGCACCCTGCCCCTGAAGAAGTCCGCGAAGGACGTCGCCGTCGTCGGCCCGCTCGCCGACACCCTCTACACCGACTGGTACTCGGGCACGCTCCCCTACGCGGTCACCCCGGCCGAGGGCATCGCGGCCAAGCTCGGCACCGCCGTCACGACCAATGAGGGCGTCGACCGGATCGCGCTGAAGAACGCGGAGACGGGCCGTTACGTCACGGCGGGCACGGACGCGGACGGCGAGCCGCTCAAGGAGACGTCGGCCTCGGACACGAGCGCCCAGTTCGACGTCTTCGACTGGGGCGCGGGCATCGTCACCCTGCGCTCCGCCGCCAACGGCAAGTACGTCGGCTACAACTGGGCGAACTTCGTCAACGACCAGGTGCAGCCGAACGGTTGGTACGTCCAGCAGCAGTTCCAGCTGGAGGAGCAGACGGACGGCACATACCTCCTGCGGTACGCCGGATACGAGACCGAGGAGCCCTGGTGGGCCAACCCCGTCTACCTCGGCCCGACCGGTGCGGACGGCACGCTCGGCCTGGTCGCGAAGGACGCCGCCGCGCACTACACGAAGGACGTCGTCCGCAGCGGTGTCGACGAGGCCGTGGCCGCGGTCAAGGGCAAGGACAACGCGGTGGTCGTGGTCGGCTCCAACCCGTCCATCAACGGCCGCGAGGCCCACGACCGTACCGACATGGGCCTGGCCCCGGCGCAGGAAGCCCTGGTCAGGGCGGTCAAGGCGGCCAACCCCCGGGTCGTGGTGATCGTCGAGAACAGCTACCCGACCACCCTCGGCGCCCTCCAGAAGGAGGTCCCGGCCGTCCTGTGGACCTCCCACGCGGGCCAGGAGACCGGAAACGCCCTCGCCGACCTCCTCTACGGCGACGCCAACCCCTCGGGCCGCCTCACCCAGACCTGGTACCGCTCGGAGTCGGACCTCCCGTCGATCCTCGACTACGACATCATCAAGTCCGACCGCACCTATCAGTACTTCAAGGGCAGCCCGCTCTATCCCTTCGGCCACGGGCTCTCTTACACGTCCTTCCGCTACGGCGACCTTCGGAAGTCGGCTGACGGCTACGAGGTGAAGGTCACCAACACCGGCAGCCGCACCGGCGACGAGGTCGTCCAGCTCTACGCCCACCAGCGCGTCTCCCGCGACAAGCAGCCCCTGAAGCAGCTGGAGGCCTTCCAGCGGGTGACGCTGAAGCCGGGCGAGACGAAGACGGTCAGGCTGAAGCTGGCGAAGAAGGACCTCGCGCACTGGGACGTCACGCGCTCCAAGTGGGTGGTGGAACAGGGCACCTACGACGTCCTCGCCGGCTCCTCCTCCGCGGACATCCGCACACGCACGACCTGGCAGGTGTCCGGCGAGACGATCCCGGCCCGCGACCTCTCCCGCACGACCCGCGCCGAGAACTTCGACGACTACGACGGCACGCGTCTCGTCGACGAGTCGAAGGAGCGCGGTACGGCGGTGGGGGTGACGGCCGACCGGGCGTGGCTGAAGTACGGGGACGCCCGGCTCGGCTCGGGCGCCTCGAAGTTCACGGCCCGCGTGGCCGGCGCCTCCGGCACGGTCGAGGTCCGGCTGGGCTCCCCGACCGGCACCCTCGCCGGTACGGCGGCCTTCGCCGGCACCTCGTCGCCGTACGCCTACGAGACGGTGACCGCCGACCTCTCGCGCGCGGCGAAGGGCCGTACCGACGTCTACCTGGTGCTGAAGGGAGAGGGCCTGCGCCTGGCGACGTTCGGTCTGCGCTGACCTGAACGACGCGTGTGCCCATGTCGAAGCTCGAACAGGGGAGGGACCGTAGAAGCTTGAATGCTCCCCTCACTGCGAGGGGATTCCTGGCTCAGGCTGCCTCCTGGAGCGGCGCTCCAGGAGGTCTTACGCCCTCTTCACCAGCCGGGTCCAGACCTGCCCGGACGAGCATTACGCGCGCGGAGTTCTTGTCCCTGGGAGAGACAAACCCGCATGCGGTGCAGGTGTAGGTGCGTTCCGACAGCGGCAGGGCGTGCTTGGCTCTCGCTCCGCACCGGCCGCAGTCCATGGTGGTGTGCGCGGGATGGACGAGGCGTACGTCCCGCGCATGCTTGCGGCCCATCTCCAGCAGGGCCTTCTTGGTGGCGCCGATCGCGGCATCGGCAGCCTTCCGGGCCATGTTCGTCTTGGCCAGAAACTTCGGCTTGAAGCCCTCCACCGCGATCACGTCATGGTCGCGTACGACCTTCTTGGCCCACTTACGCGCATGGTCCTGCCGCTGCCGGGCGATCTTCTGGTACGTCTTCGCCCGCCATTGCTTCGCCTCCCGGTATCCCTTCGAGGCCGCCTGGCCCTTCTTCGGCTTGCGGCAGGCCATCATCCGGTCGTACCGGGACAGTTTCTGCCGGGCCTTCCTGCCGTGCTCGGGGTGCGGGAGGTCGTGGACGTCGCTCGTGGTGGTCGCGATCTCTTTCACACCCCAGTCGACGCCGAGCACCCGTCCAGTGGGAGGCAACGGCTGGACTTCGGCTGGGACGACGAACGAGGCGTACCAATGGCCGACGCTGTCCCGGTACACACGGACCGAGGACGGCTCGGCGGGCAACTGCCGCGACCAGACCACGGACACCATGATTCCGCCCGCCAAGTGCAGACGGCCATCCTTGAGGCGGAAGCCGCGACGGGTGTAATTGAGCGTGAGATCAGCCTCGCGCTTCTTCTTGTACTTCGGCATGCCAGCCCGCTGATGTACCGGCTTGCGTTCTTTGATGTCCTTGAGCGACTTCGCGCGGGACTTGCCAAAGTCGCGAATCAGCTGCTGCTGCGACACCGAGGAGCCCTGGGCCAGCCACGGGGTAGCGGCGCGGGCTTCGATCAGCATCCGGTCCAGCCGTGCCGGGCCGCACTCCTCCCCATCCCGGTGTGCCTTCTTTGAGCGGGCAACGCACTCGTTCCACACCCATCGGCACCGGTCCCACTCCGCCAACAGCCCTGCCCCGGCCACCGAGGACACGCGCAGTCGGTAGGTATACCTGGCACGCCCGGCCTCCGCAGCCGCCCTTGCCTGCGCCACACTCCACCCCCATCGCGAACCCGGGCGAGACATTGCAACATCCCGAACCTCGGTAAGGACCGTATGTACGAGTGACGCACTCATGTACCCGAATCACGCAGCTATCACCCCAACCAGGGATCACGGGAGCGTACGTTCGCTTCGGCATCGGGCAGCAATACGCGCCCGCCGCACCCTGAATCGGACACAGCGACGCTCCGTTCTGCACGGTGCACCCTCGCTGCAGACGTAGACGAGGTGTCATAAGGAACTGGCGAACAGGTTGTCAAAATGGGGCTGCACACCCACAACGGACGTGTCCGCCATGGTGGTTCAGGAAGTGGACGAGTCCTCCGTGAGGAACTGCCGCACGAGCGTCCCGGGGTTCCGCGCGACCTGCCACAGCCCGGCCCCGAGCAACAGCACACTGCTGACGAAGCAGACCCAGAACACGAACTGGGCGCCGGTCGCGAGGTTGTGGGTGCTGCCGTCCTCGTAGAGGCAGTACGCCAGCGGGGGGGAAACGCCTTGGAGACGCCGACGCCTCCGTAGCGCATGGAGCACGGGTCCTTGAGCGCGTAGTCCGCGCTCACGACCAGCAGCCGGGCCACTGCGGCCACCGGAACCGTCAGGAACACGGTCACCTTCGCCCAGGTCGGCAGCCGGGGATGGGCGAAAAGCCCGTTCAGTACGATCAGTACGACGACGTACACCGCAACGACGGCAACGGCGGCTGTGGTCTCCTCCATGACCTCGTCCAGAAGCCAGACCAACCCGGCCACCGGGGGTGCGGTGAGGGCGAGGCCTTGATGGCGGGCGCGACCCTCGGACGGCCGAGCAGGAGCAGCACGACCGCAGAGGCAAGGACGACGAGGGGAGCGGTCACGGGGAGGGGGCGCGGCCGTCGGCCGGGCGGGGTCGGTGTCGGCGCCTCGATACGTCTCGTCGATCTTCCACAGCCCCACGCCGAGCTTCCCCGTCGTCCCGAGGTCCAGTTCCGGGACCACCATCACGGGGTCGGAGCCGGACTTCGCCCGCACGCGGACGTACGGCACGTTCACCAGGTCGTCGACACCGGCCTCGGTCGTGTTCCGCCACGCGAGGGTTGCCTGAGCGGCCTCGCCGACCTGAAGGGTCACAGCCTTCGGGCTGCCGTCCCCACCCACGGCGGTGCTGATCTGTTCCGTCCCAGGAGGGTCCGTACACCGTCGACGTATTCGTGCTCCTCGTCGAGGAGTTGGAGCTTCGGGTATCCGTCGAGCCGATACGGCTGGGTACCGCAGTCCGCGCGGCACCGGTCGGCTCCCATCCCATGATTTGGGCGATGATTCGGTCCGGGATTCCCGGCAGCGACTCTCCCTCAATCCGACATCTCACACATCCAGCCCCGTCGCTCCGCTCCTGCCACCCGTCAGGCTCAGGGCCGTGCGGCCCGAGGCGGACCCAGGATCGACACCAAGCCGACGGCTTGACCGGCCAGCAATATCAAGAGACGATCTACCGTCGATGACCTGGGCTCATCCGCTTACCCATTGGGGGGTTCTCGATAAATATGCGCAAGAACCGAGTAATCACGCTACTAGCAGCCAGTGCACTCCTTACGGGTGGCTCCCTCACATTTGGGGCAAGCAGCGCAGCAGCCGCACCCGACTTCACCTTCGAGAAGTGCGGAGTCGTATCAAATGGCGGTTTCTGCATCGCCGTCTATACCAACGGCACCTATTCCGGCATCGCGATCTGGCAGGCAGATCCGCTAGGCGAAGATCCGGGGGATTCGATGCGCGCCGCGGACTACTATGGAGACGGTTGGGGCGTGAATGCCATTCTCGAGTCTCCTTACCGCCTTGCAAGCACCGATGGACACGCCGCTCCCTATAAGACCGGCTGGAAGTCTGGCGACTTGACGGAAGGAACCTCCGTCAGGATGAGAATTTGCATGCACCAAGATTTGAACAGCGTCTGTTCCCCGTATTACTCGGGCCACGCGTAGCGAGACGACGTACTGACCGTGAGACGGCCCGTCGGTTTGATGGCGGGCCGTCTCACCGTGTTCGACGGCAGCGAGCTTTGCGGAGACCGCAGCTCCCTACAAGCGGATCCCCGTCGACACCAGCTACGTCAAGTTCCGCGAGCGCAGCGGCCAGCGACGTCTCGTCGCCACCGCCCCGCGCCCAGCGCCCGTTCGAGCTGTTCCCGCTCCACGGCCTCACCCCCGGTCGGGATCCTGCTGTACAACAACGCAGTACAACCCCAGTAACCACCAATGACCGGCACCAGCCCTCACGACCCTCCCTCCAGCCTGTATGGCCTCCAATGACCGATCTCTCCAGAGTTACGGATCAGAGGCGGCGAGATCGTCACGGGTCCGCCGCCACGGGTTGCTCTGGTCGACGAAAACTCTGGATAGCGTCGCTGCGGCCGGTGGGGGCGCAGCGAGACATACGCGCGCGCCTGATCGGTCGACGCACCCACCTTCGCGGCTGACTGTCGTCAGCTGGGGCTCAGACCTCAGGACCGAGCTTCCGCCCGGGGGTTCTCCGTGGCGAATGGGTCGTGCCATTCACGCGCCAGATCCTGCGGGGAACCACGGGGAACTGCGGGGACCGACCGCAGTTCAACCTGAGCACCGATATCGGCCCGCTGCGGGTCAGCGCAGCAATCACCGTCAGAAATCCGAGCTTCCCAAGTAGGTAGAGGGTCTTGGGCCCTTGTCGGTCCGCCCAGGACCGACCGCCTCCGCCGTCTGCGTGACGTGCTCGACCCCGACTCCCGTACGGAACCCGAAGGGAAACCTGAAGGTCACTGTGTAAGTGGCCGCTTCCACCTCTGAGTTGGTCGCCACAAACTCGGCGGAGAGACCAGCCGTGCAGCCGGTGATCTTCACGGCTTCGTGCGCCAGAGAGTCCGACGCACATGACGCATCGGCACTGCCCTGACTCCCGGCCCCCTAATGACCACACACGGCAAAAAGCAGAACACCAGTGAGGACGGCGGGAACTGCGCGCGAAGCGATTGGCACCCACCAAGCATGGCAATGGCCCCGCCACTCGAAAGCAGCGAGACCATTGCCACTGTGATCAATTAAAAAAACATGGGGTTGTCCCCGGAGGGACGAGTGGAGATGGCGGGAATCGAACCCGCGTCCAACGGTGCAGAATCAGGGCTTCTCCGTGTGCAGTTCGCTGTGATTTTCTCGGCCCCGGCGATCACGCGAACAAGTCGCCGACGGGCCCAGTCACTGTTTGATTTCCCATCGAACCCCGTGACCGGGCTCGATGGTTTAGTTCCCTAGATTATGCCAGGATCCGGGTCGGGAACACTCCCGGGCTGACACCCGTTATGGGCCTCCACTCACTGCTTATTAGGCAGCGAGGGCGAAGGCGCGGGAATCGCTCTTGTTAGTGGCGATTATTGGTTGCGACATATGGTTTACGAGATCATTGCCGCTTCCTCGACACGCTTCCCCTGCTTCGACATCCGCTGTCGAAACCGATCATCCCCATGTTGTTTTTTCAATCCCCTCCGGAGAGGGGTGCGCACCTTCGCTGAGGTGCAGTACCCATCGTACGTGACCAACGCACCGGGGTGCCAGCCTATTCCTACTGGCCCCGCTGCTTCCGCTTCGCCGCCGCGATCGCCCGGTCCGACTCCCGCCGGTCCTGCTGCTCACGCAGGGTCTGCCGCTTGTCGTACTCCTTCTTTCCTCGCGCGAGCGCGATCTCGGCCTTGGCCCGGCCGTCCTTGAAGTACAGGGCGAGGGGCACGATCGTGTGACCCGTCTCCTGGGCCTTCGACTCCAGCTTGTCGATCTCCTCGCGGTGCAGGAGCAGCTTGCGCTTGCGGCGCACGGAGTGGTTGGTCCAGGTGCCCTGGTGATACTCGGGGATGTGGGCGTTGTGCAGCCACGCCTCCCCCTGGTCGATCTGGACAAAGCCGTCGGTCAGCGAGGTCCGTCCTTCGCGCAGCGACTTGACCTCGGTGCCGCTCAGCACGATGCCGGCCTCGTAGGTGTCGATGATCGCGTAGTCGTGCCGGGCCTTCTTGTTCTGGGCGACGATCTTGCGCTTGCCGCCCTTCTCGCCGTCCCGGCCCGTGGCGGCCGTCCCGCCCTGCTTGGGCTGGGACTCCTTCGGTACGTACATTCCCTTGCTCATAGTGCTGCCCATTTTCGCACTACGGAGGGGGTGTGCGGGAAGTCGTTTACGACGGGGGGCCCAATCCGCCCAGGACCGTCTCCGCGCGCTCGATCACCTGCTGGTCGGCGTCCAGGTCGGGGGTGATGCCCGTGCCGTCGACGCCGCGCCCGGACGGCGTCCGGTAGTGCCCCACGGTCAGCTCGGCCACCGACCCGTCGGGGAGCCGGCTGGGCATCTGCACCGAGCCCTTCCCGAAGGTGCGGGACCCCACGACCACCGCGCGCCCCCGGTCCTGCAACGCACCCGTGAGCAGCTCGGCCGCGCTCATCGTGCCGCCGTCGACGAGCGCGACCAGGGGTCTGGTGGTGTCGCCGCCGAGGTCGGCGTGCAGGGCCTGCTGGGCGCCGTCGACGTCGTAGGTGGCGACGAGGCCGCCGTCGAGGAAGGCGGAGGCGGCGGTGACGGCCTCGGTGACCAGGCCGCCGGAGTTGCCGCGCAGGTCGAGGATGATGCCGGAGGCGGCGGGGGCCTGTCGTACGGCGGTGCGGACGGCGTCGCCGGAGCCCTTGGTGAACGAGTCGATCTTGATGACGGTGATCCCGCCGGCGAGCTCTCGAACGGTGACCGAGTCCGTGGACAGTCGGGCCCGCCGCACCGTCTCGTCCCACGCGCGCGTGCCCCGCTCCAGCCCGAGCGTGACCGCCGTACCGGCCGCCGCGTCGGTGGCGTCACCGCGCAGTAAGGAGACCACCTCGGTGACGGGCCGCCCGTCGACCTTCCGCCCGTCGACACTGCGCAGCCGGTCTCCGGCCCGGATCCCGGCGACCGCCGCGGGCGACCCGGCGCGCACCTTGGTCACCTCGATCCGCCCGCCCCGCTCCCGCCGCGCCCACAGCCCGACGCCGGTGTACCGCCCGTCGAGGGCCTCTTCGAACTCCTCGTACTCCCCCGGCGAGTAGACGGCACCCCACCGGTCCCCACTACGGCTGACGGCCCGCTCAGCCGCCTCCACGGGCGACTTCCCCGCGGCCATGGCCTCGGCGGCGGCCTCGGCGACATTCTCCTGCCGCCCGGCCGGCACGGCCGAACCGCCCCTGTCCTGCGTGCCTTTCCGGTCGGCCTCGGGCAACGACCCGGTCGCGGCCCCCGCCACCAGCACACTCGCGAACACCAACGTCAGAGCCGCCCCGCGGCCGATGCGACGGGGCTGACAGAACAGGTCTCGGCCTGACATGCGGGTGAGTCTAGGACAACGCGAAGGGCCGCACGGTCGGTTGCCCGTACGGCCCTCTTGGCATGTGTCACACCTTCAGGTACTTGCGCAGCGCGAAGAACGCCGCCAGTGCCGGCATCAGCAGGCTTGTCGCCAGGATGAGGGGGAGTTTTGTCAGTACGGCGTCCCAGCCGATGAAGTTGATCAGGTTGAGCTTCTCGGACAGGGCCAGGCCGTGGTCGATGATGAAGTAGCGGGCGACCACCAGGAATCCGCAGGCGACCGCGCCTCCGATGAGCCCGGCGACCGCGGCCTCCATGATGAACGGGGCCTGGATGTAGAAGCCCGAGGCGCCGACCAGGCGCATGATGCCGGTCTCGCGCCGTCGGCTGAACGCGGAGACGCGCACCGTGTTGACGATCAGCATCAGGGCGACGACCAGCATGAGCGCCATCACCGCTCGCGCGGCCCAGTTCATGCCGTTGAGAAGGCCGAAGAGGTTGTCCAGGATGCCCTTCTGGTCCTGCACGGACTGCACGCCGTCCCGGCCGTCGAAGGCGGTCGCGACGACCTGGTACTTCTCCGGGTCCTTCAGCTTGATGCGGTACGACTCCTGCATCTGGTCCGGCGTGAGGGAGGCCGCCAGCGGGGAGTCGCCGAACTGCTCCTTGTAGTGCTTGTACGCCTGGTCCTGGGTCTCGTAGGTGACCTTCTCGACGACCGACATCTTTTTGATGTCGGAGAGGATCTCCTTCTTCTGGTCGTCGGTCACCGCGCCCTTGGCGCAGTTGGGGTCGGACTCGGCGTCGCTCTTGTTGCAGAGGAAGACCGAGACGTTGACCTTGTCGTACCAGTAGCCCTTCATGGTGCTGACCTGATCGCTCATGAGGAGCGACCCGCCGAACAGGGCGAGTGACAGGGCGACGGAGACGACGACGGCGAAGGTCATCGTCAGATTGCGACGGAGACCGACACCGATCTCGGACAGTACGAACTGGGCGCGCATGGCGTCTGGTTGGGCCTTTCCGTGGACTGTGCGGTCAGTGCTGGTAGCCGTAGACGCCGCGCGCCTGGTCGCGAACGAGGCGGCCCTGCTCCAGCTCGATGACGCGCTTGCGCATCTGGTCCACGATGTTCTGGTCGTGCGTCGCCATCAGCACGGTGGTGCCCGTCCGGTTGATCCGGTCGAGCAGCTTCATGATGCCGACGGAGGTCTGCGGGTCGAGGTTGCCGGTGGGCTCGTCGGCGATCAGCAGCTTGGGCCGGTTGACGAAGGCCCGCGCGATGGCCACGCGCTGCTGCTCACCACCGGACAGCTCGCCCGGCATCCGGTCCTCCTTGCCGCCGAGCCCGACGAGGTCGAGCACCTGCGGCACGGACTTGCGGATCTCGCCGCGCGACTTGCCGATGACCTCCTGCGCGAAGGCCACGTTCTCCGCGACCGTCTTGTTCGGCAGGAGCCGGAAGTCCTGGAACACCGTCCCCAGCTGGCGGCGCATCTGCGGCACCTTCCAGTTGGAGAGGCGTGCGAGGTCCTTGCCCAGGACGTGCACCTGGCCGTGGCTGGTCCGCTCCTCGCGGAGCACCAGTCGCAGGAAGGTGGACTTTCCGGAGCCGGAGGACCCCACGAGGAAGACGAACTCGCCCTTCTCCACTTCCAGGGACACATCCCTGAGTGCGGGGCGGGTCTGCTTGGGGTAGACCTTGGAGACGTTGTCGAATCGGATCACGGATGCACCACGGTTAGCCGGGGGTAGATGAGCGTGACCATACGCGACCGGGGTGTGCGGGCGCAGGCACCGGTTGCGGTTGCGTGCTGGATGTGCCTTTTGTGTACCTGCTCAGGGGGTCACTCCGAGAGCGCTCGAGCCGTTTCCGGAGGAACCTGGCACAGTGGAGGGGGAACGTTCCGGACCCGGAGAGCGTTCTGTAGTAGGAACCGGCACTAGGAGGGCGAGCGCATGACGTACGACCGGCTGGTGTGCGCGAACTGCGCCGCGCCCGTGAATGAGGGCCGCTGCCCCGTCTGCCGCGCGAACCGTGAGCGGCTCACCCAGGACAACCTGTTCGGCCAGCTCAACCCCATGACGCTGATCGCTCTGCTCGCGGTGCTGATCGCGGCGCTGGCCCTGCTGGCCCACCAGACCGCGTAGGCGCCCGTACGGAACGCCCGAGGGGCCCGGAGCGATCACTCGCTCCGGGCCCCTCGTCGTACGCCATGCACACCTGTCGTGTGCGCGGGGTCACCGTCAGGCTGCGGCACCGCCGCGGCCGCCCACGAGGCGCGGCAGGATGCGGAAGCCGATACCGCCGGCGATCATCGTCGCGGCACCGATGACCAGGAACGTGGTCTTGTCGTTGGCACCGGTCTCGGCGAGTTCGGCGCCGCCGCCCTGGGCCGACGTGTCGGTGGAGGTCTCCGAGCCGGTGTCGGTCAGGGACGAGGAGCCCTGCTGCTGGGCGGAGGTGTCGGAGCCGCCGTCGGGGTTGGTGTTGTTGCCGCCCCCGTTGTCGTTGCCACCGTCGTCGTTGCCGCCGCCGTTGTTGCCGTCGTCGGTCGGGTCCGCGGTGGGCTCGTCCGTCGGGTCCTCGGAGGGCTCCTCCGTGGGCTCGGTGGGCTCGTCGGTGGGGTCCTCGGTGATCGGCGGCTCTTCCGTGGGAAGGTCCGTCGGGAGGTCGGTGGGGACCGTGTCCGTCGGCGTCGGGTCCGGAGACGGCGACTCCTCGCCGCACAGGATGCCGAGCAGGCACTCGTCCGTCTCGGCCGCGGAAGCGGCACCGGCGGCGGTCAGGGAGGCACCGGCCGCGATCACGGCGCCGGCGGCTATGCGCGCGATCCGGATGCGCGTCTTCTTGGTCATAAGGTTGCTACCCCCAGTAGCTCATCGTCAGTGAGGCGGCGCTCGGGGGCCGTGATCGACGGGGGTGGCTGCGTGCGAGTCCCCCGGTTCACATGCGCCCCAGAGATACGCATGCCGCGCTTCACCCTTCCCATTTTTCAAAGCAACGTCAAGGCCGTTGCGTACGCGATGTCCGGGTAAGGGTTCTTTGCCAGGGGATGGAGTCTGTGAGTGTGACGTAAAACCCAGACATCCGGGCACAGAAAAGGCAACTACCGCCGTGGGGGCAGTAGTTGCCTTGTCGACAAACTTACTTCTCCTGCTGCTTGCGCCAGCGAATTCCGGCTTCGAGGAAACCGTCGATCTCGCCGTCGAGCACGGCCTGCGGGTTGCCGACCTCGAATTCGGTGCGCAGGTCCTTGACCATCTGGTACGGGTGCAGGACGTACGAACGCATCTGGTTGCCCCAGGAGCTGCCGCCGTCCTTGAGGGCGTCCATCTTCGCCCGCTCCTCCTGGCGCTGCCGCTCGAGGAGCTTGGCCTGCAGCACGTTCATGGCCGTGGCCTTGTTCTGGATCTGCGAGCGCTCGTTCTGGCAGGAGACCACGATGCCGGTGGGGAGGTGCGTCAGCCGGACCGCGGAGTCCGTCGTGTTCACGCCCTGGCCGCCGGGGCCCGAGGAACGGTAGACGTCGACGCGCAGCTCCGACTCGTCGATCTCGACGTGGTCGGTCTGCTCCACGACGGGAAGGATCTCCACACCCGCGAAGGAGGTCTGGCGGCGTCCCTGGTTGTCGAAGGGTGAGATCCGGACGAGCCGGTGGGTGCCCTGCTCGACGGAGAGCGTGCCGTAGGCGTACGGCACCTGTACGGCGAAGGTGGTCGACTTGATGCCGGCCTCTTCGGCGTACGACGTCTCGTAGACCTCGGTCTTGTAGCCGTGGCGCTCGGCCCAGCGCAGATACATGCGCTGGAGCTGCTCGGCGAAGTCGGCGGCGTCGACGCCACCGGCCTCGGCGCGGATGTTGACGAGCGCCTCACGGGCGTCGTACTCACCGCTCAGCAGCGTCCGGACCTCCATCTCGTCCAGCGCCTTCTTGACGGCGGTGAGCTCGGACTCGGCCTCGGCACGGGTGTCCGGGTCGTCCTCCTCCTCGGCCATCTCGAAGAGCACGGAGAGATCGTCGATCCGCCCGCGCAGCGCCTCGGCCTTCCTGACCTCGGCCTGCATGTGGCTGAGCTTGCTGGTGATCTTCTGCGCCTCGTCCGGGTTGTCCCACAGGGACGGCGCGGCCGCCTGCTCCTCGAGCACGGCGATGTCTGCCCTCAGCTTGTCGAGGTCCAGAACGGCCTCGATCGACTCCATGGTCGAGGAGAGGGACTTGAGCTCTTCGGATACATCGACGACTGCCACGCCTCCAGCCTAACGGCTGTGGCAACCGACCAGCGCCGAGCGGTATCGCGGCAGGAAACCCGGCACATCCCCCCACCCACCGTCACGGAGACGCAGGTGCCGAGTTCTTCGTGTCCTGGGGAGTCCCCGCGTCGTCCCCGGAGGTCGCCGCCCATGTGCCCACCCCGGCCGCCGCCACGAGCACCACCGCGGCGACGCTCACCACGACCCGGCGCCTACGCGTCGCGGCCCGGTTGCGCGCGGAGCCAGGCCGAGGCGCCCCGGCCGCCCGCGGCACCCGCGCCGTCCCTCGCGCGCCTCCCGCCAGCTCGTCCGGCGCCGGCACCCTCATCGACGTATGCGTGTCCCGGTTGGAGTCGGCCGGCTTCGCCCCCGGCACCAACGGCACCGCACCGCGCCGTACCGGCGCCGAGGACGCGGGCTGCTCCGACGGCGCCTCGTACGGCTCCTCCTCGTCGTCCTCCGCGTCCGGCTCGTCCACGTCCAGCGGCGCCATCCCGACCAGCAACGGCAGCAGCTCCCGCAGCCGCGCCCCCAGCTCGGAGGCGCGCAGCCGGGAGGCCGGCGCCTTGGCGAGGCACTGCACGAGCAGCTGCCACAGCTCGTCGGGGATGCCGGGGAGCGGCGCCACGGTCTCGGTCACATGGCGTCGCAGCACCGCGCCCGGGTGTCCGCCGCCGAAGGGCGTGAAGCCCGCCAGCAGCTCGTACAACACCGTCGCCAGCGCGTAGATGTCCACGGCCGCGCGCGGCGGCAGCCCCTCCACGATCTCCGGCGCCAGATAGTCCGGCGTGCCGATGATCTTCGTGGCACGGGTGCGGCGCGGGGTGTCGATAAGCTTCGCGACCCCGAAGTCCGTCAGCAGCGCGCGGTGCGAGCCGCCGGGTCCCAGGGGGCCCTGCATGTCGAGGAGTACGTTCTCCGGCTTGACGTCCCGGTGCACGACGCCCGCCGCGTGGGCCGCCGCCAGCCCGTCCGCGATGTCCGCGACGATCGCCACCGCCGCCTCGGGCGCCATCCGCTTGTCCCGGTCGAGCCGGGTGCGCAGGTCGGTGCCGCGGACGAGGTCCATGACCAGCGCGAGGTCGTTGCCGTCCACCACCAGGTCGCGGACCGAGACGATGTTGGGGTGCTCGAGCCCGAGCAGTGCCGTGCGCTCCTGCACGAACCGCCCGACGAGCTCCTGGTCGGACGCGAGGTCCTCGCGCAGCAGCTTGACGGCGACGGGCCCCTCGGGCCCCTCACCCAGCCACACCGTGCCGGCACTGCCCCGCCCCAGGATCTGGTTGGCGGTGTACCGGCTGCCGATCTTCCGTGCCAAGGCTGCTCCTACAGACGCGTGTTGGCGACAAAACTACGCGTCCGACGAGCCCACCTTCACCGTGGAGGCGGAAATCACCCGCCAGGTGTCGACAAATCTCCAGAGTCGCCACCGATCCGGCGGCCCGCGGGGGCTACTGGCCGCCGGAGCTGCCGCCCAGATCCCCGATCCACCCGGACACCGTGCCGATCCAGTCGCCGATCTGGTCCCAGTAGCTCTTGCCCGTGCCGATCCAGTCCTGCAGCGGGCTCAGCTCCCAGATCAGCCAGCCCGCGACAAAGAGGATGACGATCGTGAACAGACAGCCCTTGAGGCAGCCGAGACCCGGGATCCGCATCGGGCTGGAGCTGCGCTGCCGCGGCTGCCGGGGCTCGCGCTGGGGCTGCTGCGGCTGCTGGGGCGGTGCGTACCGCTGCGGCTGGGGCTGGGGTTGCGGCGGCGGTGCGTACCGCTGGGGCTGCTGTTGCTGCTGCGGATGACCGCCGTAGCCCTGCTGGGGTTGCTGAGGCTGTGGGCGCTGCTGACGCTGCGGCGGCTGCTGCGGGCGCGCGACCTGCCGCTGGGGGCGGCGGCGCAGCGGGTCCTGGTTCGGGTCGAGGTACTGGACCTGCGTCTGCTCGTTGCGGTCGCGGGCCGCGCGCAGCTGGTTCTGCCAGGGGTGCGGGTCCTCGGGTCCGCCCTGTCCCTGCTGACCCGGCTGCCCGGGCGGCACCGGCGGCAGGACGGCCGTCGGGTCGGCGGCGCCCACGTGCGGCAGGACGTTGGTCGCGGCGTTCGGGTCGTACGCGCCGGCGCCGTGCGGCAGCACCTGGGTGGGGTCGGCGGAGCCCGGTACGGCCGCGGGGGCCGGGTCGGGCGCGAGGAGAACCGCGACGTTCTCGGCGGCGGCGATCTGCGCGGAGTTCGCGTGCACGCCCACGCCCTCGGCGACGACCCGAAGACCGCGCGCGAGGTTCTCGGCGCTGGGCCGGTCGTCGGGGTTCTTGCGCAGACAGCGCTCGATGATCGTCCAGAGCGGGTCGGGGACCGTGGAGGGGCGGCGCGGCTCGGAGCTCAGGTGCTGGTGGAGCACCTCCAGGGCGGAGCCGCCGGAGAACGGCGGGCGGCCGGTGACCAGCTCGTACAGCAGGATGCCGGCGCCGTAGATGTCGACGGCGGAGGTCTGCGGGCGGCCCTCGGCGGACTCGGGGGCCACGTACGCGGGCGTGCCGACGAACTCGTGGGTGCGGGTCAGGCCGGGGGAGTCGGCGAGGCGCGCGATGCCGAAGTCGGTGAGCAGCGGGTGCATCTGGCCGCCGTGCTGCTTGAGCAGGACGTTGGCGGGCTTCAGGTCGCGGTGGACGACGCCGTCCGCGTGGCTGGCGGCGAGCGCGTCGGCGATCTGCGCGGTGAGCAGGGCGGCGCCGACCGGGCTGAAGGGGCCGTTCTCGCGGAGGTAGCGGTGCAGGTCGGGGCCCTCGACGAGGTCCATGACCAGGGCGAGCAGATCGCCCTCGACGACCAGGTCGCGCACCCGCACGATGTTCGGGTGGGTGAGCCGGAGCAGGACGGAGCGCTCCCGCAGGAACCGCATCACGATGTCCGGGTCGCTCGCGAGCTCCTCCTTGAGGACCTTGATCGCGACCGTCTCGCCGGCCTGCCCCTGCACGGCGGCCTCGGCGCCCGCGGCCTCACGCTGGCGGGCTCGCCAGACGGTCCCCGTGGCACCGCGTCCCAGCGGCTCCTCGAGGAAGTACTTGCTGCCTACCGGCCGCACGTCATGCGCTCCCTGCTGCTTGCCTGTGTTCCGGTCCACTGTAGTGCCGTCTCCCTGAGCACTACGTAGGCGTTGCGAAGCCTGTTCGCAGGAAAGACGCCCGACTCGGTCTCCTGGTTGCCGGAGCTTGACGTGACCGATCTCAAGTGATCGTCGACGATGCACTGGTCAGGCACTTTTAGGGGCAGAGCCGACCAATCAAGATCACTTATCCTCGGGAGCGGGGCGCGTTGTCAGTGGCAGGTGCGAGGATGCCTTCAGTACTGGCCGATGTGCTCGTGTGGGGTGGGGGACAGTTCCGCGCCCGGGCAGAAGGGACCGCTGACGGCGATGCAGATCCGGCTGACCGTCGTAGACCCGCTGGGCCCGCCTGCCGAGGCCCACGTCCGCGCCGCGAGCTGCGACGTGCTGGTCACAGCACCCGCCGGTACGGCCCTGGCGGCGATAACGTCCGCACTGGCCTCGGCGGTCTCCGGCGAAGGCGTGCTCGCCTCCGGCACCGGACAGCCCGTGCTGTACGCCGGTGCCGAGCGGCTCGACGCCCAGCGCTGCACCATCGGCGAGCCCCCGCTGACCGACGGCGCCGTGCTCTCCCTCGGCGCCCCCACCGACCCCGAACCGCACCCCGAGGTGGACGACGCACCCACGCGCCTCGACGTGGTCGCCGGACCGGACGCGGGCGGGGTCCATCTGCTGCACGGCGGCCGCATCGAGATCGGCCGCTCCGGCGACGCCGACGTCCCGCTCGACGACCCGGACGTCTCCCGGCTGCACTGCGCGGTGACGGTCGCCGCCGACGGCCGCGTCTCGGTCGCCGACCTCGACTCCACCAACGGCACGGTCCTGGACGGCCTCCGCGTGGGCACCCGCCCCGTCCGCTTCGCACCGGGAGCGCTGCTGCGCGTCGGCGAGTCGGCCCTGCGACTGGCTCCGCCCGGCGGCCCGGGCGCGCGGCTGCGCACGGCGCCGGACGGCGAGGGGCACGTGCGCGTGGCGCCTCCCGCGGAGGCCGACACCGGTTCGGGGACGCCTTCCGGGCCGACGCGGTATGCGTACGGCACCGCCGACTTGAGCACCGCACCGGCGCAGGACGACGGGGAACAGCCCGTCGTGCCCGGCCAGGGACAGGCACCACGGATCGAGAGCAGAGGGGCGCGGGCGTACGAGGCGAAGGGCCCCGTGTCCCGTCGGCGGGTGTCCGGGGTCGCGGGGCTCTCCGGGGCGCCGGGCGCCGGTGCCGGGGGCAGTGGGGAGACCCATGGCGGCCGGCTCGGCGCGGGCGCCTCCGACGGGGGTTTCGGCGGTCCGGCGACCGCGGGCGGCGCTGCCCCGTCCGGCCCGGCCTCCGACGACAGAGCAGCCGCGAGCGGCCACCCCGGCCCGGGTGGCATCCCGGCCTCCGGCGGACTTCCGCGCGGTGCGGCGACGCGCGGTGGCCCCGCCGACCCTCGTGGCATCGCCGCAACCGGCGGGACCTTCGGCTCCGGAGACACCCGCGCACCCGGCGGGACGACCGGTTCCCGGTCCACCCCGGGCCACGGCGGGTCGGCCGACTCCGCACAGGCCTCCGCCGGCACAGGCTCCGGCGACGAGCACACCCGCGCCGTGGACACCCCGGCAGGCAGCCGTCGCAAGGGCACCCCCCTGCGTGGTACCGACGTACCGCAGGGCGTGCGCAAACGCGGAGGCCTCGGCGCGTGGGCACGGAAGCTGACCGGCGGACGCGGTGAGCAGAGCACGACCGCCGGGAGCGAGACGTACGACGAGGAAGTGGCCGACACCCCGCCCGTCCCCTCGGCCGTCACCCCGCAGCAGCCGGACACCTGGCCGGACCCGGCGGCACTGCTGCTGACCGCGCTGGGCCCCGGACCGCGACTCTGGGAGCGCGGGCCGGACCACCCGGAGGCGCTCACGGTGCGGCTGGGCACGGCGGACCGGGCGGCACCCGACGGCTCGGGGCTGCTGCCCGCGGTGCCGGTCACCGCCGATCTGCGCGAGGTGGGGGCGCTGGGGCTGGCGGGCCCGCGCGCACGGCTGGCCGGGCTGGCCCGCGCGGTGGTGGCCCAACTCGCCGCGCTGCACTCCCCCGACACCCTCGAGATAGTCCTGATCAGCGCCGACCGCTCCCGCCCCCTGGCCGAGCGCACCGCCGAGTGGTCCTGGCTGGGCTGGCTCCCGCATCTGCGCCCGGCCCACGGACAGGACTGCCGCCTCCTCCTCGCCTACGACCGCGAACAGGCGACGGCCCGCACGGAGGAGCTCCTGCGGCGCCTGGACGAGACACCGCAGACGGCGGGATCGAAGCGCCGACCGGGGCGCCCGGCTCAGGCGCCCGGCGGCAAGGGGCTCGCGGAACAGGACCGGGGGCGCAACTCGACCCGCGGCGGCATCGAGAGCGGCGGCCGAGGCGACACCCCGGCCGAGGCCCGTGGCGCGACCCGGCGGCCCTCCTGGGCGCGGGACGACGACAGGGCCGACAAGGCACCCGGCTTCGAAGGGCCGTACACCGTCCTCCTCGTGGACAGCGACCCCGGCGGCGCCGATGTGCGCGAGGCCGTGGCGCGGCTGGCGCTGGAGGGCCCGCGGGCCGGGATACATGTGGTGTGTCTCGCCGAGACGTCACCGGCCTCGCCCGCGTCCCCGGTGACGGAGACGTACGAGACGGCGTGCGCGGCGTCCCCGGCGTTCCGGGAGTGCGGCGCGGTCGCGCTGCTCAGCGGGGACGTGGCGACGGCGTTGCGGCTGATGCGGGTGGCGCGGGGCGGAGTTCCCGGCTCGGACGGCACCGTCGTACTCAGCTCCGACAACACGCTTGCACCCGGCCGGTCCTCCGGTCCCGCAGAGCGCGGTCCCGTCGGCGAGACCCCCGCCGGTCACCCCGCCCCCCAGGCCCACACCACCGGCCCCGTGGGCCATGGCACCGTCGCCGCCGTGGACGCCGTCTCCCCCGCCTGGGCGGAGCGGTTCGCGCGGGCGCTGGCACCGTTGCGCACGGACGGCGCGGGTGGTGAGCGGCAGGCGCGGGTGTCGGCGCCGTTGCCGCAGATGGCGCGGTTGCTGGACGAGTTGGGGCTGGCTCGGGCCACCCCGGCGTCGCTGATGACGCGTTGGGCGGACGCGGCGGACGACACGGAGGCGCTCGGCGGACGCGCCTGGGCCGTGCTCGGCGCCGGTCCGCGCGGGCCGGTCTGCGCGGACCTCGTGGCCGACGGCCCGCATCTGCTGATCGAGGGCCCGGCGGGCAGCGGCCGTACGGAACTGCTGCGGGCGGTCGTCGCCTCGCTGGCCGCCGCCGAGCGGCCGGACCGGCTGAGCATCGTCCTGATGGACGGCCGGGACAGCGTGGGCACGGGCGGCGGCCACGGCGAGGGCCTGCGGGTCTGTACGGACGTACCGCATGTCACGACCCACCTCACCGCCAACGACCCCGTGCGGATGCGGGAGTTCGCCCAGTCCCTGAGCGCCGAGCTGAAGCGGCGGGCCGAGCTGCTGGGCCGCTCCGACTTCGCCGAGTGGCACACCGGACGGGAACTGTCGGGCCGTATGGTCGCCCAGCGGGGGTCCGCCGGCGGGGCCGGTGACCTCGACGCCCCGACCAGCTCGACCATTCGGTTGCGCCCCGCCGCGGCCCGTCAACAGACCGAGTCCGCACCGCCCTTGCCCCGCCTCGTGGTGGTCGTCGACGACCTGGACGCCCTGGTCTCCCCCGCGCTCGGCTCGCCGGGCCGGCCCTCTGCGGGCTCGGTGATGCGCGCGCTGGAGGCCGTGGCGAGGGAGGGCGACCGGCTCGGCGTCCATCTGGTGGCCGCGGCGGCCTCCGGTGGTCGTACGGCGGAGTCGGACGCGGCCAGGAGGGCGGCCCTGCGGGTCACCCTGGACACCCCGGCACCCGGCCCGGACGAACCCGCGCCGGGGCGCGGCCGCCTGACCTCCGCGGACGGAAGGGTCACACCCCTCCAGGGCGGGCGGGTCACCGGACGTATCCCCCGGACGGCCACGCTGCGCCCGACGGTGGTCCCCCTGGACTGGCACCGCATGGGCGACCCGCCGACCCGCCGCCCGGTACGGGAGCTGGGCAACGGGCCGACGGACCTGGCGCTGCTGGCGAGCGCGCTGGAGCGGGCGGCACGCGAGGTGGCGGCCACGGAGGTCCCGTCACTCCTCTAGTTCCGGTCCGGTTCCGGTCCGGTTCCGGTCGACGAGATCTGTCCAACGCCTGTGTCCCGTTACGACGCGACAACGATCCCCCACTTGACACCGCGCGCGGTCTTGCCGACCCCAGGCCCCCGGCGTAGACCAGAGCCACGGGACAGCGCTCGGCGTTCGACGACGAACGAAGAACGGGGCAGTGATGCGCAGCACGAGCACATACCGGACACGAAGGGTCACCGCGACAGCCGCCGCCCTCCTGGCGGGAGCCCTGACGCTCACCGCGTGCGGCGGGGACGACGACAGCGGCAGCGACAACGCAACCAACGGCACGGAGACCGGCGGCACCTCCGTCACGCTCCCCAAGCTCGACGGCCAGACGCTGGAGGTCGCCGCCGTCTGGACCGGAGCCGAACAGGAGAACTTCACCAAGGTCCTGAACGAGTTCACCAAACGCACCGGCGCCAAGGTCAAGTTCGTACCGACCGGCAACAACACCTCCACCTTCCTCGCCGCCAAGATCGAGGGCGGTCAGCCCCCGGACGTGGCGTTCCTGCCGCAGGTCGGCGTGTTGCACCAGTTCGCGGAGAAGAAGTGGCTCAAGCCCCTCGGCGCGGAAGCCAAGGCGCAGTTGGACAAGAACTTCTCCCAGGGATGGCGTGACCTCGGGGCCGTCGACGGCCAGCAGTACGGCGTCTACGCGAAGGCCGCCAACAAGTCCCTGATCTGGTACAACACCGCGGCCTTCGAGGCGGCCGGGATCACTGGGGCGCCCAAGACGTGGAAGGAGTTCATCTCCACCGCGCAGACGCTGTCCGACGCCGGCTCCCCCGCCGTCTCCGTCGGCGGCGCGGACGGCTGGACGCTCACCGACTGGTTCGAGAACGTCTATCTGTCCCAGGCGGGGCCGGAGAAGTACGACCAGCTCGCCAAGCACGAGATCAAGTGGACGGACCCCTCCGTCAAGGATGCCCTCAGCACACTCGCCGAACTGTGGGGCAAGGACGAACTGCTCGCGGGCGGCCGCAAGGGCGCGCTGGACACGGAGTTCCCGAAGTCGGTCACCCAGGCCTTCACCGGTGACACCCCGGCCGCGATGGTCTTCGAGGGCGACTTCGTCACCGCGAACATCAACGCCGACACCAAGGCGAAGGTGGGCACGGACGCCAAGGTCTTCCCGTTCCCGGCGGTGGGCGCCGAGTCCCCGGTGGTCAGCGGCGGCGACGTGGCCGTGGCGCTGAAGGACAGCAAGGGCGCCCAGGCGCTGCTGACCTTCCTCGCCTCGACGGACGCGGCCGAGGTCTGGGCGGCGCAGGGCGGCATCCTCTCCCCGAACAAGGAGATGGACCAGGGCAAGTACAAGGACGACGTGACCCGGCAGATCGCCAAGGCGCTCATCGACGCGGGTGACGACTTCCGGTTCGACATGTCCGACCAGGCACCGGCGGCCTTCGGCGGCACACAGGGCACCGGCGAGTGGAAGGACCTGCAGGACTTCCTCAGCAACCCGAGCGATGTCGCGGGCGCCCAGCGGAAGCTGGAGGCCGACGCCGCCAAGGCGTACGGGGCCGGCTGACGCCATGGCCTCCGTGGCGAACTCGACGGGGGGCGCCGGCGCACTGCCGACGCCCCCCGTGTCTCCGCGCAAGAGTGTGACGAGGACGCGGTTGTGGGTGGCGGTGCTGTTCCTGCTGCCCGCGCTGATCCTTCTCGGCGCGCTCGTGGTCTACCCGATCGGGTGGTCGGTCTGGCGCAGTCTCTACGACGCCGACGGCTCCGGTTTCGTCGGCCTCGACAACTACGGCGACATCTTCAGCAACGACGCGACGCTGACCGCGGTCAAGAACACCGCGATCTGGGTCGCGGTCGCCCCGGCCGTGGTCACGGCGCTCGGTCTGATCTTCGCGGTGCTCACCGAACGGGTGCGCTGGGGCACGGCGTTCAAGCTGATCGTCTTCATGCCGATGGCGATCTCGATGCTGGCCGCGGGCATCATCTTCCGGCTGGTGTACTCGGCGGACCCGGACCAGGGTGTCGCCAACGCGGTGGTGACGACCGTGCACGACACGTTCGTGGACTCCTCGGTCTATCCGAAGGCCCGGCCGAACGCCGCGGTGAGCGATCTGAAGGCCTCGGGCGGCGGCTCGTTCACCTCGACCGGCACGGCGCAGGCGGGCACGCCCGCGCTGCTCCCGCTCGTCGGTATCGCGCCCAACAAGCTCCCCGGCAGCCCCGAGGCCGCCAAGGCGGCCACCGGTGACGGTGTCACGGGCACCGTCTGGCTGGACTTCAAACTGGGCGGCGGCGGCACGAAGGGCCAGATCGACCCCGGTGAGAAGGCGCTGAAGGGCGTGAAGGTCGAGGCCGTGAAGGACGGCAAGGTGGTCGCCTCCACCAAGAGCGGCGCCGACGGCACCTTCAATCTGCCCGGCGAGGCCGACGGGGCCCAACTGCGGCTGCCCGGCTCGAACTTCTCGGCGCCCTACAACGGCATCGACTGGCTCGGCCCGACGCTGATCACCCCGGCGATCATCGGGGCGTATGTGTGGATGTGGGCGGGCTTCGCGATGATCCTGATCGCGGCCGGGCTCGCGGGGGTGGACCGCAACCTCCTGGAGGCGGCCCGGGTCGACGGCGCCAACGAGTGGCAGGTGTTCAGGAAGGTCACGGTGCCCATGCTGGCGCCGGTCCTGGTCGTCGTCCTCGTCACGCTGATGATCAACGTGATGAAGATCTTCGACCTGGTCTACATCATCGCCCCGCAGCCCAGTCAGGACGACGCCAACGTGCTGGCGCTGCAACTGTTCCAGTCGTCGTTCGGCGGCGGCGCCAGCTACGGCATCGGCAGCGCGATCGGCGTCATCCTGCTGCTGCTCGTGCTGCCGGTGATGTGGGTCAACCTCCGACGGCTGCGTAAGGAGCGTGAGCGATGACCGCTCTCGACACGACCGTGCGCGCCAAGCGCTCGCTCGCCGCCCGGTTGGCGAGCGGGGCGGCCGGCGGGGTGATGCGGGTCTTCCTGATCGTCATCGCGCTGGTGTGGCTGGTGCCGACCTTCGGGCTGCTGGTCTCCTCGTTCCGCGACCCGACCGACATCGCCACCTCGGGCTGGTGGAAGGTGTTCACCGCACCGGGACAGCTGACCGCGAACAGCTACGAGACGATCCTGAAGAACGACACGATCACCAGCTCCCTGTTCAACACCATCTGGATCACCGTCCCCTCGACCCTGCTCGTCGTGATCATCGGGGCGATGGCGGGATACGCCTTCGCGTGGATGGACTTCAAGGGCCGTGACACGTGGTTCATGGTCGTGGTGGGGCTGCTCGTGGTGCCGGTGCAGATCGCGCTGATCCCGCTGACGTTCCTCTTCCGCGACATCGGGATCTTCGGCGACATCATCGCCGCCATCCTCTTCCATGTCGCCTTCGGTCTGCCGTTCGCGATCTTCCTGCTGCGCAACTTCTTCGCGGAGATCCCCCGGGAGCTCCTGGAGGCGGCGCGCCTGGACGGGGCGGGCGAGGCCCGGCTGTTCGCGACGGTGGTCATGCCGCTGGCGGCACCCGCGCTCGCTTCGCTGGGCATCTTCCAGTTCCTGTGGGTGTGGAACGACATGCTGGTGGCGCTGGTGTTCACCAACGCCGACTCGCAGCCGCTGACGGTCGCCCTGCAGCAGCAGGTACGGCAGTTCGGCAGCAACATCGAGATCCTGGCGACCGGCGCCTTCATCTCGATGGTGATCCCGCTGCTCGTGTTCTTCGCGTTCCAGCGGCAGTTCGTGACCGGGGTGATGGCGGGCGCGGTCAAGTAGCCCGTACGACAGCCCAATTGAAGGGGCGGACCGCAGCCGGTCCGCCCCTTCGTCTTCGCCGAGAATCCCCCGTATGCCGCACACCACGTAACCAAGTCACATCACCGGCAGTTCCCGGGCAAGGCCGACACGGCCCACCGCCCGCGCCGACTCTTGGATGTGCCTTGCCCAGGTTCAGTGTCATCGTCCCCGCGTACAAGGTTCAGGCGTATTTGCACGAATGCCTGGACTCGGTGCTCTCCCAGTCGTGTACGGATCTGGAGCTGATCGCCGTCGACGACTGCTCGCCGGACGCCTGTGGGGCGATCGTCGACGAGTTCGCGGCCCGGGACCCGCGTGTGCGGCCGGTGCACCTGGCCGAGAACCGGGGTCCGGGCGGCGCGCGCAACGCCGGTCTGGCGGCGGCGACCGGTGACTACCTGGTGTTCCTGGACGGCGACGACACCCTCACCCCGGACGCGCTGAGGGCGATCGCCGACCGGCTGAAGGAGACGGGCGACCCGGACGTCCTGGTCCACGACCACGCGCTGACCGACTGGACGGGCGAGCCGGTCCGCGACGGCTTCGCCACGCAGCTCACCGAGGAGGGCCCGGCGCCCTTCCGGCTGGAGGACCGCCCGGGGCTGCTGCGCCTGATGACGGTGGCCTGGAACAAGGTGTACCGCCGGGAGTTCGTGGAGCACGCGGGCTTCTCCTTCCCGCCGGGCCACTACGAGGACACCCCCTGGACGTATCCGGCCCTGATGACGGCGGAGACCCTCGCGACCCTGGACCGGGTGTGCGTCCACCACCGCCGGCACCGCCAGGGCACCGTCCTCGGCACGAGCCGCGGCCACTTCGATGTCTTCGACCAGTACGACAGGGTCTTCGCGTACGTCGACCAGCACCCCCGACTCGCCCAGTGGCGCCCGGTGTTGTTCCGCCGCATGGTCGACCACCTGTCGACGCTCTTCACCGACCGGCACCGGCTGCCGCGCGGCATCCGGGCCGAGTTCCTGCTCAAGGCCCGCGCCCACTACCGCCGTTACCGCACCCCGGGCCACCCCGTCCCGCTGCGCTCCCTCCTGCGCCACACCCTGGTCCACCTGGGTCTGCATCGCACCTACCGCGCGCTGGAGCTGGCCAAGAGGCTGAGCCGCCGGACCGCCCTCCGTGCCGCCCGCCTCGCGAAAGCCCTGCGCACCGCGGCCCTGCGGCTCCACTACCGCGTCCAGCTTCGTCTCCCCCTGCGCGCGGACCACGCCGTCTTCGCCGCCTACGGCAACCGCGGCCACAGCTGCAACCCGGGCGCCCTGGAGCAGGCGTTCCGCACCCACGCGCCGCACATCCGCACGGCGTGGATCGCCGGCGCCGAGCACCACCACACGATCCCCACCGCCGTCCGCCGGCTGCGCCCCGGCTCGGCCGCGTACTGGACGGCGCTCGCCCGCTCCAAGTACCTGGTCACCAACGACGACTTCGACCGCCGTCTGGTCAAGCGCCCCGGCCAGGTCTTCGTCCAGACCCAGCACGGCACGCCCCTCAAGCACATGGGCCTGGACCTCCAGGAACGCCCGGCGGCCGCCCGCGGCATCGACTTCACGGCCCTCCTCGACGGCGTCGACAAGTGGGACTACCTGCTGTCCGCCAACCGCCACACCACCCTGACCTGGGAGCGCGTCTACCCGGGCACATACACGACGCTCGAGTACGGCTATCCCCGCAACGACGTGTTCCAGCAGGCGACTTCGCAGGACGTACGCCGGCTGCGCGAGTCGCTCGGCATCCCGGAGGGCACGGTCGCGATCCTGTACGCCCCCACCCACCGCGACTACCGCCGCACCCAGCGCCCCGCCCTCGACCTGGACCGCGTCCTGCGCCGTCTGGGCCCCCGTTTCGTCGTCCTGGCCCGCGCCCACCACCGGCACGGCGGCCCCCTGGCGACGAGCACCGGCAGGATCATCGACGTCACCGACCACCCGAGCGTCGAGTCCCTGTGTCTCGCCTCGGACGCCCTGGTGACGGACTACTCGTCCCTGATGTTCGACTACGCCAACCTGGACCGCCCGATCGTGATCCACTCCGACGACCGGGAGGTGTACGAGGCGGCCCGCGGCACCTACTTCGACCTGCGCGCCTTCCCGCCGGGCGCGGTCGCGCGCAGCGAGGACGAGCTGACCGACATCTTCGCCAGCGGCCACTGGCGGGGCTCCCGCTCCACACAGCTGCGCTCGGCGTTCCGCGAGCGCTTCTGCCCCTACGACGACGGACGCGCCGCCGAGCGGGTCGTACGCCATGTGGTGCTGGGCCAGTCCGAACCGGCGCCGTTCCTGCCGCTCGCCGAGCGCTTCCCGGTGCCGTCCGCGGCGGCGGCGCTGGAGCTGTCGCCGCAGGCGACCGTGGAGCGGCCCGCGGCCCCGTCGCTCGTCACCGAAACCGTCTGAACGCCGTCCTCACCCAGGGGAGTTCCCATGCCCTCCAGCCCGTCGCGGCCCACCCCGACCCGACCCCACACCTGGCGCCCCGCCGGCCGCCCCGGCCGCTGACCCGGCGGCCGAGGAGAGCGTCGCTGCGCCAGGCGTGTGATGCGAGGCGCGGCGGCCGACTCTGACGGGAAGGCTGGTGCGGTGAGCAGCGGTCTCCTCAGCCGGCGGTCTCTTCGTGGCGCCACGGCGCTGCGCGGCGGCGGTGCCTGGCGTCCCGGCCCGTATCTGGTCTTCGGCTTCCTGTACTGGCTGGCGATGTCGCTGGCGTACTGGGCGGCGCCGCTGTGCTGCGAGGCGGGGCTGCACGCGGCGGTGATCGAGCGGCTGCGGGTGGATCTGTGGCATCCGCGGCATCCCCTGGCGGATCTGCCGGGTGCGGGCAGCCCGTACTACTCGCCGTACGCGGTGGCGCAGGGCGTGTTCGCGCGGCTGACGGGGCTGGGTGGCTGGGAGGTCGTGCGACTGGCCGGGCCACTGAACCTGTTGGTGCTGCTGACCGGCCTCGGCCGTCTGGTGCGGGTGCTGACGCCCCGGCCGTGGGCACCGGTCCTGGCGCTGCCGGTCCTGCTGATGACCGGGGATCTCGGCTCCCCGGCGGCCTTCGCGGTCGGGCTGACCCTGTGGGCCTGGGCGCTGACGGGGGCGCGGGCGCGCAATGACGGGGCGCTTCGGTATGTGGGCCCGAGCGGGCTGCCGGGGATCGCCGGGTATGTGGGGCCGGGTGTGCTGTACGGGGCGGTCCTGCTGGTCGATCCGGTCACCGCGGTGGGGGCGGCCGCGGGGGCCGTCGCCTTTGTCGCGGGGTGGCAGCGGGGGTGGGGGCGGGCCGTCGGGGTGCGCTGGGCGGTGACGGCCGGTGTGGCGGTGCTGGTCGCCGCGGGGTGGCCGTACTTCGACCTGGTCGCGCCGGATCGGGTGCCGGTTCCCTGGCGGTTCTGGCCGGCGCTGGTGGGGCTGCCGGCGCTGTGGCCGCGGGGGCGGCGGGATCCGCTGACGCTGATGTTCGTCCTCGGCTGCCCGGTGGCGGCGTGTGGGTACGGCGGGATCGCCGGGCTCGTGGCGCTGGTGTGCGCGGCGGCCGTGGAACTGGCGGCGCCCCGGCCGTGGGGTGCGCGGCGGAGGGGGTACGCCGGGGTCGTGGCCGCGGTGGCCTGCCTCGGGCTTCTCACGGCGCCGAGGCCGGCGGCGCCGCCGACGTACGAGTGGGCGGCGCGGCATGTCGGACGCGGTGAGGTGGTCCTCACGGCCGACCGCCACGCCGCCCTGGCGCTCGCGGGGTTCGGGGCGAATCTCGTTCCGCCCGGCCCTGTGGCGAAGGGCCACGAGCCGGACGTACGGGCCTATCTCGCCCCGGCGTCGACCCGCGCCGACCGTGCCGCCGTGGTCCGGCGCCACCGAGTGCGCTGGCTGCTGCTGACGCGGCAGGACAGGGTGCCCGAGGAGGCGGTGGTGGTGGCGTGGAGCGCGCGCACGGGGGAGGTGCTGGCTCGGGTCGTCGGGCCGGTGCCGGCTCCGGTGACTACTCGATGACGAGCTCGACCTCGATGTTGCCGCGGGTGGCGTTGGAGTAGGGGCAGACCTGGTGGGCGGCCTCGACGAGCTTGCGGCCGGTCGTCTCGTCCAGGGTGTCGGGCAGCTCGACGCGGAGCACGACGGCGAGACCGAAGCCCTCACCCTCCTTGCCTATGGAGACCTCGGCGGTCACTGCGGCGTCGCTGACGTCGACCTTGGCCTGGCGGCCGACGAGACCGAGGGCGCTGCCGAAACAGGCGGCGTAGCCGGCGGCGAACAGCTGCTCCGGGTTGGTGCCCTGACCGTTGCCGCCCAGCGCGGCCGGCGGGGCCAGCTGGAGGTCGATCTGACCGTCGTTGCTGACGGCGCGACCGTCGCGGCCGTGGGTGGCGGTGGCGACAGCGGTGTAGAGCGCGTCCATGGGTTCCATCCCTCTCAAACGTGGTGACGGGGGCGGCCGGCCCTTTCACTGCGGTCCGGGCCGTCTCACGACCACAAGTAGAGCACACAATTAAGTTGTGCACAACTAAATGGCGAACAAGCGCTACCCTGGAGACATGACCACGCCTCCGCCCACCACCGACTGGCTCCGCCTCGACCAGCAGATCTGCTTCTCCCTGAACGCCGCCTCGCGCGCCTTCGGCGGCGTCTACCGCGTGATCCTCAAGGACCTCGGGCTCACGTATCCGCAGTACCTGGTGATGCTGGTGCTGTGGGAGCACGGCGACCTGCCCGTCAAGAAGCTCGGCGAGCACCTCCGCCTCGACTCCGGCACGCTCTCCCCGCTGCTCAAGCGGCTGGAGTCGGCCGGTCTGGTACGCCGCGAGCGCAGCGCCCGCGACGAGCGTTCCGTGGAGGTCCGGCTCACCGAGGAGGGCGTCGCCCTGCGCGAGCGCGCACTGGAGGTGCCGCGCCGGATCGCCGCGGCGACCACCTTCGACATGGACGAGATCCGCGAGCTGCGGGCCCGGCTGGACGAGCTGACGACGGCGCTGGACTCGGCGCAGCTGGACGAGAACTCCTGACGCCTCCGACGTAGCGGCGGAGGGTCACACCGCCACGGCCGCACTCCCTCTTCGGCGTGAATTCCCGCCCCATGCCCACGAATGAACCCGGCGCGACTTCCCACCGTCTTCCGGATCGAGCTGACCACCCCCTGATCCCGGAACACGACCACCATGGACCCTCACGCCCCCCAGGCCTGTGCCGTCGTGACCGGCTACGACGACGCCCCGCGCGTGCGGGCGACCGTGCGCTCCGTGCTCGCCCAGGGATCCGCCGTCCGCGAGGTCCTCGTCGTCGACGACGGCTCGACGGACGGCGGCGCGGAACTGCTGGCCCGCCTCGCTTCGATCGACCCACGCGTGCGCGTGCTGCGGCGCCGGGTGCACAGCGGCGGCCACGGCAGCCCGCGCAACACCGGGCTGGACCGGGTGACTTCGCCGTACGTGATGTTCCTGGACGGTGGTGACGCGCTGCTGCCCGGCGCGATGACCGCGCTGCTGGGGGCGCGCGCGGAGGTCGCGAGCGGGTTGTGCGCGCGTCCCGCACAGCGCCCGCTCCTGGTGCACGACACCGTCTGCGGCAACAAGCTCTATCGCACCGACTTCCTGCACGACAACGGCATCCGCTTCCCCGAGGGCCGCTTCGCCCACGAGAACGTCGTCTTCCACGCGCGCGTGCTGGCCGCGAACCCGGACATCGCGCTCGTGCCGGAGCGGGTGCACGTGCCGCGCGCCCCGCAGCCCCCCGACAGTGGAGCGCTCACGGAGGCCTACCGGCTGGCGTACGACATCCTGCTGGCCGCCGGACGGGAGGAGCTGGCGAGGGCGGTGCGCGCCGGGCACGGGGCGGCGGAGCCGGTACCGCACGTGGTGTCCCGCTCACGGGGAGTTGTCGCAGTTGTCCGCAGTGGGCTCCGGCGCCTGATTGACTGAAGCCGGTGTCCGACCGCGCACCACACGCACATCTCGCTCCATCTGACGAGGGGACGGCCGTACATGACCTGGCTGATCACCGGCGGCGCCGGCTACATCGGGGCGCACGTCGTACGGGCGATGACCGAGGCGGGCGAACGCGCGGTGGTGTACGACGACCTGTCCACGGGGATCGCCGAGCGCGTCCCGGACGGGGTGCCGCTGGTCGTGGGCTCCATTCTGGACGCGGAGCGCGTGGCGCGCGCCCTCGCGGACCACGCCGTCACCGGGGTCGTGCATCTGGCGGCGAAGAAGCAGGTGGGTGAGTCGGTCGATCTGCCGCTGCACTACTACCGGGAGAACGTCGAGGGCCTGCGCGTCCTGCTGGAGCAGGTGACCGGGGGCGGGATGTCGAGAGCGTCCGGGGTGGCCTCCTTCGTCTTCTCGTCCTCGGCGGCGGTGTACGGCATGCCGGACGTGGAGCTGGTCACGGAGGAGACGCCGTGCGTGCCCATGTCGCCCTACGGCGAGACGAAGCTGGCCGGCGAGTGGCTGGTCCGCGCAACGAGCCGGGCGACGGGCCTGGCCACGGCGTCCCTGCGCTACTTCAACGTGGCGGGCGCGGCGACCCCGCACCTCGCGGACACGGGCGTCTTCAACCTGATCCCCATGGTCTTCGAGAAGCTGACGGAGAACGCGCCCCCACGCATCTTCGGCGACGACTACGCCACGCCGGACGGCACCTGCGTCCGCGACTACATCCACGTGCTCGACCTGGCGGACGCCCACGTCGCCACGGCCCGCGCCCTGCGTTCCTCCCCCGGCCGCGACCTCACCCTCAACGTCGGCCGCGGCGAGGGCGTCTCGGTCCGCGAAATGATCGACCACATCAACGCCGTCACGGGCTACGACCGCCCCCCGACAGTCACCCCCCGCCGCCCCGGCGACCCGTCCCGAGTCGTCGCCTCCGCCGACCGCATCACCGCGGAGCTGGGCTGGAAGGCCAAGTACGACATCCAGGACATGATCACCTCGGCCTGGGAGGGCTGGGTACGACTGCACCCGGAGGCGGCTCGGGGGTAGGGGCAGAGGCTGCGTGAGGGCTGGGGCCGCCCGCGCTCAGCGGCCCGCCGAGCGACCCCGTCCCGACGCCCCGCACCGGGCAGGCCCTAACCTGCCCCGATGACCGACCTCACCTCCCGAGCCCTGGGCGCCGTCATCGGTTCCGCCGTCGGCGACGCCCTGGGTGCCCCCTTCGAGTTCGGCCCCGAGGGCGCGTTCTCCGCCCGCTTTCCCCATCCGGGGCACGGCGGCGAGATGTGCGGGGGTGGCGGCTGGGACCCGGGCGAGGCGACCGACGACACGCAGATGGCCGTACTGGTCGCCGAGTCGCTGCTGGAGCACGGCGGCCTCGAACTCCCGGACGTCTTCCGCCGGTTCCGGCGCTGGGCCGCCGCGGACCCCAAGGACATCGGCCTGCAGACCGAGGCCGTGCTGAGCAGCGGCGACCCCTGGGACCTGGCCGCCGCCCTGCACTTCCAGACCAGCCAACGGGCCGCAGGGAACGGCGCGTTGATGCGGGCGGCGCCCTCCGCGGTCTTCTTCGCGCCCCAGGGACGGGAGCCCACCATGGACGCCGCCCGCCGCCTCTCCGCCCTCACCCACGGCGACCGTGCGGCCTGGGAAGGCACCGCGATCCTCCATGAGCTGATCCGCACAGCCCTCACCGGCGCCGACCCGCTCGCCGCCCTCCCCGCCGCACTCGCCGCAGTACACCCCGACCACCGGCAGAGGTACGCCACCGTCCTCGCCCCCGACTGGCACCCCGACCGGGCTACGGAGTTCAATGGCGCCGTCTGGCCCTGCCTCGGCTCCGCCGTCTGGGCCCTGCGCACCACCTCCTCCTACGAGGAGGCCGTACGCGCCGCGATCGACCTCGGCGGCGACACGGACACCGTCGCCGCGGTCACCGGCAGCCTCGCGGGAGCGGTGCACGGCGTCGACGCCATCCCCGCCCGATGGACGGAAGCACTGCATGTCCCGCTCCCCGGCTTCGGCGAACGAATCCTGCGCGCACCGGAGTTGGCGGACCTCGCGCGTCAACTGCGCGGCTGAAGGCCCACGATCGGCGCCCACTCCCGAACCGACCGCACCTCGACGCCGGGTGTGCGGCGGTAGTACGGGTCCTCATCCATGACCTCGTCCAACTCCGCCCGCTCCAGCGCGAAAACGAGCAGCGCCCCCGCGTCGTCGGCCCACGGCCCCGCCGCGAGCAGCTTTCCCTCGGTGTGCAGACGGGCGAGCGCGGCGCGATGGGCGGGGCGGGCGGCGAGGCGTTCGGGGGCGGGGGTGAAGGCGAGTTCCACGACGAGCACGACGGTTCCTTCCTACGGCCATGACGTACCTGGCGTACGACGACGACCCCGAGGTTAGGCTCGGCCCGCGCCCGGCGCTGTATCGGCCGATACAGACGGCAGGAGGTGGGACGCCATGGACGGACACGGGTACGAGGAGGACGGCTGGCGGCGGCTGCGGAACGTGCCGCTGTTCCGGCCACTGGCGGACAGCGACCTGCGCCGCCTGTGGGACGCCTCCGTCCCGCGCCGCTACGACACCGGCGAGATCCTGCGCGCTGAAGGCGCCCCCGCCGATCACCTGCTCGTCCTGCTGACGGGCCGCGCGGCGGCCGACGCGACCACCGCGGGCGGGCGCGTGGTGCGGTTCGGGACGTGGCGGGCACCGTGCGCGCTGGACAAGGTGGCGCTGCTGGACGGCGCCGGTCACACAGCGACGTTCACCGCGCTCGCCCCGTGTGCCGTACGGGCGGTACCGCGGGCCCGATTCACCGCGCTGCTGGACGACTCCGCTGCGGTCCGCGCCCATGTGTTCCGCCTCCTGGCGGCCCAGACCCGCGCCCAGCAGCACCGGCTGACGGACACCGCGACACTGCCGTGCGAGGCGCGGCTCGCGGCCTGGCTGCTGGACGCCTCGGCCGACGGCCTCGGCTCCCCCGTACCCCTGCCCGGCGGACAGCGCGAACTCGCCGACCTGCTGGGCGTCACCCGCGTCACGGTCAACCGGGCCCTGTCCCGGCTCCGCCGCGACGGACTGATCCGGCCCGCCGCCGACGGACGTATCGAGGTGCTCGCCCCGGAACTCCTCGCCCTGCGCGCGGCACCGGACAGCCGGCGCCACGACGCGGACCGAGCCCGGCCGCCCGGCTACAGCGCCTTGAGCGCCGCGGCCGTCCCGCGCGCCAGCGCGTCCAGGTAGCCCTTCGGCAGCTTCGGACTCCGGATCACCACGGACCGCCAGTACAGCGGCCCGGAGATCAGATCGAGCGCCAGCTCGTCATCGAGCCCCGCCCGGACCTCGCCCCGCTGCTCCGCCGCCACGAGGATCTTGCTGGCGACACCCTCCTGCCCGTCCCGCAGCGCCTTCTGCACCGCTTCGGCGATCTCGGGGTTACGGGCCGCCTCGGCCTGGAGGTCGGGGAGGATCTGCGAGGCGATGGGGTGGCGCAGCGCACGGGACGTCACCTCGTACAGCAGCCGCAGATCGCTCTCCAGCGCACCGGTGTCCGGCGCGGGCAGTCCCTGCACGGCGAGGGCCGACACCACGTCGAGGACGAGGTGCAGCTTGGAGCGCCAGCGCCGGTAGACCGCGGTCTTGCCGACACCCGCCCGGCGCGCGATCCCCTCGATGGACATCCGCGCGTAGCCGACGACCGCGAGCTCCTCGAAGACGGCCGCCCGGATGGCCTCCGTCACATCCTCCCGGAGCACGGCGGCTCCGGCGGGGGCCCGGCGGCGCGGACGGGTCTGCGGCTCGTCGGCGTTCGTCGTCATACGGACCAGCATAGGGCGTTACGACGATACGGTCCCGTCCCCACGCAAGACGTCACGACGAAACGGTTGCGTTCCGACGCCGACTCGGCCTACGCTCACGTTGCGACGATACGGTCCCGTCCCGACGTAAGAGAACGCGAAGAGAAGCGTAAGGAAACGTCGGGTGCCGGACACACCCCCCAACCGAAAGCAGCGGATGTGAGCCAGGTCCTCCACACACCGCCTCCGACGACGGCGACCCTTCCCCCGCCCGCCGAAGGCGACCTCGCGGCCCTCGCCGCCCGCCACGGCCTCTCCGTCAGCGGTGCCCGCCCGACCCTGTCCGAGTACATCCGCCAGCTGTGGGCCCGGCGCCACTTCATCACCGCGTTCTCGACCGCCAAGCTCACCGCCCAGTACAGCCAGGCGAAGCTCGGCCAGGTCTGGCAGGTGATGAACCCGCTGCTCAACGCGGCGGTGTACTTCTTCATCTTCGGCGTGCTGCTGGGCACCAAGAAGGGCGTCCCGGACTACATCCCGTTCCTGGTGACGGGCGTGTTCATCTGGACGTTCACCCAGAGCTCGATCCTCGCGGGCACCCGCGCCATCTCAGGCAACCTCGGCCTGGTCCGCGCCCTGCACTTCCCGCGGGCCGCGCTGCCGATCTCGTTCTGCCTCCAGCAGCTCCAGCAGCTGCTGTTCTCGATGGCCGCCCTGGTCGTGATCCTGCTCTGCTTCGGCGTACCGGTCTCGGCGTCCTGGCTGCTGGCGATCCCGGCGCTGGTGCTGCAGTTCACCTTCAACGCCGGCGTCTCGATGGTCATGGCCCGGCTCGGCGCCAAGACCCCGGACATCGCCCAGCTGATGCCGTTCGTGCTGCGCACGTGGATGTACGTCTCCGGCGTGATGTGGAGCATCGACCACCTGCTCAGCAAGCACAACGACCTGCCGTCCTGGGTCGGCCCGGTCCTCCAGGCCAACCCGGCCGCGGTCTACATCGACCTGATGCGCTACGCCCTGATCGACAGCTTCCACTCCAGCCAGCTGCCGCACCACGTGTGGGCGATCGCCACGGGCTGGGCCCTGCTCGCCGGCGTCGGCGGTTTCATCTACTTCTGGAAGGCTGAGGAGACGTACGGCCGTGGCTGAGAACCTCGAGAACCCCGCAACCCCGACCGACCTGATCCCCACCGTCGTCGCCGACAACGTCGACATCGTCTACCGCGTCAACGGCACCGGCGCCGGCCGCGGCTCCGCGACCGCCGCCCTCAACCGCATCCTGCGCCGCGAGAAGACCGAACGGGCGTCAGGCGTACGCAAGGTGCACGCGGTGAAGAAGGTCTCCTTCGTCGCCTACCGCGGCGAGGCGATCGGTCTGATCGGTACCAACGGTTCCGGCAAGTCGACCCTGCTCAAGGCGGTCGCCGGTCTGCTGCCGGTGGAGAGCGGCGCCATCTACACCGACGGCCAGCCCTCCCTCCTCGGCGTGAACGCGGCCCTGATGGGCGACCTGACCGGCGAGCGCAACGTCTACCTCGGCGGCCTCGCGATGGGCATGTCCCGCGAGCAGGTCAAGGACCGTTACCAGGAGATCGTCGACTTCTCCGGCATCAACGAGAAGGGCGACTTCATCACCCTGCCCATGCGCACGTACTCCTCCGGCATGGGCGCCCGCCTCCGCTTCTCCATCGCCGCCGCCAAGGACCACGACGTCCTCCTCATCGACGAGGCCCTCGCCACCGGCGACCGCGCCTTCCAGAAGCGCTCCGAGCAGCGCATCCGCGAGCTGCGCAAGCACGCCGGCACGGTGTTCCTGGTCAGTCACAACAACAAGTCGATCCGCGACACCTGCGACCGCGTGCTGTGGCTGGAGCGCGGCGAACTGCGCATGGACGGCCCGACCGAGGACGTCCTGAAGGAGTACGAGGCCTTCACCGGCGACAAGACGACGAAGCCGAAGCCCAAGCCGAAGCCGAAGCCCAAGGTCGCCGTCTAGCCCCGGACTTCGCGGTTCACCGTTTCAGGTCTGCGGCCAGCGGGTTTGTCCGATGTCGGTGTCGAGGAGGTCGAGAAGGTGGAGTTGGACGCCGCGGGTGATCTGGACGGTGGGCGGGTCGGTGACGTTGCCGATCCGCAGGGTGAGTTCGCCGAGGTGGTAGAAGATCATGCGGCCGGTGGGGCGGACGCGGCGGTTGTCGGGGTAGAGGCCGCTCATGGTCTGCTCGGGGCCGAGTGCCCGTCTGACCTGCCGCTCGATCAGGCAGAAGACCAGCAGGGCCAGGCAGATGACCTGAATCAGGGCGGCGACGCGCCGGTTGTGCTGCACGAAGACTGGCGCGACCGCGAGCGGGCCCTTGAAGTCGTGGTATCTGCGCTCGACCGCCCCCTGGCCCTTGTAGTGGATCAGGGCCTGTCCAGCGTCCGCCTGGTCGGCGGGGACGGACGTCAGCAGTGCGTACCAGCCGTCGACAGCAGCTTCGGCCTTCAGCACGTCGGTGTCGAAGTGCCAGGCCAGGACCGGGGTGCCGTCCTCGTTATCGGTGACGGCCCAGCGCAGACAGGAGGTGACACGGCGCTTGGCGGCGATGACACCGATCCGGGCGACGATCTTCTCCCGGGTCTTGTAGTGGCGTCCGCCGGCTGCGGTGGTGAGCTTGTTCAGGTCCTGGGCGGCCTTGGCCAGGCGTCTGTCCCGGGCGGCTTGCTGGCCGGCGGCGTTCGCGGTGGAGTGGACCAGGATCCGTCGCACGGTGAGGTGAGGATCGCTCTTGCGGGGCCCGGTCAGGGTGTGGGTGTCCTCCAGCACGCGGTAGGTCTCACGCCGCTCGGTGGGCTTGCCCGCCTCCCGGTCCGGCGTCCAGTCCACGACGGTGGCCTGCGCGAGATCCAGAGCGGCATAGACCTCGTCCTTGACCTGCACGGCCGGGGCCGGGGCGATGAACTCAACCCCGGCCGCCAGCAGGGCACCGACGTTGGAGTAGGACACCAGCTTGGAGTCGGCGACCATCAGGAAGCCGCGCTCACCGGCCATGGCCCGCAGGTCCTTCATCGCGCCGACGACCTGGCTGACCTCGGCCGCACCACCGCCGAAGACCCGGGCATGGAGCGGGATGCCGCCGTCGGCCGACACCGCGAGTCCGGCCTGGACCTGCTTCAGATCGAAGCGCCGGTCCTTGGGATGCCCGTAGCCGATGACGGGGAAGTCCTCGTCCTGACCCTCAACCGGGAAGGCCCCGTGCACGGACATGCTGGTCATGTCCCAGTGCATCCGGGCCACATCGATCCCGAACTCACCGATCGCCCGTGCCCCGACCGTGCCCGCGATGTGCTCCAGGTGCGGAGCGATCGCATCCAGTGCCCGGGCCAGACGATCATCGTTGAGCAGACCGGGCTCGATCCCGAAGACCTCTTCCACCGCCCAGCACCTGGCCCAGTCCTCCACCCGCACCAGCGGCGCGGGCGAAGTCAGCCGGTTGGCCACCAACGCCTCGATCACCTGCCCGTGCGTCACCAGCGCACTCGCGCCACCAGGACATACCTCGTCGACGATCCCGGCGACATCCAGCCGGCGCAGAAACTCGGCAGCGACAGGCAGAGCGCCCAGACGCTTCTCCACCACGGACGTCACCGCCACTTCAAGACGCTGACGCTGACGGACAGACCGTGGCCGCGGGGACCGGGAAGTCATCGACACACCCGGCCTAACGCCGCCACCCCGGCCCGGGACACCCCCGGGCCGGTCACACCATACGAATCAGCGACCCGCGAAATACGGGTCTAGCGCACCTCGCGCTGGAACACCCACGTCCGGTAGACCAGGAACCGGAAGGCGGAGGCCAGCACGATCGACGTGGCCTTCACGGCGTTCGACGAGAGCGGACCGTGAAGGCCGAGGCCGTGATAGCCGACGTAGAAGAGGCCGCTCTCCATCGCCACGCCGATGGCGCTGAAGACGAAGAACAGCACGACCTGCTGACGTGTGCGCGCATCCCGGTCGCGATAGGTGAAGAAGCGGAAGCCGAGGTAGTTCGTGCCCATGGCGACGAGGCTGGCCAGCACCGTCGCCACCATCGCCCGCCTGCCGAGGCCGTGCAGCAGCACGTTGAAGACGAGGAAGTTCACCACGACACCGCTGCCTCCGACGACCCCGAAGTTCACCACTTCACGGACGATCCGTCGGACCCGCTCGAACGGCACGGCGGGAGCGGCCACTCGCTCCTCGGAGAGGTTCACAGTCACCGCACAAGGCTTAGCCGCCCTGGGTAAGCCGCCCGCCGGATTTTCCCTAAGCCAGACCAAAAGCCGGGCCAAGAAAGGGGCGCCCCGAGCCGTGACGGCCCGGGGCGCCCCTCTCGTCGTGTCGCCTACGAATGCGTCCGCAGCAGCGTCCGCATGGTCCGCATCGCCACCGACAGGTTGGCGAGGTCGAAGGCCTCCGAGCCCTGGATCTCCTCCAGGGTCGAGCGCGCCCGGCCCAGGATCGCCGCGTTCTTCTCCTCCCACGCCTTGAAGCGCTGCTCGGGAGTCGAGGTGCCGTTGCCCACCGCGAGCACATCGGCGGTCAGTGCCGCGTGGGCCGCGTAGAGGTCCTCGCGGATGGAGGCGCGGGCCATGGACTGCCAGCGGTCCGCGCGGGGCAGCTCGATGATGCGGTCCATGAGCTGGGTGATCCGCAGCCGGTCGCCGAGGTCGTAGAAGACCTCCGCGACATCCAGCGGCTCACGGCCCATGCGGTCGGCCACCGAGACGATGTCGAGCGTCGGGAAGGCGGAGGAGAACCCGGCCACGCGCGTGGCGAGTTCGTCCGGGACGCCGGCGCCGGTCAGCTCGTCGTAGATCTGCTGGTACCACTCCAGATCCGCGCCCCGCAGCAGCTTCGGCAGCTGCGACCAGACCTGCTCGACGCGCTCGGAGAAGAACTCGACGGTCTCGGCGAGCTGCAGCGGCTGCGGCCGGTTGTTGAGCAGCCAGCGCGTGCCGCGTTCGACGAGACGGCGCGAGTGCAGCCGGATCCGGGTCTGCACGGCGGCCTCGACCTGGTTGTCGAGCGCCTCCACCCCGTCCCACACCACGGCCGAGCGGAAGATCGCGCGGGCCGCCGTCTGCGCCCGGACGATCTCCTCGAGCGAAGCGCCGGTCTCCTCGCGCAGCCGGTGCAGATAGGTCGTACCGCCCGTGTTGACCGTGTCGTTGACCAGCACCGTGGTGATGATCTCGCGGCGCAGCGGGTGGTTGTCGATGTGCTGGGCGAACTTCTCGCGCAGCGCGCTCGGGAAATAGGCGCCGAGGAGACCGCGCAGATACGGGTCGTCCGGGAGCGAGGTGTGCAGCAGCTCGTCGGAGACCGTGATCTTGGTGTACGCCAGGAGGACGGCCGTCTCCGGGCCGGTCAGGCCCTGTGCGGCGCCCAGGCGTTCACGGATCTGGCGGTCGGTGGGCAGGAACTCCAGGGCCCGGTCCAGCAGACCCGCGCGCACCAGGTGGCGCAGGTAGCGCTGCTGGGCGTGGAGCATGTCCTTGGACTGGGCCAGCGCGTTGGCGATGGCCGTGTTCTGCGCGTAGTTGTTGCGCAGCACCAGCCGGCCGACCTCGTCGGTCATCTCGGCGAGCTGCTTGTTGCGCTGCTTGACGGTCATGTCGCCGTCCGCGACCAGGCCGTTGAGCAGGATCTTGATGTTCACCTCGTGGTCGGAGGTGTCCACGCCCGCGCTGTTGTCGATGGCGTCGGTGTTGATCTTCCCGCCGGTGAGCGAGAACTCGATCCGGCCGAGCTGGGTGAGCCCCAGGTTGCCGCCCTCGCCGACGACCTTGACCCGCAGGTCGGCGCCGTCGACGCGGATCGCGTCGTTGGCCTTGTCGCCGACGTCGGCGTGGGTCTCGGTGGAGGCCTTGACGTACGTGCCGATGCCGCCGTTCCACAGCAGGTCCACCGGCGCCTTGAGGATGGCCTTCATCAGGTCGGCCGGCGTCATCTTGGCGACCTTGCCCTCGATCCCGAGGGCCTCGCGGACGTGCGCGTTGACCGGGATGGCCTTGGCGCTGCGGGGATATACGCCGCCACCGGTCGAGATGAGCTCGGAGTTGTAGTCGGCCCAGCTGGAGCGCGGCAGCTCGAAGACGCGGCGGCGCTCGGCGTAGGAGGTGGCCGCGTCCGGCTTCGGGTCGATGAAGATGTGCCGGTGGTCGAAGGCGGCGACCAGGCGGATGTGCTCGCTGAGCAGCATGCCGTTGCCGAACACGTCACCGGACATGTCGCCGATGCCGACGACCGTGAAGTCCTCGGCCTGCGTGTTCACATCCAGTTCCTGGAAGTGCCGCTTGACGGACTCCCAGGCACCGCGCGCGGTGATGCCCATGCCCTTGTGGTCGTAGCCCGCGGAGCCGCCGGAGGCGAAGGCGTCGCCGAGCCAGAAGTTGTACGACTCGGCGACCCCGTTGGCGATGTCCGAGAAGGTCGCGGTGCCCTTGTCTGCGGCGACGACGAGGTAGGTGTCGTCCTCGTCGTGCCGGACGACGTCGGCGGGCGGCACGACCTCGCCGGCCACCATGTTGTCGGTGATGTCGAGCAGCGCCGAGATGAACGTCTTGTAGCTGGCGATGCCCTCGGCCAGCCACGCGTCCCGGTCCACGCCCGGGTCGGGCAGCTGCTTGGCGACGAAGCCGCCCTTGGCGCCGACCGGCACGATGACGGTGTTCTTGACCATCTGCGCCTTGACCAGGCCGAGGATCTCGGTCCGGAAGTCCTCACGCCGGTCGGACCAGCGCAGACCACCGCGCGCGACCTTGCCGAACCTGAGGTGCACGCCCTCGACGCGCGGCGAGTACACCCAGATCTCGAACGCCGGGCGCGGCGCCGGAAGGTCCGGGATCATCTGCGGGTCGAACTTCATGGACACGTACTCGTGCGGCTTGCCGCCGAGCGCCTCCTGGAAGAAGTTCGTGCGCAGGGTCGCCTTGATGACGGTCAGGAACGACCTGAGGATCCGGTCCTCGTCGAGCGAGGCGACCTGGTCGAGTGCGGCGTCGACCTCTTCGAGGAGGGCGTCCACGATCTCGTGCCCGGCGCGCTGCCGGTCCGGCGACATGCGCGCCTCGAACAGGGAGACGAGCAGCCGGGTGGTGTGGACGTTGTTGCGGAGGGTGTCCTCCATGTAGTCCTGCGAGAAGGTGGAGCCCGCCTGCCGCAGGTACTTGGCGTACGCCCGCAGCACCGTCGCCTGCCGCCAGTTCAGCCCGGCGCTCAGCACGAGGGCGTTGAAGCCGTCGTTCTCCGCCAGGCCGGTCCAGGTCGCCGCGAAGGCCTCCTGGAAGCGCTCGCGGCCGTCGTCGCCCAGGTAGTCCCCGGCGCCGTTCTGCGACTTGGGCATGCGCAGCCCGAAGTCGTAGATCCAGGCGATGCTGCGGTCCGAGCAGCGCAGCTCGTAGGGCCGCTCGTCGATGACCTCGACGCCGAGCCGGTTGAGGACCGGCAGCACGGCGGACAGGGTGATCGCGGCACCCTTGCGGTAGATCTTGAAGCGGCGCTCCTCGGGGGCGGCGCCGACCGGCTCGTACAGGCTCAGCGCGAAGTTGTTCTCCTCGGTGAGCTTCTCCAGGTGAACGAGGTCGGCGACCGCGGAGCGCGAGGTGTGGTCGGCCTTGTAGCCCTCGGGGAAGGCGTTGCCGTACCGGCGCAGCAGCTCGGCGGCGCGCTCCTCGCCGAGTTCGGCGTTGAGGGCCTCGGCGAATCCGTCGGCCCACGACCGCGCGGCCTCGACCAGCCGCGCCTCGATGCGCTCCTTGTCGGTGTCGCTGAGCTGCGGCAGCTCGGTGCCCTGCGGGACCCGGACCACGAAGTGCAGCCGGGACAGGATCGACTCGGTGTTCCAGGCCGTGAAGTCGACGCTGGTGCCGCCGAGTTCCTCCTTCAGGATGTCGATGATCCTGAGGCGCACCCCGGTCGTGTACCGGTCGCGCGGCAGGTACACGAGGGCGGAGTAGTAGCGCCCGTACTCGTCCTGGCGCAGGTAGAGCCGCAGCCGCCGCCGCTCCTGGAGGTACAGCACGGAGGTGACGATCGACTGCAGCTCGTCGGGCGGGGTCTGGAAGAGCTCGTCGCGCGGGTAGGTCTCCAGGATCTGGAGCAGGTCACGCCCGTCGTGGCTGTTGGGCGAGAAGCCCGCGCGCTGCAGCACCTCGTCGACCTTGCGACGGATGACGGGGACCCGGCGGACGGACTCGGTGTAGGCGGCGGAGGAGAAGAGCCCGAGGAAGCGGCGCTCACCGACGACATTGCCCTCGGCGTCGAACTTCTTCACACCGATGTAGTCCAGGTACGACGGCCGGTGCACGGTCGCCCGGCTGTTGGCCTTGGTCAGCACCAGGAGCTTGTGCTCGCGCGCCTTGGCGCGGGCGTCGGCGGGCAGCCGCTCGAAGGAGGGGCTGACGGGGTGGCTCTCGTCCTCGGCGTGATGCGGGTCGGAGCGCAGGATGCCGAGGCCGGTGCCCGGCACGGCGACGAGGGAGTCGTCCTCGCGGAGCTGGTACTCGCGGTAGCCGAGGAAGGTGAAGTGATCGGCGGCCAGCCAGCGCAGCAGCTCGCGGGCCTCCTCGATGTCCTGCTCACGCAGGTCGGAGGCGACGGGCTCGGCGGGCAGCTCCTCGGCCATCCGCAGCGCCGAGTCCCGCATCTTCTCCCAGTCCTCGACGGTCTCGCGGACGTCCGACAGGACGCGCAGCAGATCGGCGGTGATCTGCTTCAGGTCCGCGCGGTCGGTCTCGCGGTCGATCTCGACGTGGATCCAGGACTCGGTGTGCGCGTCGTGCGGAAGCTCGCCGCTGGGGCGCTGGGCGAGCACCTCGATGAGCTTGCCGGTGACGTCCCGCCGGACGACGACCTGCGGGTGGATGACGACATGGATGCCGCGCCCCTGCCGGGTCAGCTCGTTGGTGACGGAGTCGACGAGGAAGGGCATGTCGTCGGTGACGACCTCGACGATCGAATGTGTGCACGCCCATCCGTTCTCTTCCACGGTGGGCGTGAGGACCCGCACACTGGCAGTGCCCTGCGGCCGGTTCTCAGCCAGCCGATAGTGCGAGTAAGCGGCTCCGAAGACATCGATCGGGTCACGACCGGTGAGATCCTCCGGGGCGGTGTGCAGGTAGTAGCGCTGGAGGAACGCGAGCACGGTCTCCCGGTCAGGGGTGCTCTCGTCCGTCGTCCCGGTGGGTAGGTGCCCCCCGACCGGGCTGTTCTCAGCTACCCGGGCGGCCCTCTCGAGCAGCTCGGCCTTGGCTTCGTCCAGCTTGGTCTGCATTGTCCTCTGGCTCCTGTCGCGCGCCGTTGCGTGACGTTGAAGGAAGTACGGTCTCTTCCCTTGCGACGTGACGCCGTGACGCGGGGTGTCCGGTCTGCTCCGACGCTATGCCGCAAGGTGAGATGAGCGGGGGGTTATCAGCCATTCTTGGCACGCCCGACGGATGTGACGCTGCTCTCTGCGACGCCGCTCCAGGGGATGTGCGCGGCGCCCCGGGGGCCCATGTGCCCCCGCCCCGCCCGCGAAGACCAGCGACCGCCGCCCGGTCACGGATGTGGTCCGTGCTCTCCGGGCGCAGGGCAGGGGCAACGATGCCCCCGCGAGCTATCGCGCTGATCACGCCACTAAGGCTATCGCTCCTTACAGGGGGCCCGTCATGAGCCGTATGTGTACAAAACCGGGGGTAGAACTTTGACGTTCTGCACAGGGGCAGAGAGCGGCACATCATGCGGTGGGCGTCATCGGCCAGCCCCCTTGGCAAGGGCCTGTTCCGGATGCACATTGCCGACATGACAGCCAAAATCCTGATCGTCACCGGCGACGCAGCGGAGTCACTGGAGGTCCTGTACCCCTACCAGCGCCTCCGTGAAGAGGGCTACGACGTCCACATCGCGGCCCCCACCCGCAAGAAGCTCCGGTTCGTCGTCCACGACTTCGAACCCGGCTTCGACACCTACACCGAGAAGCCCGGCTACACCTGGCCCGCCGACCTCGCCTTCGCCGAGGTCGACCCCGGTCAGTACGCCGCGATCGTCATCCCCGGCGGCCGCGCCCCCGAGTACCTGCGCAACGACCCCGAGCTCCGCAAGATCGTCAAGTCCTTCTTCGACGCGGACAAGCCGGTCGCCCAGATCTGCCACGGTCCCCTGCTCACCGCCGCGATCGACGGCCTCCGCGGCCGCCGCGTCACGGCCTACCCCGCCCTGGAACTCGACATGCAGGCGGCCGGGGCCACCTTCCAGGACGCCGAGGCGGTCGTGGACGGCACGCTGGTCTCTGCCCGGGCCTGGCCGGACCACTCCCGCTGGATGCGCGAGTTCTTGACGATCCTGCGGGCGAAGGCGCCGGTGACGTGAGGGGCGTGCCGGTGAGGTAGCCGTTCGACTGCGGCTGGGTGGAGGCTGGTCGCGCGGATCCCACCGACCCACGCACCGCCACCGCTCAGCCCCCGCCCCCGGGAACCTGATGAGCCGGCCCCGCAGCTACGCCGCGAGCCGCTCCGCCTCCACAACCGCCTCCGCCAGAGTGTCCACCACCGGCACCCCGACCTCCTCCAGACTGGCCCGGCTGTGCGAACCCCCCGTGTACAGCACGGCCCGCGCCCCCACATGCCGCGCCGCCACCGCGTCGTCGGCCGCGTCCCCGATCACCACGGTCCGCGCAGGGTCCACTCCCGCCGCCCCCGTCAGTGCCGCGAGGTGTCGCGTCATGTGCTCGGCCTTGCTGCCCCCGGAGGGCCCGGTCCGTCCGTCGACGCGTATGAAGTGCGCCTCGATCCCGAACCCCCGGACCAGCGGAAGCAGTTCCTCGTGCCCGTACATGCTGAGGATCGACTGGCTGCGCCCCGCCGACCGCCACCCCGCGAGCAGCTCGGCCGCACCCACCGTGAGCCCGCAACCGACCCGATGCTCGGTGTAGTACCGATGGAAGGTCTCGTCCATGACGACCCACTCGGCGTCGGTCGGCAGCCGCCCCAACAGCCGCTCGTAGAACTTCGGCACCGGCACGCAGTACAGCGCCCGATACCGCTCCATCGTGATCGGCGCGAGTCCCAGCTCGGCGAACGCCGCGTTCGTCGCCCCGATGATCGCATCATTGTCGTGGAACAGCGTCCCGTTCCAGTCCCACACAATGTGCGCGCCCGTTTGCTTCCCCATGTCAAAAAAATGTACCCGCCGCCACTGACAATCAAGTGACCAGCAGGTCACAGAGGCACGGCCGGCCCCTCAGTTCCCCAGCCCGACCAGGTTCGGGATCTCCTGCGTGGCGAACCAGAGCAGTTCGTGGTCCTCGGCTCCGTCCACGACGAACTGCGCGTCGTCGTCCCCGCCGTCCGCCGCCGCGAGCGCCTGCGCGGCCGCGGTCACATCCGTCTCGGCGTCACCCGCGTCGACGTGCACGGCGGCCGCCTTGCCCAGCGGTACGGCCCGGTCGACCCGCACCTCGCCCAGCGCGGCCGGGTCGAGCCCTCGGTCGGGGTCGGAGACCGCCGCGCCGTCGGGCACGTCGACGGCGACCACGACCCGGCGCCGTACCGCCTCAGGATCGGCCGCCAGCAGCCGCAGCGAGGCGAGCGCGGCCCGGTTCAGCGCCGCGTACTCCAGCTCCTCGATGTCGTCGGAGAGGTACCACTCGCGCAACGCGGGCGTCACGGCGTAGGCGACGAGCGGTCCGGACCCCAGCTCGCCCGTCTTGTACGCCTCGGCGAGACCGGAGAGGGTCAGGGGGACGTAGACGCGCATGGGCTGCCGCTTTCGTGGTCGGAGGGCGGGGTCTGAGTGCTCCGCCGGGGCCTCGGTGAAGGCCTTCAGGATACGTGCGGGCGTCCCCTTTCGAGTCCCTGCCTCTACGTCCGCAGGCGTCCACCCCGGTCCGGGAACTCACCCGGTGTGCCCCCGCGGTCATGGCCTTCAGCCCGCCTCGCTCACTCGGATAAGTGAACATTCCGGCCGCTCGACCTGACCCTGGGCTTCCTTGCCGCTGCCACCCGCGGCCCCGTACAAGATCCCCAACACGAAAAGTTACCGCCCGGTACAACTCCGGGCTCACCGAACGGGGACCCCATGAACAAGGTCATGACCAGGGCACAGAACCGTCCGGGCACCCGCCCCCCGGGCCGCCGTGACGCACGCCGCCCCGGCACCACCCCGCCCCGCACCCCGACCGGCGGCACGCCCCGCACCGCCGCGGACGACGGCCGCCCGCCGCGCTCACGGACCGGCACCGGCCCGCGCACCGCCCCCGCCGACAACCGCCCGCCGACGGCTCACTCAGAGGCCCGCGAAAGGCCCCTCGGCGCCCCTGTCGTCCCCTCCCAGACCCCTCGCGGGCCCATTCCCCAGCCTCGCCCCACCGACCTCTTCGCCGACCTCCTCCTCGCGGTCCTCAGCGGCCAGCGCCCCGTCCACTCGATGCTCCGGCACACCATCGGCCAGGCCTACGACGAACTCGCCGTGCTCGCCGAACGCGGCCCCCTCCGCACCCACGGCACCCGCCCCGTCGTCCGCGACATCGGCTACTACGTCCCCCGCGACGGCGCGGTCGAGGCCTTCGCCCGCATCGGCGCCGGCGACCAGCTCCGCGCCATGGCCTTCCGCCTGGAACAGGGCCGGGACCGCCGCTGGCGCTGCGCAGCGGTGGAACTGGGCGGCCCCAGGGGCAGCCGCACGGACGACGCCTGACACCAGGAGCCCTCGCAGGACAGGCCCGCACAGGCGGTGCGGGTGCCCCCCACGCACCCGCAGACGAACGCCGAAGGGCCGGGCCACCCCAGGTGGCCCGGCCCTTCACACCGCTACAGCGTCGCGGACACCGTCACTTCTTGCGGCGCCGCCCACGCGACTGCTTGCGCCGCTCCGCCCGCGTGAGGCCATCCGCCTCGGACCGCACCGGCTCTTCGTCGTCGGCGAACTCGCCCTCGACGACACCACCCTCGCCGTCCACGGTCGGCGCGGAGAAGTGCAGATCCCGACGCTGCGGAGCGTCGAGCCCCTTCGCACGGATCTCCGGACGCGCACCCGCCTGCGCCGGCACCGAGTCCTGCTTGTCGAGCGACGGCTTGTCGTCCTCGACCGGGACCTCCTCGACCTGCTGCTCGACCTGGACCTCCAGGTTGAACAGGTAGCCGACGGACTCCTCCTTGATGCCCTCCATCATGGCGGTGAACATGTCGAAGCCCTCGCGCTGGTACTCGACCAGCGGGTCCTTCTGCGCCATCGCGCGCAGGCCGATGCCCTCCTGGAGGTAGTCCATCTCGTAGAGGTGCTCGCGCCACTTGCGGTCCAGGACCGACAGCACGACCCGGCGCTCCAGCTCACGCATGATCTCGGAGCCGAGCTGCGCCTCGCGCCCCTCGTACTGCTCGTGGATGTCGTCCTTGATGGACTCGGAGATGAAGTCGGCGGTCAGCCCGGCCCGGTCACCGGCCGCGTCCTCCAGCTCCTCGACGGTGATCTTCACCGGGTAGAGCTGCTTGAACGCGCCCCACAGCCGGTCGAGGTCCCAGTCCTCCGCGAAGCCCTCGGCGGTCTCCGCGCCGATGTACGCGTCGATCGTGTCGTTCATGAAGTGCTGTACCTGCTCGTGCAGGTCCTCGCCCTCCAGGACGCGGCGCCGCTCGCCGTAGATGACCTCGCGCTGGCGGTTGAGGACCTCGTCGTACTTCAGGACGTTCTTACGCGTCTCGAAGTTCTGCTGCTCGACCTGCGACTGGGCGGACGCGATCGCGCGCGTGACCATCTTGTTCTCGATCGGCACGTCGTCCGGGACGTTCGCCATCGACATCACGCGCTCGACCATCTGGGCCTTGAACAGACGCATCAGGTCGTCGCCGAGCGACAGGTAGAAGCGGGACTCACCCGGGTCGCCCTGACGGCCGGAACGACCGCGCAGCTGGTTGTCGATACGACGCGACTCGTGCCGCTCGGTACCGAGGACGTAGAGCCCGCCGAGGTCCTTGACCTCCTCGAACTCCGCCTTGACCGCCTGCTCGGCACGCTCCAGGGCGGCGGGCAGTGCCTGCGCCCACTCCTCGATGTGCTCCTCGGGGTCGAGGCCGCGCTGGCGCAGCTCGGCCTCGGCGAGGTCCTCGGGGTTGCCGCCGAGCTTGATGTCGGTACCACGGCCGGCCATGTTGGTGGCCACGGTCACGGCACCCTTGCGGCCGGCCTGGGCGACGATCGTCGCCTCCCGGTCGTGCTGCTTGGCGTTCAGCACCTCGTGCTGGACTCCGCGCTTGCTGAGCTGCTGCGAGAGGTACTCGGACTTCTCGACCGACGTCGTACCGACGAGGATCGGCTGGCCCTTCTCGTGCTTCTCGACGATGTCGTCGACGACCGCCTCGAACTTCGCGACCTCGGTGCGGTAGATCAGGTCCGACTGGTCCTTGCGGACCATGGGCCGGTTGGTCGGGATCGGGACGACGCCGAGCTTGTAGATCTGGTGGAACTCGGCGGCCTCGGTCATCGCCGTACCGGTCATGCCGCAGAGGCCGGGCTGTTCCTTGTCGTTGTGGTCGTGGCGCTTGTAGAGGCGGAAGAAGTTCTGGAGGGTGATCGTGGCGAGCGTCTGGTTCTCGTCCTTGATGTCCACCCCTTCCTTCGCCTCGATCGCCTGGTGCATGCCCTCGTTGTAGCGGCGGCCGGCGAGGATACGGCCGGTGTGCTCGTCGACGATCATGACTTCGCCGTCCATGACGACGTAGTCCTTGTCCTTCTTGAAGAGCTCCTTCGCCTTGATGGCGTTGTTCAGGTAGCCCACCAGAGGGGTGTTCACCGACTCGTAGAGGTTGTCGATGCCCAGCCAGTCCTCGACCTTGGCGACACCGGGCTCGTGGATGGCGACCGTGCGCTTCTTCTCGTCGACCTCGTAGTCGCCGGTCTCCTCGATGCCCTTGAGCTGGTTGCCGGCCTCGCCCCTCTTCAGGCGGGTGACCAGCTTGGCGAAGTCGCCGTACCACTTGGTGGCCTGGTCGGCCGGGCCGGAGATGATCAGCGGCGTACGGGCCTCGTCGACCAGGATGGAGTCGACCTCGTCGACGATCGCGAAGTTGTGGCCGCGCTGGACGAGCTCGTCCTTGGACCACGCCATGTTGTCGCGCAGGTAGTCGAAGCCGAACTCGTTGTTCGTGCCGTACGTGATGTCGCACGCGTACTGCTCACGGCGCTGGGCGGGCGTCATGTTGGCGAGGATGCAACCGACGTCCAGGCCCAGGAACTTGTGGACGCGGCCCATCATCTCGGAGTCGCGCTCGGCCAGATAGTCGTTGACCGTGATCAGGTGGACGCCCTTGCCGGACAGCGCGTTCAGATACGCGGGCAGGGTGCCGACGAGGGTCTTGCCCTCGCCGGTCTTCATCTCGGCCACGTAGCCGAGGTGGAGGGCGGCGCCACCCATGATCTGCACGTCGTAATGACGCTGGCCGAGCGCGCGCTTGGCGCCCTCGCGCACGGTGGCGAACGCCTCGGGCAGCAGGTCGTCCAGCGTCTCACCATCGATGTACCGCTGCTTGTACTCATCAGTGAGGGCCCGCAGCTCGGCGTCGGAGAGGTCGACGAAGTCCTCTTCGATGGAGTTGACCTGGTCCGCGATGCGGTGCAGCTTGCGCAGGATCTTGCCTTCGCCTGCACGCATGATCTTCGAGAGGACGGACACGGGGGTAAGTCTCCTTGCCGGTCGGGCCTGGGACGGTCGGTTTCCATTTGACTTGACTGAGCAACGGCCATCGTATGCGAGGACCCGGCCACGCCGGGAGCCTGCCGAGGACGCCGACCGTCCGCTGCTTCAAATCTCCGTCAAAGGGGACAACGGACGGAGGTTGCGGATGGTGCCGCGCTCCCCCGACGATTTGCGCGAAGTGTGATCGCCCGCTCACACAGAGCAAAAAGATGGCGTCCGCGGCCGAATCCCGAGCAGAATCGGCCGATGGAACCCGTCACGCTCACCACCGGCCGCCTGGTTCTGCGCACCGTCGGTCCCGACGACACCGACGCCGTGTACGCCGCCGCCCAGGACCCCGAGATGCAGCGCTGGCTCTCCCAGTTCCCCTCGCCCTATCTCCACGAGCACGCACAGGCCTTCACGGAACAGTTCGCCCCCGACGGCTGGGCCAACAACTCCATGTTCACCTTCGGCGTCTTCCTTCCCTCCGGCGAACTCGTCGGCATGCTCGGCATCACCATGCGCTCCCTCGGCGTCGCCGAAATCGGCTTCTGGGCCACGAAGGAGCACCGCGGCAACGGCTACATCACCGAGGCCACCACCACGACCGCCCGCTGGGCCTTCACAGCCCTCTCCATCGACCGCATCGAATGGCGCGCGGAAGTAGGCAACACCCCCTCCCGCGCGGTGGCGGAACGCGCCGGCTTCACCCTCGAAGGCACCCTCCGCTCCGCGGTCAACAACAAGGGCGTACGACGAGACTGCTGGGTGGGTTCCCTGCTGCCCTCGGACCTGGGTCTGCCGTCAACGGCGCCATATCTGCCGGCGCACACACCATCCACCTCCTGACCTGCCCCGTGCTTTCAGCCCGTCCGGCGTTTGAGGACGAGGCCCCTTCAGGGCCGACGGGGTCTGGGGGCGGAGCCCCCAGGGGCAGGGTCGAAGGGACGGGGTCGAAGGGGCAGCGCCCCTGGAGGACGGGACGGGTAGGGGCGGCGGGGGCGAAATACCCCGACAGCACCCCAACACAGCGCACTCCCCAAAGAACCCCCAGGTCACCTCCCACTGTCAGTCCCACCTCCTATCGTGCGGAAGCATGACGACCCCGCGCCCCACCGCAGCGCTCTCCGCAGACGAGGCCCGCCGCATCGCCCTCCACGCCCAGGGCTTCCTCGGCACCCCCAATCGCAAGGCCGGCGTCCGCGGCACCCTTCGCCACCTCGGCGCGGTCCAACTCGACACCATCTCGGTCCTGGCCCGCTCCCACGAACTCATCCCGTACGCCCGCCTGGGAGCCGTAGGCCGCAAAACGGTCGAGGACGCCTATTGGACGGACACCCACGCCTTCGAGTACTGGTCCCACGCCGCCTGCATCCTCCCCATCGAGGAATGGCCCCACTTCGCCTTCCGCCGCCGCGCCTACCGCAGCCGCCCCCACTGGAACCACACCCTCCCGGACGGCACCTACGACCAGGTCATCAAGCAACTCCGCTCCGAAGGCCCCCTCACCGCCACGGAGTTGGGCGGCGCGAAGAAGACCAGCGAGTGGTGGGACTGGTCCGGCACAAAGGTCGCCGTGGAGCGCGCGCTCATGTACGGCGAGGTGGTCTGCGTGGAGCGCCGCGGCTGGAAGCGCGTGTACGACCTGGCAGAACGCGCCGTCCCCACAGCCCTGCTGCACGACGACCTGGACGACGCCGAGTGCCTGCGCACCCTCGTCCGCCTCGCCGGCCAGTCCCTCGGCGTCGGCACCCGCGCGGACATCGCCGACTACCACCGCCTCAAGGGCGACCAGGTCGACGCGGTGATCGACGACTCGGGCCTGGTCCCGGTCACGGTCGAGGGCTGGTCCAAGCCGGCCTGGGCAGACCCCGCGGCCCTGGAGACACCCCCGCGCGGCCGCCACCGTACGACCCTCCTGTCGCCCTTCGACTCCCTGATCTGGGAACGCGCGCGCACGGAGCGGATCTTCGGCTTCACCCACCGCCTGGAGGCCTACGTCCCCAAGCCGAAGCGGGTGTACGGCTACTTCGCGATGCCGGTCCTGGCCGGCGGCCGTCTCGTCGGCCGCGTCGACCCGGCGCGCGAGGGCCGCACCCTCGTCGCCAGGCAGGTCACCCTGGACGGCCCGAAGGCGGTCCCGGCGGTGGCCCAGGCGCTGGTCGAGGCGGCGAGCTGGGTGGACTGCACGGACGTACGCGTCGAAAGAGTGGACGCGCCGGAACTCCGCGAGCCCCTGACCAGTGAACTCACCCGAGCACTGGCTTGACGGAACCGCCGGGCCTCAACGGACCTCAGCGGATCTCGAGGATCTTCTCCCGCATCGCATAGACGACGGCCTCCATCCTGGAGTGCAGCTGCAGCTTCTCCAGGATGTTGCGCACGTGGTTCTTCACGGTGTTCTCGGAGATGAACAACTCCTTCGCGATATCGCGGTTGTTCATACCCGTGGCGACGAGTTTGAGAACCTCCAGCTCCCGGTCCGTCAGCCGCGGCGCGGGCACAAGTCGGCGTTCATCCGTCCGCTGGATCATCGATTTGAACTCGGTGAGCAGTTTCGACGCCATGGACGGGCTGATCTGCGACTGCCCGTCGGCCACCGCGCGAATGGCGGTGGCCACCTCGTCCGTGGAGATCTCCTTGAGGAGATATCCGGTCGCGCCCGCCTTGATCGCCTCGTAGAGGTCGGCTTCCTCATCGCTGATCGTCAACATGATGATCTTGGCGCTGGGTGCCACCTCCTTGATGGAGGTGCACGCCTCGATACCGCCCCGCTTGGGCATCCGTACGTCCATCAGGACGATGTCGGGCAGCAGATCGGCGGCCTTGTCGACGGCCTCGGCGCCGTCGCCCGCCTCGCCCACGACCTGGATGTCCTCCTCGGCCGCGAGCACGATCTCCAGTCCCCGTCGGAAGAGGGCATGGTCGTCGACGACCAGAACACGGATGGGCTCCTTGCGTGGTGAGCCCGTGTCCGATCCCATGCCGACGACGCCGTCGCCGGCGTCCCCGTCATGCATCGGTCCGAAGCTGTCCGCCATCGTTCCTCCCCCTGAAGGCTGTGGCTGGTCATGTGCCATCGCCAACCCAAGGCAACGACCCACCGGTTGGGCCGATGCGGCCATGATTTCATGCCCGGACGACACTGCGGTGACAGAGCCGGGCGCGAAGTGGTCGCACACCGGTGCCCCTGGGGGCGCACACGCGCTCCAGGGGCACCGCTCAGCCGTCAGCCGGGCGCGTCAGCCACCCAGCGTGCCGCCGGCCGCGGGCGGCGGCGCCTGGGCGACCATCGGGTCCGTGCTGAGGTGGATGACGCCGTAGTCGTAGGCGTGCCGCCGGTAGACGACACTCGGTTCCTTGGTCTCGGAGTCGACGAACAGATAGAAGTCGTGCCCGACCAGCTCCATCTCGTAAAGAGCCTGGTCAAGGGTCATCGGGGAGGCGACGTGGGTCTTCTCGCGGACGATGAGGGGGCCTTCGCCCTTCACTTCCAGCGAGCCGATCTTCTTGGTGGGGACGCCGTCCGACTCCTGCTCATGGACCGGGTTGCCGTTCCCGTTGAGCGTCGCCGCGCCCGGGACGTGGTCGGGGACCTCGGCCGCCGTGAGCCGGCGTGAGCCGCGACGGGAGTAACGCTTGTCGTGCTGCTTGCGCAGCCGGGCGTCGAGCTTTTCCGCCGCCAGGTCGAGCGCCGCGTACGGATCACTTGCTGCCGCCTCCGCCCGGATCACCGGACCGCGGGAGCGGAGCGTGATCTCCACTCGGTCACAGCGGTCGGCCTGTCGGGGGTTCGGCTCCTTGGACACCTCGACGTCGAGGCTGATCACCTTGCCGTCGAGCTTCTGGATCTTCTCCAGCTTCAGCTTCTCGGCCACGTGCTTGCGGAACCGCTCGGGCACCTCGGTCTTGCGGCCCTTGACGACGATGTCCACGCAGAACTCCGTTCCCGGATCACTCCGCGCCTCTGGCGGAGCATCTCCCTTTTGCACCAGGTCCCGGTGAGCCCCGGAACCTCGGACTCGGTGACGTCCACCTCCTCCCCCGTGGGCAAGATCTCCACTCCACCGGGACGGGTGATTGTGAAAAACCCGCGGCACGGCAATCGGATATGAGAGGTGTGGCCTGCGCCTTTCCTCACAACCGAACATATCTCGCCCGGACGGATGTCGTCACCCTCTACCGCGGCGTACCTCCGTTCAGGTGAATTGGCCCTCTCATTACCTGCAACGATGCAACTTCGCAGTCAGTTCCGGTTTATTTCGAAAGAACCTGGCGCCGCCGCGACCACAGCCGCGCAGATGACGTCACCGGCACGATAGGTCCGCACCATTCCGGGCCCACGGCCCATGTCTGCCTCCGCCAATCGATTCCTCCGTCCCCTTGTGCCTTCCCGAGCGGCCGCGCCGTACACAGCCGTTACGGCTGAGCCGTACGCGACCGAGCCGCCCTCACGCCCCCGCGCGACCGCCTCCGCAGCCGGAGCCGTAGCCGCCCGCACGGCACGCGCCGCCTCCGTCAGGGACGCCCCCGTCGTCATCAGGTCGTCGACGAGCACGACCGGACCGCCGAGAAGCAACCGCCCACCACCGGGAACGACCTCGAGCGCACCCGCGAGATTCTCCAGCCGCTCCCGCGAATCGAGCCCCGACTGATCAGCCACGGCACGCCGCTGCCGCAACACCCCGACCACCCGCGCCGCCACCCCGCTGCGCCGCAGCTCCCCCGCCGCCGCAAGCGCGATCCGCCGCGCCGGATCATGCCCCCGAGCCCCCACCACCCGCCGCGCAGACGGCACAGGAACAAGCAACACGACCCCGCCCCCCGCTCCTGAACCCCCGGCTCCCGCTGCCGCCACAAACCCGGAACCGTCTCCCGCCGACTTCACCCCAGGCCCGACAGCAACCCCAGCAAACCCCGCAGCACCACCCACCGCTCCCCGACCACCGACCTCCGCCGAACCGCCGCCACACCCCGCCCAGGCGCCCGCCAATCCGCCACCACGCTCCGCGCCTTCGCTCGCACCTACGCGCACGCCCACCAAACCGCCGCCGTGCTCCGCCCCGGCGCCCGCGGAACCGCCGCCACGCCCCGCGGCCGCGCTCAAGGAACCTCGACCACCCGCCCCCGCCAAACCGCCACCACACCCGACCGAGGCACCCTCCGACCCCCAGTCGGCACCTACCGCAGAATCACCCGTCCGCCCCTCCACGGGCTCCGCCAGACCCCACCCCGCGACACCTCCGGCCCACCCAGGCCCTACGGACTCCCGACCACCACCCCCTGTCAGGCCTCCGAACGCGCCACCAGCCACCCCAGGCCCCTCGCGGGAGCACCCCGGACCAACGACACGACGCCCCCGCTCAGCCCCCTCAGAACCCCACCCAGGCCCCTCAGAGCCCCAGCCGGCCCCCGTCGGCCGCGCACCAACCCCCGTGACCGCACCGCAGCCCCCCGCCGCACCCCCGGCCCACGCCTCCCGCAGCCCCGCCCGCACCGCCCCCGCCAGAGCCGCGCCCAGCGGCGCCGCCAAGGTCAGTGCGCCACGTTCCTTGTGCGCCAGCAGCACCGCCCGCACCTCGTCGGCGTACCGCGCAGCCGCATACACCGCCGGCAGCCCCGTCGGCTCCGGCTCCGGTCGCACCCGGCACGGCACGGTCCCGCTCAGGGCGGCACGGCATTCCGGACAGAGCACCGTGCGAGCCCTCCCGCAGCCACCGCACTCGGCCGGCAGCACCAGGTCGGTCAGGTCCTGCCACCACCCCCGCATGCCCACCACTGTGCCAACGCCCGCGCCGCCCGACCACCCCTGTGGACAACCCCCTGTGGACAACTCCCGGCACCGCTCGTGCCCCGGTCAGAAACCGCCCACCACACCGACCCGGGCCGCACCTACCCGGGATAGACCGGCGCCGTCCCGTCCTTCACCACCTGCTGCCACTTCGCCCCGGACAGGAGCCGGACGATGCCGTCCTCCTCCGAGTACGCCATCAACGGCAGCTGCTCGTCCTCCGACGAGGCCAGGGCCTTCACACCCGTCAGCGCGGCAGGCGCCGACCCCACCGGAGTGGAGCCGTCGACCTGGACGTACGCCATCTGCTGCACGCCACCGTCCTCGCGCCCCACCACCACGAGCCGACTGTCCCCAGCCCACGACATGGCGGTGACCTCCACCAACTGCGGTGCCACCGAGCGAGGTTCGACGACCGCGATGGGCTTCTGCCCGCTGGCCTTGTCACCCCGCTCGATCCGCCCGACGTAGAGGGACTTCTTACCGCCCTTCTTCTCCACGATGAGCGCGATCCGCACTCCGTCGGCGGCCATCCGCACCGCGTCGATACGTCCGTCGAGCCCCGTGGTGTCGACCTCGATGGGCTCGCCCGCACCCTTCTTCAGAAGCAGCAGCCGAGGGTGGTCGGGGTCGCGGTCGGCCACCCACAGATCGCCCTCGCCGTCCCAACTGGGCGTGGTGAGCCGGTCGTTCTGCGTCTTGCCGTCGCTGCTCAGGACCGGCTCGCCGAGCGAGGTCCCAGACACGAGCGACCCGACGTACAGCGCTTTGCCGTCGAGGGACACCCCGGCCGCCTTGCGCTCGTCCCGGGACACCGCGGCCGACCGCAGCTCCTTCTCACCCTCACCGAGCGCACCCGGCACCGCCGCGTAGGACTCCGGGTTGGCGCTCGCGCTCGCCAGCCTGACGAGGCGGTGCTTGTTGTCGATGAAGTACTGGTAGCCGTCCTTCGTGATCTCGTGCACCACCGCGGTCTCGGCGCCGCTCTCGTCGAGGGGGTCGCACAGCTGCGTGCCGTCGGAGCGCTGCAGTTCGACCGAGCTCACCCCGGTGGGGGTCAGGTCCCGCAACGTGAACAGGAGTTGGGCGGCCATCTCGCGGCACTTCTTCGAACCGACCCGGTCCGCCTTGGCATTCAGCGGCACCGTCAGCCGGTTCTGGTCGTCGGGCGTCAACTGGGTGACGTCCTTCTTCAGCGCCGTACCGGTGGGGAAGCTCGACCTGACGACCGGATTCAGCCAGCGAGAGGGCCCGGCGAGCAGCAGACTCACGGTCTGTGTCATCGGGTCGACCTTCTTGCGCACATAGACGGGGTCGGCGACGGCCACCGGCTGACCGTCCGACTCGGTCGAGGAGTTCGAGGCGAAGTAGTACCTGTTGACCGACGTGTAGTTACGCAGGAAGTCCGACTTGCCCATGACCACGCCCAGCGGCGGCGAGTCGATGCGCCACTGCTTGGACTTCTTCTCACGCACGAGGTGCAGCGTCCTGTCGTACTGGCCGTCGGCGGGCGAGTACACCTGCTGTCCGTCGACGGTGGCGACCTTCTTGCCGGTCAGCGAGAACACGGCGTCGGACGAGTCCTTCCCGCCGCTCGAAAGCTTCTCGGACGAGTCCGGCCCGTCCGCGAGCACCGTGAGCGACGCCTCGGGCTTCCAGGTGCGCGCGACGTCGGCGGTCAGATACTTTCGCGCCGTCTCGAAATCGGAGTCGTCGCTGGTCAGCGCTTCGAGAAAGCCGTCCACGATCTCCGGCGCCTCGGCGTTCTCCCGGGGCGGAAGTGCGTAGACCCGTACCTGCGGGTCCTGCCGCGGCGTGGACTCCACCCCGCGCAGGTCCCCGCTGTCCGGCATCGAGGCGCACCCCGCCAGCAGTACGGCGCCGCAGGCGACCGACACCACCGTGCGCACCGGCCCCCGCCGGCCGCCCCCCATGCGGTCAGCGCCCACGACTTGCCTCCCCTTGCTTGTTCCGGTCCTCAGGACCGCCGTTCCGGGCATCCGAGGACTGCGAGTCCGCGACGCCCGTGTCGTCCGCCGGCCTCGCTCCCCCGGTGGGCCGCGGGACCACGCGCGCGCCGTTGCCGGGCAGCGCCGTCGGATCCGCGGTGGGGGCGGCGGACATCCTCGGCGCGAGCGGCGCCGGCTCGCTCGATGTCTGCACCGGCACGGTGGCGCGCTTCTCCCCGTCCCCCGCGCGGGACAGGCCGGCGTCATTAAGTCCACGATTACGGCGTGAGTCCTTGGGCTCCAGCGGTATCGGTGAGCCCCGCAACGGCTCGTCCGCCGTCCTGGGCAGCGTCAGCCGGAACTGCGAGCCACCACCCGGCTCGCCCCACGCCTGCAGCCAGCCGCCGTGAAGCCGCGCATCCTCCAGGGCGATGGACAGCCCCAGACCCGTACCACCGGTGGTACGCGCGCGTGCCGGGTCGGCCCGCCAGAAGCGGCTGAAGACCCGGGTCGCCTCACCGGGCTTGAGCCCCACGCCGTAGTCGCGCACCGCGACCGCGACCGCCCCGCCCGCCGAGGCCAGCTTGACCACGACATCCTTGCCCTCGCCGTGCTCCACGGCGTTGACGACGAGGTTGCGCAGCACCCGCTCCACACGCCGGGCGTCGGCCTCGGCGACCACGGGTTGCTGGTCGCCCAGGACGCGTATCCGCGTGCCCTTGCGCTCGGCGAGCGGCGCGGCCCCGCTGACGACCCGCTGCACGACCACCCGCAGATCGATCGGCTCCGCCTCCAGCGCCGCCGCACCCGCGTCGAACCGGCTGATCTCCAGCAGGTCGGCGAGCAGCGACTCGAACCGGTCCAACTGGTCGGCGAGCAGTTCCGCCGACCGCGCGGTCACCGGATCGAAGTCCTCGCGCGCGTCATGGATGACGTCCGCGGCCATGCGTACGGTCGTCAGCGGCGTCCGCAGCTCGTGCGACACGTCGGACACGAACCGCCGCTGCATCCGCGACAGGTCCTCCAGCTGCTGGATCTTCAACTGAAGGTTCTGCGCCATCTTGTTGAAGGCCTCACCGAGCCGGGCGATGTCGTCCTCACCGGTGACCTTCATACGTTCCTGCAGACGCCCCGCGGACAGCCGCTCGGCGATCCCGGCCGCCATCCGCACCGGCGTGACGACCTGACGCACCACCAGCCAGGCAATGGCCCCCAGGAGTACGACGACGAAGAGCCCGGCCGTCGCCAGCGTCCCCTTGACCAGGCTCAGCGACTTCTCCTCCTGGGTGAGCGGGAAGAGGTAGTAGAGCTGGTACGGCTCGTTGTTCGGGTCGTTGACCTGTTTGCCGATGATCAGCGCAGGCTGCGACTCCTGACCGTCGGTGTACACGATCCGGGTGTAGCTCTGGGCCGGGAGCAGGCTGCTGTCGACGCGGTCCCGCAGGTCCTGGGGCACACTCGTCGTCGGAAAGACGTTGCCGGAGGCGCGCGGACCGCGCCCCCCGCTGTCTCCACCCGCAGGCAGCGTGACGACGTCGAAGGCGCCCTGGCCGCCACTGGAGAGGGACTCCACGAGGTCGCCCATCCACTGGCTGACGTTCTGGTTGGCCCGCCCGTCCGCGCCCGCGGCGTCCTCGCCGCCCGCGCTCACCGCCGCGTCGGCCTTCTGCTTGGCCACCGAGAAGCCACCCGTGGCCTGGCTCTGCGACGCCTTCACCTTGGCGTCGAGCAGCCCGTTGCGCACCTGCCCGATGACGACGAACCCGAGCAGCAGCACCACGCCCAGCGACATCAGCAGCGTGGTGACGACGACCTTGAGCTGGATGTTGCGCCGCCACAGCCGCATGACAGGCAGCAGCGGCCGTCGCACCCAGCGCATGAACAGCCTCAGGACCGGGCTGCCCTGGACTCCGCCCTGCAGCAGCCCGCCCTCGAAGAAACGTCCCCAGCGGGATCCCGACGTCTTCCGGCCGACAGGCCGCTCCGCACGGGCCCCGGTCCGCCCGGGCGACGAAGCGGCACTGTCTCCGGACATGTCAGCTGGGTCCTGCCTTGTATCCCACGCCACGAACGGTCACCACGATCTCGGGCCGCTCCGGGTCCTTCTCGACCTTGGAGCGCAGCCGCTGCACATGCACGTTGACCAGACGGGTATCGGCGGCATGCCGGTAACCCCACACCTGCTCGAGCAGCACCTCACGGGTGAACACCTGCCACGGCTTGCGCGCCAGCGCGACCAGCAGGTCGAACTCCAGCGGCGTCAGCGCGATCGACTGCCCGTCCCGCTTCACGGAGTGACCGGCCACGTCGATGACAAGGTCACCGATGGAGAGCTGCTCGGGCGCCGGCTCCTCCGACCTCCGCAGCCGCGCCCGGATGCGGGCGACGAGCTCCTTCGGCTTGAACGGCTTCACGATGTAGTCATCGGCACCCGACTCCAGGCCCACGACGACATCGACGGTGTCGCTCTTCGCCGTGAGCATCACGATCGGCACCCCGGACTCCGCCCTGATCAGGCGGCACACCTCGATGCCGTCCCGACCGGGCAGCATCAGGTCCAGGAGCACCAGGTCGGGTTTGGTCTCACGGAATGCGGCCAGCGCCTTGTCGCCGTCGGCTACGAAAGACGGCTCAAAACCTTCACCACGCAGCACAATGCCGAGCATCTCGGCCAGTGCGGTGTCGTCGTCGACGACAAGGACTCGTCCCTTCATAAACGCCATCATCCCATTCTCATAACAGTGACAGAGGCGCTGGTGAGCAGGGTCACTGGCCCGTGACGATAGTCGTACCAGGTCGTCACTGTCTGCCCCCGTCCGGCGACGTCGATGTCAGTAACGGCTGTCAGCCACCCAGCGTAGGCGCACCTTCACCTCATGGTCGGCCCTACGGCTTTCGGCCGGGCATCGCCCGCCATCGGACCGCTACCCGATGGTCACCTCGCGCGACCGGGCGCACAGCTCCTCCAGCGCCTCGGCCGTCACCGGCGAAACAACGCCCTCCTCCGTGACGATCGCCGTGACCAGCTCGGGCGGCGTCACGTCGAACGCCGGGTTGTACGCCTGGGTCCCCAGCGGCGCCACCGGCATCCCGCCCCCCGCTCCCGTCACCGGCACCTGCGGCGCGGCGACCTCGGTCACCTCGAACCCGGGGCGCTGCTCGACCTCGATGGACGCCCCGTCCGGCGTGTCCGGATCCACCGTCGTCACCGGCGCCACCACGATGAACGGCACATGGTGGTACCGCGCGAGCACCGCGAGCGGATAGCTCCCCACCTTGTTCGCCACCGACCCGTCGGCCGCGATCCGGTCCGCCCCGATCAGCACCGCGTCCACCTCCCCCGCCGCGAACAGCGACCCCGCCGCGTTGTCGGTGAGCAGGGTGTACGCCATCCCGCTGCGAGCCGCCTCGTACGCCGTCAGGCGAGCACCCTGCAGCAGCGGACGCGTCTCGTCCACCCACAGGCGCCTCAGCCGCCCTACCCGATGCGCCGCGAGCACGACCGCGAACGCCGTCCCCTCGCCACCCGAAACCAGCGAACCGGTGTTGCAGTGCGTGAGGATCCGATGCCCACCGCCGGGCAACAACTCGTCCAACAGCACCAGCCCTCGCTCCGCCATCCGAGCACTGGCCTCGGCGTCCTCCCGGTGCAACGCCCGCGCCGCGACCAGCGCCGCCACCGCGGCCTGCCCCGCGTCGCCGCTCCTGGCGAGCGCGGCCCGATACGCGGACTGCGCCCGCCGCACGCCGACAGAAAGGTTCACCGCGGTGGGCCGGGCACCCGCGAGCCCGGTCGCGGCCTCGTCCACGTCGAAGCCGCGCGCGGCGGCGAGCGCGACGCCGTACGCCCCCGCGATGCCGAGCACCGGCGCCCCGCGCACAGCGAGCGAACGGATCGCCTCCACCAGCGCGGGCGCGTCCGTACAGACCAGCTCGACCTCCTCGGCCGGCAGCCTCGTCTGGTCCAGAAGGACCACGACGGGACCTTCGGGTGGCTCTTCCCAGCGGATCGTCGGTATCCCGGTCGGCCTGCTGTCCTCGCCGGATTGCGCGTACTGATCAGCCATGCGGTCAGTCTGCCCCGTATCCGGCGGACAATTGAAGGTGTGCAGCCGATACCGTGCCCGGTCCCCCGGCGACCACCCCATGGCACGATGGCTGCCAACCTGCCACCGCGACCGCGGACGGGCACCGTGAAGGAGCGACGATGAAAGACACTCCGGGCTGGGCCTCGCCCGGATCTGCCCCGTCCGACGGGCAGGAGCCCGGTGCGTCCGGCCCTGCCGAGCCCGCAGACCGTCCCGACCCCTCGGACCAGCCCGGCACGGCCCCGCAGGGCCCCGGCTCGAAGTGGTCCAAGGAGCAGCCGCCACCCGCCCAGTGGTCCGCACCGACCGGACCGGCGAACCCCGGCCAGACCCCGCCGCCCCCACCGCCCGGCCCGGGCTGGGGCGCCCGTCCCCCGGCTGGCCCCGGCGGTCCCGGTGCCGGCCAAGGCGGACACGGCGGGTACGGAGGCTGGGGAAGCGGCTGGGGCGGCCCCCCGCCGGCGGCCAAACCCGGTGTGATCCCGCTGCGCCCGCTCGGCGTGGGCGAGATCCTCGACGGCGCGGTCTCCACCATGCGCACCTACTGGCGCACGGTCCTGGGCATCTCCCTGACCGTCGCGGTCGTCACGCAGATCGTCGTCATCCTCCTCGAGGGCCTGGTCCTCAACGACGCCAGCACCGCGGCTCTCGACGACCCCAGTGCCAGCGTCGACGAACTGACCCGCGCCCTGGGCGACGCCATGCTCAGCACCGGTGTCGTCTTCCTGATCTCGCTGATCGGCACGATCGTGGCGACCGCCCTGCTCACGACGGTCACCAGCCGCGCGGTCCTCGGCAAGTCGGTGACCACCGGCGAGGCCTGGCGCGACGCCCGGCCTCAGGTGGCCAAGCTCTTCGGCCTGATCTTCCTGTTGATCCTCATCGCCGTCGCCGTCGTCGCGGTCGGAGCCCTGCCGGGCATCCTCGCCGTCGTCGCGGGAGCCGGCGACGCGGGAGCAGCCCTCATCGTCCTCGGCAGCCTCGCCACCGGCGTCGTCGCCCTGTGGCTGATGGTCCGCTTCTCCCTCGCCTCGCCCGCGCTGATGCTGGAGAAGCAGAGCATCCTCAAGTCGCTGAGCCGCTCCGCGAAGCTGGTCCGCGGCTCCTGGTGGCGCGTCTTCGGCATCCAGCTGCTCGCCACGCTCATCGCCAACATCGTCGCCTCGATCGTCGTCCTCCCCTTCGCCTTCATCGCCTCCGCCCTGGACGGCGAGGGCTTCACCGGCCTCGTGAACAGCGGAAGCGATCTCGGCTGGACGTACCTCATCGTCAGCGGCATCGGCTCGGTGATCGGCGCCATGATCACCTTCCCGATCACCGCGGGCGTCACCGTGCTCCTCTACATCGACCAGCGCATCCGCCGCGAGGCCCTCGACCTCGAACTCTCCCGCGCGGCCGGCATCCAGGACTCCGGCTCCGGCACACCCGGCCCCACGCCCGGAGGCTGATGCGGTGAGCCTGACGGGGGGAGTTCTGGCATCGCTGCCGGCGATGCCGAGCGCAGTCGTGCGCGCCGGCGACACTTTCGTGCTGTCGCTGTCGCGCTCCGACGGCGAACCGCCGATCACCGTCCCGCGTGATCCCGCGCGGGAGGCGGCACGACGCGAGCTGTCCAAGCGCCTGTACCACGAGAACGACCCCAGCTGGTTCCAGCGTGCCCTCAACGCCTTCTGGGACTGGGTCGGCAAACTGTTCGGCACAGCCGCGACCGCGACCCCCGGCGGCGCGCTCGGCCTGGTCGTCATCGTCCTGGCCGTCCTCGCGGTCCTGGGCGCCCTGTGGTGGCGCCTCGGCACCCCGCGCCGCGAACCCGCCTCCTCCGCCGCCCTGTTCGACGACCGCCCCCGCAGCGCCGTCGAACACCGCGCGGCCGCCGAGGCGCACGCCGCCCAGGGCCACTGGAACCACGCGGTCCAGGAACGCATGCGGGCCATCGTCCGCTCCCTCGAGGAACGCGCCCTCCTCGACATCCGCCCCGGCCGCACCGCCGACGAAGCCGCCGCGGAAGCCTCCCGCACCCTGCCCTCCCGCGCGGACCGGCTGCACACCGCCGCCCGCGACTTCGACGACGTCACATACGGCGGCCGCAGGGCGAGCCAGCAGTCGTACCAGCGCATCGCCGAACTCGACCGCGACCTCGAACGCACCAAACCCCAACTCGCGAGCAGCACCCATAGCGCGGCCCCCAACACCCGCCAGGGAGCCGCCGAATGACCACCGAGGCCACCCTCCCGTCCACCTCGGCCTCGCCCACCGCACGCCAGCTGTGGACCCGCACGCGAGGCATCGCACTCGCCCTCATCGCCCTCCTGGCCGCGGCCGTGACGATCGCCGTGATGCGCTCCGACGCCCGGCACGGCAACCTCGACCCGCGCTCCGCCGACCCCTACGGCAGCCGCGCCGTCGCCGAACTTCTCGCCGACCGCGGGGTGTCCACGCGTGTGGTCGCCACCCTGGACGAGGCACGCGCCGCGGTCGGCCCGGACACCACCCTCCTGGTCGCGCTCCCCGACCTGCTGACGCACCGTCAACAGACCCGTCTGCACTCCACGACCGCCGAATCCGGCGGCCGCACCGTCCTCGTCGCCCCCGGCAGCGCGTCCGTCGAAGGGCTCGCCCCCGACGTCACGGCAGACCCCGCCACCAGCGCCGACTCCACGCTCGAGCCCGACTGCGACCTGCCCGCCGCCCGGCGCGCGGGCGCCGCCGACACCGGCGGCATCCGCTACACCACCACCCACCTCGACGCGGACTCCTGCTACCCCAGCCAGCGCCTGGCCACCCTGCTGCGCGTCCCGGCGACCGGAGGCGGCGACACCGTCGTGCTCGGCGCGCCCGACATCCTCCGCAATGACCGCCTCGACGAGCAGGGCAACGCCTCCCTCGCCCTCCAACTCCTCGGCTCCCGCCCCCATCTGGTCTGGTACCTCCCCTCGCTCTCCGACGCGTCGGCCGCCGACGACGACGAACGCAGCTTCTTCGACCTGCTCCCCTCGGGCTGGCGCTGGGGCACCCTGCAACTCTTCGTCGCCGCAGCCCTGGCCGCCCTCTGGCGGGCACGCCGGCTCGGCCCCCTCGTGCCCGAAAGACTCCCCGTGGCGATCCGCGCCTCCGAAACCGTCGAAGGCCGAGCCCGCCTCTACCGCAAGACCAACGCCCGCGACCGCGCGGCCGCCGCTCTCCGCTCCACCACCCGCACCCGCCTCGCCCCCCTCGTAGGCGTTGCCGTCGCCCAGGCACACGCGCCCGAAGCCCTGCTCCCCGCTCTGTCCGCGCATCTCCACAACGACGGACAGGCACTGCCCACCCTGCTCTTCGGCCCGCCGCCCAGCGACGACGCAGCCCTCGTCTCTCTCGCCGACCAACTCGACGCCCTCGAAAGAGAGGTACGCCGTTCATGATGGCCCCGACCACTGACAACGCCGGGTACACCGGGGATCCGGACACCGCCCGGGCCTCCCTGGAAGCCCTGCGCGCCGAGATCGCCAAAGCCGTGGTCGGCCAGGATCCCGCCGTGACCGGTCTTGTCGTCGCCCTTCTCTGCCGCGGACACGTTCTACTAGAAGGAGTCCCTGGGGTCGCCAAAACGTTGCTCGTCCGCGCCCTCGCATCCGCACTCGAACTCGACACCAAGCGAATCCAGTTCACCCCGGACCTCATGCCGAGCGACGTGACGGGCTCCCTCGTCTACGACACCCGATCCGCCGAGTTCTCCTTCCAGCCCGGCCCGGTCTTCACCAACCTCCTCCTCGCGGACGAGATCAACCGCACGCCCCCCAAGACCCAGTCGTCCCTCCTCGAAGCGATGGAGGAACGCCAGGTCACGGTCGACGGCACCCCACGCCCACTCCCGGACCCCTTCCTGGTCGCCGCGACCCAGAACCCGGTGGAATACGAGGGCACCTACCCCCTCCCCGAAGCCCAGCTGGACCGTTTCCTCCTCAAACTCACCATCCCCCTCCCCTCCCGCCAGGACGAGATCGACGTCCTCACCCGCCACGCCGAAGGCTTCAACCCCCGCGACCTGCACGCCGCCGGCATCCGCCCGGTAGCAGGCCCCGCAGACCTGGAAGCCGCCCGAGCAGCGGTCGCGAAGACGACCATCTCCCCCGAGATCACGGCCTACGTCGTCGACATCTGCCGCGCCACCCGCGAATCCCCGTCCCTCACCCTCGGCGTGTCCCCCCGAGGCGCCACGGCCCTCCTCGCGACCTCCCGCGCCTGGGCCTGGCTGACGGGCCGCGACTACGTCATCCCCGACGACGTGAAGGCCCTCGCGCTCCCCACCCTCCGGCACCGCGTACAACTCCGCCCGGAGGCCGAAATGGAGGGCGTGACAGCCGACTCCGTCATCCACGCGATCCTCGCCCACGTCCCCGTCCCCCGCTGATGGCACTCACCGGACGCGCCGCACTCCTCGCGGCCCTGGGCTCGATCCCCATCGGCATCTGGGAACCCGGCCTGACGGGCCTCCTCGCCGTGAACGCCCCCCTGGCCCTGGCCTGCGCCTGCGACTTCGCCCTCGCAGCCCCCGTACGCCGCCTGCGCCTGACCCGCTCCGGCGACACTTCCGTACGCCTGGGAGAGGCGGCCGACGTCACGCTGACGGTCACCAACCCGTCCAACCGCCCGCTCCGGGCTCACCTCCGCGACGCCTGGCCCCCCAGCAGCTGGCTCCCAGGCACGGAGACAACGGCCTCCCGCCACCGCCTCACAGTCCCCGCCGGTGAACGCCGCCGCCTCACAACCCACCTACGTCCCACCCGCCGAGGCGACCGTCAGGCCGACCGCGTGACGATCCGCTCCTACGGCCCCCTCGGCCTCTTCTCCCGCCAAGGCACCCACAACGCCCCCTGGACGGTACGCGTCCTGCCCCCGTTCACCAGCCGCAAGCACCTCCCCTCGAAGCTCGCCCGACTACGCGAACTCGACGGCCGCACCAGCGTGCTCACCCGCGGCGAGGGCACAGAATTCGACAGCCTTCGCGAATACGTCCCCGGCGACGACACCCGCTCCATCGACTGGCGCGCCACAGCCCGCCAGTCCGCGGTCGCCGTACGCACCTGGCGCCCCGAACGCGACCGCCACATCCTCGTCGTCCTCGACACCGGCCGTACTTCAGCCGGCCGTGTGGACGACGCCCCACGCCTCGACGCCTCCATGGACGCGGCACTACTCCTGGCAGCACTCGCCTCCCGCGCCGGCGACCGCGTCGACCTCCTCGCCTACGACCGCCGGCTACGCGCCCTGGTCCAGGGGCGCACAGCAAGCGACGTCCTACCGTCCCTGGTCAACGCAATGGCGACACTCGAACCGGAACTCGTCGAAACAGACGCACGCGGCCTTACGGCCACTGCGCTCAAGACTGCCCCACGCCGCTCCCTGATCGTGCTGCTGACAACCCTCGACGCCGCCCCGGTCGAAGAAGGACTGCTTCCCGTCCTCTCCCAGCTCACCCAGCGCCACACCGTCCTCGTGGCATCCGTGGCCGACCCCCATGTCTCCCGCATGGCAAAAGCCCGCGGAAACACCAATGCCGTCTACGAGGCCGCATCAGCCGCCCAAGCACAGAGCGAACGTCATCGCACCGCGGAACAGCTCCGACGTCACGGTGTCACCGTCGTCGACGCAACACCGGATGAGCTGGCCCCGGCACTGGCTGATGCGTATCTGGCCCTGAAGACGGCGGGACGCCTGTAATTCAGCACTCGGAAAGGAAATCGGAAAGAAAAGAAAGGTCTTGAAATAGAAAAAGGCCCACGCCATGATGGCGTGGGCCTTTTCTAAAGTTTGTTCGGCGGTGTCCTACTCTCCCACAGGGTCCCCCCTGCAGTACCATCGGCGCTGTAAGGCTTAGCTTCCGGGTTCGGAATGTAACCGGGCGTTTCCCTCACGCTATGACCACCGAAACACTATGAAACTGTCGAACTATGCCGCACCACACCCGGTTTACGGGTATGGGGCTGTTCGTGGTTTCAGAACCAACACAGTGGACGCGAGCAACTGAGGACAAGCCCTCGGCCTATTAGTACCGGTCACCTCCGCACGTTACCGTGCTTCCAGATCCGGCCTATCAACCCAGTCGTCTACTGGGAGCCTTAACCCCTCAAGGGGGTGGGAATACTCATCTCGAAGCAGGCTTCCCGCTTAGATGCTTTCAGCGGTTATCCCTCCCGAACGTAGCCAACCAGCCATGCCCTTGGCAGAACAACTGGCACACCAGAGGTTCGTCCGTCCCGGTCCTCTCGTACTAGGGACAGCCCTTCTCAATATTCCTGCGCGCGCAGCGGATAGGGACCGAACTGTCTCACGACGTTCTAAACCCAGCTCGCGTACCGCTTTAATGGGCGAACAGCCCAACCCTTGGGACCGACTCCAGCCCCAGGATGCGACGAGCCGACATCGAGGTGCCAAACCATCCCGTCGATATGGACTCTTGGGGAAGATCAGCCTGTTATCCCCGGGGTACCTTTTATCCGTTGAGCGACGGCGCTTCCACAAGCCACCGCCGGATCACTAGTCCCGACTTTCGTCCCTGCTCGACCCGTCGGTCTCACAGTCAAGCTCCCTTGTGCACTTACACTCAACACCTGATTGCCAACCAGGCTGAGGGAACCTTTGGGCGCCTCCGTTACTCTTTAGGAGGCAACCGCCCCAGTTAAACTACCCATCAGACACTGTCCCTGATCCGGATCACGGACCCAGGTTAGACATCCAGCACGACCAGACTGGTATTTCAACGACGACTCCCCCTGAACTGGCGTCCAGAGTTCACAGTCTCCCAGCTATCCTACACAAGCCGAACCGAACACCAATATCAAACTGTAGTAAAGGTCCCGGGGTCTTTCCGTCCTGCTGCGCGAAACGAGCATCTTTACTCGTAGTGCAATTTCACCGGGCCTATGGTTGAGACAGTCGAGAAGTCGTTACGCCATTCGTGCAGGTCGGAACTTACCCGACAAGGAATTTCGCTACCTTAGGATGGTTATAGTTACCACCGCCGTTTACTGGCGCTTAAGTTCTCAGCTTCGCCCGACCGAAGTCGGACTAACCGGTCCCCTTAACGTTCCAGCACCGGGCAGGCGTCAGTCCGTATACATCGCCTTACGGCTTCGCACGGACCTGTGTTTTTAGTAAACAGTCGCTTCTCGCTGGTCTCTGCGGCCACCCCCAGCTCACCGAGTAAATCGGATCACCAGTGATGGCCCCCCTTCTCCCGAAGTTACGGGGGCATTTTGCCGAGTTCCTTAACCATAGTTCACCCGAACGCCTCGGTATTCTCTACCTGACCACCTGAGTCGGTTTAGGGTACGGGCCGCCATGAAACTCGCTAGAGGCTTTTCTCGACAGCATAGGATCATCCACTTCACCACAATCGGCTCGGCATCAGGTCTCAGCCCTGGTGAGTGGCGGATTTGCCTACCACTCGGCCTACACCCTTACCCCGGGACAACCACCGCCCGGGCTGGACTACCTTCCTGCGTCACCCCATCACTCACCTACTACCACCTTGGTTCGGCGGCTCCACCACTTTCCTTTCCCCGAAGGGTCCGGAACGGCTTCACGGCCTTAGCATTAATGGGTTCGATGTTTGACGCTTCACAGCGGGTACCGGAATATCAACCGGTTATCCATCGACTACGCCTGTCGGCCTCGCCTTAGGTCCCGACTTACCCTGGGCAGATCAGCTTGACCCAGGAACCCTTAGTCAATCGGCGCACACGTTTCTCACGTGTGTATCGCTACTCATGCCTGCATTCTCACTCGTGAACCGTCCACCACTGCCTTCCGGCGCGGCTTCACCCGGCACACGACGCTCCCCTACCCATCCCAGCGGGCGTTGGCCCTCATGCTGGAATGACACGACTTCGGCGGTACGCTTGAGCCCCGCTACATTGTCGGCGCGGAATCACTAGACCAGTGAGCTATTACGCACTCTTTCAAGGGTGGCTGCTTCTAAGCCAACCTCCTGGTTGTCTCTGCGACTCCACATCCTTTCCCACTTAGCGTACGCTTAGGGGCCTTAGTCGATGCTCTGGGCTGTTTCCCTCTCGACCATGGAGCTTATCCCCCACAGTCTCACTGCCGTGCTCTCACTTACCGGCATTCGGAGTTTGGCTAAGGTCAGTAACCCGGTAGGGCCCATCGCCTATCCAGTGCTCTACCTCCGGCAAGAAACACACGACGCTGCACCTAAATGCATTTCGGGGAGAACCAGCTATCACGGAGTTTGATTGGCCTTTCACCCCTAACCACAGGTCATCCCCCAGGTTTTCAACCCTGGTGGGTTCGGTCCTCCACGAAGTCTTACCTCCGCTTCAACCTGCCCATGGCTAGATCACTCCGCTTCGGGTCTTGAGCGCGCTACTATACCGCCCTATTCGGACTCGCTTTCGCTACGGCTTCCCCACACGGGTTAACCTCGCAACACACCGCAAACTCGCAGGCTCATTCTTCAAAAGGCACGCAGTCACGACGCATTGAGTAAACTCAATGCGCGACGCTCCCACGGCTTGTAGGCACACGGTTTCAGGTACTATTTCACTCCGCTCCCGCGGTACTTTTCACCATTCCCTCACGGTACTATCCGCTATCGGTCACCAGGGAATATTTAGGCTTAGCGGGTGGTCCCGCCAGATTCACACGGGATTTCTCGGGCCCCGTGCTACTTGGGTGTCTCTCAAACGAGCCGTACAGATTTCAGCTACGGGGGTCTTACCCTCTACGCCGGACCTTTCGCATGTCCTTCGCCTATCCATACGGTTTCTGACTCGTCTCACAGCCGGCAGACTGTGAAAGAGAGATCCCACAACCCCGAATGCGCAACCCCTGCCGGGTCTCACACGCATACGGTTTGGCCTCATCCGGTTTCGCTCGCCACTACTCCCGGAATCACGGTTGTTTTCTCTTCCTGCGGGTACTGAGATGTTTCACTTCCCCGCGTTCCCTCCACATACCCTATGTGTTCAGGTATGGGTGACAGCCCATGACGACTGCCGGGTTTCCCCATTCGGAAACCCCCGGATCAAAGCCTGGTTGACGGCTCCCCGGGGACTATCGTGGCCTCCCACGTCCTTCATCGGTTCCTGGTGCCAAGGCATCCACCGTGCGCCCTTAAAAACTTGGCCACAGATGCTCGCGTCCACTGTGCAGTTCTCAAACAACGACCAGCCACCCATCACCCCGAACCATCCGGTTCGAGTGCACTGGGGCCGGCACTGAAGGCAGCCGATACGGCCATACCCTCAGACACCCAACAGCGTGCCCGGCACCCTCGCCACTCGTGATCAGCTTTCCACGCTCCGAAGAGCAGTACTTGCAGCCCGAGATGACTGAGAGTGCCGAATAATCAACGTTCCACCCATGAGCAACCAGCATCAGACATTCGCCGATGTACTGGCCTCTGACCGAGCGAACCCGGTAAGAAGTGCTCCTTAGAAAGGAGGTGATCCAGCCGCACCTTCCGGTACGGCTACCTTGTTACGACTTCGTCCCAATCGCCAGTCCCACCTTCGACAGCTCCCTCCCACAAGGGGTTGGGCCACCGGCTTCGGGTGTTACCGACTTTCGTGACGTGACGGGCGGTGTGTACAAGGCCCGGGAACGTATTCACCGCAGCAATGCTGATCTGCGATTACTAGCAACTCCGACTTCATGGGGTCGAGTTGCAGACCCCAATCCGAACTGAGACAGGCTTTTTGAGATTCGCTCCACCTCACGGTATCGCAGCTCATTGTACCTGCCATTGTAGCACGTGTGCAGCCCAAGACATAAGGGGCATGATGACTTGACGTCGTCCCCACCTTCCTCCGAGTTGACCCCGGCGGTCTCCTGTGAGTCCCCATCACCCCGAAGGGCATGCTGGCAACACAGGACAAGGGTTGCGCTCGTTGCGGGACTTAACCCAACATCTCACGACACGAGCTGACGACAGCCATGCACCACCTGTACACCGACCACAAGGGGGGCACCATCTCTGATGCTTTCCGGCGTATGTCAAGCCTTGGTAAGGTTCTTCGCGTTGCGTCGAATTAAGCCACATGCTCCGCTGCTTGTGCGGGCCCCCGTCAATTCCTTTGAGTTTTAGCCTTGCGGCCGTACTCCCCAGGCGGGGAACTTAATGCGTTAGCTGCGGCACCGACGACGTGGAATGTCGCCAACACCTAGTTCCCACCGTTTACGGCGTGGACTACCAGGGTATCTAATCCTGTTCGCTCCCCACGCTTTCGCTCCTCAGCGTCAGTAATGGCCCAGAGATCCGCCTTCGCCACCGGTGTTCCTCCTGATATCTGCGCATTTCACCGCTACACCAGGAATTCCGATCTCCCCTACCACACTCTAGCTAGCCCGTATCGAATGCAGACCCGGGGTTAAGCCCCGGGCTTTCACACCCGACGTGACAAGCCGCCTACGAGCTCTTTACGCCCAATAATTCCGGACAACGCTTGCGCCCTACGTATTACCGCGGCTGCTGGCACGTAGTTAGCCGGCGCTTCTTCTGCAGGTACCGTCACTTTCGCTTCTTCCCTGCTGAAAGAGGTTTACAACCCGAAGGCCGTCATCCCTCACGCGGCGTCGCTGCATCAGGCTTTCGCCCATTGTGCAATATTCCCCACTGCTGCCTCCCGTAGGAGTCTGGGCCGTGTCTCAGTCCCAGTGTGGCCGGTCGCCCTCTCAGGCCGGCTACCCGTCGTCGCCTTGGTGAGCCATTACCTCACCAACAAGCTGATAGGCCGCGGGCTCATCCTTCACCGCCGGAGCTTTCAACCACCACAGATGCCTGCGGTAGTGGTATCCGGTATTAGACCCCGTTTCCAGGGCTTGTCCCAGAGTGAAGGGCAGATTGCCCACGTGTTACTCACCCGTTCGCCACTAATCCCCACCGAAGTGGTTCATCGTTCGACTTGCATGTGTTAAGCACGCCGCCAGCGTTCGTCCTGAGCCAGGATCAAACTCTCCGTGAATGTTTACCCGTAATCGGGTGCACACATCACGAGAGCGGAACCACCGGCGGAATAAGCCGATGGTTCACAGCGTCCTCGCTGTGTATTTCTTCAAAGGAACCTCATCTACGACCATGACGGCCGGAGACGGGGTATCAACTAATCTGGCGTTGATTTTTGGCACGCTGTTGAGTTCTCAAGGAACGGACGCTTCCTTTGTACTCACCCTCTCGGGCTTTCCTCCGGGCTTTTCCCTTCGGTCTTGCGTTTCCGACTCTATCAGACCGTTTCCGGTTCCGATTTCCTCGGTGCTTTCCAGGTTTCCGCTTCCGCGTTTCCCTTTCCGGCGGTTCCGACTTTATCAGAAGTTCCGGGCCGGACTGACCGGCCACTCATTTCCGAATCATCGGGAGGGGCTTCTTCGAAAACGAAGTTTCAAGAAGCAGACAAACACTCACTGTTGCCGACCGGACGAGATCCAGTTCTAGGCAACTGTTCGAATCTACCTCCCCACGCTCTCCGTGTCAACGGTTCCTGCGGGGCGAAGAGGACACTAGCAGCTCAGCAGCCCCGTACGCACATCAGGCCGCCATGGGGACCGTGGCGCTGCGTTCGGCCTCCGCGACGTCGCCCGATTCTCCGGCCCGGGCAGCGCGCCCGCCGAGGATGTAGACGTACGCAAGGAAGACCAGTTCGGCGACGACCCCGATGCTGATGCGCGCCCAGGTGGGCAGGCCGGACGGGGTGACGAAGCCTTCGATGGCTCCGGAGACGAAGAGGATGAGGGCGAGGCCTATGGCCATGCCGATCGCCGCACGGCCTTCCTCTGCGAGGGCGGCTCGACGCGTGCGTGGGCCCGGGTCGATGACGGTCCAGCCGAGGCGCATGCCTGTTCCCGCGGCGACGAACACCGCGGTCAGCTCCAGCAGTCCGTGGGGCAGGACCAGGCCGAGGAAGGTGTCGAGACGGCCTGCCGAGGACATCAGGCCGAAGCCGACGCCGAGGTTGAGCATGTTCTGGAAGAGGATCCAGAGGACTGGGAGGCCGAGGAAGACGCCGAGGATCAGGCACTGCGCGGCGGCCCACGCGTTGTTCGTCCAGACCTGGGCGGCGAAGGAGGCCGCGGGGTGGCTCGAGTAGTACGACTCGTACTGCCCGCCCGGGCGGGTGAGCTCGCGGAGCTCGCTGGGGGCCGCGATGGTGGCCTGTACTTCAGGGTGGGTGCCGATCCACCAGCCCAGGAGGGCTGCCAGGGCTGTGGAGAGAAGCGCAGTGGGGACCCACCAATGACGTGCTCTGTAGACCGCCGCGGGGAAACCGTGCGTCAGGAAGCGCGTGACGTCGCGCCAGGAGGCGCGGCGGGTGCCTGTCACGGCACTACGCGCGCGTGCCACGAGTTGGCTGAGCCTGCCTGTCAGCTGTGGGTCGGGGGCACTGGACTGGATCAGGGAGAGGTGGGTGGCCGTGCGTTGATAGAGAGTGACGAGTTCGTCGGCCTCGGTGCCGGTCAGCCTTCGCTGGCGTCGGAGCAGGGCGTCGAGGCGATCCCACTCCGCTCGGTGAGCGGAGACGAAGACGTCGAGGTCCATCGGTTCGGCTGCTCCTCGGCTGCTCGTCGGCGACTCGTCGTGGGTGTCAGCTTGTCGTACTGCGGTGCGATGCGCCCTCAGCTTGGCAGACTGGCCGTTCTCGGGGCGGGCCAGGGGAAGGACGGCGGACGTGAGTGAGCTGGTGACGGGCGAGGCGGTGGCGCTGGAGCTGCGTCCTGCGCGGCTGCCGAGCAGGGCCTTGGCCGTACTGCTCGATCTGCTGGTGGGTGTGATCGTCTATGTGGTCGTGACCATCGCGCTGGTGGCTTCCACGGCTTCCCTGGACGAGGTGGCCCAGTTCGCGGTGTCTCTCGCGGCGTTCGTGCTGGTCATGGTGGGCGGTCCCATCGCGGTCGAGACGCTGAGCCACGGCCGCTCGCTCGGGAAGATGGCGTTCGGGCTGCGTGTGGTGCGGGACGACGGCGGGCCGATCCGATTCCGGCATGCGCTGGTGCGCGGCGGGATCGGCGTCATCGAGATCCTGCTGACGTTCGGGGTCGTCGCCTGTGTCGCGTCGCTCGTTTCGGCGCGGGGGCGACGGCTCGGGGACGTGTTCGCGGGGACTCTGGTCGTACGGGAGCGAGTTCCGGTCGCACATGCGGGGTTCCTGCCTCCGCCGCCGCCCTGGCTGGCCGGGCGTTTCTCCGGGCTGGACCTGTCGGCCGTTCCTGACGGGTTGTGGCTCGCCATCCGGCAGTACCTGGGGCGGATGCAGCAGTTGGACCCGCAGGTCGGCTGGGCGATGGCCGAGCGGCTCGCCGCGGACGTCGCGGCGCGTACGGGGACCCCGGCGCCACAGGGTGTTCCGCCGGCGGCGTATCTCGCGGCGGTGGTGCAGGAGCGGCAAGCCCGGGAGGCTCGGCGCGCTTTCGGGAACGGATCGGCGGGGGTGCACGGAACGCAGCCTGCTCAGCCGCCTTCGCTCTCACCGGCTACCGCGGCTCCGCCTCCCTTCTACGGCTCCGCTGCAGCGCCTCAGCCTCCGGCACCCGGTGCCGGTCCCGCGGAGACGCGGGAGACGCCGTCGCCTGAGCGTCCTGGTAGCGGATTCGCGCCTCCTGCGTAAGCCCTACCGCCCCCAGCTCACACGAAGACGGACGGCGGCGATTCGAGGTCCTCCAACTCGATGCCGGGAGCCGAGAGGACCACGTCCCCGGCGATGTGCACGCTGTGCTGCTCGCCCGTGTCCAGGGCTGTGACCTGGTATTCGTCCACGGTCAGGGGGCCGTTGTCAGTGGCGTGTGCTTCGCTTTTCATCAGCGCCCAGGACTGGTCCACGGTGCGCGGGGCGAGGACGGGATCCGTGAAGGCGACGAGTCGTACGCGGGTGGCTGATGTGGAAGGGGTGAGGCGTAGGAGCCGGGTGGTGGCGATGAGGAATGCGGGGGAAGTGCCGGTGAAGGCGTGGGCGGGGACATTGCCTTCCGTGGCGTGGGCCCCGGTGGGGTCCGTACGGACCCAGGTGACGCCGTCGAGTGCGGCGCCGCGTACCTGCCAGCCCGCGGCCTGGAGTTCCAGACGGATGGGGCGGCCGAGCTCGTCGAGAGTTAGGTCGACGGAGCCGGAGTGGTCGCCCGCGGGGTTTGTCAGCTGGGCGACGTAGCGCCAGCCGGAGGGGCCGGGGGCGCAGTGGAAGTGCTCTTCTGCGAGGGGGGTGTGATCGTGCGGATCATGGAGCGAATAGCGGCCGCGGGGCATGGGGGTCCTGGGTCTTGACGGGCTGGTCCGGGCATAGCGGCACGGGCTGGTCGGGCCGGAGCGGCCAAAGGGGCAGGCCCCCGGCACGGGGGTGCGGGGGCCTGCCTCGAAGGTCCTGTTGCTGAGGAGAGTGCTCAGTAGCGGTAGTGGTCCGACTTGTACGGCCCCTCGACCTCGACACCGATGTAGGAGGCCTGCTCCGGGCGCAGCGTCGTCAGCTTCACGCCGAGCGCGTCCAGGTGGAGGCGGGCGACCTTCTCGTCCAGGTGCTTGGGCAGCGTGTACACGCCGATCGGGTACTCCGACTCCTTGGTGAACAGCTCGATCTGGGCCAGGGTCTGGTCCGCGAACGAGTTGGACATCACGAACGACGGGTGGCCGGTCGCGTTGCCCAGGTTCAGCAGGCGCCCCTCGGACAGGACGATCAGCACCTTGCCGTCGGGGAACTTCCAGGTGTGGACCTGCGGCTTGACCTCGTCCTTGACGATGCCGGGGATCTTGGCGAGACCGGCCATGTCGATCTCGTTGTCGAAGTGACCGATGTTCCCGACGATGGCCTGGTGCTTCATCTTGGCCATGTCGCTGGCCATGATGATGTCCTTGTTGCCGGTCGTGGTGATGAAGATGTCGGCCTTGTCGATGACCTCGTCGAGGGTCGTGACCTGGTAGCCGTCCATCGCCGCCTGGAGGGCGCAGATCGGGTCGATCTCGGTGACGATGACACGGGCGCCCTGACCGCGCAGCGACTCCGCACAGCCCTTGCCGACGTCGCCGTAGCCGAACACGACTGCGGTCTTGCCGCCGATGAGGACGTCAGTGGCGCGGTTGATGCCGTCGATGAGGGAGTGGCGGCAGCCGTACTTGTTGTCGAACTTCGACTTGGTGACGGCGTCGTTCACGTTGATCGCCGGGAAGAGGAGGACGCCGTCGCGCTGCATCTCGTACAGACGGTGGACGCCGGTCGTGGTCTCCTCGGTCACGCCGCGGATCTCCGAGGCGAGCTGGGTCCACTTCTGGGAGCCGTCGGTGATGGTGCGGTTCAGGAGTTCGAGGACGACGCGGTGCTCGTCGTTCTCGGCGGTGTCGACCGAGGGGACCTTGCCGGCCTTCTCGTACTCGACGCCCTTGTGGACGAGGAGGGTGGCGTCACCGCCGTCGTCGAGGATCATGTTCGGGCCGCCGGTGGGGGTGTTCGGCCAGGTCAGCGCCTGCTCCGTGCACCACCAGTACTCCTCCAGGGTCTCGCCCTTCCAGGCGAAGACGGGAATGCCCTGCGGGTTCTCGGGCGTGCCGTTCGGGCCTACCGCGACGGCGGCGGCCGCGTGGTCCTGGGTGGAGAAGATGTTGCAGGACACCCAACGGACCTGGGCGCCCAGGGCGACCAGCGTCTCGATCAGGACGGCGGTCTGCACGGTCATGTGCAGCGAGCCCATGATGCGGGCGCCGGCCAGCGGCTGGGTGGCGGCGAACTCATTGCGGATCGCCATCAGACCGGGCATCTCGTGCTCGGCGAGGGTGATCTCCTTGCGGCCGAACTCGGCCAGGGAGAGATCGGCGACCTTGAAGTCCTGTCGGCTGTCGACAGTCGTCATTACGGGCTGCTCCTCAAGATTGGGGCGAGGTGGACACGGCTGGTCTGCGCGGCGGCGGACACAGGGGTGCCCGAAAGAGGACACAGGCATGCCCGGTGCGCGCAGCGCAGTCCGTCGGAGGCCCTCTCTCCCTCGGTCGATCCGCATCGGGATCGCCCGACCGCCATCAGCAGCGACGTCTGGCTCCGTCCCAAGCTACACCGGTACGCCCGGGCGCCCCCAGTCCACCTCCGAACACATCGAGCCGTTCACGAGGCAGCTGCGAGATGGGGTCGGGGTGGCCACGCCATCGATAACAGGACACCCACGATCGCCGGACCAGGAACCAACAGGCCGTGACAATCCGGGACTTTTGAACCTTTGAGCGGGGCGGCACGTGCTGCAGGATGCAAGGGATCGGGAACAGCTGATCGATCTTGCGGGCGTCCGGGACGGCGTTCCGTGCGAACAATGGCGTTAGGAGATCGACGTGACCAGTCCGGCCGGCCCTCCCCCCACGGGCGGCGGCAGTGGCGAGCAGAAGCGGTTGAAGCTGCTCGCGGTGACCGCCTGCCCGACCGGCATCGCGCACACGTACATGGCAGCCGAAAAACTCGCGCAGGCTGCCGAGAGCCGCGGCATCGACATGAAGGTGGAGACGCAAGGGTCCATCGGGGCCGAAAACGTACTTGATGACAACGATGTCAGCACCGCGGACGGCATCATCGTCGCCGCGGACAAGGATGTGGACCTGAGCCGTTTCGTGGGCAAGCGGGTCCTGACCGTCGGGGTGGCGGAGGGGATCCACCATCCCGAGCAGTTGATCGAGCAGGTGCGGTCGGCGCCCGTGCACCAGCCGGACGGGGCGAGCGCGCCCGCGGCCGGTGCGGGTGGCGGCAAGGAGCGCAGCGTCGGGTACAAGGCGCTGATGAACGGGGTCAGTTACATGATCCCGTTCGTGGTGGTCGGCGGGTTGCTGATCGCGATCTCGCTCTCGCTCGGCGGACACACGGACCCGTCGGGTGGTCTGGTCATCCCGAAGGACTCCTTCTGGATGGATGTGAACAACATCGGGGTCATCGGCTTCACGCTGATGGTGCCGATCCTGTCGGGATACATCGCGTACGCCATCGGCGACCGCCCCGCCCTAGTACCCGGCATGATCGGCGGCTGGATCGCCAACACCGGTTCGCTGTACGACTCCAAGGCGGGCGCCGGGTTCATCGGGGCGATCGTGACCGGGTTCCTCGCCGGGTATCTGGTGTTGTGGATCAAGAAGGTCAAGGTCCCCAGGTTCGTGCAGCCGATCATGCCGATCATCGTGATCCCGATCGTGGCGACCACGGCGCTGGGGCTGTTCTTCATCTACGTCATCGGGAAGCCGATCTCCTGGGTGTTCGAGCACCTGACCAGCTGGCTGAGCGGGATGACGGGCACGAGCGCGATCCTGCTCGGCGCGATTCTCGGGCTGATGATCGCGTTCGACATGGGTGGGCCGGTCAACAAGACAGCGTTCCTGTTCGGCGCGGGGCTCATCGCGACCGGCAATCAGACGGTCATGGGCATGTGCGCGGCCGCGATCCCGGTCATGCCCTTGGGTCAGGGCCTGGCCACGCTGATACGCAAGCGGCTCTACACCGAGCAGGAGAGGGAGACCGGGCTCGCCGCCCTCTTCATGGGCTGCTTCGGCATCTCCGAGGGTGCGATCCCGTTCGCGGCGGCGCGGCCCGCGCAGGTCATCCCGGCGAACATGCTGGGCGGCGCGGTGGCCGGTGCGATCGCCGGGGTCGCCGGGGTCGAGGACGCGGTGCCGCACGGCGGGCCGATCGTGGCGGTGCTGGGTGCGGTGAGCGGTGTGCCGATGTTCTTCGTGGCCGTGGTGATCGGAACGGTCGTCACCGCGCTCACGACGGTCGCCCTTGTCGACATCAGCGAGCGGAAGCGGCGCGGCGAGGCGGTCGTCGGGGTGCCGGCGGTCGGGCCCGAGCCGGTGCTGGTCGGAGCCGGTGCGGGCAGGGCGCCGGGTGCCGGGACCCTCGTAGCGCAGAAGGTCGTACGTGAGTCCGTGGCGGCGCCCGTCGCGACCGCCGAGGTCCTCTCCGGGTATCTCACCGAGCAGACCGTGAAGACCGAGCTCGATGCGGTCGACAAGGAGGCCGCCGTCCGGGAGATGGCCGGGCTGCTGGCGCGGACCGGCAAGGTCGCGGACGTGGACGAGCTGGTGGCGACCGCGCTGCGGCGTGAGGAGCAGGGCACAACCGGGCTCGGTGAGGAGATCGCGATTCCGCACGCCAAGACGGATGCGGTGAGCGCGCCGGTCGTCGGGTTCGCGCGGTCCGCCGAGGGCATCGAGTGGGGGTCGCTGGACGGTACGCGGGCCAGGTTGGTGTTCATGATCGCCGTACCGGAGGCAGCGGCGGGTGACGAGCATCTGCGGATTCTGGCGCTGCTGTCGCGGAAGTTGATGGACGCCGGGTTCCGGGAGCGGCTCACTGCGGCGCCGGACGAGCGGGCGGTGCTCGAGGTGCTGGGCGAGATCCGGTAGGGCGGGGTCGGGTGAGTGCGGGCCGTGGCCAACGGGTGCGGCCCGCACAACCCGTTCACAGCGGGGCGCTACTCTCTGCCGCCGCGGATGTTCCGCGTGGGGAGGAAGTGGCGATGGGCAGGGCTCGGGGGCTGGGGATCGCGGCCGTCGTGGTGGGGCTGGTGGGGTTGCTGGCGGGGCTGGGCGGCGTCGCCTACGGACGGTATGCCTTCGGGGGTTCCGTCGTGTCGGGCGAGAGCATGGCGCCGACGTTCGGGCTGGGCGACCGGGTCGTCTTCGAGCGGATCGACGGGAGCGAGGTGCGGCGCGGGGACGTCGTGGTGTTCTCGGCGCCGGACCGGTACGGCGCCGACGCGCTGGTGATCGAGCGGGTCGTCGGGGTGGGCGGGGACCGGGTGGCGTGCTGCACCGGGGAGGCGCAGGACGCGCGGGTCACCTTGAACGGGGAGTCGCTGCAGGAGCCGTATCTGAAGGGCGGGGACGTCGGTGTGCTCCCCATGCCCGCCTACGACGTGCGGGTCCCTGAGGGACGGCTGTTCCTGCTGGGCGATCACCGTGCGAACGCCCGTGACTCGCGGGCCTTCCTCGACGATCACGGCGGGACGCTGCCGACGTCGGCGATCCGGGGGCGGGTGATCGACGACTACACCGTGCCTGCGGTCCTCGGGGTGGCGATGATGGCCGGCGTCGTGCTCGTGCTGGTCGCTGCCGGGCTGGGGATCGCCGCGATGGTCGTACGGCGGAAGGCGCGGGCGGCGGTGCCGCCACCGCCGCCCTGGGCGGTGCAGGTCTGAGAGCCGAGGGGCCCACCGGAATCCCGGTGGGCCCTTTCAGCGGGTCTCAGTGGCCGGCGTCGTGCTGCGCCGGTCCCCCGGGCGTCGCCTCGGGGTCGGGGCCCTTGGCCGCGTCGGACTCGCTGAAGATGTCCGGCTCGAGGTAGATGACGCGGGCGATCGGGACGGCCTCGCGGATACGGGCCTCGGCGGCGTTGATGGCGTTCGCGACCTCGGTGGCCGAGTCGTCGTGCTGGACGGCGATCTTGGCGGCGACCAGGAGCTCCTCCGGGCCGAGGTGGAGCGTACGCATGTGAATGACGCGGGTGACGACGTCGCCGTCGACGATCGCGGCCTCGATCTTCTGGACCGCTTCGATGCCCGCGGACTCACCGAGGAGCAGCGACTTGGTCTCCACGGCCAGGACGAGCGCGATGGCGATGAGCAGGATGCCGATGCAGAGGGTGCCGATGCCGTCCCAGACGCCGTCGCCGGTGCCGAGGGCCAGGCCGACGCCCCCGAGGGCGAGGACCAGACCGATCAGTGCGCCCAGGTCCTCCAGAAGGACGACCGGCAGCTCGGGCGCCTTGGCGTGGCGGACGAACTCCTTCCAGGACTGCCTGCCGCGCAGGACGTTGGACTCCTTGATGGCCGTCCGGAAGGAGAAGGTCTCGGCGATGATCGCGAAGACGAGGACGCCCACCGGCCAGTACCAGTGCTCGATCTCGTGCGGGTGCTTGATCTTCTCGTAGCCCTCGTAGATCGCGAACATGCCGCCGACCGAGAAGAGCACGATGGAGACGAGGAAGGCGTAGATGTAGCGCTCGCGGCCGTAGCCGAACGGGTGTTGCGGGGTGGCCACGCGCTGGGCCTTCTTGCCGCCGAGCAGCAGCAGGCCCTGGTTGCCGGAGTCGGCTAGGGAGTGGACGGACTCGGCGAGCATCGACGACGAGCCGCTGAAGAGGAACGCCACGAACTTCGATGCCGCGATCGCGAGATTGGCGGCAAGTGCCGCCACGATCGCCTTGGTTCCGCCTGACGCGCTCATGTGTTCGCGTTGTCCCTTCGTACGTCCACGCAGTCCAGGCCTTTGCCCGTCCTTTGCCAGTGGGCCATTGTTGCAGCCCTTCCCGGGAGCGGTGTGTCAGGTGTCCACAGCCCCGGTCATACGATCACAGTGGCTCGGAAGACGGTGCCCGCCCCGGTCACTTCGGCCTTCTCACCTGCGGGAACGAAGACGGACTGACCAGGGTTCAACTCGTGCTCCCCCGCCCGGACGGAACCCGCCGTGCACAGCAGGATCTGTGGGGTAGCGCGGGTGAGGTCGTGGGCGGCGCCGCCCTCGGGGAGGACGTACCTAGACAGCCGGAACTCGTCGATCGGGGTCTCGTAGACCTCTTCGCCGTCCGGGGACGCCTCGGGGCGCAGCACACCCGCGTCGGCGGCCTCGAAGCGGACGATGCGCAGGAGTTCGGGGACGTCGACGTGCTTGGGGGTCAGGCCGCAGCGCAGGACGTTGTCGGAGTTGGCCATGATCTCGACGCCGAGGCCGTTCAGGTAGGCGTGCGGGATGCCGGCGCCGAGGAACAGGGCCTCGCCGGGCTGGAGTCGGACGTGGTTGAGGAGCATCGCGGCGATGACACCCGGGTCGCCCGGGTAGTGGTGGGCGATGTCCGCGTACGGGGCGTACGCGCCGCCGAGGCGGGCGCAGGCGGCCGCGGCCTCCGTCACCGTACGGGCCATCTCCTCACGGTCCGCGCCGAGTACGGCCGTCAGGACCTCGCGCAGCGCCGCTTCCTCGGGGTGGGCGTGCAGCAGGTCGACGTACGGCTTGAGGGAGTCGACGCCGAGGCCGGCGAGCAGGTCTGCGGCCTCGAGAGGGGCGCGGAAGCCGCACAGGCCGTCGAACTCGGTGAGCGCGCAGATGAGTTCGGGTTTGTGGTTGGCGTCCTTGTAGTTGCGGTGACCGGCGTCCACGGGGATCCCGCGGCGCTCCTCGTCCTCGTAACCCTCCTTGGCCTGCGCCAGATCGGGGTGCACCTGGAGGGAGAGCGGGGCTCCGGCAGCGAGGATCTTGAGGAGGAAGGGCAGGCGGGGACCGAACTTGGTGACGGCGTCCGCGCCCAGCTCGCGCTCCGGGTCGGCCTCGATGACCTCGACGAGCGTGCCGCGTCCGGTGCGCGAGGGTGCGCCCGGGTGGGCGCCCATCCACATCTCCGCCTGCGGCTCGCCGCTCGGGGCGACGCCGAGCAGGGCGGGGATGTCGGTGGTGGAACCCCAGGCGTAGGGGCGGATCGTGTTGTCGAGGCGGTCCATGGGGTTCTTTCTGTACGACGGTCAGAACGGCCTGAGCATGATCAGGCGCCGGAAGCGAGCGCCAGGTAAACCGCGGCGAAATCCGTGATGGCGATCAGTTCCGCGAGGGTCTCCAGTTCGCCGCCCTCCTCCGGTTCCAGCTCGCTGATGGGGGTGTCGTGGCTCAGGGCCAGCTCACGGGCGGCGGGAGCGGCGGAGAAACCGCCGAGGGGACGGTCGCGCAGCAGCACCGCGCGCGCGTGCATCACCGGTGCTTCCTCCACGCGGTCGCGGAAGAAGTCGTCCGGGTCGGCGCTGGCGGCGAGCGGACCGGCGAGCAGGGCGTTGTGCGCGGCGAGCGCCTCGGGCAGTTCGGCGACGACTGCGGGGCGGCCGGCGAGTTCGGCGAGGGCGGCGGCGAACCGGCGGCCCGCCGGACCGGCCGAGACGCCCTCCGTCCAGATCACCGGGAGCGCGTCGGCGAGCTCTGCGGCCAGGGTTTTGGCGGGATTGCTGTACGTCGCGATGGCCGGGCCGCAGCGTTCGGCGATGTGGTCCAGGCGGTCGGCGACCTTCTCCACGACGTCCGGCGGGGCGGTGACCAGACCGGTGCGGTCGAGGATCGCGAGCAGCGGGGTGAGCAGTGCCCACAGGATGCCGGGGGCGGACGCGGCGAGGGCTTCGCCCTCCTCGTAGGGGGCCGTCGCCAGGGGTACGAAGAGGCCGTGGGCGCCTTGTACCGCCTCGGTGAGCGGGGTGCTCGCGGGGGCCACTGCGACGACCGTGCAGCCGCGGCGGTAGGCCTGGTCGGCGAGGAGGGACAGGCCTGGTTCGGTGCCGTCGGAGGTGGCGATGAGGAGCACGTCGACCGAGCCCGTCCAGCCCGGGAGTTCCCAGCGCAGGGCGCCGGCCGCGGGGGCTACGCCGGTGGGGGCCAGACGGATGACGGGGCTGCCGGCGCCGGCGAGGGTGCCGAGGAGGTCGGCGACGCAGATGGCGGCGGCGCCGGGGCCCGCGATCAGGACCGCGCGGGGGCGGCCGTCGGGCTTCAGTTCGTTGACGCCGGCCTCGGCGGCGTGCCTCGCCGCGGTGCGGACTCGGGCGCCTGCCTCGGCGGCGCCGCGGAGCAGGCCGCGGCGGTCGGCCGCCGAGAGGGCCTCGGGGGTGTCGAGCAGCGATTCGTCGAGCATGGGCGGCAGCCTCCTGCGATCGCCGGGTTCGTCGGTCACGCGGGTCGCCGTTGTCGGCGGTCCTTGCGGCTCGGGTCGCCGGGGGGCTTACGCGGGGCGGCGGGCCTCGTCGACGAGGAGGACGGGGATGCCGTCGCGGACGGGGTATGCCAGGCCGCAGTCCTGGCCGGTGCAGATCAGCTCGGTGTCCTGCTCCTCGAGGGGGGCGTGACAGGCCGGGCAGGCGAGGATCTCCAGGAGGCCGGCTTCGAGCGGCATGGGGTGTCCCTTCGGGGGCTGTGCGGATGCCTGTGCGTGCGTGTGCGGATGTGCCTGGTCAGGGTACCGCCGGTGGGAGGCGGGTGTGGGCGTTGGGGACAGGGTGGGTGGGTGTGGCCGTCGGAGGGTTTTCGCCCCCGCTGCCCTTACCCGTTCCCGTCCCCAGGGGCGCTGCCCCTTCGACCCCGTACCCAGGGGGCTCCGCCCCCTGGACCCCCATCGGCCCGAAGGGCCTCGTCCTCAAGCGCCGGACGGGCTGAAAGACGCGTCCGTCAGGCTCGGATGATCGCCAGTACCTCGTCCCGGATCTTCGCCATCGTCGTCGCGTCCCGAGCCTCCGCATTGAGGCGCAGCAGGGGCTCCGTGTTGGACGGGCGGACGTTGAACCACCAGTCGGCGGCGCTGATCGTGAGACCGTCGAGCTCGTCCAGGGAGATGCCTTCCTGGGGCTCGTACGCGGCGCGGATCGCGGCAAGGCGGCCGGTCTGGTCGGCGACCGTGGAGTTGATCTCGCCGGAGCCGGTGTAGCGGTCGTACTCGGCCACGAGGGCGGACAAGGGGCCCTCCTGGCCGCCGAGGGCGGCGAGGACGTGGAGGGCGGCGAGCATGCCGGTGTCGGCGTTCCAGAAGTCCTTGAAGTAGTAGTGGGCGGAGTGCTCGCCGCCGAAGATCGCGCCGGACTTCGCCATCTCGGCCTTGATGAAGGAGTGGCCCACGCGCGTGCGTACCGGCGTGCCGCCGTGCTCCTCGACGACCTCGGGCACCGACCAGGAGGTGATCAGGTTGTGGATGATCACGCCGCTGCCACCGTTCCTGGCGAGCTCGCGCGCGGCGACCAGGGCGGTGATCGCGGACGGGGAGACCGGGTCGCCGTTCTCGTCGACGACGAAGCAGCGGTCGGCGTCGCCGTCGAAGGCGATGCCCAGGTCTGCGGACTCTTCGCGCACCCGCTTCTGCAGGTCCACGATGTTCGCCGGGTCGAGGGGGTTGGCCTCGTGGTTGGGGAACGTGCCGTCCAGTTCGAAGTACATCGGGACGAGCGTCAGGGGCAGGCCCGCGAAGACCGTGGGGACCGTGTGACCGCCCATGCCGTTGCCCGCGTCCACGACGACCTTCAGGGGGCGGATGGAGGTCAGGTCGACCAGGCCCCGCAGGTGGGCCGCGTAGTCCTCCAGCGTGTCGCGCTGGTCGATCGTGCCCTGCGTCGCCGCCGGGACCGGGGCGCCCGAGTCGATCCAGCCCTCGGTCAGTTCGCGGATCTCGGCGAGACCCGTGTCCTGGCCGACCGGGGCGGCGCCGGCGCGGCACATCTTGATGCCGTTGTACTGGGCCGGATTGTGCGAGGCCGTGAACATCGCGCCCGGCAGGTTCAGCGCGCCCGAGGCGTAGTACAGCTGGTCGGTGGAGCACAGGCCGATCTCGGTGACGTCGACGCCCTGCGCGGCCGCCCCGCGCGCGAAGGCACGCGACAGACCGGGGGACGAGGGCCGCATGTCGTGCCCGACCACGATCGCGCTCGCTGCGGTCACCCGGAGGAAGGCGACCCCGAAGAGCTCGGCCAGCGTCTCGTCCCACTGGTCGGGAACGACACCGCGCACGTCGTACGCCTTCACGAGCTGTGACAGATCAGCAGCCACGGCCTAACCCTTCTCAAAGTCCTGTCGGTCGCCCCAAACTACCCGCCCCCACCGACAGCGGTGCTGTGCGTCCCCAGAGTGGAACCTGGACGTAACCTCAGGTCAGGGCAGCATCCACCCCAGGACCGGCGAGCTCTGTCCGACGACGATGAGGCACATCACCAGCAGCAGCCCCAGGCTCCAGGGCAGCACCTTGCGCAGCAGGTCCCCCTCGCGGCCGGCGAGACCGACGGCGGCGCAGGCGATGGTGAGGTTCTGCGGGGAGATCATCTTGCCGAGGACGCCGCCCGAGCTGTTCGCGGCGGCCAGGAGCTCCGGCGACAGCCCCGACTCGCGGGCCGCGGTCACCTGGAGCGCTCCGAACAGTGCGTTGGCGGAGGTGTCGGAGCCGGAGACGGCCACGCCGAACCAGCCCAACACCGGGGAGAGGAAGGCGAGTCCGGCGCCCGCCGCCGCCACGAAGTGGCCGATGGTGGCCGCCTGTCCGGAGAGGTTCATGACGTACGCCAGTGCCAGCACCGAGGTGACGGTCAGGATCGCGAACCTCAACTCGTGGACGGTGGCGAGCCATTCCTTGACCGCCACGCGCGCGTGCACGCCGAGGACGACCGCCGTGCACAGCCCGGCGAGCAGCACGAGCGTGCCGCCGGTGGCCACGATCGGCCAGGTGAACACGTTGCCGCCGACCGGGTCGCCGTCGGGGCTCACGACGTTCAGGAAGGGCCAGTCGTAGGTCTGGGTCGCCTTCGCCAGCCAGTCCTTGACGACGGGGATCTGCGCGATGGAGAAGATCACGACGATCAGGCCGTACGGGGCGTAGGCGCGCGCGACTTCACCGCGCGGGTCGGCCTCGTCGAGTTCCTCGCTGCGGGTTCCGGTCAGCACGGACGCGCGTACGGACTCGGTGGCGGGCACGCGTGCGCGCGGTACGGCGACGAGGGCGGCCGCGCCCAGCAAGGCGGCGCCGATGTCGGCGAGTTGGGCGGAGACGTAGTTGGAGGCGACGAACTGGCCGACGGCGAAGGCGGTGCCGCAGACCAGGGCGGGCACCCAGGTCTCCCTGAGGCCACGCCGTCCGTCGACGAGGTAGACCAGCACGAGCGGCACCACGAGGGCCAGCAGCGGGGTTTGGCGCCCCACCACGGACGCGACGGTGTCCAGGGGCAGTTCCGTCACCTGGGCGAGCGTCACGACCGGTGTGCCCATCGCGCCGAAGGCGACCGGCGCGGTGTTGGCGACCAGCGCGACGACCGCCGCGCGCACCGGGTCGAAGCCGAGCGCGACGAGCATGACCGAGCAGATCGCGACAGGCGCCCCGAAGCCCGCGAGTGCTTCCAGGAGGGCGCCGAAGCAGAAGGCGACGACGAGGGCCTGGATGCGCGGGTCGTCGGAGAGCCGCCCGAAGGAGCGGCGCAGGATGTCGAAGTGCCGGGTGCGGACCGTCATCCGGTACACCCACAGGGCGTTGACGACGATCCACAGGATGGGGAAGAGGCCGAAGACGACTCCCTGGGCGCCGCTGGAGAGCGTCTGCCCCAGTGGCATGCCGTACGCGAGCGAGGCGACCAGAACGGCCGCCAGAAGACCGGTGAGGCCCGCGAGATGGGCTTTGAGGCGGACGCCGCCGAGCAGGACGAGGACGATCACCAGTGGCAGCGTGGCGACGAGGGCGGACAGGCCCAGTGAGTCGGCGACGGGTTCAAGTTCCTGGACGTACACGGGCGCCTCCCGAATCCGATTCCGTCATGCGGAAAGCGATTTCTCGTTTCGGCTTCCGGAATGGTCGTGTCCGCGCCAAGCGGTCGTCAATGGTCGTGCGTCACTGAGTGGAACGTGCACCGAACGCACACAAGAACGGGGGCAGTTGGGTGAGCCCGGCTGAACCGGCTCAGTTGTCGGGCGAGCGCAGCACCCGCAGATGGCCGCGGCGGGCGACCTCCATCGGGTCCGCCGCACGTCCTCCGCCGGCCCGGGCGGCGCGCTCCTGCGGACGGGCCGCCTCGCGGACCGCGTTGGCAAGCGCTTCCAGGTCGTCGCCGCTGGGACGGGCGGGGGTCGAACTGTCGAGGAGCCGGACGACCTCCCAGCCGCGCGGGGCGGTGAGGCGCTCGGAGTGCTCGGCGCACAGGTCGTAGCAGTGGGGTTCCGCGTAGGTGGCGAGCGGGCCGAGGACCGCGGTCGAGTCGGCGTAGACGTACGTCAGCGTCGCGACGGCGGGGCGGCCGCAAGCGGTGCGCGAACAGCGACGTACAGGGCTCACGACGTTGGACGGTACCGCACTCCTGAGCGGGCCGCGACGACTCTCCACCAGGTCACTCCACCGTGTCGTGGCGTGAAACGCCCCACAGGCCTCTCCGGTCACACCTCACTGACCTGCATAGACACCGCTTTCCAAGATCTCGACCGGTGGGCGGTCCGATCACCAGTCGGTACAAACAAGGTCAATTGCCTCGAGATCACCGGTCTCGGAGAGATACGGAATCGAGCCCAACCTTGGCCGGAATGGTCATCCTGCGACATGCCGTACGAGGCGGCCGAAGACCGCACGGGCACCGCGTGGGCCCGGGCACCCGGTCCCGCCGGGGACTACGCTTCACCAGTGATGGACAACCCCGTACCGCCCCGTGCCGCCGCCCCCGGGCCCCGCCGACGTGATCGCCACGGCAGGGGCATGCGCGGCCCGATCGCGCCGCCCCAGGTCCCGCTCGCGGCAAGCCGTGCCGAGGCGTTCGCGGATCTGGTGCAGGACTCCGTGGAGCGCCTGGAACGACGGTGGCCGCAGCTCGCCGACATCGATTTCCTCGTGCTGGAAGTGCCCCGGCTGGAGGGCGAGACCTGGAACGACGAGGCGGTCCCCCTCGGCGGCACGATTCCCGCGCGCGAGGGACGCCCCGGGCGCGTGGTGGTGTACCGGCGCCCCGTGGAGATCCGCACCAAGGGCCGCGACGAACGCGCGGCCCTGGTGCACGAGGTCGTCGTCGAGCAGGTCGCCGAGCTGCTGGGGCTCACGCCCGAGACCGTCGACCCGCGCTACGGCGAGGACTGACCGGCTCTACTTCTGCAGCACCGACAGGTCCTGATCGGCCTGCGGCACCTCGACCATGCCCCGGTCGTCCGGCAGCGTCTGCACCGTGAAGCCCGGGACGCCGTCCTGCGTGGCCGTCAGGGTTCGGGCCGCGTAGACCGGGCCGCCCGACACCGGCTCGACCGTCAGCGCGTACGTGCCCTTCAGACCGCTCGGGACCGGCAGTTCGATGTCCTGGGTGGTGCCGCCCTTGATCGTGTACGTCTTCGAGGCCGCCTTGCCACCGCCGCTGCCCGCCGACGCCGTCACCTGGACCTGCGCGCCACGGCCGGGGGCCACGAGGGACAGCGTGGTGCCCTTGGCGCTGTTGTCGACGACCGTCGCGCGCGTGCCCACCGCGCGCGTGGCGGGGATGAAAGCGGTCTCCTTCTCGTCGCCCTTGCCGCGGGTGACCCGGACCGCCGCGACGACCGGCACGGACTGGTCGGTCGGCGTCAGCACCAGCGAACCGGCCTCCCCGCGCATGACGTCGCCCAGGTCGACCGCGGTCGTCATGCCCGCCTTGACGTGCAGCGTCTCGCTCCCGGCCGGCGTGATCAGCCCGGACGGCGAGGCGAGCTTCACCTTCAGGTCGGCGTCGGCGTCATCCGGCGTGAAGACGACCAGGCGTACGTCGGTGGCGTCCTTGGGGATGCCCGGCAGCACGAGGCTGCCCGCAGGGTCCGTGGACGCCGCCAGCCAGTCGCCGCCGATCTTGTCGTCGAGGGCCTGTACGGCGGCCCCGACCCGCCCGCTGCGGACGTTGACGTGCACGGTCAGGTTGGTCTGCTTGTCGCTGACGAGCGTGGACAGCAGGATCGGCTCGCTGGAGTGCGGCGGGACGGTGATGTCCTCACCGGCCGGAGCCTCCAGCGGACCGTCCTTGCCGTACAGCTCGACGTCGACGACGGCCGCCGAGTCGTCGGGGTTGGTCAGATGGACGTAGTCGGTGCGGTCCGCGTCGGTGCTGGCGCCGGGGAACCAGAACTCCGTGTCGGCCGCGGTGCAGTTGACGCCCTGCAGGCCGCGTCCGGTGCCGGCGGCGACCTCGGTGGTCTCCTGCACGGTCCAACCGGGCGCGAACTGCCCCTCGGCGGTACCGATGAGCGCCGGGGAGTCACCGCCGGAGGTGTCGCCCGTGACCGGGGTGCCGGGCTCCTTCGGGGTGAGGACCGGCTTGTCGGCCTTCTTCTCGCCGGACTTCTTCCCGTCCTTCGACTCCTGCGCGGCGGAGACGAGGTCGGCCTTGCCGTCGCTCCCGGCGCCCTTGGTGACGGGCGTGAAGGACGTGTACGACGTCTCGGCGAGGTCGGAGGTGCTCGGGCTCGGGCAGAGCAGGCTCGTGCGCTCCACGGGCAGCTCGGTGGCGGTCGTGGCGGTGTCCGAGCCGGACGCGTCGGGCGTGGTGAGCGTGGCGAACCCGGTGACGGCGGCGAGAGCGGTCGCGCAGGCGATCAGGGACACGGTGGTGCGGTTCACTGCTGGCTCCCGTCGGGCTGCTCGCCGCCGTGCTGCTGCGGCTGCGCCGGGTCGTACGTCGCGTCGTAACCCTGGTCGTACGGCTGCCCGTACTGGTCGTACGACGGCTGCTGCGCCTGTCCGCCGTACGCGTACGGGTCGTACTGGCCGCCCTGGTAGGGGTCCGCGTAGTTCTGCTGGTCGTAGCCCGCCGGGTACTGCTGGGCGGCCTGGTACTGGTCTCCGCCGTAGGCGTTGTACTCGGCGCCCGCGTAACTCGCCTGGTCCCACTCTCCGTAGGCCTGCTGCTGCGGAACCGGCACCGGGGTCTCCTCCGAAGGAGGAGACACGGACTCGTCGCCCTGGGTGGATTCCTCGGCCTCGGCCTGGGCGCGCAGTCGGCGGGCGCGGCGGCCCTCGCCCTCCGTCGCCTGGGCGGGGATCGCCCGCTCCTCCTCGGGGAGGTCGTCGTCGATGTCGCGGCGTCGGCCCGGCAGGGCGAGCACCACGAGGACGACGGCGAGGGAGCCCTGCGCCCACAGCCAGGCGGTGTGGGTGATCGGGTCGTCGTAGACGACGTCCAGCCTGCCGCCGGAAGCCGGGAGTTCGAAGCCCTGGGCCCAGCCGTCGACCGTCTTGGCGGTCAGCGGCTTGCCGTCCAGGGTGGCGGTCCAGCCCTCGGCGACGGTGTCGGCGAGGCGCAGGGTGCGGCCGTCGTCGCCGGCCGGGATCGTGGTGTGGATCTCGACGGGGCCGGCGGCGACGAGCGTCGGGGCGCCGGAGCCGCTGACGATGGTGGCGCGGGCGACGTCCTGGTCGACGCGCCACAGCGCGCTGCCGTTCTGCTCGCTGAGCCGGGTCAGGCCCGGGGTGGCGTCCAGGACGCGGGCGACCTCGCGCGGGGCGCCCTTGTGGACCAGGACATAGCGCACCGCGAACTTGCCGAGCTGGTCGGACTGGTCGGCGCCGGAGCCGGCGACGAGGTTGGCGACGACCTTGTCGAGGCGGCCGTTCTCGCCGTCGGCGGCGGTGAGCTCGGCGTCGCCGAGGCGGGCGCCGGAACCGCGGACCAGCATGTAGCCGACGTGGGCGGTGGAGTCGCTGTCCAGGACGAGGGTGCGGGCCCGGTCGCGGTTGTTGCTGTCCTCGGCGACGAACGCGGGCACCTGGACCGGGTCGCGTCGCTCCAGGGGGCCGTCGGCGCCGCCGAGCATCCAGCCGGCGGCGACGAGCAGCGGGCCCGCGGCGGCGGCGAAGGCGATCAGCGCGGCGACCGGCTGACGCCAGCCGAAGCTCTGCTCGGCGACACGCGCGCGTGCGCCGTCGGCGCCGAGCACGGCGGCCGCCAGCAGGGCGAGGCCGTAGACGAGGGTGGCCGGGCCCGCCCAGGTCGAGCCGTTGGACAGGACCGCGAAGACGAGGCCCACCAGGGCGACCGCCCAGGCCGTCCAGATTCCGAACTGACGCTCCGAGCGCAGCAGGGCGGCCAGGGCGGCCAGCACGACGCCGATGAGCATCAGCCCGCTGACCGTGCCGGGGCCGCCGGGGCTGGCGCCGAGCAGGTCGAGGGCGGAGGCGGCCGAGGAGCCGTACGCGAGACCGGCCTCGTCGAAGAAGCCGAACGGGAGCAGCGTCAGCGACCAGGGCGCGAGGATCAGCAGGGGCGTGCCGAGCTGGGCCAGGAAGCGCAGGCCGTAGGCGGTGATGTCGGCGCGGCGCACGGCCAGGACGCCGAGGCCGAGGAGCAGCGCGAGGGGCCAGATGATCGGCGTGAACGCGGTGGTGACCGTCAGCAGCAGGGCGTACGCCCAGGTGGCGCGCCAGCTGCCGCGCGCGTCCGAGGTGTTCGCGAGACCGGATGCCGCGATGCCCGCGCGGGCGATGAGCGGCAGGAGGATCGCGAGGACTGCGGTGCCGAGACGGCCGCCGGCCAGCGCGCCGGTGGCGGCGGGCAGGAAGGCGTAGACGACGGCCGCCCACGCACGCAGGAGCCGCGACTCGACGAGCGGGCGGGAGGCGAAGTAGGCGGTGACGCCGGCCAGTGGCACCGAGCAGACGAGGAGGACCGTGATGGCGAGGCCCGTCGACCCGAACAGCAGGGACGCGAGCATCGCGACGAACGCCAGGTACGGCGGCGCCGACGTGGTTCCTCCGGCGCCGACCGCGTGCCAGGAGTCGAGGTAGCGCGACCACAGCTCGCCGGAGTCGGCCGGGGCAGGCAGCAGGGCGCCGCCCGTGAGCGCACCGCCGCCGAGGAGTTCACGGCAGGCGGCCAGCGAGACGAGCAGCAGCACCAGGAAGAGCACCGGTCCCGGCTTGCGGGCGATGCGCTTGACGCGGGCGAACTGCTCGATCTCCAGGAAGTCGGCGTCGTCGCCGCCGGGTCCGGACTCGACCGCGCCGCCGTGCCGTCCCGCGCCCGAGGTGGCTTCGGGGTCGGAGCTGCCGAACAGGTCGCCGGCGACCTGTTCGACGGTGGCCCGCACGGTCGCGCCGGGTGGCGGGAACAGCGGCCGCATCTCACCCTTGTCGACCACCGGCGTACCGCGCCTGCGGCGGCCGGCGATGATCCGCTCGGGCCGCAGCAGTGTGCCGAGCAGACCGCGGATCTCGTCGAGGGCCTGTCCGGGGACCTTGCCGACGAGGTTGGCGACCGTCCGCAGCACCGTGCCGACGACGAGTCGCAGCAGGACCCAGGGCAGCACGGCCGTATGGCTGTTGACGAGCAGGGTGTAGGCGGCGCCCGCCTTGTCGACCTTGTGCGGGGAGGCCGCGGTGCGGCCCACGCAGTCGACGGCGCGGCGCTCGCGGGAGGCCGCCTCCGCGTGGCGTACGACCGCCTCGGGGGCGACGAGGACGCGGTGGCCGGCCGCCGTGGCACGCCAGCACAGGTCGACGTCGTCGCGCATCAGGGGCAGCCGTCGGTCGAAGCCGCCGAGCTGGTCGAAGACGTCGCGGCGCACGAGCATGCCGGCGCTGGAGACGGACAGCACGGGCCGGACGTGGTCGTGCTGGCCCTGGTCCTGTTCGCGGCGGTCCAGGCCGGTCCAGCGGCGCCCGGAGTGGGCGATGGTGACGCCGACCTCGAGCAGCTGCCGCTTGTCGTACCAGCCGCGGAGCTTGGGGCCTACGACGGCGACGTCGTCCCGGCCGAGCTCCAGCTCGTTCTCCACGACCCTCAGCAGCTGGGCCAGGGCGTCGGGTTCGGGGGCGCAGTCGTCGTGCAGCAGCCACAGCCACTGCACCGGCTCTCCGTGCGGGAGCTCGGGCAGGTCGTAGGCGTCGTCGCGCCACGTGCGCGTGACGGGGTCCCAGCCGCTGGGCCGCTTCAGGTACGGCAGCTCCTCGGGGGTGAGGAGGGGCGCGCTGCGGTTGGCCTCCTCGACGGCCTGGCCGAAGCCGGTGCGGCGGGCGAGGTGCAGCACGTGGTCCGGTCCGAGGGCCTCGGTCACCAGCCGCGCGGAGTCGTCCGCGCTGCCGGTGTCGGCGGCCATGGCGAACTGGACAGGGCGCTCCTGGCCGAGCAGCCCGGCGAGCGCGTCGGGCAGCCAGCGGGCGCCGTCGTGGGAGACGAGGACCGCGGTCACCACATGACGCGGAAACTCGGGAGTGGCAGCGTCGTGAGCTGCCGTGTGGCTGTGCACGGACATCGAGGTACGGGCCCCGGTTCGGTGGACTGCGGTGGACGCCTGTGCCCCCAGGGGGCAGCGGGGCGTCTCGGACGAGCGCCCACACTATCGGCTGGGCATGAGGACGGCCCGCCGCCTGTGGACAACCCACCTGCGACGGGCCGTAAGTCCCGTATGTGCGCGCGACGTGGCACCGGTCGGTCAGACCGCCGCCTTCTTCAGGCGGCGACGCTCCCGCTCGGACAGGCCGCCCCAGATGCCGAACCGCTCGTCGTTGGCGAGGGCGTACTCGAGGCACTCGGAGCGGACTTCACAGGACAGGCAGACCTTCTTGGCCTCACGGGTGGAGCCACCCTTCTCGGGGAAGAAGGACTCGGGGTCGGTCTGGGCGCACAGCGCGCGCTCCTGCCAGCCGAGTTCCTCGTCCGCGTCGTCGACCAGCAGTTGCTGCACCAGCTCGGTCATGTGCGCCCCTCGTCTGTCTTTCGCGTCCCCGTGATGTAGCCGTTACCGATGTCGGCTGAACGACACGAGTGAAATTACAAGTGTGCTGCTCCGGGCGAGTCAAGCCGAGATCTGCTATTGGGCCCCTTATTCACTCTGCGGAACCAAGGCCTAGCAGAAAGTGTTCAAATCGCCATAAACCTTGACAAGCAGATAGGGCCCGGGGGAACTTCCGACCCGCGCAGGACCTGTACGGAGAAGGACGCCCAGAACTTCGATCCCGTTCCGTGCGCCCGGTTGTGCGCCATGTGTCCCGGTAGACACGCGAACAAACCTTTCACCTCACAGATGGACCGGATGAGGTGAAACATGTCCCACATGCCGGTGTCGAGTTGACAGTGCCGGGTGTGAGCCGCTGTCCTTGTGGGCATGCTCGCGAACTCGGCACTCACCTCGACCCGCACCGCCGGGTCCCACGGTGCTGCCCGCGCGCGCTGTAGCTGTTGCTGTCCCAGCTGTTGAGCGACACCCGCTCCAGCTGAAGGCCGAGTCGCCCCGCGACTCGGCTCTTCTGTTCCCCTCTGACCTTCTTTCACTGAGGAACCAGCGCATCCCATGAACAGCGACAACGACCTCCAGATCGCCGGCGACATCCTCGAGGTCCCACACCTGCTCCAGGCTCCGCGCGAGCACCCGGCCACCGTCGCCGAGTTCGTCGGCCTGGCCCGCTCCATCGCCGCCGACCGCTCCCAGTGGGAGCACCTCGTGCGCTACGACGCCACGTCGCGCTGGTACCACCGGCTGCGCACCGGCCCGGGCTACGAGGTGTGGCTGCTGTCCTGGGTGCCCGGTCAGGGCAGCGGTCTGCACGACCACGGCCGGTCCTCCGGGGTGCTGACCGTCCTGGACGGCGAGCTGAGCGAGCGGACGGAGCGGGGCACGCGCGCGTTGGGGACGGGCTCGCAGCGGGTGTTCGCACCGGGTTACGTGCACGAGGTCGTCAACGACGCCCTGGAACCGGCGGTCAGCCTGCACGTCTACTACCCGGGGCTGACGGAGATGCCCATGCTCCCCCAGTCTCAACTGCGTTCGACCGGGGGGACCCCCATCGCGTGCGCCGCGGCCCCCGCGGCGTACGACGAGGTGGACGTCGTAACCGCCTGACGCGTTGTCGTACCCGCCTGCAAGACTTGCTCCCATGCGCATTGTGGTTCTGGCAGGCGGCATCGGTGGTGCCCGGTTCCTGCGCGGTCTGAAGCAGGCCGCGCCTGACGCGGACATCACGGTCATCGGTAACACCGGGGACGACATCCACCTCTTCGGGCTGAAGGTCTGCCCGGACCTCGACACGGTGATGTACACGCTCGGCGGCGGCATCAACGAGGAGCAGGGCTGGGGCCGGGCCGACGAGACCTTCCATCTCAAGGAGGAGCTCGCGGCGTACGGCGTGGGGCCGGAGTGGTTCGGACTGGGCGACCGGGACTTCGCCACGCACATCGTGCGGACGCAGATGATCGGCGCCGGGTTTCCGCTCAGCGCGGTCACCGAGGCGCTCTGCGACCGCTGGCAGCCGGGCGTGCGGCTGATCCCGATGTCCGACGACCGTGTGGAGACGCACGTGGCCGTCGAGGTGGACGGCGAGCGCAAGGCGATCCACTTCCAGGAGTACTGGGTGCGGCTGCGGGCCTCGGTCCCGGCGGAGGCGATCGTGCCGGTGGGTGCGGAGCAGGCCAAGCCCGCGCCGGGCGTCCTGGAAGCCATCGCCGAGGCGGACGTCATCGTCTTCCCGCCGTCCAACCCGGTCGTCTCGGTCGGCACGATCCTCGCCGTGCCCGGCATCCGTGAGGCGATCGCCGAGGCCGGGGTGCCGGTGGTCGGTCTCTCCCCCATCGTCGGGGACGCACCCGTGCGCGGGATGGCCGACAAGGTGCTCGCCGCGGTGGGCGTGGAGTCGACGGCCGCGGCGGTGGCCGAGCACTACGGCTCGGGGCTGCTGGACGGCTGGCTCGTCGACACCGTGGACGCGGGCTCCGTGGAGCGGATCGAGACGGCGGGCATCCGCTGCAGGGCCGTACCGCTGATGATGACGGACCTCGACGCGACCGCCGAGATGGCCCGCGAGGCCCTCGCGCTGGCGGAGGAGGTACGCGCGTCGTGACCACGGACGGTTTCCGCGCCTGGGCCGTGCCCGGCCTCCCCGAGATAGCGCCCGGCGACGACCTCGCCAAGCTCATCGCCGCCGCCGAGCCCGGCCTCGCCGACGGTGACGTCCTCCTCGTCACCTCGAAGATCGTCTCCAAGGCGGAGGGCCGGGTCGTCGAGGCGGCCGACCGGGAGGCGGCGATCGACGCCGAGACGGTCCGGGTGGTGGCCCGACGCGGCGCGCTGCGGATCGTCGAGAACCGGCAGGGCCTGATCATGGCGGCGGCCGGGGTCGACGCCTCCAACACCCCGACCGGCACCGTCCTCTTGCTGCCCGAGGACCCCGACGCGTCCGCCCGCGCGATCCGCGAGGGGCTGCGCGACCTGCTCGGCGTCCAGGTCGGGGTCGTCGTCACCGACACCTTCGGGCGGCCATGGCGCGCGGGACTCACGGATGTGGCGATCGGCGCGGCGGGCGTGCAGGTCCTCGACGATCTGCGGGGCGGCACGGACGCGTACGGCAATCCGCTCAGCGCGACCGTCGTCGCCACGGCCGATGAACTCGCCGCGGCCGGCGACCTGGTGAAGGGCAAGGCCGCCGGGCTGCCCGTCGCGGTCGTGCGAGGGCTGGCCCATGTGGTGGCCGAGGAGCACGGAGAGGGGGCGGGTGCCATGGTGCGCGACGCGCGCGACGACATGTTCCGGCTGGGCACCTCCGAGGCGATCCGGCAGGCGGTGACCCAGCGCCGTACGGTGCGGGCCTTCACGGGCGAGCCGGTCGACCCCGGCGCGGTGCGCCGCGCGGTCGCCGCGGCCGTGACGGCTCCGGCGCCGCACCACACGACGCCGTGGCGTTTCGTGCTGCTGGAGTCCGCGGAGTCGCGGACCCGGCTGCTGGACGCGATGCGGGACGCCTGGATCGGGGATCTGCGGCGGGACGGCAAGAGCGAGGAGTCGATCGCCAAGCGGGTGAAGCGCGGGGATGTGCTGCGGAACGCGCCGTACCTGGTGGTGCCGTGTCTCGTGATGGACGGGTCGCACGACTACGGCGATCCGCGGCGGGACGGCGCCGAGCGGGAGATGTTCGTCGTCGCGACCGGGGCCGGGGTGCAGAACTTCCTCGTCGCGCTGGCCGGGGAGCGGCTGGGGTCGGCGTGGGTGTCCTCGACGATGTTCTGCCGGGACGTGGTGCGCGAGGTGCTCGGGCTGCCTCGGGACTGGGATCCGATGGGGGCGGTGGCGGTCGGACATCCGGCGGAGGAACCGAGGCCGCGTCCGGACCGGGATGCGGGGATGTTCATCGAGGTGCGGTGAGGGCGGCACACGTACCTCTACGCTCGATGGGACCCTCGTAGGACTCTCGCAGGCCCTCTCCATCTCTCCCGGGACTTCAATTCGTGGCTGGACGGTTCACTCCGCGGCCCACGCGTACGACCGTGCGCGGCGGGCATGTCGCCGTGCCCGGGGGTGTGCCGCGGCAGGTGGCGGCGCCGGGGCGGGTGCGGACGTGGGTGCCCGAGGGGCCGCTGGATCTGGGGCTGGTGCTCGGGCCGTTGCGGCGGGGGCCCGCCGATCCGACGTTTCGGGCGGTGCCGGACGGGTCGGTGTGGCGGGCCAGCCTCACGCCCGCCGGGCCCGGGACGCTGCGGGTCACCGCGGCCGGTGGTCAGGTGCGCGGGGAGGCGTGGGGGCCGGGGGCGGAGTGGCTGCTCGACGGGTTGCCGTCGTTGCTCGGGGCGGCCGACGATCCGTCCGCGTTCGCGCCCCGGCACCGGTTGGTGGCTTCGGCGCAGCATCGGCGGCCGGGGCTGCGGCTGACGCGGACGGGGCTGGTGCTGGAGTCGCTGATCCCGTCGATCCTCGAGCAGAAGGTGACGACCGACGAGGCGTATCGGGCGTGGCGGTCGCTGGTCCGGAAGTACGGCGAGCCGGCACCGGGGCCCGCGGCCGGCGGACGGCTGTTCGTGATGCCCTCGCCCCGGACGTGGGCGTTGATTCCGTCCTGGGAGTGGCATCGGGCCGGGGTCGACAACAAGCGAGCGTCGACGATTCTGCGGGCGGTCCGGGTCGCCGCCCGGCTGGAGCAGGCGATGGCGATGGATCCGGCCGAGGCGCAGGCCCGGTTGGAGGTCGTGCCGGGGATCGGGCCGTGGACGTCCGCGGAGGTCGTGCAGCGCAGCCATGGCGCGGCGGACGCGGTGACCGTGGGGGATCTGCATCTGCCGGGGATCGTCGGGTGGGCGTTGGCCGGGGACCGGGACGCGGACGACTCTGTGATGCTGTCCTTGCTGGAGCCGTATGCGGGGCAGCGGCACCGGGCGGCGCGGTTGATCCTGTTGAGCGGGCGCACGCCGGCGCGGCGGGCTCCGCGGATGCCGCGGGGGGACATCGGGCGACTGTGAGTGGGGGTGGCCGGCCCCAGGCGTTTTTCGCCCCCGCCGCCCCTACCCGTCCCATCCTCCAGGGGCGCCGCCCTTACGGCGGCCCCGGTCCCTGAGGGCTGCGCCCCCAGACCCCCATCGGCCCGAAAGGCCTCGTCCTCAAACTCCCCCAGAGGGGGCACCCCCAGACGGGCTGAAAGACACGGGTAGGGGGATCGGGGCGGTAGCCCTCGGGCCCCTACTGGTCCGAGGAGAAGCGCACCGCGCCCGCCGGGATCCGCGCGTCGCACCACACCCGGGCGCCCTCGCGCAGTTCGTTGTCGGCGCCGACCACCGCGCCGTCGCCGATGACCGTGCCGGTGAGGACCGAGCGCTCACCCACGCGTGCCCTGGTGCCGATCAGGGAGTCCGTGATGACCGCGCCCGGTTCGATGACCGCGCCGGGGAGGATCGTGCTGCCGAAGACGCGGGCGCCCTCGGCCACGAAAGCGCCCTCGCCGACCACGGTGCCGCCCGTCAGTTTGGCGTCGGCGGCCACCCGTGCCGTGGGGAGGACGAGACGGTCGCCGCAGCGGCCGGGGACCGCCGGGGAGGGGGCGCGGCCGAGGACGAGGTCCGCGGAGCCTCGTACGAAGGCGGCGGGGGTACCGAGGTCCAGCCAGTACGTCGAGTCGACCATGCCCTGGAGGTGGGCTCCCGCCGCGAGGAGGTCGGGGAACGTCTCGCGCTCCACCGAGACCGGGCGGCCCGCCGGGATCGTGTCGATCAGGGAGCGGCGGAAGACGTAGGCGCCCGCGTTGATCTGGTCGGTGACGATCTCCTCGGGGGTCTGCGGCTTCTCCAGGAAGGCCAGCACCCGGCCCGACGGGTCGGTGGGGACCAGGCCGTACGCCCTGGGGTCCGTCACCTTCGTCAGGTGGAGGGAGACGTCCGCGTTCGTCGACTCGTGGGTCGCCACCAGCGCCCTGATGTCGAGGCCCGTCAGGATGTCGCCGTTGAAGATCAGGACCGGGTCGTCCGGTGAGGAGTGCAGTCGGGACGCCACGTTGCGGATCGCGCCGCCGGTGCCCAGCGGCTCGTCCTCCGTCACGTACTCGATGTGCAGGCCGAGTGCCGAGCCGTCGCCGAAGTACGGCTCGAAGACCTCCGCCAGATAGGACGTGGCGAGGACGATGTGGTCCACGCCCGCCGCTCTCGCTCTCGCGAGCTGGTGTGTGAGGAAGGGGACCCCGGCCGCGCGCACCATGGGCTTCGGCGTGTGCACGGTGAGCGGGCGCAGCCTCGTGCCCTTGCCGCCGACCAGGAGGATCGCTTCTGTCACCTGTCGTCTCCGCTTCCTGCCGGTGACCGGCCGAACTGTCTTTCGACCGGTCAGTGTATGCAGACCGTTGTGCGGCGCTTTCGGCGGCAGTGCGGTACTCCGCCCCATGCCCCCGGTGGCGGTGGAGATGACTGAACGTGGTCCCCCGGTTCCCCTAACGCCCCTGGTAGTCGGCCGCGCTCGAACGGGCCGAGCCGAGCTTGCGGTAGAGCTCCTTGCCGGGGCAGGCGGTGGAGAAGCCGTCCCGGTGGCCGGAGATCACGTTCAGGCGTACCTTCTTGCCTTTTCGGTAGAGATTGCCACCACCCGACTTCAGGTATGTCTTTCCGCTCGGATTGGCGCCGTAGAGACCGAGCTTCCACGCCGTGAGCCGGGCGATCGCCGTCACGGCGGCGGCTTTGGGACGGGTGGAGCCGAAGCTGCCGAGGACGGCGATCCCCATGCTGTTGGTGTTGAAACCGAGCGTGTGGGCGCCCAGGACCGGCTTCGCCACTCCCCCGGCGCGACCCTCGTAGATCTTCCCGCACTTGTCGACGAGGAAGTTGTAGCCGATGTCACGCCATCCCATGCTCTGGACGTGGTAGCGGTAGATACCGCGAATGACGGAGGGCGCCTGCGAACACTTGTAGCTGTTCCCGGTGGCGGTGTGGTGGACGAAGGCGGCCTTGACCTTCTTCGTGTAGACGAAGGTCCTCTCGCGCAGGCTCTCGTTCGCGCCCCAGCCGCGCCGGGTGACGATACGGGGGCGCGGGCCGATGTACGGCTTGACCCGCTGCTGTTCCGTCAGTTCGCCGTCCCGCAGGGCGAAGAGTTCCCGTTCGGTCCGCGCACGGTCGAGGGCGGGGATCTCCAGGGCGCCGAGGGGGGCGAGGTCGGCGTTGGCGGCGGAGGCGGTGACGGACTCGGTGCCGATCGAGCCGGCGCGCGGGCCGCTCACCGGCGGGCCCTCGGGCGCCGCGGCCTCCCCGGGGTCCACGAGTTCCAGACGCAGCCCCGACGGCAGGGCGCCGGCCGACGCGGCACGCTCCTCGGCGCCCGCACGCACGCGTACCTCGACGCCGTCCGAGTCCCCCACCCACAGCGGCGCCGTCGCCCCGCGCACCCGGCCCGAGGTGCGCTCGGCCGTGCCGGGGTCGGCGCCGTCGTCTCCGTAGTGCGTCTCGACGTCCTGCCAGCCGGACCAGGTGCCGGACGTGGCGGCACGCGTGCGTACCTGGACGCTGCCGTGCAGTGCGGTGTCCGGGTTGTCCCAGACGACGCCGACCATCGAGAAGTGGTTCACCTCGCGGGCCGGCAGGCCCTGTTCGGCGGTGGGGCCGAGGTCTCGGTCGCGGCCCAGGGGGGCGAGGGGAAGGGACTGGGTGCTGCCGGGGACGAACACTTCCGCGTTCGGCGCCGGGCGCGCGACGGTCGCGGCGGCGGGCGAGCCCGGCGGAAAAGCCAGAGCGGCCGCGCACGTGACACCCATCGAAGAAGCAAGGAATCCACGCATGCCAACGATCGTGAACACAGCTGAATATTTCCGCCATTCGGGAATTGACGGACCATCGGGGCGCGTTCCCCCGAACCGGCGACCCCGCCCCTCGTTGCGCGGCGCCGCCCCCGCGTACGCTTGCGCGGGTGACCACCACCGACCGCACCCCTGCCGACCTGCTGCGTTCCGCGCTCGCCGCGGACGCCGGACGCCCCCTGGTGACCTTCTACGACGACGCCACCGGCGAGCGCGTCGAACTGTCCGTGGCCACCTTCGCCAATTGGGTGGCCAAGACCGCCAATCTGCTCCAGGGCGAGCTGTCCGCGGAGCCCGGCGACCGGGTCGCGCTGCTGCTGCCCGCGCACTGGCAGACGGCGGTGTGGCTGCTGGCCTGCTCGTCGGTGGGCGTGGTCGCGGACGTGGCCAGCGATCCCAAGGCCGCCGACATCGTGGTGAGCGGCCCGGACACGCTGGACGCCGCCCGGGCCTGCTCCGGCTCGCGCATCGCCCTCGCGCTGCGCCCGCTGGGCGGCCGGTTCGCCCAGACCCCGGACGGCTTCGCCGACTACGCCGTCGAGGTACCGGGGCAGGGCGACCGCTTCGCGCCGTTCGCGCCGGTCGACCCCGAGGAGCCGGCGCTCATCGTGGCCGGGCGGGAGTTCAGCGGCGCCGAGGTCGTCGAGCGGGCGGCCGCGGAAGCCTCCGGCCTGGGGCTCACGGGGCCGGGTGCGCGGCTGCTCTCGGGGATGCCGTACGACACCTGGGAGGGGCTCAGCGCCGGGCTCTACTCCCCGTTGGCCACGGGCGGGTCCGTGGTGCTGTGCCGGCATGTGGAGCGGCTGGGTGAGGAATCGTTGGCCCAGCGGATCGAGAGCGAGCGGGTGACGGCGACTGCGCGCTGAGCGGGGCGATCGTTCGTCTGCGGGCACATCGTGGCTGGTCGCGCCCACGCGGCGGTAGCCGCAAATTGACACCGCCCCGTGCCCCTAGGGGCACCATTCGCGCCGCCCACTCGAAAGTGCCCTCACTCCCCCATCCGGCCCACCACCATCCGCCCTGACCCTCCCGTCCACGCCATGGTCGTAGGAGCAGCCTGGACGCTCGTACGCCATGAGGGGTGGATCCGGACGTGACCGACACCGCTGGTACGCCCTCGGCAGGCACCCTCGGTCCGGGAGCGGGGGCATCCGCGACGGGGAACGGGCTGATACGACGGCGCCGGCGGCGGTGGCTGCGGTACGGGGCGGTCGGGGTGGCCGTCACCGTGCTGGCTGCCGTGGGGGCCGGGTGGGCGGTGTACGCGAAGCTGGACGGCAACATCACGCCGGACAACGCGGCGGCCGCGGAGCTCGCCCGGTACGAGAAGGAGCGGCCCACCGCGCTCGTCGAGGACGCGCAGAACATCCTGCTGATCGGGTCGGACTCACGCTCCGGGGACGGCAACGCGCGTTACGGGCGGGACTCGGGGACCGAGCGGTCGGACACCACCATCCTGTTGCACCTCGCCGCCGGGCGGCGCAGCGCCACCGCGGTCTCGCTCCCCCGCGACCTGATGGTGGACGTGCCGTCCTGCCGGCAGCCGGACGGCAGCCGGACCGAGCCGATGTTCGCGATGTTCAACTACGCCTTCCAGAAGGGCGGTTCGGCCTGCACCATCCGAACCGTCGAGAAACTCACGGGAGTTCGCATCGACCATCACGTGGTCGTCGACTTCCACGGCTTCAAGGACATGGTCGACGCGATCGACGGCGTACGGATCTGTCTGGACGAGCCCATCCACGACAAGGCCGCCAAGCTGAACCTGCCCGCGGGCAGGGTGACACTCAGCGGCGAGCAGGCCCTCGGGTACGTGCGCGCCCGCAAGTCGCTCGGCGACGGCAGCGACACCGACCGGATGGACCGCCAGCAGCGGTTCCTCGCGGCGCTCGTCAACAAGGTGCAGAGCAATGACGTCCTGCTGAATCCGGTGAAGCTCTATCCCCTGCTGGACGCGGCGACCTCGTCGCTCACCACCGACCCGGATCTGGCTAACTTGCGCGGTTTGTACGATCTCGTTCGCGGGTTGCGCGACATCCCCACCGAACGTGTGCAATTCCTGACCGTCCCCAGGGAGTCGTACGCCCACGACGCCAATCGCGACCAACTCGTACAGGCCGACGCCGAGAAGCTGTTCGAACGGCTGCGGATGGATCAGCCGGTGGCGGTCGCCGAGGAAGTTCCACAGGATTCCGCGACAAAAAGCCCCAATTCGAGCGACGGTCCACAAGAAGAAGCGGATTCCCGCGGGGAGTCGCACGACGACGACTACTCCGAGTACCGGGACCACTACGACGGCAAATCCGGCGCAAAACGGCCCGATGAGCCCGTCGCGGCCGTTTCGCCCGCGCCGACGTTCCGCGGAAACACCGCCGCCGAGGACACCTGTTAGTAAAGCGATTACCAAGGCGACGTGCAGGTGTCCAAGGAAATGGGGCGGATTGACCAGTTGTAGGGACGTGGAATTTGTCACCGTCGTCGCTTGACGACGAACTGGCCGGATAGTGTGAGCGATCCTGTGCATCCGGCCATCAGGTCTTCCTGGGGTCGGGCACAGTGTGACCGAGACCCGAGCGCCTTTGAGGGGGAAGGCGCCGCGTGGCCCCGACGGAGGATTCAGACAACCGTGGACGCGCAAGGCCGTGGGCGGGCGGACGACATCGACCCCGCAGACCAGTGGGTACTCAATCCGACCACTGGCGAATACGAACTGCGACTGACTCCTTCCGCACCGCAATCAGCGGTGCCAGGACCTCGTAGATCCGCTCCCCGCTCCGGCGGTGCGGGCGGGGCAACACGCAACCGGTCGGCAGCGCCGGGCCGTACGGCGCCTGCCGAGGCGCCCGGCCGTGACGTGCCGCCGCCACGCAGACGCCGAGGCGCGCCCGAAGAACCACTGCCGGGGCGGCGCAGCCGGCGGCCGGTCAAGAAGAAGTCCAGGGCCAAGAAGGTCGTGCTGTGGACCGGCGGCGTCATGGCCTTCGTGCTCGTCGGCACCGCCGGGGCCGCCTATCTGTACCTCAAGCACCTCGAGGGCAACGTCACGACCGAGGACGTCGGCAATGTGGCGGATGACGGCTTCAGCAAGGACGAGGCCTTCAACATCCTGATCATCGGCACCGACAAGCGGACCGGCGCGGGCAACGAGGGCTACGGCGACAAGGGGAGCGTCGGACACGCCGACACCAACATCCTGCTGCACGTCTCCAAGGACCGTACGAACGCGACCGCGATGAGCATCCCGCGGGACCTGATCGTCGATGTCCCGGACTGCGAGGTCACCGAGGACGACACCACCAAGGTCATCCCGGGCACCCAGAACAAGCGCTTCAACACCAGCCTCGGCCAGTACGGCCGCAACCCCGGCTGCACCATGAAGACGGTCGAGGAGCTCACCGGCATCGACGTGAACCACTTCGCGATGGCCGACTTCGACGCGGTGAAGACGCTGACGAGCGCGGTGGGCGGTGTGGAGGTCTGTCTCGCCAAGAACGTCAACGACCCCGACTCGCATCTGAACCTGTCGGCCGGCAAGCACACCATCGAGGGCGAGGAAGCACTCGCCTTCGTCCGCACCCGGCACAGCTTCGGCAACCAGGGCGACCTGGACCGCATCAAGGTCCAGCAGCAGTTCATGAGTTCGCTGATGCGGAAGATGACCTCGGGCGACACCCTCACCAGCCCCACCAAGCTGATCAAGCTGGCTAACGCCGCCACCAAGGCGCTCACCGTCGACAAGGGCATCGGCAAGGCCAGCACGCTCAAGGACGTGGCGCTGGAGCTGAAGAAGGTGCCGATGAAGAACATCGCCTTCACCACGGTCCCGGTCAAGGACAACCCGGCCGAGGTGGTCAAGGCGACCGTCGTGCCCCTTGAGCCGAACGCCTCGCAGGTCTTCAACATGATCAAGAGTGACACCTCCTTCACCGCGGTCAAGGCCAAGGAGAAAAAGGAGAAGGCCGCCGTCGCCGCCCGGCTGAAGGGCACCAAGTCGGACGCCTCCGAGGTGCGGGTGCGGATCCTCAACGGCGGGGCTCCGGGTGGCAGCGCCCAGGAGGAGCTCACCTACCTCCAGACCGAGGCGGGTGTGTCCAAGTCGGAGAACGCGGGCAACGCGGAGAAGTCGCTGGCGAAGACGACCCTCGAGTACGCCCCGGACCAGGCGGACCAGGCCCGCAGGCTGGCCGCGATCATGGGGCTGTCCGGATCGGCGATGAAGCCGGGCGAGAGCGTCACCAACTCCCAGGGTCTGCCGACCATGACGCTGACGCTGGGCGAGGACTTCAAGGGCGCCGGAGTGAAGATGAACTCCTCGGCGGCGCCGGCGAACGTCGACAAGACCACGGCGAACGAGGTGAAGTGCGCTAGTTGAGAGACCGCGACCTCACGGGCCTGTCACACGTCGAACCGGACGCGTGACAGGCCCGTTCGGCTGCCCCGCCCAAGGTGAGGCGAAGGTCACAAATGACAGCCTTGATCACCTCGCCGACCCGTGAGTGAGTTAACTGATCGCGCATCAACCCTTTTGAACTCCTAGGAGGTTGCTTTGCGCGGCATGTTGCGCACGCGGATCACTTCGGCGGCTGGAGCAGTCACACTGCTGACGGCCGGACTGATAGGCCTTTCAGCCGGACAGGCTGACGCGATGTCCCGGGTCAACTACTGCGGCAGCTCTTACGGCTTCCTGAAGTCCTGGGCGATCAAGGACGGCTGGTACCCCAATCCCACTGTCGGCTACATCGACGTCTACTACAACAGCTCGAACGGGAACAACTGCGTCATCACCCGCGCGAACGACGGCGAGGTGGGCGGCGCCAACCACATCATCGCCGGCCTCCGTAAGAGCGGTTCCAGCACCTGGAAGCTCGACGGGAACAATTCCAACTACACCTCCTACGCGGGCCCGTTGTACGTCTACGCCGCCGGCAGCTGCATCGACATCTACGGCGAGCTCAACTACACGAGCGGCGGCACGGGGGCCGGCGGCGGCAGGACCGTCTACGAAGACGTGCACTGCGGCTGAGCCCCGATCCACCCGGGCGGGATGCGGCGGCCGCACAGGCCGACAGTCGACGTCGGGGGATTCCGAACGGCGGTGCTCAGGGCGCGCCGGGTGGGGGAAGTCCTGCCCGGCCGCAGAATGATGAATCTTGAGTGCACCAAGCGGCTCTGTCTCACGTCTGACTTGACGCGAGACAGAGCCATGTCAGGTGTGGGGCGGAGAGGGCGGGACAGTTGCCGCAGAACAGTGTGCGGGGGCAGAGGAGAAGGACGTTTTCGGGCGTCGGACCCGCTCTAGGACGGGGTCCGGCCGACAGCCCGTCCGAGGGCGGAGGCGGGACCGCAGGGCCGAAGGGCCGAGGCCAACACGGGAGACGGCGACCGCAACCCGGTCATCGTGTACTCAGATGGTCCGCGACCACACTCGCAGTGCTGATACTGGGCACGGCGGGCGCCGGTTACCTGTATTACCAGCACCTCAACGGCAACATCGAGAAGGGCAAGCGCAGCAGCGGCGACTCCAAGGCGAACAAGTCCGCGCCGAACGCCGCCGGCCAGACCCCGCTGAACATTCTTCTCATCGGCTCCGACAGCCGCGCCTCCGACGAGAACGTGCAGCTCGGTGGCAGCAAGGACAACCGCGGCAACCCGCCACTGGGCGACGTGCAAATGCTCATCCACCTGTCCGCGGATCGCAAAAGTGCCGCGATGGTGAGCATCCCGCGGGACACCCGCGTCGACATTCCCAAATGCACGGACCCGAAGACGGGCGCCACATACCCGGCGACCAACGACATCATCAACACGTCGCTGGCCCGCGGTGGGGCCGGCTGCACCCTGGCCACCTGGCAGAACCTCACAGGCGTCTACATCGACCACTGGATGACGATCGACTTCGCGGGCGTGGTGAGCATGGCGGACGCCATCGGCGGCGTCGAGGTCTGTGTGAAGCAGAACGTGTGGGACCGCCCGATGCCCGGCGTGCCCGGAGGTTCCGGCTTGAAGATGACGGCCGGCCGGAAGGACGTCAAGGGCAAGCAGGCGCTGCAGTGGCTGCGCACACGCCACGCCTTCTACAGCGATCTGGGCCGCGCCAAGGCCCAGCACATGTACATGAACTCGATGATCCGTACGCTGAAGAAGCAGAACGTATTCACGGACACCGGGCGGCTGATGAAGCTGGCCGAGGCTGCCACGAACTCGCTGACCGTCTCCGAGGAGGTCGGCAGCGTCAAGAAGCTGTACGACCTGGGCATGCAGCTCAAGTCGGTGCCGACGGACCGGATCACCATGACGACTCTGCCGACCGTCGAGGACGACCAGAATCGGAACCATCTGGTGCCGGACGGTGCTGGGGCCGAGAAGATGTGGCAGATGCTCCGCGACGACGTGCCTTTCGACGACAAGAGCACCCCCTCGGAGAAGAAGAAATCGGACGAGGAGAAGGTCTCGAAGGACCCGGCGGCAGCTGACGATCAGATCGGTGTCCTGGTGCGGAACGCGACGAGGTCCACCACGCTCGGTCCGGTCTCCGGGCGGGCGGGGACGATCAGCGGGGTACTCGTGCAGAAGGGCTTCACCCGGGCCTCGGCAGACACCTCGGCGGCGCTCACCGAGGACCGGACCGTGGTGAAGTTCCCGAGCGCGGACCTGGAGGGCGACGCCCAGCGGGTCGCCAAGTCACTGGGTGTTCCGCTGAGTTCGGTGAAAAGATCGCCTGACGTCTCCGGTGTCACCGTCGTTGTGGGCGCCGACTGGCGCTCGGGTACGACCTATCCGAAGCAGTCCTCTCCGAAGGCCGGGGACCTTCCGAGCAACGCTGACGAGATGAACGGGGCGGACAGCGGTCAGTGCATGGACGTGTACAAGCGGTACCGCTGGTGAACCGTCGGCGGGCAGCAGCGGCCCGTCAAGCGTGCGGTGGATGCGATCACGGACACACTCTCGGCACTGGCCCTCGTCGTCGCCCCACTGGCGACGAACGCGAGTGCGTCGACCAAGAGCGACGTCGTGAGCCTGGCGAAATCGGTCTGCGGATCCGGGTACACAATCACCGTCGACGCCGGCGACATGGGCATCCCGAAGCAGTACTACTGGAGCGTCCTGCTCTACAACCCGTCCTCCGGCTACAACTGCGCCGTCAACGTCAAGGACAGCAACAACACCGACTACGGCAGGTCCAGCGGCATCGGCATGGGCATCAGGGCGGCCGGTGGCAGCTGGCACGAGGACCTGGGCAGCTACACGAAGTACGCGGGTCCCGTGTACGTCTACGCGCCCAGCACCTGCGTCTACCTCCGCCTCACCTCACCAGAGCTCACGTGGACCAGCAACGCCATGGGCTGCAACTGACCGCCGCCTCCTGCCCCAGATCACTCACACCGGTCTCCACAGGCGCCGTTGTAACCGGCCGCATGGCCCGGGTTTACCGCAGACGCAGCGTCATCGACTCCATGAACGGCTGACCGCCCCGCCCGTGGGGCCTGCGCCGCGGCACTGGCCGCGGTGAGTACGCGGGCGACGACTGCGGCTGATCTACGGGGGCGGCCCAGCGGGCATGAGCCGAGGTCGCACCCCACAGCAAACTCCTAACTCCCTGCAGAATGATGAAGCGTACTCACGTCCGAGAGTTCGATCGGCGTTCGACGCCGCATTCGACAGTAGTTCTCGCGTACGCTTTCCGACCAGGCGGACGAGGCATAAAGGCCGGTCGCCGGGCTTGGGGAGGCTCGGCAGTCCGCAGGGTGGGGAGGACAGGGAATTGGCGCAGAGCGTGCGCGGAGAGGTGCCCGCGGTCGAGGACACGATGTCCCTCACACCGCAGGGCCCCAGACCGCCCGCCGGTCACGGCAGGGGACGGCGCGGCAGAGGCGACCGCGGGCGGGGCCGGCGGTTCCTGCGCTGGGCGGCGATCGTGCTGGCGGTGGTCATAGTCGGCACCGCGGGCGCCGGATACCTCTACTACCGGCACCTGAACGGCAACCTGAAGAAGGACGACCTGAACATCGGCGACGAGAAGGACAGGGCGGCCAAGACGGAGGCGAACGCCGCCGGGCAGACGCCGCTGAACATCCTGTTGATCGGCTCGGACGCCCGGGACACCGCCGAGAACCAGAAGCTCGGCGGCGCCAAGGAGACGTACAACACCGCGCCGCGGGCGGACGTCCAGATGCTGCTGCACGTGTCGGCGGACCGTTCCAACATGTCGGTGGTCAGCATGCCGCGCGACACCCTGGTCGGCATCCCGAAGTGCACGGACCCGGACGACGACAAGGCCTACCCGGCGCTCACCTCGGCGATAACGAACCAGTCGCTGGGCCGGGGCGGCCCCGGCTGCACGGTGGCGACCTGGGAGAAGCTCACCGACATCCACATCGACCACTTCATCATGGTCGACTTCGCGGGCGTGGTGTCGATGGCGGACGCGATCGGCGGCGTACCCGTCTGCGTGGACGCAAATATCCACTCGCACACCTCCTCCGGCAAGGGCTCGGGCCTGAAGCTCAAGGAGGGCACCACGCCCATCAAGGGCAAGCAGGCCCTGCAGTGGCTGCGCACCCGGTACGGCTTCGAGGACAGCACCGACATCGCGCGGGCCAAGGCCCAGCACCAGTACATGAACTCGATGGTCCGCCAGCTGCGTGAGAACGCGACGCTGAGCAGCCCGAACAAGCTGCGCAAGCTCGCCGAGACGGCCACCGAGGCGCTGACGGTGGACGACGGGCTGGGGTCGGTGACGAAGCTGTACGACCTGAGCAACGAGCTGCGCAAGGTCCCCACGAAGCGCATCACCATGACGACGATGCCGTGGCAGTACGCCTCGGACGGCAACCGGGTGGTGCCCAAGCCGGAGGAGGCGGAGAAGGTCTTCCGGCTCGTCCGTGAGGACATCGCCCTCGACGGCAAGGACAAGAAGAAGACCGCGCCGGAGGACGAGACCTCCGACGACCCGGCGGCCGCGGACGGCAAGATCGCCGTGCAGGTGCAGAACGGCACCCGGACCAGTACGGAGGCGGCAGCGAGCGGACGCGCCACCGATGTGACCGAGTTGCTCGTCGGCAAGGGCTTCACCGCGTCCAAGGCGGACTCCTCGGTGATCCTCAGCGAGGACAAGACCCTCGTCCGCTATCCGAGCGCCGACCTGGAGGGCGACGCCCAGCGGGTCGCCAAGTCCCTTGGGATCCCGATGAGTTCGGTGAAGAAGTCGACGGAGGTCTCCGGGGTCACGCTGGTCGTCGGTGCGGACTGGCGCTCGGGGACGAAGTACGAGGCCGCGAAGGAGGACGACTCGTTGCCCGAGTCGGACGACACCTTCAACGGCGCGGACACCAAGGCCTGTATGCACGTCGATCCCGACTACACCTGGTAGCAGCCTCCCCCTGAAAGCGCTTTCGGCCAGGTGATCATTTTCTGGCCAATGCTTTACACCGTGGTCATATTTGTTACTTGAACATGACAGGATCTTGAGCGCTCTTCGACCACGACCGAAGCAACAAGCGCTCCAGGGGGGAAGTTGGAGCTCAAGAGCAAGGCCGCTAGATACATCACGTCCCTGGCGATGATGCTGTCCGCGATCGCCGGCTACTCACTGGTCACGGCTCCGGCCGCCAGCGCCGCCACCTACGGCTGCAACGGATCCCAGATCGACAGTTGGAACAACACCTACAACGGCACCACGTACGCCAAGACCTACCTGTTCTGGGACGGCACGTACAACTGCGTCGCCGCCGTGAAACAGGGCTCCTATTACGGCGTCCGTTCGCGTATCGCCGCGGATGCCTGGACAGACAAGGACGGCTACGTCTCGCCGGGTGACGACGGCCAGTACCTCTACTACGCGAGCTTCAAGTTCTACGGCAAGGGCCGCTGCATCGCCGTCGAGACCGACATGTGGAGCACCAGCGGCGCGGACATGCTCCAGGACCGGGTTCCGGCCAGCGGCTACAACCACTGCGGCTGAACTCACCCATGACCCAGGCCCTTCTCCTCGGAAGGGCCTGGGCGCTCATGAACTGACCACACCCGTCACACGGGGCACCGACAGGGATCCAAACATGCTCAAACTGAAGCGACTCGGCTCCGCCGCGGCCGTCATCGGCCTCACCGTCGCCGGAACGATCGCCGCCACCGGCACCGCCTCGGCGGCCTCCTACAACGGCGCCTGCGGATCCGGCTACAGCGTGATCGACACGAAGGACGTCGGCGACGGAACCGCCTACCTCACCTACAACAGCTCCAGCGGCAAGAACTGCGTCGTCACCGTCTCCGACAAACCGGGCACCACCATGCTCCTGGACGCCCGCGTGCGGCTGCACCGCACCAACCTCGACTGGGCGGACAGCGAGTACGACGCGGGCTTCTTCAAGTACTACGCCGGCCCGGTCTACGCCTCCGCCGCAGGCAGGTGCATCGACTGGGGCGGCAATGCAGGCACCGAAACCTGGCATGTCAACTACAACGTGCACTGCGGCTGAGCCCTGTCGGCCATCGACACATGGCGAAGGCTCCTGGACACCGCCCCCAAGAGGGGCCGTCGGCGCTCATGAAATGATCACACTCATACCTACAGCACACTGACAGGGATTCAAACATGCCCGAGCTCAAGAGACTTGGCTCCGTCGCGGCCGTCATAGGCCTCGCTGCCGCCGGAACGATCGCCGCCACCGGTACTGCCTCGGCGGCTTCCTACAACGGCGCCTGCGGGTCCGGCTACGGCGTGATCGACACCATGGACGTCGGTGACGGAATCGCCTACCTCACCTACAACAGCGCCAGTGGCAAGAACTGCGTCGTCACTCTCACCGACACCCAGGGGACGCCCACGATCCTGGGCGCCAACCTGCGGCTGCACCGCACCGACAACGTGTGGAAGGACAGCGAGTACGACAACGGCACCTACAAGTACTACGCGGGCCCGGTCTACGCCTCCGCCGCGGGCAGGTGCATCGACTGGGGGGGCCACGCAGCCTCCAACTACACGCGCATCGACTACGGCGTCCACTGCGGCTGAGCCCCACCGGCCATCGGCCCATGACGAAGGCCCCTTCCCCGCTGGCCTGGAAGGGGCCTTCGGTCCGCTCCGGCCTGCGGAATCGCTCTCATCTTGAGGGTCATTCCGCTTTTATCAGCCAATTGAGATCGATCTTCAGCCATCAATGAACGTAAATGATCATCTAATGACCGGAACATGACAGTATTTTTAAGCCGTTCACGGGGCTTCAGGAGATCCCATGTCGAGGTGGGCGGCTCCATTGCGTCTCGAGATGAGAGGTCTCCAACTGATGTCCAAGCGCGTCAAGTTCAGAGCCACCCGTTGGATCACCACCGCGGCGATGACCCTCGGCCTGGGCGTCGCGGTCCCCATGGCCGTCGCCCCCACCGCGTCCGCCGCCGCTACCGCTGGCTGCAGCGGGAGCTTGATCGACCAGATCAAGCACTACGACTACTCGGTGAGCTCGCACCCGCTCGTCGCCACGACCTACCTGTACTGGGACGGCACCTACAACTGTGCGAGGTCCGTCAAGGCGGGCTCCTACTACGGCGTCAGTTCCCGCATGAACCTGGACCTGTGGTCCAAGGCCGGCGGGCACGACAACGACAACGGCTACTTCAGCTACGAGGCAGGCCCCGTCACGGTGTACGGCAGGAACACCTGCATCAACTTCGAGCTGGACATGTGGAAGCCCAACGGTGGCGCCAACTTCCTGCAGGACCACGTCCCCCCGTCGGGCTACTTCCACTGCGGCTGACGTCCGGGGGCAGTGATGGTTGCCGCGGCACAGCCGCGGCAACCATCACTCTTATGACGACCGTTCCCTCACGAAGCCGCGTCGACCCTGCGCACCGCCGGGCGGCGTGAGGCGAGGACCTTCTTCGCCAGGGACCGCGGGCTGGTCAGGAAGCCGTAGCCCCACGACATGTGCATTGTGGCCAGGGCAACGGGGATCTGCAGGCGCGCCTTCAGGGACAGTCCCTTGCCCGCCGGGACCGAACCGGCGACGATCGCCGCGAGATAGCCGCCGGGGATCACGAAGCCGAGCGGGGTCAGGGCCGCGCCCACCACGATCCCCGCCGCGATCGCGCACACCGCGGCCGGCGGGGCGAGGTAGCGCAGGTTGATGGAGCCGGAGTGGTAGCGGGCGACGACGTGCCGCCAGCGGCCGTAGTCCTTGTACTGCTTGGCGAGCGCCTTCACCGACGGCCTCGGGCGATACGACACCCTGAGCTCCGGCGAGAACCAGATCAGCCCGCCCGCCTCACGGATGCGGAAGTTCAGCTCCCAGTCCTGGGCGCGGATGAACTCCTCGTTGTAGCCGCCCTGTTGCTCCAGCGCCGCACGCCGGAACACCCCGAGATAGACGGTGTCCGCCGGTCCGGCCTCACCACCCGTGTGGAACGCGGCGTTGCCGACCCCGATCTTCGAGGTCATCGCGGCGGCGACCGCGTGCTCCCAGTCGTTCTCGCCCTCGGCGTGCATGATGCCGCCGACGTTCTGCGCGCCGGTCTCCTCCAGGAGCCGTACGGCGGTCGCGATGTAGTTCGGGGAGAGCATGCCGTGGCCGTCGACACGGACCACGATCGGATGGCGGGAGGCCTTGATCGCGGCGTTGAGGGCGGCGGGCGTGCGGCCGGACGGGTTCGGGACCGTGTGCACGCGCTTGCTCTGGTCGGACGCAGTTTCGCGTACGAGCTCGGCGGCGATCTCGTCCGTGCGGTCCTTGGACGGACCGAGGGCGATCACGATCTCCAGCTCGCCGGCGTACTCCTGCGCGAGGATCGCTTGGACGGCTCCGCGCAGATGCCGTTCCTCGTCGAGGACGGGCATGATCACAGACACGGCGGGGAGCTGCACGTCGGGCTTGGCGTTCATAGGGGGCTCACGTTACCGCGAACGGGGGACACCGATGCGCCCCGCCCAGGTGGTTCCGGCGGCCGCAGATCGTATGGGCCTACGGTGCTGATGATCCCACGTACGGCCCTCGCGGAGGTGTCCCCCATGCCCACACCGCCCCGCCGCTCCCCCGCCCACCGGCCCCGACCACGGCCGCCCGTACGACGGCGGAAACCTCGTTGGGCCGCTCGGGCGGTGACGACGCTCTCCGTGGTGATTCTCGCCTCGGCCGGGATCGGACACGCGGTGCTCTCCAGCCTGGACGCGGACATCGCGCGCGTGGACCCCTTCAAGGACATGAAGAACCGGCCCAGAGCCGGCCACGGCATGAACGTGCTGCTGGTCGGCACCGACGGCCGGGAAAAGATCACCGAGGCCGAGCGACAGAAGTACCGGCTCGGCGGCGCCCCCTGCCACTGCACCGACACGGTCATGATCGTGCACATCTCGGAGGACCGGGAGCGGGCGAGCGTGGTGAGCCTGCCGCGCGACTCGTACGCCATGACACCGGCGCACACCGATCAGACCACCGGCAAACCGCACCACGGCCACCCCGTCAAGCTCAACGCGGCGTACGCGGAGGGCGGCCCGAACCTCACCGTGCGCACGGTCGAGAACATGACCCACGTGAAGATCGACCACTATCTGGAGGTCGACTTCACCAGCTTCATGAAGACGGTCGACGTGCTCGGCGGCGTGAAGATCTGCACCGCCGACCCGCTCAAGGACTCGTACACCGGACTCGACCTCCCCGCCGGAACCCACACGCTCATGGGCGGCGAGGCCCTTCAGTACGTCCGCTCCCGGCACATCGACGGCGCCGCCGACCTCGGCCGGATGAAGCGCCAGCAGCGGTTCATGGCGGCGCTGATCGACCGGGCCACCTCCTCCGGGATCCTGCTGAACCCGATGAAGTTCCGGGACATCACCCGGGCCGTGCTCGGCTCGGTACGCGCCGACAAGGGCTTCGGCACGGACGAACTGCTGGACCTCGGACGGGCGATGCGCAACTTCTCCCCCTCCTCCTCGGAGTTCACCACGGTCCCGATCGGGCAGATGGGATACGCCGTGAAAGGCGTCGGTTCCACCCTGAAGTGGGACCCGAAGAAGTCCGGCCGCCTCTTCCAGGCCCTGCGCGACGACAGGCCGCTGGCCGTGCACAAGCCCAAGAGCAAGGCGGTACGGGTGGGGGTGGCCCCGCAGCAGATCCGCGTCCAGGTCGAGAACGGCACCCCCACCGCCGGCCTCGGCAAGCGCGTCGACTCCCAGCTCGCCGCGACCGGCTTCCGCACCACCCGCCAGCCGGTGACCTCCGCGAACCGCACCGTCAAGCGCACGGTCGTCGCCTACGACCCCCGCTGGGACCGCTCCGCGAAGTCCCTCGCGGCGGCCCTGCTGGGCAGCGAACTGCGGGCGGTGACGGGACAGGGACCGGTGCTGAAGGTGATCGCCGGGGCGGACTTCGAGAAGGTGCGCAAGGTGCGGGCGGAGGATCCGTATCAGGGGGGGTTCGGGGTGGTCACGGGGGATGAGGTGGGGTGCCTGTAGGCACGCCGTCATCCCGATGGCCCTTCCTGGGGAAATGGCCAGGACCGCACGATTGCATCGCTTACGTTCCGGATTGTTTCCGTCCGCCCGATGGCGCCCCGCGCCGTCCAGGCGTAGGACGGAAGGGCGACGGAGCCCGGCCCGGGCTCCCGCACCCCCCCAGGAGGAGCCATGACCCAGCCCGGAATGACCGCGATGAGCAAGGCGATGCAGGACTGCGTCGAGGCGTGCATGTCCTGCCACAGCATGTGCGAGGAGACCATGAGCTCCTGCATGCAGATGGGCGGCCAGGCCCAGATGCAGATCATGCGCGCGCTCATGGACTGCTCCGAGATGACCCGCATGTGCGCGGACATGATGATGCGCCGCTCGCCGATGTCGGCGGAGATGTGCGCGATGTGCGCCAAGGCCTGTGAGATGTGCGCCGAGGCGTGTATGGGCATGCCGGACGACGAACAGATGATGCGCTGCGCCGAGGCGTGTCGTCGCTGCGCGGAGATGTGCCGGACGATGGCGGGCGCCACGATGTGAGGCGGGCCTGAGGCCGTTCCGGGGGCACCCTGCGGGGTGCCCCCGGTCCTTTGTGCGGCAGGCTGCTTCTCATGACCGCCCTGCCCGTGTTCCGCTACCACCCCGACCCGCTCGCCACCGGCTCGGTGGTGCCGTCCGAGGCGCCGTGCGACTGCTGCGGGCAGCACCGCGGGTTCGTGTACGACGGTCCGGTGTACGCCGTCGCCGACCCCGAGGCCCTGTGCCCGTGGTGCCTCGCGGACGGCAGCGCCGGCGAGCGGTACGAGGCGCAGTTCACGGAGACCGAGGGGCGGGTGCCGATGGAGGTACGGCTCGAGGTCGATCGTCGCACCCCCGGCTTCCGCGGCTGGCAGCAGGAGCGGTGGCTGACGCACTGCGGGGACGCGGCGGCGTTCCTGGGACGGGCGGGGGCGGCCGAAGTGCGGCGGCACCCGGACGCCCTGGCCGGCCTCGTGGCGGAGTTCGGTGCGGAGTTCTGCGAGGCGCTGGACGCGGACGGGCAGCCCACGGCGTACCTCTTCCGCTGCCTCCACTGCGACCGGCACCTCGCCTACGCGGACTTCACGTGAGCGGCGAGGCGGTGAGCGGCGGGACGAACGCCTTCGACGCCGCCGAGCGCGGGATGTGGGAGGGGCGGGCGCAGGCGTACGCCGGGAGCTTCGCCCGGCTGTGCGCCCACCCGGTCGAGGCGCTGCTGGACGCGGCCGGGGTCGGGGAGGGGACGTACGTCCTCGACGTGGGCACCGGGACCGGTACGGCGGCTCTGGCGGCCCTGAAGCGCGGGGCGCGGGTGCGTGCCGTGGACGCCGACGCCGGCATGGTGGCCGCGGCCCGGGAGCTCGGGGTCGACGCGAGCGTGGCCGCGCTGCCGGAACTCCCCTACGGTGACGGCGAGTTCGACGCCGTCGTCGGCAACTTCGTCCTCAACCACGTAGGCCGTCCGCGCGCCGCCCTCGCCGCACTCCGGCGTGTCCTGCGGCCGGGCGGACGGCTGGCGCTGACGACCTGGGGTGTCCGGCGCGGAGCCGGACAGGGCCTGCTCGGCCGGGCCTGTGAGGCCGCGGGGGCGGTCCCGCCGGCGTATCTGCCACGGCTCGACCCCGGGGAGGACTTCGTCCGTACGGCGGACGGACTCGCGGGACTGCTGGCGGAGACCGGGTTCGGGGACGCGGCAGCGGACGAGCTCGCCTGGGACCACCGGACCGGTGTCGAGGAGTGGTGGAGCGGGGCCACGGGCGGCGTCGCCACCATCGGGCTGGTCGTCACCTCGCAGGCCCCGGAGACCGTCGTACGGATCAGGCGGGAGTACGAGCGACTGAGTGCCGAATTCGCCGAAGGGGAGGGCCGGTTGGCCCTCCCCCACTGTGCGCTGCTCGCCTCGGGTCGGCGGCTCAGTTGCCCGAGACCGTGACCGTCTCGTCGTTCTTCAGCTGCTCCACGAGCGTCTTCACCTTCGCCTTGTCCCAGACGAGGTTGCCGTTGGAGGAGCCGGAGATCGGCATGTTCATGGACTTGCCGTCGCCGCTGTTGACGCTCTTCATGGCCCAGAACATGTCGCCCAGGTCGAACAGGCCCATGTCCTTGTCGACGATGAGCGAGTCGAGGCCGGCTCCCATGGTCGGGTAGAGCTTGAAGGGGTTCAGGAGCGTGCCCGGGGTGGCGACCTGGTTGGCGAGGGCGGCGAGGAACTTCTGCTGGTTCTTCGTACGGTCCAGGTCGGAGGCCTTGAGGGCGTACCGGGTACGGACGAAGGCCAGGGCCTCCTCGCCGTTCAGGGTCTGCTTGCCCGCCTCGAAGTCGGCGCCGGACTTGGTGTCCTTCATGCCGCCCTTCGGGATGGTGATCTCGACGCCGCCCACCGCGTCCACGATGTTGGCGAAGCCCGCGAAGCCGATCTCGACGTAGTGGTCGATGCGCAGACCGGTGTTGAACTCGACCGTGCGGACCAGCAGCTCGGGACCGTCCTCGGCGTACGCCGCGTTCAGCTTCACGTGGCGGCCGGTGCCCTGGTACGTCTTGCCGGACTCGGAGCCCTTGAACGTCGGGATCTCCACGTCCGAGTCACGCGGCAGGGAGATCAGCGTGTCGCCGTTGCTGCCGGTGTGCAGGATCATCATCGAGTCCGTGCGCTTGCCCTCGGCGGACCCGGTGTGCAGCTTCTTCTTCTCCTCGGCGGACATGCCGGCACGGCTGTCGGAACCGACGATCAGGTAGTTCGTGCCCTCGCCCCCGTCAGGCCGGTCGATGACCTTGGAGAGGTCGACCTCGCGGTTGAGCTTGGAGTCGGCCCAGAAGTACGTGCCGATCGTCGTCACGACCAGGACGGTCACGACGGTGATCGCCGTCCACTTGATGCGGCGGCGCCAGTTCGGCGCGGGACGCGGCTCCTGCGTACCGCCGCCGGGACCGCCCGGTCCACCGCCGCCGTAGACCTGGCCGGTGTTGTAGCCGCTGTCGTAGCCGTCGGCGGCGGTCCCGTCGCCGTAACCGCCGCTCCCGTACGCCGGCTGCTGCGGCACCCCGCCCGCGTGGGGCGGCGCGGACTGGCCGGGGCCGCCCCCGTACGCACCCGAGGCGGGCCGGCGGACCTGTCGCATCGCGCGCGCACCTTCGGGCTGTGCGCTCGCGCTGCCGCGTCCGTACCGGTTGCCGCGGTTCTCGTCGGACCATGCCTCGGGCCAATCGTTCATGGGGCCCAGTGTGCAGGGAACGACTGTGTCCTTTACAAGGGTCGTAGGAAAATCAGGGCACTGCTGTTGCGAACCCAACACAAAATCCGCGATTGCGACCTCGGCATAAGGTGGAGGCCATGACAGACCAGGCCCCCTCAGCGGAGTCCGATATTCCGGGCAAGCCCACATCCGCGTCCCGCACCACGCTCAGCCACATCATGACCCACAACGACACCAACCTTCTGGGGACGGTGCACGGCGGCGTGATCATGAAGCTGGTCGACGACGCGGCGGGCGCGGTGGCCGGACGGCACTCCGGCGGGCCCGCCGTCACCGCCTCCATGGACGAGATGGCCTTCCTGGAGCCAGTCCGCGTCGGTGACCTCGTCCATGTGAAGGCCCAGGTCAACTGGACCGGCCGGACCTCGATGGAGGTCGGGGTGCGGGTGCTGGCCGAGCGGTGGAACGAGTCCGACCCGGCCACCCAGGTCGGCTCCGCCTACCTCGTCTTCGCCGCGGTCGACGCCGACGGCAAGCCCCGCATGGTGCCGCCCGTCCTCCCGGAGACCGAGCGCGACAAGCGCCGCTACCAGGAGGCCCAGATCCGCCGCACGCACCGCCTGGCCCGGCGCCGCGCGATCATGGAGCTGCGGGAGAAGCGGGCGGCGGAGGGGTTCGAGGACTGAGGTCCGCCTTCCGTGGAAACAGCGAGGGGCGCCCGGATGCCGGGCGCCCCTTCGTGCTTCTCGGTCCTTACGGCAGGTTGCGCGCCATCACGATCCGCTGGACCTGGTTCGTCCCTTCGTATATCTGTGTGATTTTGGCGTCGCGCATCATGCGCTCCACCGGGTAGTCGCGGGTGTAGCCGTACCCACCCAGCAGCTGCACCGCGTCCGTGGTGACCTCCATCGCCACGTCCGAGGCGAAGCACTTGGCCGCCGCGCCCTGGAAGGTGAGGTCGGAGTCGCCGCGCTCGGAGGCGGCCGCGGCCTGGTACGTCAGGGCGCGGGCGGCGGCGATCTTCATGGCCATGTCGGCGAGCATGAACTGGATGCCCTGGAACTCGGCGATGGCCTTGCCGAACTGCTTGCGCTCCTGGACATAGCCCTTGGCGTAGTCGAGGGCGCCCTGGGCGACACCGAGGGCCTGCGCCGCGATCGTGATCCGGGTGTGGTCCAGGGTCTTCATCGCCGTGGCGAAGCCGGTGCCCTCCTCGCCGATCATGCGGTCGGCGGGGATGCGGACGTTGTCGAGGTAGACCTCGCGGGTCGGGGAGCCCTTGATGCCGAGCTTCTTCTCGGGGGCGCCGAAGGAGACGCCCTCGTCGGACTTCTCGACGACGAAGGCGGAGATGCCCTTCGAGCGCTTGGAGGGGTCCGTCACGGCCATGACCGTGTAGTACTCGGACTCGCCCGCGTTGGTGATCCAGCGCTTCACGCCGTTGAGGATCCAGTGGTCGCCGTCGCGGACCGCCTTGGTCTTCATGCCGGCCGCGTCGGAGCCCGCGTCGGGCTCCGAGAGCGCGTACGAGAACATGCCGTCGCCCTTGGCGAGCGGGCCCAGGTACTTCTTCTTCAGCTCCTCGGAGCCGGAGAGGATGACGGGCAGGGAGCCCAGCTTGTTGACCGCCGGGATCAGGGAGGAGGAGACGCAGACGCGCGCGACCTCCTCGATCACGATCACCGTGGCCAGCGCGTCCGCGCCCGCGCCGCCGTACTCCTCGGGTACGTGTACGGCGTGCAGGTCGCTCGCGACCAGAGCGTCGAGGGCCTCCCGCGGGAAGCGGGCCTCCTCGTCCACCGCGACGGCGTACGGCGCGATCTTCGCCTCGGCCAGCGAGCGGATGGCGTCTCGGAGCATGTCGTGCTCCTCGGACGGGCGGTACAGGTCGAAGTCAGCCGATCCGGCCAAGGTGTCTCACGCTCCAAATGCGCTGCGATGCCGACGCTAATTACCGTTAAGTAACTCAAATTTTAGGGGCCCGCCCACGGGAGTGATACGTGAGCTTGGCGACAGAGGGAAAGCTGCCCGCCGTGGGGCCCGGTCACGCCCCTACTAGGATCGGGCAGCGCACCGAACGACGTCCCACTCTGGAGCATCCATGAGCCTCAAGATCACCGTGATCGGCACCGGCTATCTCGGCGCCACCCACGCCGCGGCCATGGCCGAGCTGGGCTTCGAGGTGCTGGGGCTCGATGTCGTACCCGAGAAGATCGCCATGCTGCAGCGCGGCGAGGTCCCCATGTACGAGCCCGGCCTGGAGGACCTGCTGCGCAAGCACGTCGCCGGCATCGAGGGTTCCACCGGGCGGCTCCGCTTCACCATGGACTTCGCCGAGGTCGGCGCGTTCGGCGACGTCCACTTCGTCTGCGTGAACACTCCGCAGCGGCACGGCGAGTACGCCTGTGACATGTCCTACGTCGACTCCGCGATCGCCTCGCTCGCGCCGCACCTCACCGGTCCGGCCCTCGTCGTCGGCAAGTCCACCGTTCCGGTCGGCTCCGCGGACCGGCTCGCCACGTACCTCGCCGAGCACGCGCCCGCCGGTGCGGACGCCGAGCTGGCCTGGAACCCGGAGTTCCTGCGCGAGGGCTTCGCCGTCGACGACACGCTGCACCCCGACCGGGTCGTGGTCGGGGTGCGCAGCGAGCGGGCCGAGAAGCTGCTGCGCGAGGTGTACGCGACGCCGGTCGAAGAGGGGACGCCGTTCGTCGTCACCGACTTCCCGACCGCCGAGCTGGTGAAGACCTCGGCGAACTCCTTCCTCGCCACGAAGATCTCCTTCATCAACGCGATGGCGGAGGTGTGCGAGGCCGCGGGCGGCGATGTCGTCAGGCTGGCCGAGGCCATCGGGTACGACGACCGGATCGGCAAGAAGTTCCTGCGGGCCGGCATCGGCTTCGGCGGTGGCTGTCTGCCCAAGGACATCCGGGCCTTCCTGGCGCGCGCCGGTGAGCTCGGCGCGGACCAGGCGCTGTCGTTCCTGCGCGAGATCGACTCGATCAACATGCGCCAGCGCGGGCAGATGGTGGAGCTGGCCCGGGAGGCGCTCGGGGGCGGGTCGTTCCTAGGCAAGCGGGTCGCGGTGCTCGGCGCCAGCTTCAAGCCCGACTCGGACGACGTCCGGGACTCGCCGGCGCTGAACGTCGCCGGCCAGATCCACCTCCAGGGCGGCCAGGTGACGGTGTACGACCCGAAGGGCATGGCGAACGCCCGTCAGGTCTTCCCGACGCTCGGGTACGCCGACTCGGCCGTCGAGGCCGTACGGGGCGCCGATGTCGTGCTGCATCTGACGGAGTGGCGGGAGTTCCGTGAGCTGGACCCGGCGACGCTGGGCGAGGTCGCCGCGACCCGGCTGATCCTCGACGGGCGGAACGCGCTCGACCCGGAGGTGTGGCGCAAGGCCGGATGGTCCTTCCGGGCAATGGGTCGACCTACGGCCTGAACATCTGCCGCGGTGACATTCGGAATGAAGCAATAACGCGGCAAAGGAAATACCGGCACGCGGGTCTCCGTACATAAAAGCGGCGGCCCGCTTCGCCTTGCGCGGGCCGGGCTGGCGGAGGTGCCCAGGTACTCAAGGCGTACCTGGGGGAGTCGTCCGGACAGCAGGTCGCCGATCTCTGAACCTCGACAGCTACTTGAATCCTCCCCCTCACGGATGAGAGGGATTCCTGACTCAGGCTGCCTCTGGGAGCGGCGCTCCCAGAGGTCTCACGCCTTCGGCGTCAGCCGGGTTGAGACCAGCCCGGACGAGCATCACGCGGGCGGAGTTCTTGTCTCTGGGCGAGGCAGTTCCGCACGCGGTGCAGGTATAGGTTCGTTCCGACAGCGGCAGTGCGTGCTTGGCTCTCGCTCCGCAGTGCGCGCAGTCCATCGTGGTGTGGGCCGGGTGTACCAGGTGCACGATCCGGCCGTGCTTGCGGGCCATCTCGGTCAGGGCCCGTTTGGTGGCGCCGATCGCCGCGTCAGCGGCCTTGCGGGCCATCGTCGACTTCGCCAGGAACCTCGGCCGGAAGTCCTCCACTGCCGCAGCGTCGTGGTCACGGACCACGCACTTGGCCCATTTGCGGCCCGTGTCTTGACGCTGCCGGGCGATCTTCGCGTAGGTCTTCGCTCGCCACTTCTTCGCCTCCCGGTAGCCCTTCGAGGCGGCTTGCCCCTTTTTCGGCTTGCGGCGGGCCATCATGCGGTCGTACCGCGACAGCTTGGTCTGTGCCTTCTTCCCGTGCTGGGCGTGCGGGAGGTCGTGGGCGTCGGACGTGGTGGTCGCGACCTCGCGCACCCCCCAGTCGACTCCGATCACCCGGCCGGTCGCCGGCAACTGCTGCACCTGGGCGGAGACCACGAACGAGCAGTACCAGTGCCCCACCGTGTCCTGGTACACGCGCACGCTGGAGGGTGCGGCGGGCAGCTCCCTCGACCACACCGGCGTCAGGACGATGCCCCCAGCCAGATGCAGACGGCCGTCCTTCAGGCGGAAACCGCGCTTGGTGTAGTTCAGGCTCGGCAGGGCCTCGGACTTCTTCTTCCACCTCGGCATCCCAGCCCGCTGCCGCTGCGGAAGCCGCTCGTGGATGTCTTTCTGGGCCTTCGCCCTGGACTTCCCGAAGTCACGGATGACCTGCTGCTGCGGCACCGAGTTTCCCTCCCGCAGCCACGGAGTACGGGCACGGGCCTGGGTCAGCATCCTGTCGAGCTGGGCAGGGCCGCAGGTCACCTTGCCGACGTCCTCGAGCCGGGTCTTGTTCCGGGCGTGGATCTGCCTGGACTTGGCCACGCTCTCGTTCCACACCCACCGGCACCGATCCCACTCGTCCATCAGCTCAGCACGTGCGGTCGACGACACGCGCAGCCGGAACGTCCATCGGGCATGCCCGGCGTCCTCCTCGATCACCCTCACCCGCGCCATACGCTCCCCCCTGGCCTCGCTCCGGGCCGTGCTACAGCAGCCTGTTGCCCCCTCAACGCGACCGTACGTGCGAGGCCCGCACACACACGCCCGGATGCACGATCACCACTCCAACCAGTGATCACGGGCACGAATGTTCGCATCACCCCGGCTCTGCCGGGCGAGGCAAGTGCTGGGCGCTCCACGCCCATGAACCGGATACGGCGACGCTCCGCGCCGCCGTATGCGGGATGCGGTTCCTCCCCAGCTCGAACACCAGGGCCTCCTCGCAAGAGACAGGTGAAGATGCCCACGGTCTGGGCCGAGCACCTGCTCGCCCCCACCGAGAGCTTCGTCACCGGCAGCTGCTGACCTTCCCGGGGACGAACGCCGGTCCGGCCGAGGCTCAGTCGGCCGGACCGGCGCCGCTCCCCATTCTCCACGCCCCCGCCTCCCCACGGGAACCGCTTTCAAGGAGCCCCCGGATGAGAACCGTCACGCTGCCCTCCGAGCAGCGGCACCTCCCCCGGCCCGGGCGGTACGCCGTCGCGCCCGGCCGTTCGCTCGTCGAACTCGCAGCCCGGTACGGCCCGTTGCCCACCTTCCGCCGCCGCCTCACCCTCGCCGCCGCCTCGCTCACCGTGCCGTACGACGACCCGGACGCCCGGCCCTCCTTCCGCTTCGAGCTGCTCGACCCGCCTGCCGTCGTCACCGGCGCGCACGTCGAGCCGCTCGACGGCGGCCGGCACCTCCAGGTCACCGGCGACCTCGAACTGCGCGACGTCGCCTTCCCGGTGCTGCTGCGGCTGCGGGTCGTGGAGCGCACCGACGACCTGCTCCTGGTCGTCGGCACGGTCCTGGTGCCGTACCGGCTGCTGCGCCGGGCCACCGGGTTCCGGCTGCCGTGGCGCCGGCCGGCCACGTGGCTGCGGCTGCTGATCGCGGCGGAGTTCGCGTGCGCCACGGAGTCCGCGTGAGGGCGGCGCGGCGGGCGGCGCTCGGCGCCGTACTCGCCCTCCTCGCCCTCCTGCTCCTGGCACCGGGGCAGGCCTCGGCGGCCTCGTACCGGGTGGCGATGCAGGGGTACGCCTTCGCGCCCGCGTCCCTCACCGTGCATGTCGGGGACACCGTGACCTGGACCAACGGGGTCACGGCACCGCACGACGTGAAGACGACGTCCGGTCCGGTCGCCATCCACTCCCCGATGCTGGACAAGGGGCAGAGCTGGACCCACACGTTCACCGCGGCCGGTGCGTACGGCTACTACTGCACCGTGCATCCGGACATGACGGCGCGGATCACGGTGCTGGCGGCACCGAAGCCCACACCTACGCCCACGCCCACCCCCACCCACCACGGGACCGGCACCTCGCACGAGGCCATGCCGATGCCGACCCGGACGGCCCCGACCACGCACCGGGCCACCGCCACGTCCCCGAAGCCCTCCGCACCGGCCTCGCCGTCGGAGTCGCCGAGCACCTCGCCCCCCGTCGCGGCGGCGGCCCCGCAGACCGAACCCGTGGCCGCGGCCCGTCCGCTGCAACCCCTGCTGCTCCTGACCGGGCTCATCGCCGGGGTGGCCGTCCTCTGTCTGCTCCTGGTCGGCTCCCGCGCGGCCGCGTCCCGCGGCGAGGACTGACCGTGCGGCGCTACCTCGCCCGGTAGCGCCGCATCTTCGCGCGCGCCCCGCACACCTGCATCGAGCACCAGCGGCCCCGGCCCGCGGGGCTGCGGTCGTAGTAGGCCCAGTGGCAGTCGGCGGCCTGGCAGGCCTTGAGCCGCAGCCAGGTCCCCGCGACCAGTGCCTCGGCGACGGCCGCCGCGACCCGGGAGAGCAGCGGCGCCCCGGCGGCGGGCGCGAGCGCGGCCGAGCCGTCGCCCACGTCGACCGTCACGACCAGCGGCGCCGCCGCCAGCAGCTCGCCGAGCGGGGTCACCTCGCGGTACGGCGGGTGGCCGGCGTGCGCGAGCAGGGCCGCGCGCAGTGATTCGCGCAGCTCACGAGCGGGAACGGCCTCCTCCTCCGTGAGTCCGAAGCGTGCCCGGCCGTCGGCCGTGTCGAGCGCGTCGGCGCCCGACTCGATGTCGAGGGTGTTGACCAGGGACTCCACCAGAGCCAGGCCCCCCGGCGCGGCCGATCGTTCACTCATGCTTGCGACGTTACCTCCTATGAGGCAGCATGCAGTAACCGTTACCGGTTACCCGGCTATAGAGGTAACCCCGCTTCGAGGAGGAAGTCATGGCTCTCGCCACACTGGGCGTCGTCGTCCTGGACTGTCCGGACCCCCGTGCGCTGGCCGGTTTCTACGCCGATGTACTGGGCGGCACCGTCGAGGGGGACGGCGAGTGGGTGGACCTGAAGGTGCCCGGCGGACAGTCGCTGGCCTTCCAGGCCGCCTCCGGGTTCGTACCGCCCGAGTGGCCGCGCGCGGACCACAACTCGCAGCAGTTCCACCTGGACCTGACCGTCGACGACATGGACGCGGCCGAGAAGGAGGTGCTGGCCCTCGGCGCGCGGCCGCTGGACACCGCCGACCGCTCTCGCACCTGGCGTGTGTACGCGGACCCGGCGGGGCACCCGTTCTGTCTGTGCGCCTGCTGAGACCTGGAGGGTCCGCCGTGACTGTGGCTCGTTTCCGTTCCGTCGTGATCGACTGCCCCGACCCGCTCGCGCTCGCCCAGTTCTACGCGGCGATCGTGGGCGGAACTCCCCGCGTGGAGGAGGCGGACTGGGTCGTCCTGGAGACCCCCGGCGTGCCACGGCTCGCCTTCCAGCAGGCGACCGGGTTCACGCCCCCGGAGTGGCCGCGGGCGGACCGCAACTCGCAGCAGTTCCACATCGACCTCGACGCCGGGTCGACATGGGAGGAGATCGACGCGGCGGAACGGGAGGTACTGGCCCTGGGCGCGCGTCCGCTGCACGCCGAGGACAAGGAGGACTTCCGGGTGTACGCCGATCCGGCGGGCCATCCGTTCTGCCTCTGCCGCATCGAGCACGCGTGACCTGCGGGGGCGCGGCCTCCCGGCCGGTCGCGCCCCGCGCTGTGGTGCAGGGGATCAAGGGCTTCGCGTTCCGGTACGCGGCCCGTGGCGCTAGCCGTCCAGGTCGGAGATCTTCGCCGTCGACGGCTCTCGGCGCTCCTGGGCCGCGCGGGCCGCGAAGTCGGCGCCGCGCAGGACACGTTGGACGTTGCCCCAGGCCAGCAGGGCGATGTCGGACTCGGACCAGTCGCGGCGGAGGAGTTCGGCGATGAGGTGCGGGTAGCAGGAGGCGTCGGCGAGGTCCTGCGGATGGGCGGTGCCGGCGTCGTAGGTGCCGGACAGGCCCACGCACTCGGCGCCCGCGAGGGAGCGGACGTGGTCGAGGTGGTCGGCGACGTCCCGGACGGACGGGCCGGCCTGCTCGGCGGTGAGCGGCACCATGCACAGCCCCTTGGCGGCGCCCAGCTCGGTGAGCAGGTCGTCGGGGAGGTTGGCGGGGTGGGGGCGCAGGGCGCGGGCGGCGGAGCGGGTGCACACGACCGGCGCCTTGGAGACGGCGAGGGCGCGGCGGACGGTGTCGGCGGAGGCGCCCGAGAGGTCGGCGAGGACACCGAGCCGGTTCATCTCGCGCAGCACCTCCTCGCCGAACCGGGTCAGCCCCGCCTCGCTCGCCCAGGTCACCCCGGACAGGGTGAGCACACGCAGGCCGAGGGCGTGCAGCGAGCGCAGGATGCCGAGCGAGTCGCCGAGCGCGGCGGCACCGGCGGGCCCGAGCAGCACGGCGACCCGGCCGCAGTGCCGTACATCGGCGGTCTCCCCGGTGGTACGGGCGAGCCGTAGCCCCTCCGGATGAGCCCTCACGACGGTCTTCACCAGGTCCAGCTGCTCCAGCGTCGCGCCGACGGCCCGGTCGCCGCCGATGCTCTCGGGCAGATGCAGCGACCAGAACAGCGCGCCGACATGCCCCTCCCGCAGCCGCGGCACATCGGTGTCGACGGAACTCTCGCCGAGCTCCAGGTCGAACCACGGCAGGTGCCGCAGCGCCCACGGCAGCCCGCTGTACCCGTCGGCGACGGGGTGCGCGGCGAGGATGGCGTGCGCCCGCTCCAGGGGCTCGGTGTCCGGATCGGAGACCGGCGTGTAGGGCTCCGACTCGACGAACGGGTCGTGCAGGTCGTCGAGCTCGCCGACCTCGCTGGTGGTGTTCAGTTCGTCCTGGAGGTCTGCCATGGCGGGCTCCGTACGTCGTGATCGGCGGCAAGATCAGCAGTACGGTCACCGTCGCACGGAGGGCGGAAGGCTTCCTGGTGAGCGGGGCGTTCGGGGGTACTCCGGTTCAGCGACCCTGCGCCGCGTCGATGACCTCGTCCAGGGTGTCCCGGGACCGGACCAGGTAGGCGATCATCCGGTCGATGCGGTCGCGCTCCGCGGTGAGGTCGGCGACGAGCCGCGGTGTGGCGACGGCGGAGGGGCCGCCGTCGGTGTCCCGCATACAGGGCAGCAACTGAGCGATCCGGCTGCTGTGCAGTCCGGCCGCGAACAGCTCCTGGATCCGCACGACCCGGTCGACGGCCGCCTCGGGGTAGTCACGGTGCCCGCCGAGCGTGCACTCGCCGCCGGGGCCGATCTCGTCGCCCTCGGACGTCCGTTCCTCGCCAATCCCGACCTGGTGGCGCGGCTGCGAACGGACGCGCCGCTCAATCCCGTTCGGGACCGCTACCTGATGTACGTGGGCGGGGCGGCCGGATACACCGACTACCCCGCCCTCGACGAACTCTCCGAAGAGCCCGCTCAGCCGTCCAGCGCCTCGATCGTCGCGTTCGACGGCGAGCGCGTCGCCTGAAGGTCCCGGGCCACGTCCTCGGCGGCGCCGAGCACCCGTACCGCGTTCTGCCAAGTGAGCTTGGCCAGGTCGGACCTGGACCAGCCGCGGTCCAGGAGCTCGGCGACGAGGTTCGGGTAGCCGGAGACGTCGTTCAGGCCGTCGGGAGTGAAGGCCGTCCCGTCGTAGTCGCCGCCGATGCCCAGGTGGTCGATGCCCGCCACCTCGCGCATGTGGTCGAGGTGGTCGGCGACCGTGGACACCGTGGCGATGGGACGCGGGCGCTGCTCCTCGAAGGCACGGTGGACCTTCATCGCGTCCGGTGTGGTCGCGAGGTGGTGGAAGCCGTGCGCGCGCATGTTCTCGTCCGCGGCGGCGGTCCAGTCGACCGCCGCCTGGAGCACGAACTTCGGCACGAACGTCACCATCGCCATGCCGCCGTTGCCGGACAGCCGCTCCAGGACGTCGTCCGGGATGTTGCGCGGGTGGTCGCACACCGCCCGCGACGACGAGTGGGAGAAGATCACCGGCGCGAGCGTGGCGTCCAGCGCGTCCCTCATCGTCGTCGCCGCCACATGCGACAGATCGACGAGCATGCCCTCGCGGTTCATCTCCCGCACCACCGCACGGCCGAAGGCCGACAGCCCACCGACGCGCGGCGCGTCCGTCGCCGAGTCCGCCCAGTCGTTGTTGTCGTTGTGGGTGAGGGTCATGTAGCGGACGCCGAGCGCATACAACGCGCGTAGCGTGGCAAGGGAGTTGGCGATGGAGTGGCCGCCCTCGGCCCCCATGAGCGAGGCGATACGGCCCTCCGCCCGTGCCGCCTCCATGTCCGCCGCGCTCAGCGCGGCCCGCAGGTCGGCCGGGTGCCGGTCGATCAACTGCCGTACGCAGTCGATCTGTTCCAGCGTCGCCGGCACCGCGTCCGGCAGGTCCGAGCGGACGTACACCGACCAGTACTGCGCGCCCACGCCACCGGCCCGCAGCCGGGCGAGGTCGGTGTGCAGATGGGCGCTCTGGTCGGTGGCGATGTCCCGGGCGTCGAGGTCGTAGCGGACCTGTTCGCGCAGTGCCCAGGGCAGGTCGTTGTGGCCGTCGACGACGGGGAACTCCCGCAGCAGTGCCCGGGCGGTCTCCACAGAGCTCACAGCCGTCACTTCCCGAAACCGAAGCCGTTGCCCGGCCCCTCGACCTTGGCGCGCAGCCGCTTGCCCTTCTCGGCGGCCTGGTCGCCCAGCTCCTGCTGGAACTCCTTCATCCGGCCGAGGAGCTCCTCGTCGTGGGTGGCGAGGATGCGGGCCGCGAGGAGGCCCGCGTTGCGGGCACCGGCCACGGAGACCGTCGCGACGGGCACACCGGCCGGCATCTGCACGATCGACAGCAGCGAGTCCATGCCGTCCAGGTACTTCAGCGGGACCGGCACGCCGATGACCGGCAGCGGGGTGACGGAGGCGAGCATGCCCGGCAGGTGGGCCGCGCCGCCGGCGCCCGCGATGATCACCTTGATGCCCCGCCCGGCCGCCTCCTCGCCGTACGCGATCATCTCGCGCGGCATGCGGTGGGCGGAGACGACGTCGACCTCGTACTCGATCTCGAACTCGTCGAGTGCCTGGGCGGCGGCCTCCATGACGGGCCAGTCGGAGTCCGACCCCATGACGATGCCAACAACGGGGCTCATTCGGTGATCGTGCCTCTCAGGTAGCCGGCTGCGTGACGGGCGCGCTCCAGCACGTCGTCGAGGTCGTCGCCGTAGGTGTTGACGTGGCCGACCTTGCGTCCGGGCTTCACGTCCTTGCCGTACATGTGGATCTTCAGCTGGGGGTCGCGGGCCATGCAGTGCAGGTACGCGGAGTACATGTCCGGGTAGTCGCCGCCGAGGACGTTCGCCATGACCGTCCACTTCGCGCGGGGGCGCGGGTCGCCGAGGGGCAGGTCGAGGACGGCCCGGACGTGGTTGGCGAACTGGGAGGTGATCGCGCCGTCCTGGGTCCAGTGGCCGGAGTTGTGCGGGCGCATCGCGAGCTCGTTCACCAGGACGCGGCCGTCGCGGGTCTGGAACAGCTCGACGGCGAGATGGCCGACGACGTCCAGTTCCTTGGCGATGCTGAGCGCCATCTCCTCGGCCCTGAGCGCGAGGGCCGGGTCCAGGTCGGGCGCCGGGGCGATCACGGTGTCGCACACGCCGTTGACCTGCTGGGATTCCACCACCGGGTAGGCGACGGCCTGGCCGTGCGGCGACCGTACGACGTTGGCGGCGAGCTCACGGACGAAGTCGACCTTCTCCTCCGCGAGGACCGGGACACCGGCCCGGAAGGGGTCGGTGGCCTCCTCGACGCTGTCGACGACCCACACGCCCTTGCCGTCGTAGCCGCCGCGGACGGTCTTGAGGACGACCGGGAAGCCGTCCCCCTCCTCCGCGAAGGCGGCCACATCGGCCGGGTCGCTCACGATCCGGTGCCGTGGGCACGGCACCCCGATCGCGTCGAGCCTCGCTCGCATCACGCCCTTGTCCTGGGCGTGCACGAGCGCGTCGGGCCCGGGGCGCACGGGGATACCGTCCGCCTCCAGCGCCCGGAGGTGCTCGGTGGGTACGTGTTCGTGATCGAAGGTGATCACATCGCAGCCCCTCGCGAAGTCACGCAGCGTGTCGAGGTCGCGATAGTCGCCGATGACGACATCGCCTACGACCTGCGCCGCGGAATCCTGAGGGGTGTCACTGAGGAGCTTGAACCTGATGCCGAGCGGGATGCCTGCCTCGTGTGTCATACGAGCGAGCTGGCCCCCGCCGACCATGCCGACTACCGGGAACGTCACGCTCCTAGGGTATCGGCCACATCGGGGCGGCCGGATTCCGTACCTTATGCACGCGATTTCTGCCGATCTGGCCCGAAACACGCACCTGTCTTCACGTCCCGTTCCCAATCTGTGAGCTCGTCCACAAGCGTTTGCACAGGGGGGTGGTTAGCATGGCTTGGTTGACGAAACCGGACGGACGGGGGCTTGCGCGACCATGGGACGTGTTTCCTCGGCGCTTCATGCGGCGCCTCCGAGCGCGGTACGACAACGCGTCGACCGGCTCGTGCGCGAGGCCGCCAAGTTCGGCGCCGTGGGCGGAGCGGGTCTGCTCGTCAACCTTCTCGTCTTCAACCTGGTGCGGCACACGACCGACCTCCAGGTGGTGCGCGCCAGTGTGGTCGCCACGGTCGTGGCGATCATCTCGAACTACATCGGCTTCCGGTACTTCACGTACCGGGAGCGCGACAAGAGCGGCCGCACCAAGGAGCTGACCCTCTTCCTGCTGTTCAGCGCGGTCGGTCTCGTGATCGAGAACGGCGTGCTCTACGCGGCGACGTACGGATTCGGCTGGGACAGCCCGCTGCAGAGCAACGTCTTCAAGTTCGTCGGCATCGGCATCGCCACCCTGTTCCGCTTCTGGTCCTACCGGTCGTGGGTGTTCAAGACCCTGCCGGGGCCCGAGGTGGTCGCCAGCGCGGAATCGTTCCTGGCGGAGGCGGAAGAAGTACAGACCCGGCGACCGAAGCAGCGGGCCAGGCAGCGGGTCGGCTGAGCCGCCCGGTCACCGTACGGTCGGTTCCGCTTCCGGTACCGGCTTCTGCACCGGCGTACGCGACAGGAACAGCCCGAACACCGCCGGCTGCGCCTGGAGCATCTCCAGACGCCCCCCGTCGGCCTCCGCGAGGTCACGGGCCACGGCGAGGCCGATACCCGTCGAGTTCCGCCCGCTGATCGCCCGCTCGAAGATCCGTGCGCCCAGGTCCGCGGGCACCCCCGGCCCCTCGTCCGTGACCTCGATGACCGCCTGGTTGCCGGTCACCCGGGTACGCAGCGCCACCGTGCCGCCACCGTGCATGAGCGAGTTCTCGATCAGCGCCGCCAGCACCTGCGCCACCGCGCCCGGTGTACCGACCGCCCGCAGATGCCGCTTTCCGGAGCTCACGATGGCGCGGCCCACGCTGCGGTAGGCGGGGCGCCACTCGGCGAGCTGCTGCTGGATGACCTCGTCGAGGTCGAAGGAGACGGCGGAGCCGGTACGGGGGTCGCGGGAGTTGGTGAGCAGCCGCTCCACCACGTCCGTCAGGCGTTCCACCTGCGTGAGCGCGATGGTCGCCTCTTCCTTCACCGTGTTCAGGTCGTCGGTGAGGGTGATCTCCTCCAGGCGCATGGACAGGGCGGTGAGCGGCGTGCGCAGCTGATGGGAGGCGTCCGCCGCCAGCCGCCGCTCAGCGGTGAGCATGCGGGCGATGCGCTCGGCGGAGGAGTCCAGGACGTCGGCGACCCGGTCGAGCTCGTGGACGCCGTAGCGCTTGTGCCGGGGGCGCGGGTCGCCGGAACCGAGCCGTTCCGCGGTCTCGGCGAGGTCGGTCAGCGGCGACGCGAGCTTGTTGGCCTGCCGTACGGCGAGCAGTACGGCCGCGATCACCGCGAGCAGTGCCACCGCCCCGATGATCAGCAGGGTGCGGCCGACCTCCCGGGTCACCGACGAGCGCGGCTCCTGGACGGTGACCGTCTCGCCCTCCTCGCCCGTCTCCGTGGCGCTGATGACGTCCCCGGTCGCCTTGGTGCCGACCTCGATGACGGGCTCTCCCGGGATCCGGATCACGGCGTACCGGTCCCCGGCGACCTGCTCCTTCAGCACCTGCGCGTCGACGGTCTGCTCCCCGAGCAGCCGGCTGTCCACGATGCTGGCCAGCCGCACGGCCTCGGAGTCGACCCGCTCCTGAGCGCTGTTGCTGATGGTGCGGGTCTCGACGATGACGAGGCTCAGACCGAAGACGGCGATGACGACCAGCACCACAGCGAGGGTGGACTGAATAAGACGGCGACGCACGGGGCCCTCCGGGCAGGTGACTTACGTTGAGCTTTGTGCCGACGGCACGGTCAACTCCCTAGGGGCGCGGGGAACTGCGCGACCAGCCCCCCACGGACCCGCAGCCGCCGACGACGCTCAGCTCTTCTCGAACCGGAAGCCCACACCACGCACGGTGGCGATGTAACGGGGGTTGGCCGCATCGTCGCCCAATTTCTTCCGCAGCCACGAGATGTGCATGTCGAGCGTCTTGGTCGACGACCACCACGTCGTGTCCCACACCTCACGCATGAGCTGGTCACGCGTGACGACCCGCCCGGCATCCCGCACCAGGACCCGCAGCAGGTCGAACTCCTTGGCCGTGAGCTGAAGCTCCTCCTCGCCCATCCAGGCACGGTGGGACTCCACGTCGATGCGCACCCCGTGCGTCGCCGGCGGCTGCGCCGGCTCCGCGGCACCGCGCCGGAGCAGGGCCCGGACACGGGCGAGCAGTTCGGCGAGGCGGAACGGCTTGGTGACGTAGTCGTCGGCGCCGGCGTCGAGCCCCACGACGGTGTCCACCTCGTCCGCACGCGCGGTGAGGATGAGGATGGGCACGGTGAGGCCTTCGGCGCGCAGTCGGCGGGCCACCTCGAGGCCGTCCATGCCGGGGAGTCCGAGGTCCAGCACGACCAGATCGATGCCGCCCTGGATGCCGGCGTCGAGCGCGGTGGGGCCGTCCTCGCGCACCTCGACCTCGTACCCTTCCCGTCGCAGTGCGCGGGCCAGCGGCTCCGAGATGGACGCATCGTCCTCGGCGAGCAGTACACGGGTCATGAGCTGATGGTAGACCGCGCATGACAGAAGCTGGGGTGTGATCGCAAGCCCGTGATTCTTACCATGGGGCGTTCTGGTACGAACCTATGTCTCGACGGTGAGAAGGTAGTAAGGACCTTGGAAAAGGTGCCTACGGCTCCACTAGCACCTGTGATCCATCTCTCAAGTCCTTTTATTTCCGGCGCTGTCCTGCCGTATGGTGAAAGACGCCTTTAGCACCACGGGGACCTTTGGCAATCATTTGACGCTGAAGGTCTCTTTTGTGTGCGGGCCGGAAACCGCCGGCCTGAAGGAATGACCCGTGGCCGGGCCCCCAGGAGGGGACGGCGACCACCGGGCGCGCAGAGCCGCTCACGCATCAGCACGCGCGTCCCGACCAGCAAGGAACGACCATGGCGTCCAGCCTGACGAAGGACTCGGCCCGACCGGGCACCCCCGGCACCGAGCAGACCTTCTTCGGCCACCCCCGCGGACTGGCCACTCTCTTCATGACCGAGATGTGGGAGCGTTTCTCCTACTACGGCATGAGGGCTCTCCTCCCGCTGTACCTCGTCGCCCCGGGCGGCCTCCACCTCAGCGCCGCGACGGCGACCGCGATCTACTCCGTGTACGTGTCGCTGGTGTACCTGCTCGCGCTGCCCGGCGGCTGGTTCGGCGACCGCGTCTGGGGTCCCCGCAAGACCGTCGCCGTCGCCGGTGGCGTCATCATGCTCGGCCACCTCACCCTGGCCCTGCCGAACTCCGGCACCTTCTACGCCGGTCTCGGCCTCGTGGCGATCGGCTCCGGTCTGCTGAAGGCCAACATCTCGACGATGGTCGGCCACCTCTACGAGGGCAAGGACGACCCGCGTCGCGACGGTGGCTTCACCGTGTTCTACATGGGCATCAACCTCGGCGCGTTCGCCGCGCCGCTGGTCATCGGCACCATCGGTGAGAACGTCAACTGGCACCTGGGCTTCGCGCTCGCCGCGCTCGGCATGGCGCTGGGCCTCGGCCAGTTCCTGATCGGCTCCCGTCACCTCGCCGACCGCTCCAGCGTCGTCCCGACGCCGCTGTCCGCCGAGGAGAAGGCCTCCACGCTGCGCAAGGCCGCGATCTGGGCCGCCATCGCCGTGGTCTTCTACGCGGTCGTCGGCTTCTCCGGCCACTACACGCTGAACTGGATCCTGGTCCCGCTGACGCTGCTCGGCCTGATCATCCCGGTGATGGTGCTGGCCCGCATCAAGCGCGACAAGGACCTGGACCGCACCGAGCAGCGCTCGATGTCCGCGTACATCTGGTTCTTCGTGGCCGCGGCCGTGTTCTGGATGATCTACGACCAGGGCGGCTCGACCCTGTCGATCTTCGCCGACTCCTCCGCCGACAACACCGTCTTCGGCTGGGAGTTCCCGGTCTCCTGGTACCAGTCGGTCAACCCGGTCCTGATCATGGCGCTGGCCCCGGTCTTCGCCTGGTTCTGGCTCGCGCTGAACCGGCGCGGCAAGGAGCCGAGCACAATCGTGAAGTTCGCCTCGGGTCTGGTCCTGGTCGGCGCGTCCTTCTTCCTGTTCCTCGCCCCGCTGTCGATCGCCGAGGGCGGTCACAAGGCGGCCGCGGCGTGGCTGGTGGCGATCTACTTCGTCCAGACGGTGGGCGAGCTGCTCCTGTCGCCGGTCGGCCTGTCGGTGACGACGAAGATGGCCCCGGCCAAGTACGCCTCCCAGATGATGGGCGTCTGGTTCCTGGCCGTCACCGCCGGTGACGCCACGACCGGTCTGCTCTCCATCGCCGGCGTCGACTTCAACAAGACGGGCATCGTCGCCCTGGAGGCCACGCTCGCCGTGGTCGCCGGTGTCGCGGTCTGGATGTACCGCAACCGCGTCAAGGAGCTCATGGGCTCCGTGCACTGACGTTTCTTCGAACGAAGGGCCGCCTCACCACCCGGTGCGGTGGCCCTTCGGGGTTTTCCGGCCGCGCTCGAGGACCGCACCACACCATCGGGAGCATGCGTCGTACGTTTCTGTCGGTGGCCGCGGCCCTCGGCTTCCTCATGTCGTCGTCCGGCACGGTCGTGGAGGCGGTCCCGGAGACGATCCCGTACGGCGGCCACGAACAGCAGACCATCACGGTGTACGGCGACCGGGGCGCCCCGCCGCTGGTGATCCTGCACGGCGGGTACTGGGCCGAGGACGCCGACTGGAGCCGCGCGGCGCGGTGGCTGGCGGCCCAGGGCTTCCGTGTCTACGAGACCGACTACCGCCTGAACACCGACGCCCGCTGGCCCGCGCAACGCGAGGACGTCCGGGCGGCTCTGCGCTGGATCGCCGCCGACTCCCCGGGCCGGCCCCTGCTGCTCGGCTCCTCCGCGGGCGGCCAGCTCGCCCTGGACGCGGCGACGTACGGCGCGGGCGGATCGCTGGTCCGGGGCGTGGTGGCCCTGTCCCCGGTCGCCTCCCCCTACCGCGCCTGGGTGGACGACGGCCCCGGAGCCACGGCCCAGCAGCGCCGCTTACGCCAGGAGGCGCAGCGCCTGGTCGGCTGCGACCCCGACCGCACGGGCCCCCGCTGCTGGACCCGCTGGGGCGACCTCGCGGCCCGCGCACACGCCTCCGGCGCGGACGACGCCCCGATGCTGCTCATCCACTCGGAGCGGGACTTCGTACCACCGGCCCACTCCGCCGAACTGGCGGCAGCGGAACGGAGATTGGGGCACAAGGACATCACCGTACGCACGCTGGAGGGCGCCTCACACGGAGGCGCCCTCATGAGCCAGGCGAGGGAACTGGTCCTGAGCTGGCTGTTGAAACACGCGTAGGCACCAGCCCCCTAGGGGCGCGGGGAACTGCGCGACAAGCCCCCACCGGCCGTAAGCCCCATCACCGCAGACGCCGCCGCCCCGGAAGGAATGTGAACACAGCCGCACCCAACAACACGGCCGTACCAGCCACCAACCCCAGGGCCTTCAACGCGCCATGGTCCTCGGACCCCGTCGCGGCGAGCCCCCCGGAGGACGACGAAACGCCGCCTCCCGTGGACGACGATCCACCGGACGCCCCGCCCTCCTGCTCGGTCGTGTCCAGGGTCAGCGACACGGACGTCTTGTCCGGCGTGCACTTCGTCGTCGTACCGAGCGCCTCGATCGTCAGCACCCCCGGCGACAGCGTCGACTCCCCCGTCGCCCCCGGCTTGTACGTGCCGGTCATGTCGGGGATCTCGATCGGGTCGCCCGACTTGATGTCCTCGGCGTTGGTCGGCCCCTCCACATGCACCGAACCCTCGTCGTCGCCGCCCAGGACCACGTCCATGGAGGGCTTGATGGAGTCCTTCGGGATGTTGGCCGGGCTGTTCATCGGCGACTTCTTGAACTGCACGGTGAGATCGAAGTTCCCGCCGTCCTTCTTGGCGTTGATCTGGATCGTGGAGGTCGCCTTCTGCGTGCCGATGGGCGACTCGCAGGTGTAGGGGATGTCGACGACCTCGCCGGTGAAGTCGGTCTGGCCGCCGTCGGTCTCGGACGGACTGGAGGAAGGGCTCTCCGTGGCACTCTCCGTCGGCGTCGGGGACGTGCTCCCGGTCTCGGTCGGACTCGGAGTCGGTGACGAACTCCCTTCCCCCTCCTCGACCTTGATGGTCGCCGCCGACTGCACGGTCTCCGTCGGCGTGCAGTTCGTGTCCGTACTGAAGACGGTGATCTTGTACGCGTCCGGCGTCAGCGTCACCTCGCCGACCGTCGTCAGCTTCAGCTTGCCCTTCATGTCGGAGAGGACCATGTCGCCGCCCTTGGGGATGGCCGGGTTCTCCTGCGGCCCCTCCATCGGGACGTCGGCGGTCTGGGCGCCGGCCGCCTTCAGGGTGCCGGACGGCTTGACGGAGTTCGCCGGCAGGTCGATGAGGTCGGGGTTCTTGGAGGCGGCCTGGACGAACTTCCACACCACCTCGACCTCGTCACCGACCTTGGCGGTAGCCGGCGCGGTGATCTCGACCTTGGTGGTGCCGTCGACCGGATCGAGCCCGGAGGCCGCGGGCGGTACGCACTTGGTGGCGAACGACACCTCGGCGGCCTGCGCGGGCCCCGCGGCCACACCGATCAGCGCGCCCGCACAGCCGAGTGCGAGCGCGACTCTCGCGCCCGGCAGGACTCTCCTTCGCTGTCTCACGTGGATCCCTTTCTGGTGGGGGTCGTCGAGTTGTCGTCGTGCGGTGCGGAGAGCCGACCGGCCGCGCCCGGATCGGAGTCCGGGGTGAACCACGGCAGGGTCGAAGAGGGCGGCGGCTCCCGGTCCGGGGTGTGCAACCCCGGGAGCCGCAGGGTGAGTTCGGGCAGTCGCAGCCGGACCGGGGTCCGTGCGCGGCCGGACCGGTGCGGCCGCGCCCGGTCGATCAGGGCCATCCCGATCCGGAACAGCGCGGCGGGCACGACCAGACAGACCAGGACCCAGAACAGGGTCACGCCCCAGGGCCGGCCCACGCCCCAGGGCTGTTCGGCGAGGACCTTGCCGCCGTACTTGAGGGACACGGTGTAGTCGCCGTGCGCGCCGCCGGTGAGCTCGACGGGCAGTTCGATGCGCGCCTTCTTGCCGGGCTGGATCGTGCCGCGCCACTGCTGTTCCTCCCACTGCGGCGCGAACACGCCGTGGGAGGTGCCGACCTGGAAGACGGGGTTCTTGATCTCCGAGGTGCCGACGTTGCCGACGGTGAAGACGAGGGTGCGGGCGGGCGGTGCCCCGAACCAGGTCAGCAGTCCGCCGGAGCCGTCGAGCCGGGTGTCGGTGAGCACCGACAGTCGCCCGCCGGAGGCCTCGGCGGGCAGCGGCTCCACGGCGTGTCCGGCGACCTGGAAGATGGCGTCGGCCTCGGCCTTCGCCCCGGTCACCGTCGCCACGTGCACCACACAGGGGCAGGGCACGGGCGGCTCGGCGACCGGCAGCTTCTTGCTGAAACGGCCGTCGGCATCCGTGGTGACGGCCCGACCGTCGGCGTTGGCACAGGAGTTGGTGCCGCCGGGCACACCCCGCGACGGCACGGCCTGACCGCAGACCAGGATCATCAGCAGCGCCTTCGACCGCCAGCCGCTGCCGGTGACGGTGATCGAACCGCCGGTCCCCGCCTGGGACTTGGAGAGCTTCACGGTGGGCCGCTCGGCGGCCTGGACGGGCAACGACACGACCGACACCAGCGCCAGGAGCGCCGCCAGCACCAGGATCCGCACCTTCACGACACCGCTCCCGTCAACTCGACCTCGGCACAAGAGGGTTCAGGCGCGTCACCCTTACGGCGCCTTCGACGTCGTACGACGAACAGCGCACCCCCGGCCGCCACCACCCCGGCGACCCCCACCCCCCACGGCCCGTCCCCCGTCGACACACTCGCCGCGTCCCGCACCCCACCGGCCGCCGTCACCGTCAGCCGCACCTCGACGGAGTCCAGCGCGGGCGCACTCCATGGCTCGCTGAGCTTGAGCCGCCGCCCCGGCTCCAGTTCGGCCGACAGGGTGCGTGGGGCCCGGTCGAGGACCCGGCCGAAGAGGCCGTCCGCGCGGACCGCGACCGTGGGCACGAGGGGCGTCGTACCCCGGTTGACCAGCTCGTACGTGATGCGATCACCGCGCACGGCAAGGTGCTCGACGGTCAGCGCGGACACGGTGGGCACGGCGGCCCGGAGGTGAACGGCCACCCGCCGGGTACGCCCGTCGGAGTCCCGGACCACGATCTCGGCGCCGCCGTCCTCGTCCGGAACGGTCACGGTGAAGGGCACCTCGGTACGCGTCCCCGGAGCCAGCCGAAGCCGGGAGTCGACGAAGACGAGACGGGCGCCGACGCCCCTCAGCGAGACGTCGACAGCCCGCTCCCCCCGATTGACCAGCGCCACCATGTCCTGCAGCACCACCCCGGGCTCGCCCTCGGCATAGAAGACAGGCCGCTCCTCACCGAGTGGCACAACGGACCACCCGTCGGCGGCAGTTGCAGCCGACACAGTGGTCAACAGGGTGAAGACGGTCAGTCCCAGCACACGAAGGGCGAACGACATCGGCGGCTCCGTAAAATCGTGCGTTGCGGTACGCGCCCCCTAAGGGGCGCGGGGAACTGCGCGACAAGCCACAACGGCGCCGCAGACGCAGACGGCCATGGCGCGGCACCCCCGAAGGCGCATCTCACCCCGCAGAACGCCGACGCCTCCGCGTGACCCACAACGACCCCGCCGCCCCCGCGAGCAACACCGTGCCGCCGAGCGTCCCGAGCGCGATCGCCGAATCCTCGGGCCCGGTCTGCGGAAGCGAGTCACCGGAACCGGAGTCGGAGTCGGAGTCGGACCCACTCTGCGTACTCCCGCCGGAGCCACCCGCGGCACTCACATCGAGACTCAGAGACGGCCCAGGACTGTTCGTCGGCGTACACGTAGTCGTCGTACCGAGCGCGATGATCGTCAGCACACCTGCCGTGAAGGTGACTTTGCCGGACTCCTTCGGCGTGTACGTTCCGCTCAAGTCATTGATCTTGATGGGGGTGTTGGCGGGCACCACCGCCTGGTTGGCCGAGCCGGTCACCTTCAGGGTGCCCTTCTCCGCACCGCCCAGCTGGATGACCGCGCTCGGCTTCATCGACCCCTTGCCCAGATCGACCGGGCTGGACGAGACGCCCTTCTGCCAGGACATGGTGATCTTGTAGCCGCTGCCGCTCTTGACGCCCTTGATGTCGATGGGCGAGACGGCGCTCTTGTCGCCGATCGGCGTCTTGCACTGGTACTTGACGTCGACGACCTCGGCCCGGGCGGCGGGGGCGGCCATCAGCACCACCGAGCCGGCCAGGGCCGCGGTGGACGCGAGCGCGGCGGTTCGTTTCCGGTACGACACGGTTCCGCTCCCTTACTCGTTTCCCTGACTGGTTCCTGTCTTGCGCGAGTACCTGACGGCACATCAGATGGGCCGTCAAGGTACGCCCGGGCTCGCGAGGAGGGAAGACAAGGTGCGCGCCGGAGTTGTGACGATCCGGCGCGCACGGAAGGGGGTTCGGGTGGAGAGCTAACCCCGGGTAACCCGAGGACGGAGTAGTTCTGGGGCTCCCCAGCGCCTCAGTACCTGCGGCACCTCGACCGTTCCGTCGGCCCGCTGGTGCTGTTCCAGGATGGCGGGCAGCAGCCGGCTGGTGGCGAGGCCCGAGGCGTTGAGGGTGTGGACGTACGCCGACTTGCCGCCGCCCGCCGGGCGGTAGCGGATGCCGCCGCGCCGGGCCTGGTACTCGCGGGCGTTCGACACCGAGCTGACCTCTGCGTACGCGCCGAGACTGGGCAGCCACACCTCGACGTCGTAGGTCTTGGCCTGGGCGGGGCTGGTGTCCTCGGCGGCGAGCTGGGTGACCCGGTGGTGCAGTCCCAGCCCGGCGACCAACTCCTCGGCGCGGGTGAGGAGCTCCAGCTGAACGGCGGCCGAGTCCTCGGGGCGGGCGAACTGGAACAGCTCGACCTTGTTGAACTGGTGGCCGCGCAGGGTGCCGCGGTCGGCGGTGCGGTGGCTGCCGCTCTCCTTGCGGTAACAGGGCGTGTAGGCCACGTACTTGAGCGGGAGTTCGGCCTCGTCGAGGGTCTCGCCGCGGTGCAGGTTCACCAGGGCGGTCTCGGCGGTGGGCAGGAGGAAGTGGTCGTCGTCCGTGCGGAAGACCTCGTCGGCGAACTTCGGGAACTGGCCCGCCGTATAGCCGGCTTCGTAGGTGAGCAGGTGCGGCGGCAGGACGAACTCGTAGCCCGCGCGGCGGTGGGTGTCGAGGAAGTGGTTGAGCAGCGCCCACTCCAGTGCGGCGCCCTCTCCCCGGTAGACCCAGTAGCCGCTGCCGGCGAGCCGGGTGCCGCGTTTGTGGTCGACGAGGCCGAGTTCCTCGGTGAGCCGGACGTGGTCCTTGGCGTCGAAGTCGAACGCGGGTGGGGTTCCGGTGGCCCGTACGACCTGGTTGTTCTCCTTGCCGCCCGCGACGACGTCATCGTCCGGGAGGTTGGGCAGGGCGTCCAGGAACGTCCGGTGTTCCCGCGTCAGGCGGGCGAGCTCCGTCTCGGCCGCGGCGAGCCGGTCGGTCAGCTCCTTGGCGTCGGCCTGGAGCCCCTCGGCGGCTTCGCCCGCGCGGCGTCGTACGGCGATGTCGGCCGAGATCCGCCGCCGCTCCCCGCGCAGCCGCTCCACGGCGGTACGGGCCTCTCGGAACGCGGCGTCCAGGGCGAGGAAGGCGGGGATGTCGGCGTCCACGGCGCGCTTGCGCAGGGCGCCCTGGACCCGGTCGGGGTGCTGTCGGATGAGGGTGACGTCGAGCATGGTGCCCGCTCCGTCCGGTTCTGCCGGAACGGCAGGCGCCGCCCCGGGGTCGGTCCCTCGGGGCGTGGGCGAGAGGGTGCTCGCGGTGCCACCACGCCTTCACCGTCGTGGAACCGGATCACTCCGGCCCGTACGGCGGTCTCGTTCAAGCCCGATGACGGGGGCCGGCCGGCGGGGCATTTCCTCCCCGCACTCGGGAGTGGATTCGCACCGGGACCGCGAGGCCGCCTTCACAGCTGTCGGCGGCTCTCTCTGCTCGCGTGGCCCGGGGCTACTTGTCTCCGTCAGCGCGTTGCGGTCGAGGGTAGGGGGCCGGGCCCGGCGCGCCAACCGGATTACGCCGGTGCGCCCAGTTCCGCCCACACCTTCTTGCCCGCGAGTCCGGGGCTGCGGACCACACCCCAGTCCAGGCAGAGGCGCTGCACGATGAACATGCCGTGGCCGCCGGGGCGGCCCGCGCGGTGCGGGGTGCGGGGGGCCGGCTGGCCGTTGCCCTTGTCGGAGACCTCGATGCGGATCACCTTGTTGTCGAGCGCGATCCAGAGCTCGTCGGGGCCCTCGGCATGCAGACAGGCGTTGGTGACCAGCTCGGAGACGACGAGCAGGACATCCTCCGCGGCGGCCCGCTGGTCGGCGGTGGCGGCGGGCAGCCAGCCCCACGCGTACAACGCCTGACGGGCGAAGTCGCGGGCCAGGGGGACGACGCCGCTCGCGCCGTCGAAGCTCAGTCTGCGGACCTGCCGGCCCGCCGACGACTCGGGCGGCACGGCCGCACCCCCTTCGGACATCCCGGAAGCGCCGTCGGCCTCCGGGCCGCGGTCGCCCGGCGTGAAAGGCCGGGTGCTGCTCATCAGCGCTTCACCTCACCGATTCACCAGTTCACGATTCAATAGTCAGAGTGCAGTACGTAGATCGACGATGGATCCGTCGCCGCGCCTGACGCCTTTTTCAGGATGTCTCCTGCCCGACCGAACCGGCAGAACACCCCCTGTTTCGCCCCGCGTCTTTCCCCGCGAGGGCGGACGCGCGTGGAGAGCACCGGTCGCACAGGGACGCCCGGGGCACCGCGGGGCCCGACGGACCGGCTCAGCCGGTCTCGTCGGCCAGGGCCGCTTCGAGCGTGTCATGGACGGTGAAGACCGCATCGGCGCCGGTGATCTCGAAGACGCGCGCCACCACGGGCAGCATCCCGGCGAGATGCACTCCGCCACCGGCGGCCTCGGCCTTCAGTCGTGCGCCGAGCAGTACGTTGAGCCCGGTGGAGTCACAGAACTCCAGACGCGAGCAGTCCACCACCAGCCGGTTGAAGCCCTCGTCGAGGCAGGCCTCGAGTGGCTCACGCAACAGATCGGCGGTGTGGTGATCCAACTCACCCGCCGGGGTCACGACGGCGCTGGCGCCTTGTTTCCGCACCTCGACCAGAAGCCGGCCAGACTGTGCGCTGCCGACCGTCCCGCGGTCCATGCCGTCTCTCTCTCCCGACGTCGTGGCTGCTCCTGACGCCCACGAACACTACGCCTTCCCTCCACGCCCTGACACCCGAACATCTGCACACAAACGGACATATCCGAACAGAATGCACTTGCGGTGGGGTCGGGAAAGCGGGTAGGGCTAGTAAGGACACGTACTCGACACGGCCGGCTTTGGAGGCGCCGCACACCGCAGTGCACGCAAATGGCTTCGGCAGCCCATATGCCGAGAACGATGGAGGACATCATGTCACCCCGGCTCGACGCCTCGCATACCCAGACAGCGACGTCGACATCCCCCCCGGAACATCTGGATCCCATCGAGCAGGACGACCTACTTGCCGGGCTTCCGGAGATCCCCCCGTTCGACGAGGTGGGGCCGGTGGACGCACGGGCCCTGTCCAAGACCCTCTTCGCGCGGCTGGAGTCGCTGGAGGAGGGCACCCACGAATACTCGTACGTCCGTAACACGCTCGTCGAGCTCAACCTCGCCCTGGTCAAGTTCGCCGCCTCCCGCTTCCGCTCCCGCAGCGAGCCGATGGAGGACATCATCCAGGTCGGCACGATCGGCCTGATCAAGGCGATCGACCGCTTCGAGCTCGCCCGTGGCGTGGAGTTCCCCACCTTCGCGATGCCAACCATCGTCGGTGAGATCAAGCGCTTCTTCCGCGACACGTCGTGGTCGGTGCGGGTGCCCCGACGGCTCCAGGAGCTCCGGCTCGACCTCGCCAAGGCCGGCGACGAGCTGGCCCAGCAGCTGGACCGTGCGCCGACGGTGGGTGAACTGGCCGAGCGCCTGGGCCTGACCAAGGACGAGGTCGTCGAGGGCATGGCCGCGTCCAACGCGTACACGGCCTCTTCCCTGGACGCCCAGCCGGAGGAGGACGACGCCGAGGGCGCCCTGGCCGACCGGATCGGCTACGAGGACCACGGCATCGAGGGCATCGAGTACGTCGAGTCCCTGAAGCCCCTGATCGCCGAACTCCCGCCCCGGGACCGGAAGATCCTCTCCCTGCGGTTCGTGGCGGGGCTGACGCAGTCCGAGATCGGCGACGAGCTCGGGATCTCGCAGATGCATGTGTCGCGGTTGCTGTCGCGGACGCTGGTGCGGCTGCGGAAGGGGCTGACGGTCGAGGAGTGACCCCACCCGGTGCGAGCGCGGGGCACGACGGTGGTGAGTGCGGGGCGTGCGGGCGGATCTGACGTTTTTGCTCAGATCTCGCGCACGCCCCGTCGCCATACCCCGGCGACCAACGGTACGCCCGGCCGGTAGGCGAGGTGGACATGGCTCGGGGCGTCGAGAAGGGTGAGGTCGGATCGGGCGCCCGGACCGAGGCGGCCGATGTCGTCGCGGCGCAGGGCCGCCGCGCCGCCCGCCGTGGCCGACCAGATGGCCTCGTCGGGGGTCATGCCCATGTCCCGTACCGCGAGGGCGATGCAGAACGGCACGGACGAGGTGAAGGACGAGCCCGGGTTGCAGTCGGTCGACAGGGCCACCGTCACGCCGGCGTCCAGGAGGCGGCGGGCGTCCGGCCACTGCGCGCGCGTGGAGAACTCGGCGCCGGGGAGGAGCGTGGCGACGGTGCTGCCGCTCGCCAGTGCCTCCACGTCGGCGTCCGTGAGGTGGGTGCAGTGGTCGGCGCTGGCGGCGTCGAGTTCGACGGCGAGCTGGACGCCGGGGCCGTAGGAGAGCTGGTTGGCGTGGATGCGCGGGTGCAGCCCCTTCGCCTTGCCGGCCGTGAGGATCGCGCGGGCCTGGTCGCCGTCGAAGGCGCCCTTCTCGCAGAAGACGTCGATCCAACGGGCGTACGGGGCACAGGCGTCGAGCATCTCGCCGGTGACGAGCTCCACATAAGCGGCCGGGTCCTCGGCGTGGTCGGGCGGGACGATGTGCGCGCCCAGGTAGGTGACCTCCTCGGTGTGCGCGGCGGCGATGCGCAGGGCGCGGGCCTCGTCCTCGACGGTCAGGCCGTAGCCGGACTTCGTCTCGAAGGTCGTGGTGCCCTGACGGAGGGCCTCGGCGAGGTAGCGCGTGAGGTTGGCCTCCAGGTCGGCGTCGCTCGCCGCCCGGGTCGCGGCGACCGTCGTACGGATGCCGCCCGCGCTGTAGGCCCGCCCCGACATCCGGGCGTTGAACTCCTGCGTCCGGTCGCCTGCGAAGACGAGGTGGGAGTGGGAGTCCACGAAGCCGGGGACGACCGCCCGGCCGGCCGCGTCGACCCGGTTGTCAGTGGCGGGTGCTTTGCTTTGATCACCGGTCCACACGACGCGGTCGCCCTCGATGACGACGGCCGCGTCCTGGATCAGTCCGAGGGGGGATCCGTCACCGAGGGAGGGGTCGTTGGTGACCAGGGCGGCGATGTTGGTGATGAGCGTGCTTGCGGTGCTCGCGGAGTGGGCGGGGCTGACGGTCGTCGCGTTGCTCATGGCGTCCTTGGTGGCCTGGTCGGCGGTGGGGGCGGGTTCGGGGACGGGAGCGGGCCGCGCGGGCGGGCGGCCCGGGGTCATCCGCGCAGGGCTTCGACCGCGTCCGCGAGGGCTTTCGGTACATCCGGTACGAGGCAGTGGACCCCGTCCCGTACGACATGCCGACCGCCCACGACCGTATGCGACACGTCTGCTGCCGACGCGGCGAATACGGCCGTCTCGGCCCCGAGCCGCGGAAGCGGCCCTGCCGTCCTGACCGAGTCGAGCGCGATGGTCGTGAAGTCGGCGAGCGCGCCGGGTTCCAGGGTGCCCGCCTCGTCCCAGCCGAGGGCCGCGTGACCGTCGGCGGAGGCGGCCCGTAGCAATGCGGCGGCGGTCCAGTGGCCCCGGGTGCGGGTGCGCAGCCGCTCGTTGAGCTCCATCGCCCGTGCCTCTTCGAGCAGGTCGATGACGGCGTGGCTGTCGGAGCCGAGGGAGAGCGGGGAACCCGCTCTCTGCAGGGCGACCGCGGGTCCGATGCCGTCCGCGAGGTCGCGTTCCGTCGTGGGGCACATACAGGTGCCGGTGCCGGAGTCTCCGATGAGGGCGATGTCCTCGTCGGTGAGGTGGGTGTTGTGGACGCCGGTGGTGCGGCGGCCGAGGACGCCGTGCTCGGCGAGCAGCTGGGTGGGGGTGCATCCGTGGGCCGCCCGGCAGGCGTCGTTCTCGGCGGTCTGCTCGGACAGATGCACATGGAGCGGGGCCCGCCGCTCCTCGGCCCACTGCGCCACGGTCGCCAACTGGCCGGCGGGCACGGCCCGTACGGAGTGGACGGCCGCCCCGATCCGCGCGTGATCCCGTTCCTTGAGAACTGAACAGCGTTCGGCCCAGGCGTCCGCGCTGCCGTCGGAGAAGCGCAGCTGGTGGGTGTTGGGCGGCTGTCCGCTGTGCTTGTTCAGGATGCCGGAGGAGAGGTAGGCGGTGTCGAGGAGGGTGATGCGGATGCCGGCGTCGGCGGCGGCCGCGATGAGGGCCTCGCCCATGGCGTTGGGGTCGGCGTACGGGGTGCCGCCGGGGGCGTGGTGGACGTAGTGGAACTCGCCGACCGCGGTGATGCCGGCCAGGGCCATCTCGGCGTAGGCGGCCCGGGCGAGGGCGTGGTAGGTCTCCGGGGTCAGCCGGTCGGCCGTGGCGTACATGACCTCGCGCCAGGTCCAGAAGGTGCCGGAGCCGACCTGGACGGTGCCGCGCAGGGCGCGGTGGAAGGCGTGCGAGTGGGCGTTGGCGAGGCCGGGCAGTGTGAGGCCGCGCAGGATCTCGGCGCCGGGGGGTGGGGTGGGTGTGTCGGTGCGGACGGTGGTGATGCGTCCGTCCTCTGTCGCCACGGCCACGCCCAGCTCGACGTGGGTGTCGAGCCAGGCGTGTTCGAGCCAGTAGGTCTTCCGGGTCACCTGCAGGCCAGCCCTTCCAGTACGTCGGCGAGTGCGAGTACCCCGGCCACGCAGTCGTCCTCGGCCGCGAACTCGGCCGGGGAGTGCGAGACACCCGTGGGGTTGCGTACGAACAGCATGGCGGTCGGGATGTGCCCGGAGAGGATCCCGGCGTCGTGTCCGGCGCCGGTTCCCAGGACGGGGACCTTGAGGTCGGTGCCGCTGCTGCTGCCGAGGATGCGGGCGAGTTCGTCGCGCAGGGCGTGGTCGAACTCGACGACGGGCGTGAAGGACTCGCGGACCACGTCGAGGTCGATGCCGTGGGCTGCCGCGTACTCGCGGGCGGCCTTCTCGACCCCGCCGACGACAGCGTCCAGGCTCTCCTGGTCGGCGGCGCGGGAGTCGAGCCAGCCGCGGACGAGGGACGGGATGGCGTTGACGCCGTTGGGCTCGACGGAGATCTTGCCGAAGGTGGCGACGGCACCGGCGAGTTCGGCCTCGCGGCGGGCGGCGAGGACGGTCTCGGCGTAGGACAGCATCGGGTCGCGCCGGTCGACGAGCCGGGTGGTGCCGGCGTGGTTGGCCTCGCCCCGGAAGTCGAACCGCCACCGCCCGTGCGGCCAGATGGCGCTGGCGAGCCCGACCCGGTCGCCGGACAGGTCCAGCGCCCGGCCCTGCTCGACATGCAGCTCGACGAAGGCGCCGATGCGGGAGAGCCGCTCCGGGTCCGCGCCGAGGGCGTCGGGGTCGTACCCGGCGGCCTCCATGGCCTTCGGGAGCGTGACCCCGTCCCCGTCGGTGAGCTTGTGCGCCTGCTCGACGGTGAGCTGCCCCGAGGTGAGCCGCGATCCGACACAGGCCAGCCCGAACCGGGCGCCCTCCTCGTCGCCGAAGTTGACGAGGGCGAGGGGCCTGGTGAACGTCACCCGGCGGGCGCGGAGTTCATCGAGCGCGGCGAAGGAGGACACGACGCCGAGGGGCCCGTCGAAGGCACCGCCGTCCGGCACGGAGTCCAGATGCGACCCGGTGACGACGGCGTCCCCGGCGGAGGGATCCCCGAGCCAGGCCCACTGGTTGCCGTTGCGGTCCAGCTCGTAGGTCAGCCCACGAGCCTCCGCCTGCTCCTTGAACCAGGCCCGGCACTCGGCGTCGGCGCCGGTCCAGGCGTAGCGGCGGTAGCCGTGGGAGTCGGGGTGCCGGCCGATGGGGCGAAGGTCGCTCCACATGGTGTGGAAGGAATCAGCGGCTGGGCCGAGCTGCGAACCGCCGTCCGACCCAGGCTGAGCGCCGGCCGGCCCAGGCTGTCCCGCGGCCGCTCCAGGCTGTGGGCAGTCGTTCCGCAGGGCGATGGGGGTCCCCCCGCTCGAACGGAGTTGAGTGTGGGGGAGGGTGGGCAAAGCCGGACCCTCAGCCGCCGCCGGAGAGTTGCCGCGCCCGCTCTCGCTCACCGTCACGCGTCGTCACCCTCGCGCATCGGCACCCGCACACCCCGCTCATCGGCGACCGACGCCGCGATGTCGTATCCCGCGTCCACGTGCCGGATGACACCCATGCCGGGGTCGTTCGTCAGCACCCGCCGGAGCTTCTCGCCGGCGAGCTTCGTGCCGTCGGCCACGGACACCTGACCCGCGTGGATCGACCGCCCCATGCCCACGCCGCCACCGTGGTGGATGGACACCCACGACGCACCGGACGCCACGTTCACCATGGCGTTCAGCAGCGGCCAGTCGGCGATCGCGTCGGAGCCGTCGAGCATGGCCTCGGTCTCACGGTAGGGAGAGGCGACGGAACCCGAGTCGAGGTGGTCGCGGCCGATCGCCAGCGGGGCCGCCAGCTCGCCCGAGGCCACCATGTCGTTGAAGCGTTCGCCGGCCTTGTCGCGCTCGCCGTAGCCGAGCCAGCAGATACGGGCGGGCAGGCCCTGGAAGTGGACCCTCTCCCCCGCCATCTTGATCCAGCGGTGCAGCGACTCGTTCTCCGGGAACAGCTCCAGGATCGCCTTGTCGGTCTTCGCGATGTCGGACGCCTCGCCGGACAGGGCCGCCCATCGGAAGGGGCCCTTGCCCTCGCTGAACAGCGGCCGGATGTACGCGGGGACGAAGCCCGGGAAGGCGAACGCCCGCTCGTACCCGGCGAGTTGGGCCTCGCCTCGGATCGAGTTGCCGTAGTCGAAGACCTCGGCGCCGGCGTCCATGAAGCCGACCATGGCCTCGACGTGGCGGGCCATCGACTCACGGGCGCGCTCGGTGAACCCGGCGGGGTCCTTCGCCGCGGCGTCCGCCATGTCCTCGAAGGCGAGGCCCGTCGGCAGATACGCCAGCGGGTCGTGGGCCGAGGTCTGGTCGGTGACGATGTCGATGGGGGCGCCCATGGCGAGCAGCTGCGGCACCAGGTCCGCCGCGTTGCCGAGGACGCCGATGGACAGCGGCTTGCGCTGGTCACGGGCCTCGACCGCCAGCTGGAGCGCGTGCTCGAGGCTGTCGGCCCGTACGTCCAGGTACCGGTGCTCGATCCGGCGCTCGATCGCCCGCGGGTCGCAGTCGATGCAGATCGCGACACCGTCGTTCATGGTGACGGCGAGCGGCTGGGCGCCGCCCATGCCACCGAGGCCGGCGGTGAGGGTGATCGTCCCGGCGAGGGTGCCGTCGAACTTCTTCGCGGCGACGGCGGAGAACGTCTCGTAGGTGCCCTGGAGGATGCCCTGGGTGCCGATGTAGATCCAGGAGCCGGCGGTCATCTGGCCGTACATGGTCAGGCCGAGGGCCTCCAGGCGGCGGAACTCCTCCCAGTTCGCCCAGTCGCCGACGAGGTTGGAGTTGGCGATCAGTACGCGCGGCGCCCACTCGTGGGTCTGCATGACACCGACGGGCCGGCCGGACTGGACCAGCATCGTCTCGTCCTGCTTGAGGGTGCGCAGGGTGCGGACCATCGCGTCGAAGGAGCGCCAGTCACGCGCCGCCTTGCCCGTGCCGCCGTAGACGACGAGCTTGTCGGGGTGCTCGGCGACCTCGGGGTCGAGGTTGTTCTGCAGCATCCGCAGGGCGGCTTCCTGCTGCCATCCCAGGGCGCTCAGTTCCGTACCGCGCGACGCTCGGACGGGGCGGGGTCCTGACATGGTCTGCCTCCTAGCGGACTGTTGCTGCTGTTATTCACATCCTGACTTTCTGAATAGACCTAGTCAATAGCACGGTCCTTCGGCATGGGGCCGGAACCGGTGTTTGGCTGGATGCATGGGCACGGACATCGACCTGACGGGGGACGGCGTGGACAACGGCAACGGGGAGCACCTGGCACGCGCGATGCGGCGGGACGAGGCGGTGCGGGCCGCCGTGGAGCAGGGGCTGCTGGGGCCCGGCCACCCCATCGTCGGCCTTCTGGACGTGACCGGCATCCGGGAGTCGGCGGCCGAGCTGCGGGCGGCGTTCGACGCGGTCACCGCGCCCGGCACCCCGGTGCTGCACGCCTTCGCGGTGAAGGCGACCCCGCTGGTGCCGGTGCTGCGGCTGCTGCGGGAGGCGGGGATCGGCGCGGAGGTGGCCAGTCCGGGCGAGCTGGCGCTGGCGCGGGCGGCGGGGCTGCGTCCGGAGATGACCGTTCTGGACTCGCCCGCGAAGACGCCGGCGGAGCTGCGGGAGGCGCTGGCGCTGGGGATCGCCGTCAACGCCGACAATCCGCAGGAGCTGGACCGTATCGACGCGCTCATGCGGTCCGCCACGAGCCGCTCCCCCATCGGGATCCGGGTCAACCCGCAGGTCGGCGGGGGTTCGATCGGGGCGACGTCCACGGCCACGGCGACCTCGAAGTTCGGGGTGGCGCTACGGGACGAGGGCGCCCGGGAGTGGATCGTGCGGGCCTACGCCGACCGCCCCTGGCTCACCCGGCTGCACGCGCACACCGGCTCGCAGGGCATCCCGCTGTCGCTGATGGCGCAGGGGGCCGCGGAGACGTACGCGCTCGCCGAGGAGATCAACCGGAGCCTCGGGCGGCGGCAGATCGACACGGTCGACATCGGTGGCGGGCTGCCGGTGAACTTCGGCTCGGACGCGACGGCGCCGACGTACGCGCAGTACGCGCGGCTGCTGAGCGAGGCGGTGCCGGGGCTGTTCGACGGGCGGTACGGGCTGGTCACCGAGTTCGGGCGGTCGCTGCTGGCCAAGCACGGGACGGTCGTGGCGCGGGTCGAGTACGCCAAGGGCGCGGGCGGGCGTGCGGTCGCGGTGACGCACGCGGGGGTGCAGGTGGCGACGCGGACGGTGTACGTGCCCGGGTCGTGGCCGCTCAGGATCGCGGCGTACGACGCGAAGGGGCGGCCCAAGGAGGGGCCCGACGTGGTGCAGGACATCGCCGGGCCGGCCTGTTTCTCGGGGGATCTGCTCGCCGAGGCGCGGGCACTGCCGCTGCTGGAGCAGGGGGACTACGCGGCGGCGCTGGACACGGGGGCGTACTACTTCGCGCATCACTACGCGTACAACTCCCTGGCCCGGCCGGGCATTTACGGCTTCGCCCCGAGCAACGGCCGTGGTGCCGGCGGCGGTGGCGGGGTCGCTTTCGCGACCGTCCGTACGCCGCAGACACTCGACGAGATCGTGGCCGAATCCGGAGGGGCGCACGCGTCCGGGCTCACCACCCTCTGAGCAATCGCGCGCCGTTGACGCACGCCGGTGGACATGTGGGTCAACTGTTCCGAAAACAAGCTCAGTTGACCCACCTTAGTCATCTGACGCATGTTCCACTGGAAAATGCCAGAATCCTCACCCCTCACGCACACCCTGCGTAGTTTCGGCGTCACTCAGCCGAACCCCATGCGGGAGGGGAACCGCGGTGCCCGGAATCGACGAGTGTCTGCTGGAAGCCATGCAACTACCCGGTGCCCGGGGCGCCGCGCTGGTCGACTGGACCAGCGGCCTGGCCCTGGGCACCGCCGGGGAGTCACCGGGCGGCGACCACGAGGCGGCCGCCGCGGAGGCGGCCGAGCTGGCCCGACTGGCCGCCGAACACCGGGCGTTCGCCCCGGACGACGACGTCACCGACCCACCGGTCGAGGACGTCATCATCAGCAACCGGGACAGCTACCACGTCCTGTGCTTCGTCCGGACGTCCTTCGACAGCAGCGTCTTCCTGCATCTGTGGCTGGCCCGCGTGGAGGGCAACCTCGCGCTGGCCCGTATCCGGCTCGGTGAGATGACCGGACGGCTGGTGCTCGGATGACGACGGTCAGGACCTCACCACCACCCAGACTGCCGGTGCGGGACAAGGCGGAGGCCCGCGACCGGGCGTGGGGCGGCGTCTCACCGATGCTGACCCGGCTCGCCGCCGAGCGGGCCACCGGCGTCCTCGTCCGCGAGCGCGGCACCCTGCATCTGGCCGAGGGCCGGGTGGTGCACGCCGAGAGCCCCCTGGCGCCGGGCCTCGACGTGCTTCTCACGGCCCGCGGCACGCTGGACGCGGACACCTGGAACCAGGCGGTCGCCGAGGCCGACGGCGCTCCCGGCGCCGGTCTGCTGCTGGCCGGGCGCGGCCGGCTCACCCGGGGCGCGCTGGAGCTGTGCCACCTGGAGGCGCTGTACGACGCCGCCTACTTCGCGCTGGCGCCCAGCAGCAGCCCGGGCCGCTTCCGGTACACGGGCGCCGGCCGACTCGGTGCCGTGCACCCGGTCACCGTGGCCGCCCTGGAGCACGAGACGCTGCGCCGCCGCGACCTGCTGCACCGCATCTGGCCCGACCCCACGACCGACGAGGCTCCGCTGCTGCACTCCGACGCCCCCGCCGCCCCCGGCCTCACGGCCCGCCAGCGTGCGGTGCTGCACCTGGTCGACGGCGTCCGCGCGGCGTCGGACATCGCCCACCGGCTGGGCCGCCCGGCGTTCCACACCCTGGTGGACGTACGGCGGCTGGCGGCGGCCGGGGTCGTGACCCGCGACCGGGCCGCCACCCCCGTCAGACCCGGCCCCGTGCGCCACGGCACGCCGATACCCCTGGCCACCCGCGGCCCCCAACGCCCCTCCGATGCGGCCATGCCCGAGGTCGCCGATCCCGACATCACGTTGTTGAAGAGGCTCAGGGATGCGCTGGAGTCCCTTTGAGCGGCAGCGGGCACGCGCCGAGAGGAGAGACCTGATGGCGGCCGAACCCGAAATCCTGGAGGAGCTGCGCCGGTTGAGAAGCCGGGTGCCGCACCTCACCGGCGCCCTGGCGGCGAGCGTGGACGGACTCGTCATCGCCCAGGACACGCCCGGTGTCGAGCCCGAGGGCATGGCCGCGCTGACCGCCGCCGCGCTCGGCGTCGCCGTACGGCTGGCCGACGCGACCGGGCAGGGCGACTTCCGCGAACTGCTGGTGCGGGGGGCGTACGGCTATGTGTCGACGTACTCGGCGGGTCGCACGGCCGTCCTCACCCTGCTCGCCCAGGACGGCGTGAGCGTCGGGCGGCTGCATCTGGAGGGCCGTCGCGCCAGTGCCCGCATCGGGGAGCTCGTCGACTCCCGGGCCCCCGTCGAGACGCCCGCGAAACCGGCCCGGGCACCCTCCCGGACCGGCACCCCACGAACGAGAACGGCGCGCACACCACGTACCACCAACGCGCGCACATCCACGGAAAGTTGAACCCGAGTAGAGGGGCACCACCATGGCCAACACCGAAACCTGTCTGAAGGAAGCTCTCGCCTCCATCGAGGGCGCGACCGGAGTCGCCCTCGTGGACTACACCAGCGGTATGGCGCTCGGCACGATGGGCGGCAGCAAGAGCTTCGACCTGAACGTCGCGGCCGCCGGGAACACCGACGTCGTGCGCGCCAAGATGCGCACCATGGAGCACCTGGGGCTCAAGGGGCAGATCGAGGACATCCTGATCACGCTCTCCGACCAGTACCACCTGCTCCGTCTGATCAGCGGTCGCGGCGGCAACGGACTGTTCATCTACCTGGTCCTGGACGCCAAGCGCTCCAACCTGGCGATGGCCCGCCATCAGCTGCGGAAGATCGAGGAGGACCTGGAGGTCTGACGCTCAGACCAGTGCCGCGGCGCGGCGGCGCGCCCCGCCCGGGGCCGCGTCGCCCGCCGCGATGCCGGTGCCGCGGTACGCCTTGACCGCCTTGCCGGCCGGGCGTCCGCCGCGTGCGTCGAGCCAGTCGACCCGCACCCACAGCAGGGCGTCCTCGGCCCGCTCGCGCCGCCCGAGCCACGCGGCCTTCAGCCACAGTCCCACGCCGGTCCCGGCGAGCAGCATGCCGCCCGCCGCGGGGACGACGAAGGAGCTGCCCAGCGCGGCCGCGAAGGCGAGCAGCAGCCACCAGCGGTGGCCGCGGCGCCAGTTCCGTACGGTCACCGCGCGGTCCTGGAGCACATCGTGCTTGCCGGCGCGGGCGGCACCGCGGGTCAGGGCGGTGTAGCGCTTGCGACGACGGTACGCCACGACGGCCGCCGCGACGATGAACAGCGCCGCCCCGGCCAAGACGCCGATCCGGCGCCCGGTCAGCCCCGGCACCAGGACGCCCACACCGGCCGCGAACACCCCGGCCCACCACAGCGGCGCGGCCCCGGCGCGTACGACGACGGCCACCCGGGCCAGACCTTGGGCTCTGCGATCTCCGTGTGCCACGTTCCGCCTCCTAGCCGTTCCGGCACAGTCCTTCGGCGGCGCAGGTTAGTAAGCGAACGTGAGACGAGTCTTAAAGCCGCGTCATTCCACGAAAAGACCCCGCGCCGCCGCCCGCGCGTCGAACTCCTCGAGGCGGGCCTGCGCCTGCGGCAGGTCGTCGCACATCGCCTCCAGCAGCACCCGCCCGAGCAGCATCGGCGCGCACGCGGTGTCGAAGGCGAGCCCGGTGCCCACGGCGGCCGGCAGCAGCAGGTCGGACACCTTGGCGACCGGCGCGAACGCGGAGTCGGCGACGGTGACGACGGTCAGCCCGGCCTCCTTCGCGTACCCGAGGGTGTCCACGACCTCCCGCGGATGGCGGGGCAGCGCGAAGCACAGCAGCGTCGAGGCGCCCGCGCGGACGGCGGCGTCGATCCGGTCGTGGATCATCGTGCCGCCCTCGTGGAGCAGCCGTACGTCCGGATGGACCTTGGCGGCGAAGTACGCGAAGCCGTACGCCTGGGAGGCGGCCGCCCGCAGGCCCAGCACCGGCAGCGGACGCGAGGCCGCGAGCAGCCGTCCGGCCTTCTGCACCGGCCGCGGGTCGGCGAGCAGCTCCGCCAGGTGCCTGAGGTTCTCGATCTCGGCCTCGACGGCCTGCTGGTATTCGTTGTACGACGCCGAGGCCGCCGTCTGTTCGGCGGGCGCGACCTCGCGCAGGTGCTTGCGCAGGGCCGGGTAGCCGTCGAAGCCGAGGGCGACCGCGAAGCGGGTGACGGACGGCTGGCTGACCCCGGCGAGCTCGGCCAGCTCGACGCTGGACAGGAACGGCACGTCGGCGGCGCGCCGCACCATGCTGTGCGCGATGCGCCGCTGGGTCGGTGTGAGCCGGTGCCCCTCGAAGAGCGCCTGGAGCCGTGCGGCCGGGCTGTCGGCCACGGCCGTGGCCTTCTCGCCACCGCGCTCGGCACTCGGCTCGCCACCGTGCTCGCCACCCTGCTCCGCGGCCTTCTCCGCGCTCATGACTCGCTCCCCCTCCAGATGTCCGTGAACCGGTCGAGCAGTGCGGTCGCCGCCGTCACGTCGTCCGTGAGCGGCCGGTCGGCCTGGTCCTCGTCGAGCACCGCCATGGCGAGCTCCAGCGCGCGGCCCACCGGGAGGTCCGGGTCGGGGCCGAGGTCGCGCTGGCGCAGCGCCCGTACGGCGGCGACGAGTTCGCAGCCCACCACCAGACGGTACGCACCGCACGCCCGCAGTGTCTGACGTGCGGCGAGCGAGGCGAAGCTGGCCTGTTCCTCGACGCCTCGGGAGAGTACAGCGTGGCCGAGCGACGCGGGTGCGGAGAAGGCCCGCAGATCGCCGAGGGCGGCGCCGGCGGCGTACTCCAGGATCATCACGCCGGAGGAGGCGGGTTCGTGGTCGGCGAGGAAGGGGCGCAGGCGGGTGTAGGCGGGCTCGTTGAGGGTGGAGAGCCGTGACGTCGACAGCCGGGCGACCTGTGTCAGCGCCAGTCTGAAGTGGTCCAGGGCGAGGGCGAGTTGGGCCTGGTAGAAGCCGCCGTGGTGGTAGGCGGCCATGTCCCCGGGGGTGATCAGCGGGTTCTCCGCGGCCGCGTTGATCTCGATCGCGACGACCTCCTCCAGGGCGTCGGCCGCGTCATGGGCGGGACCGTGGATCTGGGGCAGACACCGGAAGCCGTACGGGTCCTGGATCCGCCCGAGCGGCGGGGTGGGCCGCTCGTCGGCGCCGATCAGCTCCCGCATCCGCCGGGCGACTTCGGAGGACCCCCGGTGCGGCCGGGCGGCATGCACGGGCGCCGCGTACGCCTCGTGCGACCCGTCCACGGCCAGCAGGGACAGCGCCCCGACGACCTGCGTGGCCTCCAGCAGCCCCCGCAACTCGTGCAGGGCGAGGGCGGCCTGACCGAGGGTGAGGGCATTGCTGCTGATGAAGGCGAGGGCGTCGTTGTTGTCGAGGAGCTGCGGCTCGGGTGCACCGACCGAGCCCCGGGACTCCCCGGAACCCCCCGCACCGAGCCCGCCGGAGCTGCCGCGCGGCCCCGAGCCACCTGAGACACCGCGCGAGCCCGAGCCGCCGGCGGCGTCCACGCCGGGCCCACCGCGAACGCCGCCGCCGAGCCCGCCGAAGGTGCCGGATAGACCCCCGCCCGCTCCCGCCGCACCCCGCCACGGGTGCTCCCCCGCCAACGCCAGCCCCGCCTGGGCCAACGCCGCGATGTCTCCCGTGCCCACGGACCCGAACTCGTTGACGACCGGATACGCCCCGCTCTCCAGCGCCTCGCACAGTGCGGTGACCACGGTCGGCCGCAGCCCCGCCCCGCCCGCAAGGAGCTGGTTCGCACGGACGGCGAGCATCGCGCGGACCTGCCTCGCCGGGAGTTCCTCCCCGATCGCCCCGGCGTGGCTGCGCAACAGCCGCAGCCCGTGCTCCGCGGCCGCCTCGGTGGGCACGGACTCGTTCCGGTTGGCGCCGACGCCGGTGGAACGGCCGTAGACGCGCCCGGTCGCGGCGATCTGCCGGGCGGCGTCCCAGGACTCGGTCACCCGCTTCATCGCATCGGTCCCGGGCACCGGCCGCGCGGCCCCGTCGGCGAGCCGCACGACGTCCGCGACGCCGAGTCCGATCCCGTCGAGGACCACCAGACCGGTGTGCACAGAACCGGGCGCGTCCACGATCCGAGACGACATCAAGCCCAAACTCCCCTCAATCCGGACACACGATCTTGCCTGCCGGTCATCCGTTACGTCGGATTTACATCAAGCCGTTGACAAGTTATTCAGCTACAGAGAACTCTGCATGACGTTATACAGCCGGGCAAGGGACATCTCATGATCCAGTTCGACGCGGTCCACAAGCGCTTCCCCAACGGCACGACAGCAGTCCACGACCTGACCCTCGACATGCCGGAAGGCGGCGTGACCGTCCTCGTCGGATCCTCCGGTTGCGGCAAGACGACCACCCTCAGGATGATCAACCGGATGGTCGAGCCGACCTCCGGCACCATCAAGGTCGGCGGCAAGGACATCACCCACCAGGACGCGGCCGAGCTGCGCCGCTCCATCGGCTACGTCATCCAGCAGGCCGGCCTCTTCCCGCACCGCACGGTGCTCGACAACATCGCCACCGTGCCGCTCCTCCTCGGCCACGGCCGCAGGAAGGCCCGCGCCCGCGCCGCCGAGCTCCTGGAGACCGTGGGCCTCGCACCGGACGCCGGCAAGCGCTAACCGCACCAGCTCTCCGGCGGCCAGCAGCTGGGGGTCCCCCCAGGCCTTTAGGGCACTGGGGGAGCGTCGGCGTGGCCCGCGCTCTCGCCGCCGACCCGCCGGTCCTGCTCATGGACGAGCCTCCCCCACTGCCCTGAACGGGCGCGGGAGGTGCCCCCAGGCGCGGTCGACCCCGTCGTACGCACCCAGCTCCAGGACGAACTCCTGCGACTCCAGAAGGAGTTGGGCAAGACCATCGTCTTCGTCACCCACGACATCGACGAAGCGGTCCGGCTCGGCGACCGCATCGCCGTCTTCCGCACCGGCGGCCACCTCGTCCAGTGCGCCACCCCCACCGAACTCCTCGCCCGCCCCGCCGACGACTTCGTGGCCGACTTCCTCGGCGCCGAGCGCGGCCTGAAGCTGCTCTCGCTGAAGACCCTGGCGGACGTCCCGCAGGTGTCCTAGGACTGAAGGACGTGTACGGCGTCGAGTTCAAGGAGTTCAAGTCGCTGGACTCCTCAGGACCGCTGGTCAAGGGCGCCCTGAAGAAGGGCGACGTGGACGTGGCGAACCTCTTCACCACGGACACCGACATCCAGGCCAACGACTGGGTGGTGCTGACCGACCCCAAGAACCTCATCCCGGGCCAGCACGTCGTCCCGCTCATCGCCGACCGCAAGGCCGACTCCACGGTCCGCAAGGCCCTCGCCCGTCTCGGCAACGTCCTCACCACGGCCCAGCTCACCGAGCTCAACCGCCAGGTCGACAAGGACAAGAAGGATCCGGAGGACGTGGCGAACGCCTACGCGACCCAGCACGGGCTGAGCTGACCGAGGGGCTGAACCCGACCATCAACACGGGGGGTATCCCCAGTGCGGCGGGCGTCGGCGCTGCCTAACTTGGATTCCATGAGCGGAATGGACGCGCGGGACGCCGACCTGAAGAAGGAACTCGACGCCACCCTGCAGGCCCGCAGGGAACTGGGCGAGGAGTACGAGTCCGCGCTGGTCGACTCCTTCCTCGAGAAGGTCGACCAGCGCATCGACGGCGCGGTGGAGCGCCGGGTGCGCCGGCAGATGGCCGAGCAGCAGATGGTGGTGGCCCGGGGCTCCCGGTCGCCGAAGCCCACGGACTCCTGGGGGGAGCGCTTCGGCTTCGGCATCGTCTCCATGGTCCTGGCGATCCCGCTGTCCGCGATCGGCGGCGGCATCGCCCACCTCCCGGGCCTCCTGGTCGCCTGGGCCGGCATCGTGGGCGTGAACGCCTTCCAGGCGGTCCGCACCAGCCCGGAGCTGTTCCGGGGCCGCCGCCGCCGTCACCACAAGGACGACGACGCCTGGGAGGACTGACCGGGCGGGTCACGCCTGCCGGGTCGGCAGCACCATGATCTGCCGCAGGTTGACGTGCCGGGGGCGGCTGGTGACGTACGCGACGACGTCGGCGACCTCCTCGGCCGACAGCGTGCCCACCGCGTCGACCATCCCGCCGAGCTGCTCCCGCAGCCCGTCGCTGTCGATGTGCGAGGGGAGCTCGGTCTGCGTCAGCCCCGGCTCGACGTTGGTGACCCGCACATCGCGCGGCCCGAACTCACCCCGCAGGGACTGGGAGAGATAGGTCAGCGCGGCCTTGGTGGCCCCGTACACCGCGTAGTTGGGGAACGTGATGTGCGCGCCGACGGACGAGATGTTCACGAGGTCCGCGGTCCGCCCCTCGGCGGCGGTGCCCACCAGATCCGCGGTGAAGGCCCGGATCATCCGCAGCACCCCGGTGACATTGGTGTCGATCATCCGCTGCCACTCGTCGCCGCGCCCGTCGTCGACGGGGTTCGGCAGCATGACGCCCGCCGAGTTCACGACCAGGTCGACAGCCCCGTAGGCGGCATGGATCCGCTCGACGGCCGCGTCCACCGAACCGTCGTCGGTCACATCGGTGACCACGGCGAGCGCCTGCCCGCCGTCGGCTCGGATCTTCTCGACGAGGGCGTCCAGCCGCTCCTGACGCCGCGCCAGCAGCGCGACCTTCGCACCCTGCGCGGCCAGGAGTACGGCGATGGCCTCACCGATCCCGCTCGCGGCCCCGGTGACGACGGCGGTACGGCCGGCCAGGTTCTCGTACGACATTGCGTGCTCCTCAGTGGTCGAAGGTCCGCCGGGCACCCCCGGCTACGACCACCACCCTGCGCCGCCCGGTCCGCCGTACCCAGGGATGAGCTTTTCCTGGGTCTGCCAGTACCAGGTTCGAATCCCGCCGCTCCCCTACGATCGAACTCATGGACGGGGACCTCGGAGACTTTCTGCGCACACGCCGCGCTCGTATCCAGCCGGAGGAGGTGGGGCTGCCCTCGCACGGGCGGCGCCGCGTACCCGGCCTGCGCCGGGAGGAGGTCGCGCAGCTGGCGGGCGTGAGCGTCGACTACTACATCCGTCTGGAACAGGGCAGAGGCCCGAGCGTCTCCGACGCCGTCCTGGACGCCGTCGCGCGCGTACTGCGCCTCGACGAGACGGAACACGCCTATCTGCACGCGGTGGCCCGCCCCCGTAAACAGGGCGCACGCCCGGCCGCCCCCCGGGTCCGCGCGGGCATCCAGCTGCTGCTCGACAGCATGGACCGCACCCCGGCCTTCGTCCTGGACCGCCGTATGACCGTCCTGGCCTGGAACGCCCTGGCCGACGCCGTCTTCGGCTACAGCGATACGACGGCCGAGGCCCGCAGCATCCCCCGCCAGGTCTTCCTCGACCCCGCGGCCCACGACTTCTACCCGGAGTGGCAGGCGGTGGCCGCCCAGTCCGTGGCCCATCTGCGGGTCCAGGCAGGCCACCACCAGAACGACCGGCAGCTGACCGCACTCGTCGGCGAACTCTCCCTCAAGAGCGAGGACTTCCGCCGCCTGTGGGCCGACCACCAGGTCAGGGAGTGCGCCTACGGCGTGAAGCGCGTCCAGCACCCGGTCGCGGGTCGGCTGGTCTTCCCGTACGAGAGCCTGACCCTGCCGAGTGACGGGGATCTGACGCTGCTGGTCTACACACCGGAGCCGGGTTCGGAGACGGCGGAGAGGCTGGCGCTGCTCGGGAGTTGGGCTTCCGCCGAGGTGCGTTGAAGGGTCCCGGAAAATACTTTCGCGGGGACCGCCGCACCCCCGTTGCCGGGGGGCGGGACGACGGCGGTCCCCGCGAGGGACGCTGACCGGGTCAGGGCCGGGCCTCGCGTCCAAGGCGTCTGTGGAGGTCCGGGAGCCGCTCCGGAGGTCCTGTGACGCCGTTTGGGTGCCGGCTGGGGCGGGGAGCCGCTCCCGCCCTGCCGACATCCACTAATGTGCCCGACCCGTGTTAAGCGTGTGCTGCGCGGACGTGACACGCTCGTACCACTTCCGCGAAGTCCACCAATTCGGTAGGCAAACGGAAGTCCGCCTGCCGCACCGCCGGTTCACCGGACGTTCACCGTCACTTCCCGCCCTTGGCGAGGAAGGCCAGCAGATCCTGCCGGCTGACGACACCGGTCGGCTTGCCCTCGACGAGGACCATCGCCGCGTCCGCGGTGCCGAGCACCGTCATCAGGTCGCCGACGGGCTCGCCGGAACCGACCTGCGGCAGCGGCGCCGACATGTGCTTCTCCAGCGGGTCCTCCAGCGAGGCCCGCTTGGCGAACAGCGCGTCGAGCAACTCCCGCTCCACGACCGACCCGACGACCTCCGCCGCCATGACGTCCGGGTGACCGGCGCCCGGCTTCACGATCGGCATCTGCGAGACGCCGTACTCGCGCAGCACGTCGATGGCCTGACCGACGGTCTCGTCCGGGTGCATGTGGACGAGGGACGGGATGGCGCCGTGCACCTTGTCGTTGAGGACGTCGGCGACGCGGGCGCTGGGACCCTCGTCCTCGAGGAAGCCGTAGTCGGCCATCCACTCGTCGTTGAAGATCTTGGACAGGTACCCGCGACCGCTGTCGGGCAGCAGCACGACGACGACGTCATCGGGACCGAGCCGCTCGGCGACCCGCAGCGCGCCGACGACGGCCATGCCGCACGAACCACCGACGAGGAGACCCTCCTCCTTGGCCAGGCGGCGGGTCATCTGGAAGGAGTCCTTGTCGGACACGGCCACGATCTCGTCGGCCACGGTCCGGTCGTAGGCGGTCGGCCAGAAGTCCTCACCGACACCCTCGACGAGATACGGCCGCCCGGAACCGCCGGAGTACACGGACCCCTCCGGGTCGGCGCCGATGACCTGCACCTTGCCGTCGCTGACGTCCTTCAGATAGCGGCCGGTACCGGAGATGGTGCCGCCCGTCCCCACACCCGCGACGAAGTGGGTGATCTTCCCTTCCGTCTGCTCCCACAGCTCGGGGCCGGTGGAGTGGTAGTGGGAGAGGGGGTTGTTGGGGTTGGAGTACTGGTCGGGCTTCCACGCACCCGGCGTCTCACGGACGAGCCGGTCGGAGACGTTGTAGTAGGAGTCCGGGTGCTCGGGGTCGACGGCGGTGGGGCAGACGACGACCTCGGCCCCGTAGGCCCGCAGTACGTTGATCTTGTCGGTGCTCACCTTGTCGGGGCACACGAAGATGCACTTGTACCCCTTCTGCTGGGCCACGATGGCGAGGCCGACGCCGGTGTTGCCACTGGTCGGCTCGACGATCGTCCCGCCGGGCTTGAGTGCGCCGCTCTCCTCCGCCGCCTCGATCATGCGCAGGGCGATGCGGTCCTTCACGGACCCGCCCGGGTTGAAGTACTCCACCTTGGCCAGGACGGTGGCCTGGATGCCCTTGGTGACGTTGTTGAGCCTCAGCAGCGGGGTGTTGCCGACGAGGCTGATCATCGAGTCGTGGAATTGCACCGTTGTCTCCGGATGCTGCAAAAGATGTGGTCTTGGTGATTCCGCCAGCCTAAAGCCCGGAGCGGTCGTTCACTCGCCGTTGAGATTGGACGACCGTCGGTACGGGGCAAGGAGTGGTTGTACGGCTAGCACGGAGGTGGCGGCGACGTATGACCAGCATGTCGAGGGCGAGGGTGGCCCGGCGGATCGCGGCCGGCGCGGCGTACGGCGGCGGCGGGATCGGTCTGGTGGGCGCGGCGGCCATGGGGCTGCTGCTGGCGGAGGTGCGACTGGCCAAGCGTCAGGTGGGCAACGGCAACGGTTCGTCGCCGCATGTGCCGAACGCGCAGGGCCTGTACGGCATCGCGTACGCCACGCCGGGTGAACCCGCGTTGCGGCTGACGATGCTGGGCGACTCCACGGCCGCGGGCCAGGGTGTGCACCGCTCGGGCCAGACTCCCGGGGCGCTGCTGGCGTCGGGGCTGGCGGCGGTGGCGGAGCGCCCGGTGGAGCTGCGCAACGTGGCGAACCCCGGCGCCCGCTCCGACGACCTGGACCGCCAGGTCGCGCTGATCCTCGCGGACCCCGGTCGGCTGCCGGACGTCTGCGTGATCATGATCGGCGCGAACGACGTGACGCACCGCATCGCGCCGACCCAGTCGGTGCGCCATCTGGCGGCGGCGGTGCGCCGGTTGCGCACGGCGGGCGCGGAGGTGGTGGTCGGCACCTGTCCCGACCTCGGCTCGATCGAACCGGTGCAGCAGCCCCTGCGCTGGCTGGCCCGCCGGGCCTCGCGCCAGCTGGCGGCCGCCCAGACGATCGGCACGGTCGAACAAGGTGGCCGCACGGTGTCCCTGGGCGACCTGCTGGGCCCGGAGTTCGCGGCGAACCCCCGCGAGCTCTTCGGCCCGGACAACTACCACCCCTCGGCGGAGGGCTACGCGACCGCGGCCATGGCGGTCCTCCCCACGGTCTGCGCGACCCTGGGCCTCTGGCCGACGGAGGAAGAGCGCCCGGACATCTCCCGCCGCGAGGGCTTCCTCCCGGTCGCCCGAGCAGCCGCGGAGGCAGTCGCGGAACCCGGCACCGAGGTAACAGCAGCAATGCCGACGGGCCCGAAGGGACCCTGGGCCCTCCTGAAGCGCAGGAAGCGCCGCCGGGTATCGGTGACGGAACCGGAGCGAACCCCGGCACAGCCCTGACTCCGGCCCGGCGGAGGCGAGGAAAGCAAGCGCTTAGTAAACTGCGGTCAGGGTCACACCCCCATACCCGTGACCTAGTCCATACGTACGGGTAACTTCCCAACCAGCCCGTGCCCCGAAGAACCACGTACTCCCGCCCGCCGCCCGACCACCGCCCCTCAACGAGGCGCTACGCGCCACACCCTTTTCTGGAGCCGTCATGCCCGAAGCAGTGATCGTCTCGACCGCCCGCTCACCCATCGGCCGCGCTTTCAAGGGCTCGCTGAAGGACCTCCGCCCGGACGACCTCACCGCCACGATCATCCAGGCGGCCCTGGCCAAGGTCCCGGAGCTGGACCCGAGGGACATCGACGACCTGCACCTCGGCTGCGGTCTGCCCGGCGGCGAGCAGGGCAACAACCTCGGCCGCATCGTCGCCGTACAGATGGGGATGGACCACCTCCCCGGCTGTACGGTCACCCGCTACTGCTCCTCCTCGCTGCAGACGAGCCGCATGGCCCTGCACGCCATCAAGGCCGGCGAGGGCGACGTCTTCATCTCGGCCGGTGTCGAGATGGTCTCCCGCTTCACCAAGGGCAACTCCGACAGCCTCCCGGACACGCACAACCCGCTCTTCGCCGAGGCCGAGGCCCGCACGGTCGAGGTCGCCCAGCAGGAGGGCACGACCTGGCACGACCCGCGCGAGGACGGCCTCGTGCCGGACGCCTACATCGGGATGGGCCAGACCGCCGAGAACCTCGCCCGCATCAAGGGCGTCACCCGCCAGGACATGGACGAGTTCGGCGTACGGTCCCAGAACCTCGCCGAAGAGGCCATCAAGAACGGCTTCTGGGAGCGCGAGATCACCCCGGTGACGCTCCCCGACGGCACGGTGGTCAGCAAGGACGACGGTCCGCGCGCCGGCGTCACCCTGGAGGCCGTCGGCGGCCTCAAGCCCGTCTTCCGCCCCGACGGACTCGTCACCGCCGGCAACTGCTGCCCGCTCAACGACGGCGCCGCCGCGGTCGTCATCATGTCCGACACCAAGGCCCGCGAGCTCGGCCTCACCCCGCTCGCCCGCATCGTGTCGACCGGTGTCTCGGGCCTGTCTCCCGAGATCATGGGCCTCGGCCCGGTCGAGGCGAGCAACCAGGCCCTGCGCCGGGCCGGCCTCACCATCGACGACATCGACCTGGTCGAGATCAACGAGGCGTTCGCCGCCCAGGTGATCCCCTCCTACCGCGACCTCGGCATCGACCTTGACAAGCTGAACGTCAACGGCGGCGCCATCGCCGTCGGCCACCCCTTCGGCATGACCGGCGCCCGCATCACCGGCACGCTCATCAACTCCCTCCAGTTCCACGACAAGCAGTTCGGTCTGGAGACGATGTGCGTCGGCGGCGGCCAGGGCATGGCGATGGTCATCGAGCGCCTCAGCTGACCAACTGCCCGTGACCGCACGGGCACCCGGCGTGAGGCTCGGGCCCAGAACCCTTGAACCACCAGGGTTCTGGGCCGTTTTGTGATCCAATCTCCCCCAGGATGTGACCTATCTCCCTTCGCGAAGGGATTTACGCAGGTCAAGGCCGTTCTCACACTAAACTCCGGGCCCAAAGTCCTGCCCGTTTCGTGACGTTACGCACTGACAGCGGGATAGTCCGCCCTTCAAGCTGATGTAGGAAGTCGGGGGTCGACTTTGAACCGGGAGTACGTCAGTGAGCGCCATGCCGATCGCCTTGCTGGTCACCACGGCCGCCACGGGCGCCGTGGCCGTCGCCGTCCTGCGCACCCTCATGCAGCTGCGCCGCCAGGTCGCGGCCCTGCACACCGAGCTTGCCAGGACGAACGCGACGGCCGCGCGCGGTCTCGTGCCGGCCGCCCGCCACTCCGCCGACGCCGCTGAGATACGAGCCGCCGTGGCCGAGGCCCTCGCCGAGGAGCGGGAGCGGGAGCTCGCCGAGGCGCGGGCGTTCTGGGCCGCCCAGGAGGCACGTGACGCCTCCGACGCGCCGACCCTGCTCGGCCTGCCCGACAGTGAGCTGTTCCTGCCCCGCCAGGCCGATTTCGTGGGCCTGGAGCCGCTGGAGCCGGTCTCCGAGCCGACGTCCGACATCGACGAGTTCGCCGGGGACTCCCCGGAGCTGGCCGCGGCCCGCCGCCGCCACCCCTCCCACCCGGACTTCGTCCCGGTGCAGTCGCCGGTGGTGAACGACCATGAGCGCACGGTGGCCACCCTCGAGGAACTGGCCGACGGTCGCGTGGAACTGGCCGACGTCCGCCCGGGCCCGCTGGGCACCCTCGACGTCTATGTCTTCGCCGACGGCACCACGCTCTGCATGACCCCGGGTCACCGGGAGACGGCGGAGCGCCTCTCGGCGGCCCTGACGGCGGGCGAGACCCCGATACTGCTGGGCGGTTCGGGAGTGTCGGGCGCGTACACCCTGACCTTCGCGTGCGGCGAGGAGAACGTCTACATCCTGGCCGACAGGGTCATAGCGAGCCTGTAGCTCAGACCCCGGCGCGCTTCTGCGCCTCCTCCACCAACTGAACGGCTTCATCGACTTGGCCCTCGTCCGTCAGGACGAGGGCCAAGTCGTGCACGGCCACCGTGATTTGGTCAGCGGCCGCGAACATCCCGGCGTCCGGCATCTCCCGAGGCTCCTTCGAGGGATCTTCGAGAAGCTGCGCCCGACGGACCAACTCCCTGGCCAGCCCCAGTGCCTCGGTGGCGCCTCCCCGCTGCAACCGGCTCTGGGGGGCTGCCCTCAGCCGGTCGGCGAAGTGATCCACGGCTTGCGTCAAACGCGCTGTATCGGCCACGGCGACACCGTACGCGCCGCACCGGGACTGTTGCCAACGGGCGAACGCTCAGGCACGGTGACCTGAAGGACCGGCTTACATCCCCTTTGCGTCCGGAGGCGCCGATGTCCCACGTCCTCTCCGAGGAGACCCACCGCAATCTGCTCGCCCGCATCCCTCACTGCACCGGTCGTGAAGTGTCCGACTGGCTCCGCACCGTCGAAGAAGGGCCCTCTCTCTTCCGCTTCGAGGAAAAGGTCAGCTGGCTCCGCCACGAACACAACCTCGCCTACGGCCACGCGAAAGCTCTCATCCACGAGTACGACCTGAGGAGGGCCGCGCGCAACCTCCTCTAGGCGCGCGCACGCACCCAGACGACGAAGGGGCCCCGGGAGAACCCGGGGCCCCTTCACGCACGCGGGGTGCGTCAGTCGCTGCTGTTGAGGATCGCGATCAGCCTCAGGAACTCGAGGTAGATCCAGACCAGCGTCATGGTCAGACCGAACGCCGCCAGCCAGGCCTCCTCGCGCGGGGCACCGTAGGCGATGCCGTCCTCGACCTGCTTGAAGTCGAGGGCCAGGAAGCACGCACCGAGCAGGACGCCGATGATGCCGAAGACGATGCCGAGGCCACCGCTGCGGAAGCCGAGGCCGTCACCGCCGCCGAAGGCGGCGAACAGGAGGTTCACCATCATCAGCAGGACGAAGCCGAGCGCGGCCGCCATCACGAAGCCGTAGAACCGGCGGTTGACGCGGATCCAGCCCGCCCTGTACGCCACCAGGACCGCGACGAAGACCGCGAGCGTGCCGATCACGGCCTGCATGGCCGCGCCGCTGGCGATGCGGTTGTCGACCACGCTGGAGACGACGCCGAGGAAGACACCCTCGAACGCCGCGTACGAGACGATCAGCGCGGGCGAGGCCTTGCGCTTGAAGGACTGGACGAGCGCCAGGACCATGCCGATCAGGGCGGCACCGATGGCGATGCCGTACGACCGGCCGATGTTGGCGTCGTCGACCGGCAGGGCCGCCCAGGCGACCGCGGCCGTGACGACCAGGATGCCGAGGGTGGTGCCGGTGCGAAGGACGACGTCGTCCATCGTCATCCGGCCGGTGGTGGCCGGGGCCTGCGGCGGCGCGCCGTGCTGCAGGTCCTGCTGGGCGTAGGGATTCTGCGCGTACGGGTTCTGCGCGTAGGGGTCCGCCTGCGGCTGGGCATACGGGTTGCCCTGCGCGTAGGGGTTGGCCTGCGTGCCTACAGCGGCGCCCCCGGCCTGCGGCTGGGCGTTGAAGCCCGCGTAGCCGTTGTCGCGGCTGAACCCCCGTCGCGAGAAGACCGGGTTGCTGCTCCTCATTTCACTCCTCCATGGCCACTGTGGTGGGCCTTGGCCTAAGAGTAATAGGTAGGCAAAGGATTGACCCTAATGCTTGGGGAGGATCTTTCCCTTGTTGTGCTGGCCAACACGCTACGCGGCCCACTGATTCCCGGCCACGGAGGGGCAGGTTCATGACCAAGCCGGTACATCGCCGCGACCGGCCGGAGATCACTCACCCGAACGGGAACCCCGTGTACCCCTCGGCCAGATCGGTCTCGGCGGCCTCGGACGAGGCGATCCGCTCCAGCCGCGCCACCTGGAGCCGGTCCTCGAAGGGGGTGGCGTCGGGGGCCCGGTGCAGCAGCGTCGTCATGTCGTACGAGAACCGCTCGGCCTGCCAGACGCGGCGCAGACAGGTCTCGGAGTAGGCGTCGAGGAGCTCGGTGGACCCCGTCTCCTTCTCCTGCGTCAGCGCCCGCGCGAAGGTGACGACATCCCCTACGGCGAGATTCAGCCCCTTCGCCCCGGTCGGCGGCACGATGTGGGCGGCGTCCCCGGCGAGATAGAGCCGGCCGTGCCGCATGGGCTCATGGACGTACGACCGCATGGGCGTGACGGACTTCTGGGTGATGGGGCCCCTTTGGAGCCGCCAGTCGTCGTCGGTCTCGAAGCGCCGCTCCAGCTCGTCCCAGATCTCCTCGTCACCCCAGCTCTCCGCGTCGGTTCCCTCGGGCACCTGGAGGTAGAGCCGGGAGACGGACGGCGACCGCATGGACAGCAGGGCGAAGCCGCGGTCGTGGCGGGCATAGACCAGTTCGTCGTGGGAGGGCGGGACGTCGGCGAGGATGCCGAGCCAGCCGAAGGGGTACGTCCGCTCGAAGACCCGGGTCAGCTCCTCGGGGATCGCCTTGCGCGCGACGCCCCAGAACCCGTCGCACCCGACGACGTACTCGCACTCGAGAACGTCCTCACGCCCTTCATGCCGGAACCGGATGCTCGGGCTGTCCCCGTCCGCCCCCTCCACGGCCAGCGCCTCCGCCTCGAAGAGCAGTGGCCCGCCCTCCTTGAGCTGGAGGGCGATGAGGTCCTTGCACACCTCGGTCTGCGCGTAGACCATCACGGACCGCCCGCCGGTGAGGGCCGGGAAGTCGACCCGGTGCCGCTTCCTGTCGTACCGCAGCTCTATCCCGTCGTGCCGCAGCCCCTCCCTCTCCATCCGCTCCCCGGCCCCGGCCGCCCGCAGCACGTCCACGGTCCCCTGCTCCAGGATCCCGGCCCGCTGCCGCTGCTCGACGTAGGAGCGGTCACGGCTTTCGAGGACGACCGAGTCGATGCCGGCGTTGTGAAGCAGCCGGGCGAGGAGGAGGCCGGCGGGGCCGGCTCCGATGATGCCGACGGTGGTGCGCATCGGTCGTTCCCTTCGGTGGGCGTCATTGCCGCTGTTCGCGTGACTCGTGGTTCGTGCACGCTTCGCGCGGGGTTCGTATAGTGAAATTTACTTCACTGAGTTGCTCTCGCGAGTCTGGGGCGGGTGGCGCCGTGTGTCAACGGTCGGTGCGGGGCAGAACGCCCGGGCGGGTTCGCGAGGGGGTGGGCCGCGCCATCGCACTGTCGCGATGTGCTGAAGGAAGGACCCCACGGGAAGCGGTGTCTGCCTACGGGTTCTGAAAAGGTCGGAGGTGCCCGGAACCGGACTTGAACCGGTACGCCCGCGAGGGGCAGCGAGGTTTAAGCTCGCCGTGTCTGCATTCCACCATCCGGGCAGGCCATGGGCTCCGCGTCGAGGTTCGAGCCTATCGGGATACATCCCCCGAACAGCGGACGGGCGGACCGATGTTGTCTTATTTTATTGACGTCTGAGGGTGCATCAGCCCGTGGAACGGGCCATCCGCACTTGCCAATAGCCTTACGCGTGACGGCCGACCACGCATGCGGAATGACGGAATTTCACCGCCCGAACGAGGGGGCTCCACCTGTTCTCGACGCGGCCCGCCCTCAGGGGCTCCCGTCATCCCCAGGTATGAGACGACCGGGCGCGGTCAACCGGAAGTCGCCCCCCGGAACCGGAACAGCGGCTGACTACACGGCGGCGAGGCGCCGAGACGATGGTTCACGTCCCCTGAACATGTCGTCGTCCCGTCAGGAGCGCCCACCCGTGACCACCACTCCCATCGCCGGCCGAGCCACCACCGTGGCCGCTCGCGCCACGGATCTGTCGAAGATCTACGGACAGGGCGAGACCCAGGTGGTCGCCCTCGACCGGGTCTCCGTCGACTTCCGGCAGGCCGAGTTCACCGCGATCATGGGCCCGTCGGGGTCCGGCAAGTCCACGCTGATGCACTGTGTGGCCGGACTGGACACGTTCTCCTCCGGGTCCGTACGCATCGGCGACATCGAGCTGGGCTCCCTCAAGGACAAGCAGCTCACCAAGCTCCGCCGGGACAAGATCGGCTTCATCTTCCAGGCGTTCAACCTGCTGCCGACGCTGACCGCGCTGGAGAACATCACACTCCCCATGGACATCGCGGGCCGTAAGCCGGACAAGCAGTGGCTGGACTCGGTGATCCAGATGGTGGGGCTGAAGGACCGCCTCTCCCACCGGCCCTCCCAGCTCTCCGGCGGCCAGCAGCAGCGCGTCGCCGTCGCCCGTGCCCTCGCCTCCAGGCCCGACATCATCTTCGGCGACGAGCCCACCGGAAACCTCGACTCGCGCTCCGGCGCCGAAGTGCTGGGCTTTCTCCGCAACTCCGTACGGGAGTTGGGGCAGACCGTGGTGATGGTGACCCATGACCCGGTGGCCGCCGCGTACGCGGACCGGGTCGTCTTCCTCGCCGACGGGCGGATCGTGGACGAGATGTACCAGCCGACCGCGGACTCGGTGCTCGACTTCATGAAGCAGTTCGACGCGAAGGGCCGTACCTCCTGATGTTCCGCACCGCCCTGCGCAACGTCCTCGCGCACAAGGCCCGGCTGCTCATGACGGTGCTCGCCGTGATGCTCGGCGTGGCCTTCGTGTCCGGGACGCTGGTCTTCACCAGCACCATCTCGAACGCCTACCAGAACAGCTCGGCCAAGGGCTTCGACCAGGTTGACGTGGCCGTGCAGCCCAACTACCAGGAGAGCAAGGGCGACAAGGTCGGCAAGACCCCCGAACTCACCCAGGCACTGCTCGACAGAAGCGCGAAGGTCGACGGGGCCGCCTCGACCATCGGTGTCGTCAACGGCTTCACGGCCATCGCCGACAAGGACGGCAAGCTCATCGGCGGCGGCTTCCAGTCGCAGGGCGGGAACTACTGGGGGGACAAGGACCCGCGGTACCCGCTGAAGGAAGGTGCGGCACCGCACGGCAGGAACCAGGTCGCCATCGACTCCGAGACCGCCGAGCGCGCCGGCTACAAGGTCGGCGACACGGTGCGGATCTCCGTCGACGGGCCGGTCCTCGCTCCGAAGATCACCGGCATCTTCACCACCGACGACGGCAACGTCGCGGCCGGCGGCAGCCTCGCCCTGTTCGACACGGCGACCGCGCAGACGCTGTTCGGCAAGACGGGCACGTACGACCAGATCGACGTGAAGGCCGCCTCCGGCACCTCCCAGACCGCGCTGAAGGCCGCCCTCGACAAGGCGCTGCCGATGAACCTCGTGGAGACCACGACGGGGCGTCAACTCGCCGACGACCAGGCCGAGATGATCTCCGCGTCGATGGCCGGGCTGAAGCAGGGCCTGCTGGTCTTCGCGGGCATCGCGCTCTTCGTCGGCACGTTCATCATCGCCAACACCTTCACCATGCTGGTCGCCCAGCGCACCAAGGAACTCGCGCTGCTGCGGGCCGTCGGCGCCTCGCGCCGGCAGGTCACGCGGTCGGTGCTGATCGAGGCCTTCGTGGTCGGCACGGTCGCCGGGGTGACCGGTCTGGTCGCGGGCATCGGCATCGGCGCCGGGCTCCGGTCGCTGATGGGCACCCTGGGCGCCACCGTCCCCGACGGCCCGCTGATCATCTCCGGCGGCACGGTCGCCACCGCCCTCGCGGTCGGTGTCCTCATCACCATGCTGGCGGCATGGCTGCCGGGCCGTCGGGCCGCGAAGATCCCGCCGGTCGCCGCGATGAGCAGCGTGCACGCGCAGGCCACCACCAAGTCGCTGGTGCTGCGCAACACCCTGGGCGCCCTCTTCAGCGGCGCCGGCGTCGCGGTCGTCCTGGCGGCCACCACGATGGAGGGCTCGGACGGTCAGGCCCCGATGGGCCTCGGCGCGGTCCTGCTGATCATCGGTGTGTTCATCCTGACCCCGCTGCTGTCCCGCCCGCTGATCGCGGCCGCCGCGCCCGTCCTGCGGATCTTCGGCACGGCCGGCAAGCTGGCCCGTCAGAACTCGGTCCGCAACCCCCGTCGTACCGCTGCCACCGCCTCCGCGCTGATGATCGGCCTGACCCTCATCACCGGCATGACGGTGATGGCGGGCAGTCTGCAGAAGTCGATCGACAAGATGGCGTCGTCGGCGATCCGCGCGGACTACGTCGTGTCGATGGCGAACGGCAACGAGCTCTCGCCGGATGTCGCGAAGGAGCTGACCCGGGTCGACGACGTCACCGAGATCAGCCCGATGCGCAACTCCCCCTCCCGCATCGGCGGCGAGACGGAGTACCTGACCGGCGTCAACGGAGCCTCGTTCGGCAAGCTCACCGATCTCAAGGTCGACGACGGCGCCTTCAAGGTGGGCGGCACACAGGTCGTCGTGGACACCGATCGTGCCGAGCAGCGTGGCTGGAAGGCCGGTTCGAGCTTCACGGTCGCCTACGAGGACGGCAGGAAGCAGAAGCTGACGGTCGCCGGGGTCTACGAGGGCAACGAGTTCTTCAGCGGCATCCTCCTCGACAACGCCACGCTCACCCCGCATCTGTCGGACACCGCCGACATGATGGTCATGGTGAAGACGTCCGACGGCGCGACGAGCGCGACGAAGGACAAGCTGGAGAAGGCCCTCGGCACCAACCCGGCCATCAAGGTCCAGAGCAAGCAGGACCTGTCCGACGACATCGCGCAGATGTTCACGCTGATGCTGAACATGCTCTACGGCCTGCTCGCCATGGCAGTGATCGTCGCGGTCCTCGGTGTCATCAACACCCTGGCCATGTCGGTCTTCGAGCGCTCCCAGGAGATCGGCATGCTCCGCGCGATCGGCCTGGACCGCAAGGGCATCAAGCGGATGGTCCGCCTGGAGTCCCTGGTGATCTCCCTGTTCGGCGGGGTGCTCGGCATCGGCCTGGGCGTCTTCTTCGGCTGGGCGGCCGGCGAGCTGCTGGGCACCAAGATGGCGACGTACGAACTGGTCCTGCCGTGGACCAGGATGGGCCTCTTCCTGCTGCTGGCGGCGGCGGTCGGCGTCCTGGCGGCCCTGTGGCCGGCCCGGCGCGCGTCCCGGCTGAACATGCTGACGGCCATCAAGTCGGAATAGCCGTACGGCGTTCGGGGCCCGTCGCGTGCGAGCGGCGGGCCCCTTTTGTCTGTTCAGTTCCAGGTGCGCGCCCGCAGTGGCAGCCCGGAGGTGCCGGACTCCGGTGGCCGGACGGCCAGGACCTGGTTGACGCCGATGCGGTTGCGTTCGAAGGCGAGGGCGCAGGCCGCCATGTAGAGGAGCCAGACCCGGGCCCGGCCGGGGCCCGCGATCCGCTGGGCACGGGGCCGGTCGGCCTCCAGGTTCGCGACCCAGCGGCGCAGGGTGAGGCCGTAGTGCTCGCGGATCGACTCGACGTCACGCGCCTCCAGTCCGGCGCGCTCCAGTTGGGTGACGGTGGTGCCGAGGGGGGCGAGTTCGCCGTCGGGGAAGACGTAGGCGTCGATGAACTCGTCGACCCGGTAGGTGGTTTCGTCGCGCTCCGGGCGGCGGGCGATCTGGTGGTTGAGGAGTCGTCCGCCGGGCTTCAGGAGGGCGTACAGGTCCCGGGCGTACTCCAGGTACCGGTCGGCGCCGACGTGTTCGGCCATGCCGATGGAGGCGATCGCGTCGTAGGGCCCGTCGGTGACGTCCCGGTAGTCCTGGACGCGGATCTCGACCCGGTCGGTGAGTCCCTCGTCGGCGACGCGTTTACGGGCGTAGGAGGCTTGTTCCTGGGAGAGGGTGACGCCGACGACGCTCACGCCGTGCTCGCGGGCGGCGTGGATGGCCAGCGATCCCCAGCCGCAGCCGACGTCGAGGAGCCGCTGACCGGGTGTCAGGCCGAGCTTGCGGCACACGAGTTCGAGCTTGTCGCGCTGGGCGGCCTCGAGTGTGCCGTGGGGGGACTCCCAGTAGGCGCACGAGTAGACCATCGACGGGCCGAGGACGATCTCGTAGAAGTCGTTGCCGACGTCGTAGTGGTGGCTGACGGCGCGTCTGTCGGTGCGCTTGGTGTGGAGGTGGCCGCGGCGGCGGACCTCCTCGCGGGGCGGGGCGGGCGGCAAGGGAACTCCGCCGAGCTTCACGAGGCCGCGCACGGCGGCCCGTACCTGGGGGTCGCGCAGCGCCTCGGAGAGGCTCCTGGACCCCTCGTCGCGCTCCCAGACGAGGCCCGAGATGAGGCCGAGGGCGGTGTAGAGGTCGCCGTCGATGTCGAGGTCGCCGGCGACCCAGGCGCGCGCGAGGCCGAGCTCGCCGGGCTTGAACAGCAGCCGCCGGACGGCTCGGCGGTTGCGCACGATCAGCACGGGGGCGCCCGGCGGGCCCGCCTGGGATCCGTCCCACGCGCGGATACGCACCGGAAGGGGGACTCCCAGTAGTTGTTCCAAGAGGTTCTTCAGCCGCAGGGCGGCATAGGACATGGCGCACACCTCCGTGACGAGGATCCCGGTTTTGTCCACCTGCTTAAACAACGACAGGCCGGGACGCAATCCCAGGAACGCCGAAGGACCTCCCGCACCACGGATGGCGGGAGGTCCTTCGGGTGGTTGTTCAGTGACCTGAGCGGGTCAGGAGGCCTTCGCCTCGGTCTTCTGCTCCGGCTTAGCGGCCGCCGGCACGGGCTTGGCGGCCTCGTAGAACTCCTCGCGCGGGTGCTCCATCGCGCCGAGGGAGACGACCTCGCGCTTGAGGAACATGCCGAGGGTCCAGTCGGCGAAGACGCGGACCTTGCGGTTCCAGGTCGGCATCGCCAGACCGTGGTAGCCACGGTGCATGTACCAGGCGAGACGGCCCTTGACCTTGATCTTCACCTTGCCCATGACGATCATCGCGACGCCCTTGTGGAGGCCGAGACCGGCCACCGCACCCTTGTTGGAGTGCGCGTACTCCTTCTGCGGGAAGCCCCGCATGCCGGAGACCACGTTGTCGCCGAGGGCCTTGGCCTGACGCAGCGCGTGCTGGGCGTTCGGCGGGCACCAGGCGTTCTCGACGCCAGCCTTGCGGGCCGCGACGTCCGGGACCTGGGCGTTGTCGCCGGCGGCCCAGATGTAGTCGGTGCCCTGGACCTGGAGGGTCGGGGCGGTGTCCACGTGGCCGCGGGGGCCGAGCGGGAGACCGTAGCGCGACAGGACCGGGTTCGGCTTGACGCCGGCGGTCCACACGATGGTGTTGGAGTCGACCTCCAGCCCGTTCTTCAGCACCACGTGGCCGTCGACGCAGGAGTCCATCGAGGTGGAGAGGTAGATCTCCACACCGCGGCTCTCCAGGTGCTCCTTGCCGTACTGGCCGAGCTTGGGGCCGACCTCGGGCAGGATCTTGTCCGCGGCGTCGACCAGGATGAAGCGCATGTCCTCGCGGGACACGGTCTTGTAGTACTTGGCCGCGTCGCGGGCCAGGTCCTCGACCTCACCGATGGTCTCCGCACCGGCGAAGCCGCCGCCGATGAAGACGAAGGTGAGCGCCTTGCGGCGGATCTCCTCGTCGGTGGTGGAGTCGGCCTTGTCGAGCTGCTCGAGGACGTGGTTGCGCAGGCCGATGGCCTCCTCGACGCCCTTCATACCGATGCCCTGCTCGGCGAGGCCGGGGATCGGGAAGGTGCGGGAGACCGCGCCGAGCGCGATGACCAGGTAGTCGAAGGGCAGCTCGTACGCCTCGCCGACCAGCGGGGCGATCGTGGCGACCTTGCGGTCCTGATCGATGGTGGTGACCCGGCCGGTGAGCACCTCCGCCTTGGGCAGCACGCGTCGCAGCGGGACGACGACATGGCGAGGGGAGATGTTGCCGGCGGCGGTTTCGGGGAGGAAGGGCTGGTAGGTCATGTACGACCGGGGGTCGACGACCGTGACGGTCGCCTCGCCGTAGCGCATCTTCTTGAGAATGCGCCGAGCTGCGTACAGGCCTACGTACCCACCGCCTACTACGAGGATCCTGGGACGCTCCGTGGTGCTCATGCCATCGAGTATCCACCCGCCTCAGGGGGGTCGCTCGTGCGCCCCTTCACAAGCTCCGACGGGGTGTGTGTTATCCTCCGCGACTCGCGTGATCCAGGTCATGGCGCGGACCGGGAACCGGCGTGTAGGGCGGGCCGTTGTCAATGCCGCGTGAGCTGCCTCTCCGGCCTTTCGGAGCCTTCGTGAGACCTTCGAGACGATCTCGCGCAGCACCCTCGCAGAGGGTCCGCGTCCAGCCGTTTTGAACGTGTTCACAGGGGCGTTCGGGCCCCGGAAGGGTCAACCGGAACACATTCATCGCCCAACGGGACCGATTTCCTTGTGAAGAACTTCACGAACTTTTCCGACGGCACGCGACAGAGGGGCCCCGAAGGGCCCCTCAGACGTGCTCATACGTTGTTCTTCCTGCTCAGCAGAGGGCTACGTGATCGACCACGCGATGCCATCGAGGATGTCGTGCTCGCTCACGACGACCTCCTCGGCCCCGATCCGCTCCATGATCGAGAGCAGTACGAGAGCCCCCGCGGCGATGACGTCCACGCGCCCGGGATGCATCGAGGGCACGGCCGCGCGCTCGGCGTGCGTGGAGCGCAGCAGCCACTCGGTGATCTCCCGGACCCGCTCGCGGGAGACCCGGGAGTGATGGATGCGGACCGAGTCGTACTCCGGCAGCTCCTGCGCGATCGCCGACACGGTGGTGACGGACCCGGCGAGCCCCACCAGCGTGCGCGCGTCGCGCAGCGGCACGGACTCCTCGGCGAGGTCGAGGGCGGCCTCGATGTCGGCACGCATGGCGGCGATCTGCGCCTCGGAGGGCGGGTCACCGACCGCCCCGTCCTGGACGAGATGCCGCTCGGTCATCCGCACACAGCCGATGTCGACGGAACGGGCGGCGCGCACCTGGTCGTCCCCGACCACGAACTCCGTCGAGCCGCCGCCGATGTCCACGACGAGATACGGCTCGGCGAACCCGTCGTGACCGGTCAGCTCCTTCGTGGCGCCCGTGAAGGAGAACTCCGCCTCCCGCTCACCGGAGATGACCTCGGGCTCGACCCCGAGGATCCCGACGACGCCCTGGACGAACTCGTCCCGGTTCGAGGCGTCCCGGGAGGCGGAGGTGGCGACGAACCGCACCTTGCCGGCGCCCAGTTCACGGATCACGTCCGCGTACTCCCGGCAGGCCGCGAACGTCCGCTCCAGCGCCTCCGGGGCCAGTCGGCCGGTCCGGTCCACGTCCTGGCCGAGCCGCACGATCGTCATCCGCCGGTCCAGCTCCAGCAGCTCACCGGTGGCGGGATTGACGTCCGCGACGAGGAGCCGGATGGAGTTCGTACCGCAGTCGACGGCCGCGACCCGGCTGAACCCCTCGGGGACCAGCGGGGCGTGAGCGAAGAAGCCGCTGCGGGCCTCGGCGGGATCGGAGACCACGCCCTCCTCGCCCGGCAGTTCGTCCGCCGGGTCGGGAGCCACGAGCGGCTGCACGCACGGACCCTTGCGCCACCACTCCGGCAGCATCTCGATCGCCTCGTCGCCCAGCGGGTTCACGCCGGGCCCCGCGGCCAGGGAGTGCCCCACCAGTACGTGCAGACACTTCACCCGGTCCGGCATGCCACCCGCGCTGGGGAAGCCCTCCAGGACCTCGATGGCGTCACGGCGCGCGATGTAGTCCTCGTGCGCGGCGCGGTAGGCGGCGGCGAGCTCCGGGTCGCTCTGGAGCCGCTCCGTCATCTCCTTCATGACGCCGTTCGCCTCCAGCGTGCCGATCGCCGAGGCGGCGCGCGGGCACGTCAGGTAGTACGTCGTCGGGAAGGGCGTGCCGTCGGGGAGCCGGGGGGCCGTCTCCACCACGTCCGGCTGGCCGCACGGACAGCGGTGCGCGATCGCGCGCAGGCCGCGCGGCGGACGTCCGAGCTGCTGCTTGAAGGCCTCGACGTCGGCGTCGGTGGGCTCGGTGCGCTCAGTGGTCGGCGGGGGCGTTTCCATGCCGTACGAAAGTCTCTCTGCTGTCTGACTGCGGAAAAGGTCGGTTCACTGGTCGGAGGCGTCGGACTTGTCGACCCCGTCCCAGACGTTGGAGTACCAGGGGCGGTCGGCCGCCCCCATGTCGGCCCGCGACTGCCGCGCCGCGCCCGGGTCGACGACGATGAACCCCGTCTCCCCCGGCATCACGTAGTGGAGCCGCTCGCGGATCCGCTGCTCGGCGTACGCGTCGTCCTGCCAGCGTGCCTTCTGGTCCCGCAGCTGCTCGACCCGCTGCCGGGCCTGTTCCTGCTGCCGCTGGAGGTCCGCGATCTCGGCGCGCTGGGAGACGTACTGCCTTATCGGATAGGCGAGCGCGACGATCAGCGAGCACAGGACCAGCGCGAGCAGTGCCGCCCGGCCGGTCAGCCGGGAGCGGCGGGCCTGCCGCTTGGTCTGGGAACGGTAGACCCGGGCCGCGGTCTGCTCGCCGAGCAACCGGATCCTGGTCGCGGTGGAGAACCGGTCCCGGTCCTTGACGGCCATGTCCCAGCCCCTCCTTCACACACGCGCGTACGTCCCCGCACACGGTACGGGACCGGTGCGGGGACGTACGTACGACTGGCTAAGGCTTAGCCCTGCCGAGATCAGCCCTTGAAGCGGGGGAACGCCGAGCGGCCGGCGTACACCGCGGCGTCGTCGAGGATCTCCTCGATGCGCAGCAGCTGGTTGTACTTGGCGACGCGGTCCGAGCGGGCCGGGGCGCCGGTCTTGATCTGACCGCAGTTCACCGCGACGGCGAGGTCGGCGATGGTGACGTCCTCGGTCTCGCCGGAGCGGTGGGACATCATGCACTTGAAGCCGTTGCGCTGGGCCATCTCGACGGCGTCCAGCGTCTCGGTCAGCGAGCCGATCTGGTTCACCTTGACGAGCAGGGCGTTGGCGGAGCCCTCCTCGATGCCGCGGGCCAGGCGCTCGGGGTTGGTGACGAACAGGTCGTCGCCGACGATCTGGACCTTGTCACCGATCTTCGCGGTGATGGTGTTCCAGCCGGCCCAGTCGTCCTCGTACAGCGGGTCCTCGATGGAGACGAGCGGGTACGCGGAGACGAGCTCCTCGTAGTACTCGGTCATCTCGGCGGCCGAGCGGGACTTGCCCTCGAACTCGTACTTGCCGTCCTTGTAGAACTCGGACGCGGCGACGTCGAGCGCGAGCGCGATCTGCTCGCCGGGGACGTAACCGGCCTGCTTGATGGCCTCGATGATGAGGTCGAGCGCGGCGCGGTTGGACTCCAGGTTCGGCGCGAAGCCGCCCTCGTCGCCGAGGCCGGTGGACAGGCCCTTGGTCTTCAGCACCTTCTTGAGGGTGTGGTAGACCTCGGCGCCCCAGCGCAGCGCCTCGGAGAAGGACTCCGCGCCGATCGGGGCGATCATGAACTCCTGGATGTCCACGTTGGAGTCGGCGTGCGAGCCGCCGTTAAGGATGTTCATCATCGGAACGGGCAGCAGGTGCGCGTTCGGGCCGCCCAGGTAGCGGAAGAGCGGGAGGTCGCTGGCCTCGGAGGCGGCGTGGGCGACGGCGAGGGAGACGCCGAGGATGGCGTTGGCGCCGAGCGAGCCCTTGTTGTCGGTGGCGTCCAGGTCGAACATGGCCTGGTCGATCAGGCGCTGCTCGGTGGCGTCGTAGCCGACGAGCTCCGGGCCGATCTGCTCGATGACGGCGAGGACGGCCTTCTCGACACCCTTGCCCAGGTAGCGGTTGGGGTCACCGTCGCGGAGCTCGATGGCCTCGAAGGCACCCGTGGAGGCGCCGGACGGAACGGCGGCACGACCCGTGCTGCCGTCGTCGAGGCCGACCTCGACCTCGACCGTGGGGTTGCCTCGGGAGTCCAGGATTTCCCGGGCTACGACGACGTCGATGGACGGCACGAGCATCTCCTTCATGGGATGTGACACGGTCCGCCGGGACCGCGGTGTGTTCTGCGAGACGAGCCTAACCGGCTCGGGGCGATCGGCCACCGCGTGGACCGCCCCGTGGACAGAACCGAGAGTAAATTGTTTCTGAACGGAACAAAGACGCTTTCGGAAACCTGACAGAAACCGGCGCAGAAAAAAGCCCCGCCCCGGTGCGTACGGGGGAACACGCACCGGAGCGGGGAGCCCGTGGGGACGGGGGGACCCTCACGAGGCCTTCAGTATGAGGACCACGGATGTGAGGGCACTGTGGTTCAGCTGGGTCCTGCTTGAGTGCCGCAGCCCTTACTTGAGGTGCAGCTGCTGACCCGGGTAGATGAAGTCGGCGTCGCTGACGATGTCCTTGTTCAGCTTGAACAGCTTCTGCCAGCCGCCCTTGACGTCGTGCTCCTCGGCGATGGCGCTGAGGGTGTCACCCGTGACGACCTTGTACTCGCCGTCGCCCTTCTTGACCTTCTTGCCGGTCGGGGTGGTGACGGTCTTCTTGGCGGCCGGGCGCTCGGAGGAGCGGGAGGCCCCCTGCTCGGAGGAGCGGGTGCTGGTGCCACTGTCGCTGGAGGAGCTGCTGCCCGAGGAGCTCGACGAGCCGCCGCCGGTGTAGCTCGCGCTGGACAGGCCGACGCCGCAGGACGGCCAGGCACCCTTGCCCTGACCCGCGAGGACCTTCTCGGCGATCTCGATCTGCTGCGCCTTGGTGGCCTGGTTGGCCTGCGAGGCGTACGCCGTGCCGCCGTACGCGGCCCAGGTGGAGGCGGAGAACTGCAGACCGCCGTAGTAGCCGTTGCCGGTGTTGATGGCCCAGTTGCCGCCCGACTCGCACTGGGCGACGGCGTCCCACTCGGAGGCGGTGGCGGCGGAGGCGTTGCCGGCCGCCATCAGCGGGGCGGCTATGGCGACACCGGTGACGCCGGCGAGCGCGGCGGCGCGGGTGGCCTTGGACGGACGACGGTGCTTGCCCTTACCGGAAAACAGCATGGTGGATCCCCTCACCGACGCCTGCGAGGTGAGCTGTCGGGTTCGGGCCGGTTGAGTTGCCCGGCCGCGCATCTCGCGATGCGCGACTTCACCCCAAGCCGGACCAGCGTGAACCGCTGGGCCCGGCACTTACCTTGGGTCCCCCGCTCCTGCCTACGGCGCATGACGCGACGACTGTTCCCGTACGGCCGCTGGCAGGATTCGGCGTTGCGGCAGACGGGGCTCGCGGTGACGAGCGGTGTTGACCGTAGACAGGGAATCCGGGGAATTTCAAAGACGATCAGGGCTTCTGAGACTCATCCCACACTTTCGCCAAACCGGACATTTGATGTGAAGTGTGGCGTGAACTACCGGCATTTCTCTGGGGTTTTCGCCCTATTCGCTACCGAGTACGAGGGTCTGACCGGGCTCGATGCTGCTCGGGTCGGCGCCGATGACCTGCCTGTTCTCGGTGTAGAGCCGGCGCCATCCGCCGTCGACGTCAAGGGAGTCGGCGATGGAGGCGAGCGTGTCGCCGACGCGGACGGTGTACGAGCCCTCGTCGGCGCTCGCGCCGCGGTGCCGGCCGGTGCTCTCCTTGGCGGCGGAGAGGGCGCCGGTGTCGACGAGAGCCGAAGAGCCGCCTTCTTGCCAGGAGTTGTCCGATTCGTCACTCTTTGCCGGTGCTGTGGATGGACTGTCGGACGGCTGTGATTCTTCGGCGCCGGGGTCAGAGGTGTCCGACCTGGAAGAGTTGTCCGCTTCGGTGGACGCCGAGGGCGAGGGGGTCGAGTCGGCGGAGGACTCGGTCGACGAGTCGGACGATCCGGAGGAGTTGGACAGTCCGGACGAGCCAGGCGAATCGGATGATTCAGATGAACCCGACTCTTCGGATGCCGACGGGGTGCCGCTCTCGACGCCGGTGTCGACATCGTCCGAGGCCGAGTCCTTGCTCAGCCCGTTCAGCAGACCGCAGGTGCCCCAGACGCCGACGCCCTGGTCCGCGAGGACCTTCTCGGCGACGGCTATCTGCTGGTTGCGGCTGGCGAGGTCGGGGCTCGTGGCGTAGTCGAGGCCACCGTGCTTCTCCCAGTTCTCCTGGGAGAGCTTGAGCCCGCCGTAGTAGCCGTCGCCCTTGTTCGCGCTCCAGGAACCGTCGGTCTCGCACTTGGCGACCTGGTCCCAGGTATTCCCGTCGGCCGCGCTCGCGCCGGTGGCGCCGAGAAGCGGGATCGCGATGGCGGAGCCGGTCACTCCGGCCGCGACGAGGAGTGCCGGAGCCTGGCGGGGGCGACGGTGACGACCGTTCCCGGTGAGCATGCGGAGGCCTTTCGCGAGACAACAGTGACCGGCGCGGCGGGTGGAGACAGTCACCGCGCTGATGCGTGAACGTATCGGCAGTCGATCACTTGTCACAAGTTAATGCCGCGTAGATCACGTGAAGATCACAGAGTTGAGGGCGGGTCATGTTTGGCCGGTTCCAGCACAACTCCCGCTGTGACACGCATTGACATCCTCCCCCTCTTAAAAGAGGGGGATTCCAACCCAGTTGGGTTGAGGTTCACGGACGCTCGACCGCTTGGTGGACGGTGTCGTCCCTCCGGCACCGGCTGTTCGCCGGGGGCGGGGGATCCCGCCCTGTCCTGCCGCGACGTTGATACTCGCGTTGGTGTCCGCGTTGCAGGTGAAGCCGCAGGAGGAACAGACGAACTCGGCTTGGCTCTTGCGCGAGTTCTTGTCGATCCATCCGCAGGCACTGCAGCGCAGACTGGTGTAGGGGGCGGGTACGTCCTGGACCCGGTCGGGGGCCTTGTGCTCGGTCCGCTGCCGCAGCAGGCCCCACCCCTGGGCGAGGATCACCCGGTTCAGGCCGGACTTCTGGGCGACGTGCCTGCCGGGCCGCTCGGCGGTTCCCTTCGCGGAGCGGGTCATGTTCCTGATGTTCAGCTTCTCGAACCGGATCAGGCTGTAGGAGCGGGCGAGCATAGTGCTGGTCTTCTCGCACCAGTCCTTGCGCCGGTTCGCCTCCCGCGCCTTGAGCTTGGCCACCTTCGCGTACTCGGCCGTCTTCTCGGGACTGTCCTTCTTCGCCCTCGCCGCGCGCCGCTGGTGCTTGCGGACTTGGGCGCGTTCCCTGACGGTGAGCTGCGGACAGTTCAGGGTGCGGCCGTCCGACAGGGCGGCGGTGATCGTCACACCCCGGTCGATGCCGATGACCTCGCCGGTGCCGGGCGCGGGGGTCGGCTCGGGGACGACCGCGAAGGCGATGTGCCACTGCCCGCTGCGAAAGGTGACGCGGAACGTCTTCGCGTCGGGCAACTGCGCACCCTTGCCCTTGGCGCTGAGGCGGAAGCGGACCCAGCCGCAGCCGGGCACCCTGACCTGCGCCCACCTACGGTTGAGCCTCGGCACGACGACGGAGCGGCCCATGACCTGCTTGCCGGTCTTCGCGTTCAGCTTCGGTGAGCCGTCAGTGTTGTACTCGGGCACACGGTCGGTACCGATGACCCGGAAGCCCTCATGCCGGAACTTCCTGCGCCAGGCCGGTTCACCGAACCCGGACGTGAAGCGGGCTTTCTTAGCCTTGGCGAAGTCCTTCAGTGCCTGCTGCTGCACGTCGGCGTTTCCCAAGCCAAGCCATTCGTTCCCCCGCCGGGCTTCGGTGAGCTGACGGCACTGCTCCGCGAAACCGGGAGCGGCCCTGCGCCACCTGCGCCAGTGCGAGTGCTGCTCAACGGCGAGATTCCAGACGTACCGGGCGTGCGCACAGTGCGTGAGCATCTGCTCTTCCTGCGCGGGCGTCGGGTACATCCGGAAACGAGACATGCCGCGAACCTAGCCACCCCGTTCCCCACCCGCGCATCTCTTCGACCAACATCACCCGCACGAGTGACCAGCACACCCCACAGCCCCCAGCCCCCCAACCGCACGCCCCCGCATCTCACCTGCTCGACGCCGCCCTGGACATCTTGAAGGGGGACGCCGAATCGCCCTGGCGGCGATTCGGCTACCTCTGCCCCGCTACGCGGGAGCGGGCATTCACCCCGGCCCTGAGGGACCGGACACCCTGCCCGAAAGCAAAGATGGATGTTCGACCCATGCCAACCTGCGGACGCGCAAGCGCCTTGCGGCTGCGGATACGGTCATCACGTGAACGTCTCGAACACCGGCCCCGAACTCTTCACCTGGGAGTTCGCTTCCGACCCGTACCCGGCTTACGCCTGGCTGCGCGAGCACTCCCCCGTCCATTGGACGAAACTCCCCAGCGGCGTCGAGGCGTGGTTGGTGACCCGCTATGCCGATGCGCGTCAAGCGCTCGCGGACCAGCGCCTCTCGAAGAACCCCGACCACCATGCGGGGGACGCTCAGGGCAAGAGCCGGACCGGTATCCCCGGCGAACGCAGTGCCAACCTCATGACGCATCTGCTCAACATCGACCCCCCGGATCACACCCGGCTGCGCCGCCTCGTCTCCAAGGCGTTCACCCCGCGTCGTGTGGCGGAATTCGAGCCCCGGGTACAGGAGTTGACGGACAGTCTCATCGACCGGTTCGCACCCCAGGGCCAGGCCGACCTCATCCACGACTTCGCCTTCCCTCTCCCCATCTACGCGATCTGCGATCTGCTCGGCGTTCCACGCGAGGACCAGGACGACTTCCGCGACTGGGCGGGCATGATGATCCGGCACGGAGGGGGCCCACGCGGGGGTGTCGCCCGTTCCGTCAAGAAGATCCGCGGCTACCTCGCCGAACTCATCCACCGCAAGCGCGGCGACCTCGGCGACGACCTGATCTCGGACCTCATCCGTGCCTCCGACCATGGCGAGCACCTCACCGAGAACGAAGCTGCCGCGATGTGCTTCGTGCTTTTGTTCGCAGGATTTGAGACCACTATCAACTTGCTCGGCAACGGCACGTACGCGCTCCTGCGTAACCCCGACCAGCGCGCACGGCTCCAGAACTCGATCGAACGCGGCGAGACCGAGCTCCTCGACACCGGCATCGAGGAACTGCTCCGCTACGACGGCCCCGTGGAGCTGGCCACCTGGCGCTACGCCACCGAGCCCCTCGTCATCGGCGGGCAGCCCATCGCCGTCGGCGACCCGGTGCTGGTCGTACTTGCCGCCGCGGACCGCGACCCAGCTCGGTTCGCCGCCCCGGACTCGCTCGACCTGTCCCGGGGTGACAACCAGCACCTCGGGTACGGCCACGGCATTCACTACTGCCTCGGTGCTCCTCTGGCCCGCCTTGAGGGCCGTACGGGCCTGGAGACCCTGTTGCGCCGCCTGCCCGATCTCGAGCTCGCCGCCGACCCCGCCGACCTGCGCTGGCGAGGCGGACTCATCATGCGTGGACTTCGTGACCTCCCCGTACGGTTCACCCCCGCTCGAGCCGGCCATCCGCCCGTCTGATCGCGGCCCGGCGACCTAGACGCCGTTTCCCTCCGCCTCCAGCACCGCATCCCGATAGGCCCGCGCCGCGCTCCGCAGCGCCGCCTCCGGATCCACCCCCGCCGCCTCGGCTCTCACCGCCATGGCGAGCAGTTCGTACCCCATGCCCTCTCCCGTCGGCAGCGTTACCTCCAGGCCTGCCGTACGGGCACGCGATGCCAGCTTGGCGGCGAGCGCCAGGCCCGGCTGGCCGAGGGGGATGCCGTCCGTCACCGACTCGCGTTGTTTCTCTATGGCCTTCGTGCGCAGCCAGTGCTCCTTCACCTCCTCGGGGGTCGTCGCGGTCTCGTCGCCGAAGACGTGGGGGTGGCGGTGGATGAGCTTGGTGACGATGCCGCCCGCCACGTCGTCGATGGAGAAGGGGGTGTCCGGGTCCTCCTCCGCGATGCGGGCGTGGAAGACGACCTGGAGGAGGACGTCGCCGAGCTCTTCGCGGAGTTCGTCGCGGTCGCCCTCCTCGATGGCCTCGACGAGTTCGTAGGCCTCCTCGATGCCGTACTTGGCGAGGCCCTTGTGGGTCTGCTGGGAGGACCAGGGGCACTCGGCGCGGATGCGGTCCATGACCTGGACGAGGTCGAGGAGGCGGGCGCCCGGGAGGTCGTAGGAGGCGGGGAGGAGTTCCAGGTCGGGCATGGACACGCGGCCCGAGCCGGCGAGGCGGGCGAGGCCGTCGGTGAGCCGGGGCTCGCCCTCGCCCGTCGCGACCACGACCACGGTGTGGCCGCCCGCACACGCCTCGACCAGTTCCTCCGCGGTCGGGGAGGCCTCGTCGACCTGTATGCCGGCCTCGCGCAGATACGGCAGCTGCGGGTGCGCACCGTCCGCGCACAGCACCCGGCCGGCCGCGTGCAGCGCCTGCCAGGCGGGCCAGGACAGCAGGCCGGGGGCGACACGGTGGCTGGTGGTCAGCAGGACAATGCGGCCTGGGGCGGCGGCCGGGGCGGATTCGGGGCTGGTGGTGTTCACAGCTCGAAGCTAACCCACACCGCCGACAGAGCCGATCAGTTGTCCACAGACCCGGGGGCGGGGTGGGATCGTATGACCGGCGATGGTGTTACGCCGTCTCCTGTGTCCCCGTCGCCGAGACCTCCCGGACCCACGGCGTCTTCGCGTCGACGCGGCTGCTCTTCGCGTCGTCCCAGGTGCCGTAGCGGGGGTTGAGGTCGATGTCGAGTTTCTTGGACGCCTTGGCCAGGGCCTGCCAGAAGTCGGCCTTGCCGGTGTCGGTGCCGAGGACGGCGGCGAGCTTCTGGGCCTCGAGCTGGAGGCGGAGGTTCTCGTCGAGGCGCTCGGGGGCGATGCCGTAGCGCTGGAGCCAGGCCGTTTCCAGGGCCTTGGCGCCGCCGGCCTGCTGTTCCAGGCCGGTGCGCATGTCCTGGATCTCCTTGCGGGTGACCGTCACCCCGGCGTCCTGCGCCGCGCGGTGCAGAACCTGGTCGAGGACCATGCTGTGCAGGGTGTCCCGGCTGAGAGTGCCGGTCTTGGCGATGGCCTGCGCGTATTGCGCCTCGTCCGGCACCGCGACGCGCTGTGCCTCGCGCACCTCGTTCACCCTGGTCTCCAGCTGGGCGACGGTGATCCGCTGGCCGCCGACGACGGCTGCCGCACCGGGATGCGCGTCGTTTCCGCATGCGGTGAGGAGGGGCGCCGCGACGATCGCGGCGGAGAGGAGGAGCGCGGTGCGACGGCGGCGGTGCAAGGAAGCCTCCCGAGGAGATTGTGCGACGGTGCACAAAGTCTTGCGGTGATCGATGGTAGGCAGTGGACAAGCTCTGGCCAACCCATTCGACCAACGATTCACCAGGACTTCGGGCACCGACGCACTCCGTCGGGGTCGCTGGGCGGTCGGGCGAGGTCGGCGGGGGTTCGGCGGCGCGCTCAGCCGCGTACCTGCCCCAGCCACTCCAGGGTGCGTCGGACCTCCACCGCGAGCGGGTGGCCGGGGCCGTGCAGGCGTTCCACGTCGTGCACGAGGCGGGCCAGTGTGTCGTGGGCGGCGGCGCGGTCGCCGAGGGCGAGCAGGAGGTGGCCGATGCGGCGGCGGACGTCGTGGGCGAGCTCGGGGTCGCCGGCCACGTACTGGTTCTCGTAGTACGGCAGCAGCGCGCGGTACTCGGCGAGCGCCGCCGCCGGTTCGCCGAGCTGCTCCAGGCACTGGGCGGCCTCGTAGCGGAAGCGCAGCGACTGGGTGTCGGCCTGGCCGGCCTCGGCGGCGCGTTCGTCGGCGAGGCGGCGCAGTTCGGGCAGCGCGCGCCGGTACTGACCGTCGTCCATGAGCGTGGCGGCGTACTGCTTGCGCAGGGTACGTACGACTGGGGAGTGCTCGCCGTGCTGTTCCGCCGCCGCGGGCAGGATCGCGCCGAGGATGTCGACGGCCTGGGTGATGCGGCCTTCGCCGAGGAGGCGCTTGACCTCGTCGACGGCGCGTGCGACGTCGGGTTTCTCGGCGGGGGGCGCGTGCGGCGTGGCGGGCGCCGGCTGGGGCGCGGGGGTGCGGGCGCGGTCCGGCCAGGGGGCGTGCGGGCGAAGGAAGGGGCGCGTGGGGTCCAGGGGCGCCCCTGTGGGGGTCCCGCGCGCGGGCAGGAGCAGCGACAGGTGCTCGTACACCTCCTGCGCACTGGCGGGCCGGTGCTGCGGGTCCTTGGCGAGCAGGCGCAGGACGAGCGCCTCGAGCGCCTCGGGGACTTCGGGGCGCAGGCGGCGCACGGGGAGCGGGGGCTCGTAGAGGTGGCGGTGGAGCACACCGAGCGCCGTGGAGCCGGAGAACGGGACGTCGCCGCTGAGGAGTTCGTGGAGCAGTACGCCGAGTGCGTACAGGTCGGTGTAGGGGCCGACCGCGCCGCCCATGGCCTGCTCGGGCGCCATGTAGGCGGGCGAGCCGATGGGAGTGCCGGTGTGGGTGAGGCGGGTGGTGTCGGCGTCCATGACGGAGGCGACGCCGAGGTCGAGGACGGTGACGGTGCCGTCCTGCTTCACCATCACGTTGCGGGGCTTGAGGTCGCGGTGGACGATCGGCACGGCGTGCACGGCGCTCAGCACGGCGCAGAGTTGCGCGGCGACCGCGACGGCCCACTGCCAGGGGTACGGGTCGTGCTCGGCGAGGTGGTCGGAGAGGTCCGCGCCGTCGACGTACTGCATGACGAGGAACAGCTCCTCGCCCTCGCTGCCCGCGTCGTGCACGGTGACGAGTCCGGGGTGGTCGACCTGTGCGGTCACCCGGCATTCGCGTACGAACCGGCGGCGCAGCTCGTCGGCCTCCTGCCCGGCCACCTTGTCGGGGCGCAGCAGCTTCACCGCCACGCGCCGGTCGAGCCGTTGGTCGTAGGCCGTCCAGACCTGTCCCATGCCGCCCTGTCCGATGAGCGTGGACAGTTCATAGCGGCCTGCGACGACACGTCCTGTCGTCACGGTCACCTTCCGCCCTCATAGCCGCCGTTGGGGTTGCCGTCCTGCCGGCGCAGGTAGTCGCTCAGTTCGTCGAGCTCGGCGCGCACCTGGTCGATGCGGGCGGGCGCGGGGCGCTGGGGCGGCTGGGCGGGGGGCACGGGCGCGTGGGGCATCGCGTCGCGGGGTGCGGGCGGGGGCGGCAGCGGGCTCTGCGGGATCGGCGCGGGCGTCTGCGGCAGGGTCGTCGCGGTGTACGGCGACTGGGGCTGCGGGTAGCCGTACGTCGGTGCCGGGGCGGGTTGCGGGCCGTACGCGGCGTAGCGGAGCTGGTGGAAGTGGCGGATGTCCGCGGAGAGGTAGTACGAGATCGCGGCGATGAGTGTGCCCAGGAGCAGGATCAGGCCGGTCCAGCCGCCCACGGTGTGGATCTCCTCGCCGGGCTCCGTGCCGATCAGCACCAGTCCGAGGACGATCGCGACGAACGAGGCCACGAACAGGACCCAGTCGAGCCCCCTGCGCGTCACGATCGCCAGACGCAGCAGCATCGTCCAGGCCAGCAGGCCGATGGAGAAGATCGAGATCACCACGAACAGCACGCGCAGGAAGACCAGCAACGCCGGATGGGGCGGCTGCTTCACCGGCTGCGTGTAGCCGTGGCCATGCATGACAGCTCCTGGTGCCTGATGAGGTGGGCATACGTGGGCGGCCGACGCCCGGCAACCCCGTTCCTGCGATTGTCGCTTCGAGCGTATAGGCCGACAACGACATGCGGTCCAGGGTTGTACCGAACCGTTGTCGTGCTGATCACGTCGTACGGCGGCGCAGGTCACGGCGGAGGCGGCCGGAGGGCTGGATTCCGCAACCGCCGGGCGCCGCCCGGGCGTCAGTCGGGTGCGACCGTGCCGTCGGTGAGGCCGTCGTACATCCCGCGCACGAGCTGGTTCCCGAGCCGGCCCGCGTGCCGTAGCGCCCGCTCGAACTCGTCGAGTGCGCGGAAGCGCGCGCCGTAGCGGCGTTGTTCGTCGAGCGGGAGCCGGGGCAGTTGCAGACGGCGCACGTCCAGGCGTGTCGCGGTGGAGGCGTAGCTGCTGGCCTGACGGTTGTTGGCGGTGCCGCGCAGGAAGCCGGCGAGGAACCAGGGGTCGAGCGCCGTGGGATCGGGGCGCAGGAGCACGAGACTGCGCCCCAGGGCGGCGCCCCCGCTCGCGTCGTCGATCACGCGCGCCATCGAGCCGCCGCCGAGCACCGGCACGACGACGTCGCCCGGCTCGACGAGCACGGCCTCCTCGTCGCTCTCGGGGAGCGTGCCGGAGGGGGCGGTGCCGGCGATGACGTCGTGGTCGGTGAGGACGGGCACGCGCGCGTGGCCGCCGCTTCCGCCGGTGCGCATCACCAGGGCGCCCCCGCGCGCGAGTTCGCCGACGGTGGTGAGCGGCCAGCGGGCGGGCTGTGCGGTGTCGGCGGGCGGCGGGGTGAGGTCGGTGGTCAGGCGCAGGGTCTCACCGAGGCGCTCGCGCACGGCGGTGAGCGCCTCCGCGCCGTCGGCGGCCGTGGCGGGGGGGAGATGGCGGGCCGGGGCGAGGTCCACGTCGTCGTCGAGGAGATCGATGACGGGCAGGGAGCGCGCGAGTCCGGGCCGCTCCTGGAGGGTGCCCGCGCGGTCGAAGGCGCGCCAGGCGTCGAGCACCGCTTCCCGCACGACCCGCCAGTCGGGGCCGCCGCGCCCTTCGGTGGCGAACTGGCCGGTGTCGGCGAGCAGCACCTCGGGCTGGGCCGGCGCCTTCTCGGGACGGCGCAGCACCCACAGATGGAGCGGGATGTTGTACGGGGGTGCCGCGCCGACCGGCAGGGCGACGACCGCGCGCAGCGCGCCCCGGCGCAGCAGGTCGGCGCGGATACGGCGACCCGAGCGGCGGGAGGCGGCGGCGGGCGGCATGAGGAGTACGGCGGTGCCGCCGTCCTTGAGGCGGGCGAGCGCGTGCTGCACCCAGGCCAGCTCGGACTCGGTGCGGGCCGGGAAGCCGTACTCCCAGCGGGGGTCGTAGGCAAGTTCGTCGTGCCCCCAGTTGCGCTCGTTGAACGGCGGGTGGCACAGGACGGCGTCGGCGCGCAGTTCGGGGTGGGCGTCGGCGCGCAGTGTGTCGCCGGTGGCGCCGTGCACGCCGGCGCGGGTGTGCAGGGCGAGCCGGAGTGCGGTGAGGGTGGCGAGCTCGGGGGCGCTGTCCTGGGCGTACAGCTCCTGGTCGGCGCGGGCGGTGACGGCGCGCAGCAGGGCGCCGGTGCCGCAGGCCGGGTCGAGGACGGTGCGGGCGGGGCCCGCGAGGTCGGCCATGAGGCCGGCGAGGTCGGCGGGGGTGAGCGTGTACTGGCGCGGGTTGGCGTCGAGGTGCCGGCCGAGCAGGAACTCGAAGGTCTGCCGGGCGCCCAGCTCCGCCGCAAGTTCGGCGGCCCCGCGCAGGAGGGGGACGGAGGTGAGGAGGTCGGGGCCGAGGGGGGCGTGAACGGCGGCGCGGGGGCTCACGGAGGGTGAGGTGTTCACAGCGCCGGGGCTGTTCACGGTGTCCGGGGTGTTCACAGTCGCCGCAGTACCGAACCGCGGTGCCAGTACCTCCTCGAGCACTCCCGGCAGCATCGCCGCCAGACGCGCGTCGGAGCCGGCGCTCGCGTCCAGCCAGACGGTGGGGCGGTCGTGGATGAGCAGTAGGACGCAGCCGGCGTGGGTGAGGGCGGTGACGGGGCCCTCGGGATGGCCGGAGAGCTGCTGCCAGACGCGTTCGCGCAGCGGGACCTCGGCGAGTTTTCCCTGGTCACGCAGCCAGGTCTCGACCTCGGTGAGGGCGAAGGACGGGCTGGTCTCGGTGCCGCCGACCGGCTTGGGGAAGTCGGCGTGGCGGCGGCGCCAGTTGCTGACGGCGGCGCGGCCGACGCCGGCGAGCCGGGCGATCCCGGCGGCGGTCACCTCTGTGGCGTTGTCCTGCACCGGCCCGGCTCCCCTCGTCGTACTGCGTGGCTCCGCGCGTCCCCGCATCTGCCTGCGCTCCGCGTGTGACGCCGAGCATAGCGGCGTACGCAAGATCTACCCCTTCACGGCCGTGTACTCCAACCATCTTGTGAACTGTGTTGACTCGGTTCACACGCTCTGCTCTTATTGACCCAGCGAACGAACGGCAGCCGATCGGCGGCTGTCACCGTGTTGGAGGGGACACAGTCATGGGCATGAAGGGCAAGGTCGCGCTGGGGGCCGTCGTGGGGATCGTCGTCATCGGTGCCGTGTCGGCGAACTCCGGCGACGACAGCAGCGACTCCACGAGCAGCGACAAGGGCTCTTCGGCGTCCGCACAGGCGAAGCCCGGCGGCGAGAAGGAGGCGGCGCAGGCTGCCGAGGAGAAGAAGATCGCGTTCGAGGGGGACGGCGACTTCCAGGTCGGCTCGGACATCAAGCCCGGCACCTACCGCACCACCGGCAACGACGACGGCATGTGCTACTGGGAGCGCGCCAAGGACTCCTCCGGCGAGATGGACTCCCTGCTCGCCAACGACAATGTCACCGGCACCAGTTACGTGACCGTCAAGGCCTCCGACAAGCTCTTCAAGTCGAGCGACTGCAACGACTGGGAGGCCGTCGACACCAAGGCGAAGGGCTCCCCCGCGGCCAAGATGGCCGGCGACGGCGGCATGTTCAGAGTCGGCGCCGACATCGCCCCCGGCACCTACAAGTCCACCGGCAACAAGGACGACATGTGCTACTGGGAGCGCGCCAAGGACGCTGAGCACGGCCTCGACTCGATCATCGCGAACGACAACGTGACCGGCTCGGCCGTCGTCACGATCAGCGCCTCGGACACCTACTTCAAGACGTCCGGCTGCACGGACTGGAAGAAGACCGGCTGACGCCGGCCACCGTACGGCGCGGTCCGGCGGGGCCGACCCACGGCAGTACCCGCCGGACCGCGCTCCCTTTCCGCACGCCGCGCGTCCCGCCGCGCCCGCTCACCACACCGCTACACCACCGAGGAGTTCCCATGCGACGTACCGCACTTGCCGCCCTCTGCCTCACCGCCGCGACCACCCTCGCACTCACCGGCTGCCAGTCGGACCAGTCCGGCCGGTCCGGAAAGGACAAGGCGGACGGCAAAGCCCGCAGCTCCAGCCCGTCGAGCAGTCCGAGCAAGGCGAAGGAGCCGTTCGCCGGACTGACCGGCGGCGAGATCGCCGACCGGGCCGTCGAGGCCACGACCGGCGCCTCGTCGCTGCGGATGAAGGGGGACGTCCCCGACGACGGGTCCGGGGACACGATCGAGATCGACATGGCCCTGAACAAGCAGGGCGAATGTGCGGCACGATGAGCGTGGGCGGCCAGGGCAAGGCCGATCTGATCAAGGTCGGCGACACCGTCTACATGAAGTACGACGAGGCCTTCCTGCGCGCCCAGAGCAAGGGCGAGAAGAAGTCGGACGTGGACGCGGCCGTGGCGTTGCTGGCCGGGAAGTGGACCAAGATGTCCGCGAAGGGCGAGGACGCCAAGGAGATCGCGGGCTTCTGTGACCTGGACACGGTGCTCGGCGACGCCGACGACGTGGACTCGGACTCGTCACGCGGCAAGACGACCACCGTGGACGGCACGCCCGCGATCGTGCTGCACGAGCGGGACGGCAAGGAGCGCTACACGCTCTACGTCGCCACCGAGGGCAAGCCGTATCTGCTGCGGGTCGACAGCGCCTCCGCGAGCGACCCGGGCACCCTGACCTTCAGCGAGTACGACGAGCCCGTCCCCGCGCAGAAGCCCAGCGGCGAGATCCTCGACCTCGACGCCCTGGGCGCCTGAACCGCCCTACGGCTGCAGCGGATGCCGCATCCACACATTGGGCTCGACGTACACCGCGTATCCCCGCTCCGGCTCGCACCGCACCGGCACCAGCGCTCCGGGCACCTCGATGTCGCCCCGGGTGTCGAAGGGCAGCCCCGTCCAGCGGCGCCACTGCTCCAGCGAACCGGCCACCGTCATGGAGGCCGGCGACACGGAGTGGATGGTGGCGCCGGCCCGGGCGTGGACACGCAGCCACGGGTCGTGCGGGAGCCCGTCGGGCCGTACGCGGTGGGCGTACTCCTCGATGGGGGCGTGCGGTTCGAGGTGCTTGGCGCTGGGGCGGACGGGGGCGACGACCTCGCTGAAGCCGTGCGCACGGGCGTTGTCGCGCATCGCCGACAGCATGCGGCCGGACAGGCCCTTGCCCTGGGCGTCGGGCCGGACGTTGATGGCGATCGCGCTGACGGTGTCGGGCCGGGCCCCGCGGCGCAGGTCGGCGAAGGCCCACAGGAGCACTTCGTCCCAGCCCCGGGCAGGCAGTTCGCCCCGGCCCTCGGTGTCGAGGGCGAAGGGCACGCTGAACCCGGTGGCGACGACCTCGCCCCGCTCGTCCTCGGCGAACAGCACATACGGCGGGAACTCCCTGGCGATCCGGCCGTAGTGGTGGTCGCCCACCAGGTCCCTGGTGACGAACTCCGGCCAGCTGTCGGCCATCGCGACCACGCGTTCGTGGTCGTCGGGGCGTTCGGCGAGACTCGACACCTTCGGTTCCATGCGGTCACCGTAGGCGGGCGGCACCACGGCCGGGAACCGCTTTTCCGGCCCTGACAGCCGGGTCAGCCCCCGCACTGCCGCAGCATCATCTCCTTGTCGGCCTTCGTCACCGGGAGCTCGTACTTCAGCGAGACCTGTGCGAAGCGCACCACGTACGAGCAGCGGATCTGCTTGTTCGGGGGCAGCCAGGACGCGGGGCCCGAGTCGCTCTTGGAGCCGTTGGTCGGGCCGTCCACCGGTATGAGGTTGAGCGGGTCGTTGGCGATGTCCTCGCGCTTGTCCTTGTCCCAGCGCGAGGCACCCATCTGCCAGTCGTACGACAGCGGCATCACATGGTCGATCTGCACCGCCGTGGCACGGGACTTGACCCAGTCGAGTTCCTTGCCGGTGTAGGGGTCGGCCAGGGTCATGGAGACGACGACGCAGTCCGAACCGGAGCGGAAGCGGACGTCCTCGCCGTCCCTCTGGAGGAGGTCGTTGCGGGTGTCGCAGCCGTTGCGGGAGAAGGGGATGCCGCCGGGCGCCGAGTCCATCCAGGCGTAGCCGAACTCGTCCCGGTCGTAGCCCGTCTTGGGGCCGCGGCCCTTGGTCTCCACCTTCTCGATCAGGGCGCGCGCCTTGGTTCTGTCGGCGTCCGTGGTGATGGCCGCAAGGCCGGGCTTGGTGCCGTCCGGGTTGTCCAACGGGCTCACCGCGCGGCCGGAGCTCACGGCCGGGCCGGAGCCGGATGGCTCGCTGTCCGCGGGCAGTTCCACGCCCTCACAACCGGCGAGCAGTACGACCATGCCGAGCATGGCCGCGGCGCTCGCCGCCCCGCCCCTCAGACGCGTCACGGTGCGTCCCTCCCCTTGTTCTCCTGGTCCACCCCGCACGAGCCGGTCGTGCCTGCTCTCACGGTACTGGCCGAGAGGTCCAGACCATATAGGGCTTCAAGGGGCATACCTCTCAGGTCGGGCGTATCGTCAATGCTGAGTCACCTCCGGAAGGAGCTCTGGATGGGCATCCTCGACAGGTTCAAGAGCAACCGCACGGCGCAGGACAAGGCCAAGAACATGTCCGACGCGGCGGAACGCAAGGCCAACGAGAAGACGGGCAACAAGTACGAGAGCCAGGTCGACGACGGGCAGCAGAGGATCGAAGGCGCGATGGGCATGGATCGCGACAGGCCCGAACAGCCGTAAGGCCGGCAGACCCCACGGAGGAACACGAGATCCCTGCCGGGCACACCGCCCGGCCGTCCGGGATCCCCTGAACCACCTTGCAACCGAGGCCGTCCGCGGAGACACAACTCCCGCGGACGGTCTCGCGTTTGCGGGCGACCCTCACCGCAGCGCCCTCCGGGTCCGTGAACACATGAACACCGAATTACCGAGCCACCGGCCCGCCGTCCGCAGGAAGTCGCAGAACAGGTCCAGCCGCTCCTGTCCCTGCAACTCCCGCGTGCACCGGTCGGGCATGCCGTCATGCTGCCGCGAGGACACTCCGGGCGCAGTCCGTTTCCGGCGGCCGCCTCCCCCGTCTCCGTTCAGACCTTCCCTATCCCCAGCGTCGTCTCCGAAGGCAGCAGCCCTGAGGACAGCACCGTCACCCAGAAGTCGCCGAGCAGTTCGACGAGGCGGTCGGTGTCGGTCTGGCCGAGGGACTGCCAGGGGGCGGCGGCGAGTTGGTCGGTGTGCTGCTCGACCTGGTGGCGCAGGGCGCGGCCCGCCTCCGTTGCCGTGCCGTCCTCGTCGACCAGGCCTCGGGTGGTCAGGCGGTCGCGTGCGGCCGACCATTCCTCGTCGCTCCAGCCGCGGCTCTCGAAGCGCTCGACGGAGGCGGCGCCTATCCCCGCGAAGGAGACGAGCGACTCGACCGGGTCGAGGCCGGCGATGAGCAGGGCGGCGAGATGGCCGTCGCCGCGATGCTCGCGCAGGACCGTCGCCGCGTGCCACAGCTGGAGGTGCGGGATGGTGGGCCACTCCAGCTCGGCGTTGGCCGCGGCGAGGGGGCGGCCCGCGCTGTTCACCGCTTCGGCGGCCCGGCGGGCGAGGGCGGCGGCCTCCGCCAGTTCGGGACTGTCGACGCGCTCGCCGAATACCTCTCGGTACGCCCTGTCGATGCCTCGCAGCCGCGCCGCCAGCACCGCCTCGGGGCTCGCGACGCTCCACGCGCAGTCGATGTGCTCGGCGACCATGCGGGGGCTGAAGCTGTAGAAGGCGGAGGTCACCCGCTCGGCGCCCACCGCACCCAACGGGGCCGCACGGAGAGGGAAGTAGCTCGGCCAGCGCTCCTTGGTGTCATAGCCGAGCGCCGCCGTCTCCTCGAAGACCTCCGGCGCGTAGTACACCACCGCGTGCAGAGGTTCCAGCAGGTGCCAGAGCTGGCGCACTCGGGCCGGGGCGACGCCGGCGGTGACCGTACCGGTACCGGTCTCGCTCTCGTGCTGCGACATGGCATGACTCCTCGTCGTATCCAAGTGCTTCGAACCCGCTCCACAACTTGCCACTGACAAGATTGCCCGAGCCCCACCAACTTGTCAATGCCTAGATTGGGCGTACGCTGCTGTCCATGGCATCCGCGGACACCACGAAGCCGGCCTCGCGCCGCCCCTATCACCACGGCGATCTGCGCCGCGCCGTCCTCACCGCCGCGCTCGACGTCATCGCCGCCGACGGCCCGTCCGCGCTGAGCCTGCGCGACCTCGCCCGCCGGGCCGGGGTGTCGCACGCGGCCCCCGCCCATCACTTCGGGGACCGCACGGGCCTGCTCACGGCGATCGCGGCGGAGGGGTTCGGACTGCTGGCGACCGCGCTGCGGGAGGCACCGGACCTCAAGGAGGCGGGCGTGCACTATGTGCGCTTCGCGCGCGAGCACCCGGCGCACTTCCAGGTGATGTTCTCGCCGGGACTGCTGCGCGCCGACGACCTCGAACTGACCACCGCCCGCACCCTCGCCGGCGACGCCCTGCGCGAGGCCGTGTCCGGGGTGGACCCCGAGGGCATCGAGCCGCGCCTCGCGGGCGTCGCGGCCTGGTCCCTCGCGCATGGCTTCGCCACGCTGCTGCTCGGACACAACCTGGACGGGCCGGTGGGGGGCAGAGATCCGGAGGAGGTCTTCCGGACGTTGGCGGGGATGCTGTTCCGGGCCACGTGAGCGGGCGCTGCTCCGGCCACAGGAGCGGGTTCGTCAGGAAGGCGGCAGTGGTTGCGGCTGATGCAGCAGCCGCTTCCCACTCCCGCCCCCGACCGACATTCCGACCGACATTCCGACAGCCGTGTCCGGCACAGCGCCGGAAACCGGCGGGCTACGACCCCAGGATCGACGCCAGGAACTCCCCGACCCAGCCCAGCAGTTCCCGCCCGACCAACGGCTTGCCGCCCACCTTCGCGGTCTTCGGCCGCGGCACCAGCAGCTGACGCGCCGCCGGCTTGATGACGGTCCCGGGGTACAGCCGCTTGACCCGCAGCTCCTGCGACTCGCGCAACTCCACTGGTGCGAAGCGGATGTTGGTGCCCTGGAGGACGATCTCGCCGACGCCGCACGCGCGTGCCAGCATGCGAAGGCCCGCCACCAGGAGCAGGTTCTCCACCGGTTCCGGCAACTTGCCGTAGCGGTCGACGAGTTCTTCCCGTACGGCCTTGACGTCGTCCTCGGTGTTGGCCGAGGCGATCGAGCGGTAGGCCTGGAGGCGGAGCCGCTCGCCCGGGGCGTAGTCGTGCGGGACATGGGCGTCGACCGGGAGCTCGATCTTGACCTCGAGGGCCGGCTCCTCCTCGACACCGCCCTCCAAGGAGGCCCGGTAGTCGGCCACCGCCTCGCCGACCATGCGGACGTACAGGTCGAATCCGACGCCCGCGATATGGCCGGACTGTTCGCCGCCGAGCAGGTTTCCGGCGCCTCGGATCTCCAGGTCCTTCATCGCCACGTACATGCCCGCGCCCATCTCCGTGTGCTGGGCGATGGTCGCCAGACGCTCGTGGGCCGTCTCCGTCAGGGGCTTCTCCGGGGGGTACAGGAAGTAGGCGTACCCGCGCTCCCTGCCTCGGCCCACCCGGCCGCGCAGCTGGTGCAGCTGCGACAGACCGAAGTTGTCTCCCCGCTCCACGATCAGCGTGTTCGCGTTCGAGATGTCGATGCCCGACTCCACGATGGTCGTCGACACGAGCACGTCGAACTTCTTCTCCCAGAAGTCGACCACCACCTGCTCCAGCGCCGTCTCCGACATCTGGCCGTGCGCCGTCGCGATCCGGGCCTCCGGCACGATCTCGCGCAGACGGGCGGCCGCGCGGTCGATGGACTCGACCCTGTTGTGGATGTAGAAGACCTGGCCCTCGCGCAGCAGTTCGCGGCGGATCGCCGCGCCGATCTGCTTCTCCTCGTACGGGCCGACGAAGGTCAGCACCGGGTGGCGCTCCTCCGGCGGGGTCGTGATCGTCGACATCTCGCGGATGCCGGTGACCGCCATCTCCAGGGTCCTGGGGATCGGGGTCGCGGACATCGTCAGTACGTCGACGTTGGCGCGCAGCTTCTTCAGCTGCTCCTTGTGCTCGACGCCGAAGCGCTGTTCCTCGTCGACGATGACCAGGCCCAGGTCCTTGAACTTGGTCTCCGACGAGAACAGCCGGTGGGTGCCGATGACGACGTCCACCGAGCCCTCGCGCAGGCCCTCGAGGACCGCCTTCGCCTCGGTGTCCGTCTGGAAGCGGCTGAGCGCCCGCACGTTCACCGGGAATTGCGAGTAGCGCTCGGAGAAGGTGCCGAAGTGCTGCTGCACCAACAGGGTCGTCGGTACGAGGACCGCGACCTGCTTGCCGTCCTGCACCGCCTTGAACGCGGCCCGGACCGCGATCTCCGTCTTGCCGTAGCCGACGTCGCCGCAGATCAGACGGTCCATCGGGACCGACTTCTCCATGTCCTCCTTGACCTCGGCGATGGTCGTCAGCTGGTCCGGGGTCTCGACGTACGGGAACGCGTCCTCCAGCTCGCGCTGCCACGGGGTGTCCGGGCCGAAGGTGTGCCCGGGCGCCGCCATGCGCGCGCTGTAGAGCTTGATGAGGTCGGCCGCGATCTCCTTGACGGCCTTCTTCGCGCGGGCCTTCGTCTTCGTCCAGTCGGCGCCGCCCAGCCGGTGCAGGGTCGGGGACTCGCCACCCACGTACTTGGTGATCTGTTCCAGCTGGTCGGTCGGGATGTAGAGGCGGTCACCGGGCTGGCCGCGCTTGGCGGGGGCGTACTCGACGACGAGGTACTCGCGCGTGGCGCTCTGCACGGTGCGCTGCACCATCTCGATGTAGCGGCCCACGCCGTGCTGCTCGTGGACGATGTAGTCGCCCGCCTCCAGGCTCAGCGGGTCGATCGTCTTGCGGCGCCGGGCGGGCATCCGGGCGCCGTCCTTGCCGGCCGCCTTCTGGCCGGTCAGGTCGGTCTCGGTGAGCACGGCGAGCTTCAACGACGGGTCGACGAAGCCGTAGTCGATCGAGCCGCACGCCACGTGCACGACGGACGGGGCGATCGCCCCCAGCTCCGCCTCCAGGCGCGCCGCGATGCCCTCGCCGCCCAGCACCTCGACCGTACGGGCCGCCGGGCCGTGCGCCTCGGTCACGAAGACCGTGCGCCAGCCGTCGGCGAGCCAGCCCTTGGTGTCGGCGAGGGCCTTCGCGGTGTCGCCGCGGTAGGTCTCGGGGGCGTGCATGCCGAGCTTGAGGGTGTCCGCCTCCAGCTCGAGATCCGCCGCGAACGGCGACACCGACCACCACATCATGTCCAGCTCGCGCGCCCGGTCCCGGACGTCCGCGATCGACCACAGGGAGGCCGCGTCGACGTCGATCGGCGCCTCGCCGCCGCCCGCCGTCGCCGCCCAGGAGGCCTGCAAGAACTCCTGCGACGTCGCCACGAGATCCGCGGCACGCGTGCGTACCCGCTCCGGATCGCATACGACGGCCATGGCGCCCTTGGGCAGTACGTCGACCAGGAGCTCCATGTCGTCGACGAGAACCGGCGCGAGGGACTCCATGCCCTCCACGGCGATCCCCTCGGCGATCTTGCCGAGCAGTTCGCCCAGCTCCGGGTGGAGCTCGGCGAGGGCACGTGCACGCGCGCGTACGTCGTCGGTGAGGAGCAGCTCGCGGCAGGGCGGGGCCCACAGGCCGTGCTCGGCGACCTCGAGGGAGCGCTGGTCGGCGACCTTGAAGTAGCGGATCTCCTCTACGTCGTCGCCCCAGAACTCGATGCGGAGCGGGTGTTCCTCCGTGGGCGGGAAGACGTCCAGGATGCCGCCTCGTACGGCGAACTCGCCGCGCTTCTCCACGAGCTCCACGCGCGCGTAGGCGGCGGCGCCGAGGGCGTCGACGATGGCGTTGAGATCGGCGGTCTGTCCCGTGCGCAGCGCTACGGGTTCGAGGTCGCCGAGGCCCTTGACCTGCGGTTGCAGCACCGAGCGCACCGGGGCCACGACCACCGACACCGGGCCCGTCTCGGGGTCGTCCGGGCGGGGGTGGGCCAGGCGGCGCAGGACGGCGAGGCGGCGGCCGACGGTGTCGCTGCGGGGGCTGAGGCGTTCGTGCGGGAGGGTCTCCCACGAGGGGTACTCGACGACGCCCTCCTGCGGGAGCAGGGAGCGCAGGGCCGCGGCCAGGTCCTCGGCCTCGCGGCCGGTCGCCGTCACGGCGAGTACGGGGCGGCCGGCTTCTCGGGCGAGTGCGGCGATCGCGAAGGGGCGGGCTGCCGGGGGGCCGACCAGGTCGACGTGCATGCGGTTGCCGTCTGCGGCCGCGGTGATGGCTTCCGTGAGGGCGGTGTCCTTGACGACGGCGTCGAGCAGACCGTGCAGGCTCATTCGGGGCGGCTTTCGTCCGAGGGTGGGCAACGCGAATCGCCCGACGCGGTGACCGGCCGGGGGGTATCCAGCGTACGTCGCTGCGGTCGCGGGTGCCGGGGCTGTGGATAACGCCGGTTCTCTTCGCACCCCGCGTCCGCGCCGGCCTCTGGCTGTTTTCGCCCCCGCCGCCCCTGCCCGTCCCATCCCCCAGAGGCTGCCGCCCTTTCAACCCCGCCCCCCCGGGGCTCCGCCCCCAGACCCCCGTCGGCCCCGAAAGGGCCTCGTCCTCAAACGCCGGACGGGCTGAAACAGCACAGCAACCTCCCGTCCCTGCAGTCCCCGCACAAAACACCCGGCGCCGAGAAGTCCCCCGTGACTTCTCGGCGCCGGGCCCTGCTCCCCCGTTCGATATGGCTATTCGGTTGCGATGGCGTTGAGGACGTTCATGCGGCCTGCACGGAAGGCCGGAATGAGGGCTGCGAACAGGCCCACGAAGGCGGAGCCGATGAAGACACCGATGATGGTGGGCCAGGGGATGTCGAGGACGTTGAGGCCCTCCATGGCGAGGAGCTTCTGGGCGGTGGCGCCCCAGCCCATGCCCAGGCCCAGGCCCAGCAGGGCGCCGAAGAGGGCGATGACCACCGACTCCATGCGGATCATGCGGCGCAGCTGGCGGCGGGAGAGGCCGATCGCGCGCATCAGGCCGATCTCGCGGGTCCGTTCCACCACCGAGAGCGCCAGGGTGTTCACGACGCCCAGGATGGCCACGATGATCGCGAGACCCAGCAGGCCGTAGACCATGTTCAGGAGCTGGCCGACCTGGTCCTTGAGCTCTTCCTTGTAGTCGGTCTGGTCGCGGACCTGGTACTGCGGGTAGTCGTGGAGCGCGTCCTTGAGGGCCGCGTAGGCCTGCTTCTCCTGGCCTTCCTTGGCCTTGGCGAACATGATCGAGTTCGGCGGGATCTGGTCGGCGGGGACGTACTGCTTCATCGTCGCCATGCTGAGGTAACGCGCCCCCTGGTCCAGCGCCCCGCCGTCGTCGGTGATGGCCGCGACCTTGAGCTTCGCCGTGTCACCGCCCTTGAAGGCGACGGTGATGGTGTCGCCGACGTGGACGCCGTGGTCCTTGGCGTAGTCGGAGCCGACGGACATGGCGTTCTTGCCGTACGCGGCGGACAGGGTGCCCGCAGTCGTCGGGCGACGCAGGTCCTGGGCGTACGTCGGGTCGGCCGCGGTGACGCCCTTGGTGTCCTTCTTGCCGTCGGGCGAGGTCAGGGTCGCCTCGAGTTCCTTGTACGACGTGACGTGCGCCAGGTCCGGGCTCTGCTCCATCGCCTTCTGGGCCTGCGGGACGATCCGCTGGCCGCCCTGGACGATGAAGTCCGCGCCGACCGACTTGTCGAGCTCACTGGTGGCCGAGGCGACCATCGAGGAGCCGACGACCGAGAGGCAGGCCACGAGGGCGAGGCCGATCATCAGGGCGGCGCCCGTGGCACCCGTACGACGGGGGTTGCGCAGAGCGTTGCGCTCCGCCATGCGGCCGACCGGGCCGAAGGCCCGCAGGATCACCGCGCTGATGACCCGTACGACCGCACCCGCCAGCAGCGGGCCGATGACGACGAAGCCGATCAGGGTCAGCACCACGCCGCCGGCCAGCAGGAGCGAGCCGTCCTTCGCCGTGTCGGCGGTGGCGGCCGCGTAGAGCGCGAAGCCTCCCGCGCCCGTCAGGACCAGCCCGATGATGCCCCGCACCAGGCCCGCCTTGCCGTCGGCCGGTGTACCGGCGTCGCGCAGTGCGGCCATCGGGGAGACCTTGCCGGCCCGGCGGGCGGGCAGATAGGCGGCGAGGACGGTGACCACGACGCCGAGGATCATGCCGATGACCGGGGTGGTCGCCTTGACCGTGAGGTCCTCGGTGGAGAGGTTCATGCCGGCCATGCCCATGAGTTTCATCAGCCCGACGGCGATACCGACACCGGCGCCGACACCGAGGATCGAGCCCACGATGCCGAGGAGCAGCGACTCCACCAGCACCGAGCGGTTGACCTGCTTGCGGGAGGAACCGATGGCCCGCATGAGGCCGATCTCGCGGGTCCGCTGGGCGACCAGCATGGAGAAGGTGTTGATGATCAGGAAGATGCCGACCAGGAACGCGATCCCGGCGAAGCCGAGCATGGCGTACTTGATGACGTTCATGAACTCGCCGACGCCCTCGCGGTTCTCGTCGGCGTTCTCCTTGGCCGTCTGGATCTTGTACGTGCCGTCCAGGGCCTGTGTGACGTTCTGCTTGAGCTGGGTGTCGCTGACGCCGGCCGCGGCGGTTGCGTAGACCTGGGTGAACCGGCCCTCGGCGCCCAGGAGTTCGCGCTGCGCGGTGGCGGTGTCGAAGTAGACGATCGCGGCACCGGGGTTGGTGATCTTGAAGGTGGCGATGCCGACGATCTTCGCCTTGAAGTCACCGATGACGGAGATGGTGCGCAGCTCGTCGCCGATCTTCAGGTCGTGCTTGTCGGCGGTGTCGGCGTCGACCATCGTCTCGGTGGGCCCGCGCGGTGCGTGCCCGGAGGTGATCTCCATCGAACGCAGGTCGCTCTTGGTCCAGTTGCCCGCGATGGTGGGTGCCCCGGTCGACGATCCCATGTTCTTGTTGTCGCTGTTGACGACGGTCACGTTCATCGAACTGACCGCGCCCTCGGCCGACTTGACGCCGTCCGCCTTCGTCACCTGCTGGACCGTGGAGGCCGGCAGCGACTCGGGCTTGCCGTTCTGCGGGGTGTCGTCGCTCTTGGCCGCCTTCGGGGAGACCGTGACATCGGACGCGGTGGTCGAGAACAGCTTGTCGAACGTCGTGTTCATCGTGTCGGTGAAGACGAGCGTGCCGCACACGAACGCCACCGACAGCAGCACGGCCACGGCCGACAGGGCCATACGCCCCTTGTGCGCGAAGAAGTTGCGCATCGAGGTCTTCAGGACGGTCATGACGTCCGTCCCCGGGCGTCGAAGTCCTTCATGCGGTCCAGGACGGCGTCCGCGGTCGGCTTGTACATCTCGTCGACGATCCGGCCGTCGGCGAGGTACAGCACACGGTCGGCGTACGAGGCGGCGACCGGGTCGTGCGTGACCATCACGATGGTCTGCCCGAGCTCGGTCACGGACCTGCGCAGGAAGCCCAGCACCTCGGCGCCCGCACGGGAGTCGAGGTTTCCTGTCGGCTCGTCACCGAAGATGATCTCGGGCCGCGCGGCCAGCGCCCGGGCCACGGCGACACGCTGCTGCTGACCGCCGGAGAGCTGGTTGGGCCGGTGCTTGAGCCGGTCGCTCAGCCCGACGGTGTCGACGACCTGCCCCAGCCACGCCTTGTCCGGCTTCCGGCCGGCGATGTCCATGGGCAGCGTGATGTTCTCTATCGCGTTCAGCGTCGGGAGCAGGTTGAACGCCTGGAAGATGAACCCGATCCGGTCCCGGCGCAGCTGCGTGAGCTTCTTGTCCTTCAGCCCGGTGATCTCGGTGTCGTCCAGATAGATCTGCCCGGACGTGACGGTGTCGAGTCCGGCGAGGCAGTGCATGAGCGTGGACTTGCCGGAGCCCGAGGGCCCCATGATCGCGGTGAACTGCCCGCGTGCGATGTCCACGTCCACATGGTCGAGGGCGACGACTCGGGTCTCGCCGGACCCGTACGCCTTGACGACCTGCCGCGCCCGCGCGGCAACGGCCGTAGTCCCTCCAGTGCCCCCGTGCCTGGTGATGGTCACAGCCGATGTCACGGTTTATCTCCTATGTCGGTCAGCGAATTGCGCGCACTGATCTCTGTCGATCCGTGCTGAGTCGTGCGTGCTGCTGTGTCGATGAGTCTGGCCGCAGCGAGTGGTCCGGCGCGCTGGTGCTGAGCGCCGTCTTCTGGTGGGGAAAACCCCACCCCCGCTGCTGCGGTACACCGCCCCCGAGCGGCGTAAAGCCAGGTTAAGGACGGGCCGGGTGCCCTCACGTCCTCCGGCGGTACGAACCCTCCCCCAGCCGTAGTACGGAGGTACCCCTAGGGGCGATCCACCCGAGGGTGGAGGCGATCTAGGGGTCGGCTCCACCCTCCACCCCGCTCAGGCTGCACCCTGCCGCGACGTGAGGGTCAAGTGAGAGGGTGTTGCGCGGCAGATAGATGCAGGGGGAAGGGATCTCATGGGCCAGGGGGACACGGAGATACAGCCCGCGGCGAGGGCCGACGGCCCGAAGGACTCGCGCCGTCGCGGCGCCGTCGTCGCCGCGCTGATGCTCGCGATGGCGCTGGCCGCCCTCGACTCGACGATCGTCTCCACGGCCGTCCCCCAGATCGTCGGCGACCTGGGCGGCTTCTCCCTCTTCTCGTGGCTCTTCTCGGGCTATCTGCTGGCCGTGACGGTGACCCTCCCGGTGTACGGCAAGCTCTCCGACACCTTCGGCCGCAAGCCGGTCCTGATCGTGGGCGCGGTGCTGTTCCTCCTGGGCTCCCTGCTCTGCGCGGTCGCCTGGAACATGGGCTCACTGATCGCGTTCCGTATCGTGCAGGGCCTGGGCGGCGGCGCGCTCCAGGGCACGGTCCAGACGCTGGCCGCCGACCTCTACCCCCTGAAGGAACGCCCGAAGATCCAGTCCAAGCTGTCCACGGTGTGGGCGGTGTCGGCGGTGGCCGGCCCGGGCGTGGGCGGCCTGCTCGTGGCGTACGCGGACTGGCGCTGGATCTTCCTGGTCAACCTGCCGGTGGGAGCACTCGCCCTCTGGCTGATCGTCCGCTACCTGCACGAACCGAAACGGGACTCCCCCGGCCGCCGCCCCCGTGTCGACTGGGCGGGCGCCCTGGCGGTGTTCGCCTGCGGAGGCGTCCTGCTGACGGCGCTGGTGCAGGGCGGGGTGGCCTGGCCGTGGCTGTCGGCACCGTCATTGGCGTTGTTCGGTACGGGACTTGCCCTGGTCGCGGTGGTGGTCCTGGTCGAACGCCGGGCGGCCGAGCCGATCATCCCCGGCTGGGTGTGGCGCCGCCGCACGATCGCGGCGGTCAACCTGGCCCTGGGCGCGCTGGGCCTGCTGATGGTGGCTCCGACGGTCTTCCTCCCGACGTACGCCCAGTCCGTCCTCGGCCTGGCACCGGTGGCGGCCGGCTTCGTCCTGACGATCTGGACACTGAGCTGGCCGGTGTCGGCGGCCCTCAGCCAGCACGTGTACCGACGGATCGGCTTCCGCAACACGGCCATGCTGGGCATGGGAGCGGCGGCGCTGATCCTCTTCGCCTTCCCCTTCCTGCCGTACCCCGGCCGGGCCTGGCAGCCGACCCTCCTGATGCTGCTCCTGGGCGCCGCGCTGGGCCTCTTCCAGCTCCCGCTGATCATCGGCGTGCAGTCGACGGTGGTCTGGTCGGAGCGCGGCACGACCACGGCGTCGGTCCTCTTCTGCCGGCAGACCGGCCAGACGATCGGCGCGGCCCTCTTCGGCGCGGTGGCCAACGGGGTGCTGTCGGCACGGCTGGGCGGCGCGAGCGACCTGGACTCCGTGACCCGCGCACTGGATTCGGGCGCCGGTTCGGAGCCGCTGCGGCGAGCGATCGCGGACGCGGTGCACGCGGTGTATCTGGGGGCGGCGGGAGCAGCGGCGCTGGCGTTCGTGGTGCTGCTGGTGCTGGCACCACGGAAATTTCCGGTGATCACGGAGTGAGATGCGTACGGTGCCGGACATGGCGGAACTGAGACTGGAGCGACTGCGCCCGGACCACGCGGAGGCCCTGCTGGCCTTCGAGCGGGAGAACCGCGAGTACTTCGCGCGCACGGTGCCGGATCGTGGCGACGCCTATTTCACACCGCGGGGATTCGCCGTCCGCCACCGCGCCTTGCTGGACGAGCAGGAGTCCGGCGACTGCCACTTCCACGTCCTGCTGGACGTGGAGGGTTCACTGCTCGGCCGCTTCAACCTCATGGATGTGGCGGGCGGCTCGGGGGAGTTGGGGTACCGCGTCGGCGAACGGGCCGCGGGACGCGGGGTCGCCACGGCGGCGGTGGGCGAGGTGTGCCGGATGGCGGGAACGTCGTACGGCCTGAGCTCCCTGACGGCGAAGACGACGGAGGACAACACCGCGTCCCGAACAGTCCTCGAACGCAACGGCTTCGTGCTCACCGAGCGGATCACCCTGATGGAACGCCCGGGAGTGCGCTACGCGCGCGTGCTCCCCGGGTGCTGAGGGGCCAGGACGCGACCGGCCAGGACCCTCACCGCTCCCGGTCGAACCAGGCCGTCGACTCCGGCAGAAACAGCAGCACGACAACAGGCACCCCGAGCAGGATCCGCAGCGCAGCGTCCAGAAACAGTCCCGCCCCCACCGCCTCGCCCATCTTCATGACGGTCGGCAGCACCATGAACACCATCACCACGATGGTCGTCATCCGCACCCCGCCCCGAGCACCCCCGTCGTAGGTGAGGGCAAGCAGCGCACAGACCCACACCAGTGCCCAGGGCGCGAGCATCTCGCCCTGCCCATAAGCGGTGAGCCCGTCCGAGAGCGCGAGCATCGAGACGAGGCCGCCGACGGCGAGCACGAACAGCAGAACCTGAGCGCCCCGCACCTGTCTGGGCATGACGACTTCACGTACGTCGGACATCAACACCATCCCCCGGTAGAGCCCGCATCGTACCCACCTGCCCCCCGTCCCACAGGCGCCCACTCCTACTCCCCCTAGGGCAACCCCCCACCCCCCATTCCGGGTCAAACACCCCTCCCGAACGACGCCCCGCCCCCACCCGCCTGGGGCGGCCTCTCCACCCTGGACCTCGGCACGGTCGACCTCCGCCGCGGCGACAACGCCCTCACGTTCCGCGTCACCGAGCCCACGGTCCTCGACGACACCGTCGCCTACGCCCTCTCCCTCGACCGCATCACCCTCCGCCCCACCCGGCCGGCCCCACCGACCCTCCGCGAGGCATCCGTCCCCCGCCACCGCGCCCCTCACCCCGCCCACCTGCACCTCACCCTCGACCGTCCCGCACTCCGCCCGGTCCCTGTCCGCTACACCGTCACCGACTACTTCGGACACCGCGCCACCGGCGGCCGTACGACGATCCCCGCGGGCACGACCACCACCACCGTCACCCTCCCCGCCGACCTCCCGCCCGGCCACTACCGCGTGACAGCGAAAGCGAACCGCCACCCCCTCACCACCGCCTTCGCCCGCCTCCCCGCCACGACCGCCCCCGTCCCCGGCTCCGCCAACCCCTTCGGCGTGAACCTCTGGACCACCTCCCTCCTCCCGCCCTCCCGCCTCCCCGAATTCGCCTCCGCCATCAGGGACATGGGCGCCGCCTGGATACGAGACGGCCAGTCCTGGCCCGCCGTCGAGCCCGCCCCCGGTGCGTACGACACCGCCCACCACGACCGCACGACCCGCACCCTCCGCGCCCACGGCCTGTCCGTGCTCGACGTCCTCTCGCCCGCCCCCGAGTGGGCGATGACCGATGCCTCGCTCCCCCTGCCCGCCGACTTACGGCACGCCTACCGCTATGCCCGCCGCCTCGCCGCCGCCCGCCCGGAGGCGCTCCAGCTCTCGAACGAACCCGACGTCGACACCACGTTCAGCACCGGCGACGCGCACGCCGCGTTCGTGAAGGCGGCCGCGCTCGGGGTCAGGGACGCGGCGGACCGGCCGCCTCTCGTCGTGCTCCCCGGGTTCGCCCAGTCCGGCCCCTTCCAGGACCTGGTGCTCGCCAACGACGTCGTGCCGTACGCCGACGCATGGGCCTTCCACGGCTACCCCGATCCCACGCAGGAGGGCGAGCCGACCGTCCCCGGCGCCTCGGAGGAACAGCACGCGCTCGCCCGGCGCCACCAGGCGCCTGTGCCGCTGTGGATGACCGAGTGCGGGGCGTTTTTCACTGCACGACCGCGACAGAACCTCACATGCGCCCAACAGACGCGGCAGGCCCGCTACTTGGTGCGGTCGTTCGTCGAAGGGCTCGCCGCCGGCAATGCCCGGCAGTTCTGGTTCGCCGCGCCGCCCCTCCACGACGACGGCGTGTACTTCGGCCTGTTCGACAGGGACTTCGCACCGCTTCCCCGCCTACAGCGCCTTCGCGGCCCTCACTTCACTGCTCGGCGCCGCCCACCACGTGGGGCCAGCCGGGCGACTCCCAACAGGAGCGCACGGGTTCGTCTTCGACAACGGGCGGGGTGAGCTGGTCACCGTGGTGTGGGCGGAACGGCCCGTACGGATCGGCACGACCGTCGCGTATGACGTCATGGGCCGCCGTCTGCCCGGCGGCACCGTGACCGTCTCGCTCGACCCCGTCTACCTCGTCACGCCGGGCGCGCGGACCACCGTGACGACGGCTCCCCCCGCCCGCACCCGCCTCTCCCCCGCCGAGCACATCGTCCTCAGCCAGCGCTACGCCGCCCGCAACGCCGCGCCCGGCAAGCAGGACGGGGACGCGCCACCGCCGTACGGCTATCGGCTCGGACGTCGTACGCGCATGGCCGTCGACGTCTACAACTTCGGCACCGAGGCCCGGTACGTGACGGTCGAGGCGGGCGCGATGTCCGGTGGCTGGTCGGTGCGGGCCGACGGTGACGCCCGGGTGCGGGTTGCCGCCGGAGGACGCGTGAGTGTCGGCTTCACGGTGCGGGCCGGGCGGGCGACGCGACGACGCGAAGACGTACGCATCACCTTCCGCGCCCGGCTCGACGACCACTCCGCCGACCCCTCCGAAGTACCACCGTCCGTAGCTCTCGTTCACTTGAAGTAGCCGTTCACACCACTCAAAAATCTGAGTTAATCCGGGTAACACCCGAGGTCGGAGAAGTAAGCGCATACCGACCAATCAGTTTGGTGAACCATCTCCCACATCTGGCTACCAGCGAGTAGCGTGCGTGGCTCCGCTCACCCCACCCCCCAACTCCCTGCGGTCCGCACCGGGCCCCGAGCCACGCAAGGAGCCACCGGGATGTCATACGACCCGGCCCCACCGCCCACCTACCCCTGGCAGCCGCCCTTCGCCCCCGAACACGCTCCCGGCCGAGCCCCCGGACACCGTCCCCGTCACGAGGCGCTCGGGCACCACAGCGATCTGCGGATCCTGCGCAGCGCCTACCGCTGGCAGCGCCGCGTCGCGACCCTCACCGCGCTCGGCTACTTCACCCTCTTCCTCATCCTGTCCGCGTTCGCCCCGTCCTTCATGACCGGCCGCGTCGGCGACGCACCCCCGACCGGTCTGCTGCTGGCGCTGTTCCAACTCCCGATCACCTGGCTGGCGATCGTCCTGTACGAGCGCACGGCCCGGGCCCGCGTCGACCCGCTCGCCGACCGCATCCGCAAGCAGTCCGAGCTGGACGCCAAGCGGGGAGCGACCCGATGACGGGACAGACAGGCTTCAGCGACTCGGCGCAGGCGATGTCCCTGGTGGCGTTCTCGGCCGTCGCCACGATCACGCTGCTGCTGTGCGTGATGACCGGGCCCGACAGGGACGACCTGGACGAGTTCTACACCGGCTACGGCTCCCTGGGCTCCCTGCGCAACGGCCTTGCCATCGCGGGCGACTACATCTCCGCCGCGACCGTGCTCGGCACGGGCGGGGTGATCGCGTTGTGCGGCTACGACGGCATCGTGCTCGCCCTCAGCACCGCGTTGTCGCTCATGCTGCTGATGTTCCTGCTGGCCGAACCCCTGCGCAACGCGGGCCGGTTCACCATGGGCGACGCGCTGGCACGGCGCATGCCGGGGCGTTCCGTGCGGATCGCGGCGTGCGGGGTGACCCTCGCGGCACTGCTGCCACTGATGCTGGTGCAACTCGCGGGGACGGGGCAGCTGCTGGCCTTCATCCTCGGCTTCTCCGGCGAAGGGCTCCAGACGGGCTGCATCATCGGGCTCGGTGTGCTGATGATCAGTTACGCGGCGATCGGCGGGATGAAGGGCACCGCTCTCATCCAGATCCTGAAGATCGTGATGCTGCTCGGTTCGGGCGCCGTGGTCGCCGTCCTGGTGCTGCAGCGGTTCGACTGGAATCCCGGCGCGCTGTTCGACGCCGCCGCCGCGCAGAGCGGGGTGGGGCCGGCCTTCCTGGAGTCGGGGCTGCAGTTCACGGGCGGGTCCAATCCCCGGCTGGACATGATCACTTCGCAGCTCACGGTGGTCGTCGGCGGTGCCTGCCTCCCGCACGTCACCATGCGTATGTACACCGCCTCCAGCGCCCGCCAGGTGCGCCGTTCGATGTCCTGGGCGGTGTCGGCGGTGGTGCTGTTCGTGCTCGTCATCACGATCGTGGGGTTCGGGGCCACGGCCCTGATCGGGCGCGCGGCGATCGCGGAGGCGGACCCGCAGGGCAACACGGCGTATCTGCTGGGTTCCCGGGCGGTGTTCGGCGCGGACGTCTCGACGGCGGAGACCCTGCTGTTCACGACGGTCACCACGGCGATCTTCCTCACCCTGCTCGCCTCCGTCGCCGGCATGATCCTCGCCTGCGCCAACTCCCTCGCCCACGACGTGTTCGCGGGCCAGGTGCGGGAACTCTCGGCGCGCCGAGAGATGACCCTGGCCCGGGCCTCGGCGCTGGCCGTCGGCATCCCGGCGATCCTGCTGGCCACGATGGTCCAGCACCGCAGCCTGCAGCCCCTGGTGACCCTGTCCTTCTGCCTGGGCGCCTCGGCGATAGCCCCCGCCCTGGTCTACGGCCTCTTCTGGCGCCGCTACACCCGAACGGGCCTGCTCTGCACCCTGATCGGCGGCTCTCTGACGGTGCTGCTGCTGATGCCAGGCACCAACCTCGTCTCCGGCTCCCCCGTCTCCGCCTTCCCCGACGCGGACTTCAACTGGTTCCCGTTCACCACCACCGGCCTCGTCTCCATCCCGGCCGGCTTCGCCTTCGGCTGGCTCGGGACCGTGGTGTCGGGGCGGCGCAAGGCGGAGGAACAGCGACGGCAGTACGAAGCGGTGGAGGGGTGGATCCTGGCGGGGGCGGTACGACGGGAGGAGTGAGCGCCGGGCCGGGCGCCCCAGGGGGCGTGAGCGCGACCTACTCTGCCGGTGCGCGCCCCGTCAGTGTGGTCAGGCTGTTGCGTACGAGGTCGATGTGGGCGCGCACGTCGTCCCAGCGTTCGCCGTGCTCACGCAGCACCCGCTCCGTCTCACGAGCGATCCGGTCCTCCCGCACGCGCGCCTCGGCGAGGATCTCGGCGGCACGTACGTGTGCCTCCTCCTGGCGCTGCCGGGCGGAGGTCTCCGCGTCGGCGAACGCCTGCTTCGCCTCGGACAGCGCGGCCTCGGCGCGCGCCACCTGTTCGGCGTGCCGGGCGTCGAGCGCCGCCGCGCGCTCGACCTCCTCGCGCTCCGCCTCGGCCCAGCGCTCGGCGTGCTCCTTGTCCTGTTCGGCGAGCATCCCGATGGTGCGCTGCCGTACCTCGCGCAACGCGGCGAGCGCCTCCGTGCGTCCCTCCTTCACTTCGCGCCGGGCGGCGATGCGGATCTCGTCGGCCTCGGCGCGCGCGGCGAGCAGGCGATGGCGGGCGCGCTCCTCCGCATCGGCGCGTACGGCGTCGGCGTGCGCCTGTGCCGCGTCGCGCACGCCGTTCGCACGTGCCTGCGCCGCCTCCGCGAGTCGCTGCGCCTCCTGCCTCGCGCCGTCACCCACGGCCGCCGCCTCCTCCTGCCCGAGCTGGAAGAGCCGGCGCGCACGCTCCCCGAGCGCCTCGTACGTCTGCGGAGCGAGCCGCGCGACCCTCTCGCGCAACGCCTCGAGCTCCGCCTCCATCTCCTTTGCGAGCACCGTGAGACGGGCGGCGCGCTCCCAGGAGGTGTCACGGTCCTGGGAGAGCGCCGCGGCATACGCGTCGACCTGTTCGGGACGGTATCCACGCCGTACGGCCATGAAGCCGTGGGACGGGACAGGTGTGCCGCTCATCCTGGGACCTCTCTCCATCAAGATGTGTGTGAAATGACGATTTGGCGCACATCTTGATGTATCAGGCAGAAATGTGCATAACGCGACACTCCGCACAGAGGTCACGGCCGTCCCTCTGCAGTCGGGCGGCCGAGGCTCAGCCCCAGGTGGTGCCCGCCGGCTCCTTGATCGTCGTGTTGACGCGGTTGAACAGGTTCATGAGCGAGACGAAGAGGATCAGCCCGGACAGCTCCTTCTCGTCGAAGTGGTCGGCCACCTCGTCCCACAGCTCGTCCGGCACGGACTCGTGCGACCGGTCCGAGAGCCTTGTCATCGCCTCGCTCAGCCGCAGCGCCGCCCGCTCGGCGTCACTGAAGAACGGCGCCTCGAACCACGCCGCGACCGCCGCGATCCGCTCCTCGCTCGCCCCGGCCTTCCGCAGGTTCAGCACGTGCGCGTGCACACAGGCGCTGCACCCGTTGATCTGACTGACCCGCAGTCCCACGAGCTCCGACAGTTCCTGGTCCAGTCCGCTCTCGCCGATCGACTGGAAGAGCGTGCCGATGCCGTTCATCGCACTGGGGAGGACGTACGCCGGGTTCGTCATGCGTGCCTTCATGGTGTGCCTCCTGAAGCAAGTGGTGAGCTGCTGTCACTCCACTGACGGAGCGCGGAGGACGGATGTGACCGTGCGGCGGAAGGACTTCGGCGCCCTCCGGAGACAGCAGAAAGCCGGGCCCGGTCGCGATGACCGGGCCCGGCTTCCTCAGATCGGTGTCGGATCGGTGTCAGTGCAGGCGCCGCCTCACAGCAGGCCGTCCCACATCTGCTCCAGCAGCACCGACCACCAGCTCTCCGGCGAACCGAGCGCCGCCGGGTCGAGCGAGGCCAGCTGGGCCTGGAAGTCGACGGTCCAACGGCCCGCCTGCTCCTGGTTCAGCCCGAACCTGAGCCGCCACATCCGCCCGAGCAGCGCCAGGCACCGCTGGAACTCTGGCAGCCCCGTGTTCACGAACTGCGGCGGCACCGGCGCACCGCCGGGCCCGGCCTCCACCGGCACGGCGACGATGTTCGCCGTCCCGTACTGCACACAGATCGCCTTGCCGAAGTCACTGCCCATGACGAGGTACGACCCCGCGTCCGCCGCCGGCTGCACCCCCCGCTCCTGCGCCAGTTCGGCGAGCGTGGGCACCGGCCGCCCCGGCTGGGCCTGCGCCCAGAAGAACGGGCCCATGTCCATCGGCAGCCCCGCCGCGACCAGCGAGTGCGCCACCACTGGCGGCACGCCCTGCCGGGAGACCGCGGCCTGCTCGAACCGGAACACCCCCGGCCCGAACGCCCCCGCCACCTCCTGCGCGATGCTCTCCGGCGGGATCGGCGGCGCCGGCTGCACCGGGGGAAGCGGGGCGCGGACGGGCGCCGGACGCGCCGGCCCGTCCGCGACCTGGTGCAACTCACCCTGGTGCGCCAGCAGCTGCTGCATCCCCTGCTGCCGGCTCGCGTGATCCGTGCCGTACGGCGCGATGCTCGCGATCCGCGCCTGCGGCCACTGCTCCCGGATCATCCGCGCACAGTAGGCACCCGGCAGCTCGCACGACTCCAACTCCGTGTGCAGTTCCAGCACCTGGTCCGGCGGGATGTTCATCCCCCGCAGCTCATGGAAGATCTGCCACTCCGGGTGCGGCGTACCCGGCGCCGAACGCCGGATCAGCTGCTGCTCCGACCCGTCCTGCGCGCGGTAGCGCAGGACGGCCTGATACCCGGGACCGACGGTCGGCTGACCCTGCTGCGGGTAGCCGTACGCCGGCGGCTGACCGGGCCCGGGCTGACCGGGCGGCGGCACGGCGCCGGGAGGCATCCCTCCGGGCGGCATCGGCTGGGGGGCGCCCGGCGCCATGCCCGGAACACCGGGTGCGCCGGGGGCTTGCGGCGGCGGAGGCGTGCCGGGGGCGCCCACGGGGGGCGCGGCCAGCATCGTCTCGGCGTGGTGAACAGCACCACGCGGGCCCCCTGCAGAGCCCTGCGCACCAGGCGCACCAGGCATACCCGGGGCTCCCGGAGGCTGAGGTGCGCCGGGGGCGTGCGGTGCTCCAGGCACACCCGGGGGGCCAGGCGGCACCTGCGCGCCGGGCGCACCCGGCATGCCAGGGGCGCCCGGAGGCTGCGGCGCGCCCGGGCCCATGCGCCCCGGGTCGGCAAACATCGTGGCGGCATGGTGCATAGCGCCCGAAGGCGTACCGCCGGGCGGATTCGGCGCACCCGGCGGAGTCGGCGCACCCGGAACACCCGGTGCGCCCGGAGGCTGCGGTGCCCCCGGCCCCGCAGGCCCGCCCTCAAGCCCGTTGGGCCCCAGCGCGGAGACGAGCTGCGTCGGCACATACCCACCCGCCGGCGCACCCGGCGCGGGCGGAGGCGTGGCACCCGGTCGCCCGCCCGGCGCCCCGGGGCTGCCCGGCGGAGGCGGCGTGGTCGAGCCACCACCCCGACGCGGCGGAGGCGACGCCTTGCTCGTGGCGGCATCGGCGATGTCCCCGGCGTTCGGCGCGAGCGACCGCTCCGGCGCACCCGGCCCCACGGGAGGCTGAGGCGCACCCGGCGCACCCCCGGGCCCCTGCGGATACCCAGAAGAAGGGGGACCCGGCACAGGCGGCGGCGTACTGCCCTGCGGCACACCCGGCGGAGGCGTACCACCCGGCGCACCCGGATAGCCGTAAGCCGACCCGCCCGGCACCGCACCACCCGGAGGCGGCGTACTGCCCTGCGGCACACCCGGCATCCCACCGACCGGCGCACCCCCACCGGCACGCGGCGCGTTCGGATCGTCGAGCGCCCGTGCGAGCGCCGTCGGCGGAAGCTGGCTGCCGCCCGACATGAGCGCCGTCTTGGCGTCCGGCGGCGTCGCGGGCGGCGGAGTGTCGTCGTCGGTACCGCTCAACGGCGGCGCGAACACGGTCGCGGGCAGCGGCACGGAACGGTCGTCCCCCGCATCCGCGTTGGTGTCCGTACCGGCCCACGGCGTGGCCCCGGCAGGCACACCCGACGCGGAAGGCGCCCCCGACGGCACCCCGGCCTGCGTCTCAGGAAGAGCCCCCGCCGAAGCCCCGGAACCCGAGCCGGCACCGGCACCGGACCGCCCGGCACCGGACCCGCCCCGCCGATCCGGAATCCCCAGCTGGTCCGCCGCCTCCTGCAACCACTCCGGCGGCGTCAACAAGAAGGACGTCTGATTCAGATCGACCCGGGCCGCGGGCGCCGGCGGGGCAGCAGCGGCGTCGTCGGCGGCACGTCCGTACTCCTCCTCGTACCGGCGGATCACCTCGCCCACCGGCAGCGAGGGCCACAGCGTGGCCTCACCGCTGTCCCGGGCGATCACCAGCCGCTGCGCACCACCGTCCGAGCGCGGCCCGTCCGCACGGTCCTCCGCCCACACGACGAAGCCGAGCTCGAACTCCCGCACCCGCACCTCACGGTGCTGGTACGAGGGCACATCCCCGTTGATCCACTCTTCGGCGCGCTCCTGCGCCTGTGCGAAGGTCACCATCGGTCAGTTCACTCCCCAGCCCCGGAAACCGGCACGGGCCGCGCGAACCCGCCGTCCACCATCAGGTTCGCCACCGTCTCCAACTCGGGCGGATTGCCCGCCAGTCGGGACAGGAAGGCGTCGAAGTCCTCGCCGCACGGCAGCAGCAGCCGTTCCACGCGGTCGGCGGGCGGAACGGTGGGATCCACGTCCCGCGCGTCGTCGTAGGCGCAGAACCACACGGATCCGATGCCCTCACCCTTGACCTTCACGGCCAGCAGTCCGCCCTGGACGAAGCCGACGCCGAGGTAGTCCTTGGTCAGATGGTCCCGGAGGCACTTGTTGACGTATACGAGGTCGTTGACGGCGGCCTCGTCCCGCACCGTGAAGAACGGCTGGTCGACCAGGAGACCCAGCTCCGGGTCCAGGGCCGCGCCCACGGGGGCACAGCCGCCCGCCGCCTTCAGGAACGACCGGTACGCACCCGGCAGCCGGTAGCCGAGCTCCTCCTCGACCCCCAGCACCTGCGACTCCGACACCGCCGCACCCGACTTCGGCAGACCGAAGTGCGCGGGCCGCGTCTCCTGCAACGGGCGCGTCCCCCGCTTGCCGTGGTCGACCGCTGCTGTCGCGATACCGCCGTGATGCCGCAGCAGCGCCTTCACCTCGACGGGCACCAGTTCGAGCCGCCGTGAACCCGCCACGTGGTGCCACGTCCAGCCGTGCGGGGTCGCCACCGCGGGCACCGTGTCCCACAGTTCATGACCGGTCGCCGCGAGGGCCGCGTTCGCCGACACATAGTCCGTCAGCCGGAGCTCGTCGACGCCGAACCCCTCCGGCGGATCGGCGATCTCCGTGGCGGCACGCGCATACGCGGAGAAGTCGGGGTAGCCGTGCTCGTCCATCCGCACCCCTCTGGGGTGACGGGACGCCCGGACCGGATCCGGGAAATGCACGACCTGCCCGGCGTAGGCCGCGTTCGGCGGCGCGGCTTGCTGCCCGAGCCGACCTGTCGTCATGGCGGTTGCCCCCTGCGGCACTCTGTACGGCCCATGGCACGACCGGCTCCGGCCCGCCCCAGCCCGTATTCGACTTCTCCAACGCGTTGACCGCATACATGCGGGTGCCGACAGCCTATGCGGTACGACGACACCGGTCACCGGGCGCCGGTCAGCGGCCCTCCGCTTCCGTGACCAGCCGTCACCCCCTCGTGACAGCCCGCCCAAACCCGGGCGTGTCGCGCCGCCCCAGCTTCCGCACCAGCCACGGCATTTGGCACTCTGTGACGTCCGGGGGGATGCTCGGGAGGGGATGACGATCATGAACACGACGCAGACGGGACCGCACACAGGGCCGCGACCAGCCACGTCACACGACCCGCGGACCGGTATGTCCGGCGATCCTCGGATCGGCTGGAGCAGCACCGAGGCGCCCCACGCGCCCACTCTCCGGCACCGCCGCGACGGCATACTCCCGACCGTCGCCGCCGCCCTCTCCGTCCGCGGCGCCACGCTCACCGGCACCGCCGCCCGCGGCGACCAGGGCCCGCCCCTGCACCCGCTCGTACAGGACTTCCTCGACACCCTCACCTCCGCCCAGCGCGACCGCTTCACCGGCCGCTGCGCCGAGACGATCCTCATCTCGCGCCATCTCGCCGCCGCCGACGAGGCCCGCAGCAGACGCGCCGCCCGCAGACCCATGACCAACGGCGAGGCCCGCAAGGCCCTCAAGCAGGCCAAACTCACCACCCGCCGCATCCGCGAGGACGGCGACCCCCTGCACGGCAGCTTCGCCGCCCCCTGCCGCGCCTGCGCGGCCCTCAGCGCCCACTTCGGCGTACGCGTCGTCGACCCGGCGGCAGCCGACGACTGATCCCCCACGCACGACAGGCAGGACGGCCGACAGGCCGGGCACCACGTCAGCGAACTCGACGATCGAAGGGCAGATGCACCCAGACCGCACCTCCAGCACGCGCTTCCCGGTCCCCGTCGACGCCGCCCTGCGCGCCGCCGGCTGGCAACCCGGGCGCTGGGACATCAAGCAGGCCGAGATCTGGGCCGACGCCCTGCGTGAACACGCCTCCCCCGCGGGCCACCGCCACGCCGTCTTCCCCGCCGCCGTCGAGGCCTGGGCCGAATTCGGCGGCCTCCACATCACACCCACCGGACCCGGCCGCCAGATCGCCCCGGCGAGCCTCCATCTCGACCCCCTGCACGGCCTCCACATGGCCCGCACCCTCGCCGACCTCGGCCGCGCCCTCGACACCGAGGTCTGCCCCCTGGGCGCCGAGACCGAGACCGCTGCGCTTCTGGCCATCGACACCGAGGGGCGTGCCTACGCCCTCGACCACACCGGCGACTGGTACCTCGGCCCCCACATCGACCAGGCCCTGGCCGCCCTCGTCGCGGGCACAGAACCGGTACGGCTCACGGCAGGCTGACGTACGAAGAAGCACGAAGCGGTACGAAGAAAGCGCGGCCGGGTCACGCCGCCGGAATGACCGCCGACACCCGAAAACCCCCCGCGTCCGTCGGCCCGGACACGAACACCCCGCCCAGCGCGACGACCCGCTCCTTCATGCCGACCAGACCGTTCCCCCCGGACGGCAATCGCGCCGACGACGCGACCGACACCTCCGGCGGCGGCTCGTTCTCCACCTGCATCGCGATCTCGGACACCCGGTGCGCGAGCCGCACATGCGTCTTGGCGCCCGCCGCGTGCTTGTGGACGTTGGTCAACGCCTCCTGGACGACGCGATACGCGGTCTGCTCGATGTCGGCGCCGTAGTCCCGGGCGTCACCGTCGACGGTCAGGTCCACGACCATCCCCGTGGCGGCCGACTGCCCGATCAGCTCCTCCAGCTCGGACAGACAGGGCCCGTCCGACTCGTCGGCGGCCCGCGAGGCGGCAGCGGCGGCGGCGACACCGACGGCGGCGAGCGGCACGGAGTCGGGCGAGCGGACGCGTCTGACGCCCTCCCCGCTGCGCAACACCCCGAGCATCTCCCGCAGTTCGGTGAGCGCCTGGCGCCCCATGTCCCCCACGAGCGCGGCGTTCTTGACGGCCTTCTCGGGATCCTTCCGGGCGACGGCCTGCAGGGCGGCCGCGTGGACGACCATCAGGCTCACCCGGTGTGCGACGACGTCGTGCATCTCCCGGGCGATGCGGGTCCGCTCCTCGCCGCGCGCCCACTCGGCCCGCTCCTCCGCCCGCTCGGCGAGCAGTTGAAGCTCCCGCTCCAGGCTGTCGGCCCGTTCCCGCAGGCTCTCCATCAGCCGGCGCCGGGCACCGACGTACAGTCCGAGGAGCAGCGGAGGCGCGGTCAGTCCGATGGCGATGGTGATCGCGGCGAACGGGACGAACCAGTCCCCGAGCTCCCAGCCGCCACGCGTGGTGCCCTGCCGTATCCGCACGAACATCACGATCAGTTGACCGACCAGCGACATCCCCGCGAGGGAGCCGATGATCCGGCGGGGCAGTTCGGAAGCGGCGAGGGTGTAGAGGCCGACGATGGCCATGAGGTAGCCCATCTGGGCGGGCGTGATGGCGATGGAGACGAGCACGACGGCGATGGGCCACTTGCGCCGCACGAGCAGCGCGGATCCGGCGAGAACGCCGAACACGATTCCCGCGGCGCTGGGGATCCCCGCGTCCCCCGCGAACCGGTACCCCTCCGCCCCGCACTCGACGACGGACGCGAAAGCCAGGCTCGCGTCCAGTACGGCACTGCGCCACCGATCCCACCACCAGGGCCCTGGCCGGGCCGCGGCGTGGTCTTCCCCCGTCGTGGTCATGTCTCCAGCCTACGGGCGGGCGGCGCGCGTTTTCCGGTGAGTTTCCGGGATTGGCCTACACCACACTGCGTGACCGGCCGGATGCGAAACAACCCGATATCCCTCGAACTGCCGAATCGCTCACCGTTCGATACCGGAAGATCGAATTCCACCCGGGCGACGACGACTTGTACCGTCGCATGAAAGGGGCCCGGTACGGCATAGTGTTGGGTGCCCGCTCGGCGACCTGACCAGGTGTCCGGTCCAGCCGAGTGCCATCCCCCGTGGTGTAATTGGCAGCACCGTGGCTTTTGGTGCCATTTGTCCGGGTTCGAGTCCTGGCGGGGGAGCACAAGCACAGATCGGGCCCTGACCGGTGACAGCACAGTCAGGGCCCGCTCCCATGTCCCCCGTGAAACGCCCCGGTATCCTGCGGATGTCACCCACCCCCTCCACAGCCGAAGGGCATCCCGTGAGCGCCATTCGCCCGGCAGCCGTCGTCGTTCTCGCAGCGGGTGAGGGCACCCGTATGAAGTCGGCCACACCCAAGGTCCTGCACGAGATCTGTGGCCGCAGCCTCGTGGGTCATGTGCTCGCCGCAGCGCGGGAGTTGGACCCCGAGAATCTCGTCGTCGTCGTCGGCCACGCGCGCGAGAAGGTCACCGAGCACCTCGGCGTCATCGACCCCGACGTACGCACCGCGGTCCAGGCGCAGCAGAACGGCACCGGGCACGCCGTACGCATGGCGCTCGAAGAGCTGGGCGGCGTCGTCGACGGGACCGTCGTCGTCGTGTGCGGGGACACTCCCCTTCTCACCGGTGAGACCCTGCGCGCCCTCGCCGCCACCCACACCACCGACGGCAACGCCGTCACCGTGCTCACCGCCGAGGTCCCCGACGCCACCGGCTACGGCCGTATCGTCCGCGACGGTGTCTCCGGTGCCGTCACCGCGATCGTCGAGCACAAGGACGCCTCCGAGTCGCAGCGTGCCATCCGTGAGATCAACTCCGGTGTGTTCGCGTTCGACGGGCAGCTCCTCGCCGACGCTCTCGGCAAGGTCCGCACCGACAACTCGCAGGGCGAGGAGTACCTCACGGACGTCCTCGGGATCCTGCGCGAGGCCGGTCACCGCGTCGGCGCCTCCGTCGCCGGTGACCACCGCGAGATCGCCGGGATCAACAACCGGGTCCAGCTCAGCGAGGCCCGTCGCATCCTCAACGACCGTCTCCTGACCCGCGCCATGCTCGCCGGCGTCACCGTCATCGACCCGGCCACGACCTGGGTCGACGTCACCGTCACCTTCGAGCAGGACGCCCTCGTCCACCCCGGCACCCAGCTGCACGGCGCCACCCACATCGGCGAGGGCGCGGAGGTCGGGCCCAACAGCCGGCTCAAGGACACCGTGGTCGAAGCCGGGGCCCGCGTGGACAACACCGTCTCCGACGGCGCCCACGTCGGCCCGAACGCGACCGTGGGGCCGTACGCCTATCTGCGGCCCGGCACCCGCCTCGGCGCCAAGGGCAAGATCGGGACGTACGTCGAGACCAAGAACGCCTCGATCGGCGAGGGCACCAAGGTTCCGCACCTCTCCTACGTCGGTGACGCCACCATCGGAGAGCACACCAACATCGGTGCCGCGAGCGTCTTCGTGAACTACGACGGACAGGACAAGCACCACACCACCGTCGGCTCGCACTGCCGCACCGGTTCGGACAATATGTTTGTGGCTCCTGTCACGGTCGGGGACGGTGCGTACACCGCCGCCGGGTCCGTGATCACGAAGGACGTGCCGCCCGGTTCGCTCGCTGTGGCCCGTGGTCAGCAGCGGAATATCGAGGGTTGGGTGGCTCGCAAGCGTCCCGGGAGCGCGGCCGCGAAGGCGGCCGAGGTGGCTTCTCGGCAGGTCGAGAGCGAAGACTGACCGGAAACGGGTGCGTCCGGGACGGCGTACCGTGATAAATGCACACCCAGTTGAGACACCTCTGAGGAGACAGCTGTGACCGGGATCAAGACGACCGGCGAGAAGAAGATGATGTTCTTCTCCGGCCGCGCCCACCCCGAGCTTGCCAAGGAGGTTGCCGAGCAGCTGGGCGTCGGGGTTGTCCCGACCAAGGCCTTCGACTTCGCGAACGGCGAGATCTACGTCCGCTACGAGGAGTCGGCGCGCGGTGCCGACTGCTTCGTGATCCAGAGCCACACGGCTCCGATCAACCAGTGGATCATGGAGCAGCTGATCATGATCGACGCGCTGAAGCGTGCGTCGGCCCGCTCCATCACGGTCATCGTGCCGTTCTACGGTTACGCGCGCCAGGACAAGAAGCACCGTGGGCGTGAACCGATCTCGGCGCGTCTGATCGCGGACCTGATGAAGACGGCCGGTGCCGACCGCATTCTCACCGTCGATCTGCACACCGACCAGATCCAGGGCTTCTTCGACGGCCCGGTCGACCACCTCTTCGCCCTTCCGCTGCTCGCGGACTACGTGGGCAGGAAGGTCGACAGGTCCAAGCTGACGGTCGTGTCCCCGGACGCGGGCCGGGTGCGGGTCGCCGACCGCTGGTGCGACCGCCTCGGCGCGCCCCTGGCCATCGTGCACAAGCGGCGCGACAAGGACGTGGCGAACCAGGTGACCGTCCACGAGGTCGTGGGTGAGGTCAAGGGTCGCGTGTGCGTCCTCGTCGACGACATGATCGACACCGGTGGCACCATCTGCGCGGCCGCGGACGCCCTCTTCGCGCACGGCGCCGAGGACGTCATCGTCACCGCCACGCACGGTGTGCTCTCCGGTCCGGCCGCCGACCGGCTCAAGAACTCCCGGGTGAGCGAGTTCGTGTTCACCGACACACTGCCGACACCGGGCGAGCTGGGCGCGGACCTGGACAAGATCAAGGTCCTCTCCATCGCGCCGACGATCGCGAGCGCGGTTCGCGAGGTGTTCGAGGACGGTTCGGTGACGAGCCTCTTCGACGAGCACTGAGCCCTGCCCATGTGGCAGAACGCTTCTGCATGATCGATTTTTCTACGGCCTCCCCCGCCGAGTAGACTGCGCAAGTTGCTCGGCGAGGGAGGCCGTACCTGTTCACGCGGGTGTCGGCGCTCCGTTATCGACGCGCTCTTCGTAGCAGGCCGATGGTTTGGCCGGGTGACCACCTTCCCCAACTGTTCTACGAGGAGTGACCATGGCTGACGTCAAGCTCGCCGCCGAGACCCGTACCGAGTTCGGCAAGGGTGCGGCCCGCCGTATCCGCCGTGCCAGCAAGGTTCCCGCCGTTGTCTACGGTCACGGTGCCGAGCCGGTCCACATCACCCTGCCCGGCCACGAGCTGCAGCTCGCCCTGCGTACCCCGAACGTCCTGCTCACCCTGGACATCGAGGGCAAGACCCAGCTGGCGATCCCGAAGGCCGTGCAGCGCGACGCCATCAAGGGCTTCCTCGAGCACGTCGACCTGCTTCTGGTGAAGCGCGGCGAGAAGGTCAACGTCGAGGTCTACGTGCACACCGAGGGCGAGCTGGCGCCGGGCGCCTACCTGCTCGAGCACGTCCTGAGCACGCTGAACGTCGAGGCCGAGGCCACGCACATCCCGGAGTCGGTCACCGTCTCCATCGCGGGCCTGGAGGCCGGTGCCTCCATCCTCGCCAAGGACATCCCGCTGCCCGAGGGCACCACGCTGGCGACCGACGAGGACGCGGTCGTGCTCCAGGTCCTGGCCGCCCAGGCCGAGGAGGCCCCGGCGGACGCCGAGGCCGAGGCCACCGAGGCCTGATCCTCCCCGCAACAGCGACTGCCGGCCGCCGCTCCCCTCGGGGGCGGCGGTCGGCGCGTATCGAGGGACCGTGAAGGAGAGATGGACGTGACGACCGATGCCAGCGGGCCCTGGCTGATCGTCGGCCTCGGCAATCCCGGGCCGGAGTACGCCGCCAACCGGCACAACGTCGGTTTCATGGTGGCCGATCTGCTGGCCGAGCGGATCGGGGGGCGGTTCAAGCGGGCCGGCAAGGCGCAGGCACAGGTCGTGGAGGGCCGGATCGGGCCGCCCGGGCCGTTGAACCGTCGGGTGATCCTGGCCAAGCCGATGTCGTACATGAACCTGTCCGGTGGGCCGGTGAACGCGCTCAAGGACTTCTACAAGGTGCCCGTCGCCAACATCGTGGCGATCCATGACGAGCTGGACATCGACTACGGAACGCTGCGGCTCAAGCTCGGCGGCGGCGACAACGGGCACAACGGTCTGAAGTCGATGACGAAGGCGTTCACCGCGGAGTACCACCGGGTGCGGTTCGGGATCGGACGGCCGCCGGGGCGGATGCAGGTCGCCGACTTCGTGCTGAAGGACTTCTCGTCGAGCGAGCGCAAGGAGCTCGGCTACTTCGTGGACCGGGCCGCGGACGCCGTGGAGAGTCTGGTCATCGAGGGGCTGGAGCGGGCGCAAAGCACGTACAACTCCTGACTTGTCACCCACCGAAGTTGACGGGCTGATCAGGCATGGCCAATGATCCCCGCCATGCCTGCCACAGCCACCAAGTCCCGTCAGGCCTCCCGCCCGGCCTCGGTCGCCGCCCTCCGCTTCGGACGGCTCGCGGCGATGGGCACGGTCGCGGCGCTGATCCTGATCGCGGGGGTGTGGGCGTCGTGGGGCACCGCGCAGCACGTGATGCTGACCAAGGGCCGGGAGAGCGGCACGATCGAGGTGACGCGGTGCGGGGGCGACACCTGCACCGGGCCCTACACGCCGATCTCGCAGGGGTCCACGCCGCGCGTGAAGGTCGTCATCGAGAAGACGGTCGCGGTGCGCAAGGGACAGACGTACACCGTCGTCATGAAGCCCAGCAGTGACGACGTCGTCCGCTCCGGGCCAGCCGGGATTCTCTACGCCTGGGTTCCGCTGGGCGGTGCGCTGCTACTGGCGTCGGTCGTCGTCGCGGGCGGATTGGGGCGCACGCGGGGCGCGTGGGTCATGGCGGGGGCGGGAATCGCACTGCTCACCGCCGCTTTCGTGACCATCTGACAGCTTTCAAGGTTCTCCACATCTGTGGAGGACCTGAGCGTTGCCTGTTCGTGATTGACCTTGGGTCAGGCGGGGCTGGAAGCTGAGCCGCCCCCTCCACATCTTCCCTGTCACATCTCGAAGATGGACTGCCCATGCCTACCCTCACCCGCGCCGGCGCCCTGTCCGCCGTCGCCGTGGCCGCCCTGCTCGCGGCCGCCCCCTCCGCCCACGCCACCGCCCCCGGTGACAACGGCACCGTGAAGATCCACGACGCCTCCACCGGCGAGGAACTCCGTCGCAACGAACCGCACGTCTGCACCTTCTATCTGGACGCCTTCGGCTTCGACAGCGCCCAGGAGGTCGACTGGCACATCGAGTCCTGGGCCCCGACGGCCGGCGTCAAGGGCGAGACCGTGAAGTCCGGCGAGATCACCCTCGACGGCGAAGGCCATGGCCGTACGGAGGACCTGTCGCTGCCGGACGGCCACTACAAGCTGTTCTGGAACTTCGAGGGGGAGAACGGATCCGCCAAGCACAAGGTGTTCTGGACGGACTGCGAGGACACCGACGACGGCAACCCGGGTGACGGCACGGCGACGCCGTCCGCCACGGCCTCGCCGTCGGCCTCCGCCTCGCAGCCCGGCGAGGCCGCGGGAACCCCGTCCGCCTCCTCCTCCCCGTCCGCCCAGGGCAGCGCAGGCGACCTCGCCGAGACCGGCAGCGGCGCCCCCGTCGGTCTGCTGAGCGGTGTCGCGGCGGCGCTGGTCGCGGCGGGCGGCTACCTGGTGTTCCGGCGTCGGAAGGCGTCGTAGGCCTCAAAGCCCCGACATGGCGGTGCCCCCGAGCCGATACGAGGCTCGGGGGCACCGCCATGTCCACAAGAAACCGTCAGCCGGTGTTGCGCAGACCCGCCGCCACACCGTTGACGGTGAGAAGCAGGGCCCTGGCCAGCGTCGGGTCCGCCTCCTCGCCCGCGGCGGCCGCGTCGCGCTGCCGCTTGAGCAGGGCGACCTGGAGGTAGGAGATCGGGTCGAGGTAGGCGTCGCGGATGGCGAAGGTCTGCCTCAGGACGGGCTGGGCGTCCAGGAGTTCGGTCTCGCCGGTGATCCGCAGGACCTCGCGGACGGTCAGCGCGTGCTCGGCCTCGATGTCGGCGAAGACGTGCTGGAGCTCGGCCGGGACCAGGGTCTCGACGTAGTGGCGGGCGATGCGCAGGTCGGTCTTGGCCAGGGTCATCTCGACGTTGGAGATGAAGTTCTGGAAGAAGTGCCACTGCTCGTGCATCTCGTCGAGCACGGTGTCCAGGCCTGCCTCGCGCAGCGCCTTGAGACCGGAGCCCACGCCGAACCAGCCGGGGACGATCTGGCGGGACTGGGTCCAGCCGAACACCCACGGGATGGCGCGCAGTCCGTCGAGAGAGGTGTCGGAGCCGGGCCGGCGCGAGGGCCGCGAGCCCAGGTGCAGGTCGGCGAGCTGGTCCACCGGCGTCGACGCGAGGAAGTACGACGGCAGGTCCGGGTCCTCGACCAGGCGGCGGTAGGCGGCGTGGGCCGCGTCGCTCACCACGTCCATCGCGGCGTCCCAGCGGGCCAGCGCCTCGTCGGACTGGCGCGGGGACGTGTGCAGGGCGGAGGCCTGGAGGGTGGCCGCGACCGTGAGCTCCAGGTTCTCGCGGGCCAGCGAGGGGACCAGGTACTTGTCGGAGATGACCTCGCCCTGCTCGGTCACCTTGATCTCGCCCTCCAGGGTTCCCCAGGGCTGGGCGAGGATCGCGTCGTGCGAGGGGCCGCCACCGCGGCCGACGGTGCCGCCGCGGCCGTGGAACAGGCGCAGCCGCACGCCGTAGCGGTGCGCGACGTCACGCAGCCGGCGCTGGGCGCGGTGGATCTCCCACTGGGAGGTGGTGATGCCGCCGAACTTCGAGGAGTCGGAGTAGCCGAGCATGACCTCCTGCACGTCCCCGTTCAGTGCGACCAGGCGCCGGTAGGACGGGTCGGAGAGCATGTCCTCCAGGATCGTGTCGGCGGCCTTGAGCTCGTCCGTGGTCTCCAGGAGCGGCACGATGCCGATCTTGGCCCAGCCGGCGTGCAGGTCGATCAGGCCCGCCTCGCGCGCCAGGACGGCGGCGGCGAAGACGTCGTCGGCGCCCTGGCACATCGAGATGATGTACGACTCGATGACCTCGGGTCCGAAGACGTCGAGGGCGCGCTTGACGGTGTGGAAGACGCCGAGGGTCTTCTCGCCGTCCGCGTCCAGCGGGGCCGGGGTGGGCGCCAGCGGCCTGCGCGACCTGAGCTCCTTGGCGAGCAGCTTGCCGCGGTAGTCGCGGGGCATGTCCACGTAGCGCCAGGACTCCTCGCCGAGCCGGTCGAAGAGCTGGCCGAGGGCGTGGTGGTGGGCGTCGGCGTGCTCGCGGACGTCCATGGTGGCGAGCTGGAGGCCGAAGGCGGCGAGCGTACGGATCGTACGGTTCATCCGGCCGTCGGCGATCAGGCCGCCGCGGTGTTCGCGCAGGGAGGTCTGGACCAGCGTCAGGTCCCGGAGCAGCTCGGCGGTGCCGAGGTAGTCGCGGCCGTCCTCGTGCGGGGTGTTCTTGGCGAGCCGCAGCTTGGTGTTCTCCAGCTTCTGGCGGATCGCGGTGGCCTTGAGCCGGTAGGGCTCCTCGGCGTTGAGCCGCTTGTAGCGGGGGCTGATCTCCGGGAGGCGCTCCAGGTCGGCCTGGAGCGAGGTGAGCAGCTCCTCGGTGGCGCCGGTGTAGCGGATGGAGTTGGAGAGGAAGCCGCGCAGCTCGTCGATCAGGTCGAGCGCGTCGTTGATGCCGTGCTCGTGCTGGAGGATCAGGACGTCCCAGGTCACCTGGGGGGTGACGTTCGGGTTGCCGTCGCGGTCGCCGCCGATCCAGGTGCCGAAGGTCAGGGGGCGGGTGTTCTCGGGGAGGGTGACGCCGACGCGGTCCAGCTCGGCGGTCAGGTCCTCCAGGACGTCACCGACCGCGTTCGCGTGCAGCTCGTCGAGGTAGTAGATGGCGTTGCGGGACTCGTCGGTCACCTCGGGGCGTACGACACGCAGCTCGTCGGTCTGCCACACCAGGTCGATGTTCTCGGCCAGGCGGGTGTCGTAGCGGCGGCGGTCGGTCTCCAGGACCGGGGTCTCCAGCAGCGCGGCGATACGGCGGAGCTTGTTGAGGACCGAGCGGCGGGCGGCCTCGGTGGGGTGCGCCGTGAACACCGGACGAACGTTGAGGTTCTGCACCGTCTGGCGCAGGTGCTCGGGGTCGGCGTCCTTGAGGCGGTCGGCGGTGCGGGCGAGCAGACCGCCCTCGGCGGCACGCCTGGCTCTGAGCTCGCGGCCGCGGTGGACCTGCTCGGTGACATTGGCCAGGTGGAAGTAGGTCGAGAAGGCGCGCACCAGCTTGGCGGCGGTCTCCAGTTCGGTGCCCCGCAGCAGTTCGGCGGCGGCGTCACCGTCCTCACGGGTGAGGCTGCGGACCTTCTCGACGAGTTCCAGCAGCTCCGGGCCTTCCTGCCGGACGAGGGTCTCGCCGAGGAGGTCCCCGAGTCGCCTGATGTCGGCGCGCAGCTCGGTGGAGGTGGTCTCCTGAGAAACGGTCTTGTCGTCGGCACTGCTCACAGGTGCGGCTCCTTGCAGTGTTGAAGCTCGTCCGGGAGGGAACCCGGTACCGGTCCGACGGCGGCTGCCGCATACGGACCGGACATCCGGGAAGAAATGAGAGCGGACCGCGCTGTCCGAACGACTCCAGGATAGGTGTCCGTGCGGACGCGCAGACTCTCGGGCTCTTGCCGTCGGGCGACGCGCTGCCATACTTACGACGCCGTAGGTTACGGAACCGTAGGGAAGTCCCGCTCTCCTTCCAGTGGCTCCGCTGACCAGGCCCTTGTCTCAAAACCCTCGAACCCCACAGGGGACGCCCCATGACCACAAGCTCCGATGTGATCGAAGACGCCCCGGCGCCCGACGATCCCTCGATGCCGTCCGCCACCCTGGGCGGCGAGCAGAAGCGTTCGCTCGAGCAGATCACCCTGCTGCTCTTCATCATCGTCCCGTTCCTCGCCGTGCTCACGGCGGTACCGCTGGCGTGGGGCTGGGGGGTGAGCTGGCTGGACCTCGGTCTGCTCGTCTTCATGTACTTCCTCGGCTGCCACGGCATCACGATCGGCTTCCACCGCTACTTCACGCACGGCTCCTTCAAGGCCAAGCGCCCCCTGCGGATCGCGCTGGCGATCGCGGGGTCGATGGCGGTCGAAGGGCCCCTGGTCCGGTGGGTCGCCGACCATCGCAAGCACCACAAGTTCTCGGACGCGGAGGGCGACCCGCACTCCCCGTGGCGGTTCGGCGAGACGATTCCGGCGCTGATGAAGGGCCTGTGGTGGGCGCACATCGGCTGGATGTTCGACGAGGAGCAGACCCCGCAGGAGAAGTACGCGCCGGATCTGATCAAGGACCCGGCGATCCGTCGGATCTCCCGGGGCTTCATCTTCTGGGCGATGCTCTCCCTGGCCATCCCTCCGCTGGTCGGCGGTCTGGTGACGATGTCGTGGTGGGGCGCGTTCACGGCGTTCCTGTGGGGGTCGCTGGTCCGGGTCTGTCTGCTGCACCACGTGACCTGGTCGATCAACTCGATCTGCCACGCGGTGGGCAAGCGGCCGTTCAAGTCGCGGGACCGCTCGGGCAACGTGTGGTGGCTGGCGGTGCTGTCCTGCGGTGAGTCGTGGCACAACCTGCACCACGCCGACCCGACCTCCGCGCGGCACGGGGTGGAGCGCGGTCAGATCGACTCCTCGGCACGTCTGATCCGCTGGTTCGAGATGTTCGGCTGGGCGTACGACGTCCGCTGGCCGTCACGCTCGCGTATCGATTCGCGCCGTAACACCGATGAAGGCGGCTCCCGAAGCGGGAAGGAGCCCGCGAAGGCGGCATGATTGACGCCGTGGCGACCGACTCCAGCAGCACCGAGAGCAATGAGAAGCCGAGGCGCACGCGCCGCACCCGGATGACGGGTGCCGAGCGTCGTCAGCAGCTGCTCGAGATCGGTCGCACCCTCTTCGCCGCCAAGGGCTTCGAGGGCACGTCGGTGGAGGAGATCGCGGCGAAGGCCGGGGTGTCCAAGCCGGTGGTGTACGAGCACTTCGGCGGCAAGGAAGGCCTGTACGCGGTGGTGGTGGACCGTGAGATGCGGCGCCTGCTCGACATGGTCACGAGCTCCCTGACCGCCGGCCATCCGCGCGAGCTCCTCGAACAGGCGGCCTTCGCACTCCTGGACTACATCGAGGAGTACACGGACGGCTTCCGCATCCTGGTCCGTGACTCCCCCATCCCGCAGTCGACGGGTACCTTCGCCTCGCTGATCTCGGACATCGCCACCCAGGTGGAGGACATCCTGGGCCGCGAGTTCAAGAGCCGCGGCTTCGACCCGAAGCTGGCCCCGCTGTACGCCCAGGCCCTGGTCGGCATGGTCGCCCTGACCGGCCAGTGGTGGCTGGACGTACGCCGCCCGAAGAAGGCGGAGGTCGCCGCGCATCTGGTGAACCTGTCGTGGCACGGGCTGGACGGGCTCGAGCAGAAGCCGCACCTGATAGGGCGCCGCAAGAGCTGAGTCCCGCGGCGCCCCTCGGATCACCGCTTGAAGGCGTCCTTGGTCTTCTCCTTGGCCTGGCGCATGTCGCCCTTGGCCTGTCCGGTGCGGCCCTCGCCGGTCATCCGCTCGTTGCCGACCGCGCGGCCCATGGTCTCCTTGGCCTTGCCCTTGGCCTGTTCCTTCTTCGCCCGGGCCTTCTGTTCCTTCGCCACGTCACTCACTCCCGGCTGGATCGCCCCCCCGCTGTCACTCCAGCGAGTGGCCCGCGCCGGGAGGGCTCAAACAACCGGCTCCAGAAACTCCAGCCGGTTGCCGACGGGATCGTGGGAGTAGAAGCGCCGGTGTCCCGGCAGGTCCGCGTCCCAGGTCACCGCGGCGCCGCGGGCCTGAAGCCGGGCGGCGTACGTCCCGATGTCCGTGACCCGCAGCCCGGGGTGGGCCTTCCTGGCGGGTCTGAAGTCGTCCTCGATCCCCAGGTGCAGCTGTACGGCCCCCGCCCGGAACCAGCACCCGCCGCGCGCGGCGAGCACCGGCGGCTTGGGGATCTCCGCCATGCCGAGCACGCCGACGTAGTACGCCCGCAGCCGGTCCTCGGAGCCCGGCGGCGCGGCGAGCTGGACGTGGTCGACCCCGGTGAGCATCACTCCTCCTTGCGGGCGACGGCGAAGATCCGGCGGAACGGGAAGGGTGTGCCGTGCGGTCCCGCCGGATAGGCCTTGCGCAGGGCGTCCCGGTAACGGCTCACGAAGTCGTCGCGGGTCCGCGGATCGTCGGCGAGCGCGGTGAGGACGGGCCGCAGTCCCGTTCCCTTCACCCAGTCGAGGACCGGGTCCTCGCCGGTGAGGAGATGGATGTACGTGGTCTCCCACACGTCGGCCGTGCAGCCGAGGGCGGTCAGGTGCTCCAGATAGGTCTCGGGAGCGAGGACGGCGTCGTCGTGGCGCAGGAGGTCGCCGAGGCCGGCGGTGTGGGCGAGTTCGCGCATCAGCTGGTGGCTGGGGGCACCGAAGTTCCCGGGCACCTGGAAGGCGAGGGTGCCGCCCGGCGCGAGCCCCGCGATCCAGTCGGCGAAGCGCTCCACATGCCCGGGGACCCACTGGAGCGTGGCGTTGCTGACGATGAGGTCGTACGACTGTGCGGGCGCCCAGGTGCGGACGTCGGCGTGGGCGAAGTCGAGGCGGCCGCCGCCCGGCGTGGGGCCCTCGTGCTCGGTGCGGGCCCGGTCGAGCATCTCGGGCGAGTTGTCGTAGCCGGTGATGCGGGCGGTGGGCCAGCGGTCGGCGAGGACGGCGGTGACGCTGCCGGGGCCGCAGCCGAGGTCGGCGATGCGGGGCGCCTCCTCGGCGGGCAGGCCGGGGACGCGGGCGAGGAGGTCCGCGAAGGGGCGGGCGCGGTGGTCGGCGTGGCGCAGGTACTGGGCGGGGTCCCAAGTCGTCATGGATCCACTGTGACCCTCGATTTATCTCGACGTCAAGAGACTTGACATCAAGAGACTTCACATCGACACAACCACTAGACTGATCGCCATGGAGGACGAGGTCGATCGGCTGGTCGCAGCATGGCGCCGGGAGCGCCCTGACCTCGACGTGGAACCGCTCGAGGTGCTCAGCCGGGTGAGCAGACTGGCCCGGCACCTGGACCGGGCACGTCGACTGGCCTTCTCCGAGCACAGCCTGGAGCCCTGGGAGTTCGACGTCCTCACCGCGCTGCGGCGAGCGGGAACGCCGTATCAGCTCTCCCCCGGGCAGCTGCTGACACAGACTCTGGTCACCTCGGGCACGATGACGAACCGCATCGACCGGCTGACCAAGAAGGGCCTGGTGGAGCGCCTGCCGGACCCCTCGGACCGGCGTGGTGTGCTGGTCCGGCTGACGGACGAGGGCCAGGACCGCGCGGACCAGGCCCTCGCCGGACTGCTCGACCAGGAGCGCGCGATCCTCGCGGAGCTCTCCCGGGCCCAGCGGAGCGAACTGGCGGGGTTGCTACGCCAGTTGACCGCCCCGTTCGACAACATCCCCGGCTAGGTCGACGGGCCCCACCCCGGCACGGCGGGCGAGCGCGACGGCGGCCAGCGTGGAGTGCACGCCGAGCTTGCCGAGCACGTTCTGCATATGGGTGCGGACGGTGTGCGGCGAGAGGAACAGCCGCTCGGCGACGGCCTTTCTGCCCAGACCGGCGACCATGCACCGCAGCACCTCCCGCTCGCGTGGGGTCAGAGACTCGACGAGCCGCTCGCTCTCGGTGCGGTGCTTGCGAGCGGCGGTGAGCTCCCTGAGGACCCCCGTGAGCAGGGCGGGCGGCAGATGCGTCTCGTCCCGCAGCACCCCTCGTATGACGGTCAGCAGTCTGGACAGCGAGCAGTCCTTGGCCACCCACCCCGACGCCCCGGCCTGCAGGGCGAGCGCGGCACGCCGCTGGTCGTCCTTCTCGGCGAGGACGACGATGCGTACGCCGGGCTGCGCGGAACGCACCCCGACCACCAGCGAGATGCCGTCGACGAGCCCGTCCTCGTTGCCCTCCTGTACGGGCACGGCGGGCCGGATGCCCTGGACGTTGCCGCCCAGATCGGCGTCGACGAGCAGCACGTCGTAACGGCGCCCCTCGGCGGCCGCGCGCTCCAGACTGCGCAGCGCGGCGGGACCGCTGCCGGCGGCGGAGACGTCGACATCGGGCTCGGCCGCCAGAGCTGCGGCGAGCGACTCGGCGAAAATGCGATGGTCGTCGACTACCAGGACTCGGATGCGAACCACGAAACCCCCTTCCCCAAGCTCTGTAAGAGCAGGGGATACCCCATCGTCGGGAGACGGAAAAGACCGGCGCAGGTACGACGTCCGAAGCGCGATGGCCGCACGGCCGCCGCCGTGCACGAACTGCTACCCCCACTTCGGGCGCCGTACCCGACTGTCTCGCCCCCTGATCAGCACCGGCCCCCACCGGTGCTGTTCATCAGGGTACGGCCGGGGGCCGGGAGCGGAAGGTAATTTGCAGAACTGGCTGTCCGGCACGTTTATGGTGAGCCGCATGTTTCGCATTGAGACAGAAGTCGACAGAGGCCGACGCGATCTGCTCCACAAACGGCTCCGCGACGCGAACACGGCGGCCTCCCCGGTGCTGCGCGCCCTGCGCGGAACCCCAGGTGAACGGGAACTTCCGCTCCACGTCTGGGCGTTGGACGGGGCGGGCGAACTGGCGGGCGGTCTGGTCGGCCACACCTGGACGACATGGCTGCACGTGACCTACCTGTGGGTGGACGACCGATGGCGGGGGGCGGGCCTCGGTTCGCAGTTGCTCGCGACGGCGGAGGCCCTCTCCCGCGACGAGCGGGGGTGTGTGAACTCCCGCCTGGAGACCTGGGACTTCCAGGCACCGGAGTTCTACAAGAAGCACGGGTACGACGTGGTGTGCGTGATCCCCGACTATCCGCCGGGGATCACCGAGTACACCCTGACGAAGCGGATCGGCTAGAGCTTGCGGCCGCAGACGGTGTCGTACGGCCGTCCCACCACCATCGTCAGCTGGATGGGGTCGGTGGTGCCGGAGGGGCAGCGGGCGGAACCGGCGTCGACGAGCCCGAGCACCTTGAAGTCACCGGAACCTGCCTGGCCGCACGCGATCTCCGCGACGTCCGCCGCGACGCAGTCCCCCTTCACCAGCTGCCCGCCGCCCGCGCCCGCGTCGCCGGGGTGGTCGTCGGAGAGATTGCGCCCGCAGACGGTGTCGGTGGGGATGCCGCCGCTCGACTTCTCGTCGGACCCGAAGCTCATCGACACCTCGATGACCACGTCCGTCCCCGCCGGGCACTGGACCGCGGCGGGCAGGATGGCGGCGTCCATGATCTTCAGCGCCTTGAAGGTGGCGTCGGAGTCGTCGCAGTCCAATGCCGTGTACCCGTCGGGAGCCCGGTCCGGATCGGGACCACCGCAGTCGCCGGCCTTCCACTCCCCCGAACTGCCGCCGCCGTCCCCGGTGGCCGAGGCGGACACGGACGGCGTGGAGGAGGCCTCGTCGTCGCCGTCCTTGCCGCCCGTGAACCACCAGATCGCATAGATGATCCCGATGAACACGACCAGAGCCACCAGACCCCTGAGGCACCCCGGCTCCTTGCGCGGTGATGCCTGAGGACCGCCCTGCACAGCCATGAAATCCCCCTTCGCCCACGGCGATATGCCCACCGTCACACGGAACGGGCGCTTCTGCGGAGGGAGTCGCGGGGCCGGTTACAGACCGGGTACGACCGGGACGACTCGGCGACAATCCCCACAACGTGTTCGCACGCGGGCAGCACATGGGTCAGCCCGCGCTCGGCGAGGAGCACGGGGCTGACGAAAGCAGAGAACCTCAGGCGAGCCTGCGCGCCCCCGGAGAAGGCACCGCCTCGAACACGCGGGGCGCCGTGAACCCGGCCGCGGCGAAGGCCTCCTCCACCGCCTTGGTGATGGAGTCCACGTCGGCGACGTCCGCCAGCACGATCGCCGAGCCGCCGAAACCGCCACCGGTCATCCGGGCGCCCAGGGCTCCCGAGGCGACGGCCGTGTCGACGACCAGGTCCAGCTCCGGGCAGGAGATACGGAAGTCGTCGCGCAGGGAGGCGTGGCCCTCGATCAGGACCGGGCCGATGGCACGGGTGTCGCCCGACTCCAGCAGCCTGACGACGCGCTCGACGCGCTCGTCCTCCGTGACGACGTGACGGACGAGTCGTACGACCTCTTCCTCGTCGCCCAACCGGGCCAGCGCCGCGTCCAGTTCGCCGTACGGCACGTCCCGCAGCGCGTCCACGCCCAGCAGTGCCGCACCCTTCTCGCAGCCCGCGCGGCGCTTGCCGTACTCGCCCTCGCTGTGGGAGTGCTTGACCTGGGTGTCGACGACCAGCAGACGCATACCCTCGGCCGCCAGGTCGAGGGGGATCTGCTTCTGGGACAGGTCGCGGGTGTCGAGGAACAGCGCGTGGCCGTCCTCGCAGCAGGCCGAGGCCGTCTGGTCCATGATGCCGGTCGGGGCGCCGACGTAGACGTTCTCCCCGCGCTGGCACAGGCGGGCCAGCTGCCAGCGCTGCAGACCGAGTTCGAACAGGTCGTTGACGGCCAGGGCCACCACGACCTCCAGCGCCGCCGACGAGGACAGGCCCGCGCCCGACGGGACCGTCGACGACAGATGGATGTCGGCGCCGGTCACCGGGTGGCCGGCCTCGCGCAGGGCCCAGAGGACTCCCGCCGGGTACGCCGTCCAGTTTTTGTCGGACTCCGGGGTCAGGGCGTCGAGCGTCAGCTCCACGACCCCGCCCTCGACGTCCGCGGAGTGCAGCCGCAGGACGCCGTCCGTGCGCCGCGAGACCGCCGCCACGGCGGTGTGCGGCAGCGCGAAGGGCATCACGAAGCCGTCGTTGTAGTCGGTGTGCTCACCGATGAGGTTGACGCGGCCCGGCGCCGACCAGACACCTTCGGGTTCGGTTCCGTAGAGCTCGACGAAACCGTCCCGCACCTGCTGCCCCACTACTGCTCCCTTGCTGTGCCGATGTTCTGCGTGAACTCCCACGCGTCCGCGACGATCCCCGCGAGGTCCGCGCGGGACGGGTTCCAGCCCAGCTTCTCGCGCGCGGCCCGCGCCGACGCCACCAGGATCGCCGGGTCGCCGCCGCGCCGGGGGGCCACGACCTCGGGGATCGGGTGGCCGGTGACCTGGCGGACGGTCTCGATGACCTGGCGGACGGAGAAGCCCTCGCCGTTGCCGAGGTTGCAGATCAGGTGCTCGCCCGGCTGCGCGGCCTTCAGCGCCAGCAGATGGGCCTCGGCCAGGTCGGCGACGTGGATGTAGTCGCGGACGCAGGTGCCGTCCGGCGTCGGGTAGTCCTCGCCGAAGACGGAGATCGCCTCCCGCTTGCCCTGCGCGACCTGGAGGACCAGCGGGATGAGGTGCGACTCGGGGTCGTGGCGCTCGCCCTGCTGCCCGTACGCGCCCGCCACGTTGAAGTAGCGCAGCGACACCGCGCCCAGACCGTGGGCGGCCGCCTCGCCGGTGATCATGTGGTCGACGGCGAGCTTCGAGGCGCCGTACGGCGACGTCGGGGCCGTCGGGTCGGACTCGGTGATCGGGGTGCTGACCGGCTCGCCGTACGTGGCCGCCGTGGAGGAGAAGACGAGCTTGCGCACGCCCGCCTCACGCATGGCGCCCAGCAGCGCCATGGTGCCGCCGACGTTGTTGTCCCAGTACTTCTCGGGCTTCACGACCGACTCGCCGACCTGCGAGAAGGCGGCGAAGTGCAGGACTCCGTCGTAGGAGCCGTCCAGCCACTTGCCCGCGTCGCGGATGTCGCCCTCGATGAAGGAGGCGCCCGCCGGGACGCCCTCGCGGAAGCCCGTCGTCAGGTTGTCGAGGACGACGACCTCGTGGCCCGCCTCCAGCAGATGCTGGGCGACCACGCTGCCGACATAGCCCGCGCCACCGGTGACCAGGTACTTACCGCTCATGAACTCGCTACCTCTCGCAGTCGCTCGGCCGCGGCCTCCGGCCGGATGTCGTTGATGAACACGTTCATGCCGGACTCGGAACCCGCGAGAAACTTCAGCTTGCCGGGCGTGCGGCGGATGGTGAAAAGCTCGAGGTGGAGCGCGAAGTCGTCACGGTTGACGCCCTCGAACTCCTCCAGCGCGCCGAACGGGGCCTGGTGCCAGGCCGCGATGTAGGGCGTGAGGGGCTCACCTTCGCCGAAGATCCGGTCGAAGCGCCTCAAGAGTTCCAGATAAACCTGGGGGAATTCTGAGCGCGCGTCCTCGTCGAGCCCCAGCAGGTCCGGCACCCGGCGCTTCGGGTACAGGTGGACCTCGTACGGCCAGTGCGCCGCGTACGGCACGAAGGCCACCCAGTGTTCACCCTCCAGGACGACCCGCTCGTCGGCGAGTTCGCGCTCCAGGACGGCGTCGAAGAGGTTCTCCCCGCCCGTCGCCTCCTTGTGGGCGGCGACCGAACGCAGCGTCAGTGCGGTGCGGGGCGTGGTGAAGGGGTACGCGTAGATCTGCCCGTGCGGGTGACCCAAGGTCACACCGATCTCGGCACCGCGGTTCTCGAAGCAGAACACCTGTTCCACGGAGGGCAGATGAGACAACTCCGACGTCCGGTCCGTCCACGCGTCGAGGACAAGGCGCACCTGCTCCTCGGTGAGGTCGGCAAAGGACGCGTTGTGGTCGGAGGTGAAGCACACGACCTCGCAGCGACCGGAGTCACCAGCGAGGGACGGGAAGCGGTTCTCGAAGACCACGGCGTCGTACGACGAGTCCGGGATCTCACTGAGCCGCTCACCCTGCGACGGGCACAGCGGGCACTCGTCGGCCGGCGGGTGGTAGGTGCGGCCCTGGCGGTGCGAGGCGATCGCGACCGAGTCGCCGAGCAGCACGTCGCGGCGGACCTCGGACGTGGTGACCGTCCGGTCCAGCGGACGGCGGTCCACCGCGTCCCGCACGGTGTCGTCGCGCAGGTCGTAGTAGATGAGCTCGCGACCGTCGGCCAGTCGGGTCGAGGTCTTCTTCACCGCCGGACTCCTTCACTCAAACAGAACTAAACACAAGTAACCATAACTCGACAGTCCCGTCAACGTCGGAATCAAACAAAGTGCACCAGCGATAGCGTCCTCAATTACTGGACGCAAACCCCCAAAAAGCCCCAAACCGGCTATAGCGCCGCTGTGCCATTCCGACCCAACGGGACATGATGGCGAGTCCAGCACGGTGACGGCTGGCACGGATGTTCCCTCTGGCGAACGGGCGAGCGGCGTTCGTACGATCACCCGCATGCAGCTCCGGTACGCCTTCAGGTTGTACCCGGAGCCCGGCCAACAGGGTGCGCTGGCGCGGGCGTTCGGGTTTGCGCGGGTCGTGTTCAACGACGCCGTGCGGACCCGCCGTGACGCCCACGCCGCCAAGGAGCCCTACCCGACATCAAAGGTGTCGTCCCGGGCCCTGGTCACACGGGGCAAGCTGCGCCGCGAGCGGCATTGGCTGAGCGATGTTTCCTCAGTCGTCCTGCAGCAGGCGCTGCGGGATGCGGACGCCGCATATGCGAACTTCTTCGCCTCCCTCAAGGGCGAACGCAAGGGTCCGCCGGTGGGCGAACCGCGTTTCCGATCCCGCAAGGACTCCAGGCAGGCAATCCGGTTCACCGCGAACGCCCGAAGGAAGACGTGCGGGTCGCGCGGAGCCGCGGTACGGCGTCGGCGGGCGGGTCAGGTCTCCGGGCCTCCGCTCAGGTCCGGAGTGGAGTGCGGTATCGGGCCCGCCCGGTCCAGGAGGCCTGTTCGGGCGGCCAGGGCCGCTGCCTCCAGGCGTGATCCCACTCCCAGCTTCATCAGGACGCGCTGGACGTGGGTGCGGGCGGTGGAGGGGGCGATGCCCATGCCGGCCGCGATGAGCCTGGTGTCCTCGCCGTCGGCGACGCGTACCAGGACCTCCACCTCCCTCGGGGTGAGCATCTGGAGCAGTCGCTGGCCCTCGTCGTCGGGCTGGGCGGCCGGGTTGAGGAGTTCGCTGAACGCGCCTTGCAGGAGCTGGGGCGCGACCGCCGCCTCGCCCGCCCTCGCCTTCATGATCGCCCGCTCGACACCTTCGATGCGCTCGTCATGGCGTACATAGCCCGAGGCGCCGGCGGCGAAGGCGGCCGCGATGCCGCGCGGGCTCGGTACCGGGCCCAGCACCAGGACCGCCACCTGCGGACGGTCACGCTTGATCTTCACCACCGGGTCGAAGATGCCCGGTTCGGCCGGTGTCGCCGTGCCCAGCAGGCACACCTCGGGCGCCCGGGTGATCACCAGCTCCGCCGCGCCCGCGGCTGGTGCCGCCGCGGCGAGCACCCGGTGCCCGCGCAGCTTCAACGCCGAGGCCAGCGCCTCCGCGAGCAGACGGTGGTCGTCGACCACCATGAGCCGCACTCCCATCGAGCAACCCCCCAGTCCCCCCAATGGATCCCCATGCAACGATCCCCATGCCCCGCTGTGGATGCTCCACTATGGATGCCCACTGGTCGCACGGACAGAAGCCCCCTCCCGGCTCCCCCGCTCTTCATGCCCCCGGAAGCTACACGCTTGTTCGACGTTGCGCTCCCCCTACTGGTGAGAAGTGCCCCGGATCGACGGAATTTCCGGCATTCGAGGTTGATGGGTGGTACGCGCACGGCCCCGCCCCTGAGCAGGGACGGGGCCGTGGTCACCAGCGGATTCACACGCGCTGAGCGATCACTTCGTTCCGAAGGCGACCGCGAGGTACTCCTTCTCGGTCGAACTGCCACCGAAGTCGCTCGCGTAGACCTGCGCCATGAACAGCCGTCCGTCGTGGTAGAGGATCTCGGAGTACTCGGGGAGCATGCTCGTCTCCACGTCGCGCACCACCTCCGTCGCCGGGTTCTCCAGGAGCTTCGTCTCCTTGAAGGTGCCACCGTCGATGGTCACGATCTGACCGCCCTTGTCGTACGGCGGCCGCTTGTACGCCAGTACGTTGCCGCCGTCCATGCGCAGCGGGGTGAGCGTGTAGCCGTCGCCCGCGTCGGCGCGCTGGCCGGTCTCCTTGCCGCTGTTCAGGTCGATGGCGACGATCGAGTTGGTCCGGGAGTAGTCGCTGCCGGTGACCTCGCGCTCCTCGGTCGGCAGGTAGAGCCGGTCGTTGCCGACCACGATCTGGAAGCAGTACTCGACCCTGCTGATGCCGTCGCAACGGGCCACGTACTTCTCGGGATCCACCGAGATGCGCGAGCGCAGCTTGCCGGTCTTGTTGTCGATGGCGAAGACGTCCGAGATGCCCTGCGCGCCCTCGACCTCGCCGACCTCGGCGGCCACGACGAGAGGCTCGGTGGAGACGATGCTCGCGTACTCGATGCCCGTCGCCATCTTGTACTCGGAGATCACCTTCCCGGAGGCCGGGTCGATGGTCTGGATCTGCAGCTGGCGCTGGCCGTAGGAACCGCACTTGCGGACCGCGACCAGCTTCTCGCCGCCGCCGTAGCCCGCGTCGTAGCAGGTGTCGGTCGGCTTCGGGGCCCACAGCGACTTGCCGCTCTCGATGTCCCAGGCGCCGCCGCCGCTGGTGCTGCCCGCGGCGACGGTGTTCGCGCTGACGGTGACGTTGTCCCAGCGGATCGGCCGGTCACCGGACTTGGCGGTCTTGTTCCACAGCTTCTTGCCCGCGTTCAGGTCGATCGCCGCGATCTCGCTGCAGCCGGCCGTACGTTCCTTCGTCGGCATCCCGGGCTCGTAGGCGATCGCCGTCACACCGTTCTCGGTGGCGTGGCGGCTGGCCTGGCACACCGGGCCGGGCAGCTTGATCGTCCACAGCTTGGTGCCCTTGTCGGGGTCGTAGCCGACGACCTCGGCGATGCCGCTCTTGGCGTAGACCGTGTCGGTCAGCCAGGAGCCGTTCACCGTGTACGTGGTGTCGACGGGCGGCTTGGGCTGCGGGACCTGGAAGAGGACGGACGAGGCGGTGCTGGACGGGACCTTCTCGTCGCCCTTGCTTGAGGTGCCGCCGGTGCCGCCCTTCTCGTCGCCGCCACCGCCGGTGCCGCCGCTGGAGCTCGCGGTGTCCTTCTTGTCGTCGCCGGACGAGGAGGCGTACCAGACACCGCCGCCCACGATCAGCGCGATCGCCACCACCGCCGCGACGATGATCGCCAGCTGCGGGCTGATCTTCCGTCCGCCACCGGCCGGCTGACCGGGCTGGGGGTGCAGCGGCATGGTCGGCTGCGGGTAGCCGTAACCGGGCTGCTGGCCATAGGGGTTGGGCTGCTGGCCGTAACCGCCGGGCTGCTGCTGCCCGTACGGGTTCGGCTGCTGGCCGTACGACGGCTGCTGTTGCTGGCCGGGGTAGCCGTAGCCCGGGTCCGCCGGCGGTGCCTGCGGGGGCGTCTGCGGGGCGCCCTGCGGCGGCGGGGGCGCCTGGGGGTAGCCGTAACCGGGCTGCTGGGCCGGCAGCTGCGGGGCGCCGAATCCGGGCTGCTGCGGCGGCTGGTCCTGCGGTGGGCCGAAACCACCCCCGGGCGGGGGCTGGTTGGGCGGCGGGGGCGGCGGCTGGGTCATGACGCGGGTACCTCGGGAAGTAGGGACGACGACGGGAACGTGACGGGGCGAGGGGCTACTTGCCGTAGGCGAGCATCAACTTCTCCTGCGTGTCGTCGTTGCCGCTCAGCCGTGTGGTCGAGAGGTAGAAGCGTCCGTCGACCCAGTCGATGGCCTTGGAGTAGAAGCCGTCCTCGATGTCGGCGATGCCCGCCGGGTTCTGGAGCAGCTTGGCCGGCTTGTGGTTCGAGCCGGTGGTGGCGACGGAGACGACCTGGCCGCCCGCGTCGTACGACGGCTGGACGTAGGCGATCAGCTTGCCGTTCTCGATCTTCAGCGGCAGCATCGCCTCGTCCGCCGGGGACTTGACGCGCCACTTCTCCTTGCCGTTGGAGAGGTTGATCGCCACGATCTCGTTGGCGCTGGAGGTGGCCTCGGTGGGCAGGTAGAGCGTGTCCGCGTCGGCGACCGCGCCCGTGCAGCCCGTCAGGTCACGCGCGAAGATCGCCCAGTCGCAGGCGGGGGCGAAGTCCTCGTCGAAGGCGACCTGGGAGCGGAACTTGCCACCGTCGGTGAACGTGGAGATGTTCCAGCTGTTCTTGTCCTCGTTGGTGCTGTAGATGACCAGCGGGTCGAGGGAGTAGGCGCGCGCGACCCGCCAGCCCTTGTCGAACTTCTGGGTCCACTTGACCTTGCCGGTCGTCGGGTCCAGCTCCTGCACCTCGTCGTGCTCGTTGTCACCGGAGGCGTCGCAGGAGGAGACGGCGATCAGCTTGGCACCGCCCGCGAAGGCGCTGGGGAAGCAGGCGTTGCCGTACTTCGCCTTGTCGAAGAGCTTCTTGCCGGTCTCCACGTCGTAGCCCGTGCCCGACATCGAGCGGCCCACCAGCAACGTCTTGCCGGTGATGGACAGTTCGATCTGGAGGGTGCTGTCGAACAGCTCGCCGTCGGCGACCTCGCCGCTCCAGCCCTTCTCGCCGGTGTTGAGGTCGATCTCCTGGAGCTTGTTGCACTCCGCGCGGTCGCTGCTGCCGCTCATGTAGGCCACGACGATCTTGCCGGCGGCCGTCTGCTGCGGGGTGGTCGCGCAGATCTTCTGGTCGAAGGTGATCGGGTCCCAGGTGGGCTTGCCGTCGCCAACGTTGTAGGCGAAGAGCTGCTTGTACGCCGCCTTCACCGCGGTCTTGTCGGTGATCCACATGCCGGGGGCATCGGCGCCGTTGCCGGGCGCGTCGGGTGCCTCCTTGTACCAGAGCACCTTCGACTCGCCGGACTGGCGGCCCTCGTTGAGGTCCGTCTGCTCCTCGCCGCCGCCACCGTCGCCGTACCCGGGGTTGACCGGGTCGTCGGAGGCGGAGGGCTTGGTGCTGCCGCTCTCCTTGGCGACCGGCTTCTTCGGGTCGTCGTCGCCGCCGCTCGCGACCGCCCACACGGTGCCGCCGACCACCAGCAGCCCGGCCACGGCCGCGGCGATGACGAGGGCCGGCTTGCCCTTGAAGGGGTTGCGCGAGCCGGACGGCGGAGTGCCGGGGCCGCCGGGGTACTGCGGCTGGGGCGGGTAGCCGTAACCGGGCTGGCCGTAGGGGCCGGGCGGCTGGGGCTGACCGTAGGGCCCGGGCTGGCCGTAGGGGCCCGGCTGCTGCGGCTGGCCGTACGGACCGGCGGGCGGCTGCTGGGGGTAGCCGTAACCGGGCTGGGGCGCACCCGCCGGCGGCCCCTGCGGAGGCGGCGGCGTCTGCGGCGGGCCCGCAGGGGGCGGCGGCGCGCCGAAGCCACCCTGCGGCGGCTGGTCCTGCGGTGCTCCAAAGCCGGGCGGCTGGTTGGGCGGCTGAGCCATCAGCGCGTTCCCCCTCGTTCACTGATTTTTAGCCACGCCCTGAGGTACGTAACGGACTCAGAGTCGTACTCAGAAAGTTCTCAGACGGCTCTTTCTATCACCCGGGACCGACAGGAACCCGGGCCGATCATCCCCTGTACCCAAGGGAGGACCGGCCCGTGACGCCTCCGTTATGCGTCTTCACGCACCCTTCACGCGTCCTCGGCGAGTTCCAGCCAGCGCATCTCCAGCTCCTCGCGCTCCGCGGCCAAGTCCCGGAGCGTGGCGTCGAGTTCGGCCACCTTCGCGAAGTCCGTGGCGTTATCGGCGATTTGGGCGTGCAGCTTGGTCTCCTTCTCGGAGACCTTGTCGAGCTGCCGCTCGATCTTCTGGAGCTCCTTCTTGGCGGCCCGCTGGTCGGCGGCGCTCCTGTCGGGCGCGGCCTTCTGGACGACCGGTGCGGCGGCGGCCGCGGCCTCCTCCATCTTGTGGCGGCGCTCGATGTACTCGTCGATACCGCGCGGCAGCATCCGCAGGGTGGCGTCACCGAGGAGGGCGAAGACCCGGTCGGTGGTGCGCTCGACGAAGAAGCGGTCGTGGGAGATGACGATCATCGAGCCGGGCCAGCCGTCGAGGAGGTCCTCCAGCTGGGTCAGGGTCTCGATGTCGAGGTCGTTGGTGGGCTCGTCGAGGAAGAGGACGTTGGGCTCGTCCATGAGGAGACGCAGGAGCTGGAGCCTGCGCCGCTCACCGCCCGACAGGTCGCCGACCGGTGTCCACTGCTTCTCCTTGTTGAAGCCGAACGTCTCGCACAGCTGCCCGGCGGTCATCTCGCGCCCCTTGCCGAGGTCGACGCGCTCACGCACCCGCTGCACCGCCTCGAGCACCCTCAGGGCCGGGTCGAGTTCGGCGACCTCCTGGGAGAGATAGGCGAGCTTGACCGTCTTCCCCACGGAGACCCGGCCGCCGACGGGCTGCGTCTCGCCCTCGGTCCGCCAGGCCTCGCGCATGGCGCGCAGCAGGGAGGTCTTGCCGGCGCCGTTGACACCGACCAGACCGATGCGGTCGCCGGGGCCGAGCTGCCAGGTGATGTGCTTGAGCAGCACCTTGGGGCCGGCCTGGACGGTCACGTCCTCCAGGTCGAAGACCGTCTTGCCGAGCCGCGAGGACGCGAACTTCATCAGCTCGCTGGAGTCGCGCGGCGGCGGCACGTCCTTGATGAGCTCGTTGGCGGCCTCGACGCGGAAGCGCGGCTTGGACGTACGGGCCGGGGCGCCGCGGCGCAGCCAGGCGAGCTCCTTGCGGACCAGGTTCTGCCGCTTGGTCTCCTCGGTGGCGGCGATGCGCTCGCGCTCGGCGCGGGCGAAGACGTAGTCGGAGTAGCCGCCCTCGTACTCGAAGACATCGCCCTTCTGCACGTCCCACATGCGCGTGCAGACCTGGTCGAGGAACCAGCGGTCGTGGGTGACGCAGACGAGCGCGGACCGGCGCTCGCGCAGATGCCGGGCGAGCCAGGAGATGCCCTCGACGTCGAGGTGGTTGGTGGGCTCGTCGAGGACGAGCATGTCCTGCTCCTCGATGAGGAGTTTGGCGAGCGCGATCCGGCGGCGCTCACCGCCGGAGAGCGGGCCGATGACGGTGTCCAGGCCCTGCGGGAAGCCGGGCAGGTCGAGGCCGCCGAAGAGACCGGTCAGGACGTCGCGGATCTTGGCGTTGCCGGCCCACTCGTGGTCGGCCATGTCCCGGATGACCTCGTGGCGGACGGTCGCGGTCGAGTCCAGGGAGTCGTGCTGGGTGAGGACGCCGCTGCGCAGCCCGCCGGAGTGGGTGACGCGGCCGGTGTCGGGCTCCTCGTGCTTGGCGAGCATGCGGATCAGGGTGGTCTTGCCGTCGCCGTTGCGGCCGACGACGCCGATGCGATCACCCTCGGAGACGCCGAGCGAGACGCCGTCGAGCAGGGCACGGGTGCCGTACACCTTGCTGACGTTCTCGACATTGACCAGATTGACGGCCATTTCTCTCCTGACAAGGGGGATGCTCGACCCTCCAGGGTAGTCGGGCGGGAGGTGGCCCCTACCCGCGCCTGCTACTCGGACCGCACGGGGTGGGGAACTGATGCGGCTTGCCCCCCGCTCAGGTGCGTTGCGGCGAAGGAGGTGAGTATCCCCCGTAGCGTCAGGCTGCGCAGATGGGGGCTCCATGAAGGCGAACGAGAGTTTGTGCATCGAATACGTGACCTTCACCGGCGCAGCTCGTTGGATTTTCCGACTGGATCTCGGGAGCCGACAGGGGGTGACAGCGTGAGCGGGCTGCGGGAGGCGGCGGCACCATTCGTGGTGTCCGGCCCCTCGGGGGTCGCGATCCGGACCCGGTTGCGAGTCTCGGAAACGGATGTGGCGGTGCTGAGCGAGGTCGGGGCGTTCCTCGGCAGGCTGTCCGCGGGAGATCTCGCAGTGCGGTGCAGGCAAGGGACGACCCATGATGCCGCGTCGTGGGCGGCACGGAAGCGGGAGCTGACCAGTGCCTCTTCGGCGCGCTGGGCGGGCAGTATCACCAAGGCAACGCACGACCAGTGGGCGCTGACCCGGCGTGGACAAGCTGCCGAGATGGCGTGGCTGCGTGGGCAGATCAAACAGATCGAGGCGCGCCTGGCACGTCCGGTGGGTACCAAGGCGGACAAACGTAAAGGGCTGGTGCGCGGATACGGCTCACGGACGGAGTGGCACGCCAAGTCTCGCCGCCTGCATGTACTGCAGAACCGGCTGGTGATGCTGGAAGCGGACTGGGCGTCCGGACAGGTCCGCGTAGTGCGCGGAGGCAAACAGCTTCTACGGCTGCGCCATCACCTGAATCACGCTGGTCTCAGCGAGCAGGCATGGCGACAGCAATGGCAGACGGCGCGAATGTTCCTGGCCGCAGACGGGGAGTCAGGCAAGCGCTTCGGTAATGAGACCATTCGTGTCACCGACACAGGACTGGTCTCGATCAAACTTCCCGCCGGGCTCGCGCGTCTGGCCAATGCCCCGCACGGCCGGTACGTACTGGAGGCAGCCGCACAGTTTCGGCACCGGGCAGAGGAGTGGGCAGACCGAATCGCGGACAATCGGGCGGTTTTCTACCGCATCCACCACGACGTGGCCCGCGGCCGTTGGTATGTCACGGCCTGCTGGCAACGGGCTGCCGCACCGAGCCTGCCGCTGGAAGCGGCTCTGGTCCGGGGCGTGGTGGGGGTGGACATGAACGACGACCACCTAGCCGTCTGGCACCTGGACATCCACGGCAACCCGATCGGAGAACCTCGGCGCTTCTTCTACGACCTGTCCGGCACCGCCCAGCACCGTGACGCCCAAATTCGGCACACCCTGACCCGGCTGCTGCGCCACACCCGCCGTTGCGGAGCCGCCGCCATCGCAATCGAGGACCTTGACTTCACCGACAGCACATCCCGGGAGAAGCACGGCCGCAATAAAGGTTTCCGTCGCCTGATCTCCCGTTTCCCCACCGCCCGGCTCAAGGCCCGGCTAGTGGCGATGGCCGCCGAACAGGACATCGCAATTGTCGCCGTGGACCCGGCCTACACCTCAAAATGGGGCGCTCAGCACTGGCAACAGCCCCTCACCAGCAAGACTCGCACGGTCTCCCGCCACGACGCGGCGGCCGTGGCGATCGGAAGACGCGCCCTCGGGCACCCGATCCGGCGACGGACAGCACCGCCCCCACACGACCGGAGTGATCGTGCGAGGCATCGGACCGCCCAGGCCGAACCGGAGACCCGAAGGCGTGAGGAATCCCGCCCCCGCATTCCCGGACCACGCGCTATACGCGTGCCGCCCGGGTCTGGAGTGAAAGCGGGCGACCAGCGTGCCCAACACCGTTCGGAGCACGCGACTGAGCATGCGACCTGGCAACAGGACCCGCTCCCGCTCAGTTCCTAGGAACGGTCCCACCCCCATGTTCGTACAGCACGCCCACCTTGATCAGCGGGCTGCGGTTGCCCTGACCTCGGTCAGCAGGTCGTACATCGTCTGCCCGGGGCAGTCCGTCTCCAGCCAGTCACGGTGGCCGCTGACCGTCTCGACGTCCTTGGTCACACCGTTGACCGGGTTGGTGTAGGTGACCTTCGCCTGCGGGTCGAGGCCCTTGAAGCGGGAGATCACCTTGATCAGACGGACCAGCGAGGCCTTGGCCGCGTCCGTCGGGCCCTGGTCGGTGAGGGTGCCGAGGAGCGCGATGCCGAGGTTGCCGGAGTTGTAGCCGGAGGTGTGGAAGGCGGTGACGAGGTCGCCGTCGGAGTTGAAGGCGGGGACGTTGTCGTCGCCGGAGTAACGGCCCTCGTAGACGGTGCCCGCCTCGTCGATGAGGAAGTGGTAGCCGATGTCGCCCCAGTCGAGGGTGACCGCGTGGTACTCGTAGATCGCCCGGACGGTCGCGGCGGGGTCGGCGTCGTCGTTCGGGGTGTCCGTGTGGTGGACGGTGATCGTCTGCAACGCGTAGTACTTCTCCGGCGAGTTGACCACGCCGTTCTTGTACCGCTTCGACTCGTCCGCACCCCACGCGGGCCGCGACTGGTAGCGCACGCCGCGTACGCGCGTGGGCTCAGAGGGCACCTTGAAGGTGCGCTGCGGCCCGTCGGTGGTGTCGATCGCGAGCGAGCGCACGTCCGTCGTGCCGTCCGCCGCCTTCACCTCGTACGACGTGGTGGAGCCGGCCGCGACCAGGGCCGCGCCTCCGTCGTCGACGGTCGCGCAGCCGCCGCTCAGCGTCCGCCAGTCGCCGTCCGGGAGACGCAGGGCGGCGCCGTCCTGCGCGCCGGCCCAGCGGACGCCGACGTAGGAGGCGGCGAAGGCGGTGGTGGCCGTGCCGGCGCCGGTGGCCGCGTCGGAGCGGGTCGTGGGGAACTTCTCCGGCGTCGTACCGGACGCCTCGGGCTGCGAACCGGAGTCGGAGTCGGTCGCCGCGAAGACCACCGGGGTCAGGGCGGCCCCGGCGGCCACGGCTCCGGCGGCCCCGATCACGCCACGACGTGACAGGGGCCGCTTCCTGCGGTGGGAGGTGGGGGTGGGGGATTCGGACACGGACGTGCCTTCCGATGCGTTCACTTGAGGAGCGCCGGTGGCACCTTGCGGGGCGCTGGTGGCGCTTGAAGTATCAAGTGACCCTAGGGGCCCCTGGTGTTCCCCACGTACTGCGTCCGCAGTAGATCGTGTGGAGATCGGGCAAAGACCGCGTCATGCCCCGGCACCAGTGATCCGCTGCTGCGGGATCAGCGCCGCGGCCGGGGCCAGTCCGCGCCCGCCGAAGACCTGCTCGCCCACCGGCATGTCGTCGCGCGTCAGGGGCTCGGGGATGAACACCGCCGCGGTGACACCGCCGTTGGGCGAGGCACGCAGCTCCACCCGCAGACCCTGGCGCTCGCGCAGCCGGTTCACCACGAACAGGCCGATCTGCTTGGCGTCGAGGAGGTCGACCTTCTCGGACTGGATCTTGCTGTTGGCGTCCGCGAGGGCCTGCTCGTTCATACCGAAGCCGCTGTCCTCGACCTCGATGAGCACCCCGTCCCGCATCCGGGCCGCGCGCAGCTGCACCTTGGCGCTGGGCGGTGAGAACGCCGTCGCGTTCTCGACGAGTTCGGCGAGCAGATGGATGACGTCGGCGACCGAACCGCCCACCACGGACACCTTCGGCACCGCCCACATCTGCACCCGGCCCGCGCTCTCGATATCGGCGGTCGCGGCGCGCAGCACGTCCGCCAGCGGGATCGGGTCCCGCCAGCCGCGGCCGGGCGCGATGCCGGACAGGATCAGCAGCGACTCGGAGTGACGGCGCATCCGGGTGGCCAGGTAGTCGACGCGGTACAGGTCCTGCAGTTCGTTCGGGTCCTGCTGCCGATGCGCCATGCCGTCCAGCAGGTCGAGCTGGCGGTGCAGCAGCACCTGGCTGCGGCGGGCGAGGCTGACGTACACGCCGGAGATGCCGCTGAGGAGTTCGGCGCGCTCGGAGGCGGCCTTGAGCGCGGCGCGCTGGACGGCGGTCAACGCGGTGCCCACCTGGGCGAGTTCATCGCCGACGAGGCGGCGCAGAGGGGCCTCGGCGTCGATGTCGACGCCCTGCCCCGCGTGCAGTCTGCGCATGGCCTGCGGCAGCCGGCGCCCTGCCACCTCCAGGGCGTCGTTGCGCAGGTCGAGCAGTTCGACGATGAGGCCGCGTCCGACGAGGACGGACACGAGCAGCGACGGCAGCACACCGACGAGGCCCAGCACCACGGCGACTCCGGAGGCGCCGAGGGTGTCCCAGCCGGACGGATCGGCCTTGGCGGTCGCGCCGATACCGGCGGCGCTCTCGGCCGCGGTCAGGTCCTTCAGCACCCCGGCCGACGCCGCGTCCCAGCCGGTCAGCAGCCCCGAGGCCACGGCCGAGGCGCCGGGACCGGCGCTCTGCACCCGGTTCTCGACCGCCTGGAGCCCGGCGTACTCGTCGCCGGACAGGATCTCCTCGTACGCCGCCTGGTGCGCGGGCTTGAGGTCGTCGGCCGCCGGCCGGAGCAGCTGCCGCTGTGTGGCGACCGAGCCGACGAACTGCGCGTACCCCTGCCGGGTCAGCGTCCCGGCGGCCTCGGCGGCGCCCAGCAGCGCCTGCTCACGTGCCAACGCCTCGCGCGCCCGGGCGAGTTCGAGCACCACGCGCGCGTCGGAGGCGGCGTCGGTGCTCTGGTCGCCGGTGAGACCACCCGCGACCGAGAAGGCGCGCTCGATGACCGCGGTGTACTTCGGGTACGCCGTCGAGGGCTTCGCGGCCGCCCCGGTACGGAGCTGGGGAAGCCGGTCGGCCTCGCCCTCCAGCGTCTCGATGCGCTGCGGCAGGCCCGCGTCGAGGAGGGCCGCGTCCGAGCTGGAGGCGTTGATGCCGTCGAGCAGGGCGGTCGCCGCCTGGTCGGTGGCCTTGCGGGCGGTGGCGTAGGCGGCGGGCGCGTCCTTGTGCCGCATGACGGCGGTGCGCTCGGCCTGCAGTGCGGTGACGAACCTGCTGACGGGGGTGAGGAGTTCGGCGTTGACGTCCTTGGCACGCTCGGTGTCGCCGATGCTGGACGCGGTCGTCACGGCGGCGAAGCCCCACAGCGCCATGAGGGACACGATGGGCAGCATCAGCTGGGAGACGATCTTCGCTCGAACGGATCTGGGCCGAAGTCTGCCGGTCGTGGTACGGAGAACGCGCATCGGGGAACCTCGTTCAAGGAAATTACGGTGCGTACAACGCGCCCCAAAGCAAGCCCGCACTGCTGGGCGTCAGCGAGATCTCGACGGCGTACATCGCGGTGTAGTGCATGCTGCTCACCGCAAGCCCCATGACCAGCGCGGCGAGTAACTGTCAGGGGAACGTCAGGATCCAGCCACCACGGTCGCACCCGGCACGGGCCCCGACGCGGTCCGCACGGTCCGGCACGTACCGGACGCTGTCAGCGCCTCGGCCACCTTCACCGCGGCCTCCGGATCGCGCGTCAGGAACGCCGTCGTCGGACCCGACCCCGACACCAGCGCGGCGAGCGCACCGGCGGTTCGGCCGGCCGCGAGGGTGTCGGCGAGCTCCGGGAAGAGCGAAAGGGCGGCGGGCTGAAGGTCGTTGGAGACGGCCGCGGCGAGCGCGTCGGGGTCACCCTTCGCGAGCGCGTCGATCAACTCCTGCGAGGCGACGGGCTCGGGGACGTCCAGCCCCTCGGCCAGCCGGTCGAACTCCCGGAAGACGGCCGGGGTGGACAGCCCGCGCCCCGCCATCGCGAAGACCCAGTGGAAGGTCCCGCCGACGTCGAGCACACGCAGCTTCTCCCCCCGCCCGGTCCCGAGCGCGGCCCCGCCCACCAGGCTGAACGGCACGTCGCTGCCCAACTCGGCGCAGATCTCCAGCAGTTCCGCGCGGGAGGTGTTCGTGCCCCACAGGGTGTCGCAGGCCAGCAGCGCTCCGGCACCGTCCGCACTGCCGCCGGCCATGCCGCCGGCGACGGGGATGTCCTTGGCGATGTGGATGTGCACGGCGGCCTCGATGCCGCGTCGCTCGGCGAGCGCCAGCGCCGCGCGCGCCGCCAGGTTCGTACGGTCGAGAGGCACCTGCCCCGCGTCCGGCCCCGCGCAGGTGATGCGCAGCTCGTCGGCCGGGGTGACCGTCACCTCGTCGTGGAGGCCGACCGCCAGGAAGACGTTGGCCAGGTCGTGGAAGCCGTCGGGGCGGGCGGCGCCGACCGCGAGCTGGACGTTGACCTTGGCGGGGACACGGACGGTGACGCTCACGGGCGGCTCGGCTCCTCGTTGTCGTGCTCGACGCGGTTCTCGGCGATACGGGCGAACTCCTCGACGGTGAGGGCCTCCCCGCGCGCCTGCGGCGAGACCCCGGCGGCGACGAGCGCGACCTCGGCGGCGGCCGCGGACCCGGCCCACCCGGCGAGGGCGGCGCGCAGTGTCTTGCGCCGCTGCGCGAAGGCCGCGTCGACGACGGCGAAGACCTCGCGCCTGGAGGCGGTGGTCCTGATCGGCTCGGCGCGCTTGACGAGCGACACGAGCCCGCTGTCGACGTTGGGCGCGGGCCAGAAGACCTTGCGGCCGATGGACCCGGCCCGCTTGACCTCCGCGTACCAGTTGGCCTTCACCGACGGCACGCCGTACACCCGGGAGCCGGGCCCCGCGGCGAGCCGGTCCGCGACCTCCGCCTGGACCATGACGAGGGTCCGTTCGATGGTCGGGAAGGTCTCGAGCATGTGCAGGAGGACGGGTACGGCGACGTTGTACGGCAGGTTCGCCACGAGCGCGGTGGGTGCCGGGCCCGGCAACTCGCCGACCTGCATCGCGTCGGAGTTCACCAGCGCGAACCGGTCGGCCCGGCCGGGCATGCGGGCCGCGATGGTGGCGGGCAGCGCGGCGGCGAGTACGTCGTCGATCTCGACCGCGGTGACCCGGTCCGCGACTTCGAGCAACGCGAGGGTGAGGGACCCGAGCCCCGGACCGACCTCGACGACGACGTCGTCCGGGCGGACGTCTGCGGTACGGACGATACGGCGCACCGTATTCGCGTCGATCACGAAGTTCTGCCCGCGCTGCTTGGTCGGTCGCACACCGAGGACTTCCGCGAGCTCACGGACGTCGGCGGGGCCGAGAAGGGCATCGGGGGCGGGGCTGCTGCTCACGGCCACAAGGGTACGGGGCGGTGGGGGCACCCCTCACCCGTGCAACCGCCTCCCGCAGTGCGGCCACGGGCTGGCCCCCCGCTGCACATACAGCTTCTTCGCCCGGAACGTCTGTTCCGCCGCCGGTGCGTCCTGCGGCCGTCCGCTCCCGCCCAGCCCCTGCCAGGTCCGTGTGTCGAACTGGTACAGCCCGCCGTACGTCCCCGACGGGTCCACCGCGTCGGGCCGGCCCCCCGACTCGCACGTCGCCAGCTGCTGCCAGTCCAGCCCGTCCGCGCCCTGCACGGACATCGGCAACGGCTTGGTCCCCACCTTCACCACCTGCGTCCGCGCCTCCCGCACCACCTCGGACCTGATCCGCCGCGGCTTCTGCCTGACGCCGTTGACGGTCCGCAAGGAGTACGTGATCCGCCGCAGCCCCGTCTGCCCCGCCTGCTCGACGACCTCCGTGCCCCTGAACAGCGAGGGGTCCTCGGTGCGCTCCACCCGGAACGGGATCGCCTCCTCGCGGACCTCCTTGGTCCCGGTGATCCGGAGCACGGTGACGGTCTGCCCGTCACGCGGAAAACTCCCCGGCGCGACCGACGTCGTGTCCTGCCCGCGCAGTGTGATGCCGGCCTCCTCGACGACCTCCCCCACGGTCGCCGCGTTCGTGCGCACGGTGCGCGACCGGCCGTCCGCCATGACCGTGACCGCGCGCTCGGTGCGCACGTCCAGCGTGAGCCCCTCCCGCCCGATCGGCCGGGAGCGCGAGGTCGACACATACGCGCCCTCCGCGCGCACCCCCAGCTGCTTGAGTGCCCCGTCCACCGTGCGCGCCGTCGTCCAGACCTCGCGCCGCTCCCCGTCGAGCGTGAGCCGCACGGGGCGCCCGTAGTGCACGGCGATCTCGTCGCCGCTGGAGAGCTCCGTCCCGGGAGCGGGCGCGACCACGTCGTGCGCTCCCACGTCGACGCCCTCGTCGGCGAGGAGTTCGGTCACGTCGTCGGCGAAGGTGTGCAGCGTGCGCGGCTTGCCGTCGACGGTCAGCTCGATCGCCTTGTCCTTGGCGACGAACGCGGTGGTGCCGCCGGCGAGGAACGCCACGACCAGCGCCTGCGGCAGCAGCCGGCGCATCGCGGTGTCCGCGCGCTCGGCGCCCCGCCCCTTCCTCCGGCGCGCGGCCCGCCGGCTCGCTCCGGGGTGCGGGACGGGCGCGGGCGCCTCGGGCCGCTCGTAGGCGGGCCGGTACGTGTCCTCGTACGACACGGGCATCGGCGGGGTCGGCAGCGTCGGCGCGACCTGGACGCCGTACGGCACCGCCTCCGCGCTGTGCGGGTCGTACACCGCGCCGTACGGATCGTTGGGGCCGTACGTCTCGTACGTCTGGTACTGGGAGTTGCTCACGCCGACACGCTCCAGGGTCCAGAGAGACCCAGAACCTAGCGGAGTGTCCGTCACTCTCCAAAGCGACGTGGCTACTGCCGGTTACGACCGATCGGGTCAGTAGCCGAACGCCCGAGCGGTGTTGGAGGCGAGTGCCGTGGCCAACGCGTCCTCGTCGATGCCCCGCACCGCGGCCATCGCGCGCACCGTGACCGGAATGAGATAGGGCGCGTTGGGCCGTCCGCGGTACGGCACCGGCGTCAGGAAGGGCGCGTCGGTCTCCACGAGGAGCAGCTCCGGCGGGGCCACCGCGACCGCGTCCCGCAGGTTCTGGGCGTTCTTGAAGGTGACGTTGCCGGCGAAGGACATGAAGTATCCGGCGCGGGCGCAGATCTCCGCCATCTCGGCGTCGCCGGAGTAGCAGTGGAAGACGGTGCGCTCGGGGGCGCCCTCCTCCTTGAGCACGCGCAGGACGTCGGCGTGGGCGTCACGGTCGTGGATGACGAGGGCCTTGCCGTGCCGCTTGGCGATCTCGATGTGGGCGCGGAAGGAGCGCTCCTGCGCCTCCTTGCCCTCGGGGCCGGTGCGGAAGTAGTCGAGACCGGTCTCGCCGACGCCCTTGACCTGCGGAAGCGCGGCCAGTCGCTCGATCTCCGCGAGCGCCTCGTCGAGCGCCTGCGCGCCCCCCGGCTGCCGCGCGCCCTGCCGGGACCAGCCGTCGGGGTCGCCGTGGACGATGCGCGGCGCCTCGTTGGGGTGCAGGGCGACGGTCGCGTGGACGGCGTCGTGCAGCGCCGCCGTCTTCGCGGCCCACTGCGAGCCGCGTACGTCGCAGCCGACCTGCACGACCGTCGTCACGCCCACCGACGCGGCCTTCGCGAGGGCCTCCTCCACCGTCCCGGACTGCATGTCGAGGTGGGTGTGGGAGTCGGCGACGGGCACCCGGAGGGGTTCGGGCAGCGGCGGCGCCGCATTCTTCTCGCGAGCGCTGGAGCTTGAGGAGGGCATGCCCCGATCCTACGAAAGGGGCATGCCCTCTCCCCGGGGGGAGGCGGGGCTTCAGCTCGCCTTGCGGTGGTGGAACGGGTGAAGGAGATCGGACAGCTGCCAGTGGTGGCGCTCCTTGGCCTGCGCGGGCACCTCGGGCGCCTCGGCCGGCCCGGCCTGCGGGGCGCGGCGGTGCGCGGCGTCGAGCACCGAGGACACCTGCCCCGGCCGCATGATCCGTACGACGTGCCCGTCGCAGTTCTGGCACGTGGGCCGGCTCAGCGGCGACGGCACTACCTGGCTGTTCGCGACGTAGATGACGAAGTCGTGGCCGTCGGCACCGGTGTGGTGCTCGATCTCGTACGACTGCTCCCAGCCGTGCCCGCACCGCATGCAGGCGAAGGAATACGACTCGTGGACGACGGCGGTGGCGCCGCTGCGCAGTGCGGCGGTCTGCCCTGCGATCTCGCTCATGCCAGCTCCTCTGGTCCGCTGGACACAGGGACGGGTGCGTCCCTTCATCCAGTGGACGCTTCCGCCGGAGCGAATGCATCAGCCCTGTCGAGTGTTGGAATCGTCTTGGACTTTCCTTGCCGAAACGGCCCGTACGACAGGGGCTGCGCTTTGCCTTCGGCCCTCGCCCTTTGCCTGCCCGTGGGGCGCACGCTCAAAAGACATGCGCCCTGCTCAGAGGGCATGTGCGCTGGGTCACGCGCCCTCTTCTAGGAGGCCGCGTTCTTGGCCGCGACGACCGCGTCGAAGACCTCCCGTTTCGGCAGCCCCGCCTCCGCCGCCACCGCCGCGATCGCCTCCTTGCGTCGCTCGCCCGCCTCCTCGCGGACCCGCACCCGGCGCACCAGTTCCGGGCCGTCGAGCTCCTCGGGCCCCTTCTCCGGGGCGCCCTCGACGACGACGGTGATCTCCCCGCGCACCCCCTCCGCGGCCCACGCGGCGAGCTCCTCCAGCAGGCCCCGCTTGACCTCCTCGTACGTCTTGGTCAGCTCGCGGCAGACCGCGGCGCGGCGCTCCGCGCCGAACACCTCGGCCATCGCGGCGAGGGTGTCGTCGAGCCGGTGCGGGGCCTCGAAGTACACGAGGGTCCGCCGCTCCCCGGCGACCTCCCGCAGCCGGGTCAGCCGTTCGCCCGCCTTGCGCGGCAGGAACCCCTCGAAGCAGAACCGGTCGACGGGCAGCCCGGACAGCGCGAGCGCGGTGAGGACGGCGGAGGGGCCGGGGACGGCGGTGACGCGGATGTCCTTCTCGACGGCGGCGGCGACAAGCCGGTAGCCGGGGTCGGACACGGACGGCATCCCGGCATCCGTCACGAGCAGCACGCGCGCGCCGCCGACGAGCTCCTCGACCAGCTCCGGCGTACGGGCGGCCTCGTTGCCCTCGAAGTACGACACGACGCGCCCCTTGGGCGTCACCCCGAGCGCCTGGGTGAGGCGCCGCAGCCGCCTGGTGTCCTCGGCGGCGACCACGTCCGCACCGGCCAGTTCCGCGGCGAGCCGCGGCGGGGCGTCCGCGGTGTCGCCGATGGGGGTGCCTGCCAAAACAAGGGTTCCTGTCACGTTTCCATCCTCGCAGCACCCATCCACGGGACTCCCACAGCCGTGTTCCCTACGATGGCGCGGTGACCAGTACAGCGTCGTCCATGGACTCCACGGACACCCGACAGGCCCAGGCACCGCAAGACCAGCGGCCGTCGTGGCAGCAGCGGCTGCGCCGTTTCGGCTACACGGCCGGGCCCAGAAGCGACGTGCGCGACCGGCTCGTACCGCCGTACGCGCAGCCCAGCCCGCGGATGTGGGCGGCGCTCGGGCTGCCGAAAGCGCTGGTCGACCGGATCGTGCGCTGGTCCGGCTGGGGCGGTCCGCTGCTCGTCACACTGTTCGCGGGCGTCATCCGTTTCTGGAACCTGGGCGGCCCGAAGGCGGTGATATTCGATGAGACGTACTACGCCAAGGACGCCTGGGCGCTCGTCCACCGCGGCTTCGAGGTCAACTGGGACAAGAACGCCAACGACCTGATCCTGGACGTCGGCGGCAAGGTGTCGATCCCGACGGACCCGTCGTACGTCGTGCATCCGCCGGTCGGCAAGTACGTCATCGGACTCGGCGAGCTGATGTTCGGGTTCGACCCGTTCGGCTGGCGGTTCATGACGGCCCTGCTCGGCACCCTCTCGGTGCTGATGCTGTGCCGTATCGGCCGCCGTATCTTCCGCTCGACGTTCCTGGGCTGTCTGGCCGGCGCGCTGATGGCGGTGGACGGGCTGGCCTTCGTGATGGCCCGCACCTCGCTGCTCGACGGCGTGCTGATGTTCTTCGTGCTGGCCGCGTTCGGCTGTCTGGTCGTCGACCGCGACCGGGCCCGGGAGAAACTCGCGGCCGCGCTGCCGCTCGACGCGGACGGCCGGGCCCGCCCCGACGCGCACATCGCCGAGACGACCCGCTTCGGATGGCGGCCCTGGCGCTGGCTGGCCGGTCTGATGCTGGGCCTGGCCATCGGCACCAAGTGGAACGGCCTCTACATCCTGGCCGCGTTCTGCGTCATGGCGGTCCTGTGGGACGTCGGCTCCCGCAAGGTGGCGGGCGCCCGCCACCCGTACGAGGCGGTCCTCAAGCGCGACCTGGGCCTGGCCTTCCTGGCGACGGTGCCGGTGGCGATCGCCACGTATCTGCTCTCCTGGCTCGGCTGGATCCTCTCCCCCGCGGACGGCACCGGCGGCTACTACCGCAACTGGGCCGCGACGGACGGCAAGAACAGCGACTGGTCCTGGCTGTTCCCGGACTGGTGGCGCAGCCTGTGGCACTACGAGCACCAGGTCTACGAGTTCCACGTCGGCCTGCACTCACCGCACACGTACCAGTCCAACCCGTGGAGCTGGATCGTCGACGGCCGCCCGGTCTCGTTCTTCTACGAGTCCCCCACGCCCGGCAACGACGGCTGCCCCGTCGACGCCGGCGAGAAGTGCGCCCGCGAGGTCCTCGCCATCGGCACCCCGCTGCTGTGGTGGGCGGCCGCCTTCGCGATCGCCTACGTCCTGTGGCGCTGGCTCTTCCGCCGCGACTGGCGCGCGGGCGCGATCGCCTGCGGCATCGCCGCCGGCTACCTCCCCTGGTTCATGTACCAGGAACGCACGATCTTCTTCTTCTACGCCGTCGTCTTCCTGCCCTTCCTGTGCCTGGCCGTCGCGATGATGCTCGGCGCGATCATCGGCCGCCCCGGCTCCAGCGACACCCGACGCGTGGCGGGGGCCACGGGGGCGGGCGTGCTGGTGCTGCTGATCGCCTGGAACTTCATCTACTTCTGGCCCCTGTACACCGGGACCGCCATCCCGATCGATGACTGGCGTTCACGGATGTGGCTGGATACCTGGGTCTAGTGGTCCGGCCATGACCTGATCCTCTCTTCGGCCAACAAAAGGAAACACCTCTCACAGTTTTCTCCCACGCCACTTACAGTGCGGGGGACTGATAACGGGGAGGGGTTCAGTTCCATGGGCAAGGGGGTCAAAGCCGCCGTCATAGGCAGCGTGTTCGCCGTGATGGTGGGTGGGGCCGGGTACGGCGCGTTCAACATCGTGTCCGCGCTGAACGGTGACGGGGGGTCCGGCGGGTCCGAGGTGAAGTCGGGGCCGCCGAGCGGGGACGAGGTGAAGGAGACCTCGGAGAAGTTCTTCGCGGCCTGGGAGGAAGGCGCCGCGGCCTCCGCGGGGGCCTACACGAACAACGACGGCGCGGCCCGGATCCTGCTGTCGGCGTACGCCGACGAGGCGCACATCACGGACGTCAGGATCACGCCCGGAGCCGCGCGGAAGACCACCGTGCCGTTCACGGTGAAGGCGAAGGTGTCGTACCAGGGCGATTCCAAGCCGCTGACGTACAAGAGCAGTCTGACCGTCGTGCGCGGCCTCACCACGGGCAAGGCGCTGGTCGACTGGAAGCCGGCCGTGGTCCATCCCGAGCTGAAGACGGCTCAGGACACCCTCGTCACCAGCCAGTCGGCGACCCCGCCCATCGAGGCGGTGGACCGCGGCGGCAAGGTGCTGACGAAGGACAAGTACCCCTCGCTGGGCCCGATCCTGGACGCCCTGCGCGCCAAGTACGGCGAGAAGGCGGGCGGCACCCCGGGCGTCGAGCTGTTCGTCCGGCACGACGGGAACGGCGCCCCCGACACCTCGCTGCTGACCCTCTCGAAGGGCAAGCCGGGCAGGCTTCGGACGACGATCAGCGCGAGCGCGCAGGCGGCGGCCGAGAGCGCGGTGACGAAGTACGCCAACTCCTCGGTGGTGGCCGTCAAGCCGACCACGGGCGAGGTGCTGGCGGTCGCCAACCACCGCGACGACGGCTTCAACGCGGCCTTCGAGGGTGCGCAGCCTCCCGGCTCCACAATGAAGATCCTCACCTCGGCGATGCTCATCGACAACGGCGTGACCTCGATGAACGGCCCGGCGCCCTGCCCGGACGACGCGGTGTGGCAGGGGCAGACCTTCAAGAACCTGAAGAACATGAAGCCCAATCCGAACGCCACGCTCGCCAACAGCTTCATGCGGTCCTGCAACACGGCCTTCATCAAGCTGATCGACGAGGACCCGCTCACCGACGAGTCGCTGACCACGGAGGCACAGACCAAGTTCGGGCTGGGCCGGGACGACTGGAAGACCGGCATCACCTCGATCGACGGCGACGTGCCCGCCGAGAGCGGCCCGGACCGGGCGGCCAACGCCATCGGCCAGGGCAAGGTCACCATGAACCCGCTGAACATGGCGTCCGTGACGGCCACCGCGATCACCGGCACCTTCCGCCAGCCCTACCTGGTCCCGCCGGAGCTCGACGGCCGCAAGCTGGCCACCGCCGAGGGGCTGCGGGCGGGCACGGCCGACCAGCTGAAGCAGATGATGCGGCTGACGGCCACCCAGGGCACCGCGGCACCGGTCATGCAGGGGCTCGGCGGGGACATCGGGGCGAAGACCGGTTCGGCCGAGGTGGACAATGTGGCCACCTCGAACAGCTGGTTCACCGGGTTCCGCAATGATGTCGCCGCGGCGGCCATGACCGAACAGGGCGGCCACGGCGTCGACGCGGCCGGCCCGATCGTGAAGGCCGTACTGGCGGCGGGTGGCTGAACTCACCCGCACAGGACGGGACTCTAGGGTGGTTGCCGTCGTTGAGGTGAGGGACGAGGGCGACGGGGACCCTGGGGAATCGCGGAGGACAGAGAACTGTGGGCAAGAGAAGGCGCGTCGCCGAGCGACGGAAGACCAATCGCCCCGCCGTGATCGGCGGGATGATCGCCGTGGTCGTCGGCGGCGCCGGCTTCGCCGTGTACGCGCTGTACGGCGGCGGGGCGGCGGCCGAGGACCGGACGTCCGCCGTCGCCGACCAGAAACCGAAGGTCAAGACCGGCCCGCTGTCCGCGAAAGAGGTCAACACCGCGGCGCAGACCTTCCTCACGTCCTGGCAGTCGGGCAAGGTCACCCAGGCCGCGGCCGTCACGGACGACACCGCGGCGGCCGCGAAGCTGCTCACCGCCTACCCCAAGGACGCCCACCTCAAGGACGTCACCCTCACCCCCGGCACCCGCACCGGCGACAAGGTCCCCTTCTCCGTGAAGGCGACGGTGTCGTACAAGGACACAAGCAAGCCGCTGACGTACGACAGTTCGCTGACCGTCGTCCGCGACACCGCCACCGGCAAGCCGCAGGTCGACTGGCACTCCTCCGTCGTCCACCCCGACCTCGAGGACGGCGACACCCTGGTCACCGGTGAGTCCGGGACCCCGCCGATCAAGGCGCTCGACCGGGACGGCGGGGAGATCACCGAGAAGAAGTACCCGTCGCTGGGCTCGGTCCTGGACGGGCTGCGGGAGAAGTACGGCAAGAAGGCCGGCGGCAAGGCGGGCGTCGAGCTCCAGGTGGTGCGCGGCAAGGAGTCCAAGGCGGACGAGCTGTCCGACAAGACGCTGCTGACGCTGAGCAAGGGCACGCCGGGCACGGTGAAGACCACGCTCAGCCCGACCATGCAGGCGGCCGCCGAGGTACAGGTCGCGAAGAAGGCGAAGTCCTCCGTGGTGGTGCTGCGTCCGTCGACCGGGGAGATCCTGGCCGCCGCGAACGCCTCCCACGGCTTCAACGTCGCGTTCCAGGGTTCGCTCGCCCCAGGTTCGACGATGAAGGTCGTCACCTCGTCGCTGCTGATCGAGAAGGACCTCGCGTCGGCGGACAAGAAGCACCCGTGCCCGAAGTACTTCACGTACGGCGGCTGGAAGTTCCAGAACGACGACAAGTTCCAGATCAAGGGCGGCACCTTCAAGGCGAGCTTCGCCCGCTCCTGCAACACCGCCTTCATCAGCCAGGCGCCCGAGCTGGACAACGACTCGCTGACCAAGCAGGCCCAGCAGGTCTTCGGTCTCTCCATGAACAACTGGGCGGTCGGCGTGCCCACCTTCGACGGCTCGGTGCCGGTGCAGTCGCAGGCACAGATGGCGGCCTCGCTGATCGGCCAGGGCGGGGTGCGGATGAACCCGCTGAACATGGCGTCGGTGTCGGCGACCATCGAGTCGGGCGCCTTCAAGCAGCCCTACCTGGTCTCACCCGACGTGGACGGACGGACGCTGGCGAAGGCCTCGCGCACGATGTCGTCGGGCACGCTCTCCCAGCTGCGCGAGCTCATGTCCTACACGGCGGCCTACGGCACGGCGGCCGAGGCGATGCAGGGTGTCTACGGCACCGTGGGCGCGAAGACCGGCTCGGCGGAGGTCGACGGTCAGAAGAAGCCCAACGGCTGGTTCACGGCGTACCGCGGCGACCTGGCGGCGGCCGGTGTGGTCCAGGCGGGCGGCCACGGCGGTGACACGGCGGGCCCGATCGTGGCGGCACTGCTGAAGCTGGGCGGCTAGCCCCGTACGGGAGTGGCCGTGTAGGTCCGGCGCAGGAACCTGAGCAGGGCCTTCGACTCGAACTGCACCACAGAGACGCCCTTGGCGGAGTGGAACTCCACCACGGCCTGCACCCGGCCGCACGGCCACACCCGGACGTCCCCGGCCTCGACCGGCGCCCGCAGGCCCCGTTCCAGCAGCTCGCGCTGGAAGGTCCACTCGTGCGGGCCGGGAAGGCCGACCCGTACCGCGCGCGGGTCGGTGTCGGGGTCGTAGCGCAGTACGACCGGGACGGCTTCGGGTTCCGCCACCGCGATGTCCGTGTCCGTGACGATGTGGGCTCGCGCGTACTGCTCGACTACGGACATCGGATCGGCCCCTTACGCTGAGTGACCTGTGCGGAAGCTGTGCACCCGCTTCCTCTCCAATGTCGCATATTTTTCGGATCGCGCCCCCGGGCGTAGGACATCTCACATGCACGATGCACGAGAGACTCGCTCTTGCAAAACATTCGCATTAAGCCACATCATCGATGCGTGCATGTGCCTGACGGATTTATCGACGCCCCCACTTCCGCCGCCGCCGGAGCGGTCGCCGCCGCGGCCGTCGCGGTGTCCCTGCGCGGTGCCCGCCGCGAGCTCGACGAGCGCACCGCGCCGCTGGCCGGCCTGGTGGCGGCGTTCATCTTCGCCGTACAGATGCTGAACTTCCCCGTCGCCGCGGGGACGAGCGGCCACCTCCTGGGAGGTGCGCTGGCGGCGATTCTCGTCGGCCCCTACACAGGGGTCCTCTGTGTCTCCGTCGTCCTGCTCATGCAGGGCATCCTCTTCGCGGACGGCGGTCTGACCGCGCTCGGCGTGAACATCACCGTCATGGGCTGTGTGACGACGGTCGTGGCGTACGCCGTCTTCCGCGGCCTGGTGAAGGTGCTGCCGCGCACCCGCCGGTCCGTCACCGCCGCCTCCTTCGTGGCCGCCGTGCTGTCCGTGCCGGCCGCGGCCCTCGCCTTCACCCTCATCTACTGGATCGGCGGCACCACCGACGTCGCCATCGGCAAGGTCGCGACCGCCATGGTCGGCGTGCATGTGCTGATCGGCATCGGCGAGGCCGCGATCACCGCGCTGACCGTCGGCGCCGTCATCGCCGTACGCCCCGACCTCGTGTACGGGGCGCGCGGGCTCCAGCAGAAGCTCAAGCTGCGGGTCAACGGCGAGCTCGTGGACGTTCCGGCCGCCGAGCCGGTCCCGGCCGCCGCCCGCTCCTCGCACCGCAAGGTGTGGCTCGCCGGCCTCGCCACCTCCCTCGCCCTCGCCGGCGTGGTCAGCTTCTACGCCTCCGCCGACCCCGACGGCCTGGAGAAGGTCGCCGCCGACAAGGGCATCGACGCGAAGGCCGAGGACCACGCCGCCGCCGACTCCCCGCTCGCCGACTACGGCGTCAAGGACGTCGACAACGCCCGGCTCTCCGGCGGTCTCGCGGGTGTGATCGGCGTGGGTGTCACGGTCGTCGCGGGCAGCGGGATCTTCTGGGCGGTGCGCAGGCGCCGTACGCAGGACGTCTCCCCGGTGAGCACGACGGTCGCCTGACATGGGAGCCGGGCACGCGCACAAGCTCTACCGGCACGGGCACTCGCCCGTGCACGGTCTGCCGCCGCACACCAAGCTCGCCGCGGTGTTCGCCTTCGTGGTGGTCGTCGTCTCGACACCGCGGGAGGCGATGTGGGCCTTCGGTCTGTACGCCGTGCTGCTGGGCGTCGTCGCGTACGTCGCGCGCGTGCCGGCCGGGTTCGTCCTCAAACGGCTGCTGATCGAGGTGCCGTTCGTCGCGTTCGCGGTGCTGCTGCCGTTCGTGGCGGAGGGCGAGCGGGTCGAGGTGCTGGGGATGTCCCTCAGCGTGAGCGGGCTGTGGGGCGCCTGGAACGTGCTCGCCAAGGGCACCCTGGGCGTCGCCGCCTCCGTGCTGCTCGCCTCCACCACCGAGCTGCGTGAACTCCTGCTGGGCCTGCAGCGGTTGAAGCTGCCGCCGCTGCTCGTGCAGATCGCGTCCTTCATGATCCGCTACGGCGATGTCATCACGGACGAGATGCGCCGGATGCGGATCGCGCGGGAGTCACGGGGGTTCGAGGCGTCCGGCGTGCGCCACTGGGGCGTCCTCGCGAAGTCGGCGGGCGCCCTCTTCATCCGCTCCTACGAACGCGGTGAGCGCGTCCACCTCGCCATGGTCAGCCGCGGGTACGCCGGTTCCATGCCGGTCATCGACGAGGTGACCGCCTCCCGGGCGCAGTGGACGTACGCTTTCGCGCTCCCCTTCACCGCCCTTGTCATATGTCTGCTGGGATGGACGCTGTGACCGCTTCCCTCGAGGTCTCCGGCCTCGCCTACGCCTACCCCGACGGCCATCAGGCCCTGTTCGGCGTGGACCTGTCCGTCGCGCGCGGCGAACGCGTCGCGCTGCTCGGCCCGAACGGCGCCGGCAAGACGACCCTCGTGCTGCACCTCAACGGCATCCTGTCCGGCGGCACGGGCACGGTGAAGGTCGCCGGGCTGCCCGTCGGCAAGCAGCACATGGCTCAGATCCGGCGCAAGGTCGGCATCGTCTTCCAGGACCCGGACGACCAGTTGTTCATGCCGTCGGTCCGGGAGGACGTGGCGTTCGGTCCGGCCGCGGCGGGCGTGAAGGGCGCGGAACTCCAGGCGCGGGTCGACCGTGCGCTGGCGCAGGTCGGCATGGCCGAGTTCAAGGACCGGCCGCCGCACCACCTCTCCTTCGGACAGCGGCGCCGGGTGGCGGTCGCGACCGTGCTCGCCATGGAGCCGGAGATCCTCGTCCTCGACGAGCCGTCCTCCAACCTCGACCCCGCCTCCCGCCGTGAACTCGCCGACATCCTGCGCTCCCTGGACGTCACGGTCCTGATGGTCACGCACGACCTCCCGTACGCCCTGGAGCTCTGCCCGCGCTCCCTCGTCCTCAGCGAGGGCGTCATCGCCGCCGACGGCAAGACAGCCGAGCTGCTCTGCGACGACGACCTGATGCGCGCCCACCGCCTGGAGCTGCCCTACGGCTTCGATCCGCGTTCGGTTTCCGGCGCGACCGGGCGTCCGTGACAATGGGCGCGTGACGAACGAGGACCACGCCGGTGAGGGCTCGCTGCTCCTGGACGAGCAGCTGTGCTTCGCGCTGTACGCCGCCCAGCGCGCGGTGACGGCCGCGTACCGTCCGCTGCTGGACGAGCTCGGTCTCACCTATCCGCAGTACCTCGTCCTGCTGGTGCTCTGGGAGCGCGGCGAGACGACGGTGAAGGAGCTCGCGGAGGCGCTGCGGCTCGACTACGGCACGGTGTCACCGTTGCTCAAGCGGCTGGAGAGCGCGGGGGTGGTGCGCCGGGAGCGCGCGGCCCACGACGAGCGCTCGGTGCTCGTCGCGTGCACGGTGCGCGGGGAGGAACTGCGGGAGCGCGCGGCGCGCGTGCCGGGCGCGCTGCAATCGGCGACCGGGCTGGGCGGCGCGGAGGTCGTGCGGTTGCGCGAGGAGTTGTGGGAGCTCGCACGCCGGGCGCAGACCGCGGCCGAGCGCCCCTTCTGAGGCCGCATACCCACCACTTGGATCACGTACGGCCCCTCGTTGACGTACCCGTTCGATGCGCCACCCGAAAGGATGAATGCGGGGGCCTCCCCAGCGCAACAGCCACAAGCCGCACCAGTTCTCGCTAGAGTCACCTTGTCCGACAACAGAGTTGTCGGACCTACCGCCGGACGGGCGGGAAGTCAAGCCTGTGGAGACCTTGTCAGACCGCCCTCGGGCGGCAGGGGCCGATGAAGCAGGAACCCGAGGGGCACCGCACAGCGGTGTCGGCCGAAATCGCCTGCGTTCACGTCGGCGAGGGCGTCAAAGCTCCTGCTTCCACAAAGCACGGGTGCCGGTGGACTGCCGGTCCGGCTACGGCCTGACCGGCACCATTGTCGCCGTCAAAGTCGGCATCGGCCCCAACAAGCACCGCGGCTACGGCCTTGCCGCCGCCCTGAGCGTGTCCTTGCCGGTCCTCGACGCGGGCCTCGCCACCAAGCTGGTGGACGCCGCCCACGAGGTCTGCCCGTACTCGAACGCGACCCGCGGGAACATCGACGTGACCGTCCTGCTTGGGTAGAGGGGGGCACAGAGCAGCGGGAACAGCGAGAGCGGGGCGCACGGACGTGGATGTGAACGGCACGGTCGCCGAGGGTTTCGAGCCGGTCAGGGACGCGTTCGTCAGGAACTTCGAGGCCCTCGGGGACCGGGGCGCGGCGGTCGCCGTGTACCGGGACGGGCACAAGGTCGTCGACCTGTGGGCCGGTACCCAGGACGTCGACGGCACCGCCGGCTCCGAGCCCTGGCAGCGCGGCACCGCGCAGATCGTGCGCTCGGCGACCAAGGGCGTCGCCGCCGCCGTACCCCTGCTGCTCGCCCAGCGCGGGCAGCTGGACCTGGACGCGCCGGTGGCCGCGTACTGGCCGGAGTTCAAGGCGTACGGCAAGGAGCGGGCGCTGGTCCGGCATGTGCTGAACCACCGGGCCGGGCTGCCGGTGCTGGACCGTCCGCTCACCCCGGAGGAGGCCCTGGACCCGCGCAGGGGGCCGGAGGCGGTCGCGGCCCAGGCGCCCGTCTGGGAGCCCGGCACGGACCACGGGTATCACGCGCTGACGTACGGCTGGCTGCTGGACGAGCTCGTGCGGCGCGTGACGGGACGCGGCACCGGCGAGTGGATCGCGGCGGAGATCGCCGGGCCGCTGGGGGCGGATCTGTGGCTGGGGCTGCCCGAGGCGGAGGCGTACCGGACGGGGCGGGTCGGCCGCGTCGAGACGCCCGAGCCCGCCCATGCCCTGCGCGCCCGCCCCAAGCGTTCGGTCACCGAGGCCTACAGCGACCCGGACTCCCTCACCAACCGCGCGTTCGGCGCGATCACCCCCTTCCCGGACCAGAACGACCCGGCGTACCGCGCGAGCGCCCTGCCCGCGACGAACGGCATCGCGACGGCGGACGGGCTGGCCCGTGTTTACGCCGCGCTGATCGGCGAGGTCGACGGCGTACGGCTGTTCACGCCGGAGAGCGTCGAGCTGGCCCGCGCGGAGGAGTCCGCCGGGCCCGACCGGGTGCTGGTGATCAACACCCGTTTCGGCCTCGGCTACATGCTGCACGGCAGCGCCTCGCCGTTCCTCGGCCCCGGCTCCTTCGGGCACCCGGGCCGCGGCGGCGCCCTCGGCTTCGCCGACCCGGAGACGGGTATCGCGTTCGGCTATGTGACCAACGGCCTGCGCAAGACGGTGACGGCGGACCCTCGGGCGCAGGCGCTGGTGCGGGCGGTGCGTGCCGCTCTGTAGATGCGGCTAGACGTGGATCGGATGCGACGTCCGCCCGGACGCCGCGTCGATCTCCCCGTGCGCCTTGGCCAGCATCTGCATCGCGAGGTTGTTGAGCGCGCGGGCGCCCGCGATCTCCTCCCCCACTCTCGGCTGGTTGGAGTCGGTGTGGTGGCGGCTGGCCTGTCCGTGGGCCCGTACCGCGGAGCCGTCGGGCAGGCGCACCATCGCGACCGCCCTCGTGTGTTCGCCGTCCTCCTGGAACTCCATCTCGACGTGCCATCCCACAGTCGTGTGCATCATGACGATCACCTCCGGAAGAACTCCTTCCAGAGTGCTCCTCAGGGGGTGGCCGCGCCTAGTCGGGTTCGGCGTACTCCTCGGGCCGCAGGGCGGGGGCGGTCGGCTTGGTGCGCGGGGGCAGGCTCATCTCCGCGACCCGTCGCAGCAGCCCGTCCCGGAAGCCGGTGACCTGTCGGGCCAGCTCACGGCGTTGGCGCCGCTGGTAGCGGTGGGCGGTCTCCAGCGTGCCCAGCGCCAGAGCGGTGCCGATCAGGACGGCGACCCCCATCACCACGTACCGGCGGACCGTCCCCTCGCCGGCGGCGGCGTAGGCGAGCCCCGACGCCACGAACAGCGCGGCCGTCAGCGCCAGCCAGAGGGCGTAGCCGGCGAACAGCCAGGGATGGTCCTGGCTCAGCCACGCGCGACGCGTCCGCCCCGCCTCACGTTCCGTCCGCCGCACCGCGTCGGCGATGTCGTCGAGCTCCCAGGCCGCCTTCTCCCGCTGTTCGAGCGAGAGCGGGGCCGCCATCCGGTCCAGGCGGACGTGGAGCCGGGCGACCGCTCGGCGCAGTCCGGCCCGGTTCACACGGTCGGGCAGCCGGTGGGGCCAGCGCGCCCACAGGTCGTCGTCCCGCTTCTTGAGGCGGAGGTGGGTGACGGCCGCGCGGGCGACGGCGACCCCGAGGACCAGCAGCAGCGGAAGGGCCACCGCCATGCCCTGGTCGCCGCGCAGCGCCCCGTACCCGCCGAGGAGGACGATCCCCAGGCCGATGGGCCAGGTGTGCCGGATGTACGTCCGGTGCCGGACCGCGTGCAGCTCACGCTCCAGGTCGTCGACGGACCGCCGGACGAGACGGACGGCGGCGACCGCGACGAACGGCGCGCACAGCAGCGCGGTGGACATCAGGGCGGCGCTCAGGGTGTACGGCAGGACGTCGGTGCCGGCCCAGCTGTCGTCCTGCGGCAGGGCGGGCACCCCGGCCAGCACCGCGCAGGCGAGGACCGCGGTGAGAACGCCGAGCCACCGCCCGGGGCGCATCCCGCGCTCCTCGGGTGCCGGGACGGGCCGCCAGTCCGGGCGCACCAGCCCTTCCAGCACGGCGATCAGTTCCGCGAGGTCCGACGCCCAGTGCGTGCGGCGCAGCGGCTGGCCGTTGCGGCCGACGAGTTCACGGATGGAGGGCGGCAGCTCCGCGGGCCGCGGCGCGGTGACCCCGTCCAGGAACACCGGGATCAGCACCTTGTCACTCGCCAGGGCCTGCTCGATCTCCCGGCGGACCCAGTCCTCCTCGTCGTCCAGCCGCCGCGCCCCGGACACGTCCCGGACGTCCGCCCACCCCGGGTGGATCACGGCGAGCAGCACCTCGCAGTCGTCGACCCGCGCCCGCAGCGTGTCCGAGAAGCGCTGCCCCGGCACGATGGACGGCCGGTCCAGGAACGCCTGGCCCCTGCCGAAGTGCCGGTCGAGTTCCGCGTAGAGGTGCTCCACCGTCTCCGAGTGGTCGCCTCTGCGGTAGTTGATGAATACGCCGCCCATGGGGCCGTTGCTACCAGAGAAACAGCGGCGTACGTGCGCGGTTCACCCGTACGGGCCCTATCCGGAGTGCAGCATCAGCCCGATCCCCACCACCAGCAGCCCCGCCGCGGCGATCCGCGGCATCCCGAACCGCTCCTTGAAGAACACCGCCCCGATCGCCGCGCCGACGATGATGGACGACTCGCGCAGGGCCGCGATGGGTGCCAGTTCCGCCTTGGTCTGGGCCCACAGGACCAGCCCGTACGCGGCGACGGAGAGGGCGGCGCCCACGAGCCCCAGGACCGCGAACGGCCGGAGCGTGGGCACCAGTTGCCCCCGCCAGCGGTGGGCCGCGTACGCCGGGAGCACCACGCCCTGCACCGCCATCAGCCAGGCGATGTACCCGAGGGAGGACCCGGAGGCACGCACGCCGAGCCCGTCGACGACGGTGTACGCCGCGATGGTCAGCCCGGTCGCCAACGCGGCCCCGATCGCGGCCCAGTTCGGCCGGTTTCCGCGAAGTCCCCACAGGGCCACGCCCGTCAGCCCGGCGCAGGACACCGCGATACCGGCCGCCGCCCAGCCGTCCGGCACCTCGTGGGCGAACACCGCGGCGAGCACGGTGACCACGAGCGGCGCGGTGCCGCGCGCGATCGGGTACGCCTGGCCGAAGTCCCCCAGCCGGAAGGACTTCATCAACAGCGCGTAGTACGCGATGTGGATGCACGCCGAGGAGAGCAGATACGGCCACGCGCCGGCCGCCGGGAACGCCGTGAACGGCACCATCGCCAGCCCGATCAGCATCCCGCCGCCCGCGATGAGCGTGAACCCGACCAGCTTGTCGGTGATCTTGTGCGCGATGGCGTTCCAGCTGGCGTGGGTGACTGCGGCGAGCAGGACGGCCGTGGTGACCAGGGGGGTCACGCGGTCTGCTCGCGGACGTCCACCAGCGTGGCGCCCGCGTGGGCGATCAGCGTCTTGGGCTCCATGGGGAAGACGGTGTACGGCGTGCCGGCCGCCGCCCACACGATGGCGTGGTCGAGCAGCGAACGGTCCGCGAGGACCCGGGTCCTGGTCCGGTGCCCGAAGGGCGGTACCCCGCCGATGGCGTACCCCGTCGTCTCCCGTACGACATCCGCCTTGGCCCGCGTCACCTTTCCGGCGCCGAGCTCCTGTCGCACCCGGTCCACGTCCACCCGGGACGCCCCGTCCATGAGCACCAGGACCGGCACCCCGTCCGCCGCGAAGATCAGCGACTTGCAGATCTGGCTCAGCTCGCAGCCGATCGCCGCGGCCGCCTCGGCGGCGGTGCGTGTGGCGTCCGGGAAGCGGCGGATCTCGGCGTGCAGCTCACCGAGGCCGAGGGTGTCGAGGGCTGCGGCGAACAGGGGGTGGGCTCCGGAGTCCGGGGCGTCGGTGGTCGTCATGCACGGCACGCTAGCGGTCGGTGTAGAGGGCATGCGACCGAGTTCCCGGCACGGGTACGGCTCAGGCCTTGTCCGCCGGGACGGGCCCCCCGAACGTCACCGCTTTCGTCTCCGTCACTCCGGCCGTGCGCCCCGGCGCGGCCTGCCAGCGCCAGTAGAGGTTCGTGTGGGCGATGACCTGCTCCGGCGGCGGGGCGCCCCACGCGCTCTTGTCGCCGGCGGTGTGGGCGTCGGCGACCAGCGTCACGTCGTAGCCGCGGACGAACGCCCCGTGGATCGTGGAGCGGATGCAGGCGTCGCTCTCCGCGCCGCTGACGACGAGGCGTCCGACGCCGGCGCCGGCGAGGACCTCCTCCAGGTCGGTGCCCTCGAAGGAGTCGCCGTAGCTCTTGTGGACCAGCGGCTCGGAGTCGCGGCGGGACAGCTCCGCGACGTACTGCCAGTCCTCGCTGCCCCGGGGCAGGTCCTCGTCGGAGTGCTGGACCCAGACGACCGGTATCTCCTCGGCGCGGGCCCGGTCCACGAGGGCGGCGATGTTGGCGACGACCTCGTCACGCCGGTGGGCCTCGGCCACGACGCCGTTCTGGACGTCGATGACGAGCAGTGCCGTACGGGAACGATCAGGCAGTGTGGTCATGGTCGCAAGGCTAGACCCGGGCACTGACAGTCGGCCCGGGCTCAGACCCGCAGCGCCCGCGCCTCGGCCTGCTTGCGGTGGCCCGCGACGATGCCGCCGGCGGTGCCCAGCGAGACCAGGCCCATCATCGTCGCGGCGATGATGCCCTTCACGCCGTCCATCGCGAAGTACATCGCGGCGGCCGTGCCCCCGTTGAACAGGAACAGGAACCACAGGGTGGCGGGCCGCGACAGGAACGCCTTGATCTTCGGCTTCTTGGCGATACGGGAACCCGTGATCAGCGCCACGACCCCGCCGACGGCCGTGACCAGGTCCTTCTGCGTGCCGTCGAACACGGCGCCCGCGGCCGTGCCGGCCGCGAGACCGCCCACGAAGAGCTGCCAGAGGATCAGGTCGGCGACGGACTTCCTGACGGCGGCGAGCGGAGAAGGAGCGGCCATGGGAGTTTCCTTTGCGGGTGGAGGGGGTTTCCAGCTGTCCTCCACCCGTCCCACGCTCGCCGCCACGAGGGGGTGAACTGCCGAAGCCGTGGTGCAGCGGACTGCACCACGGCTTCGGATCAGAGGATCAGGACCTGTACGTCAGACGCGTACGAGCTCCCGGTCCTCGTCCTTCTTGTCGTCCTTGTCGTCGTCCAGGGTGCGCAGCCCCTCGCCCTCGACGTCCACGTTGGGCAGGGCGCGGTCCAGCCACTTCGGCAGCCACCAGGCCTTCTTGCCGAGCAGTGCGAGGACCGCCGGGACGATCGCCATGCGGACCACGAACGCGTCGAAGAAGACGGCGATCGCGAGGCCGAAGCCGATCATCTTGATCATCGACTCGCTGGAGCTGATGAAGCCGCCGAAGACGGCCATCATGATGATCGCGGCGGCGACCACGACGCGGGAGCTGTGCCGGAAGCCGGTCACGATGGCCTGGCTCGGGCTCTCGCCGTGGACGTAGGCCTCCCGCATCCGGGTCACGAGGAACACCTCGTAGTCCATCGCGAGACCGAAGACCACGCCGACCATGAAGATCGGCATCATCGACATGATCGGCCCGGTCTCCTCGACACCGATCAGGCCGCTCAGCCAGCCCCACTGGAAGACCGCGACCACGGCGCCGAGCGCGGCGAGCACGCTGAGCAGGAAACCGAGGGCCGCCTTCAGCGGGACCAGGATCGAGCGGAAGACCACGATCAGGAGAAGGAACGCCAAGCCGACCACCAGGGCCAGGTAGGGGACCAGCGCGTCGGTGAGCTTCTGCGAGAAGTCGATGTTCATCGCGGTGGTGCCGGTGACCAGGACCTTCGCGTCCGTGTCGGCCTTGACGTCGGTGCTCTGGTCACGGATGGCGTGGACCAGGTCCTCGGTCTGGGTCGAGGACGGCTTGGAGTCCGGGATCACGGTGATCATGGCGGTGTCGCCGGCCTTGTTGAAGGTCGCCGGGGTCACCGTCACGACGTCCTTGAGGTCCTTGATGCCGTCGGCGACCGTGGTGGCCGCGGCCTTCGGGTCGTCGCTGTTCTTGGCGTCGACCACGATCATCAGAGGGCCGTTGAAGCCGGGCCCGAAGCCCTCCGACAGCAGGTCGTAGGCGCGGCGCTGGGTCGTGGACGTCGGCTGGGAGCCGTCGTCGGGCAGGCCCAGTTCCAGCTGGGTGGCCGGGACGGCGATCGCGCCGAGGCCGAGCACACCGAGCAGCAGCACGGCGGCCGGGCGGCGGATGACGAAGCTCGCCCAGCGGACGCCGAGGCCGGGCTTTGCCTGCCCCTCGGGAGCCTTGGTCTTGTTCGCCTTGCGCTTCTCGCCCGCCGGACGGACCTTCCTGCCCGCGTATCCGAGGAGCGCCGGGACCATGGTGAGCGCGATGAGGACGGCGACCACGACCGTGCCCGCGGCGGCCAGGCCCATCTTGGTGAGCATCGGGACCCCGACGACCGAGAGGCCCGCCAGGGCGATCACGACGGTGAGTCCCGCGAAGACCACGGCCGAGCCGGCGGTGCCGGTGGCCCGCCCGGCCGCTTCCTCGCGGTCGCGGCCCTCGGCCAGTTCGCCGCGGTAGCGGGAGACGATGAACAGTGCGTAGTCGATGCCGACCGCGAGGCCGATCATCAGGGCGAGGGTGGAGGTGGTGTCGCCGAGGTCGAGCGCGTTGGCGAGGGCGGTGATGGTGGAGACACCGATGCCGACGCCGATGATCGCCGTCAGCAGCGGCAGTCCGGCCGCGACCAGCGAGCCCAGCGTGATGACGAGGACGACCGCGGCGAGGGCGATGCCGATGATCTCACCGGCGGCTCCCGGCTCGGCCGCGGCCTGCAGGGCGTCACCGCCGATGTCGACGGTCAGTCCGGTGGCGCGGGCCTCGTCCCCGGCCTTCTCCAGGGCCTCCCTGGTGGAATCCTTCAGCTCCATGCCGGGGGCCTCGTACTTGACCGACGTGTAGGCGACCGTGCCGTCCTTGCTCACGGCGTTCGTCGTGAACGGGTCGGTGACGGAGACGACCTCGGAGCCGTCGCCCAGTTCCTTGACGGTCTTGGCGACGGTCGCCTTGTTGGCGGCGTCCGTCATCTTCTCGCCCTCGGGGGCCCTGAAGACGATGCGTCCGGTCCCGCCGTCGGCGCTGGCGCCGGGGAAGCGCTGTTCCAGCAGGTCGAAGGCCTTCTGCGCCTCGGTCCCCGGTATGGAGAAGGAGGTGGATCCGGCACTGGGGGCGCTGGCCGCGCCGACGCCCGCGAGCGTCAGCAGGGCGACCCATATCAGGGCGACGAAATGCCGTCGCCGGAAGGCGAGCCGGCCGAGTTTGTAGAGGAACGTGGCCACGTGGGCGTACTCCCGGTCAGGTCGTTGGGGCGGTGCAGGGAAGGGGTGATCGACCCGATGGGGACATGGGTGATCGTCCCGACGACTTGAGCGGTGACGTCAGGTGCTAACTACGGGGAGAGAACTCAGGGAGCCGATACGCCGAGGGCAGGGAGGACCACGGCGTCGATGTACGAAGTGAGGAAGGCCTGGGTGGGAGGCAGCTGGTCGATCATCGTGCGGGTCGCGAACGCTCCGACCAGCATGTGGACGATGTAGTCCAGCGCCGGGCAGTCGGCGCGGACCTCGCCGCGGTCGACCGAACGCTGCATGACCTTCTTGAACTCGCCCATCTCGGGTTCGACGAGGAGTTCCCTGAAGGCCTGCATCAGGTCCGGATTCCCGTGCACGGCCATGGCCAGGGCCCGCATCAGGTCGGAGTTCCGCTCCATCGTGCAGTCGTCCTCGCGGGAAACGAGGGTGAGGAGGTCGCCCCGAAGGCTGCCGGTGTCGACGTCGCCGGTGCCGCCCGGCTTCTGGCTCCGCATGGCCTTCACGACCAGCTCGGGCTTGCCGCCCCACTGACGGTAGAGCGTCGCCTTGCTGGACTTGGTGCGGGCCGCCACGGCGTCCATGGTGAGGGCGTCGTAGCCGACTTCGCGGAGCAGTTCGAGCACGGCCGTGTACAACTCGGCCTCGCGCTCCGGGGTGATCCGACTGCGACGCACCGTCGCGATCTCAGCCATGATTCCCGCCTCCTACTCCGAACGACACGGTTTCGTACATGACGAATGTAGCGCATCCCCATGCGAAACGAAACCGTTTCGTACGTGTCGTGGCTCACGCTGGATCGGGTCTCGACCATTTTTCATAAGTTGCTCCGGTCCATCCCCCGGAAAAGCATGGGGAGGTGAGCTATCTGCGCCTGCCGCATCTGAGCGGCGACCTCCTGTGCTTCGTGGCCGAGGACGACCTGTGGCTGGCCCCCCTCGACGGGAAGGGACGCGCCTGGCGTCTCACCGTCGACCGCACCAAGGTGGGCCACCCCCGTTTCTCACCCGACGGCCGCCACCTCGCCTACACGAGCTGGCGGAGCCTGGTCCCGGAGATCCATCTGGTGGACGTGGAGGGCGGCCCGGGCAGACGGCTGACGTACTGGGGCTCGGCGGACACCCAGGTCTGTGGATGGACACCTCCCGAAGGGAAAGGGGGTGCCCAGATCCTGGCCGTCGCCTCCCACGGCGAGCCCTTCTCCTACTTCACCTGGGCCTACAAGGTCCCCACCGACGGCGACCCCGGCCGCAAGCTCCCCTGGGGCCCGGTCTCCGACCTCCAGGTCGCCGACCTCGAGGGGGAGCGCAGAACCCTCCTGCTCACCGGCACCCCACCGCACGAACCTGCCGCCTGGAAGCGCTACCGGGGCGGGGCCACCGGAAGGCTCTGGCTGCACGGCCACCGCCTCCTCGAAGGCCTGGAGGGCCACCTCCACTCCCCCATGTTCGTCGGCGACCGCATCGCCTTCCTCTCCGACCACGAGGGCGTCGGCAACCTCTACTCCTGCGCCCACGACGGCTCCGGCCTGCGCCGCCACACCGACCACGACGCCTTCTACGCCCGGCACGCGGCGAGCGACGGCACCCGGGTGGTGTACCAGTGCGCGGGCGACCTGTGGATCGTCGACGACCTCGCCGGCGAGCCGCGGAAACTCGACGTACGACTGAGCGGGCCACGCACGGGACGGCGTACGTACCAGGTGCCGGCCGCCCAGCACGTGGACGGCGCCTCGGTCGACGAGACCGGCCGCGCGAGCGCCGTCGTCGTCCGCGGCAGCCTGTACTGGCTGACCCACCGCGACGGTCCCGCCCGCACCATCACCGACACTCCGGGCGTACGGGTGCGGCTCCCGGAGATGCTCGGCTCGATCGGCCAGGTCGCCTATGTGACGGACGCGGAGGGCGAGGACGCGGTGGAGATCGCCTACCTCCCCCGGGCGACGGGCGACCGCGCGCCCCGGCGGCTGGCCTCGGGCGAGCTGGGCCGGGTCCTGGAGATGGTCGCCGACCCCCAGGGCGAGCGCCTGGCCATCGCCTCCCACGACGGCCGCCTCCTCCTCATCACCGTGTCCGATGACGCGTCCGGTGCCGAGGACACGGAGGACGCGTCCGACGCAGAGGGCACGGAGGACTCGGGCGGCGAGGTCACCGAACTGATCCACTCGATCAACGGCCCGGTCCGCGACCTCGCCTTCTCCCCGGACGGGGCATGGCTGACGTGGTCGCACCCGGGCATCGGCAGATCGCTGCGCCAGATCAAGATGGCCCGCATCTCCCCGAAGGCGGGGGTGGCCCCCCTGATCGTCGACGTCACCAACGGCCGCTTCGAGGACGAGAACCCGGTGTTCACGAGGGACGGCCGCTATCTGGCCTTCCTCTCCTGGCGAGGCTTCGACCCGGTCTACGACGTCCACACCGGGGACCTGTCCTTTCCGCTCGGCTGCCGCCCGTACCTGGTCCCCCTGTCCTCGGCGACCCCCTCCCCGTTCGCACTGACCCCCGAGGGCCGCCCGGCGGCGGGCGGCCTGGACCCGGCGGAGGACGAACCGGACGAGGGCAGCACGGTCACGGTCGAGGTGGAGGGCCTGGAGAGCCGCGTGACCCCCTTCCCGGTCACCGCCTCGAAGTACTCGGCGCTGTACCCGGTGGCGGGCGGCGGACTGGTCTGGCTGCGCTGGCCGATCTCGGGGGCCCTCGGCGAGACGTTCGCGAACCCCGACGACACGACCGGCCGCCCCACCCTCGAATACTTCAACATCACCAAGGCGAAGAAGTCCGAACTGATCGAGCACCTCGACTGGTTCGCGGTGAGCGGCGACGGCTCCCGCCTGGTCGTCGTCGACGAGGGCGAGCTGCGCGCGGTCCCCGCCACCGAGTCCGGCGACAGCGACTCCACCGTCTGGATCGACGCCCGCCGCATCATGCACGAGGTCGACCCGGGGGCGGAGTGGCGCCAGTCGTACGAGGAGGCGGGACGGCTGATCCGAGCGTACTTCTGGGAGCCGGAGATGTGCGGCATCGACTGGGACGAGGTGCTGGCGCAGTACCGTCCCCTGGTCGAACGGGTCGCGACCCCGGACGAGTTCGCGGACCTGCTCCGCGAGGTCCTGGGCGAGCTGGGCACCTCCCACGCCTACGTGACGGCGGCCCGCCGCAACGAGGGCCCGCCCCACTACCAGCGCCGGCAAGGCCTCCTGGGCGCCAACTTCGTACGTCGGGAAGCCGGTTGGACGGTGAAACGCATCCTCCCCGGCGACTCCTCCGACTCCAAGGCCCGCTCCCCGCTGGCAGGCACCGGCATCCGCGAGGGCGCGGTCCTGACCCACGTGGACGGCCGCCCGGTGGACGAGGTGACGGGCCCGTATCCGCTGCTGGCGGGCGCGGGCGGTACGACGGTGGAGCTGACGTTCACCCCGGCCGAGGGCGAGGGCCGGGCGCGGCGGGTGGCGGTGGTCCCCCTCACCGACGAGAGGCCTCTGCGCTACCAGGACTGGGTGGCCAAACGCCGCGAGGTGGTCCGGGAGTTGAGCGGCGGCCGCTGCGGCTACCTCCACATCCCCGACATGGGCGGCTCGGGCTGGGCCCAGTTCAACCGCGACCTGCGCCTGGAGGTCTCCCGCCCCGCCCTCATCGTCGACGTACGCGGCAACGCGGGCGGCCACATCAGCGAACTGGTCGTGGAGAAACTCACCCGCACGATCCTCGGCTGGGACCTGACGAGAAACGCCCAGCCGGTGTCGTACGCCTCGAACGCCCCGAGAGGCCCGGTGGTGGCCCTGGCCGACGAGGCGACCTCCTCCGACGGCGACATGATCACGGCGGCCTTCAAGCTGCTGAAGCTCGGCCCGGTGGTGGGCCAACGGACCTGGGGCGGCGTCGTCGGCATGACCGGCCGCCACTCCCTGGGCGACGGCACGGTGATCACGGTGCCGATGAACGCGGCCTGGTTCGACGCGTACGGCTGGACGGTGGAAAACCGGGGCGTGACCCCGGACTTGGAGGTCCTGCGGACCCCCTTGGACTGGGCGGAGGGCAGACACGTACAGCTCGACGACGCCGTAAAACTGGCAGTCGACCTACTGACGACAACACCCCCGGCAACCCCACCGGACTACGCGAACGTACCGGACAGATCAAGGCCAAAACTGCCGCCAAGGTCTTGAGTAGCGCTGGGTGAACCCACCTAGGGGCGCGGGGCTGTATCAATTTGCGGCTCCGCCGCGTGGGCGCGACCAGCCCCCACGGGCCCGCACCCGACAACGCACCTCAAACCGGCAACGCAAACGTGGGGCACCCCAACACACAGGGCACCCCACGTTCAACGGCTCAAGCCAGACGCAGCGCTACGCGTCGTAGTCGAGGTCGAGACGGTCCTGCTCCTCGCGCTGGAGTCGCTCCGTCTCCTCGTCCCGCGGCTTGCCGCGCTCGCCGCGCTCCTGGCCACGCTGGCCCTGCTCCTTGGCCTGCTGGGCCTTCTGCTTGGCCTGCTCCTGCCACTGCTCCGACTTGTCCTGGAACTGGTCCTTCATACCCATGTGGGTTCACTCCCGAAAGTGGGTGAGGGGATGAGCCCCGTACCGGGGCCTCGACCAGATTCACACGCCAGGACAAAGCGCGCATTTCGATCAGTTACGCCGCGTAGCGCGCGCCTCCTCATCAGCCGCCCCACCTGCACCGACGAGGCCCGAACGGACCCCCGCCAACCGGTCCCCGAACCGCCGCATCTCCCGCTGCCCGACCGTCCCGATGAGCCCCGGCAGATACCCGCGCACCCCCTGCATCCCGCGCAGCCACCCCTGCCCGTACACATGGCTCGACCGCCGCTCGATGCCGGCCACGATCCGGTCGACCGCCGGGCCCAGCGGATACGTCTTGTTGGCCGGCCACAGCAGCCGCTGCCGCAACTCCCGCATGACGTCGTCCTGATCGGCCCCGCGCACCATGTCGGTGTCGGTCCACGACAGATACCCGACGCCGACCCGCACGCCCTTGTACCCGACCTCGGCCCGCAGACTGTGCGCGAACGCCTCCACGCCGGACTTGGACGCGCAGTACGCGGTCATCATCGGCGCCGGAGTGATGGCGGCCAGCGAGGCGATCTGCAGCAGATACCCCCGGCTCTCCATCAGCACGGGCAGGAAGGCGCGGGCGGTCACCGCTGACCCGATCAGGTTCACCTCGATCACCCGCCGCCAGGCCTCCGGATCGGAGTCGACGAAGGGACCGCCGCTGGCCACACCGGCGTTGGCCACCACGATGTCGACCTTCCCGAACCGCTCCTTCACCTCCCGGGCGACCTGGGCCGTCGCCTCGTGGTCGGTGACATCGGCGTACCAGTGGCCGCTGTCGGTGTGCAGCCGCTCGCAGACCTGCTTGAGGGCGTCCGGCTCCAGGCCGACCAGCGCCACCTTCGCCCCGCGCGCGGACAGCTTGCGGGCGAGCAGCTCACCGACACCGCGTGCCGCTCCGGTGACGACGGCGACCTGTCCTTCGAGGCTGACCCTGCTCATGCACCCTCCTTGATCGTTGCGTACGTCGTCACAAGGTCCCGGATCTTCGCGGTGACCAGCTCGGGCGCCTCCACGGGCGTCATGTGCCCGAGTCCGGGCAGTTCGGTGAGCCCCACGCAGCGGGGCAGCGCCGCCACCAGCGAACGCGCGTGCACGGGCGGCGTCAACCGGTCGGCCGTGCCGACGACGACAGCCGTGGGAACGTCCAGGGACCGCACCCCGTGGTCGAGGTCGAGCAGATCGAGGACGTGCGACCAGGAGTACCGCACCTTGCGGGGGCACGCGTGCACGATCCGCGCACACGCCTCGACCATGTGCGGGGCCGAACCGGGGCCCATCGTCCCGTACTTGAGGATCCGCCGCGCGAGCGGTGTGACCGGCCCGAGCGGCGCCCGCGAGCCGAGGATGTGCTTGGTCAGCCAGGTCCGCAGCCGTCCGGGCCTCATCGGTACGACGGTCGACTCGGCGACCAGCCGCGAGGAACCGGTGCTGCACAGCAGGACGGCGACGGCGTGCTCCCGGAAGGCCGCCCTGTCGGCCGCCGCCATCACCGTCATCCCACCCATGGAGTGACCGGCGATCACGGCCTTCTCGCCGGGTGCGAGCGTCGCCTTCAGTACGGCTTCGAAGTCGTCGGCGAGGGCATCGGTGCTGCATGCCGGGCTCGCCGGGCTGCGTCCGTGGCCGCGCTGGTCGTAGGCGATGACTCGGTGGTCGACCGCGAGGTCGCGTATCTGCGCCGCCCAGAAGGCGGTCGAGCAGGTCCAGCCGTGCGCGAGGACGACGGGGGGCGCGTTCTCGGGCCCGTGCACCTCGACGTGCAGATGTGCGCCGTCGGCGGAGACGGCAGTCAGCTCACGGGCGGGGACGGGTGGGGCGTAGGGCCCGGAGGACACGTGCAGGAGCCGGCTCACGCGTTCACCTCTTCCTTGTCTTCCTTGTCGTCCTTGCCTTGCCTGCCTTCCTTGATCTCCTCGGCGTCCTTGGCACGGAGCACCTCGTACTCGGCGAGGTCCACGCGCCGCGTCGCGCGCCGGAACTCGGTCGTGGTCCCCGGCCAGATGGTGGTGTTGCGGCCATTGGCGTCGAGGTACCAGCTGGTGCAGCCGCCGGTGTTCCACACCGTGCGCTTCATGCGCTCCTGCACCCGCAGGTTCCAGGCGTGCACGGCGCTCGGCCGGGCATCGAGGGCGGCGCGGCCGCCGAGGACGTCGAGCTGCCGTACGAAGTCGGCCAGGTAGTTCAGCTGGGACTCGATCATCAGGATCATCGAGGAGTTCCCGAGCCCGGTGTTGGGCCCGATGATCGTCATCCAGTTGGGGAACCCGGCGGCGGACGCGCCGCGCAGGGCCTCCATCCCGCCCTTCCAGGCCTCGGCGAGGGTGCGTCCGTCCGCCCCCACGACCCGGTCGGCGATCGGCATGTCGGTGACGTGGAAGCCGGTCCCGAAGATGATCGCGTCGACCTCGGCCTCGCTGCCGTCGGCGGCGACGAGGGTGGAGCCGCGGACCTCGCTGAGCCCGCTCGCCACCAGGTCGACATTGGGCCGGGCGAGTGCCGGATAGTACGCACTGCTCAGCAGGATCCGCTTGCAGCCGATGCGGTAGTCGGGGGTCAGCTTGGCCCGCAGCACTGGGTCCTTGATGGCCCGGGCCATGTTGCTCTTGGCCAGCTTCTCGACCAGCCCGAGCTCGTTGGGCCGCTTGGTGAAGGCCTGGACCTGCAACTCCCGGATGCCCCACAGGAGTCCGCGCCGGGCGTGGGTGGTGAAGGGCAGCTGCTGGTGCAGCCGGCGCTCGAAGCCGGTGATGGGCCGGTCGACGCGCGGCATGACCCAGGGCGGGGTGCGCTGGAAGAGGGTCAGCTCGGCGACTTCGGGCTGGATGGCGGGCACGATCTGGATCGCGGAGGCCCCTGTCCCGACCATCGCGACCCGCTTGCCGCGCAGGTCGTAGTCGTGGTCCCAGCGAGCGGAGTGGAAGACCTTGCCGGGGAAGGAGTCCAGCCCCGGGATGTCGGGGGTCTTCGGGTCGGACAGCGGCCCGGTGGCGGAGACGACGACGTCGGCGGAGAGCCGCCCGCTGCTGGTCTCGATGTCCCAGCGAAGCCGGTCCGCGTCCCAGGTCATCATCTTGACCTCGGAGTCGAAGCGGAGATGGGGCCGGAGCCGGAAGACGTCGGCGACGTGCTCCAGATAGGCCCGGATGTGCTCCTGCCCGGAGAAGGTGCGCGGCCAGTCGGGATTGGGCGCGAAGGAGAAGGAGTAGAGATGGGACGGTACGTCACAGGCGCACCCCGGGTAACTGTTGTCCCGCCAGGTGCCCCCGACACTGCCGGCCCGTTCCAGGACGACGAAGTCGGTGACACCTTCGCGCCGCAGCCGCACGGCGGCCCCGAGTCCCCCGAACCCGGACCCGATCACCGCCACCCGCACATGCTCGTGCTCGGTCATCCCGAAGCCTCCACGCATCGCTTTTCGGACTCCGCCAGTAAACACTGGCGCAATGGGAGGGTAGGGCAGCTCCTTACCGATGGGTAGGGGGCGGGGCCAGGAAAGTTACCGGAGGTACAACATAGGCTGCGGGCGTGACCGAGAAGCGCGAGTACCGCATGGAGGAGTTGGCCCGCCTGGCCGGCATCACGCCGCGCACCCTGCGCTTCTACCGCGAACGCAAACTGATCCCGCCGCCCCGCCGCGAGGGCCGTATCGCCTGGTACGACGACCACCACCTGGCCCGGCTGCGCACCATCGCCGCCCTCCTGGAACGCGGCCACACCCTCACCGGCATCGCGGAACTGGCGGAAGCCCTCGACCACGGCCGGGACGTCGCCGACCTCCTGGGCGTGGCCACCCCCACGGAAGAGGAACCGGTCCGCCTCACCCCCGAGGAACTCGCCGCCCGCTTCGAGGGCCAGGTCACCACGGACAACCTCGCCGCCGCACTGGAGCTGGGCTACCTCGGCACCGACGGCGACGAGATCGTCCACATCAGCCGCCGCCTCCTCGACGTCTCCTCGGCCCTGGTCGCCGAGGGCATCCCCCTCGCCGAGGTCCTGGCAGCGGGCAAACGCGTCCGCGAACACGTAGACGACCTGGCCGAGATGTTCGCCGAACTGGTCCTCCGCCACGCCACCGAGAACGACATGCAACGCCTGCGGCCCCTCGCGAGAAGCGTGGTGGAGGCGGAGCTTTCGCTGGCGTTGGACCGGCGCTTGCGGAAGCGGGACTAGAGCCTCAGAGCACCTTTTGCCCAAGTGCCCGGTTTTTCAAGAGCATTCACTCCATCGAGGCACTTTCCAGGCAGTGACAGACGAAGTCACGTTCGTAGCCCGAGAGTGAGATCGAAAAGGCCCCGGCGACTGTGCGACCAGTCCCGGGGTGTGGCCGACACTTTCGAGGAGCGTCGACGTGCCCAAGCGTAGTCCTCAACCTCCAAGAGCCATTGCCGCTTTGCGCCTCAGCTGCGTGACCAGCGCGACCACTTCGCCAGAGCGACAGCGGTCCACCATTCGACTCTCCACCGAGAGGCTCGGTTTCACACTGATTGCCGAGGCATCGGACCTGGGCGTCTCGGCACGCGCGACATCGCCGTTCGAGAGGCCCTCGTTGTCGTCCTGGCTCCGCCGGCCTCAGGAATACGAAGCCGTCGTGTGATCACACGTGGACCGAGCCGTGCGCTCTGTGGCGCACATGGCCGAGTTGGTCGCCTGGGGGCGGCAGCACGCCAGAGCACTCGTCACTGCGCGCAGCAGGTCGTTACGGAGGCGGGCTGGTCCCGTTCGGCTATCGGAAGGCGCCGCACCCCTCGGGGAGCGGATGGTGTCTGGCTCCCGACCCGGAATCCGCCGCGCTCGTCCGCGCGATCATCGAGGACGTGCACGCGGGACGATCACTGGTGGCCATCGCGCGCCGGCTGAACCAATCCGGCGAACCCGTGCCACGTGACCGCCATGCCCAGCTCCAAGGACGCCCGATGGGCGGTCGCCGCCACGGGAAGGACTTCGAGCGGTTCCGCTGGACCTCGGGCACATTGCCGAAGGTGCTGCGAAGCCCGTCGCTGATCGGTCACCGAACACACGGCGGACAGACAGTCCGCCACGCATCCGGCACTCCGGTCCTCATCGGCGAACCACCACTGACAGACGACGAGTTCGAGGCGCTGCAGGACGCCCTTCTGGCACGCTCCAATGGAACCCGCAGCCCCAGGCGAGGCACAACCGACACCCCGGCGGTGGCCCCTCCCGGCTCTCCGGACCGGACACCTCCCGCTTGACCTTCACACTCGGCGCGCGCCCCTGAGTCACCCGCCCCCGTGGGAGTGCGCACAGTGGCGCACTCCCACGACCGGTCACATGTCGAAGACGACCGTCACGGGAGCATGGTCCGACCACCGTTCAGCATGAGTGGCGGCCCTCTCGACGTATGCCTTCACAGCCCGACCCGCAAGCCCGGGCGTCGCCACGGCAAGATCAATTCTCCAACCTGAATCGTTGTCAAAGGCCCGCCCCCGATACGACCACCACGAGTACGGCCCCTCGACATCGGGATGCAGCGCCCGCACGACATCGACATAGCCCCCGTCAGCGGCGTCGAAGACCCGCGTCAGCCACTCCCGCTCCTCCGGCAGGAACCCGGAGTTCTTCTGGTTGGCGCGCCAGTTCTTGAGGTCGGCGGGCTGGTGGGCGATGTTCCAGTCGCCGCAGACGACGACCTCGCGGCCGTCGGCGGCGGCGCGCTCGCGCAGGCCCTTCAGGTAGGTCAGGAACTCGTCCATGAAGCGGATCTTCTCGTCCTGGCGCTCGGTGCCGACCTCGCCGGAGGGGAGATAGAGGGAGGCGACCGTCACACCCGGCAGGTCGGCCTCGACGTAGCGGCCGCTGGTGTCGAACTCGGGCGAACCGAAGCCGATCTGGACGCGGTCCGGCTCGCGGCGGCTGTAGAGGGAGACGCCGGCGCGGCCCTTGGCGGCGGCGGGCGCGTGCACCACGTGCCAGCCGTCGGGGGTGCGGACCTCCTCGGGCAGCTGCTGCGGCTCGGCGCGCACCTCCTGGAGGCACAGCACATCGGCGGAGGTGTCCGCGAGCCACTCCACGAAGCCCTTCTTCGCGGCGGCGCGCAGTCCGTTCACATTCACAGAGGTCACAGTGAGCACTCCGGCACGATACCGGCAGACTGGACCGGATCCCGTTCTGGAATGTATTGACATACGGTAGGCAGCATGAATATCCGTCGCGTCTCCTTCGACCACCCCGACGCCGTGAAGCTCAACGACCAGGTCCAGGCCGAGTACGCCGTCCGCTACGGCGACGACGGCGACGCCACACACATGGACCCGGCCCACTTCGAGCCACCGAACGGCGCATATCTCATCGCGTACGACGAGAGCGACGCCCCTGTCGCCACGGGCGGCTGGCGCGCCCAGGACGCCAACGAGGAGGGCAACCGCGACGGCGACGCCGAGGTCAAGCGGATGTACGTCACGGAGCAGGCGCGGGGCAGAGGGCTCGCCCGGCGCATATTGGCGGCGCTGGAGGAGGACGCCTGGGCGGCGGGCCGGGTCCGCATGGTCCTGGAGACCGGCGACAAGCAGCCGGAGGCCATCGCGCTGTACACCTCCAGCGGCTACGAGCCGTGCGAGAAGTTCGGCTACTACCGGCACCACGAGGCGAGCCGCTGCTTCGCGAAGGCCCTCTGAGAAGTCCCGCGGAGGTCAGCTTCTGAGGTACGCGAGCACCGCCAGCACCCGCCGGTGGGTGTCGTCCGCCGGCGGCAGGTCCAGCTTGGTGAGGATCGAGCCGATGTGCTTGCCCACGGCCGCGTCCGACACCACCAGCGCCTTGGCGATCGCGCCGTTCGACTTGCCCTCGGCTATCAGCCCCAGCACCTCCCGCTCGCGCGGGCTGAGCCGGGCGAGCGGATCCCGGCGGCGGCGCAGCAGTTGTCGTACGACTTCGGGGTCCACGACCGTGCCACCGGCCGCGACCTCCCGCAGCGCGTCCACGAACTCCTCGACCTGGCCCACCCGGTCCTTGAGCAGATAGCCGACGCCGGTCCCGTCACCGGAGTCGAGGAGCTCGGCGGCGTACGCCCGCTGCACGTACTGGCTGAGCACCAGGACCGGCAGCCCGGGCCGCTCCTCGCGCAGTTTCACGGCCGCGTGCAGCCCCTCGTCCTGGAAGCCGGGCGGCATCCGGACGTCCGTCACGACCACGTCGGGCACATGCTCGGCGGCCGCCGCGAGGAGCGCGTCCGCGTCGCCGACGGCCGCGACCACCTCGTACCCGAACCGCGTGAGCAGCCCGACGAGTCCGTCGCGCAGCAGCACGCTGTCCTCGGCGAGGACTATGCGCAGGGCTCGGTCGGCCGGCAAGGGATCTCCACTCGCAGCAGGGTCGGTCCACCCGGCGGGCTGGACAGGGAAAGTCTGCCATCGAGCACTGACACCCGGTCGGCGAGACCGGTGAGCCCGGTGCCGTTCGCGCTGGAGGCGCCGCCGCGTCCGTCGTCGCGGATGTCCAGCGTCAGCCGTCCGTCCGCATGTCCGCCGCTGACGGTCGCCCGGCTCGCCCCGCTGTGCTTGGCCACGTTGGCGAGGGCCTCGCAGACGACGAAGTACGCGGCGGTCTCGACGGGTTGGGGCAGGCGTCCGGTGATGTCCAGCTCCACGTCCACGGGGACCTGGCTCCGGTCCGCCGCATCCGCGACGGCGGCTTCCAGTCCGTAGTCGGCGAGGACCTTGGGGTGGATGCCGTGGATGAGTTCGCGCAGTTCCGCGAGGACCTTCTCGGCCTCCCCGTGCGCTGCGGCGAGTTGGTCGGCGAGGGGGCCGGGCGGGGCGTCCAGACGGGCGAGGCCGAGCGTCATGGTGAGGGCGACGAGGCGCTGCTGGGCGCCGTCGTGCAGGTCGCGTTCGATACGGCGGCGTTCCGCCTCGAAGGCGTCCACCAACCGGACGCGGGACCGGACGAGTTCGGTGACCCGGTCGCTGTCCCCGGAGGCGCCGAGCAGGGCCTTCGCGACCTCGCCGCGCGCCCCGGCGGCCAGCCCGAGGGCGTACGCCCCGACGATCAGGAGCGGCACCCCGGCCGCCGCGACCCCGAAGGCGGCCGGCCAGGTGTCGACCGTCCACAGCTTGACGACCTTCGCCTCGCCGTCGACGGCGACCAGCAGCGGCGTGGCCAGCAGGAACAGCGGCACCCCGGCGGCGAAGGCCACCACGAGCGCGTCCAGCGGCCACAGCACGACGCCGAGCAGCACGGCGTACGCCAACTCCCGCCAGGTGGCGGCCTCTTTGAGCCGCACGGTGAGCCATCTGGTGAGCCCGGGCGCGTCGGGCACCCGGTGTTGCGAGAGCGGCACCGGCCCCACCCCCGCCAGCCGCAGCCGCCACCGCTCTGCGGCGGCCACGGGGATCCCGCACAGCGCGGTGAGCACCAGCAGCGGCAGTCCGACGAGCACGACGGCCGTGGCGCCGCCCACGACGGCCCCCGCGACGATCACCACCAGCACGACCGCCCCGAACACCGCCCCGCTCGCCAGGAACGCGACCGACCGCCACGGCCACGCCGACCTCAGATATCCACGCCTGCTCAGCGCCTGCCACACCGTCATGGAGATCACGGTAGAAGGCGGGTACGGGCGGACGTAATCCGTCCAGACAGACATCCGGGGGTATGCCTGGCCCTACCTCAAGTCTCGGTCCTGCCGCACTGATCCGCGGGGTGGCGGCGCGGTTTCGTAGAGCCCTCTTCGACTCAATGAGGGCCGTCGGCCTTCTGCGGACTTAATGAGGGCAGATGACAGACCACGCGATCCGGCTGACCTCCGTCGTCAGGCGGTACGGCGAGGGCGACGGCGGGGTGACCGCACTCGAAGGCGTCTCGCTCGGCTTCGGACAGGGCACCTTCACCGCCGTCATGGGGCCGTCCGGCTCCGGCAAGTCGACGCTGTTGCAGTGCGCGGCCGGACTGGACCGGCCGACATCGGGCTCGGTGCGGATCGGCGGCACGGAACTGACCGGGCTGAGCGAACGACGGCTGACCCTGCTGCGCCGCGAACACATCGGCTTCGTCTTCCAGTCGTACAACCTCCTGCCCTCCCTGACCGCCGAACAGAACGTCCTCCTGCCGCTGCGGCTGGCCGGTCGGCGTGTATCGAAGGCACGCGCGCGTGAGGCGTTGCGGCGGGTGGGGCTCGGTGAACGGGCCCGGCACCGGCCCGCCCAGCTGTCCGGCGGCCAGCAGCAGCGCGTCGCCCTGGCCCGCGCGCTGATCACCCGCCCCGACGTGCTGTTCGCGGACGAGCCGACGGGTGCGCTGGACTCCGCCACCGGGCGTGAGGTGCTGTCCTTGCTGCGCTCACTGGTCGTCACCGAGGACCGCACGATCGTGATGGTCACGCATGATCCGGTGGCCGCGTCGTACGCCGACCGCGTGGTCTTCCTGGTCGACGGGCACGTGCACGGCGAGGTGGTGGGGGCGTCGGCGGGGGAGATCGCGGCGCGTATGACGTCGCTCGAGACGGGGGCGTCGGCTTCGGGAACCGCTGCCTCGGAGGTCGTCCCATGCTGATGCTCGCCCTGCGTACCCTGCGCTCCCGTTGGACCGCCTTCATCGGCAGCTTCGTCGCTCTGTCCCTCGGGGTCGCCCTGATCGCCGTGATGGGCCTGGCCCTCGCCTCCTCCCTGGACGCCCCCGAGCGGGCACCGGAACGCTTCGCCGCGACCCCGGTCGTGGTGAAGGGCCAGGACACGCTGCACGTACCGACCCCCATCGGCGACCGCACCCAGAGGCTGGCCCAGCTGCGGCCCGTGCCTGCAAGGACGGTGGCGGCGCTGCGGAAGCTGGGCAGGGTCACGGAGGACCGCTCGTTCGTCGTACACGGCGACCTGGTGGGGCATCCATGGTCGACCGCGGCCTTCGCACCGTACGAACTGACCGCGGGCCGCGCGCCCCGCGCCGCGGACGAGGTCGTGGCCACGGACGACCGGACGACGGTGGGACAGCGCCTGCGCACGGGGCGTGGGGTGGTGCGCGTGGTCGGCACGGTGGGCGCGCTCGGCTTCGAGAACGCGCTGTTCTACACGGATGCGCGGGCGGCCGTGTTGTCTCCGGTGAGCACACAGCTCGTGGTGGAGGCGGACGCGGCGGCGGTACGACGCGTGGTGGACGGCCGCGCGCGGGTGCTGTCCGGTGACGAGCGCCGGCTCGCGGACGCCGATCCCGAGCGTTACGCCGAGGCGCTGACGACGCTGAACGCCCTGTTCGGCACGGCGGGCGGGGTGACCGGTTTCGTGTCGGTGTTCGTCGTCGCGTCGACCTTCGCCTTCGCGGTGGCCCAGCGTCGCCGGGAGTTCGGTCTGCTGCGCACGACCGGCGCGACGCCGGGCCAGATCCGGCGCGCGGTGCTGACGGAGGCGCTGCTGGTGGGCGGGCCGGCGTCCGCGGCGGGCTGCGTGCTGGGGGCGTACGCCGCCCCGTGGCTGGCGGAGCGTGTGGTGGACGGCGGTGTCGCACCGGCCTGGTTCGCGATCGGCGACCACGTGTGGCCGTACCATCTCGCCTTCTGGACCGGTCTGTCGGTGGCGCTGTGCGGGGCGGTGGGCGCGTCCTGGCGGGCGGGCCGGACCTCGCCGACGCAGGCGCTGCGCGAGGCGGCGGTGGACGAACGCGCTCTGACGCTCGGCCGCCTGCTGTTCGGGGCGGCCCTGCTGATCACCGCCGCGGTCACCCTCGCACTCGCGCTGGTGACGGACCCGGGCGAGCTGCTGCACCGCAAGACGTACGTCAGCCGCCCGATGCTCCTGATCACGGCGACGGCCCTGCTGGCCCCGGCCCTGGTCCGCCCCCTGACCAGGGTCCTCGCCCCGTGCGGCATGCTGGTCCGCTCGAACGCAGGCGCCGCTGTCCGCCGTACGGCCGCCGTCGCCGCCCCCGTCCTGATCATGGTGGCCCTGACGGGCTCGCTGCTCGGCGCCACGGCGACGCTGAACGGGGCGAGGGCGACGGAGGCGCGTGAGCGGACCGTCTCCGACTTCGTGCTGACGTCGCCGACCGGCTTCGCCCCGGACACGCTCCGGCGCCTGCGCTCGATCCCGGACACCGAGGTCTCGGCGACCGCATCGAGCGCCGTGTACGTCCTCGAGGAGGGCGTCGCCCTCATCAAGTCCGAGGCGCGCGCGGCCGATCCGAGGGCGCTCGCGGCGACCGCGCGCCTCCCCCTGACGGCGGGCCGCGTCACCGCCCTCGACGACGACTCGATCATCGTCAACGAGGAGTGGGCGCAGCACACAGTCGGCCGCCGGGTCACCGTCTGGCTCGGCGACGGCACCCGCAGGTCGCTCCGTATCGCCGCGGTGATGCCGGTCGGCACGGGCGACAACGGGGTGTACGTCACGCCGGCCAACGCGCGCGGGGCCGCCGTCGACCGGGTCGAGGTGACGGGAGGAACGGCGGCAGGGCTACGGAGGGTTCTGGGAGCCACGGACGCCTCCGTCCTCACCCGCGACGAGTGGCTGCGGACCGCTTACCCCACGGCCACCTTCACGGACGCCGACGAGAAGACCCGCCTCGGCTTCCTCCTCGTCCTGGGCATCGCGCTGCTGTACACGGGCATCTCCCTCGCCAACACCCTGCTCATGGCTACGTCCGACCGGAAGCGCGAGTTCGCGTCGCTGCGGCTGGCGGGCGCCACGACCGGGCAGGTGCTGCGCCTCGTGGCCGCGGAGGCCCTGGTGGTGGTGGCCGTGGGCGCACTCCTCGGCCTGCTGGTGACGGCTCTCAACCTCGGTGGCATGTGGGGCGCCCTGGACCTGCAGTCGGCACGCTCCCCGCTCCGCCTCCCCTGGCCCGAACTCGGCGCGGCCACGGGCGCGTGCGCGCTCCTCGCCGTCGTATCGGCGGTGCTTCCGGCGGCACATGCCCTGCGCCGGCGCGGCCAGCTTTTCTGACGCGGGATCAGCCGAAGCGGTTGCTGTACGTCACTGCCGTACGCATGGCAAGGGGCCCGTTCCTGATATCAGGAACGGGCCCCTATGCTGCGTGGACCTGTGGGGATTTGAACCCCAGACCCCCTCGATGCGAACGAGGTGCGCTACCAGACTGCGCCACAGGCCCTTGCAACGAGTGAAACCTTAGCACCCCGATCGGGGTGCTTGGAAATCCGTTCCCTGCCCCGGCTGCGGAACACCCACAGGTGGGACGGGTGGCCGCGCCTACTCGTTGGCCGCGCGCGGCCGCTCCCCGTCCTCGTACTGATCGAAGAGGGGCGTACGTCCCCGCTCGCGCGCCCGTCGCGCGGAAGCGGCCCGGCGGGCGTCGCAGCGCTCGTCGTCGTCCGCCTTGTCCTCGGCGTCGGACGACTCCCCCGCCTCGGCGTCCTGCGCCGCACCGTCCTGCCCGGCACCGGACTCGGCACCGGCGCCTCGCGCTTCCCGCTCCCCGGCGACCGAGCTGGACCGCGCCGAACTCCACGCGTCCGGCGCGCCCAGGTCCACGTCCGACGTGGCCCGCGGAGCGACCGGCGCCGTCACATACGTCGGCAACGGCACCGGCACCGGCTCCCAGCTGTCCCCGTGCCCCGGCCTGCGCTGCCGTTCGCGCTGCTGGTCGACCCACTCCGCGTGGTCGGTCTGCTCGACGAGGGCGCGCCGGTCGGCGGCGAGCGCCGACAGCCCGGGGTCCTGCCCCGGCTCTGGTCCTTCGTCCGGTTCGTCCGCGTCGATCGCTTCGGCCGTCGGGCGCCGGCGCGGCTGGCGCGCACGCTCCTTCAGCTGCTGCGCCGCCGCCTCGGCCCGCTGCCGGTCCATCTGGTAGGTGAAGCGACGGCGCTCCTGGGAACGCAGGTAGGCGATGTACCCGCTCAGCAGGACGGCGGGCACGCCGGGCGCCCACAGGAACGCGAGCCCCCCGACGGCGGCGACGACCGCGCCGAGCGTGAAAGCGATGAAGAGCACCACGGTGGTGCGCCTACGGCGCGCGAGAGCCTTCGTGCGCCGGGCGCGCGCCGCGGCGGCTTCCGCAGCGGGCGTACGCCGGGCTGCGGGCACCTGCTTGCGCGCCGGAGCGGATGCGGGCGCCGGTGCGGAGACGGACGCCGGGGCGTGCGCTGCCGGGTCGGCCGCTCTTTCGCGTACCGGCTCACGCGCCGCTTCCCTGCGCGCCGGCGCCTCCGCGTGCACGTCCGCGCGCACTTGCGGGCGCGTCGGAGGCATGGCAAAGGCACGGACGTCCACCGAGTCGGTGACGGCATCCGGATCGACGGCGCTGGGCTCCCCCTCCTCGGTGGAGCGCGCCCGCAGGTCCTTGGCGTACCGGCGCTCCATTCCCGCCCGTCCGGACAGCAGCCGGATGGCGGTGCTGAAGCGTTCCGTCGGACGGGCCTCGTTCAGCTCGTCCTGCCTACGGAGCCACATCGGCACCAAGTAGGCGGCCCAGGCCCCGACAATGACTGCGTAGATGAGGCCGCTGCTGCTCACGCCTCACACGGTAGAGGGATTCGCGTGAGGCCATCCGCCAATTGGCCCGGTGTGTCGCACGATCTGGCTGATATTTCGAGCTTTTTTTGTGACCGATGCGATCAGCAGGTCGCCGGAGCCGCGAATTTAATGCCCTGAGACGATCGCCACCCGATCATTCTCGAACATTTATTCAATTACCCGAGTCGCTTCTCCGGCCGCTTCCCTGGCTATGTGGGATTCCCCGGCGTGTTCTGCGGGTTCCTGGGCGTGGTGTGCGGCGCCTTCTGTGAACGTGCCCGCCGCCACCGCCCGAGCAACCCTTCCGGCACCTCTTCCGCGGTGAGCGCGAAGACGAGATGGTCGCGCCAGGCCCCGTCGATGTGGAGATAACGGGGCCGCAGCCCCTCCTCACGGAATCCGAGTTTCTCCACGACCCGGCGGCTGGGCCCGTTCTCCGGGCGAATGCAGACCTCGACGCGGTGCAGTCCGACGGTCCGGAAACAGTGGTCCACGACCAGCGCCACGGCCGTCGGCATCACCCCACGGCCGGCCACCGACTCGTCCACCCAGTAGCCGACATGCCCCGAACACATCGAGCCCCAGGTGATCCCGGCGACGGTCAACTGCCCGACGAGCCGTCCCTGGTACTCGATGACGAACGGCAGCATCCGGCCCGCGTTCGCCTCGGCCCGCAGATGGCGCACCATCTGCCGGTAGGTCGGCCGGTGCGCGATCGGCCCGCTGGGCGTGGGCGGCGGGATGGTCGCCTCCCAGGGGCGCAGCCAGTCGCGGTTGCGCCGGTTGACCTCGCGCCAGGCCCGCTGATCGCGCACCTTTATGGGCCGGAGGACGACGTCGCCGTCCGCCAGTACGACGGGCCAGGATGGGCTGTTCAGCTCGCACCCCCACTGTCGGCCCCGGGTCTGGGGTGGTCGCCGCCGCGGATCTGGTCGACGGCGTGGACCAACAGGGGCTCCAGGACGGCTAGCCCGTCCTTCACCCCGCCGGTGGAACCCGGCAGGTTGACGATCAGGGTCCGTCCCGCCACTCCGGCCAGGCCCCGCGAGAGCACGGCGGTCGGCACCTTCTCCCGTCCGAACGCCCTGATGGCCTCGGCGATGCCGGGCACCTCGTGGTCGATCACCTCGCGGGTCGCCTCGGGGGTGCGGTCGGTGGGCGAGATGCCGGTGCCGCCGGTGGTGACGACGACGTCGTATCCGGCGTCGACGGCGGCGCGCAGGGCCGCCCGGACAGGGTCCCCGTCGGGCACGACCTGCGGCCCTTCGACGTCGAAGCCGAAGCCCTTCAGGCCCGCGGCGATCAACGGGCCGCCCTTGTCCTCGTAGACCCCGGCGGCGGCCCGGTTGGAGGCGGTGACCACAAGAGCGCGATACGTCATGCCCGGCTCCAGTCGCCCGACTTGCCGCCCGTCTTCTCCTCCACCCGAACGTCCGTGATGACCGCTCCCTTGTCGACCGCCTTGACCATGTCGATCACGGTGAGCGCGGCGACGGAGACCGCGGTGAGGGCCTCCATCTCGACGCCCGTGCGGTCCGTCGTCCTGACCGTGGCGAGGATCTCCACGGCGTCGTCCACGACCGACAGATCCAGTTTCACACCCGACACCGACAACGGGTGGCACAGCGGGATCAGGTCCGGGGTGCGTTTGGCGCCCATGATGCCCGCGATCCGCGCGGTGGCGAGGGCGTCGCCCTTGGGGACGCCCTCGCCGCGCAGCAGCTCGATCACCCGGGGCGAGACGAGGACCCGACCGCTGGCGCGGGCGGTGCGCGCGGTCACGTCCTTGTCGGATACGTCGACCATGCGGGCGGCGCCCGCCTCGTCGATGTGAGTCAGTCGGTCCTGCGTACTCATGCTGTGCGGCGCTCCCGGTCCCGGCCCTTCGCGGTACGGCGCGCGGGCCTGTTGTGCGCGACACGGTACCGCCAACCAGGAGCACTCAGCCGAGCAGGACCACCTCGACCTCGGTGCCGGGCTCGACGGACTCCACGTCCTCCGGTACGACGATCAGCGCGTCCGCGTGCGCGAGGGCCGCCACCAGGTGCGACCCGGCACCGCCGACCGGGGTCACCGTGCCGTCGGAGCAGGTCGCGCGCAGGAACTGCCTGCGCCCCTTCGGCGAGGTCAGCGCCTTGCCGGCGGTCAGCTTCGCGGTCACGCGCGGCCGGTGCACGTCCTCCAGGCCCATGAGAGCGCGGATCGCGGGACGGACGAACAGTTCGAAGGAGACGTACGACGAGACGGGGTTGCCCGGCAGCGCGAGGAGCGGGGTGTGGTCGGGGCCGATGGAGCCGAAGCCCTGGGGCTTGCCGGGCTGCATGGCAAGTTTGCGGAAGTCGATGCCGCTGCCGGCCTCGTCCTCGTCACCGACGGACGACAGCGCCTCCTTGACGACGTCGTACGCCCCCACGCTCACGCCGCCCGTGGTGACCATGAGGTCGGCGCGGACGAGCTGGTCCTCGATGGTGTTGCGGAGGGTCTCGGCGTCGTCGGCTACGGCACCCACGCGGTAGGCGATGGCTCCGGCGTCTCGGGCGGCGGCGGTGAGGGCGAAGCTGTTGGAGTCGTAGATCTGGCCGTTGCCCAGTTGTTCGTCGGGCTGGACGAGTTCGCTGCCGGTGGACATGACGACCACGCGCGGGCGGGGGCGGACGCGTACGGTGCCGCGGCCGATCGCGGCGAGCAGTCCGATCTGCGGCGGGCCGAGGACGGTGCCGGCCTCGAGGGCGCGGTCGCCGGCCTTCACGTCGCTGCCCTTCGCCCGTACGTGCGCGCGTGCCTCGGCAGGCCGGTGCACGTGCACGTGTCCCTCGGCGCCCTCGGGAGACAGGGCGCGGGCGCGCATCCCGGTCGCGGGCCCCTCGCCCAGGCCTCCGTCGGTCCACTCGACGGGGACGACGGTCTCGGCGCCGGGCGGCAGCGGGGCGCCGGTCATGATGCGGGCGGCCTGGCCGGGGCCCACGTGGAGCAGCTCGGACTGGCCCGCCGCGACGTCCCCGACGACGTCCAGGACGGCGGGGAACTCCTCGCTCGCGCCCGCGACATCCGCGACCCGCACCGCGTACCCGTCCATGGAGCTGTTGTCGAACGGCGGCAGGGAGACCGGCACCGTGACGTCCTCGACCAGGACGCAGCCCTGGGCGTCGAGGAGTTGCAGCTCGATGGGTTCCAGGGGGCGGACGGTCGCGAGGATGTCCTCCAGGTGTTCGTCCACCGACCAGAGGTGGTCCTGGCCGGTGGTGTGGGGCGCGGCGCTGCTCAACGTTGCTACATCTCCTCGGCTACGTAACTGCGAAGCCAGGTCCGGAAGTCCGGGCCCAGGTCTTCACGTTCGCACGCGAGTCTGACAATGGCACGCAGATAGTCACCACGGTCGCCGGTGTCATAGCGGCGACCCTTGAAGACGACGCCGTGCACCGGGCCGCCGACCTTCTCGTCCGCCGCGAGCTGCTGGAGGGCGTCGGTGAGCTGGATCTCGCCGCCGCGGCCGGGCTCGGTCTTGCGCAGTATGTCGAAGATGTGCGGGTCGAGGACGTAGCGGCCGATGATCGCGTAGTTGGACGGGGCGTCAGCCACGGACGGCTTCTCGACGAGGTCGTGCACCTTGACCACGTCGCTGTCCTCGGTGGCGTCGACAGCCGCGCATCCGTAGAGGTGGATCTGCTCGGGCTCGACCTCCATGAGCGCGATGACGCTGCCGCCATGCCGCTCCTGGACCTCGACCATCCGCTTGAGCAGCGGGTCGCGCGGGTCGATCAGGTCGTCGCCGAGGAGGACGGCGAAGGGCTCGTGGCCGACGTGCGGCGCCGCGCACAGGACGGCATGACCGAGACCCTTGGGGTCACCCTGGCGGACGTAGTGCATGGTGGCGAGGTCGCTGGACTCCTGCACCTTCGCGAGCCGACCGGCGTCGCCCTTCTTCTGAAGCGCCGATTCCAGCTCGTAGTTGCGGTCGAAGTGGTCCTCGAGCGGCCGCTTGTTGCGGCCCGTGATCATGAGGACGTCATCGAGACCCGCGGAGGCGGCCTCCTCGACCACGTACTGGATCGCCGGCTTGTCGACGACCGGCAGCATCTCCTTGGGAGTGGCCTTGGTGGCCGGCAGGAACCGGGTGCCGAGGCCTGCTGCGGGGATGACAGCCTTGCTGATCCGAGGGTGAGACTGAGTCATGCACGCAACCTTATCCGGTGCCTTTGCAGGGAATCTGAGGCTCCGGTTAATTAGCTCTGATATGAGCGTATTGGAAGGGTACGGGAGCGACCTTTGAGTCACATCGGACGTCCTGGAGAGCCTGACAAAAGAATGTTGCGGCGAGAGTTCCTCGCGGTGAGGAACAGGTTGACGGCCGATGACGTGCGAGAATCCGCGACCGCGCTGGCCGGGCGGGCGCTCGAACTGCCCGAGCTGGCGCGGGCGCGCACGGTGGCGGCGTACGTCTCGGTGGGGAGCGAACCCGGCACGCTCGCGCTCCTGGACGCGCTGCGCGCGCGGGGCGTGCACGTCCTGCTCCCGGCGCTCCTGCCCGACAACGACCTGGACTGGGGCGCTTACACCGGGGCGGACTCCCTCGCGCGCGTCCAACACGGCGGAAAGATGGCCCTCTTCGAGCCCTCCGGGGAGCGTCTGGGCCCGGAAGCCGTGACCGGCGCCGACGTCGTGCTGCTGCCCGGCCTGGCGGTCGACGCGCGCGGCATGCGGCTGGGGCGCGGCGGAGGGTCGTACGACCGGGTACTGGCACGCCTGGAGCGCGCGGGCACGCACCCCGCTCTGGTCGTGCTGCTCTACGACTCCGAGATCGTCGAGCGCGTCCCGGAGGAGGCGCACGACCAGGCGGTGCACGCGGTGGTGACGCCGTCGGGGGTGCGCCGCTTCCGGGACGACGACGCGTGAGCCGCGGCATGTGAGCGCATGCGAACGGGCCCTCCACGCGTGCGTGGAGGGCCCGTTCGACGATTCGCCGTCAGTGGCTCACGGTTTCAGCACCAGTGTGGCGCTCGTGCTCTGGTCGACCGCGTCCTTCGAGAAGGACCAGTCCAGCAGCTCGCCCTTGACCCACTTGCCCGTCTGGTCGGTGTAGTGGGCGCTGTAAGCGTGCCCGGAGGCTCCGGTGAGGTTGATCCACTTGGACTTGTCGAGGTCGCCGAGGTTGACCACCATCCGCATCGACGGCACCCAGATGACCCCGTAGCCGCCGGCGGCGTTCCAGCCGGTCGCGTTGACGGTGGCCTCGCCACCGCTGAGCTTCCAGGGGCCGCGGTTGAGGACGTACTGCACGATGCCGGGGCCGTCGGTGCCGAGCGTCTGGTTCTTCAGGAACAGGCGGTGCAGCCGGCCCCAGCTCCAGGTGTCGATGTCCTTGCCGAGCTTGGCGGTGAGCTCCCAGCGGGCGTCGATCATGGCGCGCTTGAACAGCTGGTCGCGGTTCTCCGCCTTGGGGCGGTCTCCCACGCCGGCGGGCGTCTTCCACCAGTCGCTCTTCTCGTCCTCCATGAGGTTGCGCACGACCTCGAACCAGCGGTCGCCGCCGTCCGGCTGCGCCTGGTCGGCGTCACGCTGGCCGCACTCGCGGACCTTCTCCGTCTCGTCGGCGGGGCCGGTGGTGCTGACGGGGTCGACCCACAGGCACTGGCCCTTGACCCGCAGCTCCTTGGGCAGCTTGTTGCCGAAGGCGAGCTTGAGGATGTTGCGCCAGACCGAGTTGAAGTAGGCGGCGGCCGCCGAGTCGGCGTCCTGGGTGTAGTCCCAGCCCTCCAGCAGCTTCTGCGCCTCGCGGACGTCCTTGTCCTCGATGTCGATCTTCAGCAGCTTGGGCACGAGCAGCTTGGCGATCGCGCTGCTGTTGTCCAGCTGCATCTGGCGCATGTCGTCGGTGGAGATCTTGCCGCCGTCGTCGATCTTCGACTTGATCAGGTCGGTGATGCGCTGGCTGCGGGCGCCGTAGCCCCAGTCCGTGGTGAGCGTGTAGGGGTACTTGTCCTTGTCGATCACGGCCTGGTTGGCGGTGACGATGTACCCGCGCGCGGGGTCGTACTCGTAGGGGAGCCGGTCCTGCGGGATGTAGCCGGTCCAGCGGTACTTGGAGTCCCAGCCGGGCTGCGGGATCGAGCCGTCCACGCCCTGCGCGCGCGTGGGGATCTTTCCGGGGAGCGTGTAGCCGATGTGGTTCTCGGTGTCGGCGTAGACCAGGTTCTGCGACGGCACGTCGAACAGGGTCGCGGCCGCACGGAAGTCGTTCCAGTTCGTCGCCTTGTCCATCGCGAACACGGCGTCCATGGAGGTGCCCGGGTCCAGGGCGGTCCAGCGCAGGGAGATGCCGTAGCCGTCGCCGCGGTCGGGTGCGGCGGTGTCGACGGTGGCCTTCTTGCCGACCTTGACCAGTTCGTCGTTGCGGTCGGACAGCAGGGGGCCGTTGTCGGTCTCACGGACGACGATCGTCTTGGACTCGCCGCCGGCGACCTTGATGGTCTCCTCGCGCGTGGTGAAGGGCTTCACCTTGTCGTCGTACAGGTAGCCGTTGTTGCTCAGCTTCTCCAGGTAGAGGTCGGTGACGTCGGCCCCGGAGTTGGTCATGCCCCAGGAGATGTCCTGGTTGTGGCCGATGACGACGCCGGGCATGCCCGCGAAGGTGTAGCCGGAGACGTCGTACTGGCACTTGCTGGAGACGGTGCGGCAGTGCAGGCCCATCTGGTACCAGACGGACGGCAGCGAGGCCGACAGGTGCGGATCGTTGGCCAGCAGCGGCTTGCCGGTGATGGTGTGCGAGCCCCCGACGACCCAGGAGTTCGAGCCGATGCCGTTGCCGTTCACGCCGACGGCCGCGGGAAGGTCCTCCAGGAGGCCGTAGAGCCCCGAGAGCTGGCTCGTGAGAGCTGTGGTGCCCGAGGCGGACGCGGTGCCCGTGGTGGTTCCGGTGCCGGTACCGGCCCCTGTGGCCGTCCCAGTGCCCGTGCCCGAGGTGCCGCTGCCCTGCTCGAACGTCTTGGTCAGCTCGTCGTACTGGCCTTCCTGGACGATCGCCTTGTTGCGGCTGTACGGGTAGGCCGGGTACAGGTCCTCGATCTGCTTGGGGCCGAGGCGGCTGGTGAGCAGGGCGCGGTCGATCTCGTCCTGCATGTTGCCGCGCAGGTCCCAGGCCATCGCCTTCAGCCAGGACACCGAGTCGACGGGGGTCCACTGCTCGGGCTTGTAGTCGTTGGCGAAGCCCAGCGCCGCGTACTCGAGGGAGATCTCCTCGCCGTCCTTGCCCTGCAGGTAGGCGTTGACTCCCTTGGCGTAGGCCTGGAGGTACTTCTTGGTGGAGGCCGACAGCTTGGTGTCGTACTCCTTCTTCGCGACCCGGTCCCAGCCGAGCGTGCGCAGGAACTCGTCCTTGTCGACCTGGCTCTTGCCGAACATCTCCGACAGGCGCCCGGAGGTCATGTGGCGGCGCACGTCCATCTCGTAGAACCGGTCCTGCGCCTGGACGTAGCCCTGCGCCATGAACAGGTCCTCGTCGGAGGAGGCGTAGATCTGCGGGATGCCGTAGCCGTCGCGCTTCACGTCGACCGGTCCGGACAGGCCCTCGAGCGTGATCGAACCCTTGGTCTGCGGGAAGGAGGCACGGACGGTGCTGATGGACCAGTACGCCCCGTAGGCGACGCCGCCGATGATGGCCAGTACCAGGACGAGGACGATCAGACGGGCTTTGCGCCCCTTTTTCCTGCCGGACTTGCCGGGCTTCTGACCCGATGAGGCGGTGGTATTGGGGGGCATCGCTGTCCTTGCTGTCCTAACGGGAGCGGCAGGCGGGGCTGTGACTTTGAATGAGCGCTGGAGCAACCATAGGCGCAGGGCCCGACGCCACTTGACGCGGAGTCGGGAACCAGCGCGGACGGACGGTCGATCTTGCCTCAGGAGTGTCAAGAAATCGTCAAGAGTTAGGTAAGGTAACGAAGTACTTGGATGCGGAGGCCCACCTCTTCGTGTCCTATGTACGTGAGCCCACGCGCGCGTGATGCCCGTGTGCCAGGGAAGGGAACAGCCGCTGACCGTCCACGACCTCAACCAGCTTCTGCTCGTCTGCTCGCTCGTCCTGCTCGTCGCCGTCGCAGCGGTCCGGATCTCCTCGCGCAGCGGGCTCCCCAGCCTGCTCGTATATCTGGGCATCGGCGTCGCCATGGGCCAGGACGGCGTCGGCGGCATCCACTTCGACAACGCCGAGCTGACCCAGGTCATCGGATACGCGGCCCTGGTCGTGATCCTGGCCGAGGGCGGACTGGGCACGAAGTGGAAGGAGGTCAAGCCCGCGCTGCCGTCCGCCACCGCGCTGGCGCTGGTCGGGGTCGCGGTGAGCGTCGGGGTCACGGCGACAGCCGCGCACTATCTCATCGGGCTGGAGTGGCGCCAGGCGCTCATCATCGGGGCGGTCGTGTCCTCCACGGACGCGGCGGCGGTCTTCTCCGTGCTGCGCAAGCTCCCCCTCCCCTCGCGCGTGACGGGCACGCTGGAGGCCGAGTCCGGCTTCAACGACGCCCCGGTGGTCATCCTGGTCGTCGCCTTCTCCACGGCGGGACCGGTCGAGCACTGGTACGCACTGATCGGCGAGATAACCCTGGAACTGGCCATCGGCGCCGCCATCGGCATCGCGGTCGGCTGGCTGGGCTCCTGGGGCCTCAGGCACGTGGCACTGCCCGCCTCCGGCCTCTACCCGATCGCCGTCATGGCGATCGCCGTGACGGCATACGCCGCCGGCGCGCTGGCGCACGGCAGCGGCTTCCTCGCCGTCTACCTCGCCTCCATGGCGATGGGCAACGCCAAGCTGCCGCACTGGCCCGCCACGCGCGGCTTCGCCGAAGGGCTCGGCTGGATCGCCCAGATCGGCATGTTCGTCCTGCTCGGCCTGCTGGTCACCCCGCACGAACTGGGCGACGACGTGTGGCCCGCTCTCGTCATCGGCCTGGTGCTGACCATGGTCGCGCGCCCGCTGAGCGTCGTGCTGTGCCTGACGCCGTTCCGGGTGTCGTGGCAGGAGCAGACCCTCATGTCCTGGGCCGGGCTGCGCGGCGCCGTGCCCATCATCCTGGCGACGATCCCCATGGTGAACGGTGTCGATGGCAGCCGCCGCATCTTCAACATCGTCTTCGTCCTGGTCGTCGTCTACACCCTGGTCCAAGGGCCGACGCTGCCCTGGCTCGCCCGTGAGCTGCGGCTGGGCGGGGACGCGGAGGCCGCCGACCTCGGCATCGAGTCGGCGCCTCTGGAGCGGCTGCGCGGACACCTGCTGTCCGTCGCGATCCCCGACGGCTCAAAGATGCACGGCGTCGAGGTCAATGAGCTGCGGCTGCCGGCCGGGGCCGCCGTCACCCTCGTCGTCCGCGATGGAAAATCGTTCGTTCCGCTGCCCACGACGGTGCTGCGGCGCGGGGACGAGCTGCTGGTGGTGGCCACGGATCCCGTGCGGGACGCGGCGGAGCGGCGGCTGCGTGCGGTGGGGCACGGCGGAAAGCTGGCCGGGTGGCTGGGCACCAACGGGGAGACGCCGCGGCGCTGACCAGGGCGGCGTGGCCCCAGAGGCGGGGGCGCGAGCTCGCTGGCAGCGCGTGGCGTGGGGGCGCGCACGGCTTGCACAGGAGCGCACGATCTCGATGTGCGCCGCACGCTCCACGATGCCCTGTGTCGTTGAGGGATGTCATTAAGGGAGCGTTTCGTACGGTTCACACCCCCGGTAATCGCAGGTGAACAAGGCTCATGGTGCTCGTTTTCACAGGCACACCAGGCGTTGATCCCTGTACGATGAAGGCGCATTCTGATCGAACCAACTCTGCCTGACGCATTGCTGGCGCGACCGTATGGCGGCCGAAACGCCCCTCCGCAGTGGGCCCGGTATCTACCGCAGCGCGCGCAAGAGGACAGCTCTCGGCGCCCCCGCACAGGCGCGCTACCAGGCGGCAGAAAGGCACGGGCCGTGGCATCCACGGTCACCGCACGCCCGGGATACGGGCAGCTGCTGCGCACCCGCGGCGCCTGGACGTTCCTGCTCCCCGGCTTCGCGGCGCGTCAGCCGTTCGCGATGCTGACGATCTCCATCGTGCTGCTCGTGCAGCACACCACCGGCTCGTACGGCGCGGCGGGCGCCGCCGCGGCCGTCACCGGCGTCTCCATGGCACTGTTCGCGCCCTACAGCGGGCGCCTCGCCGACCGCCACGGGCAGCGCGCCGTGCTGATCCCCGGCGTGCTAGTGCACACGGCGTCAGGTCTGACGCTGACGGCGCTCGCGCTCTCGCACGCGCCCCTGTGGGCACTGTTCGCCGCGGCCGTCCCCACCGGTGCCTCGGTGCCGCAGGTCGGTCCGATGGTGCGCGCCCGCTGGGGCGTGAAGCTTCAGGGCTCGCCCCTCATGACCACCGCGGCGGCGTTCGAGTCCGTCACGGACGAGCTGACCTTCGTCTTCGGCCCGCTGCTGGCCACCGCGCTGTGCACCGCCGTCGACCCGGCCGCGGGCCTGCTGACGGAGTCGGCTCTGACCCTGCTCGGCGGTCTGCTGTTCGCCGCGCAGAAGAGCACGCAGCCGCTGGTCACCCTCGACAGGCACGCGCGCGTGGAGCACGGTTCCGCGCTGCGGGTGCCCGGCGTGCGCGTGCTGATCGTGGCATTCCTGGGCATCGGCTCCGTCTTCGGCGGTATGCAGGTCTCGCTGGCCGCGTTCACCGAGTCGATCGGCGAGCCCGGTCTGAACGGTGTCCTGTACGGCGTCTTCGCCGCGGGCAACATGCTCTCCGGGATCGTCTGCGGTGCCGTCGCGTGGAAGGTGGCTCCGCAGCAGCGCCTCGTGGTCGGGTACGGCGCGCTCGCGCTGGTGGCCTCCGGACTGTGGGCCGCGCACTCGGTGCTCGCGCTCGCCGGGCTCGGCCTCCTGGTCGGCATGTGCATCGCGCCCGCGCTGATCACCGGCTACACGCTGGTGGAGAGCCTGGTGCCGGCCGGTGCCCGTACCGAGGCCTTCACCTGGCTGACCGGCGCGGTGGCGCTCGGCCAGGCGGCCGCCGTCACGGCTGCCGGACAGCTGGAGGACCGCTTCGGGAACGGTGCAGGGTTCCTCGTCCCGATGGTCGGCACACTGCTCGCCCTGGCGACCCTGCTGGCCCTCCGGTCACGCCTGACGTCGCGCCCCCGGACCCGGACCGTCGCACGTGGCGTCGGTCACCGCGTGCCGGTGGCGGTGGACTGATCCTCGGGAATACGTCACTATGGACCCTCGTTAGCACTCATTGAGTGAGAGTGCCAGGAGGAAGACAGTGCCGACCTACCAGTACCAGTGCACCGAGTGCGGCGAGGGCCTCGAGGCGGTGCAGAAGTTCACCGACGACGCTCTGACCGAGTGCCCCAACTGCCAGGGCCGCCTCAAGAAGGTGTTCTCCGCAGTCGGCATCGTCTTCAAGGGCTCCGGCTTCTACCGCAACGACAGCCGCGGCTCCTCGTCGAGCAGCTCGCCGGCGTCGTCGAAGCCGTCGACGGCCTCTCCGTCCACCTCGACGTCGTCGTCCTCGGACTCGAAGTCGTCGAGCACCGGCACCTCCTCCAGCAGCACCTCCGCCGCTTAAGGACGCACTCACGGGACCCTGTCGTCGTACGACGACAGGGTTCTCGGTGTTTCCGGAGCTCTTCTCTGCCCGCTGCCGGGGCCAGCTAGTGTGCGGGTCATGGCGAACGCAGAGATCGGCGTAATCGGCGGCTCGGGCTTCTACTCGTTCCTCGACGACGTGACCGAGATCCAGGTGGACACCCCGTACGGACCGCCCAGTGACTCCCTGTTCCTCGGTGAGATAGCGGGCCGTCGGGTCGCCTTCCTGCCCCGGCACGGACGCGGCCACCATCTGCCGCCGCACCGGATCAACTACCGCGCCAACCTGTGGGCGCTGCGGTCGGTCGGGGCACGCCAGGTCCTCGGTCCGTGTGCGGTGGGCGGGCTGCGCCCCGAGTACGGACCGGGCACGCTTCTCGTGCCGGATCAGCTGGTCGATCGCACGAAGTCCCGCGTGGGGACGTACTTCGACGGGCTGGCGCTGCCGGGCGGCGGTGTACCCAACGTGGTGCACGTGTCGCTGGCCGACCCCTACTGCCCCGTCGGGCGGGCGGCCGCGCTGAAGGCCGCGCACGGCCGGGACTGGGAGGCGGTGGACGGCGGAACCCTGGTCGTGATCGAGGGGCCGCGCTTCTCGACGCGTGCCGAATCGCTGTGGCACCGGGCGCAGGGCTGGTCGGTGGTGGGCATGACCGGCCACCCCGAGGCGGCGCTCGCCCGTGAACTCGAGCTCTGCTACACGTCGTTGACCCTGGTCACGGACCTCGACGCGGGCGCCGAGACCGGTGAGGGCGTCTCGCACGACGAGGTGCTGCGGGTGTTCGCGGCGAACGTGGACCGGCTGCGGGGAGTGCTCTTCGACGCGGTGGCCGCGCTGCCGGCGAACGAGGAACGCGACTGTCTGTGCACCACGGCGCTGGGCGGCATGGATCCCGGGTTCGAACTGCCGTGACGCTGTGGAGAACAGCACCCCCGCACCGGCGGAACTGCTCGTTCGGGTGAGGGAGTTGTCCACAACCGGTAGGTGATCCACCTGTCTCGGCGGGCGGCGGCTCGAGGCCTCATCGTGGCCTTGCAAGCCGATCCCTCGTGACAGGTGGTGGTTCCCCGTGTCCTTCGCTCCGTCTCCCCCGCCCTTCTCCCCCCTTGCTCCGCGCCCGCCGGGCACCGACGCTCCCGCGACATGCGAGGTGCCGCACTTCGCTCCCGTGCGGGTACGCGGCGGGCGGTATCAACTGGCCCGGCTCGTACGGCATCGCAGGCGGGCCGTGGCGGCGGGCCTCGCGGTCACCGCGGCCGCGCTGGTGGCCGTCGGTCCGGGCGACTCCGACGGGGCGCGCGGGCATCCCGTGGTCGAGCCGGTGCGGGAGCGTCGCGCCGTGGAGATGGTGACGGCACCGGTGCGGATCGCCGACGGAGCCACGGTGCTGCTGTTGCGGCCCGGTGACCGGGTCGATGTGATCGCCGCCGGGGCGACGGCGACGGGAGGCGACGCCCGGGTGCTCGCGCGCGGGGCGCGGGTGAAGAAGGTGCCGGAGCCCCTGGAGGGTGCCGCGGAGAGCGGGGCGCTGGTCGTGCTCTCGGTGCCGCGTCCGATCGCGGTGCGTCTCGCGGGCGCGAGCGCCACGGCACGGCTGGCGGTGACACTGTGTTGAGCCGTGCGGTCCGCCTGTTGCGCGGATTGCTGTCAAGTCCTTCGTTCGAGCTACCCAATTGGACAGGGTCGCCTCGCGTTGACGTAGGTTGCGGAGCTGTTTGTTCCACAGCCTGTGCGTGCGAGGAGAGTCCCCTAGGTGAGCGAGAAGAAGCCGAGCATCCTGGATGGCTTCAAGGCCTTCCTGATGCGCGGGAACGTCGTCGATCTGGCAGTAGCGGTGGTCATCGGCGCCGCCTTCACCAACGTCGTCAACTCGGTGGTGAAAGGCGTGATCAACCCGCTGGTCGGGGCGATCGGCACCAAGAACCTCGACAGCTACAGCTCGTGTCTGAAGGACCCGTGCAAAGTGGCGGCGGACGGCACCGTGCTGAGCGGCATCCCGATCAGATGGGGCACCGTGCTCGGCGCGACGCTCAGCTTCGTGATCACCGCGGCGGTCGTCTACTTCCTGATGGTCCTGCCGATGTCGAAGTACCTGGCCCGGCAGGAGGCCCGCAGGAAGGCCAAGGAGGGCACGCAGGAGGTCATGGAGGTGACCGAGCTGGAGGTCCTCAAGGAGATCCGCGACGCGCTGGTCGCGCAGCGCGGGTCCGGGCACGACGAGCGGTAACGGCCACGGCCAGCCTCCTCTGCCGGGCGGCCGTGCGGCTCGGTCAGAGGTGGTGGGGCGGCTTCTCGTCGAGGAAGCGCTTCAGGTCGGCCGCGCTGTCGGCGCCGGGTCGCTCGCCCCAGCCGCGGTCCGTGTCGTCCGAGGACTGCTGGTCCAGCGGGTCGTCGAAGATCAGCGACGGCTTCGGGACGCGCGGCTCGGGCTCGGGGGCGGTGCTCATGCGTCCAGGGTACGGCCCCGGGAGGCGGCGACCGTCCTGGTCATTCCCGACGGCGGTCATGGTCCGCGCCTTCCGTATCTGCTGTGCTTGGACTCATGACGTCGTCCAGCTCCACTCCCTCCCCGGCGCCCTTGGGCAGGCTCACCGCCCGCGGCCGCGACGAGGCCCACCGGGTCGCCTCGCCCCTGGAACTCTTCTTCGACCTGTGTTTCGTCGTGGCCATCGCCCAGGCGGGCGTGCAACTCGTGCACGCCGTGGCCGAGTCGCACGCGGGCGAAGGGATCCTCAACTACGCGATGGTCTTCTTCGCCATCTGGTGGGCCTGGATGAACTTCTCCTGGTTCGCCTCGGCGTACGACAACGACGATGTCCTCTACCGGGTCGTCACCCTGGTCCAGATCGCCGGCGTGCTGGTGCTCGCGGCCGGGGTCTCCAAAGCGTTCGAGGACCATGACTTCCTGGTCGTCTGGCTGGGCTACGTGATCATGCGGCTCGCCATGTCGACGCAGTGGCTGCGCGTGGCGAGATCGAGCGAGGGCCCGGAGAGAACGACGGCCCTGCGCTACGCCGGCGGCGTGCTGCTCTGCCTCGTCGGCTGGCTGGGGCTGCTGGTCCTGCCCGAGGGCGGGCGGCCCTGGGTGTTCCTGGTGATGGCGATCCTCGAGATGTGCGTGCCGCGGTACGCGGAGAAGGACTTCCCCACGTCCTGGCATCCGCACCACATCTCCGAGCGCTACGGCCTGTTCACGATCATCGTGCTCGGCGAGACGATCGCCGCGGCCACCGTCGCCGTGAAGTCGGGCGTGGACGAGAACGACGCGCTCGGTGAACTGCTGCCGATCGCCGCGGGTGGGCTGCTGATCATCTTCTCCGCGTGGTGGATCTACTTCGTCGTGCCGATCCACGGCCATCTGCGCTCCAACAAGCAGGCCTTCCTGTGGGGCTACGGCCACTACCTGATCTTCGCCTCGGCGGCCGCGATCGGTGCCGGACTGGAGGTCGCGGTCGAGCAGGCGGTGGGCAAGGCGCACATCTCCACGCTGGCCGCGTCGGCCGCCGTGACCCTGCCGACCGCGCTCTACCTGCTCAGCGTGTGGGCCCTGCACTCGCGCCACTTCAAGGTGGGCATCGCCCAGCAACTGGTACTGCCGACCACGGCACTCCTCGTGATCCTCTGCACGTTCCTGGGCGACTGGGCCGTGCTCGCGGCGGGCATCGTCTCGGCGCTCGCGGTGGCGACCGGGGTCACGCTGACGGCGCGCATGGCGACCCGGGAGAGCAAGGAGGCGACTCCGGTCGTGTGACCTCCTGGGACGGCGCCGGTGCCTGGACGAGACTGGTCCCATGACAGTTGACGCTCTCACCGACGTCACCGGCGTGCGCGTGGGACACGCGACGCGCGTCGGCGACGGTTGGCTCACCGGTACCACCGTCGTGCTCGCCCCTGAGGGCGGTGCCGTCGCCGCCGTGGATGTGCGCGGCGGCGGCCCCGGCACCAAGGAGACCGACGCCCTCGACCCACGCAACGTCGTGCAGAAGGTCGAGGCGATCGTGCTGACCGGCGGCAGCGCGTACGGACTCGACGCCGCGTCCGGCGTGATGGCGTGGCTGGAGGAGCAGGGGCGCGGAGTACGTGTCGGGGTGGATCCGGCGCACGTCGTTCCCGTCGTACCCGCCGCCTGCGTCTTCGACCTGGCGCGGGGCGGCGACTTCCGGGCCCGGCCCGATGCGGCCACGGGCCGGGCCGCGGTCGAGGCGGCCGCGGCGAGCGAGGCCGGTGCGGTGGTGCGGGAAGGGGGCGTGGGCGCGGGTACGGGGGCCGTGGTCGGGGCGATGAAGGGCGGAGTCGGTACCGCGAGCATCGTTCTCGACTCGGGGATCACGGTCGCCGCGCTGGTGGTGGCCAACGCCGCGGGCTCCGTGGTGGAGCCCGAAACAGGCATCCTCTACGGGGAGTTGCTCCAGGGGCGCGTCGACTCTCCGGATGCGCGCGTCCACGAGGCCGCGCGCCGGCGCCTCGCCGAGACCGCGGCGAAGAACGCGCCGCCTCCGCTGAACACCACGCTCGCCGTCGTCGCCACCGACGCGGAACTGTCGAAGGCGCAGGCGCAGAAGCTCGCCGGAACGGCGCACGACGGCATCGCGCGCGCCGTGCGGCCCGTGCACCTCCTCCACGACGGCGACACGGTGTTCACGCTGGCGACGGGGCAGCGCGCACTCGACTCCGAGCACCCGCTCGCGCTCAACCCGCTGCTCGAGGCCGGCGCCGACGTGGTGACGCGCGCGATCGTGCGGGCCGTGCGCGCGGCCGAGTCGGTGGACGGGCCGGGCGGGATGTGGCCGTCGTACGGGGAGTTGTACGAGGGGCGGTAACCGGGCTCGGCCGGCCGTGTCGGGTCCGGAGCCGTGGTGGAGCGCTGGGCGCGGGGGCAAGGCATGGCCGCCGCGCCCGCCCGGGACACAGGCTGCGGTGCGCGCGGCTCCGGCACCTGCCGGCCCGCGTGTGGCGCATTTCGTACGAACGATTGTCCCGGTTGTGTCACGTGATGGCGTTCACGGCTGTCGGAGGGAACCCGACCGGTCATGGATTCGCTCTTTCTCCACGCATGGGAGCGGATCACGCACATCACACGAACCTGGAGTAGCTCGTGACAACGCCGGACATATCAGCGCGGCGCACACTCGGGGCCTGTGCCGTCCTGGCGGTCGGCGCCCTCACCCTCACCGCCTGCGGGGGCGGCGCCGATGCCGGGAAGGACGACGGCAAGGCGGGCGGGGAGTCCGCCAAGACGTCCGAGGCGAAGATCGCCATATCGGCCAAGGACGGTTCGACGGGGGCGTCGATCAACACGACGGGCGTGAAGGTCAGCGACGGCGAGCTGACCGACGTGAAGATGACCGTGGCGGGAACCGGGCAGTCGGTGCCGGGGTTCATCTCGGCGAACGGCGGCAGTTGGACGCCGAAGGAGCAGTTGGAGCGCGGGACGAAGTACGAGATATCGGCGAGTGCGAAGGACTCCGACGGGCGGACCACCGCAGCCGATTCGACCTTCACGACGGTCAGCAAGGCCAACAGCTTCATCGGGACGTACACACCGGACAACGGGACGACGGTGGGCGTCGGGATGCCGGTGTCGTTCAACTTCGACAAGGTGATCAGCGACAAGAAGGCCGTGCAGTCGCACATCACGGTCTCGTCCAGCAGCGGGCAGAAGATCGTCGGGCACTGGTTCGGCTCGCAGCGGATCGACTTCCGGCCCGAGGAGTACTGGAAGGCCGGCTCCAAGGTCACGATGAAGATCGACCTGGACGGCGTCGAGGGCGCGAACGACGTCTTCGGGGTGCAGAAGAAGACCGTCACCTTCACGATCGGGCGCTCGCAGGTCTCCACGGTCGACGCCGACACCCAGACCATGACGGTCGTGCGCGACGGGAAGACCCTCAAGAAGGTGCCGATCTCGACGGGCGACGCGCAGAACACCACGTACAACGGCCAGATGGTGATCTCCGAGAAGTTCCCGAAGCTGCGCATGGACAGCCGGACGGTCGGCCTCGACAACGCCTACGACATCCCGGATGTGCCGCACGCGATGCGGCTCACGCAGTCGGGGACGTTCATTCACGGCAACTACTGGTACAACAAGGGCAACCCGCCCTTCGGCCGGCAGGCCACGAGTCACGGCTGCGTCGGACTGCAGGACGTCCAGGGCGGGCAGGGCGACACGAACGCCAAGTGGTTCTACGACAACTCCGTCCTCGGGGACGTCGTGATCGTCAAGAACTCCCCCGACAAGACGGTGTCGCCGGACAACGGGCTCAACGGCTGGAACATGTCGTGGACCGAGTGGGCCGCGGGAAGCGCCGGATGAACGCCCGCTGAGCGCCCGCCGAGCTCCGGGGCGCACGTCGGCAGCGGTGCGCCGCCCGGGGCGCCATGACGCGGCAAGTGCCTTCTGACCGGCGGTTTTTGACGGATCTTCGGGTCGCGTGGGAACTTCTCACGCGACCTGAGCGTTTTCTGTGCGTACGTTTTCTCGGTTCCCGGACATGATGTCCGACCGAGGGGCTACGGTATGCACCCACAAGGTGACATGCAGCAACGCCGGGAGAAACCTTGAGCGTTCCGTACGAGACAGCAGCGTACGAGCCACGCGAGTCGCCCGAGTCTCCGGAGGAGCACCTCGCGCGACTCCTCGGCCGCGCGCTGAACTCCTTCGAGCTGCCCGACGAGACGATACGGCGACTCGACTGCGCGCTCGCGCACGACAGCTCGCTGCACTCCGCGCACCACAGCGCGGGGCTGCACCGCGAGACCTATCGCCACACCTGGCTGCTCACCGACGGCTCGGCACTCACCCTCTGGGAGCTGGTCCACAACACCGCGCCGGGCAGTGTCCCGCAGCACGAGGTGTACGTCGACGAGGAGGAGCTGCGCGCCGCCACGGCACGGCTGCCGCTGCCGCCGGACGCACCGGACTTCGAGCTGCCGGTGACGGTGCAGCTGTCGCCGATCCCCGCGCCCCGGCACGCGTACGTGCCCGACGACTCGGCGGATCACGCGCGCCGGCTCCTGCGCCGCGCGGAGAACCCGGACCAGCCGGGCACGGAGACGGCGACGCTGCTGACGACGGCGTTCGCGCACCAGATCACGCAGGCTTTCGGACGGCCGTGCCGTGCGGGGCGGATCGGGCTGTGCTTCTCGCTCTACGAGCACGCGTTCCTGCTGCGCGACGGCAAGGAGATCTCCCTGTGGGAGGTCGAGCACACGGCCACACCCGACGGGCGGCACATGTGCGAGGTGTATGTCTCCGAGGACGCGGCGCGCGATGCGATGGAGCGGCGCGCGGCGCGGGTTTCGTCACGCACTCCACGCACCTGAGGCTCCTGCCCGGCCTCGGCCGCTCGGTCAGCGACCGTCGCTGAGCTGGCGCACCAGTCCCGCGAACGCGTCGTGCTCCGCCGGAGTCAGTTGGACGGACTCCAGTTCGGGACCGGTCTGCCGCTGGTACGGGAGGGCCGGAAGGACGGCGGAGGTCCGCCGCAGGGCGGCCTCGCGGCTGCGGCGCAGAACGCGAGTCAGGCCGATCGCCCAGACGACGGTCGCCAGGGCGAGGACGGCCATGCCCGTCAGCTGGTAGATCGAGACGTGCTCAGGCATGGGCCCCAGTAGACACCACGGTCGGGGACTTTGACCCCGGACCGTGACGTATCTCGCAGGTGCCGTGAACAACTCACAGACGCCCAAAGGGACATAGGTCCGATGAAACGGCTGCGGCCGGTCGCAGCCCCGTCCCGCCAGGGTTGCGACCGGCCGGCCTTGCCGGGGCGGGCCCCGTGCGCCCGCCCCCGCCTCCCGCCGCTTACGCCGCCACGGGCTGCTTCGCCTGCGCCGCCGGACCCGCCGCGGACTCGTCGGAACCGGTGGCCGTGCCGTCCGGGGCCGTCTTGCGCAGGCCCTTGAGGACGATGACCAGGCCTGCCGTGATCGCCGTACCGATGGCGATGGCCAGCAGGTACAGGAACGGCTTGCCGATCAGGAAGGTGACCCAGATGCCGCCGTGCGGGGCGCGCAGGGTCGAGCCGAAGGCCATGGTGAGCGCGCCGGTGACCGCGCCGCCCGCCATGGAGGCGGGGATGACGCGCAACGGGTCGGCCGCGGCGAAGGGGATCGCGCCCTCGGAGATGAAGGAGGCGCCGAGGATCCAGGCCGCCTTGCCGTTCTCGCGCTCGGTGGTGGTGAACAGCTTCTTGCGGACGGTCGTCGCGAGGGCCATGCCGAGCGGGGGCACCATGCCGGCGGCCATCACGGCGGCCATGACCTTCATCGCGGAGTCGCTCGGGTCCTGTACGGCGATGCCGGCGGTGGCGAAGGCGTACGCGACCTTGTTGACCGGGCCGCCGAGGTCGAAGCACATCATCAGGCCGAGGAGGACGCCGAGGAGGATGGCGTTGGTGCCGGAGAGGCCGTTGAGCCAGTCCGTCATCGCCTTCTGGGCCTCGGCGATCGGCTTGCCGATCACGATGAACATCAGGAAGCCGACGACGATCGACGAGACCAGTGGGATCACGACCACCGGCATGATGCCGCGCATCACCGGCGGGATCTTGATCCGCTGGATGGCGAGGACGACCGCACCGGCCAGCAGACCGGCGACCAGGCCGCCGAGGAAGCCCGCGGCGATGTTGACGGAGATCATGCCGCCGACGAAGCCGGGCACGAGGCCTGGCCGGTCCGCCATGCCGTAGGCGATGTAGCCGGCGAGGACGGGGATCAGGAAGCCGAAGGCGACGCCACCGATCTGGAAGAGCAGCGCGCCCCAGCTGTCGACCTGACCCCAGTCGAAGTGCTCCATGACCGGCTTGGCCTCGTTGATCTGGTAGCCGCCGATCGCGAAACCGAGGGCGATCAGCAGACCGCCGGCCGCGACGAACGGGACCATGTAGCTCACACCGGTCATCAGCCACTTGCGCAGCTTGGTGCCGTAGCTGTCGCCGGCGTCGCCCGCGCGCTCGACGGGCGTGGAGCCGGTTCCGGGCGCCCCGGTCACCTCACCGCGCGCCGCCTTGCCGCGCACGTCGCCGATCAGCTCCGCGGGACGGTTGATGCCCGCCTTCACGCCGACGTCGACGGTCGGCTTGCCGGCGAAGCGGTCCTTGTCGCGTACGGGGACGTCATGGGCGAAGATCACGCCGTCCGCCGCCGCGATGACGGCCGGGTCGAGCCGGGTGAAGCCGGCCGAGCCCTGCGTCTCGACGACGAGTTCGACGCCCGCCTCGCGGCCCGCGTTCTCCAGCGACTCGGCCGCCATGTACGTGTGGGCGATGCCGGTCGGACAGGAGGTGACGGCGACGATCCGGAAGGGGCGCTCGCCCTCACCGGACGAGTTGCCCGTGGCGGCATCGGCGGAGGCCGCCCCCGACGCCGCCACGGAGTCTGCGGAGGCGCCCACGGAGGCACCCACGGCGCTCTTCGCGCCCTCGGAAACAGCGCCGGCGCCCTCGGAAGTGTCCGCGTCCCCGGCGTCCGCCGCCGGCGCATCCCCGCGGATCAGCGCCGCGGCACCCGCCGCATCCCCCACCGACCGCAGCGCGTCGGTGAACTCGGCGTTCATCAACTGCCGCGCCAGCGAGGACAAGATCGTCAGATGGGCGTCGTCGGCACCGGCAGGCGCCGCGATCAGGAAGATCAGGTCGGCGGGACCGTCCGGCGCACCGAAGTCGATCCCGGCCGCACTGCGCCCGAAGGCGAGCGTCGGCTCGGTGACGTGCTCGCTGCGGCAGTGCGGGATGCCGATGCCGCCGTCGAGACCGGTCGGCATCTGTGCCTCGCGGGCGGCCACGTCGGCGAGGAAGCCCTCCAGGTCGGTCACCCGGCCCAGGGTCACCATGCGTCGGGCGAGGGCGCGTGCCGCCGCTTCCTTGGTGTCGGCGGACAGGTCGAGATCGACCAGGTCCGCGGTGATCATGTCGCTCATCGCGGGCTCCTTCGCACGCGTATCGCCCGGGGGGAGAGGTGGGCGAGGGCGGGGGTGGGGACGGGGGTGCGGGTGGGGAAACAGGGGGTGGTGGGGGCGGAGCCGGGGAAGCCCCGCCCCCACCGGGAGGCAGGGCGGCTCAGGTGGCCCTGCCTCCCGCAGGCCGCGACGAGTAACGGGGAGCCTCGCCGCTTCATGGCCGGTTCATTGGAGGGTGCGCCGCACGCCATAGGCGCCGGCGCCGTCGTACCTGTGCCGCACGCCACCGGCGCCGACACCGTCGTAGAAGCCGTCAGGTCCCTCATGACACCGGCTCCTTCAGGACACGGTCCACCGGCACCTCGGCCGTCACCGAGACCGCCGCCGGGTCCAGGTCGTCCGGCGTCGGCATCACGCTGCCCGGCAGCTGTACCGCCGCCGCGCCGTGCGCGACCGCCGAGGCCAGGGCCTCCGGGCCGCTGCCGCCGGCGATCAGGAACCCGGCCAGGGAGGAGTCGCCGGCGCCCACGTTGCTGCGGACGGCGTCCACCCGGGCACTCGCGAACCAGGCGCCCGCGCCGTCCACGAGCAGTTGTCCGTCCGCGCCCAGGCTCGCGAGCACGGCGCGTGCGCCCATCTCGCGCAGCTCCTCGGCCGCCTTCACCGCATCGCCCACGGTGGACAGGGGGCGCCCGACGGCTTCCGCGAGCTCCTCCGCGTTCGGCTTCACGACGTCGGGCCGCTCGCGCAGCGCCTCCAGCAGCGCACGCCCCGAGGTGTCCAGCGCGATCCGCGCGCCCCCGGCGTGTGCCCGTGCGACCACCTCGGCGTACCACGACGGCGCGAGCCCCCGCGGCAGGCTCCCGCAGCACGCGATCCAGTCCGCGTCGCGCGACTGCGCGCGCACCGTCTCCAGGAGCAGCTCCTGCTCCTCCGCCGACAGCTCGGGACCCGGCGCGTTGATCTTCGTGAGCACCCCGTCCGCCTCCGCGAGCGCGATGTTCGAGCGGGTGGCGCCCGCGACCGGGACCGGCGCGACCTCGATGCCCTGCGCGTGGAGCAGATCCGCCACGAGCGCCCCCGGCGCGCCGCCCAGGGGCAGTACCGCGACCGTGCGCTGTCCGGCGGCCGTCACGGCGCGCGAGACGTTCACGCCCTTGCCGCCGGGGTCCATGCGCTCGCCGGTCGCGCGGATGACCTCGCCGCGCTCCAGTGACGGAACCTCGTACGTGCGGTCCAGGGACGGGTTCGGGGTGACGGTGAGGATCATGCGCGCACTACTTCCGTGCCGCCGCGTTCGATCGCGGTGGCGTCTTCGGGGCTCAGGCCGCTGTCGGTGATCAGCAGGTCCACGTCGCTCAGGTCGCCGAAGCGGGCGAAGTGCTCCTGGCCGTGCTTGGCGGAGTCGGCGAGCAGCACCACGCGGCGGGCGGCGGCCACAGCCGCCCGCTTCACTGCGGCCTCGGCGAGGTCGGGGGTGGTCAGGCCATGGTCGGCGGAGAAGCCGTTGGCCGCCACAAAAAGGACATCGGCCCGGATCTCGCCGTACGCGCGCAGCGCCCAGGCGTCGACGGCGGCGCGCGTACGGTGCCGCACGCGCCCCCCGACGAGGTGGAGTTGGATGCCGGGGTGGTCCGCGAGGCGGGCCGCGATCGGCAGGCTGTGCGTGACGACGGTGAGGGAGGCCTCCAGCGGGATGGCGGCGGCGAGGCGCGCCACCGTCGTGCCGGCGTCGAGGATCAGGGTGCCCTCGGTCGGCAGTTCCGCGAGGGCGGCCTTGGCGATGTGGTCCTTCTCGTCGGCCGCCGTCGTCTCGCGCTCGGCGAGGTCCGGCTCGAAGTCGAGGCGCCCGGCGGGGAGGGCACCGCCGTGCACCCGGCGGAGAAGGCCCGCGCGGTCGAGGGCCTTGAGGTCCCGGCGGATCGTCTCCGCGGTGACCTGGAACTCCTCGGCCAGTGACACCACGTCCACCCGCCCGCCGTCACGCGCGAGCCGGAGGATCTCCTGCTGCCGCTCCGGTGCGTACATGTCCGTTCGCCTCCGACTCAACGTCCGGTCGCTCCCGACCGATGCCCGAACTTGTGGTTTCGCTGGGAGGCTACGCCCGGATTTCCAGAAAGTAAACAGGTTCGGGCATCACTCGGACATGAACGGGCCTGGAGGTCGGGCATGAACGGACTTCCGGCCCGCCCCGGGCCGGTCCGTCGGGCCTGCTCACGGCAGACGGAAGGCCCGGCGCCCCGGGCGGAACCCAGGTGCCGGGCCTTCTCCCCCGCGTTCAGACGAGCTCCGGCTCCTTCTCCCCCACGGGACCCGCAGGCGCCTCCGTCGCCTCGGCCCCCTCCACGTGCTGCACCGCCCGCTTCGGCAGCGCGAACATCAGCAGGAAGATCACGCCCATCACCGCGGCCACCCACCACAGCGCGTGCTGGAAGGCGTTCACGAAGGCCGGTCCCACGTCGACGGGCCGCAGATCGTCGGCGATCGTGCCGAAGAAGACCACCGAGACCAGACCGAGTCCGAGCGCGTTGCCCATCTGCTGCACGGTGTTGATCAGGCCGGACGCCGAGCCCGCGTGCTCGCGCGGGACGCCCGAGAGCACCATGTCGGTCAGCGGGGCGAAGATCAGGCCCATGCCGACGCCCATCACGACCAGGGGCAGGGCCATCTGCCAGGGAGCGATGGACATGCCGTAGCGGTCGGCCTCCCAGAGGTAGAGCAGGACGCCCGCCGCCATGGTGAGCGCACCCGCCTGGAGCACCTTGCGGCCGAAGCGCGGAACCAGCTTCTGCACGGACATTCCGGCCGCCACGGAGACCGCGATCGAGAACGGCACGCCGGTCAGACCCGCCTTCAGCGGACGCCAGCCCAGACCGGTCTGCATGTAGAGCGTCCACACCAGGAAGAAGATGCCGAGCCCGATCCCGAACACGGTCTGCACCGCGATGCCCGCCGCGAAGCTCTTCACCTTGAACAGCGACAGTTCGACCAGCGGGGAGCCGTCCCGCGCGCTCTTGCGCCGCTCGTACGCCACCAGCGCCCCGAAGACGACGAGCGCGCCGCCCATCGACAGATACCCCCACAGCGGCCAGTCCAGCTCACGGCCGCGGGTCAGCGGGTAGAGCAGCATGAGCAGACCGAGCGTCACCAGGGCGACGCCCACCAGGTCCAGCTTCAGCGCGCGCGGCGCCCTGGACTCGGTGATGTAGCGGCTGCCGAGGATCAGGCCCGCGATGCCGACCGGCAGGTTGATGAGGAAGATCGGGCGCCACTCCAGACCGAACAGGTTCCACTCCGTCAGCAGCGCGCCGAGCAGCGGTCCGGACACGGCGCCCAGGCCCACGATCGCGCCGAAGAGCCCGAACACCTTGCCGCGCTCGTGCGCCGGGAACGTCGCGTGCACGATCGACAGCACCTGCGGCACCATCAGCGCCGCCATGGCGCCCTGCAGGATCCGCGCGGCGACCAGCATCTCCGGGTTCGCGGCGAAGCCGCACAGCGCGGAGGCGACGGTGAAGCCGCCGATGCCGACGAGGAACAGCCGCTTGCGGCCGTGGATGTCGCCGAGCCGTCCGCCGGTGATGAGACCGGCGGCGAAGGCGAGCGCGTAACCGGCGGTGATCCACTGGATCTGGCTGACGGACGCGCCCGCCTCGGCCTGGATGGACGGAATCGCGATGTTGACGATCGTGACGTCGACGAGGTCCATGAAGGCCGCGGTCATCACGATCGCGAGGGCGAACCAGCGACGACGGTCGGGCGGGGACAACTGGCCTGTCTGGCTGTCCACAAGGGGTTCGGTGGAGGTCATGTCTCGAAGCTACGACCGCATTAGGTCAGATCGTGTCCTACTTCTACGGCATCCTCGAACTCATGACGACGGACACCCCGGCACGGCTCCTCCAGCTCCTCTCCCTCCTCCAGACCCCGCGGGAATGGCCGGGAGGCGAGCTCTCCGATCGCCTCGGCGTCTCCCGCCGTACGGTGCGGCGGGACATCGACCGGCTGCGCGAGCTGGGCTATCCCGTGCAGGCGACGAAAGGGGCCGACGGCGGCTATCGGCTGGTCGCGGGGAAGGCGATGCCGCCGCTCGTCCTCGACGACGAGGAGGCGGTGGCCATCGCGGTGGGGCTGCGGGCCGGAGCCGGGCACGCGCTGGAGGGCGTCGACGAGGCGTCGGTACGGGCACTGGCGAAACTGGAGCAGGTGCTGCCGTCCCGGCTGCGCCACCGGGTGTCGACCCTGCAGGCCGCGACCACACCGCTGACCAGCGGGGACGGGGCGAGCATCGCGCCGGAGACGCTGACCGTGATGGCCTCCACCGTGGCCGGTCACGAGCGGCTGCGGTTCGCCTACCGGGCCAAGGACGGGGTCGACTCGCGGCGCGTGGTCGAGCCGTATCGGCTGGTGTCGACGGGGCAGCGGTGGTACCTCGTCGCCTACGACCTCGATCGCACCGACTGGCGGACCTTCCGGGTCGACCGGGTGAGCGAGCCGTTCGCGACCGGGGCGCGGTTCCCTCCGCGGGAGTTGCCGACGGGGAGCGCGGCGGAGTATCTGCGGCAATCGATGTACCGGCGGCAGGAGACGTACGGGATCGACGTGACCTTCGAGGCGTCGGCCTCCGACATCGCGGCGCGGCTGCCGAAGTGGCTCGGGGCGCCGGAGGAGTCGGGGGAAGGGCGGTGCCGGCTGCGGACGACCGTGGGCGATCCCGTGGAGTGGATGGCGGTACGGCTGGTGATGGTGGGCTGCGAGTTCACGGTGCGGGAGCCTGAGGAACTCGTGCGATGCGTACGGGACTTGGGCGGGCGGCTGAGCCGGGCGGCGGGTGGGTGACCCGGCCGGGCCGAGCCGCACCCGGGGTGGGGCCGGACGGCTTCGCGGCATGCTGGACGGCGGGCTTCCCCGTACCTGAACCCCGGGGATGCCCGCCGGATGGCAGATTGTGTCACATGGGCATAGCTTGCCGGTGTGAGCGGGCCCACGCGGACGCCGGTTCCAGGGAGGGCCGCCACCGAGGAGCCGCAAACCCCTCCGGCCCGGACCCCGCTGCCCCGAACCCGCACGCCACCCGCCCCGGAAAGGGGCAGAGCCGGACCCCGGCACCCGGGGGGAGAGCGCCGAAGTCCGGCTCGCGGAGAGTCCCGGCGCCGGGGGGATTGCGTCGGGACTTGGTCATGGGGCCCGGACTGTCGCCCGGGACCCGAACTCATGGGCCCTGAAGTCTTTTTCCCAGGGTCCTGCCTGTTGAAGCGGCCTGGCACCGCCGTGTTTGCGCCTTTCACGACCCGGCGCACGCGGGCACACGGCCCGTGAGGCAAGCCGTGTCCCAGCCCTTACGCCGCCGCGTCGAACCCGGTGTCCCGGGCGAGCTTCTTCAGCTCCAGCAGTGCATGCTTCTCGATCTGCCGGATGCGCTCGCGCGTCAGACCGTGCTCCTTGCCGACCTCGGTCAGCGTGCGCTCCCGGCCGTCCTCGATGCCGTAGCGCATCTTGATGATGGAGGCCGTGCGCTGGTCGAGGCGGCCGATCAGGTCGTCCAGCTCCTCGCTGCGCAGCAGCGTCAGCACCGACTGCTCCGGGGAGACCGCGGAGGTGTCCTCGAGCAGGTCGCCGAACTGGGTGTCGCCGTCGTCGTCCACCGCCATGTTCAGCGAGACCGGGTCGCGGGCCCAGTCCAGGACGTCGATCACACGGTCGGCCTTCGAGCCGAGCTCGGCGGCGATCTCCGCGGGCTCCGGGTCACGGCCGTGCTCGCGGTTGAACTCGCGCTGCACACGGCGGATCCGGCCCAGCTCCTCGACCAGGTGGACGGGGAGGCGGATGGTGCGGGACTGGTCCGCTATCGAGCGGGTGATGGCCTGACGGATCCACCAGGTCGCGTACGTCGAGAACTTGAAGCCCTTGCGGTAGTCGAACTTCTCGACCGCGCGCACCAGACCGGCGTTGCCCTCCTGGATCAGGTCGAGCAGGGGCAGACCGGCACGGGGGTAGCGGCGCGCGACAGCGACGACCAGACGGAGGTTCGAGCGGATGAAGACGTCCTTGGCCCGCTCGGACTCGTCGAACAGCGCCTCGAGCTCCTCACGGGTGGCGTCCGCCTTGGACTCCTCGATTCCGTCGAGAAGCTGTCGGGCGAACACACCCGCCTCGATGATCTGCGACAGCTCGACCTCCTTGGCGGCGTCGAGCAGCGGTGTCCGCGCGATCTCGTCGAGGTACATGCCGACCAGGTCGCGATCGGCGATCTCGCCGCCATGGGCGCGAACACTGCTTGCCGCGTCGGTCCCGCCATTGGCGGACTTACGACGGGCGACGGCACGGGTTGCCATGCGTGCTCCCTTGCGATGGTGGGCTGGCGGGTGGTCCTGTCGGAGCCTGGCACCGTCCTGGCACTGTCCTCGGGTGCCCTGCTTCCGATGGAAACAACGACTGGAATCAGGACAGAATTCCCAACCTGCTCCCCTATTTTTCTGATCATGCAGTACCCTGTGCGGCCACATGGGGAGGTCGGATGGCAACAGAGAGTACAGAGGTGCAGGTCAGGTCGGGATTCGAGGGTGACCTCGGGGCCCTCACCGACATCTACAACCACTACGTACGTGAGACGCCGATCACCTTCGATACGTCCGTCTTCACCCCGGAGGAGCGCCGCCCTTGGCTGCTCTCCCACCCTGAAGACGGTCCGTACCTCCTAAAAGTTGCCGCGGACGCGGACTCACAGGAAATTCTCGGCTACGCCACATCCAGCCCGTTCCGCGCGAAGCCCGCCTACGCGACCTCGGTCGAGGTGACGGTCTACCTCGCCCCGCACGCGGGCGGCCGCGGCATCGGCACGCTCCTCTACAAGGCCCTGTTCGAGGCGCTGGCCGACGAGGACGTCCATCGCGCCTACGCCGGTATCGCCCAGCCCAACGAGGCCTCGCGGCGGCTGCACGAGCGCTTCGGCTTCCGGTACGTCGGGACGTACAAGGAGGTCGGAAGGAAGTTCGGCCGCTACTGGGACGTGGCCTGGTACGAGAAGGAGCTGTGAGCCGGCCTCAGCCGAACTGCACCGACCGCTTCGCCAGCCCCAGCCAGAACCCGTCGATCACCGACTTCTGGTCCCCCAGCTCACCGGCCGCGTCGGCGGCCCCCATCGTCACGAACAGGGGTGCGAAGTGCTCGGTGCGCGGGTGGGCGAGGCGACCGGCCGGGGACTTGTGGAGGAAGTCGAGCAGGGAGTCCACGTCGCCCTTGTCCAGCGCGTGGTGCCCCCAGTCGTCGAACTCCGCCGACCACGCGGGGATGCCGCCCTGCCGCAGGGCGGCCAGGTTGTGGGTGAAGAACCCGGAGCCCACGATCAGCACGCCCTCGTCGCGCAGCGGCGCGAGCTTGCGCCCGATCTCCATGAGCCTGACGGGGTCGAGGGTGGGCATGGAGATCTGCAGGACCGGGATGTCGGCCTCGGGGAACATCTCGACGAGCGGGACGTAGGCGCCGTGGTCGAGGCCGCGGTCCGGGATGTCCTGCACCGGGATGCCCGGGGCGCGCAGCAGCTTGCGTACGGACTCGGCGAGCCGCGGGGCGCCGGGAGCCTCGTACTTCACCTTGTAGTAGTGCTCGGGGAAGCCCCAGAAGTCGTAGACGAGCGGGACGGCCTCCACCGCGCCCAGCGCGAGGGGGGCCTCCTCCCAGTGGGCGGAGACCATGAGGATCGCCTTGGGGCGCGGCAGGTCCGCGGACCAGGCGGCGAGCTCACCGGGCCAGACCGGGTCGTCGGCGAGGGGCGGGGCGCCATGGCTGAGGTAGAGCGCGGGCATGCGTTCCTGGGTGGCGGCGGACATGACTGCGGTTCCCTCCGGACGGTGTTGCTTGAAGTCTAAAACGCCTTACGAAAAAAGTGTACGTCGAACTTGTTTAACATTCAAGGAGAGCTCTCGTACGATGGGAAACATGAACACGGCATCCCCATCCCCGACCGCTGAAGAGCCGCGCTGGCTGACCGCCGAGGAGCAGCTCGTCTGGCGCTCCTACGTACATGCGACAACCCTTCTCGAAGACCACATGGACCGCCAGCTCCAGCGTGACGCGGGCATGCCACACATCTACTACGGCCTTCTCGTCAAGCTCGCCGAATCCCCGGAGCAGCGGCTGCGCATGACCGAGCTGGCCATGCACGCGAAGATCACCCGCTCCCGCCTCTCGCACGCCATCGCCCGCCTGGAGAGGAACGGCTGGGTACGGCGCGAGGACTGCCCCTCCGACAAGCGCGGCCAGTTCGCGGTGCTGACGGAGCAGGGCCGGCAGATGCTCGCGCAGGCCGCGCCGGGCCATGTGGCCGTCGTACGCAACGCCGTGTTCGACCGGCTCACCCCGGAACAGCAGAAGTCCCTCGGCGAGATCATGCAGATCGTCGCCGAGGGACTCCAGCCCAACGAAGCGGGTGCGGACCTGCCCTGGCTCCGCTGAGCCGCTCACTCAGCAGAACCAGGGCAGATCCTGGGGTTCGTACGTGCGGAGCGTCCCCATCCCCGTACGTACGAACGGCCCGAAGGGGTACGACCTGGCGGTCGTCGTCAGTGACTCAGTGAGCCACGACCGGTACCGGCAGCTCGTCCTCGGCGCCTTCGCCGGAGCCGGTGACCACAGAGGTGTCGGGCTTGCCGGAGTTGACGAGGACCACCACGATGACCGCGGCGAGGGCCAGCATGCCGACGGCGAACCAGATCGCGTTGGTGTAGCCGTGCACCTGGCCCTGGAGCTGGACCAGCTGCTGCTGCGAGCGGGTGCTCGCGGAGCCGATGTGGTCGCTGATGTAGGAGGTCGTGGCCGACGCGGCGATCGTGTTCAGCAGCGCCGTACCGATCGCGCCGCCCACCTGCTGCGAGGTGTTGACCATCGCGGAGGCGACACCGGCGTCCCGGGGCTCGACGCCCAGGGTGGCCAGGGACATGGCGGGCATGAACGCCGTACCCATGCCGAGACCGAGCAGCAGCATCGCGGGCAGGATGATCGAGGCGTACGACGAGCCGATCTCCAGCTGCGTCATGAAGAGCATGCCGATCGCGGCGACCAGGAAGCCGGGGCCCATCAGTGCGCGGGCCGGCAGCCGGGTCATCAGGCGGGTGCCGATCTGGGTCGAGCCGACCATCATGCCGACGATCATCGGCATGAAGGCGAAGCCGGTCTTGATCGGCGTGTAGCCCTTCACGATCTGCAGGTAGTAGGTCAGGAAGAGGAACGTGCCGAACATCGCGATGATCGCGATACCGAGCGAGAGGTAGACACCACCGCGGTTGCGGTCGGTGACCACGCGCAGGGGCAGCAGCGGGGCCTTGACCTTGGCCTCGGTGACGACGAAGGCGATCAGCAGCACCGCGGAGGCGACGAACATGCCCACGGTCGTGGAGTCGCCCCAGCCGTCGGACTCGGCGCGGGTGAAGCCGTAGACCAGCGCGACCAGGCCCAGGGTGGAGAGCAGGACGCCGGGTATGTCGAGCGGGTTGCGGTTGCGGCCGCCCTCGGGCTCACGGATGACGAAGTACGCGCCGAGCGCGGCGACGATCGCGAACGGGATGTTGACGAAGAACGTCCAGCGCCAGTTCATGTACTCGGTCAGCACACCGCCGAGGATGAAGCCCACGGCGCCACCGCCACCGGCGATCGCACCGTAGATGCCGAACGCCTTGGCACGCTCCTTGGCGTCCGTGAACATCACGGCGAGCAGGGAGAGCGCGGCGGGCGCGAGCAGGGCACCGAAGACACCCTGGAGGGCGCGGGCGCCGAACATCATCGCCTCGTTGGTGGCGGCACCGCCGAGTGCGGAGGCCGCGGCGAAACCGATCAGACCGACGACGAAGGCGTTCTTGCGGCCCCACAGGTCGGCGATCCGGCCGCCGAACAGGAGCAGACCGCCGAAGGCGAGCGCGTAGGCCGTGACGACCCACTGGCGGTTGCCGTCGGAGATGCCCAGGTCGGTCTGGGCGGAGGGCAGGGCGATGTTCACGATGGTCGCGTCGAGGACGACCATCAGCTGGGCGAGCGCGATGAAGATGAGCGCTTTCCAGCGGTTGGGGTCGCCGGTGACGGCGGCCGAGCCGGGAGCCTTGGAGGCTGTTTCAGACATGGGGTTACCCACTTCGGGACTTCGTGACGGAAAAAGGAGTGGCAAGGGGACGGTCCGTCGTCGGCGACGGCCGGTGAACGTCGGTCTTCTTGACTGCTGTGAAGCTCTGAACTAATCGGTCAGGCCTGGCGCAGGTCCTCCATGGTCATGGCCGTGCCCGGCAGGACGGAGCGGGCCGGGGCCCGCAGCCCGTCGAGGAACAGCTGCAGATGGCGGTGGACGAAGGGGTCGGTGTTGAGGCAGGCCGCACCGAACGGGGGCCGGCTGAGCTGGGCCACGACGATCATGAGGTCGCCGGACTCCACGTCGGTGCGGAGCTGTCCGGCCGCCTTGGCGCGGTCCATGAGCTCCACGATCAGCTCCTCGCACCGCAGCCGCGCGGCCTCCAGGTCCGGGTGGTTCTGGTCGAAGGTGCTCTTGACCATCGGGCACAGCGCGCTGACCCGCTCGTCGGCGGAGGTGTGCACGAAGCGCTCCAGAGCCTCGAAGGCGTCCCCGGTCTCGGCGAGCGCGAGCTCGGCCGCCTCCGTCGTCCGGTCCATGACGGAGCAGACGACCTCGCGGACGAGTGCGTCGCGGTCGGGGAAGTTGCGGTACACCGTGGCGTTTCCGACGCCGGCGCGGCGGGCGATCTCGTCGAGCGGCACATCGGGGCCGAACTCGGTGAACATCTCCTGGGCGGCGGTGACGATGCGCTCCCGGTTGCGCAGGGCGTCGGCGCGGGGCCGGGTCACCTTCTTCTGCACAGTGGTCGCGGTCACGGTGTGCTCCTCGGGCAGGTGGTTGGCGATCCGGGGAGGCTTTCCCCGTTTCGCGCGGACACAGGTCTAAACGGGGAGACGCTCCCCGGTTATTTCAGGTTGAGAGAGAGTTTTCATGTGACCTGAGTCACAAGTCCCGATCCGAGAAACCCACGTTCGGTCTCCTCCAGCGCGCGCCCCCGCATCCCTTCGACACAGGGTGATCGAGAGGGTGCAGCCCGTGGACCTGCGGCTGCCGTGGACGGAGAGGGCCGTGCATGCAGCAGACCAGCCGTCGGATACGTCCGCGCCGCCTGGCCGCCCTCGTGTCCGTGACCGCGCTGACGCTCGGGGTGTGCACCTCGGCCGGCACCGGACACCTCAGGGCGCTGCCCACGCCGGCCGGAGCCGGACCGATCGCGCTGGCCCGCAGCTCCGCCCACGGCCCCTGCATGATCCGCGGCACCGCCGCCGTCCAGATGTCGGAGGGCGTCCCCACCCCCGGCGGCTACTCCCGCTCCACCGGCACCGTCCGCGCCCTCACCCTGATGATCGACTTCTCGGACGCGCCCGGCCGCGGCAGGGCCCTGGACCGCTTCGACGAGTTCTTCCCGCAGACCCAGGACTGGTTCCGCACCAGTTCCTACGGCCGTCTCGACTACCGCGCCGAGACACCGATCCCCGGGTGGCTGCGCATGCCGAAGTCCTTCGCGTCGTACGGCATAGAGCGTGGCGCCCCCTTCGACCCCGGCTACCGGGACCTGGTCCAGGACATCGTGGCCGCCGCCGACCCCAAGGTGGACTTCCGGTCGTACGACTTCCTGAACGTGCTGGTCACCCCGAACGCCGGCCCCTCCGCGCTGGATACCGTCCTGTCGGTGACGTTCGCCGGCAACCCCGACGCCCCGGTCGCCGACGGCGTGCCGGTCGCCAACGCGTCCTTCGTCTACTCCCGCCAGGACGACGGCTCCGGCTCCTACGCGCAGACCGGCTACCGCGTCCTGCCCCACGAGAACGGCCATGTCTTCGGCCTGCCCGACCTCTACACGGCGAACGGCGGCGGCTCGGTCGGCCACTGGGACATCATGAGCGAGGACTGGGGCGCCAACAACGACCTCCTCGGCTGGCACAAGTGGAAGCTGGGCTGGCTGGACACGTCCCAGGTCAGCTGTGTGACGACGCCGGGCACGACCGAGTACACGCTGACCCCGCTGGCCCGCGAGGGCGGCGCCAAGCTGCTGTTCGTCCCGGTCAGCGGCCGCACCGGGTACGCCGCCGAGCTGCGCACCCGCGAGGGCAACGACGAGGCCGTGTGCCGGCCCGGCCTGCTGATCTACGAGGTCAACGCGGACGTGGACACCGGCATGGGACCGGTGACGGTCTACGACTCCGAGCGCGACAGCGGCGGCTGCACCCGCAGCCCGAACGTCCACGCGGAGCTCTCCGACGCCCCCTTCGCGCCCGGCGAGGACTTCGAGGACCGCAGGAAGGGCATCCGGATCACGGTGGCGGGGGCGGATCTGGCCGGGGACTACCGGGTGCGGGTGACGCGGCGGTAAGGACGGGCAGGTCGGGATTACGGTAGGCCTCCTGCGACCGCCGTACGGAGAGCCGATGCCCGCGAAGACGACCATGGACGCCCTGACCGGCTCCGCCGCCGTACCCGCGGAGGCGGTCACGCCACTGATCCGCGGTGTCGCCGTGCTGCGGGAGCTCACCGAGGCGGGCGGCACGCTGAGCCCGAGCGCGCTGGAACGCGCCACGGGCCTCGCCCGCTCCACGGTCGACCGCATCACCTCGACGCTGGCACGCATGGGATACGTCCGCCTGGACGGCCGTGACGTGCTCCTGGCCCCCCGTCTGATGGAACTCGGCAACGCCTATCTGGCCGCCCTGCGCCTGCCGGCGTCGCTGTCCTCGCGGGCGGACGCGCTGGCCGACGAGCTGGACGAGTCCGTGTCGCTGGCGGTCGCCGACCGCGACGGCGTCCGCTTCATCCACCAGGCCACCCGCCGCCGCGCGATGTCCCTGAGCTTCCGCATCGGCGACCACCTCCCGGCCGAACGCACCGCGCCCGGCGCCCTGTTCGCGGCCGAGTGGGACGAGCCGGAGTGGCAGGCCTGGCGGGCCCGCCGGGCGGCGGACCCGCGGGACCAGGGCTTCCCGGCCGTACCCCCGCGTGAACACGGCGACCCGGAAGGGGAGTTCGAGCAACGGGCGCTGGAGACGGAGTCCACGGGCTGGGCCCTGGACGACCAGTTGATCGAACCGGGGCTGGTGGCGGTCTCGGTCCCCGTACGGGATCCCCGTACCGGACGGATCGCCTGCGCGGTGAGCGTCGTGAGCCACACCAGCCGGCACACCGCGGCGGGCCTGCGCGACACCCTGCTGCCTCGGCTGCGGGCGGCGGTGGCGGACATGGAGCGGGAGCTGCGGGAGACGGAGCCCGCCGTGACCGGGACCCCGTCGGGGCTGGCGACCTGGACCGGCGCGTCCAAGCAGGAACTCGGCAGGGAGTTCATCGAGTCCCTGGCCCGAGGTCTGACGGTCCTGACCGCCTTCGGCGAGGGCCGGGCCTCCCTGACCCTGACGGAGGTGGCGAAGGCGACGGGCCTGGCGCGGGCGACGGCACGCAGGGCGCTGATCACCTACGAGCACCTGGGCCTGGTGACGGCGACCCCGCACCGCACGTTCACGCTGACGCCGCGCGTGCTGTCGCTCGGCTTCCCGCCGCTGTCGCGCACGTCCTTGCCGGAGATCGCGACACCGCATCTGGCGGGGCTGACCTCGCGGATCCACGAGTCGGCGTCGGTGGCGGTGCTGACACCTCCCGGCGAGGAGATCCAGTACACGGCGAGGGTGGCGACGAACCGCGTGATGAGCGTGAACCTCACGGTCGGCACACGGCTCCCGGCCTACGCGACCTCCATGGGCCGCGTGCTCCTCGCCGACCTCCCCGCGGCGGAGCGCACGCTCGGCGAGCTGCGCCCCCTGACGTCCCGCACCCTGACGGACCCCAGGGCCCTCGCGCAGGCCCTCACCGACGTACGGACCCAGGGCTACGCCCTCGTCGACGAGGAACTGGAGGAGGGCCTGCGCTCGATCGCGGTTCCCGTGCGGGACCGTACCGGCCGGGTGGTCGCGGCCCTGAACACGGCGATGCACACGACCCGGCGTACGCCCGCGGAGTGCGTGACGGACCTGCTGCCCGAGCTGCGGGCGACGGCGACGGCCATCGAACGGGACTTCCACACGGCGGGCAGGTTCACGCGCGTGCCGACGGCGTGAGGTCCCGTACGGCCGAGTCGTCGAGCTCTCCGGCCCGCCCTTAACCCGCTGATCGCCGCCCCGCCACCCGCTACACTGGCCGCGGTGCCACAGGCCTACCGGCCCGCACCATGCCTTCGTGGGATGTGTGGGAAATTCCGTCGCCGCAGGTCAGACCTGATGTGCTGCGAGGCCCCAAAACGTCCTGGCCCCGAATCCCAAACGCCCTTTCAGCGTTTGCGCAGCTCACAGTGAGCGCCACAGCCGACAGCGGAAGGCCCGATTCGGTGCCACGTATGCATGCCAGCTAGGCAGGATAGGCACCCTCCCGCAGCACACGCCTGACACCGCCCATCCGAGGCAGTCACCCAAGAGGCCTCACTCGACTTGCCACTTGAGTAGCAGAGGAAGCAGCCTTGCGGCATGGCGACCTCCCATAGCGTGCGGCCGACTGTCGACCGACGTGTCCTCCTGCTCCTGCTGGACGATCAGCACCGTCTGATGTTGTGCGGTGGCTGCTGTGGCGACTGGACGGTCCCGCAAGCACTGCTCGGCGCTACAACTGATTTCCGGATCGGAGCAGCTCAGTATCTCGCGGAGCGATTTCGCATCGAGGTGCCTATTTTCGGGACTGTTTACGGAGTCCACGAAACAAGCGAGTCCGACTGCTGGGAGCACGACCGAAAGACAGTTTCTCGTGCCTTCATCGTGAAGATCAGTTCCGAAGAGTCGGATTCGCTTCAACTGATCGCTCCGTCACACGCCCGCTGGGGCATCGATCAAATCAAAGCGCGGCACCAAGAGATCCACCCAGAGGGCATGACCCTCCTCGTCTCCGGCTACGTCGAAGGTTGGCTTCCCGACGGCCCGGTCTCCTTCCGCTGAACTGGAGGACCTATGCCCATGCATGCCATCGAAATCATCCTCAAGCGAACCGTAAGCGGAGTCGAACTGAAGGCAGCACGGCATATCAGTCGCATGCCGATGGCGCCTTCGCAGGACGGTAAGAGCATCGCCGTCCTTGTATCGGCACGGAACGAGGAGCATGCCATCAGGAAAGTGTGGCGTCGACTCGAGGATTCCCTGCCGATCGACGTGCTGTGCACCGTCTTCCCGGGCCCGGACGGGATGCTGCGAATGAGCATTCCCTTCGCGCCCGGAGTGAAGAGACGAATCCGCGCGTGGGCCAGAGCAACAGGAAAGAGCACTGAGAAATTCCTGGGATCGGCGATCAGAGAAGCTCTCGCTCGCGACCGGTCGACAGAGTCAGCACGTCAAGAGTGTGCTTTGAATTTCATGCTCCACAACTGCGTTTGGGTAGGTTCGTCATCGAACATCACAGACCGCATCGCAGTGTCTAGACTTCCGCTTCCAGCGGAGCAACTCATCCGGAGGATCTCCGCTTCCGGAACGCGTGTCACATTCACCGACGACACTGGGCCCATCGCTTCCCTCATCAGCGAGAGCCAACTGGCCGGGCTTGATGCACCGATCACTGTTGCGGAATGTGATTGTCGAAAGGCCGAGGGCCCTCCTTACACGCCGCACGACGAAGCGGTACAGGAGGAGTCGGCCCACGGAGCGCCTCATGGTGATGACGAGCAGTGTGGAACTGTCTGATCCCCGCGTCCTGGTGTGCGGGGACCGGCGATGGCTCTGGCCGGGCACGGTCACCGCGGTCCTGGACCGCCTGGCGGCTCGCTACGGTGACCGGCTCATCGTGATCGAAGGCGCCGCATCCGGCGCCGACCGGGCGGCGCACCTCTGGTGCAAGCGAAACGGTCTTGGTCCGGATCGGCACCGGTGTCACCCGGTGGACTGGAAGGCCGAGAGGCTCGCGAGACCGAAGACGTGGCGGCTGGCCGGGCCCGAGCGGAACACCCGGATGCTGAGGGAACGCCCTCGACTGATTGTTGCTTTCCATAGCCGGTTCGATCCTGGATCCGGTGGCACGTCCAACATGTGTCTGCGGGGCCTGATCAGCAACGTGCCCGCATGGCTGGTGCCAGGCCCCGATCCGGATGTCGGCCGGGAGCGGGTACGTCGCGAGCTTGAGCTGAACCGCTGAGAGACCGCAGGCCACCGGTGTACACCCGAAGGGACCCGGCCGATTCGTCCACTGGGTGCGCAAGGAGAGATCCTCGTACGATGCGTTGTCAGTGGAAACGACTACGGTGGCATCGCACCGGTTACTCGGGGAGGTGTGACGCGGATGGCGGCCAGCGCTGAACATCTCAAGGCCCTCGTCCGGGCACACGCCGAGGCGGACGACGACCGTTTCTACAGCATCGCCCTCCAGGTCGCGGCCAAGTCCGCGCGCCAGGGGCACGGCAAGTTCGCCGGGCCGGCATCGCGTTGTACGGCGACCTCGCCCGCTCGGTGGAGGGCACGGGTGCTGTCGTTCTGAGACACGGTCTGGAGGCCGTGAAGATCCTTGACGGCGCCTCACAGGATGCCGCGTCTCCGAGGACGTATGCGGAGGTGACGGCGAACGCGGTGGCGACCGCGGAGATCGAGGGCGTAAATGCGGGACCGCTGCGGGCCCGGGTGTTCTCCATGGCGGTCACCCGTCAGTCCGGGGACCGTGAGAACGGCGTCGACGGCACCGCCACCCTGTGGTCCGCGGCCCTGGACGCGCTCGCCGCCGGCACGGATGTGGTGGCCCACGACGACCGCATCGAGTTGCTGGGGGCTCCCGAGCCGGACGCCGCACGGCTGATCGTGGTCAGCGCGGGCAACGTCAGAGGCCTGACCCCGGAACAGATCCGCACCCCCGACGGCAAGCTGGACCACCTGACGATGTGCGACCTCTCACGCATCGAAGAGCCCGCGCAGGCGCACAACATCCTCGCCGTCGGTGCCTTCACCGAACTCACCGCGGTGCCGGACGATCCGTCGTACGCCGGTTTCCGACCGCTTGCAGCACACGGCCAACTCTCGCCCTTCAGCCGGACGTCGGTCGCGCTGACCGGGGCACCCGTGGTGAAGCCGGACATCGTCTTGGAGGGCGGGAATCTCCTGGTCGACCCCGGAGAGACGATGCTTGACCGGCACGACGTGGTCAGCGTGACCACCACCAGCAAGGACGCGTTCCGGCTGATCACCTCGGCGAACGCGACCAGCGCCGCTACCGCTCAGGCCGCCCGGCTCGCCACGCTCGCACAGGCCGCGTATCCCGGCTTGTCTCCGGAGGGGGCTTCAGGTTTCGGTAAAGACGCTGGTCACAAAGCCCCAATCAGCCTGTCAAGCTCACGCCGTCCACGAATGGTCCAGGGCCTGGCGCTGATAGCTGCGCCAGGCCCTGCGCTCGACCACGGCCCATTCTCAGAGCAGGAACCAGTAGTTCCCGCCCGCGACACCCACGGCCGCAGCCAGGAGTGTGAGGAAGGCTGGCGACACCGACAGGGACACAGACAGGTCGAAGTGCTTGCCGACGGACACGCGAACGTGCCGGGGGGGTGCCTCTATGTCCTTCGTCAAGGTTGAAGGGCTCAGGCAGGGGCGGTTTCGGGGGTGCGGGGTTCGTAGAAGGTGCCGTCGCGGAGCATGGCGAACAGGACGCTGATGCGTTGGCGGGCGAGGCGGAGGAGGGCCTGGGTGTGGGTTTTGCCGCGGGCTCGCTGGCGGTCGTAGTAGGCGCGGGAGGCGGGATCGGCGTTCATGCAGGCGAAGGCGGAGAGGAACATGGCGCGTTTGAGCTGCCGGTTGCCGCCTCGGGGTGCGTGTTCGCCGTGGATCGAGGTCCCCGACGACTTCGTGGTGGGGGCGAGTCCGGCGTAGGAGGCCAGGTGGGCGGCGCTCGGGAAGCTGGTGGCGTCGCCGACGGTGGTCAGCAGGACTGCGGCGGTCCTGACGCCGACGCCGGGCATCGAGGTCAGGACCGGGGAAAGAGGGTGGGCCTCCAGCAGGGCGTTGATCTGTGTCTCCAGGGCCCGGCGCTGTGCGTGGACGGCGGCGAGCGATGCGGCCAGGGAGGGAATCACGATGTCGAGGGTGCCGGTCCCCGGGACCACGACGGTCTGCTCGTCCAGCGCCTCGAAGACATCGTCGATCAGCCGGGCGGCCATGCGCGGGGCCTTGGGCCGGATCAGCTCGACGAGCCTGCGGCGGCCGGCTTTGCGCAGTGCGGCGGGGGAGCCGTAGCGCTCCAGCAGCCAGGTGACGGCCTGGTGGTCGAGGCGGGGGCCCAGAACGCGCTCCAGGCTGGGGTGGAACTGGGTGAGCAGGCCGCGTATCCGGTTGGAAGTGCGGGTGGCCTCCGCCGCGAGGTCCTGGTCGAAGCCGACGAGGACCGTGAGTTCGGCGGTGATCTCGTCGGTGAGTTCCAGCGAGCGCAGGGTGTGCGGCATGGTGCGGGCCGCGTCCGCGATCACGGCGGCGTCCTTCGCATCGGTCTTGGCCTCGCCCGGATACAGGTCGGCGATCCGCCGCATCGCCAGGCCGGGCAGGTAGGCGACCTTGCAGCCCGCGTCCCGGGCGACCGTGAGCGGGAGGGCTCCGATGGATGCGGGCTGGTCCACGATCACCAGGACGGTGCCGAACTTCGCGGCCAGTTTGTCGAACACGGCCCGCAGTTTCGGCTCGCTGTTGGGCAGCTGCTTGTCGAAGACCTTCTTCCCGGCCGGGGTGAGCCCGTGCCCGTGGTGAGCACTCTTGCCGACGTCCAGGCCGAGGAACACGCCCACGTCTTCGGTGTCGAACATCGCGCCCCTCCAGGGGAGTTGAACGTGCCGGCCTCGGCGGTGGTGTCGTACGCGCGCATCCACGTTATGCAGACCTGCCGCCCGCGAGCTGTCCGGCATTGCGCCGGACCGGGCGGCGGCCGGACCTCTGATCAGCGTCTCCGACGGCACCTCCCGGGCCCGGTGACACCACCCCCCAGGTCATGCCTTCGACAGGGGGACACAGTCATGCCGGGCCCGGAGGCCAGCAGCCCTCTTGCAGGACCGCGGAAAACATAACGGGGGCGGCAACCAGGCTTCCCTGGGGACCGGCCTGACCATTCTGGCTCGCATTGACAGCCGTGTCATGCTGGTAGTTCATAGGTAACCCCCTTCGTGGTGGGGCGTCGCCGCTCTCGCGGCCTGGGAACCTGATGACGGCGACGCCCCCGCCCACCTCTTTGCTTGTGCAGAAGAGGACAAAAAGGGGCCCCACTCCGGTAAGCCGGAGTGGGGCCCCTCAATGCTATTGAGACGGTAGCGAGTTACCGAGAAGTAGGTCAACTCGCCCTACCGCCGCCGAAGTTACTGCCCCTCATCTGCAACTGCACGCATTCGCGGCGAACCCAAACCCTGGGAACTCCCCACTCCTGCAGGGCCTGATCGAAGGCGATTGCTGTGAAGTCCTGGCGTGCACGGAGGGGCAGGTTGGGACGTTCAGACGACAGCGCGGTAACGGCGGCGCAGTAGCGCCAGGACTACGACGGCTGCGAAGGTCATCCACGTTTTGCCCAGGATTTGTCCAGGCAGGTAATCGAAGGAGCCGAAGGCAAGGTGGAGGAACAAGAGGCTGTCGGCGATGAGGCCGACAGTGTTCGAGGCCAGTATCGCGACAAGTAGTCCTCGCTTGCGCAGGGGTTCGTAGACAACGAAGTCCATGGTTTCAGCGACGGCGAAGGCAACCGCTGACGCAGTGGCGAGACTCGGGTCGGCGAGGAGGTAGGAGAGGACAGTGCCTATGGCTATGGCGGCGAGGACGGCGCCTCGGCCGATCGCCTCGCGTGCAAGGTCGCGCAGCACAAGCGCCAGGCCGACGAGGTAGACGCCGGCAGGCGCGACGTAACCGAAGCCGACGGGTACCACACCGAAATGGGTGACGGCCAAGTTGGCGGCCGGGATAGTGGCGATGTAGGCGATGAGCGTGGCGATACCAGCAGGAGCGGGGGCCTTCACGATCTGCTTTCTCTCTCAGTGGTGGGGTGTTGCGCTCGGCTCCCGCGGGGAACGGGCGGTGGGGCGAACGTGCAGACAGTACAGCGCACGGCACTGACATTCTTAAGGCGTCGGTCCGTGCTGCGGTGCTGGGGCAACTGCCTGGTTCGGAGGTGTGCAAGGTCCGCGTGGGGCAGGCGGCGGTGCCGCGCTGAGGAGCTCGAGCGGATCTCGCGATGGCGGGCGCGCCAGGCAGCGTGGCACGTGCCAGCCCGCTGCACGGGTTGCGGGGCGCGTGCATAGCCGCCAGCGGATGCGTCCTGCGGGCTCGGCGGAACCATGCGTCTTGCCGCCGCAGGCGCCGCGCAGGAAAGGGGAGCGGCATCCCCATTCCCGCCCTGCGGCACGTGCGTGGGTTCAGCTGGTGTGGGTCAAGCTGGCGATGGCGTCGTGGCTGTGAATACTTTCCAGATTCTTCGCCCGGATCGCGTGGTTCAGACCCTTTTCACGGCATGCAAGGCTTACATCACGGATGATGTCTTCGACGAAAACGGGATGGTCATAAGCCTGCATGGTGACGACACGTTCGTCGGGCCGCTTGATGAGAGGCAGGACGGGGGCGGAACCGGAACTGCGCAGCAGATCGACGATTCCGTGGACCGCCAGGGGGTAGGGCGCGTCGGCGGTCCCGGTGACCGTGAGGGTGACTTCGCTGCGCTGGTTGTGAGCCCCGTAGTCAGAGATGGCCTTGGAGCACGGGCACAGACTGGTGACGTCAGTCGTCACTGTAGTCGCGACGGTGCAGGCGTCGGGGGTGATCCGGCCGGTGATGGTGACGTCGTGGGTTTGCCATGACTGCCGCTGGCTTGCGGGTGCGGTCACGGTCGTGGCGATGGGCAGAGACAGTGCCATGGTCAGGGCGGGGGCTTCGAGCAGGGTGAGCCCTCGTTTGAGGACGATGGGCAACTCCTGCGGGGCGAGGGTGGCCACTTCCTCGTGTACCAGGGCGATCATGCGGCTCATGTGGGTGCCGCGCCGGTCGGCCTGCAGGCCGACGGTGACGCTGACGTCGGCGATGCCGTGCTGGCGCGTGTGGCCGTCATCGAACGTGACGGGGTAGCGCAGGCCACTGATCCCGACTTCGTCGATGGCGATGCCGCGGTGGTCGGCCTCGTTTTGGATGTCGTGCATGCTGCTACTCGCCTCGGTAGGTGCAGCCGGAGGTGCAGGTCTCGCGCACGGTGATCGCGGACAATTGGGGGAGTTCAATGATCATCCGGTCCCAGATCCAGCGGGCGAGGTTCTCGCTGGTGGGGTTGTCCAGGCCGTCAATGTCGTTGAGGTAATAGTGGTCGAGTTGTGCATCGATAGGCTTGAAGGCCTGCTTGATGTCCCCGAAGTCCATCACCCAGCCCAGCTCCCCGTCGACCGGTGCTTCGACGTGCACGGTGACCTTGTAGGAGTGGCCGTGTAGCCGGGCACATTTGTGACCTTCGGGTACACGAGGCAGGCGGTGCGCCGCTTCGAAGGCGAACTCGCGGAAGATTTCCATTACTGAATTCCCAGATACTTGTGCGTCTGGAGAGAGAGTGTCCAGCGCGGGTTCTTCATGCAGTACTCGACAGCGGCGCGGGTGTGGTCCTCACGGTGGGCGTCATCCAGCGGCTGCAGTCGGAAGTGCCGGAAGTCGAGCCCCTCGAACTGAGCCGGGTCGCCGCCGGCCTGAGGGTAGACCAGTTTCAGTTCATCGCCGCTGGTCAGGACCAGGTCGGAGCCGATCTTGGGGCTGACGCACAGCCAGTCGATGCCGCGGGGAGCCGGCCGGGTGCCGTTGGTTTCCACCGCTACCTCGAAGCCGCGGCCGTGCAGGGCGGCGAGGGCGACCTCGTCCAACTGCAGCAGGGGCTCGCCGCCGGTGCACACCACGAAGCGGTGGGCACGGTCGGTGCTGGGCCAGGCGGCCTCGACGGCATCGGCGAGATCATCCGCAGTGACGAAGCGGCCGCCCCCCTCTCCGTCGGTACCGACGAAATCGGTGTCGCAGAACTGGCAGATCGCCCGGGAGCGGTCCGCTTCCCGGCCGGTCCACAGGTTGCAGCGGGAAAAGCGGCAGAAGACCGCCGGACGCCCGGCGTGGCTGCCCTCGCCCTGCAGGGTGTAGAAGATTTCTTTGATCAGATAGGTCATGTTCAGGCGCTCTGGTACCGGACCGGGTCGGTGACGCCGGCTTCAGCGAAGCCCTTCAGGCGCAGCAGGCACGTGTCGCACTTGCCGCAGGCCTGGCCCTGGTCATCGGGGTCGTAGCAGGAGGACGTGAGGGAGTAGTCCACGCCTAGGCGCAGGCCTTCGCGCACGATGTCGGCCTTCGACATGGCGATCAGGGGGGAGTGCAGCGTCATCCGAGAGGTGCCCTCCACGCCGGCCCGGGTCGCCAGGTTCGCCATGGTGGCAAAGGCGTCCATGTACTCGGGGCGGCAGTCGGGGTAGCCGCTGTAGTCCACAGCGGTGACTCCGGTGAAGATGTCGCTGGCGCCGACGGTCTCGGCGAAAGCCAGTGCGAACGACAGGAAGATCGTGTTGCGGGCCGGCACGTAGGTGATCGGCACCCCGCCGTCCTCGACGTCATCCAGCGACTCGTGCTTGGGGACCTCGATGTCGGCGGTCAGGGCAGAGCCGCCGAAGACCCGCAGATCGATGTCGGCGATGACGTGCCGGGCCACCCCCTGGACCTCGGCCACGCGCTTGGCGGCCTCCAGTTCGATGCTGTGACGCTGGCCGTAGCGGAAGCTGAGCGCATAGGGAGTGAACCCCTGGTCCTTGGCAATGGCCAGCACCGTGGTCGAGTCCAGGCCACCGCTCAGCAACACGATCGCGGGACGGTCCATGCTGTCACTCCCCTATCTGAAGTCCAGTTGCCTCAGCCGAGACAGAGGCAGCCTACCGTCTTAACTAGCGGCTACAGTAACCACAACAACAAACGAGTTACCGAAACCCAGGGGTCGAGCCGCAGTGAACGAGTTGCCCATCGTGGTCACGTGCACGGACCGGAAGGCGTCCCCTCCCGCAGCAGACCTGCAGGCCCGCACCCTGACCGCCGCCAACCTGCCCCAGCGGGCCGAGGAGTGGGCACACCGTCTGCGCACCACACCAAGCCCGCACACGCCGCTGGAGGACCTGTACCGGGGAGACCAGTGGAAACGCGCCCTCGCGCTCACCCACGCTGCATCCCAGGCAGGCTTCACCCCCCGCCTGTATGCAGCCTCGGCCGGCCTGGGCCTGCGTCCAGTCTCCAGCCCGGCCCCCTCCTACGCCGCGACTTTCCTGCCCCGGCACGCAGATTCCGTGGCTTCCTCCAGCGCCCAGACCTCCCAGTGGTGGGATCATCTGCAACGCTTGGACGGCACCCACAACCTGCCCCAGATCGCCGGCACCGCCGGACGCGCCCTCGTCGTGCTGTCCGCGCCCTACGCCCAGGCCATGCACCACGACCTGCTCGCCCTCGCTGATACCGCCACCGACGTCGTCCTGATCGGTGGCGCCACCGACATCGAGGGCATACGGCGCGTGCCCGCCAACGCCGGCCTGCGACACGCCCTGGGTGGCACCCTGACCAGCCTCAACGTGCGCATGGCCGCCTCCTGGCTCGAGCACTGCACACCCGGACGCCTTACCGACCCGCCCGCCCAAGTGCGCTGGGACGACTGGGCCTCCCAGACTGCCCGGCCTGAGCGCTACGACCGCACACCGGTAACGAACGAGACCGTCATCGCCTTCATCAAAGAGGCGAAGAGCACCTACCCCGACGCCTCCCGCACCCGCCTGCTGCGCCTGTTTCGAGACAAGGGGATGGCCTGCGAACAAAAGCGCTTCGCAGACCTGTACACATCAACGATTGGCCGCTGATGACTTCCATCGTGCTGAAACGCAGAGCCTTGCGGATCGAGCAGCACCCCACGATCCCGCTGTACGTGTTCACTCTGGCGGCAGAAGAGGTCCACCAGGTCGCCGATGTCGCCCGGATCTCCCGCGACGAGGCCGGCAAGCTCATCGGCTACCAGCGCCCAGAGAAGAAGCAGCACGTACGGCAGATCCTGGAATACCTCGACAGCGACGAGGTCCTCTTCCCCAACGGTCTGATCATGGCTCTGCCCGCCAGTGTGCGCTTCAAGTCCAGCCCCGGCCCGAGCAGCAGCGACGGCCTGTGCACCTCTGGCACGCTGGAGATCACGCTGCCTGATTCCCCCGACGCCCCCCGGCCTGCCTGGATTGTCGACGGCCAGCAGCGCAGCCTCGCTCTGGCCCGCACCCGCAACACTCGCCTGGCCGTCACTATCGCCGGCTTCGTTGCCGAGGATCTCGAAACCCAGCGGGATCAGTTCCTGCGGGTGAACACGGTCTCCCCCCTGCCGACCAACCTCGTCACCGAACTCCTCCCCGAGGTCGGCACCGCCCTGCCCACCAAACTCTCCGCCCGCAAACTCCCCGCCGTCCTGGTCGAAGCCCTTAACCACGACAAGGACTCACCGTTTTGCGGACTGGTGCGTCGCCCCTCCACCACATCCGAGCAAAAAGCCGACGCCGTCGTCACCGACAACAGCCTCACCACGGCCATCCAGGAGGCCCTCAACTCCCCGTCGGGAGCCTTCTTCCCTTACAAAAACCTCTCCAACAACACCGTGGACACCGCTACCATCCGCCAGATTCTCATCACCTACTGGACTGCGGTACGCGACACCTTCCCTGACGCCTGGGGCCTGCCGCCCACCCGTAGCCGTCTCATGCACGGCGTCGGCATCCGTTCCATGGGACGCCTGATGGACCGCGTGATGATGGCCATAGACCCCGCCTCCCCCCACGCACTGCAGCAGGCTCGCGACGAACTTGCCCTGATCGCCCCGCATTGCTACTGGACCAAGGGGCGCTGGCCTGACCTGAACATCCCCTGGAACGAACTCCAGAACAATCCGCGCCACATCAGCACCCTGTCGAACTACCTCCTCCGTATCTATGTGCAGGAAAAGGCAAAAGCCGCGTGAAATTCTATTTCCCTGACAGTCAGGACTTGGTGAGTCCCACCTACGACTTCATCAACGACGAGTATTCGCCTTACCGGGTCCGCCAGCGCGACGACGTCTATGCCCACCAGGCCGTGACGCCGATCCCGTATGACGGGATTCTCGTCAGTAAGGCTGTCGTTGACGGATCCATGAAGGGTGCAGGGAAATACTCCACTCCGCAACGCGAGCGGCTTTACCGCCTGGGCGTGCGGAACTTCTTCCGCCTTCCCGAAACCTGCTCCACCATCGGCGACTGCGGCGCCTTCAACTATATTGACGAAGAACGCCCTCCGTACGAGGTCGACGAAGTCATCGATTTCTATGGGCGTTGCGGATTCGATGCCGGCATCAGCATCGACCACATCATCTTCGGCTACATCCCTCAAGAATCCGATACGGAACCAGAAGCGGCGTGGGTAGAGCGCCAGCAGATCTCCCTGGAACTCGCCGAGAACTTCCTCGCCGCCGCGATTAAAAAGCATGGCGCCCGCTTCGAACCTGTTGGTGCCGCCCAGGGATGGGGACCTGAAAGCTACGCGCACTCCGTCTCACAACTGCAGAAAATGGGGTACCGACGCATCGCCCTCGGCGGCATGGTCCCCCTCAAATCCCACGAGATCCTGGCCTGCCTGCAAGTTATCGACGAAGTACGCAATCACGGCACCGAACTACACCTGCTGGGCATCAACCGCGTTGACAGCATGGAGCAGTTCGCCCGCCACGGTGTGACCAGCTTCGACAGCACCTCTGTCTTCCGCCAGGCCTTCATGGATGACCGCAACAACTACCACACCGCCACCGGCGCCTACACCGCCATCAGAGTTCCCCAGGTCGATGGCAATCCCGCCCTCAAACGCCTCATCCTGTCCGGAAGTGTCTCCCAGGCCCAGGCCATCACCGCAGAACGAGCCTGCCTACGCGCACTGCGGGAATTCGACCGCGGAGAGAACTCGCTCGAAGAAGTACTGGATTCCCTTGCCGCCTACGAGTCGCTCGTCCTCGGACCGAAGAAGAAGAGCTATCTCGAACTCTACGAGCGCACCCTCAGCGACGCTCCCTGGCGCGCCTGCCCCTGCGCCCTGTGCAAGAAACATGGCGTCGAGATCGCAATATTCCGGGGATCCGAGCGAAACAAGCGCCGAGGATTCCATAATCTGACGGTGCTCGAGGCCAAAATGCGCTCCCTCACCTTCGGATGAACTCCCACTCTTCTTCTTTTGAAATGTCTGGAGATGCAATGGCCGACCGATACGAACTCAGGCTCCCGGCGCTTGAGATCCGTCAGGGCGACAGAAAGATCTACTGCTTTGCCGTCGACGGCAAGAAACTTCACAGTTTCGCCGCGGTTTCCCGCGTGCGTCGCGATGGCGACAGCAACCTCCAGGGCTACCAGCGCCCCGAGGTCCTTAGCCACATCCGCGGCATCCGCCGCTACCTCGAGTCCGACAACCCCATGCTCCCCAACGCCCTGGTTCTGGCCTTCGACGAAAACGTCAGGTTCGAGAGTGGGGCGCGGCGGGCCGCCGGCATCGACTACTCGGTCCCTGGCGAGTTGGTGATCCCTGTCGACGAGTCGCTTGCTGACGAGGACAAGCCCGCCCTGATTGTCGACGGCCAGCAGCGCAGTGCCGCCATCCGTGACGCTGACCTGGTCGAATTCCCCGTCGCTGCCGTCGGGTTCATCGCCGACAACCATGACGACCAGCGCTCCCAGTTCATCCTGGTCAACTCAACCAAGCCGCTGCCCAAGGGCCTCATCCACGAGCTCCTCCCGGAAACCAGTGGCCACCTTCCGCCCGCCTACGCCCGCAAGCGGCTACCCGCCCAGTTGATGACCCGCCTCAACACCGACGGCGATGGCCCCTTCTACGGCCGCATCGCCAGTCCCACCTCACCTGATGGCAACATCAAGGACACGGCCATTCTCCGTATGCTGGAGCACAGCCTTTTCGAGGGCGCCCTCTACCAGTACCGCAACCCCGAAGACGGCTCCGGCGACGTCGACCGCATGGTGCTGCACTTGCGCTCCTTCTGGAAGGTCGTCAAGGACACCTTCAGTGACGCCTGGAAACTCCCGCCCCGTCAGTCCCGCCTCACCCACGGCGCTGGTATCCAGGCCATGGGCTTCGTCATGGACACCCTCACTGACGGCATGGCCGCTGAAGATGTCGACTGCGATGCGGTACGCAACGCAGTCCTGGGCCTGATGCCGATCACTGCTTGGACTTCCGGCATGTGGCGTTTCGCCGATGGTGAGCAGCGCCGCTGGAACGGCCTGCAGAACACCCCCAACGACATCCGTCTCCTGACCGACCTGTTGGTCCGCGCCGTACACAACTGACCTGACCGTTCGCAGTGCCCCGGCTTCAGGGCACTGCGAACGGAGACAATTCGCCCGCCCCGACATCCGGTGGCGGGCGAATCCGTTTTGGGTGTGGCTCTCCTTCAGGGACGTTCCTGATCAGGCCGTGAGGTCGTAGTTGTGCTGGTCGGGGGTGGGGTAGAGGCGTTCGTGTTCGCGGGCGAGGTGGTGTCGCCAGTAGGCGGCGAAGTCGCCGTTGTCGATGAGGGCTCGGAGCGTGAGGACGGCCTCGGCCCCGTCGAGTCCCCAGCGGCTGCCGGTGATGTCGAGGCGGTCGGCGATCAGGTGTCGGCAGGCGCCTTCTACCGCCCTGGTGGTGAGTGTCGCGCGCGTGACTCTGTGCCCCTGGCAGGTATGAGGAGGGGTGGTAGGTGTGGGGGAAGCAGAAGACCCATGTCGCAGGGGGCCCGCTGGCCGGGCCCTGTCCGAGATGCCGGGCAGGGGGAGCGTGAGGGAGACCGTGTTCCCTCACGCCTCTGATGGCCCTGAGTTCTGGTTGTTCTAGTTCTGGTAGACCTTGTCGGTGCCCGGGCCGCCGGAGAGCGTGTCCGTGCCCGTGCCGCCGTGGATCAGGTCGTTGCCGCTGTTGCCGTAGATCTTGTCGTTGCCGCTGTCGCCGTACAGCTTGTCGTTGCCCTTGCCGCCGTAGATGAGGTCGGCGCCGGCGCCGCCGTGGATGACGTCGTTGCCGTCGTCCCCGTACATGCCGAAGTCCTGCCCGGCGGCGGTGCCCGTGATGGTGTCGTTGCCGGTGCCGCCGTGGCACTCGGCGTCGCAGTTGGTGATCGTGTCGTTGCCGGCGCCGCCGAACGGGCCCATGGCCCAAACGCCTCCGCCGCCGTCGAGGCGGTCGTTGCCGTCGTCCCCGTAGAACACGGCGGCGGTGCTGCCCTTGAGGACGTCGTTGCCCTTGCCGCCGTGGATCGAGGTGTACGCGGAGCCGGTGACCGTCGCGGTGTCGTTGCCGTCACCGAGGTCGACGTCATAGTCGTCCGAGTCGTCGGAGCCCAGGGGGGCGGCCACCGTGCACTCGGCGACCTTGTGGTTGGTCGCCGACGGGTAGCTGCACTCGTTCGTGGAGATGGTGATGTCGAACGTGTCGCGGAAGGTGAGGAGGTAGTCCTCACCGAACTGCGAGGGGTCGACGTCGACGACCTTCGCGGTGACCGTCAGGTTGTTGGTCTGTCCGGCCCCGGCTTTGTACCAGAGCTCGCCGTCGGCGTGGACGAGAGAGGCCGAACTCGCCGTGACCGCCTGGGCGGTGGACGCCGCGAACACGCCTCCGCCGAGGGCGAGAGCGAGAGAGGCGGTGGCGGAAATGGTCCTTAACGTGCGCATGCAGAAATAACCCTTCGCGGAATCAGTGATGATCAGGCCCGACGAAGAAAGACGCCGGTGAATTCGTCGTCACCGCAACCGCCGTTCGTCACGGCGGTCAGCGGTCAGCGGTCAGCGATCGGCGATCGGCGATCGAGTCGTGAGGCCGCACCTATGTGCGGGGTTGTTGTTTCCGATCACACGTTCAGACACCGCACCCCGGGCAGGGGTTGTACCGGAATTTCACTCAGTTCTCGCAGACCCTTGGTTTGGCACTGCCACGTTGGTTGGCCGGGTGGGATTGATCTTCTGGTTGATCGTGCTGGAGGGGGTTGTCTGTGGGGTCCGTGTCGCTGTCGTACGAGGGGCATCGGTACCCGGTCGAGGTGATCTCCCACTGTGTGTGGCTGTATCACCGTTTCCCGTTGTCGTTGCGCGAGGTCGAGGAGCTGATGTTCGAGCGCGGCGTGACCGTCTCCTACGAGACGATCCGCCGCTGGTGCGCCAAGTTCGGGCCGGCCTACGCCAACGCGCTGCGCCGCCGACAGCCCCGGCCTGGGGACAAGTGGCACCTGGACGAGGTCTTCATCAAGATCAACGGGGAACAGAAGTACCTGTGGCGGGCCGTCGACCAGGACGGGATGGTGCTGGACATCCTGGTGCAGAACCGGCGTGACACCGCAGCGGCCAGGCGCTTCTTCCGCCGCCTGATGAAGAACACGGGTGCGGTGCCGCGGGTGATCGTCACCGACAAGCTCCGCCCCTACGGCGCGGCCCACCGCGAAGTCATGCCCTCCGCCGAGCACCGCTCGCACAAGGGACTGAACAACCGGGCGGAGAACAGCCACCAGCCCACCAGGCAGCGCGAACGGGCGATGAAAGGCTTCGGGTGCGGCTCTTCTGCAGTGAGCTGGTGATGCCGTGCGCCGTTGCCGTTCGTGGTCGGACGGCGGATCGTCGTGTTCCAGGACGTGGTCTTGGAGGCGGCGATGGTGTCGTGGCTGGAGGAGCTTGATCGGCGGGAGACTGCCGCGCGGGAGGAGATCGCCGAACTGCGGGACCAGATCGAGGAGTTGACCAGCCGTCTGGCTGAGCGGGAAGACGTGCTGTCCCGGCTGCAGATCACGCGGGAGACGATGACCGAGATCCTGTCCGGCAACGATACGGTCTCGGTTGCCGGGGTGGAAGCTGGCGCGGGCGAGGCGGAGATGGAGGAGCCCCGGTTGCCGGCGGGCTCGCCGGTCGGGGTGCGGCTGGTGCCGCAGTGGACGCCCGAGCTGGCCGTGGAGGTGCTGCCGGGTCCGTACCGGGACATCGTCGAGGTTCTCCAGGACGCGGTGCATCCGATGCGGGCGCATCACCTGTGTGCCGCGCTGGGCCTGTCGACGGACAAGAGCAAGGTGGAAGGCTTCCGGTCGAAGCTGAAACGGCTGGTCGAGCGGGGCTGGCTGATGGAAGAGGGGCCGGGACTGTTCACGCCGCGTGAGGCTCTGGCGGCGGGCGGGGATGCGCCGGAGCAGGCCGGGTCCTCCGCCGTGCGCCGCCGCGCCGATGTGGGGTCGGGCTCTCGTCCCTAGCGTCGAAGGTGCCACCCATTCGTCCGCCCGAAAAGCGAGAGCCCGATGACCGCAGGCTATGCGGCCGCCGCGACGGCTGACCCCTTTGACCGAGCCGCTTCTTTCCTCACTTGTCTCATCGATTCCCTCTCCCGTCCCGAAGCTCTGCTCCTGCCCCATGAACGGGTGGAGGAAGACGCCGAGAACGGGGCGAGGGAGCTGGCCCGCCTCCTCCTGCAGGGCCACTTCGACCTGCGCGCCCGCCGGGAGGAAGCCGAACTGTCGGCCCTCGACACCGGCGGCCGGGCCCAACTGGCCGCGGGCCGGACCCGGCTGGAGAAAGGCCACCGGCGCCAACTGGCCACCGTGGTCGGGCCGGTGACGGTCACCCGGTGCGCGCTGCGCGCCCCGGGCCTGCCCAACCGCTATCCGGCCGACCAGGTGCTGGGGCTGCCGCGCGAGCGGCACAGCCTGGGACTTCGGCGTCTGGTCGTGCTGGAAGCGGTCCGCGGCTCCTACGACCACGCCCTGGAGGCGATCGAACGCCGTTCCGGGGCGCGGGTGGTGGGCAAACGCCAGGCCGAACAGCTCGTGCGGGCAGCCGCGGTGGACATCGCGGCCTTCTATGCCGCGCGCACCCCTGACCCGGCAGCGAGCACGACGCTGCTGGTGCTCAGCGTCGACGGCAAGGGGATCGTGATGCGCCCGGGGCATCTGCGGGAGGCAACAAGGAAGGCGGCGGAACGGGCGACGCGCACGTTCCGCACCCGTCTGTCCGCCGGGGAGAAGACCTGCCGCAAGAGGATGGCCACGCTGGCCGTCGTCCACGACGCGGATCCGGCCGTGCGCCGGCCGCACGACATCATCGCCCCGCCCGGCGGCCGCACCACCCACCGCACCCCGCGCAAGGGGCCCAAGGCTCGCGCGAAGTGGCTCACCGCCTCGGTGGAGCACGACGCCGACCAGGTCATCGCTGCCGCGTTCGACGAGGCGGAAGCCCGTGACCCGCAGCACCGCCGGTGCTGGGTGGTCCTGGTCGATGGTGCCGAGCACCAGTTGGAGTTGCTCCACGCGGAGGCCGCCCGACGCGGCGTCACCATCCATGTCGTTCTCGACATCGTCCACGTGATCGAGAAGTTGTGGGCAGCCTCGCGGTGCTTCCACACCGCCACCGATCCGGACGCCGAGACCTGGGTCGGCACCCAGGCCGCCCGGATCCTGGCCGGCGACGCCTCCGGCTCCGTCACCGGCATCCGTACTCAAGCCGACCGGCTGGGCTTGTCCGCAGATCAACGGGCCGCAGCCGACCGGGCCTGCCGCTACCTGGAGAACAACGCCGCCCATCTCCACTACGACCAGGCGCTCCGGGCGGGATGGCCGATCGCCAGCGGCATCGTCGAAGGAGCAGCACGTCATCTGGTGGCCGACCGGCTCGATATCACCGGCAGCCGGTGGACCGTCCCCGGAGCCGAAGCCGTCCTGACCCTCCGGGCGCTCATCAGCAACGGCGACTTCCCGCAGTACTGGACCTTTCACACCCGCAGAGAACACGAACGCCTCTACCCCCGGCCCGACCAGCACAACAACGAACTCCCGGCCTGACCGGCGAGCTCACCGCAGAAGAGCCGCACCCATCCGTTTTCAGGGCCGCAGTGGCCGACTGCTCGTGCGGTGCTGTCGCCAGCGTTCCACCGTCGTCACAGCCCATGAAGATGCCGACTGCGCCCGGTGAGTGTCGGCCCGAGCCGTCGGCGGGACGAGGCCCTGGTTGCTGGCGTTGACGAACCTGCAGCAATATCCAGTAACGGTCGTCAACTCGATGACGGGTAAAGGGGTCACTCGAACGTTGCCGCTGGCAGGTTGACACCTCGTCCTGCCGCGCTTGCATCTATCCGCACGGCAGGTCCTGAGCCGCCCCTTCTCCTCCGGTCCCGTCAAGCAGGGCAGGTTAGGCCTCCTCCTCGGCCCGCAGCGCCTCTGCGCTATCCCGGTATCGCTGGCATCGCGGTGTTCCCGCAGCGTCAGGTACTGATTGCTTGTGCTTGGTATTGACCGGACCAACTGTATGGGTTATGAAAATAAATGATCATCTTTATTGTGATCTCAATCCCGGCATCCCGGCGGGGGTGGCGTGGAAGGGTGGCGGCAGGGCGGCGCCGGATGGAGTGATGGTAGGCGGTCCGGGGTGCGGCTTCGGTGCGGTGGCCCAGTGTCGACGCACCGCGGTCGCCCAAGACGGTTCACCCGGCGGGGGCGTTGTCAGTGGTGCGGTTTACGCTTCAGCCGGCTGGATGTGAGCATCTTGTGAAGGAAGTGCGATGTCGGGGCTGAGGGTGGGGGATTTCATCCGCTTTGCCAGCTGTTCGGCGTGCGGGCGCGACGGAATGCCCGAGGGGAGGAAGGTCATATTCATCCATTTTGAGGTGATGACGACATATCTGAGGCGGCGGCAGTGCGCGGTTCTCCATGGGGGATTGGCGGTGCAGAGCCGCCGCGTGCCGCTGCACCCGAAAGCGCCACTGTGTGCCGCATCAGGCGGCAGGCTGCACGCCGGGGCCGCCCCGCACTCAACGGCCCTGCCGTCGCGGTCCGCAGGCAGTGCCCTGAGCCCCCGGGGTCGAGCTCACCTGCCAGTACTGTCGCTCTGCATCACCAGCCGAGTAGGGGTTGCAGCATGACGGACGAACCCGCCGTCTGCCCTCAGTGCGGCGCCAAAATGGTCCTGCAGTTCGCCTCGCGGGGACCTAACGCCGGCAACTACTTCTGGGGCTGTTCGCAGTTCCCGCAATGCCGTGGATCACGGAGCATCGACGGCGGCGTCGGTAAGGAGACGCCGGCCAGGCCCCGCACGCCGAAGGCGAGCCGTCCGGCGCGCAGCAGTGACACCTCCCGCGGTCCGTCGCTGCGCCAGGGCGACCTGCTGGTGTCCAGCGCCAACACGCTCGGGGCCGGGAAACTCGTCGGCAAGGAAGGCGACGGCCTGGTCCTCGAGTACTTCGACACCCCCGGACAGAAACCGGGCGAGCGCCCTCGTCACACCGTCCCCAAGGAGGGGCTCCGGCGGCTCACCCTGTCACCCGAGATGCGGGTGTTCTGGCAGACGGGCACCACATGGCGTTCAGGGCGCATCATCGAGACCACGGCCCAGCGGGACATCTACGTGCGGGCGCGAAACTGGGAGGGACACCTTCCTGAGAAGGATCTGTATGTCCGCTGGGACCAGCCACTGACCGACCCCGTCGGCTTCGCCAGCGCCGGACTGATGGAATCGCCTCTGCTGGCCGACATGCGGCGCCCCTTCCTGCAGAGCACCCTGACGCAGCGCTCGGCGGCCCACGGCATGCGCGGTGCGCTCTCGAGTGGTATCGAGTTGTATGAGCACCAGGTGGAGACCGTGTGGCGCGTGCTGCAGGACCCGGTGCAGCGCTACCTCCTGGCCGATGAGGTCGGTCTCGGCAAGACGATCGAGGCCGGCCTTGTCATCCGGGAACTCCTGCTGGACCAGTCTGACCTCACCGTGCAGTTGATTCTCCCGCCGTTCCTCGTGGAGCAGTGGCGCCGCGAACTGTCGGGCAAGTTCCGCACGGGTGACTTCGCGGGCGCCCGCATCGTGTACTCCCGCGATGACGCACCCGATACATGGCAACCGGCTGATCTCGTCGTGGTCGACGAGGCGCACAATCTGGCCCGCCTCGCGCACAGCGAGCAGCCCGAACTGTCCAACCGCTACGCGCGCCTTGCTGAGGTTGCCACAGCCAGTCCGCGCCTGCTGCTGCTGTCGGCGACGCCGGCGCTGCACAACGAACGCGCCTTCCTGGCCATGCTCAAACTGCTCGACCCGGCCGTCTACCGGGATACGACAGCCGATGACCTGCGCCACCGCATGGAGGCGCGTGCGGGGCTGGGCCGACTGTTCCTTGGACTCCAGCCCCACTTTCCCGGCGTTCTGCTGAACAAGCGCCTCACGGAGATCGGCGCCGCGTTTCCCGAAGACGCTGAAGTCGCCGCCTTGCTCAGTGAGGTCAGGCAGGCGGTCGGAGGACCGGACCGGCATGCACTGGCCGGCGCTATCGGCTCGCTGCGCACCTATGTCTCCGAGGTGTACCGCGTCCACCGGCGGATGCTGCGTACCCGCCGAACCGCTGCACTGCACGAGTCGTACCAAGTCACCGGGCGTTCACACCCCCAGCAGGTTCTTCTTCCCTCGTCCGCGTTTGCCGGCCTTGCCTCCCTCTTGGACAACTGGCGCCAGGAGGCTCTTGCCGCTTGTGAGTTCGACGGGGAAGCCCGCCGAGAGGCGGCGTCCGCCTTCGCGACGGCAGTCGCGTTGTCTTTGGACCCGGACGCCCTGTGCGCGTGGGCGCAGTCTCGGGCGGCAGCCGCACAAGGCGAGCAGGAAGCGCTCGACCGCATCGAGAGCGACCTGCGGTTCGTCAGCCGTCGCCGCGACATCGCCCGCCCGCTGGCCGATGCACTGACCTATCTGTTCAAAGCACGTGAGCGGGTGGTCGTCTTCTGCCCGACACCGCAACTGGCAGGGGAGTTGGCCAGCGCCTTCAGGGAACTGCTTCCGGGGGCTGTCTATCAGCACCTGGCGAGCGACTCGCCCGCAGTGTCCGAGCAGGCAGTACGGACTTTTGAGCAGAGCCGGACGGCAGCCGTCCTCGTTGCTGACCACTCAGCAGAGGAAGGACGCAACCTCCAGTTCGCCGATCTCCTCATTCACGTGGGCCTGCCGCCCGGGGCAAACCGTCTCGAGCAGCGGATCGGCCGATGCGACCGCTGGGACGCGCATCGCGAAGGCGATGCCTGGCGCTCCTACTGGGTGGCGGAGACGACCGACACGCAGTCGTTTGGCGCAGCGTGGATGCGTATCCTCAGCGAAGGGTTCGCCGTCTTCGACAAGTCCGTGGCCAGCCTGCAGCACGCGGTGGACGCCGCCACAGACGCTGCCTGGGACATACTGTTCCAGTACGGCGCTGAGGCGGCACCCGAGGCCATCCGCACGGTCCGCACCATGCTCGAGGACGAGGTCAAGCGCGTACAGGAACAGGATGCTCTGGACAGCATCGAAGCACCTGCTGATGAGCGCTCCGTGTACGGCAGGATGAGGGCCTCGGAAAGTGAGGCAGCCTCGTTTGCCGACGTCACAGATGCGCTGCTGTCCGCGCGGCGGGAGGCGGGAAACCTGCGGTTCACACCGGCCGGCGACCCCGCCCATGCGATCGGCAGCTACGAACCCGTCAGCCGGCCTGCAGCCGGACAGGCGCAGATCCCGCTGATACCCGCTGCGAGACTGCAGCGTGACTTTGTGCCGCTCGCAGGACACCGTGGCACCTTCGTGCGCAAAGTGGCCGTCGAGCACGAAGGCGTCCGCCTCTACCGCTACGGCGATCAGTTCATCGATGCCGTGTCCGACTTCCTGTGGAACGACGACCGGGGCAGAGCCTTCGGCATGTGGCGGTGGATCCCCACCTGGCCCTACGCAGAACACCTCGCCTACCGCTTTGACTACGCCGTCGAAGCACAGCCGCTGCAGGCCAGCACGGAAAGCGACATACTCGACCAGTTGGCTGCAGCCTGGAGCAGCGACCTGGTGGACCTGCCGTCGCTGCGACGCCGGGCCGACGGGCTTTTCCCGCCGCTCATCGTGACCGTGTGGACCGACGCAAACGGCACACCGATCACCGACGAGCGCCATCTCGACGCCCTGCAGGCACGCTATGCAAAGCCCGCACCCGGGCAACTGGGAGGCGACTACTCACTCAACTCAGAGCGCATCAAACACGCATACGAACTCGTTCCGGCCAGACACTGGGAGCCGCGCTGGCGTGCTGCTGAGCACAGTGCTCAGCTCCTGGCCCACAGCGACGACGCCGTAAGCGAGACCCGCACCCGGGCCCTGGACCTTGCCGGGACCGACATAGACACCCGACTGCGGCAGTTGCGGCTGCGTGCCGCGCGGTCAGAGGGGAACGAGCGCGCTGAGCTGGAGGAAGAAGTGGAAACGGAAGCGCTGGCGGGCCAGGAGTTGCTGACAGCCCTCCGAACGCCTTCGCTGCGCCTGGACAGCACCGGTGTGGTCGTGGTCTCGGGCCGCAGCCTGGAGCAGGACGGCAGCGCGTGACCGCTCAACTCGACATCGTTCAGCGCATTGTTCTGGGAAGAGAAGCATCGGTAGAACAGCTCACCGGCCCCCACCGGCGGTTCGCCGATGCCTGGCGCTCCGGCCTTGCCGGGCCGGCCCTCAGTGGCGACATCGCCGCTCTCTTGGCTCAGATGCTTCGCCATCAAGCCGGTGTGACGGGCCAGCGCCACCACGAACTGGAGATCAACCTCCACGAACGCGGAATCGAACTGCAGGCGCTCAAGCGAGCACACCTGCGGGTCGAACGGTTCGGCGCCACGCGGCACACCGTGCGGCTCGGTGACGCCTGGACGCCTGACTGGCTCCACGGCGACCCCCGCTGGATCGATCTCGCCTGCGCAAGCCCCGGGCCGTTCATAGGCACCGGCAACACGACGGTGGAGACCAGCGCCCGCCCGAACAGCCCGGTACCAGTCGATCCAGCCCTGCACGCGATCGCTCCCGACATCGACCGCTACCGCTCACGCAGCCAAGCCAGCGCAGTGCGGACCGCCTCGCTGGCCGATCCGGCCTCCACCCTGCACGTCGTCCTGCCCACCGGCACGGGCAAATCCCTTGTCGGGCTGGCCCCTGGGCTGCTCCGGCCGCGCGGAACCACCATCGTGGTGCTGCCCACCATCGCCCTGGCGCTCGACCAGGAACGCCACCTGCGTAAGCGATTCCCGACGTCCGCGCTCCCTCGCGAACTGGCCTACCACAGCGACCGCGCCAGCGAAGAACGCGCAGCCATCAAGGAACGCCTGCGCGAGGGAACTCAGCGGATCCTCCTCACTTCACCCGAAGCCCTCGTACGCGGATTCACCGCGACGCTGCGCACCCTTGCGACGTCCGGCCAACTCACCAACCTGGTCGTCGACGAGGCGCACCTGGTGCGCTTGTGGGGCTTGAGCTTCCGTCCCGAGTTCCAGATCGTCGCCTCGCTCGTAGGCGAACTGCGAGAACTCGCCACCGGGGCCGGGCACCCTCCACCACGCGTCACACTTCTGTCCGCAACGCTGTCCGCGCCCAGCCTGCAACTCAACGATCAGCTTTTCGCAGGCACTGCCGAGTCACTGTTCGTCGGGTCGACCTTCCTACGCTCCGAACTGCGGTACCTCCGGGGCACCACCACGGCACCCGACGTCCGGATCGAACGCCTCATCGAAGCGATGCACCACCTTCCGCGGCCGGCAATCATCTACACCACCAAGAAGGAGCCCGCCAGAATCATCGCTGAGCGTCTGCTGACCGCCGGGTTTGCACGCACCGCCGTTTTCCACGGAGACCTCGGTTCTGCCGAGCGTCTTGGCATCATGCGCGGATGGTCCGGCGACGACGGGCCGACCACGACCGACATCGTGGTCGGCACCAGTGCCTTCGGCCTAGGGGTGGACCAGAGCGATGTACGAACCGTGGTGCATGCGTGCGTCCCGGCCTCAGTCGACCGCTTCTACCAAGAAGTCGGCCGCGCGGGACGCGACGGCCACGCGGCGCTGTCAGTCTGGCTTCCCGCTACGCCTGACGCGGCCGAAGGCCAGCAAGTCGAAAACGCGACCGTGATCGGGAACGTCAAGGCGTGGAACCGCTGGGAAGCCATGCGGGACCACCGCCTTCCCCCGCAGCCGGGCAGGGGCCTGATCCTGGACACCACAGTCGTACCTGGGCACGGCGACGAGCCCTCGGACGCCAACGAACTGTGGAACCGCAACACGCTCGTCCTCATGGAGCGCGCCAACCTCATCACTATCGACAGGCCGGCCCCCCCGGTCGTCGAACACATACCCGGCGAGCCCCAGCAGGCCTGGCAAGCACGGTTCAGCAAGGAGTGGACTGCCTTCGTCAGCCACGTTCCGGTACGGCTCAGATCGCACGTGGCCAACCTGGACAGGGAGACCCTCGAGGCTGCCTTGCAGCGGACCCGCACGGAGATCAAGAACGCCGAAGCCGCCTCAACGGCGCGCATCACCCGCCTGCTGGAAGGTAATGAATGCTGGGGACGCGTACTGAGTGAGGAGTACACCTACACGGACTTCGGCGCGATGCGGGCCAGCCAGAATGTGGCGCCCGCGTGCTCCGGATGCCCCGCAGAAGCGCACATGCACCAGCCCACCTTGCACACCGTGCGTCCGCTCGTCGGGGAAGCGCTCATGCCCGATCTCGGCAGAAGCCCCAGCACGGCCCTGGCGTACCTGGCCGCCGGCCACCGCAGCATCGTGGTCACCTACCCCAGCGGACGTCTCAGAACTGCCCTGAGCAACCTCATCCAGTCATGCGTCACCAACGGCGTACGAGGCATCGTCGCCTCAGCAGCGCTGCTCGGGCTCCCCGCCATCCGTACGGCCTCCCGGTTCGCCGACGAGGGCATGGTTGCCGTGGACCCCCTGCGTACCGGCGGGGTACCTGCGCGCCTCTCGGTACCGAGTCTGATCTTGATCGACCACGGGGATACACCGCCCCTCTCATGGCTCGCCCCCACCAGCGGACCGCTGCGCGTCGTAGTCGTCCCGGAAGACATGCCCGACCCGGCCTATCCAGATGCACTCATCAAGAGCATCCGCAGCCCTCACTGGACCATTGACGACTTCCTCAGGAGACTCTGATGGCTGTCTTGAACCCACCGCGCACCCTCCCGGGCCTTGGCCGCGCCATCATCAACTTCCTCACCGGATCCAAACGGGCCTGGACCGAGAAGGAGCTGATCGAGGCGTTCAGACCGCCAGGCCTGAACGAGGCCGCCTCCTCCTCTGAAGGTGTCGCGGACACCCTGTGCACCTTCCGGGCGATCGGGATGCTCTGCCTTGATGCGGACGATGTCGTTACCGTGAGCGACAGCGTCGCGGTCAGAGGCACCACGCTGGCCCCGGCAGTGTTCCGCCGGGCACTTCAAAGGCATGCCCTCGATCTGGACCGCGACGGTGACCCGTGGCAGACGGGCCCGGGGGAGAGCCTCACCGGTGGGGCACGTGATCTGCTGAGGGCGCTGTCGTGGTTCCTTGCGCAAGATGCGCTTGGGCGCCCCATGGCGTGGACCACTGGTGTTCAGGCCCTACAGCACGCGCAATTCCCGAACCCGGACCATGAGACCTGGGCCATCACCAACGACACACGCTGGGGTTCCGCCGCCCGATGGGGACAGGCACTCGGCCTCACGGCGCCTTCGCTTCTACAAGCCAAATCGGGACTCGTGCCCCTACCCGTCGTGGCGATCAATGACGTCCTGGACGAACTGCCCGCCGGACAACTACCCGTTGCTGAATTCCTGGGCCAACTGGCGGCCAAACTGCCGGTGCTGCACGGCGGCCTCGTCCGCACCTCCCTCGTGGCATCCCTTCCCGGGGGAGACCCCGACCCGGGCATCGCACAAGACTGCGCCGACAGTTCGGTGGGCCAGGCACTGCGCGTCCTGCAGGACCGCGGCCGGCTTGTCTTCGACACCCTGCCGGACGCCGACGGCATTCGGCTGTCGCGATTCGACAGCCAACGCCAAACGCACGTCACCCTGGTTCGAGGAGGAAAGCGATGACTTGGCGGGGCACTCTTCCTGCTGCTTGCTGGGAGGCCCGTGAGGCCCCGGCAATCATTCCGGTCGAGGCAGAGAGCACCTCCAACGGAGTGTTCCTCGCCACGCACACCTCGATCCCGATCGTCCTGCGCGACCAGGTGGACAGCGCCATCGGCGGCACCGTCGTCGACGAGCACGGCCTGCGGAGCGCCGTCGAGGAACTGCCCGCGGACCAGCCCATCATCCCCATCCTCGGGAAGTCGGGCACAGGCAAGTCACACCTGATCCGCTGGCTTCGCATCAACCTGAAGCCCAATGACTCGACCCGGCTGATCTTTGTCCCCAAACACCGCATGTCGCTGCGCGGGATCCTCGAACTCATCCTGGAGCACGCCACCAGCGAACGCGCCGCGGAGTTGCGTGCCAAGGTTGCCGCTGCCACGGACGCTGCCGCGGATGAAACCACAGCACAACTTCGCCTGCGCAACGAGTTGGCCGTTCTGGTCGAGACCCGCGGAGCAGACAAAGACGGCACACCCGAGGAGAACGAACTCCGCGCCTTCCTTGCTTCCGCGGAGGGCCTGCCCGCACTGCTGGGAGACCCGGTCTTCCGTAGGCGGTTGCTCGCCGACAACGGCCCCATCGCGCGCCTGGTCCGGGAAAAGCTCTCTGGCAAGGGATCGGAGGACAAGGAGGACGCGTTTGGTTTCAGCGCAGCAGACATGGACCTCTCGGTCGATGATGTCAGCAAGGCCGGCGTCGACGCTGCCAGTGTCGCCAGCGCACTCGCCAGCGATGCTCCCCTGCGGGACTTGGCAGCGAAAATGCTCAACGAGCAGCTCGGACCGGCGGTCAGCGAGGTCTTCGGCATCGGAGGAGACGACCTCAAGCAACTCCTCGTCGAACTACGCCTCGACCTGCACAAGCAGGGACTGGACCTTCTCCTCCTGATCGAGGACTTCTCGATCTTCCAAGGCATCCAGGGCGGCCTTATCGACGCAATCACCTTGCTGCCCACCGAGACCCTGGCCCTGTGCCCGATGCGCGTCGTCATGGCCGTCACCACCGGTTACTTCGTCAACCAAATGCCGGAGACGGTGTACACGCGGACCTACAAGGTCTTCGACCTCGAACTCCCCGCAGACAAGACAGCCCCGTTCGACCCCGCAGGATTCGCCGCCCGCTACCTCAACGCGGTACGCGTCGGCTCCAAAGAGATCGACAAGCACCACTTGGAAGATCGAGAAGTCCTCGATCAAGAGACCGATGAACGCCCGGAGCCCAACCACTGCCTCCAATGCCCCGTCCGGGACAAGTGCCACCAAGCGTTCGGGGAGATTGAAGGCATCGGTCTGTTCCCGTTCAGCAAGACTGCACTGGACCGGGCCATCCGCAGCCAGTCCAAGGGCGATGCCTTCGTCGCGCGTGACGTGCTGACCCGCGTCCTGCGCCCCGTCCTCCAACGCGACCAGTTCGAACTCGACGAAGGCCGCTTTCCCAGCACCGGATTCGCGAACGACTTCCACACTGGTGCGCTGGACGTCCTCGACAACGTCGAGGACCACGTTCAGTTGAGCACGCCAGGTGATCCCGCACTTTCTGAGCGCCGCATTCGGATGGTCCGCTTTTGGGGTCCGGGGCACGGACCGCAGAACCTCCACCCGACGATTCACGAAGCATTCGCCATTCCGCCCCTGCCTGACCTCACCACCGATCAGCACACCCTCCCGCAGTCGCCGGTACGACAAGAGTCCAGCCGACCCTCGGACAGGCCGCAGACTCCTCCTGGCGGGGACGTTGTAGACCCGTCCCCGCCCCCGGCTTCGGCTTCGAAGCCGTCTTTGGTCCAGGCGGTCGACGACTGGCACAAGACGGGCGAACTCATCCAGAGACACCGCACTGATCTCCGGAAGATCGTGCACGCCGCCATCATCGGCTTTCTGGGACTCGAAGACGGATACGGAGGTGACAGCGGAGACTGGACCAAGGCAAGGGTGGAATTCACGCCGAGCTTCGTTGTGGATACCTCGATTGCACTGGACGGCAGTGGCCTGCAGACGGCCCTGGTCTCGATCGACCACCGCAACGTAGACGACGTCCGAGTTCTTCGTGCGCTCGCATGGGTGAACGCAAAGGGGTCCTGGGAGGACGTGCCGCAAGGAGACGCGCTGCAGAGCCTGTGCATGAACAGGGTCCAGGAATGGGCGGACAGCGTGTCCGCTTTCCTCCTTCCTTCGGAAGATGACGAAGCCGAACTGGGACGGCTCGCACACGCTCTTCTGTCCGTCAGTAAGGCCCTGGGGGTCGCCGACTCGTACAAGAGCGATGCACTCAGTCGGGTCAAGGCACTCTTCGCCAGTCCGCGGAAACTCGCCGATGCTGTGGAACGGCCCCTCACGCGACGATGGCAGGACCGCTTCATCGGTGCCGATCCGAAGGCGGATCGAAACCTCCTTCAGCAGCGACTGCTGCGCCTGACGTCCTATCGTCAAGGCACCGGCAAGCCGCTGGCCATTGATCTACCCCGCCTGCTGCGAGCAATGCGCGACGACGCCGCTGCGGCGGCCTGGCCCGAGCACGTCCCCGAGCCCATCAGGAACGTGGTGGGCAACATCGAGAAGCGCATCACAACGCTGGATCCGCTGCTCGGCGAGACCCGACTGCTGGTACCCGACGTAAGCGATCTCGGCGGTGACGTCGCCGAGGTAGCCCATGCCCTCAATACCCTGCTCTCCGACTTGGCAGCGCTTGCCCAGTCAGCCAACTCGATTAACGCATCTGCCCTCCACGGCGCGGCGAAGTCGGTGAAAGCCAGTGATCTGAAGAAGGTGGAGGAGTGGGGCGAGGGTCTTAACGCCTGGCCCACCCTCACCGCCGATCAGCGCTTGCGCCTGGTGACTCTGGAGGAAGGACCGGCCCTGCGCATCCGAGCCTGGCTCGACCCTGCGCTGGATGCTGTGAAGGTGCTGGAGCAAAAGCTCCAGGCCGGACCCGCCTCGGAAGCTCAGCGTGAGTACGACGAGACCCTCGAGCGGCTCGTTTCCGGGCTGGAGACCTTGAGCCGTGAGGTTATGGACGTGACCGGACCCGAGGGGGGCGTATGACGCTCATCGAACAAGTTCAGCGTTTGCGTGTGGCAGCGGTCGCTGCCCACGACGAGGACAAGATCAAGCGCCGCACAGGCGAGCTGGCTGGGCAGGCCGAGAGGGTCGAGACGCTGATCGAAACGATCCAGCGCCTCAGCCGGGGCGTGGCAGAACTGCGCGCAGCCCATGCCGCCTTGGACATAGACCTCGGTCTGCAGTCCGCCCAACTGGCCGCAGATCTGCACGTGCTTGCCGAAACGCTCCCCAGCCAGGACGCCGATACCCCACCGCAAGCGCTGAAGGCGCATGTCAAGGCAGCCGATGGTTTCGTCAAAGGCCTTCGCGAGTGCGTCGAGCAGGCATGGGCTGCTGAACGCAACCGTGAAGTACCGGTGATCAATGAGGATCTCGTCGCTACGCTGAGCAAGAGCGGGATCGACGTGGAAGAGATCCGCATCAAGATTGAGAAGGCGCATGGCGTGCTCAACGTCCTGAAAGACCGCGCCGTCCCCGATTTGGGCGACGTCGCAAAGCTGGCCGCGGCGCTAGAGAGCCTCCAGGCGTGTGGTCAGCAGATCTCCGAACTCGTTGACCCGGTCCTCGGCCGAGTGATCACGGGTGCTCAGGAAGCCACCGGGATGCCTTTGTACTCCATCACCCCCGAGGTCCTTGCTGGGCTGTCGAGGCTGGGAATCCTGGACCGCTTCTGGGTGAGGCTGCGATGACTCCTGAGACCGAGAGTGAAATCCTCGACGTCCTCGAAGCACACGAGGACCCCCTGCTGTCCTGGGGCGTTGTCGACGGCGGATTCACCGACGACGAACTGCACACCCACGTCGATGACGTCCTCATGGAGCGCGGCGAACTTGACACCGCCCAGGAGGCAATCGAGGCCCTCGAGGACAAGGGCCTGATTATCCGCGATGATGCGGTCTCGCCGTCACGGTGGCGTACCCGCAACGGCGAGACGCTGCGTCTACTGGCCCGACTGCGCCAGATCTTCCCCTCCAACGACCCCACGGCTTGGCGCCAAGGTGCCGCTCTCGTCTCGGACTTCCGCTACGCCCGGCGCGCCCGCGCCTACCCGCGGCGCGATCAGTCCAGACACGCCGTCATCGACGGCACCGATGCGCTCCACGACATCTACCGCCAGGTCATCGATGCCATGACGCGGCGGGGGCCCAAACACGCCGACCTCAGCGGGTTCCAGGTTCGTGCCAGCCGCCAGATCTTCACGGCCCTGCAGTCCAACATCACCACCGCTACAGTCGTGGGCGCTGGCACCGGAAGTGGCAAGACACTCGCTTTCTACCTGCCGGCCTTCGCCTACCTGACGGGACTCCAGGACGAGTCGGCATGGACGCGTGCGCTGGCCGTCTACCCGCGCAACGAACTCCTCAAGGACCAACTCAACACCGCTTTTGCGAACGCCCGGCGGCTCGATCACCTGTGGAAGAAGACCAACGGCCGGCCCATGACCATCGGGGTGCTCAACAAGGACACCCCAACCGGCATGAAAAGCCTGACGGCCTCCTATTCCGCATGGACGAAACGGGCCGAAGGTTTTCAGTGCCCGCACTTCACCTGTCCCGGTGACGGATACACCGTGTGCGGGGGCGCACTGTTTTGGTCCGAGAAGGATGCCAGGGAAAGAAGGGAACGCCTGACCTGCGGCACCTGCGCGCGCGTGTTCGACGACTCCATGCTGGTCCTGACCCGGTATCGGATGAGCCAGCGGCCGCCAGACGTGCTGTTTACCACCACTGAGATGCTCAACCGCGGTCTGTCCGACCTGTCGCTGGGTAAACTGCTCGGTGTTGGCGCGGCCAAGAAGCCCCGCCTGATGCTGCTCGACGAGATCCACACCTACAGCGGCACCACCGGCGCTCAGGCAGCCCTCGTCCTGCGGCGCTGGCACCACTCGCTGCGCAGTCCGGTTACCTTCGTCGGCTTGTCTGCGACGCTGTCGAACGCCGTTCGCCACATGTCGGATTTGACGGGCGTTGACGATGGACTCGTCACCAACATCGAACCGGGCGCAGACGAGATGGAATACGAGGGCGCCGAATACATGGTCGCAGTGCGCAGCGACCCGACCAGTGGCGCCTCCGTGCTGTCCACCACCATCCAGACAGCAATGCTCCTCCCGCGCGTCCTCGACCACCCGGCAGGGCGCACATCCCAAGGACTTTTGGGCACCAAGGCGTTCGTCTTCACCGACGACCTCGACGTCACCAACCGGCTCTTCTTCTACCTCCTCGACGCGGAAGGCCAGCGCTACCGCGCCCCGCGTACCCAGCAGTTCAAAGACCCCCTGGCATCCCTGCGACGTCCCGGGCAAGACAACCTCACAGACCAACGGTGCGCCGGCCAGGTCTGGGACCTGCCAGTGAAACTGGGCCACGCTCTCGGCCGCCCCGGCCTCAATGTGAGCCGGACCACCTCGCAAGACGCAGGAGTCGACACCGCGTCCCAACTCGTCGTCGCCACTGCCTCGCTCGAGGTCGGCTTCGACGATCCAGACGTCGGTGCCGTGCTGCAGCACAAGGCGCCCCGCGGCGTCGCCGCATTCCTGCAGCGCAAGGGTCGAGCCGGCCGAAGCCGCCGCATGCGCCCATACACCGTGGTTGTGCTCTCAGACTACGGACGCGACCGTGCCACCTACGAGGCCTGGGATGCACTGTTCGATCCCGTCCTGCCCGAACTGGTGCTTCCCATCCGCAACCGCGCGGTCCTGCGCATTCAAGCCACTCTGGCGATGCTCGACTGGCTGGCAGACCAACTGCAGCCGGATTACCGTTACGCAAAGCTGTGGCGTGACTTGAAGGGTCTCGCCGATCCGGACTACCCGGACAACCGCAAGGTCCAGCAGAAAGCTGTCACCATCCTGCGTGACCTACTGCGCGACCCCGGCCGCCAGCGCAGCCTCCGCCTGTGGATCGAAGGCGCACTCCAGGTGCCTGAGGAGTTGGCCGCCGAGATCCTGTGGCACCCCCCTCGCCCGCTCATCCTGGCAGCCGTGCCCACGCTGGCCCGACGACTGGACAACGAGTGGGCCGTCGCGGGGGACCACACGTACGCCAAGGGCAAGGACACGATGGGCAAAAATCCGCTGCCCGACTTCTTCCCCGAGAACCTCTTCAGCGAACTCGCACTTCCCGAAGGGCACGTGGTCATACCCCCGCAGCAGCCGTGGGAGAAGGAACCTGAACTGCAGGCGATGGGCCTGGCTCAGATGCTGCGCGAATACGCACCCGGACGAGTGTCACGGCGCTTTGCCACCCGCAACCTAGAGCACCGGCACTGGATCCCCATGCCCTACGGGGAACGCGAGACCGTCATGGACCTCGCCCCTGTTCTCCAGGCGCACCATCGAGAGGAGACCGCCACCGTCGAAGTCGGCGGAGTGCCCACCCTCATTCCCATCGTCCGCCCCGACAGGGTGGAACTCCAACTCGCACCGCCAGAACTCAAGGATGCTTCCAACGCGGCCCTGGTCTGGCGATCCCAGTTCCTGGAGAGGGGCCTCGGCCTGGTCGCCCGCCTTCCCCTGTCGGACCCCATCGGCGGACTCATCGATGAAGCACGCTTCTTCCTGCACGCTCAAAACGCCCACGTCGAGGTCCGCCGTCTTGCTGTCCAGAGCGAGGCCAGTTTGGTCTTCGCCCGCGGCAGTGAAGCCCGGGTCAAAGCACAATTCTCGCTCGATGACGAGCGGGTCGGTCTTGGAGCCACCTACGACGTCGACGGCCTACGCCTGACCGTCACGGTGCCGGACGTGATTGCTCCATCCGGTGACCTCGACCCGGCCCTGCGCAGCGCCTGGTTCCAGCACGTTCTGACAAGCGACCCCGAACTGCTCGAACAGATGAACAAGTTCCAGTTGGAATGGCTGCACCAGACCATCGAGTGCATGCTGCTGATGTCCGCCGTGAGCGACGGCACGCCGCTTCCCCACGCCTACCAGACGGTGCGGGAAACCTTCGCCGACCGACTGACGGACACGCTGAGGGCAATGTTCCGCAGTTCGGACGTCGAGGAGAGCGAAAGCGCCACACTCGGCCGAGTGGGCGAGCGACTGCGCCAACTCCTCGCCGACAAGGACATCATTGCCCGCTTGGATCACCTGACGGACCAGGTCTGGAACCCTGACCCGGCACAATTCCAAGCCTGGCTGCGCCAGCGCGTCCTTGCCACCCTTGGACAGGCGGCCCTATGGGCTGCCCGGGAGATCTGCCCCGAGCACGACCCCGAGGGCATCATCGTCGACATAGAACCCGGCTACGCCCCCGACGGCACATGGCGCCACGGCCAGGTCTGGCTCACCGAAGCCTCTATCGGCGGCGGCGGCTTCATCGAAGCGCTGGCGACGCGCGTACGCCCCGACCCGCGGCGGTTCTTGCGGCTGATCATGAGAGCCGTCCAGCCCTCCACCAGTGAACTGGTCGACGCGCACATGCGGCGGATCGTGCGCTACACCACCGAGCGCAGCGACTGGCTCGACCTCGTTGCTGAATACCGGGGCTCGGCGACACAGGCGGACCGGGTGAAAAACCTTGACCGAATACGGGCACAGTTGCGCGACTCAGGCATCCACGGCGCGGAACAATCCGTCGTCTCGAGCCTGGCGAACCGCCTGCTCCGGCCCGGATCGTCCGCACAGACGGACCAGGCACTACGTACCCTCATTGACGAGTGGGAGATCCAAGAGCAGCGCCTGGGTCTTGAAATCTCGCCGCGTACCTGGGCTTACCTGATGCGCCAGCGGCACGACCTGGACGCCGGACTGAACCTGTCCGCGAACTCCTCAGACCGCCAGCGTATCGACGCCATCCAAAGCGCACTCTGGCCACGCGGATGGGCCATACGCGCCGGAGCACTGCAGTCGTGGAACCCCTACTTCGACAATCCGCCGGCCGCACCCGATCTCATCCGGGGACTGTTCACGTCCACAGACGACCTCATCAGCGTGACAGATCCCGACGCGGACAACCTGGTACGCACACGCCTGGCCCAACAGGGATCCGCCCAGCTCATAGCGCCTCCCGAGGACGTACCCGCCCTGGCAGACATGCTGGTGGATCTGTCGATCCGCGCCATCGAAACGGACTTCCTCCAAGTGTTCCCACGAGTCGTCGAGATCGACCACCGCTCCGAGGGCAGCGTCGTGGCCACCCTCGAACTTGCCGAGGTGTCCGCATGAGAAGGATCACCACCGCCGGGGCCGGCGAGACCCGGCAACTCACCGATCTGCTGCAGAACCTCCTGGTGTCTGAACTGCTGGCCCCGTCAAGTCGCCTGTGGGTACTGTCCCCGTGGATCTCCGACATTGTCGTCATAGACAATGCATCCGGACAGTTCAAGAGCGTGCTCCCCGCCTTGCCAGCCCGACCCATCCGGCTGACGGAGGTACTCATCGAACTCGCCCGCCGTGGCTCGGATGTCCGAGTGATCATGCGGGACGAGCCGCGCAACGCCGTCACAGGACAACGCCTCACTGACCTCGCCCCGGTGGGGCCACGGCCGACCTTGCTCATCCGGAACACCCTGCACGACAAGGGCATGGTGAGCGACAGATTCCACGTTCACGGTTCGATGAACTTCACCTTCTTCGGCCAGAGAGTGAACCAGGAAGGCGTCACCGTCGTATCCGACCCCGACCAGATCGCCCGCGCTTGGGTCGAATACCAGAACAGGTACCAATTGCCATGAGCGTTGATTTCAAGGAATTCTTCGGTCCAGGCAACGACATCGCGCCCACACGGGTAGGACCGGACTTTCAACTCATACTCGATAACTTCATGGCAGGTATCCAGCAGCGCCAGATCGGATTCCTGCCGCGAAGTTCTCAAGGCCGTCTGTGGTGGTACGGCTTCGCCCCCACTCCGCGCCAGAAGCGCGAGACACTCGCCATCCTCGACAGTTGGATCGGCCCCACCTTCAGCGACCTGCCCCGCCAACGCGGTGCCCTCAACCCGACTGATCCATTCGACGCCGTACTGGCAAAGGCATCTGTCAAGCCCCTGCGCTTTGAAGTACTCCCCCGCCGGACAGCGGACTCGGAGGAGTGGAAACACGCGCGAAGCCAGGTACGCGACGCCCTGCTGGTGCTCACTAGACTCCTCAACGGCCGACCGCCCTCGGAGTTCGACGCGCCCCGTACGACTGTCGAGGTCCTCGACGACCTCGGACACGCCATCGCTGCCCGCGACCGTACCGTCGCCTTGGCCTGCCTGCGCGAACTTGAGGCGACCGCCGATCTCGACCAGGCGAACCTAGCCTTTCTGCGGCTACGACTCTTCGCCGGGCTCGAAGACTGGAAGGCCGTTCTTGCGGACCGGGACCTCGACCACGTCCTTGCCATGCGCCGCCCCCTGAGCGTCACGCAAGTGATCCAGCAGGCGGCCTACGCCAGATGGTTCGCCCCGTACGACGCAGCAGGCAAAGAGGAAGAACTACTCAGTGCCGTTACCGCACTCCCTGCAGCGTTCCGGCCACTGTTCTCGGGCACACCGAGAACGAGTCGGGCGCGGGCTGTCGTGGAGTTCCTCATCGAGGTCGAAGACGACGCCGGAGACGACACACTCAACCGACTCGTCGACGAAGCCGGCGCGATCGAACCCGGTCTGCCCGCCCACCTGCGCAATGTGCTGCACCTGCACCGAGAACAAAGTCCTCAGCACACTGCCCCGTTCGAGCCGTCCGCCCCTGAGGATCAGCTCGACTCCTTGAGCGAATCGCCCCTGGAACGCGCGACCGGGATGATGGCCCGGGGCGAACTTCAGGCAGCCATCGAACTCGTGCTGACGCTCGAACCGAGCCTGCACGCGGCATACGTGCTCCTGACCTGTGCACGCGAGCTGCAGTCACCACAGCAAGCAGCGTTGACACTTGAGTACATCTCCACACATCACCTCCAAGGCTTGATCGATGGAGCGAGCGCACGCCTGCGCGATGATCTCGCCTGGTTGGAGCAGTTCACCCAGGCCGGGCCCCGCTTGGACTGGCGCACCTGGCTGGATGCTCTGGACGGAGACCATGGCAGCGCAGCGCTGGCGGCCGGCCCCGAAATCACCGACGGCTGGACACCGCTGAGCAGCAGTGCGCTGACGGCGTGGCTTCACGACGCGTCCGACGAGACACTGGGCAAGCTCGGTGAACTCGGAGGCCAGTTCATGGCAGCGCACCGCGACATCTTTACTGAAGACGGAGCGGCCGAACTCAGTGAACGCATCCTCGCCGGTCTCGCACTCAGCGGGAAGAACTCGGCCGGCGTCCGGGTGCAAACCCAAGCCCTGCTGGACTATCTACTGTCTGCCAACCCTGTCTCCGCGGTGTTCGCGTCAGCACTCGAGTGGACCGAGTTGATCGTCTCCGCGAACGTCTCCGCTGTGACCACGACGTGGGCGATCGACATACTGCAGGCGGCGACAGCTACATCGGCAGCAGTAACAAGCCCCGCCACCATTGAATTGTTCTACAAAATCACCAACACGGTCAGGCCGTTCAAGACAGCACTGAACCCAACCGACCTTGAAGCCATCAAGCTCATAGCTGGCGAACTGGGAACCGGTGTCCCGGAAGACTTCCTCGCCGACCAAGTACAGGACGCCGACCCCGGAGCGCCCTACCGCTACCTGCAACACTCAAAGGTGGTGCTGTACTCCCTCACCGAGTCAGCCACCACCCGGGCTGCACAGATACTGCGCATCCTGGTACCCAAGATCGACATCGAGACGAGCGCCGAACACGACGGCAGCAGCAAACTCGCCGCACAGGCAGCCAACGCTGACGTCTTTGTCGTGGTGACCGCATCGGCAAAGCATGCGGCCACTGGCTTCATCACTGCCAAGCGTGGGACGCGACCAGTCGTGCTCGTCAACTCGCGTGGCTCATCGGCGATTTTGCGTGAACTGGCGGAAGGCTGACGGTCCGCAACGCAGCCGGCTAACGCTTCTCCCGCAACGCTCGAGAAGCCCAGTCCGAGGCGACCGCCTTGGACTGGGCTCTGGAGTCATCCCAGAAGGGATAGTTTGCGCTGGAGTGCGATGTCGAGCATCGCACGATGGACTTGCAGTCCTGGGACACGTGTCCGGAGGCCGTGCGCGCCCTCCTCGTTCACGAAGCGCGCTGGACCCCCGTGGACACGACCCGGACCCGCCTCGGTCGCACGGCGTGCTCGCGATGTGAACGGCTCCGCGAGAGACAGATGGAGCCCGAGCACAGCTCCCGTCGTCGGCCGAGGTCTGGTACGAGGCCGCCACGAAACGTACGCCATGGTCGTTGCGCAGCAAGCGTTACGCCGTGAAATTGCTTAATTCTTCTTACACTTGGACTCTCACCATGCGTACAAGATGGCGCATGGTGGTATGCGGGCCGCCAGTATGTCGACACCGGGTGAGGAAGGCCGATGGATGTGTCGTGGCCTCCGCGTCTGGGCGTGGGGGACCGAGTGCGGTTCGAGGACCGCGCCTGGGTGGTGTCCGGATTCGGCCACGGGAGCGCCGAAATCGCCGACCCTCTGGGCGACTTGGCTTGGATTGCCGTGCCGAAACTGGTGTCGTCCGGGGACTTCGAAGTACTGGAGCGCGGCCCTCGTTCTCGTTCCGTCCGCACCTTGCCGGCAACAGGGGACGCGCTGGAACGGGCTCGGTGGTGGGAGCGGCACATCGTGGAGGTCATCACCGGCCTGCCGCCCGGGGCGGATGACCGCGCCAGGCCTCGTCCGGAGTTCGACCTGGCCGTCCACTCATTGGGGGAGCGGGAGGCGGCCAAGGCCGCCGAACTCGCCGCGGAGGGTGTGTCCTGGGCTTCGGCACGCACCGTGAGGCGTCGGCGTCAGCGTTACCAAGCACTGGGCATCGAGGGGCTGATCGACGGACGGGCGGTCAGGAAGCGTGCCCCGGGCTCTCGGCAGGACCCGCGCGTGCTGGAGGTACTGACGATGATCGTCGCCGACGACACCTGGCACCGGCGGACCACTTCGGCGGAGGACTACCGGCGGGCCACCGGCACCATGCTGGCGTCGCTCTACGGCCCGGGGGTTGTGCAGCTGCCGTCCCGTTCGACGTTCCAGCGGCTGGTGAAGGAACTTACCTCGAAGCACGGCCGGGTGAGAGGCGTCGCAGTTGCGGACAAGGACGGGATCCGGTCGTCCCGTCCCGGTGAGCGGGTCTACGTCGACACCGTCGCCCTCGGCATCCCCCAGCCTCTCGCTCACCTTGCCTCACAGCCCGTGCTCATGACGGTCGCGGTGGACGAACTGACCATGTCTGTCTGCACGGTGATGGTCCACTCGTCCCGGCGACCGCTGGACGGCGCCCTCCTTTTGGCGCGCCTGTGCGATCCACCCGCTCTGCGAGACTCCGATCTGGGCAGGCGGGAGGAGGCTGTGCCTCTGATCATGCCCGAATCGCTGCTGCTTGACAGGAGATTGCTCCGTCGGCCGCGTGCGTTCACAGACGCCTGCCGCCACTTGGGGATCAATGTCATGTCCCCGGCCCCCCTGGGAAAGGCACGGGGTGAACGCGTTACCGGAAAGCTCGTCTCCCTGTTCAACGCGGAACTGGCGCTTCTTGAAACGGACCGGATCTCTGATGAGGCTTCGCTGATCGCCTGGCTCCAGACACGTGCCGAACGGTGGGTGGAGTCCTTCTGGCAACACCGACCCCAACCGGAGCTTCGTACCGTGGCCGGCCGAGGTGCACAGCCGACCCCCAGTGCGGCATACGACGCGTGTGTCGCGCGGCTGGGGTGGGTGCACCTGCCTCCCGACGCGAATGCCGTCCGCTCCTTCCTGCCGAGTGTGAAGCGGCGGGTTTCCCTGAACGGCGTATATGTCCGGGGTCACCGCTACGACTGCCCTGAACTCGACCCTTTGCGGGCTGCCGTCGCGCGCGCATCAGGCGCCCCGACTCCCGAGGTACAGGTGCGTTTTGATCCGCACGACATGCGCCAGGTGTGGGTGCAGACCGGGGACACGAGGCGGATCCGGGTGCCGTTGACCGGGGTCGAGTCCTGGGGTCGTCACTCTCTGCGCAGTGACGACGAGAGCGCGGTCTACCGAGCGGGCTGGAGCCCTCCGGTCAACTTCATACCACCATCACATCCCGTCGTGGACCACGACCAGGAGCGTCTGACCTACCACGCCCAACTCCCCTTGCTGCAGACACCGTTCCTTCAGGATGCCCTGAGGCTGGGACAGCGGCTTGCCGTGATGAACCGTGTGGCAGTCGGCGGCCACGACGGCCTCCTGATCACCGGGCCACCCGGCAGCGGGAAGACGACTGCACTGCAGGAATTGGGGCGGCGTTTCGAGCAAGCCGACCGTTCCCGTCACCCTGACCACTTCCTCCGTGTCCCGGTCGTCTACCTGCGCATCCAGCCCTGTGACAGCACCCGCACGGTGTTCCTCAAACTGGCAGAGCTTCTGCCCATCCCCCGCCTGTCGAGAAGGACGAGTACGGCCTCGGTCTCCGAGACGGTGCGCAACGCTCTGCTCTGGTCGGGCACCAGCGTCGTCCTGGTGGACGACATCTTCGCTGCAAGGCCGTCATCTCCCAGCCGTGCGGGTCCAGTTGACCAGTTGCGCAATCTGTCCGACGAGGTACCGGCCACGTTCGTGTATGCGGGAATCGAAGAGCCGGGGAACTCGCCCAGCAGCGCCTTCCGAACGGGTCAGGGTCGCCTGACTCACCTGCGGGCTGAACCTGTCCCGTACGGGACAGGCTGGGTACAGCTGGTGGAGACCCTGGACCAGGCTCTCCAATTGCGCCACCACCAACCTGGCTCTCTGGTGCGGCTGGCACAGGAACTGCACGTCATAACCGGCGGCTGGCCAGGAGCCCTTGCCCACCTCGTGCGTTCCGCGGCCATCGAGGCGATCCTCACCGGAAACGAGGAGATCACCGAGCAGAACCTCAAGCTCATCGCTGTGTAGGCAGGTCCGCTTCGCTGCTCCCATGTGTCAGGCAGGGAGGCAGTGTGTGGCCCAAAAAACCAGGTTGGATGAGCAACCCCAATGAGGAATGACGCTCAAGACCAACAATGTTGAAGGATCGGGGCGCCAAACCATCCGTCGTTTCCCGCCTACGCCGGCTTCCGGAGCCGCGGAGGCCGTGTCAGCCTCCCGCTTCCGCGAAGGGCAGACGGCGCGTCTGCCTCACCGCTACTGTGGCAGCATGAGTCAGCACGATGGCCGCCCGCCTTCGGCAGACTGGGTGGCTCAGGAGATGGAGCAGATGCTCCGCGAGTGCAATGCCCTCATCGAGTCCCACGACGAACAACTGCGCAGGCTCCGGACTGCGATCGCCCAGATCGAGTCGGACCGTCAATGCGCGTGCGACAACCGCGACAAAGCCCAACAGGTGCTCGACGCACTGCACTCGGCGGCACGGGAAGGACAACAGTTGCGGGCCGCCCGCGGCCAGTCCCCGAACCCGCACCTGCACGTCGTCCCCAACGCGGAGGACGCCTCCGCCGCGCCCACCGCTCCGGAAGGCAGCGCGAGCGAAGCGGCGGCACTGCCCGAAGGCAATCAGGTCGTGCTCATCGGTGGCGAGCGGTCCGTGACCATCATGAAGGTGATCTCGACCGACGCACGCCGGCACTGGAGCGTTCAAGCCGTCACTGAGGAACTCGGCGAGCCCCGCGACGCGGTACGCCGCAACCGTGCCGTCCTCGAAACCCTCTGCGACCGGGGAGCGCTGGTGCGCCAGGAGAGCGACGACAGCGACCGGCGGGGCAAGAAGAAAGTCTTCTACCAGCTCGCGGCCCCCTGGCAGGCGGCTTGACAATCACCGCCCTGCGGCCTTGAAGCCGTCACCCAGCCCACAACCTCATAAATGACCGCCGCCGCGCCTTGGCCCGTGGATTGGAACCCTGTCGGCCTCGGACACGGCGGTGGTCGGCGCCCCTACAGGCCACCGCTTCCGACGCTACCGGCTTCCGGTGGCGCTCGTCGGGCGTTCGGCCAACCTCACCCACCGAAGGGTCGAACACCCATGCCCATTCACTTAGCTCGTGTGCGGTCGGCGCTCCTCGCGCTCGACCGTCTCCAGGTCGCGCTGCCGCCTGATCTTCTCAGGCAGAGGCTGCGCCCGCTCCCCGTTCTCGTCCGGCGGCCAGCTCAGGTGATCGGGCCAGAGCCGCTCCCCCAGGGCCCCCTCCAGGCTCGCCACCGTCAGCAGATCGGGCCACACGGCACCAGCCAGCACGTTAGCGATGACCTGCCGGTTGACGTCACTCGCCTGGGCCAGCGCGTTGGCACTGATCTTCTGGCGCTCCATGGCTTCGGCGAGCGCACGGGCGACAGCCTGCGCGACCCGCGCCCCGAGCAGTTCGTCCATCACCGCGTACGGCCAGACGCCGCCTTTGACGTATTCACGGGGCTTCTTGCCACGTCTGGTTCCTCCAGGCATGCGACCAGTGTGACGGAGCGGCCGCCGAGGTGCGTCCACCCACCCCGCATGCTACTTGAGTTGCAATGGCTTGTGGGGGACTACGCCCGCGTTCGTACGCGGAAGTTGTCCCGCGACGTCATCAGCCGGGCCGGCAAGGAAGGAGGTGCGTGGTGGTGAGTACTCGCAAGGGTGCCTCCGCGTCGCCCGCGAAGCCGGTGCCGACGGACCGTGTGCTCGCTGGTGAGCACCTGGCGATCACCCGGGCGTCCTGCTCGGCCGAGGGCCCGTTCACCGCTCGCGATCTGGAGGCGCTCACCGGCATTTCGGCGCAGCGCTGCGGACTCGTCATGAGTTTTCTGTCCGCATGTGGCCTGGTCGAACGGGCACCGGGTCGCGGCGCCTACCGGGCGACGAAGGCGGCCGCCGCCGTGGCCAAGGCCTGGGGGCAGAGCGAGGACAACGGGCGGCGAGCGTTGCGTGAGGTGTGGAAGAAGGCCTGGTTCGCCCGGTGCGCGCGCTCCCGACTGGCGCAGGGGCCCGCGCTGCGGATCGGTCTCGTCAGCAAGCTGATGACGCTCTCGCAGGTCGGCGAGTCGCGACGCCGTCATGTCGAGGTGCTGGTCGACCTGTTGGTGGCGGTCGGCATGCTTCTCCCGGAAGACGGCGGCTACCTGCGCTGGCACGAGAATCCCACGGTCCCAGGGCCGCGTACCCAGGTCCCTGCGCCCGACGACGACCAGGTGGCCGGTACGGACACTGAGGGCGCCCACGCTCCGGTGGCACCCTCGGGCGGGATCCCAGCGCCGCGCCCATATGCCGACAACTCCGCGCCTCCGACGGGCGAGGATCTGATGAGCCTGCTCAGCCCGCCGGTGCTGCTGGCCGACCTCGCGCGCCTGTCGTCCGAGGAGGTAACGGCCCTCCACGGCCACATCCGGGGCCTGGCAGTGATCCTCGCCAAGTTGAGGAGGCCCCCCGTGCCCTAGAAGACCAGCGCCGGAAAGAGCAGGTCCGGCAGCGCCTCATTCCCTTGGCCGGGTGGCGCTGCCGGACCCCCACCTCCACACCACGCCGCGCGGACGGACCGCGCGTACGAGGGGCTTCGGCATGCCCTCACACACGGCGAGGGGCACCGCCCACGGTAGCGGGCCCGCGTCGCCTCATGTCAGTGATCCACCGTGCCGTCATCCGGGCACGGTCACGAACCGGGAAGGCTTCCGTGGCCAAAACGAAGATCAAAGATGTGCTCCTGTGCGTTGCCCGCGTCTGGCAGCAGCGCGCCGCAGCCGGAGAACTCAGTCTCGAGACCGTCACTCTCTACACCCAGATCGTCGAGCGTCTCCTGCGCTTCGCAGCCGCGCAGGGCGTCACCCGGCTCGACGGCATCACCGCGGACCTCGCCTTGTACTTCATCCAGGCGCCGGGCCACGACCGCCATCAGGGCATCATCCTCAACCCGGCCGCCGGCACCCGCAGGCAGCGCCGTTCCGCGCTCGAAGCCCTGTTCGCCGAGGCACGGGCGCTCGGAATCACCACGGCCGCGCCGCTCGTGGATCTCCCGCCGATTCCGCGCAGCCCGCGCAAGAGGGGAAACGAACTGAGCGACCCCGACGTGCAGTTGCTCCGCTTCCACTCGGAGCGCGGCATGCCGGACACCCGTCACGCCGCCCTCCTGGCCCTGCTGCTGGCAGGCCTGCACAGCGCCGAGATCGCCGCCGCGACCACCGACGAGCTCAACCTCCTCGACCTCTTCGAAGCCGAGGTATGGACCGACGGCGCCACCCGCACCCGCGGCCGCTGCTGCCCCCTGAACGAATGGGGCGCACGCGTGCTGTGGCTGCGCCGCGCTCACCTGCTGCGCGGCACCGAAACCGGCTCTCCGCGGCGACTGGTCACCGCGGCGTCGTCCGCCTACCGGTCGCAGGCCAGCGTCTGCTCCGGCTTCGGCGACATCGCCCGTCGCAGTGGACTGGCCACCGCCCAGCGCCGCATCGAGCCCAAGGACGTCACCCGCTACGTCGCCCGCCGCATCCTCGAGGAGACCGGGCAGCTCTCGGAAGTCGCCCGCCGCCTGGGCCTATCCTCCCTCGACAGCGCCGCCGCCCTCGCCTCCCTGGACTGGCAGTCCGACGAAGCGGACTCGGCATGAGCGCCCCCAAGCGCCGACGCCGCACGGCGAAGAAGAAGACCACCGAAGGCACGAGCTACGTACTCGGCCCCATCCCCGACGATGCCTTCGGCTCCGCCTCCGATGCCCCGCCACCACGTAGCCTCGAAGCCCCGCCCCTCACGATCGACCTGCGCTTCGAGTACCTCATCCGAAACCCCGACCTCTACGCCACCGCGCTCGAAGCCCTCCCACCACGCGAAGAGGGCCAAGTCGGCCGACCCCCCGTCTACCCGTCGTACATCTACTTCGTATTCCTCTGCGCGATCTCCGTCTTCGGCTCCGCCCGCAGCACCGCTGCACACCTCGCCCGCCCCCTCTGGTGGGATCCCATCCGGCGCGCAATCCATGACTTCATCGACCCCGAGGAAGCCGCCGCACTCCCACCGACCGGTCCTACCCGCAGCCAGTGGAACTACTTCTTCCAGCGCCACCTCAAAGCAGCCGGAGACGCCGTACGCGACATCAGCCGGGGCAAATGGATTGAACAGGCCGTCGCCCAAGGAATGCTCGCCGTCAACCCGCGAGGCAGCTGGATCTACCCAGCCCGCGAACAAGTCCTCCACGGCGACGCAACCGTCGCTACTCCACCGTCCGACCACACCATGCTGGAAGAACCCGACAAAAAGACCGGCGAAATCCGTCGACACCGCGTAGACCCCGACGCCCACCACACAACAGAAGGCGGCGGCCGCCCGGTCTACGGAAACAAATTCCTCTCCATCGCTGTCCGGGCCGCGAACATCCCACACAGCCGCGTCATTCTCGCCCTGGAATCCGTACGCCACAAAGCACGCAAACACGACCCCCACCGAGAAGACGAAGGGAAAGCCGCAGTGCGACTGGTCAAGAAAATCCTCACCAAGGCCCCCGGCGTACGCGCCATCACCTACGACAAGGCCCTGCGCGGAGTCCACCGCGCACCCCTCATCGCCGAAGGACTCGTCGTCTTCACCGGGCAGCACAGCGGCCTCGTACCCCAGCCACTCCAGAAGCACAAATGTAAAGAAGGTCGCCCCGACCACGACCTCTACGCCGCCGTCGGACGAGTCTGCGAGCGCCACATCACCGTAGAAGGCGAAACCCTCTACACGCCCCTTCCGGTCCGCGAGCTTGAATTCCGCAAAGGCGCACAGGCCCGCTTCTACCAGCGTCTGGAAATCACCTGCCCGCACGGACCCCACCCTGTCCGCATCCGCGTCGACGAGACCAAGGAAGATCGGGAAATCGACCCCTCCACCAAGCGGAACCGATTCAATCGCACCGAACACCTGCGTCAAATCGCACCCGAAACTCCGGCAGGGCGGCGCCTCAAGGGATTCCGACAGGACAGCGAGTCCCAGCATTCCAGGTTCGACCAGTCATATCCACACGAGCGCGTCCCCGCATACGGCGCAAAGGCGGCCCTCCTCATCTACATCGGCTACGCCTGGGTGAGCAACTCCGTCGCCCGCATCACCGGTCGCCGCACCTCCTGACGCACAGCCGGGGCCCGGCCTCAGCACTCCACCAAGACCGTGTCGCGGCCGAGCCCCGCACGCCTGACCTCCTGCCCGACCAGGGCAGCCGGCCTCACCGTCCAACAGTCACCTGCCGCCACCAGGCCACCCGCTACACTGGCGGCGGTGGCGCAGCCCTCACAGGCCGCGCTGCCGCAGACCTGTCGGGATCCAGCAGAATGACATTCGTCCGGCTTCGGGTGAATTTCAGACACATTTTCCGACAGATCCCTGCCTTCGTAGCTCAGGGGATAGAGCACGGCTCTCCTAAAGCCGGTGTCGCAGGTTCGAATCCTGCCGAGGGCACCACGCGTTACGCCGCTGCCCTGGGCCCCCAGGGAGGCGCTTCATCCGGCCTCGGACTTCTCGTCCGGGGCCGTTTGCACGAGTGGACGAATCGGCAGGACCCGAGCGTCTCGGGAGCCTGGCTTCCGTCGCCCGCGCCCGCGGCAGAGAGCTGTCGCTTCGGAAACGGCAGGTTTGCGGAGCAGGAGCAGCGCCGCGTCGTCGTGCAGTCGGCCGCCCACATGCGCCAGCAGTTCGTCATGGAGCGCGGTGAGGGTGCCGGCCGGGTCGGCGGACAGGTGGCGGGCCAGCCCTTCGGCGAGCGGGTAGAACTCACGGCCGTGGTTGCGGGCCTCGGTGACCCCATCGGTGTAGAGCAACAGTTGATCCCCGTCGGCGAAGGGCAGCACCTGGAGGCTGGGGGTCTCGTCCGTGAGGGCGCGCAGCCCGAGGGGCGGGGCCGGATGGGCGGGCTCCACCGCCACGACGGCACCGGATTCACGCACCAGCAGCGGAGGCGCGTGTCCACAGTTGACCACCTCCAGGTGGCCTGCCTGCGGGTACCCGGCGACCACGGCGGTGACGAAGTCGTCGCTGCCGAGGTTGCGCGCCAGGCTCCGCTCGATCCTGTCCACGACGGCGAGGAGATCGGGCTCGTCATAGGCGGCCTCACGGAAGACACCGAGTACGAGTGCGGCGGTCCCGACGGCCGGCAGCCCCTTGCCGCGCACATCGCCGACGATCAGCCTGACCCCGTACGGGGTGGGCACCAACGCGTAGAGATCTCCGCCGATACGGGCCTCCGCCGCCGCGGCGCTGTAGCGGACGGCCACCTGGAACGGGCCGACAGTCGCCGGTACGGGCTTGAGGAGCGCATGCTGGGCGGCCTCCGCGACGGAACGGACGGCCGCGAGTACCCGTTCACGACGCCCGCGCAGCGCGCTGGCGAGGCCGCTTGCCAGCGTGACGGCCGCCAGGGCGGACAGTACAGCCGTCAGTTCTTGTCCCGGAACACCGTCCCGGGTTCCGAGCGTCACCCCCAGCACCACGGCGAGAAGGCCGACGCAGAGGACTCCGCGCGGCCCGCTGGTGGTGGCGGCCAGTGCGGGCCCGGCCGCGAGCAGTGGCAGCCAGATCGTCCCTGCTCCGCACGCGACATCGATGAGCACGACGACGGAGACGATCAGCACGGGCAGTACGGGTGTACCGGCGGCCAACTGTGCGACGACACGGTCGCCGCCGCGGTTTCGAACCTGACTCATGCTTCGTCCGTAGTCCTCACCTTGTGCGGGCGTTGCTGAAATGTCTCTTTCATCCAGGAAAGGGGTATGGCTCGGGCACCACAAGGAGGGGGTTTTCAGATAGTGAGCGAGAGACCCCTGGTCACGCGACTCGCGGCCGGGATCAGCCGCGCCAGGATCTCCTCGAGTCGCGAGAGCCGGTCCGCCCGCAGTGAGACGCCGAGCGAGCCGACTGTGTCCCCGTTGTAGACGGGCACGGCGACACAGACCGTACCGAGGGCGTACTCCTCCAGGTCCGTGACGGCCGGGGCCACGGGTGAGGAGTCGAGTCGCCGGAGCAGCTCCGGACGGCTGGTGATGGTCCGTGGTGTGAGGTCGGCGAGGTGGTGCCGGGAGAGGTAGTCCTTGCGGGCCTCGTCGTCCAGTTCTCTCAGCACGGACTTGCCCAGCGCGGTGGCGTGCCCCGCGTCCTCGAATCCCACCCAGAGGTCGACACGGGGCGCCTGAGGGCCGTCGACGATCTCGGCGACCCGGATCTCGCCCTCCTCGTAGAAGGTGAGGTAGGCGGCGGTCGCGAGGTCGTCCCGCAGAGCGGCGAGCGTGGGGCGGACACGGCTGAGCAGCGCCTGCCCGCGGCCCGTGGTGTGCAGCGTCTGCAGCTTGTCGCCCAGGACGAACCCGCCGTCGTCCAGTTTCCGTACGTATCCGTCGTGGACCAGCGTCCGCAGCAGGTGATAGGCGGTGGCCAGGGGCAGCCCCGTCTCACGTGCCAGTTTCTTCGCCGGCGCACCGTTCTCGTGCGCGCTGACCGCCTCCAGCAGGCGGAGGGCACGCTGCACGGAACCGATGAGCGTAGGGCCACCGTCGTGAGCACCCATACGACCAGCGTGCGCCGAGCACACGGCGCGGGCAAGGCGTGCCCCCCTTCGCGGCACCCCGCGGCCGTCACCAGCGAGAATGCCCCGGACCGCTCATGGTCCGGGGCCTTTCGCATCGGGGTCGCGCCGCTACTTGAGCTCGTCGGCGGTGAAGTACTCGTCCGAGATCAGCACGTCGTAGTTGGACTTGTCGACGCTCGTGGGCTGCAGGAGGACGGCGGGGACGGGCTTGACGCCGTTCTTGTAGGTCACGGAGTTGTCGATCGAGACCACGCGGTCGTTGAGTATCTCGTCGACCATGTTCGCGGCGGCGTCGGCGAGTCGGCGGACGTCCTTGTAGACGGTCTGGGACTGCCCGCCCGCGATGATCGACTTCACCGAGGCCAGTTCGGCGTCCTGGCCGGTGACGATGGGCAGGGGCTTGGCGTCGGTGCCGTAGCCGTCCAGGTTCAGCGCGGCCAGGACGCCCCTGGAGATGCCGTCGTAGGGCGACAGGATCGCGTCGACCTTCTTGGCACCGTAGGACCCGTTGAGGATGTCGGTCATGCGCTTCTGCGCGGTGGGCCCGTCCCAGCGCAGGGTGGTGATCTTTTCGAGCTCGGTCTGGCCGGACGGGACGATCAGCTGCTTGTTGTCCAGGAACGGCTGGAGGAGCGCCATCGAACCGTCGAAGAAGTACTTGGTGTTGTTGTCGTCGGGGGAACCGGCGAACAGCTCGATGTTGAACGGGCCCTCGCCGTCCTCCAGACCGAGCTTCTCGATGATGAAGTGGGCCTGCATCCGGCCGACCATCTCGTTGTCGAAGGAGACGTAGTAGTCGACGTCCTTGGTGCCGAGGATGAGCCGGTCGTAGGCGATCACCGGAATCTCCGCGGCGGCCGCCTTCTTCAGCACGCCGTTCAGCGACGTGTTGTCGATGGCCGCGATGATCAGCGCGTCGACGCCCTGCTGGATCAGTTTCTCGATCTGGGCGACCTGGGCCTTCGGGTCGTCGTCGCCGTAGACCAGCTTGGTCTTGTACTCCATGCCCTTCAGGCCCTGGACGAGGGTCTTGCCGTCGGTGAGCCAGCGCTCGGAGGCGCGGGTCGGCATGGCGATGCCGACGGTGCCGCCCACGGAGCCGCCCCCGGAGGTGCCCGCGGAGCTGCCCTCGCTCTCCTTGCCGCAGGCGGACAAGGGGAAGGCGAGTGAAGCGGCTCCGGCGAGGACGGCTCTTCGATTGAGCATCGTGATCGTTCCTTGTTCTTCTCGTCGTTGAGACAGTCAAGGGCGAGTGATCAGCCGGCGGACCTCACTCAAGCCGTTCGAAATGTCGTCGCATGATCGGAATATTGGCGAGGACAGTAAGGGGAGGTGCACGTGGTGTCAACGGTGCGAACAGGAACGGTTACAGAAAGGTGCGATCAGGGGGGATTGTGAGGGGATCTGGAGCCGTGGTGGCGACCCGGCCATGCACAGGAGTCATCAAAGCGTCGTCACTCCGATATGGACGACTGCCCCGCGCGACGTCGCGCGGGCGCATACTAGGCACAATGACAAAGCCATCTGCACCGAAGCGTCACTTGCCCACCAGCCCCTTCAAGGCCCCGGTGGCACCACCGCCCAAGGAGTTCGCGGTGGGCGACCAGGTCACACACGACATGTACGGCCTCGGCCGCGTGATCGGCATCGAGGACGGAATCGCGGCGTTCGTCGATTTCGGCTCCGTGCGACAGCGGATCCTGAGCCCGTACACCAAGATGAGCAAGCTGTAGGACCGCGGTGCCCGGTCAGGGCACCGCGGCTCTCTTCATGGCTCCGCACCGAACGGAACATCTCTCATCGACGTGAATTCGCTGTTCTCCGCCCCGGAAGGGACGCCCAGCTCCGCCGCCGCGGCATCGCCGCCCCCGGCGAACAACCCCTTCCAAGCCCCGGACTTCGGGGACGACGAAACCTTCCCGATCGAGGACGCACAGACCTCCTCTTGATCGGAAAATCTCCGAAACATTCGTAAAGTCGAAGCCCTGCCTTGATCTTGCCCAGGCAGGCATGGTCGACCAGTCTCGGCGCAACCCCTCAAACAGGGGTGCTGAGCAGGCAAGACAGTCACGCCAGCCTTCCTCTCCTCGCTCGAACGTTTCGAAACAATTACCGAAACTATTGACAGTTGTCAGGGTCACTCCAAAGCTGTCGATGTCCGAGCTACTCGACGAGAGGAAGCAGGCACATGAACGACGCACCCGCACCCATGAGCCGCAGGACGTTCGTCAGCGGTGTCGGTACCACGGCGCTGGCTGTCGCGGCCGGAGTGGCCCTGCCCGGGACCGCCCACGCGGACACGGTGATCACCACCAACCAGACCGGGACGAACAACGGGTACTACTACTCGTTCTGGACCGACGCCCCGGGGACCGTCTCCATGACGCTGAGCTCCGGTGGGAACTACCGCACCTCATGGAGCAACACCGGAAACTTCGTCGCGGGCAAGGGATGGAGCAACGGCAGTCGCAGGACCGTCAGCTACTCGGGGTCCTTCAACCCGTCCGGCAACGCCTACCTGTGCCTCTACGGCTGGACGTCGAACCCGCTCGTCGAGTACTACATCGTCGACAACTGGGGGACGTACCGGCCGACGGGGACGTACAAGGGCAGCGTCACCAGCGACGGTGGGACGTACGACATCTACCAGACCACCCGGTACAACGCCCCGTCGGTCGAAGGCACCCGCACCTTCAACCAGTACTGGAGCGTCCGGCAGTCCAGGCGGACGGGTGGCTCCATCACCACCGGGAACCACTTCGACGCGTGGGCCCGCTCCGGGATGACCCTCGGCAGCTTCCGCTACTACATGATCATGGCGACCGAGGGCTACCAGAGCAGCGGCAACTCCAACATCACGGTGGCCTGATGAGGACCCGGGCGCACCTGCCGTTACTGGCCGCCGCCGCTCTGGCCGCCGCAGGCACCCTCACCGTCCCCACCGCCGCCTCCGCGCAGACCGCCGCCTGCACCGGATACGTCGGACTCACCTTCGACGACGGCCCGGGGAGCGGCACCACCGCCCTGCTCAACTCCCTGACGCAGAACGGCCTCAGGGCCACCATGTTCAACCAGGGCCAGTACGCCGCCGCCTCCCCGGCGCTGGTCAGGGCACAGGTCAGCGCGGGGATGTGGGTCGGCAACCACAGCTACACGCACCCGCATCTGACCCAGCAGAGCCAGGCCACGATCGACTCGGAGATCTCCCGCACCCAGCAGGCGATCGCGAACGCGGGCGGTGGCACACCGAGGCTGTTCCGGCCGCCGTACGGCGAGACCAACGCGACGGTGAAGGCCGTGGCGGCCAGGCACGGGCTGACCGAGATCATCTGGAACGTCGACTCGCAGGACTGGAACAACGCCAGTGCCGACGCGATCGTCGCGGCGGCCGGCCGGCTCACCAACGGGCAGGTCATCCTCATGCACGACTGGCCCGCCAACACCCGCGCGGCGATCCCGCGCATCGCCCAGACCCTGGCGGCCAAGGGGCTGTGCTCGGGGATGATCTCCCCCACGACCGGCCGCGCCGTGGCCCCGGGCTAGCAGCCGACCGGGCGACAGCTGACCGCCGTACGCGGAATGTCGTATCCTCACCGCACCTGCCGTGCCCGTGACCTGGGGGGTTCCAGGGTCGACGGCCGGCTCGAAGCAAATGGGGATCCATGCGTGCAGCAGTCATGGGCGCCGCTCTCGGCGGCGCCCTCCTCCTTGCCGGCTCCGCGCTCACCGCGCCGGTCGCGTACGCGGCCGAGACGGGAGTGGTGATCGAGAAGGTGTCGGTGAACGGTGGCAAGTCCATCGTCTTCGGCACGTCCCGTACGGAGTCGTTCACGATCGCGGTGACCGTCTCCGACGACTCCGGCATCAGCAAGGACCTCGCGTTCCTGCAGATCGACCGCGAGAAGGGGGACGACTACTGGTCGTTCCACGGCAAGCCCACGTGCACCGCCACCAGCTCCACGACGTCGAACTGCAAGCTCGGCGTCGAGCTGGAGAAGGACATCGACCTGCCCCGCAACACCCTCGCTGGACCCTGGGACGTGTACGTCCAGTTCCAGGCCAAGGACGGTGACTACTACGGGGGCGTCTACCAGACCCACCCCGTGAAGCGGCGTTCCACGCTCGGTGTCGACGCCTCGCCCGAGCCCGTCACCAAGGGCAAGACCATCACGGTCACGGGCAAGCTGGCCCGCGCCAACTGGGACAAGTACGTGTACGCCGGCTACACCTCGCAGCCCGTCAAGCTGCAGTTCCGCCCGAAGAACAGTGCCACGTACACCACGGTCAAGACCGTGACGAGCGACAGCACCGGCAAGCTGAGGACGACCGTCACGGCCGCCCAGGACGGCTACTGGCGCTGGAGCTTCAGCGGCACCACCACGACCGCCGCGGTCAAGGCCACCGGCGACTTCGTCGACGTGCGCTGACCGTATCCCGCACGACCGAGGGCCGGTTCGCAGGTCAAGGCCTGCGAACCGGCCCTGTGCGCGGCGAGTGGTCGCCTCGCGAAAATCGATGTCCCGCGCCGCAGTCCCGCTCGTAGAGTGCCCGTCATGGTGATTGCGACGGTCCGCGAGTGGCGCGACGAAGAAGGCTGGGGTGTCCTCGACAGCCCCGAGACCCCCGGCGGCTGCTTCGGCCACTACGCCGACATCCAACGGCCCGGCTACCGCAGCCTCACCCCCGGCCAGCAGGTCGAACTCGTCTGGGAGGCCCCGGGCTTCAAGCAGGACGGCTACGACTACCGCGCCGTGAGCATCGTGGTACGGCCCACCTGACGGCCGGGTCCGATCCTCACCCTCCGCTCACTGGCCCAGTGGTGCCGGTGGTGTGGTGTCCGGGATGGCCTTCGGGGGTGCCGGGGTTGGCGGGTGGGCTGTTTTTGTGCGCTCCTTCGTGAGGGCTTTCGTCATTTTGCGGGCCAGTAGGGGGTCTGCTGGGAGGACGTGGGAGGCGAACCAGCGGGCTGCGGTGGGGTCGGGGGACGGGTCGGTGAATTCTGGCCCGGCGTAGTCGTCCAGGGGTGGGTCGTAGATGTAGCCGGAGACGATTCCGTGGGTGACCAGGCGTTCCACGAGGGCGTCGCGGTCCTCGACCAGCAAGGGGACCCGGAACAGGGGCAGGGGGCCGTTGTGGGCCGCTCGGTCGTTCAGGGCCGGGGAGGCCCAGGGGGTGCCTGACAGCAGGGTGACGCCCTCTCTGCGGCGGGAGAGGTTCTCGTCCAGCAGGTTCATGCGCAGGTTCAGGCCCGCCCGCACCAGACGCCCGTGGCGGGCGCGGTAGTCGTGCAGGTCCACGCGGATCCAGGGGTCGTACGGCAGCAGGCTCGGGGCCTCGTGGGCGCAGAGCGACAGCCTCGGTGCGTGCAGGGCCATGCGGAAGTCGTCGCGTTCCAGGAGGCCCAGGCGTTGCATGGTGCGCCAGGTGGGGCGTACGAGATGCAGCGCGCGGACCGCCGAACGGGCCAGGGGACGCAGGGCCGTCGACAGATCCGCCGTCAGCCTCGCCGGTGTCAGCAGGTCGTCCCGCAGGAGCTCCAGCTCCCTGCGCGCACGCGCGTCCTCGACCGCCAGGAAGCCGCCCGCCATCCCCGCCACGTGCTTGGAGAGACTGAAGGCGGCCGCCTTGCCGAACGTACCGATCGGCTGCCCGTCCACGTGCGTGCCGATCGCATGCGCCGCGTCCTCGATCAGCGGAATCCCCAACTGCTCACAACGGTCGCGCAGTTCGACGATCCGGTCCGGCATCCCGTACAGGCTCGTGGTCAGCACCGCGTCCACACCGCGCCAGGTGGACTCCGGTACGGCCGCCGGGTCGATGTTGCCGTCCCAGGGCGACACCGGGGCCTGCACCGGGCGCAGGCCGGCCGCGAGGACGACGAAGAGGATCACGTCGTCGTTCACCGGGGACATCAGGACCCGGCCGCCCGGGCGGCACCAGCGCCGCAGGGCCAGGTAGAGGGCCAGTCGCGCCGAGGGCGTGTAGACGCATTCCCGTCCGAGCCGCCGTGTCATCGTCGCGGCGAGCCGCGATCCGTACGGCATCGTCACCTCTTCCAGCAAGGAGTCATGAAGGGGTCGGAGCCCCGCGAAAGGGATCCCCGAAGGGGCACCCGGGAGCGGCGTACGCTCTCGAATGCCGTGCCGGACGAATGCTCAGCGCGTCTTCGCGCGAAGACCGCCGACCGTCTTCAGCAGACGGTCGGCCGGCTCCCGCAGCCGCGGATGCGCCAGAACCGTGTTCCGCAGGCCCCGGACCGGTCTGCGCCACAGACGGTGGGTCGCGGCGACCGGGTGGGGCCGGTACGCGAAGCCCTCACCGACGCGCAGTTCACGGGTCTTGAGCCAGTCCTTGTACTCCTTGTCGCCGCGCCCCAGATCCATCACCCGTACGCCCTGCCGGCCCGCCGCCTCCGCCATGCGCAGATGCATGATCAACCCCGGCGAGTAGTAACGGAGTTCGGGGTCGTACGCCGTGAACCAGGCCGCGAACACGGTGCGCGAGGTGGGCCCGAAGTGGGCCGCGACCGGACGGTCACCGGCGTAGACGACCGACAGGACGCCGGTGAAGTGCTCCTCGCGCACCTGGAAGAAGTGGTCGGTGAGACCGACGATCCAGGGGCGGGCGAAGCGGTCCATACGGCCCGTGCGGCGGTACTGGGCCGACTTCCACCGCATCAGCTGCCGCAGCATCCCCGGGTCCCGCTCGTCGAAGACGAACCGCATCTCACCGAGGTCGCGGGCCAGCCGGCGTTCCTTCTTCAGAACCGTCTTGGCCAGACCCGGATAGGAGCCGCGCAGCCACTCCGGATACGTACCCTCGGCGGCCTTCAGATCGACGACCGGTGACGCGAACGTCCCGGTGACATACCGGCCGAGAGGTTTCTGCTCGTCGACCAGATGATCGAACTCGAAGACCGAGAGACCGCAGGCCCGCAGCAGCTCCCCCGTGTCCCAGGTGACTCCGGGACGGTGGACCAGCGCCTGGCAGTCCGAGAGACCGAGACCGATGGCCCGGCCGACACCGAAGGCGTTGCGTTCGTACGGGAAGAAGCCCACGGGCTCCCCGTGCTCGTGCAGGACCGCCACCCGGGCCCCGCCACGGTACTTTCCGACGCCGGCCGCGAACTCCGGTGCCAGGAAAGGGTTTCCGAAGTCGGGCGACTCGTCAGTCACCCGGTGCCAGGCCTCGCGGAGCTCTCCGCCCAGCTCCGCGGGTCTGTGGATCGTTATCCGGTTTCTCATGGAGTTGCTCATGGATCGCATGGGCGACCGCTCCCCCCAGTTCCCCCCAATGACGCGTCTACCGCGTCCTGCCACGCGCACAGTGTGCGGTGAGGCTCAAACGTCGCGAAACAGTACGCAGACTGTCAAGGGTGCCTGTCGTAACGGAACCGTACGGAGTGGGAGGTTCCGTTCCCTCCGCGTTTGCGCGACCCCTACATTGATCTCATGGCCGTGCCCGTTCCCGATGTCCGTGTGCTCATCTCGTACTCGCACGACGGCGATGGACACCGCAAGGCGGTCCTCAACCTCGCGAACCGGCTCCGCCATGCGGGCATCGACGCCTGGATCGACCAGTTCGAGGAGCACGAGCCGCCCGAGTCCTGGCCGGACTGGATGCGGCGGGAGCTCACCAAGGCCGACTTCGTACTGGTCGTGGTCACCGAGATCTATCTGGAGCGGTTCAACCGGGACTCCGCGGAGGGCGTCGGATCCGGGGTCAGGTGGGAGGGTGCGCTGATCACGGCCGGGCTGTATCACGGGCGGCAGGACAAGGCGCGGTACCTGCCGGTCGTGCTGCGGGAGGAGGACCGGCGGCTGATCCCTGTGCCGCTGAACCTGACGACGTCGTACGTCGTCGGCGAGACCGGTGACGGGGACCTTGCTCCGCTTCTCCGGGTCCTGCGAGGGAGCCCCGGGGCCGTTCCCGTGATGCTCGGCTCCCTGCCGGAGGACGCGGCGCGGGACTGGCAGGTCGACCTGTATCTGGGGAACGTGCGGGAGGTCTGGAAGCGACTCGACCGGGACCTGCGCCTTGCGCTCGCCCAGGACTGGGTCATCGCCAACTCCGGTCATCCCGAGGTCCGAGGACATGACCGGGAGGAACTGGCGAACGCCCTGGCGGAGGAGCGACCGCGGCACGCACTGTCCGAGCTGCTGCTGGAGGGCAGGGTGGAGGTGCTGCGTGGGCACTACGCCGCCGTGAACCCGTCCTCGTGGGGTCCCGCCGGGAATCCGCGGCGGATCGGCCTCGACCACGCGATCGTGGAGATGGCTTCCTCCGACGGCGGCTCGCCGTCGCCGGAGCGGTCGTTGTTGATGAGGAGGGTCGGTCGCGAATGGTTCGTGGCCAACTTCCGGGCGGCGTACGTGATTCCGGGGTGGCCGCCGCGGCAGGAGGAGATACCCGGAGCGTTGCGGAATGGGGGGACGTGAGGTGGCGGAGGCCGAATTCGTGCAGGGGATGACGCCGTTCCTGAGGGAGGCGTTGGGGGCTTACGGCGATGAGGTGCTGACGGACGAGGTCGCGGCCACCGCCTCGGGTACGACGGCCGAGGTCGGGCGGGGGCTGCTGCGGGCGACGTACCGGCGGGTCGACGAGCGGGGGCGCGAGGGGCTGGTGGAGGCGGTTCAGGAGGCCGTGGCGGAGCCGGAGAACGAGGACGCGGTGGGGGAGCTTCGGCAGGCGATCCGGCGGGCGTTGCGGAAGCATCCTGAGCTGGAGGGGGAGTTGGCCGCGCTGCTGGCGGGCGCGGGTGGCGGTACGACGACCGTCATCGCGTCGGGAACGCGGTCGATCGCGGCGGGCGGGAACATCGGTGTCGCGATCACCGGTGACGGTCACGGTTCCTCGAAGCCATGAGCACGGAGGGCGTCGAGGCGTCCGGGGAGCGGGCGATCGCGGCGGGTGATTCGATCGGGGTCGCGGTCAGCGGGGACAACGCGCGGGTCGTCGTGCTGCCCGCGGAGGCCGTGCACTGGGCGCGGACGGTTGTGGCGCCGGCGGGGGCGGGGTTTCTGCCGGGGTCGGCGACCGAGGTGTTCGTGGGGCGGGAGAGTGAACTCCGGGAGCTTCGGGCCCTGTTGACCGGTGGCGGTTCGGCCGCGGTGACCCAGCAGGTCGCCGTGCGGGCGATCCATGGGCTGGGCGGAGTGGGGAAGAGCTCGCTGGCCCTGCACTACGCCCATGAGTACCGGGAGTCGTACTCCCTGGTCTGGTGGATCACCGCGGAGAGCGCCGAGTCGATCGTGTCGGGTCTGGCGGGGCTGGCCATGGCCTTGTGCCCGCAGTGGGCGGGGGCGGTGGGGTCGGACGAGCGGGCGGCCTGGGCGGTGCTTTGGCTTCAGGAACATGAGGGGTGGTTGCTCGTCTTCGACAACGTCGAGGATCCGGCGGTGCTGAAGCCGTATGTGGGGACGTTGCACCGGGGACATCATCTGGCGACCAGTCGCAAGGCGACGGGGTGGCATGTGGTGACCACGCGGACCATGGCTCTGGGGGTGTTGCCCTTGGAGGACGCGGTCGATCTGCTGACCCGGCTGGCGCTTCCCGGGCGGGCTCCGACGAGTGGGGAGTGGAGTGCGGCTACGGAGTTGGCGCGGGACTTGGGGTGTTTGCCGCTGGCGTTGGAGCAGGCGGGGGCCTATGTCCATGAGACGGGGGCCGGGCTCGACGAGTATCGCCGGTCTCTGGGGTTGGTGCTGGACGAGGCGAGTGAGGGGATCGATCCGGAGCGGACGATCGCTCGGATCTGGGATCGGACGATCGTGGCCGTGGCGGGGCGCGATCCGTTGGCTGTCAGGCTGCTGGACGCCATGGCGTGGCTGGCGCCGGATGACGTTCCGCGGGTGTTCTTGGCGCCGTTGGTGTCTGACACGGTCGCCTTGAACAAGGCCCTGGGAGTGCTGCACACGTACAACATGGTCAGCTTCACTGACCAGGGGAGCATCAGCGTCCATCGCTTGGTCCAGACAGTGCTGCGAAGTCGGCCGCACGGCCCTGGTGATCCCCCACCCGGGCGCCGGGACGCCGAGCATGTCCTTCAGCAAGCCGTGCCCCTGGATAGTGAGGACGATGTGTCCACCACGGAGCAGTGGCAGCAGGTCCTCCCTCACATCGACGCCCTCGCCGAGAGCGCGCCTGGCGGCAGCGTGCCGACTTCGGAAATGGCCGATACGTTTTTCGCCGCCGCCCAATATCTGTTCCGACAGCAGCGTGACGGCCAGACCATCACCTTGCGTCAGCTGGTCCTTGCCCAGCGCGAGCAGAACTTCGGCACCGCCGATCACCGGACGCTCGCCGGCCGCCACGACCTCGCCAACGCCCATCTTGGCGCCCGAGATCTGGAACGAGCCATCCCCCTCCTGGAAACCACCCTCGCCCAGACCGTGCAAATCCTCGGCGACACCCACCCCGACACCCTCATATGCCGCCGCCACCTTGGCAGTGCCTACGGCAATGCCGGAGATCTGGAACGAGCCGTCCCCCTCCTGGAAACCACCCTGGCCCAGGCCGAGCAAGTCCTCGGCGACACCCACCCCAGCACCCTCATATGCCGCCATGACCTCGCCCTCGCCTATGCCAATGCCGGAGATCCGGCAGAAGCCATCCGCCTCATGGAAGTCACGCTCGCTCAGTTCGAAGAAGCCTTCGGCTATGCCCACCCCTTCACTCTCATCAGCCGCCGCACCCTCGCTCTCGCCTACGCCAAAGCCGGCGACCTGGAACGGGCAGCCCTCCTCCTGGAAACCACCCTCACCCAATATGAACAAGTCCTCGGCGCCACCCATCCCGACACCTTGGCCACTCGTGCAAGCCTCTCCCGAGTGCGCCAGACTGGCCGGCCAAGCTGACCGAATGTCCAACCTCCTGGGCATAGTCCCCGCCCTCGTCGACTCCACCGCAGGCGTGATCAGCCTGCGGCGACCCGTACAAATGACTTGTACGGGTGACAACGAGTGAACGTACGCCCCCTGATGGGCAGTTCCTCCGCATGAGCAACAAGAGCCGCAGCTCGCGGATGAGGAAGAACGCGTCCGCCGTGAAGATGGTCGGGTGTCTCGTCGGTACGTTTCGGCGGGCGGCCGGTCTGACGCAGGTGGCGCTCGCCGAGCGGGTGGGTGTGGACGAGGAGACCATCGCGTCGATCGAGCAGGGCAGACGGACGCTGAAGGAGGACCTGGCGGCGCTGCTGGACGAACTCCTCGATACCAAAGGCGCGTTGGGCGTGGCACTGGCGAACATGCCGGAGATCGATGTGTTCCCCAGGTGGGTGGAGACGTACATCGATCTGGAGCGGGAAGCGTTGGCGCTGTCCTGGTACGACAACCAGGTGCTGCCAGGTCTGCTCCAGACCCCGGCGTACGCGCGGGCGGTCTTTCTCAACGACGTCCCCGCGCTCGCCGAGGACGAGATCGAGCAGCGGGTGGCGGCGCGGATGGAGCGCCAGGAGATCCTCCAGCGCAAGGAGCCTCCGACCATCAGCTTCGTCATCTCCGAGGTGACCGTGATGGACCGCCTCGGTGGTGACGACGTCTACCTCGGGCAGCTGCGCCGCTTGGGCGAGTTGGCCGACCTGCCGTGTGTCACCCTCCAGATCATGCCTGTCGGCCGCAGGTTCCACGCCGGCCTCTCCGGACCGCTCATCCTCGTCGAGACGGCCGATCACCAGCGCGTCGGCTACGTCGAAGGTCAGCTGCACGGCAGGTTGATCGCCGATCCCGACGAGGTCTCTGTCCTGGAGCGCAAATATGCGATGCTGCGGGCACAGGCTCTCAACCCGCAGGAAAGCATGGGCCTGTTGGACCGTTTGCTAGGAGACACATGAGCACCACGCTTCAGTGGTTCAAGTCCAGCTACAGCAGTGAGCAGGGCGGCGCGTGCCTCGAAGTCGCCACCTCACCCCACACCATCCGCATCCGCGACTCCAAGCACACCGACGGCCCCACCCTCACCGTCACGCCCGACAGCTGGACGTCGTTCCTCCCGCTTACCCGCCACCGCTAGCCCCAGCGTTACCGCCACCGACGACGCGGCCATCACCGTCATCCCCGTAGCAGGGGACGTCAGTTGGGCCACCGTGCCCGCCAGTGCCGCGGCCACGCCCTGCATGGTGAGCATCCCCGCCGACCGCAACCCGAGCGCATGCCCCGCCATGTCGTCCGGGGTGAGGGACATCAGCCGTTCCTGCTGGACCAGGCTCGCGGCGAAGCCGACGTTGGAGAGGCATACGGCCACGGCCGCGGCAGCGACCGGCGGCTGGAACGCGAAGAGCAGGTACGGCGTCGCCAGCAGCAGGAGCAGCGGAGTGGCCAGCCGGGGGCGCAGGGCGGGGCGTACGAAACGGCCCACCCACACGTCACCGGCGAACATGCCCAGCGCCCCGCTCGCGAACAGCGCGCCCGCGGCCTGCGGGGCGTAGGAGACGTACAGGGAATCGCAGCCGACCACCAAGCCGTTGGGGATCCACAGGCCCAGATACGTCAGGCGGCGCGGGCGGGAGGACCACAGGAAGGCGTTGCTGCTCCAGGTCGCCCTGACCGAGAGGCGGCCCGAGGTGCGGGCCGGGCGGGCGGTCAGGCCCAGGCGGTAGCCCAGGGCCTCCGTCAGGTACAGCGCCGCCGCCAGGAGCAGGCAGGTGCGCGGGGACAGGAGCGCCAGGAGCGCGCCGCCCATCGCGAAACCCAGGACCTGCATCAGGCCTGAAGCCATGTTGAACATCGAACGCCCCAGCACGAAACCGGACTTGGGGAGGATCTCGTTCAGCAGGCCGCCGGTCACTCCCCCGCCCAGTGACGCGATCAGGCCCTGTACCAGGACCACCGCGAAGACCGCCCAGACCGGCAGCCCGGGCACGGCCAGCACCGCCGTGAGGGCCGCGAAGGCGAGTCCCATCCCGGCCAGCGTCGCCCGCGGGGGCAGCCGGTCGGCGCCCGAGAGCAGGAAGGTCGCGCCCAGTACCTGTGCCAGCTGCGGGCCGAACATGCTCAGCGCCGCCAGCAGCGGCGAGTCCGTGGCCCGGTAGACCAGCGTGGCGAGGGACAGTCCGCCGATCGTCAGGGCCGCGTTGAAGGCGGCGTAGGAGAGGAAGAAGGGGGTGAACTCCGGGGTGCGGAAGAGCTCGCGGTAGCTGCGCATGCAGGGGAGTCTCGGAGTGGCGGGGAGGAGATCGTTATTCTTTCGCCCGTCCGCGAAACCTCGGGAGGGCTCATGGGTTGGTGGCAGCTCAACGCCGACACCCTCGCCCGCAGCCGGTTCACGCTCTCCCCCTTCGCCGAGACCTTCGCCAGCCTGAAGCTGCTGCACGCCGGCACCGGCGCCCACCCCGGCGAGGAGGCCTGGCTCCGCGCCCATCTGCCCGGCTACCGCGCGCTCCTCACCGCCGACCCGGTGACCGCACAGCTCGTCCACGCCGGGCTCGGCAAGTCCTGGATCGCCGACTTCCTCGCCCCTCTCCCGATCGACGGGGAGCCCCTCGAACAGACGCTGGCCCAGATCCGGGCGACCGACCCCGCGAAGGCCCGCGCCCACCTCCGCGTCTCCCTCGCCGGCCCGCTCCCCGCCGCCCTGGAACGCGACGACCTGCCCGAGCGGGCGGCCATGCTCCTGGAGTACGTCTGGACCCGGACCGTGCGGCCGTACTGGGACCGGCGGCGGCGTGTCCTGGAAGCGGACGTGGTCGCCCGGACCGCGAGGGTGAGCCGGGGCGGCTGGGCGGCCGTACTGGACTCCCTGAAGCCGGGGCAGACCCGCTGGCTCGGCGACAACCGGCTCCAGGTGAACGTGCAGGAATTCCCGCCCCGCGACATCTCCGGCGCCGAACTCGTCCTCGTACCGGTCACACCGGGGCACGGCTGGGTGTTCTGGGAGGAGCAGAGGCGCTACGCCATCGTCTACGGCTGCTCGGGCGCCCTCGCCGACCCCGGCGCCCGGAGCGTGCCCGCGAGCCTGGGCGCACTGCTCGGCACCGCGCGGGCCGAGGTCCTCGCCCTGTTGGCCTCTCCCATGAGCACCAGCCAACTCGTCGCCGTCACCGGCCAGGCCCTCGGCTCGGTCGGCCGTCACCTGCGGGTGCTCCTGGACGCCGGGCTGGTGGAGCGGCGGCGGGCGGGACGGTCGGTGCTGTACGAGCGGACGGCGGCGGGGAGTGTGCTCGTGGAGGCCTCACGTCGGCCCGACACTTACCGGAGTTAGCATCCGCTTATGACGCTTTCTGACAGCACCTCCCCCCTCGCCGTCGACATCGACACCCTCCAGGGCGGCGCCGCCGACCTCTCCCAGTACGCGGGCCAGGCCGTTCTCGTCGTGAACGTGGCCTCCAAGTGCGGGCTGACCCCGCAGTACAACGGGCTCGAGAAGCTCCAGGAGCGGTACGCCGAGCGCGGCTTCACCGTCCTCGGCGTGCCCTGCAACCAGTTCCTCGGGCAGGAGCCCGGCAGCGCCGAGGAGATCGCGGAGTTCTGCTCGGCGACGTACGGCGTGACCTTCCCGCTGACCGAGAAGGTCGAGGTGAACGGCGAGGGCCGGCACGCGCTCTACGAGCGTCTGGTCGGTTTCGCGGACGCCGAGGGTCACACCGGGGACATCCGCTGGAACTTCGAGAAGTTCCTCATCGGCCGCGACGGCACGGTCGTCGCCCGCTTCTCGCCGCAGACCGAGCCGGAGTCGGACGAACTGGTCGCCGCGGTGGAGGCGCAGCTCGCCGGTTGACCTTGCCCCTGGGGCAGGGCTGAGCCTCCTCGTCACCGGGCGGAAGTCACCGTCCGGTGACGGAGGATGAACCGGTGACCGACGAACTGCTCACCATCGGCGCCTTCGCCGCACGGGCCCGCCTCTCGGCCAAGGCCCTGCGGCTGTACGACCGGCTCGGCCTGCTGGCCCCGGCCCATGTGGACGAGGCCAGCGGCTACCGCTACTACCGCGCCGGCCAGGTCGAACGCGCCCGGCTCGTGGCGATGCTGCGGCAGCTCGACATGCCGCTCGCCCGGATCGCCGAGGTGGTCGAGGCGGGCGGGGCCGCGGGCGCGGACGTGCTGGCCACGTACTGGGCGGACGTCGAGGCGCGGGTGGCGGGGCAGCGGACGCTCGCCGAGTACCTCCGTGGACGACTGTCGGGGAGGAGCTCCGAGATGTACGGGAAGTTCGTGGTGGAGACGGTTCGGCTGCCGGAGCAGGTGGTGATCACCGAGAAGCGGCACACGCTGGCGGACGAGCTGCCGGCGTGGATCGGGGCGTCGCTGGGGCGGCTGGAGGGGGCCTCGCGGGCGTGCGGGGGCGTGACGGCGGCGCCGTTCGTCGTCTACCACTCCGAGGTCTCCATGGAGAGCGACGGTCCCGCCGAGTCCTGTGTGCCGGTCGCCGACGAGGCCGCGGCACGGGCGTGGGCGGCGGAGCACGGGCGGGCCTGGGAGACCCAGGTCCGCGTCGAGCCGGCCCAACGGTTCGCGTACACGCGTATCACCAAGGCCCAGGTGGCCCATCCGCAGATCCTGGCCGCGTTCGAGGCGGTGGAGGAGTGGATCACCTCGCAGGGCCTGGAACAGGCCGGGCCCTGCCGGGAGATCTACTTCGCGGACTGGGACGCGGCGGGACCGGACGACGCGGTGTGCGACGTGGCGTTCCCGGTGAAGTGAGCCACGCTCACTTCAGCTCGTCGGGGCACGGCGTCCCGCGCGGCAGCTGATACGGCGCCGCCAACCGGTACGTCCCCGCCTTCGGCGCCAGCAGTTCGGTCCACTTGTCGCCGTGGACGTCCTCCTCCGTCTCCGTCAGACAGCCGTTGACGTTGTCGTACGACTTCGGCTCGCCGTCGGGCCGGTCCTTGGACGCCTCCGTCTCCCGGGGGCCCTCGAGGCTCTTGCCGTCGGCGTCGACGATGCTCAGCCACGGCGAGTAGGGGATGCGGATGAGGATCCGGCCCGGCTTCGTCACCTGAAGGGTCCACTCGCCCTGCTCGGCGCGCTCGACGACCGCGTCGGGCTCGGCGAGCGGGGCCGGGTCGGTGACCTTGAACAGCTGCCAGTTGGCGTCGCCCCAGACCTGCTTGAGGTACGGCATCCCGCGCTGCACGAGCTCCCGCTCGCGCTCCCCGCCGTCCCCGTCGGGCGCGTCCTTCGGCAGCACCACGAAGTGCACGGCCCAGCGCCCGAGCCACTCGTGGTAGTTCGCCGAGTTCAGGGTGTCGTCGTAGAAGAGCGGGTTGCGCTCCATGTCGGCCTGGCGGTTCCAGCCGCGGGCCAGGTTGACGTACGGGGCGAGCGCGGAGGCCTCGCGGTGGGAGCGTGCGGGCACGACTTCGACGCGGCCCTTCTCCGCGCCGACCCCCTGGAGTTCGTTGACGAGCGGCGCTAGTTCACGGGCCCAGGAGGCGGCCGGGGTGGTGTGGACGACGTCGTCGACCGACTTGAACCCGATCCAGCCGGTGAACACGGCGATGGACAGGACGATCGCGTACCACTTGCGGGAGCGCGGCACCGCGAACGGCAGCGCCGCCACCAGCACGACCCCCGCGAACAGCATCGGCAGCCGCGAGATGTTGGTCCCGATCTGCGAGCTGATCAGCCAGACGAGGACGACACCGAGGGCGTACACCCCGGCCGTCAGCCGGACCGTCTTCCACTCCTTGGGGACGAGGACGCAGACGAGGACGCCGTACGAGAACGGCAGGATCACCGAGCCGAACCCCATCGGCTGCGTACCCGAGAACGGGAAGAGCCAGGCCGACACCGCGACCACCGCGGTCGGCGCGATACCCAGCGCCCACGCGCCCGGCCGCCGCTTCTGCAGGAACAGCGCCGCGGCCACCAGCCCCACGAACAGTCCCGCCACCGGCGAGGCCATCGTCGCGAGCGCGGCCAGCGGGGCCGCGCAGAGCGCCTTCGCCCACCGCTTGTAGCGCCAGCGGTGCGGCCAGCAGAACACGACGGCGACCGCGCCGAGCGCGAACACCGTGCCCAGACCGAAGGTGACCCGCCCCGAGGCGGCGTTGCAGAGGAAGGCGACGAGCCCGGCGAGCGCCGCCCACAGTGGGTTCTGCACCGACCGGCTGCGGATGAGGATCATCGTGAGCAGCCCGGCGGAGATCGTCCCCGCGATCATCATCGTCGTACGGACACCGAGAACCGACATCAGATACGGCGACACCACGCTGTACGACACCGGGTGCATCCCGCCGTACCAGGCCAGGTTGTACGCCGAGTCCGGGTGGCGGCCGACGAACTCGGCCCAGGCGTCCTGCGCGGCCAGGTCGCCGCCGCTGTTGGCGAAGGTGAAGAACCAGACGATGTGGAGCACACCGGACAGTGCGGTGAGCGAGAGGACCGGGTGTCTCAGCAGCCGCTCACGCAGAGCGAGGAAGGCGGTGTGCGCAGCCGACGGCTGCTCCTCCGCAGGACTGCTCTTGCGTTCCCCGCCGTCACGCGGCGCGGGCACACGTATTCGCGGGCCGGTACCCGGGCCCGGATCGGCGTCGTCGGCGCGTGTCGGCTCGGCTGTGGCCACCTTCAGGCACTCCCCGTGTCCCGTCTTCTGTTCTCGGCCCCGTCCCGTTCCGGCCATGTTCACGGCTGCGTCTCCGGGAGCGGCGACCTGCCCCGATTCGTGACGCTAGCACGCAGCCCGCCGACGGGCGCCCTGACGGGTACCCGGTCGACGGGGTGCATACAGGATCTTCGCTCCTCTTTTGCCGTACGCGCCGCCCTACGGGTCAGCTGATGCGCGTCAGCTTGTCCGTGAAGCCCGGTTCGACGAGGTCCTTCTGCAACGCGACCGGCACCTTCACCGCACCGGCCGAGGCGTCACCCACGGTGAGCGTGCCGACCTTGGTGCCGGCCTTCGCGGTGTGCGGTACGTCGTCGGCGGCGAAGGTCAGCTTGACGGTGAGCCCGGACCAGCCGACGGCCGTGACGTCCTTGGTGGCGACGACCGGGGTCCTGCCGCCGAGGCCGTCGTCGACATAGCCGACGACATCACCCTTCTTGAGGATCGTCGCGGACTCCAGCGCGCCCTGCGCCGCCCGGATCAGCTGGTCGCCCGCGGTGAGGGCGGCGCTGAGGATGGTGTTGTCCACTCCGCCGGCGGGCTGGCGGACGACGGCGCCGACGATGGTGCGGGTCTCTCCGTTGACCTCTTTCTTCGCCGCGAAGAGGAGGTTGCCGAGGGCGGAGGTGGTGGTGCCGGTCTTGATGCCGACGACGTTGTTCTTGCCGACGATCTGGTTCCAGTTGGAGTGGTTGACGCCCTTGTAGTCGTCGTACGACATCATCGCCGCGACCTCGCGGAACGCGGGCTCCTCCATCGCCTTCTTGCCCAGCTTCACCTGGTCCACGGCGGTGGAGACGGTGGTGTCGTTCAGACCCGAGGGGTCGGTGTACGTCGTGTTCGTCATCCCGAGGTCCTCGGCGGCGGCGTTCATCTTCTCGACGAACGCCTTCTCCGAGCCCGCGTCCCAGCGGGCGAGGAGCCTCGCCACGTTGTTCGCGGATGCGATCAAGATGCTCTCGAGGGCCTCGCGCTGGGAGATGGAGTCCCCGGCGGTCACGTTCACGGTCGATTCCTGACCGGCCTGGGACTGGTCCTCGGCGGTCTGGTCGATCTTGATCTTCGGGCCTGCGTCACCGCTCTTGAGCGGGTGGTCGCGGAGGATGACGTACGCCGTCATGACCTTGGCGACACTGGCGATCGGAACGGGTTTCTGGTCACCGGAGGAGCCGAAGCTGCCGATGCCCTGGACGTCGAGGGCGGCCTGGCCGTCCGCGGGCCACGGGATGTCGACCTTGCTGCCGTCGAAGGAGTAGCTGTCCTCGGCGGTGAGTTCGAGGGTGGGGGTGGGCAGGGGGCGCATTGACTGTGCGACCGCAAAGACCACTGCGAGGAGCAGGACGAGGGGGGTCCAGATCTTGACCCGGCGGAAGGTGGTCCGCAGTGGCGTCTGCGGGGGCGGCGGCGTGTTCGTGAGCTCGGCCAGCAGGTCCAGCGGGGGCTTGGGCGGGAGGGGCTGCTGGGTGGTGCGCTCGGGGCCGACCTGCGGGATGGCGGTGGTGACGTCGGGCTTGAGCGCGACGAACTTGCTGGGCAGCTTGAGCATGGTGGTGGGCTGGTCCACGCGGGGCGCGGCGTCGCCTTCGGCCTTCGCGTTCCCATCCGCACCAGGTGCGGGCTTGTCGGCCTTCTCCCCGGGCTCACGGGTCGCCTGCGCGGACTCCTGACGGGCGTCCACGGCGTCGCTCGGGTTCGCGGTGGCGCGGGGGTCGGTCGCAGCGTCGCTCGCCGGTCGCTCATTGGCCTCGCCACCCGAGTCCGCCGCATCCGGAGAATCCCCGGACCGCACCCACGCGGCCACGGCAGCCCGCAACCTGGCGTCACCACCGCCGGGTTCACCCTCGGGCGCGGCAGACGCCGTCTCGCCGGGCCCCGCCGAAGCCTCCGCGTCCCGCGAACCCTCGGCACCGTCGTCCGGCACGGCGTCCTGGACGTCCTCTGCGGCCGCTGCATCCTCGGCGCCCTCGGCCCCGCCGGTCGGCACGGCGTCCTGGACGTCCCCGGCCGCCGCTGAACCCTCGGCGTCCTCCGAGACCCCGGCACCGGCCTCCGCGGCCCCTGCGGCACCCTCAGCCCCGGCAGACGCCGGCTCGACGGTCGCCGCCGAAGCCTTCACGCCTCGCGAACCCTCGGCACCATCGGTCGGCACAGCGTCCTGGACGTCCTCGGCCGCCGCTGCGTCCCCCGCACCCTCGGCAGCCTCCGAGACCCCGGCACCGGCCTCTGCAGACCCTCCGGCGCCCTCGGCACCATCGGCCGGCTCGGCGTCCCGGACGTCCTCGGCCGCCGCTGCGTCCTCCGCGCCCTCGGCACCATCGGTGGGCACGGCGTCCTGGACGTCCTCGGCCGCAGGCGGCTGCTCGTCGGCCTTCCCGGCGTCCTGGGGGCCCTCGGTCGCCGTGGCGGCCTCGTCGGGCGTGCCCGGAGCCTCCTCGGGCCCGGTCGACTTCGCCTCCTGGGCCGCGGACCGTGCCTGCGCCACATCTCGGGCCGAGAAGACCCGCGTCGCCGTGTCCACGCCACCGCGGGCCGCGGGCGGCTCGGTGTCGCGGGCCACCGCCAGGCGCGGGTCGCGCACCTCACCCCGGGCTTCGGGAACCGGACTCGCGCTCCCCGACGTCGGTTCTGCCGACGACTCGCGCTGCTTCGACCTGTCGGGGGACTCGCCCGCCACCGATGCCTCCTAAACCGTGAACGCGTCTGAACAGCCTCGCCCTGACACCGCTCCCCCACGGTGTCCGAACCATGTACCAGTGTCCTGTGTGAGGGCTTGGCTCCTGCGGTAGACGAGAACGACATACCTACCGGTTCCACTACAAACAGGTCACGCACCCTCGACAGACCAATGTGAGAGGGGTCACCCTGTCTTTCATCCACGCGGGGAGGCATGGATGGGCAGGAGCCGCAGAACACTTCCGGAGGAGCTTCTGCTGCTGGCGCTGGACCCGGCCACGGGTACCACCGCACAGCCGCAGTCGCTCGACCTTGGTCTGGCCGGAGCACAGCTAGTGGAGCTGGCGCTGGCCGGACGGATAGCCCCAGACGGGGATCGTATCGCCGTGGTGTCCCCACGGCCGACTGGAGATCCGACACTCGACTGCGCGTTGGAGTTGCTGCGAAGGCGTGGCGCTCCGGTCCGGGCGGTCAACTGGATTGGCGGGCCGCGTCTCGGGCTACGCCAGACCTACCTCTCGCATCTGGAGCGGTGCGGCATGGTGCATGCCGTGGCGGGCCAGATGTGCGGAGTGCTGCCGACGACTCGCTACCAGGCGAGTCAGACCGAGATCAGCCGGGAGATCAGATCCCGACTGGACTCCGCGATCCGCACCGGCGTACCGCCGGACCCGCGGACCGCGGCGCTCGCCGCCCTGGCGCACGCGGTCGGCCTCGGCAAGCACCTGTATCCGGGCAACGAGGGACGCTCCTCTCGCTCCCGGCTGCGGGACCTGATCAGGCACGACCCCATGGGCGGTCTCGTCGCGCACGCCGTGATGGACGTCCAGAACGGTGTGGCCGCACAGCCACGCCGCAGCCCGGCCCCGACCGGCCGTCCGGCCGGACCAGGTGTCAGGCAGGCACCGGAACCCGCCCGCGGCGTTCCGGTGCAACCGCGCCGCGGTTCCATGGCGCGTGTCGTGGCTCACTGAGCCGCAGTTCCACGACACGACCGACGTAGAACCGCACCACGCACCACACGCACCTCCGGCGTACCCCAGACCCGGTATCGGGAGCCGCTGGTCCGCGCGGGGCGGCGGGACCGTGTGTCCGAGACGACACCACGGTCCTGCCGTCCCGCGCGGCCTTTTTTGTGCCCCGGATCATGGCCGATTCAGGCCCTGGAGGCGCCAACTGCCTTGTGATCATGGCGAACTGGCGCGTACGCAGCGCATATCCACCGTTTCCCAGCGGTAGAAACCACCTTGGTGGCAGTCTGCTCAACAGCAGATACGCAAAGTGGCCATTTTCGAAGGCACGCAGCCGGAGGTGCACGTTCCCGTGGCGTCCAATGTCAATCCCACCGTCAGGCGACGCCGGCTCGGCCAGGAGTTGCGCCGGCTCCGTGAACTCAAGGGCATGACGGCCGAAGAAGTAGCCGAACGGCTTCTGGTGTCGCAGTCGAAGATCAGCCGCCTGGAGAACGGCCGGCGCAGCATCAGCCAGCGCGACGTCCGCGATCTGTGCGGGGTGTACGAGGTGGAGGACGTCCGGATCGTCGACTCCCTGATGCAGATGGCCAAGGACAGCCGCCAGCAGGGGTGGTGGCACTCCTTCGGCGACATCCCCTACAGCGTCTACATCGGCCTGGAGACGGACGCGGCGAGTCTGCGCGTCTACGACCCCCAGGTCGTCCCCGGGCTCCTGCAGACCCGCACCTACGCCGAGTCCCTCATCTCCGGCGCGCTGCCCGAGGCGACGCCGACCGACATCGACAAGCGTGTCCAGGTGCGGCTGCGCCGACAGGAACGTATCTCTGCCGCCGACAACCCGCTCCGGCTGTGGGCGGTTCTGGACGAGGCGGCGCTGCGCCGGGAGGTCGGCAACCGGCAGGTGATGATCGAGCAGTTGGAGCATCTGATCGAGATGTCGCAACTGCCGCACGTGACGGTGCAGATGATCCCGTTCACGATGGGTGCCCATCCCGGGGTGAGCGGGCAGTACGCGATCCTCGAGTTCCCCGATGCCGCCGATTCCAGCGTGGTCTACATCGAGGGCGTGACGAGCGACCTGTATCTGGAGAAGGCGCAGGACGTACAGAAGTACAGCGTCATGTACGAACATCTGCGGGCACAGGCCCTGAACGTGGACCAAAGCAGGGAATTCATCTCAGGCATCGCCAAGGACTACGCACGCTGACCCACTCTGTAAGGCGAAGCGCCGTAAGGTACACCTTCGCCCGGTCGCAGCGGAAGACCCAATGGAATATGCCACCCGCCCGGGTGAATGCTTCCTCCGCTCCCCGATGTTGGCGAGTAGCGTCGATCACGCCATCGGATAACAACGTTGGCGCAAACCCGTGCCGTGCAGACGGAGACATACGCACGCCACGGCGACAGCAACTCAGCAACTGGCTAATCGGAGCGAAAATGGCAATCAAGCAAGGCGCCGCGGACAAGTGGGTCAAGTCTTCGTACTCCCAGGGCAATGGCGCGTGCGTCGAGATCAAGTCCCCTGTCGTGTCGGCGATGGCCGTCCGGGACTCGAAGATCCAGAACGGCCCCACGCTGGCCTTCCCCGCGGACGCGTGGAACGCCTTCGTCGGCTCGGTCAAGGCGTAAATGATCGAGTGATCGAGCACTACACAACTACACAAGCATCACCGAAGAGCCCTCTCGTCCAGATCGCCGTCCTTGCCGAGGGGGCTCGGCTTGTGTCCCGACACGGGCCTACCGGAGGCGGTCGACGTAGGTGTCCGTCCCCGGCACGGTCGGGATGAACGGCGCCACCAACTCCAGCCTCCCCAGGCCGGCTTCGTCCACCGGCTTCTCCAGGCCCGTGAAGTGCTCCTCCCAGCACTCCCGCGGATCCGCCTCCAGGAACCACAGCAGCGTCAGCCGGGTGTCGACGCCCTCGACCTGCTTCACATACGTCATCCGGTCCCCCGGCAGCGGCGTCGGCCTGAAGACCGTCACCATCGCCGCCGGTGACCCCGCGAGCCGCTTCGGCAGCTGCCGGGACCGCAGCCACTCCAGCAACTCCTCGCGCTGTGCGGCCGATTCGGCGTCGATCACCTCGACGACCAGGCCCGTGTACGGGTGGTCGAGGGCGTGGAAGTCGCGGGGCCCTGCCGCCCCGTCCCGGTAGACCGTCGCCACGTGGTCCTGGAACGCGGTGAAGACGTGCGTGCGGTCCTGGTAGACCCGGGCGTCCCGGTTGAGGCGCTTGTTGATGCCGACGGTCCACTTCATGTGGTCGTCGTAGCGGCCGTCGGTGATCCAGTACGTCGAGATGTAGCACCCGGCGGTGACCGGCTGGGCGACGGCCGACTTCTCGGGGTAGCGCAGGAGTTGGAGGTCCCGGGTGGCGACCCAGCGGCGCCCGGCGTACATCCAGGGCATCGCCATCGCGCCGGCGTAGTAGTGGTCGTCCTCGTACCAGCGGTTGTACGCGTACTCGTGGCCCGGATGCGGCTCGACCATGGTGATGAGCGCATGGCCGGGACGGACTCCGTACGGGCCCACGGCGGCCAGTTCGGCGTACGTCTGACTGCGGGTCTCTTCGCTCATTCCCTTCCCCTTCCTGGGTGGCTCGCCCATACTCTGACGCCCCGTCAGATATTGCGCCAGGGTCAGGGCGAGCGAACCGAAGGGAAGGACTCTCATGCCACTGCTCACAGGCAAGACGGTGGTCGTGTCGGGCGTCGGTGCCGGACTGGGCCACCAGGTCGCCGCCGCCGTCGTACGCGACGGCGGGAACGCCGTGCTCGGGGCGCGCACCGAGGCCAACCTCGCCAAGAGCGCCGCCGAGATCGATCCGGACGGGGCGCACACGGCGTACCGGCCCACGGACATCACCGACGAGCAACAGTGCGTGGCGCTGGCGGAGTTGGCGGGCGAGCGGTTCGGGCGGATCGACGCGGTGGTCCATGTGGCCGCCTGGGACAGCTACTTCGGCGGCATCGAGGACGCGGACTTCACCACCTGGCAGTCGGTGATCGACGTGAACCTGCTGGGGTCGCTGCGGATGACACGGGCGTGTCTGCCGGCGCTGAAGAGGTGCGGCGGGTCGGTCGTCTTCATCGGGACGCAGTCGTCCGTGGCCGCCCCCTCGCAGGTGCGGCAGGCGGCGTACGCGGCCTCGAAGGGGGCGCTGACGAGTGCGATGTACTCCCTCGCGCGGGAGCTGGGGCCGCACCGGATCCGGGTCAACACCGTGCTGCCGGGCTGGATGTGGGGGCCGCCGGTGCAGGCGTACGTCCAGTTCACCGCGCACACGGAAGGGGTCGAGGAGTCCGAGGTGCTGATGAGGCTCACCGAGCGCATGGCCCTGCCCGATCTCGCCACGGACGGGGATGTGGCGGACGCGGCGGTGTTCCTGGCGTCGGATCGGGCGCGGGCGATCACCGGACAATCACTGCTGGTCAACGCCGGGGAGCTGATGCGGTGAGTTCATATAGGTGAACCAAGGCCATCATGCCGAATACTTTTACCTCCCTTTGACCTTACGCTCACTTGTCGTGTTCACGCGACAGCGCCCACGATGAGCGCCGGGTCGATCCCCTGGGAGGGCGCACATGAACGGTCTCGACTGGGCCGTGCTCATCGGCTATTTCGGCGTGATGGTCGCGATCGGCGTGTGGTCGCACAAGCGCGTGGACAACGTCAGCGACTTCTTCACCGCCGGCGGCAAGATGCCCTGGTGGCTCTCCGGTATCTCGCACCACATGTCGGGCTACAGCGCGGTGATGTTCACGGGCTACGCGGGCATCGCCTACACCTACGGCGTCACATCCTTCGTGACGTGGTCCTTCCCCATCGCCCTCGGTATCGCGATCGGTTCGAAGCTGTTCGCGCCGCGCATCAACCGGCTGCGCTCGCGTCTCCATGTGGCCTCCCCGCTGGAGTACCTGAAGAACCGCTACGACCTCAAGACCCAGCAGGCGCTGGCCTGGTCCGGCATGCTGCTGAAGATCGTGGACGTGGGCGCCAAGTGGGCGGCGATCGCCACCCTGTTGTCGGTCTTCACCGGCATCTCGCTGAACCAGGGCATCCTCATCACCGGCACGATCACCGCCGTCTACTGCACGATCGGCGGTCTGTGGGCGGACGCGCTGACCGAGCTCGGCCAGTTCGTCATCCAACTCCTCGCCGGTGTCGCGATGTTCATCGCGGTCGTCGCGGAACTGGGCGACAAGGGCATCGGCTTCTTCGAGGCCTGGGACCGTCCGGAGCTCCAGGGCCACGGCGAGCCGCTGGTCGGCCCGTACGGCACGGTCTTCCTCCTCGCGTTCCTCTTCATCAAGCTCTTCGAGTACAACGGCGGCATGCTCAACCAGGCCCAGCGCTACATGGCCACGGCCAACGCGCACGAGGCCGAGCGCTCAGCCCGGCTGTCCGCGATCCTCTGGCTGGTCTGGCCGGTCGTCCTCTTCTTCCCCATGTGGATGTCGCCGCTGCTGGTCGAGTCCCAGAAGCCGGACGGCTCCGACTCCTACGGCCTGATGACCGAACAGCTGCTCCCGCACGGCCTGTTGGGCCTGGTCATCGTCGGCTTCTTCTCCCACACCATGGCGATGTGCTCCTCCGACGCCAACGCCATCGCCGCGGTGTTCACCCGGGACTGCGCGCCGGTGGTCTGGCGCAGGGCGCGGACGTGGAACGAGGGTCAGGGCCTGAAGGTCGCCCGCATCGCGACCGTCGTCTTCCTGGGCCTGTCGATGGCGGCGGCGACGCAGGTCAACTCCCCCGCGTTCAAGGACATCATCACGGTCGTCATCAAGTGGGTGGCCGGTCTGATGGGCCCGATGGCGATCCCGATGATGCTCGGCCTTCTCCGCCCCTTCCGCCGCTCCGGCCCCACGGCCGCGCTCACCAGTTGGTCGATGGGTCTGCTCGCCTTCTGGCTGGTCAACTACCCGATCAACTGGAACGTCGACGGCGGCGTCCCGCTCCAGTACCAGGTCTCGATCCCGCTCGCGGTGTCGCTGGTCCTCTACATCCTCATCGGCTTCGTGAAGCCGGAGGACACCCCGGAGCGGCTCGCGATCATCGAGAAGATCAATACGGACGGGGACGGAGCGGCCGCGGCGGCCGTGCCGGTGCCGGCGGGGCCGGTTGACGAGGTCGTACGGACGACGAAGGAGTAGTGCCGGTGCGGCGGTGGGAACATACGGCGGTGAATCCCGAACCCGGACTCCCCGCCGGATGGACCGTCGAGCGGCTGCGCGCCGTGTCCGGTGACCGCGCCGCCGTACCGATCTCCCCCGACCGACCCGTGAGCGTCGTCGTGGGCCCGCCGGACAGCGAGCCCACGGCCCTCCGGCCCGACCTCGTCCTCGCCTTCGGCGGGCTGTGCCTCGTGCGGGAGGACGACGAGTGGTACATGGGGAGCCTGAACGACGACGGCTCGGTGATCTGCTGGGCCGGCTACGGCGACAACCTGGAGGAGGCGCTCCGGGGGCTCTGAACGTCAGCCCCGCGGATATCTGGCCAGCCACCCCGGGGACGACCCCGCCGGACCGTGGAGCGCGGGCCCCTGGGTCATCTCCATGGCGAAGTCGTCGGCGAGTTCCAGCAATGTGGGACGGCCCTCCAGCTCGGCCAGCCAGGCCGGCGGGAGGGCCGTTTCGCCGTGCAGGGCGCCGAGGAGGCCGCCGGTGAGGGCGCCGGCCGCGGCGGAGGGGCCGTCGTGGTTGACGGCGAGGCAGAGGCCGTGACGGACGTCCTCGCCGACGAGGGCGCAGTACACGGCGACGGCGAGCAGTCCCTCGGCCGTCCCCTCCCCCATGAGCTCCCCGACCCGCTCCGGGGTCGGCATGCCCTGCCGTACGGCGCCCAGCGCGTGCTGCAACGCGTCCGAGACGGCCTGATGCCCGGGCCGGGCGGCCAGGAGCGCCAGCGCCCGCTGCACGGCCCCGTCGAGGCTCTCGCCGCGGGCCAGCGCGTGCACGATGACGGCGTACGCCCCGGCGCAGAGGTACGCGACCGGGTGCCCGTGCGTCTGCGCGGCGCACTCCACCGCGAGCTGTGCGACGAGCTGTGGCTCCCATCCGACGAGCAGCCCGAAGGGCGCGGACCGCGCGGCCGCCTCGGGCCCGGCCTCGCCGGGGTTCTTGGGTGCCTCGAGGGTCCCCATGTTCTCGTCGCCGAACCCGACGAGCAGGGAGCGGGCGGGGTCACGCCGGGCGTACAGCCACTCCTCCCTGGCGAGCCACCCGTCTTCCTTCCGCCGCTCGTCGGGCCCCCAGTCCCGCTGGGTGGCGGCCCAGCGGAGATACGCCCGATGCAGATCGGTGGGCGGATGCCAGGCCCCGATGTCCCGTCTCACCTGGGCCCGTATGAGCCCGTCGACGGAGAAGAGCGTGAGCTGGGTGAGGTGGGTGACGGCCCCGCGTCTGCCGTAGGCGGCACCGAGATCGACGACGCCCTCGGCGCCGTAGGCCTCCCGTATCCCGTCGAGATCGAGCTGGTCGACGGGCGCCCCGAGCGCATCCCCGACGGCGGCTCCGAGCAACGTCCCCCGCACCCGGCCCCGAAAGTCCTGCTGCTCGACACGGCCCCATATGGCCCCGGCTGTCGCACCCACCAAGACCTCCCCAGCGGCACCGCCCGCGTACACGACGATTCAGCACTGTAATCGACCGGGAACGGTCGGTTCAGGGGGCGTAGGGGTATGGGAGATGTGCCTGGAGTGGTCGGAAATAGTCCCGAGTGGTCAGGTATTACCCGTACCAAGTCACGTTGCAGACGTAGACGCACTCGTGGCGAGGCACGGCCAGGAAGCTGATGAAACCGCGTCCGCCGAGGATGTCGAACTCGCGCAGCCCGCCCTCGCGGTCCAGCGGCCTGCCGACCTTCACCGAGTCATGACCGAGTGCGGCCAGCTCGGTGGCGAGCCGTTCGACCTCCGCCACCACGCCGGGCGGCAGCCCGTCTGTGACGTACTCGGCGCTCGGGTTGTAGTCCCAGGCCCAGTCCGTCACAGCCCGGCCTCCGCCTCGGCCGTCTCCCGGATCCCGCGGATCTCTGCGATGGCCGCTGCCGGGTCCTGCTCTCCCGCGTCCACGAGCCGCTCCAGCTCACGCAGCCGAGCGGCACGCTCCGGGTGCCGCTCGATCGCCACGAAGACGGCCCAGGAGTGCACGAAAGCCCGCAACGGTGCCAGGCTCTGCGTCTGCTGCGCGTTCGTCGTGGCCTCGAAGAGGTGCTGCGTGAGCGCTGGGACCCGGCTCGGAGCAATCCGTGTGACAGCCGCCCGCAAGGCGTCCGGGGTGAGTTCGGGCATGGGAATGAGCGGTCCGTACGGGCCGTCGGTCTGGGCGCTCACGGTGACCTCCGGTGCGGGTGGCTCGGTCCTCGTACGGTACCGGCGGAGTACCTGGCGCGGTGCTTGGGCGGCGCTTGTCATGGGGATCGCCCTCAGGGTTTCTACGCCGCACCGGACAGGCGGCAATCCCGGCACCGGCCTGGTTGCGGCGCTCTGAAGGCCCGCTCGCAGCCGTCGCAGGTGTGGAAGGGGTCCGGGCGGAGGACGCGGACAGGAGGCGGCGGAGGCCCGATCGGGAGGGACGGCGGCAGCAGCGCGGTGAGGCGGTGGGCGAGGAAGGCCGCCGGGCGCTTGATCGGGTCCTGCGGCAGGCCACTCGTCAGGGTCCGCTCCACGACGGTGGCGGGCACGCCCCGCTCAAGCCAAGCCGCGACGTCCGGGACCAACCGCCGTACGTCCCGTTCGGACAGCAGGAGGCGGGAGTCATAGGTACGCAGACGGGTCAGCAGATCGGCGGCCGGTGACTTGTGTCCGGGCGCCTTTGGAGGAGCCGCAGCCGGGGCAGCGGGCTCGGGAACCGGCGTCGCCGCCGTCCGCGGCTTGTTGTACGAGGTCGTCCGGGTCGTCACTTGCCCCGATTGAAGACGCTCCCTGGCACGCGTGAGGTATCCATGCTCCTCCAACTCCCGCAGCGCCGCGGCGATCCGGATCTCCCCTTCCGGAAACTTCCCCGCCAACGCCTTGATCCCGATCGACGCCCCGGCGGGCAGCGACTGGATGTGGACCGCGAGGCCGATCGCCGTCAGCGACAGCTCGGGGTGCTGGAGGAGGTGATTGCCCACCACGGTGAAGTTCTCGGTGTGGGGTTCATTCTCGTGGATGACACCGGAGTGGGAATGCCGGGTCTTCGCGGGCGCGGGCGCGCTAGGGTGCTTGTCAGTCATCGGGAAGCGTCTTCTTCCTGGGTGATCAGGCCCTCGCACTGGGATGCCAGTCCCGGCGAGGGCCGAAGCATGTCTTGAGTTGTTGTCGCAGACGCTGCACCACAACCACCCTGCCACGCCAGCCGAGTTGGTGATATTCACTCCGGAGAGTGATCGACGGGGACGGTAGGGGTGGGTTGGGTTCTTTCCCCGGTTCTTTGGTTTTTGATGTCGCGCCCGACCGGGTCATGACGCACCGCGATCCGGCGCCAGCTCCGCCCATACGGTTTTGCAGCCGGCGGGTCCCTGGTCAACACCCCAGCGTTCCGCATACGCCGCCACGATCCGCAGCCCACGCCCGGATTCCGCGTCGGCGGTCACCGGGTCGGGGATGTGCGGGATCCGGTCGCCACGGGCGTCGGTCACCTCGATACGGAGCGTGCCGTCGACGAGGAGCCGCAGTCTCAGCCGGAAGTCCCTTCCCATGACCCGCCCGTGCAGTACGGCGTTCGCCGTCAGCTCGGCGACGACCTGGGCGACGTCCTCGGACGGCACGCCCCAGGCGCCGAGTTGGCGGACCGTGTGCTCACGGGCGCGTCGAGCACCGCTTCGATTTGCGGCAAGCAACACCGTGAAGTGAAGCGTGGGGGCGGCGACTTGGGGGATTTCTGATTCACGTCACCCAGAGTGGTCGGGTGCACCTGCTCTGAACAGCGGTGACTCCGGTACGGAGTGTGACTGTCCGGGTGTGTAGTGGGGTTGTACGGCCGGTACGGGGAGGAGATGGGCGAGGGTGGAGGACGAGGAAGCCAAGGCCGTACTAAGGGCGGTCGGCCGACAGATCAAGCTGTGGCGCGAGGCCGCCGGGATGACTCAGCCAGAGCTCGGGGAAGCGATTGGGTACGGCGGGGAGATGGTCTCCTCGGTGGAACGCGGGCGGAGGATTCCCAAGCCGGACTTCCTGGACAAGGCCGATGACGTGCTGGGGGCGCACGGGAAGATCGCGGTGATGAAGGAGGACGTGGAGGAGGTCCGGTATCCGAAGAAGGTGCGGGATCTGGCGAAGCTGGAGGGTGAGGCGGTGGAGTTGGGGGCGTACGCCAGCCACCACATCCACGGCTTGCTCCAGACGCCGGAGTACACGCGGGAGCTGTACGCGATGCGGCGGCCCACTTACACGGACGACGAGATCGACCGCCTCGTCGCCGCCCGCATGGCACGGAAGGCGGTCTTCGAACGCACGCCTCGGCCGCAGCTCACTTTCGTCCAGGAAGAGGTGACACTCCGGCGACCCATCGGAGGCAGGATGGTGCTGCGAAGGCAACTCGAACACCTCTTGGAGATCGGCAGATCGCGGCGTGCCGTGATCCAGGTGATGCCCACCGACTGTGAGGACCACGCCGGTATGGGCGGCTCACTTCAGCTGCTGAAACTCCAGGACGGCAAGACCCTGGGGCACCTGGAAGTCCAGTTCCTCAGCCGCCTGATCACTGATCCACGGGAGGCCCAGACCCTGGAAATCAACTATGGAATGATCCGGGCGCAGGCGCTCACGCCCCAAGAATCGCTGGCCTTCATCGAGAAAGTAGTGGAGTTCGAGACATGACCGCCCTTGAGTGGTTCAAGAGCAGCTACAGCAGCAACGAGGGCCCCGAGTGCGTCGAGGTCGCCATATCCCCCGCCGCTGACACCGTCCACGTACGCGACTCCAAGGACAAGGACGGCGACCGGCTCGCCTTCGCCGACGACGCCTGGTCGACGTTCATCGGCACCTACTCCGCGTAACGTGCCCGCAGCGCGTCCCTGGCCCCGGTCAGCGCCGTGAGGTGCGGGGCGAGACGGTCGCGGTCGGCATCGGGGCTGTTCATCAGGTCGGTGAGGATGACGGCGAGGCTGTCGAGGTCGTCCCAGTCGAGTTCGATCGCCAGGAGTTCGGGCTGGTACCGGTCGGCGGCGGCCCAGTCGGCGAGGGCCCAGCTGATGACGCACCGGCCCGCAAGAAGCTCCGCCTCGTCCTGTTCCTCGGTCTCCAGGAGCCGGGCGAATTCGCGCCAGCGGGGCTCCGCGGCAGCCAGTCCCTGGGAGCCGGACACGATCATCGCCAGCAGGAACTCTCGTTCGTCCACGCCCTCCGTTCGCATCCGCTCGACGAGCCGCCGGGCCTCCTCCCACTGCCCGGTGTGCCGCAGGACTGTGACGCGCAGGTAGTCGAGGTCGGGGTCCGGGTCGGTCGTCCGGGACACGTCGGTGAGGCGGGCCGCCGCCTCGTCCCAGCGGTCGCCGCGGATCAGCATCTCGATGGCGTTGTAGCGAGCCGTGTCCACGTCCCCGCCCAGGGATGTGCGGGCGTCCCAGTCGCTCAGGCCTTGTTCGACGCGTCCGATCGCGAGATGGACCCGCGCACGCTGGTCGTAGGCCCACTTGTAGTCCGGGCTGGCCACCAGGGCCCGGTTCAAGTACACGAGAGCCTCGGAGTAGTTCCTCAGGGCACGGTACGAGGCGCCCAGGCTGGACAGGGCCGAGGCGTTGTCCGGATCCCGTTCCACCACGTGCTGGAACGCGACGATCGCCTCCTGATGCCTGCCCACGAGCCGGTAGGCGTCACCTAGTTCGGTCTCGATCCAGTCCGTGTCCGGACTGGCCGCGACGGCACGGCGCAGGTCCTCGATCTCGCCGTCCCGGTCCGCCGAATCCCCCTTCAGACGCGCCCGGATCACCAAGGCCCACGCGTAGTCCGGTACCAGCTCGATGGCCCGGTCCAGATTGGCCAACGCCTCTTCGGTCCGGCCCAGTTGCTGGCAGGCGTAGCCCCGCCCCGCGAGGGGCGAAGCGTAGTCGGGCTGGATGGAGAGGGCGCGGTCCAGTTCGGCTATGGCTTCCTCCCATCTGTCCGCGCGCCGGTACGTCTCTCCCCTTTCCGACGCGACCCATGCGGATTCGGGCCGAAGGTCGACCGCCCGGTCCAGGTCGGCGAAGGCCTTCTCCCACTCCCCCATGTCACGGTGCAGACGAGCCCTGCGCGACAGCGCCCACACGAAATTCGCATCGATACGCAGAGCACGGTCGAGGTCGGCGAGCGCCAGCTCCTGGTGCCCGAGACCGTGGTGGCAGACGCCTCTGGAAGCGAGGGCGACGTTGTAGGCCGGATCGAGGGCGATCGCCTGGTCGAAGTCGGCGATAGCCTCCTCCAGCCGTCCCATCAGTCGATAGGTCTCGCCACGGGCCTCGATGATCCGCTCCGAGTCAGGAAGTAGTGCCGCGGCTCGGTCAAAATCGGTGAGAGCACCGCGGAAGTCGTCTGTGGTCCGCCGTGTGAGGCCACGGTTGTGATGAGCGACATCCAACTCCGGGTCCAGGGCAATCGCTTGGTCGAAATCGGCCAGTGCGTTTCCGTGCTCGCCATCCTCGCGCAGCTGTATCCCGCGCACGGTGTGTGCCAGGGCCCGGTCGCGCCAGTGCAGCCCATGATGGGCCAGGAGCAGATCCATCGCCCCGACCAGCCCGCCCTCGTCGTCCGCCAGCGCCTCGCCCAGCCGCCGCCCCCAGTCCTTGAGATCCGAAGCTCCTGCGGCTTCGCCCGCCTCTTCCAGCATGCGGGCGAAGCGCCGGCCCGCCGCCCGCTCCACTGCGCAGACCCCGATCAGATCCCGGAGCACGGCGGAGAAGGCCGCCGCCGGGCGCGCGCACAGCAGGTGATAAGCCTCCTCCAACCGCAGCTCACGCCACTGCTCCTGCTCCCACTTCTCGTACGGGCTCAACCCGCGCGCAGCCTCCTCACACCAGCCGCCGAAGACACCCGCCAGGGCCTCGTGCCGCTCGGTCCATCCTCGCGGGGAACGATGCCGCTGCATTCGGAGCATCGGCTCTCGGACCAGGTCGTGGTAGCGCAGCCGGTCGCCGCGGTCATCGACGAACGCCAGCCGTCGCAGCCAGCCAAAGAGCGTGTCCGCCTCCTCGGACGGGCAGTCCACGGTCGCCCGGAACACGTCCACGTTCAGGCGCCTCGGTAGTGCGCAGGCAAGGGCCACCGCCTGGCGTACCGGGTCCTGTTCCCACTTCAGATAGCGTTCGACGGCCGTGGCGCTGAGGTCGCCGACGTCGCCCGGATCGGTGGGGCGCTGCTCGGCGAGAGTCGAGACCAGGAGCGGCAGCCCACGGGTCAGGCGCAGCACCTCCGCCACCACGGCCTCGGCGACGACGCCTTTGTCCGCCAGTAGCCCGCGCGCCTCCGCTTCCGTGAACGACGCGAGCGGCACGTCCGTCATGAAGTCGGCGAAGGCGCCCCAGCGTGCGGTGTCGAAGGGGCGTTGCCCCGACGTCACCACGACGACGGTCGCGGGCAGGGTGCCGTACCGGTCGCCCGTCATCACCTCGTGCAGCCACCCGTCGAGGAACGGCCCGGTGCGCTCGTACGTGTCGAGGAACAGGACGATCCACGATGCCGCGGACGCCACTTCGGACAGTTCGCCGAGCAGCACTGGAGTGAGCACCCGTTCCGGGGACAGAACCAGCTGCACATCCTCCTGGCTGCGGAAGCGCGCGCTGAGGCCCTCGCGCAACCGGTCGGCGCCCTGGGCCAGTCGGTCGGCATCGAGAGCTCCGGCGAAGGCGCCCACCACGGGGACCATGCCCAGCCCCACCAGACCGGCACGCGCCACCGCCATGCCGCCCGCCGACGGCTGTTCCGGCGCCGCGTCGAGCGGGGCCGCCACGATCGCCTCCGCCTCGTGCCGCCGATCCCGATAGGCGGCCAGCAGGCGTTCCAGCTCCTTGCACCTGTGTCCCTGGTCGGCTAATTGGCGGCTGATCGCCGACATCGCCTCCGGCACGCTGCCGACGCCCTCGTCGACGTAGACGGTGAGCGCGCCCCTTTCGCGGGCGATCTGCTCCAACTCCCGCACCAGGAACGTCTTTCCGACCCCCGCGTTCCCGTGCACGTGGAACAGGAACCGGTGTCTCTCGTCTTCGGGAGGCAGATCCAGGTTCTCCCGGAAGGCGGCCCGCTCGTCGCTCCGCCCCACGAATCCCGCACGCCTGCGCTGCTTGATCAGCTCCTGCATCGACAGCCGCGTCGGCCGCATCAGACGCACCCCCGCGTAGATCAAACTCCGGCTCAGCCACTCCATTCTGGCTCAATGCGTACGATGTTGCGGTAGCGCTGCGGGAAGAATGATCGCCATGGCCACGACATCCCCGCGCAGCGCGCTCCACCTCGCCGGCACCCTGCTCACCGCGACCGTCGCCCTCTACATGATCCTCGTCGCGTTCGGGAACATCACGGACTTCGGCACCAATCAGGCGTTCGTCCAGCATGTTCTCGCCATGGACACCACCTTCAAGGACGACGACCTGATGTGGCGGGCCGTGACCAGCGAGGGGCTTCAGGACGCGGCGTATGTCGCGATCATCGTGTGGGAGGTGATCGCGGCCCTGGTGCTGGTCTACGGCACCTGGCTGTGGGCCCGACGCGACGACCTCCGTGCCCGGCGCTTCTCCACGTACGGCCTGCTCATGGTCATGCTGCTCTTCGGTGCCGGGTTCATCGCGATCGGCGGGGAGTGGTTCTCGATGTGGCAGTCGGAGGACTGGAACGGGTTGAACGCGGCGCTGCGGGTGTTCCTGTTGAGCGGGGTTGTGCTCGTGGTGGTGCAGTTGCCGTCCGGCGAACGGTGAGTGGCGGATCCGGGTGCGGCGCCGGCTACGCGACCACCACCACCGACGTCCCCGTCTCCCCGAACGTCCACAGTGCCGAGCCGTCCGCCTTCGCCATGCGGATGCCGCTCGTCTGACTGCCCGAGGCGACCGCGGGGGGCGATGAGCCGTCCACCGCGTTGGAGAAGGCGATGGAGAGGCCCGACTTGCTGGCGAAGTAGATGATGTGCTCGATCTGGACGCCGTCGGAGCCGGTCGTGGCGTCGCGGCGCACGTCGACCTTGTAGCTGCCGGGGTCGGGGCTCACCGTTCCCGGCCAGACCGGGAAGGTGCGCTGGGCCGCGTCGCTCGCGTCGACCAGCCAGACCCGTTTCTCGGCGAGGGAGTAGACGACACGGCGGCCGGTGCCGGAGTCGTCCGGCACCGCGGCGGCCGTCGACTTCGTGGGGGACGCCGAGGGCTGCGCCGAGGCGGAGGCACTCGGGCGGGGGGCGGTGGCCGTGGGCTTCGCGCCCTCGTCCGCCTTGACGGCTAGGACCGCGACGGCGGCTATCGCCCCCACCGTCAGACCGGTCACCCAGACCTTCGGGGCAGGCACGGCACGCATCTCCTCAGCTACGGCCCCCTCCGGACAAACAGGGGTCCGATCATCGTACTGTGACCCGCCCCGCGCTCCCGCCCCAAGCCCGGCCCGCGCCCCGAGCCCTGCCCCGCCCCGAGCCCTGCCCCGCCCCGCCCTCAGTCCAGCACCGGCAGCAGTTCCGGCAGGTGGCCGTCGGAAGCCGCCGCCGCCCGCTGCCGTTCCTCCGGTACCTCGCCGTAGAGCGTCGTGCGCGGCCTCGCGGGGCGGCCCGCCAGCTCCGCCACCGCCACCAGGTCGCGCACCGACTTGTAGGAGCCGTACGACGAGCCCGCCATCCGCGAGATCGTCTCCTCCATCAGCGTGCCGCCGAGGTCGTTCGCGCCCGAGCGCAGCATCTCCGCCGCTCCCTCCGAGCCCAGCTTCACCCAGCTGGTCTGGATGTTGGGGATGTGGGGGTGCAGGAGGAGACGGGCCATCGCCGTCACCGCCCTGTTGTCCCGCATCGTCGGGCCGGGGCGCGCGATACCCGCCAAGTACACCGGCGCGTTGGTGTGGATGAAGGGGAGCGTCACGAACTCCGTGAAGCCGCCCGTGCGTTGCTGGATGCCCGCCAGGGTGCGCAGGTGGCCCAGCCAGTGCCGTGGCTGGTCCACGTGGCCGTACATCATCGTCGACGAGGAGCGGATGCCCACCTCGTGCGCCGTCGTGATCACCTCGATCCACGTCGCCGTCGGCAGCTTGCCCTTGGTCAGGACCCAGCGGACCTCGTCGTCCAGGATCTCGGCCGCGGTGCCGGGGACGGAGTCCAGCCCCGCTTCCTTCGCCGCCTTCAGCCACTCGCGGATCGACATCCCGGTGCGGGTCGCGCCGTTCACCACCTCCATCGGGGAGAACGCGTGGACGTGCATCCCCGGGACCCGCTCCTTCACCGCCTTCGCGATGTCGAAGTACGCCGTCCCCGGCAGGTCGGGGTGGATGCCGCCCTGCATGCAGACCTCCACCGCGCCCACCTCCCACGCCTGTTGGGCGCGGTCGGCCACCTGGTCCAGGGACAGGGTGTAGGCGTCCGCGTCCGTGCGGCGCTGCGCGAACGCGCAGAAACGGCAGCCGGTGTAGCAGACGTTGGTGAAGTTGATGTTCCGCGTGACGATGTACGTGACGTCGTCGCCGACCGCCGACTTGCGGACGTCGTCCGCGACACCGCAGAGCGCGTCCAGGGCCGGCCCGTCCGCGTGCAGCAGCGCCAGCGCCTCCGCGTCCGTCAGACGGGTCGGGTCGTCGGCCGCCACCCGCAGGGCCTGACGTACGTCCGTGTCGATCCGCTCGGGGACCATCCCGGGCGCCGCCGCCTCCCGCAGGGCGCCCCAGTCGCCGTACACCTCGTCGAAGTCGTCGCGGCGGTCGGACGTACGGCCCTCCGTGTCGATGGTGGTGTGGAGGTCCGTACGGCCCGACGACACGAACACCTCCTCCGGCTCCTGCCACGGGTGGCCCTCCACGACGGCGTCGGGACGTGCCAGGCCGGTCTCCGGGTCCGCCAGCGCCCGTACGTGCGGCAGCAGCCGCGGGTCCAGCCACGGCTCACCGCGGCCCACGAACTCCGGGTACACACAGAGGCGTTCACGCAAGGAGAAGCCGACGGCGGCCGAGCGCTCCGCCAACTCCTCGATCTGGGGCCAGGGGCGCTCGGGGTTCACATGGTCGATCGTCAGCGGCGAGACCCCGCCCCAGTCGTCGATGCCGGCGCCGATGAGACGTTCGTACTCGGAGTCGACCAGGTTCGGCGGGGCCTGCAGACAGGCCGACGGGCCCATGATGTGCCGGGCCACCGCCACGGTGGCCACCAGCTCGTCCAGCTCCGCGTCCGGCATGCCGCGCATCGCGGTGTCCGGCTTGGCGCGGAAGTTCTGGATGATCAGTTCCTGGATGCCGTGGTAGGAGCGTGCGACGCGGCGCAGCGCGAAGAGGGAGTCCGCCCGCTCCTCGTACGTCTCGCCGATCCCGATGAGGATGCCGCTCGTGAAGGGGACCGACGAGCGGCCCGCGTCCTCCAGCACCCGCAGACGGACGGCCGGTTCCTTGTCGGGGGAGCCGTGGTGCGGGCCACCCGGCTCGGACCAGAGGCGCGTGGCCGTCGTCTCCAGCATCATGCCCATCGACGGCGCCACCGGCTTCAGACGCTGGAAGTCCGTCCAGGACATCACGCCGGGGTTCAGGTGGGGCAGCAGGCCCGTCTCCTCCAGGATGCGGATGGAGATGGCGCGGACGTAGGCGATGGTGTCGTCGTAGCCGTGCGCGTCGAGCCACTCTCGGGCCTCGGGCCAGCGGTCCTCCGGCTTGTCGCCCAGCGTGATCAACGCTTCCTTGCAGCCCAGCGCGGCCCCGCGCCTGGCTATGTCGAGCACCTCGTCCGGGGACATGAACATTCCGTGCCCGGCGCGGCGCAGCTTGCCGGGGACGGTCACGAACGTGCAGTAGTGGCATTTGTCCCGGCACAGCCGGGTCAGGGGGATGAAGACGCTCTTCGAGTACGTGATGACGCCGGGGCGGCCCGCCGCCTGAAGGCCCACGTCACGGACGCGGGCCGCGGAGGCGGTGAGATCGTCGAGGGCCGCGCCGCGGGCCTGGAGGAGGACCGCGGCTTCGTCGACGTCGAGGGCCACGCCGTCACGGGCGCGTTTGAGGGCGCGACGCATGGAGTTCTCGGTCGGGCCGGTTCCGGGGGTCGCGGAAGTCGTCATCCTTCGAGCATACGGAGGGGCTCCGCCGGTTCAGCAGGGTCGGGGGTTGTCTTGGGGGGCTGTGGCGCGTTGCCGGGTGCGGGTTCGTCGGGGCTGGTCGCGCCCGCGCGGCGGTAGCCGCACATCGACACAGCCCCGCGCCCCTGGGTGGGGGCTGCACAGCTCTGGATTACAAGTACGCGGCGTATTCGTCCAGCAACTGCAGGACCTCCGACTCGCCCGCCGGCGGTAGCTGCACCACGACCTCCTCGATGCCCAGGTCGGAGTAGTGCGCGAGCTTGCCCGGGCTGGGGAAGACCGCGTACGGCACGATCTGGAGGGCTTCCGGGTCGCGGCCCGCGTCCGCCCAGGCAGCGCGCAGCACCGGCAGCGACTCCGTCAGGCCGCGCCCGCCGATCGGCAGCCACCCGTCGGCGTACTCGCAGATGTGGGAGAAGAGTTTCGGGCCCGCCGCGCCGCCGACCAGGGTCCGCGGCCCCACCACCGGGCCGCGCGGCTTCTGGACCGGCTTGGGGTACGCGTGCGAGGCCCGTACGCTCCCGAACTCGCCCTCGTACGCGGCCGGCTCCTCCGACCACAGCGCGCGCATCAGTGCCATCCGGTCCCGCACCAGCTCCCGCCGGGTGCGCCATTCGACGCCGTGGTCGGCGGCTTCCTCGACGTTCCAGCCGAAGCCGAGGCCGAGGGTGAAGCGGCCGCCCGACACATGATCCAGCGTCGCGATCTGCTTGGCGAGGTCGATCGGGTCGTGCTGGGCGACCAGGGTGATGCCGGTGCCGAGGCCGAGCCGCTCGGTCACCGCGGCCGCCTGGCCGAGCGCGACGAAGGGGTCCAGGGTGCGGCCGTACTCGGGGGGCAGCTCGCCGCCCGCCGGGTACGGCGTCACCCGCTCCACCGGGATGTGGGTGTGCTCGGGCAGATACAGGCCGGCGAACCCCCGCTGCTCCAGCTCACGGGCGAGCCGGGTCGGGGTGATCGTCTCGTCGGTGAGGAAGATCGTCGCGGAGATACGCATGCCCTATCTGTACCCGGAGGGGCCTCAACTGTCCATACCGACTGGTCGGCATCTTTGGTCGAATTCCTCAGCTGTCTCAATTCCCCTGTCTTTCCACGGCAGTTCACGGACGTCCGGGAGAGTTGAGGCATGTGTGACGACAACGAGCTCCATCACGGCATCGGAAGACGCACACTCCTCGTGACGGGGACCGCCGCCGCGCTTACGTTGGGAAGCGTGACCTTCGCCGCGGCCGCCGACGGTGACCAGGAGACCAGGACGATCCGGGGCACCCTGCCCACCGGGTCCCCCGACTTCGTGTACGTGCCGGTCGAAGTCCCGTCCGGCGTGCGGGAGATCAAGGTCTCCTACACCTACGACCGCCCTTCCGTCCCGACGGGCACGGCCGGCAACGCCCTCGACATCGGCATCTTCGACGAGCGGGGGACGGAGCTGGGCGGGAAGGGCTTCCGGGGCTGGTCGGGAGGGGCCCGCACCGAGTTCTTCCTCCGCGCCGACGACGCGACGCCGGGATACCTCCCGGGACGGGTGCGCGCGGGCACCTGGCACATCGCGCTCGGCCCCTACACGGTGGCGCCGCAGGGGCTGTCGTACGAGATCACCGTCACGCTCACCTACGGCGAGCAGGGCGCCGTCGTCGAGCCGACCTACCCGCCCGATCGCGCGAAGGGGCGGGGCCGTGCCTGGTACCGGGGCGACTGCCATCTGCACTCCTGGTACTCCGACGGCCGCCGCACCCCGGCCGAGATCGCGGCCCTCGCCCGGGCGGCGGGCCTGGACTTCATCAACAGCTCGGAGCACAACACCCATGCGGCACACCCCCATTGGGCCACCGAGGCGGGCGACGACCTGCTGATCATGCTGGGCGAGGAGGTCACCACGAGGAACGGCCATGTGGTGGCGCTCGGCACCGACCCCGGCACGTTCGTCGACTGGCGCTACCGGGCCCGCGACAACCGCTTCGGCCGTTTCGCCCGCCGGATCCGCAAGGCCGGGGGGCTGGTCGTCCCCGCCCATCCGCACGCCACCTGCATCGGCTGCAACTGGAAGTTCGGCTTCGGCGAGGCGGACGCGGTGGAGGTGTGGAACGGCCCCTACACACCGGACGACGAGGTGGCGCTGGCCGACTGGGACGGCATGCTCGTGGCGTCCGCGCGCGAGGGGAAGGACTGGATTCCGGCCATGGGCAACAGCGACGCCCACCGGGACCCGGACGTCGTGGGCCTTCCCCAGACCGTCGTCCTCGCCGACGACCTGTCCCGTGAGGCGATCCAGGAGGGGATCCGGGCGGGGCGGTCGTACGTCGCCGAGTCGAAGAACGTGTCCCTGAGCTTCACGGCGACGGGCGGCAAGGGCGAACACGCCGGTATCGGCGGTCGGTTGGCGGCCGCCCCGGACACTCCGGTGACGGTACGGCTCGAGGTGTCGGGCGCGCCGCGCTGCACCGTGCGGTTCGTGACCGACCAGGGGGTGCTGTTCACCGGCGGGCCCCTGCCGGTGGCGGGGTCGGGGGTGTTCGAGTGGCGGACCACGCCGGCCTACGCGGCGTACGTGCGGGCGGAGTTGCGGCACGAGACGGCGGCCGGACCGCTGCCGGGCGCGCTGGCGGCGTTCACCCACCCGATCTTCCTGGGCCGCGTCCACTAGGACCGCGCGGGAAGCCAGCACGTCAGGGATGTTGGTACGCGAGGTCGGCGACGACCGCCGCGTGGTCGGACGGCCACACCCCGTCCACCGGCCCGTCCCCGGCCCGCCGCACCCCCAGCACCGTGCCCTCCCCCGCCGGCCCGGCCGGACCGCCTACGTGGATGTAGTCGATACGGCCGCCCGGTCCCAGGCCCGGGTGGACGTACGGGTTCACCGGGCCCCAGGTGGCGGCGGGGGCGGCCGGGTCGGCGTACTCCCAGGCGTCGAAGAAGACCTGGCCGGGGACGACGGGCGCGGTCCGCAGGCCGCCGAAGAGGCGGATCTCGTCGGAGTCGGGCCAGGCGTTGAAGTCGCCTGTCACGACGGGCGGGAAGGCGGTGCCGTCCCGGTGTGCGGCGACGAACCCGGCGAGGGCGGTGACCTGTTCACGGCGTACGGCCGAGGCGTGCAGGGGTGAGGCGAGGTGGGTCGTGAAGAAGGGGACGGAGTGGTCGGGGGCGGCCAGCCGCGCGTGGAGGGCGAGGCGGCCGTCGTCCAGGTGGGCCGGGGCGGGCAGTCGCAGGACGTCCTGTTCCAGCACCGGCCAGCGGCTCAGCACCGCGTTGCCGATGTCGACCGTCGGGTCCCCGATCCGCCGCTGCCAGCGCTCGGGCGCGGTCGAGGCGGCCCAGGTCCAGTGCAGGCCGAGCTCCCCGGCGAGCCAGGCGGCGAGGTTCTCCCCGCTGCGGCGATCGGCCCACACCTCCTGCAAACCCACGACATCGGGCCGCAGTTCCCGCAGGACAGCGACAATCGCCTTCTGCCGCTCGGCCCACGGGCCGAACCGCCACCACAGGTTCCACGTCACCACACGCATGGCCCACCACCGGAATCTCCAGGAGACTCAGTAACCATGCCCCGCCACAACGAACGCAAGTACCGTGCCGTGTCCGCCCTTCAGCGCCGGATCGGCAACCCGATCCTGCGCCGCCTCCCCTTCCAGACCCTCCTGGAGACGACCGGCCGCACCTCCGGCCTCCCCCGCCCGACCCCGGTCGGCGGCCGCCGGGTCGGGGGCTCCTTCTGGCTGGTCTCGGAGTTCGGCGAACGCTCCCAGTACGTCCGCAACATCCAGGCCGACCCGCGCGTCCGGGTCCGCCTCCGCGGCCGCTGGCACACCGGAACGGCCCATCTCCTGCCCGACGACGACCCGATCGCCCGGCTGCGGGGTCTGCCGCGCATGAACAGCACGGCTGTCCGGGCGATGGGGTCGGGGCTGCTGACGGTGCGGGTGGACCTGGACGGCTAGGACTTGGCGCACATCTCCAGCACGAGGTCGCGCACCACCTCGGGCGCCCGCAGCGTCGGCAGATGGTCGCAGTCCGGCAGGCGTACGAGGTGGCAGTCCGGGATCGCGGCGGCCATGTCCTCGTTGCCTCGCCGTCCTTGACCTGCACCATGGTCTCCATGGTCTCCATGGTCTCCATGGTCTCCATGGTCTCCATGGGACGACTGTGCCCGAATCGGGCGCCGGGAGACAGCACCGTCCTGGCCAACGGGGCACCGGCGTGGCCCGATATGCGGCTCCGCCGAGCAGATCGACCCGTGCCCCCGGTCACCCCGGCCAGACGATGGCCTGCACCTCGCTGTACGCGTGCAGCGCGTACGACCCGACGTCCCGCCCGACCCCGCTTTTCTTGAACCCGCCGAACGGCGCCTCCATGTTCCGCCCGACGGTGTTCACCCCCACCCCGCCGGCCCGCAGCCGCCGCGCCACGCGGAAGGCACGGGCCACGTCCCCGGACCAGACGTAGTCGATGAGGCCGTAGTCGGAGTCGCCGGCGAGGGCGATGCCCTCCTCCTCGTCGTCGAAGGGCACCACGGACACGACCGGTCCGAAGATCTCCTCCCGGACGACCCGCATCCCGCTCGTGCAGTCGGCGAGGAGGGTGGGAGCGACGTAGAAGCCCTGGTCGTACGACGGCCTCTCGCCGCCCGCGACCACCACCGCGCCCTCCTTGCGCCCGATGTCGACGTAGGACTCCACCCGCTCCCGGTGCTCGGCGGAGATCACCGGCCCGACGACGGTGTCCGCCGCCCGCGGATCCCCCACCTTCAGATACCCGGCATACGCGGCGAGGCCGTCCACTAGCCGCTGGTACACCCCGCGTTGCACCAGCACCCGGGTCGGCGCGGTGCAGATCTGTCCGCTGTAGAAGGAGAAGGTGGTCCCGATCCCGGCCACGGCGGAGGCGATGTCCGCGTCGTCGAAGACGAGGGCCGCCCCCTTCCCGCCCAGCTCCATCAGCTGCCGCTTCATGCCGCGCCCGCACACCTCGCCGATGCGCTGTCCGACGGCGGTGGAGCCGGTGAAGGAGACCATGTCGACGTCGGGCGAGTCCACGGCGGCCTCGCCGACCTCGACGGACCGGCCGGAGACCACATTGACCACTCCCCTCGGCACCCCGGCGGCCTCCAGTGCCTCGGCCATCCGGTACACCGACAGCGGGTCCTGCGGGGCGGGCTTCACGACGACCGTGTTGCCCATGGCGAGGGCGGGGGCGATCTTGCCGGCCGGGTTGGCCCAGGGGTTGTTGTACGAGGTGATGCAGGTGACGACCCCGACGGGCTGGCGTACGGCCAGCGCGCCCATGACCCCGGCCTTGCCCATGGGCCCGGCCTCGTTGATCTGCGGCGGGATCGCCCACTCGGCGGGCTCCACGCGCGCGTACCGCTGAAAACGGGCGGCGGCGACCCCGACCTGCATCGCCCGCGCGGTCCCGGTCGTGGCACCGGTCTCGGCCTGGGCGAGCTCGGCGTACTCCACGAACCGGGACCGGATGACATCGGCGGCCCGCGCGAGGATCGCCGCCCGCTCCTCGGGCGCCGTGCGCGACCACGGACCGAAGGCCTCGCGGGCCGCGGCGCAGGCCGCGTGCACCTGATCCCGCGAGGCCTCCGGCGCCCACCCGACGGTCCGTTCGGTCGCCGGATCGACGACCTCGTAGTGCCCGCCCTCCGGCTCGGTCCACGCCCCACCGACGAACAGCCTCTGCTTGGAGGTCACTTGGTCGCCACCGTCCGGGTGTCCCGCCCCGACCGCAGCACCTTGCCCGGCACGGCCCCGCTCACCACGTCGTCCCGGATCGCCTCGACCCCGTTGACCCACACGGCCCGTATCCCGAGGGCCTTGGAGTCCAGCCGCGGGCTGTCACCCGGCAGGTCGTGCACCAGGGTGGCCGTGCCCGCGGCGATCCGCTCCGGGTCGAAGAGCACGAGGTCCGCATGGAAGCCCTCCTGGATCCGGCCGCGTTCCCTGAGTCCGAAGAGCTGAGCCGGGTCGTCGGTGAGCATCCTCACCGCCTGCTCCAGGGTGGCGAGCTTCCGCCCGCGCAGACAGTCGCCGATGAAACGGGTCGTGTACGGCGCCCCGCACATCCGGTCCAGATGGGCCCCGGCGTCCGACCCGCCGAGCATGACGTCCTCGTGCTGCCAGGTCTCGGCGCGCAGCGCCCAGGAGGCGGGGTCGTTGTCGGTGGGCATGGGCCACAGGACCGTACGCAGATCGTCGGCGGCGCAGATCTCGACGAGACAGTGGAAGGCGTCCTGCCCGCGCTCCTGGGCGATGTCCCGCACGACCCGCCCGCTGAGCCCACGGTTCGCCTCGCTGTACGTGTCGCCGATGACGTACCGCCCGAAGTTCGCGAGCCGCCGGAAGACGCCCGCCTCCTTGGAGTCGGCGCGCCGGAGCATCTCGGCGCGTACGTCCGGGTCCCGGAGCTTGGCGATCCGCTCGGGCACCGGCAGCCCCAGGACCGGTCCCCACCCGGGGATGAGGTTGAGCGCGCAGAAGGTGCCGAGGGACATGTTCATCGGCGTGAGGATCGGCATGGTCAGCGCGACGATCCGCCCGCCGGCCTTCCTCGCCTGCTCACTGGCGAACAGCTGCCGGGGCACGCGTTCGGGCACGGAGGCGTCGACGGTGAGGACGTTCCAGTTGAGGGGCCGTCCCGCCGCCGCGCTCATCTCCACGAACAGATCGATCTCGGCGTCACTGAACTGGTCGAGACACCCGGCGACGATCGCCTCGATCTGCGTCCCCTCATGCTCGCCGACCGCCTTGGCCAGAGCGATGAGTTCGGCGGGCTCGGCATGCCGGGAGGCGACGGGCTGTCCGTCACCGTCGGAGTGCGTGGACGACTGGGTGGTGGAGAACCCCCAGGCCCCGGCGTCCATGGCCGCGTGGAACAGCCGCAGCATCTCCGCGAGCTGCTCCTCACTGGGCTGCCCGCCGACCGCCTCCGCCCCCATGACATACCGCCGCAGGGCGCAATGCCCCACCATGAACCCGGCGTTGACTGCGATCCGCCCCTCAAGAGCGTCCAGATACTCCCCGAAGGAGCTCCAGCTCCAGGGCGCCCCTTCTTCCAGGGCGACCAGCGACATCCCCTCGACCCGGGACATCATCCGACGCGTGTAGTCGGCGTCCTCGGGACGGTCGGGGTGGAGCGGCGCGAGCGTGAACCCACAGTTCCCGGCGGCAACGGTCGTGACACCGTGATTGAGGGAGGGGGTCGCGTAGGGGTCCCAGAAGAGCTGGGCGTCGTAGTGCGTGTGGGGGTCCACGAACCCGGGGGCGAGGACGAGGCCGGTGGCGTCCTCGGTGGAGCGGGATTCCTCGGTGATCCGGCCGATCGCAGCGATACGACCGTCGCGAATGCCGACGTCGGCGATGTAGCCGGGCGCCCCGGTGCCGTCCACGACGGTCGCGCCCTTGATGACGTGATCGAACATGCCGGTTGCCTCCTTGGCGTGCGGTCCGGTGATCTGCCTAAGGGGCGCGGGACTGTGTCAATTTGCGGCTACCGCCGCGTGAGCGCGACAAGCCACAGCCAACCCCGCACCCCGCAACGGCGCTTACGAGGCAGCCCGGAACCGGGACGTCCGATGCACAGGATCCGTATCGATCTTCGGAATCACATGCTCACCGATGAGCCGAATCGTCTGCAGGGTCTCCTCCTTCGGCACCCCCACCGGCAACCCGAAGCTCAACTGATCCGCCCCCGCCTGCTCCCACCGCTTGCACTGCGTGAGCACCTCGTCCGGATCCCCACAGATCAGCAGCTCCTCCTCGATGAGCAGCTCCACGAACTCCGCGGTGTACTCCGGCAACGTCTCCGGCCACACCGGGAACCCCTCGGGACGAGGAAACGTGTCGTGGTACCGGAACACCAGCGAGGGCAGATAGTGCAGCCCCCCGTTGACCGCGACCTCGATCGCCTCCGCGTGCGTGGGCGCGCAGATCGCGGTCGTCGTCACCATCACGTTGTCGTTGACGAAGTCCCCGATCGGCTCCGCGTTCACGATCGCCGTCTTGTACTTCTCCAGCACCCACTCCATGTCGGACACCTTCTGGATGCTGAAGCCGAGCACCCCGAGCCCCTTGCGCGCCGCCATCCCGTACGACGGCGGCGACCCGGCGGCGTACCACATCGCGGGGTGCGACTTCCCGTACGGCTTCGGCAGCACCTTCCGCGGCGGCAGCTGCCAGTGCTTGCCCTGGAAGCCGACGTACTCGTCCTGGAGCCACATCTTGGGGAACTCGGCGATGGTCTCTTCCCAGATCTCCTTGGTGTAGTTCATGTCGGTGATGCCGGGAAGGAAGCCGAGGATCTCGTGCGACCCGGCCCCCCGTCCGCTCCCGAACTCGAAGCGGTTCTCGGTGAGATGGTCGAGCATGGCGACCTTCTCGGCGACCTTCACCGGGTGGTTGACCTGGGCGAGGGGGTTGAAGATCCCCGATCCGAGATGGATCCGTTCCGTCGCGTGCGCCAGGTATCCCAGGAAGACATCGTTCGCGGAGAGGTGCGAGTACTCCTCCAGGAAGTGGTGTTCGGAGGCCCAGGCGTACTTGAACCCGGACTTGTCCGCCTGGATGACGTACTCGGTCTCCTCCATCAGCGCCTTGTGCTCGGCCAGCGGGTCGGTCTCGGCGCGTTTGCCCACGTATCCCTGTACAAAGAGCCCGAATTCCAAGGAGGTTCACCGTCCCCACGAGTCGTTACCTGACGCATCGTCAGATTCACTGCCCAGACTGTTCCACCGGCCGCATGGAGCGTCAATAGCTGATGGACCGTCAGCTGAGACTGACTCCCGCCAGCCACCCGCCGTCGATCACGAAGGGCTGCCCGGTGATGTACGAGGAGTCGTCCGAGGTCAGGAAGAGCGCGAGCCGCGCCACCTCCTCCGGCTTCCCGATCCGCCCCAGCGGCACGAGCTTGCGGTAGAGCTTCCCGACCGCCCGCGAGGTCTCCTCGGCATCGCCCCCGGGGTCGAGGAAGGCGGGGTTGGCCATGGCGGTGTCGATGGCCCCGGGGCAGACGGCGTTCACGCGGATCCCGCGTCGCGCCAGCTCCAGCGCGGCGACCCGCGTGAGGCCGAGGACGGCGTGCTTGGTGGCGGCGTACGACCCGACGGCCGCCATCCCCGTGAGACCCGTGTAGGAGGCGGTGTTGACGATGGTCCCCCCGTCGGTCATCTCGGGGGCGACGGCCTTGATACCGAGGAAGCAGCCGACCTGGTTCACCTGGACGACCTGCATGAACTCGTCGAGGGGGGTGTCGAGGAGGGAGTTGAAGCGCAGGATGCCGGCGTTGTTGACGAGCCCGTCGATGTGGCCGTACGCGTCCTTCGCGGCCGTGACGGCCGACCGCCACTGCTCCTCCTCGCCCACGTCGAGATGGACGTACGACGCCCCGATCTCCTTCGCGAGGGCCTCCCCCTGGTCGTCGAGCACGTCGGCGACCACGACGTCGGCCCCCTCCTCCCTGAAGAGCCGCGCCTCCTGCTCCCCTTGTCCGCGTGCCGCGCCGGTGACGATGACGACGCGTCCGTCCAGCTTGCCCATGCGGTGACTCCTCAGAGGTGGGGTGCTACGTCGGTGCCGAACGCGGTGATCTGGTCGGCGAGTTCGCCGCTGCCACGGCTGCGGAAGCGGACCTGGATCTGGTCGACGCCCATCTCGCCGTACGCCCGCAGGGATTCGGCGAGCCGCTCGGGGCCGCCGGTGAGGGTGCGGCGCCCGACCTCCCACGCGGGCCGGCCGACGTAGAGGGGCTCGACGATGGCGCCGATGGTGAAGGGGCCTTGTCTTTCCTGGCGCAGCTCCCGGATACGGGCGATCTGTGCGGGCAGCCGGTCCCTCGGGTCGCCCTGCGGCAGCCAGCCGTCGCCTTTGAGTGCCGCGCGCCGGACGGCCGCGGGCGAGGAGCCGCCGACCCAGAGGGGGACGTGCGGCTGGGCGGGCCGGGGCCGCTGGCCGAGGCCCTCGAAGTCGTAGAGCTTGCCGTGGTGTTCGGGGAACTCCTCGGGCCCGAGGGATGCGCGCAGGGCGTCGAGGCACTCGTCGAGCACCGCACCCCGCTGCCGGAAGTCGAACCCGAGCGCCTCGAACTCCTCCTGCACATGCCCTGCCCCGACCCCGAGGATCAGCCGGCCACCGCTGAGATGGTCGAGGGTGGCGTACTGCTTGGCGGTGAGGAGCGGGTGGCGCAGCCCGACCACGGCGACGTGGCTGAGGAGTCGTACGCGCTCGGTCGCGGCGGCGAGGTAGGCGAGGGTGGCGACGGGGTCGTACCAGACCGTGCTCATCGCGGGGGCGAGCCGGCGGGGGATGGCGACGTGGTCGCAGGCGGCGATGTAGGCGAAGCCGGCGCGGTCGGCGGCCCGGGCGATGCCGAGGAGGTCGGCGGGGGTGGCGGCGGCCTCCCAGGGCTCGGTGTAGAGGGTGCTCTGGGACTGGATGGGGAGCTGGATGCCGTACTGCAGGTGCTTCATGTGCGGCTCCACAGGCCCTCGGGGGTGAGGCCGAGCAGCTCGATGGCGTTGCCTCGTACGATCCGCTCGACCAGGTCGGGGGCGAGGTGTCCCATCTGGGCCTCGCCGACCTCGCGGGACTTCGGCCAGGTGGAGTCGGAGTGCGGGTAGTCCGTCTCGTAGAGGACGTTGCCGACCCCGATGGCGTCGAGGTTCTTCAACCCGAAGGCGTCGTCGAAGAAGCAGCCGTAGACGTGCTCGGCGAACAGCTCGGACGGCGGCCGGTGGACCTTGTCGGCGACCCCGCCCCAGCCGCGGTTCTCCTCCCACACCACGTCGGCGCGTTCGAGGATGTAGGGGATCCAGCCGATCTGCCCTTCGGCGTACATGACCTTGAGCTGCGGGAAGCGCTCGAACTTGCCGCTCATCAGCCAGTCCACCATCGAGAAACAGCAGTTGGCGAAGGTGATGGTGGAGCCGACGGCGGGCGGGGCGTCGGCGGAGGTGGACGGCATACGGCTGGACGAGCCGATGTGCATGGCGATGACGGTGCCGGTCTCGTCGCAGGCGGCGAGGAAGGGGTCCCAGTCGTCGGTGTGGACGGAGGGCAGGCCGAGGTGCGGGGGTATCTCGGAGAAGGCGACGGCCCGGACACCGCGTGCGGCGTTCCGCCGTACCTCCGCGGCGGCCGACTCGGCGTCCCACAACGGGATGAGGGTCAGGGGTATGAGCCGCCCCTGGGCGTCGGGCCCGCACCACTCCTCCACCATCCAGTCGTTGTAGGCCTGGACGCACAGCAGTCCCAGCTCACGGTCCGCGGCCTCGGTGAAGGTCTGGCCGCAGAAGCGGGGGAAGGTCGGGAAGCAGAGGGCGGACTGGACGTGGTTGACGTCCATGTCGGCGAGGCGGGAAGGGACGTCGTACGACCCCTGTCGCATCTGCTCGTAAGTGATGACTTCGAGCTTGATCTCGTCCCTGCTGTAACCGACGGCGGTGTCGAGGCGGGTGAGGGGCCGGTGCAGGTCCTCGTAGACCCACCAGTCGCCGAGGGGGCCGTCGGAACCGGGGGCGCCCATCACGGGCTTGAAGCGGCCGCCGAGGAAGGTCATTTCCTTCAGTGGGGCGCGGACTATGCGGGGCCCGGTGTCCAGGTACTTCTTCGGAAGCCGGTTCTGCCAGACATCCGCCGGCTCCACGGTGTGGTCGTCGACGGAGATGATCAACGGAAAGGCCGGGGTGGTGTCCGTGGTCTCGGTCATGGAGGTCACGGTAGCGCTGAACTGACGACCCGTCAGCTACGGCGGCAGCGACCGACCGTGACGCTTTCTGTGCGGAAGTGTGCGAAGACCACGTGAGGGGCTTGTGATATCCCGCGCGCCTCCCTGTGATCGGGGTCTCCACAGCTGACGCATCTGCCATGAACAAGGCAAACTGGCGTCGTTGCTCACTGTGTCTAGGGGGACGGCGATGGACGGAGTACCGCGGGTGCCTGAGCAGCGGCGTCCCGGCTCCTCGGCGGAGCCGGAGCTGCCGCTGCGCTTCAGCGTGCTCGGACCGGTCCGCGCCTGGCGCGGCGAGGAGTCGTTGCCCATGGGCTCCCCGCAGCAACGGGCCCTGCTGGCCGCGCTGCTGCTGCGGGAGGGCCGTACGGCCACGGCGGCCGAACTGATCGACGCCCTGTGGGGCGAGGAGTCACCGCCCCAGGCGCTGGCGGCGCTGCGGACGTACGCCTCCCGGCTGCGCAAGGTCCTGGACCCCGACGTCCTGGTGAGCGAGTCGGGCGGGTACGCGATCCGCTCGCTGGGAGAGGGCGCGCTGGACCTCGCGGTGGCCCAGGAGCTGGCCACGGAGGCGGAGAAGGCGCGGGGCGCCGGGGATCTGTGCCACGCACGGGAGGTGCTGGGCCGGGTGCTCGCCCTGTGGGACGGCGAGGTCCTGGCGGGAGTGCCGGGCCCGTACGCGTCCTCGCAGCGGGTCAGGCTGGAGGAATGGCGGCTGCAACTCCTCGAGTCCCGGCTGGACATGGACCTGGAGCAGGGCTGCCACGCGGAGGCCGTCTCCGAACTGACGGCCCTGACGGCGGCCCACCCGCTCCGGGAGCGTTTGAGGGAACTCCTCATGCTCGCCCTCTATCGCAGTGGGCGCCAGGCGGAGGCGCTGGCGGTCTACGCCGACACCCGGCGTCTGCTGGCGGACGAACTGGGCGTGGACCCCCGCCCGGGCCTCCGCGACCTGCAACAGCGGATCCTCCAGGCGGACCCGGGACTGGCGGAACCGCCGTCCCCGCAGCCGGAACCCGCGGCCGCACCGGTCCGCCCGGCACAACTCCCGGCGACCGTCCCGGACTTCACGGGCCGCGCGTCCTTCGTGTCCGAACTGGGCGAGGTCCTGGCGTCGGCGGAGGGCCGCGTGATGGCGGTGTCGGCGCTGGCCGGCATCGGCGGCGTGGGCAAGACGACCCTGGCGGTGCACGTGGCACACCAGGCGCGCGGGGCCTTCCCCGACGGTCAGCTGTACGTCGATCTGCAGGGCGCGGGGTCCCGGGCGGCCGAGCCGGAGACCGTACTCGGCTCGTTCCTGCGGGCGCTGGGCACAGCGGACTCGGCGATCCCGGACTCCCTGGAGGAGCGGGCGGCGCTGTACCGCTCGGTCCTGGACGGGCGCCGGGTGCTGGTGCTGTTGGACAACGCGCGGGACGCGGCGCAGGTACGTCCGCTGCTCCCCGGCACGGAGGGGTGCGCGGCGCTGGTGACCTCCCGGGTACGGATGGTGGACCTCGCCGGGGCGCACCTGATCGACCTGGACGTGATGTCGCCGGACGAGGCTTTGGCGCTCTTCACGAGGATCGTGGGCGAGGAGCGGGTGGGCAGCGAGCGGGACGCCGCCCTGGACGTGGTGGCGGCGTGCGGCTTCCTGCCGTTGGCGATCCGCATCGCCGCGTCGCGCCTCGCGGCCCGGCGCACCTGGACGGTGTCCGTCCTGGCGGCGAAGCTGGCGGACGAGCGCCGGCGCCTGGACGAACTCCAGGCCGGGGACCTCGCGGTGAAGGCGACGTTCGAGCTGGGATACGGCCAGCTGGAGCCGGCCCAGGCCCGCGCCTTCCGGCTGCTCGGTCTGGCCGACGGTCCGGACATCTCGCTCGCCGCGGCGGCCGCGGTACTGGACCTGGACGCGGAGGAGACCGAGGACCTCCTGGAGTCCCTCGTCGACACGTCCCTGCTGGAATCGGCGGCGCCCGGCCGGTACCGGTTCCATGATCTGGTGCGACTCTACGCGCGTGCTTGTGCGGAGCGGGACGAGTGGCCGCCCAGCGAGAGGGGGTCGGCGCTGTCACGGTTGCTGAACTTCTACCTGGCCACGGCGGCGGGGGTCTATGCGATCGAGCGGCCGGGGGACCGGCTGGTGGATCACCTGTACCCGACCGGTAGCGCGGGCCTGGCGTTCCCCGACCGTCAGGCGGCCCGGGACTGGCTGTACTCCGAAGCCGTACCGCTTCTCGCCTGTGCACGGCAGTCGGCCCGGGGAAGCACACTGGGACGCGCGATCGACCTCCTGTGGGCATCCGTCGACCTCGCCGAGTCGGGCGCCAACGCGAAGGAGTACGAGGCCTCCGCCACGGCCCTGCGCGATGCCGCACGCACGGCCGGGGACATCCGCGCCGAGGGCCGGGCCTCCGTCGTGCTGAGCAACGCGCGACTGTTCTCCGGTCTGTTCGACCTGGCGTACCCGGAGGCCCAGGAGGCCATCCGGCTCGCCGAGGCCGCGGACGACCCGCTGCCCTCCTGCTGGGCGGCGAACATCCTCGGCAGCATCGCGTTCTACAAGAACCGCCACTCAGAGGCCGAACGCTACTTCAGCCAGGCGATCGACAAGTTCCGCGACTGCGGCGACATGGCGGGTTCCGCCAGCCCGCTGTGCAACCTGTCGCGACTCCATCTCGCCACCGGGCGGGCCGACACGGCTGTCGCACTCGCCCGCCAGGGAACCGACATCTACCAGGGGCTGGGACACACCCTCAGGGGCGCGAACGGTCTTTACGCCCTGGGAATGGCTCTCGGCAAGACCGGACAGCACACCGAGGCCTCCGCGCAACTGGTGGAGGCGCTCCGCGTGTTCCGCGACAGCCGTCAGCGTCTGTGGGAGGGGATGACCCTCTGCCGTCTGGCGGAAGTCGAACTGGACGCGCGCAAGCCGGCCCTGGCGGCGAGCAACGCCGAGATGGCACTCACCGTGCTGAGGGGCATCGGGGGCGAATGGCGCCGGGGGCACGTCCTCACGGTTCTCGGCCGGGCCTTGAACGGCATCGGTCACTCCGGCAGGGCGCAGGTCTGCTGGCGCGAGGCGCTGGAGATCTACGAGCGGTTGGACTCGCCGGAGGCGGCCGAGGTGCGCATGCTCCTCACTCCGGTCGCCGCCGCCTGAGGCCACCCGGGGCGCCCGTCCGCGGCGTTCATCGTTCGTTTATCGCGGCCCGGCAGTCTCTGTCTTGTCGATCCGTCGCGTCGGGGGGCAGACGGATCGCAGGTAAGGCCGCAGCGCTCACGGTTTAGGGTGGGCGGCCCGAGCAGCCCACCCGGGCACCCACGGGGGAGTGACCGGGTGGGCTCTCAGTTCACAATGATCCGCCCCAGGGGAGGCAGCACATGAGCAGCAGCGAGACCGACCCGGTCGTCAAGCCGGACAACACCCACGTCACGGACGTGGACAGCGGCGAGGAGATCAAGCCGCTCAACACCCACGTGACGAGCAGCCCGATCAAGCCGCTCAACACCCACGTCACCGACGTGGACGACGACGGCGGCGTGGCCACCCCGGACAACACACATGTCACGGAAGAGCCCGCCTGACCAGACCTTTTTCCCGCACGGGGATCGGCCGCGGCGGCGCGGAGGGGGAGCCGTCGCGGCCGAGGCGTGTCCGGGGAGCCCCGGGGTGGGGACAGATCTGCCGGTCACCCCCTCAGCTCCCCCTTGACCACCTTTCCGCTCGCGTTGCGCGGCAGCTCGGTCACGAACTCCACCGATCTCGGCACCTTGTAGTTCGCCATCTCCCGTCGTGACCAGGCGATCAGGTCGTCCCCGGTCGTCACCGCATCCGGCCGGCGCACGACGTAGGCCTTTCCCACCTCCCCGAGTCGGGGGTCCGGGATGCCGATCACGGCCACGTCGGCCACATCCGGGTGCAGGCCCAGGAGTTGCTCTATCTCCGCCGGGTAGGCGTTGAAGCCGCCGACGATGAACATGTCCTTGAGGCGGTCGGTGATGCGGAGGTTGCCCGCCTCGTCCAGGACGCCCACGTCGCCCGTTCGCAACCAGCCGTCCGGGTCCAGGACCTCCGCCGTCGCCGTCTCGTCCTCGTAGTAGCCCCGCATGACGTTGAAGCCCCGGACCATCACCTCGCCCGGGGCCCCAGGCGCCACCGCCTGGCCGCCGGCGGAGACCACCCGTACCTCCGTTCCCGGGATCGCCCTGCCCGACGTCGACGCGATCACCGTCGGCTCGTCGCCGCGGCGGCACATCGTCACCACACCGCTCGCCTCCGACAGGCCGTACGCCGTCAGGACCGTCTCCACGCCCAGTTCGGTCCGTAGGCGCTCCACCAGGGTCAGGGGGACCACTGCCGCGCCCGTCACCACCAGGCGCAGGGCCGACAGGTCGTACGCGTCGCGAGACGGGTGGTCCAGCAGGGACTGGTGGAGTGTCGGCGGGCCCGGGAGGACCGATACGCGCTCCGACGCGATGTTCGCCAGGGCCGTGTCCACGTTGAACACCGGCTGGGGGATCATCGTCGCGCCCCGCATCAGACAGGCGATCACGCCCGCCTTGTAGCCGAACGTGTGGAAGAACGGGTTCACGATCAGGTAGCGGTCACCCTGGCGCAGGCCCGCCAGATCGCTCCAGACCTCGTACGCCCGCAACGTCTGGGAATGCGTGATCACCGCGCCCTTCGGGCGGCCGGTCGTGCCCGAGGTGAAGACGATGTCCGAGGGCCACGAACCGCGTACCGAGGCCGCCCGGGTCCGTACCTCCGCCTCGCCCACTGCCTCCCCGCTCGCCAGGAAGTCCTTCCACGTCCAGTAGTCGGCCGGGGCGTCGTCCGAAAGAACCACCACCTGGGCCAGGGACGGCAGCCCCGGACCTTCCGCCACCGCCCGCCGCAGCGACGCCACGTACGACGTCCCCAGGAACGTCCCGGTCACGAACAACAACCGTGCTCCGCTGCGGCGCAGTACGTCCGCCGCCTCCGTTCCCTTGAACCGTGTGTTCAGCGGGACCAGTACCGCGCCGGCCGACACCGCGCCCAGCGCCGACACCATCCAGTCCAGGGAGTTGGGGGCCCAGATCGCGACCCGGTCGCCCGCCTCCACCCCGTTCGCCACGCACGCCGCCGCCGCGCGTTCCACTCGGGCGCCCAGTTCGGCGTACGTCACCCGTGTACGGCCCTCCACCACGGCCTCCACGTCCGCGTACCGCTCCGCCGCCGACCGGACCAGACCCGGAACGCTGCCCCACTCCACGTCTCCGCGCACAACCAGCCTCCAGAACCCAGTAGCTGACTACCCGTCAGATTAGCTGTAGCCTGACGCACTGTCAGCCCGGAGGACAGCCCCGCGGAGGTGCCCCATGACAGGACTCAAGGACGCCACCGCCATCGTCGGCATAGGCCAGACGCCCTTCGCCAAGAACCTCCCCGAGGACGAGAGATCCCTCGCCTGCCGTGCCGTGCTCGCCGCCCTCGACGACGCCGGTATCGCCCCGGGAGAGGTCGACGCCCTCGCCTCCTTCACCATGGAGGAGACCGACGAGGTGGAGCTCGCGAAGGCGGTCGGGTTCGGTGACCTCACCTTCTTCAGCAAGGTCGGGTACGGGGGCGGCGGCTCCTGTGCCACCGTCGGCCATCTCGCCGCCGCCATAGCCACCGGGCAGGCGACCGTGGGCGTGGCCTGGCGGTCGCGGAAGCGGGGGTCCGGGCCCCGGCCCTGGCGGAACACGGCCGTTCAGCTGCCGACCCCCGCCCAGTGGACCCGGCCCTACGGCCTCCTCCGGCCCGTCGACGAGATCGCCATGCTCACCCGCCGCTATATGCACGAGTACGGCGCGACCCGGGACCATCTGTTCAATGTCGCCCTCGCCTGCCGGAACAGGGCCAATCAGAATCCGGCGGCCGTCATGTACGAACGGCCCCTCACCCGCGAGATGTACATGACGTCGCGCTGGATCAGCGAGCCGCTCTGTCTCTTCGACAACTGCCTGGAGACCGATGGCGCGTTGGCGTGTGTCGTCGTCAGCAGGGAGCGGGCACGGGACTGCCGCCACACGCCCGTCTACGTCCACTCCGCCGCCCAGGGGCTCCCCGCCCAGCACCACGGCATGGTCAACTACTGGAACGACGACCCGCTCACCGGCCCGGCCTGGACCGCCGCCCGGCATCTGTGGAAGCACTCCGACTTCACCCCGCAGGATGTCGACGTCGCCCAGATCTACGACGCCTTCACCGCTCTCATCCCGCTCTCCCTGGAGGGCTACGGCTTCTGCGGGCGGGGAGAGGGCGGCGCCTTCACCGAGCAGGGCGCCCTCGAGATCGGCGGGCGGCTGCCGCTCAACACCGGCGGGGGCGGGCTCAGCGAGGCCTACGTCCACGGCTTCAACCTCATCAACGAAGGCGTCAAGCAGCTCCGTGGGACCAGTACCGCCCAGGTCCCGGACGCCGAGACCTGCCTGGTCACCGCCGGCGAGGGTGTCCCCACCTCCGCGCTGCTCCTGAGGACCTGAGGAGGCAACCCCCATGCTCACCCCCGTCACCGACCCCGACGGCGCCCCCTTCTGGCGCTACGCCGCCCAGGGCGAGCTCAGGGTCCAGGCCTGCGCCGACTGCGGCGAACCCCGCTTCCCGCCCCGCCCGTGCTGTCCGCACTGCCAGTCCTTCGAGACCGAATGGCGGCAGGTGTCCGGTCACGGCCGTATCTGGTCCTACGTCGTCCCCCATCCGCCGCTCCTCCCGGACTACGCGGCGCAGGCGCCGTACAACGTGGTCGTCGTCGAACTCACCGACCACCCCCGCGTCCGTCTCGTCGGCAACCTGGTCCGCTCGGCCGGGGCGCCACTCAACTCCCTTGATCCGGGCCGGATCCGTATCGGCGCCCGGGTGCATGTGGTGTTCTCCGACGGGCTTCCGCAGTGGGTGCTGTCGTGAGCGGTCTGGGGGTCAGCGTCGACAAGGACTCCGGCGTCGTCGTCGTCACCCTCGACCGGCCGCACAGGCTCAACGCGATCGATCTCTCCCTGCGGGACGCACTCGTGCAGGCGTGGCGGGAGTTGCGGTTCGACGACTCCGTGCGGGCGATCGTCCTCACGGGGGCGGGCGAGCGCGCCTTCTGCACCGGGCTGGACCGGGACGCGGAGGTTCCGCAGCCCAACTCCCCCTACATGGCCGACGATCCGCTTCTCCGTGTCGGGCCCAAGGCCAACGATCTCTGGAAGCCCGTCGTCGCCGCCGTGCGGGGGATGGCCTGCGGAGGCGCCTTCTACCTGCTCGGCGAGAGCGAGTTCATCGTCGCCGACACCACTGCGGCGTTCTTCGATCCGCACACGACGTACGGCATGGTCAGCGCGTACGAGTCGGTCCTCATGGCGCAACGGATGCCGTACGGCGAGGTCGCCCGCATGATGCTCATGGGGACCGCCGAGCGGATCTCCGCGCAGCGGGCCCACGAGACCGGGCTGGTCTCCGAACTCACCGAGCCCGGCGCCGCGTTGGAGACCGCGGTGCGGTGCGCCACCGTCATCGCCGGGTATCCGCCCGAGGGGGTGCAGGGCACCGTCCGGGCCCTGTGGGCGGCCAGGGAGGCCGCTCTCGCCGCCGGCTTCGTGCAGGCCCCGCATCTCATCTCGCTCGGGAACCTGCCGGACGAGCGGCAGGCGGAGCTGTTCGCCGCCCGCCGCCCGGAGTTCAGGACGCGCTGAGCTATCCGGCCACGCGCTGCGGGTCGACCAGCTCGCAGGTGCCGTCGGTCACCGTGGTGTTCGCGGTGACGAGGGCGGAGTCGGTGGCGCCCGCGGCGACGGAGAAGATCCCGCTGCTCCCGGTCGCGACCGTCGTACCGGCGGCGTCCTTGAAGGCCACCTGGAACATGTAGGAGTACGTCTCGCTCGTGCTGCTGTTGGTGGCGCGGACGTCGGCGACGAGGCTCTGGCCGTCGACCTTGCACTCCTCGATCCTCAGGTCCTGGGTCGCCTCACCCAGGGAGCTCGACTCGACGCCGCCGCCGGAGACCGAACCGGAGTCGTCGTCGTCATCGTGGTGGCTGCCGCTGCCGCCGGTCGAACTGCTCGAAGAACTGCTGGAGTTCGAGCTGCCGCCGAAGCAGCCGCCGCCGGACGAGTGCCGGGCACCGGTCAGGGCGACGACCACCCCGACGACGACGGCCACCTGACGGACATGGCGAAGCTTCACTGCTGATCCCCCGTTGTCAAAAGCCCCGAAAGGCACTGTCATGATCGTGAGCACGTCACGCTAACAGCCGTCACATGGCGCCCGTCCCGCCCCGGGCGTAGCGTCTGTGTGAGAGCGGTGAAGGAACAAGGAACCCGCTCCCCGCATCGACGGCCGCCGTCTGGAACCCCTTCCGGGCACCCGGTACGACGGCCGTCCCGGCCGCAGGGAGCCGCTTACGTGGTCCTGGCCGTCCCCGTTCCCTTCTCCGCGTCCAGCGCGTACACGCAGCGGTCCTTGCTGCACGCGTACACGACGCCGTCCTTCACCACCGGGGCGCCGGTGATCTCGCCGCCGGTCGCCAGCTTCCAGCGCAGCCGGCCGTCGTCGGCCTTCAGGGTGTACAGCAGGTGGTCCGTGGAGCCGAAGTGGATGCGGCCCTCCGCCACCGCGGGCGCGCCCACGATGTCGCCGCCCGCCTGGAAGCGCCACTTGGGCGTGCCGGTGACCGCGTCCAGGGTGTAGAGCCCCTTGCCGCTGCCGACGTGCACATGCCCGGCCACCACCAGCACCGGCTCGATCGAGGCGCGGGCCTCGGTGGCGATGCGCCAGCGGTCGCGGCCGTCGGCGGCGTCGAGGGCATAGACCGTGCCGAGATAGTCGGCCAGGTAGACGCCACCGCCGGTCACGGCCGGGCCCGGCACGAAGGTGGGCGGGCAGAGGAAGGCCGCCGGGGCCTCGAAGTGCCACTTCACATGGCCGTTCGCGACGTCCAGCGCGAGCACCCGGGTGCCGGCCGAGACATACACATAGCCGTCGGGCGCCTGCGTCACCCGGATCGGTACGCCGCCGCAGGAGGCCGCGTCGCCGATGGGGTACGACCAGCGCTCGTCGCCGGTGCGGGCGTCCAGGGCGCGCAGCCGGGCGTCCTGCCAGACGTACACCGTGCCGTCGTGCAGCGCCGGGCCTGCCTCCGGGGACTCGAAGTCCGTCTGGGCCCCGGTGAGCTCCCACAGTTTCTGGCCGCCCGAGGCCTCCCAGCCCTGGACGCCGCCGCCACGGCTGCCGGTGACCACCGTGCCCCGGTCGGCCTTGAGCGAGTACACCCAGGCGTCCGTCTGGATCCGCCACAGGTCGGCGCCCTCGCGGGCCTCCAGGGCGAACAGGGTGGGGCCGTCGGAGGCATGGATACGGCCGTCCGCGACCGCCATCGACCAGGCGACGTCCCGGGTCTTGAAGCGGCGGCGGCCGGTGGCCACATCGAGGGCGTGCACCTCGAAGGAGGTGACGTAGACGAGGTCGTCGGCGACGGAGGGAGTCCCCCACACGTCGTTCGACATGCGGAAACGCCACGGCCGCCAGCCGCCGCCCGGCTCCTGTGCGGGCGGTGCGGGTACGGCGGGGCCCACGGCGGCGTCCGTGCCGTTGACGCCGGGGCGCGGCTTGGACCAGCTGGCGACGAGGCCGGCCTCCGGCGGCGGCGCCTTGACGGCGGCGGCGCGGGCGTCGGCGACGCGCGGTCCGGGCCCGATGGGCACCTGGGCGCCCGCCAGCCGCACCGGGCCGGTGTCGGGGGCTCCGACGGGCACGGGGGCCGGGTCGTGGGAGGGCGGCGGGGGTACGGGGGCGACCCGGCCTCCGCCGCTGCGGCCGCCCGGGCCCGGCTTGACGGCCGGGCGCCCGTTGCGGCGCGACTCGATCAGGCCCACGGCCCGCTCGGGCAGCCAGGCCGACGCCGTACCGCTGTCGTCGGAGCCGGAGCCGAAGAGGTGCGGGGCGAGCTGGGACTGGAGGTCGGCCGGGTTGGGGCGGCCGGTGGCCTCCATCTGCATACAGGACTCGATGAGCGGACGGAGTTCGTCCGGGAGGCCTTCGAGGTCCGGGCCCTCGCGGAGCAGCATGAAGACCGTCTCGACCGGGTTGGCGCCGTGGAAGGGCGGGTGGCCGGTGGCGGCGAAGACCAGCATGGAGCCGAGCGAGAAGACGTCGCTCGCGCCGGTGACGCTGCGGGAGTCCTTGGCCTGCTCCGGCGACATGTAGGCGGGGGTACCCACCGCCACATTGGTCATGGTCAGACGCGTGTTCGATACGCCGGATGCGATACCGAAGTCGATCACCCGGGGGCCGTCCTCGACGACCAGCACGTTGGACGGCTTCAGGTCGCGGTGGACAAGGCCCGCCCCGTGGATCGACTGCAGGGCCTCCGCGACGCCGGCCGCGAGCCAGCGCACCGCCTGGGCCGGCATCGGCCCGCACTCGTTCACTATCTCTTCGAGGGAGGGCGCGGGGACGTACGCGGTGGCCAGCCAGGGCACGGCGGCGCGGGCGTCGGCGTCGACGACGGCCGCCGTGTAGAAGCCGGAGACCGCGCGGGCCGCCTCCACCTCGCGCGAGAAGCGGACGCGGAACAGCTGGTCCTCGGCGAGTTCCGTACGGACCGTCTTGATCGCCACGCGCCGGCCGGACGCCGAGCGCGCGAGATAGACCAGCCCCATGCCACCGGCGCCCAGCCGTCCCAGCACCTCGAACGGCCCGATCCGCCGCGGATCGTGCTGTGTCAGCTGATCCACCACTTGCCTGCCACCTCCCCGTACGGGCCGCGTCACACCCTTATGCACGCGGCCCCCGTGCAGCGTCTCACCACCGCACCGCCATGGCGGCACGCACCCTGATTCTTCCTGGCCGAGGCGCAGGTTGCGAACCCGGTTGCAAATCGGGATATCCTATGCCAAACCGGCGCTTTTCACCGCTCCGGTCGACCGTCGAGACGTTCCAGTACGGCGAACGACGCCCCCTGATTGTCGGTGACGACGGCGACTTTGCCGTACGACGTCTCGAAGGGTGGAGCCTGGACCCGCCCGCCGAGCCGGTTCACCGTCCCGAGCACGGCCTCACAGTCCTCGACTCCGAAGTGGACGACGAAGTGGGGCGGCATCTCGGCCGGAAAGACGTCGGAGACCGGGGCGCGGCCGAAATCGGGCCTGGCGTCCGGTCCGAACAGAGCGTCGTGGAACAGCCCGCCGTAGAAGGTGTTGGCGCCCTCGGTGTCCCGGGCGTACAGCTCGGCCCAGACGAAGGTGCCCGGCTCGTGCCGTACGCCGAAACCGGTGTGGGACTCCGGCTCCCACAGGCCGAAGACGGCGCCGTCCGGGTCGGTGACCAGGGCGCTGGTGCCCAGGTCGCCGACCGGCATGGGGGCGGTGACGACCTGTCCGCCGGCGGCCCAGACACGGTCGGCGAGGCCCTCGATGTCCGGGGTCGCGAAGTACACCGTCCAGACGGTGGGCATCCGCCCGTCCGTCTTGTGCGCGAGCGCGGCTACGGGCTCGCCCTCCTTCAGGGCCCATACGGCCCCGCCGTACCGCTGCTCCTCGAAGGTCCACCCGAAAAGCTCACCGTAGAAGCGCTTGCCCGCCTCCACGTCGGGAAGCTGCGCGTCCACCCAGCACGGGACGCCCTCTCCGTACGTGGATGCCCTGTTTTCGGCCATACCGCCAAACTAACGGCGACTCACGCAGCGCGCAGACCAGCGCACCAGCCTCAAAGCGCCCTCGCACCCCATTTGCAGTCGGCCGAATCGCGCTCCGATCACCCCTCGGTAAGCTGACGGCATGACAGGACAAGTGCGTACCGTCGACGGCCGCGTGGCCGGCCGGCGTGGGCAGGCGACCCGGCAGAAGCTGCTCGACTGCCTCAGCGAGATGCTCAGCTCCTCCCCTTACCGGGACGTCAAAGTCATCGATGTCGCCCGGAAAGCGGGTACTTCGCCCGCGACCTTCTACCAGTACTTCCCGGACGTCGAGGGCGCCGTCCTGGAGATCGCCGAGCAAATGGCCACCGAGGGCGGCCAGTTGACCCAGCTGCTCGAGGGCAGGTCATGGGTCGGCAAGGCGGGCTGGCAGACGGCGCAGGAACTTGTGGACGGTTTTCTCGAGTTCTGGCGCAGGAACGACGCGATCCTCAGGGTCGTCGACCTCGGTGCCGCCGAGGGCGACAAACGGTTCTACAAGCTCCGTATGAAGATCCTGAACTCCGTGAACAACTCCCTGTCCGACTCGGTCGCCGAGTTGCAGTCCAAGGGCAAGGTCGACAAGGACGTGAACCCGGCGGCGGTCGCCGGTTCACTGGTCGCGATGCTCGCGGCGGTCGCCTCGCACCAGAAGGGCTTCCAGACGTGGGGCGTCAAGCAGGCTGAACTCAAGCCGAACCTGGCGCTGTTGGTGCATCTGGGTGTGACCGGGAAGAAGCCGACCAAGTAACCGAGAGTCTTTTTTCAGGCACCAAGTCCTGTCTGGCGGGCGGTGGTTCACACGGGTGAGCCGCCGCCTGCCGTATTTTTCATGCCGGTAGCGGTCGGTCCTTCACGACGTGCTTCATCACCAGCGTGGACGTCAGCCGCTGCACCCCCGGCAGCGTGGCCAGCCGCTCGTCGTACAGCCGTTGATAGGCCGTGAGGTCCGCCGCGACCACCCGCAGCAGATAGTCCGGCTCCCCGAACAGCCGCTGCGCCTCCTGCACGCCCTCCACCTCCGCGAGCGCCCGCTCGAACCCGGCGACGGTGTCCCGGTCCTCCTGCCGCATGGTGACGAAGACGAGCGCCTCGAAGTTCAGCCCGACGGCCGAGGGCTCCACGACCGCCCGGTACCCGCTGATGGCACCGGCCCGCTCCAGCTCCCGCAGCCGCCGATGGCAGGGCGAGACGCTGAGCCGCACCCTCGCCGCCAGCTCGGTCACGGTCAGCCGCCCGTCCTGCTGAAGCTCGGCAAGAATTTTCCGGTCCACGTCGTCCATGGGGGAGATCTTCCCCCAGAACATGCGATCATGGGCAAATTTCGGGAACACTTTCGGGCCATTCACGCCTAATGTCCCCGGTATGCACTCGGGAACCCTCATCTCCTTCCTCGCCGTGGACCTCCTGCTGGTCTGCGTGCCGGGCGCCGACTGGGCGTACGCGATATCCGCAGGTCTGCGCGGACGCTCGGTGGCGTGGGCGGTGGGCGGCCTGGTGTCCGGGTACGCGCTGCACACGGCGCTCGCGGTGGCGGGCCTGGCGGTGCTGGTGGCCGGGGAGCCCGGTCTGCTGACCGCGCTGACGGTGGCCGGGGCCGGGTACCTGGTGTGGCTGGGGTGGAGCGTGCTGCGCAGGCCGGGCGTCCCCGGCACCACGGAAGAGTCCGTGGAGACCTCTGACGCCCGCGTCTTCCTGCGGGGCGCGACGATCAGCGGCCTGAACCCCAAGGGGCTGCTGCTCTACCTCTCGGTCCTGCCGCAGTTCCTCACCACGACGGGCGCCCCCGTGCCCGTCCAGACCGCCACCCTGGGCGTCCTGCACATGGTGTGCTGCGCCGCCGTCTATCTGACGGTCGGCCTCGCGGCCCGCGCGGTCCTGGGCGCCCGCCCGGCGGCGGCCCGCGCGGTCACCCGCACCTCGGGCGCCGCGATGCTGGGAATCGGCGCGTTCCTGCTGGTCCAGCGCCTGGGGACGCTCTAGAAGTTACTTCCGTACGATCCTGAAGAGCCGTATCTCCCGCTCGATCCGGGCCTGATACGTCGCGTACGGCGGCCAGAAGGCCAGCGCCGCCTTCCATACGGCGGCCCGCTCCTCCCCTTCCAGCAGATGGGCCGTCACGGCGATGTCGGAGCCCTTCCAGCTGATCTCGACGTCGGGACGGGCCATCAGGTTGGCGGTCCAGGCGGGATGCCCGTCCCGTCCGAAGTTGGACCCGATGAGAATCCAGCTCCGCCCGCCCTCCTCGGGCATACAGGCAAGGGGCGTACGACGCGTCAGCCCGCTGCGCGCACCGACGGACGTCAGGATCACGCCCGGCAGCATCTGCGCGCTGAGGATGACCTTCCCGCGCGTGAGCCGGTGCACGGCCCGGTCCAGCGCCGGAATGACATGCGGGGCGACCTTGGCGAACCCCCGCGTGGACGAGATCCTCTGTACCGCGCGTACCCCGATCACACCGCCACCTCCGGCCGCCCGGTCACCTCGAAGAGCCGCGCCGCGTCGGCCGCGTGCGCCCGCAGCCGGTGCACCGGCCCGAACAGCAGTTCGTCGCCGGCGGCCCGCTTGAAATACAGCTGGACGTCGTGCTCCCAGGTGAAGCCGATGCCCCCGTGCAACTGGACGGCTTCCCCGGCGGCGGCACGCAGCGCCTCCAGCCCCTGAGCGAGGGCAAGCCCGCCCACACGCTCTCCGTGCACGGTGGCCCAGGCCGCGTAGTACGCCGCCGAACGCGCCGCCTGCACCTGCACATACACATCGGCCAGCCGGTGCTTGACCGCCTGGAACGACCCGATGGCCCGCCCGAACTGCTCCCGCTGCTTCACGTACTCGACGGTCCGCTCCAGCACCCGGTCGGCCGCCCCGACTGCCTCGCAGGCGAGGAAGACGGCGGCGAAGTCCCCGAGCCGGGCCAGCGCGCCCAGCACATCGGCACTCTCGTCGCCCAGCAACTCGGCCTCCGCGTTGCGCAGTTGGAGCCGGGCGAGCGGGCGGGTGGCGTCGAGGGCGGTCTGCCGTACGCGCACGAGCCCGTCGGTGTCCCCGGGGACGAGGAAGACAAGGGTGCGGGACCGGGCGAACCCGCCGGTGTGCGCGGCGACGAGCAGAACCCCGGCGGAGTGCCCGTCGAGAACGTGATCGATCTCCCCGTACAACCGCCAGCCGCCCCCCTCTCCGTCAGCGTCTCCGCTCCCGACCCGTCGGGCCTGTACGCCCCCCGCACGCCCGCCCCCCGCCCAGTCCCCGCCGTTGTCCCCGGTGAGCGCGAGACCGGCGGCGGGCACGGCGAGGGCGGCGGTGAGGGAGCCGTCGGCGATCCGGGGCAGCAGTTCGGCCCGCTGGACCTCGGTCCCGATCGCGAGGACGAGCGGGGCGACGAGGACGGCGGTGGCGAGCAGGGGTGAGGGAGCGAGGACCCGTCCCGTCTCCTCTCCCGCGAGGGCGAGTTCGGTGGCGGAGCAGCCCGCACCCCCGTACCCCTCGGGAAGGGCGAGTCCGGGCAGTCCGAGCTGCTCGGAGAGGGTGGCCCACAACCCGGCGTCGTACCCCTGCGGACGGTCGACGGCGGCCCGCGCCTCCTGAGCCCCGCACCGCTTCTGCAGGAGTTCGCGCAAGGTACGGCGGATCTCCTCCTGCTCGGTGGTGAAGCCGGCGTCCATGGCGACCCCTTCCCTCCGGATCTGACGGTCCGTCATATTAGGAGCGTCGGGTCGATATGGACAGACAGAGGGAGAGACCTTTCATGACGGCCGGAACCCGGAAAGTCGCAGTGGTCGGTGTGTCCCTCTCCGACTGCGGCCGCGTGGACGACGCGACGCCGTACACCCTGCACGCCCAGGCCGCCCGCCGGGCCCTGGCGGACGCGGGACTCGACAGGTCGCTGGTGGACGGCTTCGCCTCGGCGGGCACGGGTGCGCTGGCCCCGGTGGAGGTGGCGGAGTACCTGGGCCTGCGCCCCACCTGGATGGACTCCACCTCGGTGGGCGGCTCGACCTGGGAGGTCATGGCGGCCCACGCGACGGACGCGATAGCGGCGGGCCACGCGAACGCGGTCCTCCTGGTGTACGGCTCGACGGCGCGCGCGGACATCAAGGCGGGCCGGCGCACCGGAAACCTCTCCTTCGGCGCCCGCGGCCCTCTCCAGTTCGAAGTCCCCTACGGCCACACGCTGATCGCCAAGTACGCGATGGCCGCCCGCCGCCACATGATCGAACACGGCACGACGATCGAGCAGTTGGCGGAGGTCGCGGTCCAGGCAAGGGCGAACGCGGCCCTGAACCCGGAGGCGATGTTCCGCACCCCGATCACCGTGGACGACGTGATGTCCGGCCCGATGATCGCGGACCCCTTCACCAAGCTGCACTGCTGCATCCGCTCGGACGGCGGGGCGGCGGTACTGCTGACGGCGGAGGAGTACGTACGCGACTGCCGCACCGCCCCCGTCTGGGTCCTCGGCACCGGGGAACACCTCTCGCACGCCACGATGTCGGAATGGCCGGACTTCACGGTGTCGCCGGCGGCGGTGAGCGGACGTCTGGCCTTCGAGAGGGCGGGGGTGCGCCCGGAGGAGATCGACCTCGCCGAGATCTACGACGCCTTCACGTACATGACGCTGGTGACGCTGGAGGACCTGGGCTTCTGCAAGAAGGGGGAAGGCGGAGCGTTCGTGCAGTCCCGCACGCTGCCGGTGAACACGGACGGGGGCGGCCTGTCGGCCCAGCACCCGGGGATGCGGGGCCTGTTCCTCCTGGTCGAGGCGGTACGACAGCTGCGCGGTGAGACGGGCGCGCGCCAAGTACGGGCCAGGGACGGCGGCTTGCCCCGGCTGGCCGTGGCGTCCGGCACGGGGGGTTGGTTCTGTTCGTCGGGGACGGTGATCCTGGGCCGGGGGTGAGCCGGGCGCCGGACACGGCCTACCGTTCGCCCCGGACCGTGACGACGGCCTCGTCATTGTCCGGATCCGGGTCCCGGCGGCCGACGTCCCAGGGGCCGGACGGGTCCGGCTCCTCCAGGGACAGGGTGCCCTCGCCCGGTTCGCCGAGGGTCATGGTGAACTCGAAGGAGCGGGAGTCGCCGGGCTCGAGGAATCCGACGGCGCAGGTGTACGCGTACCCGTTGCTCTCGCAGTACTCCTGGTAGACGTCGTCGTCGATCTCCTCCATGGGCTGCTTCACCATGGTCGTCCCGAAGGGCGGGCCGAACACCACCTCGGCCGCGGCACCGGCGTCGGCGGGGCCGTTGTTGCGGACCGTGATCTCGAAGGTGCGCTCGTCGCCGGGTTCGCCGACCAGGGTCACATCGGAGACCTCGTAGTCGGCGTAGGAGTCGAGCACGACGTACGTACTCCCGCCGCCCCCGACGTACGGCCCCTTGACGGCCTTGGTCTTCTCGGGCCGGAGTTCCGGGCCGTCGCCGAAGTCGCCGCCCTTCGGATAGGTCTTGTAGTGACCCGGTCCCATGTCCAGCGCCCAGACGTCCTTGCCGTAGGAGACGTACATGTCCTCCTTCGTCGTACGCAGCCGCACGGCGGGCCGCAGGACGACGGTCTCCCCGGGGTCGATCGTCAGCTCCGGGAACTCACAGACAGCGACGTGATCGTGACTCTGCGGTGCATAACGGCAGTTGGAGTACTTTTCCGCGAAGCCCGCGGTGCTCGCGCTCAGTTCCACCCCGAGCCCCTTCACCGGCAGCTCTCCGGTGTTCCGCACGACGACGGAGTCGGCCAGTTCGGCCCCGGGCCGCGGCCCGTTCTTCGCGTACTCGGACGCCAGCGCCTCCACCACCGGCTCCCCCACGACGAACCGGGTCCTCGCGGTGAGCTTCTTCCCGTCCTTCGTGGTGTACGTGTAGGTCACGACCGCCGAGTCCCCGACCTCGGCCCCCTCGGCCGCCACCACCTTGGCGCGGGGCGCGTCGGCCCAGTTGCTGTAGTCGCCGTCGACCTCACACGTCACATGTGCGGAACTGCCCTTGCACCCGCCGTACTTGCGGATCACGACCGTGTCCTCCGCGCCCTTCGGCACATCCGCGGCGAGCATCCGGACTCCGGGCTCGTCACCGTCCTCGCCCTTGAGCTCGTACGGCATCTTGTCCTGCACGCCGGCCTTGTCGCCCTGGGGGCGGAGGTAGAAGACCGCGGGTGCGGTGAGGGACGGCGGCTCTTCGCCGTCGCTGGTGCACGCGGTGAGGGAGGCGGCGAGGAGGACGGCCGCGGCCAGGCGCCTCAACGGACGGTGGGGGCGGGGGCTGTGCCGAGGCAGGCGGCGCCTTCGTCGTCGCTGTGGCTCGACTTGAACCACGTCAGTTCGGTGTTCACAGCAGTCCCGCTTTCCCGCTCCGGTCCGGAGATCAGAACGTACTGCCATCGCGTCCTTCGGCGTACCCGCACCGGACGGGAACATCCGCCCCCTCGGCCGACGTTGTGGCGTACCGGAACGGTGAGTTCGTGAGGCAGCCGCACACCTCTGGAGGAGACCGTATGACCGCCCTGACCCGGTTGGAACGCGAGCAATTCCTGGCCGAACCCCATGTGGCCGCGCTGTCGGTGGACGGCGGAGAGGGACGGGCGCCGCTCTCCGTGCCGATCTGGTACCAGTACGAGCCCGGCGGCGACATCTGGATCCTCACCGGCCTCGGCTCCCGCAAGCAACGGCTGATCGACGCGGCGGGCCGCTTCTCCCTCATGGTGGACACGGTCGAGCCGAAGCTGAAGTACGTGTCCGTGGAGGGCCCGGTCCTCGACACCACCCCCGCCACGATCGAACTCCTGCGGGAGATTTCCGCGCGCTATCTGCCGCCCGAGAAGGTGGAGGGGTACGTCGACTTCGCCTGGAAGAATCACGGCGAGCAGGTGATCATCCGGCTGCGCCCGGAGCGCTGGGTGTCATCGGACATCGGTTCGTTGTAGGCGGCACCTCGGGTGAGAATCGGGGCATGGGAACAGATCTTCACGCACTCCTGAGATCACTGCGGGTATGGGCCCCCGAGGCCACCACCCTGCCCCCCTTCGACCCGGCCACGGCCCCCGCCGAACCACTTCCCCTCTTCACGGAGTGGTTCGCGGAGGCGGTGGCGGCAGGCCAGCCCGAACCGCACACGATGTCCCTGGCCACCTCGGACGAGGCCGGCCACCCGGACGTACGCACGGTGATGCTGCACGGCGCCGACACCACGGGCTGGACCTTCGCCACCCACGTGACCAGCCGCAAGGGCCACCACCTCGCGGCCCGCCCCTACGCGGCTCTCGGCTTCTACTGGCCGGCCCTGGGCCGCCAGGTCCGCGTCCGGGGCCCGGTCACCGCGGCCCCCTCCCAGGAGGGCCAGGCCGACCTCCACGCCCGCTCGACAGGCGCCCTGGCCGCCGCGCTCACCGGCCGCCAGAGTGAAGTCCTGGGCTCACTGGCGGAGTTGACCGAGGCCTCCGAGACAGCCTGGACCGAGGCCCAGTCACGACCGGACGCCCCGGTCCCGACGTGGACCCTGTACCGCCTGGCCCCGGAGGAGGTGGAGTTCTTCCAGGGGGACGCCCAGCGGCGCCATGTGCGGCTGGCGTATCGCCGTACGGGGGAGGGGTGGACGCCGACGTTGCTCTGGCCCTGACGGGACGGGTCCGCATCTGCCGGTCACCGCCGCCACCCGCCCACCCGACCGCCGGTCACCCCAGGAAGTCGTACACCTCGAACTCCCCCACCCCCTGATACCCCACCCTCCGATACAGCCGGTTGCTCGTGGCGTTCGCCAGATCCGCGAACAGCAGCACGTCCTGCGCCCCGGCCGCCGACGCCCCCCGACTCGCCGCCACCGTCGCGGCTCCCGCGTACCCCCGCCCCCGGAACTCGACCGGCGTGTAGACGGGCGCCACCCGCACCTGCCCGGCGACCATGGGATGCGTCCCTGCCATGGACACGGGCACCCCCTCCGGGGTCTCCCACAGCACCACGCCCCCGTACCGGATCCGGACGTCGGCCCAGGACTCGGCGTCACCGGCGGCGGCATTCCCGACGGCCTCGGCGAACTCCTCGTGCCAGCGCATCAGTAGCTCGCGGTCCCGCGCGCCCGCGACCCTGGCCCGCCCCTCCGGCATCGGTGAGGGTGGCTTCAACTCACCGAGGCGGTAGAGCCGTTGGCGCTGATGAAGCTCGGCCTTGGCACCCGTGCGCCGCTGCCACGCCTCCGCGAAGGCACCGGCCGTCGCCTGCTCGGCGGACACCCCCGGCAGCGCATGCCCCAGCCCCGCCAACTGCTCGGCCAACGCCTCCATCGACGCCTCCGTATCCGTCTCCGTATCCGTCTCCGCCACGGCAAGCGGCGTGAGGGTCAGCCGATACGGCGGCGCACACGGAACCACGCCCCCCGGACCACTCCCTCCCCCTCCAGCACCCCGAAGACCGGCGCCTCGGTCCCGTACGCCTGCGGCCCCCGCACCCGCAGCGTCCCGGTCACCGTCAGCAGGACGGTGTGCAGCACCGGCCGCGAGTGCAGGAAGGTTCCGGCAACGCCGAGAAACTCATCGAGATCCTCGATCACCACCCACCTCATCGCGCACCCCCGCTCACCGCGCCGCTCCCCCTCACCACGCCCCTTCCCCTCACCGGCCCGCCACCTCCGGATCCGTGGCCAACCGGGCATGCAGATGCACATCCCGGAACGTGTCCTGCCGCCCCGCCTCGAACATCGCGCCCCGGAGCGTCCCCTCGTAGGGGAATCCGCAGCGCTCGGCTATCCGGCAGGACGCGTCGTGGCCGAGGGCGTGGCCGAGTTCGAGGCGGTGGAGGCGGAGGTCGCTGAAGGTCCAGCGGGCGACGAGGGTGAGGGCGCGGGCGGCGACGCGGTGGCCGCGGGCCTCGGGGAGGACCCAGTAGCCGATGCGGGCGACGCGTACGACGTGGTCGATCTCGAGGACGCCGACGTGCCCCAGTGTCGTGTCGCTGACCGCGTCCGTGACACGGAAAGCGACGCTGACGCCGCCCGCCGCGGCCTCCGCGCCCGCGCGGAGCGAGGCGCGGGCGTCGTCGAGGTCGGCGATCACCTTCAGGGGGGTGTTCCAGCGCCGGAACTCGGGGTCGGAGCGGCCGCGCAGCCAGGTCTCGGCATCGGCGTCGGAGTCCGCGTCCCAGTGGCGCAGGCGCAGCCCGTGGCCGAGCAGTTCGGGAGCGGGGTGGCTCGGAGACCGTTCACGTGTATGGGCCATCGGGCCATTGAATACGGAAGGAGGGCCGCCCATCACCCCTCTCCGGCGGAACATCTCATCGTCTCGGCCGGAACACTGGGATTCCCTGCCGGAAATCGACCTCCAGCGACATGCCGGCCCGCAGCGTCTCCGGCGGGACGCCCACCAGCTCGGTCATCATCCGTGGCCCTTCGGCGAGTTGGACGACCGCGGCGACGTAGGGCGTGCGCTCCCCGAAGGGCGGCAGGTCGTTGCGGTGGACGACGGACCAGGTGTAGAGCTCGGCCCGGCCGCTCGCCGGCTCCCATGTCACGTCCTCGCTCCAGCAGTGCGGGCAGAACTCGCGGGGGTAGTGGTGGGTACGTCCGCAGGCCCCGCAGCGGCGTACGAGCAGCCGCCCTTCTTCGGCCGCGTCCCAGTACGTGCGCGTGAAAGCGTCCGGCTCCGGCACATCGAAGCGCGCGTCCATCAGGAGCCCCCTCCCTCAGAAAAGCCCGAGCGCCGCATCCAGCGACCAGCCCTGCCAGGACATCCCGAACAGCGCGACCACCGATATCAGCCCCATCATGGCGTTCTGACCCTGCTCGGCCCAGTCATGGATCATCAGCGTGAAGTAGAGGACGTTGAGCAGCAGCCCGCCCACCAGAGCCACCGGTGTCAGCAGGCCGGCCACCAATCCCAGCCCCACCGCCAACTCCGCGTACACGACGACGTACGCCATCGCCCGCGGCCGTGGCGCGACCACCACCTCGAAGCCCGAACGGACCGCGTTCCAGCGGTGCTTGGCGGCGACGTCCGCGGCCCACGCGATACCGGTCCCCCGCTCGAACCAGCCCTTCTTGTCCTTGTGCCGCCAGCTCTCCAGCCACCACAGCCCGAGCCCTATGCGCAGCACGGCCAGCCATTCAGCGCCACTGAGCCAGATCGCGTCCATGAATCTGACGGTACGTCAGATGACAGGATCCCGGAACCCTGTGAGATTCCCTCGGGCCTCGGGCGCTGTGCCTCACCCGTGAAGCTACGCATCCTCCATGAATGCGCAGATTATTGGCAATTCGTTCGCAACGCGGCCGCCTTCGCCGACGCGAGCCCAGAACCCCCAAGCGGGGGGTGGGTTGGGGTGGTTTTGGTTTCGTGAAGCACAGGGCACTGGCATCCTCCCGGTCCTGAAGGGCCGGGGTTCCATCCGCCCGCATGGTGCGGGCCCTGGTGGGTTCCTGTTTCATCGAGCGCCACGTCAACCACCTCTACTACTGGGACCAGGCCACGGCGCGAACACCGACCCGGGCGACTTCATCACCTGGATCGCCAAGGTGACGGGCCACAAGAAGCGGTAGGCCCCGGCCGTACAGGCCCCCGAGGACGTAGTGCCGGTTTCCCGTCATAAGTTCCCGGCCACCGCCCACCACGGCGCCGAGCCCTCGCGTATGCGGGCTCGGCGCCGCGGCTTTCCCACACTCCTCCAGCACAACCGGGTGATGTACGCCACGAGCCCCACCCACTCCTCCCACAGGCGTGATCAATCCGAAACCAATTCCGGTCTTGACCGAGACCCATCAACCGGAACCCTGATTACGCTCGCGCACATGGCCGACTCCGCAGCGCCCTCCGCGTCCTCCACCGCCCGCCCCGTGTACGTCATCGGCGGCGGTCCGGGCGGGCTCGCCGTCGCCCACGCGCTGCGGGCCCAGGGCATACGTGCCGTGGTGCTGGAGAAGTCCGACCGCGTCGGGGCGTCCTGGCGGCGCCACTACGACCGGCTCCACCTGCACACCACCCGCCGCCTCTCGGCCCTCCCGGGGCTCGCGATGCCGCGCCGGTTCGGGCGCTGGGTGTCACGCGACGACGTCGTCCGCTACCTGGAGAAGTACGCCGAGCACCATGAGCTGGAGATCGTCACCGGCGTGGAGGTCTCCCGCGTCGAACGCTCCCCCGACGGCACCGGCTGGCTCCTGCACGCCACCGGCGGCCGTGAACTGACCGGCGCCGCGGTGGTCGTGGCGACCGGCTACAACCACACGCCGCTGGTGCCGGACTGGCAGGGCCTCACCACCTACCCCGGCGAGGTCGTGCACGCCGCCGACTACCGCAACCCCGCGCCCTACGCGGGCCGGGACGTCCTGGTCGTCGGTGTCGGCAACACCGGTGCCGAGATCGCCGTGGACCTGGTGGAGGGCGGGGCCGAGCGTGTCCGGCTGTCCGTGCGCACCGCCCCGCACATCGTCCGCCGCTCGACGGCGGGCTGGGCCGCCCAGTACACGGGTGTGCTCGTACGACGGCTGCCCGTCGGGCTCGTCGACCGGCTCGCCCGGCCCATGGCGAAGCTCAGCGTGCCCGACCTGTCCGAGCACGGTCTGCCCCGCCCCGACACCGGCCTCTACACCCGGGTCCACGAGGGCGCCATCCCCGTCCAGGACGTCGGCCTGATCGACGCCGTGCGCAAGGGCAAGGTCGAGGTCGTGGCCGCCGTCGACGGCTTCGAGAAGGACGAGGTGCTCCTCGCCGACGGCACCCGCATCACCCCGGACACCGTGATCGCGGCCACCGGATACGCCCGCTCCCTGGAGGACCTCGTCGGCCACCTCGACGTCCTCGACACGCGGGGGTTGCCGGTGGTCAACGGCGCCCGTAGCCCGAAGGACGCACCGGGTCTCTTCTTCAGCGGCTACGTCACTCCCATAAGCGGCACCTTCCGGGAACTGTCGATCGACGCGACGAAGATCGCGAAGGCGATCGCCAAGGACGGGGCCCGGCAGGCCTCCAGACTTCCCGTCTGACGAAGGAACCCTCAACTCGCTGACGTACTCCTTTCGTTACTCCTGGGTCAGAAGTGACGAGAGAGCTGTACGGCGCCACCGCATGGGGCCAGAATGTGAGCACTGTTCATGTTCTGGCTCCACTCCAACCTCTCGCACCTTGACGGAGGATGCACGTGGCACGCGAAAGACAGCTCTCCCAACTCCCCCAGCCCTCCCGGCTCTCCCGCCGCACCCTGCTGGGCGGTGCCGCCGCCACAGCCGGTGCCGCCGCCCTCGCCGGCGCCGCGGCCTCGCCCGCCGCCGCGGCCACCCGTGAGGCCGACGTGGTCGTCATCGGCGCCGGGCTCGCCGGCCTCACCGCGGCCCGCGACCTGGTGGCGGCCGGCAAGTCCGTGATCGTCCTGGAGGCCCGTGATCGCGTCGGCGGCCGGGTCGTGAACCTCTCGCTCGCGAACGGCGGGGTCACCGAGGGCGGCGGCGAGTTCATCGGCCCCACCCAGGACCGCATCAAGGCCCTCGCGGACTCCCTCGGCGTGGGAACCTTCGCCACCTACAACACCGGCAAGAACCTCCTCTACAAGGACGGCAAGAAGACCGCGTACGCCACCGACGGTCTCCTCGGCTCGGTCCCGCCCATCGACGCGGCCGGCCTCGCCAACGCCGCGATCGTGCAGGCCACCCTGGACGATCTGGCCAAGCAGATACCGGTCGACGCGCCCTGGACCGCCGCGAAGGCCGACGAGTGGGACCGGCAGACCTTCGAGACCTGGCTGCGCGCCAACGCCGTCATCCCGTCGGCCAAGTTCCTCTTCGACGTGGCCTGCACCTCGATCTTCTCGGCCGAACCCCGCGAACTCTCCTTCCTGTTCGTGCTCTTCTACATCGCCGCCGCCGGCAACGAGACCAACGGCGGCACCCTGGAACGCCTCACCGAGACCGCGAACGGCGCCCAGGAACTGCGCTTCGTCGGCGGCTCCCAGCTGGTGCCGATCAAGCTCGCCGCCACCCTCGGCGACCGGGTGGTGCTGAATGCCCCGGTGCGGACCATCGCCAAGTCCGGCAGCAAGTACGTCGTGACGGCCGACGGCACCACCGTCACCGCCAAGAAGGTCGTCGTCGCCGTGCCCCCGCCGATCGCCGCCCGCATCACCTACGACCCGCTGCTCCCGGCCTCCCGCGACCAGCTCACCCAGCGGCTGCCGATGGCCTCGGTCGGCAAGGCCATCGCGATCTACGACACCCCCTTCTGGCGTGCCGACGGCCTCAACGGCCAGGTCGTCAGCGACACCGGGGTGATCAGCTCCACCTTCGACAACTCCCCGCCCGACGCCTCCTACGGCGCCCTGATGGGCTTCATCGAGGCCGACGAGGCCCGCAAGTACGACGCGGCGAGCGAGGCGGAGGTCAAGGCGGCCGTCCTGAAGGACTACACGACCTACTTCGGCGCGAAAGCGGCCTCCCCCACCTCCTTCGTCCTGCAACGCTGGAACAACGAGACCTACACCCGCGGCGGCCCCGTTTCCATCGCCGCCCCGGGCGTCCTGACCCAGTACGGCCCCTCCCTGCGCACTCCCGTCGGCGGCATCCACTGGGCCGGCACGGAGACCTCCATCCACTGGATGGGGTTCATGGACGGTGCGGTGCGGTCGGGCGAGCGGGTGGCGAAGGAGGTGCTGGCGGTGCTGTGAGCGATGCCGCCGACGTGCTCTGCCCAACTTTGTGTGCACAGCCATTCCTGACACAGCGTCAGTTCCTTTAATCTGACACTGCGTCAGTTAATCGCTGTCACACAGGAGCGGGCGGACCGATGCTTGGATCAACCCACGGCACCCTCACCACCGACTCCCGCCGGGCCCGGGTCATCGCTTGCGGCGAGCAACCCGGGCCCGCCGTCCACGGCAGGCCGGCCGATGTCGACGACCTCGACGTCAGCGGCCGGCCGCTGTACTGCGACGTCCCCGATCTGGACCGGTTCTTCCGGCCGGAGTCGGTCGCCGTGATCGGCGCCTCCGACGCCGAGGGGCGCCCGAACACCGGTGTCACCCGGCAGTTGGTGGCCTGGGCCGAGCGGGTCGGAGCCCGGCTGCACCCGGTGCATCCCACTCGCCCGTCCGTCTTCGGCATCCCCTGCTCCCCCTCCGTCGCCGACCTGCCCGAACAGGTCGATCTCGCGGTACTGCTGGTCGCCGACCCCCTTCCGGTGGTCGAGGAACTGGCCGAGGCCAAGGTGAAGTTCGCGGTCGTCTTCGCCTCCGGGTTCGCGGAGACCGGCCAGGAGGGCGCCGCCGCCCAGGCCCGGCTCTCCGCGGCCGTGCGACGGTCGGGGATACGGCTGCTCGGGCCCAACACCAACCTCAACGCCTTCGAGCGGTTCCGCGACGACCTGGACGGACCGGCGATCGCCCTCATCACCCAGTCCGGGCACCAGGGCCGCCCCGTCTTCGCCCTCCAGGAGCTCGGCATCCGCCTCTCCCACTGGGCGCCGACCGGCAACGAGGCCGACCTGGAGACCGCCGACTTCCTCTCCTACTTCGCCGAGCGGCCCGAGGTGGGCGCGATCGCCTGCTACGTCGAGGGACTGAAGGACGGCCGCTCCTTCCTGCTCGCCGCCGACCGGGCCGCCCGCCGCAAGGTGCCGGTGGTCGCGGTCAAGGTGGGCCGCACCGAGACCGGCGCCCGCACGGCCGCCTCCCACACCGGCAAGCTGACCGGCGCGGACGCGGTGGTGGACGCGGCGATGCGGCAGTACGGGGTGATCCGGGTCGACGGCCTCGACGAACTGCAGGACACCGCAGCCCTGTTGGCCCGCGCCCGCCCCCCGCACGCCGAGGGCGTCGTCGTCTATTCGATCTCGGGCGGCACGGGCGCGCACTTCGCCGACCTGGCGACGGAGGCGGGGCTGAGGCTGCCCACGCTCTCGGACACCAAGCAGACCGAGCTGCACCAGTGGATACCCGACTACCTGAACGTGGCCAACCCCGTGGACAACGGCGGCCATCCGGTCGGCGACTGGCGCGGCCGGAAGATCATCGACGCGATCCTCGACGACCCGGCGGTCGGGGTGCTGATCTGCCCGGTCACCGGCCCCTTCCCACCCCTGAGCGACAAGCTCGTCCAGGACCTGGTGGACGCGGCCGAGCGGACGGACAAGCTGGTCTGCGTGGTGTGGGGCTCGCCGGTCGGCACCGAGCCGGCCTACCGCGAGGTCCTCCTCGGCTCCTCCCGGGTGGCCACCTTCCGCACGGTCGGGAACTGCATCACCGCGGTCCGCGCCTACCTCGACCACCACCGCTTCGTCGCCGCCTACCGCTCCCCCCTCGACGAGGCCCCGCGCACCACGTCCCCGTCCTTCCGCAAGGCACAGGCCCTGATGCGCCCGGGTCAGCAGCTGAGCGAGCACGCGGCGAAGCAACTGCTGCGGGCGTACGGCATCCGCGTACCGCGCGAGCAACTGGTGACCAGCGCGGCGGCGGCCGTACGGGCGGCGGGCCAGGTGGGCTACCCGGTGGTGATGAAGGCGTCCGGCGCGCAGATCGCCCACAAGACCGAGCTCGGCCTGGTGAAGATCGAGCTCACGTCCGCCAGCCAGGTCCGGGACGCCTACCGGGAGTTGACCGACATCGCCCGCTACGAGGGCGTCTCGCTGGACGGCGTCCTGGTCTGCCAGATGGTCGAGCGGGGTGTCGAGATAGTCGTCGGCGTCACCCACGACGACCTCTTCGGACCGACCGTCACGGTCGGGCTCGGCGGGGTGCTGGTCGAGGTCCTGCGCGACACCGCCGTACGTGTGCCTCCCTTCGGGGAGGAACAGGCCCGGGACATGTGCGGTGAGCTGCGCGGGCGGGCCCTGCTGGACGGAGTCCGGGGGCGCCCCCCGGCGGACCTCGAGGCGCTCGTCGAGGTCATCCTGCGGGTGCAGCGCATGGCGCTGGAACTCGGGGACGAGCTGGCCGAGCTGGACATCAATCCGCTGATGGTGCTGCCCCGCGGTCAGGGTGCCGTGGCGCTGGACGCGCTGGCGGTGTGCCGCTGATGCCGACGGCAGGGGTGCGGCAGGAGACGCGCGACCAGGTCTCGCACATCACGCTCGACCGGCCCGAGGCCCTCAACGCCCTCACCCCCGATCAGCGGGACCACGTCATCGGGTTGCTCGGCGACGCCTCCGGCGACCCGGAGGTGCGGGCCGTGGTGCTGACCGGAACGGGGCGCGGGTTCTGTGCGGGCGCGGATCTGCGAGGGGCGCCCGCGGCGGGCGACCGTGTCCCCGGTGACGTCGCACGGACGATCCGGCTCGGTGCCCAGCGGCTGATCGCGGCCGTCCTCGACTGCGAGAAGCCCGTGATCGCCGCGGTGAACGGGACGGCGGCGGGCATCGGCGCGCACCTCGCGTTCGCCTGCGACCTCGTCCTCGCGGCCGAATCGGCCCGGTTCATCGAGGTGTTCGTGCGCCGGGGACTCGTGCCGGACGGAGGCGGTGCGTATCTGCTGGCCCGGCTGATCGGCCCGCAGCGCGCCAAGGAGCTGATGTTCTTCGGCGACGCGCTGAGCGCCGCCGACGCCGAGCGCCTCGGCCTGGTCAACCGGGTCGTGCCGGACGGGGAGCTGGACAAGACGGCCCGCGAATGGGCGGCCCGCCTCGCCGCGGGGCCGACCCGCGCCCTCGTGCTGACCAAGCAGCTCGTCAACGCCTCCCTCGACAGCGACCGCGCCATCGCGTTCGCCGCGGAGGCGGCCGCACAGGAGATCAACATGACGACCGAGGACGCCCAGGAAGGGGTGGCGAGCTTCGTGGAGCGGCGGAGCCCGGAGTTCCGGGGACGGTGACTCAGTCCCGCGTGAGGATCCGCAGGTCCCCCGCGTCCGGGTCGCCGAACAGGACGAACAGCTCGGGCTCGCGCTCGGTGCCGCCGATCGTCCAGAGCGTCGGCGTCCCGCATCCACCGTCGACGCGCAGGCCGACGCCGTCACGGTCCGCGTCCTCGCCCTTGTCCCCCCGCACGAGTTCCCAGGCGCCGGTGCCCTCGCACACGGTGTAGGGCGGGTCGGCGAACCAGTCGTCGTGCTCCGACACGGTGGGCAGCGCGGTGAGTTCGGCCCGGCCGCCCGGATGCAGCCGCAGGACCGCGCCGTCCTCGCCACGCCATACGCCGGCGAGCTGCCCGGCGGACAGCTTCGGGGGCTCGTACTCCTTGACGATCCCGGTCTCGGTGGCCAGCACGGCGCCCCCGAAGACGACCATGAACAGCACGAAGGAAACGCCCGCCGACAGGATCCAGGTCCCCGCACACCCCCATGCCCGCTCGCGGGACCGGCCGCTGCGCCTGAAGTACGCCACACCGAGCACCGGGAGGATCCCGAGGGCCACGAAGACGGCGGCCGTGGCGGCGAACGGCAGGCCGCTCGGCACGGCGACAGCGCCTGCCCAGACCACCCCCAGCACCGCCGCCCACGTCAGGTGCCACACCCACTCGGGTCCGTGGACGCGGCGGACGGTGAGCCGGGCGAGCACGGCGGCCGGCAGGGTCTGGGCGCACGCGTGCAGCAGCCCCACGAACGGCAGCCACAGCGGCGCCAGGAGGAGCAGACAGGCCAGCCCGTACGCTGCGCCCGAGCCGCCGTAGTCGTCGCCCGTCGAGACGTCGACGTACGCGATCAGCACGGCCGCCGGCAGCTGTGCCGCCCCCACCGCCGCGGCCGCGTTGACCGCGACCGAATCCCCGGCCCGCCGGGCACGCCCGAGCTCGCGCCGTATGTCTCCCCACCCCATGCGCGCAGCGTACGCAGTCGCCTTCGCCGCCTTCGCACACCCCTTCCTATCTGACGAACCGTCAGCTTCAATGGGAGGTGTGATGGGACAAGCAGGTATGGCCGAGGCCGCCGTCCGCTATCTCCGGTCGGCCGGCACGGCACCCGTGGAGGCGTTGCCGCGGCCCGAGCTGCGCTGTGTCCGCGAGGGCGAGCGTGCACCGGTCGGACAGACCGAGTTCCGGCGGGTGCTCGGGAGCTTCGCCTCCGGCGTGGCCGTCGTCACCTCACCCGCCGCCGACGGCGAGGACGGCCCCGCCGGCTTCGCCTGCCAGTCCTTCGCCGCCCTGTCCCTCGACCCGCCCCTCGTCGCCTTCATGGTCGGCCGTACGTCGACGACCTGGCCCCGCATCGCCCGCGCCGGGGTCTTCTGCGTCAACGTCCTCGCCGCCCACCAGGGCGAGTTGTGCCGTGGCTTCGCGGTGAGCGGTGCGGACAAGTTCGCGGGCGTCGCCTTCGACCCGGCACCGGCGTCCGGCTCACCGCGCCTGGCGGACACGCTCGCGTGGATCGACTGCACGATCCACGCGGTGCACACGGGCGGCGACCACCTCATCGTCGTGGGCCGGGTGGACGCGCTGGGGGCGGGTGACGAGGACCGCGCACCCCTGCTGTTCCACAAGGGACGGTTCGTCTAGGCCACGGCCGGGACCAGCGCGGTCGGCCTCCGCCGGATCACCAGTGCCATCAGCGCCGCCGCCGCGCACAGCGCCCCCGACGCGTACCAGATCATGTCGTAATCACCGAAGACGTCCCGCACCACACCGCCGACGAAGGCCACGAGCGCCGCCCCGACCTGGTGCGAGGCGAGGACCCAGCCGAAGACGATCGCGCTGTCGTCGCCGTAGTGCTCGCGGCACAGGGCGACGGTGGGCGGGACGGTGGCGACCCAGTCGAGGCCGTAGAAGACGATGAAGAAGAGCATCGGCGGGTGGACGCTCGGCCCGAGCAGCATGGGGAGGAACAGCAGCGAGATGCCGCGCAGGGCGTAGTACACCGCGAGCAGCCGGCGCGCGTCGAAGCGGTCGGTGAACCAGCCCGAGGCGATGGTGCCGACCACGTCGAACACCCCGATGACCGCGAGCAGCGAGGCCGCCGCCGTGATGGGCATGCCGTGGTCGTGGGCGGCGGGCACGAAGTGGGTCTGGATCAGGCCGTTGGTGGAGGCGCCGCAGATCGCGAAGGTGCCTGCGAGCAGCCAGAACGGGCCGGTACGGGCGGCCTTGAAGAGCACGGTGACCGCGCGGCGGGCGGCGCCCGGCACGGGCTCCGGCTTGGGCACGAACTCCTTCGCGCCGTACGGCTTCAGGCCCACGTCGGCCGGGTGGTCGCGCAGCAGCAACCAGACGAAGGGGACGACCGCGAGCGCGGCCAGGGCCACGGTGACGGCCGCCGGGCGCCAGTCGTGCTTCTCGACCATCCAGGACAGCACGGGCAGGAAGATCAGCTGGCCGGAGGCGGAGGCGGCGGTCAGGATGCCGGTGACCAGGCCGCGCCGTTCGGTGAACCAGCGGTTGGTGACCGTCGCCGCGAACGCCAGCGCCATCGAGCCGGAGCCCAGACCGACCAGCAGACCCCAGCACAGCAGCAGCTGCCAGGCCGCCGTCATCCACACCGTCAGTCCCGAGCCGGCCGCGATCACGGTCAGCGCCACGGCGACGACCCGGCGGATGCCGTAGCGGTCCATCAGCGCGGCCGCGAAGGGGGCGGTGAGCCCGTACAGCGCGAGGTTGATCGAGACGGCCGCGCCGATCGTGCCGCGCGACCAGCCGAAGTCCTCGTGCAACGGGTCGATGAGCAGTCCGGGCAGCGAGCGGAAGGCGGCCGCGCCGATGATCGTCACGAAGGTGACGGCGGCGACGAACCAGGCGCGGTGGATGCGGGTGCGCTTCTTTCCCGTGCGGGGTGCCTGTGCGGCGGCTTCGGTTGTCTGGGTCACGACATAGAGCTTCCGGCCTGGCCGCCCGCCGATCCACTGGCCCGAAGGACAGCATTCGTTAGGATCGGGCCATGGCCACGTCCGAGGAACCGTTCCGCCCGCACCGCGTCGCCGTCCTCGCCATGGACGGCCTGCTCCCCTTCGAGCTGGGCATCCCGCACCGCATCTTCGACCGCCCCAGGGACCGCCTGGGACGGCCTCTGTACGAGGTCGTCACCTGCTCGATCCGGCCTCCGGGCCCGGTCCGCACGGACTCCGACTTCGACGTCATGGTCGCCAACGGCCCGGAGACCCTGGCCACCGCCGACACCGTGATCGTCCCGGCGTCCTACGAGTTCGGCCCGGTCTACGAGGACGGTGTCCTCACCCCCGAGCTGGCCGCCGCCCTCGCGCACATCCGGCCCGGCACCCGGCTCGCCTCCATCTGCACCGGCGTCTACGTCCTCGCCGCCGCGGGCTACCTCGACGGCCGCCCCGCCACCACGCACTGGGCCGACGCCGAGCGCCTCCAGCGGCTCTTCCCGCAGATCAAGGTCGACCCGAACGTCCTGTACGTCGACGACGGCGACGTCCTCACCTCCGCGGGTGTCGCCGCCGGCATCGACCTGTGCCTGCACATGCTCCGCCGCGACCACGGCAGCGCCGTCGCCAACGCGGTGGCCCGGCGCACGGTCGTACCGCCGCACCGCGAGGGCGGCCAGGCCCAGTACATCCGGCGCCCCGTGCCGGAGCCCCAGCTGGCCACCACGACCACCGCCCGCGCCTGGGCGCTGGGCCGCCTCCACGAGCCGATCCAGCTGCGGGACATGGCCGAGCAGGAGTCGATGTCCGTACGGACCTTCACGCGCCGCTTCCGCGAGGAGGTCGGCATCAGCCCCGGACAGTGGCTCGCCCAGCAGCGGGTGGAGCACGCCCGGCACCTGCTGGAGTCCACCGACCGCTCCGTCGACCAGATCGCCCGCGACGCCGGCTTCGGCACGGCCCAGTCGATGCGCCAGCACCTACAGACGGCGCTCGGCGTCACCCCCACCAGCTATCGGCGCACCTTCCGCACGGGGAGCGGGATCAACGGGTAGGTCCAGGGCGGGGCTTGAGCCGTCGCGGGCGGCATCGTCGGACAGGTCAGTGACGTCATGCGAGCCCGGCAGGACGGCGTCACCGGCGGCAGCCGGCCCAGCGGGATCGACGGGCAGGTCCGCCACGGCCCCTGAGCCCGCGGCAGCGGCAGAAGCGGCCGGCCCGGCGATCCCGACGTCCCGAGCCGCCACGGCACCCGAGCTCACGGCATCGGCGGCCGACCCCGCGTCCTCTCGCCGTATCCCTGCTCTCCCCGCTCCCTCCCGCCGTACCTCTCCCCACCACCCGAGCGCTGTCAGCAGCAACGTCAGCACCACGCCCGCCAGGATCGCCGTGGACGGCGTCACCACCTGGAGCAGCCCACCGGCGAGGGACCCGGTCGCCGCGTACCCCGCGCCCGCGGCCGCGTACATCACGGAGTACCCCGCGGCCAGCGCGCCCGGCGGCACCGCCTCCCGCAGGGACAGGTTGCGGGTGATCAGCGCACCCGACTGGAGCGTGCCCGCCAGGACGAGGGCGACCGCGATGCCGGCCGCCCCCGGTATCAGCGCGGCGAGGCTCACGAAGACCGACATCCCGCACATCAGCACCACACTGCGCCCCCGGAGCCGCCCCGGCCACGACCGCAGCCCGTACACGAACGCCCCAAGTCCCGCGCCGACCGCCAGCCCCGCCAGCATCGGCCCGGACCAGCCGACCCCGATGCCGCGCTGTTCCAACAAGGCAGGCAACGTCAGTTCGGCCAGACCGAGCAGCGTGAGACTCGCCGCGCCCGTGACATACACCGGCCAGGCGCGCAGCAGGACTCCGATCCGGCCCGACTCCCCGCCCCGCTCGCCCGTGTCCCAACCGGCCGGCAGCCACCGGTGCCCCGCGATCGACAGCGCCATCAGCGCGGCCCCGAGCAGCAGCGGGAGACGCGGCGCGACCCCGAGGGCGAGCCCGGCGACCGCGACCGGGGAGACGGCCCACACCCCGGACATCAGCATCGACTCGGCGGACAGCGCCTGTGCCACGGACCGCTCCGGGACCAGCGAGGTGAGCAGCGCCCGCTGCCCTCCGGCGGCCGCGGCCGGAGCCGCCCCGGCCAGGAACGCGAACACCCCGAGCACCACGGGATGCGCCCCGGCCAGCACCCCGAGCCCCGCGAACCCGACCGCCCCGCCCGCGAGCCCGAGCACCAGATGCCGACGGCCCCGAGCCGGGTCCATTCGCATCCCGAGCACCGGCGCCCCGATGATCTCGCCGATCACATACGCCGCCGCGAGCGCCGCCCCCAGCGTGTAGCCACCGGGCCGCTCGCGCACCAGGAAGACCAGCGCCAACGGGGCCATGGCGACCGGCATACGGGCGGCGACGGCAGTGCAGGCCCAGATGAGGACCTGTTTGGTGGCGACGTCTCGGTAGGTCATGAGTCGAAGCTACGACCCGGCACCGACAGCACCCCAGGAGTTTTCCGGCACCTGTGGAAAACCCCTGGCATGTCCAGAACGTCAGCACCCCTCAGCGGAACCACCACCTCCTCAGAAGGTCAGCACCCCTCTGGCCACCTTCCCCGCCTCCGCGTCCGCCACCGCCCGCTCGAACTCCTCGACCGGATACGTCTGGGTCACCAACTCATCGAGCAGCAGCCGCCCTTCCCGATACAGCTCGGCGTACAGCGCGATGTCCCGCTGGGGCCTGGACGACCCGTACCGGCACCCCAGGATCGACTTGTCCAGGAACATGGACGCCACGACGAAGGACGCCTCGGCCCCGGCCGCCGGCATCCCGAGCAGCACGGCCTGACCGTGCCGGTCCAGCAGGTCGACGGCCTGCCGGACGAGTTCCACCCGCCCGACGCACTCGAAGACATGGTCCGCCCCCGTCGGCAGCAGTTCCCGCACCCCCTCCGTGGAGGTCAGGAAGTCGGTCGCCCCGAACTGCCGCGCCACCGCCTCCTTGGCGGGGTTGGCGTCGACGGCGACGATCCGCAGCGCCCCCGCGATCCGTGCCCCCTGGAGGACGTTGAGCCCGATGCCCCCGGTGCCGATCACGACGACGCTGTCCCCGCGATCCACCTTCGCCCGGTTGAGCACGGCCCCGACCCCGGTCAGCACCCCGCACCCGATGAGCGCGGCGGAGGGCAGCGGGATGTCCTGGGGGATACGCACCACCTGCACGGCCTTCACCACGGTCCGCTCGGCGAAGGCGGAGTTGCACGCGAACTGGAAGACCGGCTGCCCGCCCCGCGCGAACGGCTGCCCCGGCCGCCCGATCGCCTTGCGGCACATGGTCGGCCGCCCCCGGTCGCAGTCCGCGCACGTACCGCAGTTGGCCAGCGTGGACAGGGACACATGGTCCCCGGCCGAGACATGCGAAACCCCCTCCCCCACGGCCTCGACGACCCCCGCCCCCTCATGCCCCAGCACCACGGGCACCGGAAAGGGAATGGTCCCGTCCACCACGGACAGGTCGCTGTGGCACAGTCCCGCCGCCGCAATGGCGACCAGCACCTCTCCCGGCCCCGGCCCCCGCACCTCCAGATCGTCGACGACCTCGACCCGCTTTCCGTCAAACACCACACCGCGCATCAAACAACCCCCTTGGGTTCCTTCGGCAGCCCGAGCACCCGCTCGGCGATGATCGTGCGCTGCACCTGGTCCGAGCCGCCGTAGATCGTGTCGGCCCGGGAGAACAGGAACAGATGCTGAAACGCGTCGAGTTCGTACGGCGCCGTGACCGACCAGTCGGCGGGCCCGACCCCCGCCGCCGCCCCCCGCACCTGCATGGCCAGCTCCCCGAGCCGCTGATGCCACCCGCCCCACAGCAGCTTGGCGACACTGGAGGCGCCGGCGCCCCCCGAACTCCCCAGCGTCCGCAGGGCGTTCCACCGCATCACCCGCAGCTCGGCCCACTGCCGGACCAGCCGGTCCCGTACGACGGGATCACCCACCGTCCCGCTGTCGACGGCCGCCCGCACCACCCGCCCCAACTCGGCGGCGAACCCGACCTGCTGGGCGAGCGTGGACACCCCCCGCTCGAACCCGAGCAGACTCATCGCGACCCGCCACCCGGCCCCGTCACCTCCGACGACATGCTCCACGCGCGCGTGCGCACCGTCGAAGAACACCTCGTTGAACTCACTGGTGCCGGTCATCTGCCGAATGGGCCGCACCTCGATCCGCCCCGGCTGATCCATGGGAACGAGCAGGAAGGACAGGCCACGATGGCGGCTGGACCCCGGGTCGGTGCGGGCCAGCACGAAACACCAGTCGGCCTCCCGCGCCAGGGACGTCCAGATCTTCTGCCCGGTGACGCGATACGTACCGTCCCCGGCCCGCTCGGCCTTCGTACGGATCCCGGCGAGATCGGACCCCGCCCCGGGTTCGCTGTACCCCTGACACCACAGTTCGTCCCCGGCGGCGATCGCCGGAAGAAAGCGCCCCTTCTGCTCGGCCGTCCCATGCGCGAGCAGGGTGGGCGCCAACAGGTTCTCCCCGATGTGCCCGGAGCGCGGCGGCGCACAGGACCGCGCGTACTCCTCGGCCCAGGCAACCTGTTGCGTGAGCGTGGCACTCCGATTCCCGTACCCGCCCTCGGCCCACCCCAGCCCGATCCACCCCCCTTTCCCCAACGCACGCTCCCAGGACCGACGATCCAGCTCAGCCGATGCATGCTCACCGAGCCAAGCCCGAGCCTCCGCCCGGAAGGCCTCATCCTCAGCGGTAAACCCGAAGTCCACGGACCTCTCCTCCAATACGCCGGATGCGCCGACCCACCCAGGGGCGCGGGGAACTGCGCGACAAGCCACAACGAACCCGCAGCCGCCAACTCACCGATCCACGCACCCCACTAGGCGTTGGGACGTTCCCCCTCACGCGCGGCCCTCTCCATGGCAGCCAGCCGCTCCAGCAAAGGCATCGGATCCACCCCCACCGACCCAGGCAAGAACTCCGCGATCCGCTCCGGCGTCCAGGAACCCTCCGCATACGCAGCGCGCAGCTCCCGCGGCTGAGCCCACACCGCGATCTTCGGCCCCGCGATCGTGTACACCTGCCCGGTGACCTCCCGAGCCCGCTCCGACAGCAGATACACGACGAGCGCGGCCACATCCTCCGGCTCTCCGATCTCCGCCAACTCCATGGGCACTCCGGCGGACATCCGCGTACGAGCCACCGGCGCCACCGCGTTCGCGGTCACCCCGTACTTGTTCAACCCCAGCGCCGCACTCCGGACCAGCGAGATGATCCCGCCCTTCGCGGCGCTGTAGTTGGCCTGCGAGACGGACCCTTGATGGTTCCCGCTGGTGAACCCGATCAGGGTCCCGGCCCGCTGCTTCCGCATGACGGCGGAGGCCGCCCGGAACACGGTGAACGTGCCCTTGAGGTGAGTGGCGACCACCGGATCCCACTCCTCCTCGGTCATGTTGAACAGCATCCGCTCGCGCAGGATCCCGGCGACACACACGACGCCGTCCAGCCGCCCGTACGACGACAGGGCCACGTCGACGACCCGCTGCCCACCCGCCATGGTCGACACGTCGTCGGCGACCGCGACGGCCTCCCCGCCGGCCGCCTCGATCTCCTTGACCACACCCGAGGCGACCTCGCTCGTCGGCGACCCACCGTCCACCGACACCCCGTAGTCGTTGACGACGACGGACGCCCCCTCGGCCGCCGCGCAGAGCGCCACCGCCCGCCCGATCCCGCGCCCGGCCCCCGTCACGGCGACCACCTTGCCTGCCAAGAAGTTCCCCACGCCCGGCCCCTTCCCGCGGTTTCTGACGGACCGTTAGATTTTATGACCCGTCAGACACCCGTAGACAAGCCCTGGGGGAGCACCGATGCCACTGCCCGCGATGCATCCGGCGTTTCACGACATCGCCAAGCGCGTGAACAACTGGGGCCGTTGGGGCTCCGACGACGAGATCGGCACCCTCAACCTGATCACCGACGAGGTCGTACGCCAGGCCGCGACGGAGGTCAGGTCCGGCCACCGCGTCCCGCTCTGCCTGCCGCTGAAGGAGGACGGCGTACAGACGGGCCTGATACCCGGCCGGGTCAACCCGCTGCACGCGATGGTGCAGATCAACCAGGAGATCTTCGGCCCGGGCACGGTCGCGTGCAGCGACGACGCCGTGACGATGGGCCTGCAGGCGGCCACCCACTGGGACGCGCTCACCCATGTCTCGCACTCGGGCGTGCTCTACAACGGCCGCCCCGCCGACACCATCACGGCACACGGCGGTGCCCGGTTCAGCGGCATCGACAAGGCACGGCACATCGTCTCGCGCGGCGTCCTGTTGGACGTGGCCCGCGCACACGGCACGGACCGGCTGGACGGCTCGTACGCCGTCACACCGGAGGACCTGGAGGCCGCCGAGGAACTCGCGGGCACGCGCGTGCGGGCCGGCGACATCGTGCTCGTACGGACGGGGCAGATCCAGGCGTATCTGGCGGGCGACAAGCACGCGTACGGCTATCCGTCGCCGGGGCTGTCGATCCGTACGCCGGAGTGGTTCCACGCACGCGATGTCGCGGCGGTCGCGAACGACACGCTGACATTCGAGATATTTCCCCCCGAGATCGAGGATCTGTGGCTGCCCGTGCACGCGCTCGACCTCGTGGAGATGGGGATGCTGCAGGGCCAGAACTGGAATCTCGAAAAGTTGTCCACAGCCTGTGGAGAAGCGGGCCGCTACACGTTCCTGCTGTCGGCGATGCCCGAGCCGTTCGTCGGCGCGACGGGCACTCCGGTGGCTCCGGTCGCCATTCTCTGACACGCCGGACGCGGGCAAGGTCGGACGGCGGCGCCCCAACGCCCGCCCCGAGCACGGCATCGCGCCCCGCCGTCCGACTCGGCGCACCCTCCCCCACTCTCGGCTTCGCTCGAGCGGGGGGACCCCCAACGGCTCCTCTTGACCCTGAAGGAACCGGCGCCGAATCACGACCCACACTCGCCGAGAGCTCCCGTCACCGGAACCCTCGTCGTCCCCTCGCGGCGAATCGCTGACCACAAGCGTGAGCAAACGGACACGCGGCGTCAACGCCTGTTCGGGGATTTATTACTTACGCACCATTTGTTACGGGCGCGCACGGAAGCACATCGCGGCGCACCGCCTGTCGATCGACAGGGAGGACCGGGGCGCTCTGCAAACGCGCTCCGACCGCGCCACCTCGGACAGCGGCCTCAGACCGCCTCGTACGCCAGCCCCTCGTACCCCTCGAACGCCGGGGCACCGCCTCCGAAGGACGCAGCCCCCTCGCGGCCCTTCGCCGCACAGCGGTCGAGTTCGCACCAGATGCGCTTGCCGGCCCCTTCGGGGCTCCAGCCCCACCGGTCGGCGAGGCCGTCCACCAGGGCGAGTCCGCGGCCGCCCGTGGCGTCACCGTCGACGCAGCGCGGCACGGGGGCGCGGCCACTGGCGTCGGCCACTTCGAGGCGGACGGTGGCCTGTTCGGCCGCGGTACAGGGCAGCGACAGACGCAGGACGGCCGGACAGCCGGTGTGCACCACGGCGTTGGTGACCAGTTCGGACACGAGAAGGATCAGGGTCTCGGCAAGCGCCTCGTCGGCCCCTATCCCGGATCCGGCAAGCCGCGAGCGGGCCCACCGCCGGGCTCGCCCCACCTCTGCGGGGTCGGGCCGGATCTCCAGCTGCACTTGAAGCACCTGCACCGCTCACACCATCCGAACCGGCAGACACATAGCCTCGCGCCTCACGAGGGCCACGATCGTAGCCATTTTTTGCATGGCCAGAACAATGGCCACAGCCGGGATCACAGAACGTGAATCCCTTACGAGACAGCATGGTTGACGTACAGTCACCTCAACAAGCGCTTCGGGCATATTCCATCGCGAAGGAGTACCCGGGTGGCATACTGTGCGACGCTCGTTGCGGGAAGTCGAACAGGTGGAGGCCAAAGGCCCGCCGACCGTGCGAGAAGCGGCGCACACCGCCGCATCCGGAGCCGCCACAGAGGCAACACCGGCACGGCTCGTGCTCGGAACCACTCGCATCCCACAGAAGGTACCGGAGCGACTCCCCGACTCCAGGCCGTGACGGGTCACGCATAGGACACAACCCGATATCAACGCTCCGTAATTCCGGTATGCCACAATCCGCGACATTCACGGGAGCGCTCCCGCCGACTCCGCAGCCCACCCCCTGTCAGGCCGTCAGCTCGGCCGCGAGCAGCTCCTCACTCTCCGTGCGTCCACCGCCACGCTGCGCCCGCACCCAGGCCCGCTTCAGATGCAGATGCACCTCGGACTCCCAGGTGAAGCCCATGCCACCGTGCACCTGGAGGCAGTCGCGGGCGCCGCGCACAGCGGCCTCGTCGGCGAGCAGCCGGGCCGCGGCGATGTCGGCCGGGTCCCCGGTGACGGCGGCCGCGTAGACCGCCGCACGGGCCACCTCGGCCCGCACCAGCAGCTGCGCGCACAGATGCTTGACGGCCTGGAACGCCCCGATCGGCTGCCCGAACTGCTCACGCGTCCGGGCGTGTTGCACCGCCAGCTCGCACGCGCGCGTGGCGGTGCCGAGCTGCTCGGCGCCGGTGAGGAGCACGGCGACGGGATCGGTCACGGCGGCCCCGGGTGTGCGATGCAGGGGCGTCAACGGATCGACCGATCGCAGCGCCACGGCGCCGGCGGCATCGCCTCGTACGATGTCGGCGGCCTCCAGCCACTCCACCAGCCCGCCGTCCACACCCGCCACGACCACCGATCCGTCAGCCGCCCCGGGCACCGCGCCCGCCACGAGATGCGTGGCCACCAGCGGCCCGGGCAGCAGCACCCGCCCCGCCTCCTCGAAGGCCAACACGGCCTCCGGCAGCCCGAGTCCGACACCTCCCTCGCCCTCCGGCACCCGTAGCGCGAAGAACCCGGCCTCCCCCAGCTCCCGCCACAGTGCCCGGTCCAGGCGGCCGGGCGAGTCGACGGCGGCCCACAGCGCCTCGCGGTCGAAGCGCCGGGCCAGCAGCTCTCGTACGCCGTCCCGCAACGCGCGTTGATCATCGGTGAGTTGGAAACGCACGGGAACAGTCACCGCCCCTTCGGCAGCCCCAGGATCCGTTCGGCCACGATGTTCTGCTGGATCTGCGAGGTGCCGGCGGCGATGGTGTACGACAGCGAGGACAGCCGGTCCAGGACCCACGGCCGGTCGAGGTCGAGGGCGTCGGGCCCCAGGACGTCGGCGGCGGCGTCGTAGAGCTCCTGCCGCGCCTGCGAATACCTCAGTTTGAAAACCGAACCCCCGACACCGGGGACTCCCCCGGAGGCCTCCGCCTCGCTCACGTTCCACTGCGTCAGCCGCCACAGCGCCCGGAACTCGGCATTGAGCCGCCCGAGCCGCCGTCTGAGTTCCGGCTCGTCCCACCGCCCGTTCTTGCGCGCCTCACCGGCGAGTTCGCGCAACACCCGCCTGCACGCGACCACTTCGCCCACGAAGGCGGTGCCGCGCTCGAAGGACAGCGTCACCATGGTCACGCGCCAGCCGTCGTTCTCGTCCCCGACCCGGTTGCCGACCGGCACCCGGACCTCGTCGAGGAACACCTCGGCGAACTCGGCGGACCCGGCGAGGGTCTTCAGCGGCCGCACGGTGATCCCCGGAGCGTCCATGGGCAGGGCGAGCCACGTGATGCCCCGGTGTTTGGCGGCCGCGGGGTCGGTGCGCACCAACAGTTCGCACCAGTCGGCGACTTCGGCGTGCGAGGTCCAGATCTTGGACCCGCTCACCACGTACTCGTCGCCCTCCCTGCGCGCGCGTGTCCGCAACGCGGCGAGGTCGGACCCGGCGTCGGGTTCGCTGAACCCCTGGCACCAGACCTCCTCCCCGCGCAGGATCGGCGGCAGCCACCGCGCCCGCTGCTCGGCGGAACCCTCCGCGGCGATCGTGGGCCCGGCGTGCAGCAGCCCGACGAACCCCGCGCCCACATAGGGCGCCCCCGCCTTCTCGGTCTCCTCCAGGAAGATCAGCCGCGTGGTCGGCGAGGCGTCCCAGTGCACGTCCGCATACCCGGCGTCGTACAGCATCCGCTGCCAGCCCATGTCGTAGGCGCGGCGCCCGGGCCAGTCGTCCGGGGACGGCTTGGGCGGGAGCGTGGGCAGCACCCGGCCGAGCCACCGCCTCAACCGCGCCCGGAACTCCTCCTCTTCGGGAGAGTGGGAGAGATCCACGAGTCCGCCTACCGGTCCCGGTCCCGGTCCAGATCGAGGTCGAGCATGCGGATGGCGTTGCCCCGCATCAGCTTGTAGACGGTCTCGTCGTCGAGGCCCTTCACATGGTCGAGGGCGACCTCCTTGGTGTGCGGGAAGGTCGAGTCGACGTGCGGGTAGTCGGTCTCGAAGGTGGCGTTGTCACGGCCCACCACGTCCAGCGAGGCTACGCCGTGCTTGTCGCGGAAGAAGCAGCAGAAGATCTGCCGGTAGTAGTACGTCGACGGCGGCTCCGGGACGATGTCGCGCACCCCGCCCCAGGCGCGGTGCTCCTCCCACACGTCGTCGGCGCGTTCGAGGGCGTACGGGATCCAGCCCATCTGGCCCTCGCTGTAGGCGAGTTTGAGGCGCGGGAACTTCACCAGCACACCGCTGAAGAGGAAGTCCATCATCGAGGCCATGGCGTTGTTGAAGCTGAGCGCGGCCTGGACGGCGGGCGGGGCGTCGGGGGAGGCGGCCGGCATCTGGGAGCTGCTGCCGATGTGCATGTTGACGACCGTGCCGGTCTCCTGGCAGACCGCGAAGAACGGGTCCCAGTGGCCGGAGTGGATGGAGGGCAGGCCGAGGTAGGTGGGGATCTCGGAGAAGGTCACGGCCTTCACCCCGCGCGCGGCATTGCGCCGGATCTCGGCGACCGCCAGCTCCACGTCCCACAGGGGGATGAGGCACAGCGGGATGAGCCGCCCGCCGCTGTCGCCGCACCACTCCTCGACCATCCAGTCGTTGTAGGCCCGCACACACGCGAGCGCCACCTCTTTGTCGTGTGCCTCGGCGAAGGTCTGCCCGCAGAAGCGCGGGAAGGTCGGGAAGCACAGGCTGCCCTCGACGTGGTTGAGATCCATGTCCTTGAGCCGCGCGACGGGGTCCCAGCAGCCGCGCCGCATCTCCTCGCGGGTGATGCCCTCCAGGGTCATCTCGTCGCGGTCGAAGCCGACGGCGGCGATGTTGCGCTTGTACGGGAACTTCAGGTCCTCGTAGATCCACCAGTCGGTGGGCGGTCCTTCCGGATCCATCGTGATCTGGTACTTGCCGCCGACGTAGGCGAGTTCACCGATCCCGGCGGTGAGCGGCTGCGGCCCGCGGTCCTGGTACTTGGCGGGCAGCCAGGTCTTGAACAGGTGCGCGGGCTCGATCACATGATCGTCGACGCTGATGATGCGGGGCAGTTCGGTCGGCATGATCTCCTCCGCCGGACGGTGTTCACCTGACAGGCACGATCTGATGGAGCGTCAGATAGCATGTCACCTGACGAGTCGTCAGCCAAGCAGGGGGCACCCATGAACGAGACCCCGCACTCCCTGAGCTCCTCCCGCACCCTCTGGGAACTGGTCACCCGCCGCGCCGCCCTCACCCCCGACCGTCCGGTCCTCCTCCAGGACGACCGCTCCCTGAGCTTCGGCGAGCTGCACACGCGTGCCGAGCGGGTGGCGGCGGGGCTGTACGACATGGGCGTACGCCCCGGCACGGTGGTCGCCTGGCAGCTGCCCACGCGGATCGAGACGGCGGTGCTGTCCTTCGCGCTGGCCCGCCTGGGCGCGGTCCAGTCGCCGGTCATCCCGTTCTACCGGGACCGCGAAGTCGGCTTCGCGCTACGGGAGTCGAAGGCCGAGTACTTCGCGGTGCCCGGCGAGTGGCGGGGCTTCGACTACCCGGGGATGGCACGGCGGCTCGGCACGAAGGGCGTCTTCGAGGCGTACGACCGGCTGCCCGACGGCGATCCCGGTCTGCTGCCCGCGCCGCCCTCCTCGGGCACCTCGGTCCGCTGGATCTACTGGACCTCGGGCACGACCTCCGACCCCAAGGGCGTGCTGCACACGGACCGTTCACTGATCGCGGGCGGCTCGTGCCTCGCCCACGCGCTGCGTCTGTCGCCCGACGACGTGGGCTCGATGGCCTTCCCGTACGCCCACATCGCCGGCCCCGACTACACGGTGATGCTGCTCCTGTACGGGTTCCCGGCGGTGATGTTCGAGCAGTTCGCGCTGCCGGACGCGCTGGAGGGGTATCGCCGGCACGGGGTGACGGTGGCGGGCGGATCGACGGCGTTCTACTCGATGTTCCTGGCGGAGCAGCGGAAGCGGCCGGAGGCCAAGGTCATACCCACCCTGCGGCTGCTGGCCGGTGGCGGTGCGCCCAAGCCGCCGGAGGTGTACCACGCGGTCGTCCGGGAGATGGGGGTGCAGCTCACGCACGGGTACGGCATGACCGAGGTGCCGATGATCACCATGGGGTCGCCGGACGACACCGTGGAGAACCTCGCCACGACCGAGGGACGACCGCCGGAGGGGATGGAGATACGGATCGTCGACGGGGAGGTGCGGCTGCGCGGGGAGGCCGTGTGCCAGGGGTATCTGGACGCGGGGCAGACGGCGGAGGCCTTCGACGAGGACGGGTTCCTGCGCACCGGTGACCTGGGGATGCTCACGGACACCGGGCATCTGGTGCTCACCGGACGGCTCAAGGACGTGATCATCCGCAAGGGCGAGAACATCTCGGCGAAGGAGATCGAGGACCTGCTGGCCGCGCACCCGGCGGTCGGGGACGTGGCGGTGATCGGGCTGCCGGACGAGGAGCGCGGGGAGCGGGTGTGCGCGGTCGTGGAACAGCCTGCCGGAGCCGAGGAGTTGACCCTGGCGGCGATGACGTCCTATCTCCGCGCGGAAGGGCTCTCGGTCCACAAGCTGCCGGAGCAGCTGGAGGTGGTGGACGCCATCCCGCGCAACGAGACGCTCCGGAAGGTGCTCAAGTACAAGCTGCGGGAGCGCTATTCGGGGACGGTGAAGTAACGGGCGAAGGCGGAGACGATCTCCTCCTCGCCGATCCTGCCGTCGCCGTCGGTGTCGAGCGCGGTGGCGGCGGTGCCGGCGATCTCCTGCGCGACGCCGAGGATCCGGAGCACGCGCGCGGTGTCCGCGACGGTGGCCGCCCCGTCGCCGTCCGGGTCGGCGACAGCCAGGGCCGCGTGCAGGAAGGGGCGGGCGATCTCGGCGAACCGGTCGGGATTGTCGCGCAGCCGCTTCACGGCGCCGTTGATGAACTCCTCGCGGGTGATCCGCTGGTCGCCGTCCCGGTCCGCGATGCCCGCCATGCCCTGCCAGAACGCCTCCGCGCCGACATACAGGGCCTGTCCCTTGTCGGACCGTGCCGCCGTACCGAACTCCGCGAGCAGCGCCTTGGCCGCCACGCTGAAGTCCGCCCGGTCGATGTAGCCGTTGCCGTCCTGGTCGAAGGTGGCGAACCGGCCGGCGATCCTGCGCTCGTACTCGCTGCTGACCATGTCTTCTCGGGCCGCCTTACGTCACGTGGGGTGCATCTGGTTCGGAGCGTACGACGCCGGGGCGGGGCGGGGAGCGGGAAAGCGGCGGTTGTGCCAAGACCGGGGGAATTCTGGGACAACGGTGTGGCAGAAGCGGCGGCGCCCCCGGTTCACGCCGACAGCGGCCCCGCTTCGTGCTCCGTCGCCGAATCCACGTCCACGTGGACGTCGAACAGCCGCCGCACTCCCAGCGCCCCCAGCACCCTGTTGACGTGGGAGCCGTCCACCGCGCCCTGGGCCGGCAGTATCAGCCGCAGCTGTCCCTGGCAGGAGCGGATGAGGCGGCGGGAGGCTATGAGGACGCCGACGCCGCTGGAGTCGCAGAAGAAGACCTCGGAGAGGTCGAGGACAAGGCTGTGGCGGCCCTCGGCCACCACGTCGTGCACCCGCTGCCGCAGCACCGGCGACGTCACCAGATCCAGTTCGCCCGACACATGGAGCACGGCCCAGTCGCCGTGCTCGCCGCCGGTCACGTTGAATCCCACCACCACGCCCTTCGCTCGCCGGGACTTCCCGGAACGGCCCGCAAAACGGAAGCCGTTCCTACGCTTCCTTGCAGCGCGGCTGCCCAGCGGCGGTTCCCTGAAACGCAAGCCAGGAAACGGAAACCGATCAGAAGAGGCTTGTTTTAGTCGCCTTCGATCCTGTTCGATCGTGGATGGACGCAGAGTGGAAGGAAGACGAAGGTCCAATATCACCGACCGCTCTCCCGGGGGCGCACATTGCTACAAAGGGGCGTGCGCTGTCAGATGTGCCGACTACATTCGAGGAGACGGTGGGTCCAGGCTTGACGAGTCGCGAACGAGGGCGAGGGGGCGGCATGGCGAAGAAGGACGCACCTCCCCGCTGGGACCGCAAGATGCAGCAGCGGCTCGCACGCGGTGAGGCGGCCGCCCTCGGCGAGCTCTACGACCGGTTCGCCTCGCTGGTGCACGGCCTCGCCCACCGCGTGCTCGGCGACGAGCGCGCCGCCGACGGCATCACCCGCGAGGTCTTCGCCCACGTCTGGGAGCACCCCGACGCCTACGACCCCAAACAGGGCCCCCTGCGCTCCTGGGTCGCCACGCTGACCCACCGCCTCGCCGTGCAGCGCCTGCGTGCCACCGAGACCGCGGCCCTCGCCCAGGGCGGCCGCGGCTCCACCGAGGAACTGGAGCGCAAGGTCCGCCACGCCTCCGTCGCCGCCCGCGCCGACTACATCGTCCAGTCCATGCCGTCCCCGCTGCGCGCCGCCCTGGAGCTGGCGTACTTCCAGCGCCGCGACTACCGCCAGACCGCCGCCGACCTCGGAGTCACCGAGGACGAGGCCCGCCGCCGCCTCCGTCTGGGCCTGCAGCTCCTCGCCACGGCCCATGACACCGGCGCCGCCCCCGGAGCGCCTCCCGGCTACGGAGGTGCGGCGTGAACGAGGCGAACCGCTTCGAGGCGTACGACGAGCACGAAAGCCAGGAGGACCGGGAGGGCCAGGAGGGCCAGGGGTACGAGTCGCACAGCGGCGCGGACCAGCGGGGCAAGCCCCCGCCCCCGGGAGGCGACGACGGCACCGGCGGCCCGACCGACGGCGACGGTCCCATCCCCGGCCCCGCCGCCGAGCCGCCCCGCATACCGCTCCCGCGCGCGTCCGTCGAGGACACCGGGCACCCCCTGCCCCCGCTGGAGACACCGCCGCCCCCGCCGCCCCTCATCCTGGAGCACCCCGTACTGAAGGCGCTCCTCGGCGCCTGGGCGCTGGCCGCCTGCTCGCCCGAGGAGACGGCGGCCGTCGAGGAGCACCTCGGCGACTGCGGCTCCTGCGCGGACGAGGCGCTGCGGCTGCGCGGGGCGGTCGGTCTGCTCCACCCGCAGGAGAGTCTCGACCTCGATCCCGGGCTGCGGACCCGCGTTCTGGAGGGCTGCCTGGGCCGCCGCCCGCCGCGCATCCCGGTGCCCGACTGGGCGGCGCCCTACGACGCCGAGACCGCGCGCCTCGACGCGCTGCTGCGGGACATGGGCGACGCCGAGTGGCACGCGCCCGTGCGGCTGCGCTGGTTCGAGGCCGACGAGGCGACGAGCCGTCGTACGACGGTCGCCGGCGTCATCGCCCACCTGCTCACGGTCGACGGCCTGGTCGCCCTCGCGCTGGGCCTGGACGACCCGCTCGGCGACATCACCACGGACTCACCGACCCCCGCGGCCCGCACCGAGGCGTTCTGGCGCGGCTCCCACTTCCCGCCGACCCGCTCCGTCCGGGGCCCCTGGCGCGAACAGAGCCACGACCTGGTGCGCACGGTCTCCTTCACCGGCGGCGGCTCCGGCAAGCTCTCGGTGTCGTACGGCGACTTCGAACTCCCCCTGCACGACGCCATGCTGGACCGGGCCTTCGAGTGCTGGGTCCACGCGGAGGACATCGCCGAGGCGGTCGACTACCCGTACGGCCCGCCGTCCCCCCGCCATCTGAACCGCATGATCGACCTGGCCGCCCGCATGCTCCCCGCGGCGCTGGCCGTACGGCGCCGGACCGGGTTGGCCGGGCCGCTCCGTGGGCGCCACCTCGTCCCCGCGGGCGAGCCGGGGCGCAGCCTGCGGCTGGAGATCGAGGGTTCGGGTGGCGGCGAGTGGCTGATCCCACTGGACTCCCCGGCGGCGGTGGGCTCCGCGGAGTACGAGGTCGCGCACGTGGCCCTGGACGGCGTGGAGTTCTGCCAGCTGGCCGCGGGCCACGTGCCTCCGGCGGAAGCGGCGGCGGGACAGGTGGGTGACCGGGGGGCGATCAGAGACGTCCTGTTCGCGGTCGCGTCGCTGAGCCGGATCTAGGGGCGGGTTGCGGATTCGTCGGCGGCTGCGGGTGAGTGGGGGCCGTTCGCGCAGTTCCCCGCGCCCCTAAAAACAGGCCGGTTCACTGGACGCACCTTTTAGGGGCGCGGGGAACTGCGCGACCAGCCACAACCGGCCCGCAGCCGCCCGACGACACAAGGCCCCGAGCTCCTAGGCGAACACGACCGTCCGGCGCCCGTTCAGCAGAATCCGCCGCTCCGCATGCCACTTCACCGCCCGCGCCAGCGCCTGGCACTCCACATCCCGCCCGATCGCGACCAGCTGGTCCGGGGTCACGTCATGCCCGACCCGCTCGACCTCCTGCTCGATGATCGGCCCTTCATCAAGGTCAGCCGTCACATAGTGCGCGGTCGCACCGATCAGCTTGACCCCCCGGGCGTGAGCCTGGTGATACGGCTTCGCACCCTTGAAGCTCGGCAGGAACGAGTGGTGGATGTTGATGATCCGCCCGCTGAGCTGCTTGCAGAGGTCGTCCGAGAGCACCTGCATGTACCGGGCGAGAACGACCAGCTCGACGCCCTCCTCGCGCACCAGCTCGAGCAGCCGCGCCTCGGCCTCGGCCTTGTTCTCCCGCGTCACCGGAATGTGGTGGAAGGGAACGTCGTACGACCCCACGAGCTCGGCGAAGTCGGTGTGGTTGGAGACCACGGCGGCGATGTCCACCGGCAGCGCACCGATACGGGCCCGGAACAGCAGGTCGTTCAGGCAGTGCCCGAACTTGCTGACCATGAGGACGACCCGCATCTTCTCCTCGGGCTGGTGGATCTGCCAGTCCATGTGGAAGGCGTCACCGATCGCCGCGAAGCTGGCCCGCAGCTTCTCCACCGTCACCGGAGCCTCCGCCGAGAAGTGGACGCGCATGAAGAACAGACCCGTGTCGTGGTCGCCGAACTGCTGGCTGTCCTCGATGTTGCAGCCGGTCATGAAGAGGTAGCTCGACACGGCGTGCACGATGCCCTGCTTGTCGGGGCAGGACAGGATGAGGACGTACTGCTCGGCGGGCGCCGTGGCTCGGGTGGACTGCTCGTTCATGCAGGACAGGGTCCCATACCCACCGGCACCGCAGAGAACGCGTCCGTCACGCGGACCGGGTCATGATCTGCAGCACCTGCAGCGAGCTCGGCGGCTGGTCCGGGTCGTCCCCGTCGGCCGTCGCCATCCGCACATGGGCGTCGCGCGCGGCCCGTACCGCCTCCGGCCACCCGGGGTGGTCGACGTAGGCGGAGACGGGTGCGTCCGGGCCGACCTGGTGCATGATCCGCAGCACCCGAAGGACCGCGGTGTCGACGAGGGCCGACTCCTGGGAGTCCCGGAAGATCGTGCCGACGTATTTCTCGGCGGACCAGTTGTCCAGCCAGGTGTCCTCGACGAGGCGGTACACGGCGTCGGTGACGTCCCCGTACCCCTCGACACCGGCCAGCCAGACGTCCCGCTGGAACCCTGGGTCGGAGAGCATGTGCAGCGCGGAGCGCACATTGCTGCGCCAGCGCCACCACGGCATGTCATTCAGTGGCATGCCGCCCATGGTGGATGAGCGACGGCCGCGACGGGAAGAGTTCTCCGAACCTTGCACGGTCATCGATCGTACGTTCCTTGTCACACGCGCCTCACCGACCCCCGTAATTCACCTTCGCGTCACCGACTGTTGACCGTAAGTCACTCCCGGGTTGGCCATGTGGCGGAAGCGTGTGTGCCCATGACCGGCAGGCGACGCATCCGCAGCACCTTCCTCCCCAAGATCCACCCGCCCGTCAGAGCCACCGCCCTCGCGGCGACGGCACTGGCCGCGTGTGCGTCGCTGACCGTCGGTTGCGGGGTCGTCCCCGGTGCCACGGGGGGCTCCGGGGACGACCCGATCAAGGTCATGACCTGGGCCCCGATGAACACCGGCGCCACCAACAAGCCCGGTATGCCCGCCTTCGCGCAGGCGTACGCCCGTTGGATCAACTCGCACGGCGGCATCGACGGCCGCAGGCTCTCCGTCCTGGTCTGCAACGACCACAACGACGCCGTCTCCGCCGCCAAGTGCGCCGAGCGCGCGGTCGACGAGAAGGTCGTCGCGGTGGTCGGTTCCTACAGCCAGTACGGCGACGCGTTCTTCCCGACGCTCGAGGGCGCCGACATCCCCTACATCGGCGGCTACGGCATCACCAACGCCGAGTTCGACAGCGTGGCCTCCTACCCCGTCAACGGCGGCCAGCCCAGCCTGCTCGCCGGCCTCGGCAAAGAACTCGGCGGCAGCTGCGGGCCCGTGGCGCTGGTCCGCCCCGACAGCATCGCGGGCGACGAACTCCACGTCATGCTCGACTCCGGTCTGAAGGCCGCCGGCCACGCCGTGGCGGACGACCAGCTGGCCGCGGAGGACGCCACCGAGTACTCGGCGCAGTCCGAGCGCGCCCTCGCCCGCACGACCGGCGACCCGGTGAGGAAGGGGTGTGTGCTGCCCGCGCTCGGGGACCGCACCAGCACCTTCATGGACTCCTTCCGGCGCGCCCGCGAGGACTTTCCCGACGTACGCACCGGCACGGTCCTCGGCAGCGTCGACCAGACGGTGATAGACGCCTCCGGCGGGGCGTCGGGGCCCTACGAGGGGTCGTACATCACCGGCTGGTACCCGGTCGCGACCGATCAGCGCTGGGACCCGATGAAGAAGGTCATCAAGGAGCAGGCCTTCGACGACAACCGCATCGATCCCGCGGACGCCGGAGTGCAGACCACCTGGCTCGCGTACACCGTGTTCAAGGCCGCCGTCGACTCGCTCGGCGACGGCGAGCTGACGTCGACCGCCGTACGCAAGGCGCTCGACGACGGTCTGAAGGTCAACACGGGCGGACTGACCCCGACCCTCGACTGGGACTACAAGAACGGCCTCGGGGCCATCGGCCTGCCGCGCCTGGTCAACACCGAGGTGACGCTGCAGGCCGTACGCAAGGGCCGGCTGGTGGCGGCGCGCGAGGGCTTCACGGACGTACGCAGGACGCTGGCGAACGCCGAGGTGAGCTAGGCCCGGGACCGGTCAGCGGGGGCCGCGCGGGGCGGCCCCCGTCGGTCACAGCTGGGTGCGGTTGCGTTCGGTCAGGCCGTACGTCTTCGCGATCGCGTTCCACAGCTTGGCCGCCGTGATCTTCTGCGTGCTGGCCTCGCCGCTCGCCGTGTTGCCGGCCTGGGTCTGGCCGGTGGTGCGCGCCTGGCCGTTCTTGCAGCCCTTCTTGCCGGCGGTCTGGTCGGCCCACGCCGCGTAGTGGTTGTCGGCCGACGCGGACGCCTGCCACGCCTTGGTGAGGGCTGTGGTCAGCTGGGCGTGGTTCGGGAGCTGGTCGACGGAGAGGCCGGACAGGCGGGTCACCAGGTCGTTGCGCTGGGTGGCCGCGTCCCGCAGGTCCTTGGCCGCCTGGCCGAGGTTCTTGCAGGCCTTCACGTCCTCCACCGCGCTGATCACCGACGCCCGGCTGTCACCGCTGTCGGCCAGCAGCTTGTCCAGCTCGACGGCCTGCGCCTCGGCCGGGTCGGCGGACGGCGAGGCGGACTCGCTCGCCGGCGCGGTCGCGGCGACGGTCTTGTTGCCGTCACCGTCGTCGTCCCCGCCACCGCCGGCCAGCAGCGCGCCCGCGCCGATGCCGAGGACGGCGATACCGATGCCGACGGCGGCGATGAGCGGCACGCGCGAGCGGTTACGGCCGCCGCCGCGGCCACCACCGTCGTCGTGGTGGTCACGGTGTCCGTGCGACGGCTGCTGGTGCCCCGCGTACGGCGGCTGCGCCTGCTCGAAGCGCGGCAACTGCTGCGTGGCCCCGGCCGGGCTCTCCCCGCCCGGCCCGCTGCGGAAGAGGTTGTCGAACTCGGCGGGCGGCTGCCGCTCCCCACCGTGCTGCCCGGGCACGGGCGCAATGTACTGCGTGGCCTCGGCGTCGGGCCCGGACACGGACGGCAGCGGCCCTCCGTTCTGCGGGGCACGCCCGAGGAACTGCGTCTGCTCCGAGACCCCGTGCGCGGGCACCTCGGGCGGCAGCGCCCCGGGTGCGACCGGCGGGATGTACTGCGTCGCGCCCTCGTCCGGGGACGCGGCGACCGGCGGGATGTACTGCGTGGCGCCCTCGTCCGCCGGGGGCAGGGGTACGCCGGTGGGGCCGCCGTGTCCGGCGGGCGTGCCGTACGCATCGGTGGCGGGCGGCAGCGGGGCGCCGGGAGCGCCGTACCCTCCCGCGGTGTTCTGGTTCACCGGCGGCAGGTAGTACGAGGTGGGCTGGTCGCTGTCGTGGCCGGCGGGCGGCGGAGGCGCACCCGGGCCGGCGCCGTGCTGGGGGTTCTGGTTCACCGGCGGCAGGTAGTACGAGGTGGGCTGGTCGTTGTCGTAGCCGCCGGGCTGCGGCAGCGGCTGCGACGCGTCCTGGGCGCCCCACTGCTGGGCCTGCGCCTGGTACGGGTCGGGCGCCCCCCACTGCTGTTCCTGCGGCGCACCCCAGCCCTCGCCCTGCTGCGGGGCGGGCGTCTGCTGCTCGGGCCCCCACGGGGTGCCCCAGGCCTGACCGCCTGGCGGGGGCGCGGGGGTCGGGTTCGGGGGGTGCGGGGCGGACTGGTAGCCGCCGGGTCCGCCCGTCTGGCCCGGCAGCAGCGGTTCGCCACCGTCGGAGGGCAGCACGATGCCTTCGCGCGCCACGCGCGGCGAGGGCTCCTCGCCCTGTCCACTCTGCGTCACCGGGACTCCTACGAATGGGGGACCTTGTGAATCGTCGGCTCACGCTACCGGGTCCCCCGAGCCCGGTGCCACGCAGCACAGGACTGGACCGGTGTCCCTGTGACCGCGGTAACAAAACCGGGCCCGCATCCGCTACACAGACGCTCCTTTCGCCTCCGGAGCCTTCGTTTCCTGCGCGTTCACGCCCTCGTACCCCGGAGTTTCACGCCGCCGCCTGCAACTCCAGTCGCGCCCCGAACTCCCTTACCACGGCCTCGTCCTGGAACGGATCCAGCCGCTGCTGGAAGTCCTCCAGGTATTCGGCGCCCCGGTTGGAGCGGACGGTCTCCAGCAACTCCACGGCCTTCAGCCCGGTGTGGCAGGCCTGTTCGATCTCGCGCTGCTGCACCTGCGCGGTGGCGAGCAGCACATAGCCGATGGCCCGGCGCCGCGCCTTCGTCTCCGGAAGCCCGTCCAGCGACTCCTGCGCCCGCCGCGCCGCCGCCTCGGCCTGCCCGAGGTCCCGGTGGCAGTGCGCCAACTCGTCGGCGAGATAGGCCTCGTCGAAGTGCGCGATCCACGCCGGGTCGTCCCCGGAGGAAGGATCCGCCGCCTCCAGCGCGCCCACCGCCCGCCCGGACGCCAGCTGCGCCGCCCGCGCATCGCCCATCAGCGCGTGCCCGCGCGCCTCGGCCGCGTAGAACATCGCCTCCGCGCGCGGCGTCACGCGCCCCCGCGCCCCTTCCTGCGCCGCGCGCGCCAACTGCGCGATCTCACGCGGGTTTCCGAGCTGCGCGGCGAGATGGCTCATGGACGCGGCGAGCACGTATCCGCCGTAACCACGGTCCCCCGCCGCCTGCGCGAGCCGCAGCGCCTGGATGTAGTACCGCTGCGCCAGCCCCGGCTGGCCGGTGTCGATCGCCATGTACCCGGCGAGCTCCGTCAACCGCGCGACCGCGGCGAACAGTTCACGCCCCACGGCCTCCCGGTACGACCCGGCGAGCAGCCCGCTCACGACACTGTTGAGGTAGTGCACGACGACCGGACGCACATGACCACTGCCGTACTGGTGATCAAGGTCTACGAGCGCCTGGGTCATCGCCCGCACGGCCGCCACGTCGGACTGGCCCACCCGCGGTCCCGCCTGCCGCGCCACCTGCGAGTCCGGCGAGGAGATCAGCCAGTCGCGGCTCGGTTCGACGAGCGCGGACGCGGCGACCGAGGAGCCGGACAGGAAGTCCCGGCGCCCCACGTCACTGCGCCACAGTTCGCAGACCTGCTCGATGGCCCCCAGCACGGTCGGCGAGAACTGGAGGCCGACGCCCGACGCGAGGTTCTTGCCGTTGGCCATGCCGATCTCGTCGATCGTCACCGTACGGCCGAGTTTGCGGCCCAGCGCCTCCGCGATGATCGCCGGGGCGCGTCCCCTCGGCTGCTGCCCGCGCAGCCAGCGCGCGACGGACGTCTTGTCGTAGCGCAGGTCGAGACCGTGCTCGGCGCCACACATGTTGACCCGGCGGGCCAGCCCGGCGTTCGAGCAACCCGCTTCCTGGATGAGCGCCTGCAACCGTTCGTTCGGCTGCCGCGCGACGAGAGGCCTTGCGGCCATGGCGTACCCCCTGGGAACAACCCCTAGAGCGAAAAGATCCGGCCGTGAAGATCAATGCCCCGCGGACATACGGAAAATGCGAGGGATGTGAGGATTGCCGGGGTAAAGGACGGAAGCCACCCCGCATGTGGCTACCCACCTCCCCCCACAGATCCTCCTGCGCGCCCCCACGCATGCATCCATGCGCCCCAGATGCGGAATCGATGCGCTTCCCCCGCGCGCGGTACGGCCGTAACCCGAGGTGGCGGGGGGAGTTGTGTTGGGCGTGGAAGACACGATCGCGAGCACCGAAGCCGCACAGATTCCGAAGCAGCGCGGGGAATCGCTGCTGGAGACCGCCGTACGCTACGCCGAGGAGCGCCACTGGGACGTGTTCCCCGGCACCTGGCTGGAAGCCGTCGACGGGGTGCAGCACTGCTCCTGCGGCGACGCGGCGTGCGCTGCGCCCGGCGCACACCCCTCGCGAGAGGACTGGGCGACGCAGGCCACGGGCAGTGCGACCGTCGCGCGCCGGTTGTGGTCGAAGCAGCCGCTCGCGTCGATCCTGCTGCCGACCGGGCGGACCTTCGACGCGATCTCCGTTCCGGAGACCGCCGGGTTCCTGGCGCTGGCGCGGATGGAGCGGATGGAGTTGACGCTGGGGCCGGTGACCTTGTCGCCGGATCGCCGGATGCACTTCCTCGTGCTGCCGGGCGCTTCGGTGAAGGTGCCGGACCTGGTGCGCAAGCTCGGCTGGACGCCGTCGTCGCTCGACCTGGTCGCGCTGGGCGAGGGCGCGTTCGTGGCGGCGCCCCCCACGCGGTACGGGTCCAGCGGGGCCGTGCAGTGGGCCTGCAGGCCCACGCCGGCGAACCGGTGGCTGCCGGACGCGGAGGAGCTGATCTCTCCGCTCGCCTACGCGTGCGGGCGGGACCGCTAAAAGTTCTCCGCGCCCCGTAGGTTGGCTTCCATGACGTCGGCAGTGAGTGTGCGTGGGCTCTGGAAGCGGTTCGGCCAGCAGGTCGCTGTCGCCGGGATCGATCTGGAGTTGCCCGCCGGGAAGTTCATCGGGCTCGTCGGACCCAACGGGGCCGGGAAGACCACCACCCTCTCCATGATCACCGGGCTGTTGCGGCCCGATCACGGCTCCGTCGAGGTCGTCGGGCACGACGTCTGGCGGGATCCCGTCGAGGTGAAGGCCCGGATCGGCGTCCTCCCCGAAGGACTGCGCCTCTTCGAACGCCTCTCCGGGCGGGAACTGCTCGCCTACTCCGGGCGGTTGCGCGGACTGCCCGGCGCCGAGGTCGACAAGCGGGCCACCCAGCTCCTCGACGTCCTCGACCTGGCGGGCGCGCAGCACAAACTGGTCGTCGACTACTCGACCGGCATGCGGAAGAAGATCGGGCTCGCGACGGCCCTGCTCCACAACCCCGAAGTGCTGTTCCTGGACGAGCCGTTCGAGGGCGTCGACCCTGTCTCCGCACAGACCATCCGGGGGGTGCTGGAGCGGTACACGGGGTCGGGCGCGACCGTCGTCTTCTCCTCCCACGTCATGGAGCTCGTCGAGTCGCTGTGCGACTGGGTGGCCGTGATGGCCGCGGGACGCATCCGGGCGCACGGCCCCCTCGCCGACGTACGCGGAACCGCGCCCTCGCTCCAACACGCCTTCCTGGAACTCGTCGGGGCGGGCGCGCGGAACACCGGGTCCGATCTCGACTGGCTGGGCGGCGGAGCGGCACGATGAGCGCCGACGTCACCGCCGTCGTCGTACGGCTGAAGCTGTCACTGTTGCGCAACGGGCTGAAGCAGTCCGGTGGGCGACGCGCCGCGTACATCGCGTCGGCGGTCGTCACCCTGCTGTTCGCCGCGCTCCAGCTCCTCGGGCTGATCGCCCTGCGCGGGAACGAGCACGCCGTGTCCGTCGTCGTGCTGCTGGTGGCGGTGCTGGCGCTGGGCTGGGCGGTGATGCCGCTCTTCTTTCCCAGCGGGGACGAAACGCTCGATCCGACGCGCCTGGTGATGCTGCCGCTGCGCCCCCGGCCACTGGTGCGGGCGCTCCTCGCGGCCTCGTTGGTGGGGATCGGGCCGCTGTTCACCCTGTGCCTGCTCGTCGGGTCCGCGATCTCGGTGGCGCACGGCGGACTCGCGTACGCCGTCGGCGTCGTCGCGGTCGTGCTGGCGCTGTTGGTGTGCGTGGCACTCGCGCGGGCCGTCGCCGCCGCCAACGTCCGGCTGCTGACCAGCCGTAAGGGCCGGGATCTGGCCGTGCTGAGCGGGCTGGTCATCGCGATCGGGGCGCAGCTCGTCAACTTCGGTGCGCAGCGGCTGGGTTCGAGCGGGCTTGCCGAGCTCGATCCGGCGGGCGAGGTGTTGAAGTGGGTGCCGCCGGCTTCCGCGATCGGGGCGGTGGAGTCGGTGAGCGAGGGGTCGTACGGGGTTGCTGTCGTCCAACTCGCGCTGAGCGCGGGGGCGCTGGCGGGCCTGATCGCCGTATGGGCCCGGCATCTGACCCTGCTGATGACCGCCCCCGACGGATCCACCCTGCAGTCCGCCGGCGAGTCGGTCTCGCGCGAGCGGACGTCGACCGGGCTCGGGCGACTGCTGCCCACCGGGCGCACGGGGACGGTCGTGGAGCGCAGCCTGCGGTACATCTGGCGCGACCCGAAGACCAAGGCGGCGTGGGTCACCTCGCTCGCGATCGGCCTGATCGTGCCCGTGTTCAACGCGCTGCAGGGCACCGGCTCGATCTACTTCGCCTGCTTCGCCGCGGGGATGCTCGGCATCCAGATGTACAACCAGTTCGGCCAGGACACCTCGGCGTTCTGGATGGTCGCCCTGACCATCTCCTCGACCCGGGACGCCTACGTCGAGCTGCGCGGCCGGGCACTGGCCCTGCTGCTGATCACCCTGCCGTACGCCACCCTCGTGACCGTCCTGACCACGGCGATGCTCGGCGACTGGGCCCGACTGCCCGAGGTGCTCGGCCTGTCCTTCGCGCTGCTCGGCGCGATGCTGGCGACGGGCGCGTGGGCCTCCGCCCGCTTCCCGTACTCCATCCCGCAGGAGGGCTACAAGAACGTGGCCCCCGGCCAGGCCGGACTCGCCTGGATCTCGATCTTCGGCGGCATGGTCGGCGCGGCCCTGCTGTGCGCCCCGGTCATCGTCCTGACGATCTGGCTGAACGTCAGCGCGGGCGGAGACGACTGGACCTGGCTACTACTGCCGACGGGCGCCGCGTACGGGGCGGCCATCACACTGGCGGGCCTACACCTGGCAGCACCGAGAACGGCAGCAAGACTCCCGGAGATCCTGGCAGCGGTGAGCAAGGGCTGAAGTACTTTCAGGCCCGGCTGTTCGGGCGATCTCTTTGGACGCAGGCTGCCTGCAACGCCCCCAAGGGGCGCGGGGAACTGCGCGACCAGCCACGACGAACCCGCACCCGCCCGCCGGCAGAACCCCCCGAGCTCTTAGGCACCGATCACTCCGTCAGCCCGTCGATGAACGGCTCGATCGCCGCCCGCCACGCATCCGGCTGATCGTAATGAACAAGATGCCCCGCATCAGCGACCTCCGCATACTCCCCCCGCGGCAGCACCCGCACCATCTCCTGCGCCTCCGCCCGCCCCAACTCCCCGTCAAGCCCCCGCACGACCAACGCGGGGCACCGCACCTGCGCCAGCTCCTCCCAGTGCGCGTCGAACACCCACGGCTCCCGGGACTTCAGCATCTGCTCATGCTCGAACACCGGCCGCCACCCGTCCGGCGACTCGGCCATCACCTCGGCGTAGAACTCCCCCCGCGCCGGATTGGGCCGCTCCACCCACGGATCGTCCTCCCCGAACCACTTGCGTACGTCGGCGAGGGTGGCGAAGGGCACGGGCCACGCCTTGAACCAGTCCGCCCACTCCCGCTGCGAGGCCGCGCCGAGCGCGGAGGCCCGCATGTCGCAGATGATCACTCCGGACACCAGGTCCGGCCGCTTCGCGGCGAGCTGCCAGGCGGTCAGCGCACCCATGGCGTGGCCGATGAGGACGGCGGGGCCAAGGCCGAGCTGCTCGAGGGCCGCTTCGGCGTCCTCGACGTAGGCCTCGCGGGTGAAGGAGGCCTGCGGGGGCTTGTCGCTGCGGCCGTGGCCGCGCTGGTCGAGGGCGATGGCCCGGTGGCGTTCGGAGAGCCAGCGGGCGGTGGAGGCCCAGTGGGAGGCGCGGCCCATGAGGCCGTGCAGTAAGAGCACGCCGGGCGAAGGGGCGAGGGCGCCCTGTGCGGTCCGCTGACCGACGCGCTGCCCGGCTGTCTCACCGTTCTCCCGGACGCCGTGCTCCGTCGCGTCCCTCGCCGGGTCGGGCTTGGGAGGGTCGCCGAACTCCCAGGCAGCGAGGCGTACGCCGCCCGCCCCGGTCACGTCGATGCGCCGCGCCATTGGTCCTGGCACCCCCCTCAACGGGTTCGTCGAAGTCCGTTCCGGCACCGCACCCCGAAGGACACCGAGCCGGTCGGTCCTGTGAACCGTGTGCTGTCTGCCCTGTCTGACGTGCCTGCTGTCGTGCCGCCCCCTCCCTGAAGCGCACGTTCCGCCCGACGTGTCACCCGAAGGCTATCGAAAGCCCATTCGAGAATGCGGTTTCCGCCGACAACACCCCTCGTTTGAGTGACCTTGCTCAAGGGTTGATCGTCGCCGCCGAGGGGAGATCTTCAGCGGGAGGCGGACCGGTCGGGGAAACCGGTCCGAGGGGAATGACCCTGGGAGCTCGGGGCTCCGGGTCAGCACAGGGGAGGACAGGCCCCGGCGCCACATGGCGCCGGGGCCCTCCACACGTCTGCGGCACATCCTCCCCGCCCCCTCAGGTCATATGCCTCACGCGACAGCCTCGCACGCGGGGCGTCCGAGCGCTGCGATTCGGCACAGTGAATCTTGGAATCGACGAGATCATCGGGATGCCACAACTGCCTCTGTTGTCCCGGCAGTTGAACACCCGACAGAAGGTGTACGACAGTCAGCGCTTGGCGACGAACACATGCGAGGCGACGTCCGAATCCAGCTCGGCCGCCTCCCCGCCGCTGCCCACCAGCACCCCGCCGGCCGACTCCGTCACGCTCACCACCGAACCGGGCTGCACGCCCGCCCGGCGCAGCGTGTACATCAGCTGGGCGTCGGTCTGGATCGGCTCGCCGATACGCCGGACGACGACCGTCTTGCCCTCCAGACCCGGGTCCAGGTCGGCCAGCGACACCATGCCCTCGTCCAGGAACGGGTCGGCGCCGTCCTTCTCGCCGAGCTCCTCCAGACCGGGGATGGGGTTGCCGTACGGCGACTCGGTGGGGTGGCGGAGTAGCTCGAGCACCCGCCGCTCCACGGCCTCGCTCATCACGTGCTCCCAGCGACACGCCTCGGCGTGCACCTGCTCCCACTCCAGCCCGATGACGTCGACGAGCAGGCACTCCGCGAGCCGGTGCTTGCGCATCACGCGCGTCGCCAGCCGGCGCCCCTCGTCGGTCAGCTCCAGGTGCCGGTCGCTCGCCACGGACACCAGCCCGTCGCGCTCCATCCGCGCCACCGTCTGGCTGACGGTCGGCCCGCTCTGGTCGAGCCGCTCGGCGATCCGGGCGCGCATGGGGACCACACCTTCCTCCTCCAGCTCGAGGATGGTGCGGAGATACATCTCCGTGGTGTCGATCAGTCCGGACATACGTGCCCCTCGATGAGATCTGCCGGAAGCGCAACGACTTCGCGGCGCGTGCGCTGGCCCTGGCTTCAATTCTGACGCATAGCACTGACAACCGTGCCGCGCCGGTGAAACGAGCTGGTTTCGACAGCGATCCGAGGGGCTGTCCGGGGACCGCGCGGGAGGCCGTACGGCGGTGCGGCGCCCTTGGTGTCGGCGATGCGGTGGCGTCGGTGCCGGGCGGAGGCGGGTTCGCGCGCGGGCCGTCACGGCTCGGCCCCGCCGTATTGACACCGCAGTGGTCCAGACCGCACGGTGATCCGCGACACAGCCGACCCGAAGGGGCCCGTATGAGCGACGGCACGCCCGCCGACCGGTTCTTCGACGCTGCGATCGGCCTGCTGCAGCGGGTCCGCGAGGAGGAGGCCGAGCACATCGACGCGGCCGGGGCGCTCCTCGCCGACACCGTCGCCGCCGGGGGCCGGCTGTTCGCCTTCGGCGCCGGGCACTCCTCGCTCGCCGCGCAGGACGTCGTCTACCGCGCCGGCGGCCTCGCACTGATGAACCTGCTCACCGTCCCCGGTGTCGTCGGCGTCGACGTCATGCCCGCCACGCTCGGCTCCGCCCTGGAGCGCGTCGACGGCCTCGCGACCGCCGTCCTCGACTCCTCCCCGCTCCGCGCGGGCGACACCCTCGTGATCATCTCCCTCTCCGGCCGCAACGCCCTCCCCGTCGAGATGGCGATGAGCGCACGCGCGCGTGGTGTGAAGGTCATCGGCGTGACCTCGGTGGCGTACGCCTCGGAGACGACCCCCCGCCACTCCTCCGGCACCTACCTCAAGGACCACTGCGACGTCGTCCTCGACTCCAAGATCGCCATCGGAGACGCGGAACTCACCCTCGACACCGTCCCCGCCCCCTTCGCCCCCGCCTCCACGGTCGTCACCTCGGCACTCCTCCAGGCAGCCGTGGCAACGGCGGCGGCCGACCTGGCGGCACGGGGCATCGAGCCCCCGATGCTGCGGTCGGGGAACGTGGACGGGGGGCTGGCGTGGAACGCGCGGGTGTTCGAGGAGTACGGGGACCGGATCTTCTACCGGCACTAGCGGGCGGCTGGAGGACGGCGGCCTGTCACCTCACCGCCGTAGAGCCCCCGCCAGATCCAGCGCCGAAGCGATCCGCACCGCCACGTCCTCCGCGTACACCGCGTCGGACCGTTCGAACTGGCTCCGCCCGGCGCCCCGCAGGAACGTCACGACCCCCAGCGTCCGCCCCCGGCTCCGCAGGACCGCACACAGGGCGTGTACCGCGTCCCCCGGCCACTGCCGGGCCACGGCCCACTCGCGTGCCTTCTCGGGCGGTACGGCCCCCACGCTGGCCCGTACGGCGCCCGTCCGGTCCACGCACTGGAGCGCCGGATGTCCCTCGGCGTAGCGCACGGGCAACCCGGCCTGTCCGGTCATCAGGCTCGGGCCGGACGCCCCGGAGGGCGTCGAGGCGACCCGTACCAGCCGTACCGGTGTGTCCGACTCGGCGGCCGGTTCCCCCGCCACCCGGTCGATCAGCGCGTGGTCGGCGAAACCGGCGAGGGCGAAGTCCAGGTGGATCGTCGCGGCCTCGGCCGGGTCCTCGCACTCGGCGGCCGCCCGGGCCGCCCGGTGCAGCTGGTTGGTGCGGAAGCGCAGCAGGGACGCCTCCTGCTCGGCCTGCTTGGCCTCGGTGACGTCGTTGAAGAGCCATCCGACGCCCAGCGGCACCGGCTCCTCGGCGAGCGGCGAGGCCAGGCGTACGAAGCCGCAGCGCCAGCAGCGCCGCTGTTCGCCCTCGGGTGTGCGCACGCTCACCCAGATCTCGGCGGGTGCGGGCGGCGCGCCCTCGGCCAGTACATGGGTGAGCGCGCTCTCCAGCTCCTCCACGCCCTGCGCGAGCAGCTCCCCGAGGGGCCGCCCCAGGACGGACGTACGGCCGACACCGAGGGCCCGGGCCGCGTGCGCGTTCACCACGGCCGGCCGTAGATCGGCGTCGACCAGCACGACACCCCAGCTGGCGTCGTCGAACAGGGCCTCGCTCAGTGCGATGGACCGCTCCAGGTCGATCTGCGCGTGCACCTCGCTGAAGGCGCAGTACACCCCGGCCGACTTCCCGTCGGGTCCGTGTACGGCGGCCGACTGGGTCCGTACAAGGACTCGCCCGCCCTCCTTGGTCAGCAGGGCGAACTCGTGCACCTGCCGTCCGGGAGCCCGCATGGCGGACTGCAGCCACCCCTCGACCTCCTGGGCGTCCGCGCTGCGCACCGCCCACCCGGCGAACCCCTGCCGCCCCACCGCCTCCGCCGCGGTCCAGCCCAGGATCCGTTCGGCCTCGCGGTTCCAGTGGGTGACGACGCCGTCGGCGTCGAAGGCACACAGTGCCGCGTCCATGCCGTCGAGCAGGGCGGCGAGCAGATCCGCGCCGTCGGGCTGTTCGGGCTCGTTCGGCCCCAGCTCGTCGGTGGTCCCACTACGCCGCGAAGCACTCACCTGGACCCCCTGCAGGCTGCGTCCGTCCGTACGGCACGTCGGTTCGCTCACTTGCAATCATCTAACTGGAACGTGACGCAGCACACACCGGGTTCCCGCAAGTTGGGGGAATCGTTGTACGCCGCTTCTGTCTCTACGGTGCCCGATCCAGCCTGAGGTCGACCCACAGGTCGGTCTCGGGCGGCAGCACATAGCGTTCGACCTCGGTGAATCCGTGCTTCTCGGCGAAGCGCAGACCGTCCTCGTTGACGGCCAGGACACAGGTCTCGATCGTGGTGGCGCCCAGCACGCGTGCGTGGGCGAGCCCGTTCTCGTACAGCGCCGTCCCGAACCCCTGCCGCCGGTGCTCGGGCAGCACGCGCGCGATGACCGTCGCCGCCCCGTCCTCCGGGGGCCGCACCGTGGAGCAGCCGACGAGCACGTCACCGACGTACGCGTTCTCCAGCCGGTACCGCGCGCCGCGCTCCCGCACCGTGGCAAGGTCCAGCGCGTCGGCCGGAACGATCACGTTGTGGACGTATCGCCACTGCTCGAGCATGGCGTCGCCCACGGCGGGCTCTATTCGAACATCAGACACGAGATCCACTTCCCCGCCGCGCGTACACCTCAATCTCGATCTTCATACGAGGATCCGCGAGCCCGCACATCATCATCGTCGCCGCCGGCCGCACCTCCCCGAACGTCCGCCGCAGCACCGGCCAGCACGGCTCGAAGTCCTCCCGGTCGGGCAGGAGGTACCGCACACGGACGACATCGGCGAAGGTGCAGTCCGCCTCCGCCAGCGCCGCCCCGATGTTCCGTACGCACTGTTCGGCCTGTTCGACGACGTCGTCGGAGATCGTCATCGTCGTGTAGTCGAACCCGGTCGTCCCCGACACGTGCACCCAGTCGCCGTCGACGACGGCCCGGGCGTAGCCGATCTGTTCCTCGAACACCGAGCCGCTGAGAATCGCGAGTCGCTCTGTCATGGGGCGAACGCTAGGAGCCGCGCGGTTGATCCGTCCATTGCGATTTCGGCGCCGTGAGCTGCTCCCTCGCCGCCTTGCGGAAGGCCGTCACCACGCGGCCGCGGTCCCAGGCCCGGGTCGCGACGACGACATGGCTCGGCTCGACGCCGTGCAGGGGGACCGTGGTGAGATCGGGGCGCAGGGCCCTCCCGGCGGAGACGACGGAGACCGCCAGGGTCTCGCCGGCGGCGACGAGTTCGAATTTGTCCTCGATCGCCTCGATGAGCGGCCCGTCGGGTGCCGGGCGCCCGTCCGGCCGGGGCTCGAACCGCCAGAACGCGCTGCGCACCGGATCCGCCGTGCGGGGCAGCGGCTCGTCGGCGATGTCGTCGAGGGTGACGGAGTCCTTGCCGGCCAGCCGATGGTCCAGCGGGACGACGAGGACGCGCGGCTCGTCGTAGAGGACCGTCACATGCAGGCCGTCGGTGGCGAACGGCAGCCGGGTCACCACCGCGTCGACCCGGTGGTCGAGGAGGGCCTGGCATACGTCGTCCCAGTTCAGATGTGTGGTCTGCACGTCGGCGCGGGGCACCAGGTCGTCGGCCTCGCCCGCTCCGACTCCTCCGCCGCGGCGCTGACGGCCGCGGGGCCGAGGTGCACCGCGGCGATCTCGACGACCTCGACAGTCTCCGCCGTGGCGCCGCGGCGGCGGACGGGGTCATCCACACGGCCTTCAAGCACGACTTCTCGAACATCGCCGCCTCGGGCGTGATCGACCTGCACGCCATCGAAGCGATGGGCGCGACACTCGAAGGCACCGGCAAACCCCTCGTGACGACCTCGGCCTTCCTGGTCGCGCCGGGGGTGTTCGCCACGGAGGAGGACGCGGCCGACCCGGCATCCGTGGCACCCTTCCGCGTCCCCTCCGAGGAAGCCACCCTGGCCCTCGCCGAACGCGGCGTACGCGCCACGGTCGTCCGCCTCCCGCCGTCCGTCCACGGCCACGACGACGGCGGCTTCGTCCCCCGGCTGATCGACATCGCCCGCGACCGGGGCGTGTCGGCCATGGTCGGCGACGGCGCGAACCACTGGCCCGCCGTCCACCGCCTCGACGCGGCCCGGCTGTTCCGGCTGGCCCTGGAGAAGGCCCCGGCGGGCGTCCGCCTGCACGCGATCGGCGACGAGGGCGTGCCCCTCCACGCCATAGCGACCGCCATAGGCCATGGACTGGACCTCCCGGTCGTCCGGATACCCCACGCCGAAGCCGCCGCCCACTTCGGCTGGATCGGCCACTTCGTCTCCCTGAGCCTCCGGGCGTCCAGCGCCCTGACACAGCAGCGGCTGGGCTGGAAGCCGGAGGAGGCGGGGCTGCTCGCGGACCTGGCGGAGGGGCACTACTTCGAGGAGGGGCGGACGAGCAAGCTCTGAGGGGCCGTTGTCAGACCCTCCTGGCACAGTTCCCGCCATGGACACGGACGAGTTCTGGAGCATCGTCGGGACAGCGCGCTCCAAGACGACGGAAGACCTGCCTTTCCACGAGGCACTGGTCGACCTGCTGGCCCGCCGCTCGCCGCAGGACATCCTGCGGTACCAGGAGCGCTTCGACGCGCTCCGCGACGCCGTCTACCGATGGGACGTGTGGGCCGCCGCCTATCTCATCGGCGGCGGCTGCTCCGACGACAGCTTCATGGACTTCCGTGCGGGGCTGATCGCCCAGGGGCGCGACTGGTACGAGCGGGCGGCCGCCGTGCCGGACAGCCTCGCGGATCATGCCGAGGTCATCGGCGCGGCCGCCGACTTCGAGGACCGGACGCTCTTCTACGAGGACGCCAACTACTGCGCCTCGGACGCGTACGAGCGGATCACCGGAGACGGCGAGGCCTTCTACGAGGCCTGGGAGCAGTACCGAGCCGCCCACCCCGGCCCGGGTCCCACCGAGCCCGACATGGGCGAGGACTTCGACTTCGACGACGATGACGAGATGCGGCGACGGCTGCCCCGACTCGCCTTGCTCTTCCTTTCCGAAAAAGCGGTTGATCGGGCGCCGACCGGTTCTTAGGGTGGGGTTCATCGCTGAAAGGAGGTGATCGGGTTAATGAGTGACACCCGGGCGCGAGAGGTGGCTGCGGGCTAGCGGCCTGCCACCACACCAAGTGCGGTGCCGGACCAGCGTGTGCGAGACACACGCAGCCGGCCAATCCAACGCAGTCACCCGACCCGCGAGCTCGCCGGTACGTCCGGCCGGCTCCCCCGCTCAGGCGGTGGGAACCCGAGCTTGCGGGTCGTCTGCGTCCCTGGAGGATTTCCGGGAGTGATCTGCGACACCCGCGTTTCTTGCGGCGAGCAGTACCCTGACCTCATGCTTTCGCTCGTTCGACGCCGCCACGTGGACTACGTCCGCGTCACGAGCATGGGCTGTCGACGCTCCATCTGAGCTTCCGGCCCCTTTCTGACGCAGCCACCCGCTGCCGTTTCCCCCTTTCCTGCTTCTCCTCTTTCTGTGGACGAACTCCATGACGAACGTGTCGACGAATCCGTCGTACCAGCAGCTCCCGATCATCGATCTCTCCGCCGCCGATCGCGGTCCCCAAGCGCGTGCGCTGCTCCGTGCCCAGTTGCACAGTGCCGCCCACGACGTGGGGTTCTTCCAGCTCGTCGGGCATGGGGTCAGCCGTGAAGAGGTCGGTTCCCTGCTCTCCGCCATGCGGAGGTTCTTCGCCCTTCCCGAAGCGGAGCGACTCGCCATCGATCACCGGGTCGTCTCCCCGCCCGGGGCGACCGAGCGGTTCTCCGTCCCGTTCTTCTACAACCCGCGCCTCGACGCGCGCGTGGAGCCGCTGTCCTTCCCGTACGCCTCCGCCGCACCGGGCGTCTCCGACGACCCCACCAACCCGCTGTTCGCGGAGTACGGCTACAACGAGCTCAAGGGCAAGCTGCGGGCGCATCCGCTGGTGGCGGAGCGCCATCACGGCGACTTGCTGACTCCGGCCTAGATCAACGCCCCCAAGGGGCGCGGGGCTGTGTCGATTTGCGGCTACCGCCGCGTGGGCGCGACAAGCCACATCGCACCCGCAGTCACCCGCGCCCCTCAGGCACCCTTCTCAGTGGGCGATGTCCTCGTACCCCGAGACGTCCTGCGGACTGCGCGACCCCGGCCCCACATACCGCGCGGACGGCCGCACGAGCCGCCCCGTCCGCTTCTGCTCCAGGATGTGCGCCGACCAGCCCGCCGTACGCGCGCACGTGAACATCGACGTGAACATGTGGGCCGGCACCTCGGCGAAGTCCAGGACGATGGCCGCCCAGAACTCGACGTTGGTCGCGAGCACCCGGTCGGGACGGCGGGCGTGCAGCTCGGCCAGGGCCGCCTTCTCCAGGGCTTCAGCGACCTCGAAGCGCGGCGCGCCCAACTCACGGGCCGTACGTCGCAGCACGCGCGCGCGGGGGTCCTCGGCGCGGTAGACGCGGTGGCCGAAGCCCATCAGGCGCTCGCCCTTGTCGAGGGCCTGCCTGACGTACGCGTCGGCGTCCCCGGTGCGCTCGATCTCCTCGATCATGTGCAGGACGCGGGAGGGGGCGCCGCCGTGCAGCGGGCCGGACATGGCTCCCACGGCGCCCGAGAGGGCGGCGGCGACGTCCGCGCCGGTGGAGGCGATGACCCGGGCCGTGAACGTGGACGCGTTCATGCCGTGCTCGGCGGCGGACGTCCAGTAGGCGTCGACCGCGGCGACGTGCTTGGGGTCGGGTTCGCCGCGCCAGCGGATCATGAAGCGTTCGACGACGGACTGGGCCTTGTCGATCTCGTTCTGCGGGACCATGGGGCGGCCCTGGCCGCGGGCGGACTGGGCGACGTACGACAGGGCCATGACGGCCGCCCTCGCGAGGTCGTCGCGGGCCTGGGCCTCGTCGATGTCAAGGAGGGGTTTCAGGCCCCAGACGGGGGCCAGCATCGCGAGCGCGGACTGGACGTCCACTCGGATGTCGCCGGAGTGCACGGGGATCGGGAAGGGCTCGGCGGGCGGCAGGCCGGGGCGGAAGGCGCCGTCGACGAGCAGGCCCCAGACGTTGCCGAACGAGACGTTGCCGACCAGGTCCTCGATGTCGACGCCCCGGTACCGCAGGGCGCCGCCTTCCTTGTCCGGTTCGGCGATCTCCGTCTCGAACGCGACGACTCCTTCGAGGCCAGGTACGAAACCGGGGTCAAAGCCGGGGTCGAGGTCGGACATCAGGCGGCTCCTCATGATGTGTGCGACAGGTCTTGTCGGGGCAGCGCGGGGGCGACCTGCGGAGGGGACGGCTCCGGATGGTCGGCTGGCCCTGTAATGCCCCGTACGGCGGGTGGTCACCCCACCGCGGCGGCATCTGCACCATATCCCCGAGTGCCACCTTTGGGGAGTGCACGCGGCACTGAGTGCCACCCTTGTGCGGTGGGCCCCGACCGGCTCCCCGGCGGATTCCATACGGCAAGATGACGGCGTGACCGACGCAGACGCCGTCTCCCGCGACCCCGCTCCTTTCCCCGATCCCGCCGCCATGCGCAAGCAGTACCGGGCCGAGGGGCTCGCCGAGAGCGACCTCGCCGCCACGCCCGTGGGGCAGTTCGCGCGCTGGTTCAAGCAGGCCGCGACGGAGGCCCAGCTGTTCGAGCCGAACGCCATGGTGGTCTCCACGGCGGACGCGGAGGGCCGGCCCACCTCTCGTACGGTGCTGCTGAAGCAGTTCGACGAGCAGGGGTTCGTGTTCTACACGAACTACGACTCCCGCAAGGCGCGCGACCTCTCCGAGAATCCGTACGTCTCGCTGCTCTTTCCGTGGCATCCGATGGCCCGCCAGGTCGTCGTCACGGGTGTCGCGCGCCGTACCGGGCGGGACGAGACCGCCGCGTACTTCCGGACCCGCCCGCACGGTTCGCAGCTCGGGGCGTGGGCCAGTGCCCAGTCGTCGGTGATCGCCACACGGGCGGACCTGGAGGCGTCGTACGCCGAGCTCGCGGCCCGCTACCCGGAGGGCGAGCAGGTGCCGGTGCCACCGAACTGGGGTGGTTTCCGGGTGGCGCCGCAGGCGGTGGAGTTCTGGCAGGGCCGGGAGAACCGGCTGCACGACCGCCTGCGGTACGTGGCGGAGCCGGACGGGAGTTGGCGGGTGGAGCGGCTCAGTCCCTGAGGGCGGCGGGCGCTCGGCCCAGCGCGTCGTCCAGCAGTACGGCCCACTGGGCGACGACCCGTTCCCGGCGCCCCGCGTCGTCCGTGAGCAGGTTGGCCAGCCCCAGGCCCCGGGCCATGTCCAACAGGCCCTGGACCGTCTCCCGTACCCCGGGCCTGGACTCGTCCGCGTCCAGGAGCTCCACCGCGATGCGGTGGCTCTCGCGGCCGACGCGGGCCTCCAGCTCCGTCACGTTGGGGCGGAGCTGGTCCTCGTTGGAGGCGGCGACCCACAGGTGCAGGGCCGCGCGGAACAGAGGGCCGGTGTAGAGGTCGACGAGGGCTGCCACCACGGTGCGCCGGTCGGCCGTCGTGCCCTGCGGAAAGAGCGCCCGCAGAGCCGTGGAGCGTTCCTCCGCCACGTACTCCACCGCCGCCGTGAACAGGTCCTCCCGGGTCGGGAAGTGGTGCTGGGCGGCGCCTCGGGAGACGCCCGCACGTTCGGCGACGACGGACACCGTGGAGCCCGCCCAGCCGTGTTCGGCGAGGCAGGCCACGGCGGCTTCCAGGAGCCGCTGCCGGGTGGCCCGGCTGCGGTCCTGTTTGGGAGTACGTTCCACACGGTCGCCGACCGTGCTCACAGCGCCCATGCGGGGTCCCGTCGTTCCAGAAAGGCCGTCATGCCCTCGCGGGCCTGCGCGGTGGCGAACAGGCGGGCCGAGAGTGCGGTGAGGTCGGCCGCGTCCCGTTCGAAGGCTTCCAGCACCCTAGCGGTGAGCAGCTGTTTCGTCTCCGCCAGGGCTTCGGGGGCCGCCTTGCGGAGGCCGTCCAGGATGGGTCCCAGTACGTCGTCCACGGCGTCGCCGGCCGCCGTCAGGAGGCCGATGCGGGCGGCCTCGGCGGCGTCGAAGCGTTCGCCGGTGAGGTAGTAGCGGGCGAGGGCGCGGGGGTCGGTGCGGGGCAGCAGCGGCAGGGAGATCACCGCGGGAGCCACTCCGATCCGTACCTCCGTGAAGGCGAAGCTCGACCCGGTGGCCGCCACCCCGATGTCGCAGGCCGCCAGCAGGCCCAGTCCGCCCGCGCGGACGTGACCGGTGACCCGGGCGAGCACCGGTTTGGGGAGCTCGATGATCTGCCGGAGCAGTCCCACCAGGGCATTGGGGTCCGGTGGGTCCTTCAGGTCGGCGCCCGCGCTGAAGGTGTTCCCGGTGTGGGTGAGGACGATCGCGCGTACGTCGCCGTCCTTCTCCCCTTCGGCCAGGGCGGTCGCCAGCTCGTCCACCAGCGCGGCCGACAGGGCGTTGCGGTTGTGCGGCGAGTCGAGGGTGAGGGTCTGGATTCCCCGCAAGCGTGCGCGGCCGATCAGTGTCACTGGAGCTCCCTCAGTCGGCGGCGCAGGATCTTCCCGGAGGCGGCCCGCGGTACCCCGTCGATGAAGGTGACCTGGCGGACGCGTTTGTAGGGGGCGACGCGTTCGGCGACGTACATCATGACCTCTCCTTCGGAGAGGTCGGTGACGGTGGGCTGGCGGACCACGTACGCGTGCGGGACCTCGTTGCCGTCGTCGTTGTAGACGCCGATGACGGCGGCGTCGGCGATGCCGGGGTGGGTGAGGAGGAGGGCTTCGAGTTCGGCCGGGGCGACCTGGAAACCCTTGTACTTGATGAGTTCCTTGACCCGGTCGACGACGAACAGCCACCCGTCGGCGTCGGTGTGGCCGACGTCGCCGGTGTGCAGCCAGCCGTCGGGGTCGATCATGGCGGCGGTGGCGTCGGGGCGGCCCAGGTAGCCCTTCATGACCTGGGGGCCGCGGATGAGGATCTCGCCGTCCTCGGCGACGCCGACGTCCTTGTCCGGGTCGTCGAGGGAGACGATGCGCATCTCGGTGCCGGCGACGAGGCGGCCGACCGTGCCGGGCGGTGCGTGGCGCATGGCGGCCAGGGGGACGACATGGGTGCCGGGCGAGAGTTCCGTCATGCCGTACGCCTGGCCCACGGGCGGCAGGTTCAGGCGCTGCGAGCAGGCCTCGGCGAGCTTGGCGTCCAGGGGGGCGGCGGCGCTGATGATGTATTGCAGCGTCGACAGGTCGTACTGGGTGACCAGCGGGTGCTTGGCGAGGGCCAGGACGATCGGCGGGGCGACGTACAGGCCCGTGATGCGGTGGTTCTGGATGGCCGCGAGGAAGGTCTGCAGATCGAAGCGGGGCAGGACGACGACGGTGGCGCCGTTGCGCAGAGGCCCGTTCATGAGGGCCGTCAGACCGTAGATGTGGAAGAAGGGCAGCACGGCGAGGATGCGGTCGCCGGGGCCCACCGCGAGGGCGGGTGAGAGCTGCGCGAGGTTGGTGGCCAGCTGGCGGTGGGTGAGCATGACGCCCTTGGGGATGCCGGTCGTGCCCGAGGAGTACGGCAGTGCCGCCACGTCCTCCACGGGGTCGATGTCGATGACCGGTTCCGGGGCCGTCGAGCCCAGCATGTCGATGAGCGAGCGGTGTCCCGCCGCGCTGTCGCAGACGAAGATCTCCTCGACACCGCCCGCGAGTTCGGCCGCCCGGCGGGCCGTCCCCAGCAGCGGGGAGACGGTGACGATCCAGCGGGCCGCGGAGTCCTTGAGCTGCTTGGCGAACTCCTCCGGCGTGGCCAGCGGGTGCACGGTGGTAACGGTCGCCCCCGCGCGCGTGGCGGCGTAGAACGCCGTCGGGAACGCGATCGTGTTGGGGCTGTGCAGCGCGAGCACGTCCCCCTTGGCCACCCCCGCCTCGGCGAGACCGGCGGCGACGCGCCGGTGGAACGCGTCCAGTTGGGCGTACGTGAGGGTGGTGCCGTCCGTGCCGTCGATCAGCGCGGGGTTCTCGCCGAACTCTGCCGCCCGGCCCAGGACGGCCTCGTGGATGGGGAGTTCGACTGGCGGGACGTCTGCGTACTCGCTGCGGAACACGGTTCCTCCAAGACGGCCTAGTACGACTTGGGCAGGCCCAGGGTCTGGTGGGAGACGTAGTTGAGAATCATCTCCCGGCTCACCGGAGCAATACGAGCCACGCGCGAGGCCGTTATCAACGAGGCGAGCCCGAATTCCCGGGTGAGGCCGTTTCCGCCGAGGGTGTGCACGGCCTGGTCGACCGCCTTCACGCAGGCCTCCCCCGCCGCGTACTTCGCCATGTTGGCGGCCTCGCCCGCGCCGACGTCGTCGCCGGTGTCGTAGAGATGGGCCGCCTTCTGCATCATCAGGCGGGCCAGTTCGAGGTCGATGTGCGCCTGCGCCAAGGGGTGCGCGATGGCCTGGTGGGCGCCGATGGGGGTGTTCCAGACCGTGCGGTCGCGGGCGTACTCGATGGCCTTGGCGAGCGCGTACCGGCCCATGCCGATCGCGAAGGCGGCCGTCATGATGCGTTCGGGATTCAGACCGGCGAAGAGCTGGAGCAGGCCCGCGTCCTCGTCTCCGACGAGTGCTTCGGCGGGGAGGCGTACGTCGTCGAGGGTCAGCTCGAACTGCTTCTCCACCGCCTGGAGTTCCATGTCGATCTGGTGGCGGGTGAAGCCTTCCGCGTCCCGGGGGACGATGAAGAGGCAGGGCTTGAGGCGGCCGGTACGGGAGTCTTCGGCGCGGCCGACTATGAGGGTGGCGTCGGCTATGTCGACGCCGGAGATGAAGACCTTGCGGCCGGTCAGGAGCCAGTCGGTGCCGTCTCTGCGAGCCGTGGTGGTGATGCGGTGACTGTTGGAGCCGGCGTCGGGTTCGGTGATGCCGAAGGCCATGGTGCGGGTGCCGTCCGCCAAGGCGGGGAGCCAATCCTGCTTCTGGGCGTCCGTGCCGAACCTGGCGATCACTGTGCCGCAGATGGCCGGGGAGACGACCATCATGAGCAGGGGGCATCCTGCGGCGCCGAGTTCTTCGAGGACGATCGAGAGTTCGGAGATGCCGCCGCCTCCGCCTCCGTACTCCTCGGGGAGGTTGACTCCGAGGTAGCCGAGTTTGGCTGCTTCGGACCAGAGTTGTTCGCGGTCGTAGGTGCGGCCGTGGCGTTTGCCGAGGGCGGCCACTGCTGCTCGGAGGGCTTTGTGTTCTTCGGATTCGATCGTGGATGGCATGGGGCTCCTCCCGGGTGTGAGTTGTCTGCGGCTGGTCGCGCCCGCGCGGCGGTAGCCGCAAATTGATACGGCCCCGCGCCCCTTAGGTGGGTTCCACTACCGCCAGTAGGGAGCCGACCGTTACCTGTTGGCCGGGCAGTACCTGGAGGGCGGTCAGCGTGCCTGTGAGCGGGGCTGTGATCTTGTGTTCCATCTTCATCGCCTCCAGCCACAGCAAGGGCTCTCCGGCCTTCACAGGAGCCCCCTCGGCCAGCCCTTCCGCGATCCTGACCACCGTTCCCGGCATCGGGGCCACCAAGGAACCCGGCGCCAACTGCGCCGTGGGGTCCGGGAAGCGGGGCAGTGCCCGCAGCCTCGTCGCGTTCACGTGCACCTCGTCGGCGTACCTCGTCACCTCGAACTTTCGCCGCACTCCCTCCACTTCGAGTACAACCAGACGCGCGTCCGCGTGCACGACGCGCACCCCGTCCGCTTCCAGGCCGTCGCGTGTGTGGCGGTAGCGGACCTCGTGCTCCTCGCCCGCGTGCTCGTAGCGCCTGGTCTGGGGCTGCGAAGGAACGTTGCGCCAGCCTCCGCCGAAGCGGGAAGGGCGGCTTCGGGCGTCGGCGAGGGCTGCGGCCAGGGGGGCGTACGGGTCGGGGAGCGTCACCGTCAGGGACGGGAGATGGCGGTCGTAGAACGCCGTGGTCATCGCCGCCGTCGTGAACTCCTCGTGGCGCAGGCTGCGGACCAGCAGGTCCCTGTTGGTCGTCGGGCCGTGGATCGTGGCCCGTTCCAGCGCGCCCGCCAGTTTGCGGAGTGCCTCCGCGCGTGTGGGGGCGTGGGCGATGACCTTGGCGAGCAGGGGGTCGTAGTGGACGCCGATCTCGGTGCCGTCGTCGTAGCCGGTGTCGAGGCGGACGGCTTCCGGGACGGTCAGGCGGTGGAGGGTGCCCGTCTGGGGGGTCCAGTCGGTCGACGGGTCCTCGGCATAGAGGCGGGCCTCGATGGCGTGGCCACGCGCGCGTGGAGGTTGGTCCGCGTCCAGCGCGCGGCCTTCCGCAACCGCGATCTGGAGCGCCACCAGGTCCACGTCGAACACGGCCTCCGTCACCGGGTGTTCGACCTGGAGGCGGGTGTTCATCTCCAGGAACTGCGCCTTGCCGTCGGCGACCAGGAACTCGACCGTGCCGGCGCCCACGTAGTCGACCGCGCGGGCGGCGCGTACGGACAGCGCGTGCAGCTCGGCCACGAGCCCCTCGGAGAGTCCGGGTGCCGGGGACTCCTCGATGACCTTCTGGTGGCGGCGCTGGAGGGAGCAGTCGCGGGTGCCGAGCGCCCAGACCGTGCCGTGGGTGTCGGCGAGGATCTGGACCTCGACGTGGCGGCCGTTCTCGATGTACGGCTCCAGGAAGACCTCGGCGTCCCCGAAGGCGCTCGCGGCCTCGGCGCGGGAGCCTTCCATTGCGGCGCTCAGCTCCTCCATGTGGCGCACGATCCGCATCCCGCGCCCGCCGCCGCCCGCGGCCGCCTTCACCAGCAGGGGCAGATCGGCCTCCGTGGGCTCGCCCAGCGGCGCGAGGCCCATCAGCTCCTTCGCGCGCGTCTTGGACGCCATCGCCTCGATCGACGACGGGCTCGGGCCGATCCACACCAGCCCCGCGTCCAGGACGGCACGTGCGAAGTCCGCGTTCTCGGAGAGGAAGCCGTAGCCGGGGTGCACGGCGTCCGCGCCGGCCGCGACCGCCGCCTTCACGATCAGGTCGCCGCGCAGATACGTCTCCGCGGGCGTCGCCCCCGGCAGCCGTACCGCCGTGTCGGCCACGCGCGCGTGGAGGGCGTTCGCGTCGGCGTCCGAGTGCACGGCGACCGTCCGGATTCCCAGCTCACGGCAGGTGCGGAAGACGCGGCAGGCGATCTCGCCGCGGTTGGCGACGAGGACAGAAGTGATCACTGGAAGGTTCCTCACATCCGGAAGACGCCGAAGCCACCGCGCGCGCCCTCGTACGGCGCCGTGTGGATGGCCGACAGGCACAGGCCGAGGACGGTGCGGGTGTCGCGGGGGTCGATGACGCCGTCGTCGTAGAGCCGCCCGGACAGGAACATCGGCAGCGACTCGGACTCGATCTGCTGCTCCACCAGGGCCCGCAGAGCCGCGTCGCCCTCCTCGTCGTACGGCTGCCCCTTCGCCGCCGCCGACTGCCGGGCCACGATCGAGAGGACGCCGGCGAGCTGCTGCGGGCCCATGACGGCCGACTTGGCGCTGGGCCAGGCGAAGAGGAAGCGGGGGTCGTAGGCCCGCCCGCACATGCCGTAGTGCCCGGCGCCGTACGAGGCCCCCATCAGCACGGACAGGTGCGGGACGCGGGAGTTGGACACCGCGTTGATCATCATCGCGCCGTGCTTGATGATGCCGCCCTGCTCGTACTCCTTGCCGACCATGTAGCCGGTGGTGTTGTGCAGGAACAGGAGCGGGATGTCGCGCTGGTTGGCCAGCTGGATGAACTGGGCCGCCTTCTGGGACTCCTCGCTGAAGAGGACCCCCTGCGCGTTCGCCAGCACGCCGACCGGATAGCCGTGGAGCGAGGCCCACCCCGTGGTCAGGCTGGTTCCGTACAGCGGCTTGAACTCGTCGAAGTCGGAGGCGTCGACGATCCGGGCGATGACCTCGCGAGGATCGAAGGGCACCTTCAGATCGCCGGGGACGATCCCCAGCAGCTCCTCCGCGTCGTACTTGGGCGGCTCGGCCGGGCTCGGATCGCCGTACGCCTTGCGGTGGTTGAGGCGTGCCACGACCCGCCGCGCCTGTCGTAGCGCGTCCTGCTCGTCGACGGCGAAGTAGTCGGCGAGGCCCGACACGCGCGCGTGCATCTCGGCGCCGCCGAGGGACTCGTCGTCGCTCTCCTCCCCCGTGGCCATCTTCACCAGCGGCGGACCGCCCAGGAACACCTTCGCGCGCTCCTTGACCATGATCACGTGGTCGGACATGCCGGGGATGTACGCGCCCCCGGCGGTGGAGTTCCCGAAGACGACGGCGACCGTCGGAATCCCGGCGGCGGAGAGGCGGGTCAGATCCCGGAAGATGGCCCCGCCGGGAATGAAGATCTCCTTCTGGGACGGCAGATCGGCGCCCCCGGACTCCACCAGGCCGATGCAGGGCAGCCGGTTGGCGAGCGCGATGTCGTTCGCGCGCAACGCCTTCTTCAGCGACCAGGGGTTACTGGCGCCCCCGCGCACGGTCGGGTCGTTCGCGGTGATCAGGCACTCCACGCCCTCGACGACCCCGATGCCGGTGACCAGGGAGGCGCCGACGGTGTAGTCACTGCCCCAGGCGGCGAGCGGGGACAGTTCCAGGAAGGGCGTGTCGGGGTCGAGGAGCAGCTCGATGCGTTCACGGGCGAGCAGCTTGCCGCGTTTCCGATGCCGTTGGACGTACTTCTCGCCGCCGCCCGCGAGGGCCTTGGCGTGCTCGGCGTCCAGTTCGGTGAGCTTGGCGAGCATGGTCTCGCGGTGGGCGCGGTAGTCGGGGCCGTTGGTGTCCAGCGCCGACGACAGGACGGTCACAGCAGCTCCTCCGGGATGTCCAGGTGGCGGGAGCGCAGCCATTCGCCGAGGGCCTTGGCCTGCGGGTCGAAGCGGTGCTGGGCGGCGACGCCGGCGCCGAGGATGCCCTCGACGACGAAGTTGAGGGCGCGCAGGCCCGGGAGGGCGTGGCGGGTGACGGGCAGGTCGGCGGTCTCCGGGAGGAGTTCACGGAACCGGTCGACGCTCAGCGCGTGCGCGAGCCAGCTCCAGGCCTCGTCGGTCCGGGCCCAGACACCCACGTTGGCGTTCCCGCCCTTGTCGCCGCTGCGGGCGCCGACGACGAGCCCGAGAGGGGCACGACGCGTGGACCCCGACCGGAGGGGCTCGGGCAGGGGCGGCTCCGGCACGTCTTCGAGTACGACGGTTTCCTGGGCCGGTGCCACTGGCACCCGCCGCCCGTCATGGAGGACCGCCACATGGGGAACGGCCCCATGGGGGACGTACACATCCTCGAAGACCCCATAAGGCGCGCCCTTTCCCGGTGGCGCCAGCACATGGAAGCCGGGGTAGCTCGCCAGCGCGAGCTCGATGGCGGCCCCGCTGAGCGCCCGCCCCACGGCCTCCTGGTCCGGGTCCCGTACGACGAGCCGCAGCAGCGCGCTCGCCGTCTCCTCGGTGTCGGCGTCGGGACGGTCGGTGCGGACGAGGTCCCAGCGCACCTCGCTCACCTTGCCGAGGGCAGCCTCCAACTGCGCCTTCGCCAGGGCGGCCTTGGCCTCGATGTCGAGCCCGGTCAGCACGAAGGAGACCTCGTTGCGGAAGCCGCCGAGCCGGTTGAGGCCGACCTTGAGGGTGGGGGGCGGGGGTTCGCCGTGGACACCGTCGATGCGGACGCGGTCGGGGCCGTCCTGGGTGAGGCGGACCGTGTCGAGGCGGGCGGTGACGTCGGGGCCCGCGTACCGGGCGCCGCCCGTCTCGTACAGGAGCTGCGCGGTCACCGTGCCGACGTCGACGAAGCCGCCGGTGCCGGGGTGTTTGGTGATGACCGCCGTGCCGTCCTCGTGGAGCTCGGCGAGGGGGAAGCCGGGGCGTCGGACGTCCCCCTCCCGGAAGAACGAGTAGTTCCCGCCCGTCGCCTGCGTCCCGCACTCCAGCACGTGCCCGGCGACGACGGCCCCCGCCAGCCGGTCGTACTCCCCCGGCCCCCACCCGAAGTGCGCGGCGGCGGGCCCGGTGACCAGGGCCGCGTCCGTCACGCGCCCGGTGATCACGATGTCGGCGCCCTCGCGCAGACAGGCGGCGATGCCGAAGCCGCCGAGGTAGGCGTGGGCGGCGAGGCTGCCGGGGTGCTGTGCGGTGAGGTCGTCGCCCTCGACGTGGGCGACGCGGACGGGGATGCCGAGCCGGTCCGCCAACTCCCGCACCCGGTCGGCGAGTCCGGCGGGGTTGAGGCCGCCGGCGTTGGTCACGAGCCTGACGCCCCGCTCGTGGGCGAGACCGAGGGATTCCTCGAGTTGGCGCAGGAAGGTGCGGGCGTAACCGGCGCCGGGGTCCTTCAGGCGGTCGCGGCCGAGGATGAGCATGGTCAGTTCGGCGAGGTAGTCGCCGGTGAGGACGTCGAGTTCGCCGCCGGTGAGCATCTCGCGCAGGGCGTCGAACCGGTCCCCGTAGAAGCCGGAGGCGTTGCCGATACGCAGAGTGCTCACCCGGCCGCCCCCTTCGGCGGGCGTCCGCCACCCGGTGGGCCCGCGAAGGCCTGGGCGATGTCGAGCCAGCGGTCGGCGTCGGAGCCTTCGGTGCGCAGGGCGAGGTCGGCGCGGTGGGCTCGCTGGGTGACGAGGAGGCAGAAGTCGAGGGCGGCGCCGGTGACGCGGTCGGTGGCGTTCTCGGGGCCGTAGATCCACACCTTGCCGGAAGGGGCGGTGAGTTCGATGCGGAACTCCTCGAACGGCGGGGTCAGTCCGTGCACGCCGAAGGAGTAGTCGCGGGTGCGGACGCCGAGGCGGGCGATGTGGCTCAGCCGGTCGGTGGAGGTACGGGTCACGCCCAGCGCGTCCGCGACGTCCAGGCCGTGGGCCCAGGTCTCCATGAGACGGGCGGTGGCCATGGAGGCGGTGGACATGGGCGGGCCGTACCAGGGGAAGCGGGCGCCGTCGGGGGCGGTCCGCAGGGCGTCGGCCAGGTCCTCACGTCCCGCGCGCCAGTAGGCGAGCAGCCGCGCCGGAGGCTTCCCGGCACCCTCCTCGGCACCGTTGTCCACGAAGTCCCCGGGTGCGGCGAGCGCCTTCTCGACCTCGCGGGAGAAGGCGTCCTGATCGGTCACCGCCAGCAGGGAGGAGTGGTCGGTCCAGGCGAGGTGGGCGATCTGGTGGGCGATGCTCCACCCGGGGGCGGGCGTCGCGAGCTGCCACTGCTCGGGGCTCAACTCGGCCACGAGCAGGTCGAGTTCGTCGCTCTCCGCACACAGATCGTCGATCACGGGCGTCGGGTCTGCCATGGAGCGAGGATGTCAGTGGGTACAAAAACAAGCAAGCGTGCTTGCATGAAAATGTGCGGCCCCTTGGTCTGCCGTTGGCGACGCCTGACCTTTCCACAAGCCGGGATCTGTGCGCATTCGTGTGGCTACTCTCAGTCATGGGAGGTGGTCGGCATGCGGATCCGTGAACTCGACCCCAGCGCATCGCCGTTGGACTACTACGGCTACGAGCTGCGCCGCGTACGGGAGGAGGCGGGGCTGACGCTGGCGCAGCTCGGGGCGATCGTGTTCTGTACCGGGTCGCTGATCGGGCAGATCGAGACGGCGGCGAAGGTGCCGCAGCGGGAGTTCTCCGAGCGGGTGGATGCGGCGCTGGGGACGGACGGGATGTTCTCGCGGCTGGTGGGGCTGGTGCTGCGGAGTCAGTTGCCGAACTGGTTTCAGCCGTACGCGGAGATGGAGGCGAAGGCGGGGTTCATCGCTACGTACCAGGCTCAGTTGGTGCACGGGCTCCTGCAGACGGAGGCCTACGCACGAGCCGTACTCGGCGTCGAGCACTCGGACCGGCTCGACGAGATGGTGGCGGCACGGATGGACCGGCAGCGCATCCTGGCGCGGGAGCAGCCGCCGGTGTTGTGGGTCGTGCTGGACGAGGCGGTGCTGTATCGCGAGATCGGCGGCCGGGAGGTCATGCGGGAGCAACTGGCACACCTGCTGAGCCTGTTCGGCCGCCAGTGGATGGAGATCCAGGTGCTGCCGTTCTCTGCGGGGCAACATGCCGGGATGATGGGCTCGTTCACGCTGTTCCGGTTCGACAGCGATCCGGATCTGCACTACAGCGAGAGCTACGACCAGGGCCATCTGACCGCCAATCCGCCAGTGATCAAAGAGCGTTCTCTCGGTTACGCTCGCTTGCAGGCTGCGGCCCTCTCGCCGAGAGACTCGGCCGCCTTGATCGCCCGCGTGATGGAGGAACGCTATGGGGAGCAACCTGAACCTGACGCGAGCGCAGTGGCGTAAGTCGTCGTACAGCGGAAGCAGCGGCGGCGAGTGCGTCGAGGTCGCCGATCTCAGGGCTCACATCGCCGTCCGTGACTCCAAGAACCCCGGCGCCGGGGGGTTCTCCGTCACCCCGGAGACCTTCGCCGCCTTCGTCGCCGGAGCCGCGCAGGAGCCCCTCGTCTGACCTTTCAGGTAAGAGGATCGGGCGTGATCTGCCAGATGCTGACGAGTTCCGACCGCGGTGTGACCATGTAGACGAAGAAGCCTCCGGCGACGAACGCGTGCTTCGCTCCTTCGTCCGCTCCTTGGTACCCGGCCCCATGGAGATGGAGGACTTCGGCGGCCCGGACCAGTTCGTCGGCCTTCTTCTCCACCTCGGCCAGGAACGCCGTCGGCGCTCCGGCCGCCACGGTCTCCTCGTCGGGCACGTACTCCCAGCTCCAGGTCACTCGCCGCGCACCGCCTCCGCTGCGGCACGGTAGATGCCGCTTGCGGTCGTCAGGTGCTCGTGGGCTTCGGTCGGCTCTGCCGTGATGTGGGCGAGGTACTCGGCACGGTGGTACGCCTTCGCTGTCTCCGGGTGGCGTTCGATCTCCAGGAGAGCTGCCCAGTGGGACAGATAGGCGTGGACCGGCCCCAGCGAGCCGTGCGCGACGGCATCCGCGAGGGCCTGGTCCTTGGCCTGGTCATACGCGGCGACCAACTGGGGAGCCACGACAGCACAGGCGGCACGCAACGCAGCCGGGGTGCGCTCGGGGCGAGGGATCAGCGGTCCGTCGCCCGCCACTTCGGTGTGCTGCAGACTCATGCGCCGTTCCCTTCGTTACCCCCGTCTTACTTCCCGGGCACGAGCCCGACTCTAGTGCCGGCACACCTCGCCCCGCCGCAGCAACCGTCAGGAAGCGTCCTTGTGAACCTTGGCCTTCCCCCGTCCCACCTGAGTCCGCACCGCCCCCATGCTCGCCGCGATGACCAGGGCGATCGCGGCGGCCTCGGTCATGGAGAGGGCCTGGTTCAGGATGAGGAAGCCGGCGGTCGCGGCGATGGCCGGTTCGAGGCTCATCATGATCGCGAAGGTGGAGGCGGGGAGGCGGCGCAGGGCGACGAGTTCGAGGGTGTAGGGCAGGACCGAGGAGAGGACCGCCACGGCCGAGCCGAGGGCGATCGTGGTGGGGTCGAGGAGCTTCGCGCCGGATTCGGCGACGCCGAGCGGCAGGAACACCAGCGCCGCGACGACCATGGCGAGGGCGAGCCCGTCGGCCTGCGGGAAGCGGCGGCCCGTACGGGCGCTGAAGACGATGTACGCCGCCCACATGGCGCCGGCGCCCAGGGCGAACAGCACGCCGACGGGGTCGAGGCCGCCGAAGCCTCCGCCACTGAGGAGGAAGACGCCGCCGAGGGCGAGGGCCACCCAGACGAGGTTGACCGCCCGGCGGGAGGCGACGACGGAGAGCGCCAGGGGGCCGAGCACCTCCAGGGCGACCGCCGGGCCCAGCGGGATGCGGTCGATGGACTGGTAGAAGAGCCCGTTCATCCCGGCCATCGTGATGCCGAAGACGACGACCGTGCCCCAGTCCGCACGCGTGTATCCGCGCAGCCTCGGCCGGCAGACGACGAGCAGGACCAGCGCGGCCGCCACCAGCCGCAGCGTCACCACACCGGACGCCCCGGCCCGCGGCATCAGGCTCGCCGCGAGGGCGCCGCCGAACTGCACCGAGATGCCCGCGGACAGCACCAGACCGATGGAACCGAGGGAAGCCCGGCGGTGCGGGGCTCCTGCCGGAGCGGTCTGGGCGACGGGGGTCTCGGAAACCGGGGTCGGCGTGCTCACGGGGCCTTCCAGAGGACTTGGCGCGGATTTCGTTCATCTTGATGGACTTACCAGTCCACAGTAATGGACTACGTCAGGCGCGTGAACCTTTTTTGCCACTGTTTCCGGATGACTCGGCTCACGCCCCAGGACCCTCCAGCCCCTCCGCCAGCACCTCCGCCAGATGCCGCCCCCGCACCCCCGCCAGCTGTCCCAGCTGCGTCCGGCAGGAGAAGCCGTCCGCCAGGACCACCGTTCCGTCGGCCGCCGCCCGCACCGCCGGCAGGAGCTGTTCCTCCGCGCAGGCCCGCGACACCTCGAAGTGGCCCTTCTCGAAGCCGAAGTTGCCCGCGAGTCCGCAGCAGCCGCCCGCCAGCTCACCGGTCAGGCCCGCGGCTTCCCGCAGTCGGCGTTCGTACGTGTCTCCGAGGACCGCGTGCTGGTGGCAGTGCGTCTGGCCGACCGCCGGACGGTCCACGCGAGGCGGCCGCCAGTCCGGCGCCAGGCGCTCCAGCGCCTCCGCGAAGGTCACCACCCGCGAGGCGAGACGCGCGGCCCGCTCGTCGTCGTGGAGCAGCTCCGGCAGGTCCGTGCGGAGCGCCGCCGCGCAGCTCGGTTCCAGGACCACCACCAGGAGGTCCGTCTCCAGTACCGGTGCCATCAGGTCGAGGGTGCGGCGCAGGACCGTACGGGCGCGGTCGAGCTGGCCCGTGGAGACGTACGTCAGACCGCAGCAGACCCGGCCGCGGCGCGCCGCGAGCGGACGGAAGCCCCCGGACGCCGTGCGCAGGGTCGGCGGCAGCACGGTCCCGATGCCCGCCGCCTCCAGGACCCGTACCGCCGCCTGCCCCACCTCGGGCGACAGATGCTCGGTGAAGGTGTCCGGCCACAGCACGACCCTTCCGCGCGGCCCCTCACCCCGCGGCCTGAACGACCGGCTGAACGTCCTGGTCGCCAGCCGCGGAATGTCCCGCTCGGGAGCGAGCCCGCCGAGCCTCTTCGCGGCGGCCGCCAGCGGGCGCACCCCGGCCAGCGCATTGGCCACCCGCGCCGCACGCGTACGCGCCACCGCCCGCAGCCACACCGGCAGCCACCCCATCGCGTAGTGCGCGGCCGGGCGGCGCCGCCCCTCGTAGTGGTGGTGCAGGAACTCCGCCTTGTACGTGGCCATGTCGACCCCGACCGGACAGTCCGACCGGCACCCCTTGCAGGACAGGCACAGATCCAGCGCGTCCCGCACCTCCTCGGACCGCCAGCCGTCGCTGACCAGTTCACTCGGATTTGCCGGGTGACGTCCATGCTGGTCATCCCGGCCGATCTGCTCTTCTGCCGGGGGTCCGGGGGTTGTCCCCCGGGAAAATGCAGCACCCGCGAGCATCTCGTGCAGCAGCCGGGCCCGCCCGCGCGTGGAGTGCTCCTCCTCGCCGGTCGCGCGGAAGGACGGGCACATGACGGAGGACCCGGGCGCGGACGTCGTACGGCACTTCGCCACGCCCACGCACCTGCGGACCGCCGCGGAGAAGTCACCGCCGTCGGCGGGGTAGCCGAAGGCCACGTCGACCGGCTCGCGGGGCAGGACGGAGAAGCGGAGGTTCGAGTCCAGGGGCGCCGGGCGCACCAGCATCCCGGGGTTCAGCAGGTCGTCCGGGTCCCACACGCCCTTCGCCCGCTCGAAGAGCCCCACCAGCTCCGTGCCGTACATCCGGGGCAGCAGCTCCGCCCGCGCCTGCCCGTCCCCGTGCTCGCCGGACAGTGAGCCGCCGTGCGCCGCGACCAGGTCGGCGAGCTCCTCCGAGAAACGCCGGAAGCGGCCGACCCCCGCGTCCGTCAGCAGATCGAAGTCGATACGGACGTGGATGCAGCCGTCCCCGAAATGGCCGTACGGCGTCCCGCGCAGCCCGTGCTCGCCCAGCAGCCCCCTGAAGTCCCGCAGATACGCGCCCAGCCGGGCCGGCGGCACCGCGCAGTCCTCCCAGCCGGGCCAGGCCTCGGAGCCGTCCGGCATCCGGGTCGCCGTACCGCTGGCGTCCTCGCGGATGCGCCACAGGGCGCGCTGACCGGCCGGGTCCGTCACGACCACCGCGTCCATGACATCGGCGGCCCGCACGATCGTCTCCGCACGCGCGCGTGCCTCGGCCTGCGTGTCGCCGCCCGTCTCCACGAACAGCCACGCCCCGCCACGGGGCAGCGCCACCGCCGCGGACACCAGGTCGGCTGCCATGCCCTCCACCGTCAGGGGGCCGTGCGGCAGCAGTCCGGCAGCGGCCTCGGCGGCCGCGCCCTCGTCCGGGTATCCCAGCACCGCGAGGGCACGCGCGCGTGGTGACTCGACGAGTCGTACGACTGCTTCGGTGAGGATCCCCAGAGTGCCCTCGCTCCCGCAGAAGGAACGGGCGACATCCGCATCCCTCTCCGGCAGCAGCGCGTCCAGCGCATACCCGGAGATCCGGCGGGGCAGCTCGGGGAAACCGGTCCGCAGCCGCGCCAGGTCCCCCTCCACCAGCTCCCGCAGCCCCTCCGGCGCCCCCGCCCACCCCTGCCCCAGCCGCAACCGCTGCCCGCGCGCGGTGACCACGTCCAGCTCCCGCACACTGTCCGCGGTCGTCCCCCACGCCACCGAGTGCGAGCCGCACGAGTTGTTCCCGATCATCCCGCCGAGCGTGCACCGGCTGTGCGTGGAGGGGTCCGGCCCGAAACGCAGCCCGTGCGGGGCAGCGGCCTCCTGGAGCCGGTCAAGGACGAGACCGGGCTGTACGACGGCGGTGCGCGACAAAGGGTCGAGGGAGAGCAGCCGGTTCATGTGCCGGGTGAAGTCCAGCACCACTCCGGTGCCGGTCGCCTGCCCGGCGATGGAGGTACCGCCGCCCCGCGCGACGACCGGTACCGAGTGCTCCCGGCACACGGCGAGGACGGCGGCGACGTCATCGGCGTCGCGTGGGGCCACGACACCGAGCGGGACCCGCCGGTAGTTGGACGCGTCCATGGTGGTCAGCGCGCGGGCGGTGACGTCGAAGCGGACGTCACCCTGGACGGCTTTACGCAGAGCGGCCTCTAGATCCGTCATGGGTCCAGCAAACCAAACGCCGCGTCTCAGCCGACGGACTGCGTTTCGACCAGGTTTCCCGCACCGGCTAACCTCACTCCGTGGCTGAGATCCAGATTCCCGCTGACATCAAGCCCGCCGACGGTCGATTCGGCGCGGGCCCCTCCAAGGTGCGGACGGAAGCGCTGGACGCGCTGGCCGCAACCGGTACGTCCCTGCTGGGCACCTCACACCGCCAGGCCCCGGTCAAGAACCTGGTCGGCCAGGTGCGTGAGGGCATCAGTGAACTGTTCTCCCTGCCCGAGGGGTACGAGGTCGTCCTCGGCAACGGCGGCTCGACCGCGTTCTGGGACGTGGCGACCCACGGCCTGATCGAGAACAAGTCGCAGCACCTGAACTTCGGCGAGTTCAGCTCGAAGTTCGCCAAGGCCGCCAAGCTCGCCCCCTGGCTGGCCGAGCCCACGGTCATCGCGAGCGACCCGGGCACGCACCCGGAGCCGCAGGCCGAGGCGGGCGTCGACGCGTACGCCCTCACGCACAACGAGACCTCCACCGGTGTCGCCGCCCCCGTCAAGCGCGTGGCCGGTGCCGACGAGGGCGCCCTGGTCCTCGTGGACGCGACGAGCGGCGCCGGCGGTCTGCCCGTCGACATCGCCGAGACGGACGTCTACTACTTCGCCCCGCAGAAGTCCTTCGCCTCCGACGGCGGCCTGTGGATCGCCGTCTTCTCCCCCGCCGCGATCGAGCGCGCCGAGCGCATCCACGCGAGCGGCCGTCACGTGCCGGAGTTCTTCTCGCTCCCCACGGCGATCGACAACTCCCGCAAGAACCAGACGTACAACACCCCGGCCCTCGCCACCCTCTTCCTGCTCAACCAGCAGCTGGAGTGGTTCAACGGCCAGGGCGGTCTCGCCTGGTCCACGGGCCGTACGAAGGACTCCTCGACCCGCCTCTACGGCTGGGCCGAGGAGAGCAAGTACGCGAGCCCGTTCGTCGCCGACGCCGCCAAGCGCTCCCAGGTCATCGGCACGATCGACTTCTCCGACGAGATCGACGCCGCCGCGATCGCCAAGGTCCTGCGCGCCAACGGCATCGTCGACACCGAGCCCTACCGCAAGCTCGGCCGCAACCAGCTCCGCGTCGCCATGTTCCCGGCGATCGACCCGGCGGACGTCGAGGCGCTGACGAAGTGCGTCGACTACGTGATCGAGAAGCTGTAGTCGCCCGAGGCGATACGACGATGAAGGGCGCCCGGCGGACAGCCGGGCGCCCTTCTCGCATACGGCCCTTCCCCTATGCGGCCGTACAGCTCACACTCGGCACACCCCCGCCCCCGGGCGCCCCGCCGAACCCGAAGCTCGCCGAACCGCCCGCGGCGACAGAGCCGTTGTGCGCGGCGTTGGACGCGGTCACGGTCGACCCGCTCTGCGTGTACGACGCGTTCCACGCGCTCGTCACCTGCTGCGACCCGCTCCAGGTCCAGGTCACCTTCCACGAACTGATCGCGGTCGTACCGGTGTTGGTCACCTTCACCTCGGCGTTGAAGCCGCCGCCCCAGTCGCTGCTGACGGTGTAGGCGGCGGTGCAGGCCGCCGTACCGCCGCCGGGGTCGCCCGGATCACCGGGGTCGCTGCCGCCGCCGGCCGGGAAGCCCGGCGCCTTGACGCTCGCCAGGTAGCCGTCCTTCACGGTGTCCACGGTCTGCCAGTCGTCCTTGAGGATCCCGCCCGTGTCACCGGAGTTGGGGTTCCAGGACCAGAAGGTCCAGTGGAAGGAGTCCGAGCCGTACGTCGACGTCGGCCGCAGATAGTCCACCAGCGCGGCCAGCCACCGCTGGTCCACGGTCGACTGGAGGGTCGTGCCGAACTCGCCCACCCACACGGGCGCGATGTTCTGCTTGAAGATGTAGCCCCAGTACTTGTCCCAGATGCCGGGCATGTTGGCGGGGAAGGTGGGATCGCTGAACCAGCTCTGCTGGGCCACGGACGTGGCGTAGTCGTGCGCCGAGTAGACGACCCGGTTCGCCACGTTCAGCTGGACCGGGTGGTCGGCCACTCCCATCAGGTTGCCGCCCCACCAGCCGGAGACGCCGTTGTACGTCTGGACGCCCTCGACGAAGATCAGCAGCTCCGGATTGACGGCGAGGATCGCGTTGCCGGCCCGTTGGGCGGCGAGGCGCCAGTCCCTCGTGGTGTCACCGCAGCCCCAACAGGCGGGGTCGTGCGGCTCGTTGTGGATGTCGATGCCCACGACGGTGTCCTGGCCGAGGTAACGGGTCGCCAGCGCACGAAGGTTGGCGATCCAGGTCGACTCCGGGACCGCCGAGGTGTACCAGAGCGCCGACTGGCCGCCGGAGTCCGGGCGGTGCCGGTCGAGGATGACCTTGAGGCCGTCCTGACCGGCGTACGAGACGATCTTGTCCAGGATCTGGAGGGAGTTGAGTCCTTGCAGGTCGGCGTTCTTGCCGCTGGAGAAGTCGATGCTGTTGGGGACGGTCCCCGACTTGAAGATGTCGTCGCTGAACGGGATGCGGATCGTGTTGTAGCCCAGCGACTTCATCTGGTCGATCATGCTCTTGTAGTCGCGTGACCAGAGGCCGTGGAGCACGTAGTTGCCGGTCTCGAAGCCGAACCAGTTGATGCCGGCGATACGGACCGACTGCCCGGCCTCGTCCAGGATCTGGCGGCCGCTGGTGTGCCAGTAACCGGCGCCGGCCGCGACCTCGGCGGCCTGGGCGGTCTGCGCCGTCTGGGCACCCAGCGGTAAAAGAAGGGCCGCGGCCACCGCGCACAGCGCTCTTCGCAAGCTGCGGAACATGTCGCTGCTTCCTCTCGGGAGGCGCGGGCCCGGAACTGGGTGGGAGCGCTCCCACACCCGCACCCCCATGGAAGTCAGGTCACATGGACACGTCAAGACACTGGACGCTACGGGAGTTCATTCGTAGCGCATCGGGCTTCAACCCGACGATGAAGCGAATCGCACGTTCGCCACGCGGAGTGGCGCGCTGTCCTGCCCTGCGGAGCAGGGTGGTGCGGTCTCTGGGATGCCGGAGCGGAGCATCCTCGCCCGTCTCCTTCCCGGCCCGCACCACACGCGCACGGTGATCATCGGCGGGCGTGAGATGTCGAACCTGGGCACGAACATCAGACAGGCAGACGATCGCGATCGATTCCGATCTTCTGTGACGGTGCCCCAGAACGCGTATTTAGGGTGATCGTCATGCAGCTCCGATACGCGTTTCGCCTCTACCCCGAGCCGGGTCAGCGCATCGGGTTGGCGCGGGCGTTCGGGTGCGCGCGTGTCGTGTTCAACGACGCGGTCCGCGCCCGTGAAGACGCCCGCAAGGAGGGGCAGCCGTTCCCGACGGCCGGTCAGCTGTCCCGGAAGCTGGTCACCGAGGCCAAGCGGACAGCCGAGCGGTCCTGGCTCGGTGAGGTCTCCGCGGTGGTGCTTCAGCAGTCCCTGCGGGACGCCGACAGGGCCTACCGCAACTTCTTCGCCTCCCTCAAAGGCGAGCGCAAGGGACCGAAGGTGGGCCCGCAACGGTTCAAGTCCCGCAAGGACACCCGGCAGTCGATCCGGTTCACTACGAATGCCCGCTGGAGCATCACCGACAGCGGCCGTCTGAACCTGCCGAAGATCGGCAAGGTGAAGGTGAAATGGTCCCGAACCCTGCCCGCCACCCCACCTCCGTCACCGTCATCAAGGACGCCGCCGGACGGTATTTCGCCTCCTTCGTCATCGACACGGACCCCGCCGCCGACGCGATCCGGATGCCCGACACCGACCGCACCATCGGCATCGATCTCGGCCTCACCCACTTCGCGGTCCTCTCCGACGGCACGAAGATCGACTCCCCGCGCTTCCTGCGCCGCGCAGAGAAGAAACTGAAGAAGGCCCAGAGGGAGCTGTCCCGCAAACAGAAAGGATCAAAGAACCGAGCCAAGGCAGGCCTCAAGGTCGCCCGCGCCCACGCCAAAGTTGCTGACGCACGCCGCGAGTTCCACCACCAGCTCTCCACGATGCTGATCTCCGAGAACCAAGGGATCGCTGTGGAGGACTTGTCGGTGGCGGGACTGGCCCGCACGAAGCTGGCCAAGTCCGTGCACGACGCCGGATGGTCCTCGTTCATCGGCATGCTGAAATACAAAGCGGAACGGTATGGCCGCACCCTGGTCACTATCGGCCGGTTCGAGCCGACAAGTCAGGTCTGCTCCACCTGCGGCGTCAAGGACGGACCCAAGCCCCTGAACGTCCGGGAGTGGACCTGTACCGCCTGCGGCACCGTCCACGACCGGGACACCAACGCCGCACTCAACATCGAGACGGCCGCCGGACTGGCGGTATCGGCCTGCGGAGCGCCGGTAAGACCAGGAGCAGTCCCGGCACAGCGTGAAGAAACAGGAAGCCACGGATTCCCGACCCAATCCCGTGCCGCGTAACGGCACGGGATTGGGTCGGGACGGCCAGAATCCTCGGGCTTCAGCCCGAGGAGCAAGTCAACGACTGAGCTTCTGGAAGCTGCGTACCGCCAAGGGCAGGAAGATCGCCGTAAGGATCACGGGCCACACGTACGCCATGAGCAGCGCGTGCTGCTCGACCCAGGAGTCCCCGCCGCCGACCGGGGTGCCGAAGAGGTCGCGGGTGGCGGCGGCCGTGGAGGAGATCGGGTTCCAGGAGGCCACGGCGCCGAGCCAGTCGGGCATCAGCTGGGGTGCGACGAAGATGCTGGAGATCATCGTGAGGGGGAAGGCCACCGCGAACAGACCGCCCGCCGCCTCCGGGTTGGGCACGATCAGCCCCAGCCACACACCGATCCAGATCAGCGCGAACCGCAGCCACAGCAGCAGCCCGAACGCGGCGAGGAAGCCCAGGCCCCCGTCCGGCCGCCAGCCCATGGCGATCGCGGTCAGCATCATGATGGCCAACTCGGCACAGGCGACCAGCAGATCGGTGACCCCGCGCCCGGCCACGACCGCCGAGGACGCCATCGGCATGGAGCGGAACCGGTCGATCACGCCCTTCGTGGCGTCGTACACCACGAGCGTCGCGGTGTTGATGAAGCCGAACGCCATCGTCATCACGAACATCCCGGGCATCAGGAAGTCCTTGTAGTCCCCGCCGCCGGGCACCTGCATGGCGCTGCCGAAGACATAGCCGTAGAGGAGGACGGAGAGGATCGGGAAGCCCAGCTGCCAGGCGATGTTGATGGGCTGGCGCTGGTAGTGGGTGAGGCCTCGGCGGACGATGTTCCAGACGTCGGTGAGGATCCAGTAGGCGCGGCCGCGGGTGGCCGGTCCGGTCAGGTCGACGGTGCTCATGCGGCTGTCTCCTCCTTCTCCGTGCGGTGTCCGGTCAGGCGCAGGAACACGTCGTCGAGGCTGGGCCTGCGCAGCCCGATGTCCTCGACGCGGACGCCCTCGTCCTGGAGGGTGCGGGCCACCTCGGTGAGTGCCGAGACGCGGTCGACGACCGGGGCGTGCACGCGCAACTCGCCTTCCTCCGCCTCGGGTTCGCCGTCCGAGACGCGGGCGACGACCTTCACCACCTGCGGGATGTCGGCCCGCTCGGCGACCACGACCTCGATGCGGTCGCCGCCGACCCTGCTCTTCAGCCCGTCCGGGGTGTCGTCGGCGATGGAGCGCCCCTGGTCGATGACGGTGATGCGGGAGGCCAGCTTGTCGGCCTCCTCCAGATACTGCGTGGTCAGCAGCACGGTGGTGCCGCTCGCCACCAACGCCCTTACGGAGTCCCAGACTTCGCCCCGGCTGCGGGGGTCGAGTCCGGTGGTGGGCTCGTCCAGGAAGAGGACGGCCGGGGCGAGGATCATCGAGGCGGCGAGGTCGAGGCGGCGCCGCATGCCGCCGCTGTACTTGCCGACGCCCTTGTCCGCGGCGTCGGTGAGGTCGAACTGCTCCAGCAGGTCGGTGGCGCGGGACTTGGCCCGCCGGCCGCCGAGGTGGAAGAGCCTGCCGAACATCTCCAGGTTCTGCCGGCCCGTGAGCACCTCGTCCACGGCCGCGTACTGCCCGGTCAGCCCGATGCGGGCGCGCACCTCGCGCGAGTGCCGGGCCACGTCCAGGCCGGCCACGGTCGCGTGTCCGCCGTCCAACCGCAGGAGCGTGGCCAGGATGCGGACGGCCGTGGTCTTGCCCGCGCCGTTCGGCCCGAGCAGTCCGTGCACGGTGCCCTCGCGGACGGCAAGGTCGAAGCCGTCGAGGGCGCGCTTCTCGCCGTACCGCTTCTCCAGTGCCTCGGCACGCACCGCGTATCCGTCGGTCATGGGTACCCCCTTGGTCTCCTTAACTGAGTACACCGTACCCGATTACGCGTACGCCGTACCCAATTAATTTCCGGGGAACTAAGCTGCACCCATGACGAGCAGTTCGGAGACCAGCGGCGGCGGAGACATCGTCCGCACCCTTGAGCTGCTGTGGGACACGGGCCGGCGCCCCAGCCGCGGGCCCAAACCGGCCCTGACCCTGGACCGGATCGTGGAAGCGGCCGTCCAGGTGGCGGACGCCGACGGTCTGGACGCGGTGTCGATGCGCCGCGTCGCCGGCGAGCTCGGCACCGGCGCGATGTCGCTGTACCGGTACGTCCCCGGCAAGGCCGAGCTGCTCGACCTGATGCTGGACCGGGTGCAGAAGCCGTCCGAGAACCCGGCGGACCTGGGCGACGGCGACTGGCGCTCGGCCCTGGAGGCCCTGGGCCGGGCAACCCTCGCCCTCTACCGCCGGCACCCCTGGCTGCTCCAGGTCAACCAGTCCCGCCCGATCCTCGGCCCGAGCGCCCTGGACGGCATGGAGAAGGTCCTCACCCTCATCAAGCCGATGGGCCTGACCGACCCCGAGCTGGTCTCGGCGATCATCATGATCGACGGTTACGTCGTCGGCGCCGCCCGCACCCAGCTGTACCAGCAGGAGGTGGAGCGCCGCACGGGCCTGACGGACGCGGAGTTCTGGCAGGCACAGGTGCCGACGCTGGAGAAGGTCATGGCCAGCGGTCGCTACCCGGTGCTCGCCGCCCTCTCGGACGACGCGTTCGGCACCGACTTCGACCACTTCGAGTTCGGCCTTCAGCGCATCCTCGACGGCCTGGAAGTCATCGTGTCGCGGCGCCGGACGGAACAGTGATCCGGGCCCGGCGGCTCACCTGCGGCGCAGCACCCGGAACCCGAACACGACGGCCGCGGCGACGGCCACGGCGAGGGCGCCGACCTTGACGTTCTTGCTGTCGGAGCCGCCGTCGCCGTCGGCCTGGCCCGAACCCCCGTTGCCGGACGGCGAGTCGGACGAGCCGTCGCCCCCGGGCGCGTCCTCGGCCACCACCTCGCTGCCGGCGCCCTCGCTGCCGAGCATCAGCTTGGTGCCGTCCGGCGAGTAACTGACGGACTCCCCCTGCCCGATGGGCACGCTGATCCGGCTGCCGCGCTTGAGGTCGCCGCCGTTCCAGTCGTACCAGATGCCGCCGAAGTAGCCGCGTACGGCGAGCTGTCGGCCGTTCGGCGAGAAGGCGGCGTCGGTGGCCCAGAGGTCGACGGCGGCGGCGGGCCTGAAGACGTTGGTGCCGGAGGTGGAGAGCTTGGCGGGACCCTCGTACAGATGCCCGCCGTCCTCCTGCTTGTCGATGAGGTAGACGCGCCCGGTCTTCGGATGGACGATCATCGACTCCGCGTCACGGGAGCCGTCGGAGTACTTCACGACGTACTGCTTGGCGCGGATCGTCTGGTCCTTGAGCTCCTTGGGCTCGGGCAGCTGGTAGATCCAGACGTAGGGCCAGGTCACCCCGTCGTTGTCACCGATGTCCCCGACGTAGATCTGGTTGTCGGGCCCGATGGCTACGGCCTCGACGTCCCGCTGGGTGCCGACACCCTTCAGGGTGATCCTCGCGACGGTCTTCCCGGTGGAGCTGTCGACGGCGTAGAGGTAGGTGCCGGTGTCCTGGTCGTTGTGGGTCCAGTAGATGCCCGGGTGCTGACGGGACGCGGCGAGCCCGCTGGACTCGGTGATGCGCGGATCCTCGATGGTGAACCCGTTGTCCCCGTCGGCGGCGGACGCGGGGCTCGCGCCCGTGAGAACGAGCAGGGCAGTGGCTCCGACAACACCGAGTAGCGCACGCATGAGCCCAAGCTTGCCATCCCCGGAAGGCCGTTCACGTGTCCGGCCTCACACCCCACCGCTCCCGCTGATCATTCATCATGAGCGGATGCTCAGGTTCATGCCCGTCGGCGACTCCATGACGATCGGAAGCGCGGGCGAACACACATGGCGCTACCGGATGTGGCAGCACCTGCGCGACACCCACGGCCGCCCCTTCGCCCTCGTCGGCCCGCGCGAGACACTCCACGACAAGGCGACGGACACACCCACCTCGTACGAGTACGCCGACCCGGACTTCCCCCGCGCCCATCTCGCCGGCTGGGGCGAGGGGTGGCTGCACATGGCTCCGCTGATCGGTGACGCGGTCCGCTCCTGCCGGGCCGACGTCCTGCTGGTCTCGCTGGGCCTCATCGACCTGGGCTTCTACACGAACGCGGAACAGACGGCGGACAACGTCCGCGCCTTCGTCACGGAGGCGCGCGCGGCGCAGCCCCGCATCCGCATGGTGCTGCTCCCGGTCATCCCGAACGTCCGGGCCCAGGACGACCCGCCCTTCGGCACCCAGGTCACCCTCTTCAACGAACTCCTGGCCAAGGCGGTGGCCGACCTGGACGAGCCCCGCTCCCCGCTACTGCTGGCCTCGCCACCGGAGTCGTACGACATCAACCACGACACCTACGACGGCACCCACCCGAACGCGAGCGGCGAACACAAGATCGCGGCGGCTTTCGCGGAGGCGATGAGCCAGGGATGGGCCATCGGGAAGGCGTACGGTCCGGCCGTCTGACGGGGTGGGAGGGATTGGCAGATCCGTCCCGGCCCTCGCGCGGGAAAGTGCAGGTGGTGAGGGGGCGGCGTGGGACACATCTGCCAATCGCCGCCCCCTTCACGGGGGATCGGGGGCTCGGGGGATCCGGGGCTCGGGGGGCCGGGGGGCTAGAACATTCCGTTGTCGTTCGCCGCGCTCGCCGGAACGTCCTGGATCACGTCCCAGTGCTCCACGATCTTGCCGGCCCGTACCCGGAAGAGGTCCACGATCGCCTGGCCCCGTTCTCCCGGTGCCGGGATGTAACGGCTGTGGACGGCCACCAGGTCGCCCTCGGCGATGATGCGCTTGGGCTCCACCTTCAGCTCGGGGAAGGCCGCGAAGTATGCGCCCAGCCCTGACTTCACGCCTGCCACGCCGTCCGCGATACCGGGGTTGTGCTGGTGGTATTCACGGCCCCAGTAGCGGTCGATCGCCGACAGGTCCTTCTTCACGAGCAGTTGGTCGAAGGCGGCCGTGACCAGCTTCTTGTTGTACCCGGTGAGGAACCCCGGACCCGGCTCTGTCGTCCGTGGCCAACTCACCGTGGAGAACATGTCGTTGCCGTTCACCGACGACTCCGGCACGGTCTGCCCCACGTCCCAGTGCTCGGCGATCTTCCCACCCTGGAAGCGGAAGATGTCGAAGACGGCCTGACCGCGGTCGCCCGGCGTCAGGACGACGTTCGAGTGCACCAGGACCAGGTCGCCCTCCGAGAGCACCCGCTTGATGCCGTACACCGCGTCCGGGAACTGGGCGTGCACCGACGTCGCCAGCCCCTTCAGCGTCTCCGCTCCGTCCGGTGCGAACGGGTTGTGCTGGATGTAGTCCGGCCGTACGAAACGGTCCACGACCGTGGTGTCGCCGCGCTCGAAGACGCCCTTGAGGACGCGTTCGGCGACTGCCTTCTGATAGCCGAGGCGGGCGGAGTCGGGGTGGCCGACGGATGCCGGGCGCGGTGCCGCGACGGCCGGTGCGGCCGCCGCAGTCAGTACCGCGGTGGCGGCCATGACAGCGACAACTGCCTTGCGGACAGGCGTGGTGGGGGACACAGGGCTCTCCAGACCATGAATATTGAAACTTCAAGCTCTAACTTTCCACAGGAAAGCACTAACCTCCAGTTAGCGTCAAGGCTCAAGATCACCCTTGCCTAGAGCGCACTCCACGCCGTTGGCTAGGGAGACATGAAGTACACGCAGCTCGGACGCACCGGACTCAAGGTCAGCCGACTCGTCCTCGGCACCATGAACTTCGGCCCGCAGACCGATGAAGCCGACTCCCACGCGATCATGGATTCGGCCCTCGACGCGGGCATCAACTTCTTCGACACCGCCAACGTGTACGGCTGGGGCGAGAACAAGGGCCGTACCGAGGAGATCATCGGCAACTGGTTCGCGAAGAGCCCCACGCATCGCGACAAGACCGTCCTCGCCACCAAGGTCTACGGCAACATGGCCGGCGACGGCCCCTCCTGGCCGAACCACGACAAGCTGTCCGCCCTCAACATCCGGCGGGCGGTGGACGCGAGCCTCAAGCGGCTGCAGACCGACTACATCGACGTCTACCAGTTCCATCACGTCGACCGCGCCACCCCCTTCGAGGAGATCTGGCAGGCGGTCGACGTCCTCGTCCAGCAGGGCAAGATCCTCTACGTAGGGTCGAGCAACTTCCCCGGGTACAAGATCGCCCAGGCCAACGAGATCGCCGCCCGGCGCGGCGGCACCATCGGGCTCGTCAGCGAGCAGTGCCTCTACAACCTCGCCGAGCGCCGCGCCGAGATGGAGGTCATCCCGGCCGCGCAGGAGTACGGGCTCGGCGTCATCCCGTGGTCCCCGCTGCACGGCGGGCTGCTCGGCGGTGTCATCAAGAAGGAGGTCGAGGGCGGGCGCCGGGCGAGTGGCCGGGCCGCCGACTCCCTCGCCAACACCACCATCCGCGCCCAGATCCAGTCGTACGAGGATCTCCTCGACAAGCACGGGCTCGAACCCGGCGAGGCCGCCCTGGCCTGGCTCCTGACCCGCCCCGGCGTGACCGGCCCGATCGTCGGCCCGCGTACGGCAGAACAGCTCGCGTCGGCGATCAGGGCCGTCGAGCTGGAGCTGAGCGAGGAACTGCTGACCGGCCTGGACGAGATCTTCCCGGGCCCGGGCCCGTCGCCGGAGGCCTTCGCCTGGTAACGCCCCGAGGCGAGGCGCCCTTAGGGGCGCGGGGAACTGCGCGACCAGCCACACACGGCCCGCAGCCGAAAGCCGGCCGCAGTTCCCCAGGCTCCCCGCTCAGCAACTACCTACCGAGCACCGACGCCACCGCCACCACGACAAACATCAGCACCAGCACAACGGCCATGATCCGGTTACGGCTCTTCGGGTCCACCCCCCGAGCCTAACCGGCCCCGCCGAGCGCCCACCGGGCGACCACCTCGTAGCGCGGCTGCTCCCCCGGCACCCCCGACTTCGGCAGGTCGCTGCGGACCAGCGCCAGCTCGCCCACGGTCCACGCAGCGCTCTTGAACCCCTCGAGCGCGGAGACATACGGCCGCACGTCCACGTCCGACCGGCTGCGCGCCAGCGTCAGATGGGCCTTGTACCGCCGGTGCTCCCCCATCGGCACCCCCGCCTTCCGCGCCGCCGCCTCCGCACGGTCCGCCAGCAGCCGCAGCGCCGGCACCTCGCCGCAGGCTCCCGCCCACAGCGCCCGCCCGTGCCCGAACTGCCCGCCGCCCCGCACCGCCAGCTCGAAGGGAGCGGTGCGCGCGGCCGCCCGCTCGAGCCTCGCCGACAGTTCCGCCACGACGTCGTCCTCCACCTCGCCGTAGAACGCGAGCGTGAAGTGCCACCCCGGCCGGCCCGTCCAGCGCAGCCCGTCCGCGCCGGGGAGCCGCCTCAGCTCGTCCACCTCCGCGGCGAGTTCCCGAGCGACTTCCTGCGGGGGCAGCACGGCGGCGAAGAGTCTCATGAGGCCAGCCTGTCACCAGGCAGGGAACGCGGAGTCGGGGTAGCCCGGACAGCCGTCGGCCCGGAGGGAGCGAGCCGCACGGGGACACTCCGGCCCTCCGGGCCGACCAGCCGGAACTTCCTACGCGGCCGTCGCCAGCCGCTCCCGCTCCCGCGGGACCAGGCCCACCCGCGGATGCCCGTGGTGCCAGCCCACCGACAGGCGCAGGTTGCCGACGCGGGCCAGGAACAGGCCGATCGTCACGGCTGCCGAGGCGGCGATCACACCGCCGGCCGCGAGGCCCGCCCGGACGCCGTACGCGTCGGTGATCCAGCCGGCGATCGGGGCGCCCAGAGGGGCGCCGCCCATGAACACCATCATGTAGAGGGACATCACCCGGCCCCGCATCGCCGGGTCGGTGCTCAGCTGGACGCTGCTGTTGGCGGTGACGTTGACCGTCATGCCGAACATGCCGATCGGGACCATGAGCAGGGCGAAGAGCCACAGGGACGGGGCGAGCGCGGCCACTATCTCCAGCGTGCCGAAGGCCACCGCGCCCGCGACCAGCACCCGCATCCGGGCGGTGCCGCGCCGGGCGGCGAGCAGGGCGCCGGCGAGGGAGCCGACCGCCATCAGGGTGTTGAAGAGGCTGTAGGAGCCGGCGCCCGCGTGGAAGACGTCGTCGGCGAAGGCCGACAGGTACACCGGGAAGTTGAAGCCGAAGGTGCTGACGAAACCGACCAGGACGATGGTCCAGATCAGGTCCGGGCGGCCCGCGACGTAGTGGAGTCCCTCCCGCAGCTGGCCCTTGCCGCGCGGGGCCCGCTCGACGACGTGCAGGTCGCGCGACCGCATCAGCAGCAGGCCCGCGATGGGCGCGACGAACGACATGCCGTTGGCGAGGAACGCCCAGCCGGTGCCGACGCCGGTGATCATGAGGCCCGCGACGGCGGGGCCGATCAGACGGGCGGACTGGAAGTTCGCGGAGTTCAGGCTGACCGCGTTCTGCAGCTGGTCGGGGCCGACCATCTCGGAGACGAAGGTCTGACGGGCCGGGTTGTCGACGACGGTCGCGAGACCGACGGCGAAGGCGGCCAGATAGACGTGCCAGACCTCCACATGCCCGGAGAGGGTCAGGAAGGCGAGCGCGAGACCGGTGACGGCCATCGCGGACTGGGTGACCAGCAGCGTGGGCCGCTTGGGCAGACGGTCGACGAGGACACCGCCGTAGAGCCCGAAGAGCAGCATCGGCAGGAACTGGAGCGCGGTCGTGACGCCGACGGCGGTCGAGGAGCCGGTGAGGCTGAGGACCAGCCAGTCCTGAGCGATGCGCTGCATCCAGGTGCCGGTGTTGGAGACGACCTGGCCGGCGAAGAAGAGCCGGTAGTTCCGGCTCTTCAGGGAGCTGAACATCGAGGACTTCGAGGACCTGTCGGGATGCTCGCGGGTAGAGGTGGACGGTGCGGGGGCGGAGTCTGCTCCGGATCCCGTACTCAAAAGGATTCGCCTCCTCAGGACCGATTACAGGTGTGCGAGCTTCTCCAGCACGGGGGCGGCGGCGCGCAGTTTGGCCCACTCGTCCTCGTCCAGTCCGTCGACCAGGGTGGCCAGGAAGGCGTTGCGCTTGGCGCGGCTCTCGGCGAGCATCGCCTCGGCCTGTTCCGTCTTCGTGACGACCTTCTGGCGCCGGTCCTCGGGATGCGGCTCGAGACGGACCAGCCCCTTGCCCTCGAGCAGCGCCACGATGCGGGTCATCGAGGGCGGCTGCACATGTTCCTTGCGGGCGAGCTCGCCCGGGGTGGCCTTGCCGCAGATGGAGAGGGTGCCCAGGACCGACATCTCGGTGGGGCTCAGCGACTCGTCGACCCGCTGGTGCTTGAGCCGACGGGACAGTCGCATCACGGCGGAGCGTAGGGAGTTCACGGCGGCAGCGTCGTCGCCATGCGTAAGGTCCGGCATCTCTTTAGCGTAACTCATTACTCTCGCTAAACAAGCTGGCGCGCGCAAGGATTCCCGTGAGGCGGGCCACTAAAACAGGATCATCACCCGTACGAGTGAGACGGCAGCGGAATGTGAACGCCACCCGTCGAGGCCCGCGACCCTCGTGTCCATGGGGACCAGCGTGCTCAGCCTGCGGATAGACGGGGAGCTGCTCGAACGGCTCCGGGACCATGCGGCAAAAAGGGGAATGAGCGTCCAGGACTATGTCGTCCGAACGCTCATCCGGGATGACTTCGACGAGCGGTTCCAGACCGCCGTCGAGGAGACGGAGAAGTTCTACGGGGTCACGTGACCCTTCCGGATCATGTGAGGCCCAGGGCCGGCATCAGGTAGTAGAAGGCGAAGACGGCGGCGACGACATGCATCGCGGCGGGGATCTCCTTGCCCCGCCCGGCCGCCAGCCGCAGCACCACGAAGGTGATGAAGCCCATGCCGATGCCGTTGGTGATCGAGTACGTGAACGGCATCATCACCATGGTCACGAAGGCCGGGATGGCGATCGTGTAGTCCGCCCAGTCGATCTCCTTGACCGAGTTGGACAGGATCAGGAAGCCCACCGCGAGCAGCGCCGGGGTCGCCGCCTGGGACGGGACCATCGTGGCCACGGGAGTCAGGAACAGCGCCACGGTGAAGAGGCCACCGGTGACGACGTTCGCGAAGCCGGTGCGCGCGCCCTCGCCGACACCCGCCGTGGACTCCACGAAGGCGGTGGTGGCCGAGGAGGAGCTGGCACCGCCCGCGGCGACCGCGAGGCCGTCGACGAACAGGACCTTGTTGATGCCCGGCATCTGCCCCTGGGCGTCGGTCAGCTTCGCCTCGTCGCTGACGCCCATGATCGTGCCCATCGCGTCGAAGAAGCACGACAGCAGGACCGTGAAGACGAAGAGGACGCCGGTCAGCACGCCGACCTTCTCGAAGCCGCCGAACAGACTGACCTTGCCGAGCAGCCCGAAGTCGGGGGTGGCGACCGGATTGCCGGGCCACTTCGGCGTCGTCAGACCCCAGGACGGGACCTTGGCGACGGCCTCGATGATCATCGCTACGACGGTCATGGCGACGATCGAGATGAGGATCGCGCCGGAGACCTTGCGGACGATGAGCGCCAGGGTGAGCAGGGCGCCCAGGATGAAGACCAGGACCGGCCAGCCGTCGAGGTGGCCGTTGCCGCCGAGCTGAAGCGGGACGGTCGTCTGGGCGACGTCCGGGATGCGGGAGACGAAGCCGGAGTCGACGAGGCCGATCAGCATGATGAACAGGCCGATACCGATGCTGATGGCCTTGCGCAGACCGAAGGGGACCGCGTTCATGACGCGCTCGCGCAGACCCGTGGCGACCAGCAGCATCACGATGAAGCCGGCGAGCACCACCATGCCCATGGCGTCCGGCCAGGACATCCGGGGCGCGAGCTGGAGCGCGACGACCGAGTTCACACCGAGGCCGGCGGCCAGCGCGATCGGGACGTTGCCGATGACGCCCATGAGGAGCGTGGTGAACGCCGCCGTCACACAGGTGGCCGTCACCAGCTGACCGTTGTCGAGCTGGTTGCCGTACATGTCCTTCGCGCTGCCCAGGATGATCGGGTTCAGCACGATGATGTAGGCCATCGCGAAGAAGGTGGCGAAACCGCCGCGGACCTCGCGGGGGAGCGTGCTGCCCCGCTCGGAGATCTTGAAGTAACGGTCGAGGGCGCCGTATGCGGGCGCACCACCCGGCTGATCGGGCGCGGGGACCTTGGCGGGGGCCGAGGTGGACATGTTTTGGTGTTTCCTACGATGAGAAGTGGTCAGAGGCAAACCGTTTCAGTATGAACATATAACGCGGCCCCCCACTATCTCCGCGCGTAGAACTGATCGCCTCGTAAGCTGTGCTCCATGGCGAAGTGGACCCCCAAGCACGAGGCACCGGAGCCCCTAGAGGGGCCCATCGTGCCGACCATCATCGGCGGCACGATCCTCTGGTTCGTCCTCTTCCTCGTCCAGCTCCCCTTCTACGGCTGGTTCGACGACCGCGGACACGCCTGGTGGGTGTGGACCTGTCTGGCCGGCACCGGGCTGGGGCTGTACGGCGTCTACTTCGTCAAGAGGCGCGACACCGCCATCAAGCGGGCGGCGGCAGCGGCCGAGGCTCCTGCGGCGGAGTGAGGGGCGTCCCGTACAACCACGGCACCACTCCCCCCACCGGTCCGTCCTACCCAGGTCGGATCTTCCGGCCACTCGGCATGTGAAGCCGTAAATCCGCACGTACCGTCGAACGCATGACGCACATCGACGCGGGCGCCGAACTCGATCCTGTGCATCCCGTTCCCGTCCCCGCCACGGCGGCGACCGGGCTCTCCGCGGCCAAGGTGGCCGAGCGGATCGCGAACGGTCAGGTCAACGACGTCCCGGTGCGCAGCAGCCGGTCGATGGCCGACATCGTCCGCGCCAATGTCTTCACCCGGTTCAACGCGATCATCGGTGTGCTCTGGCTGATCATGCTGTTCGTCGCGCCGTTCCAGGACAGCCTGTTCGGGTACGTGATCATCGCCAACACCGGGATCGGCATCATCCAGGAGTGGCGGGCGAAGAAGACCCTCGACTCCCTCGCGGTGATCGGCGAGGCCAAGCCGACGGTACGGCGGGACGGGGTGGCCCTGGAGGTCAGCACCTCCGACATCGTGCTGGACGACCTCATCGAGATCGGGCCCGGCGACAAGGCCGTCGTGGACGGGGTGTGCGTCGAGGCCGACGGTCTCGAGATCGACGAGTCGCTGCTCACCGGCGAGGCCGACCCCGTGGTCAAGCAGCCCGGGGACGAGGTCATGTCCGGTAGCTTCGTCGTCGCGGGCGGCGGGGCGTTCCGGGCGACCAAGGTGGGGCGTGAGGCCTACGCCGCCCAACTCGCCGAGGAGGCCTCCCGGTTCACCCTCGTCCACTCCGAGCTGCGCTCCGGTATCTCCACGATCCTCAAGTACGTGACCTGGATGATGATCCCGGCCGCGACCGGCCTGGTCATCACCCAACTCGTCGTCAAGAGCAACGACCTCAAGGACTCCATCGCCCGCACGGTCGGCGGCATCGTCCCCATGGTGCCCGAGGGGCTCGTCCTGCTGACGTCGGTCGCCTTCGCGATAGGGGTCATCCGACTTGGCCGAAAACAGTGCCTCGTGCAGGAGCTGCCGGCCATCGAGGGTCTCGCCCGCGTCGACACGGTCTGCCTCGACAAGACGGGCACGCTGACCGAGGGCGGCATGGACGTCACGGAGCTGCGGCCGCTGAACGGCAGCGACGAGTCGTATGTACGCAAGGTGCTGGGCGCCCTGGGCGAGTCGGATCCGCGGCCGAACGCGTCCCTGCAGGCGATCATCGACGCCTACCCGGACGCCGAGGACTGGCGCTGCACCGAGTCGCTGCCCTTTTCCTCCGCCCGCAAGTACAGCGGAGCGACCCTCAGCGAGGGCAACGGGGAGTCGAGTACATGGCTGCTGGGGGCGCCCGATGTGCTGCTCGCGGCGGACGACCCCGCCCTCGCCGAGACCGAGCGGCTCAACGAGCAGGGTCTGCGGGTGCTGCTGCTGACGCGGGCCGCGCGGGAGCTGGACGAGCCGGCGGTGGCCCAGGGCTCACGGGCCACCGCCCTCGTCGTCCTGGAGCAGCGGTTGCGGCCCGACGCGGCCGACACCCTGCGGTACTTCGCCGAGCAGAACGTGCGGGCCAAGGTCATCTCCGGCGACAACGCGGTGTCGGTGGGCGCGGTGGCCGGGAAGCTCGGGCTGACCGGGGCGACGGTCGACGCGCGCGCCCTGCCCACCGACAAGGAGGGCATGGCGAAGGCCCTCGACGAGGGCACGGTGTTCGGGCGGGTCACCCCGCAGCAGAAGCGGGACATGGTGGGCGCGCTGCAGTCCCACGGGCACACGGTCGCGATGACGGGCGACGGGGTCAATGACGTCCTGGCGTTGAAGGACGCCGACATCGGGGTGTCGATGGGCTCCGGCTCCGAGGCGACCCGGGCGGTGGCGCAGATCGTGCTGCTCAACAACAGCTTCGCGACGCTGCCCTCGGTGGTCGCGGAGGGGCGCCGGGTCATCGGGAACATCACGCGGGTGGCGACGCTGTTCCTGGTGAAGACGGTGTACTCGGTACTGCTGGCGGTGCTGGTGGTGTGCTGGCAGGTGGAGTACCCCTTCCTGCCGAGGCATCTGACGCTGCTGTCCACCCTGACGATCGGCGTCCCGGCCTTCTTCCTCGCCCTCGCGCCCAACAAGGAGCGGGCGAAGCCCCACTTCGTGCGGCGGGTCATGCGGTACGCCATCCCCGGCGGGCTGCTGGCCGGGGTCGCGACCTTCGTGACCTACCTGATCGCCCGTCACCACTACACGGGCAAGGGCGCGTTGGACGCGGAGACGAGCGTCGCCACGCTGACCCTGTTCCTGATCTCGATGTGGGTGCTCGCCATCATCGCCCGGCCCTACACCTGGTGGCGGGCGGCGCTGGTGGCGTCGATGGGCGCGGGGTTCCTGGTGGTGCTGGTGGTGCCGTGGCTGCAGGACTTCTTCGCGCTGAAGCTGGTGGGGGTGACGATGCCGTGGATCGCGGTGGGCATCTCGGTGGTGGCGGCGGCCGTCCTGGAGTTGACGTGGAAGTGGATCGACCGCCGCGTGACCGCTTAGCGCTGGGCTGGAGCCGGGGGGGTGGGGGGTTCTGTTGTGTGCCGAGTGCTGCGCCGTGGGGGCTGGTGGCGCCCGCGCGGCGGTAGCCGCAAATGAATACAGCCCCGCGCCCCTGAAGGGGCGCGCCTATCTACTGCACGTCTACGTAGTCGCCCGTTGCGCTCACTGACGGGGTCGTGGTCGTGCCCGCGAAGCTGTAGCGGTAGTAGCCGTCGGTCGAGGCCGTGACCGTGGTGCTGAGGTTGCCGGTCGAGGTGGTGTTGATCGTCTTCAGCGTGGTGTACGTGGTGCTGCCCTTCTTGCGGAACTGGAGCTTCACGGGCTGGGTCGCGTAGCCCGCGTACTTGTTGGTCTCCCAGTTGGCGCGGGCCAGCTTGCCGGTGACCGTGATGGTCCTGCCCTTCGTCACCGGCTCAGGGGAGGCGTTGACAGTGAGGGTGGCCCTGCGCTGGAGCTTGGTGGTGCCGAGGCCGCCCTGCCAGGTGAGCCCGCCGTTGTCGTCGGCCGCGAGGGCGCCCAGCTTCCAGCTGCCCGCCTCGGCGTTGACGAGGTCGCCGTCATCCTCGGAGGCGTCCGGACGGAACTGGATCTTCGCCGTGCACTTCAGGACGGTCGAGGAGGACGCCGTGCAGGTGCCGGGGCCGTCGCCGAGGAGGAGGTCGTCGGAGTTCACGCCGAGGGTGTCGCCACGGTAGAGGACGGGCCCTGTCTGGAAGGTGTCGGCGGCCAGGGTCGCGGGCTTGGTCACGGTGTACGTCGCGGCGACCGTGACCTGGGTCGTGGTGCCGACCACGATGTTCTTTGCGCTGTTCACCTTGAGCTCGGAGAAGGTGACGGCGGGCCCGGCGGTGGTGCCGGCCTGCGCGGCCGGCACGGCGAGGGCGGTGAGGGCCAGGGCGCCGGTCACGGCGGAGACGGCGGCCAGAGTGGCTCTGTTGCGCATGTGCGTTCCCCAGGGGGAGAAGTGATCTAGGAGTCTGTTGACTCGTGGGATCAGATCCGTGACACCCGGGGTGAGTTGTATGGGTGGGTGCGGATTTTGTCCTAGCCTGCACAATGCTTGAATCTTGGAGAGATTCCGAGGGAATCCGTTGGGCTCCGCATGACCAAGCACGAACGCCGGCCCCGGACGGCTTCCGGGACCGGCGTGTCGTAGGGGCTCTGCTTACTTCACGTCGACGAAGTCACCCGTGGCGCTGACCGCCGGGGTGGTCGTGGTGCCCGCGAAGGAGTAGCGGAAGTAGCCGTCGGCCGACGCCTTGACGGTGGTGCTGAGGTTGCCGGTCGAGTTCGACTTGATGGTCTTGACCGTGGTGTAGGTGCTGGAGCTCTTCTTGCGGAACTGCAGCTTCACCGACTGGCTGGTGTAGCCGGCGTACTTGGCGGTGTCCCAGTTGGCGCGGGAGAGCTTGCCGGTGACCGTGATGGTCTTGCCCTTCTTCACCGGCTCCGGCGAGGCGTTGACCGTCAGCTTGGACAGGCGCTGGACCTTGAACGCGTTGGTCTTGTCGGTCACGGCGACACCGACGTTGTCCAGGTTCGGGTTCTCCGGGTCCTCGCCGTTGAACGCGACGGCGAAGCCGGCGGCCTTCCAGGAGCCGGCGTCCTCGTTCAGCAGGTCCGCCGGGTCGACCTCGACGGTGGCCGTGCAGTTGGCGACGGTCGCGGAGGCGTCCGTGCAGTTCGCGTCGCCGCTGTCGAACCACCAGATGGAGTTGTAGAAGTCCGTGCCCCGGTACAGCTCGACGCCGCCGAAGAAGTCGGCGGCGTAGATGTCGACGTCCGCGGCGTGGTTCAGCGTGAAGGAGACCGGGACCTTCACCACGCTGGTGGTGCCGACCACGATGTTCTTGGCCTTGTTGACCTTCACGTTGGAGAAGGAGGCGTCGAGGGCGTAGGGGGTGCCCTCCACGGCGGTGGCGAACGCGGACTTGGCGGAGGCGGACGCGGCGGCCTCGTGCGCGGCGGAGACGCCGACGGGAACCCGCTCGTCGGCCTGCGCGGCCGGCACGGCGAGGGCGGACAGGGCCAGGGCGCCGGAGACGGCGGCCACGGTGGCGCGAATACGCATGTGTTTCCTCAAGGAAGAGAATGTGGGAGGTACCGGGCCCCGGACACGCCGGGACCCGGTGGGGTGGTGCAGGGACCGCTGTCGCCTACTTCACGTCGATGAGGTCACCGGTGGCGTTGACCGCCACGGTGGTCGTCGTGCCCGCGAAGGAGTAGCGGTAGTAGCCGTCGACCGACGCCTTGACCGTGGTGCTCAGGTTGCCCGTCGAGTTCGACTTGATGGTCTTGACCGTGGTGTACGTGCTGGAGCTCTTCTTGCGGAACTGCAGCTTCACCGACTGGCCGGCGTAGTTGACGTACTTGGGAAGCGGGTAGGCCTCCCAGTCGGCCCGGGTCAGCTTGCCGGTGACCGTGATGGTCTTGCCCTTCTTCACCGGCTCCGGCGAGGCGTTCGCCGTGAGCTTGGCGGCACGCTGGAACTTGAAGGACCCGGCCTTCTCCTTCCAGACGTAGTCGTCGTCCTTGGCGTCGATCCACGCGTTGACGTACCACGTGCCGGCGCTGGCGTTGCTGAGGTAGTCCGTCTGCGGGTCCACCGTCACCGACGCGGTGCAGGTCGACGTGGTGGCGCTGGCGGCCGTGCAGGACGGCTTGCCGGTCGTGAGGAAGCCGGTGCTGGGGCCTTCCAGCGCGAACTCCTGGGCTCCGGCGATACCGGAGTTATCCGTGGCCGTCACGCTGACCTTGATGGTCTTCGCGGCCGAGGTGCCGATGGACACCTTGTTGTCACCGTCGACGACAACCTTGGTGATCTTGATGTCACCCTGGCTGCCGTCCGCCTGCGCGGCGGGCACAGCGAAGGCGGAAAGGGCCAGGGCGCCGGTGACGGCAGCCCCGATGGCTCGTATACGCATGCGATCCCCGTGTGGAGAAAGGGCCCCGACGGTCGTCGTCCCCCACGGCGATCGCCTACACGTCGGGGCCCAAGTGATCAAGGAGTCTGTTGACTCATGTGATCAGATCCGTGACAGGAGTGAATGGTTGTACGAGTGGTGAGAAATTTGTGCGAGCTTTTCGAAGATCACCTGCACAGGTCAGTCGAACCACCGGTCGCGGGCCAACTCCGCCGTCCGTGACGGGTCTTCCAGCAGCGCCGCGACCTCGAAACGACGCGGCCACTGCCCGGCCGCCCAGGCGAGTCCGGCGGCGACGCCTTCGAGCGTCGAGGCATGCAGGACACCGTCGTTGGTCAGCCGCCAGTCCAACTCCACCCCGTCCACGACGAGTTCCTCGTGCTCGACGTACGTCGTCGGCGTCCGCGACCCGAGCAGCACCCGCACCGGCTCCGGTACGTCGTGTTCGACGCCCTCGGAGTCCACCGACCCGGTGACCGACTCGCTCAGCCGCCGCACCTGGAACAGTTCCGCCAGCTCGGCGGCGCGCGCCGGACGCACCGGCAGCAGCGGCATGCCCGCGGTGAAGGGCAGCAGGTCGGGTGAGTCGACGACCACGGCGCCGGCCGCGTCCACCACCTCGACCCGCCCGTCGACAACGGCCCGCAGCTCGTCGGGCAGGGTCACCTGCTCGGGGTCCAGGTCGGCCAACGCGCCGTAGAGGGCGTGCAACTGGGTCCCCGTCACATCCCGCGACGGGTCAGCGAGGCGGTCGAGCAGCTCCGCCGCCCCACCCGGCTCCTCCAGCAGCGCGGCCACCGACGTCCGCACGCCGAGCGCCCGCAGCACCTGCTCGTCGTCAAAGCCGGCCGCGTCGGCCTCCTCGTACAGGCCCCGCAGCAGCGGGTCCCCGCCGGCCGCGAGCAGACCGGCCGGGCGGCGGCCGTCGAGCACCGGGTGACCCCGCAACCACCATGCGGTGTAGGGTCGTACGACTTCATGGGTGCCGTCCGGCAGCAGGATCCGCACCGGCTGGGTGAGCGCGTCCCGCAGCGGCGGCCGGGCGAGCAGAGCGAGCGCCTGCGGCCAGCACTCCTCGTCCACCAGGTCCAGATCGCGTACGGCGATCAGTTCCGTGGCGACCGGCGGGACCGGCGAGTCGGGGAAGCGGTCGAGGATGTCCTCGCTCCACACGTCCACGGCGTCCAGCAGGCCCGCGTCGTCCGGCTCGGCGAAGTCCCCGTCGCGCGGCTCCAGTTCGTCCGGGTCCAGGACCACGTCGGTGGCGCGGACCAGCGCGAAGGTGGCGAGCACGCCACAGGCGGCCAGGGGCTGTTCGCCCCAGCGCTCGGCCAGCTCGGCGTCCACGGTGGCGAGTTCCCCCTCGCGCATGATCTGCGCGAACGGGCTGCCGGGGAGGACGAGTTCACCGGCGGGCGCCGGTTCGCCGTCCTCGTCGGGCAGGGCGAGCGCACCGAGCCAGGACTCGTCGCCGGGCTCCAGGCCCGCGTCGCGGACGAGGGCGAGGACGGTGTCGGCCAGCTCCTCCGCGTCCAGGGTGTCCTCCTCCCACGCCCCGCCGTCGTCGTCCATCGACGCGGCGACCGCGGCCCGCACCTGCGGGGTGGTCAGCACCGCACGCGGGGAGGCGGGGAGCGCGCCGAGCTTCTCCAACAGGGGGTGCGCGGCGTCCGGGTGGGCGACCTTGAGGCCGAGCCGGGCGAGCACCTCCGGGTCGATGACGGCGCTGTCGGCGGTGGGGAGGAGGACCTGCCGGGGCCCGATGGTCGTACGGCCGTCGGCGAGCGGGACGGGAAGGCCGGACAGCCGGTCCGGGTCCACCCCCGCGAGGCTGTCGTACAGGCTGCGCCACCAGCCCGGCTCCTTCTCCAGCCCGGCCAGCCGGTCGACGGCGTCGGTGAGCGGGAGGCGGGCGACGCCGAGGGTGCGCAGTTCGACACGGCGTTCGAGTCCGGCGGGGAGGAGCGTGGGGAGGACTTCGGCGAGGACGCGCACGGTGTCGGCGCCGGCGCCCTCCACCACCTCCGCGTCCCTGGGGCGCAGGGCCTCGGGCAGGTCGTCGTCCTGGTCGGGGGTCAGGGCCGGCGGCAGGAAGGCGGTCCGGGGCAGCCGCTCCAGGATCGCCTGGCGCAGGGCTCCGTCCAGCTCGCCCTTGCCGAGCGGGCCGGGCACGAGGTCGATGATGCCGGCCGTCACCGGCCGCCACGCGGCGAGCAGTTCGACGTACGCGTCCGCCGCGCGCTGCACCACGAAGTCGGTCAGCGGACCGGGCGCCGCGTGCCGGCGGGTGGGGTCCAGCGGGAAGGAGGCGATGAGCAGCGCGGGCACACCGAGCGGCTCGTCGCTGGGCGTGGGGGCATGTACGACGGGGTTGGTGCGGGGGCGGGCCGGGGTGCCGTCGGCGTCGGCGGGGACGGCCCAGGTGACCGACCAGTGCGGCCGCAGCCGCTCCTCTACGGGACGGTCGGCGAGGAGGTCTGCGGTGAGCGGCCCGTTCGAGGCGGCGACCCGCCACCGGGTCGCGCCCTCCCGCGAGTCCTCCACGACGGTGAAGGCGTCCTCGGTGCGGCGGCGCAGGGTCCGGGTGGTGTCCGTCTCGATCACGACCTCCTCCAGCCCGGGGAGGGCGAGGAGCAGGGCGTCGTCGACGGCGTTCAGGAGGCGCTCGGCGAGGTCGGCGGCGGCCGGGTCGCGCAGGGGCAGGATGACGGCCGTGTCGTACGGGTCGGGGGCGGTGCCCTCGGCGGCGAACGGGAGACGCAGGAGCGGGATGTGACCGTCGCGCCGGCGGATCTCGTCGCCCAGCCCCGGGCTGTGGCGGGCGACGTCCGCGGCCCGCTCCCGGCCCTCGACGAGCGACCAGCGGACTCCGCCGTGGCGGCCGACGACCGCGGGCTCGTCGGTGACGGCGAGGACGGCGGCGAAGCCGACGCCGAAGCGGCCGATGGCGGCGGTGTCGCGTTTCGCGGAGGCCCGCAGGGTGGAGAGGGACTCGACGCCGGTCGCGTCCAGGGGTGCGCCGGTGTTGGCGGCGACGAGGACGCCGTCGCGGAGGGTGAGCCGGAGGCGTCCGGGCACGCCGGCCCTGGCGGCGGCGTCGGCGGCGTTCTGGGCGAGCTCGACGACCAGTCGGTCCCGGTAGCCGCCGAGGGCGAGGTCCTCCTCGGCGTTGGCGTCCTCACGGAACCGGGCGGGGCTGGTCGCCCAGGTGTCGAGCACTCCCCGCCTGAGACGGGCGGTCCCGAACGGGTCGGCTCCCTCGGCTGCGGGCCGCACGAACTTGCTCACGTTCAACACTCTCCTCGTCGGCGTGGGGTCGAAGGTACCGCGAGGAGAGGGGATCGTAGATCGGGGAGGCCATGTCCGGCCGGGACGGCCGCGGGCCCACGGCGAAGCCGCCGCTGAACGCGGTCTCGCCCCCGCCGCCCCTACCCGTCCCATCCCTGGGGGCTGCCGCCCCCAGACCCCCGCTTCGGCCCCGAAAGGGCCTCGTCCTCAAACGCCGGACGGGCTGAAAAACGCGGACCGGCGCCGAGAGGCGAAGCCCCCGGCGGGTTCGGGGCGGCGACAGACTCGTTTCCGGGCGCCGGGCGGCCTCAGGCCTACGAGTGGCCCAGTTCTGCCGCTGCCTCGTCCGAGATGTCCGGGACCGAGCCTGAGTCCGGTGCCGGGCGCAGGGGGAAGGGGTCGACCCTTGTCTCGTCGATCACCGGGGCCGCCGGACGCGGGGGCTTCGGCATGATCGCTGCCTCGGAGTGGCCGCCACAGCCGTACGACAGGGAGACCACGCGGCCGTCCGCCGGGGCGAACTCGTTGGCGCAGACGCCGAAGGCCTGGCCGAGGGAGCCGCCGATCGGCTGGAGGAAGCCGCAGCTGACGCAGGTCGCGGGGGCCGCCTGGGCCATCGGGGTCTTGGCGCCGTACGACTCGTCCCAGCGGTCCGCGGCGGTGTGCAGGCCGTAGCGGGACAGGACCCTGGCCCGGCGCATGCCCAGTTCCTCGGCGACCGAGGCGATCGAACCCCGGGTCGGAGCCATGGGGAGGTTCGACGGCGTGCCGGCCGTGACCTCCGCGTCCTCCGCCTCCACCAGCTCGGCCATCTCCTCGGAGACGGCGGAGCTCGGTACCGGCTCGTCCTCGCCGGAGTAGCCGGGTTCCAGGCGGAGGTCCTCGGCGTCGGTGGGGAGCAGATCGCCGGGGCCCATGTCGCCCGGGCGCAGGCGCTCGCTCCACGGCACCCACTCGGGGGCCAGCAGGGCGTCCGAGCCCGGCAACAGCACGACCTCGTCGAGTGTCACCACCTTCGCGCGGGATGCCCGCGCCACCGTGACCGCCCAGCGCCAGCCCCGGTAGCCGAGCTCCTTGCACTCGAAGAAGTGCGTGACGACACGGTCGCCCTCGGACTCGAGCCCCGCGTGCTCGCCGACGACGCCGGGCGCCGCCGCCTCCTCTGCTGCGGTGCGTGCGAGGTCGACGGCCTCGGCGCACAGGCGGTCGGGGGTGCGGCTTCGCGTGGTCGCTGCGCTCACAGGTATCGCTTCTCTCCTACGCCGTCACTGTAGGTGCGTACGCCGGGGGCGAGGGTGGCGGACGGAGCGGACCCGGGGACCGCGTCAACGTCCGCGCCCGCTCACGCTCGGGCGCACCTGTGCCATCCATTGTGCAAGATGGCTGAGATACGCACGCTACCTGCTCGCGTGCGCTCGGCCTACACCGACGGGACGTTTGGCACCCCCGCACCGGTCTCGGTATGGCCACGGCAAGTCCGTAAATGCGCGTCCATACGCGCGGTAACCGCACTACGAACGCCTCAGTCGGGGCACTATGACGTCGTGGCAGCCGCGAAGACACCCCAAGGAGCCACCGGGATCGGTGGGGCCAAAGGGATCAAGGGGAGCAGCCGACGCAACGGCACGGGCCGGGTGCGCGGCTCCTTCCGCTCGGTCGGCCGCGCCCTGCACTTCCCGGTCACCGGGCCCGCCCGCGGCATCCGCAAGGCCACGCACGCCCACGGGGCCGGGGAGTCCGGTCTGGGCAAACTGATCGAGCTGCACGGTGTGAACGGCGCGGGCGATGTGATGATCACGGTCGCGCTCGCCTCCACGGTCTTCTTCTCGGTTCCCACGGACGAGGCCCGCGGGCGTGTCGCCCTCTATCTCGCGATCACCATGGCGCCCTTCACGGTCCTCGCCCCGGTGATCGGCCCGCTCCTGGACCGCCTGCCGCACGGCCGCCGCGCCGCGATGGCGGGCGCGATGCTCGCCCGGGCCCTGCTCGCGCTGGTGCTGTCCGGGGCGGTCGTCACCGGCAGTATCGAGATGTATCCGGCGGCGCTCGGGGTCCTCGTGTCCTCCAAGGCGTACGGCGTGGTCAGAAGCGCCGTGGTGCCCCGCCTCCTGCCACCCCGTTTCTCCCTGGTGAAGGCCAATTCCCGGGTCACCCTCGGCGGGCTCCTCGCGACCGGCATCGCCGCGCCGATCGCCGCGGGACTGCAGTCGCTGGGCCCGCGCTGGCCTCTCTACGGCGCCTTTGTGATCTTCATCGCGGGCACGTTCCTGTCCTTCACCCTGCCGCCGAAGGTCGACTCGGCCAAGGGCGAGGACGTGGCGCTGCTGGCCGCGGACGAGGAGCACCTGCACGGGCCGCACCTCCGGCCGGTCAAGCGTCCCGGGCTGCGCACGGTCGGTATCGCGGTCACCCACGCCCTGGGCGCCAACGCCGGTCTGCGCTTCCTCTCCGGGTTCCTGACCTTCTTCCTGGCGTTCCTGCTGCGCGAGCATCCGCTGTCCGGGGAGAGCGCCGCGGTGTCGCTGGGCATCGTGGTCGTCTCGGCCGGCGTGGGCAACGCGCTCGGCACGGCGGTGGGGGCGGCGCTGCGCCAGCGGGCTCCGGAGATCATCATCGTGACGGTCGTCGCGTTCGTCCTGGGCATCGCGATCACCGCCGCGATCTTCTTCGGGGCGTTCCTGGTCGCGGTCCTCGCCGCGGTCGCCGGGTTCGCGCAGGCGCTGTCCAAGCTGTCCCTGGACGCGCTGATCCAGCGGGACGTGCCCGAGCAGGTCCGTACCTCGGCCTTCGCGCGCTCGGAGACCCTGCTCCAGGTGTCCTGGGTGTTCGGCGGCGCCGTCGGCATCGTGATGCCCCTGAACGGCTCCCTGGGGCTGTCGGTGGCCGCGGCGATCGTCGCCGTGGGCTGGCTGGCGACGGTGAAGGGTCTGCTGAGCTCGGCCCGCCAGGGCGGCGCTCCCCGCACGCGCGTGGCCTAACGCACGGCACGCCGCACCCCGCGTAACAGCACGGCTGGCACTGCCCGATAGCCTTCGGCCATGACCTCCATGCAATCCGCTGTGCGACGCCGCCGCGCCGTCGCCGCCGCCGGCGCCGTTTCCGCCGGACTGCTCGTCCTGTCGGCGTGCGACAAGCCGACGCCGCGCGCCACCGTCACGGTCGGCAAGAACTCGGTGAGCGCCGAGGCCGAGTGCTGGGAGGACGGCGACAACCTGGGCCAGGAAAAGGCCACCAAGTGCGCCCTGAAGAAGGCGTCCGACTCGATCGACGTCCCGCAGAGCGAGACCCTGCGCATCGGCGTCGACCCGGAGATCGCGGACACCGGCTGGGCGCTGTGGATCAACGGCCAGCAGGTCACGGACGTCTACAAGACGACGTACTACTCCTTCCAGGGCGTCGACCTCTTCGCCAGCCAGCAGGGTCAGGCCGCGCCGAAGCAGCTGTACATCAGCGTCGTCCAGCAGGACAAGCCCGGGGCCACCGGAGCCAGCAAGGAGTTCAAGGGCGTCTGGAACTTCAAGCTCGTCAACGACAACGCGTAAGCGCTACGACGTCGATGCGCATCCTCGTGGCCACCGCGGTCCCGGTCGAACGGGACGCGGTGGCTCGGGCGTTTGAGGGGGCGGCGGTCGACGTCGTCGCCGTCGGGGTCGGTCCCGCCCTCGCCGCCGCCACCACGGCCACCGCTCTGGCCGGCACGCCCTACGGCCTCGTCGTCTCCGCCGGGATCGCCGGTGGCTTCCAACCGGAGGCCCCCGTGGGCTCTCTCGTCGTCGCCGACGAGATCACCGCGGCCGATCTGGGCGCCGAGACCGCCGAGGGCTTTGTGCCGGTGACCGAGCTGGGGTTCGGGACCGTCACCCACCGTCCCCCGGAAGCACTCGTACGGGCCGCCGTGGCCGCCACCGGGGCCCGCCGCGGCGCCGTGCTCACCGTCTCCACCGTGACCGGCACCGTCGCCCGCGCGGCCGCGCTCCGCGAGCGGCACCCCACCGCCCTCGCCGAGGCCATGGAGGGGTTCGGGGTCGCCGAGGCCGCCGCCCTGCACGGGGTGCCGGTGCTGGAGGTGCGGGCCGTGTCCAATCCGGTCGGGCCCCGAGACCGTGCCGCCTGGCGGATTCCGGACGCCCTCGCCGCGCTGACCGACGGCTTCGGGAAGCTCGCGCCCGTACTGGAGAGTTGGAACCGACATGACCGGTGACCCGATGCAGATCGCGTACTCCCCCTGCCCCAACGACACCTTCGTCTTCGACGCGCTCGCCCACGGCCGCGTCCCCGGCGCGCCCGCGCTCGACGTGACGTTCGCGGACATCGACATCACCAACGGCATGGCCGAGCGCGGTGAGTTCGACGCGTTGAAGGTGTCGTACGCCGTGCTGCCGTACGTCCTCGACGAGTACGCGCTGCTGCCGTGCGGCGGCGCGCTGGGACGGGGCTGCGGGCCGCTGGTGCTGACCCGTGGACCGGGGGATCTGACGGGTCGTACCGTCGCCGTGCCCAGCGAGCGGTCGACGGCGTATCTCCTCTTCCGCCTCTGGGCCGCGGACACGATCCCCGGCGGTGTCGGCGAGATCGTCGTCATGCCGTTCCACGAGATCATGCCCGCCGTGCGGGACGGAAAGGTCGACGCGGGGCTCGTCATCCACGAGGCGCGCTTCACGTACCAGAACTACGGGCTGCACAAGCTCGCGGACATGGGCGAGCACTGGGAGAACACCACCAGGCTGCCGATCCCGCTGGGCGCCATCATCGCCAAGCGGTCGCTCGGCGCGCAGACGCTGACGAACCTGGCCGATTCCATCCGTACGTCGGTGCGCGCCGCCTGGGACGACCCCGAGATCTCCCGCCCGTACGTCATGGAGCACGCCCAGGAGATGGACCCCGCCGTCGCCGACCAGCACATCGGGCTGTACGTCAACGAGTTCACCCATGATCTCGGCGTCGACGGCTATGCGGCGGTGCGGGGGCTCCTCACACGTGCGGCGGCCGAGGGGCTGGTGCCGCCCCTCGGCCCGAATGCACTGTCTTTCCCTTAGAAATCCAGCAGTTCTATACGTCGAGCTGGTCGGCGACCGCTCGCAGCAGGCCCGCGATCTTCCCGCCGGCGGCCTTGTCGGGGTAACGGCCCCTTTCGAGCATCGGTGTGATGTTCTCGAGAAGGGTCGTCAGATCCTGGACGATGGAGGCCAACTCGTCCGGCTTCTTACGGGTCGCCGCCGCGACCGACGGGGTCGGATCGAGGATGACTACGGAAAGGGCCTGGTCACCGCGCTGTCCGGCGACGACCCCGAACTCCACTCGCTGGCCCGGCTTCAGGGCCTCGACTCCGGCGGGGAGGACCGAGGAATGGACGAAGACGTCACCGCCGTCGTCGCGGGAGAGAAAGCCGAAGCCCTTCTCGCTGTTGAACCACTTGACCTTGCCGGTAGGCACGTCTGTTCCTCGTCCTCGTACTCGTCGGAAAACTGCTTCTGAAACGGCTCTTGATAGCACTGGGGCGGGTCGTCGGGACCCGCCGGTACCAAGGCTAATGGTCTTCAGGCCGGTGACAAGACGTCGCCCGGTTGTTCCTTCGGGCAGGGAACTACCCTGGTCCGGTGCGTGACAAAACCCAAACGAATTCCTCCGCGCCCGGTGACCGACTGATCCGTGCCGGAGCCATCGTGTTCTTCATCGGTACGGTGGCCACACTCGTCACCGTGGCCCCGCTGCTCCTCGGAACGACGCCCTTTCCGACATACATGTTCGGACTGAGCATGCTGATGGGCGTCGGCTTCCTGCTCGCCGGCGCGGGCGTGCTCCAGTCGATCGCGGCGGGGCGGCGTCAGGCGCGGGCCGGACGGTAGCCGGCGAGCCAGTCCGGGAACCCGGTGAGGTCGGCGAGGACCACGTCCGCGCCGGCCGCGGTCAACTCCGCCGCGCTGCACGGGCCGGTGGCCACGGCGACCGAGAGCGCCCCCGCGGTCCGGGCGCCGCGCACGTCCCCGAGGTGGTCGCCGACGTAGACGCTCGCGCCGTGCTCGCGCAGCGCCTGCGCCTTCTGCTCGGCCCACAGATCGCCGATCACCGCGTCGGGGCCGAGGCCGAGGTGCTCCACGTGCAGCTTGGCGCTGGGCTCGTACTTCGCGGTCACGACGATCGCCCGCCCACCGGCCGCCCGCACGGCGGCGATCGCCTCACGGGCGCCGACCATGGCGGGCGACGCGGCGATCGCGATGGCCGGATACAGCGACCGGTAGAGATCGGCCATGGCCGGGATCTCGTCCGCCGGGAACCAGTGGGCCAGCTCCTCCGCCAGCGGGGGACCGAGCCGGGTGATCGCGAGGTCGGCGTCGATGTACGTCCCGGTCCGCTCGGACAGCTCCAGGTAGCAGGCGCGGATGCCGGGGCGGGAGTCTATGAGGGTCATGTCGAGGTCGAAGCCGACGGTCGGGGCGGAGATGGGTGCAGTGGCCATATGGGCCATTGTGCCCAGCCGGTACGACAGTCCTACCTCTGCCTCTGGGATCGCCAGACGAGGAACAGGGCCGACGCGACGGCCGCGCCGCGGATCACCCACGGCCAGGTGTCGGCGATCGCGTCGTTCATGTGCCCCTTGACGATGGGGTCGCCCCAGCGGCCCTCGGTGCGGCCCCACAGCCACACGATCCCGGCGGTGAGCGCCAGGCCGGGCAGGAACATCACCGCCCACTTGGTCTCCGCCTCGGTCAGCCGCCGTGAGGCGTAGGCGATGAGCCAGCCGAGGAGAAGGACGACGAGGTTGCCGAGGACCGCGCCCACGACGAGGAGACCCGCGGCGATCAGCAGAAGGGGGTTGGTCCACTTGCCCTTGGGGAGGGAGAGCAGCCGGCGGCGCGTGGCCGGGGCCTCTTCGACCTCGACCCCGGCTTCGGTCTCGGGCTCGGCTTCCGGCGCCTTCTCGACGACCGGCTTCGGCTCCTCCTTGGGCGGCGGGGGCTTGAGCAGCTCCGGGATCTCCACACCGCCGACGAACCCCGCCGGGAGGCTCTCCCCGACCCCGAACGGGGTGCTGTCCGTGCGCCACCAGTCCGGCTGGAGCGCGCTGTTCCCGATCTCGGCCTCGCTTGCGAGGTGGGGCGGCGCGGGTGCCTCGTCCACCGTCTCGGCGGGACGCGGCTTCGGGACGGGGACGATACGGCGCAGCCCCTTGGGGCGGGGGATGCCGGTGTCCCGGTCCCGCTGCACGGGTACGGCGGTGGGGGCCGGGGTGGCCCGGGCCTGCGGTACGGCGCCGGTCGCGGCTCCCTCCGAGGAGGTACCCCCGGCCGCGGTGACGACGTCGTCGGGGCTGCCGAGACGGGCGATGATCCGGCGCACGGCCGCGGGACTGTCCACGGGGACCTTCGCCCGGCGCCGGTCGATCTCGTTGCGCAGCTCCGAGACCAGGCGCATCCGGGTGCCGGACGGCAACTGCCGCTGCTGGGCCACGTCACCGACGCGGCTCAGATACTCGTAGACGACCTGGTCGCTCTCGATACCCACGAAGTCCCTCCGGGGGGCGGCGCGTTGAATCCCCGGGGATGACCGTATCGCGCGTGATGCGGCCGACGTAGCCACGCGCGGTCGTGCCGCCGACCGGCTCCCGACCCACAGACCCGCACCTCACCGTCGCACCCACCCGCTAACGTGGGTCGGATGAGCACCTCGGCCACACCGCCCCGCTCCCTCGCAGAGGCTCTCCGCGTCCGGGACGACGCCTCACTGGGCGCGCTCCTGCGCGCCCGCCCCGATCTCATCACCCCCGTCCCCACCGACCTCACCCAGCTCGCCACGAGGGCCGGCACCCGTGCCTCGGTCGTGCGCGCTCTGGAGCGCCTGGACCGGTTCGCGTTGCAGACCGCGGAGGCGCTGGCCGTGGCGGGGGAACCGGCGTCGTACGCGGAGTTGCTGGGGCTGCTGGCGGGGGACGCCGGGGAGCCCGCCGTCGCCGGAGCGCTGCCGCGTGCCCTCGGGACCCTGCGGGAGCAGGCGCTGGTGTGGGGCGAGGACGAGCGGCTGCGGCTGGTGCGGACCGCGCGGGAGCTGCTGGCGCCCTCGCCGCAGCATCCGTCGCCGACAGGGCTCGGGCCGACGGTGCAGGAGGCCGCGGCAGGGATGTCGCCGGGCCGGATCCAGGAGATCGTGACCGCGGCCGGGCTGCCGTCGACGCACGACTCGGTGACCGCCGTCGCCGCGCTGACCGGGCTGTTCACCGACCGCAAGCGGATGGCGGCGCTGCTCGCCGGCCTCCCGGAGGAGTCCCTGGAGGTACTGCGGCGGCTGGTGTGGGGGCCGCCGTACGGGCAGGTCACGGCGGACCCCGCAGCCCGGCTGCGGCGGCTCCTCGACATCGGGCTGCTGCTGCCGACGGCGCCCGGGACGGTCGTACTGCCGCGGGAGGTGGCCCTGCATCTGCGCGGCGGGCTCGCGCACCGGATCACCGAACCGCTGCCGCCGGCCGTCGAGCCGGTCGCCACGCACCGTCCACAGGTTGTGGACACGACGGCGGCCGGACAGGCCTACACCGCGCTGGCGACGGTGGAGGAGCTGCTGAAGGACTGGGACGAGGGCGGCCCGGTGGTGCTGCGGGCCGGCGGTCTGAGCGTCCGCGACCTCAAACGGACCGCCGTCGCGCTGGACGTGTCCGAGCCGGTCGCCGCGTTCTGGGTCGAGCTCGCCTACGCGGCCGGTCTCCTCGCCTCCGACGGGGAGGCCGACGAGCGGTACGCGGCGACCCCGGCCTACGACGAGTGGCTGGAGCGGCCCTCGGCCGAACGCTGGGTGCGGCTCGTGGAAGCCTGGCTGACGGCGACCCGGACGGCCGGCCTGGTCGGCGGCCGGGACACGAAGGACCGCACCCTGTCCGCGCTGGGCCCGGGCCTGGACCGCAGCGCCGCCCCGGAGGTACGGCACCGGGTGCTGACCCTGCTGGCCGGTCTCCCGGAGGGTGCCTCGCCGTCCGCGGAGTCCGTGCAGGCGCGGCTGCGCTGGGAACGGCCGCTGCGAGGCCCCCAGCGGGACGACGACCTGCGGTCACGGCTCACCGAGTGGACGCTGAGCGAGGCGGAACTGCTGGGCGTCACAGGACGGGGAGCGCTGTCGGCCCAGGGACGGGCGCTGTGGGGGGCGGCACCGGCGAGGACTCCTCGCAAGGAGCCGTCGGGTCCCGGCGACAAGCTGCCCGTCCACCACCACACCGTGCCCCCGGTGGAGCCCCTCTCGCCGCCCGAGCAGGCCGTGGCCTCCGCCGCGGCCGCCCGTCTCCTCGCCCCGCTCCTGCCCGAACCCCTGGACCATGTCCTGCTCCAGGCCGACCTCACCGCCGTGGCCCCGGGCCCGCTTCAGCGCCACCTGGCGGACGTGCTCGACGTGCTGGCGGACGTGGAGTCGAAGGGCGGGGCGACGGTGTACCGGTTCACGCCGGGCTCGGTACGCCGGGCGCTGGACGCCGGACAGGCCGCCTCCGACCTGCACGCGTTCCTCACCGCGCACTCCCGCACCCCGGTCCCGCAGCCGCTGGCGTATCTGATCGACGACGTGGCCCGCAGACACGGCCACCTGCGCGTCGGCGCGGCCTCCGCCTATGTCCGCTGCGACGACGACGCCCTGCTGAACGAGATCCTCGCCGACAAGCGCGCCGCCGGCCTGGGCCTGCGCCGGCTGGCCCCCACGGTCCTGGCGGCCCAGGCCGATCCGGCCGCGCTCCTGGAGGGGCTGCGCCAGATGGGCTTCGCGCCGGCCGCCGAGTCCGCCGAGGGCGACGTCCTGATCGCCCGCGCCCACGCCCACCGCACCCCGCCGCGCACGGCCCCGGAGCCGGTCCCGGACGGCCCGCCGGTGCCGGACACCACACTCCTGTCGGCGGCGATCCGCGCGATCCGCGCGGGTGACCTGGCCTCCACTACCCCGCGCAAGGAGAGCCCCGACCACGGCACCACCGGCGAACTCCCCCGCACCAGCTCCGCCGAGACCCTCGCCACCATGCAGGCCGCCGTCCTCACCAACGAGGCCCTGTGGATCGGCTACGTCAACGCCGAGGGCTCCGCCAGCCAGCGTGTCATCGCCCCGATCCGCGTCGAGGGCGGCTTCGTGACGGCGTACGACCACACGGCGGACGAGGTCCGGACGTATCCGTTGCACCGGATCACAGGGGTGGCGGAACTGGCGGACGACTAGCCCGCCGGAGAAGCCGTGGAGGGGTCGATTTTCGTCCGCGGCGCCATCGTGGCTGGTCGCGCAGTTCCCCGCGCCCCTGAAGGAGCGGCTGCGCCGCCCTTCAGCAGGCGCTGACCGGGGCGTCCGCCGGGAGGTGGAAGTGCGCGCGGGCTGCCGCCTCCAAGGTGGCGGCGGACATCGGGGCCTCGGTCTCGGACTCGGCGAAGAAACCGAAGTGGGCCTTCGTCCACTCCGCGTTCCCGGCGCCGTCCGGGGGTTCCTCCTGGGAGACGACCCGGTAGCCGCCGTCCCCCTCCCGCTCCAGCCGCACCACCTGCGGGTAGCGCCCGCCGCTGCACTCCACCAAGGCCTGGCCGCGCGCCCCGTACTCCATGCACAGCGTGTTGACGCCCGCCCGTACCTGCCCGTCGTGCTCGGCCAGTTCGAGTGCCTCCGCCCGGCAGAACCACCGCGCCCTGATCCCGGGCACCGTCTCCCCGTACCCGCTCCCCCGCGAGTCCGCCGCGAGCCGCGCCTCGATCACCGGCCGCACCTCGCCCCACAGCCGTCCGTCCACCCCGGCCGGCCACATCACCCAGGTGCCCGTGCCCACGAGCACCAGCACGGCCCCCACCCCGGTCGCCCAGCCGCGCACCGACAACCCCGTCATGCCCCCACCCTCCGCACATCGCGCCCGGTGCGCTGCTCGCCCGGTCAGACGGTCGACGGTGGCGCAGGGTTGCCCAGGACGGGCCCGCCGCATCGGGGCGCGGTACGGCACACTGGAGGTTTGGCCGTGCGGAAGGGAAGTGCGTAGGTGAACGGACCGCTGATCGTCCAGTCCGACAAGACTCTGCTCCTGGAGGTCGACCACGAGCAGGCCGACGAGTGCCGTCGGGCCATCGCGCCGTTCGCGGAGCTGGAGCGGGCGCCGGAGCACATCCACACCTACCGGGTGACGCCGCTGGGGCTGTGGAACGCCCGGGCCGCCGGGCATGACGCCGAGCAGGTCGTCGACGCCCTCGTGCAGTACAGCCGGTATCCGGTGCCGCACGCGCTGCTCGTCGACGTCGCCGAGACCATGGACCGGTACGGGCGGCTGACGCTCAGCAAGCACCCCGCGCACGGGCTGGTGCTCACGACCACCGACCGGCCGGTGCTGGAGGAGATCCTGCGGTCGAAGCGGATCGCTCCGCTCGTCGGTGCCCGGCTCGACCCCGACACCGTCGTCGTGCACGCCTCCGAGCGCGGGCAGATCAAGCAGACCCTGCTGAAGCTGGGCTGGCCTGCCGAGGACCTCGCGGGGTATGTCGACGGCGAGGCGCACCCGATCGAGCTGGCCGAGGACGGATGGGCGCTGCGGCCCTATCAGAAGCAGGCCGTGGAGAACTTCTGGCACGGCGGCAGCGGGGTCGTCGTCCTGCCCTGTGGCGCGGGCAAGACCCTCGTCGGTGCCGGGGCCATGGCGCAGGCGAAGTCCACCACCCTCATCCTCGTCACCAACACCGTCTCGGCCCGGCAGTGGAAGCACGAGCTGGTGAAGCGGACCTCGCTGACCGAGGAGGAGATCGGCGAGTACAGCGGGACGCGCAAGGAGATCCGGCCCGTCACCATCGCCACGTACCAGGTACTCACCACCAGGCGGAAGGGTGTCTATCCGCACCTGGAGCTCTTCGACTCCCGGGACTGGGGGCTGATCCTCTACGACGAGGTGCATCTGCTGCCGGCTCCCGTCTTCAAGTTCACGGCGGATCTGCAGGCGCGGCGGCGGCTCGGGCTGACCGCGACCCTGGTGCGGGAGGACGGGCGGGAGTCGGATGTCTTCTCGCTCATCGGGCCCAAGCGCTTCGACGCGCCCTGGAAGGAGATCGAGGCGCAGGGGTACATCGCGCCCGCCGACTGTGTCGAGGTCCGGGTCAATCTCACCGACTCCGAGCGGCTCGCGTACGCCACCGCCGAGCAGGAGGAGAAGTACCGCTTCTGTGCGACGACCGCGACCAAGCGGAAGGTCACGGAGGCGCTGGTCAAGCGCTTCGCCGGGCAGCAGACCCTGGTGATCGGCCAGTACATCGACCAGCTCGACGAGCTCGGCGAGCATCTGAACGCGCCCGTCATCAAGGGCGAGACCTCCAACGCCCAGCGCGAGAAGCTCTTCGACGCCTTCCGTCAGGGCGAGATCAGCGTGCTGGTGGTGTCGAAGGTCGCGAACTTCTCGATCGACCTGCCGGAGGCGACGGTCGCCATCCAGGTGTCGGGCACCTTCGGGTCCCGGCAGGAGGAGGCACAGCGTCTGGGCCGGGTGCTGCGGCCGAAGGCGGACGGCCACCAGGCGCACTTCTACTCCGTCGTCGCCCGGGACACGATCGACCAGGACTTCGCGGCGCATCGGCAGCGGTTCCTGGCGGAGCAGGGGTACGCCTACCGGATCGTGGACGCGGACGAGCTGCTGGCGGGGGACAAGGACACCGAGGCCTGACGGACGCCGGGCGTCCTACCTGCGGCGGACGCCCGCCTCCTCGGCGAACTCGCCGAGTATGACCACGTCGAAGGCGGCGCCCGCGAAGACACGGATCGCGCGCAGGGCGTTGCCGAGGCGGTGGGTGGCGTGGCCGCCGGAAAGGGAGGTCGCTCCGGACGGGCGACCGGGGGCTGGGGTGAAGGTCGCTGCACTCATGTCTCCATGGTGGCTCCCCAGGCATAAGGAGGGCATCGGCCCCAAGGCCCCACTTCCTGTGCTACCTGGGTACACCCCGGGGGTGGAGTCTCCCCCAGCGGACCGAGGGGTGATCCCCTAGGGGGCGCGGAAAACCGTTGGCCCTGGCACCGGCCGTCCCTCTAGAATCCCGGCTCTTGCCCGCCTCCCACCCGGAGTGCCGCCGACCGGACGGAAACCGGTCGGCATGCCGCAGCACCTCAGCCCGCAGCACCTTCGGAGGCACCCCCTTGTCCACGCCCGTCGACGACCCCCTCGGCCGCGAACGCGCCCACCTCTCCGAGTCCCGGTCCGCCCTGCGCGCCATGCGTGAGGACGCCGAGTCCCTCGACATCAGCGACGTGACCGCGAACTGGGTCAACGCCCAGATCCTGGAGCGCCAGATCGGGGAGCGCATCAAGGCGCTGGCCGACCTCAGCGACACCCCCCTGTTCTTCGGCCGCCTCGACTATCTGCACGCCCCCGGTGTCGACCTGGCCGAGGGTGCGGAGGGCGAGCGCTTCTACATCGGGCGCCGCCATGTGCACGACCAGGGTGGCGACCCCATGGTCATCGACTGGCGTGCGCCGGTCTCGCAGCCGTTCTACCGGGCGTCCAAGAAGGACCCGATGGACATCGCGCTGCGCCGCCGCTTCGGGTACACCCGCGGCGACATCACCGCGTACGAGGACGAGCACCTCTCCGACCCCGCCGAGGCGGCCACCACCAGCAAGCTTCTCCAGCAGGAGATCGAGCGGCCCCGCGTCGGCCCGATGCGCGACATCGTCGCCACCATCCAGCCCGAGCAGGACGAGATCGTGCGGTCCGGGCTCGGCGGGACCGTGTGCGTGCAGGGGGGTCCGGGGACCGGGAAGACCGCCGTCGGACTGCACCGGGTCGCCTATCTCCTCTACGCCCATCGCGAGCGGCTCGCCCGTACCGGCACCCTCGTCATCGGGCCGAACCGGTCCTTCCTGCACTACATCGAGCAGGTCCTGCCGGCGCTCGGGGAGCTGGCGGTCAAGCAGGCCACCGTCGACGACCTGGTCGCCGGAAAGGTCGAGGTGCGGGGCACCGACGAGGCGGCCGCGGCGGTCATCAAGGGCGACGCCCGGATGGCGGAGGTGCTCCGGCGCGCCGTCTACTCGCATGTCACGCTGCCCACCGAGCCGGTCGTCGTCGTGCGCGGGTCGCGGCGGTGGCGGGTCCCGGCGTACGAACTCGAGGACATCGTCCGTGAGTTGCTGGACCGCGACATCCGCTACGGCGCCGCCCGCGACGCCCTCCCGCAGCGCATCGCGCACGCGGTGCTGGTGCAGATGGAGCGCTCCGGGGAGGCACCGGACGACCGGGTGCAGGACGCGGTGGCCCGCAACAGCGCGGTGAAGGCGGCCGTCAAGGAGATCTGGCCGCCCGTCGACCCGGCCAGGCTGGTGCTGCGGCTGCTGACGGACGCGGACTTCCTCGCCGTACACGCGGACGGTGTCCTCGACGAGGACGAGCAGAAGACGATCCTCGCGGCGAAGCCGGCCCGGTCCGTGAAGGCGGCCAAGTGGTCGGCCGCCGACGCGGTGTTGATCGACGAGGCGACGGACGTCGTCGAGCGCACGCACTCGCTCGGCCATGTGGTGCTGGACGAGGCGCAGGACCTCTCCCCCATGCAGTACCGGGCGGTCGGCCGCCGCTGCACGACCGGCTCCGCGACCGTCCTCGGCGATCTCGCGCAGGGCACCACGCCCTGGGCGACCCGGAGTTGGGACGAGGCGCTCGCGCACCTCGGGAAGGCGGACGGGGTCATCGAGGAGCTGACGGCCGGTTTCCGGGTGCCGACGGACGTCATCACGTACGCCTCCCGGCTGCTCCCGCACATCGCGCCGGGCCTGACTCCGGTGGCGTCGGTGCGTGAGAATCCGGGCTTCTTCGACCTCCGGGCGATCGGCGGCACGGGGGAAGTGGTCGCCGCGTGCGAGGAGTTGCTGCGCAACGAGGGGTCGACGGGGCTGATCGCGGCGGATGCCCGTGTCGCGGCGCTGGCTGAGGCGCTGACGGCGGCGGGCATCGGGTATCTCGAGCCGGGTGAGGAGACGACCGAGGAGACCCGTCTGACCCTGGTCCCCGCGTCCCTCGCCAAGGGTCTGGAGTACGACTATGTCGTCCTGGACGAGCCGCAGGCGGTGGTCGACGGGGAGCCCGACGAGCGCACGGGTCTGCGACGCCTGTACGTGGCCCTCACCCGAGCGGTGTCGGGGCTGATCGTGACGCATGCGGCGCCGCTGCCGCGGGAACTCGCCGGGTGATCACGGTGTACGGGGTGCCGCTTGCGGTGCGTCGCCGGGTGCGGGTGCGTGGGGGCTTGTCGCGCAGTTCCCCGCGCCCCTAGGTGGGTGTCGGCAGCGTTCGTTCAGCAGTTCGCGGCGTCCCTGGGTGGTTGTCGTCGGGGCTCGTTCAGGGGTGGCCCTGATCGGCCTCGCCGTCCACCGCTCGGCGCCACCTCGCCACCGCCTGCGCCGATACCGGTCGCTGCCAGCCTTCCGGTCTCGCCGCGCCGCCGATGTGGAAGGCGTCGATGCCGGCGGTGCGGAGGGTCGGTACGTGTTGGAGGGTCAGGCCGCCGCCGACCAGTAGTTGCTGCTCGTATCCGGGGTCCCCGCGTCGCCCCGCCTCGGCGAGCAGCGTGGGGAGTCCGGCGTCCACGCCGGATGCGGATCCGGCCGTGAGGTAGGTGTCCAGGCCGGGCAGATCCGCCAGCTGTTTGCGCAGGGCGTCCCGGTCGGTGGCGTGGTCGATGGCGCGGTGGAAGGTCCAGCGGCACCCGTCCAGCTCGGCGACCACCCGCTCCACGGCCCCCAGGTCCACACCGCCGTCGGTGTCGAGGAAGCCGAGGACGAACTCCCGCGCCCCGGCCTCCCGCATCTCGCGCGCGACCTGGACCACCCGGGAGACGTCCCCCGCGTCGAAGCCGTCCGCCGGCCGCAGCATCACCCGTAGCGCGATGTCGACGGCCCCGCGGATCCCGGCGAATGTCTCGACCGGCGGGGTCAGCCCGTCGGCCGCCATGTCGGTGACCAGCTCAAGGCGGTCCGCGCCTCCGGCCTGGGCGGCGACGGCGTCCTCGACGTCGAGGGCGATCACCTCCAGGACTGCACGCTTGCTCATGGGACCCCATTCGTCGGCGGTGGAAGGGCAGGAAAACGGCGGCTACAGGTCTAGTCCAATCTCCAGACTACGCCCGCGGCCGCCGCGCCCGCGACAAGATCAGCCCCGCCCGGGGGAGAACTCAGCCGAAGATGTTCAGCTCCGCCGCCTCCGCCCCGGCCAGCTCGAACGTCCTCCCCGCTACCGGTCGCCCCGCGTAGAGACGTACGAGCGTGGCGGCGTCCCCGATGAACCGCGCCGGCGTCCGCTCCCCCGACACCGCTCCCAGCGTGAGCGGCTCGTCCACGTCGTCGAGGTCGGCGTGCAGCGGCAGCCGGCCCTGCTCCCGGGTGATCCGGGCGAGCAGGGCGAGGGCGTGCGGCAGACCGGGGCCGGCGTACGCGCCCGGCTCCCCGAGGACGTCCCGTACGTCTCCGCCGTGCACCCACTCGCCCACGGCGACCATGTCCAGCATCCCGCCCGCCTTGGCGATCGCCGGGCCCGCCTCGGTCATGCCGCGCTCCAGTTCGTCGACGACCCGCGCGTTGGTCCAGTCGGCGCGCTCGGCGATGTCCCGGTCGTTGCACTCGGGCGAGAACACGCCCTTCTCGAACCGGCGCTCCACCACCCGCATCAGCGCGGACGAACAGTGCGCGAGCACGTCCCGTACGGTCCAGCCCGGACACCCGGCGGTCGGCAGGGCGAAGTCCGTGTCGGGGCGGGACCGCAGCAGCGGGATCAGCGCGTCGCGCTCGGTGGTCAGGAGGAGTCCGGGCAGCTCGGGGTCGCGTACGTCAGCAGAAGTCATGGACGTACACGCTAGGGGCCGACGCCCCGGCCGCGCAGGGGGCGGGCGGGGGACAATGGACCCATGGCCGATCTCGACGTCCTGCGCACCCGTTTCGTCCACGCCCTGGAAGCAGCCAGGGGCGCCGAATCCACCGGACCCGACGCCACCGCGTACGCCGACGACCTCCTCGCCCGCTGGCAGGAGCCGCAGCGGAGGTACCACACGCTCGCGCACCTCACCGCGGTCCTCGACCACGTCGACGTACTGGAGAAGTACGCCAACGACCCGGACGTGGTCCGCCTCGCGGCCTGGTTCCACGACGCGGTGTATCTGCCGGAGCGCTCCGAGAACGAGGAGCGGTCGGCCCGGATCGCCGAGCGTGCCCTGTCCGAGGCCGGGTTGCCGGAGGCGAGGACCGCCGAGGTGGCCCGGCTCGTCCGTCTCACCGTCACCCACGACCCGGCGGACGGCGACCGCGACGGCCAGGTGCTGTGCGACGCGGACCTGGCGATCCTGGCGGCACCGCCGAAGACGTACGCCGCCTACACGGCCGCCGTACGCGAGGAGTACGGCTTCGTGCCGAGCGGCGCGTTCCGCGAGGGCCGGGCCGCTGTGCTGCGGCAACTCCTCGAGCTTCCGCGGCTGTTCAGGACGCCGTACGGACAGGCGGAGTGGGAGGCCACGGCCCGCTACAACCTCGCCGCCGAGCTGGAAATGCTGTCGCTCTGACGGGTCCGGCCCGCTTAGCCTGCCCGCATGACTGACATGGGTGGGGACCGCGTGACCGAGGCCGTCGAGAGCGCCGTGGCGCTGCTGCGGACGGCGGTGGACCGGGACTGGGAGGGGGTGCCGGCCGGCCGGGTGGAGTGGAGCTGCCGAACGACGGCGACACACATCGCGGAGGACCTCATCGCGTACGCGGGGCAGTTGGCGGGCCGGGCGAAGGACGCCTACGTGCCCTTCGAGATCGTCCTCGAAGAGGGCACCGACAACGCCGGCATCATCCAGGTCATCGAGACGACCGGCGCGCTCTTCGCGACCACCCTCCGCACCACCCCGCGCGAGGTCCGCGCCTTCCACCCCTACCCCTTCCGCAGCGCGGGCCGCGAGGGCTTCGCCGCGATGGGTGTCGCCGAGGTGCTGCTGCACGCGCACGACATCGCGGAGGGGCTGGGACTGGCGTACGAGCCGCCCGCGCATCTCCCCGAGTACGTCCTGACGCGGATCTTCCCGCACGTCCAGCCCGGCCCCGACCACTGGCGCACCCTGCTGTGGGCCACCGGCCGCGGGGACCTGTCCGGCCGCGCCCCGGTCACCGAGTGGCGCTGGAACAACAACCTCGTGCTCGAGTCGGACCGGCTCACCCTGGAGGGCGTCTCGCCGGCGGCCGCCGCCGATCTGGCCGCGGGCGGTTCCGGCGGGTTCGACTGGGTCGTGGGCGGGCCGTTCCAGGGGACGCGGGAGGCGTCCGGGATGGTGCTGAAGGCGTATGAAGCGGGCGTGCACCGGCCGGAGTTCGGCCTGTTCGTCCTCGTCCGCCGGGAGGACGACCTCGCGATCGGCGGCATGGGCTTCCATGGCGCCCCCGACGAGGAGGGCCGGGTGGAGATCGGCTACGACCTCGTGGAGGGGGCCCGCGGCAGGGGCTACGCGACGGAGGCGCTGCGCGAGCTGGCGCGGTGGTCGCTGGCGCGGGACGACGTGAGCGCTCTCTTCGCGACGGTCGAGCGGGCCAACATCCCCTCCCAAGGAGTGGTCTCCCGCGCGGGGTTCACCAAGGCGAGCGAGGACGCGGAGCTCCTCGCCTACGAACTGGGCCGCTGAGTCCCGGTCACGAACCGGACTGCTGTTCCCGCCCCTTGGGCCTGCGCAGACCCGACGCCGTCAGCAGCCGCACGACCTCGCGGCTCCTGACCTCCACGGCCCCGGCGGCCACGACGTCCGCGTACCGGTGCGAGGGGATGTCGTAGTGGTCCCGCTCGAAGGCACGCCGCGGCACGCCCAACCCGTCGGCGAACGCGTGCAGTTCGTCGAACGACACATCGCTCACGAGGTGCGACCACATGCGGCCGTGGCCGGGCCAGTCGGGCGGGTCGACATAGACGGTCACGAGGACGCCGCCCCGCCCGTCGCCGGACCCAGCGACCCCACCGCGGCGACCTTCACCCCCGCCTTGTGACACACCCAGTGCGGATCGGGCCCCAGCTCCGGCTCGACGTCGAGGGCATGCGGATCGCCCGCCTCGCACACCGGGCACAGCGGCCACCGTCCGTACCGCTCCAACAGCGCGTCCTGGACGTCCTGCGCGACCAGCCCGGCCACGAACTCCACCCCGTCCGGCCACTGCTCCACCCACCAGCGCCGCTGTACGACGGAGTCCTCGACCAGCGACACGACGTCCGCCTCGGCGACCTCGTCCGCGACCAGATCGGCGAGCACGAGGGCGCGTGCCGCGTGCAACGCCTGCTCCAGGGGGCTGATGGGGTGGCCGGAGGGATCCATGCACCCATTGTGCGCACTCTTGACCACAACACCGAGCCGAAAATATCTTTCATAGGTGACCCAGGAAGTGAAGGAAATTTTCGGCAGCGGCTCGGGAGGCGCACCGCCGGCCCCTGCCGCCCTCGCCGCCAAGGTGCGCACCCTCGCCCCTTCCATGACCCGCTCCATGCAGCGCGTCGCCGAGGCCGTCGCCGGCGACCCCGCAGGCTGCGCGGCCCTCACGGTCACCGGCCTCGCCGAACTCACCGGCACCAGCGAGGCGACGGTCGTGCGCACCGCCCGCATCCTCGGCTACCCCGGCTACCGCGACCTCCGCCTCGCCCTCGCGGGCCTCGCCGCCCAGCAGCAGTCGGGCCGCGCGCCCGCGATCACGACGGACATCGCGGTGGACGATCCCATCGCGGACGTCGTCGCCAAACTCGCCTACGACGAGCAGCAGACCCTCGCGGACACGGCGGCCGGCCTCGACACGGTCCAGCTGGCCGCGGCGGTGACGGCGGCCGCGACCGCCCGCCGCATCGACGTGTACGGCGTCGGCGCGTCCGGTCTCGTCGCCCAGGACCTCACCCAGAAACTGCTGCGCATAGGCCTCATAGCCCACGCCCACAACGACCCCCACCTCGCCGTGACCAACGCGGTGCAGTTGCGGGCGGGCGACGTGGCGATCGCGATCACGCACTCGGGCGCCACGGGCGACGTCATCGAGCCACTGCGGGCCGCCTTCGAGCACGGGGCGACGACGGTGGCGATCACGGGCCGGCCGGACAGCTCGGTCACGCAGTACGCCGACCACGTACTGACGACGTCGACGGCGCGCGAGAGTGAACTGCGGCCCGCGGCCATGTCGTCGCGGACCAGCCAGCTGCTGGTGGTGGACTGTCTGTTCGTGGGGGTGGCGCAGAGGACGTACGAGACCGCGGCTCCCGCGCTTGCCGCGTCGTACGAGGCATTGGCACATCGACACCGCGGTAAGCCATAAGCCGTAGGCACGCCATCGGATCGCCACCTGAAAGAGCCACCCCCCATGACTTCCACCTCCCACCCCCGTGCTGTCCGCGCCGAGTTGGAGACCCTGACCACCGAGGCCTTCCGCCCCGAGCTGGCCGAGATCGACCGGCTCCCCACCCTCGACATCGCCCGGCTGATGAACGCGGAGGACGCCACCGTGGCCGCCGCCGTCGCCGCGGGACTGCCCGTCATCGCCGCCGCCATCGAGGACATCGCCGCCCGGATGAGCCGCGGCGGCCGCCTCGTCTACGCCGGTGCCGGAACCGCGGGGCGCCTCGGCGTGCTGGACGCCTCCGAGTGCCCGCCCACCTTCAACACCGACCCCGCGCAGGTCGTCGGCCTGATCGCGGGCGGCCCCGAGGCCATGGTCACCTCGGTCGAGGGCGCCGAGGACTCCAGGGAGCTGGCGCAGGCGGACCTCGACGCACTGGAGCTGCGGGCGTCCGACACGGTGGTCGGCGTCTCGGCCTCCGGCCGCACCCCGTACGCGATCGGCGCCGTCGAACACGCCCGCGCCCGGGGCGCGTTGACGGTCGGTCTGTCCTGCAACGCGCACAGCGCGCTGGCGGCCGCCGCCGACCACGGCATCGAGATCGTCGTGGGACCGGAGCTGCTCACCGGCTCCACCCGTCTCAAGGCCGGCACCGCCCAGAAGCTGGTCCTCAACATGCTCTCGACGATCACGATGATCCGCCTGGGCAAGACGTACGGGAACCTCATGGTCGACGTGCGCGCCTCCAACGAGAAGCTGCGCGCCCGCTCCCACCGGATCGTCGCGCTGGCCACGGGCGCGGCGGACGAGGAGATCGAGCGGGCCCTGGCGGCCACCGACGGCGAGGTGAAGAACGCCGTCCTGGCACTCCTCGCCGGCGTGGACGGCCCCACGGCCACCCGCCTTCTGGAGGAGTCCGACGGCCATCTGCGTGCCGCGCTGGCGGCGGCGGGCGGCTGACCAGCACGCTCGGTGCGTGAACACCTCGTACGACACCGACACCGCCGCGGCGATCCTCCCCCTCGTGGGCGGCCCCGCGAACATCACCTCCGTCGCCCACTGCATGACCCGCCTCCGCCTGGGCCTGGTGGACCGTTCGACGGTGGACGGGGAGGCGCTGCGGGCGCTGCCGGGGGTGCTGGGCGTGGTCGAGGACGACACGTACCAGATCGTGCTGGGGCCGGGCGCGGTGGCGCGGGTGACGGCCGACTTCGAGGCGCTGCTGCGGAAGGAGACGCAGAAGGCGCGCAACGCGACCCCGGTGAAGCTGGCGCTGCGGCGGGTGGCGAACGTCTTCGTCCCGCTGATCCCCGCGCTCATCGGCTGCGGGGTGCTGGCGGGTCTGAACGGCCTGCTGCTGAACCTGGGTTGGCTCCCGTCGCTCACCCCCGCCCTGGCCGCGATCGCCACCGCCTTCATGGCCCTGATCGCGGTCTTCGTCGGCCTCAACACCGCGAAGGAGTTCGGCGGCACACCGGTGCTGGGCGGGGCGGTCGCGGCGGTCGTGGTGTACCCGGGGGTGGCGAAGGTGACGGCGTTCGGGGTGACGCTGGCGCCGGGACAGGGCGGCGTCCTGGGCGCGCTGGCGGCGGCTCTGCTGGGGACGTACGTCGAGAAGTGGTGCCGCAGACGGGTCCCCGGCGCACTGGACGTCCTTCTCACCCCGACCGTGACGGTCCTCGTCTCCGGCCTGGCGACGCTCTACGTCCTCATGTACGCGGCCGGCGCGGTCTCCTCGGCGATCGGCACGGCGGCGAACTGGCTGCTGACGACGACGGGCGCGTTCGCGGGCGCGGTCCTCGGCGGCCTCTTCCTCCCCCTGGTGATGCTGGGCCTCCATCAGGCCCTGATCCCCATCCACACCACCCTGATCGAACAGCAGGGCCACACGGTCCTCCTCCCCCTCCTCGCCATGGCGGGCGCGGGACAGGTGGGGGCGTGTCTGGCGGTCTACGTCCGGCTGCGCCACGACGTGGCATTGCGTACGACGATCAGGTCGGCGCTTCCGGCGGGCTTGCTGGGCGTGGGTGAGCCGCTGATCTACGGGGTGTCGCTGCCGCTCGGCCGCCCGTTCCTGACCGCCTGTGTGGGCGGTGCGGCGGGCGGGGCGTTCGTCGGCCTGTTCGCGATGCTCGGCGACCAGGTGGGGTCGACGGCGATCGGACCGTCGGGGTGGGCGTTGTTCCCCCTGCTGGCGGGGCGCGGGGGTCTGGGGACGGCGGTGGCCGTCTACGCGGGCGGGCTGGTCACCGGGTACGCGGTGGGGTTCGCGACGACGTACTTCTTCGGCCTGCGACGACCGCCGGCGACGGCACCGGAGCCCTCGCCCTGACCGCGGGGGCTCCGGCGTTCGGGGATCAGATCACCATGGAGTTGGCGAAGAGGATGGGGGCGTTCCGGGCGTCGACGGCGGTTCCGTCGACGGTGACCGGAACGCTGACGTTGAGGGACTGGTAGAGGACGTCGACGGGCTTCGCCACGTACGAGGCGACCTTGCAAAAGCGGTAGACGGCCTCGTGGGCGGTGCCCTCGGTGTCGGTGATGGCGACGGTCAGTTCGGTGAATGCCTCGGGATCGAAGACGAGGGGGCCGTCGCCGGCGGTACGGCTCGCCGCCCGGGCACCGCCGGCCGCCAGCCGGACGGATCTCGGCCGTTTCCCTCAGAGGGCCGGTCGACCGGCTTGCGATGGTCGGGCGGGTGGGCGTCGGGGGCGGTGTCAGTGGGGGATGTCATCGTGGGGGTCTGACGACGGGAGGGGGCTCCGTGGGTGAGCGCGGTGGTGGTTGGGGCGGGATGGACTATCGGGGGTGGCTGGATCTCGGCGATGTGCGGCGGCGGCTCGACGGGGGTGCGGATCCCGAGGCGTGGGGGCCCGGAGGGTCGCGGCCGCTGCACCGGGCGGCGCTGTTCGGGGCGCCCGAGGTCGTCGCGGAGCTCGCCCGGCGGGTGAGGGACGTGGATGCGCTGGAGAACGGGACGACGGCGTTGTGGGACGCCGTGGTGGCCGGGCGGGCGGAGAACGCGCGGGTGCTGGCCGAGGCCGGGGCCGACCCCTGGCGGGTGGGGTTCGGTGGCTGGTCGCCCGGGCGGCTGAGTCTGGCCGGGCCTGTACCGGAGCTGTTTGCGCTGCCCGAGGGCGAGCGGGAGCTGAGCGAGGCGGAGCAGGCAGTGGCCCGGGAAGGGCGTCGACTGATCGACGCGCTGGGTGAGTTGTACTACGACGGCACGGGGCTGGCCTGCGTGGCGGGCATCGACGCCGCGGAGGCGATACGGCGGCTGGGGGCGACGGACGCGGACCCCGAGCTGATGGAAGCGGTGCTGGACGACCCGTACGACTTCGACATGGACGAGACCCTGCGCCTCGTCGGCGTCACCACCGTGCCGGGCGGCTGCGTCGTCACCCAGCCCTGGGGCTACGCGCCGCAGCAGCCTCTCGTCCAGAAACTCCTGTCCGCCGGCACGGTCTGCTACGGGCTGTACGCCAACCCCAAGAGCGGCAACCAGGGCAGCGTCTTCCGCGACGGCGTCGGCGTGGGCTGGGACCTGCATCCCGGTGGCGGGCCGGACGAGGGGGACAGCCCGGCGGAGGTGCTCACCAACTATGTCTTCTGTCACCACGCCGTGGCCTACTCGATCGCCTACGCCGGTCTGCGCCCGACCGACGCACGGGCCGTCACCGGTCCCCCCGACGCCTGGGTGGAGCTGCCGGTCCGCGACTACTGGGAGCACTGAGGGCGGGGCGCTGTCAGCGCGGGTGGGTACGGTTTCCTCATGAACCACGCCCAGCTCACCGCCCTGGGCCGAGCCCTGCGCCTTCTCGGCGAGCATGGCGAGGCCCTGACCGGCGACAGTCCGGACACCAAGCTGTACGAGGTCAAGGCCGACATCAAGCGGGCTCTCGACCTGTTGGACGAGAGCACCAATGCCGCCGCTCCCAGCACCCGCTGCGCCGAGCACCCCAACGGTCCGGTCGACGAGAACGCGCCTGACCTGTGTCTGCTGTGCGAGACCCGACGCCGTACCGCCCGGCGCTCCCAGATCAACGGCCCGTCCGCACCGGCGCAGGCCGCCTCCGCCCCCTCCCGCTACGGCGTGCGCGACGACCGGCCGCAGCCGCAGCAGCGCTGGCTGCCCGAGATGTGGAACGGACAGGAGTGGCAGCTGTGCGGCACACCGAGGCGGGACCGGGGGGAAGCCGAGCTGTATCTCGCCGCCCAGCGGCGCGCCCCCCGGGCCGCCATGGCGTACCGGCTCGTCCATGAGTTCACCGACTACGAGGTGCTGCGGGTGTGGGGCACGCCCGTCAAGGTCGACATCGAGCCCCTGGGCAACCTGTAGACGGCGAAGGGCCCGCCACGGCCACCGTGACGGGCCCGACCGGCTCACCGGGTCTATGACTTGGCCGCTGCCCCGGCCGCTTCGGAAGCGTCCTGGGGCACCGGCGCCGCCGTCTCCCCCGCCGGCTGCTGCCGCGGGATGAACGCGGCCACCACGAACGCCAGCAGTGCCGCCCCGGCGCCCACCGCCAGGACCACCTTGAAGCCGCTCTCGGAGGGCAGCGCGTAGCCGCCGAAGTCGGTCGTCATCTGGGCCAGGATCACCCCCGCGATGGCGCTCGCCGACGAGGTTCCGATGGACCGCATCAGGGTGTTGAGGCTGTTCGCCGCGGCCGTCTCCGAGGCGGGGACCGCGCCCATGATGAGGGCGGGCATCGAGCCGTAGGTGAAGCCGATGCCGGCGCCGATGACGCAGGCGGCGAGCACGAAGTGCCAGACCTCGGTCATGAGGGCGATGTTGATGCCGTAGCCCGCGGCCACGATCAGGGCACCGATCATCAACGTCGTCTTCGGGCCACGGGCCTTCGACACGGCCGCCGAGATCGGCGCCGTCACCATCATCACCAGGCCCGACGGGGCCATGACCAGGCCCGCGACGAGCATCGACCTGCCGAGGCCGTACCCGGTCTGCGAGGGGAGCTGGAGCAGCTGCGGCAGGACCAGGGACATGGCGAACATCGCGAAGCCGACGGCGATCGAGGCGAGGTTGGTGACCAGGACCTGGCGGCGGGCGGTCGTACGGAGGTCGACCAGGGGCTGGTCCGTACGCAGCTCGAACCAGCCCCACGCCAGCAGGACGACGACCGCCGCCACGAAGAGGCCGACCGTCGTGCCGCTCGCCCAGCCCCAGTCCGCACCCTTGGAGATGCCGAGCAGGAGGCAGACCAGGCCCGTCGCCATGCCGATGCCACCGACCAGGTCGAAGCGGCCGCCGGTGCGGACCCGGGACTCCGGTACGAAGAGCGAGACCAGCACGAGAGCCACGACGCCCAGCGCCGCCGACGTCCAGAACAGGACGTGCCAGCTGAAGTTGTCGGCGATGAGGGCGGCGGCCGGCAGACCCAGCGCGCCGCCGATGCCGAGGGAGGCGCTCATCAGGGCCGTGGAGCCGGCGAGGCGCTCCGCGGGCAGTTCGTCGCGCATGATGCTGATGCCGAGCGGGATCACGCCGGAGGCCAGGCCCTGGAGCACCCGGCCGACGACCATCGGGATCAGGGAGTCGGAGAGCGCGCAGACCACCGAGCCGGCGATCAGCATGACGACGCTGATCAGCAGCATCCGGCGCTTGCCGAACATGTCGCCGAGACGCCCCACGACAGGGGTGGCGACGGCGGCGGCGAGCAGCGTCGCGGTGACCGCCCACGCGGTGTCCGACGCCGGGGCGTCCAGGAGCCTCGGCAGCTCAGGGACGATCGGGATCACCAGGGTCTGCATCAGCGAGACCACGATTCCGGCGAAGGCCAGCACCGCGACCACGGCATTCGACCGTGGTGGTGCGGCGGCAGGGGCGTCGGACATGGCGGGGCCTCCATAGCGATGCGCTGGTGATTGACCTAGGCAACTTTCGGTCAATACATTAAGTCAGTTGCTTGACTTAACCAAGAGCAGCAGGTCAGCCGTACTGCTCCACGAAGGACCGCACCTTGTCCTCGTCCAGCTCGTAGACCGTCTCGTGGGCCCGGGGGTCGCGTGCGTGGAAGGTGTGGAAGAGCGGGCCGGCGGCTCCCCCGAGGACGATCAGGGAGGCCGAGGCACCGCGCACCGCGCGCTCGGTCCCCGGTGCCGTCGTCAGGTCGATGCGGTTGACCACGCCGGGGGTGACCCACACCGGGACGGACTCCAGGAGGCCGCAGAGCTGGAGGTGGAAGTGGCCGGTGAGGATCACCTTGACGTCGGTGCCCCGGACCGCCGCTGCCAGGTCGGCGGGGTTGCGCAGACCGAAGAGCTGCTGGAGGGGGTTGTCCAGCGCGAAGGGCGGATGATGGAAGGCGAGGACCGTGCCGTTCGGGGAAGGCGTCGCCAACACGCCCCGCAGCCAGTCGAGCTGGGCGGCGCCGAGATGCCCGTGCACCTTCCCCGGCACCAGCGAGTCCAGCGTCACGAACCGCCACCCCGCCACCATGCTCACCGCGGCCCGCTCCCCCGCCGCGGACTCCAGCACGCGGCCGGGCTCCGGATGCCCACTGCCCAGCACCTCGGCGAAGGCCGCACGCTCGTCGTGATTGCCGGTCGTGTAGAAGACAGGCGCCCCGCCGAGCGTCTGCGCGAACTCCCCGAACAGCTCCCTGACGGCCGTATACGCCTCCACCGCCCCGTCGTTGGCGAGGTCACCGGTGACGACGATCGCGTCGACGCCCTGTACGTGCCGGAGTTCGGCGAGCATGCGGCGCAGGGAGTCGTGGGCGTTGACGCCGTGCCGGTTGGGGGCGTCGGTGCGTTCGAGGTGGGTGTCGGAGAGATGAAGGATCCTCATCTCCCGCACGCTAGCGGGAGATGAGGATCCCTACACCGTCAATTCAGCACGGCTCAGTTCGGCTCGGCTCGGCTCAGCTCAGGGACTGAAGCGCCGCCGCGTCATAGGCCTTCAGCTCGTCCGTGCGGCCCGCCAGTACCTTCGCCGCCCACTCCGGGTCCTGGAGCAGCGCGCGGCCGATGGCGACGAGGTCGTACTCCTCGCGCTCCAGGCGGTCGAGGAGGTCGTCGATGCCGCGGAGCGGGGAGCCCTCGCCCATGAAGCCCTTGATGAAGTCGCCGTCGAGGCCGACCGAGCCGACGGTGATGGCCTGCTTGCCGGTGAGCTTCTTGGTCCAGCCGGCGAGGTTGAGGTCGGAGTCCTCGAACTCGGGGAGCCAGTAGCGGCGGGTGGAGGCGTGGAAGGCGTCGACACCGGCGGCGGCGAGCGGGCTCAGGATGGCCTCCAGCTCCTCCGGGGTCTCGGCGAGGCGGGCGTCGTAGGCCTCCTGCTTCCACTGCGAGTAGCGGAAGATGATCGGGAACTCCGCGGAGACCGTCTCCCGTACGGCCGCCACGATCTCGGCCGCGAACTTCGTACGGGCGACGAGGTCACCGCCGTAGGCGTCGCTGCGGCGGTTGGTCCCCGACCACAGGAACTGGTCGACGAGGTAGCCATGGGCGCCGTGGATCTCCACACCGTCGAAGCCGATGCGCTCGGCCGCGGCCGCGGCCTCGGCGAAGGCGCCGATGACGTCGTCCAGGTCGCGCTGGGTCATCGTCACACCGGTGGGCTCGTCGGCGCCGGGGCGCAGACCGGAGGGGCCGACCGCGGGGGCGTCCGCGACGGGTCCCTTGCCCGGCGTACGGGTCATGCCGATGTGCCAGAGCTGCGGGACGATGGTGCCGCCCGCCGCGTGCACCTCCTCGGCGACCTTCGCCCAGCCGGCGAGCTGCTCCTCGCCGTGGAAGCGCGGGACGCGGGTGCTCTCCCCCGCCGAGTCGTGGCCGACGTAGGTGCCCTCGGTGACGATCAGGCCGACGCCCGCGGCCGCGCGGCGCGAGTAGTACGACGCCACGTCCGCGCCCGGGATGCCGCCCGGGGAGAAGTTGCGGGTCATCGGCGCCATGACGATGCGGTTCGGGACGGTCAGGCCGTTGATCGCGATCGGCCGCGAGAGGACCTCGGCGGCACGGGAGGCGGGGGCGGTCACGTGGGGGTACTCCTCGGGGAGGGTCCGTCCGGCACCGGTACCGGTCGGTATGTGCATGCGCATGGACATACGCATGTAGGAGTCAACCACCTCGTCCGCCACAGACATTCCGCGAGCCCTGTGATCCCGGACACGCACCCCGCCCCCGAGAATGGCCACATGGCCAAGCCCCCGCTGCTCTCCGCGCCCGAACTGGAGGCGTCCTCCGTGGTCGCCAACAACACCATGAACCGCGAGCGCGGCCTCTCCGGGGTCAACAGCTACGCCCGCGAGCTGGGCCTGGACCCCGTGGCCCACCTCTCGGACCGCCCCGATCCCTCCTGGCTGGACCTGTGCAGCGGCGAGGGCCGCGCCCTGCGGGAGGCGGCCGCGCGTCTGCCCGCCGACGCCGTGCTCACGGCCGTCGATCTGGTGGGGCCTCTCATACCCGTACCGGCCCCGCCCGCGCTGGAGGAGATCGTCGCCTCCGTCACGTCATGGGCACCGAGCCGGTCCTACGACCTCATCACCTGTGTCCACGGTCTGCACTACGTCGGCGACCAGCTCGGCCTCCTCACCCGCGCCGCGTCCTGGCTGACCCCCGAGGGCCTGCTGCTGGCGCACTTCGACCCCGACTCCATCCGCCGGCCGGACGGATCGGCGGCCGGGCGGACGGCCGTGTCGGCCCTGCGCGCGGCCGGGTTCCGTCACGACACCCGGCACCACCGGCTCAGCCTGCGCGGCCCGCGGTCCTTCACCCTTCCGTTCCGGTACGTCGGCGCGGACCCGGCCGCCGGGCCCAACTACACCGGTCAGCCCGCCGTCGGCTCCCACTACGACCTCGGCTGACATACGGAAACGCCCGAGGGCGGCACCCCCTGGCTGTGCAGGGAGTGCCGCCCTCGGCAAGGACGTTGATCAACCGTCAGGTCGATCAGAAGTCCATGTCACCGCCCGGCATGCCGCCACCGGCAGGCGCGGCGGCCTTCTCCGGCTTGTCGGCGATGACGGCCTCGGTGGTGAGGAAGAGCGCGGCGATGGACGCGGCGTTCTGCAGGGCAGAGCGCGTGACCTTCGCCGGGTCGATGATGCCCTCGGCGATCATGTCGACGTACTCACCGGTGGCCGCGTTGAGACCCCAGCCAACGGTCAGGTTGCGGACCTTCTCGACCACGACGCCGCCCTCGAGACCACCGTTGACGGCGATCTGCTTGAGCGGGGCCTCCAGGGCGAGCTTCACGGCGTTGGCGCCGGTCGCCTCGTCACCCGTCAGCTCGAGCTTCTCGAACACCGCGGAGGCCTGGAGCAGGGCCACGCCACCACCGGCGACGATGCCCTCCTCGACGGCCGCCTTGGCGTTGCGCACGGCGTCCTCGATGCGGTGCTTGCGCTCCTTGAGCTCGACCTCGGTCGCGGCACCGGCCTTGATGACGGCGACGCCACCGGCGAGCTTGGCCAGGCGCTCCTGGAGCTTCTCGCGGTCGTAGTCCGAGTCGCTGTTCTCGATCTCGGCGCGGATCTGGTTGACGCGACCGGCAACCTGGTCCGCCGAGCCCGAGCCGTCGACGATCGTCGTCTCGTCCTTGGTGATGACGACCTTGCGGGCGCGGCCCAGGAGGTCCAGGGTCGCGTTCTCCAGCTTGAGGCCGACCTCCTCGGAGATGACCTCGCCGCCCGTGAGGATGGCGATGTCGCCGAGCATGGCCTTGCGACGGTCACCGAAGCCCGGAGCCTTGACGGCGACGGACTTGAAGGTGCCGCGGATCTTGTTGACGACCAGGGTCGACAGGGCCTCGCCCTCGACGTCCTCGGCGATGATCAGCAGCGGCTTGCCCGACTGCATGACCTTCTCCAGGAGCGGGAGCAGGTCCTTGACGGAGCCGATCTTGGAGTTGGCGATGAGGATGTACGGGTCGTCGAGCGACGCCTCCATCCGCTCCATGTCGGTGGCGAAGTACGCCGAGATGTAGCCCTTGTCGAAGCGCATACCCTCGGTGAGCTCGAGCTCCAGACCGAAGGTCTGGGACTCCTCGACGGTGATGACGCCTTCCTTGCCGACCTTGTCCATCGCCTCGGCGATGAGCTCGCCGATCTGGGTGTCGGCGGCGGAGATGGAGGCCGTCGAAGCGATCTGCTCCTTGGTCTCGACATCCTTCGCCTGCTCGAGCAGGGCACCGGAGACAGCCTCGACGGCCTTCTCGATACCGCGCTTGAGAGCCATCGGGTTGGCACCGGCGGCCACGTTGCGCAGACCCTCGCGCACCAGGGCCTGGGCCAGGACGGTCGCGGTCGTCGTGCCGTCGCCGGCTACGTCGTCGGTCTTCTTCGCGACTTCCTTGACCAGCTCGGCGCCGATCTTCTCGTACGGGTCCTCGAGCTCGATCTCCTTGGCGATGGAGACACCATCGTTGGTGATCGTGGGGGCGCCCCACTTCTTCTCGAGGACGACGTTGCGACCCTTGGGGCCGAGCGTCACCTTGACGGCGTCCGCGAGCTGGTTCATGCCGCGCTCGAGGCCGCGCCGCGCCTCCTCGTCGAACGCGATGATCTTGGCCATGTGAAGTGGTCCCTCCAGGACTGGGGGTGATTCCTTCGGACCGCGCCCGCGCCCGCGACGGACGGCTCGCACACCTCGTGGTTCCTTGCCCCACCTGGCCTGCGGGCCTCACCGACCCGGTCCTTCTTTGTCACTCTCACCTTCAGAGTGCTAACGCCAATGATTAGCACTCGACCCCTGCGAGTGCAAGCGCCTCTCAGGGATCGTCCAGGTCCCGCACGGGTTCCGGGCAGGTCCCGCAACGGGCTCCGGGCAGGTGCCGGAGGGGGTCCGGACATGCCGGAGGGCCCGTACCCATGACTCCCCATGGGGTACGAGCCCTCCGAAAAAGAACGAAGAACGACGCTGCTGTTACCCGGCGCGTGCTTCAGCCTGTCGCAAGGCGAACCATGTCCGCCTGCGGCCCCTTCTGGCCCTGCGAGATCTCGAAATCGACCCGCTGACCTTCCTCGAGGGTGCGGTAGCCGTCCATTTGAATCGCGCTGTAGTGGACGAATACATCCGCACCACCGTCGACCGCGATGAAGCCGTACCCCTTCTCCGCGTTGAACCACTTGACGGTGCCCTGAGCCATGCCTAACTCCCCTATTACTGGCCCTTGCACGGATCCACACTTCGCGGATCCGGGTCAGACCTCACCCCCCACGGATTGGGGGCGTGCGCCGGAACGCGTCGACCGCGGCTGAATGTATCTGTCCAACTGCCGTCTGCAACAGGTCAATCGGACGAGAATTCTGGACGCGAAGGGTCCGGAATGTAGTGAGAATTCGCCCGAATTCTGGGCAAGTCGGGCTCCACAAAAGGAACAAAGTTCATAAAAGAACCGCACACTTTGGCTACTTCTCGTCGCATCCGAAGTGAGAACTCATATGCGGCTGGCATGGGGGGTGGAGCAGCTTCCCCAACTGTACCGCGCTCAACCATAGAGAATTGCCCCCTCCGCTTCTCTCACGGAGGGGGCAATTCGATGAACTCTTGGTAATCGACATTACCGAGGGTAACGACCGGGCTCGGTCAGCCTCCGGCGACGGCGGGAATGATCGAGACGCCGACCCCGTCCGGAGTGGCCGTCTCCAGGCCCTGCTCGAAGCGGACGTCGTCGTCGTTGACGTACACGTTGACGAAGCGGCGCAGCTTGCCCTGGTCGTCCAGGACGCGGGCCGCGATACCGGTGTGGTTCTTCTCCAGGTCGGCGATGACCTCGGCGAGGGTCGCGCCCTCGGCGGCGACCTCGGCCTGTCCGCCGGTGTAGGTGCGCAGGATGGTGGGGATGCGGACGTTGACGCTCACGGTTGAACCTCCGGTCAGGGTTGCGGGGGCCTAGACGAGGCCGGCCTCGCGGAACGAGTCAAGGTTGGGGCGGATGGTCGCAGTGAGCCCCGTACCCGCCACCGCATCCAGGGTCTTCAGTCCGTCGCCCGTGTTCAGCACAACGGTGGTCAGCGTCGGGTCCAGCAGGCCGTTCTCGATCAGCTTCTTGGTGACACCGACCGTCACACCGCCCGCGGTCTCCGCGAAGATGCCCTCGGTCCGCGCCAGCAGCTTGATCGCGTCGACGACCTGCTCGTCGTTGACGTCCTCCACCGCACCGCCGGTACGGCGCGCGATGTCCAGGACGTACGGCCCGTCCGCCGGGTTGCCGATGGCGAGGGACTTGGCGATGGTGTTCGGCTTCTGCGGCCGCACCACGTCGTGGCCCGCCTTGTAGGCGACGGAGACCGGCGAGCAGCCCTCGGCCTGGGCGCCGAAGATCCGGTACGGCTTGTCCTCGACGAGCCCGAGCTTGATCAGCTCCTGCAGACCCTTGTCGATCTTCGTGAGCTGCGAGCCGGAGGCGATCGGCACGACCAGCTGGTCGGGAAGCTGCCAGCCGAGCTGCTCGCAGATCTCGTACGCCAGGGTCTTGGAGCCCTCGGCGTAGTAGGGCCGCAGGTTGACGTTGACGAAGCCCCAGCCCTCGCCGACCGGGTCGCCGATCAGCTCGGAGCAGAAGCGGTTCACGTCGTCGTAGTTGCCCTCGATGCCGACGAGCTCGCCGCCGTAGATGGCGGCCATGACGACCTTGCCCTGCTCCAGGTCGTGCGGGATGAACACGCAGGAACGGAAGCCGGCGCGGGCGGCGGCGGCGCCGACGGCACCGGCCAGGTTGCCCGTGGAGGAGCAGGAGAGAGTGGTGAAGCCGAAGGCGCGCGCGGCCTCCAGGGCCTGGGCGACGACGCGGTCCTTGAAGGAGTGCGTCGGGTTGCCGGAGTCGTCCTTCACATACAGACCGCCGGTGACACCGAGCTCGCGGGCCAGGTTGTCGGCCTTGACGAGCTGGGTCCAGCCCGGGTTGATGTTGGGCTTGTCGGCCACGTCCGCGGGGACGGGCAGCAACGGCGCATAGCGCCAGATGTTCGCGGGTCCCGCCTCGATCTGCTTGCGGAGCTCCTCGGTGTCATAGGCCGAGAAGTCATAGGCGATCTCGAGCGGGCCGAAACACTCCTCGCACGCGAAGACCGGGCCGAGGGGGACGCGGTGACCGCACTCGCGGCAGCTGAGCGCCGCGGCCGGGCCGAGGTCTACGGTGGTTTCAGTGGTGCTTGCAACAGTCTGCGCAGCCATGAGAGGCGAGGCCCTTTCTCCTCATCTTCCTCACGACGCATCTCGCCGTGAGACGGATTTGGCACCTTCCCGAGTCGGGAGCCTCACGCGCGTGAGAAACCGACTGGAGGGTTGCCGGGGCTTCATCGGGCCGTATCCCTCTGCCCCTCTGGATGAGCGGTATGAAGTTGTGTGAACGGCGGGCCACCCTCGACATGCGATGGTCATCCGCGTTGTTCAAGACTGTAACCGACGACCAGGACAGTTGAGATAGTCGTCCGAACCGCGAGATGGATCACTCGGCGTGATCGCATACTCGCCGAGAGAACGCAGAGGAGCCGCGCACTGTGCTGAACGAAGTCGAGCGCTGGCTGACCACCCGGTCCTGGTCCCTGACCGATCGCCCGCTCCACCAGCTCCTGGCCGCCAAGCAACGCACGAACCAGTCGGTCAGTGTCGTCCTGCCCGCGCTCAACGAGGAGGAGACGGTCGGTGACATCGTCTCCGTGATCCGTCACGACCTCATGCAGCAGGTCCCCCTCGTCGACGAGATAGTCGTCGTCGACTCGGGCTCCACCGACCGTACATCGCAGGTCGCCGCCGCGGCCGGGGCGACCGTCGTCCACCGCGACGACATCCTGCCCCGTCTCCCGGCCGTGCCCGGCAAGGGCGAGGTGCTGTGGCGCTCGCTGCTGGTGACCCGCGGCGACATCGTCTGCTTCATCGACGCCGACCTGAAGGAGTTCTCCTCCGACTTCGTCTCCGGGATCGTGGGCCCGCTGCTCACCGACCCCGGCGTCGACCTCGTCAAGGGCATGTACGACCGCCCGCTGGGCGGTGCGGCGGGCCAGGGCGGCCGGGTGACCGAGCTGATGGCCCGCCCGCTGCTGAACATGCACTGGCCCCAGCTGGCCGGCTTCGTCCAGCCGCTCGGCGGCGAGTACGCGGCCCGCCGCTCCCTGCTGGAACAGCTGCCGTTCCCGGTCGGCTACGGCGTCGAGCTCGGCATGCTGGTCGACGCGCTGCACCTGGTGGGCCTGGACGCGCTGGCCCAGGTCGACGTGGGCGTCCGCATCCACCGCCACCAGGACGGGCAGGCCCTGGGCCGGATGTCCGCCGCGATCTACCGCACGGCCCAGCTGCGGCTGGCCCGCGGCCATCTCATCCGCCCCTCCCTCACCCAGTTCGAGCGGGGCGCGGACGGCTTCGAGCCACGGACGTACTCCGTGGACACGGAGGAGCGGCCGCCGATGGTGGAGATCGTGGAGTACGCGTCCCGGAAGGTCGCCTGAGGAGGGCCGTATTACGGCGCCCACAAGCCCGTATACGGCGAACCGTACGTTTGAGCGTTTACGGGTCGGGCTAGGTTGAGGCGTATGGCTTCCACGCAGGCTGACAAGGGTGCCCGGGTGCTCGTCGCGTCCAACCGCGGCCCGATCTCGTACGAGGTTCAGGAGAACGGCTCGCTGTCCGCGAAGCGCGGTGGCGGCGGGCTGGTCTCCGGCCTCTCCGCGATCGGGTCGGACGCGGACGCGCTGTGGGTGTGCTCGGCGCTCTCCGACGGCGACCGCGAGGCGGTACGGCGCGGGGAGGGCGAGCAGGGGGTGCGGATGCTCGACATCCCCGCGGACGTGCACGCTGACGCGTACAACGGCATCGCGAACTCGGTCCTGTGGTTCGTCCACCACATGCTGTACCAGACCCCGCTGGAGCCGGTCTTCGACGCGGAGTTCCGACGCCAGTGGGCGTCGTACGAGACGTACAACCGCGCCTTCGCCGAGGCACTGGCCGAGGAGGCGGGGCAGGGCGCGGCGGTGGTGGTGCAGGACTACCACCTGACGCTGGTGCCCGGGATGCTGCGCGAGCTGCGCCCCGACCTCCGGATCGGCCACTTCTCGCACACTCCATGGGCGCCCCCTGAGTACTTCCGGATGCTGCCGGACGACGTGGCCGAGCAGGTGCTGCGGGGCATGCTGGGTGCGGACCGGCTGGGGTTCCTGACCCGGCGGTGGGCGTCGGCGTTCGAGGCGTGCGCGGCGCAGATCGTCGGTGGCCTCGGGGACACCCGGGTCGGTGTGCACGGGCTCGGGGCGGACGCGGACTTCCTGCGGAAGCGGTCGCACGAGACGGACGTGGACGAGCGGCTGGCGGCGCTGCGGGCGGAGGTCGGCGAGGGCCGCAGGACGATCGTCCGGGTCGACCGGACCGAACTGTCCAAGAACATCGTCCGGGGCCTGCTGGCGTACCGGCAGCTGCTCGACGACCGCCCCGAGTGGCGGGAGCGGGTCGTGCACGTGGCGTTCGCCTACCCGTCGCGGCAGGACCTCGCGGTCTACCGGGAGTACACGGCGGAGGTGCAGCGGGTCGCGGAGGAGATCAACTCGGAGTACGGGACGCCGGGCTGGAAGCCGGTCGTCCTGCATGTGAAGGACGACTTCGCACGCTCGCTGGCCGCGTACCGGCTGGCCGACGTGGCGCTGGTGAACCCGATCCGGGACGGCATGAACCTGGTCGCGAAGGAGATGCCGGTCGTGTCGGACGAAGGATGCGTGCTGGTGCTGTCGCGGGAGGCGGGGGCGTACGAGGAGCTGGGCGAGGACGCGATCGTGGTCAACCCGTACGACGTGATCGGTACGGCGGGAGCCCTGCACGAGGCGTTGACCCTGCCGGTGGAGGAGCGGGCCGAGCGGACCAAGAGGCTGGCCGCGGCGGCGACGGCGCTGCCGCCGGCCCAGTGGTTCCTGGACCAGCTGCACGCGCTCGACGACGCTCAGCCCAGCTGAGCGGCGAGCGCCCGCAGCAGCCGTACGACACCCTGCGGACCGTCGACGACGAGATCGGCCCGGTCCTTCAGCTCGGGAACCTCCTCGCTGCCGGCGCTGCACACCAGCAGGCCGGGGACGCCGTCGGAGCGGAGCTTGTCGACGGCGGAGTAGGCGGGGAGGTCGCCCAGGTCGTCGCCGGCGTACAGCACGGCCTCGGCGCCCAGCTCACGGACGTACTCCGTCAGGGCCACGCCCTTGTCCATGCCGGGCGGCCGGAGTTCCAGCACCAGCCGGCCGGGTTCGACGATGAGGCCGTGGCGGGTGGCGAGGTCGGTGAGGGGTTCGCGCAGGGCCTCGAAGGCGGCCCGGGGGTCTTCGGCGCGGCGGGTGTGGACGGCGAGGGCGCGGCCCTTCTCCTCGATCCACGTGCCCTGCCAGGCGCCGATCCGGTCGAGGAACCCGGGCAGCTCGGCGCGGGCGTCGGCGACACCGGGGTGGGGCGGCGGGGCGGTGATGTCGCCGGTGGCGGCGTCCCAGCGTTCGGCGCCGTAGTGGCCGAGCACGACGAGGTGGTCGAGTCCTGGCGTCCCGTCGAATCCGCCGAGCCGTACGGCCACGCCGGGCGGGCGCCCGGTGATCACCGCTACTGAGGCGACCTTCGGGGCCAGTGCGGCGAGCGCGGCCGCCGCCTCCGGGTGCGCCCGGGCCTGCTCGGGGTCCGCCACGATCGGCGCGAGCGTCCCGTCGAAATCGAACGCGACCACGGCTTTGCCGGGCCCGCTGAGAATGGCGTCCAGTCCGTCACGCCCGGCCCGGGTGACGGGCGTCGGCAGTGACTCGTCCGTGACGTGCGTGTGGCTGCCCATACACCGACCCTAGTGTCTTCGCCCCCGCCGCCCCTACCCGTCCCGTCCCTGGGGGCTGCGCCCCCAGACCCCCGCTTCGGCCCTGAAGGGGCCTCGTCCTCAAACGCCGGACGGGCTGGGTTTCCCAGCCCGTCCGGCGTTTGAGGAGTGCGAGAAAAACCCCGCGGTCACCTCTCCGACCGTCGTGCATCTCGTACGCGGCGCAAGCGGTTCACTGTGACCGGGTCGAAGGCCAGGGCTCGGGGATCGTCGAGGAGCGCGTTCAGGAGCTGGTAGTACCGGACCGGTACCAACCCCAGCTCCTCCCGTATCGCCCGTTCCTTCGCCCCCGGCCCCGCGAACCCCCGCCGCTCGAGGACGAGGATCGCCCGCTCCCGCGCCCCGAGCCCGTCCTGGTCGTCCATGCCCCGCACGGTAGCCGCAGCCACCGACAACGCCTACTCCCCGCTCTCCGCCTCCAGCGCCGTCGACTGCAGCCCGGCGAGGACCGACGTAGGACTGCCACCGGACGCCACCGCGCCCCCGATCTGCTTCTTCACCGCCGCGCTCACCGTGGCCCAGGACGTCCGCCCGACCGGATACAGCTCGGACAGCGGAAGCTCCTCCAGGAACGGCCGCAGGTCCTTGTCCCGCGCGGCCGTGCTCATGACGTCGGACGCGGACGCGGTGACCGGCAGCAGGTCGTACTCGCGGGAGAAGGCGAGGACGTTCTTCTCGTCGTAGACGAAGTCGAGGAAGTCCCCGACCTGCTCGGCGTGGCCGTTCTGCTTGAAGGCCGTCATCCAGTCGGCCACGCCCATGGAGACCTTGGTCTGGCCGTCGACCCCGGGCATCGGCACCATGCCGAACTTCACGCCCTTCTTGGCGGCCATCTGCATCAGTGTCGGATGCCCGTTGAGCATCCCGACCTGCCCGTTCGCGAACGCGGCGAACGCGTCGGCCCGGTTCAGCTTCCCCGGCGCGACGGGCCCGGTCAGCCCCTTGCCGACGAGGTCGTCCTTGAGCCAGGTGAGGGTGGCGACGTTCTCGGCGGAGTCGATGCCGTACGACGTACCGAGGTTCTCGGTGTAGCCGCCCCCGCCGCTCAGCAGCCACTGCATGGTCTCGGCCTGCGCCTCCTCGGAGCCGAGCGGGAGGGCGTACGGGTACTTCACCCCGTCCGCCTTGAGCGCGGCGGCGTCCGCGGCGAGCTCGTCCCAGGTCTTCGGCGCACCGAGGCCGGCCTCGGCGAAGAGGGTCTTGTTGTAGAAGAGCAGCCGCGTGGAGGCCGCGAACGGCATGCCGTACTGCGTCCCGTCCACCTCCCCCGCGGAGGCGAACTGCGCGGCGAAGTCGGCCTGCGTGGAGATGGAGAGCAGTTCGTCGGCCGAGTAGAGGAGGTCGTCGGCGGCGTAGTCGGCGTACGCGCCGATCTGCGCCATGTCGGGCGCGTCCCCGGCGGCGACCATCTCCTTGACCTTGCGGTCGACGTCGTTCCAGGAGTAGACGCTGACGTCGACCGTCACGTTCGGGTGCTTCTTCTCGTACTGCTCGACGAGCCCGTCCCAGTACTTCCGCGAGCTGTTGGCCTTGCTGTCGCCGTAGTCGGCGGCGACCAGCTTCAGCGTCACCTCGTCGGAGTCCGCCCCGGCCCCACAGCCGCCGAGTACCGCCGTCATGCCCAGTGCGGACACCACCGCGATCATTCCTGTCCTGTGCCGCTGCACTGCCGAGCCCCACATCATCGTCGAAACTTTCGAAAGGTCAGACATAAGGTCTACACCACGTAAGTGGACTAGACCTCTCACGGGTTGCCGGGCCACACTACCCCCGTGAGACATGTCATCGCCCTCGATGTGGGCGGCACCGGAATGAAGGCCGCCCTCGTCGGCGCCTCCGGCGAGCTGCTCCACCAGGCCCGCCGAGCGACCGGCCGTGAGCGCGGCCCGGACGCGGTCGTCGAGGGCATCCTCGACTTCGCCGCCGAGCTGCGCGCGTACGGCGCCGAGCACCTCGGCGAGCCCGCGTGCGCCGCCGGCGTCGCCGTCCCCGGCATCGTCGACGCCGAGCACGGCATCGCCGCCTACGCCGCCAACCTCGGATGGCGCGACGTACCGCTGCGCGCCCTGCTCACCGAAAGGCTCGCGGGCGTCCCCGTCGCCCTCGGCCACGACGTCCGCACCGGCGGTCTCGCCGAGGGCCGCATCGGCGCCGGCCGGGGCGCCGACCGCTTCCTCTTCGTCCCCCTGGGCACCGGCATCGCGGGCGCGATCGGTATCGCCGGCCGGGTGGAGGCGGGCGCGCACGGCTTCGCGGGCGAGATCGGCCACATCGTCGTACGCCCCGGCGGCACCCCCTGCCCCTGCGGCCAGCACGGCTGTCTGGAGCGGTACGCCTCCGCGGCGGCCGTCAGCGAGGCATGGGCCGCCGCCTGCGGGGACCCGGACACCGACGCGGCGGACTGCGCGAAGGCGGTCCGCTCCGGGGACCCCCGAGCCGTACAGGTCTGGCAGAACGCGGTCGACGCCCTCGCCGACGGCCTGGTCACCGCCCTCACCCTCCTGGACCCCCGCACCCTGATCATCGGTGGCGGCCTGGCCGAGGCGGGGGAAACCTTGTTCACACCACTGCGGGAAGCCGTCCGGCAGCGGGTCACTTTCCAGAAGCTGCCGACGATCGTCCCAGCGGCCTTGGGCGACACGGCGGGTTGCCTGGGCGCGGGCCTGCTGGCCTGGGACCTCCTCGACACAACGGACCGTATGGAGGTAACTCCCTGATGGCAACGCCGCTAGGGGCGCGGGGAACTGCGCGACAAGCCACGACGAACCCGCACCCCGCGACGGACAAGTCCCCCCTCGTCCTGTCCGGCGCAACGGTCGTCCTCCCCACAGGAACCGTCAAAGACGGCCGAGTGACCATCGACGGCACCCGCATCGCCGGAAGTGCCCCGGACAACGCCCAGGTCATCGACGTAACCGGATACACGCTCGTGCCCGGTTTCGTGGACATCCACAACCACGGCGGCGGCGGAGCCTCGTTCACCTCGGGCACCACCGACGACGTACTCCACGGCATCCACACCCACCGCCTCCACGGCACCACCACCCTCGTCGCCTCCACCGTCACCGGCGACATGGACTTCCTGGCCCAGCGGGCGGGCCTCCTGTCCGAACTCGCCGAGCAGGGCGACATCGCCGGCATCCACTTCGAGGGCCCGTTCATCTCCCCCTGCCGCAAGGGCGCGCACTCCGAGGAGCTGCTCCGCGACCCGGACCCGGCAGAGGTCCGCAAACTGATCGACGCGGCGCGCGGCAAGGCCAAGATGGTCACCCTCGCCACCGAACTCCCCGGCGGCATCGACTCCGTACGCCTGCTCGCCGAACACGGCGTCATCGCGGCGATCGGCCACACGGACGCGACGTACGAGCAGACGGTGGAGGCGATCGACGCGGGCGCGACCGTCGCGACGCACCTGTTCAACGCGATGCCCACGCTCGGCCACCGCACCCCGGGCCCGATCGCCGCCCTCCTGGAGGACGAGCGCATCACGGTCGAGCTGATCAACGACGGCACCCATCTCCACCCGGCCGCCCTGCAGCTGGCGTTCCATCACGCGGGCGCGGACCGGGTCGCGTTCATCACGGACGCCATGGACGCGGCCGGCTTCGGCGACGGCCTCTACTCGCTCGGCCCGCTGGCCGTCGAGGTCAAGGAGGGCGTGGCGCGGCTCGTGGAGGGCGGTTCGATCGCGGGCTCCACGCTCACCCTGGACCGCGCGTTCCAGCGGGCGGTGACGGTCGACCGGCTGCCCGTCGAGAACGCCGTCGCGGCGCTGTCCGCCAACCCGGCCCGGCTGCTGGGGATGTACGACACGATCGGCTCGCTGGAGCCGGGCAAGTACGCCGACCTGGTACTTCTTGACCATCAATTCGCCCTCAAGGGCGTGATGCGACGCGGTGAATGGGTGGTCGATCCCCAACTGGGCTGATGTGTCCGTCTGTTGAGTCGGCGGCCGTCCTGGGAGACTGGGACGGCCGCCGTCCGTTTGGACAAGCGCGTTCGGAAGACGACTTATCTCGGGGGAGGTCGGCACAGGTGATCCTCACGGTCACGCTGAACACCGCCCTCGACATCACCTACCGCGTACGGGCCCTGCGCCCCCACGCCTCCCACCGGGTCTCCGAGGTGACCGAACGCCCCGGCGGCAAGGGCCTGAACGTGGCCCGCGTACTCGCGGCCCTCGGTCACGAGGTGACGGTCACCGGCTTCGCGGGCGGCGCCACGGGGAGGGTCGTCCAGGAGCAGCTCACGGCGGCACCCGGCGTGGTGGACGCGCTCGTCCCGGTCGCCTGCGCGACCCGGCGCACGATAGCGGTGGTCGACGAACAGAGCGGCGACACCACCCAGTTGAACGAACCCGGCCCGACCGTCACACCCGCCGAATGGTCCGCCTTCCAGGAGGCGTACGAGGATCTGCTCCCGTCGATGGCCGCGGTGGCCCTGTGCGGCAGCCTGCCGCCGGGGGTGCCGGTGGGGGCGTACGCGGGGTTGGTGCGGACCGCTCGCGCGGCCGGGGTCCCGGTCCTCCTCGACACCAGCGGCGAAGCCCTGCGGCGCGGGGTCGCGGCCCGCCCGGACATCATCAAGCCGAACGCCGACGAACTGGCCGAACTGACGGGCTCCCACGAGCCGTTGCGCGCCACGCAGGACGCGCGGCGGCGGGGCGCCCGGGCGGTCGTCACGTCCCTCGGTGCGGAGGGTCTCCTCGCCGCGTCCCCCGAGGGCCGCTGGCACGCCACCCCGCCGTCCCGTGTGCACGGCAATCCGACGGGCGCCGGGGACTCCGCGGTCGCGGGGCTGCTGTCGGGGCTGGTCGAGCAGCTGCCGTGGCCGGACCGGCTGGCCCGCGCGGTCGCGCTGTCGGCGGCGACGGTACTGGCGCCGGTGGCGGGCGAGTTCGACCCGGCCGCCTATGAGGAGCTGCGGGGGCGGGTCGCGGTGACGGGTGAGGTCACCGCGGCCTGAGTGCCGTCAGGACTTGACCCAGCCCTTGACGAGCCACATCTGGTCGAGCAGGGCGTCGCACTGGTTGCCCTGCTCGCAGGAGACCTTGATGGTGTTCGAGCCCTTGTTGAGCTGGACGTAGCTGTAGGTCTGCGTCCAGCCCTTGGTGTAGTCGCCCTCAGCGGCGTGCGCGTAGTTGTCCATGCCGACCGGCGTCGTGGAGGCCGTGCCGTTGACCGTGAGGGTGGCGGTGGCGTCCTTGCCGGGGACGCTGTAGCCGACGAACAGCGTGTACTTGCCGGTCTTGGGAACACCGCTGACGTTCCACGTGACCGAGGCGCCGACGGCGTTGAAGCCGTTGAGGTAGATACCGCCGCCCGCCTTGGCGCCCTTGATGTCCGTCGCCGTGGTCACACCGGGGCCGAGCGAGAGGGCCTTGGCGTCGGTCTTCGGCAGGTCCTCCTCGTCGGCCGCCGCGCTGCTGGCGGCCTCGCTCGGCTCGCTGCTCTGCTGGGACGAGGGCGTGCTGGAGGCCTGGTTGCCGGAGGCGTCGTCGTCGCCGTCGCCGCCCAGCATCGCCACCCCGATGCCGATGACGACCGCGGCGACCACCGCGATGGCACCGATGAGCAGGCCCTTGGTGTTGGGACCCCGGCCGCGGCCGCCACCGCCGTACCCCTGCTGCGGGTGCTGGGTGGTGGGGGCGCCGCCCGGGAAGGTCTCCGGTGCCGCGTAGTGCGCGTTGTTGGGCTGGCCGTAGGCACCCTGCTGCTGCGGCACCTGGCCGTACGGCGCGGTGGGCTGCTGCTGCGGCGGCTGCCCGTACTGGCGCTGGCCGACCGCGCGCACCCGGTTGACGGAGCCCGGATAGCCGTAGCCGCCGGAGGGCGGCTGGGCTCCGTTGGCCTGTCCGTCGGCGTAGAGGTAGCCGAACGGGTCGTCGTCCTCGGGCGGCGTGTTCGCGCCGGTGGTGCCGGACGTCATCCCAGGTACTCCTCAGCAGGTGCGGGGACGGATGCGGTACGCGTGGTGAATGGCGAGCCTACCCGCTCCTGCTGCCCCAAACGGGTGACTCGGATCGCATCAGCTCGCTGACCTGGGGGTCATCCCGCGCGTCTGTGTTGTTTGGGACGAGATCGTTTCTCTACGTACATCCGCTCGTCGGCCGACTTCAGCACTTCGTCCGCCGTCATCCCGCAGTGCGCCCAGCCGATGCCGAAACTGGCGCCGACGCGGACGGCCCGGCCCTCGGCGCGGATGGGCTGGATGATCTCGTTGCGCAGACGTACGGCGAGGTCGGCGGCGTCCGCGCGGCCCAGGCCGTCGGCGAGGATCACGAACTCGTCGCCGCCGAGCCGGGCCACGGTGTCGCCGTCGCGGACCTGCCGGGACAGCCGGCGGGCGACCTCGATGAGGACCGCGTCACCGGCGTTGTGCCCGAACCGGTCGTTGATCGACTTGAAGCCGTCGAGGTCGCAGAAGAGGACCGCGAGCCCCTTGGTGCCGTCGTCGAGCTCACCCTCAGGAGCGACGGTGTGCACATGGTGATCGAAGGCGGCGTCGAACGCCTCGGTGCCGGGCCGGAAGTCGAAGCCGTGGCCGTTGGCGTCGTAGGCGGGCTGGCCGAAGGCCGCGTCGATGGATTCGAGGGCGGCGTGGGTGGGGCGCTTGCACAGCCGCGCGGAGAGCCGGGCGCGCAGCTCGGCGGAGTTCGGCAGGCCGGTGAGGGAGTCGTGGGAGGCCCGGTGGGCGAGCTGGAGCTCGCGGCGCTTGCGGTCCTCTATGTCCTCGACATGGGTGAGGAGAAACCGGGGACCGTCGGCGGCGTCGGCGACGACGGAGTTGCGGAGCGAGACCCAGAGGTAGGTGCCGTCGCGGCGGCCCAGGCGCAGCTCCGCGCGTCCACCCTCCGCCGAGGTTCTCAGCAGTGTCCCTATGTCCTCGGGGTGGACCAGGTCGGAGAAGGAGTAGCGGCGCATCGCGGACGCCGGACGGCCCAGGAGACGGCACAGGGCGTCGTTGGTCCGCAGGATCCGGCCGTGCTGGTCGCCGCCCATCTCGGCGATGGCCATGCCGGAGGGGGCGTACTCGAAGGCCTGCCGAAAGCTCTCTTCACTGGCCCTGAGTGCCTGCTGATCGCGCTCGAGCCTGACCAGTGCGCGCTGCATGTTGGCGCGCAGGCGCGCGTTGCTGATCGCGATGGCGGCCTGGAAGGCGTACATCTGCAGCGCTTCTCGTCCCCAGGCGCCCGGCCGGCGGCCGTTGCGCGGCCGGTCCACGGAGAGCACGCCGATCAGCTCACCGCAGGCGGCGCCGCCCACGCCGGGCGTGAACATGGGGGCGAAAAGCCGGTCGGAGGGGTGCCACTCGTCCTCGAAGCGGGGCGCGGGGCCGTCGGTGTACCACTGCGGTACGTCGTCGTCGTCGAGGATCCAGCCCTCGGTGTGCGGGATGAAGACCAGGTCGCCCCAGTTCTCACCCATGCTCAGGCGGCGCTCCCAGGAGTCGCGGGAGCCGACCCGGCCGGTGATGAGCGCCTCGGCGGCGGGGTTGCCGGCGAAGGCGGCGACGACGAGGTCGCCGTCGGGGCGGACGAGGTTGACGCACGCCAGCTCGTAGCCGAGGCCGGTGACCACTCCGTCGGCGACGGTCTGCAAGGTGTCCGCCAGGGATCGGGCGGTGTTCATGTCCGCCATGACCTGGTGCAGTTGTCGCAGAGTCGCAAGGCGGACGTAGGGCTCCGACTCGCTCTCCATGCTCGCCCTCCCCCCCGAGACCTCGCAGCGAATCAAGGGTTCTCATCGGCGTATCGTTCTGGCAGCTTCCCCGCCACTGAATCACAGCGCGCTGCTCACTCGGTACACAGGGTCAACAATTAGTACCTCTTGTGACTCAAGTCACAGCGAAAGATGAACAATTGAGTGGGGTTTCTGCGTTTTCCCTGTGCGTTTACTGAACGCAAACTTTGTGGGTTTGTGGAGGCTCGCGGGGAGGGGCTGGTCGGGGGTCCTAGGTCCGAGATCGGGTCCCGGCTCGGGCGGAGGTCCGATGCGGTCCGCACCGGTCGGACACTAGCGTTCCCGACGTGCCGAACACTTCTCCGATCACCGCCGTGACCGCCTACGGGCATCCTGTGGGGGTGAGCAACGACGAGTTCCGCGCCGCCATGTCCCGGCTGGCCGCGGGTGTGGTCCTGGTGACCGCCTACGAGCCCCCGCTCGCCGCCGAGGGGCCCAAGGGCGAGGACGTCGGCATGACGGCCACCGCCTTCATGTCGGTCTCCCTGGACCCGCCCCTGGTGCTGGTCAGCCTGCGCGAGGGCTCCCGTATGGACGACCTCCTCGACGAACAGCCCCTGTGGGCCGTCTCGGTCCTCTCCGAGAGCCAGCGCCACATCGCCGGCCGCTTCGCCATGAAGGGCCGCATCAGCGACCGCCTCCTCTTCGAGGACATCCCCTGCACCCGAGGTGCGGCCACCGGCTCTCTCCTGGTGAGCGGCGCCCTGGCGACCCTGGAGTGCCGAACGGAACAGCGGGTACGCGCGGGCGACCACACCCTGGTGATCGGCCGAGTCCTGACGGCAGGGATCCCGAGCGCGGACGGAGGACCCCTGACGTACTTCAAGGGCCGCTACCGCCAGCTGGACTGACGGGACGGGCGGCCACCTGGAGTCCTGCCGACGGGAGTCGGGACGGATCCGCCCATCACCGAACCGAGCCCCTCCCCGCGCCTACCCCTCCCCGTGGCTAGAGGAGCTCGATGTCGAGGTCGGCCACGCGCGCGGGGGCGGTCACGACGTCGATCACGGCGATCCGGTCCCGTACGAACGTGAAGGCCAGCGCCCGCTCCACCCGCCCGTCCACCAGCACCGCGAGCCCCGTGGCCCCGTCGACCAGCGCGGGCCGCGCGACCAGGGCGAGGCTCGCGTAGCTCGTCGCGCCCTTCGCCACCGCGAGGGCACCCGCCGTGACACCGGCCTCGGCACGCGCCACGACGTCCGGGTCGAGCACATCCACCAGCGCGTCGAAGTCGCCCCCGCGCGCGGCGGCCAGGAAGGCGTCGACGACCTCCCGCTGCCGGATCAGGTCCGCGTCGGGCGCCGGCGCGCCCTGCACCCGACGCCGGGCCCGGCTGGCGAGCTGCCGCGTCGCGGCCGGCGTACGTCCCACGATGTCGGCGACATCCTCGAACGGCACCGCGAACAGGTCGTGCAGTACGAACGCCAGCCGTTCGGCGGGCGTCAGCGTCTCGAGTACGACGAGCAGCGCGACGCCGACCGAGTCGGCGAGCAGCGCGTCCTGCTCGGGGTCGGGGACCACTCCGGGCAGCGGTACGTCCGGCTCCAGCGGCTGCTCGGCACGCGCCTTGCGTGAGCGCAGCATGTCCAGACAGACCCGCCCGACGACCGTGGTCAGCCAGCCCCCGAGGTTCTCCACCTGCCGGGTGTCGGAACGGCTCAGCCGGAACCACGCCTCCTGCACCGCGTCATCCGCCTCCGCACCGGACCCGAGCATCCGATAGGCGACGGCCTTCAAATGCCCCCGGTACGCCTCGAACCGCTCGGCAAGAAACTCGCTCTCGCTCATCCGCCTCTGACCTCTCATCGCGTCGCCGGGGTGGTCTCAACGGTCTGACGAACGGGAGAGCGCAGATGTGACAGGGGTACGCCTCGGCGCGCGCCGGTCCTAGCCCCAGTCGCGGCCCGTCCTGCCCCGCTTCGTCTCCGCTCGCTGCTTCTTCTCGCGCAGACGGCGTTCGTTGATGCCTCGCGGGATGCGGGTGGCCCTGCGGGGTTTGGGGGGCGGGGCGGTGGCCTCGGCCAGGAGGGCGGCCAGGCGTACGGCGGCGGTCTCGCGGTTGCGCCACTGGGAGCGGTGCTCGGAGGCACGGACCGTGACGACGCCGTCGACGAGGCGGCCGGCCAGGCGTTCCAGGGCCCGCTGCTTCCACACCTCGGGCAGGGACTCCGTCTTGGCCACGTCGAAGCGGAGCTCCACCTGCGAGTCACTGGTGTTGACGTGCTGGCCGCCCGGTCCGGACGACCGCGAGAAACGCCACATGAGCTCGGCCTCGGGAAGGGAGACGGAGCCGCGGATGACGTGAGGACCGGACATGCCCCCTATGGTCGCGCGGCTGACCCGCACACGTCACGCGAATATCCCCATCTCTGCGCCTCGCGTCCCTCACTCCCGCTTGGTAAAGAAAGTAAAGAGAGCTGGAACCTTGGTGCCTCTCTCCGCGTTCTTGGGGGTAGATGTAGCTTCAAGCCCGTACCGCCTGTGCAATGCATAACGAGGGAAGGATCCCAACCATGGCTGTAAGCCTGTCCAAGGGTGGCAACGTCTCGCTCAGCAAGGAGGCTCCGGGCCTGACTGCCGTCACCGTGGGCCTGGGCTGGGATGTCCGCACCACCACCGGCACGGAGTTCGACCTCGACGCCTCCGCGATCGCGGTCAACCCGACGGGCAAGGTCTACTCCGACGGCCACTTCGTCTTCTTCAACAACAAGCAGACGCCGGACCAGACCATCGTCCACACCGGTGACAACCGCACCGGCGAGGGCGCGGGCGACGACGAGGCGATCAACGTCAACCTGGCGGGCCTCCCGGCCGACGTCGACAAGATCGTCTTCCCGGTCTCGATCTACGACGCCGAGAACCGCTCGCAGAACTTCGGCCAGGTCCGCAACGCGTACATCCGCATCGTCAACCAGGCCGGCGGCGCCGAGATCGCCCGCTACGACCTGTCCGAGGACGCGGCCACCGAGACCGCCATGGTCTTCGGCGAGCTGTACCGCAACGGCGCCGAGTGGAAGTTCCGCGCCGTCGGCCAGGGCTACGCCTCGGGCCTGGCGGGCATCGCGTCGGACTTCGGCGTGTCCGTCTGACCTCTGACGTCCGACGGACGCAGGCACACCACGCTGCGCAGAAACCCCTGGCTTCGGCCGGGGGTTCCTGCGTTGTGAGGGCCGTTGCGGTGCGCGCGGCCGGGTGCGTCGCGAGGTGTGTTGTCACGGGGATGCGCATGACGTGTGCGCGATAAGTTGCCCCGCATGATCCTCGCCCCCGTCCCCCTCACCCCCGACCACGACATCCCGGCCCCCGTCCTCACCGAACTCGCCGCGCTCTACGCCGCCAACCGTGAGTTCCACGCGCTCAGCGGGGACTTCCCGGACCCGGACGACGTGCGCCCGGAGCAGGTGGCGGCAGCACTGGCCGACGATCTCGCGGAGCCGGGCGCCGAGGTGCTGCTCGCCCGCAGCGAGGGACGGCTCGTCGGGATCGTGATCACACTCGCCCACCATCCCGACCCGGCCGACCCGGACCCGTGGATCGGCCTGCTGATGGTGGACACGGACAGGCAACGCCAGGGGTACGGGCGGCGGTTGGCGTCCCTCGTCGAGGACCGTTTCCGCACGGCGGGCCGCGGCGCCGTCCGGCTCGCCGTCCTCGACGCCAACCCCAAGGGCCTCGCCTTCTGGACCGCCCTCGGCTACGAGGTCATCGACCACCGCGACGACCGCGCGCTCGGCCGCCCCTGCGCGGTCCTGCGCAAGCCGCTGCGCACTCCCCGCCGCGCCGCCCGGGTCGCCGTGCTCGACCCCGAGGGCGCGGTCTTCCTCCTGCGGTACGACAACGTCGAGGTCGGCATCCACTGGGCCATGCCCGGCGGCGGCCTGGAACCGGACGAGAGCCCCGTCGAGGGCGCCCTGCGCGAACTGCGCGAGGAGACGGGCTGGACGGACCTGGCGGCGGGCCCGCTGCTGTGCACCTGGGAGCACGACTTCACGCACGCCTCCGTCGGCCCCGTCCACCACCACGAGCACATCTACGTCACCCACGGTCCGCGCCGCGAACCCACCGGCCCCCACCTCGCCGCCGCCCACGCGGAGGACCTCATCCTCACCTGGCGCTGGTGGTCCCGGAAGGAGCTCAGGGAAGCGACGGAGGCCATGTGGCCGCCGGACCTCGCACGGCGGCTCGACGAGTTCGACGAATTCGACGGGGCGTGATCCCGATGGAGTGGATGACCCTCGCCGGTACCGGACTGGGCGCGCTCGTCGGTATCGGCTCGACCCTGCTCGCGGACCGGGCCCGCTGGCGCCGGGACTCGGCCGACCAGGCCCGGCAGGAACGCAAGGAGATATACGTCAGCTGCCTGACCACGTTCCGCCAGGCCCACGAGGCCATGCGCGCCGTCGCCACCGGTGACCAGCAGCGCGAGGCGGCCGCCGTCGACGCCGCCGTACGGGAGGCGTTCCGCGAGTCGGGCTGCAACGAGGCCCGCGAGACGGCTCTGATCTGTGTGCCGCCCTCGCTGGCCGCCACGATCGAGGACGCCTATCTGAGCCTGCGGGAGATCCGTGACGCGCTCGCCGCGGGAAACCCCCTTTCCTCACCCGAGTACAAGGAGTCCCGCCGCGCCCACACCCGCACCGTCAACACCGCCCGCGAGGCCATGCGCCACGACCTCGAACGCCGGCCCTGACCGGTCGGCTCAGCGGTGCTCCGGCTTCCCCTCCCCGTACAGCCACTGCGCCCAGATCGCGTCGAAGTCCTCGTCCGGCGCCTGCTTCTCCACATACGCCGTGAAGTCGCCGGTGTCCGCGTTGCCGTGGCGGTGGGCGGCCGTCCAGCCCTGGACGATGTCGTAGAAGGTGTCGTCGCCGACGGTCTGCCGGATCTTGTGGACGACCATCGCGGCGCGCTGGTAGATGGGGCCCTCGTCGGAGATGTCCGCGGCGCTGGTGGGCTTCGCCGGCGGGAAGGACCAGAGGTCCTCGAATCTGTCCTCGCCGTGGTCGTAGAGCGCGTCGAACGTCTCCTGGGCGCTGTCGCCGCCCTCGTCCTCCTCCCACAGCCACTCCGCGTACGTCGCGAAGCCCTCGTTGAGCCACATGTCCCGCCAGGTCCTCGGCGTGACGGAGTTCCCGAACCACTGGTGCGCGAGCTCATGGACGAGGAGCCCGGTGTCCGGGGCGCCGGGGAAGAAGGGGCGGTTCTGCGTCTCCAGCGCGTACCCGGCGTCGTGCTCGCCGCCGACGATCGCGCCGGTGGAGGAGAAGGGGTACGGGCCGAAGTTGTACTCCGCCCACTCCATGACCTCCGGCAGCCGGGCCAGGGCCTTCCCGCTCGCCTTCGCCTGCCCCGGGGCGAGGGCCGTGTACACCGGGAGGTCACCGGCGGTGGAGCGCCGGATGTCGTAGTCGCCGACCGCGAGCGTGGCGACATGGCTCGCCATGGGCTCGGCGGTGCGCCAGGTGAAGGTGGTACGGCCCTTGCTGGTCGTCTCGCCCGTCAACTCCCCGTTGGACACGGCCCGCAGGCCCTCCGGCACGGTGACCGCGATGTCGTACGACGCCTTGTCGGAGGGATGGTGGCTGCCGGGGAACCACGCCATCGACCCCGTCGGCTCGCCGAGTCCGACCGCGCCGCTCTCCGTGGGCAGCCAGCCCTCCTCGGAGCCGTCCGGGTCGGTGATCGTCTGCGGGGTGCCGGAGTAGCGGACCCGCACCTCGAACGTCTCCCCCTTATCGAGCTCGTCTCCCGGGCGTACGGTCAGCTCCTGCCCGGACCGGTTCCAGCGGGCCTTCTCGCCCTCGACCGTGACCTCCTCGACGTCCAGCCCCTTCAGGTCCAGGTCGAAGGCGGACAGGTTCTGCGTGGCCCGGGCGGTGACGGCCGCCGTGCCGGACAGGTGCTCCGCGTCGGGGTCGTAGGACAGCCGCAGCGCGTAGTGGGCCACGTCGTACCCGCCGTTGCCCGCCTTCGGGAAGTACGGGTCGCGCACACCGGAGCCGCCGGGGGTGCCCTGCACTCCACCGCTGGTGCACGCCGAGAGCGCGAGAGCGAGCAGGACGGAGGCACAGGCCGGGACAAGGCGCGCGGAACGGGACATGACCGTGATCCTAGGGCGGCGCACCACCACCCCATCGCGGCCGCGGACCCGGCGCACGGTCGCCCCGTCCGTCCTTCTGCCGCGCCGTGACACCATCTCGTACGTGCTCGACATCGGCTACGCCCTCTCCAACCGCTTCCCGGACCCGCCCCAGACGGACTACCGCCGAGCGGACGTCCACGCGCTGCGCCACGACCTGTTCTGCGGTGACGTCTATCTCGCCGACACCAAGGCGGACCGGGAACTGTCCACAGCCTGGGGATGGGTGCCGGTGCTCGACTTCGCGTGGGCGCTGTGCGACATCGCGGAACGCCTCGACCGCGACCCGGCCGGCTCCCGGGCCTCCCGCCCCCAGCACGCGGAACTCGACTTCACCGAGTCCACCGACCGCATGCTCTTCGAGCGCCGCTTCGGCTGGGTCGACATCGAGTCCGACTGGATGCCGGCCGAGGAACCACCCCTGACCTTCTCCCACTCCGAACTGCGCCGCGAGGCACGGGACTTCCTCCAGGACCTGCTCGCCGACCTGTGCGACCTCCACGACGACCTCGCCGAGAACCCGGCGATCTGGACGCTCCAGGCCCGCTTCCCCAGAGTCCGCTGACCGTTCCCGACCATCGCGGTGAGGGCATCGCACCCTGGTACCGAGCCCGGCCGCCGGCCCGTCAGTCCCCGGCCGGGCCGAACGTCGCCCCGCCGAACACCATCAGCTCCTCGAGCAGCAGCCCTTCGGGCAGCTCACCGCGGGAGAGACCGGTGTACCCCGTGCTCAGCCGACGGCCGTCCAGACCCAGCGTCTGCATCACGTCGTAGTGCTGGTCCTCCGCGAAGACATACCGCCCGTCCCTGCCACCGTCCTCCGGGTCCAGGGCCATGCGGCGCAGAACGGACTCCAGCACCGCCCGGTCCACAGGAGCGGCCGCGAACAGCAGGAAGGCCTCGGGGTCGGCGCCTTCGGGATCGGGCCGTACGGAGTCCCCGCCCACCGGATTGCCGTCCTCGTCGGTCTCGCCCTCGTCGAAGTACCCGGGATACGAGTCGTAGAAGTGCCGCTCCTCGCCGTCCTCGAAGACCCGCAGGTCCAGCACGTCCGAGTCGTGGACGTACGAACTCAGCGTGGCCGCCCCCAGCAGCCGGCTCAGCGGTCCGGCCAGCTCGATCGCGTCGGTGTCAGGGTCAGGGAAGAAGAGCACCGTGTGCCCGGGGCCCGCCGGTATCGCGTACCCCCGCAGCGCTCTGCCGTCCTGCGCCGTCGCCCCGGCGAGCAGCGGCACGACCTCGGCGCACTTCCGCGCGACCAGGACATTGCCGTAGAAGGTCCCCACCCCGTCAGCCCTCCACCCTGATCCCCATCTGGCCCGCCAGCACCGGTGCCAGATCCAGCAGTTGTGCGGTACTGACGACCGCACCCGCGAGCCGCTCCACACCCCGCGCGATGTCGATCTCCACCGCGCCCCGCAGATCCACGTCCGTGAGCATCGCCCCCGTGAGGTCCGCCCGCTTCAGCGCGAAGTCCACGAACTCCACCCGCTGCAGCCGGGCCCCGCCGAAGTCCGGCTCGACGAGGACGCAGCCCTCGAAGACGACGTCCCGCAGATTCGCCGCCCGCAGGTTCAGATAGTCGATCTTGCCGCCGCGGATCACCACCCGCTCCAGGGCCGCCCCGTGCAACTGCACCCCGCCCAGCCGGGCGTCGACCAGTTCCACGTCCCGCAGGGTCGCCTCGGACAGGTTGGTCCCCACGCCCCGGACGCCGGTGAGGACCGAGTCCAGCAGGCGCGCGTTGCGCAGCCGCGTCTCGTCCAGCGCGCACCCCGTCAGCGCGCAGTCCATGAAACGGGCGCCCGAGGCGTCCTGGCCCGCGAAGTCCGCCTCCGTGAACTCCAGCCCGTCGTAGTCCCCGTCCGGCTCCAGCCCCCCGCCGTCGTACGCCGCCAGCGGAGGCAACCGCACCTCCGGCCGCCGCGCACCCTTCACACCGGCACCGCCGGCTCCACCTGCCGCTCTCCTCGCCATGCCCCCATGCTGCACCCCACCACTGACAACGCCCCGGGCGACCGCCCTGGCCTGCGGAGAGTCCCCCGCTGTCACAAAACAGGGCGCCCGGTTCGTCGTACTCACGAAGAACCCCGCAGAAGCAACGGAACGGCCGACAAGGCGACCACGACCCGAGGGAGACCCCAGCCATGCACCGCATCACCGTCATCGGCGGCGGCTTCGCCGGACTCACAGCGGCCGTCACGGCCGCCGAGGCGGGCGCCAAGGTCACCGTCTACGAAGCCCATCACACCCTCGGCGGCCGCGCCCGGACCGCCGAGGGGCCCTACAAGGCGAACGAGGGCCCGCACGCTTTCTACAGCGGCGGACCGCACTGGTCCTGGCTCAGGCAGCGCGACCTCATCGGCCCACTCGCGCCGATCCCGCCCCTGGAGGCGGCCCGGATGCGCCTGAGGCACCACGGCGTCCTGCGGCGCACCCCGCCCTTCGCCATGCTGAAGCTGCTGCGCCGCGCCTCCCGGCAGGCGCCCGTCGACACCGACTTCCTCACCTGGGCCGCCGCGCAGGCCGGCGAGGAGGGCGCCCGCGCCGCCGCCCACTACTCCGCCGTCGCCCTCTTCCACCACGACCCCGGCTCCCTGTCCGCCGCGTTCGTACAGGAACGGCTGCGCCGCGCCACCAAGCTGCCGCCCGAGGCCCATTACCCATGCGGCGGCTGGGCGAGCGTCATCGACCGCATGGCCGCCCGCGCCTGGAACCTGGGCGTACGGGTGGAGACCCTGTCCCGCGTCGACACCCTCCCGACCGACACCCCCGTCGTCGTAGCCACCTCCCTGGACGCCGCCCGCCGTCTCCTTGGCGACGACACACTGACCTGGACCAGTGGCCGGACCACTCTCATCGACCTCGCCGTCCGCACCCGACGCGGCGACGCCTTCGCCGTCTCCGACCTCGACTCCCCCGGCTGGATCGAGCGGTTCACCGCCCAGGACCGCACCCTCGCCCCCGCCGGCGAGCAGCTGATCCAGGGTCAGATCCCCCTCTCCCCCCACGAGTCGAAGGCCGACGGGACCGCCCGCGCCGAGCAGCTTCTCGACCTCGCCTTCGACGGCTGGCGCGACCGCGTCACCTGGCGCCGCGAGTCCGTCGCGGCCGGCCGTACCGGCGCCGTCGACCTGCCCGGCACCAGCTGGCGCGACCGCCCCGCCATCGACCGCGGCGACGGCGTCTACCTGGCCGGCGACCAGGTCGCCGCCCCCGGTGTGCTGTCCGAGGTGTCCTTCAACAGCGCCCTCACCGCCGTATCGCTGGCGCTGGGCCGGCACACCCTTGACCTCAAGCATGCTTGAGGTTGAAGAGTGAGGTCCCGACGGCCCGGGCCACCACGGCCCGGGCTCCGACAGCCCACAGGGGGACCACACATGCACGCCATCCGACTGCACACCTTCGGCCCGGCCGAGAACCTCACCCACGAGGAGGTCGAGGCCCCGCTCCCGGGCCCCGGCCAGGTCCGTATCGCCGTCGAGGCGGCCGGCGTCCACCTCCTGGACACCGCGCTGCGCGAGGGCGCACAGGGCCCCCTGCCCGCCCCGACGCCGCTGCCCACCATCCCAGGCCGTGAGGTCGCCGGCGTCATCGAGTCCCTCGGCGACGGCGTCGCCGCCCCCTGGCTCGGCAAGCACGTCGTCGCTCACCTCGGCTTCGCCCCCGGCGGTTACGCCGAACTCGCCGTCACCGACGTCGACCGCGTCCACGAGATCCCGGCGAACCTCGACGCCGCCGAGGCCGTCGCCATGATCGGAACAGGCCGTACGACGATGGGGATCCTCCAGTTCGCCGACCTCGGCCCCGACTCGGTCGCCGTGATCCCGGCCGCCGCCGGCGGCATCGGCACCCTCCTCGTGCAGTACGCCAAGAACGCCGGCGCCACCGTCGTCGGCCTGGCCGGCGGCCCGCGGAAGGTGGCCCGCGTCGCGGAGAACGGCGCCGACCTCGCCGTCGACTACAAGGATCCCGCCTGGCCCGACAAGGTCCGCGCCTTCCTCGGCGGCAGGCCCGCCACCGTCGTCTTCGACGGCGTCGGCGGCGAGATCGCCCGCCACAGCACGGAACTCCTCGGCCCCGGCGGCAAGCACATCGTCTTCGGCTGGTCGGGAGAAGGCATCCACGACGGCGAGCCCTACCTGATCGACGGCGTGTCCGAGCAGGTCCTGGGCCCCGTGATGATGCAGAAGGCAGGCGGCCCCAACCCCGTCCGCACCCTCGAACTACGCGCCCTCAGCGAGGCCGCCGCAGGCCGCCTCATCCCCGCGGTCCAGCGCTTCCCCCTCGCCGAGGCGGCCGCCGCGCACCGGGCGCTGGAAACACGCGGCACCACCGGAAAAGTCGTTCTCGTGCCCTGACACGCCCGGATGCGATACGTACCGATTCATGGTGTTCTGACCAGGTGAGCGTCACCCGAACGGACCAATCCACCGCAGCCACGGACCCTCGCCGCTGGTGGGGCCTGGTGATCATCGCCCTCGCCCAGCTGATGGTCGTCCTGGACGCGACGATCGTGAACATCGCCCTGCCTTCCGCACAGCAGGACCTGGGCATCTCCGACGGCGACCGGTGGGGGCACCTCCCACGCCCTTAAGGCAGTGGGGGAGGGTGATCACCGCCTACACGCTCGCCTTCGGCGGACTCCTCCTGCTCGGCGGCCGCATCGCCGACCTGGTCGGCCGCAAACGCACCTTCGTCATCGGCCTGATCGGCTTCGCCGCCGCCTCCGCACTCGGCGGCGCAGCCCAGACGTCCGGCATGCTCTTCGGCGCCCGGGCGCTGCAGGGCGTCTTCGCCGCCGTACTCGCCCCGTCCGCGCTCAGCCTCCTGACGACGACCTTCACCGACCCGAAGGAACGGGGAAAGGCCTTCGGTATCTACGGCGCACTCGCCGGCAGCGGCTCGGCGATCGGCTTCATCGTCGGCGGCCTCCTCACCGAGTACCTCGACTGGCGCTGGTGCCTCTACGTCAACGTCCCCATCGCCGTCATCGCCGTCTTCGGCGCCCTCGCCCTCCTGCACGACCGCCCCGGCCACGCGGGCGCCCGCCTCGACGTACCGGGCGCACTGCTGGGCTGCGGCGGCCTCGTCGCGATCGTCTACGGCTTCAGCGAGGCCGAACCGCGCGGCTGGACCGACCCCCTGGTCCTGGGCCTCTTCGCGGCAGTCGCCGTCCTCCTGGCGACCTTCGTGTGGTGGCAGTCCAGGGCCCCCGTACCCCTGCTCCCCCCTCCACATCGTCAAGGACCGCAACCGCGCCGGCTGCTTCCTGACCATGGGCCTCGCCGTGATCGGCATGTTCGGCCTGTTCCTCTTCATGACCTACTACCTGCAGGTCATCCTCGCCTACTCCCCGGTCAAGACCGGCCTGGCATTCCTGCCGCTCACGGCCGCGATCATCATCGGCTCCACCCAGATCTCCGCCCGCGTCATGCACCGCGTCCCGCCCCGCCTGCTGATGGCCCCGGGCATGGTCCTCGCGGCGAGCGGCATGGTGATCCTCACGCAGATGACCGTGCACAGCGACTACGCGACCGAGATCCTCCCCGCCCTCGTCCTCATGGGCCTCGGCATGGGCCTCACGTTCATGCCGGTCTTCGCCACCGCCACCGCCGGCGTCGCCCCCCAGGACTCCGGTGTCACCTCGGCCACCGTCAACACCTCCCAGCAGGTGGGCGGTTCGATCGGCACGGCCCTGCTCAACACCATCGCCACCACCAGCAGCACCGCCTACGTCACCGCCCACCTCACCACCGGTTCCGACCGCACCCTGATCACCAACGAAGGCATCGTCCACGGCTACACCGTCGCCATCTGGTGCGCCGCCGGCATCATGCTCCTGGCCGGCCTGGTCGCGGCCCTGATGGTCACGGCCAAACCACCACGCCAGGACGCTCCGACGGGGACGACACTGACGGAGTCGGTGGCCTGAGCGCACAGAAGGGGCGACCGTCCGGCCGCCCCCTCCGCCCGCCTCAGCGGCTCACTTCACGACCGCCTTGGTCGCCTTGCTCACCGCCGACCCGTCCTTGTGACCGGTACGGTGCGCGATCACCTTCACGGTGATCTTCTTGCCCTTCTGCGCCGACTTCAGCACCAGCGAGGACTTGGTGGCCCCGCTGATCACCTTCCCGTTCGCATACCACTGGTACGCGTACGAGGTCGGCGCCGGACTCCACGTCCCCTTCGACGCCTTCAGTGTCTTCCCGACCTTCGCCGTCCCGCTGATCACCGGCGGCTTGCTCGCCTTGGGCGCGTCCCCCTTGGCCACGGTCACCGCAGCCGAAGTCGCCGTCCCGCTCCGCCAGCCCTCCTTGACCGCGGTCACGGTCACGGTCAGCTTCTTGCCGACCACCGAGGTGAGCAGGGTGTACGACTTCCCGGTCGCCCCCGAGATCGGCTTGCCGTCCGCCTTCCACTGGTACGTGTACGAGGACGGGGCCGCCGACCAACTCCCCGGCGACGCCGTGACCTTGGCCCCGGCCTTGGCCGTGCCCGTCACCTTGGGGGCGGCCGTGTTCTCCAGCTCAGGCCGGGGAGCCACGGTGAAGGTGCCGCGCGGGAACTCCCAGCCACGCGTGATCACGCTGACGTTCCAGGTACCGGTGGCCGCGCCGGTCAGGTCGAGCGTCGCGGCCACCGTCCGGTTGTCCGCGGAGACCGAGTCGGCCGCCGCCGTGATCGTCTTGCCGGACAGGCTGAGCCGGACGGTGACGTCGGGGCCGAGCGCGGTGCCGGTGACCGTCAGCTTCACCTTGCCGCCGGTCACACCGGTGTCGGGGCTGACCGCGGTGACGGCCGTCTTCTCCGTGCCACACACCGACGTGCAGGTCAGCTCGGCGCTGTAGGCGGTGCTGGACGCCTTCTCGGGCAAGCCCAGGACGAACACCGTCGGCGTGCTCTGCGAGGAGGAGCCGAGCGCGTCACAGTCGTAGCCCTCCGGGATGTAGTGCGTGCAGCCGTTGGCCCAGGTCGCCGTGTTGTACAGCACCGGCACCGCCGTGGTGGTGGCACCGGCGGTGTCCTTGATGTCCGTCTCGAAGCGGTCGAACCCGGCCGTCGGCAGCGCCGCGCACACCGCGGTGTGCGACTCGTCCAACGTGCCGGTGATCGGCCCGTACCCGTAGGCCACGGACGGCACCTTCACGCACTCCGGCGCCGGACCGTCGGCGGTCGCGATCCGCAGAGCGTCCAGGCGGTACTCGGGCGCCGCCTTCAGCGTGACCGGCGTCTGCACGAGGACCTGATTGGTGGTGGACCCGGTGACCGCACAAGGGGAGTTGCGGAAGGAGCACTCCACCCGGCCGTCCCCGGCGATAACCGCGCTGTTGGCGGTCCCGAGGGCGTCCCGCACGTTGACGTGCACGACATCGCCGGCCGCGGCGGTGGTCACCTGGTGGCAGTTCAGCGTGCCAGGACCGTCGTAACCACTCTTCACCGAAGGCCCGCCGACCTTGGCCGCCGCGGTCTTCGTACAGCCCGCCGAGGAAGCACTCGCGGTGACGTCCCGCCGGGTCAGGCTGTAGGTGGCCGTCTCGTCCCGGCCGTTGACCAGCACGGTGTGGTCCTTGCCCGGGGTCAGGGAGCAGATGGCCCAGCCGTTGGTCGTGGCGGAGCGCTCACAGACCCGCTTGCCATCGGAGTCCAGCACCGAGAACGCCGCGGAGGCCGTCCCGGAGGTGGCGATCAGCTGGAAGACCTCGGCGTCCGTGTGCGCATCCGCCGGGATGCCCAGGCAGTGCGAGAAGACGCCGCCGCCGGTGGTCAGCGTGGCCTTCGCGCCGCCCGCGGCAAAACTCCCGGCGGACAGAACGGGGCAGCCCTCGGCGACGTCGGTCCGGTGGAAGGCCACCGCGTAGGCACCCGTCGCCGAGTCACCGCCGTCCTCGGTGTGCACCAGGGCCCGGTAAGGAGCCTCCCCGGTGAGCGCGCAGTCGCCACCACGGAGCTCGCCCTCATCGCACTGCGCGGTGCCCGTGCGGTCCAGGACCTCCACCTCGGGAGTCAGCCCGGCAGAGGAGAGCGAGGTGAGCGCGGCGATCCGGGCCCCCTGCGGAGCGGACAGCGCCAGGCAGTCGTACTGCCCGACCGCGTTCAACTCGCCCTTGTACAGACCGGTCCCGGTCGCCACGCACCCGTCGTCGGCCGCACGGTCGAGGACGACCACGCCGGCCCGCGTGTCATGGAAGGGGTACGTGCCGTCGAGGACAGCCGTGTACGTGCCCGGCGCCTTGATCCGGCACGGATCGGCACCGTACCGACACACGCTCAGCCCGGCCGCGTCGTACACCCGCGCCACCTCGACCTCCCGGTCCTCGCTCACCGAGTGCACGGTGTACGAGCCCGCTGAAGCGGCGGTGAAGGTGAAGCACGGGTTGGCGGTGAAGTCCTGCTGCTCCAGCGCGCCGTACGGGCGGACCGGAGTGGCGGTGCAGCCCTGCGGGTCGCTGAGCCGGCGCACCTTGACGCCGTACTCGGCGGGGAAGCCGCTCTCCGAGCGCGAGACGGTCGAGATCACCCGGTAAGGGCCGTCACCGGGCAGGACACAGCTGTCCTCGTCGTTCTCCGGGAACCGCTCGCAGATCCGGGCACCGGTCGCGTCGGTGATCCAGGCGCGGGAGTCGCCGTACACCTTCGAACCGTAGGTGAGCCGGACCCGGTCGCCGCGCTCGCCTTCGAAAGGCTGACAGTCGACCTCCACCTGGCTCACCGTCGTACGGGTGACATCCGGCTGGTCCCAGTCGGTGCCGGCAGCGACCGCGCAACCCTTGTCCGAGCCGAGCGGCACGAGAGTCACGGAGGCGCTCTCGTCCTCCCAGCCGGTGTTGAGGACCTTCAACGTGTAGGTGCCGGCAGCGGGCACCGCGCACATGTCCTTCGTGGCGTACCCGTCACCTGAGCAGTCCACCTGACTGCCATCGGCGGCGAACAACTGCCTGGCCATCGTGTTGCCGTTGCCGTCCACCGCCGGCGCCAGATAAAGGCCGGGCGTCTCGACGGTGACGGTATAGCAGGCGCTCGAATCGGGCGCGACGGTCGCCTTGCCGATCGCGTCCCCTGGGTCGCCGAAGGTCGCGAGCGCGAGCGGCGCACACTCCGCCTCGTCGGCGGCGACGGCTGGACCCGCCCCCGCCAGGGACAACAGTGGAGCGCACAGCGAGACGACGGCGGCGAACACGGCCGCGCGCCTTCGTCCCGTCCGTCTCGCAGGCGGACAGGAATCGTCGTCGGACACGTAATCCCCCCTGGAACATCGGTCGTTGAGGCGATGGTCGCACAGGGGTGTGACAGCGCTCTCACGAGTTTCCAGGGACGGCCGAAACCCTAGTGACGCCTGGCAATCCGATCGGCGATCCGCGCCAGCCGCGACGACTCCGCACCGTGCGTCGCCGCCTCCTCACCGGCGTCTGCTCGTGGACGGTCACCCCCAGCGCCTCGACGACAGTCGCGAGCCCCTTCACCAGCTTCACCGGGTGCACGCGCGCACCGTGCGGCATCCACGAGGAGCCGACCGCGCCGGCGACCCGAATCCGCTCGGCGGTCCCGCGGGCGTCGTACAGCTCGCGGTCCTTCTCGCCGTACGACAGCTCGTGCGCGTGGAAGTCCTTCAGCCGCGCCAACTGCGCGGGCGTGTTGGCGACTTCGAGGACACCGCCCTTGTGGATGCTGGCGTCGATGCCCTCCTCCTCGGCGGCGCGGACGACCTCGTCGACGGTGTCGTTCATGGCCTTCTGGAGGCGTACGGCGGCCTCGTGGCCGTGCAGCCTCGCATACCGGTCACGTCCGGCGGCGCCGTTGTAGAGCCAGCCACCGTTACGGCCGGACGCCCCGTATCCGCAGAACTTCTGCTCCAGAAGGGCGATCTGGAGGAAGGGCGCCGCCTTCTTCAGGTAGTACGCGGTCCACAACCGTTCCTAGAGACTGAGCGAGAGTGAGTCCTGTTGCCAGAACTCATGCTCAGCCGAACGCCCCGAACGGTGCTGGGCGTTCTGGTGGCCCGCGTTCGCTCCGCGGTCCGGCGGCACGGATCGTGTCCGTGGTCCGGAGATGTGGGGGCGGGTTCCCTCACGCCCAGGGACTCCTGGTCCGGCCTGGACGGTCCGATGCCCGACACCATCGCTCTGGTGGTGCCGGGGCGGTGCCGTCCGTCGCCGGATCGCGCGTCCCTGGGCGCGCCGTCCGATCGCCACGGCGGCCGCGTCGTGGCGAGTCGTCTTCCTGTTTTCGTGGGTGAGAGGCTTTTGCCAGTGCTGGGCGCCCCACTTGGAGGTGTAGGCGGGGTCGACCGCGATGATCGTGATGGCGGTCTGGTCGGCCATGGAGGTGAGCCGGGTGCGGAGCCTGCCGGTGGGCATGCCGGAGATCAACTGCCTGAACCGCTTGCGTCGGCCGTGTTTCTCACGGGTCTTCTCCGCGGCGAAGTCCAGGTCCTCGACCGCGATGGCCTTCACGCCGCAGGTGCGGGCCCAGTGCAGCAGCCGGGTCAGAGCGTGGCGGACCTGAGCATCCCGATGCTCGGCGGTGCCGGTCAGGTCGAAGGCGAAGCGGCGCGGGCTGCCGGCCGGGTTGCCGTGGGTGTCCAGGCGCCAGGCGGCCAGGTGATCGGCGTTCATGTCTACGCCGATCACACCGTGCGCGAGGACGGCGGCCATCGGGACGGTCCGGGAAATCGGGAGCTGCCAGGAAGCGGTCAGATACCAGCGGCCACGGTCCACATCGAGGTGGATGCGGTAGGCGACCGCCCGGTTCGCCGCCACCCGGTCCGCCCACTCCTGCCCCCGGTGCGGGAAGCCGGCCCGGCAGGCCAGGACGTACCGGCCGTGCGGGGCGTTGGCCAGATGCGTGAGCGGCGCCGGGAGTTTGATGCTCACCTCGCCGTCCGGGCTGACACGGATCGTCTCGTTGCCGTATCGCTTCCCCGACTCGCCGTCCGCCTGCAGAAAGCAGCGCTCTGCCTCCCACCGCCGACGCCAGTCGGCCTCGGTGAGCTGGGCGTCAGACAGGTGGTGGCGGGTGCGGGCCAACCGCTTCCCGCCGCGCACGACGTGTACGGTCCCGGCCTCGCGGTCGGCCCGCACGCGCTCCAGACGGCCCTCCAGGACGTGCAGGCGGCGGGTCTTGGCGTGCCACTCCCGCCTGCTGCGATAACCGCCGGGCGCCTTCTTCGAGCCCTTCGCGCCGACCGGCAGCGACAGCCGGTGCGCGATCGTACGGATCCCCGCCTCAAGACACTGGATGTGGGCGAGCTGGCAGCGGCGGGCCAGCGCCCACTGATCATGCGTGGCCTTGGTCAGCGACCCGGCCCACCGGGACGACGACACAGCCGTCAGCTCCCGCTTGCGGGCCGCCCACGTCGTGGCGGAGTGCCCCAGACCCTCCGTGCACCGCACCTTCAAGTTCCGGGAGGCCAGCGAGCCGAGGTGCGCACCGACCAGCGCGAGGACCTTCTCATCGGCGGGCGTGAGCTGCTTGAGCCGGGTACGGACCGCCACCCCCGAGGGCCCGGGCACGACAATCGACTCCGCAAGCTCCCGCAACCCGTCCACCCCCATACAGCCCCCGAAAACCCGTTCATCACACCCAACGAACACCGCGCGGAAAGGTCACACATTCGACGAGCGAACTCCGATTCCCCTCGCGGAAAGCAGCACCCGGCAGCGCGTCAGACCCCTGCGCGCTCACTCACACCAGAACGCACTCGTACTCAGTCAAACTCCAGCAGTTCCCAACCCCTGACAGCCCCCACTGTCCCCTTCGGATTCCGTCGTTCCACACGCCCCCTGACCAGAGGACAACACCCCAGTGCCGCGGACGTACATCCACACCCTGTGGAAGCCCCGGGCAATTCGCATGACCCGATTTACCCGCGCCGATAGCCTCGAACGGTGATCGACATTCCGGAGGGACTGGCGGCGGCGCAGGAGAAGTTCAACGGAGAGGCGGGGCGAAGATTCATCGCCGGACTGCCCCGACTGGCAGCGGACTTCCTGGACCACTGGGACCTACGACGGGACGGCGCCGCGATGCACGGCGTCACGGCGCTGGTCCTGCCGGTCGTGCGTCGCGCGGACGACCTCCCGGCCGTACTGAAGCTCCAACTGCTGGACGAGGAGAGCGAAGGCGAGCCGGCCGCGCTGCGGGTGTGGGACGGCGACGGAGCCGTACGCCTCCTGGACCACGACGCCGCGACAGGCACCATGCTCCTGGAGCGCCTGGACCCGGCCCGCATGCTCTCCCACGTCCCGGACTCCCGCGAGGCCGTCCTGGTCATCGCCCGCCTGCTGGCCCACCTGACCTCCGGACCGGCACCGCGGGGCATGCGCACGCTCGGCGACATCGCCGCGGCCATGGTGGAACAGACACCGCGGGCACTGGAGCGGATCGCCGATGCGGAGGCGCAGAGACTGGTCGCCGACTGCGCGGCGGCGGTACGGGAGGTCGTGGACGAACCCGGCGACCGCCTCCTGCACTGGGACCTCCACTTCGACAACGTCCTCGGCGCCGACCGTGCGCCCTGGCTCGCCATCGACCCCAAACCCCTCGTCGGCGACCCCGGCTTCGACCTCCTGCCCGCCATCGTCAACCGCTTCGACCCCGACGAGGTGCGCTGGCGCTTCGACGCCATGACGGACGTCCTGGGCCTGGACCGCTCACGCGCGTGTGCCTGGACACTGGGCCGCGTGCTCCAGAACTGCCTGTGGGAGATCGAGGACGGGCGTCCGCTGGAGCCGGAACAACTGGAAATCGCCCGACGCCTGAAAGGCCACCACCCTTCATGATCCGCACCGCCACCCCCGCCGACATCCCCGTCATCCACGCCCTGGTCCGCGAACTCGCCGACTACGAGAAGGCCCTGGAGGAGGCGAAGGCGGCCCCGGAGCAACTCCACGAGGCACTGTTCGGGGAGCGCCCGGCGGCCTTCGCGCACATCGCCGAGGACGACACAACAGGGGAGGCGGTCGGCTTCGCCCTGTGGTTCCTCAACTTCTCCACCTGGCGCGGTGTGCACGGGATCTACCTGGAGGACCTCTACGTACGCCCGGAGGCCCGGGGCGGCGGCCACGGCAAGGCCCTGCTGACCGAGCTCGCGCGGATCTGCGTGGAGCGGGGATACGAGCGGCTGGAGTGGTCGGTACTGGACTGGAACGCGCCGTCGATCGCGTTCTACGAGGCCCTGGGGGCCCGTCCGCAGGACGAGTGGACGGTGTACCGGCTGACCGACGGGGCGCTGCGGACGCTGGCTGGCCCGGCATGAGAAAACCCAGGTCAGAACAGGTCTGAGCTGGGCCTGAAAAGAGCCCCCTGTCGGATTCGAACCGACGACCTACGCATTACAAGTGCGTTGCTCTGGCCATCTGAGCTAAGGAGGCATGCATACGTCTGCCGCGTACGCGCCCGTGCAGTGTACCCAGGTCCCGGCCGCCCCCTGTCGAAAATTTCGGCGAAGTTCACATGCCCTCGGCTACTGACAGATCGGGTAAACGCCAGGTACCGTCCCTCCCAGTTCACCTGTGTGGACTACACCACCACCTTCCTACAACGGATCGTCCGGCACGTTCCTGCCGGTAGAAGGGGGCCCATCACCATGGCCACTGTTTCGTTCGACAAGGCGACCCGGATCTACCCGGGCACCGAGAAGCCCGCCGTAGACGGTCTTGACATCCACATCGAGGACGGAGAGTTCCTCGTACTGGTCGGTCCGTCCGGCTGTGGCAAGTCCACCTCGCTCCGCATGCTGGCGGGGCTCGAGGACGTCAACGGCGGTGCGATCCGCATCGGTGACCGCGACGTCACGCACCTGCCGCCGAAGGACCGGGACATCGCCATGGTGTTCCAGAACTACGCGCTGTACCCGCACATGTCGGTCGCCGACAACATGGGCTTCGCGCTCAAGATCGCCGGTGTGCCGAAGGCCGAGATCAAGCAGAAGGTCGAGGACGCGGCGAAGATCCTCGACCTGACCGACTACCTGGCCCGCAAGCCGAAGGCGCTCTCCGGTGGTCAGCGTCAGCGTGTCGCCATGGGTCGCGCCATCGTGCGTGAGCCGCAGGTGTTCCTCATGGACGAGCCGCTGTCCAACCTGGACGCCAAGCTCCGTGTGTCCACGCGTACGCAGATCGCGTCCCTGCAGCGCCGTCTCGGCATCACCACCGTCTACGTCACCCACGACCAGGTCGAGGCCATGACGATGGGCGACCGTGTGGCCGTGCTGAAGGACGGTCTGCTCCAGCAGGTCGACACCCCGCGCAACATGTACGACCGTCCGGCGAACCTCTTCGTCGCCGGCTTCATCGGCTCCCCCGCGATGAACCTGGTCGAGGTCCCGATCACCGACGGTGGCGTGAAGTTCGGCAAGAGCGTCGTGCCGGTCCAGCGTGAAGCGATCTCCGGCATCACCGACAAGACGGTGACCGTGGGTGTCCGTCCGGAGCACTTCGAGGTGGCGGGCCCGGAAGCGGACCTGGGTCTCGCGGTCACCGTGAACGTGGTCGAGGAGCTGGGCGCCGACGCGTACGTCTACGGCACCGCCAAGCTCGACGGCAACGCCCAGGACCTCGTCGTCCGCGTCAGCGGCCGTGACGTCCCGGAGAAGGGCAGCACGCTGCACGTCGTCCCGCGCTCGGGCGAGACCCACGTGTTCTCGACCTCCACGGGTGAGCGTCTCTCCGACTGACCCACAGGCAGTACATCCCGGGTGATTTCACCCAGGTTGACGAAGAGGGCCCCGCAGCCTGCTGCGGGGCCCTCTTCGTTGTCGACAAATACCCCGGCAGACCGGGCATTTCGAGCAGTGTGCGTCAACGCCTTACCCAATTCGAGGCACCAGTTCATCCCCCGAACCGGTGACTAAATGTCGCCAAATCATCACCCCGCGCTACCCTCACACGCGTGAAGCACTCCACTAACCAACAGACGCGACGCGGCCAGGGCCCCGCCCGCCGTATCGGCCGCACGCTCGCCCTTGTCCTGCCCGTCGTCCTGGTCCTCTCCGGGACCCTCGCGGTCACCCGAGTCGACTGGTCGGGGGATCCCTCGGGCTCCGTGCTCACCGCCTCCGATGTCTCGGCGGCCGGCGCCTCCTCGAAGGCCAGGGCACGTACACCTCAGGACGTCCTGCGCGACAAGCTCCTGACCGAGCTCCAGGAGGAGAACCCGGGCATCGCCCTCACCCACCTCCAGGAGGCCGTGAACGGCCGCCCCTCGCTCGCCAGGCACTGTGCGTCGATCGCCCGGGCGCTCGGCCGTGCGGCGGTGCGGGTGTACGGCCCGACGCGTGCGCAGTCGTACGCCCGGCCCGTCTGCGACACCTCCTTCGCGACGGGTGTGGCGGCGGCGCACAGCTGAGGCCACGGCCTCCTCCCGATCAGGGGGAGGCCGTCATTCCGCTTGTGGGAAGTTACGTCTGAATAAGGAACGGTTACCGGCAGAAGCCGCGAGCGGGGCGCCACGTACAGTTCGGTCATGACCGATCCGAACGCCGCGTCCCGCCCCGTTCAAGCCGTTGTCCTGGCAGGTGGCCAGGGCTCGCGGCTGCGCCCGTACACCGACGACCGGCCCAAGCCGATGGTCGAGATCCCCGGGACGGGGACTCCGATCATCGGCCATCAGCTTGTCTGGCTCGCCGAGGAGGGCGTGACGGACGTCGTGATCAGCTGTGGCCATCTCGCCGACGTCCTGCAGAAGTGGCTGGACTCGGCCGATCTGCCCGTGAACGTGACGACGGTCGTCGAGACGGAGCCGCTGGGCCGCGGTGGTGGCCTCAAGTACGCGGCGGCGCGTCTTCCGCACCCGGACCAGCCCTGGTACGCCACGAACGGCGACATCTGGACCAGGTTCTCGCTGCGCGAGATGGCGGACTTCCACGCCGAGCGCGACGCGGTGGCGACGCTGGCGTTGGCGCGGCCGCGGATTCCGTGGGGGGCCGTGCAGACCGACGGGTTCGGGCACATCACGGACTTCATCGAGGCTCCGCCGACGACGTACGAGATCAATGCGGGTGTGTACGTCTTCTCCCCGGAGTTCGCCTCGATGCTGCCCGAGCGGGGCGACCACGAGCGGACCACGTTCCCGCATCTGGCGCGGGAGCTGCGGCTTGCCGGGTATCCGATTCCGCAGGGTGCGTACTGGCGAGCCATCGACACCGCGAAGGATCTGACCGAGGCGGCCAAGGAGTTGGCGGCGCTGGGGCGCTGAGCGTCACGTCGCAGGAAGGGCCCGGCACTCGTGTGCCGGGCCCTTCGCGTCTTCGGGTCAGCCGGTGGGCTGCTGTCCCAGAATGCCTCCCACCGGCTCAGCTACCCCAACAGGCCGCCTACCAGGCCCGGTTCGCCGGAGGAGCCTCCGGTGTCCGAGCCGCCTGTCGTACCGCCGGTGCCGCCCGTGGAGCCGGTGCCGCCGGTCGGTCCCGAGCTGGTGCTGGGGGCGCCTCCGGTCGGGGAGGACTGCTGGGGCGGGGCCTGGCCGGTGCCCTGGGTCTGGCTGGGGGTGGTGGTGTTGGCGTCCTTGGTGGCGCCCGGGGTGGTGGCGGCCCCGGAGGGGCTGGCCGTGCCCGCCGTGGCGCCCTGGGTGGGCGAGGTGGAGGCGGACGGGGTCTTCTTGCGCTTGCCGGGTTCCTGCGGGAGCGGGGAACCGGGGAGTTCGTTGCGCGGGGCGTCGCCGGGGCCGGGGACGATGATGCGGTCGGCGTCGCGGACGGCGCCGCCGAGCATCGAGCCGATCAGCAGGGTGAGCCCGATGACGACGGCCGTGACGAGGGCGCCTCGGCGCAGGACGTAGCGGCGCAGTTCCCAGAGGTCGGAGCGGGGTCCGAGGCGGCGCCAGGCGCTGCCGGCGAGGCGTCCGTCGATGGAGTAGACGGGGGCGCCGGCGATGATCAGCGGGGACCAGGCGGCGAGGTAGATGATGTCGGGTGCGTCGTAGGCGGGGACGCTCTTCCAGCTGACGGTGAGCAGGAGCGCGGCGGAGAGCAGTGCGCCCACGGCGGCGCCGACGCGCTGCCAGCAGCCCAGGATCGTGAGGACACCCACGATGACCTGGAGGAAGGCGATGACGAGGCCGGAGCCGACGGGGTGCTGGAGGGCGAACTGGCGCAGTGGTTCGGCGACTTCCCAGGGGTGCAGGGTGTTGAGCCACTTGACCATGGAGCCGCGCTTGCCGCCGTCGAAGTAGACGGGGTCGCAGAGCTTGCCCATGCCGGCGTAGATGGAGATGAAGCCGAGGAAGATGCGCAGCGGGAGGAGGACGACGCCCAGGTTCATACGGCGGCCCGGGAAGTAGGCGTGCCGCGCGGGGTCGACGCCGTGGCGCCGGGACGTCCCGGTGTCACCGGATCCCGCCGACTCCTCGAACTCCTCGTCGCCGTAGCCGAGTTCCTCGTCGTAGGCGCTGCCCACGGTTCGCATGTCGGGCAGGAGGCGGGGTTCGTCGCCGTCGTAGGTGCGCTGGGCGCCGACTACGGGGGTCTCGACGGTCTGGGCCAACTCGTCGTCGTAGACGTCGATTCGGGGGATGACCTGGGTGACTCCGGCGTCGGCGACAGGCTCGTCGACCGGGCGGACGCCGCCGCCGCGCACGGCCTGGAGCAGGCGGTGGGCGCCGGTGTCGTCGGGGGCGGACTTGCCGCTCCAGACGACGGGGCGGCGGCGGGCCGCACCGGTGGCCGTGGTTCCCACGGCGGGCATCCGGGCGGTGTCCTCGGCAGCGCTCAAGTGCCGTGCGATCCGCGGGGATTGGGCGGCACGTCTCGTCGACGCGCCCAACTGCACGCGGAAGCTGGCGTGATTGACGATGACCTGCGCCGGATCGCTCGGCACCTTCACCATGCTCAGCGCGGGAGCGTCGTCGAATCCGGAATCGAATCCCGACGAGCGGTCCCCCGTGGGTGTGCGGGGTGTTCTGGTGTCCACACTCATCTAACCGAGTGACGTGTGTTTAGGACACTGCTTTGACTGCCCGGATGTGTCCGGACAGCGTCAAGCTTGCCCGCAACGCCCGAACGGAGGCGAGATTACCCCGTACGGGTGACGATGCGGACCCCTGTTCAGGCCCGCCGACGAGCCGCCTCGTACAGCACGACACCCGCTGCCACACCGGCGTTCAGCGACTCCGCGCCACCCGGCATCGGGATCCGCACCCGGAAGTCGCACGTTTCGCCGACCAGCCGGGACAGGCCCTTGCCCTCGCTGCCGACGACGATGACGACCGGGCCGCCGAGGGCCTCCAGGTCGCCGATCTCGTGCTCCCCGTCGGCGGCGAGGCCGACGACGGCGATGCCGGCCTTCTGGTACGCCTCCAGGGCGCGCGTCAGGTTGGTGGCGCGGGCGACGGGCGTACGGGCTGCCGTACCGGCGGACGTCTTCCAGGCACCGGCGGTCATGCCGGCCGCGCGACGCTCGGGCACGACGACGCCGTGGCCGCCGAAGGCCGACACGGAGCGGACGACGGCACCCAGGTTGCGCGGGTCGGTGACACCGTCCAGCGCCACGATCAGCGGGTCCTCGCCGTGGTCGTAGGCGGCGTTGGCGAGGTCCTCGGGGTGGGCGTACTCGTACGGCGGGACCTGGAGGACCAGGCCCTGGTGGTTGAGCCCGTTGGTCATACGGTCGAGCTCGGGGCGGGGGGCCTCCATGAGGTTGATCCCGCCGCGCTCGGCCGCGAGCTGGAGCGCCTCGCGCACCCGCTCGTCGTTGTCGATGAACTGCTGGACGTACAGCGTCACCGCGGGCACACCCTCGCGCAGCGCCTCGACGACGGGGTTGCGGCCGACGACCATCTCGGACGTGCCCTTGCCACCCCGGCCACGCGGCGTGGGACGGCGCGCGGCCTGCTTGGCCTTGGCGTTGGCGATGCGGTTCGCCTTGTGCTTCTTGCGCAGCTCGGCGGGCGGCGTCGGACCCCTGCCTTCGAGGCCCTTGCGTCGCTGGCCGCCACTGCCGACCTGCGCGCCCTTCTTGCCGGACATGCGGCGGTTGTTCGCGGCCATGACCTACCTGTTCTCTACGGAAGTAATACGTACGTCTATGCAGTGTGCCGCCCGGAGGGCCGGGCGGCACAATCGATCAAGAAAGCGGGCTAGCGAGGACCGAGGGTCCAGCGCGGTCCCTGGGGGCCGTCCTCGATGGACAGGCCCGACTGGTTGAGCTGGTCGCGGATGGCGTCCGCGGTGGCCCAGTCCTTGCGGCCGCGGGCCGACTCGCGCTGGTCGAGGACGAGTCGTACGAGGCTGTCGACCACTCCGTGCAGGTCTTCGCCGCGGTTCTCCTCGCCGGCCCAGTGGGCGTCGAGCGGGTCGAGACCGAGGACGCCGAGCATGGCGCGGACCTCGGCGAGGCGGGCCACGGCGGCTTCCTTGTCGTCGGCGGCCAGCGCGCTGTTGCCCTGGCGGACCGTGGTGTGGACGACGGCGAGTGCCTGCGGGACGCCCAGGTCGTCATCCATGGCCTCGGCGAAGGCGGGCGGGACCTCGGCGGAGGGCTCGACGGTGCCGGCCTTCTCGACGACGCGCTGCACGAAGCCCTCGATGCGCGCGAACGCCGACTCGGCCTCGCGCAGGGCCTCCTCGCTGTACTCGATCATCGAGCGGTAGTGCGGAGTGCCGAGGTAGTAGCGCAGGACGATCGGGCGCCACGTCTTGACCATCTCGGAGACGAGGACGCTGTTGCCGAGCGATTTCGACATCTTCTCGCCGCTCATGGTGACCCAGGCGTTGTGCACCCAGTACGCGGCGAAGTCGTCGCCGTAGGCCTTGGCCTGGGCGATCTCGTTCTCGTGGTGCGGGAAGATCAGGTCGAGGCCGCCGCCGTGGATGTCGAAGGCGGAACCGAGGTACTTGTGGGCCATGGCCGAGCACTCCAGGTGCCAGCCGGGGCGGCCACGGCCCCACGGGGTCTCCCAGTCGGGCTCGCCCGGCTTGGTCGCCTTCCACAGCGCGAAGTCACGGGGGTCGCGCTTGCCGGTCTCGCCGTCCGCGGCGGGCTGGAGCAGGTTGTCCAGCTCCTGGTTGGACAGCTGGAGGTAGCCCGGGAAGGAGCGCACGTCGAAGTAGACGTTGCCGTCCGACTCGTAGGCGTGACCGCGCTCGATGAGGCCGCGCATCATCTCGATCATCTCGGGGACGTGCCCGGTGGCACGCGGCTCGTACGTCGGCGGGAGGCAGCCGAGGGCTTGGTAGCCGTCGTTGAACGCCCGCTCGTTCTCGTAGCCGATGGACCACCAGGGGCGGCCCTGGTCGTGCGACTTGGCGATGATCTTGTCGTCGATGTCGGTGACGTTGCGGATGAACGTGACGTCATAGCCGCGGTACTCGAACCAGCGGCGCATGATGTCGAAGTTCAGACCGGACCGGATGTGCCCGATGTGCGGTGCGGCCTGCACGGTGGCACCACAGAGGTAGATCGAGACACAACCCGGAATGAGCGGGGTGAAATCACGGATCTGCCGGGCGCTGGTGTCGTACAGCCGAATAGTCACGAGACAAGGGTAGTGGGCCCCGGGTAGTGCCTTGCGCGCGTTCTGCTCAAGGGGACGTATTCGTGACGTTGTCGGTCAGCCGACCCGTACGACCAGCGCCGTGGCGATCGCCATGAGGCCCTCGTCGCGGCCGGGGAACCCCAGCCCGTCCGTGGTCGCGCCCGACACCGACACCGGTGCTCCGGCCGCCTCCGAGAGGATCTTCTGGGCCTCGTCGCGACGCTTGCCGATCTTCGGGCGCGGTCCTACGACCTGTACGGCGATGTTGCCGATCCGGAAGCCCGCGGAGTTCACGATCCGGGCCGCCTCCGTCAACAAGGTGATCCCGGATGCACCCGACCACTCGGGGCGCCCCGTGCCGAAGTGCTGCCCCAGGTCACCGAGGCCCGCCGCCGAGAACAGCGCGTTGCACGCGGCGTGGGCGACGACGTCGGCGTCGGAGTGGCCGGCCAGGCCCGGGCCCTCGCCCTCCCACTTGAGGCCGGCGCACCACAGCTCGCGGCCCTCTTCGAAGGCGTGGATGTCGGTGCCGATGCCGACCTGCGGCAGTGGCGTCCCTGCGAAGGCGTCAGAAGCCATCGTTGAGCCTCCTGCGCGCCAGGACCGCCTCCGCGAGGACCAGGTCCAGGGGGCGGGTGACCTTGAAGGCCTCCTCGTGGCCGGGGACGACCACGACGGTCTCGCCGAGTTGCTCGATCATGCTCGCGTCGTCGGTGACGTTGTCGGTGACCGTCTCGTGGGCGCGGATCAGGGTCGCGCGGTCGAAGCCCTGGGGCGTCTGGACGGCGCGGAGGCGGGCGCGCTCCGGGGTGGCGACGACGGGCTCGGGGTCGCCCGGGACCGCGGCCGGCTCGACCTCCTTGACGGTGTCGGCGAGGGGCAGTGCGGGCACGACGGCCGTGGCGCCCTCCCGTACGGCCTCGATGACCGCGTCCACCGTGTCCACGGGGACCAGCGGGCGGGCGGCGTCGTGGACGAGGACGATGTCGTAGTCCGGCGGCAGGGCGTCCAGGCCGAGCTTCACGGAGTCCTGCCGTTCCTCGCCGCCGGGGACGACCAGGAAGTCGGTGCGCTCGGGGAGGGCGTGGGCGTCGAGGAGGCTCTTGACCTCGGCGGCGCCGTCGGGCGGTGCCACGACGACGACCAGGGAGACCGCGCGGGAGGCGGCCATCGCACGGACCGCGTGGATCAGCATGGGGGTGCCGTTCAGCGTGCGGAGCGCCTTGGGGGCGCCCGGGCCGAGTCGTACGCCCCGGCCGGCGGCCGGAATCACGACCGCCGTGCGGACTTCGGCGCGCGAAGGGCGCGAATCGTCAGACATCGGTTCCTGTCAGGTTTGTGTGCTCGGCCAAGATGGGTAGGCCAGACAGCGTGCCGGGCGCGACGCCTTGACCGGACCCTTCCGTGACGCCGGTCGAGCCTGCTGCCCGGGCCCGGCACGCCAAGTATCGGGGCTCGTCCCCGAAGATGTGAGCGGCGGGACAGAGTCGGTCCGTGCAGGACGGAATCAGTGTCCGGGCGTGAACATGCCGCAGCGCCCGGCGACAATGGTTACGTCATCGGGCACCGCGGCATTTCTTTGCAGCGTTTCTCTTTTCAGAGGACGCGGCAATGTGCTGAGCCGAACCTGGCGGCAGCGTGCGTCGTCAGGACGCGAGGACCTCGTCGAGCAGGGCCTCGGCCTTGTCCTCGTTCGTGTTCTCCGCGAGGGCGAGCTCGCTCACCAGGATCTGGCGGGCCTTGGCGAGCATGCGCTTCTCACCTGCGGAAAGTCCGCGCTCACGCTCACGACGCCACAGGTCACGCACGACTTCCGCGACCTTGATGACATCGCCGGAGGCGAGCTTCTCCAGATTTGCCTTGTAACGACGCGACCAGTTCGTGGGCTCCTCGGCGTACGGCGCGCGCAGCACCTCGAAGACCCGGTCCAGCCCGTCCTGACCGACCACATCACGCACGCCGACGAACTCCGCATTGTCCGCTGGCACACGTACCGTCAGGTCACCCTGGGCGACCTTCAGCACCAAGTAGGTCTTGTCCACGCCTTTGATCTGGCGAGTTTCGATAGCCTCGATCAGCGCGGCCCCGTGATGGGGATAGACCACGGTGTCGCCAACCTTGAACGTCATGTGACAGGTACCCCTTCCGTGGCTATCCAGGGTAACACGGAAACTGCGGGTTCTGAATGGCGTTTTCGCAGGTCAGGGCATATCTCGGGGCTTGACAACAACAACAGGAACGTGCTGCGGAGGCCGAGCGGAAGAAGGTATTCGCAGGTCGGAGCGGCTCTCCGGGGGAGGTGAAACGCGTACGTTACACGCATCCGGAGGCCCTTCAGCGTAGACGAACGTCCCCATATGTCTGGTTCCAGGTGTGCGACTTCCGCTACTCCGTTCGATGCCGGGAGTCGCTTCCGCGCCGTTTCCGGAATTGATCACTCGCAATCGTGGGCACCCACCGGATCAGCCCGTGATCAATTTCGTGGGCGACCGCGATTTCCTTCACGGAAGATTTGCGAGCGGATGCGGAGGGCTCTTATGTGAATGGCGGATGAGTGCGGGCTCAAAGTGACTCGTGAGTCACTCGTGGCGGGTGGTGACTAGCCCCTGCGGTGCGGAAGACGGCCCGTTGGGGAGGGTCGGGTGCGGTGACGCGGGAACGGCTCGGTAACCTAAGGCCGCTGACAGACACTTAGGGCGGCTTAATTCGCCCGCTCCGTTCGAGTCAAGGAGTTGCCGCCGCCGTGAGCAGCAGCCTTCGACGCGGTGCCCTAGCGGCCGCCGCCATCGCGTTCTCGATCGCCTCGCTCTCCGCGTGTGCGGCCGGCAGCAACGCCCAGACCCTGGAGATCAAGCCGGACAACGCGGCCACCTCCGTCGGTGACATCAAGATCCAGAATGCCGTCGTCATCACCCAGCCCGACCTGGAGTCGACGGGTCCGGCCGTGATCTCCGCGACCCTGTTCAACAGCGGCCCCACCGCCGAGACGCTGGACTCGGTCACCGTGGACGACGCAGGCAAGACCGCCGAGCTCGCCGCCGCCAAGGGGAAGGGCAAGCTGACCATCCCGGCCGGCGGCTCCCTCGTCATCGGCGGTGAGGGCAACGCCTCCGCGGTCCTGCCCAGCAGCCGTGAGGCGGTCCAGGACGGCAACGCGCAGAAGATCACCTTCACCTTCAGCAAGACCGGCGCGGTGAGCCTGCGGGCCTTCGTGGTGCCCGCCAAGAGCTTCTTCGAGAAGTGGGGCCCCACCGAGATCCCCGAGGCGCCGGGCACGGGCGAGAGCACCTCGCCCTCCCCGACCGGGTCGGCCACCGGCACGGCCTCGCCTTCGGCGACGGAGACCGCGACCGACGCGGCATCGGCCTCCGCCACGGCGACCGAGAGCGCTGCCGCCGGGCACTGAGCAGTCGTACGACGACCGTCTGGTCGTAGACGAAAGGGCGGGACCTCTTCGGAGGTCCCGCCCTTTCGTCGTCGTACGGCTTACGGTTTACGGCTCGAACTTGTAGCCCAAGCCCCGCACCGTCACCAGATACCTGGGCGCGCCCGGGTCCGGTTCGATCTTGGCGCGGAGGCGCTTGACGTGGACGTCGAGGGTCTTGGTGTCGCCGACGTAGTCGGCGCCCCAGACGCGGTCGATGAGCTGCATGCGGGTCAGGACGCGGCCCGCGTTGCGCAGGAGCATCTCCAGCAGGTCGAACTCCTTGAGGGGCAGGTCGACCTTGGAGCCGGAGACCGTGACCACGTGACGGTCCACGTCCATCCGGACCGGACCGGCCTCCAGCGCGGCGGGGCTGACCTCCTCGGGCTCGCCGCGGCGGCGCAGGACGGCCCGGATACGGGCGACCAGTTCGCGGGACGAGAAGGGCTTGGTGACGTAGTCATCGGCTCCTATTTCCAGTCCGACGACCTTGTCGATCTCGCTGTCCTTGGCGGTCACCATGATGACGGGCACGTTGGAGCGGCCGCGCAGCTGACGGCAGACCTCGGTGCCCGGCAGGCCGGGCAGCATCAGGTCGAGGAGGACGAGGTCGGCGCCGTTGCGCTCGAACTCGTCGAGTCCGTCTGGGCCCGTGGTCGCGACCGCGACCTCGAAGCCCTCCTTGCGGAGCATGTACGACAGGGCGTCGGAGAAGGACTCCTCGTCCTCGACGACAAGCACTCGGGTCACGGAAGGACCTCCGGGGCGGGAAGCGGTTCGTACGGGGATGGGTCGGGTCCGTCCTCATCATCGAGGTCGGCCGGGTGATGTGCGCGGTCGCGGGCAGCCCCCGCCTCCGGCAGCCGCAGGGTGAACGTGGAGCCTTGTCCCTCCGAGCTCCACACCGTGACCTCCCCGGCATGGGAGGCGGCCACGTGCTTGACGATCGCCAGGCCCAGGCCCGTGCCGCCGGTGGCACGGGAGCGGGCCGGGTCGACGCGGTAGAAGCGCTCGAAGATGCGCTCCTTGTCCTTGTCGGAGATGCCTATGCCCTGGTCGGTCACGGCGATCTCGATGAGGTCCCCGCCGGGCGCGGTCACCCGGCGGGCGGCTATGCCGACGCGGGTGCGGGCCGGGGAGTAGTTCACGGCGTTCTCGACGAGGTTGCCGAGGGCGGCGGCGAGCTGGCCGCGGTTGCCCCAGATCCTGAGATCCGCGGTGCCGCCGGCGGCCATGGTGATCTGCTTGGCGCCGGCCTGGTGGCGGCAGCGGTCGATGGCCTCGGCGACGAGTTCGTCGATCCGGACGGGTTCGGCGTCCTCCAGGGGGTCGTCGTTCTGGACCCGGGAGAGGTCGATGAGCTCCTGGACCAGGTTGGTGAGCCGGGTCGCCTCTATCTGCATACGGCCGGCGAAGCGCGTCACCGCCTCGGGGTCGTCGGAGGCGTCCATGACGGCCTCGGACAGCAGGGAGAGGGCGCCGACCGGGGTCTTGAGCTCGTGGCTGACGTTCGCGACGAAGTCGCGGCGTACCGCCTCGATGCGGCGGGCCTCCGTGAGGTCCTCGACCAGGAGGAGAACCAGCCGCGAGCCGAGGGGGGCGACACGGGCGGAGACCGCGAGGGCCTCGCCGCGTCCGGTTCCCCTTCTCGGCAGATCCAGTTCGACCTGTCGTATCTCTCCGTCTCTCCTGGTGTCGCGGGCCATCTGCAGCATGGGCTCGACGGCGAGTTTGCCGCCGCGGACCAGGCCGAGGGCGTAGGCGGCCGAGCTGGCCTTGACGACACCGTCGGCCTCGTCGAGGACGACGGCGGAGGAGCGGAGGACGGACAGGACGGTGTCCACGCCCGGCGGGAGCACCGGGTCGGTGTGCAGAGAGGTGCGGGTGGGGCGTTTCTGTTCCCGCTCGCTGACGCGGAACGCCAGCATGGCGATCACGCCGGTAAGTGCTCCGGCGATCGCTGCCACTGCGGCGACCGCCGCGTTCACGTCCATGCGTCCAGGTTAGGCACGGGATCGCTCCTGGCCACAGCCTTCGAGGTGCGAGCTCGAACACTCGTCGCCCAGAGTTCACCTTGGAGCCAGTGTTGGTTCATTTGGGGTGACGGAAATCGACGCGTACAGGGCCGAACGTGGGAGCGTGGGGTTCACAGCGCCGGTCGTCGGATGTTTCCGGTGGCTGGTTCTGGCCCCCGGAACCCCCGAGGCAGACGTAAGAGAGGGATCCCTGATGCGGGACGCGTACCACGAGGAACTTGACTCGATCGGCGACGGTCTGGTGGAGATGGCCCGGCTGGTGGGGTCGGCGATCGGGCGCGCCACGACGTCCATCCTCGACTCCGACCTGAAGCTGGCCGAAAGCGTCATCGAGGCCGACCAGAAGGTGGACGACCTCCAGCACGAGCTGGAGGCGCGGGCCATAGCCCTGCTGGCCAGGCAGCAGCCGGTGGCCACGGACCTCCGTATCGTCGTCACCTCCCTGCGGATGTCGGCGGACCTGGAGCGCTCGGGCGACCTCGCCCAGCACGTGGCGAAACTCGCCCGGCTGCGCTTCCCGGAGCGGGCCATCCCGCACGACCTGCACGCCACGATCCTGGAGATGGGCCAGCTCGCCCAGCGTCTGATGGCGAAGGCGGCGGAGGTCATCATCACCAAGGACGTCGACCTCGCGCTCCAGCTGGAGCAGGACGACGACGAGATGGACCTGCTGCACCGCACCCTCTTCCAGCACCTGCTGGACGACCGCTGGAAGCACGGCATCGAGACGGCGGTGGACGTCACCCTGCTGGGCCGCTACTACGAGCGGTTCGCCGACCACGCGGTGTCGGTGGCCAAGCGGGTGGTGTTCCTGGTGACGGGTGAGCACGCGGACGATCTGCAGGCGGACATCCAGCCGGCGACGGGGGTGGAAGGGGCCTGAGCCCCAGGCCTCTCGGAGGTGTGCGGGGGCCTGGCTCCTGGTCGAACCGGGGTGTGCGGGGCCTGTTCGGGGCGCGTGCAAGCCTCAGTGCGCCGTTGATGCGACCTCGTGGGCGGGCATGCAATGGGGACAGGGTCTGTGCCGAGAGTCAGACCCTTGCCTCGAGGAGGGACCCATGGCCGAATCCCCCAACACCCCCACGCCCGACCCCACGCAGGAACGCGGGACCGAGCAGCCCGCCGAGATCAGGAACCTGATGCTGATAGGCGCGTGCGGCTGCGGCTCGGGCTGCGGGTGCGGGTGCCAGTCGGGCAATCCGTGCCAGTGCGGCTGACGTCGCGCTTCTTGTCGTACGACGGTGAGGGCCCCGGTGATCGCGCCGGGGCCCTTCGCGTGTGCGGGCTCGGGTGTGCGGGTCAGGTGCCCGGGGTTTGGGTGACCGTGAGGAGGACCTCCGTGGTGGGCCGGAGGGTGCTGATGTCGCCGGGCTTCGTCTGCAGGGCGATGTCGACGGTCTCCGGATCTCCGCCGAAGCCGGTGCGTTGCTGCTCGACGAGGACGGCGGGCGCGTAGATCTGGGGGACGTCGCCGCACAGGCCGAGGTCGGCGGGAGGTGTGCCGACGTCACCGGTGAGGAAACGGCCGTCGGCGAGGTGGGTGAACCCGGTCGTCACGATCTTGTTCTGCTCGAGGTAGGCACGCATCGTCTTCGCGGTGCTGCGGAAGGCGACGGCCAGCTCGACGTCTTCGGTGCCGGCGGCGGGGTGGGTGACGTAGTGGACGTCCCGGGCACCGGCCGGCATCCGCAGGCCCACGGCGTCGAGCTCCACCTCCAACGGCACATCGCTGCCCTCGCAGGCCCGCGCGTCCGCGAACGGATACCCCTTGTCCGCGGCCACCAGCCACCCGCTCACCGCCAGTACCGCCGTGGCGAAACCGCCGCCGACCGCCCACCACATGCGTCGCATGGGGCGCACGGTAGCGGGCGGGGTGGGCGTGCGGTCATGGAATTGTCCGGGGGTTGACGGACTCCTTGCCTGCTCAGAACCACTCCTTCCACCACGGGACGTCGGGCGAGGAGTAGGGCAGGACACGGGCCCGGCGCAGGATGACGGCGTCGAGGTCGTGGAGCAGGGCACGGAGTTCGCGGGCGGACCTGGTGGGGAGGGCGTGGAGCACCTGTTCGAGGTGCTCGCGGAAGTACCCCGGGTCGCATCCGCACTCGGGGATGCCGCAGGTGTCGACGTCGCGGGTCAGATGGGCGAGGGGGCCGTGCGCGAGGGCGGCCCAGTACCGGAACGCGCTGTCCGTGTCCCCCGGCGAGAAGCGTCGGTGTTCGAGCCTGCGGATGTCGGCGGCACAGCCCGCGGAGATCCGGCCGATACGGGGACGGGGGTGCCGGGAACGTCGTACCCGTACCGGCGTCGCGGCCCGTACCGCGGAGGGGCGCCTACGCGGCATCGCCCTTTCGGCGGTGAGTCATGCGCGCAGGTTACCGGGGCGGGTGAGCCGGCCGCGCAGGGATTCGAAGAGCGCGCCGAGGGCGAGGGACTGGACCAGCGCGGCGAGCACGATGCTGCCGACGAACAGCCCGGGCATGTTCTCCCCCATCACCGCCGCGCCGAGCGCCGCGATCGGCACATACGCCGGGAGCGTCAGCATCGCCGGCCACACCCAGATCATCGAGCCGGACACATCGGAGTACAGCGGCTCGGAGGCGGCGACCACCAGCGCGACACCGACGACGGCGAGGTAGGCGAGCGAGGCGGGGTTGGCGAAGGTGAGACGGGTGAGGGTGCGGAGCGGGCGGGCGTTCATCGGTGGGTCCCCCTGTGAGTGGTCGTGTGACTTCATGGTGGGGGTGGGGTGGGGGGTGAGGCGTGAGTAGCGGTACTCACCGTCGTACTCATCCGGGAGCGGGGCGGTGCGGGCGGCCGTCCCTGACTGACCGAAGGACCCCGGCACAGAGACAAGCCCCCTGCCTGCGGGAAGGCCGCGGGCAGGGGACTTGGTTCGTACGGCTTACTTCTTCTTCTTGCCCTGATTCTTGACCGCCTCGATGGCCGCCGCGGCCGCGTCGGGGTCGAGGTAGGTGCCGCCCGGGTTGAGGGGCTTGAAGGCGGCGTCGAGTTCGTAGGACAGCGGGATGCCCGTGGGGATGTTCAGGCCCGCGATGTCGGCGTCGGAGATGCCGTCGAGGTGCTTGACGAGGGCGCGGAGGGAGTTGCCGTGGGCCGCGACCAGGACCGTGCGGCCCGCGAGGAGGTCGGGGACGATGCCGTCGTACCAGTACGGGAGCATGCGCGTCACGACGTCCTTGAGGCACTCCGTCCTCGGGCGGAGCTCCGGCGGGATCGTCGCGTAGCGCGGGTCGTCCGACTGGGAGTACTCGGTGCCGTCCTCGAGCGCGGGCGGCGGAGTGTCGTAGGAGCGGCGCCAGAGCATGAACTGCTCCTCGCCGAACTCCGCGAGGGTCTGCGCCTTGTCCTTGCCCTGGAGGGCACCGTAGTGACGCTCGTTCAGGCGCCACGAGCGGTGGACCGGGATCCAGTGGCGGTCCGCGGACTCCAGCGCGAGCTGTGCCGTACGGATGGCGCGCTTCTGGAGGGACGTGTGGACCACGTCGGGGAGGAGATCGGCGTCCTTCAGGAGTTCGCCACCGCGGACTGCCTCCTTCTCGCCCTTCTCGTTCAGGTTCACGTCCACCCAGCCGGTGAACAGGTTCTTCGCGTTCCACTCGCTCTCGCCGTGGCGGAGGAGGATCAGCTTGTACGGTGCGTCGGCCATGCGTATGAGCGTAATCCACCGACTCGATCGCTTGTGCCTCCGCTCGGCAGGCGGACGGTTGACGAGATCTGTTAATTGGGTGGCCTCCCCGAGCACCCCGATTGTAAGTTGCCGTTGCCGCCAGAGACACTTACATCATCCCGGGGGATCCGCCATGTCACCAGCCACCTTGAGACGTGCCCTCAGGGAATCCGTCTCCGGGCTCCCCCGCGAGTTCTGGTGGCTGTGGACCAGCACCCTCGTCAACCGGCTCGGTGCCTTCGTCGCCACCTTCATGGCGCTCTACCTCACGCTCGACCGCGGGTACTCCGCCTCGTACGCCGGTCTCGTCGCCTCCCTGCACGGTCTGGGCGGTGTCGTCTCGTCCGTCGGGGCCGGTGTCATGACCGACCGGCTGGGGCGGCGGCCCACGCTGCTCATCGCCCAGGCCTCCACCGCCGCCTCCGTCGCCCTGCTCGGCTTCATGCACCACCCGGTCGCCATCGCCGCCGTCGCCTTCCTCGTCGGTATGACGAGCAACGCCTCGCGGCCCGCCGTGCAGGCGATGATGGCCGACATCGTGCGGCCCGAGGACCGGGTGCGCGCCTTCTCGCTCAACTACTGGGCGATCAACCTCGGGTTCGCCATCTCCTCCATGGCCGCCGGGTTCATCGCCGAGTTCAGTTACCTCGCCGGCTTCCTCATCGAGGCCGGCATGACGGCCGCCTGCGCGATCGTGATCTTCCTGAAGCTGCCCGAGTCGCGGCCCGAACGCACGCCCACCGAGAAGGCGGCGGACAACGAGGTCGGGCTCGGCACCGTGCTCCGCGACGGGCGCTACATGGGTGTCGTCGGGCTGTCCTTCCTCATCGCCCTCGTCTTCCAGCAGGGCTCGGTCGGACTGCCGGTGGCGATGGGCGAGGCCGGGTTCACACCCGCCGACTACGGCATGGCGATCGCCGTGAACGGCATCCTCATCGTCGCGTTGCAGATCCCGGTCACCCGGTTCATCCAGCACCGCGATCCGCGTCGGCTGCTCGTCATCTCGTCCCTGCTCGCCGGATACGGCTTCGGGCTCACCGCCTTCGCCGGCTCCATCGGCGTCTTCGCCCTCACGGTCTGTGTCTGGACCCTCGCCGAGATCGTCAACGCCCCCACCCAGACCAGCCTGGTCGTCCGCCTCTCCCCCGTGCACGGCCGCGGTCGCTACCAGGGCATGTACACCCTGTCCTGGGCCGTCGCCTCCCTCGTCGCCCCGCTGATGTCCGGCCTGATCATCGACCAGTACGGCGCGGAGTGGCTGTGGGGACTGTGCGCGGTCGTCGGCACGCTGGCCGGTGTGGGCTACGGCGTGCTGATGCGGCGGCTGCCCGTCGAGGACCCGGCCCCGGCCGAGCCGCCGGTCACCGCCGAGCCCGAGGTCAGCACGGCCTGATCCCGGCCACCCACGAGCCGCCCCTGCCCCGTCCGCACAACCGGCCCTGACCTGCTGTCCCCTGTCCGTCGACTTTTCCCTACCCCGGGCGGGGACGCGTTTCCCGGCGGTATACAGGATGTCGCGGGGGGGCCGCCGGGGCCGCTGGGGCGGGAGACGGGCATGTCCGACAGTTCCGAGCCGATCTTCATCAGCTACGCCGGTCCGGACAAGGAGTGGGCGGAGTGGGTGGCCTGGCACCTCCAGGAGAACGGCTACCGGGTGGAGCTCGACCGCTGGCACTGGCGCACCGGCGACGACTTCGTGACGAAGATGAGCAGGGCGCTCGACCAGGCGTCCGCCGTCGTCGCCGTCTTCTCCCCGCGCTACTTCGAGGCGGGGCGGTACACCGAGGAGGAGTGGACCTCCGCGATCGCCCGACGGGGCCGACAGTCTCGGCAAGCTGCTCACCGAGACGGGCCGGGCCGCCGAGGCCGAGCAACTCCTCCGAGACACGAGGACCCGTGTACAGAAGGTCCTGGGTCGGGACCACTTGCTCTACTTCGCCGTCACACGCGATCTCGCCGACACCCTCGAAGCCCGCGGCCGCCAGTTCGAGGCGGCCAAACTCAGAGCATCCGTCCAACGCAAAGGCACCCCGAAGAAGCGCTGACCCTCACGGATGCATCCGCGCCCCCTTCACCACCTTGTCCACCCCGTTCCGCGCCCCATGAACCGCAATCCCCACCACATCCAACTCCGCCGTCCCCACAGCCCGCACCGCCGCCCGGTTGTCCCGGTCGTTCCCCGTGGAGAACAGATCGCCCGTGAACACCGAGCACGGCAGCCCACGGGACACAGCCCTCGCATGGGCCGCCGTCAAGGTCTCCTTGGTCCCCTCGAAAACCATCACCGGCTGCCGGAACATCGGCAGATAGACCACGCCGTCGGCGTCCTCGTACGGTTCCCCGACCACCTCGGGGACCACCGTGCCAAGGCCGCTGACCAGGAACGCGGTGACGTTCAGCCGCTGCCACGGCTCCAGGTCCTCCCGCAGCAGGACGGCGATCTTCGTATCGAATCGGATGGGTGCTTCGCTCATGCCATGAGACTGCCGGGCGGCCTACGACACCGTCTTGTACGTTCTTTGCATGGCCACCCGGCAGACCGTCTCCGCCTGGCGCCCCGCCGTCCCGGGCGTCGTGGAGGTCTTCCACGCTCACTACACCGGGTACGCCTACCCGATGCACGTCCATGACGCGTGGACGCTGCTGATCGTGGACGACGGGGCCGTTCGGTACGACCTCGACCGGCACGAGCACGGCACCCCGCACGACACGGTGTCCCTGCTGCCGCCGCACGTTCCGCACAACGGCTCCCCCGTCACGCCGGACGGTTTCCGCAAGCGGGTCATCTATCTCGACACCTCGCTGCTCGGAGAGGATCTCGTCGGGTCCGCCGTCGACACCCCCGATCTGCGGGACCCCCTGCTGCGGCAGCGCGTCGGACAGTTGCACCACGCCCTCGACCATCCCGGCGACGAGCTGGAGGCCGCGAGCAGGCTGACGTTCATCGGGGAACGGCTCACCGCTCAGCTGCGGCCGCGCCTGGTCACGGACGTCCCGCGCGCCGACCCCGCCCTCGCCCGGCGGCTGCGCGAGCTCCTCGACGAGCGGGTGGTCGAGGGGATCACCCTCGACGAGGCCGCCGCGCTGGTGCACGCGCATCCGGCCCATCTGGTACGGGCGTTCAGCACCGCCTACGGCATCGCGCCGCACCAGTACCTCAACTCCCGCCGCGTCGACCGCGCCCGGAGGCTCCTCCTCGACGGGGTGCGGCCGAGTGAGGTGGCCACCTCCACCGGCTTCTTCGACCAGTCCCATCTCACCCGGCACTTCAGGAAGTTGGTGGGGGTCACGCCGGGGCGGTACACGAAGGGAGGGTGAGACTTCGGATCGCGGCAGATCGGCAGCCGTAAGCGGACGTCCGTTCGAGAGGTTCGGCGGAAGACGCCCGTCCGGTGATCAGTGCCGCTTAGCGTCGGTCCATGGACAACTCAGAGGACACACAAGGCACTTCACAGCCCGACCACCGCACCTTAAGAGCCAGACGTTTCTCGACCGCCGTCGTCGGCGCGGCCGCCCTGGTCGCCCTCAGCGTCGGCGCCGCCCTCGCGGCGACCTCGGACGAGGAGCCCACCGCCGAACCCTCCGCGGGGATCAGCGTCCCGGCGGACGAGGGCACGGGCGGCTCCGGCGGTGGCGACACCACCGGCGGCAGCGACCCCAGCCCGAGCCCGACGTTCACGGAACCGGACGACCCCACCGAGGAACCGACCGAGGGCCCCACCGACGGGCCGTCCGCGCCCAGTGAGCTGGACGAGCTCAACCGGCGTATCTCCGAGCTCGACAAGAAGGTCGACGAGCTGCCCACCAAGAAGGAACTCGCGGACGCCTTGCGCGCGTTCGCCGACGAGCTCGACGAGAACGACCCTTCCGGCGAGTCCTGACGCGCCGGTCCGGGGTCAGTCGGACCGGTCCGACCGGTCGGCCGGGCGCTGGGTCAGGTGGGCGAACGCGTCCAGGTTGCGCGTCGGCTCACCCCGGGCCACACGCCACTCGTACTCCTTGCGGATCGCGGACGCGAAACCGAGCTCCAGCAGGGTGTTGAAGCTGCCGTCCGCCGCCTCCAGGGTCTGGCCCAGGAGGCGGTCGATCTCGTCGGCGGTGACGGCGGCGAGGGGGAGCTTGGCGGTGACGTAGACGTCGCCCAGCCGGTCCACGGCGTAACTCACGCCGTACAGCTTGAGGTTGCGCTCCAGGAGCCAGCGGTGGACGCCGGACTCGTTCTCGTCGGGGTGGCGGACGACGAAGGCGTTCAGGGAGAGGGAGTGGCGGCCGACCAGGAGCGAGACCGTCGTCTTCAGCTTGCGGGTGCCGGGGAGCTGGACGACGTAGTTGCCGGGGGCCGGGCTCTCCCACTCCAGGTCGTTGTCCTGGAGGACACCCTCGATGACCTGCGCCGCCTTCTGCTCCTCAGCCATGGTGGGAGCGTACGCGACGCCGGTGGGCCTGCATCGCGGCCGTGTAGACGTCCGCCGTCGCCGCGGCCGCGGTGTCCCAGCCGAAGGACTGCGCGTGCCGGGCGGCGGCCTCGCCCATGCGGGGCGCGAGGTGGGGGTCGTCGGCGAGGTCGCGGAGCACGCGCGCGTAGTCGGCGGGGTTGTGGCCTCGTACGAGGAAGCCCGTCTGGTTGTCGCGCACGGCCACCGGCAGGCCGCCGACCGCTGCCGCGAGGACGGGTGTGCCGGCCGCCTGGGCCTCTATGGCGACCAGGCCGAAGGACTCGCTGTACGACGGCATGACCAGCACGGACGCGGCCCGGAACCAGTCCGCGAGCTGTTCCTGGCCGACGGGCGGACGGAACCGTACAACGTCCGCGATGCCGAGCCGGGCGGCCAGCTTCTGCAGACCCTCGGGCTTGGCGAGGCCGCTGCCGCTGGGGCCGCCGACGATGGGCACGACCAGGCGGGAGCGCAGCTCGGGGCGCTCGTCGAGGAGGACGGCGACGGCGCGCAGGAGGACGTCGGGGGCCTTCAGGGGCTGGATGCGGCCCGCGAAGAGCGGGATGAGGGCGTCCTGGGGAAGGTCGAGGCGGGCGCGGGCGGCGGCGCGGCCGTCGGCGGGGCTGAAGCGGTCCAGGTTGACGCCGGGGTGGACCACGGCGACCTTGCCGGGGTCCGCGCTGTAGTGGCGTACGAGCTCGTCGGCCTCCTCCGCCGTGTTGGCGATGAGGCGGTCCGCGGCGTCGACGATCTGGGTCTCGCCGATGACCCGGGCGGCCGGTTCGGGGGTGTCGCCGTCGGCGAGGTTGGCGTTCTTGACCTTGGCCATGGTGTGCATGGCGTGGACCAGGGGGACGCCCCAGCGCTGGGCGGCGAGCCAGCCGACGTGGCCGGAGAGCCAGTAGTGCGAGTGGACGAGGTCGTAGTAGCCCGGGCGGTGGCCGGCCCATGCCTGCATCACGCCGTGCGTGAAGGCGCACAGCTGGGCGGGGAGCTCCTCCTTGGCGAGGCCCTCGTAGGGTCCGGCGTCGACGTGGCGGACGAGTACGCCGGGGGCGAGCTGGACCGTCGGCTCCAGTGCGGCGGTCGTCGCGCGCGTGAAGATCTCGACCTCGATGTTGATCGCGGCGAGGCGCTGCGCCAGCTCGACGATGTAGACGTTCATGCCGCCGGCGTCGCCGGTGCCGGGCTGGTGGAGCGGGGAGGTGTGCACGGAGAGCATCGCGATACGGCGGGGGCGGCGGTGCAGCCTCAGCCGCGGGGGCGCGGCCGGGGAGCGACGCCCGAGCCTGCTGACGTACTGGCTCACGTGGCGGTCCTCCTCGCAGCGGGCATGCCTGACGGAGGGTGTGGGGCGCCCTCCAAGGGGGTGCAACATCGGAGGGACGGGTTCCCATTCCGGGCACGGTGAATTTTGCTGAGCCATTACCGGGGATCGCTCAACTGTTCGGGGAGCGGGTGCGTCCTTAATGCCCTTCAGCCCGTCCGGCGCTTGAGGACGAGGCCCTTTCGGGGCCGTAGCGGGGGTCTGGGGGCGCAGCCCCCAGGGATGGGACGGGTAGGGACGGCGGGGGCGAGAACCCTCAGGGGCCGCGGTCGCGCCGGGCGCATACCCTCGTACCCATGACAGCCCGCGCAGCGCACCGCCCCGTGGGCACAGTGACGCGCGGGACCACCAACCCCAACCGGCTGCGCCGCATGGACCGCTGGATCACCGCGACCCACGGGCCCGGACTGCGGCGGACCGACGACCCCCTCGCCATCGATCTCGGATACGGGGCCGCCCCCTGGACCGCCGTCGAGCTGCTGCAGCGCCTCCGAACCGTCGCGCCACGCGCGCGTGTCGTAGGCGTGGAGATCGAGCCCGCCCGGGTCGCGGCCGCGAAGCCGTACGAGCGGGAGGGGCTCGAGTTCCGGCACGGGGGGTTCGAGGTCGCGGTCCAGCCGCGGCCGATGCTCATCCGGGCCGCCAATGTGCTGCGGCAGTACGAGGAGGGCGAGGTCGCCGAGGTGTGGGCGCGGCTGTCTGCGCGGCTCGCGCCGGGCGGCCTGCTCGTCGAGGGGACGTGTGACGAGATCGGGCGGCGGCATGTGTGGGTCGCGCTCGGACCGGAGGGGCCGCGGACGGTCACCTTCGCGACCCGGCTGGGGTCGCTGGAGCGGCCCTCCGACCTCGCCGAGCGACTGCCGAAAGCCCTCATCCACCGCAACGTCCCGGGTGAGCCCGTGCACGCTTTCCTGCGCGACTTCGACCGCGCCTGGGCCGCCGCCGCGCCCTACGCCTCGTACGGCGCCCGCCAGCGCTGGATCCGGGCGGTGCGGGATCTGACCGCCGACTGGCCTGTGACCGATGGGCCGGTGCGGTGGCGTCAGGGGGAAGTCACCGTGGCGTGGGGGGCGTTGGCCCCGCGCGGGTGAACCTCACTTGCCTGCCTGACCTGCGGGGAACGATCTCCGTGAGTCGTTCGTCACAAAGGCGGGGAGATCGTCATAGGGCGGGTGGATCAGGGGGATGGACGTACTGCCTCTGTCGTTTTCTGTCACGACATGGCACGATCCCCGGGCGTCCGTAAGTTACTGACGGTAAATCAGGTTTGGGGGCTGTGTATGGGTGCGGGCAAGCGCGGGCTGGTGACGGCTGCTGTGACCGTGGTCTGTGCGGTCACGGTGCTCGCGGCGCCGGGTACGGCGTTCGCCAGCCCGAGTCCCAGTCCCAGCCCCACGCCTTCGGCGTCCGCGACCGGCGGGACCAACAAGGACCTTGAGGCCGTCCGCAAGAAGCTGGACGACCTCTACCACGACGCCGCCGTCGCCACGGACGAGTACAACGCCGCCGAGGAAGCCGCCGACCAGCAGTCGGCCGCGATCGTCGCGCTGGCGAAGAAGATCGTCAAGGGCAAGGAGAAGCTGGCGCAGTTGGAGAAGCGCGCGGGCGACGCGGCCGCCGCCCAGTACCGCACCGGCGGACTGCCCGACGAGGCACAGCTGATGCTCAGCGACGATCCGCAGCAGTTCCTCAACGGCGCGGGCCGGATCCTGCAGGGCCAGCGCGCCACCAAGGGTCTCATCGCGGAAATGACCCGCACCCAGGAGGACTTGGAGCAGTACGCCAAGGACGCCTCCGCTCAGTGGAACAAGCTCGAGGCCAACCGGAAGACGAAGGCCGCCGCCAAGAAGAAGGTCAAGAAGCAGATCGCGGCGGCCGAGGAGCTCGAGTCCCAGCTGGAGAAGGAGGAGAAGGAGCGCCTCGCCCGGCTGGAGCAGCAGGCCGCCTATCAGGCGCAGACCGCCTGGCTGGACTCCGGGATCCTCGACGAGATCAACGGCAAGGCGTCCGCACAGGGCAAGAAGGCCGTGGAGTACGCGAGCGCCCAGATAGGCAAGCCCTACGAATGGGGCGCCGAGGGGCCGGGTTCGTACGACTGCTCGGGGCTGACCTCGCAGGCCTGGGCCAGTGCCGGGCAGGCCATTCCGCGGACCTCGCAGCAGCAGTGGAAGCAGCTGAAGCACGTCGACGTCGCGGACATGCGGCCCGGCGACCTCATCATCTACAACGCCGATGCCAGCCATGTCGCGATGTACATAGGTGACGGCGCGATCATCCACGCCCCGCGGCCGGGGCGGACGGTGACGATCGCCGGGGCGGGATCCATGCCGATTCTGGCGGTCGTGCGGCCTGACGCCTGAAATATGGGTATTTGAGATCGCGGGCGCCTGAGACCGGGGTCACGTGACGCACCGCACGCCGGCTGACTCCCCAAACCCGGCGCGGACGTGACGTTCGTCATTCCCGCACCTCGGGCGGGGTGTCCAACTGCGGTAGGGAACGCGGCATATGACAGCGGCCGCCTGCCGAGCCGGGTGCCGTACACCATTCCGTTGCGGCGCCGAGTACCGCTATGGTCCCCGTCGGTGGGTCGAGGTCCCTCGCCCCACCATGCCCTCGGGGGGAGGGAAGGACCCAAGACGATGCCCGTACCCGTACCGCGGCAGAGAGCGATCCCGGCCGTGGAAAGTGGTCAGGCGCCGGCCGCAACCGCAAGTGGCGGCCCTTCAAGGGAAGAGGCCCCGCGCACGGACGGCACGATCGAGAAGCACAACGGCACGACTCATCTGACGCTGCTGGTGATCGAGGACGATCCCGGCGGCTCGACGCTCGTGCCGGAGCTCCTCGACGCCGCCGGCAACCCCATCCGCGTCCGCACCGCCCGCAACCTCACCGAGGCCGAGCGGCTGCTCACCGACGACGTCCACTGCATCCTGCTGGACCTCGCGCTGCCCGCCCCCGTGCGCGGCGGTGACGACGAGCTCGCCGTGCTCAAGCACGTACTGGAGCTCGCGCCCCGGCACGCCGTCCTCGCCCTCACCGCCTCCGGCGACGCCGAGCGCGGCACGGAGGCCGTACGCGTGGGCGCCCAGGACTACCTCTTCCGGGACGAACTGGACAGCCGGCTGCTGAGCCGGGCGATCCGCTACGCCGTTGAGAGGAAACGTTCCGACACGGCCGAGCGGAGGCTCGCCGAGGGCCGGTTGCGGGCGCAGGAGAACCGCCGCCTGGAGCGGGGGCTGCTGCCCACGCCGCTCCTGGAGGGCTCCTCACTGCGGTTCGCCGCGCGCTACCGGCCGGGGCGTTCGCGTGCGCTCCTCGGCGGCGACTTCTACGACGTCGTCCGCACTCCCGACGGCACGGTCCACGCCATGATCGGCGACGTCTGCGGGCACGGGCCCGACGAGGCGGCGCTCGGTGTGGAGCTGCGCATCGCGTGGCGGGCGCTGACCCTGGCGGGGCTGTGCGGGGACGAACTGCTCGGCACGTTGCAGCAGGTCCTCGAGCACGAGCGGTCCGAAGACGAGATCTTCGCGACGCTGTGCACGGTGGACATCGCGCCGGACGGGCGTCGGGCGGGACTGTGCCTCGCGGGGCACCCTGCGCCGCTGGTCTCGCGGCCGGGGCGGCCGGCGCGGCTGCTGCCGTACGACAACAACGGGCCGGCGCTCGGGCTGCTGCCCGGTGCCCGGTGGCCGCGGATGCAGGTGGAGCTGGGGCGGGAGTGGAGTCTGATGCTCTACACCGACGGGCTGATCGAGGGGCGGGTCGGGGTCGGCAAGGAGCGGCTCGGTCAGGACGGCATGGTGGAGATGGTCCGTCGGCAACTGTCCGAAGGGCTGCAGGGGGAAGCGTTGCTGCGGGCGGCCGTCAGCGAGGTGCGGGAGTTGAACGGTGGCGAGCTGACGGACGACGTGGCTGTGCTGCTGCTTGATCGAACCGGGTGAGGTTGGACGGGGGCCCGCCGTTGTGGGCTCCTGTCGTTTGCCGGGTGCGCGTCCGTTGGGGCTGGTCGCGCCCACGCGGCAGAGCCGCAAATCGATACAGCCCCGCGCCCCTGGCGGCGTCGCCCCTGGCCGCGTCTGCTACCTGCCGCCGTTCCAGGGGCCGTACGGACCGTCGCTGCTGCTGCCGCCCCGGCCCCTGCCTCCGCCACCCGACACCTGGCGGAGCGCCGGGCGTACGTCGACGAAGAAGACGATCGAGGCGACCAGGCCCGCGAGCTGCAGGAAGAGCATCGGCACCAGGAGATTCACCGCGACCGCGACACCGAGGATGATCAGCCAGAAGCCCTTGTTGTTCTTGCTCGCCGCGCGGTACGCGTCATCACGGAACAGGGCGGCCATCACGAAGGCCACCACCGCGAATCCCAACATCGCGAGGTAGAGAATCCACATCAACCCCGCGAACCCCTGCATCAGCACAACGCCCACCACCTGACTCGGATCGTCGTTACGCGGTCACCGTACCCGTAGAACGGGCCGGGCACCCCAGGGGTGCCCGGCCGTCGTGGAAGTACCGGCCTCGTCGCTTACTTCGCGGGCGGGGTCGTCCTCTTGGCGGTGGTCTTCTTCGCCGTGGTCGTCTTGCGGGCGGTGGTCTTCTTGGCCGGGGCGGCCTCGGCGGGCTTGGCCTCGGCGGCGGGCTTCGGCTCTTCCTTGACCTCGACGGGCTCGGCCTTGGGCTCGACGGCCACGGCCAGCTCCTCGATCTCCTCGGCGGCCTCGCCACGCCAGGTCTTCACGGCCTGCTCGCCGTGCTCGGCGACCTTCTCGTAGGTCTCGCGGGCCTTCACGGCGTACTCGGCGGCGACCCCGACGCCACGCAGGGCGAGGTCCTGGGCGCTCTCGCCGAACTTCTTCAGGTCGGCGTCGATCGTGGTGCCGAGCTTCTTGATGTCGCCGTCCAGGGTCGCGATGAACTCGCCGACCCTGGCCTGGAGGGACTCCTGCGCCTCCTTGGCCTTGGCACTGGCCTCCTTGGCACGGGCGGCGGCCTTCTCCTGCACGGCCTTCGGGTCGGTGCCGCGCACGGCCTCGATACGGGCCGGGGCCTCGGCGCGCAGCTGCTCGACGATGCCGGGCACCTTCTTGGCCTCCTGGAGGGCGAGGTCACCGGCGCCGGCGAGGAAGTAGAGCGGGGTGGGGTCCGAAACGGCCTTGCGGATGTCGTCGGTGATGGCCATGGTGATGGTCCTCCCGGATCGCTTTCGTTTGAGGGTTTTGGTTCCGCGCTCGGTCAGCCGGTGTCTCAACTGGCCGTCTGCTGCGGGTCGGCGTCGCTGCCGTCGGTCGTGCGGGGTGCCGTGCTCTTCTTGCGGGTACGGCGCTTGGCAGTGCCACCCCGGGCTTCTTCGCCCGGTATGTCTGCCGGTACGTCGACCGTGGTGGCCTCCGCCTCGGGAGCGGGTGCCCCCTGCGAGCCGGTCTCCTCGGTGTCGGTCCCGAATCCGTTCTCCTTGCGGAAGGACTCGTAGATCTGGAGCAGCACCTGCTTCTGCCGCTCGTTGAGCGTCGGGTCGGCGATGATGACGGCACGCGTCTCCACCTCGTCCCGGTCGCGCTCGGCGTCGAGGATGCCGGCGCGGACGTACAGCGTCTCGGCGGAGATCCGCAGCGCCTTGGCGACCTGCTGCAGCACCTCCGCGCTCGGCTTGCGCAGCCCGCGCTCGATCTGGCTCAGATACGGATTGGACACCCCGGCGGCGTCGGCGAGCTGCCTGAGCGAGAGCTGGGCGTTTCGCCGCTGCTCGCGCAGGTACTCACCGAGATTGCCGACGTTGAGCGTTGCCATGGCCCCACTGTGCCTCACCCTTGCTAACTATTGCAAGCAGGCGCTTGCAAAAGTGCTCCACGCCACGTGGCCCGGCGGAGTGGGTGCATAGGATCGTCGGCATGGCACTGCGACCTGTTCAGCTGAACATCAAGGCTGTCGACGGCTCGGCGGTCGGCCGGTTCTGGGCGGAGGCGCTCGGCTGGAACCTTTTCCGACCCGGCGTGACCACCTATGTCGGACCCTCCGCCGAACTCGTCTGGCCGGACCCGGTCGCCGTCGGCATCGACGTCGTGCCGGTTCCCGAACCCAAGACGGCGACGAAGAACCGAGTGCACCTCGATCTCGCCACCACCTCCGCGGCCCATCAGGCGGAGTTGGTCACGCGCCTGAAGGCTCTCGGTGCGACGCCCGTCGACGTGGGCCAGGGCGGCGACGTGCCGTTCACGGTGCTCGCCGACCCGGAGGGCAACGAGTTCTGCGTGCTGGAGCCCCGCGAGATCTACCGGGACACCGGGCCGATCGCCGTGGTGGTCGTCGACTGCGCGGATCCGCGGGCCATGGCCCGGTTCTGGGGTGAGGCGGTGGACTGGCCGCTGCACGAGGTGACCGACGACCATGCGGTGTTCCGCTCCCCCAAGGGTGTCGGCCCGTATCTCGAGTTCCTCCGCACGCCCGACGTGAAGACCGTGCCGGACCGTATCCATCTCGACCTGCTGCCGTACCCCGGTGACGACAAGGAGGCGGAGGTGGCCCGGCTGCGGGCCCTCGGCGCCGTCGACCTCGACCTCGGCCAGGGCGACGTGCCGTGGACGTGCCTGACCGATCCGGAGGGGCACGAGTTCTGCGTCCTCGCGCCGTCCTGAGGCGACATGGCTTGCAGGTGCGGGGCGGGATCAGCTCGCTATGGCTTGCATGCGCGGGGCGAGATCAGCTCACTTCACTCGCCGGCATCAACCCGCCTGCCCCGTCAGCGCCTTGACCGCCGGCCGCAGAAGCGCCGCGACGCGTTCGGGCGGGGCGTCATGGAGGGCGGGCAGGGCGAGGAGCTGGTGGCCGATGGTAACGCCCAGGAGAGTGGTGACGATCAGGGCGGCGCGCAGTCCGGGGTCCTCGGCCGTCGGCAGGGTGGCGGCGACGCCGTCGATCTGGCGGGCGAGGGCCGCGCGGACGTGGTCGGCCGCGGCCGGGTCGGTGAGCATGGAGCGCATCATCGCCAGCGTGCCCTCGGGCAGACCGCCGAGCTTGAGGCCGAGCGTGGCGATGAGTTGATCGACCAGCGCTTCGGTGTCGGTGGGCGCCGGTGACACGGGGAGCGCCTGCACCGCCTGCGAGAACAGCTCGCGCTTCGAACCGAAGTACTGCATGACCAGGGCCGGGTCCACACCCGCCGCGGCCGCCACCGCACGGATGGTGGTGCGGTCGAAGCCCTTCTCCGCGAACAGCTCCCGGGCACTGTCGAGGATGCGCGCCTCGGTGGCCCGACGGCGGTCGGCGCGGGACCGATGCGGCGAGGAGGGGGACGTAGGCATCAATTCACTCTACAGCCGTTGACCGAATCACTCCGTCGTCTCTACGGTAATTAGGTCAACGCCTGTTGAGCGAAAGTGCATACGACTGGGGTGGTCACCATGCCCGAACCGCAGCTCCCCGCCCTCCGCACCCCACGCGAGGTGCTGGCCCGCTACTACCGGGCCATGGTCGACAAGTCCGCGGACGACCTCGCCGACCTGTACGCCGTGGACGCCGTGCACGAGTTCCCGTTCGCCGTCCCCGGCTTCCCGCCTCGCTACGACGGACGCGAGGCCGTACGTGCGGGATACCGGGTGGCCTGGGGCGGAAGCCCTGCCCGGGTGGACGAGATCAGGAAGATCGCGGCCTACGAGACCGCCGAACCCGGGGTGATCGTCGCCGAGCACGTCGTGGTGGGGTCGCTGCCGCCCCGGCCCACCGCCTTCACCGTCCCCGGCCTGCTGATACTCCATGTCCACGACGGACTGATCACCCGGGCGCGCGACTACATGGACGGTTCGGGGGTCGCCGGCGCCCGCGGATGAGCGCCCCGGGCTGCCGTCCGACTGGCCGTCCGCGCGAAAACCGGTGCGCGAAGATCGTCCGCGTCACAGACTGGCACGCATGACCGAAACGGATCCCAAGGACACCCTCCGCTTCTACCTCCAGTCCGCCCGCGACGCCCTCCTCTGGAAGCTCGAAGGGCTCTCCGAGTACGACGTCCGCCGTCCCCTGACACCGACCGGCACCAACCTCCTGGGGCTGGTGAAGCACGCGGCCGGCGTGGAGTTGGGGTATCTCGGCGACACCTTCGGGCGCCCGTCCGGGGAGCGACTCCCCTGGCTCGACACCGGTGCCGAGACCAACGGCGACATGTGGGCCACCGCCGACGAGTCGCGCGAGGACATCGTGGGCCTGTACCGCCGGGCGTGGGCGCACGCGGACGCGACACTCGACGCGCTGGCCCTGGACACCGTGGGCAAGGTGCCGTGGTGGCCGGACGGCAAGGACGAGGTCACGCTGCATCATGCGATGGTCCGCGTGATCGCCGACACGCACCGGCACGCCGGGCACGCCGACATCCTCCGGGAGCTCATGGACGGTGCCGCCGGGATGAACCAGGGCAACGACAGCATGGCCTCGCAGGACCCGGCCTGGTGGGAGGCCTACCGGGAGCGGCTGGAGCGTGCGGCTCGGGAGGCCGACCGGAAGGGCTGACCAAGTACGCACAAAAAAGTGGGTACTTGGCACCGGGGCCGGGTGGATCAGAAGCTGGTCACGAAGGGCCGGCGAAGGAAAGGGGATCGGAAGCCGGGAGGGATCAGGAAGCGGCCTGCTTCTCCATGTGGCGGTGGCCCCAGTCGGACAACGGGGCCAGCAGCTCGGAGAGTTCACGGCCGAAGGCGGTCAGGGAGTAGACCGTCTTGAGCGGCAGGACGTCGTGCACCTCCCGGTGCACAAGACCGTCCGCCTCCATCGCGCGCAGCGCCTCGGTCAGCACCTTCTCGCTGAGGCCCGGCAGTTGCCTGCGCAGCTCACCGGGCCGTTGCGGACCGGCCTCCAGCAGCCACAGCAGCGAGGTCTTCCACTTGCCGTCGATCACCGTGATCGCGGCGGTCACTCCGCAGGTGTTCATGTCCAGGACGCGCGCGCAGCCCATCTCCGCCCCCTTCGTCGTCATTCCTAACGGCCTGCCAATGGCCTCTGTTCCCATAGGAGTTGCAGCATGCCCCTGTCCTCTTCCGTCACCGTCCTCGGCCTGGGCCCGATGGGCCACGCGCTGGCCGGTGCCTTCCTGGACGCCGGTCTGCGGACCACGGTCTGGAACCGCACACCGGGCCGGGACCTCGACCTCAAGGAGCGAGGGGCGATCAGCGCCCCCTCGGCCGCCGACGCGGTCGCCGCGAGCCCGCTGACGGTCGTCTGCGTGGTCAACTACGACGCCGCCGACACCTTCCTGCGGACGGAACCCGTCACCGACGCCCTCAAGGGCCGTACCGTCGTGAACTTCTCCAGCGACGCCCCCGACCGCGCCCGCCGCGCCGCCGACTGGGCCGCCGAGCACGGCATCCGCTACCTGGACGGCGCGATCATGACGCCGATCACGACCATCGGCACGCCCCACGCGGTCTTCCTGCACAGCGGCCCCGAGGACCTCTACGCCGAGCACCGCCCCGCCCTGGACGCGCTGGGCGGCACCCACACCCACCTCGGCGCGGACCCCGGCCGGGCCGCCGCCCACGACATCGCCCTGCTCGACATCTTCTGGACGGCCACCGCGGGCTACGTCCACGCCCTCGCGCTGGCCCGCGCCGAGGGCATCACCGCCCGTGAACTGGCCCCCTTCGCCCAGGGCATCGGCGCGATCCTGCCGCCGCTGTTCGCCGAGTGGGCGGACGACATCGACGACGGCACCTACTCCGGCGAGGGCAACCCGCTGACCTCGTCGGTCTCCTCGATGGCCCACATCGTCCACACCGCCGAGGCGCACGGCATCGACTCGGCCGTACTGCGCGCCGCCGAGGGCCAGGCCCGCCGCGCCGTTGGTCTGGGCCACGGCACGGACGGCATCACCCGGCTGACCGAGCTGTTGGGCCGCCGCTGAGCCGGTGCGCTACGACCGCCCGGATCGCAGCCAGTCCGCTACGACCGAGAAGTCCGCGTCGGTGATCCCGTACCGGTGATCGACGCGGTGGAGCAGGGCCGGTGCGGGATGGTGATCCGCCACCCATGCCCGGTCCTCCGGACCGATCTCGTCGTCGATCCAGACGAAGGGCCGCCCGGCCGCCCGGGCGAGGAGGGGCAGCGTCTTCCAGTGCAGGGCGCCGTCCTCCTCGCCGGCCGGGTCCGGCCAGTCCACGGCGGGCAGCGGGGGCAGCCCGAGCCAGGGGGCGAGGAGGTCGTTGGCGTCCTGTGCCGCCCAGGTCGTGGCCCATACGAGCTCGCAGCCCAACGCCGTGAGCTGCGGCCCCAGACCGGGATCGACGCGGGTCAGCAAGGGGTGGCCGGCGGCCGCCGCACCGCCGTAGGCCGGATAAGGCCGCGAGGATCCGAACGGCAGGATCGTCCCGTCGATGTCGAGAAAGAGAATCATCGGCAGCCAGCATGCACCGCTCGCGACCGCGTGCACCGATATTCGGTGGCGCCGTTCATGACCGCGGGACTACCGTCCTTCCCATGACTGCCGGGTTTGCGGCCACGCGCCGCGCGACAGTTGGGTACCCGGCCTCCGAGTGAGGCCGGTGCGGGCCAGAGGTCCGCCGCCTTCTCTTCGCCCTCGCCTCCCAGAGACCAGCGACGAAGAGAAAGAAGAGAATGCCCAACGACTTCAACCAGCCGATCATCGACGAGTTCCGGGCCAACAACGGCCGCGTCGGCGGCATGTTCGAGGGTGCCCGGCTGCTCCTGCTGACCACGACCGGCGCCCGCACCGGCGCCCCGCACACCACCCCCCTCGGCTACCTCCCCGACGGCGGCGACCGCGTTCTGGTCATCGCCTCCGCGGGCGGCTCCCCCAGGCACCCGGCCTGGTATCACAACCTGCGCGCGAACCCCCAAGTGACCGTCGAGAGCGGCGCGTTCACCTACGAGGCCCGGGCCGTCGTCCTGGAGGGCGAGGAGCGCGACCGGTCGTTCGCGCGGGCGGTGGAGACGGAGCCGGGCTGGGCGGCGTACCAGGAGAAGGCCGGTGACCGGGTGATCCCGATGGTCGCCCTGTACGAGAACGAGGCACCCGGTCCGCCGAACATCCGGGCCGGCTCCATGGGCGAGGCCATCAGGCTCGTCCACGACAACTTCCGCCACGAACTCGCCCTGATCCGCGAGGAGATGCGCAAGAACACCGGCTCGCCCCTCGGCGCCCAGCTCCGCGTCAACTGCCTCACCTTCTGTCAGGGCATCCACAACCACCACACCGGCGAGGACATGGGCCTGTTCCCCTTCCTCGCCGACCGGCACCCCGAGGCGGCCCCCGTGCTGGCGCGCCTGGGCGAGGAGCACGAGCGGATCGCCGCGCTGGTGGAGGAACTGAAGCAGGTGGTGTGGACGGCGGGCGAGCCCGCCACGGCCCAGGCGGAGGTCGAACGGCTCGCGGCCGAACTGGAGGCCCATCTGACGTACGAGGAGGAGCAGTTGATCCCACTGCTGGGCGGCTGAGATCCCTTCGCAGGGGCAGCGGCCGTCCGTCACAGGGGCAGAGGCCGTCCGTGCACCACCTCCAGCCCCGACACCGCCCGCGTGAGCACCACGTACAGCCGGTGCAGCCCCCGCTCCTCCGCCTCGGCGATCGCCGCGGGCTCGACGGCGACGACATGGTCGTACTCGAGCCCCTTGACCAGCGTCGCCGGTACGAGGGTCACGCGGGCGCCCAGATCGTCGGGGCCCGCGGTGTCGAGGCCCGCGGCGTGGAGGGCCGCTCGCACCCGGGGCACATCCGCGTCGGCGGCGACGACACCGATCGACCCCTCCCTCAGGAGCGCGTCGCGCACGGCGGCCACGACCGCGCCGGGCACGTCGTCCCCGGCGTCCCGGATCCGCAACTCCCCGTCCCCGCGCAGGGATCGCGAGGCCGGGACGTCGACGTCCAGCCGCTCCAGGAGCCGGTTGGCCAGGCCTACGACGGCCTCGGGCACCCGGAATCCGATGGTCAGCGGCACGACGGCGGCGTCCGGCCGGCCGAGGTGCGCGAGCTGGTCGGACCAGGTCCGCGCCGCCCACGGCGTGGTGCCCTGCGCCAGGTCCCCCAGCACGGTCAGCGACCCGAAGGAGGCCCGCCGGGCGATGGCCCGGCACTCCATCGGGGAGAGATCCTGCGCCTCGTCGACGACGACATGCCCGTACGCCTCGGGATGCTCGATCAGCCCGTCGACCTCGTCGAGGAGCACGAGGTCGGCGGCCGACCAGCGCGCCGACTTCCACGACCGCGGCGGCTTGTCCCAGAGCAGCGCCTTCTGCTCGTCGGCATCCAGCACCCCGTCCGCGGCCCGCTCCAACACCCCGGGTTCCGTGAGGAGCTCGGCGACGACCTCCTCCGGCCGCACACGAGGCCACACGGCATCGACGTACGCGCTGATCGCCCGCGCCCGCTCGATCCTGCGCACCCACGAGTTCGGCACCGGCCCCTCGCGCCGCTCGGCCTGCGCCCGGACGTACGCCACGACCCGCGCCCGGACCCGCTCCCGCCCGACGCCGTACGGCGGCGCCTCGGCCCGCACCCCCGCCACGATCCGCACCAGCTCACCGGCCGGCACCCGCCACCGGTACGACCCGTCGGGAATCGCCAGCCCCTCGACGACGTCCGCGGACACCCGCGCGTACAGCGCCCGCCGCAGCACCTCCGCCATCCGCCCGTCGTGCTTGACGACGGCGGCCCACCCGTCGTCCTCACCCCTGACCGGGTGCCGCGCGACCTCCTCCTGGAGGGTGGCCTGCCGTACGCCGGTCTCGCCCAGCGCGGGCAGCACCTGTGAGATGTACGCCAGGAAGGTGCGGTTGGGGCCGAGGATCAGCATGCCGCCGCGGCGGATGCGCTGCGGGTGGGTGTAGAGCAGATACGCGGCCCGGTGCAGCCCGACGGCGGTCTTGCCGGTGCCCGGGGCGCCCTGCACACACACGGACGCGCGCAGATCTCCTCGTACGAGATCGTCCTGCTCGGGCTGGATGGTCGCGGCGATGTCCCGCATCGGCCCTACGCGAGGCCGCTCGATCTCCCGCAGCACGATGTCACCGACCCTGTCCTCACCTTCCGCGAGATGCTCGTCCTCCAACCCCGTGAGGTCGGCCGAGTCCCCCCGACTGCCCGGCGCCCACCCGAACCGCCGCCGCACGGCGACGCCCTGCGGGTCGCGGGCGCTGGCCTGGTAGAAGGCACGGGAGACAGGGGCGCGCCAGTCCACGACAAGGGGTGGGGCGGCGGGGTGCTCACTGATCCGCAGCCGCCCGATGTGCAGCGTCTGCCGGTCATCGGACGAGTCCAGCCGACCGAAGAACAACGGCCCCTCAGGCAACTCCCGCATCTCCTTGGCCCGGCTCCGCAGCCGATACCCGAGCACTTCGGCGTCGGCACCGGAGGCGGAGACGTCCTCGCCGGTGACGACCTGCTCCTGGGCGCCGTCGACCATGGCGGCGAGGGCGGCTCGGCAGGTGTCGTGGTGGGTGCGTTCGAGGTGGAGGGCGTGCTGGAGTGGGCCGGGGTCGGGTGACGTCATACGGTCGAGCGTACCGAAATAACGTAACCGAGTTAAATTTTTTACCGAGCCTCGCTCACGCCAGCCGAGGCAACCCCGCCTCCAGCCGATCGAAGGCCCGCTCGGCAGCGGCAACAGCATCCGCCCGTACGACGCCCGCGTCCTCGCCACCCGTGATCCGCCGCCAGTTCTCCTGAGCCAGCACCCGCCGCACCGCGATGATCTGCCCGGCGGCGAGCCGCGCGTCCAGATCACCGCCGAGAGCCTCGGCGAGGGCCTCCTCGGAGCGCTCGAGATGGGCGTACATGCGGGCGACCAGGGCCGGGGTGCCGTAGAGCAGGTCATAGAAGGCGAGCACGGCGGGGTGATCACTGAGCCCGGTGATGGGATCCGCCCGCTCGATCCCCTCGAGGAAGTCCCGCCGGAGGGAACCCAGCGGCGCAACGTCCGGAGCGTCCGCCACGACCCGCGCGGCCTCGTCCTCGTGATCGGCGATGCGGTGGAGGACGAGGTCTTCCTTGGTCGGGAAGTACCGGAAGAGGGTCGGCTTGGAGATCTCGGCTGCGGCGGCGATCTCGGCGACGGAGACTGCGTCGTAGCCCTTTTCCAGGAAGAGGCGGATGGCGGTCTCCGAGACCACCTCGTACATCCGCTGCTTCTTGCGCTCGCGCAGGCCGATCTCGTTCATGGGGTGAGGGTACGGGGCGGGGCGGAATGATCACGCGGAGCGCATCAGGCAGCCGCCTCTTGACGCCACGCCGGACGCTTCGCGAGCGACCACAGGTCGTCGAAGTGCTTGTTCCAGGTGGCGACGGCCTCCCCCTCTGCTGCGGTGCCCTGCCGGGACCACACGTTGAGGTCGGTCCGGTATCCCTTGGGGTCGTAGTACTCGTCGCCCATGGGCTGCAGGCGCATCCGCGCGGAGAGGTCATAGAGGCCGTGCAGGACCAGTTGCCGGTTGAATATGCAGATCTTGTCCCGCGGGATGCCGGGGTAGAGACGGTACTCGCACTGGACGACGACAGGCTGGGCCGTACCGAGCCGCTCGGCCAGCTGCGACAGTATGTTGTCGTACTCCCGGCAGCGCTGCTCCATCCGCCTGCGGAACACCACGTCGTCCACCGGCCTGTCGCCCTCGCCGACCTTGGAGGGCACGGTCATCGGCTGCCCGAAGTCCGGGACCAGCATGCGGATTGAGACACGGCGGGTCGGCCCCGGGTTGTCGATGAGTCCTTCGAGGCGGTGGTACAGCGCGTGGAAGAGCGTCTCCCCGGTATAGCCGAGGAAGTCGATCTCCACGTTCCGGGTGTGGAAGGCGTCACCGACGAAGCTGCCCAGTTGGCTGGAGTTCACCAGCGCCCGGGTCGGCGGACGGACCGATGAGGACAACTCCTTGACCTGGTCGTACAGCACATACCCGACGAGGCTCAGCAGCGCACCCCCGAGATAGGCCTTGTCCTCCAGGGCGTCGCCGACCGGCTTGACGAACTGTGCCGTCAGTCCGGTGACGAAGAGCCCCAACAGCAGGAAGCGGGTCACCATCGGCTCGAAGCGCTCCTGATAGCGCTTCAGCCGCTCTCCTATCCCGGCGTCCGCCCCTGCGCTCCCCCGCTCGGCCATGCGCGCCCTCCTTGGACGTCAACGGACCCGACGGAGCGTCATATGCCCTTACGCAGGCCGGCGTTCGGACCAGCCATGGTCCTCTCAGGCCAGGGCCCGGGCAAGATAGGGGTTTGCCGTGGAACGGCTGGGTAGACCGAGCGATCCTGTCGCCGCCGCCAACGTCATCGCGTAGGAGTCCACGGCACGGCGGACGTTGGGAGCGTCCAGGCTGGCTCCGGTCACCAGGCGGTCGAGGTCGACGTAGGCGGAGCGCACGATCTCGATCCAGCGGTAGACGCCCCAGTCACTACGCCAGTTGACGGTGTGGCGGAGGTTCAGCGACTTCTCCCAACGGCGGAACATACGCTCGCGGATCTCCGGTCGCGTGGGGGTGAGATGCATGTGCCGGACCAGGTCGTAGAGCGGGTCGCCGACGACCGCCATCTCCCAGTCGATGATGGTCAGCGCAAGATCGTCATCGCGCCGCACGAGGTTCCACGGGTTCAGGTCGCCGTGCAACAGGGCGGGTTCGCGAGGGCTCACGGTGTGTCTGCCCAGGATCTGGCGCAGCCGGGTGGCGTCGGGCAGGCCGAGCAGACGGGCGAGCTGCTGGGACTCCTTCGGCAACTCACCTACCAACAGGACGAGTTGCTCGCTGAGCCACTCATAGAAGCGACCCTCGCCGGCAGCCGGATCGAGCTCTTTGTAGTTCACCTGCGTGAGGGCGCAGAGCTGGTCCACAAGCCGATTCGCCTCGTGCGGCAGCAGCCCGTTCACCGGATGGGCGGGGGGCTGGTCGCCCTCTCTTGACCCTTCGTAAGTATGGATGGCGAAAGGTTCCCCCCGGTAGCTCGTGCCCAGCGCGAGGAACCTCGGAGCCGCCACCTGGATCTCCGACTGTTCGATGGCCCGCAGAACCGCATGCTCGCTCAGAAATCCACGCTCACGCCGATCGACGTTCGCCACCTTGCGCCGCACCACGACCGGGAAGTCGACACCCGGCACGCGGACCACCGAATTGAGGTGCCCGGTGCCCTTGAAGACTCGGCTGGCCGGCGCCGCACCCTCCGCGAGCAGAGCGTCGTGCACGGCCGAGCCCGGAAAAGCCGGGTGCTCCGGGAAGCGCGGGTCCGGACTCCAGTCACTGATCTCGACGGACAGCCCGATACCGCCGTTCCTGGCGGCCTGCCACCGGAAGAGGATGCGTTCGATCTCCTGCTCATCCGGAATGTTGCTGAGCCTGAGCGGCACGGCCGCGGCCTCCAGCGCCCGGCGTACCTCCGCCTTCGCCTCGTCCAGACTCTTCTGGTCCGGCACGTCCTGCAGTGACTGGGCGGCCCGCATCACATCCGGGAAGACGGACTGCGCCCGCTCGAAGTCGACGTAGTGACGCAGGTCCTTGGCCAGACCGTTGACCGCCGCGGGACGGATCTGTTGCATGGCGTCCGCCCACGCGTCGATCACCTCGTCCCACTGATGGGCCGGGTACCGCATGCGCACCAGATGCGTCGCGAGGTCGTGCAGGGGGTCACCGTAGGTCGCCAGTTCCCAGTCGACACAGATGAGAGGGGGATCACCGCCGTAGGACATGATCAGGTTGTCGCGGTGCAGATCGGCGTGGAGCAGGCTGTATGGGCGCCGGGCCATGGCCGGCACCCGCTCGGCGAACCGGGTCAGGGCGTCCTGCGGGATGCCCAGCGCCGCGAACAGTCCACCGAAGTCACGCCAATTGGGCTGCCTGATCTGCCGGTCCGCCATCAGCGCCAGCGTCTGCAGAAATCCCTGGCTGTCCGTGTCGTCGTTGTTGGGCCAGCCGGCGGGAAGGGGTGGCAGCGCGCCTCTGCGCACCTGCGCCATCTGGGCGAGCAGGCCGGCCAGCGCCTTGATGAGCAGAGTGTCGACGGGTTTGCCGTAGTCACACACGCTGGACAGCGGGACGCCCTCGACGAAGCGGTGGATCGCAAAGCCGTTGCGCTTGACGAGGCACTCCGGGACGTGGGGCAGGATGCCCTTGATGGCGGCAAGGATCTCCGCCTCGTCCTGCCAGGTTCTGATCACCACGGGCAGTGCCTCGGCACGCCTGATCCGCACGGTCACGGACGTTCCGGGTTCACGGTCGACCAGCCGGGCCACAGGCTCCGTAAGGGGCAGGAAGTAGTTCTGGTTGTGGAAGCCCCTGCTCGCCTGCCCCAGGTCAGCGGCACGTCGGATGAACGCCTCGTAGACGGCGTCGGGCCGATCACTGATGGCGCGTCCCCCGGTCACAGCACGGGGAACAGGCGGTGTGGCCACAAGCCGCTCCGAAAACTCGCACAGAAGATATAAGAGAAGGTAATCGCAAGTGACACAGGGCGACTAGAATTACAGTCGAATGGCTGTAACGGGTGGTTTGCCATACTTCTGTACCAAGTCGCTCGAGGCTGGCCTGTTCGCCGTCTCTTACGCACAAAGCGGGAGCGGTTACTCACCGAGCTTGGGATGCTAGCGCATGGCGCACCGGTGAAGTCCCGCCCAGAGGGGCATCACAGCAGGACGTGACAAGGATGAAACAGACTCGAGCCCTCTTCCGGGGGTAGTTGATTTTGCTAGCGTGACGCACACAGGGAGCCTCCGCGCCGCCCGCGGTTGCACCCGCGGGACCGCCGGCCCGAAAGCTCCCTGCTCAGTGAGCGAGAGGCCCTGATACGCGACCGTTTGGAACAGGTCGCCTGTTGGGGTCTTTCGTCATCTCCAGGGCGCCCACATCATCACCGTGACAACCAGTGCCGCGGTGTCGATGATCACGAGCAACACGTTGCCCGTGATGCGAACACGCACCCAATTCCACAATCCCTGCAACAGGTTGCGAATCTTGTCCAGGGTTCCCCTCCTTTTCTCCACGGCCCCGGTGCCACCCGTGACAGGGGGCCTGTGCGTGCGGTGCCCGAACATTAGCCCTCGACCGTATGCGGCACGACCGAAGTCCGGCTCGAATAGCCACAACGGGTCGTTTGCCACACTTTTGCGTCAGAACGCTCGAGGTTGGCCTGTTCGCCGCTCTATACGGTGGCTAATGCGCGAGCAGGTGCCACACCGAGTCGAACCAGGACTGCATGCTGTCCACGAAGACGGAGCCGGGGGAGTTCAGGTCGGCGTCCTTCACGTGGTGGGTCAGAGTGGCCCCCAGGCCCAGGACATCCAGGGCATCAACGACCTCGCCGGCGTCAAGGGCCATGGGCCGTCCGACCACCTCGTACATCCCGTGCAGGGCCTCGACACCATTGAGCAGATAGAGCTTGAAGGCCGGAACCAGCGGTGCATGGCGGATCTGCACCTCGACGGCATCCACCAGCCTCTCGGTCCGCAGGTCACTCAGTAGAACGCGCAGCGACTCCGTGTGCCGTTCCGTGATGGCGCGCAGCCGTTCCCGCGGGCGCGCATCCTCCGGAGCATCCTTGACCTGCGGATAAGGCAAGGTCTGTTGCACGTCGGGTAGGAGCATCCGCAGGGAGATGCGTTGCGGCAGGATGAGACCGCCGCGGATGCGTTCCACCTGGAGGCGTATGTGGGCGTCCAGGGATTCGGATGTCAACGTGTATACGTCCAGCGTGACTTCAGGCTGCTCGAATGCCTCACTGATGAGCGGTCCGAGTGTCGCCCCATGACGCGACCGGCTGGCCTTCGGCGTCGAGGACTGGATGCGCTGCGTCTTGATGACCCGGGATCCGCTTCCCTGCCGCGACTCGATCCAGCCCTCCCCCGCCAGCTCCCGCAACGCCCGCTGGACCGTGTCCCGGGAGACCTCGAACTCCTCGGCCAGATCGCGCTGAGAGGGCAGGAAGGAGCGCATGGGATACGTCCCGTCGGTCATCCGGGTACGCAGCTCATCGGCGACTCGCTGGAACTCCTTGCCGCCACCATCACCGGTCTGCTGCGCGTCCACGATTTGACCGTACCGCTTACCGTCCACCGGCAAACCAGGCCGCGGTCAACTACTCGGCTGTATTGGACTGTTGGTTAAGCGATCAGCCGGACCGGGCAGACCACCACCAAGCCGACCAGCCCAATTGGACGGCTAGTTGAGGCATTGGGGCCGGAAGTGGAAGGGAGGTGGGATGGATGCTCGTGTTACAGATACTCAGGGGAGTCGGTGAGCTTGCCTTGGGCCAGCAGGCACAGGCACAGCTCGGCATCGTCGGCGTGCTGGTCCTGTTGCTGATCGGAATCGGCCTACGAGCACAGCGGTACGGGCTGGCCATTGGAGCAGCCCTGGTGTTCGTGGCGCTGATGACTCAGGCCTGATCCAGAACCACGGCCCGCACCACCGCCAGCGAGTTCACCACCACCGCGGCGCCCGCGTCCCGCAACAGCTTCTCCTTGCGCTCGTTACGCGCGTAGCCCAAGAAGGGAACGCCTGCGCTCTGGGCGGCCTCGTAGTCGGAGGGAGTGTCGCCGATCATCAGGGCGGCCGAGGGGGCCGCGCCCATCGCGTTGAGGGCGCGGTTCAGGCAGTGGGGGTCGGGCTTGAGGCGGTGGAGGTCCTGGGTCCGGCCGTAGATGTGGGGGTGGAAGCAGGGGGTCAGGCCCCGAGTCGACAGGTACTTGCGGACGACCCTCGGGGAGTTGTTCGTCGCGATCGCCAGGCGGGAGCCGATCGCCGTCCACGTGCGTATCAGCGGGTCCGCGTACGCCGTCGGCATCGCGGAGGACGTGGCGCGCAGTTCCTCCTGGGTGAGACGTTCCTCCAACTCCGCGACGAGGTCGCTGCCGGGGTGGCGGAGGTCGACGGCGCGCAGGACGACGTGGGGGTCGAGGGACTCCCGTTCGTCCTCCGTCACCAGGCCGTGCAAGCCTCGGCTCTCCAGCCACTCGACCAGTTCCCTCGCCACGCGTTCCGCCGAGTGCCCGGCGAACAGGCGGCAGATCGGGCCGTCGAAGTCCCACAGGACGACTCGGGCGCGGGCGGTCAGCTCGCGGAGTTCTTCGAGTTCTGCTGTCACCGCTTCAGTCTGCGTCGTATCAGGGGTCACTAGGAGAGTGTCAGGTCCGTCGTGATGGTTTCCCAGAGGGCGTCGAACCACTTCTGGGATTCCTCCACGAACGCCGCATCGCGCTGGCTCGCCGCCTTCACGAAGGAGAAGAGGACGGAGCGGGAGCCCAGGACGTCGTACATCTCCAGGGTCTGGCTCTCGTACTCCTCCTCGCGCCGTTCGAGCATGTAGTAGCCGAGCAGCACTTCATCACTGTTGAGCAGGTACATCTTCACCGGCGGGGTGAACGGCAGGGCTCGGAAGGTGACTCGGACGTCGATGCCGTGGGTGGAGCGGACGGCGTTGAGGTTGTACTTGAGGACGTGGGCCTGGGCGTTGCGCATCTCCAGCCAGCGCTGGTGGACCGGGTCCTCCTCCTCGCCTCCGCGGTCGATCAGCACCGGGAAGGCAAGGGCGATGTCCCGGGACGGCAGCAGGACGCGGAACTCTATGGACTCCGGTCGGATGCGGCCCTCGTGGATCCTGCGGAGTGAATCGCCGAGCGCCAGCATCAGCGTCTCGGAGGTGTGGCTCACGACGTCCACGCGTACGTGCTCGGCCGAGAACGCCTCCGTCAGGCGCGGTGCCAGCCCCACCATCGTCGGCTGCGGCGCACCTCGGACCGGTGCCGGCTCCGCGATCCTCGGCGGGCTGCCCTTGCTCACATTGCTGAGCAGCCCGTCCTCCTGGAGGGCGCGCAGGGCCTGGCGGACGGCGCCGCGCTCGACGCCGAACTCCTCTGCCAACTCGGCCTGGGTGGGCAGGCGGTCTCCCGCCTTGAGGTCGCCTGCGCGAATACGTTCCCGCAGGATGTCGGCGATCTCCTGGGGCGAGAGCCTTCTGCTGCCGTTCACTGCAACGTTCTCCTGGGTCACGACCAAACGCTACAACTCCGATCCATCTATGGGGAGTTGTTTGGAAGTTGTTTCGGACTACCGGCCAAGTGGGGACAACTAATACTGAGATGGTTGCCAACTTCGCCAAGTTGGCGGAAGTTTTGCCTCCTTGTTGCCCAACCCCCGCACATCCAACCCCCCGCACATCCGACCGCCCGGATGCCCGCCTACGCCCGAAGGGGGAACACCGTGCCAGCTCTCTACCTCCTCTCCGCCCTCCTCGTCACCGGCATCGAGCAGACCGTTCAGTGGAAGTACGGCGCCACCGGCATCATCGGTCTGCTGCTGCTCACCATCGGCATCAGGGCCAAGAGCCCGGCCCTGAGCTCCATCGGCGCCGTCGTGCTCGCCCTGCTGGTCGCGGGGCCCGCCCTATGACAGACAGGCGACGCCCGGATCAGCCACTGTGGGAGACCTTCAGCTCGTGAGCGTCAGCTCCGAACTGATCGTCTCCCACAGTGCGTTGAACCACAGGTGGGACTGCTCGACGAAGGTGGTGTCCCGCAGGCCGGCGCCCTGATCGAAGGCGAACAGCATCGACTGGGTGCCCTCGGCGTCGTACATCTGCAGGAACTCGTGGTCGATCTGCTCCTCGCGCTGGGAGAGGGTGTAGTAGGCGAACAGGGCTTCCGTGTTGTTGAGCAGGTACAGCTTCACCGGCGGGGTGAAGGGCAGCGCGCGGAAGGTGACCCGGACGTCGATGCCATGCGTGGCGCGCAGGGCCAGCAGGTTGTGGCGGAGCACATGACCCTGGGCGTTGCGATGGGCCAGCCAGTGGCGCTGCAGCCGGCCGTCCACCGAGGCGTCGACCGGGGCCGGGAAGGCGAGGTCGATATCGCGGCTCGGCAGCAGGACGCGGACGTCGATCTTGGCCGGTTTCAGCTGTCCGGCGTGAATCTGGCGCAGCGGTTCGCCGAGGGCGAGGTTGAAGGAGACCGAGGTCAGGCAGAGCGCGTCGATCTCGACGTGCGGGGTCGCGAAGGCGGCGGCTATCCGCGGGGCGAGGGCCACCATCGTGGGCTGCGGCGGGGCTCCGGGGCCGGTCAGCGCCCTGCCGAGGTCGGGGGCGACGGTCGCGGGGCTGCCCTTGGACACATTGGTGAGCAGCTGCTCGGACTGCAGGATGCGCAGGGCCTGTCGTACCGCCCCGCGTTCCACTCCGAACTCGTCGGCCAGCCTGGCCTGGGTGGGCATGCGCTGACCCGGCCGCAGCTCACCGGACCGGATCCGGGAACGCAGCTCGTCGGCCACGTCACGATGTGATGTGTGTGGCCGCTGTGACCTCTCCCGTCCATTGACGGAGGCGTGTTTCGGGTCCACGACCAAACACTACAACTTCCCGCCATCTTTGGGCAGTTCGAGGGAAGGTGGTTATGAGACGCATCCAAGCGGAGATAAGTACAGTGAAGTTGGTAGCCAACTTGCACAACATGGTCAAACTTCCAAAGGGTTGGTGCCACCAGGCCGCTTCAGACCTCGACAGGTAGGACCGCAAACAGGGGGATCGTCATGCCGTTCGCCATCGCCATCGCCGCCCTCGCCATCGGATTCGAGCAGCTCATCCAGTGGAAGTGGGGGCCGATGGGCATCATCGCCTTCGTCCTTCTCACCGTCGGCATCAAGGCAAAGAACACCATGGTCGGCGGCATCGGAGCGGCGATCCTCGTGATGCTGCTCGCCCAGTCCGGCTGACCGGACCGCCCAAGTCCGCTCAGTCGGCCGATCGGGCTTCCTTCCGGAGGGGAGCCGGGAGCCCGGTCGGTCAGCACAGCCACAACTCCACACCGACAACTGAACACCGCTGAGCACAGCCACAACTGAACAGCTACAGCTACGGATCGGATCAGTCCCAAGCCCCTGTCACCGGCAGGGGGTAACCGTCAGGAAGGAGACGTCAGAACATGTCCGGGCACCAAGGCCGCCCGGGCGTACGCAGCAGGGCGTCGGCCACCAGGGCGGCGCCCGCTCGGTCTTCCCGGACCCGACCGAGCGCGGCGAGCCGTACGGCGGACTCGTCGCCGAGCCACAGGGTGGCCAAGTCGGCGACATCCAGGGTGAGTTCGGCGCTCCGCGTGGTCGCCGTACAGGAGGCCCGACCGTCCTCCGCCACCTCCAGCCGATAACGCCCGTCGGCCAGACCGGCCCCGTCGACGATCTCCAGAACCAACGACGCCCCCGCCCTGCCATACGTACGCGCCTCCAGAGCCCGTACGACGTCCAGGATCCGCACCCACAGCCAGTCCGCGTGCGTGGTCACCCTGGCGGCCCGCGGGTCGGGCAGGAAGAACGGCAGCAGGTCGTCGGGCCCGCGCCAGCCGCTCCGCACCTTCGTGACCCAGTCGATCGAGCAGAGGTGACGCCACAGGGCGCGCTCGGCGGCCGCGGTCGTGGCGATCAGCCACCTCACCTTGGCCGTCTCGGCCGGCTGCTTGTCCTCCCACCGGTCGTCGCACTTGTACGCCACCATTCCCTCGACCTCGCCGGTGGCCGAGCGGTACACGGCGAAGAAGGGCTCGACCCAGGGGTCACGGTCCAGATGCACGACCCCGGTCTCGATCTCCCACCATCGCTGCGTACGACTGACCGCACCGGGTTGGCCGCGGCGCACGCGCTCATGCAGCTCCGGGCCGAGCTTGCGTACGTCCTCGCGGTCCACGAGGTCGATACGGCCGCCGTCCTCAGGCCCCGACCAACGGGCGTCCAGCCCGGCGCGCGGCACGTCCACCGTCCACTCGGTCATCCAGGTGGCGGGACCGAAGCCGTAGCGGCCGTAGATCGGGTACTCGGCGGCGATCAGCGTGGCGACGACGTCTCCGCGCTCCTTCGCCGCGCCGAGATCCTCGGCCATCATGCGCGTCAGGATGCCGCGCCGGCGGTGGGTGGCCGTCACACTGACGTTCGTGATGGCATCCGCGGGAACGGTCGCGCCACCGACAGCCGTGAGCTGCTGCTCGAACGACCGGAACGTCGCCACACACCGCCCGCCATCAAAGGCACCCAGCGTCCGGGACGGTTCGATATAGCTGCTCCGGTCCGCGACCTCGTCCTCGGTGACGCCGGGACTGCGCAGAAAACCGGTGTTCAGAGCACGGATCCAGTCGGGGATCTCGTTGTGGTCGATCGGACGGATGTCGATGTCGGGGTGCGGGCGGGTCATGGAGCCACGTTAGGTCTACGACGATGAGCTGTCGCGGCGATTTTTCCTCGCCCCCGCCGCCCCTACCCGTCCCATCCACCAGGGGCTGCCGCCCCTTCGACCCCGCCCCCAGGGGGCTCCGCCCCCTGGACCCCCATCGGCCCCAAAGGGCCTCGTCCTCAAACACCGGACGGGCTGAAAGACAGACACGGGCCGGTCTCGTCCTGGCACGCACTCCTCACATCAACAGGTCGTCCACCTGCGCCTCGCCCTCCCGGTACCGTCGGGCGATTTCCGCGCTGCAGTCGTCCGCCGTGCGCTGGAGGCGCTGGCGGCGGCGGGAGACCTGCTGCTCGTAGCGGACGAGGCGGGCCATCGCGGCGTTCAGTTCGAGGTCGGTGCGGGCCCGGAGGTCCGAGAGTTCGACTTCTGCGAGCATCTCGGCGGCCAGGCGGCGGTACTCCTCGCTGTGGGGCGTGCCCAGGGTCACGTGGCGGGCCGAGGAGCGCTGGCGGGCGGGGGCGTCCGCGAGGATCTCGGAGAGGCGTTCCACCACCGAGCCCTGCCCCGCCGGCGAGCGGCGTGCCAACTCCGCGCGCAGGATGTCGATACGGCCCTGCAGCAGCCGCCGTACATAGCTGAGGTCCGCCTCGTCGCGCTGGGCGTCCCGGCGCAGGGTGCGCAGCTCGGGCAGGCTCAGCGGGGTCAGGTCGTGCTCGGACGGGTGCACGGGCAGCCACGGCTCCTCCGTACGCTGCGCGGGCGGCCGGACAACAGCCCCGGGCGGCTGTCCGATGCTCGGTGTGCTCATGTGCCTCAACCGTCCCCTCGACCGGGCGTGTGTGAGCATCGTGCCACCCCAAGTGGCCGCTATGTGACCGAGTGCCCCCGATCGGCCCCAGATGGGGGGGTTATCGATCAAAAAGAAGCCCGAGGAAAGGTCACTGCGGCCCGCGCGGCATGATGGTCCCCATGCGTGCAGTGGTTCAGAGAGTCGACGGCGCGAGCGTCGTCGTCGAGGGTGAGACCGTCGGGGAGATCGTCGGCGAAGGGCTCTGTGTCCTCGTGGGGGTCACCCACGAGGACACCAAGGAGAAGGCCGCCCAACTCGCCCGCAAACTCTGGTCGATCCGCATGCTGCCCGACGAGAAGTCCTGCAGCGACATCGACGCCCCACTCCTCGTGATCAGCCAGTTCACGCTGTACGGGGACGCGAGGAAGGGCCGCCGCCCCACCTGGAACGCCGCGGCACCCGGCGACGTCGCCGAGCCGCTCGTCGACGAGGTCGTGGCCCAACTCCGCGCGCTGGGCGCGACAGTGGCGACGGGACGGTTCGGCGCGCAGATGCGGGTGTCGCTGACGAACGACGGTCCCTTCACCGTGCTCGTGGAGATCTAGGTCCTCAGCCCCTCAGGGCTCGACCACGACCTCCTGCGCCGCCGCCGTCGTGTCCGCCACCAGGCGGGCGTCCAGCGGCACGTTCCGCTTCACCAGGGCGAGGGCGACCGGGCCGAGTTCGTGGTGGCGTACGGACGTCGTGATGAAGCCGATCTTGCGGCCGTCGGGGCCGTCGTCCGCGAGGTGGAGCTGGGTGCCGGCCGGAGGCAGGTGGACCTCGCTGCCGTCGAGGTGGAGGAAGACGAGGCGGCGCGGGGGCTTGCCCAGGTTCTGGACGCGGGCGACCGTCTCCTGGCCTCGGTAGCAGCCCTTCTGCAAGTGCACCGCCGTGCCGATCCAGCCCAGCTCGTGCGGGATGGTGCGGTGGTCGGTCTCGAAGCCGAGGCGGGGGCGGTGGTGCTCGACGCGCAGCGCCTCGTAGGCCAGGAGACCGGCTGCCGGGCCCGCCTGCTCGGCGTACGACTCCAGGTCCGCGCGCGGGAGGAACAGATCACGGCCGTACGCCGTCTCGCGGACGACGACGCCCACCGGCACCGGGGCGATCGAACCCGCCGGCAGATGGACGACCGCGATGTCGGCCGTGCGGTCGGCGGCCTCGACCCGGTAGAAGAACTTCATCGACTCCAGGTAGGCGAGCAGCGCCTCCTGGGTGTCGGGTTCCACGTGGATCCAGACCGTCACACCGTCGTCCACCAGGTACAGCGCGTGTTCGATGTGGCCGTTGGCCGACAGGACCAGCGCCTCGGTGGCCTCGCCCACGGGCAGCTCGGAGACGTGTTGCGTGAGCAGCAGATGCAGCCAGCTCAGCCGGTCCTCGCCGGTGACGGTGAGGACACCGCGGTGGGAGAGGTCGACGAATCCGGTGCCCTCGGCGAGGGCGCGCTGTTCGCGGAACAGGTCGCCGTAGTGGGCGGCGACACCTTCGTCCACGCCCTCGGCGGGGACGGCGCCGGGCAGGGACAGCAGAGGGCTCTTCATATGCCTAAGCCTACGACTCGGTAGTTGAAGCCTTGAGGGAACAGTCCTTGCACCGGCCGAAGATCGCGAAGTGCTTCATGTCCGTCTCGAACCCGAAGGTCGAACGCAGCTTCGCGGTGAACTCCGACGCCACCGCGATATCCGCCTCGATGACGTTCTGGCAGTCGCGGCAGACCAGGTGGATGTGGTGGTGGCGGTCCGCGAGATGGTACGTCGGCGCCCCGTGCCCCAGATGGGCATGGCTGACCAGACCGAGCTCCTCCAGGAGCTCCAGGGTCCGGTAGACCGTGGAAATGTTGACCCCCGACGCCGTCTTCTTCACTTCCGTGAGGATGTCGTCGGGGGTCGCGTGTTCAAGGGTGTCCACGGCTTCGAGCACAAGCTGCCGTTGCGGGGTCAGCCGGTAACCGCGCTGCCGCAGATCACTCTTCCAGTCGGTGCTCACCACACCGACGAGTCTAGGCCTACGTCAGCCACCCTGGACCGTCGTCCCGGGTTTGCAGCTCAGGGCATCGATGGCTTCGATGAGACCGGCCGCGTCCAGCTCTCACAACACGAGTGTGAGAGCAGAGGCCGCTGGCCTGGCCCCGCAGACCCGGTTGCGCTTGTCGATGTGGTGACACTGAGAGCATTCCCGGCTCGAGTAGGCCGGATTCACGGACACCACCGGAACCGGTGGACGTGGTGGCAATGTTCACGATCCCCAGGTCCACCCCCCACAAACCCGCCCGGCGTCCAGATCGACACCGTGGTGGCGCCCATCTGCCAGGACAGGCAGCGGTCATCGAACGGCTGTGCCGCCCCCGCACGAAACATGATCGGCTTGGAGGTGGCCGTATACCGCTTCGAGCCTGGCCTGCCCAGATTCCCCGCCCGCGCGCTCGCCTTCAAGGCGGCGTAGGCGTCTGCGACCTTCCACGCAGGGTCACCTCAAGTGCCGCCGCCTGCTCGGGCGTTGGCAGGAGCTTGACCCGCACCACCGGCTTCACGATCACGAAGCTGGACGGCGTCCCCTGCCATGTCCCGCCGAACCACACGGTTCGCCCGAACAGTGACCACAAGTAATTCCCTCATAGGGAATTACTTGAAGAAGGCGATCCCGTCGTCCGGCATGTCGTCGGGGAGAGCCTTGGCCCAGCGCTCGACGTCCTCGGGGGTGACGACCTTCTTCAGGTGCGCGGACATGTAGGGGCGCAGCTCGACCTCGGGGGTCTGCTTCTCGCCGACCCACATGAGGTCGCTCTTGACGTAGCCGTAGAGACGCTTGCCGCCGGTGTACGGGCCCGAGGCCGCCGTACGTGCGACCGCGTCCGTGACCAGGTCGATCTGCGGCTTCTGCTTGGCCAGCTCGCCGTACCAGATCTCCACGACGCCGTCGTCACGGACCATCGTGATCTCGACCTTGCGGTCGGCGTCGACGCGCCAGAAGCCGTGCTCGGACTCCAGCGGACGGACCTTGTTCCCGTCGTTGTCCAGGACCCAGGTGTGGGACTGGTACTCCAGGAAGTCGCGGCCGTCGTGCGAGAAGGTGACCTCCTGCCCGAAGTTGCACTTCTCGGAGCCGGGGAAGTCGTGCACGCCCGCGCCGGCCCAGTTGCCGAGCAGGAAGGCGAGCGGGACGAGCTCCTTGTGGAGGTCGGACGGGATCTCGATCATGAGAGGAAGTTCCTAGGTATGGGTCAGCGCTGGCCCTGGTACAGCTTCTTCGCTGTCAGCCCGGCGAAGGCGAGGACGCCGACGCAGACCAGGGCGAGCAGGATTTCGAAGACAACCTCAAGCACTTGGTGCTCCTACGGTGAGCGAGGGTGGTCGTTGCACAGGCCGGGCCCCAGCTTAGTCGGCCGGGGCCCTGCCTTCTCTGCGAGGTACGCCTCAGCCGAGCAGCTGGCTCTGCAGCGTCACCGTCTGCTGGAAGGGCACGGCCTTGGCGCCGCCCTTCTTGGACTGGACGACCAGCGCGAGGATGTCACCGGAGACGAGGTAGGCCTGGCGGACGTGCTCGGCGCCGTAGGGCTTGGTCTCGGTGTACGGGTACCGCCGTACGTCCTCCACTACGACCTTCGTCGGGAACCCCTCGTCCATGAGGCTCTGGGTGGCGCCCTTCAGAGCGTAGGGAGGCGCCATGACGCTGGAGAAGTAGTTCTGCTCAAGGCTCTCGGCGACCGCGGCCGTCTCGAACTGGAGCAGGTAGATCCGGGTACGCGTGCCGTCCGTCGTGGTCCAGCCGCGGGCGGCGATGTGCCGCAGCCCGTGGTCGGTCAGCAGCGTCCCGAGCGTCTCCCGCTCGCCCTTCGACTCGTATGCCGCCAGGAAGTCCTTCGTCGCCAGCCAGCCGGCCTTCCCGTCGAGTGCCTTGTCGGCCGTCGCGCCCTCGGGTGCGGGCAGCAGGAGCTTGCGCAGGTCGGCGTAGTGCGAGCCGGCCGTGTTCGCCTCGGCGAAGGGGCCCGGGCTGCCGGAGGGCAGCGGCGGCCTGACGATCTCCGGGTACTGCCAGCGCCCGTCCGACTCGGTCGCGAGTCCGGGTACGTCCGTCCGCTCCATGCGGGTGATGCCGTACGCCGTCCCCGCGCCGGCCACGGCGAAGACCACGACGGCGGCGGTCCAGCGCAGGACGGCCCGCAGGACACGACGGTCCTTCGGGGCCGGGGCCGGGGCCACGGGCCCCGGGACCGCCTCGGGCACGGGAGGCACCACGAGGTGCTGCTGCTCGGTCGTTTCCGTCTGCTCGGTCATACCGCCTCCCCAGGCTCCGCGATGCGGTCGAGCTGCTCGGCGAGAAGCGCCGCGATGGACTTGGTGTCGAGTGACTTGACGCCGTCGGCGGTGGCACTGATCAGGATGTCGCCCTGGTAGGCGGAGCAGAACATCATGTCGAGGTCGTCGTCGGCATCCTTGGGCGGCAGGAAGCACTCGGCGTTCTTGAAGCCCTTGATCTTCGGGCCCGCGCGGAAGATGTCCAGGGCGTCGAGGAAGGCGTTCTGGGACGTCGAGATGTCCTTGGCGGCGGCCCGCTTCTCCATCCGGGACAGCGTGATGCTGACCACGGACGCACCCTTCCCACTGGCGTTGCTGCCCGTCGCGCTGACGTAGCTGCGCATCGCCATGCCCGTGATGCGCTGCTTGTCGATCTCCTTCTCCAGCCGTCGGCGCTGGGTACGGGGCAGGCCGCTCAGCGACTCCTTGCGCAAGGCGGTGGCCTGGGCGCCGCTGAGCTCGGCGTCGGAGCCGAACTCGGCGAGGTCCGGCCCCCGGTTCCAGCCGACGGTCCCGTACGGCACGAGCACCCCGGCGAGGCCTTCGGGAGTGGCCGTCTTCTCCTTGTCCGCCTTGGGCTGCGGGAGCTTCCAGCGCGGAGCACCGGCGTCCCGGTCGGCGCCGTCCACGGTCACGACGGTGTAGCCGGCGCCGGCCACGACGACACCGGCCAGCAGCACGGACCCGGCGATCGCGGCGATACGACCACGGCGGACGGGCTTCCTCATGGGCTGCGCGGGGGCCTCGTCGGGGACAGGGCTCTGGAGGACCTGGGGGGTCTCGGTGCTCTCGGGAGCCTCGGGAATCTCGCTCACAGCCGCTCCATCTGCCGCTCGGCCAGGTCCATGATCTTCTTCTTGGTGATCGGCTTGGTGTCGTAGACCCAGACCTCCACGGCGATGTCACCGCGCCAGGCATGTGCCTCCGCGCTGTAGAGCGGCAGGTAGCCGGGCTCGGTCTCGGGCTCGTGATGGACGTACGCCATCCCGTCCTCGGTGCCCGGAACGACCCAGCTGTCGGTGGAGTCCTCCTTGTCCGCCCAGTACTGGCCGTCGTCCACGGCGTCGTCGGCCGCGAGGTACTCCTCCTGCCGGTACTGGATCAGCCGGATCGTCACCGACAGATTGCCGGTCTCCCAGCCGGTGACGGCCGCGCGGCGAAAGTCGTCGGCCACGAGGTCGGAGAAGGCGACGCCCGGCTTCTCGAAGGCGCCGGCGTAGGACGCCAGGTGCATCCAGCCGTCGCTGTCGTCCAGCCAGTCGGCCTTCTTCGCCCCGGTCGGCTTCTTCAGCAGGAGCTTGCGCAGATCGCCGTCCGTCTTCAGACGCCGGTCCTGCGCCGCGGACAGCGGCTCGACCTCACCCTTGGCCTGCTTGACGGCAGGCTGGGACAGCGACGGCAGCCGGGTGGGCTCGCGGTCGGCCTGGACGAGGAAACCGGTGCAGGTGCCGGCGACCGTGCCGAGGACGGCGGCCGCGGCGATGAGGAGCGTGGTGCGTCCGCGCCGGCGCGGACGGGGCGCTTCGGGCACCTCCGCCTGTACCGGTATTTCCAGAACTTCAGGTACTTCCAAGACGTCCCCCCACAGAACGTGAAGTGCGCATTCCGTATGCGCGCACAGGAGACTCACTGCCGATGACCTGGGTTGTAGGCGAGATGATTACGATTCAGGCATGGCGAAGAAGCTCGTGATCAAGGTGACGGCGGGGGCCGATGCCCCCGAGCGCTGCTCGCAGGCGTTCACGGTGGCGGCGGTGGCCGTGGCCAGCGGGGTGGAGGTCTCCCTGTGGCTGACCGGGGAGTCCGCGTGGTTCGCGCTGCCGGGCCGCGCCGCCGAGTTCGAACTGCCGCACGCGGCCCCGCTCCCCGACCTGATCGACTCGATCCTGGCCGGCGGCACGCTGACCTTGTGCACCCAGTGCGCGGCCCGTCGGGACATCACGGAGAAGGACGTCATCGAGGGCGTTCGGATCGCGGGGGCGCAGGTGTTCGTGCAGGAGGCGCTGGGGGACGGGACGCAGGCGCTGGTCTACTGAGCCGTCCGGACCCACAGACAGAACGGATGGCCCGCCGGGTCGAAGAGCACCCGGACGTCGTCCTGCGGCTGGTGGTCGGCCAGCCGCGCTCCCTCCGCCAGGGCCCGCGCGGTCTCGCTGTGCAGGTCGTCGACCTCGATGTCGAGGTGCAGCATCATCTGCTGCTCGCCGGGTCTGCGGGTGGGCCAGACCGGCGGCACGTACTCGGGCTCGGTCTGGAAGGACAGGCCCGTGCCGCCGCCGGGCGGGCCGATGGCCACCCAGTCGGACTCATCGGTCCGCACGACGAAGCCGAGCAGACGCATGTAGAAGTCGGCGAGCCGGTGGGCGTCCGGTGCGTCGAGCACGACGGCGGACAGCTTCGTGGGCGACATGCGGGCCTTCTTACCGCGGCCGCTTCTTCCCGTCCAGTTCGTCCCACCAGTCGTCCGACTTGGGGTCACCGGACGGGTCGTCCCACCAACGGTCGTCGGGACCACGGCGGTTGGCGACCATCGCGGCGACCGGGGGGATCAGCATGGCGACCACGCACATGCCGACGGCCACCGGAACCGACCAGAGGCGCACGACTGACCAGGCCAGGACGAAGAGCCCGATGCACGTGCCCATCATGGCGAAGTAGACATGACGTCGTCGCGCCAGCATGAGTCCAGCGTAGGCCCGTACCCGGACATGCCGAAGGGCCGCACCCGACGGGGTGCGGCCCTTCGGTCGATCTCGGCGGTTCAGACCGCGATCGCGACCTCCGCGAGGCCGCCCTGCTGGGCGACGACCGTGCGGTCGGCGGTGCCGCCGGGGACCAGGGCGCGGAGGGTCCAGGTGCCCTCGGCCGCGTAGAAACGGAACTGGCCCGTCGCCGAGGTCGGGACCTCGGCGGTGAACTCGCCGGTCGAGTCCAGGAGGCGGACGTAGCCCACCACCGGCTCGCCGTCGCGGGTCACCTGGCCCTGGATCGTGGTCTCACCGGGCTTGATCGTCGAGGCGTCCGGGCCGCCGGCCTTCGCTCCACACATGTCTTTCTCCAAGAGGGGTCTGACCGGAAGGAAGGCCGGTCGGGATTGAGCGGGGTCTGTGCTTACTTGTTGGCGCCGAGCTCGATCGGAACGCCGACCAGGCTGCCGTACTCGGTCCAGGAGCCGTCGTAGTTCTTGACGTTCTCCACGCCCAGCAGCTCGTGCAGCACGAACCAGGTGAGAGCCGAGCGCTCACCGATGCGGCAGTAGGCGATGGTGTCCTTCGCCAGGTCCACCTGCTCCTCGGCGTAGAGCTCCTTGAGCTCGTCGTCCGACTTGAAGGTGCCGTCGTCGTTGGCGTTCTTCGACCACGGGATGTTGCGGGCGGACGGGACGTGGCCCGGACGCTGCGACTGCTCCTGCGGAAGGTGCGCCGGGGCGAGCAGCTTGCCGCTGAACTCGTCGGGCGAACGGACGTCGACCAGGTTCTGCGAACCGATCGCCGCCACCACGTCGTCGCGGAAGGCGCGGATCGCGGTGTTCTGGGCCTTGGCCTTGTAGTCGGTGGCGGCCCGCTCCGGGACCTCCTCGACCAGCTCGCGGGCGTCCAGCTCCCACTTCTTGCGGCCGCCGTCGAGCAGCTTGACGCTGTCGTGGCCGTACAGCTTGAAGTACCAGTAGGCGTAGGAGGCGAACCAGTTGTTGTTGCCGCCGTAGAGGATCACCAGCGTGTCGTTGGCGATGCCCTTCGCCGAGAGGAGCTTCTCGAAGCCCTCCTGGTCGATGAAGTCACGGCGGACCGGGTCCTGCAGGTCCTTCGTCCAGTCGATCCGGATCGCGTTCTTGATGTGGTTCTTCTCGTAGGCGGACGTGTCTTCGTCCACCTCCACGATCGCGATGTCGGCGTTGTCGAGGTTGGCCTCGACCCAGTCGGCGTCGACCAGGACGTCGCTGCGGCTCATGCTCTTTCTCCTCCGGGGCAGTTACGGCGGGGTGTGCGAGTGCGAGGGTGCGTGGCCCGGTGCGGGCGCGGCGCACGGATGCCCTGGAATCAGGGCGGGGGATGCGGAAGGACGGAGCTTCCGCTCAGAAGGTGCGACAGAGCATGGCGGCAACGCGGCACAGGTCCACTGCCCGCCGCTTCGTGAGATCCGCCTGTCGCTTCATGCGTCGATCGTAGGGACGGACAGCCTGGCGTGTCACCGGCGTGTCGTATTTTGAGACGCGATCGTCCGGGATGTGGGATCCGAGCAGCGCCCGGGCCGTGTTCGCACGGGTTTCGGGCGCCGGTGGCCGTCGTCACATCTGCGGTGCGGACGGCCCGTCTCGCTCCTCGGACAGTTCCTGTCCGCCGAACGCCGTCCTACCCGGCCAGCTCGACGTTCGAACCCTTCACCGTCACCTCTACGCCGTTCTGCGCGGCCTCGACCTTGTCGAGCTGCACGCCGCCGGGCAGGTCGTCGATCTTCTGCTCGAAGTCGGTGATCGAGCGGACCTTGCCCTCCGCGACCTCGACGACCATGTTCGGCAGGTTGTCCGCGTGCACCTTCACGGTGTCGCCGTCGACGGTGACCGTGCTGAGCACCGGGTACGTCGTCGACTTGCCCAGGGCCGTGACCTTGACGTTCACCTTGATCTTGCCGTTGCCGCCGTCGGAGAGACCGACGACCTCGGCCGTCACCCCGGTGAAGATCTCCGTCGGTTCGGACTCGGCGGCCTTGAGCAGCTCGTCGTAGGAGATGCTCGCGGTGCCGTTCGCGGTGGCGGCGGTCGCGGAGCTGTAGTCGCCGGAGAAGGCGACGCCCTTGAAGTTCGCCTTGATGTCGTCGATGCGGATCTTGTCGCCCGTGGTGCCGGCCGCGGCCTCGTAGTCCTTGATGCCGACCTCGGTGTCGTCGAGCTCGCCGGAGACGACCTGGGTGAGGAACGGGAAGCCCTTGATGGACACATCGGGGGTGGAGGAGAGGTTCTCGGTGGTCCTGAGCTTGTCCGCGACCTCACCCTCCGCGAAGTGGACCGCGACACGGTCGGCGATCACGAAGAGGCCGCCCAGAATGACGACGACGATCAGAAGTATTCGCAGTGCGCGCATTCTTTGGTGTTCCCCCACCTAGGCGGTCTACGTCCGGGTGTCACCGTAACTCCGGCCGGGGTGCCGACCAGGAGTTTGTCGATCACCTGTGACAAGGCGGTCCAGGGCTTTACCCGAGCGCCCGCCCCAGCAGGTACACCGCCGGTGCCGCGGCGGCCAGCGGCAGGGCCACGCCCGCCGTGAAGTGCACGAAGCGGGACGGGTAGTCGTAGCTCGCGACCCGGTGGCCGATCAGCGCGCACGCCCCCGCGCCCGCACCCAGCAGCGCACCCTCCGAGCCCAGGTCCGTCATCCCGCCGACCGCGATGCCCGCGCCCGCCGCGGCGAGCAGCGAGACCACCACGGAGGCCGGCGTCGGCAGCGGCAGCGCACGGGCCAGGACGGTGACCGCGACCGAGGCCGCGCCGACCGTCACCGCGTCCGCGGCGGCCGCGAGGTAGCCGGACGCGATGATCGCCAGGGCCGCCGAGGCGACGGTGGCCATCAGGCCGTACATCCGGGTGTCGGGGTCGGCGTGCGAGCGCAGCTGCAGCACCAGGGAGAGCAGCACCCACACGCCCAGCGTCCCGAGGATCGCGGACGGCGCGTGGTCGGACGCCAGCAGCGCCACGTCCGCGACCAGCGCGCCCAGGAACGCCAGCGCGATGCCCTGCCGGGCGGGCCACATGCCGTTCAGCCGGAACCAGCCGGCCGCCGTCACCGCCTGCAGGGCGACGAGCGGGACGAGCAGGGCGTACGACCCGACGGCCGCCGTGCCGGCGAGGAGCAGACCGAGCAGCGCGGTGAGCACGGCGGGCTGCATGCCGGGTTCGATGACCGGGGAGCGGCCCTCGAGCCGGGCGCGCTGGGCGTCGGTGATGCGGGCGTTGCCGCCGATGCTGGCGGGGCCGTAGTCGGAGGTGGCGGGAGCCTGCGCGGGGGTCGCCACGGGGGCCGGCGGCTCGGCGTACGCCTGCTGCGGCAGGTACGACGTGTCCGCGGCCGGCGCGACCGGTGCCTGGACCTGTGTCTCCCAGGTCTGGCCCTGCCACTGCTGGGCGGCCTGCGGATCCTCGTAGCCCTGCTGCTGCCCGGGCCAGGACTGCTGCTGATGCTGGGGCTGGTGCTGCTGCCAGTACGGGTCGTACCCCTGCTGGTACTGCTGCTGCCCCTCATACGGCTGGTCGGTCATCGTCACCCTCCTGCGAACGGCGGGAGCACCTCGACCGTGCCGCCGTCGGCCAGCCGTACCGTCTCATGTCCGCGGGTGCCCACGGGGTCACCGTCGATGAGGAACGAGCATCGCTGCAGGACGCGCGTGAGTTCGCCGGGGTGTCGCCCGCGCACCGCGTCGAGCGCCTCGGCGAGCGTGTCCGCGTCGTACGCCTCCTCGGCGACGCCGGCCGCGGACTTGGCGGCGGCCCAGTAGCGGACCGTGACCTTGGGCATCCGGTTCCTCAATCAATCGGCTGTGTACACGGTCAGGCTAGCCGCCCTGTGCGACGGCCCAGTCCCCGATGCGCCTCAGCAGCTCGTCGGGCGCCGCGTTCTCGGCATGGCCCATGCCGGGCTCCAGCCAGAGTTCGCCGTGGTCACCGGCGGCCGCGGCCAGCATGCGGGGGTGGTCGAGGGGGAAATAGCCGTCGCGGTCGCCGTGGACGACGAGGAGAGGAGTGGGGGCGATCCTCGGGACGGCCTCCACCGGGGACAGCGGGACCGGGTCCCACTCCCGGTGGTGGATCCTCGTCCGCAGGCCGTAGCGGCCCACCAGACGGCCCTCGGGGCGGGTTATCAGCCAGTGGACCCTGCGCATAGGGGCCGTACCGCGGTAGTACCAGCGAGCCGGAGCACTCACCGAGACCACCGCGTCCGAGTGCGCTTCCGTGCGCCCCTCGCGCCCCGAGTCACCGTCCGGTCGGTACAGGGCCGCGTGCCGCAGCACCACAGAACCGCCCATGGAGAAGCCGACGGTCACCACGCGCGTGTGCCCGAGCGACCGGGCCCACTCCACCGCGGCCGCCAGATCGAGCACCTCGCGGTCCCCCACCGTCGAGCGTCCGCCGGAGGCCCCGTGGCCGCGGAAGGAGAACGTGACCACGGCCCCGTACTGCGTGAACGTCTCCACCACCCGGCGAACATGAGGACGATCCGCGTCGCCGGTGAAACCGTGCGCGACGACGAACACGAGACCACGCGCGGATGAAGCGGAGGAGTCGTATACAACGGCCGGCGGATCGTATACGGAATCGATCGTCACACCGTCGACGGTGTGCAGAAACGTCCGTATAGGTGTGCCTCTGTTCGTCTCAGAGTGCGGAATCAGGGTGGATCGCACCACACGACCTGCCGGATCAATGCGCATGTGGGCTATTCTCCTCAACAGAGGACTCGGGCAATGCAGCCCCCGAGTCCTTTTGTGCTTTCGGATCACCTGTATACGAAAGCTACGACCTCGCCGGGACCGAGGAGGAACCAGCCGTATGAGTTCTCTGCTGCTCCTGACCAATGCCCTCCAGCCATCGACGGAGGTGCTTCCCGCTCTCGGCCTGCTCCTGCACAACGTGCGAGTGGCCCCGGCAGAAGGCCCTGCCCTCGTCGACACCCCTGGTGCAGACGTCATCCTCATCGATGGCCGCCGCGATCTGCCACAGGTCCGCAGCCTGTGCCAGCTCCTACGCTCCACGGGGCCGGGCTGTCCGCTCATCCTCGTCGTCACCGAGGGCGGCCTCGCCGCCGTCACCGCCGACTGGGGCATCGACGACGTCCTGCTCGACACCGCCGGACCGGCCGAGGTCGAGGCACGACTGCGCCTCGCCATGGGTCGGCAGCAGATCGTCAACGACGACTCCCCCATGGAGATCCGCAACGGCGACCTCTCGGTCGACGAGGCGACCTACAGCGCCAAGCTGAAGGGCCGGGTCCTCGACCTGACCTTCAAGGAGTTCGAGCTCCTCAAATACCTCGCCCAGCACCCGGGCCGCGTCTTCACGCGCGCCCAGCTGCTCCAGGAGGTCTGGGGGTACGACTACTTCGGTGGCACCCGGACCGTGGACGTGCACGTACGACGTCTGCGCGCCAAGCTCGGCCCCGAGCACGAGTCGCTCATCGGAACCGTCCGGAACGTCGGTTATCGATTCGTTACGCCGGAGAAGGGTGGGGCTGTCTCGGACGAGGCAAAGTCCAAGAGCGCCCAGCCAAAGGCGGAGGATGCGGACGAGACGACCGCCCTGGACGCGGCCGAGGTCAATGCGGACGTATAGCCGACATCGGAAACGCTCAGGCGGGGCACAGGGAAGCTCCTTCACGCCCTGCCCAGAGCGGGTCCATCCGCGTAGACTCCGCGCGTGGCCAAGGTAACCAGGGATGACGTGGCGCGGCTGGCGGGGACGTCCACTGCCGTCGTCAGCTATGTCATCAACAACGGACCCCGGCCGGTTGCCCCGGCCACGCGCGAGCGTGTCCTCGCCGCGATCAAGGAACTGGGCTACCGGCCCGACCGGGTCGCCCAGGCGATGGCATCGCGGCGCACCGACCTCATAGGCCTGATCGTGCCGGACGCGCGCCAGCCCTTCTTCGGGGAGATGGCGCACGCGGTCGAACAGGCCGCGTCCGAGCGCGGAAAAATGGTGCTGGTCGGCAACTCCGACTACATCGCCGAGCGCGAGGTCCACTATCTGCGGGCCTTCCTCGGTATGCGGGTCTCCGGACTGATCCTGGTCAGCCACGCACTGAACGACAACGCCGCCGCCGAGATCGACGCCTGGGACGCCCGGGTGGTGCTGCTGCACGAGCGGCCCGAGGCGATCGACGACGTCGCGGTGGTCACGGACGACCTCGGCGGCGCCGAGCTCGCCACCCGCCATCTCCTGGAGCACGGCTACGCGTACGTCGCCTGTATGGGCGGCACCGCCGAGACCCCCTCCGTCGGCGACCCGGTCTCCGACCACGTCGAGGGCTGGCGGCGCGTGATGGACGAGGCGGGGATCTCCACCGAGGGGCGGCTCTTCGAGGCGCCGTACAACCGCTACGACGCGTACCAGGTGGCGCTGGGTGTGCTGTCGGGCCCCGAGCGGCCGCCCGCGATCTTCTGCTCCACCGACGACCAGGCGATCGGCGTGCTGCGCGCGGCGCGCGAGCTGCGGATCGATGTGCCGGGTGAGCTGGCGGTGATCGGGTTCGACGACATCAAGGAAGCGGCGCTCGCGGATCCGCCGATGACAACGATCGCGTCGGACCGGTCGGCGATGGCGCGGGCGGCGGTGGATCTCGTCCTGGACGACGGTCTGCGGGTCGCGGGATCACGCCGGGAGCGGTTGAAGGTGTTTCCGTCGAGGCTTGTTGTGCGGCGCTCTTGCGGGTGTGAATAAGTCCGGCCGTCTTTCGTCTGCGGCTTGTCCGTGGCTGGTCGCGCAGTTCCCCGCGCCCCTGGGTGGGTCTTCATGAGGTCTGTCTGAGAAGGCTCCGCCTACTCCCTGGTCCGGCTTTATATCGGGCAAACGAGGTTCTGGCGGCGTTCTCAGGGAGCACTCAGGGAGCTCTCATGGTGGGGCGACAAGCTCATTGCCATGACCGAGAGCTTCCGCCGCGACGGCGAGTACGAGCAGTACGCGAACCCCTACCAGGGCGCCCAGCAGCACGCCTCCTCCCCCGTGAACCCGGAGTGGCCGCCCCCGCCGGCGCAGCCGCCCGCGCCGCAGCCGGTGACCGTCGAGCCCGGTACGACCGTGTGGCCGGCTCAGCAGCAGGCGGCCTACGCCACTTCCGCTGACGGCGGCGACGGCAACGGCGGCGGAACGGCTCTCCTCACCGCGGCACCGGCGGAGCCCGCGGCCCCCGCGCCGAAGAAGCGGACCCGCGGTCCCCTCGCTCTCCTCGCCGCCGTGGCGATCGTCGCCGCGGCGATCGGTGGCGGTACGGCGTACGGCATCCAGGAGCTCACCGGCAACGACACGGTCACCTCCAGCAGCACCAGCACCAACGTCATCCCGTCCTCCGCCAAGGGCACGGTCTCCGGGGTCGCCAAGGCGGTCAGCCCGAGCATCGTCGAGATCAACGCGACGCTGAGCAACGGCTCCTCCACCGGCTCCGGCGTGATCATCACCAGCGACGGCGAGATCATCACCAACAACCACGTCATCTCCGGCGCCTCCTCGATCAAGGTCTCGACGAGCGACGGCAAGGAGTACACGGCCAAGGTCGTCGGCACCGACAGCGCCAAGGACCTCGCCCTGATCAAGCTGGAGAACGCCTCCGGCCTCACCCCCGCGACCCTCGGCGACTCCGACGGCGTCCAGGTCGGCGACGAGGTCGTGGCGATCGGCTCCCCCGAGGGCCTGACCGGCACCGTCACCAGCGGCATCGTCTCGGCGCTCGACCGCGACGTGACCGTCTCGACCGACGAGAGCCAGAGCCAGGGCGGCCAGGGCGGCGGCAGCGGTCAGTGGCCGTTCGAGTTCGGTGGTCAGGAGTTCAACGGCGACACCGGTTCGTCCACGACGACGTACAAGGCGCTCCAGACCGACGCCTCCCTGAACCCCGGCAACTCCGGCGGCGCGCTGATCGACATGAACGGCAACATCGTCGGCATCAACTCGGCCATGTACTCGGCCGCGGACTCCACGTCCTCGTCCAGCGCCGGCAGCGTCGGCCTCGGCTTCGCCATCCCGATCAACACCGTCAAGTCCGACCTGGCGAAGCTGCGGGCCGGCGGCAGCGACAGCTGAACCAGCTCTGACCAGTAGGGAGTACGTCATGATCAAGCAGGTTTCCCACACGGTGGCCGGCGACGACCCGGCCGGCTTCGCCCTCGCGCTGACGGTGGCGTACGAGCTCAACGCGCCGACCGCGGCGGTCCGGGCCCCCGAGATCTCGACCGCGGCCGCCCGGCACGCGGCCAGGGTCAGCCGTCGTCGTACGGTTCGCGGCTGATCCACACCGTGTTCGACCCGACTGCCCCGAAACATGCGAGGCTGAGAGCCACCCAGCCCCGCCCCACCGCACCCTGAGGAACCGCGAGCGATGAGCCCCGCCGATGGCGACCGTGACCCCCAGCGCATCCTGATCGTCGACGACGAGCCGGCCGTACGCGAAGCACTCCAGCGCAGCCTCGCCTTCGAGGGGTACGACACCGAGGTCGCGGTCGACGGCGCGGACGCGCTGGAGAAGGCGACGGCGTACCAGCCGGACCTGGTGGTCCTCGACATCCAGATGCCGCGCATGGACGGCCTGACCGCCGCGCGACGCATGCGGGGTGCGGGCACGATGACGCCGATCCTGATGCTGACGGCTCGGGACACGGTCGGCGACCGTGTGACGGGGCTCGACGCCGGCGCCGACGACTACCTGGTCAAGCCGTTCGAGCTGGACGAGCTGTTCGCGCGGGTCCGTGCGCTGCTGCGGCGCAGCTCCTACGCTGCGGCGAACGCGGGGGCCGCTGTTCAGGAGGACGAGGCGCTGACCTTCGCGGACCTGCGGATGGACCTCGCGACGCGGGAAGTCACCCGTGCCGGGCGCCCGGTGGAGCTCACTCGAACCGAGTTCACGCTGCTGGAGATGTTCATGGCGCATCCGCGTCAGGTCCTCACCCGTGAGCAGATCCTCAAGGCGGTCTGGGGCTTCGACTTCGAGCCGTCGTCGAACTCCCTCGACGTGTATGTGATGTATCTGCGCCGCAAGACGGAGGCGGGCGGAGAGCCTCGGCTCGTGCACACGGTGCGTGGCGTGGGGTACGTGTTGCGACAGGGCGGGGCCGAGTGAACAGGGTTCTGCACCGGTTCCGGACACTTCCCATCCGGGCGCGGTTGTCGTTGCTGGTCGCTGCGGCGGTGGCGTTCGCGGTGGCGGCGGTTTCGGTGACTTGTTGGTTCATCGTGCAGGGGAAGTTGTACGACCAAGTGGACAACGACCTGCAGAAGTTGATGCAGGGGCCCAGGCAGATCCAGCAGATCGGCGATGCCGAGGCCGCCCTCAATTCCTGCACCACGAACCCGACGAACGGCACTGGCTTCAACTTCCGGAACAACTACTCGCAGGTGGTGACGGACAGCGGCAAAGTCTGTGTCTTCGACGGCTCCACGGGCACGATCAAGGTCACTCAAGCCGACAAGAACGTGATCGAGAAGGCCGACAGCGACCGGCTCTACTTCCGCACAGGAGCCGACGAGGACGGCAACGCGGTACGCGTGGTGACCCGTTATCTGGGCCCCACCACCACCGGCACCGGCGAGGCCGGCCCCAACGTCGGAATCATCGCCGCCGTCCCGCTCAAGGGCACCCAGTCCACCCTCAACGAACTCGCCCTCATCCTCCTCCTCGTCTCCGGCGTCGGAGTGCTCGGCGCAGGCGCAGCCGGCCTGGCAGTAGCCCGCGCAGGCCTACGCCCGGTCGACAAGCTCACCGAAGCCGTAGAGCACGTGGCTCGCACGGAGGATCTGAGCGTCCGCATCCCGGTCGAGGAGGACTCCGAGGACGAGGTAGCCCGCCTCTCCCGCTCCTTCAACTCGATGGCCTCCTCGCTGGCCAACTCCCGCGAGCTGCAACAACAACTCATCGCGGACGCAGGCCACGAACTCCGTACCCCCCTCACCTCCCTCCGCACCAACATCGAGCTCCTGACCCGCAGTGAGGAGACCGGCCGCCCCATCCCCGAGGCGGACCGCAAGGCGCTGCTCGCCTCGGTGAAGGCGCAGATGACCGAACTGGCGGCTCTCATCGGCGACTTGCAGGAGCTGTCGAGGTCGGAGGGGCAGCGCGGGGAACGTGTGCAGGTCGTCTCGCTGGAGGACACCGTCGAGTCCGCCCTGCGCCGCGCACGGCTGCGTGGACCCGAGCTGACCATCGATGCCGACCTGCAGCCCTGGTACGTCCGCGCGGAACCCGCCGCTCTGGAACGTGCCGTGGTCAACATCCTGGACAACGCGGTGAAGTTCAGCCCCGAGGGTGGGACCATCGAGGTCCAGCTCGACCACCACGGCGTCCTCACCGTCCGGGACCACGGACCCGGCATCCCCGAGGACGAACTCCCGCATGTCTTCGACCGCTTCTGGCGCTCCCCCAGCGCCCGCGCCCTCCCCGGCTCGGGCCTGGGCCTGTCGATCGTCGCGAGGACGATGGAACAGGCGGGCGGCACGGTGATGCTGGCCCGCGCGGACGGCGGCGGCACGGTTGCGACCGTGCGACTGCCGGGGGCGCCTACGCTGCCGCCGGAAACTTCGTAGGACGATCTGAGCTCACAGCCAGGGCCAGTCTGCAACGGTTCGATGCCTCAAGGTATGGGTCGTTCGCTGTGCCCACTTCAGCACACACGGCGCCGACGCTCCTCGTTCCCTAGCCCTCACCTTGCAGAACGCTGCGCCGATCAGCCAGGTACGTGAGCGTGGAGCAGCACATTCCCACTGGGCTGCTCCACGCACAGCGAGATCGGGCGAAGCAGCGACACACAGCACCACCCTGCCCACATCTGCCGCTGTGAGCGCGAACGCATCCTGCAGTATCGCCGCGTCCACTGGAACGCCGTCTACGGCACCGCCGCCAACATGCGAGGTACCCACGGAGAGGAGGCCTCCGCATGAGTACCCCCGAGAGTCTCCGTCTACTGCCCTGGACCACCCCCGAGGGCAAACCCTGCTACCTCAGCACCGACGGCGGCGACAGTCGGTTGTCCCTGCTGGCCGACGACGTGGAAGCGGCTCAACTGGAGTCCGCGGAGCAGGTGCTCGCGGGTGCCAGGGCCGTGCTCGCCGATGCGAAGGCGGGTGAGCGGGCGGTGTGTTTCGCGCTCACCAGGGCGACCGAGGCCCTGGAGGACGTGATCCGGGTCGCGGTCAGCCGGGGCGGGGCGCGTTCCGGAGTGCGAGAGGTGACATCGCGATGACGGCGGGGGCGCGACCACCAGGTTCGGTGGTCCCGCCCCGCCATCCGCGTCAGTGGAAGCCGAGCATCCCGGGAGAGTCGACGTCGACGGTCACCACACCCGGCGGATATGCGTCCTCCCGAGTCGTGAGCAGGATCGACATGCCCGTGAACTCGGCTCGGGGCAGCGCACAGTACAAGGCGTGGCAGATATCGGCGCCCCCGTACCCGTCCCGGATCATGGTGCCGACGCTGGCCGAGGAGACCGTGTCGAGGGGGTCGACGACCACCGAGGAGAACGCGAGCACCCGGCTGGCCGCGTCGGCGTCCTCGGACTCCGCCTGCATCAAGCAGAGGGCCGGAATCCGGAGCAGGTCGCCCGGGGTCCGGGCCATGTTCGAGGCGAGCAGGTTCAGCGTTTTGTGCCCGTCCGCGAGCGCCCGGGTGGCACCGGTGTCCAGGATGATCACGTGGCTGTGCCCCGAGCCATGCGCACCTTCTCAGCTGCCATCTTGTAGATGTTGGCGAGCACGTCTGGCGCCCGATCGAACTCCTCATCACTGATGTCGAGGCCGATCACCTCGCGGACAACCCGGCGGTCGGCCGCCACCCTCTCCGCGATCTCCTCCGCCGTCGACTGCTCTGAAGCCAGCTGCTCGACGAGCTGTCCCAGGGGCACCCCCCGCTCCCTGGCGATCTTCGCCAGACGATCACGGGCTTGCCGGGACACCTGAATGGTCGTGTGCTCTGCCATGGCTCCACCATAGCGATCCCATGGCGCTCGGGCACTGCACTGCCTCCCACTTCACCCGAAGGTGCCCGCGATCCGCTTCCCCGTTGACACCGAGAAGAACCCCACCCCCGGCAACCTCTTCCTCAACAGCTTTGCCAGAAAGGCGACTTACCCCCTCCACACCTGACTTCGATCGAAGGCGCTCCTCACCACGGTGAAGGCGCAGGTGACCGAACTGGCATCCCTCATCGGTGACTTGCAAGAGCTGGCCCGCTGTATCGAAAAGGGTGTGCCACGTCCGAGACAGTTGCTCCCGTGAATCGGAAACGGACAAAGAGCGACAGACACCCCCGTCGACTGTCGATGTCCTGTCATTCCTTTCGCATTCCTGACCCTACCCGTGAGTACCCTGAGACCTTCCTGGCTGTCCGACAGGTGCCATCGGCACCTGTGCACAGCACTCGGGAGTGAGCCAACCCCCATGCGACTCATTCGCAAATCGAAGATCAAGAAGCTCGGGACTCTGAAGAAGAGCGCCCTGATCACCGCGTCCACCGCCCTCGCCCTGACCGGCCTGCTGGCCGGCGCCGGTTCCTCGCAGGCGGCCAGCAGCGGCCCGGGCGGCGCGACGAACATCCGGGGCACGGACCCCGGGAACACCGACCTGATGATCGAGCGGCTCTGTGAGCAGGAGGGGAGCCTGACGGGCGTCTACGGCGCCCTCAATGTCGACACCGGCGAGTTCAAGACCCGGGACGAGTACCTGGACGACGTGTTCCCCCTCTGGGAGCCCGTCGGACCGTGGGAGACCTTCCGCGGCTGGTGCGGTTACGCAGAGTCCTCGACGTGGTCCATCAAGGGGGAGCCCGTGCGCACCTCGCCGTGGATAGGCAACCGCGGTTCGAAGGACGACAAGGAGACCTTCGTCAGCAGCTACAGCACCAAGACGTTCGCCAAGAAGAGCGTCGGCGCCTCGATCAGCCTCTCCGCCGCCAAGAGCATCTTCTCAGGCACCGTCGGCGGCACCGCCGGCTACGAGTGGGGCTGGGAGAAGACCTCGTCCTTCGAACGCCGCAGCGAGAAGACGATCCCGCCGTGCACCCAGGTCGCCGTGACGTGGACGCCGTACCAGCGCGTGGTGCGGGTGAATCCGGTCTTCTACGTCGAGGACTACCAGTGGAACAAGGACCCCTCCAGCAGGAACAACATGCGGACCGTGCACAGCTGGCGCGACCGGGGATACAACACGATCTACTCGTACGGCTACTACATCGACGGCGTCTCCGACAAGCTCCTGCCCAACGGCCAGCCCGACGGCCGTGAAGACAAGATCGAGGAGAAGCTGGACCCGAAGACCTGCGCCTGATCCGGATCGGCGCGGCAGCTTGGCGATGACGACCTGCGGGACCATCGAACCCGGTGGTCCCGCAGGTCGTCGCGTCTGTCACGGCATCACCATCACCGCTCCGGGGCTCCCGCGCACCACTCTCTCCCGCTTCACCTGAAAGCGCCTCCAAACGCGACCCGCCACCACGGCAACCTTTTCCCCAACAGCTCCGACAAGCAGGTGACTTAACCCCTCCACACCTGACTTCGATCGGAAGCAGCCCGTGACTGAAACCCGCAGCAGGGCACCCCGCCACCGCAGGCGCAGGACCGCGCTCGTGGCCGGCATCCCTCTGGCCCTGACCTCAGCCGGCGTGCTCGCCTACAGCCCTCTCTTCGGCGACGACGCCCAGTCCTCCGCCTCCGCCGCCACCGCCGCGGCCCCCGCGTGGGCGACCGCCACCGCCGACGGCTTCGCCTCGGTCAACGCCCTGGGACAGAACGGCACTTACGGCGGACGCGACGGGCAGATCGTCACCGTCAAGACGCTCGCCGACCTGGAGAAGTACGCGACCGCGGCCGAGCCGTACGTCATCGTCGTCGCCGCGACCATCAACATGAACCCGGTCGGCAAAGAGATCAAGGTCCAGTCCAACAAGACCATCGTCGGGTCCGGGACCTCCGGGCACATCGTCGGCGGCGGGTTCTTCCTCGGGTCCGGCGTGCACAACGTGATCATCCGGAACCTGACCATCCGGGACGCCTACCAGGGCATCTGGAACGACAAGGACCACGACTTCGACGCCGTCCAGATGGACGGTGCCCATCACGTCTGGATCGACCACAACGATCTGCGGCACATGGCGGACGGGCTCATCGACGTCCGCAAGGACAGCACCTATGTGACCGTGTCCTGGAACAAACTCAGCCAGGACAACAAGGCGTTCGGCATCGGGTGGACGGAGAACGTCGTCACCGACATCACCATCCACCACAACTGGGTCCGCGAGACCGAGCAGCGCAACCCGTCGACGGACAACGCCGCCCACGCGCACCTCTACAACAACTTCCTCGAGGACGTCGCCGACACCGACATCAAGTCGTCGTACGGCAATTACTCGCGCGGCGCCACGAAGATGGTCCTGGAGAACTCGTACTTCCAGGGCGTCAACAACCCCGTCATCAAGGACGCCACCGCGACGATCGTGCAGAAGGGGAACACCTTCGTCGGCACCAGCGGGCGCAACGAGAGCGGGGGTACGGCTTTCGACCCGAAGACGTACTACGCCTACACGCTCGACAAGACGGCCGACGTACCGGCGCTTCTCAAGTCCGGTGTGGGGCCCCGGAGTTCGATCGGTACGACGGCGACCGCCTCGACGAAGGCCGCCGCCGCGACCACGCTCACCGTCGCCAAGGACGGCAGCGGGCAGTACTCGACCGTGCAGGCCGCGGTGAACGCCGTACCGGCGAACAACCCCTCCCGCGTGGTGATCTCGGTGAAGCCGGGGACCTACCGCGAGCTGGTCAAGGTGCCGTCCAACAAACCGCACGTCACCATCCAGGGGTCGGGCGGCAGCCGTAACGACACGGTGATCGTCTACAACAACGCGTCCGGCACCCCCAAGCCCGACGGCTCGGGCACCTACGGCACCGGCGGCAGCGCCACCGTCGCCGTCGAGGCCGACGACTTCCAGGCCCGCAACCTGACCATCTCCAACGACTTCGACGAGGCCAGTCACCAGGACATCGCCAACCAGGCGGTCGCCCTGCGCACCGCCGCCGACAAGGTGTTCCTCGACGGGGTCATCGTCAGCGGCGACCAGGACACGCTCCTCGTGGACACCGCGGCCAAGGACAAGCTGGGCCGGGTCTACATGACCAACTCCTACGTCATCGGCAACGTCGACTTCATCTTCGGGCGGGCGACCGCGGTGATCGACAAGTCCGTCATCACGCTGAAGAAGCGCTGGAACGGCACCTCGGCCGGCTACGTCACCGCGCCCAGCACCGCTGCCGGCCGCAAGGGCATCCTCATCGCCAACTCGACCGTGAACGGGGACGTCTCCTCCGCGAGCTTCTACCTGGGCCGCCCCTGGCACGCCGGCGGTGACGCGAGCCTCGACCCGCAGACCACGGTCCGCAACACCTCGTTGAGCGCCGCGATCAAGTCCACGCCGTGGACCGACATGAGCGGCTTCTCCTGGAAGGACGACCGGTTCGCGGAGTACAAGAACAGCGGTGCGGGCTCGGGTGCGGCGAGCAGCAACCGGCCGCAGCTGACCGACGCGCAGGCCACCGGCCAGGAGGTCGCGGACTGGCTCGGTGACTGGACGCCCACCGCTTCCTGACGCACAGGTCCCCGTCCTACGATCATCCCGACCACGGGGAGGGATCATGGGCGGGGACATCATCAGGGAGTACCGCAGACGGGGGCCGGCGTGGAAGGCGGCCGCCGCCGTCGCGCTCTTCTTCGCGGCCGGCGTCGGGGAAGTACTGCTCAACGGGGTGCCGTTCTGGCCCGCGGTGGCCCTGGTGACGGTCCTGCTGCTCTCCAACGGCTGGATGGCGCTTGCCCTGCTGCGGGCCCGTACCGTCGTACGGCCCGGCGGAATCACCTCGTACAGCGCGCTGCGCGTGCGGAAGTGGACCTGGCACGACATCCAGGACCTACGCGTCGAGAACGCCCCGCAGGACTCCAGCCTCCGGTTCATCACCTGCCTGTACGACACGACGGGCCGCCGGACCGTACTGCCCTTCGTCAACGACCGGTGCGTGCCGGACCTGCCCGCCGAGACCGAGTTCCTGCGCGGCGTCCTGGCGAGCGGCCGGGGCGTGGCGTAGATACGCGCCGTGCTTAAAACTGCTTAAAGCTCACGCATATCGCCCTGCCAGCTCCGCCACAGCACCTCGTCACACCGTGTTCGGATGGCTCGGAAGATTCTGCTGGCCGACGACGACGTGGCCGTGAGGGAAGGGCTCGGGCGACTCCTGCGGTTCGAGGTCAGCAACGGCTCGCTGGGGAGCGCGCATCGGGGCGCTTTAGCTCGATCGTGTGATGGTCCGCTTATGGGCTTGCGGTGTTGTGAGCCGACCGGGTTAACGTGATTACGCGATCTGGCACGCCGGGTACGGCGCCAGCGTGCGGGACCCCCGCTCCGCCGGAGTGATGGTTCGGGGCCTCCCCGCCGCATCTGGCCGTACCAACCCAGCCCGGGTCGCGCAGGGAACTGGCCTCCCGGGCCCGGACCACGCACAGGATGCGTGTCGCCGCCCCGGGGTCGAGTACGCCGGGGACCAGTGCGCCCAAGACCGTTCGGGGCGTGCGACTGAACGGACTCACCCCCGCTCAGCCCTCAGGAACGGTACGAGACCGTGCTCGCCGGGGACAGACGCACTGTTCCCACAGCGGTCGGCATGTGGCATCCAGCGAAGGTGCTCAGCCGGTCCCAGATCCTCATCGGGGGGTCTGGGGCTTCGACTTCGAGCCGGCTTCCAACACCCTCGACGTCTACGTCATGTATCTGCGGCGCAAGCTGGAGAGCCGCGGCGAACCGCGGCTCATCCAGACCGTGCGGGGGCTGGGCTACACGCTCAGGAGTCCGGTGGGATTCCCGGCCGGACGGGTGTGAGCGGCCAGCCGGGCGTACGTCCCGCCGCGCTCCACGAGTTCGTCGTGTGTGCCGACCTCGACCAGCCGGCCCTCGTCCACGACGAGGATGCGGTCGGCGTCGGGGGCGAGGCTCAGATCGTGGGTGATCATGATCGTCGTACGGCCGGACATCAGGTGGCGCAGCGGCCTCACGACGCGGCGGGCGGCCACCGAGTCGAGGCCGGTGGTGGGTTCGTCGAGGATCAGGACGGGGGCGGCGCGCAGCATCGCGCGGGCGATGGCGATCCGCTTGAGCTGGCCGCCGGAGAGGGCAGCGGTGCCGGGGGCGATGACGGTGCCGTAGCCGCCGGGGAGTTCGGCGATGAACTCGTGCGCCGCGGCCGCCCGCGCGGCCCGCTCGATGTCCTCGTCGGTCGCGCCGGGGCGGCCGCACTCGATGTTCTCGCGGATCGTGCCGTGCAGGACGAGCGTCTCCTGCGGTAGCAGCGCCACGTTCTCGCGCAGGAATTCCAGGGGTACGTCGGTCAGCGGGACGCCGTCCAGGCAGAGCACTCCGGACGAGGGGTCGTAGAAGCGGAGCAGCAGCTTGGCGAGGGTGGACTTGCCGGCGCCGCTCGGGCCGGTGACGAGGAGGAGTTCGCCGGGGGCGGCCTGGAAGGTGACGTCGTGCAGGGAGTCCCTGGCCGCGCCGGGGTAGCGGAAGCCGGCGCCGTGGACGCTGACCCAGCCGCGCACCGGCCAGTCCCGGACCGGTTCGGCGGGGTCGGTGACGGCGGGTTCGGCGTCGAGGATCTCGCCCAGGCGCTGGGCGCCCGCGGTGGCGGCGGTGAGGGTGAGGCCGAGCTGGCCGAGGTTGCGGACCGGCGGGTAGAGGTAGCCGATGAACGCGGCGAAGGCGAGGAGCTGACCGAGGGTCATACGGTCGGCGGAGATCTCCCAGACGCCGAGTCCGATGACGGCGAGGACGCAGATCGTCTCGACGACCTCGACGAACTGCTCGTACATCTCGCTGAGCCGTGCCCCGCGCACGGATGCCTTCATCCAGGCGCGGGCCTCGCGGTCGAGCCGCTTCTCCTCGTCGGCGCGGCGGTTGTAGGCCTGGGTCAGCACCACATTGCCGAGGGACTCCTCGACGACGGAGGTGATGGCGCCGTCGGCGGTCCGCTCGTCCTGGGAGGCGTCTTGATGCGGCCGGCGAAGCGGCGGGCGGCCAGCAGGAACAGGGGGGCGAGGACGAAGGTGACGAGGGCCAGGTCCCAGCGCAGATACAGGGCGGCGGCGGAGTAGAAGACGGCGGAGAACGCGGCGGCGACGGTACCGACGACCCCGGACACCACCATCTGCTCGATGGCCTCGACATCACCGGTGAGCCGTTCGACGAGGTCGCCCTGGCGGTGCTTCTGGAAGAAGTGCGGGGGCAGGTCCTGGACGTGCCGGAACACCTTGGCCCGCAGGCGGAGCACGAATCTCTCCGCGGTCCAGGTGGCCAGCGAGTTGCCGAGGTAGCCGACCAGCGCGCCGAGCGCGGCGACGGCGAGCCAGGCGCCGGCCGGGGCCCAGAAGGCGGACAGCGAACCGGCCTTCAGGGCGGTGTCGGTCAGGTGCGCGAACAGCAGGATCGAGGCGGTCTCGGCGAGCGCGGACATCACCACGCACCCGATGATCGCCACCAGCCACCTGCGGTCACCGCGGGTCAGCGGCCAGAAGCGGCGGAAGGCCTCGCGGACTTCCCTCATGATTCCTCCTCCCTACATGCCGGAGGCGGGGCCACCGAGTCCCTGTCGGTGGCCCCGCCTCGTGATGCGGTGTCAGCAGCCCTTGCGGGATACCGGACGGGCCTTCGCGGCCTTCTTCGGCGCGGCCTTCTTCTGCTGGGCCTTCGGCGCCGGGGCGGCGGGCCTGGTGTTCTTCTTGGCGACGGGGGCGATCTTGTGGAAGCTCATAGGAATTCCCTCCCTGGGTATCAGGTTCAGATTATGTGGGGCTTGTTTCAGTTCTTATGGGAGACCGGGCGTCGCTGCGGAGTCACCTTCTTCACCTGGGTCTTCTTCTTGGGGGCCGGGGCGGGCTTGTGAGCCTTCTTGACGGGGGTGATCTTGTGGAAGCTCATTTCGTTCTCCTTCGGTGGTGCCGTTCGCTTTCGACATGGAAAACACTACGGGACCGCAAACCCGGAAAAGGCCAATTCCACTTAGACCTCGATGAATTGCAGCTGAGACCGTTTTTCAGGCGTCACCCGGAACCAATCCGCCACTCACACAGGTTTTAATACGCGAAGAGGCGGCCGCGTCGATATGACGCGACCGCCTCTTCGGGCTTGCTCGGTGGAGCTACTTCACGATCGTGATCCGGTTCGCAGCCGGAGGTGCGATCGGGCTCGTGGCCGAGGAGTTGGCCAGGAGGTACTGCTCAAGCGCCGCCAGGTCGTCCGCGCCGACGAGGTCGTTGGTGCCCAGGCCCAGCGTGGTGATGCCGTCGCCGCCGCCCGCGAGGAAGCTGTTGGTCGCGACGCGGTAGGTGGCCGCCGGGTCGATGGCCGCACCGTTGAGCCGGATGGAGTCGACGACGATCCGCTCGGCGCCGGTCTTCGTCAGGTCCAGCGTGTACGTCAGACCCGACGACGGCTGCAGGATCTTCGGCGAGGCCAGGTTCGAGCCGCTCACCTGCTCCTGGAGGACCTGGACCAGCTGGGCGCCGGTGAAGTCCTGGAGGTTCACGGTGTTGGAGAACGGCTGGACGGTGAAGCCCTCGGCATAGGTCACCACGCCGTCGCCCTCGGCCCCCTTGGCCGCGTAGGTGAGGCCGGCCCGCACACCGCCCGGGTTCATCAGCGCGAGGTCGGTCTCCGGGTCGAGCTGCTTGCCGTAGGCGAGCTGCGCGTCGGCGATGAGGTCGCCCATCGGGGACTCGGTGCCGGTGCTCGGGATGTCCGCGGAGATGTAGCCGATCGCGCGGTTGCCGATGGGCGCCGCGAGGGTGTTCCACCTGCTGATCAGCTCGGTCATGTCCGTCGCCTTGGCGACGGTCCGGGTGACCACGTGGTTCGCCGACTTCACGGCCGTACGGGCGATGTCACCCGTCCACCGGTCGTACGTCAGCGTGGTGTCCGTGTAGAGACGGCCGAAGGACGCGGCCGAGGTGACCGTGCGCGGGTTGCCCGCCGGGTCGTTGATGGTGCAGGCGTAGGCGGCGTGGGTGTGACCCGTCACCAGCGCGTCGACCTGCGGGGTGATGTTCTTGGCGATGTCCACGATCGGGCCGGAGACGCCGTCGCCGGCGCCCGGGGCGTCGCAGTCGTAGTTGTACGACGCCGAGGCCGGGGCCCCGCCCTCGTGGATGAGGGCCACGATCGACTTGACGCCCTGGCGCTGGAGCTCCTTGGCGTACTTGTTGATCGTCTCGACCTCGTCCTTGAACTTCAGGCCCTTGACGCCCTCCGCGGAGACGACACCCGGGGTGTCCTCCAGGGTGACGCCGATGAAGCCGACCTTGACGCCGTTCTTCTTCCACACCCAGTAGGGCTTGAGGATCGGCTTGCCGGTCTTCTCGTTCAGGACGTTGGCCGCGAGGTACGGGAAGTTCGCCCCCGCGAACTCCTCGTCCGTGTAGCAGCCGGCGGTCGGGTGACAGCCGCCCTTCTGCAGACGGGCCAGTTCCTTGGCGCCCTCGTCGAACTCGTGGTTGCCGACGGAGGTGACGTCCAGGTCGAGGCCGTTGAGCGCCTCGATGGTCGGCTCATCGTGGAAAAGTCCCGAAATGAGCGGAGACGCACCGACCATGTCGCCGCCGGCGGCGGTGATGGAGTACTTGTTGCCCGCACGCGCTTCGCGCAGATGCGTGGCGAGGTACTCGACACCACCGGCGTCGATGGTCTTCGTCGTGCCGTCCGCCTGGAGTTCGGTGACCCGGCCGGACGAACCGGACGGCGGCTCCAGGTTGCCGTGCAGGTCGTTGAAGGACAGCAGCTGCACGTCCTGGTAACGACTGGGCGCCTTACCACCCGACGTGCCCGACTCGCCCGCCGCGGCCGTCGAGGGCAGCGCGGCGGCGAGAGCGCCGACGGTCGCGAGACCGGCGGCTGCGGCAAGGAGACGGACGGTCCGTCTGCGGCGGTGGTGCGGCTGGGATATGGCTGGCATACGCCCCCCTGTGGGATGTCTGAATCACGTGGGCCCCGTCCGGCGCAGCCTAGAGTCAACGCGCGTAGCGCGACAGGGGTTTCCTGGTTACATCCTGGTTTCCCTTTGCCCTTTCCTTTGCCGCCACTTTGCGGGGTCCTCCCCGTACCCTCGTACGCATGACCAGCGACGACACCGCACGGCGTGGCCCCTCCCGCTCGATCGACACCTACTCGGCGCTCTCTCCTGACCGGACCGAAGCGGTGCTGGCGCTCCTCGCGGAGGCCGTGCGCAGCGACGGGCAGCAGGCGGTGTCGGAGCAGGGACGGCTACAACTGCGCGGTGCCGCACGCGAGGGGGTGTCCCATCTGCTGCTGACCGTCGACGACCAACTCGTCGGCTATGCCCAGCTGGAGGACACCGACCCGGTGGAGGCGCCGGCCGCGGAACTGGTCGTCCATCCCGCGCACCGCGGTCACGGCCACGGCCGGGCGCTGGGCTCCGCCCTCCTCGCCGCGTCCGGCAAGCGGCTGCGGGTGTGGGCCCACGGCGGCCACTCCGCGGCCCGGCATCTCGCCCAGGTCCTCGGTCTGACCCTGTTCCGTGAGCTGCGGCAGATGCGGCGGCCGTTGACGGGCCTTGAGCTGCCCGACCCGGTCCTTCCGGACGGCGTGACGGTACGCCCCTTCGTCCCCGGCCAGGACGACACTGCCTGGCTCGCCGTCAACGCCGCCGCCTTCGCCCACCACCCCGAGCAGGGCTCCCTCGTCCAGCGTGACCTCGACGCGCGTATGGCCGAGCCCTGGTTCGACCCGGCCGGATTCTTCCTCGCCTTCCGCGGCGCCGAGTTGGTCGGCTTCCACTGGACCAAGGTCCACGCCGCGGAGCAGCTGGGCGAGGTCTACGTCCTCGGTGTGAAGCCGGGGGCGCAGGGTGGGGGGCTCGGCAAGTCCCTCACCACGATCGGCCTGCGGCATCTGGCGGGGCAGGGGTTGCCCACGGCGATGCTGTACGTCGACGCGGACAACAAGGCGGCGGTGTCGGTGTACGAGCGGCTCGGGTTCGTGACGCATGAGACGGATCTGATGTACCGCACGGAGACGTGAGGCCGGGGGTGCGCGCCGGGCGGCGGGGGCGAGATCACGCGCCCGACGGACCGGCCCGCAACGCTCGCCGTCTCAACCGCTCCGGCCCGCACGCCACCCACACCACCGCCGCCGCCACCAGCACCCACGCCCACCGCTCATGGGACGCCGCCCACCGCTCGTCCCGCACCCCCACGAACATCGCCCACCGACCCGGCAGCGCCAGCGGTGTCACGACGGCCGAGGTGAGTACCGCCGCGGCCACCGCCTGCCCCGGCTCCGACGCCTCGTTGAACCGCACGGCGACAGCGGCCGCCGCCAGCGCGAGGACAAAGGTCGCGGCCGCCTCCAAGGTGACGTCGCCCACGGGAGGACGTATCTCACCCGGGACGAGGAGCATCGCCACCGTCCAGGCCAGCGCCAGGAACGGGGCGACCAATGCCACCCGCAGCGCCTGCCGGACCGGACGCGTCGTCGGCACCGAAACGGTGGTCTCCCGGGCCGGATCGTCCAGGAGGAACGCCAGGCCCAGCGCGAAGGCCAGCGCGGTCGCCCGCAGCAGATTCAGCGCCAGCCACTCGTCCCCGTCGATGAGCCACCGCGCCGCCCCCGCGAGGAGCAGCCCCACGCTGCCGGCGGCCCCCAACGCCCGCCACGGCAAGGTCCGCAGAACGGGACCCAACAACGCCCGCGACACCACCGCACTCCGCACCCGCGCCTCCCCGGCCCCGCTCATCCCCACCCTCTCCACCCTCTCGACTCGAACGCCGGAGCCCGTGTCAGTCACACGAGTCGGCCTTCACCTTGGCGTCCACGCCCAGCAGTTCGGCCACCTGTGCCGTCGTCACCTTCGGTGCGGTCAGTTCCGACCACCGCGACTTCACCTTCGCCTCGACCTCGCCCCGCGGCCGCTCCAGCAGCTTGCGGACCACCGTCGTCTGCCCCTCCGTCATCGACATCGAGTTCGTCGGGGACAGCACGATCGCCGAGCCGGTCACGCTGTCGTCGAGGCGGACGTGCCTCAACTGGGTGATCGGGTCGGACTCCCAGGCCAGAGCGATCCACATGAGGGTGACCATGCGGCCGTCGCACATTCCGCCCGCCGCGTCCTCGTCACCCGCGATCAGTACGGCGGCGACGGCGGCCGAGAACTCGGGGACGCGGTTGCCGCCCCAGTTCGTGCCGACCGTCACCTGGTGGGCGGCCTTGGACGGGGGGATCGCCGCGTCACCGTCGAGGCCGTAGGTGGCGTCTATCCGCTGGCGGACGAGAAGTCGCTGGTCGTGTGCCGTGCCGCCCGCCAGGGACTGCACCTGGTCCACGACCGAGGCCCAGTCCGCCGTGCGGCCCCGCCACTCCGGGAAGGCGCAGTACCGCGACCCGGCCCGCTCCACGCATGTCTGCACCTGCTCGGGGTGGAACGTCACCCGCTCCCGCGCCGCCGTCGTCTTCGCCGACACTCCCTGTGCCTGGGCGGTCCCGCCCAGGACCGTCAGGGCCAGCGCACCGACGAACAGGGCCCGTGCGGACCGCGCACGACCGCCGCCGCCCATCAGTACCGCGAGCAGCGCCAGGCTCAGCCCGAGGCCGGCGAGATAGACGGCGTGCCAGAGGGCGGGGCGGCCGATCAGGTCGGAGGGCAGGGTGTCGTTGCTCATCTCCCCCACGACCGGGTACAGCCAGCGGACCCAGCCGCTTTCGCCTCCCAGCCCCGTGCCGAGCACGAAGAAGAAGAGGAAGACCACGAGCAGCAGCGGAGCCGCGAAGGTAGACGCCACCAGCCGGGCCATCAGCACGCCGACCGCCCCGAACAGCAGCACCGTCAGCGGTCCCACCAGCAACTCGCTGACCGAACCTCGTCCGAGGGCACCGGACTTGAGGGCCTCCCAGCCGAACTGTCCGGTCACGCAGACCGCGGTGAGCAGGACGGCCGGCACGACGGACAGCAGATGCGCCGCCGTACGCCGCCCCGCGCTCATCACCAGCACCCCGAAGTGGCGTTCCGTGTCCTGTCGCCCGGACCGCAGCACCGCCTGGTTCACGGCCAGCAGCACCGCCAGGCCGACCAGCAGCGGCCCGCCCTGCGTGGCACGGTCGACGTTCTGGAGGGCCGGATAGCCGTCCGCGTAGTCCCGGGCGCTCCACACGATCCAGGCGACGTACGCCAGGAAGCCGACGATCACCGGAACGCTCATCAGCAGTCGGCGCGCCTCGAACCGGGCGAGGGCGAGCACCGCGGCCCAGGAGTCCCGTGACGCGGTCCGCTCGGCGGGCGGGGCCGCCTCCATCACGGCGCTCATGCCGCCACCTCCGCGCCCGCGCCGTCGAGGGTCAGCAGGTAGCCGTCCTCCAGGGTGGGTTCGAGGAGGTCGGCACCGGCCGGCGGATCCCCCACGTTGCGGAAGGAGCCCGTGCCCGTGCGCCACCCCGCCTTCGCCCCCGGGTCGCGTTCCGTACTGCTCCACACCCGTCCGGCGGCCCGCGCCGTCAGTTCGGCGGGAGTGCCGTCGAAGCGCACCCCGCCGGTCGCCATCACCACGACCCGGTGGCAGAGCATCGCCACGTCCTCCGTCTGGTGGGTGGAGAGCAGGACCGTCCGCCCTTCGCCCGCCCGGGCGATCAGCTCCCGGAACCGCATGCGCTGTTCGGGGTCGAGGCCCACCGTCGGTTCGTCCAGGACGAGGAAGCCCGGGTCGCCGACGAGCGCCGCGGCCAGCGCGACCCGCTGCCGCATGCCTCCGGACAGCTTCTTGATGCGCTTGGCGCGCACATCGCCCAGGTCGACCTCGTCCAGCACCCGGCGCACCTCACGGTGGCGGGCGGCACGATCCGTCAGCTCCTTCAGGATCGCCACGTAGTCGACGAACTCGAAGGCCGTGAAGTCCGGGTGGAAGCCGGGGGTCTGGGGCAGATAGCCGAGCCGGCGCCGCACCTCCTGCCGCCCGCGCGTGGTGCCCGGGTCGTGTCCGAGCACCGTGAAGGCGCCCCGGTCGGCGGGCACGGCGGTGGCCAGCACCCGCAACAGGGTGGTTTTTCCCGCCCCGTTGGGACCGAGCAGCCCGGTGACGCCCCGTGTCAGCCGCAGCGACACGTCGTCCAGGGCGCGGGTACCGCCGTAATGGAGGCTGAGCCCCGAGGCGGAGACGGTGGGTGTCATACGGCACTCCTGTGGGAGACGTCGAAACGGTCACGTGCGAGGTAGAGCAGTCCGACCGCGAGCGCGGCGACCGCGGCGGCGGCACTCTGGCCCGCCGCTGTGAACGGCACGAGCGGTCCGTCACCGCTCGCGTCCGCGACGACCAGCAGCGCCACCCACACCCCGCCGACGAGGGTCGGCGCGAGGACCGGGCCCAGCCGGGGGGTCAGCGCGAGGCCGGTCGCGGTGAGGGCGAGCGCGGGCAGCAGCCAGGCCAGGGCGCGCAGGCCGTAGGCGGGGAGCGCGAGCGTCGCCAGGCCGTTGAGGCCGAGGACGGTGGTGAGCACGGCGACGGTGCGGACCATCAGCAGCCGGAATCCGTGCACCGGACTGACGACCGCCATCTCGTACGTCGGGTCCAGCGCGGGCCCGTACGCCAGTGCCACACCCGCGAGCGGCAGCAGCGGGGCGAGGGCGAGGAACAGCGTCGGCGAGTCCGCCGAGTACACCGCCCCCACCGTCGTCACCAGCACGAACACCACCGCCGCCAGCCACGACCGGCGCAGCACCGGTGTCGCCGCGAGCAGCCGCGCGGTGTGGTCGGCGACGCCGAGCCGCACGAGCAGCCCCTCGAACAACCCCCGCTTGGGCGCGTCGAGTTCGGCGTCGAGGCGCTCCCAGCCGGCGTCCACGGAAGGACCGACGGAGGCGAGCACCCCCCGGCACCGCGCGCAGGAGACGAGGTGCGTGTCGGCGGACCAGAGCAGCGGGGGCGTCAACTCACCCTGTGCATAGGCCCGTAGATCCTCTTCGGCCACATGCCACGTCATGCCGCCACCTCCCGCCCGTGCTCCCGGCCCCGCAGACCCTGATCGCTTACGTGCCTGCTCATGCCAGTGCCTCCCGCAGTTGCTTACGGGCCCGCATCGCCCGCGTCTTGACCGTGCCCGGCGGGATCCCCAGGACGACGGCCGCCTCGCGGGTGGTCAGCCCGTCGATGACCGTCGCCTGGAGGACCGCCCGGAGCTCGGGTGAGAGCCGGACCAGGGCGCCCGCGAGGTCTCCGTGCTCGACCCCCGCGAGCACGCGTTCCTCCGCGGACGCCTCGTCCCGGTGGCGCAGCCTGGCCAGTGCCTGCCGCAGCCTCCCCCGCGCCCCGTCGCCGCGCAGCGCGTCGACGAGCCGCCGCGAACCGATGCGCCACAGCCAGCCGGCCACATCTCCGTCCTCGCGATAGCGGGCCTTGCCCCGCCAGATCGCGAGGAACGTCTCCTGCACGACGTCGTCGACGACCCCTGCGTCGGCGCACCGGCCGCGCAGCCTGGCCGTCAGCCATGGCGCGAACCGCCGGTACAGCTCCTCGAAGGCGCGCCGGTCCCCGTCCGCCGCGGCCCGCAGCAGCTCCCCGTCGCTTCTCGTCTCGCTCACATCACCCTCATCGCACGAGCCCCGCCGATCGGTTCACAGGATCGCTCTTGACTTTCTGACCCGCCTTGCACCACCCTTTCACTACTCAATTAGTGAAAGGGTGGTGCACGGGTGGTCGAGTACCGCATCGACCGGCACTCCGGGGTCGCCACGTACGTCCAGATCGTCCAACAGACCAAGCAGGCCCTCCGGCTGGGCCACCTGGAACCGGGCGACAAGCTCCCCACGGCGCGCGAGGTAGTGGAGGCAACCGCCATCAACCCCAACACGGTCCTGAAGGCCTACCGCGAACTGGAGCGCGAGGGACTGGTCGAGGCCCGGCGCGGTCTCGGCACCTTCGTGCGCCGCGGCCTCGGCGCCGCCACCGCCGACTCGCCCCTCCACTCCGAGCTCGACGGATGGACCCAGAGGGCCCGGGCGGCCGGCCTCGACCGGGACGACGTGGCCGCGCTCTTCACCGCCGTACTCGACAAGCATTTCCTGGACAAAAACGGCCAGGACCAGCACAGCCAGGGAGCCCCCTCATGACCGACACCGCCCTTGAGGCAGCCGCGCTGGGCAAGCGCTTCTGCCGGCTGCGGCGGTCCGCCGGATGGGCCCTGCGCGACTGCACCTTCACGCTCCCCACCGGCCGCGTCTGCGCCGTCGTCGGCCCCAACGGCGCGGGCAAGTCCACCCTGCTCGCCCTCGCCGCCGGCCTCATGGCCCCGAGCGAGGGCAGCCTCTCCGTCCTCGGCGGGCCCGCGGGCGCGGCACGCGCACGTGTGGGCTTCGTCGCCCAGGACAAGCCGCTCTATCCCCAGCTCAGCGTCGCCGAGACGCTCCGCATGGGCGCCGACCTCAACCCCGGACACTGGGACGCGCGCGCAGCCGAGCGGATCGTGGCCGGCGGCGAGCTCGACCCCAAGGCCCGTATCCGCGCCCTGTCGGGCGGCCAGCGCACCCGGGTCGCGCTCGCCCTCGCACTCGGCAAGAAGCCCGAACTGCTGCTCCTGGACGAGCCGATGGCCGACCTCGACCCGCTGGCCCGGCACGAGCTGATGGGCGTGCTGATGTCCCAGGCGGCCCAGCACGGCACCACGATCGTCATGTCCTCGCATGTCGTCGCCGAGCTGGAGGACTCCTGCGACCACCTGCTGCTGATCGGCGGCGGCCGGGTCCGCCTCGCCGGGGAGATCGACGAGCTGCTGGAGACGCACACACGCGTGTCGGCATCCGCGGACACCGTCCTCGCCCCGCACACGGTCGTCGAGTCCCGCACCACGGGCCGCCAGCTCTCCGCCCTGATCCGCCCGGCCGCCCCGCTCCCCGCCGACTGGCGCACCAGCGCGCCCTCCCTGGAGGAGCTGGTCCTGTCCTACCTGCGCAACCCCGAGGCAGCCGGAAAGACGGCCCTCTCGGGAGCCGAGGAGGTCTCCGCGTGAGCGCCCTCACCGCGCCCCAACTGAGCCGCTGGCTGATACGGCTGCACCGGCCTGCCCTCCTCGTCTGGACCGTCGTCCTCCTCGGACTCGGCAGCGCGCTGCTGTGTCTGTGGGGGCCCCTGGCCGACGCCTCCGCCGAGGCCTGGCAGCAGCACTACGCCTGCGCGTCGACAGGTCCCTGCCTGTACGACCAGGCGGCGATCCTGCGCTACAAGCACATCTACGACTACGCGACCATCGCGGTCCTGGCCGTCCCCTTCCTCGTCGCCGCCTGGGCGGGAGCCGCCCTCACCGGCCGTGAACTGGAGCAGCGCACCGCGCAGCTGGCGTGGACCCAGGGCCTGACCCCGACCCGCTGGCTGCTCTCGAAGCTCACCCTCCCGGCCGCCCTGGTCACCGTCGGCACCGGCCTGCTGGTGCTGCTGCACCACGGGATGTGGTGGGCGTCCGAGGGCCGGATCGGCAGCGCCAAGTCCTGGTACGACCCGCCCACCTTCTACGCCGGCGGCCCGATCACCGTCGCGCTCGCCCTGGCCGGCCTGTTCGCCGGCGCCTTCGCGGGCGTGCTCCTGCGCCGCTCGCTGGCCGCGCTGGGCGCCGCCGTCGTCGCCGTGGGCGCGCTGTGGGCCGGTGTCCACCGGGCCCTGCCACACCTGTGGACGCCGGTGACCAGCGTGTCGAGCCTGGAGAGCGACCTGCCCGTGGGCAACGGCGTGGATGTGTCGACAGGCCTGCTCACCGCCGACGGCGAGCGCCTCGCCGACCCGTTCTGCGGCAGCACGATCAACCCGCAGTGCGAGCGGCTCTACGACCGTCTCGGCGCCGTCAGCTGGTACCACGACTACCACCCGCTCTCCCACTACTGGCCCCTGCAGCTGACCGCCTCCGCGATCGTGCTCGCCGTCGCCGCCCTGCTCGCGCTGGCCGCGTTCCGCGTGACCGCCGTACGCACGAGAGGTCTGTCGTGATCCGGGGCGTGCTGCGGCTGCACCGCGCGGCACTGATCGTGTGGACCGTGTTCGTGCTGGGCTCGGTGGCCTACCTGGTCTGGCTGACCGAGATCACCGCCGACGACGTACACGCGACGCTGGACGCCTGCCCCAGGAACGACCCCGGCAGCGGCTGCGGCATCTGGGCCTGGCGCGACTACAGCGAGCCGATGGGCTGGATCAGTACGTTCATGTACTACGGCTTCTGGGCCGTCGCCGCCTGGTCGGCCGGCGCGCTGATCGGCCGTGAACTGGAGTCCGGCACCGCGCGGTTGGCGTGGACGCAGGACGTCTCGCCGATGCGCTGGCTGGCCGCCAAGCTCGCGGTGCCGGCGCTGGTCCTGATCGCCGGCGGCGCGCTCTTCGTCCCCGTCTTCCGCTGGGCCTGGTCGGCCCACCGCAACCTGATGGGCGACAACTGGGGCTTCGCCGACGTGTTCGCGGCCCGCGGCCCGCTCGTCGTGGCCTACGGCCTGTGCGCCCTCGCGGTCGGCGCGCTCACCGCGCTCGTCGTACGCCGCTCACTGCCCGCGACGGCCATCGCGGTCGCCGCGGTGATCGTGCTCAACCGGTACGTGGAGAAGTACCGCGACGAGTACTGGCCCACGCTCGACAGCGACGGACGCGAACTGCCCGCCACCGTATGGCAGATGGGCAACGGCACCTACCACCCGCAGTCCCACTTCTGGCCGCTGCACCTCGTCGAGACCGGCATCGTCCTCGCCGTCGCGGCCCTGGCCACCCTCGCCGCGTTCCTCCTGCTCCGCCACCGCACCCGCCCCGCTCGCACGCCCCGCCAGGAGTCCCCCGCATGACCGCATCCGTCGCCACGGCGCCACCGCGTCCCCCGGCCACCGGCCGCACGGTGCTGCGCCTGCACCGCGCCGCCCTGATCGTCTGGGGGCTCGTGGCCGTCGCCGCCGCGCTGGCCCTGCTGTGGGCGTACGGCCCCGGCGCCGAATCCGCCGAGACCGCGTGGCGGCGCACCTGCCCCGTCGGCAACGACTGCACGTGGGACACCACGCTCAACGGCTACTACCGCACCGTCATGCTCGCCAGGTGGGCCATCGTCTACATGCCCTATCTCGTCGCCGCCTGGGCCGGTGCCGTCATCGGCCGCGAACTTGAGTCCGGCACCGCGCGGCTGGCGTGGACGCAGGGCGTGACGCCGACCCGCTGGCTGGCCGCCAAGCTCACCGTCCCCGCGGCCCTGCTCACCGCCGGCACGGCCGTACTGGTCCTGCTGCACCGCATGGTCTACAGCGCGAACGAGTTCCCGCTGGACTGGGGGTGGTACGAAGACAGCACCTTCACCGCGAACGGCACCCTCGCCCTCGCCCTGCCCCTCCTCGCCCTCGCCGCCGGCGCCCTCGCGGGCCTGCTTCTGCGCCGCGCCCTGCCGGCCCTCGCCGCGGGCCTCGCGATCACCGTGCTCGTGGAGTACGCCGCCGACACCGTCACCCCCCACCTGTGGCCCTGGAAGACCGCCCTCAACGGTCTCCACTCGGGCCCCGGGACCCCGCAGAACGTCCTGTGGGGCGACCAGGGGGCCCTGACCTCCACCGGCGAGCGGATCCCGATCCCGGACTGCGACGACAGGATGAAGTGCTTCACCGACCACGGCGTGACCGGCTACTACCTCGACTACCACCCCGCCTCCCACTTCTGGCCCCTCCAGCTCATCGGGACCGGCATCGTCCTCACGGTCGCGGCGGCAGCGGTGGGCACGGCGTTCTGGCTGCTGCGCAGGGGAACGAGGGCGGCGGCGTGAGCGCTCTCTCCGTCCCCACGGCGGCGCCCGCCGTCCGCGGTGTGCTGCGTCCGCACCGCGCCGCACTGCTCCTCTGGCTCACGGCACTGGCGGCCGCGGCGGTCCACCTGGTCTGGCTGCACTCCCTCGCGGACGAGGCCCGCAAAGGCGTCAGCGGCTGTGCCGTACCGCAGCAGAGCGGCCTGCCGCTGTGCTCGGCCGTCGAGGCGATCACCGCCGACGCGACGTACAGGGACGGGATCGCCCTGGTCACCGGCGCTCTGGCGCTCGTCATGTTCCCCGCGGCCGGCTGGGCCGGCGCCGTCATCGGCCGCGAACTGGAGAACCGCACCGCCCTGCTGGCCTGGACCCAGGGCGTGACGCCGACCCGCTGGCTGGCCGCCAAGCTGACCGTCCCGGCGGTCCTGCTCGCCGCCGGCACCGGCGCGATCGCCGTACTGAACATCTGGGCGCGCGACGACGGCGACCCGAACCTCGTCGGCGACTGGCACTTCCCCGACGTGTTCATCGCCACCGGCCCGGCCGCCGTCGCGTACGCCCTCGCGGGCCTCGCCCTCGGCGCCCTCGCCGGTCTGCTGACCGGGCGCGCCCTGGCCGGCGCGGGGGTGGCCTTCGCGGCCTGTCTGGTCCTCTACAACGTGGTGGACCTCTTCCGCGGGGACCTGTGGCCCACGCTCACCCGGACCGGCGCCTTCGAGCCGCCCCGCTCGTACTACCAGGTCGACTGGTCCGCGAACGAGACCGTCCTCAGGTACCACCCCCGGTCCCACTTCTGGCCCCTCCAGTACGTCGAGACCGGCCTCCTCCTCACCATCGCCGCCGCCGCGACGACCGCCGCCTTCCTGCTGCTGCGCCGCCGCACGGGCTAGGACCTCCGGACCGTACGTCCTCCCACGGGGGTGGGGGACGTGCGGTCCGGGCATGTTTCCGGGCGGGCGGATGCCCGGGATCCGCCCCCCGGTGTCCCACACGCCATGTCTCCGTAACCAACGGTTCAGACAGACTTGCGACGCTCGGCGAATGAAGCCCGCCGTGCCCGAGCCTTCGCCGCCCCCCGAGGGACCCGCGCGGAACGGAGTCGCCGCGCTCCCGCCCGCGCTCTCCGACGCGCCTGTCTCGCCCATGGCGCGGAAGAATGGGTCCATGAGCCAGCCCAGCACCCAGGCAGCACAGGTCCAGCACGCGCAGCCCTCCGTGGGCTCCATAGCCGCGCACCGCCCGCACACCGTGGCCGCGGCGGTCTCCGACCTGGAACCCGACATCGACGCCGACCTCGACGCGTACGAGGAGTCGCCCTTCGATGGACCTGACCTCCCGCAGGGTCGTTTCCTCGACCGGGAGCGCAGCTGGCTCGCGTTCAACGAGCGCGTCCTGGAACTCGCCGAGGACCCGAACACGCCTCTTCTCGAACGGGCGAACTTCCTCGCGATCTTCGCCAGCAACCTGGACGAGTTCTTCATGGTCCGGGTGGCCGGTCTGAAGCGCCGTATCGCCACCGGCGTCGCCACCCGCTCCGCCTCCGGCCTCCAGCCGCGCGAGGTGCTGGAGATGATCTGGGCCCGCTCCCGCGAGCTGATGGCCCGGCACGCCGCCTGCTACCACGAGGACGTCGCCCCCGCACTCGCGGAGGAGGGCATCCACCTGGTCCGCTGGAACGAGCTCCAGGAGAAGGAGCAGGCCCGCCTCTTCACCCTCTTCCGGCACCAGATCTTCCCGGTCCTGACCCCCCTGGCGGTCGACCCGGCGCACCCCTTCCCGTACATCTCGGGTCTCTCGCTGAACCTCGCGGTCGTCGTACGCAACCCCGTCACCGGCCACCGCCACTTCGCCCGCGTCAAGGTCCCGCCGCTGCTGTCCCGCTTCCTGGAGAGCTCCCCCGGCCGCTACGTCCCCATCGAGGACGTCATCGCCGCGCACCTGGAGGAGCTGTTCCCGGGCATGGAGGTGCTGGAGCACCACGCCTTCCGCCTGACCAGGAACGAGGACCTGGAGGTCGAGGAGGACGACGCCGAGAACCTCCTGCAGGCCCTGGAGAAGGAGCTCATGCGGCGCCGCTTCGGGCCGCCGGTGCGCCTGGAGGTGGAGGAGTCCATCGACCGCGAGGTCCTGGACCTGCTGGTGCGCGAGCTGAAGATCTCCGAGGCCGAGGTGTACCCGCTGCCGGGTCCCCTGGACCTCACCGGTCTCTTCCGTATCGCCTCCATCGACCGGCCCGAGCTGAAGTACAAGAAGTTCATCGCCGGCGTCCACCGCGACCTGGCCGAGGTCGAGTCGGCGTCCGCGCCCGATATCTTCGCGGCCCTGCGCGCCCGTGACGTGCTGCTGCACCACCCGTATGACAGCTTCTCGACGTCCGTGCAGGCCTTCCTCCAGCAGGCGGCGGACGACCCGGACGTCCTCGCCATCAAGCAGACCCTGTACCGGACCTCCGGCGACTCCCCGATAGTCGACGCCCTCATCGACGCCGCCGAGGCCGGCAAGCAGGTCCTCGTCCTGGTCGAGATCAAGGCCCGCTTCGACGAGCACGCCAACATCAAGTGGGCGCGCAAGCTGGAGGAGGCGGGCTGCCATGTCGTCTACGGCCTGGTGGGCCTGAAGACCCACTGCAAGCTGTCCCTGGTGGTCCGCCAGGAGGGCGAGACGCTACGGCGCTACAGCCACGTCGGCACCGGCAACTACCACCCCAAGACGGCGCGTCTCTACGAGGACCTGGGCCTGCTGACGGCGGACCCGCAGGTCGGCGCGGACCTCTCGGACCTGTTCAACCGCCTCTCGGGCTACTCGCGCCGGGAGACGTACCGCCGCCTTCTGGTGGCCCCCAAGTCTCTTCGCGACGGGCTGATCTCCCGGGTCAACAAGGAGGTCCAGCACCACCGTGCGGGGCGTCCGGCCTTCATCCGCATCAAGGTCAACTCGATGGTGGACGAGGCGCTCATCGACTCGCTCTACCGCGCGTCCCAGGCCGGCGTGCCGGTCGACGTGTGGGTGCGCGGCATCTGCGCGATCCGCCCCGGCGTCACGGGCCTGTCGGAGAACATCCGGGTCCGCTCGATCCTCGGCCGCTTCCTGGAGCACTCCCGGGTCTTCGGCTTCGGCAACGGCGGTGAGCCCGAGGTGTGGATCGGCAGCGCCGACATGATGCACCGCAACCTCGACCGCCGTATCGAGGCGCTGGTCAGGGTGACGGACCCGGCCCACCGAGCGGCGCTCAACCGTCTCCTGGAGACGGGCATGTCCGACGCCACGTCCTCCTGGCATCTGGGTCCGGACGGCGAGTGGGAGCGGCACGCGACCGACGCGGAGGGCCAGCCGCTGCGCAACGTCCAGGAGATGCTCATAGACGCCCGGAGGCGCCGGCGTGGCACAGCAACACCTTGAACCGACGGAACCCGTGTCCAGTCATATCGGGCCGATGACGGGGGAAGCCCTCGCGGGCTACCTCCGGGCCCAGGCCACGGAGTTCCTGCGCGCCCTGCGACTGCACCGGGAGTCCGGTGCCGCCGCCGGCAACGGCGCGGCGCCCCCCGTCGACGCGGCCCGGGCCCTGCGCCGCTCGGCCCGCCGCATCAGCGGCAGCCTCCACACCTTCCGGCCGCTCCTGGAGACGGACTGGTCGGAACGGATGCGGCCCGAACTGGCGTGGGTGTCGGGCACGTTGGCGTCGGAGCACGCGTGCGAGGCGCGGCTGGAGAGGCTGCTGCTGGCGCTGCACAGGCTGTCGGGGGCGACGGTGTTGCCGGGGCAGACGGGGGGCGTGGCAGGCGGCCACGCCGACGCGGGTATCGGTCATCCCGACGTAGCCGCGGGCCATCGTGCCGCCAGGGCGCCACGCGTGGGCGCGGCGGCACCCGGCAGCGCCGGCCCGGCGCCCCACCCCGCGGCCACCCCTGATCGCGGCAACCTCACGGTGGGCGCGGCCAAGGCAGGCGCGCTCCTGGACCGCCAGCTGACCCTGGCCAGGACCCGGGCCCACAGCACCGCCCTCCAGGCGCTCGGCTCCTCCCGCTTCCACGCGGTCGCCGACAACATCGCCGTACTCGCCAGCGAGGTGCCCCTGACCCCCGCGGCCCCCTCCACCGACCTACGGCCCCTCGCCCTCGCCGCCAAGGACCGCCTCAAGGACGCCGTGGCCGCCCTCCCCCTGGTCACCGCGGGCCACCCCTACAACGCCGAGGCCCTCGTCCACGGCCTCTCCCCGGACCCGGCCCCGCACCCCCAGGACGCGCCCTGGCACCAGGTCCGCCTGCTGCTGCGTCTGCACCGGTACGCCCGCGAGGTCCTGCGCGGCGACCTGACCGACGTACGTCTGCTCGCGGCCGGCGAGGCACTCGACCGGCACCGCGACGCCTCCGAGGCCGCCGCGGCCGCCGCGCAGGCGGCCCGCACGCCCCGGATCGCGCCCGCGACCGCCTACGCCCTCGGTGTGCTCCACGCCGACCAGCGCCACGAAGTGGAAGCCGCCAGGTTCGCCTTCGAGCGTTCGTGGCAGATGGAAACCGTCAGCACCTCGTAGCCGACACGGAGGCGGTGAGCCCTCGGTGAGCTCTCCCGACAACAGCACCGTCCAGGCGGCGGGCTGCGTCCTGTGGCGCCGCTCGCCCTTCGACGGTGAGCTGGAGGTATGCCTCGTCCACAGGCCGAAATACGACGACTGGTCCCACCCCAAGGGCAAGCTGAAGCGCGGCGAGGACCCCCTGAGCGGCGCCCTGCGCGAGGTGGCGGAGGAAACCGGCTACCGGGCGGCGACCGGCGCCGAGCTCCCCACGATGCATTACGTGGCGAACGAGCGCCCCAAACAGGTCCGCTACTGGGCCGCCGAGGCCGTCGACGGCGCCTTCACCCCGAACAGCGAGGTCGACCGCATCCTGTGGCTCTCCCCCACGGCGGCCCGCAACCGCCTGACCCAGCCGAGGGACCGCAGGCTCGTGGACTCTCTGCTGGCCTCGCTGCACCTGGCATAGTCCGGAATCGCGTCGTGTCCTCGACGTAAGCCTTCCGTGACCTAACCGCACCTTCCGCAGGGGTTCACCCCCCGTTCATTTACGCCAGTCGGCGCCTTCACCTGATCTGCCTAATTTCGGCCTTACGCGGTGCGGACCGCTCCTCGGAAGAACACCTCGAAGACGCGTCCGCATCACCCAGTCTTCGCACGCCGCCGGATTCAGGACGGCGGCTCTCGGAAGGAACTCCCTCAGTGAAGCTTCAGCGCAAGAACCGGCGGGCTCTCGCTCTCGGCGCGATCGCCGTCTCCGGCGCCCTGGCCCTCACGGCGTGCGGCTCCGACGACACCGGCACCTCGGACGGCGCGAGCAGCTCCACCGCCGCCAACAGCTCCATCAAGTGCGACGACGCCAAGGGCCAGCTCCTCGCCGACGGCTCCTCCGCGCAGAAGAACGCGATCGACGCCTGGGTCAAGCAGTTCACGGCCGCCTGCTCCGGCGTCCAGATCAACTACAAGGGCGGCGGCTCCGGCGCCGGCGTCACCGCGTTCACCCAGGGCCAGGTGGCCTTCGCCGGTTCGGACTCCGCGCTGAAGCCCGAAGAGGTCACCGCCTCCAAGTCGGTCTGCACCGGCGGCCAGGGCATCGACCTGCCGATGGTCGGCGGCCCGATCGCGGTCGGCTTCAACGTCCCGGGCGTGGACAAGCTCGTCCTGAACGCCGAGACGCTCGCCAAGATCTTCGACAGCAAGATCACCAACTGGAACGACGCGGCGATCAAGGCGCTCAACCCCGACGCCAAGCTCCCCGACCTGAAGATCCAGGCGTTCCACCGCTCCGACGAGTCCGGCACCACGGACAACTTCACCAAGTACCTGATCGCCGCCTCCCCGGCGAACTGGAAGTACGAGGGCGGCAAGGCCTGGCAGGCCAAGGGCGGCCAGTCGGCCTCCGGCTCCTCCGGTGTCGCCCAGCAGGTCAAGCAGACCTCCGGCGCCATCTCCTACATGGAGCTGTCGTACGCCAAGGACGGCATCGTCCCGGTCACCATCGACACGGGCGCCTCCTCCCCGGTCGAGGCCACCGTCGAGAACGCCACCAAGGCGATCGCGGCCGCCCAGGTCGTCGGCACCGGCAAGGACCTGTCGCTGAAGCTGGACTACGCGACCAAGGCCGACGGCGCCTACCCGATCACCCTGGTCACGTACGAGATCGTCTGCGACAAGGGCAACAAGTCCGACAGCCTGCCCGCCACGAAGGCCTTCCTGCGCTACATCGCCTCCGAGGACGGCCAGGGCGCGCTCGCCGACGCCGGCTACGCCCCGATCCCCGACGACATCATCGCCAAGGTCCGCACCACCATCGAGGGCCTGAGCTGATCCACGCGTGCGGTCCGGTCCAGGGCCTGAAACCCCGGACCGGACCGCACCGTCCGGTGCACCGCCGCCAGGAGTCGTACAGCCGTACGACTCCGCAGACCGGAGAACCCGATGGACACCACACAGATAGCTGACACTCCTCCCCCCGCCCCGCAACCCACCGCGACCGAGCAGAAGGCCGCGGCCCGTGGCGCCACCCGCCCCGGCGACCGCATCTTCCTCGCCCTGTCCCGCGGTTCGGGCATCTTCCTGCTGGTGATCATGGCCGCGATCGCGGTCTTCCTCACCTACCGCGCGTCCCTCGCGATCAGCAAGGACGAGGCCAACTTCCTCACCGCCTTCGAGTGGAACACCAGCGTGCTCCCGCCGAAGTTCGGCATCGCGGTCCTGGCCTTCGGCACGGTCGTCTCCTCGATCGTCGCCATGGTCATCGCGGTCCCGATCGCGGTCGCCATCGCGCTGTTCCTCACGCACTACGCCCCGCGCAGGCTGAGCGGTCCCATCGCGTACGTGGTCGACCTGCTCGCCGCCGTGCCGTCCATCGTCTACGGCCTGTGGGGCGCCCTGATCCTCGTACCGAACATGACCGGCCTCTTCGGCTGGCTGGACGAGTACCTCGGCTGGACCGGCATCTTCTCGTGGGAGGGCGGCGCCCCCCGCTCGATGCTCACGGTCGGCATCCTGCTCGCGATCATGATCCTGCCGATCATCACCAACGTCAGCCGTGAGGTGTTCCGGCAGACGCCGCAGATGCAGGAGGAGGCGGCCCTGGCGCTCGGCGCCACCCGCTGGGAGGTCATCCGCATGGCGGTGATCCCCTTCGGCCGCTCCGGCGTGATCTCCGCCTCGATGCTCGGCCTCGGCCGCGCACTCGGCGAGACGATGGCCGTGGCCACCGTGCTCTCCCCGACCTTCGACATCCAGGCCAGCCTGCTCGACCCGGGCGGCGGCACCTTCGCCCAGAACATCGCCAGCAAGTTCGGTGAGGCCAACGAGTTCGGCCGTGACGCGCTGATCGCCTCCGGCCTGGTCCTGTTCGTCATCACCCTGCTGGTCAACGGCGCGGCCCGCGCGATCATCGCCCGCCGCAAGGAGTACTCGGGGGCCAACGCATGAGCACCGCAACCGTCAGCACCCTGCACGGTGCCCGCCTGCCCAAGTGGTCCCCGTACGCCATCGCCGCCGGCTCGGTCGCCGTCGCGGTCGGCATCGGTCTGGGCGCCGGCCTCGACAGCCGCGTCCAGTGGGGCCTGATCGCCGCGATCCTCTTCCTCGTCGGCACGTTCGGCATCGCCGCCCGCGTCGAGGGCCGCCGCCAGGCCAAGGACCGCATGGCGACGTCGCTCGTCTGGGTCGCCTTCATGCTCGCCGTCATCCCGCTGGTCTCCCTGGTCTGGGTGACCGTCGCACGCGGCTTGAAAGTCCTCGACGTCTACTTCCTGACCCACTCGATGGGTGTCGTCGCCGACACCGAGCCGGGCGGCGGCATCTACGCCGCCATCATCGGCAGCCTCGAGCAGGTCGGCCTCGCCACCCTGATCGCCGCCCCGGTCGGCGTGCTCACCGCGATCTACCTGGTCGAGTACGGGCGCGGCAACCTCTCCCGGGCCATCACGTTCTTCGTCGACGTCATGACCGGCATCCCGTCGATCGTCGCCGGTCTGTTCATTCTCAGCCTCATGCTCCAGTTCGAGATGCAGCCCTTCGGCTTCGCCGGCTCGCTGGCCCTGGCCATCCTGATGATGCCGGTGGTCGTCCGCTCCACGGAGGAGATGCTCAAGCTCGTCCCGAACGAGCTGCGTGAGGCCTCCCTGGCGCTCGGCGTCCCGAAGTGGCGCACCATCCTGAAGGTGGTCCTGCCCACCGCGATCGGCGGCATCACGACCGGCATCATGCTGGCCATCGCCCGTATCGCCGGTGAGACCGCTCCGGTTCTGCTGCTGGTGTTCGGTAACCCGTTCATCAACAACAACCCCTTCGAGGGCGCGCAGTCCTCGCTGCCGCTGTACATCTACCAGCAGTACGCGAACAGCGCGGGCTCCGGAGCGGCGTACGACCGCGCCTGGGCGGCGTCACTGACGCTGATCGCCTTCGTGATGATCCTGAACCTGGTGGCCCGCGGCATCGCCCGCTGGAAGGCCCCGAAGACCGGTCGCTGACGCGACCCCACAGCGACTGATCTGGAAGTGAAGTAGTCATGGCCAAGCGAATCGACGTAAGCGGACTGACCGCCTACTACGGCTCCCACAAGGCGATCGAGGACATCTCGATGACCGTCGAGCCCCGCTCGGTGACGGCCTTCATCGGCCCCTCCGGCTGCGGCAAGTCGACGTTCCTGCGCACCCTGAACCGGATGCACGAGGTCACCCCCGGCGGCCGCGTCGAGGGCAAGGTACTCCTGGACGACGAGGACCTGTACGGCACCGGCATCGACCCCGTGTCCGTGCGCCGCGAGGTCGGCATGGTCTTCCAGCGCCCGAACCCGTTCCCCACGATGTCGATCTTCGACAACGTGGCGGCGGGCCTGCGCCTGAACGGCTCGTACAAGAAGGCCCAGCTCGCGGACATCGTTGAGAAGTCCCTCAAGGGCGCGAACCTCTGGAACGAGGTCAAGGACCGCCTGAACAAGCCGGGCTCGGGCCTGTCCGGCGGCCAGCAGCAGCGTCTGTGCATCGCCCGCGCGATCGCGGTCGAGCCGAACGTCCTGCTGATGGACGAGCCCTGCTCGGCCCTGGACCCCATCTCCACCCTGGCGATCGAGGACCTGATCGGCGAGCTGAAGGAGCGCTTCACGATCGTCATCGTGACGCACAACATGCAGCAGGCCGCCCGTGTCTCGGACCGCACGGCGTTCTTCAACCTCGCGGCCGTCGGCCAGCCCGGCAAGCTGATCGAGATCGACGACACGGAGCGCATCTTCTCCAACCCGTCGGTCCAGGCCACGGAGGACTACATCTCGGGCCGCTTCGGCTAGACCGGCACCCGATGAAGACCCCTCGCGGTGCTGCATGGCGGTGCCACCGCGAGGACGAAAAAGGGCCCGCCCCCTGGCTCCCAGGGGGCGGGCCCGTTTCGTACGGTCGGCGGTTACGCGACGCCGTCGGCGTAGGCCGTCTTCCAGCCGCTGCACGTGGCCGAGACCACGGTGCCGTCGTCACGGAGACAGACCCTGATGTAGAGCGTGGCCGACTCGGCGAAGTCCTCGTCGGACGGCACGCACGTGTTGAAGCCGTTGCCGTTGTACTTGGAGTGGACCGTGCCGGAGCTGCCGACCTTCCAGTACCCGACGACACCGGCACCGTCGGTCGAGTTGTCGCAGATGTGGAAGGAGTCGTCGTCCGTGTAGAAGGCCTCCGAGCCCGCGGACGCCGCGTAGTCACCGGACCTGTAGGTCGACACGCTGTAGATCTCGGTCGCCGCGGAGGCCGGCGCTGCCACGTAGAGCATGGTGGCCGCCGCGGCACCCACCGCTCCCGCACCGGACAGCAGACGCCTGCTGAGAGTGTTCATGAGAAATCCCCCTTCGAACACGTGTTCATAGAACAGGTGATCCCCAAGGTCTCACGAAAGGGGCGGGAGTGTCGGGTGTTTTTCAACTACTTGACCACGCTCACAGGAACGCCAGGTTCACGACCCCGAACACACCCGCCGCGACCAGCGCCGCAGCCGGCATGGTGATGAACCAGCCCAGGATGATGTTCTTCGCGACACCCCACCGCACGGCGTTCACGCGCTTCGTCGCACCCACGCCCATGATCGCCGAGGTGATGACATGGGTCGTCGAGATCGGCGCGTGGAACATGAACGCGGTGGTGAACATGATCCCCGCGCCCGTGGTCTCCGCGGCGAAGCCCTGCGGCGGGTCCAGCTCGATGATCTTCCGCCCGAGCGTCCGCATGATCCGCCAGCCACCCGCGTACGTGCCGAGCGACAGCATCACCGCACAGGCGATCTTGACCCACACCGGGATCGGGTCGCCCGCGTCCTCGACATCGGCGATGACGAGCGCCATCACCACGATGCCCATCGTCTTCTGCGCGTCCTGCAGACCATGACCGAGGGCCATACCGGCCGCGGACACGGTCTGCGCGATCCGGAAACCGCGCTTGGCCTTGTGCGGGTTGGACTTCCGGAACATCCACATGATCGCGACCATCACCAGATAGCCGGTGACGATACCGACGATCGGCGACAGGAACATCGGGATGACGACCTTCTCGAGCACCCCGGACCAGATCACGTCGATCCCGCCCGCGAGCGCCGCTCCCACCATGCCGCCGAACAGCGCGTGCGAGGACGACGAGGGCAGACCGAAATACCAGGTGACCAGGTTCCAGACGATCGCGCCGACGAGGGCGGAGAAGAGGATCCACATCCCCCTGTTGCCCTGCGGGGTCTCGATCAGGCCCTCACTCACGGTCTTGGCGATCCCGCTGCCGAGGAACGCACCCGCGAGGTTCATCACGGCCGCCATCGCGAGCGCGGCCCGCGGGGTCAGCGCCCGCGTGGAGACCGAGGTCGCGATCGCGTTGGCCGAATCGTGGAAACCATTGGTGTACGTGAAGCCGAGCGCGACGCCGATGGTCACGATCAGAGCAAAGGTGTCCACGTGGTTCAGGACTCCTTGACCGCGATGGTCTCCACGGTGTTGGCGACGTGCTCGAACGCGTCGGCCGCCTCTTCCAGTACGTCCACGATCTGCTTGAGCTTCAGCACCTCGATGGCCTCGTACTTGCCGTTGAAGAGCATGGCGAGCAGCTTGCGGTGGATCTGGTCGGCCTGGTTCTCCAGCCGGTTGACCTCGATCCAGTACTCGGTGAGGTTGTCCATGGTCCGCAGGTTCGGCATGGCCTCGGCGGTGAGCTCGGCGGCCCGCGCCAACACCTCGATCTGCTGCTCGACGCCCTTGGGGAGTTCCTCGACGTTGTAGAGGACGACGAGGTCGACGGCCTCCTCCATGAAGTCCATGATGTCGTCGAGGGACGACGCGAGGTTGTAGATGTCCTCACGGTCGAACGGCGTGATGAACGAGGAGTTCAGCTGGTGGAAGATCGCGTGCGTGGCATCGTCACCTGCGTGTTCCGCGGCCCGCATACGCTCTGCGATCTCGGCCCGGCCGGCGGTGTCCGCCCCGAGCAGTTCCATGAGGAGCTTCGAGCCCGTGACGATGTTGTCCGCGGATGCGGCGAACATGTCGTAGAAGCTCGTCTCCCTGGGGGTCAGACGAAAGCGCACAAGGGGTCCTCGGGGTGCATGGGTTTCGGTCAGGCTGATGCTAAGTGCATCATCCGGCCACGACTAATGGGCCGTCCCCCAGTGTCGCCCATCAGGCAGAGTGGTCGGCACGGGGGCCTTCCGCAGGCCCTATACCCGCCAAAGTTGGGTACGATATACCCGGTAGGGGTATATGTCTGCCCTCATATTGGCCCGCAGATGTGGAGGACGCGATGACGACCACCGAGGCCGGCGCGGAAGTGCCCTCCGCCGAGACGGACCACGACCACGGGGTGCACGGCTACCACAAGCAGAAGGACGAGCACCTCAAGCGCCTGCGCCGCATCGAGGGCCAGATCCGCGGCCTTCAGCGCATGGTGGACGAGGACGTCTACTGCATCGACATACTCACGCAGGTGTCCGCCTCCACCAAGGCCCTGCAGTCCTTCGCCCTGCAGCTGCTGGAGGAACACCTGCGGCACTGCGTCGCGGACGCGGCCCTCAAGGGCGGCGAGGAGATCGACGCGAAGGTGGAAGAGGCGACGAAGGCGATCGGCCGACTGCTGCGGACGTGAAACGGACGCGGACGGACGGCTGAGGGGACGCCCCCGGGCGGCTCACGCGCCGGAGGCGTCCTCGCGCTCCTGGGCCACTTTCAGCACCTCGTCGATGCTCTCAAGGCTGAGCCTGTCCTCGTGGGCGGCCGAGGCCGCGATGATCAGGTCCCCGCACAGCTCGATCTCGGCGAGGGCCACGTGGTCCTGAACTGCCGTACCGCCGACCGGAGCCACGTGCATCACCTCTTCTCTGCCGTCACCGCTTCCTAGAGTAGGGAGCGGCCTACGCACCGCGCATGGCACGGACGGGCTAGTTCTTGACGCCCGTCACGGCTGCTATTGCTCGGCGATCCTCCCGGCGTAGATGTCGTCGTCCTCCGGAAGCCGTACGTCGACGGCGACCCCGAAGTCGTAGAGCAAGGTAGTGGAAGCGACCGCCACGGTCCCCTCCTGCTGCCCGTTGACGAAGCTGAACCGATGCCGGACCTTGCGGATCCGCCCGTCGTCGTCGAGGTAGACGTCGAAGGGGACCCGGGCAGTGGCGAACCCTTTCGCCGCCGCGCCGAGTGCGGACCTGTTCCCGGCGGAGGCGTCCCGAGCGGCGACGGCGAGATCGGCGACCCCCCGATAGTGCCGCACCTCCGTCCCCGCGACCTCGGTCTCCCCGACATACGTCGCGGACCGGGTCCCCCGCAGCAGCTCGGCGGCGGCGAAGGGATCGGTGGCACCCCCGGTGACGAGATTCCCGTCCGACAGCGAGGCGGTCTCGACCCGCACCCACTTGTCGGAGGGCACCCCGGCACCACGGTTCTTCATGAACAGCGCACCGGGCGCGAGCAGTTCGGTGATGGGCCGATGCTCGCTCGTCCCGGCGGGATCCTGCGGCAGCAGCACCTTCAACTCCCCGACCCGGCGCCGATAGTCATAGATCCCTTCCCCGCGAATGGTGACGCGGGTCCCCCCGGTCGCCATCTCCATGGAGGTCCGGGCCTTGGAACTCCGCGCCTCCACAAGCCGGTCGGCGGCAAGACGCACCACCTCGACGGCGTCACCCGAGCTCCGCCCGTCCTCGGCGGTGACCCCGCTCGCCGAACACCCCGCGGCCCCGGCCACGACGACGGCCACGACCCCCGCCACAACACCGACCCCACCGGTCCGCCTCTGCTGCCGCTCCGCCATCGCCTGCCTCCGTCACGGACCCCCTGTCCGTTCCGCTAACGACGACCATGCGGAGCCCGTCACGCGCATACGAACCCTTTACCCGGGCTCGGTAACGTTGTCGCCGTGGCACACCAGGACAGGGTCCCCCCTTCCCACGAGTCCCCTGAACACCTGACGACAACAGTCGACCAGGGCCCCTTCTGCACAGCCCGCTGCACCTGCGGCTGGCGCGGCCCGGCAAGAAGAGCAAGAAGCCAGGCAAGAACAGACGCGAAACACCACATAGAGACGTAACTGCACGTCTCTCGAAGCCGGTCCAGGCAATCTCAGCCCGTCCGGCGTTTGAGGACGAGGCCCGTTCAGGGCCGTCATCGGGGGTCTGGGGGCGCAGCCCCCAGGGATGAGACGGGTAGGGGCGGCGGGGGCGAGAACAGCCCGGCCCGCAACCCCACCGACCGGCACGATGGAACCCCCGACCCCACCACCCCGTCTCGTTCCACGAACCCCCAGGAGGCGACATGGAACGGCGTACGTTCATCGGCGGCGGCGTAGCCGCAATCGCCGCGGCGACCGCGACCGCGTGCAACGGCGACGACAAGGCCGACGCGGCGCAGACGGCCACCGCCGGCAAGTCCGCACGTACGTCCACCAGAGCCGGCACCACCGCCACCGCCCCCGCAAACTGGACCGCCCTCGCCCGCGACCTGGACGGCACCCTCATCCGCCCGGGCGACACGAACTGGCCGACCGCCCACCAGCTCTACAACACCCGCTTCGACAACCTGAAGCCCGCGGCGGTCGCGTACATCGCCCACGCGGAAGACATCCGCACCGCTCTCACCTACGCCCGAGCCCACAACCTCCACATCGCGATCCGCAACGGCGGCCACTCCTACGCCGGCTGGTCCTCCGGCAACAACCGCCTGATCATCGACGTCTCGAAGCTCAACAAGGTCCGCAGCAGCGGCAGCACAGCGGTGGTCGGCGCCGGATCGAAACTCATCGACGTCTACCGCGCCCTCACCGCGAAGGGCGTCACCATCCCCGCCGGCTCCTGCCCCACCGTCGGCGTCTCCGGACTCACCCTCGGCGGCGGCCACGGAGTCGTCTCCCGCGCCTACGGCCTGACCTGCGACAGCCTCACCCAGGCGACGCTGATCACCGCGGACGGCAAGCAGCTCACCGCGAACGCGACCGAGAACAAGGACCTCTTCTGGGCGCTGCGCGGCGCGGGCAACGGCAACTTCGGCGTCGTCACCGAGCTGCACTTCAAGACCCACCCGGCACCCCAGGCGGTGAGGGCGTACATGTCCTGGCCCTGGGCGAAGGCCGCTGCCGTGACCAAGGCCTGGCAGGAGTGGGGCCCGACCCAGCCCGACGAGATCTGGTCGTCCCTGCACCTGGCGGGCACCTCCGGCGGCTACACCACGGTCTCCGTCGCCGCCTTCTCCCTCGGTACCTACGGTGAGCTCCAGAACGCCGTGGACCGCCTGGCCGACAAGATCGGTGCCCCCGCGACCAGCGTCTCCCTCAAGCGCCTCTCGTACGAGGACGCGATGGAGGTCTACGCCGGCTGCTCCTCGTTCACCACGGACGCCCAGTGCCACCTGCCCGGCAAGACCCCGGGCCGCAACCCGCAGGGCGCGCTCGGCCGGGAGACGTACGCCGCGAAGTCGGACTTCTTCGACCGCTCCCTGTCCACGGCCGGCATCCAGGCGATGCTCAAGCAGCTGGAGTCGGTCCGCGGCGGCGCCGGCGACATCGCCCTCACGGCCCTCGGCGGCGCCGTCAACCGCGTCTCGCCGACGGCCACGGCGTTCGTCCACCGCCGTTCCCGCATGCTGGCCCAGTACATCGCCGCCTGGAAGGCGGGCACGTCGGGCACGACCGCCCAGTCCTGGCTGACCCAGGCCCACAACGCGATGAAGCCCTACGCATCGGGCGCGGCCTACCAGAACTACACCGACCCGTCCCTGACGGACTGGCGCAAGGCGTACTACGGAGACGCGGCGACCAGGCTCACGGCCGTGAAGAAGCAGTACGACCCGAACGGCTTCTTCACGTTCCCGCAGGCCCTCTAGGGACTGTCCGGCGGATCAGGCGGCGAGGTCCCGCTCCTCGGCGCCCGTTTCCTTCCGGGCGCCGGGGATCAGGGAGTCCTGACCGTCGTAGGACTTCCCGCGTGCCCGGATGAGCCACCCCGCGCGCGGCGACCGCTCGATCGCCTTCATCAGCGGGGTGAGCAGGGCCATGGCCAGCGGGGACAGCAGCAGGGCCACGGCGGTACCGAGGGCGAAGCCGCCGATGACGTCGGTCGGGTAGTGCACGCCCATGTAGACCCGGCAGAAGCCCTCGAGCAGGGCGAGGCCGATGCCGAAGAAGCCGAACTTGCGGTTGGCGACGAACAGTCCGACCGCCATGGCCATGGTGATCGTGGCGTGGTCGCTCACGAAGGAGTAGTCGGTCTTGCCGGAGACCAGGACCTCGAGTCCCTCGTGCTGGAGGAACGGCCGGGGCCGCTCCACGAACCCTCGTATCGGCACGTTGACCAGCACGGCGACACCGGCCGCGAGCGGCGCCCAGACCAGCGCGGCCACGGACGAGGGAGCCTCCTCGCCGCCCCGCTTGCGCACGGACAGCCAGCACCACAGCACGAGCAGCACGGTGGCCAGGAGGATCCCGTACTCACCGACGTACTCCATGACCCGGTCGAACCACACGGGTGCGTCCTTGGCCAGGCCGTTGATGTCGTAGAGCAGGTCGACGTCGGGGTTCGACCCGGATGCGGCGAGTCCAGCCATGGTGCTGCGGCCCCTTCGTCGGCTCTCCCGGCGCGCAGAGGTTCGCGCGCCGCTGTTCCACCCCCGTGGTGTGTAGATCGCTACGAGAACAGGAACGCACGGTCCCTGTTAATACGTTCCACCCTCCACTGAATGATCACGCAGACGTTATCGAAGAGAGACACATCACTGCAGCTCAGGGGGTAGGTTCACAGGCCGTCAGACCGTCGTGGGGAGCGCTTTCGCGCCATCTTCGGTGACGCGTGTGGCTCCGAAGTAGTCGGGGGTGTCGATCGGGTCGAACCGGATCACAGCACCCGTTCTCGGGGCGTCGATCATGTACCCGCCGCCGACATAAATCCCCACATGCCGGATGGCCCGGGAGTTGGTGAGGTCGTCCGAGAAGAAGACGAGATCCCCGGGGAGAAGCTCGTCCCTGGCCGGATGCTGACCCGCGTTCCACTGGTCGTTGGCGACGCGGGGCAACGAGATCCCGACGCTCTCGTACGCGGCCTTCGTCAGCCCCGAGCAGTCGAACCGCCCACCGTCCTGAGCAGTACCGTCACCGCCCCAGAGGTAGGGCGTGCCGAGCTTCTTCTGTGCGTAGTAGATGGCGCCGGCGGCCTGCTTCGAGGGATCCACGCGCGTGACGGGAGCCGCGAAGCTCTCCTCCAGCGTCGTGATCGTCTTCACGTAGTTCTGGGTCTCCTTGTACGGCGGCACACCCCCGTACTTGATCACCGCGTAGGCCCCCGCGTTGTAGGACGCGAGCATGTTCTTCGTGGCGTCCCCGGGGACGTCCTTCACGTACGAGGCGAGGGTGCAGTCGTACTTCGCGGCCGACGGAATCGCGTCATTCGGATCCCATACGTCGCGGTCGCCGTCCCCGTCGCCGTCGATTCCGTGCGTGGCCCATGTTCCGGGGATGAATTGCGCTATCCCCTGCGCGGCCGCGGCGCTCTGCGCCTTCGGGTTGAACCCGCTCTCCTGGTACAGCTGGGCGGCGAGCAGCGCCGGGTTGATCGCGGTGCAGAGGTTGCCCCACTTCTGCACGAGGTTCTGATAGGCGGCCGGCACGGACCCCTTGGCCAGCGCCTTCGTGGCTCCGCCGACCCCGTTGGCGAGGTTCCCGGCGACGACGTACACACCGACGACGAGCAGCATCACGAAGCTGAGCCCCGCCCCGAGGACGGCACCCCCCACGATCCATGCCTTACGCACCGTCAACCGCCCCTCGCTGCCCCGGAGTCCGACGCCCAGGTCAGTTTAGGGGCGCCTTCGTCGTTCTGGGGTGATCATGCGGAAGGAGACTCCGTCGCGTCCCGGTACAGCCGCGCGGCCTCCCGCCCGAGCACCACGCTGTACGAGATGCCGGCGGTCGCCCCGCCCTGCTCGTGCCCGCCGAGCACCCCGACGACCTCCCCGTCCCCGTTGACCCACGGGCTGCCGCTGGTGCCGCCGCTGAAGCCGGGACAGTCGACGCGTTGTTGCGTACGGCTGTGCGCGATCGGCTTGTCGGTGCAGCGGACCGGCGTCTCGCGGGAGTCGGGGTAGCCGGTGACCGTGACGCCGGTGGCGCCGGTCGCGGTACCGGTGGTGAAGCGGTTCCCCCCGACGAGGTCCTCGACGCCCTCGCCCCGCCGCTCGGCCAGGGTCGCGAACGCCACGTCACTGTCCTCGTCCCACGCGTCGGGGAGAAACCGTCCGGTGATGCGCCACCTCCCGTACGGCGCCCTGCCGTTCCGGTAGCCCGGCACGAACACGAGGTCGTCCGTGTCACCGTCCAGGCAGTGCGCGGCGGTGACGATGAGATCCCGGTGCGGGCTGTGCACGACGGACGCGGTACAGAAGTGCTGCCCACCGTCGAACAGCGCTCCCACGCGCGCGGTTTCCGCGGTTGTGGCGGCGGTGACGGTGACCCCGAAAGGTCCGGGACCGTCATCGGCGGCCGCCTCGGAGGCGGAGGTGACGGCGAGGAGTACGAGGACGGCGTAGAGAGGCGTGCGCTTCATCGGAACGCAGCCTTCCGCACGAAGGTGAGAACCGGGTCAGGCGCGTGTCAAAGGACACCTACCCTGGCAGCGTTCTCTCGAGCAGAGGAGCCCTCATGCCCACGCTCATCGCGCGGCGAGCCGCATGACCGCCACGTGCCGGACCTGCGGGCGCCCCATCGAGCGCACCGCGGGCCCCGGACGGACCGCCTCCTACTGTTCGCAGGCATGCCGGCAGCGGGCGTACCGGAAGCGGCGCAGCCCCGCCGCCAAGGAGCTGGTCTCCGACATCGGCGACCAGCTGAACCGTCTGCGGCTGGAACCCCCGGTCGTCTTCCGCGCCGACGTCGAGGCGCTCACCACCCGGTTCGCGCAACTCCGGCGGCTCGCCCGGGAGGCCCGTACGGAAAACGTCACACCGACCGGCGTGACGAATCCCGGCGAGGACGACTTCACGGCTCTCATCGAGGCCCACCGCAAGGAACTCCGCGTCCACTGCTACCGCCTGCTCGGCTCGTACGACGAGGCGGAGGACCTCACCCAGGAGACGTTCCTCAAGGCGTGGCGGGCGAGGGACGCGATGGACGGCGTGGAGAACCCGCGGGCGTGGCTGTACCGGATCGCCACCAACGCCTGCCTGGACTTTCTCCGGAAGAACGACCGCCGCCCCACCCCCTACGAGCCCGTCCCCGGCATCGACTCGGGCGACGGCCCCCCGCCCCCGTCCATGCCCTGGCTGCAGCCCTTCCCGGACGACCAGCTCCCCGACGAACCCGTCGCGCGGGCCGTCGCGAGCGAGACCCTGGAGCTGGTCTTCCTCACGGCGATCCAGCACCTTCCGCCGCGTCAGCGCGCCGCGGTGATCCTGCGGGACGTGGCGGGATGGTCGGCCCAGGAGACCGCCGACCTGCTGGAATCGTCGCTCGCGTCGGCCAACAGCGCGGTGCAGCGCGGGAGATCGGCGCTGCGGGAGGCGCTGCCCGGGCGGCGCGAGGACTGGTCGGCGGCCGCCCCCAGCACCGACGAACTGGCGCTGCTCCAGCGCTACATGGACGCCGTGGCCCGCGTGGACTTCGACGCCATGGCCGAGCTGGTCCGCGAGGACGCCGTGCTCACCATGCCGCCGAACCCGTTCTGGTTCACGACCCGCGAGGCCCTCTTCGCCTTCATCCGCCCGAACCTCGACCCGGCCTCCCCGATGTTCGTCGGACACTGGCGCCACCTCCCCGTACGCGCCAACGGGCAGGTGGCGGTGGCCGGTTACCTGCGACGGCCCGGTACGACCGTCTTCCGGGGCCAGAACATCGACGTCCTGCGGATCGAGGACGGGAGGATCGCCGCGATCACCACCTTCGAGCCGCATCTGTACCCGGCGTTCGGTCTGCCGATGGCTCTCTGAGGCAGCGATGAGTTTTCCGCGCGGGCACGTCCCATGAGTGACGGGCGCACACGGCGCCCCCACCCAGGGAGTCACCATGCTGAACCTGCTGAAGAACAAGGTCGCGGTCGTCTACGGCGGTGCGGGTTCGCTCGGCGCGGGTGTCGCGAAGGCGTACGCCGACGCGGGCGCGCGGGTCTTCCTCGTCGGCCGTACGGAGTCGACGCTGCGGAAGGTCGCGGAGGAGACCGGTGCCGAGTACGACGTACTGGACGCCCGTGACGAGGCCGCCGTGGAGGCGCACGCGGCGTCGGTCGTGGAACGGGCCGGCCGGATCGACATCTCCCTCAACCTCGTACCGCGCGGGGACTTCCATGGCGTATCGCTGACGGAGATGTCGCTCGAGGACTACACGCGGCCGGTGGTGCAGGGCATCGCCTGCCAGTTCGTCACCGCGCGGGCGTCAGCATCACGGGCACGTGGATCAACGCGACGGCGGGCATGTTCGCCAGCTGACCCGTACCCGTGACCGCCTCACGGGTGGCGCTCAGCCCCGTACGGCCGCCTCCAGCGGGAACCGCGTCCCCGTCAGCTCCTCCGACACCGTCCACAGCCGCCTCGCCGTCGCCGGGTCGCTCGCCGCGGGTGAGCGGCCCACCAGGGTGGGGGCGCCCCGCATCTCGCCCAACCCGTCCGGGCCGACATAGCTCGCGCCGGGCAGGTCCTGCGTCGCCGCGTACAGCGTCGGCAGGGTGCCCGCCCTGTCGTCCTGGGCCAGGAACCTGTTGCCGAACTTCATGAAGACCCGGGCCGCCGGACTCGCCGCGTGGCTCTGGAGGTTGGTGGCCGAGTAGCCGGGGTGGGCGGCGAGGGCGCGGACCGGGGAGCCCGACTCCGTCAGGCGGCGCTGGAGTTCCAGGGTGAACAGGAGGTTCGCCAGCTTCGACTGGGCATAGGCCTGGTTGGGGTGGTAGCCGGTCGTCCAGTTCGGGTCGTCGAAGCGGATCCTCGCGTCGCCCCAGCGGTGGGCGCCCGAGGACACCGTCACCACCCGGTCCGTGAGGTACGGCAGCAGCAGGTTCGTGAGCGCGAAGTGGCCCAGGTGGTTCGTGCCGAACTGCATCTCGAAGCCGTCCGGCGTCCGCTGCTCCGGCACCATCATCACGCCGGCGTTGTTGATGAGGAGGTCCAGCGGACCGTCCCACGCCGCCGCGAACTCCCGCACGGACGACAGGTCCGCCAGGTCCAGGCGCCGCACCTCCACGCTGCCGTTCACCGTCCGCGCCGCCGCCTCACCGCGCCGCGGGTCCCGTACCGCGAACACCACGTGCGCGCCCGCCCCGGTCAGCGCGGCCGCGGCGGTGAGGCCGATGCCGCTGTTGGCGCCGGTGATCACGGCGATGCGGCCGGTCAGGTCGGGGAGGTGGGTCGCGTTCCATGCGTGCTTGCTCTTGTCAGCCATGCCCTCAAAGTAGGCGATGCCAACAATGCTGTCAATGACAACAATGGTGGCGGTGTCAACAATAGTGACGCCGTCTACATCGGGATACGATGGGGCCCATGCCGTCCGAGAAGTCCGAAACCCGCCCCTACCACCACGGAGACCTCCGCTCCGCCCTGCTCGCGAGCGCGGAGCGCACCCTGCGCGACAGGGGCGTGGCCTCGCTCTCCCTGCGCGAACTGGCCCGTGACATCGGCGTCAGCCACGCCGCCCCGGGGCGCCACTTCAAGGACAAGCAGGCCCTGCTCAACGCTCTGGCCCTTGACGGCTACGAACGACTGACCCGGGCCCTCGACACCGCCGACGACCCCGGCCTGCCGCTGGAGCCCCGGTTCACCGCCCTCGCGCGGGCCTATCTGGCCTTCTCCCTGGAGAACGCCGAGCTCCTGGAGCTCATGTACGCCCGCAAGCACGACCCCGAGGCGTCCGAGCAGATGGCCGTCGCCGTCGGCCGCACGGTGGGAGCCCTCGAGCAGATCATCTCGGACGCCCAGCAGCGCGGCGAGATCGTCCAGGGGGACCCCGGCCGCCTCACCCTCGCCCTGGGCGCCACCCTGCACGGCACCGCCATGTTCGCCGCCACCGACAAGCTCGACCCGCAGACAGCCCTCGACGGCATTCCCGAGCTCGTACATCTCCTGCTGCACGGCCTCACGCCCAGGTGACCCTCCGGCAGTTGTGCGCAACGCGTGCAGATGGTCAAGCCGAGGCCATTCGCCGCCCATCGCCCCGCCATTTATCAGTAACCCCCCAACCCCCTTCAGTAAGGCGGAAGTCAGGATTCCACCGCCCGTCTTGTTGTCACGTACTCAACAAGGGGATGGTCTACGCGGGTCGCCGCCCCCACCGGGAACCTCACCGGTGGTCCCCCACCGCAGGCCTCTGCCACCCCACTCTCAGGAGGCTGTACGTTGCGTACGCCCAACACCCCCCACATATCCGGCAGATCGCGCCGGATCGGCTCGGCCGCCACGGCCACGGCCGCCCTCCTCCTCGCCGGACTCGGCATCGCGACCCACGCCGACGCGGCCACCCCCACGCCGCACAAGGTGAGCGCCAAGACCGTCGCCGCACAGGTCGCCAAGGCCCATGTGCAGTACGAGAGCGCGTGCGGCACGACCCCGAAGAAGGGCTACGCCGCCTGCAACGCGCTCCGTGTCACCGGCGGCACCACCGCCTACATGGAGAAGCAGGCCGCGCTCAAGGGCGCGACCCCCAAGACCGTCAAGCCGAACGCCACCTCGGCCACGCCGACCGGCTACGGCCCGAGCGACCTCCAGGACGCCTACGGCCTGACCGACGCCTCCTCCTCGAACGGCTCCGGCGAGACCATCGCCATCGTCGACGCCTACGACGACCCCAACGCCGCCGCGGACCTGGCCACCTACCGCTCCTACTACGGCCTCTCCGCCTGCGCCGTCGCCAACGGCTGCTTCAAGAAGGTCTCCCAGACCGGCTCCACGACCTCCCTCCCCACCGCCGACAGCGGCTGGGCGGGCGAGATCTCCCTCGACCTCGACATGGTCTCCGCCATCGCCCCGAACGCCAAGATCCTGCTGGTCGAGGCGAGTTCGTCGAGCATGGCCGACCTGGGCAAGGCGGTGAACGAGGCCGTCGCCCTGGGCGCCAAGTTCGTCTCCAACTCCTACGGCGGCTCCGAGTCCTCCTCGGACACCTCCTACGACTCCTCCTACTTCAACCACCCGGGCGTCGCCATCACCGTCTCCGCCGGCGACGAGGCCTACGGCGCCGAGTACCCGGCCGGTTCGAAGTACGTGACATCGGTCGGCGGCACCAAGCTCTCCACGTCCTCCACCAGCCGCGGCTGGACCGAGAGCGTCTGGAAGACCAGCAGCACCGAGGGCACCGGCTCCGGCTGCTCCGCGTACGACGCCAAGCCCAGCTGGCAGACCGACACCGGCTGCACCAAGCGCATGATCTCCGACGTCTCCGCCGTCGCCGACCCGGCCACCGGTGTCTCCGTCTACGACTCCTACGGCTCCGACGGCACCGGCTGGAACACCTACGGCGGCACCAGCGCCTCGGCCCCGATCATCGCCTCCGTGTACGCCCTGGCCGGCACGCCGTCCAGCAGCTCCTACCCGGCGCAGTTCCCCTACGAGGACACCTCGGCCCTCAACGACGTGACCTCCGGAAACAACGGCACCTGCTCCACGAGCTACTTCTGCACCGCCACCTCGGGCTACGACGGCCCGACCGGCCTGGGCACCCCGGCGGGCGTGGGCGCCTTCACGGGCTGACGCTCAGTCACCAGACAGACGGGCCGCGGCACCAGCCGCGGCCCGTTCGTCATGCCGGTGTCGTACGGAGATAGCCTTCACCCGCAGAACATGGGTGCAACTTGGGTGCCACCAGCAGCCAGATCCCAAGAAGAGGTCAACGACGGAACCACACGAAGGTTCCGCTCCGGCCTCATTGCCCGGCGTGACGTGCCGTGATACACAGAGTGACCGGGCAGTGCATTCGTACGAAACCCGCCAATCAATGACGCCAAGTCGACATCCGGCAGCAGAATTGTCGGCGACAATGATGCCTGACCTCTGCGCACCTGCAGGGGGAAGCGGAACTACCCACCAGGGGCGGTGACTTACATGCTCTTTGCGGCCGACAAGGGAGACATCAACACCATCATCGGCGGGATCGCTCCGGACTGGGGCCCCTTCGGGGCGCTGGGCACTGAAGCGAAGACGATGATCCAGGTCGTCATGGCGGTCGCCATCATGCTCTGCCTCGGCATCGCCATCTGGGGCGCCGCGAAGCAACGCATCGGCGCGACGGCCCTCCGTGACACCTTCAGCGCGGAACAGGGCAAGGGCCTGATCATCGCCGGCCTCACCGGGGTCTTCATCATCGGCTCACTGGGCACGCTGTTCACCATCGTGTACGGCATGGCTGTCTAGCAGGCATTCCTCCAGTCCCCGGGCACGCCCGGCCCCCACCCCTCCACCCCACCCGCCCGTCGTGCCCACCGACTGAGGTTGCGTTTCCCTGATGCCGAGTCACCACACCGCGCCCGCGCGGGAACCAGCACGGCTACCGTCGTACTCCTACGTGTTTCCGCACGACGTCGAGGGGGCGTACCCGGCATGAGTCCCGGTGACGAACACGACACCTCCGGCGGCTATGGCGGCTCCGGCCAGACCCGCACCCGCATGCCGGACGACGTGTACGGCGGCGCGCGTCCCCGCGCCCGCTCGTCGTCACGCAGCCTGGTCACGGTGGTCGGCGTGGTCGTCCTCCTCATCGCCGCGATCGCCTTCGCGAACCGCGGAGAAGACGACTCCGCATCGAAAACCGGCGCCAGCGACAAGCCCGAGGTAGCGAGCACGGCGGCGAGCGGGACAAAGCCGGTGACGGCGGGATTCGCGCATGATGCGCAAGGCGCTCAGAGTGCCGCGGCCAATTACTCGGTGACTTTGGGATCGGCCGAGATGTTCAACACGGACCGGCGGCACGAGATCGTCAACAGCGTCTACGCCCCTGACGTTGCCGCCGCCCGACAGGCGGACCTGGACAGCGCCTACTCCAGTGAGAAGTTCCTGACCAACATCGGTCTGAACAAGGACGGCGCCGCGCCAACCGGCCAGACCTTCGTCTCACGCGTCATCCCGGTGGGTACCAAGGCCACCTCGTCCAACGCGAGCACCGCCACCGTAGAGGTCTGGTACACGTCCCTCTTCGGCCTGTCCGGCGACGGATCGACCAACCCAGTGTCCGAGTCCTGGTACACCACCACGTACCAGCTGAGGTGGGTCGCCGACGACTGGAAAGTCACCGACTTCCAGCAAAAGGACGGTCCCGTGCCCGTCGGGCGCGACCAGAGGGCCTCCACAGCCGACGACATGACGAAGGCCGTCGAGGAGTACGGAGGTTTCACGTATGCGCGCTAACCACCACGTCCTCAAGGTCACCGGTGCTGTCGCCGCAGTGCAGGCCGCCACCGTGCTGCTGGCCACCCGTGCCTTCGCCGCGCCCACCCCGAGCCCTACGCCTTCGCCGACCGGCAGCAACGACCCCTGCGACCTCATCCGTGGCCCCGCCAAGGACTACTGCGAACGCGGCGAAACCGGCGGCGCCTCCGGCGGAACCACCACCGACCCCACCTCCACCCTCGACCCCCTCTCCTCCCTCGCCAAGGGCTGTGCCGACGCCGCCGCATGGACCGTCGACAAGCTCAGCGAGGCCGTGAAGGACACCGCGAACGTCGACTTCACGAACCCCAAGTTTCTCCAGCAGTACGCGGTCGTCTTCGCGGCGTCGACGATTCTGACGCTGCTGCTGTGGCTGCTGGCCGTAGCCAAGCGAGCCGTCCGTGGCGCACCCCTCACCACGGCCATCTCCGAAGCGATCGGGTTCCTCTGGCTGACCGTGCTGGCGTCGGCGTTCACTCCCCTGATCCTCTACACGGTCGTCTCGGCCACCGACGGAGTCACCGAGGTCCTCGCGAAGACCACCGGCGACCAGACGGACACGTTCTTCGGCACCTTCTCCGGCGCCCTGGAGAAGGGCGAGGACATCGGCGGCGGCCCGATCATGCTGATCGTGGTGTCCCTCGTCTCCATCCTCGCCGCCGGCGTCCTCTGGCTGGAGCTGGTCATCAGGGCCGCGCTCCTCTATGTCGGCGCCCTCCTAGGCACCGTCGTCTACGCGGGCCTGGTCGACAAGAACCTGTGGGGCCACGTCCGCCGCTGGGCGGGCATCATGATCGCGGTCATCCTGGTCAAGCCGGTCATCGTGATCGTCCTGGGGCTAGCCGGCGCACTGTCCGCCGACGACGGCCCCGACGCCTTCTCCGCCGTGGTCTCCGGCCTGGCCATCATCCTGCTCGCCATCTTCGCCAGCGCGATGATCTACCGCTTCGTCCCCGGCTTCGGCGACGAGATCGCGGGCTCCCGCAACAACCGCATCATGCAGGGCGCCGAAGGAAAGGCGGCCGCGGTCATCAGCTCCCCCGCGACCCTCGTCGCCCAGGGCATCAAGACCCACAGCACCAGGGCCGACAACAACGGCGGCGGCAACGGTTCGAGCGGCGCACGCCCCTCCAACCCCGCCTCCGGCGGCGTAGCCGCCCACAGCGCCCGCACCCCGAACGGTGGCGGCGGCGGATCTGTCCCCTCCGCCGCACCCCAGCCGCGTTCGAGCAACGCGGTCAACACCCCGCACGCCAGCAACAACCGCAACAAGCCCACAGGAGGTGACGGGCGTTGACGACCGAGTCCCATGTGTCCCACGCGGTCACACCCCGCCGTACCTATCTCATCGGCCGCGCCCGGCCGAACGCGATCGTCGGCCGCAACCGTGAGACAGGCGAGATCGCGCTGATCATCGGCGGCGCGTTCCTCGGCATGATGTGCGGGCTCCTCGTCCCCGTCCTGGCCTTGCGCATCGTCCTGCTGATGGGCTTCCCGCTGATCGCCCTGATGGCGGTCTACGTGCCGTACAAGCACCGCACGTTCTACAAGTGGTTCGAGATCAACCGCAGTTACAAGCGGTCCCTGAAGCGGGGGACCGTCTACCGCTCCGGCGTCATGGAGGCCGGCATCAGGACCGACGGCCTGGAGGTCGAGATCGGCCCGCCGCCCGGCATCGGCCGTATCACCTGGCTCGCCGCGCCCTTCGGCCCGGACGAGATCGCCGTACTCCTGCACGCGGACCGCCGCACCGTCACCGCCGCCATCGAGATCGAGGGCCCCGGCGTCGGCCTGCGCGACTCCGAGGACCAGGAAGCCCTCGTCGACCGCTTCGGCACCCTGCTCAAGCACGTCGCCAACGGGGACGGCTTCGTCACCCGCCTCCAGATGCTCGCCCGCACCCTCCCCGCCGACCCCGACGCCCACGCCAAGGACGTCTCCGTCCGCGGGGACGAGAGGGCACCGGGATGGCTGCAGCAGTCGTACGACCAACTCCAGTCCATGGTGTCGACGAGCAGCGAGCAGCACCGCGCCTACCTCGTCGCCTGTATGCACTTCACCCGCGAGCTCGCCGCCGAGGCCCACACCATGGCCCGCGCGGCACGCCCCCAGTCCGGCCGCAAGCTGGACCGCGACGCGGGCCTCGCGGTCGTGATGGCGCGTGAGCTGACGGACATCTGCTCGCGGCTGCAGGAGGCCGACATCCGCGTACGGCAGCCGCTGGGCCAGGGCCGTCTCGCCTCGCTCATCCACTCCATGTACGACCCGGACCACCCCATCGACCACATCCAGGCGATGAGCAAGCGCAACTCCTGGCCGGCCGAGCTGGACGCCATGGAGCCGACGTATCTCCAGGCGAAGACCCGGGAGTCCAGCACCCGCGCGCCCTGGTGCCATGCGACGGCCTGGGTGAAGGAATGGCCGATGACCCCCGTCGGGGTCAACTTCCTCGCCCCCCTCCTCGTCCACACCCCGGACGTCATCCGCACGGTCGCCGTCACCATGGACCTCGAACCCACCGAGGTCGCCATCGAGCGCATGCTGACCGAGAAGACGAACGACGAGGCGGAAGCCTCCCGCCAGGCCAAGATGAACCGCACCGTCGACCCGCGCGACATCGCCTCCCACAACCGTCTCGACCAGCGCGGCGAAGACCTCGCGAGCGGTGCGGCCGGCGTCAACCTGGTCGGTTACATCACCGTCTCCTCCCGCAATCCCGACGCCCTGGCCCGCGACAAGCGGACCATCCGGGCCTCGGCCGGAAAGTCGTACCTGAAGCTCGAATGGTGCGACCGCGAACACCACCGCGCGTTCGTGAACACGCTCCCGTTCGCCACCGGCATCCGAAGGTAGGGGCTGAGCTCAGATGCGGGACCCGCTGTCCGTCCTCACCGACGCCTTCACGTCCTTCCTCTTCGGCAAGGTCGAGACGACCCGCCTGCCCGTCCGCACCTCCACCGGCCAGGCCCAGGCGGTCTACCTGCCCACGGCCGCACCGGGGCTGGGCGACTCCGGCGTGATCATCGGCCGCGAGGTGTACTCCGGGAAGGGCTACATCTACGACCCCTTCCAGCTGTACGGCCAGCAGCTCCCGGCACCTCACTGGCTGGTCCTCGGCGAGTCCGGCAACGGCAAGTCGGCGCTGGAGAAGACGTACGTCCTGCGCCAACTGCGCTTCCGCGACCGGCAGGTCGTCGTCCTCGACGCGCAGGGCGAGGACGGGGTCGGCGAATGGAACCTCATCGCGCAGAAGTTGGGGATAACTCCTATCCGCCTGGACCCGATGGCCGCGCTGGACATGGGTATCCGGCTCAACCCGCTCGACCCCGCGATCACGACGACCGGTCAGCTCGCGCTGCTCCGGACCATCATCGAGGTCGCGCTGGGCCACGGTCTCGACGAGCGCTCCGGCTTCGCGCTGAAGGTCGCGCACGCCTACGTCAACGAGACGATCGTCGAACGCCAGCCGATCCTCACGGACATCGTGGAGCAGCTACGGCACCCCGAGCCGGAGTCGGCCGAGGCGATGAACGTCGACATAGAGGACGTACGGGCATGGGGTCTGGACGTCGCGCTGGTCCTCGACCGCCTGGTCGACGGTGACCTGCGTGGCATGTTCGACGGCCCCACGACGGTCGGCATCGACCTGGACGCTCCGCTCATCGTCTTCGACCTGTCGCACATCGACCGCAACTCCATCGCCATGCCCATCCTCATGGCGATCGTCGGCGTGTGGCTGGAGCACACCTGGATCCGCCCCGACCGGAAGAAGCGCATCTTCCTGGTCGAGGAGGCCTGGCACATCATCAACAGCCCCTTCGTGGCCCAGCTGTTCCAGCGGCTGCTGAAGTTCGGCCGACGGCTCGGTCTGTCCTTCGTGGCGGTCGTCCACCACCTGTCCGACGTGGTGGACGGAGCCGCGGCGAAGGAGGCGGCGGCGATCCTGAAGATGGCGTCCACGAGGACGATCTACGCCCAGAAGGCGGACGAGGCCAGAATGACGGGCCGGGTGCTGGGTCTGCCACGCTGGGCGGTCGAGATCATCCCCTCGCTGACACCGGGCATCGCGGTGTGGGACGTCAACGGCAACGTCCAGGTGGTCAAACACCTGATCACCGAGACGGAACGCCCACTGGTCTTCACCGACCGCGCGATGACCGAGTCCTCCGAGGACCACCTCACGGACGACGCCCTGCGCGCGGCCGAGCTGGAGGCGGAGGAGCGGGCGGCGGCCTTCATGGAACAGCACATGGAGCAGCACATGGGCGACTCCGAGTCGACGGTGGCGTAGGCAGGAGGCGTGCCATGGTGAGACCTGACGACCGCCGCGGGCAGGAGGGCCAGGGAGGTCAGGGAGGCATCCCCGACGGACTGTTGGTCGGCATACTCGCCTTCCTCCTCGGCATGACCCTGATGGTCTGGTCGGCCACCGGCCTGGCGGGCCTGTTCGCCCACGGCAACTGGCCCCAGGGCGTCACCTTCGCCCGTACCCCTCTGGCGATGCGCCGGCTCATCGGCCAGCCCCACGACATCCCGGGCGCCTGGCCGGAGACCCCGGCCGGGCAGCTCTCCGGGTACGGGCTGTTCTGGGGGCTGGTCATCGGGCAGTTGATGATCCTGGTCGTGCTCACCGTGTTCGTCCTGGGGACGGTGGCTCGTTGGAAGGCGGTACGGCGGGCACGGCGGACGGAGGTTCCGGTCGCGGCAGTGGAACAGCCGCCGCCGGCTCCGGAGCCCGTCGTCGAGGCGGTCACGCACCACGAGGTCCCGACACCGCGGGCGGAGCCGGAGCCTCCCGCGGCGGTGGCGGTACCCCCACGAGTGGAGAAGGTTCTCGTGGCCCCGCGGGAGACCCGCCAGGCCTCCGCCACCCAGGCGGTCCACGACGCCGAGGGCGCCATCCTCGTCGTCACCTCGAACCCCGCCGTCTGGTCCGACACCAAGGACGCCCGCACCAAGCTGGGCCCGGTCCACCTCTACGACCCCGCCCACCTCTGCGACACCCCGGCCCGTCTCCACTGGTCCCCCACGACGGGCTGCGAGGACAAGCAGACGGCGACCGCGAGGGCCCACGCCCTCCTCGCCCCGGTCCGCCCCACAGCGAAGATCGACCAGGCCGTGGCCGACGTAGCGGAAACGCTCCTGCGAAGCTGTCTGCATGCCGCCGCCATCGACGGCCGCACCATCCGGCACGTCCACCGCTGGTCCCAGGGCACCCAGATCCAGGACGCGGTCCGCATCCTCCGCACCAACCCCAAGGCCGCCCCCGGAGCGGCGGGCGAGCTCGAGGCCGCACTCACCGCGTATCCCGAACGCCGGGACATCGCCCAGGAGTTGACCGGCCGCGCGCTCTCCGCCCTCTTCACGGTCAACATCCGCGAGTCGTGCACTCCAAACCGAACTGATGCCCTTGCCTTGGATTCCTTCGTGGACGAAGGGGGCACGCTTTATGTGGTGGGGGAATCCATCGAGGACCCCCGGACCAATCCGGGCGCCATGCCACTTCTGACGGCGCTCGTCTCCAGCGTGGTCGAGCGTGGCCGGCGCATGGCCGAACGGTCATCCTCCGGTCGCCTCGACCCACCACTGACGCTCGTCCTGGACGACGTCGCCGCCGTGGCTCCGCTTCCCCAGCTCCCGGAGCTGCTGGCCACCGGGGCGGACCGGGGCCTGCCGACCCTGGCCCTGCTCCGCTCCCGGGAACAGGCGAGGGCCCGCTGGCCGCACGACGAACTGCCGGTGTGACCACGGCCCTCCGAGAAGTTCAGGCCTTCTCGAGGACGAACTCCAACTCGATCTCGCCCTCATTGCCGGGCAACGGCACGGTCTTCCCGGTCGGCACGAACCCGGCCTTGCGATAGAACCCCTGGGCGCGCGGATTGTCCTCATGCACGATGAGCCGCACGGCCTCGACTCCACGCCCCCAAGCCCACTCGACGGCGGCCTCGAAGAGCCCCTTGGTCACCCCGCCACCACGCCACTCGGGCCGCACGAACACCCCGACCACATGCCCTTGGTTACGCTCGACGGGAAACCCGGCCCAGTCATCCGTCCCGGCCTCCTCGATCAGCACGACCACGGACCCGACCCACGTCCCGTCCGCGGCCTCGGCGATGAACTGCAGCGCCCCGCCATCCACCTTCGACGACCCGACAGCCCGCTCCTGCCAGAAGGAGTCCGGGTGGGTCAGGGCCTTCTCGTACGTCTCCAGAAAGGCAACCGGTGCCGCAGGATCCTGCAACGCGACGAGCCGCAGCTCCTTCACGGCGGGCCACTCGTCGGCACGTATGGACCGGACGACGTACGAATCTGGGCTCGAGTCACTCATACCGATCACGGTAGTACCCAGGTACCAGACCCCTCACCTCATATAAGCCCCCAGGTCGGACGCCTGGTACCCGCCCCACCCTGGACCATCGCACCATGGACCCCATGCCGGAGGAGCGAGAGACAAGAGCGGCCGAACCCCTCACCCAGTGGGTACAGCGCATCGCCCACGCGGTGCGCGCGTTCGACCGCCGCCATCCCCTCCCCTGGGACCTGACCTTCACCGGCTTCTGGGTGACGGCGGCCCTGATCGACTACGTCGGCGGCGGCTGGGAGAACGTGGCCCGCAACAAGGACGTCCCCGCCTCGTTGCTCCTCACCATGACTCTGGGCCTCTCGCTCCCCCTGCTCTGGCGCCGCACCCACCCCCGAGCCGTCCTGTGCGCGATAGCCCCCATGGCCCTCGCCAACGCCTGGAGCGGCGCGGTCCTCCAGGCCGCCCTGCTCCAGCTGGTCGTCGTCTACCACATCGCCCTGCGCCGCCCTCTGCGCTCCCTGTGGTGGACCACGATCCTCGTCATCACACCGGAGTTCGTGACGACCGCCCGCCACTCGAAGAGGAGTTGGGACGAGCAGGTGGTCCCGCTCCTCCTCTCTATCGCCCTCAGCGCCGCCATCGGCATCACGGTCCGCACCCGCCGCGACTACACCGAGGCCCTCGAGGACCGCGCCCGCCGCCTGGAGACCGAACGCGACCAGCAGGCCCAGCTCGCCGCGGCCGCCGAACGCGCCCGTATAGCCCGCGAGATGCACGACATCATCGGCCACAACCTCTCCGTCATCACCGGCCTCGCCGACGGCGGCCGCTACGCCGCAGCGAAATCCCCCGACCGCGCGGCACAAGCGCTGAACGCGATAGCCACCACAAGCCGCCAGGCGCTGACAGAACTCCGGCGCCTCCTGGACGTCCTGCGCGAAGAGGACCGCCCAGCCGCCGACCTGACCCCCCAGCCCGCTCTCACCGACCTCGATCAACTCATCGACGGCGTCCGCAAGGCAGGCCTCCCGGTCGGTACGACGATCCACGGCACCCCCGCCATCACCCCCGGCCGCCAGCTCACCGTCTACCGCGTCATCCAGGAAGCCCTCACCAACACCCTCAAACACGCCGGCCCCGGCGCCACTTCACAGATCGAGATGTCGTACGACGACGGCGGCGCCGTCACGGTCACGGTGACCGACACCGGCCGCGGCGGAGACACAGACGGCACCGGCGGCCGAGGCCTGCCCGGAATGCGCGAGCGAACAGCCCTGTACAGCGGCACACTTGAGGCCGGCCCACTCCCTGAGGGGGGCTGGCGTGTCCGCCTTCACCTACCGGAGGAAACCCCGCAGTGACGACCGTCCTCATCGCCGACGACCAACCCCTCCAGCGCTTCGGCTTCCGCATGCTGCTGGAGAGCCAGGACGACATGACGGTCCTCGGCGAAGCCCCGAACGGCATCGAGGCGATCCGTATGACAGCCGAGCTCCACCCCGACGTCGTCCTGATGGATGTCCGTATGCCCGGCCTCGACGGCATCGAGGCCACCCGCCGCATCGTCGCGGCCGGCGCCCGCACCCGCGTCCTGATCCTCACGACCTTCGACCTGGACGAGTACGCCTACGCGGGCTTACGGGCCGGCGCCTCCGGTTTCCTGGTGAAGGACGCCCAGCCGGAGGACCTGCTGTCAGGCATACGCGCGGTGGCCACGGGCGACGCGGTGGTCGCCCCGAGCCTGACCCGCCGCCTGTTGGACGCCTACGCCCACCACCTCCCGGCGGAAACCCCGACCACCGAGCCGGCGGACTCACGTCTCGCGGCCCTCACCGACCGGGAACGCGAGATCCTGACGGTCATCGGCAAGGGCTGGACCAACACGGAGATATCCGCCCGCCTGCACCTGGCCGAATCGACGGTGAAAACCCATGTGGGCCGCATCCTGGCGAAGACGGGCTCAAGAGACCGGATCCAAGCGGTGATCCTGGCCTACGAAACAAAGCTGGTGAAATAAAAAACCCCCGTGCCAATAGGCACGGGGGTTTTCTCTAAAGTTTGTTCGGCGGTGTCCTACTCTCCCACAGGGTCCCCCCTGCAGTACCATCGGCGCTGTAAGGCTTAGCTTCCGGGTTCGGAATGTAACCGGGCGTTTCCCTCACGCTATGACCACCGAAACACTATGAAACTGTCGAACTATGCCGCACCACACCCGGTTTACGGGTATGGGGCTGTTCGTGGTTTCAGAACCAACACAGTGGACGCGAGCAACTGAGGACAAGCCCTCGGCCTATTAGTACCGGTCACCTCCGCACGTTACCGTGCTTCCAGATCCGGCCTATCAACCCAGTCGTCTACTGGGAGCCTTAACCCCTCAAGGGGGTGGGAATACTCATCTCGAAGCAGGCTTCCCGCTTAGATGCTTTCAGCGGTTATCCCTCCCGAACGTAGCCAACCAGCCATGCCCTTGGCAGAACAACTGGCACACCAGAGGTTCGTCCGTCCCGGTCCTCTCGTACTAGGGACAGCCCTTCTCAATATTCCTGCGCGCGCAGCGGATAGGGACCGAACTGTCTCACGACGTTCTAAACCCAGCTCGCGTACCGCTTTAATGGGCGAACAGCCCAACCCTTGGGACCGACTCCAGCCCCAGGATGCGACGAGCCGACATCGAGGTGCCAAACCATCCCGTCGATATGGACTCTTGGGGAAGATCAGCCTGTTATCCCCGGGGTACCTTTTATCCGTTGAGCGACGGCGCTTCCACAAGCCACCGCCGGATCACTAGTCCCGACTTTCGTCCCTGCTCGACCCGTCGGTCTCACAGTCAAGCTCCCTTGTGCACTTACACTCAACACCTGATTGCCAACCAGGCTGAGGGAACCTTTGGGCGCCTCCGTTACTCTTTAGGAGGCAACCGCCCCAGTTAAACTACCCATCAGACACTGTCCCTGATCCGGATCACGGACCCAGGTTAGACATCCAGCACGACCAGACTGGTATTTCAACGACGACTCCCCCTGAACTGGCGTCCAGAGTTCACAGTCTCCCAGCTATCCTACACAAGCCGAACCGAACACCAATATCAAACTGTAGTAAAGGTCCCGGGGTCTTTCCGTCCTGCTGCGCGAAACGAGCATCTTTACTCGTAGTGCAATTTCACCGGGCCTATGGTTGAGACAGTCGAGAAGTCGTTACGCCATTCGTGCAGGTCGGAACTTACCCGACAAGGAATTTCGCTACCTTAGGATGGTTATAGTTACCACCGCCGTTTACTGGCGCTTAAGTTCTCAGCTTCGCCCGACCGAAGTCGGACTAACCGGTCCCCTTAACGTTCCAGCACCGGGCAGGCGTCAGTCCGTATACATCGCCTTACGGCTTCGCACGGACCTGTGTTTTTAGTAAACAGTCGCTTCTCGCTGGTCTCTGCGGCCACCCCCAGCTCACCGAGTAAATCGGATCACCAGTGATGGCCCCCCTTCTCCCGAAGTTACGGGGGCATTTTGCCGAGTTCCTTAACCATAGTTCACCCGAACGCCTCGGTATTCTCTACCTGACCACCTGAGTCGGTTTAGGGTACGGGCCGCCATGAAACTCGCTAGAGGCTTTTCTCGACAGCATAGGATCATCCACTTCACCACAATCGGCTCGGCATCAGGTCTCAGCCCTAGTGAGTGGCGGATTTGCCTACCACTCGGCCTACACCCTTACCCCGGGACAACCACCGCCCGGGCTGGACTACCTTCCTGCGTCACCCCATCACTCACCTACTACCACCTTGGTTCGGCGGCTCCACCACTTTCCTTTCCCCGAAGGGTCCGGAACGGCTTCACGGCCTTAGCATTAATGGGTTCGATGTTTGACGCTTCACAGCGGGTACCGGAATATCAACCGGTTATCCATCGACTACGCCTGTCGGCCTCGCCTTAGGTCCCGACTTACCCTGGGCAGATCAGCTTGACCCAGGAACCCTTAGTCAATCGGCGCACACGTTTCTCACGTGTGTATCGCTACTCATGCCTGCATTCTCACTCGTGAACCGTCCACCACTAGCTTCCGCTGCGGCTTCACCCGGCACACGACGCTCCCCTACCCATCCCAGCGGGCGTTGGCCCTCATGCTGGAATGACACGACTTCGGCGGTACGCTTGAGCCCCGCTACATTGTCGGCGCGGAATCACTAGACCAGTGAGCTATTACGCACTCTTTCAAGGGTGGCTGCTTCTAAGCCAACCTCCTGGTTGTCTCTGCGACTCCACATCCTTTCCCACTTAGCGTACGCTTAGGGGCCTTAGTCGATGCTCTGGGCTGTTTCCCTCTCGACCATGGAGCTTATCCCCCACAGTCTCACTGCCGTGCTCTCACTTACCGGCATTCGGAGTTTGGCTAAGGTCAGTAACCCGGTAGGGCCCATCGCCTATCCAGTGCTCTACCTCCGGCAAGAAACACACGACGCTGCACCTAAATGCATTTCGGGGAGAACCAGCTATCACGGAGTTTGATTGGCCTTTCACCCCTAACCACAGGTCATCCCCCAGGTTTTCAACCCTGGTGGGTTCGGTCCTCCACGAAGTCTTACCTCCGCTTCAACCTGCCCATGGCTAGATCACTCCGCTTCGGGTCTTGAGCGCGCTACTATACCGCCCTATTCGGACTCGCTTTCGCTACGGCTTCCCCACACGGGTTAACCTCGCAACACACCGCAAACTCGCAGGCTCATTCTTCAAAAGGCACGCAGTCACGACGCATTGAGTAAACTCAATGCGCGACGCTCCCACGGCTTGTAGGCACACGGTTTCAGGTACTATTTCACTCCGCTCCCGCGGTACTTTTCACCATTCCCTCACGGTACTATCCGCTATCGGTCACCAGGGAATATTTAGGCTTAGCGGGTGGTCCCGCCAGATTCACACGGGATTTCTCGGGCCCCGTGCTACTTGGGTGTCTCTCAAACGAGCCGTACAGATTTCAGCTACGGGGGTCTTACCCTCTACGCCGGACCTTTCGCATGTCCTTCGCCTATCCATACGGTTTCTGACTCGTCTCACAGCCGGCAGACTGTGAAAGAGAGATCCCACAACCCCGAATGCGCAACCCCTGCCGGGTCTCACACGCATACGGTTTGGCCTCATCCGGTTTCGCTCGCCACTACTCCCGGAATCACGGTTGTTTTCTCTTCCTGCGGGTACTGAGATGTTTCACTTCCCCGCGTTCCCTCCACATACCCTATGTGTTCAGGTATGGGTGACAGCCCATGACGACTGCCGGGTTTCCCCATTCGGAAACCCCCGGATCAAAGCCTGGTTGACGGCTCCCCGGGGACTATCGTGGCCTCCCACGTCCTTCATCGGTTCCTGGTGCCAAGGCATCCACCGTGCGCCCTTAAAAACTTGGCCACAGATGCTCGCGTCCACTGTGCAGTTCTCAAACAACGACCAGCCACCCGTCACACACCACTTACGCGATGCTTTACCGGGGCCGGCATCGAGGGGGTTCATTCCCTCAGATACCCAACAGCGTGCCCGGCCGGTCCCGTCCGAAGATCATGCTTTCCACGCTCCTGAGAGCAGTACTTGCAAGCCTCCGACCCGAAATCCTGGCCGAATAATCAACGTTCCACCCATGAGCAACCACCGTCGAACGTGTGCCGACGTAATGGCCCTGGACCACCAAGCACGCTTGGCGGCCTAGATGCTCCTTAGAAAGGAGGTGATCCAGCCGCACCTTCCGGTACGGCTACCTTGTTACGACTTCGTCCCAATCGCCAGTCCCACCTTCGACAGCTCCCTCCCACAAGGGGTTGGGCCACCGGCTTCGGGTGTTACCGACTTTCGTGACGTGACGGGCGGTGTGTACAAGGCCCGGGAACGTATTCACCGCAGCAATGCTGATCTGCGATTACTAGCAACTCCGACTTCATGGGGTCGAGTTGCAGACCCCAATCCGAACTGAGACAGGCTTTTTGAGATTCGCTCCACCTCACGGTATCGCAGCTCATTGTACCTGCCATTGTAGCACGTGTGCAGCCCAAGACATAAGGGGCATGATGACTTGACGTCGTCCCCACCTTCCTCCGAGTTGACCCCGGCGGTCTCCTGTGAGTCCCCATCACCCCGAAGGGCATGCTGGCAACACAGGACAAGGGTTGCGCTCGTTGCGGGACTTAACCCAACATCTCACGACACGAGCTGACGACAGCCATGCACCACCTGTACACCGACCACAAGGGGGGCACCATCTCTGATGCTTTCCGGCGTATGTCAAGCCTTGGTAAGGTTCTTCGCGTTGCGTCGAATTAAGCCACATGCTCCGCTGCTTGTGCGGGCCCCCGTCAATTCCTTTGAGTTTTAGCCTTGCGGCCGTACTCCCCAGGCGGGGAACTTAATGCGTTAGCTGCGGCACCGACGACGTGGAATGTCGCCAACACCTAGTTCCCACCGTTTACGGCGTGGACTACCAGGGTATCTAATCCTGTTCGCTCCCCACGCTTTCGCTCCTCAGCGTCAGTAATGGCCCAGAGATCCGCCTTCGCCACCGGTGTTCCTCCTGATATCTGCGCATTTCACCGCTACACCAGGAATTCCGATCTCCCCTACCACACTCTAGCTAGCCCGTATCGAATGCAGACCCGGGGTTAAGCCCCGGGCTTTCACACCCGACGTGACAAGCCGCCTACGAGCTCTTTACGCCCAATAATTCCGGACAACGCTTGCGCCCTACGTATTACCGCGGCTGCTGGCACGTAGTTAGCCGGCGCTTCTTCTGCAGGTACCGTCACTTTCGCTTCTTCCCTGCTGAAAGAGGTTTACAACCCGAAGGCCGTCATCCCTCACGCGGCGTCGCTGCATCAGGCTTTCGCCCATTGTGCAATATTCCCCACTGCTGCCTCCCGTAGGAGTCTGGGCCGTGTCTCAGTCCCAGTGTGGCCGGTCGCCCTCTCAGGCCGGCTACCCGTCGTCGCCTTGGTGAGCCATTACCTCACCAACAAGCTGATAGGCCGCGGGCTCATCCTTCACCGCCGGAGCTTTCAACCACCACAGATGCCTGCGGTAGTGGTATCCGGTATTAGACCCCGTTTCCAGGGCTTGTCCCAGAGTGAAGGGCAGATTGCCCACGTGTTACTCACCCGTTCGCCACTAATCCCCACCGAAGTGGTTCATCGTTCGACTTGCATGTGTTAAGCACGCCGCCAGCGTTCGTCCTGAGCCAGGATCAAACTCTCCGTGAATGTTTACCCGTAATCGGGTGCACACATCACGAGAGCGGAACCACCGGCGGAATAAGCCGATGGTTCACAGCGTCCTCGCTGTGTATTTCTTCAAAGGAACCTCATCTACGACCATGACGGCCGGAGACGGGGTATCAACTAATCTGGCGTTGATTTTTGGCACGCTGTTGAGTTCTCAAGGAACGGACGCTTCCTTTGTACTCACCCTCTCAGGCTTTCCTCCGGGCTTTTCCCTTCGGTCTTGCGTTTTCGACTCTATCAGACCGTTTCCGGTTCCGATTTCCTCGGTGCTTTCCAGGTTTCCGCTTCCGCGTTTCCCTTTCCGGCAGTTCCGACTCTATCAGATCCTTTCGGGCCTGACTCCCAGTCAGAGGGGCTTGCCTTCCCGGCTGTTGGGCCGTTCCGACGTCTCAAACCTTAGCGGATCCTCTCGGCAGTTCCTAATCGAGCTGCCGAACCCAAATCGAATTGAATTCGGGCACGCCGAATTCGATCCCGTTGGGAGATCGTGCTGATGGTTTGTGTGCCGCTGATGCGGCGGGAGGTGCTGTCGAAGAACCGTTACGGCTCTGCGGCAACCCGAAGAACTTTACGGATCTCAGAGGGGGCTGTCAACCAAGCCTGTCAAGATCTTTTCGGATGACACGTCAGTCCAGGTCACTGAGCCGGCCACCGGCGTCCGGCTGGGTGTGCTCCACCCGACGCAGGAGACGGGTGAGGACGTCGCCGAGGCTGGTCCGCTCCTCCGGGGAGAGGTCCTGAAGGAGATCCTCCTCAAAGACTGTGGCGAGCCGCATGGCCTCCAGCCACTTCTCGCGACCCTCGTCCGTCAGCTCCACGATCACGCGGACACGGTTGGACTCGTCCCGCTCCCTGGTGACCAGACCCTCCGCGACCATCCGGTCGATGCGGTGGGTCATCGCGGCCGGCGTCAGGCCGAGTCCCTTGGCGAGGTCGCTGGGGCCCATTTGGTAGGGGGCGCCGGACAGGACGAGGGCCTTGAGCACCTCCCACTCCGCGTTGCTGATGCCGAGCGCGGAGGTCTGACGGCCGTAGGCGACGTTCATACGGCGGTTCAGCCGGGACAGCGCCGAGACGATCTGCTCGACCTGGGGGTCGAGGTCCTGGAACTCGCGCTGGTAGGCGGCGATCTGCTCTTCGAGGGTCGGCTCGCTGCCGATACCGATGCTGCCGGGGGTGTCACCCATGGGTCGAAGTATCGCATGGGGCTGCTTGGTGTTGAAGTTCTTCTGGGTGTACTGTTTAGCTTCTAACTTTAGCCTTGAAGTCTTCGGTACTAAGTACTGAGGGACTCCAACTACCTGATTGAGGTGACCGTGACCAGGGCGTTGGGCGCAGCGATGCGCCGGATCCACGTGGGTAACGCACTCAGCGCGTTCGGACTCGGCTTCACCGTCCCCTACCTGTACGTCTATGTGGCGCAGGTGCGGGGACTGGGAGCCATGACGGCGGGGCTCGTCCTCGCCGTCTTCGCCGTGGCCGCGCTGATCGTGCTGCCGTTCGCCGGCCGGGCGATCGTGCGGCGGGGCCCACTTCCGGTGTTGCTCACCGCCCTGGTCACGGCCGCGATCGGTGCGCTGAGCCTGGGGCTCGCGAACAACGCGACCACTGTCCTGTTGTCGGCGGCCGCGCTCGGCGCCGGGCAGGCCGTGATGCAGCCGGCGCTCGCCACGATGATCGTGGACTGCTCAACCTCCGAGACCCGCTCCCGTGCCTTCGCGATGCAGTTCTTCCTGCAGAACCTCGGGCTGGGCGTCGGCGGTCTCATCGGCGGTCACCTCGTCGACACAACGAGCGCCTCCTCCTTCACCCTCCTCTTCGCGATCGAGGCGGCGATGTTCCTGCTGCTGGCCGTGGTGATGGCGACCGTACGGATCCCGCACGCGCCGCAGATCGGGGACGCGCCCGCCGGTTCGACGAAGGGCAGCTGGAAGCAGCTCCTGGGGAACCGGGCCATGGTGCAGCTGTGCGTTCTGGGCTTCGTGCTGTTCTTCGCCTGCTACGGCCAGTTCGAGTCAGGTCTGGCCGCGTACGGCGTCGAGGCCGCCGGGATCTCCACCTCCGCGCTGGGGTCGGCCCTGGCCGCCAACACCGCGATGATCGTCATCGCGCAGTTCGCCGTACTGAAGTTCGTCGAGCGGCGTCGGCGCTCCCGGGTGATCGCCGCGGTCGGCATCATCTGGGCCGTCGCGTGGATCACCGCCGGTTACGCCGGCCTCGGCCACACCAGCCAGGCCATGGCCACGGCCGCGTTCGTCTCGACGTACGCCCTCTTCGGGCTGGGCGAGGCGATGCTGTCCCCGACCGTCGCTCCCCTGGTCGCCGATCTCGCCCCGAGCGGGATGGCCGGCCAGTACAACTCGGCCTTCGCCCTGGTCAAGCAGCTCGCCCTGGCGGTGGGCCCGGCGGTGGGCGGCCCGATGGGCGCCTCATTGCACGCCCCGTACATCGTGACGTTCCTGGTGTTCTCGGTGGGCATCACGTTCCTGGGCCTGAAGCTGGGCCGCCAGCTGACGGCCGTACAGGACCATCCATGGCGCGCAAGGAGCAGGGTGGTGGCCAAGGGCGGCACGCAGCACGAATCCATCGCCGTCTGACTGGAGCCGCCTAGGGGCGCGGGGAACTGCGCGACCAGCCACAACACCCCCGCAGCCGTCAAGCGACCCTGCGCCCCTACCCCTTAGGCAGCACGAACTCGCACCAAACCGCCTTCCCGCCCCCCGGCGTCCGACGAGACCCCCAGCTCGAGGCGATCGTCGCCACGATGGCAATTCCCCGACCGGACTCGTCACCGGGCTCGGCTCGCCGACGCCGGGGCAGGTGATCGTCCCCGTCGGTCACCTCGATGATCAACCGTCGGTCCGTCCGGCGCAGCCGCAACCGCATCGGGGGCGTCCCGTGCTGAAGCGAGTTGGCGACCAGCTCACTCGCCGCCAGCACCCCCAGGTCATGCAGCTCCGCAGGGAACCGCCAGCTGGTCAGCACGCCGGAGGCGAACGCACGGGCGCGTGGAGCCGCCTCGATGCCGCCCAGGAGTTCCAGTGCGGCGTTGCGGAAGAGGTCGCTGTCGGGGCCCGTACGGGCGGGGTGCTGGAGGACGAGGACCGCCACGTCGTCGTCGTGGTCGGCGGTGACGCCGGCCGAGCGGACGAGGCGGTCGCAGACGACCTGGGGTGTCCCGGTCGCACCGGACAGCGCGCGTTCCAGGGAGGCGATGCCCTCGTCCAGGTCTTCGTCACGGCGTTCGACCAGACCGTCCGTGTAGAGGACGGCCGTGGAGCCGGGGCCGAGCGGGATCGAGCCCGACGCGTGCATCCAGCCGCCGGTGCCGAGCGGGGGGCCCGTCGGTTCGTCGGCGCGCAGCACCGCCCCGCTCTCGTCGCGGACGAGGATCGGGAGGTGGCCGGCGCTGGCGTACACCAGTCGGCCCTCGTTCGGGTCGTGGATGGCGTACACGCACGTGGCGATCTGGTTGGCGTCGATCTCCGCGGCCAGGCCGTCGAGGAGCTGGAGGATCTCGTGCGGGGGGAGGTCGAGGCGGGCGTACGCCCTGACCGCCGTACGCAATTGGCCCATGACCGCTGCCGCGCGGACTCCCCTGCCCATCACGTCGCCGATGACCAGGGCCGTGCGGCCGCCGCCGAGGGTGATGACGTCGTACCAGTCGCCGCCGACCGCGGCCTCGGTGCCGCCTGGCTGGTAGGTGGCGGCGATGCGGAGGTCGTCGGGTTCCTCCAGGACCTGGGGGAGCAAGGAGCGCTGGAGGGTCACGGCCGTCTCGCGCTGGCGGCGTTCGCTGGCTCTGAGGCGTTCCGCGGCTTCGGCGTGGTCGGTGACGTCGGTCGCGAAGACCAGGACGCCGCCGGTGTCGCCCTCCGTCACCGGGGTGCAGGTGAAGGTGTAGGAGTGGCCGTCGGGGGCCTTGCGGGACTTGACCGTGCGCGGCTTGCCGCTGCGCAGGACCTGGTCGAGGAGGGGAAGGAGGCCGATCTCGTCGAGCTCCGGGAGGGCTTTGCGGGCGGGTGCGCCGGGGTCTCGTACGCCGAAGGCCGTCACATAGGCGTCGTTGACGTAGGCGAGGCGGTGGTCGGTGCCGTGGACGAGGGCGACGAGGGCCGGGACGCGGTCGAGTACCTCGCGCACGGGGAGTTCGTCGATGCCGGGCAAGGGCGGCGGGTCGTCGGTGAGTTGTTCGGCGCGGGCAGCGGGTACGGCGCCCTCCCCGAGTCGGTCGGGGGTGACCGGGTGGTCGGTCCGCGCTGCGGCGCGGCGCTGTGTTCCGGGGAGCCGGGCGCTCCAGCGCGTGAAGTTCACGAATCCTTGCCTCGTGTCGTCGTCTTCGGCCGGCTCCGGACCCGGCCTGGGGTCCTCGTGGGTGCGGAGAGCGGGCGTCCACCCGTCATGGGTCGGGGATCAGTGTGGCAGTGTGGCCGACCGGGTCGACATCCGTCAGACGCCTACCTTGCCGATGGAGTTCCTGGGTCCGGTCAGGACGACCCCTTCGGGTCGTTCGTGGGGTCCTGAGGAGGCTTTCCACCGGCCGCGAGTTCGAACTCCGCTCGGGGATGTTCGAGGGAACCCAGCGAGACGATCTCCCTTTTGAAGAGCCCGGAGAGCGTCCATTCGGCCAGGACGCGGGCCTTGCGGTTGAAGGTGGGCACCCTGCTGAGGTGGTAGACGCGGTGCATGAACCAGGCAGGGTAGCCCTTCAGCTTGCGTCCATAGACGTGTGCGACACCTTTGTGGAGGCCCAGGGAGGCCACCGAGCCGACGTACTTGTGGGAGTACGTCTCCAGTTCCTCGCCCCGTAGCGCGTGCGCGATGTTGTCGCCGAGGACCTTGGCCTGGCGTACCGCGTGCTGGGCGTTGGGGGCGGTCTCCCTGCCGGGTTCGGCGACCGTCACATCGGGGACGGCGGCGGCGTCTCCGGCCGCCCACGCGTGCGTGGCGCCCTCGACGGTGAGCTGAGGGGTGCATTTCAGCCGACCTCGGTCCGTGAGCGGGAGGTCGCTGGCGGCAAGGATCGGGTGGGGTTTGACGCCGGCGGTCCACACGACCGTACGGGTCGGGAAGCGGGCGCCGTCGCTGAGGACGGCCACGCGGTCGGCGCAGGATTCGAGGCGGGTGTTGAGACGTACGTCGATGTTGCGGCGGCGCAGTTCGGTGACGGTGTAGCGGCCCATCTCCTCGCCGACCTCGGGGAGGATGCGGTCGGAGGCCTCCACGAGGATCCACTTCATGTCCTCGGGCTGGACGTTGTGGTAATACCGCGCGGTGTAGCGGGCCATGTCCTCGAGTTCGCCGAGCGCCTCCACGCCCGCGTAGCCGCCGCCGACGAAGACGAAGGTGAGGGCCGCGTCGCGGATCGCGGGGTCGCGGGTGGAGGAGGCGATGTCCATCTGCTCGATGACGTGGTTGCGCAGGCCGATGGCCTCCTCGACGGTCTTGAAGCCGATGGCGTGGTCGGCGAGGCCGGGGATGGGCAGGGTGCGGGAGATCGAGCCGGGGGCGAGGACGAGTTCGTCGTACGTCAGCTGCCGGGCGCCCGTTCCTTCTTCCTCGGTGGCGAGGGTGGTCACGGTCGCGGTGCGTTTGGCGTGGTCGAGGGCGGTGGCCTCGCCGATGACGACGTGGCACTGGTCCAGGACGCGGCGCAGGGGGACGACCACGTGGCGGGGGGAGATGGAGCCGGCGGCCGCCTCGGGAAGGAACGGCTGATAGGTCATGTACGGGTCGGGGGTGACGACCGTGATCTCGACGTCGCCGCGCCTCAGTTCCTGTTTCAGCCTCCGCTGAAGACGCAGGGCCGTGTACATCCCGACGTAGCCGCCACCGACAACGAGAATGCGCGCGCGTTCCTTCACCACCCCATGACGCACCCGACGCTTGAGTTTGTCCACAGCCCCGGCAATTTGTGTGACCGCGCGTTTTGCCCGAGCGGGGTTGGCCGAATCGACGGCGTACGGGGAAGGTTTGCAGGTCAGCGGGTGTGCGCCGGGGGTCCTGAGGGGGTGCAATCGGGACGTATACGACCCGTACTCCGATCGGGGGGCGCTCCGTGCGGAACCTGCCCCTTCTGAATTGACCCCCTCTCAACTATGTTCGTGTGTCGACGGGGTGTAGGGGGATGCACTCATCGGATCCGCGACGGGCGGTCCGTGAAGCGGTTTGTTCCCCATAGCGCTCCGGCTTTCAGTAGCGGGGAAAGTCTCCGGGGGGAGACGTCATTACCGGGGGATCGCTTATGCATGTTCAGGACTCTCATTGGGCTTCCGCGTCTGCCATCGGGCCCGGTGGCGGAGCGATGAGCGCGGCGGTGGGGAACGGACGCGACGGTTCGCGTTCGACGCCGCTGCGCGTGGACGCACAGCGCAATCTGGAGCACGTACTGCGTGCGGCGCGCGAGGTCTTCGGCGAGCTGGGGTACGGCGCGCCGATGGAGGATGTGGCGCGACGCGCGCGGGTCGGTGTCGGCACGGTGTACCGGCGCTTCCCGAGCAAGGACGTCCTGGTGCGCCGGATAGCCGAGGAGGAGACCTCCCGGCTGACGGACCAGGCGCGTACGGCGCTCGGTCAGGAGGACGAGCCGTGGTCGGCGCTGTCGCGCTTCCTGCGGACGTCGGTGGCCTCGGGTGCCGGGCGGCTGCTGCCGCCGCAGGTGCTGCGGGTCGGGGTGGCCGACGAGCACGACGACGTTGTCGGCTACGACGAGGCGCGGGTGCCGCAGCAGCGGACGCAGTCCGGCTCGGGTGAGCTGCGGCTGGTGTCGGAGGACCCGGGGAGCTCGGTCGAGGACGACTCCGGGGCGGCGGCGCTGCTCGACGTGGTGGGCCAGCTCGTGGAGCGGGCGCGGACGGCGGGTGAGCTGCGGGCCGATGTGTCGGTGTCGGACGTGCTGCTGGTGATCGCGACGGCTGCGCCCTCGCTGCCGGATGCGGCGCAGCAGGCGGCGGCCTCGGCGCGGCTGCTGGACATCCTGCTGGAGGGTCTGCGGTCGCGGCCGTAGTAAAGGCCGCTTGACGCGGTGCCTCGATCAGGTGACGACGAGGTGTGGGTGCTGCGCCGCCCGCGCCTCGTTCGCATGCCCGGATTTCCCGGCATGTCCCCAACTCCCACTCAGCGCACGACAGTTGAGCCTTCCCCGGATGGGTGACGGCTAGTACCGCGGTGCGGCAAAACCCCACGGACGAGTGGAAGCCCCGCACAGCCGGGTCCTGACCAAAAGCCAATATGGCACGCTGACCCGGTGTTCGTGACTGGTGGGCAGGCGGCGGGGGCTTTCCGCGATGGGCGTTGACGGGCGGGACGAGTCACAGGGCGAGGGCGACGCGGAGGACGGCGGCCTGGCGTCGCCCCAGGTGCCGAGCCAGGGGGGCCGGGCGGGCCGCCCGCCGGTCGGCGGTGACCCGATGGAGGGCAGCGTCCCGACCCAGCGCGACCGCCGCGAGGACAGCGTCCTGCCGCCGCCGATCGAGTTGCCGCCCGGTGACGCCGACCTGATCGGCCGGATGCGCTCGGGTGACGACACCGCCTACGAGGAGCTGTACCGGCGCCATGCGGACGCGGTCCGCCGGTACGCCCGCACCTGCTGTCGCGACGCCCACACCGCGGACGACCTCACCGCCGAGGTCTTCGCCCGCATGCTCCAGGCGGTGCGCGGCGGCTCCGGCCCCGAGCACGCCGTACGCGCGTATCTCCTGACGACGGTCCGGCGCGTCGCCGCGAACTGGACGAAGTCAGCCAAACGAGAGCAACTGGTCGACGACTTCGCGGTGTTCGCCGCGCAGTCCACGCGCGTGACCGACGTCTCCGACGACGACACGCTGGATCTGGGCGCCGATGTGCGCGCCATGCACGTGGCCGAGCAGTCCATGGCCATACAGGCCTTCCGGTCGCTGCCCGAGCGCTGGCAGGCCGTGCTGTGGCACACGGAGGTCGAGGACGAGTCGCCGAGCGACGTCGCCACGCTCTTCGGGCTCGACGCCAACGGCACGCGCGTGCTCGCCAGCCGCGCTCGCGAGGGCCTCAAGCAGGCCTATCTCCAGGCCCACGTCAGCGCCACCCTCGCCGACGACGAGGAGTGCGCCCGCTACGCCGACCAGCTCGGCACCTACGCCCGCGGCCGGCTGCGCACCCGTGCCGAACGCGGGCTGCGCAAGCACCTGGAGGAGTGCGCCAAGTGCCGCCTCGCGGCCAGCCAGATCGCCGAGGTCGCGAGCAGCATCCCGGCCGTCGTGCCGGTCGCGGTCATCGGCTGGTTCGGTGCCGCCGGGTACGCCAAGGTCGCCGCGCTCATCGCCGGTGGCACGGGAGCGGGCGCGGCGGGTGTCGCGGGCGCGGCGGCGGCGAGCGGCGGCTCGTCGGGCGGCGCGGGCGCGGGTGGCGGTGCGGCGGCCTCGGAGGGCGTGGGTATGCCGGTGAAGGTCGGTATCGCGGCCAGTGCGCTGGTCGCGGCGGGTGTCGTGGTGGCGCTCGCCCTGTCCGGCAACGACAAGCCGGCCGACGACAAACCCGCGGCCCAGCCCCCCGCGACCACACCGGTGGTCAAGCCCGCCGAGAACACCCCCAAGCCGCCGAAGAAGGAGCCCGCGCCCGCCCCGCCGGTCATCGCACCCGAGCCGACGCCGACGCCCACCCCCACACCGACTCCCAAGCCCAGCCCGACCCCCACACCGACTCCCAAGCCCAGCCCGACCCCCACCCCGGCGCCGAAGCCCACCCCGACGCCGAAGCCGACCCCCACGCCCACCTCCACACCGACGCCGACTCCCCCGCCCGCGCCGGCCGTCTACCAGTGGAGCGAGCTGGCGTACGACATCAACGGCGACGGCACCCGGCCCGAGATGCGGATCGCCGAGAGCAGCTGGGTGTGGCAGCGGTGGGGTGTCTCGGTCGGCGGCACGGAGTACGAGCACGGCGTCACCGTGCACGGCCGGTCCTCCGTCACCATCGACCTCAACCGCGAGTGCACCACCTACGACGCGACGGTCGGCGTGGACGACATGGCGCTGGGGCTCGGCAAGGTCTACTTCTCCGTCTACGCGGACGGGGTCCAGCTGCGGAAGTCCGGGCTGGTCGAGGGCGGGGACGCGGCGGTGCCGGTCCATGTGAACCTCGCCGGGCGAGAGACCGTACGGCTGGTGGTGGAGCCGCACAGCTCCTTCGACGACCTGGCGCTCGCCGACTGGGCGGAGTCGAAGTTCAGGTGTTCCTAGCGCCGGGCGGACTCCCGGTGCCGGGCGGATGCGCAGCGCTTCGCCTCATGACGCCGACGTACCGGCGGAGTGGGTGCGCAGGGCCTCGTCGAGTTCGCCGAGGACGTCGTCCGGGGTGAGCGCCGAGCCCTTGGCGCACTCCGCCGTGTAGCGCTCGTCGCCGAGGGCCACGCGGGCGTCGGCCTCGGCCCGTTCGGCGTCCACGCCCTCCGGCATGGGGCGCGGGTGACCGTCGCGCCAGCGGGCGGCCGCGGCGAGCAGGCGGGCGGCGCGCGGATGGTCGCCGAGACGGGACATCAGGTCCGCCGTGCCGTCGGCGAGCGCCGCCTTCATCGCGTCGGAGCAGCGCGTCTCGATCGCCGTCCGGAGCGCTTCGGCCAGCTTGGGCAGAGCGGTCCCGGGGCCGGACACGGCCGCCGACACCATGGCGTCGACCGACAGCAGCATCACCCTGAACTGCGGTGGCGGCGTCGCCCGCCCGATGGCGTCGTGAGCCTCTTCGTACAGGTCGCGCGCGCGGTCGATGTCCTTCTCGTCCAGCGCTATCAGGGCCCGCTGGAGCAGCACGAACGCCTGGGAGTCCGCCACGGCGTACCGCTCGGCGGTGGCGCTCGCCTCGTCCAGGGTGGCCAGTGCCGTCGTACGGTCGCCCGCGCGGTAGGCGATCTCGGCGAGCCGGGCGAGGAGGAACGGCTTCTCGGTGTGGGCCCCCACCTCGTGGGCGAGCCGCAGGGCCTCCTCGTACTCTCCCTTGGCCTCCTCGAAGCGGCCGCGTGCCATGGCCGCCTCGCCTGCGGCGCTGCACACCTGGGCCCGCAGCCAGCGGTCGCCGACCCGTCGGCTCAGCACCCGCAGCTCCGCCAGGTCGCCGTCGATGCCGGGCATGCCGCCCGGGGAGTCGACGACCATGTGCGCGCGGAACATCAGGACGACGCCGGTCTCCCAGTCGCCGCCGTGGGCACGGCAGTTGGCGACCGCCCTGTCCAGGACGGGCCGGGCGTCCTCCCTCGGGACGGGGTGGAGGAAGACCGTCACCGGCCAGGCGAGGCCGGGGAGGCGGGCCGCCTGGGGGCCGCCGCTCCCGAAGTGGTCCCGGATCCGTGCCACGTACCCGTGCATCCGCTCGTCCAGCCCGTCCAGGGGTGGGTCGACCTCGGCCATGAGGAAGAGGTGCAGCATCCTGAGGTCCATCCGCAGGGTGTGCAGCGGGTGGTGGCTCTCGCCGTCCGGGTCGGCGAGAAAGGTGTCGACGGGGTCCAGGGACGTCATCAGGGAGCGCGCCACGTCCTGCTCCGCCGGGAGCGTGCCCCCGGCGGTGTCGAGGGCGGCGCCCAGCCGCAGCACCTGGCCGGTCCAGTCCGCGCCCTCCCTGCGGTAGTTCCGCAGCCACCAGAACCAGGTCATCGCGACGGTCAGGGCACCGGCCTCCGCCTCGTCGCCGGCCTCGACCGCGCGGTGGAGGGCCGCGCGGATGTTGTCCAGCTCCGTCTCCAGGCGGGAGATCCACGGGAGCTGGCCGACGGAACGCAGCTCCGGCTCGGCCTCCTCGACGAGGGCGCGCACCCATGCGCGGTGCCTGCGCAGGGCGTCGGCGCGCGCGTGGGGGGCCTCGGACGCGCGTTCGACCGCGTACTCGTGGATCGTCTCCAGCATGCGGTAGCGCATGGCGTCGCCGCCGGACCGCTCGCACGGGGCGGCGACGATCAGGGACTTGTCGACGAGCGCCCCGATCAGCTCGGCGGCGGGGCCGGTGCACACAGCCTCCGCGGCGGCGAGGTCCCAGCCGCCCGCGAACACGGACGCCTCGCGCAGCACCGTCCGCTCCCGCTCGTCGAGCAGGTCCCAGGACCAGTCGACGACCGCGCGCAGGGTCTGCTGGCGGGGCAGGACCGTGCGGCTTCCCGAGGTGAGGAGGCGGAAGCGGTCGTCGAGGCGGTCGGCGATCTGGCGGGGGGTGAGCAGCCGCAGCCTTGCCGCCGCGAGCTCGATGGCGAGCGGCAGTCCGTCGAGGCGGCGGCAGATCTCGGTGACGGCCTCGGTGTCGCGGAGGACGACGTCCGCGTCGGGGCGGACCGCCGTCGCGCGCTCGGTGAAGAGGCGGTGTGCCTGGTCGGGGAGGAGGGGCTCGACCGGGCGCACGGACTCGCCGGGGACGCCCAGGGGTTCACGGCTGGTGGCGAGGATCGTGAGCCCGGGGCAGCGGGTCAGCAGGGTCTCGGCGAGGTGGGCCGCCGCTTCGATGACATGTTCGCAGTTGTCAAGGATCAGGAGTTGGCTGCGCGGGGCGCAGTACTCGACGAGCAGGGCGAGCGGGTCGTCCTGCCGGTCCGTCAGCTCGGTGGTGATCAGCTTGGTCTCCCGCAGACCGAGCGCGCTGACCACCGCCCCCGGCACCGCCTCCGGCCGGTCGAGCGGCGCCAGCTCGACGAGCCACGCCTCGGGTCGCCCGGCGGCGGCTTCCTCGGCGAGACGGGTCTTTCCGGAGCCGCCCGGTCCGGTGAGGGTGACGAGGCGGGCCCTGTGCAATTCGGAACGGATGGCGTCGAGTTCGGGTTCCCGGCCCACGAAAGAGTTAAGGCGCGGACGGAGGTTGCCGGGGCGGGTGGAGGGTGTCGGGGTGCGGGGGCTCAGGGGATCCGGGTGGGCCGGCGTGGGAGTGAGCGCGGGTGCCGGGGTGAGCAGTTCGGCGTGCAGGGAGCGGAGTTCCGGGCCCGGGTCGGTGCCGAGGCTCTCGGACAGGGTGCGGCGGGCCGACTCGTACGCGGCGAGTGCGTCGGCGTTGCGGCCGGTGTCGCGCAGGGCGCGGATGAGGAGGGCGTGCAGCGGCTCGTCGTACGGGTGCGCTGTCGTCAGTTCCGTCAGTTCCGGTACGGCGTCCTGGGCTCGGCCGAGTCGCAGGGCCGCGTCGGCTCGGGCGCGGCGCGCTTCCAGGCGTCGTGTCTCCGGGCGGGTCGCGGGGGTGCGGTCGGGGAGGTCGGCGAGGGCGGGGCCGCGCCACAGGGTGAGGGCCTCGTCCAGGGCGTGGGCGGCGGCTCGGGGGTCGTCCCGGTGGAGGGCTGCGGTGCCTTGGCGGGTGAGCCGTTCGAAGACGAAGAGGTCTACGTCGTCGCGGGTCGCGGTGAGGCGGTAGCCGCCGGGGGCGGAGGTGATCGTGTCCTTGCCGAGGGTGCGGCGGAGGCGGCCGACGAGGGCGTGGAGGGCGGCCGGGGCGTCCTGGGGTGGGGTCTCGGCCCAGATGTCGGCGATCAGGGTGTCGGGGGCGGTGACGGTTCCTGGGCGAAGGGCGAGGGCGGTGAGCAGGGCACGTAGGCGGGGGCCGCCGAGGGGTACGACGGTGCCGTGGTCGTCCTCGGCCTGGGTGACGCCCAGGATTCTGTACCGCACCGGGTCATTGTCGCCGGGGTGGCTGCGGGGGGCACGGGTTTTGGGGACGTGGGCGCGGGCGGGTGCGGGGTGGTGGGGGTGCGCGCCGGGCTCTTCTCGCCCCCGCCGCCCCTACCCGTCCCGTCCCTGGGGGCTGCGCCCCCAGACCTCCGCTGTCGGCCCTGAACGGGCCTTGTCCTCAAACGCCGGACGGGCTGGCAGGACCGGACGCGCCCCACCGGCAGCAAACGGCTCGTCCTACCCCCTCCGCGCCGTCGCCCCCGCCCCCAGTGCCCCCCTCTGGGGTGTGATCCCCGCCGGTACCGCGCGTGCGCGTGCCGGGGTTCCTGTCCAGCAAGTTCCGCGGCGGGCCAGTAGGCGGCGGAGCCAGAGTTCCAGGGAGACCAGGTCTGCCAAGCCGTCCAGGGGGAGGGGTTCGCCCTCTGCTGCCGCGCAGAGCGCCTTGCGGACGACCCTTGCCTCCACCAGGCCCGCCTCGGCGAGCAGGGGTGTGCCGAACAGGGACATCAGGGAGTCCGCCGCCACGCGAAGGCCGGTGCGGGCCGCCACCGCCGCCGAGGCGTGGGACGGTGCGCCCCAGCCGGGCGGGAGGTCCGTGATGCCCGCACCCTGGAGGACCGTGCGCAGGATCGCGGCCCGCGCGCCCGGTTGAACCCGCAACGCCTCCGGGAGGGCTCGGCAGGCTCGGACGACCTGGTTGTCGAGGAACGGGGCGTGCAGGCGTTGGAAGCGGATCTCGGCGGCCTGCTCCAGGATCCGCACATCGGCGGCGGTCCTCGTCAGTGCCGCACGTGCGCGGTAGTCGCCCGGGCGCTGGCCCGGGCCGACCCCGGAGCGGCTCGTCGCACCCTGGAGGCGAACCGATACTTCAGCCAGTGCCTCCCCTGTCAGCCAGCGTGCCGCGGGGCCGGGTCTGGCCCAGGTGAGGGCGGCCAGTGACGCCCCGACGGCACCCCCCGGTTCGTCGAAGCGGCGGTCCATCAGCCGGTCGGCGAGGACCTCCAGGCCCGTCCGGTACGGCGTACGGGCGAGGCGGCGTGCCGCTCCGTACACGCGCGCGGGGACCATCACCGAGCCGTCCGCCTTCGCCAGCGCCGCCACCGGGCGGACCAGATGGCGTCGCTTGCGGTCCATCAGGAGGTCGGCCAGGCGGGCCGGGTGTGCGTCCAGGACCTGACGGGCGCCGTATCCCGTGAAGTGGTCCGCGCTGCCCGACGCCAGGCGCGCGCGGTGGCGGGCCGCCGTCACCAGGGACGGGCCCGGCTCGTCCGTCAGCGGGCCGTCCAGGTCGGCGTACGGCAGTGTCTCCTCGCCGCCGGCCACCACCACGTGGTGCAGCCGCGGGTTGGCGGCCAGCGAGCCCGCCCGCTCCACCTCGGCCTCCCGGCCGCGCACCGCCAGGTCGTTGAAGGTCACCGCCAGCAGTCGCTCACCCGCACCCGTGCCGTGCCCCAGCACCGTCCCCGGCATGCCCGGCAGGCCGGCGGCCAGCAGCGCCAGCGTTCCCGACGCCGGCCCGCCCGACAGGTCCGCCCCGATTCCCGGGACCGGCATCCCGCGCGCGGCACGACGTTCGGCGGGACCCATCCCCGGGACCGGGCCCGGGTCTATGTCGGCGCCGGGCACGTGCCGAGGCGCCGACAGACGCGCGCGTACCGCCTCCACCAGCGCGTCCCGCACCGCGTCCACCGCGCTGTCCGGGTCGGCCGAGGGTGCCGCCACCGCGAGGGAGGCGACCGCCTCGTACCCCGCGATCTCGCGCGCCCCGTTGCGCAGGATCAGCGCATGCCCCGGCGGAATGCGCCGTACGCCGTCGTACGGAGTGGAGTCGTGCAGCGCGGCCGGGACGTCGGGGGCCGCCAGGAGGGCCGCCAGATGTCCGAAGTCGAGGTTGGCCTCAATGAGGTCGGCCAGCGGGAGGGCCGCCGTCGCATAGGCGGTGCCGCCGGCCCAGGGGGTGTAGAACACCGGGCGGGCGCCCGCGAGATCGCCGCAGACGGTGATACGGCGGCCCACCTGGACGACGGCCGTGTAACTGCCGGACCAGGCCGTCAGATGCCGAAGGGCGCCTCCGCGCGCGGCGAAGAGTCCGACCCTCAGTTGTTCGTCCGTCGCCCCGCAGGTACCGAGGACGGCGATTCGATTCTGCGCGTCGGCCTTGACCACCCGCACCTCGTCGGGGCGCCAGTCACCGACCGCCCACAGCGGATCAGGGTCGCCCCATAGCAAGTGGGAACCCACCGGATGCACGGTCTCACCGTCGCCTCCGGTCGCCCCCGCGGAGCCGGTCATGGCTGCTCCCGCTGCGGTGCTGCTCCACCCCACCAACCACCGCATCGACGCCTCCACAGGCTGTGGACAACCAGTGCACCGTACGAACCGGTTCCCCATGCTGCCATGAAGGAGGCGCACCGGAGAGGCGGTGACGCCGCTTGAGCTCCGTCGAATGCGCCCCCGTACACATACCCGTGAAGATGCGAACGCCCGTACAGGGCAAGGCGACTGCGGCGCGAATGCGCCCCCGATACGCTCCCCCAAGACGCCCTTCGCGCCGTCAATTTCCATGGTAGGAGCGGTAATTGCCCTGGAGATGCGGGGTCTGTTTTCAGCCAAGTTGGCGGAGCGGGGACAGGCTCGCGCACGCTCCGTACAGGCTCTGCGCACCGCATCGGTAACGCGCAGTCCGGGGAACGGAGTTCGCCCCCCGGACCGTTCCGCCACCCGCGGGGATGGAGGTGGCGGAATCCCCCAGCCCACTGGATCCAGTACAGCGGGCCGACCCACGCACGATCCATGGAACCGCTCCCCCGATGGCCGGAGAAGAGCGCACGCACGGGCGCACGGCCACACAACGGGGGCACGCCGCGACGGTGCGTAGGGAGCCCGTACGTGCGTACGGACCACAATCCCGCCATCCGGAACAATGCCTCTTAACGCATGGGATGCGGCGAACTACGCTGGGTTTACGAATGCCGCGTGGTTATGCCAGCGCGGCAGCCGTCTGTGTCGAGGGGTGGCTCATGTCCAGGGAGCAACGCGGGCCGAACGAAAAACTCGGCGCCGTTCTCGCCCTCGCGGGAATCAGCAACGCAGGGCTCGCGCGACGCGTCAACGATCTTGGCTCTCAACGCGGGTTGACTCTTCGCTACGACAAGACCTCGGTGGCGCGCTGGGTGTCCAAGGGCATGGTGCCGCAGGGCGCCGCGCCGCACCTCATCGCCGCCGCGATCGGCCAGAAGCTCGGCCGCCCGGTACCGCTTCACGAGATCGGTCTGGCGGACGCGGATCCCGCACCCGAAGTGGGCCTCGCCTTCCCCAGGGACGTCGGACAGGCCGTCCGCTCGGCTACGGAACTGTACCGGCTCGACCTCGCCGGCCGCCGCTCCGGCGCCGGTGGCATCTGGCAGTCGCTGGCCGGATCGTTCGCAGTAAGCGCATACGCAACGCCTGCCTCACGGTGGCTGATAACCCCGGCCGACAGTTCGGTCGCCCGCGAGATGAACTCCGCAGAGGCCTCGGGCGCACCGCTCAAAGTCGGCCACAGCGATGTGCAGAAGCTGCGGGAGGCCGCCGAGGACGCCAGGCGCTGGGACTCCAAGTACGGAGGCGGCGACTGGCGTTCGTCCATGGTGCCGGAGTGCTTACGGGTGGAGGCGGCACCGCTGCTGCTCGGCTCGTACTCCGACGAGGTGGGCCGGGCGTTGTTCGGCGCCTCCGCCGAACTGACCCGTCTCGCGGGCTGGATGGCCTTCGACACCGGTCAGCAGGAGGCCGCGCAGAGGTACTACATCCAGGCGCTGCGACTGGCCCGCGCGGCAGCCGACGTACCCCTCGGTGGGTATGTGCTGGCGTCGATGTCCCTGCAGGCGACGTACCGCGGGTTCGGCGACGAGGGCGTGGACCTCGCGCAGGCCGCGCTGGAGCGGAACCGGGGTCTGGCGACCGCCCGCACCATGAGCTTCTTCCGGCTCGTCGAGGCACGTGCGCACGCGCGTGCGGGTGACGCGCAGGCGGCGGGGGCGGCGCTGAAGGCGGCGGAGGGGTGGCTGGAGCGGTCCCGGGACGGGGACCAGGATCCGTCGTGGCTCGGCTTCTACTCCTACGACCGGTTCGCCGCGGACGCCGCGGAGTGCTACCGCGATCTGAAGGCGCCTCGCCAGGTGCGGCGGTTCACCGAGCAGGCCCTGTCGAAGCCGACGGAGGAGTTCGTCCGGTCGCACGGGCTGCGGTTGGTCGTCTCTGCGGTCGCGGAACTGGAGTCCGGCAATCTCGACGCTGCGTGCGAGCAGGGAGTGCGGGCGGTGGAGGTCGCGGGGCGTATCTCGTCGGCTCGCACCACCGAGTACGTCAAGGACCTGCTCCATCGGCTGGAGCCGTACGGTGACGAGCCGCGCGTGGTGGAGCTGCGGGAGCGCGCACGGCCTTTGCTGATGGCTCCGGCCTAGGGCCTGGGTAGGAGTGGGTCCGCCCGCATCCCCGCGTTTGAAGGCACTGTCAGTGGCGCAGTGCACTATCTAAAGCGGGAGGTGGTGCAGGTGCGGGCGGAGGTCGCTTACGACTGTGACGTGCTCGTCATCGGGGGCGGGATCGTCGGGTTGTCGACCGCGTATGCGATCACTCGGGCCGCGCCGGGGACGCGCGTGACCGTGCTGGAGAAGGAGCAGGGGCCGGCCCGGCACCAGACCGGGCGGAACAGCGGGGTCATCCACAGCGGGATCTACTACCGGCCGGGGTCGCTGAAGGCGCGGTACGCGGTCAGGGGCGCGGCCGAGATGGTGAAGTTCTGCGCGGAGTACGGGATCGCGCACGCCGTCACCGGCAAGCTGATCGTCGCCACCGAGCAGGCGGAGCTGCCCCGGCTGCACGCACTGGTCCAGCGAGGGCGGGAGAACGGGATTCCGGTGCGCGAGCTGGGGCCCGCGCAGATCACGGAGTACGAGCCGGAGGTGCGTGGCCTGGCGGCCATACACGTCGGGACGACCGGGATCTGCGACTTCGTGGGGGTCGCCCGGCAGCTGGCGGAGGCCTCGGGGGCGGACATCCGCTACGGCGCCCGGGTCGTCCGCATCGACCGGCGGCCGGAACTCGGGGTGGCCGTGCGGACGGCCGACGGGGACATCGTGCGGGCGCGGGCGCTGGTGAACTGTGCCGGGCTGCACTGCGACGAGGTGGCGCGGCTGACCGGGGACGATCCCGGGATGCGGATCGTGCCGTTCCGGGGTGAGTACTTCACGCTGGCGCGCCCCGAGCTGGTGAAGGGGCTGGTGTATCCGGTGCCCGATCCGGCGTTCCCGTTCCTCGGGGTGCATCTCACGCGCGGGATCGACGGCGGCGTCCACATCGGGCCCAACGCGGTGCCGGCGCTGGCCCGGGAGGGGTACGGGTGGGGGGTCGTACGGCCTCGGGAGCTGGGTGCGACGCTGGCCTGGCCGGGGTCGTGGCGGATAGCGCGGCGGCACTGGCGGTACGGGGCGGGTGAGCTGCGGCGGTCGGTGTCCAGGGCGGCGTTCGCGGATGCGGTGCGCAGGCTGCTGCCGGCGGTCGAGGACGGTGATCTGGTGCCGTCGGCCGCGGGGGTGCGGGCGCAGGCGGTGCTGCGGGACGGGACGCTTGTCGACGACTTCCTGATCAAGGAGGGGCCGCGGACCGTGCATGTGCTGAACGCGCCGTCTCCGGCTGCGACCGCCTCGCTGCCGATCGGGCGGGAGGTGGCGAGGAGGGCGTTGGCTGCGCTGGGGGCCGTGTGACGGTGCGGGTGGTTGCGGCGTGGGGGTTCTCGCCCCCGCCGCCCCTACCCGTCCCATCCCCAGGGGCTCCGCCCCTTCGACCCCGCCGGGGCTCCGCCCCAGACCCCGATCGGCTCCGAAAGGGCCTCGTCCTCAAACGCCGGACGGGCTGAGATTGCCTGGACCGGCGTCCCTCGGGATGTGCTCCCCCCGCCCCGTAAAATCGACCTCACTGTGTCTGACTCCCGCAACGCTCCCGACGCGTCCCAGTCCGCCCACACCCCCGGTGTGCCCGTCCGGCACACCCGGTCCAAGGGCGAGCCCCGCTTTCCCGACGGGCCGAAAGCCGATCCCGCCGGGTCGCACTTCGAGCGGCGGATCCGGAGTTTTCAGCCGCGGCGCAGTCGGGTGACGGCCGGGCAGGCCGACGCGTTGCAGCGGCTGTGGCCCAAGTGGGGGCTGGACATCGACGGGCAGCAGGTCTTCGACCTGGCCGAGCTCTTCGGGAACGACAACCCCGTCGTGCTCGAGATCGGGTTCGGGATGGGCGAGGCCACCGTGCGGATGGCGGGTTCCGACCCCGGCACCAACATTCTCGCCGTCGACGTGCACACCCCCGGTCAGGGCAACCTGCTCAACCTCGCCGACCAGAGCGGGCTCTCCAACGTCCGCGTCGGCAACGGCGACGCCATCATCCTGCTGCGCGAGATGCTGGCCCCGGACTCGTTGGACGGGCTGCGCGTCTACTTCCCCGATCCCTGGCCCAAGAAGCGGCACCACAAGCGGCGGCTGATCCAGCCGGAGTTCCTCAGCCTCGCCGCGACCCGGCTGAAGCCGGGGGCCGTGGTGCACTGTGCCACCGACTGGGAGCCGTACGCCGAACAGATGCTCAAGGTGCTCACGGCACACCCGGACTTCGAGAACACACAGGCCGACGGCGGTTTTGCGCCGCGTCCGGACTACCGGCCGCTGACCCGTTTCGAGAGCCAGGGACTGGACAAGGGACATGTCGTGAACGACCTGTTGTTCCGCCGCGTACAGCGGTAAGGACAGCAGTAAGGGCAGGAGCAGGATCCGCACGACGACCAACCCCCCACCGCCGCCCGAGACCACCTCGCCCACCTGCGGGCGGCGCCCCTGACTCGTTAGGGTCAATGCCGTGGCCACCTTTCCCCCGTACCCGACGCATCCCACCGGTCCCCCCGGCGGCGGTGCGCTCCGGCACGCGCACTGGTGGCAGCGCAAGTGGGTCCGCTACGGCGCGCTCATCACCCTGCTGGCGCTCTCCGGGCTCGTCATCCTCGCCCTGGTGCGCGAACAGACCGGCACCGAGGGCTTCCTGGTCGGGCTCGGGCTCGCGATCCTGCCCGTGCCGCTGCTGATAGCCGCCTTCCGCTGGCTCGACCGGGTCGAGCCGGGCCCCTGGCGCAATCTGCTGTTCGCGTTCTCCTGGGGCGCCTGCGCGGCGGCGCTGATAGCGATCGTCGCCAACAGCTTCGCGACCAGATGGATAGCGACGGCGACCGCGGATCCGTCCAGCGCCGACACCCTCGGCGCGACCGTGATAGCGCCCGTCGTCGAGGAGACCGCCAAGGCCGCGGCCGTCCTGCTCGTCTTCCTCTTCCGCAGACGGGACTTCACCGGGATCGTCGACGGCGTGGTGATAGCCGGGGTCACCGCCACCGGCTTCGCCTTCACCGAGAACATCCTGTATCTCGGCACCGCCTTCGGCACCGACCAGCTCAGCGGCGACAGCGGCATCGCCTCCGTCACGGCGGCCACGTTCTTCGTCCGCGTCATCATGTCGCCGTTCGCGCACCCGCTGTTCACGGTCCTCACCGGCATCGGCTTCGGCATCGCGGCGCTGTCGGCGGACCGCCATCACGTACGGCGCGTGCTGCTGCCGCTCTCCGGCCTGCTGCTCGCGATGGGCATGCACGCCGTCTGGAACGGCTCCTCGACCTTCGGCGAGTACGGCTTCTTCGCCGTGTACGCGGCCTTCATGGTTCCCGCGTTCGGCCTGCTGACCTGGCTCGTCATCTGGACCCGGCAGCGCGAACTGCGCACCGTGCGCGAGGAACTGCCCGCCTACGCCGTCGCCGGCTGGCTCACCCCCGCCGAACCCTTCGCCCTCGGCTCGATGCGGGCCCGCCGGATCGCCCGCCAGTACGCCCGCGCCCACGCCGGGAAGCGGGCGGCGCGGGCGGTGGCGCAGTACGAGGCGTACGCGACGTCCCTGGCGTTCCTCCGTCACCGGGGGCGCCGCGGCCGGGCCGGCGCCGACTTCGTCGTACGGGAGCGGGAACTGCTGCACGAGTTGTGGGTACGACGGGAGGCGGCGCGCCCGGCCCTGGACCACGCGGCCCGAATAACGGCACCACCGATCCCGGTCATGATCCCGCCGACACACTGGCCCGTCCACGGCTACCCGGCGGTGCAGCACCCCAGCTACAACCCGTACCGAACCTGAGACCCGAAGCACACCACCGAGGCGCCCCGCCGGCCCACACCGGCGCCACTCCCCGGCCACGCACCGCAACACACCCCGGCGAGCCGCCCCACCGGGCCCTCACCGGCGCCACCCCCACGCCACACACCGCGACACACCCTGGCGAGCCGCACCGCCGGACCACACCGTCGAGCCGCACCGCCGGACCACACCGTCGAGCCGCACCGCCGGACCACACCGTCGAGCCGCACCGCCGGACCACACCGTCGAGTCGCACCGCCGGACCACACCGGCGCCACTCCCCGCCGACGCACCGCGACACGCCCCGCGAGCCGCCCCTCCGGACCCGAAGGACTAGGCCGACGCCTCCGTCAGCCGCGTCACCTCGTCCTCCGTCAGCCGCACCTCCGCCACCTTCACCAGGGCCGGCAGCTGCTCCACCGTCCGTGCGGACGCGATGGGTGCCGCCACCGTCGGCTGGGACGCCAGCCACGCCAGGGCCACGGTCGCCACGGGCACCCGGTGGGCCTCGGCGATGTCGTCGAGGGCGGCGAGGACCTTGCGGCCGCGCTCCGTCTCCAGGTGCTTGCCGGCGCCGGCGGCGGCGCGGGCGCCCTCCACCACCTCGCCGTCGCGGTACTTGCCGGTGAGGAACCCGGAGGCCAGCGCGAAGTACGGGACGGCGGCCAGTCCGGTCCGTTCGGCCAGGTCCTGGAGCTCGCCCTCGTACGTCTCGCGCGAGACCAGGTTGTAGTGCGGCTGAAGCGCCACGTACCGGGCCAGTCCCTCGCGCTGGGAGAAGGCGAGGGAAGCCTCCAGGCGCTCGGCGGAGATGTTGGACGCGGCGATGTGCCGCACCTTGCCCGCCTTCACCAGCTCGTCGAGCGCGCCGATGATCTCCTCGACCGGCACTTCCACCTTGTCGAAATGGGTGTAGTAGAGGTCTATGTGGTCGGTGCCGAGGCGGCGCAGGGAGGCGTCCGCCGCCGCCTTGATGTTCGTGGCCGTCAGGCCCGGAAAGTCGGGGTGCTGGCTGACCTTCGTGGCGATCACGACGTCGTCGCGATTGCCGCGCGCCTTGACCCACTTGCCGATGATGGTCTCGGACTCACCGCCGACGTTGCCGTCGATCCAAGCGGAGTACGAGTCCGCCGTGTCGACGAAGTTGCCGCCCGCGGCCGCGTACGCGTCGAGTACGGCGAAGGACTGCGTCTCGTCGGCGGTCCAGCCGAAGACGTTGCCGCCGAGGGAGAGCGGGAAGACCTCGAGGTCGGACGTGCCCAGCTTGCGAAGAGAAGTCATGTACGAGGTCAACGTCGATACGGAGACCCCTCTTCCGGAACAGCCGCAAAGTTCCCGCAAACAAGCGGAGGCAGGCGTTCCCGAACCGGTGACACAAAAACCGGCGGCCCTGACGTCGGGGGGTGTGCGTCAGGGCCGCCGGTCGATCAAGAAAACCTCAGGGGGTGAGCCCCTTGCTCCGCAGCCACGCCATCGGGTCGATCCCGGTGGACGCACCGCCCGAGTGGACCTCGAGGTGCAGATGCGCGCCCGTGACGTTGCCGGTCGCGCCCACGCGCCCGATCACATCGCCGGTGTTGACCTTCTGGCCCACGCTGACGCTGATCGACGACTGGTGGGCGAACCACAGCTCGGTGCCGTCGTCGAGGGTCAGGACGGTCTTGTAGCCGTACGAACCGTCCCAGCCGGCCTGAGTGATGGTGCCGCTGTGGATCGCCTTGATGAGCGTGCCCGTGGGAGCGGCGAAGTCGAGGCCCGTGTGGTACCCGGAGGACCACAGGGAGCCGGCCTGACCGAAGGTCGAGGTGATCGTGTACGAGGAGGTCGGCAGCGTGTACTGCTTCGCCAGCTCGGCGAGACGCTTGGCCTCGGCGGCCTTCTCGGCGTCCGCCTCCGCCTTCTTCTTCGCCTCGGCCGCGTCGTCCGCGGCCTTCTTCAGCGCGGCGGCCTCGGCCTTGGCGGCCTCGTCGGCGGCGGCGGTCTGGGTGGCGAGCTGCGTCTTGTTGTCGACCTGCGTCTGCTGGCTCTCGGCCTGCGCCATGATCCGGTTGCGCAGCGTCTCGCCGGCGTCGGAGACAGTGGTCTCGGTCTTCTCCGCGACAGCCGTGGTGGTGGCGGCCGTGGGGGCCGCGGCGAGGTCGCTGAGCGCGGTGGCCGAGCCCTGCGGCGCCTCCTCCTCGCCCGACACGAACGGAAGGTCGGGCATCGAGATGGAGACCGGCGGCTTGCCGGTGTTGGCGCTGGCCATGCCGGCCCCGCCGACGGCGGCTATGACACCTACACCCAGGACGGTGGAGCTGCGGGCGAATCCCCCGCTGCGCTGCTTGGCGACCCGATGCTTGCCACGGACCGGGCGGATGGAGTCCTCGTTGGGATTCCACTCCTCCCGCGGACCCTCGTCGTGGTGGTAGCTGCCGTAGCCGAAGACATCGGTGGTGCTGCGCTGGCTCGGCACGTACGGGGCCTCGGGGGCAGGCCGGTTTGACGCCACGTGGGCGTGCTCCTTTCCTTCCTTCTCGCCTACCGGGTTAGCTGACGGGTTCGGAGCAGGAAGGTCTCCTACGCGCGTATACCGGCCGTGGGTTCACGGCGGCATTCGCGCGATTCACCCCAGGGTGGTGGTTCCCCGGCTCCCTTGCGGGATTAAGCGCGTGAGCACGGAGCCGTCTCTTGTGACGGCTGGGACGACCGCGCTGCGTTATCGAACGTTAATAGACCCGGACCGTGGATTCCAAGCTGTTCCGCTTGATCATTAACCTTTTTTCCGCTGGACGTACGGGTCCATGAGCGGTGAAAAACGGGCGAGTTGACCGCGCCCCGGTAAACTCGCAGGCATTGACTGTATGTCAGTTGTTATGCGGAGGGCGCTCGCCCGATCACCCCACGTGATAAAGCCCCCTGAGGTCACGGCCGTCGTACGGCGAGCAGCGCCATGTCGTCCGTCATGCCGCCCCCCGTATGCCGACGCACCTCCACGGCGAGCGCGGACAGCAGCGCACCGGGGACACGGAAGGCGCGTCCCGCGAGCCGCGCCGCCGGATCGTAGAACTCCCCGTACCGGTCCCGCGCCTCGGACAGCCCGTCGGTGTACAGCAGCAGCGTGGCCCCGCCCGGGAAGGCCGCCTCCTCCGCACGGTCGGGCCAGCTCCCCAGCTCGCCCATGCCCAGCGGCAACGCGGGCTCGGCGGCGGGCAGCGCCCGTACGGTGCCGTCGGGGCACAGCAGCAACGGCGGCGGATGGCCGCGGTTGAGGACCCGTACGACCCCGTCGCCGTGCGGCAGTTCGGCGAGTACGACGGTGGTGAACCCCTCGATGACGTCGAGCCCCTCGCGCCGCGTGCCCTCGCGCGCCAGCGCCCGCTCCAGCCGCCGCGCGACCGCCTCCAGCGTCGGCTCCTGCTCGGCGGCCTCCCGGAACGCCCCGATGACGACGGCGACCGCGGCCACCGCCCCCATGCCCTTCCCGCGCACGTCCCCCACCACCAGCCGCACGCCGTACGCACTGTCCTGCACCGCGTACAGGTCCCCGCCGATGAAGGCGTCCTTCTGCGCCGCCTCGTACCGCACCGCGATGTCGAACCCGCCGATCCGGTCGTCGGGGTCGGGCAGCACCGCCCGCTGGGCGGCCTCGGCGATCTGGCGCTGGGAGGCGAGCCGCTGGTCCCCGCGGAGCACGACCCGGTTGAGGACGGCGGCCAGCACCGCGACCACCGCCACGGTGAGCGCCTCGGTGAGGGTGTCGGCGTCCAGCCGGAAGCCGAACCGCATATGGACGGCGAAGGCGGCGATCAGGGCCACCGCCCCGGTGACGACGGTGCCGAGCAGCGGAAAGAGGGGCGCGGCGACCAGGGGGGCGGCGGTGAAGAAGGGGATCGCGGTGAAGTCCCGGGGGGTCAGTACGTCGTAGAGGACGCCACCGACGATCAGCAGGACGGGCAGCACCCGCAAGAGGGCGGAGATACGCCGCCCCGCCACCGCCTCCTGATCCACATGCCCAGGTTTCCCGGACCGGGACCGGGCGGCGAGCCGTGTGGCCCGACCGGGGGAAACACTCAGGGCCGGAGTCCAGTGACTGGACTCCGGCCCTGAGCCGTGAGTAGCGGGGACAGGATTTGAACCTGCGACCTCTGGGTTATGAGCCCAGCGAGCTACCGAGCTGCTCCACCCCGCGTCGGTGAAACCAGCATACGTCATCCGCGGGACGCTCAGCACCACGGTTTGTTCGCGGCGCTGCTGACCTGCGTTTTCAGCCGGCGGGGTTGCCCGCGTGGGTCAGGGTCTCCCAGGACACGAAGAGATTGTCGGTACCGGCGGGCCGGGTCTCCTCGGCGAGCTTGTGGGCGGCCGGGACGGAGACGTCGAGACGGTTCTCCAGGTGGTTGAGGGCGACCTCCAGGTCCGGGCCCATGGTCCGGCCCACCTTCCCGCCGCACAGCCACGCGGGCGCGGGCTCGCCGGCCTGGTACCGGGCGTGGAAGGTGAGCGCCGCCTTCAGCCTGTCCTTGACCTCGCCGTACAGGTCGACGCCCTGGTGCCAGGCGGTCTCGGCGATGTGGGCGGTGGCGGCGATGGAGTAGCCGACGTGCTTGAAGTTGCGGCAGGTCTCCTGGGAGACGCCGTCCTTGTACGTCTTCTGCCCGAACCAGTACGTCGTCAGTTTCGTCGGCGTGTTCACGCCCGACCCGGCCGGGGTGAGCGGCACCCGCCCGTCCTTCTCCAGGTAGAAGTAGGCCGGGACGCGCTCCCGGAAGCGCTGCAGCGCGTGGTCGAAGGCCTTGTGGTCGTCGAGGAAGACGGCCATGCCGATGGCCGCGTCGGTCATGACGAGGTCCCAGTTGCCGTTGTAGTCGGGGACCTTGCGGGTGACGGCGGGCTGATACGCGGTCCGCAGCATGTCCTGGAACCGCGCGACCCGGTCCTCAGGCCACCCCGCGCCCGCGCTGTGCCGCACGATCTCGGCGGCCCGCGCCCAGGTCGCCCCTGCCCACCCGGTCTGCAGCCCGGCGTCCTCCTCGGTGTGCTTCCGCATCCTCGCCGACCAGGCGTCCATGATCTCCCGCGCCTTGACGGCATGCTGCTGCTTGCCGGTGACGCGGAAGAGGAGCGCCTGCGTATAGGCGGCGATCGCGTCCTCACGCTCCTCGACACACCCGTGCGCGGGCCGGTCGGCGTGCTCCCCACCGGGACAGTCCACGCTCGCGTACGGCTCGGCCCGGTACTTGTACGCCCCGTACTTGCTGTCCCTCATGTCGAGGTACGCCTTCAGCCACGGCTGCTTCCCCGCGGTGACCTTCTCCCGTACGGCATCCAGCTGGGCGTCGCTCACCAGCACGCCGGGGTGCGTGAACGCCGCGTCGGGGGGCAGCGCACGGGCCATGGTGCGGGTACCGGCGTCGGTGGTCGCACAGGCGGTGGCGAGAAGAGGGGCGAGCAGAAGCGCGACGGCGGCACGGAATCGGGCTGACCTCATGGTGGCAGCGTCACCCTCCGGGGAGCGGCGCGCAGGAAATGTTGGGCTGATCGGTCCGTCACCCGGCGTCCGAGCGGGCCTCGTCCTCGATCGCCCGGCGGCTCGGTGATGCTCACCCCGGCAGATGAAGATTCGGTCTCTTGGCCTGCTCCTCGAACTCCGGCAGCACCACGACGGACACCCCGGCCGCCGCCAGGAGCCCACTCCCGTCGGCCCCTTCCACGAACGTGTCGGGCTCCCGCCAGGCCGTCACGACCCGCCGCACCCCCGCCTCCAGGATCAGCCGGGCACAGGGCGCGGGGCGCGAGGCCCGCCGGGCGCACGGTTCCAGGCTGCTGTAGACCGTCGCCGAGGCCAGCCTCGGATCCCCCGCGTCGATCTTCGCCAGCGCCGCCTCCTCCGCGTGGACCACGGAGTCGTCCCCCTCCCTGGAGTGCCCGCGGGCGAGTTCCGTGCCGTCGGCGGCGACCACCACCGCGCCCACGCTGAACGCGGTCCGGGACGGCGGACACAGGGCGGCCAGTTCGCAGGCGAGGCGGAGCCAGTGGCGGTCGGCGGCGGGGACGCCGGGTGCGGTGGGCTCGTAGCGCATGAGGACGACGTCCTCGATCTGCCGGGACTCGACCAGGCGCAGGCGTCCGCCCTGGTAGGCGCCGGGGCCGAAGAGGCGGGGGGCGGCCGCGTCGCCGACGAAGAGGGGGGCCAGGACCAGTTGGAGCTCGTCCGCCAGGCCCTGCTGGAGGAGCTGGGTGTGGATCTTGCCGCCGCCCTCGACCATGAGGCGCCGCACGCCCCGGGCCGACAGGTCCGTCAGGAGGCCGGGCCAGTCCAGGTCGGCGCCCAGGGAGACCACGTCGGCGGCCAGACCCGCCGTACGGGCCCGCTCCGCGCCCTTGTCCGTCGTATAGACGACCTTGTCGCCGCCCGTGTGCCAGAACTTCGCGTCGGGGTCCAGGTCGCCCGAGCCGCTGACCGTGACCTTGAGGGGGTACTCCGGCTTGCCCGCCGCCACGCGGGCCGCGCGGCGCTGTGGGGAGTTGACGAGCAGGCGGGGGTTGTCGGCGCGGATCGTGCCGGCGCCGACGAGGATCGCGTCGACCGAGGCGCGGACCTCGTCGACTCGGTCGAAGTCGGCCGGGCTGGAGAGGAGCAGGCGGTCTGGGCCGGTGTCGTCGAGGTAGCCGTCGAGGGAGACGGCCGCGGAGAGGAGGACGTACGGGTGCGGCATGGCTGCGATCCCTCTCACTGTGACGTGGACATCTTGGTTCAAGTTTGAAACAAACCTACACTGGCGCTATGACGACTCGCTGGCTCACGCCCAAGGAGCAGCGCGCCTGGCGCGCGTACATCGCCGCGTCGCACCTTCTGGAGGATGCGATCGACCGGCAGCTCCAGCAGGACGCCGGCATGCCGCATCTCTACTACTCCATCCTGGCCAACCTTTCCGAGGCGCCGGAGCGACGGCTGCGGATGACGGACCTCGCCGAGGGCCTGAAGATCACGCGGCCTCGGCTGACGTATGCCGTAACCCGGCTGGAGAAGGACGGGCTGGTGCGGCGGGAGAGCTGTCGCTGGGACAAGCGCGGGAGCATCGCCGTACTGACCGAGGAGGGCATGGCGGAGGTGGAGCGGGCGGCGCCGGGACATGTCGAGACGGTCCGCGCCGCCCTCTTCGACCGGCTCACTCCGGAGCAGGTGGAGCAGCTGGAGGAGATCTCCAGGGCGATCTCGGACGGGCTCCAGGAGGACACGGGTGACGAGGTGCCGTGGCGTCGGCGTTCGTCATCGTCGTGCTCCGGGACCGCATGAGCCACCTCACAAATCCGTTGCTTCAAATTTAAAGCATGGGGTAGGGTCTCCCGTCGTAGACCTGCTTCAAATCTGAAGCAGATATGCCTGAGGACCGGAGTACCCGCATGACCGACATCCCCGCCGCAACCCCGCGCTCCCGTGTCCGCGTGCCGCTCCGCTTCGGGGACGGCTACAGCGTCGACTCCGAGCTGGTCACCTTCCACGGGCTGACCGACGGCCAGGAGCACGTGGCGGTCGTCCTCGGTGAGCCGGGACCCACCCCCCTGGTCCGGCTGCACTCCGAGTGCCTCACCGGTGACGTCTTCGGCTCGGCCCGCTGCGACTGCGGCCCGCAGCTGCGCGAGGCGGTCGAGCGGATAGCCGAGCGCGGCGGTGTCCTGCTGTACCTGCGCCAGGAGGGCCGCGGCATCGGCCTCTACAACAAGCTCGACGCGTACGCCCTCCAGGAGCAGGGTCTGGACACCTACGCCGCCAACACCGCGCTGGGCCTCCCCGAGGACGACCGCGACTACACGGCGGCCGCGCAGATGCTGAAGGCCCTGGGGATCGACTCGCTGGACCTCCTCTCCAACAACCCCGACAAGGCGGGCCAGTTGCGCGACCTCGGCATCGACGTCCACGACCGGGTGCCGACCGGCGTCTTCACCACCGCCCACAACGTCCGTTACCTGCGTGCGAAGGTCCTCCAGACCCAGCACACGCTGCCGCTGGGCGAGTTGACGGAGCTCAACGTCGGCTGAGGGTGTAGCCCGCTCCACCCCGGTCCGGGTGAGCGCTCCCTCGTGACGGAGAGCGGCCGACGGAATCGTCTTCCGCATGGCTACTCTCCTTTTTCACCTGGGCCGCGCGTCCTTCCGTTTCCGGTGGTTCGTCGTCCTGTTGTGGGTGGCGGTGCTGGGCGCCGCCGGCTTCGCCGCCTCCAAGGCACCCACCCCTGCCGACGAGGGCTTCACGATGCCCGGCATCGAGTCCCAGAAGGCGTTCGACCTGATGGAGGAGCGTTTCCCGGGGGCCGCGGCCGACGGGGCGAGCGCCCGGATCGTGTTCATCGCGCCGAGCGGTGAGAAGGTCACCGCCGCCGACAACAAGGCGGCCGTCGAGAGACTCGTCCACTCCGCCGCCGACGGCCCCCAGGTCGCCTCCGCCGTCGACCCGTTCCAGGCGCAGGCCGTCAGCGAGGACCGCACGACGGCGTACGCGACCGTCTCCTTCAGCGCCACGGCCGACGACCTGACCGACGCCTCCAAGAGCCACCTCGAAACCGCCCTCGACCAGGCCCGGGACGCCGGTCTGACCGTCGAGGTCGGCGGTGACGCCCTGGCCACCAAGCCCTCGGCGGGCGGTGCGGCCGAGGCGATCGGCATCGCGATCGCGGCCGTGGTGCTGCTCATCACCTTCGGCTCGCTGGCCGCCGCAGGGCTCCCGCTGCTGACCGCGATCATCGGCGTCGGCATCAGCATGACCGGCATCCTGGCCCTGTCCGAGACCTTGGGCCTGTCCGCGAACACCGGCACCCTGGCCACCATGCTGGGCCTGGCCTGCGGCATCGACTACGCCCTGTTCGTCGTGTCCCGCTACCGCGAGGAGCGTGCCAAGGGCCGCGAGCCGCGCGAGGCGGCCGGACTCGCCGCCGGACGGCCGGTTCCGCGGTGGTCTTCGCGGGGTTCACCGTCGTCATCGCGCTCGCCGGCCTCTGGGTCGTCGGTATTCCGATGCTCACCAAGATGGGGCTGGCCGCGGCCGGCGCGGTCCTCGTCGGCGTGCTGATCTGTCTGACGCTGGTCCCGGCGCAGCAGCCCGCTCCACACACCGTCGACGACGAGCCCGACGGGCCACAGCGGCAGCGCGACGAAGAGCAAGGCGCCGTAGAGGTAGTACGCCACCATCCACCGGAAGTCGGTCAGCGTGCCGGGGTCCCTGACGGCCGTACGGAACCGCTCCCGGACGGTCCCGGTCAGCGGCTGATACTCCTCGGGGATCCGCACGCCCGTCCACGAGGCCGTCAGCTGCCGCTTGGCCCCGGCGATCCGCCGTATCAGCAGTACCGTCTCGGGCAGCAGCCAGGCGCCGACCACGGCGAGCGTGCCGATGGCGGTGATCAGCAGCACGCAGATGAAGATCCACACCCCGAACGCCATCGCGGCGGCCAGCAGGAGGTGACCGGTGGCCCTCGCGGCCCGCCGCACGGTCTTCCACATGGGGGCAGGCTAGATGACCAGGGTGCCGGGAGACGGTGGCGCAGGCTCCACTTCTCGGGTGCAGCCCGCTCCACCCTCCCGGGGCGGCGGGCAGGCGCACGCCCCGGGCGTGCGAAAACACCAGAACAGGCTGTTCACCGACATAAGGGCCACCCTCCCCGCCTCCCGGTGGTAGATCTCTCCACCTGGCACACCTCGGGAGGATCCATGCGCGCGCCCACACGCGACCTCGTCCGACCGTCCGAACCGATCGGAGTCGCCGGCTGCCTCTACGCGGCCGCCGCCCTCGTCCTGCTCCCGGCGGCACTCCTCGCCTGGGCCGACGGCAACGGCGCGGGCGCCTTCTTCATCCTCCTGCTCCTCGTGGGCGGCGGCCTCGCACTCGGCAAGCGCCGGGCCCGGCAGGCCGCGGAACTCCACCGCGTCCGCACTCTGCGGTCCACGGAGGTGGCGCGCTACCACGCCATGGGCCCAAGGGAGTTCGAGCAGGCCGTCGCGTTCCTCTGCGAACGCGACGGCTGTCTCGGGGTCCGGGTCGTGGGAGGCGCCGGCGACCTGGGCGCCGACGTCGTCGCCGACGCCCCGGACGGGCGCCGTGTCGTCATCCAGTGCAAGCGCTACGGCCCGACCACCAAGGTGGGCAGCCCGGACCTCCAGCGGTTCGGCGGCACTTGCTACAGCGTCCACGGCGCCCAGGTCGCCGCCGTCGTCACCACGTCCGTGTTCACCAAGCCCGCGGCCCAGTACGCGTCCGGCACCGGGATCCGCCTCTTCGACGAGTCCGCCCTCGCCGCCTGGGCCACCCGCACCGGCCCGCCGCCGTGGGGTCCGTAGCGGCCGGCAGGGCTCCGGGAACGCCGAAACCCCCGCCTCAGAACAGTCTGACGCGGGGGCTCCCGGGTAGGCCCTGTGGGACTCGAACCCACAACCAATGGATTAAAAGTCCACTGCTCTGCCAATTGAGCTAAGGGCCCAGGCGATGTTGCCTCCCCGAGCATAGCCGGACGCGGCCGAGTCTCCGATCGGGTATCGGTGACACGGCCGCGCCGGAAGAGACGGGGCGAGCGGAAGTCGACCCAAAGATCACGGATCAACCGGTTCCGGCGCCCCCTTGCGTGCCGCCTCGCGAGCCCGCGTCCGCTCGTGCTCGGGGTTCAGGAACCAGTGCCGGGCCGAGGCGAGCCACCAGGCCGCCGCGAAGCCCAGGACCGCCAGCACCGCGAGCGGCGCGTAGTTGAAGGTCTCCCAGGTGACCGGGGAGACCTGCGGCAGCATGAACAGGACCGTGATCACGCCGACCCACGCCACCGACACCACACCGATCGCCCGGGACCAACGGCCCAGATGCCACGGCCCGCGCTCGAAGGCCTCGCCCTTGCGCAGCCGCAGCAGCGTCGGGATGACGTAGGCGATGTACAGCCCGATCACCGCCACCGACGTCACCGCCGCGTAGGCCGTGTAGTTGATCAGATACGGCAGTCCCAGGACCAGCGCCCCCGAAGCCGCCAGCCACACGGCCGCGACCGGCGTGCGGGTGCGCGGGCTGACCGTGTGCCAGATGTGCGAGAACGGCAGCGCGCCGTCACGCGAAAAGGCGTAGATCATGCGGCTGTTGGCCGTCACCGAGGCCATCCCGCAGAACAGCTGTGCCCCGATCACGACGAGCAGCAGCAGCTTGCCGGCGGTCGCGCCCAGGGCGTCCAGGAGGATCTGCGCCGGGGGTGCGCCCGTCGAGGAGTTCAGCGCGCCGTCGTAGGACTGGATCGCGAAGGTGAAGCCGAGCAGCAGCACGAAGCCCGCGATCCACGACGTCCAGATCGACTGCACGATCCCCTTCGGGCCGGCCGTCGACGCGTCGTGGGTCTCCTCGGTCATATGGGCGGAGGCGTCGTAACCGGTGAAGGTGTACTGGGCCATCAGCAGACCCAGCGCGACGACGTAGACCCCGCTCCCCCAGCCCGTGTTGTTGACGAACTCCGTGAACACGAAGGACGCGGACTGGTGGTGGTCCGGTACGAAGGTCAGCGCGCCGACGATCACCGCCACGCCCACCACGTGCCACCACACGCTGACGCTGTTGAGGATCGCGACGATCCGTACGCCGAAGGTGTTCAGCAGTCCGTGCAGCGCGAGTATGCCCGCGAACAGCAGGATCGTCCGGCCCGGTGTCACCTCGAAGTCGAACTGCAGGTTCAGGTACGCGCCGAGGAAGGACGCGGCGCCGAAGTCGATGCCGGCGGTCACCGCGACCTGGCCGAGCACGTTGAACCAGCCCGTGAACCACGCCCAGGCGGCCGCGGTCCGGCTGGGGGCGAGCTTGTGCGCCCAGAAGTACAGGCCTGCCGAGGTCGGGTACGCCGAACAGATCTCGGCCATCGACAACCCGACGAACAGCGTCATCAGCCCGACCGCGACCCAGCCCCAGATCATCACCGAGGGGCCGCCCGTGTTCATCCCGAAGAGGTACAGCGTCAGGCAGCCCGACAGCACCGAGATGATCGTGAAGGAGACCGCGTAGTTGGAGAACGCCGACATGCGGCGGGCCAGAACCTGCGTGTAGCCGAGCTGGGCAAGGCGTTCCTCGTCGGAGAGTCCGGAGACCTTCGACTGCCCACTCGCTATGTCGTCATCTGTCATGCCCCCAGCAATTCCCTTACCGAGGGCGTGACACACGTCACAACTTGGCTAGAACCTTTCGCGAAAGGGTCGCAAAAGGGCCCCTACGACCGAAGTCGTAGGGGCCCTTTCGGAGTCGGTTCAGCCGACGTCAGCCGTTGCGCTTCCAGCGCGGCTTGTCGTCACGGCGTCCGAAGGAGGAGCCGGAACCAGAGCCGGAACCGGAACCGGAGCCGGTGCCACGGTGGTCGTCGCGGCGGAAGCCCGGGCGGTCGTGGCCACCGGAGCGGAAGCCCGGGCGGTCGTCGCGGCGGTCACGGTTGAAGGGGCGGTCGCTGCCACGGTGACCGCCGCGCTCGTCGCGACGCTCGAAGGAGCGGCCGGCCGGGCGGTCGGCGGGACGGTCGTCCCGACGGAACCCGCCACGGTCGTTGTCCCGACGCTCGAAGGAACGGCCACCACGGTCGTCACGGTCGCGGTTGAACCCACCACGGTCGTCACGACGCTCGAAGGAACGGCCGGCCGGGCGGTCGGACGGACGGTCGTCCCGACGGAACCCGCCACGGTCGTTGTCCCGACGCTCGAAGGAACGGCCACCACGGTCGTCACGGTCGCGGTTGAACCCACCACGGTCGTCACGACGCTCGAAGGAACGGCCGGCCGGGCGGTCGGACGGACGGTCATCGCGACGGAACCCGCCACGGTCGTTGTCCCGACGCTCGAAGGAACGGCCACCACGGTCGTCACGACGGTCGTCGCGACGGAACCCGCCACGGTCGTTGTCCCGGCGGTCACGACGCTCGTACGAGGAGGAACCCTCCGTACGCTCGGCCTGCTGCGCCACCGGCTGCTCCGGCACGGACGCGGCCTCGGCCTCGGCGGCCACCGCGGCCTGAGCCTCGGCCACCGCGGCCTCCGGGTCCTCGCCACGCTCACGGGCGGCGCGGGCGACGAGACGGTCGGACTCCTCGCGCAGCTCGGTCGCGCGGCGCTGCGCCCGCTCCAGCTGCTTGGTGAGGGAGGTCACCTCGCGCTCGGCCTGCTGCGCGGCGTTGCCCGCGGACTCGGCCTGGACCTCGGTCATCGACCGGGCACCGGTGATCTCGGCGACCTCGGGGTCGAAGGCGGCGCCGCCCTGGATGATGTGACGCCCGGCGTCGACGCCCGCGTCCTCCATGAGGCGGAAGATCTGGCGGCGCTGGTGCGGCAGGGACAGCGACACGACGGTGCCGGTGCGGCCGGCGCGGGCCGTACGGCCGGCGCGGTGCAGGTAGTCCTTGTGGTCACCGGCCGGGTCCACGTTGAGCACCAGGTCGATGCCGTCGACGTGGATACCGCGCGCGGCGACGTCGGTGGCGACCAGCGCGTTGACGTAGCCGTCCTTGAAGTCGGCCAGGACGCGGGTACGGGCACCCTGCGTCATGCCGCCGTGCAGCGCGTCGGCCTTCACACCGGCCTCGACGAGCTGCTCGGCGATACGGTCGGCGCCCAGCTGGGTGCGGACGAAGATGATCGTGCGGCCCTTGCGGGAGGCGATGGCCGCGGTGACCGGCGCCTTGTCCTTGGGCTTCACGATGAGGATGTGGTGGGACATGGTCGTGACGTTGCCCTGGGCGCTGTCGACCTCGTGCGTGACCGGGTTGGTCAGGTAGCGCTTGACCAGCGTGGAGATCTCGTTCTCCATCGTGGCCGAGAACAGCATGCGCTGGCCGCCGCCCGGGATCTGGTCGAGCAGCTCGGTGACCTCGGGCAGGAAGCCCAGGTCGGACATCTGGTCGGCCTCGTCGAGGACCGCGACCCGGACGTTCTCCAGGGAGCAGGCGCCACGGTTGATGAGGTCGCGCAGCCGGCCCGGGGTGGCGACGAGGACGTCGACACCGCGCTCCAGGGCGTAGATCTGGTTACCCATCGACGTACCGCCGCAGACGACCTTCATCTTCAGGCCGAGCACGTCACCGTACGGCTGGAGGGCGTCCGCGACCTGCATCGCGAGCTCACGCGTCGGCGTGAGGATGATGCCGCGGGGCTTCTTCTTGTCGGTGTGGCCGCCGGAGAGCTGCGTGAGCATCGGCAGACCGAAGGAGAGGGTCTTGCCGGAGCCGGTGCGGCCACGGCCGAGGATGTCCTTGCCGGCCAGGGCGTCCGGGATGGTCGCGGCCTGGATCGGGAAGGGGGTGGTCACGCCGTTCTGCGCGAGCTTGCGCACAACGCCCTCAGGAAGACCGAGAGTGGCGAAGGTGACCTCGGGGGTCTCCTCCACGATCTCGTTCTCGCCGTTCTCGGGCATGACGGCGTGATCAGAACTGGAAATGGACATGCGTATGCGAAACCTTCCGGAGTCTCGTCGGCACGCGCCCGTCAACTCCGTGATTCGCAATACGACCGCCTCTATGCGGTCAGCCACGGCAAGGGAGAGAACGCGCCACACGGCGCGCTCTACGTTGGCGCCGGGCAAATGGGATCAAACGATCTACCACCTTACGCACCCACCCCCCCGGAAGGCAAACCGGGTCCCATTGACGTACGTCACACCCGGCCCCCGCGGGCATTCCCGCCCGGAGGACCGCCCGCCCCGCAGCCCTACGCCGGTGTCCCCGCCGCGGGTGCCGGCTCGCGTTGGGCCAGTTGCGGCTCGGTCTCCTGGTGGGCGGAGGAGGACGGCTCGGCGACCGTGGGGGTCGGGGTGGGCGGGTCCGGGGTCGGAGTCGGCGTCGGGGTCGGCTCGGGCGTCTTCGTCGGGGCGGGCTGGGTCTTCGTCGGGGTCGGCTGCGGCTTGTCCGGCTTGTTCGGCTTGTCCGGCTTGCCGGGCTTGACGTCCGCCGAGGGCGACGCGCTCTCCCCGGCCGACTCCGAGGCGGAGGGCGACGCCGACTCGCCCGCCTTCCCCTTGCCCTTCTTCTTCCCGTGCTTGCCGTCGGCCTCGGCGGCCCCGTACCCACCGCCCCCGCCCGACACCGCCGGTCCGCCGTCCGGCGCGTCCCCGCCCCGCTGCCCGGCGGAGTGCGACGGCTTGGCACTCTTGCCACCGTCGTCGTCGCCCACACTCATACAGCCGGCGGCAGCGGCGACCGCCATCACCGTGGCGGCCAGACGGACGGGTACGTACAAGGGGCGCACGGGCAGCCACCTCCGAGGGCGGTTGAGAGAGTCAACCCGTTCAACTCCCGCCGCCCACAAGAGGACACGCGCGAGACCCACCCGCACCCGCCTCCGCTCCAGGCACCCCGTCCCCGACAATGGCCCTGTGCTGGAGATGACGCGCGAAGCCTTCGAAGAACTCGTGAGCCAGGCCCTGGACCAGATCCCTCCCGAGCTGACCCGGGTCATGGACAACGTCGCCGTGTTCGTCGAGGACGAACCTCCCGCCGACGACCCCGAACTGCTGGGCCTCTACGAGGGCACCCCGCTCACCGACCGCGGCGAGTGGTACGCCGGCGTGCTGCCCGACCGCATCTCGATCTACATGGGTCCGACCCTGCGGTTCTGCGAGACCGAGGACGACGTGGTGCACGAGGTCGCCGTGACCGTGATCCACGAGATCGCCCACCACTTCGGCATCGACGACGAACGGCTCCACGAACTGGGCTGGGGCTGACCGCGGACACCGCCCCCGCCGCCCATCACAGCGGAGCCGCATATCCACCCCCGCACTTGGGCATACGGGACCAATGGCCCGCGTCCCCGCCGCAGTCCTGAACGTCCTGGTCCGCCTACGCCGCTCACCGCGCACCCTCGCCCGGCACTACCGCACCCGCCGCCCCCTGCCGACACTGGAACTCGTCCACCAGCCGCACCCGTGGGGCCGGGCCGTCGGGCTGGTGGCCGTCGTGCTGCTCGGGGCATGGCTGGGGCTGCTGATCGTCGGCAATGTCCGCACCCCGGTCGGCCCCATGAACACGACGATGACCCTGCGCCCGTCCTTCACCGGCGGCACGAAGATCAACGTCTCCCCGCTGGGCGCCCTCCAGCTGGACAGCCACAACGCCCCCGTCCGCCTGGACGTCAACGTCGACCAGCTCGACCCGGTCCGCTCCCAGGCCCTGGTCGACCACCCCGAACGCCTCTCCGGGCTCCAGGACGAGGTCGCCGAGGACGTCGAGCACGGCACCCTCGATCTGGCCGTACGGTCCTGCGTCGCCGTCGTCGTGGGCGCCACCGCCCTCGGCCTCGCCGTCTACCGCCGCCCCCGCCGCGCCCTCGCCGCCGGCGGCCTCGCCCTCGGCCTGCTCGCCGCGTCCGGCGGGACGGCGTACGCCACCTGGAACCCCGACTCCGTCCTGGAGCCGAAGTTCTCCGGACTGCTCTCCTCCGCCCCGTCCCTGGTCGGCAACGCGCGCAACATCGTCACCGAATTCGACGTCTACCAGCAGGAGTTGGCGCGCCTCGTCACCAACGTGACGAAGCTGTACGACGTCACCTCCACGCTCCCCGCCTACCAGCCGGACCCCACCACCATCCGTGTCCTGCACGTCTCGGACATCCATCTGAACCCGGCCAGCTGGAAGATCGTCGCCTCGCTCGTGGAGCAGTACCAGGTGAACGTCATCGTCGACTCCGGCGACACCATGGACCACGGCACGGCCGCCGAGAACGGCTTCCTGGACCCCATCGAGGACCTCGGGGCGCCGTACGTGTGGGTGCGCGGCAACCACGACTCCGGTGTCACCCAGCGCTACATGGAGGGCCTGAAGAACGTGCACGTCCTCGACGACGGGCGCGCCCAGAGCGTCGCCGGCCTGCGCTTCGCCGGCATCGGCGACCCGCAGTTCACCCCCGACCGCAGCGAGGGTCCCGGCGCCGAGGAGACCCAGGAGGCCGCGGGCGCCCGCCTCGCCGCCGCGCTGCGCGACTGGACGACCGCCGGAAAGCCCGTGGACGTCGCCGTCGCGCACGAGCCGTCAGCCGCGCGGGAGGTCGACGGCTCGGTGCCGCTGGTGCTCTCCGGTCATCTGCACCACCAGGAGATGGAGGTCCTGCGCAACGGCACCCGGCTGCGCGTCGAGGGCTCCACCGGCGGCAGCGGACTGCGTGCGGTGGAGGGGAAGTACCCGGACCCGATCGAGGCCTCGATCCTCTACTTCGACCGCGACTCCCGGCGCCTGCAGGCCTGGGACGAGATCAAACTCGGCGGGCTCGGCCTGACGACGGCCGAGGTCAGCCGTCACCTGCCGGAGGAGAACCTGCCGGGCGCGGCTCCCACCCCGAGCCCCACCCCGAGCCCCACCCCGAGCCCCACCCCCAGCCCCGCCCCGACGCCGTCCCCCAGCCCTTCCGACAGCGTTCCCTAAACCGTTTTGGCGATACCTCCCGGCATCCCATATGCTTCTCACGTCCCCGACGCGCTGAGAAGCGCAAGGCGGGCCGATAGCCCTCATCGTCTAGCGGCCTAGGACGCCGCCCTTTCAAGGCGGTAGCACGGGTTCGAATCCCGTTGGGGGCACGCAACACCGTGTGCGACACTGTTCGCACACAAAGCCAGGTCCTGTGGAGCAGTTTGGAGTGCTCGCCACCCTGTCAAGGTGGAGGCCGCGGGTTCAAATCCCGTCAGGACCGCTGAGGTTTCCTCGGAAACCTCGTGGCTGGGTAGCTCAGTTGGTACGAGCGATCGCCTGAAAAGCGATAGGTCGCCGGTTCGACCCCGGCCCCAGCCACTCAGTACGTAAACCCCCTCCAGGGCAACCGGAGGGGGTTTTCGTCGCTCACAGGGAGCCTGAGGGGGTTCTTGAGACGCATGGCGTACAGCGACCAGGCCGACTGGTCGGTCATCGACGTACGCCTCAACCACAGCGGGACGATCGACAGGATCACCGCGTCGCTGCGCCCCGTCGGCAGCAGCGAGACGGACCCGCCGGTCGCCACGGTCACCGACTTCACGCAGACGTACTACACGAGCGCGTGGGAAGGCGTCTGGTCCTCCCGGCCCGTCCACCTCGACACGCTCGGCAAGTACACGATCGACATCGAGGCCACGAACACCGCGGGCGAGACGACGGTCCAGCACGACGCGGGCACGCTGCGGTACGAGAAGCAGCCCGTGATCAGCGGATTCACCGTCACACCGACCGATCCGGACATCGAGCACAGGACGGTCACCGCCACCGGCGACCTGGTCCTGCGCGACCCCGGCACCCGTGAGACGGTGCCGCTGCCCGGGGCCACCGTGGACCTCACGTTCGACGAGAACGAGGTCTCGAGCGTCGTCACGGACGAGGCCGGCCACTTCTCCGCCTCCGACGAGACGACGTCGGGCGGCTGGACCTTCGCCCAGTACAACGGTGACCTGGGCTTCGCCACCGTCCCCTGGGTCGACGTCAGGCCGCAGGCCGCGCCCACCCGGTTCGTCCTCGACAAGAGCAGCTTCCACGTCACGGCGGGCGACAAAATCGACGTCACCGGCACCCTCCAGTACCAGTACGGCGCGGAGTGGAAACCGCTGTCCGGCATCCCGCTGGAGATGGACTACAAGGCCTGCACCACGTGCAGCCCCACCGAGGCGACCAGCGACGCCGACGGCCGCTTCTCCTTCACGAAGTCCCCGTACGGCAGCAAGAGCGTCCACGAGGTGGCCTTCCGGTCCTACCCGTACAACCCCTTCGTCCAGCGCACCACGACCGCCGAGGTCACCGCGACGGTCACGGCCACGACGAAGTTCACGGAGTTCACGGCCGCGCAGGACAAGTACGCGCAGCTCGACATCACCGGCAGCCTCGGTCTGATCGGGCGCGACTGCAGCGGCACGGAGGACTACGTCGACGTGCGGTGACGCACACGGGGGGTGCGAGAAGGGGCGGGCCCAAAAGGGTTCGCCCCTTCTTTGTGCGGGATGAGATCCTGGATCGCGTATGTCTACGCATCCCGCCCCCGGTGCCCCGGCCCTCGGCACAATCGCCCCTCGCCTGACCGAGCTCTCCCTGCGCGACGCGCAGCGACTCGGGCGCAGGCTCGAAGGCGCGCGCAAGATCCGCAAGCCCGAGGCACGGTCCGCCGTGCTCGCTGAGATCGAGGGCGAGGTCGCCAGGGCCGAGGAGCGGATGGCCAAGCGGCGCGGACGTGTGCCCGCCGTCAGCTATCCCGAGCAGCTGCCAGTCAGCCAGAGGAAGGCCGAGATCGCGGACGCCATCCGGGATCACCAGGTCGTGATCGTCGCGGGTGAGACCGGGTCGGGCAAGACGACCCAGATCCCGAAGATCTGTCTGGAGCTGGGCCGTGGCGTCCGCGGCATGATCGGGCACACCCAGCCCCGTCGTATCGCCGCCCGTACCGTGGCCGAGCGGGTCGCCGAGGAGCTGGACACTCCGCTCGGTGAGGCCGTCGGCTGGAAGGTGCGGTTCACCGACCAGGTGAACCAGGACGGCACCTTCGTCAAGCTGATGACGGACGGCATCCTGCTCGCCGAGATCCAGACCGACCGTGAGCTGCTCGCCTACGACACGATCATCATCGACGAGGCCCACGAGCGGTCCCTCAACATCGACTTCCTGCTGGGCTACCTCGCCCAGCTGCTGCCGAAGCGGCCCGACCTCAAGGTCGTCATCACCTCGGCGACCATCGATCCCGAGCGGTTCTCCCGGCACTTCGGTGAGGCGCCGATCGTCGAGGTCAGCGGCCGGACCTATCCCGTCGAGGTCCGCTACCGCCCCCTCCTCGAAGAGGACTCAGACGACTCCGACCGCGACCAGATCACCGCGATCTGCGATGCCGTCGAGGAGCTCCAGGGCGAGGGCAAGGGCGACATCCTGGTCTTCCTCTCCGGTGAGCGGGAGATCCGGGACACCGCGGACGCGCTCAACAAGAAGAACTACCGGTTCACCGAGGTCCTACCCCTCTACGCCCGGCTCTCGCACGCCGAGCAGCATCGTGTGTTCCAGCCGCACACCGGGCGCAGGATCGTTCTGGCAACGAACGTCGCCGAGACCTCGCTGACCGTCCCGGGCATCAAGTACGTCATCGACCCCGGCTTCGCCCGGATCAGCCGCTACAGCCACCGCACCAAGGTCCAGCGGCTCCCCATCGAGGCGATCTCGCAGGCCAGCGCCAACCAGCGCAAGGGCCGCTGCGGTCGTACGTCCGACGGCATCTGCATCCGGCTCTACACAGAAGAGGACTTCGAGGGCCGCCCCGAGTTCACTGACGCGGAGATCCTCCGTACGAACCTGGCCTCCGTCATCCTCCAGATGACCGCGGCCGGCCTCGGCGACATCGAGAAGTTCCCCTTCATCGACCCGCCGGACCACCGCAACATCCGCGACGGCGTGCAGCTGCTGCAGGAGCTCAACGCCCTTGATCCGGCGCAGAAGGACGCGCGCAAGCGGCTCACCGAGACCGGCCGCAAGCTCGCCCAGCTGCCCGTCGACCCGCGCCTGGCCCGCATGGTCCTGGAGGCCGACAAGAACGGCTGTGTCCGCGAGGTCATGGTCATAGCCGCCGCCCTGTCCATCCAGGACCCGCGCGAGCGCCCCGCCGACAAACAGACCCAGGCCGACCAGCAGCACGCCCGCTTCAAGGACGAGACCAGCGACTTCCTCGCCTATCTCAACCTGTGGCGGTACGTGCGCGAGCAGCAGAAGGAGCGCGGCTCCTCGTCCTTCCGCCGGATGTGCAAGCAGGAGTACCTGAACTTCCTGCGCATCCGTGAGTGGCAGGACATCTACACACAGCTGCGCACGGTCGCCAAGCAGATGGGCATCCATCTCAACGAGGAGGACGCGGCCGACCAGAGCGTCCATGTCTCCCTCCTCGCCGGTCTGCTCTCGCACGTCGGCATGAAGGACGTGAAGGACGGCAACAAGAACGAGTACCTGGGCGCCCGCAGCGCCAAGTTCGCGATCTTCCCCGGCTCGGCGCTCTTCAAGAAGCAGCCGCGGTTCGTGATGTCGGCCGAGCTGGTCGAGACGTCACGCCTCTGGGCCCGCGTCAACGCGAAGATCGAGCCGGAGTGGGTCGAGCCGCTCGCCGAGCACCTCCTGAAGCGGACGTACTCCGAGCCGCACTGGGAGAAGGACCAGGCGGCCGTGATGGCGTACGAGAAGGTCACGCTGTACGGCGTACCGATCGTCGCCCAGCGGAAGGTGAACTACGGCCGGATCGACCCGGAGGCGTCCCGCGAGCTTTTCATTCGCAACGCGCTCGTCGAGGGCGACTGGCGCACGCACCACAAGTTCTTCGCCGACAACCGCAAACTCCTCAGCGAGGTCGAGGAGTTGGAGCACCGGGCGCGGCGCCGGGACATCGTGGTCGACGACGAGACGCTCTTCGACTTCTACGAGCAGCGGGTGCCCGAACACGTCGTCTCCGGCGCCCACTTCGACTCCTGGTGGAAGCACAAGCGGCATGAGCAGCCGGACTTCCTGGACTTCGAGCGGGAGATGCTCATCCGGGAGTCGGCGGAGGCGGTCACCAAGGACGACTATCCGGACTCGTGGCGGCAGGGGCAGCTCAAGTTCCGTGTGACGTACCAGTTCGAGCCGGGTGCGGACGCGGACGGTGTGACGGTCCACATCCCGCTCCAGGTGCTCAACCAGGTCACGGACGAGGGCTTCGACTGGCAGATCCCGGGGCTGCGGGAAGAGGTGGTGACGGAGCTGATCCGTTCCCTCCCCAAGCCGATCCGCCGCAACTACGTACCGGCGCCGAACTTCGCACAGCGCTTCCTTGCCGCGGCGGTCCCCCTCCAGGAGCCGCTGACCCTCACCATGGCCCGTGAGCTCAAGCGGATGGTCGGGGTGCCCTTCGACGCCGAGGACTTCGACTGGTCGAAGGTCCCGGACCACCTCCGCATCACCTTCCGGATCGTCGACGAGCGGCGCCGCAATCTCGCCGAGGACAAGAACCTGGAGGCGCTGAAGCTCCAGCTGAAGCCGAAGGCGCGCCAGGCCCTCTCCCAGGCGGCCGCGGCGACAGCGGAACGTCAGGGCGGCGAGTCCCTGGAGCGCAAGGGCCTGACCGACTGGACCATCGGCTCCCTCACCCGCGTCTTCGAGACCCGCCGCGCCGGCCAGCCGGTGAAGGCGTACCCGGCGCTGGTGGACGACGGCGACACGGTCTCCGTACGTCTCTTCGACACGGAGGCGGAGCAGGCGGAGGCGATGTGGCAGGGCACGCGGCGGCTGATCCTGCGCAACATCCCGGTGAACCCGGCGAAGTTCGCGTCGGAGAAGCTGACGAACCCGCAGAAGCTGGCGCTCTCGGCAAACCCGCACGGCTCCATCCAGGGCCTGTTCGACGACTGCGCGATGGCGGCGGCGGACCGGCTGATCGCCGACTTCGGGGGGCCTGCGTGGGACGAGGAGTCGTACCGGAAGCTCTACGACAAGGTGCGTGCCGAGATCGTCGACACGACGGTCCGTACGGTGGGCCAGGTGCAGCAGGTCCTTGCCGCCTGGCAGGCCTGTGAGCGCCGTCTGAAGGCCGTACGCAGCCCCGCGCTGCTTGCGAACCTCCAGGACGTACGCAAGCAGCTGGACGCCCTCGTGAAGCCGGGCTTCGTGACGGAGACGGGGCTGCGTCGTCTGGCGGACCTGATGCGCTACCTGGTCGCCGCGGACCGGCGCCTCCAGCAGATGCCGACGAGCGTCCAGCGGGACACCACGCGCATGGAGAAGGTCCACGAGATGCAGGACGAGTACGCCTGGCTCCTGGAGCAGATGCCCCAGGGCCGCCCGGTCCCCTCCTCCGTGCTGGACATCCGCTGGATGATCGAGGAGCTCCGCGTCAGCTACTTCGCCCACGCGCTGGGCACGGCGTACCCCGTCTCGGACAAGCGGATCGTGAAGGCCATCGACGCCGCCGTCCCGTAACCACCCCCGCACGCTGGGTGAGTTCGCGCACGGGGCTCACCCTCCTGTACAGTCCTTCTCGCAGCGCAACGCAGCAATAAGCGCCGCAAAACCTGGTCCTGTGGAGCAGCTTGGAGTGCTCGCCACCCTGTCAAGGTGGAGGCCGCGGGTTCAAATCCCGTCAGGACCGCAGCAAGTAGTACAAGAGCCCGGATCTTCGGATCCGGGCTCTTTTGCGTTCCATGCCGTCTGTGCCGTCTTGACGGCGTCACATTCGCTCGGTACTCCAGAAACCAGGGCTAGTTCCCCGTGTGACCCCTGGAGGTGGCGTATGGCGGCTTCGGCCAGGCACGAGACGCGGGCGTTGCTCCGTGCGCATCTGTCGTCGGCCGCTACCTCCTATCGCCGCCATCTGACGCGGCACTGCCCGATCTGCCATCAGCTGCTGCGGCTCGCCATGGACTCCGCCCCGCGGGCCGACGAGGCCGCCGGAGAGGTCGCCGAGGACGAAAGCCCCTCGCCCGCGTGACCACCGGCGGCCCCAACGGCCGTACGGACGCGGGACGGTGGAACGCGCGCCTCCTCTAGCGCACATGCGCCAGAGGCAACAAGGACCCTGGCATGTGACGGGTGTCACCGCATGAGTTTCTGAAACCGAGGTACTTACACCTCACCTACAACTGGTCAATTTAATATGTGCAATTGCACCAGCCCACAGGGCCGACCAGTCGGTACGTCGGAAGCCGTCCACAGGAGATCCGACACCCCTCCCCAGACACCGACAAGCCCGCTCACAGCGCCGCGTGCCGGCCCACATCCCACACGTGAAGCGCACAAAAAAGATCGCGCTGGACTCGGCGGAGTCCAGCGCGATCGACGACGCACCCTGTGATGTTCTGGGATGAGCTTGGGCGTGGGTTCTGTTGGGGCAGTACCCGCGTCGCTTGGAGCTTGGTTACGGACGCCTCGGCACGTTGGGGGACCTACCGGTTTGTCCGTTATTCAGTTGGTTCAGGCCTCGCTGCGCTGCTGGGGGATGCCCGCGAGCAATGCGCGGACCTCCGCCTCGCGGTAGCGGCGGTGCCCGCCGAGCGTACGAATGGACGTGAGCTTCCCAGCCTTCGCCCACCGCGTGACCGTCTTCGGGTCGACGCGGAACATCGTGGCGACCTCAGCCGGGGTCAGCAGCGGCTCGGCATCAGGGGTGCGAGCGGTCATGAGCGGCCTCCTCGGGAGAACCGAACCTTCTCGGTTCTTTCCTCTAAATTCTGCACCTTGACCCGCGTTGCCCGAAATGGCGTGTGCGGGTCGAGTCGGTTATAGGACGAACGGCTTGTCCTCGGCACTACAACTACACCATCTGTCCAGCCGCGTCGGCCAAACCGATGGAATTGCCCCCCAGGTGTTCATCGGCGACAGAGGCCGATGGACCATGCCATAGCGGACAGTCACGCCACTGTGACGATCAGTCACAGAGCGATCAGGAGTCACCAGACCCCCCAAAGCGGAACCTCCCCCGGGCCCCTTGTCCTATTTTGGCATGAGGAGGGGGAAGAGATGCAAGAGCCGGGTACGTGCGGTCCGTCACGCTTGGCACGCAGTGAGGCGTACGCCCGGATCGGGACCTACGTCCCTTGTTGGCGGAGCATCAGGGGAAACTTGGTGACACCTTGACCGAGGACGAAACCCCAAAACGGGCGTCAGGTCAAACGCCAGTTCGTGACCAAAGTGACCCAGGGCACACTCAGTTCACGAACGTCTAGTTCGCGGACCGCCGGTCCCGCACCGACCGCCACCGCTCCACGAGCCGCGTGTACGCCTCTCCCGCGGCCGCCCCGTCGCCGAGCCGCAAGGCCTCGATGCCCGCGGCCACGTCGGCCGCCGAGTGGTCGTCCTCGAGCTCGCCGGGCGGCAGGGTGTGCACCAGCCCGCCGTAGTCCAGCTCGACGTGCGAGCGCGGGTGGAACTCCTCCAGCCAACGCCCCACGTCCACCAGGCCGTCGGTCAGCGGCCCCTCGTCGACGGTGTCCTTCAGGGTCCGCAGGGCCCGCGCCACCCGCCGCCGGGCCTGCACCATCGGCGTCCGGTAGCGCAGCGTCGGCGGGATCTCGCCCGAGCCCTTGTCGAAGGACCGCTCCTCGTCGGTCACCAGCACGAACCAGTGCAGCGGCACCTGCCAGGTCGAGGTGCGGATCCAGGGCCGGGCGTCGGGGTTGCGGACCAGCCAGCGCTCGTAGTCCTGGGCCGCCTGGCGCCGTACGACCTCCGGCAGCACCGCGTCCAGGACCGGCTTGGGCAGCTCCTCGGGCAGCTCCTGGAGGGCCTGCCAGCCGCGCAGCCGGGTCCGCCACGGACAGACGCAGACCACCCCGTCCACGTCCAGCACGAACGCGTCGGCGCTCTCGTGCACCGGCACCGGGATCGGCGGGGTGGGCAGCAAGTCGGCCAGGGAGCGGCGCAGTTCGTCCTGGTACGAGGGGCGGTCGGGGCGGCGGGCGTAGCGCGTCCAGTGGCCGCGCTCCGGCTCCGGGAAGGCGGCCAGCGGCTCGTACACGCGGAGATAGGTCGCGTACGGGACGACCACCGAGGACACCTTGGGCACGCCTGCTCCCTCCCCCGCCCACTGCCAGGAAAACCTGCGGAACCCGCTCACAAACGGGCGGGAAATCTATGCAAATCGTCGCACGGGCGTACACCGCCGGTAGGTGATCCTGAGCACGGCGCCGTGGGCAGCGGCACCCAGGCTCTAATCTCATGCTCACAGCGCCCGCCACCCTTACGGGAGCTGGTCCCAACCGCCGCTCTTTACCCAGGAGTCACCACAGTGACCGACGTATCAGCCGGCGTCCTGCACACCCTGTTCCACTCGGACCAGGGCGGTCATGAGCAAGTCGTGCTCTGCCAGGACCGTGCCAGCGGCCTCAAGGCCGTCATCGCCATCCACTCCACCGCGCTGGGCCCCGCACTCGGCGGCACGCGCTTCTACCCGTACGCGACCGAGGAGGAGGCCGTCGCCGACGCCCTGAACCTCGCGCGCGGGATGTCGTACAAGAACGCCATGGCCGGCCTGGACCACGGCGGTGGCAAAGCCGTGATCATCGGCGACCCGGACACCGTCAAGACCGAAGAGCTGCTGCTCGCCTACGGCCGGTTCGTGGCCTCGCTCGGTGGTCGCTACGTCACCGCCTGTGACGTCGGTACGTATGTGGCCGACATGGACGTCGTGGCGCGCGAGTGCCGCTGGACGACCGGGCGTTCCCCCGAGAACGGCGGCGCCGGCGACTCCTCCGTGCTGACGTCCTTCGGCGTCTACCAGGGCATGCGCGCCTCCGCCCAGCACCTGTGGGGCAGCCCCTCGCTGGCCGGGCGGAAGGTCGGTATCGCGGGCGTCGGCAAGGTCGGCCGGCACCTGGTGGAGCACCTGCGGGCGGAGGGCGCCGAGGTCGTCATCACGGACGTCCGCGAGGAGGCCGTGGGGCGAATCCTCGCCGCGCATCCGACGGGCGTGACGGCCGTCGCCGACACCGCGACCCTGATCCGCGCCGAGGGCCTCGACATCTACGCCCCCTGCGCGCTCGGCGGCGCCCTCAACGACGACACCGTCCCGGCACTGACCGCCAAGGTGGTCTGCGGCGCCGCCAACAACCAGCTCGCCCACCCGGGCGTGGAGAAGGACCTCGCCGACCGCGGGATCCTCTACGCGCCGGACTACGTGGTGAACGCCGGCGGGGTCATCCAGGTCGCCGACGAGCTGCACGGCTTCGACTTCGAGCGGTGCAAGGCGAAGGCGGCGAAGATCTACGACACCACGATCGCCATATTCGCACGTGCGAAGGCGGATGGAATCCCGCCGGCCGCCGCGGCCGACCGGATCGCCGAGCAGCGGATGCACGAGGCGGCGGTGGCCCGCAGGGCGCGCTGATCCGGCGTCCGCGGCACCATGGCCGGTACCCGCCGACGAGCGCTTAGAGAGAACTCTCACGTTCGTCGGCGGGTCGGCCGCCGAGAAGTGGTTAAAATCGCGGTTGACCAGCAGGGACAGGGCACTCTGAGGGTTGTGGGTCCAGGCACGTCCTGCGGGCGACGTACCGTACGGGCGTGGGCTCAGGTACCGTGGAAGCCCTACGGACCGGTCTCTCTGCGGAGAGCCCGTTCCAGATCATGAACGCGTGTCAAGACTCTGGGGCCATCGAGCCCCGTATCCGAGGGGGTCGAGCCATGGGGCGCGGCCGGGCAAAGGCCAAGCAGACGAAGGTCGCCCGCCAGCTGAAGTACAGCAGCGGCGGGACTGACCTCTCGCGTCTGGCCAATGAGCTGGGCGCTTCGACTTCGAATCAGCCGCCGAATGGCGAGCCGTTCGAGGACGACGAGGACGAAGACGACCCGTACTCCCAGTACGCGGATCTCTATAACGACGACGATGAGGACGAGGACGACGAGTCCGGTCCCACGTCTCAACGCCGCGGCGCTTGACGCTCCAGCTGCGCTTCACCCGGTCCGATGTGGTCCACACCACCGGACCGGGTTTTGCGCTGCCGTCAGGCTCTCTGCGGCGTAGACGCTCTTGGTGCTCTAGATCGAATACGTGCCGACCAGCTCGGCACCCGTGGTGTGGTCACCGCGGTCCGTGATCTCGCCGGCCACCCAGGCCTCGAGCCCACGGTCGGCCAGCGTCGTCAGGGCCACGTCGGTCGACTCCTCGGGGACGATGGCGATCATGCCGACGCCCATGTTGAGGGTCTTCTCCAGCTCCAGGCGCTCGACCTGACCCGTCCGGCCGACGAGGTCGAAGATCGGGGCCGGGGTCCAGGTGGAGCGGTCGACGACCGCGTGCAGCCCGTCGGGGATCACGCGGGCCAGGTTGGCCGCGAGACCGCCTCCCGTGACGTGGCTGTACGCGTGCACGTCGGTGGTGCGGGTGAGCGCCAGGCAGTCCAGCGAGTAGATCTTGGTGGGCTCCAGGAGCTCCTCGCCGAGCGTGCGGCCGAGCTCGTCGATCCGGGCGTCCAGGGACAGGCCCGCCTCGTTCAGCAGGACGTGGCGGACGAGCGAGTACCCGTTCGAGTGAAGACCGGACGCCGCCATGGCGATGACCGTGTCACCCGTACGGATACGATCCGGGCCCAGCAGCCGGTCGGCCTCCACGACGCCCGTACCGGCGCCGGCGACGTCGAAGTCGTCCGGACCCAGCAGACCGGGGTGCTCGGCCGTCTCGCCGCCCACCAGGGCGCAGCCGGCGAGGACACAGCCCTCGGCGATGCCCTTGACGATCGCGGCGACCCGCTCGGGGTGGACCTTGCCGACGCAGATGTAGTCGGTCATGAACAGCGGCTCGGCACCGCACACCACGATGTCGTCCATGACCATCGCGACCAGGTCGTGGCCGATCGTGTCGTAGACGCCCAGCTGACGCGCGATGTCGACCTTCGTGCCGACGCCGTCGGTCGCGGAGGCGAGGAGGGGACGCTCGTAGTTCTTGAGGGCGGAGGCGTCGAAGAGGCCGGCGAAACCGCCGAGGCCGCCGAGGACCTCGGGGCGCTGGGTCTTCTTCACCCACTCCTTCATGAGTTCTACGGCGCGGTCTCCCGCTTCGATGTCGACGCCCGCGGCTGCGTAGCTGGCACCAGTTGTCTCAGACATGACGGTGAGAACTTTCGTGTCGTACTGCAGACGTATTCAAAAAAAGGCACAGCGCGGGCTTACGGGCGACGGATCGCGTCGGCCGCCGCCGTGGCCGCCGGACCGGCGGCCAGTTCGGTCTCCAGGAGCTGCTTGCCGAGCAGCTCGGGGTCCGGGAGCTCCATCGGGTACTCGCCGTCGAAGCAGGCGCGGCACAGGTTCGGCTTGGCGATGGTGGTCGCCTCGATCATGCCGTCGAGGGAGATGTACGCCAGGGAGTCGGCGCCCAGCGAGGTGCCGATCTCGTCGATGGTCATGCCGTTGGCGATGAGCTCGGCACGGGTCGCGAAATCTATGCCGAAGAAGCAGGGCCACTTCACGGGCGGGGAGGAGATCCGGATGTGGACCTCGGCCGCCCCGGCCTCGCGGAGCATCCGCACCAGCGCCCGCTGGGTGTTGCCGCGCACGATCGAGTCGTCGACGACGACCAGGCGCTTGCCCTTGATGACTTCCTTCAGCGGGTTCAGCTTCAGACGGATGCCGAGCTGCCGGATCGTCTGCGAGGGCTGGATGAACGTACGACCGACGTACGCGTTCTTCACCAGACCCGCACCGAACGGGATTCCGCTCGCCTCCGCGTAACCGATCGCCGCCGGGGTGCCGGACTCCGGAGTCGCTATGACCAGATCGGCCTCGACCGGGGCTTCCTTCGCCAGCTTGCGGCCCATCTCCACACGGGAGAGGTAGACGTTGCGGCCGGCGATGTCGGTGTCGGGGCGGGCCAGATAGACGTACTCGAAGACACAGCCCTTGGGCTTCGCTTCCGCGAATCGGGAGCTGCGCAGACCGTTCTCGTCGATGGCGATGAACTCGCCCGGCTCGATCTCACGGACGAAGCTCGCACCGCAGATGTCGAGGGCGGCACCCTCGGAGGCGACGACCCAGCCGCGCTCCAGGCGGCCGAGAACCAGCGGGCGGATGCCCTGCGGGTCACGGGCGGCGTAGAGGGTGTGCTCGTTCATGAAGACGAGGGAGAAGGCGCCGCGGACCTGGGGGAGGACCTTCGGGGAGGCTTCCTCGATGGTCAGCGGCTTGCCGTCGTCGTCGACCTGGGCCGCGAGGAGCGCGGTGAGCAGGTCGGTGTCGTTGGTGGCGGCCACCCGGGTCGAGCGGCCGTTGGTGTCCTTGGGGAGGTCGGCGACCATCTCGGCGAGCTGCGCCGTGTTGACCAGGTTGCCGTTGTGGCCGAGCGCGATCGAGCCGTGCGCGGTGGCACGGAACGTCGGCTGGGCGTTCTCCCAGACGGAGGCGCCGGTGGTCGAGTAGCGGGCGTGACCGACCGCGATATGACCCTGGAGCGAACCGAGAGAGGTCTCGTCGAAGACCTGGGAAACGAGCCCCATGTCCTTGAAGACGAGGATCTGGGAGCCGTTGCTGACCGCGATACCCGCGGATTCCTGGCCCCGATGCTGGAGGGCGTAGAGCCCGAAGTAAGTGAGCTTGGCGACCTCTTCACCCGGAGCCCAGACTCCGAAGACGCCGCAAGCGTCCTGGGGGCCTTTCTCGCCGGGGAGCAGATCATGATTGAGTCGACCGTCACCACGTGGCACGTTTCCGAGTGTAGGCGAGGTCGACCACTGGTCCGAATTGGGGATACGTGCCTTTGTTGAGCCACCGGGCGGCGACCGCTTTGGCGGTTTTTTCGTTTTGGCTGGTCAGCGCGGTGTATCGACGGCCCTCCGGATATATGAGTGAGGTGTCGCACACCTCTCAGCTGGTGGACTCGGCGGACTCGGTCAGTCGCACTGTGTCTCCGCTCGCGGTGGTGAGCGTGAGGTGGTCGTCGGTGACGGCGGTCTTCAGAGCACCGCCGACCAGGGTGTCGGCGAGGGTCTGCTCGAAGGTCATGACCGGCTTCTCGCAGGCCATCCTGGTGGTGGTGGCGTGGCTGAGCCGGATGGTGCCGTCCTCGGCGGTGGTGACCTTGGCGTTGAAGTGGTTGCAGCCGTAGTTGCCCGCGGCCTTGCCGTCCTTCATCTCCACGTTCGCCCCGTCGGGTGCCTTGTGGGCCTTGCCGTCCACGGTGACGCTGTCGACGCTCCAGTGGACTCCGGTGACGGGTTTCTCGGCGCCGACCGAACCGCTGCCCGCCTTGTCGGTGCCGCAGGCCGCGGCGAGCGGGAGCACGGTCAGGACCACGAGGATCAGTCGCTGTTTGTCCATGCCGATGGGACGGGAGGGGCGGGAGACCGGTTCCTTGTCGGCGACCGGTTCACCCCATCAGGGGCAGCAATCCGCCAAGATCCGCCCGCTCCCCGCTGGCGCTGACCTTCGCGTCCTCGATCGCCTCCGGCCACGCCACCCGTCCGGTCGCAAGGCGGATCCAGGTCAGCGGGTCGGTCTCGACGACATTGGGCGGGGTGCCGCGGGTGTGCCGGAGCCCCTCGACGCACTGCACGACGGCGTACGGCGGGATCCGCACCTCGGTCGAGCCGCCGGGTGCCTTCGCGGCGAGGGCGTCGGCGAGGAGGCGGGTACAGGCGGCCAGGGCCTGGCGGTCGTACGGGATGTCGAGGCCCGGCAGCGCGGCGTTCAGGTCGTCGGTGTGGACGACGAGTTCGACGGTGCGGGTGACCAGGTAGTCGGCGAGGGTCATGGCGCCGGTGCGGCTGCCGATGAGGCGGTCGCCGGGGGTCTGCGCGAGTTTGCGCGCGAAGCGTTCCTCGGTGTCGGCGTACAGGGCCTCGAGGTCGGGATGGGCGGCGGCGAGGTCACGGGTGCCGTCGTCGATGTCGTCCGCCCGGGGGGCGGTGGTGGAGGGCCACTCCAGGAGGGTCAGGGCGGGCTTCTCCGGCTCGTCGCGGTCGAGGGCACGGCTGATCGCGTCGACGGCCATCGTGATGTGCGCGGCCAGGTCGCGGACGGTCCAGTCACCGAGGCGGGTGGGGCTCGCGAGCTGCTCCTCGCTCAGCGTGCCGACGGCCTGCCGTACGTGCCCGAACTGGGTGAGTACCGCGGTGCGGATCTTCGCGGGGTCGTAGGTGCGGGCGCGCTTCTTGGCCGGTGGCATGTGATCAAGCCTAGGCGGGGCGGCGGTTCGTGGTGGGGCGCATCGAAGATCTCGCGGTCGTGGGCGGGTGGGTGGGGGTGTCGTGCGGGTGCGCCCTCGGTTTCCTCGCCCCCGCCGCCCCTACCCGTCCCATCCTCCAGGGGCTGCGGCCCCTTCGACCCCGCCCCCAGGGGGCTCCGCCCCCTGGACCTCCATCGGCCCGAAGGGCCTCGTCCTCAAACGCCGGACGGGCTGAAAGATGCGGGTGGGTGGGGGATCGGGACGGCAGGGCCTCATCCCCGGACGCCGAACAGGCTGAAAGACACGGGCGGGTGGGGATCGGGACGGCAAACCCTCGTCCTCCAACGCCGGACAGGCTGAGGTGCCCGGGGCGTTCACTTCCTGCGTGCGTATCCGCCGAGCCCCTGTTCCACCAACGCGAAGGCCTTCTCGGCCCGTTCGGCGGCGTCGGCGGCGACCTCGTCCACGGACTCGCCGGCGTCGATGCGCAGATGGTGTTCCTCGACCAGGGCCTGGCGGGCGGCGGTGAGGGTGGCGGCGGCGATCAGGGCCAGGGTGCGGTCGCCGGTCTCCTCGGTGAGGAGGTCGGCCAGTTCGCGTGCGCCCTTCTCGGACGACAGATAGGCACGCTCCCGCAGGACCGGCGTCGCCATGATGACCGTGCGGATCCGGCGGGCGAAGGGCTCGCTGTGCAGGCCGATCGAGGGGTCTCGGCTCTCGACCATCGCCAGGAACTGCCGGCGCACGGCCTCCACCGCGGACTCGCCCGGCGCCCGCTCGCGCACGGCACGGGCCGGGTCGGAGAAGTGCTCCTCCATGGGCTTGAAGACCAAGTCCTCTTTCGTACCGAAGTAGTTGAAGACGGTCATCTTGGAGACCTCTGAGGCGTCGGCGACCTCCTGCACGGAGACGGCGTCGAACCCCTTCTCGACGAACAGCTCGACAGCGGTCCGGTAGATCCGCAACGCCGTCTGGAGCTTCTTGCGCTCGCGCAGCCCCATCCCCTCAGCAAAAGCCATGGCATCACTGTACCAAGATGAATTTTAGGTCGAGATTAAAGATTGACTCAGTACATAAATATCGGCATGGTGCTGCCCATGACCGAGACCCCAGAGACCCTCATGTCCGACACCCAGCGGAAAATCGGCTTTCTCGTCTGCCTCGTCACGATCGTCCTGGCCGTCCTGGACATGCAGATCGTGTCCGCCGCGACCGTCCCGATCGTCCGGGACCTCGACCCCGCGCACGGCATCGACAAGATCCCGTGGCTGGTCAGCGCCTTCTCGCTGGCCTCGGCCGCGGTGCTGCCGCTCTACGGCAGGCTCTGCGACGTCCTCGGCGCCAAGCACGTCTTCCTCGGAGCCGTCGGCACCTTCCTCCTCGGCTCGGCGCTGTGCGGCGCGGCCCGGTCGATCGGTCAGCTCATAGCGGCCCGGGCCGTCCAGGGCATCGGGGCCGGCGGACTGATGAGCGTGACGATGGTCGTGATCGCCCAGCTCAGGGGGCCCGGCGAGCGGGACGCCAAGGGCGCGGGCATGGGCGGGATCCTCGCCGGCGGGGGCATGGCGATCGGCCCGTGGATCGGCGGGATGCTGTCCGACCACGCGAGCTGGCGGTGGATCTTCTACGTCAACCTGCCGCTCGGCGCCGCCGCCCTGGTACTCGGCGCACTCGTCCTGAAGCTCCCCCGGCACGGCGGCGGTCACCGCATCGACTTCCTGGGCGCCGCCCTCGCCGCCGCCTTCTCCACCGCACTCCTGCTGGTCACCGAGTGGGGCGGCCGGCAGTACGCCTGGTCGTCACCGCAGATCGCCGGCCTCGCGCTGGCCTCCGCCGCCGCCCTCGCGCTGTTCCTGCGTCGCCAGGTCACCGCCGCCGAACCGATCCTGCCGCTCTCCATGTTCCGTATCCGGGAGCTGCGCTGGGGCTTCGCGATCCAGGGCCTGGTCGGTGCGGGCATGGTCGGCGCGATCTACTACGTGATGGTCTATCTCCAGGTCGCCCGGGGCATGGACAGCGCCTCGGCCGGACTGTTCCTCATCCCCATGGCGCTCGGCATGACGGCCGTCGGCATCGTCACGGGCAGGCTCGCCGAACGCGGCCGCCCCGAGCGAACGTTCGTGATCACCGGCTCGGCTGTCACCGCCATCGCCTTCCTTCTGCTGGCCACCACCGGCACCCACACCTCCCTGTGGTGGCTGCGCGCCGAACTCCTCCTCCTCGGCGTCGGCTTCGGCCAGCTGATCGGGCAGCTCATCCAGCTCGTCCAGGAGGCGGCCCCGCGCCACCAGCTCGGCGTCGCCACGACCGCCATCCGCTTCTTCCAGACTCTGGGCACGGCCCTGGGCGCCGCCGTCTTCGGCACGCTGCTGACCCGGCTGGACGACGGGACGGGCACGGCGTCCTACGTCTCCGCCATGGACGCGGTGTTCCTGTGCGGGGCCGGGCTGATGGCCCTGTGTGTGGCGCTGGCGCTGCGGCTGCCCCAGGCGGGTGCGCCGGTGCCCGCGCCGGCCCCGGTCAGGACGTGAAGTCCGACGGGAACTTCACGCCGGTGCAGCCACGGCGGGCGGCGACATCGTCGACGTATGCCTTGAAGAGCGCGCGCAGTCTCGGGCGGATGTACTTGTCGTAGGGGTACGGCACGGTCAGCGTGTGGATCGCGGGCTCGCCGGCGCAGGTGGCGGAGGCCCACCAGACGTTGGCGGTGTCGTCGAAGCCGGCCGTGCCGGGGGCGAGGGGTGTCTGGTCGGTCCCCAGGCCCTCCGCCTCGACCTCTCCGGCCTCGTCGCCGAAGAACGACTCGGTCCGCAGCCACCAGGGGGTGCCCGGTGTGTCGCGGTCCCCGATCTCCTTGTCACTGAGGTCGGACCAGATGCGGTCCACCTCCTCGTCGTCCACCGCGAGCAGACAGCTCTCCTCCGGGGCGTGGGCGCCGGCCGGGGTGGCGAGGGCGCGGTCGGGGAGACGGCCGCGGCCCTGGTCCTCGATGTGCGTGGCGTACCAGGCGCAGGTGCCCTTCGCCGACGCCGCGGCCGTCAACCGCTTGCTCGGTGTGGGGAGTTCGGCCGGGAGGGCGGGGAGCTCGGTCGTGCAGCCCGTCTTGGCCGCGAGGCGTTCGGCGGCGGTGCGGGCCAGCGCGGCGAGGGTCCGGCGGTCGGCGTCCGTGACCTCGGTGTCCTCGGAGTAGTGGGCGATCGTCATGGCGTTGAGCGAGGTCACGTGGTCCGGCTCGTTCGCGCAGACGGCCTTCACGGCGACGGCGTTGTCGTAGTAGAGGCCGAGCCGCCCGTCACCCAGCGGATACGCGGCCGACTCGGCGGCCTCCCGCGTGCTGTCCGCCTCCCGCGTCCACCGCTCGAACGGGTCGTCCCAGCCGTCGACGATCTGCGCATACTCGTCGGACGGAGTCTGCCAGACGGACAGCTGGAAGTGGTTGTACGAGGTGCCCGGCTTCCCCACCCGGTAGATCACGCACTTCTGGGGGAGCGTGCCGAGGGCGTCGGAGTCGTCGAGGTCGAACATCACGTCGTCCTCGTCACTCCCCGGACGCGCCCGGTCCGTGCCACCGTCGAGACCGAGCACCGGGTCCGGGTCGACCAGGCCGTCGCAGGCCTTCGTGATCTTCTCCCGGCTGGCGGCGCGATCGAGGTGCTCCTCGGTCTCCAGCCACAGCCCCCAGCCGCCCGCCCCGATGCCGAGCACCGCGGTGATCACCACGAGCCGGTTGAGCCGGTCACTGAGCCGGCCGCCCCGGCCGGGTATCCGCAGGAACTCCACCGATCCTCATCCCCCGCGTGCATCGATGATCGGCAGAAGTTAACACAAGTGAAGGCCCCGGCCGTTGGACGGTCGGGGCCTTCAACTTCGTATGTGCGAAAGGCTTTACGCCAGCAGCGCCGGGATCGTCTCCTCGTGCGCCTTGCGCAGCTCCTCCAGGGACAGCTCGAACTCGCCCTGGAGCTCGACCGTGTCCCCGTCCACGACACCGATGCGGGTGACCGGCAGGCCGCGCGCACCGCACATGTCGTTGAAGCGGAGCTCCTCGGAGCGCGGCACGGCGACGACCGCACGCCCCGCCGACTCGGAGAAGAGGAGGGTGAAGGCGTCGAGCCCGTCCGGTACGACCAGACGCGCGCCCTTGCCGCCGAGCAGAGCCGACTCCACGACCGCCTGGATCAGGCCTCCGTCGGAGAGGTCGTGCGCGGAGTCGATCATGCCGTCGCGGGAGGCGGAGATCAGGATCTCGGCCAGCAGCCGCTCACGCTCCAGGTCGACCTTCGGGGGAAGGCCGCCGAGGTGGTCGTGCACGACCTGCGACCAGGCCGAACCGCCGAACTCCTCACGCGTGTCACCGAGGAGGTACAGCAGCTGGCCCTCCTCCTGGAAGGCGACCGGCGTGCGACGCGCCACGTCGTCGATGACGCCCAGGACCGCGACCACCGGGGTGGGGTGGATGGCCACCTCGCCCGTCTGGTTGTAGAGGGAGACGTTGCCGCCGGTCACCGGGGTGCCCAACTGCTGGCACGCGTCGGCCAGTCCACGGATGGCCTCCGCGAACTGCCACATGACAGCCGGGTCTTCGGGCGAGCCGAAGTTCAGGCAGTCGGAGACGGCGAGCGGCTTGGCGCCGGTCGTCGCCACGTTGCGGTACGCCTCCGAGAGCGCCAACTGGGCGCCCGCGTACGGGTCCAGCTTCGCGTAACGGCCGTTGCCGTCCGTCGCGATGGCGACGCCGAGGCCGGTCTCCTCGTCGATGCGGATCATGCCCGAGTCCTCGGGCTGGGCCAGCACCGTGTTGCCCTGCACGAAGTGGTCGTACTGCGAGGTGATCCACTTCTTGGACGCCTGGTTGGGAGAGGCGACCAGCTGGAGCACCTGTGCCTTGAGCTCTTCGCTCGAAGCGGGCCGGGCCAGCTTGTTGGCGTCGTCCGCCTGAAGGGCGTCCTGCCACTCCGGACGGGCGTACGGACGCTCGTAGACCGGGCCGTCGTGCGCCACGGTCCGCGGGTCGACGTCGACGATCTTGCCGCCGTGCCAGTAGATCTCCAGGCGGTCGCCGTCGGTCACCTCACCGATGACGGTGGCGATGACGTCCCACTTCTCACAGATCTCCAGGAACCGGTCGACCTTCTCCGGCTCCACGACCGCGCACATGCGTTCCTGCGACTCGCTCATGAGGATTTCCTCGGGCGAGAGCGTGGAGTCACGCAGCGGTACGTCGTCCAGCGTCACTCGCATGCCGCCGGAGCCGTTGGAGGCCAGCTCGCTGGTGGCACAGGACAGACCGGCCGCGCCGAGGTCCTGGATGCCGACGACCAGCTTCTCCTTGAAGGCCTCCAGGGTGCACTCGATGAGGAGCTTCTCCTGGAAGGGGTCGCCGACCTGCACGGCGGGGCGCTTCGAGGGCTTGGCGTCGTCGAAGGTCTCGGAGGCCAGGATGGACGCGCCACCGATGCCGTCGCCGCCCGTACGGGCCCCGTACAGGATGACCTTGTTGCCCGAACCCGACGCCTTCGCGAGGTGGATGTCCTCGTGCCGCATGACGCCGATGGCACCGGCGTTGACCAGCGGGTTGCCCTGGTAGCAGGAGTCGAAGACGACCTCGCCGCCGATGTTGGGCAGGCCGAGGCAGTTGCCGTAGCCGCCGATGCCCGCCACGACACCCGGCAGCACACGCTTGGTGTCGGGGTGGTCGGCCGCGCCGAACCGCAGCGGGTCCACGACCGCGACCGGGCGCGCGCCCATCGCGATGATGTCGCGGACGATGCCGCCGACACCGGTGGCCGCACCCTGGTAGGGCTCGACATACGACGGGTGGTTGTGCGACTCGACCTTGAAGGTGACCGCGTAGCCCTGGCCGACGTCCACGACGCCCGCGTTCTCGCCGATGCCCACGAGCAGCGCATCGGACTGGGGGGCCTTCTCGCCGAACTGGCGGAGGTGGACCTTCGAGGACTTGTAGGAGCAGTGCTCGGACCACATGACCGAGTACATGGCGAGCTCGGCACCGGTGGGCCGGCGGCCGAGGATCTCCACGACCCGCTCGTACTCGTCCTTCTTCAGACCGAGTTCGGCCCAGGGCAGCTCGACGTCGGGGGTCGCGGCCGCGTGCTCGACCGTGTCCAGAGGCGTCCGGCTCATGCGTTGACCAGCTTCTTGAGGATCGAGGTGAAGAAGGGGAGACCGTCGGTGCGGCCGGAGCCGATGAGCGGCTCGACGGCGTGCTCCGGGTGCGGCATGAGGCCTACGACGTTCCCGGCCTCGTTGGTGATGCCGGCGATGTCGCGGAGCGAGCCGTTCGGGTTGCCGCATCCATCAGTGGCTTTGCCACGGACGACGTACCGGAAGGCGACACGGCCCTCGGCCTCGAGCTTGTCGAGGGTGTACTCGTCGGCGACGTACCGGCCGTCCATGTTCTTCAGCGGGATGTGGATCTCCTGGCCGGACTCGTAGTCGGCGGTCCAGGCGGTCTCCGCGTTCTCCACCCGCAGCTTCTGGTCGCGGCAGATGAAGTGGAGGTGGTCGTTGCCGAGCATTCCGCCCGGGAGGAGGTGGGCCTCGGTGAGGATCTGGAAGCCGTTGCAGATACCGAGGACCGGGAGTCCGGCCTTCGCCTGCTCGATGACCGTCGCCATCACGGGCGAGAAGCGGGAGATGGCGCCGGCCCGCAGATAGTCGCCGTAGGAGAATCCGCCGGGCAGCACCACGGCGTCGACCTGGTGAAGGTCCTTGTCCTTGTGCCAGAGGGCCACCGGTTCGGCACCCGCGAGGCGGATCGCGCGCTGGGTGTCCCGGTCGTCGAGACTCCCCGGGAAAGTGACGACGCCAATACGAGCGGTCACTTCGCGGCCTCCGCGACTTCTTCCACCTTCACCGTGAAGTCCTCGATCACGGTGTTGGCGAGGAAGGATTCCGCAAGATCGTGGATGCGGGCGAGCGCGGCCTCGTCGACCGGTCCGTCAACTTCCAGTTCGAATCGCTTTCCCTGACGTACGTCGGAGATGCCTTCGAAACCCAGACGCGGCAGTGCGCGCTGCACCGCCTGGCCCTGGGGGTCGAGGATCTCCGGCTTGAGCATGACGTCGACTACGACGCGTGCCACTGGCACTCCCGGTGTGTGGTGCTGAGCAAGGTTCCTGAAGGTGTCTGTCCAACAGTGTCTTCAGACTACCCGCACAAAATTTCTACGCGCGTCGACTTGTAGGAAACTACGTGACTGCCGTCACGATCCGGTATCAACGGCCGTGTTCACGAAAATTTCCAGGAAAGATCCCCGATCGACACCCGATACCTATTGCGCTCAGACACGCGGAAGGATTTAGTCGGGCTTCCCATTGCATTGTCGGGCACTGTACAAATGAATTGGCAAGTGCCGTATGAAGGGACCGATATTCGTGGCGCAGAAGGTCGTGGTCACTCTCTTTGACGACATCGACGGCTCGGAAGCGGCGGAAACGATCGCCTTCGGACTCGATGGCAAGTCGTACGAGATCGACCTGAATCAAGCGAATGCCAAGAAACTGCGTGAGGCGCTCGAGCCCTACGTGGACGCCGGCCGCAAGCGGTCGAAGTCCGGCAAGGCCTACCGGCAGACGGAGGTCGCCCCCGACCCGGCCGCCGTCCGCGCCTGGGCCCAGGCGAACAAGATGGACGTGCCCGCGCGTGGCCGTATCCCCAAGAAGGTCTACGAGGCGTTCGCCGCGGCGCAGTGACAGCTCACAGGGCGTGCTCAGGGTCCGTCAGCGGGCCCTGAGGACAACCGACTTGCGTTGCACCCCACCTGGTCGGCTAGAGTCTGGAGCACGCCGAGGGGCGGGGACGGAAAAGCCCAGCCCACGGAGTACATGCGGGTGTAGTTCAGTAGCAGAACATCCCCCTTCCAGGGGGAAGGCGCAGTGTGCAATTCCTGTCACCCGCTCTGCACCACCGTCTGGCCACTCTTGTGGATCAGGTAGGATGGTGTCCGCGCCGATCGGTGAGAGCCGGTCGGAGGCAATGCGAACGTAGCTCAGTTGGTAGAGCGCAACCTTGCCAAGGTTGAGGTCGCGAGTTCGAACCTCGTCGTTCGCTCTTGATTCGAAGGCCCCCCGGCTTCTGTCGGGGGGCTTTTTCGTGGTTGACGTACCCCTGACATTTGTCATGTCGAGTGATGACAGCGCGCACTGCTTCCGGGCCCGGGGCGCCGAGATGCTTGGACCATGAACACGAACGTGATTGAGGTCACCGACCTGCGACGCGTCTACGGGGGCGGGTTCGAAGCGGTCCGCGGGATCAGCTTCTCCGTGGCCCGGGGCGAGATCTTCGCGCTGCTCGGCACCAACGGGGCCGGCAAGACATCGACAGTGGAACTGCTGGAAGGGCTCGCCCGGCCGACCGGCGGCCGGGCGCGGGTGCTCGGGCACGATCCCTACGAGGAGCGGGCCGTCGTCAGGCCCCGGACCGGCGTGATGCTCCAGGAAGGCGGGTTCCCGTCCGAGCTCACCGTCGCCGAGACCGCCCGGATGTGGGCGGGGTGCGTGAGCGGGGCGCGGCCTCCGCTGGAGGCGCTGGAGCTCGTCGGGCTCGCCCGGCGGGCCGACGTACGGGTGAAGCAGCTGTCCGGGGGTGAGCGGCGGCGCCTGGACCTGGCACTCGCGCTGCTCGGGAATCCGGAGGTGCTGTTCCTGGACGAGCCGACGACCGGGCTCGACGCCGAAGGGCGCCGGGACACCTGGGAGCTGGTGCGGGCACTGCGCGACGGCGGTACGACCGTGCTGCTGACCACGCACTACCTGGAGGAGGCCGAGGGCCTCGCCGACCGGCTCGCCATCCTGCACGAGGGGCAGATCGCGGTCACCGGGACACCGGCCGAGGTGACGGCAGGGCAGCCCTCACGGATCTCCTTCGAACTGCCCGAGGGGTACTTCGTGGGCGATCTGCCGCCGCTCGGGGAGCTGGGGGTGCTGTCCCACGAGCTCGACGGCCGGGTCGTACGGCTGCGGACGCGGGAGCTGCAGCGGGCGGCGACCGGGGTGCTGGTGTGGGCCTCCGGGGCGGGGGTCGAGCTGCGGGGGCTCGATGTGCGGTCGGCTTCGCTGGAAGAGGCCTTCCTCGGGATCGCCGAGAAGGTACAGATGAAGGAGCGGGTGGCATGAGCGGCGCGACTCTCAGCACGCCGGTCGGGCGGATCTCGGCGCTCGGACGGGCCGAGCTGACGTTGTTCCTGCGGAGCAGGGGCATGGTCTTCTCCGCGATGTTCCTGCCTCTGATGCTGCCGTTCAGCGTGCGGGCGGCCCTCCAGGACGTGGACCTCGGGAAGTCGGGGCTCACCGTGGGGCTGGTTCTGCTGCCCGCCGCCATCGGGTTCTCGCTGCTCTTCGCGGTGTACACGGCGCTCGTGGGCGTCTTCGTCGGGCGGCGCGAGGAACTCGTCCTCAAGCGGCTGCGCACCGGGGAACTGCGGGACGTGGAGATCCTGGCCGGGGCCGCGCTGCCGGCCGTCGTCACGAGCTTCCTGCAGTCGCTGCTCCTGGCGGCCGGCTGCTCGGTCCTTCTCGACGTGGCGGCACCGAAGGCGGTGGCCCTCGCCGTCCTGGGTCTGCTCCTGGGCCTGGTGATCTGCGCGTCCCTGGCCGCCGTCACCGCGAGCTTCACCCGCACCGTGGAGAGCGCACAGGTCACCGGCCTGCCGCTGATGCTGGTCTCGATGCTGGGCTCCGGGATCACGGTGCCGCTGGAGGTGCTGCCCGACCGGATGGCCTCGGTGTGCGAGCTGCTGCCGCTCACCCCGGTGATCACGCTGGTACGCGGCGGCTGGACCGGGGACCTCTCGGCGTACGAGGCTCTCGGTGCCTTCCTGACGGCACTGGCCTGGGCCACGCTGGGCGTGTTTGCTGTACGACGGTGGTTCCGGTGGGAACCGCGGCGCTGAGTGCGGGGGCGGGGAAATGAGCGGTTCGGGGGGCTGGTGGCGGCAGAAGAGCACGCCGGCCAAGGTGGAGACGTACACGCGATGGTCGTTCCACTTCTTCGCGCTGATCGAGGTCGTCTCGATCGGGCTGCCGCTCTTCGGCGAGATGGTGCCCTGGGTCGCGGCCTCGCTGGCGCTGGTGGTGGCCGGGCACGCCGTGGTCTGTGCCGTGACCGCGGCGCGGGCGCTGGACTGGACGCTCGGCCGCCGTGAGCAGCCCGTCCACATGCTGTGGACGCTCGGCTCGATCACCGCGGCGGTCGCCGTCATGGCGATCGTGATCGCGGAGCACGGGCCGAGCGGGGACGACGTCGACACCGCGGCCGGCTCGGTCTTCGCCGTCGTGCTGATCTTCGGGGCGGGCATCTTCTCGCTCGGTGTGCGCAGCCGGCGGCGCATGTACTCCGTCGTCACGGGCTTCGCCGTCGGGGCGGGGCTCGTGGCGTTCGCGGGCAGGCCCGGTCCGGCCGCCCTGATCAGCGTGCTGGTGGTACTCCTCGGCGGCGGATTCCTCGCCTTCACCTCCGCCTTCTCCGTCTGGCTGCTCAACGCCGTCTACGAGCTCGACGAGGCCCGCGAGACCCGGGCCCGGCTCGCCGTCGCCGAGGAGCGGCTGCGGTTCGGGCGCGATCTGCACGACGTCATGGGGCGGAACCTCGCGGTGATCGCCCTGAAGAGCGAGCTGGCCGTGCAGCTGGCGCGGCGCGGGCGGCCCCAGGCCGAGGAGCAGATGGTCGAGGTGCAGCGCATCGCGCAGGAGTCGCAGCGCGAGGTGCGGGATGTCGTACGGGGGTACCGGGAGGCCGATCTCGGGGTCGAACTCACCGGTGCGCAGGGCGTGTTGGAGGCGGCGGGGATTCGCTGCGAGGTGTCCGGGGAGGCGGCCGGGCTGCCGGTGGACGTGCAGTCGGCGCTCGGCTGGGTCGTGCGGGAGGCGACGACCAATGTGCTGCGTCACGGAGATGCCGGGCGGTGCGCGGTGGATGTGCGAGTGACTCGCGAGTGTGTGGTGCTGAAGGTGGAGAACGACGGGGTGGCCGCGCCTTCCGGACCGGGAGGCTCGGGGCTGGCCGGGCTGCGGGAGCGGCTGGCGGCGGTGGACGGGACGTTGGAGGCGGGGCCCGTGGGTGACGGTGTGTTCAGAGTGGTGGCCTCGGTGCCGCTGCGGGTGAGTGAGGTCATGGCATGACGGTGCGACTGCTGCTCGCCGACGACGAGCACCTGATCCGGGGCGCGCTCGCGGCGCTGCTCGCGCTGGAGGACGACCTCGTGATCGTCGCCCAGGCCGCGTCCGGTCCCGAGGCGCTGACGATGGCGAAGGCGCACACTCCCGATGTCGCCGTACTGGATCTCCAGATGCCCGGCGCCGACGGTGTGAAGGTCGCCACATCCCTGCGCACCGAACTGCCCGACTGCAAGGTGCTGATCGTGACCAGCCATGGGCGGCCCGGGCATCTCAAGCGGGCCCTTGGGGCCGGTGTGCGCGGGTTCGTCCCGAAGACGGTCAGCGCGCAGCGGCTCGCGGAGATCATCCGCACGGTGCATGCCGGAAACCGCTACGTCGACCCGGAGTTGGCCGCCGACGCGATCTCCGCCGGGGACTCACCGCTGACCGCGCGCGAGGCCGAGGTGCTGGAACTCGCCGCCGACGGAGCGCCCGTCGCGGAGATCGCCGAGCGGGCCGCGCTCTCGCAGGGGACCGTACGGAACTATCTGTCGTCGGCCGTGTCGAAGCTCGGGGCGGAGAACCGCCATGCGGCGGTGCGGCTCGCGCGGGAACGAGGTTGGGTATAGTGGTTCTCGCGCCACGGCGCATGCGAACGTAGCTCAGTTGGTAGAGCGCAACCTTGCCAAGGTTGAGGTCGCGAGTTCGAACCTCGTCGTTCGCTCCATGTGAAAGCCCCCGGTTTCCCGGGGGCTTTTCGCGTTACGACCAGCTGGTGCCGGTCAGTCGCTCGTACGCCTCGACGTACTTGGCACGGGTCCGGTCCACGACCTCCTGCGGCAGCGGCGGCGGGGGCTGCTCGCTCTTGCGGTCCCAGCCGGACTCCGCCGAGGTCAGCCAGTCGCGCACGAACTGCTTGTCGTACGAGGGCTGCGCGCGGCCCGGCTCCCACTGGTCGACCGGCCAGAAGCGGGACGAGTCCGGGGTGAGGACCTCGTCGCCGATGACGAGGGTGTCGCCGTCGAAGCCGAACTCGAACTTGGTGTCCGCGAGGATGATGCCCCGGTCACGGGCGATGTCCCGGCCCCGCGCATAGACGGCGAGGGTGGCCTGGCGCAGCCGGGCGGCGGTGTCGGCTCCGACCTGGCGGGCGACCTCCTCGTAGGAGACGTTCTCATCGTGCTCGCCGACCGCGGCCTTGGTGGCCGGGGTGAAGATCGGGGCGGGGAGTTCGCTGCCGTCGGTCAGGCCCTCGGGCAGGGCGAGACCGCAGACCGTGCGGGACTCGTTGTACTCGAGGAGACCCGAGCCGGTGAGGTAGCCGCGGGCGACGGCCTCCACCGGGACCATCTGGAGCGACTTGCAGACGAGGGTGCGGCCCGCCCAGTCGGCCGGGGCGCCCTCGGGCAGTTCGGTGCTCAGGACGTGGTTGGGGATCAGGTCCGCGAGCTGGTCGAACCACCACAGGGAGAGCTGGGTGAGGATGCTGCCCTTGTCGGGGATCTCGGTCGGCAGCACCCAGTCGAAGGCGGAGATACGGTCACTGGCGACCATCACGAGGTCGCCCGCCTCGTTCTGGTACAGCTCACGCACCTTGCCGGTGTGGAGGTGCACCAGGCCCGGAACCTGAATCGGCTCGGGCTTTTCTACGAATCCGGACACGGTTCCTCCCCGTGGTTGAAGAAAAAGGGGCGCCCGTAGGGCCCGAATAGGGTGGTGGTGGGCGGCGGGTGGGCCCAAGTGGCTCGATTGTCCCGTATCGGGACCCTGACCAGGGACAGGGGGTCGGTGGCGGTGGCGTATGGGGTCAGTCGCGCTTGCAGATGTGGTCCAGCAGATTGGCGGTGGCGCGCTGGACTCTGGGGTCCACATGTCCGGGACGGTCCAGGGACGGGGACCACGCGAAGGTGCCGGACGCGAAGACCAGGGCGCCCGAGGGGGCGAGGTAGAGGGAGGTCTCCTGGTGGCGGATGGTGCCCTCGGTGTCGGCGTACGGGGAGTGGGCGAGCAGGATGCGGTCGTCGTGCTCGGGGAGCTGGGTGCGCGGGAAGTAGCGGTCGGCCTCGCCCGCGACCAGTCCCTCGATCTCGTCGCCCTCATGGGCGCCGGTGGCCTCCCAGAGCCAGTGGTCGGCGTTGCGCACGATCAGCGGGTGGGGGTCGGGGACCCGGCCCGCGTACTGGATGCCGACCACCTGCTGCTCGGGGCGGTCGACCTCGCGCCACAGCACCGGCCGGCCCGGGCCCCTGCGCTTGCGGCAGGTCAGGAGGCGGTCGGGGACACCGGACGGGGACGGCCCCAACTCCACCTGCCAGTACATGGTGTTGGCGGAGAGGAAGACCAGCGATGTGCCGTGGTCGCGGGCGCGCTCCACGGTGCGGCGCATGTTCGCCGACCAGTACTCGTCGTGGCCCGGGAAGACCAGGCCCCGGTAACGGGTGGGGTCGACGCGGCCGGAGTGCAGGTCGCGGGCGTCGGCGTAGGCGAGGTCGTATCCGTAGCCCTCGGCGAAGCGGATGAAGTCGTAGGCGTGGCCCACGTGCAGGGGGAGGCCAGCGCCGGCGTACGGGCGGTCGAAGGAGACGGTCGTGGCCGCGTCGGACTCGCCCAGCAGACAGCCTTTCTCGTCCCAGGCGTGATAGAGGCTGGCGCCCGTGCGGCCGTCCTCCGGGTAGAGGTTGTACGCCTGCCAGGTGACGTCCGGCAGGAGGAGCAGCAGGTCCGCCGGGTGGTCGTGGCGGACGGTGAACGGGACGTGGGAGCGGTAGCCGTCGGCGGTGGTCAGGACGGCCACGTACGCCCCGATGCTCCAGAAGGAGGGGATCTGCAGGCGCCAGCTCAGCCACCAGTGGTGGCAGGAGACCGTGCGGTCCGCGGCGAGCGGCGGCGGCTGGACGATGCCGGAGAGGCGGGGGCTGGTGGTGATCTTGGCGGCGCCGTCACCGCCGTAGTGGCCGATGCGGTACACGTCGACGCCGAACTCCTGGGGCGGGTCGACCGTGATGTGGAAGTCGATGGCCTCGCCGGGGGCGACCGCGCTGGTCGAGGTGAAGCCCTTGATCTGGCGGCGTACGTCGTCCGCGGCTCGGGGGCCGCCTGCACTGCGGGGGGCCGGGACGCGAGCGGTGCCGGTCCGGCCGTCGGCGGGGGTCGGCTGCGGGGCTCCGTCCACGTACCAGGGGACCACCTGGCCGGTGTCGTCGAAGTACGTCTCGTCGCCGCGGAGCCAGGGGACGGGGCCCTGGCCGAAGGGGTCCGTCACCGCGTGCGCCAGCGCTCCCGACTCCCAGCGGCGGATCTGCTCCGACCCCATGGCTGCTCCCCTCCCTCGTGCCCCCGTGTGCGAGTGCGGTCGTCCGTTCGTGCTTGTGACGCGTGTCTTATGTCGTAAGCCCTTGCCATGTGCCCGATCGGTCCCAGCACATCACATTACGCACGCACGCGGTCACTATTCGTTGCGAATTGGCCGAAAGTGGAACGAGGGCTTCCGGTAAGGGAGTTGTGCGGCGGCCTGCCGGGCGGGCTCGCTCAGACGAGGCGGACCGGCTTCTCCGGGCGTATGCCGGACTCCAGCAGCCAGGCGCGCAGGGGGACCGGGTCGCCGTCCACTATGAGGCTGAGGACCACGGGGCTGAGGTCGGCCGCACGGTCGCCGTTGATGAGGAGGGTCGGGCCGTCGAGCCAGTCCAGGCCGGGGGTGGCGCCCGCGGTGTCCATCGCGGCGCAGCAGACCATGGCCGTGACGTGGTCGGTGAGGAGCTCGCGGGACGTGCGGGGCGCCTGGGGCGGGAAGAGGGGGAGCGCGCCGTCGTCCCAGAGGGTGGTGTCGGGGCCCTGGGGGGTGGGTGCGGTGGCTTCCTCGCGGGCCAGTTCCGCGGTGAGGCCTGCGGCGAGGGTGGCGGTGCGCTCGTTTTCCTGTTCGTCGGCTTCGGCTTCGGCCTCGGCCTCGGTTTCGCCTGCGGCGAGTGTGTTCCCGCCCGCGCCATCCATGACAGTTTCGTCGTCGGGTGCGGGTGACCCCTGTGGAGCGGGGTCGCCGTCGGCGGCTGCGGGTTCGGCTGCCGCCAGGGGTACGGACGCCGGGTCGGACTCTGTGCGCTTCGCACCGTCGGGCGCCGACGTCGCAAGGTAGTCCAGGACCCTGGACAACGTCGGGCCGTCCGTCTCCGGGCCCGTGGTCTCAGGGGTCCGGCGTACCCCCTGCGCGTCCAGGACTCGGTGGAGGCGGGCCGCGTCGAGGCGCCACTTCCGGTCGACGACCTCTTCCGGGTACTCCTGCCAGCCGACCGGGGACCAGTCGGGACCGGACTCCGCCGGGCCGCCGTGGAAGAGGCGGGCGGCCAGGAGGGAGGTGGCCTCGTCGATCGTGCCGGGTTCTTCCAGGAGGTCACATGCGGGGCGCTCACCCAGCCGGGAGGCGAAGCCCTCGGCCAGGCGGTCCCGGCGGGAGAGTTCCGTGAGTGCCGCCACCACTCCCGCGTCCAGGCGGGAGGGCCAGCGGCCCATCCGCCAGGCCGGCAGCGCCACGCGGGTCAGAAGACGGTCCCAGCCGGCGTAGGCCAGACCCACCTGCTCCTGGGCGACGATCCGCAGGCCGTAGTCCACGCCCTGTGCGCGCTCGGCCGCCGCGGCGGCGACCCCTCGCTCCATCTTGGACGCGTGCTCCCGGCAGCTGCGCAGCAGCAGACGGGCCACCCAGCCGACGCCGGCGCACACCATGCGGGTCACCGCGCAGCGGCCGGATGTCGAGGCCACGGCCACCGCGGCGTCCAGGCCGCGGACGAAACGGCGGGCCGCGGCTATGTCCGGGTGTGCCGAGGGGCCCGTACCGGCGACGACCGGGGCGAGGACCGCGCGGAGCTCACCGACCCGCATCCACCAGAGGAACGGGGAGCCGATGACCAGGACGGGCGCCGCCGTCGTACGCCGTGAACCGCGGGCGCCCGTGAGCTCGTCGCGGTCCTCCTGCTTCGGCGGGCCGTGGGACGGGTGGGTGCGGTCCTCCAGCCAGCTGTCGCAGTCCGGGGTGAGCGCTATCGCGGACGGGGCCGGCACATCGAGACGGTCGGCCAGGTCGCGCACCATGCGGTACAGGTCCGGCGCCGACTCCTCGGCGATCGGGACCGTCGGGCTCATGGCGGGGCGGGCACGGGCGACGACCAGGGCGATGCCGGCGGCGGCCAGCAGGACGAGCGCGGCGAACGGCGTGACGGCCCAGCGGGCGGCATGCCAGCCCGGGCCCACGAGGTGGCCGGTGGAGCCTCCGGCGTACAGCACCACGGCGACGGCTGCCGGCAGCAGCGCGACGGCCAGCGCCCGGCTGCGGATGTGCAGCACGGCGAGCGCCCAGGAGCGCGCGGCCTGTGCGCCCGCCTCTCCACCCATACCGGTCACGACCGGGTGTCACCCCCTCCGTGCTGTCCTGGCTGCCTGACTGTCCTGGCGTTGCTCACTCCCCCACTGTGGCACCCCCCAGTGACATCGCAATGCCGGTGGGCCAAGTGCCGGAACGCTTGCGCCGCACCCTAGTTGGGGCCCCTGCCCACGTCACCCGGAAAAGGGATCGGTCACTCGATGGAATGGCTTTGGGGAAAGGTGGATGACGGACAGCGAAGATCAGGCCTTGGTTCTTGACCCAAGTTCAGCCCCCGTCCGGCGTGCGGTTTCCGGCCGGTGGTGGGGCCGGCGCCGGGGGCCGGGCACCCGACAGGCCCCGAATCCTGAGACGGATTCGGGGCCTGTCGGGTTCATCCGGTCTGCCGGTTGTTCCGGCTGTTTCTTCCGGTTGTCCTGGCTATTCGCCCGCCGCGGCCTTCGCCGCGATGTCCGTACGGTGCTGGGAGCCGTCGAGACGGATGCGGGAGACCGCCCGGTACGCGCGGTCGCGGGCCTCGTCCAGGTCCTTGCCGGTCGCCGTGACGGACAGGACACGGCCGCCGGCGCTGACCACGGCGTCTCCGTCGTGCTTGGTGCCTGCGTGCAGGACGTACGCGTGCGGAGCGTCCTCGGCGGCCACCTCGTCGAGGCCGGTGATCGGGTCGCCGGTGCGCGGGGTGCCGGGGTAGTTGTGCGAGGCGACGACCACGGTGACCGCGGCGTCGTCGCTCCAGCGCAGCGGCGCCAGGTCGGCGAGGTCGCCCTTGGCGGCGGCCAGCAGGAGACCCGCGAGGGGGGTCTTCAGGCGAGCCAGGACCACCTGGGTCTCGGGGTCGCCGAAGCGGGCGTTGAACTCGATGACGCGGACTCCGCGCGAGGTGATCGCGAGACCGGCGTAGAGGAGCCCGGAGAAGGGGGTGCCGCGGCGGCGCATCTCGTCGACGGTCGGCTGGAGGACGGTCTGCATGACCTCCTCCACCAGCTTCGGGTCGGCCCAGGGCAGCGGGGAGTACGCGCCCATGCCGCCGGTGTTCGGGCCCTCGTCGCCGTCCAGGGCGCGCTTGAAGTCCTGGGCGGGCTGGAGCGGGACGACGGTCACGCCGTCGGTGACGGCGAAGAGGGAGACCTCGGGGCCGTCGAGGAACTCCTCGATGACGACGCGCTCACAGGAGTTGGCGTGCGCCCTGGCCGCCTCCAGGTCGGGCGTGACGACGACGCCCTTGCCGGCCGCGAGACCGTCGTCCTTGACGACGTACGGGGCACCGAAGGCGTCGAGGGCCTCGTCGACCTCCTCGGGGGTCGTGCAGAGGTAGGAACGCGCGGTGGGGACGCCCGCCCCCGCCATCACGTCCTTCGCGAAGGCCTTGGAGCCCTCGAGCTGCGCGGCCTCCCCGGAAGGACCGAAGACCGGGATGCCGACCTCGCGCACGGCGTCGGACACCCCTGCGACAAGGGGTGCCTCCGGGCCCACGATCACGAGCTCGGCGCCGAGCTCGGTGGCCAGCGCGGCGACGGCCGTGCCGTCCAGGGCGTCGACCTGGTGCAGCTCGGCGACCTCGGCGATGCCGGCGTTGCCGGGGGCGCAGTACAGCGCGGTGACGTCGGGATCGAGGGACAGGGAGTGGCACAGGGCGTGTTCGCGGGCGCCGCTGCCGATGACGAGGACCTTCACGGGGTCAGCGTAACCGGCTCGGGGCCCGGGAAATTGTGCGGGTTGCTGAAGGGGCGGGGGAACAGGGTTTGTGGGTTTCTCCGAAACGGGGGTCCCACCTAGCCGAGGAGCCCCCTATTCGTTGGTGAACTCCTCCATCACCGTCGCTCCCAGTTCCCGCACGATCAGTTCGCGGCCGGAGAGGGCCGATTCATTGAGGTCGGGGTCGTCGTCCTCGGGGATGTCGTCCTCGGGGGAGACCGGGGGCGGCTCCGGGGCGGACGGCCGGGGGGTGGGAGCGGCGGCGGCCGGGGGCGGTGTCTGTGCGGGTGTCGCGGAGGTGGGAGCGGGGGTCGCCGTGCGCGGTGGCGGGGCGGGGGCGCCGCCGTAGCCACCGGAGGTTCCCGGGGTCCCGGAAGGCCCGGGGGTGCCGTAACCGCCACCGCCGCCGTTGAATCCGGGCGTGCCACCGCCGGTCTGCGGGAGTGCCGAGCCTCCCGACGGGTCGACGACCGCCTCGATCTTCCACTGGACGTTGAACTGTTCGCCCAGCGCCTGCTTCAGGACGTCCTCGCTGCCGCTGCTCACGAAGTTGTCGCGTGCTCCGGCGTTGACGAAACCGATCTGGAGGGTGGTGCCGTCGAAGCCGGCCACCTGGGCGTTCTGGCTGAGCAGGATCCAGGTGAAGCGGCGGCGGTTCTTGACGGCCTCCAAGATGTTCGGCCAGAGCATGCGGGGGTCGACGCCGCCGGCCGGAGGTGCGTAGGCGGCGGGGGCGGCCGACTGAGGCTGGGCGGGTGCGGACTGGCTCGGCGCGGGGGTGGTGGGTGCGGACTGGCTCGGGGCGGCCGGGGGCTGGCCGCCTCCGGCGGGGGTCGCTGTGGGCCAGCCGCCGGGGCGTCGGCCGCCGCCCGCCGGTGCCGCGGTGGGCCAGGCGCCGGGGGTGGAGGTGGTGGGGGCCGCGGGGGCGGGAGGGGGGGTCGCGAGAGGCTGGGGAGGCTGGGGCTGAGCGCTGCCGGTATCGCCGGGTGCCGGGCCCGTGGGCGCGGCCTGGGCGGGGGCGGCGTCGTAAGCCGGGGCCGGGGTCGGGGTCGTGTCCTGAGCGGGCTGACCGGGTGCGGCGCCGTAGCCCGGGGCGCCGCCCGCGGCAGGTCCGTTCGCCGCAGGTCCGGTGGGGGCAGGTCCCGTCGGCGCAGGTCCGGTCGGCGGGCCCGAAGCCCGTACCGCCGCCCGGGCCGCCGCGACACCGCCCCCCGGCGGAACCGGCGCGGCAGCCGCTGCCCCGTGCGCCTCGGGCCCGGGGACGTACCCCATCGCGGGCGCGCCCCCGCCCCCGGAGAAGTTCACGCCACGCTCCAGCCGGTCGAGCCGGGCCATCACGGACCGCTCGTCGCCATAAGCGGCCGGCAGCATCACGCGCGCGCAGATCAGCTCCAGCTGGAGGCGAGGGGAGTTGGCGCCCCGCATCTCGGTGAGGCCCGCGTTGACGAGGTCGGCGGCTCGGCTGAGCTCGGCGGCGCCGAAGATGCCGGCCTGGGCCTGCATACGCTCCAGGACATCGCTGGGGGCGTCGATGAGGCCGGTCTCCGTGGCGTCCGGGACGGCGGCGAGGATCACCAGGTCCCGCAGGCGCTCCAGCAGGTCGGCGACGAAGCGCCGCGGGTCGTTGCCGCCCTCGATGATCCGGTCGACGACCTCGAAGGCGGCGGCGCCGTCACCGGTGGCGAAGGCCTCGACGACGGAGTCGAGGAGCGAGCCGTCGGTGTAGCCGAGGAGGGAGGTGGCCATGGCATACGTCACACCCTCCTCCCGCGCCCCCGCGAGCAGCTGGTCCATGACGGACATGGAGTCACGCACGGAACCCTGCCCCGCCCGCACGACGAGCGGCAGCACGCCCTCCTCGACGGGGATGTTCTCGTGTCCGCAGACCTCGCCGAGGTAGTCGCGAAGGGTTCCCGGCGGCACGAGCCGGAAGGGGTAGTGGTGGGTCCGCGAACGGATGGTCCCGATGACCTTCTCGGGCTCGGTGGTCGCGAAGATGAACTTCAGATGCTCCGGAGGCTCCTCGACGACCTTGAGCAGCGCGTTGAAGCCGGCTGACGTGACCATGTGGGCCTCGTCGATGATGTAGATCTTGTACCGGCTGCTCGCGGGTCCGAAGAAGGCCTTCTCGCGCAGCTCACGGGCGTCGTCCACACCACCGTGGGACGCGGCGTCGATCTCGATGACGTCGATGGAACCCGGGCCGTTGCGCGCGAGGTCCTGGCAGGACTGGCACTCTCCGCACGGGGTCGGCGTGGGACCTTGCTCACAGTTCAGACAGCGGGCCAGGATGCGTGCGCTGGTCGTCTTGCCGCAGCCACGCGGACCGCTGAACAGGTACGCGTGATTGACCCGGTTGTTCCGCAGCGCCTGCTGCAACGGGTCGGTGACATGCTCCTGCCCGATGACCTCGGCGAACGACTCCGGGCGATAGCGGCGGTACAGCGCGAGAGACGACACGCATACGAGGTTATAGGCGCCCACTGACAACCAGCCCCACGCAAGAGCCACCCTTGCCGGCAAACGCAAGCGCCCCCCACGCACCCGCCAGAGCCAACCTACCCTTGCTGCCTTCCGGCCCTGGGGGAGTTCAGTCAGATAGCGCCACGTGAGGGGCTGCCCAAACAGTACCCGATGACAGGGGTTGGGAACGAGTTCGCGAGCACTCCTCAACGTCTTGTATTGTTTGCCGCGGAGGATTCGCCTAGTGGCCTAGGGCGCACGCTTGGAAAGCGTGTTGGGGGCAACCCCTCACGAGTTCGAATCTCGTATCCTCCGCCAGTGCCTCACCGGGCACGATGTCGAAGGGCCCCACCGTTCGCGGTGGGGCCCTTCGTCGTTGTCCGTCTCAGTTTCCGTCTCAGTTCGTCTTCGGAAGCTCCCAGAGAGCGTCGCCGACTTGCTGGGCCACCTTCCGCAGCAGCGTTCCGGTGACGTGCATGTACCGGGCGCGCATACGGGCCGCTCCCCCAGGCTCCCAGCCCATGATCGCGTCGACCACGACGTCCGGGACGCCGAGGATCAGGAGGACGGTCGCGGCGGTGTGGCGAGCGTCATGAAGACGGCCGTCTCGTACGCCCGCGTCTCGCAGCAGTCGCTTCCAGACGTGGAAGTCCGTGTTCGGGCTCAGAGGGCCGCCGGTCGGGGAGGCGAAGACGTATCCCTTGTCCTCCCAGTCGGCACCGGCCGCCATCCTCTCTTTCTCCTGTACCTCCTGGTGTTGGCGGAGGAGCTTGATCAGCGGGTCGGGCAGACCGATCGTCCGACGCCCGGCGCGGGACTTGGTGGACTTGTGCTCGCGGCGGGTCTGCTGTTTCTGGGGGCAGTAGCCAGCTTTCCGGCCGCACGGGTTGTCTCCACACCCGTGGGCGTACTTGGGCCGGAGACGGTTCTTGCGGATGCGGACGTATCCCGCGTCCAGGTCGACGTCCTCCCAGTGCAGCCCGAGCGCCTCACCCTGGCGGAGACCGAGCGCCAGGGCGACCACCCAGCGCGTGCTGTTCCTGAGCTTGGCGGCCTCGACGAGCAGGCTCTGAACCTCCTCGATCGTGAACGGCTCGATGTCCTCTTCTTCGAGACGCGGAGCCTTGGCGATCTCGGCTACGTTGGTGGCGACGTGCCCACGCCGCTTGGCCTCCCCGAGGGCCACCCGGACCGTTCGGTGAGTGTGGTGAGCGGTGCCGGCGGAGCTCCCGGCTTCCTGCATCTTTCGGTAGAAGCGCTCCAGGTGCTCGGGCTCTAGCTTGTCGAGCTTGTGAGCGCCCAGGCCGGGCACGAGATGGACGCGTACGTCGACCTCGTACCCGTCGTACGTGTTCTCGGAGACGTACGGCTTGGCGATGTTCTCGACCCAGTGCTCAAGCCAGGCCCGGACGGTCCAGCTCTGGCCCGGCTTCCTGAGCTTCTTCTCGTCCCGGGCCCGCTCCATGTCACGGACGGCCCTGGTCACCTCGGCCTTGGTCTTGCGCTCGATGTGGCGGCGGTCCGGCTTGCCGTCATCACGGACGCCGACCGTCACCCGGCCGTGCCACTTGCCGTCCTTGCCGAGGTAGATGGAGGAGGCCCCGTTGGGCTGACGACTGCGCTTGTTCTCTGCCATGGCATCCCCCTCAAGCCGCTTCGGCGGGTCGGTAGCGGAGCTTCGCGACGTAAGCGGGCACGGCATCGGCGGGGACTCGACGCAGCCTCCCGACCATGACGGACTCGATCTCTCCGGCGAGGACGAGCCGGAAGCAGGTCGTACGACCGATCCGGAGCCGTCGGGCCGCTTCCTCGACGGTCAGGAGGGCCAAGGACGGGTCGAACTGTTCGGGCACGACAGTGACGACGCGGGGCTCAGCCACGGGTGGGCTCTCCTTCCGTTCCGGGGGCAGGGTCGAGGGATGCGGACAGCCAGGCTTCGGCGTCGGAGAGGCCTGTTCCGGCGAAGACCCAGTGCGCGAGGACGTACGTCGTCTCGGGCTCGCGCGTGGGCGGGGCGGCTTGTGCGCGGCGCCATTGGGCGCGGGCGTCGCGGAGGGCGCCGAGGGTGGTGGAGTACCGGCGGGACTTGGTGGAGAAGTGGCCGCGGAAGCCGAGCATGTGGGCCCAGGCTCGTAGGCGGAGGTGTTCCAGGTCTTTGCGGGCGCCGAGGGTCCATGCGGTGCGGACCAGGCTGCGGGCGTGGTCGCTGATGTCGAGCTGGGCCAGCTCGGCGGCGAACTTGAGCGGGCGGTCGAGAGCTCCCGTGGCTGTCTCGGCTCCCTTGGTCGCGTACTTGGCGATGTACGCGGCTACGGCTCGCTCGGTCAGCTCCTGGCCGTCGTTGAAGTCGGCGGAGCGGATGGTGCGGACGTCGAGTTGGCGGCCGAAGGTGAAGGTGTGGGTGCGGCCGTCGATGGTCGGGCCGTCCACGCTCGTCTTGGTTGCGGCGGCGCTGATGGCGTCGGTGAGCAGCTCGGCGGTTGCCCAGGTCGGGGGCGGGGTGTCGCCGCCTCCCGGGCCGTCGAGGCGCATGACGGCGTGGAAGTGGACGGCACCGCGCTTCTGGTACTCGGCGACCTTGGCGAAGGACACGCGCGCGTGGTCGCGAAGGCTGCGCTGGGAGAGGCCCGCGCGCTTGGCGACCTCTCGGCGCAGGTACGTCGAGAAGCGCCGCCAGAGCTGCCCGGCGTGTGCGTTCCAGAGGACGGCTGCTTCGTAGTCGTAGGTGTCCGGGTTGAGCGGGGTGCCAAGGGCATCGTCGTCCTGGTCGTGGTGGACGCCGCAGCGGCAGGGGCGTCCGTCGGTGCGGCGGTTGTGGACGGGGCCGAAGCCGGGGGCGGTGAAGGTGGCGAAGACGCGGGGGTGGGCGGCGACGTGTTCCGGAGTGCCCTTGCCACCGCGCAGGCCCGAGGTGATCAGGTGGAAGGTGTCGCGGCGGTAGACCTCCGCGCAGGCCGGGCAGCGGGTCGTACGGCGGTTGTTGCAGCGGACGAGGAGTTGGCCGGCCGGGAGGCTGGTCGAGTCGAGGTGGTGGACGAGGGCGCCGATCTCGCCGGTCGTGGTGTCGACGTCGTACTCGGTGCGGTGGCCGTCGAGGCGGATCGGGTGGGTGCATCCGCCGAGGGTGGAGAGCTGGCGGAGGATACCCGGGAGCGTGCCTTGCGAGGCCAGGTTCGCGAGTTCCGGGAGTGGGGCCGGAGTGGTGCGGGTGAAGATGGCGTTTCTCCTTCTGGCTGGCTAGGTCGGGAGGAACAGGCCCCGGGGCGGCGTGATGCTTGGTCGAGCGACGCCGCCCCGGAGGTCTGGCGGGGGCTCAGCGCCGGTGCTGCTCGCGGAGCAGGGAGCGCAGGACCACGGCGGCCACGGCTACGGAGATGGCCGTGATGGCGACGGCCGCCAGGAGCGCGGTGAGGACGACTCCGCCGACGACCAGGGCGACGACGGTCTTCTGATCGATGGAGACCGACGGGAGCGAGCGCCGTACGGGCATCGGGTCGGCCGGGGCGTGGGTGTGCGCGGGGGGCGGGGTCGGGTTGTCGGGGTACTTGGGCAGGAACACAGCGGCGTTCTCCTTATCTACTCGTCTAGTCGTGTGAGCCGTTTATGACGTCCACGCCGGTGCGCGTGCCGGACTCCACAGCGGGGGCCATGAAGGTGCGGGAGAGCAGGAAGCCGAAGAGGGCGATCAGTACGACGACCCAGGTACGGACGCCGAGGAACTTGACCGCTCCCCAGGCGAAGAAGCCGAGGACGAAGACGAGCGGCAGGCTGACGGTCACGGGTGCGAGGTCCTCTCAGCGGACGGGGCAGCGGTGGGTGTTGGCGGCCAGTTCGGCGGCGGCGCGACTGTCGTAGTCGGAGGAGAAGCCGCAGCGTGGTGCGGTGCAGGCGGCGGTGTGCTTCTCGCGACCGCGTTGGTCGTACGAGGTGGCGACCTGGACGGGGCCGATGCGGGTGACGTTGCGGAAGCGGCGGTTGGCGGGCATGTGGGTCTCCTCTCAGAGCTGGGCGGCGATGGCTTCGGCCATGGGGGCGGGAACACCGAGGCGGGCGCGGAAGGTTGGGGTGTCGATCGGGGCGCCGGTGCGGGTGTGGTGTTCGGCGGCGACCTTGCGGGCGTGGTCGACCAGGGCGGTCGGGACGGGGACGGCGGGGCGCTCGGGCGGAGCTTCGATGGCTGGTTGAGCGGGTGACTCGGGGGTGGGTTCGGGCGCGTCCTCCTGGTCCTCGATGACCTCGGTGTCGTTGGCCGGTGTCGTCGGGGTGGAGTGGGCGAGGAGCGTTCCGCCGAGGAAGGCGACCGCGGGCCAGCCCGCGACGAGGATGCGCAGCCAGGCCGGCACCTGGTCCAGGTCGAGCAGTCCAGCGGTGGCGACGTTCGCGCCGAGGGATGCGGCGAGTGCGATGACGAACCAGCACCACCCGGCCGCCTTCGCCTCACCGGAACGGAGCCGACGCCAGGCGGCGACGAGCAGCAGGTCAACGGACACGGGGTAGGCCCACGCCTTCCATCCGTCCTGTCCGGCCGCCGAGGCGATGTCGTGGATGTGGGCGAAGGACAGCGCGGCGGCGATCAGCGCTTGGACGAGCACCGCGTCGACGCGGGCCAGTTGGGCGCGCATGAGCGGCTCCTTCCGGGTTCAGGCATGGGAGGGGTAGGGACGTGGCGTGAGGCGGTCACGCCGACCGGAGTTGGGGTGAGAGGAAGGTCAGTCGGCGATCGGGTGCGGCTGGACTTGCGGTGCCGGGGATTCGACCGGTCGTACGGGCACGTGGGGCCGGAAGGGCTTGAGTGCGGGCAAGTCGGGGACCAGGTGCGCGGAGTCGCGGCAGGTCTCGGCGGCGTCGCCGAGGGAGAGGTACGGCGTACGGATGCGGGACCAGCCGCCGGAGGTGTCCCCGGCGACGGCCAGGCCGGGGCGTTCGGGGGCGATGGCGCAGGCGGCCATGACCGCCTCGGGGGCGATGTCACCGAGGGCCATCTTCGCGGAGGCTTCGTCGTTGACGCGGTGGCAGACCCGGCCCGTCAGTTGGGCGCGAAGCATGGTCGCGCCCTTGCCGAGTTCGGCGCCGAAGCGCTGTCCGCAGACCTCCAGGTAGATGCCGGCTGCGCGGCCGAGTTGGGCGAGGCGGATGAGTTGGGTGACCATCTCGTCTCGCCGTTCCTCGTCCTTCCTGGTGGCGATGAGGAAGAGTTCGGCGACCTCGTCGACGAACAGCACGATGGGGGTGGGGCGTTCGTGCTCGGGCAGGCCCCAGATGTCGGAGGTGATCTCCTCGTCGGGGATGTCCGGGGCGATGCCCTGCCGGGCTTTGATCAGGTCGTAGCGGTCCTCCATTTCCTTGACGAGTACGGGAAGCAGCTCGGCAGCTTGCTCCGGATCGGTGGCGAGGGCCGAGAGCCGGGACGCGAACGGCGCCAGTTCCACACCCCGCTTGCAGTCGATGCCGACGAGCGCGACCGGGTGCGGGGCGAGTCCGGTGATCAGGTGGCGCAGGTACATGGACTTGCCGGACAGGGTTGCGCCGAGGGTGAGTTGGTGCGGCATGGTGCGGTAGTCGCGTACGAAGGCGGTGGCATCCTCGCGGAGGGCGACCGGGATGCGCAGGTACCCGGAGTCGACCTTGCGCGGCATCCGGACTTGCCGCAGGACGTCGAAGCCGACGAGCCGCAGTTCGACGACACCGGGCTTGACGGTGGTGACGTAGACGGCGTGAACGCCCCAGGCGTGGCGCAGTCGTTCGGCGGAGGCGGCGACGTCGGCGGGTTCTTGCCCAGGGGCGAGCCGGAGCCGTAACCGGAGCCCGGTCGACGTAGGACGGATGATGCCGCGACGCGGCGGTACGGGCCGTATCTCGCGTCGGGTGGTCGCTTTGACCGCCAGCACACGCAGTCGGGACGGTGCGACGGTCAGGCCGCACGCTTCCATGACCGAGCTGTACGAGCTGAGCAGCCGGGCCGTGGATATCGGCAGGCCGACGGTCGACCAGTAGACCCCGGGGTGCTTGGCCCGGGCGTAGGCGGCCCCACCGCCGAGTGCGGCGACAGGACCACCCACCTCCAGGAGTGTCGTCAGGTCGGACATCAGGCAGCGGCCCCGGTAGCAGCAGCCGGGAACGCGGCCGGGGTGACGGCGGCGGCGCGGAAGGCGATGCCGTGGCGCTGCTGCCCGTTGAACACGCTCTCCCAGGGCCGGGCGATCAGCCCCGGCAGCGAGACCGGCGCACCGAGCGCCAGCCCCTCCGAAATACCACTCTCAGGAACGGTGACCTTGATCAGCGACGACTCGCCCTCCTCGATGTAGACGACGCCGATCGTCATCAGCGGCTCGCCGCTGACGGTGTCCATGGCCCGCTCGCCGGTCTGACGGTCGCGAACCTTCGGCTCCGGGGCCTCGGTCAGCAGGATCGTCGCGGCGGAGGCCTCAACACGGATGGTACGCAAGGCAGTTGTCCTATCTACTCGTCTATACATGATGCGTCCGACGAGCCCGACCTTCGGGCTCGCACGGACCACTCTGCCACTCAACTTGCCCACTCGTCTATACGAGTATGCCTGTTGAGGTGTACGAGTCCGAGAACCGTCCCCGCGCACCACCGCAAAGCATGACGATCAGGTCGCCGGAAGCTGGTATGACAGCACGTATGCGTCAGCCGCCATCACGGTGTCGCAGACCTCCACGGCTCGCCCCTCGGTGTCGAAGGCGGTCCGGATGAGGTGGATCACGGGTACGCCAGAGGCCAGGCGGAGTGTCTTCACTTCGGCCGGCGAGGGCATCCGGGCCCGGATCTCCTCTTCGAAGTGGTCGAGGCGGTGGCCGAGTTCTTCGAGGCGGGCGTAGATGCCGCCAGGCCCGGGATTGGGCTCGGCGATCTGAGTGCCGCGGGCGATGTCGAGGGGCAGGTAGGAGGTGGCGAACTCGACCGGCCGTCCGTCGAGGAGATACCGGCGCCGCCGGGCGAGTACGCGTCGTACGGAGCCGAGCCGAGTGGAGATGTCCTGACTGGCCTTCTCTTCCTTGACCTCCAGGCTGTCGACCTGGGGGTGACTGCCGGCGGCGTCGGCCTCGACGATGAAGGCGGACTTGCCTTGCTCGCGATGCCGCCGCGCGAACCGGTCGGAGGCGAGCCGCCGCACGGGCGGCCGGGGCCGTACGAAGACGCCCTTGCCGTGTTCGGCGTGCACGAGCCCTTCCCCCTGGAGGATGGAGAACGAGTTTCGGACCGTCATACGGGATACCCCGTAGTGATCGACGAGGTCGGCCTCCGAGGGCAGCTTGTCGCCCTCGCGGAATCGCCCACGGTCGATGGCCTCACGCAGCTGGTCGGCGATCTGCCGGAAGACCGCACGATCGCTCGTGGGGTCGAGATCGCCGAGAAGGCCGGAAGAAAGAGGACTCACGCGTACTCCTTTAGGTATCTAGACGAGTGGGCGAGTCTTGTTGCTACGGTGGAGAGCCTAGCCAGCCGAGAGGGCCGAGGAACGTGAGCACTGACCGACCGCACTCCGTGAGCGTTGCCGGAGTGGTCGTCGACGCCCAGGGCCGGGCCCTCCTGATCCAGCGCCGCGACAACGGCAAGTGGGAACCCCCGGGCGGCGTCCTCGAACGCGAGGAGACCATCCCCGAGGCCCTCCAACGCGAAGTCCTCGAAGAAACCGGCATCAAGATCGCACTTCCTGCGACCCTGACCGGCATCTACAAGAACATGACGGGCCTGATCGTCTCGCTGGTCTTCCGCTGCGAAGCCGCCGACGGCACGCCCACCACCGGCGACGAAACCCGCGCCCTGCGCTGGGCCACCCGCGAAGAAGTCTCCGAACTCTCCGACGAGGCGTACGCCATCCGCGTCCTGGACGCACTCGACGCGACGTCCCCGCCGGCCATCCGCGCCCACGACGGCGTGAAACTCGTCTAGCCCGAACCCGCTGCACATGGCGGCCTACCAGCACGAAGGAACTTGTATGCACGAGTATACGAGTGCAGCCCGGGTCTGGGGGCTCACTTGCCCAGGTTTCCCAGAAGAGGTGAGCCGGGCCCGCCGCTGGACCCGCGACATCCTGCGCGGATCGCCGCTGGCCGAGGACGCCGAGCTGATCGTGAGCGAGCTCAGCGCGAACGCGATCCTGCACACGGCCAGCGGCCGGGACTCCGGCAGCTTCCACCTGGCCTTGGCGGTGTCGGCGCAGGTGATCGCCCTGTCGGTCACGGATGGCGGAGGGGCCGGCGCGGTCCCGAAGGTCGAGCACCAGGACCAGGAGGCCGAGCACGGTCGGGGGCTCGGCATGGTCACCGCGATCGCCCACCGGGTCGTGGTCCACGACAGCGACGGCGGCCACACGGTCACCGCGGAGCTCTTCACCGACGTACGCATGGGAGGACACCCGTGCTGATGAACGGACCCCGCCACGGCTACTGGTGCGAGTGCTGGACCCAGGACCTCACCGAGGACGAACGGCCGACGCTCCGAGCATCCCTCGACGCCTACTCGGCTTCCCAAGCAGACAGATGGGTTGCGGTGACGCTCCGCACGATCTCTCCGGCTCTGGACTCTGACGCTTCCGACGTGGCGTGGGCCTGGCTCTCCCAGGGGCGCATCGCAACCCGGCAAGCCCTCTTACGCTCCGAGCCCTGCACGGTCACGATCACCCATGCCCAGACCTGCATCACATGGACGATCCGACCAGTGCTCTTCCTACCGCTCGCCCACCGCCAAGGCGTCGAACTCCCAGCCTGCACAAACGACTTCAAGCCCCACACGCCCGACTGAGTTACAACTTTCTCTACTGGTTCAAGGCGGCTCGCTCCGCTCCCCGCGCGCGGCCCGGCCCCCGGCCGGGCCTGCGCTCCTGTCTCCGCCCCGCTCCAGCCCGGCCGGCGCCCGTGCCGCGCTCAAAGCATGCAGCCGCCTGGCGTTAGAGAAGGGGTGCGTCGTGGCTGGGGCGGTCGGCTCCGCGGCTTTACGGAGCCACTTTGGCGCGAGCCTCGAAGATCATGGCCCCAACGTCGTGCTTTACCGGGCAGGTCCACAGACTGCCCGACGCGCCGGAAGCTTACGGGGCCATGATCACTCGCGCCAAAGCAGCGCCACCCCAAAGCCGCTCCACCGACCTGAATAATCTTGCGTCACCCTTGGGATCACGACGGGATATTTCACGACCCGACAGAGCTAGATCAAGGATTCCAAACGGCCCCTATAGTGATCAGCCCATTTTTCCCTAAAGTCGCATGTGGCAAGATAGGCTCGGGCTATGGAATCCTCAAACCCACTATAACTGACCGGCGCCGAGGCAAAGTGATCTTTCACTCTGTGCATCAGGTAGTGCGCAAGCCACTTACCCTTCACCAAACGGCGACCATCACCCTTTCCGTAGCAAGAGTTTACCCTTCCCCGAACACGTGTCGAAATCACACTGAATTCCGTCGGAGTGCGGCGTGTAGTCGCTTCAATCTTTTTCGCAGCCGCCGCCATCTTGATTGCGTCTACAGCTCCATACTTTGGATTGTTGACCCACGACTCCCGACCAAATCCGACATCGCACCCTGCTCCCACCGCTTTCGCCGTGACACAAAGTGTTATCCATTCCCTCCATGTACTTGCCAGATCGCCTATCCAGTCGCTCAAGTCTGCAACAAGCTGACTCGCCGAAGCAGAATCCAGAGAGAGGGCGCCCGCCAACGCTTCTTCATCATTTCCGCGAAAAAAAATCTCCGCCTCAACATCGAACATATCTGTGTAAATAACGTGAGGAGATCTCCTCTTTCCGCCAGAAAAATCGTCATTGTCTCTGTCGACCATGAAGGCGATCGAACGGTTCCCACCGGATGAGGTAACGGTTAGCTTTCCAACCGTTTTGAAGTAGTCAAAGTGGGCGATAACTGCCTTCTTGCCGCCAGCGGCAACTCCCGTGACATCGTCACTTATTTGCTCCGCTAGCCAAACCTGATAGCCAGCCGCTTCGATTGCTTCACTGCTGGCGCAGACACGATCATAGAATCGCGCGTCCAAATTCTTTCCTTCTACGACCACGAACAAAGAGTGCTGCGATATTTGCACGCGACGCGCAAATGCCGACCTACTATAAGAAAGCCTGCGGCTCATAGCTCGTGGATCATCCTGTCCGGGAGGGCGGCCATGACCTCTGGAGAATGGGTAGCAAGAATTAGTTGCGTTCGAGGATTGATTGTGCGCATCGCGTTCACCAATCGATGCTGCCAGTCGACGTGCATCGAAATCTCTGGCTCATCCACGATTACAGAATTCGGGCCAGCAGCCAGGCATTCCACCAGGAGTCGCACGACCTGCTTCTGGCCACTAGAAAGAGCCTCCAAGGGAATCTCCTCTTCCCCTTGTTTAATCTTTAGAAACCTGCCCTCGAAGTCAACACGCATTCTCCCCTTAAAGAGATCGCGAATCAAACGCTCCACCGCCTGCTTCGGCTCTTGGGCGTATTCAACCTCTTTTTGAACTTCAACGATCTCTGCGACCACTTCACGCATCAGTTCATTTGTAAGAAAATTCTCCGAAAAGCTTTCATAATTACCGAGACCCAAGTGAAGATTTTGATCCTGAAAAAAACTCTTCACTGCCCCATAGGCGAATTCAGGGTCAATATCTGCTAGGTTTGTCCGCTTCTTTCGAGGTGACAGCGACCTTGTGATGACCGAGCCGGCAATCGCCGCCAAACCATTCTGTTGAGCGCGACGAATCTGCATTAGCTCGCGTGTATTGTAATCCTGCCAAATTGCCTGAATTTGACGCGCAAACATCCGATCGTAAGCTACCTCATCCAAGATGTCGGTAGTACTGCCAACCCTCATTCTAGGACTGTCGCTCAAGCGCAGAATAGATAGGTAGCTGTGGCGAATACCTCGCCCGGCATAGTCGGGCTGCTTCGTGATCCAGCGCATTTTTTCGGCTGCATCTATAAGCCGTTCTCCAACTTGCCGATCGTGTAGTTCGTAATCGTCAAATAGAGTCTCTGGAGGTTCGATCTGAACGTTCTTCGCCTTTGGGTTCCTGATGGTCCGCTCGATCTCTCTGTTCCCGGTATGAATCTTCACGACAGCCCAGTCGAAAGGAACACGAACAAGGAGAGAGGCCTCGTCCAGGAGCGCACTGTGCAAGATTTTAAGCATTGATGTCTTGCCGCTGCCGTTCAATCCCCAAAAAACATTGACGTCAGGCTCCAGGGAATGACTTACCACCCCTGGCCGGCCAGCGAGGCCTGCAATCTCGAAACCTACAATGTGCGACATGACAAGCCGTCGACCTTCCAGGAGGACCTACGCTGCACGAAGAAGCATAGATCGGCTGCTTGCCTCGGTTAGGGTTTTCCGTAAATTCGGCGCACTGTGCCCCTCGAAGAGCTCAAACTCAAACCACGCGCTTGGACGCATGAGCTTCCAAGCTGAGGGGGTGCATCGATCGTACGAAGGGACCGGTCTGGCTCAGGAGCGCAGTCAACGCCACCACACACTACGGTCGCGTGCCTGCTTCAGCTGCACGAGCAACGAAGAGAACGTTGCTGAGCAAGGAAGCCACTCTTGTTCCCAATTCCACGCAAGATCAACATAGGGCTCCGCGACCGCAAGAGCATCGCGCATCTCTACTACGGCAGCCCTGAACTCCGCGAAACCGTCAAGGGGAACCTGTACACGTACTGCGTGAGCGAGCGCCAAGTGCTCATCCGTTAGAGCAGGCCAGTGCTCGTCTGGTGAGGTTCCCACCTGCACGGGCAGCAACCAGTCCTTGGCTACGCCCCGCAGGTAGTTGCGCCGCAGGTTCGCCTTCCTGGTGGCCACAATGGCCCGATCCAGTGCCTCGCGCCGAGCTGTAACCCACGCCTGCCGGCGCGCTGCCCATGGGCTCACCATCGCACCAGTGATCACGCCAATCAACGCGAACGTAGCGGTTATCCAAACCCCCATCATGGCTCCTTCGGCAGCCTGTCTTCCCAGACGAGTCTGAGGCACAGCACTGACAGCCGTGCCCGGTGCGGTGCAGCGGTCGGAGGACACCAGGCCACGACCATGCCGCCACTGACCGCCGACATGCTTCACAGCCGTCTCAGTTTCCGTCTCATTCAGCGCCGTTCACGGGCGTTCAGACGGGACCGAACCCGGTTAGTCGCTCGCACGACCGGCCTCCCATGAACGCAGGTGAACGGCCCCGTTCAGAGCCCCAAGTGCCACCACCACAGTTGGAAAGCGTGTTGGGGGCAACCCCTCACGAGTTCGAATCTCGTATCCTCCGCAGCCGCCTGAACAGGCGAAACGAAGAGCCGAGCCGCAATTGCGGCTTGGCTCTTCGGTGTGCGTCGGTTGCAGTTTTGGTTGCGTTTACAGGCGACATTCCGGGCATCTCGACAAACAGGTAGGCGCACGCCTCCGCGACTCCCGGCGGGCAGTCGGCAACAACCTGCACCGCGGAGGGCCTATGGAACTTGGCGGTAGATGTCGCGGCGGTTGCCGACGGCCAGGACCCACACGATCAGCTGACCGTCCTCAACGGTGTAGACGACGCGGTGGTCGCCGACCCTGAGCCGCCAGCGGGCGCTGTGCCCCTGGAGGGCTTTGACGTCGAAGGAGGTGGTGCCGCCGACGTCCAGCGCCTTCTGGAGTTCAGCGAGGCGGTACAGGATGCGCAGGTCGTCCGGGCGCGGGATCTTGAGCATGTCCCGCTGGGCGTGCGGCGTGAAGCGCGTGACGTGCCCCATCAGGTCAGCCCTGATCGGCACGCAGCAAGGCGGCCATCTCTTCGAGCGAGACCGCCCCCTCCGCGCCCTCGGACTCGGCTTCGTCGGCCAGCTGGTTGAGCCACGCTTCTTCGGTGTTCTCCGCGATCTCACGCAGGCGCTGGTACTCCTGGATGTCGATCACGACGGCTTCCTGCTTGCCCCGCCGAGTGATGATCGTGGGGGTGTCCTCCCGGCGGGCGCGATCGATGACGTCAGCGAGGTGACTGCGGACATCCGCCATGGATTCGATCACTGGTTCACTCATGTCACGAATGTAGCAGATGTACATGACGGCGGGTGGTACCGGGAGGCCACGGCGACATCGATCTCCGCGGCGTTCTCATCCGCCTCTCGATCACGAGGTGAGCCCGCGCGCCCTCAGAGGGCTGCCTCTCGTGGCTCGAAACGCTTCGCCGCCCGGCACTCCACGACGACTCGGCCGCCGATCAGGAAGTGCGAACAAGTCGCTGCGTAGAGCAATGTCGGCGAATCGTTGTGTGCAAATCGCAAACACCGGCCGAGAAACCCACTGGTCGTACGGCGCCCGGCCGAGATCAGTAGCCGTTTGCACCACGCCGCGTGTTACGGCCTCGGCTCAACTCCGACCTCGCCGGAAAGGTTCCATGTCGAGGCCAGCCAGGTCAGGTCGGCTCCGGCCTGGCGGCGGGTCGCCCGCTCGCGCGAGAACAGTTCCTCGGTCTTCGTCAGCACCAGCGTGTACGGGCGTCCCTGCCGCCTGGTCTGATGGCCTACGGGCAGCTCGGCCGTGTCGATCCTGCTGTGCACGTGCCGCCGCCCGTCCTTCGCCAACGGCCACTCCAGCGTCCGCCGCGAACGGGAGCCGAGAAACGCACCCAGGGTGCCGCACAGCTCGCAGCCGCACCCGGTCCACGCCACCGACCAGTCATCCGCGGCGCGCGGCGCCCGTCGCGCGAGCGCGCCGAGCCGGTCCCCGCACTCCCGTGCCACCGCTTCGAGCCCCGCCGCCCGGGGCTCGTCCTCCGTCTGTTCCTGCGCCGCGTGGCGCAGCATCGGCAGCAGGCACTCAAGCACTGTGTCCGGAAAGGTGCGCAGCGCTGCCAGGATCCGGCCGCACAGCTTCGTATCGGCCGCTTCCAGGATGCGCAGCAGCGGCAGGCTCAGCCGCTCCAACCGCACGCGGCGGATCTCGGCCGGCCCGGTTTCGGTCCACAGCCGCAGTTCACCGTCCACCTGGCTCCAGGCCCCGGTCAACAGCAGCTGGGCCACCGCGGGACTCCGGGCGGAGCGCAGCGCCGCGCACAGCTGGGGAAGCCGCTCGGTCCAGTCGTACCGGTGTTCCTCGAGGCGGTTCGGCGCGCCGCCGAACCAGCCCTCGGTGACCTGGCCCAGCCACGGGACGCCGTACCGCTTCGCCACCGCGGCCAGGTCGTCCGCGTGTTCCGGAGTGAGCGCGTCGGTCCGGAACGGCTCAAGGAGCATCGCGGCGGTCCCGGGCGTCTGGAGGCCCTCGGCCACCCGCAGCGCGTTCCCCAGCTGCCCGGGCTGTACACCACTGCCCCCCTTCCAGAACGGCGCGAGGGACTCGGCCGCGGCGCGTGCGCCGTCCCGGTCGCCCTTGGTGATACGGGCCTGCAGTTCCTCGAGTGCCCACCGCGATCCGGCCTCGCCGCGCGCCGCGAAGGCCCGCTCTCGTGGCCACACCACGACCGCGGCCCGCCGGTACCAGCGGTCCAGCGTGTTGCCGTAGTTGCCCATGTAGCCCTCGTACTGGGAGTCATAGGGCTTCAGGTCCGCACTCGGGGTACTGGAGCAGCTCTCGTAGTCGCGGACGTACAGCGAGATCTGCTCGCCGCCGGCGCCGTCCGGACCGGTCCACCAGTCGAGGGTGATCTCGTCGTCGATCAGCTCGCCGAGCTCGTAGTCCTCGTCGGCACCCGCGCCGTCGACCGCGGCTGCTCCCTCTTCCTCTCCCCCTTCGTCCTCCTCTTCGTAGCCGTAGTCGTCCCAGGGGTCGTACCCGGCCGGAGTGGCGTCCCAGGTCTCCTTCACCTCTGCGAGGGCGAGTACCGTCTCGCACCCCGCCTGGGTGGCCGCGGCGCGCAGCAGGGCGGCACGCTCCGCGTCGGCGCCCTTGAGCCGGTCCCAGCCGAGACCCCGCTGGGTGTACTCGTGATCGAGCAGGTAGACAAGACGACGGGGCGGATCGGGGTCCTGGCCGCCGTAGCGCGGCCTGGCCGGTGCGTTGAAGTGTTGCTCCAGGCAGTGCGCCATGTCGTCGAGCGGGCCGGACTCCTGCTCCGGGGCCCCTCGCTCGGCCAGCAGGTTGAACGTGAGGGTCACCCGGTAGCCGCTCCTGACCGGTGTCACCTCATGCGGGCAGTCGGCGTAGAAGGCCACCAGGCTCAGCTCCGACTTCGACGCACGGTAGGTCCGGCTCTGCCCGGCGTGCCCGATGACCAGCTCGCCGCCGGTGTGGGCCGAGGGCAGCGACAGCACCAGCGTGCCCACCATGGCGTCGTCCTTCTCCGAGTCCTGGTGGGGGAGGAAGAACTGCCCCTTGCCGTACACGAGGAGGGCGTGCGGCTCGGCCCTGAGCCTGCTCTGCGCGGGGAGCCCGAGTTCGTCCCGGAAGTACTCCAGCGCGCCGTCGAGCAGCGTCGGCCAGGCCGGGCCGCCCAGCGTGACCTGGTCCGGCGGGATCTGCCAGGTGTCGCGCACACTGCTGTCGCTCAGGGTGTCCTCCCCCCGGCCGAACAGTGCCGGACGTGCCACCGCGATCAGCTTCTTCACCTGCGGCGCGCGCAGCGGCAGACGCACCGGTCCGACCCCGGCCACCTCAAGGCCGACGCCGTCCGCCGGTGCTTCGAGCCGGGCGCTGAACTCCGCCGCCTTCGACCCGCCGAGCAGCGCGCCCAGCCGCTCCCTCGCGCTTTTGGCCATCACTCCGTCCTCCCTGTTCCCGCGGCCGTGTCGCCCCGATCCGACTCTACGGAGCAGCGGGACCGCGGGTGGCCGTCTCACCCGTACGGGGACGGGAACACCTTCCTCCGCACGGACGGGCGACCGGGACACCCGGCTCGGGCCCGCGTGCCCACGCGCGTCGCCCCCCGGGGACAACGGGAACCGCCAAACCCCCGCACCTGACGCCCCGGCGCTGCGGAACAATGGCCCCGTGAACGACGACAACGCGCAACTGCTGTCCCAGGTACGGTCATTGCGGGAGAAGGGCAGCGGACCGAAGCAGATCGCGCGCGCCCTCGGACTGAAACCGGCCCGGGCGAGCGCGCTGGTGCGCCAGGTGGCCCACGAACAGCAGAGCACGGCCGCGCCGACCGCGCGCCCGGTGGTGGGTTGCTGGGTGAGCGCCGGCTGGAGCACTGACCTGGAGCTGTCCGATGCCCCCGACTGGGCGCGTGCCGACGCCGAGGGCGCCGGGGATCCCGAGGTTGCCGGTTTCGCCCAGGTCCTGATCGCCCGCCAGGAGCGTGCCAGCCGGGTCACCGTCTGCGGGTTCCTCGTCGACGTCTACTGCCTCGGCGTCAAGGACACCGTCGGCCCACAGGTGATGGGCGGAGGGTCACTGGACGCCTACGTACGTGACTACTACCGGGCGTTCGGCCAACCGCCGCTGCGGATCGGTCTGGAGCAGGCGCAGAGCATCGTGCACGGTGGCGTGGCCTACGCCGCCACCCTCGGCTTCGAGCCCGCGCCGGACTTCGCACAGGTCTCCGTACACCTCGGCGAGCCCGGCCCGGCCGCCCCGCGGATCGGCTTCGGCCGCCAGGGCAAGCCGTTCTACATCAACGGCCCACGCGACGACGCCCAGAAGATCGTACGCACGCTCGAGCGCACCTGCGGCGCGGGCGACTACCACTACGTCCTGGGGACGGGGCCCCTGTGACCAGCGACCACGACGAGCGTGACGAGCACCAGGTACGCACGACCGAGCACGAGGCGCAGGCCAGCCTGCGGGCGGTCCTTCAACTGTGCGCGGCGGGGCGGCTGCGCTGCAGCGAGAAGACACTCCGCCCGTCCGCGGCGACGGTCAAAACGGTCGCGGAGGCGCTCAGCGGCGGCGACTTCTACGCCGAGGAACCCATCGCGGCCTTTGCCTGGCCACTGCTGCTCCAGGCCGGGGGACTCGCCGAGCTCACCTCCGGAAAGCTCGCGCTGACCGCACGTGGCAGGTCAGCGCTGACCAAGCCGGCGCACGAGACGCTCGCCCTGCTGTGGCGGCGCTGGCTCAGCCGCGGCGTGATCGACGAGTTCTCCCGCGTCGAGGCGATCAAGGGCCAGCGCGCGGCGAACGTCCTCACCGCCGTCAAACCGCGCCGGACCCAGGTCGGCGCGGCCCTGGCCGCCTGTCCACCCGGTGAGTGGACCGACGTCGACACGCTCTTCCGCACCATGCGCAAGGCCGGTCACGATCCCGAGATCGCCCGCAGCGAGCGCGCCCTGTGGAAGCTCTACCTGGAGGACCCCGAACACGGCAGCCTCGGCTACGACGGATTCCACAACTGGGAACTCCTCCAGGGCCGTTACACCCTCGCCGTGCTCTTCGAGTACGCCGCCGTCCTCGGCCTGATCGACGTGGACTACGGGCCGCCCGTGGGCGCCCGCGACGATTACCGCGACAACTGGGGCGCCGACTGGACCGACTGCATCAGCCGCTACGACGGCCTCCTCGCCCTCCGCCTCAACCCACTCGGCGCCTACGCCACCGAACAGACCGCCACCTACCTCCCCACCCCCGCACCGGCCGACACCGCCCCGAAGAGTTCCGGCGGCCTGAAGGTGCTCCCCAACCACGACGTGGTGGCCCTCGACGGACTCGCCCCCGCCGAGACTCTCCTCCTCGACGCCTTCGCCGAGCGCACCGGCGACCGCGTGTGGACCCTGACCCCCGCCTCACTGCTCGCCGCCGCCGACACGGGCCGCGATCTCGCCGAGCTCCGCCACCACCTGAACGCCGCCACCACCGTTCCGCTCCCACAGACGGTCACCACGCTCCTGGCCGACGCCGCCCGCCGCGTCGGCCAGGTCCGCGACACCGGGCCGGTGCACCTCATCGAGTGCGCGGACCCCGCCGTCGCGGCCCTCCTCGCCACCGACCGCCGCACCCGCACCCACTGCACCCGCCTCGGCGAACGCCACCTCGCCGTCCCCCTCGACAAGCTCCCTGCCTTCCGCAAGTCCGCCCTCGCCCAGGGCTACCCCGTCGGCTGACACACGCCCTCGTGGGCACCGGACACGGACCGGCACAGTTCAGTGGGCCCGGGTTCAGGCCGAGGAAACTCGTCCAGGTCAAGGGTGAAGGTGCACCCGTCGGCCGGCTCGATCGGGGCCTGCCCGTGCCGTACTTGTGGGTGTGCGCCGCGAACTCGACCCGCCCTGCCTTGATGCCTCGTGTCGCCTGTGCGATGCGGAACGCGCCCTCGCTCTCTCCCGCATCCACGGCGTGATGCCCGCGTAGGACCCGGTGGCCAGGCCGAGGCACCCGATACCACCCCACAAGGCACCTCGCGAGATACACTTGGCCCCACATTTGATATCAGGAGGCGTATATGAGTCGTACGGTTATCGACCTGGACGACGACCTGGTCGCGGACGTGGCGAAAGCCCTCGGGACGAACACCAAGAAGGAGACCGTCAACACCGCTCTTCGCGAGGTGTTGGAGAGTCGGCGTCGCGCCCTGGCTCTCGCCCGGCTGCGGGCCGCGGCGGGCGACGGCGCATTTGATCTGGAACTGTTCGAGAACAAGGAGAACTACCGCCGGTGAACGCGGCCCAGTTCCTGATCGACACCAGCGCGCTCGCGCGGTTCATGCGCGGGGAAGCGGAGCAGTACGGCTGGGACCAGGCCGCCGCGGCTGGACTCATCGCGACCTGCCCGATCACCGAGCTCGAGTTCTTCTACAGCGCACGGTCAGCTGCCGACCGGACGCGCGGCATCGAGGACATGCGGCTGATCTTCGGCTGGGTTCCCGTCGACGACCGCGCCTACGACCGCGCCTGGCAGGTCCAGGAAGCCCTCACCAAGCAGGGGAAACACCGAAGCGCCGGAGCGGTCGACCTGGTCGTCGCCGCGACGGCTGAGCTGCAGGGGCTCACCCTGCTCCATCGGGATCGCGACTTCGAGTGCATCGCCTCAGCGACCGGGCAAGCCCTCCAGTGGTACGGCCCGGAACACGGCAAGTAGGTCAGCAGTGGTTGCGGTTCTGGTTGCGTTCACCGCCGTTCGACATCGTTCAGAAGCCCCACCCGAGTCGGCTGCACCGCAGGTCAGAACGCTCCCGCACATCCCCGAACCCCCAGACGAACATTTGGAAAGCGTGTTGGGGGCAACCCCTCACGAGTTCGAATCTCGTATCCTCCGCCAGTGCCTCACCGGGCACGATGTCGAAGGGCCCCACCGCTTGCGGTGGGGCCCTTCGACGCGTCTCAGCCCTCGTTGTCCTGGTTTTTGTCCACAGCGGGATTTCCAATGGCCGGCGAGCAGCCAATGTCATGCAGCACGGCGGCGGCTTCCAGCAACTCCGCATCTCGTCCCAGGATCGGGCTCAGGCACCGGCGCGGGAGCGGATCGGAAAGCAGCGATTCAGAGAGCGTGTACGCCCACTTGGGCCGGGGTACGGCCCCGAGGAGCTGCTCAGCGCCTGGCGGCCCAAGGCGTGAGCAGAAGCCGGGCTCCTGGGCACGTACCGCGAGGCCACGTCCAGCCCAGCGGCGGGGCCGGGACACTCGTACTGTCCCCCGGCCCCGCCGTGGTTCACCTCGCCGCCTGGGCAGGGGTGCTGCCGGTGGGCGGTGTGCCTGTCGCCCCGGCCGCGGTCAGCGGACCGGGTTCCAGCCGTCGGTGCCGGCCAGGTACTTCTGGGCGGTGTAGTCCGCGGCCTCGGCGTCGGTCAGCTTCGGTGCGTTCGTGCCGACGCCGGCTCCCTCACCGATGTTGTTGTACTCCCGGAACCGGGCCTGTTGCCAGTGGTAGTCGGGCATCATGTCGGTCCACGGCTGCGTTTCCTTGATCATGTAGTCCAGATCGGTGTCACGGATCACCGCCTGGGGCCAGGCGTCCGGCGAGTTGTGCCACGGCCGGCCGAGGAAGTACGAATCGTTCGGCACGCCGCTGGAACCCACCTGGCTCCCGGTGATGAGGATTCCGTACTTCTTGCGGCGGTCGGTGTTCGGCGCCACGATCGTGCCGCCGGGCCAGTCGTACACCTTGAGGACGGACCGGTCGATCACCGCGGTCGCGTTACCGAAGATGAAGTCCACCGTGCCCTCGATGTAGCAGTCGTAGAAGTACTGCCGGGCCTGGTCCGTGGGTGCGTTCCCCTTGACCAGCAGGGTGTCCTGACGGCCGATGATGGAGACGTTGCTGAACACCTGCCGGTCACCCTTGGCGGCCACCGCGACGGCCTGGGTCTCGTACGGGCTGACCTCCGGGTGGGCCTTGGGGTTGAACGTGTTGGCGATGTGAAGGAACGAGACGGTCAGGTCGTCTGCCTTGAAGGTGGCCGTGGCACTGCCCTCCGTGCCCCACTTCTTACCGTCGGGCCTGAGCAGCCCGTGGGCCCTGTTGTTGTAGATGTGGACGTCCTTGTACCCACTGGCGGACGTGATGGTCAGATGGGTCTTGTTGCTCGGGACGGTGATGGCCTCGCGGTAGATGCCCTTGTCGATGAGGATGGTGTGCGCGACGCCGTCCGCGGGCACGGCGTTGATCGCGGCCTGGATGGTCCTGTAGTCGCCGGAGCCGTCGGGCGCCACGATGAACGTGCGGTCCTGAGTGAGCTGCCTCCTGGGCTTGCTGTACCCGGGGAAGCCGTTGGCGACGTACAGCACGCTCGCGAACTGGTAGGCCCAGCGAAGCGTCTGCTGGACCATGTCCCCGCGGGAATTCACGGTCCATACGGTCAGGAGGTTCTCGGAGGGGTCGAAGCCTTCCGGGTTGGCCTGGGCGCGGGCGAAGCGATTGCTGATCGAGCCCCACTCGTTCTGCAGGTCGACGAGGCGGCGGGGGATGGTCGTGTGCATGTTGTACGACTCCCAGTCCTCCTCGCCGAACGCTCGCTCTTCGAGCCATTCGCCGATGTCACGGAGACGGGTGGCCTCGGAGATGAACTGGGCGAAGTACAGCGCCGCCGCGGCCCCGCGCTGTCGACTGGCGTCGGTACCGTCGGCGTTCCACAGACTCATGGCGTGGTTCTCGGTCTCCACCCGCCCGTACTTCAGGGTGTAGCGGGACACGTTCCCCTGGGTCTGCAGGTTGACGTAGCTCGGCGACCCGTGCAGCTGCCGAGCTACGAGCGGCCGTCCGTCAGGGCCGAGGCGAGGTTCCGCCGGGACCTGCGATTCGTTCTCGGGACCGACGTAGTTGTAGCGGCCGTCGCGATCGAACCAGCCCACGAGGTACATGTCGCTCACCCGGAAACGGAGGCGCACCTCGTGGCTGTCCTCGGTGATGATGACGGCCTCGGTGTAACCGGAATCCGCGGGGTTGGTGTGCTCGACGGTGAGGTCCGTGCCCTGGACCTGGTCGCTCACGGGCGTATTGTTCGGGGCCCGCCCGTGAAACGCCACGTTGGCGCGGAATTGGTCGAGGAAGCGGCGGTAGTTCTCGCGCGTGGCGGTGGGGCCGTCCAGTCTGAAGATCGGTGTCTCGCCGTCCGCGGCGCTCGCGCTCTGCAGGACGCCCAGCGGGCCGAGCAGGGTAGCGAAGATCGACAGGACGAGCGTGGTCACGATCGATCCGACGGCGACCGAGCGGGCACGGCCCCTGGTGCGGGGCGGCGGCTGAGGTACCCCCTGTTCGGGGAACGCCGTGATGTCGGTTGGGGGCATGCGCTGTTCTCCAGGTCTCGCTGGGGCTGACATGACCGAGGCTGACAACGCCGCCGTTGGTTCTCACCCCCCTTTCATCAGGGAAATCAATCCCGCGCGGCGCCGCCGGATTGATTCGCGGGCCGGTTCCGCGGCTGTCATCAACGCCACATCTCGGCGGAAACCGGTGACTCCCGAGCGGCTGCAGGAATATGTTTAGCGGCCTTACGAATCACTTTCACGAGCCTTTCACCGCTCTGCGGAACCTGTACGGAAGTGGGTGAGTCGATGGCGCGTCCCGAGAGACCGCTGGACCCGGCGGCCGGTCCTGCGCAGCGCCTCGCCCATGAGCTGCGGCAGCTGCGCCGGGCCGCGGGCAGCCCGTCGTACCGGACCATGGCCGACACCGCGGGGTTCTCCGCGGCGACGTTGTCCAAGGCCGCGGCCGGCACCCGGCTGCCGTCGCTCGCCGTCGTCCAGGCGTACGTGCGCGCCTGCGGGGGCGACCCCGGCGAGTGGGAGCCGCGCTGGAAGGAGGCCGAGGCCGAGGCCGCGGGGGAAGCGCGGCAGGACGCCGAGGACGCGGCGCCGCCGTACCGGGGGCTGGCCCGCTTCGAGCCGGACGACCGCGACCTGTTCTTCGGCCGGGACCGGCTGGTGGAGGAGCTGCGGGATCTGGTGTACGAGCACCGGTTCGCGGTGGTGTTCGGGGCGTCCGGCAGCGGCAAGTCCTCCCTGCTGCGGGCCGGGCTGATACCCCGGCTGCGGGAGAAGATCGCGGACCTGGGGCGCCCGGCGGTGCTGCGCATCCTCACCCCCGGCCCACGGCCCGCCACCACCTACGGCCATCTGCTGGCCCCGGCCGAGGGCGACCCGGAGAGCTGGGTGGTGGTGGACCAGTTCGAGGAGGTCTTCACCCTGTGCCGGGACCGGGAGGAGCGCGACCGGTTCATCGACCTTCTGCTCGCCGCCCGCGCCCCGGACAGCCGGGTGAAGGTGGTGATCGCCGTACGTGCTGATTTCTACGCCCGCTGCGCCGAGCACCGGGAGCTGGCGGACTCGCTGTGCCGGGCATCCCTGCTCGTCGGCCCGATGACGGCGGACGAACTGCGCGAGGCGGTCGTCAAACCGGCACAGGCGGCCGGGCTCCTCGTCGAGCGGGAATTGACCGCGCGGCTCGTCGAGGAGGTGCTCGACGAGCCCGGCGGCCTGCCGATGCTCTCGCACGCCCTGATGGAGACCTGGCGGCGGCGCCGGGGCCGGGTGCTCAGCCTCGCCGGGTACCAGGCGGCAGGTGGGGTGCGCGGCGCGATCGCGGCGACCGCGGAGGAGGTGTTCGAGCAGCTGTCACCGGAGCGGGCCCACACCGCCCGGCACCTGCTGCTGCGGATGGTCGAGCCCGGCCAGGGCACCCCCGACACCCGGCGCCCGCTCACCCGGGCCGACATCGAGGAGTGGGCCGATCCCGACGTACCGGTGGTCGTGGACCGGCTGACCCGCGCCCGGCTGCTGACCGCCGACGAGGACGGCGTCCAGCTCGCCCACGAGGCACTGATCACCTGCTGGCCGCGCCTGCACGGCTGGATCGAGGAGGACCGCGAACGGCTGCGCCACCACCGCCGCCTCGCCGAGGCCACCCGCGCCTGGCTGGAGCACGACCGCGACCCCGGCGCCCTGTACCGGGGCACCCGACTGGCCCGCACGGAAGAACTCTTCGCGGACGACGACGGCATGCTCACCACGACGGAGCGGGCCTTCCTCACCGCCGCACTGGACGCCCGCGAGGCGGAACGCCGCGCCGCCGCCCGCGCCGCACGGCGGTCCCGGGCACTGCTGGCCACGCTCTCGGCCGTCCTGACCGTGGCCCTGGTCGCCGGCCTGACCGCCTGGACGGAACACCACGACAACCAGCAGCGTCGTACCGAAGCGGCGGCCCGCCGCGTCGCCGAGGTCGCCGACGCCCTGCGCACCACCGACCCGCGCACCGCCCAGCTGCTCGGCGTCGCCGCCTGGCGCGTCGCCGAGTCGCCGGAGACCCGCCGCGCCCTGCTCGGCGCCCTCGCCCAGCCCGAAACGGACACCTTCACCGACCCGACGCCCGGCAGCGACCCCACCCGCTTCCTCTCCCGCTCCGGCCGCACGCTGCTCAGCGCGGCCGGCGACACCTGGCGCACCTGGGACGTGACCACGCACCGCCCGCTCGCCTCCGGACGGCTGCCGGACGGAATGCTCGTCGGAGCCGGCCCCGACGGGCGGCTGCTCGCGATCGCCGCCGACGACGGCGTACGGCTGTGGGACACATCCGCCGGGCAGTGGACCGGGGCGGCCCTGCCGGCCGACAGCTTCGTGGACTTCGGCCCCGACGGCCGCAGCTACGCGGTGAGCGGTCTGGACGACGACCGGGTGCGCCTGTACTCGACCGCGGACGGCACACAACGGTTCGAGACGCGAGCGTCCGGCTTCACGAACGTCACGCCGAGCACCGACGGCCGACTGCTGGCCGTCTGTGCCTCCGGCCGCGCACCGCAGGTGTGGGACGCCGCCCGCCACCGCACCCTGCCCGGCGCCTGGGAGGACGCGGGTGCCCTCTGCGACGACTACTCGACACTCGTGTTCGGCGGCCCGGGCGAGGCCGCCGACCGGTTCGCGATGGCCTCCCCCAGCGGCGTCCACGTCTGGGACACCGCATCAGGACGCCTGCTCGCCGACCTCGACAACGAGGGTGTGCACAGCATCGCCTTCAGCGAGGACGGCACTTTCCTGGCCACCGCCGACGCCGGCGAGATCAGGGTGTGGCGCCTCACGGCGGGGGCCGCGACAGACACCCCCACCCCGGTCTTCCGCCACCCTCTGAACAACGAACACCTCTACGGCGGCCTCGCCTGGGACCCCGACCGGCCGCTGCTGCGCTACCTCGAAAGCGGCACCGTCCACACCCTGGACCTCGCCGGCGCCGTCACCCCCGCATGGCGCGAGACCCCCCTGGACGCCGTGCTGCTCAGCCCGGACGGCCGCACCCTCGCCACCGCCCAACGCACCGGGGACACCGGCTACCGCATCCAACTGCGCGACAGTACGGACGGACACCTCCTGCGGACGCTGCCGCCGATGCCGCTGCCCGTCTCACGCGACCCCGACCAGCCGGTCATCGCGCAGGACACCACGCCCCTGATGGCCTTCAGCCCCGAGGGCGACGCACTCGCCTACGGCGTCTCCGCACCCGGCCGCCTGACCGCGCCACAACGATTCACCGTCTGGGACCTGGCCCGCGACCGCGCACGTACGACCCTGGACCTGGCGACACCCTCGTCCGACGGGGCAGTGATCACACTCGCCCTGGGCCCCGGCGGCGACACCCTGCACACCACACGCACACCCGACATCGGCAAGCTCAGCAACGAAGTGTGGGACACCGCACAGCACCGCCAGACCGCCGTGTACCCGGACGCGGCCGGCACCGAGCTGACCATCCGCCCCGACGGGCAGCTGCTGGTCACCGCCGACCGCACGGTGCGCCTGCCCTCCGGCACAGTGCGCGCCCACGACCTCGTCGGGGGCGACGACATCGGCGCCCTCGCCTTCGCACCCGACGGCTCCCGGCTCGCGGCGGGCGACCAGACCGGGCGGGTCACTCTGTGGGACGGCACCCTGAAACACCGCGCGGGCACGCTGCCCAACGTCTTCCCCACTTCGCTCGGCGACACCGCCGAGGCAGTCAGCGCCCTCGCCATCAGTCCCGACGGCCGCACCCTGGCCGTCGGCGGCGACGCCGGCACGCTCCAGCTGTGGGACATCGCCACCCAACAGCCCCTCGGCGGCCCGCTGACCACCCCCGGCGACGCCATCACCTCCCTCGCCTTCAGCCCCGACAGCACCACCGTCCACACGGCCGGCACCCACGTCCCACTCCAGCGCCACACCATCGACCCCGCCCGGGCCGTCACCCAGATCTGCGCCCGCACCGGCGACGCCGACCTGACACCCGCCCAATGGCACACGTACGTGCCTGACGCGCCGTACCGCGAGGTGTGCGGCCACTGAGGCCGGGGGCGCGGGCCGGGCCGCTGGGTCTCGGAAGATCGGAAGAGTTGATTCCTCCCTTGGACGGGGTTGGGCACCAACTCGCGCCGACAAAAGACTGCTCGCAGCCGGCCTCACGGCTACCGACCGCCCGGCCTCACACGTGTGGTCCCGCATCCAACGCGCAAGGACGTAAGAATCGTGCCCACCATCAAGAAGTGCCTCCTGACAGGCGCCGCCTTCGGCATGGCGATCAGCGGCCTGACCCTCGCCTCCGCCCCGGCCGCGATCGCGTCGACGGACGTCAACGGCGTACACGACTGGCTGCTCCCGAACATGTGCCAGAACGGCTCCAACCGGAGCGGCCAGAGCCTCTGGTACTACAACGTCAACACCAAGCAGCTGCTCGACAGAAGCCACGGAAGCGTGGGGAAGACGCCGGTCTGGAGTTACATCGGCGGCAGCAAGGCGGGAAACCGCTACGCCATGAACCCTGGCTGGCGTGAGATCAAGGGCCACTGCTTCTACCCCGCGTCGTCCTCCTGGACGTATGAGGGGAGGCAGACGGCGTACTCCGACCAGGTGACCAACTGCTCGCAGGGCGGCAACGTCAGCGAGCGGGTCGACCAGAGCTACAGCACGACGACGACCACCACGAAGACGGTGAACGGCAGCCTCAGCGTCAGCCCCAACGTCAGCAAGCTGTTCGGGGTCGGCGTCGGTGCCGAGTTCTCGTACTCGTGGGCCTACGGCAAGACCGTCGGCTGGGGCCGTTCCGTCAACATGGACGTCCCGCCCGGCCGGACCGCGTGGCTCACCGCGGCGCCCATCAAGCGCGTGGTGCGGGTCAACCCGCACTTCTGGATCGACGAGTACAACTGGTACGACGGGACCCAGAAGAAGGGCCACGACAAGTGGGGCGTCTACGGCACCCAGCGAGACATCGTGGACCGCAACTACTACTACGACGGCACGTCCGACGTGCTCCGCAACGGGCAGCCGGTGTTCAAGTTCTACAAGCACGACCGTGCGAACAGGTCGGGTGAATGCCGGCGCTGAGACGCCGCCCGTCCCGAAGACCTGGAGTGCCCGCCGGCCCGTGGCCGGCGGGCACTCCAGGTCTCGGTGTCTCGCGAAGCCGAACTGCTCGGAGTCATCGCCCGCGGCGCCCTTTCCCGCATCGGTGCCGCTGTGCGGGCCGACGATGCCGAAGCCCTGGCCGCGGTTTGCCAGTGCCTGCTCCCGACGGCCACCAGGGCCGCCCGCTCCGGCGCCGATTCACCCATCACGGGTTGGCCTGCGGCCACTCTGGTCTCGGTGGATCCACGCGGATCTGTCCATGATCCCGGAACGATGTCGCGGTCATAGCCCGATCATCCGGACCTTGCTGCCGCACAGCCGGGTCATGTCATCGACATCCGACGTGAGGACGGCGACCGGGCCAGGCTGACGCAGGGCCGCTTCCGCGACGGTGGCGTCGATCGCGTACTTGTGTCCGTGCAGACCGGCGCCCTTGAGTAGTTGGGCCGCCGCCTTGGCCGCTGCCTCCGTGATCGGCTCCACCTTGACCCGGGAGAGCGCCCACTGCAGTCGGGGCAGGTTCACCCTGGCGTGGCTCACCTCCACGATGGTGTTGGCGCTGACGACAAGGTCCGCTCCCATGTCGTGGAACACCTGGAACAGCGCCAGAATTTTCCGGTCCTGCGCCACCCAGGCCGACAGCCCCTCGCTGTCCAGGACGACGGTCTCAATGTGCCCGCTCACGCGGCGCTCGCGCCGCCGGCGGCCGACGTCGTACCGAAGATCCGCGCCCGCGCCTCGGCCAGCTCTTCCTCACTGAAGGCCCCGTGCTCGTCTGTGTGGCTGCGCAGGTCGGCCCCCAGGAGCTGGTGCCGGATCTGCCTGGCGACCGCTTCGGCCACGTAGCCGGAGATGTTGTCCGTGATCTTCTTCAGCTCCGCCACCTGCTCGGTGGGGAGTGTCACCGTGATGCGCGTGGTGTCAGCCATAGCCGCAAGCATACTGCGGTATGCGCGCTACGTGCTGCCTGTTCCCCACAGTTCGGTCGGCCAGCGGCATTCGGGACGGCTGTCCGTTCGAGCAGGGGCTCAGCCGGCCAGTTGTACGACGCCAGTTCAGCGGGCCCAGTAGCGGTATGCCTCGATCCATTGCCAGCCCTCGGGGGCGGGTTCCGGCAGCGGTAGGTCCAGAATTCCGATGTCCTGTCGGACCGCCCCCCGGGCGCAGCGTGCGACCACGCGTCCGTCCTCGGCCAGATCGACACCGACCACGCTCACCTCGACGCCGAGAACAGTCGTGGTGAAGGGCACGGCAAGGCTCTCCTCGATCATCGTGAAGAAGCCGGTGAGCTGCTCATCCTCGCCGTAGGCGTCGACGGTGGCCTCTTCGATCAACGCCTCCAGCGCGGCTGGGGTCCAGGTGCTCATGGCCTCACCGTAGCGCTGCACCGCGCGGCTGAGGACCGGCGTGTTCAGCAGCGGCGTATCCGTCGTGGCGCCGTCGCCGGCAGTCAAGCCAAGGCTCGCGGTTGCCAGTGTGTGACGTTGCCTGGTGGGGTTCGGTAGTGAGCGGCCCAGGGGAGGGCCCGGCGAGCGACAGGGCGGAAGAGAGTGGCACGAGTCGTCGTACGAGAGCCGAGTACGGGCGCGAGGAGCGCACCGCCGCTGGCCCGGCAGGAAACATCCGCCTTCGTGAGGGAGCTGCTCGGCGCCGGCTGGGCGGCGGTGTTCCTGCCCGGTGAGCCCGCCCGCCTTGGGCGGCTGCTGCTGTGGAAGCCGACCGGGGCAGCAGCCGGAGGCAGTATGGCGCCCACCGGCCTTGAGACCGAGGCGGTGGAGCTGGTCCTGCCGCACGGCCGCTCGGTCAGGCGGCGCAGGGTCGAGGGTTACGCGCTGCCTGTCGCCGTCGCTGTCTCCGCCCTGGCCGATGCGGAGCCGACGCATCCCTCCGGCGCCGCCTGGCAGGCCGCCACTCGCTTCGCGCTGCGGCTGCTCGCCGACGGCCGCCTCCACCCGGCCCTCACCCCCGCCGGTTACGACACCTGGCAGGTGGGTCCTTGCACCGCCGCCCAGCGCCAGACGCTGGACGCCCTGGCCGCCGCCTTCCCGCCCCACGCCCACTGCCTGCCCGAGCCTGGCCCTGCTCCGGTACGGATCGCCGAACCGGCTGCGCTGGTACGCCAGTTCTGCGACGCGGTCGCCGATGACCTGGTCCGTACGCCGGCCGCGCCGCTCGCCATGGGAGCGCTGCCGTATGCCTGGCGCGAGGCCCGCGCCGTGCCCGCCTTGCGTGAATGGGCCGAGGAAACCCAGGCGGCGCTCACCGCCGAGGTCGGTGTCTCCCTGCGCGTCGACGTACCCGAAGGACGCCGACGGCAGTTCCGGGCCGTCCTGCAACTGCACACCGCGGCGGACCCGGCGCTCGTCATCGAGGCCGCACGCCTCTGGAGCGAGCCGGCCGAAGTGGAGCGGCTGCTCGGCCCACGCGCCGAGACCGAGACCCTTCTCGCCCTGCGCCGTGGCGCCCGCGCCTGGGCCCCGCTGCGGAGGCTGCTCGACGATGCCGCTCCCGATCAGCTCCGGTTGACCGACGACGAAGCCTTCGATCTCCTTGGGGACGCCACGAACGCGCTGCGCGCGGCCGGTGTCGACGTGCACTGGCCGCGCGACCTGGTCAAGGCCCTCACCGCGAGCGCGGAGATCGGGCAGCGCACCGCCCCCGGTTCGGCCGCGGGCGGCCTGCTGGACACCGAGGCCCTCCTCGACTTCCGCTGGCAGGTCTCCCTTGGCGGCGAGCCGCTCACCGAGGCCGAGATGGATGCTCTCGCAGAGTCACGCCGCCCCCTCGTCCGGCTTCGCGACCAGTGGGTGGTCGCCGACCCGAAGCTGGTGGCCCGCGCCAAGCGCCGCCGGATGGAACCGCTCACCCCCATGGAGGCGTTGAGCGCCGCGCTGACCGGCGAGGCCGAGCGAAGCGAGATGGGGGTCCCCCCGGCCGGAGGCTGGGGGAGGGACGGTGACCGGGTCCCCTGTGCGGCGGTCGGTGCGCTCGGCGACCTGGTCGCTCGTATCCGCGACCCCGAGTCCCGCACCCCCGTGCCCCAGCCCGCCGCCCTCACGGCCACGTTGCGCGAGTACCAGAAGCGGGGCCTGGCCTGGCTGGCCGAGATGTGCGCACTCGGCCTCGGCGGCTGTCTCGCCGACGACATGGGCCTGGGCAAGACCATCACCTTGCTCGCTCTGCACCTGCACCGCCAGAGCGACCCCGCCACCGCGGGCCCCACCCTTGTGGTCTGCCCGGCCTCCCTGCTCGGCAACTGGCAGCGCGAGGCCTCCAGATTCGCACCACTCACCCCCGTACGCCGTTACCACGGTGGCGACCGCCACCTGGGGGACCTGGCCGGCGACGAGATCGTCCTGGTCACCTACGGGGTGCTGCGCCGCGACCGCGAAGTGCTGGCCGAAACAGCCTGGTCGCTGGTGGCCGCCGACGAGGCCCAGCACGTCAAGAACCCCTACGCCGTCACCGCCCGCGAACTGCGTGCCCTGCCCGCCCGCGCCCGCGTCGCTCTCACCGGCACCCCCGTGGAGAACAACCTCTCCGAGCTGTGGGCCCTGCTCGACTGGACCACCCCCGGGCTCCTCGGCTCACTCACCGCCTTCCGTGACCGGCATGCCCGCGCCATCGAGGCGGGCGAGGATCCCGAGGCAGCCGAGCGCCTGTCCCGTCTCGTACGTCCCTTCCTGTTGCGCCGCAAGAAGTCCGACCCCGGCATCGCGCCCGAACTGCCGCCCAAGACCGAGACCGACCACGTCGTCCCGCTGACGGCCGAACAGACCAGCCTGTACGAGGCACAGGTCCGCGAGACCATGGCGAAGATCGCGGAGTCGGAGGGCATCACCCGACGCGGTCTGGTGCTCAAGCTGCTCACCGCGCTGAAGCAGATCTGCAACCACCCCGCCCAGTATTTGAAAGAGCATGTGAAAGAGCACAGCCTGCGCCAGTCCACTCCCCTGCGGGGCCGCTCCGGCAAGCTCGACCTGCTCGACGAACTTCTCGACACCATCACCGCCGAGGGCGAGTCGGTGCTGGTCTTCACCCAGTACAAGCAGATGGCGACCCTCCTGGAGAGGCACCTCGCCGAACGCGGCACCCCCACCCTCTTCCTGCACGGCGCCACCCCCGTCGCGCGGCGCGAGGAAATGGTGGACCGCTTCCAGCGCGGGGAAGTGCCGGTGTTCCTGCTGTCGTTGAAGGCAGCAGGCACCGGCCTCAACCTCACCCGCGCCACTCACGTCGTGCACTACGACCGCTGGTGGAACCCGGCCGTCGAGGACCAGGCCACCGACCGCGCCTACCGCATCGGCCAGGACAAACCCGTCCAGGTGCACAAGCTCCTCGCGGAGGGAACCGTGGAGGACAAGGTGGCGAAGCTGCTCGAAGCCAAGCGCGCCCTCGCCGACGCCGTCGTCGGCTCCGGCGAGGCAGCCCTGACCGAACTGTCCGACGCCGATCTCGCCGAACTCGTCGCCCTGGGAAGGCAGTCATGAGCCCCGCTGTCCCCGGCCCGCGCCGTGCGCCCGCCCGCGGCAAGCGAGCCTTCGCCGCGACATGGTGGGGCCAGGCATGGGTGGCCGCCCTGGAGGACTCCACCCTGGACGCCGGACGGCTCTCGCGCGGACGCACCTACGCCCGCAAAGGCATGGTCGGCCCGGTCACCGTCGCTCCGGGCAAGGTCAATGCCGCTGTCCAGGGCAGCCGCCCGCGCCCGTACCGCTCCTCAGTCCACCTGCCCGTCCTCACCGACCCTCAGTGGGACACCCTGCTCGACACGATCGCGGCCCGCGCCGGACATCTCGCAGCACTTCTCGACGACGAGATGCCCGCCGAACTCGTGGACGACGCCCGGCACGCAGGCGTCCCACTGCTCCCACTGCCCACCGAGCTCGATCCGGAGTGCTCCTGCCCCGACTGGGGATACCCCTGCAAGCACGCCGCCGCGCTCTGCTACGCCATCGCCGCCACCATCGACACCGACCCGTTCGTGCTCTTCGCGCTGCGTGGCCGCGGTCGCGAGGAGGTCTTCGCCCAGCTGCGCGCACTCCGTACGGCAGCACAGGAGACCGCCGCCCCACCGGCACCGGCCGGTATCCCGGCCGCGGCCGCATACGCCCACTGGGCCGAAGGGCCCTCCGAACTGCCCGAACTCCCGGAACCCGCCGCCCACACCACAGCACTGCCCGTCGCCCCACCGCCCGGCACCGGCCTGACCGCCGCGGACCTGGAACGCCTCATGGCCGACGCCACCGCGCGCGCCGCCCGGCTCCTCGCGGGCGACACCGCCGACCTGCACCTGACCCAGCACCAGGACGCCGTCCGCATCGCCGCAAGCAACCCCGGACCCGAGTGGTTCCACCACCTGATCCAGAACACCAACGCCAAACCCACTGCCTTCGCACGCCTCACCCGCGCCTGGCGCCACGGCGGCCCCACGGGCATCACCGTCGCCGAACAGCCCTACGCCCCCGACCCGATGGTGATGAAGGCCGCCCGCACCGCCCTGGACGCGGCCCTCGCCGAGATGACCGACTCCCCCACACACCTCAGAGCATGGCGCAACCGCCTCACCCTCACCCACCACGGCATCCAGCTACGTCTGGGCCCCGACGACCGCTGGTACCCCTACCTCCAGGACGACGACGGCGAGTGGTGGCCCGCGGCACCAGCCGACACTGACCCGGTCATCGCGCTCACCGCGGCCTGGTCGCAGAACGGGGAGTAGAGAGGCGATTACCCGCCTCACCGGGCACGATGTCGAAGGGCCCCACCGCGAGGTGGGGCCCTTCGTCGTTGTCCTCAGGCCTCGTTGTCCTGGTTTTTGTCCACAGCGGGTGTTTCCGGGGTCCCCAGATGCCTTCGGCGATCTTGCAGGCGAGTACGTCGCCACCTCGGGCAGCCGGACCGTGCGCACCCTCAGCCACCTCATGCTCGACCCGCCCTACCTCGAAGCCTGGCGCCACCACCTGCGGGAAGCCGAGCGCGTTTTCACGCTCTCCCGCATCCACAGCGTCATGAGCGTTATGAGCGTCATGCCCGAATGAAGAGGGGCAATGGTAGCGATAGAGATAGTATCTCTATCGCTACTATCGCTTATGGGAGGCTTGCCGTGCGTCGCTTCATCGGGCGGGATCGCGAACTGAACGTGCTCGGCAACGCCTTGCAGGCGGTTCATGATGCCGTCGGGTCGGCGAAACCAGGCCAGTGCATCCTCATGCGCGGACGGCGGCGGGTTGGCAAGTCCAGCCTCGTCGAGGAATTCCTCCGGCGCACCGAGACGCCGTACCTCTTCTTCACCGCGGCGGGCGGCACGGCGGAGGACGAGCTGACGGAGCTGCTCGACGCCGTCGCCAGATCCACCCTCCCGGAGCGGGAACTGTTCTCGGCGGAGACCCCCGAGCAGTGGAATGCCGCTTTCAGGCTGCTTGCGGAGATCCTGCCCGATAACAGCCCGAGCGTGGTCGTCATCGATGAGGTTCCCTATCTCATGGACCGCATCGACGCATTCGAGGGCATGCTCCAGCGGGCATGGGATCGCCTGCTCAGCCGCAAACCCGTACTCCTCCTCCTGGTCGGATCCGACCTGTCGATGATGGAGGCGCTGAACAACTACGACCGTCCCTTCCATCAGCGGGGCCGGGAAATGGTCGTGGGGCCGCTGAACCCTGCCGATATCGGCGAGATGCTCGGGCTTGAGCCGGCAGCCGCCTTCGACGCCGCCCTGGTCACGGGTGGTCTGCCGCTGATCTGTGCGGAGTGGCGGCCAGGAGCGGACGTCTGGGAGTTCCTCCGCGACTCGCTGGACAACCCGATCTCGGCACTGCTGGTCTCCGCCGAGCGGTCACTGGCCGCGGAGTTTCCGCCCCAGGCAATGAGCAGGGAAGTCCTGCGGGCCATCGGAAGCGGGGAGCGGACGTTCACCAACATCGCGCGCGCCGCCGGTGGCATCGCCCACACCACTCTCACCCGGGCCACGGATGTCCTGACCGAGAAACGAGTGGTGGCAGCCGAATTGCCCCTCTCACTGCGGCCGTCGAAGGAACGCCGCTACCGGGTGGCCGACCCTTACCTGCGGTTCTGGCTCGCTTTTCTGGATCCGCACATGGCGGAGATCGAGCGGGGGCGCGGAGATCTCACGCTGAGCCGGATCAAGGAGCGGTGGACCAGCTGGCGGGGGCGCGCGATCGAGCCTCTGGTCCGGGAATCCCTCGCCCGTCTCCTGCCGGACGAGCTCCTGCCCGCCACCCCTGCGATCGGCGGTTACTGGACCCGGAGCAACGACGTCGAAATCGACCTGGTGGGCGCCGACAGGCAACCTGTGGCCAAGCACTTGATCTTCCTCGGCTCGGTCAAGTGGCTGGAGAACTCCGCGTTCGACAGCCACGACCTTGCCGCGCTGCAGAAGCACCGGGCAGCGATCACCGACGAGCCCGTACCGCTCGTGGCGGCCTCGCGCAACGGGACCCGCTGTTCCGGGCTCCAGGCGGCGTACGGACCCGAGGAACTGCTCAGCGCCTGGTGCCGAGCGTGAACGGCACGAAGCCCGAGTGGGGCCGGGCCGTGTCGGTCAATTCACTTATGCATATCTTGGGCATCCAAGATTCCATCGTGCATCCCGACGATGTGGAGAATCTGCTGTTACTTCGCCAGGCTCGGCGGACGAGCCAGGGCCGTGCTTGCCGCAGTCGCTGACTTGCTCATCGCCGACACCGCACGAGACCAGTGACGGGTGAGCATCGCCCTCGCCGCCTCTCCAAGCTCGCCCTGCGGCGGCTCGCCCCGACGGCTGCCGTACAGGGATGCCGCTTGCTGTCCCTCCCCGCGAAGGAACGTCGGACCGCGCGGCCCTCGAACTACCGTCACCCGCGCCGCGGACAAGCCCGCCGACGCCGACCGTTTCGGCAGTGGCGTGGCCTGGGCAACGGCCACCGAGGAGATCGTCGCCGGGTAGGCGAAGCGCCGGATCAAGGAGCGGTGGACGAGCAGGCGGGGGCGCGATCGCACCCCTGGTCCGGGAGTCCCTCGCCAGTCTTGCCGACCGGCAGCCGGTGGCCGGGCAGTTGCTCTTCCTGGGCTCCGTCAAGTGGCTGGAGAACTCCGCGTTCGACAGCCACGACCTTGCCGCGCTGCAGAAGCACCGGGCAGCGATCACCGACGAGCCCGTACCGCTCGTGGCGGCCTCCCGCAACGGGCCTGGCTGTTCCAGGCTCCACGCTGCCCATGGGCCCGAGGGACTGCTCGGCGCCTGACGCAGGGCGTGACCAAAGGCTGTCCGGGTCAGAGGGCCTCGCCGGCGTGCTGGGCCGTTCTGTGGAGGACTGGGTGGGCGGGGGTTCGGGTCGTTGATTCGTAGCGGCTCGGGAAGGGGTACTTGCGTTCCAGGAAGGCGCTGATGGCCGCCTGGGCCGCCGATCTGGCCTCGGGGGGCGTGTCCACGTCGTTGAGGCAGAAGAAGTCGACGTCCTCGCCGGCCGCGAGGCGGGACAGGCGGCGGTGCATGTCCGGGGTGCCCAGCTGGACGTAGCGGAAGCGGTAGTCGGCCGGGACGGCGCGGGCGGTCGCCATCGCCCAGTGGTGGTGGAGGGTCGATGCCGGAGCCACGTCGGACGTCGAGCGGAAGCGGGAGTAGGAGGTGCGGTCCAGCTCCTCGATGCCCAGGCTCTCCATCTCCCGCATCACCGACAGCAGTTGGGGGTGCGGGGTGTGCAGGGACTTGTTGGTGATGTGTCTGCCGTGGAAGCGGCTGATGATCTCGCGGGCGTTCTTGCCCGCGGAGTTCGGGGCCGGTTCCAGGGGGTGCGGGGCGCCTATGCCCAGCTTCAGCGGGGAGAGGGGGATGCGGGCGATGCCGTTGCCGTGGAAGAAGTGCTCGGCCCCTACCGGACGGTTGATGAAGACGTCGTCGTTGAAATAGAGGTAGTGCTCCGACAGGCCCGGGATGTGGTGCAGGCGGCTCTCTATCGCGTGGGAGTTGAAGACGGGGAGCGCGTCCGCCGGGAGGATGTCCCGGTGGTCGATCACGGTCAGGCCTTCCGCCTGCGGGTCCAGCCAGTCCGGGATCTGGGAGTCGGTCACCAGGTAGACGTGCCGGACGAAACCGGCGTACATCTCCAGCGAGCGCAGGGCGTACCTCAGCTCGTCGTGGCTGGTGTAGCGGGAGGCGCCGGTCTCGCGCGGGGCGATGGTGTTGTGGGAGAGCGCCTGGTGGGCGCGGCGCTTGGCCGCCATCGCCGGGTCGTCGCCGTCGACCCAGGTGTAGACGGCGTCGACGGGGAAGCGCACCTCGTCGATGCCGGGCTCGGCGAACGGGGCGAACGTGGGCACGCCGCGATGGCGGCCCGCGACCACGGCGGGGCGTTGCGCCGTCAGTGGGAGCACCTCCGACACCGGGTTGTGGCGGGGGGCGACCAGTGCCGGGCCGAAGACCTCCGGCATCCGGCTGCCGGGCACGGTGAGCCAGGAGGGGTCCGTGCCGAGGTCGCGGCCGTGCCGCCAGAACTCGATGTCACAGCCCGTTTCGAGACCGGTGAGGACCTGTCCCTCGGGGCCCAGGCGCACCACGCCCGTGCGGAGCACCTCGGCCCGCCGGAGCGCCCGCGGAAGCTTCCCGTCGGCCCACAGCGCCGCGGCGGTCACCCTGCCGTCCGGCCCCACGGCCCCGGCGTACCCCACACCGGAGGCGAAGCGCTGGGCGGCCCGCGAGAGGATCGTGTCGCGGTACGTCTCCGCCACGCCGATGACCTGGCGCGGCACCCCCTGTCCATGGTCGGCGGGGACCAGGAAGTACGGGACGCCGAGCCCGTCCAGCAGGGTGCAGACCCGTTCGAGGTCGGCCTCGACGGCGTCCGCGGCGGTGTATCCGGCGACCGTACGGCCGTATAGCCGCGTCGGTCCGAAGGTGACCTGGCACAGCCCGGGGACGGCGGCCCGCAGGCGCCGGCGGGCCCGGGCCGTGCGCAGCGCCCAGAGCCGGGCCGCGAGCCAGAGCCTCAGGCGTACGAGAAAGTCCCGGACCGTTCGGATGCCCCCCGGCATTCCGAAGCGGTCACGGATGTCCATGCCCCCCATGTCCTACCCCCCGGTCCCGTCAGCTCTGCTTCTCGTACGGGCTCGCGAAGGGGAAGTAGTCCTCCAGGAACTCGTTCATGCGGACGCTCACCTGCTCCCGCTCCTCGGGCGGGACGTCGACGTCGTTGAGGCAGAAGAAGTCGAAGCGGCGGTTGCGGCGCAGGTCGGCCAGGCGTCGGTCGGCGTCCGGGCGGCTGATGTTGACGTACCGGAAGCTGTACTTGCCCGGCAGGCCGTGGCCGGTCATCAGGGCGTACTGGTAGAGCAGCGGGGCCGTCACCGCGATGTCCTGCGGGGAGCGGAAGCGGGAGGCCGTGGTGCGGCGGATGTCCTCGGGGAAGAGCTCTTCGAGCACCTGGTGGGTTCGGCGCTGCTGGGGCAGCGGGGTGTGCATGAAGTTGTTCGTCGTCATCCGCCCGAACCTCTCCAGCAGGAGCCGGCGGACGTTCTTGCTGGCGGAGTTGGTGGCCGTCTCCTCGGCGTGCGGCTTGCCGACGCCGATCTTGAGCGGGGACACCGGGATCTTCATCAGGCCGCTGCCGTGGAAGAAGTGCTCCGGGGTGACCCGGCGGCCGACGAACACGTCGTCGTTGAAGTAGAGGTAGTGGTCCGACAGGCCCGGGATGTGGTGCAGCCGGGTCTCGATCGCGTGCGAGTTGAAGACCGGCAGGACGTCCTCGGGGAAGATGTCGCGGTGGTCGACGACCGTGATCCCGGGGGCCGTGTCGTCGAGCCAGTGCGGCTTCTGGCCGTCGGTCACGATGTAGATGTGCCGGACGAAGTCGGCGTACATCGCGAGCGAGCGCAGCGAGTACTTCAGCTCGTCGTGGCTGGTGTAGCGGGAGGCGTTGGTCTCCTTGTCCAGGATCTCGGCGGTGCCGCGGTCCTGGTGGCGGGCCCGCTTGGCCCGCATCCCGGGCTCCTCGCCGTCGACCCAGGTGTAGACGACGTCGACGGGGAAGGTCACGTCGTCGATGGTCGGCAGGGTGAGCGGGACGAAGCTCGGCAGCTCGCGGTCGCCGACCCGGACGGTGGCGGGCTGCTGCTCGGAGGCCGGGAGGACGTCGGTGATGCCGTTGTTCCGGGGTGCGACGAGGGAGTCGGCGAAGATGTCCTCGGACGCCTGCGGCTGCACCTTGGCCAGGCGCCGGGGGCCGTCGGCGGAGGCGAGGAGCTCCGCGCCGTCCTCCCAGAACTCGATGTCGCAGGCGAGCTCGGGACCGGCGAGCAGCTGGCCCGAGGGTCCGAGGTGGTTCTCCCCGACCCGCAGGATGGGGGCGGTCCGCAGCCCGGCCGGCAGTGCGCCGTCCATGAACAGCGCGGGGTGCTTGAGCTTTCCGCCGGGCATCGGGCGGCCGATGAAGACCGCCTTGCCCTCGTTCTGCGCCTCCAGGGCGGTGAGCAGACGCTCCCGGTCGATGACGTTCACGCCGACCGTGTGCCGGGTGCGGGCGGCCGGCACCAGGAAGTACGGGATCCCTTCCTGCTCCAGCGCGGCGACGACCAGACCGAGGTTGGCGGCGGCCGCCTCGGCGGCGCTGAACCGCGTCACGACCCGGCCGTAGAGCTGCTGGCCGCGCACCGCCACTGGGCGGAGCACCGGATCCGTGACCGCGGCCCGGCGGCGCCGCCGCATGGTACGCAGCTGCCACACGCTCTCGGCGGCCTTCCGCTCGACTCGCGGGCGCATCCGCCGGGCAAAGGAACGCACGGTCACGTTCTGAGCTCCTCTTCCATGAACCTGTCGAACATCTCTGCGTAAGGCAGACAGACGTATGTGACGGAAGGTTGTAGAAGAGTTCTCCGGGATTTAACGGACTAAGAGGTTCCAGAACAGCTGAACCACAGCCGGGAGTGGTAATGGGCTTGAGCCAGGTGACGAGCTGCATGTGCTGGGTCAGCACCGGTGCCCGCGGAGAAATTCATCGCCACCCGCGCGGCTCCCTCACCACCGCCACCTCGCCCGCCGCGACGGTGACCACGCCCGGCGCCGGCTTCCCGGTGAGCAGTTCGGTGGCCTCGCCGGACACGGAGATCTCCGCGCTCGCCTCGGTGTGGTTGATCAGGAAGAGGTAGTCCGCGTCCGCACCGCGCCGCAGCACCACCTCCACACCCTCCGGAGCACTGAGGACCGGCATCACGCCCGCCTCCGTGCGGATGCGGTCGAGGAGAGCGGCGAGCGTCGCCGGGTCCGGCTGTGTGGCCAGGTACCAGGTGGTGCCCATGCCGAAGGAGTTGCGGGTCACCGCCGGTACGTCCGCCAGCGGGCCGGTCGTGTACGTCGTGATCGCCTCCGCGTCCGCCGGACGCACCCGTTCCGACCACAGCCGGGCCGTTCCGCCGTCGCTCAACTCCACCGACTCACCCGGCAGCAGCGGGAACAGCTCGTCCGTGCGCACCCCGAGCGCCTCGCGGAACGCACCCGGGTAACCGCCCAGCCGCACATGGCAGTTGGTGTCGACCGCCCCACTGTGGAAGCCCACGGCCAGCGTGCCGCCGCGCTCCGCGAAGCCCGTCAGATTCGCCGCGCCCTCGTCGGTGATCAAGTAGAGCGAAGGCGCCAGGACCAGGCGGTACGACGACAGGTCCGCCTCCGGGTGGACGAAGTCCACCGCGATGCCCGACCGCCACAACGGCTCGTACCAGGCACGGACCAGCTCCTGGAAGCGGAGCTCCGCGCTCGGCTGCGAGGGCAGCTCCAGGGCCCAACGGGCGTCCCAGTCCCAGACGATGGCCACCTGCGCCGGGACGGTCGAGCCGCGCACCTCCCCCAACGCCTTCAGATCCGCGCCCAGTTGGACGACGTCGTGCCAGATCTGGCTGTCGGTGCCGGCGTGCGGCAGCATCGCCGAGTGCCACTGCTCGGCGCCCGCCTTCGCCGCCCGCCACTGGAAGTAGGCGATGCCGTCGGCGCCCCGGGCCACATGGGCCAGCGCGTTGCGGCGCAACTCCCCAGGATTCTTCGCCCGGTTGACCGGCTGCCAGTTCACCGCGCCCGTCGAGTGCTCCATCAGCAGCCAGGGCCCGCCGGCCAGCGAGCGGACCAGGTCGCCGCTGAGCGCGAGGTCGATGTGCGACTCGGGGTCCGTGGACTGGAGGTAGTGGTCGTTGGAGACCACGTCCAGCTTCTGGGCCCAGCGCCAGTAGTCCAGCGCGTCGAAGTTGTGCATCACCATGAAGTTGGTGGTCGCGGGGATCTCCGGCGCCGCCTCCCGCAGGACCTCGCGCTCCGCCTCGCACAGCGAGAGCAGGGCGTCGCTGCAGAAGCGGCGCCAGTCCAGCTGGTGGGTGGGGTTGGGGACGGCGCCCGTGGCGCGGGGCGGGATGATCTCGTCCCAGTCGTAGTACCACTGGCTCCAGAAGCGAGTGCCCCAGGCGTCGTTGAGCGCCTCCAGGCTGCTGTACCTCTCGCGCAGCCAGCCCCGGAACGCCGCCGCGCTCTCCTCGCAGAAGCACTCCGGGTTGTGACAGCCGTACTCGTTGTGGACGTGCCACATCACGACCGCCGGGTGGCCGGCGTACCGCTCTCCGAGCGCACGGGCCATCCGCAGCGCCGCCTCCCGATAGGCGGGGCTCGACGGGCAGAACGTCTGGCGGCTGCCGTACGACAGTGCCCTGCCGTCCTTGTCCACGGGGAGCGCCTCGGGGTGCTTGACGAAGAACCACGCCGGCGGTGCCGCCGTCGGGGTCGCCAGGTCCGCCGCGATGCCGTGGGTGTAGAGCATGTCGAGGACGCGGTCCAGCAGAGAGAAGTCGTAGGCGCCCTCCTTCGGCTCCAGGAGCGCCCAGGAGAAGATCCCGACGCTGACCATGGTGACCCCGGCCTCGGTCATGAGGCGCATGTCCTCGGCCCAGACCTCCTCGGGCCACTGCTCGGGGTTGTAGTCGCCGCCGTAGGCGATGCCCTGCGGGATCATCGGCACTCTCCGCTCAGGAGTCGGCGAGTCGTCTCCACACCCCACTGGTCCAGGGACAGCAGCCGGTCGCTCGACGCCATCAGACCGCCGGTCGCCTCCACATGGGCCGCCCAGCGTTCGCGGGTCTCCACGGCCGGGCGGGCCATCAGACAGTCGGGGTCGTTGACCCAGAACCGGCCGTGCTGCCACTGGCGGCCGACACCCGTGAACTCCGCCGGGTCCTGGCCGGGCTGGCTGTAGTCGTCGGCCTCGGGGCGGCGGTGCGGGGCCGTGTCGGGGCTGACGCGCATGGCGTCGAAGAGGCCGATGGAGGGCAGGATCGGGGCGCCGCAGCCCAGGAGGTAGGCGTCCTCGCCGATCGCCTCGCGGATCAGCTCGATGCCCTGGCGGTACGCCGTGAGCGGGTCCGCGTCGGAGTGCCGTACACCCTCCTGCGCGCCCGCGTAGAGGAAGTCGACCTTGAAGTAGTCGTAGCCCTCGGCGCGCAGCGTCCGGAAGACGTCCGTCAGGTACGCGGCCGCCTCCGGGTGGGTCGTGTCCAGGACGCTCAGGTCGTGGCCCCAGTTGCGGCCGGCGTGCAGGAAGCCGCCGTCGAGGTCCTTGACCAGCCAGTCGGGGTGCTCGGCGGCCAGGTCGCTCGCCGGGTCGACGAGGAAGGGTGCCGTCCAGATGCCGGCCCTTCTGCCCCGCGTCCGGATCGCGTCCGCGATGTCCCGGCGGGAGCGGAAGCGGCCGGAGAGGGTGAGCCAGTCGCCGAGGGCCTTCTGGTAGCCGTCGTCGATCTGGACGACGTCGATGGGCAGGTCGAGGGTGTCCATCGCGCGGAGGTTCTCGTGGATGTCGTCCTCGGTGACCTGAGTGAAGTACTCGTACCAGGAGCACCAGACAGTGGGCGCCGGGCCCGGGGGCGCGACCTCCAGGGAGGCGGCCCAACTCGCCAGCACCTCCTGGATGTCCGTGCCCGTCCACTCCTTCACCGGTCCGTCGGCGCTGATCTCCGCCAGGTCACCGGTGACGGCCAGCCGGATCGACGGGACCTCCCGGGTCGGGTCCACGGCGGCCCAGAGGCGGACCGCCGAGCCGTCGCCCGGGTCCAGGGCCAGCAGCCCCTCGCCCTGGAAGGTGCCCTGGGGAACCGTGACGCCCGGCCGGTAGCAGACCGTCGCCCAGTTGTCGTTCGTCGGGCGGTACGGCTTGTCACCGAGGGCGTAGGCGCCGCTGGGGCTCCAGGACTGCCAGCCCTCCTCGTGGACACGGGCCGTGCGCGCGTCCACGGGCACGGAGGCGACCGGGGTGAAGGAGTGGGACACGGTGGTTCTCTTTCAAGAAGGGGCTGCGGTGAAGGAACTCAGCCCTTGTTGGCGCCGAGCGTCAGACCGCTGACGAACTGACGCTGGAGCACGAAGTACACGATGAGCGTGGGGATCGCGGTGAGCAGGGCGCCCGCGGCGACCAGGTTCGGGTCCGTGAAGTACGTACCGGAGAGGTTGTTGAGCGCCGAGGTGATCGGCATGTTCTCGCCGGTGGAGATCAGGACCAGCGCCCAGAAGAAGTCGTTGTAGATCCAGATGGACAACAACGTGCCCAGGGCGGCCATCGCGGGCTTGCACAGCGGGAGCGTGATCTGCCAGTACTGCCGCCACACGGAGGCGCCGTCGACCAGGGCGGCCTCGGTCAGTTCGTGCGGGAGCGAGCGCATGTAGTTGCTCAGCACGAACGCGCAGAAGCCGGACTGGAACGCCACGTGGATGAGGACGAGGCCCAACGCGGAGTCGTACAGCTTGCCGGACATGGTGATGCCGGGCAGGTCGATGAGCAGGTACAGGCGGTACAGCGGGGTGATGATGACCTGCTGCGGGAGCAGGTTGCCCGCGGTGAAGACCAGCAGCAGGGCGAGGTTGAGGCGGAAGTCGAAGCGGCTGACGTAGAAGGCCACCATCGAGGAGAGGAACAGGGTCACCAGCACCGCCGGCACGGCGATGATCACCGTGTTGACGAAGTAGTGCGTCATGTCCGACTGCGTGAACGCGTTGGTGAAGTTGTCCAGGCTCAGGGAGTCCGGCCAGGAGACGTACCCCTTCTCGCTGGTCTCCGCGTACGGGCGCAGGGCCGCGTAGATCGCCCAGAGCAGGGGGGCGAGCCAGGCCAGGGCCATGGTGGCCAGGACGACGTGCAGCAGGACCCGGGCGGGGCGCACCGGTGTCCTCGGCTTCTTCAGAGCGAGAGTGCTCATGCGCGCCGCTCCTTCCGGAACGTGGACACCAGGTACGGGATGATCACGACGAGCGAGATCAGCAGGAGTACGACGGCGATCGCCGATCCGTACCCGATCCGGCTGGACTCACCGATGATGTTGTTGGTCACGAGGATCGACAGCAGCTCGGTGCCCTCGGCGCCCTTGTTGAAGACGAAGACCAGGTCGAAGGCGCGCAGCGCCTCGATGATCGTGACGACCAGGACGACCGTGTTGGTGGGTCGCAGCACCGGGAAGATGACGTTCTTGAACGTCTGCCACTCGCTCGCCCCGTCCAGCGCGGACGCCTCCCGCAGGGACGGGTCGACGCCCTTCAGACCGGCCAGGTAGAGGATCATCATGTACCCGGTGTGCCGCCAGCTCGCGGCGATGAGGATCGCCCAGAGGTTGAGGTTCGGGTCGCCGATCCAGTCGATGTAGTGGCCGGGCTTGTTGGCCCCGATGACGCTGTTGATCAGGCCCGTGTCGGGGTTGTAGACGAGCTGCCAGACGAAGCCGATGACGGCCATGGACAGCACGACCGGCAGGAAGAAGGCCGTCTGGTAGACCCGGCTGAACTTGATCTTCTTGTCCAGTTGCACGGCCAGGAACAGGCCCAGCGGGGTCGGGATGCAGATGAGCACCACGAACCAGATGACGTTGTGCTCCACAGCGGGCCAGAACTGCGGGTTGTTGGTGAACAGTTCCTTGAAGTTCTCGAGCCCGACCCACTGGATGGAGTCGAAGCCGATGCCGTTCCAGGAGGTGAAGGCGAGGAGGATCGACGCGAGCGCGGTGACCCAGACCAGGGCCACGTGCAGGATCGTCGGCAGGCCGGCCATGAAGCCGAGCGTGAGCCGGTCGCGGCGGGTGAGCAGGCGCTTGTGGCCCTGCGGGATCCGCTTCTTGACCGGGGCAGTGCCCGAAGGCGGCTCGGGGGCCGCCTCCGGGGACTTCGTGGGGGTGTCGGTGGTCATCGTGGTCAGCTGGACGCGAAGATCGTCTTCTTCTGGCGCTCGATCGAGCTGAGCAAGCTGTCGATGCCCTTGGGATCGCGCACGAACTTCTGCAGCGCGGGCTGCATGACCGTCGAGGTGAAGTCGGGGCGGCTGTCGCGGTCCATGAACTGGGTGAGGCTCTTGGCGCCCGAGATCATCTCGTACGCCTTCTTCTGGAGGGCGGTGTACGCGTCGGTGGAGGCCTTGGTGGAGGCGGCGACCACGCTCGGGTCCGACTTGAGGTAGATCTCCTCGGCGGCCGGGGTGCCCAGGTACTCCAGGAGCTTGACCGCGCCGGCCTTGTTCTTCGGGCTCTTGCTCAGCATGAAGCCGTCGGTCGGGGCCTCGACGGTGTCCTGGCCGTACGCCGGGTCGATCTCCGGGAAGGCGAAGAAGTCGAGGTCGTCCAGGGCGGCCTTGTCGGTGAACTGCTGGGCCACGAAGGTGCCGAGGAGGTACATGCCGGCCTTCTTGGAGGCGAGGGTCTGGGCGGCGTCCTGCCAGGTGCGGCCGGTGGCGCCCTCCTGGTGGTACGGGAGGATCTCGGTCCACAGGTCGAAGACCTTGCGCACCTTGGCGTCGGTCCAGGCGGCCTTTCCGGCCATCAGGTCGACGTGGAAGTCGTAGCCGTTCTGGCGGAAATTGATCTGGTCGAAGGTGCCGAGCGCGGGCCAGGCGTCCTTGTCGCCGAAGGCGATCGGGACCAGCTTGTCCTTCTCCATCTGCTTGCACAGGGCGACCAGCTGGTCCCAGGTGGTGGGGACCTCGTAGCCGTACTGCTGGAAGACGCTCTTGCGGTAGAAGAGCGCCCACGGGTACGAGTACAGCGGCACGAAGTAGTACTTGCCGTCCTCGCCCTTGCTGAGCTTCTTCATCGCCTCGGGGAAGTTGCCCCCGATGGTCTGCCACACGTCGTCGATCGGGGTGGCGAGGCCCTTGGCCGCGAAGAACTGCATGCGGTAACCCGCGAACCAGGTGAACACGTCGTCCGGCGTGCCCTGGAGGTAGGCGTTGATCTGCTCCTGGAAGGTGTTGGAGTCCTTGGTGTTCACGTCGACCGTGATCCCGGAGTCCTTCTTGAAGCCGGCGTAGATGTCCGCGAAGGCCTTCTTCGGCACCGGGTCGGACGCCTTGGAGCCGAGGGTGACCGTCTTCGGGTCGGACGAGGCTCCGCTGCCGCCGCAGGCGCTCAGCAGGGGGATGCCGGCACCGAGCACGGCGGCGCCGCCTATGCCGCGCAGGACGGAGCGGCGGCTCGCGGAGGGGAGGGAGAAGTCGGGCATGAACGGCTCCTGAGGGGCAGGGTTCGGCCAGGCAGGGGAGTGAGTCGAAGTCCGTCGTAAACGACCAGAAATCAACTTGACCGAACACGGTGGCGTAATGACAGCCGTATGTCCTGTCATGCGTCAAGAGATGGCCGTCACCTTTGTGGAAACGTGACCGACACATCCAAGATCGATCCGATCGTCCGAATCGCCTTCGACCGGTCGAACAAGCCGGCTCACCGTGGGCACCTGGGGGCTGCGGTCCCTCGGAGTGGGGATCCTCAGCGGATGGCCAGGCGTCGGCCTAGCCGATCACCACGGACTTCTCCACGCTGACCTGGTCGACCTCGGAGACGCGGACCGTCACCTTCATCTCCCAGGTGCCGGCGATCGGCAGGTCGAAGTCGCTGGTTCCCCAGTAGCCGCCCTTGTCGGTCACCTTGGCGTCCAGCGGGCCGATGTCCTGGGACGGCAGGGTGAAGGAGAGCCGGAGTTCGGGGACGATGGCGAAACCGCCTTCGGCGTCGAGGACCACCGCTTCCACCGAGTTCCGGCCGACCCGGCCCGGGTCCAGGGTGATCTGCACCTTGCCCCGGGCGCCGCCGATGTCGAAGGGGACGTACGAGACGGACGCGACGGGCAGGCCGGTGGCCGCGGGGCTCTGAGCGGCCTCCGCCTCCGCACGGCCCGGCACGGTACCGGTGAGCACGGTCGTGATCACCAACACCACGACACCGATGGTGACTTCGGCGAGGACGGAGCGTCGCAGACCACGGCGGTCCGGAACGACCGGCGGCTCCTCGGGCGACTCCGGCAGCGGCGGCCCGCCCACCGGCTCCGGCACCCGTTCCCGTACGACGGTCCGCGCGTCCGCCGTCGCCAGGCGCACCGTCCACAGCCGCGAGAACCCGGCCGCCGTCAGCAGTACGACCACCACGGTCAGCTTGGCGACCAGGAGCCGGCCGTACGTCGTGTCGGTGAGCGCGCCCCAGGAGCCCAGGCCACGCCAGGACTGGTAGACGCCGGTGAGGACCAGGACGGTCACGGAGACGAAGGCCAGGCGGGAGAAGCGGGTGACCGTGGCCGGTTCGACGACCGCCGCCCGGTACAGCGTGACGACCAGTGCCGTCAGACCGCCCAGCCAGGCCGCCATCGCCAGGACGTGCAGGACCGAGGAGGCCATCGCCACGGGCACCTGGATGCCGGCGGAGGCGTGCTCACCGGCGGCCCAGGTGAGGGCGAGGCCGAGGGCGAGGGCGGCGCCGATCGCGTAGGAGGACCGGCGGCGCCGGAACAGCCGCAGGAGGAAGACCGCGGTCAGTGCGAGCAGCACCAGCCGGACCAGCAGGACCAGCCCCGGCCGGCTCGTCACCGTCCGTTCGAAGGCCGCGGCGTCGAAGGCCGTCGCGGGACCCGTGCCGGCCTCGTAGGGCGCCCGCAGCACGAACAGCGCGACCGTGGCCCCCGCCAGCGTCCACCAGCCGACCCGCAGCAGCCTGGGCAGGATGCTGGCGTCCGCCGGGCGGCACAGCGCGAGGAAGACCGCCGTGCCGATGAGCAGCGCCACCGCGAGATAGGCCAGGTAGCGGGCGATGTTGTAGAGGCCGGTCGTCGCCGGGTTCTCCACGGGTCCCGGGTCCACGGTCACGGCCGTCGCCGAGGGCTTCCCGACGGAGAAGGTGAACGCCCCCGACACCGGATGGCTGTCCGCCGAGACGACCCGCCAGGCCACCGTGAAGGTGCCCTCGCCGAGCCCGGAGGCGGGCAGCGAGACCCGGGCGGTGTCCGAACTCCCCGGCACATGCTCGGCCTCCCCCGTGGACACCCGCTCGTTCTTCGGGCTCAGCACGCGGAAGGAGTCGTCGAGCAGACCGACGGACTCGGTGAAGGTCAGGGTGATGTACGCGGGGGCGGACTTGAGGACGGTTCCGTCCTCGGGGTCGGTGGAGCGGAGCGCGGCATGGGCCGACGCCGGTCCCGCGCCGCCGAAGAGGAGCAGGACCAGCACGGTGCCCAGCAGCACCAGCCCTTGAACTCGCCGCCGTCCTCGTCCACCGTCACGCTCCACGTCAGTACTCCGTCCCCGCAGCTCCGCGTTATGTACGGACACCGGCGCCGGAACACTCACCACGTGGGCCGCGCCGACACCCCGCCGTCGACGACCAGGTCCTGCCCGGTAATCCAGGAGGCGAGCGGCGAGGCGAGGAACACACAGGCGTCGCCGATGTCCTCGGGGCGGCCCAGCCGGCCCAGGGGCGCCTTCGCATGCCACCGCTCCACACCCTCCGGCCAGTCCCGCGCCAGCCCCTTCCGGTCGATCAGCCCGGGCGAGACGCTGTTGACGCGGATGCCGCGAGGCCCGTACTCCAGGGCCGCCGACCGGGCGTGCATCACCAGGGCGGCCTTGGACGCGCAGTAGTGGGCGTGCCCGGCGGCGGGACCGTGCGCCTCGATCGAGGCGATGTGCGTCACCGAGCCGCCGCCGTGCTCCATGACCTCCGCCGCCGCCTGTGTGCACGCGAAGGCGCTCGTCAGGTTGGTGTCGACGACCTCACGCCACTCGGCGGCCGTCATCCCGGGCAGCTCCCGCACCGGCTGCACCCCCGCGCTGTTGACCAGCGCGGTCAGTCCGCCGCCCCACGCGTCCGCCTCCCGGACCAGTTCCCGGCAGTCGTTCTCGTCCGTCAGATCCGCCTGGAGGACGACGGCCCGCGCGCCCGACTCCCGGACCCGGACCGCCACTTCCTCCGCCGCCGTCACCGCCGTACGGCAGTGCACGACGACCGCGGCCGCCCCCTGTTCGGCGAACCGCACCGCGATCCCCCGCCCGATACCGCCGCCCGCGCCCGTGACGAGGGCGACCTGTCCTTCGAGGTGTCTCATGGACGACACAGTCGCGCGATCCGGTCGGCCTCGGCGGGATGCTGCGCCATCAGGGCCTCGGAGTCGCCGTGCTCATAGCCCTCGTAGGTGAAGCCGGGAGCCATCGTGCAGCCGAAGAACGTCCACGCGCCCCGCGTGCGCGCCCCCATCCAGGTGCCGCCGGGGACGGTCAGCTGGACGTGCTGACCGGCGAGGACGTCGGGGCCCAGCACCGGAGCGCTCGATGTGCCGTCCGGGGACAGGAGCAGGAGTTCCAGAGGGTCGCCGAGGTAGAAGTGCCAGATCTCGTCGCCGGGCAGGCGGTGCAGGGCGGAGAAGTCGTCGGCGGTGAGCAGGGCGACTATGGCCGAGCCCTCCGGTCTGCCGTCCGCGCGCTCGGGGCCTGCCCAGGTACGGCGGAACAGGCCCCCCTCTCGCGGGATCGGCTCCAGTCCGTAATGGGCGACGAGGTCTTCTGGGGTCACGCCGGGAAGGCTACCTCCCTGGCCAGGAAGGCCAGTTGAGCGTGCTTCTCGGGCAGATGCACATCCGGGATGTCGATCTCCGGCAGCACGACCCGCTCCCCGGCCACGAACCCCTGCCGCAGGAACCGGGCGATCGCCTTCTCGTTGCGCACGTCGGGATCGACCACGACCCGCTTGCGGCCCAGGCCGAGCAGGACGTACGACGCGACGGCGCCCAGCAGCGCCGACGACCAGCCGGGCCGTCCGCCGTCCGCTCCGGCCGGCGCGAGCAGCAGATGGACGCCGATGTCACCGGGCTCGACGGGGTAGCACTCGCTGACCCGGTCGGCCTCCGGCTCATAGGTCTGGAGCAGTCCGACCGGCTCGCCGTCCTTCTCGAGCAGATAGGCGTGGTGGGTGTCGAGGGTGTCCATGTGGGCGTAGATCTCCGCCACTTGGTCCTGGGTGAGGCCGTTCATGCCCCAGAAGGCGGCCCGTTCCTCGCTGACCCAGCCGTGCAGCACCTCGGCGTCGGCCTTCGCGTCGAGGGTGCGCACACGGACGGTGCCGAAGCCTTCGACCTCCTGCTCATGGACGTAGGTGTCAGACATCGCTCTCCTTGCTGAGCTGTTCGAAGTCGGTGACGACCGGGACGAGGTCGCCCGCGAGCCACAGGGGCAGTTGGTCACGGTGATGGGGCGAGCCGGGCACACCCGAGGCGCCGAACGGCACCACCCAGCGGCTGTCCTCGCGCCGGGCCAGGTCCCACACGTAGCGGGCGGCCGGACCGCGCGCGGCCAGGTCGGTCAGACCGGGCACGGCGGAGGTGCACAGCACGCAGTCGTGGTCGCCGGAGAGACCGGGTTCGTCGTACTTCTCGTACGAGGTGTCCGGCAACGCCCGCCACGGGTACAGCCGGTGGGTCTCGCCCCAGGTCGCGGGCGGCTTCCCGGCGGCCACCTCCTCGACGGCCGCGCGGATCTCGGCGGGGCGGTCGATGCCGTACAACTCCTCGGCGCGCAGCAGGTGTTCGAGGGCGTAGCCGATGCGCGGCAGCAGACCGAGCCAGGGGAGGAGGACCTCGGGGTAGGCGGGCGGGGAGGTCAGCGCGGCGAACGCGGGGTGCGCGGCGAGCCGGCGGACGACGGCGCCGCGCACCGCGGAGTAGAGGGCGGCGTCCTCGCTGTCCGCGTCCATGCGGCGGTTCCAGCGCAGGAGGGTGTCGGTGAGCTCGGCGGCCGGCGGGGTCAGGTCCCGGAGGGTGGCGAGGTGGTCCAACAGGGGCCCGGCGGAGGCCAGATACGTGTCCATGTGGAGGGCGGGCATGTCCCCGGCCGACCACTTGTCCTTCTCCGCGAGCATCGCGGAGATGCGGTTCGCGCGGTGCGGCGGGGCGAACTCGACGCCGAGCGGTTCCGCGGGACCTCGCTGGTTGGCCATGACGGCGACGCCGTCCTCCGTGAGTCCGGCGCGGGGCATGTCGTGCCAGCCCTGCCACTCGTGCCCGGCCTCCCAGGCGGGGACGACACGGGTGCGGTTGGCCTCGGACCGCACCGGCACCCGGCCCGCGACCCGGTGCAGCAGCCCGCCCTCGGTGTCGGCGGCCTGGACGACGTTGACCGGCTCGGCCCAGCTGTCGAAGGCCCGGTCCACGTCAGCGACCCGGCGGGCGCGCAGCAGGGGGAGCAGGGTGCTGAAGCCCAGGTCGTCGGTGACGCGAGGCGGGGTGCGGAGGCTGAGGGCGAGCGGCGTGCCGTCGTCGAGCCCTTCCGGGCCGCCGGCGATGACGGGCCCGCGCTCGGTCTCGATGACCTCGACCTCGACGGACTCCTCACCGGCCACCTCGACGGTCTCGGTGTGCCGGGAGGCGCGCGTCCAACTCCCGTCCGGGCCAAGGGCCTCGACACCGGCCCCGGTCCGCCGCAGCCGTTCCTCGTACAGGTCCTGGTAGTCGGCCATGGCGTTGGTGATGGCCCAGCCGACCGTGCCGGTGTGGCCGAAGTGGGCGATGCCGGGGACGCCGGGGACGGCGAGGCCGACGACGTCGAACTCCGGGCAGGAGAGGTGGATCTGCTGGTAGACGCCGGGGTCCTCGATGAAGCGGTGCGGGTCGCCGGCGATGACGGCCTGCCCGGTCACGGTCCGTTCGCCGCTCACCAGCCAGCCGTTGCTGCCGGAGGTGCCGGGACCGTCGATGGCGAAGAGCCCGACGGCCTCCTCGCCGAGGTGCTTCACGGCCTGTTCGCGCCAGAGCTTGGCGGGGAAGCCCGCGAAGAGGATGTGGGCACCGAGCCAGACGCCGAGGGGGGTCCAGGGCTCCCAGCGGCCGGGGGCACCGAGGGGCAGGGTGGCGTCGGCGAGCCCTTCGTTGACGCCGTCGACGTACGCCCGTACCCAGTCGGCCGTCTCCGGGTCCCGTCTCTCCAGATGCTCGAAGCAACGTCTCGCGGTGTCCTCCAGCCGGGCCCTGCGCACGAACCGGTCCCAGGGCAGGGCGTCGGGGCCGAGGAAGGACGCCGAGGTGCCGCGGGCCCGGTGCCGCTCGACCTCCAGCTGCCAGGCCCGGTCGCGGGCGGTGACGATGCCCTGGACGCGGGCGAGTTCGCGCACGCTGTCGGCACGCAGATGCGGGACACCCCACACATCCCGGTAGATCTCGGCGCTCACTCTGGGTCTCCCCTGTGCTTTAGGTTAGGCTCACCTAAGTAACTGGTGGTGGAATCGTACGCGAGGAGTGAAGAGACGATGGGGCAGGGGCACGGCTGGGAGGGCGCGGTCCTCAAACTGCTGCGGGCGAAGGACTACGTCCTCACCGTCACCGGCGCCGAGGACGTCACTTCGAGCTACCGACGCATCCACCTCACCGACGGCGGCATGCTCGCCGCGACCGGCGTCCACCCCACGATGTGGGTCCGGCTGTGGTTCTCCGACGCGGGCAAGCCGCACCAGCGGGCCTACACCCTCGTCGACCCGGACCCCGCGGCCGGCACCTTCGGCCTGGAGTTCGCCCTCCACGAGGGCGTGGCGAGCGACTGGGCGCGGAACGCGAAGCCCGGCGACACCATCGTGGCGACGGTCCACGGCACGGCGTTCGAGAACCCCGACCCGTCACCGACCCATGTCTTCGCGATCGGCGACCCGGCGTCCCTGCCCGCCATCAACTCCCTGCTGGACGCGCTGGACTCGTCCCCGGCGACGGTCTGGTTCGAGGGCGGCACGGACGGCCTCCCCTTCCGCACGGACCCGTCCCGCCATGACGTCCGCACCGGTGTGGGTCTCGTCGACCGGGTGAAGACCGACCTTCCCGACCTCCTCAAGGCCCACCCGGACGCGTACGTCTGGATCGCCTGCGACACGAAGACGACCCGCACCCTGTCCTCGTACGTCCGCAAGGACCTGGGCGTCCCCAAGGAGCGGATGCAGGCGCTGGGGTACTGGCGGGCGGCCTGACCCCGTACGCGGCATGATCGGGGTCATGGACGTCACCCTTCACCTCGCCCAGGACCCCGAGGCCGACGAGCTCCTCGGGCGCTCCCCGCTCGCCGCGCTGGTCGGGATGCTGCTGGACCAGCAGGTTCCGATGGAGTGGGCGTTCAAGGGACCCCGGACGATCGCGGACCGGCTCGGCCTGGACGACCTCGACGCGCACGAGATCGCCGCGCAGGACCCGGACGCCTTCGCGACCCTCCTCTCGGACAAGCCGGCGGTCCACCGCTACCCGGGCTCCATGGCCAAGCGGATCCAGCAGCTGTGCCAGTACCTCGTCGAGCACTACGACGGCAACGCCGAGCTCGTCTGGAAGGGCGTGGACGACGGACGCGAACTGCTCCGCCGGCTGGAGGACCTGCCCGGCTTCGGCAAGCAGAAGGCCCAGATCTTCCTGGCCCTGCTGGGCAAGCAGCTGGGCGTACAGCCGAAGGGCTGGCGGGAGGCGGCGGGCGCGTACGGCGAGGTCAAGTCCTTCCGGTCGGTCGCCGACATCACCGACCCGGAGTCACTGGTCAAGGTACGGGCGCACAAGCAGGAGATGAAGGCGGCGGCGAAGGCCGCGAAGGCGGCCGGCAAGTAAGCCGATCGGCCCAGCCCACCGTGCGGGGCGGCCGTACGCGGTCCCAGCATGGACCATGACCGAGGCACCGCACGGCTCCTCCTGGGGCCGGGAGTTCGACGACCGCAAGGTCCACACGCAGCAGCGCGCCCATGAGCCGGAGCCACCCGTCGAGGGCCCCCTGCACGCGCTGTCCAAGGCGGCGTGGCAGGTCGTCCTGATCACCGGCATCGCATCGCTGATCCTGGGCGTCCTGGTGCTGATCTGGCCGGGCTCCACGCTCCTCGCCACCGGCATCCTGTTCGGCGTCTACCTCGTCATCAGCGGCGTCTTCCAGCTGGTCTCGGCCTTCGGCACGCACAAGACGACCGGACTGCGCGTCCTCGCCTTCATCAGCGGCGCCCTGTCGATCCTGCTGGGCCTGTTCTGCTTCCGCGGCCCCATGCAGTCGCTCCTGCTGCTCGCCCTGTGGATCGGCATCGGCTGGCTCATCCGCGGGATCACCCAGACTCTGGCCGCCGCCTCCGACCCGTCGATGCCCGCCCGCGGCTGGCAGATCTTCCTCGGGATCGTCACGTTCCTCGCCGGGATCGTGCTGATCGACTCCCCCTTCGAGTCGGTCGCCGTCCTCACCGTGGTCGGCGGGATCTGGCTGGTCGCCGTGGGCATCGTCGAGATCGTCACAGCGGTACGGATGCGCGGGCAGACCGGGAACGTGCCGCGCACGGTGTGAGTAACCCGTGCGAGCGGATCTGACGGACGACGCGATGAACCTCGTACTCCCTGGGGCAGATCAGCAACCATGAGCAGCACCAGAACCTGGCTCCGTGCCTTTGTCCTGCTGCTCGCGCTGCTCGTGCCGGGCGGCCACGCCGGGGCGCACGCCGCCAACGCCGTCACCCCGGTCGCCGGCGAGGTCGCCGAGTACGACGTCCTGGACACGGCCCTGCGGCCACCGGCCCGCGCCGCCCACCGTCCCGTCGTACCCCTGCGCCCCGCGCCCCGGCCCGCCCCGGCGCCCGGCGTCCCGGCGGGCCGTCCCCTCCCGGCGCCGCCGCGGCCGCCGTACGCCCTGCACACCCTGCGCTCGGTGGTCCTGCGCTGCTGACCGGCCCTCGCACCAGAGGTCAGTCAAGCAGCGACGCAAGGAGCACCACCATGCCCATCGACCCCTACGCCGTCCTGCGCGCCCTCGTGCGCGCCGAGGCCTCCCGCAACACGCCCAAGCCGCAGGTTCAGCGGGAGCAGAAGCCGCAGCAGCCCGCGCAGGAGCAGCGGACGCGCTGAGGAGCCGCGACGGCGGAGGCAAGGTCACCGCCTCCGCCGTGGCGACAGCCCCGTCACCCACGGGGCATCGGCGCGACCCAGGTAAGAATCGTTCTACGGCCAGCGTCGTACGGCTCCCACTTGTTGCCTCGCGACAGTGCCTTGGCCACCTCGATGCGGTCGACGAAACAACGCAGGAAGTCACGCTTCTCGGTCAGCGACGTCGACCGCCACGCGCCTGCCTCATACGCTCTCGCCTTGCTCAGCAGGTCTGCCGCCGAGCCGAATCGAGCACCGGCTTCGACCAGAAGTTCCGCCGCTCCTGTTTGCCCCTCGTCGGCGAGAACAACCTCGGAGAAAATCCGCTGGGCCACATACTCCTCAAGATGCTCGCGCTTGATGCTGTTTCCTCCGTCGTGTCCCCCCGTCGCCCCTTTGGGCCGGGAGCAGCGGTACGAGGCAGTGGCACCAACAGTGCCGTTGCTGACCATGGTTGCCCCGCATACGCAGTGAAGGACACCCAGTCCGCTCAGGAGAGAAGCAGACCGCGGACCGCCCCTGCCCGGCCCTCTCGTGTCCAGCCACGCCTGAAGCTGCTCCCACTTGTCGACGTCGAGAACGGGCTCATGGCTCATCAACGGCACCTGCGTCTGCGGGTCCACCAGACGCCGGTATCCGACGACAGAGCGCCGGGCCCTGGTGGCATTCGACGGCTGCGGACTGTAAACCGGTTCCACCGCGTGCCCGGTCAGCCGCGGATCCTTCAGGATTCGCTTCAGCGTGGACACCTCCCAGAGGGACGGCCCGCGGCGGCCGTCCACCGTGGTGGGACCTCCGACACGCCACTTGCCAGAGAGCCGTGCGGTCTTCGTCGGCACTCCCGCCGCGTTCAGCTCCGCACAGATGCCCGACAGCGAGCCGGGGTGCCGTTCCCCGCCCGGAACCTCTTCATCCTTGTGGTTAAGGATCCGGCGTACGACATCGCGGATGACCTCGGCTTCCTCCGGCACCACAATCAACTGCCGAATCGTGAGTCCGTCCCTGCGCACCTCGGTCACCGTGTATCCGAAAGGCGGCACACCGCCGACCCATGACCCGGCTTCCCTCAGCACCCGCTTCGTGTCGCTCACGTGACGCGCCCGGTTCACGCTCTCCTGGTGCGCCGACTCCAGACGCCGGACCAACTCCTCCGTCCCGCCTGGGCCGTACACGCCCTCGCTCACGGAAACCACCGTCACACCGAGCTCGTGCAATTCGGTGGCAAGAGACCGGACAGCGTCCGCATCCCGCCGGGTCAGGCGGCTCAGGTAGTTCACGACGACCACGTCCGCTTGGCCGTTTCGCACGTCGGTCAGCATGCGCTCGAACTCGGGACGGACTGAATCCGCACGGTAGGCCGAAGCCGCCTCGTCCACGTACGTGCCCTCATAGCGGTAGCCACGCGCGATCGCCTCTGCGCGGCACGCAGCGAGCTGAGCCCGCACGGACCCGGCCGACTTGTCCGGTCGGCCGAGGCTCTGCCGCGCGTACCCGACAGCCGTCTTTCGATCTTCCATGTGGGGAATGTGTCAGCAACCAGGCCACATTCACCCCCTTTGACCGATATTGGTCAAGATCTGCACGCACTTGTCTTGCCCGGCCCGAGCCGGGAGGCTGCGCCCGGTGAGGCTTGACCGGTAGGCTTTCCGTGTGATCTTCAAGCGCATCGGAAACGGCCGGCCGTACCCCGACCATGGCCGGGAAAGCACCCGGCAGTGGGCGGACGTCGCGCCGCGCCCGGTCCGCCTCGATCAGCTGGTGACGACCAAGGGCCAGCTCGACCTGGAAACCCTGCTCGCCGAGGACTCCACGTTCTACGGCGACCTCTTCGCGCACGTCGTGAAGTGGCAGGGCGACCTGTATCTCGAGGACGGCCTCCACCGCGCGGTGCGGGCGGCGCTGCAGCAGCGCCAGGTGCTGCACGCGCGTGTACTCGAACTGGATTGAGTGGCGGGCTTGTAAAGGGTTGGCCCTTTCGGGTTCTTCCGGCCCGAATCCAATGATCATTTAGTAGGCATCGCCGCCCCGGAGCACTACGCTGCGCCCATGAGCATGCTGACTCCCCCAGGCATGGGCGGCAAGTACCGGATCACGGGGGACAAATACCCGCGCATGCGCCGTTCCCGGCGGCGCGGCAGGCTCGTGGTCGCCCTGGTCGCCTCGGTCACCGCGCTCGGTCTGGTCGGCTGGGGCACGCTGCAGCTCATCGACGTCTTCACCGGCGGCGGCGACAAGGCCTCGGCGGCCGGCTCCAAGGCCAACTGCGCGACGAAGGCGTCCCCGTCGGCCTCGGCCTCGTCCTCCACCACGGCTTATCCCAAGCCCGCCCAGATCACCGTCAACGTCTTCAACGCCACGCCCCGGGCGGGGCTCGCCAAGAAGACCGCGGACGAGCTGAAGAAGCGCGGCTTCAAGATCGGCGACGTCGGCAACGCGAGCGCGGAGTTCGACAAGAAGGTCAAGGGCACGGGGCTGCTGCTCGGCCCCACGTCCTCCGTGAGCACGTCGTTGCCGGTCCTCGGCACACAGCTCGCGGGCACGGAGGCGCGCGCGGACACCCGCAAGGGCACCGACGTGGACCTGATCATCGGCACAGACTTCAAGTCGCTGACGGCAAAGGCCACGGCGGACAAGGCCCTGACCAAGCTGGGCGCACCCCAGCCGACGCCGAGCACTTCCAAGAAGGCCTGCTGAAACGCGCCCCTTCAGGGGCGCGGGGAACTGCGCGACCGGCCACATCGGACCCGCAGTCGCCCGCGTGACGCACCCTCTACGGCGAAGAGGCGTCCTTACTCCGCGGCGCCGTAAAGCCGATCGCCCGCGTCTCCGAGACCCGGCACGATGTACCCGTGCTCGTTGAGGTGGTCGTCGATCGCCGCCGTCACCACAGTGACCGGCGTACCCGCGAGCTCACGCTCCATGACCTCGACACCCTCCGGCGCAGCCAGCAGCACCACGGCCGTCACATCGTCCGCACCCCGCTTGATCAGCTCCTGGATCGCCGCGACCAGCGTGCCGCCGGTGGCGAGCATCGGGTCGAGGACGTACACCTGACGCCCGGAGAGGTCCTCCGGCATGCGCGTGGCGTAGGTGGACGCCTGGAGCGTCTCCTCGTCGCGCACCATGCCCATGAAGCCCACCTCAGCGGTCGGCAGCAGGCGGACCATGCCGTCGAGCATGCCGAGACCGGCGCGCAGGATCGGCACGACCAGGGGGCGCGGGTAGGAGAGCTTGACGCCGGTGGTGGTGGTGACCGGGGTCGTGATGTCGACCGCTTCGGTGCGCACGTCTCGCGTGGCCTCGTAGGCGAGCAGGGTGACCAGTTCGTCGGCCAGCCGACGGAAGGTCGCGGAGTCGGTGCGCTGGTCGCGCAGCGTGGTGAGCTTGTGAGCGACCAGAGGGTGGTCGACGACGTGGAGACGCATGTCCACAACATTAACCGGGCCCGTTGTCCCCGGCGTCCCGTGCGGCATCTCTGACTGAGGCAAACCCCGCTTCACCCGTCCGCTGGCATCAAACCCCTCGTCGGAGGGAAAGTGGGAGGGACGCAATGGGGTGGTGTGCCTATGCCGAACCAGGAGTCACAACCGGAGACCGACGCCGAGCGCCGCAGGCGCCGCGCCCAGTTCCTGCGCGACCTCGCCGAGGCCCGTGAGCTGCGCGACCGCGTCCAGCCCCGGCGCGCCAAGGCGGCCCGGCTGCGTCACGCGATGCGCATGCGCACCTTCCGCTGGTAGGCCAACTGGTAGGCCGATCCGCTCTCTTCGGGCTCCCGTGTACGTCCTGGTCGCCCGAGCCGCGTACGATCCCGCTGGTGGACGATCAAAACGGGCGGACACAGGGTGCCGAAGACGTCCCCTGAACGCTCCGTTTCTGCCACGATTCCGAGTGGGTGGGGCTCGGAGCCAATGCCTCCCCGCCCATAGCCTCCGCCGGGGGGACCCCCAACCGGCACGCCTATGACCAGTGGGAGAGTCACGGTGTACTTCGCCGCACTGCTCGCGCGCACCGAAGACGGGTGGGAAGCGAGCGACAAAGAGCTCGACGATGTGGAGACCTTGTCGGATCTGGCCGACCTGGCCCGTGAAGCCTCACCCGAGGACGACACGGTCCTGGTGCTCATCGAGCAGGAGGACGCCTGGTTCGGCGTCATCCGGATCGACGGCGAGGACGACCCTCGTATCTACGTCTCGGACGCCGCCGCCGCTGCCCGCAGCAGTTACGGCGAGATCCTTCTCACCGACGAACTGCTCGGAAGGGAGCCCGGGGACGACGACACCGACCTGGACGCCCTCGATCTCGACGGCACCGAGGACGGTGAGGACGGGGACGAGGACGGGGACGACGCCGAGAGCGGCGGCTCCGCCGAGGCCGTGCCGCACGGTCCGGTCGGTGACCCCGGCGTCCTCGACGACCTGGGTGTCAGCGAGAAGGAGCTGAAGTCCCTGTCGACGGACGCGCTCACCGAGATCGCCGAGTCCCTGGGCGCCTCGGAGGTCCTGGAGACCGTCCGCTGACCGGGGAGACCACCGAGGGTCCCCCGGACCCGCTACGCGACCGCTGGCGAGCCGCGATGCGGCTCGCCCTGGACGAGGCCGGGCACGCGGGCCCGGACGTACCGGTGGGGGCCGTCGTACTGGCCCCGGACGGCACGACCGTGCTCGGGACCGGGCACAACGAACGCGAGGCGGTCGGTGACCCGACCGCCCACGCGGAGGTCCTGGCGATCCGCCGGGCGGCCGCGGAACTCGGGGAGTGGCGGCTGGCCGGCTGCACGCTGGTCGTCACCCTGGAACCCTGCACGATGTGCGCGGGCGCGCTGGTGCAGTCCCGCGTGGACCGCGTCGTCTACGGCGCCCGCGACGACAAGGCCGGCGCGGCCGGTTCGCTCTGGGACGTCGTCCGGGACCGGCGGCTCAACCACCGTCCCGAGGTGATCGAGGGGGTGCTCGCCGAGGAGTGCGCGCGGCTCCTCACGGACTTCTTCCGGACCCGGTAATACCGATTTCAGAGCAGGCCCCACAGTGTTGTAAGGTCTCTCTCGGTAGCGTGTCCGAGCGGCCGAAGGAGCTCGCCTCGAAAGCGAGTGTGGCGCAAGTCACCGAGGGTTCAAATCCCTCCGCTACCGCTTCTGAAGGGCCCCGTCGAAAGACGGGGCCCTTCGTGCGTCACCATCGATCCTGCGCCCCGCCAGGGCTCCACGGGCTCGACAAAGGACCCGGAACCGCAGGTCGTTGGTCCTTAAATGTGATGTGAGGAAGTTACACTCGCCGCCGGCACAGGAGTCCCAACAGGCACGACAGTCACGGGGAGGCCGCGGTGGCGGTGAATTCGAAGAAGGCCGCTGTCTACATACTCGTGGTCTTCATTCTGTACGTGATCATCACGGACCCGGCCAAGGCGGCGGACTACGTCCAGATAGGGTTCGAGGGCATATCGGACGCCGCCAAGGCCATCGGTGACTTCTTCACCTGGCTCGCCGACGGGGCGCAGTAGCGGCTGATCGGAAGCTGGGAGCGCACATGATCCGCCACCTTGTCCTCTTCAAGCTCAACGAGGGCGTCGAGCGTGACGACCCGCGGGTCGTGAAGGGCGTCGAGGCCTTCCGCTCCCTCGACGGCAAGATCGAGGACATCCGCTTCTGGGAGCTGGGCTGGAACCTCAGCGACCGGCCCATCGCCTACGACTTCGCCATCAACTCGGGGTTCGAGGACGCGGAAGCGCTGCGCCGGTACGTGGAGCACCCGGAGCACCAGGCGGGGGTGGCGCTCTGGAAGGAGTTCGCCACCTGGGTGATCGCGGACTACGCGTACTGAGCTCGCGTACTGAGCTCACCCTCACCTCGCATGGCCCCTCGCCGGAACGGCGGGGGGCTTTCGCGCGTCGTGCGCCCCAACTCTTCCCTCAACACGGTGTTATGCGGTGCTTGCACACAGTGCACATGTCTTGTGATGCTATGACCGCTTTTGACGGATGAGTTGACCGATGTAGACCGATGAAGAGGTGGCGTTGACCGTGTCGGCCAGTACCGCGCCGCCCCAGGAAGAGGCGCCCGCCCAGACCCCGGCGCCCGCCGCCCCCCAGCGCAGCCGCGGCGCCGACACCCGGGCGCTCACCCAGGTGCTCTTCGCCCAGCTCAAGGAGGTCCAGCCGGGCACGCCGGAGCACAACCGGGTACGCGGGGCGCTCATCGAGGCCAACCTCCCGCTCGTGCGCTACGCGGCCGCCCGCTTCCGCTCCCGCAACGAGCCGATGGAGGACGTGATCCAGGTCGGCACGATCGGGCTCATCAACGCGATCGACCGTTTCGACCCGGACCGGGGCGTGCAGTTCCCGACGTTCGCGATGCCGACCGTCATCGGCGAGATCAAGCGGTACTTCCGCGACAACGTGCGGACCGTCCACGTGCCCCGTCGGCTCCACGAGCTGTGGGTGCAGGTCAACGGCGCCACCGAGGACCTGACGACCGCCTTCGGGCGCACCCCGACCACCGCCGAGATCGCCGAGCGGCTGCGCATCGGCGAGGACGAGGTGCTGTCCTGCATCGAGGCCGGGCGCTCGTACCACGCGACCTCGCTGGAGGCCGCCCAGGAGGGCGACGGGCTCCCCGGACTGCTGGACCGGCTCGGCTACGAGGACCCAGCGCTGGACGGTGTGGAGCACCGCGACCTCGTACGGCATCTGCTGGTCCAACTGCCGGAACGCGAACAGCGAATCCTTCTGCTGCGCTACTACAGCAATCTCACCCAGTCGCAAATCAGCGCGGAACTCGGTGTCTCCCAGATGCATGTCTCGCGGCTACTCGCGCGTAGCTTCCAGCGGCTGCGATCCGCCAATCGGATCGATGCATAAGAGGCGCACGGGGGCGCGTTCCGGAACGCTCCAGTTCGCAAGCAGGATCGAGGCGTAACCGGCACGAGCGAATCGCTCACCAGGCCCGTTCCCGACACTTCTGCGCCGAAAAACCGTCAGACCCCCTTTATCCAGGGCGGATTCACCTCTCACGTGTCGACATGTCACTACAGCGTGTTGCCGACATGTGACATTCTTCCGGCAGAGCGTTTGCCGGGGCTTCGGCTCCGGTATTCAGGTGAAGGCTGATGTTCCTCGATGGAGCGTTCGCCGCGACCGTCCCGCGACCCAAAGGGGGTGGCATGTCCGCAGACCAGGGCAGCTCGAAGGTGCTCACGCTCATCAAGAGCGAGGCTGCGCCCGCGCTCGACGACAACCCGGCTGTCGAGGCCGCCGTAGAGGCTCCGGCCCTGCCGGTGACCTCGGGTGCCCTCGACACCCGCACCCTGTCCCGCTCCCTCTTCCTGCGGCTCGCCGCCCTCGACGAGAACAGCCCCGAGCGTGTGTACGTCCGGGACACCCTCATCGAGCTCAACCTCCCACTCGTGCGCTACGCGGCGGCCCGCTTCCGCTCGCGCAACGAGCCGATGGAGGACATCGTCCAGGTCGGCACCATCGGCCTGATCAAGGCGATCGACCGCTTCGACTGCGAACGCGGCGTGGAGTTCCCGACGTTCGCGATGCCGACGGTCGTGGGCGAGATCAAACGGTTCTTCCGGGACACGTCCTGGTCGGTGCGCGTCCCGCGCCGGCTGCAGGAGCTGCGCCTGGCCCTCACCAAGGCCAGCGACGAGCTCTCGCAGAAGCTGGACCGCTCCCCGACCGTCGCCGAACTCGCCGTGGTGCTGGGCGTGTCGGAGGAGGACGTCGTCGACGGCCTCGCAGTCGGCAACGCGTACACGGCCTCCTCGCTGGACTCCCCGGCCCCGGAGGACGACGGCGGCGAGGGTTCCCTGGCCGACCGGCTCGGCTACGAGGACACGGCTCTCGAAGGCGTCGAGTACCGCGAGTCCCTCAAGCCCCTGCTCGCCAAACTCCCGCCCCGCGAGCGCCAGATCATCATGCTGCGCTTCTTCGCCAACATGACCCAGTCGCAGATCGGCGAGGAGGTCGGCATCTCCCAGATGCATGTCTCCCGGCTGCTGACGAGGACGCTGGCGCAGCTGCGCGAGGGCCTGATCTCGGACTGACGGTCCAGGATTGGCGGAAGTTCCGCAGGGGACTTCCTTACTGACGGAGTGTCAGCCACACTGGCGCGATGCTTCGGGCGACGACATGGACACATGGCCGTCGGGGCGCCTTGATCGGCGCGTCGGCGGCCGTCGCCTGTCTGGGCGCGGCCCTGGCCGGCTGCGGGAGCGGCGGCGGTGACGGGTATGTCGCGGTCGGGGCGGCGGGCGGTACGAAACCCGCGGTGTCCGCCGAACCGACGGGCGGTGTGCGGGTCGTGCCGTTGGACGGGTCCGACTCACCGGGGACGGAGGGGAGTTCGGAGACGAGTGCTCCGGGCCGGTCCTCGGTATCGGGCACGCCGGTAAGTCCGGAGGCCAAGGCCGTCCCGGGGGCTTCGGACGCTCCGAGCAGTCCCGCCACTGCGGCCGAGGGCGCCAAGCCCGGTCGTACGCCCACGAGTTCACCGGCCGGCCCGAGCCCTACGGCATCGGCGGCCGCTCCCGCCGCCCTGACCGTGAGCGATCCGGCGCGGGAGGCCACCGATCAGCGCTGGTGCGAGAAGGTGACCCTGGTCCTCCGCAACTCCGGCGGCAGTGCGGTGCGTTCGGGCACCGTGACCTTCGGGACGCACATCATCGGCGCGCTCGGGATCGACTGGGGGACCGTCGAGTCGGCCGTGGCGCTTCCGGCGCCGATCGGGGCCGGGACGCGCAAGGAGAAGACCTGGACGGTGTGCGTCGACGCGTGGCGGGTGCCGCTCGGGATGCACATCGAGACGCGGGACGTGTCCGTCCAGTGGAAGTAGCGCCGCCGGTCAGCTGAGCGCCAGCCAGGCCACCGCCGCGACGATCGCCACGGCGACGACGACGCCGATGATCAGACCGAGGCGGGGGCCGGAGGCGGCGGCCGCCTGCTGCGCGCCCTGCGGGGCCTCGTCGACGAAGGCGCGGAACATCTGGGTGTTGCCGGCGGGGTCGTGGTTGCCCTGGGGGCCCTGGGTGTTAGCCATGCACCGAGACACTAGCGAATGAGCGGGGGCTGCCCAAGTGCGGGGCCGCGCCGTGGAGGTGCGGGGTTGTTGCCGGGTGCGGCGCCGTTGTGGCTGGTCGCGCAGTTCCCCGCGCCCCTGAGGTGGGTGCGGTCACCCTTCCTTGGCCGTCACCTGCCTGTTTACGCTCGCAATACTTGCCTTTGCCAAGTTTTTATGTCGTACTCACGCCGTTTTATTTGCCTGTAGCAACCAACAGCTCTTATGGTTGCCCCAAGCAACGAATACAGGAGGTGTGATGGCCGAGCAGGCGCAGTACGAGGAGCTGATGCGTCAGTTCAGTGCCTTCGGAGCCGTGAAGCGGGAGATGGGGCGGATCCTGCCGTCCGACTGTCCCGCCGGTTCCGCCGCCGTGCTGACGCTGCTCGCCCGTCATGGGGACATGCGCATGAGCAAGCTCTCGGAGCTGCTCGCCGTGGACATGTCGGTGACCAGCCGGCATGCGGCGCATCTCGCCGAGCGGGGCTGGATCGACCGGTCCCCCGACCCGGCGGACAAGCGCTCCCGCATCCTGCACCTCACCCCCGCGGGTCTGGCCCAGCTGGAAAGGCTGTCGCGGCGGACCTGCGAGCTGCTCGCCGAGCGGCTCGGCGACTGGAGCGACGAAGAGGTGGCCCAGCTGACCGGCCTCATGGCCCGGCTCAGGGCCAGCTTCGACGACTGCCGTACCGCCGCCCCTCGCGTATTCGAAGAGATCACCCGTACACCCGCAAACACATAAGCAAAGGAAGCCCATGGCAACGACCACACCAGCCGGTGTGCGGGCTCACGCCAAGCACGGGGGAGGCGCGGAGCACGCCCCCATGACCCACCGGCAGATCATGGAGGCCCTCTCCGGGCTGCTGCTCGGGATGTTCGTGGCGATCCTGTCGTCCACGATCGTCTCGAACGCCCTCCCGGAGATCATCGGCGACCTCGGCGGCGGCCAGTCCGCCTACACCTGGGTCGTCACCGCCGCCCTGCTGTCCATGACCGCGGCCACGCCCCTGTGGGGCAAGCTGTCGGACCTCTACAGCAAGAAGGCGCTCGTCCAGATAGCGCTCGTCATCTACGTGCTGGGCTCAGCCGCGGCCGGACTCTCCCAGAACGCCGGCACGCTGATCGCCTTCCGTGTCGTCCAGGGCATCGGCGTCGGCGGTCTGTCCGCCCTGGCGCAGATCGTGATGGCCGCGATGATCTCCCCGCGTGAGCGCGGGCGTTACTCCGGCTACCTGGGCGCGACCTTCGCCGTCGCCACCGTCGGCGGTCCGCTGCTCGGCGGTGTCATCACCGACACCTCGTGGCTCGGCTGGCGCTGGTGCTTCTACGTCGGTGTGCCGTTCGCGGTCATCGCGCTGATCGTGCTCCAGAAGACCCTGCACCTGCCCGTCGTGAAGCGGGATGTGAAGGTCGACTGGTCCGGCGCGTTCTTCATCTCCGCGGCCGTCTCGCTGCTGCTGGTCTGGGTCACCTTCGCCGGTGACAAGTACGACTGGATCTCCTGGCAGACGTACGCGATGGTCGGCGGCTCGATCGCGCTCGGCCTGATCTTCGTGCTCGTCGAGTCGAGGGCCAGCGAGCCGATCATCCCGCTGCGGCTGTTCCGCAACCGCACCATCACCCTGTCGTCGACCGCCTCGATGTTCGTGGGCGTCGCGATGTTCTCCGGCACGGTCTTCTTCAGCCAGTACTTCCAGCTGGCCCGCGACAAGTCCCCCACGATGTCGGGCGTCATGACGATCCCGATGATCGCCGGTCTGTTCATCTCCTCGACCGTCTCCGGGCAGCTCATCACCCGCACCGGCAAGTGGAAGGCCTGGCTGGTCAGCGGTGGCGTGCTCGTCACGGCCGGTCTCGGTCTGCTGGGCACCATCCGGTACGACACGGAGTACTGGAAGGCCGCGGTCTTCATGGCCCTGCTGGGTCTCGGCATCGGCATGATGATGCAGAACCTGGTCCTGTGCACCCAGAACCAGGTCGAGCCCTCCGACCTCGGCGCCGCCAGCTCCACGGTCACCTTCTTCCGGTCCCTCGGCGGTGCGATGGGCGTCTCGGCGCTCGGTGCCGTCATGGCCCACCGGATCACCGACTACGCCAAGGACGGCATCGCCGACCTCGGCCCCAAGTACGCCTCCCTCGCCTCCGGTTCGAGCTCCACCGGCGAGATCCCGGACATGGACAAGCTGCCCGCGCCGCTGCGCACGGTCATGGAGAGCGCGTACGGCCACGGCATCGCGGACGTGTTCCTGATCGCGGCGGCTCTGGCGGCGGTCGCCTTCCTGATCACGCTGTTCATCAAGGAGGTTCCGTTGCGGACGAAGGGTGCGCTGGCGCAGGAGGCCGCTCCTTCCGAGGAGACAGTGGCCGAGGCTCCGGCCGCTTCCGAGGAGCGCGTCCCCAGCTGGGCCGTCACCTCCGAGACACAGCCCGCCGCCGACGGCACGCAGAAGCTCGCCGCGGTCGCCACCCTCGAAGCTCCCCCGGCCTCCTCCGGCGGCGGCATCCCGGTCCGCGGCTACGTCCGCGGCGCCGAGAGCGCACCCGTCCCGCAGGCCGCGGTCACGCTGATCTCCCTCGCGGGACGGCAGCTGGGCCGGTCGGTGACGCAGGCGGACGGTTCGTACGGCGTGGACGCGCCGAGCGTGGGGTCGTACGTCCTGATCGCCTCCGCCGACGGCTTCCAGCCGCAGGCGTCCACGGTCGTCGTCAACGGTGAGCCGGTGGCGTACGACGTCCTGCTCAGCGGGACGAGCGGGCTGAGTGGTGTCGTGCGGGCCATGGACAGCGCGCTGCCGGTCAAGGACGCGATGGTGATCGTGACCGATGTCCGCGGTGATCTGCTGGCCACCGGGACCACCGGTGAGCAGGGCGAGTTCGGCTTCGCCGAGCTGGTGCCGGGTGCGGTGACCATCGCCGTGAACGCCGCCGGGTACCGGCCGCGCGCACTGCCCGTCGAGGTCGGCGGCACGGGCGTCACCCGGATCGAGGTCGAGCTGGAGTCCGGGGCCCAGCTCCAGGGCGTCGTACGGGCTCCGCACGGACCGCTGGCCGACGCGCGGGTCACGCTCGTCGACGCGGCCGGCAATGTCGTGGGGACCGCGACGACCGGGTCGGACGGGGCGTACGCCTTCACCGACCTGGACGGCGGCGACTACACGGTCATCGCCACGGGCTACCCGCCGGTGGCGACGGCCCTCACGGTGGGCGGTCGCGGAACCGACGGCCATGACATCGAACTCGCCCACCCCGGCGAGTAGGGCCCAGGTGAGCGGGGTCCGGCACGCGGTGAACACACGTCCGGGCCCCGCGCCCCCAAGGCCGGGACGACCCGGCATCGAAAACCCCGGCCCGTGGCGGGTGGGCGCGCGCTCCGAGCGGAGGTGCGTGCCCCGCCGCGGGCCGGTCGCATTCTTGAAGGAGTACGTGAGATGGGACTGACCGCGAGGATCCGTACGCGGGACGGATGGGCCGTGTCGCACGCGGTCGTCACGCTGACCGACATGACCGGCTCGCAGGTGCTGCGGGTCGAGGCCGACATCGAGGGCGCGGTACGGGATGTCAACCCGCTGCCGCCCGGGGCGTACACCGTCATCGTCACCGCCGTCGGATACGCGCCCGCCGCCGCCAGTGCGATCGTCACCGCGAGCGGCCGCGCCGAGGTCGGCACGGTGACGCTGGCGCGGCAGGGCGGGACCGAGCTGCCGCCGCCGGGGCCGTGGACCGTGGACCCGGCGCACTCCACGGTGGGCGCGGTGGCCCAGCATCTGGGGATCTCCAGCGTGCACGGGCGGTTCACCGAGTTCGCCGCGTCGATCGAGGTCGCGCCGGACGACGTCACCAAGTCCCGGGTGGAGGCGGTGATCCGGGCCGACTCCATCGACACGGGGAACGCGATGCGGGACGGGCACCTGAAGTCGGCGGACTTCCTGGACGTCGAGCGGTTTCCCGAGATCACGTACCGGTCTTCGGGGCTTTCCGTGGCCGGGTCGGACCGCTGGACCGTGCACGGTGAGCTGTCGCTGCACGGGGTCGTACGGCCCGTCGACCTCGACCTCGCGTATCTGGGGACGGGTTCCGATCCGTGGGGCGGGACTCGGGCGGCCTTCCGCGCCACGGCTCAGCTGCGGCGCGAGGACTTCGCCATGAACTACAACCAGGTGGTGCAGGCGGGGATCGCGGCCATCGGTACGACGCTGAAAGTGGAGTTGGATGTTCAGGCGGTACAGGGGGATTCGCTGCCGCAGGCCTAGGCTGGCGTCATGGCACCGAACATCGCGACGAACACCACCGTCTCTCTTGATGACCTGCTGGACTTCGTACGGCCCCGGCACCGGGCCCTTCTGCTGACCCGCCGGGCCGATGGGAGCCCGCAGGCGTCACCGCTGACCTGCGGGGTCGACGACTCGGGGCGGATCGTGATGTCCACCTATCCCGAGCGTGCCAAGACGCGGAACGCCAAGCGGGACGAGCGGGTCAGTGTCGTCGTGCTGAGCGACGACTGGAACGGGCCGTGGGTGCAGGTCGATGGCACGGCGGAGGTCATCGACTCGCCCGAGTCCGTCGAGCCGCTCGTGGAGTACTTCCGGAACATCTCGGGTGAGCACCCGGACTGGGACGAGTATCGGGAGGCGATGGTGAAGCAGGGGAAGTCGATCATTCGGGTCACGCCGGTGAAGTGGGGACCGGTTGCCACCGGCGGGTTTCCTGCGCGGGTGGCTTCGCCGGGCGCGTGAGAGCTCGGGGGGTTCGGTGAGTGTGCGAGTGCCGGTTGTTCGTGGTTTCTCGCGCAGTTCCCCGCGCCCCTAGGTTGCTCATCCATCCCCCCTTTTCACCATCGCCTCGATCCCGGCCACCAAGAGGTCCAGGGCGAAATCGAAGTCTCGTTCCCACATTTCCTCGACCGTGTCGCCGCCTCGGGCCGCCATGATGTCCTCGGACTGTTTGACGACCTCGGCGGCGGCCGGGGCCTGGGTCACTGTGCTCATGGCGTGCCGGAAGTACTCGTCCGGGGTCATGCCGACGTCGGTGGAGCGGGCGATGAAGTGGCCCTCGATCGTGCCGAAGCCGTACACGAACTGGAAGACGGCGGAGATGGCGGCGGCCAGGCCGTGGGCGGGCAGGCCGGTGCGGCGGATGACGTGCTGGATGACCCGGGCGAACTCCAGGTAGTGGGGACCGATGTTGAGGAAGGTCCCGCTCAGCGGGGAGACCCAGGGGTGGCCGACCAGGAGGGCGCGGTAGCCGCGGGCCAGCGTGCGCAGTTGGTCGCGCCAGTCCTCGTCGGCCTCCAGGTCGGGCAGGGTCAGTTCGCCGCAGACCGCGTCGAGGGCGAGTTCGAGGAGGTCGTCCTTGGTGTCGACGTACCAATAGACGGACATCGCGGTGACGTTGAGCTCGCTCGCGAGCCGCCGCATGGAGAACTTGGCCAGTCCCTCGGCGTCCAGGAGCCGGACGGTGACCGTGGTGATGCGCTCACGGTCGAGCCCGGAGGGGTGCCCACCACCACGGGTGCCACGCCGAGCCTTGTCCTCCAGCCACACGCTGGTCCGCTCCGCACGATGGCCTGCCTTCACCATGGCGCACCTTCCTGGTCTTGCAATTGTGGATCAGCTTAGGCGCCCCGCCCCCGAGCTCTTAGGCGACCTCTTCCCGCTCAGCCCGCCGCAGCAACGCCCCCGCGACCAACCCACCCAACAGCACAGCCACCGCTCCCACCAACAAACTGGTCTCCAGCCCCGAGGAGTAGGCGTCCGTGATACGCGCCTTCTCGGAATCCGACCCCGCCGCCGCCAACGCCGCCGGCAGAGAACTCGCCGCCACCGGAATCAGCGCCGCGAACCGAGAGCTCAACACCGCGCCCAGCACGGCCACCCCCAGCCCCTGTCCGAACTCCGCCACCGTCCCGTTGATCCCCGCCCCGATCCCCGCCTTCTCCGGCGGAATGGAGCTCATGATCGCGTGCGCCATCGCCGGATTGGCGACCGCGGCGCCCGCACCGATCAGCAGCAGCCCCAGCAGCGTCCCGGTGTAACCGCCGGAGGCAACCGTCGCGATGGACACCAGGCCGCCCGACATCAGCACCATGCCCAGCCCGATCGCGGCCGGATTCCCCAGCTTGGTCGCCCACTTGGCGGCCACCCCGGAGAAGTTGAGGGCCACGATCGTGAGGGCGAGCGGGGCCGTGCGCAGACCGGCCTCCAAGGGGCCGTAGCCGAGGACGAACTGCATGTGCTGGGTGAGCAGGAAGAGCGAGCCGCCCATGCCGAAGGTGATCAGCACCGCGCCCGCGATGGCGCCGGTGAAGCGGCGGTTCCTGAAGAAGTGCAGGTCGAGCATGGGGTACTCGATGCGGCTCTCCCAGTACGCGAACCCGGCGAGCACCACGACCGCGACGGTCGCCGACGTCAGCACCCGGCCGGACGTCCAGCCGTGCTCGGGGCCGGAGATGATCGCGAACACCAGGGAGGCCATGCCTATGGTCGACAGGAGGGCGCCGAGGAGGTCGGGGCGGTCGCCGCGCGGGTTCTTCGACTCGGGGACCAGCGTGATGGCGGCCACGAGACCGACCGCCGCGACCGGGAGGTTGACCAGGAAGATCGCGCCCCACCAGAAGTGGTCCAGCATGAAGCCGCCGAGCAGCGGGCCGCAGGCGAAGCCGAGCGCGTTGACCGCCGCCCAGATACCGATCGCCTTGGCGTGCTCCTCGGGCGCGAAGATCTGCATCACCACCGCGAGGGTCGTGGTCAGCAGCAGCGCGCCGCCCACGCCCATCCCGGCCCGCGCGGCGATCAACTGACCCGTGCTGTCGGCCAGTCCGGCCGTCAGCGAGCCGGCGCCGAACAGGGTCAGGCCCGCGATCAGCATCTTCTTGCGGCCGTAGCGGTCGGCGGCGCTGCCCGCGGTGAGCAGGAGGCCGGACTGCACCAGGGAGTACGCGTTGATCATCCACTGGATGTCCGAGGTGGCCGCGCCCAGCTCCTCGGTGAGGGAGGGGATCGCGACGTTCAGGACGGTGTTGTCGAGGACGACGGTGAGCTGGGCGAGACAGATGACGCCGAGGATGAGCCAGCGCTGGGGGTGGCCCTGGGAGACGGTGACGGGTGCGGGAGCGGGAGCGGACATGTTGTACACCGTAGAACAGTTCCTATACGGCGTACAACGCGATTTCTCGCCGTACGACAAGGAGGGCGGTGACCGTGGATGGTCACCGCCCTCTTGTCTCGGCCGAGCGTCAGCTGTCGCTGCTGCTCGCCTTCTGCGTCAGGTCGTAGAAGGTGGCCGAACCCACCGTCACCTTCTTGAAGTTGGCCTCGACCCAGCTCGTGATCTGCGAGGACGTGCCGCTGCTGCTGCCGCCCATGCCGCCGCCGGAGCCGCTGGAGATGAAGTAGTGGACCTTGCCGTCCGCCACGTACTCCTTGAACTGCGCCAGCGTCGGGGACGGGTCGGTGCCGTTGAAGCCGCCGATCGCCATGACCGGGTCGCCGGTGGAGAGCTGGTAGCTCGCCGCGTTCTGGGCGCCGATGGCCGCCGCGACCCAGGTGTAGTCGCCGGAGTCGGCTTCCAGGAGCTTCTTGGCCTCGTCGGTGACGGTCGCGCCGTTGAGGAGGCCGCCGGCACCGCCGCCGCCACCCATGCCGCCGCCTTCGCCGGTGCTGCCGCCCGGCATGCCGCCGTTCTGCCGGCCCTGGCCCTGCTGCTGGCTCTGGCCGCCCTGGGAGTTGCTGTTCCCGTTGCTGTTGCCGTTCTGGCCGGGCATGCCGCCACCGGGGAAGCCGTTGCCGTTCTGCTGGTTCTGGCCCGGCATGCCGCCGCCCGTACCGCCACCGGGACCGCCGCCCCGGCCGCCACCGCCGCCCATCATGCCGGCACCGGCGGGACCGGCCGTCACGATGGAGCCGGTGTGACCCTCCTGCAGGGTGCTGATGGTGTACGCCGTCGGACCGGCCAGCGAGGCCACCAGGCCCACCGACGCCGCCGCGAGGGCGAGCTGCCGGTTGATCCGGCCCGCGAAGACCAGGCCGAGCGCGGAGGCCAGGCCGCCGATCAGGACCAGCCACTTCAGCCAGGGCAGGTAGTCCGAGGTGCGGTTGAGCAGGACGTAACCCCAGGCGGCGCCGGCCACGACCGCGGCCGCGAGGGTGAGGGACGCCCAGATGTCCTTGCGCTTCTCCCACAGCAGGGTCGAGCCCATGCCGATCACGGCGGCCATGTAGGGCGCGAGGGCGACCGTGTAGTACTGGTGGAAGATGCCCGCCATGTAGCTGAAGACGACCATGGTGATGAGCAGCGAGCCGCCCCAGACGAGGAACGAACCGCGGGTGACGGACGTCCGCTTGAGCTTGCGCGTCGCCACCAGGCCCGCGACCAGCAGGATCAGCGCGGCCGGGAGCAGCCAGGAGATCTGGCCGCCGATCTCGGAGTTGAACATCCGGTCCCAGCCGGTCTCGCCCCACTGGCCGGTGCCGGTGTTGCCGCCACCGCCGCCGACGCTGCCGGTCTCCTCGCCGTTGAGGCGGCCGAGGCCGTTGTAGCCGAAGGTCAGCTCGAGGAAGCTGTTGTTCTGGGAGCCGCCGATGTAAGGGCGGGAGGACGCGGGCCACAGTTCGACGATCGCGACCCACCAGCCGCCGGAGACGATCAGGGCGGCCGTCGCCGCGGCCAGCTGACCGAAGCGCTTCTTCAGCGACACCGGCGCGCAGACCGCGTAGACGATCGCGAGCGGCGGCAGGATCAGAAAGGCCTGGAGGGTCTTGGCGAGGAACGCGAAGCCGATCGCGACACCGGCCCACAGCAGCCACTTCGTACGGCCGTCCTCCAGGGCGCGGACCACGAAGTAGCAGGCCACGGCCATCAGCAGGGCCAGCATGGCGTCCGGGTTGTTGAACCGGAACATCAGTGCCGCGACGGGGGTGAGCGCCATCACGGCGCCGGCGATCAGACCGGCCGCGGGGCTGAAGCGGCGGCGCACGGAGGCGTATACGACGGCGACCGTGCCGATGCCCATGAGGACCTCGGGCATCAGGATCGCGAAGGAGCTGAGCCCGAAGACCCGCACCGACAGGGCCATCGGCCACAGCGAGGCCGGGGGCTTGTCGACGGTGATGGCGTTGCCCGCGTCCAGCGAGCCGAAGAAGAACGCCTTCCAGGACTGGCTGCCGGCCTGGACGGCCGCGGAGTAGAAGGAGTTGGCATAGCCGGAGGAGCTCAGGTTGTAGAAGTAGAGCGCCGCGGTGACCATCAGCAGGCCCCAGAACGCGGGGCGTGCCCAGCGGGGGTCCTCGGGGCGGCCGCGCCACAGTCTTTTGACGAAGGGCTGCTTGGGCTCGCCGGCCTCGGGGGCGGGCGGGGCCGCGGAAGCCGAGGGCTCCTGGACGGCCGTACTGGTGATGGTCATCGGGGGTCCCCCGGGGTGTTGTCGGAGGGACGCACCGGCTGAAGCTGCATGGTGGCGTCCCGCCAGCTCTGGTCCGCGGCTTCACCGGCGCGGAACTGGGTGTCGTACGAGTACTGGGGCGCCGTCTGGCGCTGCGGCAGCGGCGCGTGGGGCAGCTGCCCGGTGGGGTACTGCGTGGAGTAGGTGGGCGAGGAGGGGGTGGGGGCCGGCTGGTGCGAGGCCACCACCATCGACTCGCGGCGCTCGGGGAAGACCCAGGCGCGGAAGAGCAGGAAGCGCAGCACGGTCGCCGCGAGGTTGGCGGCGATGAGGACCGCCAGCTCGGTGGAGTGTGCAGGGTCGCTGCTGGCCGCGCTGAGGGCGGCGAGCGACCCGCTGGTCAGCGCGAGGCCGATGCCGAAGACGACCAGTCCCTGGGCCTGGTGCTTGACGGCGCCACCACCGCCGCGCACCCCGAAGGTCAGCCGGCGATTGGCCGCCGTATTGGCAACGGCCGAGACCAGCAGGGCGAGCGCGTTGGCGACCTGCGAGCCTCCGAACTGCCGGAAGACGCTGTAGAGCAGCAGATAGAACAGGGTCGACAGCCCGCCGACCACACAGAACCCGACGAGCTGGCGGGCCAGCCCCTTCGGTACGTCCTGGATCTCGCGGTCGCGCGGATCGTCGCCGAACGGCCGGGTGATCCGGTCCAGCGGCAGGGATCCGGTGGCCAGGGCCTTGCCCACGCGCCACACCCCCTTGAGGTCCTCGGTCGCCGTCTTCACGATGTGGACGGTGGAGTCCGGGTCGTCGACCCAGTCGACGGGCACTTCATGGATACGGAGCCCCGCGCGCTCGGCGATGACGAGCATCTCGGTGTCGAAGAACCAGCCGGTGTCCTCGACCATCGGCAGCAGCACCTGGGCGACATCACGCCGGATCGCTTTGAAGCCGCACTGCGCGTCCGAGAAGCGGGCCTGCAGCGAGCCGCGCAGGATCAGGTTGTACGAGCGGCTGATGAACTCCCGCTTGGGGCCGCGCACCACACGGGAGGAGCGGGCGAGCCGGGATCCGATCGCCAGGTCGGAGTGGCCCGAGATCAGCGGGGCCACCAGCGGGAGCAGGGCGTTGAGGTCGGTGGACAGGTCCACGTCCATGTAGGCGAGGATCGGGGCGTCCGAGGCGGACCACACGGTGCGCAGGGCGCGACCACGGCCCTTCTGCTCCAGCCGGAAGTTGCTGACCTCGGCGATCTCCGCCTCCAGCCGTGACGCCACCTGTGGGGTGGTGTCCGTCGACGCGTTGTCCGCGATCGTGATGCGGAACGCGTACGGGAAGGTGCGCTTGAGGTGCTCGTGCAGTCTCAGCACACACGGCTGGAGGTCCTTCTCCTCGTTGTAGACGGGGATCACTACGTCCAGGACAGGCGCACCGGCGTCTCCGGCCGGGAGGTGCTCCCGCGCCGGCAGATTGCCGGGAGAAGAGTCGGTTCGCATGACAACGACTCTGGTCAAGTGCCCTGTTGCACCCATGTGCTGGCACTGTGCTGTACCTGTGAGTGCGATTGCCAGTTCGTTTCGGGGGCCGGGCGGGGGGCCACCGGGGCGAGCGCGGGCAGATGCACGGTGAACACGGTCCGCCCCGGAACGCTGTCCACGGTCACGGCACCGCCGTGCGCCGTCACCACGGCCTGCACGATGGCGAGCCCGAGCCCGGTGGACCCGGAGGCCCTGGACCGCGAGGAGTCACCGCGCGCGAACCGCTCGAAGACATGCGGCAGCAGATCGGGCGGGATGCCCTGGCCGTTGTCCTCGACGTCCACGCACATCCAGGGTCCGCGCCGCTGGATACGGGCGGTGATGGTGGTACCGGGCTCCGTGTGCTTGCGGGCGTTGCCGAGCAGGTTGATGAGCACCTGCTGGAGGCGTGCGGCGTCGCCGGAGACGAGGGCGGGTTCATCGGGCAGGTCGAGACGCCAGTTGTGGTCCATGCCGGCCGCGCGGGTGTCGCTGATGGTGTCCACGACGAGCGGGATGAGATCGGTCTGCTCGAACTGGAGGGGCCGGCCGGCGTCGAGCCGCGCGAGGAGGAGGAGATCCTCGACCAGCAACGTCATCCGGCCCGCCTCGGACTCGATACGGCCGAGGGCGTGCCGGGTGTCGGGGCCGATCTGCTCTCTGCCGCGTCTGGTCAGCTCGGCGTAGCCGCGGATGGAGGAGAGGGGGGTTCTGAGCTCGTGACTGGCGTCGGCGACGAATTGCCGTACGCGCATCTCGCTCTGCTGACGCGAGTGCAGGGCGGCGTGGACGTGGTCCAGCATCCGGTTCAGCGCGGCGCCCACCTTGCCGACCTCGGTGTTCGGGTCGCACTCCGACTCGGGGACACGCTCGCTGAGGTTCACCTCGCCGGTGTGGAGGGGGAGTTCGGAGACCCGGGTCGCTGTCGCGGCGACTCGGCGGAGGGGGCGGGTGGCTACGCCGACGATCACGGTGCCGGCGATACCGGCGGCGATGAGACCGGCGGCGGTGACGCTGGCTTCTACGGCGATGAGGGTGTTGAGGGTGTTGTCGACTTCCTTGGTGGGCAACCCGACGTAGTAGCTGCCCTTGTCGCCGGAGGTGTACTTGACGAGGTACTCACCGAGGCCGGGAATGTCCACGGTGTGCAGCTTCTCGTCCTGGGTGACCTCGTTGAGCGCCTCAATCGCCCCTTCGCTGAGGTCCACCGCGGTCCTGTTGTAGGAGTCGTCGTCGTCCCCCACCTTGGCGTCAGTGATGACGCCCTTCTGGACCGTGGCAGCGATGCTGCCCTGCTGCGGCCCCTTGGTGACCAGGCTCTCCAGGTCGTTCGTAGTGCCCGTCGGCGGCGTGTCGTCGCCAACCTTGCCGGGCGGAGCACCCACACCGGAGGCCCGCGCCGCGGCCTCTCCGACCTTGGTGCCCAGTTGCTCGTACAGATGCGACCGCAGCGCCAGCGTCGTCACCGTGCCGATCACCGCGCACACCACCGCGATCAGCACCACGGACGCGACGACGAGCCGCGCCCGCAGGGTGCGCGGCTTGCCCAGTCGCCTCTTCTGCGTACGCGGCCGTCGTCGTCCGCTCATGACGCGGCAGGCTTGATCAGGTAACCCGCACCACGCCGGGTGTGAATCATGGGCTCACGACCGGCGTCGATCTTGCGGCGCAGATACGAGATGTAGAGCTCGACCACGTTGGCCTGGCCGCCGAAGTCGTAGGACCACACACGGTCGAGGATCTGCGCCTTGCTGAGCACGCGCCGCGGATTGCGCATCAGGAAGCGCAGCAGCTCGAACTCGGTGGCGGTGAGGTGGATGCCCTCTCCGGCCCGCGACACCTCGTGACTGTCCTCGTCGAGGGTGAGGTCACCGACGACCAGGACAGAGTCGGAGCGCCGGTCGGCGGCACCGGAGCGGCGGATCAGCCCGCGCAGCCGGGCCACGACCTCTTCGAGGCTGAAGGGCTTGGTGACGTAGTCGTCGCCGCCGGCGGTGAGCCCGGCGATCCGGTCCTCGACGGCGTCCTTCGCGGTGAGGAACAGGACGGGAACGTCCGGCAGCTCACGGCGCATGCGCCCCAGGACGGTCAGACCGTCCATGTCGGGCAGCATCATGTCGAGAACGACGGCGTCGGGCCGGAACTCCCGAGCGGTCTGGATGGCACCCGTGCCATCTCCCGCACTCCGGATCTGCCATCCCTCATAGCGCAGGGCCATGGACAGCAGCTCGGTGATCGACAGCTCGTCGTCCACCACAAGCACTCGGACGGGGCTCCCGTCCGGCCTCAGCAGTTCGGTGCGCCCCTGGGGCGAGGTCGTGGTCATGTGGCCACACTGTCTGGATCCTCTGAGAGCACGCTTTTCAGAACCTGTGATTTTCCTGAGAAACTCACAGGGACCTCTCAGGGAACGCCCTGGAGGCTCCTTGCCTTCTCAGCGGCCGGACCTCTCACCGATCGGCCCGCTGGAAGCCGTGGCTGTGCTCGACCCGGGCGATGTGCAGTGAGTACCGCTCGTACCAGTGCGCCCGCCCGTGCTCCTTGGCCTCCCGGTGCTCCGCGTTCCGACGCCACTGCTCGATGCCGGCCAGGTCCCGGAAGTAGGCGATGGTGATCGACAGCCCGCCCGGTGTGCGGGCCGAGTCCTCGCCGAGGAAGCCGGGGACCTCCTGGACCAGCTCGCCCATGCGCTCCGCGGTGGCGCCGTATCCGGTGTCCTCCTCGGTGCGCAGGGAGGTGAAGACGACGGCGTAGTACGGAGGTTCGTGGGCGGCGACGGGTACGACAGGTGCAATGCGGTGATCGCTCATGTCATCCACGGTCGTTCCCGGCTGGGCGCCGCGTCCAGACACCTTGCCGAAAGGGATCCGGGAGGGATCCGAGTCTTTACCATCGGCCTCCAGCGGGTCGCCCGAACCGTCGGGTCTGTCAGAACAATCCGTCCTGCACCCCTGTCTCCCTCCTGAACTCCCGCACCGGCACCGAAAGTTCCTCGGTGTCGACGGGGATCAGCCCCCATCCCGTCATCAACCGCGTGTCCAGCACGACCACCCCGCCCCGGGTCTCCAGATGCAGATCGGGTCCGGCGGCGGCGACCAGCCGCCCTCCCACCGCACCCCCGGCGACGAGTTCGGCGACCACACCGGTGGGGGCGGGCAGGTCCGCCAGCCCGAACGCCCGCACATGGTCGACGGGTTGGCAGGGCTCGGCCCGCAGCGACTCCGGCCACCCGCCCAGCCCCACGGCCCGCGTATGCAGCTCGCGGATCTCGGCGGCCCGCTCCGCCTCGGTGCCCGGCAGCCCGGACCGCACCGCCCGCTTGTCGGCGTAGGGAATGCGGTCAGGCACCCGCAGGGCGGCCCGCAGCAGTTCCTCCGTCCGCCGGGCCGCCATGAGCGGGCCGACGCCGAGCCAGGTGAAACAGACGGCACCCTGTTCGAGCAGCCGCGCGGAGCCCCGTTCTTCGGCGGTGATCCCGACCTTGGTCATGCCGGGTCCGAACCAGGCCAGATAGACGTGGTACGGCCGTGGATCGTCCGCGATGGTGTCGGCGGCGACGGAGTGCGCCCGGTCCAGCCGCGCACACTCCTCGCACCGCGCCCCCGTACTCCGCCCCGACACGGCCGCCCGCACCGGACACGCATGCCCCCGCGCTCCCACGCATGTCCGCACACCCCCGTCCGCGACCCCGAAGGCCACCCGTTTCCCCCAGGTCAGCGCACTGCGCCGCCCGCCTTCCCACGTCAGCACGGGACCGTCCGCCGCCCACCGCAGCCCCGAGCACTTCCATGCCTGTGCCATCGCTGACGAGAGTAGAGGCCGGCACTGACAACAGTCGGTGAGCAGCGGAAACAGCGGTCAGCGACCGGCCTCCGCCCCCGCGGGCGCCGGCTCCCCCGTCACCACGACCGACCCCGCCCCCGGGGCGGGCACCGACTCCACCGCCGTACTCCTGACCCGGCCCCGACCCGCCAGCCGGCACCCCACGCACCCCGGATGCCCGTCGCGCGCCGAGCTGTCCCGCACCCGCATCCCCCACTCCTCCCGGGGCCTGCGCCCCGGTGGCTTGCCCCAGCCGGTGAGGTGGAGGGCCCAGGTGACGAGGACGCTCACCACGACGACGGCGAGCCCGCCCGCCAGCACCGGGGCGGACACCATGATCATCCCGAGCCCCAGAACGGCCGACCCGACGATGGCCACGGCGAATCCGGTCCACCCCGCGACCGTGTGCCCCTCGTCATACTGGTGCGCACTCACGTTCTCGCCTCCCGCTCACAGCAACAGAACATCTCACGACGTAAGAAATTTAGCACCGAAACCTCTCACGATCTAAGGTAATCAGCAGATGCAAGCCGAGCCCCGCCCCGCCACCACCCCGGCCCAGGCGCTGTCGTCGATGGACTCCCTCATCGCGACGCATCTGCTCGGCCAGCAGGAGATGGCCCAGCGGCTGGGCCTGAACGTCACCGATCTCCTCTGCTTCGCCTGTGTCCTGAAGGCCGGCGAGGACCTGCTCACCGCGGGCGACCTCGCGGAGCACGCCCATGTCACGACGGGCGCGATGACCGGCATCCTCAACCGCCTCGAACGCGGCGGCTTCATCACCCGCCGGCCCGACCCCGACGACCGCCGCCGGGTCCGCGTCGCCGCCGTCCCGGCCGCGGTCGCTCGCGTCGAGGCCCTCTACGGCCCCTACTACGCCCGCCTCAACACCCTCTTCGCCGACTACTCCGCGGACGAGATGGCCGTACTGAACGACTGGTTCACGCGTACGACGGGCCTGGCGCTGGAGTACGTCGAGGAACTCCGGGACCAGGACGGCGATCAGCGGTCGTAGCGGCGGGCGCGGCTCCTGGGTAGGGCCTGGCGCAGGGCGATGGTGGGGCTGGCTCCACCATGGGTTCGGTAGGGGACACCCTCGTTCCGGAGGGCGCGCGACGAGATCGTAGAACCACGCTGATCCGGGCTGAAGCCGGGGTGAAACTCCACTGAAGCCGGTCCGGGGTCAGCTGTGGTCTGTCAGATTCGCGCCCCGCCCGGAAGGAACCGTCATGGAGACGCAGCGCACAGAGGCCAAGCCGGTGGGCCCGCTCGCTTCCTTCGTCCGGTTCGTGGTGTGCGGCGGCGGGGTCGGCGTCCTGTCCAGCGCGGCGGTTCCGCTGCTGGCGCTGCTGATGCCCTGGGCGGCGGCGAACGCGGTGATCACGGTCGCGTCGACGATCCTCTGCACCGAACTGCACGCCCTGTTCACTTTCGGCACCGGCGGCCGCGCGGGTCTGCGCCGCCACCTCCAGTCGGCCGGTTCGGCGACCGCCGCCTACGTCGTGACCTGCGCCGCGATGTTCGTCCTGCACTCGGTGCAGTCCTCGCCGAGCCTGGTCTGGGAGCAGGCGGTCTACCTCGGCGCCTCCGGTCTCGCCGGGATCGGCCGGTTCCTGGTGCTGCGGCTGTTCGTCTTTGCCGGAGGCCGCAAGGAGACCACGGCCGCGGCGGTACGTCCGGTGCGCGGCAGCCGCCTCCGCCACGGCGACCTGCTGCTCGCACGCTGAACTCCCCGGCTTCGGGGCCCCGGGATCTCCCGGGGCCCCGCTCATGCGTTCAGGAGCCGTCGGCCCGGACCGCGTACACGTACCGCTTGTTGACGTACTCGCTGGCGTTCCAGATCACGGACTCGCTGTACGACCAGCCCGACGCACCGCTGCTGTGGTAGCTGAGGTCCTCGGAGCCGATGGCGAGGTCGGCGACGGTGCTCGCGCTGTTCGCGCCGGAGGTGAAGGTGCGCAGCGTGCCCGCGCTGGACGGGCCGGCGCTGACCGAGAGGTAGTGCTTGGTCTTGCGGGAGACGACGCCCTGGATCTTCTGCTGGGCGACGGTGACGGCCTCGGTCGCGGTCAGCGAACCCGGGTGCCGGTCGGTGTAGTCGAGCTCCCAGCGGACCACCTTGGGCACGGTGTTGGTGGGCTTGGTCGAACCGAGGAAGGGGTCGCCCGGCTCCTCGTAGTCGACGACGCCGGAGAGCGAGTACTCGCCTATCACCAGGCTGTCGGGGGTGCTGGCGCGGTCGAGCCCGATCGCCGAGTAGCGCAGCCAGGTTCCCGCGTTGTCGTAGGCGTGGCTCTGCGGGAGGACGTACTTGTAGCCGTAGCCGTAGTACTGACCGTCGGTGTGCAGACCGCACACGTCCTTCTCCGTGGTGGGGACGGTGAAGAGGGTGTTGAGGTCGAAGATCCTCAGGCCCTTGTACGTGTCGACGACGTACAGCAGGTTGCCGTACCACATGATGCCGCCGGCGTGCTTGCGGACGGGGTTGAAGGAGTACGCGCCCGTGCTGGTCCTCACCGGTTCGACCAGCAGTATGTGCCGATAAGTGGGCGCGGAGGGGGTGTTGTAGTCGACGAAGGTGAGCCGCATGCCCTTGTCGATGGGCTGCTCGTCCCCCGCGTTGTCAGGGTCGGTGTCGGTCTCGAAGTACCAGGAGACCAGGATGACCTTGTTGCTGCCGCCCTCGGGGTAGAGCCCGTTGCCGTAGGCGTCGGCGCTGGTGGTGACGCCCTGGGGTATCCAGTAGGCGACCTCCTGGTCGTCCGGATCCCAGGCGAAGCCGGCCTGGAATGCCTCGGACGTGCTGGGGGCGCTGCTGAGCACGTCGGCGCTGCGGTTGGTGTCGGCTATGACGGTGGTCGCGTCCACCTTGGTCAGACTGGCCGCCAACCCGGCTGCCAGGGCGGCGAATTCGCCGTGGCTGTTGTAGGAGCGGCTGGTCAGTGAGTACTGGCCGGCGTCGATGGTCGCGGCGTGCGCGGCGGTGGGGGCAAGCAGGCTGCCGGCGGCACCGACGAACGGTGCGGCGGCGATGCCCTTGATGATCGCTCTTCGCGTCATGGTCATGACGCGAGAAAATATGCGGATTCGAACAGATAGCACAAGCACGTATGTTCGTCACCAACGGGCAAGGGCGGCACGCCACTTGCCCCGGACCGCCCGACCCCGCCCACCGATTGCGGTCGCCCTCGCGAACGGGCATCGGCGCGTCTGCCGGTTCGAACCTGGCCTGACCGACGCCGAGTTCGACCGCGTGGAGGTGGCCCGGGGTGCGGTGGACGAGACCTGGCAGCCGAAGGCCACGGTCCCTTTCCGGCCGGACCTCGTCTGCTCTACCACGCCTGCGTGGCTCCCCGGGCGGCCGTTCTCGAGACCCGGTCGAGGGGGGCTAGCGGTCCCCTGGGGTACGGCTAGCTACACCCCCCACGCGGTAGGTCGCTCCATGGCGGCTGAAGGCCGACGGGGGCATCGTGGAAAGCAGAGGATCCGAGAGGCACAGACCCGAGGCACAGCCCGAGGCACGTCACACCTCCCCGGAAGGAAATCCGATGCAGTCGCTGCCCTCCCCCGAGCCGAACACCACCGTGGCCGCCCTGACCGAGACCGCGCACGAGAGCGAACTCGCCCCGCTCCTCACCGCCTGGGACCAGGCCCACTCGCCCGCGGCCGACCCCGAGTGGCGCCACCTCCTGGACGAACTGGCCCACCCCCGCACGACCGAGGCGTTTCACCGCCTGGCGGGAGCCACAGCTTGAACCCGCCCTCTTCTTGCCGCCAGACCCAGAACGCCAGAGGCCCCGGACATCACGCCGGGGCCTCTTCTCGTGTGCGCGGGTGGCTGTCCTTCTCCTACGCGGACTCCACGGTCAGCGCGTAGTCCACCCCCACCGAGAAGTCCTGCGACCGACCGCGGATCTCCAGCGTGTGCTTCCCGCTCCGCAACGGGGGCAACTGGACCCAGAGGCCGCATCCGGTGGCCGTGAAGCGCTCGCCCGTGCCCGTGACGGGATTGCCGGCGACCCCCTCCACGGAGATCGTCTCCCCACGGCTGGTCTCCACGTCGACCTTCTCGCCGTCCAGGACCGCGGATCCCTCGGCCGTGCTCATGAACTCCGCACAGCCCGCCGGGTCGGCGACCAGGTTCACCAAGGGGAACGCGAGCGGAACCCCGCCGGGAACCGCGCAGGTGCGCTCGGCCCGAGTGCCGAACGTGCCCGCCAGGAACCACACGTCCTTACGCTGGTTACGTCCGCACTCGCGTCCGTCCTCGTCGGCGACCGGGTTCGTGGCCTCGGGCTCCGACGCCGCCCAAGTCCACCACCGGCTCTGCAGAACCTCGGAGGACAGCCGGGCCTGCGACGCCGAGTCCGCCGGCGACACGGAAGCCGCTGCCGCTTCCGTCGTCTGCGCCCCCGCCTCAGGGGAGCCGTCCGAATCCCCGGACGCGCTGCCGCCGCATCCCACCAGCGCGGCCAGCATCATGCCGACGAGCCCCGCTCTACCTATCCCACCGTTCATCAGCACCCCTCCCGTACCGCGAACCCGCCCCCGACAACGCGAGAGGCCCCGGATCTCTCCGGGGCCTCTCACTTCATGTGCACTCGGCAGGATTCGAACCTGCAACCTTCTGATCCGTAGTGATCTGAAGGGATTCCACGAGTTCCACAGGTTCCAGTGAACGCGCCCCGAGACCGGTCCGGAGGCTCCGCATCCCGTCCTTCCCACGCATTCCGTGAGACGCGTGTGAGACGGGGCGGCGCCGCTCGGTGATCTCACCCACCGCACGGCGCCTTGATCCAGACCCATCCTGATCAAGGAGTCCAGACCATGAGCACCACCGTACAGACCTTCCCCAGAACGCTCGGCGAGGTCCTCGCGAGCGGCGACGCAGCGCTGACGAACCCGGACGTGACCCGTACTCGGGCGTGCACCACTGTGGCGCAGGTGCTCGAGGCGGAAGAGCGCGCGGCCGTACGCCGTTCCGTAGACGCGCAGTTCCCGGTTGTGGCCGCGTTCCTCGCCGCCGGCATCGAGTGGCCGACATCCCACTCGATCACAGCGAACCTGCCCGGTGACTTCCCGTGGTGCGCACTCGGTGAGTGCCTCGAGCACCGCTGCCGCGACGGTGAGGCCTTCACTGAGCGCTCCAGCGCGCAAGCCAGCTGCGGTGGCGAGGGGGCCGCCCTCGATTCCGCCGACGCTGAGCAGGTCATCGACAACGTGGCGGAGTTCCTCGAGGACATGCGCGCCCTGCACACGCAGCTGCTCGAGGGCGCGTCGCCCAAGGTGGTGAAGTGGGTGCGCGACCTCGAGGCCTACGTCGAAGACGAGCCGGACCCGCGCGCCGCCTACGAAGAGGTGGCGGCCGCGATCCGCTCGAAGCGCCCCTGCAAGACCTACGCCTGGTGCACCGAGCGCGGCCAGCACGAAGACCACCAGGGCGCCCCGATCGCCGTCACGGTCCCGGGTGAGACGGACCCGTACCTTGACGCGCGGCTGCTGTCGTTCGGTCCGGGAACGGAGTCGATCGGGTTCGCTGAGTCGGACGTCACGCCCGGCCAGGCCCGCCAGGAGGCAGCGAAGCTGCGGGAGTTCGCGGACCGGCTCGAGGGCCTGGCCGCGGTTGTGGAGGCGGGACGATGACCGAGGAGCCGAACGCTGCCCTCTCTGTCCCGGACGACGTCCGTGGCTTCCTCGCCGCGATCTTCGAGGCCCTCGACATCCCCGCCCCCGCCACCATCGGCGACACCGCTGCCCACGACCGCATCCTCAACGACCGCGCCATGCATGCAAAGATCGCGCTCCGCGGCCTCCTCGAAGACGACGTTCCGCTCGGCATCGAATGGACCACGACCTACCTGCGGGAGCGGCTCGCCGAGCACCAGCCCACCGGATACCGCGCGTGGGGTGAGGGCCAATGACCGCGCCCCGCACGATCACCCTGCCCACCGTCGACCACGGGAACGTGACGGTCCCCGAGCCGTCGTGGTGCACCGGACATGACGGCCAGCAGCCCGGTCACCGCGTCGACATCGTCCACAAGGGCCCGAACGTCGTCCTCAGTTTCCTCGGCGCGGAGATCCTCGCTGCGGGCCTGGCACAGTGCCCGTTCACGACGGTCGCCGGTCCCGAGCTCGGGGGCCCCACGGTCGGCGTCTCGGTGTACCCGCCCGGACGGGTACTGACCCCGGTCGCTCTGTACGACCTGGCCGCCACGCTCGACGCCTACGCGGACCGACTGCGCGGCCTCGCCGACGAACTGGCCGCCCTCATCGGGGGTGGCAGCTGATGGACGTCCGCGAGTTCCTCCGTAGCCTCCTGCCAGGCGACGATCGCCAGCTGGCCGCCGCGCAGTACGCCGGCCGCGAGTCGGCATCCGACGAGGTCGCACGCAGGCAGCGGATGGCCCACGGCCGCCGCCTCGCGAAGTCGACCGACAGCCGCCCCTACGGCGGTGATGCGTGATGGCTGCCATGTCCCGTGAGACACGCAGGATCGTCGTCGCGCACCTCACCGACCGCGGCATGAATCCGGCCGATATCGCCGCTGAGCTGGACGTTTCCGCCGACACCGTACGCAGAGACCTCCGCGAGCAGCCCCCGTCGGCACCCGCCCCGGAGCCCGAGCCTGCGGCACCTGTTGCGGCCGGCCTGCTGCTGCCCGAGAGCACGCAGCTACGGCAGAACCTCAACCTCCTCGCCGCCGCATACAACGGGCTCCCCGAGGACGTCGCACGGTTCGCGATCCACCAGGCGGCGCAGGCCGTGCGCCGCCGATGGCAGGGCCGTCTCGCCGCCCGAGCGAAGCAGCACACCTAGTCGTGGTGCTTGCCGCGTTCTTTGGGCTCTCTGCCCTGCTCGGCCTCCTCGGCCTGTGCGCGATCGCGCCCCGCAGCGTGCCCCCGATCTCCGGCACCTGCGCATTCATCGTCACCCTCGCCGCGCTCGGCGTGGCCATCGTCCGCTGAAGGACCCCATGCACCCCATGAACTACGTCACCTACGGCGGAGTGACCATCGGCCTCTGCCTCCTCATCCACCAAGTCATCACCTGGTGGCCCGGCCGCAAGTCCCTCATGAAAGACCCGCTGAAGCAGGCAGAGAAGCTGCTCCCCTGGCTGCTCGCCTGGTGCTACGGCGCCCTGACCACCCTCGGCATCGCCGGTCTCGTCGGCACCGCCTCCGGCGCCGTCCTCGGCCTGTCCAACTGGCTCGGCGACGTCGCCCTGTTGTGGGGCGTCGGCGAGAGCCGCGGCCAGCTGGCCGGCCGCGCGACGTTCATGCCGCTGTCCGGCCCCGGGGCCTGCCTGGTGCTGATCCTGACCGTCGCGTTCCTCGCGGCAGTGAAGAAGGCCAGCGGCGACCGTGCGGGCGTCCTCAAGCGCGGTGCCTGGTGCGGCATCACGTTGGGCACCAGCGCGGGCGTGGCCGGGTTCGCCGCTGTGCCGCTCGCCATGGCGGCGAACTGGCTCGGCAACACGGTGTACGGGGTCGTCGGATGAGCGGGAAGAAGAAGCCAGCAGCGGAGCCAGAGGAGTCGTCACGGGCGGCCGGCGCGTGCGTCTTGGTCGTCCTCGGCGGGGTCGTGGTGGCGGCCGCGTTCGCCATCGACGAGGCCGCGGGGGTGCTCTTCGTGGTCGCCACGGCGACGCTCGCACTGTGGCGGTCCGTGCGGCGTACAGCTAACCCCGCTCCCCCACCGGGGGACACGCACCCCTCATGCCGTGAATGCGCAGGTCACGAGCCTGCCCGCGTTGAGGCTCAGAAGGGGGTGTTGATCTACGAGTTCACGCTTCCGCACCGCCCCAACCACACCCACACCCACACCGTCAGGGAGGTGACCGAGCGATGATCCGACGCCTCCTCGCCGCCCTCGGGTACGAGCAGCAGCCGCTCTACTACTGCGCCTCGTGCGCAGGTTGGTACCCGATCGGCCACTTCTGCGAGTAGCACTGGCTACTCCCCAAGTCGGCGGCCCCGGGGAGAGATTCCCCGGGGCCGCTTCACACTTCATCCCGAGCACTACACCCGTAGTTCGCTCCCTCCTGCCGCCATCCACGGAAACGGCCCCCGAGACGGGACACAGGTCCCGTCTCGGGGGCCGCTCTGCTGCCCGCGTCACCCGCCATCGGGACGGGTGCGGCGCACCTCGCGGAAGAAGCGCCTACGCGGGCCCCGTGCTGGCCTATCCGCCAGGGGAGCGTGAATGGCCAGCACGGGAGATCGGGTAGTCAGTGAGGGCGCGAGGAACGGCGAGCCGCGCGCCATTCCTCGTACAGCAAATCACCGGTCTCGCACTGCGCGTTGACGTTGACGCCCTGGCCGTCCACGGCCGTGCAGGTCCGGCAGCTTGCGGAGTGCTCGCTTAGGTGGCGCAGGGCAGCAGCTTCCGGCGTCTCGTCTCTGTCGCGCATCTGCTCATAGTGGTTGCACAGTGCGACCAGGACGCGGGCCAGCTTCCGTGCGTACTCCATGGAATCGGCCGGACCGGCTCGGAGCTTCCCCCGCGCCTCGCCGACGCACGCGCGGGCGCAGAACTGCTGAGGACTGTTCTTCGGGAGCGTGGCCAGCAGCCGGTCAACGTCGGGCGCGAGGACCTCGACATGCCCGCGCAGGGTGGCCGTGAGCGTCGCCACTTGGTCGGGAGCCAGCGCCAGGGCGTCGGGGGTCGCATCGGGGGTGAGCGCGATCAGGGCGGTCTCACGCATGACCATCAGGTCCGGGGCGTCTCGATCTCCCTCTGCCTGATCCATCACCTGAGCGGTACGGTGCGTCATGTCGTCGCTCCCTCAAAGCGTCGGCCGCGCCCCGGGCCGTTGCTGCGGCCGCGGGGTTCACCTGATCCGGTAAGGATCTTGTGGCGCAGGGGGGCGGCTCGATCCCCCGCCGGTAATCTCACCGTGGGATGACTTTCCATCCCGTTTGCGGATAGCCGGGGGCGTCTCATGTCGACCTTGCTCGAGCCGATCGAACTTCCCGACTGGGCGTGGGAGCGCGCCGAAGTGCGCCAGGCCTTGAGAGCTCGCGATATGGGCGCGGTTTTCCGGCACGTGCAGCAGTACGCCGGCGCGAGTCAGGCCCGCATCGCCATGGCGGCCGGCATGACACAGGCCCGGGTGAACGAGATCATCCACGGTCGCCGGGAAGTGGCCCGGTTGGACGTCTATGAGCGCATTGCCGATGGTCTGCGCATGCCCGACGACGCACGCCATCTCCTCGGCCTGGCCGCGAACCGTGAGAAGCGGGCGGGCGGAGTCGCCTTCGACCTCGCCGCATTTCCCGAAGTCGTCCGCGTGTACGCCGCGCAGGGCTCCGCTGCCGAGGAGATCCAGCAACAGGCACGCGCGGCACAGCAGCTGGACGTCCTGGCCGTGCGCGGCCTTGGCCTGATCGGCCTGAACGACAGTCTCTTGCGGGCCTGTCTGCCGCGAGAGAAGGGGGGCCGCGGCCTCCGGATCCGGGTAGCCCTGCTCGATCCCGAGAGTGAGGCTCTGAGCCGCCGCGCGGCAGAGATCGGGGAGTCCGCGGAGTCTCTGGCCTCTGGAGTCCGTCTGGCCGAAGCACGTCTGAGGGAGCTGGCCGACGGGTGTGACATCGGAGTGTGGCGGTACAAGATGCTGCCGACCTGGCGCCTCATCCGCACGGACGGCACCTTGTTCGTCGGTGCCTTCGACGCGGGGTGGGAAGGGCATGAGTCGGCCACGTACAAGGTGATGGAGACTCCGCACGGGCCCCTGTTCCGGGGGTTCTGCAGGATGTTCGAGGCCGTGATCGACGGGGCTCAGCGCACGGTCTGAAGGGGAAGGGAACAGAAGGTGATCGAGGCGGAGTTGAAGGCGCGCGTGCACGCGCCGGAGGCGGTCATGCAGGAGCTCGAGGGGCGGGCCACGGCCCGTGTGGAGGTGTACCGGGATACGTACTACGACCGGCCGGACGGCTCCCTTGAGCGTGCTGGCGAGGAGCTGCGGGTGCGCACGGTGCACGGAGCAGAGGGCACCCGCACCGTGCTCACCTACAAGGGCGCCGCGGTCGACGAGGACTCCGGCTCGAAGCCCGAGCACGAGACCCGCGTCGACGATGCCGACCAGGCGCACGCGATCCTCCTCGGCCTCGGTCATGTGGAGTTGATCGCGTTCGAGAAGCGGTGCAGGAACTACGACTTCACCGCGCACGGCCGGCAGATGCTCGCCACCCTCGTTCGCGTTCCGGAGATCGACGGGACGTTCCTCGAGATCGAGACTCTCGTCGACGAAGACCAGGTAAGGCCGGCTCTCGAGGACATCCGCGCCGTACTCGCCGAACTCGGCATCGGCCCGCAGGACTTGACCCGTGAGACGTACACGGGCGCTGTGGCCGCACAGCGACGCTGAACAGGAACTGAAGGCAGCAGGAAGGCCCGCCACGGTTGGAAGAGCGTGGCGGGCCTTCCCTATGCTCACGTCGACCAGGCGCACCCCTGACCGACGCGAGGGCTCACGCGGTGAGGTCGATTTCGACGATGGCGGACGGCTGGAAGATCTTCAGTCCGGCGTCCATCTCGCACCGGAAGCGGACCATGTTGCGCTGGAAGTCCGATGCCCCCGATCCGGCCCCGAGTGCGTTCGGGTCGTAGACGTTCTCCGACCAGTCAAGCCGCACGTCTTCCACGAGCTGCAGCTCGGTCGCGAGGCCGAAGTTCACGAGGTGCGCAGTGCCGGCGGTCTGTGCCGTGGTCGACACGACCGGCAGGCCCCACAGGCGCCGTGCGGTGACGTCGACCGTCTGGACCGGCCCCCCGAGGTAGTAGTCCGCCTCGTTGTTGGCGAGGAGCTCCACCGTCTCCCAGTCGTTGGGGTGCATCACGTAGGCCGCGCCCTCGATGAACGAGTTCACCTCGAGCTTGGTCTTGGCCTTGCGCAACGTGGTGAGCAGGTCCGTATCCCAGGCCTGCGCCTGCGAGCCGGACACGTTAGCGATGCCGGTCATGTTCTCGCCGGAGCCGCTTCCGTTGATGATCTGCCCCTCGAGGGACAGTTCCGTCCCCAGGCGCATTTCGACGTCCAGGACGCGCTCGAGGGACGGAGCATCGCGCAGGTCCTGGCGGGCGATCGGCTCCGACAGGTGCGCGATCGTCCGCGTCCGGTCGTCGATCCGCTCCCACGTGTAGACGCTGGTCGGCTTCAGCGCCCCGCGCGCCACCGGTGCCGCGTTGTTCGTACGGACGGTCTGCCGCAGGTAGCCGAACCTCGAGGGCCCCGTCACGGTCGGGATGAGCTGGCGCAGAGCCAGCACGGGTACGCCGATGCGGATCGGCTCCGGGTCGAGCGGGACCGTCAGGGGCACGGCCCCCGACGCGAGAATGCCCTTGTAGCCAGCGCTCCCGGATACGGCATCGCGGACCTTGCTGCCCCAGTCCGAGCCGCCGGCCGCCTTCACTCGAGGGTGCTGGCTGGCCTTGCTGGCGCCGCTCGCCCGCTCATGGAAGCCGGTCCGCCCCTGTCGAAAACTACCGTCACCGGACGGGGCGATGTCGTCCCCGAGCTGCCGCAGTGTCGCCTTCAGGTCGTCGTCCGGTCCGGGACCGCGTTCGGCCGCGGCGGCCTGCTCGAGTAGGTTCCTCCCCTTCGCAATGGCGGCCTGCACAGTCCTGGCTTCATTAGGCGTGAAGTCACGGCCTTCCGCCTCAGCCAGGGCAGCGATCCCCTTGGCCTCGATGAGCGCCTTGCGCCCTTCCATCCTCAACGTCTTCGCATCGGCAGGCATCTGCCGCCTCCTTCGGGAAGTTGGGTCTCTTCCCGGTGCACGGAGGCGGACCGCCGGCGCGGGCGTCTCGAGGACGCGCGGCCTGACGCTGGCACTCAGCAGTTGCTACCGGGTGGCGCCGAACTGGGCGGACCGGAGGGGCGGCGGCGAGTCATTCGGGCCGGGACTCGAGGCGGGCGACTTGGCGGCCGGAGTGGATACCGGTGGCCGCCGCCTGCGCCTCGAGCGCCGTACTCACGGAATGAGTCGACTCGCGGTCCCAACTGCTGGCCGTCGATCAACCTGCCAACAGACTACGCCGCACGACCGACAACGCGGGATACCTCGATGCCGTCGGCGTACGTCGTCACCTCCGCGCAGGAGCATGGGCACAGCAGCAGCGACACCCGCTGTACCGACTTCCGGTCGTCGGCCACGAACCAGACGTTGGCGCGGCCGTCCATCAGCCGCCGCTCGTTGCTCTGTGAGAACCACGGGCCCCGGAGGAGCTCCGTGCTCGAGACGTGCTCAATGACGTCCAGGAGCAAGCCCATCCCTGCGGCCTCGCTGCCGCCCAACGGCCGGATCAGCATCGGTTCCACGCCTCCCGGTCCCAGTGGCTCGCCGCGTCCGCCGGCAGGGCCATCGTGTCGTCGTCGTCGAGGAACGTCCGCCGCGGCATCCGCACAGTCACGAACGGCGCTGCGGCCGGAACGGGCTCAGCGACTGCGCCCGCTTCGGGGGTGTCCTCGAGGTGTTCTCCCTGGTCAACCATGTTCTTCCTCCCTTGTGTGTCTGGCGTTCGACTCGCCTTACACCCTGTCTGACCTGCTGAAACGCACGCCTGACGACGCGTCAAACAGCGTTTTAGCTGAACGCCAACGCGCCTCCCGACGTGTCCGCAGGGCTCTCGGTGAGATCGAGCACCCAACCTGACCTGCTGTTTTCACTCTTGCGATCTCCGTCTCGAGGGCCCCTCGAGCAAAACTTTTTCTGAGACGGTGTGCGCCGAGTTGACCGCGCCGGGGCCCCGGGAAATCAGTTTGGTGATTTCGACTCCCCCTCCCCCTTGGCCACGGCAACGAGGGCGAGCGTGGGCGAGCGCGGCGACCTCGCGGGCGGATCCTCCGGCGTAGCCCGATCGTGCCGACCATGATCGCTATCTGTCACGCTTAGTGAGGTCTGATCCGGCGTCGCGCCGTTCGCGCCGCCGTTCGCGCCATTGGCGCCAGGGTCTGAACCCTGGCGTGAATGGCGCGACTGTGGCGCGACCGCCGGAGCGTCGTCACTCTGCGTGTCGGGGAAGTGCTCGGAGATCCGCCAGACCGACCCCTTGCCGAAACCCGCGCGTTCCGCCTTCACGCCTGCCTTACGCATGGCGCGCTGCAAGGTGCGCTCCGAGATGTCGTCAGCCGCTGCCGCCCTCTTCACGTCCTTGCTGGATGCTTCACCGCCCTGGCTCTCGAGATAGCCGCGCAGCCACTCGGCAGCGACGTCCCGGTCGCCTCGGTCGGTCTCCTGCCCGGCTGAGAGGATCTCGTCCACCGTGCGGTCCGCGCGGCCGGTAAAGACGAACCGGCCAACTCTGGCTTCGCCTGCCCTGGTGGGCACGGTGGCCGACTCGATGAGGTACGACAGCGAGGGCAGGTCCGCGCGACCGAGGCTGTTCTTCGCCTGGGTCATCACACGGCATTCGTTGTCGTCGTCGCGGGCGAATCCGAACACGGCGCGCGGGACGTTCTTGAAGGCCCCCGACCCTGTGATGAGCGAGGCCGGGTCGGTGCTCGCCCCCTTGTTGAAGTGGGCGATCCCGAGCAGCACGGCACCCGTACGGTCGGCCATCCTGGCGAGCGGGTCGAGGGCCAGGCGTACGTCACGCTCGCGGTGGGTGTCGATGCCCTTGCCGATGCAGGACATGAGCGGGTCGAGGACGACCAGGGCCACGCCGTGCTCGTCGATGGCCTGCTCCATCAGAGAGTTGTCCTGCGGCAGGCTGAGTGTCGTCTCGCCGTACTCGGCTTCCACGGCCTCTACCCGGTACACGAGGTCGAGGTCAGCGCCGGCCCCGATGAGGCGGGGCACGATCGTCTGCTTCCACGAGTCCTCCACGGCCACATAGAAGACCGCGCGGGGGCGCCCGTAGAAGGAGCCGGGGAGGGTGCCGCGGGTGATGTGCGCGGCCATCCACATCCCGAACGAGGACTTCCCTGTGCCCTCTCGGCCGGCCGCGACCGACAGGGCACCGGCAGGGATGCGTCCCTCGCCCTCGTCGACCCACGCCCACACCACCGGCTCGGGCTCGATGTCCGAGGCGCGGGTGATCTTCAGCGATCGTCGGGGAGCGAGCGAGGCCTCGGTGACCCCGTTGCGCTCGAGCGTCTCGCGGGCGACGTCACGGGGGTCGGTCACGCGACCGCTCCCGCCCGGCGCGGCGCCCGTTCCGCGCTGTGCAGTGTCCTCGAGGCTTCGGCGTCCGACAGCCCGATGCGGGCCGCGGCGTCGAGCAGGGCGCCGCGCATGGCGTCTCCGTCGACCTTGCCCGCGCGCACCAGCTCGAGGGCGCGGCAACTTGCCCAGAACAGTCGGGAGTTCCGCTCTCCCTCGCGGGCCTCGAGGACGAACGCGACCAGGCCGACGAGCCCGTCGAAGGGGCGGGCCGTCTCGATCTGCTGTACGGGGCGGGGCGGGGCGTTACGGGTTCCCAGGAAGCCGGGCCAGAGGGTGAGCGGGTGGGTGAACCGGCCGTCGCCCGACCAGCGATATCGGGCGCCGGACGGGTGCAGGGAGGGCGCGGCGACGATGTAGCCGTTGGCCTTCACGTCGATGCCGGGACCGAGCTTGCCGGGCAGGTCCGTGCCGGGGTGGGCGTAGACCATGTGGAGTCCGTCCCCGCCCGTGATCTGCATGAGAGTGGCGGGCAGTGGCCCGTGCTCGGCCTCGAGGCGGCACAGCGTCGCGTGTCCGCCGTTGCGGGGGTCAACGTCGACCACGGCCAGGCCGTTCGGGGCGCAGGGCAGACCGATACCGGCGGACGGGTAGCGGCTCCACCATGCGGTGATTTGTGCTGGGTCGCGCGTGGCGTCGTGATAGCCGTGCCCGTGCTGGCCGCACTCACCGCGGCACGGGTGTCCGGCCTCGTGCGCGCGAGGGATCGCCGGAGTCTTGCCCGCGAGCGGGAAGACGCTCCAACCGTGCTGCGCGTAGGCGAGAGAGTGCTCGAGCATCGGCCTACCGCCTCTCGGTTCGGGTCGTCCGGCGACGACGGAGCGTGTCATCATCTGAGGGTCCGTTCTGTGTTGAAGCCCTGGGTCGCTGCCGAGCGATGAGCCCGGGGCTTCGGCTTTTCTGGATCGGATGAGGGCCCCTGCCGCGCGGGTGCTGGATACACCTGCGGTCTGGTGGGGGCCGTCTTATGCGCTCTCCAGAAGGGAGACCAGCGACGCGGTGATGACGCGGTACCGGGCGCCGAACGAGAGCGTGCGTACGGGTGCCTCGCCGCGCTTCACCAGGTCGTAGAGGTGCGACTTCGAGATGCCGAGGCCTTCTGCGGCCTGGGGGATGCTGACGGTGGCCGGCCACGTGCGGATCTCGTCCAGGGTGGGCGGGGTCGCGAGCGTCATGCGGACGCACCCCCCATCCGCTGGCGCATGTACGTGTCGACGTGGTCACGCCTGTACCGCACCGGGGAGTTGGGGGCGGGCGACAGCTTCGTGAACTCGGGGCCGATGCCCTGGTATCTCCAGTTGGCCAGCGTTCCGGGGTGCACTCGGAGTTGCTGAGCCACCTCTCGCGGCGTGAGCCATTCGATCTTCACCCTCAACCTCCTTCGAGATTTTCTCGATGACTACTTGCATCATCGCGTGATGCTACGTGATGATGGCGAGCGTAGGGCCAAGGGGAAGTTTCCACAAGATCTTGGAGATTTTCGAGAAGATCTCGATGGCTAGCATCGAGATCATGACGACAGGACGCATCGAATTGAGTGCCAGCGGACGAGCCGTAGCCGCGAACGTGAAGCGGCTACGCGCAGCACGTGGGATGAGCCTCCGGGCTCTCTCCGAAGCGCTCGGTAAGGTCGGCCGGAGTCTGAGCCAGGACGCGATCAACAAGATCGAGAACGGCTCCGAGGAAGGCACGACGAAGCAGATCAGGCGCGTCGACGTCGACGACCTGGTCGCGCTCGCTATCGCCCTCGGCGTCTCGCCTGCGACCCTGCTCTTGCCGCAGGACGCCCGCGGTACGGCTGAGGTCACGGGCGCCGGCGAGGTCGAGGCCACGCTCGCTTGGCGGTGGATGTGGTGCCAGGAGCCGATCCTGCTCCCAGACGGGGAGGAGGAGGCGGACCGCGCACAGGTCGAGTTCCTGCTGAACTCCCGCCCCATCGGCCTCTTCACCACTCAGGGAGACGACCGGGTCTCCGGCGCCGCTGGGTTCCGCCCACGACGGCAGGACGACGATGGCTGACCCGATCAAGAAGATCACGCTAAGAGGCGGCAAGGTCCGGTACCGATTCGTCGTCGACGTCGGCCAGGAGCCCAAGAGGGACAAGACCACGGGCGCAGTGATCCTCAACCCGGAGACCGGGGAGCCGGTGATGCGGCGGAAGCAGCTCACCGTCACAAAGGACACCAAGACCGAGGCGGTCAACGAGTACGCGCGGATCCAGCACCAGAAGGCGACCGGCACGTTCATCGCTCCGGCGAAGACGACCGTGGCCGAGCTGGTCGACATGTGGCTGAAGGCGGCGACGCGAGACGTCGAGGTGGCCACGAAGCGGTCCTACGAGGACGCGATGCGGTACGTCCGTACGCACCTTGGCACCAAGCGGCTGCAGCAACTCACCGAGGACGACGTCGAGTCGCTCATCGACTGGATGCTCAGCAGCGCCCGCCGGATCGGCGGCAAGGCCGGCACGGGCCTGAGCGTCCGCACGGTGAGCCTCACCCTCGGTCGTCTGCGGGCCGCCCTCAACCTGGGCATCCGCCGGGGCCTGGTCGCGCGGAACGTGGCCGAGCACGTCACGATCCCGAGGCAGGCCCGGAAGGAGGACAAGGAGCGCCGCAAGGGACGCGTGCCGTGGACTGAGGACGAGGTGAAGACGTTCCTCGCGCACGTGGCCCCGGACCGCCTGTACGCCGCGATGCTGCTGTCGCTGATCGGCCTGCGGCCAGCGGAGGTGTGCGGCCTCCGGTGGATCGACGTGGACCTCGAGGCCGGCACCGTGTCCGTCGAGAAGACGCGGACGCTGGTGGCGGGCGAGGTGATCGAGAAGGACACCAAGTCGGCTTCTGGCGAGCGGAAGTTGCCGTTGCCGACGATCGTGCTCGCCGCGCTGCGGATGTTCCGAACCCGCCAGGCGCGCGAGCGTCTCCAGTCCGGCGATGGCTACGAGGCCTCGGGGCGCGTTGTCGTCGACGAGCTGGGGGCCGCGGTCAAGACCGACTGGTTGCGCCGGCGGGCGTACGAGCGGATGGAGACGGCCGGGGTACGCAAGGTCCGCCTGTACGACGCCCGGCACGCGTGCCTGTCGTGGATGGCCAACAACGGCGTGCCAGACACCGTGGTGAGTGCGTGGGCCGGACACAGCGACCTGTCGTTCACGAAACGCACCTACGTACACCCCGACCCGCAGTCGCTCAAGGCGGGCTCAGACAAGCTCGCTGAGCTGCTCGGCTGACCATGATCAAACGGCGGATGTGAGAAATCGTGAGACGAACGCTCGTCAAGCATGACAAAGGCCCCGATCCGCCTTAGCAGTTCAGGGCCTCTGACCAGCACTCTAGGTGCCTTTTCTCTGGTGCACTCGGCAGGATTCGAACCTGCAACCTTCTGATCCGTAGTCAGATGCTCTATCCGTTAAGCTACGAGTGCTTGTTTTGTTTTCCCGCCGTTCCTGCCCTTCCGGGCCGCTCGCGGCGACAGGAAGAACATTACATGACTGCCGCCGCCATGTGAAATCCGTTTGCCGTACCCGTTGTGAGCTGCGGAAACGGCCCGAGAAGGCCTTGGTGGCAACGACGAAGCCCCGGCCGAAAGACCGGGGCTTCGTGATCAAGCGCGGAGGCGGAGGGATTTGAACCCTCGATGGGATTTAAGTCCCAAACCGCATTAGCAGTGCGGCGCCATAGACCGGACTAGGCGACGCCTCCAGCACAGCCATCCGCGCGAGCGCGAGTGGTGCGTCCAGATGATGACACAGTCGAGCGCGGTGTCACCAATCGCCTCCCACGGTACTAGGCAGGCGGGCCGCAGGGCAAAGCCCTACCGACGGTGCGAGAGACGTGGCGCAACCGGTCGGGGCGGGGCGCGTTAGTCAGGTCATGCTCCAGTCCGCCCGGCTCGCCCGGCTCCTCGTCCTCGGCGCCTCCACTCTCGTCGCCGCCGGTTCCGTCACCGCCGTACCCGCCTCCGCCCACACCCTCATGCCCCCGCCCGCCCGCGACGACGACCGCGTCGGCGACCACCTCACCGTCACCGTGCGGAACGCGGGCGGCGCCAAGGACGGGACCTTCGAGCTGTACTGCCATCCCGGCGGCGGCACCCACCCCGACGCCGGCAGCGCGTGCGCCGCGCTCGACCGCGGTGCGCGCTGGGGCAAGGACACCTTCGCCCCCGTACCCGAGCGAAGCCTGTGCACCATGCAGTACGGCGGGCCGGCCACCGCGCATGTCACCGGGACCTGGGCCGGACGGCCCGTCGACGCGCGGTACGACCGGAGCGACGGCTGCCAGATCGGCCGTTGGGACCGGCTCGTTCCCGTGCTGCCCGACATGGGCCGGTAGGCACCAAGTACCTCGCACAGGCATTTCATGGCGGAAACAGGGCGTCCATAAAAGTCCTGCGAAAGTCCCGCGGAGGTATCGCGCAGTAGAAGCAGGTGGTCGCGCGTGCGGTCACACGTTCTACGTCACTTCGTCGTGCGACCTCCCTCTCATCCGGGACCCCCGGCACAACCGCTGCCCTTAGACTCCCTCGCGTGACACGTCGCGGGCCGGTTGGCAAGATGGCCCGAGCGGTCGGCAAGGTGCGGTAACAGGGAGGAAGCGTCTCGTGAGCAGCAGGCCATCCCGAGGCGCTGCTCGCCTCGCAGCCATACTCGACGCGCTGCCCGACGCGTTGGTCCTGGTCAACGCCAACGGAACCGTCGTGAACGCCAACACCATCGCCCTCGAGGCCTTCGAGGCGCCGGGTACGGCTCTGGTCGGGCGCGGGCTGCTCGATCTGCTGCCCGAGTTCGACTCCAAGCTGATCCCGGGGTCGATGCGGCGACCGGACCACATGGATCCGCGGGGGCAGACCAAGCCGACGCGGATGATCGCGCGCCGGACCGACGGGGCCGAGTTCCCGGTCGAGGTGACCAGCGCCAATCTCGAGAACGGCCAGCAGGCCTACGACAACTACGGCTACGGCAGCGACGAGCTGCTGATGCTCGTCGTACGGGACCTCACCGGGACCGTCGACACCGAGGCCGAGCTGGCGCGTTCGCAGCGGCAGACCGAGATGATCCTGAGGGCCGCGTCCGAGGGGGTCGTCGGTACCGACACCGACGGGCGGATCGTGCTCGTCAACCCGGCCGCCGCCCAGATACTGGGCTACCGGGCCAGCGATCTCGGCGGCCGCGAGCTGCACGAACTCATGCTGCACTCCCGCGCGGACGGCACACCGTTCCCGTACGAGGAGTCCCCGCTCGCCGACACCCTGCGCTCCGGGCGCAAGCACCGGGTGCGCGGGCAGGTGGTGTGGTCGAAGAAGGGCGACAAGGTCTCCGTCGACCTGACGACCGCGCCGGTGCGGGACGGTGACCAGCTCGTCGGGGCTGTCATGACCTTCACCGACCGGCGGCCGTACGACCAGCTCGCCGAGGAGAAGGAGGCCGCCGAGGCGCGGCACGCGGAGGAGCTGGAGCGGCTCGCCGAGGAGCATGCCTCCGAGCTGACCGCCCTGCGCCAGAAGCACATCAACGAGGTCGAGGGACTCCAGGAGCAGCACGAGGAGGAACTCGCCGCGGGCGAGGAGCGGTACGCCTCCCTCGGGGAGCGGGAGAAGGACCGGTACGAGGCGCTCGCCGGGCGGCATGAACAGCTCCTCACCCTGCTCGGAGCCTCCCTGCGCGGGCCCCTCGACGAACTGCGCCGCGAACTCGCCGCGCTGGCCGCGGACGACGCCGGGCAGTTGTGGCCCGAGGCCAACCAGGTGCTGCACCACCTGTCCGCGGGGTACTCGCGGATCACCCAGCTCATCGACAACGTGCTCGCCTACCAGCGCCTCGAGACCGGCACGGACGGCATCACACGGACGAAAGTGATGCTCGACGCCGTCGTCGCGGCGGGCGTCGACGGGGCCGTGGAGCTCATCGGGCCGGGGCGCGTGCAGTTCGCCGTGCACGCCCCGCCCATCGAGGCCGAGGTCGACCCGCAGCTCCTCGCCCGGTCCCTCGCCCACCTCGTCGCGGACGTCGCCGGCGTCGACGCGACCGGCAACTCGCCCGTGTCGGCGGGCGGGTACATGGACAACACCGTCGTCGTGGCGGCGGCACAGCGCGGCGAGGTCGTACGCATCGAGGTGCGCGGGCCGTACGCCGGGGGAGACCCGGTGCACGAGCCGATCGTGCGCGGGATCGTGCGCGCCCACGGCGGGGTGCTGCAGACGCATGAAGTGCCGGGGATGAGCGGGAGCGCCTACGTCCTCGAAGTGCCCATCGGCGGTGGGGCGGGGGCCGTCGCGGCGGCCGGTCCGGCTGCGATCGAGCCGCCTGCCGGGACCGATGGCGGGGGCGGGCGGCGCCGGGCGCGGCGGTCGTCCGTCGACGCGTTCCTGGAGAGCGATGCGCCGGAGGCTTCCGGCATCGGCGCGGACCCCGCCTCCGACGGGGCCGAGGGCACGCCCACCGGGCGCCGCAGAAGGCGTACGGAGGAGGCTCCGGCCCTTCCGGCGCTGACCTCCGGCGTGGAGTCCGGGTCGGGTGGTACCGGGCGGCGGCGGGGCAGGCCGGCCGAGGTTGCCGGTGAGGACGTGGCCGACGGGGTCGACGCGGGCGTGTCCGAGGGTGCCGTCGTCACGGCCGCCGAGTACGCCGCGGGGACCGCGGCCGTGGGGAGCGGTCTGGGCGGGACCGTGCCGCCGCAGGGTGTGCCCGCGCCTGCGGAGGGGCGCCGTGCTCCACAGGACTCCGGTGCGGGCCCGGGCTCCGGCTCCGGCTCCGGTGAGCAGCACGCGCTGCCGCCGGCGCTGCCCGCGATCGCGTCCGCCGAGCCCGCGGAGGGCGGCGGGACGCAGCCGACCGGACGTCGGCGCCGCGCCCTGGCCGCCGCGAACGAGCGGGCCGCCGCGCAGGAAGCCGCGCCCCGCGCGGTGTTCGCCCTGCCGCCCGCGGACGCGGACCGGGCCGAGGGCACTCCGGACGGGCCGGGCGGCGCGCAACAGCCGGCGGCCGCGGTCGGGCAGGCGCACGTTCCGGGGCAGGGCCAGGGCGGTGTGCCCATGCAGGCACCCGGCGCCCAGGGCGCCGTTCCCGGGCAGTTGCCGGGTCAGATCGCCGTGCCCGCACAGGTTCCGGTCCAGGCCGGTCTTCCCGGGCAGGCGCCCGGTGCGGCCGCCGTACCCGCGCAGGTGCCGGGCGCTCAGGTCGCCGTCCATGTCCCTGGGCAGGCCGTTCCCGCCGCCGGGCTCGTCGACGACGGTCGGCACGACGCCGTGCCGCACGACCAGTCCGGTGACCACACACCGCCGCAGCCGCACCCCGCGTCCGCGCCCACGGGCCGGCGCCGACGGGCCGTAGGTGCGCCCGCGGAGGCCGGTGGGACGCCGGCGCAGGGGGTTCCGGCGCAACAGCAGGGGGTTCTGGCACCGCAGGCGACCGCCGGGCAGCAGACCGCTCAGCCGGTCCCCGCCCAGGCCGCCCGGCCCGCCGCCGTCCCCGCGCAGCACGCCACCGGTCAGACCGCGCTGCCCGCCCAGGCACCCTCCGGACAGACCCTCGCCGGTCAGCCGCTCCCCGCCGAGGCCGCTCCCGGTCAGGCACCCCAGGGCACCCCGGCTCCCCAGCCGTGGCCCGCCGACGACAACGCCGTACCGCCGAACGCCCCGCAGCCCGTGCCGTCCGCCGGCACCCCGGCCCCCGGCACCACGCCGCCCCCGGAGGCGGCCGCGCAGGCCCGCCCGGCGCAGCCGCTGCCCGCGGAGGCCGCGGCGCCCGTCGACCCGAACTCGACGCAGGGGCGGGCGATCAGCGTGCGGACGCTGGGGCAGGGCGTGCCGTTCACCCGGCAGGCGGCCCAGGTCCAGCAGCCGACGGCGACGCCCGCGCCGCATCAGCCCGGGGGTTCCGGCCGCCGCCGCAAGCTCGGCACACCGCCCGACCCGGCCGCCGGGCGCCCGCATCCGACGGCCGAGCAGACCCCGGCGCAGCCCCAGCCGTCGTTGGCCGGGCAGGCGCCCGCGCAGCCCCAGCCCTCGATGGCCGGACAGTCCCGGCTGGCGCAGCTGACCGAGGGCACCGGACGGTCGTACGCCATAGGCGCACCGGACGAGAACGCCGCCGAGGGGCCCGAGCCGCTGGACGGTCCCGGTGGGGCCGTCGAGATCGCGGACACCCCGCGGCCGCAGCCCATGGACGACGAACTGCCCCCGGAGCCGCTGGACAACCCGCGCCGGCTGCTGGTGTGGCCCGCGCCGGACGTCACCACGCAGCAGGCGCTCAGCGACCGCGGCTACCGGCCCGTCATCGTGCACTCGCGCGAAGAGGTCGACGCGCAGATCGCCGCGTTCCCGGCCGCGCTGTTCGTGGACCCGCTGACCGGGCCGATCACCCGGACCGCACTGCAGTCGCTGCGGCAGGCCGCGGTGGCCGCCTCGGTGCCGGTGATGGTGACCGCGGGGCTCGGACAGGCGACGCGCGAGGCGGCGTACGGTGCCGATCCCGCCGTACTCCTGAAGGCCCTGGCACCGCGGGACAGCGAGCAGCACCCGCCGCGCGTGCTGCTGATCGAGGAGCACGCGGAGATCGCGCTGGCGCTGACCGCGACGCTGGAGCGGCGCGGGATGCAGGTGGCGCGGGCCGCGAGCGACGCGGACGCGGTGACGCTGGCGGGGCAGTTCCGGCCGAACCTGGTCGTGATGGACCTGCACCAGGTGCACCGCCGCCAGGCCGGCATCGTCGACTGGCTGCGCGCGAACGGGCAGCTCAACCGCACCCCGCTCGTCGTCTACACCGCCGCCGTCGACCAGGCGGACCTGCCGCGGCTGGCGTCCGGCGAGACGGTGCTGTTCCTGGCGGAGCGGTCCACCAGTGGTGAGGTGCAGGCGCGGATCGTGGATCTGCTGGCGCGGATCGGGACGAACTAGGCGCGGGGGCTGGGGCTGGGGCACGCAGGGTCAGGCGTACCGGCTCAGGCGTACCGGCTCGGACGGTGGGCCTCAGTGCAAAACGACGCCGCCCTGCCGAGCCGCGCAGTGAACCGCCGCGCCCCGGCCACCCCTACTACTTCGCCACCAGCCTCCGCGCGGCCTCCCGCACCGACGCCCGCAGCCGCTCCCCGTCGTCCTCCTCGCCGCCGACCACGATGCGCCGCATCTGCGGGACGACGGCGGCCCAGTTGGCCAGGGCGATGAGGAGGAAGAGTAGGTCGCGGGCGGGGATCGCGTCGGAGACGACACCCCGGTCCTGGCCGTCCTGGATGGCGGCGACCTTCTCCCGGTAGTGCTCCTGGCGCTCGGCCTCGTCGGGCAGCTCGGTCAGGCCGTACTCCAGCCCCTCCCAGAAGAGCAGGCGCAGCACCTCGGGGTGGGCGACGTGGTAGTCCATGACGCCGTCGATCCAGCTCTCGATGTCGTCCGCGTCGACCGGTACGGCGACGGCCAGATCGAGCATCGCCTTCTCCAGGACCCGGGAGAACAGCTCCGCCTTGTTGCCGAAGTAGGCGTAGATCAGCTGCTTGTTGGCCTTGGCCTCGCGGGCGATGCGGTCGATACGGGCGCCGGCGATGCCGTGGCGGGCGAACTCGGCGACCGCCGCGTCGAAGATCCGGGCCCGGGTCGCCTCAGGGTCTCTCACTGCCATGGGGTCCAGGGTAGCGGGGGAAGTAACCAACTGTTTGGTTGACAGGGAATTCGGGGGAGGTGCAGGGTGTTCTTCCAGCCATCCAACCAACTGGTTGGTTGCCGAGGGACGGCCCCGACCCTCGGCCCTCACTCTCAGGCCCGCGCTCGAAGGAGTCCCGCCGCCCATGTCGTCGACGACGATCACCACCGAAACGGTCGCCCGGACCCCCACCCGGGAGCCCACCCGCGCCCGTCTCTTCCTCGTCCTCATCGCCCTGTGCACCGCGGTCACGGCCGCGAACATCTACCTCGCAGCCCCGCTGCTCCCCCTCATCGCGCACGACTTCGGCTCGACCCCCTCGGCCATCGCCTGGATCGCCTCGGTCGCCCAGTTCGGCTACGCCGCCGGCCTGCTCTTCTTCGCCCCGCTCGGCGACCGCGTCAACCGGCGCCGCCTGGTCGCGGGCCTCACCCTGGTCACGACCGCGGCCCTGGCCCTCGCCGCCGCGGCCCCCGGCACGACCGCCCTCGCCGCCGCGGTCTTCGTCGCCTCCGCCGCGACGGTCGTCCCCCAGCTCCTGGTCCCCCTGGTCGCCGAACGCGCCCCCGCCGACCGCCGCGCACGCCATGTCGCCGCCGTCATCGCGGGCCTGTTCACCGGCATCGTCGCGGCCCGCGTCCTCGGCGGTCTGGCCGGCGACGCCTTCGGCTGGCGCCCGGTGTTCGCCGGTGCGGCGGTCCTCACCGCGATCCTGGGGCTGCTGACGGCGTCCGTCCTGCCCTCACGCGCGGGGACCCCGAAGGGGAACGGCGGGCTCTTCTCCGGCCTCGCCTCGATGCCGGGCCTGGTGCGCCGCTCGCCCGACCTGTGGCGCGCGTGCGTACGGCAGGCCGGGATGTACGGCGCCTGGAGCGCCCTGTGGACCTCGCTCGCGCTGCTGCTGACCGGCGAGCCCTACGACCTCTCGACCGCCACCGCCGGTCTCTTCGGCCTCTTCGGCCTGTCCGCGAGCGTGGTGGCCCCGCTGGCCGGCGGCCTGGTCGACCGCTTCGGCGCCGCGAAGGTGGTGCGCACCGCGTATGCGCTCGCGGCCGCGTCCGTACCGCTCTTCTGGCTCGGCGGCCATGTCCTGGTGGCGCTCTTCGTCGCCGCGATCGCCATCCACGCCGCCCTGGTCGCCGCGCACATCGCCAACCAGACCCTCGCCCTCACCACCACCTCCACCCCGGCCACCGCCAACAGCGCCTACGTCGTCTCCGGCTTCGCCGGCGGCGCCCTCGCCTCGGCCCTGGCAGGCCTCGCCTTCACCCACTTCGGGTGGGGAGGAGTGGTCGCAGTGGCGGGCGTGTGGCTGACGCTGGGGTGGGGGACGACTGCCGTACGACGGTGACGGCGCTGTTCCTACGACGGTGCACGGCGCTGTCTCCACGACGGCGACCGCGGCGGTCGTACGACGATGCCGGGCAGGGATGTCGATCCCTGCCCGGCATCTCGTGTGTATCCGAGCTTGTGTCAGAGCTTGGTGATGTCCAGCGTGCCCTCGGCGTACTGCTTGCGCAGCACCTTCTTGTCGAACTTGCCCACGCTCGTCTTCGGCACCGACTCGATGATCGTCCAGCGCTCCGGGAGCTGCCACTTGGCGATGTGACCCTCCTCGGCGAGGAAGGTGCGCAGGGACTCGAAGTCGGCGGTGGAGCCCTCGCGGAGGACGACCGTGGCCAGCGGGCGCTCGCCCCACTTGTCGTCGGGGACGGCCACGACGGCCGCCTCGGTGACGTCGGGGTGGGACATCAGGGCGTTCTCCAGCTCCACCGAGGAGATCCACTCGCCGCCGGACTTGATGACGTCCTTGGCACGGTCGGTGAGGGTGAGGAAGCCGTCGGCGGAGATCGTGCCGACGTCGCCGGTCTTCAGCCAGCCGTCCTCGCTGAACTTGTCGGCGGGGCGCAGCGATTCGGCGTCCGGGCCGTTGTAATAGGCGCCGGCGATCCACGGGCCGCGGACCTCCAGCTCACCCGCGGACTCGCCGTCCCAGGGCAGGCGCTCGCCGCCGGGGCCGGTGAGGCGGGCCTCGACGCTCGTCGGGAAACGGCCCTGCGTGAGGCGGTACGCGAACTCCTCCTCGGTGCCCACCGCATGGGCCGGCGGACGGGCGATGGTGCCGAGCGGGGAGGTCTCCGTCATGCCCCAGGCGTGGCAGACCCGCATGCCCAGCCTGTCGAAGGCCTCCATGAGGGAGGGCGGACAGGCGGAACCGCCGATGGTGACCTGACCGAGGGAGGAGACGTCCCGCGGCTTGGCGGTCAGTTCGGCGAGCAGGCCCTGCCAGATGGTGGGGACGGCGGCCGCGTGGGTCGGCTTCTCGCTCTCGATCATCTCGGCGAGCGGCGCGGGCTGCAGGAAGCGGTCCGGCATCAGCAGGTTCACACCGGTCATGAACGTCGCGTGCGGCAGACCCCAGGCGTTGACGTGGAACTGGGGCACCACCACCAGCGAGGTGTCCTGGTCGGTCAGGCCCATCGACTGCGCCATGTTGACCTGCATGGAGTGCAGATAGATCGAACGGTGGCTGTACACCACGCCCTTGGGGTCGCCCGTCGTACCGGACGTGTAGCACATCGCGGCGGCCTGACGCTCGTCCAGCTCGGGCCAGTCGTACGCCGTCGGCTTCCCGGCGATCAGGTCCTCGTACTCGTGCACCTGGACGTCGGCGGCCGCGAGCCCGGAGCGGTCGCCCGGGCCCGACACCACCACGTGCTCGACGGTCTTGAGGTGCGGCAGCAGCGGGACGAGCAGCGGCAGCAGCGAACCGTTGGCGATCACGACCCGGTCGGCCGCGTGGTTGACGATCCACGCCAGCTGCTCGGCCGGGAGCCGGAGGTTCAGCGTGTGCAGGACCGAGCCCATGGACGGGATCGCGAAGTAGGCCTCGACGTGCTCGGAGTTGTTCCACATCAGGGTCGCGACCCGCTCGTCGTCCGCGACGCCGAGGTCCTCGCGCAGCGCGTGCGCCAGCTGGGCCGCACGGGCGCCGATGTCGGCGAAGGAACGCCGGTGCGGCTCGCCCTCACCGGTCCAGGTGGTCACCTGCGATGTGCCGTGGATCGTGGACCCGTGGGCCAGGATCCTCGAGATCAGCAGCGGTACGTCCTGCATCGTGCTCAGCACGGCGTCCTCCCGGGGCGACATTGCCTACGCGGTGGTAAGGGCTGGGCTGATTCTGCTCACATACCACTTGGTATGTCACTAGGCAGCGGTGATCGATCACGTCACGTTGCGTTCACAGTGCTGTGCAGCTATCGGAGAGACCGCACTGCCGGTCTCAGGGCCGGTCGGGGCCGCGGAAGGGGAGGGTCTGGCTGTAGACGACGCTCGTGGTCGTGCTGCCGAGTCCCGCCAGCTCGTCCATGAGGGTCTCCAGGTGCCCCATGGAGGTCGCGGCGACCTTCAAGGTGTAGCAGTCGTCACCGGTGGTGCGCAGGCACTCGAGGATCTCCCGCCGCTCGGCGAACAGTTGACGCAACGGCTGGTGACGGTTGCCCGGGTACTTCAGCCGGACGAGGGCCAGCACGGGATAGCCGACCTTCGCCAGGTCCACCACCGCCTGGTAACCGGTGATGACGCCCTGCGCCTCCAGCTGCCGCACCCGTTCCGTGGTGGCCGACGGGCTGAGATTCACCCGCCGCCCCAGTTCACTCAGGGACAGACGCGCCTCCTGCTGCAACTGACGGATGATCGCCCAGTCGACCTCATCGAGATTCACGGCCACATCGTGAATCTACCGGCAGATTCACGGGTGCACACCCCGATCACCGGGAGAAGCCTGTTCCGTTGCCCATGATCACCGCTATAGCCTCGAAACATGCAACTGGGCGTCAACGTACCGAACTTCGGCCCCGGCACCGACCCGGGCGTCCTGCGCGAATGGGCCCGCGTCGTGGAAGGGCTCGGCTACGACCTCCTCATGGTCTCGGACCACGTGACGGTCACCCCGGACGTGGCCGAGCGATACCCGGAACCGTTCTACGAACCCTTCACCACCCTCTCCTGGCTCGCCGGCATCACCACCACCCTGCGCCTGGGCACCACCGTCCTCGTCCTCCCCTACCGGCACCCGCTCCTGGTGGCCCGTATGGCCACCAACCTCCAACAGCTCAGCGACGGCCGCCTGGTGCTCGGCGTGGGCGTCGGCTGGGCCCGTCAGGAGTACGAGGCGCTCGGCGTGCCCTTCACCGCGCGCGGCAGACTGACCGACGAGCACCTCACCGCCCTGCGCGCCGCCTGGCGCTCGGACGGCCCCGCCACCGCCGTCCCCCTCTGGGTCGGCGGCAACAGCGACGCGGCGATCCGACGCGCCATCGGCTTCGGCGACGCCTGGCACCCCCTGCGAGGCACGATCTCCTGGCTGCGCTCCACCGTGACCCACCACGCCCTGCCGGGCTTCGCCCCTCGCATCGCCCTGCGCCTGACGACGACACCGGTCGACGACCCCGAACGCCCCGCAGGCATCGGCACCCTCGACCAGATCCTCGACGACCTCGACCAGCTCCGACTGCTCGGCGCCTCCACCGTCCTGCTCGACCCCTACCACGGGGACCCGGAGGAGACCCGCCGCCCGCACACGGCCTGGCAGGATCTCACCGCCGTGGCCACCCACTGGAGGACCCGCTCATGATCAGCACCGCCGACGAGCACCTCCTGCGCCGCGCGATCGCCCTCGCGGCCCACGCCGTCACCCTCGGCGACGCCCCCTACGGCTCCCTGCTGGCCGGCCCCGACGGCGAGATCCTCGCCGAAGCCCACAACACGGTCCTCCGCGACAACGACATCAGCGCCCACCCCGAACTCAAGCTCGCCCGCTGGGCCGCCCGCGAACTCGCCCCCGACACCGCCGCCCGCACCACCCTCTACACCAGCTGCCAGCCCTGCGGCATGTGCACCGGCGGCATCGCCCGCTCCGGGCTCGGCCGCGTCGTCTACGCCCTCTCCACCGAGCAGCTCATCGAACTCAACCCGGCCTCAGGCGCCTGGCCGACGGTCGAGCAGCACGGCCCGGCACTCTTCGACGAGGCACGGGGCCCGATCGAGACGCATCACCGACGGTGACCCACGGGCATGGCCGTGCCCTGCCCCGCCCGGAACAGTGGAGGGCCGCCCGGCGCGGTCAACGTCGGCTCGGGACGATCGAGGCCTGCTCTGAAGGGTTGAGCTCTGCCGGTAAGGGCCGAGGCCGGCTTGGAGCAGTGGGACACGCCTCTGCGGACCAGGTCGGCTTGGAGCGGTGGGACACGCCCCTGCGGTCCACGTCGGCTCGGACGGATGGGACCCGCCCCTGCCATCGAGGTCTGCTCGGAGCGGTCGGAGCCCGCTTGCCGTGGGCAGGACCTCCCTGCCGCGGCCCGGACCCGAACCGTGCGACGCGGCTGCCCGCTCCCGCGCCGCGCACCCGCGACGGAACAGCCGCCCCTAGCGGACCAGCCCCAGCTCCGGGTCCTCCCGCAGCTTGCCCAGCGCCCGGGACACTGCGGACTTCACCGTGCCCACCGACACCCCGAGCACCTCGGCCGTCTGGACCTCGCTCAGATCCTCGTAGTACCTGAGGACGACCATCGCCCGCTGCCGGGCCGGCAGTTTCATGATTGCCCGCCACATCGCATCGTGCAGCGCCTGCTGCTCGGCCGGGTCGTCCCCGCCGGGCGTCAGCTCGGGCTCCGGGATCTCGTCGGTCGCGAACTCGTCCACCTTGCGCTTGCGCCACTGCGATGTGCGCGTGTTCAGCAGCGCACGACGCACATAACCGTCCAGCGCCCGGTGGTCCTCGATCCGCTCCCAGGCGACATACGTCTTGGTGAGCGCGGTCTGCAGCAGGTCCTCCGCGTCGCACGGGTTCGCGGTCAACGACCGGGCGGTACGCAGCAGCACCGGCTGGCGGGCCTTCACATACGACGAGAAGGAGGGGTACGTCGCGTACGGGCGGGTCTGCCTCGCCGGTACCGCGACGTCCGAAGCGCTGGTGCAGACGGGTGTGGTCATGGCTCCACGCTAGGAGCGAGGAGGCCTCCCTCTCATCGGCCGCAGGTCCCGAAGACGAGTCCGCCTCAGGTTGTAGGGGTGGGGGTGGCTCCACCTCCTGAGGGTGGACGAGGGGGTGGGGACTACTGCGGGACGACCCCTGAGGGGTACGCCCGTCCTCGCAGACAGGCCCGCCTTCCGAGGCCTCAGCCTTCCCCGGAGAGCACCAGCCCCGAGGTGGGCACCCCTGTCCCCGCCGTCACCAGGACCCGGCGCGCGCCGGATATCCGGTTCACCGCCGTCCCCCGTATCTGACGCACTCCCTCCGCGATCCCGTTCATCCCGTGCAGATACGCCTCCCCCAGCTGTCCTCCGTGTGTGTTCAGCGCCAACCGCTCCCCGGCCACGAAGTCCGCCGCCTCCCCCTTCCCGCAGAACCCGAACTCCTCCAACTGCATCAGCACGAACGGCGTGAAGTGGTCGTACAGGATCCCCACGTCGATGTCGGCCGGCGTGAGCCCCGAGGTGCGCCACAACTGGCGGGCCACGACCCCCATCTCCGGCAGGCCCGTCAGGTCGTCGCGGTAGAAGCTGGTCATCTGCTCCTGGGCCCGGCCCGCTCCCTGGGCTGCCGCGGCCACGACCGCCGGCGGGTTCGGCAGATCACGTGCCCGCTCCAGGGACGTGACGACGAGGGCCTGGGCGCCGTCCGTCTCCTGGCAGCAGTCCAGGAGGCGGAGCGGCTCGACGATCCAGCGTGAGGCGGCATGGTCGGCGAGGTTGATCGGACGGCCGTGGAAGTACGCCGCCGGGTTGGTCGCCGCGTGTCTGCGGGCGGTGACGGCCACCTGCCCGAAGGCCTCCGGGGTCAGACCGTAGGTGTGCAGATAACGCTGGGCCGCCATCGCCACCCAGGACGCCGGGGTGAGCAGCCCGAACGGCAGGGACCAGCCGAGCGCGACCCCCTCCGCGGAGGGCTCCCGGTGCTGCACCCCCGAGCCGAAGCGGCGCCCCGACCGCTCGTTGAAGGCGCGGTAGCAGACCACCACCTCGGCCACGCCCGTCGCCACCGCCAGCGCCGCCTGCTGGACCGTCGCGCAGGCCGCTCCGCCGCCGTAGTGGACGCGGGAGAAGAAGGACAGCTCGCCCATCCCGCAGGCCTGGGCCACGGTGATCTCCGGGTTGGTGTCCATCGTGAACGTCACCATCCCGTCCACGTCGGCCGGCGTCAGCCCCGCATCGTCCAGCGCGGCCCGCACCGCCTCCACGGCGAGCTTCAGCTCACTGCGGCCCGAGTCCTTGGAGAACTCGGTGGCGCCGATGCCGACGATCGCCGACCGCCCGCCGAGGGTGTCCCGGGTACGGACGCTCATCGGGGACCTCCTGAGGCCGTCCGCGACGACGTCTGCGGCGGCGCGACCGGCGGCGTATCCGGCGGGACGGTGACTGTCACCGTGCCTGTGACATGTCTGCCGATGCCGTTCTCCCCGATCACGCGGACGGTCGCGGTGTCGCCTTCGACCTCCTCGACCGTGCCCGTCAACACCATCGTGTCTCCCGGGTAGTTGGGGGCGCCCAGTCGGATGGCGACGCGGCGGAGCTCGGCCGTGGGACCGAAGTGGTCCGTGATGTAGCGGCCGACCAGGCCGTTGGTCGTCAGGATGTTCATGAAGATGTCGGGGGAGCCCTTCTGCCGGGCCGACTCCGCGTCGTGGTGAACGTCCTGGTAGTCGCGGGAGGCGACGGCGCCGGCGACGATCAGCGTGCGGGTGACCGGGATCTCCAGCGAGGGGAACTGCTCACCGACGTACATGGGACCCCTCCTCGTGCGACCCCTTCCCGTACAAGCCTTCCTCGGCCCGGAAGACCGGGAGCACCAACTCGTCGTCGTACTCCCTGAATTCGAGCCGCACGGGCATGCCGATCCGCACCTTGTCGTACGGCACCCCGGTCACGCTGCTGATCATTCGCACGCCTTCCGTGAGCTCTATCAGGCCGACCGCGTACGGAGGGTCGAAGGCCGGGAAGGGCGGGTGGTGCATGACGACGTACGAATGGACCGTGCCGTTGCCGCTCGCCTCGACGGTGTCCCACTCCGGGTGGCCGCAGGTGTTGCAGCCAGGCAGCCAGGGGTGGCGCAGGGTCCCGCAGGCGGTGCAGCGCTGGATGAGGAGGCGGTGTTCGCGGACGCCTTCCCAGAAGCCGGCGTTGTCGCGGTTGATGACGGGGCGGGGGCGGCGGGGTGCCTTGTCCGACTGCCGTTGTCGCGCGGACGCGGGGGCGTATTTGAGGATGCGGAAGCGGTGGGTACCGGCGAGGTCGGGGCCGACTCGGATGTCCATGCGGGTCGTGACGAAGTGACCCGTGCCGAGCTTCGTCGTCTTGCGGGACGACACCGACTCGATCACCGCGTCGAAGGTGATCTCGTCACCGGGGCGCAGGGGGCGGATGTACTCCTGCTCGCAGTCGGTGGCGACGACCGAGGTACAGCCCGCCTCGTCGAGGAGGGTGAGCAGTTCGTCGTAGGCCGACGAGCGGCCCGAATGTCCGGAGAGGCCGCCCATCGTCCACGCCTGGAGCATGGTGGGCGGGGCGATGGCGTCCGGGCCTGAGTAGGCCGGGTTGGTGTCGCCCATGGCCTCGCACCAATGGCGGATCATGGGCGCGTTGACGGGGTCCTTGCCCGTGCCGGAGACAGCGGCGGGCCGGCCCTCGTACGCCTTCAGTCGCTGCTCCAGTTCGTCGGCCATGGCCTCCCCCTCGTCCTCGTGGTCCCGTTCGTCCCGCCCGTTTCGTATCGACACTTCTGGTACACCGCTGCCGCCGCCGGGGTTCCCACGACCTCGGCGAAGATTTCTGACTGTCCGTCAGATGGTGTGCACTGTCAAGGCGGATGGCCACTGGCCTGGCCCAGCCCCGCCTGGCCCGGCCGGAGTCGGCAGGCCCGGCCGGAGTTGACGGACCCGCCCCCGACACCCGCGGCCGTACGCACAAACACCTGCGCGGCGATGCCGAAGCACCGCCGCGCAGACGTGTCACACCCCATGAAGCACACCCGGTCGGAGACCGGGGCCGCTGCCGGAGCGGCGGCCCCTCAGCTCACCACCACAGCGGGGTGAAGTTGACGGACGTGTTGTCGTTCCCCTGATTGATGGCCGTGAACGCGGAGCCGTTGACCTGCGCGGTGTTGCTCTGGTTCGAGGCACCGGAGCCCACCGCGTTCTGCTGCGTGGTGGACGAGTTGCCGTTGTTGGTGCCACCGACACCGCTGCCGACGATGCTCGCGACACCCGCGTTCGATCCGTCGTCCGCGAAGCCACCGTTGTCCGCCGTTGCGACGCCGGTGAAGAGCGCGGCGGCGAGCGGAAGGGCGGAGACGGCGGCGATGACGCGGGCGGTACGGATGCTTGCCATGTTCTTCCTCCAGAACCCGGCTTCATAGCCGGAAGTACGTCAAGTAAGGCTGTTTCCCAGGCAGTTGGCCGACCGCCTCGGAGTCGATCACGACGTCGCGAGATCAGAGTTGCCCACCGAATCCCCGGCGAACCAGCCCGGAAGCGACCATTCCCCCTGAAGCGTGAGGACAAGTCGATAAACCCCTTTCACGACCTTGAGCATCAGGTCAGGGTGATGCGGGCAGACCATCCCCAAGCGCCGCAAGAGGTGAAGCGTTCCGGCGCTTTTCCGGCCAACCCGCCCCGCTCGGCGAGTCGCTCTGGAATACGCTTCCCTTTCTCGAACAGGTGTACGAAAATAGAGTCATGGCCACCACAGACCGGCAGGCCACGACGCTGGCCCTCGCCCACGCCCTGTCAGCCGCCGAACGCGGCCTGGCCGTCATCCCCCTGTCCCGCACGAAGCTCCCGGCCCTGCGCTCCCCGCACCGCGACGACCCCGAGGCCCCGCCCTGCCACGGCGAGTGCGGCCGCTTCGGCCACGGGGTCTACGACGCCGCCACCGACCCCAACCGCATCCGCGAACTGTTCGCCGCGGCACCGTGGGCGACGGGATACGGCATCGCCTGCGGCCTCCCGCCCCACCACCTGATCGGCATCGACCTCGACACGAAATCGGACACGGACTCCTCTGCGGCCCTGCGCGAGCTGGCCCTGCGCCATCTGTTCACGATCCCCGCCACGGTCGTCGTCCTGACCCCCAGCGGCGGCCGTCACCTCTGGCTGAGCGGCCCGCCCGACGTCGTCGTCCCCAACTCGGCCGGCCGCCTGGCCCCCGGCATCGACATCCGAGGTGCCGGCGGCTACCTCGTCGGCCCCGGCTCCCGCACCGACCACGGCGTGTACGCGACGGCTCCCGGTACGGCCCATCTGGCCCCCGCCGCCTGCCCGCCCGCCCTGCTCCGCCTCCTGCTGCCCCCGCCCCGCACCCACCACCCCACACCCCCGTCGGCCGGCGACCACGGTCAGGGCCTGGTCCAGTTCGTCCTCGCCGCGCACGAGGGACAGCGCAACACCCGCCTGTTCTGGGCGGCCTGCCGTGCCTACGAGAACGGCATCGGCCCCGCCCTCGTCGACCCCCTGGTCGACGCGGCCCTCAACACCGGCCTGACCGAACGCGAGGCCCGCGCGACGATCGCGTCGGCGGCACGGATGACGGGGCACCGGCCTTAAGCCATGTACGAAGCGGCGTCGGCCATGAAATTCACGGGAGCTCGATGCACCACCGACCTAGAGTGCCGACCATGACACTGGCCCGCCTCGTCCTGACCTCCGGCCGCAGCATCGACCTCTCCGAGCTGTGGCTCTCCTCGACGTACGGCGGAATGCTGGAGGGCTATCCCTGCAAGCCGGTCAACGAGATGAAGATCAAAGGCCTGTTGCAATCGGCGGAGCGGGGGTTCCCGAGGACGCCGGTCCACCTGGTCCCGCCCGCGCGGGAGTACCCGGACCAGTACGCGGGTGCGTTCGGCCCGGTGGAGGTGCTCCCGTCGGTGGCGTGCGTGGGCCGCTTCCGCTCCGACGCCATGAATCCGGCCCACGATCCGGTGCTGTACCGGTCAGACCTCACGGTCATCTGGTTCCAGCCCACGACGCAGGTGCCATCGGGCTGCGACGCGGAGGCGGGGCTGCGGGAGGTGGCGTGGGACGAACTGGCCCAGGACTACGAGCTGTAGCCGAACCGGTGTGCGGCTACTCGCCGGAGGGGACGGCCCGGAAGCGCTCGGCGACGACCAGGGTGTCGTCGTCGACGACGAACTCCGGGTCCTTGAGGAGCTGCCGCAGCTGATCGCTGTTCCAGAACTTCTCATGCCCGGCCCGCCATTGGGCGACGGACGCGTCCCCCTCACCCTCGTCCAGCGCATGCTGCAGATCCACCTCACCGAGCGGCAGCACCCGTACGTCCGTGATCTCCACGACGGCGATCCGCCGCTCCGCGGAATCGAGCAACGCAAACCGCTCCCCGACCTGCGGCAGCGCCTCGCCCTCGGCCTCGTACTCCCTCATCAGCCCCGTCGTCGACGTCTTCGCGCCGGAGAGGACGGCCGCCACGAGCCTGTCGCGCAGAGGGCCGGGGAAGGCAAGTTCGAACGGCGGCAGGTCGTCCATGGCAACGGGCATGGGGCGAGCGTACGTGACCGCCCTCGCGACCGGAGCGGGATGAAGACGGTCCGGGACGCGACTGCGGAAGGGGTGCAGCCGACTCGGCTGCACCCCTTCTGGATCGGCTCTACGCCATCCCTGGCGGAAGCGGTGGGATTTGAACCCACGGTGACATCGCTGCCACGACGGTTTTCAAGACCGTTCCCTTAGGCCGCTCGGGCACGCTTCCCCGCGCCGCAGGTGACCTGCGGCGCGGGGACCAGAGTAACCGGTGGGCACGCGCGCGCGTGGGTCAGCTGTCGCCCTCCCGGGAAGCCAGGGTGAGATCCACGGTGTTGGTCTTGCCGTCGCGTTCGTAGGTGATCTTGACCTTGTCGCCGGGCTGGTGGGTCCAGATCTCGCCGATGAGGGTGGGGCCGGAGTCGATGACCCGGTCGTCGAGCTTGGTGATGACGTCGCCGGGCTTGAGGCCCGCCTTGGCCGCCGGGCCGCCGGCCTCGACCGCGTCGGAGCCGCTGGCGCCCTGCTCGGTGATCTTCGCGCCGCCCGTGGAGTCCTCCAGGGAGACCGAGGCGCCGATCTTGGCGTACACCGGCTTGCCGGTCTTGATCAGCTGCTGGGCCACGTACTTGGCCTGGTTGATCGGGATGGCGAAGCCGAGGCCGATCGAACCGGACTGGCTGGTGCCGCCCAGGCCGCCGTTGCTGCTGGACTGGATCGCGGAGTTGATGCCGATCACATTGCCCTGGGCGTCCAGGAGAGGGCCGCCCGAGTTGCCCGGGTTGATCGAGGCGTCCGTCTGCAGGGCGCTCATGTAGGACGCGTTCGAACCGCTGCCGTCGCTCGACGCGACCGGGCGGTTCTTCGCGCTGATGATGCCCGTCGTGACCGTGTTGGAGAGGCCGAAGGGCGCGCCGATGGCGATCGTCGAGTCGCCCACCGCCACCTTGTCCGAGTTGCCCAGCGTCAACGGCTTCAAGTCGTTCGGCGCGTTCTTGAGCTTGATCACCGCCACGTCGTAGCCCTGCGCGTGGCCCACGACCTCGGCGTCGTACTTCTTGCCGCTCGGGAAGGTCGCGGTCAGCTTGCCGCCGTCCACCGCGTCCGCCACCACGTGGTTGTTGGTGACGATGTGACCCTCGGTGTCGAAGACGAAGCCGGTGCCGGTGCCGCCCTCGCCGCTGCTGGACTCGGCCTGGATGGTGACCGTGCTCGGCAGCGCCGTGGCGGCCACACCCGCGACCGTGCCGGCGTCGCGCTTGACGGAGCCGCCGCTGTCGGAGGCGGAGACGGTGGTCGACGAGGTGTTGTCGTCGTTCTTGGCCAGGGTGTAGCCGAGGCCGCCGCCCAGGCCGCCCGCGACCAGCGCCGCGATCAGGACCGCCGCCATCAGGCCGCCGCGGCCCCGGCCGGACTTCGGCGCGGGCTGCTGGTAGGAGGCGCCCCAGACATCGGCACCCGCACCGCCCGAGCCGCTGTCCGCGTACGCCGGGGTGGCCGGGGGCGGGGGCGGCCAGGAGCCGTCCGGTGCCTGGCCCGGGGCAGCGCCGCCCTGTGGACCGCCCGCGCTCGCCGAGGCGTACGCCGGTGCCTGGCCCGCGTGGACCAGTTCCTGCTCCGGTGCGCCGGGGGCGTGCGGCGGCGTCGTGGGGAGCGGGGTCGTCGGGGCGCCGCTGTCGGGCGCGGTCGCCTGCGGGGAGGCTGCGGGGGAATCCACCGGCACGGGAGGTGCGGACGGGGCCGGGGGTACCGCAGTGCCCTCGTTCTCGGTGCTCACAGCTTTTCTCCTCGATCCACGGCTGTTGTCCTAAGGTCGCACTCGGTCACGCTCGTTCACGCTTGCCGACGGTCCGGCGCGATGCAGCTGTGCATGTGCTTTTGTATGCCGTCAGCTTTTCCCACAGGCCGTCAGAGCACCATAAGCGGTGGCTGTGGGTCCGCGACTTTCCTTTATATGGGACCTGTCCGGCGAACCGGACGCATCTCGGCGCCCTCCTCGTGCGACGCGTACCCCGGTGCGATGGCACCATGACGCGGTGACCCACGCACGGCAGCAAAGCATTCAGGTCGTCGCCCACCGTGGAGCCTCCGAAGAGGCCCCGGAGCACACTCTGGCCGCGTACAAGAAGGCGATCGAGGACGGTGCCGACGCCCTCGAGTGCGATGTGCGCCTGACCGCCGACGGCCATCTCGTCTGCGTCCACGACCGACGCGTCAACCGTACGTCCAACGGGCGCGGGGCGGTCTCCGCGCTGGAGCTGGCCGACCTGGCCGCCCTGGACTTCGGCTCCTGGCGGAACCGGGACGAGGAGCCCGACTGGGAGCACCGCCCGGAGGACCGTGAGGACACCTCCGTACTGACGCTGGAGCGGCTCCTCGAGCTGGTCGCGGACTCGGGGCGGCGGGTGGAGCTGGCCATCGAGACCAAGCACCCCACCCGCTGGGCCGGGCAGGTGGAGGAGCGGCTGCTCGTCCTGCTGAAACGGTTCGGGCTGGACGCGCCCGCCTCGGCCGCCGACTCCCCGGTGCGGATCATGAGCTTCTCGGCCCGCTCGCTGCATCGCGTGCGCGCCGCCTCGTCGGCGCTGCCCACGGTCTATCTGATGCAGTTCGTCTCGCCCCGGCTGAGGGACGGTCGACTTCCGGCGGGCGTCCGCGTCGCGGGGCCCTCGATGCGGATCGTGCGCAATCACCCGGCGTACATCGAGCGGCTGAAACGAGCCGGTCACCAGGTGCACGTATGGACGGTGAACGAGCCCGAGGACGTGGATCTCTGCGTCGAGCTCGGCATCGACGCGATCATCACCAACCGACCGCGCGCAGTCCTGCGCCAGCTGGGCAGATAACCAAAACGCCGACAACTGGTAAAGACCTGTGACGACATCTTGACCAGGCACCCCGGACACCCGCATTCTCCCAACCCGGCCATAGCGTCGAAATCCAGCCAAGCGATTACAGGGTGTGCTCCGGCGCGTTCGGACCGTATTCGATCGTTACGAATGCGTCAGCAGACCTTGATTGGCCGGTTTCCGGTACAGGCCAATGGGGCATCCACACCGTGGCGTGGGGCAAAGGAGGTCTCGGGGGTGGCGTTGGTGGTGGCACAGGAGGTGCCCGCGTCGTCGAGCATGGCCGTACCCCATGGCCCTGCGGGCGTGGGGAAAGCAAGACACCGGATGCGTTCTCAGCTACGCACGGGTGGCGTGTCGGAAGCGGTCATCGACGACGCCGTACTGATTCTTTCCGAACTCTTGAGCAATGCGTGCAAGCACGGCCGGCCACTGGGCGACGCCCTGGCCGGGGACGGCGATGTCCGCGCCGCCTGGCGGGTGGACACCGGTGGCAGACTCACGGTCGAGGTGACGGACGGCGGCGGGCCCACCCGCCCTGCTCCGGCCACGCCCTCGGTCACCGCACACGGCGGCCGCGGGCTGAACATCATCACCGCACTGTCCGACGACTGGGGTGTCAGGGACGACGCCCGCGGCGAGGTCACGGTGTGGGTCGTCGTCCACGACGACGTGCACGATCCGGACGCCTGTCACCGCCGCGACGACTTCGCCACGCGCATCACGGCTCCCTCGGTGTCGACGATCGCCGATCTGGAGTTCGCGGACGCGTTCACCGACCTGGACTAGACGCTCCGCCGGGAGGGACGCGATGGTCCGCCCTTGTCTGCGCTCCGTCGCGGCCGGTCGCGCGGTTCCCCGCGCCCCTGCGGGGCGCTACCGAACCGCCGGGGTTGTCCACAGGCTCCCGTCGGTCACCCCATGAACGGCTAGGCTCCCGCCGTACGAGACCAGCCGTAACCGGGAGACCTCACGATGGCCAAGAAGCGACCCCAGACGAAGGCCAAGCGCCCGCAGATCGCCGATGGGGAGGTCCCGGTCGTCGGTGCCCGCGAGCCCTGCCCCTGCGGCAGCGGCCGCCGCTACAAGGCCTGTCACGGCCGAGCCGCCGCGCACGCGGTGACCGAGCTGGTGCAGCGCCCGTTCGAGGGGCTGCCGGGCGAGGGCGACTGGGTGGCACTGCGCGAGCTGGTGCCGGCCGCCACGGTCGAGCTGACGCTGAAGGGCGGCCTCCCCGAGGGCGTCCCGTCGGTCTCGCTGGCCACGGTGCTGCCGATGGCCTGGCCGGCGCTGCGCCGCGAAGACGGCTCGGTGCTGCTGGGCCTGCAGAACGACACGGCGTCGGGCGACATCAGCCGCGACCTCGCCGACACCCTCCAGCGTGCCCTCACCGCCGACCCGGGCACCCCGGTCCAGGGCCGCCGCGCCCCCGCCGACGGCCCGCGACTGCAGGATCTGCTCGACCCCGAAGGCACGTTCGAGCCAGTCGTGCACACGGGCTTCGAGTTCTGGGTGCCGGACGCGGACAACTCCACCCCGGAGGTGGCCGCCTCCCTGGAGCGTGCCAACGCCGCGGCCATCCCGACCGCCAAGCTCCAGGGCGTGGACGCCGCCTACTGGTGCGAGACGCCGGACAAGAACCACCTGCGCTGGGTCATGCCCTATCCCGAGGAGCAGCTTCTGGACGCGCTCGCGCGGCTGCACGCGGCGGGCCGGGCCGGACTCGGCGAGGGCACCCGGCTCGTGGGTTCCTTCCGCGCGCACGGGCTCACCGTGCCGGTCTGGGACCTGCCGAGCGGGGTCACCGCGGAGGATGTGGAGAAGCCGGCGGCCGAGTTCGCCGAGCGGCTCACCGGCGCGCTGGCCTCGGACGCTCCGCTCACCGCGGACGAGCGTCGCGCGCGTGGTGGGCTGACCAACCGACAGGTCACCCTCAGCTGACACACAGGTTCGAAACCCGGGAGCTGCTGACTGGTCGGTCAGCAGCTCTCGGGTTTGCGGGGTGCCGGGATCCACTCACAACTCCCTTCGGGAGCAAGTGAGCCGGTGTCCGGAAAGCCGATGAATAAGCGAGATCGAATTTGCGAACAGCCGATCTCTTGTTACCGTTCCAGTAGCCCGGTTGCTGGTGCATCCCCCGTCGCCAGCAACCGGGTCTTTCTTTGCGCCGTTCCGTTTACGCAACGCTGCCGGGCGTCAACTGCCCGTGTACGCCCCGGAGTTGCTTCCGGAACGCAGCAGGAGCGGCCCCTGACCGCCCCGTCCCGCGAACTCCGCGACCGCCGTGTACGCGGCCGGTTCGCCCTGGGTGCGCCCCCTGGGCGTCTCGCAGGTTCCCGGCTCGTCGCCCGCGCCCACGGCGCAGTGCATCTGCACGGTGCGGCCGCCGGGGCCCATGAGGCTGAGGACGGATTCCAGCGCGCCGCCGGTGACGTTGCGGTAGTAGGTGCGCGCCCAGGTCTCCTCGCCCTGTGTCAGGACACAGGTCTGCGCCTCGATGCCCTCGGGGGAGGTGAGTTCGGGTCCGCAGCGGGCGGCGGTGGCCAGGCCCAGGCCCAGGAGCCACGGCGAGCTGGTGGGGGCGGCGACCTTGTGATCCTCGTGCGCGCCATCAGGTGCGGCGCCTTCTTCGCGTACGGCGGCCTCATCGCGTACAGCCGCGCGACGCTCCTCACCCACCTGTCCCGCGGACGCCACGGCCAGCGGCAGCGCGACCGCGCACACCACGACGCCCGTCAGGGCAAGCAGACGAAGGTTCATGAAAGGGACGATAACGAGCGCGCGCGGGCGGCTGGTTCCGCGCGCGCCCGACACCCTTACAACTCGGGCGCGCTCACACCCGTACGAGTGAGGGCGTCCACCACCGCGTCCACCACGGCCTCGACATCGGGCACCCACGGGGAGGCCGAGCCGGGCAGCGGAGCACGCTCCCAGTGGATGGCACCCCGGCCCGTCTCGGACGGGGGCAGCGCGACATAGCCACCCTCGCCGTGGAAGCGCAGGGACCCGGGGACGAAGTCCTTGGCGTACAGCAGTTCGCCCAACTGCTCCATGGAGTACGGCTTGACGAGAATCGCCCAGCGAGTGGGCGAGGCGACCACCGGTCCGAGGCGCATGCCCTGGCGGTCGAGGGCGGCCAGCGCACGGGAGCCCGCGAGGGCCGGCAGGGACACCGCGCAGGGTGCCGTGCCGCCGGTGGCGAGGACGATCGGCGCCGCGGGCCTGTTGGTCCACCACCAGCGCACCATGCGCTCGTCGGTGGTGGCCGCGAGGAGCCCGGGGTCGAAGGGATGCGCGCCGGGGACCGTGCACTCTGGGTCGGGGCAGCTGCAGCGGGCCCGACCCTGCGGGTCCGGTGCCGCTCCCGGGAGTACGGGCCACTGCCATTCCGTCGCGAAGGTCAGGGCCGCGCTGATCAACTCAGGCCCCCCGTCGTTCCGCTTGGACAGGAGCCTGCGTGCCTTTCCGAGGATCTCGCGCATGAGCGCTCGTTCCTTTCCGTTGCACCGCTGGCAACACCGTGGGCCACATCACACCATGTGTCGATCACTGCACTGTGCGTACCTGTTGGCGCATCACACCCCTGTCCGAGACAAGGGGAACCCCTATGGGTCGAGCGTTGGCTGCGTCCGCGGCAGCCTGACCCACACTGCGTCTATCAAAAGCATGGGCGTGGCGTGGGGGTGGCGAAGTCTGGCGTTTTGCCGTCCCGCGTGTTTCTTCTCGCCTCCGCCACGGAGGATGGGGCACGGTCGTCGGTGGTTAAGACGCCCGGGTCCGTCACCAGGTTCCGGGTGGATGTCAACCACCCCTGGCCTTCTCCGAGTACGTACCCATCACGACCGCTGTGACGCTCAGTGGAGCAAGGCCAGTCGACCGCAATAGCCCGTTACCCGAGTCAGTTTTAAGCCAACTTTGCTTTCCGCAAGAGGTACACCGGCGACCCACGGACACCAGGAATCCCGGCAGGACAATGCTGGACATCCCCTCACGAGTGCGTGTACATGTGGAGACACTGCTAGCGGCGCAGAATGACATGGGGGTTTGCGATGCTTTTGAGCAATACGCACCGGTCGGAAAGCCGGACGCCATGAACGCCCCTCACCCTCCGAAAGTGGCCGGAATCGATTCAACGGTTCCCTCGCCCGCACACACTGTCGCGCCCGCGCCCGCCGTCCCGGGCACCTCTCCGGTCCCGCCACCGAACGCCCCGAACGCCGCGAGTGCCCTGCTCCAGGACCGGCTCGCAGGCTGGGTCTCCGACCTCACGACCCTGCACGAACTCACGGAACGTCTGGCCCGCACGGACTCACTGCAGGAAGCCCTGACGGAACTCCTGCGCGCCGGAGCCGCCCTCGTGGGCGCCCGGCGCGGTCTCGTCGTACTGGAACCGGGCGACGGACTCGGCCCCGACACCACGATCGGCCTGGGCCTGGCCCGGGCCGATCTCGGTCACATCGAGACCGTGCCGCGCAGTGCGATGTCGTACGGCAAGATCCTCGACGGACTGCCGGGCGCCGACGGCGAGATCGCCGAGCCGGACCTCTTCGCCGAGGACGGCCTCGACCCCCGGCACCGCGAGGTGGCCGCCCGCCTCGGCTACGCGGCGTGCTACGCGCTGCCGCTCGCCTCCGACGCCGCGGGCCGCCTCGGCGCCGCCGTGTGGCTGTACGACGAGCCCGCCGAACCGGCCGAGCGCCGGCGCCACCTCGTCGGCCTGTACGCGCGCCACGCGACCGAGTACCTGGCGCGCCTGCTCGAGGTCGAGCGCACGCGCGCGTGCATGGCGACGATGGCGGAGGAGCTGCTGCCGTCCCGGCTCCCCCGCGTCGCCGGTGTGCGGCTCGCCGCCCGGCACCGCACCGGCCCTCACGGCGGCGGCGACTGGTACGACGCGCTGCCGCTGCCCGACGCCGCGCTCGGTCTCGCGGTGGGCTCGGTCACCGGATCCGGCCCGAGCGCGATCGCCGCGATGGGCCGGCTCAGAGCCAGCCTGAGGGCGTACGCCGTGATGGAGGGCGAGGACCCCGTCGCCGTCCTGTCCGACCTGGAGCTGCTGCTGCGGCTCACCGAACCGGCCCGCTCCGCGACCGCCCTGTTCGCCTACTGCGAGCCCGCGCTGCGCAAGATCACGCTGGCCGGTGCCGGGCACTGCCCGCCGCTGCTGGTCGGGGAGCGGCGCACGGAGTTCGTGGAGACGTCCGTGTCGGCGCCGCTCGGGATGCTCGCCTGCTGGGAGGCGCCCAGCGTGGAGCTGCAGGCCGAGCCGGGAGAGACGGTTCTGCTGTACACCGACGGGCTGTTGCACCGTACCGGCGACCCCACCGACCGTGCCTTCGCGCGGCTGCACTCGGCGGCGGCCGGGGTGCCGAAGGCGCTGCGGCACGACCCGGACGCGATCGCCGACCACGTCCTGCGCACCGTCCTGCCGGACGGGCTCGACGCGGCGGACTCCGAGGAGGACGTCGTCCTGCTCGCCGCGCACTTCGAGTAGTGCCCGGGGTAGCTCTCGGTAACAGGTCCAACGGCCCTGGGCCCCCTTCCGTACGACCGTACGATGGAGGGGGTCCAGTGCCGTATCTAGGAGGATGACCGTGGCCGACGAGCTCAACCCGGAGACCCCGGAAGAGACCGAAGAGCCGATCAAACAGCGGAAGAACGGGCTGTACCCGGGCGTGTCCGACGAGCTGGCCGACAGCATGAAGTCCGGTTGGGCCGACACCGAGCTGCACGACCTGCGGCCGATCCCCCAGGCCGCCGAGACCGCGGCCCGCCGTGCCGCGCTGTCCGCACGCTTCCCGGGCGAGCGTCTGGTGATCCCGGCAGGCAACCTGAAGACGCGCTCGAACGACACGGAGTACCCCTTCCGGGCCTCCGTCGAGTACGCGTACCTCACCGGCAATCAGACCGAGGACGGCGTGCTCGTCCTGGAGCCGGCCTCCGAGGGGCACAAGGCGACGATCTACCTGCTGCCGCGTTCCGACCGCGAGAACGGCGAGTTCTGGCTGTCCGGGCAGGGCGAGCTGTGGGTCGGCCGCCGGCACTCCCTGGCGGAGTCCGAGGCGCTGTACGGCATCGCCGCCTCCGATGTGCGCGAGCTGGCGGACGCGCTGCGCGAGGCGACCGGTCCGGTGCGGGTCGTACGCGGGTTCGACGCAGGCATCGAAGCCGCGCTGACCGACAAGGTCACCGCCGAGCGCGACGAGGAGCTGCGGGTCTTCCTCTCCGAGGCACGGCTGGTCAAGGACGAGTTCGAGATCGGCGAGCTGCAGAAGGCGGTCGATTCGACCGTGCGCGGCTTCGAGGATGTCGTCCGCGTGCTCGACAAGGCCGAGGCGACCTCCGAGCGGTACATCGAGGGCACGTTCTTCCTCCGCGCGCGGGTCGAGAGCAACGACGTCGGCTACGGCTCCATCTGCGCCGCCGGTCCGCACGCCTGCACACTGCACTGGGTGCGCAACGACGGGCCCGTGCGCTCCGGGGACCTGCTCCTCCTGGACGCCGGTGTCGAGACGCACACGCTGTACACCGCCGACGTCACGCGCACCCTGCCGATCAACGGCACGTACACCGAGATCCAGAAGAAGGTCTACGACGCCGTCTACGAGGCCCAGGAAGCCGGTATCGCGGCGGTGCAGCCCGGTGGCAAGTACCGCGACTTCCACGACGCCGCGCAGCACGTGCTGGCCGAGAAGCTCGTCGAGTGGGGTCTGGTCGAGGGCCCCGTCGAGCGGGTGCTGGAGCTCGGGCTGCAGCGGCGGTGGACGCTGCACGGGACCGGGCACATGCTCGGCATGGACGTCCATGACTGTGCCGCGGCGCGGACCGAGACGTATGTCGAGGGCACACTGGAGCCGGGGATGGTGCTGACGGTCGAGCCCGGTCTGTACTTCCAGGCCGACGATCTGACGGTGCCGGAGGAATACCGGGGTATCGGCGTTCGGATCGAGGACGACATCCTCGTGACGGAGGACGGGAACCGGAATCTGTCGGCGGGGCTTCCTCGACGGTCGGATGAGGTCGAGTCCTGGATGGCTTCGCTCAAGGGCTGACGTTTGGATTGATGGCCGGGTACCAGTGGGGTGCCCGGCCTTTCGTTGCGGTCTGCGGGGTGGTGGGGGCTTGTCGCGCCCACGCGGCGGTAGCCGCAAATCGATACAGCCCCGCGCCTCTTTGGGGGGTTGGTGTGGACCTGCATATTGAGCTGGGCTCTGTCGAGGGGCGGCGGGCTGGGCTTGAACGGGCTCTGCGGGATGCCGTGCGGGACGGGCGGCTGGCTCCCGGGGCTCGGTTGCCTGCCACGCGGCGGCTGGCCGCCGAACTCGGCGTCTCGCGCGGGACCGTGAAATCGGCGTACGACCAGCTCGTCGCCGAGGGGTACCTGACCGCTCGGCAAGGGTCGGGGACCCAGGTCGCCTCCCTGCCGTCCGTGAGCCAGGACGCGCCGGAAGCCGCCTCACGCACGCGTGCCCCCCGTTTCGATCTGCGGCCCGGCAGTCCGGACGTCGGGACGTTCCCGGCGGCGGCCTGGCTGCGGGCGCTGCGGCGGGCGATCGCGACGGCGCCCTCGCTGGCGTACGACTATGGCGATCCGCGCGGGCGCATCGAGCTGCGGACCGCGCTGTCCGGGTACCTGGGGCGTGCGCGAGGGGTCATCGCGCCCCCTGAGCGGATCGTGATCACGTCCGGGTACGTGCAGGGGCTCGCGCTCCTCACGCGCGTGCTCGACGGTGGCGAGATCGCCATGGAGGATCCGGGGCTGCCCTTCCACCGGGAGGTCGTACGGCGGGGCGGCGGGAGCGTGGTGCCCGTGCCGGTCGACGAAAGGGGCGCCCGTGCCGACGGGTTGGGGGACTGCAGAGCCGTCGTGCTCACTCCCGCGCATCAGTACCCGACCGGGGTGACGTTGCATCCCGCGCGGCGGCGGGCGTTCAGCGACTGGGCACGCGCGCGTGGCGGGCTGCTCGTCGAGGACGACTACGACGGGGAGTTCCGCTACGACCGGCAGCCCGTCGGTGCGCTGCAGGGGATGGCGCCGGGGCACGTCGTGTATCTCGGCACCGCCTCCAAGACGCTGGGGCCCGCGCTGCGGCTCGGGTGGATGGTGCTGCCGCCGCACCTGGTCGACGCGATCGCCGACGCCAAGCTGCACAGCGATCACCACACCGAGTCCATCGGGCAGTTGGCGCTCGCCGAGCTCATCGGGAGTCATGCGTACGACCGTCATGTGCGCGCCTGCCGGCTGCGGTACCGGCGGCGCCGGGACCAGTTGCTGCACCGGCTCGGGGAGCGACGGCCGGTGCGGGGGATCGCGGCCGGGCTGCACGCGCTGATGGAGGTCGCCGACGAGAAGGAGGCCCTGGCGCGGGCGGAGGCGGCGGGTCTCGCCGTCGGGCATCTTGGGGCCCACTGGCACGCGCCGGACGCCGAGGGGCGGCCTCAGGGGCTCGTGGTGGGGTACGGGACGCCGCGGGAGCGTGTGTATCCGGAGGCGCTGGAGGCGCTGGGGAAGGTGTTGGACGGATTGGGCCAGTAAAAGGGGCGCCTATTGGGTCTGCGGTGGGGTCCAGTTCCCTTCTACCGTCGTAGACATGACGAACTCCCTCGTCCCGCCCGCGGGGCCGCAACGCGTCCTGGCCCTGGCCCAGTTGGCCAATGCCGTCGGTGACGGCGCCTACCTCGTGACCTCCGCGTTCTACTTCACCCACGTCGTCGGGCTCTCTCCCGCGCGCGTGGGGCTCGGGCTGACCGTCGGGTGGGCGGTCGGGTCGGTGGCGGGCGTGCCGCTGGGGCGGCTCGCGGACCGGCGCGGGGCGCGGGGTACGGCGGTGCTGCTGGCGCTGGCGGCGGGGCTCGCGGTGGCGTCGTTCCTGTTCGTCCGGGGGTTCCTGCCGTTCGTCGCGATCGCGTGCGCGTACGCCGCCGCGCAGTCGGGGCTGGCCGCGGCCCGGCAGACGCTGCTGGCGGGGCTGGTGCCCGCCGGGGAGCGGACCGGGGCGCTGGCGTATCTCCAGTCGGCGTTCAACGCCGGGCTCGCGGTGGGTGCGGGGCTGGGCGGGCTGGCGATCCAGGCCGGGACGCGGGAGGCGTATCTCGCGGTGTTCGCGATGGACGCGGTGACGTTCGTTGCGTGTGCGGGGGTGCTGCTGCGGCTGCCGTCGGTGGCGCCGGTAGCTGTGCGGAAACGTCACGGCCTCGGCGTCGTACGGGATCGCCGCTATGTCGCCGTCACGGCCCTCAACACCGTCCTGCTGCTGCGGATGCCGCTGCTCAGCCTCGGGCTCCCGCTGTGGATCGCCGAGCGGACGCAGGCGCCGACATGGCTGGTGTCCGCGCTGTTCGTGCTCAACACCGGGGCCGTGATGGTCTTCCAGGTGCGGATGGCGCGCGGTGTCACGGGGATCGGGTCGGCGGTCGGCGCGGTGCGGCGGTCGGGGTGGGTCATGCTCGCGGCGTGCGCGGTGTTCGCGCTGTCGGCCGGTGCGTCGCCGTGGGCCGCCGCCGGGGTGCTGGTGGCCGGAGCTGTCCTCCAGGTCGTCGCGGAGATGGGGCAGTCGGCCGGCTCGTGGCAGCTGTCCTTCGATCTGGCCCCGGCCGACCGGGTGGGTGAGTACCAGGGGTTCTTCGGAACGGGCGTGACCGTGGCGCGGACGCTGGGTCCGCTCGTGGTGACCACGCTGCTGATCGGCTGGGGGACGGCGGGCTGGCTGCTGCTGGGAGGGGTGACGCTGCTGGCGTCGTACGCCATGGGGCCGGCGGCGCGCCGGGTCACCGCCTCCCGGCCGGAGGTCAGGCAGCGACCCGTGCTCGTGAACTGACCGTCGCCGGGAGCGAGTCCAGGAACAGGGCCCCCGCGAGCAGCCCCGCGCTGCCACGGGGGCTCCACGCGCGCGCGTGGAGGTCCTCGTCGAACGCGACCAGGGCCGCGGCACCGGCCTCGGTGGACGTGCCGCCGGCCTCCAGGACGCCGCGGGCGCCCGCCTGGACGTGGCGCAGGCCGAGCGGGCCCGCGGCGTACAGGAGTTCGGTGTCCTGGAGGGTGGACATCACGGTGAGCAGGGCGTCGAGCCGGGCTTCGCCCTCGGTGGCGCCGGCGGCGCGCGCGACGGCCAGGGCGTCCAACGCCCGCCGTACGTGCGGGAATCCGGCCCGGGCCTCGCCCCGCGCCCCGGCGGCGCCGTACTTCGCCGACACCGACGAGCCGTGTGAGGGCTTGCGCGGGGCGCGCTTGTCGGTGTGGCGGGCGATGCCCTTGGCGGTCGCGGTGATGTCCGTGGCCACGGCTCGGGGGTTCAGGGCGGCCGCGGCGACCAACAGGCCGAGGGCCCACGTGGCGCCGCGGTGGCCGCCGCCCGCGAGGCCCACCGAGTGCTCGGTGCAGCGGCCGATCGCGCCGAGTTCCGTACGGAGTCCGGGTGTGGGTTCGCCGGTGCGGCGGGCGGCGGCGGCCATCGCCGAGAGGCCGGGCACGAGTGCCTTGGCCGACCAGCGCAGGGAGCAGTGGTCCCGGCGGGTGAGGCGGGCGTCGAGGTCACGCGGATCGGGCAGGCCCGGCTTGGGAGCCAGGGCCAGCTGCCCGGTCAGCGCGGTCACGGCGGCCTGCGCCAGCGCTTCGTCCTCGCGGCTGCTCATGGCCGTACCTTACGAGGAGGCCGAGGCCGACGGGGAGGCACTGTCGGCCGGGGCGTCGCTCGGCGGGGTGCCCGTCGGCGCGCCGCTCGGCGGGGTGCCGCCGCCACCGCCGCTGCCCGCGCCGGTGCTCTCGGCGTCGGGGTCGACGCCAAGGGTCAGGAAGCCCTTGTAGCCCTTGGAGGGGTCCTTCTTGTGGACGGCCTTGAGGGTGAGCAGGCCGCTGGAGGCGCCGCCGCCGTCGTACACCATGTCGTTGTCGAGGGTGGTGTAGCTGCCGGAGTGCTGGGAGTAGGGCTCCAGCGTGAAGATCTCCTCGGCGACGGTGTCGTCGAAGAAGAACTGGCCGGTGTAGTTGACCTTGCCGCCCTCGTAGGTGCCGTCCTCCTTCTCACCGCCGGTGTGGACCTTGACGTGGATGTGGCAGGTGCGCGGGGTGTACCAACCGGGGAAGATCGTCTCGAACTTGACGACCCCGTTGCCGTTGGCGATCTGGTAACCGCGCAGGTAGGTCTGGTCGTTGGCGGTCGAGCCGTCCTCGCTCTCGGCGGGGGCCGAACCGCCGGGGTTGGCGGTGGTGTAGCCGGAGTAGTAGCCCCAGGCGTCGCAGTGCCAGATCTCCACGGCCGCGCCGGGGACCGGGGTGCAGCCGTCGGTGGCGTCGACGACGGTGAGGCGCAGGGTCAGCGGGACGCCGCTCTTGCCCTCGGTGATGTCTTTTCTGACCAGGGCGCCGTCGAGGTAGTACGGACCCTCGGTGACGCTCGTCATGAGCGTCATGCACTCGCTGCTGGTGCTGGTGGCGGACGCCGAGGCCGTCGCGTCGGCGGTGGTGGCGTCGTCGGCGAAGGCCGACTGGTAGCCGGCGATGGCGAGGCCGCCCGCGGCGACCGTGCCGCCCGTCACGGCAATGGCGCGGCGCCTGGTGATCGTCTTGTCCTTGTGGTTTCCCGTCATGATCAGGAAGTTATGGACGGTGTCCGTCAGGGAGGTTGGGAGACGCTGAGAGCCGCCTGTGAATGCTGAGGAAGCTGAAATTCCGCGTCTTCGCGCGTGAAGAAGTCCTCGGGGCGGGCGCTACACCGCCATGAGCGGAGCGTCCTTCTTCCACTTGAGGATCTTGTCGAAGCTGACCACCGCACCGCCCCGGCCCGGCTTGTTGCCAATGTGGACGTGGTCGGCGAGCTCCTTGATCAGACACAGCCCGCGGCCGTGCTCGGCCTCGCTGGGGGCACGCCGGACCACCGGGGCGGGGCGACCGAAGCCCGGGCCCGAGTCCGCGACCTCGATACGACACTTCTCGCCGTCCAGGTAGGCGGTGACCCGGTACGCCTCCGAGGTACCGCCCTGCTCGGTGTCCCCGCCGTGCTCGACGGCGTTCGCGCAGGCCTCGCTGAGGGCCACGGAGAGGTCGTAGGAGATATCGGGGTCCACGCCCGCGGTCTCCATCGTGCCGAGCAGCAGCCGTCGCGCGAGCGGAACGCTCGCTGCTTCGCGGCGCAGATGGAGTGACCACCAGATGCTCATGCTCCAGCCTCCCGGCCGCGGCTCGACATACCGTTACCTATTGCCGCCGGTGGCCGTGTGTAAGCACACAGTTGACGTGACGCCGCCCATATGGGCGATGCGTACCGAGCGGTACATGGGGTATGTGGGGGTGGTTCATATCAGAGGGTGATCTTCCGGTCGTACCACCCGTACGTCATCTTGTGGACCTGCCGTATGGCCCTCGTAAGGCCAGTGCGATGATGGGCCCGCCATGTCTGCCCCCCACCAGCGCACCGGAGACGGTCTCCGGGTCCCGCGGGCCGCGGTGTTCGCCGCGGTCTGCGTCGTGCTGGCCGCCGCCGGGCACACGATGGCCGCCTGCGCCGCCGTTCCGCTGTGGACGCTGGGCGCGGGATTCCTGGGAGTCCTCGCGGTCGCGGCACCGCTCGCCGGGCGGGTGCGTTCGCTGGCCGGGATCGCGGCGCTGCTGGCGCTCGGACAGACCGTGCTGCATACGCTGTTCGGGCTGGGACAGCACGGCACGGCGGCCCAGTCGATGTCCCCGATGTCGTCGGACGCCACTTTGGTGGAGCAGGCCGCGCGGCTGGTCTGCGGGACCACCGCGGCGGCGATCAGCCCCACCCAGGCCGTCCGGATCCTCACCGAGGCGCGCCTCTACCAGGGCACGCACGCGCACGGCTCGATGGACGCCATGTCCACCGCCCGCGCCTCCACCTCGCTGATGCCCTCCCTGCCGATGCTGCTCGGCCACGTCCTCGCGGCCCTCGCCGCCGGCTGGCTGCTGCGCCACGGCGACCTGGCCCTGCTGCGGCTGACCCAACTGTCGGCGCACGGGGTCGCTCAGGGGGCGCTCGTACGGTCCCTGCGCGGGGCGCTCGCTCTGGTGCGCGCCCTGCGGGCCGGGCTGCCGGGTGCGCCGGAGGCCGGTCCGCGGCTGCCGCGCACCGATCTGCTCGCGCCCCCTGCGCCTCGTACGACCGCACTCCGGCACGCGGTGATCAGGCGCGGTCCGCCCGCCGCCGACGGTCTCGTCCTCGCCGCCTGACACGACGCGAGCACCCCTTCCTGGGTTGGGGGCCGCCGTCGTGCGGCCACACGCGCGTGTCCCTGTTCCGAGTGATCGGGCACCTCTGCGCGCGCGTATGCCTCTTCAACTCCGGAATCACACGCGAAGTGGAGTGCTCTCTTTCATGAAGGTTTCTCGTCTCGCCGCCGTCGGCGCCATCGCCGCCTCTGCCGTCGTCGTCCTGTCCTCCCCCGCGTTCGCGCACGTCAGCGTGCAGCCTGAGGGCACCGCCGCGAAGGGCGGTTACGCGGTCGTCGACTTCAGGGTCCCCAACGAGCGCGACAAGGCCTCGACCACCAAGCTCGAGGTCAGCTTCCCGACCGACCACCCGCTCGCCTCGGCGATGCCGGAGCCGATCGCCGGCTGGACCTCCAAGGTCACCAAGACCAAGCTGGACAAGCCTCTCGAGCTGCACGGCCAGAAGATCTCCGAGGCCGTCTCCAAGGTCACCTGGACCGCCACCGGCAAAGGCGTCGAGGCCGGCTACTTCCAGAAGTTCCCGATCTCCATCGGCGCCCTGCCCGAGGACGCCGACGAACTGGTCTTCAAGGCGATCCAGACGTACTCCAACGACGAGGTCGTCCGCTGGATCGAGGTCCAGGAGGACGGCCAGGAGGAGCCCGACAATCCGGCTCCCGTGCTGACGCTGTCCGAGGCCTCCGAGGGGGGCCATCACGGCGCGTCGGCGACCGAGAAGGCCTCCGACTCCGACGACACCGAGAACGCCGCCGCCGAGACGGCCGCCCCCGCCGACAGCAGTGACACCACCGCGCGCGTGCTCGGCGTGGTCGGCATCGCCGTCGGCGTGGTCGGGGTCGCGTACGGCGTGCTCGCCGGCCGTCGGCGCACCACCGACGCCTGAGGTCCACCCTTCCGCGCGGTGCACCGGGGTCGTACGACCTGTCCGCACGATCCCGGTGCACCCCGGGCCCTTCACATCTGGGACATTTTGATATGCGCAAGAAGACGTTCGCCGCGGCCGCCCTGCTCGCCGCCGCATCCCTGACACTGACCGCCTGCGGCAGCGGTGGCGACAGCGACTCGCCCGTCTCGGTGGTCTCCGAGGAGGCGGGCTCCGACAAGGCCGCCACCGTCCTCGACAAGCCGTTCGAGAAGCCGGACCTCGTCCTCACCGACACCGACGGCGAGAAGTACGACTTCCGCGAGCAGACCAAGGGCCGGCCGACGCTGATCTACTTCGGCTACACCCACTGCCCCGACGTCTGCCCGCTGACGATGAACAACATCGCCGTCGCCAAGAAGCAGCTGACCAAGGCGCAACAGGACGAGCTGCGGATCGTGTTCGTCACCACCGACCCCGACCGGGACACCCCGAAGGCGCTGGGCAAGTGGCTCAAGGGCATCGACTCCCAGGTCGTCGGCCTCACCGGCGACTTCGACACCATCCAGGCCGGCGCCCGTACCCTCGGCATCTCCATCGAGCCGCCGCACAAGGACAAGAACGGCAAGATCGTCTCGACGCACGGCACGCAGGTCGTCGCGTTCTCGCCGAAGACCGACGGCGGATACGTCCTCTACGGCGAGGACGCCACCGTCGACGACTACACCAAGGACCTCCCCAAGCTCATCAAGGGAGAGAACCCGTGAGCCGGTTCCCGCTCTTCGCAGTTGCCGCGGCCGGCACCCTGGTGCTGACCGGCTGCTCGGACTCCGGCTCCTCCGACGACGCACAGGCCGAACTGTCCGTCAGCGCCGCCTACATGCCCCAGCCGGTCTCCGACTCCATGGCGGCGGGTTTCCTCACGGTCACCAACCAGGGCGGCGCGAAGGACGACCTGACCTCGGTCACCAGCGATGTCGGCCAGGTCACCGTCCACGAGACCGTCGACTCCTCCATGGCGGAGGTCAAGAGCCTCGATGTGCCCGCACACGGTCAACTCGTGTTCAAAAGCGGCGGCAACCATCTGATGTTCGAGAACCTGAAGCGGAAGCCGAAGCAGGGCGAGACGGTCTCCGTGGAACTGCACTTCGCGAAGTCCGGCCCGGTCACCGTCGAGATGCCGGTGAAATCCGCGACGTACAGCCCCAAGACCGGGCACTGAGGGAGGGACCACCTTGACGCAGACCATCGCCCCCCGCGTCCGGATCCTGGTGCTGCTGCTCATCGCGGCCACCGGAATGCTTCTCGCCGGTGCCGGACCGGCCTCCGCGCACGCCGCGCTGACCGGCAGCGACCCCCAGCAGGGGGTGGTGGTCGACAAGGCCCCGACCCAGGTCTCGCTCACCTTCTCCGAGAAGGTCGCGATGTCCGACGACTCCCTGCGGGTCCTCGACCCCAAGGGCAAGCGCGTCGACACCGGCAAGCCGTCCGACGTCAGCGGCACGACCTACGCCGTCCAGCTGCACAGCGGACTGCCCGACGGCACCTACACCGTCACCTACCAGGTCGTCTCCGAGGACAGCCATCCCGTCGCCGGGGCCTACACCTTCTCCGTCGGCGCCCCCTCGAAGACCACCGTCTCGGCCTCCGGCCCGACCGCAGGCGGCGGAGTCGTCGGCTGGCTCTACGGCTTCGGGCGCTACGTCTCCTACACCGGGTTCATCGTCATGGTCGGCGGCGCCGCCTTCGTGCTGGCCTGCTGGCAGCGCGGTTCCGGCGTACGGGCCCTGCAGCGGCTCGTCGTCTCCGGGTGGCTCGCGCTCACCTCGGCCACCCTCCTGCTGCTGCTCCTGCGCGGCTCGTACACCGGCAGCGGCGAGCTCGGCGACGTCTTCGACCTGAGCCTGCTCGGACAGGTCCTGCAGACCAAGACCGGCGCGTCGATGGTCTCCCGGCTGCTGCTGCTCTCCGCGGCGGCACTGTTCATCGCCGTGCTCTTCGGGGCGTACGACAAACGCGAGGACCAGGAGAAGCGGGACCTCACCTTCGGGCTCTCCATCGGCGGCACCGTCGTGGCCGCCGGGCTCGCGGCGAGCTGGGCGATGGCCGAGCACGCCTCGACCGGGCTCCAGACCGGCATCGCGATGCCCGTCGACGTGGTGCATCTGCTGGCGGTCGCGGCCTGGCTGGGCGGGCTGACCGCGCTCCTGGTGGCGCTGTACCGGGCGGACACCCCGATCGAGCGCTCCGCCGTTCGCCGCTTCTCCCGCCTCGCCTTCAGCAGCGTTCTGACCCTCGTCGCCACCGGCATCTACCAGTCGTGGCGACAGCTCGGTTCCTGGTCGGCCTTCACCGACACGACGTACGGACAGCTGCTCCTCGTCAAGATCGGGCTCGTGACGCTGCTGGTGGGCATCGCGTGGATCTCCCGGCGATGGACCGCGCGGCTGGGGGACAGCGCGGTGGAGTCCTCGGTGGAGGTTCCGGAACAGGAGGAGGCTCCCGAGCGGGAGAAGGAGCACGTCAGTGCCAGTGCCAAGGGCGGCGACTCCAAGCGGGCCGCCCAGCTCGCCCGGCAGCAGGCCGCCGTCGACGCGGCGCGGCAGCGGCGGCAGCGGGACGCCGACCCGGATCGGTTCGGGCTGCGCCGCTCGGTGCTCGCCGAGGCGAGCGTCGCCGTCGTCCTGCTCGCCATCACCACCGTGCTGACCCAGACCGAGCCCGGCCGCACCGAGGAGGAGGCCAAGGCGGCCACGTCGTCGTCCTCTTCCTCCTCCACCTCGTCCTCGGGCGCGCTGACGCTCGACATGCCGTTCGACACGGGCGGCGAGGACGGCAAGGGCCTCGTGCGGATCGATCTCGACCCCGCGCGCGTGGGCGCCAACGAGATGCACGTCTACGTGGAGCGGCCCAATGGGAGTGGCTTCGACGTACCCGAGGTGAAGGTCTCCTTCACCCTCGAGTCCAAGGGCATCGGACCGCTGCCCGTAGTCCCCGACCACATCACCACCGGACACTGGTCGGCCAACGGCATCCAGCTCCCCATGGCGGGCGACTGGAAGATCGCGGTGACCGTGCGGACCTCCGACATCGACCAGACCACCGTCTCGAAGAACGCGCAGATCGGCTGAACCACCATGGCTGACCAGTCCATTCCGGAGACCCGTACTCCCGACAGAGAACTTGATGACGGCGCTTTTGAGAACGCCGTCATCAAGGAGGGCGTTTCGCGGCGCCGGCTGCTCGGGACCGCCGGTGCCACCGGGCTCGTGCTCGGCGCGGCCGGCGGGGCCGTCGGGTATGCCGCCCGGCCCTCCGAGGCCACGCCGCTCACCTCGGTCGGCGCCGACGAGGCGATGTTTCACGGGAAACATCAGCCCGGCATCCTCCAGGGCCTCCAGGCCCGCGGCCACCTCGTCGCCTTCGACCTGGCGGCGGGCGCCGGCCGCAAGGGCGCGGCCGCGTTGCTGCGCCGCTGGTCGGAGACGGCCCGGCGGCTGATGGCGGGCGAAGGGACGGCCTCGGACGACACGGATGTCGCCCGGGACGCCGGTCCGTCGGCGCTCACCATCACCTTCGGGTTCGGGCACGGCTTCTTCGCCAGGACCGGCCTCGAGAAGCAGCGCCCTGTCGCGCTGGACCCGTTGCCCGGCTTCTCCTCCGATCAGCTCGACAAGACGCGCAGCAACGGCGACCTGTGGGTGCAGATCGGCGCCAATGACGCCCTGGTCGCCTTCCATGCCCTGCGCGCGATCCAGAAGGACGCGGGGAGCGCGGCCCGCGTCCGGTGGCAGATGAACGGGTTCAACCGGTCGCCGGGCGCCACCGCCCACACCATGACGGCCCGGAACCTCATGGGCCAGATCGACGGCACCCGCAATCCGAAGCCGAGCGAGTCCGACTTCGACCAGCGGATCTTCGTGCCGTCGTCCGGTTCGAACGACCCGTCCTGGATGGCGAACGGCTCCTACGCCGTCGTACGCCGTATCCGCATGCTGCTCGACGACTGGGAGAACCTCTCGGTCACCGAGCAGGAGAACGTCATCGGGCGCCGCAAGGCGAACGGGGCGGCGCTGTCCGGGGGCTCCGAGACGACCGAGATGGACCTGGAGAAGACGGACGCCAAGGGCGATCTGGTCGTCCCGATCAACGCCCACGCACGCATCACCCGGCCCGACCAGAACGGCGGGGCGGCGATGCTGCGGCGCCCGTTCTCGTACCACGACGGCATCGGCACGGACGGGGTGCCGGACGCGGGGCTGCTCTTCGTGTGCTGGCAGGCCGACCCGCTGCGCGGCTTCGTCACCGTGCAGCGCAAGCTCGATCGCGGTGACGCCCTGTCGAAGTTCATCCGGCACGAGTCGAGCGGGCTGTTCGCGGTGCCGGGCGGGGCGGCGGAAGGGGAGTACGTGGGGCAGCGGTTGCTGGAGGGGTGAGCGGGCGGGGTGGTCGTGCGGTCCGGGGAGGGTCACGCGAACGCCCGGGGTGGCTTCCGGTCACGCCGGTTCACTCAGCGGAGGGGCTGTCGTGAGACGTGTGCGCCAGGCTGCGCAAGGGCCATTAGGGTGAGGTCATGCCAGCGAGCTATGCGTATCTCGGTCCTGAAGGCACCTTCACCGAAGTCGCCCTGCGCACGCTTCCGGAGACGGCCACGCGGGAGCTGATCCCGTATGTGTCCGTGCAGTCCGCGCTGGACGCGGTGCGCGCGGGCGAGGCCGAGGCCGCGTTCGTGCCGATCGAGAACTCCGTCGAGGGCGGCATCACCACCACCCTCGACGAGCTGGTCGCCGGCGCCCCGCTGATGATCTACCGCGAGGTGCTCCTGTCGATCACCTTCGCGCTGCTGGTCAGGCCCGGCACCGAGCTGTCGGGGATCAAGACGGTCTCCGCGCACCCGGCCGCCCAGCCGCAGGTCCGCAACTGGCTGAAGCAGAACCTCCCGGACGCCCTCTGGGAGTCCGCCGCCTCCAACGCGGACGCCGCGCGCCTGGTCCAGGAGGGCCAGTACGACGCCGCCTTCGCGGGCGAGTTCGCGGCTGCCCGGTACGGCCTGGAGGCGCTGGAGACCGGCATCCACGACGCGGAGAACGCGCAGACCCGGTTCGTGCTGGTCGGTCGGCCCGCCCGGCCCGCCGCGCCGACCGGTGCCGACAAGACGTCCGTGGTGCTGTGGCAGCGCGACGACCACCCCGGCGGTCTGCGCGATCTGCTGGGCGAGTTCGCCACCCGGGGCATCAACCTGACGGTGCTGCAGTCCCGGCCCACCGGTGCCGGAATCGGCAACTACTGCTTCTGTATCGACGCCGAGGGCCACATCTCCGACCGCCGGGTCTCCGAAGCCCTGATGGGGCTCAAGCGGATCTGCCTCGATGTGCGGTACCTCGGCTCGTACCCCCGTGCGGACATGACCACGGCCGACGTACAGCCGCCGCTGCGCGGGACGTCGGACGAGGAGTTCGTGGCGGCGGCGGACTGGGTGGCGCGCTGCCAGGACGGGCGTTTCTAGCAAGCGTCCAGCAGGAGTACGCAGGGTTTCGGGCCATTCCTACCTGCATATTTTCGTTATCCACAGGAGTTATCCACAGGCTGCCGTCTCGACCTGGGGACAAGTCGACACGGAAGCGCCACTCAGTCGACAAATCGCCCTACAGCCCCCAACTTCGTCCACAGCTCCCCAGGTCACCCCTCGTCCACCCGTTTCCATCGATCAATCCTTTGGGGCGACCCATTTCCACCCGAAAGTGGGCCTGAACAGGGTTTGGATCGGGAATTCCCAACCCGGCGAAGCCCATTCGGAATGATCACTTCCGAAGTCCACAGATCTTTCGCACACCCTGTGGATAACTTTCCGGGGGTGTGGATTCCTGTGGACAGAGCGGCCTCCAAGTCCCTTCCCCCACAAGGGAATCGAGTCAACCAGCCGCCTCTCGCTTGCCTCGTTCCAGGGAGTGAGACGCCTTTTGTTGACACGGTACGCAATTCCCCCATAACGGTACGTAAGGCGTAGTTCGGAATAGCGAGTCGTGGGCTCTCACCAGGCACCGGTAGCCTTGGCCGCGTGATTGACCTTCGCCTGCTCCGTGAGGACCCCGACCGAGTGCGCGCGTCCCAGCGCGCCCGTGGAGAGGACGTCGCGCTCGTCGACGCCCTCCTGTCTGCCGACGAGCGGCGCAGGTCGTCCGGCGTCCGCTTCGACGAGCTGCGTTCCGAGCAGAAGAACCTCGGCAAGCTCATCCCCAAGGCCTCCGGCGACGAGAAGGCCGAGCTCCTGAAGAAGGCGGGCCAACTGGCCGCCGACGTCAAGGCGGCCGACGCCGAGCAGCACGAGGCAGACGAGGAGACCAAGCGCCTCGCCCTCCAGCTCGGCAACCTCGTCCACCCCGACGTCCCCGTCGGCGGCGAGGAGGACTTCGTCGTCCTCGAGACGCACGGCACCATCCGCGACTTCGGCGCCGAGGGCTTCGAGCCCAAGGACCACCTGGAGCTCGGCGAGTCGCTGGGCGCCATCGACGTCGAGCGCGGCGCCAAGGTGTCCGGCTCGCGCTTCTACTACCTGACGGGTGTCGGCGCGCTCCTGGAGCTCGCCCTCGTCAACGCGGCGATCGCCCAGGCCACCGAGGCCGGCTTCATCCCGATGCTCACCCCCGCGCTGGTCCGCCCGCGCGCCATGGAGGGCACCGGCTTCCTCGGCCAGGCCGCGGAGAACGTGTACCACCTGGAGAAGGACGACTACTACCTGGTCGGCACCTCCGAGGTCCCGCTGGCCGCGTACCACATGGACGAGATCCTCGACGCCGACAAGCTGCCGCTGCGCTACGCCGGCTTCTCGCCGTGCTTCCGCCGCGAGGCCGGCACCTACGGCAAGGACACGCGTGGCATCTTCCGCGTGCACCAGTTCGACAAGGTCGAGATGTTCTCGTACGTCGCCCCCGAGGACGCCGAGAACGAGCACCAGCGACTCCTGGACTGGGAGAAGCAGTGGCTGACCGGCCTCGAGCTGCCCTTCCAGGTCATCGACGTGGCCTCGGGCGACCTCGGTGCGTCGGCGTCCCGCAAGTTCGACTGCGAGGCGTGGATCCCGACCCAGGGCAAGTACCGCGAGCTGACCTCGGCCTCCAACTGCGACAGCTTCCAGGCCCGCCGGCTGTCGGTGCGCCAGCGCGACGGCAAGAAGGTGCAGCCGCTCGCGACGCTCAACGGCACGCTGTGCGCCGTACCGCGCACGATCGTCGCGCTGCTGGAGAACCACCAGCAGGCCGACGGCTCCGTGTACGTGCCGCCGGTGCTGCGTCCGTACCTGGGCGGGCGTGAGGTGCTGGAGCCTGTTGCCAAGTGAGTACGGCCGCTGAGTTTCCCTTCAAGCTGATCGCGACCGACCTCGACGGAACGCTCCTGCGCTCCGACGAGTCGGTCTCGCAGCGCACGCGTGCCGCTCTCGCGGCGGCGACCGAGGCCGGTGCGGCGCACATCGTCGTCACCGGCCGCGCGGTGCCGTGGACACGGCACATCCTCGACGACCTCGGCTACGAGGGGCTCGCGGTCTGCGGGCAGGGTGGGCAGGTGTACCACGCCGGGGAGCATCGGCTGCTGACGTCGGTGACGCTCGATCGGCAGCTGGCGGGGGTCGCGCTGGCCAAGATCGAGGCGGAGGTCGGGCCGCTGTACCGCGCGGCGAGCCGGGACGGTCTCGACGGTGCGGTGCTGGTGGGGCAGGGGTATGCGCTCACCGGGGACCTGCCTGCGACGCCGTTCACGGATGCGGCCGATCTGTGGTCCGCGCCGCTGAACAAGATCTACATTCAGCATCCGGAGCTGTCGGACGACGAGCTGGCGGAGGCGTCCCGGCGGACCGCGGGTGGGTTCGTGAACGTCGCGATGGCCGGTGCGGGAATTGTTGAGCTGCTGCCGTTGGGGTTGTCGAAGGCGACGGGGTTGTCGCTGGCGGCCCGTCGGCTCGGTCTGAAGGCCGCGGACACGATCGCCTTCGGCGATATGCCGAATGATGTGCCCATGTTCGGGTGGGCTGCTCGGGGTGTGGCCATGGGCAATGCGCACGAGGAGCTCAAGGCGATTGCCGACGAGGTGACTGCGTCCAACGAGGACGACGGGATAGCGGTGGTCCTGGAGCGTCTGCTGGGTTGAGGCTGTGGTGAACTGCGGGCCGTCTCTGGCTGGTCGCGCAGTTCCCCGCGCCCCTGGGTGGGTCCAGTGCCGTGTGCTTCAACGTGTTGCGGAGGATGCACGGATCGAACGTGCGCGGGGTTTCCCCCGACCGCGGCTTAGCAAGCCGGTGCCTTTCCACTCGGCCAATCCTCCGGGTGGGCGACCCACGCGAGAGCGACATCGCGTGCTCGAAGCGGCCGCCCCGGGCAGCTCCCGTGCGAGCGGGTTCGGCGGTGGCGTAACTACACCGGAACCCGCCACGGACTGCCCTGACGGGAGCTGGACGTACTGTCGTGCATGGACATCGCCCAACTCCTCTCCCAGAACGTGACGCCGGAGTCACTGTCCGGCGTGGACACAACCATCGTGCCTGTACGCCGAGTTGGACGCCACTGATTAAAACGGCCGGGTGTTCGCCTACCGCCGCCACCACTTGCGGCGCGCCTTGCTGAAGAACCAGCCCGCGGGCGGCTCGTCGGAACGCCACGGCTGCGGCTCGGGCTTCTCGCTGCGCCAGCGGGCGGCGAGCATACGGGCCCGGGCGGACGGCTCGGAGGACTCCGCCGAGCGTATGAAGTCCTCGTCCAGGACGAGCCCGTCCCAGGTGTCGTCCCCGGATCGTGCCCGCCCGTCGTAGTGCGCGTCCGCCATCCCCGTCCCTCCTCGCAGTGCATCCCCTTCTGCCCAGTCTGCCCGGGCAGGGGTGAAGTCCCGGTCAATAAGCCCGGCGTCTACTCCTCGCCCGCCAGCGTCAGCGTCCGCAGCTTCTGTCCCGCGTACCAGGTGGCGAGCACGGTCACCGCGACCAGCAGCACCGTGGCCGTCGTCAGCCCGACGTCCGAGGTGACCAGGTCCCCGCCGGCGACCTTGTGGGCCACCGCCAGCGACCACTGCTGGACGCTGAGCGTGCGCGCCCCGGCGACCAGGGAGCCGAACAGGGCCTCCCAGACAAGGGCGTAGACGAGGCCGAAGACCACCGCGTGCCGGGACACCGTGCCGAGCAGCAGGAACAGCGCGGCGTAGGCGATGGAGGAGACCAAGGCGGCCACCGTGTAGGCGACGGCGATCTGCTGGCCGTTGCCGTTGAGGATGAAGCCCGCGATCAGGGTCGGCAGCGCCGAGAACACCATGGTCACGGCGACCGCGACGATCAGCTTGGTGAAGATGATCGTCGGCCTTTTGATCGGCTTGGACAGCAGATACACCACCGAGCCGTCGTCGATCTCCGGGCCGATCGCGCCCGTGCCGGCGATGACGCCGATGATCGGCACCATCGTGGCCAGCGCGAGGCCGCCCAGGAGGTCGGCCGTGGTCTGGTCGTCGGCGCCCACCAGAGCCCGCACGATCACGGAGATCAGGATCAGCAGCGCGGGCAGGGCGCCGAGGATGAGGGCCCGGCGCCGGCCGAGCAGGGCCCGGTAGGTGAGTCGGGCGACTGTGGGGTCGTACATCTTGGGCCTCCTACGCCGCGACCAGATACGAGAACACGGACTCGAGGGACTCGTCGGACGGCGAGACCGTGAGCAGCCGGATGCCGTGGTCGCGGGCGACCTTGGGCAGCAGCGCGGTGAAACGGCCGAAGTCGACGGCCTGGATGCGCAACGCGCCCTCCGCCAGGTCGACTTCGATGCCGGACGTCGACGGGTCGGCGATCAGCGCGGCCGCGAGGGCGCGGTCGTCGCTGGAGCGCACCAGATAGCGGTGCGGCCGGTCGGTCATCAGGCGGCGGATCTTGCGGAAGTCGCCGCTGGCCGCGTGGCGTCCGGCCACCACGACCTCGATGTGCCAGGCGAGTTGCTCGACCTCTTCGAGGATGTGGGAGGAGAACAGCACCGTGCGGCCCTCGTCACCCATGCGTCGCAGCAGGTCCATGAGCTGCATGCGCTGACGCGGGTCCATGCCGTTGAAGGGCTCGTCGAGGAGGAGCAGCGACGGGTCGTGGACCAGGGCACTGGCCATCTTCACGCGCTGGCGCATGCCCTTGGAGTACGTCTGGATCTTGCGGTCCTGCGCGTACTCCATCTCGACCGTGGCCAGCGCCTTCTGGGCGGCCTTGGCTCCCAGACCGTGCAACTCGGCGTTGGCGACGACGAATTCGCGGCCGGTGAGGAAGTCGTACATCGCCTCGCGCTCGGGCACGATGCCGATGTGCTTGTAGATGTTCTCGTTGCGCCACACCTGCTGGCCGTCGAGGGTGACGGTGCCGGTGGAGGGGGCGAGGAAGCCGCCCATCATGTTGATCAGGGTGGACTTTCCGGCGCCGTTGGGGCCGAGGAGGCCGGTGACGCCGGGGCCGATCGTCATGGTGATGTCGTTGACGGCGACCACGTTGCCGAACCAGCGCGAGACGTGGTCGATGTTGAGCGTGGTCACAGTCCGACCTTTCGGTAGCGGCGCAGCAGCAGGCCGTAGCAGGCGGCGATGAGGCCGAGGACGGCCAGGACGTAGACCACGCCCTCACCGTTCGAAGGACCTGCCGCGCCGGGGAACGCCGAGCTCGCGCCGAGGAACGCGGTCTGCAGTCCGTCGATGAGAGTGACCGGGGAGAACAGGCCGATCCACGGGACGGCGTCCGTGCTGCCCTGGGCGTCGGCGATGGCCTGGAGCGTGGAGACCGCTCCGTAGGAGATGGTCATGACGGCGATCACGGCCGCGATGCCGAAGCCGCGCCGCGGAGTGACCGAGGCGATGACCAGGCCGATGCCGGCGAACAGCAGCGAGAGCAGTGCCACCGAGACGAGTCCCTGCGCGAATCCCTTGGTCTGGTCGGCGAAGTCCAGCTTGGCCAGCAGCGCGCCCACGTAGAGCACGAGGAGGGGGGCGGCGGTGAGGATGAACATCGCCGAGGCCAGCGCCGCGTACTTCGCGCGGACGTAGTCGGCGGTCTCGATCGGCCGCGAGAAGTACAGCGGCACGGTCTTGAAGCGCAGGTCGCGCGAGACGGACTGGGGCGCCTGGGAGGCGATGTAGAGGCTGATGACGGCCTGCATGACGATCGCGTAGCGCGTGTAGTCGACGGGCAGGTCGTTGGCCTTGGTGGCGACCGCGACGGCGACCATGATGGCCGCGGGCACGCACATCACCACGAACAGCAGCATCGGCAGCACCTTGGACTTCACCGAACGGCCGAGGCCGTAGGAGCCGCGCAGGGACTGCGAGTAGAGGGAGCGGGTGGCGTAGGAGCGGCCGAGGCGGGGGCCGTCGTAGGTGCGGTAGCCGATGTTGTGGATGCGGGTCTGGTCACCCGGTGTCGCGACCGGTGTCGACAGGGGCTGCTCAACTGCCATGGCCGACGGCCTCCTTCCGCTGCTCGCTGGTGTCCTGGTCGTCGGTGAAGACCTCGGAGATGTGATGCCGGCGCTGCTCCATGCGGACCAGGCCGAGGCCGAGGTCGGCGACCGCGTCCCGGACGACGTCGTACGTCTCCTCGCCCTGTGCGGTCAGCAGCAGGATGTGGCCGGCGCCCGGCAGGGCGCTGTTCGCGTCGAGGACTTCCACCCCGCGCGCGTGGAGCGCTTCTCGTACCGCGCGGGTTCCGTCGGGGTGCGCGTCGGTGTCGGTGACCTCGATCGCCAGGGTGGTCGTGGTCTGGGTGAAGTCGGTGGTGGAGCTGGAGCGCAGCAGCTTGCCGCCGTCCACGACGACGACGTGGTCGCAGGTACGTTCCAGTTCGCCCAGCAGGTGCGAGGTGACCAGGACCGAGATGCCGAAGTCGGTGTAGATACGCCGGATCAGGCCCAGCATGTCGTCGCGGCCGACCGGATCGAGGCCGTTGGTCGGCTCGTCCAGGAAGACCAGCTGCGGGTCGTGGACCAGGGCCTGGGCCAGCTTCACGCGCTGCTTCATGCCGGTGGAGTAGCCGCCGATGGGGCGGTACCGCTCCTCGTACAGCCCTACGTGGCGCAGCGTGTCCGCCGTGCGTTCGCGCGCTGCGGCGGGCGGCAGGCCGGACATGCGCGCCATATGGACGACGAACTCGGTCGCCGAGACGTCGGGCGGCAGACAGTCGTGCTCCGGCATGTACCCCACGCGCTCGCGAATGGCGCCGCCCTTGGTGGCGACGTCGAGCCCGAGCACTTCGGCACGGCCCTCCGTGGCGGGGGACAGACCCAGCAGGATCTTGATCAGAGTGGACTTGCCGGCTCCGTTTGCTCCGACGAGTCCGGTCACACCGGGCCCGACGTCGACGGAGAGCCGGTCAAGCGCGGTCACCCGGGGGAACCGCTTGCTCAGGCTTTCGGTCGCGATCACAGTCACGCCATAGACGGTAGTGACGCGGACCACGTCGGTCGTCACACCGCAGAGCTGTCTTCGGGTCAGACTCCAGATGTACGGGCCCGTAGGGGATGCCATGCCTGAGAGCTACACGGGGGCGTTTTCCACAGGCCGCGACCCTCCTATTGACGCTGCCTCTAACAACTGTCACATTCGGTGCTGTCAAGTTACGGACACGTAGCGCAGTCGGCGTGGACTGGGTGGGGCGGAGTGGCATGACGACGGCAGTGACAGACGAACGGGCCGCTGAGCTGCGGGGGTTCAGAAAGGTCCAGCGGCTGGCGTACGAATGCGCCGAGGCCGTCGCGGCCCGCCTCGAGCCGGGGGTGACCGAGCGTGAAGCGGCGCGGATGCAGCGCGAGTGGCTGCGCGAGCGCGGGGTGCGGGACTGGTTCCATCTGCCCTTCGCCTGGTTCGGGGACCGCACGGCGTTCGTGAACTTCCGCGTCCCCCTGCAGTTCTTCCCCACGAACCGCAGGCTGGAGCCGGGCATGCCGTTCATCCTGGACATGGCCCCGGTCCACGAGGGCTTCACGGCGGACATCGGGTACTCGGGCTCGCTGGGAGTCAACCCGGTGCAGGACAAGCTGATGGACGACCTCCGGGCGCACCGCGAGCTGATCCTCGGCGAGGTGCGTGAGCGGCGGTCGCTGCGCGAGATCTACCAGGACGTGGACCGCCTCATGGTCCGCCAGGGCTACGCCAACCGGCACCGCGCGTATCCCTTCGGGGTGATCGCGCACAAGGTGGACCGGGTGCGGGAGCGCCGCTGGTCGCCGAAGGTCTTCGGCTTCGGCACCCAGTCCCTCAAGGGCCTGGCGGCCGACGCGCTGCACGGACATCGCGAGGGCTGGTCGCCGCTGTGGTCGCCGTACCGCTTCTCCGACCATCCGCCGCAGCCGGGCCTGTGGGCGGTCGAACCTCACCTCGGTTTCCGGGGCACGGGCGCGAAGTTCGAGGAGATCCTCGTCGTCACCGACTCCAAGGACCCCGAACAGAGCGCGTTCTGGCTGGACGACGATCTGCCGCACGTGCGGCGCTGGACGGAGGGGGAGTGAGCGGCGTGACTCTTGAGGGTGCGCGGGAGTGCCGGGTGCGGACCGGCGGCGTCGAGCTGTGTGTCGCCGAGCTGGGGGACCCGTCGTGGCCGACGGTCGTCCTGGTGCACGGCTATCCGGACAGCAAGGAGGTGTGGTCACAGATCGCGGCGCGGCTGTCGGACCGCTTCCACGTCGTGCTCTACGACGTCCGGGGCCACGGCCGCTCGTCGGCGCCGCAGCCGCTGCGCGGCGGGTTCACCCTGGAGAAGCTGACGGACGACTTCCTGGCCGTCGTGGACGCGGTCAGCCCGGACCGCCCGGTGCATCTCGTGGGGCACGACTGGGGCTCGGTACAGGGCTGGGAGTTCACCACGGTCCGGCGCACCGAGGGCCGGATCGCCTCCTTCACCTCGATGTCCGGGCCGTCCCTGGACCACCTCGGGCACTGGATCAACGGCCGGATCAAGCGCCCCACTCCGCGCCGCGTCGGCCAGCTCCTCGGCCAGGGCGCCAAGTCCTGGTACGTGTACGCGCTGCACACGCCCGTGCTGCCCGAACTCGCCTGGCGCGGCCCGCTCGCCAAAGCCTGGCCGCGCCTCCTGGAGCGCGTCGAGCGGGTCCCCGGCGACGGCTACCCGACCTCGTCGCTGCCGTCGGACGCGGCGCACGGGGCATGGCTGTACCGGGACAACGTCCGTCCCCGCCTGCGCAGACCACGCCCGGACGCGTACGCCCACGCGCCCGTGCAGCTCATCACGCCGCTCGGGGACGCGTTCCTGTCGGAGCGGCTCTACGACGGACTGGAGCAGTGGGTCCCGCAGTTGACCCGGCGCACCCTCCAGGCCCGGCACTGGGTACCGCGCTCGCGCCCCGACCAACTGGCCTCCTGGATCTCGGAGTTCGTGACCTCCGTGGAAGGCGGGCGCCCCGAAGCGGTGACGGTCACCGGCAAGTACGCCGACCGCTTCGGCGGGCAACTCGTGCTGGTCACGGGCGCGGGCAGCGGCATCGGGCGGGCGACCGCCTACGCGTTCGCGGAATCCGGCGCACGAGTGATCGCCGTGGACCGGGACGCGGAGAGCGCGAACCGTACCGCCGAGATGTCCCGGCTGATCGGTTCCCCCGAGGCCTGGGCGGAGACCGTCGACGTCTCGGACGAACAGGCCATGGAGAAGCTCGCCGCGAAGGTCGCCGCCGAGTACGGCGTGGTGGACGTCCTGGTGAACAACGCCGGGATCGGTCTGGGCGGCTCCTTCTTCGACACCAGCCCCGAGGACTGGAAGAAGGTCCTCGACGTCAACCTGTGGGGCGTCATCCACGGTTGCCGGCTGTTCGGCAGGCAGATGGCCGAGCGCGGACAGGGCGGCCACATCGTCAACACCGCGTCGGCGGCGGCCTATCAGCCCTCCAGGGCGCTGCCCGCCTACAGCACCTCCAAGGCGGCGGTGCTGATGCTCAGCGAGTGCCTGCGCGCGGAGCTGGCCGGTCAGGGGATCGGGGTGAGCGCGATCTGCCCCGGCTTCGTCAACACCAACATCACCTCGACCGCGCGCTTCGCCGGGGTGGACGCCGACGAGGAGAAGCGGCGCCAGAAGCGGTCCGCGCGACTGTACGGACTGCGGAACTACCCGCCGGAGAAGGTCGCCGACGCGATCCTGCGGGCGGTCGTGCGCAACGAGGCGGTGGTACCGGTGACACCTGAGGCCCGTGGCGCGCGTCTGCTGTCCCGGGTCGCACCGCGCGCGCTGCGGGCGATCGCACGGCTGGAGCCACCGCTGTGAGGTCCCTGGGCCGGGTATCCGGCGTGGCGTCGGCCTTCGGACCTCTGTTCCGCCAGGCGGCATGAACGGCATCCAGAGGGGGTCGTGTGAGTGACGTACCGGCGCTTCGGATCGAGGACCTCGCCCACCTCAGCGGCGCCACCGTCCGCACCATCCGCGCCTACCAGGACCGCAGCCTGCTCCCCCGCCCCGAGCGCCGCGGCCGCGCCAACCTCTACTCCGACGCCCACCTCGTCCGCCTGCGCCAGATAGCCGACCTCCTCGACCGCGGCTACACCCTGGCCTCCATCAAGGAGCTCCTGGAGGCCTGGGATGCCGGCCGCGGCCTCGGCGGGGTGCTCGGGCTGGTCGCCGAGGTCGACGGACCGTGGAGCGACGAGGAGGCGGTCCGGATCTCGCGCGCCGAGCTGGAGGAGCGGTTCGGCGGCACTCCCGACGACGCGGCCATCGCCGACGCCGTGGAACTCGGTGTGCTGGAGCCGGTGCCCGAAGACGAGGACTGCTTCCTCGTGCCCAGTCCCCAAGAGCTCGCCGTGGCCGTCGAGTTGCACGGGGCAGGGGTACCGCTGTCGGCCATCTCCGGTCACCTAAGGGAGTTGAGGGGTCAGGTCGAGCACATCGCCGCCCGTTTCCTGGAGTTCACCACCGAGCACGTCTTCGCCCGCTACCTCGACGGACCCCACCGTCCGACCGACGCCGACGCGGCCGAAGCGGCCTCTCTCGTACGCCGGCTGCGTCCGCTCGCCCAGCAGACGGTGGACGCGGAACTCGCCCGTGCGATGAGGCTGTTGGCCGTACGGCATCTGCGGCAGCACCTGGGCACGGGGATGGGTCCACCGGAGCGGATCTCGTCACGCTCCGTGTCTCTGCCCGAGGAGACAATGCGGGCGGTGGAGGGGCTGGTTGGCGCGGAGGATGTGGCGGAGTTCATCGCGCTGGCGGCTGAACGGGAGGTGCGGGCAAGGGGGTTGGACGCGCTCACGTCAAAGCGGCTGCCCCCAGCCGATCTTGGCGAACAGGGCTGACATGACGGTGAGTTGTCCACAGAAACGCCAAGTAGCCTGTGGATAACTACACTTGGTTGTGGACCAAACCTCCGCGCCAAAACAAAATGCGTGATGCGCGTCTCTCCCGTCATGCTGAGCGGATGGACGAAAGACGCACCGTGAAGGTGTCGAAGTACCTCTCGAAACACCTGCGCCATCAACCCGAGCGCATCGGCCTCGTTCTCGACGAGGCCGGCTGGGTCGAGATCGACGTACTGATCGCCGCTGCCGCCGCGCACGGCTTCCGGTTCACCCGCGAGGAACTGGACCATGTGGTCGCCGCCAACGACAAGAAGCGCTTCGCGATCCAAGGCGCCCGGATCCGCGCCAGCCAGGGCCACAGCATCGAGGTGGACCTCGGACTGCCCCCGGCGACCCCACCGCCGTACCTCTACCACGGCACCGTGGACCGCTACCTGGACGCGATCCGCACCGAGGGCCTCCGGCCCATGAACCGGCACGACGTGCATCTCTCACCCGACCGCGAGACGGCGACCCGGGTCGGCGCCCGCCGCGGCCGGCCCGTCGTGCTCTCCGTGGACACAGGCGCGATGCACCGGGACGGCCACGTCTTCCACGTCAGCGCGAACGGGGTGTGGCTGACCAAGGCGGTGCCGCCGGAGTATCTGAGGTTTCCCGCGCCCCACTGACCGGCCTCCGGCATGATCAGTGGTATGGACCACCGCGGAACCCACCTCCCCACCACCGAGGCCGCCGTCGCCACCCTGCGCGCCCTCGCCGCCGAGTACGCGCTCGAGATCGAGGTGACCCACGACATCGGCGCCGACCAGACCTCGCGCCGCAGCGCCGCGGGCGTCGGCGTCACCACCGACCCGGACGGCTCCCTGCCCCACGAGGCGTATGTCGAACTCGGTGGCCGGCCCCGGGTGGACGTACGGCTGTTCCCGGACGACGACGCGCTGATCACCGTCGACGGCGTCGAGTGCCCCGACATCGCCCGCGACGACGTGCCCGCCTTCCTCCGCGCCCTCTACGGCGGCCACGCCTGGGTCAAGGTGCGCCGTTTCCCGCCGGGCAACTATCTGATGGTCCCGCTACCGGGCGACCGCGTGCACAAGGAGTTCATCCTGGTCGGGCTCAGCCCATGGCTCGGCGGCCAAGGGCGATGACTCGGCAGTGACTGTCAGTCACTGTTTCACGTGAAACGGGCGTGTCCGCATACGCTCGAATCATGAGTCTGCGTCTGAGCACCGTGATCCTCCCGTACCGCCGCTGGCACGAGGGGAGTCGTGAGGCATGGCAACGCGCGGAGCAGCTCGGCTTCCACACCGCGTACACCTACGACCACCTGTCCTGGCGCACCTTCCGGGACGGCCCGTGGTTCGGTGCCGTGCCGACGCTGACCGCCGCGGCGGCCGTCACCGACCACCTGCGGCTGGGCACCCTGGTGACCTCGCCGAACTTCCGGCAACCGGTCACTCTCGCCAAGGAACTGATCTCCCTCGACGACATCTCCGGCGGCCGGATCACCCTCGGCATCGGCGCGGGCGGCACCGGCTTCGACGCCACGGCCCTCGGCCAGGAGCCGTGGACGCCACGCGAGCGTGCCGACCGGCTCGCGGAATTCGTCCCGCTGCTGGACCGGCTACTGACCGAGAACTCGGTGTCGTACGAGGGCGACTTCTACTCGGCGCACGAGGCCCGCAACATCCCGGGCTGTGTGCAGCGGCCCCGGCTGCCCTTCGCGGTGGCGGCCACCGGTCCGCGTGGGCTGCGGCTCGCCGCCCGTCACGGGCAGGCGTGGGTGACCACCGGCGACCCGAAGCTGTACGAGAACGGCACTCCTGAACAGTCGATTCAAGCCATTCGCGGACAGGTCGAGAAGCTCGCCGACGCATGTGCGGAGATCGGCCGTGACGTGACCGGGCTCGACAAGATCCTGCTCACCGGATTCACCCCGGACCGCGCCCGGCCGCTGGAGTCTCTCGACGCGTTCGTCGACTTCGCCGGACGACACCGGGAGTTGGGCTTCACGGAGATCGTCGTCCACTGGCCGATCGCCGACTCGGACTTCGCCGCGGACGAGAAGGTCTTCGAGCAGATCGCCATGGAGGCACCGGCACAGCTGGGCCGAGGCGACGGAGCGTGATCGTGCCGGTGGGGGCAGTAACTACTCACATGTGCAGGCTCTCGCACGACCGTGCGGGCATATGCGGGAGAATGAGCGAGTGACCTCAGCGACTCGACAGCCCGAGACCCCGGCCTCCACCGTCCCGCCGCGCCTGATAGCCACCGACCTCGACGGCACCTTGCTGCGCGACGACAAGTCCGTCTCCCCGCGCACAGTCGCGGCCCTCGCCGCCGCCGAGGAAGCGGGCATCGAGGTCTTCTTCGTCACCGGCCGCCCCGCCCGCTGGATGGACGTCGTCAGCGACCACGTCCACGGGCACGGCCTGGCGATCTGCGGCAACGGCGCCGCGGTGGTCGACCTGCACGGCGGCCCCGGCGCCCACCGCTTCGTGAAGGTGCGGGAGCTGGCGCGGGACAACGCGCTGGACGCCGTACGGCTGCTGCGGGAGGCGGCGCCGGGCACGGTGTACGCGGTGGAGCAGACGTACGGCTTCCATCAGGAGCCGGACTATCCGAAGCTGCACATGGAGATCCCCGACGAACTCCAGCCGGCCGAGAAGCTGCTCGCGCCGGACGGTCCCGGGGCCGACGAGCCGGTCCTCAAGATCCTCGCCTTTCACCCCACGATCGACCCGGACGCCTTCCTCACCCTCGCCCGTCTCGCCATCGGCGAGCGCGCCAACGTCACCCGCTCCAGTCCCAGCGCCCTGCTGGAGATCAGCGGCCCCGGCGTCTCCAAGGCCAGCACGCTCGCCCTGTGCTGCGCCGAACGCGGTATCTCCCACGAGGAGGTCGTCGCGTTCGGGGACATGCCGAACGACGTGGAGATGCTGACCTGGGCAGGACAGTCGTACGCGATGGGCAACGCCCACCCCGACGTGATCGCCGCGGCCTCGGGGCGGACGGTGGCCAACAACGAGGACGGGGTGGCGGTCGTGATCGAGCAGCTGCTGGCGCGGCGCTAACCGAGGGGGACGCCGCGTGCCGCCAGCCACGGCACCGGGTCCACCGCCGAGCCCAGCTCCGGTGTGACCCGGACCTCGAAGTGCAGGTGGGGCCCGGTGGAGTTGCCACTGGTGCCCGACTGGCCGATCCACTGCCCCGGCACCACCTGGTCCCCCTGATCGACGGTGACGGCGGCGAGATGGGCGTACTGCGTGTAGTAGCCGCCCGCCTGCTCGATCACGATCTCGATGCCGAACGAGCCCCCGCAGGACACCTTCACCACCCGGCCCGCGCCGACCGACCGCACCGGCGTGCCGATCGGCACCGCGAAGTCCTGCCCGGTGTGCCGGTTCGCCCACCGCGAGCCGCCGCTGCCGAAGCCCGCGGACAGTCCGTACGTCTCCACCGGCGCGACCCAGCCACCCACGACCTGCGTCGGAGGCTGGTCCAGCCGGACGGCACCCCGGCAGGCACCCGCGGCAACCGACGCGTCCGCCTGGCCCTGCAACTGCCAACGCGCTTCTTCGAGCTTCCGCTCGATGTCCGTCTTCAGACCGGCGAGTTCCCCCTTCCGCTTCTCCAGCGACTGCCACGCCGCCGCGGCCTTGGCCTCGTCCTTCGCTAGCCGCGCCTCGGCACGCCGGCTCTTCTCGATGGAGTTGTTCACGGCCAGATTCGCCTGGGAGAAGACCTGCTGACCACGCATCAGCTCCTCCGGACTGCCGGCGAGGATGATCTGCGCGGCGAGCGGAATGCCGCCGCCCTCGCGGTACTGGGTGCGGGCGATCCGGCCCAGGTCCTCGTGCATGACGGCGATGTCCCGCCGCTCCCGGTCGAGCAGCGCCTCGAACCGCTGTGCCTGGGCTCGCTGCGCCTCCGCCTCCTGCCGCCCCTTCTCGTACTGCTGTGTCGCCACGGCCGCGTCCTGGTACAGCCGCGCCACCTGCGCGCTGATCCCGGGGTCACCGCCGTCGCGTCTCTTCTCCGCGGCGTCGGTGGGGCGGGCCGCGAGCACGGCGAGCGCGCACAGGACGGCCGGGACGAGCAGGGGATGGCGCCAGGGCAGTCGCATGTCAGCGATCGTGGCCCGAGCGCGGGACAGCGGCATGTTCAAGTCGTACAGCCGGGGGAATCACGGCTCCGTTCGGCGGAGTCGTACGACCGAACAGGCGTCCTCGGAATCGCGGTTGACGGCCCGTCATGGAGGGGGTGGCTCGCGGGGCCGCTCTTCAGTCGAGCGGTGCCTCCCACTCCACCGTCGTGCCGCCGCCGTCCTTCCCGATGCCCGGCCCGTGCCGACTGTCGCCGCCCAGCGACTCGGCGCGCCTCTTGAGGTTTCTCAGGCCGCTGCGCCGGCCGCCTTCAGGGATGCCGACACCGTCGTCCGCGACGGTCAGGCGTACGCCCTTCCGCCCGCCCGGCAGAGTCACGGTCGCGTCGACGACGACGTCGATACGAGCGGCCCCGGCGTGCCGGAAGGCGTTGGACAGGGCCTCGCGCAGGGCCGCGATGAGGTTCTTGCCGGTGAGGTCGCCGACGAGGGCGTCGACCGGGCCGACGAAGCGGTGGGAGGGCTTGAAGCCGAGCGGCACGGCGGCGGTGTTGATCTCCCGCAGCACGCGCGTGCGCAGCCCCGCGGGCATCTCGGCGGACCCCTGTTGCAGCGCGAAAATCGCGCTGCGGATCTCCTGGATGGTGACGTCGAGGGCGTCGACGGCCTTGCCGACGCCCTCACGCACATCCGGCACGACGGACCCGCGCTGTGCGCTCTCCAGCATCATGCCGGTGGCGAACAGCCGCTGGATGACGAGGTCGTGCAGGTCACGGGCGATCCGGTCGCGGTCCTCGAAGACCGCGAGCCGTTCCCGGTCGCGCTGCGCGTCGGCCATCATCAGCGCGAGGGCGGCCTGCGAGGCGAACTGGATCGCGAGGGTGCGTTCCGTCTCCGTGAACGGCCGCTCCCCCCGCGCGCGGGGTGTGACGAGAGCGCCCAGGACACGGCCGTCGCTGTGCAGGGGCAGCATCATGGTCGGCCCGTAGCCGCGCGCGAGCGTAGTGACGATGCGCGGGTCGGCGGCCGCGTCGTCCATGAACACGGCCTGTCCGTCGAGGAGTTCGGCGACGACCTTGCTCTCCGGCGGGACGACCGTGCCCAGGATGTTCGACGGCTGGTCCGCGGCCACCGCAGCGACCTCCAGGCCGCCCTCGTCGGCGGGCAGCAGCACGATCCCGGCTGTCGCCCCCGACAGCCGTCGGGTCTGCTCCGCGACGACCTGCAGGGCGTCGTCGACGTCCCCGCCCGACAGCAGGGCGGTGGTGACGGCGACCGCCCCGTCGATCCACCGCTCACGCTGCTTGGCGGCCTCGTACAGCCGGGCGTTGCCGATGGCGATGCCGGCCTCCGTGGCGAGCACCCGGACCATGTCGAGGTCGTAGTCGTTGAACGGCTCGTCGCCGCGCTTCTCCGTCAGATACAGGTTCCCGAAGATCTCGCCCTGGACCCGGATCGGGAGGCCGAGGAAGCTGCGCATCGAGGGGTGGTGCTCGGGGAAGCCGCAGGAGCGCGGGTCTCGGGTGAGATCCGCGAGCCGGACCGGCTCCGGGTCGCGGATGAGCGCGCCGAGCAGCCCCCGGTGCCCGTCCGGCAGCCGTCCGATACGCCGGGCGGTCGCCTCGTCCACGCCGTGGAAGACGAAGTCGACCAGCCCCTGGCCGTCCTCGTCGACGACGCCGATGGCCGCGAACCGGGCCTCGGTCAGCGCGGCCGCGGTCTCGCAGATCCGATCCAGCGTGGAGTGCAGCTCGAGGCCGCTTCCGACGGACCGCATCGCCTCCAGCAACTGCGGCACCCGCGCGGCCAGCTCGGTCGAGAGGGTCGGGGGCGGGGGACCGGGGGACGGTGCGTCGGACATGAGCCGAGCGTAATTAGTCCCCTTTGATACTGAAAGTCGAAATTCTGGGCGACGGCTCAGGCGGTGAGCGCCAGCACCTCCGACTCCACCTCCCGCTCCACCATCCCCCGCAGCGGCCCCGCCACGGCGACCAGCTCCGCATACGAACCCCGCTGCACCACACGTCCCTCGTCCAGCACGATCACCTCGTCCACTCCTTCCAGCCCGGCCAGCCGGTGGGTGATGAGCAGCGTCGTACGCCCCTCGGTGGCGGCCAGGAGGTCGGCGGTGAGCGCGTCGGCGGTGGGCAGGTCGAGATGTTCGGCGGGCTCGTCGAGCACGAGGACGGGGAAGTCGGCCAGCAGCGCACGGGCCAGCGCCAGCCGCTGCCGCTGCCCCCCGGACAGCCTCGCCCCGTGCTCGCCGACCAGCGTGTCCAGGCCGCCGGGCAGACCGTCGGCCCACTCCAGCAGCCGGGCCCGCCCCAGGGCGTCGCGCAGATCGTCCTCGGTGGCGTCCTTCTTGGCGAGCAGCAGGTTCTCGCGCAGTGAACTGTCGAAGAGGTGCGCGTCCTGGGCACACAGCCCCACGAACCGCCGTACGTCGTCGCCGTCCAGCGCATACGCGTCCACGCCGCCCAGCGTGTACGAGCCGGTCTCCGCGTCCAGGAACCGCAGCAGCACCTGCGCGAGGGTCGTCTTGCCGGACCCGGACGGCCCCACGACGGCGATCCGGCGGCCTTTCGTGAGGGTCAGGTCCAGCCCGGCGAGGGCGTCCCGCTCCTGCCCGGCGTAACGGGCGGACAGCCCCTGCACGACGACCGGGAACGGCGACGCGGGTGCCTCCCGCGGCTGCTCCGGCTCCCGTACCGGCTCCGGGGCGTCCAGCACCTCGTACACGCGCTCCGCGCTCTTGCGGACCCGCTGGCGGTACTGCACGGCGAGCGGTAGCCCGAGGACGGCTTCGAAGGCGGCCAGCGGGGTGAGCACGACGACGGCCATGGTGACGCCGCTCAGCCGTCCGTCGGCGACTCCCTGGGCGCCCACGAGGGCGGTGGCCGCGACGGTCAAGCCGGAGACCAGCGCGGTGAGCCCGTCGCCCAGCGCGGTGGCGGTGGCGGCACGCGAGGCGATCCGGGCGAGCACCCCGTCGGCCTGCCGTGCCTCGGCGGTACGGGCGGGCAGGGCGCCGGCGACGGCCAGTTCGGCGGTCCCGGTGAGCAGGTCGGTCACGCGCGTCGCCAGCACTCCGCGTGCGGGGGCCAGCCGCCGCTCCGCCCGCCGGGCCACCGCACCGGTGACCGACGGCACCCCGACACCGGCCGCCAGCAGCCCGACGGCGAGCACGGCACCGGCCTCGGGCAGCAGCCAGGCGGTGAAGCCGACGGACACGGCGGACACCGTGAGAGCCGCACCGGCGGGCAACAGCCAGCGCAGCCAGTAGTCCTGCAGGGCGTCGACATCGGCGACGAGGCGCGACAGCAGATCACCGCGGCGGGTCCGGCGCAGTCCGGCGGGCGCCAGCCGCTCAAGGCGCCGGTACACGGCGACCCGGGTGTCGGCGAGCATCCGCAGCACGGCGTCGTGCGACACGAGCCGCTCCGCGTACCGGAAGACGGCCCGCCCGATCCCGAAGGCCCGCGTCGCAGTCACGGCCACCATCAGATACAGCACCGGCGGCTGCTGCGAGGCACGCGAGATGAGCCACCCGGAGGTGGCCATGAGCCCGACGGCACTGCCAAGGGCGAGGCTCCCGAGCAGCAGGGCGAGCGCGAGGCTCCCGCGCCGGGGGGCGGCCATGGCACGGACCCGGGCGAGGACGCCACGGGTGTGCGCGGCCGCTTCCGGATCGCCGGACGTGGCCTCGTCGGAGGACGCCCCATCGGTGTCGGAGGACTGCTCTTCGCTCGCACGAACCGCAGGCGCCTTCGCCACGACCTCAGTACGACCGAGAGCAGCAGCCTCGTCCAGCCGCACCACCCGATCCGCCACGCCCAAAAGCGCCGGCCGATGGACGACGAGCAGCACCGTCCGGCCCACCGCCAGCCGCCGTACCGCCGTCACGACCTCCGCCTCGGTGGCCCCGTCGAGCGCCGCCGTCGGCTCGTCGAGCAGCAACACAGGCCGGTCCGCGAGGAACGCCCGGGCCAAGGCGAGCCGTTGCCGCTGACCGGCGGACAGCCCTGCCCCGTCCTCCCCGAGCACGGTGTCGGCGCCCTGCGGCAGCGCGTCGACGAACTCCAGCGCGCCCGCGTCCCCGAGCGCCTGCCGTACGGCGGTGTCGTCCGCGTCGGGGCGTGCCAGCCGTACGTTCTCGGCGATCGTCCCGGCGAACAGATGCGGCCGCTGCGGCACCCACGCGATCTGCGACCGCCACTCCTCCAGATCGGCCTCGGTGAGATCGACTCCCCCGACCAGCGCCCGGCCTTCGGTGGGCGGCACGAACCCCAACAGCACGTTCAGCAGCGTCGACTTGCCCGCACCGCTCGGTCCGACGAGCGCGACGGTCTCCCCGGGCTCGACGGTGAAGGACACGTCGGAGACGACGTCTCCGGACCGGCCCGGGTAGCGGACGGTGACCTTGTCGAAGGAGAGCGCACCGGCCGACACGGCACGCGTGCCCGACGCCGGCACCGGCGTCTCCAGCACCTCGAAGATCTCCTCGGCGGCGGCCAGCCCCTCCGCCGCCGCGTGGTACTGCGCCCCCACCTGCCGCAGCGGCACATACGCCTCGGGCGCCAGCACCAGGATGACCAGGCCGATGTACAGGTCCATCTCGCCGTGCACGAGCCGCATGCCGATCGTCACGGCGACCAGCGCCACCGACAGCGTCGAGAGCAGCTCCAGAGCGAAGGAGGAGATGAAGGCGATCCGCAGCGTCCGCATGGTCGCCCGCCGGTACTCGCCGGTGATGCGCCGGATCGAGTCGGCCTGCGCCTTGGCCCGTCCGAACACCTTCAGCGTCGGCAGCCCGGCGACGACGTCCAGGAAGTGCCCGGACAGCCGGGACAGCAGCTGCCACTGACGGTCCATCCGGGACTGTGTGGCCCAGCCGATCAGCACCATGAAGATCGGGATGAGGGGAAGGGTGCCGACGATGATGGCCGCCGAGACCCAGTCCTCGGTGACGACCCGCGCCAGCACCGCCACCGGCACGACCACCGCAAGGCCCAACTGCGGCAGATAGCGCGAGAAGTAGTCGTCGAGGGCATCGACTCCTCGTGTGGCGAGCGCGACCAGCGATCCTGTCCGCTGCCCGCTCAGCCACCCGGGCCCGAGCGCTGCGGCCCGTTCCAGCAGCCGCCCTCGCAGCTCGGACTTGACCGCCGCACTCGCCCGGTGCGCGGCGAGTTCGGTGAGCCAGGAGACCAGCCCCCGTCCACTCGCGACCGCCACCAACAGCAGCAGGGGAGTGCGGAGTTCACCGACCGACAGACCGTGCTGGAAGGCGCCGACCACCACCTCGGCGATGAGCATCGCCTGGGCGACGACCAGCGCCGCCCCGACGGCACCCAGGCCCACGACCGCCACCATGAAGAGACGGGTGGCACGGGCGTACCGCAGCAGACGCGGATCGATCGGTTTCACGTGAAACACACCCTCTTCTCAGCGGGGAGCGGTGGGGCATGTTTCACGTGAAACATGCCCCAACCCGCGCACCCCGGCTCGGACTCAGTGCGCGACGTCCGCCGCGATGTGCTGCGTACCGATCCGCTTGCGGAACACCCAATAGGTCCAGCCCTGGTAGACCATCACGACCGGCGTGGCGATCACCGCGCACCAGGTCATGATCTTCAGGGTGTACGGGCTCGACGAGGCGTTGGTGACCGTGAGGCTCCAGTCCTCATTGAGCGAGGACGGCATGACGTTCGGGAAGAGCGTCAGGAAGAGCATTGCCACGGCGGCCGCGATGGTGACGCCCGAGAACGCGAACGACCAGCCCTCGCGCCCGGCCTGGTTGGCCACCAGGGCGGCGACCAGGGCGGCCACCGCCACGACCATGGCGACCAGGCTCTTGCCGTCACCGCTCTCGACCTGCGTCCACAGCAGGAAGGTGAGCGCCGCCACGGCCGTCACGAGCCCGACCTGAAGCGCCAGCTTGCGCGCCCGCTCCCGGATCTCCCCGACCGTCTTGAGCGCCGTGAACACCGCCCCGTGGAAGGTGAACAGGGTCAGCGTCACCACGCCTCCGAGGAGCGCGTACGGGTTGAGCAGGTCCCAGAAGTTGCCGACGTACTCGAAGTTCTGGTCGATCTTCACGCCGTGCACGATGTTGCCGAAGGCCACACCCCACAGGAACGCCGGGAGCAGCGAGGTCCAGAAGATCGCGGTCTCCCAGTTGCGCTGCCAGTTCTCCTCGGGCCGCTTCACCCGGTACTCGAAGGCGACGCCGCGGACGATCAGGCAGACCAGGATGAGCAGCAGGGGCAGGTAGAAGCCGGAGAAGAGCGTGGCGTACCACTCGGGGAAGGCGGCGAAGGTCGCGCCGCCCGCCGTGAGCAGCCAGACCTCGTTGCCGTCCCAGACGGGGCCGATGGTGTTGATCAGCACCCGCTTCTCGGGCCGGTTCCGGGCCAGCAGCTTGGTGAGGACACCGACCCCGAAATCGAAGCCCTCCAGGAAGAAGTAGCCGGTCCACAGGACGGCGATGAGCACGAACCAGACGTCGTGAAGTTCCATGACTCGATCCCCCTCGGCCTAGTACGAGAAAGCCATCGGCTTGTCGGCGTCATGTGCGTCGCCGCCGATCTTCGTGGGCGGGTTGAGGTCGGCCTCGGTGAGCTCGGGCGGGCCGGCCTTGATGTACTTCGCGAGCAGCTTGACCTCGACGACGGCGAGGATGGCGTACAGCGAGGTGAAGACGATCATCGAGGTGAGGACCTCGCCCTGGGAAACACCGGGGGAGACCGCGTCGCGGGTCCGCAGGACGCCGTAGACGACCCACGGCTGACGGCCCATCTCGGTGAAGATCCAGCCCCAGGAGTTGGCGATCAGCGGGAAGCCCGCGGTGAGAACGGCGATGCGCCAGTACCACGTGGCCAGCTTCGGGCCGAGGGCCTTCTTGGCCCTCGGCAGCAGCACGAGATGCGGCACCTCGTCGTCGGCGACCCTCAGGGCCTGCGGCAGCAGGAACTTCTTGCGGGTCAGCCACAGCCCCAACAGGCCGATCGCGAAGGACGTCATGCCGAAGCCGATCATCCAGCGGAAGCCCCAGTAGGCGACGGGGATGTTGGGCCGGTAGTCGCCGGGCCCGTACTTCTCCTGCTCTGCCTTGTTGACGTCGTTGATGCCGGGGACGTACGAGGTGAAGTCGTCCTTGGCCAGGAAGGACAGCAGTCCCGGGATCTCTATGGCGACCCTGTTGTGGCCCTTGTCGACGTCACCGACGGCGAAGATCGAGAAGGGGGCCGGCTTCTCGCCGTCCCACAGCGCCTCGGCGGCGGCCATCTTCATCGGCTGCTGCTCGTACATGATCTTGCCGAGGGTGTCGCCGCTGATCGCGGTGAGCAGGCCGCCGATGACGACGGTGACCAGGCCGAGCCGCAGCGAGGTCTTCATGTCGCTGATGTGCTTCTTGCGCATCAGGTGGAAGGCGGAGATGCCGACCATGAAGGCGCCGCCGGTGAGGAACGCCGCCGAGAGGGTGTGGAAGGCCTGGGCGAGCGCGGTGTTCTGGGTCAGGACGAGCCAGAAGTCGGTGAGTTCGGCCCTGCCCTTGGCCTCATTGATTCGGTAGCCGACCGGGTGCTGCATCCACGAGTTGGCAGCGAGGATGAAGTACGCCGACAAGATCGTGCCGATCGAGACCATCCAGATGCAGGCCAGGTGGATCTTCTTGGGAAGCTTGTCCCAGCCGAAGATCCACAGACCGATGAACGTCGACTCGAAGAAGAAGGCGATCAGGGCTTCGAAGGCGAGCGGGGCGCCGAAGATGTCACCGACGAAGCGCGAGTAGTCGGACCAGTTCATGCCGAACTGGAACTCCTGCACGATGCCGGTGACCACACCCATCGCGATGTTGATCAGGAAGAGCTTGCCCCAGAACTTCGTCGCCCTGAGGTACTTCTCCTTCTCCGTGCGCACCCAGGCGGTCTGCAGTCCGGCCGTGAGGGCGGCCAGGGAGATCGTCAGAGGGACGAACAGAAAGTGGTAGACGGTGGTGATACCGAACTGCCATCGCGCCAACGTCTCCGGCGCCAGAGCCAAGTCCACGTCGTCAATCTCCTTACGTGCCGTGGTATAGCGGCAGTTTGCCCCTTATGTCACACACATCACTGGAACAACCGGGACGCGATTGTGAACGCGTTCACATTCACAAGCAATTATGACGCACTGATTATCGAAGTTCGAAAGGGGGTCCCACTTGGGCCGTGCGGGTGCTCCACCAGGGCCGTTCGGCACTCCTCGGCGGCGGCTTCAGCGTCCTCTTGGACTGTTCGCCTGTGGGCGCTGGTTCCACGTGGAACCAGCGCCCACAGGTCGTGGACCGGCACGGTGGCCTCAGAGCTCCTTGCGGAACCCTTCCGTCACCTTCAGGAAGATGTCGTTCGCCTCGGTCTCCCCGACCGTCACCCGCACACCCTCGCCCGGGAACGGCCGGACCACCACACCGTGCCGCTCGCACACCGCGGCGAAGTCGACCGTGCGCTCCCCCAGCCGCAGCCAGACGAAGTTGGCCTGGGTCTCTGGCACCGTCCAGCCCTGCCCCCGCAAGCCCTCAAGCACCCGGTTGCGCTCACACACCAACGAGCCGACCCGGCCGAGCAGTTCGTCCTCGGCACGCAGCGAGGCGATCGCCGCGTCCTGCGCGAGCTGGCTGACGCCGAAGGGCACCGCGGTCTTGCGCAGCGCCGCCGCCACCGGCTCGTGGGCGATCGCGAAGCCGACACGGAGACCGGCGAGACCGTACGCCTTGGAGAAGGTCCGCAGGACGCAGACGTTCGGCCGGTCGCGGTACAGCTCGACGCCGTCCGGCACCTCGGCGTCCCGGATGAACTCGCGGTACGCCTCGTCCAGCACCACGAGCACATCGCTCGGCACCCGGTCGAGGAAGCGCTCCAGTTCGGCCCGCTTCACCACGGTGCCGGTCGGGTTGTTGGGGTTGCAGACGAAGACGAGGCGCGTCCGATCGGTGATGGCGTCGGCCATGGCGTCCAGGTCGTGCACATCGCCCGGCGTCAGCGGGACCTTCACCGAGGTCGCTCCGCTGATCTGCGCGATGATCGGGTACGCCTCGAAGGACCGCCAGGCGTAGATGACCTCGTCGCCCGGGCCCGAGGTCGCCTGGATGAGCTGCTGGGCGACACCGACCGAGCCGGTGCCGGTGGCCAAGTGGGAGAGCGGGACACCGAAGCGCTCCGACAGCTCGTTCATCAGGCCTGTGCAGGCCATGTCCGGGTAGCGGTTGAAGGACGAGGCCGCGGCCGTGACGCTCTCCATCACACCCGGCAGCGGCGGATACGGGTTCTCGTTGGAGGACAACTTGTAGGCGACCGGGCCGCCGGCCGCTGCGGGCTTGCCCGGCTTGTAGGTGGGGATACTTTCCAGCTCGGCGCGCAGCTTGGGGCTCGTCTCGCTCACCGCAGTCCTCCTTGTGACCACCACCGGCTTCGAATACTCCTTACCTTATGAGGATTCGGCGCCGCTGCGTACAGATGGGACGCAAACCTCATCAGCCCCACTGGCATCAGGGGCATCACGTACGAAGACAGACGAATCACAGGGCGCTCTCACATATATCTATGCGCCGGTGGCTCGCGCCGTGGCGCGCATCACCCGTGAAGGTGAGTTGAGACCTCTTCGAAACATCGGCGACTTGGCAGGCCCATGCGCGTCGACAAGTCACGTAGTGCCATTGGATCGTTCAACTCCCTTTCATTCAAAGGAGATTGACGCGGTATGACCATGCAGAAACGTGCCTGTCAACGCGTGCATATGCGTCCGCCCTACCCCACCGCATGAGCCCTACTATCGGCTCGCCATGACAGCAGCAGGGAAGCACCAGGTGAGCCGCGCGGAAACCTCACGTCGAGGCAGCCGGCCGGGCCGTGCGGGCATCAGAGACGTTGCCGCCGCCGCCGGAGTCTCCATCACGACCGTCTCTGACGCCCTCAACGGCAAAGGGCGGCTCCCGGACGCCACCCGCCGCCATGTCCGCGAGGTCGCCGACCGGCTGGGTTATCGCCCGTCGGCGGCCGCCCGAACCCTCCGTACCGGAAAGTCGGGCCTCATCGGCCTCACCGTGACGACGTACGGGGATGAACCTTTCACCTTCACGGAGTTCGCGTACTTCGCCGAGATGGCCCGGGCCGCCACCTCGGCGGCGCTCGCTCGCGGCTACGCGCTCGTCATCCTCCCCGCGACCTCGCGCCACGACGTGTGGTCGAACGTCGCCCTGGACGGGACGGTCGTCATCGACCCGTCCGACCAGGACCCTGTGGTCAGCGAACTCGTCCGGCAGGGTCTACCGGTCGTCTCCGACGGCCGCCCGGCCGGCTCGCTGCCGGTCACCGCGTGGGTCGACAACGACCACGAGGCCGCCGTCCTCGGCATCCTCGACCACCTGGCCGACGCCGGCGCCCGCCGCATCGGCCTGCTGACGGGGACGTCGACGGACACGTACACCCATCTGTCCACCACGGCGTATCTGCGCTGGTGCGAGCGGGTCGGCCAGGATCCGGTGTACGAGTCCTACCCGGCGCACGATCCGTGCGCGGGCGCCGTCGCCGCCGACCGGCTGCTGGCCAGGCCGGACCGCCCTGACGCGGTCTACGGGCTGTTCGACCCGAACGGCACCGACCTGCTCGCCGCCGCCCGCCGCTACGGGCTGCGGGTACCGGACGACCTGCTTCTGGTCTGCTGCAGCGAGTCCACCGTGTACGCCAGCACCGAACCGCCCATCACCACGCTCTCGCTGAAGCCGAGGCGTATCGGCACGGCCGTGGTCCAGCTCCTCATCGACGCCATCGAGGGGGTCGAATCGGACCAACCGGTCGAGCAGGTGATACCGACGGAGTTGATCGTGCGTACCTCGTCCGAGCGTCGTCCGCCCCGGACGACCGTCAGTCCGCCCCGGTCGCCCGAGGAGGAGTAGGACGAGGGCCGTCAGCAGGTGGCACAGGCCCTGCCCAATCGGGGCGAAAGCCGCGGTGAACAGGAGTCTTGCTCCGATTCACCACCCCTGGGTCATCACATGGCGCGATCCGCATTCCTATGATGGGCCCACGACACCGCGGGCCGCTGCGACCAGGCAGTCCGAAGCGGTGCAGATGCGGCGTGATGGTGGAGGGGTCTGATGACTCAGGGGGCCGGTCAGGGACCCGAGGCGGAGCGGACGGCGACGTTGCGCGACTTCCGGGTACCCGCGTACGTCCACGAGACCGGCCCGTACGGCCACAGCGCGCACCCCGGCGACGTCGTACCGGCGCACGAGGCGGACTACCCGGAGGGGTACACGCCCACCGAGCGCAACCTACCGGTCGTCAACCGGGGTGACACGCTTCAGGTGGCCGTCGACCCCGCGGCGGTCCCGCGGGCCGTCGTCGGGCCGGGCGCGCTGTTCGTCGTCGGTGACGTCCACGGTTATCTCGACGAGCTGGTGGCGGCGCTCCAGGAGAAGGGCCTCGTCGACGCCGAGGGCAACTGGTGCGCGGGCACCGCCCGGCTGTGGTTCCTCGGCGACTTCACCGACCGCGGCCCGGACGGCATCGGCGTCATCGACCTCGTGATGCGGCTGTCCGCCGAGGCCGCCGCGGCCGGCGGCTACTGCAAGGCCCTCATGGGCAACCACGAACTGCTGCTGCTCGGCGCCAAGCGGTTCGGCGACACCCCCGTCAACTCCGGTGCGGGCACCGCCACCTTCCAGGCGGCCTGGCTGCTCAACGGCGGGCAGAAGACCGACATGGACCGCCTCCAGGACCACCACCTCCAGTGGATGGCCCGCCTCGACGCCATGGAGGAGGTCGACGGGCACCTGCTCGTCCACTCGGACACCACCGCCTACCTCGACTACGGCGACTCGATCGAGGCGGTCAACGACACCGTCCGCGAGACGATCACGCGCAACGACGCGGACGAGGTATGGGATCTGTTCCGCAAGTTCACCAAGCGCTTCTCCTTCCGCGACGAGGGCGGCGCCGACCATGTGCGGTCCCTGCTCGACACGTACGGCGGCACGCGGATCGTTCACGGTCACAGCCCGATCCCCTACCTGCTGGGCGAGGTCGGCTCGGAGGACGGCGAGGACTCGTCGGGTCCGCGGGTCGAGGGACCGCACGTCTACGCCGAGGGGCTGGCCATCGCGATGGACGGCGGTGTGACCATGGCCGGAAAGCTGCTGGTCCAGCAACTGCCGCTGGATATCTGAACGTTCACGGGGCAGACGATCCCCCATGACGGACTGAGCAAGAAACGACGCAGGCCAGGGCCCAATTTCTGGAAACCCCCTGTCACCGTGTGCCGTCACCGCTCTACCATCGGCTTATCCGTAGCAGGCTCCCCTCCGTTTCTGCCCGACGGCTCACAGTCATGCGAGCCCCAAGCCCTACGGAGCATCGGGGGATGCACATGAACAGCGTTCCGCAGCACCTGCTGATCGAGGACCGCCAGGAGTACGAGCGGATCCTCGATGAGGCGCTGCGCTCCGCCCCACACCGCCCGGAACTGGCCGCTGTGGGACAGCGGCTCAATCCCGAACAGCTGCGCACCATGGCGCTCAACGCCACCGCGATCATCACGGCGGCCGCGGCGACCGAGTACCAGCACTACGTGAAGGTCCGCGAGGAACTGCGCCAACCGGCGCCGTCCACCCCGTCGTCCGTCCGTGAGACCGGCTCTGCCGAGCCGGGCTCGGGCGCGGTGGGGCTCGCCGCCACCATGGGAGAGGTCGCCGAGACCGCCGGTGCGGGCGCCGTCGCCGTCGCCGCGGTCCTGACGCCCGTCCTCGCCGGAACCGCAGCGGCGATCTTCCTGCTGGTGGGGTACATCCTGAAAATGCTGGACCCCCAGCCGGCGTTCGCCCAGACCATGCTGACCACCGGTTGGGTGTTCGGCGCGGTGACCGCGCTCGCGATCCTGGTCGCCGCGGTCGGCCTCCTGCTCACCGCCCTGCGCAACCGGCCCTCGCTGGACACCGGGCCGTACGGCGAGCTGAGCGGGGAGGTGGCCCGGGCCAGGGAGGCCTGGCGCGAGGCCCTGTTGGAGCGGGGTGTCCTGCCCTTCCTGCGGGACGCGCTGGCCGACCCCGGCACGGCGGCCGCCCTGCACCGCCCCGCACCGCCCGCGCCGACCAGCCGTATGCCGCACCTCGGCTACGGCCGTCCGGGCTTCAGCAGCCCTGACGACGGCTCCTCCGGCCCACGGCCCAGCTTCACGAGCCCGGACTACACCAGCCCGGACTTCGGCGGCCCGGAACACCAGCCGGAGTAACCCCCGGCTTGCGCCCCTCACCGCGGGGAAACCCGACTTCGGGGGCGCGCAAGCCGGTTGTCCGGCGCCTCACGGACGCCGGACGGCCTGCGCCTCCCGCATCCCCCGACGGGCCTCCGCTCAGTCGGCGAGCGGCAGATACACCCGGTTCCCCGCAGCCGCGAACTCCTTCGACTTCTGGGCCATGCCCTCCTCGATCTCCTCCTGGTTCCCGCCGTGACGACGGCGGATGTCCTGGGAGATCTTCATGGAACAGAACTTCGGCCCGCACATCGAGCAGAAGTGGGCCGTCTTGGCCGGCTCGGCGGGGAGTGTCTCGTCGTGGAACTCGCGGGCCGTGTCAGGGTCGAGGGCGAGGTTGAACTGGTCCTCCCAGCGGAACTCGAAGCGGGCGTCCGACAGCGCGTCGTCCCACTCCTGTGCGCCAGGGTGTCCCTTGGCGAGGTCCGCCGCATGGGCCGCGATCTTGTAGGTGATGACGCCCGTCTTCACGTCGTCACGATTGGGCAGGCCCAAGTGCTCCTTGGGCGTGACGTAGCAGAGCATCGCCGTGCCCCACCACGCGATCATCGCGGCACCGATGCCTGAGGTGATGTGGTCGTACGCCGGGGCGACGTCCGTGGTCAGCGGGCCGAGCGTATAGAACGGTGCCTCCTCGCAGATCTCCTGCTGAAGGTCGATGTTCTCCTTGATCTTGTGCATCGGGACGTGGCCCGGACCCTCGATCATGGTCTGTACGTTGAAACGCTTCGCGATCGTGTTGAGTTCCCCGAGCGTCCTCAACTCCGCGAACTGCGCCTCGTCGTTGGCGTCCGCGATCGAACCCGGCCGGAGACCGTCACCGAGCGAGTACGTGACGTCGTAGGCGGCGAGAATCTCGCAGAGTTCCTCGAAGTTCTCGTAGAGGAACGACTCCTTGTGGTGCGCGAGGCACCAGGCCGCCATGATCGAGCCGCCGCGCGAGACGATGCCCGTCTTGCGGTTGGCCGTCAGCGGTACGTACGGGAGGCGGACGCCCGCGTGGACCGTCATGTAGTCCACGCCCTGCTCGGCCTGCTCGATGACCGTGTCCTTGTAGATCTCCCAGGTCAGTTCCTCGGCCTTGCCGTCCACCTTCTCCAGCGCCTGGTAGAGCGGCACCGTGCCGATGGGGACGGGGGAGTTGCGCAGCACCCACTCGCGGGTGGTGTGGATGTTGCGGCCGGTGGACAGGTCCATGACCGTGTCGGCGCCCCAGCGGGTCGCCCAGGTCATCTTCTCGACCTCCTCCTCGATGGAGGACGTCACCGCGGAGTTGCCGATGTTGGCGTTGACCTTCACCAGGAACCGCTTGCCGATGATCATCGGCTCGATCTCCGGGTGGTTGACGTTGGCCGGGAGGACCGCGCGGCCGGCCGCGATCTCCTCCCGGACGACCTCGGGGGCCACGTTCTCCCGCAGGGCCACGTACTCCATCTCCGGCGTGATCTCACCGCGGCGTGCGTACGCGAGCTGTGTGACCGCTCCACCGTCGCGGCTACGGCGCGGCAGCCGGGGCCGCCCGGGGAAGACCGCGTCGAGGTTGCGCAGGTTGCCGCCCCGCGGCGAGGTGTGCTTGATGCCGTCGTCCTCGGGACGGGCGGGACGGCCCGCGTACTCCTCGGTGTCGCCGCGGGCGATGATCCAGTTCTCCCGGAGCGGGGCCAGCCCCCGGCGGACGTCGGTATCGACCAGGGGGTCGGTGTACGGGCCCGATGTGTCGTACAGCGTGACCGACTGCCCGTTGGTGAGGTGCACCTGACGGACCGGCACCCGCAGATCGGGGCGGGAGCCCTCGACATACGCCTTGTGCCAGCCGATGGACTTCCCGACCTCCGCGGACTGTTCGCCCTGAATGGGCTGTTCGTCCTGGCTGAAGGCAGGCGTGCGCGCGTCCTTGATGGTCATGAGACCTACTCCCTACGCCGGCATTACCCGGTAACAGGTTCGGCGGTCGACGCAGCGGCTTCCGTCTGCCGACGTTTCGTGTGGAAAGTCACTCGCTGGTGACGATGTTCCACGTGAAACATCGCTGGGACGGAGGTCAGCGCCCTCTCAGCCCGGTGCTCCGAGCTCCCGCGTGTACAAAGGTGCCCCCACGCTAGCGTCAATTCGGGCGCGGTGAACAGAGGGCCCCTGTCGTTCTTGCGATGATCGGTCGGTGACCACGACACATCAGCCCCCGTTCCCACCGCCCGAGCCTCCTCGCAGGCCCGGCTCCGGAAACGGGCCCGGCAACGGACCCCGACCCGCAGACGGGCAGGGTGCCGGGTACGGCCCGGGCCCGGGCTCCGGCGACTGGCACGAGCACGGAAACGGCACCGGTGACGGGTTCGGACAGGAGCCCGGATCGGGCGGCCGGTTCGAGCACGGGCCCGGTGCCGCCGGCGGCCACGAGCACGACGCCGGTGGCGGACACGGGCATGGGCACGGCCCCGGTTCCGGTGGTGGGGGCACCGGCGGTGGCGGCGGACACGGTCACAGCCACAGTCACGGCCCGGCGGCCCCCGTCTCCAAGCACCTGCGCAAGGTCATCGCCGCGATCCTCATCCCCTTCGGCGTCGCCGTGATCGTCGGGCTCGCCGTGCTGTGGCCGGGGGGCGCTCCGGGTCATGAGCGCACCGGCGTCGGCTTCGACCGGCAGACCCAGCAGGCCACGGTCACCAAGGTCGTGAGCGTGAGCTGCAAGTCGGTCAACGCCTCGGGCGAGACCCCGACCGGCGACACTTCCACCGCCGAGGGCTCCTCCGCCCAGCAGCAGGCCGACGGCGACTGCAAGAAGGCGACGATCCGCGTCGACACCGGCGCCGACAAGGGCCGTACGTTCACCGAGATCGTGCAACCGGACCAGTCGCGGCAGTTGCACCAGGGCGAGAAGGTCGTGGTCGCCTACGAGCCCTCCGCCCCCAAGGACCTGCAGTACTCGGTCACCGACGTGAACCGCAGGCTCCCCATGGCGTTGCTCGCGGGCATCTTCGCACTCGCCGTCGTGGTCGTCGGGCGGTTGCGGGGCGTCATGGCGCTGGTCGCGCTGGCCATCAGCTTCATGATCCTGAACTTCTTCATCCTGCCCGCGATCCTGCAGGGCTCGAATCCGCTGGTCGTGGCCGTGGTCGGGGCGAGCGCCATCATGCTGATCGCCCTGTATCTGTGCCACGGACTCTCGGCGAGAACATCCGTCGCGGTGCTCGGCACGCTGATCTCGCTGCTGCTGATCGGCGTGCTCGGCTCGCTGTTCATCGGCTGGGCCGCGCTCACCGGCAACACGGACGACAACACCGGCCTGATCCACGGCCTGTACCCGTCGATCGACATGAGCGGTCTGCTGCTCGCCGGCGTCATCATCGGTTCGCTCGGTGTCCTCGACGATGTGACGGTCACCCAGACGTCGGCGGTCTGGGAGCTGCACGAGGCCAATCCGTCGATGGGCTGGCGCGATCTGTACCGCGCGGGCATCCGTATCGGCCGCGACCACATCGCGTCCGTCGTCAACACGCTCGTCCTCGCCTACGCGGGCGCCGCTCTGCCGCTGCTGCTGCTCTTCTCCATCGCGCAGAGCAGCGTGGGGACGGTAGCCAACAGCGAGCTCGTCGCCGAGGAGATCGTGCGCACGCTGGTGGGCTCGATCGGCCTGGTCGCGTCCGTGCCGGTGACGACCGCCCTCGCGGCCCTGGTGGTGTCGGCCGACCGGCCTGCGCTTCCGGGCTCCGGGACGGCGCCGGTGGGCGGCCGGCCGGCTCCGGCGGGAGCCCAGTCGATGTCGGCGGGCACACAGCCGCCCGCGGCACGAGGCGGGCGCGGGCGACGGCGCAAGCGCTGACGCCTGCATCTTCACAGGGGCTGTACGGCGCCGTACAGCCCCTGTGACATGCCTGGGGCCCCGCTGAGGAGAAGCGTTCCTGCACGAGCCCCACGCCCGTGCTGAAGCGTTACGCCCCCCATGGCCGTAACGCTTCAGCCCGCGCTCTGTTCCTCCGCCAGAATCCGGTCCAGGGCCTCCTCGAGGTGGGCGTCGAAGTCGGCGAGCGCACCCTCCTGGCCCAGCGGCACCAGCTTGTCGGTGCGGTCGAGGAAGGCGATGAGCGGCGCCGCCGAGGAGCGGAACAGCGCCTGGTCGACGCCGACCTGAAGGCGGATCAGGACCTCACCCAGCGTGTCCGCCTCGGCCGGCGCGATGCGCACATCCCCGTCCCCGCACGGCCGCCCCACACCGTCGATCAGCAGCTCACGCCCGAACGCCCAGGTCACCGGCGCGTCACCGGGCAGATGGAAGGTGAGCCGCACGGCGTAGGGATCGCAGGTCTCGTAGCGCAGCTCCACCGGGATACGGAAGGCGAGCTCCTCGGACACGAGAAAGCTCATCATGACCTCTGCCTGTACGGACTCACCCATCGTCTACCCCGTCATCTGCCGTCGACTGGCCGGGAATGATCCCTTTGACTGTGGTGGAAGTTTGCTGAACGTACACGGGAGATCACAAGGAGTGAGTTTTCAGATACTGATAGAGATCGCGAGCGACCCGAGGAGGCGTCCGATCTCGCTCTGCAGCTGACGGGTGGCGGCCGCCAGTCGGTCGGCCTGGTGGGCGGGGAGCGAGATGGCCATCGTCGCGGCGGTGGTGCCCATGGTGATCGGAATCGCCGCGCAGACCGTCCCCAGCGCGTACTCCTGCCGTTCGAAGACCGGTTCCATCCGCCGCGTCCGGTCCAGACGCCGTAGCAGCGTGTGGCTGTCCCGCACGGTGTACGGGGTGATGGCCTGCACGGGGTAGCGGTCCAGGTGGTCGCGGCGGGCGTCCTCGTCGAGCTGGGAGAGCAGGCACTGTCCGATGGCGTGGGCGTGCGCCGTCTCGCGGAAGTCGGCCCATTCCTCGACCGCCGGGTTGCCCGGGGTGTCGGAGACGCACATGACCTCGATCTCGCCGTCCCGGTAGATCGCGTAGTACACGGGTACGCCGATGGCGTCGCGCCAGTGGGCCAGTGTCTCGGCGATCGTGCTGCGACGTTTCTCCTGTGCTCCGCTGCTGCTCAGCCGTTCGGCCGCCTCGCCGAGGAAGAACAGGCCCTTGTCCCGGCGCAGATATCCCTCGTGGACCAGGGTGCGCAGCAGGTGGTAGGCCGTGGGCAGGGCGAGGCCGGTCTCGCGGGCCAGTTGTTTGGCGGGGGCGCCGTGTTCGTGCTCGGCGACGGATTCCAGCAGGCGCATCGCGCGCTGGACGGAGCCGATGAGGGTCGTGGGGTGCAGTGACTCCGGGGAGTCGGCAGGTACTGCTCTCGGTGCCGGGTTCGATGCCGGTGCCGGGGGTGTCCCCGGGCGGGACCGGCTCGTGGCTGCGGGCTGCTCCGGCGGCCGGAGTCGGGGCTCCGGCGAAGGGACCGCCGCCCGGACGGGTGCAGGGGCTGCGAGGCGTTCCGCGGGTGCGGTGTCAACCGTGGCCAAGGGTCACTCCCGAAGCGCGAGGGGGCCGCCCGTGCGGGGGGACACGGGAGGGGGTGTGCGCCGCTCGCGGGGGATCGTCCCCGCGTCGAATTCCGGACTTTAACCGTCCGCCACCGCTCGCACTCGACCTGTACCGAAAGTTCCCTCGCCCGAGGGAACCGGTGATTCCTGTTACCGATCACCGGTGCCGCTCGCCGGTTGCCGCACGCGTCACCAGTCGCCGCGCGACGAGGAGCTCGACATGAACTTCCGCACCACGTAGATCAGTCCGCCGACCAGGGCCACGAAGACCAGCAGCTTGAAGAGCAGTCCGATGACGAACCCGACGACGCTGGCTATCAGCCCGCCGAACACGACCAGCGCGATGACCGGCACCGCGATCCACTTCACCCACCAGGGCAGTCCCGCGAAGAAATCTCCCATTGCTCTCGTCCTTACCTCTCCGCCCGTCGCTCGTGCCGGGTCCGGTCGAAGACCCGGGCTCGTGATGCCGGATCCTTCTGATGTCCTGCACTCGATGCTAGGGCGGGGAGGGGCCCCGGCGGGGGCCTCGCACCCCTTGTCCTCCCCTGACTGATCCCCTAGGGAATCCCGGGGTGTCGGGTCAGCTCTCGGGGGGAGAGAACACCACGAGGACCCGCAGGTCCTCGCTGATGTGGTGGAACTTGTGGGCGACGCCGGCCGGTACGTAGACCACGCTGCCGCGCGCGACCTGGGTGGTCTCCATGCCCACGGTGATCGCGGCGCGGCCGCTCACAACGAAGTAGACCTCGTCCTGATTGTGCGGCTTCTGTGGATCATGTTCACCGGCGTCCAGCGCGTACAGCCCGACCGACATGCTCCGCTCACGCAGAAACTGCAGGTAGGCGCCCTCATTGGCGGCGCGTTCCGCCTCCAGTTCGTCCAGCCGGAATGCCTTCATCGCCCTCGTCCGCCCTCGTCACACTGCTGATCGCCGACCTCTTCTGCCACGATCAGACACATGAAGAATTTCGTAGTCAAGACGATCGCCAACGCGGGCGCCCTGGCGGTCGCCGTCTGGCTGCTGGACAAGATCACCCTGACCGGTGACAGCACGGGCAAGAAGATCGGCACCCTGATCCTCGTCGCGCTGATCTTCGGCATCGTGAACTTCCTGGTCAAGCCGGTCGTAAAACTCCTCAGCCTCCCGCTGCTGATCCTGACCCTCGGTCTGTTCACCCTGGTCGTCAACGCGCTGATGCTGATGCTGACCTCGTGGCTGGCCGACAAGGTCGACCTGAGCTTCCACGTCGACGGCTTCTGGACCGCGGTGCTCGGCGGCCTGATCATCTCGATCGTGTCCTGGGCGCTCAACGTCGTCCTGCCCGACGGGGACTGAGCCCCTCGTGACGTACCGCGTCTGCTTCGTCTGCACCGGCAACATCTGCCGCTCGCCGATGGCCGAGTCCGTCTTCCGCGCCCACGTGGCGGAGGACGGGCTCGACGGCCTGGTCGAGGTCGACAGCGCCGGCACGGGCGGCTGGCACGAGGGCGACGGCGCCGACCCGCGCACCGTGTCGGTCCTTGAGGCGCACGGCTACGACGGCGCCCACACGGCCCGCCAGTTCCAGCCGTCGTGGTTCTCCCGCCTCGATCTCGTCGTCGCCCTCGACCACGGCCACCTCAAGGCCCTGCGCCGCCTCGCGCCCAACCCGCAGGACGCGGCGAAGGTGCGGCTCCTGCGCTCCTACGACCCGTCCGCAGGCGACGACCTCGACGTACCGGACCCCTATTACGGGGGAATGGACGGCTTCGAGGAGTGCCTTGAGATGGTGGAGGCGGCGAGCGAGGGTCTGCTCGCCGCGGTACGCGAGGACGTGGAAGGACGAGTGGCATGAGCGAGTCGACCGGGAGCAACGGCGAGGGCACGCGCGCAGTACGGGCGGGACTGCCCGAGCCGGTCAGGAACGAACCGACCCTGCCCGGCCCGGCCTTCGCCGCCCACTTCCATCTGCCGGGCGAGGTGGGCGGCCCGTACACCTACGGCCGGGACGAGAACCCCACCTGGACGCTCCTGGAGCGCGCCATCGGCGAGCTGGAGGCGCCCGGGCAGGACGGCCTCCAGACGCTCGTGTTCGCCTCGGGCATGGCAGCCATCTCCTCGGTGCTCTTCTCCCAGCTGAGCGCCGGGGACACGGTCGTCCTGCCGAACGACGGCTACCAGGTGCTGCCCCTGGTACGCGCGCAGCTCGAGGCGTACGGCATCGAGGTGCGGACCGCGCCGACCGGCGGCGAGGCCCAGCTGGAGGTGCTGGACGGCGCGAAGCTGCTGTGGATCGAGACGCCGTCGAACCCCGGGCTCGATGTGTGCGACATCCGGCGGCTCGTCGAGGCGGCACACGCGCGTGGCGCCCTCGTCGCCGTCGACAACACCCTCGCGACGCCGCTCGGACAGCGCCCTCTGGAGCTCGGCGCCGACTTCTCGGTGGCCAGCGGCACCAAGCAGCTCACGGGGCACGGAGACGTCCTGCTGGGATACGTCACCGGCCGCGACGGCGAGGCGATGACCGCCGTACGGCGCTGGCGCAAGATCGTCGGGGCGATCCCGGGCCCCATGGAGGCCTGGCTCGCGCACCGCTCGATCGCCACGCTCCAGCTGCGGGTCGACCGGCAGAACGCGACCGCGCTCGTGCTCGCCGAGGCCCTGAAGGGGCGGCCGGACGTCACGGGGCTGCGGTATCCGGGACTGCCCGACGATCCCTCGCACAAGGTCGCCTCGCAGCAGATGCGGCGCTACGGGTGCGTGGTCTCCTTCACGCTGCCTTCGCGGGAGCGTGCCGAGCGTTTCCTCGACGCGCTGCGGCTCGTGGACGACGCGACGAGCTTCGGCGGAGTGCGTTCCACGGCCGAGCGGCGTGGGCGCTGGGGCGGGGACGCCGTGCCGGACGGCTTCGTGCGCTTCTCGGTCGGCGCCGAGGACCCGGAGGATCTGGTGGCGGATGTGCTGCGTGCGCTGGACGAGTCGGCGCGCTGACATCTTTTCTGCCCGTCCGTGGGTGTCCGGCTACGCACAACGGACGGTCCGAGCCTCCCCCCTCGTGGCTCGGACCGTCCTCGGTTCTGCGCGCGAAGAACCGCGCAAGCAAGGCTAGTTGACTCTGTGTCAGTGTCCAATCACAGTAGCGACAGCGACCTATCGACATATTTATAGTTGGGCGCGGCCGGGGGGCCAGGAGCAGGCACTGAAGGGGAGGGCGCGGCATGGATCTGGCCTTGTTGCGGACCTTCGTGACCGTGCACCGGGCCGGCTCCTTCACTCGCGCCGCCGCGCTGCTCGGCCTCTCCCAACCGGCCGTGACCTCGCAGATCCGTACGCTGGAGCGGCAGTTGGGCCGCCCGCTGTTCCTGCGACAGGCCCGCGGGGTGACCCCGACGACCATCGGCGACGAGCTCGCCCACAAGGCCGCGCCGCATCTGGACGCCCTGGTGGAGATCACCGAGACCGGCCTCGACGACGAGTCCTCTTTACGAACCCTCCACCTCGCCGGTCCCCCCGAGTTCATCGCCGAACGGGCCCTGCCCGCGCTCACCGAGCTGACCGGCGACGACGGCCAGGGCTTCGCACTGCGGGCCTCCTTCGGGAACGCCGAGGAAACCCTGGAGGGACTGGCCGCCGGGCATCACGATCTGGCCATCACCACGGCCCGTCCACGCGGCTCACTGCTCACAGCGACTGCGCTCTGCGACGAAGTGCACGTCCTGGTCGCCTCCCCGCGCTGGGCGAAGCGGATCAGTACCGGGACCCTGCGCCGCAAGGGGGCGCCCGCCCTGGAGGACCTCCCGGTGGTCGAGGTGCACGAGTCGCTGCCGTTCGTCTCCCGCTACTGGGCTTCCGTCTTCGACTCCCGTCCGGCGACCCCCGGCACCGTCATCGTCCCCGACCTGCGCGCGGCGCTCGCCTGCGCGGCGGCGGGCGCCGGGCTCGCGGTACTGCCCAGCTATTTGTGCGCCTCAGCCTTGGAACGCGGTGACGTCGTCGCCCTGCACCATCCGGCGGTGCCGCCGCTGCGGACGTACTTCCTGGTGGTCCGTACCGGCACGCTGGCGATGCCGCACATCGCGCGGGCTCACGAATGGTTGCTGCAGGCGGCTACGGACTGGTGCTGACCTGCACTTTTCCTCCGGTCACCGGGCGAGATCGGCCGATGACGGCCCGCGATGTTTCACGTGGAACCAACCGGGCCACATTTCACCCATGACCGTCCGACCCGTGGTCAAGCGCACTGCACGTGCTGTTCTCCTGCATGGCGACGACCTGATCCTGATCAAGCGCACCAAACCCGGCATGGATCCCTACTGGCTCACACCCGGTGGTGGAGTCGAGCCGACCGACACAACCGTCGTCGACGCCCTGCACCGCGAGGTGTACGAGGAGCTCGGCGCCAAGATCACCGACGTGGTGCCCTGCTTCGTCGACACCGTCGAGCACATCGGCGAGGACGGCGGTGCGACCGGGGTGAAGGTCCAGCACTTCTTCGTCTGTCGTCTGGAGTCCATGGACACCTCGCTGCGGCACGGCCCCGAAATCGACGAACCCATCGGTGAGTACGAAATCGTCCGGGTGCCGTTCACCCGTGTCGGGATCGCCTCCGTCCACCTCGTCCCGCTGTCCCTGCGGCACTACCTGGACGGGAACATCGAGGGCGTCCGTGCCATGCACGCCCCCGACCTGGGCTGAGTTCAGTCCCCGATGACGACGAGCTCCTCCACGGAGTCGTGACGTATGCGGTTCGACGGAATGCCGATGTCCCTCAGGGCGTCCACACCGCTGCGGATCATCCCGGGCGGGCCCGAGACGAAGGCGTCGTACTCGTTCCAGGGGCCGTACTGGCGGATGGCCTCGGGGAGTTGGACACGCGCCAGTTGGTCGATGACCGCGCGGACCGAGAGCCACGGGTGGGACTGCTGGAGCCTGAGCATGGTGTCGATGTCGTACAGGTCGTGGTCGGTGCGGGCGCCGTAGAACACCTCGACCGGCCGCCGCTCGCCGTGTTCGGCCACGTCCTCGACCAGTGCCTTGATGGGCGCTATGCCGGTACCGCCGCCCAGACAGAGCAGTCCGCTGTCGGTGGTGTGGTCCACGGTCATCGAACCGGCCGGCGGGCCGAGCCGGAGGATGTCGCCGGGCCGGGCGCGGTGCACCAGGGCGTTGGAGACCCAGCCCGCCGGGACGGCCTTCACGTGGAACGACAGCAGGCCGTCGGAGCGGGGCGCCGAGGCGAAGGAGTAGTGCCGCCAGATCCGCGGCCACCACGGCGTCTCCAGGCTCGTGTACTGGCCTGCGAGGAAGGGATAGGGCTGGTCCGGGCGGACGGTGACGACCGCGACGTCCGGCGTCCTGAGGTCGTGCGACACGACCTCGGCGTACCACCAGGCCGGGGCGCGCAGTTCGTCCCTGGCCGCCGCGTCGATCATCACCTGCGAGATCGTCGTGTACGCCCGGACCCAGGCCGCCTCCAGCTCCGGGTCCCAGATGTTCTCGGCGTACTTGCTCAAGGCGCCGATGAGGCACTCGCCGACGGCCGGGTAGTGCTCGGCCCGGGTGCCGTACTTGCGGTGGCCGCGGCCGAGGTTCTGCAGGTAGTCGACAAGGACGGGGGTGTTGTCGATGTGCTCCGCCGCGGTGAGCAGCGCCTTGAGCAGCCGGTCCCGCTGGGTGTCCATCGCGGCGGGGAAGAGCGAGCGCAGGTCGGGGTGGCGGACGAAGAGGAGCGCATAGAAGTACGAGGTGACCTTGTCGGCCACGGGAGCGACCTCCGCCATGGTCCGGCGGATGAGGATCGCGTCCGGGGAAGCCTGCTGGGCCTGCGCCGGGTTGGTGCGCTGCGGGGGTACACGCTGCTCCGGGGGCGGGGGTTCCGCCGGCCCCGGGTTCGGTATCGCGTGCGAGGTGGGGGGTGTTATCGGGTACGCCTGCTCGGTCGAGGCAGGTGGGGCGGCGGGAGCGGGCGGTGGGGCAGGTGTCGGGGCCGGGGCCGGCAGCGGGGCGTCCTGTGCCGGTGTGGCCGTGTCGGCGCGCTGTGTGGTCCTGCCGACCGGGCGCAGCGCCGCCAGGCGGCTGCCCTCGGTCGTCTCCTGCTCGCTGCCCGGCTCCGGCTGCGTGTGCGGCGTGAACCAGCCGCCCCCGCCGCCGGAAGTGCCGTTGTCGGCCGACGCGGTGGTCGGAGCGTCCATGGTGTGCCTCGCCTCGAACATCTTTCGGTCGGTCTGCGCACTTCCTCGGTCGGAATGTGCCTGCTTTCCCCCGCAGACGGCTTGCTTTCCCCGTTATGGCCATGGCCAATGCGGCCACATTCAAACCGTATTCGCGCTCCATACGGACAAGTAAGGCGAGAGTGTGACATTGGCCGCAGTGCTCTCACCGCAGCCTCCCACCGCGTGGGGACGCCCGGCCGCATAACCGAAAATGCCGGTCTTCGATCTCTCCGTCCCGTTAGGCTGCCTTGCCTTGTTCGCGGTCCGGGCAGGGCGGGGCATGTGCAGGGTCTGCGCACCTCACGCCGGACGAGAACCGGAGTCGACCCTACCGGTCGGCGCTCCGCACACAAGTCCCCCCTTCCTCCCCCACGAATGAGGCGAGGAGCGAACCATCAATTCCTTCAATTACCGAGCGCGGCGCACCAATTCATAGGCATCCCACAGATCTCTGCCCGTGTAGGCGTGGGTCGCGAGACCGGACAGATGACTGTCCGCATTGACCGCGACGGAGACCGGCACCGTGCTGAAGAGGTCCTTGTCCGAGGCCGAGTCCCCATAGGCAACGCAATCGGCCCGGCTCACCCCGAACTCCTCGCACAGCCGGCCGGCGATCAGGACCTTGGCCGCGGCGCTGAGCACCCCGGCCGGATCCACGGGCTCGGTGAACGGCACGGCGGGAAAGCGCGATCCGTACGCCGCGTGGGCACCCCAGGTGGTGAGCCGCTCGACGAAGAAGGACGGCGAGAGCGACACGACGGCGCAGTAGTCGCCGTTCTCCCGGATCTCCTCCCAGACGTCACGGATTCGGGCCAGCCACGGAGCGCCCTCGAAAGCGGCCGTCACATGGGCCTCGGTGAGCTCTGCCCACAGTTCGCGCACCCGCGCGGCGTACTCGGGCGGCTCTAGCAGCCCCGTCGAGATCGCCTGGTCGAGTGCCACGGTCTCGGCTTCCAGCCCCAGTTGTCGGGAGATCTCCACGGGCGAGGAAGTGCCGTACAGCAAAGTGCCGTCGAGGTCGAAGAGATGAAGTCTGGCCATGGTTCCCGAGGCTAGCCGGGTCGGATGACGACACCTCGGCGAGGATCCCTGAAGCGCTTTGGTCAGGACAGCGCCGACGCTTGGGCAAGGACGCCGGCGCACCGCAAGGCCGTGGGATGCCTGCCGTTCGCTCAGGTTTCACGTGAAACACGGGCCGTCTGTCGAGGTGCTGTGCAGTCGGCTACGACATGGCCAAAACCTCGTACATCTCCCCGGAAACAGGTGGACGCCGAGGGCACCCGTCAGACAGCCTGACCTGCGTGTCGACACCTTCCCTCGCCGATCTGCCCATCCGCCGACTGACGCTGCGCGATCTCGCCGCCTGCGCCGACTTGTCCGAGGACCGGGGGTGGCCGCGCGAGGAGCACAAGTGGGGCTTCCTCCTCACCTCCGGGAAGGGATACGGCATCGACGACCCCGACGGCGGCCTCGTCAGCGCCTGTGTCGTCACCGAGTACGGCCCGCAGGACCGCCCCGATGTGGGGGCCATCGGCATGATGCTGGTCGCCGAGCGACATGCACGCCGAGGCATCGGCCGCCGGCTGATGCGTCACGTGCTCGCGGCGATGGACACCACCCCGCTGACCCTGCATGCGACGCCCAACGGCCGCCCGCTCTACGAGGAACTCGGCTTCAAGGCCACCGGCCGGGCGGAGATGGTGCGGGGCCACTTCATGGCCGCCGGGTACGAGCCCGCCGTCGCCACGCGCGCGGCGACCGCAGAGGACCTCACCGCCATCCTCCGCCTCGACGCGGAGGTCTTCGGCGCCGATCGCACGCATATCGTGACGCGACTGCCCGCCTTCGCCGACCAGTTGCGGGTCGCCGAGGAGAACGGCCGGATCATCGGGTACGCGGGCGCGTGGCCCAACATGGACAACCATGTCGTGGGGCCACTGATCGCCCGGGACACGGAGACGGCGAAAGCGCTCATCGCCTCGCTGGCCGCACACACCGACCTCAAGCTGCGTACCGACATCGACGTGCGGCACGAGGAGCTGCTGACGTGGCTGAAGGAGCGCGGGCTGGCGTCCGTTGCCTTCAACTCGGTCATGACCTACGGCATTTCGGAGTTGCCCGGCGACTGGAGCCGGCGGTTCGCGCCGGTGACGGTGGCCGCGGGGTGAGGGGCGGCGGCGTGGCGACGGCTTGCTGAGAGCAGCCGAAGTGGTGATGCCGGGTCCTGGTCGGGACCCGGCATCGTTCGGTGCGGCTCAAGGTGGCTGGTGCGGCTCGGTCGGCCCTGTCCGGTTCAGTGGTGGACGGCCGCCCGCCGCTCGGCCGGTACCGCCCCTGCCACGACCTCGCTGGGCGCGCCGACTCGGCGCTCCAGGGCGGCCGAGAGAAGCGCGAGCCCCAGGGCGGCAGCGGCCAGGACGGCACCCACCCAGTTCGGAGCGGTGTAGCCGAGACCGGCACCGATGACGAGGCCGCCGAGCCAGGCGGAGAGCGCGTTGCCGAGGTTGAAGGCACCGATGTTCACCGCCGAGGCGAGTGTCGGGGCGCCGTGCGCCTGGTCGAGGACGCGCTTCTGCAGCGGCGGGACCGTGGCGAACCCCAGGGCGCCGATGAGCGCGATCGTGACGGCCGCGAGGACCTTGTTGTGCGCGGTGAACGTGAAGAGCGCGAGAACGACGGCCAGGCCGCCCAGAGACACGTACAGCAGGGGCATCAGGGCGCGGTCCGCGTACTTGCCGCCGATGAGGTTGCCGCCGACCATGCCGAGGCCGAAGAGGACGAGCAGCCAGGTGACGGAGCCGTCGGCGAACCCGGCGACGTGGGTCATCATCGGCGCGATGTAGGTGATGGCCGCGAAGACGCCGCCGAAGCCGAGCACCGTCATCGCCATGGCGAGCAGGACCTGGGCGTTCTTGAAGGCGGCCAGTTCGTGGCGCAGGTGCACGCCCTTCGGCCTGGGCATGTCGGGGACGAGCTTGGCGATGCCGGCCAGGCCCAGGACGCCGAGCCCGGCCACGAGGGCGAAGGTGACGCGCCAGCCGACGGTCTGCCCCACGAGGGTGCCCAGCGGGACGCCCACCACGTTGGCGACGGTGAGGCCGGTGAACATCATCGCGATGGCTCCGGCCTTCTTGTCCGGGGCGACCAGCTCGGCCGCCACGACCGAGCCGATGCCGAAGAAGGCACCGTGGGCGAGTGAGGCGACCACCCGGCCGATCAGCATCACGCTGAAGGTGGGGGCCAGGGCGGACAGCAGGTTGCCGGCGATGAAGAGGCCCATCAGCACCATCAGCATGCGCTTGCGGGAGACCTTGGTGCCGAGCACCGTCATCAGCGGAGCACCGAACATGACGCCGAGCGCATAGCCCGTCACCAGGAAGCCGGCCGTGGGGATGGAAACCCCGAAGTCACCCGCGACCTCGGGCAGCAAGCCCATGATCACGAACTCGGTGGTTCCGATTCCGAAGGCCCCGATCGCGAGAGCCAGGAGCGCGAGAGGCATGAGGGTCTGCACCTTCCAGGTAATTGCAGGAGCGCTTTACACTCGAAGACAATACTTGCAGACGCCTGATACTTGCAAGCGCCGACTATTGCAGCCCTGCTCTATCCTGGTTTCAGTCGTTCCGGGACGAAGGAAGCGCCGATGACAGCGACGGACCCCGCACTCACCGCCCTCGCACAGGGCTGGTGCGCCCTCTCCCTGCTGCACGGGAGGATCGAGGCCCATATCGAGCGGGCTCTCCAGGCGAAGCACGACCTCAGCGTGCGCGAGTACTCCCTGCTCGACGTCCTCAGCCGACAGCACGACGGAGACGGCGGCCATCTGCAGATGAAGCAGGTCGCCGACGCCGTCGTCCTGAGCCAGAGCGCCACCACCCGGCTGGTCACCCGCCTGGAGGACCGCCTCCTGCTCACCCGCTACCTGTGCCCCACCGACCGCCGCGGCATCTACACCAACGTCACCGAGGCAGGTCTCAAGCTCCTCGACGAGGCCCGGCCGACCAATGACACCGCCCTGCGCGAGGCTCTCGACGAAGCGGCCAGGAACCCCGAACTGGCCCCGCTGGTCCGGGTCGTGGAGTCGCTGAACGTGCCCGCATAGGCTGGCCGGCATGGGAGATCTTGAAATACGCGCTGCTGCCGCCGCCGATGTCCCCGCGATCGTCGCCATGCTCGCGGACGACCCGCTGGGCGCGCAGCGCGAGTCACCGGACGACCTCGCCCCCTACTTGACCGCCCTGGAGCGGCTCGTCGCAGACCCGAACCAGCACCTCGTCGTCGCCGTCCGCGAGGACCGCGTCGTGGGCACGCTCCAGCTCACGATCATTCCCGGGCTCTCCCGACGCGGCTCCACCCGGTCGATCATCGAAGGCGTCCGCGTCCACTCCGACGAGCGTGGCAGCGGTCTGGGTACGCAGCTCATCGAGTGGGCGGTCGATCAATCACGGCGCCAGAACTGCCAGTTGGTGCAGCTGACCTCCGACGCCACCCGCACCGACGCACATCGCTTCTACGAGAGGCTGGGCTTCGAGGCCTCACACGTAGGCTTCAAGCTGCCGCTCTGACGCTCGGGCGCACCGTTCCGACCCCTGGGGCTTGTTTCACGTGAAACAAGCCCCAGCCGCTCAGCCGATACCGCGCCAACCCTCCGGGTCCACCCCACCCGGCACAGGCGAGCCCTCGTCGTACGGCTGACGCGTGAACACGAACGACCCAAGGTCCAGATGGCTCACAGCGCCGTCAGGCCGCCGTACGGCCCTCAGAAGCTCTCCGGCGAAGTAGCCCTCGATGCCGGTCCACGTGCCGTCAGCATTCCTGCGAAAACGTGAGCGGCGACCGATGCCGCTCAGGGGATCAAGCGAGACGCCGCCCTCGGTCGCCAGCCGCAGGGCGAACGCATGCGTCCCCCAATACCACTGCCCCGCCAACTCCAGCACAGCTGCGTCGACTTCGGGCAGGGGCCGCCACGGCTCCGGAATCCGCGGCTCGGCCTCCGCGACGATCCGTACGAGGTCGGCTCCCACAGAACCCAGCAGTGGCCCGGAGGTGCAGTTGGCCAGCACCACCGCGGCCACGTCGTCCGCCACGCTGATGGTGAGGTTGGCCAGGAATCCCGGCAGGGACCCCGAGTGCCCGACGAGCAGTCGGCCGTCCCGGCTCTGCACCTGCATCCCCAGACCGTACGTCGCACCGTCCACGACATCCGCGGCCTCGGCCGGAGCGGCGGGCGTCCGCATCTCCCGTACCGTCTCCGCACCCAGCACCCGGTCGTCGCCCTTCGCCAGGAAGGCCGCGAACTTCGCCAGGTCGCCGGTGGTGGACCAGAGTTGGCCTGCCGGTGCCATCCGGCCGAGGTCCTCGGTGGGCTCCGGAAGCATCACATCGGCCCAGGGATGCACCGCCCAGCCACCCGCGTGCGGCGCCCGGGGCTGAGCGCTCGTGCTGTCGAGGCCCAGGGGTTCGAGCACTTCGTGCCGGAGGACGTCCTCCCATGAGGCGCCGCGGAGCTCCTCGACCAGCGCGCCCAGCAGGGTGTAACCGGGGTTCGAGTAGTGGAAGCGGCGGCCGCCGGGGTGCAGGAAGGGCTGCTCGCCGAGCACGTCGGCCAGTTCGGGACGCAGCGAGCCAGGGCTGCGCTCCCACCACGGCCCCGGCGACTCGGCCGCCAACCCGGCCGTGTGCGCGAGGAGTTCGGCGATGGTGGCCTCCCCCGCGCCGGTGCCCGGCAGATGCTTCTCCAGCGGGTCGCCGAGGTCGAGCAGTCCCTCGTCGCGCAGCCGCAGCACGAGAACGGCGGTGAACGTCTTGGTGATCGAGCCGATGCGGTACTGCACGTTCTCGTCCGGTCCGTGCCCGTCCACCGACGTCCGCGAGCCGTGCCAGACGGCCCGCCCGTCCCGCACGACCGCCGCGACCAGCGATGGCGTACGTCCCTCGGCCTGCGCGACGGCGATGCGGTGCAGCAGCGCCCGGCGCGTGCCTGGAAGCAGTTCTTCCTGAGATGTCGTCATGGGCCCAGTCCACCCCGCGGAACACCGCGACGTCGAACGCTTTGGGCCCGAGACGGGCGGCTCAGGTCTGGGCCATGTCCACGAAACGCGAGTAGTGGCCCTGGAAGGCGACCGTGATCGTCGCCGTCGGACCGTTACGGTGCTTGCCCACGATGATGTCCGCCTCGCCGGCGCGCGGTGACTCCTTCTCGTAGGCGTCCTCGCGGTGCAGCAGGATCACCATGTCGGCGTCCTGCTCGATGGAGCCGGACTCACGCAGGTCGGACACCTGCGGCTTCTTGTCCGTGCGCTGCTCGGGGCCACGGTTGAGCTGTGAGAGCGCGATCACCGGGACCTCGAGCTCCTTGGCCAGGAGCTTGAGGTTACGGGACATGTCCGAGACCTCCTGCTGACGGCTCTCGGAGCGCTTGCCGGACTGCATCAGCTGCAGATAGTCGATGATCACGAGCTTGATGTCGTTGCGCTGCTTCAGACGACGGCACTTCGCGCGGATCTCCATCATCGACAGGTTCGGGGAGTCGTCGATGTAGAGCGGCGCGGCCGAGACCTCGGGCATCCGACGGGCCAGCCGCGTCCAGTCCTCGTCCGTCATGGTGCCGGAACGCATGTGGTGCAGGGCCACCCGCGCCTCGGCCGACAGCAGACGCATCGCGATCTCGTTGCGCCCCATTTCCAGGGAGAAGATGACGCTCGGCAGGTTGTTCTTGATCGACGCCGCCCGCGCGAAGTCCAGCGCCAGCGTGGACTTACCCATGGCGGGACGGGCCGCGATGACGATCATCTGGCCCGGGTGCAGGCCGTTGGTGAGCGAGTCCAGGTCCGTGAACCCCGTCGGCACACCGGTCATCTCGCCCGTGCGGGAGCCGATCGCCTCGATCTCGTCGAGCGCGCCCTCCATGATGTCGCCGAGCGGCAGATAGTCCTCGCTGGTGCGTTGCTCGGTGACCGCGTAGATCTCGGCCTGGGCGCGGTTGACGATCTCGTCGACGTCGTCGTCGGCCGCGTATCCCATCTGGGTGATGCGGGTGCCGGCCTCGACCAGACGGCGCAGGACCGCGCGCTCGTGCACGATCTCCGCGTAGTACTCGGCGTTGGCCGCCGTCGGCACCGTCTGGACAAGGGTGTGCAGATACGATGCGCCGCCGACCTTGTTGATCTCACCGCGCTTGGTCAGCTCAGCCGCGATCGTGATCGGGTCGGCCGGCTCGCCCTTGGCGTAGATGTCGAGGATCGCCTGGAAGATCGTCTCGTGCGCCGGCTTGTAGAAGTCGTGTCCTTTGATGACCTCGACGACGTCGGCGATGGCGTCCTTCGACAGGAGCATGCCGCCGAGGACGGACTGCTCGGCGTCGAGGTCCTGCGGCGGGACACGTTCGAAGGACGTGCCCCCGCCGTCCCATTCGCCGCTCTCCCGGCCGCGGTCGTGCTGCTCGTCGCGACCCCGGCCACCTTCGCCGCGGCGGCGCGAGGCAGGCAGGCGATCACTGGGACCGCTGTCGGCCCACGGATCGTCCAAGGGCTCGGAAATGCTCACCGAGCCACCTCCTCCCGTCCGCGGAGCGGACCTCGCCGTGCTTCTCTTTTTCTACGGCACGGCACTGACAAATGAGAGGCCCAACTCCGGTTCTGGCAGCGTCGGTTTTGTGATGGTTTCCAGGCCGACAGACGGAGCGGGCGCCGGACCACGGTAGGCCCGACGGCACCGTCAGCCAATCTGGTTATCCACAGGCCATGTGGACGACGGCCCGGATGCTGTGGAGAACTCCGCAAAACCTGTGCACGACCCGGTGGACAGGCCTGTGAACAAGCTCGCGCTTCTCGTTCGAGACCAGCCCTGACCTGCACTCTTCCCATCCACCGGCTGTGCAGAAGAAAAACTTCCCCAGTCGGACCAAGATCACATCGAACGACACACGGAAGCGCACGCAACAACACGGCAAGTAAGGGTCATTAACCCATTGCATCTCTTACCTGTGGACGATTAGATTGGTGCTCATGACACATGCTCCGGCGACCACGCGCGCCACACGGCGACAGCATGACCGAGAGATCGTCGCTCTGGCCGTCCCGGCCTTCGGGGCACTCGTCGCCGAGCCGCTCTTCGTCATGGCCGACAGCGCGATCGTGGGCCATCTCGGCACCGCGCAACTAGCGGGACTGGGGGTCGCCTCGGCTCTCCTCATGACAGGCGTCAGCATCTTCGTCTTCCTCGCCTACGCCACCACCGCGGCCGTCGCCCGACGTGTCGGCGCCGACGATCTCCCGGCCGCCATCCGGCAGGGCATGGACGGCATCTGGCTGGCACTCCTGCTCGGCGCCGCGGTCGTCGCCGTCGTCCTGCCCACCGCACCGGCCCTGGTGGAACTCTTCGGCGCCTCGGACACCGCCGCTCCGTACGCGACCACCTATTTGCGGATCTCGTCCCTCGGCATCCCGGCCATGCTCGTCGTCCTCGCCTCAACCGGAGTTCTGCGCGGACTGCAGGACACGAAGACACCGCTGTACGTCGCCATCGGCGGCTTCGTCGCCAACGCCGTCCTCAACGTGGGCCTCGTCTACGGCGCCGACCTCGGCATCGCCGGCTCCGCCTGGGGCACCGTCATCGCCCAGTTCGGTATGGCCACCGTCTACCTCGTGGTCGTCGTCCGCGGAGCCCGCGCCCACGGCGCCTCACTACGCCCCGACGCCGCAGGTATCCGGGCATCGGCGCAGGCCGGCGTCCCACTGCTCGTCCGCACCCTCTCGCTCCGCACGATCCTGATGATCGCCACGGCCGTGGCGGCCCGTCTCGGCGATGCCGACATCGCGGCGCACCAGATCATCCTGTCGCTGTGGAGCCTGCTCGCCTTCGCCCTGGACGCCATCGCCATCGCCGGACAGGCCATCATCGGCCGCTACCTCGGTGCCGGCGACGTCCAAGGCGCCCGCGAGGCGTGCCGCCGCATGGTGCAGTGGGGCATCGCGGTCGGCGTGATACTCGGCCTCGCCGTCGTGGCGGCCCGTCCCGTATTCCTTCCGCTGTTCACGAGCGACTCCGTGGTGAAGGACGCGGCACTGCCCGCCCTCCTCGTGGTGGCGCTCGCCCAGCCCATCTGCGGGATCGTCTTCGTCCTGGACGGCGTCCTGATGGGGGCGGGTGACGGACCCTACCTCGCCTGGGCCATGGTCCTGACTCTGGCGATCTTCACGCCCGTGGCCCTGCTCATTCCCGCGTTCGGCGGAGGCCTCACCGCGGTCTGGGGAGCGATGACGCTGATGATGGCGGTGCGCATGCTGACTCTCTGGCTGCGGTCCCGCTCGGGCCGCTGGATCGTCACCGGCGCCACGCGCTGACCGAGGGCCGCGCTGAATCAGGCGTGCCACGCTGACTGTTTCACGTGAAACCCTCTGTTTCACGTGAAACACTCCTCGGTCCGCCCGCACGCAAGAAGGGCCGCACCCGATGGGTGCGGCCCTTCTCAGCTGCTCAAACCGAGCGCAGCGTCACGCAGCGACGACCTCGATGTTGACCTTGGCGGCCACCTCGGGGTGCAGACGCACGGACGTCTCGTGGGCGCCCAGCGTCTTGATCGGCGAACCGAGCTCGATGCGGCGCTTGTCGACCTCGGGGCCACCGGAAGCCTTGATCGCCGAGGCGATGTCGGCCGGGGTGACGGAACCGAAGAGACGACCGGCGTCGCCGGAGCGAACGGCCAGACGAACCTTGACGGCCTCGAGCTGACCCTTCACCTGGTTGGCCTGCTCGATGGTCTGGATCTCGTGGATCTTGCGAGCGCGACGAATCTGCTCGACGTCCTTCTCGCCACCCTTGGTCCAGCGGATAGCGAACTTCCGCGGGATCAGGTAGTTGCGAGCGTAGCCGTCCTTGACGTCGACGACGTCACCCGCGGCACCGAGGCCGGAGACCTCGTGGGTAAGGATGATCTTCATTGGTCGGTCACCCTTCCCTTATCGCGCGGTGGAGGTGTAGGGCAGCAGCGCCATCTCACGGCTGTTCTTGACGGCCGTGGCGACGTCACGCTGGTGCTGCGTGCAGTTGCCGGTCACGCGGCGGGCACGGATCTTGCCGCGGTCGGAAATGAACTTCCGCAGCATGTTCGTGTCCTTGTAGTCCACGTACGTGACCTTGTCCTTGCAAAAAGCGCAGACCTTCTTCTTAGGCTTGCGCACAGGCGGCTTCGCCATGGTGTTTCTCCTGTGTGATCAAGAAGTGTGGGTACGACCCACCCTCGGCCCGAAGGCCTAGAAGGGGGGCTCGTCCGAGTAGCCGCCGCCCTGCTGGCCACCGCCGGAGTTTCCACCCCAGCCGCCGCCACCGCCGCTGCCCTGGCTGCCACCGGCGGGTGCGCCGGTAGCCCACGGGTCTTCGGCGGGAGCGCCGCCGCTCTGCTGGCCGCCGCTGGAGTTTCCACCCCAGCCGCTGCCGGCCTGGCCACCGCCGCCACCGCCGCTGTAACCGCCCTGGCCACCGCGGCCGGCGCCGCCGGCAGTCTTGGTGACCTTGGCCGTGGCACTGCGCAGGCTGGCGCCGACTTCCTCGACGTCCAGCTCGTAGACCGTGCGCTTGACGCCCTCACGGTCCTCGTAGGACCGCTGCTTCAACCGGCCCTGCACGATGACGCGCATGCCTCGCTGGAGCGACTCCGCGACGTTCTCCGCCGCCTGACGCCAGACCGAGCAGGTCAGGAACAGGCTCTCGCCGTCCTTCCACTCATTGGTCTGACGGTCGAAGGTGCGGGGGGTGGACGCGACACGGAACTTCGCGACCGCCGCACCGGAGGGGGTGAAGCGCAGCTCGGGGTCGTCGACAAGATTGCCGACGACCGTGATGACGGTCTCGCCTGCCATGGGGAACCTCTCGGCGGGTTTGCTGCTCTGGCTGCTTGGTTGCTGCTACTCGAATCCCGAGATCAGCTGAGCGGGAGGCTCAGTGGGTCTCGGGGCGGAGGACCTTGGTCCGGAGGACCGACTCGTTCAGGTTCATCTGGCGGTCGAGCTCCTTGACGACCGCAGGCTCGGCCTGCAGGTCGATGACCGAGTAGATGCCCTCGGGCTTCTTCTTGATCTCGTACGAGAGCCGACGACGGCCCCAGGTGTCGACCTTCTCGACCTTTCCGTTGCCCTCACGGACGACGGAGAGGAAGTTCTCGATCAGGGGGGCGACAGCGCGCTCCTCCAGATCGGGGTCGAGGATGACCATCACCTCGTAGTGACGCATGTGGAACCCACCTCCTTTGGACTCAACGGCCACGGTCGTTCCGTGGCAGGAGGGTTGTAATGCGTACGCAAAGGTATCGGCCGCCACTGACAATCGGGGCTTCCTCGCGGTAGTCCCGGTCGTGACATGGGCAGACACCAGTGCAGACGGTACAGAGTACCCGCACCATGGCTTCCGGTTGAAATCCGGCCGCCAGGAACGACAATCTGTACACATCGGGTGTGTATGGCGCTACGATGCGCCGCCTTTCGCAGGAGGTGCCCTATGGCACAAGCATTGCGACCCAACACCGTCGGAGGCCTGTTCGCCACGGACGGCAAAGCCCACCCCCTCCAGGACACCCTGCTCGCGGTGACCCTGGTCCTGGGGCTCACGTCGTTCATCACGGCGATGTTCCACAGCCTGCACCTCATCAGCTCCTGGACCGGACTGGTGGGGATCCTCGTCGGCGCGTACGGCCAGTGGATCTCGGAGACGACCCGCGAACGCTTCGGACTGATCCTCGGTCTCGGCGCCTCGGCGATCGGCTTCTTCCTCGGCATGGCGCACGGCGGCCTCTTCGGCGGAGTCATCAGCTGACGCCTAGGGCACCGTCCCCCTAACACCACACAAAGCACCGCGGAACGCCTCGGCGGCCCACCGGCCGGGGCGCAGGTGCCGTACGCCCAGTCAGGGCGCTCGCCAGGCGCAGTAGGCTTCGGCGCGAGAGCCGGAGCCCCTGTACCCATGGGGACACACCAGCCCGAGGAGCGCCCCGAATGAGCCTGACCCTGAGGACGATCAGCCGCGAGCAGCATCTGGCATACATCCAGAGCCTGCCGTCGGCTAGCCACATGCAGGTTCCGGCCTGGGCAGACGTCAAGGCGGAGTGGCGCTCCGAGAGCCTCGGATGGTTCGACGACAAGACCGGCGAGTTGGTCGGTGCGGGCATGGTCCTCTACCGGCAGCTCCCCAAGATCAAGCGCTACCTCGCCTATCTGCCCGAGGGCCCGGTCATCAACTGGTTCGCGCCGAATCTGGCCGACTGGCTGGAACCGATGCTCGCGCACCTCAAGCACCAGGGCGCCTTCTCGGTGAAGATGGGCCCGCCGGTGATCATCCGGCGCTGGGAGGCCACCTCCATCAAGGCCGGCATCCAGAACCCCGACGTGAAGCGGCTGCGCGACATCGAGGCCGACTTCATCGAACCGCGCGCCTTCGAGGTCGCCGACAAGCTCCGTCGTATGGGCTGGCAGCAGGGCGAGGACGGGGGCGCCGGCTTCGGCGACGTCCAGCCCCGCTACGTGTACCAGGTGCCGCTGGCGAACCGGTCCCTGGAAGAGGTCCACAAGAACTTCAACCAGCTGTGGCGCCGCAACATCAAGAAGGCCGAGAAGGCCGGTGTCGAGGTCGTCCAGGGCGGTTACCAGGACCTCGAGGAATGGCAGCGGCTCTACGAGATCACGGCCGTGCGTGACCACTTCCGGCCCCGCCCGCTGTCGTACTTCCAGCGCATGTGGACGGCCCTCAACACCGAGGACCCCAACCGCATGCGGCTGTACTTCGCCCGCCACAACGGCGTGAACCTGTCGGCGGCGACGATGCTGATCGTCGGCGGACACGTCTGGTACTCCTACGGAGCCTCCGACAACATCGGCCGTGAGGTCCGGCCCTCGAACGCGATGCAGTGGCGGATGCTGCGTGACGCCTACGCTCTCGGCGCGACCGTCTACGACCTGCGCGGCATCTCCGACTCGCTGGACGAGACCGACCACCTCTTCGGCCTGATCCAGTTCAAGGTCGGCACGGGCGGCCAGGCCGCCGAGTACCTCGGCGAGTGGGACTTCCCGCTGAACAAGCTGCTCCACAAGGCGCTCGACATCTACATGTCGCGGCGCTGAACCCCAGCTGTTTGCTTCGATAGCTTCGGCACGTTCGTTCGCTTCCATACCTCTGATACACCGCAGCCACGAGAAAGGTTCCGGGTCCGGCCATGGCGCTCACGCTCTACGTCGACACCGCGCGCTGGCGTGCGCACCACAAGCACGTGCAGGACCAGTTCCCGGGTCTCGTCCCGGTCTGCAAGGGCAACGGCTACGGCTTCGGGCACGAGCGGCTGGCGGAGGAGGCCACGCGACTGGGCTCTGACGTCCTCGCGGTCGGCACGACGTACGAGGCCGCGCGCATCAAGGACTGGTTCGGCGGCGACCTGCTGGTGCTGACGCCGTACCGGCGCGGCGAGGAGCCCGTGCCGCTGCCGGACCGGGTCATCCGTTCGGTGTCGTCGATCGACGGGGTCTACGGCCTCGTGGGCGCCCGCGTGGTCATCGAGGTGATGTCCTCGATGAAGCGTCACGGCATCAGTGAGCAGGACCTGCCGCAGCTGCACTCCGCCATAGAGAACGTCCGTCTCGAGGGCTTCGCCATCCACCTGCCGCTGGACCGTACCGACGGCTCGGACGCCGTCGAGGAGGTCATCGGCTGGATGGACCGGCTGCGCGCGGCGCGCCTGCCGCTGCACACGATGTTCGTCAGCCACCTCAAGGCCGAGGATCTCGCCCGGCTCCAGCAGCAGTTCCCGCAGACCCGCTTCCGCGCCCGCATCGGCACGCGGCTGTGGCTGGGGGACCACGAGGCCACCGAGTACCGCGGGGCGGTCCTGGACGTCACTCACGTGGCCAAGGGCGACCGGTTCGGCTACCGACAGCAGAAGGCGGCCTCGGACGGCTTCCTGGTCGTCGTGGCGGGCGGTACGTCGCACGGGGTGGGCCTGGAGGCTCCCAAGGCGTTGCACGGCGTCATGCCGCGCGCCAAGGGCGTGGCCCGCGCCGGCCTCGCCACGGTCAACCGGAACCTTTCTCCGTTCGTCTGGGGCGGCAAGCAGCGCTGGTTCGCCGAGCCTCCGCACATGCAGGTGTCGATCCTGTTCGTCCCCTCCGACGCCCCGGAGCCGAAGGTCGGCGAGGAGCTGGTGGCCCATCTGCGGCACACCACCACGCAGTTCGACCGGATCGTCGACCGCTGAGCGTCGTACGGACGACTGAAGAGCCGTACACAGACAGCCGAAAGGCCGTACACGGAACTCCCGTGTACGGCCTTTCGCGTGGGCCGACCACGCCTTGTTCGCTCAGAGCGAACGGTCTGGGGAACAGGCCGGATCGCCCCACTCCACCTGCGGCCCCCCGAAGTGGGCGGCGTGGCGCGGGGGATGAGCCGCTGGGCCCAGGACGAACACGTCCTCCGCCCCGTCGAGCACGCCTCCCGAGGGGTCGTCGTCGCCGGCCCGGCGCACTACGTCCCGTTCCGGCATCCAGATGTCGCGCACCACCACGGCACACAGGTACAGCGTCCCGAGCAGGTGCAGCCCGATGGCCCAGTGATAGCCGTCCTGGGGCAGGCCCTTGTGGGCGTCCGCGCTGGTCGTGTACGCGAGGTACATCCAGATCCCCAGGAAGTACGCCACCTCGCAGGCCTGCCAGATCAGGAAGTCCCGCCACCTGGGCCGCGCCAGTACGGCGAGGGGGATCAGCCACAGGACGTACTGCGGCGAGTAGACCTTGTTGGTGAGGATGAACGCCGCGACGATCAGGAAGGCCAGCTGGGCGAAGCGCGGTCGGCGTGGGGCGGTCAGGGTGAGCGCTGCGATGCCGACGCAGGACAGCAGCACCAGCAGCGTGGCGAGCGTGTTGACCGTTTCGGTGCTCAGCGGGTCGGTCGAGTTCTGGGCCAGGATCAGCCAGAAGGACCCGAAGTCGACGCCCCGTTCCTGGCTGAACTCGTAGAACTTCGACCAGCCGTCCCAGGCGAGGAGCATCACCGGAAGGTTCACGACCAGCCAGGAGACGGCGGCACCTCCCAGTGCCTTTCCGAAGTCCCGCCACTTGCCCGCGCGCCAGCACAGCACGAACAACGGGCCCAGGAGGAAGACGGGGTAGAGCTTGGCGGCTGTGGCGAGGCCCAGCAGGACACCGAAGGCGAGAGAGCGGCCCCGCGACCACATCAGCATCGCCGCGGCCGTCAGGGCGACCGCCAGCAGGTCCCAGTTGATGGTGGCGGTCAGCGCGAAGGCGGGCGCCAGGGCGACCAGCAGACCGTCCCAGGGCCGCCGGGCGTGCGTACGGGTCACGCATACGGCGATGACGGCGGCGCACGCCATCAACATCCCGGCGTTGACCATCCAGTACCACTGTTCCTGGTCCTGGATGCTGCCGCTGCCGGGCGTGAGCCAGGAGGCGACCTCCATGAACACACCGGTCAGCACCGGGTATTCGAGGTACTCCATGTCGCCGTTGAGCTTGTCGAAGTACGGCACGAGCCCGTCGGCGAAGCCGCGCCCCGCGTAGAGATGCGGAATGTCCGAATAGCACGCGTGCGTGTACTGCGAACTGGCGCCGAAGAACCAGCCGCCGTTGTAGCAGGGCGCCTTCTGGACCAGGCCGAGGGCGAACATCCCGATCGCCACGAGCGCGATGATGCGCACGGGAGTCCACCAGGACGTCCCTAGCAGCGCACGCCGCCCGATGGGACCACCGATCAACTCACTGCCGTTCGCGGCGATCTCGTCGTCCTTGGTCGGCCGCACAAGGTCCGGCTCGTGCACGCTCGCTTGCGTCGATTCTGCGCTGGGCATGGGGCACATCCTGCCGTACGTCTCTAGGAATACGCCGAGGGCCGCCACACCTGGTCGGTGCGACGGCCCATGTTTCACGTGAAACACCCTCGGCGGGCGATATGGCGGCTAACCGCTCGATCCTCCGAAGATGCCTCCATTGCCGTTGCCTCTGGTGTTCCCGGTTGACTCCGTGGCCGTCGGCGTGGAGCTCGTGCCTCCGTCCGTGCCGCCGGTGTTCGTACCTCCGGTGTCCTCACACTGGAAGCCGAAGCAGGTCTCCGTCGCCGAGGGCGAGGGAGCGGTGAGGGACGGGCTCGGCGTCGGGGTCGGCGTCGCGCTGACGGTCGGGGTCGGCGTCGCGCTGACGGTCGGGGTCGGGGAGGGGGCACCCGCCTCGTCCTGGACCTCGCCGATCTTCTCGGCGTCCGGGAAGCCGGGGTCGTTGTCGCCCTTCAGAGCAGCCTTCATGTACTCGGTCCAGATCGACGTGGGGATGTCACCACCGTGGATGGAGTCCTCACCCGCCGTGCCGTTCATGGAGAGCAGCTTGCTGTTCTTGGGGTCCTCTCGGAACATCGCGATGGACGTCGACAGCTGCTGGGTGTAGCCGACGAACCAGGCCGACTTGTTGCTGTCGGTGGTACCGGTCTTGCCGGCCGCCGTACGGCCCAGGGCCTTCGCGTTCTGACCCGTACCGTTCTGGATGACGTTCTCGAGGGTGTCCGTGACGTTGTTCGCCACGTTCTCGGGCATGGCCAGCTTGACCTTCGGCTTGTCGAAGCCCGACAGCGGCTGTCCGTCCTTCTTGACCTCGGTCACCGAGTACGGGTCCGCGTGCTTGCCGGATGCGGCAAACGTGGCGTAGGCGTCTGCCATTCGAATGGCACTGGGAGTCGAGGTACCGAGGGCGAACGACGGGTTGAGCGTTTCGAAGCTCTGATCCAGGATGCCGGACGCCTTGGCCACATCCCGCACCTTGCTCATCCCGACATCCATGCCGAGCTGCACGAACGGCGTGTTGATGGATTGCTCCATCGCCTTGCGGAGACTGATGTAGCCCCAGGGGTAGTCACTCTCGTTCTCCTGGAAGAAGACCGAGTTGTCCTTCTTCAGGACGTAAGTGCCGTCGTTGTTCCTGACCTTCAGATGGTCGTTGCCGTTGTACTTGCTCAGTGGCGAGACCCCTACGTCCGGGTCCTTGTACGTGCCGTACTCCATGGCCGCCGCGAGCACGAACGGCTTCCACGTCGAGCCGACGGGGACACCCGAGGTGTCCGCGTTGTTGTTGAAGTGGTCGTTCTCGTACCCGGCGCCCCCGTACAGAGCGACGATGGCGCCGTCCTTGGGCTTCACCGACGCCGCACCGAACTGAACGTGCTTGTCCAGTTCACGCTTCTTCGGGTCGATCTTCTCGCTCTCGATCTTCTTCACGGCCTTGGCGAGAGCGTCGACCTTGTCCTTCTCGAAGGTCGTGTAGATCTGGTAGCCGCCCTTGTCGAACTCGGTCCGCGAGATGTCCGAGTGGGCCAGCACGTACTTCTTGGCCGTGTCGACCAGGTAGCTGGTCTGGCCGGTCATGCCCTTGGTCGCCTTGAGCCCCTGGGGCATGGGGTACTTCTTGGTGGCCGTCTGGTACTCGGCGTCCGTCAGATGCTTGTCGTCGTGCATCTGCTCGAGGATCCAGCCCCAGCGGTACTTGGAGCGCTCGGTGTTCTTCGCCTTGGTCGCCGAGGGGTCGTAGCTCGTGTTGTCCACGGGGTCGTAGTACGTCGGGCCCTTGAGCAGCGCGGCCAGGAAGGCGCACTGGCTCGGCGACAGGTCTTCCGCGTCCACGCCGTAGTAGGTCTGCGCGGCGGCCTGGATGCCGTACGCGTCACGGCCGTAGTACGAGGTGTTCAGGTAGCCCTGCAGGATCTCGTCCTTGGTGAGCTTCGTGCCCACCTTTATGGAGATGAACATCTCCTTGAACTTCCGGGAGACCGTCTGTTCCTGGCTCAGGTAGGTGTTCTTCACGTACTGCTGGGTGATCGTCGAACCACCCTGCGTGTCACCGCCCCGCGCCATGTTGGCCAGCGCTCGGGCGATACCCATGGGGTCGACGCCCGAGTCGGAGTAGAAGCTCTTGTTCTCGGCCGAGATCACGGCCCACTGCATGGCCTTGGGAATCTTGTCGATCGTGACGTTCTGTCGGTTCGCCCCGGCTCCCGTCGCGACCATCTGGGAGCCGTCCTCCCAGTAGTAGACGTTGTTCTCCGACTTGGCCGCGGTGTTCTCGCTGGGGATGCCGACCATGGCGTATCCGATACCCGCGATCGCCACCAGACCGCCGAAGAACGCCAGGCACAGCCCGGAGACGAGCTTCCAGGACGGCATCCAGCGCTGCCAGCCGTACTTACCGGCGCGCGGATAGTCGATGAACCGGTTCTTGCTCGAGGCGGCGGCTCGGCCCCGTCCAGGACCGCTCGGGCCGCCCGGGCCACCGCGTCGGGCGCCACGGCCGACGGGTTCGGCCGCTCTGCGTCGGCTGCCCCCGCTTCTCTGGGCCGCGCGCCGGGCATCGGCACGGCCGCCGAACGGCCGCTCCTCGCCTCCCGACCCGTATGAACCCGACCCGTACGAGTCGGAAGGAGACTCGGTGGCGCCACGCGGTGCCGCACGGCGGCCGGAGGACGAGCCGGACTGGCCGCGTCGGGCCGCGGCACGTCCGCCTCCCTGCGGCTGCGGCGGTTTGCGACGGTGCTCGCTCATCGAACGACTACTCCTCGGGCAGGCGCACCTTTGCGCGCCTGGAAACGGCGGCTGGTTTCCGGTCCCCCCGAAGTACGGATGTGGTCGCTTTCGCATTCACCCGTACTGCACCGAGGACGACGACGCCCCCAGGCGTCACTCGGTTCCCGGTGGTGTGCATGCCGCACAGACTACGCACCGTCAAAACCCTCCTAGCCCCGAAGTTCACCCCAAATCAGGCAACTTGCCTCGGATGAATAAGTGATGTGATCCCGTTCACCATCTCCCCACTTGTCCCATCCGGATGGCCGTTCTATCGTCTTGATGTATCGAGTCGATACATCAGAGCGAGATAAGCGAGCCAGGGACGAGGAGGCGAGAGGATGAGCCGACGCTCAGGGATCCTTGAGTTCGCCGTACTCGGCCTGCTCCGCGAGTCCCCGATGCACGGCTATGAGCTGCGGAAACGACTCAATACGTCTCTGGGCGTGTTCCGTGCGTTCAGCTACGGCACGCTCTACCCCTGTCTCAAGACGCTGGTCGCCAATGGCTGGTTGATCGAAGAGCCGGGACACGCTCCTGAAGACGCTCTCGCCGCATCACTCGCGGGACGTCGCGCCAAGATCGTCTATCGGTTGACGGCGGAAGGTAAGGAGCACTTCGAGGACCTGCTCTCGCAGACCGGCCCCGACTCGTACGAGGACGAGCACTTCGCCGCGCGTTTCGCCTTCTTCGGCCAGACGTCGCGCGACGTACGCGTACGCGTGCTGGAAGGCCGCCGCAGCCGGTTGGAGGACCGGCTGGACAAGATGCGCGTCTCCTTCGCGCGCACCCGCGAGCGCCTCGACGACTACACGCTTGAGCTCCAGCGCCACGGAATGGAGTCCGTGGAGCGCGAAGTGCGCTGGCTGAACGAGCTCATCGAGAGCGAGCGGGCCGGACGGGACCTCAAGGGGTCCGGCTCCGGGGGGCCCGCTCAGCCCTCTCAGCAGAACAACACATCTGGAGCGTCGGGCAACCTGCCACGGGCCGGGGACACCCCCCGGCCCGATACGCCCGACGACACCATCACGTGAGCGCCCAGTCAGGGCCTCACTCATACACACAGGGAGCAACCGGAATGGGTTCGGTCCGCGTAGCCATCGTTGGCGTGGGCAACTGCGCCGCGTCGCTGGTCCAGGGAGTCGAGTACTACAAGGACGCCGACCCGGCGACCAAGGTCCCCGGCCTCATGCACGTCCAGTTCGGCGACTACCACGTCGGTGACGTCGAGTTCGTCGCCGCCTTCGACGTCGACGCGAAGAAGGTCGGCCTCGACCTCTCGGACGCCATCGGTGCCAGCGAGAACAACACCATCAAGATCTGCGACGTCCCGAACAAGGGCGTCACGGTCCAGCGCGGCCACACCCACGACGGTCTCGGCAAGTACTACCGCGAGACCATCGAGGAGTCCGCCGAGGCCCCGGTCGACATCGTCCAGATCCTCAAGGACAAGCAGGTCGACGTTCTCGTCTGCTACCTGCCCGTCGGTTCCGAGGACGCGGCGAAGTTCTACGCCCAGTGCGCCATCGACGCCAAGGTCGCCTTCGTCAACGCCCTTCCGGTCTTCATCGCCGGCACCAAGGAGTGGGCGGACAAGTTCACCGAGGCGGGCGTCCCGATCGTCGGTGACGACATCAAGTCGCAGGTCGGCGCCACCATCACGCACCGCGTGATGGCGAAGCTGTTCGAGGACCGCGGTGTCCGTCTCGAGCGCACCATGCAGCTCAACGTCGGCGGCAACATGGACTTCAAGAACATGCTGGAGCGCGACCGCCTCGAGTCCAAGAAGATCTCGAAGACGCAGGCCGTCACCTCGCAGATCCCCGACCGCGACCTGGGCGAGAAGAACGTCCACATCGGTCCCTCGGACTACGTGGCCTGGCTCGATGACCGCAAGTGGGCCTACGTCCGCCTCGAGGGCCGTGCCTTCGGCGACGTCCCGCTGAACCTGGAGTACAAGCTCGAGGTCTGGGACTCCCCGAACTCCGCGGGTGTCATCATCGACGCCCTGCGCGCCGCGAAGATCGCCAAGGACCGCGGCATCGGCGGCCCGATCCTGTCGGCGTCCTCGTACTTCATGAAGTCCCCGCCCGTCCAGTACTTCGACGACGAGGCCTTCGCCAACGTCGAGAAGTTCATCAAGGGTGAAGTCGAGCGCTAAAGGCGCCAAGGCTCACTGAAAATCGCTCCTGCCAGGGCTGTGTCGAGGGTCCCCGGGTTGTACCGCCCGGGGACCCTTCCCGTATGTGAGGCTGACGGGTTTCGGGATCCGTCCTGATGTGTCAACCCCATTGGCCTCATGTGACGTGTCCAGTGTCGGCGTCGCATGTGAGTACCCAGATCGAATGCGTGACCTTTTCGCGGAGGTGTCGTTGATCAGATGACAGCATCACGTCGGGAAAGGGGGCTCCGGTGAGCCGGAAGCTGCCGCTGGGTCGGGGCGAGACGGCCCGTACGGCCTGCGCCCGTAGTCTGTTGCGGGCGGGGGTGGTGGAGAAGACCGGCGCGGTGCTGTCGGCCGGCATGCTGGCAGACCGGGTGGGCTGGGCGGCCAGTCTGGTGTCCGGTATGGCCACTGAACTGCTGGCCACATACTGGAACGCCGCCGATGTGGACATGTTGGCCTCCGGTGTGGACGCCGAAGGCCGGGCACTGCCGTCGAACGCGTGGATGGCGCTACGACGTCTGGGGTGGGCCGTGGCCCCGGCCGAGAGCGTTCGGGTCAACGACCGGATCGTGCGCATGGCCCAGGAACAGGCCGGGCGCACCCTGCGGTCAGTGACAGATCATCGCCTTCGCGCAGCAGTACGGCCGGTTTCCTGCCGATGTGTTCGAGCTGGAAACCGCTCCGCACACGGCTCGGATGCTGCTGCTATCAGCCTGTGACGGGCAGCAGGCGTCGATCGCCCGCGCCGACGATCCGAGCCGGGCGCTGCTGCGGGTACAGCTGCCTACCCGCCCCGACCCGCGCTCCTACGCCGACTGGATGTGGGTAGCCTGCCCCATCGTGTTGCCACCGACCGTTCCGCCCAATGCGGTACTACACCTGCCCACGCTCCGCGTTCACCAGAGCACGGTGCGGGCTGATCTGGCCTACACGCACGCCGTGCCGAAGGCCCGACGCAGCGGCCACACGATCGCGCTGGGTGTGGATTGGGGGCTGAACACTCTGCTGAGCGCGGGCGCGGTTCGTCTGTACGGCGACGGAAAGATCACTGCTCTGGGCGCAGGCGCGATGTTCCGGGCGGCCGGTGTCCTGGCCAAACAGCACCGGCTGCGCCGCGAGTCCGAGCACCTGCACACGAAGACCGACCAATATCAGCGGCTCATGGCCGAATGACGCGCAGCATCCGCTGAGGGACAGGCACCACGTGCTCGCCGAAGAGATCCGGCACGTCTCCCTCCGGCGCTCGAACCTCAACGGCGCGCTCGCCTGGGCTGCGGCCCGCTGGGTGATCGACCAGGCCATCACCACCGGCGCGACAGTGATCTACGTCGAGGACCTTCGATCCATGGAAGCGCGGGGCATGGGCCGTACCCTCAATACCCGCCTATCCCAACAGGTCCGCGGGCAGGTCATGGAACGGACACGGCACCTGGCCGCCGAGGTTGGTATCGTCGTCGTAACCGTGCCCGCCCGGGGCACCTCCCGGCGCTGCCCCCGCTGCCTCGTCCCGCTACGCCACCGCAAGGCCCCCAACCGGCCCACCACCCCCGGCTGGAAATGGGCCGTCTGCCCCAGTCCAGAGTGCGGCTGGCAGGGCGACCGCGACACCGGGGCCTGGCAGCGTATCGCCGCCCGTGGCCTGGCCCATCAGACCAAGACCGTCACCGACAGGGCTGATGGCACCATGGCCATCCGCTCGGTGGTGGACAAGCTCGAAGCCAACGCCGTGGTCGCCCCGGCCACGAAGACTCGCCGGGACCGGTCCAAGTCCGGACGCACCCGGCGCCAGATCGTACGCCCCGCGCCCAGGCGACGCGGAGCCCCCTCCCCCACCAGGCCCTCGGGTCCGGCGGGCCAGCGTCCGGAGGGACACGCACCACCGGGCCGGAGGTGGCTGCCCCGCGCAGCCCACCGGCACCAGGGCGTGACGACGATCAGCACACCGTCCCCCAGACTTCGTCCGGGAGGACCCCCGTCCGGCCGACATCGGCCACGCGGAGCAGCACGAGGCGCAGGGTTCCATCTCCACGCCCACGCCACCCCGCCACGATGGGCAGAACTCGCGCCAGACACTCAGTCTGGCATGGGATCGCTTCGCTGATCTGAGACGCTGTGCGCCATGGCCGTCGTACGTGACCTGCGCGTCCTGCTGCGCTTCCAAGGCTTCAGACGCCTGCTCGCCGTACGTCTGCTCTCCCAGGGCGCCGACGGCGTCTACCAGGTCGCACTCGCCGCCTACGTCGTCTTCTCCCCGGAGAAACAGACCTCGGCCTCCGCCATCGCCTCCGCCATGGCCGTGCTGTTGCTCCCGTACTCCCTCGTGGGCCCTTTCGCCGGCGTCCTGCTGGACCGCTGGCGCCGCCGCCAGGTATTCCTCTACGGCAACCTGGTGCGCGCCCTGATGGCCACGGCGACCGCCGTCCTGATGGTCAGCCACGTGCCGGACTGGCTCTTCTACGTCTCCGCGCTGTGCGTCACCGCCGTCAACCGCTTCGTCCTGTCGGGCCTGTCCGCCGCCCTGCCGCGTGTGGTCGACTCCGAGCGCCTCGTCATCGCCAACTCCCTCTCCCCGACCGCCGGCACGCTCGCCGCGACGGCCGGGGGCGGTCTGGCCTTCGTCGTACGCCTGGTGTTCGCGGACTCCGATGCCGCGGTCGTGCTGCTGGGCGCCGCCCTCTACCTGTGCGCGGCGCTGGCCTCGCTGCGCATGTCACGGGAGCTTCTGGGCCCCGACCAGGAGTTGGTGCGGCCAGGCCTCTCAGCCGCCCTCTCCGGCACCGCGCACGACCTGGTGGCCGGCGTGCGCCATCTCGCCTCCCCACCGCGCCGACAGGCCGCCCGGGCGCTCGCCGCGATGACGCTCATGCGGTTCTGCTACGGCGCCCTGCTGGTGATGCTCCTGATGCTCTGCCGGTACGAGTTCTCCTCGACCACCGATGACGGACTCGCCCTGCTGGGGCTGGCGTTGGGCATCTCCGGCGCGGGCTTCTTCGGAGCGGCCGTGTTGACGCCCTGGGCTGCGGGGCGGCTCGGCCCCGGGCGCTGGATCACCGTGTGCGCAGCGTCCGCCGCGATCCTGGAACCGGCTCTCGGCCTCCCTTTCGCCGTCGCGCCCATGCTCGCCGCGGCGTTCGTCCTGGGCCTGACCACGCAGGGCGCGAAGATCGCGACGGACACCATCGTGCAGTCGTCGGTGGACGACGGCTTCCGGGGCCGGATCTTCTCCGTCTACGACGTGCTGTTCAACATCGCGTTCGTGGGCGCGGCCGCCGTGGCTGCCCTGATGCTGCCGCCCGATGGACGCTCTGTGGTGCTGGTGGTCACGGTGGCCGTTATCTACGGGGCAGTTGCGGTGGCTATGGCCCGCTTTGAACGCCAGTAAGTGTCACATCAATGACACAGAGTCCCCCTGGGTTGCAGGAGTGTCAGTGGGGCCCGGTAGCTTACGTGCGTCTTACTCGCTCCTTATGCGTGCCACACGCCCATGTTCTAGGGGGACCCCCAAGTGACTACTCCGCCGCCCCAGGGCCAGAATCCTTACGCCCAGGGCCAGCAGCCCCAGGCCCCGTACCCGCCCCAGGGCGGCAACCCCTTCGCCCAGGGCCAGCCGGGCGTTCCCCCGCAGGGCGGCGCGCCGTACGCGCCGGTTCCGCCGACCCCTCCGGCCCGGCGCTTCAACAAGAAGCTGCTGCGCATCGCGGGCTTCATCGTCGTCGCGATCCTCATAGCCGGCGGCAAGTGGTTCTTCGGGCAGACCGATGCAGAGACCACGTCCGTGGGCAGCTGCATGCACAACGAAGGCACGCAGATCAACCCGGACCTCAAGACAGTCGACTGCGGCTCCAGCGACGCCGAGTACAAGGTCGTCGAGAAGTTCGAGGACACCAGCAACAGCGACAAGTGCAAGTCCGTCAAGGAGGCCGAGATCTCCTACTACCAGACGGGCGACGGCCACGACGTGGTTCTCTGCCTGAAGGAAGTCAAGTAGGACCTGCAGCTAGCTACGCCGAGGGGCGCTGTTTCACGTGAAACAGCGCCCCTCGGCGCATCCCGGGGTCATGTTTCACGTGAAACATGACCCCTTTCGCTGTCTCAGCCCTGCTCGGCCCACCATTCCTTGAGCGCCTTGGCCGCAGCGTCTTCACCCATCGGCCCGTTCTCCAGGCGCAGTTCCAGCATGTGCTTGTAGGCGCGGCCCACGGCCGGGCCAGGCCCCACGCCGAGGATCTCCATGATCTGGTTGCCATCCAGGTCCGGGCGGATCGCGTCGAGCTCCTCCTGCTCCTGGAGCTGGGTGATGCGCTCCTCCAGGCCGTCGTACGCACGGGACAGCGCGGCCGCCTTGCGCTTGTTGCGCGTGGTGCAGTCGGACCGGGTCAGCTTGTGGAGGCGGTCGAGGAGGGGGCCGGCGTCACGGACGTAGCGGCGGACCGCGGAGTCCGTCCACTCGCCCATGCCGTAACCGTGGAAACGCAGGTGGAGTTCGACCAGGCGCGAGACGTCCTTCACCAGCTCGTTGGAGTACTTGAGAACCGTCATCCGCTTCTTAGTCATCTTCGCGCCGACCACCTCGTGGTGGTGGAACGAGACCCGGCCGTCCTGCTCGAAGCGGCGCGTGCGCGGCTTGCCGATGTCGTGCAACAGGGCGGCCAGACGCAGGACCAGGTCGGGACCGTTCTCCTCGAGCGCGATCGCCTGCTCCAGGACGATCAGGGTGTGCTCGTAGACGTCCTTGTGCCGGTGGTGCTCGTCGCTCTCCAGACGCAGGGCCGGCAGCTCAGGCAGGACGTGGTCGGCGAGCCCGGTGTCGACCAGCAGGGTCAGCCCCTTGCGCGGGTGCGCGGAGAGGATCAGCTTGTTCAGCTCGTCCCGCACCCTCTCGGCCGAGACGATCTCGATGCGCTCCGACATCTCCTTCATTGCGGTGACGACATCGGCAGCCACCTCGAAGTCGAGCTGGGCGGCGAAGCGCGCGGCCCGCATCATCCGCAGCGGGTCGTCCGAGAAGGACGCCTCGGGAGTACCGGGCGTGCGCAGCACACGCGCCGCGAGGTCGTCGAGCCCGCCGTGCGGATCGATGAACTCCTTCTCCGGCAGCGCGACCGCCATCGCGTTCACGGTGAAGTCACGCCGGACGAGGTCCTCCTCGATGGAGTCGCCGTACGACACCTCGGGCTTGCGTGAGGTCCGGTCGTACGCCTCCGACCGGTACGTGGTGACCTCGATCTGGTAGCCGTCCTTCTGCGCCCCGACCGTGCCGAAGGCGATCCCGACCTCCCACACGGAGTCCGCCCACGGGCGCACGATCTTCAATACGTCCTCGGGGCGGGCGTCGGTCGTGAAGTCCAGGTCGTTGCCGAGCCGGCCGAGCAACGCGTCCCGGACCGAGCCGCCGACCAGGGCGAGAGAGAACCCGGCCGCCTGGAAACGGCGGGCAAGGTCGTCGGCGACAGGCGCGACCCGCAGCAATTCACTTACCGCGCGGAGCTGCACCTGGCTCAGGGCACTGGGGGTGTCTTCGTTGGCGTTCGGCACAACAGAAGAGGGTACGTGGCCTGGGCGACGCCGAGCGCCTCCATTAAATCTGCACAGCCAGGCATGGGAGGCTCACCCCTCGGACGGGCGGAATCGCTTCCCTTTATACGCACACATACGGGACACCCCGGACCCTTCCTCCGATCTTGTGGAGCAGTCCGCGGCACTTCCCCTCAGCGCGCATCGTTACCATGCGTGGACGCACATTCCGACGACCACTGACGACGACGAGGGACGGGCGAGCGCGTGGCCGAGGCGGCAGACTTCCAGGGGATGACTCCCTCACCTGCCCGCCGGTGGCTCCGGCGCACCGGAGCCCTGCTCGCCGGGGCGCCTCTGCTGGCTGGCCTCCTCCAGCTGCCCGCGGCCACACCCGCGGCGGCCGCGTCCGGCTCGAGCACGGTGGCCGTGGCCCTCGACACGCTCACCCCCAGCGCCCCCACGGACGGCGACACGCTCACCGTGTCCGGCACCGTGACCAACAACAGCAAGCAGGCGGTCACCGACGCCCAGGTCGACCTCCGCGTGGGACCCGCGCTCAGCACCCGCTCGGAGATCGACACCGTCGCCAAGCGCACCGACTTCCAGCCGGGGCTCGACGGGACGGTCGTCGGCGGCAAGTACGTCAAGAAGTTCACCAAGCTCGCCCCGGGCGTCGCCCAGGACTTCAGCATCTCCGTGCCGGTCGACGAGCTGGATCTCGGCTCGGACGGCGTCTACCAGCTCGGTGTCTCCCTGACCGGTGAGACGTCCGCGCAGCAGTGGCAGCAGGTGCTCGGCATCCAGCGGACGTTCCTGCCCTGGCAGCCCGAGGGCGCCGACACGAAGACGAAGACGACCGTCCTGTGGCCGCTCGTCTCCACCGTCCACATGACGGCGGAGACGGGATCCAACGAGCAGCAGACGCCGGTCTTCCTCAACGACGACCTCGCCAAGGAGATCTCCCCGGGCGGACGCCTGGAGCAGATGCTGTCGCTGGGCAAGGAGCTGGACGTCACCTGGGTGATCGACCCGGACCTGCTGGCCTCCGTCGACGCGATGACACGCACCTACCGCATCGAGTCGGGCAGCACCACCGTGGCGGGCACGCACCAGCGGGTCGCCATGGCGTGGCTTGCCGAGCTGCAGGAGGCGGTGACGGACAAGGAGGTCGTGGCCCTCCCCTTCTCCGACCCGGACCTGGCTTCCCTCGCCCACAACGGCACGACGGTCACCGGTTCGCTGAGCCACCTCAAGGAAGCCACCGACGCCGCCACCACGACGGTGAAGACGGTGCTCCACGTGACGCCGAGCACCGACTTCGCCTGGCCCGTCGAAGGTGCCGTCGACCCGTCGATCGTCAAGGTGGCCACGTCTGCCGGCGCCGACAAGGTGATCGCGCGCAGCGACAGCCTCCAGGAGACCGGCGGGCTGCCGTACACGCCCTCCTCGGCCCGCCCCATCGGCGGCGGTACGACCGCGGTGGTCTCCGACGCGCGGCTGTCCACGGCCTTCGAGGGCGATCTGACGAAGGCCTCCGCCACGACGCTCGCCGTACAGAAGTTCCTCGCGTCGAGCCTGGCGCTCAACGCCCAGACCGACAAGCAGCGCAGCATCGTCGTCGCCCCGCAGCGCATGGCGACGGCGAGCCAGGCCCGGGCGATGGCCGAGGCGGTGACAGCCCTCCAGGACGGGAACTGGGCCCAGACCCAGGGACTCACGTCGGCGGCCGCCGCCAAGCCGGACACGAGTGCCACGACCAAGGTGCCGTCGGCGTCCGCCTACCCGTCCTCGCTGCGCAAGCAAGAGCTGCCGAAGGCGGCCTTCGAGCAGATCGCGACCACGCAGGACAAGCTCGACAGGTTCAAGGTGATCCTCACCGACGCGTCCCGGGTGGTGACCCCCTTCGGGCGGGCCATGAACCGCGAGATGTCCACGTCGTGGCGCGGCCGCGCCGCCGAGGCGAACCGCTACCGCAACGCAGTGGAGCGGTACCTCAACTCCCTGGTCTCCCAGGTCAAGCTGATCGACAAGTCCGAGACCAAGCTCTCCGGGCGCAGCGCCACGATCCCCGTGACCGTGCAGAACAACCTGGTTCAGGGCGTCGAGCACCTGGTGCTGCGGCTCACCTCGACGAGTCCGACCCGCCTCAAGATCGGCGACGGCGAGTACCAGGAGAATCGGGTCGCGGTCTCCGGCGGGCACAGCCAGTCGGTGAAATTCACCACCTCCGCCCAGGCCAACGGCAAAACCACGGTGACCGCCCAGCTCTTCACGGAGGACGGCCAGGCGTACGGCGACCCCGTTCAGTTCGACGTGAAGGTCACCGAGTTCACGGCCACGGTGATGCTGGTCATCGGCGGCGGTTTCCTTCTGCTGGTCCTCGCCGGCTTCCGGATGTACACGCAGCGCAAGCGCGCCGCCGCCGCCCGGGACGCCACGGAGGACGACCCCGACGAGACCGGCGAGGCCGTGAACGGCACGGAGAACCCCGCGGACTCCGAGGACCGTCTACAGAAGGAGTCCGGCACCCTGCGCGGGGCAGACGACCCGGAGCAGCCGAGTGACCCTGCGCCGGACACCGCAGCGGAAAGCGCCGACCCGTCCGGCACGGGTGAGAGAGTGGACCGTTGAGGATGTCGTGGCCGCCGGTGGGCCCGGGACGATGAGGTGGGGTAACCATGAACGCGCCGTACGACGGTGACCGCGGCCAGGCCGCGGGCAGCTCGGGCTACCCCGACGGCCCGCCGCCCGAGCACGGCCAGGTGCCGCCGCAGCCCCCCGCGGACATGTACATCCAGGATTCCTACGACCAGGACCCCTACCGGGCGCAGGACCTCTCCGCCCAGGACCCGGTCGCCGAGGCGCTCTACGACCGCGCCGCGCACCCTCCGCCGCCCCCCGGCACGTACCAGCCGCAACAGCCGCTGTACGCCCAGCCGCAGCAGTCCCCGTACGCACCGGACCCGCACGTGTGGGCCCAGACGCCGGCCCCCGAGCCGGAGGGCCCGACCCAGTACCTGCCGTACGGCGACGATCCCCGCACGACTCAGTACGTCGGCGTCGACGACCTCGTCACGCACTCCGCCGAGGAGCGCCACGAGCCGGACGCCTTCGCCCACCTCTTCCGTGACCAGCAGCAGGGTGGCGGCCAGCCGCCGTACCAGCCCCCGTCGGTCCCCGGCCCTTCCCCGGCACCGGTCCCGGGCGCCGAGCCCCCCATGCCGCCCCCCGCGGACAGGACCATGAACCTGGGCACCGCCCCCGTACCGCCTCCGGCCGCGCCGGCTCCGGCGAAGAAGGGCGGCAGGGCCACGGGCCTGCTGAAGTCCAGCGCGGTGATGGCGGCGGGCACGATGGTGTCCCGGCTCACCGGGTTCGTGCGCTCCGCGATGATCGTCTCGGTACTGGGCCTCGGCCTCCTCGGCGACTCCTTCCAGGTCGCCTACCAACTGCCGACGATGATCTACATCCTGACCGTCGGCGGCGGCCTCAACTCCGTCTTCGTGCCGCAGTTGGTGCGTGCCATGAAGGACGACGAGGACGGCGGCGAGGCATACGCCAACCGGCTGCTGACGCTCGTCATGGTGGTGCTCGCCGCGCTCACCGCACTTGCGATGTTTGCCGCACCGCTCCTGGTCCGCGTTCTGTCGAACCCGGTCGCGACCAACCCTGCGGCCAACGAGGTCGCCGTCACCTTCACCCGCTACTTCCTGCCGTCGATCTTCTTCATGGGCATCCATGTGGTGATGGGACAGATCCTCAACGCCCGCGGCAAGTTCGGCGCGATGATGTGGACCCCGGTCCTCAACAACATCGTCATCATCGTGACGCTCGGGACGTTCCTCTGGGTGTACGGCACCGCGGAGCGCTCCGGCATGGCGGTCACCAACATCCCGCCGGAGGGCCAGCGTCTCCTCGGCGTCGGCATCCTGCTCGGGATGGTGGTCCAGGCACTGTCGATGATCCCGTACCTGCGGGAGACCGGCTTCCGGATGCGGCTGCGCTTCGACTGGAAGGGACACGGCCTCGGCAAGGCCGCCATGCTCGCCAAGTGGACGATCCTGTTCGTCCTGGCCAACCAGGCGGGCGCCCTCGTCGTCACCCAGCTCTCCACCGCCTCCGGCATCGACTCCGGCGTGAAGGGCACGGGTTTCGCCGCCTACGCCAACGCCCAACTGATCTGGGGTCTTCCGCAGGCCATCATCACCGTGTCCCTCATGGCCGCCCTGCTGCCCCGCATCTCGCGCTCGGCCGCGGAGAACGACGGCGGCGCGGTCCGCGACGACATCTCCCAAGGTCTCCGGACCACGGCAGTCGCGATCGTGCCCATCGCCTTCGGCTTCGTCGCCCTCGGCATCCCGATGTGCACCCTGATCTTCGGCGCCTCGGGCGCCGACCAGGCCACGAACATGGGCTTCATGCTGATGGCCTTCGGTCTGGGCCTGATCCCGTTCTCCGTGCAGTACGTCGTCCTGCGCGCCTTCTACGCCTACGAGGACACCCGCACCCCGTTCTACAACACGGTCATCGTGGCGGCCGTCAACGCCGCCGCGTCCGCCGTCTGCTACTTCGTGATCCCGGCCCGCTGGGCCGTGGTCGGCATGGCCGCCTCGTACGGCCTCGCCTACGCCGTCGGCGTCGGCGTCGCCTGGAACCGTCTGCGCAAGCGGCTCGGCGGGGACCTGGACGGTGCCCGCGTGATGCGGACGTACGCCAGACTGTGCATCGCCTCGGTACCGGCGGCAGTCCTCAGCGGCGCGGTCTGCTACGGCATCGGCCACACCCTCGGCCAGGGCGTCATCGGATCGTTCGCCGCCCTGATCGTCGGCGGGGTCGTGCTGCTCGGGATCTTCTTCGTGGCCGCTCGCAAGATGCGCATCGAGGAGCTGAACTCCCTGGTCGGCATGGTGCGCGGACGGCTGGGGCGCTGATATACGGGTACGCGCACAACCATCGTCCGCCACCGTGTGTCGTGCATAGCGGCGGACTGTGGGCACAATTGGGTTCGGCGTCGGACGGCGCGCACGGAAGTCGGTCGGCGCGCAACGAATGGGGAGGCAGGAACGACGGTGGCGGAACGCAGCACGGCTGCCGTCGACGTGGCAGACAACAGTGGCGACGAGCCGCTGACCGCACAGGCGGACCAGTCCACGGCCGACGGGGTGGCCCAGAACCGGGAGCGGGACACGGACAACAAAGAGGCACAGGGGAGTGGCGGGACCGAGAGTCCCGGGAAAGCCTCACCGCCCGAACTGCACAGCGGCCACAAGCTCGCCAGACGCTACCGGCTCGAGGAGTGCGTCACCCGTCTGGACGGCTTCAGCAGCTGGCGTGCGGTCGACGAGAAGCTCCGCCGCGCGGTCGGCGTCCACATCCTGCCTGCGGACCACTCACGGGCTCGTTCCGTCCTGGCCGCGGCCCGTTCGTCCGCACTGCTCGGTGACCCTCGCTTCGTCCAAGTGCTGGACGCCGTCGAGGAGAACGATCTGGTCTACGTCGTCCACGAGTGGCTGCCCGACGCCACCGAGCTGACCACGCTTCTGGCCCCCGGGCCGCTGGAGCCGCACGACGCCTACCAGATGGTCAGTCAGATCGCCGCTGCCATGGCGGCCGCCCACCGCGAGGGCCTCGCGCATCTGCGCCTGAACCCGAACGCGGTGCTGCGCACGTCGAGCGGCCAGTGGCGCATCCGCGGCCTCGCCGTGAATGCCGCGCTGCGCGGGATCACCTCCGACACTCCGCAGCGCACCGACACCGAGGCGATCGGCGCCCTGTTGTACGCAGGGCTCACCCAGCGCTGGCCGTACGAGAGCGACGCCTACGGCCTGTCCGGGCTGCCCAAGGACGTCGGTCTGATCGCCCCGGACCAGGTACGGGCCGGCGTGCACCGCGGCCTGTCCGAGCTGTCGATGCGCGCACTCGTCAACGATGGCGCGACCGCCTCCCGCCACGAGTCCGCGTGCACCACGTCCGAGGAGCTCGTGAAGGCGATCGGCGAGATGCCCCGCATCCGCCCGCCGGAGCCGGCGTTCACCGCGCCGCCCGAGTACCAACGCACGACGTACCAGCAGGGCACCTACGGCCGCCCCGCGCCGCACCCGGGTGCCACGCAGGTGCTGGCGACCCCTCCGCCCCCGCTGCAGAGCCGCACCGGCAGAGCCCTCAAGTGGGCCGTGTCGGCCCTTCTGATCGCCGCGCTGGGCCTGGGCAGCTGGCAGCTCGCGGACGCCCTCATGGACCAGGGCAACAAGTCCGACGACACCAACCAGACGCAGACGACGGACGACAACGACAAGGGCGGCGACAAGACCAAGCCGACCAAAATGCTCGGCATCGAGGGAGCTCAGGAATATGTCGCGAGCGGCGACGCTCAGGCGCCCGGTGACGTCAAGCTGACCTACGACGGCGACAGTTCCACGTACTGGCGGACCAAGCGATACAACGCCGGTCCGACACTGGCCCCTTACAAACCGGGCGTGGGCATCGTCTACGACCTCGGCTCGTCGCAGGAGATCTCGACCGCGTCGATAGGGCTCCGGTACCCGGGCAACAACACGACCGTGAAGCTCTACGCCACGGACTCTCTCTCACCCTCGACGGGCGTCGACGGGATGACGGAGATCGGAACCGCCACCACCAAGGGCAACTCTCTTACGGTGAAGGCGTCGAAGACCGTCAAGACGCAGTACGTGCTGCTGTGGGTCACGGCCGTGCCGTACGCGCCGACGGACGGGTTCAGCGGGGCCGGGTACAAGCAGGCAGTGACCGACGTGACGTTCAAGGGCTGAGCGCACCGCATCCCAGGGGAGGGGGTCCGATGGCAGATGGCACCGCATACGGCGACGCAAGCGATCAGGACCTCCTCGCCTGGCATGTGGACGGCGATCCCGACGCCTTCGGCGAGCTCGTACGGCGTCACCGTGATCGACTGTGGGCGGTGGCCCTGCGGACGCTCGGGGATCGTGAGGAGGCCGCTGACGCCGTCCAGGACGCCCTGGTCTCCGCCTACCGGGCCGCCCACACCTTCCGTGGCCAGTCGGCCGTCACGACGTGGCTGCACCGCATCACGGTGAACGCCTGTCTCGACCGCGCCCGCAAGGCGGCCTCCCGCAAGACGTCCCCGGTCGACGACACCGAGCGCCTGGAGCAGCTCCTGGAGCCGCACGAGTCGGCGTCGGCGCCCGCGGAGCGCAATGATCTGCACCGCCAGCTCCTGGAAGCCCTCGGCACGCTTCCGCCCGACCAGCGGGCGGCCCTTGTCCTGGTGGACATGCAGGGATACCCGGTGGCCGAGGCCGCCCGCATGCTCGACGTCCCGACCGGCACGGTGAAGAGCCGCTGCGCCCGCGGCAGAGCCAGACTCCTCCCCCTCCTCACCCATCTGCGGCCGGAAAACACCGGTGACAGCAGAGAATCGAGCGGGGGACGGAACCGGGTGCAGGGGACATCCGTCCCACCCGCAGCGGAACCTCGTGACAGAGGTCCCCGCGAGACAGGTCCAGGCGATTCAACTGCTGTGAAGGGCGGAGGTGGGCGAGCGTGACATCGACAGGCACGGCCGGGCACCCGGACGTCGCGGAGATCTCCGATCTCACCGAAGGCCTTCTCCCCCCGTCCCGGACCACGGACGTGCGACGGCATCTGGACGAATGCGAGCTCTGCGCGGACGTCCACGCCTCCTTGGAGGAGATCCGGGGCCTGCTCGGTACGATGCCGGGTCCCCCGCGCATGCCCGACGACGTCGCGAGCCGTATCGACGCCGCACTGGCCGCCGAGGCTCTACTCAACGCCACAGCCCCCGACACCGTGGATGCCCCCGCGCTCACCGAGGCACATGTTTCACGTGAAACATCGGTGTCGGCGGACCGACCCGTCGGCCGCCCCCGTAGCTCCACCACGGGCCCGGGCCGCAAGGACCGCTCCCGTGACGGGCGCCGCAGGATCGCCGTCCTCGGCACGGTGTTCACGGTCGCCGCTCTGGGGCTCGGTTCGGTGCTGTTGTCGTCCTTCAACGACGGCAAGCCGTCCGACCCGTCCACGCAGGCCGACGTCTTCTCCGGGAAGAAGGTCGAGACCGAGGTCTCCGCACTTCTGACACAGAGCTCCAAGGCAGGCTCCCGTGCCCCCCAGAGTCTCGGTGTGAACACCGTCCCCGAGAACAACCTCAAGAACAAGATCATCCCTCGGGTGCCTGCGTGCGTCCTTCAGGGCATCGGTCGCGAGGACGACCCACTGGCCGCCAAGAAGGGCACGTACGACGGCGACCCGGCGTATCTCGTGGTGATGGACGCGAAGGACACCAGCCGTGTCGATGCCTACGTGGTCGACGCCGCCTGCGAAACCGACTCCTCGTCCTCGGCGAAGGTTCTGCTGACGCACTCCTACACGCGACCCGCAGGCTGACACTTCACGCGCGGTCCACGGGCTGACGCTTCGTCTCTGGCCGGCGTGGTATCCCGTACGGTGTCGCCTCTCCGTGTGCCCGGACACACCGGGAATGCGCGCCCCTTAGGATCCGTTGGGTGGGGTGAGAGTTCTGAGAGGGGCTCCCACCGGCCGTACTGACGCAGTCCAGAGACGAGGAACCAAGTCGTGAGCGACGTCCGTAACGTGATCATCATCGGCTCCGGGCCTGCCGGCTACACAGCAGCGCTCTACACCGCGCGCGCGTCGCTGAAGCCGCTGGTCTTCGAGGGCGCCGTCACCGCAGGTGGTGCGCTGATGAACACCACCGAGGTGGAGAACTTCCCGGGCTTCCAGGACGGCATCATGGGTCCCGAGCTCATGGACAACATGCGCGCCCAGGCCGAGCGCTTCGGCGCCGAACTCATCCCGGACGACGTCGTCAACGTCGACCTGACGGGCGAGATCAAGACCGTCACCGACACCGCCGGCACGGTCCACAAGGCGAAGGCCGTCATCGTCACCACGGGCTCGCAGCACCGCAAGCTCGGCCTGCCCAACGAGGACGCCCTCTCCGGCCGTGGCGTCTCCTGGTGTGCGACCTGTGACGGCTTCTTCTTCAAGGACCACGACATCGCCGTGATCGGCGGCGGTGACACCGCGATGGAGGAGGCCACCTTCCTCTCGCGCTTCGCCAAGTCCGTGACGATCGTCCACCGCCGGGACACCCTGCGCGCCTCCAAGGCGATGCAGGAACGCGCCTTCGCCGACCCGAAGATCAAGTTCGTGTGGGACAGCGAGGTCGCCGAGATCCAGGGCGACCCGAAGCTGGCCGGCCTGAAGCTGCGCAACCTCAAGACGGGCGAGCTCTCGGACCTCCCGGTGACCGGCCTGTTCATCGCGATCGGCCACGACCCGCGCACCGAGCTCTTCAAGGGCCAGCTGGAGCTGGACGAGGAGGGCTACCTGAAGGTGGAAGCCCCCTCCACGCGGACCAACCTGACGGGTGTCTTCGGCGCGGGCGACGTCGTCGACCACACCTACCGCCAGGCGATCACCGCGGCCGGCACCGGCTGCGCCGCCGCCCTCGACGCCGAGCGCTTCCTCGCCGCCCTCGCGGACGAGGAGCAGGCGGAGCCCGAGAAGACCGCTGTCTGACCCTCCCTTCCACCCCACCCCGCATAACCAGTTAAGGAGCCCGCAGTGGCCGGCACCCTGAAGAACGTGACCGACGATTCCTTCGAGCAGGACGTCCTCAAGAGCGACAAGCCCGTACTGGTGGACTTCTGGGCCGCCTGGTGCGGTCCGTGCCGCCAGATCGCTCCGTCCCTCGAGGCGATCGCCGCCGAGCACGGCGACAAGATCGAGATCGTCAAGCTCAACATCGACGAGAACCCGGGTACGGCCGCCAAGTACGGCGTCATGTCCATCCCGACCCTGAACGTCTACCAGGGTGGCGAGGTCGCCAAGACCATCGTCGGCGCGAAGCCGAAGGCCGCGATCGTTCGCGACCTCGAGGACTTCATCGCCGAGTGACGTTCCACGTGACAGCTGAATGATGTTTCACGTGAAACACGAATGGGCCAGCCCATGGGGGCTGGCCCATTGTCGTTACAGCGGCCGTAGCGCCGGTTCCTTCTGCACGGCCCCCAGGAGCCGGTCCAGCGCCATCTCCACGTCTTCCTTCCAGGAGAGCGTCGTCCGCAGCTCCAGCCTCAGGCGTGGATGCATGGGGTGAGGACGGACCGTCTTGAAGCCCACGGCCAGAAGGTGGTCGGCGGGCAGAAGACAGGCCGGCTCTCGCCAGCGGGCGTCCCCGAACGCCTCGATCGCCTTGAAGCCACGCCGCAGCAGATCCTTGGCCACCGTCTGGACCATCACTCTGCCCAGCCCCTGCCCCTGATATCCGGGCATGATGAACGCCGTCATCAACTGCACGGCGTCAGGTGACACAGGGCTCGTGGGAAACGCCGTCGAGCGGGGGACATAGGCCGGAGGAGCGTAGAGCACAAAGCCCACCGGTACCTCGTCGACGTACACGACCCGGCCGCACGATCCCCAGTCCAACAGGACCGAGGAGATCCAGGCTTCCTTCTCCGGGGCAGCTGTGCCTGCCTTTACCGCGGCTTCGCCACTGACTGGGTCCAGCTCCCAGAAGACACACGAGCGACAGCGCTTGGGAACGTCCTGAAGGTTGTCCAGCGTGAGCGGTACGAGCCGACGGCCCATGAAGGCTGTTCCTCGCTTCCCTCGCCCGCGGCATCGCGGGCGGCTGTCAGAGCGCTGCGTTCCCGGATCAGGCTGCCGACGAAGCCGCCGACCGCGCCCAGCCCCAGGCCCGCGCTCACCAGTCCGGTGCGGCTCACCGTTCGCATGACACCTGCCCTCCCCCTGAGGTGCTGCCGGGTGGATGCGCCATACCCGAACGCATCGTATCCACGATGTGATTGCCTCGATACCGCCTGAAAGCAAAGAGCGGGCTGTGTCCGGTACCCGCCGGACACAGCCCGCTCTTTCGACTGCCGGGCATCGCGCCCTGCCGGTCTGAGGCTCTAGTCCTCCATGTCCTCGGCGTCGCCGTCCAGAAGGCTCTTCTGGAGGACGGGTCCCTCGCCGGGGGCGAGCGTGCCGAGGATCCGCTCGAGATCCTCCATGGAGGCGAACTCGACCGTGATCTTGCCCTTCTTCTGCCCCAGGTCGACCTTCACCCGCGTCTCGAAGCGGTCCGAGAGACGGCCTGCCAGGTCGGTCAGCGCCGGGGAGACCAGGGCGCCGGCTCGCGGCCCCTTGGAACGCTGAGCCGTCTGCGGTCGCGACCCCATGAGGGTCACGATCTCTTCGACGGCACGCACCGAGAGTCCCTCGGCCACGATCCGGTGAGCCAGACGGTCCTGCTCCTCCGAGTCCTCGACGGAGAGCAGGGCGCGTGCGTGCCCGGCGGACAGGACCCCGGCGGCCACCCGGCGCTGGACGGACGGCGAGAGCTTCAGCAGACGCAGGGTGTTGGAGACCTGCGGACGGGAACGGCCGATGCGGTCCGCCAGCTGGTCGTGCGTGCAGTTGAAGTCCTTCAGCAACTGGTCGTAGGCGGCGGCCTCTTCCAGTGGGTTCAGCTGAGCCCGGTGCAGGTTCTCCAGGAGAGCGTCCAGGAGAAGCTTCTCGTCGTCCGTGGCCCGCACGATCGCCGGGATCGCTGCCAGGCCCGCCTCACGGCTGGCCCGCCAGCGCCGCTCGCCCATGATGAGCTCGTAGCGCCCAGGACCGACCTGGCGTACGACGACCGGCTGGAGGAGACCGACCTCCTGGATGGAGGTGACCAGTTCCTGCAGCGCGTCCTCGTCGAAGACCTCGCGCGGCTGGCGCGGGTTCGGCGTGATGGAGTCGAGCGGGAGCTCCGCGAAGTAGGCGCCCACGGGAGGCCCGGGCGTCTCCGCGTAGCCGTTGACCGACGGTTCCTCGGTTTCATGTGAAACAGGCGGCAGCATGGCCACCTTCGCCGCAGCCACTCCGCGGTCGGTCGTCAGCACCGGTACGGCCGTCGGAGACGCGGAACCGGCGCCCCCCACCGCGGCCGGAGCCGGCGTCTTCTCCGTCGGGGCAGCAGGGATCAGTGCGCCGAGCCCACGGCCCAAACCCCTCCGTCGCTCACTCACTGGATGCCCTCCACCATGCTCGGGTTGCTCTGGGTGCCGATATGGGCCTGCGTCGGGTCATAGGCGACACCCACGCCCTTCAGCGCGATTTCTCGTGCCGCCTCAAGATAGGAGAGGGCACCGCTCGATCCTGGATCGTAGGTCAGCACCGTCTGCCCGTAGCTCGGCGCCTCGGAGATACGGACCGAGCGGGGAATGCTCGTCCGCAGCACCTCGCCACCGAAGTGGGTGCGCACCTCGTCCGCGACCTGGGACGCGAGGCGCGTCCGGCCGTCGTACATGGTGAGCAGGATCGTCGAGACGTGCAGGTTGGGGTTGAGGTGCCCCCGCACCAGATCGACGTTGCGCAACAACTGCCCCAGACCCTCCAGCGCGTAGTACTCGCACTGGATCGGAATGAGGACCTCGGCACCGGCGACCATCGCGTTGACGGTCAGCAGGCCGAGCGAGGGCGGGCAGTCGATGAGGATGTAGTCCAGCGGGTGCTCATACCCCTGGATCGCCCGCTGAAGCCGGCTCTCACGTGCCACCAGGGAGACCAGTTCGATCTCCGCGCCGGCGAGGTCGATCGTGGCGGGAGCGCAGAAGAGACCCTCTACGTCCGGGACCGGCTGGACGACTTCGGCCAGCGGCCTACTGTCGATCAAGACGTCATAAATGGACGGCACTTCGGCGTGGTGGTCGATACCCAGGGCCGTGGATGCATTGCCCTGCGGGTCGAGGTCGATCACGAGGACACGGCTGCCATGCACCGCCAGAGAAGCGGCGAGGTTGACCGTTGTCGTCGTTTTGCCCACGCCACCCTTCTGGTTGGCGACCACCATGACGCGGGTCTGCTCAGGCCGAGGCAGGCCCTCACCGGCACGACCCAGAGCCTCCACCGCCAATTGGGCAGCACGACCGATGGGAGTGTCGTCCATAGGGGGCGGTGTTTCACGTGAAACATCGTCCCCCATCGACTCGGTACGGGGACCGGGGACCGGATCGGTCATCGGTCCCGCGATGTTGGCGTCGGACCGCAAGGATTCACTCTCCTCGACTTCAGGCTCGCAATGAACAGAGCCTCCCATGTCTTCGGGGTCGTGAACCAGTGAGGCCTGGCGTTCTGTGGAGAAATCCACCTCTGTGGACAACTCCGTTACCTCTCTGAGAGACCCGAGAGGCTTCCGGTCACGCGGTTCGGCCGCGGCGCGACCACGGCTGATGATGCCGTGCAGCAGTGAGCGACGTTTCACGTGAAACACGATGCACAGCAGAAGAGCCCGAAGTGTCGCGACACTCCGGCATGCGTACGTTTGACAGCTTGTGTGGAGTACGTCTCGTCGTCAGGACGGATCAGCGACGCCGACGGCGTCGCTGACTCCGGCCGTCTCCCCGACGACTATCCCCGACGCCTACGGGCCCGTCCCGTACGAGCCGCCTTGGCCCGCTTCGCCGCGAAGCGCACGCCGCCAGGGCTCTCACCGACCTCGACCCGCACCACCGTGGAGAGCGGATCCACCACGCCCTCCCCGACGTGCAGGATCGACGTCTCCACAGCGCCCAGCTTGCTCAGCGCCGTGCCCGCCGCCTTGAGCTCCTCCTCCGCCGTGTCTCCCTTGAGCGCGAGCATCTCGCCGTACGGGCGCAGCAGAGGAATGCCCCAGGCGGCCAGGCGGTCCAGCGGGGCCACGGCACGCGCCGTCACCACGTGCACCGGCGGCAGCTTGCCCATGACCTCCTCGGCGCGCCCACGGATGACTGTGACGTGGTCCAGGCCCAGCAGCTCCACGACCTCGGTCAGAAAGGTCGTACGCCGCAGCAGGGGCTCCAGCAGTGTGATCTTCAAGTCCTCCCGGACGAGCGCCAGGGGAATGCCGGGGAGGCCGGCGCCCGAACCGACGTCGCAGACCGTCACACCCTCGGGAACGACCTCCGAGAGCACCGCACAGTTCAGCAGGTGCCGCTCCCACAGCCGGGGCACCTCACGCGGGCCGATCAGACCGCGCTGCACGCCCGCCTCAGCGAGCAGCTCCGCGTACCGGACCGCATCCGCGTAGCGATCACCAAACACCGTGCGCGCCTGCTCGGGCGCAGGGGGAAGCTCCGCTGCCTCCGTCACGGGGACCGTCCTTCCGTACCGCGATGGGCGCACGCGGCGCCGATCACCACATCCACCAGAACTATCAGGCTGACAAAGTTCGGCCCCGTCTGCGCTACAGACGGGGCCGGAGGAACGTACGGACCGATCAGGCGGGAAGCACAACGACGAAGCGCTGCGGCTCCTCGCCCTCGGACTCGCTGCGCAGACCGGCAGCCTTGACGGCGTCGTGCACGACCTTGCGCTCGAACGGCGTCATCGGCTGCATCTTCACGGGCTCACCCGTGCTCTTGACCTCGGCGGCGGCCTTGGCACCCAGCTCGGAGAGCTCGGCACGCTTCTTGGCGCGGTAGCCCGCGATGTCCAGCATCAGCCGGCTGCGGTCCCCGGTCTCCCGGTGCACGGCCAGGCGCGTGAGCTCCTGGAGCGCCTCCAACACCTCGCCGTCGCGGCCGACCAGCTTCTGCAGGTCGCGGCCGCCCGAGTCGCTGATGATGGAAACAGCGGCGCGGTCGGCCTCGACGTCCATGTCGATGTCGCCGTCGAGATCGGCGATGTCGAGCAGACCCTCGAGGTAGTCCGCCGCGATCTCGCCCTCCTGCTCCAGGCGGGACAGGGTGTCTACACCCTCGGCAGCAGCGGAGATGGTGCCTTCCGTCACGGGATGGACTCCTTCTTACTTCTTGGACGGGGACTTGGGCCGCTGCGGACCCTTGCGCTGTCCGGACTGGGCCTTGCTGCGGCTACTGCCGCCTGGCTGCTTCTTGGCCGGAGTGGCGGGCTTGGCGTCCTCGGGCTCATCGGACTTGATGAGCGACGTGGGCTCGTCGGCCGCCTTCGGAGCACCTGAAGCACCACCGGACTGCCGCTGCGACTTGCTCTGCCGCTTCGGCTGCTGACGCTTGGGAGTACCGCCGGTCGTCGGCGTACCGTCCTCGGTCTCGGCGGCGGCCTGGGCCTCGCCCTTCACCACGGTGCCGTCCGCCTGGGCCGCGAGGCCCGTCTTGCTCAGAGCGTTGATGAACTTGCGCTCGAACTCGTTGCGGTCGCGGCCCTTGGCCACGATGGCCTTGACGATGGCCTTCTCACCCCGGCTGCGCGTCTTGCCGTGGTTCGTGACGTGCTTGGTCAGGCGCTCCAGGTACGCGGCCTGGGCCTTGGAACCCGGGGTCGGGTTGTTGTGGATGACGTACATCTGCTGGCCCATGGTCCACACGTTGGTGGTCAGCCAGTAGACGAGGACACCGACGGGGAAGTTGATGCCGAAGACGGCGAACATGACCGGGAAGACGTACATCAGCATCTTCTGCTGCTGCATGAACGGCGTCTTCACCGTGGTGTCGACGTTCTTCGTCATCAGCTGGCGCTGCGTGTAGAACTGCGACGCCGACATCATCACGATCATGACCGCGGTCACGATGCGGACCGTGGTCAGCGAGGCGTCGAGCGCGGCGACGTCCGAGGCGCTGTCGGTGAACTTCGCGGCCAGCGGGGCCCCGAAGATGTGCGCCTTCTGCGCGCTGTCCAGCAGGCTCTGGTTGATCGAGCCGATGGTGTCGTTGTTCGCGATGCTGTTGAGCACGTGGTACAGCGCGAAGAAGAACGGCGACTGCGCCAGGATGGGAAGACACGAGGAGAGCGGGTTGGTACCCGTCTCCTTGTAGAGCTTCATCATCTCTTCGGACTGGCGCTGCTTGTCGTTCTTGTAGCGCTCCTGGATCTTCTTCATCTCGGGCTGCAGCGTCTGCATCGCCCGGGTCGCCTTGATCTGCTTCACGAAGAGCGGGATCAGGCAGATACGGATCAGGATCACCAGGGACACGATCGACAGGCCCCAGGCCCACCCGGTGTCAGGCCCGAAAACGGCGCCGTACACCTTGTGGAACTGGACGATGACCCAGGAGACAGGTGTCGTGATGAAGCTGAAGAGGCTGGCAATCGTGTCCACTAATCATGCTCCTTGGGCATGGGACGGTGTCTCTGCGGCCGGGCTCGAAGGAGTCTGTCCTTCAATGGCCGTTTCGGCGGCGGAGGGCCCGCCCTTGCGTGCACGCCAGGCGTTACGCAGAAATTCGTGCCACCGCGGGCGCTTACGGGGCGGAACATGGTCCACACCGCCCAGCGACCACGGATTGCACCGCAGGATGCGCCAGGCGGTGAGCGCCGTGCCCTTGATGGCACCGTGCCGGTCGATGGCCGTGTAGCCGTAGTGGGAGCACGACGGGTAGTACTTGCAGACAGGCCCCAGCAGCGGACTGATCGTCCACTGGTACAGCTTGATCAGAGCCAGCAGCGGGTACTTCATCGCGCGCCCCCTCCCAGCAACCGCTCGATGGCGGCATCCAGGTCTCGGGCCAGCTGTGCATGGTCGGCGTCACCCGCACCGGGTAGCGCTCGTACGACTACCAGGCTACCGGGGGGAAACAGGTCGACCCGGTCGCGCATCAGATGCCGCAGTCTGCGCTTCACCTTGTTGCGCACCACCGCGCCGCCCACGGCCTTGCTCACGACGAAACCCGCACGCGTCGGGGGAGCGCTCTCCCCAGGCGCGTGCGGGTCCGTGGCACCGCTACGAAGATGGATGACGAGGGACGGACGGCCTGCCCGGCGCCCCCGTCGTACCGCGGTCGCGAAGTCCTCGCGCCGCCTCAGCCGATGCTCGGTAGGCAGCACGACGTCATGACCTGATCAGGATCAGGCGGACAGGCTGGCGCGACCCTTGCCACGGCGGTTCGCGAGAATCGCGCGACCGGCACGGGTACGCATCCGCAGGCGGAAGCCGTGGGTCTTGGCGCGACGACGGTTGTTCGGCTGGAAGGTGCGCTTGCTCACTCGGGGGCTCCAGAAATCAATCGGTGGTGGCGGGTGCCGTCCTGGCTGTCACCGTGCGCCCACGAGTAGCTCTCGCTTACGCCCGAGTGCACCGCTTCCCGATCACCTGACGCGATCTGTGCCCATCGGAGGCAGGCGGCAGCAGCCATCGACAACTCGACCTGGTTACGGTACGCGCGGCTACGCCATCCGGTCAAACCAGCGGTCACCAGGAGACACTATCCACAGGCTGGGGACAACAACTTGAACCTCACCCGCCGCCCTGACTACCGTGGCTGAACTCCGATTCGTTCCCATGTCTGTGCCCCACCCCCTTTGAATCCCGACTCGTCCCACCACCACACGATCGTGGGACCCCGTGAGAGAGCGTGCCCTGTGGCTGACGTACCTGCCGATCTTGCCGCAGTGTGGCCACGAGTACTCGAGCAGCTCCTCGACGGGGGCCGTGGGCAGGGGGTCGAGACGAAGGACGAGCACTGGATCCGCCGCTGCCAGCCCCTAGCACTGGTCGCCGACACCGCCCTGCTCGCCGTACCGAACGAATTCGCGAAGGGCGTACTCGAAGGCCGCCTCGCGCCGATCGTGAGCGAGACGCTGAGCCGCGAGTGCGGCCGCCCGATCCGCATCGCGATCACCGTCGACGACTCCGCCGGCGAGCCCCCGGCCCCTCCGGCCGCCCGCCCGCAGCCACGCTACGAAGAGCCCGAACTCCCCTCCAACCAGTACGACGGCCAGACCGACAGGCAGTACGAGGGCTACGGCCGCCACCGCGCCGACGACCGCCGGCCGGGCCGCGCCGAGCAGAACGACCAGCTGCCCACCGCGCGTCCCGCCTACCCGAACGAGTACCAGCGACCCGAACCCGGCGCCTGGCCACGCCCGCAGCAGGACGAGTACGGCTGGCAGCAGCCGCGCCTCGGCTTCCCCGAGCGGGACCCGTACGCGACGCCGCCGTCGCAGGAGTCGTACTCCCAGGACTCGTACTCCTCGCCGTCGCAGGACTACCGCCCGCAGCCGATGGACCGCCCGCCCTACGACGGCCAGCGCCCCGACTACGACCAGCAGCGGCCCCCCTACGACGACCAGCGGCCGGACTACGACCAGCCGCGCCGCTCCTCCGAATACGACCAGCCGGGCCCGCGCCGCGACCATCCCGAGCCGCCCTCCGGCGGCGGGCACATGCACCGCGGCGGCCCGGCGGTGTCCGCGTCCAGCGGCGCCCCGAGCCCGCTGGCCGCGAAGCCCGCACCTGCGGCGGGCCCGGGTGAGCCGACGGCGCGCCTGAACCCGAAGTACCTCTTCGACACCTTCGTCATCGGCGCCTCCAACCGCTTCGCGCACGCCGCCGCGGTGGCCGTCGCCGAGGCGCCGGCGAAGGCGTACAACCCCCTCTTCATCTACGGGGAGTCCGGGCTCGGCAAGACGCACCTGCTGCACGCGATCGGGCACTACGCCCGCAGCCTCTATCCCGGCACGCGCGTGCGCTATGTGAGCTCGGAGGAGTTCACCAACGAGTTCATCAACTCCATCCGCGACGGCAAGGGCGACAGCTTCCGCAAGCGGTACCGCGAGATGGACATCCTGCTCGTCGACGACATCCAGTTCCTCGCGGACAAGGAGTCGACGCAGGAGGAGTTCTTCCACACGTTCAACACGCTCCACAACGCCAACAAGCAGATCGTGCTCTCCAGCGACCGGCCGCCAAAGCAGCTGGTGACGCTGGAGGACCGGCTGCGGAACCGTTTCGAGTGGGGTCTGATCACCGACGTCCAGCCGCCGGAGCTGGAGACGCGTATCGCGATCCTCCGCAAGAAGGCGGTGCAGGAGCAGCTCAACGCCCCGCCGGAGGTCCTGGAGTTCATCGCCTCCCGCATCTCGCGCAACATCCGCGAGCTGGAGGGGGCGCTGATCCGGGTGACGGCGTTCGCGTCGCTCAACCGGCAGCCGGTGGACCTGGGCCTGACCGAGATCGTCCTCAAGGACCTCATCCCCGGCGGCGACGACGGGGCGCCCGAGATCACGTCGACGGCCATCATGAGCGCGACCGCCGACTACTTCGGCCTCACCGTCGAGGACCTGTGCGGCACCTCACGCGGCCGCGCACTCGTGACCGCCCGCCAGATCGCCATGTACCTGTGCCGGGAGCTGACGGACCTCTCGCTGCCGAAGATCGGCGCGCTGTTCGGCGGCCGCGACCACACCACGGTCATGCACGCGGACCGCAAGATCCGCAATCTGATGGCCGAGCGGCGCTCCATCTACAACCAGGTCACGGAGCTCACGAACCGCATCAAGAACGGCTGACGGCCGCAGAGACACCCTCTGAGGGCGCCCCGGGACGAGTTCCCGAGGGCGCCCTTCTTCATGACGCCGTAGCCCGGTGTTCGAATAGCTGCCGCGTTACGGCCTCCCTCCACAGATTCGGTGACTTTTTCCCGTCCACACCCTGGGGACCGGGAAGTTGTCCAGACTGTGTCCACAGGCGCACGGGTTGAAAGACCATCAGGGCAGGTCACCTGGTTGTGGATTCGTGGACGAAGGATCTCCACAGGCTGTGGACAGAGAAAAGATCCACAGGCTGTGCACGAAGTTGTCCACCGGCAACCCACAGGCTGAGGCGCGTTGTCCCCAGTGATCACCAGTTTCTCCACACCGCTGTCCACTGTTCGGCAACGCGACGCGGCTGCTCACCGGGTCGAGTGAAAGGCGTCACACGAAGGTGCCCGGTTGCCCTGTGGGAAACGTGGGTAAAGCTGGGGACGGCGTTGGGGAGAAGTCGCCTCAGGCTGTGCACGGGATGTGCAGAACTTTCTGTTCTCCACAGATGAGCCCGGTTGTCCACCGCCTCCGCCCACAGGGTCAGTGGACAAAATTTCCGGTGTGACCTGCGCAAACGCAGTTATCCACCGTTTCCACAGCCCCTACTACTACTCCCAACTAGAGAGAGCTGGGAATCCGTTTCGAAGTGGGCCCTGTGCACAACTCGCTGTCCGGCTCCCGGCTGCCCCTCGTCACGACTTGACCCCGAGAGGCACCTACTGTCAGTGGGGTGCGTCAGACTGTTCCCCGGTGTCCTTCCCCTCACCGGGGCTGACGACACCGAGTCAGACGACGAGGGCCAGGCAGAGCGAAGCGCCGGCAACAGCAGGAGGCGGCAACAGTGAAGATCCGGGTGGAACGCGACGTACTCGCGGAGGCAGTGGCCTGGGCGGCACGCAGCCTCCCGGCCCGTCCGCCGGCGCCTGTCCTCGCCGGCCTTCTGCTGAAGGCCGAGGAAGGCCAGCTGAGCCTGTCCAGCTTCGACTACGAGGTCTCGGCGCGGGTGTCCGTGGAGGCCGAGGTCGAGGAGGAAGGCACGGTCCTGGTGTCCGGCCGGCTCCTCGCCGACATCTGCCGCGCGCTCCCCAACCGACCGGTGGAGATTTCCACAGACGGTGTACGGGCGACCGTGGTCTGCGGCTCCTCGCGATTCACACTCCACACCCTGCCTGTGGAGGAGTACCCGGCGCTGCCGCAGATGCCGACCGCGACCGGCACCGTCCCGGGTGAGGTCTTCGCCTCCGCCGCCGCGCAGGTCGCCATCGCCGCCGGCCGCGACGACACGCTGCCCGTCCTGACCGGTGTGCGCATCGAGATCGAGGGCGACACCGTCACGCTGGCCTCCACCGACCGCTACCGCTTCGCGGTCCGCGAGTTCCTGTGGAAGCCGGAGAACCCCGAGGCGTCCGCGGTGGCCCTGGTGCCCGCCAAGACGCTCCTGGACACCGCCAAGGCGCTCACGAGCGGCGACAGCGTCACCCTGGCGCTCTCCGGCTCGGGTGCGGGCGAGGGCCTGATTGGCTTCGAGGGCGCCGGGCGTCGTACGACGACCCGCCTGCTGGAGGGCGACCTCCCGAAGTACCGCTCGCTGTTCCCGACGGAGTTCAACTCCATCGCCGTGATCGAGACCGCCCCCTTCGTGGAGGCCGTCAAGCGCGTGGCCCTGGTCGCCGAGCGGAACACCCCGGTGCGGCTGAGCTTCGAGCAGGGCGTGCTCATCCTGGAGGCAGGTTCCAGCGACGACGCACAGGCTGTGGAGAGGGTCGACGCCCAGCTGGAGGGCGACGACGTGTCGATCGCCTTCAACCCGACGTTCCTGCTGGACGGCCTGAGCGCCATCGACTCCCCGGTCGCCCAGCTCTCCTTCACGACGTCCACGAAGCCCGCGCTGCTCAGCGGCAAGCCGGCGCTGGACGCCGAGGCGGACGAGGCCTACAAATACCTGATCATGCCGGTGCGCCTCAGCGGCTGACCCTTCAGAGAACCCGCAGGTCGGGGCATACGTTTGAGCGGGTATGCCCACAGGTGTGCGTGAGCGTCCGGGTTTAGGCTCGGACGTGGGTACGAAGGTGCCTCACACGCCACAGCAACCTAAGGAACAACTGATGGAGCTCGGTCTCGTCGGCCTCGGCAAGATGGGCGGCAACATGCGCGAGCGGATCCGCCGCGCAGGTCACACCGTCATCGGATACGACCGCAACCCGGACCTCGCCGACGTCCACAGCCTGGAAGAGCTTGTGGGCAAGCTCAAGGGCCCGCGCGTGGTCTGGGTGATGGTCCCGGCCGGTGCCGCGACCCAGTCGACGGTCGACGAGCTGGCCGAGTTCCTGGAGCCCGGTGACGTCGTCGTGGACGGCGGCAACTCCCGCTGGACGGATGACGAGAAGCACGCCGAGGAGCTTGCGGCCAAGGGCATCGGCTTCGTCGACTGCGGTGTCTCCGGCGGTGTGTGGGGCCTGGAGAACGGCTATGCGCTGATGTACGGCGGCGACGCCGAGAACATCGCCAAGGTGCAGCCGGTCTTCGACGCGCTCAAGCCCGAGGGCGACTTCGGTGCCGTGCACGCCGGCAAGGTGGGCGCGGGCCACTTCTCGAAGATGGTCCACAACGGCATCGAGTACGCGATGATGCAGGCCTACGCCGAGGGCTGGGAGCTGCTGGAGAAGGTCGACTCCGTGACGGACGTCCGGGAGGTCTTCCGCTCCTGGCAGGAGGGCACCGTCATCCGCTCCTGGCTGCTGGATCTCGCGGTCAACGCCCTCGACGAGGACGAGCACCTGGACAAGCTGCGCGGTTACGCACAGGACTCCGGCGAGGGCCGGTGGACCGTGGAGGCCGCCATCGACAACGCGGTACCGCTTCCGGCGATCACCGCGTCCCTGTTCGCGCGGTTCGCGTCCCGTCAGGACGACTCGCCGCAGATGAAGATGATCGCGGCGCTGCGCAACCAGTTCGGCGGCCACGCGGTCGAGAAGAAGTAATCCACAGGGCTGCGTCGCGATCCACAGGACGCAAGGCGCAGTCCACAAGCTGGGGGAGGTCGGCGCCCGACCATGCACGTCACGCATCTGTCGCTGGCCGACTTCCGCTCGTACGCCCGGGTCGAAGTTCCGCTCGACCCGGGCGTCACCGCCTTCGTCGGCCCCAACGGGCAGGGCAAGACGAACCTGGTCGAGGCGGTCGGCTATCTCGCCACTCTCGGCAGCCACCGCGTCTCCTCCGACGCGCCCCTGGTCCGCATGGGCGCCGACCGCGCGGTGATCCGGGCACAGGTCAAGCAGGGCGAGCGGCAGCAGCTGATCGAGCTGGAGCTGAACCCGGGCAAGTCCAACCGCGCCCGTATCAACAGGTCATCGCAGGTCAGGCCGCGTGACGTGCTCGGCATCGTGCGGACCGTGCTGTTCGCGCCGGAGGACCTCGCGCTGGTCAAGGGCGACCCCGGTGAGCGGCGCCGCTTTCTCGACGAGTTGATCACCGCGCGCTCCCCGCGCATGGCCGGCGTGCGCTCCGACTACGAGCGGGTCCTCAAGCAGCGGAACACCCTGCTGAAGTCCGCGGCGCTCGCCCGACGGCACGGCGGTCGGTCCATGGACCTGTCCACCCTCGACGTGTGGGACCAGCACCTCGCGCGTGTGGGCGCCGAGTTGCTCGCCCAGCGGCTCGACCTGATCGCCGCGATCCAGCCGCTGTCCGACAAGGCGTACGAGCAGCTGGCCCCCGGCGGTGGTCCGATCGCCCTGGAGTACAAGCCGTCCGCGCCGGGCGAGGCGCACACCCGCGAGGACCTCTACGCGCAGCTGATGTCGGCGCTCGCGGACGCCCGCAAGCAGGAGATCGAGCGGGGCGTCACCCTCGTAGGCCCTCATCGAGACGATGTGGTTCTCAAACTCGGTCAGTTGCCCGCCAAGGGATACGCCTCGCACGGCGAGTCCTGGTCGTACGCGCTGGCGTTGCGCCTGGCGTCGTACGACCTGCTCCGCGCGGAGGGCAATGAGCCGGTGCTGATCCTCGACGACGTCTTCGCCGAGTTGGACACCCGGCGCCGGGAGCGGCTGGCGGAGTTGGTGGCCCCTGGTGAGCAGGTCCTGGTGACGGCCGCGGTCGACGACGACGTACCGCATCTGCTGGTGGGGGCGCGGTACTCGGTGTCCGAAGGGGTGGTGGAGCGCGTATGAGCAGCCCTCAGGAACCCGCTCCCGAGAAGAGCCCCGAGCCCTCCGGTGTCGACCTCGCGCGCGTGGCGCTCAGGGCGGCCAAAGAGCAGGCACGCGCGCGTGGGGACGCGGCGCAGCAGAAGAAGCAGGCGCGGCGGGGTGGTCTGCGCTCCGGCGCGCGCGCCGACGGGCGCGACCCGATGGCGTTGGGCTCCGCGATCAACCGGCTCATCAGCGAGCGCGGCTGGGAGGCCCCGGCGGCGGTGGGCGGGGTGATGGGGCGCTGGCCGGAGATCGTCGGCGAGGACGTGGCCAAGCACTGCGAGCCGGAGCGGTACGACGAGGACGAGCGGGTCCTGATCGTGCGCTGTGACTCCACGGCCTGGGCGACCAATCTGCGGCTGCTCGCGCCGACGCTGGTGGCCCGGCTCAACGAGGATCTCGGGCACGGGGCCGTGCGGGTCATCAAGGTGCAGGGGCCTGCGGGGCCTCCGCGGCGCTATGGCCCCTTGCGCGCCCCGGGCAGCACCGGCCCTGGTGACACCTACGGGTGACCGGCAAACCTGCGGGTGACAGACATCACATCCAAGGCCGTCGACGGCTGTGAAGGACCGTCGGCGGCCTTCGTGTCGCAGGACCCCACGCGGTTGCGAACAGCGACGTGACTCCCAAGTAGCCAAGGGTTGACAGCCCGAAGCGCTGAGTGCCTCCGTGAGCCTCTTGGAGCCCTGCTCCGTATATGGGGACCCGGAGGAGGAGGATTTAGGGCGGCACATGCGGACTCAGGTACCGGCAAACCCCCATCACTGTCGGCGCTACCGGTAGACTGGAAGCTAATCCCGCCCCACTCGTGGGGACCGCCGGGACAAGCTGAGCAACGCTGAACAAGGCTTACCAACGCAACATGCCGCAGCCGCTCCGGCAAACCGCCGACGAGCCTGGCTCGTGCTGTGCCAGAAAGGGCGCTTCGTGGCCGATTCCGGCAACCCCAACGAGAACATCCCGTCCACCGGCGTCGGAGCGAACGGCGAGGTCACCGCCTCGTACGACGCCAGCGCCATCACCGTCCTCGAGGGTCTGGACGCGGTTCGCAAGCGACCCGGTATGTACATCGGCTCGACCGGTGAGCGCGGCCTGCACCACCTTGTGCAGGAGGTCGTCGACAACTCGGTCGACGAGGCGCTGGCCGGGCACGCGGACACCATCGACGTCACGATCCTCGCCGACGGCGCCGTGCGCGTGATCGACAACGGCCGTGGCATCCCGGTGGGCATCCACCCCATCGAGAAGAAGCCGGCCGTAGAGGTCGTGCTCACCGTGCTGCACGCGGGCGGCAAGTTCGGCGGCGGCGGCTACGCCGTCTCCGGTGGTCTGCACGGCGTCGGCGTCTCCGTCGTGAACGCCCTCTCGTTCAAGCTGGCCGTGGAGATCAGGACCGACGGCTACCGCTGGACGCAGGAGTACAAGGCGGGCGCGCCCACCGCTCCGCTCGAGCGGCACGAGGCCACCGACGAGACCGGGACCTCGGTCACGTTCTGGGCCGACCCCGACATCTTCGAGACCACCGTGTACTCCTTCGAGACGCTCTCGCGGCGCTTCCAGGAGATGGCCTTCCTCAACAAGGGCCTGACCATCAATCTCACGGACGAGCGCGAGTCGGCGAAGGCCACCGCCGGTGCCGACGAGGCGGGCGAGGACGAGAAGCACGAGGTCAAGACCGTCTCGTACCACTACGAGGGCGGCATCGTCGACTTCGTGAAGTACCTCAACTCCCGCAAGGGAGAGGCGGTGCACCCCTCCATCATCGACCTCGAGGCCGAGGACAAGGAGCGGAGCCTCTCGCTCGAGGTCGCGATGCAGTGGAACGGCGGCTACACCGAGGGTGTGTACTCGTTCGCCAACATCATCCACACGCATGAGGGCGGTACGCACGAAGAGGGCTTCCGCGCGGCGCTCACGAACCTGATCAACAAGTACGCGCGCGACAAGAAGTTCCTGCGGGAGAAGGACGACAACCTCACGGGTGACGACATCCGCGAGGGTCTGACCGCGATCATCTCGATCAAGCTGAGCGAGCCGCAGTTCGAGGGCCAGACGAAGACCAAGCTGGGCAACACGGAGGCGAAGACCTTCGTGCAGAAGGCCGTCTACGAGCACCTCAACGACTGGCTGGACCGCAACCCGGTCGAGGCCGCGGACATCATCCGCAAGGGCATCCAGGCGGCCACCGCGCGCGTGGCGGCCCGCAAGGCGCGTGACCTGACGCGTCGCAAGGGCCTGCTGGAGTCGGCGTCGCTGCCGGGCAAGCTCTCGGACTGCCAGTCGAACGACCCGACCAAGTGCGAGATCTTCATCGTCGAGGGTGACTCCGCCGGCGGCTCGGCCAAGTCCGGCCGGAACCCGCAGTACCAGGCGATCCTCCCGATCCGAGGCAAGATCCTCAACGTCGAGAAGGCGCGGATCGACAAGATCCTGCAGAACCAGGAGATCCAGGCGCTGATCTCGGCCTTCGGCACGGGTGTGCACGAGGACTTCGACATCGAGAAGCTCCGCTATCACAAGATCATCCTGATGGCGGACGCCGACGTCGACGGACAGCACATCAGCACCCTGCTGCTGACCTTCCTGTTCCGCTTCATGCGGCCGCTGGTCGAGGCCGGGCACGTGTACCTCTCCCGTCCCCCGCTCTACAAGATCAAGTGGGGCCGGGACGACATCGAGTACGCGTACTCGGACCGCGAGCGCGACGCGCTGATCGAGATGGGGCGCCAGCGCGGCAAGCGCGTGCGCGAGGACTCGATCCAGCGCTTCAAGGGTCTCGGCGAGATGAACGCCGAGGAACTGCGCGTGACGACCATGGACCAGGAGCACCGCGTCCTCGGCCAGGTCACCCTCGACGACGCCGCCCAGGCCGACGACCTGTTCTCGGTCCTGATGGGCGAGGACGTCGAGGCCCGCCGCGCGTTCATCCAGCGCAACGCCAAGGACGTCCGCTTCCTCGACATCTGAGTCGGTCTCAGCTGACCGCACCAGGAAGGATCTTCACCAGCAATGGCCGACGAGAACACTCCTGTCACCCCTGAAGAGGGCGGCGTCATCGCCCAGCGTGTCGAGCCCGTCGGGCTCGAGACGGAGATGCAGCGTTCGTATCTCGACTACGCGATGTCCGTCATCGTCTCCCGCGCGTTGCCGGACGTCCGGGACGGCCTCAAGCCCGTCCACCGCCGCGTCCTGTACGCCATGTACGACGGCGGTTACCGCCCCGAGCGCGGCTTCTACAAGTGCGCCCGTGTCGTCGGCGACGTCATGGGCAACTACCACCCGCACGGCGACTCCTCGATCTACGACGCGCTGGTCCGCCTCGCGCAGCCGTGGTCGATGCGGATGCCGCTGGTGGACTCCAACGGCAACTTCGGCTCTCCCGGCAACGACCCGGCGGCCGCCATGCGGTACACCGAGTGCAAGATGATGCCGCTGTCCATGGAGATGGTCCGCGACATCGACGAGGAGACCGTCGACTTCACGGACAACTACGACGGCCGCTCCCAGGAGCCGACCGTCCTGCCCGCCCGCTTCCCGAACCTGCTGATCAACGGCTCGGCAGGCATCGCGGTCGGTATGGCGACCAACATCCCGCCGCACAATCTGCGCGAGGTGGCTTCCGGCGCCCAGTGGTACCTGGAGAACCCGGAGGCCTCGCACGAGGAGCTCCTGGACGCGCTGATGGAGCGCATCAAGGGCCCCGACTTCCCGACCGGCGCGCTCGTAGTGGGCCGCAAGGGCATCGAGGAGGCGTACCGCACGGGCCGTGGCTCGATCACCATGCGCGCGGTCGTCGAGGTCGAGGAGATCCAGAACCGCCAGTGCCTGGTGGTCACGGAGCTGCCGTACCAGACCAACCCCGACAACCTCGCGCAGAAGATTGCCGACCTGGTGAAGGACGGCAAGGTCGGCGGTATCGCGGACGTCCGGGACGAGACCAGCTCCCGTACCGGTCAGCGTCTGGTCATCGTGCTCAAGAGGGACGCGGTCGCCAAGGTCGTACTGAACAACCTCTACAAGCACACGGACCTTCAGTCGAACTTCAGCGCCAACATGCTGGCGCTGGTCGACGGCGTTCCGCGCACGCTGTCGCTGGACGCGTTCATCCGCCACTGGGTGACGCACCAGATCGAGGTCATCGTCCGTCGTACGCGCTTCAGGCTGCGCAAGGCCGAGGAGCGGGCGCACATCCTGCGTGGTCTGCTGAAGGCCCTGGACGCCATCGACGAGGTCATCGCGCTGATCCGGCGCAGCGACACCGTCGACATCGCGCGCACGGGCCTGATGGACCTCCTGGAGATCGACGAGATCCAGGCCAACGCCATCCTCGAGATGCAGCTGCGCCGACTGGCCGCCCTGGAGCGCCAGAAGATCATCCAGGAGCACGACGAACTCCAGGCGAAGATCACGGAGTACAACGCGATCCTGGCCTCGCCGGTCCGCCAGCGCGGCATCGTCAGCGAGGAACTCGCGGTCATCGTCGAGAAGTTCGGCGACGACCGCAAGACGATGCTGGTCCCCTACGACGGTGACATGTCCATCGAGGACCTCATCGCCGAGGAGGACATCGTCGTCACGGTCACGCGCGGGGGCTACGTCAAGCGCACCAAGACCGACGACTACCGCGCCCAGAAGCGCGGCGGCAAGGGCGTGCGCGGCACGAAGCTCAAGGAAGACGACATCGTCGACCACTTCTTCGTCTCCACGACCCACCACTGGCTGCTGTTCTTCACGAACAAGGGCCGGGTCTACCGAGCGAAGGCGTACGAGCTTCCCGACGCCGGCCGTGACGCGCGTGGACAGCACGTGGCGAACCTGCTGGCCTTCCAGCCGGACGAGGCGATCGCCGAGATCCTCGCGATCCGCACCTACGAGGTGGCGCCGTACCTGGTGCTGGCCACGAAGGGCGGCTTGGTCAAGAAGACGGCTCTGAAGGATTACGATTCGCCGCGTTCCGGTGGTGTCATCGCGATCAACCTCCGGGAGACGGACGACGGTTCGGACGACGAACTGATCGGAGCCGAGCTTGTTTCGGCCGAGGACGATCTGCTTCTGATCAGCAAGAAGGCTCAATCGATCAGGTTCACTGCCACTGATGACGCATTGCGACCTATGGGCCGTGCGACCTCGGGTGTCAAGGGCATGAGTTTCCGCGGAGGAGACGAGCTGCTCTCGATGAATGTTGTTCGACCCGGTACGTTCGTGTTCACTGCCACAGACGGCGGGTACGCGAAGCGGACCGCCGTCGACGAATACCGCGTCCAGGGTCGCGGTGGCCTCGGCATCAAGGCCGCCAAGATCGTGGAGGACCGTGGTTCTCTCGTCGGCGCGCTGGTGGTCGAGGAGACCGACGAGATCCTCGCCATCACGCTGGGCGGCGGTGTGATTCGTACGCGAGTCAACGAGGTCAGGGAGACGGGCCGTGACACCATGGGCGTCCAACTGATCAACCTGGGCAAGCGCGATGCCGTCGTCGGTATCGCACGTAACGCCGAGGCGGGACGCGAGGCGGAGGAGGTCGAGGGCGTTGACGCCGTCGACGAGACCGCCGAGGGTGCCGCGACCACCGGCACGGACGAGGGTGAGGCGCCCTCGGCCGAGTAGCACGAGGAGTGAGTCAGCGTGAGCGGAGCCACGGGCGCCGGATCGTCCGGTACCTCTACCGGTTCTCAGGCCGGTACGGACACGGACGGCGGCGGCCGTGGCTCCGCCGCGCAGGCGACAGATTCGCACACGACCCAGCTCAAAGCGATCAAGTCGCCCGCGAAGGACTCACCCTCGCCCGACTCGCATGGATCCCAGGGGGGAACTGTGACGGACACCCGAGGCCCGCAGACCCAGCAGTACGCGGCCGGCGCGGGCTCGGCTGCTCCGGGCGCGCAGCCGCAGCAGCAGCCTTCAGCTGAGCAGCCGGCTCCGTCCCCGCTGCCGGGAGAGCGCGGACCCCAGCAGGCCGCCGGGCCGTACCACCCGCCGCAGGCCTACCCGGCGCAGGCCGCCGTCTCCGCGGGCGCCGTACGCCGCCCGCGCACCGGCGCGCGCACGACGCCGCGCACCCGAAAGGCGCGGCTGCGGGTGGCCAAGGCCGACCCGTGGTCGGTGATGAAGGTCAGCTTCCTGCTCTCCATCGCGCTGGGCATCTGCACGATCGTGGCGGCCGCGGTGCTGTGGATGGTCATGGACGCGATGGGCGTCTTCTCGACTGTCGGCGGCACGATCTCCGAGGCGACCGGCTCCAACGAGTCGAACGGCTTCGACCTGCAGTCCTTCCTGTCGCTGCCGAACGTCCTGATGTTCACGACGATCATCGCGGTCATCGACGTCGTCCTCGCGACGGCTCTCGCGACCCTCGGCGCGTTCATCTACAACCTGTCCGCGGGCTTCGTCGGCGGTGTCGAGCTGACGCTCGCCGAGGACGAGTGACATTAACTCCGATCGCCGTTTCAAACCCCTCCTGAGGGGCCGCGGACAACCGATTTTGGGACTGCCCATGTCGTGCGCTAATCTTCAGGAGTCAGCGCGCGGGACACACACCGCAGGGCGCGGCGGGGCTATAGCTCAGTTGGTTAGAGCGCATCCCTGATAAGGATGAGGCCACAGGTTCAAATCCTGTTAGCCCCACAGACAAAGATCGAGAAGTCGGGTGTCTCCCCAGCGGGAGGCACCCGTTCTTTGTTTTGGCAGCAGTACGAAGGCTGGGCGATGGGCTCAGTCATCCAAGCACGATGACCCCCCGGTCGACGGAGACCGGGGGGTGTCGCTTGTCTGTACGTCTATGTAGCGGGCTGTACGCAAGTTCGCCGATACATCGTGGTGGGGACGGCGCCTGTCAGCGCTGGAGGGGTGTGGCCGGCTCGGCGGCCGAGTCGTCGCAGGGGGACGTGGCCCCGTCGGCGTCCTCCGTGTCCGCGGGCGGGCGGTTGCGGCAGCTGGGCGTCTTGCCGTGGGCCTCTGCTCGGATGCGCTGCTTCATCGTGGGGGGCAGGGACCTGGTGTAGGACCAGGGCCAGAGGGATGGCGCCGGTGTCGTGGTCTCGGTGCTGCTGTTGCGGGTCGGCTCGGTCTGCGGTACGGCCGCGGCGGCGGTCGTGGTGATGAGTCCGAGCGTCGTGCACAGCGCCAGGAGGGCGGTGACGATGGCGGTCCACAGGTTCATGACCTTGTTCTGGGCCATGGCCCCTCACTTTCGGGTTGGGCGATTTGCGTACTTTCCTCATGATGTGTATGGGGGCTGCGAAATCACGGACCGACGCCCGCGGCGCGTCGATGTTCAGATGAACACCACTCGGATGGGTGCAAGGAGCCCGAAAAGTGGAGGAGAGTGGAGGAGGAGGTCCAAAGTGACCGTCCGTGGAGGTGTGATCACCCTCAGATCGGACGGGCGTCATCCGCTTCTACTGCGGTGTGCAGGACGGAAGTTGAGGGGCTGACGCAGGTCACCGATCGGTATCGGTCGGTGTGTATAGTCGGGCGCCAGAGGTCCCCTACGTCAAGGAAAGACGAGGTCGCACGGTGAAGAAGCTTCTCCTGGTCGCACTGGCCGCCATCGGCGGGCTCCTCGTGTACCGCCAGATCCAGGCGGATCGCGCCGAGCAGGATCTGTGGACGGAGGCGACCGACTCCGTGCCCACGGGTTCGTGAGTACCGATATTCGGTTCTGAACAGACCCCGGCCGCCTCGCGGTCGGGGTTTTGTGTTGCGTGAGACGCAGCCGGGCAGGATGAGCCACGATCAGGCGACGGCGAGGGGTGGCGCGTGATGGGGCGGCGTACGGTGCGGTGGCGCGGCGTGTTCGCGGCTGTCGTGGGAATGGCCCTGGCCGCCCTTCTGCCGGGGCAGACGGCCCTCGCGGCGAGTACACCCAGCCCCTCTTACGGGTTCGCCCCGGACGTCCGGTCGATCACCGGAGCCGCGAGTACCTCGGACGCCGAGTCCCTCGACATCGGCGAGACGTACAGGAGCACCCTCCCCGCGAGCGGCAAGCTCTACTACCGCCTCGTACTCGACGAGACGTCGGACACGTACGTCTCCGTCACGGCCGTCCCGCGCGCGGGCACGACGGTCTCCACCGGCAGCGGCATCAGGGTGTACCTGCAGGACGCCGACAGCCGCTCCTGCTCCTTCGAGAGCGCCAACTTCGGAGCGAGCCGCAGTCCTCGGCCGATCGTCGCCTGGGGAGCGAGGGAGGCCTTCTCCGAGCGCGCCCTGTGCAAGGGCGGCGGCCTGTACTACGTGCGCGTCGAGCGCATCGACGGCACGGACGCGTCGCCGGACGACTGGGAGCTGGAGCTCGCTCCGGTGTCGGAGTCGGGCCTGGACCAGGCCGAGGGGACGAACGCGCCGCAGAGCTGGAACTCGACGCCCCCACAGCCTCCGACGGACCAGGCCGTACGACGTCCAGGTGGCGCGGGCTTCGACGAGGCCGTGCCGGTGAAGCAGGGGGTCTGGAGCGCCGATGTCGCGCCCGGGCAGACACTCTTCTACAAAGTGCCGGTCGACTGGGGGCAGCAACTCCACGTCACCGCCGAGCTGGGCAGCACGACCCGCGGCCGTTATGTGGGCAGTGCGCTCATCACGTCGCTGTACAACCCCGCACGCATGCCCGTCGACGACGTGGGCATCGGCTACAACGGCACCCAGAAGACGGACTCCCTCGACCCCTTGCCCCCGGTCGACTACACCAACCGCTACGACTCCTCCCGACAGGTCAGAGCCATGCGGTTCGCCGGCTCGTACTACCTCGCCCTCCATCTCTCGTCGGCCATGGCCGAGAAGTACGGCGACAAGCCGTTCGGCGTGACGCTGCGGGTGCGGATCGACGGCACGACCGAGGCGGCACCCGCCTACGCGGCGCCGTCCGATCCGCGGGGCCTCTTCGAGGTGTCGGCTCAGGACCGGGAGGCGGCGGCCGAGGGCGGGGGCGCGGGAGGCGACGCGGTGATGAAGGTGGTCGCCGTGGCGGGGATCGGGGGCGGGAGCCTGGTGCTGGTGGTGCTGGGGGCGTGGACGGTGGTGGCTCGGCGGAGGGCGGCCGGGGCCGTCGGGTAGGAGCGGGGGTTGTGGTGCCCGTGGGTGCTCAGATCCGGGTCAGTGCCCAGAAGCCCACGGCGTAGCAGGCCAGCGCGAGAAGCAGCATCGGGACGACCACCTTGGCCGGAGGGCCGGGACGCCGTCGTGCCCTGCGCGCTCCTCTGCCTGCGCGGTGCCGCGAAGTTTCCTGGGCCGGAGGTGGAACCTGCGGGACCTGAGCGGTGTACGAAGCAGTAGAGGCATCGGCGCGATGGAGCGGCGGTGACGCCAGGGGCCGCGTCGGGTAGGGCGGCGCCTGCGGTCGGGGGGAGGGCAGGACATGCGTGGGGTCATCGGGGGAGACGCGGGAGGGCTGGTGCTGCGCGCCCTGCTGTGTCTGTGGCGGTGTCTGGGCGTCCGGGGGGCGCACCTGAGGGGAGGAGCCGGTGGCCTGCGGGGGTGGCAGCGGGAAGCTGCCGGTGTCCGACATGCTGGGCGGCTGCGAGGCACCGGAGGACTCGGAGAGGGACGCCGTCGGCCGCGGTCCGGTGCTCTGACGGGGATCGGACGGTACGGCACCGGGGGCGTGGCCCCGACGCGGATCCGTCGGCACGGAGTCGGTGCCGGGCCATGCGGAGGCGGGTTCGTCGTCCCGCGCGGACGGCCGGACGCCGGTGTCCGGTCCCGGGGCTGCCTGTCCGGACGGTGGGAAGCCGGCACTCGGTCCTGGGTCGGTCTGCCCGGACAGTGGCCGGGGGACGGTTCCCGACCCCGAGGAGTCCCAGCCCTGCCCCGTGTCCGAGAACCCCGTCCGCACCCCCGGCGCGGGCTTGAGCGGCCCCGCCGGTCCGAACCCCGGTGGCAGTGGCCCCAGTTGGTCGAAGATCTCGATCAGCTCGTCGTCGGGGCCAGGCTCCGGCAGAAGCTCCGCGGCCGCGGCGAGCGCCTTGCGCGCCCCCGTGGCGGTGCGGAACCGCGCCTGCGGATCCGGCTGCACCAGTGTCGCCACGACCTGCCACAGCGGCTCGGGAATGCCCTTGGGCGCACTCGGCGTCCCATGTGCCGCGAAGTACTGGACGAGAGCCTTGGCGTCCGGCTTGGCGCCCTCCAGGAGATACAGCGCGACCAGGCCGACGGCGAACAGATCGGCGGGATAGTCCGGATCCGAGCCCATCATCTGCTCGGGCGAGATGTAACCCGGCGTCCCCACCACGAGGTTGGTCTCCGTCAGCCGCGGTTCGCCCAGCCGCATCGCGATGCCGAAGTCGGACAGCCGCAGCCGGGGCCGACCGGTACCGGTGGCCTCCAGCAGCACGTTGGCGGGCTTGACGTCCCGGTGCACCACACCCTCCGCGTGCACCGCCGCCAGCCCCGACAGGAGTTGGTCGAGGAGCGTGCACACGAAGGGCGGCGGCAGAGGACCGTAGTCCCCGATCAGATGGGCCAGCGAACCACCGCCGACCAGATCCATGGTGAACAGGACCTTGTCGTCGTCGGCGGCCCAGCTGGCGGGCGCGAGCACATGGGGGTGATCGATCCGCAGCGCCTGTTCGCGGACGAAGCGCAGCAGCGAGTGCGCGTCGCTCTGCTGCAGCACCTTGGCGGCGACATACCGACGGCGGCGGTGGTCCCAGGCGCGCCACACGGCGCCGACACCTCCGCGCCCGATCGGATCGACGAGTTCGTACCGGCCGGCGAAGACCTCACCCATGGCAGTGCGTCGCTCCTCCCCCTGCGGTCTCCCCCCTTGCCTCCCCCTCCACGAGCGATACGACTCCCGTCACACCGCTTCAGGATGAGTGACACCCCTCGCACCGCCCCCCGGCGAGTGACACGGCCCGCCTCCCGGCCGGTGAGTGACACGCCCCCACGTGTCCCTCCCCGGATGAGCGACGACCCCCGTGCCCTTTTCGCGCGGCGCGACTCCCTCGCGCCTCCTCGGCCGTCGGCCCGGCTGCCGAACCCCCTTCGGTGACCGGGCCGCGAGGTCAGCTCTGGTGGGACTGGTAGTGCGAGACCGCGTCGGAGGTGCGGCCCGCGCCGTAGACCCGGAGGAACTCTGCCAGTTCCGGATGGGTCGGGGCGAGGGTGTCGGCCGCTTCGATGATGTCCCCCGCGGCCGCGACCGACCGCAGCAGCGACTGGATCTCACGGACGACCCGCTTGACCGTCGGCGCTCCCGAACTGCTCGTCGTGGTCGTGGCGTTGCTGAGCACCGAGCCCCCTTGCGACTTCTTGATCTCGTCCATCCGCTCGGTCGCCTCGGCCGCGCTGACGCTGCCGTCCGCGACCTGCCTCGCCAGGTCCTGCAGCAACTGCACTCGCTGGACCACGGCCGGATTGCCGATCTTCGCCCGCTGACCGCTCATCAGCTGCGACAGCATCGGTGCGGACAGTCCCAGCACCCCCGCGAGACGAGCCTGGTTGAGACCAAGATCGTCGATGAGCTTACGGAAGAGCGCCCCCAGCGGCTCCCCGTACCAGTTCCGCTGCAGTTCCCGCGCTCTTGCGGTCGCTTCCTGCTGTGCGGCGTCCATTGCGTCTCCCCATCGCTTCCCCAAATACCGTGGTTCGCTGTAGCGAACCACGCCGAGCATCTTACGGAGAGTGGTCGTTCATCGGGACCCCCAATCTTTTTGCGAGATACCGGGGGCGACCCGGTACTCTGGTCTGCGACGCCCACCGGTATGAGTCACTTCCGGTCGGACGCTCCCCTTCCGGGGCCTTAGCTCAGTTGGTAGAGCGCTGTCTTTGCATGGCAGATGTCAGGGGTTCGACTCCCCTAGGCTCCACACCTCGGACCGGTCAGACGCCCTTCACGGCGTCTGGCCGGTTCTTGCATGTGCCGGTTTTTCACGCGACGGATCCGCGCATGCGGCGGGTGTGGACGAAGAAGGGCCCCTGAGGTGACGTGCGTCACTCGGCGGCATCTGAGCCGTTGCGGATATTTGCGCAAACGCGAGAGTCGGCAGGGCGTCCGAGCCTGTCGCGCGAGTAGCCGACGGGATGCAGGAGCCAATGATTCCGCTGGTGGAGGCCTTGTGGGGACCGGTGGGGGCGTGCGCCGGTAACCAGGGCGATGCTCTCCGTCAGTGCAGCCTGTGCGGAACTTGCACATCCGAACCGTTGCAAACGTCATCGTGGGTGCAGAGGGCAAGCATCCGCCGTTCCACGTGAAACGTCGCTGTGGGGCAGGAGACCCTCAAGTCTCCTGCCCCACAGCGATGTTCGGAGTGCCGGACGTCAGTGCCGTTCGTCGCGGTGTGCGGCCTCCTCCTCGGCTTCCTTGGCCTGCACCTCAGGGTCGAGCACGGACTGGCCGCTGCCGTCGACCGACGTCAGCCGACTCGACTCCGAGACCTCCGTCGCGGCGGGCGGCTCGACCAGCCAGTCGGGGTTGGCCTGCTTGTCCCACCACTTCCAGGCGGCGAAGGCACCGCCCGCGAGGACACCCGCGATCGCCAGTGCCTTGGCGAGACGACCGGCCCTCGCCCGACGCTCGTGCTTACGGGCCAGCTTCTCGATCTGCTTGGCCGAGACCTGGCCGCGCAGCGCGAGCAGCGCGGCCGCGCCACGGGATGCGGCCTCGTCCCTCACGGGCCCGGCCGCGGCCACGGCCTGCTCGATCCTCGGACGTGAATAGTCGGCGGCCTGCCGGGCAGCCTTGCGGGTGCGGACGGCAGCCTCATGGGCGGCCTGGTCGACCTTCGGCGGCACATGCGTCAGGGCCTGTTCCAGACGCGGCGCGAGATGCGCGTCGTACTGGACGCGAGCCTGCTCGGCCGCCTGCGACACCTTCGGCGCGAGCCGCACGCGTGCCTCGTGTGTGTAGTGAGCGGCCCTGTCCTTGGCCGTGTCGGCGTAGGGCGCCACCACTTCCGCGGCGTGCAGCACGCTGTCCTTCGCCGAACCGGTCGCGGCGCGCACGCTGTCGATGCGGGTCACGGGAATCCTCCTCCTCGGTGGCGTACGGTAATTCGACTTTCCACCCTTTTACGGATCATGCCTGCCATCTGGCACCTGGGCATGTGAGGGCGGGCATCCGGGTCATGGAAGCTGACTCCGGACCATCTCCGATCAAGAGCTGCTGAAGAACCGATCACATGCAATAGCGGATGAATACGGGGCAACAGGAGCTTGTCGTCGACAATGCCACGGATCGCCGACGAACGCCCCCGGCCCGGAACTACTCGACCGGTTTTCTGCAGGCGACACCCCGCGACGGACACCCGGAGAAGGGGGACGGGGGACGGATCGCGTCGACCGTGCGAGGATCGGGGAAGCTACAGAAAGACAACGGAAGGCAGATCGTGGCCGAGCAGCTCTACGCCACCCTGAGGACCAACCACGGCGACATCGAGATCCGGCTCCTCCCGAACCACGCGCCGATCACGGTCAAGAACTTCGTCGAGCTCGCCACCGGCGAGCGCGAGTGGACCAACCCCGCCACCGGCGAGAAGTCCACGGCCAAGCTCTACGACGGCACGGTCTTCCACCGGGTCATCAGCGGCTTCATGATCCAGGGCGGTGACCCGCTGGGCAACGGCACCGGCGGCCCTGGCTACCAGTTCCAGGACGAGTTCCACCCGGACCTCTCCTTCGACAAGCCCTACCTGCTGGCCATGGCCAACGCCGGACCGGGCACCAACGGCTCGCAGTTCTTCGTCACCGTTGGCCCCACGACGTGGCTGAACCGCAAGCACACCATCTTCGGCGAGGTCACCGACGCGGCCAGCCAGAAGGTCGTCGACGCCATCGCGGGCACGCAGACCAACCCGCGCACCTCCCGCCCCCTCAACGACGTCATCATCGAGTCGGTCGTCGTCGAGACCCGCAAGGGCTGATCACCGAGCCCCGCAAGGGCCGAGGCGAAGGCCCGGCCCATCGGCGCCCGGTCCACCAGGGAACCAAACGCCCCGCTCGTCCGTAAGGATGGGCGGGGCGGTTTCATTGCATACGACGACTTAGGGGACCCCATGGACCAGGCGCCAGGCAGCCCACAGGGCCCGGAGGACCAGGGCCCCCAGCAAGCCGAGGGCCTGCCCGGCTGTTACCGCCACCCCGACCGCGAGACCGGCATCCGCTGCACCCGTTGCGAGCGCCCGATCTGCCCCGAGTGCATGGTCAGCGCCTCCGTCGGCTTCCAGTGCCCCGACTGCGTCCGCGGCGGCTCCGGCACCGGCCACCGCCCCGACGCCGCGATGCCCCGCACGATCGCCGGCGGCACGATCGCCGCCGACCCCCGGCTGGTCACCAAGATCCTCCTCGGGATCAACCTCGCCGTGTTCATCGCCGTCCGGGCATCGAACTCACTGCTCGGCGATCTGGTCCTCATCGGCACCTGGCCGCCGGCCCCCTTCACAGCCACCGAGGGTGTCGCGGACGGACAGTGGTACCGCCTGGTCACCTCGATGTTCACGCACCAGGAGATCTGGCACATCGCCTTCAACATGCTGAGCCTGTGGTGGCTCGGCGGCCCACTGGAGGCGGCCCTCGGCCGTGCCCGCTACCTCGCGCTCTACCTGGTGTCCGGCCTCGTCGGCAGCGTCCTGGCCTATCTGCTGGAGTCCCCGACCACGGCCACGCTCGGCGCCTCCGGTGCCATCTTCGGCCTGTTCGGCGCCACCGCGGTCCTGATGCGCCGGCTCAACTACGACATGCGGCCGATCATCGCGCTCCTGGTGATCAACCTGATCTTCACCTTCAACCCGGCGTTCGACATCTCCTGGCAAGCCCACATCGGTGGCCTCGCCGGAGGCGTGGTCATCGGCTACGCCATGGTGCACGCCCCGCGCGAGCGGCGGGCCCTGGTCCAGTACGGCACCTGCGCCTTGGTCCTTGCCCTGGTCGTCGTATTGACGCTGGTGAGGACGGCTCAGCTCACCTGAGCGGGGCAGTTGTCCACAGCGGGTGGCGAATCTTGTGCATAGTGTGCGCGAACAAGCGTGCCCCCTGTCGCTGACCTGTGTTTCCGCAGGTCGGACAGGGGGCGAACATGCTTTCGGGTGACCGGTAGTTCCGTCACACCGGCGTCAACACTGGATGGGTTATCCACAGATCGTCGTTCTTTTTCCCCACTGTGGAAAACGTTGTGGATAACTCAGCGGATAGCCCTGGGTAGAGCTGTGTTCACCGCGAAGCAGCCACTACTTCCACTGTGTGGAGACGCCGAATCCCGCGGCGATGAAGCCGAAGCCCACCACGATGTTCCAGTTGTCGAGCTTGTCGATGGGCAGCGAGCCGTCCGTCACATAGAAGACGACGATCCAGGCCAGCCCGATGACGAACAGGGCCAACATGACGGGTGCGACCCAGGCGCGGTTGGTCAGCTTGATGCTGGTCGCCTGCTTCGCCGGCGGGGGCGTGTAATCGGCCTTCTTGCGGATACGTGACTTCGGCACGAGGGTCTCTCCTGTCGATGCGCTGCGTGGCCGCGCAGGTAACTAGGTCGGGCTCGGGGCAGCGTACAAGGGGACACTTAGTGCTCCCCCGGGCGTCCGTTAGCGTAGTGCTTCCGCGGCGCCGAAGGAGATAAGGGTACGTTGAGCAATTCTGCCGACTCCCCCCAGGCCGGATCCAGCCCTGTCCGCAGACTGGGTTTCCGGCCCGTGCGGCTGCTCACGATGGCCGTCTTCGCTCTCGCGGGCCTCATCTTCTTCACCAGCTTCAATACAGCCAAGGGCACCAATATCCGCACGGATGCCTCACTGCTGAAGCTGTCCGACCTCATCCTGGAGCGCAGCCACAAGAACGGTCAGCTGGACGAGACCACCGGGACGCTCAGGGACGACGTCGAGGCGCTGGCCGAGCGGGACGACGGCAGCACCAAGGCCGAGGACGACAAGCTGGCGGCGCTGGAGAAAAAGGCGGGGACGCAGAAGCTGAAGGGCGAGGCGATCTCCGTCACGCTCAACGACGCCCCGCCGGACGCCACCGCCAAACTCCCCGGCTATCCCGAGCCACAGCCCGACTACCTGGTCATCCACCAGCAGGACCTGCAGGCCGTGGTGAACGCCCTGTGGCAGGCCGGCGCCCAGGGCATAAAGGTCATGGACCAGCGGCTGATCTCCACCAGCGCCGTGCGCTGCGTGGGCAACACGCTCATCCTCCAGGGCCGGGTCTACTCACCGCCGTACAAGATCACGGCGATCGGGGACCCGGAGAAGCTGCGGACGTCGCTCGCGGCGAGCCCGGCGATCCAGAACTACATGGTCTACGTCAACGTCTACGGGCTCGGCTGGAAAGTCGAGGACGAAGGGACGGTGACTCTGCCCGGCTACTCGGGCACAGTGGATCTGCAGTACGCCAAGCCTGTGGAGTAGGCCTCTCTGGAGCCGCCGGTGCGTGTCGTCGTCAGGACCGTCAGCGAACTCTGCATCACCGTCGGCACGGTCATAGTGCTCTTCGTCGTCTACGTGCTGTTCTGGACCGGCGTGAAGGCCGACGACGTCATGGGCGAGCAGATCGACCAGTTGCAGGACCAGTGGTCGAAGGGGAGCGTGCAGCAGCCGACGGGGGGCGCCCCGTCCGGTGTGCCGGAGCCGACGGTGTACAAGAGCGGCAAGCCCTTCGCGATCATGTACATCCCCCGGCTTGGTTTCACGTGGAACAAGCCCGTGCTGGAGGGGACGGCCGTCGGCACCCTGAAGAAGGGGCTCGGGCACTACGCGCGGACCGCGCGGCTCGGGGAGAAGGGCAACTTCTCGGTGGCCGGTCACCGGCGTACGTACGGCGACCCCTTCAAGGACTTTCCCAAGCTGCGGCGCGGGGACGCGGTGGTGCTGACGGACGGCACGACCTGGTTCACGTATCGGATCGACAAAGGCCCCTACAAAACCGTGCCCACGGACGTTGAGGTGATCGATCCTGTGCCACGTAAGTCGGGGTATACGCGCTCGGGCCGCTATCTCACCTTGACCACGTGCGATCCGGAGTGGGGGCACAGCCACCGGCTGATCGTGTGGGCGCATCTGGACTCCACACAGCCTGTGGAGGAAGGGAAGCCGACGGCCCTGCGCCGTTAGTCTGGTGCGGTACGGCGTGAGTCTGGTGCCGTGGTGCGACGGAAGGGACGGCATGTACGGCTGGATCTGGCGGCATCTGCCAGGGAACGCGTGGGTGAGGGCTTTCCTCTCACTCGTGCTGGTGCTTGCTGTGGTCTACGTCCTTTTCCAGTACGTCTTCCCGTGGGCCGAACCGCTGCTGCCCTTCAACGATGTGACGGTGGACAACCAGTGAGTGCGCGGATTCTCGTCGTCGACAACTACGACAGCTTCGTCTTCAACCTGGTGCAGTACCTGTACCAGCTGGGCGCCGAGTGCGAGGTGCTGCGCAACGACGAGGTGTCGACGGCGCACGCCCAGGACGGCTTCGACGGTGTGCTGCTGTCGCCGGGTCCGGGGACGCCGGAGGAGGCGGGCGTCTGCGTCGAGATGGTCCGCTATTGTGCGGCCACCGGGGTGCCCGTCTTCGGTGTGTGCCTGGGGATGCAGTCGATGCAGGTGGCGTACGGCGGTGTCGTGGACCGGGCGCCGGAGCTGCTGCACGGCAAGACGTCGTTGGTGGAGCACGAGGGCAAGGGTGTCTTCGCGGGTCTGCCGACGCCCTTCACGGCGACCCGCTATCACTCCCTCGCGGCCGAGCCGGAGACGGTGCCGGCCGAGCTGGAGGTGACCGCGCGGACGCACGACGGGATCATCATGGGGCTGCGTCACCGTGAACTGCCCGTCGAGGGTGTGCAGTTCCACCCCGAGTCGGTGCTGACGGAACACGGGCACCGGATGCTGGCCAACTGGCTGGTGGAGTGCGGCGACCAGGGTGCGGTGGCGCGAAGCGCGGGGCTGGCCCCGGTGGTGGGCAGGGCCTCGGCGTGACCGCACTGCGCCCCGAGCGCGAGTCCGGGACCTCGTACGGGGAGCAGTCGTACGAGGATGCCGGTGCGCTTGGGGAGTGGTACGACAGCGCGTCGTACGACGCGGGGGGCGGGGCGGGTGGCGATGAGCCCTGGGTGCCGCCCGCCGACGACGAGACGGTGGCGCTGCGGATACCGGAGCCGCCGCCGACGCGAATAGACGGGTCCGTATCGGCGTCTGGATCGGCGTCTGACGCCTCGCCCGCCACAGGAGCCCCCGGAACCCCTGCGGGGGGCCGTGCGGCCCGTAGAAAGGCCGCCAAGCGCCGTGGTGGGCGTCATGGGGGTGGAGCGAGGCCTTCTGCGGAGTCGGTGGAGGCGTCGGACGACGGGAAGCCGTCGGCTCCGCTCTCCCGTGTCGAGGCCCGGCGGCAGGCGCGGGCGAGCAAGCCGGGTCCGGCGGTGCTGGCGAGCCGGGCGGTCGGTGAGGTGTTCATCACGACCGGCGTCCTGATGCTCCTGTTCGTCACCTACCAGCTGTGGTGGACGAACGTGCGGGCGCACGCGCAGGCCGGCAAGGAGGCGAGCACGCTTCAGAACGAGTGGGCGAGCGGGAAGCGGGCGCCGGGCGAGTTCGAGCCGGGGCAGGGGTTCGCGCTGCTGCACATTCCCAAGCTGGACGTGGTCGTGCCGATAGCGGAGGGCGTCAGCAACAAGAAGGTGCTCGACCGGGGCATGGTCGGGCACTACTCCGAGGGTGCGTTGAAGACGGCGATGCCGAGCGCGAAGACCGGGAACTTCGGACTCGCGGGGCATCGGAACACGCATGGCGAGCCGTTCCGGTACATCAACAAGCTCAGCAAGGGCGACGAGATCGTCGTGGAGACACAGGACGACTACTTCGTCTACAAGATGACGTCGTCGCTGCCGGTGACGGCGCCCAGCAACACGAGCGTGCTCAATCCGGTTCCTCCGCAGTCGGGTCTCACCGAGCCGGGCCGCTACATCACCCTGACGACCTGCACGCCGGAGTTCACCAGCAAGTACCGGTTGATCGTCTGGGGCAAGATGGTCGAGGAACGGCCGCGCAGCAAGGGCAAGCCGGATGCGCTCGTCCAGTAAGGGCAGATGAACAGTGGCAGCGACCGCGGAGCAGCAAGAGGTCACCGACACCACCCTCGCGCCGCGCCGCCGCGGCATGGGCCCGATCGCCACGGCGGTCAGTGTCTTCGGTGAACTCCTCATCACGGCGGGCCTGATCCTCGGCCTGTTCGTCGTCTACTCGCTGTGGTGGACGAACGTCATCGCCGACCGCGCGGCGGGCAAACAGGCCGACAAGGTCCGCGACAACTGGGCCCAGGACAGGGGGCCGGGTGCGCTGAACACGAAGAACGGCATCGGCTTCCTGCACGTCCCCGCGATGAAGAACGGCGAGGTCCTCGTCGAGAAGGGCACGTCGGCGAAGCAGCTCAACGACGGTGTCGCCGGTTACTACACCGACCCGGTCAAGGCGGCGCTGCCGATGTCCGGCAAGGACGGCAACTTCTCCCTCGCGGCCCATCGCGACGGTCACGGCGCCAAGTTCCACAACATCGACAAGATCGAGAAGGGCGACGCGATCGTCTTCGAGACGAAGGACAAGTGGTACGTCTACAAGGCGTACGCGGTCCTTCCGGAGACCTCGAAGTACAACGTCAAGGTCCTGGGCGCCGTCCCGAAGGAGTCCGGAAAGAAGAAGGCCGGCAAGTACATCACGCTGACCACCTGCACGCCGGTGTACACGTCGCGGTACCGGTATGTGGTGTGGGGCGAGTTGGTGCGGACGGAGAAAGTGGACAGCGAGCGGACGTTGCCGAAGGAACTGCAATAGCGTGACGTGTTGTCACGCTTAGAATGCCGAAAGCCCGAAGCCGCAACTTGCTCTTGCGGCTTCGGGCCTTCTGCGTGGGTCTATCGCAGCGCTTTGAGATGCACCCCTGCGGTCCATGCGTCCAGTTCATCGCGGTTTACGGTGATGACTCCACTGAGATCCGCGATTGCCTGTGCTTCGTGACTGAAGTTGCAGGTGGCAACGAACAGCGCGACATCCACGTAATCGACGGCTCGCGCCGCACCGGCGAATTTCTGCATGTCCGCACTGGGGATGGACGAACGACCGGCACCGGCCCGGTTCTTGCACTGGACGGCCACGCTACGTCCGTCGGCCGTACGCCCGGTGATGTCGATGCCCCGGTCGCTGCGGGCCTGCCGTACGACAACGTCCATACAGCCGTCCCGGCGCAGCAGGTCGGCTACATGGCGCTCGAACGACTGCCAGGTCATGGCCGCGATGGACGCCCGGGCTTGGTCGGTGGGAGCGTCTCCTTCCAGGGTGCTGATCCGCCTATGGTGCCAGCACAGCTTGCGCTCGACGTTCTGGATGTCCTCGCGGAGCTCGATGAGCTCCCTGCGGTGTTCGCCCGACGTTTCGATCAGGGCGTTGAACATGGGGACGACCGTCTTGCCGAGGATGTGGGTGATGCGCTGGTCGATGCGGGCGTCGAGGTTGTCGAGGGATGCGTGCGCTGTGGGAGTGGGTGCTTCGGCAGGCAGCGTTCGCGCCAGGTGCTCCATGTCAAGGAGGTATGTGCGTACCTGGCGGGCGATGGCGCTGTCGCGGAGGAGCATGGCGACGTTGAGGACAGCTCGGCGCGACCAGATGGCTACGCTGGAACGCCGCTGTGGATAACCCTCGGCAGAAGAACTCAAGTTGAGTTTCTGATATTCGTGTAGGTCAGCGCCACGTAGCACTCGCATCCCGCTGGATACCAGCTCCGAGCGGTGGCGGCTGAGCAGGTTGTTGATGACCGTCTCGGCGACCTCGAAGTACGCCGCCACCATCGCCGTGGTCACATGCATTCCGTCCGGCAGCAGCGACAGTGCCTTGACTCTGTCGAGTACGTCCGTCCGGTCGAGCACGCTGTTACGCAGGCTCTTCGACTCCAGCAGCGCCGATTCGTTGATCATGATCTGCCCTTCGCTCTCGGCATGGCCGCATGGCCAGGGCAGAGCTTCGTCACCCCACCCCATCGGATCAACGAGTTGTCACATATGAAGACACGATCTATGTATGCATTGGTTTGCGATGGAATCGCCGGAATATCGACTCGCGACCACGCTGAAAGCGAACGCTGGAGAGAGTGGAGGAGGGGGATGATCGGGAGCTGCCGCCGAAGGGGCTGGCTGGTAGACCGCGTTGACTTGACTCCATGGATGGGAGTCGGGGCGAGCTTCTCGACCTGTTCGCTGCCGACAGTCACATAGGTGACTATCGGTCAAAGGTTCGACTAAGGCTTGTATTTGACCAGGTCTTTAGGTGATCATCGCCGTTGATCGCCGGGAGGTCACCACGTGGAGAAGATCGAGGCACCGGCAACCAATGGGGAGGAAACAACGTGAGAAATCGCACGCGCATAGCTGCTACCTGTGCCGCAGTGGCTGGAATCACGATCGCGTTCACCGGTCAGGCGTCCGCGGCGACGCAGACCGCCAGCTGTTCGACGACCGGGGCGCGAGGCAGCATGGGGGCGACTTACCCCACCGGGGACCAGTGGCCGTACGGAGAGTTCAAGATCGCGCTGTCGGTCACGGACACGTCCGCCGATGGTCACCATGTAAGGGTTCGCCTCCTCACCAAGCCGGTCGGGAGCCAGCAAATTTTTACGTGGAAGTGGCACTCCCTCACCTCGGGCTCGGGCGACACGTACACGGTCAGTACCACCGCCGGGAGCTCGTACGGCATTTATGAAACTGGGGTCGAGGTGGCGCGATTCGAAGGCGACACCAAGCTCAACTCCTGCACCGACTGGACCTGACCGCCCAGCCGGATCGAGGCGGCGGTCCTTGAGCCCCTGCCTCGATCCTGAACGAAAGTCCCGGAACTACTTGAGTTCCGGGACTTTCGTTCAGCGCGGGCGGGTCAGTCCTCCGTGCGGGCCGCCGTTCCGGTCGTGCCGCCGAAGAAGGTGCCTCCGCCGTTGTTTCCGCCGTTGTTGTTGCCGCCGACACCGACGGTCGTCAGGGTGATCGTCGTGCCTGCCGGGTCGTCGACCTCGTTGTCCGCGTCCGGGTCCTGGTCGACGACGAACGCGGTGTCGCTCTGATCGCTGCCGTTGGCGAACTGGATGTTGGTGAAGCCCTGGGCCCGCAGGATCTGCTTGGCCTCTCCCACCGTCTTCTGGACGACGTTCGGGACCTTGACCTTGGCCTTCTCGGTCTTCTTGCCGAGGTGGATCGTCACCGTCGAGTTCTTGTCGACCGAGTTGCCGATCGCCGGGTCGGTGCTGACGACCTTGTCGACCAGGTTGTCGTCCTCGGTTTCCGTGTCGGTGACACAGTTGCCGGTGAGGTTGCTCTCTTGCATCCGTGCCTTGGCGTCGTCGCAGCTCAGGCCGTTGACGTCCGGGACGGTCGACTTCTGGATCTCGGTGGCGACGGTGAGGGTGATCGTCGAGCCCTTTTCGACTTCCTTGTTGAAGACGGGGGTCTGGTCGAGGACGGAGCCTGTCTCTTCGGGAGACTCCTTTTCCTTCTTCTCGACCTTGAGACCGTAGTCGTCGCCCTCCAGCTTGGCCTTGGCGTCGTCGAACTGGTCGCCGATGACGCTGGGGACGACGACCTTCGGGGCGCCCGTCGAGACCACGAGGTTGACAGTGGACTGCTTCTCGACCTCAGTGCCTGGCTTGGGGTCCTGCGTGCAGACGTTGCCCTGGGGCTGGTTCTCGCACTCCTTCTTGGTGACTGACACCTTCAGATCGCTGTTGGTCGCCATCTTCTCGGCGTTTTCCTGCCTCTCGCCGATGAAGGTCGGCACCTGCACCTTGTCGTCCGCGCTGTTGTTCCCGCTGAACGCCCACTTCCCGATCAGGATCGCGCCGATCAGGACCAGCACCGCCGCGACGACCAGCAGGATCGTCGAGGTGTTGTTCTTCTTTTGCTGGCGGCGGCGGTCGGGGCGGTCGTCGTAGCCGCTGTAGCCGCCGTCGTCGGGGTTCATGGGCGGGAGCATCGACGTGGCGCCGGCGTCCGTGGAGCGCAGGGCGGTCGTCGGCTGGTCGTCCGGGTAGGCGCCGTAGCCGACCGAGCCCATCGCCGCGGTGGCCGCCACCGGCTGGCCGTCGAGGCACGCCTCGATGTCGATGCGCATCTCGTCGGCGGACTGGTAGCGGTAGTTCGGGTCCTTGACCAGGGCCTTGAGGACGATGGCGTCCATCTCGGGCGTGAGCTCGGGGTCGAAGACCGACGGGGGCTGCGGCTCCTCGCGGACGTGCTGGTAGGCCACGGCCACGGGGGAGTCGCCCACGAAGGGCGGACGTACCGTCAGGAGCTCGTAGAGGAGACAGCCCGTCGAGTACAGGTCCGAACGCTGGTCGACCTGCTCGCCCTTCGCCTGTTCCGGCGAGAGGTACTGGGCCGTGCCGATGACCGCCGACGTCTGGGTCATCGTCATGCCGGAGTCGCCCATGGCACGGGCGATGCCGAAGTCCATGACCTTGACCTGGCCGTTGCGCGTGAGCATGACGTTGGCCGGCTTGATGTCGCGGTGGACGATGCCGGCCCGGTGGGAGTACTCCAGGGCCTGGAGGATGCCGATCGTCATCTCCAGCGTGCGCTCCGGCAGCAGCCTGCGGCCGGAGTGCAGCAGCTCACGGAGCGTGGAGCCGTCGACGTACTCCATCACGATGTACGGGATCGAGACCCCGTCGATGTAGTCCTCACCCGTGTCGTAGACCGCGACGATCGCGGGATGGTTGAGCGAGGCGGCCGACTGGGCCTCCCGGCGGAACCGGGCCTGGAAGGACGGGTCGCGTGCGAGATCCGCGCGCAGCGTCTTCACCGCCACGGTGCGGCCGAGCCGGGTGTCATGCGCGAGGTATACCTCCGCCATGCCACCACGGCCGAGCACCTGGCCCAGCTCGTACCGGCCGCCGAGGCGACGCGGCTCTTCCATAGCTACCTACCAGCCCTCTCCGTCGGTCCCGACCGGCACTGGTGTGCGGTCGGAGGCTGCCGTCCGGGCCTACCGTACCCGGCTGGCTTTGTGTGACCTGGCCAAGCCCGTCACCCGATACAGGACCGGTATCGCAACGTGCACCGATGTGAAGGGGACGTGAGCGGGGTCACTTGTTGGAGTTGATGACCGCCTCCATCACGCTCTTCGCGATCGGCGCCGCGAGGCCGCTGCCGGAGATGTTCTCGCGGACCGCGTTCTCGTCCTCGACGACCACGGCCACGGCGACCGGCTTGCTGCCGTCGCCGAGCTTGGCGTACGAGATGAACCAGGCGTAAGGGTTCTTGCTGTTGTTCTCGCCGTGCTGGGCGGTACCCGTCTTGCCGCCGACCGTGACGTCGCCGCCGATCTGGGCCGTCGTACCGGTGCCCTTCTCGACGACCGTCTCCATCATCGACTGCAGGATCTGCGCGTTCTTCGCCGACAGCGGCTGGCTGTACTTCTCCGGGTCGGTCTTCTCGATGACGTCGACATTGCTGGCCTGGAGTTCGTCGACCATGTACGGCTTCATGAGGGTGCCGTCGTTGGCGACCGCGGAGGCGACCATGGCCATCTGCAGCGGGGTGGCGGCGGTGTTGAACTGGCCGATGGAGGACAGGGCGACCTGCGAGGGTTCCATGTCGTCGGAGAAGACGGAGGCGCTGGAGCGGACCGGCGTGAACTGCTCCTCGGTGAAGCCGAACTTCTTGGCCTCTTCCAGCATCTTCTCGTTCTTGAGGTCAGCGCCGATCTTGCCGAAGACGGTGTTGCAGGAAACCCGCAGCGCCTCGCGGAGCGTGGCGTTCTTGCAGGGGATGTTGCCCTCGTTCTTCAGCTCGGTCTTGGTGCCCGTCATGACCCAGGGCAGCGGAGAGTCCGTCTTCTCGTCGGGGTCGTCGTACAGGCCGCTCTCCAGCGCGGCGGCCGCGGTGACGACCTTGAAGGTGGACCCGGGCGGGTAGACCTCGCGCAGGGCCCGGTTGAGCATCGGGTCGGCGGGGTTGTTCTTCTTGTCGAGCTTCTTCCAGGCCGCCGCGTCCGAGTCGCCGCCACCGGCGATCGTCCCGGGGTCGTACGACGGGTAGGAGGCCATCGCCAGGATCTTGCCGGTGGACGGTTCGAGGGCGACGACCGCGCCCTTGCCGCGCTTGGCGAGGCCCTCGTACGCGGCCTTCTGGGCGGCGGCGTTGAGGGTGGTGACGACGTTGCCGCCCTCCTTCGCCTTGCCCGTGATCATGTCGAGGGTGTTGCGGAAGAAGAGCCGGTCGTCGTTGCCGGTGAGGATGCCGTCCTCGATGCTCTCCAGCTGGTTGGCGCCGTAGGCCTGCGAGACGAAGCCCGTGACGGGCGCCCACATGGCGCCGTCCTTGTAGGTGCGCTTGAACTTGAAGTCGCCGCTGGTGGTCTCGGTGTAGCCGGTGATGGCCTTGCCGTCGACGATTATGTCGCCGCGCGGGGTGGCGTACCGCTCGATGGCGACCCGGCGGTTGTCGCCGTCGGTCCTCAGGTCGTCGGCCTTGACGTACTGGAGCCAGTTGTCACGGATGAGCAGGGCCATGACGAGGAGGCCGCAGAAGATCGCGATCCGGCGCAGGGGCTTGTTCATGACGGGCGGACCACCTGGGTCATCTCGGCGTCGGGGCTGGGGGCGGGAGCGGGCGCCGGACGGCGTGCGGTGTCGCTGATGCGCAGCAGGATGCCGATCAGGGCCCAGTTGGCGATGACGGACGAACCGCCGTAGGCCACGAACGGCAGCGTCATACCGGTCAGCGGGATGAGGCCCATGACACCGCCGGCCACGACGAAGACCTGGAGGGCGAAGGCGCCGGACAGACCGACGGCCAGCAGCTTGCCGAACGGGTCGCGGGCCGCGAGGGCAGTACGCACACCGCGCTCGACGATCAGCCCGTAGAGCAGCAGGATCGCCATGACGCCTGCCAGGCCCAGCTCCTCGCCGAACGTGGCGAGGATGAAGTCGGAGTTGGCGGCGAAGCCGATGAGGTCGGAGTTGCCCTGCCCGAGACCGGTGCCGAGGGTGCCGCCGGAGCCGAAGGCCCACAGGGCCTGCATGGACTGTTCGGTGTGGCCCCCGACGCCCTGACGGGAGAGCGTGTATTCCTTCATCGGGTCGAGCCAGGCCTGGACGCGCTGCTGGACGTGCGGTTCGAAGCTGGCCACGCCGACCGCACCGGCCGCGGACATCAGCAGACCGAAGACGATCCAGCTGGTCCGCTCGGTGGCGACGTACAGCATGATGATGAACATCCCGAAGAACAGCAGGGATGTACCGAGGTCGGTCTCGAAGACCAGGATGAGGATCGAGATCATCCAGACGACGATGATCGGGCCGAGGTCGCGGCCGCGGGGCAGGTACAGGCCCATGAAGCGGCGGCTGGCCAGCGCCAGGGCGTCTCTCTTGACCATGAGATAGCCGGCGAAGAACACCGCTAGGGCGATTTTCGCGAACTCACCGGGCTGGACCGTGCCGAGGCCCGGAATCTTGATCCAGATCTTGGCGCCGTAGATGTTTGCGCCGAGTCCCGGAACGAGCGGCAGGACGAGCAGGAACAGCGCGCCGGCCATGGAGATGTAGGTGTAGCGCTGCAGGACGCGATGGTCCTTCAGGAAGACGAGCACGGCCACCAGCAGGGCGACGCCCAGCGCGGAGTAGAGCAGCTGGCGCGGCGCGGCCTCGACGTAGAGGGGGCTCTGCTGGAGCCGCTTCGACTGGTCCAGACGCCAGATGACGACCAGACCGAGCCCGTTCAGCAAGGTGGCCAGCGGCAGCATCAGCGGGTCCGCGTACGGCGCGAATTTCCGTACGACGAGATGGCCGACGCCTGCGAGCAGGGCTAGGCCCAGGCCGTAGCCCAGCAGGCCGGCAGGCAGCTCGTCGTTGATGGCGAGGCCTACGTTGGCGTAGGCGAACACCGGGATGACCACGGCGAACACCAGCAGCGCGAGCTCGGTGTTGCGTCGGCTCGGTGTGCCGATCGAGCCGATCGTGGACGTGTGGTGCGTCGACGTGTTGGAAGTACTGCTCATCGTGTGACAGGGCCTCTCACGGCTTGCCTACTGCGTACCGCACTGCCCGACGACCTGCTTCTCTTCGTCCGAGAGGGTGGGGCCGGGGGTGGGAGTGGGCGCGGTCGGGGAGGCGGAAGCGTTCGGGGACGGTGAGGTCGAGGTGGACGGGGTCGGTGAGGCCTTGGACGTGAGGGAGGTCTTGGTGGTTCCCGTGGTGCCTCCGGCCTCGCCCTCGCCGGTCTTGGAGTTCTGCTCGCTCTCGGCGGCCTGCTGTTCGGCGCGCTTCTTGCACGCGGAGGCCTGCAGGGAGAGTTCGTCGATCTTCTTCTGGGCGGTCTTGAGGTCGCCTTCGGCGATGGTGCCCTCGACGAGCTTCTGCTGGTACGGCGGCAGGTACTTGAGTTCGATCTCGGGGTGGTCCTTCTCCACCTTCGACAACGACACCCAGGCAAGGTCCTGGCTGATGCCCCGGTACAGCGCCACGTGCTCGTCGTTGGTGGCCACGTAGTACTGGGTCTGGGTCCAGCGCCAGCCGCCGTAGAGGCCGCCGCCGACGACGGCGAGCGTGAGGGCGATGTAGAAGGATCTCTTCAGCCACTTGCGGCCCTTGCGGGGCTTGACGAAGTCCTCGTCGCTGTAGTCGCCGAAGCCGTCGGTGGGGATGAAGCCGGTGACGTCGCCGGAGCCGGGCGGGCCGAACTGTCCGCCCCCGCCCTGTCCGGGCACCTGGCGGCCGAGCCCGGAGGCGCGGCCCGCGGGGGTCTGCATGATGCCGTTGTCGTGCAGTTGGTGCTGCTGGTTCTCGGCGACCGCGCCGACGACGACCGGGGTGTCGGAGAGCTGCCCGGCGAGGGTGTCCCCGGTGTCCAGGTCCAGTACGTCGGCGACGATGACCGTGATGTTGTCGGGGCCGCCGCCGCGCAGCGCGAGCTGGATCAGCTCCTGCACGGTCTCCTGCGGGCCCTGGTAGCTGGCGAGGGTGTCCTCGAGGGTCTGGTGGGAGACGACCCCGGACAGTCCGTCGGAGCAGATCAGGTAGCGGTCGCCGGCGCGGACCTCGCGGATGGAGAGGTCGGGCTCGACGTGCTCGCCGCTGCCCAGCGCGCGCATCAGCAGGGAGCGCTGCGGGTGGGTGGTGGCCTCTTCCTCGGTGATGCGGCCCTCGTCGACCAGGCGCTGCACCCAGGTGTGGTCCTGTGTGATCTGGGTGAGGACGCCGTCGCGGAGCAGGTACGCGCGCGAGTCGCCGACATGGACGAGGCCGAGGCGCTGGCCGGTCCACAACAGGGCGGTCAGCGTGGTGCCCATGCCCTCGAGCTGGGGGTCCTCCTCGACCAGGGAGCGCAGTTGGTCGTTGGCACGCTGGACGGCCGTGCCGAGGGAGGTGAGGACGTCGGAGCCGGGTACGTCGTCGTCGAGCGCGACGATGGTGGAGATGGCCTCGGAGGAGGCGACCTCACCGGCGGCGGCGCCGCCCATCCCGTCGGCGATGGCGAGCAGGCGCGGACCGGCGTATCCGGAGTCCTCGTTGCCCTCCCGGATCATGCCTTTGTGCGATCCGGCGGCGAAGCGCAGTGACAGACTCATGCGCACCTCGCCCGTCGGCTCCGGATACATCCGCACGGTGCCCACCCTCCGGTCGGGAGCGCGCCGGGGCCCGGGGTGGGGGCCCACTCCGCGTGCTCGCTCCGCTCGCGCCTATTCATGATGTAGCACTACTTCCGCAGCTCGATGACGGTCTTGCCGATGCGGATCGGCGCGCCCAGCGGAATCGGTGTGGGGGTCGTCAGCCGACTCCGGTCCAGATAGGTGCCGTTGGTGGACCCCAGGTCCTCGACGATCCACTGGCCGTCCCGGTCCGGGTAGATCCTGGCGTGCCTGCTGGAGGCGTAGTCGTCGTCCAGCACGATGGTGCTGTCGTGCGCCCGGCCCAGCGTGATGGTCTGGCCCTGGAGCGCGACGGTGGTGCCGGTGAGGGTGCCCTCGCTGACGACCAGCTTGCTGGGGGCGTTACGGCCGCGGCGGCCGGCAGCGGGCTGCTGGCGCTGTTGCGGGGGCGCCTGTTGGCGCTGGGCCTGCTGCGGCCGGGCGGCCTCTCGCCTGGCCCCGCGCTGGGTGACACGCGTACCGAACAGGTCGCTGCGGATGACCTGTACGGCCACGATCACGAACAGCCACAGTACGGCTAGGAAACCCAGCCGCATGACCGTCAGGGTCAGCTCTGACATTGCCCCCGCTTCACCCTTCGGCTTGCCGGTAAATGATGGTGGTGTTGCCCACGACGATCCGCGAGCCGTCGCGGAGCGTAGCGCGGGTGGTGTGCTGCCCGTCCACCACGATGCCGTTGGTGGATCCGAGATCCTGGACGGTCGAGGGCGTTCCGGTCCGGATCTCACAGTGCCGGCGGGAGACGCCGGGGTCGTCGATCCGCACGTCGGCCTCGGTGCTGCGGCCCAGCACCAGCGTCGCGCGGGAGATCTGATGGCGGGCGCCGTTGATCTCGATCCAGTGGCGGGTGCGTCCGCCTGCCGCGGCTGCGGGAGCGGGTGCGACAGGGGGCCGCTGTCCGCTCGCGGGCTGCGGGTATCCGTAGCCGCCGGGGCGGCCGCCGGGTGGTGGCGCGGCCGGCATGGGCGGGGCGCCCGGGGCTCCGGCGGGAGCCGCGGAGCCGTAGCCGCCAGGGGCCGCGGGCCGGCCCGCCGGGGCGGCCGCGCCGGGGGCCTGCTGGTCGGTGGAGGAGGCGAGCGTGCGGCTGCGCACCCGGTACAGGCCGGTGTCGAGATCGTCGGCCTTCTCCAGGTGGACCTTGATGGGGCCCATGAAGGTGTAGCGCTGCTGCTTGGCGTAGTCGCGCACCATGCCGGCGAGCTCGTCGCCGAGCTGGCCGGAGTACGGGCTCAGGCGCTCGAAGTCCGGTGTGCTCAACTCCACGATGAAGTCGTTGGGGACGACCGTGCGGTCGCGGTTCCAGATGGTCGCGTTGTTGTCGCACTCGCGCTGGAGTGCTCCCGCGATCTCCACGGGCTGTACCTCGGACTTGAACACCTTGGCGAAGGTGCCGTTGACCAGACCTTCGAGGCGCTGCTCGAACTTCTTCAGGACTCCCATGGGGCACCTCCTCCGTAGCTGCTGCCGTCCTGCACCCCGCAGAGCGGGTACTGCCTTACCTGGTACTGCTTACTGATCGTATCCACGCGCCGGTCAATCGGCTGGTTCCCCCTGTCGGCCTCGTCGACAGGTGTCGACGCCTCCGAAGTTCCCTGTGGAGCTCCTCTTCGAACTCCCTCGGCCGACTCCTCCTGTCAAGGATCGTAGAGGTGGCCGCAGACAAGTGTCCCGCACCTGGCTGTGGACCCCGACCGGCTCCTGGGGAGACGGGCGGTACCGGTACGAGGTTGATACGTGAACAGACACGTGTTGATACGTAGCCGGAAGGACGGTGGGTTGGTGCGGGATGTCTACGGCCCTGGTGAGCGGCTGCCCCTCGATAAGGGATGTGAACCCACCCCTGCCCGCGTGCTAATGTTCTGGGTGTCGGAAGGCGCCAGCCCCAAGGGGGAAAAGCCCGAAGACACACCCAATGCGCGGGTGGCGGAATAGGCAGACGCGCTGGATTCAGGTTCCAGTGCCCGCAAGGGCGTGGGGGTTCAACTCCCCCCTCGCGCACAGCTGAAAGCCCCGTAGGTCTGAGACCTACGGGGCTTTTGCGTTGCCCTCCGGGCGCTGTCTGCCGTGAGGACAATCACACGGTGGGGTCGCGGCCCGAGGCCTACGCGGCCACGCGCTGGGCGAGGTGCTTCGCCCTGGTCTCCGCGTCCTGGTGGGCACGCGCGCGGGAGGCCTCGTAGAGGGGGACCAGTTCGGTCATCGCCGGGTTCTGCGGGGCCATGGTCAGCTCCGGGACGATGAAGTCGACGTCCAGGGCGAGTGAGTCGCCGAGTACCGCCTGCAGGTAGTTCTGCACGTACTCGAAGCCCTCGCGCGGAGTGCCCGGCGCGTAGGAGCCGCCACGGCTGGCGACGACGGTGACCGGGGTGCCGGTGATCTTCGAGTCCTCGGTCAGGAAGGTGCGGCCCACCAGCATCACGTTGTCCAGCCAGGCCTTGAGGGTCGAGGGGATCGCGAAGTTGTACATCGGGGCGCCGATCAGCACGGCGTCCGCCCCCTCGAGCTCCTCGATCAGCTGCACGCGCGCGTGGAAGGCGGCGGCCTGCTCGGGGGTGTGCGTCGCGGGATCGGAGAAGCCGGCGATGTGGGCGTCGGCGGTGATGTGCGGCACGGGGTTCGTGGCGAGGTCGCGGTAGATCACCGTGCCCTCGGGGTGCTGCTCCTCCCAGGTCCTGCGGAAGGCGTCCGTGACGGAGCGGGACGAGGAGGCGCCGTGGGGGAACACGGAGGAGTCGATGTGCAGCAGGGTGGCCATGGGGATCTCCTGAGGAGCGGTGCGTGGCTAATAGTTCGTACACGGCTATTGATAACACAGGGACTTACTTTTTTTCACCCCCATACGGGAGCGCAGTACCCTGAAGGGCATGACGGTCGAGGAGAGTCACGGCACGGAGGCGTGCAAGCAGGTGGACGACGGGATCACCCGTGTCTTCCAGTTGCTGGGGAAGCGCTGGACCGGGCCGATCGTGGCCGTCCTGACCCCTGGGCCGGCGTACTTCGTCGACCTGCGCCGGGCGATTCCCGGCATCAGCGAGCGGATGCTGTCCGACCGTCTCACCGAGCTCGCCTCCGCGGGGCTCGTGCTGCGCGAGGTCGCCGAGGGGCCGCCGCTGCGGGTGTCGTACCGGCTGACGGCGGCCGGGGCGGCGTTGGAGCCGGCGTTCGCGGAGCTGAAGCGGTGGGCGCAGCGGCACCTGCCGGAGGGGCCCGGGGGCGGGTGCTGAGGAACTCCGGCGCGGGGTAGGTGCCGAGGAGGGCGGCCGCGGGGCCGGTTTTCACAGCCATGGGGTTGTCCACAGGGTCTGACGAGTTTCGGCCACCGGCTGTACGGTCTGCACGAGTTGATGTTCGGGCGCGTGCATGGTCGGGGAGGCGGTCGCAATGACCGAGGTCGGGGTGGAGGCTTCTGCCGAGGATTCCGTGGGCGTGGCGCGCAGGCTGCCGCGGGCGCGGGGCTTCGCCGAGTGGCCGGTGCAGGGGTCGCCCAAGCAGGAGGGCAAGGCGCTGCGCAAGCGGGTCCCGCGTGGTGCGCACACCGCGCTCGACCTGGACGGTTCGCGGCCCGACGCGGTGAGCGCGGTCGAGGAGTCCAGCCGCGACCGCATCCCCGGACTCACGGCGCTGCGCGTCGGGCGGATGGCGGCCACGCCCTTCGCCTTCCTGCGCGGCTCGGCGGGCCTCATGGCCTACGACCTGGCGCGCACCCCCATGACCCGGATCCGCGCCCAGATCTGCGGCGACGCCCACGCGGCCAACTTCGGTCTGTACGGGGACGCGCGCGGCGATCTGGTCATCGATCTCAACGACTTCGACGAGACGGTCCAGGGCCCCTGGGAGTGGGACCTCAAGCGGCTCGCGGCCTCGCTGGTGCTCGCCGGCCGGGAGGCGGGCGCGGACGAGGACACCTGCCGCAGTGCGGCGCACGGCGCGGTGGGCGCCTACCGCCGCACCATGCGGCTGCTGGCCAAGCTCCCGGTGCTGGACGCGTGGAACGCGATCGCGGACGAGGAACTGGTCTCCCACACCGACGCCCACGATCTCGTCGGCACGCTGCAGCGGGTCTCCGAGAAGGCGCGGGCCAACACCAGCGGACGGTTCGCGGCGAAGTCGACCGAGCAGACCGACGACGGCGGGCGCCGCTTCGTCGACGCCCCGCCGGTGCTGCGGCGCGTGCCGGACGCGGAGGCCGCGGCGGTGGCCGGGTCCCTGGAGGAGTACCTGGAGTCGCTCTCCGAGGACCGTCTTCCGCTGATGTCCCGGCACTCGGTGCACGACGTCGCGTTCCGGGTCGTCGGTACGGGCAGCGTCGGTACACGGTCGTACGTCGTGCTGCTCCTCGACCATCGCGGTGAGCCGCTGGTGCTCCAGGTGAAGGAGGCCCGACCCTCGGCACTGCTGCCGCACCTGGTGGCCGCCGGGTTCGAGGCGCCCGCCGTCGAGCACGAGGGCCGCCGGGTCGTCCTCGGGCAGAAGCGGATGCAGGTCGTCAGCGACATCCTGCTGGGCTGGACGTCGGTGGAGGGACGGCCGTTCCAGGTAAGGCAGTTCCGCAACCGCAAGGGCAGCGTCGACCCTGCCGCGCTCGCCGCCGACCAGATAGACGACTACGGCCGTATGACGGGGGCGCTGCTGGCCCGCGCCCACTCGCACAGCGCCGACCCGCGCCTCGTGGCCGGGTACTGCGGCAAGAGCGAGGAACTGGACGAGGCGATGGCCGCGTTCGCCGTGGCGTACGCCGACCGTACGGAGGCGGATCACGCGGAGCTGGTGGCGGCGGTGCGGTCGGGGCGGCTCGCGGGGGAGATGGGGGTGTGAGGGGCTTGCGGCCGGTGGGGGGTCTTCGGTGAGGTACGTGGATCTCGACGGGCGGGACGGGGACATCACGGGAATCGTCGACCCGCGGCCCTACCTCGCGAAGCTGCCCGAGCTCGCGGAGCGACTCCCGCCCGGGGCACGTGCCTTCGCCACCGACCCGGGGCACTACGCGTTCTCCGGCAGGCGGTGTGTGAAGGATCTCAAGCCGCAGCGGGTGCGGCGCCTGGGGGACGAGGAGATCGAGATCCGGTTCGGCCACAACTGCTGGAAGCACGACGAGGACCTGGTCGTCCGGTACGAGGGGGTCTCGCGGTTCCAGGTGGATGTCCTGGACGTCTGTGGCGTGGCCGCGCTGGGGGACGTGATCCTCGACGAGGTGCTGCCGCACGACGGGGGCTGCACCCATGAGGTGGTGTGCCGGCCGGGGACGCTGGTCGTCGCGTGCCGGGACCTCGCGGCGCAGTGGGTGGCGGCGGATTGCCCGGATGCGCGTGGGGGCTGACACCGGTCGTCCGAGGGCCGACCCGGCCGTGGCCTACGCTGGTCGGGTGACGACCCCGGAAGCTGAGCAGGGTGGTGTCGCCGGCGGGACGCGGGCGGCGCCCGAGGAAGGTGCGCCCCGGCCCGAGGAGCGGCTGGAGCGGGCCGTGCGGGCCGCCGAGCAGGCGCTGATCGAGTACGAGATCGCGGTGGAGACCTTCCGGGTCGAGGTCGAGAACTTCTCCCGGCTGCACCACCAGAGACTCGGCCCGATGTACACCCGGCTCGACGAACTGGACGCCCAGATCGCCGAGGCCACGGCCGAGCGCACCGGTGACCCCGAGGACCGGCGCAAGGCGGACGAGGCCCGTGCCCGGGTGATGCCGATGCCGGCGGTGGAGGAGCTGTTCCACGGCTGGATGGACGGGGACGGGCTGTTCCCGGAGGCCGTGGCGATGCTCACGGAGCAGCCGGTGCGGCCCCCGCAGCGGGTGCGGCCCAGCGACGAGGCCCGCAAGCTCTACCGCGAGCTGGTCCGCAAGGCCCACCCCGACCTGGCGCAGGACGACACCGAGCGGGCTCGGCGCGACGAGTTCATCACCCGGGTCAACGCCGCCTACGCCCGCGGTGACGAGACGCTGCTGCGGGAGCTGGCCGAGGAGTGGGCCGCCGGGCCGAAGCCGCCGGAGCAGGGGCCGACGCCGAGCGAGGAGCTCTACGCCCGCCTCGAGTGGCTCGCCCAGCGCAAGGAGCTGCTCAGCGTGGTCGCGCGGGAGCTGGAGGAGAGCGCGATCGGGGCGATGCTCCGGCTGGCCCCGGACGATCCCGACCGGCTTCTGGAGGAGATCGCCGAGCAGTTGCTGGCGCAGCTCGCGGAGCGGGAGCGGGAGCTGGCGGAGCTCCTCGGGCAGTAGGCGGGCCGTGTGCCGGGCGGGTTTGTGGACGTCGGGTGTCGTCACGGTGTGCGCGGATGCCTTGGCCGTGGGGCCCGCATGTCGCTCAGGTAGCCTCGGGCCATGAGTTTCGGAGCTTCCCTGCCCTCGGTCGACGTCGCCGGTGTTCCGGCCGACGGTCTCGTTGTGGATGTTCGTGAGGCCGACGAGTGGGCCGCGGGGCATGTCGAGGGTGCGCTGCACGTGCCCATGAGTGACTTCGTGGCCCGGTTCGGCGAGGTGACCGAGGCGGTGGCTGACGGTCGGCGGGCCTATGTGATGTGCCGCGTCGGCGGTCGCTCCGCGCAGGTCACCCAGTACCTGGTCCAGCAGGGCATCGACGCCGTGAACATCGACGGCGGCATGCTGGCCTGGGACGGCGCCGGCCGGCCCATGGTCACGGACAACGGTTCGCCGGCGTTCGTCCTCTAGGGCAGGTGCCCGGGCGCACGTCAGGCCAGAGGGTGCGCCGCCAGTAGGTCGCCCAGCATCTCCTCGTGGGCGGCTGCCGGGCCGAGCGACAGTTCCAGGTGCTTGGCCCAGGCGTGGTACCGGTGCAGCGGGTAGTCGATGTCGGCGCCGAATCCGCCGTGCAGATGCTGCGCCGTCTGCACGACCCGCCGTACGCCCTCGGAGGCCCAGATCTTCGCGACGGCGACCTCACCGGAGACCGGTAGCGCGCCCTGCGTCCCGGAGCCGGTCCGCCAGGCCGCCTGCCACAGCGTGGTCTCCATCGCCTTCAGATCGATGTAGCGGTCGGCGGCCTGCACGGCGACGGCCTGGAACGTGGCGACCGGGAAGCCGAACTGCTCCCGCTTGCTGGTGTAGTCACTGGTCATCCGCAGGACCTGACAGCCCAGGCCGAGTGCCTGCGCACACGTTCCGACGGTCAGCAGATGCCGTAGCGACTCCCACGCGCCGTCCGCGTCGACGATGTCCCGGGCCGCGATCCGCGCCGACTCCAGCCGTAGTTCGCCGAGCCGCTCGCCCGTGGTGGAGAGCTGCTCGGCGAGGGCGACCCCTTCGCCGGCGGGTGCGACCAGCGCGAGCACGGTCTGTCCGGCCGCCGTGTGCGCGGGTACGACGATGTGGTCCGCGTCGAACGCCCACGGCACCGCCGTCTGCACGCCGTCCAGAATCCACTCCGCGCCCTCCTGCCGTGCGGTCACGGCGAGTTCGGCGGGGTCGTGGCCGGTACGGCCGCTCGCGGCGACGGTCAGCACGACCTCGCCGCGGCCCACCCGGGCGAGCAGGCCGGACCTCAACTCCTCGGTGCCATGGGCCTGAACGGCCGCCGCGGCCGCGCTGCTCTCCAGCAGCGGCACCCGCGCCAGCACCTTCGCCGACTCGATCAGCACCAGACACAGCGCGACCGCGTCCAGACCGGCCCCGCCGTACTCCTCCTTCAGCAGCAGGCTCAGCAGGTCCGCGTCGGCGAGCCTGCTCCACAGCTCGGTGTCGAACGTGTCGGCGACGGCTCCCGTGGCGAGCGCGGGGCTCGGCACCCCGTCCGGCGCGACCCCGGCGAACACGCCCCGTGCCGCCTCGGCCGCCGCCTGCTGCTCCTCGGTGAAGGTGAAGTCCACGGTCCCTGTCCTCCCGACGCGTCAGCCGATCGACGGGTGAGCCGATCTGACGGACCGTCAAGATAGAACAGGTTCTAGAAGAAGGGAACGGGGCGGCCCGCCTCGGGTGCCCTCACCTGTCGAAGTCCAGCTCCACCGTCTCCGTCGCCGGATGCGACTGGCACGCCAGTACGTACCCGGCCTCCGTCTCCTCCGGCTCCAGCGCGAAGTTGCGGTCCATGCGGACCTCGCCGGAGACGAGGAAGGCGCGGCAGGTGCCGCACACCCCGCCCTTGCAGGCGTAGGGCGCGTCGGAGCGGTTGCGCAGGACCGCGTCGAGCAGGGACTCGCCGTCCTGGACGGGCCAGGTCCCGCCGCGGCCGTCGAGACGGGCGGTCACCGTGCTGTGCGCGGGCGCGGGGGTCCTGGGTGCCGGGGCCGCTCCCTCGTCGACGTGGAAGATCTCCTCGTGGACGCGGCTCCGGGGGACGCCGAGCTCCCTCAGGGCTCGTTCCGCACCCTGCACCAGCCCGAACGGTCCGCACAGGAACCAGCCCGCCACATCCGCCACCGGCAGCAGCGCCGGCAGCAGTCCCGTCAGGCGCTCCCGGTCGAGCCGTCCGGACGGCAGCCCCGCCTGCTGCTCCTCCCGGGACAGCACCGTGACCAGCTGAAGCCGCTCCGGGTAGCGGTCCTTCAGGTCCGCGACCTCGTCCAGGAACATCGTCGAGGCGGCCGTACGGTCACTGCGGATCAGGCAGAACCGGGCCTCGGGCTCGCGCGCCAGCAGCGTCGACACGATCGACAGCACCGGGGTGATGCCGCTGCCGCCGACGACCGCCGCGTACAGGCCGGGTGCGGGAGCGAGGGTGAAGCGCCCCGCGGGAGTCATCACCTCCAGCTCGTCGCCGACGGCGATCTCCTTGAGCGCGTACGTCGAGAAGGCTCCGCCTTCCACCAGCCGTACACCGACGCGCAGTCGGCGAGGGGCTTCGCCGTCCGGCGCCGGGGAGCAGATCGAGTACGTGCGTCGGATCTCCTCGCCGTCCCCCGTGCGGCGCACGGCGAGGTGCTGGCCCGGTGCGTACCGGTAGGCCTCGCCGAGCTCCGGCGGCACGGTGAAGGTGAGGGCCACGGAGTCGTCGGTGAGCCGGTCGACCGCCGCCACCTGGAGCGCGTGGAAGCGGGCCATCACAACTCCTTGAAGTGGTCGAACGGTTCACGGCAGTCCAGACAGCGCCGCAGCGCCTTGCAGGCCGTGGAGGAGAAACGGCTGAGCAGCTCGGTGTCGGCGGATCCGCAGTGCGGGCAGCGGACGGGGTCGATGGTGTCGAGCGTCCGGGTGGGGCCCAGGGACACGGTCACCGGTCCTGCCGCCCGCTGCGTGCGAGGCGGGGCGATGCCGAACTCCTGCAGCTTTCGGCGGCCTTCGGCCGAGATGTCGTCCGTCGACCAGGCGGGCGCGAGGACCGTGCGCACGGTGACCTCGCGGACGCCGTGGGCGTGCAGCACCCGCTCGATGTCCACGGACATCGCCTCGATCGCCGGGCAGCCGGTGTACGTCGGGGTCAGTTCGACCTCGGCCGTGTCCTCGCCGCGGACGTGCACCGCGCGCACGACTCCCAGTTCCCGCAGGGTGAGCACGGGCAGTTCGGGGTCTGGCACCGACCCAGCCACCTCGAGGAGTTCCGCCTCCAGCGGTGTCACGGTCACCATGACGCCCCCGGGTGGCTGCGGTGCAGATGCTGCATCTCGGCGAGCATCCGCCCGAAGGGCTCGGTGTGCAGGCCCTGCCGGCCCGCACCGGCCGCCCACGCGCCCGTGCGCGGTCCATCGGGGACACTCAGGGTGGCGCGGCCCAGGACGTCCGTGACGGACGCCAGCCACGCCGTCTCCAACGCGGCCCAGTCGACGTCGACGCCCTCCACCGGCTGGAACATCTCGCCGGTGAACCGCCACAGCGCCTCGCACGCCCGCCGCATCCGCTCGTGGCTGACGTCCGTGCCGTCGCCCAGCCGCAGGGTCCACTGCTCGGCGTGGTCGCGGTGGTAGGCGACCTCTTTGACGGCCTTCGCGGCGAGCGGGGCGAAGGGGCCCTCGCCCGCGGCCAGTTCGGCGTGGAGCAGGTGCTGGTAGGTGGAGAAGTACAGCTGGCGGGCGATGGTGTGGGCGAAGTCGCCGTTCGGCTGCTCCACCAGCTGGAGGTTGCGGAAGGCGCGCTCCTCGCGCAGATACGCCAGTTCGTCCTCGTCGCCGGCCATCGAGAGCAGGACTCGGGCCTGGCCCAGGAGGTCCAGCGCGATGTTGGCGAGGGCGAGCTCCTCCTCCAGGACGGGGGCGTGCCCGGCCCATTCGCCGAGGCGGTGGGAGAGCACCAGGGCGTCGTCGCCGAGGGCCAGCGCGGCGGCGTGCGTGGTCATGTCGACGCTCACAGGTGCTTCACCCCGTCCGGGATCTCGTAGAACGTCGGGTGGCGGTAGGGCTTGTCGGCCGACGGTTCGAAGAACGGGTCCTTCTCGTCCGGCGAGGACGCGGTGATCGCGGAGGACGGGACGACCCAGATCGAGACGCCCTCGCCGCGGCGGGTGTACAGGTCGCGGGCGTTGCGCAGGGCGAGGTCCGCGTCCGGTGCGTGCAGGCTGCCGGCGTGGGTGTGCGAGAGGCCGCGGCGGGAGCGTACGAAGACCTCCCACAGAGGCCAGTCGGTGTTCGTCATGCGCGCGTGGCTCCCGTCTCGGTGTGCTTGCCGGCGTAGGCCGAGGCGGCCTCGCGGACCCAGGCGCCCTCGTCGTGGGCCCGCCTGCGCTGGGTGATCCGCTGTTCGTTGCAGGGGCCGTTGCCCTTGAGGACGTTCTTGAACTCGGTCCAGTCGATCGGGCCGAATTCGTGCCGGCCCAGCTCCTCGTTCCACTTCAGGTCCGGGTCGGGGAGCGTGAGGCCCAGGGACTCGGCCTGGGGGACGCAGATGTCGACGAAGCGCCGGCGCAGCTCGTCGTTGGAGTGCCGCTTGATCTTCCAGGCCATCGACTGCGCGGAGTGCGCGGACTCGTCGTCGGGCGGGCCGAACATCATCAGGGACGGCCACCACCAGCGGTCCACCGCGTCCTGGGCCATCGCGTGCTGCTCGGGGGTGCCCTTGCTGAGGGCCAGCAGGAGCTCGTAGCCCTGGCGCTGGTGGAAGGACTCCTCCTTGCAGACGCGGACCATCGCGCGCGCGTACGGGCCGTAGGAGCAGCGGCACAGGGGGACCTGGTTGGTGATCGCGGCGCCGTCCACGAGCCAGCCGATCGCGCCGACGTCCGCCCAGGTCAGCGTGGGGTAGTTGAAGATCGAGGAGTACTTCTGGCGGCCGGAGTGGAGCTTGTCCAGCAGCTCGTCGCGGCCCGTGCCGAGGGTTTCGGCCGCGCTGTAGAGGTAGAGGCCGTGCCCGGCCTCGTCCTGGACCTTGGCCATCAGGATGGCCTTGCGGCGCAGCGAGGGCGCGCGCGTGATCCAGTTCGCCTCCGGCTGCATGCCGATGATCTCGGAGTGGGCATGCTGGGCGATCTGGCGGACCAGCGTCGCGCGGTAGGCGTCCGGCATCCAGTCGCGCGGTTCGATGCGCTCGTCGGCGGCCACGGCGGCGTCGAAGGCGCGCTCGTACGCGTCCTGGTCGACGGCGTCCTCCCTGTCGTACGCCTGTGCTGCTGTTGCCATGTGGCCCCCTCGACCCTGTGCGCTGCCCGGAGCAGGCTCCCGACCGATCGTTCGGTTCGTCGATTCCATGGTGTGCCGGGAGCCGTAAGGTGTCAACCGCTGTGGATAACCTGCCGACGGGCTGTGCGGGCGGGAGGGCCTGAGTACCGTTCCCGTGCGAGCGCCGTGGAGCGGTGCGCAAGGGCGGTGGAGCGCCCTGCGGCCTCGCGGCCGGAATACGGGAGCGGACATCGGGAGACGGGGCGGAATGGACGCGTACGACACAGGCTCGGGCGCCCGGAACGGGCCTGCCGACGAGCCGGGGGCGCCGGAGGGGGGCGCCTGGCCGCAGGTTGCCCTGCCCGCAGCCGGCGATCCCGCGGACGCGGCTCCCCCGCCCTCACCGTACGACCTGCCTCCCCCGCACGGCGCCGAACCCCGCACCGGTGTGGCCGCCCTCTCGCTCCGCTACCAGATCGGTGCCGCGCTGGCGCTCGCGATCGTGGCGGTCACCGTCTGCGTCCATCTGGGGATGACGTTCCTGCACGTCGCGCCGTCGAACGCGGTCACCAAGCAGCACGGCAAGGCGATCGACGACTGGATCTACCCGGAGTTCGAGCAGAACTGGAAGCTGTTCGCGCCGAACCCGCTGCAGCAGAACATCGCGGTCCAGGTGCGGGCCCAGGTCCTCGCCGCGGACGGCACGGTGCGGACCACCGGCTGGTACGACCTGTCCGCCGAGGACGGCCGGGCCATCGACGGCAATCTGCTGCCCAGCCACACCCAGCAGAACGAGCTGCGCCGCGCGTGGGACTTCTTCACCGCCACGCACGGCACCGACAACCGCCCCGTCGGTCTGCGCGGCGCCCTGTCCGAGACGTATCTGCGCCGCATCGTGGTGATGCGCCTGGACCGGGACGACGCGGCCGGGTCCGACGGCAGCGTCGAACGCGTACAGGTCCGCTCCCGTACCACCAGTGTGCGACCGCCGAAGTGGAGCCAGGAGCAGGTCTCCGAGAAGCCCCTGTACCGGGAGCTGCCCTGGTGGTCGGTCACGCCGGCCGATCTGCCGGGAGGTGAGCGATGAACCGCTTCGCCCTGTCGCTCTCCACCGCCATCGCCCGGATCACCGAGTCGGCGCTCGGCCCGTACCAGAGCGCCGTGGTCCGCATCGGCTTCAGCGCGACCTGGCTGCTCTTCCTGCTGCGCGAGCTGCCCCACCGCCTGGAGCTGTACGGCCCCGACGGCCCGTGGAGCTGGGACCTCGCCGAGCAGCTGATCGCCGGAAACGGCGCCTTCACGGCGCTGATCTGGTCGGACGGCCGGATCTGGTTCGAGAGCGTCTACGGCCTCGCCGTGCTGTCGAGCGTCCTGCTGCTGCTGGGCTGGCGCACCCGCACCATGTCGGTGCTCTTCATGGTCGGCGTGCTGTCGCTGCAGAACCGCTCCATCTTCATGGGCGACGGCGGCGACAACGTCCTGCACCTGATGTGCGTCTACCTCGTCTTCACGCGCTGCGGCCAGGTCTGGTCGCTGGACGCGCGCAGGGCGCGGCGCGAGAACGAGGCACGCGCGCGTGGCGAGCGGGTCGCGGACCGGGTCGGCCCGGCCCTGTGGATCGTGCTCGGGCTGATCCTGATCGCGGTGACCGGGGCCGGACGGCTGCTGGAGGGCGATCTGTTCATCCCCGCGCTGCTGTGGGCGGTGTGGCTGGGGCTCGGCGTGTGGTGGACGGTCCGGCGACTGGCGCGGACGGATCAGCCGCGGATCCTGCTCGACGTCGTCGGCAACATCGTGCACAACGGCGCCCTGCTCGTGATCATGGCCGAGGCCTGTCTGATCTACGCCACGGCCGGCTGGTACAAGATCCAGGGCACGCGCTGGCAGGACGGCACCGCCGTCTACTACCCCCTGCACCTGGACTACTTCTCGCCCTGGCCCGCCCTCGCCGACGCGTTGTCGTCCAGCGCCACGATGGTGCTGCTCGTGACGTACGGGACCGTCGTGGTCCAGGTGGCCTTCCCGTTCACCCTGTTCAACCGGCGGGTCAAGAATGTCCTGCTGGCGGCCATGATGACCGAGCACGCGGTGATCGCGATCGTCCTCGGGCTGCCGTTCTTCTCGCTGGCGATGATTGCCGCCGACGCGGTGTTCCTGCCGACGCCGTTCCTGCGCCGGGTGGGTGGCCGGGTGGCACGCGCGCGTGAACGGCTGACGGCGGGACGCGGCGGTCCCGCGCCGGTGCCGGAGCCACGCGCCCAGGAGGGCGCCGAGGAGACGCACGTAGGCTTCACGGCATGACCGACCCCGCCGGCCTCTGGCACCGGCTCGCCGACTCCTCCGTCCTGCTCGACGGCTTCCACGCCCTCAAGCACGCGGTGCGCTTCGGCGCCGAGGTCCCGGTCGCGGTCACCACCGACCGGGAGGCGACGCTCGCCCTCGCGGACGAGCTCGCCCCCGACGTACGCCGGACGCTGGACGCGCTGCTGACCGAGGTCCCGGAGCCGGTGTACGCCTCGCTGGTGCCGCGCCCGCATCCGACCGCGGTCGCCGCCCTGGCGGTACGACCGTCCCGCGCGGCCAACCTGGAGCGGCTGGCCCTGATGCCGCGCACCGCCCCGGTGGTGGTCCTCGACCAGCCGCGCAACCTCGGCAACGCCGGGGCCGTGATCCGGCTGGCGGCGGGCTTCGGCGCGACGGGGGTGGTCACCACCGGCACGCTCGACCCCTGGCACCCGACGGTGGTGCGCGCAGGCGCCGGGCTGCACTTCGCGACGGCGGTGGAACGGGTGACGGTCGAGGAACTGCCTCCGGGCCCGCTGTTCGCTCTGGACCCGGAGGGCGACGACATCCGGGGCCTCAAGCTCCCGGACGACGCCGTCCTCGCGTTCGGCTCGGAGCGCAGCGGCCTGTCGGCCGACCTACGCGCGCGTGCCGACCACTTGCTGTCCCTGCCGATGCGCCCGCAGGTGTCCAGCTACAACCTGGCCACCAGCGTGGCGATGACGCTGTACCACTGGAGCGCGGCCGGCTTCTGACCGCTCAGGCCTCCCGACGCACCTCGACCACCCGGAAGCGGTTCGCCACGAACGCTCCGTCGCACAGCGCGGCGTTCGCCGCCGGGTTGCCCCCGGACCCGTGGAGGTCGGAGAACGCGGCCGTCTGGTTGACGTACACCCCGCCCGTGAGGTTCAGCGACAGCTGGGCCGCCTCCTCCAGGCAGACCTCCTGCACGGACCGCTCGACGTCCTCGTCGGTGGTGTACGCGCCGACCGTCATGGCGCCCTTCTCGCGGACCGTGCGCCGCAGCAGCTCCACCGCGTCGGCCGAGGAGTCGACGGCCACGGCGAAGGAGACCGGGCCGAAGCACTCGCTCATGAAGGCGGCCTCGTCGTCCGGCTTGGCGCCGTCCAGCTTGACGATGACGGGGGTGCGCACGACCGCGTCCGGGAACTCCGGGTTGGCGATCTCGCGGGAGGCGAGGGCGACTTCGCCGAGCCCCGTCGCGGCCTCCAGGCGGGCCTTGACGTCGGGGTTCACGATCGCGCCGAGCAGCGCGTTCGCCCGCGCGTCGTCGCCCAGCAGGCCGTCCACGGCGCGGGCGAGGTCGGCGACCACCTCGTCGAAGGTGCGGGGGCCCTCGTCGGTGCGGATGCCGTCGCGGGGGATCAGGAAGTTCTGCGGAGTCGTGCACATCTGGCCGCTGTAGAGCGACAGCGAGAACGCCAGGTTGGAGAGCATGCCCTTGTAGTTGCTCGTCGAGTCGACCAGCACCGTGTTGACGCCGGCCTTCTCCGTGTAGACCTGCGCCTGGCGGGCGTTGGCCTCCAGCCAGTCGCCAAACGCCGTGGAACCCGTGTAGTCGATGATCCGGATCTCCGGGCGGCCGGCCAGGGTCTTGGCGATGCCCTCGCTGGGACGCTCGGCGGCCAGCGCGACCAGGTTCGGATCGAAGCCGGCCTGGCTCAGGACCTCACGTGCGACCTGGACGGTGAGCGCGAGCGGCAGCACCGCGCGCGGGTGGGGCTTGACCAGGACCGCGTTGCCGGTGGCGAGAGAGGCGAACAGGCCCGGATAGCCGTTCCAGGTCGGGAAGGTGTTGCAGCCGATGACCAGGCCGATGCCGCGCGGGACCGGCGTGAACTGCTTGGTGAGCGCCAGCGGGTCGCGCTTGCCCTGCGGCTTGCTCCACTCCGCGGTGTCGGGCGTGCGGACCTGCTCCACGTACGCGTACGCCACCGCCTCCAGACCGCGGTCCTGCGCGTGCGGGCCGCCCGCCTGGAACGCCATCATGAAGGCCTGGCCGGAGGTGTGCATGACCGCGTGCGCGAACTCGTGCGTCCGGTCGCTGATCCGCTTGAGGATCTCCACGCAGACCACCGCGCGGATCTCCGCACCCGCCTCGCGCCACGCGCGCTGCCCCTCGCGCATGGCGGGCAGCAGGATGTCGATGTCCGCGTGGGGGTAGCTCACCCCCAGCTCGATGCCGTACGGCGAGACCTCGCCTCCCACCCAGTCGTCCGTGCCGGGCTGGCCGAGGTCGACGCGGGTGCCCAGCAGCGCGTCGAAGGCGGCCTTGCCCGCGGCCGCGTCCAGGCTGCCGTTCTCACCGTAGGCCTTGGGGTGTTCGGGATGCGGCGACCAGTACGCGCGCGTGCGGATCGCTTCGAGCGCCTGGTCGAGGGTGGGCCGGTGCTTGGCGATCAGCTCGTGGGCGGTCAGTTCGGCGGCCATGCGGGACCAACTCCTCGTCTTGTGAACTCTTCGTCGAGCTCATGACCTGGGCAGAACCTGGGCAGATACAGCCAGACAGAGTTAGAGTAACCGAACGATCGGTCGGGACAAGGGGGTCCGCCGCAACTGTGGAAAACCCCGTGCGGGAGGATCGCGCACATGACAGCACTCGACCTCAGCAGCCCCGTGGCCGTCGTCGGCACCGGCACCATGGGCCAGGGCATCGCCCAGGTCGCGTTGGTCGCCGGCCATCCCGTCCGGCTGTACGACGCCGCTCCCGGGCGCGCCCAGGAAGCCGCTGACGCGATCGGCGCGCGGCTCGACCGGCTCGTCGAGAAGGAGCGTCTCACCGGCGCCGACCGGGACGCGGCACGCGCGCGTCTCACGGCCGCCGACAGCCTCGCCGACCTCGCGGACTGCGCCCTGGTCGTCGAGGCGGCCCTGGAGCGGCTGGACGTCAAGCAGGAGCTCTTCCGGGAGCTGGAGGACGTCGTCGGTGAGGACTGTCTGCTCGCCACCAACACCTCGTCCCTGTCGGTCACGGCCATCGGCGGTGCCTTGCGCAACCCGGGCCGTTTCGTGGGCCTGCACTTCTTCAACCCCGCACCGCTGCTGCCGCTCGTCGAGGTCGTCTCCGGCTTCGCCACCGACGTCACCTCGGCCACGCGCGCGTACGAGACCGCACGGGTCTGGGGCAAGACGCCGGTCGCCTGTGCCGACACCCCCGGATTCATCGTCAACCGCATCGCCCGGCCCTACTACGCCGAGGCGTTCGCGGTGTACGAGGCCCAGGGCGCCGACCCCGCCACCATCGACGCGGTGCTGCGTGAGTCGGGCGGCTTCAAGATGGGCGCGTTCGAGCTCACCGACCTGATCGGGCAGGACGTCAACGAGTCGGTCACGCACTCGGTCTGGAAGTCCTTCTTCCAGGACGTCCGCTTCACGCCCTCGCTCGCGCAGCGGCGGCTGGTGGAGTCCGGCCGGCTCGGCCGCAAGAGCGGACACGGCTGGTACGTGTACGGCCCCGACGCCGAGCCCGCCGATCCGCACACCGCGGAACCGGCGCAGGCGCCCGCGTACGTCGTCGCCGAGGGCGACCTGGGCCCCGCGTCCGAGCTCCTCGCGCTGATCCGCGAGGCGGGCATCCCGGTGCGCGAGGACGACGAGGACCACGGCACCCGGCTGGTGCTGCCGAGCGGGGGTCAGCTGGCGCTCGCCGACGGGCAGACCTCGGTGGAGTTCCGGGACGTCGTCTACTTCGACCTCGCGCTCGACTACCGCCGGGCCACCCGTATCGCCCTGTCCGCCTCCCAGGACACCGCGCAGCAGACCCTCGCCGAGGCGATCGGCCTCTTCCAGGCTCTCGGCAAGGACGTCAGCGTCATCGGTGACGTCCCCGGCATGATCGTCGCCCGCACGGTCGCCCGGATCGTCGACCTGGCGCACGACGCCGTCGCCAAGGGCGTGGCCACCGAGGAGGACATCGACACCGCGATGCGCCTCGGCGTCAACTACCCGCTGGGCCCCTTCGAGTGGAGCCGCAGGCTCGGCCGCAACTGGGCCTACGCCCTCCTCGACGACCTGCACCTGCGTGATCCGAGCGGCCGCTACGCACCGTCCCTCGCGCTGTACCGCCACGCGTACGCCACCGACAAGAGGGAGGGCAGCACCTCGTGACCACCGCCAAGCGCGACACGTACACCCCGGAGACGCTGCTCTCCGTCGCGGTCCAGGTCTTCATCGAGCGCGGCTACGACGGCACGTCCATGGAGCATCTCTCCAAGGCGGCCGGCATCTCCAAGTCCTCGATCTACCACCACGTCGCGGGCAAGGAGGAGCTGCTGCGCAGGGCCGTCAGCCGCGCGCTGGACGGCCTCTTCGGGATCCTCGGCGAGGAGCACGCGCGCGTGGGGCGGGCGGTCGAGCGCCTGGAGTACGTCGTGCGGCGCATGGTCGAGGTGCTGATCACCGAGCTGCCGTACGTGACGCTGCTGCTGCGCGTGCGCGGCAACACCGACACCGAGCGCTGGGCTCTGGAGCGGCGCCGCGACTTCGACCACCGGGTCGCCGAGCTGCTGAGGGCCGCGGCCGTCGACGGCGATGTGCGCGGCGATGTCGATGTGCGGCTCGCGACCCGGCTGGTCTTCGGAATGATCAACTCGATGGTGGAGTGGTACCGGCCGGACGGGCGGGGCGTGAGCGAACGCGAAGCGGCCGACGCCGTCGTGCAGTTGGTGTTCTCGGGGCTGCGCAAGGAGCACTGAGCCGCACGCACAAGGGCCGCATGCACAAGGGCCGCAGAAAGGGTTCGCCCTGCCCGGCCCGGCGCAGCCCTGTTCAGCCCTGCGGCTCCAGGTCCTCGTCCTCGAAGACCAGCAGGGTGCGGGTGCTGAGGACCTCCGGGATGGCCTGGAGGCGGGTGAGGACCAGTTCGCGCAGGGCCCTGTTGTCGGGGGTGTGGACCAGGAGCAGGACGTCGAAGTCGCCGCCGACCAGGGCGATGTGGGAGGCGCCGGGCAGCTGGATGAGCTGTGCGCGGACCGTGCGCCAGGAGTTCTGGACGATCTTCAGGGTGATGTACGCCGATGTGCCCTGACCGGCGCGTTCGTGGTCGACACGGGCGCCGAAACCGCGGATCACGCCGTCCTCGACGAGACGGTTGATACGCGCGTAGGCATTCGCGCGCGAGACGTGCACGCGTTCGGCCACCGACCTTATCGACGCGCGGCCGTCCGCCTGGAGCATCTTCAGGATGTCCTCGTCGATGGCGTCGAGGGGACGAGGGGGCGGCAGCGGGCGACTGCCGTCCGGGCTCTCGGCCATTTGTTCAGGTGCCATGTCCCCCCGCCTCCCTACCATGGACGTACTGCGTTCATTGCAGGCTGTGGAGAACCGTTTGTCCACAGCCTGAGGGTGCCTGTAGCCAAAATGTGCCGACGACCGAACAATCGGTAGGTGAGGCGCATCACAAGCCGTGACGCGTCTGAAGCCGCTCCCACGAGGAGGTGCCGTCATGACGGTCATGGAGCAGCGGGGCGCGTACCGGCCATCGCCGCCGCCCGCTTGGCAGCCCCGTACCGACCCCGCGCCGCTGCTGCCCGACGCGGAGCCGTACCGCGTCCTCGGCACGGGGGCGGCAGGGAAGGCCGACCCCGGCCTGCTGCGCCGCCTGTACGCCGAACTGGTGCGCGGCCGTCGGTACAACACGCAGGCCACCGCCCTCACCAAGCAGGGCCGCCTCGCCGTCTACCCCTCCAGCACCGGCCAGGAGGCCTGCGAGGTCGCCGCCGCGCTGGTCCTCGAGGACCGTGACTGGCTCTTCCCCAGCTACCGCGACACCCTCGCCGCCGTCGCCCGCGGCCTGGACCCCGTCCAGGCGCTGACCCTGCTGCGCGGCGACTGGCACACCGGCTACGACCCGCGCGAACACCGGGTCGCCCCCCTGTGCACCCCCCTCGCCACCCAGCTCCCGCACGCCGTCGGCCTCGCCCACGCGGCCCGCCTCAAGGGCGACGACGTGGTCGCGCTCGCCATGGTCGGCGACGGCGGTTCCAGCGAGGGCGACTTCCACGAGGCGCTGAACTTCGCCGCCGTCTGGCAGGCGCCGGTCGTCTTCCTGGTCCAGAACAACGGCTTCGCGATCTCCGTCCCGCTCGCCAAGCAGACCGCGGCCCCGTCGCTGGCCCACAAGGCCGTCGGCTACGGCATGCCCGGCCGGCTGGTCGACGGCAACGACGCGGCCGCCGTGCACGAGGTCCTCGCCGACGCCGTACGGCACGCGCGCGAGGGCGGCGGCCCCACCCTCGTCGAGGCGATCACCTATCGCGTGGAGGCCCACACCAACGCCGACGACGCGACCCGCTACCGCGGCGACGCGGAGGTCGAGACCTGGCGGCAGCACGACCCGATCGCGCTCCTGGAGCACGAGCTGACCACGCGCGGTCTCCTCGACGACGACGCCATCCAGGCCGCGCGGGACGCCGCCGAGACCATGGCCGCCGACCTGCGCGAGCGCATGAACCAGGACCCGGCGCTCGACCCGATGGACCTGTTCGCCCACGTCTACGCCGAGCCGACCCCGCAACTGCGCGAGCAGCAGGAGCAGTTGCGGGCGGAGTTGGCGGCGGAACAGGAAGGGGCGCACTGATGACGACCGTCGCCCTCAAACCGGCCACCATGGCGCAGGCCCTCACGCGCGCGATGCGCGACGCGATGGCCGCCGACCCGACCGTGCACGTCATGGGTGAGGACGTCGGCACCCTCGGCGGTGTCTTCCGGGTCACCGACGGCCTCGCCAAGGAGTTCGGCGAGGACCGCTGCACCGACACCCCGCTGGCCGAGGCCGGCATTCTCGGCACCGCGGTCGGCATGGCGATGTACGGCCTCAGGCCGGTCGTGGAGATGCAGTTCGACGCGTTCGCCTACCCCGCCTTCGAGCAGCTGATCTCGCACGTGGCGCGCATGCGCAACCGCACGCGCGGCGCGATGCCGCTGCCCATCACCGTCCGTGTGCCCTACGGCGGCGGCATCGGCGGCGTCGAGCACCACAGCGACTCCTCCGAGGCGTACTACATGGCGACTCCGGGGCTCCATGTCGTCACGCCCGCCACCGTCGCCGACGCGTACGGGCTGCTGCGCGCCGCCATCGCCTCCGACGACCCGGTCGTCTTCCTGGAGCCCAAGCGCCTGTACTGGTCGAAGGACTCCTGGAATCCGGACCATCCGACCGACGTCGAACCGATCGGCCGCGCGACGGTGCGGCGCTCGGGGCGGAGCGCCACGCTCATCACGTACGGGCCGTCCGTACCCGTCTGCCTCGAAGCCGCCGAGGCGGCACAGGCCGAGGGCTGGGACCTCGAGGTCGTCGATCTGCGCTCGCTGGTGCCGTTCGACGACGAGACGGTCTGCGCGTCGGTCCGGCGGACCGGGCGCGCGGTCGTCGTGCACGAGTCGGGTGGGTACGGCGGGCCGGGCGGGGAGATCGCGGCCCGGGTCACGGAGCGCTGTTTCCACCACCTGGAGGCGCCGGTGCTGCGCGTGGCCGGATTCGACATCCCTTACCCGCCGCCGATGCTGGAGCGCCACCATCTGCCCGGCGTGGACCGGATCCTGGACGCCGTGGGGCGTCTGCAGTGGGAGGCCGAGGGCTGATGGCACAGGTCTTGGAGTTCAAGCTGCCCGACCTCGGGGAGGGGCTCACCGAGGCGGAGATCGTGCGCTGGCTGGTGGAGGTCGGCGATGTGGTCGCCGTGGACCAGCCGGTCGTCGAGGTCGAGACGGCCAAGGCGATGGTCGAGGTGCCGTGTCCGTACGGCGGTGTCGTCACGGCCCGATTCGGCGAGGAGGGCACGGAGCTTCCCGTGGGAGCGCCCCTGATCACGGTGGCGGTCGGGGCACCCGTCGCCGACGGTTCCACCGACGGCTCCGCCGGGAAGAGCGAGGGCTCCGGGAACGTGCTGGTGGGGTACGGCACGTCGGAGGCGCCCGCGCGGCGGCGCAGGGTGCGGCCGGGGCAGGGGGCGCCCATGGCGTCCCAGGCGGCGAACGGGCAGGCCGCGGTGCGCGAGGTGGTGGAGGGTCCGGTTCCCGTGATCTCGCCCCTGGTGCGCAGGCTCGCCCGGGAGAACGGCCTGGATCTGCGGGAGTTGACCGGTTCCGGACCCGACGGGCTCATCCTGCGGGCGGACGTGGAGAACGCACTGCGGTCCGCCGCCGCGCCGGACAAGGCCGCGGAAGCGACGCCGACAGCGCTGCCGCAGACGTCGGCTCCCACCCCCGGAGGCATCCGCGTCCCCCTCAAGGGCATCCGCGGTGCCGTGGCCGACAAGCTCTCCCGCAGCCGGCGTGAGATCCCCGACGCCACCTGCTGGGTGGACGCCGACGCGACGGAGCTGATGCGTGCGCGTACGGCCATGAACGCGGCGGGCGGATCGAAGATCTCCCTCCTCGCGCTCCTCGCCCGGATCTGCACGGCCGCCCTCGCCCGGTTCCCCGAGCTCAACTCGACCGTCGACATGGCGGCCAGGGAGGTCGTCCAGTTCGACCATGTGCACATCGGGTTCGCGGCGCAGACCGAGCGCGGGCTCGTCGTGCCCGTCGTACGGGACGCGCACACGCGGGACGCCGAGTCGCTGACAGCGGAGTTCGCCCGGCTGACCGAGGCGGCCCGGACCGGAGGCCTCACGCCCGGGGAACTCACCGGCGGGACCTTCACGTTGAACAACTACGGGGTCTTCGGCGTCGACGGCTCCACACCGATCATCAACCACCCCGAGGCCGCCATGCTCGGCGTCGGCCGGATCATCCCCAAGCCGTGGGTGCACGAGGGCGAGCTGGCGGTGCGGCAGGTCGTCCAGCTGTCGCTCACCTTCGACCACCGCGTCTGCGACGGCGGCACGGCGGGCGGCTTCCTGCGGTACGTGGCGGACTGCGTGGAACAGCCGGCGGTGCTGTTGCGCACCCTCTGATCCCACGGACCGCACATGCACTGATTGCACGGCCTCCCCTGCGTTCCCTGTGATCGCCACGGCACGCATACTCGGGGGGTGACCGCTTACGACGTCGTCGTGCTCGCCGGGGGTGCCGCCCGGCGGCTCGGCGGTGCCGACAAACCCGGGGTGCGCGTGGGCGGCCGGGCGCTGCTCGACCGGGTCCTGGCGGCCTGCGCCGACGCGCGCACGACCGTCGTCGTCGCCGATCCCCGGCCCACCGCACGGCCCGTGACCTGGGCCCGCGAGGACCCGCCCGGCGGGGGCCCGCTCGCCGCGCTCGGTGCCGGGCTGAGCCACACGACGGCACCGGACGTCGTCGTCCTCTCCGCCGACCTGCCGTTCCTCGCCGCCGACACCGTCCGGCACCTGCTGACCACCCTGCGGACGGGGGACACCGAAGGCGCGCTGCTCACCGATGCCGACGGCCGTGACCAGCCGCTCGTGGCCGCGTACCGCGCCGCCGCCCTCCGCCGCGAACTGGTCGCGCTCGACAAGGAGCACGACGGCCTCACCGGCCTCCCCCTGCGTCGCCTCACCGCAGGCCTCCACCTCACTCGTGTCCCGGACCCCGTCGCGTCGTTCGACTGCGACACCTGGGACGACATCGCCGCCGCCAGGGCACGTATCAGGGAGCATGGGCACGTGTTGGATGAATGGATTTCCGCAGTCAAGGACGAGCTGGGCATCGACCTCGACGTCGACACCGGCGTCCTGCTCGATCTCGCCCGCGACGCCGCCCACAACGTGGCCAGGCCCGCGGCACCGCTGACGACCTTCCTCGTCGGCTACGCGGCCGCACAGGCCGGGGGAGGCCCGCAGACGGTGGCCGAACTCGCCCGCAAGGCCGCCGACCTCGCACTCGGCTGGTCCGAGGAGAACGCCCCGGATGCCGGGCCCAAGCCCGGCACGGACGCCGGATGACCGCCCGCACCGGCGCGGACGCCGAGGACGCCGAGGACGCCGAGGATCTGGACGTAGAGGAGGTGCTCGCCCTCGTGAACGGCGACAACGGCCGCACCCCCGCAGACCGGACGCCCCCGCCGCAGCCCACGTCGCCCACCGGCGGCCACAAGCCCGACACCCACCACCGCGCCACCTCCTGGCCCGAGGCCCGTGCCGTCGCCGGACGCGCCGCCCGAGCGGGAACCCGGGCCGCCCGCCGCGCCCCCGTCTCCGTACCCCTCGACACCGCCCTCGGCCTCACCCTGGCCGCCCCCCTCACCGCCCTCACCGACCTGCCCTCCTTCGACACCTCCGCGATGGACGGCTGGGCGGTCGCCGGACCGGGCCCCTGGGACGTACGGGACGAGGGTGTCCTGGCCGGGCACGCGGAGCCGCAGCCGCTCACCGACGGGGAGGCCGTCCGGATCGCCACCGGCGCCCGTATCCCCCTGGACACCACCGCGGTCATCCGCAGCGAGCACGGCCGTACCGATGTCCAGGGCCGGCTGCACGCCACCCGCGACACCCGCCACGGTCAGGACATCCGCCCGCGGGGCCAGGAATGCCGTAGCGGAGACCAACTCCTGCCCGTCGGCACCCTCGTGACCCCGGCCGTCCTCGGGCTCGCCGCGGCCGCCGGATACGACACCCTCGCCGCTGTCCCCCGCCCCCGCGCCGAAGTCCTCGTCCTCGGCGACGAGTTGCTCACCGAGGGCCTCCCGCACGACGGCCTCATCCGTGATGCGCTCGGCCCGATGCTGCCGCCGTGGCTGCGCGGACTCGGCGCCGAGGTCATCGCCGTACGCCGGCTCGGGGACGACGCCCAAGCCCTGTACAAGGCGATCACCACCTCCGACGCCGACCTGGTCGTCACCACCGGCGGCACCGCCTCCGGCCCCGTCGACCACGTCCACCCCACACTGAAGCGGATCGGCGCCGAACTCCTCGTCGACGGCGTCAAGGTGCGCCCCGGCCACCCCATGCTGCTGGCCCGCACCAAGGAGAACCAGCACCTCGTCGGCCTGCCCGGCAACCCCCTCGCCGCCGTCTCCGGCCTGCTCACGCTCGCCGAGCCGCTGCTGCGGACGCTCGCGGCACGCCCCGCGCCCGAGCCGTACACCCTGCCCGTGCGGGAGGAAGCGCACGGGCACCCGTACGACACCCGGCTCATCCCCGTCGTCCTGCGCGGCGACAGTGCCGTCCCGCTGCACTACAACGGGCCGGCCATGCTGCGCGGGATCGCGGCGGCGGACGCGCTGGCCGTCGTACCGCCCGGTGGTGCCCGTCCCGGTCAGGAGCTGGAACTGCTCGACCTGCCCTGGGCGTCCGCCGGAATCGAGGTGTGTTTCACGTGAAACTTCCGGGCCATGACGCGATCGCCCGCCAGGCGGACGAACATCTCGTGACCTATCGGGTGAGACTCCCGAGGAAAGTGGTGGAGCACCCGTTCCGGCAGGTCGCCAGACGGGTGATCATGGCCTTGCTGCTCCTGGTGGGCACGGCACTGATCGTGTACGCCGACCGCGGCGGCTACAGCGACAACTCTGACGGCTCCGTCGACCTCCTCGACGCCTTCTACTACGCGACCGTCTCCCTCTCCACCACCGGATACGGCGACATCACCCCGGTCAGTGACGCCGCCCGGCTCACCAACATCTTCCTCATCACGCCGATGCGTGTGCTGTTCCTGATCATCCTGGTCGGAACCACGCTCGAGGTCCTCACCGAACGCACCCGGGAGGAATGGCGCCTGAATCGCTGGAGGTCCACCTTGCGCGACCACACCGTCGTCGTCGGGTTCGGTACGAAGGGGCGCTCGGCGATCCAGACCGTCTGTGCGACGGGCCTGAAGAAGGAGCAGGTCGTCGTGGTCGACCCCAGCTCCAAGGTGATCGAGGCGGCCACGGCCGACGGATACGCGGGGATCGTCGGCGACGCGACGCGCAGCGAGGTGCTGAAGCGGGCCGAAGTGCACAAGGCCCGGAAGATCATCATCGCGACCCAGCGCGACGACACGGCGGTGCTGGTGACGCTGACGGCCCGGCAGCTCAACAAGGGCGCCAAGATCGTGGCCGCGGTACGCGAGGAGGAGAACGCGCCGCTGCTGAAGCAGTCCGGCGCCGACGCGGTCATCACCAGCGCCAGTGCCGCCGGCCGGCTGCTCGGACTCTCCGTGCTGAGCCCCGCCGCCGGCATGGTGATGGAGGACCTCATCCAGCAGGGCACCGGGCTCGACATCGTCGAACGGCCGGTCATAAAGGCCGAGGTGGGCAAGAAGCCGCGGGAGACGGAGGACCTGGTGGTGAGCATCGTACGCGGGCATCGGGTGCTCGGATACGACGATGTGGCCGTCGGGACGCTGGAGCTGACGGACCGGCTGATCACCATCGTGCGGGCGACGCCGGGCTCGCAGATCGCGCCCGACGTCCGCCCGATTTCCCAGGACTGAGGCCTACTTCCTGTTGTACAGCCGCATCGTGATCGGCCCGAAGACCGCCACGAACAGGCCCGCCCACCCCAGCGACCAGGCGATCTCGTCGGTGGGCCAGTCGCCCGCCATCAGTTCGCGGACGGCCGAGGAGAGATGGGTGATGGGGCTGTTGTTGACGAAGGCCTGCAGCCAGCCCGGCATGGTCTTCGGGTCGACGAAGATGTTCGACAGGAAGGTCAGCGGGAACATCACCATCATGCTGACGCCCATCACCGACTTCTCGGTGCGCAGCAGCAGCCCGAACATCGTCCAGATCCACGAGAACGCGAACGAGAAGACGATCAGCAGCGCGATTCCGGCGAGCACACCACCGAACCCGCCGTCCGGGCGGTAGCCGAGGATCAGGCCGACGGTGAGCATCACGATGGACGCGATCGTGTAGCGCAGGGCGTCGCCGAGCAGATAGCCGACCATCGTCGACGGCCGCCAGATGGGCAGCGTCCGGAAGCGGTCGAAGACGCCCTTCTCGATGTCGGTGTTCACCGAGACACCCGTGTACATCGTGATCATCACGACCGACATCACCATGATGCCGGGCAGCAGGAACTGGATGTACTCCTTCGGGGAGCCGGCCAGGGCGCCCCCGAACAGGTACGTGTACATCAGCACCATCATGATCGGGAACGCGGTGACGTCGAAGAGCTGCTCGGGGACGTGCTTGATCTTGAGGATCGCCCGCCAGCCGAAGGTCAGCGAGGCGGACAGGGCGCTGGGCCGCGCCGGCCGTTCCCCGGAGACGAGCAGCGCGGCGAGGGACTCGGCGCTGACGGGGGCGAGGTCCTTGGTCTCGGTCTGCGTCACGGTACTCATGCCGCGACCTCCTCGTCCTTGGAGTGCTTCGGGTCGTCCTGCGAGTCATCGCGGGTGTCGTGTCCGGTGAGGGCGAGGAACACCTCGTCCAGGCTGGGCTGGCCCAGGGAGAAGTTGTCGACGGTGATGCCGGTGCGGGCCAGTTCGGCGAGGGCCCGGGAGGCCTGCTCGGCCGCGCTGTCGCTGGTCGTGCCGCCCAGGCGGGCGGTCAGTGCCACGGGATCGGGCTCCAGCTGTACGTCCGTGCCCAGCGCCAGCCGCAGCACCTGTTCCGCCTCGGGCCGCTGGGCCGGGTCGCGCAGGCGCAGATGGACGGATCCGGCGCCCACGGACGCCTTCAGCTCGCCCTTCGTGCCCTCGGCGATCACCTTGCCGCGGTCGATGACGGCGATCCGGGACGCCAGCTGATCGGCCTCGTCCAGGTACTGCGTGGTCAGCAGCACGGTGGTGCCCTGGGCGACTACCGCGCGCACGATGTCCCACACCTGGTTGCGGCTGCGCGGGTCGAGGCCGGTCGTCGGCTCGTCGAGGAACAGCAGGTCGGGAGTGTTGAGGATGGACGCGGCGATGTCGATGCGGCGCCGCATGCCGCCCGAGTAGTGCTTGACCTGCTTCGCGGCCGCGTCCGTCAGCCCGAAGGCCTCCAGGAGCTGCCCGGCGCGCACCCGCGCGGCCTTCTTGTGGTGGCCGAGGAGACGGGCGAGCAGGATCAGGTTCTCGGCGCCGGTGAGGTCCTCGTCGACGGAGGCGTACTGACCGGTGAGGCTCACCCGGCCGCGCACCGCGTCGGCCTCGCGGACGACGTCGTGGCCGAAGACGTGGGCCTGGCCGCCGTCGGGGCGCAGGAGGGTGGCGAGCATCTTCACGGTGGTCGTCTTGCCGGCGCCGTTCGGGCCGAGGACGCCGTAGACCGTGCCGGCCGGGACGGAGAGGTCGACTCCGTCGACGGCCCGGGTCTCGCCGAACGTCTTCACCAGTCCCGCCGTCTCGATGGCCAGGCCGGAGGTGTGCTGGCTCATGGTGGGTTGTCCTTCCGCGTGCTTGGGCTAGCGCATGCTTGGGCTACGCATGGGGAGACCTTTACCGTCGCGCAAACTCATCGGTCGCGCACAGGGATTTCCGAGCGGATCCGCCCAATTACCGGGGACCGCTCCGTCCGACGACCGAGGGGACTGCGACCGGGGACGGAGGAGTAGCGTCCCCCTCATGCGTGCGATCACGATTCCCGAACCTGGTGGGCCCGAGGCGCTGGTGTGGGACGAGGCCCCCGATCCGGTGCCCGGCGAGGGCGAGGTGCTGGTCGAGGTGGTGGCCAGTGCCGTCAACCGGGCCGACATCCTGCAGCGCCAGGGCTTCTACGACCCGCCGCCCGGCGCCTCCCCCCACCCCGGCCTGGAGTGCTCGGGCCGCATCATTGAAACCGGACCCGGTGTCTCCGGCTGGGCGGTGGGCGACGAGGTGTGCGCGCTGCTGTCGGGCGGCGGCTACGCCGAGAAGGTCGTCGTGCCGGCCGGTCAGCTGCTGCCCGTGCCCAAGGGCGTCGACCTGCGACACGCCGCCGCGCTGCCCGAGGTGACCTGCACGGTCTGGTCGAACGTCTTCATGATCTCCCACCTCCGCCCCGGCGAGACGCTGCTCGTGCACGGCGGCTCCAGCGGCATCGGCACGATGGCGATCCAGCTGGCGAAGGCCGTCGGTGCGAAGGTCGCGGTCACGGCGGGCACGAAGGAGAAGCTGGACCACTGTGCCGAGCTCGGCGCGGACATCCTGGTCAACTACCGGGAGCAGGACTTCGTTGCCGAGGTGAAGCAGGCGACCGGCGGTGCCGGAGCCGACGTGATCCTCGACAACATGGGGGCGAAGTACCTCGACCGCAACGTCCAGACGCTCGCCGTCAACGGGCGCCTCGCGATCATCGGCATGCAGGGCGGCATCAAGGGCGAACTGAATATCGCGGCGCTCCTGGGCAAGCGCGCCGCCATCAGCGCGACATCGCTGCGCGCCCGTCCGCCGGCCGAGAAGACGGCGATCGTTGCGGCGGTACGGGAACACGTCTGGCCGTTGCTGGACGGGGGCCACGTCCGTCCCGTGGTGGACCGCGAGATCCCGATGAGCGACGCGGCGGCGGCGCACCGGGTGGTGGAGGAGAGCGGGCACGTGGGAAAGGTGCTGCTGGTCGTGGAGTAGGGGTACGCCGGGCAGGGCGGGCCGCAGGGCCCTCAACCCCGTCGCACCCGCAGGCCGACGAACGCGAGTCCCAGACCGAGCCCGATCAGGACCAGACCGCTGCCGAGCGGCAGGATCCGCAGTACGGGCTCGGTGGGGCTCTCGGCACGGGTGACGGCCTCCCGCACGGGCCGCTGCGGTGGCGGGGAGGCGTTCGGTACGGCTTCCCGCGACGGCTCCGGTACGACGCCGGCGTCACCGTCGGCGGGCTGCTCGGCCTCGCTCTCGCTCCCGACGCCCGCACCCGCGTCCTCCTCGCCGGTCTCCGCAGTCTCCGCTGCCTCCCGCCGCCCCGGCCGATCCCGCCCCTCACCCGCCCGGCTCCCGGCCCGGGAAGGCTCGGCCGAGGGGGATGCGGTGCCTTTGGCGCGCGGGGCGGGCCGGGCGCCGTGCAGTGCCGGTCCGGACCGGGCGACCTCCGCCTTCGGCGCCATCCCGCTGTCCGGTACCGCCGACGTGGTCGCACCGTCCTGCGGCGCCGAAGCGGTCGCGCTGCCTCGCACGCCGGGTACGGCCTGGCTGCCCGGCACCGCCGGTGCCGAGGGGACGTCTCGCATCTCCGGGCCGGCCGCATCGCCTCGCACCCACCCCGGGGACTCGGCCCGCCGGTCCGCCGCGGCCCCGCCCTCCTGCGCCCCGCGTACCGTCTCGGCGCCGTACGACGTCACCGCCCCGCACGGAACCGCGACCACTCCCGCCCCCAGGGCGATCGCCAGTCCCGTAGTGCGCACTGTGCGCAGCCATCGCGTCACGGGACCAGCGTCACACCGGGCCGGGCTTCCGGCATTCTGGGCGCCGCCGAAGTGCCGAAACGGCCGCACAATCCGGGTATGTCGATACGACACGGACTGCTGGCGCTCCTGGCACGCGGCCCCCGCTACGGTTCGCGGCTGCGGACCGAGTTCGAGGCGCGTACGGGCGGGACCTGGCCGCTCAACATCGGGCAGGTGTACACGACGCTCGGCCGGCTGGAGCGGGACGGGCTGGTCGTGCAGGACGGCGTGGACGAGGCGGGGCGGGTGCTGTACGCGCTCACGGACGCGGGGCGGGCCGAGCTGCGGGCCTGGTTCTCGCGGCCCGTGGAGCGGGGGATTCCGCAGCGCGACGAGCTGGCCATCAAGCTGGTGATGGCGGTGGGTGTGGCCGGTGCCGATGTCCGGGAGGTCGTCGAGGCCCAGCGGCGGCATGTCTCGCGGGCGCTGCACAGTCATCTGCGGCAGCGGGCCGACGCCCTCGCACGGGCGCCCGAGCACCCCGACGAGGTGGCCCGGCTGCTGGTGCTGGAGCAGCTCGTCTGCCACACGGAGGCCGAGCTGCGCTGGCTGGATCACTGTGAGGTGCGTCTGCTGCGGCTCACCCAGGCCCGCGAGAGCGGCGAGTGACGGAAACTTCCGCACCGTAAACGGTGGATCACCCTCCATGGGGGGCACCTCAGTGATGAGGTGAACCGGTGCGAGAGAATGGCGGCATGGAGATGCCGAGGAACGAACGGTCGCCCGAGCAACCCCAGATCCTGGTCGTGGGCCAGGACGGAATGGCGCTCGGCGGCACCGGGGACGAGGACTCCCGCGAGATTCCGGTGACGGAGATGGTGGAGCAGCCCGCCAAGGTCATGCGGATCGGCAGCATGATCAAGCAGCTTCTGGAGGAAGTGCGAGCGGCTCCCCTGGACGAGGCGAGCCGGGTCCGGCTCAAGGAGATCCACCGCAGCTCGGTGAAGGAGCTGGAGGACGGTCTGGCTCCTGAGCTGGTCGAGGAGCTGGAGCGGCTCTCCCTGCCCTTCACGGACGGGGCGACCCCGAGCGACGCCGAACTGCGGATCGCGCAGGCCCAGTTGGTCGGCTGGCTGGAGGGTCTCTTCCACGGGATCCAGACCACCCTGTTCGCCCAGCAGATGGCCGCGCGGGCGCAGTTGGAGCAGATGCGGCGGGCCCTGCCGCCCGGCGTCGGCCACGACGGCGAGGACGGCCACACGGCCGGCCGTTCGGGCGGGCCCTACCTGTAAACCACGTAAACGAAGGGGCCGGCGAAGAACGCCGGCCCCTTCACTCATGCCTCACGGCACTCATGCCTCACGCCCAGGTGATCAGCCGCTTCGGCTGCTCCAGGATGGCCGCCACGTCCGCCAGCACCTTGGAGCCCAGCTCCCCGTCCACCAGCCGGTGGTCGAAGGAGAGCGCCAGGGTGGTCACCTGACGCGGCTTCACCTTGCCCTTGTGGACCCACGGCTGGAGCTTGATCGAGCCGACCGCGAGGATCGCGGACTCGCCGGGGTTGAGGATCGGCGTACCGGTGTCGACGCCGAAGACGCCGACGTTGGTGATGGTGACGGTGCCGCCCTGCATGGCGGCGGGCGAGGTTTTCCCGTCCTTCGCCGTCACCACCAGCTCACCCAGCGCCTGCGCCAGCTGCGGCAGCGTCTTGGCGTGCGCGTCCTTGATGTTCGGCACGATCAGACCGCGCGGAGTGGCCGCGGCGATGCCCAGGTTCACGTAGTGCTTCTGCACGATCTCCTGGTTCGCCTCGTCCCAGGACGCGTTGACGTCCGGGTTCCGCTTGATGGCGACCAGCAGGGCCTTGGCGATCAGCAGCAGCGGGTTCACCCGCAGACCCTGCAGCTCCTTGTCCTGTTTGAGCTCCTCGACCAGCTTCATCGTCCGGGTCACGTCGACGGTCACGAACTCCGTGACATGCGGCGCGGTGAACGCCGAGCCGACCATCGCCGCAGCTGTCGCCTTGCGGACGCCCTTGACCGGGATACGGGTCTCCCGTGCCGTGTCGTACGTCGGTACGGGCGCGGGCGCCTGGGTGGGGGCCGCGGTGGGCGCCGGGGTCTCGACGACCGCCGGCTCCGGGGCCGCCGCCGCGTGGACGTCCTCGCGGGTGATGATGCCGTCGGGGCCGGACGGGACGATCGTCGTCAGGTCGACGCCGAGGTCCTTGGCCAGCTTGCGCACCGGCGGCTTGGCCAGCGGGCGCTCCTTGAGCGCCGCCACCGGTGCCCCATGGCCGTTCAGCTCGGTCTGGATCACGACCGAGGTCTCCTGGACCGGCGCGGGCTCCTGGACCGGGACCTGGGGGCCCTTGCGGGGGCGCCGCTTGGTCGAGGACACGGCGACGCCGTACCCGACGAGCACCGGCTGACGTCCCTCGGGCTTCTTCTCGGGCTCGGACTCGGGCTCGGCAGCGGGTGCCGGTGCCTCGACGGGAGCCGTCCCGCCCGACACGTCCACCGCGATGATCGACGTGCCCACGTCGACCGTGGTGCCCTCGGGGAAGTGGAGCTCCCGGACGACACCGTCGTAGGGGATGGGCAGTTCGACGGCCGCCTTGGCGGTCTCGACCTCGCACACCACCTGGCCGTCGGTGACCTCGTCACCGGGCTTGACGTACCACTTGAGGATCTCGGCCTCGGTGAGGCCCTCGCCCACGTCCGGCATCTTGAACTCGCGTACGGACGCTTCCGTCATCGTCGTCACGACCCTCTCCTCAGTACGCCAGGGCACGGTCGACGGCGTCGAGTACCCGGTCCAGGCCCGGCAGGTACTCCTCTTCCAGGCGGGCCGGCGGGTAGGGGGCGTGGTAGCCGCCGACCCGGAGCACCGGGGCCTCCAGGTGGTAGAAGCAGCGCTCCGTGATCCGCGCCGCGATCTCCGCGCCCGAGCCGAAGAACACCGGTGCCTCGTGGACGACGATCAGACGCCGGGTCTTCTCGACCGAGGCCTGGATGGAGTCGAAGTCCAGCGGGGACACCGAGCGCAGGTCGAGAACCTCGAGGTTCCTGCCCTCCTCGGCGGCCGCGTCGGCGACCTCCCGGCAGAGCTTCACCATCGGGCCGTAGGCGACCAGGGTGAGGTCGGTGCCCTCGCGGACCACCTGTGCCTTGTGCAGCGGGCCGGGGATGGCTTCGGTGTTGACCTCGCCCTTGTCCCAGTAGCGTCGCTTGGGCTCGAAGAAGATCACCGGGTCGTCGCTCTGGATGGCCTGCTGCATCATCCAGTACGCGTCGAACGGGTTGGAGGGGCTGACGACCTTGAGGCCCGCCACGTGCGCGAAGAGCGCCTCGGGGGACTCCGAGTGGTGCTCGACCGCGCCGATGCCACCGCCGTAGGGAATGCGCACGACGACGGGGAGCTTGACCTTGCCCAGCGAGCGGGCGTGCATCTTCGCGAGCTGCGTGACGATCTGGTCGTAGGCCGGGAAGACGAACCCGTCGAACTGGATCTCCACCACCGGGCGGTAGCCGCGCAGCGCGAGGCCGATCGCGGTGCCGACGATGCCCGACTCGGCGAGCGGGGTGTCGATGACACGCTCCTCACCGAAGTCCTTCTGCAGCCCGTCCGTCACCCGGAACACACCGCCGAGCTTGCCGACGTCCTCGCCCATGATGAGGACCTTGGGGTCCGTCTCCAGGGCGCGGCGCAGCGATTCGTTGATCGCCTTCGCCAGAGCCAACTTTTCGGCTGCCATGTCAGACCCCCTCTTCCTCTGCGAACGACGCCTGGTAGGCGGCGAACTGGGCGCGCTCCTCGTCGACGAGCGCGTGTCCGTCCGCGTACGCGTGCTCGAAGATGGCGAAGTGGTCCGGGTCCGGCATGGCGCGGACCGCTTCGCGTACTCGCTTGCCCAACGCCTCGCTCTCGGCCTCGAGTTCCGCGAAGAATCCGTCGTCCGTGTGGTTTGAGGCCTCCAGGTACCGGCGAAGGCGCAGGATCGGGTCCTTCGCCTCCCAGGCCACGCGCTCCTCGTCGGCCCGGTACTTGGTCGGGTCGTCGGAGGTGGTGTGGGCGCCCATCCGGTAGGTGTACGCCTCGACCAGCGTCGGGCCCTCGCCGTTGCGGGCGCGCTCCAGGGCCCACTTGGTGACCGCGAGGCAGGCCAGCACGTCGTTGCCGTCCACGCGCACGCCCGGGAAGCCGAAGCCCTGGGCGCGCTGGTAGAGCGGCACCCGGGTCTGCTTCTCGGTGGGCTCGGAGATCGCCCACTGGTTGTTCTGGCAGAAGAACACGACCGGGGCGTTGTAGACCGCGGAGAAGGTGAAGGACTCGGCCACGTCGCCCTGGCTGCTAGCGCCGTCGCCGAAGTAGGCGATGACCGCGCTGTCCGCGCCGTCCTTGGCGATGCCCATCGCGTAGCCGGTGGCGTGCAGGGTCTGGGAGCCGATGACGATCGTGTAGAGCTGGAAGTTGTTGGTGTTGGGGTCCCAGCCGCCGTTGTTCACGCCGCGGAACATGCCCAGCAGGTTGGTCGGGTCGACCCCGCGGCACCAGGCGACGCCGTGCTCGCGGTAGGTCGGGAAGACGTAGTCGTCCTCGCGGGTGGCTCGTCCGGAGCCGATCTGGGCGGCCTCCTGGCCGAGCAGTGAGGCCCACAGGCCCAGCTCGCCCTGGCGCTGCAGGGAGGTGGCCTCGGCGTCGAAGCGGCGGGTGAGCACCATGTCGCGGTACAGACCGCGGAGCTCTTCGGGGGTGATACCGGCGACGTACTTGTCGTACGTGGCGTCCTTGACGCGCTTGCCTTCGGGCGTCAGCAACTGCACGAGCTCGGGCTCGGTGCCCGACTGCTTCTTGGCGGTCGTGCGCTTGCCGGCCGTGCTCTTGGTACTGGCGCTGCGTCGCGATGTGCGCGCGGCAGTGCTCTCCACGGTCACGTGTGCTCCTCCGTCGGTCCGGCTACCCGGGTTCGCCGGGCGCCAGTGCGGCTCACCTGAAGCCCTACGGACGCACGGGGTGGGTGCGGCCCGGTCGGGAACAGGCGTGACAGGTGCCCCGGCGAGCGCCCTGCACGATGCACGTTACCCAGTGCCTCACATTTCTGTGAAACCCCTCCTGACCTGCGATTTTGCTTGGATTTCCAAGTAAATCGTGAAAGTCGGGAACAACTCCTGGTCACAGCCTTGCAGGGGGCCGGAACAACGGCACGTTAACCCGGTGACCCAGGTCACGGGAAGAGGCTGCCTGGAGCGAGGTCTCAGAGGTCGTGTGACACTGACCTCGTGCGCGAAGAAGGAAAAATCCGGGTATTTCTCCTCGACGACCACGAGGTCGTCCGGCGGGGTGTCCATGAGCCGCTCTCGGTGGAGGGCGACATCGAGGTGGTCGGCGAGGCCGGTACGGCCGCCGACGCACTGGTCCGGATCCCGGCCACCCGGCCCGACGTGGCCGTCCTCGACGTACGGCTCCCGGACGGCAGCGGGGTGGAGGTCTGCCGGGAGATCCGGTCCGGGGACGAGAACATCAAGTGCCTGATGCTGACGTCGTTCGCCGACGACGAGGCCCTCTTCGACGCGATCATGGCGGGCGCCTCGGGATATGTCCTGAAGGCCATCCGGGGCAACGAACTCCTGGCGGCCGTACGTGATGTCGCCGCCGGCAAGTCCCTCCTCGATCCGGTGGCCACCGCGCGCGTGCTGGAACGGCTGCGGGACGGCGGCAGCGCCAAGAGCGACGACCGGCTCGCGCACCTCACCGACCAGGAGCGCAGGATCCTCGACCTGATCGGCGAGGGGCTCACCAATCGCGCGATCGGCGAGCGGCTGCACCTGGCCGAGAAGACGATCAAGAACTATGTATCGAGTCTGCTTTCCAAACTCGGTATGGAGCGTCGCTCGCAGGCGGCGGCGTTCGTGGCGCGGATGCAGGTCGAGCAGGAGCGTCGCTGAGGACCGCGGCGGGCGTGTCGCGGGCGTATTAGGGACCAAAGACCCCTGCCCCGAGAGGCATGTACGGCCGACATTGGTCGTATGCCCTCCGACGAACAGCTCGCCGTCGATCTGCTCGCCCGCACCGACTACGGCCGCGTGGCCACCAGCATGCGCGCCCTGCCCTTCCTCGCCTTCGCCCGGCACGTCGTGGACGACGGGCGGGTCCTGCTGCGGCTGCCCAGGAGCTGCGGCTACCACCGGGCGTGCGTCGGCGGGGTCGTCGCGTACGGCGCGGACAACCTGAGCTCGGCCCAGCCGGGCGAAGGGCTGTGGTCCGTCCAGGTCGTGGGCGGGTGCACGGCGTACGAGCCGACGGCCGCGGAGCTCGAGCGGTTCGGGCCGGCGCCCCGGTTCGTGGACGGTGAGCCCTATGAGCCCGTCTATCTGCGCGTCGAGCCGCAGTTCGGCACGGTCCACTCGACCGACGGCGCCCTGGAAAGTCACTTCGCGCACATACCGTGACCGAAAGCGACTGTCTGTGACAACGCCCAGCTCACAGGCCCGGATCGTGCCCTAGCATCTGGCGCGTGCCGCGCCCTTGTGTACCACCCCCCATGCCTCACGCGCCCCCGTTGCGGGCCCTCCTCAGCCAGTACGCCGCCGGTTCCGCCGTCACCTGCGAACCCGTCGACCAGGGGCTGCTGAACCGCGGCTACCGGCTGCGCACGACCCGCGGCCACTACTTCCTCAAGCACCACTTCGACCCCGAGACCGCCGACCCGGCCGCCATCGCCCGCCAGCACCGCGCCACCGAGCGGCTGGCGGTTCTGGGCGTCCCGGTCGCCCCGCCCCTGCCCGACCGCGACGGCCGCACGGTCGCGGTCGTCGGCGGCCACTCCTACGCCCTCCACCCATGGATCGAGGGTCGCCACCGCCACGGGGGCCAGCTGACGCCGGAGCAGTGCGGACGGCTGGGGGCGCTGCTCGGGGTGGTGCACGCGAGTCTGGAGCGGGTGATGCCGGTGCAGGGGCGAGTGCCGGGCGTGCGCAGTGAGGCGTGCGCCGGGCCTCAGGACCGCACGCCCGCGCCTGACGCAGACCCCCGCGCCGGGAGCGCCGACCCCGCCGACACCTGCGCCCTCATCGACGACCTCCTCACCCGCGTACGCCGGCACCGTCCCGCCGACTCCTTCGACGAGCTGGCCCGGCACCGGCTCCTGGAGCGGCGGGCACTGCTGGAGCGGCACGCGGATCGGCGGCCGCCGCGGGGCGGGTGCGTGGGGTGGGTGCACGGGGACTTCCACCCCTTCAACCTGCTCTACAAGGGGGACGCCCCGGCCGCGATCGTCGACTGGGACCGGCTGGGCGTGCAGCCCCGCGCGGAGGAGGCCGTACGCGCCGCCGCGATCTTCTTCGTACGGCCCGCGGGGGCGCTCGACCTGCCGAAGGTGCGGGCGTACGCGCGCGCGTACCGGCGTACGGCGGGCGCCAGGCCCTCGGAGCTGACGGCGGCCGTCCACCGGGTCTGGTGGGAGCGCCTCAACGACTTCTGGATGCTGCGCTGGCACTACGAACGCGGCGACACCCGCGCGGACCCCCAGTTCCCGGCGGCTTCGGCGCTGGTCGTGTGGTGGACGCGGGAGTACGAGGCGGTGTGCGAGGCCTTCGCCGACTGAGTCGCCCGTCCGGAAAAACGCCACGCGCGCGTGCGGTCCGTTTCCGGTCCGTACGCGCGCGTGGCGGTGTGCTCCGTCAGGTGCCGTCCTCTTCGCCACCGGTGTCGCCGCCGGTGTCGCCGCCGCTCGTGTCGGTCGGCTGTGCGGTGTCCGTGGGCTGTGCGGTGTCGGTCGGCTCGTCCGTCGGCTCCGCGGTCGTCGGCTCGCCCGTCGGCTCCGTGGCCGTCTCCGTGGGGGTCGGCGAGGGCGTGTACGACGGGGTCGAAGTCGGAGACCAGGACGAACCGGTGCTCACGGAGCCGTCGTCGGTCTGTGTGTCGGTCGCCTCGTCCGTCGGCTCGTCGCTCGGGGACTCGCTGGTCGTCTCCGAGGGCGTCGTGGAGGTGGTCGGCTTCTGGGTGGTGTCGTCCCCGCTGCCGTTCCCGCCGCCGCCGTTCAGCGCCAGCGCGACACCTGCCGCTATGGCGACCACCGCGAGGACGGCGAGGATCCACAGCTTGCCGCGTCCGCTGCCCCGGTTGCCGTGTCCCTCGAAGCCACCGTCGTCCCCGCCGCCGTAGCCGCCGGGCAGGATCGGCTGCGGGATCTGCGTGGTGCCGGAGGCGTCGCCCTGATGCTGCATGACGGTGGTGCCGGCGAAGCCGCCCGAGGGGGTGTGCCGGCCGTCGTGCATCGCGACCGGCCCGGTGTTCCAGGTGCCGGTGTGACCGCCCTGCTCGTACAGCATCTGCAGCCCGTACTGGATGAGTCCGCGCATCTCCTCGGCCGTCTGGAACCGGTCGTCCGGCTCCTTGGCGAGCGAGCGCATGACCAGGCCGTCGAGCTCCGGAGGCGTGGCGTCGGAGACCTCGGACGGAGGCGTCGGGATGTCCTGGACGTGCTGGTAGACGACGGACAGCGGGGTCTCACCGGTGAACGGCGGCCGCAGCGCGAGGAGTTCGTAGAGGAGGCAGCCCGTCGCGTACAGGTCGGAGCGGTGGTCCACCGCCTTGCCGAGCGCCTGCTCGGGCGACAGGTACTGAGGGGTGCCCATGACCATGCCGGTCTGCGTCATCGTCGACTGGGCGCCGTGCAGCGCGCGGGCGATGCCGAAGTCCATCACCTTCACGGCGCCGCCGTGGGTGATGATGACGTTGGCCGGCTTGATGTCCCGGTGCACGATGCCGTGCTGGTGCGAGTAGGCGAGCGCCTCCAGGACACCGGAGACGATGATCAGCGCCTGCTCGGGCCCCGGGGCCTCGGCGTTGATCAACAGGTCCCGGATCGTCCGGCCCTCGACGATCTCCATGACGATGTACGGAACGGCATGGCCGTTCACGAAGTCCTCGCCGGAGTCGTACACCGCGACGATCGCGTGGTGGTTGAGGCCGGCCACCGACTGGGCCTCGCGGGTGAAGCGGGCCTTGGAGACCGGGTCCTCGGCGAGGTCGGAGCGCAGCAGTTTGACCGCCACGGTGCGGCCGAGACGTACGTCCTCGGCGGCGAACACCTCGGCCATGCCGCCCCGGCCGAGTCTGTGTGTCAGTCGATATCGGCCGTCGCCGACCAGTCCGCCGTTGCCCCACATCTCCGGCGCGTCTGACATCCCGCCGCCAGTCGCCTCGGGGTCGGACGGGCCCTGAGCGCGCTGCTGCTGTGCCATCGGTCCTCGCCGTCGTTTCTGCCCGCGGTGCGCGCGGTGTTGTTACGGTCTCCGTCGGCCACGCTACAGCCTCCGCGCAAGCCTCCGGTCCGGGATGAGCCCGGGGGCCGGTCCGAGACGGACCGGCCATCAAAGCGGTAGCACGCGCTGTCGTGCAAATTCTGTGTACCGGCGGTACGCCACCTGTAACGCTTCCGCGACGCTTCTTTCGCGTACGGTCACGGAACGGGCACCCGGCTTGACCTGTCAGTGCCGTGGGGCAGACTTGGCCGGGAATGAGCCATTCGATCAACGACAGTCGGGCCGGCGCCTGATGGCCGATGGGGGACGCGGAACATGAGCCAGGACGGCGCACACGGCCGGTATGCGGGGCGGGCGATCGCCAACAACCGCTATCAGCTGCGCGACTTGCTCGGTGAGGGTGGCATGGCCTCGGTGCACCTCGCGCACGACACCGTGCTCGACCGCCCCGTCGCCATCAAGACCCTCCATACCGAACTGGGCCGGGAACAGGCCTTCCGCGAGCGCTTCCGCCGCGAGGCCCAGGCCGTGGCCAAGCTCACGCACACCAATATCGTCTCGGTCTTCGACACCGGCGAGGACAACCTCGACGGGATGACGATGCCGTACATCGTCATGGAGTACGTCGAGGGCCGGCCGCTCGGCTCGGTGCTCGACGAGGACGTACGGCACCACGGCGCGATGCCCGCCGACAAGGCGCTCAAGATCACCGCGGATGTGCTGGCGGCGCTGGAGATCAGCCACGAGATGGGCCTGGTCCACCGCGACATCAAGCCCGGCAACGTGATGATGACCAAGCGCGGCGTCGTCAAGGTCATGGACTTCGGCATCGCGCGCGCCATGCAGTCGGGTGTCACGTCGATGACGCAGACCGGCATGGTGGTTGGCACCCCCCAGTACCTCTCCCCCGAGCAGGCGCTGGGCCGCGGCGTGGACGCGCGCTCCGACCTCTACTCGGTCGGCATCATGCTGTTCCAACTGGTCACCGGGCGGCTGCCGTTCGACGCGGACTCGCCGCTGGCGATCGCGTACGCGCATGTGCAGGAAGAGCCGGTGGCCGCGTCGCAGATCAACCGCTCGCTGCCGCCCGCGGTGGACGCGCTGATCGCCCGCGCCCTGAAGAAGAACCCGAACGAGCGCTTCCCGAGCGCCGAGGCCATGCGCACCGAGTGCCTGCGGGTGGCGGCGTCCTTCCAGGCGGCCGCGCCGAGCATCGTCCCCGGCGCGCAGACGTCGAGCGGGGCGGGCGTGGGCTCGGCGGTGTTCCCGCCGGTGGACCAGGGGACTCCGGCGCCGACGGGGCCGGTCCAGACGCCGTACCAGCCGACGCCGAACCCCTACGGCACCCCGCCGCCCTCGACTCCTTCCCCGGCGTACGGATATCCGCAGCAGGGCGGGTACCAGACCCCCACGCCGGCGCCGAACGCGTACGCCTCGACTCCGCCGCCGTACAACATCACCCCGCAGCAGGCACCGCCCTCGGGCGGCGGCCGCAGGAGCAACAAGCCGGTCATCCTCGGCTCGATCATCGTGTCCGTCGTGGCGGTCGGCGGCCTGATCGCGGCGCTGACGCTGAACGGGGGCGGGACGGATGACGACGCCGGCGGCGACACCACGCCGACCACCTCGTCGACGCCGTCGGGATACCGGACCGGCGACGCGAACCGGACGGTCGAGACGACCGAGTGCACCGAGCCGCAGGAGTCGAACAACGACCCCGACCAGGTGCAGATGCCGGACTTCGCGTTCAAGAACTGGGACTCGGTCAAGCTCTGCCTGCAGGCGGCGGGTTGGTCCTACGACGACAACGACTACGCCGAGAACACGTACGGCCAGGGCACGATCATGAACCAGTTCCCCAAGGCCGGGACCGACTTCGATCCGAAGAACGCGCCGGACATGCAGTTCGACGTCTCGACGGGCGTCTCGGCCGGCTAGCCGACGGCCTGTTACCCCCGTCACAGGAACGTCGATCACGGGGGTGGCATGGCCATGTCCCTCGTAGGATCCCGCCTGCAAGACAGTCGATCTTGGACACAGGGGGAACCCTTGAAGAAGAACCTCAACAGAATCCTCGCGGTGGGCGCCGCGGCCCTGGGCGCGTTCGCCTTCTCCGTGAGTCCGGCGGCCGCCGGCGGCGTCGCCGAGTCGATCTCCGGGGCCCAGGGCACCGGGGACTTCTACTACTCGAGCAAGACCGTCGCCAACAAGATCTACCTCACGGTGACCGACACCGCCCCCGACGGACACCACGTCCGTATCCGGGCGCAGTCCCTCACCCCGGAGCGCGTGGTGACCAGCTACGCCTGGCGCTCGGTCACCGCCGGCTACGGGCACTCCGACACCTGGGTGACGTCCCTGACGGACACCCGTGGCATCTGGGCGATGCGCATCCAGGTCTGCGTCTACGAGAAGGACGACCAGCTGGGCTGCGACGAGTCGGACTGGGACGGCAACACCTACTACTGAGCCGGCCGGCGGGCCGGCCCTGACGTGGGGTCGGCCCGATCCGCGTTCTCCTCACCGGCCGGATCCCGAACCGAGCCTGGTCCGGACGGCTTCGAGCCACCGGCGCAGTGTCAGGTCCTGCGGAGGGAGAACCTCGATACCCAGGGCATCCGTCGCCCGCTCGAGTTCCTGGTCGGAGGCGACGACGGTCAGGAGCTCGGTGATCTCGCCGACGGACTGCCGGACGTCATCCGGATCGGACTCGTCGCGGTAGTCGTCGACGGCCTCTTCCGGAGAGGCGTGGAAATCGAGGCAGCGTTGATTGAGATAGGCCCCGAAGAACTGACTCAGGGCAGGAAATCGCTCATTCCATTCCCACCGGTTCTGCGGGTTCATCCGTGGAACCAGGGAAGGGTTCTGAAGAGCCCGGTGGATATGATTCCTCGAAATGCGAAGACAGTCCTCCACGCTCATTCCCGTCGGCGGCTGGATCTCCGGCATCCCATCGATGTCCTCGGCGACCTCCTCCGAGAACAGCCCGACGGACAGCAGGTCGTCAAGCTGCTGCACGGCCACCGCACCGCGCCCGGGACGGCGGGCCACGATCCTCAGATAGGACGCCAGACCGGGGCCGGGGGCTTCGGGAGTGTCGGTGAACGCGAAACCGGTGTCTGCGTAGGCTTCCAGGAGTTCGCCGATTTCGTAGAACCGCTGCCCCGGCGGCGAGGATTCATTCACAAGTGGCTCCCATCAAGGCATCAAGGCATCAAGGCATCAAGGCATCAAGGCTGAGGATAAGAGGTCAGAACACGGTACCCAGAGGGGGATGACGGATCACCCTTGAGAACGACCTGCGTCCTGTGCACCCAGCTTGTCGGTTCTCCGTGAGTGAAGTTGTACCGCGTCAGATGGAGGCCGGTCGGATCGCTGAACTCGGCATCCAGTTCCAGCCTTCCCTTCGCTCCCTTGGCCAGCCAGTCAGAGATCTTTCGCTGATTCCGGGGGACAGCCAGGGTCTCGTCCGTGAAATGCTGTGCCGCGCCTTCGTCGACGTAGCGGGAGTCCGCTTTGAGGCGCGGATTCTCCCGCAGGCGATTGCGCATCCCGTCGATCGTCTTGTCCACGTGCCGATCGATGGTGTGCGATCCGTTCTTCCCCTCGTCCCCCTTGACGTCGGCACGATGCTGCGGTTTCGTCCGTCCCTTCCGCTTGCTCCTGGGCCATGCGTTCGAGTCCTGACCCGAGCCGTGCGGTCCCCCGGTGGCGCCCTGCCCCATCAGCGCGAGGCCCGCCACCCCCAGGGCACCCGCCTGAACGGCGGCCACCGAAGCGGCTTCTCCGACCAGGACCCCACCTGTGACAAGGGCGAGGCCCCCCGGCGGGAACAGCATGATCAGGGCGGCGAGCGAGAGCATCGTCAGGGCGATGCCCGCGTACAGTTCGAGGTTTTCCAGGGCTGCCAGCAGCATCGCGAGGGCGTCGGTGGGACGGCCGTCGAGCGGGACATCGCCGTGGAAGTGGGAGATGAGCAGCAGCCCGCCGAAGAGCGCGGCTCCGGTCGCGGCCCACAGGCGCAACCGCACCAGAGCGAGAGCTTCTCCGAGGGACTGCTTCCTGGTCGTATGCCAGGCTCGGAGCAGCAATGCCAGCTGGATCAGCGTCCAGACGACAGCCGCGACGCCGAACCACAGCAGAACGCGCGGCCCGTTGCCGGTGGTGAAGTGCCTCTGCAGGTCTTTGGTGGCCGTGAAGGAGCCGACCCCGAGAAAGACCAGTGACGGCAGCATCAGGATCAGCGGGATCACGAGCAGCGGCCAACGCCGGCGCCAAGGGTGCGGTGGCCGGGCCGACTTGAGCCAGGCCCGGATGCGGGCGGCGTCCCGGGTTCCCTCCCGCTCGACCGCGTCCATACGGCTCACGGTGTCCGTGACTGCCTTGTACAGCACGTCGATCCGCTCCGGAGGCACCCGCCCGGCGGCGTACAGAAGGGCCCTGCGCAGCCGGGCGAACCGCAGGGCGATCAGGGCGGTCCAGGGAACGCACCACATGCCGAACCCGGTCAGTGCCGTCAGCCCCGTACGACCGGCTCGCTCCGCCTCGAGAAGGACTGCGGGCATGGCCCGCTTGCCGCGGCGTACGTGCGCGCAGTCGACCGCCATGGCGATGACGAGACAGACCAGGGGCGCCCACCCCACCGCGCCATCGGCACCCTTGAGCAGCGAATCGGCCCAGTCCTGCGTGTGAGTACCGCGCTGCCCGCCGTAGTTGACCAGGGCGTGGTGGCCGATCGCGTACGCCACGGGCAGCAGTCCGAGCGCACGGCGCGGACCGCGTCCGCGCAGCAGCAGGCCGACGCCGAACGCGCCCGTCGCCCCCCAGGCGAGATGCAGGTTCGTGCTCAGACTCGGCTGGGTGAAGCTCATGTCGAGAACGCCGAGCGAAGCCGGCAGCCAAGTGCCCAGCACCGTCCCCGGACCGGGTATGTAGGTGGACGTCAGGCTGAACCCGCCCGACAGCATCCAGCCGTCGCCGCTGGGCAGGGGGAACGCCCGCTGAGCGTCCAGCATGTGCCCGAGCAGCACCTCGAACAGTCCGAGACCGGCACCGGTCGCCGCACCGAGCACGACGAAGTCGGCGAGCCCCAGCTGGGAGCGGATCTTCAGGTTGATCCCGGCGAGCAGCAGCGGTGCCAGCTTGGCGAGTTCCTCGACGATCGGTACGACGGTGTACGTGCCGTCGCCCATGGCGTCCCGCAGGGACTGACCGGGCTGGGAGACCAGGGCATGCGCGTAGGCGTACTCGATGAGTGCGGCGACGACTCCACTGCCGTACACGCCGACCGCCACGGTCAGCAGCACGGTCGACAGTTTCAGCGACCTGGTCGGCGAAGCCAGCAGAGTCAGCTGCAGAACGCCGTAGACAGCCGCAGCGGCCATGACGAACACCACGCGGAGCCCCCGAACCATCGCCTGCTTGCGGACCCATGCTTTCAGCGGCATCAGTGCATGGCCGGGGGGTGGCGCGGGGGAACGGTGAAGGTGATCATTGCCGTATGGCCGATCTTCGAACAGACGCGCACATACCGGCAGCCGTGGACGTCTCCGGGCTGCTGGAGCTCGCCGACACTCATCACGCCCGTGCCGTGCGGCCGTTGGGGACGCACGAGGTCGCCGGGCACCTGGTGAAGGCGTATGCGATCGAGGCGCCCGGACGGGAGGTCAAGGGCGCGGACGCCGGGCTGGCGATCGCCGGGGCGCACCTCGCCACCGCCGGTCTGCGTGGCTCTCTCGGGGCCGCCGTGCTGCTGGTGCACGCCGGTGGGGACGGGGACTACGTGCTCGTGCACACGTGGATCGAGGGGGACATGTCCGACCTCGCCGTCTTCGTCGGGCCCGTCGGTGAGCCGGAGGGGCTGCGGCCGGGGCGGCAGGGGCTGGCTCCCTGTGTGTGGGAGGCGGCCGTGTTCGCGTACGAGCGGGATGTCTGGGTGCGCCATGTGCTGGACGGGGACGGGGAGATCGGTGCACGGCTCGCCGCCTGGTCCGCGGATGTGCTGGAGGGGGAGGTCCGGTGAGCGGCGGTCCCGTCGTGCGGCGGGTGCGGTCCGAGGAGCTGGCGGACGTCGTCGCGCTGATCACCGAGCACGCCGTGTACGAGAAGGCCGAGCCGCCCGCCCCCGGGCTCGAAGAGCGGTTGCGGTCCCTGCTGTTCGGGAGCCCCGAGCCGCGGTTGCGGTGTCTCGTCGCGGAGTTGGACGGGACCGTCGTCGGATACGCCACCTGTTCCGCCGAGGTGTCCACCTGGGACGGCGCCGAGTACCTCCACATGGACTGTCTGTTCCTGCGCGACGGGCACCGCGGGCTCGGCATCGGGGAGTCGCTCATGACTGCCGTACGGGACGAGGCGCGGGCCCTCGGGCTCGGACAGGTGCAGTGGCAGACGCCTGCGTGGAACGAGGGGGCCATTCGGTTCTACGACCGGATCGGCGCCGTCTCGAAGGAGAAGCTGCGGTTCTTTCTGCCGGTCGGCTGAATGGCGAAGGGGCCCGCCGCCGCAGGCCCCTTCCTTCACGTCTTCACGCCATCACGCCTTCGCGTCAGGCGATCTTCGCGTAGCCATAGTTGATCAGCTTCTTCACGTCCGCCGTGCGATTGTCCGCCGAGGAGGACGTCAGGACGGCGCCCATCACCGACTCGCCGTTGTACGTGGCGGCGAAGACGAGGCAGTACTTGGCCTCGGTGCCGGAACCGGTCTTGATGCCGAGCGTGCCGTTCCAGCCGAGCAGGGCATTGGTGTTCTTCCAAGCCGACATCGTGCGCGTCGTACCGGAGCTGGTGATCGTCTTCGCGGTGTACGACTTGGTCTTCACGACGGACTTGAAGGTGGAGCTCTTCATCGCGCTGCGGGCGAGGAGCGTCAGGTCCTTCGCCGATGAGTAGTTCGAGCCGTTGCTGATGCCGTCGAACGAGTCGAAGTGCGTGTTCGTCATGCCGAGCTGCCCGGCTTTGTTGTTCATCTTGGCGATGAAGTTCTTGGTGCGGGCCGCGACCGTCGTACCGGTACCGAACTTGTCGGCCAGCGCCATCGCGGCGTCGCAGCCGGACGGCAGCATCATCCCGTAGAGCAGCTGACGGACGGTGACCTTGTCGCCGACGATCAGACGGGCCGACGAGGCGCCCTTGGAGACGATGTAGTCGCTGTACGCCTTCTTGATCGTGACCTTGGCGTCCAGGTTCAGATTCGACTGGGCGAGCACGACCTTCGCGGTCATGATCTTTGTGGTGGAGGCAGTGAGCCGGTGCGTGCTCCCGTACTTGCTGAAGAGCGTCGTGCCGGTGGCGCTGTTCATCATGAACCCGCTCTTGGCGGTGATGGTGGGCGCGGTGACGGCCTGCGCCGGCGCCGCGGTGAGGGCTCCGGTGGCGAAGAGCGAGCCGGTGGTCACGGCCACGGCTACAGCTCTGCGGATACGAATGCCCTGAATGCCGGTAATCAAGTGAGGTACCCCGAATACGTTGAATGCCCCTGGCGTGCGGCCGAGTTGAGTCCTGAAAGTTGTTGGGGCCGCACGTGTCTGACTCGTAAGTAGCGCAGAAGGTTGTGCGGCTGCTGGGGCGGATTCGACTTTCTCTGCCAGGGGGGGCCTCTGAGTCTTTTGGGGTCCGCATGATGGACGACTCCCTGGCATGCGTACGTGTTGTATCTATGATGTGCGCATGCCTTCAGCCCCACCCGCCCCGTCCGCCGCTCACACCAAGCAGCCGCCCGCCGCCGACCGCGTCTACGACCACGTGAAGCAGGGCGTCCTGGACCGTCGCTACGAGGGCGGCACCCTGCTGACCGAGGGCGAGCTCGCCGAGGCCGTGGGGGTCTCGCGGACACCGGTGCGCGAGGCGCTGCTGCGGCTCCAGGTGGAGGGGCTGATCAAGCTCTACCCGAAGAAGGGCGCGCTGGTCCTGCCCGTCTCCGCACAGGAGATCGCGGACGTGGTGGAGACCCGCCAGCTCGTCGAGGAACACGCCGCGCGCAAGGCCCTACCGGCGTCGCCGCGGCTCATCGCACGGCTCGAGGAACTCCTCGCCCAGCAGAAGGAGCAGGCCGCCGCCGGGGACCTGGCCGGCGCCGCCGTCACCGACCGCTGCTTCCACGCCGAGATCGTCCGCAGCGGGGGCAACGAGATCCTGTCCCGGCTCTACGACCAGCTCCGCGACCGGCAGCTGAGGATGGGCGTCGCCGTGATGCACGCCCACCCCGACCGCATCACCAAGACCCTCGCCGAGCACGAGCAGATCCTCGACGCGCTGCGCTCCGGCGACGCGGAGGCGGTCGTCGGGCTCATCCACGGGCACGTCGAGTGGTTCTCCCACCTGGCGCGGGGCGAGGTCCGATGAGCGCCACTCTGCCGGGTGACCCCCCGGGTGGCCGCCGCGCGATGGCCGTCTGGGGCATCGGCGTCTCCGTCTACTTCGTCGCCGTCATCTTCCGTACGTCGCTGGGGGTTGCCGGCCTCGACGCCGCCGACCGCTTCCACGTCAACGCCTCCGCGCTGTCGACCTTCTCCATCCTCCAACTGCTCGTGTACGCGGGCATGCAGATACCCGTCGGCCTGCTCGTCGACCGGCTCGGCACCAAGAAGGTGCTGGCCATCGGGGTGGTGCTGTTCACGGCCGGACAGCTCGGCTTCGCCTTCTCCCCCTCGTACGGCATGGCCCTCGCCTCGCGCGCGCTGCTGGGCTGCGGTGACGCGATGACGTTCATCAGCGTGCTGCGGCTCGGCACCCGCTGGTTCCCGGCCCGGCGCGGGCCGATGGTCGCGCAGTTCGCGGGGCTGGTCGGCATGGCGGGCAACCTGGTCTCCACCCTTGTGCTGGCCCGGCTGCTGCACGGCATCGGCTGGACGGCGGCCTTCGCGGGCAGCGCGGTCGCGGGTGTGGTCGTGCTGGTCCTGCTGCTGCTCTTCCTCAAGGACCACCCCGAGGGACACGAGCCGGAGCCCTTCCCGCACCAGGGCGCGGCCTACGTACGACGGCAGATCGCCGCCTCCTGGCGGGAGCCGGGCACGCGGCTCGGCCTGTGGGTGCACTTCACGACCCAGTTCCCGGCGATGGTGTTCCTGCTGCTGTGGGGCATGCCGTTCCTGGTCGAGGCGCAGGGGCTGTCCCGGGCGGTCGCCGGTGAGCTGCTGACCCTCGTCGTGCTGTCGAACATGGTGATCGGGCTGGTCTACGGCCAGGTCGTCGCCCGGCACCACGAGGCGCGGCTGCCGCTGGCGCTGGGGACCGTGGGGGCGACGGGGCTGATGTGGGCGGTGACGCTGGCGTACCCGGGTGAGCATGCGCCGATGTGGCTGCTCGTGGTGCTCTGCACGGTGCTGGGCGCGTGCGGGCCGGCCTCGATGATCGGCTTCGACTTCGCGCGTCCGGCGAACCCGCCGGAGCGGCAGGGCACCGCGTCCGGCATCACCAACATGGGCGGCTTCGTCGCCTCGATGACGACCCTGTTCGCGATCGGGGTGCTGCTGGACGCGACCGGGGACAACTACCGGATCGCCTTCTCCGCGGTCTTCGTGCTGCAGGCGCTGGGGATCAGCCAGATCCTGCGGCTGCGCAAGCGGGCGATCCGCCGGGAGCGGGAGCGGCTGGTGGCGAGCCGGGTGGAGACGGTGCACGTGCCGGTGTAGAGCTGGGGGCCGCCGCCCCCAGTTCCGTCAGCGGTACCGCGTCATCGCGGTCCCGCTAGCGCGTCACCGTGAAGTTCCGCAGGATCGCCGCCGTCAGCGCCGGGTCGCCCTCCGCCTTCACCCGGTCCGGTACCGCGTCCGCCGTCACCCGGCCGCAGGCCAGGCGGACGTAGGTCTCCCAGTCGAGGGTGAGAGTGGCGGCGGGGCCGAGAGCGGGAGCCGTTTCGAGGGTGCCGCGGCCCTGGATGTCGACGCGGATCGTGCGCAGGAACTCGATCGGGCCGTGGACGTCGAGGACGATCGCCGAGCTGCGCGGGGCGTCGGCCTTCTCGGCGACTATGGCGGGCATTTCGGCGAGCAGGACGTCACGGGCGATGTGCGCGCCGGGGGAGTCCAGGTTGCCGGGGCGGCCGAGGGCGGCGCGGAGATCCTGCTCGTGCACCCAGACGTCGAAGGCGTGCTTGCGCATGGACTCTTCGAGCGTCAGTTCGCTGCTGAGGGGGCCACGCACCTTCGTACCCGGATCCCGCGACTCGTTGCGCAGCTGGCGGTTGCGGCGGATGATCACGTACTCCAGCTCGGACGTCATCTCCGGCGCCGTGTGATGGCGGCGGACGTCGACCTGCATCTCCGTGTACCGCTGTTGCTCATTGGTCACGTGGTAGAGGTCGCGAGGCAGCGAGTGGATGGGGCGCGGGTCTCCCAGCATCTCGGTGTCCAGACCGATGACATGGGACACGACGTCGCGCACCGACCAGCCGGGGCACGGGGTACGCCGGTTCCACTCTCCCTCCACAAGGGGCGTCACCAGCTCGGATATCGCATCGATGGAGTGGGTCCAGGCGTCGGCGTAGGGCTGGAGGGTGGGATGCAGACTCACGGAACGGGACCCCTCGGCGGTCGGTGCACGGGCTGGTGATGGCGTCGTTGCCAGTGGGAGTGTGGCTGTCGGCGGGTGTCTTGGAACGCTAAGTTACGCTGCTGTGAGGCACCCCGGCAGTGCTTTCGTGTGACGATCGTAGGCCCGTGTGAACGGCTCGAATGCCAGGACGGTGGTAGTGTGCGCGCCTCGTTGATTCAGATCGCCGTAAGTGAGGGCGAATCGGTCGAATCGCGCCGACGGCGGGTGGCCTCACTGGTACGGGACCAGTCCGGTGCCGATCTGGTCGTGCTGCCGGAGCTGTGGACCACCGGCGCGTTCGCCTACGAGGGGTTCGGCAGCGAGGCCGAGCCGCTGGAGGGGCCGACGTACGAGGCCATGGCCAAGGCCGCGAGCGACGCGGGCGTCTGGCTGCACGCGGGCTCGATCCCGGAGCACACCCCTGACGGCACGCTCTACAACACCTCTCTCGTCTTCTCCCCCTCCGGCGATCTGATCGCCGCCTACCGCAAGATCCACCGCTTCGGCTTCGACAAGGGCGAGGCCGTGCTGATGGGCGCGGGCCGGGACCTGGTGACGGTCCGTCTGCCCGAGACCACCCTCGGCTTGGCGACCTGCTACGACCTCCGATTCCCCGAACTCTTCCGCGGCCTCGTCGACGCCGGCGCCGAGACCCTGGTGATCCCCGCGGGCTGGCCGGAGCGCCGCCGGGCGCACTGGACGCTGCTGGCCCAGGCGCGGGCGGTCGAGAACCAGGCGTACGTGCTTGCCTGTGGAACGGCCGGGACACATGCGGGAGTTCCACAGGCCGGTCACTCGATCGTGGTGGATCCGTGGGGCGAGGTACTGGCCGAGGCCGGCGCCGACGAGGAGGTCCTCACCGTCGAGTTCGACGCCGCGAAGGTGGCCGTGACACGGGATCAGTTCCCGGCGCTGAAGGACCGGATGCTGGGACTCGACGCACCCCGGCGTTAGGTCTCAGTCGGACTCCCTCTCCTTCTCGGCGAGCTGGATCACGCACACCGTCACCGCGATCAGCAGCGCCGGGTCCGTGTCCTCCCGTACGACGTCGACGCCGTAGGTCTCCCGCACGTGCAGCCACCGCCGGGAGACCACGGCGAGCAGCTCACCGTCGTACTCGATCGCGAACTCCCGGTCGAGGATCTTCCCGCTGACGTCGAGTTCGGTGCTGCCGTCCGCCAGGGACACCCGGTAGTGGTTGCGCAGCAGGGACAGGCGCTTGCGCTTGATCGTGGCCAGCGGTTCGCCGTCCCGCTCGATGATCATCGTGTCCCGCAGGGCGAACATCTTCTGCCGGATGTCGATCAGGACGCGCCCACGGGTGTCCTTCAGCTCGAAGGTGTCCCGCAGCCGCATGGCCTTGCCGTCGACGAGGAACACCTTGTTGCCCTGGTCGTCCTCGATCCAGTAGTCGTCACCGAAGCCGAGGAGCCGGTCGCGTACGAGGAATCTCATGCCGATACCGCTTCCCCGACCTGCGCGACGGAACGCAACCAATAGGCCGTAGGGATGGCCGACACGCCGGGGTCGGTGTGGTGTCCGAGCTGCGACAGCTCAGGTCCGAGGCCGCGGCACCTCCGTCGCCGACGTCCCGAACCGCCTCCGGTACGCCGACGGGCTGAGCCCCGTCTCGCGCCGCACGCGCGCGCGGAGGTTCGCGGCCGTCCCCAGGCCACTGCGGGCGGCCACCACGTCCAGCCGTTCCTCGCCCCGCTCGATGAGGCGGCAGGCCAGCGTCACGCGCTCCCCCGTCAGCCAGGCCAACGGCGTCGTGCCGAGCTGGGCCTGGAAACGGCGGTGCAGCGTGGCGGGGGAGACGGCCGCGCGGGCGGCGAGCTCCGCCACCGTCAGCGGCTCCCCCAGCCGCTCCTGCGCCCACGCCAGCAATGGCGCCAGCGACTCGTCCGGCACCTCGGGCACCGGACGCTCCACGAACTGCCGCTGTCCGCCGTCCCGATGGGCGGCGAACACCAGCCGCCGGGACACGGCGTTGGCGACCTCGGCACCGTGGTCGCGCCGCCAGATGTGCAGCCCGAGGTCGAGCGCGGCGGCACTGCCGGCGGCGGTGAGAAGGTCGCCCTCGTCGACGAAGAGGACGTCGGGCTCCAGGAGGACCCTGGGATGCAGCTCGCGGAACGCGTCCGCCCACAGCCAGTGGGTGGTGGCCCGCCGGCCGTCCAGCAGCCCCGCCTCGGCGAGCGCGAAGCTGCCGGTGCACAGGCTCATGACGCGGGCGCCACGCGCGTGCGTGCGGCGAATGGCGTCGAGTACGGCGGCCCCGCGCGGTACGACGTTGTCCGGCCGCCCCGGCACGACCAGGGTGTCGGCCTCGTCCACGGCCTCGAGCCCGGGCACACCGCTCAGCGTGAAGAACCCGTGGTTCATCCGCACCCCGGGCGTGGGCGCGCACAGTGTCACCTCGTACAACGGCCCCGGCAGCCCCAGTTCGGGCCGCGGCAGCCCGAACAACTCGGTGGCGACACCGACTTCGAAGGGGTTGGTGCCCTCGTCGACGATGACCGCGACCCGGTGCGGACGCCTGTTCGGTTGAGAGGATCCTTGCGGCATGTGCAATTCCTAGCACTCGTGCACGTGCCGGGCCACGGCCGACGATGACGGACATGAGCGAACCCGTCTCCCCCGAGCCGATCTCCCTGGAAAAGGCCCTCGCGTCCTTCACGGACCAGTGGAGCCCCCGCATCGTCACCGCCGTCAACGACTACGACGTACGCATCGCCAAGGTCGAGGGCGAACACCTCTGGCACACCCACGACCACACCGACGAGTTCTTCCTCGTCCTCGACGGCGAACTCCACATCGCCCTGCGCGAACCGACCGGCGAACGCACGGTCGTCCTCCCCAAGGGCTCGGTCTTCACGGTCCCCCGCGGCACGGAACACAAGCCGTACGCCCCCGTCCCGTCGGCGATCCTCGTCCTCGAACCCACCGGCACCCTCACGGTCGGCGACCGCCACGAGGACGTACCGGAGCATGTGGATGCCACGACGGGGCACACGCTGAGGTGACTGTCGGTGGCGGGTGGCACTCTTGATCCATGAGCGACTCCGCGCCCCGCCGTGTCCGAGTCCGCGCCCCCGAGCTCGTCGGCAAGGGCGGCTGGCTGAACACGGGCGAGAAGCAGTACACCCTCGCCGATCTGCGCGGACGTATCGTCGTTCTCGATTTTTGAAATAGACAACAGAGCACCGAACTCTTCGCCACACTGAGTGTGTGCACCAAGACACGATCTGTGATCTCTACCTCCGCCTGTCCCTCGACCGGGACGGCAAGACCGCAATCGAACGGCAGGAAGCCGACTGCCTTGCCTGGGCCGAGCGCAACGGACTGACCGTCCGCAAGGTCCACATAGACAGAGGGCGCTCCGGTTACAAGACCGTTGAGCGCAAAGGCTTCGACGCCGCGTTGGCGGCTGTCACGGCGGGCGTCGTCGGCACGCTGGTCGTCTGGAAGCTGGTCCGTCTGTCCCGCAAGGGGATCGGCCACCCTGCGCCGCTTTGACCCGGAGTCGGGCCGCACCACCACCCTCGCCGGCACCGGCCACCCGTGGATGCGGGGCGACGACACCTCGGGACCGGCACGCGAGGTCAACCTCTCCTCCCCCTGGGACGTGGCCTGGTGGCACGGCAAGGTGTGGATCGCCATGGCCGGCATCCACCAGCTCTGGACGTACGACCCGGCCGATCGAACGGTCGCGGTCGCGGCCGGCACCACCAACGAAGGCCTGGTCGACGGCCCCGCCGCCGAGGCGTGGTTCGCCCAGCCCTCCGGGCTCGCCGCCACCCCCGAGCGGCTCTGGGTCGCCGACTCCGAGACGTCAGCCCTGCGCTGGGTGGACACCGACGGCACCGTCCACACCGCCGTCGGCACCGAGCTCTTCGACTTCGGACACCGCGACGGCGCCGCCGAACAGGCCCTGCTCCAGCACCCGTTGGGGGGCACCGCGCTGCCCGACGGCTCGGTCGCGGTCAGCGACACGTACAACCACGCCCTGCGCCGCTACGACCCGGCGACGGGCGAGGTCACCACCCTGGCCACGGATCTGCGCGAGCCCAGCGGCGCCGTTCTCGTCGGGGACGACCTCGTGGTCGTCGAGTCGGCCCGGCACCGGCTCACCCGGCTGCGGCTCCCGGAGGAGGCCGTACGCGTGGCATCGGTCGCCCATCGCACCCCGCGCGCCGCCACCGACGTCGCCCCGGGCAGGCTGCGGTTGGACGTGGTCTTCCAGGCCCCGGCGGGTCAGAAGCTCGACACCCGCTACGGTCCCTCGACCCGGCTGCTGATCTCCGCCACCCCGCCCGGACTGCTGGTCGAGGGAGAGGGCGCGGGCACCGAGCTCTCCCGCACCCTGCACCTCGATCCGGCGGTCGCCGAAGGTGTACTGCATGTCTCCGCGACGGCCGCCTCCTGCGACGACGACCCGCGCAACGCGTACCCCGCCTGCCATGTCCACCAGCAGGACTGGGGTGTGCCGGTCCGTCTCGCCGAGGGCGGTACGGACCGGCACACCCCAGTCCTGGCCGGTATGGACGATCAGGCGCTGTAGCCGCCCCCGCGCCGGTGGTGGTCGTCCTCGACCACGGTCGTCGTGGGCGGCGGTACGACCACCCGCCTGCGCCGGGCGATGCTGCTGAACGTACTGACGCCGATCAGGCCGACGATCATGAAGATGACGCCGACCAGGTCGAGATTGACTCCCTGCATATCCCAGTCGGTCGCGAACGTGAGAATGGCTCCCGCGGCGATGAGGATGATGCATCCGCCGAGGCCCATAGTGTCGCCTCCCTGTCCGGTGGTTCCGGTCGAAGGCGGGTACCCGGCCTCGCGAGGGCTATCCCTCGCTGTCCCTCGCTATCCCTCCAGGAACGCCACCAGCGCGTTCGCCAGCAGATGAGGGTCGTCCGTGCCGCACAGTTCGCGGGCGCTGTGCATCGACAGGATGGCGACGCCGATGTCGACGGTCTTGATGCCGTGCCGGGCCGCTGTGATGGGGCCGATCGTGGTGCCGCAGGGCATGGAGTTGTTGGAGACGAAGGACTGGAAGGGGACGCCGGCCTTCTCGCAGGCGGCGGCGAAGACCGCGCGGCCCGAACCGTCCGTGGCGTAGCGGTTGTTGACGTTGACCTTGAGGATCGGGCCGCCGTTGACCCGCGGGTGGTGCGTGGGGTCGTGGCGCTCCGCGTAGTTGGGGTGGATCGCGTGGCCCGTGTCGGAGGACAGACAGACCGTGCCGGCGAAGGCTCTCGCCCGGTCCTCGTACGACCCTCCGCGCGCGAACACCGAACGCTCCAGCACACTGCCGAGCAGCGGCCCGTCCGCGCCGGTGTCCGACTGCGAGCCGTTCTCCTCGTGGTCGAAGGCGGCGAGTACGGGGATGTGGGACAGGGCCGAGCCGGTGGAGACGGCGCTCAGCGCGGCGACCTCGGCGTGCACGGACAGCAGGTTGTCCATGCGCGGGCCGGCCACCAGCTCCTTGTCGCGGCCCAGATAGGCCGGGGGCTCCACGGAGTGCACCATCAGGTCCCAGCCGGTGACCTCGCCCGCCGGGAGCCCGTTCTCCTCCTCCAGGAAGGCGATGAGGTCGCCCTCGCGGATGTCGTTGCCGAGTCCCCAGATGGGCTGCAGATGCCGCTGCTTGTCGAGCTTGAGGCCCTCCGTCGACACCGAGCGGTCCAGGTGGACGGCGAGCTGCGGGACCCGCAGCAGCGGCCGGCCGACGTTGACCAGTCGCGTCGAGCCGTCCCGCAGGGTCAGCCGGCCGGCCAGGCCCAGGTCGCGGTCGAGCCAGGAGTTCAGCAGCGGCCCGCCGTAGATCTCCACGGCGACCTGGCGCCAGCCGTGCGCCCCGGCGTCCGGCAGCGGCTTGACCCGCAGGTTGGGGGAGTCGGTGTGCGAGCCGACGATCCGGAACGGGGTGTGCGGCTCGGCGCCCTCGGGGACGTACCAGGCCACGATCGCGCCGCCGCGCAGCACGTACTTGCCGCCGGTCGTCCCGTCCCAGGCGTCCGTCTCCGCGACCTGCCTGAAGCCCGCCTTCTCCAGTCGCTCGGCGGCGTTCGCCACGGCGTGGTACGGCGAGGGGCTGGCAGCCAGGAAGGACATGAGGTCGTCGGTGTGACCGCGGTCGAAGCGGGAGGGTTCGCTCATGGGGTTCACCTTAACGACGTACGAAGGCCCGCTCCGGTGCTGGGAGCGGGCCCTCGGGAGAGCTGTGCGGGTGTGTCCTAGAACGCGGCCTCGTCCAGCTCCATCAGGTCGAGCTCGACGCCCTGGGCGAGCTTGCGGGCGCCGGTGACGCCGGGCAGGACGTTGGCCGCGAAGAACTTCGCCGCCGCGATCTTGCCGGTGTAGAACGCCTTGTCCTTGGCGGAGGCCGTCTCCAGCTTCTCGGCGGCGACCGCGGCGCCCTTGAGGAGCAGGTAGCCGACGACGACGTCGCCGGAGGCCAGCAGCAGACGGGTGGTGTTCAGGCCCACCTTGTAGATGTTCTTGACGTCCTGCTCGGTGGCCGCGAGGTCGGTCAGCATCAGACCGACGATGGCCTCCAGCTCGACGGCCGCCTTGGCCAGGTGCTCGCGGGCGCCGGACAGCTCCTCGCCACCCGTGCCGAGCGCCAGGAACTTCTTGATGTCCTCGGCGAGACCGTTCAGGGCCGCGCCCTGGTTGCGGACGATCTTCCGGAAGAAGAAGTCCTGGCCCTGGATGGCCGTGGTGCCCTCGTACAGGGTGTCGATCTTGGCGTCGCGGATGTACTGCTCGATCGGGTACTCCTGCAGGAAGCCGGAGCCGCCGAAGGTCTGGAGCGACTGGGCGAGCTGCTCGTAGCCCTTCTCGGAGCCGTAGCCCTTCACGATCGGCAGCAGCAGGTCGTTGAGCGCGTGCTCGGCCTTGGCGTCCTCGCCCGCGGCCTCCTTGACGGCGATCGCGTCCTGGATGGAGGCGGTGTAGAGGACGAGGGCGCGCATGCCCTCCGCGTACGCCTTCTGCGTCATGAGCGAGCGGCGTACGTCGGGGTGGTGGGTGATGGTGACCTTGGGCGCGGCCTTGTCGCCGAAGGCGGCGAGGTCGGAGCCCTGGACGCGCTCCTTGGCGTACTCCAGCGCGTTCAGGTAGCCCGTCGACAGCGTGGAGATCGCCTTCGTGCCGACCATCATGCGGGCGAACTCGATGATGCGGAACATCTGGCGGATGCCGTCGTGCTTGTCGCCGATCAGCCAGCCCTTGGCGGGGTGCTGGTCGCCGAAGGTCATCTCGCAGGTGTTGGAGGCCTTCAGGCCCATCTTGTGCTCGACGTTGGTGGCGTAGGCGCCGTTGCGCTCGCCCAGCTCGCCGGTCTCGAAGTCGAAGAGGTACTTCGGGACCATGAAGAGGGACAGGCCCTTGGTGCCGGGGCCGTGGCCCTCGGGGCGGGCGAGGACGTAGTGGAGGATGTTCTCCTCCATGTCGTGCTCACCGGACGTGATGAAGCGCTTGACGCCTTCGATGTGCCAGGAGCCGTCCTCCTGCTGGATCGCCTTGGTGCGGCCGGCGCCGACGTCCGAACCCGCGTCCGGCTCGGTCAGCACCATGGTCGAACCCCAGGTCCGGTCCACTGCGATCTGGGCGATCTTCTTCTGTACGTCGTTGCCCTCGTCGTAGAGGATCCCGGCGAACGCCGGGCCGGAGGAGTACATCCACACGGCCGGGTTCGCGCCCAGGATCAGCTCCGCGTACGACCAGATCAGGGACGGCGGGGCGGTGGTGCCGCCGATGGCCTCCGGGACGCCCAGCCGCCAGTACTCGGAGTCCATGAAGGCCTTGTAGCTCTTCTTGAAGGACGCGGGGACCGGCGCGGTGCTGGTCTCCGGGTCGAAGACCGGCGGGTTGCGGTCGGCGTCCGCGAAGGACTCCGCCAGCTCGTTCTCCGCGAGGCGCGTCAGCTCGTCGAGGATGCTCTTCGCGGTCTCGACGTCCATCTCCTCGAACGGACCGGTGCCGTACAGCTTGTCGCGCCCGAGGACCTCGAAGAGGTTGAACTCGATGTCGCGGAGATTGGACTTGTAGTGCCCCATGGCGACGGCTCCCGTAGAGAGTCGGGCGAGGCACTGGATCCTCGCGCTAGTTCACGTACCAACAAGTAGCTTCGATACGATGATGCTACCCGCCGGTAATAAACCGCAACCCTGATCCGGTCATCTGTGACGGTTCACACCGGAACCGTGAGGGTGGCCGTGTACCCCGCGTCGACGCTGCCCTTCACCGTCGCCAGCTGCTGGTCGTACCCGTCGCTGAAAACCATGTCCGTCTCGATGGAGAGCTGACCGAGGTTGGACACACTCTCGCTGTAGCCGTCCGTCGCGTACACCGTGTCGCAGACGTCCTTGGGGAACGCGAGCTGCGAGGTGTTGGTGATGGAGGTGGCCGCGGTCGCGTTCTCCAGGTCGGCGTAGACCTCGAAGTGGATGTGCGGCCAGCGGCCGGTGTAGCAGCCCGGGAAGATGCTGGTGAAGGTGACCTGCCCCTTGTCGTCGGTCTCCTGCACACCCCGCAGATAGTTTTCGTCCGTGACGCCCTCGGTGTACAGGGAGTAGTTCCCTTCGCGGTCGCAGTGCCAGACGTAGACCGCGGCGCCCACTCTCGGGGTCCCGCAGCCGGATGCGGCGTCCACGACCGTCAGCGTGAACGTCAGGGGCACCCCCTCGGCGGTGCCGCCCGCGGAGTCGCCGAAGCTCGTGCGGATGTCGCTGCGGACGACACCGCTCTCCCTGAGGACGTTCACACCGCTCGATCCGTCGCCGGGGTAGGGCCCGGCGGTCTCCTCGGGAATGGTGGCGCATTCCGAGGAGGATGACGAGCCGGCCGTAGCAGAGGCAGAGGCAGAGGATGAGGAAGAGGACGAAGAGGAAGAGGCGGACGCCGTGGAGTCGCTGTCGGCGGAACAGCCGACCAGCGGTACCAGGCTCGCTCCCGCCATCAGCCGGATCATCCGCCGGCGGGCGAGGACGGGAAGGTCGTGGGCGAGTCCTCCGTCGTGCTCGTGAGCTGCGTCGTCGTGGTGTCCGCGCATGGCTGTCCTCTTGGTGGTGGGCCGCTGTCCGTGCCGCTCCCCTCGGCACTACAGACGCTACGAGGGGCGGCCGCCGGAAACCACGGCCGCCGCCTGTCAAGCCGCTGTCGGTCTGCCCGGTCCCCATTGCCGCCCGCCGCCCCCGCCCCGATCGGTACTCTTGCGCCCATGTACGGCTACGACCAGAGCGCGGGTACGCAGCAGCAGTACGCCGCCCCACAGCAGCAGATGCCGGGCGGGTACGGCCAGCAGCCGCCGCTGTATCCCGAGCCGTCCCCGCCGTCCCTCGCGGACGCCGTGCGGGCCTTCACGACGGGCCAGCTGGCGGCGGAGGACTTCCAGCAGGTCTTCGCCACGTCCAAGGTGTACTGCCCACGCGGCGACAACCCCGGATTCCTCGCCCTGCACAACACCCAGCAGCCGGTGATCCCGATGTTCACCTCGCTCAAGGAACTGCGCCGGTACGCGGGCAAGGAGTCCAAGTACTTCGTGATCACCGGGGCGGAGGTGATCGACCTGCTGCCCACCGGCTACGGCTTCGTCCTCGACATGGAGGGCGAGCACCGGATGGTCTTCGACGCGAAGGCCGTGGAGCAGATGGTCGAGTTCGCGATGCGCCGGATGTACGGCTGAGTGCCGGATCCAGCACCGCTACGACTAACCGCCCCTTCCGGTCCCCGGGCTCGCCTACTGTGCCCGCGTGACCGAGATCGACACATCGCCGCTGGTCCTGCACGGCCGGCGGCGTTCTGTTGCCCGCCTCCGGGCGGGCGTCGTGCTGCGCCGCCGGGGGATCACGGTGGAGGGGCGGCGCGAGCGGTCGTACGAGGTCGGGACCGGCGAGGACGCCGTCACGCATCACACGTACGCGTACGTCGACGCCCTGGGCAACGCGCGTACGCGCAGCGGTCGGCAGGGCGGGGCGGACGAGGTCGACATCCTGTACGACCCCGAGGATCCGGAGGGCACCACCAAGGTCGGGCACCGTACCGCCGGGCACCTCGCGCTCGGTCTGTTCCGCCTGGTCCTCGGGCTGTCCACGGTGTCGGCGGGCCTGTGGGCGATGGGCGTCGGGACGGTGGCCCTGTTGCATTGACGGCGGCGGGAATGTGCCTGCGGACCTCATGGTTAGAGGTGGCAGGAAGTTCAATGCTCAACTAAACTGAACGCACCAAGGAGGTACCGACATGCCCGCAGTGACCGTGGAGAACCCGCTGACGCTCCCCCGCGTGGCCGCCCCGGCCGACGCCGTGGCCCGTCCCGTGCTCGGCGTCACGACCGCGCCGAGCGGTTTCGAGGGTGAGGGCTTTCCGGTGCGCCGTGCGTTCGCCGGGATCCATTACCGGCATCTGGATCCGTTCATCATGATGGATCAGATGGGTGAGGTTGAGTACGCGCCCGGGGAGCCGAAGGGCACCCCCTGGCACCCGCACCGCGGCTTCGAGACCGTGACCTACATCATCGACGGCGTCTTCGACCACCAGGACAGCCAGGGTGGCGGCGGCACCATCACCAACGGCGACACCCAGTGGATGACCGCAGGCTCGGGCCTGCTCCACATCGAGGCGCCGCCGGAGTCCCTGGTCATGTCCGGCGGTCTCTTCCACGGCCTCCAGCTGTGGGTGAACCTGCCCGCCAAGGACAAGATGATGGCCCCGCGCTACCAGGACATCCGCGGTGGCAACGTCCAGTTGCTGACAACCCCCGACGGTGGCGCACTCCTTCGAGTGATCGCCGGTGAGCTGGACGGCCACGACGGTCCCGGTATCACTCACACCCCGATCACGATGGTCCACGCGACGCTGGCGCCGGGTGCGGAGCTCACGCTGCCGTGGCGCGAGGACTTCAACGGACTGGCGTACGTCCTCGCCGGCCGAGGGTCGGTGGGTGCCGAGCGGCGTCCGATCCACCTGGGCCAGACCGCGGTCTTCGGCGCCGGCGGGTCCCTGACCGTCCGCGCGGACGAGAAGCAGGACTCGCACACGCCGGACATGGAGGTCGTACTCCTGGGCGGGCAGCCGATCCGTGAGCCGATGGCGCACTACGGGCCGTTCGTCATGAACACCCGTGAGGAACTCCAGCAGGCGTTCGACGACTTCCAGAAGGGGCGGCTGGGGACGATCCCGGCCGTGCACGGGATGTCCGAGGGTGGCCTGTAAAGCGGGCCGCGACTCGGTAGGTTGTGAGAAGGCCCGAAGCCGCAAGTTTGGGGTGCGGCTTCGGGCCTTTCCTATGTGGGCGCTACCGGACTACGGCAGTACGTAGAACGGCGCGCCGTTCGGGGCGCGGCCCACCTGCCGCACGCATTCCTGCTCGGACAGCAACTCCAGGCTGTCGTGGACGCGGTCGGACGACAACCCGGTGCAGACGGAGATCTCCTCCACGCTGTAACCGGCGCCGCCGTGCAGCAGCGCAGGAGCCAGGTGGGCAGCCACCGCGTGGACGTCCTCGGTGACGACCAGGTTCCGGGACTTCCAGTTGGCCAGGAGCTGCTGAGGCGTCAACTCCGGGGCCTGGACCGGGCGGGCGCGATCGCCGGAGCGCCGGAGGGTCTGGGCGATGTCCCGGAGGGACTCGATGATCACGTTCTGCTTGTTGTCGATCCGCTGTAGCGCTTCGTCCGTCCGGCAGGCGCGCTCTTCGAGCCGGACGAGGGCGTCAGCGAGCTGTTGGGGCACGGCGTATGCGGTGCAGCAGGTGGCGGCGGGCTGCACGGGGGCCGGTTCCAGGGAGTAGGAGCCGTCGCGCTGGATGGTGGCGATGACTTCGGCGACCCAGTTCTTGAAGGGCTGGGACTCCGGCTTCGTGCAGCCGTTGACCAAGCGGATCAGGCCCTGGAGATCGACGACGTTCATGTCTCGTCGCCACTCCCGACCTGCGGGAACGCTGAGAGTGTGACCTCCAGTCACTGTCTCGAGAATCTCTCGGTGCTCTTGGGGAACGTGGTCGAGCAGCGCCTTTCGAGGGGTGGTGTACCCCAGCTCCTTGCATACGTCGACCGCGGGAAACCAGTGCGTCCCGTCCGGCATCGTCAGCCTCCGTACCCGGGCCCCCGTGGCCACGAACACGAAGTCGTTGATGTCGATCGCGTCCTTGCGCGTGTTGTTCTGCTCCTTCATCGAGCATCACCTCCGCTCCGGAACCTAGAGACGCGGAAGGGCAACTCACGTCCATAGCAAGGTTGTTCATCCGAAAGGTGGACAGACGTACCGATTCTGCCGACCGCGTCGGCCCTTCACCTGACCGGCCGACCGCACAGGACAAGGCCGGGGGCGCGTGGTCCGCTGGGGGTGTGCAACTGCTTCCCGAGCCCGTCCGTCGTCTGGCCGCCTGGTGTGTTGTCGTGCTGCTTGTCGCCGGGGTTGTGTATGTCGGGATCCGGTTGTGTGTGGAGTTCCGGACCGCTGTTGTGCCGGTGCTGCTCGCGCTGCTGGGGGCTGCGCTGCTCGGGCCCCTGCACCGGTGGCTCGTCAAGGGCAGGGTCAATCGGTCGGTCGGTGCCGGGCTCACGTGTGTCGCCGTCGTGGGTGTCGTCGGCGGGGCCGTCTATATCGTCGTCGCCGCGCTCATCGACACCGGGGACGAGATCGTCGCCTCGCTCAAGCAGGCGGCTCAGGATCTCGCCGAGCACTTCGGGGCCGCGGGGACCTCGCTGGACGACCTCGCCTCCAACGCGAAGGAGCTGCTCGCCAAGTTCGGGGGGACCGCCGCCTCCGGGGTGATCAGCGGGGTCAGTGTCGTCGGCGAGACCATTGCCATGGCTGTGCTCGCGCTGCTGCTCGTCTTCTTCTTTCTGAGGGACTCGCATCGGGCTGTCGGCGCGCTGCGCTCCCTTGTTCCCCGTTCCTCCGGTGACCTCGTCGAGGCCATGGCCCGGCGGGCGTACGAAGGGGTCGAGGGGTTCATGCGGGGGACGACGCTCATCGCCCTCATCGACGCCCTCTGCATCACCGTCGGGCTGCTGATCCTCGATGTGCCGGGGGCCGTCGGGCTGGGGGCGCTGGTGTTCGTGGCGGCTTACATCCCTTACCTGGGCGCCTTCGTCTCCGGGGCCGTCGCCGTCCTCGTCGCGCTCGCGGACCGGGGGTTCGTCATCGCGCTGTGGGTGCTCGGGGTCGTGCTCGCCGTGCAGGTGCTCGAAGGGCATGTGCTGCAGCCGATGATCCAGAGCCGGACCGTGCAGATGCATCCGGCGGTCGTCATGCTCGCCATCACGGCCGGGGCCTCCGTCGCCGGGATTCTCGGCATGCTGCTCGCCGTGCCGCTCACCGCCGCCGCCTTCGGGGTCGCGCATGAGCTACGGGAGCGTTACTCCGACGCGTCCGCCGCCGTGGACTCGTAGAGCTCGAACCAGATGCTCTTGCCCTCGCCCTGCGGGTCCACGCCCCAGGTGTCGGCCAGCAGTTCGATCAGGACCAGGCCGCGGCCCGACGACGCCAGTTCGCCGGGGCGGCGGACGTGGGGGAGGTCGTCGCTGGTGTCCGTCACTTTCACGTGCATACGGCGGGCGCCCCGTTCGCCACGTACCTCCGCCAGGAGCAGCGCGTCCGCGTCGGTGTGGACCAGGACGTTCGTCAGCATCTCGGACAGCAGCAGTACCGCCGAGTCCACCTGGTCCTCCGACGGCCAGTCGTGGAGGAGCTCCTTCAGCTGCTGGCGGGCCACCGCCACGCGTTCCGGTTCCGCCTGGGCCACCGACAGCATCGTGCGGCGGATCGGCGGTGTCGTCACGACGGTGTCGCCGCAGCCGCAGCCCTCTCCCTCGCGGCACAACAGCAACACCGCTATGTCGTCCTCGCGGCGGTCCGCCAGGGGCCTGTCGTGTGGTGGGAGGAGGGGCCGTGCACGGCTTGGACCAGGGCGTCCGCCAGTTCCTCCAGGTCGCCCTTGTGTTCCTCCAGGATCGTGCGGACCCGCTGCCAGCCGCTCTCCAGGTCGTGGCCGCCCGTCTCGATCAGGCCGTCGGTGCAGACCATCATCGTCTCGCCGGGCTCGAGGGTGAGGCCGGTCGTGGGGTAGTCGGCGTCGGGGTCGATGCCGAGGGGGAGGCCGCCGTCGGTGCGGCGGACCAGGACCGTGCCGTCCGCCATGCGGATCGCGGGGTCGGGGTGGCCGGCGCGGGCGATGTCGAGGCGGCCGGTGGCGGGGTCGACCTCGACGTAGAGGCAGGTCGCGAAGCGCTGGTCGGCGGGGTCGTCGGTGTCGTACGTCATGCCGTGCAGGAAGCGGGAGGCGCGGGACAGGACCGCGTCGGGGCGGTGGCCCTCCGAGGCGTAGGCCCGCAGGGCTATGCGCAGCTGGCCCATCAGGCCTGCCGCGTGGACGTCGTGGCCCTGTACGTCGCCTATGACCAGGGCGAAGCGCCCTCCTCCGGGCAGCGGGATCATGTCGTACCAGTCGCCGCCCACCTGGAGGCCGCCGCCGGTGGGGACGTAGCGGGCCGCCACGCTCATGCCCGGTATCTCGGGGCCCAGCTTGGGGAGCATGGAGCGTTGGAGGCCGTCGGTGAGCTCTCTGGCCGACTCGGCCGCCTCCGCGCGGGACAGGGCCTGGGCGAGCATCCGGGCGACCGTCGTGAGCACGGATCTCTCGTCCGGGGTGAAGGCGACCGGGTAGGCGAAGGCCGCCATCCACGCGCCCATCGTGCGGCCCGCGACCGTGAGGGGGAGAAAGGCCCAGGACTGGCGGCCGAAGTGGGCCGCGAGGGGCCAGGTGACCGGGTAGCGGTTCCGGTACTGCTCGGGGGTGGAGAGGTAGACCGCGCGACCGGTGCGGACCACCTCGGCGGCGGGGTAGTCCGTCTCCAGGGCCATGTGGGAGAAGGGGCCCTCGTCGCCGGGCTGCTGTCCGTGGTGGCCGATGATCTTCAGGCGGTCGCCCTCGACGCCGAAGACCGCGAGGCCGTCCGGGGAGAAGCCCGGCATCGACAGGCCCGCGGCGACCCGGAGGACCTCCTCGGTGGAGCGGGCCTCGGCCAGGGCGCGGCCCGCGTCCAGGAGGAACGCCTCCCTGGAGCGCCGCCAGTCGCCGGTGATCGCGCTGCGGGCGGCCGGGGTGCCGGGTGAGGGCTCGGTGACCTCCTGCAGGGTGCCGATCAGGACGAAGGCGCGGCGCTCGGCGTCGTAGGAGGGATTCGAGCGGCTGCGGACGACCCGCACCACCCGGTTCTGCTCGTCCATGATCCGGATGCGGACCTCGGCGAGGGTGCCCTCGGCGACGGCGAGCTGGATGACGCCGGTGATCTCGTTCCAGTCGACGGCGTGCATACGCGCGCGTGCCTGGACCTCCGTGAGGGTGGTCGGCTCGGCGGGCAGCCCGAGCAGGCGTGCGGCCTCGGCGTCCACGGTGACCTGGCCCGTTGCGGTGTCCCAGTGCCACAGGCCGGTCGCGAGGGCGGCGAGGACGTCCCCCACGGCGGGCAGGGGCTCACCAGTGCGCATTGCCCCACTGTAGGGAGAGTTGATCGAGGGCTGCCACCGATGGCCGGGCCCGCGTCCCGCGATTAATGGTGGGGAGCCGATCTTGGGGCGGCCGGTACCCTTGGGAGGTCCGGGCACCATGGCCCGTTCCTTGTCGGGGAGTGACCCTCGGCACAGCCCAAGATGTAAGGACGATGAACGACGATGCATCGGTACAGGTCCCACACCTGCGGCGAGCTCCGCGCCTCTGACGTCGGTACCGACGTCCGGCTGAGCGGCTGGCTGCACAATCGGCGCGACCTGGGCGGCATCCTCTTCATCGATCTGCGCGACCACTACGGCATCACGCAGCTCGTCGCCCGGCCCGGCACGCCCGCGTACGAGGCCCTGGACAAGGTCTCCAAGGAGTCGACGGTCCGTGTAGACGGCAAGGTTGTTTCACGTGGAACCGACAACGTGAACGCCGACCTGCCCACCGGCGAGATCGAGGTCGAGGTCGGCGAGGTCGAGCTGCTCGGCGCGGCCGCCCCGCTGCCGTTCACGATCAACACCGAGGACGGGGTCAACGAGGAGCGGCGCCTGGAGTACCGCTTCCTGGACCTGCGCCGCGAGCGGATGCACAAGAACATCCTGCTGCGTACGTCGGTCATCTCCGCCATTCGTCACAAGATGACGGCCCTCGGGTTCAACGAGATGGCGACGCCGATCCTGTCCGCCACCTCTCCCGAGGGCGCACGTGACTTCGTCGTGCCGTCGCGTCTGAACCCGGGCAAGTTCTACGCCCTCCCCCAGGCGCCACAGCAGTTCAAGCAGCTGCTGATGATCTCCGGCTTCGACCGGTACTTCCAGATCGCGCCCTGTTTCCGTGACGAGGACGCCCGTGCGGACCGTTCGCCGGGCGAGTTCTACCAGCTCGACGTCGAGATGAGCTTCGTCGAGCAGGAGGACGTCTTCCAGCCGATCGAGAAGCTCATGACGGAGCTGTTCGAGGAGTTCGGCAACGGACGTCATGTGACGTCTCCCTTCCCGCGGATCCCGTTCCGTGAGGCGATGCTGAAGTACGGCTCCGACAAGCCGGACCTGCGGGCCCAGCTGGAGCTCGTCGACATCACCGATGTCTTCGAGGGCTCGGAGTTCAAGGCGTTCGCCGGCAAGCACGTGCGGGCGCTGGCGGTGCCGGACGTCTCCGCGCAGCCGCGGAAGTTCTTCGACCAGCTCGGCGACTACGCCGTCTCGCAGGGTGCGAAGGGTCTGGCCTGGGTCCGGGTCGCCGAGGACGGTTCGCTGTCCGGTCCGATCGCGAAGTTCCTCACCGAGGAGAACGTCGCCGAGCTGACCAAGCGGCTGTCGCTGGCCGCCGGGCACGCCGTGTTCTTCGGCGCGGGTGAGTTCGACGAGGTCTCGAAGATCATGGGCGCGGTGCGGGTCGAGGCCGCCAAGCGTGCCGGGCACTTCGAGGAGGGCGTGTTCCGGTTCTGCTGGATCGTCGACTTCCCGATGTACGAGAAGGACGAGGAGACCGGCGCGATCGACTTCTCGCACAACCCGTTCTCCATGCCGCAGGGCGGTCTTGAGGCCCTGGAGACCCAGGACCCGCTGGACATTCTCGGCTGGCAGTACGACATCGTCTGCAACGGTGTCGAGCTGTCCTCCGGCGCGATCCGGAACCACGAGCCCGAGATCATGCTGAAGGCCTTCGAGATCGCGGGCTACGACCGCGAGACGGTGGAGGAGAAGTTCGCCGGCATGCTGCGCGCGTTCCGCTTCGGCGCCCCGCCGCACGGCGGGATCGCGCCCGGCGTCGACCGCATCGTGATGCTGCTGGCCGACGAGCCGAACATCCGCGAGACCATCGCCTTCCCGCTCAACGGCAACGCCCAGGACCTGATGATGGGCGCGCCGACGGAGCTGGAGGAGGCGCGGCTGAAGGAGCTGCACCTGTCGGTGCGCAAGCCGCAGCCGAAGTAAGGCAAGCCTTGTAACTCGGCTGATCGCAAAGGGACTTGAAATCGACGGACGATTTCAAGTCCCTTTTGCCTGCGCGCCGGAAACGGGCTGACCGGGTACGCGATCACCTTCTGGCTGCCGAGTCTGATCGAGGAGATCGGCGAGCTGTCTTCCTTCCAGGTCGGACTGCTGTCGGCGATACCGGCGGTCTGCTCGATGGTCGCCATGTACTCGATGAGCCACTTCACCGACCGGGCCCCGGACCGCCGGCCCTTCCTGGCGCTCACGCTCCTCCTCTCGGCCATCGGCACCTATCTGGCCACCCTCGGCTCCCCCTGGTTCGGGCTCGCCGCGATCACGCTCGCGGGGGTCGGCTCGAAGTGCGCGGCCACGCTGTTCTGGCCCATGGCGCAGTCCGGGCTCGACCTGAGGATCGCCGCGCCGGGCCTCGCGCTGATCAACTCCATAGGAAACCTGGGCGGATTCGTCTCGCCCACGCTCTCCGGCTATCTCAAGGACACGACGGGCAGCACCAACGGCGGTCTCTCCACGCTGTCGGCGGCCTCGCTGCTCGCGGTGGTCGCGGCCCGGTTCATCCGTGGCGCACGGGCCTCGGACGGCCCCTCGATGGAGGCCGGCGCCCCCGCGGCGGTGGCCCCAACCGGCAAGTAAGGGAAGGCTTTCCTTTCATGTTCCTTTGAGAACGCCACAGTGCTTTCCCACGTCCCTGACAGTCTTCTTACCTAACTTTCCTGCCCATGACGGGAAACCAGCAGAACAACGAGCCGAAGCACAAGCGGGACCTGACGCGTCGCAAGGTCGTCGTGGCGGGCGCGGGTGCCGCCGTGGCCGTGGGTGCGGGCGCCACGCTCGCCTCGGGTGCCTTCGCCGACGAGACGACGAGCACCGCTTCCGCGAGCGGCACCTCCTCCGCCGAGGTCTGCTACAAGCTCACCTCGGAGACCACCGAGGGTCCGTACTACATAGACGCCGACAAGCTCCGCCGTGACATCACCGAGGACAAGGAGGGCATCCCGCTCGTCCTCGACCTCAAGGTGATCGACTCGGAGACCTGCAAGCCGGTACGCAACGCCGCCGTGGACATCTGGCACTGCGACGCCCTGGGCATCTACTCGGGCTACGAGAGCCTGTCGACCGGCGGTGGCGGCACCGCTCCCACGGGCGCCCCCTCCGGCACCCCGACCGGTGAGCCGCCGTCGGGCGCGCCGTCCGGTGGCACCGGCGGCGGGGTCCACGAGGAGCCGACCGACGACGAGCGCTATTTGCGCGGCACGTGGAGGACGGACAAGCACGGCAAGGTCACCTTCAAGACCATCTTCCCGGGCTGGTACCGGGGCCGTACCGTCCACATCCACACCAAGGTGCACGTGGGCGGCGAGTGGACGGACGCCGGGTACGAGGGCGGCACCACCTGCCACACCGGCCAGCTCTTCTTCGACGAGACGTCCGTGCTCGCCTCCGCCGAGGTCGAGCCGTACTCGACCTCGACGACCGAGCGCACCACGCTCGACGAGGACACCATCTACGACCAGAGCGGCACCGCGGGCGGCCTGCTCAAGCTGAAGTACAACAAGAAGAACATCGCCAAGGGCGTCGTCGGCTCCCTCACGATGGGCGTCGACCCCGACGCGACGAACGAGGGCACCTCGCTGTAACCACGGACCTGCACAAAGGGCGCCCGGGACGGTCAGGTCCCGGGCGCCCTTTGCCGTGCGCCGCCATGGCGTTCTCACAGGAGCCGTACAGACGGCTCGGCAGCTGCGCACAGCGGCCCGGGGTCTCATGGGGACATACGGGGTCGGGTCGCCCCGCCCCGTGGGAGACCGCAAGCGCTGGAGGAAGCGATGGGATACGTCGTACTCGCACTGTTGCTGATCGTCGCCGCGGTCGCCGCGGTCGTCGTACAGCGGAGGCAGGGCGGTCGGGCGGAGCCTGTCGTGCCGGTGGCGGGGCCGCCCGCTGTCCCCGATCCCGATCCTGAGCCCGGGACCGGTGTCCGTGTCGAGGCCGGGCGGTGGGTCGAGCGGCTCGGGGCCGGTCTGGCGGGGATCGACGCGGCGGGTGACAAGGCGGCCGTGCAGGCTCTCGCCGACGCGACCGAGCGGTACCGCGCCGCGAAGGGGGAGCTCGCCGCCGGGCGGTACGACTCGGCCACGGCGGCCGCCGTCGAGGGCCTCCACTACGTCCGCGCCGCCCGCACCGCGCTCCGCCTGGACCCGGGGCCCGTCCTGCCAGGCCTGGGCACGCCCGCGGTCACGGCCCGGGACGGGCGGGTCATCCTGGACGAGCGGACGTACACGGTCTCCAACCGCTGGCGGGACGGGGTGACGCCGTACTACTACGCGGGCGGGGTCGTCGCCGGGCGCCGGGTCCCCGGGGGCTGGTACAGCTCGCCCTGGTGGAACCCGGCGCTGGCGGTCGCCTGAGCGGTCAGATCGCCCAGAGCAGGCCGAGGCCGCCGAGCGTCGTACCGAACTGCTGGGTCAGGCCCACCGACGAGGCCGTGAACAGCTTGCTGCCCGAGGCCGTCGGACGGGACGAGCCGCCGGGGAACACCCACACCGCGCCGGTGGCGTTGTTCTCGCCGGACGCCCCGACGAACAGCTCCGGCTTGCCGTCCTTGTTCACGTCCCCGGCCGAGACCGTCGTACCGAACAAGTCGTCGGTCTCGGCGGCACCCGGGACGGACGCCGTGTCCTGGGAGAAGGAGTACGAGCCGGTGCCGAGGGATCCCGAGGCGCGGCCCGGGACGACCGTCACCTGACCGGCCCGGTTCTTGGCGAGGCTCTCGTACGGGGTGCCGACGACGATGTCCGCGAGCCCGTCCCGGTTCAGGTCGGCGACGGTCAGCGCGCCGCCGAAGGCGTCGCCCTTTTCGCTCGCGCCGGGGACACCGGCCGTGTTCTGCGTGATCTGCACCGGCGCGGTGTCGGTCGCGACGCCGGTCGCCGAGCCGTACCAGACCAGCACCCGGCCGCCCGACGCGCCGTCCACGCCCGCCGCTTCCGGCTCGTCCGGGTCGCCGGCCACGAGGTCGGCGTATCCGTCGCCGTCGACGTCGCCGGTGGCCACGATGAGGCCGTTGCCCTGGAGTTCGTTGCCGTAGGCGGGGTTCGCGTAGACGTCGCCGCCGCTCCGGCCGCTCAGGCGGACGGTCGCGGAGGCCGGGTCGGGAACCTTGTCGCCGTTGAGGTCGCCGAGCGCGACGGAGCTGGTGGAGGGCGTGTTGTCGTTGTAGGTGACGGATCCGAAGCCGCCGCCGCGAGTGAACGGCCCGCTGAAGTACACGGACGCGTCCCACCCGGCCACCGCCACCCGGGTCTTCGCCCCGGCCCCGGTGCTGAGCGCGGTGATGTCCAGCCCGTATTGGCCCGGGGCGTCAGCCGGTGTCGGCAGATCCGTCCCACTGGTCAGTCCGTCGGCGCTCCCCCAGAGCACGGTCACCGCACCGGAGTCGGTGCCCTTCGGCGTGTCCTCCGCCGGCGACCCCACCACCAGGTCCGCATACCCGTCCCGGTTCAGGTCCGCCGTCGCGGTCGCCTCGCCGAACCGGTCGTACGCCTCCGCCGCGCCCGGCACCCCGGCCGTGTTCTGCGTGATCGTCTTGCGGTGGCTCGCGGCCAGGCCCGACTTCGAGCCGTACAGCACGACCACCGCCCCCGCCGCCTCCTTGCCGGACACATTCGCACCCGGCGCGGGCAGCACCGCGTCCTTGTAGCCGTCGCCGTTGAAGTCACCCGGCACGCCTCCGTGCACGGCCGCCGCCGGAACCGCCGGCAGCAGCGCCCCACCGATCACCCCGGCGATCACGAACCACTTGCGCATCAGATCCCCCTCCTGAATCTTCGCGGGAAGTGTAAGGGAGCGAACTCCTCTTTCAGCAGGGGAACTTGTGGCCGCCGGCCCCCGAGCGGCCGGACATTGCCAAGACTTCTTAAAGTCGCTTAACGCTTCTCAAAGGGGCCTCACAGGCTGTTCCCCGAATGTTCTCCCATGACGTCAACAGCCGTTCACCAGCTGGTTCTTGTCGCCTCCGACCTCGCCGCAGTCTCGGTGCTCGTCTTCGGCGTCTACTTCCCGCGCCACCACCGCCGCGACCTCGTCGCCTCCTTCCTCGGTGTCAACGTCGGGGTGCTCGCCGTGGCGATGACCCTGAGCTCGGCGTCCGTGGGCATCGGGCTGGGGATGGGCCTGTTCGGCGTGCTGTCGATCATCCGGCTGCGGTCGTACGAGATCGCCCAGCACGAGATCGCGTACTACTTCTCCGCCCTGGCCATCGGCCTGCTCGGCGGCCTCCCCGCCGAGGCCAACCCGCTGACCGCCGCGATGACGGCCCTGATCGTCGCCGTGATGTACGTCGCCGACCACCCCCGCCTCTTCCCCCGCCACCGCCAGCGCAGCCTGCGCCTGGACTCCGCCTACACCGACGACGACGCCCTGCGCGCCCACCTCGAGGTCCTGCTCGGCGGCCGGGTGGTCAACCTGACGGTGAGGAGCGTCGACCTCGTCAACGACACCACCCAGGTCGAGGTCCGCTACATCGTCTCCGGCACCCCGGTCCCGCAGGAGGCCGGTGTCCCCGCCGAACAGGACATCCGGGCGTGACCGCGCCCGAATCCGTCCACACGGCCGTACGGCTCCTGCGCCCCGTCGGTCTCGACGAACTCCCTCCGCTGCTGACCCGCCTCGACCGCAAGTACGTCCTGCCGCCGGCCGACCTGCCGATCCTGTTCGGCGGGCTGGGCGAGGACGTACGGGTCCTGGAGATCGACGGCGAGCGGCGGTTCGGCTACCGGTCCCTGTACTTCGACACCCCGGGCCTGGACGGCTACCTCGGCGCCGCCCGGCAGCGCAGACGCCGCTTCAAGCTGCGCATCCGCACCTACCTGGCCTCCGGGGAGCGCTTCGTCGAGGTCAAGACGCGCGGCCCGCGCGGCATCACGGTCAAGGACCGCATGCCGTACGACGGTGATCCGCACCGGCTGTCCCCCGAGGCCCGCGCCTACGCCGACGACGTGCTCGCCGGCGCCGGCATCGACATCCGGCACCTCCGACTCGTACCCACCCTGACCACGGCGTACCGCCGCACCACCCTCCACCTCCCCGCCACCGACAGCCGCCTCACCGTGGACACCGGTCTGACCTGGTCCCTCCCGGACGGCACGGCCGAACTGCGCACCCCCGACCGCGCGATCGTCGAGACCAAGGCCGGCCGGGCCGGCTCCGGTGCCGACCGTCTGCTGTGGTCCCTGCGCCACCGTCCTCTCCCGGTGTCGAAGTACGGCACGGGCCTCGCCGCCCTCCGCCCCGAACTGCCCGCCCACCGGTGGCTGCCCGTGCTGCGCCGCCACTTTCCGACCGTGCGAAGCGCTCCGCCGGGACAGCGGTGACCGCGCCGTGGGCCGGTGGGGGCCGGTCGCTCCCACACGGCGGAGCCGCATATCGGGCGCGGTGTCGCGCCGTACCTCGCCCGGACCGCCCAGACAGGAGTTCCGCATGAGAATCCGTACGACGTCCGTCCGTACTAAGGCCATGGGTGCCGTGGTGTCCGCCGTGCTCGGCGCCGCCGCGCTGGCCGGGTGCTCGTCGTCCTCGGAGTCGGAGGAGGAGGCCGCTGGGAGCTCGTCCTCGGCCGCTGCCTCCGTCGAGGGCGCTCAGAAGGCCGCCGCCGTTCTCGCCGCCGACAAGGAGGCCCACGACGGGGACCTCAGCACCTCGGGTGCCGAGGACGTCACGCTCGGCGGGAAGAGCGTCACGCTCACCGAGGGCGGGACGTATCGGCTCAGCGGCAAGCTCTCCGACGGGCAGGTGCTGGTGAACGCCCCTGACCAGAAGGTGACGTTGATTCTCGACGGGGTCGACATCTCCAGTTCCTCGGGTGCGGCGATCGCGGCGACGGAGGTCGAGGAGCTGGTGGTCGTCCTGGCCGACGGCAGTGAGAACACCCTCTCCGACGCCGACTCCTACGAGGAGGACGCGGATGCGAACGCCGCTCTTTTCAGCGCCGGGGACCTCACCGTCGGCGGCGAGGGCTCGCTCACCGTGCACGGGAACGGCAACGACGGGATCGTGAGCAAGGACGGCCTGGTCATCGCGTCCGGCACGATCACGGTCGAGGCCGCCGACGACGGCGTACGCGGCAAGGACTACCTCGTCGTGAAGGGCGGCTCGGTGAAGGTGAGCGCCCAGGGCGACGGGCTGAAGTCCGACAACACCGAGGACACGAAGGAGGGTTACATCTCCCTCTCGGCAGGAACGGTCCAGGTGACCGCCGCGGGCGACGGCGTCGACGCGGCCACCGACCTGGTCGTCACCGGCGGCACGCTCGACGTCACCGCGAAGGCGACCGACGACTCCTCCGCGCACGGACTGAAGTCCGGCGTGATCACGGTCCTGGAGAAGGGCACCGTCGAGATCGACGCCTCCGCCGACGGGCTGCACAGCGACGCGGCCGTGCACCTGGACGGGGCGAAGGTGACCGTCGCGGCCGGGGACGACGGGGTGCACGCCGAGGGCGACCTGGTCATCAGCGAGGGCGCGGTCGAGATCACGCGGTCGAACGAGGGCCTTGAGGGCAAGGACATCACCGTCGCGGGCGGCTCGACGAAGGTCACCTCGGGCGACGACGGGGTCAACGCGTCGGGAAGCACGACGAGTTCCGACGACCAAGGAGACGACCAGGGCGGCGGTCCGGGTGGCGGTGGCCCCGGAGGCGGTGGCGGCGGCGAGTCCGTGGGCGACTACAGCCTGAAGGTCACCGGCGGCACCCTCGTCATCGACGCGGACGGCGACGGCTTCGACTCCAACGGCACCGCCGAGATCACCGGCGGCACGCTCGTGGTCAACGGCCCCGAGACGGGCGGCAACGGGGCGCTCGACGTCAACGGCAGCTTCACCGTCAGCGGCGGAGTGCTGCTCGCCGCGGGCAGCGCGGGAATGGCCGTGGCGCCGGACGAGGAGTCCGGGCAGGGGTGGCTGTCGGTGACGCTCGACTCGACGGTGGAGGCGGGGACGACCCTGCACGTCGTCGACTCGGACGGCAAGGTGGTCGCCTCGTACGTCACCTCGAAGGCGATCCAGAACGTCGTCTACTCGTCGGCGGCCCTCAAGAGCGGCTCGGAGTACCGGATCTGGTCGGGCGGCAAGGCCTCGGGCGAGGAGAGCGGCGGGATGTACGCGGCGGGCGATCTCGACGGGGCCGACGAGATCGCCACGGTGACGGCGGGCGACGCCCCCGAAGGAGGCTTCGGGGGCGGCCCCCGCAGATAGGGCTAGCGCGCGACGTACTGGGTGAGGATCGCCTGCACCTCGTAGATGTCCACGCCCTTGGTGAAGGTCTTCTGGATCGGCACGGAGTTGCCGGAGACCCAGATCTTCAGCTCGGCGTCGAGGTCGAAGGTGCCGGCCGTCTCCACCGCGAAGTGCGTGATGCTGCGGTACGGGATCGAGTGGTACTCGACCTTCTTGCCGGTGATGCCCTGCTTGTCGACCAGGATCAGCCGGCGGTCGGTGAACATGATGACGTCGCGCACCAGCTGGTACGCCGCCTGCACGCCCTCACCGGCGCCCAGCAGCTTGGCGAAGTCCGATGCCGCCTGGGCCGGATCGATGGTGTGCGCGTTGCCGAAAAGTGCCATGGATGAAACCCCCCACTAGTGATCTTCGGCATGTATAGCGCCTTGTGGGGGCGTCTGCCTAGATCAGGTGTCGTAACTGCCGTCCCAGGGCGGCCCGAAGCCCAGATTGTCCGGGTACAGCTCGGCCCAGAGCTCGTCCTCGTCCTCCCCGGTGACCAGACCGAACAGGACACCGTCGACGATGAGCTGGAAGGGCCGTACGGCGATGTCGGTGTACGTGCGCCGGGGCAGACTCCGCAACAGCGTGGCGAGGTGGGCCCGCGCCCGTCCGAGCACCGAGCCGTCGCGTTGCTGCTCCGCCCAGGTGCCGGCGCACCAGACCTGCGAGTCGCGGTAGTTGCCCTGCGCGTCGAAGGTGTGCAGCACGGCGTAGAGACGCTTGTGCTGCTCCCAGCCGCTGTCGAGCCGGAACCCCTTGGGGAAGGCGTACGAGACCGACCCGAGGAACTGCCCGTCCGCGTATAGCCCGATGGCCTCGGTACGGCCGTGCGGCTCGTAGGCGATCGGGATGATCCCAGGTACTGCCATGGCGCAAACCATACGTAGCTTCTCTGGCAAGTTCCGCCCCCCATCCATCAGTTGATCACCGATGAGACGAAAGTTTTACGGCAACCTTTTGGATCTCCATGACCACAGAAGAGTCGGAACTACCCCCCAAGTACGTAAGGACTCATCCGTGGCTGCTCCTGCACACCGCCGGTCTCTCCGTAAGCGCCACACCCTCGTCGTCTCCGCCGCCGTGGTGGCGGCCGGTGTCGGCGCGGGCGCGCTGGTGCTGAACGCGAACGCCTGGACCGTCGACCTGTACCACGAGACCCTCGCCGCCAAGGACGGCTGGGCCTCCTCGGGGACGGGCACGACCGGCGGCTCGAAGGCCGACGCCGCGCACACCTTCACGGTCTCCACCCGTGCCCAGCTGGTCAAGGCGCTGGGCTCGGCCTCCGACACCACACCCCGGATCATCAAGGTCAAGGGCACGATCAACGCCAACACCGACGACGCGGGCAAGAAGCTGACCTGCGCGGACTACGCGTCGGGCACGGGCTACTCGCTCTCCGCCTACCTGAAGGCGTACGACCCGTCGACGTACGGCCGCTCCAAGCTCCCCTCCGGCACCCAGGAGAAGGCCCGGGCCGCGGCCCAGTCGAAGCAGGCGAAGAACATCGTCTTCAAGGCGCCGGCGAACACCACCATCGTCGGAGTCCCCGGCACCAACGCCGGGATCACCGGCGGCATGCTCCAGATCCAGAACGTGGACAACGTCATCGTCCGCAACCTCGCCTTCGCCGCCACCGAGGACTGCTTCCCGCAGTGGGACCCGACCGACGGTGACGACGGCAACTGGAACTCCAACTACGACTCGGTGACCCTGCGCGGCGCGACCCACGTCTGGGCGGACCACAACACGTTCACGGACGCGCCGCACCTGGACTCGGCGAACCCGAAGTACTACGGCCGCGAGTACCAGATCCACGACGGCGCGCTGGACATCACCAAGAGCTCCGACCTCGTGACGGTTTCCCGCAACCAGTTCACCAACCACGACAAGACGACGCTGATCGGCAGCAGCGACAGCGAGCCCGCGGGCAAGCTGCGTGTCTCGATCCACCACAACGTCTACAAGGGCATCACCCAGCGCGCCCCGCTGTCCCGCGTGGGCCAGGTCCACATCTACAACAACTACTACGACGTGACCCCCCGGAACGGCTACGCGGTGCAGTACAGCATCAACTCCCGCGCCAAGGCCCAGGTCGTCGCCGAGAACAACTACTGGAAGGTCCCGTCGTCGGTGAAGGTCGCCAAGCTCCTCAGCGGCGACGGCACCGGCTCCGTCAAGGGCTCGGGCAACCTGGTGAACGGCACGGTCACGGACCTGGTGGCGGCGTACAACGCGGCGTCGTCGAAGGACCTGAAGACGACGGTGAACTGGACCCCGACCCTGACGGCGGGCCTGGAGTCGTCGGCGAAGAACCTGCCGACGTCGCTGGGGACGACCACGGGCGCGGGCGTCCTGAAGTAGGGCAAGGGCAAGGGCCCGGGACGTGTGGTCCCGGGCCCTTCGTGTTGTGCGGGGCTTACAACGCGGCCGGCTCGCCGCCGAAGCGCTCCTTGTACGTCTCAAGGTCCTCGTCCGTGAGCTTGGCGAAGAGGACCGGGGGGACGGTGAAGGGGGTGCCGACCGGGACGGCGGTGAGGGAGCGGGCGGCTTCCGGGCTGATCCAGGTCGCCGTGTCGTTCTTGAGGGCGAAGGCCTGGCGCATGGCCGCCGAGGTGGCCGGGATGAAGGGTTCCGAGACCACCGCGTAGAGGTGGATCAGGTTCATCGCCGTGCGCAGGGTGAGGGCGGCGGCTTCCTGGTCGGTCTTGATCTCCAGCCAGGGGGCCTTCTCCTCCAGGTAGGAGTTGCCGGCCGACCACAGGGCGCGGAGGGCGGCCGCGGCCTTGCGGAACTGGAGGGCCTCCAGCTGGGACTCGTACTCCGCGAGGAGTTCGGCGATCTGCTCGCCCAGCTTCGTCTCCGCCGCGCCCGGCTCGCCGCCCGCGGGGACCTCCTCGCCGAAGCGCTTCTTGGAGAAGGACAGGACGCGGTTGACGAAGTTGCCGAGGGTGTCGGCGAGGTCCTTGTTCACCGTGGCGGTGAAGTGCTCCCAGGTGAACGACGAGTCGTCGGACTCGGGAGCGTTGGCGATCAGGAAGTAGCGCCAGTAGTCGGCCGGGAGGATGTCCAGGGCCTGGTCGGTGAAGACGCCTCGCCGCTGGCTCGTGGAGAACTTTCCGCCGTAGTACGTCAGCCAGTTGAAGGCCTTGACGTAGTCGACCTTCTTCCACGGCTCCCGGACGCCGAGCTCCGTCGCCGGGAACATCACCGTGTGGAAGGGGACGTTGTCCTTCGCCATGAACTCGGTGTAGCGGACCGTGTCGTCGGCCTCGTACCACCAGGACTTCCAGTCCCGGTTCTCCGGGTCCAGGTCCGACCACTCCTTCGTCGCGCCGATGTACTCGATCGGGGCGTCGAACCAGACGTAGAAGACCTTGCCCTCGGCCGCCAGCTCCGGCCACGTGTCCGCCGGGACCGGGACGCCCCAGTCGAGGTCACGGGTGATCGCACGGTCGTGCAGGCCCTCGGTCAGCCACTTGCGGGCGATGGAGGAGGCCAGCTGGGGCCACTCGTCCTCGTGACGGGAGACCCACTCCTCGACCTCGTGCTGGAGCTTCGACTGGAGGAGGAAGAGGTGCTTGGTCTCACGGACCTCCAGGTCCGTGGAGCCGGAGATCGCCGAGCGCGGGTTGATCAGGTCCGTGGGGTCCAGGACGCGGGTGCAGTTCTCGCACTGGTCGCCGCGGGCCTTGTCGTAGCCGCAGTGGGGGCAGGTGCCCTCGACGTAGCGGTCCGGGAGGAAGCGGCCGTCGGTGGGGGAGTACACCTGGCGGATCGCCCGCTCCTCGATGAAGCCGTTCTCGTTGAGGCGGCGTGCGAAGTGCTGGGTGATCTCGACGTTCTGCTCGCTGGAGCTGCGGCCGAAGTAGTCGAAGTCCAGCGCGAAGCCGTCGTAGACCGCCTTCTGGGCGTCGTGCGCCTGGGCGCAGAACTCGGCGACGCTGAGCCCCGCCTCCTTCGCGGCGAGCTCGGCGGGGGTGCCGTGCTCGTCGGTGGCGCAGATGTAGAGGACGTCGTGGCCGCGCTGGCGGAGGTACCGGGAGTACACGTCCGCCGGGAGCATGGACCCCACCATGTTGCCCAGGTGCTTGATCCCGTTGATGTACGGAAGGGCGCTGGTGATGAGGTGTCGAGCCATCGGGGGCTGCTCCCAGGTCGGAATTCTCGGTGCTTTGCGAACCAAGAAATCCTATCCGACATGGGTGGGCCGCCCGCTTTCCGTATTGAGGGGTGGAAAGCGGGCGGCCCGGGGTGTGTCGATCTTCGGTGACTACGGACGCCAGTCGATCAGTACGCCGTCGTAGAGCTCCGCGTCCGTGAGCTCCTTGGGGGTCGGGCCCGCGTGGAAGAAGGCCGTGTTGTCGGTCTTCAGCTTGCGGAGGTAGTCGAACGCCTTGTTCTCGTGCTCGCCGAACGCGACGAAGGAGAAGAACACCGAGGGGTGGGTCTTCGCGGCGTCGGTCAGGGCCTGGGTGGCGGGGGTCTTCGCGTCGGGGGCGCCGTCGGTCTGGAAGACGACCAGGGCGGGGGTCTTCGCGTCGGGAGTGTTCTTGTCGTAGTGGGCGAGTACGGCTTCCACGGCGGCGTGGTAGCTGGTGCGGCCCATGCGGCCGAGGCCGGCGTGCGCCTCGTCGATCGCGTCCTTCGGGGAGGCGGGGGTGAGGTCGGTGGTGCCGTCGACCTCGGTGGAGAAGAAGACGACGTGGACGGCGGGGGTGCCGGCTTCGGCGTCCGGGGTGAGCTGGGTGGCGAGCGCGAGCGTCTGGTCGGCGAGCGCCTGGGCGGAGCCGTCCTTGTAGTACGAGCGCATGCTCGCGGAGCGGTCCAGGACGAGGTAGGTCCTGGCGCGGGCGGTGGTGAGGCCGGCCTTGGCGAGGGCGAGGGCGGCGGCGTCGTGGGCGACCGTCGCCTCGGCTTCGCCTTCGGCGGCCGCGGCGATCGGTTCGGGGGTGGTGGGTTCCTCGACGGCCGGCTGCGGCTCGGGCTCTGCCGCCGGCTCGGGGGCGACCTCGGCGGCAGTCACCGCGACCGGCTCCGCCTCTACGGCGGGCTCAGTGGTCTCGGTGTCCACGGCAGCGTCGGCCTCGGCCGCCACAGCGGGCTCCGGCACGGGCGCCGTTTCCGCAGCTGCTTCCGGGGCGGACTCGTCCGCGACAGGAGCCTCGGCGGCGGCCTCGTCAGAGACCGCCTCCGGCGAGGTTTCCTCGACGACCGTCTTGGGCTCGGGGGTGGCCTCCGGCTCGGTCTCGGCGACCGCGACGGGCTCCTCGGCCGTCGTCGGCTCCTCCGCGACGGCCTCTGCGGCCGCCTCCGGCGCGGACTCCTCGACCACAGGCTCCGGCTCGGGCTCGGGGGCGGCTTCGGCGGCGGGCTCCGGCTGGGTCTCCGCGACCGGCTCCGGGGCGGTTTCCACGACCGGCTCGGGCTCGGCTGCCGCGGCGGGCTCCTCGGCCGTCGGCGCCTCTTCCGTGACGGGTTCGGCAGCCGTCTCGTCCACGGCGGTCTCCTCGGCCACCGGCGCGGACTCCTCGACCGGCGCAGCCTCCTCGGCGACCGGCGTCGGCTCCTCGGCCTTCGCCTCCTCCTCGACCTGCTCCGCCACGGCGGTCTCCGCCGCAGCCTCCTCGGCGGGCGCCGGCGTCGGCTCCGCCGCAGGCTCCTCGGTGACCGGCGTCGGCTCCGCCGCCACGGCGGTCTCCGCCGCAGCCTCCTCGGTCGCCCCCGGTGTCGCCTCCTCGGCGATCACCGGCGCGGTCTCCGTCGAGCCCGCCGCAGGATCCCGTTCCTCCGCCGGACCGGCCGGCTTCGGTACCACCACGCTGTCGAACGCCGCCGACACCAGATCGTGCTCGTCCTTCGTCGACAGGGACGCCGACGTCGACGGACGCTGCTCCGGGACCTGGACCTGGACCGAGGCCGAGGCCGGAGTCGAGGTCGAGGGCTCGGGTGACGGGGAGGGCACCGTCGGCTTTGTCCCTTCCGCACCCTCTGCCTCGGCGCTACGCCCCTTGCGTGACCGGCCGAACGCGTTCCGCAGGAGAGTGAGAATGCCCATGTGCGCAACCCTTCGCATGAGTTGATGCCCGTAAATCCCTGGCCAGGACGGACACGTAAGGTTAGCGGCCTCGGATGGTGATCTTGGGGAGGGGCGGACACAGGACCCTGCCTCCGTCAAGACCGCCAACCGGCCACAGGCCGGTCCCATCCTCCCCCGGGCCGCCAACTCCCTTACCGCTGCCTCGGATTCACCGGCAGTTCACCGAGAGTCCCCGCTGCCGCACAAACGGGCTCCTAGCGTCCGTGACGCGGATTCAAGGGGATTCCATGGGGAAGCAAGGGGAACACAAAATGCGCAAACTGCTGCCGTTGATCAGAACGTCGTCGTCCGATGAGCACCCGGGCGGCCGCTCCGCCCTGACCTGTCTGTACCGGTGTGGCAACGCCTGCTTCCACGAGGCGCCCAACACCAGCGCCAACGAGTACGTCGGCGACGTCATCGCCGGTGCCGTCAGCCGGCGGTCGATCATGCAGGCCGCCGCCGTCGTGACGGTCGCCGCAGCCGCCGGGTCCGCCACCGTCGCGGCCGCACCCCAGGCCCACGCCGGCACCGACGCGACCGCCGCCTCGTACCGGCCCGGCAACGGTAAGGCCGCCCGCGGGCTCCGTTTCACCCCGGTCGCGCCCAACACCGCCGACCAGGTCACCGTCCCGGACGGCTACGCCCAGAACGTCGTCGTCCGCTGGGGCGAGCCCATCCTGCGCGGTGCGCCCGCCTTCGACCCGGAGAAGCAGAGCGCCGCCGCCCAGGCCGGACAGTTCGGGTACAACAACGACTACCTGACCCTGCTCCCGCTGGGCCACGGCAGGCAGCTTCTCGTCGCCAACCACGAGTACACCGACGAGGTGCTCATGTTCCGCGGCTACGACGCCGCCAACCCCACCCGCGAGCAGGTCGAGATCGCCTGGGCGGCGCACGGGCTGTCCGCCGTCGTCGTCGAGGAGAGCCGCAAGACCGGCAAGCTGACCGTCGTACCCCGCCATCCCCTCAACCGTCGTGTCACGGCCACCACCGAGTTCCGGCTCACCGGCCCGGCCGCCGGCTCCGACCTCCTGAAGACCTCCGCCGACCCGACGGGAACGAAGGTCCTCGGGACGCTCAACAACTGCTCGGGCGGTACGACCCCCTGGGGCACGAGCCTGCACGGCGAGGAGAACTTCAACCAGTACTTCGCCAACAGCAGCCGGGCCACCGACAAGCGGTACGGCATCGGGACGGGCGCGACCGAGCGCAAGTGGGAACGCTTCGACAAGCGCTTCGACGTCGCCCAGGAGCCCAACGAGGTCCACCGGTTCGGATACGTCGTCGAGTTCGACCCGTACGACCCGACGTCCACGCCCCGCAAGCACACCGCCGTCGGCCGCTTCAAGCACGAAGGCGCCACCATCCGGCTCACCGACGACGGGCGCCCCGTCGTCTACTCCGGTGACGACGAGCGCTTCGACTACTTCTACAAGTTCGTCAGCAGCAAGCGCATGAAGAGGGGGACGGGCCGCGCCGTCCGCGAGCACAATCTCTCGCTGCTCGACGAGGGCACGCTCTACGTCGCCAAGCTCACCGGCGACTCCCCCGCCATCGAGATCGACGGCACCGGCAAGTTGCCCTCCGACGGCGAGTTCGACGGCAGCGGCGAGTGGATACCGCTGGCCACCGCGACCGCCAAGGGCGCCGTCTCGCACGTCGACGGCATGAGCGCCGACGAGGTGTTCGTCTTCACCCGCCTCGCCGGTGACAAGGTCGGCGCGACCAAGATGGACCGGCCCGAGGACATCGAGCCGAACCCGCACACCGGCAAGGTGTACGTCGCCCTCACCAACAACTCCAACCGCGGTGTCGGCAGCAACGCCCCGGCGGACGAGGCCAACCCGCGCAATGCCAACAAGCACGGGCAGATCCTGGAGCTGACCGAGCGCTGGAACCGGCCGGAGAGCACGAAGTTCGCCTGGCTGCTGTTCCTCGTCGCCGGCGACCCGAACGACCCGGCCACCTACTTCGCCGGTTTCCCCAAGGACCGCGTCAGCCCCATCTCCTGCCCGGACAACGTCGCCTTCGACCCGCACGGCAACCTGTGGATCTCCACCGACGGCGCCCAGCTCGGCTACCACGACGGCCTCTTCGGCGTCGCGACCAAGGGCGACCGGCGCGGTGAGCTCAAGCAGTTCCTGACCATGCCGATCGGTGCCGAGACCTGCGGCCCGATCGTCCAGGACCGCCGTGTCCTGGTCGCCGTCCAGCACCCGGGCGAGATCAGCGGGGCGACGGTGGAGAACCCGGCGAGCGTCTGGCCCGACGGGCCGGGCCGGATCGTGCGCCCGGCGGTCGTGGCGGTGTGGCGCAAGGACGGCGACGACATCGGCGTCTGAGCCAGGTCTGCCCGAACGAGGTCGGGGGGTGGCTGTGACCGCGCGTCACAGCCACCGTCGTCCCCGCACGTCACTCCCGCACATCATCGCCGTGCATGCAGCGTGATCCTCACCAGCAGGGCCCGGTGGTCGGTGTCGGGCAGATCCAGGAAGCGGGCCGTCTCCACCGAGAAGTCCGAGGACAGCAGGACGTGGTCGATCTGCGCCCCGAGGGTCGGCGCGGTCCGGGCCGGCCAGCTCGGTGCGCGGTCGTCGCCGGCGAGCCGGGCGGCGTCGCGCAGCCCGGTGTCGAGGATGCGGCGGAAGGCGGCATGGTCCTGGGAGGCGTTGAAGTCACCCGCCAGCAGGGTCGTCCCACCCGCCTGCTCCGCCGCGAAGTCCCGCAGCGCGCCCAGCTCGCGCCGCCACACGTCCACCTGCCCCGGCAGCGGCGGCATCGGATGCGCGAGCTGAAGCCGTACCGCGCGCCCGCGCACGTCGGCGACGGCCCCGGGCATCCCCATCGTGCCGGGGATCGGAGCGGCCGCCCTCAGCGGAAACCGGCTGAGGATGACGGACCCCGCGGAGCCGCCGCCCTCGACGGCCTGCCGGTGCGGAAAGGTGCCGCCCAGGGCCCGCTTCAGCTCGGCGTCGCAGGTGTACTCACACTCCTGCACGAACACCAGGTCCGGCTTCTCCCGCCGGACCGCGTCGACCAGCGCGTCGGTGGCCTGCCCGAACTCCACGTTCGAGGTCAGCACCCGGACGGAGGCGACCACGGGCCCGCCCGGGTCACCGCTCTTGCCGTACGGCTCGATGAACCAGGCCAGCAGCCCGAGCAGGACGACACTCCACACCACGCCGGGCCACCAGCGGGCGAGCAGGACGAGGGCGAGGCCGACCGCGGTGGGCGCGACCAGCCAGGGCAGGAAGGCGAGGAGCTGGGGGACGGGCGTGATCCCGTCGACGTCGGCGAGCCGGCACCCCATGACGACACTGACGACGACGAACAGCACGGCGGCGATCCGGATGCCGAACTTCCGTCGTGCTCGTCGTGCGGGCCGTTCCTCGGGGCTGCTCACCGCTCCGAGCGTCTCTGATCAGCTTGGCGATGCCATGCAGACGTAGTGTCTGGCTCGGGTTCTGCCCATCGTGGAGGGGTGGCGTGGGCGTGCAGGTGGAAGCCCGCTCCCAGCGCTGTTCCTCGTGGCCGGTGTCGGCTGATGGGTGTGCTGATCGTCGTCACGCCCTGGTGCCGGTGGGCCGCGCGGGGCAGCCGTCTTTGGTCCGTGTGAGCGTGCCCCTCCGGACGCTGGCCCGCCGGACCCGGGGGTCTGGTGGGGGAGGGTGTCCGGCGTCGCCTGGGCGTCGGACGTGCTGGGTGGCGCCGGGTGGGTCCGGTCTTGGACCGGTCCGTCCGGCGGGTCTTGGGCGCGGGGGTGATGACGGCGCCCGCTTCGAGCTTGTCGATCACGGTGCGGATGGCCATGGCCCCGCTGGTGCGGTCGGTGACGGTCTTGGCCTGGTGGGTGAGGCCGCGGGCGGCGATCCGCCGCCAGGCGCCCTGGTCGCGGTCGCCCTGCCAACCGCAGGAGGCGCAGACGGCCCACTTCCAGCCGGGTGTGGCGGGCCGGTCGGGGGCCTTGCGGTGCCGCAGGGGGACGAGGCACTGCGGGCAGTGCCGGGAGGTGCCCCGCGCTGGGACGGTGATCACGGCGATACCGGCCTCGGCGGCCACGTGCCGCATGCGGTCCACGATCTGCCCGCGCACGGCTTGGCAGAGCCGGGTGTTCATCGTGCGGCCCATGCCCCTGGCCTCCATCGAGCGGAGGTCTTCGACGTAGATCACGGTCGCCGAGGCGGCAAGAGCCTGATCGACAGCCCACCGTGCGGCAGCCCGGGCCAGGGCATCGTTGAGGTTCGACCGGCGCCCGGACACGTGCCGGAGTTCGTCGGCGAGAACCTGGTGCCTGGCCGTCAGGGTGTGCTGCTCGTCTTCGCCGATGAGCCGCTGGTAATGATCGGCCTTGGCGTGCAGATGCTCGGACAGACGGCGCAGCCGGTGCTGCTTGGCGAGAACACCAGCCGCACGGAACATGCCCCCCACGCCGAGGGCCGCGATCTTTCCGTCGCCGTGCAGCCGTGCAGCCCCTGCGGACAGCAAGGTGTTGAGGCCCCAGTCCACGCCTAGCGCGACTGCGTGTCCGCTCCGCTGCGCCTTCGGAACGGCGTGGGTGTAGGCAAGGTCTGCCCGCACGGTGCCCCGATGGATGCGCAGAGTGGGCAGGTGCAGCATCGCGCCCGCCGGGACCGTCGGTGGCAGGCTGACCGTGCAGGCCACCCACCTCCAGTCCTTGTAGGACCGTGGATCCGGGCGGGTGGGCAGTTGCAGCCGCAGCAGCGCCCGGCCCGGCTCGTCGGCGCGTTCGATGGTGGCCTGCTGCCCGTCACAGGCGGACAGCAACAGCATGCGCGCGACCTGGGGCGCGGCCTCCAGCTCGAACACGTTCACCGGCACCCGGCCGTGCTGCTTGGCGAATGCGGCGATCTGCCGGGTACGGCCCCTGATGGCGCTGGAGGGCAGATACTCCCCGCCGGGCACCGCCGCACGCACCTGGTCCCACTCCTGCGGGGTGCGCTTGGCCGGGTCGGCGGGCCAGGTCTCGATGACCGCGGTGGTGAGGTCGGCGCGCCACTTCGCAGCACGCAGCGTGCGCCCGGCCGTCTCCTGGGCGATGCGCACGATGCGGTCATTGACGCGGATGCCCCTGGGCGGGCCGACGCTCCAGCCCAGGCGGCGCAGGGCCATCCAGGCATTCGACGGCAGCGGGCGGCCCCCGGCGTCCTCACCGGCGGCCAGCACGTCCACATCGGCGACGTTCCAGTGCTCGGCCAGCAGCGCGGCGACCATGCCCGATACCAGATCGGCAGCCCAGCCCACCCTCCCCGCCAGCACCGAGGCGGACAGGAATTCACCTGTCTTCTCCTCGACACCCGTACGCAGCAGGGCACGGGCACAGGCGGTACGGGTGGTCTCGCCCCCGGCAAGCGGCAGTTTCCGGCTCACCCGTGCCCCCTCCCGTCCGCAATGCTGTCATCCGATCAACGACACTCCCCGCGGAGAGTCACGCATTCGATCCACGTACTCACATACGACAACGACGCCGAGCACACGGCACGACGCCGACGGATGGCGAATCACTACGGATACCTAAGAAAATGCGGGAGCCTAGGAGGACGCGTCCACCTTTGTCAGAAACTCCCCCAACGCCTCGTTGAACTCCGTCGGCCGCTCCAGGTTCGGCATATGGGCGGCGCCCTCGATCACCCGCAGTTGCGAGGAGGGCAGCGCCGCGTGCATCGCCTCCGCGTCGGCCACGGGGGTGTACTCGTCGTCCGTGCCCACGACGACCAGGGCGGGGACCGTGACGCGGGTGAGCAGGTCGCGGTAGTCGGGACGGCCGGCGCGGGCGCGCAGGGCGGCCGCGGCGCCCTGCGGGGAGGTGGCCGTCATCATGCGGTGGACGTGGGCCTTCACCTCGGCATCCGCGTACGGGGCGACCATCTTCTCCAGGACCTCGTCGGCGTAGCCCCGCATGCCCTCCCGCAGCAGGCGGTCCGCCACCGCGTGCCGGACCTCGACGCCCTCGGGTGTCTCCGGCGCCGGGAACGTGTCGGCGAGGACCAGCCCCCGGACGCGTTCGGGGAACTGGCGGTAGCAGTCCATGACGATCTGACCGCCCATGGAGAGGCCGGCCAGCACGCACGCCTGCACGTCCAGTTCGTCCAGCAGCTCCCGGATGTCGTGGGCGAACTGCTCGAAGCGCGTGACCTCGGGGCCTCGTGGTGAGGTGCCGTAGCCGCGCAGGTCGGGGGTGATCACCTGGCGGTCGGCGGAGAAGGCCGCGCGCTGCGGGTTCCACATCGTGTGGTCGAAGGGGTGGCCGTGGACCAGGACCAAAGGGACTGTAGGCATGACGTCGACCCTAGGTCGCCCCAACTCCTCGGTGCAATAAGATCTTTGCCCTCGGTGCAATCGTGAGAACGCACAAAGCAGTGACGTAAGAGCAGTGACGTAAGAGCAGTGGCGCAAGAGGGGGACCCGTGGACGACTACCGGCGCATCGCCGACCGACTCGCCGACGACATCGCCGCCGGACGACTCAAACCCGGTGAACGACTGCCGCCGCAACGGCAGTTCGCCCGGCGGCGCGGGATCGCCGGGTCGACGGCGGGGCGGGTGTACGGCGAACTCGTCCGGCGGGGGCTGGTGGTGGGGGAGGTCGGGCGCGGCACCTTCGTGCGGGCCGCCCCGGCCGGACCCGCAGGGCGGGCGCTGACCGAGCAGGCGACCCGGGCGCCCGTGAACATGGAGCTCAACTACCCTTCCGCGCCGGGCCAGTCGGAGCTCCTCGCCCCCGTCCTCGAGCCCCTGCTGCGCCCCGACGTCCTCGCCGAGGCGCTCCTCCCGGCCGCCGCCACCGGCACCGCGGCGGCACGCGAGGCGGCGGCCGCACTCCTCGCGACCCCCGGCTGGCACCCCGACCCGGCCCAGGTGCTGTTCACCGGCAACGCCCGCCAGTCCATCGCCGCCACCCTCGCCTCCCTGGTCCGGCCGGGCGGCCGGGTGGGAGTGGAGTCGCTGACGTATCCGCTGGTCAAGGAGATCGCCGCGCGGCTGGGCATCACCCTGGTGCCGCTGGCCGTGGACGAGGACGGACCGCTGCCGCAGGCCATCGCCGCCGCCCATCGCACGGCCCCGCTGTCCGCGCTCTACCTCCAGCCGACGCTGCACAACCCCACGTCCCTGACGATGAGCTGGGACCGGCGCCGCGAGATCGCGCTCACCGTGGCCGACCTGAACCTCCCCGTCGTCGAGGACCGCATCTGGTCCTTCCTCCACCCGCACGCCCCCGACCCCCTCGCTGCCCACGCGCCCGGTCTCACCCACGTCGTCGACAGCCTGTCCAAGCGGGTCGCGCCGGGGCTCACCGTCGGCTTCGTCGTCGTACCGCGGGACCGCCGCCACGCCGTGGCCGCCGCGATCCGCTCCGGCGGGTGGAGCGCGGGACGGTTCGCGCTGGAGGCGGCCGTACGGCTCGTCGGGGCCGGGGTCGTCCAACTGCTGGTGGAGGCCAAGCGGGCGGACGCGGCCGAGCGGCAGCGGCTCGTCGCCCAGGAGCTCGACGGGTTCGTCGTACGGGCTCATCCGCAGGTCTACTACGCCTGGTGGGAGCTGCCCGCGCCGTGGCGTGCCGACACCTTCACGGCCGCCGCGGCGGCGCTCGGGATCGCCGTGACACCGGGGCCCGCCTTCGCCGTCGACCCGAACCGGACGCCGGACGCGGTCAGGCTCGGGCTCGCGTCGGCCGCACCGCGGGATCTGGAACGGGCGCTGCGGACGCTCGCCGGCGTCGTGCGCAAACGGCCGTGAGCCAGGTGGCGCAGGCCGCGGTGAGGCCGAGGGCGACCAGCAGCCAGGAGACCGTGCGCAGGGTGGCGGTGAGGGCGTCGTAGATGGCGCCGGCGGCCGGGCGGCGGGCCCTGTGCAGGTCGGAGAGGGTCAGATGGCGGCCGAGCGCCACCGAGAGGCCCAGGAACGCGCCGCCCAGCGCAGTGCCCAGCGAGGTCGCCGTGACCGCGCGGCGGCGGCACGCGGCGACCGTGATACCGGCGGCGGCGAGGACCAGCGCGGTGACGGGTAGCCAGAATCCGGCGACCTCGAACGGCACGTAGGGGTCGGTGAGTTGATGCCTGAGCCGGGGGAGCTCGGCATTCCTTCCGTAGGTCGCCCAGGCCGCGAGCACCCCGAACGGCACGAGCAGACAGGCCAGGGCGATCAGGGCGGCCGACACGGCGTTGCGGAGGGGTGGGCGCACGGTTCCAGGCAAGGGGGCCGGGGGCGTGTGCGCGACCGGGGTGACTGCATATGGCCGCATGACGGCACCCCCCGGCCGGGCTCTCCGGTGGAGGGTTCACCCGAACGGGTGTTTCCTGGATCTGAGGAGAAGGAGGCCGATCTATGCGCACCACTCCGGCCCTGCGGACCCTGGCCGCGGCCCTGCTCACCGGCGGCACCCTGGCCGTCGCGGCAGCGGGCACCCCGGCAGCAGCCGCCCCGCCGACTTACGCCGACGGGCATGGCGGCGGCGGTTCCGGCGGTCCGATCTGGGGCACCATCGTCTCCGGCGTCGACCTCAATGTGAGAGCCGCGCCCACCACTCACTCGCCCGTCGTCACACAGCTCTCGCCGTGGAGCCAGGACCGCGTGGACTGCAAGGTCCAGGGGCAGCGAGTCAACGGCAATCCGTACTGGTACTGGCTCGAAGGCGCCCAGGGCTGGGCCAGCGCCGTCTTCGTCGACACCGGCGGTCGCCCGGTGCCGAGCTGCGCCGATCCGTGTCCCGAGTGGAAGGACGGGGCCTGGAGCAACTGGGACGACCCGTACTGGAACGACTCATGGAGCGCGTCGGGGTCCGGAACCTGGAGTTTCTCCGGCTCGTGGAGCTGGAGCGCCACCGGGTCCTCGGCGGACGCCTGGGACTTGTTCCCGGGCGGTGGGTGAGAGAGGGAGACGAAGGGGCCCGGCAGCGGCTGCCGGGCCCCTTTGCCCATGTCACCCGGGGTCAGCGCAGACGGTTTCCGGCCGCGTCCTCGCGTGTGTAGTAGCGGTAGAAGAACACGCCGAAGACGCTCGCCGTGACCACCAGTCCCAGGACCGCGGACCGCAGCACGCTCTCGCCGGTCTGGCTGTACAGGAAACCGACCGCGGCGCCCGCGAAGCCGGACTTCACCAGAGAGTGCAGTTCGCGCTTGAGGAGCGGCGCGAACGTCGCCACCGCGATGCACAGCACGATGAACGCGAGCGCGGTCACGAAGCCGAACAGGATGTTCCAGCCGGTGATCTCGCCGCCGCCGCGGCGGTTGGCCGCGGCCCAGTAGCCATAGACCAGGCCGAGGACGACGGGGATCCCGTACCGCGCCGCCCTGTGGACCCGCTCGCTGAAGACATCGGGCGTTCCGCGGGTCTCCGCCGGCCTTCGGCCGGGGGGACCTCCATATCGCTTCGCTCCGCCGGACGCGGGTGCCGCATGAGCCATGAGAGGACTCCTCTCTCTCGCCCCCGGATTCCAGAGCACACCTGGGAGGAGCCCCTGGCAAGTCGGCGGAACGCGGTATTCGGCACCGGATGGCGGCCCCGGGCACCCCATGCTTCGCTGAACGGCATGAAGCGCGACGTCCGCAGCCGCGGTGAGCTGCTGCGGATCCGCGGCCGCAGCGTCGCCTGGGTGCCGCCGCTGCTGATGCTCATCGGCATCACGGTGATCGACTTCAACTCGGCCGGCGAGTTCCGGATGATCAGCTGGGTCGTGCTGGTGCCCGGTATCGCCGCCGCGATCTGCGGGGTGTGGGGCACAGCGGTCTTCGCCGTGCTCGCGCTGCTGAACTATCTCCTCGCGGACACCTCGTACCCGAACCAGTACCAGAGCGGACTGCCCGACTTCATCCTCGTCGGCATCGGCGGCGTCCTCGCCGTGCTGGCCTGTGCGGTCCGGGTGCGCGGTGAGCGGCTGATGCTGCACATGCGGGACGTCGCCGACACCACGCGCCGCACGGTGCTGCGCCCCCTCCCCGTGGACTGGGGCGGCCTGGAGCACGCGGCGGTCTATCTCGCCTCCGACGTCGAGGCCCGGGTCGGCGGCGACTTCTACGACATCCAGCCCGGTCCGCACGGCACCCGGGTCCTCGTCGGCGACGTCCAGGGCAAGGGCCTCGCCGCGGTGGAGGCGGCCGCCGCGCTGCTCGGTACGTTCCGCGAGGCCGGGTACCACGAGGCGGACCTCACGACGGTCGCGGGCCGCCTGGAGGTACGGATGGTGCGGCACCGCCGCCACATCAAGGCACTGGCCGCTGCCGTCGAACCCCCGCCTGCCCCGCGGCGTCCGGGCGGACGACGGGGGTTCGACGGCAGCGGCCCCCGCGGCGACGGCGACGGAAACCGCTTCGCCACGGCGGTACTGCTCGGCTTCCCCGACGACGACACCGGCGCCGTCGACGCCGTCGTCTTCGGCCACGAACCCCCGCTGGTCGTCGGCCCCGACGGCGTACGGCACCTGCCGCCCGGCGAGGCCCTCCCGCTCGGACTCGGTGAATTCGCCACCGGCGGCCCGCCCCCGGTGCTGCGGGTGCCCCTGGCGCCCGGTGAGACCCTGCTGCTGACGACGGACGGTGTGACCGAGGCCCGTGACTCCGGCGGCCTCTTCTACCCGCTCGCCGCCGAGGTCACCGACGCCGTCGCCGCCGATCCGCGCATCGCCGAACCGCACCGTCTGGTCGCCTTCGTCCGCGACGGCACCCTGCGGCACTGCGGGGGACGGCTGGCCGACGACACGACGGTGTTCGCGGTACGGCGACCGGTGGGCAGTCCGTCAGGAAAGGGACGTTTGCAGTCCTGAGGTCCACCTTTGCAGCCGCAGCGGTTACGGTGCTGCCGTACGTGATCGACGGGGGATGGGGAGGGACCGATGCCCGGAACCGTGCTGCTGCTGGCCGCCGCACCGGCGGGCAAGGGGTGTTTGGTCGACGCGGCCTCCGTGCTCCCCGTCCTCGCCGCCGTACCGCCCGCCGTCCTGTCCGGCACGGACACGGCCAACGTGGTCGAGCTCGCGGACCCGTTGGAGCCGCAGGCGGTGCTGACGCGGCTGCGGGCCGCCGCGGCGGCCCCCGGCCCGCTCACCGTGTTCCTCACCGGCCAGCTCCAGTTGGACCGCCGCCAGCACCTGCCCCACCTCGCGCTGGCCCGCACCACCCCCTCGACGGTCCGCTACACCGCCTTCCCCTGGCACTGGTTCCGGGAGGAGCTGCGGCTGCGCCCGGCCGGCGCGACGGCCTTCGTCCTCGATCTGCACGCCGACCCGGAGACCTGGGAGTGGCTGTGGGCCAACCCCCTGGACACGGGCCGCAACAACGCCGTCTACGGCCGGATCGCACCGCCGCCGTCCCGGCGCACGGTGTCGACGCCCGCGTACATGAAGGCCGTGGCGACGATCCTGCGCAGTGGGCACCGGCCCCCGCTGGAGCAGTTGCACCAGCAGGCGCTGACCCGGACCCCGCAGGAGAGCGTGGGGCTTGTCCTGAGCGCGCAGGGGCCCACCGCGGGCGACCCGCACGTGCTGATCTCGGCCGCCGTCGCGGCCCGGCGGCACGGGGACGCCGACTCACTGGCCGCGCACCACGAGCTGACCGCCGTACGCGCGCACGGGCCGGCCTCCGAGGAGGCGCTGCACTGGAGCGAGGTCCGGGCGGATCTGGCGATGTTCGCCGGGGACCCGGCGCGCAGCTGCCGGGCCTGGCTGTCCGTGGCCACCACGCGGCTGGCCGCCGGGCAGGCCCCGGACGCGCCCGCCGTGGAGGCCGCCGCCGACCGGGCCCACCATCAGTGGGGGCGGATCGACGACCCGGCGCGGGCCCGGGAACTCGGGCCCGCGCTGGCCGACCTGAGGGCGCGGGTGCCAGGACGCCGCGAGGGCGCCCTGGACCATGTGCACAGGCAGCTGGGCCGCCTTCAGACGATCAGCTCGTGAAGATGAAGTACTTCCACGCGCCGTGCGTCGTCGAGTTCACGGTGTCGCCCGACGAGGAGTTGATGTACGAGGAGCGGACGCGCATCCGGTAGCCCGTCTCGTGCTCACCGGTGAGCTCCACCTTCGAGATGCCCGCGGAGCCCAGCGCGAAGTACTCCGAGCCGAGGTCGTACCACGTGCCGTCGTAGTAGAACTCGAACTCCATGCGCTGCTTGCGGCCCGGGTACGCCGTCATCGTGGTCGTGAACACCGGGTTCTTGGACTTCTTGAAGTAGTAGTAGGTGTGGCCCCACGTGTACTTCGTCTTGTAGTGCTTGCTGACGGCCGTCGACACCTTCACCTTGGCGCCGACCGTGCTCGACACCGTCTTCGGCGCGTACCGGGCGTCGCCCAGGAACTTCGCCGTGACCTTGGTGTCCCGCTTCAGGTCGAGGGTGACGGACAGGTTGCCGCTGGAGTTGACCGTGCCGGACTTCACCAGCTTGTTGGCCTTGTCCCCGCCGAACGGGTCGGCCCAGATCTCCACCTTGCGGTTCTTGTACGTCGTACCGAGGTGGGCGGTGAACTTGACGTCCTTGCCGTACGAGTAGACCTTGCCGTTGTTGTTCAGCGTCAGGGTCGTCTTGGCGCGGGAGACGTCGACGGTGTCGGAGGCGGACACGGCGGTGTGCTCGGCGTCGCCCGCGTACGTCACCGTGTACTTGACCTTGCTGCCGGCCGGCGGCTTGTCCGTGAAGGAGTACTTGCCGCCCGTGCCGAGGGTCTTGGTGCCCAGCGACTTGCCGTTCGGGGAGTCCAGGTCGGTGCGCGTGACGGTGATCGGCGTACCGGCGGGCAGCGCCAGCGTGGAGGTGAGCTTGCCGGTGACGGTGAGGGTCTTGGCCCGCTCCGCGGTGGCGGGGGCGCTGACCGTCAGGGTGCCGACGTACTTGCGGGGCTCGGTGACCGCGTGGAACTGGGTCGTGTAGTAGGTGTCGGTCATCACGAACAGCCGGGAGCCGTCCGCCGACCAGGCCGTCGAGTGACCGCCCCACGGCATCCAGTCGTGCGACAGGTTGCGCACGCTGGCGGGCTTGGCCGCGTCCGTCGGGAAGACGTAGGTGTCGCCCTTGTCGTCGGTGTCCAGGACGGTGGCCGCGACCGTGCCGTCCGGGGCGACCGAGACCGTCTCGGGCTGGTCGGCGACGGGGTAGGTGCGCACTACCGACAGGTCGGAGAGCCGGTACTCGGTCAGTGCCCGGGTGCCGGGACCGGCCACGACGACGTTCTGCCCGTCCGCGGTCAGGGCCGCGTCCTTGTAGAAGCCGCCCTTGTCCTCGGTCACCCGGATCGTCGGGGTGGCCGTGGAGACGTCGTAGACGACGATCGGGCCGGAACTGATGCCCGAGTCGAGGGCGAGGAGCGTGCCCGGGTTGTCGGGGTCGGCGTAGAGCTTGGGCGGGGACGCGAAGTCGTGGGCGCCCGCCAGATCGAGGGTGACCGTCGGGGTCTCGGCGGTCAGGTCGAGGACGCCGAGCCCGGAGTCCCACTGGTCGCCGTAGCCGAACCACAGCCTGCCGTCGGCGTAGGCGAGCCGGGAGGGGATCGTCTTGTCGCCCGTCGGGTACTCGGCGGTCTGGGTGAGCGTCGCGGTGTCGAACGCGACGATCTTGTCGGCCCCGTAGAGCGCGGCGTACAACGTGCCGGAGTCCGGGCTCAGTTCCAGGTCCAGGACCTGCGGGAGGCCGGTGAGCTTGGTGAGGACCCGGCCGGTGGTGTCGGTGACGACGATCTGGTTCAGATACCGGTCGCTGATGTAGATCCGCTGGTGGACGTCGTCCACGACGGTGTCGTACGGCTCGTCGACCGCGACGGACCTGACGGTGTCGGCGACGGCGGGCGTGGCGGCGAGCGCCGCCGAACTGAGGAGGACCGCCAGTGCGGTGGCGGTCGTAAGGGTGCGTCTGCGCACGCTGATCTCGAACCCCCCGGAACGAAAACGTGAAGGAGTGCCACAGACGGCCGGCCCCTTTGTGTGGGGCCTGTGCTCCGCGTGTGGCGAGTGAGCGAAGAGTAAGTCATGCCACCGACAACGTCGGCACAGGGGTCCCGTACAAACCCTCCCGTGCACACAACTCCGCTGCCATGATGGTGAGTTATGGCTGAGGGGGACGGAGTGGCCGACCAAGGCATACGCATACGGCTGGACGGGACCGCGAGCGAGAACGACATCGACGCCCTGCGCAAGTGGCTGGAGCGGGAGCAGCGGCTCGACGAGCGGGTGCGCGCCGGCGAGCTGCAGATCCTGGAGCGGCCGCGTACCGACGAGTCCGGCGCGCCGATGGGCATCGGCATGGACATCGTCGTGGCGATGGCGGGCGGCGCCGGGGCCGCGGTCTTCAAGGAGCTGCTGGAGTACGTCAAACGATCCGTGGAGGAGTGGCGGGACGTCCGCCGGGGCGTGGAGAACGGGGATCCGCCCACGGGCCGCGTCGACATCGTGGACCTCCACGACGACAGGTAGGCCGGTGACCCGCTTCGACCCGCGAGGACGGGCCAACCGGGCGCTGCTGGTGGGTGTCTCCGAGTACGAGTTCACGGAGCCGCCGCACGGGGTGCCCGGCGACCTGCCGGCCGTCAAGCACGATGTGAACCGGTTGCGGGACGCGCTGCTGCGTGGCCGGGTGTTCGACGAGCACGACGTCGTCGTCTCCCGCTCGCCGTCCCAGGACGAGTTCAACCGGGCCCTGCACACCGCCGCGGGCGAGGCCGAGGGCCTGCTCCTGCTGTACTTCGCCGGGCACGGGGCCATCCCGAGCGCGGGCGACGAGCTGTTCCTGCAGATGCACAACGCGCGCGTGGTCCCGGGGCGGCACGCGGTGTTCCCGGGCGCGGAGATGTTCACCACCGTGCTGACGGTGCTCGCGGGCAGCCCGGCCGAGCGGGTCGTGGTGATCCTCGACTGCTGCTTCGCGGGCAACGCGGCCTGGCTGTGGGAGCGGTTCGAGAGCAAGCGCCGGGTGCTGCTGCTGATGAGCGTGCAGGCCAACCACCGGGTCGACGCGGGCGATCCGGGCACGCCGACGCCGTTCACCGGCGAGCTCGTACAGCTCCTGGACGAGGGCGGCGAGCTGGGGTTCCGGGAGCTGTCGGACGCGTTACGGGCCCGGATGGCCGCCGACGGTTACGAGACCGTGCGGGGCGATCCGTGGGAGCCGCAGAGCAGATCCGAGCCGGACGAGGACGTCCTGCTGTCGGCGCCCGGGGTGAAGCCGCCCCCGCCGCCGCCCCCGCCACCCGTGCCGCCCCGGCGTCCCCTGACCGCCTTCCTCGCACTCCTCGGCACCTGGGCCGACACCGTCGGCGCCCGGCTGCGCCGCTCCCGCCTCCCCGGTCTGCTGCACGCGGTGGGCCCCACCCGCCTCACCGCGCTGCTCGCCGTCGCCGCGATCGGTCTCGGCTCCTACGGCATCGTCGCCCTGACCTCCGACAGCGACCCCTGCGCCCCGCCTTTGGAACTGCGCGTGCTGACCGACCCCGATCTCGCGCCGACGGTCACCGCGGCGGCCGACGCGTATCTGACGTCGGACGCCAACACCACCGGCGACGGCTGCCGGCGCAGCGGGATCACCGTCTACAGCGCGGGGTCCGCCGACACGGTCGCCGCGCTCGGCCAGGACTCGGTGCCCTGGCAGGAGCCACGTGACGAGGAGTCCAACCCGCAGCGGGACGTCGGCCCGCAGCCGGACGTGTGGATCCCGGCCTCCCCCGCCGACGCCGCCCGGGTCGATGTACTCCAGGACACCGACGCCGTGGCCGAACTGGAGGCGGACGAGGAGCCCTTCGCGCACTCGCCGGTCGTGCTCGCGGTACCGGAGCGGATCGCCGCGAAGTCCCTGGGGGACCGGGTCGGCCTGTCCCTGTCCCGGATGATCGACCATCTGCGGGTGCGCGACGAGAAGGCCGCGGTACGCCGTCCCGACCCGGAGTTCGCCGACGCGGCGCTGCTCGCCACGGTCGGCCTGTACGACACCGCGAGCGCCGACGCGGCCGGTGCCGAGCAGAAGGTCGCCCAGCCGGGGCCGCCCGCCCCGACCGCCGCCGACCTGCTGTGCACGCTGCCCGCCGACGAAGACGTGGACAACCGTACGGCGGCCCTCGTACCGGAGTTCCTGCTGCGCAGCGGCGTCGCCTGCGAACGTACGACACGCATCCCGCGCACGGCCCAGTACCCGAACGACGTGCCCGGTGTGCAGCCCACCTTCGTCCGGGTGCGCTGGGAGGGCGCCGACCGCGACGAGGCGGCGCGCGACCGGGCCGCCGGGGACTTCCGGGAGTGGCTGACCGGGGAAGAGGGGCGGGCGGTGTTCGCCGGGGACGGCTTCCGCTCCACGGACGGGGAACTGCAACCGCCGCTCGCCACCGGGGTGCTGGCCGATCCGGAACCGCTCGACGAGTCCGCGGGCGGGGGCGAGATGACGAACGTCCTCGACCGGTACCGCGCCGCGCACGGCCCCGGCCGGGTCCTCTATCTCCTCGACAGCTCCGGTTCGATGGCCGGTCTGTGGGAGGGCCCGAGCGGTGGCCCCGGCCTGCTGAAGCAGTCCCTGGGCGGGCTCGGTGCGCAGGACGAGTACGCGGTGTGGGGCGTCTCGGGAACCTCCGGCGACCGCCCGTACGAGAGCGTGCTCCCCTTCGGCCCGCACACCCGCAAGGAGGCCGAGCGCGCCGTCGACACCCGTGCCCACGTCCGCGACGCCCAGGCCGACCCGCACGCCGCGCTGCTCGCCGCGCTCGACGAGATGGCGGAACGCGGCACCGCCGACGACCGCCCCCAGCTCATCGTCCACATCACCGACGGCGAGGACGACCCCCAACTGACCGCCGGCAACCTCGACGACGTCCTGACCCGCGCCCGCTCGGCGAAGATCCCGGTGGCCACGGTCTCCCTGGACTCCGCCGGCTGCGACCGCACCGAACCGGCGGCGCGTATCGCCACCGCGAGCGGCGGCCGCTGTCTGGACGCCGGCGACGACCTCGGCGCGGCCCTGGCGGACGAGGTGGCCCGCACGGGAACGGGGGAGGACTGATGAGCCGAGGATGCCGACTGCTCATCGCTTCCCTGTTGCTGGCCGTCACCGCCTGCACCGGCAGCTCCGGCACCCCCGCCGCGCCCTCTCCCGACGTGGCCGGGGACATCGTGGTCGCCGGGGGCCGGGATGTGACCGGGCAGAACGGGATTCGGCAGCAGCTCATCGATGAGTGGAACGAGCGGGAGAAGAAGGCGAACTCCGGGTACCGCGCCCGGCTCGTCGAACTGCCCGGCAGCGCCGACGAGCAGCGCAGTCAGCTGCTCGGCGCCCTGCAGTCCGGCAGCGCGGTCTACGACGTCGTCAACCTCGATGTGACATGGGTACCGGAGTTCGCCGCGGCCGGGCTGATCCGCCCGCTGCCCCGCAACGTGCTGAACCGCGATCACATCGAGTCCGTCGCGGACACGGCCCGTTGGGGCGACGAGGTGTACGCGGTGCCGTTCAACAGTGACGTCGGGCTGCTCTACTACCGCCGGGATCTGCTCAAGGCGGCCGGTGTCCAGCGGACCGACCTGAGCGCGGGCCTCGACTGGGGGCAGCTGGAGGACCTGATCGAGGAGATCGACGAGCATCCCGCCGTGGGCGCCTACCAGAAGGGCTGGACCACTCAGCTCGCCCCCTACGAGGGCCGTACGGTCAACGCGGTCGAGGCGTTCGCGTCGGCGACGGAGGGCTTCCACTTCACCGGCGCCGACGGCCACTACGACGCCGACATCGCCCAGTTGACCGCCGGTGTCGCCGAACTGCGCCGCCGTACCGAGTCCCCGTACACCCTCCAGGACGCCGTCCACTCCGACGAGGCCGCCACGTTGAGCGACTTCGCCGACGGCCGCACCGCGTTCCTGCGCCACTGGCCGTACGCCTACCGCACCCTCCACCAGTCCTTCGAGGAGAAGCAGTTGGGTGTCGCCCCACTCCCCGGCCGGGCGGTGCTCGGCGGCCAGAACCTCGCGGTGACCGAGGGCTCGCAACGGGCGGGGAAGGCGACCGAGCTGATCAGGTACCTCACCGGCCCGGAGAGCGAACGCTGCCTGCTGGACGCGGGGTTCGCGGCGACCCGTACCTCGGCCTACACCAAGGACGTCCGCTGCCCTCTCACCCCCACGACCCCCTCCGCCTCCCCCACCGGCGAGCGGGCCGACCGCATGCCCCGTGACGACGAGGGCCGCCCCCGCTACGCCCGCAGCATCCTGCTCCCCGCCCTGCAGGACGCGGTCCAGCGCCCGCGCACCCCGCTCTACGGAGCCTTCACCCAGACCTTCACGGCACAGCTGGGCCCGCTCCTGGGCGACAGCCCGCCGGGCGACGCGGAGTTGGCGGCGGCGCTGGACGCGGCACTGAAGAAGGCATTGCCGGACTAGCCGGCCCTACCGGACCAGATGGCTGAGCGCGCCCGCCACCAGCGTCCGTACCCCGGGCCCCACCACCGACAGATCCGGCGCGAAGTGCGGGCTGTGGTTGCTCGGCAGCGCGTCCAGGCGGGCCAACAGGTCGGCGCCGCCCGGCGCCGCGTCCCAGATCTCGGCCGGGGTGGTCGTCACGAACCAGTAGGCGTACGGCTGTCCGTCCGCCGCCAGCCGGGAGAAGTCCTCGCTGCCCATCGCCGGGCCGGGATCGAGCACCGTGCCCTCGCCGAACACCTCGCGGTGCACGTCGGCGACCCGGCGGTCGGTGTCCGCGTCGTTCACGGTCAACGGGTAGGACCCGCCCAGTGTCACCTCCGGCTCGCGCGGGCACCCCGCGGCCAGGCACTCGCCCTCGGCGATCCGGCGGATCGCGGCGATCATCCGGTCGCGTACCGCCTCCGACTGGGTGCGCAGGTTGAGGGAGATCCGGGCGGTGGACGGGATGATGTTGGCCGCCGTGCCCGCCTCGATCCGCCCGACCGTCAGCACCGCGGACTCGCGAGGCGCCACCTCCCGGCTCACCACGGTCTGCAGCCGGGTGACGATGTACGCCGCCGTCACCACCGGATCCACGGTCGTCTCCGGCCGCGACCCGTGCCCGCCCCGCCCGTGCACCACGATCTCGACGTCGGTGGTGGCCGACATGATCAGCCCGGGAACGTGCGGATACAGGCCCACGGGCCCCGGCACCGCATGCTGCCCGAGCAGCACGTCGGGGCGCGGCACGCGCGCGTACAGCCCGTCCGCCACCATCGCCGCCGCCCCGCCGCCGCTCTCCTCGGCGGGTTGCCCGACCACCACCAGCGTCCCGGACCAGGTGTCCCGCCCCGCCGCCAGCGCCTGGGCCGCGCCGGTCAGCCAGGTCATGTGCAGGTCGTGCCCGCAGGCGTGCATCACACCGGGGGTCTCGGAGGCGTAGGGCAGTCCGGTCTCCTCCTGGACCGGCAGCGCGTCCATGTCGGCGCGCAGCAGGACCACGGGTCCGTCCCCGTTGCGCAGCACCCCGGCGACTCCGGTGCCGCCGATGCCCTCGGCGGTGTCGTACCCCGCCTTCCTCAGCCGTTCGGCGAACCGCGCGGCCGTGCGGTGCTCCTGGCCGGAGAGCTCGGGGTGGCGGTGCAGGTCCCGGTAGAGGTCCTCCAGGTCCGGGACCGGTAGGTCGGCGGTGAGGGCCAGCGCGGTACGGGCGGCGGTGGAGGTCATGGAGGGCAATCTATGCCGGGGGTCCGCCGTGGAACCTTTTCCGGGGCGGGTCCGTTTCCGGGGTGAGATCGATCAGACGAGTACCGAGGTGACGGCAATGGCACTGTTCGACCGGCTCAAGGACCAGGCCAAGAGCTTGCAGCAGCAGGCACAGGGCGGGCGCGGCACGACCGGGGGACACGGCTCGCAGACCGGTTCGCGCTCAGGATCGCACGGTGGATCGGGCGGTGGATCCCGCGCCCAGCTGGTCGGCCTGCTGAAGAACCAGCTCGGCTCGATCAAGACCGAGCTGAAGAGCGGTGCGTACCGGGACGCGAGCATGGCGATGTGCGCGCTGGTCGCGGCGGCCGACGGTCAGGTGGACGCGTCCGAGATGCAGCAGATGGAGCAGATGATCCTCAGCAACGAGGTGCTGCAGAACTTCCCGCCGGAGCAGCTGCGCACTCGCTTCCACAAGCACGTGGACCAGCTCACCCGTAACTTCCCGCAGGGGAAGGCCGAGGCGATGCAGGACATCGCCAAGGCCGCCAAGAAGCCGACCGAGGCGCGGGCCGTGATCCAGACCGGCATCGTCATCGCCGGTGCCGACGGGCACTTCTCCCAGGCGGAGCAGATGGTCCTCCAGGAGGCCTGCGCGGCACTGGGGCTGAACCCCGCGGAGTTCCAGCTCTGACCTAGCCCCGCCGGGCGTGCCCGGCCTGCTCCACCTGCTCCACATGGTCGGCCCGATGGCCCTCCGTGGCCTTCGCCGGACCCGCGTTGGCCGCCAGGACCAGGGCCGCCACCGCGACCACGGCGGCGATGGCGCTCCTCACGAAACGCTCGGTGGTGCTGGTGCGTTCGAGCACGACGACCTCGCAGTGACGACAGATGCACAGCAACAACAGCAGCAACGCATTAAGCAGGCTTAATACGCCGTTTAACCTAGAGCCCGGCGTTGCCCAACGGCAAGAGGCGCAGGGGGAGTTGGCTCATGGTGGAACGTGACGATCCGGAGACCATCGGGCGAAGACTCCAGCAGCTGCGCGTCGAACGGGGCCTCACCCAGCGGCAGGTCGCCGAGCCCGCCTACACCGCCGCCTATGTCTCCACCCTGGAGGCGGGCCGTGTCCGGCCCTCCGATCAGGCACTGCGGCATCTCGCCGAGCGGCTCGGTGTCGAGTTCGACGAGCTCGCCACCGGGCGGCCCGCCCATCTCGTCACCGATCTGCGGCTGCGGATCGTCGAGGCCCAGCGCACCCTCGCCACCGGCGAGGCCGAGGAGGCCGGCCGGCAGTACACCGCACTGCTGGCGGAGGCGGACGCCCTGCGGATCGTCGAGGTGCGGGCCGCCGCCCTCCTCGGACTCGGGGAGTGCGCCGTCGAGACCGGTGAACTCGTCGAAGGACGGCAGTACTTCGAACGGGCCGAGCAGACGCTGGCCGGCGCTCCCCTGCCCGCCCGCGTCCCCGCCCTCCGCGGCCGCGCCCTGGCCCACTACCTCGCCGGTGAACTCCGTTACGCCGTCTACCTCCTGGAGTCCACCCTCGACGAACTCAACCGCGGCGGCATGCACGATCCCGACGCGCTGCTCCTCCTCTACGCCAGCATCATCGGGCCCTACATGGACATGGGCGCCCACGCCCGCGCCGCCCAGGCCGCCGAGTTCGCCCTCGCCCTCGCCCCGCAGGCCGGCGACCCCGCCCTGGTGGCCCGCATGCACCGGTCCGTCGCCCGTACCCTGATCGCCGAGGGCCGGGTCGCCGAGGCCGACGCCTCGCTCGCGAAGGCGGCCGAGCTGTACCGGCAGCTCCAGCTCCGCACCGAGCTGGCCAACTGCCACTGGATGCGCGGGTACGTGTACGCCCAGAACAACGAACTGGAGCGCGCCGAGGACGAGTTGAGACAGGCCCTCACCATGCTCTCCGCCTCCCGCGCCGCCCTCTACAGCAGCCAGGCCGCCGTCGAGCTGGCCGACGTACTGCACCGGCGCGGCAAGTCCGGCGAGGCCGCCGCCCTGCTCCAGGACGTGCTCGGGGACCTGTCCTCGGAGCGCGGCGCCGTCCACTCCGCCGCCGCGCACCGGCTGCTCGGCATCATCGCCGAGGACGCCCGTGACCCGGAGGCCGCCGAGGAGCACTACGTGCGGGCGCTGAGCCTGCTGGAACGGGCGGGGGCCGCTGGTGACCTGGCAGACCTGTGCCGGCTGCTGGGGGACCTGCTGCGCAGGGAGGGGCGGGTGGAGGCGGCCCTGGACGCCTACCGGACGGGCCTGGGACACCGTACGGCCCCCGGCACCACCACCCTCGGGCCCGCACCCGCACAGCCTCCTCTATGACCGTCCCGATCCTGCGCACAGGCTTCACCGGTTAGCCTGCGCGAGGACGAGAGGGCAGGTGTGGAGAATCAGCGGAGTGTGGTCGACGGGCTGCGGTTCGTCGTGCGCGCGCTCGTGTACGCCGTACTCGGCGGGACCGCGCTGCTCGCCATCGCGACCGTCGTCTCCGTGCTCGGGCCCACCCTCGCCCTCGATCTCTACACCCCGCCGGTCGCCGCCTGGTGGACCGTCTTCACGGCGATCACCGTCCAGGGGGTGCCGTTCCTGCTGCTGGGGACCGTCGTCTCGGCGGCCATCGGCGCGTTCGTGCCGGGGCGGGTCTTCACCCGGCTGCTGCCCCGCAGCCAGGCTCTCGCCGTGCCGATCGCCGGGGCCGCCGGGGTCGTACTGCCCGGTTGTGAGTGCGCCTCCGTGCCCGTGGCCGGGAGCCTGATGCGGCGCGGGGTCGCGCCCGCCGCCGCCCTCGCCTTCCTGCTCTCCGCGCCCGCGATCAACCCCGTCGTGCTCGTCGCCACGTCGATCGCCTTCCCCGCCCAGCCGGAGATGGTGCTGGGCCGGCTCGTCGCCTCGCTGGCGACGGCCGTGGTGATGGGGTGGCTGTGGGCGCGGTTCGGGAAGGAGGAGTGGCTGAGGCTGCCCCAGCGGCACGCTCCCGAGGCCCGGGGGATCAAGGCCTTCGGCGCCGGGCTCCAGCACGACTTCCTGCACGCGGGCGGGTTCCTCGTGCTGGGCGCGGCGGCCGCCGCCACCTTCAACATCGTCGTACCCCGCTCCGTGCTGGACGTCTTCACCGGTTCCGCCTGGCTGTCGGTGCTGCTGCTGGCCGTCCTCGCGGTCGTGCTGTGCGTGTGCAGCGAGGCCGACGCGTTCGTCGCGGCCTCGCTGAGCGGGTTCTCGCCCACCGCGCGGCTCGCGTTCATGGTGGTGGGGCCGATGGTCGACCTGAAGCTGATCGCCCTGCAGGCGGGCACGTTCGGGCGGGCCTTCGCGGTGCGGTTCTCCGCCGTGACGTGGGTGGTGGCCGTGGTGAGCAGTGTGCTCGTGGGGTGGTGGCTGCTGTGAGGCGGTACGGGCCGGCCCTGCTGCTGGTGCTCGTCGGGGCGGCGATCCTGCGGATCTCCGCGTTCAGCGCGCTGTATCTGCGGTATGTGCAGGCGGGGCTGAGACCGTATCTGGTCGTCTCGGGCGCGGCGCTCGTGCTGCTGGGGATCGTCCTGGCGGTCGTACGACACTCGGCGGACGACGGCCATGACGACGACGGCGCCCACCACGACCACGCCCACCACGGCCCCCGTGTGGCCTGGCTCCTCACCCTCCCCGCCCTCGCGCTGCTGCTTTTCCCGCCCCCCGCCCTCGGCTCCTACAGCGCCGAGCGCGAGGCGGCCCAGCGGGCGGCGCAGGGCGTCGGGGTCTTTCCGGCGCTGCCCGCCGGGGACCCGGTGGAGCTCGGCGTGGGGGAGTTCTCCTCACGGGCGATCTACGACACCGGGCGGTCGCTGAAGGGCCGTACCGTGCGGATGACCGGGTTCGTGACCCACGGCGACGACGGGACCTGGTACGTCACCCGGCTCCTCGTCTCCTGCTGTGCCGCCGACGCCACCACCAGCAAGGCCGAGATCCGCGGCGCCGACGCGCTGCCCGCCGACACCTGGGTCACCGTCACCGGCACCTGGCATCCCAAGGGGAAGCTCGGCACGGACGGGGCGTGGCCGCCGGTGCTGGACGCGGTGTCGGTGCAGCAGATGAAGCAGCCGGCGGATCCGTACGAGAAGAGGTGAGGGTGAGGGAGCGGCCACCGTCCTGATGGCCGCTCCCTCCGCGAGGACGCACGGCTCCCCTGCGTGGTCCTCGCCGGTGATCCCCGTTCCCGCGCGGAGCGGCGGGAGACGCTCCGCATCGGCGTCGCGGGCACGGGGACGCGGACCGGGCCTCATGGTCCGGACAGCGTCCGCGGGCGGGCGGCACGCGTGGTCGCGGTCACGACGGGCAGGGACATGAGCGGCTCCGGCACGGATGCATCACGTGGGCGGCCGCTTCCTGACTCGCCACCAACCGAAGGTAGTGACTCGCCCGCGGATTGTGAAGACCGCTCCTGGGCCCTCGTACCGCAGGAATCCGCCATGCTCCGCCGCAGCGGGGTACCCGAGGACCGGAGCCCGGTTTCTCCCACGATGGAGGCTCGTCGTGACGGACACACATCCCGTCGGACCGGCGCGCGGTGAGCTGTTGCCGGCCCGGATGCAGACGCTGCTGCTGGAGGCCGACCGGTTGGAGGAGTTCCTGGGGGAACTCGTCACCCTGGCCGCGAGCGCCCTTCCGGTGCCGGCGCACTGCTCGATCACCCTCGGTGTCGAGGGCGGCAGGGCCCCTTACACGGCGGCCGCCAGCGACAAGGCCGTGCGCTGGGCGTCGCCCTGAAGATCTCCGGCCGGCTCCAGTTCAGCCTGGACCTCCAGCACACGATCGCCTCGCGCACCGTCATCGACCAGGCCTCGGCATCCTCATGGCCCAGCGGCGCTGCTCCGCGGAGCGGGCCTTCGAGCTCCTCAGCCGCGCCTCGCAGAACCGCAACGTCAAGTTGCGCGACCTCGCCCGTGACATCGTCGAGAACGTCACCGGGCGGCCGCCTTCCCCGCGTCCGCCGAGGCCTCGGGGGGCACCGCCGGGCGATGGGCGGGCGGACGCGTTTCGTCTGACGGGCGAGGGGTAGTCGGGGTGCGCGTGGAACGGGCGGACCACCGGTCACGGCTACTGCTCCGGGTGAATCCGCGCCCAGCCCATGGACGACGACTGGCCACGCCGAGCGAAGGAGGCGGGGGCCGTGGGCCCCAGGGACGACCGCCACGGAGCATCCGGCGACGACCGCGGTCCGTACGGGGCGTCGGGCAGTGACCCCGGAAGGCTCGCACGGGACGCGGACCGCGAGCGCGACCGGGTGCGTGCCGTCGATGTCATCGCCGAGGGGGTCCGGGGAGCGGGACCCGGCGAGATGCCCCACCGGCTGTGCGTGGTCGCGGTCGAGCTGCTGCCGGTGACCGGCGCGAGCGTGTCGCTGTCCGCCAACGGGATGCCCGTCCAGCTGAGCGCGAGCAATGAGCAGGCGGCTCATGTCGGGGAGATCCAGGCCACCCTGGGCGACGGTCCCTGTCGGCACGCGGTCCGGCTCGGCGCCCCCGTGGTCGCCGCCGACCTCACCGACGGCCGGGACCCCGACCGCTGGCCGGTCTTCGCCCAGCAGGCGACGGCCGCCGGGGTGCAGGCGGTGTACTCGATCCCACTGGGCAACGACTCCGTGTGCGTGGGCACCCTCGATCTCTACCGCGACACCCCCGGCGAGCTCAGCACCCGCGAGCTGCGCACCGCGCAACTGGTGGCCGGCGTGGTGACCGTCGCGCTGATGGCGCTGCCCCATGCGGAGGACAGCGGATCCGAGGGGGAAGAACCGTGGCTGGGCGGTCTGGCCACCGATCATGACCAGGTCTACCAGGCCATCGGCATGATCATGGCGCAGCTCGGGGTCGGCGAGGACGAGGCGCTGGCCCGGCTGCGTGCCCATGCTTTCTCGCACAACCGCACCGCCTTGGAGGTGGCGCACGCCGTGGTGTCGCACAGGAAGAGGTTCGACCGCGACTGAGTACGCCCGTGCCGGACCGGCCGCGGGCGCCGAGCGCTCCGCTGGAAGTGCCGCGATGAGTCGTCGCCCCTTCAGGGCGCGGCCGACCTCGCCCGACCTGCTCAGACCTCCGCGCGGGCCTGTTTGCGTACGTCCGTCAGACGCTTGACGCCCAGTTCCGCGACCGCCCGGGTGATCTCGGCGTACACGTCGCCGAGGCCGCCGTTGGTGAGGACGATCGTGTCGTCGCCGACGCGGACGGCGGCGAGGTCGAGGGTGAGCGTGGTCTCCTCGCCGTCCGCGCTCTCGCCGTTCAGGGTGAGCCGCAGGCCCTGCCGGGCGTCCCCCGTCTTCTCCAGCTGCACCTCGGTGACCGCGGCGTTCTGGACGGCGCCGGTGGCGGTGGCGGCCGTGAACCGCCCGCACTTCTTGGGCAGGGTCTTCAGCCAGGCCAGCGACTTGTCCACGTCCGCGGGGCGGTCGGCGACGACCTGATGGTGCAGCTGGGCGTCGTTCCAGGTGTCGTCCAGGCCCGTCCTCGCCCGTACCTGGGCGTCCGCGCCGAAGAACTTCTCGGTGTAGAGGGTGTCCAGCAGCCGCTGGCAGTCGGGTGCGTTCGCGGTGGCCTTGAGAAGCCCGTCCCGCCAGGTCGCGGCGCCCTCGGTCATGGTCCAGGGCTCGCCGAGGTCGGTGTCGGTGATCAGGGCGGCCTGGGCCTGGGCCGGGGTGAGGGCGGGCGCGGTGGTGGGGGACGGGGGCGCGGTGGTGGGGGCGGCCGTGGTGGGGGACGCGGCGGGCTTCTTGGCGGGGAGCGCCTTGTCCGTGGCGATGGCGGAGCAGGCGGTCGTGGCGAGGAGGGCGGCCAGCGGGAGGGCGAGGAGAGGGCGGCTCATGGTTTTACGGGAGCATCGCGGGGCGAGGCGCACCAGTGCGGCGGGCCGTATGGGGGAGGGTCGCGTTGGTCCAGGGGCCGCGATGTAGGTACTGATTCTCCGGACCAGCTCCGGGCGGGACGGGACTCCTGTCGGGGGCCGGGACGGGGCACACCAGGCTGCGTCCCCCGACCGGGCGTTACTCAGAGACTAGTTCAGGGCTTTGCCCACCTCGTAGATGGCGGGTCGGTCCTCGGGCGCATGGCTGAGCATCGCGTTGATCAGCCGGCGCCGACCGTCCGCCACGGCCTCTCTCTGCACCGAGCGGGGAGCGTCGGCCGGGTACTTCATCGCGCGCCAGCCGGTGGCGGAGATGAGCAGTGAGGCGCCGAGCGCGTGGACGTCGGCTTCCTGGGTCGGCTCGGCTGTTCCGGTGTCGAGCACGCTCCGGGCGATCTCGGGTGCCTCGTAGTGGACGAGGCAGCCGCGGAACGGGAAGTCGTATCCCTCGGGCACGTGGCCGCTCTGAGCAAGGGCGAGGTCGATGAGGTGGGTTCGTTCCGGCCCGATGATGAAGTGGGCGGGTTGCACGTCTCCGTGTGCCCAGCCCTTGGCGTGGAGTTCGGCCAAGGCTTCGACGCGCCCGAGTGCCACGCTGGTGTGTGGCGTGATCGAGGAGTCAGGGCGACGGCACGGTTCCCACAGCTGGTACAGGTCCGGCCCTTCGTGCCACGGCTGGAAGTTCCAGGTTCCGCCCCCGCCCAGTAGGTAGAGCAGACCGATGAGTGAGCCGCTGCTCACGACCTCCCGACGGTCGATCACGACTCGCACCTCTGAGAGAGGGATCCATTCGATGCGGTTGGACTTGTTCTTCTCTGTGGGGTGGTTCGGCGTAGATCGCGCCGTCGATGTGGAAGACGTGGTGCTGCGAGTCGGTGACGCCGTTGGCCGGCTCGGCCCAGATCAGAGGCTTGATGGGGCCGGGGCGCCAGCCCGTCTCTTCACAGGACTACGCGGCCTGCGGCCTCCTCATTTTACGAAGCTCCGCCCTCAGCGGGCGAGTCCTGAGAGGAAGGCCAAAGCGACACCCAAACCGAAGGTGACGAATGACAACTGGACGTGACGGTGTTTGTCCCAAGCGATCTTGCTCATGGTGATGAGCTGTTTACTCAGCACGGGGAGAATATCGGTCTCTTTGAGCGCGTTCGCAAGCTCGTCTGCCTGCCTGTGCTTGAGGTGTCCGAAGTAGATGAAGTTGGAGGCAGCTTCTGCCTCGACCTTGCGGGCCCTCAGTCGCGGGACGACGACCAGCATGGCGAAGAGCCCAGATCCGATAATGAGGACGATCCCACTCCACAGCAGGGAACGAGCACTCCAGCCGTGAAGGTCAGCGAAGACGTGGTCGCCGTTCGAGAGCGCAACAATGCCAGCGGTGGCTGCAGAGTCAAGCGTGAGAGCGAATGACGCTTTAGCATCCGCTTTGGCTGTCCAGTTTCCCAACTCCGCGTGAATACGCCATGCCGTCTCGATCGCTCTTGCTTCAGCTTCGGTTGAAACCTCCTCCGGCTCAGTCACACTGACCACCGGTAAGTGGAACGGTAGATTGTCATCCGTTCGCTGCCGACATCAGTGGTGTGGGCCTCCGGCATATTGGCTCCTTGCTCCGAGAGCTTCATCTCCTCGGCATCTTTGACGGTGCTGGAGTTTTTCGATCGCCCGGTGAAGATGCCCATCACGCGGTCACCGTCGTAGCTGCGGATCTCTCCATGAAATCTCTTATTTCGTGGAGCCACAGTGTCAGCGTAGAGGTATATTGCATCGAGTTTTGCTACTTCGTTGTTGCAGCGCCCTATTTCCCCCATTCTGGGAACGGTGTCAAGAATTGCCCTTCCGGTAGCGCCCCAACAGAAATCGAGGGAACTCCCAAGCGATTGGGTATTCACCCTCAATACCCTCATCCGGATAGGGCTCTACCAACTCTTCCAGGCACAACCCGGCTTGCGAGAAAGTAGTGAGATAGGAACTCAGCGGGCGATGGGTGTGAGTAGTAGTTAGCGTTTCATGCGGTGACAGGGAGGTACGGAATGGAGCCTCAATCCAAATCTCCTGATCGTAGCGGAACCATGGCTCGTTTTCATATTTCCAGTAGCGTGGCCAGAAGCAAGGGTGTGCTACTGCGAAAACGAGTGTGCCACCTGGCTTCATTACTTCCACACACCCCTTTAGGGCATCGGGCATTGAGGCGACGTTCTGGAATAGCATGTTCGCAATGACGAGATCGAACGACGGGCTTTCCATACTGGCGGAATAATCCTCGATAGAGGCGCAATGGAAGGTTACATCTTCGAAAGAATCTCCTTTTGAGCACGCAATATCAATGCTTCGCGGACTGGGATCGATCGCCACGACTTCGCACCGAGGATACCGTTCCGCCAATTCGGCTGCCAATTTCCCGGTGCCACACCCTACGTCGAGAATACGACCTGCCTTTTCCAACGTGGAAGCACTCAACCCGTGCAGCGCAGGGAGAAGGATATGGTGATAGCTGAGATCTCGTCCTTCGCTGATCAGTGCATCTCGGTCAGCGGCCAACTTGTCCCACTCCTCGGCCAGCCTTTCGCTGCCCTGGGACTCAACTTTCCTCACCTTACCGAATCTCCGCTTCATAGGATATTTACTCCATTTTCTTTACGTCCATCGATGAGCCGTTGGGCCGCTCCCCAGTCGTGCTGATATATGTGCGCCGAAAGTATGTGTAGTGTTAATACACCAACTTCTGTTCCTACCGCTTGCGCGATCTCTTGTTGAAAATCGCGCAGTGCGCAAACGTTACCAGGCTGGCTAGCCAATACATTCTGGCTTCGATAAACGGACGTCAAATAGAGGGCGCCATCTCTTATTTTGCAGTCCATGAGCGATATGCAACTCAACCTATTGTTGCCCGGCACATGGAAGCTGATGGTAGCCGATTTGGTATGCGTCTTGCCTTTTAGCCTCTCAATCAGCCAATCGATCTGATCAACGCCCATCTGATTGCGGAATAGGCGGCCGTAACTAGTATCGTATGGCGCAACCGGTTCCAGGGACTTGTACTTTCTGAGCATAAGCTCAATCCGCTCCTCATTGGCACCCGCTTCGACGAAATCCCTCTGATGGCAATTGCGTGCTGAAAGGCTAACATTTATGCGTTCGCGTAAGATCAGTCCGTCATCGATTACGTCTTCTCCATTGGTCCAGACTTCCCTTAAGCAGAAGTGCCAGGCATCAGAGAAATTCTCAAATATTTTCACGAGTAGTCCCTGCTCTCCCAGTGGCGACGTACAGCTGTTCTGATGGGCTCAAATTCTGGGATGCGACGTGTCCAAGTGAAGCCCGTCTCCAAGTCGCCCACCCTGGGCTCCTTACTTGCACGGTGGATTAGATGATTGACAAGCCGGATGTGGTAAGACGAAAAATAGCTCCAACTGGGCAGAGATCGCAGTTCCATGACAAGTTGCGGCCCGAATCGAGGAGGATGCGGAGTCTCGGATAGAATGCTCAAGTGTTCCAGTAGATGGCCGTAGTAATAAGGGCTAGGGCGGTCTCTACGGTTCGTTACCTCCGTATGCGCAAGTCCCCCAGTTGTCCCGAAAAGATGAAGGATGCTGACCCTTTCCTCGAAGGCTTCATGTAGAGCATCATGCTCTCTGATACCTGTTGCCTGTCTGACCGCCTCCATGAGGATTTGACGTGAGCACGAATTGTGACTAGCAAGCCGGGTTACTTCAGATTGGAGGTGTCCTACCGCCGCGGCGTCGGCGACTACACGGGTCACCTCTCCTTGGCTCGTCTGGTGCGTGAGGTCCAATAGCTGCCGAATGGTGACGTTCAGCTGGTTAAGGACGATGCTGGCTGAAAAGTGCTCACGAATAGTGATTTGCTCGGCCGACTGAAAGTCCTGCTTGACGGCCCTTATGAAGCAATCGGCACCAGAGAATCCTCGAATCAACGCGTAAGGGCTTAGGGATAGTAGTTCTTCCGTACGATTAGCCGCATCTGAGTCGACGTTCACGAGGGATTCGGCGTCGCGTTGACCGAGATCTGATTTTCCATACTGCTGGATCTTGTAGTCGATGTAATTACGGAAATGGGCTTTTGGGTTGTGTGTATTCTCGCCCAGGAGGAAAAGTAGGTCGCCAGCTGAAATGCATGCCTGGTACTCGCATAAGAGTTTCGCTACTCGCTTTGAGCGATAGGCGTCGGCGCAGTGCAGCACCACCTTGTCCGCGAGAAGTAGGGCTGATTCGACATGCTGCTCCACGGGCGCCTCGGGGAACCGGCGTCGATAGAGCCTCTCATTATGGATATCCGTAATGGCTACGTACAGACTCGTTGGGGGTAGATCATGAAGCGTGATCACTTCAGGTGAATAGGAGATACTCGGTGTCGCGGAGAACGGTGGTGACGTGTTTTCGCTGATAGAAGCAGGAGACTTATCATGCCTGTGGAGAGAAGATATCCAAACAACGGCCGATGTCTCTTTGGCTTCCACCATGACCGGTGAGTAGTCGTCGGGTTCCAGTGACCCGTATCCAGGCTTAATTATTTTCAAGAAGAAGTCGTCAGAGACTGCAACTACTATGTCATTTCTCGTATTCCGGAGAATGTTTCGCACCACGTCGTTCTCGATAATTCGAAACGCGTGATTCAGCTGCTCGCCTGAATAGCCTGAATTCTCAACGGTCACCTCGCCATGATGAACCCCAATTCGCAGTCTTAAGGTAGCTGCGACGCTAGCCGTTCGGTTGTGATGCCGAATGCCTGTTTCTAGGGTCGGAGTAAAGGACTGGAGTAGTGCTGTCTTCTGAAGGTCGGACCTGAAAAGAAGCCACTTGCCGTCTCCGGTGTCACCCTGCGCAACGAGTGGGTCCGCCGGGGGCATAGCAGCGATTGCGGAGTTGATGATCTCTTCAAGGTCGCGACGTAATCCAGCGCGGATTGGATCCGTACGAGTGGACGAATTGAACCCTTCAATGTCTACCGTCACGATTGCATGATGCCTTGGTTCCCACTGAGCGTTAGACAATGAGACCCCCGATACTCCTGCTGCCCGTGGGTGCAATAACTATTGGCTGCCAGGTGTGCAGTCTTACAGGATGCTGTACCCAAAGTACCTAGCTTGGAAAACAAACTGGAAGCCTCGTGGACGCGGCCCTGCTCCAGGCCTTGACCCTGAGTAGGATCTACAGACCGATCACTCGCCGGAGGGGTGGTTCAGGGTAGGGCAGCGGGGCTAATGCACCCAGTGTGGAGCATGGACCCCGCGCGAAGCCGACGGCCGGCGGGCTGTACCCAGTCCACCGCAGGTGGCGGGAGCGGGATGGGCTGCCCGAGCGGCCTGAGGTAACGGTCTTGAAGACCGTAGGGACGTGAAGCGTCCCCCTGGATTCAAATCCACCGCCTCAGCATGTCTCACCGTGATCCGGCTCTGTCACCTTGTTGATCATTTGTGAGTGGACGGCATGGACCACGACGTGCCCGATCCGGCCTACGAACTCGCGGGTCCGACGGATGGATTGGTTCCTGGCGAGGACTCCGGGGTGAACGCGCCTCCGATGGCTCGCGTCCCTATGTGTTGTCGAGCAACCGGCACTGCGTTGCTCGGAGTACCCACCCCTCAGGCCTGTCCATTGGGACTACACCCCTAAGGGGTGTAGTCCCAAGAGCCGCCCACCACCGCTCAGCCGTCGCCCACCGGGCTCCCGGCTCACCGCCGAGTTACGTTCAGACGCCCTCGACCGTCGTCAGCCACAGCTTCACGTAACGCTCGACATCGACGTCCAGCCCCACATCCACCAGGGCCAATTCGCGCTCACCCTCGTGGATCTCGGCCTCACCCGGCCGCGGCCGCCGGTCAACGATCGTCTGCCCCCGAGTCGCCCCCGGCGCCAGACTCACCTCGACCGGCAGCAACTCAGTGCTCAGACCCCCCGGATCCACCACCGCACACACCGCCCCCGCGTCCCCGAGACCCCCCGTAGGCGTGGGATCCCCGGACGTCGCCGGATCACGGTGGGCCAGCAACTCGCCCGCCATCCGAAGCCGCGGCTCCGAACTCGCCCGCAACCGCTGCACATCCGCCGCCGGCACCAGCACCCGCTTGAACACATCGAGCCCGTACATGGTGATCGGCACCCCCGCGGTCAGCAGCACCGCCGCCGCCTCCGGGTCGTGCCACACATTGAACTCGGCGACCGGCGTCGCGTTGCCCGTCGTCACCGCCCCGCCCATGAACACGATCCGCTCGATGTTCCGCACCACCTCGGGATGCGTCCGCAGCAGCAGCGCGATGTTCGTCAGCGGCGCCGTCGGAATCAGCGTCACCGGCCGCGGCGACGCCAGGATCTCCCGCCGCAGCAGCGTCACCGCGTCCACGTCGACCGGCCGCCGGGTCGGCGCGGGCAGCCCGAGATCGCCCATCCCGTCCTGCCCGTGCACATGCTTCGCCGACCGGGCCGGCTCGACCAACGGCCGCTCGGCGCCCCGCGCGACGGGAATGTCACCGGCCCCGGCCTGCTCCAGGACGGTCAGGGTGTTGCGTACGACACCGTCGACGTCGGTGTTCCCGGCCACGCAGGTGATCGCCCGCACGTCGAGACCCGGGTGACGTACGGCGAACAACAGGGCCAGGGCGTCGTCGACACCGGTGTCGCAATCGATGATCACGGGAATGGGCTGGGCAGTCACAGTGGACTCCTTCCGTCGGGACCGACCTTACGCAGCCGCCCACAGTTCAGCCCCGCGAGCCTCGACCACCGACCGGACGCGGTGCAGCAGCTCCTCCACCGGCACGGCTCCCGGCTTGCGCCCGTCCCGCAGCCGTACGGCGGTCAGGTCGCCGTCGGCCTCCCGTGCGCCGATCACCGCGACGTACGGCGCGAGCCGGGCCGCACGGATGCGGGCGCCGAGGGTGCCGTGCTCGGGGCCGGCGAGTTCGGCGCGCAGTCCGAGGCCGAGGGCGCGGCGTACGACCTGGTCCGCCTGTGCGTACTGCTCCTCCGAGACGGGCAGTACGACCAGCTGCACCGGTGCCAGCCAGGCCGGGAACGCCCCGCCGTGCTCCTCGATGAGATGCGCGACCGCCCGTTCCACACTGCCGATGATGCTGCGGTGCACCATGACCGGCCGGTGCTTGGCCCCGTCGGCGCCGATGTAGTGCAGGTCGAAGCGTTCGGGCTGGTGGAAGTCGATCTGCACGGTGGAGAGGGTGGACTCGCGGCCGGCCCGGTCGGTGATCTGTACGTCGATCTTCGGCCCGTAGAAGGCCGCCTCGCCCTCCACCGCCTCGTACTCGACCCCGTCGAGGACCTGCTCCAGCAGGGCGGTGGCCCGCTTCCACAGGTCCGGATCCGCCACGTACTTGTTGCCCTCCCCGGGCAGCGACAGCCGGTACCGGGCGGCCCGGATACCGAGGTCGGCGTAGGCGCGGCGGATCAGGTCGAGGGCGGCGCGGGCCTCCTCGACGGCCTGCTCCAGGGTGCAGAAGATATGGGCGTCGTTGAGCTGGATGGCCCGGACCCGGGTCAGCCCGCCGAGCACACCGGACAGCTCGGAGCGGTACATGCCGCCCAACTCGGCCATGCGGAGCGGGAGTTCGCGGTAACTGTGCGAACGGGAGCGGTAGATGAGGGCGTGGTGGGGACAGAGGCTGGGCCGCAGCACGACCTGCTCGCTGCCCAGCTCCATGGGCGGGAACATGTCCTCGCTGTAGTGGTCCCAGTGCCCGGAGATCTCGTACAGCTCCCGTTTGCCCAGCACGGGCGAGTACACATGCCGGTAGCCGCCGACCCGCTCGGCCTCACGGACGTACTCCTCCAGGGTGTGCCGCACGACGGCCCCGTCCGGGAGCCAGTACGGCAGCCCCGCGCCCATCAGGGGGTCGGTGTCGAACAGGTCGAGCTCTCGGCCGAGGCGGCGGTGGTCGGACATGGGGGTTCCTCTCCGGATGATGAACCAGAGGGCGAGCGCCACACGACAAAACCCCGGGGCCCTCGCCCCGGGGTTCGCTTCAACTCAAGACTCAGCGCGCCGGGACAGTGTCCGGCGTCGTCGTGGCAGACGGGTTGGCGCGCTTCATGGAGGGGACGGTAGCAAGGGGGGTGGGGGCAGGGCGAAGCCTTTTCATCACGGGAGTCGGCTGACGAGACGGAGGAACGGCGTCCAGGTGTCAGGGAGTACGTGGAGTATGGGTCCGCCGGGGGTCTTGGAGTCGCGGACGGCGACGGTGGTGGGGATGTTACGGGCGACTTCGACGCACTCCTGTCCGGCGTTGCCACCGCTGTAGCTGGACTTGACGAACTCGTATGCAGGCACGCCGACTACATCTCCTTCAGGATCCCGTCGATCAGTCTGACCGAGTTGCGCTGCGCGAGACTCAACCGCGTGATGCGCTCGAAGAGCGTGTTGTGGTGCTCGGCATCAGTATCGCTCTCCAACCAGACGGTCGACGAGGTGGTATCTGCGTGGACCACGTCCAGGGCTCCGGGTTCCGCGAAGGACACGATCGTGAAGGCGCTGGTCATGCCCGGATGGGCACCCGCGAGGTAGGGAAGCACCTGCAGCTTCACGTTCGGTCGCCGCGCCATGTCCAGCAGGTGCTCCAGCTGGGCCCGCATGACCTCACGTCCGCCTACGAGTTGGCGTAGGGAAGCCTCGTGTACGACGGCCCAGAGTCCCAACGGGCTGTCCGCGTCCAACCGGGCCTGCCGGGCCATCCGGGACTCGACGAACGGCTCGATCTCGTCCGGGTCCTCCCAGTGGCCGTTTCCGACCGCGAGCGCCCGCGCGTAATCGGCCGTCTGCAACAGGCCTGGGATGATGGCCAGTTGCCAGGTGCGAATGGTGGTCGCGATGTCCTCAAGCGCCACGTACTCAACCATCGTCTGCAGCTGCGGGTACTGGTTCCACCAGCCGTGCGCCTTGCGCCGCTCGCGGTCCGCCTTCGCCAACGCCAGTAGCTTTCCGACCACGGTCTCATCGTTCTCGCCGTACAGATGGCACAGCGCCCTGACGTCCGGGTCACGCAACGGCACCTGTCCGCGTTCGATCTTCGCGATCTTCGTGACCGACGCCGTCAACGCCTCGGCCGCATGCGTCTGACGCAGATCGAGTGCTTCCCGCATGCGCAGGAGCTCTCCGCCCAGTCGGCGCCCCAGAACAGTCGTGATGGTCCGTCCGCGATCAGGGTTGTTTCCCATGCAGCGATTCCTCCGCTCAGAACGGCAGCGAAATTTCTGCCGCGTTCGATTGCTGCCATGAACCTCTCACGGCTACCTTAAGTACTCAATCGCCCACTCAGTGAAACCAGTTGGCGGAGACGCATCGTGCTGCCCCGAACCCCGGAGGATTCCGTGACCGACGCCTGCCCTCCCCCGTACCCCAAGGGTCACGACCGCCACGATGCCGTCAGCTACGCCCCGTACCCGCGCAGCATCCCCCTTGCCCGCAGGCACGTCGCTCAACTCGCCATCGACTGGGGCCATCCCGGCGTGGCGGGTGATCTTGCCGTCCTGGCAAGCGAGTTGTGCACCAACGCCCTGCTGCACGGGAGCCTCCGGGACCGACTCTTCCGTGTGGAAACGTCCCTGACCGGCAAGGCCCTCCGAGTGGCCGTCACCGACCCGCGACGCGAGCGCCTTCCGGACTCCCGCCGCTCGCACCCCGACGACCAGTTCGGCCGGGGCCTGCTCATCGTCCACACGCTGGCCGACCGCTGGGCAGTGGAACAGCTCGTCGTCGGCAAGACCGTCTGGGCGGAACTGGATCTTCTGGTGGGAGGCGAGGAAGGGTGACGTACAGCCCGCGCGTCGTACTGTGGAGCAGACACCGCGAAGAGGGAGCGACGACCGTCATGACCACTGACCCCGCAGGCTCCGGATCACAGCTCCCGCCTATGCGCACCATCGGCCAGGTCCGCGCCGCCCTCACCATGGGCTACGGCTTCCCCGGTGACGCCGATGACTTCGAAGCCGAGCTGGCCCGCGAGATCAACCACGCTGACCCCGCCGACCTCTCCGGTGTCGTTCGCCTGGTCGAGGAGTTCCGGGGCCGGATCATTGCCCGTCAGGATCCCGGCTTCGATGCCGCTGTGTCAGCCGCCGTGGGGGACATCGAGGCGGCCCGGGGTGCCGGGCGGTGAGCGTTGCGCGTCCCCAGGCCGTCGCGGAGATCACGCATGAAGCTCGCGCCCGTTGTCGGGCCATCGGCGGGGGAGCGCTCGAAGCCGTGGAGCTCCTGCGGGCCGAACTGGAGAAGAACCCGGAACTCGGGCGACGTGCCGGGAGCGCGGTCGGGGGCATGAAGATCTACACGACCCGCCTCGAAGGAACCGACGCCCGCCCGACGCTCACCGTCACCTACGTCTACGACGCCCCTCCTCCAGAGCCCGGCTTGATCCGTATCGCGCTGGTGTCCCCTGTCCGCCTCGCGGGCGGTGACATCGGGTTCTGAACCTCGCGCCGCCGCCATGGTGAAGAGGGCCACCCGCACCATGAACGCCGGGTCCGGATAGTTCGGACCCGGCGTTCATGGCGTCGTACAAACTACGCGCGCGTCGCCTTGCGACGGCGGGTCGCCAGGACGATGCCCGCGCCGCCGGCCAGCAGGACGGCCGCGCCGATGGCGATCGGGCCGGTCGCGCTGGAGCCGCCGGTCTCGGCGAGGTCGCCGCCGCCGTTCGGGGTGGCCGCGGGGGCCGTGGTGGACTCCGAGGCGGACGGGGTCGGGGTGCCCGTCGACGGGGTCTCGGAGGCCGGAGGCGTGGACTCGGAGGCCGGGGGAGTCGACTCGGAGGCCGGCGGGGTCGATTCGGACGCCGGGGGGGTCGACTCGGCGGGCGGGGTCGCCGGCGGCGTGGTCTGCGTCGTCGAGCAGTCCTTCGTGCCGCCGTTCCAGGCCGCGATCAGCTTGTCCTTGATGACCGGGCGGTCCGGACCCTTGGGCAGCTCACCGTGGGTGAAGCCGTCGTTGGCGTCGAGGTTGCCGTCGAACTTCGTGGCGCCCCGGTAGAGGTCGATCTGCGCGTAGCAGCCGGCGTCGGGCACCGCGATGTCGAGGGAGTCGGTCTGGCCCTGCTTGACGGTCACCGTGTCGAAGTCGACGAAGATCTGCTCGCCGGAGGTCGCGAAGGTCGGACCGTGGGCGATGTAGGAGGCCAGCGACGCCGTGCAGGTGGCCGCGTCCTGAGCCGCGCGGACCTTGATGTGGACCTTGCCGTCCTCGGTCGGCTTCAGGTTCTGGTCGTCGACCTTGACCGAGTCGAAGAAGCTGACCCCGTCCAGGGAGAACTGGCAGCGGTCGGTCCCCGTCTCCGTACCCGCGCCCGTGCCGGGCTTGTAAGTACCACCGTGGTTCCAGCCGTCGCCGCCGGGCCCGGTGGCCCAGGCGGCGGATGCGCCCGAGGCGCAGAGGGCGAGCGTCGCGGCGCCCGTCCCCAGCAGGCGGCGCACAGTGACACGTCTCGCTATGGACATGCGTATCCCATCAGGATGGAGTGATCCGAAAACGCCGAGGGCACAGAAAAGCACTCGGCAACACTGGGCTCATTGGTCACATGCGCCACAGCTGCGGACATCGTGGATCTCGCCGCCGAGGGGTGTCAACCTGCGGGAATGCAAGGTCTGTTCATCGGCCATCACAATTCCGCCACACAAGGAACACGGCGCTCCGCACCTTGGGGAGGTTCGTCCCTCCACAGCTGTGGACAGATTCCCCTTTGTTCGTCTTTGCCGTACGCACAAAGCACTCAGGAGATCGTGTGACCCCCGACCTCTCGTCCAGGGACCCGAACTGGTGGCGGCAGGCTGTCGTCTACCAGGTCTACCCCCGAAGCTTCGGCGACGCCGACGGCGACGGGCTCGGTGACATCAGAGGCGTCACCGAGCGGCTCACGCATCTGAGCGGCCTCGGCGTCGACGCCCTGTGGCTGAGCCCCTTCTATCCGTCCGAACTCGCCGACGGCGGCTACGACGTCGCCGACTACCGGGACGTCGACCCGCGCCTGGGCACCCTCGACGACTTCGACGCCATGGTCGCCGAGGCCCACCGTCTCGGACTGAAGGTCATCGTCGACCTCGTCCCCAACCACAGCTCCCACCAGCACGTGTGGTTCCAGGAGGCCCTCGCCGCCGGGCCCGGCTCGGCCGCCCGCGAGCGGTACGTCTTCCGGGACGGGCGGGGTGCGCACGGGGAACTGCCGCCCACCGACTGGCAGTCCGTGTTCGGCGGCAGCGCGTGGAAGCGGGTGCCGGACGGGCAGTGGTATCTGCACCTGTTCACGCCCGAGCAGCCCGACTTCAACTGGGACCACGACGAGGTCCGCGCCGACTTCCGCACCACCCTGTGCTTCTGGTCCGACCGGGGTGTCGACGGCTTCCGTGTCGACGTGGCCCACGCCCTGGCCAAGGACCTCGCCGAGCCGCTGCGCGACCTCGGGGCACCCGAACTCAGCGGCGAGGAGGCGCTGGCCGAGTTCGCGCCCGGCACCCACCCCTTCTTCGACCGCGACGAGGTCCACGAGATCTACCGCGAGTGGCGCAAGGTCTTCGACTCCTACCGCCCGCCCCGCATGGCGGTCGCCGAGGCCTGGGTCCCGAGCGCGGCCCGGCGCGCGCAGTACGCCCGCCCCGAGGAGCTCGGACAGGCCTTCAACTTCGCCTACCTGCTCGCGGGCTGGGACGCGGCGGAACTCCGCCAGGTCATCGTCGACTCCCTCGCCGGCGCCCGCGAGGCCGGGGCCTCGGCCACCTGGGTGCTCTCCAACCACGACGTCGTACGCCACACCTCCCGCCTGATGCTCCCGCCGGGCACGGACGAGAACGCCTGGCTGCTCTCCGGCGGCCACGCACCGCAGGTCGATACCGCCAAGGGGCTGCGCCGTGCGCGCGCCGCCACACTCCTCATGCTGGCGCTGCCCGGATCCTCGTACGTCTACCAGGGCGAGGAACTCGGGCTGCCCGAGGTCGCCGACCTGCCCGTCGAGGTGCTCCAGGACCCGATCTGGGAGCAGACGGGACGCGTCCGCAAGGGCCGCGACGGCTGCCGGGTGCCGCTGCCGTGGACGCGGACCGGGCCGTCGTACGGCTTCGGCGCGGGCGGGGCCTGGCTGCCGCAGCCGGAGAGCTTCGCGGAGTACGCCGTCGAGGCACAGGACGGCAGCGAGGGCTCCACCCTGGAGCTGTACCGCACGGCCCTGAAGCTGCGCCGCAAACTGCTGGAGGGAGAGGCGCTGACCTGGACGGACGGGGCCACCGACGGGGTGCTGGACTTCGTACGGCACGACGGGTGGCGGTGTGTGGCCAACCTGTCCCCGGCGGCGGTGGAACTGCCGCCGGGTGAAGTGCTGCTCGCCAGCGGCCCGTTGGAGGACGGACTGCTGGCACCGGACACGACCGTCTGGCTCGCCTAGTCAGCCGATGGTGGGACTCTGGCTGGCGCCCGAGCTCGGGGTGCCGCCCGACTGTTCGCCCGGGATCGCGATCGGCGTGGACGTCGGGTTCGCCGGCGGGCTGAGTACGACCATCGGCTCGCCGGGCTGCGGCGCCGGCGGGGTCAGGTCGTCGGTGGGCAGTTTGGGCGGGGTGGTCTGCTGGAAGAGGGCCTGGTCGAAGTTGACGAAGCCGGTCTTCTCCATGACCGTGATGTGGTCCAGGACCGTGTCGTTGGCCATGTCGGCCAGCGATCGCACCAGCGAGTTCTTCGTGGTGGAGCGGATCTTGGCGATCGTGTTGAAGATCGAACCGTGGGTCGTGCGCAGGATGTTGGCGAAGGTCGAGTCGAATTCCCGGCCGTTGGCGGTCTGGATCTGGTTCACGAAGGCCACCTGCTGCGGGCTCGCCACGTTCGGCAGGGTGACGTTGAGCATCGGGGCGACCTTGCGGCAGGCGGCGTCCAGGGCCGCGTGCCCGTCCAGGAGATGCCGTCCCGCTTCCTTCACCTCCTCGGTCGTCCCCTTCTCCAAGGCGATGTTCCCCAGCGGGTACTCCCACAGGCCCGCCGCCCGCACCTTGACCACGAAGTCCCGGTCCTGCTCGGTCAACGGACCCCACTGGGTCTGGGCGATCACGCGGTCCTGGGCGGTGGACACCTTGTCGAAGCCGAGCATCGCGGGATAGGCGAGCGCGACCAGGGTCAGGCTGAGCGCACCGCCCACGAAGAGCGTTCCCGTGGCATTCCGCGAAAAGCGCACCGTGGCTCCTGTTCCGATCGGGGTTGTTCGGTCCTGTAATACGGACGGGGAGCCACGGGTGTTCATGACGCGTACGTCACTTCGTCGGTCGCTCGGCTCTGGTTACCGTTGCGCGGGAGGTGAGGCATGTCTTTGTCACCTGGGGCCCGTGCGCTGGCCGCTCGCTGCGAAGGGCAGGTCAATGAGCTTGCCCGGCGGATGGCTCGCGGGGTCTTCGAGCAGCTGCCGGGGTATGCCGAGCTGCCCGCCGAGGTGAAGGACGTGGAGATCGCCGCCACCGCGCGGCAGGCGATGCGGCTGTTCCTGCGGAACGCCGGGTCGCCGGACGGAGGGCTCGAGCTCTTTCAGGAGCGGGCCGTGCAGCGGGCCGAGGAGGGGATGCCGCTGCATCTGCTGCTGCGGACGTACACCCTGGGCGCGCAGGTGCTGTGGCAGGCGTTGGAAGAGGTGGCCCGGCCCGGGGAGGAGGCCGCGCTCGTCGAGTTGGGCGGTGCGTTGCTGTCCTCGCAGGGGCGGGTCGTCGGTGCCGTGGCGGAGAGCTATCTCGACGAGCAGGCCGCGCTCGCCGCGGAGCACAGGGAGCGGCGCCGCGCCCTGGCCCGTGCGCTGCTGGACGGGACCCCGCACCCCGACCGGCCCGCTCCGGACGTCCCTGCCCTCGTCCTGAGGCTGGAGTTCGGGCCCCGGGGCGCTCTCGGCTCCGTGGCGGAACGGCGTCTGGTGCGTCGCGTGCAGACGGAGCTGGACCGGGAGTTCGGGACGGAGGTGGCGGCGGTGCTCGATACGCGGGGCGGGTTCGCGGTCGTGCCGCACGCGACGGACGTGTCCGACGGGTTGCCCGGTGTCCTGCGGGAGGTGGCCGAGCCGGGGGTGCGGCTGGCCGTGGCCCTCGCACCGGACACGGCGGGGGTCCCGCACGCCTCGTACGTCGCCGCCGAGATCGTCCGGGTCGCGCGGGCCTGCGGCCGGCCGCCCGGGGTGCACCGGCTGGACGACGTCCTGCTGGAGTACCACCTGTCCCGCCCCAGCGACGGCAGCGACCGCATCGCCGCGCTCCTCGCTCCGCTGGCGGACCGCCCCGACCTGCTGGAGACCCTCCGCACCCACCTCGAACAACGCCAGGACCGCCGAGCCACGGCCCGCCTCCTCAACCTCCACCCCAACTCGGTGGACAACCGACTGGCACGCATCGCGGAACTGACGGGCCTGGATCCGGGAGCACCGAGGGACGCGGCGCTGGCACTGGCAGCACTGCTGCTGCGCTGACAGATGCCGGTAATGGGAACGCGCCCAGAAGGGGCGCGGGGCTGTATCGATACGCGGCTCCGCCGCGGGGCGCGACCAGCCACGATGAACCCGCACTCGCCAACGAACAAGCAACCCATACGGACGCACAGCGCAAGCCCCACCCCCCGACGCCCCGTCAGAATCGAGAAATGAGCCGGAAGACACTAGCCCTGGGTATCGCCGCACTCACCCTGATCGCGACGCCCGCCTCCGCACACGGCGGCCGTGACCTCTGGGCCACCGTCACCATCGTGCCCGGTCGCGAGGGCATCGTGGAGGCCGCCGGATACACCGGCCCCGCCCTCGGCGCGGGGTCACGACTGACGCTCACCGCCCCCGAGGGCACCGAGGTCACCGACACCCCCCTCGACGCCCACGGCTTCCGCGGCGCGGTCGACACCGACGGCGACAGCGCCACGTACACCTACACGGGCACCACGAACGCCGGCGCCTGGCATGAGCAGACCTTCCCCTTCGTCCTCTCCGTACCGGCCGACGCGGTGCCCGGCACCCGCCTGACCGGCTGCGCGATGCGGCTCACGGACGAGAGCGGCACCCGCAAGGACCACGGAACCTGCGCGGTGACCGTCGGCCTGCCCGAACCGACGCTGGCCCGGCCCGAGTCCGGGGTGCCGCTCGGCGCGCGGCCGGAGATGGCCGGGACCGCGTATCCGGGGGCGCAGGTGACCGTGCGGCACGAGGACGCGGAGGACGAGGGGGTGACCGGGCAGGGACCGGAGCCGGGGGCCGAGGTGTGCACCACGACGGCCGGTGCCGGCGGCACGTGGTCCTGCCGGCCCGCGCTGCCGCTCCCCGCCGGTCCTGGACGGCTCCAGGCGACCGCCTCCCTCAACGGGGTCAGTGCGGTGAGCGAGCAGAAGAACGTCACGGTGGGGTCCGCCACGCGGTGACGGGTCACGACGGGTTCGCGTGGGACACCCTGCGCAGCACCGTCGGATAGGGCAGGGCCGTGGCGAGTTCGCGCACCCGGGCCGCACACCGCCCGGCCTCGTCCGTGCGGCCCAGCACCGCCAGCGCCGTCGCCTGCGCGGTACGGGCCTCGCACTCGGTGACCGCCTCGCCCGACCCGGCGGCCCGTACGGCCTCCTCCGCGGCGAGCCGGGCGGCGCGCGCGGGATCGCCGGCCGTGAGGTGGGCCCAGGCGGCGATGACGGGGACGCCGGTGCCGGACACGGTTTCCAGCAGGGCGAGGGCGCGGTCGGGGCGGACGTCGCGGAGCGCCAACCCGGCCTGGGCGGTGCGTACTTCGTAGTCGGCCTGGTGGTCGGGGCGACGGGACACACAGTGGGCCGCGCGGGTCAGCAGTTCCCGGGGGTCGGGGAGCGCGGGGCGGGGGCCGCCGCGCAGCTGGACGCGGGCGAGGGCGGCGAGCGCGTACGGCAGGCACCAGCCGGAGTGGGCCTGGGCCTCGGCGACGGCGTCGGCGGCGAGTTCCGCGGCCGCTTCGAACTCGCCGAGCAGGAGGTGTACTTCGGCGAGGTTGGCGCGTTCGAAGGCGGCAGCCTCGGGGTCCCCGCAGCCGTCGGCCAGTTCGAGGGCGCGGCGGCCGATCGCGGCGGCTTCCCGTAGCCGGCCCGAGCGTCTCGCATGCTCGCGCAGGAAGGCTTCGAGGGCGGCGGCCAGGTGGGCGGTGGTTCCGGTGCGCAGGGCGCGCTCGGCGAGGGTCTCGGCCTCGTCGGCGTCGATCCACACCGTCTCGGGCGCCAGCCGGAGCAGTGCGCCCTCGCCGACCAGGTACGAGGAGGGGGTGCGGGCCGTCAGCTCCGGCTCCAGGGCGCGGCGGGCGGCGTGCAGGGCGACGCGGAGGCTGCCTAGGGCGGCGGGGGTGCCGGCCGTGTCGGGCCAGCACATCTCGATGATCTCCTCGCGGTGCCTGACCCGGCCGGGGGAGACGGCCAGCAGTTCGACGAGGCGACGGGAGCTGGGGCGCGGCCTGCGATCGGCGACGGGGGCCCCGTTCGTCCGTTCGGTGCGGAAGCCGCCGAGCAGGTACAGCCGCAGGACGGGCGGCGCCGGCCGGCGCACGGCACCGTCCGCCGTTTCCGCGTTTCTGCTGCTCATGTGGGCCGCACTCTAGCCCGGTTTCCTGTTTTGACCGGAATATGACCGGACAAACAAAATGTCCGGACATGTGAAACGCCCGGACGGATCACCGGAGGCCCCGCGATTGGTGACCTCATCGGTCTCACGGGGCTCCCGGCGTGTATCCCTACCCCCCACAGGAGGGATACGGCGGCTCCCGTCCCGAGGGGCATTACTCGGCCCTGCTCGTGGCCAATGTGTCGGAACAGGGCCGATGTGAGCGACCTTAGGCAGCGGGCGTTACTGGCAAATTACTGACACATGGGGTTCGGAATGCGGACAATTGCGTGCGTGATATCCCGTATTCCGTGCGCTCGTTGACGGAAGGTTGACCACTTCGCGGGAGAGTCCAGACCTCTTTGCGGGAGAGTCAAAAGAAGGCCCGGCCCTAGATTCGGCGCATGCCCCCACACCCCCCTGCCACCCTTCCCGTGCTCCCTTACCGCAAGCCCACCAAGGGGCGTGACTACTGGGTCCTGGACGACGTCCTGCCCGACGCGGACGCCGTACGGGAGCGGTGTCTGGCCAAGGATGACTGGGTCGAGGGCTACCCGCACAAGCCGGAGGCGTGGCCGGGGCTGCGGGCCATGCCGGGCCTGGAACCGGACGAACTGGCCCGGGTCGAACGGCTGGTGCGGCAGGCCACCGGTGCCAAGGAGCTGTGGGTCCAGCGCACACCCGGCGGCGGCACCCTCAACCACAACTGCGTCCAGGTGGTCGGCGAGGGCGAGAGCACGCCCCGTCCGCACACCGACTCGCGCAACCTGTGCCGGTACGCGGCGGTCCTCTACCTCAACCCCGGCGTCCCCAAGGACTGCGGGACCAGCTTCTATCGCCAGTCCCTGCCCGGCGGCCGTCTCGGCGGCAATGTCGTCCAGGCCCCGCACAACAACCTCGTCGACGCGCTCGGCACCCGGTTCGTGGCGCCGGACGCCTTCGAGGAGGACGTACGCGTGCCGCACCGGTACAACCGGCTGCTGCTCTACAGCGCCAACCTGGTGCACAGCGCGACCGGTTACTGCGGCGCCACCCTGGAGGAGAAGCGGATGACGGCGGTCTTCTTCTGGATGGCGTGAGGCCTCGGCGCGGGAGTCGGCGGCGGCTTCAGTAGCGGACCGCCCTGTCCACCTCCGCCTTCACCCCACCGGACACATCGCGGTTGCTGCGGGCCGTCGCCTTCCCGGACTTGCCCGCCGCCACGTCGGAGACGGTCACCGCGACCGCGTCGAGGAAGTTGCCGTCGCCGTCGGTGAAGTTCACCTGCACCAGGAAGGACTTCTGCGAGCCGCCGGTGTTGGTCGCGGTGACCTCGGCCTCGGCGCGCCCGCCGGAGGTGGTGACCGTGCCGAGCTTCACGTCGTCCTTGACGTCGACGCCGTTCTTGATGTCGTCGAACCTCTCGCCGACCTCCGCCGTCGCCGACGCGAACACGTCCGCGCCCTGGGACGCGGCGGACGCGGCCCTGCTCGCCACCGACGCGGGTGTGTCGTCGTCGGAGCAGCCGGTGAGTCCGGTGAGTCCGGTGAGTGCGGCGGCCGCGACAGCCGCCGCCAGTGCCCGGCGGTAGCCGGTCATATCGCCTCCAGGGTGCTGCGGGTGCCTCCAGTGAAGATCGGCCCGCCCGCGGCCGCACCCCGGCCGTCACCCGTACGGCCCTGCCCCCGTGGTGCCCGCCGGGGCCCGGGCAGATCGTCGAACCATGACTCAGCAACCGCATGCGACACCGCCCTCCGCGACACCCCCCTCCGCGACACCGCCCGTATGGGACAAGGAGCACCAGCAGGCCGCGCCCACCCCGGCCGACATGCCGGCGGGCAGCGGGTTCGCGACCGGCGGGCTCGTCTTCGCTGGTGTCCTGATGCTGGTGAACGGCGTGCTCGCGATCCTCCAGGGCATCTCCGCGCTCGCCACGGACGATGTCTACAACCGGGTCGGCGACTACGTCTACAAGATCAGCCTCACCGGCTGGGGCGTCATCCTGCTCGTCCTGGGCGTCGTCCTCCTGGCCGTGGGCTACGGCGTCCTCAAGGGTGCCTGGTGGGCCCGGATGACCGGCATCTTCCTGGCCTCGGCGAGCATGGTCCTGCACTTCCTGTTCCTGCCGTACTCCCCCACCTGGTCCGTGATCATGGTCGGCGTCGACTTCTTCGTGATCTGGGCCCTGGCGACGGCGCCCCACGTCTCAGGGCGCGGTACCGCTCCAGCAGGGCGCTGACCCGGGCCGGATCCCTGACGGCACAGCTGAAGAGGGGCTGCCCGCCTGGTCGGCGGGGCAGCCCCTGGCGTCACACCGTCACACGTGTCCCAGGCCGCCGCTGCCGAAGGATCCGCTGGACCCGGGCAGCCAGCGCTTTCGCTGCTGGTCCTCGCCTCGTTTACTGCCGGGATGGAGCTGATACGGCATGAGCCGCTCCCGCTCCGCGAGCGGGACCACGTTCGGCTCCCGCATCTCTCTGATCTCGTGGACCGCGCCGGTGCTGGGAAGGGTGGGCTGCTCGTCCGGGCGGGGCCTGCGAAGTTCCCGGTCCTGTACCCGCATGCCGAACTGCACGGCCAAGATCAGTGCACCGGCGATGAACGCACCACCGACGAAAGCGGCGATCACGTTGAGCACGTCGCTTCCCGCGGCCGCTACTACAAACGTTGCGGTACTCATATTGCAAGTATCGCCGAAATGCCTCAAAAGGGCAGACCTGAATTCGAGGAACCTGTCCAAGTGCTGTCTTCTGGATTTCCGGGAACTCGGCTTTCCGCCGTGCCGTTGCCAACTAAAGGAACGGTAAACGGAGTTGGATTCCACGGAGGTCCCCACCATGATCCAAAAACCGAGCCGCAGAGCCGTCCTCGGCGGCGCCGCGGCCCTGGCCGCACTGGCGGTGACGGCCGCCCCCGCCACCGCACGGACCGCCGCCTGGCCCACCGAGTTCCCGCTGCCGAACGGCTGGCTGCCCGAGGGCATCGCGATCGGCTCGAAGCCGTACGCCTACTTCGGCTCCCGTGGCACCGGCGGCATCTACCGCGTCGACCTGCGTACCGGCGAGGGCACGGTCCTCCACGCCGGAGCCACCGGCCAGATAGCCGTCGGCCTGAAGATCGACCGCGACGGCCTGCTGTACGTCGCGGGCAACACCGGTGTCGCCCGCGTCCATGACTCGCGCACCGGGGAGGTCGTCCGCACCTTCCAACTGAGCGAGGCCACCGGCCACTTCATCAACGACGTCACCCTGCTCGGCGACCGCGCCTGGTTCACCGACTCCCGCGCCGCCCAGCTCTACAGCGTCCCCCGCGGCCGCGACGGTGCCGTCCGCACCCTCCCGCTCACCGGCGACTGGGTGCAGCTCCCCGACGTCAACAACGCCAACGGTGTCGTCGGCACCCCCGACGGCCGCGGCCTGATCGTCGTCAAGTCGACCCCCGGCGAGCTCTACAACGTGAACCCGAGGACCGGGCACGCCACGAAGATCGCCCTGGTCGGCCAGGACACCGTGGTCAACGGCGACGGTCTGTGGCGCATCGGTCGCACGCTGTACGTCGTCCAGAACCGTCTCAACCTGGTGAGCGTATGGGACCTGGACGCCAAGGCCACCACCGCGACCCTGCGCACCACGATCACCGACCCGCGCTTCGACGTGCCGACCACGGCCGCCCGCTTCGGGGACCGGCTGTACCTGGTCAACGCCCGTTTCACGACCCCGCCGACACCGGAGACGACGTACAACGCCGTCGCCGTGTCCCTGTGACACCCCGGTCATGAGTCCGCCCTCTCCGGCCGCGCCGGAGAGGGCGAACGTCTGCACGCCGGGCGTCAGTTGACGGTACGGCCCCGTCGGTACGCCACCCAGCCGGCGCCCGTCAGGGCGGCCGCGAGGGCGGCTACGGACAGGACGGTCACGCCTACATGCGCGGCAGCGCGGCCGTCTACCTCATGGGCGGCGAGGGCTCCGGCGCCGACTCGCTGATCGAGGCCGTGGGCGCGGTCGACGCGGGCGTCGAGGGCGGCCTGGACAAGCCCTTCACCCCGCTCACCAGCGAGGCGCTCATCGCCGCCGAGCCGGACGTGATCCTGATGATGGACAAGGGCCTGGAGTCGGTGGGCGGCATCGACGGCCTCGTAGACATCCCCGGCATCCGTGAGACCCCGGCCGGCGCCGACCGGCGCATCGTGACCCTGGAGGACGGCGTGCTGCTGAGCTTCGGGCCCCGGACGCCGTTGGTCATCGACATCCTTGTGGACGCCATCCACAGGCTGTGAACAACGCGTCGGCAACCTGCCCGTCGGCCGGCGGCGACCTGGAGGTGAAGTCCCCACCCCACGAAGGGAGTTCACCCCCATGCGCACCCGCATCGCGCGTTTCGTCACCATCCTCACCGCCCTGCTGGCGGCGGCCTTCACGACGGCCGCCCCGGCCCAGTCGGCCGACAACTGGAACCCGCCGTCCAACCTCGTACAGCCACTGGGCGAGGTCTGGAACCACGTCGAGTCGACGTACCCGAACCTCTACGGCTTCCGCAATTACGGCTGGGACCAGGTCATGGCCAACAAGGGGAGCATCAACTACTGCGTCCGCTGGGAGTCCGACGCCCCCGTCAGCACCGCGCTGCGCGACCAGATCCACGCCCAGCTGAAGAAGCAGTTCGGCAAGTGGACGGCGGCCATGCTCGACAACGGCACGGGCACCAACGCCTGGCCGTACACCAATGTGCCTGTCAACATCGTCGGCTGGGCGGTGAAGAACCGCTCCACGCTCCAGTGGACCGACAACTCGGTCGACATCTACGTCAACAACCTGGACGGCGGCGGCGCCCCGCAGTGCGCGCCCGACTGCGGCCGCTTCTTCCACCAGGACGGCAACTACTCGAAGTGCCCCGGCGGCGTCACCCGCCACTACGACCAGTCGCTGTGGCTCACCAAGGGCTTCCAGGGCGGCGCGGGCGGTGACTGGGGCCAGCGGGTCGGCCAGGAGTACTTCACCGGGGCCCTCGGCCAGGAGAACATCCACATCTATCTCCACGAAGTCGGCCACACCTTCGGGCTCGACGACTTCTACGACTGGACGCCGACCGGCCAGTGCTGTTTCCTCATGAAGGCCGGATCGGCCGCGCAGATCACGGAGTTCGACAAGTGGATGGCGCGTGACTTCTGGCGTCATCTGAAGAGCCGCTACGGGCTCTGACCTGTTCTGTCCGAGGAGCGCGGGTGGACGACGTGGAGAGGACCCCGGTCCTGGTGACCGGCGGCAGCGGCTTTGTGGGCAGCCACTTGGTGAAACGGCTCCTCGAGCGCGGCCATCGGGTCCGTACGACGGTCCGCGCCACCGCCGACTCGCCGAAGACCAGGCCCCTGCGGGCGATGCAGGCCGAATTCCCGGACAGGCTCGACCTGTTCGAGGCGGATCTGCTCGCCGAGGGCTCCTTCGACGAGGCGGCTCAGGGCTGCGGGACCGTCTTCCACGTCGCCTCCCCGTTCCTCGTGCCGGAGAGGATCAAGGACGGCCGGAAGGACGTGGTGGAGCCCGCGCTCCTCGGCACCCGCAACGTGCTCGGCACCATCGACCGCACCCCGGCCGTCCGCAGGCTCGTCCTCACCTCCACCGTCGGCGCGATCTTCGGCGACTACGCCGACGTACTGGAGATGAAGGACCGGATCCTCACGGAGGAGTACGTCAACACCACCAGCACGGTGGAGAACAACCCGTACCACTACGCCAAGACGGTCGCCGAGCAGGCGGCCTGGGACGCGGCGAAGGCACAGGACCGCTGGAGCATGGTGGCGGTCAACCCGGGCCTGATCCTGGGCCCTTCGCTCACCCCCGCCTCGGAGTCCGGCAGCCTCTTCCTCCTGGAGGAGCTCTTCAACGGCTACTTCTTCTACGGCGCCCCGGACTTCAGCTTCACCACGGTCGACGTGCGGGACGTCGCCGACGCGCACATCGCCGCGGCGGAGAACCCGGAAGCGCACGGCCGCTACATCCTCGCGGCGCCGACCATGACGTCCTTCCACGACATGTCCCGCATCCTGCGCGCCGAGTACCCCAGGGACCTCCGGCTGCCGCGAACCCGGCTGCCCCACTGGCCGGTTCGCGTCCTCGGCCCGGCGTTCGGCCTCACCCAGGACTACATCCGCAAGCACCTCGGCATCCGCTTCGAAGTCGACAACAGCCGCAGCATCGACGAACTGGGCCTCACCTACCGCCCGATCGAGGAGACGGTCCTGGACCACTACCGGGCCTGGCGTGAACCGGCGGGGTGACGGAACCGCTTACGCCGGTATGTCGCGCGGTACGACCGTCACCCGCCGGAAGTTGCACGTGGCCGCGGCCTCGCCGGCCTGTCCCTGATACGCCTTGAGGGCCATGCTGACCAGGCTCAGCAGCAGGTCGACGTCGGTGTCGCAGTCCAGGTGGACGGTGACCCAGCGGGAGCCGGGGACGAGGTGGATGGCGGTGGACCCCTGGAGGTCCCTCGCGAAGCGCTCGATCGCGCGGCCGGTCAGATGCAGGTCCACGTCCCGGTCGGAGTGGAAGTGCACGATCTCGCCATGAGGGGAGCGCAGGGCCCGCCCGGTCCCGCAGCTGGGGTGCCCCGTGCGGAGGTCGGGCCAGGCTTGGAGGCGCTCGAAGGCGCGCTCGGCGAGAGTCATGAGCCCATCGTCGCCTGCTCACCCCCGCGCAACCAGGGGTTGAGGGAAAAGTAACCGGGGCGTGAGGTGCGCGGGCGGCCGCCGCCCGATCGATTGATTTCCGTCCCAACAGGCAACCTGAACACCCTCTTTACCGGTCTCACAGGTCGCTCACAGGTGTGCCGGAGTGCACGTGGGGCGCATGGGGGTGCGTCCACACCGTCGGCCGCCCGTGGGTTGTCCAGTCCGATGCCCCTGACCAGGGCACTCGCAGACGAGGAACCGATGACCAGTCAGCAACACCGCAACCGCGGCCGCTGGAAGCGCCCTGCTCTCGCCGCCGGCGCCGCTCTCACCGTCGTCGTCACCGCCGCCGGAGCGGCACCCGGCGCCGGGGCCGCGCAGGCCGCCACACCCGGCAAGCCGAAGCTCAAGCTGATCGCCGCGTCGAACTCCGTGACGCTCGACCGGTGGGAGGGGGAACCCGGGGTCTACCTGGACCTCGGCACGTATGTCACCGTCGACAACGCGCCCCTGGAGTTCAAGGTGACGCGCAAGTCCTACAAGGACCCGATCGTCGCCAAGCAGGTCTTCCGCCACGACGGCACCACGACGACCAAGGCGCTGCCCACCGGGCTCGTGAAGGACTTCTCGGGGCTCCCCGGGTTCCTGGAGGTGTCCGTCAAGGACGCGAACGGGAGCGAGGTCGCCAAGAGCAAGGGGAACTTCTGCCCCAACAACGCCTCCGGCCGGCTCCGGCCGGACGCGCCCGCCACCTCGCACTATCCGGAGAGCTGCCCCACCAACCCGTTCACCCTCGGGTCGGTGTGGGGTGTCGAGAAGGGCTGGGCGTCCAACTCCAGCACCGTCGACTACGACAAGCCCGTGGACCTGCCGGTGGGTGAGTACACCGCGAAGGTGTCCGTGGCGAAGAAGTACCGGGATCTCTTCGGGATCCCGAACGACTCGCCGACCATCAAGGTCACCGTCCGCAAGCCCAGCGAGAACGGCGGCGTCGGCCGGGGCATGGCCGCCCACCAGGGCGGCGCGCACGGCTCGGCTCACGGGTCGGCCCAGGGGATGGCCCACCACTACGGCCCGCGCGGCGCCGACGAGCCCACCCCGGGAGCCCTCTCCCACGCCCTGGAGGACCGTGGCCTCGCCCACCACCTGGGCGACGGCCGCGGCCACACCGACGGCTCGCGCATCGCGGCCGCACTGCGGCCCAACAGCACCCGGCCCACCGGACGGGCCGGTGTCCCGGCCAACGTGCCCAAGCCGGACCTGCGTTCCCTCCCGGCGTGGGACATCGCCATCACCGACGGCGAGGACGGGGACGTACCCGGCAAGGACTACCTGGCCTTCAGCGCCAACGTGTGGAACGCCGGCCCCGCGCCCCTCGTCGTCGACGGCTTCCGCAAGCCGGGCGCCGATCTGATGGACGCGTACCAGTACTTCTACGACGCGAACGGCAAGCAGATCGGCTACACGCCCACCGGCACCATGGAGTGGGACCCGCGCATCGGCCACGAGCACTGGCACTTCACCGACTTCGCCAGCTACCGGCTGCTGAGCGAGGACAAGACGAGGGAGGTGCGCAGCGGCAAGGAGGCGTTCTGTCTCGCCAACACCGACGCCGTGGACTACACGGTGAAGAACGCCAACTGGAAGCCGTACAACACGGACCTGTCGACCGCGTGCGGTGAGCAGAACTCCATCTCGGTGCGTGAGGTCCTCGACGTCGGCTCCGGCGACACCTACACCCAGTACCGCCCCGGCCAGTCCTTCGACATCACGGACCTGCCGAACGGCACGTACTACATCCAGGTCATCGCCAACCCGGAGAAGCGCCTCCAGGAGACGAACCTGAACAACAACGTCGCCCTGCGCAAGGTGATCCTGAGCGGTGAACCGGGCAAGCGCACGGTCCAGGTACCGCCGCACGATCTGATCAACGCGCCGTAACCGAACGGCTTGTCACCGGCGCGGGTGTCGGGCGGTGCCCCTTGCGGGCACGCGGCGACACCCGCGCCCCGTTCGCCTCGGTCATTCGGCCGAGAGCGGGAACGCGGCCCTGATCTCCCACCCGTGCCCCGCACGCGGTCCGGCCGTCAGCTCGCCGCCCAGCGCCGTCACCCGCTCCTTCAGCCCGACCAGCCCGAAGCCACCGCCGTGCGCCGCGTCCGGGAGCTGGGTGCCGCCCCGGCCGTCGTCGGCCACGGACACGGTCAGACGGCCGCCGTCGAGGCCCAGCCGGACGCTGACCTCGGTCGCGTCGGCCGCGTGCCGTCGTACGTTCGTCAGCGCCTCCTGCACGACCCGGAAGGCCGCCGCCTGCACCTCGTGCGGCAGGTCGTCCGGGACGCCTACGCGGTCCAGGGCGGCCTTCTGGACAGGACCGCCGAAGCGTTCCACCAGGTCCGCGATGCCGACGAGGTCGCCCACCGGGCGCCGGTCGGCCTCGTCCGCGTCCCGCAGCACGCCGACCGTGCGCCGCATGGACGCCAGCGCCTCCGTGGCAGCGCCCTCGATGCCCGCGAGGACCGGGTCGAGATCCTCGGGCTGGGTGGTGGCCATCATGCGGGCCATCTGGGTCTGGACGAGGATGCCGGTCACGTGATGGGCCACGAAGTCGTGCAGGTCGGCGGCGATGGCGAGGCGCTCCTCGCGGCGGGTGTCGGCGACCGCGACGGTACGGCGGTAGTCGAGGGACCGCAGATAGGCCGCGAGGGAGGCGACGAGACCGGCCACCACCAGCCCGACCAGGACATAGCCCGGCGCCTCGCCCGTGGTCAGGTGCTGGAAGAAGCGGACGGGCTGGGTGAGCACGGCGGCCAGGTCCAGCAGACCGCACACCACGGCCCAGCGCGGCGGACAGTGCCGTACGGCGATGAACAGCAGACACAGCAGGACGGCGACCTCGCCCGGGCCGAAGGGCGCGACGCGGTGCAGGACGAGCGACGACGCCGTGTACAGGAGCGAGGCCAGGGCGGGTACGGCGGTGCGCAGCTGCGGGGTGAGCCAGTCGGGCTGCCGTGCGGCCGGCCACAGCAGCGCGGTCAGGCCGACGGTGAGGACGGCCGCCGGCCGCCAGACGCTGTAGCCCGTGTCGTACGCGCTCAGCACGTCGACGAGGCACAGTGCGAGCAGCGCGCCCACGACGGCACCGCGGGCGCAGCCCCGTGGGGAAGCGGACTTCATGGGGATCACCGTATGCGCGCCGGTCCCGCCGCGGGATCGGCCGAACGGCCGAGGAGCGAGACTGGGGTGAGGGGCGAAGCTGGAGGTCCCTCGCACCTCAGGAGTACGCACGCCATGCCGGACAGCAGGTTCCTCCTCGGTGTCGTCGGCGGTGCCGCCACGGTGCTCGTCCTCGGCGGGGTCGGCACCTATCTGCTCTCGAACACCGAGTCGACGACTCGGCTGGACGTGTACGACACCGTCACGGTCGACGGCCACAAGGCGCTCGCTGCGAACATCGTCGCGGGCCGCACCGAGAGCCTCTACCACCCGCTCCCCTGGGTCGGCGTGAAGGTCCACGTCTCCTGCCCCGAGGGCCTGAAGGCCCAGGCCGGGGCGACCCTCACCTGCACGGGCCGGCGCACCGACGGCACGACGCTCGACATCCCGGTGACGGTGGTGAGGGCGACGGACACACACATCACCTGGAAGTTCGAGCGCTGATCAGCCGAACCGCAGCGGCAGCTCGGCCAGCCCCCGCAGCAACGTGCTGCTGCGCCAGGTGAGTTCCGCCGGGTCGGTCGCGAAGGCGAGCGCGGGACGGTGTCGCAGGAGCAGTCGTACGGCGATGGAGGCCTCCATACGGGCCAGCGGGGCGCCGAGACAGTGATGCAGGCCGTGCCCGAAGCCGAGGTGGCCGGTCGTGCGCCGGGTGATGTCGAAGCGGTCGGGATCGGGGAAGCGGAGCGGGTCACGGGAGGCCTCGGCGAGCGACACGAGCACCGTGTCACCGGCGGCTATGCGGACGCCCGCGAGCTCCAGGGGCTCGGCGGCGTACCGGAACGTGGTGGTGTGTACGGGTGAGTAGTGGCGCAGTGCCTCCTCGACGGCGGACTCGGTCAGGCCGGGGTCGTCGCGGAGGAGGGCGAGCTGGTCCGGGTGGGACAGCAGCCCGTGGAGGGTGGCCGAGATCAGGTTGACGGTCGTCTCGTGACCGGCGACGAGGAGCAGGAAGGCCATGCCGAGGAGTTCCTCGCCGTCGAGCTCTCCCGCCAGGTCGCCGAGAAGGGTTCCCCTACGTCCGGTCAGCTCGGTCAGACACGCGGTCAGCGCGGCCCCCGCCGCGGCCGCCGCCTCCGGCGAGGTGGGCATGACCAGCTCGTTCGACCAGGCGTGGAAGCCGTCCCGCTCCTCGGCCGGAACCCCCAGCAGCTCGCAGATCACGGTGACGGGCAACGGCAGCGCGTAGTGCCCGACGATGTCCACGGTCCCCTGCCGGGGCAGTACGGCGACCAGCTCCCCGGCGATCTCCTCGACCCGCGGCCCCAGCGCACCGATCCGCCCGGCGCTGAAGTGCCCCGCGATCAGCCGCCGCAACCGCGTGTGCTGCGGCGGATCGCTCTGCAACATGTTCCGCCCGAGCGCATGCCCGCCGTCGCTCTCCCAGGACGCGGAGTACCGGATGTCATTGCACAACCGAGGATCGGTGAGCGCGCCCCGCGCAACATCCCACCCCACGACCAGCCAGGCTTCGCCGCTGCCGGGGACGTGGATGCGATGGACGGGACCTTGGGTGAGGGGGGTGAGGGGGGTGTGGGGTTGCATGAGAGATGCCTTCCGTTTCGTGTTTGTCAGCCCGTCCGGCGTTTGAGGACGAGGCCCTTTCGGGGCCGACAGCGGGGGTCTGGGGGCGCAGCCCCCAGGGATGGGACGGGTTGGGGCGGCGGGGGCGAGAAAAGCCCGGCGCGCACCCCCGCTACCCCTGCCACACCCCACCCACCGCCTCCACGGCCCGCTCCGCCTGCGCCCGCCCCGCCAACGCCGCCCCCACCCGATGCGCATCGGAGGTCAGATCCCGCCCCATGGCCCGCCGCGAGGCGGCATCCGGCACGAGCAGGCTGACAACCGCACCCCCGGCACGGAGCTCGGCCGCCTGCCGCTCCGCCCCGGGATGCGGCCCGACAGCCTTCGCGACCGGCGCGACGGCCAGCACCCGCTCATACCCACGGGCCAGTTGGAGATTGGCCGTGGACCGACTGCCCCCGTCGATCCAGCGCCGCCCACCGACGGAGACAGGAGAAAAGACCAACGGCACCGCACAACTCGCGGCGACCGCCTCGACGAGCGAGACCTTCGCATCACGGTCGAACGCCTCCACGACCCCCGTACGAGCGTCGACCGCGGCGATCCGCAGCCCGACCCCCGGCCACTCCTCCACCCCCCGCAGCACCTGCCGCACCAGCGGGAGCACATCGCCCCCGACCCCCGCGGCCAGCGCGGCCCGCCCCAGCCGCCGTACGGACCGCTCGGGATCCCGGGACCCCAGCGCCGCCCACAGAAAGCGCGCCGTCTGTGCCGCGGTCACGCTCAGGACCAGCCGGTCGGCCCCGCTGAGCTGACGTTCGTACAGCTCACGCGGCGGCTCCCCGTAGGCCAGCCGGGTGCCGAAGATCGCCCCGGCCGAGGTGCCGATGACGACGTCGGCACGGGCGAGGTCGACACCGCCGTCCGCGAGGCCGGCCAGCACCCCCGTCAGCCACGCACCCCCGACCGGCCCCCCGCCGCCGAGCACCAGTGCCGTCCCGCCCATGCCACGCCCCTCCCGTCAGAAGTGGGGAGCACTCCCCACTTCGTGTTCCGAAGATAGCATCACGACCGGGGAGTGCTCCCCACTTGGGTACGGAGGGCAAGACATGGGCGCACTGCGACGCGACGCGCGGCGCAACCGGGAACTGCTGACGGAAGCGGCGCACGACGTCTTCACCGAGCAGGGCCTCGACGCGCCACTGGACGTGATCGCCCGCCGGGCCGGCGTGGGCAACGCGACCCTCTACCGCCACTTCCCGACCCGCGCCGCCCTCATCGACGCCGTCTTCCGCGACCAGCTGACCGGCACGATGACGGCGGGCGAGGAGGCGAGAGGCGCCCCGGACGCCTGGACGGGCCTGACCGCATACCTGGACGCCGTGTTCACCACCCTGGCCGCCGACCGCGGCACGAACGACCTCATGACCACCCGCGTGGACGGCGTCGACTCCCTGGCGGCCGTGCACGCCCACAACCGCGAGACGCTGGAACTCCTCCTGCGCCGCGGCCACGAGGAGGGCACCGTCCGCCCTGACGCCACCGTCGAGGACGTCCTGTTCACCCTGGCCGCCCTGGGCCGCGCGGTCCCCGCCCTGACCGCCGCGACGGCCCCCGACGCCTGGCGCCGCCCGCTGGCCCTGCTCCTGACGGGCCTGCGTACCGACGCGCTCCGCTCACCCCTGCCGGGCGCGTCCCTCACCCCCACTGAACTGGGCGACGTACTCCAGGAGTTGGGCCCGCACCGCACGACGTGAGGGCGGACCTGCCGCCCGGCTGCCCCCTGACTGGTCAAATGTGAAACAAGGCGTGGTGGGTAGGGGAGATTCGGTACCGGTCTCCTGTGAGCGGTTTTGGCGCGAGACGCTCGAAGCGCTCTGCCGCTCCACTGCTCGGAAGGCTCGTCAGTGAACGTTCGTACCACCCCCCACAGAACCGCCCTCCTCACCGTCGCCTCGGCGCTGCTGCTCACCTCCTGCGGTGTCGTCGACGCCGTCAGCGGAAGCGAGAGCTCCGCGAGTCCGAAGAAGGGCGACGACATCACGGTGGGCCTGCTCCTGCCCGACAAGGAGACCAAGCGCTTCGAGAAGTTCGACTACCCCCTCATCAAGACGCGGGTCGCCGACCTCACCCACGGCAAGGGCACCATCCGTTACGCCAACGCCCTGGCGAGCGCGGACAAGCAGAGCCGGCAGTTCGAGCAGATGATCGCGGCCAAGGTGGACGTCGTCCTGGTGGACGCCGTCGACGCCAAGGCCATCGCGCCGGACGTCCAGAAGGCGAAGGACGCGGGCATCCCCGTGATCGCGTACGACCGCCTCGCCCAGGGTCCGATCGACGCGTACATATCCCACGACAACGAACTCGTCGGCGAGGTGCAGGCCCGCTCCATCCTGGAGGCGCTCGGCGACAAGGCCGAGTCCAGCAAGATCGTCATGATGAACGGCTCACCCGCCGACCCCAACACGGCCCGCTTCAAGGCCGGCGCGCTCAGCGTGCTCGCCAATCACGTGGTCATCGCCAAGTCGTACGACACGGAGGAGTGGAAGCCCGAGATCGCCAAGGCCAACATGAACAAGGCCATCCAGGCCGTCGGGCTGAGCGACATCTCCGCCGTCTACTCCGCGAACGACGGCATGGCGGGCGCCGTCATCGACGCGATGAAAGCCGCCGGCGCCACCAAGATCCCACCCGTCACCGGCCAGGACGCCGACCTCGCGGCGGTGCAGCGGATCGTCTCCGGCGAGCAGTACATGAGCGTGTACAAGTCCTTCATCGAGGAGGCCAACGGCGCCGCGGAGATGGCCGTCGCCAAGGTCAAGGGCCGCTCCATCGAGTTCGACTCCCTCGCCACGGACTCCGTCGACAGCCCCACGGAGCAGGACATCCCGTCGATGCTGGTGCCGGTGGTCGCGCTCACGAAGTACAACATCAAGGACACGGTGATCCGGGATGGGGTGTACACGGTGAAGGAGATCTGTACGGCGGATTATGCGGCGGACTGCGCGGCGGTCGGGCTGACGTAGCTCAGGCCGGTTCGGAGCTCGGCTGCGGGAGCTCGGTGTCGTCCGTGAAGAGTTCCTCCACGTCCGTGACCGTACCGGCCCGGTCGAGCCAGTCGTCGAGGCGGGCGAGGTCGGTGCAGGACGTGATGCGTTCGCGTGCGGTGTCGGAGACGGGGAGGCCGCGGACTTCGAGGACGCGGAGGATGCCCCTGGCCTCACCGGCGGCTTTGCCTGCGGCCCTGCCCTGGTCCTTGCCCTCGAGGTAGGCCTTCTCCATGACGTGCCCCCGGCCGGGGAAGTAGTTGACGAAACCCATGATGTTCCTCCACTTGTCACCGGCAGGAGTCTCTCCCAGCGTGACGTCCAGGAATTGGTAGAAGTAGTCGGCGGCTTCCCCGGTCATGCCCGCGAGGGCCTGACCCATCGCGTCCAGTATGGCGTCGGCATCGGGGCTGTTGGCGTGTGTCAGCGCGGAGAATGCAGCCATTGCCGGTTTCTCGGCTGCTGTTCTGGCATCTGTGATCACTGGAAGGTTGTCCGGCCCGATGACCAGCGGGTAGGTCCGCTGGGCGGTCCAGCCGCGCGTCTCGCAAGTGAAGGGCCCTGCGGCCCACTTCGCCGTCGTCCGGTCCCGGCAGACCACGAGCAGTAGCACCGGCAGGCGGTACTTCGACTGGAGATACGCGACGTAGTACGCCCAGCTTGCCTCCTTCTTCGGATCCTGCTTCCCCTGAGCCTCGACGGCGAGCAGGAAGTCCTCTCCGTCGGACGGGCCCACGCGCAGCACGGTGTCGACGTGGCGTGCGAGAGGTCTGGTCTCCGTGGCGTCGCCGGTGACGACTTCGACGGTCGCCTTCTCAGGTAACGGCAGACCGAGCATCCTGAAGACGGGCGTGAGGATCTCGGGCCGCTCCTGGAACATGCGGTGCATGCCCTCGTGGGCTGAGGTGACCATGGATGTCACGCAAGCCGATCAACGGCTGGGATTTCCAGAAGATCGGAAGTCGTTCACTCCTTCGGGGACGGCAAAAACGTTCGGCCGAGGTCAGGCCGAGCCGCTGAAGGGTCAGGTCGATTCCGGGGGCGCCGTGCTTGGCTGCTGTGCGCCCTGGGCGTGCCGTTGGCCGCCGAGGACGTCGATGGTGTGCAGAGTGTCGAGGTGGTCCTCGCCGAGTACCCGGCGTTGTCGGCCGAGGGCATCCTCGGCCAGCGCGCGGGACCGTTCCGTCTCTCCCAGTGCGTCGAGATAGATGGCGAGGTTGCCGGCGGTGAGCAGGGTGTCGGGGTGGTCCTCGCCGAGTACCCGGCGTTGTCGGCCGAGGGTGTCCTCGGCCAGCGCGCGAGCCTGTCCGGCCTCTCCCAGTTCGGACAGGTGGGTGGCGAGGTTGCCCGCGGCGATCAGGGTGTCGGGGTGGTCCTCGCCGAGCACGCGGCGTTGTCGGTCGAGGGTGTCCTCGGTCAGCACACGGGCTTCGGAGTTGTTGCCCAGGTCGGCCAGTCGGATGGCCAGGTTGCCGGCGGTGCGCAGGGTGTCGGGATGGTCCTCGCCGAGCTGCCTCCGTCGCTGAGCCAGGATGTCGGCTTCCAAGTTGTGGGCCTGTATGTACATATGCGTCTCGGCGTAGGCACGGGCCAAGTAGGCGGCTGCCCACATGGTGTCCTCGGCATCGGCGCCGAACTGATGAGTCCAGATCTCGTGCAGGTCCTGCAGGCGAGGCAGCGCGGTGTGGGTATCGCCGCGATCCATCAGATACCAGCAGGCCTCACAGGCCGCGTACCGGGCGCGCTGTGTGGTGAGGTCGGTGGGGCTGACGGCGAGGAGATGGGGCAGCAGTTCGGGCCAGCGCGGCCACGTCTCCGGATTGGCTGCCTTGCCGGGGTAGGCCGCGGCCAGCAGGGTGCCGGCGAGACGGACAGATTGTGCGCGTCCTCCGGGAGGGAGCTGATCGACAAGGACGGCCTGGGTCAGGCGGTGTACTTGGATGCGGCCACCGGCCACTCGGGCCAGTCCGGACTGTTCCACGGCCGTCAGGATCCGTCGGAAGACCCGTGGGTCGGCCAACTGCCGCACCAGCTCTTCAGCGTCATCATCCCCCCCTGCTTCGGCCTTGCCCGAGGCGCAGGCGTGCACGGGAAAGGGCTCCGGCGCCAGCAGGGAACATGCCAGCAACAGCCGGACCGCCTCGGAATCCTGGCGCGCCAGCTTCGCCAGGCTCCGTTGCAGCTGTGTGGCCAGCGGGCTGGGGTAGTCGAAGGGGGTGCCGTCGCTGACCGCCGCGTCGGCGTGGTGCTCCAGCTGCTGCAGGTACTGGTCCGGGGTGAACAGGTACAGGGCCTCCGCGCCCTGCGCCAGCGCCAGCGGCAGATCGTCCAAGGCTGCGGCGAGCCGATTCGCGTCTCCTTCGCTCAGGTTCCGGCTGCGGGAGCTCAGCAGGGCGATCGACTCGGTGCGGTCCAGGACGTCGACGTCTACCGAAGAGGCGACCTGGTGCCAGAGCGGGTTGCGGGAGGTGATCAGTACGTGCCCCTCACCGGCCGGTAGATGCTGGGCGAGTACGGCCGGGTCGTCGGCGTGGTCGAAGACGAGCAGCCAGCGCGACCGGGTTCGCAACTCCTCGTGGAGCATCGTCACCGCCCGATCCACAGAAGTGCTGGCGGCGGCAGAGTTGCTGGCCACGGCGAGCCTTGCCAACTGGCCAGGAATCGGCTCGCCGGCGTCCACCCACCACACCAACTCGTACTCGCCACTGAACCGGTGGGCGTACTCGATGGCCAGCTGGGACTTTCCCACCCCGATCCGGCCGCTCAGCGCTAGCACCGCCGCCGCCCGACGCTCCGTCAGCCGGGAACGGACCTCCACCAACGCGTCGTCCCGGCCGACGAAGTTGGTACTGCGAGCGGGCATGTTCCACACCGCCGGCAGGCTGCCCGGCAGCCGAGGTCCCTTACTGGCTGTAGCCTGCCGGACGTCGGGCGCGCCACTCGGCGCCCCGAGGGGGATGCCCACCGCCCGCAGCAACTCGGTCCGTGCCGAGTCGTCGTCCAGCCCGGACAGGTTCGTCTCCGGCAGTCCCCGCAGAACCCCCGGCCCTACGGTGGCGTCGATGCGCACCGGGACAAGGTTTTCCCGTGCGGCGAGCATGACGTCTGCTCTTGCCGTCGTGAGATGGCGGCCCTTGAAGTACGCCTGCGAGAACAGGGCCAGGGTCCGGTTCTGCTCCTGGGGCCGTGCCAAGCGCTCGAAGAAGTCGCCTTCCGTCGGCTCGCGCACCATGTCCAGCCCGATGCGGTATCCGGCGTCCTTCAGCTGCCAGGCCACCCACTCGGCCCACGCCTGATCCGCACCTGCATAGGAGATGTAGAGGATTTCGTCCGATGAGGGCACCATGCTCAGCGAGCCGTCGCCCCGAATCCTCTCCTTGATCGTTCTCGCGATCCCCGGCAGGTTGGCCCCGGAGAGGACATAGGGCGGGATCGACTGGGCGATGGGCAGATCGCGCAGCAGATGCCGGGGCATGATGACGGGGAACAGCGTGCGGTCCGTCTGCTCGTCCAGGGTCTGGCGCAGGAAGTAGTTCAGTTCGGCACGCTGCTGTGAACTCACGGCGTCCCTGGCGAGCAGGACGAAGTGCCGGCAGGTGTCGATGACCGGACGCAGGTCGTCCGCCGGCGTCTGTGTGCCGAGTGGGAGTGAGTAGACGCAGGTGACGTTCTCGTTCGTCAGCAGCTCGGCCAGTTCCTCCGCCTGGTCGTGCGTGTTCGACGCGTTGCTGATGAAGACGTCGTGCTGGTAGTGCCCTCCACGGCGCCCGGTCCTGATCGCGGCCTCGACATACGAGTCGCGGCTCTCGGTGAAGAGCCGCACGTCCTCCAGGCTGCGCGCGATCAGTGCTGCGATCGACGCGAGGCTGTAGCTGATGAGCTGAGGGTTCCTGAAGTCCTCGGTCAGGACCGGGAGTTCCTCGCCGAACGACCAGTACGCCGAGTACGGCACAGTGCAGTGATCCAGCACCCGCTCGACCGCCGCCCCCTCCGGAACCCAGGCGTTGTAGCTGGACTTGAGCGCGGGCTGGAGTTTCCGGCGCCAGTCCGCCGCCCGCTCGTACTCCTCGCTCATGTCGAACCGGCAGAGCAGGGGGAGCGTGAGGAGACGGGACCGGTCGTACGGCAGCCCGTTGCGCGCCTTGGCCGCCCGGGTCACCACGTCCAGCACACCGTCGACGTTCTGCTGGTTCGCGGTGAAGGCGTACGCCAGGATGTGCGGCAGCTGGGCCGTGCAGATACCGCCGGAGTCCGAGATCCCGGTCCTGCTGTCGACGAAGATGACGTCGTACGAGTCGATCCAGCGCCGCCGCCAGTCCTCCAGCACGTTGCCGAAGTCCTGGTTCTCGTACAGCGCGTCCCAGTCGATGCCCTGCACGTTCGGGATGTAGTCGCTGCCGACCCCGCCCGCGGCGATGAGATCGAGTCGCGAGCCGTCCGGGAAGGTGACCGGCGTGATGTGCCCCAGTGCGTCCACCGGCTGCCCGTCGCGAGCGCCCAGCACCATTTCCACCAGGCCGGTTTCCGGGGTCTCCATATGGGGGCGGAAGTAGTAGTGAAGGCCGGGGGCCTCCAGATCCCAGTCGATGCAGAGGACCTTGTATCCCCACTGGGCGAGCAGCGTGGCGGTGTTGGAGAGCAGAAAGCTGCGGCCCACCCCGCCCTTGTAGGAGTAGAACGTCACGACCTTGCCGTCGAGTTTGTTCATCACAACCTCGGCAGACGGCTCTGGGGGATCTTCGTATAGGGATCCGGACGGTCCACCGGCCAGCCCGCCTGCCACTCCGGCGCACAGTCGAGGAGCGACGCGATCTCCTCGGCCACGGTCCGCATTTCCTTCTGGAACGCCACGTAGTCGGGAGTGTTCCGGAACTGCTCACCGTCGTGCCCGTACTTGCTCAGGTCTCTGCAGTGCTGCGTCGCCTGGGCATCGGGGTGGAAGTGGTCACCGTCCGCGAACCTGATCGGATAGATCAGGGTCGGCGCCTGACCGTCGGTCTCCTCCAGGGCCGCCTGGCGCTTCCGCATGCTCGTCCACTCCGCCATGCACCATTCGGAACGGAAGTAGGGCGGCGACCATATCGCCACGAGGCAGCGGCTTTTCAGGAGGGCGTTCTCGAGTTTGTCCGGCCATTGCGTTCCCACCGGTATCTCGTAATCCACGAAGATACGAGGGTCGTTGGGGAGCACGTCCTCCAGGGACTTCGTGAGCTCTTCCTGGAAATGGTTCTTCACCCAGCCTTTTACGTGGCCCTTGTGGCTGTAACTGATGAAGACGTCGTACTCGTAATCCACCCCGCGCTACCTCTGGGCGACAAAGGCGGCCCAGGCGTCCGGAGCGACGGCGAGCTGCGGACCGGACGGGTTCTTGGAGTCACGGACGTGCACTGCGGTGGGCTGGGTGGCGATCTCCACGCAGGCACCGCCTTCGTCACCGCTGTAGCTCGACTTGAACCACTGAAGTGCCGTGTCGCTCATCGCTCTCCCAGCAGAAGGTCCAGCAGATCCCTCGTGTCCTCGGGGGTGAGGGCCTGTGACCGCAGCATCGCATATTTCTGGTTGAGGATCGCCACCTCGTCCTGATCCGCGATGAGTTGGCTTCCGCGTTGCGTTTCCATGTAGGCGAGACGCTGGTGTTCCGGGGTCTCCAGGAGGATGAACGGCCCGTTGAGCCCTGCATGTGTGGTGCGCTTCAGCGGCAGCACCTGGAGCATGAGCCCCGGGAGTTCGGAGCACGAACGCAGGTGCCGCAGCTGCTCGACCCAGACTTCCGTCCCGCCGATGGGCGCATTCACGACCGGCTCCCAGATCACGAAGCTGGTCATCGGCCGGTCCATCCGGTGCAGGATCGCCCGCCGCTCCGTACGGCCCGCCACCAACTGCGCGATCTCGTCCTCGGCGTAGACCGGCACGCGGCTGCGGAAGACGGCCTCCGCGTACGCGTCCGTCTGGAGCAAGCCGGGCAGCACCTGGCTCTCGTACCACGAGATGGCGATCGCCTCTCGCTCCCGCTCCAGAAACTCCTCCGCCCACAGCGGGACGAGATCCACCTCCGGCATCTTGCTCAACGCGACCGACAACGCCCCCTTCGTATCAAGGAGTTCATCGAGCCGCGAGGCGACGTCCGGCATCAACCGCCGTCTGCCCTGCTCGATCGAGGCGACGGTCTGTTCCCCGAGACCGAGCATGTCGCCCAGCTGCTGCTGTGTGTACCCGGCGGCCGTCCGGAAGACGGCGAGCAGCGCGCCCACCATCCTCATCGCGGAGGCGTTCCTGCGTGCGGTCCGTGAGCGTGGACCTGTCGTCGTTCCCATGGCGTTGAACTCCCCCGCCGCGCCCGTACGTTCACCGCGACACACCCGTACAAACGCGTTGTACGGGTGCGCGCAGGGTTCCATGATGGACACGGAGAGTGACTCGCGTCAGGGGAACGCCGGGATCAGCCCTCCTTGGGCCCGGCGGACTGCACCACCTCGAAGGACCACAGCGTCGCCCCGGACGCCGCGGGCTTCTGCGCGCCGCCGCCTCCGCCGCTGCCGTGCGAGGCACCCATGTTGGACCGCCACTTCTCGAAGTCCTCCTCGGAGCGCCACCGCGTGTACACGAGGTAGGTGTCGGTGCCCTCCACGGGGCGGAGGAGCTCGAACCACTCGAAACCGTCCGAGCCCTCCACCGCGCCGGCCCGGGCGGCGAACCGCTTCTCCAGCTCCGCGCGCTGCTCTTCTGGGACCGTGAGTACGTTGATCTTTACCACGCTAGGCACATGACACCTCTCACAAACAGGGGCCCAGACTGGGTCCCTAACCTGGACTCCGTGCGCGCAGTCTCCTACATCAGGCGATCAAAGAGCCGTGAGGACGACTCCGCATCGTCTCCCGAAGCCCAAGGAACCAGGTGCGAAGCGCTCATCGCCGCGAAGGGTTGGGACAATGCCGGCCACTTCGCTGGCGTAGGCAAATCCTGGTGGGACCCGAAGGTGATCCGGCCCGAGTTCGAAGAGATGATGGCCGCCGTTCGCGCAGGTCACGTAGACGCAGTGGTCGTCTTCTCGCTGTCCCGCCTCACCCGTCAAGGCGCCCTCGAAGCGATGCTGATCAACGAAGAGCTTGCCGGACACGGGCAGCCTCCAACGGGCGCCGAGGGGTGAGCAGTCGCGGCCGTCGCAACAGGGACGACGGCCCGAAGAAGAGGCACCGGAAGTGCGAGGAGGAAAACGCCCCCGTGGAAGAACCGGAATCAGACGCGCATCAGACGCACGTCACCAAGGGGATCACCACGGGGTCAGCGCAGGATCAACGACAACACGAAGCCGGGCGTCGGCACAGGTCGATGACCAGGCGTCGCACAAGCGGCTTGTGAATCATGGACAAAGTTGTACAGCAGCCACAGCCCCCACCAAGAGGCGTCTTACTTCCTGGTCCGGTCCGGTCCGGACCGGTCCGGACCGGACCGCGTCCGACATCCGGCAGGAGCCTGCCGTCAGAGCGTCCCACCCTCCTGAAGCCGCACCCCGTCCACCGTGACCAGGTCCGTCCGTTCCGAGCCGCCGACCACTCGCACCCAGCTGTCCACGCTCAACTCGCTGCCCTGGAGCCTGATGTGGAAGCCGCCGTACATGCCGGGGACGGGGAACCAGAGGTGGGGGATGTCGAGTTCCGTCAGGACCGCCGGGTCCGGGAGGCGTAGTGCGTGTCGGGTGGCGAGGTCGTCGGTGCCCGTGCCGCCGCCCGAGCGGTGGTGGATCAGACGGTGGAGGTGGGTGCGGAGGCGGTCCAGGGTGTCCTGGGGCTGCGGGTGGCGGTAGGCCGGTGACAGCAGGGCGACCAGGTGCTGGTGGCCGCGTTGTACGGCGATGTCCACCGGGCGGGTGCCGTCCGTGGAGCGCAGGGTGCGCCAGGCGCCGCGGGCGAGGAGGCGGCCCACCGTTTCGACGTCGGCGCCGTGCCAGGCGGCCTGGTGCAGGGGGCCGTAGGCGCTACGACCTTCCAGACGCCCGGAGTTGATCCATTCGGGGTTCTCGTCGAGGACCCGGAAGGCGGTCTCCCAGTCACCGCTGTGCGCGGCGTCGGACAGCCGGTCCCGCTCCGCCGCCCACTTCTCCTTGATGGAGTCCCGGCGGACGACCCCGTCCCACTGCGCGCTGCTCTCCACGGCCATGGCGTCGAGTCTACGGATCATGAGGACGAGGCCCGGTGGGACCCATGGACGAGGCGCCGGCCCGGACAACGGACCGGCGCCTCAGAAGAGTCAGCGCAGGGTGCCGATGCGTTCCACCCGGTCGCTCACCCCGTTCCGCAGCTCACTCAGCGTCGTACCGGAAGGAGCCACCGTGGGCGTCGACGACGGCGGCTGCGTCTCGTCCGCGCAACTCGCCCCCCGCTTCGGGACCTTCAGGTCGACCAGGTAAGCCGTCACCGCGTCCGTCGCGCACGCGCTGCGCCCGAACGCCGTGTGTCCTTCGGCCTTGAACGTGAGCAGCCGCCCGTTGTCGAGCTCCCGCGACAGCGCCACCGCGTCCCGGTACGGGGTGTCCGGGTCACCGGTCGTGCCGAGGACCAGGATCGGCGCGGAGCCCTCCGCCTCGAAGGGGCCGCCGTAGCGGCTGACCTGCTCGCCGGGCCACTGGACGCAGGCCGTGGCGTGCTGGTGGTCGTAGGTCGGCGGGCCGAAGGCCATGGCGGGGCCCAGGAGGGGGGCCAGCCGGGCGTTGGTGGTGACCTCGCGCTTCAGACGGGCCGCGCTGTCCGGGTAGTCCTTGTCGACGCACTCGACGACCACGTTCGGGCCGAGGAAGTCGAAGCTGGCCGGGGACGGCGGCCGCAGCAGGAAGGACGTGTTGTCGCGCAGCTGCGCCTTGCGCATGGCCTCGCCGAGGGCGGGCCAGATGACCTTGCCCTCGTTGATGTTGAACATCAGGCGGTACACGAGGGTGTAGCCGTTCGCCCGGCCGCCGCTCGCGGTCACGACCGGGTTCGCGTCCAGGTCCGCCTTCAGCTTCTCGAAGGCCGCGCGCGGGTCGCCGTCGCCGAATCCGCAGGTCGACTGGTCCGCGGCGCACCAGTCGAGGAAGCGGCTCATCGCGCCGTCCAGGGCGAGGTACTGGGTGCGGTCGTAGGCGTACGGCTGGTTCGCGTAGCGCTCGGGGTCGTACGCCCCGTCGAGCACGAGGGCCCGCACCCGCTCCGGGAACAGGGACGCATAGACCGTGCCGATGTAGCTGCCGAACGAGCGGCCGTAGTACGTGAGTTGTTCCTCGCCGAGCGCCTGGCGCAGCAGGTCGATGTCCCGGGCGACGTACTCCGTGCCCACATACGGCAGCAGCGCCCCCGCGTTGTCCTGGCACGCCTGGTCGAAGGCGGCGGCCTGGCGTACGGCGGGTTCGTAGGCGTCGGGGCCGGGGACGCCCTTGGCCGCGGTGACGGCGGCCGTGTACGTGGGGTCGTCCCAGCACTGGAGGGGTGAGCTGCGGCCGACGCCCCGCACGTCGTAGCCGAAGACGTCGAAGGAGTCGCGCAGGTCGGCCGGCAGGTCGGCGTAGTTGTTGCGGACGAAGTCCACGCCGGAGTTGCCGGGGCCGCCGGGCTGGAGGAAGAGGGTGCCCTTGCGTTCGGCCTGGTCAGTGGCCTTCTTGCGGATGACGGCAAGGGTGATGGTGGTGCCCTGCGGGTCGTCGTGATCGAGCGGCACGGCGGCGTTCGCACACTCGAAGCCGCCCTGGCAGTCCGCCCAGGCAAGGGTCGGTACCGGGGCCGGGGCGGTCCGGGCGGGTGCTGCCTGGACCGCCCCGGCCCCGGCTATGACGAGCGCGACCGCCGCCGCGCCGACGGTTTTCAGTGGTCTGAGCACGGTGTGTTCCCCCTGTAGCTGATGTGACACCAAGAACCCGTGGATGAAGAGGAGTTCGAGGGGTTTCCAGTTCCACAGGGAACGCACAGTTGTTTCCGGGATGTCTCCCTCGACGTTCTCTCATGTGAACAGAAATCAGCTACCGGACTATTGACGTGCTCAGGCCAGCACTCCTACCTTCCGGGGGAAAGCGCTTTCCAAGCCTTGCTTCGACACACCCGCTCCACCCCTCTGGCACGACCCGCACCGTCCTGGAGATGGAGATCTACGATGCACCTGAGACCCGCCATAGCCTGCGCAGCCCTTCTCGGCGGCACCTTCGTCGCCCTGTCCGGCCCCACCGCACAGGCCGCCACCGCCCGCTACGAGGCCGAGACCTCCCCGGCCGTCTGCACCGGCGCCATCGAGAACAACTGGACCGGCTACTCCGGCAGCGGCTTCTGCAACGCCACGAACGCCACCAGCGGCTACGCCCAGTTCACCGTGACCGCACCCGCGGCCGGCACGGCGACCGTGGCCGTCCGCTTCGCCAACGGCACCACCACCGCCCGGCCGGCGAACATCATCGTGAACGGCACGACGGTCAGCACGGCCTCCTTCGAGGGCACGAGCACCTGGACGGGCTGGACCACCAAGACCCTGACCGTGCCGGTGAATTCGGGCAGCAACACCATCCGGCTCAGCCCGACCACCGCCGACGGCCTGCCCAACGTCGACTACCTCGACGCCACGACCGCCGACGGCGGCACCACACCTCCCGCGAGCGGCGCGCTCTACGTCTCGCCCAGCGGCACCGCGGGCGCGGCCGGCACGATCGACGCCCCGACCACCCTCGCCTCGGCGATCAGCAAGGTGTCCTCGGGCGGCACGATCTACCTGCGCGGAGGGACGTACAACCACTCCGCGACGGTCACCATCCCGGCCGGCAGCAACGGCACCTCGTCCGCCCGGACCACCCTCGCCGCCTACTCGGGTGAGAAGCCCGTCCTCAACTTCTCGGCGCAGACCGAGAGTTCGTCCAACCGCGGGCTTCAGCTCAACGCCAACTACTGGCACATCAAGGGGCTCGTCGTCGAGCGCGCCGGTGACAACGGGATCTACGTCGGCGGCAGCAACAACGTCATCGAGCGCACGGTGACCCGCTACAACCGTGACACCGGGCTCCAGCTCGGCCGGATGGCCTCCACCACCCCGAGCAGCGAGTGGCCGGCCAACAACCTGATCGTCAGCGCCGAGTCGCACGACAACGCCGACTCCGACGGCGAGGATGCCGACGGCTTCGCCGCGAAGCTGACGACCGGCAGCGGCAACGTCTTCCGGTACGCCGTCTCCCACAACAACATCGACGACGGCTGGGACCTCTACACCAAGACCGACACCGGAGCCATCGGCCCGGTGACCATCGAGGACTCCCTCGCCTACGACAACGGCACCCTCAGTGACGGCACCACGGCCGGCAACGGCGACCGCAACGGCTACAAGCTCGGCGGCGACGACATCGCGGTCAACCACATCGTGAAGCGCAGCATCGCCTTCGAGAACGGCAAGCACGGGTTCACCTACAACAGCAACCCGGGCAAGATGACGATCTCGAACAACCTGAGCATCGCCAACACCGAGCGCAACTTCAACTTCGACGCCGGTACCTCGGTGTTCCGCAACAACACCTCCTGCAACAGCGGATCGTCCGACCGGTACGTCGGTGACGCCGACAGCTCCAACCAGTTCTGGTCCGGCACCAACGGCTCCCGCTGCTCCGCCTACTCCGGGGCCCTGGCCTGGTCCTTCGCCTCGGACGGCACGCTGGTCGTGACGATCGGCGGCACCAAGGTCACGCTGTAGGACCACGTTCGGCGTGTGAGGCCCGGGTCCCCGATCCGGGCCTTCCGCGCGCGATACGGCAGTCTGGGACCCGTGAGCGAGAACTCCAGCGAAACCCTGTTCATCAAGATCTGCGGCCTGAAGACCGAGCGGGACGTCGACACGGCCGTCGAGGCGGGCGCCGACGCCATCGGCTTCGTCTTCTCCCAGAGCCCGCGCCGTGTCGACGCCGCCACGGCCCTCCGGCTCAGCCGCCGGGTGCCCGAGCACGTCCTGACGGTCGGCGTCTTCCGCAAGGAGCCCCTGGACTTCGTACGCGCCATGGCCGACGAGTCCGGCATCGGGGCCGTCCAGCTGCACGGCCCCGAGGACCACGCGTACTACGCCGACCTCGCCACCGGCGACTGGACCCTGATCCGCGCCGCCGCCTTCGGCGACTCCGTGCCCCGCGTGGGTGAGTACGGCGAGGACATGCTCCTGCTCGACGCCCCCGTCCCCGGTTCCGGCATCGCCTGGGACTGGTCCAGCAAGCCCCTCGCCGCCCCCGGCGAGAAGTGGCTCCTCGCCGGCGGGCTCACCCCCGACAACGTCCGGGTGGCCGTCGAGGCGACCAGCCCGTGGGGCGTCGACGTCTCCAGCGGAGTGGAACACGCCCGCGGCGTGAAGGACCCCGCCCTGATCACGGCCTTCGTCAAGGCGGCCCGCCCGCTGGGCTGACGCGGCAGGAGGCGGGTTCCGCCCTGGTCAGTCCGTCATCGCCTCGCGGACCAGTGCGGTGTCGACGAACTGCTCGAACCGCACGATGAGACCGCCGCGTACGACGAAGTGGTGGGCGACGCGGACGTCGATCGGTTTGCCGGTGGCCTTGTTGGTCGCGGTGTAGCGGGCCAGGACGACGACGTTCTCGCCGTCGACGACGTAGGTGTCGTCGTGGGCGGCCCAGCCGTCCCAGTCCTGGCCGAGCTTTTCCATGACGTTGGCGGTGACGCCGTCGGGGGTGCGGTAGGTGCCGGCGAGGGGGAAGCCGGCCATCTCCGTCCACTCGACGTCGGGGGCGAGGGTGGCGCGCAGGGCTTCCAGGTCGGCGGCGGCGGAGGCCAGGTACTGACGGCGTACGACGTCGGCGGGCGCGGTGGATGTGGTGAAGTCGTTCATGGTCAGCCCCACTTCATCTCGCCCTTGGCGACCTTCGCGCCGATCTGGGCGGCGATCAGCATGCCGTTGTCGGGGTAGCGCGCGATGAGCGCCTCGGTCAGCGCGGCACCGTCGGCCGCCTTGGCGAGCTCCTCCTCGAAGGCGAGGAGGTAGTCGCGGGTGGCGGTGATCGCGGACGCGTCGGCGGCGGTGCCGGGCAGGCGGTGGCCCGGGACGACCAGCTGCGGGTCGAGGGCGGCCATCTCGTCCAGGAGCTTGATCCAGGCGGTCCGGGAGGCGGGGGTGGCGGTGTCGGCGACCCAGACGTGTTCCTGCTGGAAGAGCAGGACGCCGCCGAGGAGGGCGCGGTGCTCGGCCTGCCACAGGTAGTGGCGGTCGGGCAGGTCGGCGGTGCCGCCCTTGAGTTCGAAGCGGTGGCCTTCGAGGGTGAGGTCGCCGGTGAGGGGGGTGAGGTCGACCAGGCGGGTGGGCAGGTTCGGGCCGAGGGCGGCCCAGGCCTTGAGCTTGCCTTCGTAGGAGTGCTTGATGTGGTCGATGACGATGGGGGTGGCGACGAAGGCCGCGTCTGGGAAGGCGTCGGCGATGACTTCGGCGCCGAAGTAGAAGTCGGGGTCGGCGTGGGAGACGAACACGGTGGTGAGCTGCTTGCCGGAGTCGAGGATCTCGGCGGCCAGGCGGTGGCCGTCGGCGCGGGTGAAGGCGGCGTCGACCAGCAGCGCCTCGGTCTCGCCGGTGACGAGGGTGGCGGTCTTGTTCTTGCTGCCGGCCGGGAAGTCCAGGTCGAGGATCTTGAAGGAGAGCGTGCTCATGCGGGGGCTCCTCAGGGGGATGGGGTTCAGCGGGTGGTGGTCAGGGTGGTCAGCCGGCGGTCGATCTCGTCGGCGGTGGCGTGGCCGTGGGCCAGCACGGCGATGGAGTCGCCGTCGACCGCCAGGAGGGTGGGGAAGCCGGTGACGCCCAGCGCGGCGCCGCGGCGGAAGTCGGCCTCGGCGGCGGCCCGCGTTCCGGGCGCCTCGAAGGCGGCGACGACGGCATCGGCGTCCAGCCCGGCCGCCTGGGCCACCGTGCGGTAGGTGGCCGGGTCGGACAGGCTCAGGCCGTCGACGTAGAAGGCGTCCTGCAGGGCCGCGGCCAGCTCCGCCGCGCGGTCGGGGGCCACCTGGCGCAGGGCGGCGACGCCACGGGCGGCGGCCTCGGAGTCCATGACGAACGAGCCGTCGGCGATCAGCCGCTCGTAGCTCTCGCCGAACTCCGCATCGGTCAGCTCGGCGATCTTGGCGTTCGCGCCCTGGACGTAGCCGAACTCGCGGATCGGGACCCGGCGCGGTCCGGTGAACAGACCGCCGGAGACCACCTCCACCGGCAGTTCGGGGTGGCGGGAGGCCGCCGCGCGGAGCGTCCCGGAGAAGCCGTGGGACCAGCCGCAGTAGGCGTCGAAGACGTAGACGAGCCGCATGGGAGACCTCGAGAGGGTGTGGCACCCGCCGGTTGCGAGCGATTCACCTGACAAAACAGTAACTGACGTGTCAGATATTTCCTGTCACGTGTGACAGCTGCCACACCTGTGGCTCTCCCGCCATTAGAGCAAGGCGTCCGCCCGGCCGCAGCTCGGGGCGCCGGTGTCAGGGCAGGCGGGGGAGGATGTCCCGCGCCGAATGGCTCAGGATGCGCAGGTCCTCCGCGAACCGCTCGCGGTCCTCGGCCGGGAGCGGGGCCACGAAATACCGGCGGATGTTCTCCACGTGCACCCGTGCGGCGGCGACCGCGGTCTCCTCGCCCCGGGGTGTCAGCCGCACCAGACGCCCACGCCGGTCACCGGGATCCTCGGCCCGCTCGACCAGGCCCGCCGCCTCCATACGGTCCACCAGCCGGGTGGCGCCGCCGGTCGTCAGCACCTGCTCCTGGGCGACGGCCCGCATCGACAGTCCCGGCTCACCCGCCCGGCCCAGGATGAGCAGCACCTCGAACATGAGATGGCTGATCCCGCACTCCACCTCCAGGGCCCGCCCCAGGATGTACTCCAGCCGGTTCGCCGCGCCCTGCAGCCGCCCGAAGGCGAGCACCAGCTCATTGCCCGCGGCCTCCTTCGCCGTCGAGATCTCCACCCGCTCGTCCACGGCCCAGCCGCCCTTCTCCTCGTCCCCGCCGGTCCACCCCTGATCATGCCGTGCCGGTCAGCCCGAACAATCCCGCCGCGTTGTCGTGACACACCCGCCGCAGCCACTCCTCCCCGAGGTCCAGCCGCTCCAGGGCATGCAGCTGGTGCATGTACGGATAGGGAATGTTGGGGAAGTCGGTGCCGAGCAGGATGCGGTCGCCGAGGTCGGTCAGGCGGGGCAGGGCCCGGCGGGGGAACGGGATGAAGTCCTCGGTGAAGTCGGTGAACGCCATCGTCGTGTCCAGCCGCACCTCCCCGTACCGCTCCGCGAGGCCGAGGAAGTCCTCGTACTCGGGCATCCCCATGTGCGCGACGATGAGCCGCAGCCGGGGATGGCGCCCCAGCACCCGGGCGACCGGCTCGGGGCCGGTGTGCTTGCCGGGCGCCGGCCCGGAGCCGCAGTGGATGACGACGGGGACCCCGGCCTCCGCCAGCAACCCCCAGGCCCCGTCCAGGAGTTCGTCGGCCGGGTCGTACGCCCCCACCTGCACATGTGCCTTGAAGACCCGCGCGCCCGCCTCGACGGCCTCACGGACGTAGGCCTCGGTGTCCGGCTCGGGAAAGAGCGTGGCGGTGTGCAGACAGTCGGGGGTGCGGCGGGCGAAGTCGGCCGCCCAGTCGTTCAGCCACCGGGCCATGCCCGGCTTGTGCGGGTAGAGCATCGAGGTGAAGGCGCGTACGCCGAACTCCCGCAGCAGCGCCGCTCGTTCCGCCTCCTCCTGCCGGTAGGTGATCGGCCACTCCAGACCGCCGGTCAGCGGTCCGAGCGCGTCGAAGTACTCCCAGACCTTGCGCAGGACCCGCTCGGGCATGAAGTGCGTATGCACGTCGATCAGCCCGGGAAGCCCCAGCCGCCCCCAGAAGCGGCGCACCTCGCCGGCTTCCTCGTCCGAAGGCACGTCGCTCATGGCCGCTTGATCGCTCATGCCGCCCACGATCGCCTCTGACGAGGCCGCGCGTCCACCCGCACAAGGGCCACTCCCGCCTGTCAAGTCGTGTGCTTTACCGACTGGTTGGGCCCCCGGCCGTGGCGGACTCTTGAGTCACAGCCCGAACGGCGGGCCCGACTCAAGGAGACGGAAATGGCCGAGAACATCAACGAGATGCAGTCCGCCCAGGTCGAGGACCAGGTCGAGACGAAGGTCGCCGCGGACCTGGACGTCGAGATCGAGCTCGAGACGGCGGAGACCTCCTTCACCCACACCTAGCCGCGCCACGCCTGAGTCGCCGGCCGAGAGCTTCGACCACCGCGATCCGCGGGGTGACAGCGGCCGTGACGACGGCCCGCACTCGGGGAGCGACGACGGAGCGACGTCAGAGCGACGAAGGAGGAGAAGCAGTGTCGCCGCCGCTGCGGTCCGCGAAGGTGAAGAGCATGCTCGGGTTCCGATCCGTTCCCGTCCGATTCCCTCGCCCCGCGGCCGGGCTCCGCCGCAACTCTCCGCAACGGCTGCGGGCGTAGTCTCGAAGGCACCGAGGGCTCTTCGCGCGCCGGCTCCGCTCCGGTGCCGTTCTCGGCGAACGACGATGCCGGGCCGGCCACCGTCGGACCCGGGGCAGGGTTCGCCTCATGACCTCGAACAGCCCCGACCGCCCGGCGACCGCCCACCCCGGGACCCCGGTCCGGGGCCGAGCGCATCCACCGCGGCACCGGCAAGGGCCCTCACCCGAGGAGGGCGAGCTCCTCCGCCCGCTGAGCCGCCGCCAGATCGCCGACCACATGGCCGAACTCGGCGAGCTGTACGCACAGACCACACCGAGCGGACCACGCAAACCGCGCACCTCGAACCACTCGGCCCTCTGGGACACCTCGGCCCGCGGATCCGCCTCGGACAGCTCGGCACCCTCGGACAGCTCCGCCCCCTCGGCCCAGGCGAGGTCCGCCGCCTTCCTCCGACGGCTCGCGGACCACATGCGGCGGCCCGGGTTCGAGCTGCTGGTGGCGGAGACGACCCGCCCCTCGGGTGTCACCGTCCTCACGGCCTGCGCTTACGGCTTTCCCGTACTCGGCGACGACGCCTGGTGGCACGAGCTCGACGGATACCTCCCCGCGAACCTGCTGGGCCTCGCCGCCCCCGGAGGCCTGTTCGTGATCGGCGACATCCTGGTCGAGCGCCGGGTGCGCACCCAGGACCAGAGCCGCGAGTGGAACCTCGCCCGGCGCCTGCAGAAGCGGCTGCTGAGCGATCACACCCCGGCGGTCGGCGTCATGCTCGTCGACCGCGGCGACACGGACACCTTCGAGGCACTGCTGTCCTGGGGCTGGCGCTGTCTGCCGACGGCCGGGGTCCGCGGGGCGTCCCGACCGGCCGACCGCCGGCTCCTGGTGCTCCGCTGACGCAGATTCTGTGCTCGCCACAGTAGAATTTCCCCGGAGCCGACTAGAATTCCGGTCAGGGAACCAGTTCCCTGTGCGGGCCGTGACATCGGCGGTCCGCGGGAAGGCACACATGCCCTCGGAAGACCGGTCGCCCGCTGTCGACCGGCTCGACGACGACCACCACCCCGCGTACACCATGGGCCGTGCCGCGGAGGTCATCGGCGCCAGCCCCGGGTTCCTCAGGGCGCTCGGCGAGGCCGGACTCATCACGCCGCTACGGTCGGAGGGCGGCCACCGCCGCTACTCGCGCCACCAGCTGCGCCTCGCCGCACGCGCCCGCGACATGGTCGACCAGGGCACCCCGGTCGAGGCGGTCTGCCGGATCATCGGCCTCGAGGACCAGCTGGCGGACGCGCTGCGCGTCAACGAGAAACTGCGCCGCGGCGGGTGAATATCTGACAGCGCCAGGGTAGAAACCCGACCGGTTAGGTAAAAGTATTTTCGAGTGCGCCGACAGTTTTTCCGTCGTCTGCCCGCTTATTCTTGCTGTCGATTTCGTCCGTGCTAGGCTGAATATCAGTTGCAGTTGTGGTTGCCATTCTTGCCATTCTTGCCGGTTTTCCGGGGCAGGTGATCATCACAGCGATGAGGGAGCTCGCGAGGTGCGGGTTCCAGCACTGCCTAAGTAGGAGAAAACACATGGCCACCGGCACTGTGAAGTGGTTCAACGCGGAAAAGGGCTTCGGCTTCATCGAGCAGGAGGGTGGAGGCCCCGACGTCTTCGCTCACTACTCGAACATCGCCACCCAGGGCTTCCGCGAGCTTCAGGAAGGCCAGAAGGTGACTTTCGACGTCACGCAGGGCCAGAAGGGCCCGCAGGCGGAGAACATCGTCCCCGCCTGACACACGGCTGAGCAGGGGCCCGCACCTTGGGTGCGGGCCCCTGTCCGTTTCTCCGGCCCCGTTCGCACGCCGGATCCGCCCTGACCCTGGTGAGGCACCATGCGCTGTGTGATCGCCCGTTACCCCTTCGACCTGTCCAAGGCCGAGGTGGAGAAGTCGATGGAGAAGGTCCGTCCCGAACCGGTGACTGACGCCTCCGTCGCCTCGGTGACCATCGGTGGCCGGGCGTACCCCGTCAAGCAGGTGGGAGCGGTGATCACGGGTCAGGATCCCCGCGACTTCACCGCCGCGGAAGTGGTCCGCGCCCTGGTCCGTCTCGGCTTCACCTGCGAGAACGCGCCCCCCAAGGCGGCCCCCGCCCCCGACCTGTCCTACGGCTCGGTCGACCGCCTTCTCGGCTGACCCGCCCCTGCCTCCTCCTCCAGGCGTCCGTGACCGACGGTCGCCAAGGTGTGCGGTCGGTTAATTTTGGTGAAACCTGTGAGCGGCTCCGCTAACATGTTCGAGCTCGCGACGAACACCCCCATCGGGCGCGATACGTAGCCACTTCACCTCACACTCAAAAAATCGGTCAAAGTTGATAAATATATCACCACGGGTGCTTTCGCGAGTGAAGGGTCAGTCGCGAGCGGTGCTGTGGGTCGCCGCGGGCGTGGTGACCCTCGCGTTCCTCCTCATGCTGGAGATCGCCGCGCGTCGCTACGATCTGCCGGGACCGCTCACCTGCCAGCTGCAAGAGCTGATATCCGCCCCCAAGTCGGGTGGACTGCTGTACGCCGGCCTGGCGCTGACGCTGGTCGTGCTTCCCTGGCGGCAACGCCTCCTCGCGCTCGGCACCGCGATCGGCATCGACGTCACCATCGCGCTGGTCCGATGGGTGGCCGGCATCAAGGTGACGGAGGGCCATCCCTTCGGTATCGGCGCGCTGTGGGTGATCCTGGGCTGTGCGGTCTTCGCGCTCACCCGTCGCACCGGCGCGGAACGCGTTCTGCTGCTGAAGGGCGCGGGCCTCGGACTGCTGCTGGGGGCCGGCCGCAAGGCCGGAGACACCTGGCTGCTCCTCACCTCGAAGACCCGTCCGACGGTGCTCGACCAGTACGTCGCGACCGCCGACCACGCGCTGGGCGACCCGTCGTGGGTGGTGGGCCGGATCGTCGAGGCCACCGGCAAGTTCGGCTTCAACCTCCTCGACTTCGTCTACGGCAACCTCGCGGTCGCCGCGGTCCTCGTCGCCCTGTACCAACTGCGCAACGTGGCCGCCGACCGCCGCTTCCCGCGCCACCATCTGGTGCGCACCTTCCTGGTGATCGGCCTCCTCGGGCCGGGCATCTACATGATCTACCCGGTGGTCGGACCGATCTTCGCCTACGGCAACGGCACCGAGCACTGGGCCGACGTCGCCATCTGGGCGGAGACGCACTCCACCGGGCAGTGGGCGGTGGCCCAGGTCTGGCCGGACACGGTGGCGCCGATCACCACCCCGCACTCCATACCGTTCGACGACATCACGCCCCGCAACTGCATGCCGAGCCTGCACACGGCATGGGCCGTCGCGATCTTCATCCATTCCCGCAAGGGCGCGAGAGCGCTGCGCTGGGCAGGCACGTTCTGGCTGGTGGCCACGCTCGCCGCGACGCTGGGCTTCGGCTACCACTACGGCGTCGACCTCGTCGCCGGCGTGGTGTTCGTGCTCACCATCGAGGCCGCCCTGCGCACCTACGACCGCGGCTGGGACCGGTCGGGGCTCCAGCTGGTCGCCTACGGCGCCACGGTCTTCGCCGGGCTCCTGCTGGCGTACCGCTTTCTGCCGGTGGAGATGGCCGGGCAGCCGTGGCTCTACGGTCCACTGCTCCTGCTGGCGATGGCCTCGGTGATCTACGGCTACGTACGGACCACCGGACAGTGGGAGACGGCACCCGTCCCGGTGGAGCAGCCGGAACGGCAGTCGGAACCCGTCTGACCCCCGCCGCCCGCCGGACGCTCAGCCGGGGATGTCGGGCTCGTACTCGTTGCGCCCCCACTCGGAGGCGCCGAGCGGATAGTCGTAGGCGGGCCGTCCCACGTTTCCGCTCGTCCGGAAGGGCTGCCCCTTGTCGTCGATGCGTACGGTGCCCTTCCGGTCGCCGCTGGACCAGTCCAGCTCCAGGTACCAACTGACGTTGTGGGCCCGCGCGTCCGCGAAGATGTAGAAGACCTCGGGGTCGGACTCGCTCACCTTGTACGGGAAGTCGCGCTGACCGGCCTTGGGGGAGACCGCGGGCCGCCCGGCGTCGAGGTCCACCTCGAAGGCCGTCGTGTCCACGCCGCCACCGCAGCCGACGCCCATCGAGAAGTCGTTCCAGTCGAGCGGCGCGCTCTGCTCCACGACCCGCACATGCAGGTCGTCCAGGACGACGGTGGCCCTCCCGGTGCCCTGCACGGTCAGCGCGAGCATCTGCTGCCCGGCGGAGACCGCGCCGAGCGCGTTGACCCACCCGCGCGCGTCCTGCTCGCCCGGCGGCGGAGGCACCTGCTCGGGCTTGCGGTCCACCAGGAAGTGCGGGCCGCACGGGTCTTCCCACTTGTACGGATTGACGGCGACGGCGGGCGCGGTGGCCTTCTCCGCGGCATCGCCGTCGCCCTGGGCGGCCCCGGCCCCACCGCTGCGGGAGGCGGAGGCGGAAGCCGTGGGACTGCCACTGGCGGAGACGGACGGCGAGGCCGACCCGCCCTTCGCGTCGGCCGACCCGGAGACGCGGGGACTCTCGTCGACGGACGGGGCGCCAGCCCCCACGGACCGCTTCCCGCCCTGCTCGTCATCGCTGTCGCCGGGCACGAGATTCGCCACGAGCGCGGCCGACACGAGGACGGCGGCCACGGCGGACCCGGCGAGGACGACGGTACGTCGGCGAGTGGCCCCGGCCGCCGCGGCTGGCCGTGCCTGCGGTTCCTCCTCGGCAGGGGTGTCAGGTGCCTCAGTGGCCTCAGGAGCCGCGCCGGCCTTCTGTCCCCGGCGGGCATCCGCGAGAACCCACCGCCGATGCAGTTCCACCAGTTCCTCGGGCGTCGCCCTGCACACCCGCGCGAACCGTTCCACGGGTGCGTAGTCCGTCGGTACGGCGTCCCCGTTGACGTACCGGTGAAGGGTGGACGTACTGGTGTGCAGCCGCTTCCCGAGCACCCCGTAACTGAGCCCGGACCGGTCCTTCAACTGGCCCAACAGCTCCGCGAATTCGTCGCCCGCCACTCTTCCGCTCTCTCCCCACGTCCCGGACCACCATTCCAGGGGGAGGTCATTCCCCCAGGTCAGAGCTGTTCCAAGCGTTCCAGTGTCCCGGATACCCCGGCAATCGTGGCGGTCGGGACGGATCACCGCACAAGCTGTTGTCATCCAAGCACGCCGCTCCCGGCACCCGGTCGAGCGGCCCATGCCAACACCCGTACCGCACAGGGGGATTCACATGTTCACTCGCACCCACCGCACCCGTATGCTCGCCGCCGCCGCACTCGCGGCCGCCACGCTGACGCTGACGGCGTGCAACAACGGAGAGGGCGTCAACGACGAGGGTGCGTCGACGGATTCCTCCGCCACGGCGACGGACTCCACCACGGCCTCGCCCGAGGCGAGCGGGGCTTCCAAGGGCTCGACGGGCGGCGCGGCCGGTTCGAGCGGCGGGACGGGCTCCTCGGGCTCCTCGGGTTCCACCCCCTCCTCGGGTACGTCGGGTTCCTCGGGCTCCACGGGTGGCTCGGCGGACTCGGCGTCGGACTCGTCGGCCACCACGGTCGCCTGCGCCAAGACCTCCACCCGGACGACCGCCACGGAGGTCTCCCGGCCCCTGAACCACGTTCTCCTCACCGTCACCAACACCGGCTCGAAGAACTGCACCCTCATCGACTACCCGGCCGTCCGCTTCGGCGAGGCCCAGTCCGTCCCGCCGGTCTTCGAGGACTCCATGCCGCAGGCGGTGGTCACGCTGGCCCCCGGCGAGTCGGGCTACGCGAGCGTCCTGCTCTCGGCGGCGGACGGCAGCGGCTCCAACGGCTACACGGCAAAGTCCCTCGAGGTCTACTTCAACTCGGCCGCGAAGACCGCCGCCACCCCGTCGCTCCCCGCGAAGGGCGTGTACGTCGACGACTCGATCCGTGTCTCGTACTGGCAGTCGACGATGGCCGACGCACTGACCTGGTGACCCGGCAGCCACGTTGTGACGAACCTGTTGAAATAACAACGTGCTGAAGCGTTGGCCATCGCCTTAGGCTCCCTCTGATCACCAAAACTTCATGGGGGGACATCCATGCGCGCAACCACGCGCCTCGCCCTGCTCGGCACCAGCCTCGCGCTGGTCGCCGGTGTCACCGGTGCCACCGCCGCACAGGCGGAGGACGGCGGTGCGGGCGACATCACGATCGACAAGGTCGTCATCAACGGCGGCAAGCCGGTCGTGGTCGGCACCACCAACGCGGTGTCCGCCAAGGTCTCGGTGACCGCGACGGACAACTCGGGCATCGCCAAGACCACGTACATCAGCGGGTGGGGTCCGAGTCCGAACTTCGCGGACATCTGGTTCGACGACGGCGACATCACCTGCGTCGAAGTGAGCGACACCACGTCGACCTGCTCGGGCACGCTGACGTTCGACCCCCAGTGGGGGAACGGTGTCGTCAACAACGCCGCGGCGGCCACCTGGGACCTCGCCGTCTCGGTCAAGGCCAACGACCTCGACTACATCCACCGGGACGCGGCCACCACCTTCAAGGTGCAGCGCGCCTCGAAGCTGACGGTCAACGCCTCGCCGGAGCCGGTGGCCAAGGGCAAGACCGTCACGGTCACCGGCAAGCTGAGCCGCGCGAACTGGGAGACCGACAAGTACGCGGGGTACGCGACCCAGTCGGTGAAGCTGCAGTTCCGCAAGAAGGGCAGCACCACCTACACCACGGTCAAGACCATCAAGACCAACTCGACGGGCAACCTGAGCACCACCGTCAAGGCCTCGGTCGACGGCTACTACCGCTACAGCTTCGCGGGCACCGCCACGACCCCGGCGGTCAGCGCGGCCGGCGACTACGTGGACGTCAAGTAGCCACGTACCAACAGCGTTTCAGCAGACGTACGACAAGGGCGCCGTCCACACCGGGACGGCGCCCTTGTCGTACCCCGGGCCGCCGTTGTACAGACACCGCATACGAGGCCCACGGGGGGTTCTCACCAGGGGGAAGCGCACCTAAGCTGGCGGTGTTTGGTCGCCCGCGGAAATCCGCCGGAACGCACACTGTTCGGCAGCTGTCAGCTGCCCGTGCCCCATGACCCCGGGCAAGTACCGATTCGCAGCGCAGTCGGCCCTCATGGCCCACTCCGGCCGACCCCTGCGTCCGCCTCGTCTCCCTACCCCCGCCTACCCCTCGTCGCGAGACCTGCGCGGTGCCTCCCGCGCTCCGTCGCACGGCCCGACGCGGGGAACCCGGCTCCCGAACGCGCGCCCGACTTGGGGGGACGGCCGCGTTCGGGAGCCCTGACGGCCGCCGTCCGGGCTCGGACGAACGGACGGCGGCCGTCAGCCGAGCTGTTCTCCGGGGCCGTCCGGCACCGGGGCCGGGATGGCCGCGGTTTCGAAGCCGCCCGAGATGATCTGGCTGGCGAGGTCCGACAGCCGCAGGTGGCGGGCGCGGGCGTACGACCGGAACGCGGCGAAGGCGTCGTCGACGGAGGTCTCCCAGCGCTCCGCCAGCACGCCCTTGACCTGCTCTATCAGGATGCGGCTGGTGAGCGCGTTCTGCAGCTGGCTGTTCTCGACGTGCGACCGCTCCAGGGTGCGCTGCTGCAGGATCGTGATGGTGGCCACGTCGGCGAGCGCCTGGGCCAGGGCGATGTCGTCGTCGCCCAGGCGGTGCGGGGTGGTCTGGAAGAGGTTGAGGGCGCCGACGATCCGGTGGCGCAGGCGCAGCGGGATGGCGTGGGTGGCCATGTACCCCGTCTCGCGGGCCCGTGCGGTGAAGTTCGGCCAGCCCGTGATGGTCTCCGGGCGGGTCAGGTCGATGTTGGTGCGGGGGCTGCCGGTGCGGTAGCACTCGACGCAGGGTCCCTGGTCGTGCTGGAGCGCGAAGAGTTCCAGCAGGCGGGTGTGTTCGTCGGAGGCGGCGATGATCTGCAGTTCACCGTGCGCGTCCGCGAGCAGGATCCCGGCGGCCGACACGTCGAGGAGCTCGACGCAGCGGGTGGACAGCCGTTGTAGTAGGTCGATGACGTCGAAATCCTCGACGAGGGAGTCAGCGACTTCCACGAAGATCTCGGCCAGACGTCGTTCGCGGGCCATGCCGATCATCCCTTTCCACCGTCGGGCGAATGCGGCCCGCTCTTATCGTCGTCGAATCGGAGCCGTCGGGCCACCACGTCCTGCGCCACTACGCCGAGTGGGCGCTCGCCGGCGTAGGCGTGGGCTCGCAGCCGCAGGAGGGCGATCTCCATGGACACGCCCAGCTGGACGCTGACCATGCCGGTGGCCTGGTGCACGGCCGCGCGGTGCAGGAAGGACGTCTGCAGCTCGTTGAGGCCGCGGGTCCCGTTGTTCCGCCGGTCCAGGTGTTCCCCGTCCAGACAGGCCATGGTGAGTGCGGCGGCCAGTGCGGTGGCGTCGGCGTACTGCTGATCGTCCGGCAGCCGGGCCGGGTCGCACAGCACGGTCAGGACGCCGACGCGGATGGCCCCGATGCCCAGCGGGAAGCAGCACACACCGTGTACGCCCATCTTCCGCGCGGCCGGCAGCAGCGCGGGCCACCGCTCGGGGCGGACCCGGGCCAGGTCCGGTTCCAGCACGGGTGAGCCGGTGCGGATCGCGTCGTGTGCCGGGCCCTCGCCCAGCGTGAACTGCAGCTCCTCGAACCGCCCGCTCAGCTCCGGATAGCACCACAACGGTTCGGCCAGCCGGTCCGGGCCCACCAGCACCGACAGCGCGACGCCCTCGGCACCGAGGGCCCGTGCGGACGCCTGGGCAGCACCGTTCACCCCGCTCAGTCGCAGTGAGCGCAGGACCTCGGCCATGCCCTCGCTGATCACCGTGCTCCGTTCCGCAGCGGGCGGGGCTCCGAGGGGCGGGGCGCCGCCCGGCCACCGCAGTACATCACGTATCCCGGGCCATCGCCGTGCAGTCGGCGGGTACGTCCAGCCAGGCATCGCCGACGTCGGCGTACCGGGGGAAACGCGTCAGCAGACCGACGCCGCGGAAGACGAGACCCGGTCCCCGGCCGGTATGGACGACCCGTATCCATCCGTCCCTTCCGCGGCAGTCGTGCCACGCCGCGCACAGCGGGTCCAGGACGCTTCCGTCCATGAAGGTCACGCCGCGCAGATCGACTATCAGGAACAGCCGATCGCCGCCGAGGCGGGCGCTCTCCAGGTCACGAGCGAAGGCCGGCGTGGTCGTCAGGTCCAGCTCACCGCTGGGCCGGACCAGGCGGCAGTCGTCGAACAGCTCCGGATGCGGGCTCATAGGGCCCCATCTCTTCCGTCATGGAATGGCTTGCGCCTGCGCAGGGCCTCTGTTGCGCGGGACGGACCTTCACGGAGAGGGCCGGGGTCACGGGCTGCCGTACGGCCAGCCTACTGCCGTACGGCGCGTCAATGGGCACAGCGTGCCGATTCGGCACCCGGTCCCGACAGAAGGCAGGCCCAGGCCGACGACCTGGGCCTTTGCTCTGTCAGCGGCCGTTACCCCTGGCGGGGGAGGAACGGCGGCGGCTCTGGCCAGGACGGCCCCCGCGGCGGCTGCGCCGGGCGGCCGCGGTGGGCTCGGGGCGGGTCTCGGTGACCGGCGGAGCGATGACGACGGGCACGCCCGAAGGGGCCTGGGCACCGGTGATGCGGCTGAGTTCGTCGCCGCCCGAGCGGACCCTGGTGGTCGTCGGGGTGATGCCGGCGTCGGTCATCAGACGGGTCATGTCGCGGCGCTGGTGGGGCAGGACCAGGGTGACGACGGTCCCGGACTCGCCGGCGCGGGCGGTACGGCCGCCGCGGTGCAGATAGTCCTTGTGGTCGACGGGCGGGTCGACGTTGACGACGAGGTCGAGGTCGTCGACGTGGATGCCGCGGGCGGCGACGTTGGTGGCGACCAGGGCCGTGATGTGGCCGTCCTTGAACTGGGCCAGGGCCCGGTTGCGCTGGGACTGCGACTTGCCGCCGTGCAGGGCGGCGGCGCGCACGCCGACGGCCAGGAGCTTCTTGGCCAGCCGGTCCGCGCCGTGCTTGCTGTCGATGAACATGATCACCCGTCCGTCACGGGCGGCGATCTCGGTCGTGGTGGCGTGCTTGTCGTCGTCCTCCACGTGCAGCACGTGGTGGTCCATCGTCACCACGGCGCCCGCGGACGGGTCGACCGAGTGGACGACCGGGTCGTCCAGGTAGTTGCGCACCAGCTTGTCGATGTTGCGGTCCAGGGTGGCCGAGAACAGCAGCCGCTGGCCGCCGGGACGCACCTGGTCGAGCAGCGCGGTCACCTGCGGCATGAAGCCCATGTCGGCCATCTGGTCGGCCTCGTCCAGGACGGTGATCTCGACCCGGTCCAGGCGGCAGTCGTCCCGCTCGATGAGGTCCTTGAGCCGGCCGGGCGTCGCCACGACGACCTCGGCCCCACCGCGCAGCGCACTCGCCTGCTTGCCGATCGACAGCCCGCCGACCACGGTGGCGAGCCGCAGACGCAGCGCGCGGGCGTAGGGGGTGAGGGCGTCGGTGACCTGCTGGGCGAGTTCCCGGGTGGGTACGAGGACGAGGGCCAGCGGCTGCCGGGGCTCGGCGCGCTGTCCCGCCGTACGGGCCAGCAGGGCGAGGCCGAAGGCGAGCGTCTTGCCCGATCCGGTGCGGCCACGGCCCAGGACGTCACGGCCGGCCAGCGAGTTCGGAAGTGTCGCGCCCTGGATGGGGAACGGGGTGGTCACCCCTTCCGCGGCGAGGGTGGCCAACATCTGCTTGGGCAGGTCGAGTTCGGTGAACGCCTCGACCGGCGGCAGCGCCGGAGTGACGGTGACCGGCAGTGCGAACTCCCCGCCGGGTGCGGGGGCACGGCCTCCGCGCCCGCTGCGGCCGGCCTTGGACGTGCCGTTCTTGGCCGCTGTGTTCTTGGCCGTGCGGGAGGGGGCGCTCTGGCGGCCCGTCCCCTGCGCGCGGGTGCGGGAGGAGGAGCTGGGGTTTCTACGGGCGGGGCGGTTCAATGGGGGACCTTCCTCTATACGGCGGTTCACGCGTACGCGACCAGCGTCAGGCGGGGCGATGTTCTCGGCCTGCGGCCCTTCTGGCCCGGCGTGACCCCACGGGAAGATCTGAAAAGCCCCGGAAGGTCCCGAAACGAAAAGAGTGCCCGTCGACGAAGGTCGAAGAGCACTCGAAGCCTCTGATAACCAAAACTGCCACTTTACATCAAGGTAGCACAGGTCCACGTTCCTCGGCGCGGCCCGTCCGGACATCCCGGGCCGGGCGATCTCTCGTGGACGCTCCGCCGTCGCTCCTCGCCTCGAACCGGTGGACCAGGCGGGTCGCGGCGACGACCAGGATCAGCAGGGCGCTGACGGTCAGGGCGGTGACCACGGCGGTCACATCCCCACGGCGTCTTGGTGGTCCGGGACGTGCGGCAGGAGGGTGCCGTCGCTGCCGTCCGTGTCGGCCTGCGGGCATCCCCCGCGGGCTCGTTCCGCCGTCATGAGCGCGGTCGCGGTGACCGGCGGGCCGGTGTCCGCGCTCGCGGCGGCCATCAGCCGGGTGGCCGAGGGGGCGTCGGTCTCCGGGGGTACGACCAGGAGGTTCCAGCGGCCCGCGGTGAAGGACAGCAGCACGATCGCGTGCGGATCCAGCTCCGTGGTGAACCAACCGACCTTCACCACATGGCCGTTGACGTAGATCCTGGGCGGGAGGATCGGCCAGTTGCGGGGGTTGACCGCGATACGGGTGATCCGTCCCCACAGCGGATCCAGCATGTCCGCCAGGGCGGAGAGCTCGCTCGTCAGGTCACGTGAACGAGGCCACCAGGCGCCGTCCAGCTCGGCGGGCCCGCCGGAGTGGCTCTCGGACTTCAGCGCGAGGCGCGCGGTCGGGGGCATGAAGGGAACGGTCCGTAGCGGGGTGGGCGAGCTGGTCGCGGACATCGCGCAAACCTGTCTCCGAGCCCCTGCGGGAGGGCAGCCGCCCGGTGTTGTCGCTCACCGGGAACGACACCGGCGTTTGGGCCGATGCGCGAAGTGCTCCCGATACGTTCAAGCTACTCCCCGAGGGGGCCGGGCGGGACGTCCCGGGCGCCGCCTCACGTCCGCCGGCCGGCTTCATCCGTGGATTCGCTGGTCTCCAGCCACGACCGTGCGGGTTCTGCGGCACGGGTGGTGTCCACGGTGAGCTGGAGGCGGGTTCCGCCGTCGGCGGACGCGGGGTAGCTGCGCTGTTCGGTGGCGGCGAAGCAGTGGCGGAGAACCTCCGCGACCCGGCGGGCGACCTCGGGCGAGGCGGCGACGATGCGGACTTCGGCATGCCCGTCCGCGGGTGTTTCCGTGGGCTGCATGGCGACCTCAGAGTTCGATGTCCCGGTGTGACACGGGCCGGACCCCTCACTCTACTCCGGCAGGTCCCACGCCCCCCGCGAGTGGCCGGCCTCCCGCCGAGCACCACGGCCGGCGGGGAGGACCGGACGCTTCTCAGCGCAGTGCGCTCTTCTGCTGCCACTCGGTCCAGGTGAGGTTCCACGCGCCGAAGCCGTTGCCCGGTGCGACCACGCCCTTGGTGTCCTTGCCGGTGATCTCGAAGGGGTCGCCGGGCCGCACCTGGTCGTAGAACCAGGCCGCGTCCGCGTCGCTCATCCCTATGCAGCCGGAACTGTGGTTGGCCCTGCCGAAGTAGGCGGCGTTCCACGGGGCTGCGTGTGCGTACATGCCCGACCAGGTCAGCCGCATCGAGTGCTCGACCATCTTGTCGTAGGCGTCGCCGAGGCCCACGGTCTCGGAGTTCATGTTGATCGTGCCCTCCTTGGCCATGAGCACGGCGGTTCCGTGCCAGGAACGCTTGTCACCGCCCGGTGTGCCGCCGGAGACCGGTATGCGGCGGACCGTCCTGCCGTCGCGGACGAGGGTGAGCCGGTGGCGGTCGAGGTCGACCTTGGCGATCTGCCGGGCGCCGATGGTGAAGGTGGTCGTGTAGTCGCGTACGAACCAGCCGCCGTCCGTGCCCGACTCGGTGCCGTTCAGCTCGGCGTTCAGCGTGACCTTGGTGCCGGGCTTCCAGTACGACTTGGGGCGCCAGTCCACCCGGTCCCTGCCCGACCAGTCGGTCACCCAGCCCCAGGAGCCCTCGGTGTCGTTCGAGGTGGTGATCCTGAGCTGCTTCTCAACCTCGGCCCGGTTCTTGACCGGGTTGTCGAAGACCAGGGAGATCGGCTGGGCGACGCCGACGGTGGTGCCGGTGCCCGGCCGCCAGTCGACCTTGTTGACCTTGTCCGCCGGAGCCGTGGTGAAGGAGGACGTGGTGTTCTTGACGGTTCCGGCCTCGGTCCGGGTCGCCGCCCTCACCGTGTACGACGTACCGGGTACGGCCTTGCGGCCGGAGACCCACGAGCGGCCGTCGGCGGCGACCTCACCGCCGAGCTTGCGGCCCTCGGCGTCCGTGACGGTCACCGAGGTGAGCCTGCCGCCCGAGGCCGTGATCCGCACGGAGTCGCCCGCCCGGACCTGGTCTCCCTTGGGCGTGACGGTGACCGTGACCGGGCGGTCGTCGGCCTTGGGAGTCACCTCGGTGTCGGAGGCGCCGCCGGAGGAGGTCGACGAGCAGGCGGCGAGCGGCGCCAGCAGGGCGGCCACGACGGCGGCCCGGACGCGGTTATGGGCGAGTGCACGAGTGCGCGACAACAGGACCTCCGGAAAGGAAGGAAAGGGCGGGAAGGGGGTGGACGAGTCGGCGATGTCGTGACTCTAGAGCCGGAAAACCCGAGGTCAGCCGCTATGGGGCAATGTGACGGCGACTGGTGAGGAACGGTCATGGTCCGGTCACATTCGCCGCGCGGAGCGGTCATGGACCGCTGTGAGCATCCTTTGCGTCCCCGCGACCGGGCCGGGGAGAAGGAGAGGCTCAGACTGTGTCAGCGCTGCTCGTTCCGCCCAGCCGCGTGTCCCAAGCACGGAACCAGGGCACGGCCCTGCGGACCATCACCGCGGAGACCTACCGCGCCTTCCTCGCCTCCCCCGACGGCGCCGCTCTCGGCGCCGGATTCCTGCAGTGCCCGTCCTGGGCCGACGTCAAGGAGGGCTGGCGGGCCCAACTGCTCGGCTGGGGGCCGGATCCGGAGGCCGGCGCGCTGACGGGTGTGGCGCTGGTGCTGCTGCGGCAGTTCCCCGGCACCCGCAAGCACTTCGCCTACCTTCCCGAAGGGCCGGTCGCCGACTGGAACGACCCCGACGTGGACGGCTGGCTCGGCCCGCTCCTCGAACACCTGCGCCGCGCGGGCGCCTTCGCCGTACGCATCGGCCCCTCGCCCGCCTACCGGCGCTGGGACGCCGCCCGGCTCAAGCCGCTCACCGGCCCGGGCCGGCGCCTCGGCGACGTACTCGCCAGCGAGGTCGACCCGCTCGGCACCGCCGTCGCCGAGCGGCTGCGCGCCCGCGGCTGGCGCCGCTGCGGCGGTGACGGGACGGGAGGGGAGGGGACCGGCGGGGACGGGGACGCCCAGCCCCGGCACGTCTTCCACGTACCGCTCGCCGGACGCACCACGGAGGACCTGTGGTCCGGGCTCAACCAGGAGTGGCGCCGCAATGTGCGCCGGGCCCGGAAGGAGGGCGTGGAGGTGGTGGTGGGCAGTACGGCCGAACTCCCCGAGTTCTACCGGCTCCTCGGCATCACCGAGCGACGCGACGGGTTCCGGCTCGGCCGTTCGCTCGCCTACTACGAGCGTCAGTACGCGGCGCTCAACGCCGAGGAACCGGGCCGGATGAAGCTGTACCTCGCCCGGCACCGAGGAGAGATCCTGGCCGCCCACACGATGATCACGGTGGGCCGCCGGGCCTGGTACCAGACCGGCGCCTCAGCCGACCACCGTCGCGAGGTCCGGCCCTCCAACGCCCTGCAGTGGCGGATGCTGCAGGACGCCCTCGCCCTGGGCGCGGACGTCTACGACATGCGCGGGGTACCCTCCACTCTCGATCCTGAGGAACGTGCGTACGGATTGCTGCGGTGGAAGCTCGGCACCGGGGGACAGGTCGTCGAGACGTTGGGGGAATGGGAGAGGCCATTGGGCGGCAGCGCCAACCACGCGCTCTACCGCGCCTTCCAGGCGTATCTGAACCGCCGATGACGCAGACGGCGCCGACCACCACCGCACCGACGAACACGGCGGCACGCAGCAGTGCCGTCATGGCCGCCGGCTCCATCGTGTCCCGGGCCACCGGCTTCGCCCGCTCCGCCGTGGTCGCGGCAGCGCTGGGCACCATCGGGCCGACCGCCGACGGCTACGCGGTCGGCAACGCCCTGCCCACCATCGTCTACATGCTGCTCCTCGGCGGCGCGCTGAACGCCGTCTTCGTCCCCGAACTGGTCAAGGCCGCCAAGGAGCACGACGACGGGGGCACCGCGTACACCGACCGGCTCGTCACCGTGTGCGTCGTCGCCCTGCTGGCGATCACCGCGACCGCCGTATGGGCGGCACCCGCGATCGTCGACGCGTACACCGACTACACCGGCCCGCAGGCGGCCATGACCACCGCGCTCGCCCGCTACTGCCTGCCCCAGATCTTCTTCCTGGGACTGTTCACGCTGCTCGGACAAGTACTCAACGCACGGGGCCGGTTCGGCGCGATGATGTGGGCGCCGGTCCTCAACAACCTCGTCGTCATGACCGTGTTCGGGCTGTACCTGGCGCTGGCCATGGGCGACGGGGACACGCTCACCGCGACCGAGACCGCCGTGCTCGGCTGGGGCACGACCGCCGGTATCGCCGTCCAGGCCCTCGCCCTCGTCCCCGCCCTGCGCGCGGCCCGCTTCCGCTGGCGGCCCCGCTTCGACTGGCGCGGCAGCGGACTGACCCGCCCCCTGCGCGCGGCCGGCTGGCTGGTCCTGCTGGTCCTGGCCAACCAGGCCGCCTACTGGGTCACCACCCGGCTGGCCACCACCGCGGGCCTCGACGGCGGCCCCGGATACGGCGCGTACAACAACGCCTATGCCCTGTGGGTCGTACCGCACGGCATCATCACGGTCTCCCTGGTGACCGCGCTGATGCCCCGGATGAGCGCGGCCGCCGCCGACGGGGACACCGCGGCCGTGCGGCGCGACGTCTCCTACGCCCTGCGCGTCAGCGCCTCTGCCGTCGTCCCCGCCGCCTGCGCGCTGTTCGCCCTCGCCCAGCCGGTGATGGCCCTCGTCTTCGGGTACGGCAGGACCGGCGCCGACGACACGGCCGCCATGGCCGGGATCCTGATGGCCTTCGCGCCGGGACTCGTCGCCCTGTCCGGCCAGTACGTCCTGTCCCGCACCTTCTACGCGCTCTCCGACACCCGTACGCCGTTCCTGCTCAACCTGCTGATCGTCGCCCTCAACGCGGGACTGTCGATGGCCGCCGCCCACCTGCTGCCGGCCCGCTGGGCCGTGACGGGAATGGCGGCGGCGTACTCCCTGGCGCTGTGCGCGGGCTGGGCGGTGACCGGCCTGGTGCTGAGCCGCCGGCTCGGCGTCGCCCGCCCCCTGCGCTCCTCCGCCGTCGGCGCCCACGCGAGGCTGCTGCTCGCCGCCGTCCCCGCCAGCGTGCTGGGCCACCTCGCGGTCCTGGCCACGGTACGGGCGGGCGCCCTGGTCGCCGCAACTGCCGGGGCGGTCGCCGTCGTCCTCACCTTCGCCCTGCTCACCCGTCCGCTGCGACTCGCCGAACTCGACGCACTGCTCTCGCGCGTACGCCCCAGACGGACCCGGACCTGACCATCACCGAGGGAGAACTGCCGATGCCCCGCGTGCTCCTCATCGAGGACGACCCCTCCGTACGCGAGGGGGTCGAACTCGGTCTGCGCCGCCGCGGCCACGAGGTACGGGCGGCAGCGACCGGCGAGTCAGGCCTCGCCGCGCTGGCCGAGTTCCGCCCCGATCTGCTGTTGCTCGACCTGATGCTGCCCGGAATGAACGGCGTACAGGTCTGCCGGCAGGTCCGCGAGCAGAGCCAGCTGCCGATCATCATGCTCACCGCGCGCGGCGACGACTTCGACGTGGTCATCGGCCTGGAGGCCGGCGCCGACGACTACATCGTCAAACCCGCCCGCCCGGAGGTGATCGAGGCCCGGATCCGTGCCGTACTGCGCCGCCTGGACGACAGCGGCCCGGGCCGTCCGGCCATCGAGGTCTACGGCGATCTCACCGTCGACCGCGTCGGGCTGACCGTCACCAAGGCCGGCCGTCCGCTCGCGCTCGCTCCCTCGGAGCTCAAGCTCCTGCTGCACCTCTGCGCCGCCCCCGAGCAGGTGTTCAGCAGGCAGCAACTGCTGGAGCACGTCTGGGACCACAGCTACCACGCCGACGCCCGCCTGGTCGACGCGTGCGTCCGCCGTCTGCGCGGCAAGATCGAGGACGAGGCCGGCAGTCCCCGCTACGTCCAGACACTGCGGGGCTTCGGCTACCGCTTCGGGCCGCTGTGAGCAGCGGCGAGCAGCGCTCGCGGGTCAGGGCGTTCGGGCTGCGCGCGCGGTTGTTGCTCGCCTTCCTGCTGGTCGCCGCCGTCAGCGCCGGCACGACGGCCGCGCTGACCTACCGTGAGGCCCGCAACTCGCTGCTGGAGACGGCCCAGGACACGGCGGTCACGTCGTTCCGCGACCACGTCCAGCAGACGGGCTTCCCTCTGCCCGTGCGGAAGGAGGGCATGGAGGACGTCCTGCGGGACATCGCCCGCAAGGGCAAGCCCCATCCCTGGGTGGTCTTCGCCGAGTACGGCTCGCTCCGCGCCTCCTCGGGCGAGAACCCCGTCTCCACCGTCATCACCCCCGAACTGCGCCGCGCCGCACGGGCCAACCCCCACGGCAGCTTCGAACGAGTCGTCAAGGACGGCATCCCCTATCTGACCATCGCGATGCCGACCGTCTTCAAGACCAGCCCGGACAGCCTGCTGCCCACCGGGCTCGTCCTGTACGCCGTCATGCGGATGACCGACGAGCAGATCAACGTCGACGCCCTCCTCCTGGCCGCCCGGGACGGCGCCCTGCCCGGCCTCGCCATCGCGCTGATACCCGCCCTGATCGCCGCGCGCAGCGTGCTGCGTCCGGTGCGGGAACTGCGCCAGGCGGCCCGGAACATGGGCAGCGGCAGACTCGACACCCGGATCCGGGTGCGCGGCAGCGACGAACTGGCCGACCTGGCACGGACGTTCAACGAGTCGACGGGCCAACTGGAGCGGTCGGTGCGGGAACTGCGCGAGGCCGAGGAACGCGCCCGCCGCTTCGCCTCCGACGTCTCGCACGAACTGCGCACCCCCCTCGCCGGAATGCTCGCCGTCACCGAGGTCCTCGACGAGGACGCGGCCGGCCTGGACCCCGACACCGCCCGGGCGGTCCGGCTGGTCAGCGCGGAGACCGGAAAGCTCGCCGTGCTCGTCGAGGACCTGATGGAGATCTCCCGCTTCGACGCCCGCGCGGCCGAGCTGAACGCCGACGAGGTCGACGTGGCCGTGGCCATCCGCAAGACCCTGCAGAACCGGCACTGGACCGACGACCGGGTCCGCACCGAGCTCCCCGACGGCATCCGGGCGCGGCTCGACCCGCGCCGCTTCGACGTCGTGATCGCCAACCTCGTCGGCAACGCCCTGCGGCACGGCGGCGCGCCCGTCACGGTACGTCTGCGCACCGAGGCACGCCTTCCGGGCCCGCCCGTGCTGATCACCGACGTCGTGGACAGCGGGCCCGGCATCCGCCCCGAATCGCTGCCGCACATCTTCGACCGCTTCTACAAGGCCGACTCGGCCCGTACCCGCTCGGCGGGCAGCGGCCTGGGACTGGCGATCACGCTGGAGAACGTGAAGCTGCACGGCGGCACGATCCACGCCGGGAACCGGCCGGGGGGCGGTGCCGTCTTCGCCGTCGAAATACCGCTCTACTCGGAGGGAACCGGCGGATGAGGCGACGTGTGTCGGCTGTGGCCTTCGCTGTCGCGGCCGGTGTACCGCTGCTCGGTGGCTGCGGTATCCAGGAGACCGACGTCATCGAGGCGGGCGGCCCCGCCAGCGTCCAGGCCTTCCTCAACCGCGATACCGACATGCTGCTCTTCTTCCGCTCCCCCGACGGAGGGCTGAGCCCCGTGATCCGGTCGGCCGGGTCGGAGACCGTGTTCGGCGAAGAAGGAGCCGTCCATACGACGACCGCCGGAGACCAGGACGCGACTCAGCCCGTGCCGACGGAGAAGGTCGTCTCGGCGCTCCTCGCCGGCCCGGGGGACGAAGACCGGGCCGCGGGCCTGACCACCGCTCTCCCCGCCGCCCGCCCCGGAATCGTCAAGGTCGACACCTCTTTGAGCGGCAGGGTCACGACCCGCCTCCCGCTCGCCCTGGAGGGGCTGGACACCACCGCCCTGCGCCAGCTCACCTGCACGATCGCCTACAGCCAGGACGGCGACGGCCGGATCGTCGTGGAGCTGAGAGGACTGGACGGGGCATCGAGGTCGGGCACCTGCGGACTCGCTCCCGGCAGCGCGGGGAACGTGCCCACGGTCACCGAGACCCGGGGACGGGGCCCGTCGGCCGGCGCGAGCGGCTGAGGAGAGGTCGTAAGGGGGGCGGCCAGGCGTCGGTGGGAGCGAGGCCGGGATCATCCGGCAGGGGGATCCACTCGCGGCGACGGCGAACCGGGTCCGGGACGAGCCACTGCTCTCGCGGACCTTCGAGGGGCCGGGTCGCCACGACGTGATCAGCTGGAACCGGGGACGGACCCGTCGTGCGCCTCGTGTCCGGCACGGCGGCGGTACTCGGCGTTGATGCGCTGAGCCTCCTCGAGCTGGTCCTCGAGGATGACGATGCGGCAAGCGGCATCGATCGGGGTGCCCTTGTCGACGAGCTCGCGGGCGCGCGCGGCGATCCGCAGCTGGTAGCGGGAGTACCGGCGGTGTCCGCCCTCCGAGCGCAGCGGAGTGATCAGACGAGCCTCGCCGAGGGCTCGGAGGAAGGCCGGGGTGGTGCCGAGCATCTCGGCGGCCCGACCCATCGTGTATGCGGGGTAGTCGTCGTCGTCGAGACGATTACCGAGGGGGGTATCTGCTGTCATGTCACCTCGTAGTGCAACGCGTCGAGGGGCCCTGGTGCCGTACGGCACCAGGGCCCCGAAGGAAATTCAACACCATCTGTCGGCTCTCGTGCTGTGCCGACCTTCTGTTTCCGCTACCAGCCCTGCAGGAGGGGGTGCGGGGATCGCGGCTGCGTGACCGGGGACCACCTTCCAATCCGGGGTCTTGCGGTACCCGGCCGAGTGCTCCTCGGGCCGGGCGATCCTGATGGCGTCCGTCCTCCGTCCTTCCTCTGTACCAACCTCTTGGCCTGCGAACTTCAGGTACTGCAACCCCGGCAGTTCGTGTCTGCCGGGTATCGCTGGACCGTGCTCGATGAGAAAAAGGCTAACCGTGTCGGAGCTCAATGTCTACTCTGACAAGAACAGATTTCGCCTTCTTGGGGGAACAGATAGCTTTGATCTGTCACTAAGGGTGATGTGACCCTCCCCGCAGGGGCGAAGAACGGACGGCGCCGGACAGCAGTGAGGGCCCTGCCGACGTGTGTCGGCAGGGCCCTCACCGGGATCCTGAAGGTGGTTCTAGCCGAGTCGAGCCAGGGCCCGGCCGTGCTCCGCGACGACGGTGCGCCGGGGAACGGGCGAGATGAACGCTCCGCCGAGGACGTCCCGCAGACGGATCCGGTCCGTGTACGTGGAACTGTCACGGTGAACGGCGAGTTCGGCCCGGGTGACCGAGCCCGTGCACTGGTCGTCCCCGTCGACCAGGAGGAGGAACTCGACACGGGCACCGGCCATGACGGACAGCGCGACCTCGACGGTCATGTCGTCCCGGACCCGGGGGCCGGACGTGTCCATGGCGTCGACCACGGCCATCGGGGCCAGGTCCGCGTGCTGTCGTTGTGTCCGAACCGGTGTCAAAGGTGCCTCCTCGGAGATGGGGAGCTTCTGGACGATGCTTCGGGCCGCGGGGTCAGGCCGCGGAGTCGAGGGCGGGCCGCTGCGCACGGCGCCGCCCCGCTCCTCCGCCGGCGCGTCCGCGACCGGAGCGGTCCTGACGGCCTCGGGACGAGGGGGCCCCGGAGGACCCGGCGCGGCGGGGACGGTCCACGACCGGTGCCTTGATGACGACCGGGACACCGGAAGGGGCCTGGGCGCCGGTGATCCGCGTCAGTTCCGCCTCACCGGACCGTACGGAGGCGATCTGCGGGGTGATGCCGGCCGAGGCCATCAACCGGGTCATGCCACGGCGCTGGCCGGGAGTCACGAGGGTGACGACGCTGCCGGACTCGCCGGCACGGGCGGTACGGCCGCCGCGGTGCAGGTAGTCCTTGGGATCGGTGGGCGGATCCACGTTGACGACCAGGTCGAGGTTGTCGACGTGGATGCCGCGGGCCGCGACGTTGGTCGCCACCAGCACCGTCACATGCCCGGTCTTGAACTGGGCGAGGGTCCGGGTGCGCTGGGGCTGGGACTTGCCACCGTGCAGGGCCGCGGCGCGGACGCCGCTGTTCAGCAGGTGCTGGGTCAGCCGGTCCACGGCGTGCTTGGTGTCCAGGAACATGAGCACCCGGCCGTCGCGCGCCGCGATCTCGGTGGTCGTGCGGTGCTTGTCCGACTCAGGCACGTGGAGCACGTGGTGCTCCATCGTGGTGACCGCACCCGCCGACGGGTCGACGGAATGGACCACCGGGTCGGACAGGTACTGGCGGACCAGCCGGTCGACGTTGCGGTCCAGGGTGGCCGAGAAGAGCATCCGCTGCCCCTCGGGGCGCACCTGGTCGAGCAGGGCGGTGACCTGGGGCATGAAGCCCATGTCGGCCATCTGGTCGGCCTCGTCGAGGACGGTGATGTCGACGTCGTCCAGTCGGCAGTCGCCACGGTCGATGAGGTCCTTGAGCCGTCCCGGTGTCGCGACGACGATCTCCACCCCGGCCCGCAGCGCGCGCATCTGCTTGCTCATCGGCAGGCCACCGACCACGGTGGTCAGCCGGAGCTTCACGGAGCGGGCGTACGGGGTGAGCGCGTCGGTCACCTGCTGGGCGAGCTCGCGGGTGGGGACGAGGACCAGGGCGAGCGGCTGCCCCGGTTCCGCGCGCCGGCCCGCAGTACGGGCCAGCACCGCGAGGCCGAAAGCGAGGGTCTTGCCCGACCCGGTACGGCCGCGGCCGAGCACGTCACGGCCGGCGAGGGAGTTCGGGAGCGTCGCGCCCTGGATGGGGAACGGCACGGTCATGCCCTCGCGTCCGAGCGCGGCCAGCAAGGGCGTCGGCAGGGCGAGGTCGGAGAACGACTCGACCGCGGGCAGCGCGGGAGTGATCGTCACCGGGAGCGCGAACTCGCCCTGGAGTGCGGCCGGTCGGCGCCCGTTGCCGTTGGAACGCCGCGGAGCACCCGAGCGCTGGGCGGCAGAGCTCCAGGAGGTGCGGGCCGGGCGGTCGGTGCGAGTGGTGCGGGCAGTGCGGGCGGTGCGTGCGCGGTTCAAGCGGAACCTTTCCTCGATGTGAGCACGTAGGCACGTAGCAAGGAGTTTCCGCAGCAAAAGGAACGGCGCAGATAATCACGAGAACGGCCCGGTGATGATGAGCGCCGAATCGGATCGACGGGGGAATGCGTCACCGTTCGGTGATGCGATGGAGCCTTCCCGTCACGCGCTCTGAAATGCAGCGAGCTGGGGCCCGCACCCCAAGGTGCGGGCCCCAGCTGCGAAAGATGCGTTGCTGCCGGTGTCAGGCGGGAACGATGTTCTCGGCCGTCGGGCCCTTCTGGCCCTGCGCGATGTCGAATGACACCTTCTGACCTTCCAGCAGCTCGCGGAAGCCCTGGGCGGCAATGTTGGAGTAGTGGGCGAAGACGTCGGCGCCGCCGCCGTCCTGCTCGATGAAGCCGAAGCCCTTTTCCGCGTTGAACCACTTCACGGTGCCAGTAGCCATGTCATTTCTCCTTCGGAGACGATTTCCGGAATTCACCCTGTGTGGATTCCGCGTCGCCCGTGCTGATTAGCCCGTCGGAAAATGAACCCTCTGGCAACCACACCTGCAACTGAGAACGACATTAGCATGCCGCGATCGGCCCTGTGCGGTCCGTAATTCCACCGAGGTTGACGGTCGAGGAATACTCGCAGTGCACCGCACTCATTTCTTACTTCACGGATACAGATATTGGCCCGCGCGGATGGGCTGTTTTCTGACGAACGTTTCCGGCCGCAGCGCCATGACCTCCGGCGATGTGCCGTGTGCCGCTGCCGACGCCCTCGCCGGAGGGGACACCGGCGGACGTGCCGAGGCCCGGCCGACGCAATGAATGTCACATCTACCCGGCGTGTGCCGCGGTCCAGGTGATCCGTGGGGGCTCGACCCGTGCGCACAGCGGCCCGCCCTGCGCGTCGGTCAGTCCGAGCCGCCCGACCAGCAGCCCGCCGCGCGCGGCGGCGGCGAGCGTGTCGGCGGGGATGACGTCGAGCATGAGCTTGGCGCGGCGGAACATCGTGAACGTGCCCGACTCGTCGACCGTGCCCCATGACAGATAGATGAACCGCCGCCCCAGACGGTTCTGCACGTAGGGACCCTTGACCTCGGTACCGGCCGGCGAGGCGCTCGCGGTGCACTCCAGGGTCCACGTCGCCGACGGCGCGTCCCCGGGCTGCGGCTCGAGGAGCTCGGCCGGCCGGTCGCGGCGTTGCACGGCGACATGGACGTTGTCGTAGGTGGTCACCGCGCCGTCGACAGGGGCGGGGTGGGTGAGGCCGGGCAGGTCGATGGCGTCGATGCGGATGCGCATGGCCGCCATCATCCGGCATCGGGGGTTTCGGTGAATGTGGCGGGCGACGGCGTCATCTGAAGCGGCGACGGCGTAAGCGGCGGCCAAGCGCCCGCTCCCGCAAAGGGGTTGCGCTGAGCGTTCCGGCGACGCGAAAGCCCCAGGCCGTCGGCCTGGGGCTTTGAGAAGAGCGGGTGACGAGAATCGAACTCGCACTCTCAGCTTGGGAAGCGACGGCACTTGCGTGGCCACATGGTGCTGACCTGCACGTATGTCGTTGTGTCGGCGTGCGGGGGCGGCGCTGACGCACCGCTGTTGACCGTGCTTGTCCGGTCTTACGGGCACGGATTGGGCACGGCCTCGGCTCGTGTCGTTCTGCGGCGCTTTCGAGTGAGGCGAGGTGCACCGGACTCCGGCCGCGGCCGGCGGCGTGCGATGGCCGCCGCTTGTCGGGTGGCTGCCTCACCATTGGCCCTGCGGAACACGACGGTCCGCCTTGTGCTGTGACAGCCATAGGGCGACCGCCTCCGAGATCGGCTGCCCGGTCTCCAGTTCGACGAACCCGAACTGGCCGCCTTGGTTGCACTCGAGGAACCACCAGACACCCTCCTCATCCTCGGCGAAGTCGAAGGCGGCATACGCCAGGCCGGCAAGGGTGACGTACTCGTACACCGATCTGCCGACGCGTTCAGGAACCGGGACCACGTCCCAGGCGTGCTCCGTGTCGCCGTAGCGCCCATCGACCTGGCCGGGTTCGGCCGCCTTCCGCGCGGCGAACAGCCGGGTGCCGACACAGGTCAGACGAATGTCGGCACGCTTGGGCACGTACCGCTGCAGCAGCGCGGGACCGGCCGCGACGCCGGAGAAGTCCGCGTCCGGGCCGACCAGGGTGGTGGGCAGAGCCAGGGCGGGGTCACCGGGCGGCGGCCCAGAGGCAGACTTCACCACTACGTTCCTGTGCTCGTCGGCGAACTGCCGTGCCAACCGCGGGGAGGTGGTGATGACAGTCGGCGGTACGGCGAAGCTGCTGAGTGAGCGGCCTTCAACTGCCATGGCTTCAGTCGGGCTCGGTCCGCGTCGAGCGGGTGGTTCATCCATCGCGCAGAGGCGGAGTAGAGCATTCCGAACAGCGCCTGACGGGTCTCGGCGGTCAGCCACGCCGATGGGTGGGGCGCGTGCGCGGCCGGTTCGCCGGGCCTGCGCACCCATACGGAGCGCAGGCCTGCCGTGCTGAGCACATGGCCGTTCACCGACAGGTGGCCCTCGAAGTCACCATGGGCGTAGTCCGCGGACACCGCGGCCTTGCCCGGCAGGTCGGCCGGGTCCAGCCGCATCACGGGTACCCCCGTCTCATGCAGTTTGGCGACCACCATGTCGGCGGTGACGTCCTCCTCGGACGTGAGGATCAGTACGGTCATCCGTTCACTGGCCGTCAGTCGTCGAAGTGAGTCTGGGAACCGGCGGTGGACGTCGTCGTACCGGCCGCCAGGAGCAGGTCCGGGTCACTTACGGCCGGGCGTCCGTCGGGAAGCACGTTCAGTTGAAGCGACTCGTCGAATCGGTAGGGCGTCACCACGGTCGGAACCGCCCTGGAGAGGGCGTAGTTGAGGGTGAACGGTCGCACTCGAAACCTCCGGGATTCGTCACTTCTGCCGCGTCCGGGGAAGGTCATCACATCTCCGCCACCTCTCTTGCCACATGTGCACCACTGACACCAGAGCACTCGATAGCACTCAACTTCCCCATGACCTACAGATCGAAATGGACGCTGCAAACGTCACAGAAACATGCCTCGTACCTGGTGGGCGGGACCATGACGCGGACACCATGACGGGCGAACGCGACCGGCACCCCCGAACGGCGATCGGCCCGGCCGATGGTTGCGGGTGCTACTCGTCCTTTCCGCCGCTCGTCTGGCCGTTGCCGGCCGCATTGCCCGCGCCGCCGGAGCCGTTGCCGGGATCCCCGTTGCCCGACGTGCCGGTGTTGCCCGCCGTTCCCGTGCCGGCGTCTGCAGTCCCCTTGTCGGGGTTGCCCGTGTCGCCGGACCTGCTGGGCACGGCTGTCGCCCGCGCGAGTTGTTCGGAGCAGTACGCGGCGACCTTGCCCTCGCCGCCCGAGGCCGCGACGAGTCGCTGCCAGGCCGTCGCGTCGAGCGCCTTGCCGCGCTTCTTCGCCTGTTCGTAGGCGCGGCAGTGGGCCTCGATGTCCTGGGCGGTGGCTGGACCGTTCGCCGTTCCGAGGCCATCGGAGGACGCTGTCGAGGTCTCACCGCCCGGCGGGAGCGGGGCGACAACCGGGGGGTGCGCAGTCCTCCGGCCGCCGCCGTCCGCGGACGAGCCGACCGAACCAATGGCCGCGACCGCGACACCGCCCAGGGCGAGACTGGCGAACACGGCGCCGAACGTCGCCTTCACAGGGCGCCCGGCACGCCGCTCGGCGGGCAGCCGCCAGTCGTCCCGGCGCCGGGTACGCGCCCGGTGCAGGCCCGTGCCGCGGGCGTCCCGGAAGGCGGCCGCCGCCCGCTGCTCGGCTTCGGGGCCGAGATCGCTCGCTCGCAGGACGGCGGCCAGCACCGTCTCCAGCGCGACGTCGTGACGTACGCCCCCCGGGCCGGACACGGCATCGCCAGGGCCCGCAACTCCGTTGCCGCTCAGCCGTTCACCCATGTCCGCTTCCGTTCCTGTCCGACAGGTTCGATTCATACGGCGTGCCGGTCCCTCGGGCCGGTCCGCCGGTCCGCTGCCGCCGTAGTCGTTCATTCCGACTCCCCAGCGTCCGGGAAGCCTCATCCGTCACGCTCCCTCCCCCCTCGCTCTCGACGCCCAGCTGGCGGGCGAGGCGTTTCAGACCTCGGTGGGCGGCCGTGCGCACCGCTCCCGGGCGCTTGCCGAGGACGCGTGCGGCAGCGGGACCGTCCAGGCCGACGACGACCCGCAGGAGCACGGCCTCGGCCTGGTCCTGCGGCAGTCCGCGGACCAGTTCGAGGGCCCGCTCGGTGGAGAGGGATTCCAGGGCTTGTTCATGGGTGCTGTGCGGGCCGGGCAGGTTGAGTATGTCCTGTTCGTTCGCCCCTGGCCGGGGCCGCACACGCTGGCGGCGCAGATGGTCCACTGCCCGGTGTCGGGCGATCGTCGCCGTCCAGCCGCGGAAACCGGCCCCGTCTCCCTTGAACCGTCCGAGGTTGCGGGCGATCTCCAGCCAGGCGTCGGAGGCCACGTCCTCCGCGTCCTCGCCGACGATTCCGCGCAGATAGCCGAGCAGGCCCGGCTGCATGATCCGATAGGCGACCGCGAAAGAGTTCTCGTCCCCGTCCTGGGCCCGCGCGACGGCCGCACCCAGTTCCCCGTCGTACGGCCGTGCCTGGCGGGGTTGCCGTTCCTTGCCCAAGACTGTCCTCGTTCGCACCGGGTTCATTGCGAGTTTCGCGCTGTCCGAGGCGCCCCAATGGCATCGACGGCCCCATGGTGACAAGCGTGCGCTCTCACCGAAGTGTCACAACGCATCAGGAGTCCTTCACGTCGTCGCCGGCGCCCCGTCGCCCGGGCGGCGAAGACACGAAGGCCGTCGACCGCGCCCAAGGCACGGGCTGCGTCCGCACGTTGAGCCGGTACGCCGAGGCCGGGCGGCGTGACGGCTTATCGACGCCAGGCGCATCCGGCGCTCGGCCGGCGTGCTCCGCCGTGGCCGCGCACCGGCCTCCGGGTGATGTTTCGCGCCGGCCGAGCGTTGTGTGAGTCATAGGCCACGCCCGACCGGCCAACGGCGGCCGCACGAACGGACGTCGCCCACCCGACCACTGCCCAAACCTCTCTCCGCGCCGCCCTTGACTCCCCCCGGGAGCGACATGGAGAGGGACGGGGCCGGCCGGGGCTCCGGCCACGCACGGGGCCCCGGCCGCTCTGCACGTTCTTCGGACCGACAGCGGACAGTCAGCCTTTCCCCTCGAAGCTCACCGGCCGGTCGCTCCTCAGCTCGGTGAAGAGCTGGTGCGCCTTCACCACGTCCCATTTCAGGGCGCTGCCCTTCGACGTGCTGAATCCGAGGCCGGCCAGGGGGACGGTGAGCTGCCTGCCGTCGCCGGACGAGACCCTCCGCATCGCCTGGAACAGCGAGACGAGGGTGCGCGGTTGCATGTCCTTGTCCACCACGAGGGTGTCCAGCACCGAGCCCAGCAGGGGATAGGCCCGGAACGGATTGAGCGCGGTGCCCGGGGTGGCCGCCTTGTGGGCCAGCGAGGCGAGGAACTTCTGCTGGTTCCTGCTGCGCCCCAGGTCGCCATCGGCCTCCTGGTGCCGCTGGCGGACGAACGCGAGCGCCTGGGAGCCGTCCAGGGTGTGGCAGCCCTTCGTCAAGTCGAGACCGGACTTCTCGTCCTCGATGTTCCGGTCCACGCACATGTCCACGCCGCCGACGGCGTTCACGACACCGACGAAGCCGCCGAAGCCGATCTCCGCGTAGTGGTCGACGCGCATACCCGTGTTGAGCTCGATGGTCCGCACCAGCAGCCGGGCACCGCCCAGCGAGTAGGCCGCGTTCAGCTTGTCCTTCGCCGGGCGGTGCCGCTTGCCGGTGTCGGGGTCGAGGTACGACGGGAGGGTCACCCACGAGTCGCGGGGCAGACTCACCATCGTGGTGCCGTGGGCGCCGGTGTGCAGGAGCATCATCGAGTCGGTGCGGCTGCCGCCGCCACCGCCTGCGTGCAGATCCTTCCGGTCCTGCTCGGACAGGCCGTCGCGGCTGTCGGAGCCCACGATGAGGTACGTGGTTCCCTTCCCCTGCGGCGGACGGTCCCCGACCTTGCCGAGGTCGACGGCCCGGTCGAGCTCGAAGTCGGCCCAGGCGTACGTGCCGCCGCCGGCGAGCATCAGCGCGCACACGAGGAGCGCCAGCAGACGGGCGATCCGCCGCCGCCGGCTGGGGCGTACCCAGGGGGGCCGCGTGCTGCGGGTGTGACCACCGCCGGGTCGCACCGCCTGCGGGCCAGGGACGGGTTGCTCGTACGGCCGTGTCTGTTCCGTCTGTGCGACGACGTGTCCCGTGATCACTCGGTGCGCCTGTGTCTCCCCGTTCCTGTTCCAGTCACTCATGGGCTCCACCCCCTGATCACCTCGACGACAACTCCCGTGCGGCGACCGGCTGTCTCAGTTGCTCGGTGGCGGCCGTACCCGCACGCTGCATGCGGTGCCACTTCAGCCGGGTTCCGCCCAGGAGGGCGAAGACGGACTGGATGACGACCAGATACATCAGCTGCCGGTAGACGAAGAGCTGGAACGGCATCGACCACAGGGTCCGCAGCCTCTCCCCGTCGAGCCTCAGCGCGTAACCGGCACAGAACAGTTGGATGACGAGGAAGGCCAGCCATATCCCCAGCGACTGCCCGGCATCGCTGAAGAGCACCCCGTACAGCGCGAACAGGTCGATGACCGGGGCGATCAGCGGCAGGCACACCTGGAACAGCGTCAGATACGTCAGACCGCGGCGGGCGAAGCGTCCGGCCGTGCCCACTTCCAGGAGGGCTCCGCGGTGCTTCCACATCGCCTGGATCGTTCCGTAGCACCAGCGGTAGCGCTGCCGCCACAACTGCCGCAGCGAGGTGGGTACTTCGGTCCAGGCGACGGCCGACTCCTCGTAGACCACCCGCCAGCCGGCCCGCCACAGGGCCATTGTGAGGTCGGTGTCCTCGGCGAGGGTGTCCTCGCTGACCCCGCCGACACCCATCAGCGCGTCCCGGCGAAAGGCGCCGATGGCTCCAGGAACTGTCGGCATGCACTCCAGCACCTCGAACATCCGCCGGTCGAGGTTGAAGCCGAAGACGTACTCCAGGTGCTGCCATCTGCCGAGCAGCCCGCGCCGGTTGCCCACCTTGGTGTTGCCGCTGACGGCTCCGACGGCCGGGTGCGCGAGGGGCTGGATGAGCCGGTACAGGGCGTCGGGCTCGAAGACGGTGTCGGCGTCGACCATCACGACGACGTCGTACGAGGCTTGCGCCAGGCCGGTGTTGAGCGCGGCAGCCTTGCCCGAGTTGGGCTGCCGGATCACCCGCACCCGGGGGTCGTCGATCCACGTCGCGAGATCCGCCGTCTGATCCGTCGATCCGTCGTCGATCACGATGACCTCGAGGTACGGGTGCGTGGACGCGAGCAGGGAACGGACCGTGGACTCGATGCCGGCTTCTTCGTTGTACGCCGGTACGAGCACCGTCACGGGTGCGTCGACCTCCCGAAGCCGGGGCGCGCCGGGGCGGTAGCGGGTCAGGCGCCGCACATGGGCACGCGCGAAGGCGGTCAGCAGCACAAGCCGCAGCACGCCCAGCACGCCGAGCCCGAACAACACCCAGGTCATGGCGTGCGTGAACGCGTGACCGGCGGTCGTGGTCCAGATCAACGCCCTGCCCTGCCACCGTTCGACGGCCGACACCCGGGTGTCGGCCGAGGGCATGCCGAGCGCGTCCGTGACGGTGGTGAACCGGTCGGCGTGCCGGTTGCCGAGCAGGTCCTTCGCCTCCTGGTACGCCAGGTCCGTCTGGCTGAACTGGCGGACCATGCCGTGTGCCGGATCACGGTCGGGCCGGTCCGCGGCGACCAGCACATAGCCGTCCGCCGCGGCGTGCCGGGCCGCCGTCCACTCGGCGCCGCACAGCGTGTCCACCTGGGTGGTCAGCGGCATCCGCAGCAGGCTCGTGCGGATGCCCGCCGAGCCGGCGAGGGTCTTCTGGGTGAGCGTCAGCTCCATCGCGGTGCGCACGCGCGACGAGGAACCGAGGTCGGCCCCCGTGTACGTGTTCGAGCCGATCTCGTGGCCCTCGTCGAGGATCCGCCGGACCAGCTCCGGATGGCGGGCCGCCTGCGCACCGAACAGGAAGAAGGTCGCGTGCGCATGATGCTTGCGCAGCAGGTCGAGGAGGCGCGGGGTCCATACGGGGTCGGGCCCGCCGTCGAAGGTGAGCGCGACGGTACGTGCCGGCACGGACGAGGACTCGACGTCGTCCCCGCTGATGCGACGCAGGACCGGACCGCTCTCGTCCACGGCCTTGGGCACGGGCCTGGTGCAGGGAAGCCGCGACTTGGCGGCGTCGACCTCCTGGATGGTCCAGCCCTCGAAGAGCAGGGCGGCGAACACGACGGTCAGGGTCAGGGCCAGCAGCCGCCAGTGACCGCGGGGCTCGCGGGAACGGGCGTGCCTGCGTCGTGCCGAACGGCTCACACCACGCTCCCCGGAGTGACGTTAATCACGGCTGAACCGGGGCCTGTCCGGCGGGTGTCGGGGGCGACTGCGGGCGCTCCGGGCCCGCTGCGGACCGGTGAGAGGAGTGCGGATCCGAGACTGCGCTCAGCGGTGGGGGACGCCGGCCCGACGAGGCGGACCGCGACGAATGCGGCAGTGGTCCACGCACTCTCCACAGGGGTGTTGAAAGCGTTGGCACCCGATGAAGGGGCATGTATTTTCTGCTGATTTGTCTTCGGTCCGAGTTGTTGCATGGGCGGCGAGTGTAGCCACGCGTTGTACCGCCGGAGTGTCCGAAAGGGGCGGGCGGCTCCCGCGTCACGGAGACGGTGACGCTCAGGCCTGCCGATGCGCTGGACTAGGTGGATAGGGGGAAGTGGGCCCGCGAACGCCGCTTCCCGGAGTGGGTCTCCTGGAGCGCGCGCCCCGTCTTCACCGGCGGGTTTCGGCCATCCAGCCGCTGTACGGTGCCAGGGCACGAGGCAAGTAAAGGGAAGTACGTCCTTGACGACCATCCAGCACAGCCGGGCGGGACGACGCCAGGCCACGCGCCGGATCCGACCCCGGCGTTCGCCTGCGGCACCCCTGCTGGTGCTCTCCTGGACGGGTGCGGCCGCCGTGCTGTGGCTGTGGTGGCACAACACCCCCGCCGTCGCCGCGAGCACCGCCGAACGGATGGTCAACGCGGGCCGGATCACCGGACTGCTCGCCGGTTATGCGATCGCCCTGGTGATCGCGCAGATGGCGCGCGTCCCGGCCCTCGAACGCCGGGTCGGGTCCGACCGCGTGGCCGGCTGGCACGCGAGAACCGGCCGCTATGCGCTGTGCCTGACCGTCGCCCACGTCGTGCTGATCCTTTACGGATACGCGCTGCAGTCGGACACCGGCATCGTGGCGCAGACGGTCTCCGTCGTCACCGACTACCCGAAGATGATCAAGGCGACCGTGGGCACGCTGTTCCTGCTCCTCGTCGGCTTCGTGTCCGCCGGCGCCGTACGCCGCCGTATGCGCTACGAACTCTGGTACTACCTGCACCTGCTCACCTACGCCGCGGTCTACCTCGCCTTCTGGCACCAGCTCGCCACGGGCGACGAGTTCGCCGCCAACGCCGCCGCCCGTGCGGCCTGGTACGCCCTCTATGCCACGGTCGGCGCCCTGGTCCTCTGGTACCGCGTGCTCACCCCGGTGCGGCTCAACCTCCTGCACCGCATGCGGGTCGAGTCGGTCGTGCAGGAGGCTCCGGAGGTGGTCTCCGTACTGATCCGGGGCCGGCGGCTGCACCGTCTGGGCGCCGAGGCGGGCCAGTTCTTCCGCTGGCGGTTCCTCACCAGGGGACTGCGGTGGAGCGCCAACCCGTACTCACTCTCGGCACCGCCTCGCCCCGACCTGCTGCGGATCACCGTCAAGGCAGCCGGCGGGCACAGCGCGGCGCTGGCCGGGCTGAGGGTGGGCACGCGCGTGTGGGCGGAAGGGCCGTACGGTGCGATGACGGCCGCCCGCCGCAGTCGCGGCAAGGTGCTCCTGCTCGCGGGCGGAGCGGGTATCACACCGCTGAGGGTGCTGTTCGAGACGCTGCCCGGCGCACCGGGAGACCTGACCCTGCTCTACCGGGCCCGCACGGCTGAGGAACTGGCACTGCGGGACGAACTGGAGGCGATCGCGGACGAACGTGGAGCGCGGTTGCTGTACGCGGTCAACAGCCCGGAGGGACGACGACCCGCTGTCACCGCGAAGATGCTGCGCGGGATCCTGCCGGACATCGCCCGTCACGACGTCTACCTGTGCGGGCCGCCGGGACTGGCCGAGGAGTCGTACGACGCACTCCGCGAGGCCGGTGTCCCGCGTCGCCGCATCCACCACGAGTCCTTCGAGTTCTGAGGCGCTGCCCCTGTGACACCCACTCCTTCTGATCCGCTGGGACTCCCGTGAGGAAGAAGCACCCCCTTCGCCACGCCCTGCTGGCCACTGTCGGCACCGTCTCGGGCATCGTGCTGCTGCTCGCGCTCAAGCCGACCACGGACCCGTCGCTCGCGCAGGCGGGCGACCCCACGCCCGGGATCACGGCGGTGGCCTCAGCGTCCCCTTCCGTGTCGGTGTCCCCGTCCGTGTCGGCCTCGCCGCCGAAGGCGCCCAGGAAAAAGGACGCCCGGCCCTCATCCACCACGAGCGCGTCGCGGTCACGCCCGGCGTCGACCACCCCGGCGAAGACCAGCAGCGCCCCCTCCGCCCCGAAGACCACTTCGGCCGCGCCCACCACCCGCTCCGTCACCGGCGCCACGGCGCAGACGAAGTACGGTCCGGTCCAGGTAAGGATCACCCTCACCGGCAGCAGGATCACCGGGGCGACCGCCGTCCAGTCTCCCGACGAGACGGGGCGGAGCAAGGACATCTCCTCCACGGCCGTCCCCCAGCTCAACCGGGAGACCCTTGAGGCACAGAGCGCGGACATCGACACGGTGTCCGGCGCCACGTACACCAGCGCGGGTTACCAGCAATCCCTGCAGAGCGCCCTGGACCGGGCCGGCGTCTGAGCCTGCATGGCACGCCGGAACGAATCCGGCACCCGACCACTGATCACAGCGGTCCTGTCGGCGGGGTGGTGTACCGGATACCGGTTCCGTGAAGTGCTGCCGGACGATGTTGCGGGCGCAAACAATTGGTGCAGATCTGGCAGGACAACGCCCCCCTCAACCAGCCCGACGCCACCACGTTCTACGGCGGGGGACCACCGCGGCTACACCGACTACCCCACCCTCACCGACTGAAGCTCGCACGGGCTCCCAGGTATGGCCCAGAAGGCACACAGAGCGTGGAGCAGAGCGGCTGTTCAGCGTGCCCCGCGGAGGACCTGGGGTCCGGTGAAGGCCCCGGTGGCGCCCCGACCCGAACGCGGGTCGGGGCGCCGTCTCCGGGCCGGTCGGCCGGGGTTCGCGTTCCTCACGGACTGACCGTCAGCAAGTCGCGCTGTTCCTCGGGGAGTTCGACCTTGTCCGCGTACAGGAGGGCATGGGCGGGCTCGAAGACGAGGGACACTTCCCCGGAGAGTCCGACATGGCCGCTGAGGACCTGGACGACCTGGTCGCCGAGGCGGACGTCGTACTCGTAGCGGGAACCGACGTAGGAGCTGGTGAGGACCTGGGTCGTCAGACGGTTGGTGCCGGACGCCGTACCGGACTGCGGGACGACCTCGAGGCGCTCCGGACGGATCGCCACCGTGACGGACTGGCCGCCCCCGAGGCGCTCGTCGCTGTCGACCTGCACCACGTCGGCGCTGCAGTCGAGGAGGATCCGGTGCCGTCTGCCCTCCTGTCCGATCACCCGGCCGGTGAGGAAGTTGCAGCGGCCGACGAAGGCGGCGACCGCCGGGGCGGCCGGGCGCTCGTAGATCTCGTGCGGCGTGCCGATCTGGATCATGTTGCCGCCCTCCATGACCGCGATCCGGTCGCTGAGGGCGAGAGCCTCCTCCTGGTCGTGGGTGACGTAGACGGTGGTGATGCCCAGCTCCTCCTGCAGGCGCTTGAGCCACGCCCGGGCCTGCTCACGGAGCTTGGCGTCGAGGTTGGACAGCGGCTCGTCGAGGAGGAGGACCGTGGGGGAGTAGACCAGGGCGCGGGCGAGCGCGACGCGCTGCTGCTGGCCGCCGGAGAGCTGGTGCGGGTAGCGGCCGCTGAGCTCGGCGAGGCCGACCTTGTCGAGGGCGTCGTGGATGAGGGTCTTCTGCTTGTCCTTGGGGACCTTGCGGATGTTCAGGGGCAGCGCCAGGTTCTTCGCGATGGTCATGTGCGGCCACAGCGCGTACGACTGGAACACCATGCCGAGGTTGCGCTCCTCGGGGGGCAGGAAGACACCGGCCGCCGCGTCGACGAAGGGCCGGCCGCCCACGGTGATGGAGCCCTCGGTGGGCTGTTCGAGGCCGGCTATGCAGTTGAGCGTCGTGGACTTGCCGCAGCCGCTGGCTCCCAGGAGGGTGAAGAACTCACCGTCCTCGATGGTGAAGGTGACGTCACGCAGGACGGAGTTGTCCCCGAACGTCTTGGCCAGGTTCTTCACGGTCACCTCAGGCATCGTGCTTTCCCTTCATGAGCAGACCTGCGAGTGCGACGAAGACCGCGGTGATGGCGATCTGGAGGGTTGCCAGAGCGGCGACGGACCCGGCCCGGCCCTGGGTCCAGAGCCGCAGCATGGTCGTTCCCAGGATGTTGTTGTCCGCGGAGCTGATGAACACCGCGGGGGAGTACTCCTTGAGCATGATCACGAACGTGAGGATCAGCGCCCCGGCGAAGGCCGGGGTGACGAGCGCCCGCAGGACGCGGAGGAACGTCATCACCCAGTCGGCGCCGGAGACCCGGGCCGCGTTGTCCAGCTCGCCGCCGATCTGCATGATCGCCGGGGCGACCGAGCCGAACGCGCTGGGCAGGGCGCGTATGCCGAAGGCGATGATGACGGCGTAGATCGTGCCCTGCAGCACCGAGCCGATGCCGAACGGGGCGAGGGCGAGCGCCCAGAAGAATCCGATGCCGACGATGATGCCCGGCATCGACTGCGGGATCAGCGCGAGGTACTCCACGGCCCGGCCGAAGCGGAAGGTGGAGCGGCGGGCGACCATGACCGAGACCACCGCGAGCGTGCTGACCGTCACCGCGCCGACCCCGGACACGATCAGGCTGTTCCACAGGGACTGTACGTAGTTGTCGGACTCGAAGACCATCGCGTAGTTCTGCGTGGTGACCGTCTTCAGCGGCGACTGGAGCGGGGTGAAGATCAGCGTGAACGAGCGGAAGACCAGGCCGGCGATCGGGATCAGGGCCCCGGCGATGAGGTAGCACCAGATGAACACGATGCTCACCCACTTCAGCCAGCCCAGGTCGAGCTTGTGGGGGCGGGTCGCCTTGCCGCGCACGGACACGAACCGGGCGGCGTTCTTCAGCAGCTTCGCCTGCACCACGACCAGGCTGAGCGCGATCAGCAGGATGAGCGTGGAGGCGGCGCCCAGGACCGTGTAGTCGGGATTCACCGAGGTCAGGCCGTTGTGGTACAGGAACGTCGAGAACACGTCGATGTTCACCGGCTGGCCGTACAGCAGCGGCACACTCAGGGTCTCCAGCGAGACGGAGAACACCAGGATGGCGCTGTAGACGATCGGCGGGCGCAGCAGCGGTACGACCACCTGCGCCAGGATCCGCAGCGGTCCCGCACCGCACACCTGGGCCGCCGACTCCAGGGACGCGTCCGACTGACGCAGGGCGTTGGCGCAGAACACGTAGGCGATCGGGGCGAGCGCCACGGCCTCCGTCAGGGCCATCCCGGGGATCGAGTACAGGTTCCACGGCACGCCGCCGAAGACCTGCTGGAACTTGATGGAGACGAACCCGGCGGGCCCGTACATGATGATCCAGCCGAAGCCCAGGATCAGCGAGGAGATGAAGAACGGCCACTGCATCGCCAGCGCGATCAGCCGGCCGCCCGGCAGCTTCGTACGGACCACCACGACCGCCATCGGGATCGCGATGACCAGGCTCAGCAGCGTGGTCATCGCGGCGAACAGCAGCGTGTTGAGGGCGACTTCGCCGAAGCCCGCGTCGGTGAAGAGCCGGGCGTAGCCGCTGAGGGTGAAGGCGCCGCCCGCTTCGTAGAGCGGGCGGTTGCGCACGCTCTGGTAGAGGGTCGGGACGATCGGAGCCAGCACCAGGACCGCGAGGAACGCGAGTACCGCGTACTGGACGGCCTGGTCACGTCCGATGCCGAGGGGGCGGCGGTAGCGCGGCGGCTTGAACGTTTCCGCATGTTCGTCGGCCACTGTGCCGGGCGGTTGGGTCAGGGTTGACATGTGCTCTGGCTCCGATCGTCGCGTCAGGGGTGCCTACTTCTTGGCGAGTCCGTTGAAGCGGTCGAGCCAGGCTTCGGCGTCGTTCTTGCTGACGGCGGTGTACTCGACGGGGATGATGTGGTCTTCGCCGACCGCGTCGACGACCTCCTGGTAGGTGTGCAGGCCCTGCCCCTGGACGCCCTTGCGGTACGACGACAGGCCGCCCTCGGCGACAGCGCGCTGGCCCTCCTGCGACAGCGCGAAGTCCAGGAACAGCTTCGAGGTGGCCGGGTGCGGGGCCTCGGCGGCGATGCCGATGCCGCGCGGCAGGACGACGGTGCCGTCCTTCGGGAAGACGATCTTCACCAGGCCCGCGCTGTCCTCGACGACCGGGTACGCGGGGGAGGCGCTGATCAGGAAGCCGGCCGTGTACTCACCGGCGACGATCTTCTCCAGCTGCGTGCCGGAGGAGGTCTCCGGACGGGCCAGCGGAAGCATGGTCCCCAGGGCGTCCCACGCCCCGGAGTTGCCCTCGGTGAGGGCGTGGGTGACGGTGAAGCCGAACGAGCCCTCGGGGTCACGGACGGTGACCTTGTTCTTGAACTTGCCCTCGTCGGCCTTCATGATCGCGGCCAGGTCGGCGATGCCGGTCGGCGCCTTCTCCATCAGCGAGGTGTTGTACGCGATCGTCATCGGGTCCTTGGACATCGCGTAGACGCTGGGCAGCAGCTCCGCGGACTCGCCGAGCTCGGAGAGCTCCGGGGACTTGTACTCCAGCACCGTGTCCTTGCGCCCGGAGAAGTCCGCCCAGGCGGTCGCCGCGCTGGAGATCATCACGTCCGCCGGGGACGAGCCGGCCGCGTTCTCCGAGAGGACCTTCTGGAACAGCTCGTCGCTGTCCAGTTCGTTGATGTCCACGGTCTTGATGAAGCCGTACTTCTTCTTGAAGTCCCGGACGATGGGCGCCATGTTGTCGTCGCCGAGGTTGGAGTAGACGGTGATCTTCCCGCCCTCCTTCTTGGCCGCCTCGATCAGGGCGTCGTAGTCCTTGGGGTAGTAGGCCGGCACCTCGCCCTTGCTGATCTTGTTCTCCGCCGCCTTGGGTGCGTCACTGCCGCCGCCCCCGCAGGCGGTCAGCGCGCCGCCGAGCGTGAGCGCCAGAACGAGTGCGATCGCGGAGCGGTGGTTTCTGGCCATGGTTCTCCTCCTAGTGCATGCCCGTCGGCATCTGTTGCCGGGAGGCTAGGAGTGACCGCAGCCACACCGGGAGTCTTGTGGGCGCAACCCCCTCTTGTGCTCACAAGCCCTGTTCTGCTCGTTGTGCCGACGCCCGGGATGACGCTGTGACGACGAAAACACGCCATAGGTCTGGGCAGCAGCCTCTCTGGCGCTTACCTTGCGTTCACAACCACGTCAATCGGATGAATCAGTTCACGAGACGGCGGGTGACGTCGGGTGACCAGGGAAGATGAGGTGGGCAGGTGCGGATTCCGCGGCCCCGGCGTGTCTTCGCCCAGGTGCTGGCCGTGCAGCTGGCCATCACTACCGGGGTGACGATTCTCGCCACCGGCCTGTTCCTCGCCCCGTTCGGCTCCCAGCTCGACGACCAGGCGATGCGCCGGGCGCTCGCCATCGCCCAGACCGCCGCCGAGCCGGACGTCGCGCGCGATCTGGTCGCCACCGAGCCGAGTGCGTCGGGGCCGGTGCAACACGAGGCCGAACGCATACGCCGGGCCACCAGGGCGCTGTACGTCGTCGTGATGGACACCCACGGCGTGCGCTGGTCGCACACCAACCCGGCCGAGATCGGCTACCACGTCTCCACGGATCCCGGTCGCGTGCTCGCCGGCCACGAGGTCATGGAGATCGACACCGGAACGCTCGGCCGCTCCGCCCGCGCCAAAGTGCCGCTGCGCGACGACCGGGGCGACATCGTGGGGGCGGTCTCGGTCGGCATCGCCTACGGCAGCGTGCGCGATCAGCTGTTCGGTGCGGTTCCCGGAATGATGCTGTACGCGGGCGCCGCGCTCGCCGTCGGTGTCCTGGCCGCGCTCCTGGTCTCCCGCAGTGTGCGCCGCCGCACCCACGGCGTCGCCTTCGCCGACATCTCCGCCCTCCTCGACGAGCGCGAGGCCATGCTGCACGGTGTCCGGGAGGGTGTCGTCGCCTGCGACCGGCGCGGTCGGATCCGCCTGGTCAACGACGAGGCCAGGAGACTGCTGACGCTCGACGCGGACGCCACCGGCCACACCCCGGACGAGGCCCTGCCCCGGGGCCGAACGGCGGACGTACTGGCCGGACGCGTCGACGGAGCCGACCTGCTGACCGTCAGCGGCGGCCGGGTACTGGTCGCCAACCGCATGCCGACCCGGGACGGCGGGACGGTGGTGACGCTGCGCGACCGCACCGAACTGGAACTCCTCGGCCGCGAACTGGACAGCACGCAAGGGCTGCTGGACGCGCTGCGCGCTCAGGGCCACGAACACGCCAACCGCCTGCACACCATCCTCGGGCTGATCGAGATCGGCCGCCACGACCGGGCCGCACAGCTCATCGCGGGCGTCGCCCACACCCACCGGTCCTCCGCCGAGCAGATCGCCGAGCGGGTACGGGACCCGCTGCTGTCGGCGCTGCTGGTCGGCAAGTCCGCCGTCGCCGCCGAACGCGGCGTACCCCTGCGCCTGTCCCCCGCCACGCTGCTGGCCGAGCGGGTGGTCGACCCGCGGGACCTGGTCACCGTCCTGGGCAACCTCATCGACAACGCGGTGGACGCGGTGGCCGGGCACCGACCCTCCGGCCCGTTCATCGAGGTGGAGCTGCGGGCCGAAGACACCACCGCTGTCCTGCGCGTGGCCGACAACGGGCCGGGCGTACCGCCCGAGATGCGCGAGCAGGTGTTCACCGAGGGCTGGTCCACCAAACCCCCGGACCACCGCCCGCACGGCCGAGGCATCGGCCTGGCCCTGGTCAGGCGACTCGCCGAGCGCTACGGCGGTACGGCCCGGGTCGCCGCCCGCGCCGACGGAGGCGCTGTCTTCACCGTTGTCCTGCCCGAAGCGCTCGCCCTCGACGACATGGCCGACGACACCGCTGACGACAACGCCCCCGTGGTCGAGCTCGCCGCCTCAGGAGAGTCCCGATGATCGATGTCCTCGTCGTGGACGACGACTTCCACGTCGCCGAGATCAACGCCACGTACGTCACCCAGGTACCCGGCTTCCGGGTCGCCGCCCGCGCTCACACCGCCGCCCACGCCCTGGCCACCCTCGAGCGCACCCACATCGACCTCGTCCTCCTCGATCACTACCTCCCCGACGAGACCGGGCTGACCCTGGTGCGCCGCATGCGCCAGCTCGGCCACCATGCCGACGTCATCATGGTGACGGCGGCCAGCGACATCGTCACCGTCCAGGCCGCCATGCGGTACGGAGCCCTCCAGTACCTCGTCAAACCCTTCGCCTTCGCTGCCCTGCGCACCAAACTCGACAGCTACACCACCCTCCGCCACGCCCTCGAGGACGTCGGCGGACGAGGCCGGGCGGGCCAGGACCAGGTGGACCAGATCTTCAGCGCCCTGAGATCCACCGCCGACCCTCACTCCACCCTCCCCAAGGGCTACTCCACTCCCACCATCGACGTCATTCGCCGCGCCCTGGACCAGGCAGGACAGCCCCTCTCCGCCCACGAAGTCGCCGAACGCACCGGCATCAGCCGGTCCACCGCCCAGCGCTACCTCAAGTACCTCGAACGTGCCGGACGCATCGGCCTCACCCTCAAGTACGGCGAGACCGGCCGCCCCGAACACCGATACGTATGGGTCGCGGACTGACACGGACGGCGGATACGGGGGCGGAACGGCACTCGCTTCAGGCCCCTCCGGGCCGCGCATGCGCGACGAGAGCGATGACTCGCCGCTCACCGACCTCCACCTGCCCGGACGGTGTGCTCGCCTTGCTTGCCTCGATCGGGTTGACGCCCATGAGCTCTCTTCGCGACGACGGTGGATGCGGAGAAGGGGATCCAGGGCACCGACGAGATCGGTTACATCGGCCTGACGGCATTTGCGCGTCGATGTTGGTGACATATTCTCTTATGTACATTGCCAACATCGTGTAGGAGGTGCCACATGTCTGTGACGCAGATCGACATCGATGACGACGCCCTCGAACGCGCCATGGCTCTGGCCAAGGTCAGGACCAAGAAGGAGGCGGTCAATCTCGCGTTGAACTTCTACGCCGAGCAGCAGGAGCGTGCGGCGCGCATCAGCCGTCATTTCGAGCGTGCGCGTGAATGGGGTGCTGTCGAGGACGCCGAGCGCCTGCACCGGGCGGAGAAGAACAGCCGGTGATCTACCTGCTCGACACCTCCGGCCTGGTCCGCCTCCTCCGCGATCAGAAACTCCAAGTGGCCTGGTACGACGCGATCGACGCCGGGGCCATCGCGTCCTGCTACGTGCAACGCGCCGAGTTCCTCCACAGTGCGCGGAACGGACGCGAGCATGGCGAGATCGTGGAGATGTTCACCGACCTGTACCCCGACGTGTCGGTGCCGAAGAACGCGGGACGCTGGATCGGCGCGGTGCAGAACCGTATGGCCCGGGCCGGGGAGCACCGCAGCGCATCGGCGGTCGACCTGGTCATCGCCGCCACGGCGGCCCACCACGGCCTCGCCGTCCTCCACGACGACGCCGACTACCGCGCCATCGCCCGGCACGCATCCGACCTGACCGAGCACAACATCCACGACATCGTCTGAGTCGTTTCCGCCGAGCCTGCGTGCCGCCCGGTCCGTTCGTGGCCACCATGGCGCGTCAGTTGAAGTACTGCCTCTTGGACATGAGTTGGGCGACCGGCAATGCTGCGGCGTCCGCAAACGCCGTCCGCTCTCCCGAGGGGACGGGCAGGCTGAGGGCTTACGGGCACGACCGATGCGGATGCCACAGCGGAATGGCAGGTCAGATGCGCCTTTTGGCGCCGGTAGCGACGAGCCTGCCACGGCCACCGGGAACTCGTGCCCTCCACGTGCCCTGTCTTTCATGCACCTGCAGGCCAGATCCTGCGGAAAATCCCCGCCAATGCACAAGCCCCAGGCCACTGACCTGGGGCTACGAAAAGAGCGGGTGACGAGAATCGAACTCGCACTCTCAGCTTGGGAAGCTGATGTTCTACCACTAAACTACACCCGCGTAAGACGCCGGTTGAGACCGGTGTCGGAACGCTCTGTCACTCTACCTCATGCCAGACCCCCGGCGCCGGAGCCGCGGGGTCTGAGTGCGTTTCAGGGGAGCGATGGGGCTGCGGGGCGCCGGAGTTGGGGCGTACGGTGGAGAGGTGGGAGAGGCTCCGGGAGAGGTCGGAGTGCCGCCTGGAGAGTCGTTCCTTCCATCCCGTAATGTGGCTTTTGTCGTCCGGCGAGCAGCAGCCGGACGCGGCTCTTGGGGAAGGGACTCCAGAACTTGATGGAGCGCACTGTCGTCCGTTGTGCCGATGGGCACGTGTTCAGCACCGCTTCGTTCCCGATGCAGCAGGCCGAGCGGCTCGGTCCCGGAAGACTCGTCCGGTGCCCTCGTTGCGCCCGGCTTCGCAGCGTCGTTCCGGTGACCTTGGAGAAGCGATAAAGGAGTAGCACCCAGGCGCGCGGACCGTCCGATGGTGGTCGGTCCGCGCGCCTTGCGTATCCTCGGGGCGTGCTTCTCTCAGACAAGGACATCCGGGCCGAGATCGATGCCGGGCGAGTACGGATCGATCCCTACGACGAATCCATGGTGCAGCCGTCCAGTGTCGACGTGCGCCTCGATCGCTTCTTCCGGGTGTTCGAGAACCACCGCTACCCCCACATCGACCCCTCCGTCGAACAGGCGGACCTCACGCGCCTCGTGGAGCCGGAGGGCGACGAGCCCTTCATCCTCCACCCCGGCGAGTTCGTCCTCGCCTCGACGTACGAGGTCATCTCGCTCCCCGACGACCTCGCCTCGCGCCTGGAGGGCAAGTCCTCCCTCGGCCGCCTCGGCCTCGTCACCCACTCCACCGCCGGTTTCATCGACCCCGGCTTCTCCGGGCACGTGACGTTGGAGCTCTCCAACCTCGCCACCCTCCCCATCAAGCTCTGGCCCGGCATGAAGATCGGCCAGCTCTGTCTGTTCCGGCTCTCCTCGCCGGCCGAGTTCCCCTACGGCAGCGAGCGCTACGGCTCCCGCTACCAGGGCCAGCGTGGCCCGACGGCCTCCCGTTCCTTCCTCAACTTCCACCGGACGCAGGTATGAGCGACGTACGGGAGAACCTGACGTACGAGCGATTCGGCGTCGCCGTCCGCGAGCTCGCGCAGACCATCGCCGACGACGGCTACGAGCCCGACATCGTCCTCTCCATCGCCCGCGGCGGTGTGTTTGTCGCGGGTGGCCTCGCGTACGCGCTGGACTGCAAGAACATCCACCTGGTCAACGTCGAGTTCTACACCGGCGTAGGCACCACCCTCGACATGCCCGTCATGCTCGCCCCCGTCCCCAACACCATCGACTTCTCCTCCAAAAAGGTCCTCATCACCGACGACGTCGCCGACACCGGCAAGACCCTCAAGCTGGTCCGCGACTTCTGCCTCGACACCGTCGCCGAGGTCCGCAGCGCCGTCATCTACGAGAAGACGCAGTCACTGGTGAAGTGCGAGTACGTGTGGAAGCGGACGGACGAGTGGATCAACTTTCCGTGGAGTGTGCTGCCTCCGGTGGGTAGGTCGGGCGAGGCGCCGAAGGAGAACAAGGAAGCGGTCTAGCACGCATTCGTCAGCACCCAGGTGTTAGTGGATATCGGTCATCTGGGTAGCACGTCTCGGTGGACTGGATATCTCCCGTGAGCACCTTGGCCGGTGCCGTGGTCGGCGTGAGCTCCGCTCTGATCGCTGAGCGCATTCGCTGGCGTCGTGACCAAGAGCGGGAGGGCGTCCAGACACGCAGGGGCGTGTACTCCGAGTTCCTCATGGCGCTCAGCCGAGGACACTCCGACATGCGGACAGTCGTCTTCCGAGTCGATGGCGCGACCGGTGATCGACTTTACGCCGACCTTCATCAGGCTCTGGATGGCTCGGGTGTATGGCGGCTGAGGCAGAGTCTGTCGCTCACTGCTTCGGCCGAGATCATTGGGCTGGCTGTGAAGGCTTGTGACGCGTTGATCAGCATGAGAGACGGGCTCGTCGCAGACCCCGACCTCAGAGGGGACGCGTACTTTCAGGTACGGGCTGATCTCTGGCGGGAGAACGCTCATCTCCGGGAGGCCATGCGCAGAGACCTGGGGATGAGCGGCCTGCCGGATCCAGAGGTCGGCCATTACCGGTATCCCGCCACATCGTGAACAACCGGTGGGGGCCGCCTACCTCTTCTGCGCCCTGTAGCGCTTCATCAGCGCAGTGATCCGTGCCTGGTCAGCCTGGCCATTGAGTTCGGCCAGGAGATCGTCAGGACACAACTCGTAGAAGTCGCCCCACCATCGACGTCCCCGGTTGTCCCAGATCCGGTAGCCACCCGGCACGCCCCGGGCGACGTAGCGTCTCCTGCTCACGGTCCCCCGTTCCCGGCACAGCCGCGTGCGGTCCGTCAGTGAGTCACTCCCGACGCGCGACCATACGCGGGCTGCGGCCAACAGGCGAGGGAGTATGCGACTGCTGACCCACCCGGGCTGGCCGGACTGGTTAGCCTTCTCGGAGTCGAGGAGGAGTCATGGCACTGGGCCGCAAGGGAGCGCGACGCATCGTCGTGGACGGTACGGCTTACCGCTGGCGGTTGCGACGCAGGCCGACCTACTTCCAGGCTCTTGCCTGGACACCGTGCACGTTCGCGGTCGAGCACGCGGACGTTCCCGGGACGACGCTCGTGGTCACCACCGACCAGCCGCACCCGAGCAACTGGTTCGGGCGCGAAGCCAAGCCCGTCCTGCCGTCCGACGTCACCCGGACCATCCAGCTTGCTCTTCGTGAGGGCTGGACCCCAACGGCTCCGGGCTCCCCGTTCCACCTGAACCTCTCCACCGGCTTCACGCCCTCGCCCTGAGCAAGCCAAAGGGGCTCCCCGTTGTGGGGAGCCCCTCTTCGGCGTACTTGGAGGACCGTCGCCTAGAAGGTGCCCAGCTTCACGATCGAGAGCAGGGCGATCAGTTGGATCGACGCCGCGCCCAGGGCCTTCGGCCAGGGGAGGTCGTGGGACTTGGAGACCATCAGGGTCAGGAGGGCGCCTGCTGCCACCCAGGTCGCCCAGCCGACGCCCTGGACGAAGGTGGCGTCGCCGCCGAAGAACATGGCGAGGACGAGGCGGGGGGCGTCCGTCAGGGACATGATCAGCATGGAGAGGCCGACCGTGGGCTGCCAGGCGCCGTCGCCGCCGAGTTGGCGGGCCAGGGTGTGGGTCACCACGCCCAGGACGAAGGAGGACAGGACCATCGCGACCGCCGTCGTCAGGACGATCGGCACCGCGTTGGAGAGGGTGGCGTTTATCGCGTCCTCACGGGCGCCGTCGAAGCCGAAGACGGCGAGCAGGCCGTAGAGGAACGTCACGATCAGGGCCGGGACCCACATCGTGTAGTCGCGCATCTGGAGGAAGGTCCGGTTGGGGGCCGTGACGATGCCCCTCAGGAGGTCCTTCCAGTGGAGGCGGGGGCCCACCGGGCCGGCCGGCGGGGTCGAGCCCGCGCGGTACGTGCCGCCCTGGTTGTAGGGGTCCTCGCCGACCGAGAAGGCCTGGGTGTGACCCGGGTTGTTCGCCGCGTACGGGTCGTGGCCGCCGTCGCCGAAGTACTCCGGCTCGTCGTAGCCGCCGCCCTGGGGGCCGCCGTACTGCTGCTGCCCCGGGTGCGGGTGCGAAGGCGGCGCGGGGTAGCCGCCGTACGACGGTCCCTGCGGGGCCTGCTGCCCGTACGGAGGTTGTTGCGGTCGCGTGTGAGGAGCGCCGTTGTCCCGGCCGCGTCCGATCCTGAATCCAGCCACGCCTTCGAACGTACCTGGTCCCGGAGAGTCACGTGCCGGGCCCGAGGGTTCGGGCCCGGCTTTGCGGCCGAGCTGTGACATCCCCTAAGGGGTTGTCATGCCTGTCCCTGACACGTCGTGAGGGTCAGCCCGTGATCGGCGTGCTGAGCTCCGGCTGGGGGTGTGCGCCCAGACCGATCGAGGCCGCACCGAAGCTCACAACACCCTTCGTCGTCAGCCGGGTCGAGGTGCCCTTGAGGAACCACAGGGCCCCGTCGTGAGCGTTCTCACCAGGCGCGCCGACGGCCAGATCGGCCTTGCCGTCACGGTTGGTGTCGGTCAGCTGGACGGCGGTGCCGAACTGGTCGTCCCGCTCGGACGTGCCGGGGACGCCGGCCGTGTCCTGCTGGTAGCTGTACGACGTGCCGGGCGACAGGCCCGTCGTACCGGCCGGGACGACCGTGACCGAACCGGCGTACTCCTTGCTGCCGATCGTCTCGTGGCGGGCCCCGACCGCGAGGTCGGCGCGGCCGTCGCCGTCGATGTCGCCGACCGCGGTGGCGTAGCCCGGGCCGGCCTCCCCGGCGAACGTCCTGGCGGAGCCGCCCGGCGACAGGTACACCGCCTGGCGGGCGACCGTGGCCAGGTTGCCGCCGCCGATCACCAGGTCGTCCGTGCCGTCGCCGTCGATGTCGCCGGCGGTGAGGCTGTCGAGGCCCAGAGCGTTGCGGCCGCCCGGTGCGAAGCCGGTGCGGCCGGCCAGGGTGCTGCCCTTGCCGGTGCCGCCGAGGTAGAGGGAGACGCCGTTGTAGTTGCCCGCGCCCACGGCCAGGTCGTCGCGGCCGTCGCCGTTGAAGTCGCCGGGCAGGCCCGAGGGCGCGGCCGTGGCCGGGGCGGCCAGGGTCAGCGGGGCGAGGCCCGCGGCCAGCAGGGCCGCGAGCGCCGTCGTACGGATGCGCACGGGTCAGCCTTCCAGGACGTCGCCGAAGTACGCGTCGCCGGAGGGGCCGCCCAGGGTCGGGCCGCTGAAGGACTTCGAACCGGTGGCGGTGATGCCGGAGGTGGTGGACTTGAGGAACCAGACGGCGCCGTCGCTGCTGTTCTCGCCGGAGGCGGAGGTCACCAGTTCCGTGCGGCCGTTGTTGTCGATGTCCGTGAGGTGGACCGCGTAGCCGAAGTGGTCGTAGGACTCCGCCGTGCCGGGGACGTTCGCCGTGTTCTGGGAGTAGGACTTCGAGCCGGTGCCGGTCAGGCCGGAGGCCGAGCCGCGCAGGACGGTGACCGTGCCCGCGTGCTTCGCCGAGCCGATGGTCTCCTGCTCGGAGCCGACCGCGATGTCGGCGTAGCCGTCGCCGTTGACGTCGCCGGCCGACAGGCTCCAGCCGAAGAAGTCGAACTTCTCGGCCGTGCCGGGGACGCTCGCCGAGTCCTGGGTGAACTTCACCGGCGTACGGGTGGACACGCCCGTGGACGCGCCGTACGTCACCGTCACCGCGCCGCCGAGGCCGCCGTTCGGCTCGGACGTCGACTTCTCCATGAAGTTGCCGGTGACGATGTCGCCGTAGCCGTCCTTGTTCACGTCGGCGATGACGCCGGCGTAGCCGCCCGCGAGCTTCTTGCCGACCTTGAGGGTGGTGGTGGCGTCGCCCGTGTAGAGGACGCTGCGGGTGCGGTAGTCGCCGGTGCTGGTCTCCTCCTGGCCCATGACCAGCAGGTCGGTGCGGCCGTCGGCGTTGACCTCGCCCGCGATGAGGCCGTCGGGGTAGATCGTGGTCTGGGCGATCGTGTCGACGCCGACGAGCGAAGCGGCCTTGCCGGTACGGGAGACGGGGCCGCGGAAGATGTTCAGGGACGGCGTGGAGTTGTTGCCGGCGGCCAGGTCGGTGTGGCCGTCGCCGTCGAAGTCGCCGGCCGCGAGGGACCAGCCCAACTCGTTGCGGTACTCCGGCAGCGGGGAGGAGATGTCGGTGCCGGACTTGATGCCGGTCGCGCCGCCCCACAGCACGGTCAGCGCGCCGTAGGAGTCGGTGGAGCCGATCTTCTCGCCGTGCACACCGACCACGAGGTCCGTGTAGCCGTCGCCGTCCATGTCGCCCGTGGTGAGGCGGTCGCCGAAGTAGTCGCCGGCCTCCGGGGTGCCGGGGATGCCGTCCGTGGCCTGGCTGATGATCTGGCGCTTGCTGGTGTCGAGGCCGCTCGCACTGCCGTAGACGACGGCGACATAGCCCGCGCCGGTCTTGCCGGAGATCTTGGCGATGGGGGCGGCGATCGCGACATCGCGGTAGCCGTCGCCGTTGAAGTCGCCGGCCAGGCCGGAGGGGGCGGCGGTCGCGGTCGTCGCGGCCGAGAGGGTGAGCAGACCGCCGGTGAGGGTGGCCGCGACGGCGGTCGCGAGGGTGGTTCTGAGGTGACGCATCGGGTTCTCCTGGAAGAAAGCGAGGAAAGCGAAGAAAGCGCGGAGGGAAAGGTCAGTCGAGGAAGCCGCCGCCGTACTCCGGCAGGTGGACGGCGCCCGTCGCGGTCGGTGTGGTGCTCGTGCCGCGCATGAGCAGGGCGTCGCCGTTCGCGCCCACCGTCAGGTCGGCCTTGCCGTCGCGGTCGAGGTCGCGCAGGCGGACCGGGGAGCCGAAGGAGACGTAGGAGTCGGCCGGGCCGAGCACCGTCTGCGGGATCCAGGTGGAGCGGGTGCCGGTCAGGCCGCCGGAGCCGCCGCGGAAGACGGTGACGCCGCCTTGGTCCTCCTTGCCGTCCACGTCCTCCTGCGGCACGCCGACCGCGAGGTCCGCGTAGCCGTCGCCGTTGGTGTCGCCGGCCGAGACGGAGTAGCCGAAGTTGTCGCCCGCCTCGAGGCTGCCGGGCACACCGGAGGAGGCCTGGTTGTACGTCATCGAGCCGCTCGGCCCCGAGGACGTCCCGTGCCAGACGCTGACGATGCCCCTGCCGTCGTTGTTGTCGGGCAGGCCGACCGCGATGTCGCCGTACCCGTTCTTGTCGAAGTCGCCGATCGCGGCGGCCCACGGCTCACTGGCGTACGTCTTGGAGGCGCCCGAAGTCAGGCCCGACGAGGCGCCCTTGAGGTACCAGATGCGGTTGGCGGGCCGGTTGTCGACGAACTGCGTGCCGAGGACGACCAGGTCCGTCCTGCCGTCGCCGTTGACCTTGCCGGCGGCGAGGCCGTGCGAGTACCAGCCCTGGCCCACCTTGTCGATCTTGCTGACGCTGCCCGTCGTACCGGACTTGGTGAACGGGCCGCGGTACAGCCACGTCTCGTTGCCGCCGATGACGGCGAGGTCGGGCGAGCCGTCGCCGTTGAAGTCGCCGGTGGCGAGCTCGCTGCCGAAGTGGGACTGGGAGCCGCTCGCGCCGGACTTCGGGGCGAGGCCGGTGCCGCCGGACAGGCCCGTCCTGGAGCCCCAGACGATGGTGACCGTCCCGCGGTACTGCGCGCTGCCCACGTGCTCCGTGTCGTTGCCGACGACCAGGTCCGCGTAGCCGTCCTTGTTGAGGTCGGCGCTGCTGATCGACTCGCCGAAGTAGTCGTCCTCCTCGCCGGTCCCGGGGATGCCGGCGCTGTCCTGGTGGACGACCTGGGTGCGCGTCGTGTCGAGGCCGCTCGCGCTGCCGTAGACGATGTTGACGGCGCCGCCGGTCCAGCCGTCGTCGCCGGAGATGCCCGAGTAGTAGTGGCTGTACGCCAGGTCCCGGTATCCGTCGCCGTTGAAGTCGTCGTAGTGCTTGGCGACCGCCGCCGACGCGGGGGCGGCGAGGAACAGCGGGGTGAGGCCCGTCGCCACGAGGGTGACGGTCAGGGCGGCTGCGGTGCTTCTGCGCATGGGTATCGCTCCTGTGGGTCAGCCGATGAGGCCGGCGCCGAACGCGCCGTAGCCGCTGGACATGCCGAGGGAACCGGGTCCGAAGGAACGGATGCCGGCGGTGGTGATGCCGCTCGTCGTGCCGTGCAGCGACCAGACGGCGCCGGTGCCCTCGTTCTCGAAGCCGGCGGTCACCGTGTAGTCGGCGCGGCCGTCGCCGTCGACGTCGGAGAGCAGCACGTCCGAGCCGAAGTAGTCGGTGGATTCCGAGGTGCCGGGCACGTCGTAGGTGTCCTGCGAGATCGCGCGGCCGCCGTCGAGACGCGGGCCGACCAGCACCATGGAGGCGCCGGCGTCCTCGGCCTGGGTGGTGTCCTCGAAGGGGACGCCGATCGCGAGGTCGCCGCGGCCGTCGGCGTTGAAGTCGCCGATGGAGACCGCGCCGCCGAAGCCGTCGCCGGCCTCGTCCGTGCCCGCGACTCCCTCGGAGCTCTGGGTGAGTTCGGCCATCGGCGCGTCCCCGTTGACGGGCCCGCCCGCCGAGCCGCGGATGACGACGACCCGGCCGCCGAGGCTGCCGGACTGGTCGTCCTCCTCGGTGAAGACGTTGCCGAGGGCGATCTCGTCGTAGCCGTCGCCGTCGATGTCGCCGAGCGCGATCGACGTGCCGCCGTTCAGGGGGCGCGGCGAGCTGGTGTCGGGGCCGGCGGCGGAGCCGAGGTAGGCGACGCCCCTGGACCAACTGCCCGAGGCGTGCGAGGTGTTGTGGGTGCGGTAGGTGAGGACCAGGTCGGACTTCTTGTCGCCGTCGGTGTCGCCGGCCTTCATGGCGTCGACGGAGTACGCCGTCTCCGGCAGGCCGATCTTCTTCACCGTGCCGGTGGTGCCGGACCTGGTGAAACCCCCGCGGATCACATACGACTTGGTGCCGCCCGTGCCGACGGCGAGGTCGGCCCTGGCGTCGCCGTCGAAGTCTCCGGTGGTGAGGAGGCTGCCCCAGTTGTCGTGGGAGGAGACCGCCGGGTCCTTGACCGTGGTGCCGCCCTTGACGCCGCTCGCGGAGCCCCACAGCACGGTGACGGAGCCGCCGTCGACGTCAGTGCCGACGTCCTCGCCGGGGGCGCCGACGGCGAGATCGGTGTAGCCGTCCTTGTTGAGGTCGGCGATCGCGAGGGCCTCGCCGAAGGCGTCCTCGGCCTCGGCGGTGCCGGGCACGCCCGTGGTGTTCTGGCTGAGGACGGTGCGCTTGGCGGGGTCGAGGCCGATCTTGGTGCCGTACAGGACGGCGACGTAGCCGGCCATGCCCTTGCCGCCGACCTTCGCGTACGGCGCGGCGAACGCGACGTCGCCGTAGCCGTCGCCGTTGAAGTCCGCGGTGTACTGCTTCGTCGTGGCCGCCGTCGAGGCCGGGGCCGCGAGGGTGAGCAGGCCGCCGGTGAGCGCCACCGCGGTGGCGATGCGCAGAAGTCGCATGGGGTTCTTCCGTTTCGGGGGTACGTCGAGGTCGTACGGCGCCGGGCCACCGGGCCGCGGACCGGCCCGGTGGCCGAGTGGTTCAGCCGCTCAGTGGCCGAGTGGCTCAGCCGCTCAGCCGCTCAGCCGGTCAGTCGGTCAGTCGGCGAAGTTGGCGCTGAAGGCCGGGCTGCCCGTCGTCGAGACGCCCGACGTGCTCGGGGAGACCGTGCGGGAGCCGGCCGTGGTGATCTTCGTACCGTTGGAGGGCAGGTAGAGGACCGCGCCGTTGCCGTCGTTCTCGTACGAGCCCGCGATCAGGTCGGCGCGGCCGTCGCCGGTGACGTCGTCGAGCTTGACGTCGGCGCCGAGCGCGTCGTTCTTCTCGTCCTCGCCGGGCACGCCCGCGGTGGACTGGGCGAAGGACTGGGCGCCGGAGGAGGTGTTCAGACCGGAGGCCGAGCCGTACAGGACGGTGACCATGCCGGTGTCCGTGACGCCGTCGATGTTCTCGCCGGCGACGCCGACCACGAGGTCCTGGAAGCCGTCGCCGTTGATGTCGCCGAGGTCCAGTTCGTAGCCGAACCAGTCGTTCTTCTCGGAGGTACCGGGGACGTTGCCGGTGTTCTGGGTGATGCCGGTGACCGAGCCGGCGCCGCTCGCGGAGCCGTAGGTGATCCACACCTTGCCGCCGTCGGCGCCGCCCGGGTAGGTGACGCTGCCGTCGTCGGTGGTCTTGTTCCAGTACATGCCGGAGACGATGTCGCCGAAGCCGTCGGCGTTGATGTCGCCGATCGCGGTGATGGCACCGGGCTTGAGGGTCTGCGCGGACGCGACGGACAGGCCGCTCGCGGTGCCCGGGACCAGGTAGTTGGTGTTCCAGCCGTAGTCGGTCTCGGTCTCGAAGCCGTCGACCACCAGGTCGGTGCGGCCGTCGCCGTTGACGTCGCCCGCGGTGAGGTTGAGCGGGCCGCGGGCGCTGCCGCCGGACTGGATCGGGGGCTTGATGGTGGAGCGGCCGCCGACCGCGGTGCCGGAGGCGCTGATGCCGCCCTTGTAGACGTAGATCGTGCTGGAGGTGTTGCCCACCGCGAGGTCGTCCGTGCCGTCGCCGTCGTAGTCGCCGGCGGCGAGGTTCTTGCCCCAGGTGTCGTGCGAGGAGGGGGCCGGGTCGGCGATGGTCACGCCGGTGCCGGTGATGCCCTTCGTGGAGCCCCACAGCACGGCGAGACCGCCGCCGTCGGTGTCGCTGCCGACGTCCTCCCAGGGGGCGGAGACGGCGATGTCGTCGTAGCCGTCGTTGTTGAAGTCGCCGTAGGCGGTCTCCGCGCCGAAGAAGTCGTCCGTCTCGGCGGTGCCGGGCACGCCCGTGGTGTTCTGGCTGATGACGGAGCGCTTCGCGGACGACACTCCGGTGCCGGTGCCGTACAGGACGACGAGCTGCCCGGCGCCCCTCTTGCCGTTGACGTACGCACCGGCGGCCGAGAAGGCCACGTCGCCGATGCCGTCACCGTTGAAGTCGGCCTTCGGTACGACCGTCGAGTCCGCGGCCGTCGCCGTCGCGGCCGAGAAGGTGAGCAGACCGCCCGTCAGCGCGGCCGCGGTGGCCGTCGCGAGGGCGAGTCGCAGATGGTGCTGGTGCATGCGGGTTCTCCTGCGGCATGCGGGGACGCCTGGCGGGGCGTCCACAGTCGATGGGGGCGGACCGGCCGTGTTCGCCGGGAGTACTCCTCGGCTACACAGGTCGGTCGGCGCACAGGAGACCTCTGTCGGTACGTAAGGGTTGTACGTGTGTTCGGTAAATTCTTGTGCCCTCTGTGACCGCTGGGGTTTCTCAGTCGACTTCCAGGAACTCCGAGGTGGAGAAGGTGACCGTCGGCTCGGTGCTCACGAGCCCCTTCTTCGCCCCGGGGAAGACGGCGACAGTGTCCTTGGTCTCGCCCTGGTACGTGCGCACCGCGAGGTCCGCCCGCCCGTCCCCGTCGAAGTCGCCCACGGCGAGGACCCGGGTGGTGCCCACCGCGCCCGGCTCGACGGTGACCATGCCCGACGTCGACAGTCCGGCCGTACGGCCTCGGAACACCTTGATCCGCGACCCGCTGGAGACGAGTTCGCTCAGCCCGTCGCCGTCGAAGTCGGCCGCGTCGAGCATGGAGCCGGGGGAGGAGAGGGTGGCGCGGCCGGCGGTGGGCAGGTCGTAGCGCAGGGCGGTGCCGCCCATCGCGCCGATCGCCGCGTCCAGGGCCTTGCCCTTGCCGAAGCGGCCGAGGGCGACGTCGATGCCGGCCGGCAGGAGGGTGCCGGTGCTGGTCGGCCCGGTGGGGCCGCCGAGGACGAGGGCGGAGGTGGCGGTGCCGTCCGCCGTACGGACGACCAGGTCGTCGTATCCGTCGCGGTTCACGTCCGTGGCCGGGCCCGTGGGGAGCTCGCCGGGGGCGGTGACGGGAGCAGTGGCCGCCTTCGGGGCGCCCTTCTTGGTGAACGGGCCCCGCAGATAGGTGAGTCGGGAGCCCGACGCGTGCAGGACGAGGTCCTGGGCGTCGTCCCCGTCGAAGTCGCCGCACACCGGCTGGTCCGGCCAGTCGTTGCCGGCCCGGGCGCGTGCCGGGACGACGAGCTTGACCGCCTTGCCGGTCAGGCCGGACGGGGATCCGAAGAGGATCTGGAGCGGGACCGGCGGCTGTCCCTGGCCGTCGTAGGGCGGATCGGTCGACACGACGAGGTCCGTGAAGCCGTCCCCGTCGAGGTCACAGGTGGCCTCCGCCTCGAACACTGCGGGCAGTTGCCCCTTGGTGGCGACGGCCTGCTTCGCCGGACTCAGCAACTGTCTCGCTCCCGGCGTCAGCCCGCGCGCGCTCCCGTACACGACCCCGATGCCCGCGTCGTCCGCGTGCTCCTGCGCCTTGACCAGGTCGTCGAGTACGAGGTCCCGGTGGCCGTCGCCGTTGAAGTCGTCGGCGACCTCACTGCCCTTGCCGCGCGGGACGGGCAGCTTCGCGGGAGCGTTCGCGGCGCGCACGGGCGGCGTGCTGTGGTCGGCGCTCTCGGCGTGCTGGGTGGGTCCGCAGGAGACGAGCAGGAGGGCGCCGCAGAGCACCGCCGTACCCGCCCCGGCCATTCGCACGCGCACCGCACACCTCGTCAGCATCATCGACAACGAACCCCGGCAATGATGCACGCGTTCGAGCCCGGGGTTAAGGGGGAGTTCAGCCGGGGTTTGCGGGCAGGGGCCCGCGTGATGGCCGCATACGTGCCGCAAGCCATGATCGATGCATGACCGAGATCGTGCTGATGTCAGATCCCCGGATCGCGGCGGTCCCCGTGGCCGACAGGGGTGAACCCTTCGTCGACGTAAGGGAGTTCCTCGACGTCGACCCGCGCAGGGAGGACGCGTACGGGGCCTTCGCGCATCTGCGTGAGGGCGTCCTGGCCCGGCTGCTGAAGGCGCAGGAGCTGCTGCCGCAGGGCCTCCGGCTGCTGTTCGTCGAGGGGTACCGGCCGCCCGCCCTTCAGCGCCTCTACTTCGAGAAGTACGCCCGCACCCTGCGCACCGCCCACCCGGACCGGACGGAGGCGGAGCTGCGGGACGCCACCAGCCGGTACGTCTCCCCGCCGGAGATCGCCCCGCACAGCGCCGGCGCGGCGGTCGACCTCACCCTCGTGGACGCCGACGGACACGAACTCGACATGGGGACCCGGGTCAACGCCAGTCCGGAGGAGAGCGACGGCGCCTGCTTCACGGACGCCCCCGGCATCGGCGCCGAGGCGCGCGCGAACCGTCGGCTGCTCGGCACCGCCCTGACCGCGGCCGGCCTGGTCAACTACCCCACCGAGTGGTGGCACTGGTCCTACGGCGACCGCTACTGGGCGCTCGCCACCGGAGCCGGACAGGCGCTCCACGGCCCTCAGGAACTCCCCGTCGTACGGCTCGCGCGGTACACCAAGGCCGACCTCGCCGAGATCACCGGCGGTGCCGAGGACCCCTTCGAGGTCGCCGCGTACGGGGTGACGGCCCGGGACAAGGACGTGCACTTCGGGGTCCGCAGCGAGGGCCGGCTGGTCGCGCACGCCGGGCTGGTGGAGGCGGACGTCGAGGTGGGGGAGCGGCGGTTGCGGGTGGCCGGGCTCGGCGGTGTGGTCGTCGCACCCGGCATGCGAGGGCACGGCCTGGCCCGGCTGGTCGTGGACACGGCCGTCGCACACGCCCGGGGAGCCGGGGCGGAGTTCGGGCTCCTGTTCTGTCTGCCGGACCGGGTGGAGCTGTACGAGAAGCTGGGGTGGCGGGTGCTGCCGGGCGGTATGCGCATCGAGCAGCCGGGCGGGGTGATCGACCATCCGCTGCGGACGATGTGGACGCCGCTGGCGGAGGGGGCGGTGTGGCCGCAGGGGCCCGCGCGGCTGCGGTCGATGCCGATGTAGTGCTGGGGAGCGCTGTGGTGCCCGGGGGTCCGCCAAGGCGGTCCGGGCGCCGTGACGACGTCGTCGCAGCGCTGGTCCAGGTGGGGGGCGGCCTGCGAGCAGTTCCTGGAGGCCGTCCACATCGCCCTCGCGCAGCGCCTGGAAGAACCGCGACGCCAGTTCCGTCCGCTCCTTGTGGCTCGCCTCGAACCGGGGCCGGCCCTCGGCCATGTGGCGCCGCGCCCGCACCACCAGCTGACGGCACGCCGCCTCCGAGCGCCCCACCGCCGACGCGACCTCGGGAAAGCCGAAGTCGAACACCTCCCGCAGCACGAACACCGCCCGCTCCAGCGGACTGAGCCGCTCCAGCAGCAACAGGGCCGCCATCGACACCGAGTCCGCCAGCTCCGCCGACCGCTCCGGGTCCTGGTAGGGGTCGGCGAGCAACGGCTCCGGGAACCACGGCCCGACGTAGGCCTGACGGCGGTCACCGGCACCAGGGCCGGCGCGATGTCGACCACGGCGGGCAGGATCAGGCCGACGGCGGCCAGCAGTTCGAGGACGCCGAGACTCTTCAGGAAACCGACGCTCACCTGTGCCGTCCAGCCCCCGCCGGGGGCTGCGGCCAGCTTCTCCCGGGGCACGAAGGTCTTGGTGACGCCACCGGCCAGGGCGACCGCGGCGAGCAGTGCGGCACCGATCCACAGGGCGAGGTTCATCGTCCACTCCTTGAGTCCTTGAGCGAGGTTGTCGTCGTCCCCTACGACAAGACGGCGGCCTCGCCAGTGACATCGCCGAGCACCTGGACCGGATCCGGAGCCTTGTGGCCGGTGAGCCACGACGCCCCCCACACCCAGGTGGGCGTGAGGGGCGTCGGAGTGCGGTACGGGCTACTTCACCGGCTCCGGTTCCGGGGCGGGCTCCGTCTCCGTCGCGTCCTGCGGGTCCACCGGGGTCTTCACGGACTCCAGCAGGAGCTGGGCCACGTCGACGACCGTGATGGACTCCTTGGCCTTGCCCTCGTTCTTCTTGCCGTTGACCGAGTCGGTCAGCATGACGAGGCAGAACGGGCAGGCCGTGGAGACGATGTCGGGGTTCAGGGAGAGGGCTTCGTCGACGCGCTCGTTGTTGATGCGCTTGCCGATCCGCTCCTCCATCCACATCCGCGCACCACCGGCGCCACAGCAGAAGCCGCGCTCCTTGTGGCGGTGCATCTCCTGCTGACGCAGGCCCGGGACGGCCGACATGATCTCGCGCGGGGGCGTGTAGATCTTGTTGTGACGGCCCAGGTAGCAGGGGTCGTGGTAGGTGATGAGGCCGTCGACCGGGGTCACCGGGAGCAGCTTGCCCTCGTCGATGAGGTGCTGGAGCAGCTGGGTGTGGTGGATGGTCTCGTAGTCGCCGCCGAGCTGCGGGTACTCGTTGCCGATCGTGTTCAGGCAGTGCGGGCAGGTGGCGACGATCTTCTTCGCCGACCGCGGCTTCTTCGTCGACTCGTCCTCGTCGTCCTCGCCGAACGCCATGTTCAGCGCCGCGACGTTCTCCATGCCGAGTTCCTGGAACAGCGGCTCGTTGCCCAGCCGGCGTGCCGAGTCACCCGTGCACTTCTCGTCGCCGCCCATGATCGCGAACTTGACGCCCGCGATGTGGAGCAGCTCCGCGAAGGCCTTGGTGGTCTTCTTGGCGCGGTCCTCCAGGGAGCCCGCGCAGCCGACCCAGTACAGGTACTCGACCTCGGACAGGTCCTCGATGTCCTTGCCGACGACCGGCACCTCGAAGTCGAGTTCCTTGAGCCACTCCAGGCGCTGCTTCTTGGCCAGGCCCCAGGGGTTGCCCTTCTTCTCCAGGTTCTTGAGCATCGTGCCCGCCTCGGACGGGAACGCGGACTCGATCATCACCTGGTAGCGGCGCATGTCGACGATGTGGTCGACGTGCTCGATGTCGACGGGGCACTGCTCGACACAGGCGCCGCAGGTGGTGCAGGACCACAGGACGTCCGGGTCGATGACGCCGTTCTCCTCGGCGGTGCCGATCAGCGGGCGCTCGGCCTCCGCCAGAGCAGCGGCGGGCACGCCGGCCAGCTGCTCCTCGGACGCCTTCTCCTCGCCCTCCATCGTCTTGCCGCCGCCCGCCAGCAGGTAGGGCGCCTTGGCGTGCGAGTGGTCCCGCAGCGACATGATCAGCAGCTTCGGGGAGAGCGGCTTGCCGGTGTTCCAGGCCGGGCACTGCGACTGGCAGCGACCGCACTCGGTGCAGGTCGAGAAGTCGAGGAGGCCCTTCCAGGAGAACTGCTCGACCTGGGAGACGCCGAAGACGTCGTCCTCGCCCGGGTCGGTGAAGTCGATCGGCTTGCCGCCGGAGGTCATGGGCTGCAGGCCGCCGAGCGCGGTGGAGCCGTCAGCGTTGCGCTTGAACCAGATGTTCGGGAACGCGAGGAAGCGGTGCCAGGCGACGCTCATGTTGGCGTTCAGCGAGACGACGATCATCCAGATGAACGAGACGCTGACCTTGATGCCGGCGAAGAGGTAGACCAGCGTCTGCAGCGTGGAGACGTCGAGCGTCCGGAACGCGGCGACCAGCGGGTACGAGGCGAAGAACGCGGCCTCGTAGTGGTCCACGTGGTGCATCGCGCCCTCGAGGCCGCGCAGCACGTAGATCACGATGCCGATGGTGAGGATGACGTACTCGACGAAGTACGCCTGCCAGGCCGTGGAGCCCGTGAAGCGGGACTTGCGGCCGGGGCGCGAGGGCAGGTTCAGCAGGCGGATCGCGATCAGCACGGCGATGCCGAGGCCGGTCATCACGGTGATGAACTCGACGTACATCTCCCAGGGCAGCCAGCCGCCGATGACCGGGAGGACGAAGTCGGCCTGGAAGAGCTGGCCCAGGGCCTGGCCCAGGATCGGGATCAGCGTCAGGAAGCCCATCGCCACGAACCAGTGGGCGAAGCCCACGATCCCCCAGCGGTTCATCCGCGTGTGGCCGAGGAACTCCTTCACCAACGTCACACTGCGCTGGTAGGGGTTGTCGATCCGGGTGCCGGCGGGCAGAGGCTGGCCGAGCATGAAAAACCGGACGAACTGCGCGATGACGCGTGCGAACAGTGCCGCGCCGACCACGGTCAGGACCAGCGACACGATGATCGCGGCGAGTTGCATGTCGGGGCTCCTCGGGCCTGCGATGGGGTTCTTTCGAGCGGGGTGAAGCGAGATTACTAAGCGGTAACTTATGCAGTTCTACGAGAGTACCCGCATCGTCTCTCGCACTGTAGCCAGCCGTGCGGTGATCTATGTCGCTGAGGGTTGCCTTAAGAACTGACCGTGTTATTCGTACCAAATTGATACATTCGCCCCTAATTTAGACCTGTGCTCTACGGGATCGCAGCCGCCACGACCGCCCTCCTTCTCGCCACCGTCCTCACCGCACTGCTCCGCACGGCCGCTCTGCGGCTCGGGGTCGTCGACCGGCGGTGGCAGCACCGCAAGGTGCCGCTGTTCGGGGGTGTGGCGGTGGTGCTCGCGACCTGCCTGGTGGCGGTCGTGGGGGACCGGACCGGTGTCGCGCCCCTCGGCTCCGGCGTCGGCGAGCTGCTCGTCGCCGGGGCCGTGGTCGCCGGGCTGGGGCTGTTCGCGGACGTACGGCGGGTCAAGGCGCGGGCGCTGGTCGCCGGTACGGCGGTGGCGGCGGCCTGTGTCGTGCCGTACGGGGAGACCGGTGTCGCCGGGGGACTCCTCGCCGTCTGCTGGATCGTCCTCGTCACCGTCGGCTTCCGGGCTCTGGACCATGCCGACGGTCTCGCGGGGGCCGTCGGGGTCGTCACCGCCTTCGGGGTCGGCGCCTGTGCCGCGGTCGAGGTGATGGACGGGCTCGCGGTGCTGCTGAGCGTGCTGGCCGCTGCGCTGACCGGGTTCCTCATGCACAACTGGCCGCCCGCGCGCGTGGGGCTCGGTTCGTGCGGGTCGCTGTTCGCCGGGTTCGTGCTCGCCTCGGCCGCGGTGGTGACCCGGGCCGGCTACGGGCTCGGCTCCAGCGCGGCGGTGCTGTTCGCGCTGACGGCCCTGATCGCCGCCGAGGTCCTCCTTGTCGCCCTGACCCGCCGCGGCACCGGCACCGGCCACCTCGCCCACCGGCTCAGGCGGCTCGGGCTCACTCCGCAGGGAGTGATCGTCGTCCTCGGTGCGGGAGCCTTCTGCGGGGTGCTCGTCGGGGTCCTCGTGCACGTCGGGTGGCTCGCGGAGTCGGGGGTCCTCTGGGTGGTCGCGGGCGCCCTGATCGTCGTTCTCGCACTCCTCCGTGCGAAGCCGTCCGCGCAGGTCAGAGCTCAGTTGCGTGTAAGGAACGGATAAGAGTTGAGCCCTCCTGGCTCAGGTCTGTTGACCGAGCGGCGGGCGTCATGCACACTTGAGTCCGTTCCACTCAAGTCAGCTGGAGGAAATCACCATGGCACGTGCGGTCGGCATCGACCTGGGCACGACGAACTCGGTCGTCAGCGTTCTGGAGGGCGGCGAGCCCACCGTCATCACCAACGCCGAGGGTGCCAGGACCACGCCGTCCGTCGTCGCCTTCGCGAAGAACGGTGAGGTGCTGGTCGGCGAGGTCGCCAAGCGCCAGGCGGTCACGAACGTGGACCGGACCATCCGCTCCGTCAAGCGCCACATGGGCACGGACTGGAAGGTCGAGCTCGACGGGAAGCCCTTCAACCCGCAGCAGATGTCCGCGTTCATCCTGCAGAAGCTGAAGCGCGACGCCGAGTCCTACCTGGGCGAGAAGGTGACCGACGCGGTCATCACCGTCCCGGCGTACTTCAACGACTCCGAGCGTCAGGCGACGAAGGAAGCCGGCGAGATCGCCGGTCTCAACGTCCTTCGTATCGTCAACGAGCCCACCGCGGCCGCGCTCGCGTACGGCCTCGACAAGGACGACCAGACGATCCTCGTCTTCGACCTCGGTGGCGGCACCTTCGACGTGTCCCTCCTGGAGATCGGCGACGGCGTCGTCGAGGTGAAGGCCACCAACGGTGACAACCACCTCGGTGGTGACGACTGGGACCAGCGCGTCGTCGACTACCTGGTGCAGCAGTTCAAGTCCGGTCACGGCGTGGACCTCGCCAAGGACAAGATGGCCCTCCAGCGCCTCCGCGAGGCCGCCGAGAAGGCCAAGATCGAGCTGTCGAGCTCCACCGAGACCTCGATCAACCTGCCCTACATCACCGCCTCCGCCGAGGGCCCGCTGCACCTGGACGAGAAGCTCACCCGGGCTCAGTTCCAGCAGCTGACCGCGGACCTCCTGGAGCGCTGCAAGACCCCGTTCTTCAACGTCATGAAGGACGCCGGCGTCTCCATCAACGAGATCGACCACGTCGTCCTCGTCGGTGGCTCCACCCGGATGCCCGCCGTGGCCGAGCTCGTGCGCGAGCTCACCGGCGGCAAGGACGCCAACAAGGGCGTCAACCCGGACGAGGTCGTCGCCATCGGCGCCGCCCTGCAGGCCGGTGTCCTCAAGGGTGAGGTCAAGGACGTCCTGCTCCTCGACGTGACCCCGCTGTCCCTCGGTATCGAGACCAAGGGCGGCATCATGACCAAGCTCATCGAGCGGAACACGACGATCCCGACCAAGCGGTCCGAGATCTTCACCACCGCCGAGGACAACCAGCCCTCCGTGCAGATCCAGGTCTACCAGGGCGAGCGCGAGATCGCGGCGTACAACAAGAAGCTCGGGATGTTCGAGCTGACCGGTCTGCCGCCGGCCCCGCGCGGTGTCCCGCAGATCGAGGTCGCCTTCGACATCGACGCCAACGGCATCATGCACGTGACCGCGAAGGACCTGGGCACGGGCAAGGAGCAGAAGATGACCGTCACCGGTGGCTCCTCGCTGCCGAAGGACGAGGTCAACCGGATGCGCGAAGAGGCCGAGAAGTACGCGGAGGAGGACCACGCCCGCCGCGAGGCCGCCGAGTCCCGCAACCAGGGCGAGCAGCTCGTCTACCAGACGGAGAAGTTCCTCAAGGACAACGAGGACAAGGTCCCCGGCGAGGTCAAGACCGAGGTCGAGGCCGCCGTCGAGGAGCTGAAGACCGCGCTCAAGGGCGAGGACACCGCCGAGATCCGCACCGCCACCGAGAAGGTCGCGGCCGTCTCGCAGAAGGTCGGCCAGGCCATGTACGCCGACGCCCAGGCCGCGCAGTCCGCGGGTGGCGCCGACGCCGGTGCCGAGGCTCCCAAGGCCGACGACGACGTCGTGGACGCCGAGATCGTGGACGACGAGCGCAAGGACGGTGCCGCGTGACCGAGGAGACCCCGGGCTTCGAGGAGAAGCCCGACGTCCCCTCCGGCGCGACCCCCGACGACGCCGAGCCGAAGGCCGCCCCTCAGGAGGGGGCGGCCCCGGCCGGGGACGCAACAGCACAGATCGCCGGTCTGACGGCCCAGCTGGACCAGGCCCGCAAGGCGCTCGAAGAGCGCACCGCGGACCTCCAGCGGCTCCAGGCCGAGTTCCAGAACTACCGCCGCCGCGTGGAGCGGGACCGGATCACGGTCAAGGAGATCGCCGTCGCGAACCTCCTGACCGAACTCCTGCCCGTGCTCGACGACATCGGCCGCGCGCGGGACCACGGCGAGTTCGTCGGCGGATTCAAGTCCGTCGGGGAGTCGCTGGAGACCGTCGCGGCGAAGATGGGTCTGCAGCAGTTCGGCAAGGAGGGCGAGCCCTTCGACCCGACCATCCACGAAGCCCTGATGCACAGCTACGCGCCGGACGTCACCGAGACGACGTGCGTGGCGATCCTGCAGCCCGGGTATCGCATCGGCGAGCGCACCATCCGCCCCGCGCGGGTGGCCGTCGCCGAACCGCAGCCGGGCGCGCAGACGGTCAAGGCCGAGGAGGACTCCACGGCCGACGACGACAAGGACAACGGCCCTGAGGAGGGCTGAGGTCACCACTGAGCGGGACGCCAGGAAGGGGGCGCGTCGAGGATGAGCACCAAGGACTTCATCGAGAAGGACTTCTACAAGGTCCTCGGCGTCCCCAAGGACGCCACCGAGGCCGAGATCAAGAAGGCGTACCGGAAGCTCGCCCGCGAGTTCCACCCGGACGCCAACAAGGGCAACGTCAAGGCCGAGGAGCGCTTCAAGGAGATCTCCGAGGCGAACGACGTCCTCGGTGACCCCAAGAAGCGCAAGGAGTACGACGAGGCCCGCGCCCTCTTCGGCAACGGCGGCTTCCGCCCGGGGCCGGGCGCGGGCGGCGGCTCCTTCAACTTCGACCTGGGCGACCTCTTCGGAGGCGGCGCGCAGGGCGGTGGCGCCGGGGGTTCCGGTGGCTTCGGCGGCGGGATCGGCGACGTCTTCGGGGGTCTGTTCAACCGGGGCGGTACGGGCACGACCCGTACCCAGCCCCGGCGCGGCCAGGACATCGACACCGAGGTCACCCTGAGCTTCACCGAGGCCATCGAGGGTGCCACGGTGCCGCTGCGGATGTCCTCGCAGTCCCCGTGCAAGGCCTGCTCCGGCACCGGCGACAAGAACGGCACACCGCGCGTGTGCCCGACCTGCGTCGGCACCGGCCAGGTGGCGCGGGGCTCCGGCGGCGGCTTCTCCCTCACCGACCCCTGCCCGGACTGCAAGGGCCGCGGACTGATGGCCGAGCACCCCTGTCTGGAGTGCAAGGGCAGCGGCCGCGCCAAGTCCTCCCGGACCATGCAGGTCCGCATCCCCGCCGGGGTGACGGACAGTCAGCGGATCCGGCTGCGCGGCAAGGGCGCACCGGGCGAGCGCGGCGGTCCGGCCGGAGACCTGTATGTCACCGTGCACGTCGACACGCACCCGGTCTTCGGCCGCAAGGAGGACAACCTCACGGTCACGGTCCCGGTCACGTTCACCGAGGCGGCCCTCGGCGGCGAGGTGAGGGTCCCGACCCTGGGCGGCCCCGCCGTCACGCTGAAGCTGCCGCCGGGCACGCCCAACGGTCGCACCATGCGCGCCCGCGGCAAGGGCGCGGTCCGCAAGGACGGCACCCGCGGCGACCTCCTGGTCACCGTCGAGGTGAGTGTCCCGACGGACCTGACGGGGAAGGCTCGTGACGCACTCGAGGCGTATCGCGAGGCGACCGCGGGCGAGGACCCGCGGGCGGAGCTGTTCCAGGCCGCGAAGGGAGCTTGATCGAGATGGACGGCCGTCGACGCAATCCGTATGAACTGACCGAGGAGACCCCGGTCTACGTCATCTCGGTGGCGGCCCAGCTCTCGGGCCTGCATCCGCAGACCCTGCGCCAGTACGACCGTCTGGGCCTGGTCTCCCCGGACCGCACCGCCGGCCGGGGCCGCCGCTACTCGGCCCGTGACATCGAACTGCTCCGCGCGGTGCAGGCGTTGTCGCAGGACGAGGGCATCAACCTCGCCGGCATCAAGCGCATCATCGAGCTGGAGAACCAGGTCGCCGCGCTGCAGTCCCGCGTCGCCGAGATGGAGGCCGCCCTCGACGGCGCCGCCGCGGCGATGCAGCAGCGTGAGGCGGCGGTGCATGCGTCGTACCGCCGTGACCTGGTGCCTTATCAGGAAGTGCAGCAGACCAGCGCGTTGGTGGTGTGGCGTCCCAAGGGGCGGCAGGACTGAGGTACCCAAGTGCATGCGAAGGGGCCCGGAGGACGAACCTCCGGGCCCCTTCGCATGTGCGGGCTCAGAGCCAGGAGTCCCAGATGCCGTACGCCATCGGCGTGGACGCGGCCTCCGTGCCGGCGGCGTCCAGGCGGACGACGCGGTAGTAGTACAGGCCCAGCGTGTCCTCGTGGACCGTCTTGTCCATGTGGAACACGGCGTCGTACATCGTGCCCTCGGTGAGGGTGACATAGGCGGCCGAGGCCGGGTCCCAGCGCTCCACGCGATAGCTCGCGAACCGGCCGCAGTCGCCGAGGCCGGAGCTCTCGGAGCAGCCGACGTACAGCTCCGGGTACTGGTCCTCACGGATCCCGGTCCCCGTCCAGCCCGGCGGCCGGGTGTCGGGCAGGGTGACGGAGAGCTCGGCGGGGTGGAAGGCCTCGGGGCCGGCGTACCAGTCGATCAGGGGGGAGCCGTCCGTGGCGGCCACCTTGTAGGTGTGCGCGGCGCCGTCGGGGACCGTCGGGCAGAGGATCTCGGTCTCGGCCAGGGAGTCGCCCGTCCAGCAGTTCTGGTCCCATACCGTCTCGCCGGTCTCCGGGTCCGTGACGCCCTGCCACACCTTGTAGCCCGTGACGTCGTCGTCGGCCGGCGGCGTCCAGGTCAGGCGTACACCGAGCGGGATCTGCTCGGCGGCCAGGTTCTGCACCGGTGCCGGGCGCTCGGTGTCCGGCGTGGTCCCGGTGGCGGCGGGGCCGGGCTGCGACTCATGACCGTACGGGTCGATCGTCATGACCGTGTAGTCGTACGTCGTCTCGGAGGCACCGGAGACGTCCCAGCAGACGCCGTTGATCTGCCGGGCACCGGCGTAGTCGGGGGCGTCGCCGGTGTTCCAGGTCCAGTACGTCTCCGGGTCCGTCAGCGGCAGGTCCTGCGAGCTGTTGGGCTTGCAGGCGGTCACCACGCTGCTCTCGCCGGTCGCCTGGTCGGTGCGGACGATCCGATAGGTGAGCAGCGGATCGTCCTCGCCGAAGGTCCACGGGTCGGCGCTGCTCCACTCGATCATCACCCCCTCGTCGAACCGGCTCGCGGTGGTGCGGAACGGCGCGATCGCATCGGGCCGGTCCGCCATCGTCAGCGTGACCTCCACCGGGGCGGCCGCATTGCCCTTCGCGTCCACCGAGCGCACCGCGTACCGGTAGCTGTCGGCGACCGCGAGCAGCTGGCGCGGCACGGCGTCGGTTGCCGTGGTGGTGGTCGGGGTGGTGCCCGTGGCGCCGGGCAGCGCGTCGAGCCAGCCGCCGGTCGCCGCGTCGTACTGCAGGACCTGGTACGAGGCGGCCCCGTCGACGGCCGACCACAGCATGTGCGGAACGCCCGACCGGTACTCGACGCGCGCGTCGGCCGCGGTCGCCGGCGGTGTCAGGTCCGAGGTGGTGAAGGTGGCGGCGGGTGAGTACGCGGACCAGTTCCCGACGGCGTCGCGGGCCCGGCCCCGGTAGGTGACCTCGCTGCCGTCGGCGGCGTGACCGGTGTCGCAGATCGCGCCCTTGGTGCCGGTGTACACGGTGGCCCAGGTGTTGGTGGCGGAGTTCAGCCGCTGCATCTCGTAGAGCGCGATGTCGGCCGCGTTCTCCGCGGTCGTGACCAACTCCGGGGCCGCGTAGGGCTGGTCCACCGGGCACGCGTCCATCTCGACGAACGGCGCGGCGGGCGGGGTGGTGTCCACGCTCGTGACCGCCTGGTCGGCGGTGCCGGTCGAGACGTTGCCCGCCTTGTCGTAGGCGCGGACCTCGTAGTAGTAGGTCGCACCGGTGGGCGGAGGGGTGTCCGTGTACGAGGTGGAGGTGGTCGTGGCGAGCGCCTTGCTGCCGAAGGAGGCGCCCTTGAGCCGCCGGTAGACCTTGTACCCGGCGAGGTCCATCTCCTTGTTCTTCGCCCAGCCGACCTTGGCCTTGTTGCCGCTCTTGTCGTACGAGACGGAGATCCCGGCCGGGGTGAGGGGCTTGACCTTGTCGACGGTGGCGGAGGTGCGCGGGGTGTAGCCGAACTTGACCTTGGCGGAGCCGGTCCAGTTGACGTAGTCGACGCGGAGGGTGTGCTTGCCGGAGGGGATGGTCACGTTGACGGTCCTGGAGACGGTCGACGAGACGTTCTTCCAGAGGTCGATCTTGCGGACGCCGTCGACGTGGACCCGTATGCCGTCCAGCCCGGAGGCGGCGAGGGCGAAGGGGCCGCCGGAGCCGAAGTCCCGGGTGACGGACCAGCGGACGCCGAAGTTGTCGCTCGGCAGGCCCGACGCCGGAGCCCCGCTCCAGCTCTGGTCGACGGCGCTGTCGCAGTCGGTCTTCCTCGGGGTGCCGGAGAAGCTCGTGTTCGCGAAGAACTGCCGCTTGAAGACCGGCGAGGTGCAGGTGGTCGCGGCGGAGGCGGGCGTGAGCGTGAGCAGGGTGCCCGCGGTGGCGAGTACGACGGCGGTCGCGGTCGTACGTCTGGCTGGGTTCATGCGGTCCTTCGGTCCTGTCCGACGACGGGAGAGATCACCGTCGTCGAATCAGGACCGGCAAGGGCACCGATTGGTTGTACGGCGTGTCTCAGGGAAATCCGTCGAAGACCAGGTCGGCGGCCGCCGCCCACATCGACTCCGCGCCCGTGCCGAACGCGGCGGCCAGCGCGTACCCGACGGCCGCGTCCATGGCGTCCGGCTTGGCGTCCGACCGCCACTCGGCGGCCTTCACCTCGCCGGCGCCCTTCGAGTGGAAGTCGCCGAACCGCCGGCCGTCGCGCAGGAGGCGGCTGTCCGGCATGGAGTGGGGCACCAGCCGCCAGTGCCGGCCCGCGTGCCGGACGTCGACCCGGTACGAACGCCGGATCAGCCGTCCCCGGCCGGGGGACAGCGCGGCCGCCTCGCCGCCGACGGTGAGGATGAGCAGACCGGCGTCCCGGGTACCGATCGGGATGTCCCCGTCGGCCTTGGTGCCGGTCGCCCGGCTCAGCACGACCCGCGGTATCGCCTCGCCCTCGACGACGACTTCACCCCGCCAGGTGTTCAGGCGGACGGTGAGCGGGCCGAAGAGGGTGTCCGTGACGGAGCTTTCGCTGATGGTCATCCGGTCCTCGTGGAGTCGTCAGGAGTTCGGTGCTCTGACTGTCCAGTCGCCCGCCGGCGGGGGTTCGGTTCCGCTCACGTGGCACGATTCTGCACAGAAGCTACACGCGTTAACGTTGCTATCTCATTTGACGGTTGCTTCTTGACTGATAGGTGAAGGCCGCGTTGGCTTCCTTCACCTGGGTGCGCAATATGCGCCCGAGTCCGGAAGGCACCAGATAGTGAGCTCCCCAATGCGTCGTACCGCCATATGCGTGGCCGTGTCATCGATGGCCCTCTCGCTCTCCGCCTGCGGGGCGCTGGGAGTCTCCGGGGACAGTGCCGACGCGAGTCCCACCAAGGGCGACGACGTCACGGTGGGCGTGCTGATGCCGGAGCGGACCAACTCGCGGTACGAGGAGTTCGACTACCCGATCATCCAGAAGAAGGTCGCCGAGCTCACCGACAAGAAGGGCAACACGGTCTACGCCAACGGCGAGGCCGACGCGGACAAGCAGACGACCCAGATGCAGAAGATGATCGACGACAAGGTCGACGTCATCCTGCTGGACGCCGTGGACTCCAAGAAGATCGCGTCGACGGTGAAGAAGGCGAAGGACGCGGGCATCCCCGTCATCGCCTACGACCGTCTCGCCGAGGGTCCCATCGACGCGTACGTCTCCTTCGACAACGAACTCGTCGGCGAGGTGCAGGGCCGCACCCTCGTCGAGTCGCTGGGCTCGGACATCGACACCTCCGACAAGATCGTCATGATCAACGGCTCGCCCTCCGACCCGAACGCGGGGCAGTTCAAGGCGGGCGCGGTCTCCGAGATCAACGGCAAGGTGACGATCGCCAAGAAGTACGACGTCGACGGCTGGAAGCCGGAGATCGCCAAGAAGGACATGGCCGAGGCGATCAAGGCGATCGGCAAGGACAACATCGCCGCCGTCTACTCCGCCAACGACGCCATGGCCGGCTCCGCCATCGAGGCCATGGAGGAGGCGGGTATCACCGACCTGCCGCCGATCACCGGCCAGGACGCGGAACTGAGCGCCGTGCAGCGGATCGTCGCCGGCGAGCAGTACATGAGCGTGTACAAGTCCTACCCGCTGGAGGCCGAGGCCGCCGCGGAGATGGCCGTGGCCAAGGTCCAGGGCAAGGACATCCTGTTCGACTCCCTCACCCAGGACTCCGTCGACAGCCCCACCGACAAGGGCATCCCGGCGCAGCTGGTGACGGTGTCCGCGCTGACGAAGGCGAACATCAAGAGCACGGTCGTCGCCGACGGCATCTACACGGTGGACCAGATCTGCACCGCCAAGTACGCGGCGGACTGCGCGGCGATCAAGCTCAAGTAGGTCAGCCGCTCAATTGCCGGCCAGCGGCTTCATCGGCACCAGCACCCCGTTCGGCGCCCGTCCGATCGGCTTGGTGCTGGTGAAGCTGGACGGGTCGTTGTCCCCCGAGACGCGCAGGCCGGTGACCTTAGCGTCCTTGGGGGCGTCGTACCAGAGCTCGACCTCCATGAGGGTGTGGCCGCCGAGCTTCACCGTGTCCGACTGACGCCGCACCGCCATCGCGAAGGAGTCGGGCCGGGCCCGGTCGCCGCTGACGCCCGCGAGATGCTGCCGGGCCGACTCGTAGACGTGGTAGTTCGGGTCCCTGTTCTCCACCCGCAGCCGGGCGGCACAGAACTGCCCCTGCGGCGGCGCGTCGGCGTGCGACCCGGTCACCCCCGTGATGCCGCAGCGCAACGACAGGACGGTGAAGGTGAGATGGCCGTCCTTGTGCGCCCGTGAGGGGCTCTGGGAGGGGGACGCGGAGGACGGCGGCGACCCGCCGGAGTCCCCGCCCCCGCAGCCCGCAAGGAGCAGCAGAGCGAGCACGGGGGCCGTACGGCGGAGCAGGCGTGCGGTCGGCATAGGGGTGATTGTGCGCCCCGGGTGGGGAGAAGTGAACGTTCTGGGCGCTTCGGTCCGCGGGCGCCGGGGCGGTGAAGCCAAGATCAAGAACTGGTCTAGGATGCCGGGCTGTCATGTCTCGAACACGGGGGAAGAACATGCTGCCCACGAACATGCCGCCCATCAAGGGGAGCCGCGTGCGCACGCGCGCCGCGGTCGTCGGTCTGTCTCTGTCCATGGCGCTGCTGACGGGCTGCGGCGGCGACGACGGCACCGAGTCCGCCGCCGGCGACGGGAAGGCCACCGGGAAACCGGCGGCGAGCGGCCCGGCGTACCGGGGCGCCGCCCTGCCCGGCTACGCGCAGAAGGCCGCCTGGAGCCTGTCCACGGACAACCCCGAGCTCGGTGTCCTGGACCTCGGCGGGGTCCTGCTGTTCGCCAAGGACGCGAGCGGCGCCTACCTCACCGACGCCTCGGTCGACGGCGAGCCCGACGACGTCAACCGCGTCCTGTTCGCCTCCGACGAGGCGGAGAAGCTCACGCTGGAGTTCCGGGACGCCAAGACCGGCGCGCTCACCAGGACCCTCGGCGTGACCGCGCAGTCGGTCGAGGGCGTCACCTGGAAGGACGGCGCCCCGGCGATCGCCGTCGGCACGTCCGCGACGAAGGAGTCCGACGGTCTGACCCAGGAGGAGACGACCACCTCGGCGACCCTGTACTCCGTCGAGGGCACGAAGCTGGGCGAGACGTCCGGCTACGAGTTCGGCCACATCGTCAGCGGCTACGCGGTCTCCGCCGCCGACGGTGCCGTGACCCTCACCCCGATCGGCGGCGGCACCACCCGCACGGTCCCCTGCAACGGCGACGACGACGCCGAGTGCGACTTCGACGCGGAGACGGGGATCGCCGGCGGCGACCGGACGCACGCCCCGGTGATCGCGGGCGGCTACTACCCGGGCTTCGAGGCCGCCGGGAAGTACGACTACGACCCCTCGGACGTCACCCTCAACGACCTGGCCACCGGCAAGCAGATCTGGTCCTCCGCCAAGGCCGCGATACCCGAGGGCGTCGTGCTCGACGACGAGGGACAGCCGAAGTCCCGCACCATCGAGGTTGTCGAGGTCACCGACGGCAAGGCCCTGGTGGCCTGGCAGAAGGACCTCGGCCTCAGCCCCACCGCCCAGGTCTACGCCTGGTACGACCTGGCGAGCGGCGCCCTGACCGCCTCCTACGAGGGCGGCGAGCTCGTCGTGTACTCCGCCGACGGTGAGCTGGCGGCCCTGGACAAGAGCGAGTTCGACGCCGGCTTCGACGGTACGGCGGTCTGGAGGACGGCCGACGGCACCCGCCTGTGGGCCCAGGAGGAGGGCGAGAACGCGCTCGACCCGATCCGCTTCTCCGGCAACGGCAAGGTCCTGTACGGCAGTACGGACGACGGCGACCTGGCCGTGGACGTCACCACGCGCAAGGTGCTTGCCAAGGACCTGACCGCCGTCCCGGACGTGAACACGCCGACCGGGTACGGGTATCTGGCCACGGAAGACGGCTTCTTCGTCTTCGCACCGGCGTAGCCGGGGCGCAGGGCCGGGATCCGCGGCCCGGCCCTGCCCCCGGTTCAGGCCACCCGCGTGAACTCCACCGTCACCTCCGGCGGTCCGCCCGGCACGCCCCGGTAGATGCCCTTGTGGGGCGTCACGTCGTCGTAGTCCCGGCCACGCCCCACGACCACGTGCGACTCGTCGGCACGCGTCCGGTTGGTGGGGTCGTAGCCGCACCAGTCGCCCGCCCAGTACTCGATCCAGGCGTGGCTCTCCCCGGCGACCGCCCGGTGGAGCTCCGCGTCCCGCTCGGGGTGGAGATAGCCGGAGACGTACCGGGCCGGCAGCCCCACGCCCCGCAGCAGAGCGACGGTGAGGTGGGTGATGTCCTGGCAGACGCCCGCGCCCTGTTCCCAGGCCTCGGCGGCGGAGGTGTTCACGCTGGTGGCGCCGGGGAGGTAGGAGACCCGGTCGGCGACCAGGGCGGAGACGGCGACGGCGGCCTCGTGCGGGCCGAGGCCCACCGCGGCCTTCCGCGCCTTCTTCAGCAGCTTGGGCGGGACCGTCGTACGGACCGTGGGGCCGGCGAACTCCAACAGGCGTGAGCTCCTGGCCCGTTCGGCCACCTCCGGCCAGCCGGGAGCGGTCGGCAGCGGTTCCGGCGGGGACGTCTCGACCAGGCTGGAGGCCGTGATGGTGAGGTCGGCATGGGGGTCCATCAGGTCGAAGCCGGTGACCTGGGTGCCCCAGTAGTCCCAGTACGACCAGGTCGCGGTGGCCGGGGTGACGGTGACCCGGGAGTCCAGCGTGGTCTGTCCGGGCAGCGTCAGCGGCGTCATACGGACCTCGTTGTGCGAGGAGACGGCGGCCTGGGCGTACGCGACGCGGGTGATGTGCTTGATGCGGAGGCGACGGGTCATGTCAGGCTCCTTCCTGGGCCCACACCACGGGCCCCTGATACGGGAAGAACCGCTCCGCGACCCCCTCCGCCGAGTGCAGGCAGGCCTGCTGCAAGTCCTCGAGCAGTACGGGGAGTTGATCCTGGAGGGCGTGCGAGTCGAGGTATTCCAGGCGGGTGCGCAGCCGGCCGATCGGGCGGCGCGCCGGGTCCTGGCGGGGGCGGCCGAGGGCGCTGAGGCACTCCTCCGCGGTGGTCAGCGCGTGCAGTGCGGAGCGCGGGAAGCCCCGGTCCAGGAGCAGGAACTCGGCCACCCGCGCGCTGTCGCCGAAGCCGCTGTGCACGCGCGCGTACGCCTCGTCGGCGCCGGACGCGCTCAGCAGCGTCGTCCAGTCGGGCGCGTGCGCGGCGTCCAGCACCCGCACGGACAGCAGCCGTACGGTCATGTCCACCCGCTCCAGGCTGCGCCCCAGCACCACGAACCGCCAGCTGTCGTCCCGGCTCATCGTGGAGTCGGCGAGCCCGAAGAACAGCGCGGCACGTGCGCGTACCAGCTCCAGATAGCCGTAGGGGCCCGTCCGCCGGGCGGCGCGCCGCTGGTCGGCGAGCGCGTGCCAGGTGGAGTTGAGGCACTCCCACATCTCGGAGGAGACGGCCTCACGGGCGCTGCGGGCGTTCAGCCGCGCCGCGCCCAGCGCGCCCTCGATCGAGCAGGTCGAACGGGCGTCGAAGGCGAGCTGGTCGAGGACCTGCTGCATGTCGACGCGCTCGTCGCCCGCGTCGACGCCGAGGATCGCGTACAGCGACCGGCAGGCCGCGTCCTCGTCGCGCCAGGGGTCCTCCAGCATGCGGTGCAGATAGGCGTCGAGGATGCGCCCGGTGGCGTCCGCCCGCTCGACATACCGCCCGGTCCAGGTCAGCGCCTCGGCTATCCGGGAGAGGATCACGTCGCTCATTGCTGCTGCGCTCCTTCCTGTACGACGGCGGGGGTGCCGTCGGGACCCAGCTGACGGGGTGCGACGCCCGGAAGGGCCGTCCCGGCGCTCGGCTCCTCGGGATGCTCGGCGGGCCCCTCGGCGAGGACCCAGGTGTCCTTGGAGCCGCCGCCCTGGCTGGAGTTGACGATCAGGTTGCCCTCCTGGAGGGCGACCCGGGTGAGGCCGCCGGGCAGGACCCAGATGTCGTCGCCGTCGTTGACGGCGAAGGGCCTGAGGTCGATGTGGCGGGGTGCCATGCGCTCACCGGCGAGGGTGGGGGAGGTGGACAGGGCGACGGGCCGCTGGGCGATGTAGCCGCGCGGGTCGGCGATGACGGCCTTCCTCGTCCTCTCCAGGGTCGCCTTGTCCGCCTTGGGCCCGATGACGATGCCCTGGCCGCCGGCGCCGTCGACGGGCTTGATGACGAGCTGGCCGATCTGGTCGAGGACGGCGTCCAGCTGCCCCGGCTCGTCGGGCCGGAAGGACTCCACGTTGGGGAGGACCGGCTCCTCCGCGAGGTAGTACCGGATCAGGTCCGGTACGTACGTGTAGAGCAGCTTGTCGTCCGCGATGCCGTTGCCGACGGCGTTGGCGAGGGTGACGTTGCCCGCCATGGCCGCGTTCATGATCCCCGGGCAGCCGATCACCGAGTCCGGGCGGAAGTGCAGCGGATCGAGGAAGTCGTCGTCGAGGCGCCGGTATACGACGTGGACGGGCATCTCGCCGCGTGTGGTCCGCATCCACACCCGGTTGTTCCGGCACACCAGGTCGTGCCCCTCGACGAGCTGTACGCCCATCAGCCGGGCCAGCAGGGCGTGTTCGAAGTAGGCCGCGTTGCTGGGCCCGGGGGTGAGCACGACGACCCGGGGATCCGCCGTACCGCCGGGAGCGGCGGCGCGCAGGGCCGCGAGCAGCTTCTGCCCGTACCCGTCGACGGGCAGGACGTGCTGTTCGGCGAAGAGGGAGGGGAAGACCCGGGTCATGGCCCTGCGGTTCTCGATGACGTACGAAACCCCGCTGGGCACCCGCACGTTGTCCTCGAGCACCCGGAAGTCCCCGGCCTCGTCCCGTACGAGATCGATTCCCGCCACGTGGATCCGTACCCCGCCGGGTGGCTCGACCCCGTGGGCCGCGCGGTGGAAGTGGGGGGAGTTGAGCAGCAGCCGCCAGGGCACGACGCCGTCCTCGAAGGCCCGGCAGTGCCCGTAGGCGTCGGCGAGATAGGCCTCCAGGGCCCGCACCCGCTGGCTCACCCCGCGTTGTACGAGGTCCCATTCGAGGGCGTCGAGGATCCTGGGCACGAGGTCCAGCGGCCAGGGCCGCTCCTCGCCCGCGAAGGCGTACGTCACGCCTCTGTCGGTGAACGCCCGGGCCATCTGGTCGGCCCGGAAGCGCAGTTCGCTCGGCTCGATCGGCTGAAGGGCCGCCAGCACCGGCTCGTAGGCGGTCCTGACCTCACCCGGCCGCACAAACATCTCGTCCCACGCGTCGGCCAACGCGTACGCGTCAAATATGTCCGCCATGAAAGGACGTTAGAGGCGATACGTAACGCGGCGATCACCCGCGCATTTCGGGCAGCGTACGCGGAGAGCCGGATTCCCTTTGCGGAGGCCTTCTGTGGGTAGGGCCCACCAGCATCAGCTTGTTGCAACTCGACGGGCGGAGGCGCGGATAATCAGGGGCATACAGGTGGTTTCCCTCGGTCACAGGGGGCGGAGCCGTGTTGCGGAGCAGGATCGGGCCGCGCATAGTTGCGGACCCGTAGGGGTGTGTCAGTGCCACGAGCGCGCGCATGCCGGGCACGAGAGGCTGGATACGGGGGTGGGCTGGGCGATGGCCGGGCACGGGACGGACGAGCACCCACACGGTGCTGACCGACTGTGCGAGGCCGGGGATCGCGTGTATTCCCGGGCCGTACGGCGCGGACGCGTGCCGCGCGAGGACGCCGAACCGGTGCCCTGCCTGCTGGAGCTGGCGCTGCTGCACCCGGACCCCGACGACATGGACTGGCTCGTGCCGACCTCCCCGCAGGAGGTCATGACACGGCTGCTGCGCGGGGTCCACGAGGAGGTGAGCGCGAGCCAGCGGCGGATGGGGTCGGCGGTGGCCGCCTTCGAGTGGTACGCCGGACTGGCGCCGCAGCAGCGCTCCTCGGCCGCGGAGGGCTCCTCGATCCGGGTCCTGGACGGCCTCTCCAGGATCCAGGCCGCGATGGACGCGGCGACGGAGGCGTGCACGACGGAGGTCCTGACCGTGCAGCCGGGCGGTATCCGCCCCGAACACGAGCTGACGGAGGGCCTGCACCGGGCGCTGGCGCTACGCGGCCGGGGCGTGCGGATGCGGGACCTCTACACGCATGTGGCGCGGCACGGCCAGGGCCTTCTGAACTATCTGGAGCTGATGGGCGACGCGGTGGAGGCCAGGACCCTCGACGAGGTCATCGACCGGCTGATCCTCTTCGACCGCACGGTCGCCTTCATCCCGGCGAGCCCGGACCGCACGCTGGCCCTGGAGCTGCGGCATCCGGCGCTGGTGAACTACCTGTTCACGACCTTCGAGCGGCTGTGGCGCCTCGCGATCCCGCTGACCGCTCCGCTCCCCGACACGGGCTTCGAGGGCATCTCCCACCGCGAACAGTCCATCGCGGCACTCCTGGCGGAGGGCCACCAGGACGCGGTGATCGCGGAACGTCTCGGCATAAGCGTCCGCACGTGCCGGGCGCACATCGCGCGGCTGTCGGAGACGCTGGGCGCGGCGAGCCGGACGCAGTTGGGCGTACGCATCGCCCAGGTGGGTCTGGACCGCCCCCGGGGCACGGGCCCGTACCTCAGTGTTCCTGGTCAGGGATCCCCGACTGTCCGCTGAGGCGGCCGAGTCGGGCCCGCGGTCACGTGTGGCTCTCTCCCCCTGTTGCCGGCTGGCTCGACTTGAGGATTCCGGACTCGGCTATGAGGAAGCCGAGCTGGGCGCGGCTGCCGCTGCCCAGAGCCGCGGCCAGCTTGGCGATGTGCGCACGGCAGGTGCGCACGTTCATGCCCAGCCGGCGGGCGATGGCCTCGTCGACATGGCCTTCCACCAGGAGTTTGGCGATGGAGTGCTGGATGTCCGTGATGCCGTCGGCGGCGGTTTCGTAGGGGGCCCCGGCGCTCAGCGGGACCGAGCGGCCCCACATGAACTCGAAGACCTTGATCAGGTAGCGGACGAGGCCCGGGTGACGTAGTTCCAGGGCGACTTCCTGGTCATCGCGGGTCGGGATGAAGGCGACGGTCTCGTCGCAGATGATGAGGCGCTCGACCAGCTCGTCGATGGTGCGGTACTCCACCTTGCCTTTGGAGAGCTGCTCCACGTAGGCCAGTTTCTCCGGGCTGTACCTGGCGGTGTGCTGGTAGAGCGTCCGGATCCGCACACCACGTTCGATCAACGTCGTGTCTCGTTCCAGTCCCTGAACGAGGCTGCGCTCGGTTCTGCGGTTGCTGGGCTGGACCGTGAGCATCTCGACCTGGCACTGGCCCGCGGCCAGGTTGAGCGCGGCGTTGATCCGGTCGCGGCCCTCCAGCACCGTGATGGAGTGCGTGGGCGTCGTGGCCTGGGCGCTGAGTGCCATGAACGGCTTGAAAGCATCTGCCAGTTCGATCGACAGCTGCCTGCGCTCAGTGATCTCGTGCTCTATGGGGTTGAGTCGCTGCGCCAGGGCGATCGCCGGGGGCACCGGGCGCAGCCAGCTCGGATCGTCGGGATCGGGGTGCAGCAGGTCGAACTCGATCAAGCAGGGTGCGGCCTCCACGTCCGAGCGCGCGACGCGTCCTGTGCGCAGAGCGTTCGCATAAAGCAGGCCACCTTCCTCACACAGCGTGGTCACCGCGTGTGGATGTGTCGTGCTTGTCCCCTTTGTTGTCAAATCTCCACCCCCCAGGGTCCTGAACGTGCAGGAACATGATGCATCGATTGTGTGGCCATGACGTGCCCGAATGAGCCATCGTCTTATCTCACGGGGTGAAGAGGGGACCTTCAAGTGAGGACGAAGCCGACTATGCAGAAGAAATTGCTTCGCTCGGTGCTTGCCGCTGCTTTTTCCGCCGTTTTGGCCTTCGGAGCGTTGAGCGGCTTGTCCGAAGCGAAGGGCGACGTTCGGGCGGACAGCGCCTGGCGGGTTGCGGCCCAGTCCGAGCCGCAGCCTGAAGACAGTGCGTGGAGGACCGAAGACAGCGCCTGGGCGGTCGAGAGCTGACATGACCACTCCGCCCGACGATCGCTCATTCCGTCGCGAAATGGCCACGGCCTACCGCTCCGGCTGGCACTTCATCGACCTGGTCACCGCGATCCCCCACGCCGGTGACTCGTTGATGGTGACGGTGTTCGGTGAGCCGGTGGTCGTCACGCGGGACGAGGACGAGGACCTGCGGGCGTACCGGTGTCTGCGGCGGCCTCGGGGGGCGCCGCAGCCAGTGCGGTGTGCCATTCGGTACGGAATGATCTTTGTGAATCTTGACCAACGAGACCATCGGCTGGTGGAACCGGAATCCCCCACCTCACGGGCCATCCCAGCCACCCCCCGCAGTGCCTGACGCGATTCCCCCGTCGTAACAGATCGCGCAGGTGCTTCCCCCCGCAGCGGCGTCACCGTGACCTGAACACGGTGACGCCGCTGCAGTTTCAGGGGACATTTCCGGGTATCCGCCCAATCGATCACTGGCCGGAAAAGATCGCTCACACGTCCTCACGCGTGACCGAGCGCCCGTGTCACCTCGATCTCGATCACCACCCGCGCGGGATTCGGCCGCGGCACCCGCTCGTAGCGCTGCGCGTACCGTCGCACCGCCTCCGCGACCCGGTCCGGCTCCGTGCGGACGCGGGCCCGCCCCTCCAGCGTCGCCCACCGCCGGCCCGCCGTCTGGCACACCGCCACCCGCGCCCCCTCCGGCCCGGCCGCCAGTACGTTCCGCGCCTTCTTGCTGGACCCGCTCGTGATCACCCGAGCAAGTCCGGCCTCCACGTCGTATGTCACTCCGACCGGCACGACATGCGGGCTGCCGTCCGGGCGCAGGGTCGTCAGCGTGCACAGGTGCCGCTCCCGCCAGAAGCTGAGATACGGCTCGTCGAGGGCCGTGAGGTCCCGGGGGTGCGATGTCGTGGGAGGAGTCGTCATGGCCTGGAAGTTAGCCCCTCCAAGGCTCCCGCACCCCGCCTTGAGTGGAATAGACTCAACTTTGTGTACGTTGACTGAGTCAGTCCAGGGAGAGCCGACACCGAGGAGGAGTACGCGAACGTGGACGCCGAGCTGACCAACCGGAGCCGGGACGCGATCAACGCGGCCGAGAAGCGGGCCGCCACCGAAGGGCATCCGGATCTCACCCCCGCTCACCTGCTCCTCGCTCTGCTCCAGGGGCAGGACAACGAGAACATCGTCGATCTGCTGGCCGCCGTCGAGGCCGACCAGGCCGCCGTTCGGGTCGGCGCGGAGAAGATCCTCGCCGGACTGCCCAGCGTGACCGGATCCACCGTCGCGCCCCCGCAGCCCAGCCGTGACCTGCTCGCCGTGGTCGCCGACGCCGGCGCCCGCGCCAAGGACCTCGGTGACGAGTACCTCTCCACCGAGCATCTCCTCATGGGCATCGCCGCGAAGGGCGGCCAGGCCGCGGACGTACTCTCCTCGCAGGGTGCGAACGCCAGGAAGTTGCAAGAGGCGTTCCAGAAGGCCAGGGGAGGACGCCGGGTGACCACACCCGATCCGGAGGGGCAGTACAAGGCCCTGGAGAAGTTCGGCACCGATTTCACCGCCGCGGCCCGCGAGGGCAAGCTCGACCCCGTCATCGGGCGGGATCAGGAGATCCGGCGGGTCGTCCAGGTCCTCTCCCGGCGCACCAAGAACAACCCGGTCCTCATCGGTGAGCCCGGCGTCGGCAAGACCGCCGTCGTCGAGGGGCTCGCCCAGCGGATCGTGAAGGGGGACGTGCCCGAGTCCCTCAAGAACAAGCGGCTCGTCGCCCTCGACCTGGGCGCCATGGTCGCCGGAGCCAAGTACCGCGGTGAGTTCGAGGAGCGGCTCAAGACCGTCCTCGCCGAGATCAAGGCCTCCGACGGGCAGATCGTCACCTTCATCGACGAACTGCACACCGTCGTGGGCGCCGGGGCCGGCGGCGACTCCGCCATGGACGCCGGCAACATGCTCAAGCCCATGCTCGCCCGCGGTGAGCTGCGCATGGTCGGCGCGACGACGCTGGACGAGTACCGGGAGCGGATCGAGAAGGACCCCGCCCTGGAGCGCCGCTTCCAGCAGGTGCTGGTCGCCGAGCCGACGGTCGAGGACACGATCGCGATCCTGCGCGGACTCAAGGGCCGCTACGAGGCCCACCACAAGGTCCAGATCGCCGACGCCGCCCTCGTCGCCGCCGCCACCCTCTCCGACCGGTACATCACCTCCCGCTTCCTCCCCGACAAGGCCATCGACCTCGTCGACGAGTCCGCCTCCCGCCTCCGCATGGAGATCGACTCCTCACCCCTCGAGATCGACGAACTCCAGCGCGCCGTCGACCGGTTGAAGATGGAGGAGCTCGCCCTGGAGAAGGAGACCGACCCGGCCTCCCGCGAGCGCCTGGAGCGGCTGCGCCGCGATCTCGCCGACAAGGAGGAGGAGCTGCGGGGTCTGACCGCCCGCTGGGAGAAGGAGAAGCAGTCCCTCAACCGCGTCGGTGAGCTGAAGGAACGCCTCGACGATCTGCGCGGCCAGGCCGAACGCGCCCAGCGCGACGGCGACTTCGACACCGCCAGCAAGCTGCTCTACGGCGAGATCCCCACCCTGGAACGGGACTTGGCGGAAGCCTCCCAGGCCGAGGAGGAGGTCTCCAAGGACACCATGGTCAAGGAGGAGGTCGGCCCGGACGACATCGCCGACGTCGTCGCCGCCTGGACCGGTATCCCCGCAGGCCGCCTCATGGAGGGCGAGACACAGAAACTCCTGCGCATGGAGGAGGAGTTGGGGCGCCGGCTGATCGGCCAGGCGCAGGCCGTGCAGGCGGTCTCCGACGCCGTACGCCGCACTCGGGCCGGCATCGCCGACCCGGACCGCCCCACCGGCTCCTTCCTCTTCCTCGGCCCGACGGGCGTCGGCAAGACCGAACTCGCCAAGGCGCTCGCCGACTTCCTCTTCGACGACGAGCGGGCGATGATCCGCATCGACATGAGCGAGTACGGCGAGAAGCACAGCGTCGCCCGGCTCGTCGGCGCGCCTCCCGGCTACATCGGCTACGAGGAGGGCGGCCAGTTGACGGAAGCCGTCCGCAGGCGGCCGTACAGCGTGGTGCTGCTGGACGAG